>NZ_JAHVCV010000009.1:0-192536 GCF_051487485.1 Williamsia muralis | reverse complement strand
GTAAGCATGAGAAAGCGGGTCTCCTTCGAGTAGCTGATGAGTGGTCAGAGACCATCAGCATCGAGGGAGACCCGCCCTCGTTGGCGGTGCCACACGGGTGGGGAATTTCAGTGAGCGTTACTGGGGAATTTCAATGAGCGCCGTCAGAGATCCGGGCCACGAGTCGTGAGACATCGCTGTCGGTGTCATCGAGGCGATGGCTGGCTTCGACCAGCCACGCATCGGTCGGATCGAGATCGTCGTCGTAGTTGTCGTGGACGTCATCGCTCATGAAGACGCTCCATCGGCCGTGGAGTCCGGCTCCGACGTGTTCTCGGTGCTGCCGGGGCGCCAGGGTGCCAGGCGTGTGGCCAGATACCGCCGGCTGCGCTGAAGGTGTCCACGCGCGGAGCCTGTGCTGATCTGGAGAACCCGGGCGATCTCTGCCAACGACAGTCCCTCGACCTCGCGCAACCACCATGTGGATCGTGACGTCGGCGGGAGGGCGTCCAATTCGGTGCGCAGCGCCTCGAGCAGAGAGGTGCCCATTGCGACTTCAGCGGGTAGTGGCTCTGGTGATTCGAGATCGACGAATCGTGCTTCGTCGGTCGGGACATCACGCTTTTTTCGCAGTGAATCGGCCAGACGGCGATAGGCGATGGTGAACATCCAGGTTCGGAACGAGCTGCGAAAATCAAAGTCGGGAAGCCCTTTCCAGACACTGAGGAGAGTCTCCTGCGCGAGGTCTTCAGCGCTGACGGGATCGGCCATGCGCTGCAGATAACGCAGCAACATGGGCGACACCCTCGCGATGAGAACACCGAACGCCTCCTGGTCACCCACCGCAGCTGCCCCGGCGAGTTCGTCATCGGACAGCTCGGTCAGCGATAGTCGAGGACCAGTCGGAGGTGTGGCCGCCGACCGATCACTGGGCGACTTGTCGGCGGAACCCTCGTCAGGTCTCTCGTGGTCGTGTTCGATCATGCGCGCGCCTGTTTGCACACTGCACGAATGCTCCCGCTGTCAGGACGGTTCACCAAGGTTACCCAACGACGTCGTAGTTCCCTGTCGGGATGGCGAGGTAGTTGCTGGGTCGGCCGTCGGACAATCTGGCTGGGCGCCACGAGTCGAATGTCTGTGGTGAACCGTTGACATGACGTCAGCTACTCCTTTGCCCCCGGCCGCGCTTCGCGGAAGCCGGCCGACACCCGAGGGCAGCGTTGATCGGTGTCCAATCGACCGACCTCTCAGTCAGGTCATCGAACGCTGCCCGCTATTGACTCATCCCCGATCGACCGGTCGGTGCGACTCCGCCGCTGACAAACAATTGACATGTCAGTCCATCCGGCGGCAGTCCATCCGAGGCAGTCCCTCGCGAATGATCCCCAATCCCCGGGCGAAGCATAGCAATGCTCATTGGTCTGTCGAGTTCGCCATCCGCCGCGGCAAGGTCCACGTGGTCCTGTGACATAGATCGCTCGAAGTTATGCGTGCCGTTTCACTTTGCTCGCGGGACTAACTCGGTGAAGGGCGAACGTCCAGCAAGTTGCGGGGACGAGCCGAAGAAAAGGGCACAAGGAGTTGCTGATGTCTGACACGACGACCACAGCTGCAAGGGACGCGAACGCACAGGCTGGATCCAGTGGTGGCAAGAGTGTGGTCCCCTCGAGCGGCGATCGAGGCCGTACGGCCATCTCGCAAACCGTGGTGGCCAAGATCGCTGGAATCGCCGCACGCGAGATCAGTGGGGTCAGCGACCTGGGCGGAAGTGCAGAGCGAGTGGTCGGACGCGTCCGTGACGTGCTGCCGGGAACTTCGACGGCGTCGACCCAGGGGATCGAGGTCGAGGTCGGTGAGCGGCAAGCAGCCGTCGACGTGGGCATCGTGGCCGACTACGGCGTGGATCCCGCCGAAGCTGCTGGCTTCATCGGTCGCAGACGACCTTCGTGGACAGCGCATGCTCGACCGGGTGAAGGCGGTGGCCACCGACGATCGCGGGCGAAAGCTGATACGCATCACGGTGACTGCGCAGCCACATTGCAGCTACGACGAGATCGCCGCGGTCGTGGAGGACAGCGTTGAGTCGATCCGGGTCGCTGTTGATGGCGCAGACCTGCGAGTTCAGGCACTGCTGCATATGGAGACCAACGCTGACAGCCGCCGAGTCGGCGACCGGCGCTTCGATGAAAAGGGAGAACCCAATGGGAATGGATGACAAGTTGTCCAACATCAAGATCAAGCTGACCGGCGGCTAGCTCCGACATGCCCCAGGAAACAGGGCACAACGCCTCGCAGCCGACTCGGATGTTGTATTCCGTCCGCGCGATCACGTCGGCCGATGTGGGCAAGTTCGTCGAGTGTTTCGACTGGGGCCAGCTGTACGACGCCGAAATCGTGTCAGTGCAAGCCGGTAGTGCAGGATCGGATCGGGCGTTGTCTGTCACGGTCCGGCACCGAGGCCCGCTGGGCTGGGATGAGGAGCCGGAAACCTATGAGTTGCCGCTCGATTCAGAGCTGTGGCTCATCGATGTGAGAAAGACGAACCCGGGGAACGGAGACAGCAGTGAACGAGGATATGGATCGCAGTGGCGGGGACAAACTCGAGAATCACTCAGCCGAACCGCCGGGTGCGCTTGAAACACGTTTGTTTGTTGTTGGTCTCTCCGGCTTGGCGGTCATCGCCTCGATAGTCGCTTGGGTCGCGGTCAATTGACAGACCGGTCGCGCGCGGGAGATGGCTCTTGACAGTGAATGGCGAACTCGAACAGAACATCTCGCGATTCCACAGACAACTGGCGGAGTGTGCCCTTCGGTTACACGGCCCCTGGACGGGCGTATCGCCGAACGACGTCCTGCGGGAGGTGTGCCGGGAGGCTGTCGGACTGTTGCCGACGGTTCACTACGCGAGTGTGACCTTGGTCAGTAAGCAACTGCGCGGTCGCACAGACAAGATCGACGCGTCGGTCGTCGACGATCAGGTCTCCACGCACATCGATGCGTTGCACCACGCCCACGGAACTGGGCCATGCTTTGACGCGGTGTGGCAACCCGGGCCGCTGACGGTCAACGCCGTGGCCGGCGAAACCCGGTGGCCTGCCCTCATGGCTGCGGTGCTCGAGCAGACCGAGATCAGATCGTTGATGTCGATTCAGCTCAGGGCCGCAGACCAAGCTCTCGGCGCTCTCAACTTGTTTGCCCTTGAACCTTCGGCATTCACTTGTGAGATCAGAGAAGATGCGGTCGTCTTTGCGACCCACGCCGCAATCGCCTTGTCGGCGGCAGACCGACTTCAGCACATCAACAGGGCCTTGGAGTCGCGAGATCTCATCGGGCAAGCCAAAGGAATGCTCATGGAGAGGTTTGCGATCGACGCTGCCCAGGCCTTCGGCATCCTGCGGGAACTATCACAGGAAACCAATGTCACCGTGGTCGACATCTGTGCCCAGCTGGTCAACGCAGACCATCCGAAAACACAATCGAATGAGGGCTGACTCCGGATTGTAGGTCTGCTCGATCAGCGATATTCAGCAAATGAAATGCACGATGCACTACAGTGAATAGCGAGTAAGTCCTTCCTGGGGTATCCGCTCCCGGGCTCCGGGCCGGACTTGCTCGTCTGGGGGTAGTCGGGCCGGCCGATCTCGGGTGGCCCGACTTTCCGCACTGCGCCCCGTCGTGCGTTCCGAGTCCGAACTACCAAGCACAAGCTCTGGCTGGTTGGACGAACACCGTTCTCGCTGAGGCCTTTTCGCAAAGCACGAACCACAGGCGTCTGAACGATCAGGCAGGATCTGACGGTGGGATGGCTCGTTCGATGACCGAACGAAGCGCGGAGCCGTAGGACGGGGGGAGAGGCCGATGGCAGAGCTCGTGGGCTTCGGACAGCGACACCCCGAGCGCTCTCAGTACGTCTGTCGCCATTCTGTCGACCGCGGCTTCGCTGTCACGATCAGCGTCGTCCAGCAACAGACGCCCCAGTGCGAGTAGGGATCCCGCCACCAGCGCCAACGCGAGCTCAACGTCTTCGACGTCGAACCGGCCTTGCTGCGATGCGGCCAGGATGTCGCGGCGTGATCGCGGAGCGAGGCCGAGATCGGAGGTGATCGGCGACATCGCCGAGTTCAGGAGCACTCGGCTCAGGTCTGGCTCGAGGCGGAACAGCCGTCCGGCCAGTCGGAATGACTGAGTGAACATCTCGACCGGGTCTTCGAGCCCCTCGGTCAAGGTGTCGAGGTACGCCCCGACCGATTCGAGTGCGCTGTCGATTGCGGCGCTGAACAGGTCTTCCTTGCTCTCGAAGTGGTTGTAGAACGAGCCCATTCCGACGTCGGCGGCTTGGGTGATCTCCAGGACGGGCGCATTGACTCTGCCGTCGGCGATGAAACCCTGTGCAGCGGTGACAAGCGCCGCCCGGGTGCGCGCCTTGCGGCGCTCGAGTCGATTACCCTGCGTCACTCGGGCTCCTGCGTTTTCGACGGTCAATCGTGGCCACCGGAAGTATACCGACGCGTCCCCGCAGGTGTGCCGACCTGCAACTCAGGCGAACCTGGCGCGGAATGAGGCGAAACCCTGCAGACAGTTGTTCGAGAGTGGAACCGGATCCGACACTTCGATGGTCTCGACCCGGGTGATCAACTCGCGCAGCAGGGTCTGCATCTCGAGCTTGGACAGCTGCATCCCTACGCACGTGTGCATCCCGTGTCCCCAGCCGAGATTGCTGCCTCGTCGGTGCAGTGAGAATGTCTGGGGATCGTCGAAGTGGCGTTCGTCCATGTTCGCCGCGGCGTAGAGCAGCACAACGCGCTCACCTGCCCGGATCCTGACACCGTCGATGTCCTTGTCGTGACTCACCCTTCGAGTGAAGCCGCGAACAGGTGACGCCACGCGTACTGCCTCGACCACGGCGGTGGGGATCAGTTCGGGGTCAGCTCTGAGTTGAGCGTAGAGCTCTGGATCGCGGCCAAGGCTCCAGAGCAGCTGGCCCGTCGCGAGGATGGTGGTGTCGAGACTCGGTGCCACGAAGTCGATCACCATGGTTCGCGCCTCGGACCTGCTGATCTCCCCGCGGTCGGCAGCATCGAAGACACTGGCCGCCCATCCGTCGGGCGTGACTTGTGAACGGCGCAATCGCATCGTGTACAGCAGCAACCCCAGTGCTGTCGGAGTCGCGTCGACGGCTCGTCGGTTCAGCGGGCCGAGGATGTCGAATGTTCTTGCGCCCCAGGTGAGTAACTGCTGCGGCCCCACTTCGACACCGACGAGGTCTGCAACTGCGGCGATCGGAAGCCGCGAAGCGAAGTCGGCAACGCCGTCGAAAGAGTCCCGTTCGAGCAGTCGGTCCACGGTCGCGCGTGCCTCGTCGCGAAGGATGGGCAGCGACGGCCGGATTGCGCGTGATACTAACGACTGCATCAGTATTCGACGACGGGCCGAATGCCGTTCGTCATCGCTGGACAAGACGGTCTTGCGTCCGAGTAGATTCGCGACCGGGTTCGCCGCGACCCCGGTGCCGCTACGAAAGGTGACATCGTCACGCAGTGCACTCCGGACGTCGTCGAAGCGGCCCATCGCCCACACCTTGTGTTTCGGCAGCCACACCACCGAGCCCGCGTCGCGGATCTGCCGGTACACGGGCTGGGGATCGATCAGTGCCGTCTGTCCGTACAAGTCGACATCGACCACCGGGACATCTCGTCGCGACCGCGTGTTGAGCATGTCTATGCCTCCAAGAGAGGTGATCGGGCTGTCATACCGCTACGTTCGTGACGTGGGTACGGTGTGAGCGCCGGTAGACGGACAGCAGTTGCTCCACATCGGCTTCGGTTCGGGCTGATGCCATCACGACACGGTCGGGCCGGAGAAGCACCGCATGCGAGTGATGTGCCCGCATCACCTCAGACGGGCTTGGGTTCGTCGACGGGACACACGCCAGAGCATCAACGTCGATGTGCGTCAGTCCGATACGCACGAGTCGACTCGCCGTGTCATTCCGCAAGGGACCACGGCTGATCAACGCATAGCGTGGGCCGAGCAGGTCGTCGAGCCGTCGGGCACCGTCGGGGGTGCGCACCCACGGTTGCGGGAACAGGGTTCCGTTGAGGCGCGACAGCATTCCGCGGCGCTGAACCAGTGGCCCGCGGCGCAGTAAAGGGCTTGCATCGGGCAGCGCATGTGCGATGCGAGGAACGTGACATAACGCTGTGACTGCTGCTCTGCGGACGGAAGCGAGGCGATCCTGCCCACCGGTGAGGGCCCATCCGACTGCCAAGGCCGTCAGGACGATTCGGGTGGCATGCGGTTTTCGTTCGGATTCGTAGGTGTCGAGCAGCGACTCAGATGCAGAACCGTCGAGAACGTCGGCCAACTTCCACGTCAGGTTGAACGCGTCACGCAATCCCGACCCGAGCCCCTGTCCGACAAACGGCGGTGTCTGATGAGCGGAGTCGCCGGCAAGGAAGACTCGACCGTTGCGCCAGGTATGAGCCACCCGTGCGCGAAAGGTGTAGACGGCCTGGCGCATGATCTGCGAATCGGCGAGTTCAGACGGGGTCATCCACGGCGACAACAGCTTTTGCAACGTCTGCTCGAATTGCAGTGCATCGAGGTCCTCGCCGTCGTGGACGCGAAACTCCCAGCGGTATCGGTTTCCGGTGACCGGCATGAACGTCGCAGCGCGGTCGGGATCACAGATCTGGTGGACACCGCCCCATACGTTGAGCGGTGCCGGGGTGAGGACGTCGATCACCAACCATTGTTCGTCGAAGTTGAAGTCGCGCATGGTGATACCGAGTTGGTCGCGGACGGCACCACTGGCCCCGTCGCACCCGATCACCGCCGCCGCATCGATAGTCTTCACAACGCCGCTGTTGTCCAGGTAGCGCACCGCCGGCCGTGCGCCGCCGGCAACATCGGTGACCTGACAACCGCGCCGCAGGTCGATCAGGTCGACGGCCGCTGCTTCATCGAGGAGAACCCGCTCGAGGTCGGGTTGGTCGAACATGCTGCCCAGGGGGTAGCCGTTGGGGCCGTCCTCGGTGCTGCGGGTGAACTCGGTCATCACTCGCCGGCGGCCGTTGATTAACCTCATGCCCGGCATCGCCCGGGTGTGCGGCGCGAACTTCTCGGCCACGCCGACGGCCTGCAGTATCCGGAACACCTCGTCGTCGAGGTGCACCGCGCGTGGCAGCGGATACGGTTCACGGTGACGCTCCAGGATCACCGTGGCAACACCACGTTTGGCCAGGAGCAGAGCGCAGGCGAGCCCGACGGGGCCCGCGCCGACGATCACAACGGGGCCGTGCTGGGCGGTCATGCGTAGGTCACGTGGCAGCGCTGGCGGCCCAGATCGATGGCACCGTCGTCGGTCGCGATACGGACCTCGACGACGTCGCCATCTTTGAGGTACTTGGGGTTTGATGCCTGACGCTTGAAGAAGGCCTTCCACTTCACATGCGGCGGGATGAGTGCGCCGATGATCTCGATGGGCTTGGGTGGCGCGGTCAGCGCGGTGCCGCCGGGAGTGCCGGTGAGCAGGAGATCTCCGGCGTCGAGGCGTTGAAAGCCGGTGAGCACGGCGAGCGCGCTGACCGGATCGATGATCATGTCGCCGCCGACCCGCCCGTTCTGCCGGCGTTCGCCGTTGACCCACAGTTGGAGGCGAAGTTGGTCGAATCGGCGCCATTCCTCGTGCGTGAGCAGCACCAGTCGAGGTCCCGCCGGTGTGAAAGTGGGGTACGACTTGGATTCGTAGAACTGGGTTTTCGGCAACTGTATGTCGCGAGCGCTGACGTCGTTGGTGATCACGACTCCCGCGAAGTACTCGCTGAGGGTGTCGGTGGTGATGGAAGTGCCGACGTCGATGGTGGCTCCGGCGACGAGACCGATCTCCACCTCGTAATCGAGCAGTGTGACGTGCGCCGGCTTGATGATGTCGTCGAACGGGCCGGTGATCGAACCCGACGATTTGCGGAAGAAGGTGGCCGTCACCCTGTCGGGGTTGATGCCTGAATCCTCTGCGTGGCTGCGATAGTTGACCATCTGCGCGACCACGCGGCACGGGGCGGTCACGGGTGAGAGCAGAACGAGATCTGCCACGGGGGTTCCGTCGGAATCGCCATCGGTTGCTGTCGCGTCGATCGCGGCGCGGTCGGTCAGCAGCTCGCCGGTGGTCTTCGCGGAGGTGCGGATGGGGTAGGCGGTCTGGTCGCGCTGGACCCACCAGCCGGTGTCTGTGCGCAGGACGGTTGTGGTCATGAACGTGCCACTTTCAGTAGGCCCAGAAGGCGGTGGATGTCGAACTCGTTGTCCTCGCGCAGGCCGGCGAGCATGCCCTTGACCAGTTCGGGATCAGGGTTGGCGCCGAGGAAATCGCGGGTCACGGGCGGCCCCCATTGCGACAGTCCGCTGGCGGTCATGGGTGCCCATCCCGCCTCGATGGTGTTGTCGAACATGTCCCCGTCGGCAAAGTGTTCGACCATGAACTTGTCGAGGTCGCGCCAGTAGTCAAAGAGTTGACTGCCCTGGATGTGGCGGCCGATTCCCCACGCATGGTGATAGCCGCGATCTGCAAGGTAGGCGCCACCTGCGGCGACGGCATCGAGATCGGCCACCTGATACGCCGAATGAATGTATCGGGACATCGGCCCCAAAGTCATTGCCAGCGTGTGGTGGTCGGCCGGTTCGCTTCCGCGGTCACAGCGCATGAATGCCATCGTCGGGCCGCGGTCTCGTTGGCCGGGAAAGAAGAGGAAGTCGCTGACGATCAGGCCCAGCATCTCCTGGTACCACGCGAGATTCTCGCGAAAGCGGGGTGTCTCGATCACGACGTGTCCCAGGCGCTGAACTCGTGCGGGCTCGCGAGGTGGACGCTGAACCGCGTTGAAACGCTCGACCTTTCCGCTGAAATTGAACGTCAGAGGATCTTGGTCGGGCAGCGAAGGTAAGTCGGTCAGTCCCGCAACCACCCGAATTGCCATCCCGGACGGGTCGGTGAGGTCGATGGCCGCGCCGCCGAGATCGCCGAGAGGATAGACGCGCCGCCCGGTTTCACGGGACAGCCGCAGCAGATCGTCTTTTCCGGCTGCACGGAACGCCGGTCCGACGAACTTCGATCGATGTGACCGCCGAATCAGGATGCACGGCGCGCCAGACCACGTACCCCGCAAGGACAACTGGTCCGCAGTTCGCGAAACGGTGGAGAATCCGAAATCGCGCGCAAACCGTTCGGCCTGGGCGATGTTCGGCTTCTCGAACTCGAGCCACGCAATGTCGACAACCTTGATGACGGGCGCCGCCGCTCGGTCCTCGGGATCGCCCGGACGCGCGCCGTCATCACTGTGCAGATCGGCGTGCGGGGTGTGTGCCGGCACCGTCATAAGTGACCTCCTCAAGTAATTGAGTAAATCGTCACTTATGAGTAAACCGGCAGTCAAGGGGTATGACGTGTTGGAATTTCGTCAGAACTGATGGGTCTGCTGGTTGGCGTTCGAGCCAGACAGGGCAGTGGTGAGCGATTGTGCGTACTGGGTCAGGTTGTCAAGGCGGTGAATCGCCAATCGAGCACCGGCACACCCGTGCCGGGTTGCTCGGACTCCCCGACCGTGTCACCGGGCACCACGTAGGCAATCGACCGCAGTCGCACCACCGCGGCACCGCCGCCGATCGATTCGCACGACTCCACCTGCAACTGACTGGTGACGGTGTCGCCTTCGTGCACGGGTCCGAGATGATCGCAGGACTGCCAGCCGAGGACGGTCACCAGATTCGGTAGCGCGCGTGTCGCCTGCGCCAACGCGATCCCGATCGTGTGGCCGCCGTAGACCAGCCTCCGGCCCGCGTTCACCCGGGAATCATGATGTGTCGCAGCAATGTTCAATGTCAGTCGAGCGAGCTCCGGTGCGCTCGACACCACGTCAGCGCTACTGGAGAACGTGGTGCCGGAACGCGCGGCGGTCCATCTCGGGGCCGATGGTGTGAGAGCGGACAGGTTCCACCGCTCAGGGACAGACAAGCTCGCCTGGCTGTCCGCGCCGATGAGCCCGAGGTCGTCAGCCGGTACCGGACGGTCGTTTTTCGGCTCATCGGACAGCGGGATCATCGCGCACCGGTAGAAGTCGAGCACCTTTCGTCCATCTTGATCCGTGGTCTCCATCCGCAGGGCCGCCAAGCCGGTGGGCCGTCGGCCGGGCTTCACCGAATTGGCACGTAGGCCAACCACTTCCGTGCGGGTGCTCAGAGTGTCGCCGATATGCGGAAAGGAATGGAAACGTAGCCCTCGGTAGAAGAGGTTCGCCTTCACGTGATGGGTGGCGAGTGTCGATTGTCCGATGGCAACATCACAGACGAGGCCGGGATGTGCCAGAGGGTTTGGCCGCCCGGTTACTTTCTCGGACAGGTGGGCGTCGAGCGCAAGTCTCAAACGATCGCCGAGGATGGCCTGATGTAGCGCTGCGGCGCCGCTGGTGAGGGTCATCGAGGGGGCTGTGTCGAACACCTGGCCCAAGGAGAGCTCGTCGAAATAGGGGCCGCCGACGGCAATTGCACTGCTGAGTTCGAGTTCGGCCATCGTCTCGGTCTCCTGTGCCATCGCGCTCGCCATGTACGGCCAAAGTCACCGATGATGCTGGCAGCAGGGCTTGTCTGCTGTCAAGGATTCGATTGACAAACCGTGGGCGGCGGCGAAATATGGCCGTACAAATGTCCGAGCCGACGGAGGCAGATGAAACACGACCTGAACGACGAAGAGGCGTTCCTTGTGAAGACGGTTCGCGACTTCGTCGATCGTGAGGTCAAGCCATCGGTTCGCGAGGTCGAGCGCGCCAACGAGTACCCCGAGACGTGGATCGAGCAGATGAAGCAGATCGGCATCTATGGGCTCGCCGTTGCGGAGGAGTATGGCGGCTCGCCGGTGTCCATGCCGTGCTACGCCCAGGTGACCGAGGAGTTGGCGCGCGGTTGGATGAGTTTGGCGGGGGCAATGGGTGGGCACACCGTGGTGGCGAAGTTGCTGTCCACCTTCGGGACAGAAGAGCAGAAACGCAGATTCCTGCCGGTGATGGCAACCGGTGAGCTCCGCGCGACGATGGCGCTGACCGAACCGGGTGGGGGATCGGATCTGCAAGCGATGGCGACGGTCGCGAAGGTTGATGGCGACGACCTCGTGATCAACGGGTCGAAGACGTGGATCAGCAACGCGCGACGTTCCGGACTCATCGCGTTGCTGTGCAAAACCGACCCGGCCGCGACCCCACGTCACCGGGGGATGTCGATTGTTCTCGTGGAACACGGACCGGGGCTAGTTGTCTCGCGAGACCTACCCAAACTCGGTTACAAGGGCGTGGAATCGTGCGAGTTGTCCTTTGACAACTATCGGACCTCGGCGTCGGCCATCCTCGGCGGCACACCCGGTCATGGGTTCGACCAGATGATGAAGGGCCTGGAAACCGGGCGAATCCAGGTTGCCTCGCGCGCACTGGGCGTCGGCGCCGCAGCGCTCGAAGATGCGCTGGCTTACGCGCAACAGCGGGAGAGTTTCGGCCAACCCATCTGGAAACATCAGTCGATCGGTAACTACCTGGCGGACATGGCAACCAAACTGACCGCCGCGCGTCAGCTCACCCGCTACGCCGCGGAAAAGTTCGACTCCGGTGAGCGATGCGACATGGAAGCCGGTATGGCAAAGCTGTTCGCATCGGAGACGGCCATGGAGATCGCATTGAACGCTGTGCGAATCCATGGAGGTTACGGCTACTCCACCGAGTACGACGTCGAGCGTTATTTCCGTGACGCACCGCTGATGATCGTCGGAGAGGGCACGAACGAGATCCAGCGCAATGTCATTGCCGCTCAGTTGGTGTCGCGAGGCGGGTTATGAGGGTGCGCCCATACCATCGCGATGCTTCATGACCGGAAGGAAGCGCGACGCCGAGCCCGCGTATCAGGCGTTGGCAAGACAGTTGCGCCGGGACATCTCCTCAGGCAACTACGACAACGGAATCCGTCTGCCCACCGAATCCGAACTGTCTGATCGTTATGAGGTGAGTAGGCAGACGGTACGCCGAGCGTTCGTCGACCTGGTGGCCGCAGGCATCGTCTACCGCGTCCCGGGACGAGGGACCTTCGTCAACGACGCCGGCGGACGCTATCTGCGCCAACAGGGTTCGATCGAGGACCTGCTGAACCTCTCGACCGACACCACCATGGAAGTCATGAGTGCTCTGCAGCGCCGAGTCGACGTCGAGGCGGCCGGCCGGCTACGGCTGGACAGCGACGTGGTCTATTCGGTGGTGTTCCGACGGTTCCACGAAAACGTGCCTTTTGTCCTGACAACGGTTCACCTGCCCGAGGACACCGCCAGGCTCATCCTCGACGCACCTGAGATGGCCACAGGCGCGATCAGCACGTACACGGTGATCGGTCTGCTCGGGCCGCATCTACCGTCGCCGATCTCTGAGGCCGCACAGTCGATCACAGTGGACACCGCCGATTCGTCTGATGTTGCGCACCTCGGATGCCGCCCCGGCCATCCCGTTCTCCGCATCGACCGTCTCTACAGCGACGACGCCGATGCCATCCGTGAGCTTTCTGTAAGCCACTATCTCCCAGAGCAATACACCTATCGCGTCACACTGCACCGCGCCTGAGGCGAAAAATTCAAAGGCCGGCCGCTTGTGCCAGTCGTCCCAGCGAATGGTGCGGCTGACCGATCAGCTGCGCGGTCCCATGTGCGCGCTTGAAGTACAGATGCGCGTCGTGCTCCCATGTGATGCCGATTCCGCCATGGAGCTGAATGGCCTCGGCGGCAATGTGGTTGAACGCGTCCGAGCAGTACACCCGGGCAGCGTCGGCGAGCGCAAGCGCTTCGTCGGTTCCGTTGACGAGTGCGTCGACGGCTGCGTAGGAGATGGAATGCGCAGTCTCGGTGAGTGCGTACATGTCGGCCATCCGGTGCTTGAGTGCCTGGAATGAGCCGATGACCCGACCGAACTGTTTGCGCGACTTGGTGTATTCGACGGTCAGGTCGAGCGCTGCGCGAGCTGCGCCCACCTGTTCGGCGCTGATCGCGACGAATGCGGTGGCGCGAAGGTTGTTCACCAGATTCTCGGCCGTCGGGATGGCGATGGCATCGACATCCTCGAAGGTGACGGTTGTCAGCGGCCGCGTGGGGTCCATGGTGGGACGGGCTACTCGAGTGATGCCGTCGGCGTTCGCATCCACCTGATGCAGCGTGACGTGCTCACCCGAGCGGGCCAGGACCAGCAGCACGTCGGCATACTCGCCGTCGAGTACGTAGTGGCTGGTGCCGGAGAGAATTCCGCTGCTCGCCTCCACTCCGGGTTCGTTCCAGCCGGATTCGCCTGCCCAGCACAGTGCGGCCACCTTCTCGCCCGATGCCAGGTCAGGAAGCGTACGCGCGCAGGCGTCGTCGTCTCTGCTGAGGAGCAGGGCCTGCGTAGCGAGAACCGCAGAACCGAGCATCGGAACGGGGGAGAGGTGTTTGCCCAATTCTTCGAGGACCACATGGGTTTCGGTGAGCGTGGCGCCGACACCGTCGAACTGCTCCGGGATCGCCAGTGCGGCGACGCCGATCTGTTCGCACAGGGTGGACCACAGAGCCTGGTCGTACCTGTTCTCCGACGACATCGCCGCTCGCACGCTTGCGGAGTCGCCACTGCGGCGTAGCAGCGCAGCAACCGAATCACGTAGTGCGGACTGCTCTTCGGTGTCGATTCCGGGGGAGTAGATGCTCATGCGCTGATCGACTCCAGAACCCGGGACCGATGAACTGCCGGCGTACCCCACGCCGACAGCAGGGCTCGGGTCTTCGTCAGGTACAGCGACAGATCGTGCTCCTGGGTGTAGCCGATGGCGCCGAGCACCTGCAGGCCGACTCGGGATGCGAGGTAGGCGGCCTCTCCCGCGGCGACTTTCGCAGCTGACACATCGCGCGAGGCGAATTGTGGTTCGGGTACTTGTCCGTCCAGGGTGAGCGCTGCTCCGTGAACGAGTGGTCGTGCCATCTCGACGGCGATCGCCACATCGGCGAGATGGTGTTTGACAGCCTGAAATGAACCGATTTCCCGGCCGAACTGCTTTCGCGTTTTCGCGTACTCGCTGGTGAGGGTGAGCATGGTCTGAGCGAGGCCGATGAGCTGCGCCGCGGTCGCCAGGGCACCGAAGTCGAATGCGCGGGAAGCATCGACATCGGCCAGCCGTTCGCCGGCCTGCACCACCGAGAGTGTGCGGGCCAGATCCACCGACGGGCGCGGGTCTGTGCCCACTCCGGTGCTCAAGGTCGAGCCGTCGACGAGGTAGGTGTGTTCGGCGACTTCCACATCGACGGCGAAAGGTACCTCGGGGGGCAGCGCCAGCGTGGCCAGTGCACCTTCTGCCAATGCGGCCAACGGTTCGGTCACTGCGGCGTCGGCAAGCAGGACCGGTACTGCAGCAACGGTTTCGGCAACGGGCCCGGGCACGCCGTAACGGCCGAGTGTCTCGACCGCGACGACCATCTCGACGGCGCCGGCGCCCATACCGCCGTTGTCGTCGGAGATCAGCAGTGCGTTGACGCCGGTCTCCGCCAGCCTCGACCACACCTTGCGCCCCGGTTCGAGGTCGCCAGTGTTCCACGCGCGAATCACCGCGGGCAGATCACTCTTGGCGAGCATGGCGTCGATCGACGACGCGAGATCGCGGTGCTCGTCTTCCAGCAGAAATCTCATCTAGCGGTCCCCTCGCGGAAGTCCGAGCAGTCGTTCGGCAATCACATTTCGCTGGATCTCGTTGGTACCGGCATAAATCGGCCCTGACAGTGAGAACAGGTACCCATCGGTCCAGTCGCCGGACGAGTGCCGAAGCGCGACTTCGGATTCCGGGCCCAGCAGATCCAACGCTGTCTCGTGGGTTGCGATGTCCCACTGTGACCAGAACACCTTGTTGATCGACGACTCCATACCCAGCTGTCCGCCCTCGGCCAGTCTGCTGACGGTGGCAAACGTGGACAGCTCATACGCGCGGGCTCCGATCCACGCATCGGCGACGCGGTCGCCGTGCCCGGCGCGCAGCTCGGGTGCGGTGTCGCGCCACAGGTTCAGCAGCCGGTCGGTGGTGGCAAGGAAGCGGCCGGGGGACCGGAGGGAGAGTCCACGTTCGTTGGCCGCGGTGCTCATGGCCACCTTCCAGCCGTTGTTCACCTCGCCGATCACTCCGGACTCGCCGGGCTGATCTGGATCGTCGGGAACAAAGACGTTCTCCAGGAACAGCTCTGCGAATCCTGGCTCGCCGTCGAGCTGATTGATGGGCCGGACGGTGACACCCTCTGCGCGCAGATCGAACATGAAGTAGGTGATCCCGCGGTGCCGAACCGAGTCAGGGTCGGAACGGAACAGGCCGAAACCCCAGTCCGCGAAGCTCGATCGTGAGCTCCAGGTCTTCTGACCGTTGAGCAGCCAGCCGCCTTCGGTTCGAGTTGCGGTGGATCTCAGCGACGCGAGGTCGCTGCCGGCCTCGGGTTCGCTCCATGCCTGACCCCAGATGTCGTCGGCCCGTGCCATCCGCGGCATGATCCGTGCCAGCTGATCAGGGTGAGCATGTTCAAAAAGTGTTGGTGCCAAAAGGAAGATGCCGTTCTGGCTGACCCGGCCAGGAGCCCCGCTCCGGTAATACTCTTCTTCGAAGATCAGCCAGTGCAGCAGAGGTGCCTCGCGACCGCCGAACTCTTCCGGCCAGCTGACCACCGACATGCGGGCATCGGCCATGGTGGCCTCCCACTGTCGGTGCTGCTCGAAGCCCTCGGCGCTGTCCATGGACCGCAGCGGTTTCTCCGGGACGTTCTCGGACAGCCAGCCCCGGACCTCGTCGCGAAAGATGTTCGCTGCGTCGTCGAAGAGCAGATCCATCAGGACTCCTGCTTGGTTGCGCTGGACTTCATCGACTTGGCGTCCATGCCGCCCAAGGGGTCACCCTCGGGTGCTTCGGCGTTGGCGCTGTGTGCGAAATGGTGCCAGCCGAAGACCGAGTCCATCGCGTTTCGCATGCCCATTTGGTCTTCACAGATGTTGACGGCCTTCTTGCACAACGCGAGTCCCAACTGGGGCATCTCGGCGATGTTCCCGGCGATCTCGTCGACCTTCGCGGCCAGTTCGTCGCGGGGGACAACGTGGTTGACCATGCCCCAGTCGAGAGCTTCCTTGGCTCCGAACCGCTGGCCGGTGAAGAGGATCTCCTTGGCGCGGCGTGGGCCGAGCACAAATGCGTGGGCGAAGTACTCGACTCCGGGGATGCCCATCCTTGCGACCGGGTCGGAGAAGAACGCATCGTCCGAGGCGACGATGAAGTCGCAGATCCAGGCCAGCATCATGCCGCCGGCGATGCAGGCGCCGTGCACCTGTGCGATCACGGGCTTGGGGATCTCCCGCCAGCGGCGGCACATCCCCATGTACACCTCGACTTCGCGGGCCAGGCGCTGGTCACCGCCGGTGCGGTCGGTGTGGTCCCAGTACAGGCTGGCGGTGTTCGGGTACTCGACGTGGAAGTCGCGTTCAGGCGTGCCGATGTCGTGGCCGGCGGAGAAGTGTTTGCCCGCCGCACGCAGGACGATGACCTTGACGTCGGCATCGTTGACGGCGCGCACGAACGCCGCGTCGAGGGAGTACGTCATGACCGAGTTCTGCGCGTTGCGATAGTCGGGACGGTTCAACGTCACGTAGGCGACAGCGCCCACGGTCTCGTACGCCACCGGGGAGGTGTCGACGCCAAGCTCGGAAGCGGTGAGAGGGCTCGGGATAGTCACCTCGTCACCATACCTAGCAAGTGCTTGGTTGGTAAATGGCGCTGTGAGTCGGGCATGGTGGCCCGCGTCGTCGCTCTGCGGGGGCGATTCAGTCAGGAAGTTCCACCATGACCGCTAGCTGGGCTGTTCACGGGACGGAGGGTCACTCGGATAGTCGTCCGGGAAACAACCAGTGGGCAACATTGCGGCGCGTGGCCATCAGCGATCTCAAGGGGCCGCCAGCGGCCGGGTTGCCGTGGCTGTGCATCTCTGACTCTCCGGTCTTCGACCGGGTTGGCGGTGGCGGCGGGGTGTTCACCGAGACGGGTTCAAAAGCGGAAGACATTGCCTGCCCTCGTAGTTCTGGCTGCGGCCGTACCGCAGGCCGCCCTATATCTGTGGCGGCCTGCGACACGGGCGTGCTCATCCGGCGCTTCCGGTTGCTACAGCCTGCGCGATAACGCCGAAAGTGTTTCCGATGACTTCGATGAGGTAAAAGAATGTTGACAGCACGTTTCTCCTTTCGTATTTGATACGTTCTGGGCCGGGGATTTGTGACCTAGGCGGGCCGTTGCATTCGGCTGGTGTGTTCTGGGTCGTTGCCTGTCCGCACGGCGTCGCCGCTGTCGAGTGCAGGACGCGAATTAGGTTGTGGTGCAGGATCATCAGCGGGCTTGTCGTCGTTGTTCATCTCGCTGATCTCACTCTTGAAGATACGCATCGAGCGACCGAGACCGCGTGCGGCGTCGGGTAGTTTTCTCGATCCGAAGAGAATCAGGAAAACGACTACGACGAGAATGATATGCCACGGTTGAAGAGCATTCATTGATCCCCCTGGTGTGCTGATCAGTTCTCGCGCCAGTGCATTCTGTTAGTTGTGGACATATTCTCTGCCACCCCGACTGGTCCAGTGATACGCGAACTGTTTCTATGTAACATGAGTAGCACGATGTGGCAGCAGTCACAAGAATAATTGCGAATCCTTTTCGGAGGATTGCGGCGAGTGCAATGTCTCCGCCGGTACCGAGGTGGCCGGATTCGATCCGCGCCAGCAGCTTGCAAAGTCATCTGTTTGCGGTTGATGAAGGGGCCAACAGGTGGTTGTGGTGATGCCATGCTGAGCGGAGCGTTGGTGATCCGCACCAGCCCGGTGATCGGCTCACGATGAGTGAAGAACCCAGGTCGCGACTCGGTCGCATGCACCGGCTCCGGCCGTCCATTCCGCGACTGATCGCCGTTGCGCTCTGTGGAGCGCTCGTCTCGTTGGCGGTTTCGGCAGGTGCGGCCGGGCCGGCCTGTGCGTGCAGCTGCCGTGGATACACGACGGAGGAAGCTGCATCGGACGCGGATGGTGTCTTTCTCGCCCGAGCCACTGGCAAGGCGTCGTCCGGGTCGGATGACATCTACGAGTTCGCGGTGGCCGAGGTGTTCAAGGGGGAAGTGGACTCTGTCACCACCGTGGGCACCCCGCATGACGGCCCTTCGTGCGGGGTGAAGTTCGAGCTTGGCCGTGACTACCTGCTCTTCGTCGACGCCGGCCTCAGTGCAGGAGTGGGCCGCGGCTGGGAGAGCAACCTGTGCATGGGGCCGGCCACACTGTCGCCGTCCGACGTGAGGGGTGTACTCGAACGGGACTTCGGACCACCACGGCCGCCGAACCCCGCCACGCCGACCCCACTGCTCGATGCCGCCGATGAGGTCCCGGCCACGAGCAGCTGGTGGACGAGGGTGACGGCGGCAGTCCCGTTGCCGCTGCTGGTTGTCGCAGGTGGACTTGTCCTCGCCGCGGTCGGGTGGATCGTCGTGAATCGACGGCGGCGCGGAACGCGGCCATAGTCTTTGTGCGGGCTAGCCTTCCGTCGCCGGCGCGATCATCAAGGAGCTGATCCGTTTCGCGTCGTCCACGGTGAATCGGTTTGCCAGGTCGATTCGGCCGCCTGGGAAGTTTCCTTCGATGCGGTTGATCACAACGATTGCGTCGGCATGCTCTTCGGTTCGCAACCGTGTTGTGGTGTACGTGAACGAATGTGCGACTTCTGAACGCCAGGCGGCGATTTCGCTGCGACCCCGGTAGGTCTTCCCGTCGTCGACCACGATGGCGTCCTCGGTGAACAGGTTCGCGAGGGCCGCGGGATCGGCGTCCGGGGCCGCCTGGAGGTACTCGGTTACGGCGGTTGGCAGGTCAGTGGTTTCGGATGTCATCTCGATGGTTCCTTTCGCGCGTGACGTTGGTTGCGGACCCCACCCTGGCCGTTCCCCTCAGGGGAAGGTCAACTCCCCGGCGACGTCACCGCGAAGGGTTGAGATTCCCCTCAGGGGAAGGGGGAGACTGAGATGGTGCCCAGTTTGATGTCCATCGGTGACTTCAGTCGCGCGACCCGTCTCAGTGCCAAGGCGCTCAGGTTCTACCACCGCGTGGGCCTGCTCGAACCCGCTGCCGTGGACCCGAACAACCAGTACCGCTACTACGGTCGGGGACAGATCGAGGATGCACGGGTCATTCACCATCTCCGCTCGCTCGACATGCCTGTAGAGGAGATCCACCGAGCGCTGCAGGCATCCGGCGAAGAAGCAAAGAACGCAATCATCGCTGACCATCTGCAGCGTATGGAAGAACGGCTGGCGCACACACAGTCCGCGGTGGAGTCGCTTCGTCGACTGTTGACGGACCACTCACAGCCGGTGCGGATCGAACGACGTGACATCGCGAGCATGTCTGCGTTGGTCATCCGCGACACCATCGATCTGGCTGATCTGGGTGCTTGGTTCACAAGTGCCAACGCGGGCCTCGATGACGTTGTCATGCGATCGAGCATCACCACCGATGGGCCGCGCGGAGGACTGTGGTCGACCGAGTTGTTCCTGGACGAACACGGCGAATGTGCCCTTTTTCAACCGGTTGCTCCCTCGAGTGCACCGCCCGAAGGCGACCGGGCAGTACTGGAATCACTGCCCGCCGCGACGCTGGCGGTGGCGACGCACCGGGGCAGCGATGCGACCATCGGCGAGGTGTACGCAGACCTCGGTGCTTACGTCAACGAACACGGTATCGGCGCACCCGGTCCGGTGCGAGAGACCTACCTGGAAGGCACTCCCGGACGAGACGGGACAACCGAGATCGGCTGGCCCATCAACGCTTCGGGCGCCAGCATCTGACCACTCACACCGCGGCGACGGTGCCGCAGATGCCACATTGCTCGAACTGGCGCCGTTTCCAGCGCGCGATCGGGATGAAGAACAGCGTGAATTGCTGGTACTGCTTGATTCGTGCCCACTGCGTGGTGTTGTTGCAGTGAGGGCATGTGCGGGTTTGCCCCGGGCCGAGGTGTTTCTGCTTGGTGCCGAAACCAAAGATGAAGAACACGAAGCCCAGCATATAGCTTCCTTCGAAGCCGGCCAGTGGTCTGCGGTGGATGCAGGTCGATTGGGGTGCGGTGCCCCAGATGGCCGTCCGTGGCGCGGCCGATGACTTCTGTCCTGCCCCTCGGTCTACCCCTCTGGGTACATCGACAGGCAGGAATGCAGACATGACAGGTGCAACGCGCGCGGGCATGACCTCGGTGCGGGCCAACGGTGTACAACTCGGCATCGAGAGATTCGGCCGCGAAGCTGACCCGCTGATCCTTCTGGTCGGCGGCACCACGATGTTGTCGTGGCCGGACGCACTGTGCGAACGCCTCGCAACGGGTGGTCGGCACGTGGTGCGCTACGACCTGCGTGACTCAGGGACCTCGACCACCCTCGACCCGGACAACCCTGCCTACGACCTCCGAGACCTGGCCGCAGACGCGGCCGCGTTGGCAGGGGCGTTCGGGGAACGGGCACATCTCGGCGGAATCGGAGTCGGAGGCATGGTCGCTCAGGTCGCCGCGCTCGACCACCCCGATGTGTTCTCGGCGTTGACCCTCGTCGGCACCCGACCGGTGGCGCCGGGCCCGGCGGACGAGGATTTGCCCGAGCACGACGCAGCGGTCATGGCCGAACTGTTCTCTCGCCCGATGCCGGATTGGAGTGGCAGGGAGGCCGTCGGGACGTTCGCAGCCAAGGGTGCCGAGTCATTGCGTAACGACCCAGCCGAGGCGCGGTCCACGGCGATGCGGATCTGGGACCGGACGCCGTCGACCGAACCGGCGGTGCATCAGGCGAACCAGCTCGGGATGGTGTTCTCCCGCATCGACTGTGCCCCACGATGGCGGGAGCGGCTCGGTGGAGTCGACCTGCCCACCCTCGTGGTGCACGGTCGCGAAGACCCGTTCTTCCCCGTCGGTAACGGCGAGGTCCTCGCCGCCGCAATCCCTGGCGCCCGACTGCTGGTGCTCGACGACATGGGTACCGCACTGCCACATGCGGCCACCGACCGAGTCGCTTCCGCCATGCTCGCTCTCTGACCCCCGTGCCGGACCGCGAATCGGTTGCTTGAGGCCAGAGCGTTTCAGGTCAGGAAGCAGTCGCTGCGGCCAGTCGCCCAAGAGTGTCGGTCAACTGGTCCTCGGTGACGAGCGGGAACTTCACCTGCTCGAGGAGCTTCTTGTCGGTGACCTTTGACCAGTCGTACGTGTGCCGGACCAGAGTCTCGTTGGGGCCCTGAGATTCCAACTCCCACAACCACTCCCAGCCGGGAGGTTCCGTACCGGCGGGTGCGGTCTTCCATGCCAGCAACTTGTCTTTCGCGTAACCGGAGACGTGGTTGTCGGTCTTGTACTCACCGCCCATGTGATCGCCCTGCATGTTCATGGTGAACACCTCGCCGACCTGCTGGATCCGATCGGCGTGGTCCACGCCGCGGATGAACCCCGAACCATCGAGCTCCTGGTGCCGCTCAGGGTTGGAGAGAACGTCGAAAACTGCGTCGACGGGCGCATCGATGGTGCGTTCGACTGTGACCTTCGTGTTTTCGCTCATGCCCCAACACTGCCTAAGAATCGGTGACACGGCAAGGCCGCCCGCGTCGCCTCACCCTGTCTGCCCGCTCGAATCGATATGCATTTCGAGTGAACACGTGCACACTGAACGTATGACCCAACATCGTGCGCTCACAGTGGCGGACAATCCGTTGGCGCTGATCATGCTGGCTGAACTACCCGAAGAAATGTCAGCGGCCGCGTTCAGCGATCAGACGGGCAGCGTGACGCCAGAGATGCTCACCGAGTACATGGCCCTCATCGACCGGCACTGTCCGGCCTCGGCGACGGTGAGTTCGGCAACGTTGCATGCCGCAGTGAACGCACAGCTGGCTGTGTACGCACCGACGATGCCCGAGCTCTGCGCCAGTTACCTCGACAGTCACGGCGGGTTCGGGGCCAACATCTGGGTCAAAGCGGCGGTACTGCAGCTTCGTGATGCTTTGGTGGACGGACGCGCGAACTAGCCCGTCGGACCACCATTCGGCATTCCGCCGGGTGGGACACCGCCCCCGGGCATCTGGCCACCCGCGGGTTCGGTGGTGGCGTCGACCCCCACGGCCAGGGCAACCGTGTACCCGCCGGTGACGTCGCCGGTCACCGACGCCAGCTGGGCGGCACCGGAATCGTCACCGAAGACGTTGTCGCTGTCGAGGCCGACCCGGGTGAGGTTGGCCACGGAATTCTCGTATCCCGGGGTCGCGTAGACGGCGTCGCACACGTCCTGTGGAAGCGCGACCTGCGAGGTGGAGATGGCATTGGTGGAATCGGTGATGCTGTTCTGGTCTGGGTAGACCTCGAAATGGATGTGAGGCCAGCGGCCGCTGTAACAAGCGGGAAAGATGCTGGTGAACTCGACCTTTCCGGCGGCGTCGGCAATCTGGACGCCGCGCAGGAAGTTCTGGTCGGTGACCCCGTCCGAGTACAGGGAGTATCCGCCTTCGCGCGTGCAGTGCCACACGTACACAGCGGCGCCCTCCAGCGGGACACCTCCGTTGGCGAGGTCGGAGACCGTCAGCTGCAAGGTCATCGGAACCCCGTCGGCAGTCCCGCTGAAGTCGCCGAAACTCGAGCGGATGTCGGTGCGGACGATGCCGCTCTGTTCGAGTACGTCGGGTCCGTTGGACCCGTCTCCGGGGTATGGGCCGGCGGTCTCGTCAGGAATTTCGGTCAGTGCCATCGGTGACCCAGTGCTTTTTGTGGTCGATACAGGCGTCGTCGCCGAGCTGGTGGCCGAGTTCGAGTTGCTCGACCCTCCGCACGCCGCCAATCCGACGGTGGCTGCACCCAATCCGAACACTGCCAGCATCCTGCGCCGACTGAACAACGTGTCCACGTCGAAGGCCAAGCCCTGGTCGACCACCTCGTCGGCAGGCCTGGGCAGTCGACGACCCTCGTATGTCGGTGTCGAATCACGTTGCCTGCGCTGTGTCATGTTGCCTCCTCGGTCGATCCGGTTCAATCGTCGAACCGGGTGACATCAGTCTTGATCGACAACCTGGCAATCAGCTGGACGGCCGCTGCGAAGATCCCGCCCACCCACGGTGAGCGGCAGCCGCTGCCGGGGTTGAGCGGCCACCGAGGAACGTGCGGCCGCAACGGTTTCGAGTGCGCTCAGCCGGCGGGCGGCGGCCCGAAGGTGCGCGGCGGTGTGCCGGGAACCAGTGAGAGATGAGTGTGTATCGCCTGCCACGGTTGGTCGACGTCTGATCGGGTCAGCAAGACCGTCGAGCGGCCCGGCCGTTCGAACGGCGTCCCGTTCTCGGTGTAACCGGTCGAGGTCCACAGGCTGAGCCCCCAGCCGGTGAGCTTGTCATCAGACGTGCCGGTCACCATCGAATCCAGGTCGAAACGGAACTCGGTGATACGGCCCCAGATGGAACGCCATTGCTCGTTCTCCAACTCGTCGATACCTCGGACCAGTCGCATGTAGGTCCCGAAGCCGACGACGTCGGGGGCGAACATCGTGCGGGCCTTGTCGTAGTCGACGTCGAGGATCAGCTGACGCCAGCTCTCGAACCAATCCCGGATCGTGATGTCCTGCAAAGTAATCCTCTTCCGCCATAGGGGGCTAGTCTGATGCCGATGTCTGACACCACCGTAGCGCGGGTCGCGCTCGCCGCGATCATGCGAATTCCACTGACACCGAGACGAATTCTGTTCTATGGTGCCCTTCACCGACGCCTGCCGCGTCTGCGGAATCCGCAACGTTTCACCGACAAGGTCAACTGGCGAGTGCGCCATGACCGCCGCGAGTTGTTGGCTCCCACGTGCGACAAGTTGGCCATGAAAGAACTGGCGTCTGGCGCCGCCGGGGATTCTGTGAGGGTCCCGCAGACCCTCTGGGCGGGAACCGATCTGCGAGACCTTGGCTCTGTCGATCTGCCCGATCGATGGATCCTCAAGCCGGCACACCGATTCGGCAAGATCATCGTGGGCCATGGACGCCCCGACATCGACGACCTGCTCGCCCGGACCGACGGGTGGCTCGACAACGAGAACTGGCAGCTCATGGGCGAGTGGGGTTACAGCCGGGCCACGCCGCGGATACTGGTCGAAGAGCGGATCGGTACGTCCGATGCCCTCCCCTCGGACTACAAGTTCTTCGTCTTCGCAGGCGTCGCCCGCTATGTGTTGGTGGTCTCCGATCGAGTTGCCGATCCGCGAGCCTCGTATTACGACATCTCGTGGAATCGGGTTGCGACACATCCCGGGGCAGAGGATCTCCCGCTGGTGCCTGCGCCGCCCCACCTCTCGGAGATGATCGCGATCGCCGAGCGCATCGCGCACGGATTCGACTTCCTCCGCGTCGATCTGTACGACGTGGACGGACACGTCTGGTTCGGCGAAACAACCGCCTATCCGATGAGTGGGCTGGGCAGGTACTCGCCGGATTCCTTCGATGAAGAACTCGGCAGCTGGTGGACGTTGCCCGACCTCTGATCCGGTGTCGCTCCGAATTGTCGGCACTGCAGCCGATCCCGACCTCAGAGCCGACCCTTGAGAATCAGGTTCCAGTACATCTGCGGTAGTCCGTAGCGGTCGAAAGCCCATGCCGATCGTCGTGGTTTGAGCGGGTCGACAAACGACGGTAGCGATGACTCGACGGTGCCGGCCCGGTCGAACTCACCGGCGATCAGTCTGTGGCCGTCGATGGCGACGGGCGCGACCGTGTATCCGTCGTACTCCGCCAACGCTTTTCCCTCGCGGGCAGCGATCAGGTTGTCGACGAGGATGGCGATCTGCCGACGTAGCGCACCGCCGGACGGGTCAGTGGCCACCGCGGCCCCGTCTCCTCCAGCCCAGATGTCTGGGTACGTGTGATGACGGAACGTGTGAGGGTCGATGTCGACGAGACCGCGGGGATCGACGCCGGAAAGTCCGGACAACTCGACCCATAGAGGTCCACGGAACGGCGGGACAAGGTGAAGCATGTCGTAGGGCAGTTGTTCAACCGACCCGGTGGCGCCCGTCACCGATATCTGCCGACCATCGGGATCGAGCTCGGTGACTGCTGTATTGCGCAACACCCGCACGTCGAGGTCGGCGAGAAGGCTGTACAGCCGACCGTCGAGGTCGGGCACACCCAGCAACTCGGGACGGTCGACCACCAGGGTGATGTCGATCCCGGGCAGTCGGCCGGTCTTCTGCCAGTGGGCTGCAGCCAGGAAGAGTGGTTTGAGCGTGGTGCCGGTACAGCTCACCGGCGCGCGGGGCACGGTGAACACGGCCCGACCGCGAGTGGGCATGGTCTTGACCAACTCCCATGTCTCCTCGGCCCGGTCCACGTAATTGCTGGCGACAGCTGAGGATTCGAGGGCCGCGTCGATTCCGGGTAGTGCGTCAGCATCCGGGACGAGCCCGGGCCCGAGAACGAGGTCGCGGTATCGGTATGTACGGCCGGTCGCGCACAGCACCGTCTGCGATGGCGCATCGACCGAGATGGCTGTGTCCTGTATCCACGTGCACTGCTCGGGGGTCACCGATCGCTGGGTTCGTTCGGCGTCGTTCAAGGTCGCCTGCCCGCCACCCACATACGACAGCAGTGGGCGATAGGTGTGGACCCGCTGAGGCTCGATGACGGCGACGTCGGTGATGCCCTTTTTGATCAGCCTGGCCGCGGCACTGATCCCGGCGTTACCGCCGCCGATGACCAGGACGTCGAAGTACTGGTCCGCTGTGCTCGCTGCTGGGGTCATATCGGCCCTGTACCCAGAACCTTCGGTGACCACCCGTCGGCGAGTCATGCACCGGTGTCGACCGCTTCGCGTTGAACGAAGATGACCATCGGGTCGTCGGGCGCGATCATGATGCACGCATCGTCGGTCAGAGTGAGCATGACGGCGCGGGTGGTGTCGATGGACGCGTCGAGTTGGTCGAAGATCTCCGTGGCCAACTGGCTCGGGATCTCGAAGCGGTGGTCATCGAGGTGGACCGCGGTGACCGTGTCCGCGACCGTGTCGCCTGCGGACTCGTCGGCGTCCAACAGAGGGATGTCGGATGCAGTCGACTCCCTGCTCTTGTCGACCATCGGCATTCTCCTCAACGTGTGGTGATGAGTCAGCCTAAGAGATATTCGGTGATCTGGCACCTCGCCTGGGTGTTCAGTCGATTTCGGCCGTGCGTCACCGTCTCCGGTCCCAGGTGATGCTGCGGGAACGGAGTTCGAGGATGACATCGGACCACCTCGTCGTGGTCCATGCCATGCTGCGAGAGTCAGCGGCGCGATGGTCGGCGATCAGGCAACACATTCCTCACCGAGGCGATCGCACGGCCGGCTGCGGATCAACTCATCACCAGGGCCTCCTGCACCGCGGCGTAGAACGCCTTACCCGGGTCGCCGAACACCTCGGTCTCCGGAAAGTACATGGCGGCCATACCGCTGAGAAGTGACCCGCACGCGCCGGGGCGGACCGCGACGGCAAACCACATGCCGATGGAGACACCTTGGATGGTGCGGGTCCAGTCGGCGCGCTCCTCGATGGCATTGGCAACACTCAGCATCAGCTTCGGATCCTTCATGCTCCGAACCCCCGTGCTGCGAAAGCGCTCTGTTTCTGGGTGGTGATCGATGGGCATGTCGACAAATGCATTTTTGTACTCCCTGGATGGGTTGGACAGCTGGCCACTTGGCCAACTGCCCTGACCGTCGCACGAGAGACGCCTACTTGTCGCAGGTCAATGAGTAATTGCTGGTGAGTTAATAAAAGAACATGCCAAATTAACGACCGAAGAGCAGAAAGTACTCGCATCAATCGTCAGGAGGGTGGTGCCCAGCCCGACGGACAATGGTGCGATTGCGGCCCATCCTGCCGCGAGTGGTGGAGCGGCCCCGGGAAAATTGTGACCCAGGCCACAAAACCTAGGTCAGGAATCAGTGAGCAAAATGCTGATTTTTCAAATGGCCGCCGGCTTGTATCTTGCGTAGTCCGTCCATGACCTCGACGAGGTGCTGATGCAGGACGCGGGCCATGTCACGCGAGAATCCTTCCCTCACCACGACTCTGAGAACGGCGACGTCCGTGGCGTCGTCCGGCATCGTGTAGGCGGGTACCTGCCAGCCGTACACCCGGAGTCCGTGGGAGATGTCGAACACCGTGAACGGGCAGGGATCATTCAACTTGAACGTCACGACCGGGATGGCTGAACCGTCGGTCAGGACGTCGATCTCTTCTTCTTCGGCGATCTGCCCGGCGAACCACTGGGCCGTGCTCGACAACGCCTTCATGATGTCGGTGTAGCCGGCGCGCCCGAGCCGCAAGAAGTTGTAGTACTGGCCGATGACCTGGTTGCCGGGACGCGAGAAGTTGAGGGTGAAGGTGGGCATGTCGCCGCCGAGATAATTGACGCGGAACACCAGGTCTTCGGCGAGGTCCTCTTTGCCCCGCCAGACCACGAAACCGACTCCGGGATAGGTGAGTCCGTACTTGTGCCCGCTGACGTTGATCGAAACCACGCGCGGCACCCGGAAGTCCCATTCGACATCGGGATGCAGGAACGGCAGCACAAAACCACCACTGGCCGCGTCGACGTGGATCGGGATGTCCGGGCCGCCATCGGCCGCGAGCTTGTCCAGAGCGGCGGCGACCTCTTTGACCGGCTCGAGTTCGCCTGTGTACGTGGTCCCTGCGATCACCACGACGCCGATCGTGTTCTCGTCCACCGCCTCGGTCACCTGCTCCGGGGTGATGACGTAGCGACCCTCTTCCATCGGCAGATAGCGCGGTTCGACCTCGAAATAGCGGCAGAACTTCTCCCAGACCACTTGAACGTTGCTGCCGAGGACGAGGTTCGGTGTGCCACCCGTCTTCTTCTCGCGCCAGCGCCATTTGAGGGCGAGCCCGCCGAGCATCACCGCCTCCGATGAGCCGATGGTGGAGGCGCCGGTGGCCGTGGATGAGTCCTCGGGGTCGAGTCCGGGAGCGTGGAACAGATCCGCGACCATGCTCACGCACCGGGATTCGATGGCCGCAGTCAACGGATATTCGTCTTTGTCGATCATGTTCTTGTCGAACGTCTCGGCCATCAAGCGCTCGGCCTGCGGATCCATCCACGTGGTCACAAATGTGGCCAGATTGAGGCGTGAATTGCCGTCGAGCATCAATTCGTCGTGAATGAACCGGTACGCGATTTCCGGCTCCATCGAATCGTCCGGAATTCTCAGGGCCGGGACACCCTCGACGGCGAGTCGGCCGGTATATGCGGGAGCAATCAATCCACGTTCGTTCGACATTTGAACTCCATCGCGTTGGATGAGACGCGGTGCTTTTCGACGCCCGCGAAGCGATTTGATCGTACCGTTTGCCGGCCCCGCGTACGGGGAAACTGTTTCTAGGCCTGTGTACGCCGCGCCGGTAGTGTTTGACTCCTGACGGCCGACCTGAGGAGCAAAACGTATGGGGCCCGGATATGGCAACGATCCCAACAAGCCGGATGAACCGTACTGGGGCGGCCAGGATCCTCGACAATCGCAACAGCCGTACTGGGGTCAGCCCTCGGACCAACCTGGTCAGGGACCCAGCGGCACCAGCCAGATGCCCGCGTACGGGTCCGGCTCGATGCCCCAATACGGCGATCCCCAGTACGGCGGTAACCAGTACGGCGGACCGGCCTATGGCCCACCCGCCTACGGTCCCCAAGGTCAGCCCGCGTACGGGGAGCCATACGACCCGAACAATCCCTACGGCAACAACCCTTACGGTGGCGGACCTCCATACGGAGAGCCTCCGTACGGGGGCGGCTACGGCGGTCCCCCGAACGGCCCCGACGATGGGGGCAGCAAAAAGACGCTGTTGATCATCCTGGGCGTGGTGGTCGCACTGATCGTCGTGGCCGGCGGAGCGTTTGCGGCCCTCGCACTGATGGGCAATTCCGACAACGACTCCCCATCGGCGACCTCCACCTCGGCAACGTCGACCACCGAGACGACAACCACCCGGGAAACCGACGACACCACCACCACGGAGACCACCACCACGCGTTCGACTGCGGGAACGGTCGAGTACGAGGTGACCGGTTCGGCGATGCTGATCTTGTACAGCGATCGTGACGGCGAGAAGACCGAGTCCGATCCCCGCACGCCGTGGACCAAGACCATCGACCGCGCACCGGATACGTTGCAGCTCAGTGCATTTTCGGTCGACGGCAATGACGTGACGTGCTCTATCAAGGTGGACGGGAAGGTCGTCGCCGACGAGAAGGGTGTGTTGGCGGTCTGCGTCCATCTCGGCTCATGAGCACGCCATGGGCTCGGGGTCGGTACCGGACGGTGGCAGATCACCTCGTCCCGCTCGCCGAGGACCTGGTGGCCGTTGCCGGTCGTCGTATGCCGTTGGCCGGTGCGGTCGTCTACGACCTCGCCTGCGGAACCGGCAGCGCGGCACTGCTCTGCGCTCGTGAAGGGGCGCAGGTCACCGGGGTCGACCTGACCGTTGAACTGCTAGACGAAGCAGAGGTGGAGGCGGCACGTTCGGGCCTCGACATCCGCTGGGTGTGTGCGGACGCAAGCGCGACCGGACTACCACCAGCCGACGTGGTGCTCTCCAGCGTGGGGATCATCTTCGTGCAGCCCGAGCCTCAGATCACCGAGGTCCGCAGATTGCTGGAGCCCGGCGGGACATTCGCGTACACCGCGTGGGCATCGGCGCCGGAGCAGCCGCTGTTCTCTCCGATCGCCGACGTGCTCGGCCCGTCGCCGGCGCCGCAGTTCGGTGACGTGTCGCCCGAATCGTGGGCCGACCCGGCCGTCATCGAGCAGAGGCTGACCGATGGCTTCATCGATGTCGTGGTGGATGAGCGAGACCATCTGTGGCAGTTCGGTTCCGTGGACGAGGCGATGCATCTGGTGACCAGTGAATCCCCCGTGCACGTCAACCTGCTGTCCATGATCGACGACGAACGAGGTCAGCAGGTGATCAACGGTTTTCGGGACGTGTTCGGCGAACTCGCGCACGCCGACGGGTCGGTGACCTTCGCGGCCCCGTACGTGGTGGTGAGCGCAACCAGGGACAGGGCGTCGTGGCAATGACCGACCCTCGCAGGCAAGCGCAGATGGCCACGTCGTTCGGTCGCGAAGCAGCGTCGTACAGCAAGGGCCGGCCGGACTACCCGGAATCGGCGATCGCCCATCTCGTTCCGTCCGACGCCCGGGTGGTCGTCGACATCGGCGCCGGCACAGGCAAACTCACCGTTTCGCTCCTTTCGCCGGGGCGGACGGTGATCGCAGTGGAGCCCGATCGCGTGATGCTCGACGCGTTGTCCTCGGCATTGCCGACAGTGCACTCGGTACCGGGCACGGCCGAGCAGACGACACTCGACGACTCGGTGGCCGATGTCCTGACCTACGGCCAGGCCTGGCACTGGGTGCAGCCCGAGCCGGCGACCGCCGAAGCGGCCCGGGTACTGCAACCCGGTGGACGGATCGGCCTCGTGTGGAACATCCGGGACGAGTCCGTTTCGTGGGTGGCAGCGCTCACCGACATCATGTCCGCCAGCGCTGCCGAAACATTCGTGGCCAGGGGAGGACCTCGCTTACGAACACACTTCGGTCCGTTGGAACACAAGGCCTTCGACTGGGAGCGCCGGATGACATCGGAGCAGCTCGTTGCCATGGCAGCATCGCGCAGCCACGTCATCACCGCAGCCGACGCCGAACGCACACGGATCCTCGAGGGAGTGCAGGAGCTGGCGGACGGCGTGGCCGACAGCGACGGAGTCATCGTGTTGCCCTACCGGACGCACGTGTACCGCGCCCACCGACTCTGAGCTGCCGGCACGCCGAGTTCGGCTCACCATGAACAAAATCGGCCGGCCATGCTGACGCCGTCGCAGCGGTGGTGTTCTATGGATGAGATGCGAACGCTCCCTCGCCGGCGGACCTGGATCAGGCTCACCCTGGTGCCGTTGATCGTCATGCTGCTGGCGACCGTCGTCGCAGGCTGCTTCGATCCGCTCAACCGTGCGGGATCGCGTGATCCCGATCCCCGTCACATCGTCGTCGGATCAGGGGGCGTGCTGGAAAGCCAGATCATCGGTCAGATCTACATCGATGTTCTCGAGGCCAACGGGTTCACAGCCGAGAACCAGCTCAATTCGGGTACCCGTGAGCGTTACCTTCCCGCCCTGCGCGCCGGCGACATCGACATCGCGCCCGACTACATCGGGAACCTGCTTCAGTATCTGGCAGCGGCCGCTCCCGAGTTGTCCGAGGAAGAGGTGACGAAGTACTCGTCGCTGACGTCGTTGCCCGACATCGAGAATGCGTTGCCCGCAGTACTCGGTGACGATCTGTTGACCTACACGCCGGCTCCCGGGTCCAACTCGGACTCGGTGACCGTCACCCGACAGAGCGCAGAGAAGTGGAACCTGGTGTCCATCGCGGACCTCGCGCGAGTGGCGCAGTCGGAGACCGTCAGCTTCATGGCCAACAGCGAGTTCGCCACTCGTGAGGTGGGGGTACCGGGTCTGCGCCGAAACTATGGTCTGGACGTCGACTTCAAACCCAACAACGACAGCGGCGGCCAGGCAACCATCAACGAACTGACCAGCGGTCGGGTCACCGCCGCCGACATCTACACCACAACGCCCGCGATAACCACGGAAAACCTTGTGGTGCTGGAAGACCCGAAACACAATTTCCCCGCCAACAACATCGTGCCGGTGCTGGCGAAGTCGAAGGACTCGCCGGAACTACGCAAGGTGCTCGACGCGGTGTCCGCGCAACTGACCGTCGAAGAACTCCGATCTCTGAACGAGATGGTCTCGGGGGCACAGAAACTCGAGGTCGAGGACGCAGCCGAACGCTGGGTGCGGGACCACGGGCTCAACAAGCAACTGGGGTCATGAGATGACCGATGGAAGGAAGCCGATGATCACCTTCGATGCGGTGACCAAGACCTACCCGGACGGCACCACCGCGGTCGACGATCTGACCTTGGAGATCGAGGCAGGCAGCTTCACCGCCTTCGTCGGACCGTCGGGATGTGGCAAGACCACCTCGATGCGGATGATCAACCGCATGATCGACCCGACCTCGGGCGTCGTGCGGGTCGACGGTCAAGACGTTAGCACCACCAACGCGGTGACACTGCGGCGCGGGATCGGCTACGTGATCCAGAGCGCAGGGCTGATGCCGCACCAGCGGGTGGTCGACAACGTGGCCACCGTGCCTGTGCTGCAAGGCGAATCACGCAAGGCAGCCAGGCGCGCGGCACTCGAACTCCTCGAGCGCGTCGGCCTGGACTCGGCGGTCGCCACCCGGTACCCGGGTCAGCTGTCGGGCGGGCAACAGCAACGAGTCGGTGTGGCAAGGGCATTGGCGGCCGATCCGGCCATCCTGCTGATGGACGAGCCGTTCAGCGCGGTCGACCCGGTGGTGCGCGAGGACCTGCAGAACGAGATGTTGAGGTTGCAGGCAGAGCTGCGCAAGACGATCGTCTTCGTCACCCACGACATCGATGAGGCACTCAAGCTCGCCGACCGGATCGCGATCTTCGGCAAAGGCGGTGTCCTGCGCCAATTCGACACCCCGGCGCGACTGCTCGCCGCGCCCGCCGACGAGTTGGTGTCCTCGTTTGTCGGCCGCGACCGCGGTTACCGTCTGTTGCAGTTCAATTCAGGCCAAGACGTGAAGGTCGAGCCGCTCGAACCGATCACCGAAGCGCAGATCGACGGGCTGGTCCTGGGAGCCGACGAGTGGCGGCTGGTGACGGTGGACGGAACCCCGTTCGGCTGGGTCGACGCCGACGGGGTGCGTGCACATTCCGGTGGTGCATCGCTGTACGACAGCTGTTCGGCCGGTGGGTCGTTGTTCAGTGAGTCCGGGTCGCTGCGCCAAGCGCTCGACGCCGCGTTGTCATCGCCCTCTGGAATCGGTGTGGTGGTGGACGGGCGGGGGACCGTCAGCGGAGGAGTTCGCGCTGCCGATGTTGTTGCTGCTCTCGAACAGCAGCGTAAGTCGGCGTCATGAACTACCTGTTCGACCACTTCTCGAAAGTCTGGGAACTGACGCTCGAGCACATCAAACTGTCGATGATCCCGCTGGCGGTGGCGCTGGTCATCGCGATTCCGCTGGGTCTCCTGGTGTACCGGTCCCGGCCGGCGCGGCGGGTGACCATCGTGATCGGCTCGATCATCTTCACCATCCCGTCCATCGCCCTGTTCATCGTGCTGCCCTCGCTGATCAACACGCGCATTCTCTCCGACGTCAACGTGATGGTGGCGCTGGCCTTGTATTCGACTGCGCTGCTTGTGCGTTCGGTTCCCGAAGCGCTCGACGCCGTGCCTCCGGCCGCTGTCGACGCCGCCACGGCCATCGGATACAAGCCGTGGCAACGCGTGCTCAAGGTGGAACTGCCCCTGTCGATCCCGGTGCTGATCGCCACCATTCGCGTGGTGTCGGTGACCAACATCTCGATGGTGTCGGTAGGTGCGGTCATCGGTTTCGGCGGCCTGGGACGGTTGTTCACCGAAGGCTATAGCCGCAACTACACCGACGAGATCGTGGCCGGCATCATCGCCGTGGTGGTTCTCGCACTGGTCATCGACCTGGTCCTCGTGGTGGTCGGCCGGGTGCTGACCCCCTGGGCGCGCGTCGGCCGTGGGCCGGGCAGGTTGGCACGTAGCCGGATGAACCTGGCCAAGGAGGCGGCACCGGCATGAGCAACATCTTCGGCGACACCGTCAGCTACCTGACCACCGGAACCAACTGGACTGGTACCGAGGACTCCGAGGGGCTACTGGTCGAGATCGGCCAGCACATCGGCTACACCTTCTATGCGGTGGCGGTCGCGGCGTTGATCGCGATCCCGATCGGTCTGCTCATCGGTCACACCGGCAAGGGCGAGGTGGCGGTGGTGGGATTGGTCAACGTCCTGAGGTCGCTGCCGACCCTGGGTCTGCTGCTGCTCTTCATCTTGTGGATGGGTCTCGGACTCACCCCCACGATCATTGCGCTGATCCTCCTCGCGATCCCGCCGCTGCTGGCAGGCACCTATGCGGGGGTCGCCAATGTCGACAAGGCCGTGGTCGACGCATCCCGGGCCATGGGCATGAGCCACCTGCAGGTGCTGCTCAGAGTGGAGTTACCAAACGCACTCCCACTCATCCTGGGTGGCCTGCGCAACTCCACGCTGCAGGTGGTGGCAACTGCAGCCATTGCCGCCTACGCCGGCTTGGGTGGCCTCGGACGTCCGATCTTCGACGGGCTCGCCACCTATGACTACCCGCCGATGATCGCCGGGTCGCTGCTGGTCACGCTGTTGGCCCTGATTCTCGACGGCATCCTCGCAGGTGTCAGCTGGGCGTCCGTCCCAGGTACTGGACGGTTGCGACGCACTCCGGACCTGTCCACCGCCTGATCAAAGGGGTGCTCCGGCCAATGTGTGCCATTGGTTCGGAAACATGGGGTCTGGTCGCCTACCTTGAAGGTGTGAATTCCCCAGACGTGTCCCAAGAGGCAACCGTGCTCCAGCCAGGGTCGGCCGGTGTCTCTGACAACAGCGACTTCAAGACAGTGATGACCTGGCGTGGGATAGGCGAGGACCGGCTCGAGCAGGTGCGTGTCGCGGTCACCGGGAATCGGGTGAAGGCGTATGGGCGGATCGTTGCTGCGGCAACCGCCGACCGAGAGGCCTTCAGCGCCTCGTACGACCTGGTCACCAACGATGCCGGCGTCACCAAGCGGTTGTCGCTGCACCTCGTGCGAGCGGGTGGGGACGCCCAGATCTCGATCACCCGCGACGGTGAGGACACCTGGCTGGTCCAGACTGCCCGCGGCATGGAACGCAGCGACTTCGGCGGTGCACAAGACGTCGACCTGGCGCTGAGTCCCTTCTTCAACGCGCTGCCCATCCGCAGGCTGGGCCTCGGCAAACCCGCAGCCGCCCCGGTGGCCGTCCCCGTTGCCTACCTCTATCTGCCCACGGGCGAGGTGAAATCGGCGACGCTGCAGTACACACCCGGTGCCGATGGCGTCGGAGTGGTTTCACCCGTGGCCGACACCATCCTCACCGTCGACGACAACGGTTTTGTCATCAACTACCCGGGGTTGGCCGAGCGGGTCTGACCCGTCCACACCCCGCCGCGGCGGGCGGCGTCACGCAGGGCCGCCTCCCAGCCGTCGGAACCGATCACCACGTCGGTGACGGGCACGTCGGCGGAAGCGTTGATCTGCTCGTAGCGCTTGCGTGCGCGGTGCCCGTCGTCGACGAGGATCTCCACCGAGCCCTCGTCGCGCAGTTGGTCGCGGGCACGGGTGAGGCGATCGATGGTCTCGCTGAGTGCATTGAGCAAGGCGATGTCGTTCGCCTCGAGCATGGCCCGCTGCGCAGAGGGTTTGGTGCCGGCCACGCGTGTCCCATCGCGGAACGAGCCCGCCGCGAGCCGCAACGCGAGTTCACCTTCGCCGGCGCCGACCACGGCGGTCACGGCGGCCGTGAGGTGCGGTAGATGGGAAATGCCCGCGACCGCGCGGTCGTGCTCATCGGACGCGGCGGGGATCACGCGGGACCCGACCTCGAGGGCGACCTGCGCAACGGTCCGCCACACATGAGGATCGGCGCCGTCGTCGGTGGCCACCACCCAGACCGCCCCGTCGAAAAGAGTGGGGTCGGTGGCCGCCCAGCCCGAGTCGGCCGAACCCGCCATCGGGTGGCCTCCCACGAAGTTGCTGCTGAGCCCTTGCGCGTTAACCGCATCGGCGACCGGCTGCTTCACGCTGACCACATCGGTCAGCGGACAGCGGGGGGCGTGCTCGGCGACGGCCGCGACGATCGCGGCAACTGTGGGAGCCGGCGTCGCGATCACGATCAACGCCGACTGCTCCGCTGCGCGGGCGAGGGTCGCGACGAGGTCGGTCGACACATCGAACCCGCTCTCGGTGGCAGCGGCAGCGGTGGCCTCGGAGCGGTTGTAACCGAACGCCGGCCGACCGGTGGCGGCCAGCGCCCGCAGCAACGAACCGCCGATCAGACCCAGCCCCAGAACACAGACGGAGGGCCTGGGCTGTGGCGAGGTCGCGGTCACCCGATCAGATTCGCACATGCGGGCGGTACGCAGGTCACGCGGCTGCTCGTAGAGAGTTGGGTTTACCCGCGCCGACCGCTACCGTGACCGCATGGCAGCTGCAGGTGCGGATGATGTAGATGGTTTCGCCATTGCGGTCGTCCGGGAGGACGGCAAGTGGACCCTCACCGCAATGGATCGCGATGCACTGGCCGAGCTCGGTGAAGCCGAGAACCGGCTGCGGGGCCTGCGCAGTGCCGGAGCGGTGTTCGGACTGCTCGACGTGGACGACGAGTTCTTCATCGTCGTGCGGCCGTCGCCGTCGGGAACGAAACTCTTGATCTCGGACGCCACAGCGGCAATCGACTACGACATCGCTGCCGATGTGCTCGACGTACTCAATGTCGAGATCCCCGACATCGACCCCGACGAAATCGATGATGTCGAGCCGTGGGAAGAAGGGGATCTGGCCATTCTCGCCGACCTCGGTTTGCCGGACTCGGTGATGAGCATCATCGTCGGGGACACGGATCTGTATGCCGACGAACAGATCGGGATGATCGCGGCCCGACTCGGTTTCGCGGACGAGTTGTCGAAGACGCTTGAGAAGCTCGGTCACTGAGCACTTTTCGTGAGTCGGGTGGCATGGGTACCGATGAGCAGATGATTGAGACGGCACTGGCGGCCGCAGCTGGAGCCGACCCCAGAGATGTGCCCGTGGGCGCCGTCATCTTCGATTCCGGCGGCACTGCCATCGCGCAGGCTGCTAACGCACGCGAGGCGACCTCCGACCCCACCGCACACGCCGAGATCCTCGCCATCCGAAAAGCGGTCGAAGTGGTCGGCGACGGATGGCGGCTCACGGGTTGCACCATCGCCGTGACCCTCGAGCCGTGCACCATGTGCGCGGGCGCCATCACCCTGGCCAGACTCGATCGGTTGGTGTTCGGTGCGTGGGAACCGAAGACCGGGGCCGTGGGCTCCTTGTGGGACGTGGTGCGAGACCGACGCAACGTCCACCGTCCTCAGGTGCGCGGCGGTGTACGCGCCGACGATTGTGCCGCAGTCCTGCGCGAGTTCTTCGCTGGTCAACGACCCTCGTAAGGGCATTGACGACGCGCTGATCTTGGAACTCCTGGGTTGTCGGGTTGAAACCGAGCGCAGTGGGTACCCCTCCACCACGCGACAGTCGCGTGTGATGCACCTTGGTCACAGATCGAGTCAACTAGGAGGATCCATGGCTGTATCCGACGATGCCAAGAACAAGGCCGAAGATCTCAAGGGCCGCGGGAAAGAAGCCGCAGGGAGCCTGACCAACGACCACGACCTCAAGAACGAAGGCAAGGGCGATCAAGCCAGTGCCGGCGCGAAGCAGAAGGTTTCTGACGCTGCTGACGCCGTCAAGGGTGGCGTTGACAACCTCAAAGACAAGCTGACCGGCCACTAAGAGCCGCTCATACCGCCGAAGGCTGTCTGCACAGCCGGACTGACCAGCGGATTGTTGGCTCAGCCCGGCCCTGCGGTACAGTTTTCGGCGGTGGCGTGTCCGAGCGGCCGAAGGTGCAGCACTCGAAATGCTGTGTACGGTTACCCCGTACCGAGGGTTCAAATCCCTCCGCCACCGCCAGCGAACAGCCCCTCACCTGATCCAGGTGAGGGGCTGTTTCTGTGTTGTATCGAGTCCGATGGTTCCGCATGAGGTCGCACCGAGATGGTGGGGTGTAATCGGTAACCGGGGTAACCGGGGTAACCGTCGCAGCGGTGGTGCGGCATGACAGCGATTTCTTGTGTGTGGGGGGTTCCATGGGTCACGGCTGGATTCTCATCGAGTGCATGGGCAACGGAGAGCCCACCCTCGTGTTCGACAGGGTGAGGCCACGGCGCTATTCGTCGATCCGCCGGCGCGACAATCTCCGCAGTCCCCAGGTGACTGCGGCATTGCTCACGATGGTCGGCGAAGTGGCCGACTCGCGGAGCAGTGTTCGCCGAGTGTTCTCCGCCGACAAGAACGAATCGCTGATGATGGTCGCGCACCCCGTCGAAGGGCCCGCGGGCAGTGTGTACGGCGTGCAGGTGTGGGTTGGCCTCGAGCACGAGCTGCCGCCACCCCGCCGGCTCGTCGGAGCGTTCCTCTGGGATCCGGCAACACAGGTGACCCATCATGGGCCGACCATCGAGACCGAGATCCTCGGCATCACCGATCCGCAGACGACGCGGGTGAGCCCCGAGGTGTTCAAGTACTTCGAGGCGTTCCCCCGTGAGGGCGAACTCGGCACGTATGTGGCCGACATCATGTCGGGAAGCATCACAGACGGTGAAGCATTCGACAGCGACATCACCATCCGCCGTGACGATGGGGATCTGACCCAGGTGTACATGACCATGCGCGCCGTCAGAAGCCGCGACGACACTTGGGAGTTGCGGGGAATCGTCCACGACATCACCGACGTGCGCGAACCCAGCTCGGCCGCCGCCTACAACCGCCGGACGGCCCGGGTGGTCGCGCGGCTGGTGGACGGGGCGTGGGGCATCGGGCATGTCGACTTCGCGACGGGCATCGTCACCGAATGGCTGACCGAGCCACCTGCCCCGCTGGATCAATGGGCCACGCAGAACGCGGAGTTCCATCCCGACGACATGTCGACGGTCATGGACGCCCGGATCGCGGTGGCGACCGAGCGTGTACCCCGGGCCGAATACGTGGTCCGAGTGCGGTTTTCGGAGGGGCCATGGCACGGCGCACGCATCACCCTCACGGCCGCGACCGCAGGGTCGAACGGGCACGGGCTGATGCGGGTGGAGTCAGCGAGTCGAGAAGGCAAGGGGTGAAGGCGAATCCCTGCCGGGTTTGTGTACAAAAACAGGCGTTGCAACACCTGCGTACGCACGGAAAGCCTGCACCTGCGTGGGCTCGGACGCGACTTCAACTCAGAAAGACCGCAGCCTGATCTACGAGGTCGAGGAGCGGTTGAGGAAAGATGCCGAGGGCGATGGTCGCGACAGCCCCGAGACCGATGACAAAGGTGGTCGCGGTGTTCGGCACGACAACGGTGGGGGTGTTGTCGACTGGTGGTTCGGAGAAGAACATCAGCACGATGACCCGGACGTAGAACACCACGGCGATTGCGCTGCTGAGCACCCCGACGATCACCAGCGGAACGGCGCCGCCGGACGCGGCCGCCTGAAACACCGCGAACTTGCTGACGAAGCCACTCGTCAGCGGGATGCCGGCGAACGCGAGTAGGAACAACGCGAAAGTCCCGGCCACCAGCGGTGACTGCCGTCCCAGACCCGCCCACCGCGACATCTCGCCGACCTCGCCTGCCCGGTCCCGCACCAGGGTCACCACGGCAAATGCGCCGACGGTGCTGAAACCATAGGCGACGAGGTAGAACATCGTGGACGACAGTCCTGCACGGTTGATGGCGACAACACCGGTGAGGATGAAACCGGCATGCGCCACAGAGGAATACGCGAGCATGCGCTTCATGTCGGTCTGGGTGATCGCAGCGACGGAGGCAACGACCATCGTCAGGATCGCAACCGCCCACAACACCGGACGCCACTCGTCTTTCAAACCGGGCAGGGCCACATAGAACAATCTCAGCATCGCACCGAACGCGGCGACCTTGGTGGCTGCGGCCATGAAGGCGGTGATGGGCGTGGGCGCCCCCTGGTAGACGTCCGGGACCCAGTAGTGAAACGGCACCGCACCGATTTTGAACAGCAAGCCGATCGAGACCAAAGCCGCCCCGATCAATGCCAGCGTCCTGTCACCGTTCTCGGCGTCGATGGCTGCGGCGATCTCCGGGAAGTCGACCGACCCGGCGTAGCCGTAGAGGAACGCCGCCCCGAAGAGGAAAAACGCCGATGAAAAGGCGCCCAGCAGAAAGTACTTCAGCGCCGCTTCCTGCGAGAGCAGCCGGCGACGACGCGCAAGGCCGCACATCAGATACAACGGCAGCGACAGTACTTCGAGCGCCACGAACATCGTCAGCAGGTCGTCGGCCGCGGGGAACAACAGCATGCCGCCGACCGCGAACAGCATGAGGGGGAACACTTCGGTCTGCGCGAGTCCGGCAGTGGTCGCTCGTCGTTCCGGCTCGCTGCCCGGCACGGTGGACGCAGCGGAGGTGAACGCGTCCAGGGACTTCACCCGGCCACCGGCGGCCGCGCCCACCCCGGCGCCGACGGTCACGCCCGCCATGGTGCGCTGGGCGATGAGGGGGATGGACAACGCCGACACCACCAAGATCGTGCCTTGCATGAACAGAGCCGGGCCGTCGACCGCCACGGCACCGACCGCCACCGATTCGCGTGTACCGGCCAGTGCCACAACAGCTATGAATGCGGCCACCAGGCCGCCGACGCTCAGGAGAAGCTGCAATGCGTACCGGAATCGATCGGGTGCAAACGCCTCGACCAGGACCGCGGCCACCGCCACCGCGAACACGATCAACATCGGTGAGAGTTGTGCGTATTCGATCGACGGCGCAGGCAGCACGTCTTGGGCAGTGTTCAGCGCCCAACCGTTCATCGTTCACCTCCATCGGGCTCGGCAACAGCCGGTGCGGGGTCACGCTCGTCGATGACGGTGAGGGTATGGCCCACGGCTGGATCGATGACGTCGAGCACCGGTGCGGGATAGATGCCCAGCGCCAGCAGCAGCGCCAGAAGGGGCGCCACCACCAATTTTTCACGGCTGTGCAGATCGGTGAGGCGCTCGGTGCCCTTGTTCACGGGGCCGGTCATTACCCGCTGGTACATCCACAGCACGTATATCGCGGCGAGCACCAGAGCCACCGAGGCGCAGACGGCCGCCACCGGGTAGCGGGTGAAAGTGCCGATCAAGACCAGGAACTCGCTGACAAACGGACCCAGCCCGGGAAGCGACAGAGTCGCCAGTCCCGCCACCAGGAAAGTGCCGGCCAGCAGTGGTGCGACTTTCTGGACCCCGCCGAAATCGGCGATGGCCCGTGATCCGCGCCGCGACACCAGGAACCCGGCGATCAACATCAGTGCCGCGGTGGCGATGCCGTGATTCACCATGTAGAGCGTGGAGCCGGACTGTCCCTGACTGGTGAGTGCGAAGATGCCCAGGATGATGAAGCCGAAGTGGGAGATCGAGGTGTAGGCGATCAGTCGCATCAGGTCGGTCTGGCCGATCGCGAGGATGGCGCCGTAGATGATCCCGATGACCGCCAGCGTGACGATCAACGGGGTGAAATACCGTGTCGCATCGGGGAACAACTGCACGCAGTACCGGAGCATCGCGAAGGTGCCCACCTTGTCCACCACGGCCATCATCAGCACCGCGCCGGCAGGGGTGGCCTGTACTGCCGCATCCGGGAGCCATGTGTGCAGCGGCCACAGCGGTGCCTTCACCGCAAAGGCGAACATGAAGCCCAGGAACAAGGCTTTGCCGACAGTCGGGTCGATGTCCAGTGAGCCGGAGGAGACGGCCGAGACGATCTCGCGGAAGTCGAACGTACCGCCGCCCTGGTCGGCGGTCACCACGTACAGGCCGATCACCGCGGCCAGCATGACCAGGCCCCCGGCGAGGTTGTACAGCAAGAACTTCACCGCCGCCCGCGACCGCTGGCCCGGGACCTGTTCTGTCGCACCGAAACCGGCGATGAGGAAGTACATCGGGATCAGCATGGCTTCGAAGAAGATGTAGAAGAGGAAGATGTCGAGCGCGGTGAACGACACCATGACCATGGCCTCGACCAGCAACATCAGTGCCACGTAGCGATGGGTTGCACGCCGTCGGTCGGCGTCGGCGTCGTTCCATCCGGCCAGGAGGAGGAGGGGGAGCAACACGGCGGTCAACACCACGAGCGCCAGCGCGATGCCGTCGATGCCGAGTTCGTACCGGGTCCCGAAAGCAGGTATCCACGAACGTGATTCGACGAACTGGTATTGATCACCACCGGGATCGAAGCGGACCGCCAACACAATGGCGAGAGCGAGCACCCCTACAGACGTTGCCAGCGCTGCCCTTTTGGCGACCACTCGTAGTCGAGGAGGCAGCATCAAGATGACAACCGCACCGATCGCCGGTACCACCCACAACAGTGTCAGCCAGGGGATCTCGTTCACCACACCCTCACCAACATCATCATGGCGACCAACAGGGCGCCTCCGGCGAACATCGACAACGCGTACGACCGGACGTATCCGGTCTGCACTTTCCGAACCAGCGTGGATGTGGCGCCGACGGCGCCGGCGAGTCCGTTCACCAAGCCGTCAACGCCTTTCGAGTCCGCCGACCCCAGTGCGCCGGTGAGCTTCTGGCCAGGTCGCATGAACGCTGCCTCGTTGAATGCGTCGCCGTAGAGGTCGCGGCGGGCTGCGGCGGTGAGCGCGCGTCCCTTCGGTGCGACAACGGGGATGTCGCGTCTGGCGTACTGCCGCCAGGCCACGGCGACGCCGGCCAGTACCACTGCGAGGGTGCCGGCGGTGATCACCCAGATGGGAACTGGCAGCTCGTCGTGGTGCTCACCGACCACCGGTTCGAGCCAGTGCTGCAGTGAACCACCGAACGCCAAGAACCCACCGGCAAAAACGGATCCGAGGGCCAGCAGGATCATCGGTCCGGTCATCAAGGCAGGGGACTCGTGTGGGTGCGCCGGCGCCCCGTGGGTGTCAGCCGGCCAGCGTTTCGTGCCGAAGAAGGTCATCAGCATCACGCGAGTCATGTAGAACGCGGTGATACCGGCACCGAGCACGGTGACGATGCCCAGGATCACGCCTTTCACACCACCTGCTGCCCAAGCTGTTTCGATGATCTTGTCCTTGGAGAAGAAGCCTGCGAACGGCGGAATTCCGATGATGGCCAGATAGCCGAACCCAAAGGTGACGAAGGTGATCGGCATCAGCGCACGCAAGCCGCCGAAACGGCGCATGTCGGTCTCGTCGTTCATCGCATGCATCACCGACCCGGCGCCGAGGAACAGACCGGCCTTGAAGAAACCGTGTGTGATGAGATGCATGATGGCGAAGGCATATCCGGCCGGCCCCAGTCCGGCGGCGAGCACCATGTAACCGATCTGGCTCATGGTGGAGGCCGCGAGCGCCTTCTTGATGTCGTCCTTGGCGCAGCCGATGATCGCGCCGAACAAGAGCGTGACCGCGCCGACGATCACCACCGCCAGCTGGGCTCCCGGCGCCAGGTCGAAAATGGGGCCCGACCGGGTGATGAGGTAGACGCCCGCGGTCACCATGGTGGCGGCGTGGATGAGCGCGGACACCGGGGTGGGGCCCTCCATGGCATCCCCGAGCCACGATTGCAGCGGCACCTGCGCCGATTTGCCACACGCGGCGAGCAGCAACATCAGGCCGAGGAAGGTCAGTACTGTCTCACCGGCCTCGTCGGCTCCGGCGAACACCTCGGCGAAGCCCACCGACCCGAATGTCGCGAACATGATCATCATCCCGATGGCAAGACCCATGTCGCCGACGCGATTGACCACAAATGCCTTCTTCGCGGCTGCGGCCGCCGACGGACGCTGATGCCAGAATCCGATCAACAGGTAGGAGGCAAGTCCGACGCCCTCCCATCCGAGGTAGAGACCGAGGTAGTTGTCGGCGAGGACAAGCAGGAGCATGGCTGCCAGAAAGAGGTTGAGGTAGGCGAAGAATCGCCGGCGGTCGGGATCGTCTGCCATGTAGCTGATGGAGTAGATGTGGATGAGCGAGCCCACACCGGTGATCAGCAGGACAAAACACATCGACAGCTGGTCCAGTTGCAGACCGAAGTCCACCCGCAGCTCACCGACGGGCACCCAGGTGAAGAGGTTTTCGTATAGGGCGCGTTCGTCTTCGGGGCGTCCGAGCATGTCGGTGAACAGCACCAACCCGTAGACGAAAGAGGCGATTGCCATGAGAGAGCCGAGCAGATGACCCCACGGGTCGGTGCGCCTGCCGGCGAGCAGCAACACGATCGACCCGGCGAGCGGGAGCGCCGGCAGGATCCAGATGGTTGTGTTCATCCGTGTCTCATAGCTTCAGCAGGTCGGCATCGTCGACCGAGGCCGAGTGGCGGGTCCGGAAAATGGTCATGATGATAGCCAGTCCCACAACAACTTCGGTGGCCGCGACAACCATGGTGAAGAAGGCTATGACCTGGCCGTCCAGGTTGCCGTGCATCCGGGCGAAGGTGACGAAGGCCAGATTGCAGGCGTTGAGCATCAGTTCCACGCACATGAACACGACCACCGCATTGCGGCGGATCAGGACGCCGGATGCCCCGATCGTGAACAGCAGAGCCGAGACGTACAGGTAGTTCTCGGGATTCATGACCGCCACCTGCCGGCGCGATCCGACTTGGCTGATCCGAGGTTAGGGCCTGTCGGATCCCGGGGTTCGAGAACATCACTCACCGACAAGTCGGAGAACGAGCCGTCGGGTAGCAGGGCCGGCATGTCGACGGCGTTGTGCCGGGCGTAGACACCGGGATTCGGCAGAGGGGTGCGGCGCCCGGCTTCGCGGAAACGTCGGATGGAGAGCTCACGCTGATTGTCCCGATCGCCGAGGCGTTCGCGGTGGGCCAGCACCATCGCTCCGATGGTCGCGGTGATGAGCAACGCACCGGTGAGCTCGAACGCCCACAGGTACCGGACGAAGATCAGCTCGGCGAGTCCCTCGACATTGCCTCCGGTCGCGGTCGCCGGTGAACGGTCCGACACCACCGTCGTCGAGTCGTCGACACCGGCAAAGGCTGTGACCGTGGCACTTCCGATCCCCGCGATCAGCAGGATCCCGAATCCGAGCCCGGCACAGATGGCGCCGAGTCGTTGTCCACGCAGTGTCTCGACCAGTGAATCGGACGAGTCCACCCCGACCAGCATGAGAACGAACAGGAACAGCATCATCACCGCGCCGGTGTAGACGACGATCTGGGCCACACCCAGGAACAGCGCGCCCTGCGCGATGTAGAAGACCGCAACGATGATCATCGTCATGGCTAGGAACACCGCCGAGTACACGGCCTTGGTCGCGCACACCACACCCAGCGCGCCCAGGACGGCGACAGTGCCGAGTACCCAGAACTGGACCGCCTCGCCCGTCGACGTACGGGTGAGCGACTCAGCTGCCCATGCCGGGTTCATTGCGGCACTTCGTTTGTGGCGATCACCGAGCCGCGGTAGTAGTCCTCGTCGGTGCTGCCCGGTTGCATCGGGTGGGGCGGTGACTCCATACCCGGTTCGAGCGGGGCGAGGAGTTTGTCCTTGCCGTAGATGAGGTCGGCCCGGTTGTCGTCGGCCATCTCGTACTCGTTTGTCATCGTGAGGGCCCGGGTGGGGCATGCTTCGATGCACAGCCCGCATCCGATGCAGCGTAGGTAGTTGATCTGGTAGACGCTGCCGTACCGCTCACCGGGTGAGAAGCGTTGCTCGTCAGTGTTGTCCGCACCCTCGACGTAGATCGCGTCGGCAGGGCACGCCCAGGCGCACAGCTCGCAGCCGATGCACTTCTCGAGTCCGTCGGCGTAGCGGTTGAGCTGGTGCCGCCCGTGATACCGCGCCGCCGTCGGAGCCTTCTCCTCCGGATACAACTCGGTGTTGTTCTTCTTGAACATCGACGAGAACGTGACCCCGAAACCGGCAAGTGGTTCAAGCGGATTACGCATCGCTGCTCTCCTTCATCGGAACGGGTTGCGAGGCCTGTGTCGGCTCCGAACGTGTTGTGGCCGGTAATGCGGATCCGGTGTGTCCCCGCGACGCATGGCCGGGCCGGCTCTGCCCGGTCAGTGGCGGCACCGGGAATCCTCCGGCCATGGGGTCGAATGGTGCGGAAAGGTCGGGACCCGCGTTCGCCTCACCGGCTCGGCGCCGCTTGGAGCGACTCATCACCCAGAACACAGCCAGCAAGGCGATCGCGAAGACCACACCGGCGATGACGTCGACCACCGAATCGATGTCGTGGCCCTCGACGCGCAGGGCGCGGATGGTTGCGACGACCATGACCCATCCGAGTGACACCGGGATGAGGATCTTCCACCCCAGCGTCATGAACTGGTCGTAACGCAGGCGCGGCAGCGTGGCCCGCAGCCAGATGAAGAAGAAGAGGAAACCCCAGACCTTGGCGACGAACCAGATCAGTGGGACCCAGCCGGAGTTGGCGCCATCCCAGATCGAAAGGGGCCACGGCGCATGCCATCCGCCGAGGAACATCGTTGCGGCGAGGGCCGACACTGTGGCCATGTTGATGTACTCCGCGAGCATGAACATCGCGAAACGCAGCGATGAGTACTCGGTGTGGAAGCCGCCGACCAGTTCGCCTTCTGCCTCGGGGAGGTCGAACGGCGCCCGGTTGGTCTCGCCGACCATCGAGAACACATAGACGACAAACGAGGGCAGGAGGAGAAAGACGTACCAGGTGTCGACTTGGCCGTTGACTATCCCCGACGTGGACATGGTGCCGGCATGGAGGAAGACCGCCGCGAACGTCAAACCCATCGCGATCTCGTACGAGATGACCTGAGCCGTGGAGCGCAAGCCCCCGAGTAGTGGATACGTTGAGCCCGAGGCCCATCCGGCGAGAACGATGCCGTACACACCCACCGAGGTGACGGCGAGGATGTACAGCACGGCCACCGGCAGATCGGTCAATTGGAGTGGGGTCCGGTGACCGAACACCGACACCACCGGTCCGAACGGGATCACGGCAAACGCCATGATGGCCGGGATGACGGCGATGATCGGTGCGAGCAGATAGATCGGCTTGTCGATTCCGCGGGGAATGATGCCTTCTTTGAGGGCGAGCTTCACACCGTCGGCCAGGCTCTGCAGCAACCCCATGGGCCCGACACGGTTGGGTCCGACGCGGGTTTGCATCCACGCCATCACCTTTCGTTCGGCGAGAATGGCGACCAGTGTGGTGAGCAGCAGAAAGATGAAGACGATCAGTGCTTTGGCGACGATGAGCCACCAGGGGTCGTGGCCGAACTCGGACAAGTCGTTCATGGCCGTACCCCTGCGTCCGCTCGGTACACCTTCACGATGCTGCCGATCGCCGGCCCGAGTTCGGCATATACCTGGCTGCCCGGTGAATTGAGCGGCAGCCAGACCACCCGATCTGGCATGTCGACGATGTCCACAGGGAGAGTGATGGCCCCACGGTCCGTGCTCACCGTGACGAGATCGTCTGCGGCGAGGCCGTTCTCGACAGCGGTGGCCGTCGACATGCGTGCCACCGGTCGCCGAGCGGTACCCGCGAGGTGGGGCTCACCGTCTTGTAGACGACCGGAGTCGAGCAACAAGCGCCAGCCGGTCAGGATGGCCTCGCCACGCCGAGCTGCGGGCAGTTCTGCCGCAGCGGTGTCGGGCGCTGGGGCGCCGGCACCCGACCAGGCGCCGAGACCGGCCAGCTCAGCTCGGGCCCTGCCGGGGTCGGGGAGCCCGAGATCCATACCCATCTGCCGCGCGATTGCATCGAGGACGCGGAGATCGGGCATCGAGTCGGTGGCGGGCAGCGCGGTTGCGAACGATCTGGGGCGTCCCTCCCAGTCCACGAAAGTGCCGCTCTTCTCGACCACCGGTGCCACCGGGAACACCACGTCGGCGCGATCTGTGACATCGCTGGTCCGCACTTCCAAACTCACGACGAAGGGCGCGGAGTCCAGTGCGGAGCGCGCGGCGTCAGGGTCGGGAAGGTCGTCGAGTTCGACACCGCCCACGAGCAGCACCCCCAGGGACCCGGTACCCGCCGCAGCCAAGATCTGACCGGTGTCCAAGCCGGGTTCCTGCGGCAGATCCGGACCCCACACGGGTGCGAGCTCTGCGCGGGCCTCGGGGTCGGCCACGGGTCGCCCGCCCGGCAGAAGACCGGGCAGCGCACCGACTTCCAGTGCGCCACGGTCACCGGCTCTGCGGGGGATCCACGCGAGCCTGGCGCCGGTCGCGCGGGAAAGAGCGACCGCTGCCGACAGTGCGCCGCGAACCGACGCGAGGCGTTCGCCGACCACGATGATGGAGCCCGGCCGGGCGAGGGGAGCCGAGTCGGTCAGCGCGGTGAGTGCAGCGGGTTCGTCGCCCGGTATCACCGGGATCACCCTGGCAGACAGCTTCTCCAGGCCGCGGCTGCGATAGGGCGCGATGGCCTGCACCACCATTCCCTTCGTGCGCACCGCTTTGCGCAGTCGAAGGAACACGATCGGCGATTCCTCTTCGGGTTCGAATCCGGCGAGTAGCACCGTGGGCGCGTTCTCGAGGTCGGTGTAGGTGACGTCCAGGAGCCGTCCGGCCACGTGGGCCGCCAGGAACTGTGCTTCCTCGACCGAATGGTCGCGGCTACGGAAGTCGATGTTGTTGGTGTGCAGCCCGGTTCGGGCGAACTTGGCGTAGGCGTACGCGTCCTCGACGGTGGCGCGTCCACCGACGAGAACCCCGGCCCGACCGCGGGCCGCGCGCAGTCCGCGTGCGGCGATGTCCAGCGCATGTGACCAGGATGCCGGTACCAACTCACCGTCCGCGTCGCGGATGAGAGGTGTGGTGATGCGATCGCGAGCAGTGGCATACGTGAACGCCCAGCGGCCTTTGTCGCAGTTCCACTCTTCGTTCACCTCTGGGTCGTCCCCGGCCAGTCGGCGCATCACCTTGCCCCGCCGATGATCGGTGCGCTGTGCGCAACCGCTTGCGCAGTGCTCACAGACGCTGGGGCTGGAGACGAGGTCGAACGGCCGGGCACGAAAGCGATACGCCGCACCCGTCAATGCGCCCACCGGACAGATCTGCACGGTGTTGCCCGAGAAATAGGACTCGAACGGTTCGTCTGCCGCGATCCCCACCTGTTGCTGTGCTCCTCGTTCGAGGAGATCGATGAACGGATCGCCGGCGATTTGTTCGGAAAACCGGGTGCATCGTGCGCACAGCACGCACCGCTCGCGGTCGAGCAGCACCTCGCTCGACAGTGGAATCGGTTTGGGGAAGGTACGTTTGACCCCTTCGAAGCGAGACTCCGCCCGCCCGGTGGACATCGCCTGGTTCTGGAGCGGGCACTCACCGCCCTTGTCGCACACCGGGCAATCGAGCGGGTGGTTGATCAGGAGCAGTTCCATCACCCCACGCTGGGCCTTCTCCGCAATCGGCGAGGTGATCTGCGTGCGCACGACCATGCCCTCGGTTGCCGTGGTGGTACAGGAGGCGAGGGGTTTGCGTTGGCCCTCCACCTCTACCAGGCATTGCCTGCATGCCCCGACCGGTTCGAGCAGGGGGTGGTCGCAGAACCGCGGGATCTGTACGCCGATCAGTTCAGCGGCGCGAATCACCAAGGTGCCCTTGGGCACACTGAGCTCGACGCCATCGATGGTGATCGTCACGAGATCGAGGGCCGCCGAGCCCCCCGACGCCGGGCTATTGTCGACGGCCGTCATCGCGCACCTGCGTTCATGGGAGAACCTGCTGACGCGAACAGCGTTGCTCGCGCCGGATCGAACGGGCACCCGCCATGTTCGGCATGGGCCACGTACTCGTCACGGAAATATTTGAGGGACGACATGATCGGGCTGGCTGCACCGTCACCGAGAGCGCAGAACGACTTGCCGAGAATGCTGTCGGAGATGTCGAGGAGTTTGTCCAGGTCGGCTTCGGAACCGTCGCCGTCCTCCAGATTTCGGAGAATCTGCACCAGCCAATAGGTGCCCTCGCGGCAGGGAGTGCACTTTCCACAGGACTCGTGGGCATAGAACTCGGTCCATCGCAAAACCGCGCGGACGATGCAGGTGGTCTCGTCGAAGATCTGTAAGGCCTTGGTGCCCAGCATCGATCCGGCTGCACTGACGCCTTCGTAGTCCAGGGCGACGTCGAGATGCTCATCGGTGAAGATCGGGGTGGACGAGCCGCCGGGGGTCCAGAACTTGAGTTGGTGTCCGGCGCGGACACCGCCTGCGTAGTCGAGCAGCTCGCGCAAAGTGATGCCCAACGGTGCCTCGTACTGTCCCGGTTGTGTCACATGGCCGGACAGCGAGTACAGGGTGAACCCCGGCGACTTCTCACTCCCCATCGATCGGAACCACTCGTTGCCGTACTGGATGATCGGCGGCACGCTGGCGATGGACTCGACATTGTTGACCACGGTGGGGCTGGCGTAGAGGCCCGCGACGGCGGGGAACGGTGGACGCAGACGCGGTTGTCCGCGGCGACCCTCCAGAGAATCGAGCAACGCGGTCTCCTCACCGCAGATGTAGGCGCCGGCGCCCGCGTGCACCACCACGTCGAGATGGAAACCACTGCCGAGGATGTTGTCGCCGAGATACCCGGCGGCGTATGCCTCGGCGACGGCGTTGTGCAGTCGGCGCAGCACCGGAACCACCTCGCCGCGCACGTAGATGAAAGCGTGTGCTGCGCGAATGGCGTACGCGGCGATGATGATCCCCTCGATCAGCACGTGTGGGGTGGCGAGGAGGAGTGGCATGTCCTTGCAGGTACCCGGTTCGGATTCGTCGGCGTTGACCACGAGGTAGTGGGGTTTGCCGTCGCCCTGGGGAATGAACGACCACTTCATCCCGGTGGGGAATCCGGCTCCTCCTCGTCCTCGCAGGCCCGACTCCTTGATCGTGGCGATGACCGTGTCGGGTTCCATCGCCAGTGCCTTCGAAAGTGCCTGGTAGCCCTCGTGTTCGCGGTAGGTGTCGAGCGTCCAGGATTCGGGCTCGTCCCAGTAACGGCTCAGGACCGGTGTCAGCGGCATCTCACACCTCCTTGCTGTCCGTGGTCGCACTGTCATCGTGCGGTTGCGCATCCGGCGCCGGTGCCGGCTTGTCTGCGGCCGTCCGGGATGCTTCGGCTTCATCTGCCTCACCGGAACGGCCCGCGTCGGGGGATGCGTTATTCGGGTGGTCTGGGCGATCGGTGGCGGGGGCCTGCATACCCCGGTCTCGGGCGATGAGGAGACCGGCCAGGCTGGGATCACCGGCACTCCCGGCAGCTTCCGAGTTACCAGGCCGGGAATCGGCGAAACCTGCCAGGATGCGGGCTGTTTCGCGGAAGGTACACAGCGGCGCACCCCGTGTCGGGGTGACCTGCTCGCCCGAACGTAACGCGTCCACAAGCTCGCGGCCCGACTCCGGTGTCTGGTTGTCGAAGAACTCCCAGTTCACCATCACCACGGGTGCGAAGTCGCACGCCGCATTGCACTCGAGATGTTCGAGCGTGATCGAGCCGTCCGCGGTGGTGCCTCCCGGCGACACCCCGAGGTGGTCGATGAGGTCGGCAAGGATCTCATCACCGCCCATGACGGCGCACAAGGTGTTGGTGCAGACCCCGACCAGGAAATCCCCGGTCGGCCGCCGGCGGTACATCGAGTAGAACGTGGACACCGCGGTCACCTCCGCCGGTGTCAGCTCGAGAAGCCCTCCGCAGAAGGCGATCCCGGCCGGCGTGATGTACCCGTCCTCGCTCTGGACCAGGTGCAGCAGTGGCAGCAGTGCGGACCGCGCATCGGGATATCGGGCGATGATCTCGCGGGCGTCCGGCTCGAGCCGGGCCACCACATCGGCGGGATAGCGCTGCTCCGGCGGCACCGGATCACCGAAGGTGAGGAAGACAGGCTCGGCAGTCATCGGTCCACTCCGCCCATCACAGGGTCGATGCTCGCGACCGCAGCGATCACGTCCGAGATCATCCCGCCCTCGCACATGGCGGCCACCGCTTGCAGATTGGTGAAGGAGGGGTCGCGGAAGTGCACTCGGTACGGTCGGGTCCCTCCGTCACTGACCATGTGCACACCCAGCTCGCCCCGGGGCGATTCGACCGACACGTACACCTGGCCCGGCGGCACCCGCATGCCCTCCGTGACCAGTTTGAAGTGATGGATGAGTCCCTCCATCGACGAGCCCATGATCTCGGCGATGTGTTCGCGTGAATTGCCCAACCCGTCGCTGCCCACAACAAGATCGGCAGGCCAGGCGATCTTCTTGTCCTCCAACATGATCGGGCCAGGACGCAATCGGTCGAGGCATTGCTCGACGATCTTCAGGGACTCCTTCATCTCCTTGACACGAATCAGGTATCGACCGTAGGAATCGCACGCCACATCGGTGATCACGTCGAACTCATAGTTCTCGTAACCGCAGTACGGCGCAGAACGTCGGAGGTCGTGCGCCAGACCGGTCGCGCGGAGGATGGGGCCGGTGACCCCCAGAGCCATACAGCCGGTGAGGTCCAGGTAGCCGATGCCCTGAGTGCGTGCCTTCCAGATGTAGTTCTCGCTCAACAGGTCTTCCATGTCCCGTAGTCGCCCTGGGAGCACGTCGAGAACCTCGCCGATCTTCTCCACCGCCCCGTCGGGCAGATCTTGGGCCAGACCACCCGGCCGGATGAAGGCATGATTCATCCGCAATCCGGTGATCATCTCGAAGATGTCGAGGATCAGTTCGCGCTCGCGAAAACCGAACAGCATCGCGGTCACCGCGCCGAGTTCCATGCCGCCGGTCGCCAGCGCGACCAGATGCGAGGAGATGCGATTCAACTCCATCAGCAGCACCCGGATCACGTTCACCCGTTCCGGTATCTGATCGGTGATGTCGAGGAGCTTCTCCACACCCAGGCAGTAGGCGGTTTCGTTGAAGAACGGCGACAGGTAATCCATCCGGGTCACGAACGTGACGCCTTGCGTCCAGTTGCGGAACTCCAGGTTTTTCTCGATGCCGGTGTGGAGGTAGCCGATTCCGCAGCGGGCCTCGGTGACCGTTTCCCCTTCGAGTACCAGGATCAACCGCAGCACACCGTGAGTCGATGGATGCTGCGGCCCCATGTTCACCACGATGCGTTCTTCGCCGGACTCGGCGGCCGAACTCACGATGTGGTCCCAGTCCTGGCCTGTGGCAGTGAACAGGTTGCTGCCCGTGTCGATGTTGTCGCTCATCAGTTGTAGGACCTCCGCTGATCAGGCGGTGGTATACGCGCGCCCTTGAACTCCACCGGGATTCCGCCGAGGGGGTAGTCCTTGCGCTGGGGATGTCCCGCCCAGTCGTCCGGCATCTCGATCCGCGTCAGCGACGGGTGGCCGTCGAAGACGATGCCGAAGAAGTCGTAGGTCTCACGTTCGTGCCAGTCGGTGGTGGGGTAAATCGCGTGCAGCGAAGGGACGTGGGGGTCGGCATCGGAAACGGCGACCTCGAGCCGGACACGCCGATTATGGGTGATCGACATGAGCGGGTAGACCGCGTGGAGTTCGCGGCCGGTCTCGTCGGGGTAGTGGACTCCACTGACACCCAGGCACAGCTCGAAACGCAACCTCGGGTCGTCGCGCAGTGTCTGTGCGATCACCGGCAGATGCGGGGGAAAAACGTGCAAGGTGAGTTCCTCGCGGTAGACCACGATCTTCTCGAGGGCGTCGAACATCTCGACAGGTGTGTCGACCGTCTCCAGCGCCTGCCCGAGGGTGTCCACCATCTCGTCGAAGTAGCCACCGTACGGACGAGGAGTGCTGCCCGGCAGCGTGATCGGGCGGATGAGACGACCGTAACCAGACGTGTCGCCGCTGCCTCGTACGCCGAACAGCCCCCGACGGACACCGATGACCTCGCCGGGAGCGTCGTCGCGGGTGGGCCCGTCATCGGGCGGCGTCATCGCAGCAACCCCTTCATCTCGATGGTGGGGGTGGCGGTGAGTGCCGCTGCCTCAGCGGCTTTGACGGCCTCCACCCGGTCGACCCCGAGTGGCATGTCCTGAATCTTCTCGTGCAGCTTGAGAATGGCGTGCAACAGCATCTCGGGCCGTGGCGGACAACCGGGCAGGTAGATGTCGACCGGAACGACGTGGTCGACGCCCTGCACGATCGCGTAATTGTTGAACATGCCGCCCGATGAAGCGCAGACACCCATGGCCAGAACCCATTTGGGCTCAGCCATCTGGTCGTAGATCTGCCGGAGCACCGGTGCCATCTTCTGGCTGACCCGGCCGGCGACGATCATCAGGTCGGCCTGCCTCGGCGACGCCCGGAACGCTTCCATGCCGAATCTGGCGATGTCGAAGCGACCACCGCTGGTGGCCATCATCTCGATTGCGCAGCAGGCCAATCCGAAGGTGGCGGGCCACAGGGAACCCTTGCGCATGTATCCGGCGAGACCTTCGACGGTGCTCAGCAGGAACCCGCTCGGCAGCTTCTCTTCGAGTCCCATGGTGGTTACTCTCTTTTCGAATGTGTCCAGCAGACAATCAATCCCAGCTCAGGCCGCCCCGCCTCCATTCGTATGCGTAGGCAACCGAGACGTTGAAGATGAACAGCGCCATGGCAATCAAGCCGAACAAGCCGAGCGAGTCGAAGTAGATCGCCCACGGGTACAGGAAGACGATCTCGATGTCGAAGATGATGAAGAGCATGGCTGTGAGGTAGTACTTGACGGGTATCCGCTGACCGGCAGACAGCCCGGCGCTCCCAGAGTTCTTGCCTCGCAGGGGGTTCGGAATGGGTTCTATCCCGCATTCATACGCTTCGAGTTTGGCGCGGTTGTAGCGGCGGGGCCCTACCGCCGAGGCGAGCATTGCCGAGAAGACCGCGAAGGCGGCGGCGATGGCACCGAGAACGAGGATCGGCACGTAGAGATTCATGGCACCGAATCCTCCTTTCCCGCGAGTGGCGGTGGAGCGGCGGTCATCGACCGGGCGGACCAGCATGCTGTCCGAGGGTGCGACCGCACATGGGCTGTGTGTGATCTGAGACACACGCTACTCGCGAGACCTCGGTGCTCGGCAGGGTTCTCGCGGTGACACGGGTTGCCGATTTGTCATCCCAGTTATCTCGATCGCGCATAAATCTACGCGGGAGAAAGGGAAGTCAGCGCGAGGGACGCAGGACTTCCACAACGGCCTGGGTGAGGGTGAACGGATCAAGAGGCCGGGGGACAACCGCCTCGGCCTGCGACCAGTTGGCCAGCCAACTGTCTTCGGCGCGGCCGGTCAGAACGACCACGGGAGGGCAGTGGTCCACCTCGTCTTTGAGTTGTTTCGCGATACCCATGCCGCCCGCGGGAGACGCCTCACCATCGAGGATGACCAGATCGATGCCGCCCTCGTCCATCCTGGCTTGCACAGCGGGCTGAGTTGCCACCTCGACATAGGAGAACGGGGCGAGTCCGGAAGGGGGGTGGTCGCCCAGTGCCTCGATGACCTGCCGGCGCGTGGCAGCGTCGCTGCTGTAGACCAGAACCCGCAGCACATCAAGGCGATTGGAACGCGACGGTGCCTCTGTCACCAGGCCGATGCTACGCGCGGGGCACTGTCAGGAGCGGGCAGTTGACGAATCTGCGGGGCCGGTGGGGGACGCGTCGCCATCGGATCCCGGGGGCGGTGACTCCTTCGGCCCGGCGGGCACCTTGTTCGCCGGCCACCAGAACGCCTTGCGCTGCAACACCGAGAGAGCAGGTACCAGCGTGGGAGCCATCACAAGCGATGCGAGCAGGACACCGATCGCGACGCCCGCACCGAGCTCCTTCAGGTTGTCGAGCCCGGTGAGTGTGAGCGAGGCGAAGGTCAGCGCCAAGATGGTGCCCGACGCCGCGACCGTCGGACCGTCGTTGGCGATCGCGATCCGCGCTGCGTCCGGAGGTGAATGGCCCTCGCGGAACTCCTCTCGTAAGCGCTCGGCGAGCAGGATGTTGTAGTCGGTGCCGATCGCGACCACAAAGAGATAGAGGACGATCGGCGTCGAGAAGTCGATGCCTGCGAGGCCGGCGGCGTGCAGGAAGACGATGACCAGAGCGCCGAGTGTGGCCGCGAAAGTGAGCCCGACACAGATGAGCAGGTTGATCGGTGCGAGAACCGACATCAGGAGCAGCCCGAGGATCACACCGACGATCACCACGGCCACCGGGAACACCAGACCGGTGTCGGAACCGAGCTGTTTGCGCACGTCGACCAAGGTCGACGTCTGTCCACCGACGTAGACCTCGGCCCCGGGGATCGAATCGTGTGCTGTCTGCCGCACAGGACCCTCCACCGTGTCGAGAGCGTCGGTTGTGTACGGACTCTGGGTCAAGATGACGTTGATCAGTGCGGCCGTACCGTCCTGACTGATCTTGGGTGGCTGCACCGACGCCACGCCGGGGACCTTCGCGAGGTTCGCCTCGAGCGTGGCCAATTGGTCCTGTGGGACCGGGCCAGGTGTCTTCACGTACACCTGGGTGGGGCTCAGCGCCCCTGGAGGCAGGGAGTCGGCCAGCGTGTCGAACGCTTGCTGGGACGGTGTGTCCGAGGGCATCTCGGCCAGGGTGTCGTAGGTGGCCTTGTATCCGGTGCTGAAGATCGCCAACACGATCAGGCCCGCCACCACCGTGCCGACCACGATGATCGGTCGGCTGCCCACGAATCGGCCGATCCCGGCGAACGGTGAGCGTTTGGGGTCGTGGCCCGGTCCGAGCGGCCAGAAGAGGTGGCGATGCAGGATGGTGAAAATGGCGGGGATGAGCGTCAGGGCGGTCATCAGCATGACTGCCACGGCGATGATCAGACCCGGTGCCAGCGAACTGAGTGAGCCCAGCTTGGCGAGGAACAGCGCGGAGAAGGCGCCGATCACCGTCAGTGCCGAAGACGCGACCACCCGGCCGACAACTCGCGTCGAGAGAACGATCGCCGGATTGTGAGAGTTGCCCCGCCGCAACTCCTCCCGGTAGCGGAAGAGCAAGAAGACAATGTAGTCGGTGCCGACACCGAAGAGCACGACCACCAGTATCGCGTCGAGGGTGGTGCTCACCTCGAAGTCGAAAAGACTTGCCGCCATGGCTGTCACACCACGAACAGCGATGAAGACCACACCGATCACGACGATGGGCAGAATCGCGATGATGGGGCTGCGGAACACCAGCCCGAGGGTGAGCAGGATGATGACCACCGTCGCAATGGTGATGACCTGCTCGGCATCAGCGTAAGCGGCGTTGCTGTCGACCGATATTGCGGCGTTGCCGGTGAGACCCGCTGTGAGCCCGGTGCCTTCGAGGTCCTTGGTGGCATCGTCGCGCACATCGGCCACCGCATCGTTGACCGTCTCGTCACCGGGCTGACCGGCGAAGGTCACCTGGAGCGCGGCCACCTTGCCGTCCGGCGAGAACGATTCGGGACTGCCGACGACACTCGTGACGCCGGGAATCTTCGAGTCCTGCAACGTAGTTGCCAAACCCAGGGCGGTCTGTTCATCATCCGGCGTCAGTGGGGCGCCGTCCGGACGAGAAACCACAAGGGTGCCGGTTGCTCCGGCCGTGGCCGGAAAGTACTCGTTCCCCAATTCCTGAGCATGGACCGACTCGAACGACGATGGCAGGAAGTCTTGCTGATTGTTGCTCGTGCGGTCTTCGAGGTTGGGCGAGAACAGGATGATCAGCACTGCGATGACCACCCAACCGGCGATGAATCGCCACGGATGAGCGACAACTGTGCGGGCGATGACAGCGAACATGGGAACTTCCGTCCGAGGGTCGGGCACGTACATGCTCGCTCCGCGTCTCGCGATCCTGCGCGGGTGCCGTCGCAGGATGTTGCCCGGGTCGAAGCGGGGAAAGCATATCGCCTGACGGCGGGCTAAGGGGGAGAATCCATTGCATGACCAACCCCAACGATGTGACCGGGTCACATGAAGTCGTCGTCGCTCATACCGAGGACAGCATCACAACCTGGACGCTCAACATGCCCGAAGCGCGCAACCCCATCTCCGGTGACGAGGTCGTCTCCCGGATGGTGGACCTGGCCGCGGCCGCCAACGCAGACCGGAACGTACGAGTGGTGATCCTCACCGGAGCGGGGTCGGCGTTCTCGGCCGGTGGCAATGTCAAGGACATGGTGGACCGGGTCGGGATGTTCGGCGGCAATCAAGCCGACATCCAGCACGGTTACACCGGTGGGATACAGCGACTGACGCGGGCGATCTACGGTTGCGAGGTGCCGATCATCGCAGCGGTGAACGGACCTGCAGTGGGCGCGGGATGTGATCTGGCGTTGATGGCAGACATGCGAATCGCCTCGGAGAACGCCTTTTTCGCGGAGAGCTTCGTGAAGCTGGGCCTGATACCGGGCGATGGTGGAGCATGGCTGCTTCCGCGCGCGGTGGGTGCGGCACGCGCCGCGGAAATGGCTTTCACTGGAGACCGCGTGGATGCGGCAACCGCGCTGGAGTGGGGACTCGTGTCGCGGGTGGTGGCCGCCGACGCCCTCATGGACACCGCCAAACAGCTGGCCGCCCGCGTGGCGTCGAATCCCCCGAATGCGCTGCGACTTACGAAGAAGCTGTTACGGGAGGCGGATACGCAACACCTCGGCAGCATCCTGGAGTTGTCGGCCGCGATGCAGGCCATCTCGCACGGCACGGCTGATCATCGCGAAGCGCTGTCGGCCTTTGTCGAACGTAGGCCCGGGCAGTTCACGGGAGACTGACAGCCAACTCAAACCCGTTGACGCACAGAGCGGCTGCCACCAGTCCGGTGGCAGCCGCCTGAACGGCTCGACCAGGTCAGAGCAATTCGAGGATGGTTGCGTTGGCCATGCCGCCACCCTCACACATCGACTGCAGTCCGTACTGGATGCCCTGCGCCCGCATCCGGTGAATCATCGTGGTCATCAGTCGCGCACCGGACCCGCCCAGCGGGTGGCCGAGCGCCATGGCGCCGCCGTCCGGATTGAGCAGCTTGTAGTCGGCGCCCGTGCTCTTCTGCCACCCGAGGGACACCGACGCGAACGCCTCGTTGATCTCGAAGGTGCCGATCTGGTCGATGGACATTCCGGCGCGCTGCAACACCTTCGCGGTGGCCGGGATCGGGCCTTTCAGCATCGTGATCGGGTCGGCGCCCACCACCGCCACCGAATGCACGCGGGCGATAGGGGTCCATCCGTATACCGACGCCAGTTCGCTCGTGGTCACCAGAAGCGCAGCGGCACCGTCGGAGATCTGCGATGCGTTGCCCGCGGAGATCACCCCGTCTTCCTTGAACGGTGTCTTGAGGCCCGCCAGCTTCTCGAGCGTGCCGCCTCGACGAACTCCCTCGTCGGTGGTGACCACGGTGGTGGTGCCGTCTTCGGCCGTGACCGTGATGGGTGCGATCTGGTCGACGAAACGGCCTTCGTCGATGGCGTTGCCCGCCTTCTCGTGGGAGTCGAGGGCGTGCTGGTCCAGATCTGTTCTGCTCAAACCGAATTCCTCGGCGATCATCTCCGCGCCGATACCCTGATTGAACACGAAGTTGTCGTAACGCTTACGCACCATCGGCCCAAAGGGTTCGCCGTGCTCTCCACTGGCACGAGCCGCACCCATCACCACACGCGACATCGACTCCACACCTCCGGCAACGGCGACGTCGTAGTGGCCTGCGACAACTCCGGCCGCGGCCAGATGTACTGCCTGTTGCGAAGATCCGCATTGGCGGTCCACGGTGAGCCCGGGCACCGACTCGGGCCAGCCGGCAGCCAGTACCGAATACCGGCCGATGCAGCCGGCCTGTTCACCGACCTGGGAAACGCATCCCCAGATCACGTCGTCCACCCGTTCGGGATCGAGGCCGTTGCGGGCGGCGAGCGCCTGCAACACCTGGGCCGACAGGTCGACCGGGTGGATACCGGACAGGCCGCCACCACGTTTGCCGACTGGACTTCGAACGGCATCGACGATCACTGCATCACGCATTGTTTGTTCTCCTGCTGTTTCGGATCACTGAGATGGGACGGGCTTTCAGATGCCCAGGGATTTGGCGATGATGGTCTTCATGACTTCGCTTGTGCCACCGTAGATTCGGGACACACGCGTGTCCGCGTACAGACGGGCGATGGGGTATTCGGTGACGTACCCGTATCCGCCGTGCAGTTGCAGGCACTTGTCGATCACCCGCCCCGCACCTTCGGTGCAGAACAACTTGACCTTGGCCGCATCGGCGACGGTGAGGTCACCCGAATCGTGGAGTTCAAGCGCACGGTCGGCCATCAGCACGATGGCTTCGACGTCGGTGGCGCACTCGGCGAGTACGAACTTGGTGTTCTGGAAAGCCGCGAGCGGCTTACCGAAGATGTTGCGGTCCTTGACGTAGTCCAGTGCGTGGCGCAACGCGGCCTGCGCGGCGGCCGACGACTGCAATGCGATCGTCAGGCGTTCCTGCGCGAGGTTATGGGTGAGGTAGTTGAAGCCCTCGCCCTCCTCACCGAGTCGGTCTTCTACCGGGACGCGAACGTTGTCGAACGAGAGTTCAGCAGTGTCAGAGGCTTTGAGCCCGATTTTCTGCAGCTTGCGTCCCACCGAATATCCCGGCGATGTGGTGTCGACACACAAGATGCTCAGACCTCCGCGCCGGTTCTCTGGGGTGCTTGCCGCCGTTCGGCAGACCACCAGGACAAGATCGGCAAGGGCGCCGCCGGTGATGAAGGTCTTGGCGCCGTTGAGGAGATAGTGACTGCCGTCATCGGACAGCTTTGCGGTGGTTGCGATGTTGGCCAGGTCCGAGCCGGTCCCGGGTTCGGTCATCGCGATCGACGTCATAATGTCGCCGGAGATGAATCCGGGAAGCCAGCGCTTCTTCTGTTCGTCGGTTGCGTACTTCACCAAGTACGGAAGGATGAGGTTCGAGTGAACCGAGTAGGTGCCGAACGTGACACCTGCGCGTGCTGCCTCTTCGGTGACCACGGCACTGAACTTGAAGGTGTCCGCTCCACCTCCGCCGAACTCTTCGGGCGCCTCGATCCCCAGGATGCCCATCTCGCCGAGACGGCGATAGAAGTCGCGGGGCGGGTGGCCCTGCTCCTCCCATTCGTGGTGCACCGGTGCGACTTCGCGTGCGATGAAGTCGCGCACCACCTTTCGGAAAGCTTCATGTTCTTCGTCGAACACCGTGCGGAGCATTGCTCCTCCATCTTCAAGTGCACGATCGCGGTCGGTCCGCGACGCAAGGTTCACTTAGCAAACTAGAACACCAGGTGATGGAGGGTGAGCGCTATCGCCGGAATCGGGGCCCGAAACTCACATGGGTGAGTCTCGGGCCCCAAGCGGTCATCCGAGTGGGATCTGGGTGGTGCCGTTGTTGAAGCAGCCGCTCCAGGTCTGGAAGTCGCCGGCGAAACTGATCCCGTCAGTGCACTGCACCCGGTTCTGGCCGTCGACCACCACAGTCGCTCCCGGCCCCGCGATACCGATGGACAACCCTGGATTCACGCCCTGCATCTCTACAACCGCCCCTGGTCCGAGAGCGATCGCAGCGGGGCCCGAGAAGTTGTTGCCGGTGGACACGGCGACGCCGCCATCTGCGGTGATGGCGAGTGTGAGGCCGGTCGGACCTGAAGAGGAGTAGCAGGTCGCACCCTCGCTGGTCTGGCCGGGCAAGCTCGGGCAGATCTCAGGGGCTGCGGTGGCGGTGGGTGCGGCGGCGAAGGTGAGGGCGGCGGCACCCGCGCCGGCTGCTGCGGCGGCGACGACGGACTTGCGAGTGAAACGAATCATTCTCGAGCTCCTTTTTCGATGCGGCATTTTTGTGACGACTACCACACGTGTTCGGAGCCGAAACAAAAGTGGATTGCCTGGTTTGCCGGAAAGTCGAAAAAGGTGGTTTCCGGGGGTTTGGGATTCTCGTCGAGGGTCGGTTTGTAGTGCGAGCGTTTGCGGGTTTGGTGAGCGCCGCTGACGGCCGGTTTGCGGTTCTTGTCGTTGCTCGGTCTGCAGTGCGAGCGTTTGCCGGTTTGGCGAGCACCGCTCACGGCCGGCTCGGGGTTCTCGCCGATGCGCGGTCTGTAGCGCGAGCGTCTACGGGTTGGGTGAGCACCGCTCACGGCCGGCTCGGGGTTCTCGCCGATGCTCGGTCTGTAGCGCGAGCGTTTGCGGGTTTGGTGAGCGCCGCTGACGGCCAGGTCGGGATTCTTGCCGACGCTCGGTCTGTAGTGCGAGCGTGTGCGGGTTTGGTGAGCGCCGCTGACGGCCGGCTCGCGCTTCATGCCGTTGCTCCGTCTGTAGCGCGAGCGATTGCCGGTTACCCGAGCGGCCCGTTCCGCCGGCTCACAGACCTGGCCGATGCTCGGTCTCCAGGGCCTCTGGCATCGGCCGGCTCGCGGTTCTGGTCATTGCGCGGTCTGTAGTGCGAGCGTTTGCCGGTTTGCCGAGCGGCACGTTCCGCCAGCTCGGGATTCTCGTCGAACCTCAGTCTGTAGTGCGAGCGTTTGCGGGTTTGGTGGGCGCCGCTGACGGCCAGCTCGCGATTCTCGCCGACGCTCGGTCCGCAGTGCAAGCATGTGCCGGTTGGCCGAGCGGCTCGCAACCCTCGCCGACCCCTCAGCCCGTTACCCACGCGACCCCACCCCGACAGAACAGCCACATCACTCGATGGCAAAACCGAATGCATCCGACCCCCGAGTGCATCGCGAGAGCACCCCTCGGGTTTGTGATGGGCCGCATTCCCAGCCGCTGACCTGCTGCGGAGTCCCTGTTGCGATCTTCGGGCCGTACTCCCTGGCGACCGGCATCACTGCGGCGCAGTCGACGCCGCTGCCGGCGAAGATGACCACCTGAAGTGCGCCGTCGGGACCGTTGACCGTCTCGCACCGGACGCCCTCGATGGCGGGAAGTCGCTTCGAGTCGGGAATCGAGGTGGCCGGCGGCAGTGACGGGCCGGGGACGGCGGGTGCATTCGAATTCTCGGTCGACGGCGTGCGCGATGAGGTGGCGCCGGGCTCGACTGGGGAGCTCGAACCGGTCGCGGCGCTGCCCGAACTCTGCGCGGCCGACGAATTGGAAGACGCGGTCGAGTCGTCCCCGCCGCAGGCGGCAAGCGTGGCGACCGCGCCCGTGGCGATCACCAGTGGTCCGGCAAGTCGGAGAAAACGGGTACGCATGGGGCAACCGTAGCGAACCGCATCCCCGACCACATGACGGCGACGCGTCCGCCGTGCCAGGTGATGCCCGCCACTCCAGAAGCCCTGTGTGACGCGTTCTATAATTTTGCACCCGACAGAAAAGTTGCAGAACTCTGCAACTTCCGTACGGTGGATGTCATGCAAGAAATGGGCTTACGCGAATCCAAGAAGGCAGCCACACGGCTGGCTCTGGCAACTGCGGTGCTCCGTCATGCATCGGACGGCGGCCTCGAGTCGGTGTCCGTGGAGACCGTTGCCGCCGAAGTCGGAGTATCCGCAAGGACTTTCCACAACTACTTCCCGAGCAAAGAGGATGCGCTGATCTATTTCGTCGGCGTCATGCTCGACCGCCTGGCCGATCTGATCGAGTCACGACCCGGGGGAGAGGTGCTGTGGGACTCGGTCGAGTACGCCCTGACCGAGATCGCCTGCGACACCGAAGCCGATCCGGGGCAGTTCCTGACCTTGATCCGTCTGCTCGAGACCGAGCCGACACTGGCCGACCACAAACACAGTGACGGGTTGGCCGCGGAACAGAAGGCCCGGTTCGAGTCGGTGGTCGGTTGTCGCGGTGAAACCACCGACTTGGGCCTGTACGAACGCCTGGTCTTCGGTAACGCGCTGGTGACCCTGCGCGTGGGGTTGGAGATGTGGAGCGAAGGGCTCGCCCCGCACACCGACCTCCGCCAATTTCTCGGCGAAGCATTCCGTCCCACCAAGTGCGGCTTGTCCCGCCCGATGTCGACACCAAATCCCTGACCTGACGCCTACCGGCGCACCCAAACCTCCCGAAGACCCACTGGAAGGACCAGCACATGGCCACTTATCTCTATCGAATAGGCAAATGGGCCTATTTGAACAAGTTCAAGATGATCGCGATCTGGCTACTCGTGCTGGTCGCGATGGGTGTGGCGGCCGCAACGCTGTCGAAGCCCAATTCCGAGAGCTTCTCGATTCCGGGCATTCCGTCGGAAAAAGCTCAGAATCAGATGGTCGAGGCCTTCCCGGAAAAGCCGAAGTTCTCCGAGGACACGTCGGTCAAGTACGTGGTGAAGGCCCCGGATGGTTCGAACCTGAACACCCCGCAGAATCAGGCCACGATCAACCGCATGGTCGACCAGATGAAGCAGTTCGACAAGGTCAAGCAGCCTGATTCGATCGCCAATCCATTCGAGACCTACGGAACACCTGACAGTCCCGGGCCCGGCTGGAACGCGGTCACCGAGTTCCAGACCCAGCAGTTCGGGAAGTCGCCCGTCGAAGCGGCAGCCGACGCACAGGCCGGGTCGCCGATCAACAAAGACCAGACCATGGCCCAGCTCGGTGCGTCCTTCGACGTCGAGGCCAGCGCGGACGTGAGCGCAAAGGCTCACGAACAGATGGAAGACGTCGCCGATCAAGTGCGCAAGGGAGGCCTCACGGTCGAGATGTCGGGTACGGCCCTGCCGCAGCCCGCGATCGGTCTCACCTCTGAGCTCATCGGTATGGGCGTCGGTGCGATCGTCATGATCCTCACCTTTGCGTCGCTGGTTGCCTGGGGCATGCCCCTCATCACCGCGATCGTCGGTGTGGTGATCGGCATGATGGGCGTCACAGCAGCCACGTTCTTCTTCGATCTCAGCTCGGAGACCCCGATCCTCGCGACGATGATCGGTCTCGCGGTCGGTATCGACTACGCGCTGTTTATCCTCTCCCGCTACCGGCATGAGGTGCACACCTCCAAGTCTCGTGCCGAAGCAGCCGGAAAGGCCGTCGGCACAGCGGGTTCGGCTGTTGTCTTTGCCGGTGCGACCGTGTTCATCGCGCTCGCAGCGCTTTTCATCGTCAACATCCCGTTCCTGACGGCGATGGGTCTGGCCGCGGCCGGCACGGTGCTGGTCGCCGTCCTCGTTGCGCTCACGTTGCTGCCTGCGATCCTCGGACTGTTCGGTGGCAAGGTGTTTGCCGGCCGGATCAAGGCCCTCAACGCACCTGATGTGACGCCTGCCGATCCGGCGCGCCGGCACAACGGCCAGCGTTGGATCAACCAGGTGGTCAAGCGGCCCGCGCTCTTCGCGATCGCACCGATCATCCTGCTCGCGCTGATCGCACTGCCGATGGCCGGTCTGAAGTTGGCTCTGCCCAACGACGGCAGCGGCGACCCCAGCACCACGCAGCGCAAGGCGTACGAGCTGGTGGCCGAGGGCTATGGCCCTGGCCAGAACAATCCGTTTGTGGTTGTTGTCGACGGCAGCGCCATCGCGGACGAGACGCAGCGGATCGACGCGTTCAACGGTCTGGTCAACCAGATCAAGGGCGTCGACGATGTCGCCACGGCGCTGATCAGCCCCGGTGACGTGAACGCGTCCGGCGACACCGCGATCATCTCGGTGCTCCCTGCGAGTTCGTCGGGAGAAGAGGCCACGCAGCAACTCGTGAAAGACCTGCGAGGCCTGGAATCGAGTGTCACCGAGTCCACCGGACTCACCTACGGTGTCACCGGCCAGACAGCGATCGAGATCGATGTGTCCGACCAGCTCAGCTCGGCACTCATCCCGTACCTGATCGTGGTGGTCGGACTGGCGTTCATCCTGTTGATGATCGTGTTCCGCTCGATCCTGGTTCCGCTGACCGCCGCACTGGGCTTCCTGCTCAGCGTGGGCGCCACCTTCGGTGCCACGGTGGCGATCTTCACCAATGGTGACCTCGGGCTGATCGGTAATCCGCAGCCTCTGGTCAGCTTCCTGCCGATCATGCTCATCGGCGTGGTGTTCGGACTCGCGATGGATTACCAGGTGTTCCTGGTGACCCGGATGCGCGAGGCGTACGTCCACGGTTCGTCGGCCAAGGAGGCGATCGTCTCGGGCTTCAGCCACAGTGCCCGCGTGGTGGCAGCCGCAGCCGCGATCATGATCTCGGTGTTCGCCGCCTTCATGCTGCAGGAGATGGTGTTCATCAAGGCGATGGGATTTGCGCTGGCGATCGCGGTCTTCTTCGACGCCTTCATCGTCCGCATGACGCTGATCCCGGCCGTGCTCGCCCTTCTGGGCGACAAGGCGTGGTCGCTGCCCAAGTGGCTGGACAAGATCCTGCCCAACGTCGACATCGAGGGCGAGAAGCTCAACAAGACGTTGGCCGCCGAGCAAGCGGAAATCGACAGGCGCGAACAAGTGTCCGTCTGATCGTCGTCACACAGGCACTCACCCCACCGGCTCGCTGAGTCGGTGGGGTGAGTTCGTTTGAGGGGGCGGGCGTTTTGCCCGGTGGTGCGGCGCACTGGGAAGATGCATCGGTGAACGATCCCCAACAAGGCCCCGACCGCAGCTTCACCCTCGGGACCAGCCTGCCCGGCACGCTCGGTCGAACCGGGACGATCAGTACTCCGCACGGGCAGATCAAAACGCCGGCATTCGTGCCGGTCGGGACCAAGGCGACGGTGAAGACCGTGGTTCCCGAGGCGGTGCGCGACCTCGGCGCCCAGGCAGTGCTGGCCAACGCCTATCACCTGTACCTGCAGCCCGGTCCGCACATCATCGATGAGGCGGGTGGTCTCGGGAAGTTCATGAATTGGCCCGGCCCCACCTACACCGACAGTGGCGGCTTCCAGGTGATGTCGCTCGGGGCCGGCTTCAAGAAGGTCATCGCGATGGACGTGACCGGCATGCAGAACGACGAGGTGATCGCCGAGGGCAAGGAACGACTGGCCCGCGTCGACGACGACGGGGTGACGTTCAAATCCCATCTGGACGGGTCGCCCCATCGGTTCACCCCTGAGGTGTCGATGCAGATCCAACACCAGTTGGGCGCCGACATCATCTTTGCGTTCGATGAACTCACCACGTTGATGAACACCCGTGAGTACCAGGAGACGTCGCTCGAGCGGACACGGCTCTGGGCGATCAGGTGTCTGGCCGAACACAACCGGCTGACTGCCGAACGCACCCATCGACCAACCCAATCGCTCTGGGGAGTGCTGCAGGGCGCGCAGTACGAAGACCTGCGGCGCAAGGCGGCGCGAGATCTGGTTGCGATGAGCGAACGCGACGTCGACAACGGCGGCCGCGGTTTCGGTGGTTACGGAATCGGGGGCGCACTGGAGAAACAGAACCTGGGCACCATCGTCCGGTGGGTGAACGAGGAACTGCCGCAAGACAAAGCGCGTCACCTACTGGGGATCAGCGAACCGGACGACATCTTCACCGCGATCGAGAACGGGGTCGACACGTTCGACTGCGTGTCGCCGTCTCGGGTGGCACGCAACGGGGCCATCTATTCACTCGATGGTCGCTACAACGTGACGAACAGTCGGTTCCGCAACGACTTTGGACCACTGGATCCCGAGATCGAGAACTACACAACGCAATACACCCGGGCGTACATCCACCACTTGTTCAAAGCCAAAGAAGGCCTGGCGGCCACACTCTGCACCATCCACAATGAACACTTCATCGTGACGTTGGTGGAGCGGGCGCGCCAGGCCATCGAAGACGGGACCTACTTCGAGTTCCGGGACGAATTCCTCGGCCGGTACTACGCGCAGGCGAAAACCTCGTGAACTAGCTGGTCTTGACGACCTTGGTGCCGCCGGCGAACTTGTCGTGGATGCCCTGGTTGTTCGGGTCGCTGTTGATGGTGACACCGATGGCGATCAGGATTCCGAGCGAGGCGAGGCTCAACAGGAACGGCAGGATCGGCACGAACGACAGCAGCGACGACAGGAAGCCGATCAGCATCCAGGAGTTCCGCTTGAGTGACTCTTCCTGGGTGGGCAGTCCGCCCGACACACCCTGGACCTTCAGCTTCAGGAGCTGCTTGCCCAACGTTGCGCCCGAACGGGTTTCGAAGAACACGAAGTAGGCCAACCCGGCGAGGCTCAGGATCAGGGAGACGATCAGCGACACGATGAAGATGTCGACGACCAGCACGACGATCGTCGAAACGATGGCCAAGACCACGCCGACGATGATGGCGTCGATGATCCTGGCGCCCAAGCGAATTCCAGCGCCTGCGGTCTGCCCGAATCCGGCGCCGGCCTGCGGCTGTCCGTAGCTGGACTGGTCGCCGAACTGGGGCGGCGGGGGATAGCTGCCCTGCGAGGGCGGGGGGTAGCTGCCCTGCGGCGGCGGGTAAGAACCTGCCGGCGGCGGGGTGCCTGGCTGCTGGTAGGAACCGGGAGGCGGACCTGCCGGGCCGCCTTTACCCAGGTCCGGGTTCGGCGGGGGGTTGTTGCCCGGGTAGTTCGGATCGGGGCCTGGGTACTGCGGTCCGCTCATGACGTTCGATTCCTCTCGCGGCGAAGGCACGCTTCGCACCTACCTGATGGTCGTGACGAGTCTAAACCGGACAAAGGTGGGTTGCCGGTTGTTTGGACCCCCCAGGGGTGTCTAGCCAGCGTTGATTCGAGTAAGCGATCATCGACCGCGGCTTGGCGTTTGGGCAGGTCAGTCGATTTTCCAGTGTCGATCGGTTGCCTGCGTCTGCGGCGATTACCGGTTAGCGGCACCGTGAATCCAAGGCCGGATCGCTATTCCATTCGAATGATCGCTCGGCGTGCCGTCTGCCCGTGAACTTCTCATGGGGCGTGGTTCTTGCTCCGATCAGCAACTCGGCATTGCGTTCGGTTCGAGGACCCAGGGGTCGCGCGGCAGGTCGTCGGGATCGAATCGGGCGAGTAGCTGACCGATGGTCACCGGCTCGTTCGGGGCCGCCATTTTCAGCGATGCGGCGATGAGTGACAGAACACGCTGTGTATCAATGCCGTTGACGGCCAAGTCCGACAACGTGACAGCGCCGTCGCGTTTGGCGAGCCTTGCGCCCTCGGTGTTCAGGACCAGTGGCACATGGGCGTAGACAGGTGGCGAAATGCGAAGCAGCGTAGCCAGATAACTCTGTCGAGGAGCTGAGCTGAGCAGGTCGTCGGCACGAACAACCTGATCCACTCCTTGAGCGTCGTCGTCGATGACCACGGCCAGGTTGTATGCCGTTGTGCCATCGCCGCGGCGGAGGACGAAGTCGTCGACCATGCCGGTATGACGGCCGAGAAGTGTGTCGACAACGGTGAACTCGTCGACCTCTGCGCGAAGTCGGATGGCCGGCGGGCGGCCGGTATCGCGTTTGGCTTGTCGTTGCGCTTCGGTGAGGTCGCGGCAGGTCCCCGGGTAGGCGCCCGCCGGTGCGTGTGGGGCGGACGGGGCCTCGAGGATTTCGCGTCGCGTGCAGAAGCACTCGTACGTCAGTCCCCGTCGTTGCAGGTCGTCGATGACGACGTCGTAGGAGAGTCGACGTTGCGACTGCCACATCACCGGGGGGTCCCAGGTGATCCCCAATGTCGCCAGATCGGCGAGCTGCCGGTCTGCTGCCCCCGGCGCAACCCGATCGAGATCTTCCATTCGCACCACGAAGCGGCGGCCGGTCGAACGGGCAAACAACCAGGCGAGCAATGCGGTACGGAGATTGCCGATGTGCAGATCACCCGACGGCGACGGCGCGTACCGTCCTGCACCGCTCGGGCGGCCCGGTTCGTCTCGGCGGCAATCGTTCACCCGAACGAGGGTACAAGTGCAAGGATGGGACATCATGGACCTTCCTGTGATGCCGCCGGTGGTACCGATGCTGGCCAAATCCGCTGTCAAGATCCCCGATGAGACCGGCGCCGCGGTGTGGTCGCATGAGCCCAAATGGGACGGGTTTCGGGCCATCATCTTTCGCGATGGCGATGAGGTGGTCATCGGGTCGCGTGGTGGCAAGGACCTCGGACGGTACTTCCCCGAACTGATCGAGGCGGCCCGAGAGGAATTGCCGGACAGGGTGGTTGTCGACGGTGAGATCGGCGTACAGGCCGATCTCGGTGGGGTTCGCCGGCTCAGCTGGGACGCCCTGTCCATCCGCATCCATCCCGCGAAATCCCGCGTCACGATGCTCGCCGAGCAGACCCCTGCGATGTTCATCGGGTTCGACGCACTGGCCACCGGCGACAGAGATCTCACCCGGGAACCGTTCTCGACCCGCCGCGAGGTCCTCCTCGAATCGATTCCCGGGGCCGGGCGTTGCCGGGTGAGTCGGGTGACCACCGATGCCGACCTTGCGCAGAACTGGTTCTCCGAGTTCGAGGGCGCAGGCCTCGACGGCCTCGTGAGCAAGCGACTCGACGGGATCTACCTGCCGGGCAAACGAGAGATGATCAAGGTCAAGCACAAGCGCAGCGCCGACTGCGTAGTGATCGGGTACCGCGTCCACAAGAGCGGTACCGGTCTGGGTTCGATGTTGCTGGGTCTCTACAGAGACGGTGAACTCCGCATGGTCGGTGGGGCCGGCGCGTTCTCGGACGCGAAGCGAATCGAGTTGCAGGAGATGCTCGAACCGATGCGGCTCGACCCCGACAACGTCGCCGAGGGCGAACCGAGCCGCTGGAAAGAAAAGGGGTCGTCGCAGTGGATCCCCATCCGCCCGGAACTCGTCGTCGAGGTCGCCTACGACCAGATGGAGGGCGACCGGTTCCGGCACACCGTGCAATTCGTGCGGTGGCGTCCCGACCGTGAACCCGAGAGCTGCGGCTACGAACAACTCGAGGTCCCGCTCACCTATGACCTTTTCGACGTCCTGGAGGGACAAGACTGATGGCGAAAGCTCCGGCCGAAGAACTCGATGTCGACGGAACCGCAGTGCGGTTGTCCAACCCCGACAAGATCTACTTCCCCCAGCTCGGCGAGAAGGGCGGCCGGAAAAGGGATTTGGTGGAGTACTACCGCACGGTGGCGCTGCAGGGTGCGATGTTGACGGCCCTGCGCAACCGGCCGACCTTCTTACAGCGTTTCCCCGACGGCATCGAAGGTGAAGAGATCTACCAGAAGCGTGTGGCGGCCAAACGCCCCGACTTCGTGGAGTCGACGTCGATCACCTTTCCCTCCGGCCGGAAAGCTGACGCCATCCGGACCACCAGCGCGCCGGTCATCGTGTGGGCGGCCAATCTTGGGACTGTCACATTTCATCCGTGGCCCACGATCGCCCCGGACAACGACCATCCCGACCAGCTCCGGATCGACCTCGACCCGCAGCCGGGCACGGACTTCGCCGACGCGCGCCGTGTTGCCATCGACGTGTTGCGGCCACTGCTCGACGAATTGGGTCTCGTCGGTTTCCCCAAGACCTCGGGCGGACGCGGTCTGCACGTGTTCGTGCCCATCGAGCCGCGCTGGGATTTCATCGAGACCCGGCGTGCGGTGATCGCCCTGGCGCGTGAGCTCGAACGCCGCGACAGTGCGTCGGTCACCACCTCGTGGTGGAAGGAAGAGCGCGGAGAGCGGCTCTTCATCGACTTCAATCAGAACGCCCGCGACCGCACGATGGCCGCCGGGTATTCGGCGCGGCGCACACCCACAGCGACGGTGTCCACGCCGGTGACCTGGGAGGAACTGGCCGACGTCGACCCCCTGGACTGCACCATCGCCACTGTCCCGGCGCTGCTGGAACGCCGGGGAGATCCCATGGCGGACATCGGCGATCGTCCTGGCAGTCTCGAGCCGCTTCTCGAATGGGTGGCGCGCGACGAGAAGGACGGGCTGGGCGACATGCCCTATCCGCCGAGCTACCCCAAGATGCCGGGTGAACCCAAGCGTGTTCAGCCGTCGAGGGCCCGTCACGACGACGAGCCGGAGTCCTGAGCCGTTCGTTTTGTCCCCGTGAGACGCGGCCGAGGGTGTATTGCCCTCGGCGGACCGTCCGGGGGACGATTTGTGCGCGCGACCATACGACTTTACGGCGAGCAGACTCGGACATCACCTGACAGAATCCGGCCATGGAACTGCTGCTTCTGGTACTTCTCGGCGCGGTTGTCGTCACGGCGTTCGCGGATCGTCGCGGAATGCAGCCCGCGCTCATCATCCTGGTGGTTGGACTCCTGGTGTCGTTCATCCCCGGTCTGCCCCGGGTGGAGCTGGAGTCCGACATCCTGCTGACGGTGGTGTTGCCGCCATTGCTCTATTCGGCGGCGCTGAACTTCTCGTTCCCCAGCTTCCTGCGCAACATCAAACCGATCCTCGGTCTCGGTGTGGCCATGGTGGTGGTCACGGCGTTTGCGGTGGGAGCCGTTGCCACGGTCGCCATTCCGGAGTTCACCTTCCTTCTCGCACTGTTGCTCGGGGCCATCGTCGCGCCGCCCGATGCCGTGACGGCCGTCGCGATCGGCCGCAAATTGGGTCTGCCGAAGCGCGTGATGGCCATCCTGACCGGCGAGTCCCTGGTGAACGACGCAGCCGCATTGTCGTTGTTCGCGATCGCCGTGTCGCAGATCGCTCATACCCACGCGTTCATCGGGAATCCGTTGCTGCTCTTCAGCTACAGCGCGGTGCTCGGGCCCGTCGTCGGAATCGTCATCGGGTTCGGCACCCTGTGGATCCGGCGTCACCTGCAGAACCCGGCGCTGGAAACGGTTCTCGGCTTCACCGTCCCGTTCGCGGCTTTTGTTGCCGCCGAACACATCCACGCGTCCGGGGTGCTCGCGGTGGTGATCGCCGGTTTCGTGGTCGGGTCGGGTTCGGTTCATGCCGGCTACCAGACTCGTCTGCAGGAGCGCTATGTGTGGAACTCGGTGGATGTGCTCTTGGAAGCATTTGTGTTCGCCTACATAGGTTTACAGCTCAGGTTCATCATCGACGAGCTGCGCGAGGCGCGTGAGTCGCTCGTCGGCGTGGCGGTGGCCTCGGTTGTTGTGCTGCTCGTGGTGCTTGTCATCCGCCCGTTTGCCGTGTTTCTCATGTTCGGTCGGGGCTTGCTGCAACGGCACGTCGAGAAGACGGTCAGCTCGTCGCAGATCGCGGCGGGCCCTCGCGTTCCGCGACGAATCAGTGAGTCCGGCAAAGATCCGACCGCCAAGCGCGAGAAGAAACGGCCGGCTGCCGTCAAACGCCTGACCGCCTCGATGGACAAACGGACGCTGACCTTCCAGGAGAGTCTGGTGGTGTCGTGGACGGGTATGCGCGGTGTGGTGACCTTGGCTGCGGCGTCCGGCATCCCGGCGACCCTCGAATCGGGGGAGCCGTTCCCGGAGCGTGCAGCGATTCAGGCGATCGCGTTTGTGGTCGCGGTGGGCACCATCTTGATCCAGGGCACCAGCCTGCCCTGGCTGATCGCACGCCTGCATCTGCACTCCGAGGAAGAAGAGCAGTACGCAGCCCGCGAGACGTCGAAAGCGGAGAGCATCGTGCACTTCGCCGGCGATGGGGTGATCGAGGACTTCGTGGCCGAACCGCCCGCCAGCTTGGATGGGAAGACGGTGGAGTTCATCCGGTCGACCGTCGCGCGGCAGGTGCGTGACGCCGAGCAGATGCCCGACCCCGAAGCGCACACCGAGCGTGCGGAGACGTTCGCCAAGCTCTATCGGGAGGTGCTGGCGGCCCAGCGTCATGCCTTGATCGCCAGCCGTGACGCCGGCGAGGTGGACGACGAAGCCGTCCGCGCGATGCTCGAACGTCTCGATCTGCAGGAAGCCGGTCTGTCGGCGAGGCTCGAAAGCCGCCTCTGACTTCCCGAAATGGTGGGTTCGGGTGAGGCTCACCTGGGTGAATGCTCACCCGAAGCCACCACTTTCGGAAGTTGGCGGAGGATAGGGGATTCGAACCCCTGAGGGCTGTTAACCCAACCCGCGTTCCAGGCGAGCGCCATAGGCCACTAGGCGAATCCTCCGTGGGGGAGCTTACCGGTCGCGAGGTGACCTGCCAAAAACGGGCTGGTGAGGTGACCAGTTTTCGGCACCGCGCACCGGGCGGCTACACTCGATCCCGGATCCCGCGCGGCGTGCATCCTGTGAACTCCCCCAGGGCCGGAAGGCAGCAAGGGTCAGCGGGCTCTCTCGGGTGCGCGGGGTCCCCTACTTTGTTCCCCAGCGAAGCGCGCGATGACAGTTCCGGGGCAGGTGTGGTTCCGGGCGAAAGGCCGACGTGAACTACCACTCGATGAGTGCCGACCAGCTGACCGCCACCAGGTCCGAGCTGCGCGATCAATATGAGCGCCTCGCCGAAGCGGGCCTGAACCTCGACCTCACCCGCGGTAAACCGTCACCGGAACAACTCGACCTCTCCGCGGATCTGCTGTCGTTGCCGGGAGCCGATGTCTACCGCGACGGCAAGGGCACCGACTGCCGCAACTACGGCGGTCTCACCGGGTTGCCAGAACTTCGCGCCATCTTCGGTGAACTGCTGGGAATCCCCACCGACAACCTGCTCGCCGGCGGCAATGCCAGCCTCGAATACATGCACGATCTGGTCATCTTCGGTTTGCTGCACGGCACGCCGGACTCGACGGCTCCCTGGGGGCAGGGCCCGATCAAGTTCTTGTGCCCCTCCCCGGGCTACGACCGGCACTTCGCGATCACCCAGTCCTACGGCATTGAGATGATCACCGTGCCGATGAACCCGGACGGCCCCGACGTCGCGGTGTGTGCCGAACTGGTGGCAGCAGATCCGCAAATCAAGGGCATGTGGTGCGTACCGACGTACTCCAACCCCACCGGGGCCACTTACAGCGCCGAGGTGAGCAAGGCGCTGATGTCGATGCCGGCCGCGGCACCCGACTTCCGCATCTTCTGGGACAACGCGTACGCGGTGCACACCCTGCATGAGACCCCGCCCGAGCCGGTGGACGTGCTGGGACTGGCGGCGGCCGCGGGCAATCCGAACCGCCCCTACGTGTTCGCATCGACCTCCAAGATCACCTTCGCCGGTGCGGGCGTGGCCTTCTTCGGTAGTTCGGCCGACAACCTGGCCTGGTACCAGCGGCACGCGAGCATCAAGACGATCGGTCCGGACAAGCTCAACCAGCTCAGGCACCTGCGCTACTTCGGTGATGCCGACGGCGTGCGCCGACAGATGGCCAGGCACCGCGACCTGCTGCTGCCCAAGTTCGCGCTGGTGTTGCAGATCCTCGAGGACCGGCTCGGTGCGGCAAAGGTCGCGTCGTGGACCGAACCCGAGGGCGGTTACTTCATCAGCTTGGACGTTGTCGACGGCACGGCGACCAAGGTCATCGACCTGGCGAAGAAGGCCGGCATCTCACTGACCGCGGCTGGGTCGACCTTCCCGTACAAGCGCGACCCCGACGACCGCAACATCCGTCTTGCCCCGACCTTTCCGGGGCTGGAAGAGCTGCGGTTGGCAATGGACGGGGTGGCCACCTGTGTGCTGCTCGCTGCCGCCGAGAAGTTGCTCGCAGACCACAGCTGACACCACGCAGAACCCTCGCTCGGTGATCGAGAAGGGCCGATGCTCGAGAAAGGCGCATCCCGGTTGGGCATCGAGTCCGCTCCGCACATCCGTTCGCAGGAGCGCGCAGCAGTGACAGGCGGCCCGGTGTTGCCGAGGCCTGCCGTTGTTGTCGCGGTGTCCCTCGCGCTCGGCCTGCTCGCGGTGTATCTGCAACATCTGGCCGTCCCGATCGACACCCCGTACTGGGGTGTGTTCGGTAACCAACTCGACCTGGCGGTGTATCGAGAAGGCGCGCAAGCGGTACTCGACGGTGACCGCCTGTACGAGGCCAAACTCGTGGGCGTCATGGATTACACCTATGCGCCGGTGTCGGTGATCCTGTTCATGCCCTTCGCGGCGATGTCGCTTGAACTGGCGCGGATCGTCTGGATGGTCGGCATCTTCGTCGCTCTCTATTTCTGTATCACTCTGAGCTTCAAAAGCCTGCGGTACCAGATCAATTGGTCGGTTCGGATCTTTGCCGGCGCCCTTGTCCTGGTGAGCGCGCTGATGGAGCCGGTCCGCACCACCATGTGGTACGGCCAGATCAACGTGTTCCTCATGCTGCTCATCCTCTGGGATCTCCTGCAGGGCAGGCACAGTCGCATCCGCGGCCTCGGAGTGGGGATCGCTGCCGGGATCAAGTTGACGCCCCTGATCTTTGTGTTCTACCTCCTGATCAACCGCAACTGGCGCGCGGTGTGGCTGGCGGGTGCAGGTTTCGCGGGCACCATCGCGCTCGGGTTCGCGGTGATGCCCCGTGATTCCTGGAAGTACTGGAGCGGAACCTTCATCGACTCCAAGCGGGTCGGTGCCCCCAACACCGTCGGCAATCAATCGATCAGGGGAGCGTTGGCGAACCTGTGGCAGACCGATGCCCCCAACCCGTTGGTCTGGATCACCTTGGCCGTTGCGGCGCTCGCGCTGGGGATGACAGCGGCCTCACTGGCTCATCGAGCCGGGCACGAGCTGCTCGCCGTCACCCTCGTCGGTATGACGGGGACCGCGGTGTCGCCGATGTCGTGGGGACACCACTGGGTGTGGTTCGTCCCGGCCCTGGTGATCGGAATCCACCTGACGCTGCAGGCGCGGGGTGCGGTGGCCAAACCGCTGGCGGCGACCGCGGTGGTCGCATTGCTGGCGACGACGTTCATCTGGCGCACCTACCGTTCGTATCCGGTGTTGCAGATCGAACGGGTCCTGCCAGACGGTTACTTCACCGGGCTGTACCACAAGGTCGGCATCCCTGAGCTGCGCTGGTTCACCTACGACCCCTACAACTGGGTGTTCGTGGTGACAGCGGTAGCTGCCATCGTGTGTCTCACGGTGAGGCGCCGCGTCGAGGCTCCAGAGCCGGTCGCGGCGGGTTAGCATCCCCTGGACACGGGGTGAGGAGTAATGGGTGACAGCGGATCAAGCGCGCGCTGAGACAACGGACAATACGAGGGCGCCGCAGCGGTTTCCGAGTCACCCCCTTCTACTGATCGCGTTCGTGGTGGGCGCGGCCGTCGCGCTGCTCGTGCAAGTCCGGTTAATTCCTCTGGACGCACCCATCTTCGGCTTGTTCAAGAACCAGGTCGACCTCGACGTGTACCGCGCCGGGGCTCAACACCTGTTGCACGGCCGGCAGCTCTACGACTTGCCGATGCTCCGGAACGGCCTGCTGTACACCTACACCCCGTTCTCGACCATCGTCTTCCAACCGTTCGGCTGGATGAGCGCCGAGATGGCCGTGGACGTCTGGAGTGGCCTCATCTTTGCCACCCTGTACTGGGTCATCGTGGCCTCGTTCCGGAGTCTGGGCTACGAGATGAGCTGGTCGCTGGCCATCGTGGCCGCGGCGATGGTCTGTGCAGTCACCTTGATGGAGCCGGTCCGCACCACGATCTGGTACGGGCAGATCAACGTCTTCTTGATGGCGATCGTCTTATGGGACCTGCTTCGGCCAGATGGCAGCCGGCTCAAGGGCATCGGTGTCGGTGTCGCGGCGGGCATCAAACTGACCCCCGCATTCTTTGTCGTCTACCTCGCCGTCACGAGACGGTGGCGGGCGGTGGTCGTGGTGATCGCGACCTTCGGCGCCACGATCCTGATCGGCTTCCTCGCGACGCCCCGGCAATCGTGGAACTACTGGACAGACCGGGTGGTGAACTCCGACCGCGTCGGACCCACAGACGCTCCCAGCAATCAGTCGATCAAGGGCGCCCTGGCCACGATGTTCGATACGACCACGCCCAGCAACGTGCTGTGGATCGTGTGTTCTGCACTCGCGGTGGTCCTCGGGATCGGCGCGGCCTGGCTGGCGCACCGTGCGGGCCAGGAGTTGCTCGCCCTGTGCTTGACCGGGATGACCACTGCCGCAGTGTCACCGTTCAGCTGGGGTCATCACTGGGTGTGGTTCGTACCTCTGCTGGTGTTCGCGGTGCACCTGCCCATCGCGGCGTGGCGCGCCGGCTCACGACCACTCGCCGGGCTGTTGTGTCTCGCGCCGCCCGCGCTCTTCACCGCCGTGTTCATCTGGCGCAATCACCTCCCCGGAGGCGCCATGGGCTTCAAGCCCTTCTACGGCACCGGCATGTTCATGACGCCGTTCCCGGACTGGCTCCGATGGTTCTCCGCCGAGCCCTACCTGTGGGTGCTCGGCGTGACCGCGGTGTTGTGCATCGCGGTCTGGGGCCCGGGCGAAGTGCGGGCCAGGGGTGTCGCACGAAGCTCGAGGGATTTGGCGAGTTCTGGGGCGGCCTGAATGCCGTTGGACTGATTCGCATCTTCCCAGAACTCGGCTGCATCGGAGTGGCCTGCGGAGGACTGCCACAAGTGTTGCCGCGTAGCTACATTCGGGCGTTCCTTCGGACCCAGCTGCTCACAAAACCCATCCCGAAGTCACATCCGACCGCAGAGGCGCGAATGGTGTGCAGTCGAGCGAAGCTGGCAGTCGGCGGTTCGAGCTCCCCTCCTTGCCGGCGCGTGCCGCGCGAAGCCCGGTGGACATCTACCGGGGACCACGAACGTCGGACCGCGCCGGTAGGCTGCCACCGTGGCTCTCTACCGGACGTATCGACCCGCGACCTTTGCCGAGGTCGTCGGGCAGGAACATGTCACCGAGCCGCTCGGTCGCGCGCTCGACTCCGGCCGCATCAACCACGCGTATCTGTTCTCCGGTCCGCGTGGTTGCGGTAAGACCTCGTCGGCGCGCATCTTGGCCCGGTCGCTCAACTGTGAACAGGGACCGACGTCCACCCCATGCGGGGTGTGTTCGTCATGTGTGGCCCTGGCCCCGGGTGGCCCCGGCAACCTCGACGTGATCGAACTCGACGCCGCCAGCCATGGCGGCGTCGAAGACACCCGCGAACTACGCGATCAGGCCTTCTACGCGCCGGCGGAGTCGCGCTACCGGGTGTTCATCATCGACGAGGCGCACATGGTGAGCAACGCCGGATTCAACGCCTTGCTCAAGATCGTCGAGGAACCACCCGAGCACCTCATCTTCGTCTTCGCCACCACCGAGCCGGAGAAGGTGCTGCCCACCATCCGCTCGCGCACCCATCACTACCCGTTCCGCCTGTTGGCTCCGGCCGTCATGCGCACCCTGCTCGAACGCATCTGTGCCAGCGAGAAAGTCACGGTCGAGCCGCCGGTGTTCCCCCTGGTGATCCGTGCCGGCGGCGGCTCACCCCGCGATTCGCTCAGCGTCCTCGACCAGCTGCTGGCCGGGGCGTCGGCCGAAGGTGTCACCTACCAACGCGCACTGACCCTCCTCGGTGTCACCGACGTCGCGCTGATCGACGACGCCGTCAACGCCCTCGCAGACCATGACGGCGCGAAGCTGTTCGGAACCATCGAGTCGGTTGTCGATGCCGGCCACGACCCGCGCCGGTTTGCGGTCGACCTCCTTGAACGTCTCCGCGACCTGATCCTTATGGACGCGGTACCCGACGCCGCCGAGCGCGGACTGGTGGAAGCGCCCGACGACCAGGTCGAGCGGATGACCGAACAGGTGGCCAAACTGGCGCCGGGAACGCTGGCGCGTTTCGCCGAGACCGTGCACGATGCGCTCGGAGAGATGAGGGGAACCACGTCGCCGCGGCTTCTGCTCGAGGTGATGTGCGCCCGGATGCTGCTTCCGGCGGCGTCCGACGCCGAGTCTGCGGTGCTGCAACGGATCGAGCGCATTGAGGCGCAGCTGGCGGGAGGCGCGGCGATTCCCGCGGCACCCCTCGGCTCGTCATCGGGAGGGGCGCCGGTAGAACCGCCTCCGAGCAAGTTCGTCCGCGCGTCACAGCGCAAGCAGTCCGAGGGTTCGGCCGAATCGACTTCTCTTGCACCCGCTTCGGCGGCAGTTCCAGCGCCCGCGCCGATCCCGGCCCCTGCGCCTGAACCCACTCCAACTCCGGAACCGGCACCGAGTCCAGAACCCACCCCTGCACCGGAGCCCACCCCGACTCCGGAACCGGCCCCGGCGCCCACCCCGACTCCGGAACCGGCCCCGGCGCCCCAGCCGACGCCATCGGCGAAGCCCGCCCCTGCTTCCGAGCCGGCTGCGGCCGCCGAGCCGGTCGTCCGCACGCCCGAGCCGTCTGCGGGCCCTGCGGCCGACTCGCCCGTCGACACAGCAGTGTCCGTCCCCGATGATGCGGACGTCCCACTACCGCCGGAGCCCGACTACGAGCCCGAGCCGGAACCCGCTGTCGAGCCCGCTGCGGCGACTGCCGAGCCTGCCGCAGCTCCCGCCGCCGGAGGCCCGGATCTCGCTGCGGTGCAGGCGAAGTGGCAGGAAGTCCGCACCGAGGTTCGTACCGCCAACAAGGTCACCGAGGTGATGCTGTCCGGCGCCACGGTTCGCGGCGTCAACGGCACCACGCTTGTGCTCAGTCACGACTCCGCGCCGCTCGTGCAGCGGCTCAGCTCTCCGCATGCGGTCGAAGTGCTCACCGGAGCGATGACAAAAGTCTTCGGCGGTAGCTGGGAGATCTCGGTGCACGCGGCGTCGTCGCTGCCCGCAGACACCGCCAAGCCCCAGGCCTCCTCCGCGCCTGGGAGCACCCGCAAGCCCGAGGCGAAGGCGCCCTATGTCCGACCGAGCCGCGGCGCGGGAGCCGCGAGCGCGTCGGGTGACGCGCCTGAACCGGAGCCCGAACCCGAACCTGAACCGGTACAAGCACCACCCGATCCCGTTGACGACGAAGACCTCACCGATGCCGAACGCGACGAGATGATCGCCACGGCGCGAGATTCCACGCCGGACCCGCGGCAGGACCCCGAACAGGTGGCAATCGAACTCCTTGCCACCGAGCTGGGCGCCCGCCCGATCACCTGACCTTCGCTGCCGCGGGACGCGAGACACCGACCGCGTTCCGGAAATTCGCGCCACTTACCGGCGGACGCGCCGGGTACACCTGGCGCGTACGTCGGCAGCCGGCGCGAAAGCTGGCGGCGGCGGCGGCGGCGGCGGCACGGACCCGGACCGTCAGGTCAGATCAGGCGTTCCACCACGGGCGCAGCGGCAGATCGCCGTTGCCACCCTTGTCGTCCAGCTTCACCGCGAGAACCTGGTGCAGCTGAATGATGTTGCGCTCGAATCCGATCCGGCATCCGGCCATGTACAGACCCCAGAGCCGCGCGGTGCCGATACCCACTTCTTCGACTGCCTCGTCCCAGTGGTCGACCAGGTTCTTGTTCCAGTCGCGAAGGGTCAGCGCGTAGTGCTCGCGCAGGTTCTCCTCGTGCACCACCTCCATCGCACCGATGTTCTGGATGGCCGAGATGATGGTGCCCGAGCCGGTCAGCTCCCCGTCGGGGAACACGTAGCGGTCGATGAACGGCCCGGCCTTGCCTCGGCTCACGTTGTTCGACCGGGTGATGCAGTGGTTGAGCAGGATTCCGCCATCACGCAGTTTGCTGCGGATGAACTTGAAGTACGACGGGTAGTTCTGGATACCGATGTGCTCGGTCAATCCGATGGACGAGACCGCATCGAACTCGTCTTCGGTGACGTCGCGGTAATCGCTGTGCCGCACTTCGGCGAACTCGCTCAGACCCTCGTCGATGATGGCCTGCTGTGCCCACTGGGCCTGCTCGGCCGACAAGGTCACGCCGATGACGTGTACACCGCGGCGTGCCGCGTACCGCACCATCGAGCCCCAGCCACAGCCGATGTCGAGCAGTCGATCGCCGGCCTTGAGCTTCAGCTTCTCGAACACGAGGCGATACTTGTTGTCCTGCGCCTCTTCCAGGCTCGCCTCATGATTCGGATAGCAGGCGCACGTGTAGGTCATCGACGGCCCGAGCACCCATTCGTAGAAGGTGTTCGAGACGTCGTAGTGATAGTGAATCGCTTCGGCATCACGAGTCTTGCTGTGCCGCAGGCCCTCCGCGATTCGGCGCCACCGGGGGAGCTGCTCCTGGGGTGGGGGTGTGATGGGCTTGAAATGCTCGAGTCCCAGTGACCGGGTGATCTGGGCCAGCGTGCGGGCCGACGGCCTGGAGAACTGCACGTCCTCGGAGATCGCTTGCAGTGCGGGGTAGGGGTCGCCCTCGTGGCACCCCTTCAGCGAGAGGTCGCCCGCGATGTAGGCGCGGGCCAACCCGAGGTCGCTGGGCGCGGTGGCCAGATAGCGGGTGCCCCGCGGGGTGAGCAGTTCGAGCCCGTACTCGGCATCGGCCGGGCCGGCGGAACTGCCGTCGTAGGCGGTGACGCTGATCTGGAGATCGCCACCCGCGACGGCCTCCACCACCTCGGCCAGGCTGAGTTTCGGCCCGACCACCGACCCGGGCACCTCGTTGTTCTTCACAGTTGTCATTGCCGCTTCACCGCCTTTGAGTACAGGTCGAGTAACCGCGACCCGGGATCGTAACGCTTCTTGAGCAGGCGGTAGGGCTCACCGCCATAGAGCTGATCGAATTCCTCTTCGCCGTAGAACGACTCGGAATACAGCGACTTGTGTCCGTCGAGTTCGGAGACCTTGATCTCGATCTGCCGGTTGGCGTAACCCTCCGGCTTGTCCTCGCGTTTGGGCACCGCAGACCAGAATCCCACGTTGACGTAGGTGCGGTGGGGCTCGAGGGGATACAGCGGCCACGGCCGGTGGGCGTCCGCGCCTGCGGGGGAGGGGTCGCGAAGTCGGAGCGGGCACAACCAGATCGGCTCGATCGGGATGTTCTCCAAGAACCAGTGGACGAACTCGGAGGTGCGCTCGATTGGAACTTCGATGTCCTGGACCACCCGTTCGCCGGGCGGCTGACCTTTGCGGGCATTGAGCTTGTCGCCGATGTCGAAACGGTGGTCGAGCGCGATCAACTTCCAATAGAAACTGCTGCGCAGCAGTGGCTTTGGCCACAGATGGCGGATGCGGGGGTTCTGAGCGCCGAATGCCCGCGAGCACCAGAACCAGTCGGTGTCCCAGCGCCACAGGTAGTCGGCGATGGTGAGCCGGTCGCGGACGGGAGTGGAATCGGCGCTGTGCTGGATGGACCGGTAGTAGATCTGATCGCCGGTGTAGTCACTGACCGGGCCCGGAACGCTCGTCTGCGCGCCCAGTACGAGATAGCTCTCGGTGGCGGAGAACACGACACCGTCGAGGTAGTCGACGCGTTCGCCGGCGTAGGTGCCCTGCTCGACGATGTCGTTCATCGTGGACTGCAGGGTGTCGACGTCGGTGAACCGTACGTGGCGCAACTCGACGTAGGGCGCGACCTCCTCGAGCTCGATGCGCAGGCGCGTCGAATAGCCAAGCGTTCCATAGGAATTGGCGAATCCGAAGAAGAGATCTGAGTTTTCGCTGGTGGCCGAGGTGGTGACGATCTCGCCTGCACCGGTCAAGATGTCGATCTCGAGTACCGATTCGTGGGGGAGTCCGTTGCGGAAAGAAGTCGACTCGATGCCGAGGCCGGTGACCGCGCCGCCCAGGGTGATCGTCTTGAGTTGGGGAACGACCTTGGGCGCCAGACCATATTTGAGCGTCGTCGCCACAAGTTCTTCGTACGTACACATTCCGGCCACGTCGGCCGTACGGGCCTGTCGGTCAACCGAGATCACCCGGTCCAGCCCCGAAACGTCCAATCCGGGATAAGGATTCTTCGCCCTCTTGCGGAACAGGTTCGACGTCTTCTTGGCCAGCCGGACACGGCCAGAGGTCGGGATGGCCCGGTAGCTGGCCAGCAACCTCTCGACGCCTTCGTCGAAAACCTCTCGCCCTGTTTCGGAACCCATTACCCGCGACACGCCTAAGAGCCTAGGACCCTCGTCCAGTAGTTGCCAGCTCACCCACCACATGACCGATTTGCCGTTGTTCGGTTCCGCACGGGCCGGCTGCGCCGCGCGAAGTCATCCGATGGCGTTCTGGCAGGCTCGACGTGACACCTACCAACTACCGAAAGGTGATATCTCGTGGCACAGGTAACCGCATCCGAGTTGATCGTCATCAATGCCGCGCCGGAGAAGGTGCTCGCGGCACTATCCGACTACCAGACGGTGCGTCCCAGCATCCTTCCCGGCCAATACCGCGACTACAAGGTCGTCGAGGGTGGCGTCGGCGCAGGCACCGTGGCCTCCTGGACCCTCCAGGCAACAAAGAAGCGCTCGCGTAACGTCCAGGCCCGCGTCGGCGTGGTCGGCTCCACCGTCACCGAGACCGACGTCAATTCGTCGATGGTGACCACGTATCAGGTCGATGCCTCCGGGGCCAGCTCGAAGGTCACCACCACCACCACGTGGCAGGGAGCGGGCGGTATCGGCGGATTCTTCGAGAAGACGTTTGCGCCCAAGGGACTGGCGAAGATCCAGGCCGAACTGCTCGGCAACCTCAAGTCGCACGTCGAACGCGTCTAAGCCGGATCACGCCGAGAACAACTTCCAGAAAACGACCCGAGTGCGACACCGCAAACCAGCGCCGCTTCCATTGCGCGACGGTGTGGACCCCACTCGGGTCGTTCTGCGGTCCGCCGATCGCACGATCGGCGAGGCGATGCTGGCCGCACCGGCGTGTGAGGGCCTGACGCTCGACGATCTGCTGATCCGGGCCGAGCGCGGTGAGGTGCTCGGCATCGGTGGTGAACCCGTCGATCTGGCTGCACCGGCCCAGATCGGACGGCCGGTCTACTTCTACCGCGATCTGCCCGTGGAGACGGAGATACCGTTCGACCTGCCGATCATCCATCAGGACAACGATCTGGTGGTCGTGGACAAGCCGCACTATCTGGCGACGATGCCTCGGGGAACGCACGTGGTGCAGACCGCGCTGGTCCGCTTGCGCCGGGAACTCGACAACCCATCGATCAGCCCGGTCCACCGGCTGGATCGGCTCACGGCCGGAGTGCTCATGTTCACCGTGCGCCCGCAGGCGCGCGCCCCCTACCAACAGCTCTTCGCCGACCGTGCAGTGAGCAAGGAATACCGCGCCCGCGCACCGCTCGACCCCGGCCTGCAGCTGCCGGTGACCGTTCGCAACCGCATCCTCAAAGATGCCGGCGACCTGCGAGCCCGGGTGGAACCGGGGGAGGTCAACGCTGTCTCGACCATCGATCTCCTGAGCGCTTCGCACGATCGGGGGGTCTACCGGCTGAGGCCGCAGACCGGTCGCACACATCAGCTCCGACTGCACATGGCGGGTTTGGGTGTCCCGATCGACGGAGACCCGCTGTACCCGGAGGTTCGACCCGACGTGGCCGCAGCCCCGGACCGCGGGGATTTCTCCGACCCGCTTCGCCTCCTTGCCTACTCTGTCGAGTTCACCGACCCGTTCAGCGGCGAGTCGCGACGCTTCGTCAGTACCCGCGAACTGCTCTGAGAGGAGGGCCCGAGTGGCCATCATCGTCTCCTACGACCACTACCCGGACCTGCGTTGCGAGGTGGTGCTCTTCCTCGACGACGAGAGTGGGGATTGTTTCCAGGTCCAACGCGACCTCCCGGCCGGCGACAACGGCTACGAGATCAGCGCCGGTGTCGGGCCGCCGGTACGAGGGGGTATCGCCGCGTGGCAACGGGTCGGCAACGAGTTCCAGTTCGCGCTGACACCCAAGGCGTCGATGATGTTCGGTGGCAACGCGCGACTGCGGTTCGAGGCCGAGTCGGCGGGCGGCGATACCATCGACAGCATTGCTGCTCATCTCGAACGCATGATGCGCCCGCAAGACAACCCGCCCGACGGCCCGATCGAGCCCGATGACCCCGATCAGCCCTATGAGACAGAGGACAGCAGTGGAACCAGATAACCCGATGGCCGGACTCCTGCAGCAGGCTCAGCAGATGCAGCAGCAGTTGCTGGCCGCGCAGGAACAGATCGCCGCCGCCGAGGTCACCGGAACCGCCGGTGGTGGGCTCGTCACGGTCACCGGTAGCGGCACCGGCGAGGTCACCGCGGTGACCATCGACCCCAAGGTCGTGGACGCCGACGACGTCGAGACCCTGCAAGACCTCATCGTCGGTGCTCTTGCCGATCTGAACAGCAAACGCGACGAGCTCACCCAGCAGAAGATGGGTCCGCTCGCCGGCGGACTCGGCGGCCTGGGCGGCGGGTTCCCCGGTCTGGGTGGATAGCTGACCCGTGTATGAAGGACCGATCCAGGATCTGATCGACGAGCTGGCGAAGCTGCCAGGGCTCGGTCCCAAGGGTGCCCAGAGGATCGCGTTCCATCTACTGGCCGTTCCGGCAGGCGACATCGACCGGTTGACCGCGGCATTGGTGCACGTCCGAGACGACGTGGTCTTCTGCGAGGTGTGCGGCAACGTCTCGGCGCAGGTGCGTTGCCGGATCTGCCGTGATGCCCGGCGTGATGCCAGCAAGATATGTGTGGTCGAAGAGCCCAAGGACGTGCAGGCCATCGAGCGAACCAAGGAGTTCACCGGCCGCTACCACGTTCTCGGTGGGGCCCTGGACCCGCTCGGCGGGGTCGGCCCGGACCAACTGCGGATCCGAGAATTGTTGCGCCGCTTGGGCAATCAGGAAGACGGCGTGGACGTCAGCGAGGTGATCGTCGCCACCGACCCCAACACGGAGGGCGAGGCGACGGCGACCTACCTGCAACGGATGTTGCGGGACTTCCCCGGTCTGTCGGTCACCCGGCTGGCGTCGGGTCTGCCGATGGGCGGCGACCTCGAGTTCGCCGACGAATTGACGCTCGGCCGGGCACTGTCCGGTCGCCGGATCCTGACGTAGCTCTGATGGTCGACGACGCGTGGATCGAACATTTCGCCCGGCAACTCAAGTCGGGCATCGTTGCCATCGACGGCCCGTCCGGCGCGGGCAAGTCAACGTTCGCGGACCGATTGATGGCCGTGCTCCACGACGTCGGGACCCCGGCGGTGCTGGTACGTACCGACGACTTCGCGACATGGGACGACCCGGTCGGTTGGTGGCCCGAGCTCGACGAAGAGGTGATCCGGTCGTACTGGCGTGGACACGACTTCCGCTACCACCCGCGGGTGTGGCGGGACGGCCGTCCCGAACACGGTCCTCGCGTCTGGGTGAGATGGGAGCCGTTGCTGGTGATCGAGGGCGTGTCCAGTGCTCGTGCGCCGGTTCGGAGACAGCTCACCAGGGCGCTCTGGCTCGATGGCGGTGACGAATCGGAACGTCTGGAACGTGCGGTCGCCCGCGACGGTGAGGATGAGCGCCGGCACCTGATCCGTTGGCAGAACTTCGAGCGTGGCTGGTTCGCCGTCGACCGCACCCGCGAGCACTGTGAAGTGGTGCCCGAGTTCGCGCCGGAATCGGTCTGACCCCTCAGTCCCGTTCGGTCGTCGGGGTGCGCAGCAGTTCCTGCACCTCGTCGTCGGACACCTGAGTGAAGTCGCGGTATGACCGCCCGACTGCCGTGAAGTCGTCAGGTAATGCGCCGCAGACGATTTCGTCGGCGGCCCCGGTGAGCAGCGAGCAGGTCGACTCCGGTGCGGTGCCGGCAGCGACGATCACCTGCGCGGGCCGGCGGCTCCGCACCGCATCGACCGCCACACGCATGCTTGCCCCCGTCGCCAGCCCGTCGTCGACGAGGATGACAACCTTGCCCGTCACCTCGGCGGGTGGGCGCCCCTCCCGGTACACCTTCTCGCGGCGCATCAGCTCCCGGGTCTCGGCCTCGAGAACGCGCTGGACCTCGTCGCGGCTGATACCGAATTCGCGGATCATCCGATGATTGAGCACCGGTTCCCCGCCTGAGGCCACCGCGCCCATCGCGAGCTCCTCGCGTCCGGGTACCCCCAGTTTTCGGACCACCATCGCATCGAGTGGGGCGTTGAGCGCATAGGCGATCTCCCAGGCGACCGGCACGCCCCCGCGAGCGAGGCCCAGCACGAGAACGTCGCTGCGGTCGGCCAACTCGAGCTCGCCGAACTTGAGCTGATCGCCGAGAGCGCGGCCGGCCGCACGGCGATCCAAGAACTCGCGTGCTTCATCACGGCTGTGTCGCAGTCGCATCTGCCTGTCCACCTGCTCCCGTTCACGCTCGGTCTCGGCCGACATCTCCGCCGGCGCGGCGTTGCTAGAAGAACTGGGCGGTGGTGATGCATGGCCGGCCGGCTTCGTCGGCCACCTGATACACCGCCCGCGTCTTCTCCGAGATATCACCTTGCTCCCACGAGAATGCCACGATCACCTCGACTTGGGCAGAGGGTGCCGGGCGCGGCACCACCGCCATCGAATCGATGGTCAAGGTGCTCGACGAATTGCGCGTCTTGAGCTGGTCGGTGGACGTGATCAGGTCAGGCAACGTCTTCTTGGCGAACTCGCCACAGCTGTTCGCCTTGAACACCGCAACCTGCTCGTCCGCGGTCGCCGGGCCCACGTCGTACATGCTGCGCGTCACCGCGGTCGCGACGTCGCGGGCCTGCTGATCGGTGATCGTCGGGCCGGCCGGCGTCGTCGGTGACCGTGTCTCGTCGTCACCGTTGTCGGGAGCGGTCAGTGTCGCGAAGACGGCGGTGAGGGCCACGAGCGCGATCAGTACGCCTGCGAGGACCAGTAGCAGTCGGAGGCGGCGGTGTGACCCGGGCGGACGGGTCGGGCGCACATGTAGGTCCGTCATCACAGCACCTTCATCATGTTGACGCACAGGGGGATTGCGGAACGGCTCACGGTGAACTCGATGGCAGCGGGTTCGATGGGGGCCGGTTCGGCGTTGTCCTGACTCGCGGTCACCTCGAAGACCGCCAGCACGGTCACCGACTCTGCGTCTTGCCGGGCGATGCCGTAGTGCGCGTTACTGGTCACCAGGCTGCGGCCGGTGGTGGTGACCGTCTGCAGCAGCGAATCGGCGGTGTCGTTCCACTCCTGAAGGGCCGTTCCACAGAGCAGCGCCTGCGCGGACTTCATCGTCGACCTGATGGTGTCGGGGGTGAAGTTGTAGATCGATTCCGTGGTGGCACGCACCGTGTCGAGGATGGTGTCTTCGTTCGACACGGCGGCAGACGTGGCAGGAGCGCTGGTGGGCGAATCATCTTCGCCCACAACCGACCACGTGATCATCCACGTTGCGGTTACCACCACCGCGACCACCACCAGGGCGACGGCGAACAGCGCGGGAGCGGCGCGGCGTTGGCCGCCCGGAGGTGGTGATGTGGGCGTCGACCGAGGAGATGTCATGGGTGCCGGGGTCTGGAGTTGTTCACCCTCGACGGCCCGCGGCAAGGCGCTCACGGCGCAGCAGATCGACCTCGGCCAACGGCAGCGGATCGAGTTGTTCGACGCCCAGTGCGCGGGCGAGCAGCATGTCGGCCAGCTCGGGATTGCGGGCCAGGGCAGGGCCGTGCATATAGGTTCCGATCACCGAACCCTGCACCACGCCTTCCACCTTCTCGCCCGCGCCGTTGCCGACGCCGTGCTTCACCTTGCCCAAAGCGTGGGCGTCCGGTCCGAGAGTGGTTCCACCGCGGTGGTTTTCGAAACCCGTCAGCGGGGTGGTGAGCCCTGAGGCCGGCGACGGTTCTGTGATCAGCTCGCCGATGCTGCGTTTGTCCTGCGGGGTGGTGGTCACGTCGAGCATCGAGATCCCCTCGACGCGCTCCCCGGACGATGTCTCGTACCAGTGCCCGAGTACCTGGATGGCGGCACAGATGGCCAGAACGGGCCGGCATGCTTCTGCCGCGCGCTGCAGGCCCGGGTACTTGGTGAGGTGCCGCGTGGCCAGCCGCTGTGCGTAGTCCTCGGCGCCGCCGAGGGTATAGACGTCGAGCGATTCGGGCACGGGATCGGTGAGGTTGATCTGGATGATCTCCGCCTCGATGCCTCGCATGCGTGCGCGCTGGCGCAACACCAGGGCGTTACCGCCGTCGCCGTAAGTGCCCATCACATCGGGGAGGACCAGTCCGATGCGCAATGTGGAGTCGGACATCAGCGAATTCCCTTCTGCGCGCGAGCCAATGCGTTGTTGAGGTCGCGAAAAGCGGTGTAGTTGGCGAGGACCTCGACCCGGCCGGGCGGGCAGGACTCGATGGCGGCCATCGGATCACCGATGGTGGTGTGCTCAGCGCCTGCATAGATCAACCGGACACCGAGGTCGGTGGCGCGTTCGCCGGAAGCGACCACCTGCATGTTCTCGAATGCTTCGAAACGGACGTCCCACAGCCACGAGAGGTCCTCGCCGTCCGGCACCTGACCGTTGACGGCGATGACCAGGCCGTCGGCGTCCTGGTCGATCATCGCCATCGCTTCTTGCCATCCCGCAGGGTTTTTCGCCAGCAGCATGCGGACGCGATGCCGGCCGATCTGCTGTACCGAGTATCGGCCCGCGACCTCGCCGACGGTGCCCACGGCGGCAATGGCTTTCACGGGGTCGGCGCCCAATGCCACTGCCGCGGCAACGGCCTGCGCCGCATTGCCGCGGTTGGCGTTGCCGGGCACTGCCAGCGTCATCGGGTGCTCGAAACCGTCCGGTCCGTAGAGGTTCTTGTCGTCGAACCACCAGTCGGGGGCCGGCCGCTCGAAATCGGTTCCGGTGGAATACCAGTGGGGACCGTCACGCAGAATCGGCTCACCCGACCGGGGACAGCTCACCGAATCGCCGGCCCATCCGGCGCCCGCAGCGACCCACACCACCTTCGGTGCGTCGTAGGCGGCGGAGGTCACCAGTACGTCGTCGCAGTTGGCGATCACGGTGGTCTCCGGGTGCCGCGCGATCCCGTCACGCAGGCGGCGCTCGATCATGTTGATCTCGCCGACCCGATCGAGCTGGTCTCGTGAGAGGTTCAGCAGGATCAGCGCTTCGGGGTTCACGGCGTCGCTCACGTGGGGAACGTGCAGTTCGTCGACCTCCAACGCAGCCCACTCGGCGGGCCGGTTCAACGACAGGGCGGCGACGATGCCTGCGTCCATGTTGGCGCCGTCGGCCTGCGAAGCCACCTCGCCGAGATCGGCCAGCGCTGCCGCCGTCATGCGCGTGGTGGTCGATTTTCCGTTCGTTCCGGTGACGACCACCGATCGCTTCCCGCGCGCAAGCGCAGCCATCAGGGTGGGGTCGATCTTGAGCGCCACCAGGCCGCCGATCATCGAGCCCTTCCCGCGGCCGGTTTTCTGCGACGCCCATCGCGCCGTGGCAGCGGCTCTCAGGGCGAGTCGTGCCCGCATCGGCAAGCCTGTGGAACTCTTTCGGTCCTCGTCACGCATGGCTGCGAGTTTGTCATATGCCGCCCGGCGTCCGCCGTATGTGCAAGTCAGGGGACCGCCATCGGTTCGTCGGTGGACGAGGGTTTGAGCGTTTTCTCTTTGGCGCGTTTCGACTTGCCGCCGGTCACTCCCGCGAAGCAACCGATGATCACCACTGCTCCGCCGACCAGCTCCCAGACTGTCGGTGTCTCCCCGAGAATCGCCCAGGCCGCGCTGATGCCGACGATCGGGACGAGCAACGAGAACGGTGCGACCTTGGATGCCGGATGCCGTGTCATCAGGTATGCCCAGAGCCCTGCGCCACCGATGGTGCCGAGAACCACGATGTAGGCCAGGCCGCCGAGAGCCACCAAGCCTGTGTGCGTTCCCACGGTGGCGATCGACTCGAACCCGGCGAACGGTCCCTCGACGGCCAAGCTGAGGGCATAGAGCGGGATCGGTGGGATCACGGACATCCACAGCGCCATGAAGAGCGCGTTGCGGGGGTGGGCAAGCCGTGACCCGATGTTGCCGAAGGCCCAGCCGAGCCCGGCGAGAAGTGTGAGCAGGACCGGGATCAATCCCGCAGATGCCCCGTGTGCGGCGCGGTCCACGCCGATCACCACCATGCCGCCGACGGCCACGGTGATCCCGACCGTCTGTCGCAGCGACATCTTCTCCCCGAGCAGGAGGACACACAAGATGACCGTGAACGGGGCCGACGACTGCAGCACCAGGGACGCCAATCCGGTCGGCATGCCCTGGTCCATCGCGAGGAACAGGAAAGCGAATTGCAACGTGCCGAAACCGAATCCGTAGAGCAGGAACCAGCGCAGGGGAACGTCAGGTCGCGGTACGAAAAGGATCACCGGAATGGCCATCACGGCAAAACGTAACGCCGCGAAGAACAGAGGCGGGAAGTGTTCGAGCCCGGCATGGATCGCGAGGAAGTTCAGGCCCCAGAACACCACGACGGTCAGTGCCAGCAGGCGATCGCGGAGTGTCATGGGGACAATTCTCGGGTCCATTGAAGGTTCAGTTCAATCGAATTAAACTGCATCGGAAGTGTAGCTGAACTTAACTCTTGGTGGTGATCGCGCCGCACGGTTCATTCGGCCCGAATGCCAGCCACTCGGGCAGTGCCGCGGTGAACTCCGCACGGATGGCCGGATCGGCCATGGTCCTCCAGTCGACCTGCGTGTCCGCCTCGGGTTCGTACCTGTCCCATTCGACCCAGTTGACCATCTTCAGCAGGGGGAACTGCTCGGGCACCGTAGGCGCGAAGATCTGGGTCCACCACGACTTCTTGATCGCGAGGGCTCCAGGGCCTTCGGGTTCGCCGGGATTGAACAGGGCTGCGGTCTCCGGGATCGCCACAGGCTTGTTGCGCTGGGTGCCGTACTCGTCGTAGAAGTCGGGCAGCACGGTGTCGTCACCATTCGCGCCGACATAGCTCCCCGTCAGTTGCTGTGCGAACTTGTTCGGCTCGGCGAGTTCGTTCTCGCTCCAGGGGAAGCGGTTGCCCCAGTGGTAGAGCGACATCCCGACCCAGTCAACCGATTCATCGCCGGGGTAGAAGGCGGCGTAGGGATCGTCGTTCCGGGTCAGCTGTCCGTCGCGATCACTGTCCAGGTCTGTGAACTCGGCCGTGCCGGGTGCCGGCGAGTATTCACCGTCAGCGAAGGGATATCCGCCGGCATAACTGGGCGCCCACATCATCGCCGAGCCGGGAGCGGCGGCGTGCACGGCTGTCGCGACGCGAGCGAATGTCTCCTTGTAGAGCGCTGGTTGCTGACCCCACGGATACCAGGAACCGTTCATCTCATGGGCGAAGCGGACGACAACCGGGACTCCGGATTCATTGAACTCTGCGAGATCGGCGGCAAAGGCGTTGGCGACCTCGGGGGTGACGGTGCGCAGGCCACCCGACGGCTGCACTGTCAGCAACAGGATTCTTCCGTCTTCGCGGACGGTGTCGACGGTCTGTCTCAGGTCGGCTCGCGCGGCATCGTCGTAGGGGATCTCGGTGAAGAACACCGTGACCGCAGGATGGCTACCGAGGCTCTCCGAGTAGTCCGCGATCGTTGTCTTATCCCAGTCGAAACTGGCGCCATACCAGACCCCGGTGGACGGTGACACGGATTCCGCGACCGCCGGCGCGCAATTGGTTGCCTTGTCATCGGCTTCCGAATCCGAGGTCACATAGATGTTGCCGACTCCGATGGCCAGCGCCACCACTCCCGCGGCGATCGGCGCCCAGAACGTCCTGACGAAATACCCGAGCCGGCGACCGAACGTTTTGAGATGAAGCGTCACCCTGCTGACGATAACGAATATGCCCGCACCTGGACCCATTCAAGAGTCAAAGTGGTGCCTGATGCTTCCTTGACGAACACGGGCCGGTCACACAGGGCTCGGATGAGTGGAATCCCTCGACCCCGGAAGCGGTTGTGCGCGGGGGGCCGCCACCGACCTCGATCGGACACGGTCACCGAGAGGCGGGCACCCGAGGGGGAGTGGCGTGCCTCGATCGACATGGTCCCCGGGTGCTGGTCTCCGACGTAGGCGTGTTCGGCGGCGTTGGCGAGGGCCTCATATGCCGCCAGGACGATGGCGTACAGGTGCTCGTCCGAGATCGCGAAGTTCTCGCCCAGCCATCGTCCGAACTCCTGACGCAGGTGGCTGGCTCCCGCAGCGGTCGCCGGAACGTCCAGGCGGCTGAACGCGGTGTCGTCATATGAGTCTGCTACCGGTTGTAGGGACATGGTCTTTGCCTACCCAGTCGCCGGCGAACTATGCACGAATGCGGTGGAGAGCCCCCGAATGAGTGGCCCGGATCACTCACGTAACCGATCTGTGCCGCCGAGTCTGCGATCGGGGAAGGCCCGGTCTCCACGGTTCCGCGTTGGTACAGTCAGGTGATTTTTCGGTGGTGCGGGCGCGGAGCGTCGCTACACATCACGGCTGTCGGGGGGCGGCCAGTACGTCGATGCAGTAGTGACCTGGGGGAGTCCATCACCGTGGAGTTTCTTCGTTCGTGGTGGCGGCAGCCGTTCGACTACGAGTGGACGGTCAACTATCACCGAGTGCGTGGAACGCTGGCAGTCAATCGCATATCCGTGGGGCTGTGGTGCTGCTGCTTCAGCGTCGGAGCCTTCTGCGCGCTGACGTCGCCTGCCGGACCCCGGGGTGGCATCGCGATCGACATCCTCGTCGGCGTACTCGCTGTCGCCTGCGCTGTCATCGGGGTCGTCTGGCTTGCCGGGCGCTGGCCCCGTCAGTGGATGACCCGGCTGTTCGTCGTCTACACCGATGTCGGCGTCGCGGTGGTGCTGTTCACCTTCGCGGATCTGTTCATCGCGATGATGGGTTGCTCGCTGTTCTCGGTGACCGGTGCGCACGTGACCGCCTTCCACAGTCCGCGGTGGCTGCTCGGGCACCTCGCTTTCGCAACTGCGGTGACGCTGGGGCTCTATGCGTGCGTGGTGTTGGGCTCGGACGCGGACAAGGGCATCGCGACGGCACTGCTGATGGTGTTGCTGCCGGTTCTGCTGGCAGCGCCGATCATCATGCAGTCGGGCCTGCTGGATCTGCGCGAGGATGCCAACGACGCATTTCGGGACCACCTGACCCAGCTCCGTAATCGTCGTGGACTCGAGGCGGGGTTTCATCAGCTCCAGTACAGCGGGATCCCGGTGGGGCTGGCCGTGCTGATGCTCGACATCGACGGCTTCAAGCAGATCAACGACCAGCACGGGCACAGCGGTGGAGACGCCGTGCTCGAACTAGTCGCAGCCCGGCTGGTGGATGTCGCCGGTGGTCACGCGCTGATCGCCCGCGTGGGCGGCGAAGAGTTCGCGATCACGCTCGTCGGTACCCCAGAGCAGGCGATCGCTGTGGCGCATCGGGTGCGTTCGACGCTGCACAACACGGACGATCGACATCCGATCACGGTGAGCGTCGGGGTCGCGGTGGCCACGCACCAGCAGCTGCGGGCGAACAAGCGGCAGCCGAGCACGGCAACCCTGAGGGCGCTGATGAGGTCGGCGGACATCGCCATGTACAAGGCGAAAAAGCTTGGCGGCAATGGTGTTTCGATTGATTCCGATCTCGATGACGCGACGCGCTGACCATCGGGATCGGCGGGACCGTGTGTCACATCGGCGACACCGTCAGTCGTCGATCCATTCCAGCAGATCCCCGGGCTGACATTCGAGCACCCGGCACATGGCTTCCAGGGTGCTGAACCGAACTGCCTTGGCACGGCCGTTCTTCAGCACCGCGACGTTCGCGGGAGTGAGCCCCACCCGCTCGGCGAACTCACCGACACTCATCTTCCGCTTTGCCAATTCCACGTCGATACGCACGACGATCGACATCAGATCACCGCGTCCATGTCCGACCGCAGCGTGGTGGCCTGGCGCAGCAGTGCGCGCATCACGACCATCAACAGGCCCAGGACGGCCCCGCCCATCAGCATCAGGAAGAGGAGAAGCGGCAACCCTGGGTCATTCGCATTGAAACCGACGTAGAGGAAAACGCCGAGAAGTGTGAGCCAACCCGCGCCGATCGCCCAGACGATTGCCGTGACCCAGACGAGTGAGGCGTGGGTGAAGATGCGGTCGCTGCGCACCAGATTGAGCAATTTCCAGGTGCAGACGATGACCACCTGGGCGCAGAGCACCCAGAACACGGTGACGGCTGTCGCCGGCCAACGCAGGTATGCCTGGTCGGGTGACTCCTCGGCCATGTGCGCGAATTGTCCTGGCAGGGACATGGTTTGGAACAAGACCAGTATCGCGAAGAGTGATAGGAGGAAAACTCGCAGTGCGGTGACAACCCAGCGTTCGTTGAACATGCATCGACTATCACGGTAAATCTATCGAAAGTCAATAGATCAACCGCAACGATGGACGCCGGGGTCTGTCCGGTGTCGGGGCTACGGGTGTGCTGTGGAACTCAGCGTGGTGAGGGGAAAAGTGTTGACGCCAGGGTGATCTGGCCGTCCCGTTCGTTGACGAACTCTCCGGGACACCCGCCACGCAACGCGCTCGAGACGGCAGCGATCACGCGGTCGTCGGCGGGCTCAACGGCATGCTCGAGCTTCGGAATCGGGGCGAGCCTGCACTGGCCGCCATCGAGCCGGCCGTCGGCCAGCTCTTCATTGCTTCGAATCGAGTAGTACTCGACGTCGCCGGGTGTGTCGTCGCCGTTGTTGAGTTCGGCGATGAACGGGGTCACCGGGCAGCCGTCGAAACCGAATCCGGGCAATTGGACGCAGCCGCCGGGCGAGCCGTACTGAGGGGTGCCGATCGCAACGTAGTCGTCGATGCGCTCGGAGCCGCCCAGCGCTTTCAGGTAGTGACGCGCCGACAATCCCCCGTAACTGTGAGCCACGAGTGACAGGCTCTCCACGTCGACTCCGGCCGCCGCACGTTCGACCGACTTCTGAATGGTTCGCGAGTCCGCATAGAGGTCGAGGCCTTTCACGTCGACCGTGTCGACGGTGTACCCCTGGGCAGCCAACTCGGCGGCCATGTCGTGGAAGAGGTCCATGCTCGAGGTTCCCGGAGCCGGTTGCTGGCCGGGTACCAGCAGCACGATGCGTTGGGGCTGACCCGGCGCCGACCCCGCCGATGCGGTGGCGGAGCCGATGAGTGCGGCCACCGAAGCGATCGCGAGTGCACCCATGAGTTTTGTGAGGGCACCCTTAGTGGAAGTCATGGAGGGAAGGTACCTGCCGGGCGGCGTGAGAGCTAGGCCCCCTCCACAAACCTCCCGTCGGGGAACTTGCGACCGAACCGCGACACGGCCTTTCCGAACAGCGAGCGCCGACCGGTCTCGGTGACACGGACCCCGAGGGTGTAGACATTTGCTCCCTGTTCACGCCACACGGTTGACTGGACCGTGTAATGGACGCCGTCCTCGACCACTTCCCGGCTGGTTGTCGATTCGTTGTCGTCCGCCCATGCGAGTTGGGTGTAGTCCACACTCCGGCCCCATTCGGCCAAGTGTGTGTCTGCGAGCCTGCCGGCCACGTGTTTGTCCATGGGCAGCAATACTAGGCGCCGCCGACGACGCGCGGCAGAGTACAAGACCTACAAAAAGCCTGTCGGACAGATTATTTCGGCAATCGACCGACATCGAGCATGGGTACGAGGAATTGCCATGCGATCGCTGCGAGTTGCTTGTCGTCATCGAGGTCGACGACATCGCTTCGGATCGTCAGGAACGATGCGGAGATACGCACCATCATTTCCGCGATGAGGTCGATGTTCAGCTGTTTGTCGACGTTGCCCACTTGTTGCTCGCGACGGAGCTGACCCGCGACGAACTCGCGGACCGCCGCAACCATGCGGCCGTCGTCACCGATCATCGACCCTGCGACCAGACCGGGTTCTGCGTCGATCAGCCCGCCGATCATCGGATTGCCACGGATGGCACGCAGGGAGCTCACGAATCCGAGAACAACTCGCTCGGCCGCGGTATCGGCGGATCGGATGTCGGTGAGGAACCGCTCGAAGTAGCGGCGGAACTCCCGGAAGATGACCTGCTCGATCAAGGCGTCCTTGGTGGCGAACCGGCGATAGACCGTGATGCGGGACATGTTCGCGCGCCTTGCGACATCTTCCATCGACGTGCGCTGGACGCCGGTGCGGCAGAACTGTTCATAGGCGGCGTCCAGCAACCGGGTGCGGGTGGTGTCGTCGCCGGCGTCGGTCCGCCTGATCGCGTCTTTGTACGCGCGTTCGAGCATCGCTCGGGTGCTCGACGTCGCCATAGACGAAGACGGTACCGGTTCTCGGGGCTCAGTTCGTTCGAACAGGTGTGAGTCGCACAAGGAAACTGCACCGCTTGTGACCGGCAACACTTTTGTGCTAACCATGTTACTAAGAAACGCTGATTGTTTCATTGCATCAGCGAATGAATCGTTTGGTCGGACGGGGAGTGAATAGCGTGGACAACTTCAGTAGGCGCAATGCTTTGAAAGCGGGCGGGGTGTTGGGTGCTGCCGGCGCTGCGGCGGTCATCGTTCCGGCGACCCCATGGACGTGGTCGCCTGCCGGTTCGGTGCCGGGTACCGGTAGCGGGGCCGACCCCCGGGGCGTGTGGGACAAAGAGGCCGATCCGGTGGTCGCATCGTTGATCGACCGCGGCGAGGTGCCGCGCGTGAACGAGTTGTTGAAGCACTGGACCAAGAACGGTCAGGCATTGCCTGCCGGCCTGCCGAATGACCTGCGGGACTTCATCGAGTACGCGCGGGAGATGCCGTCCTGGGCGGATCAGGGCAAGTTGGCCACGGCGGTCGAGTTCAACCAGAAGCGCGGGACCTATCTGGGTGTGCTGTACGGCTTCGCCAGCGGCATGATGAGCACCGTCATCCCCAAAGAGGCGCGTGCCGTGTACTACTCCAAAGGCGGCGCGGACATGAAGGACCGCATCACCAAGACCGCGAAACTCGGTTACGACATCGGTTCGCTCAATGCCTACCAGCCCGACGGTGAAATGGTGATCACCTGCGTCAAGACGCGGCTCGCGCACGCGGCGGTTCGGCACCTGCTCCCGCAGTCGCCGCACTGGACGGGATCTGCGCCAGAAGACATCCCGATCAGTCAGGCCGACATCATGGTCACCTGGCACAGCTTGCCCACCACCGTGATGCGGAACCTGAAGAAGTGGAACGTGCAGATCCCGGCCGCCGAATCGGAGGGCTTCCTGCATTCCTGGCAACTGGCCGCACATCTGCTCGGTGTGAAAGACGAGTACATCCCGGCGTCATGGGATCAGGCCGACTCGCAGGCCAAACAGGTGCTCGACCCGATCCTCGCGCCCACACCCGAAGGCATCAAACTCGCCGACATTCTCCTGGGTCTGGGAATGAATCTGGATCTGACGTTGCTCACCCGGCCCATCCTGGGCGCGTTGACCCGGTTCATGCTCGGCGACCAGGTGGCCGATTGGTTGCGCATCCCGCGAGAGCCCGTCTGGACGCCGTTGCTCGAAACCGCATGGGGTCCGTTCGTGGCTGTGCGTGAGGGACTTCTCGATGTGGGCGTCCCGGAAGAGGCGTACTGGTTGTTCGACGAGTTCTTGCGCCAGTTCGTGTTGTTCTACACCTCGGAACTCCGGATGCCGATCAACATCGAGATTCCGGTGATCAACAACCCGAACTACAAGTGATGCCACGGCGCAGATAGTCCGCCGGAGTTTCGGAGAGTGTGAACGTGGACAAAGTGCTGCTCGAGCGGAGCCTCATGCTGGTCGCCGACGACGACGTGGGGCTCACCACCGAGTTCTATGACCGCTTGTTTACCGAGTATCCGTCGGCAAGAGCACTTTTCAGCAGCGACATCCGCCCGCAAGCGCGAATGCTCCAGGATGCGATCGTCGCCGTGCTCGACCACCTCGAGGACCCGACGTGGCTTCGAGACTCGCTGGGGGCGCTGGGCCAGAGGCACGCATCGTGGGGCGTCACGCCTGAGATGTACACCTGGGTCGCGTCCACGATGATCGCCACCATGGCCGAACGTGGAGGTGCCCAGTGGACGGACGCCATGACGGATGCGTGGTCTGAGGCACTCGGAGCAGTCGCCGGCATGATGCTGGAGGCCTACCCCGTGCGCACGGATGGGTCGGGCTGACCGGGGGCCGGCGAACCTGATGTCGTGGTTCTACTGTGAGCGAACAGCTTTCAGTACGGTGTCGTGTGTGTGGTGTGAGTTTCCGGGAGGGGCGGTCGTCCGGGGCTGGGTGCGGTCGACCAGCACCGTCCACTCGTCGCCGAGGAGCTCGGCGAAGTCGTGCGGGTCGAAGAAGTCCCTCGGGTCGATTCCCTTCCAGTTGTGGCCTTCTCGAATCTCGTGGCCCACGATGAGCAGCGTTCCGCCTGGCGCGACGGCGTCTGCGATCGCGCGGGCGGTCTTGCCGCCGTCGGCCCGGGGAACGCTGTGGAGGTATTGCATCGACACGAGGTCGTAGGAGGTCGGCGACGGCGGGTCGGAGATCGGATCACCACGTACCCAGGTGATGGCGTCCGAGTCACCCAATTTCACGGCGCGGTCGATGGCGACCTGCGAGATGTCGACGGCCGTCACCTGCCATCCGCGCTCAGCGAGCCAGCGGGCATCGGCGCCCTCACCGGATCCGAGGTCGAGCGCCCGCCCGGGTGGCAGGTCGGCCACCTCGTCGACGAGGACGGGATTGGGGTTGTTGCTGAAGAGTTGTTCGGCGCTGCTGTAGTGCTCGTCCCAGAATTCTTGGCTCATGCCTCCACAATGGCCGCGAACCGCATGTTTCGACAACTATTCTTGCTGTTTCGGCAACTGAGTTCGGGGAACGTCCGGTCGCGGGCCCAGAAGGGCGATGCATGCCTCGACCATGGTCTCGGTCATCGAGTCGATCGGCCTGCCGTCCTCGACTGCGACCGCTGTCAGTTCGCGTAGGCCTCCCAGAAGCAGGGTGGCCATCGGCCGCGACACCGTTTTAACTCCTACAGTCCGCATCTGAGGTGTGCTCGTCAGCATGACCAGGGTGCGGATCAGTTCCTCCATCGCGTGCCGCTGAATCGGTCGGGCACTGGTTCCCAGGGCGGGGAGCTCGCGAATCCAGCTCAAAGTGATGGCCGGATCCATCTCGATCGACTTCACGTATGCGCCGATCGCCTGCCTGATCTGCATGATCCACCCGGCGTCCGGATCCACAGCCGCCACGATCTCATCGATCATCGAGGCGTTCGCACGCCGCAGCAGCTCGATGAAGCAGTCTTCTTTGCCGGAGAACTCTTGGTAGAAGGTTCGCCGCGAGGTCCGGGCGATGCCGACGATGTCGGCGATGGTGCTCGCCCGGTACCCGCGGACCTCGATCGAAGTGGCCAGCGCATCGAGCAGTCGAACCCGGAATGCTGACCCGTCGGCGTCGGCAGGCTGCAGTTGGTCGACTGACTCCGGGTTGGTTGCCATCGATCCAACGATACGACCCCTTGTTCTCCCCTGGTACGGAAGCGTACCGTCGCAGTGGTACGGCGCAGTACCAGGCGGTGCCGAGAGGGGAGCGTTCGAACATGGGGCCAGCTCATACAGAAACGAAAGACGGTCCGCAGGCAGAGGTGCCGGTGCACCTCCCGCCTGGCCCGCGACTGCCTCGGCACGTGCAGGGACTCGCGTTCGTCGCCGCACGTCGGCAGACGATGCAGGTGCTTGCCCGACGCTACGGGCCGGCGTTCACGCTGAACATCCCGGTTTTCGGGAACACCGTGGTGGTGTCGGACCCACACTTGGCCAAGCAGCTGTTCACCACACCGGCCGGAGTGCTGAGCAACGTGCAGCCCAACCTCGGCCGGATCCTCGGCGACCACTCGATGTTCTCGCTCGAAGGTGACGACCATCGCCGCAGACGAAAGCTGCTCACGCCTCCGCTACACGGCAAGAGCGTGAAGGGCTACGAGCAGATCATCGAGGAAGAGGTCCTCCGCGAGACCGCGACCTGGCCGGAAGATCGCGAGTTCGAGAGTCTGGCTCCGATGATGCGAATAACGCTCAATGCGATTCTTCGTGCGGTGTTCGGCGCCGATGGGGAGCAGCTCGACTCACTACGGCGCATCATTCCGCCGATGGTCGAATTGGGCTCGCGCCTCGCGACATTGCCGAACACGACGATCAACCTCGGCCGGTTCGACCCCTGGGATCGATTCCTGGCTCGCCGTCGTGAATACGACTCGATCATCGACGACCTGATCTCCACGGTGCGCAGCGACCCCGACTTCGCCGAACGGACCGACATCGTCTCGCTGATGCTGCGAAGTACCTACGACGACGGGTCGCCGATGTCGAACACCGAGATCGCCGACGAACTTGCGACGCTGCTCGCTGCGGGCCACGAGACCACCGCCACCACGCTGGCGTGGGCGTTCGAGCGATTACGCCGTAACCCGGATGCGTTGGCCCGCTTGACCGCTGAGGTCGACGAGGGGGACACCGTGTTCCGGCAGGCGACGATCCTGGAGGTGCAGCGCAGCCGGCCCGTGATCGATCTCGCCGGGCGAACAGTGGTGGCTCCTGTGCTGGAGCTGGGTGAGTGGCGCATCCCGCAGGGGCACACAGTGCTTGTCAGCATCTCTCTGCTGCACGACGACAGTGAGCAGTTCGAGGATCCAGAACGATTCGACCCCAGCCGGTTCCTGGATCACAAGCCGTCCGCCGCATGGCTCCCGTTCGGCGGTGGAACGCGCCGGTGCATCGGTGCGGCCTTCGCGAACATGGAAATGGATGTCACCCTGCGGACCGTGCTGGAGAAGTTCGAACTGCTCCCGACGACAAAACCCGCTGAGCGATGGCACAGTCGCGGCGTCGCTTATGCGCCCCGCCGAAAAGGGCAGATTGCTGTGCGTCGCCGCAGTGGAAAATGATGTGGCAGACCTGAAGGAAGGACCGCCAACTGTGTAGCGTGACCACATGGACCTGCAGCGACTACGAATCCTGAGGCAGCTCGCGGACCGCGGCACCGTGGGAGCCGTGGCGCAGGCGATGAACATGACACCGTCGGCGGTGTCGCAGCAGTTGAAGGTCCTGGGCCGCGAAGCCGGGATCGCCCTGCTCGAACAGGATGGTCGTCGGGTTCGTCTCACCGACGCCGGTCGCGCATTGGTACTACGTGCCGACGAGGTCATCGCCGCGGTGCAACGGGCCGAGGCGGAGATGGCGTCGTACCGAGATGACGCCGTCGGCGAAGTGCGCTTGGCGATGTTCCCCTCGGGGGCTGCTCTGCTGTTACCGGGTGTCCTCAACCGGATGAGCGATCGTCGGATCCGGTTGATCGCCGGCGACGAAGACGTCAAATACGTTGACGCGCCTGCCTTGCTGGCCGATTTTGATGTTGTCCTGACCCATCGGGACGAGCGGGCGCCACAGGTTGTCGAGGCGAGGGTGTCGGTGACAACCGTGATGCGTGAGCCCATCGACCTGGTGGTCGGGGGTGGTCATCGTTTGGCCGGTCGCAGCGAGGTGACGCTGGCTGAACTCGAAGACGAGGACTGGATCAGCGTCCGCGGCGGATTCCCGGTTGATGACGTGCTGCTCTCCCTTGCGGCGGCGACCGGGGTGGCGCCGCGAGTCACCCACCGCATCAACGACTTCCGTGTCATCGAGTCGATGGTGGCACGTGATCACGGAGTGGCGCTCATGCCCCGGTTCTCCATCCGGGATCCGGACTGCAGCCGCCTTGTTCTCACCGGCGTGCGCGCCGCGCGGGTATACGAGGCGTTGAGCCGCCCGATGGGTGATCAGCGAGGTGCGGTGAGGCAACTTCTTGCAGCACTTGTCGCCGAGGGTGATTCGGCCGGGGCATGATCGCTCGGCAGAACCGCCGCCCGACTACGCTATTGGTACGCCGGAGGTCAGGATCTGTGCCACGTCATCGGGAAAGGGTTGTGGCGCACCGGATTCGTCGGCGTGGACATACACGGTCTCGACGGTGCAGCACTCCCGATCTGCGACCTTGACGTCGAAGCACATCGTGAAACTGGTGCGTCCGACGCGTGGGCAGGTGACGTAGACGTCGACCACCTCACCCCAGACCGCCGACGCGGTCCAGGTGAGCGTCGACTTCTTGACGCGCAGCATTTCGCCGAAATCGAGGATTCCCCGTTGCCGGCAGAACTCCGCGCTGGCCTCGTCGCAGTACAGCAGATAGTGCGCGTTGAAGACCACGCCCTGCTGGTCGGCCTCGGCGTAACGTACCGGGGCCGACCAGGTGGGTCGAGTTCCCTCGGAACCGACTACGGGGCCCACGTGCGTGGGGCCTGCTCGCCGGAATCGGCGTTCCCGCTGCCGTCGGCCACCCGCACGGCCCGGTTCACCGCCGAGACCACCGCGCGCAGCGATGCCGTGGTGATCGACGGTGCAATTCCGCAGCCCCATACGGTTTCGCCGCGAACCTGAACCTCAACGTAGGCAGCGGCATTCGCGTCGTCGCCGGCGGTCAGCGCGTGCTCGGCGTAGTCGAGCACCTGCACGTCGTACCCGACGGTTGACAGCGCGTCGACAAAGGCGGCCAGCGGTCCGTTGCCGGAGCCGGTGATCTCTTTCTCTTTGCCGTCGACCTTCACGGTCGCCGTGATGCGGTCTTCGCCACCGTCTTCCTCGGCGGCGTCGACGCGCTGGCGGATCCGTTCGAGCGGCTTGAGCGGCTGCAGGTACTCCTGAGCGAAGACGTCCCACATCTCCTTGGGAGAGACCTCGCCGCCTTCACCGTCGGTGATCTTCTGGATCTCGCGGCTGAACTCGATCTGCAGACGGCGCGGCAGTGACAGTCCGTGGTCCGCCTTCATGATGTAGGCGACGCCGCCCTTGCCCGACTGGCTGTTGACTCGGATCACGGCCTCGTAATTGCGGCCGACGTCCTTGGGGTCGATCGGCAGGTACGGAACCTGCCACAGGATGTCGTCGATGTCCGAGTCGGCCTCGTCCGCAGAGATCTTCATCTGGTCGAGGCCCTTGTTGATGGCGTCCTGATGGCTACCGGAGAACGCGGTGTACACCAGATCGCCGCCGTACGGATGGCGCTCGTGCACACCGAGTTGGTTGCAGTATTCGACCGTGCGGCGGATCTCGTCGATGTCGGAGAAGTTGATCTGCGGATCGACCCCGCGACTGAACAGGTTCATGCCGAGCGTCACCAGACAGACGTTGCCGGTGCGTTCGCCGTTGCCGAACAGGCAACCCTCGATGCGGTCGGCGCCGGCCTGATAGCCGAGTTCGGCAGCGGCGACGGCAGTTCCGCGATCGTTGTGCGGATGCAGGCTCAGGATCACCGAGTCGCGGCGGGCCAGGTTACGGTGCATCCACTCGATCGAGTCGGCGTACACGTTGGGTGTGGCCATCTCCACGGTTGCCGGGAGGTTCAGGATGATCGGCTTTTCCGGTGTGGGGTCGATGATCTCGGTGACCGCGTCACACACCTCTTTGGCGTAGGACAGTTCGGTGCCCGTGTACGACTCCGGGGAGTATTCGTAACGCCAATTGGTGTCGGGGTACTTGACCTCTTCGGCGCGGACCTTGTGGGCAGCGTCGGTGGCGATCTTCTTGATGGCTGCCTTGTCGGCGCGGAAGACTACCCGGCGCTGGAGCACCGACGTCGAATTGTAGAAGTGCACAATCACATTCGCGGCGCCGCGACATGCGTCGAAGGTGCGTTCGATCAGTTCGTTCCGGCATTGCGTGAGGACCTGGATGGTCACGTCCGACGGGATCGCATCGTCTTCGATGATCTCGCGGACGAAGTCGTAGTCGGTCTGGCTGGCCGAGGGGAACCCGACCTCGATCTCCTTGTAACCCATCCGCACCAGCAGGTCGAACATGCGGCGCTTACGTGCCGGGCTCATCGGGTCGATCAGAGCCTGATTCCCGTCACGGAGGTCGACGGCGCACCACATGGGGGCGCGGTCGATCACCTTGTCGGGCCAGGTGCGGTCGGGGACCGCGACGTTCTCGACCTCATCGGCAAAGGCGCGATAACGATGTGCGGGCATCGCGGAATTGCGTTGGGGGTTCCACGACGGTTGTCCGGAAGGAATGGGTCCGGCGGGTTCGCTGATCCGGCTGGAACTGGAAGTGAATGCATCGGCGGCAGGCATGAGGGTCAATCTCCGGGGTTGGGGGAATGAGACCGGCGCGTCAAAGATCCCGCGACGGGAAGCCGGTCTGGATCAGACCCCGCCGCGGCAACCGAGAAGGAGCACGCGCTGCATTTTTGTGACTGTACTCCCGAAGGCGCGGAAGTCCAAAGGTGGTTCACCGGTTCTCCGGAACCAATGGCCGTCCCCACGTCTCGGCGAACGCGATCTCCGGCAACGGCAGGCGGGTGCGTTCGCGCCCATCACGCTCTCGAATGTCGGCGGGCAGCGCAGCGGGATCAGCGAGTCGGCCGATGGCCAGGATCAGCAGTGGTCGAATCGAGTGGGGAATGCCGAACTGCTGCACCAGGTCTGGCGCGCGGAACCCGCCCATGGGATGTGCGTTCCATCCGTCGGCCTGGGCTTGGACGATCATCTGCCCGGCGGCGAGCCCCACGTCGAGCGTGGCGTAGTCGTGCATTTTCGGGTCGTCGGGGAGGTCGTCGGTACACAGGACGATCAGTGCTGCGGCGGCTGGTGCCCACGATTGGTTCCCGCGTTTGAGTGCCTCGGTGATCCCGGCGAATGTCGGATCACCGCGGCGGCCGACGACAAAGCGGACCGGCTGGCGACCGCCACCCGTGGGCGCCCACCGGCCCGCCTCGAGGATCGACTGCAGATGCTCGTCGGACATGGTTGCGTCGGCGTCGTAGCCGCGTGCACTCCATCGGTCTGCGAGTAGCGGGTGCACGGGCAGCAGCTCCTTGGGGCCGGGCGGGGACTAGTCGGTGACCGGCCGGCGTTCGCGGAGAACGATTGCCACCACTGCGGCCACCACCGCCAAGAGTGCCACGCTCACCAGCGACGTGATGTGCAAGCCGTCGACGAATGCGCTGCGTGCGGCGTCGGCGAGAGCACTTCCGGCGCCCGGGTCCAGGGTCTGCGCCTGGGTGAGTGTCTGCGAGAGGGTGTCCTCGACCCCGCTGCCCTCGCCGGACCGGCGGAACACCATCGTCGCCACCGAACCGAGAACGGCGAGTCCGAATGCCGTTCCCAACTCGAAGCTGGTCTCGGACAGACCGGCCGCCGACCCACTGCGCTGAGCAGGCACCGACGACACGGCCACATCGGAAACCAGCGAGAAGATCACGCCGTAGCCGACACCGGCCAGCGTGGAGCTGATCAGGTAGACCAGGACGCCTTGGTCGACGCCGAGACCGAGCATGCCTGCGTTGCCGATCGCAGCGGCCAGCAGCGAGAAGACAAACGCCCAGCGCACCGACATGATCGCGGCGATGCGGGAAGCGCTCATCGAGAAGATCGCCACGGCAATCGCCATCGGGATACCGAGCACTGCGGCCTGGAGCACGTCGCGTCCGAGGACCGACTGCAGGTAGATGCCGCTGAGGTAGCTCAACGCGGCAAGGGTCATCATGCCCGTCAGCGCGCTGCCGATCGCAACGGAGAACCCGCGGCTCTTGAAGAGCTTGAGGTCGATCAAGGGATTTTCTGTTCGACGCTCGTGGGCGGCGAACAACGCCATCCCGACAATGCCGATGGCGGCGAAGGCGGCTGTGGTGGTGTCGATCCCTTCGGCTGCGCCGTGCTTGATGGCGTAGACGAGCGGGAGGATGCCGATCAGCGACAGCAGCACGCCGAGGACGTCGAAGGGGGCTGAGCTGGGTGAGCGGTACTCCGGGACCAGGCGGGGACCGAAGACCAAGAGGATCAGCAGTACGGGCACATTGATCAAGAAGACGGAGCCCCACCAGAACTGGTGGAGAAGGGCGCCGCCGATCACCGGGCCGATGGCCGATCCGCCTGCGAACGCCGCCGTCCACATGCCGATGGCCTTCGCCCGGGCAACGGGGTCGGGGAACATGTTGCTGATCAGCGACAGGCTCGAGGGCAGGAGGGTTGCGCCACCGATGCCCATGATGGCGCGAGCAGCGATGAGCGAGCTCGCGTCGGGGGCGAATGCTGCGATCGCCGAAGCGACGCCGAAGAGGCTGGCACCGACGAGCAGCAGCTTGCGTCGACCGAACCGGTCACCGAGATTGCCCATCGTGATCAACAGGCCGGCGATGAGGAATCCGTAGATGTCGACGATCCACAATTGCTGCGTGGCAGAGGGGGCGAGTTCGGCGCTCAGGGTGGGGATCGCCAGGTACAAGACGGAGAAGTCCATGGACACCAGAAAGACCGGCAGCGTCAGTACTGCCAGTCCCAGCCAGGTCCGGCGGTCCGGGCGGCTGGTGCTCGCGTCGGATCGCGGATCGGTCTGTTTGTCGATGATGCTCACGGGGGTGCTCCAATCACGCTGCGAACACACGAGCGGACGCCGGCGTTGGCCGCGTTGAGGGCGCTATATGTGTTCGTACGGCGATCGTCCGCTCGTGGCGGCTCGATCAACCTGAGTACAACGTACGCATAAGAGTACGTTGTACGCAAAGCGTTTATTCCATCGTTCGGCCTTTGTTCACCGTCCCGGCCGTGAACACGGACAATGAACGCGGCGAAGGAGAGATGTGATGAGAGCACAGGAAGGCGCAGTGAGCGGCGGCCTCGACCCGGCACCCGAGTCCGCGAAACTGACCCGCGGCGCGGTGGTCAATGCCGCGATCGAACTCGCGGATGCCGACGGGTTCAACGCCCTCACCATGCGAAAGATCGCCGATCGGCTCGGCGTCGGCACGATGTCGCTGTACCGGCACATCGCCGACAAGGATGCGCTGTTGCGCGAGATGTCGAATGAGATCGGCATCCGCTTCCCGTACCCGCCCGCAGACGATGCGACGTGGCGTGAGCGGGCGTGGATCGCGGCCGAGGTCGACTGGACCCTGTATCAGCGCCACCCCTGGGTACTGCTGGCCTTTGCATCTCCGCGGACCAGCATGGGCCCGCAGAGCCTGAACTGTCTCGACTGGCTCGTCGACGCCTTCCTTGATCTCGAGGTCACTCCCGCGGTCGCCACCGAGATGGCGCTGACCCTGTGGAACCTGATCGCGGGCACGGTGCTCAGCACCGTCGCCGAACGACTACTGCTCGACCGGGCCGCCGATGAAGACCAAGGCCAGAGTGGACTGGCCCATCTTCTGGCAGGCAATCCCGAAAGCGACCCGCCACCCCATCTCGCAGCACTGGTCGGCACGCATCATTCAGAACTCACCGACCCCCGTCATCTACTCACCCAGGGCGTCGCCGCGCTGTGCGACGGGTTCGAATTGAGGGCGGCCAGATTGCGTGACGGACACTGACGGGCTGGTCACATGGCGTGCGGATAGACCGTCAACATGTGTGCGCCGAACCATGAGCTGAAGGCGACAACCGCCAGCGAGACCAGGATCTGTGTGGACCCGCGACGTTTGGCCAGACCGATCGCGATCGGGATCAGCAAGACGAACGCCGGGAGCAACAGTCGAGGGCGGCTCATCATCAGACCGCTCGAGGCACCGATGGATACGACCACCAGAGCTCCGTACACCGCCACCGGCCACGGCACGCGCTCGGCGAAACTCAACAACGCCAGGGCGATGGTGATCAGCATGATCCAGGCCGTGGCCACCGGCGCGATCTCGCCGGAGTTCACAAGCGCGTAGTTGATGAACTCGTAGGCGGCCTGGCCGTAGTCCACCCGCGTGTCCCAGCCCTCGGTTTGGATCTTGAACCAGCCGAGGGGTTCGCCAGTCTTGTGCCAGACCACCGCCAGGTACCCCAGGTACCCCAGTGGACTGAGCACGATGGCCGCCCACGCTCTCGGTCCGTCGCGGAATCGCAGGGCCGCTGCCACCACGACGACGACGATGAGGACCACCGCGGTCGGACGGCTCAGTCCGGCCAGCATCGTGCAGATCCCGGCCAGCAACCATCGTCGCTCCAGCACGCCGATCAGCGCCCACGCCGCAAGTGCGCAGAACAGTGCCTCGGTGTAGGCCATCGACAAGACGATGCCCATCGGCGCTGCGGCGAACAGAACGGCGAGCAGCAGCCCAGCCCGACGGGGATCGGCCTCGACGCGCACCACCTGGCCGTCGTCGGCCCTCTGGATGTCCTCGGCAAACCAAGCGGTGAAGCGTGTGGGCACGAGCCGGGGCTTGTGTTCACGGTTCTGCATCTGTGTGGCGCAGAGCGTTCCGATCCGGGCGACGCCCACCGCGGCCAGGCATCCGAGCACCACGTTCACGGTGAGGGCCGCACCCAGTGGACTGAAGCCGGGCACCTTGTCCACCGCCCCGGCGAGTAGCGGATAGCCGGGGAAGAACGCGTATGGCGTGTCGGAGTCGCGCATACCCTGCGCGTCGGTCTGGGTCAGCGGCACGCCCCCGTACCCGTGCTCGGCGATGGCAAGCATCCATTTGCCGTCCCACGCCGAGAGCGCCGCGCCGAGACTGCTGCCGCGCAGCTGGGTGAACCGCTCCAGCACGAGCATGCCGACCAGACGGATCAGGAGGAAGGCGGCGATCGGCTCGACCCAGTCACGCCGTCGATACAGGAGGTCGCTGACGGATTCGAATCTTGCTCGGGTCAGCACCTGAGCGATCCTAGTGCCGAACGCTCGCTCGGGGCGGACGCTGTCGGCTGCACGGCCGATCCGCCAGTTCCGAAGCACGCTAAAGCAATTGCCGCGTGTCCGCCCGAGCCCCGGGTGGGCGGCGGTCTCCGGGCTCGACGGTGCAGCGACACGCTTGCACGTGGGGGAGTTGCGGGTGGCTATCCTTGCACGAGGCGGGAGGCAGTCTTGCACTGTTGCCCGCTCATTGATTTTGAAGGTTCGCAGCAGCTAGAGAAGGGAAACTCGGTGGCTCTGGTCGTGCAGAAGTACGGCGGCTCCTCGGTTGGCGACGCCGAACGGATCCGCAGAGTGGCCGAACGCATCGTTGCGACCCGTAAGGCGGGCAACGACGTGGTGGTCGTGGTGTCGGCGATGGGCGACACCACCGACGAGCTGCTCGACCTCGCCGAGCAGGTCTGCCCGGCGCCGCCGCCTCGCGAGATGGACATGCTGCTCACCTCGGGTGAGCGCATCTCCAACGCGCTGGTCGCGATGGCCATCAGCTCCCTCGGCGCGGAAGCCCAGTCGTTCACCGGTTCGCAGGCGGGTGTGATCACCACCAGCAGCCATGGCAAGGCCAAGATCATCGACGTCACGCCCGGCCGCGTCCGGTCGGCGCTCGACGAGGGCAAGATCGTTCTCGTCGCGGGCTTCCAGGGTGTCTCGCAGGACACCAAGGACGTCACCACGCTGGGGCGTGGCGGGTCCGACACCACCGCCGTGGCACTCGCCGCGGCCCTCAACGCCGATGTCTGCGAGATCTACACCGACGTCGACGGCATCTACACCGCTGATCCGCGCATCGTCCCGAACGCCCGCCATCTGGCGACGGTCTCGTTCGAAGAGATGCTCGAGATGGCTGCATGTGGCGCGAAGGTGCTCATGCTGCGCTGCGTGGAATATGCCCGCCGTTACAACGTTCCCGTTCATGTGCGCTCGTCGTACTCAACCAAACCCGGCACCATGGTGTCCGGATCGATGGAGGACATTCCCGTGGAAGAAGCCATCCTCACCGGCGTTGCCCACGACCGCAGCGAAGCCAAGGTGACGGTTGTCGGCCTGGACGACAAGCCGGGCTACGCCGCCAAGGTCTTCCGTGCAGTTGCCGATGCCGAGATCAACATCGACATGGTGCTGCAGAACGTCTCCAAGGTCGAGACGGGCAAGACCGACATCACCTTCACGTGCCCCAAGGAACTCGGTCCGATCGCCGTCGAGAAGTTGTCCACGCTGAAGGAAGAAATCGGCTTCAGCTCGATCCTCTACGACGATCACATCGGCAAGGTGTCGCTGGTCGGTGCGGGCATGAAGTCGCATCCCGGCGTCACGGCCACATTCTGTGAGGCTCTCTCGGAAGCCGGCGTCAACATCGAGCTGATCTCCACGTCGGAGATCCGGATCTCGGTGCTGTGCCGCGACACCGAGCTCGACAAGGCTGTGCGCGTACTGCATGACGCATTTGATCTCGGTGGCGAGGAAGAGGCCACCGTCTACGCCGGAACGGGGCGATAGCAATGGGTGTACGTGTAGGAGTCGTCGGCGCGACCGGCCAGGTCGGCGCCGTCATGCGAAAGCTGTTGGAAGAGCGCAATTTTCCGGCCGACGAGATCCGCTTCTTCGCGTCGTCACGATCGGCGGGCAAGAAGCTGCCGTGGCGTGGTGGCGAGATCGAGGTCGAGGACGCGTCGACCGCAGATCCCACCGGCCTCGACATCGCGCTGTTCTCCGCCGGCGCGACCATGTCTCGTGAGCAGGCGCCGCGGTTCGCCGCCGCCGGTGTCACCGTGATCGACAACTCGTCGGCCTGGCGCAAGGATCCCGATGTGCCGCTGGTTGTCTCAGAGGTCAACGGTGAGCAGGCGAAAAACCCGACCAAGGGCATCATCGCCAATCCGAACTGCACCACGATGGCTGCGATGCCGGTGCTCAAGCCGCTGCATGACGCGGCCGGGCTGCAGCGTCTGATCATTTCGTCGTACCAGGCGGTCTCCGGTAGTGGTCTCGCCGGCGTCGAAGAGCTCGCCACCCAGTTGCGGGCAGGCATCGATGACGCGGAGAAGCTGGTGCATGACGGATCGGCGGTGTCGCTGCCCGATCCCGTCAAATATGTTGCGCCCATTGCCTTCAACGTGCTCCCGCTGGCCGGTTCGCTTGTCGACGACGGTTCGGGTGAGACCGACGAAGACCAGAAGCTGCGCAACGAGTCCCGCAAGATCCTCGGCCTGCCCGACCTGTTGGTGAGCGGTACGTGTGTGCGGGTTCCCGTCTTCACCGGTCACTCGTTGTCGATCAACGCCGAGTTCGCGAACCCGTTGTCGGTCGAAGAGGCCACCAAGATCTTGGCTGACGCCGCGGGCGTCACGTTGACCGATGTGCCCACCCCTCTGGCTGCTGCAGGCAAGGACAACTCGCTGGTCGGCCGTATCCGGCAGGATCCGGGTGCACCCGAGGGACGCGGCCTGGCGCTGTTCGTCTCCGGTGACAACCTCCGTAAGGGTGCTGCCCTCAACACGATTCAGATCGCCGAACTGCTTGTCTAGTCGGTAGATCCTCCGGTTCCGAGCACTTCCTCCGGTTGCAACCGGAGTTTCTGACTGGAGTCGGAGGATGAGGCCGGGTGGCCGTGGTTTCATATGTGGATGTTGCGCGTCCGGACACTCGCGGTTCTGCTCACGACGCTGGTCATAGGACTCAACGCCGGGCCTGCCCAGGCCACACCGGGTATTCCCGATGTCGGGCCGCCGGGGACGTCGTTGATCCACGGGGACTTGGCGTCGACGGACACCACGCCCCATCCCGGCCCTGGAGTGGCCGGGCGCTTGGTCGCGTCGTCGTTGCCCGGTGGAGCATGTGCGGCGACCTTCATTGGTAGCGATGGCATGCCCGTGGCGCTGTGCACCGGATACGTGGGTGTCGATCCGCCAGGCGTCGCGGTGCCCACAGTGCAACTCTTCGACCCGGTCACCGCCCAGCCGGTCGCGTCCATCCAGCTCACCAAAGGGGGTCTCCTGGGCGGCGTCTATGGATATCTCGACAGCCGCGACCGCGTGGTGATGGCTGACGGATCGGGTTCAGTGCTCAAGATCGCGCATCGCAAAACCGCTGCGGGGCAATGGAACCTGTATGTCGCCGAGCGAATCGACGTGAGCGCTCACATTCCCGCCGGAGATGCCATCACCGGATTGGCGCCCGACTATCAACAGCGCATCTGGTTCGCGACCACCGGTGGACTGGTCGGCACGATCTCCCCTGACGGCCACATCGCTTCGATGCACCTGCCGCCGGGCGAGAGGCTCACGAACGGTTTGAGTGTTCGGCGGGCGGGTGCTTCTGTCCTCACCGATCGTGCCCTTTACGAGATGCACGCCGACGACACCGGCACGCCCGCCACCGTCTGGCGGCAGACCTACACCGCGGGCAGTGTCCGGAAACCAGGGCAGCTGGCTCCTGGATCGGGCACCACGCCAACATATTTCGGGGTGGACGACGAGTACGTGGCAATCGTCGACGACGCCGAGCGGCCCAATCTGATCGTCCACCGCAGCGACAACGGAACGGTGGTGTGCGCAACGCCCGCCTTCGGCACCTCCGGCCAAGGCACCGAGAATTCGCCGATGGCGTGGGGCAATTCGCTTGTCATCCCCAGCACGTACGGGTTCGGCTACCCGCCGTTCGCGACGTCCGGGCCCAGTGACCCACCGGCCGCGACGTTCGCCGGAGGGATGACCCGCATCGACGTCACCGACGCCGGATGCCGTCGCGTCTGGGAAACCAACGATCGCATGGCGACCCTGCCGAAATTGTCGCGATCCGACGGCCTCATCTATGCGCTGGCCTACGCGACCTCGACAGAAGCCCTCGCGGGCAACGGGATTCAGCAGATCGGACCGGTCTACTTCGTGGCCGTCGATTTCGCGACGGGCACGCGACGAGCCTTCACCCAGGTCGGAGCAGCGCCCGTCGACGAACCCTTGCAATTGACCGGGACCATCGGTGCCGACGGATCGATGTGGCAGGCGACGGTGGGCCGGATGTTGAAGATCAGCTCGTGAGGAGCTGGGTCAGTACAGCTTCTTGCCGTAGCTCTCCCCGTAATACTTCTGCAGCTCTTCGAGATTCGACCCTTTGTTCAGCACATGCGCGATCTCTGCGGGGCTGGGCAACACGTCTGGTTTCCATGTTTCCGGACGCCAGAGGTCGGCGCGCATGAATGCTTTTGCGCAATGGAAGAACACCTCCTCGACGGCGACCTCGAGGGCGAGGATGGGCCGTCGGCCGCGAATCGCCAGTGCGTCAAAGTAGTCCGCGTCCCGCAGAACAGTCGCGGTTCCGTTGATCCTCAGGGTGTCACCCCTGCCGGGGACCAGGAAGTTGGTGCCGACGTGTGGGTTGGACAGCACGTTCAGGTAGCCGTCGACGCGCCTGTTCCCCGGCCGCTCGGGTATGGCGATCGTTCGCGAATCGATGACGTGCACAAAGCCAGGGGGATCGCCTTTCGGCGAGACATCCACGCGACCGTCGGCGTCGGTGGTGGCGACGAAGGCGAAGGGCGACCGCGCCAACCACTCGAGATGCACCGGCAGGAGTTCGGGGCGCACCTTCTTCGCGACGCGATCGATTGGTTCGCCGACCAGGGCGCGCAGTTCTTCGACGCTGGAGACCTCGACACGTGTGCTCATCTGACCATCGTTGTCGCGGACGGCGTCGGACGGCAACCTGATGGAAAGACGAAAGGTGCGCACTCTGGTCAGGGCGCAGGTGGAGTAGTGGGACAATCGACGGTGTGACGCAGGACCCAGACAAGCAGCCGAAGGACTCGGACCGCGATGGCCCCGACCTCGAGAAATCGAGTATCGGCCCCGACGGCCCGGTAGAAGTGCCGTCCGACCTCTCCGGCATGCCGTCATTGGCCGAACTCGACGCGATGGATCTGGCGGCGATCGAGGCGGGGCGACAGTCCAAGGACAAAGACCACGCGGTGCTCGATGAGCCGGCACCCCCTCCGGCCGCGCTGTACCACGCCTGGTTGCTGTGGCTGGGTGGTGCCGCTGCTGCGCTGGTCAGCGTGGTCTACGGGTTCGTGAACGCGGGGTCCATCAGCGATCTGCTCAACGAGCGCCTCCAGGCCGATGTCGCCCGTGATCCCGGTGCGGCGGCGCCTGTGGACCGCATCGACTCGTTGTCGAGCTTCTTCCCACCGGCGATGCTCGTCGCAACGCTTGTTCTGCTCGCCGTGCAGTATCCGCTGCTGGTGGCGACGTCTCGGCACCGCAGCCGGGGTGCCAGGAACGTCTACGTGACCGCTGTACTGGTGATGTTGCTGTGCATCCCGATGGGTATCGATCTTCTCTTCGACTACCCGTCGATCTCCGGCGTCATCAAGTTCATGGGGTGGCTGCAGTTCACGTTGCTGTTGTTGTCTGCGCTGTTCACTCTGCGGCGCGGCGTCAACCGATGGCTGCCGCCCTCGATGAGGATGAAACCGACCCAGATCATGCGGCCGGGTAACCGCTAGTCCTGCTCGGGTTCGCGGACAGCGTCTGCGGCTTCGATGATGATCTCGCGCATGGCCCGCTCCGCTTCCACAGGGTTGCGCAGGCGGATTGCCCGGGCGACCGCGTCGTGGAGGTCGATGGCAGCCGGGTTGGGGTTGGTCGGCATCATGCCGTGATGTGTACGACCGGCGAGCACCTCACCGACCACATCGCTCAGCGCGCGGAACATCTCGTTCCCGCTCGCCTCGAGCAGGGTGCGATGGAAGACCTTGTCCGCCAACAGATATTGGTCGAGGTCGCCCGACCGGCCGTGCATGACCATGTCCGAGACCGCGGCAGCGAGGATGCGGCACTGATGCTCGTCCGCGCGTTCTGCAGCGAGGGCCGCGGCGACGGGTTCGAACCCGCGCCGCAGCTCTGACAGGGTCAGAAGGAAGTCGGTTCGCTCTCCGGCGTCGAGTCGCCAACGGATCAGCCGTGGGTCGAAGACATGCCAGTGGCTGCGGGGCTGAATGGTGATCCCGACGCGTCGGCGTGAGGCCACGAGGCCCATCGATTCCAAGACCCGGATTGCTTCGCGGGCGACGGTACGCGACACCCCGTACTGGACGCCGATGCTGTCGAGAGTGAGAACCTCGCCCTCCTGGTGATGCCCGGAGACGATCTGCGTGCCCACGCCGGTGAGAACGCTGCCATGAAGTTCACCCACACTCGCCTCTGTTGCCACCGATTTATCTTCTCATTGCTGCCAAGTCCCTTCAAAAGAATGCTTTAAGTGCTCAGGCGCTTGCAATAGTATGATCATTGCGGCAATATTTGTGACCGGCAGCACAAGAGCGAGGAGTCAACAATGCGAGCACCGCTGGTCGTCATGGGGGTGTCGGGGTCCGGCAAATCCACCGTCGGAGCCGCGCTGGCGCAGCGCCTCCGGGTGCCATTCGCTGATGCAGATGATTTCCACCCGCCGGCCAACATCGCCAAGATGTCCAGTGGACAGCCGCTCGACGACAACGATCGTCACCCGTGGCTGGAGGTGATCGGCCAGTGGCTGGCCGATCATGCCGACGGCGGCGTGATGAGTTGTTCGGCGCTCAAGCACAAGTACCGCGACCAGCTCCGGCGGCATTGTCCCGAGGTGTGTTTTGTCCACCTCGACGGCACGCCTGAAGTGATCGCGAAACGTCAGGCAAGCCGGCCGGGGCATTTCATGCCGCCGTCACTCTTGTCGTCGCAGTTCCACACTCTCGAACCACTCGCCGACGATGAGCGAGGAATTGTCATCGACATCGATCAGTCGATCGACGACATCGTCGAGTCCTACATCACCCGGACAGAACACAAGGAGAACTGATGAGCTCACCATCGGCGGTGCTGCTGGCGGCAGACACCGAACTACCCGAGCCGGTCGCCGCCGGGTGGCAGTTGATCCTCGCTGCGCTCGTCGGCATCGCCGTCATCGTCGTGTTGATCACCATCGCCAAGGTGCACCCGTTCCTGGCGCTCGTGGCCGGCGGGCTCACCGTGGGAATCGTTGCCGGCGAGCCGGTTCCGGACGTACTGGAGTCGTTCACCGACGGATTCGGCAGCACCGCGGCCGGAGTCGGGATCCTGATCGCGCTCGGTTCGATGTTCGCAAAGCTCCTCGCGGACTCCGGTGGCGCCGATGAGATCGTCGACACCATCGTCGGGCACGCTTCCCCCCGCATGCTGCCGTGGGCGATGGCCCTCGTCGGCGCGATCATCGGTCTGCCGATGTTCTTCGAGATCGGCCTGGTGCTGTTGATGCCGGTCATCTACCTGGTGGCACGCCGGTCGGGCCTGTCGCTGATCACCGTCGGGATCCCCGCTCTCGCAGGTCTTTCGGCGATGCACGGCTTCGTGCCGCCCCATCCGGGACCGCTGGTCGCCATCGACGTGCTCGGTGCTGACCTCGGAACGACGCTGGCGCTCGGTGTCGCGGTTGCGGTGCCGACCATCATCGTGGCCGGACCTCTGTTCGGAAAGCTCGCGGGCCGCTGGGTGGTGCTGCCGGTTCCCACCACCTTCGACGCCGATCCCGAAGACACGCTTGTCAAGACCAAGCGCCCGTCGTTCGGCATCACGATCTTCAGCGTCCTGCTGCCGGTTGTGTTGATGCTGGGCAAGGCCATTGCCGAGATCTTCATCAGCGACGACGACCAGATCGTGCGGCAGGTTCTCGATGTGCTCGGAACGCCGATCATCGCCTTGCTGATCGCAGTGGTGGTCGCGATGTTCACCCTCGGCCGTGGGTCGGGGATGGACCGCGACACCATCTCCAAGACGACCGGTGCCGCGTTGCCCGCGATCGCCGGCATCTTGCTCATCGTCGCTGCGGGCGGTGGCTTCAAGCAGGTTCTCGTCGACAGCGGGATCGGCACGTTGCTCGCCGATTGGGCCAAAGAAGCGAACATCTCCGTGCTGTTGCTCGCCTGGGTGCTCGCCGCCCTGATCCGGCTGGCGACAGGGTCGGCCACGATTGCCACGATCACTGCGTCCTCGCTCATCCTGGGCCTTGTCGACGGGCTGAGCAGCGGCGAACTGTCGCTGGTGGTCCTGGCCATCGGTGCCGGCTCGGTCTTCTTCTCACACGTCAACGACGCCGGCTTCTGGCTGGTGAAGGAGTACTTCGGCATGAGCGTCGGCCAGACGATCAAGACGTGGTCGATCATGGAGACCGTGTTGTCGGTGTCCGGCCTGATCGTTGTACTGCTTCTGGGCCTGGTGATCTGAGGCAAGACATCACAGAAACCGCCCACCCGCGATTCACCTTGGAAGGTGACTCTGCGCGTGGGCGGTTTCTGCGTGGGGCACCTCGCTTGGTGGAACATTCACGCGGTGCCTCGTTGCACACTTTCTGTGCTCGGGCGGCCGGATGTGACTTATTGGGCTGACCTGTGTGCAGTGGGGCTCAGGTCTGCGACGCGGGAAGTAATGCCGGCGTCACTCTCCGGACAGGTCCGCAGACAGATCACGAGCACCGGTGCCTGCGGGGACCTCGACCTCGACGACCGGCTCCTCGCGGTCGTCGAACTCGAGGCGCAGGGCGCGACAGATGGTGGCATGCATGTCGTAAAGGCATGTGATGTAGGTCAGTTCGAGAATCTCGGGATCGCTGAGCTCGGCCTTGAGGATGTCGACGACCGCGTCGGGCACCCGACCACCGTCGAACACCAGACCATCGGTATAGGCGAGTACGGCCCGTTCCAGTTCTGTGTAGCAGTCGGCGATCTGCCAGTGCGCGATGGCGGCGATCTTCTCTTCGGGCATCCCCAGCGACCGCATCTGTTTGGAGTGCTGGGAGAAGACGAATTGGCTGCCCCGCGCATAACCGGCCCGGCACTGGCCGAGTTCACGCAGCATGGGGTCGAGCGTCGCGTTGCGGTAGAGAGCGAATCCCCTTACTGCATGGTCGAATACGTTGGGTGACTGCGCAAAGACGGTCCACCAGTCGCCCGGGGTGCCGTGAACGGTGCCCCCGTCGACGGCCGGGTCTTTGTCGGGGCCGAAGAGCCTGTCGTAGAAGAACAGGATCTTGTCGTCGGTGACCTCGGCGCGGGGCACTTGGCGAAGACGTGGCACTACGAGTTCCTCTCGTCGATGGTGTTGCGACTCTGGTTATGGAGAGGTCGCAACACGTCGGTCGGCAGCGGTCTTCGGCTCGTGAGCGACGTCGGCATCGGTGAATTCGCGAGTCCAGCAGGCGAACTCGAGCAGTACCCCGTCCGGGTCCTGGAAGTAGAACGACCGCACGAATGTGCCGGGATGAACGTGGCGTGACACCCCGAAAGCGCTGTCATCGTGGTTCAGCACCTGGCTGACCTTGATGCCCTCGGACGTGAACCGGTCATAGTATTCGTCGAACTTCTCGGGCGGCACCGCAAAGGCCACGTGGTTCATCGAGCCGACCGCGCTGGCGAGCTCGCCCTCGTCGGGGAGGCCCTTCGGCGCAGCGATGCCCGGTGCGGCGTCAGGCGAGTCCGCCAGCCAGAAGAACGCGATGGTGTTTCCGTTGCCGCAGTCGAAGAAGAAGTGCTGACCCAGATCGGCCGGTAGCTCGATGGTCTTGATCAGAGGCATGCCGAGGGTGCCCGAGTAGAAGTCGATCGTCCGCTTCATGTCCGAGCACACCAAGGCCAAGTGGTTGATGCCGCCCAGTTCGTATTTGGCGTTCGCTGCGCCCATGTTCATCTCCCCGATGTGTCGAAACATGACTTGACAGTCAGGTCATGTTTGGACAGAGTGTGACCGTGATCACGCAACCTGTCAAGACCGCGCTGCCGGTGGTCGAGAGTTTGACCCCTCGCGGCCGGAAGACGCGGGACGCGTTGCTCGACGCCGCTCGCGGGGTGTTCGAGGATGTCGGGTTTCTCGACACCAGGGTTGAGCACATCGCCCAGGCGGCGAACGTTTCCTACGGCACCTTCTATCGGTACTTCGAGTCGAAAGACGCCGTGTTCTGGGAACTGAGCACCCGACTGTTCGAGGACACCCACCGCCGGAACGGCGTGGAAGACAACGCCTCACCGGCGCAGCGACTCATCAAGTCCAATCATGCGTATTACCAGGCCTATCGGCGAAACGCGAAACTGATGGCGATCGTCGAACAGGTCGCGACCTTCAACACCGACTTCCGACGCCTGCGCCATGAGCATCGCCGCGAACTCATCGAACGCAGCGCCCGCGCAATCGCCCGGTGGCAAGACGACGGTGAGGTGTCGGCCACGCTCGATCCGGAACTGGCGGCCCGATCGCTGGCCGCGATGGTGGACCACACGCTCTATCTGTGGCTTGTGCAGGGGGAGGACGCCGACGAGAAGGCCCTCCTCGACACGCTCGACCAGATGTGCCTGGGTGCCCTCGGTCTGAACCGCCCCTGAGGTCAGCGTTCGCGGAGCACACCGGCGCTCTGGGAGTAGGACAGATGGCCACCGAGAGCGCCGGCAACACCACTGAACGCCAGGCCTGCGAGCGACCAACCTCCACCGCGCAACGCGAACCCGTTGTGGCGGTGCCACCAGGATCGCGCCAGGCAACCAAGGCTGACGGTGTTCGCGGCCATGTGCACAACTGCGACACGGCGCTGGGCCGTGTCGAGCGTTGTGTACTCGGCAAGACCTGTGATCGAAGCGGGGATTGCCGCGGCGATGCCGAACGCGACCAGCCGCTGAGCAGCGATGCGCTGGCCGGTGAGGTCCAGTACCGGCACTGCCATCCAGGCGCCGATGGGCACTGTGACCAGTACGGGATGGAGGGGATGTCCGAGCCACCGGCCACGCAGAACATCGAGGACCGCGGTCGGGATTGCGCTGTTCACCAGGTCGGCGAGTTGACCCGCCGGCGCGTCGACCGCGGAGAGTTCTTCGACGGAGGCGAGGGCGTGGGCGACCGGGCGGGGGCCGTCGGGCCGGACCACATCCGTCAGCGACGTGATGGCGTCCGGGTCTGATCCGTCGTGTGTCTCCGCCGGAAGTGTCGCGCTGGGGTCGTTCGGTGGTGTGGTCACGTGCAGGGGATTCCCGATTTCTGTCGCTTCAATCACGTCGGTGCCGGGTGGTACCGCCTTACTGATCCGTGCGGGCCTGATCATCTCGTCGCGCACTCGTCGCGCTGTCCACCAGATTGGATTAATTCCAGATTAGATCTGGACTGATTCCAGAAAAGGGCGTACGGTCGGAGACATGAGTTCGCAGCAACCAACCCCGGACACGCGAGAGCAGTTGCGTGCAGTGGGCCTTCGGGTGACCGCGCCACGGGTGGCGGTCCTCGAGGTGCTGGAGCGGCATCCTCACTCCACTGCGGACTTCGTCGCCGCTCGCGTCCGCGAACAACTCGGCGGCGTGTCGACCCAGACGGTGTACGACGTTCTTCGCGTCTGCTCCGAACGCGGTCTACTGCGGCACATCGAACCAGCGGGCTCGTCCGTCAGGTACGAGAACCGGATCGGTGACAATCACCATCATCTCGTCTGCCGCCAATGTGGAGCGATTCATGATGTCGACTGCGCGGTGGGTGAGGCCCCGTGTCTCGAACCGAGCGACAAACACGGCTTCGTGATCGACGAGGCCGAGGTGACCTACTGGGGCCTGTGCCCCGACTGCCGGGTCGATTCCACTGATGGCCCTGCGATCACCGGACTTCCGCGGGTGGCCGTGACCTGACGGCGAGCCAACGGGCTCAATGTCACGAAAAAGACTGCAATACAACGTTTCAGGCCGCATCGGCAGCTCCCGATGCGGGTATCAGGAGGCAACAGATGATCCCACGTACAACCACCAACCAGGGCATACCGGTATCGAGTGACAACGAGTCGCTCACTGCCGGCACGCAGGGACCCATCCTGCTTCACGATCACTACCTGATCGAGAAGCTCGCTCAGTTCAACCGCGAGCGCGTTCCCGAGCGAGTGGTGCACGCAAAAGGTGGCGGAGCGTTCGGTGAGCTACGAATCACCGGCGACGTCTCCCGCTACACGAAGGCGAAGTTCCTTCAGCCGGGCAAGACCACCGAGTCGCTTGTCCGATTCTCCACTGTCGCAGGCGAACAGGGCAGCCCGGACACCTGGCGCGACCCGCGCGGATTTGCCGTGAAGTTCTACACCGAGGACGGGAACTACGACCTCGTCGGCAACAACACCCCGGTCTTCTTCATCAAGGACCCGATCAAGTTCCCGGATTTCATCCGTAGCCAGAAGCGACTGCCCGGCTCGGGCCTGCGTGACCACAACATGCAGTGGGACTTCTGGACACTGCGGCCGGAGTCGGCGCATCAGGTGACATGGCTGATGGGTGATCGTGGTATTCCGAAGACGTGGCGCCACATGGACGGATTCGGCTCGCACACCTACCAGTGGGTGAATGCTGCGGGCGAGCGCTTCTGGGTGAAGTACCACTTCAAGACCGATCAGGGCATCGAGTTCCTCACGCAGGCAGAGGCCGACACCCTCGCAGGCACCGACCCTGACCACCACCGTAAGGATCTGTACGAGTCCATCGAGAAGGGGAACTTCCCCAGTTGGACCCTCAAGGTCCAGGTGATGCCGGTGGCCGAGGCGGAGGGATATCGGTTCAACCCCTTCGATCTGACAAAGGTGTGGTCGCAGAAGGACTATCCGCTGATCGAGGTGGGCAAGTGGACACTCAATCGCAATCCGGAGAACTTCTTCTCCGAGATCGAATTGTCGTCATTCGAGCCGTCGAATGTCGTTCCGGGCATCGGCTTCTCGCCCGACAAGATGTTGCTGGGCCGGGTCTTCAGCTATGCGGACGCGCACCGCTACCGGATCGGCGCCAATTACGCTCAGCTGCCGGTGAACTCGGCCAAGGCCGCAGAGGTCAACACATACTCGAAAGAGGGTGCGATGGCGTACAACTTCAGCGGGCCACAGGTTCCTGTGTACGCACCGAACTCGTTCGACGGTCCACACGCCGATCCTGCAGCAGCTGGTGACGAAGGCCTGTGGGCCTTCGATGGCCAGGCGGTGCGGGCCGGGTACATCGAGCACGAGGAAGACGGCGACTTCACTCAAGCGGGCATTCTCTACCGCGAGGTCCTGAACGACGACGAGCGCGACCGTCTGGTGAGCAACATCGTCGGACACGTCTCGGATGGAGTGCGTGAGCCTGTACTTTCACGCGTTTTCGACTACTGGAAGAACGTCGATCCCGAACTCGGCAAGAAGGTCGAGGAAGGTGTTCGAGGCGGAATCTGAAGTTGGACATGCACTCAGGCAAGGCTGACCTCAGCGCTCACATGTCTGACCGGCCGTGACGGACCACGTCGCCATCGGTCAAGATGGTGTTGCCGGATACCGGCCGCACCAATTACTTCAACAGAGAGGAAAGTGCAATGAGCAACCCCATCACAAGCACTCTGAACGACGACCAGCAGTCGATCGCCGGAAAGGCGCTGCAGGAGACCTTGGTTGACCTGATCGACCTGTCGCTGATCGCCAAGCAGGCTCACTGGAACGTTGTCGGCAAGCAGTTCCGGTCGGTGCATCTCGAGCTCGACGAGCTGGTCACCGCCGCTCGCGACTTCACCGACGCCGCCGCCGAGCGGGCAACGGCCATCGGCGTCAGCCCGGACGGCCGGTCCGAGACCGTTGCAAAGACCGCGGGCACCAAGGGATTCGGCGAAGGCTGGACCAAGGACTCCGACGTTGTCGATGCGATCGTCGCGAACATCAAGACCGTGGTCGACGGTCTGCGGACGCGAATCAAGGCCACCGAAGAAGCTGATCCGGTCACCCAAGACCTCCTGATCAGCTTTGCAGCGCGGCTCGAGCAGCTGCACTGGATGTGGCAGGCGCAGGTCGCCTGACCAGATCGGCCGGCAAGTCCAGCGCGTCTCAGACGCGCTCGTAGAAGAGAGCCCCCACGGCACAGCCCCCTCGGCCGTGGGGGCTTTCGCATGCCGTATGCGGTCGGCGCCGTATCGAAGTACATTCACCTGGTGACGCGGCCCGATTCCCACCCCGAACTGCCCGGGGATCCCGACATCGGGGCTGCACGACCGTTGCACCTGCGTGCGGCCTCGCTCGCGATGGTCTTCGCGGGAGGCCTGCTGGGCACCGGTGCTCGCTACCTGATTGAGGACGCCTACCCGTTTCACCCCCCGCAGTGGCCGTGGGCCACCTTCCTGATCAATCTCGCCGGCGCTTTTGCACTGGGAATTGCCTTGGAAGCGCTGGCCAGGATGGGGGATGACACCGGGGGCCGACAGCGTTTGCGCCTGTTCTTCGGTACCGGATTCTGCGGGTCTTTCACCACCTACAGTGCCTTTGCTCTCGAGGCTTCTCTGCTCGGCCGGGATGGCGATGTTGTTGTCGCCGTGGCCTATCTGGCAACCTCTGTGATCCTTGGTGTGGTGATGGCCTGGGCGGGCATCGCTATTGCCACAAAGGCACGCGTGAGTCGATCGGCGCCTCGCCGATGATCGTTCTGGTGATGTTGGCCGGCGCAGCCGGAGCGGTGACCCGTTTTCTGGTCGACTCGGAGGTCAAACGTCGCCGTCCCTCAGTGTTCCCGTGGGGGACAGTGTTCATCAACATATCGGGCTCCTTGCTGATCGGGCTGGTGGCCGGAGTGGCGTTGTTCCACGGCCAGCCAAGCGCCTGGCAGACCATTGTCGGGACCGGATTCTGTGGCGGATACACAACATTCAGTACGGCCAGTGTCGAGACGGTGCGCCTCGTTCAACAGGGGCGCCACGGGCTGGCCCTTTGCAATGCGGTTGCCCCGCTAGCGCTTTCGGTGGGTGCGTGCGCGCTGGGGCTCTGGCTCGTTTATCTGGTGTGAGTCCAGATCCCGGACGTAGGACGGGTCTCGTGGTGCGCCGCGCGGTTCTCGCTCCCTTGACAAAACTAGAACACGTTCTAGTGTCGTTCTCAGGGGCCGGGAAACGGGTCGAGTCAATCCTGAGGGGGAATGGACAGTGGGGTATTTCGAGCATGGCGACGAGGGTTTTCATCCCTTGCCATTCGCCCAGAGTCAGTGGGCACCGAACTCGATCAACGGCTCGGCGTTGGCCGGGCTGATCGCGCATGCGCTCGAGAAAGACTGCGGTGCAGGCAGTTATCGACCTGCGAGATTCACCATGGACATCTTCCGGCAACCAGAGTTCGCTCCGATTCAAACCCGGGGCGCGGTGGTACGCGAAGGGCGCAGCATTCGAATCGTCGATATCCACGTTTACCAAGGGAACCGAACAGTGGCGCGGGCTTCGATGGTGTCGGTCACTCCGACCCGGGAGCCAGTGGGTGCCCGGTGGCGTCCGGTCAGTCCCTCCATGTCCCTGGACGAGCGGATCGCAGAAGCGTTGCCGCAACCTGGCATTTTGTGGGGCAGTGACGAACACCCTGATGGGTGGAGTGTGCCGATGCCGGAGCATCAGAATGCCAGTCGGAAACGGCTCTGGTTCGACCAGCCCTCCTTGTTTGACGACGTGGAGAACACGCCGCTAATTCGCGCAGCCATGCTCGGCGAGCTGACGAATACGCTTACGAGCTGGGGTGATCGGGGTGTCGGATTCATCAACCACGATGCGACCATCTTGCTGGCCCGTATGCCGATCGGGAACGTCGTGGGGATCGAAGCCGACAACCATCTGTCTGCAGATGGCATTGCCGCGGGCGCGGCCACCATGTGGGACTGTCAAGGTGCATTCGGAATGAGCATGGTGGGCGCGATTGCTCATTCGGCCGGCAGTCTCGATGCGTCGAGCGGACCGGATGATTGGCAGGAAGCCGACAGTTCTCACCGGGCTTCTTTCGACGCCGTCGAGTAGATGACGACAGCTGCGGACGGTCCTGTTAGGAGCGTTATGCCACCGACATGACTCGACCGGTTCATCTGAACAGATGACTATCGAATGTGTGTTCGATTGGCTAGACTGATAGCACGCTGATCGTCCGTTAGACCTGACTCTGAGATACGTGTGATTACGCCACCATTGTGATCGGCTGCCCAATGTTGATGTGCTCAATGTTGTTGTCTTGGAGGGGGTGTGGTGATGGCTGTTGTTGATCTGGTTGATGAGGTCATCGGTGCGGGGTTTCCTGATGATCCGACCGGGGTGGTGGCGGTGGTGAAAGACCTGATCACGCTGCGTAATGCTGTTGAGGCGCGGTTGGCGGCCGGTGCGGCGATCATCGACCGCCTTGGTGTGGCCAAATCTCTGGGGTCGACAACGTCGAAGGTGTTGCAGGCCAACGGCGCCGCCCCAGCAGCGGCGGCACGATGGCTACGAATCGGGACCGGTTTGGTGGGGTTGGATCGTACAGCCGGATACTTTCGGGACGGGTTCCTCTCCGCCGAGCCCGTCGACGCAGTTGTTCGGGGTATCAGCCATGTTCGCGGCCGGATGGTGGGTGTGATGAGTGAGGACGTCCGATCTGAGGTCGAACGAAAACTCCTGGCGCATGCGATCTCTGGTGCACCACCCGCCGAGATCGGCCAGATCGCCCGGGCAATGGGTAACGAGGTTGCGGAGGTGTCCGGTGGGGTGCCGGCCGCTGAGCACGCCTCGTTGAACAGCCTGGACTACGTCGTCACCAGTGATGGCCGGTTGTCGGGCAGGTTTGATGTGGATGCGGTGACCGGGGAGAAGATGATGTCCGTGCTCGATGTGTGGTCCAGACCCCGTCCCGAACCGGACGGGAGCGCCGATGCTCGCACACCGACGCAACGACGCGCTGATGCCCTGCACCAACTCCTCGACTGCGGTGGCGGTGGCGGTGGGCAGGGATTTGTGTCGGCGCCGAGAACGGAAGTGGCGGTGGCGGTTCCGGCTGATCATCCCGATCGGGCGGTGTTGCGGTGGATGGGGCCGGTCACCGAAGCAACCGCGGCAGCAGCTGCGTGTGATGCGGTGATCACCTCGATCACCCTGGACGGGCAGCAGGTGCCGATCGATTTGAGCCCACCCAAACGCCTGTTTGCCGGGCCGGTGCGTAAAGCGATCCTGATCCGAGATACCTGCTGCATCAAATGCGGGGCACCGGCGACCTGGTCAGACTGCCATCACATCGTGCACTGGGCTAACGGAGGACCCACCACCCTCGCGAATGGGTGCCTCCTCTGCCGCACCTGCCACCGCGCCGTGCACCACACCGACTGGGACATCGTCATGGGCACCGACGGACACCCCTGGCTCATCCCGCCCGCCGACATCGACCCCACCCGACAACCACTACCCGCCTACAACCGCCGAACCCTCACCCTCGCAGCATAAGTCGACCAGCAGCTGCCCTCCGCGCCCTCGATGTGGTCGAGACCGCGCAAGACCCTTGACAACTCCATAGTGTGAGCTCCGCGCGGATGTTGCGCGGATCCCCGGGCCTGCATGAGGCGTGATTGCGAGCCGTCAGTACTGCTGCTGGCCCGCCATCTGGGTCTGGATACGTTGCTGCAGGCGTTGCAGTCCCATGGTCGACAACCCGGGGATCTGGCTCTCCAGCTGGCGAACGAGGTTGTGGTCGTTGATCACCTTCTCGCTCGACTGGATGAGAACCGTTCCGGCGCCGGTGAAGTCGAACTGCTGTTCCTCGCCACTGGCGGCGCCCATCATCGCGGCTCCGGCGGCCATGTAGCCCGTGATCCACCCCTGGTCATAGTGGTGACTGGGGGAGGGGCAATCGGCCCAGCCGACCAGCGCCTCGGGGTCGACCCTCAACGGCGGTTCGGCGAACATGACCGGCCCGTTCGAGGACGCCAGGAACTTGCCGGTGCCGATGAGTGTCAAGTAGCCCGGGACGATTGACTGGTTCAGCTGCAACCCGGGCTCGAATGCCAACAGGTTGGCCGCACGAACCGTGAGGTTGCCGTCTTCGAGGTCGTACGAATTGATGTCGAAGCCGCGGTCACCGATGATCAGCGTTCCCTGGCCCTGGGCGATCACGTAGTCGCCCATGTACAACGGCGCGCTGATGGTGCCGGCCAGCGACTGCATCATCGCTGTCTGCATGCCTTGCACCAGAGCCTGGAACTGCATCTGTCCGTAGTAGGCGATCATGGCGCCCTTGGACATGATCCACGGCTTGGTCAGCTGCATGTAGTACGCGTACGTGTTGCCCGGAATGTTGTCGTCACCCTGCAGCATCGACGGATTCAAGATGTCGCTCATGGCTTTTCCCCTACAGCTTCTGTTCGGATGCTTGGACGAAAACGGTTCCTTGGCCCTGACACTGCAACTGCATGGCCTCGCCGGCGCCACGGCCGACCGCATCGCGCCAGCCCATCGTCGATTTGAGCTGCGTCTGGACGTTGCCGAACGTGCCGACGAAGGCCTGCGGATCCACGATCACCGGATATTGGCCGCCGACCTGAATCTCCAACACCTCACCGTGAGCCAACAACACGACCGAGCCCATGCCCTGGAGTTGAGTGGTGAACATGCCGTCGCCGGTCAATGCGCCGGTGGCAGCTCCGCGTAGAGCGCCCATGATTCCGCCGCCTCGACCGCCGCCGCCCCCGCCCTGCGAGGTCATCGAGACAATCGAGGCCTGCAGACCGGACGTGTAGCCAAGCGTGCGCGACGCGTCGGCGGTGACCGTTCCCCCCTGGGGCATGTCTATGACATGGACTGCGAGACCGGCAAACCCGTAGTGCACGTCGCCATTTCCCTGCGCAAGCATCGTGGCCTCGTGCTCGCCGCGCATCATCCGGCCCGCCATGCCCGCGACGGCACCCATGCCGCCCATTCCCGGCATGCCACCCCCTCCTGCGCCGGGGATCTGATGCGGCGAGAACTGCACCTGACCGGTGTAGAAGAGCATCGCGCCCTTACGCGCGACCACGCCACCGGCGTGACCGACGTTGACCTTGACCACTTTCGAGTTCACCTTTTCGAAGACCATTGCACTCACCGTTCCGCCGGCTGGATGGACACAACACCCTGACCCTGCCACCGCAGCGAGAAAGCCTCGCCACCGTCCTGGCCCATCATCGACCGCCAGCTGACGTCGGTGACAAACGATTGCTGCAGTTGACCTTTGGCAGAGACAAACGCATCAGGGTCGACCACCAGAGGCATGTTCGGGCTCACCTCGAGATGAATCAGAGGACCGCCGGCCGACAGCAGGGCCACCTGACCCGTGCCCGACACCGTCGTGGTGAAAAGACCTTGCCCGCTGGACATTCCGCCGAGTCCCGAGAACTGGACATTGGTTTGGAGGTTACCGGCCATCGCCAGCAACTGCCGCGACTCCACCTGAATCGTCTCGTTGTTCAGCTGCAACACCGTTGTGTACTGAGCGCCGATCGCGAGGTGAACCAGGCCATTGCCCGTGCACTCCATCAGCTTGAGCGATTCACCGGTGGCCTTTTGTTTGAGGCCGGCGAGCACACCCGCTCCGCCGCCGAATCCGGCTGCCTTGAACTCGACCTGTCCCTGGTACGAGACCATCGACCCACTGACGGCCTTGATCGATGTGTTGTTGAGCCGCGCCTCGACCACGCGTTTGGTCAATCCGAATAACTCGGCCATGTTGTGCGTCCTCTGAGTTCAAGCGTGCTGAGCGATGACTGACATATCGTAGGCACCAGCAACCCCGGTGAACAGCCCGAATCCTCGGTTCGACTGACGTCCGCACACATGGTTCGTCACGCTGCGCCGCCGAGCGCAGCCGGAATGCCCGATGGGTTCGACCAGACGGACGTGAGCGCTGGTCGCCTGCCGTAACGTGACCGGCGTGAATGATGCGTCGTGGGGTGCGGTAGGTGTCGGGATTTTTCTCATCGCGGTGGTGTTCGGTATCGGCCTGTATGTCCGGTACAGGCAGAACGAGGCAGCTCGGCTGGACCACGACGTCGATCTCGCGGTGAAACTGCGGACGATCGCAGGCCAGGACCCGGTTCGGGCCGCGGCGGTCGACGAGTTCGAGACGGCTATCTACGAGCGGTTGTTCTACGCATCCACGGTCGGACCACGAGCGCGGGGCGCGGCATGGGCCCTGTTGGGTGCCGTGCTCGCGGCGTTCGGTGCACTCTGGGTCCGCGACGGAGGTGGAGTCATCACTGACGTCGTGCACTACGGATTGGCCGCTGTGGCAGCCGGTTTCGCTCTGACCTTCTTGGTGTTTCTGGGGCTGACGCTGTACGCGGCAACCAGCATGCCGCGGATTTCGTTTGCGGACTCGTATGCCGACGAGCCCGAAAACTCCACCGACTGAGGCGAACCCACTGTCGGCGAGGTCTGATCTGTTCGGCAGCTCTCAGTAGGGTTGGTAGCCGTACGTCGGCGGTTGCACAGGTGCCGTTCTGCGGCCGAACACGATGCCGGCGAGGCTCGTCCCGGTGACCACCAACAGGGTCAGGGTGGCGAGCACGGCGCCCGGGCCCGTCGAGAAGTTGTTGGTCGCCTCGAAGACCTCGGACTCGAAGTCCGACTCGAACAAAATGCAGATGCTCGGCGCTGCCAAGAAGATGATCGCCAGCAGCAGGTGCAGAACCGACAGGACAAAGATGGCGATCGAATTGCCGAAACGTCCGATGTTGCACAGAACAAGCAGACCCAGAATGGCGACCGGTAGTACAAAGAGCGGAAGGAACACCCCGGCATAGGGAGCTCCGCTCGCCCCCGATCCCAGATCAACCGATTCGCCCGCTTCGAACACCTGCCCCCAACCGTTGACCGAGGCTCGCGGGCCGCTGCTTGTCTTCGGCTCGAAAGACGCCCAGGTCAGCCAGCCGTAGGCAACCATGAGCAGAGCCCCGACTAGCGCTGCGGCACCGAAGGCGCGCGTGAGCCCGACCGCACCCGGCTTGGTATCAAAGCCCGGCGTCGACCCCCCGAACTGCGGTACCCCGAACTGCGGGACCCCATATTGAAGGGTCCCGTACTGCGCGGGTTGCGAAAACTGCTGCGCGCTCGGCTGATACGGCGGTGGGTACGGCACGAACTGATCGAAGGGCTGGGCAGGCGGGTAGGGATTGAAACCACTCTGGTCGACGTGACCGGGGTGGTGAGGGTCAGCGGGTGCGGCGAAGTGCTGCGTGGGTTGCGCGCCGTCGCCGGGCCGGCGGTCAGCCTTGGTCAGGTCGGGACGTGAGCCGGAAGCGTCGCCCGGATCGCTGGTCATGATGTCTGCAAACCCCCGCTGTCGATGTCCGTGTTGCCGGTGCACACATCGTAGACACGGACAGCTCGTGGTTCAGCTGGCGCAACCGAAGCGGACGCGAAACGCAGTGGGCGTGATACCGACGATGGCCGAGAAATGGTGTCGCAGCAGGGTCGCCGAACTGAAACCCACCTGACGGGCCACTTCCTCGATGCCGAGATCGGTGGTTTCCAGCAGACTCTGCGCGGCGAGAACCCGCTGCTCGGTGAGCCAGCGCAACGGGCTGGTGCCCACCTCGTCGGCGAACCTGCGGGCAAAAGTGCGCGGGGACATGTGTGCTTTGGTGGCCATGTCCGCGATCGAGATGTCCTCCTTCAGATTGCGCAGCATCCAGTTGAGCACGCGACCGAATCCGTCCTCATCACATTCCGGCACAGGCGCTTTCACGAACTGCCGCTGCCCGCCTTCGCGTTGCGGAGGGACCACCATTCGGCGGGCGATCTTGTTCGCGATCGTCGGCCCATGCTCGGTGCGGACCAGGTGCAGACTGGCGTCGATGCCGGCTGCTGTACCGGCGCTGGTGATGATGTTGCCCTCTTGGACGTACAGCACATCGGTGTTGACGTCGACGTCTGGGAACAGCTCGGCCATCTGCTTGCCGTACTTCCAGTGGGTGCTCGCCGATCGACCGCCGAGCAGGCCGGACGCGGCGACGACAAACGAGCCCGTGCAGACCGACAGGATGTATGCGCCTCGAGCGTCGGCTGCACGGAGTACATCGAGCACCGCCTCGGGGAAGTCGGTCCGGACTTGCCCGGCCGGTATCGCCACCAGGTCCACATCGGCGCACGCCTCGAGCCCGTACTGCGGAATGACCTGGGCACCGGTCGTGAAGTTCAGCGGCTTGCCCGGTTCGATACCGCAGACGCGGTAGTCGAACTTCGGTACACCCTCGTCGGTGCGGTCCACACCGAATACCTCGCTGACCACGCCGTACTCGAAGGCGGCGACGGGCTCTTGCAGGATTACGGCAACGGAGCGCAGCATGCCAACCAGTATGGCAGAAAATATGCGAAGACTGGCAAAACAGCCAGTGGTGGCACTATCTGTTCGGGCGCATAGTTTCAGACATGGAAATCGCAATCATCTTGATCCCAGTCCTCATCATCGCCTTCATCGCGTTCTACGAGAACGCCAAGAAGACTGCACATCTACCGCGCGCCCCGTTCGGATTGGACGCCGAGTACGGCCCCGATTCCGCACGGGTGCGCGACGAGTTGGAAACCTTGACGCGCCGCTAGAAGCGCGTCGGAAAGACCCTCGGGAGAGTCCGGAGGGTCAGACGACGTGGAACGCGGTGATGCCGCGCGCCGGCAGGTCATCGAGGATCGGTTTGATGTTGGTGCCGGTCTCCGGCCCGATGCATCCGATGAAGTAGTAGGCGTTGACCATTCCGACGAGTCGGTCGCCGACCACCACGGGGCTACCCGAGTCTCCCTCGACCACGCAGATCTGGCTGGTGTGCGCTGAGCCGTCCGAGAACCACGTGATGCCACAGGTGTTGGCGGTGGTGCGTCCCTGTTTGCAGCCGATCTCCGGGAAGGTCGGGGCCTGCGTGCGGATGCCACGGATGGTGACGCCGCCGACGCGCTGAACGGGGTTCACCTTCGCTGAATCGAAGCGGATGATCCCGTAGTCGAGGTCGCGGTGCGTGAAGGTGACCTGGCCGACCGGTCCGAGTCCTTGGGCGGCTTCGACGAACACTGCCTTGCCGGCGGGGCCACAGTGACCTGCGGTGAGACCCACCAAGATGTTGTTCTGGTCGCGGCCGATCGCGGTCAGTGTGCAGGCGCTCGCGGTGCCCCTGTCCTTGTCCACCAAGATTCCTGTCCCACCGCCGATGTTGGCCTTTACGGGCGCAGCTGAAGCGGTGGACACCCCCAGTGCTGTCAGTGCGACCAACGCGCACAGAGTTGCAATGAGTGTGGCGGCCTTCTTGAACATCAATTCCTCACGGTAAATCTGCCGGGACAATGAGGAACCTACCAGCCGTGTCGCGCATCACTGGCACCGTCGCAGGGGCTCGGGTCCGTACCGATCGGTCCGTCGTGAGCGTCTGTCAGGGCGTCCAGAGTGGCGAAATGAGCGGGAGCACAGTCGAATCCGGCTCTCATCGACTGTGCAGCCGCGTGCGATCAGCGGGTGTGAGAGCCGTCGGGTTCTCGGAGATCGACGTCCCCACACCCGCCGGAGATCACTTGGGCGGACGGGCCACGCACTGGGCCAGGTACAGCTGGTCACCCAACGTGTTCATCAGTTCGAGCTGCGTCTGCAGGTAGTCGACGTGACCTTCCTCGTCGGCCAGGATCTTCTCGAGCAGGATCGCGCTGGTCGAGTCCTGCTTGTCGCGGCACAGCACGATTCCGGGCTTGAGGCGTGCGACCACGTCGAGTTCGATCTGCAGGTCACTCTCGAACTGCTCACGCAACGTCTGTCCGACCTTGAGCGAGAACAGCCGCTGGTAATTGGGCAGACCGTCCAGCAGCAGGATCCGGTCGGTGAGTGCCTCGGCGTGGTTCATCTCCTCGAACGACTCGGCACGGGTCTGAGCGGCGATCTCCGTGTACCCCCAGCTGTCCTGCATCTTCGAATGCAGGAAGTACTGGTTGATGGCGGTGAGTTCGCTGGTCAGCTGCTCGTTGAGCAGTTTGAGAACTTCTGGATCTCCTTGCATGAAATCTCCTCACATCGAAGAGCACGTCGTGTCGCCAACGGGAGGGCTGGTCCCGGAGGGGCTGTGCAACACACGCGTCCGGAATCAATTTATCTCGGTACGATGCTGTTTTGGTGACAACGACCGGACCTCGGCGGCAGGATGGATCAATGACCCAGCACTCTCGAATCCTGGCCTCGGACTTCTCGCTGCCGAGTGACGAGGGAATCGTTGATGTTCTGTCTGCAAACAACGAGTCGCTCGCGAAGCTGGGTGCCCATCACATGGTGGTCTACAGCGGGCTGCATGATCCGCGGCGCGTATTCGCCACGCTGGGTTTGCATGACCGCGGATCCATCGACAAGCTGCTCCGCAATCCTGCGGTCATGGATTGGTTCGACGCGGCCGGCGTGGAGGAGATCCCTCCTCTGTTCGCGGGCGAGGTTGTGGAGAAGATCGATCTGGTGGACGAGCCGACTGACCACACTGGCATCATCGTCGCTGCAATCGCGCCGATCGACAACGTGGATGTTCTGCTCGCGAAGGTTCGGGGCAGCCTGCGGAGGTTCATCGCTGCAGGAGTCCGGCGTGTCTGGATCTACCGGGCGTTCGATGACCGGAACGAGGTCATGATCCTGCAGGAACTCGACACCGAAGAGCACGCGATCGCCTGGGTGGAACAGCCTGACGCTGCTGCCGAATGGATGTCCGGTGCGGGAGTCGGTGTGTATCCGCCGCTGTTCGTGGGCAAGTTGCAGCGGATACTGGAACTGCAGTTGCAGGCCTAGGTATCGGACTTCGTCATGTATGTGTGTCTGTGCCAAGGAGTTACGAGTCACGTCGTCGAGCAGGCCGTGGCCGACGGTGCGCGTACCTCCAAAGAGGTCGCCAACGCCTGCGGTGCCGGTCGTGACTGCGGCAGATGTCGACGCACCGTGCGTGCGATCATCGAGGCCCACTTCGCGGACGTGCCCACGGCCGGCGTCCAGCCGTAGGCGACGTCCGCCGAGCCTCAGGTCAGTGCGTTGAGTTGGTCCAGAGTTGTTGTGGCGTCGAGGTATTCCTGAACCCACCGTTCGATGACCGCAGCGGACTTCTCCACTTTGGTGAACTGCCCGACCACCTGGCCGACGGGATTGAAAGCGACGTCCACGGTCTGGTCGGGGTAGCGGTGTGTTGCGGCGACCGCCATCCCGGACACCATGTACTGCAACGGCATTCCGAGCGGCTCGGGGTTCTCCGGCTTTTCCCAGGCCTCGGTCCAGTCGTTGCGCAACATCCGGCACGGCTTGCCGGTGAAGGAACGGCTGCGAACGGTGTCACGGCTGCTTGCCGACACATAGGCGGCCTGTTGCACGGCGGTGTTCTCCGACTCCTCGACCATCAGCCACTGCGAACCCGTCCAGGCACCCTGGGTGCCGAGAGCGAGAGCGGCCGCGATCTGCTGGCCGCTGCCGATGCCACCGGCGGCCAGAACCGGAATCGGCGCAACTTCTTTGACCACCTGCGGCCACAAGACGATGGATCCGACCTCGCCGCAGTGGCCGCCACCCTCGCCGCCCTGGGCGATGATGATGTCCACGCCGGCGTCGGCATGCTTGCGGGCCTGCTTGGGTGACCCGCACAGCGCGGCCACCTTGCGGCCGGCCTCGTGGATGTGGGCGATCATCTCCGCAGGCGGTGTGCCGAGGGCATTCGCGATGAGGCTGACCTTGGGATGCTGGAGCGCGATCTCGACCTGAGGGGTCGCGGTGGCCTCGGTCCACCCCAGGAGCTGGAGCGAGTTCTCTTCGTCCTCGGGCAGCGGAACACCGTGGTCGAGAAGGATTTTGCGGCCGAAGTCCAGGGTTTCGGCCGGGACCATCGACTGCAACATGGACGTGAGTTCCTCGGCAGACAGGTTGGAGTCCATGCCCTCGTACTTGTTGGGAATCACGATGTCGACGCCATAAGGATGGTCACCGATGTGCTCATCGATCCAGTTGAGTTCGATCTCCAACTGTTCCGGGGTGAATCCGACCGCACCCAGCACGCCGAATCCGCCGGCCTTGCTCACGGCGACCACGACGTCGCGGCAGTGGGTGAACGCGAAGATGGGGAACTCGATGCCGAGATCATCACAGATTGGGGTGTGCATGGTGTGCCTCGCAATGCCGGGTATTCAACATGAACATGCTCCGAAATAGAACGTGTTCTAGTTGTGTACCCCGTCGCGCGACGGTTTACAACCCCAGGTACCCGGGTCAGCTCAGATGCTCGGGCTGCGGTTGGGTCTTGTGACTCCAGTCCGATCCGGTCGAGTCCTGATCGGCGGAGTTCTCGGTGGCTCTGCCCTGGCCGGCCGGAACCAGTGAGACGATGATCGACTTCGATGTGGGGCAATTGCTCTGCAGCGCGGTCGAGTCCAGTGGGACAAGGGGATTGGTCTCGGGATAGTAGGCAGCAGCCGAACCCCGTGGTGTCGCGTACTCCACGATCCGAAACGAGGGCGCACACCGCACGTTGTCGTCGTCATCCCATTTGGTGACGATGTCGACGATGTCGCCGTTCCGAAATCCCAGCGCGGAGATGTCTTCGCGGTGCACGAACACAACACGTCGACCACCCTCGATACCGCGGTAGCGGTCGCTGAAACCGTAGATGGTGGTGTTGAACTGGTCGTGGCTCCGAAGTGTCTGCAGGATCAGGTGATTCGGCGGGACCTGGAGGACATCGATCGGGGAGACGGCGAACTCGCCGAGACCCGACTCGGTGTCGAAGGTCCGGGAGTCCCGAGGTGGGTGGGGCAGGATGAACCCGCCGGGCCTGCGGACATTCACCTCGTAGCCTTCGCATCCGGGCACCACCTGCGCGATGTGCGCTCGGATGTTGCGGTAGTCGTCGCGCATGGCTTTCCAATTGATGCCATGCCGGTCGCCGATGGTGGCTTCGGCTATCGAGGTGATGATCGCGACCTCGGACTTGAGGTGTGGGCTCGCCGGAGGGAGCGGTCCACGCGAGGCGTGCACCGAGCAGGTCGAATCCTCTACCGAGATGTACTGCTGCCCACTGGCTTGCACGTCCTTCTCCGTGCGGCCGAGGGTCGGCAGGATCAAAGCGGTCTGGCCGCACACCAGGTGGCCCCGGTTGATCTTCGTGGAGATCTGCACGGTCATCCGAACCTTGCGCAGCGCGCCGAAGGTGACGTCGCTGTCCGGGGTTGCCTGGGCGAAGTTGCCGCCCAGACCCAGGAAGAAGTGCGCCTTGCCGTCGCGCATCGCCCGGATGGAGTCGACGGTGTCGAGCCCGTGCTCGCGCGGGGGATCGAACCCGAACTCCTTCTGGATGGCGTCGAGGAAGTGCTGCGGGGGCCGTTCCCAGATGCCCATCGTGCGGTCGCCCTGCACGTTCGAATGCCCCCGCACGGGGAACAATCCCGCGCCCGGCTTGCCGATGTTGCCCTGTGCGAAAGCGAGGTTGGTGACCTCTTTGATGGTGGCGACGGCATTACGATGCTGCGTCAGTCCCATCGCCCAGCAGAACACCGTGGCTTTCGAATCCCGCAGGAGCTCGGCAGCTTCGGTGATCTGTGCGCGCGAGAGTCCGGTGGTGGAGGTGACGACATCCCAGTCGACGGCACTGACATGCTCGCGCCACGCGTCGAATCCGGTGGTGTGCGCGTCGATGAAGTCGTGGTCCAGCGCGTCCCACTCCACGAGTAGGGATCCGAACGCCTGGAAGAGCGCGAGGTCGCCGTTCAGGGCGATCGGCAGGAACATGTCGGTCAGGTCGGTGCCCGGCCCGACCATGCCGCGGGGCGTCTGTGGATTCTTGAAGTTGACGAGTCCGGCTTCGCGCAGCGGGTTGATCGACAGGATCTTCGCACCGTTCTGCTTCGCCTTCTCCAGGGCGGAAAGCATCCGCGGGTGGTTGGTGCCCGGATTCTGGCCGGCGATGATGATCAGCTCGGCGTTGTAGACGTCATCCAGGGTGACGCTTGCCTTGCCGATCCCGATCGATTCCTGCAGTGCGATGGACGTGGACTCGTGACACATGTTCGAGCAGTCAGGCATGTTGTTGGTGCCGTAAGCGCGCGCGAACAGCTGGTAGACGAAGGCGGACTCGTTCGAGGCCCGACCCGATGTGTAGAAGACGGCTTCGTCGGGTGAGGCGAGACCGTTGAGTTCGTCGCCGATGAGCGCGAAAGCGTCGTCCCAGTCGATGGGTTCGTAGTGGGTTCCGCCGGGACGCTTGATCATCGGATGAGTGATACGCCCCTGCTGACCCAGCCAGTGCTCGGTGCGTCCGGACAGATCATCGATGCTGTGTGCGGAAAAGAACTCCGGAGTCGCCCGGGTGGTGGTTCCCTCCTCGGCCACCGCCTTGGCGCCGTTCTCACAGAACTCGGCGGCGTGGCGGTGGCCCGGGTCGGGGTCCGGCCACGCGCAGCTCATGCAGTCGAAGCCCTCGGCCTGATTCAATTTGAGCAGCGTCTTGGCGGTCCGGACCGCCCCCATGTGGCCGAGGGCGCGTTTCATCGAGACGGCGACGGCAGTGGCGCCCGCCGCATGAGACTTCGGCTTCTCGATGTCGAGCTGTGCGAGATCCAGCTCGTTCTGCTGTTCGTCCGCGTCCGGGTCCGGCATGTCGGCCTCCTACAACTCCGAGTCCACCGAGGTGTCCGGAATGGCCACCCCGATGCGGCCTGTGCGAAGCCTGTGGGTTCAGGCACACACAAGAACGATGACTTTCACGGTAGGGCGTCGCGCGTCATTTGACGAACGGAAAGCCCTCGAACAATCCCTCGGCGGATGACCTCATGCCGCTGCCAGAATTTTGCGCAACCGGTTGGCCTCGACATCCAAGCCCTCGAGTTGTGCATCGGCCGCTGCCATGCCCCGGATCAAGGTGTGGCAGTACTCGTCTGACAGTTCCTGAACCGACCACAGCTGATTCGCCGTGCTCGCCCACCGGTAGGTGTGGTTGTGCAGGTTCAGGAACTGGAGAGTGGCAAGCCGCGGATTGATGTCTCGGAGGAAGCCATTGTCGATGGCCTCGGCGATCGCATCTTCGATCAACCTCTCGAACTCGTCACGCTGTGCGAGCATTCGTTCGAGGTTCTCGCCGGTCAGGTGACGGTAGTCGTGTTCGTACACCCAGATGTGGTCGACCCTGGACATGATCGAGTTCAAGAGGACTTCAGAGAGCAGTCGTATCTTCACCACCGGGTGGGTGTCGAACCGGACGATCTCCTTGGCTTGCGCCATCAACGGCTCGAGCACCCGATCCTGGATGGCAACGAGCAAGCTCTCCTTGGAGCCGATGTAGTGGTAGAGCGCGCCCTTGCCCAGACCGGTCGCCTTACAGATCTCCGATACTCCGGTGGCCGCGTAACCGTTCTCGGCGAACAGGACCGCGGCCCGGTCGATGATCTCCTGTCGGCGGGGCTCGAACTGCTCGCTGCGTCCCGATGGCGTGGCCATATCCCCTCCTGCGTCAGCCCGAGTGCACGCACAGGGCAGCGGGGCCCCGATCCGGCAGGCCGGCTAGCGAGCCCCAGCGCTCACGGGAGTTCGGTCCACCGTAGCCGCGTCGTCGGCGCCCGGTGCACGAAACCGTGGCAGGAAGGCCGCCAGTACGAGCGCGGCGAGTGCGGATCCTGCAGCCAGGGCCATGATGACCCGGAAGGCGCTCTCCGACGGTACGGACGCGGCCCCTACGGACATGGTCATCTGAGCAAGGATCACGCCTGCGATCGCGCTGGCGAATGACGTTCCCAGCGAACGCATAAGGGTGTTGAAACTGTTGGCGGCGCCGGTCTCCGTGGGTGGCACCGCAGCCATGATGAGTGCCGGCATGGCGCCGTACGCCATTCCTGTTCCGGCGCCGATGATGATGGCGATCATGACGAGCTGCCAGATCGAGTGCAGCGAGAAGATACCGATGCCATAACCGAGGGCGACCACCACGGCGCCGATCATCAGCGTGATCTTCGGCCCGTGAACGTTGGTGATCCGCGATGACACGGGTGAGATCAGCATCATGACCACGCCGAATGGCGCCATCACCAAGCCGGACAGGAGCATCGATCCGCCCAGCCCGAAACCGGTCGCCTCGGGAAGTTGGACCACTTGCGGAAACACCATGGTGGCGGCGAACATCGCGAACCCGAAGACGATGGATGCGAGGTTGGTGAACAGGACCTGCCTGCGGATCGAGACACGCAGATCGACCAGCGGTCGGCTGCTCCGTAATTCCCACCAGATCCACGCCGCGAATGCGGCAGCCGAAACAATGAGCAGGACAAAAGTTTCCGACCCGGTCCAGCCCCAGTCCGAACCCTTGGAGACGGCCAGCAACAGCGCGATCAACGCCACGGACAGGGTGATGGCGCCCATGAAGTCGAATGCGCCGCCGGTGCGAACCGGTGACTCCGGCACCAGCATGACGATCAGCGCGCCGGCGAGGACTCCCAGAGCGGCGGAGGTCCAGAACAAGACGTGCCAGTCGGCGTACTCGGCGATCAGGGCCGCGATCGGAAGGCCCAGGGCGCCACCGACTCCCAGTGATGCGCTCATCATCGCCACGGCGCCTGCCAGCTTCTTCGGGGGAAGTACGTCACGCATGATGCTGATCCCCAGTGGGATCGTGCCGGCAGCCAGGCCCTGTAGTACGCGTCCGACGATGAGGGGCACGAGGCTCGAACTCAGCGCTGCGACAACGGAACCGGCGACCAGCAAGACCACGCTGCTCAGGAGCAGCCGGCGTTTGCCGAACATGTCGCCGAGCCGTCCCATCGTCGGCACCGCTACGGCGGCGGCCAGCAGAGTTGCGGTCACCGCCCACGCTGTGTCGGACGCGGGAGCGTCGAGGTAGTCGGGCAGGTGGGGGATGATCGGGATGACGAGGGTCTGCATGAGCGAGACCACAATCCCTGAGAAGGCGAGCACGGCGACGACGGCCGCGGTCTTGGGGGCCTTGGTTGTAGGGCCCGGGTTGGGGTCAGGGTCGACAACAGTCTGTGACATGAGATCTCCGGAATCAGAACAACAACATAAGTCAGTTGACTGACTTAATTTAAGTCAACTGTTTGACATCGTCAAGTCGGACGGCGGCGAGGGGGTTCGCCACACCGAGTAGTTGGGCTCTGGAGCCCGTATTTTGTTGTCATGTCTTCGGAACGCCCGGAGCGATCAACGCGGGGAGTCTCCATGTCCGACGAAGTGACCGCACTGATGGAAGCGAACCTGCTGGGGGTGTTCGGTGAACCCGACCCCGAGCGACGCGCCAAGGCCATCGCAGAGACCTACACGGAGGACGTCGTCTGGACGGACGAAGAGGGTGTCGCGGTGGGTCGAGAAGCTCTGGCGGCCAAGGCCCAGAAACTGCTCGACGGCATGCAGGGCCTGGTGTTCAGCAAGGTCGGCCGGGTGCAGAAGGCACAGAACTTCGGCCATCTCGCGTGGGAGCTGGGCCCGCCCGGACAGGATCCGGTGGCGACCGGTTTCGACGCGGCACTGGTGACCGACGGGCGGATCTCGTCGCTCTACACGGTGATCACCGGACCGGAGAAGGACTGAGGGGCCCATCGATTATTTCTGCCGATAGCCGACGGGGCAGGCACACTGGAGTCCTCACCGCACAACAGGAGTGATCAATGAGTACCAACGGACCGTTCGGCTTCGAGCCCGAGGATTTCGACCGCTTTGCCAGAGAGGCCGGCGAGGGATTCCGCGACATGCTGGGCCAGGTCGCCAAGGGGATGTCTCAATCCGGAGGCGAGAACCCCCTGGCGTCGCTACTGCGCGATTCGATGTTCAGCACAGCGTCGCAGCGCACCAAGCCCGCGCCGCCTACGCGTGAGACCACGGGCGACACCGGTGACGGTGTCTGGGCCATCTACACCGTCGCCGACGACGGTTCGGCTCGCATCGACCAGGTGTACGCCTCTGAACTCGATGCTCTGCGCGCGCACAAAGACAATGTGGACCCGCAGCGGCGTGTCCGGTTCCTGCCCTACGGCGTCTCGGTCGGAGTTCTGGACGACAGCGGCTCATAGCCCGAAAGTGTGGTGTTCTGGCGGCGTCGACCTGGGCTTTCTGTCGCAATAACCACACATCATCGGGGAGGGCGGCTGAAAACGAGGAGACCCTGATCAAGGTCTCCCCTGATCAGGGTCTCTCATGTGTCTCAACCAACACAGTCGGGGTGGCGGGATTCGAACCCACGACCTCTTCGTCCCGAACGAAGCACGCTACCAAGCTGCGCCACACCCCGTGATCAATCAGCCTGCGATAGCTTACCTCAGCCGCGGTAGCGGATTAAATCGCCTGGTCACGACGGTCAATTGGCCTCGGCATTCACCGGTGGCAAAGACCCCTCCTGCTCGTAGTCGGCGTCGCCGGCCGAGACAGGGGTGAGGGTGAGCAACGTGGCCTCGGGCCGGCAGCAGAAGCGGGCCGGGACATACGGCGAGGTGCCCAGACCGGCACTGACGTGAAGCTTCATCGCCGCACCCCATGCCGACACGCCTTTGACCCGTGACCGGTCGAGGTCGCAATTGGTCACGATCGCGCCGACACCGGGCAGGCACAGCTGGCCTCCGTGAGTGTGTCCGGCCATCACGAGGTCGTAGCCGTCGTCGGCAAACCGGTCGAGCACACGCGGCTCAGGAGAGTGGGTCAGACCCAGGCGCAGATGTGCCAGCGGGTTGGGCCGGCCCTCGATGGTCTCGTAACGGTCGCGGCCGATGTGCGGATCGTCGACACCCGCAGCAGCCACCCGCACCCCGGCGACCTCGAGTTCACGCACCGAATGGGTGGCGTCGAGCCAGCCACGCTCGGTGAACGCCGCGCGCAGATCCTGCCACGGAAGCGGCTCCCCGTGGGTGCGCTTGTGGTCTTTCTTGAAGTACTTCAGCGGGTTCTTCGGAATGGGCGCGAAGTAGTCGTTGGACCCGAACACAAAGAGCCCTGGAAGCGACAACAGATCGCCCAGCGCCTGGACCACGGCCGGTACCGACTGGGGGTGGGCCAAGTTGTCGCCGGTGTTGATGACGAGGTCGGGCTGCAGCGCGGCGAGTTCCTGAACCCATGCTTGTTTGAGCCGCTGTCCCGGCATCATGTGGAGGTCGCTGATGTGCAGCACCCGCAGCGATGTGGAACCGGGCTCGAGAACCGACAGGGTCTCGTGTCGCAGCGCAAACGCGTTTCGCTCGATCAAGGTCGCATAGGCGAGACCGGCGGCACCCGCGGCCGCGACCCCCGCGATCGCGTGCGCCGAGGTCAGTCCGGCGAGTTGATCTGTGCGACGAGTGATGCTTTTTCGTCCCTGAGGCATCTGGCCAGAATACGCCCGCAGGCGAAAAACGGGTGCGGACCGTCGACCTCGGCGGCGTAGGTTTGACCACATGTCCACGATCAAAGAGCAGATCCGCACCGATCTGACCGCTGCCATGAAAGCCAAGAACACCACGGTCACCGGGACCCTGCGGATGGTCCTGGCTGCCATTCAGTCCGAAGAGGTGTCGGGCAAGGCGGCCCGCGAGTTGACTGATGACGACGTGATGAAAGTGCTTGCGCGCGAGAGCAAGAAGCGTGCAGAGGCGGCCTCGGTGTTCGCGGAGAACAACCGCGAAGAGCTGGCCGAGAAAGAACGCGCCGAAGGCGAGATCATCGCCCGGTACCTACCCGCGCAACTGTCCGACGAGGAACTGACGGGCATTGTCGATCAAGCCGTTGCGGCCGTCACCGAAGAAACTGGTGAGGCCCCGGCCATGAGGCAGATGGGCCAGGTGATGGGACACGCCACCAAGCTCGCCGCCGGTCGCGCCGACGGCAAGCGCCTGTCATCGGCGATCCGCGCGCGCCTGCAGTAGCCCGGCCGCCCGGCGAATCAGCCGCCCGGTACCGGGATGACGATCGGGCCAACCCCGGGGACGGTGATGGTGGTGGGCGGTGACGCCCGTCGGGTGGGTAGCTGGGACTGCCCGGTGCTCAGGTAGATGGTGACGGTGCTCCCGGGGATCGCTGTGTCCTCCGGGGCGGTGAACACCACGGTGCCCGCTGCTTGCGCACTGTCGGTGTTGAGCCGCGCGACCTTGAAGCCCGCCTGCTCGATCCGCCTCGTCGCCTCGTCGGCGGTCATCCCCGCAACCGACGGAACGGCCTTACCGCCAACACCGGCCACGTAGGTCGGGTCGTTCGGTGGTAGTGCTGTGGGCCCGAAGTTGTTGGCAATCGGCAACATCGCGGTGAACCACGTTCGTGCCGGTTCACTACCGCCGTAGAGGGTGCCGTACCCGCATTGCCGCAGCGGATTCGAGCACAGCTCGGACGGGGTCGGTGAGTCGTTGTACGTGTAGGTCGCGGCCGCCAGGTTGTTGGTGAATCCCACGAAGGCCGACGATCGGTGGGCCTCCGTGGTGCCCGTCTTGCCGGCCATCGGCAGGTTCCACCCGGTGGACCCGGCAGCGCCGGCCGCAGTTCCCGATCCGCGGTCGTCCTGGCTCATGGCGTTGGCGAGGGTGTCGGCCAGGCCGGGTTCGACGACCTTCTCGCACTTCGGACGCTCGAAGGCGACCTCTTGCACCGCAGGCCGTCCATCGGTACCCAGGACCTGGTTGCCGTTGCGATCGCGCTTCGGCTGCGTGATGGATGCAATCGGGTTCGGCGGGCACCACACACCGTGCGAAGACAGCGTGGCGGCAACGTTGGAGAGCTCGAGTGCGTTGATCGCGGTGGGTCCCAGGGTGAACGACCCCAGATTGTTCTGCTTGAAGTAGTCGGCCAAGCTCTGCTCGCCCTGGCCGGAGGTGCCCGGATTGGTGTACGAGCGCAGTCCGAGACGCACGGCGATGTCCACCGCAGGTCCCACCCCGACGTCTTGGAGGAGCTTGACGAACGCGGTGTTGGGGGACTGGGCCAATGCCTGGGTCACCGACAACTGTGCCGGGTACCGGCCGTCGTTGCGCACGCAGTAGGTGTTCGCCGGGCAACCGTTGACACCGCCGCTGCTACCCATGCCCTGCGCCTGGAAGGTGGCAGGAACCTGCAGGGAGGACCCGGCACCCAGGCCCTTCTCCATCGCCGCGGCGACCGTGAAGATCTTGAACACCGACCCTGCACCGTCGCCGACCATCGAGAACGGCTGAGGCTGCACGGTCTGGTTGGCATTCTGGTCCAGTCCGTACTGGCGACTCGACGCCATCGACATGATGTCGTGGCTCTCGGTGCCCGGCCGGATCACGCTCATGACAGTCGCGACACCGTTGAGGTCGGGGTCGGTGATGTTCTGCACCCCGGTCAGCGTCGACCGCTGGACGGCGGGATCGAGCGTGGTGCGGATGGTGTAGCCGCCGCGGGCGACAGTCTCGCGGCTCAGGCCGTTCTCGGCCAGGAACTTCAACGCGTAGTCGCAGAAGAAACCGGCGTCGGCGGCCGAGATGCAGCCGTTCGGCAGGGTGATCGGGGAGGGGACCACGCCGAGCGGGGTCTCCTTGGCGGCCTGGTATTCGGCGGCGCGATTCGGGAAGTTGGAGATCAGCGTGTCGAGGACCAGGTTGCGGCGTTCGAGCACACCATCGGGGTTGTTGTAGGGGTCGAGTGCCGAACTCGACTGCACCATGCCGGCGAGCATCGCCGACTCGGGGATCGTCAGATCCTTCGCGGACTTGTTGAAGTACGTACGAGCTGCCGCCTCGATGCCGTAGGCGCCGTTACCGAACGGCACCACGTTCAGGTAGCGGGTGACGATTTCCTTCTTCGCCTCCTGCTTGGCCTGCTCGTCGTTCAGGTTCTTGTCCCGCTTGGCCTGCTGGGTGAGGTTCTCCTCCAGCGTGAGTGCCATGCGGACTTCTTTGAGCTTGCGCGCAGGCGTGGTCTCGGTGGCGGCGCGACGGTCGGCGTCGGTGCGGGCGAGAACCAGCAGCTGGTAGTTCTTCACATACTGCTGGTCGATGGTCGAAGCACCCTGCTGCACCTCGCCCGACGACGAGTTCTTCAGGAACGCGCGGATCGTGCCTTTCCAGTCCACCCCGTCGTGGTCGAGGAATCGCCGGTCTTCGATGGAGATGATGGAGCGGATCATCTCTGGTGAGATGTCGTTGTAGCCGACCTGTGTTCGTCGCTGGTCGTACAGGAACGCGATCGGCTTACCGGTCACGTCCGTCATCGTGGTGACCTCGGGGACCGTGCCTTCGAGCAGTTCCGACGACACGTTTTGGACCGTGTCCGCGGCCCGGCTCGACACCAGACCGATTCCACCGGCCACCGGAAACAGCAGTCCGGCGACGAGAACACCGGCTAGGACGCAGCATCCCGCGAGCAGTGACAGGGACTTCGACTTTGGCACGCCAGCAAGGATACGTGGCGTCTGCCTTCTCAGGTGGCACCGAGCGGCGCAAAAGCCAGATCGTCGCACTCGGTTTGCACGCAAGTGCCACTTTTTTCATTCCAGGTCTTGACGGTGCGTAAGTGTGGTCCATACATTGGTCGTAATTGAATGTGACACACGTAACATTCAGTCTTAAATGTGGCGGCGGACGTCAATATTGTGCTTCAGACAGGGGATCGTAATGGCAAAAGCGGCAGCTGCGACGGTAGAGAACGAAGCAAGATTGGCCTGGGTGGCCAGGGCACGGTGCCGCGAGGTCGATCCTGACCAGCTGTTTGTCCGTGGAGCCGCCCAGCGCAAGGCTGCGACGATCTGCCGTCATTGCCCAGTCCAGCTCGAGTGTGGTGCAGATGCACTCGACAATCGCGTTGAGTTCGGGGTCTGGGGAGGCATGACCGAACGTCAGCGCCGGGCGCTGTTGCGCCAGCATCCCGAGGTCACCTCGTGGAGCACGTTCTTCGAGACGCAGCGTCGCAGGCAGATCACCAGCGTCGGCTGAGTCTCACCCAGCATCCTGACGCCGTCGCCCTGCCGGGCGGCGGCGTCAGCCTTTGCTGGTGATTTCCTCGGCCACAGCGCGTAGGGCGGTCATGTCGGCGACCTCGAACGGTAGTGACGGCACACCCACGATCGGGACTGCCGGATGCGACGTGGTGAAGCTGTGCAGCAGGTGCAGTTCGCGTTTGCCGGTGGTCGCCCGCTCGGAATGAATCGTGAGCACGGCCTTGGTCAGCGGGTCGTCGACATTGTTTGCCGCCGCCTCGGCGGCGCTCCCGCCGATCGCGGTGAGGTTGGGGTGGGTGCGGTTGAGGATCAGGCCGGCGAGCGGCATCTTCTCTTCGGAGAGCCGGTCGACGAAGAACGCGGCCTCACGCAGGGCGTCCGGTTCGGCCGCCGCAACCACGGCGAATTGGGTGCCCGGTTGTTTGAGGAGGTTGTAGGTCCGGTTCGCCCGTTCCCGGAAACTTCCGAACATCGAGTCGAGTGACTGCACGAAGACCGAGACGTCGCGCAGCGTCTCGCCGCCGATGATGGTCGAGATGCCCTTCATAGCCAGTCCGACAACACCGGTGACAACCCGGCCCACGCCGCGACCGCCGCCCACGAGCATCTTCATCAGCCGGCCTTCGAGGAACGACCCGAGACGCTGCGGCGCGTCGAGGAAGTCGAGGGCATTGCGCGAGGGTGGGGTGTCCACCACCACCAGATCCCAATCATCCTGCGCCAGAAGCTGTCCCAATTTCTCCATCGCCATGTACTCCTGCGTGCCGGAGAACGAGCTGGCAACGGTCTGATAGAAGTTGTTGTTCATGATCGCTTCGGCGCGTTCAGGCGTCGAGTACTGCGTCACCATCTCGTCGAAGGTGCGGCGCATGTCGAGCATCATGGCGTCGAGCGTGCCGTCGCCGTCGATTTTGACCGGTTGTGGGCTGTTGGTCAGTTCGTTCATGCCCAGCGACTGCGCGAGCCGCTTGGCAGGGTCGATCGTGAGGACAACCACCTTGCGTCCCCGTTCGGCGGCGTACACGGCCATTGCCGCGGCGGTGGTCGTCTTGCCGACTCCGCCTGCGCCGCAACAGATCACGACCTTGGTTCCGAGGTCGGTGAGAATTGCGCCCATTTTCAGGTCGATCGGCATCAGGCACCAGCCTTCTGGAGGATTTCGGAGATTTCGTAGAGGCCGCCGAGGTCGACGCCATCGTCGAACGCGGGCAGCTGCAACTTGTCGAGTTCCAAGGCGTCGAGTTCGGCACCGGCCTCGAGCTGCGCCTGCACCCGACTGGCGTGCTCGATGGTCTCGGTCAGCAGGCCCTCGAAGTCGGCCTCGGTGTACTTCAGGCCCGACTTGTCGAGCTGGGCGCGCAGTTCGGCGGCATCGATGACGCCGTCGGCGATGTCGCCGATCGACTCGGGCGGCAGATGATGCGGCGACACCCGATTGACGATCACCGACCCGATGGTGAGGTTCTTGCCCTCCAGCTCGCGGACCGCCTCGATGGTCTCCTGGATGGGCATCGCCTCGAGCAACGTCACCAGATGCACCACGGTCTGGTCCGAGTGCAGCAGCTTGACCACGCCGTCGCTCTGGTTGCGCAAGGGGCCGGTCTTGGTCAGATCGGCCATGGCCTTGGTGACGTCGAGGAAGTTGCCGATCCGGCCCGTCGGAGGTGCGTCGACCACCACGGCGTCGTAGATCCGGTTGCCGCGCTTGTCGGTTCGGACCACGGTCTCTTTGATCTTCCCCGTCACCAAGACGTCGCGAAGCCCCGGCGCGACGGTGGTGACAAAGTCGATGGCACCGATGCGGCGCATGGCGCGGCCGGCGAATCCGAGGTTGTAGAACATGTCGAGGTACTCGAGCAGCGCGTGTTCGATGTCGATCGCCAGTGCCCACACCTGTCCGCCGCCTTCTGCGGTGGCGACCTTGGTCTCGGTGGGGGCCAGGGGCGGAACATCGAAGATCTGCGCGATGCCCTGACGTCCCTCGCATTCGACGAGGAGGACCTTTTTGCCTTCGGCGGCCAGTGTCAGCGCGAGAGCGGCCGCGACAGTGGTTTTTCCGGTCCCGCCCTTACCGGAGACGAAGTGCAGGCGCGCCTTCGCAGCGGCCTCTGACCAGCGATAGCCCGTGGGCTGTTCTGTTGTCACGGGTTCACCATATCGACGTTGGTCATGGCCGAAGACCATACCGTGCAGTACGCGTATTTCACCCCTGTCAGCAGGGGATGTCCGGGTTGGTGAACGTACGCGGCCCGAACACATACCGGAGAGATAGGGTGTGCAACATGAGCGAGCCAACTGCCTGGGAGTACGTCACCGTTCCCCTTCTGACCCACGCCACCAAACAAATCCTCGACCAGTGGGGTGCTGACGGCTGGGAGCTGGTCAGCGTCCTGCCGGGACCCACCGGCGAGCAGCACGTCGCCTACCTGAAGCGCGCCAAGGGCTGATCCGTCATGACGTGGTCGCAGCGATTGACCGAACTGAACATCGTGCTGCCCAAGGTGGTGGCGCCACTGGCCGCGTACGTGCCGGCAGTCCAGACAGGCAACCTCGTCTACACCGCGGGCCAGTTGCCGTTGCTCGGTGGCGAACTGACGGTGAAGGGCAAGGTGTCCGAGGGCGCCGAAGGTGTTGTCCGGCCGGATGAGGCAACCGAGGCCGCACGTGTCTGCGCTCTGAACGCGCTCGCGGCAGTGAACAGTCTGGTCGGAATCGACTCGGTGAAGCGGATCGTCAAGGTTGTCGGCTTCGTGGCCTCGGCCCCGGGCTTCACCGGTCAGCCCCAGGTCATCAACGGTGCGTCCAACCTGCTGGGCGAGATCTTCGGAGAGGCCGGCGCGCACGCCAGGTCCGCGGTTGGAGTGGCCGAGCTGCCACTCGGGGCGCCGGTGGAGATCGAGTTGATCGTCGAGGTCTGACCCTCGTTGTCAGCCTGCGCGGCGCTCGACCAGTGCACGGACCCAACTGAACCACTCCGGGAGTCCTTCTCCGGTGCGTGCACTGACCGGGATGACCCGGGCCCGAGGGTTGGTCTGGGCGATGGTGTCGAGGAACGCCTCCAACTCGACGTCGAGGTGGGGCAGGAGGTCGATCTTGTTCAGCAGGATCACGTGCACCCGACTGAACATCAGCGGATATTTGAGAGGTTTGTCCTCACCCTCGGTCACCGAATAGACCATTGCGCGGGCATGCTCGCCGACATCGAACTCGGCGGGACACACCAGATTTCCGACGTTCTCGATGATCACCAGATCAAGCGTGTGCAGGTCGAGATCTTGCAACGCGCGGTTCACCATCGGGGCATCGAGATGGCATTCGCCGCCGAACCCGTTGGCAGTGTTGATCAGTGAGACCTGCGCGCCCTTGTCGGCGAGACGTGCGGCATCGAGGTCGGTGGCGATGTCGCCTTCGACGACACCGATGCGTACATCGGTTCGCATGGCGTCGAGAGTGGCCGACAAGATGGCGGTCTTGCCCGAACCCGGCGAGCTCATCAGATTGATAGCGGGTACGCCGGCGCCGTCGAATGCGGCCCGGTTGAGGTCGGCGCGCATGTCGTTCTCGGTGAAGATCGCCTCGAGCACATCGATGCGTTCGGCGCCGGTGTCGTAGCCACTGTGGTCGCCGTGCTCGGAATTGCCTGGCTCGGTGTGTTCGTGGCTGTGCGTCGTCCCGTCGGCATGGGTGTGTGCCTCGTCGTGGCGGTGGAACCTACCCATCGTCTGCGCCTCGCCCCTTTGTAGCCGGGTTCGTGCACCGTCAGCCGGTTCGTGTACCCGCAGCGACCCGACAGAGTCGGCCCTGCCTTCGCCAAGTGCAGGATATAGCCTGATCGTCATGAGTGAACCGCAGCATCCTGCGTACGGTGTCGTTCGCCCGGTGACCGATTTCGCGTCGGTGGTGCTGTGTCGTAACCCGGGGATGATGACACTCGACGGCACGAACACCTGGATCTTGCGGGCGCCCGGTCACAAAGACTGTGTGGTGGTGGACCCCGGCCCCAAGGGTAAGAAAAAGCATGTCAAAAACGTTGTCGCGCAGGGCAATGTGGTTCTCGGGCTGATCACCCACCGCCACCCCGACCACACCGGCGCGATCAAGTTCTTCCGTGAACTCACCGGCGCACCCGTGCGGGCACGGGTCGACAAGTACACCCGCGACGGCAGCCCACTCCAAGACCGGGAGGTGATCGAGGCAGCCGGACTGAAGATCACCGTGCTGCACACACCCGGACACACCGGCGACTCGGTGAGTTTTCTCGTCGAGCACAACGGACGCAAGGCGATGCTCACCGGAGACACCATCCTCGGTGGCGGGACAACGGTGCTCGATCCCAAAGACGGCACGTTGCGCGACTACATGAACTCGCTCAACCGCATCATCGTCGAGGGTGACGATTGCGTGTTGCTGCCTGGGCACGGGCCCGATCATGCCGAGGTGATCCCGCTGGCCCGCCACTACAAGGCGCACCGGGAAGAGCGGATCGATCAGGTTCGTGCCGCGTTGGCTGAACTCGGGGTGAGTGCTGCAGAAGCCAAGCCGAAGAAAGTGGTCAAGAAGGTGTACGCCGACATCGACAAGAAGCTATGGCCTGCGGCCACGATGTCGGTCAAGACGCAGCTGGCCTACCTGGCCGAGCAGTAGCCGGTAGGACAGTAGAGGCAACAAAAACCGCCCCGACCGCATCAGCGATCGGGGCGGTTTTTGCGAATTGTTCTACCGCGCGCGGCGAGCCAGCCGCTCGGAGTCTGCGATCAGGACGCTCTTGCCTTCGAGTCGCAGCCATCCGCGCTGGGCGAAGTCGGCAAGCGCCTTGTTGACGGTTTCGCGGGAGGCGCCCACGAGCTGGGCGATCTCTTCCTGCGTGAGGTCGTGGGTGACTCGCAGAGCACCGGCCTCTTGGGTACCGAAACGCTGTGCCAGCTGCAGCAGCTGCTTGGCCACACGGCCGGGCACGTCGGTGAAGATGAGGTCGGCGAGGTTGTTGTTGGTGCGACGCAACCGGCGGGCCAGGACGCGCAGCAACTGTTCGGCGATCTCGGGCCGATCAGCGATCCACGAACGCAGAGCCTCGCGGTCCATCGACACGGCGCGTACCTCGGTGACCGTGGTCGCCGATGATGTGCGCGGTCCGGGGTCGAAGATGGAGAGCTCGCCGAACATGTCGGAGGGACCCATGATCGTCAGCAGGTTCTCACGGCCGTCGATGGAACGACGTCCGACCTTCACCTTGCCGGACAAGATGATGTAGAGCCGGTCACCCGGCTCACCTTCGTTGAAGATCACGTGGCCCCGTGGAAAATCAACCGGCTGAAGCTGATTGGTCAATGCCGCGACGGCCGTCGGTTCCACTCCCTGGAAGATGCCCGCCCGCGCCAGTACTTCCTCCACTTACGCCCCTTTCTAGGGTCCAGCCAGACCACGTTCAAAACTTGGGGCCGGTCACACGGTCGATGTGTTGTGTTCGTCACCCGTCATCCAGTCTACGGGTATCGGGTGCGAAACAGGTTAATTACCCCTCATCGAGCGGTCACGCCTGTCGCTCGCGGGTTTCGTTGGTCAGCTGGCGCGGATCGAGTGCTCGGTCTCGACCGTGGTGGGGATCCTCCGATCGCGGAACTCGTCGAGCGCCGCGGGAAAGCCCGACCGGGCCAGCGTGTCCATCTGCTCGGGCTGAGCCGACTCGAGGAACTCCTCGACATCGTTCGGTCGCACGTTGAGTCGTTCGAGCTGGTTCTCCAGACGCTCCATCGCCAACGCGAAGAGCATGAGAACCGCGGGGAACAAAAGTACGGCGAGTCCGTGCATGGGGAGTAGTTAACACAACGCAGGTCTCAGAAGAGACACGATCTGCATCTGAATGGACGTCGTTGATGCGACGCGGGCCATGCGTCGCCGCGCAAGGTCCGTCGGTCGACCACCGGATAGAGCCGTTCACAGAAGTCCGCCGTACCCTGATTTGGTGAGTGTGCGCGAGAACGGGGCGGCCCCGGCCAGGCGTGGCAAGACCGCAGCGCAGCGCGGTACCGAGACCCGCACCGGTCTGGTCCGGCGGGCGCGGCGGATGGACCGAACGCTGCAGACGGCGTTCCCGCACGTCTACTGCGAACTCGATTTCACCAACCCGCTGGAGTTGTCGGTGGCGACGATCCTGTCGGCGCAGTGCACTGACGTGCGAGTGAACTTGACCACGCCTGCGTTGTTCCGGCGTTATCGGACGGCCGCCGACTATGCCGGCGCCGACCGCGCCGAACTGGAGGAGATGATCCGGCCCACCGGTTTCTACCGGAACAAGGCCAACTCGCTGATCGGTCTCGGGCAGGCGCTCGTCGAGCGATTCGACGGTGAGGTCCCACGGACATTGCCCGAGTTGGTGTCGCTGCCCGGCTTCGGTCGCAAGACGGCGAACGTGGTTCTCGGTAACGCTTTCGGTGTGCCGGGAATCACCGTGGACACGCACTTCGGCAGGCTGGTGCAGCGCTGGAAATGGACGGCCGAAACCGATCCGGTGAAGATCGAGCAGGCCGTGGGTGAGCTCATCGAGCGCAAGAACTGGACCGACCTCTCGCACCGGGTGATCTTTCACGGTCGGCGCGTGTGTCACTCGCGCAAGCCCGCCTGTGGGGTGTGCGTGCTGGCTGCGGACTGCCCGTCCTACGGCCTCGGGCCCACGGAGAAAGCGGAAGCGGCCAAGCTCGTCAAGGGCCCCGAGACCGACCATCTCCTGAAGCTGGCAGGTCTGTAGTCGATGCCCGTGGACACCCAACCCGAGCGCCCACGCGCGCGGTTCCATCTCTCGACGTCCGCCCGGTGGACCGTCGCCGCGCTGGTCGTGGTCCTGGCGCTGATCGTCGCCATCTGGCCGCGTGACTCATCCGATCCGAGTCCGTCCCCGAGTGGGATGCCGACGACGGGAAGCTCTGCGCTCCCTGGGCTGGAGGCCGCCGTCACCGAGGACGACATGGCGAAGGGCCGCGAGAAGGCCGCGTTGCTGCCCTGCCCGGTGGCCACGGGCCCGACACCCTCCGGGTCGAAGCTGGCGGGTGTGACCGTGCCGTGTCTGGCCGACGGATCGACGGTCGACCTGGGCAGCGCAACGGCCGGTACCCCGATGCTCGTCAACGTGTGGGCCCACTGGTGCGGCCCGTGCCGGGCCGAGCTGCCGGTCATCGACGAATACGCCAAGAGGGCGGGGGATCGGGTGCGGGTGCTCACCGTGCAAGGCAAAGAGGGCGCCGAGAATCCGTTTCTGTCGCTGACCTTGCTCGCCGAGATCGGCGTACACCTGCCGACGGTGGTGGACACAGACGCCAAAATCGCTGCGGCACTGGGAGTGCCGCGCGCCTACCCGTCGACCGTGCTCGTGCGGGCAGACGGCACGGTGGCAGCGGTGCTGCCGCGGGTGTTCGAGTCGCCCGACGAGGTGGCCGACGTGGTGCGCGAACATCTGGGCGTCGACGCATGACCCGACTTCTGGTGCCGGACGAGAAGGTGCCGCCATGGCTTCGTGGGCTCACCGCGAACCTCGACGGGGTGACCCGGTCGGTCGAGGACCGCGGCGGGGTGACCGAGCGGCTGCTGCGATCGATGATGCGGAACCCCAGATCGGCAGCGGTACTGGTCCTGTTCAGTGGCGACTGGAGCGGCGACCCCACCCACCACGGCGGCATCCCTGCCGACGCCGATGTCCTGCTGACCCAACGTGCTGCGACGTTGCGGAATCACAGTGGGCAGATCGCCTTTCCCGGCGGCGTCCGCGACGACGGTGACGAGTTCCCGGTCGGCACGGCCATGCGCGAGGCCGTCGAGGAGACCGGGCTGAACCCTGCCGGTGTCGACCTGCTTGCCACCCTCGACACATTTCCCGTGCCACCCTCCGGATTCGAGGTGTCGCCGGTGATCGGTTACTGGCACGACCCGTCGGAGGTGGGGGTGGTGGACCTCGCAGAGACCGCGCGGGTGGTCCGGGTGCCCTTGCGCGATGTGGTCAACCCCCGCAACCGCTTTCAAGTGCAACGCCCCACCGGCATCCCGGGACGTCCCTACCGGGGGCCTGCCTTCGGTGTCGAGAAGATGCTGGTGTGGGGATTCACCGGGGGATTGCTCGCGGCCATCGTGGAGGCGGCCGGCTGGGAGATCGCTTGGGACAAGACGGATGTCCGCGATCTCGCGGATGAGCTGGCCAAGGTGGGGCAGGAGTGAGCGGAGCCGCGTGGGTTGACGTCCTGGTGATCTGCATCGCGCTGCTCGCCGCAGCCTCCGGGTACCGCCAAGGTGCGGTCTCGTCGGCGATGGCGTTTGTCGGGGTGCTCCTGGGAGCTGCCGCGGGGGTTCTCCTGGCGCCACACCTCATCCGGAACATCGAGGATCAGCGCTGGCGGCTCGTCGCCGGCGTGCTCCTGCTCGTCGCGCTGGTCATCGTCGGGGAGATCTCCGGCATGGTGTTGGGACGGGCCGCGCGGAGCAGCATCCGCACCCTCTCGGTGCGCCGCATCGACTCGGTGATCGGGTCGTTGCTGCAGGCGGTCGCGGTCCTGCTCGCCGCATGGGTGCTTGCCACCCCGATCAGCACGTCGGCCCAGCCCGAGATAGCCGGCGCGGTGAGCGAATCAAAAGTCATCGACGAGGTCAATTCGCTTGCGCCACAGTGGATGCAGCGATTGCCGCGCGAGTTCTGGGACATGTTCGAAGGTTCCGGGCTCAAGGAGGCCATCGGCCCGTTCGGCCGTACGCCCATCACAAGTGTCGAAGCCCCCGACCAGGGGCTGCTCGAGCAGCCGGTGATCGGTCGGGTCCGTCCCAGTGTGGTGAAGATCGAGGGCGTCGCCCCCAGCTGCAATCAGGCCCTGGAGGGCAGTGGATTCGTGGTCTCTCCGGAGCGGGTGATGACCAACGCGCACGTCGTGGCGGGAACGACCACCCTGCACGTCGTGGCCTCAGGCGACCAGTTCGACGCCACCGTCGTCTACTTCGACCCGAACACCGACATCGCGGTGCTCGACGTGCCGGGCCTGCAGGCGCCGGCGCTGCGTTTCGCCGACGAACTCGCGAAGACCGGCGAGGACGCGATCGCCCTCGGCTTCCCCGAGGCGGGGCCCTTCAACGCCAGCGCTGAACGCGTCCGGGAGGTCATCCAGCTTCGCGGCCCGGGAATCTACCCGGGGTCTGCTGTGACCCGGGAGGTCTACACGGTGCGCGGCTCGATCCGGCAGGGCAATTCCGGTGGACCGCTGATCAACTCGGACGGCGACGTCCTCGGCGTGGTCTTCGGGGCCGCCGAGGACCCGGCCAGCGAAACCGGATTTGTGCTCACAGCCGATCAGGTCAAGCCGGGCCTCGCCGAATCGGAACGGTTGAGCACCGCGGTCGACACGCAGTCCTGCGTGCATTCGGGGTAACCGCCGTCAGCGCCCGGCGAACTCGATCAGCAGTTCGTTGACCTCGTCGGGATTTTCCTGATGTGCGTAGTGGCCGCTACCGGTGACCTCGGTGAAGTCGAGCCGGTCGACCCATTTGGCGCTGCCTGCCACCGTGGACCGAAGAATGTAGCGATCGAGCTCGCCGTGCATGGCCAGTACCGGGATCTGGAGTCGGCGGTCCATCAGCTGCAGGAACTTGTAACCGTCCGGACGGAACTGGGATCGAAAAGCCCAGCGCCGGTATTCCAGGCTGCAGTGCGCGACACCGGGTATCTGTACCGCCGATCGATTGCGCTTGGCGGCGTCGGCGAAGTCGTCGGTGCGAGGCCACCCGGGCCCGGATCGACGTCGCATCAGCTCCTCGGCCATCGCGCCGTCGTCGCGGGTGAGGTCACGCTCGGCGGTTCGTGGGATCTGGGCTCGAAGCAACCCACCCAGAAATGCCTTGCGTTGGGTCGACTCCCGCATGTTGGCGTTCTTCAGCGCCTGCGGATGCGGTGAGGAGATCACCGCCATCGAGCGGACCGACCGGGGATGCAGGGTCGCGGTCGCCCATCCGACGAGACCACCGTCGGCGTGTCCGACGATGGTGGCGTCGGAATGGCCGAGCGCGCGGATCAGGCCGTCCGTGTCACCGGCCAGTGTCCATCCGTCGTAGCCACGAGGCGGTTTGTCGCTGTCGCCGTATCCGCGCAGATCAACAGCCACGGCCCGGAACCCGGCGTTGGTGAGTGCGGTGATCTGGTGACGCCAGCTCCACCAGAACTCCCCGAAACCGTGCATGAGGAGCACCAGGGGCCGGTTGGTGGGTGCGTCCGCACATTCGACGACGTGCAGGCGCACGCCGTTCGCGCGGACATCATGGTGATGCCACGGTCCCGCGAATCGAACGGTCGACGGGTCCGGGGGCGCCAAATGTCAGCCTTAGAGGACCTTGCGCGAGCCGGACGGCTTGCTCAGGTCTGCACCGGGGTGGACTCCGGCGTGCCCGGAGGTGGGCAGCACTTCGGGCACCCGTTGAACCGATGCGATCGTCTTACTCGGACCGGTTATCCGTTTGAACACCCGATAACCGATGAATCCGGTGATGATCGCCAGGACCAGCAGGATGAGGAACACGATGCCGAACGCGGCCCAGCGAGGCAGCCACTCGTCCAGCAGTTCCCCGAGGAACCAGAAGAAGAACAGGCTCGCGTAGAGCAGCACGGTGAGCGCGACCAGGATGAGGCCCGAACCCACTGCGGCCTTCTTGGCCTCGGCGGTCAGTTCGGCCTTGGCCAGCGCGACCTCGGCGCGGAACAGCGTCGACAAGTGCGTGGTGGCGTCCTTGACCAGACCACCGACACTCGGGTCGCCGCCGGGGCGCACATTGGGGTCGGACAACGGAATCGACGAGACGTTCGGCGGAACATCTCCCGAAGGGCGGTCGTCCAGCGTCACTGCAACTCCTCCATCCTCGGACACCACGCCCGAGTCCATCCCGGACGTTCATCTCTGCATCGCCGGGGTTAGTAGGCCTTATGTTGCCATGCCCGACCCGATTGCAGGTTCATCGGACCTTTCTACGGGCGCGAGGCGCCGCAGATGCGTTAATTGTCGGGTGGTGCACCCGGGGCCGTCCGGTCGATCGGGTGGCACCACCGACCCCGATCACGAAGGACTGGCATGCCGACTTACCCCATGGAACCGTTCGAGCTGGACTTTTTTCAGACCGCCCCGATCACCCATCGATTCAGTGTCAATCTCCCCGTGTCTCCTGAGCAGGCGTGGGCCGAACTGACCAGGCAGAACACTCTCGACTGGTGTCGGGTGATCAAGTCGATCACGTTCACCTCCCCGGCGCCCTACGGCGTGGGGACAACCCGTAGGGCGCAGTTGGCGCCCGGGTACGCGCAACTGTCGGAGAGGTTCTTCTGCTGGGACGAAGACCGTGAGGCGGGCACCTACCGCAACGCGTTCTACGTGGAACAGTCCAATGTGCCCAGTCTTCGTCGCTTCGGTGAGTTGAGTGAAGTGGAGCCGTCGGGAGGTGGCTGCCGCTTCACATGGTCGTTCGCCATCGAGATGGGTGGGGTGATGGCAAAGACCTCCAGGTTCGCGTTGCCCATCACGCAGAAGACGTTCGCAACCCTGGAAACCGATACCGTCAAGCATTTCTCGAAGCTGAGCTGACAGCAGCCACCACCCGGTGCCCCTCGGGGTTCAGTCGGACTTGCGGCGGCGGATGTTGTCGAACACCGACGGGTCGACCAGCGTCGAGGTGTCACCGAGTTCGCGTCCCTCGGCGACGTCCTTGAGCAGCCGTCGCATGATCTTGCCGGAGCGTGTCTTGGGCAGCTCGGGCACCACGTAGATTTCCCGTGGCTTGGCGATCGGGGAGATGTCCTTGGAGACCTGGTCTTTGAGTTCCTTGACCAGTTGGTCGCCGGTGTCCTCCTGGCCCTGCCGCAAGATCACGAAGGCGACGATGCCCTGGCCGGTGGTGGCATCGGCGGCGCCGATGACGGCGGCCTCGGCGATGCTGTGGTGTCCGACGAGCGCGGATTCGACTTCGGCGGTGGAGATCCGGTGTCCGGAGATGTTCATGACATCGTCGATCCGGCCCAGGACCCAGAGGGCGTGGTCGTCGTCGTAACGCGCGCCGTCGCCCGCGAAATACCAACCCTGCTCGGCGAATCGCGACCAGTAGGTGTCGCGGAAACGCTCCTCGTCACCCCAGATACCGCGCAGCATCGACGGCCACGGCTTGTCGAGCACGAGGAACCCCTGTTCGCCCGCGCCGACCGGTTCTCCGTTGTCGTCGACAATGTTCGCGCTGATGCCGGGGAGCGGGGCCATCGCCGAACCCGGCTTGGTCGAGGTGATCCCGGGCAGGGGAGAGATCATGATCGCGCCGGTCTCGGTCTGCCACCAGGTGTCGACGATCGGGCACCGCTCGCCGCCGATCACCTCGTGGTACCAACGCCAGGCCTCCGGGTTGATCGGCTCACCGACACTGCCCAGGAGCCGCAGAGAGCTCAGGTCGTGGGCATCGGGAATCTCCCTGCCCCACTTCATGAACGTGCGGATCAGGGTGGGGGCGATGTAGTAGATGCTCACCCCGTACTGCTCGATCACCTCGAAATGGCGATGTTCGTTGGGGGAGTTGGGAGTTCCCTCGTAGACCACCTCGGTGGCGCCGTTCGACAACGGGCCGTAGACGAGGTAACTGTGGCCGGTGACCCAGCCGATGTCGGCGCCACACCAGAACACGTCCTTGCCCGGCTTGTGGTCGAAGACGTTGTGGAATGTGTAGCTCACCTGCGTGAGATAGCCGCCCGAGGAATGGACGATGCCCTTGGGCTTGCCCGTGGTACCGGACGTGTACAGAAGGAAGAGCGGGTGCTCGGCGTCGTGCGCCACTGCCGTGTGCACGTTCTCGGCCTTGGCGACGGTCTCGTGCCACCAGACGTCGCGGCCCGGGGTCCAGTCGATGTCGGAGTCGGTGCGGTTGACCACCAGGACGTGCTCGACGGACTTCGCTGCGTCGTCCCCGCTGCCGAGTGCTTCGTCGACCGCGGCCTTGAGCGGCGCAGGCTTACCGCGGCGGTACTGGCCGTCGGTGGTGACGACCAACTTCGCCTCGGCGTCGTCGACCCGCGACCGCAGCGCGCCGGCCGAGAAACCGGCGAAGACAACAGAATGCGTGAGTCCCAGACGCGCGCAGGCGAGCATCGTGACGATGGCCTCGGGCACCATCGGCATGTAGATGGCCACGCGATCGCCGGCGACCAGGCCGATCTCGACGAAGTAGTTCGCGGCCTGGCTCACCTCGGCGAGCAACTGGCTGTAGGTGAGGTCGCGGGAGTCGCCCGGCTCGCCGACCCAGTGGATCGCCACCCTGTCGCCGTTGCCCTCCAGGACATGCCGGTCGACGCAGTTGTATGCGACGTTGAGTTTGCCGCCGACAAACCACTTGGCGAACGGTGCGCCGGACCAGTCGAGGACGTCGGTGAAGTCGGTGTCCCAGTGCAGGCGGCGAGCCTGCTCGGCCCAGAACGCGAGCCTGTCGGCCTCTGCTGCTTCGGCCAATTCAGGTCCGGCGTTGGCCTGCTCGACAAACGCCGGGGGTGGGGGATACGCCGCTTGCGCGGTTCCTTCACTCATTTTCTGCCCTTTCGTACTGGCTGCCCGACCCGCATGGGGCGAGTCCGATCCAGACACCGATTCACGTGCCGATGTGCTCGGTGCCGTCACAGACACGCGGTCGCTGTGTTGTACACCACATGATGGTTGCGGCATCATCGGAGGCAATAGCCCCGAAAGTGGATAGTGCAGATGAGTCCAGACAACAGCGTGCTCCGTCCCAGTGATCGTGAACTGGTGCGTGCCACGAGTGCGCGTCTGCGCAAGACAGCTGGGATCCCGGTGGTCTTCGCAGGTCTGCGCGATCGGGACGTCATCCAGGTCACCGAGTCGGTGGGTCACCAGACTGCTGCGCTGCGAACCATCACGGTCACCCCCGAGCGTGGTCTCGGTGGGCTGACGTGGCTCAACAAGCGGGCCAAGATGGTCAGGGATTACGGGTCGGCCAGCGAGATCACCCATGACTTCGACGACCAGATCCTCGGTGAGGGCATCACCGACCTGGCTGCGGCCCCCATCGTCGTCGACGGCGCGGTCAGAGGGCTGTTGTACGGCGGCTGGCGTGGTGGCGGAGGGCTTCTCGGCGAGCACGCGATGGATGCGCTCTCGCTCGAGGCAGGCCGGATCGGCACCGAACTGCGCATCCGCGACGAGGTGGACCGCCGGGTCGCCGCGATCGCAGCGCGCGAGCAGGCTCAGCGGCCGGTCCCCGACTGGATCCACGAACTCCGCGACATCGCGACAGGTGCCGAGGATGAGCAGACCCGCCGCCGGATCGGCCGACTCGTCGATCAGATCACCAGTGTCGACCGGTCCGGGGTCGAGCCGACGATCGCACTCACGCCGCGCCAGCTACAAGTGCTGTCGCTGGTGGCGATGGGTTTCGGCAACAGGGTGGTCGCCGATCGTCTCGGCCTCACCGTCGACACCGTCAAGACCTACCTGCGGGCCGCCATGGTTCGTCTCGGTGCCCGCACCCGCCACGAAGCCGTGGTGAAGGCACGTGCCGCCGGGCACGTCCTGGAATTGATCTGACTCCGCGGCCGGCTGCTCTCGCCGCCGCATCCCGGCCGGGCCCGCCATCTCGGCCCAGTACGCTGGCCTCTCGTGACCGACCCCTTGGCCCCGATACTCGAACTGCCCGGCGTGATCGAGGCAGCAGACCGAGCGCGTGATGCCCTGGCCGCGGCCCACCGGCATCCGGTGAACCTGCGCGGGTGGGAGAAAACGGCAACGGAGGCGTCGTGGCGGGCCGGACGGTCGTCCGCTGCCATCGACGGTGGAAGTGTCGATCTGGTGCGTGACGGCGACTTCGATGATCCCGTGCTCTCGGGTGCCATGCGGGTGGCCCAGGCGCTCGACGGCGAATCCCTTCCGCAGTTCGTGTCGACCTGGACGCGTGCTCCGTTGCAGACGTTGGCGCGACTGCACGTTCTCGCTGCGAACGACCTCACCGACGATCCGCAACTGCTGGGCCGTCCCCGCGCCGACCGTGACCTCGGTCAGCGTCTGGCCTTGCTCGCCCAGCTCATCACCGGCGCGACAAAAGCACCTGCCCCCATCCTGGCGGCGGTGGTGCATGCAGAACTGCTGTCGCTCGAACCCTTCACCTACGCGAACGGGATCGTCGCTCGCGCGGCGTCGCGGCTCGTCTGCACCAGCAGCGGACTCGATCCACACAACCTGGGCGTGCCCGAGGTGACGTGGTTCCAGCGCGTGCGCGAGTACCGCGACAGTTCGACCGCCTTCGGTTCCGGAGACCCCGACCGTATCCGGGAATGGGTGCTGCTGTGCTGTGATGCTCTCGAAGCCGGTGCCGCAGAGGCGAACTCGATCGCCGAAGCGGCGCGATGAGCGTCGTCGACCTGATCTGAACGCACTGACCTGCCCCGAACGCGCTGCGGGCGGCGTACCGGTTCGCCTCCGCGTTCCGATCGCCGCCCGCTAGCACGGACCCGAGTTACCAAGCGTGCTTTGGTGGTTGTGTGGGATGACCTAGGCGTAGTGTTCCGCCGCCGCTTCGATGTCGTTCCCACCCAAAGGAACTCACTCGAACTCGACGCCGGATCTCGCAGGCCCGCAACCTGGTGCCTCCCGCGGCGTGCTGCGCGTGGGTGCTCGGTATCCGTGCTGGGAGTGCGCGGTCAGGAGTCCGATCCTTCTCTTCCGGCCCGAACTTGGCTTTCCGCGCTTTCCGTAACTACTTTCTACACCGTGACCGCGGTCACATCAAGACCTCGGGCCCATCAATTCGAAATTGACATTTCCCGTTGGGCGGAAACGTTTTTCGTGTTTCCCGATGGGCTCCGGCGCGTCGCGCGTCAGTGGCGCTTGCGGGCCAGGATCGAATAGGTGAGGGCGCCGGCGACCACGGCGCCCAAACCGACTGCCGCCGAAGCGGTCACGGTGGGAGACGGTGTGTTGGGCAGGCGATCGCGGATGGAGATGGGCTTGGTGAACGACAACATCGGCCAGCCGAGCGCGGTGGCCTGCTTGCGCAGCGCGCGGTCCGGGTTGATGACGGTGGGATGGCCGACCGCCTGCAACATCGGCAGATCGGTGATCGAGTCCGAGTAGGCGAAACACTGCGAGAGGTCGTACCCGACGGATTCGGCGATCTCGTTCATCGCCGCGGCCTTCTCCTCGCCGTAGCAGTAGAACTCGACCTCGCCCGCATACTTTCCGTCGATCACCTTCATCCGGCTGGCCATCGAATAGTCGGCGCCCAGCATCTCGCCGATCGGTTCGACGATCTCGGCCCCCGAGGCGGACACGATCACGACGTCGTGACCCCGGGCCTTGTGGCCGGCGATGAGGTCCGCGGCTTCGGCGAACACCAGAGGATTGACGATGTCGTGCAGCGTCTCGCGAACGATCGACGACACCTGATCCACGTCCCACCCCGTGCACATCTCGGTGACGTGTTTGCGCATCCGCTCCACCTGATCGTGGTCGGCGGCCGACAGCAAGAACATGAATTGGGCGTACGACGACTTGAGTACCGAGCGGCGGTTGATGAGCCCCTGGTCGAAGAACGGGCGAGAGAACGCCAGCGAACTCGACTTCGCGATGATGGTCTTGTCGAGGTCGAAGAAGGCGGCGATCCGCGGGCCGGAGGTGGATCCCGGACCACCGTCCGCGGGCCAGGAATAAGTCACGTGTCGAGGGTACGTCGGCCGTCCATTCCGAGCGCAGATTCATCGGTTCGGACTACAGCGGAGGCCGTTAACGATGTCGGATCGGCATGAGGAAAAACAAATGGTTGAAGTTGCAATCAATCCGGAGTTTTTGTGTATAGTCGTAATTACCCGGACCTGATCCGGGGCTTTCAGCCCGACCCCCCGGGGCTGAACGCGACGACCCTGGCCTCCTCCCCCCCTGGCCGGGGTCGTCCCCATTTCCGGGGTATGTCGGTCATCTGACCCACACGATCATTCCCCGCATTTCACCCTCCTGACCTGCTGTTCTGTATGGCGCGTGGTGTCTGCTCGATTGTCCTCTGGATCGAGTTGTCCACAGACCGTCAGCCATCCACAGATGCAGGGTTTGGTCAGGTTCCCCGGTCGGTGGCGTACCCGATGCTGGGTCCATGCCCGAATCACCCACCGTGCTCGTCATGGTCTCGCCCGAGGTCGCCGATGACGTTGCGCGTGTCGCAGCAGCCTCCGGTTATCAGGTGTGGCGTGCGGCACCTGACCGTTGTCGTCGCGAGTGGTCCGAGGCCACCGCGGTGCTCGTCGACGCGACCACCGTGGACGCCACTTTGTCGGCCGGTCTGCCCCGCCGGCCCGGCGTCATGGTGATCGGGCTGACAGGCAGTGGACCGGACATGTGGCGCACGGCGCTGGCTCTCGGGGCCGAGGACGGATTTGTCCTCCCCGACGACGAGCACGCCGTCGTCTCCGCCCTGTCGCGCATCCGCACACCGACCGGCCCATCCGGTGTCGCGGTCGCTCTGCTGGCTGGGCACGGCGGCGCTGGAGCATCGACCTTGGCGGCTGCCGTCGGGTTGCTGGCGACCGAACAGGGCGCCGACGCACTACTCCTGGATCTGGACGATCTGGGGGGAGGTCAGGACCTGATGCTCGGCATCGAGGACCAACCCGGCCTTCGCTGGCAGGAACTGATTCTGGAGAGCGGTCAGGTGGCAGCCGACTCACTCCACGCCGCCCTGCCCCACGCGCGCGGTGGCCTGGCCGTCCTGACCAGCCGCCGAGGATCCGCGCAGCCTGTGCGGCCCGAGACGGCGCTCGCCGCGATGGACGCCTGCCGTGCACACGGTGATGTGGTGGTCGCCGACCTGCCCCGGCGAGACGACGAGCTGGCGGCGGCCGTGGTGGAGGCGGCCGACGTCGTGGTGGTCGTCTGCTCGGCGACCATCCGGTCGTGCGCGGCCACCCGGGAGGTGGCGCGACGGATGGGCTCACGCAGCGGGCGGCTGGAGGTGGTGGTCCGTGGTCCTGCCCCAGGGGGTCTGCGGGCCCGGCAGGTGGCCGAGGTGATCGGTCTCCCGTTGCTCGGTGCGACGCGGTCGGACCCAAAGGCTCCCTGGCAGCTCGAGTCCGGCGGCCTTGTACTCGGCCGACGATCCCCGCTGCGGCGGACCGCGGAAGCCGTGCTTCAGCGTGGCGTCGACTCACGCAGGGGGCGGAGATGACCACTCGGACCGATGTCGCCGGCACCAGTCGGGCGGCCCTGCTGACCCGTGTTCGGGAACGGCTGGCCGCGACCGCACAAGACCCGACCCCCGAGGTGATGGCCGCGGTGGTCCGGGAAGAAGCCGGTGGTGTCCTCGGCGACACCGATCTCCTCGACGCGCTGCGGTTCCTGCAAACCGAATTGGTGGGCGCCGGAAGGCTCGAGACGTTGCTGGCGGGACCGACGGTCAACGACATCCTCGTGGTCGGCCCGAAGCAGGTGTGGGTCGACCAGGGCCACGGGCTGCAGCCGTCGACGATCGAGTTCGAGGATGACGATGCCGTCAGGCGACTGGCCATGCGGCTGGCACTCGCCGCGGGCAAACGGCTCGACGACGCGCAGCCTTGGGTGGACGGTCAACTCACCGATGTCGGCAGGCGGGGTTACAACGTGCGCCTGCACGCGGTCATCCCGCCCATCGCCGTCGACGGCACGTGTCTGTCGCTGCGAGTTCTCCGGCCGGCCACGCAGAACCTCGACGCGTCGGGTGCGATCGTCGCGGAGGCGGCGACCCTTCTGGAGGCGATCATCGACGCCCGGTTGGCCTTCCTGGTTGTCGGGGGGACCGGTGCGGGAAAGACAACCTTGTTGTCGGCCCTGCTCGGCCGCGTTGATCCGGCCGAACGCATTCTGTGTGTCGAGGACGCGGTCGAACTCGCCCCCCGCCATCCTCATGTGGTGCGGCTGGTGGCCCGCACGCCCAATGTCGAAGGCGCGGGGGAGGTTCCGGTCCGCGCGCTGGTTCGCCAGGCGCTGCGCATGCGCCCCGATCGCATTGTTGTCGGTGAGGTCCGCGGCGCCGAGGTGGTCGACCTCCTCACGGCGATGAACACAGGACACGACGGTGGCGCGGGAACGCTGCACGCGAACTCCACGGCGGAGGTACCCGCACGGATGGAGGCGCTTGCCGCGCTCGGTGGCATGGACCGCCCGGCCTTGCACAGTCAGCTGGCCGCAGCCATCTCCGTCGTGATCGGCGTCTTCCGCGACGCCTCGGGAGCCCGGGGCGTCGCCGAGATCGGCATGGTCCGCCGCGGCGACGACGGCCTCGTCAAGATCGAGCCGGTCTGGGATCGAGATGGCGGATTCTCCGAAGCGGCAACGGATCTCGCCGACCTTTTGAGCTCGAGGCTGCGGTGGTGAGCGCCGTCGTCGCCGCTGTTGCGGTCGCACTGCTGATGTGGCCTCGAACGCCGCAGCATCTGCGCGCAGCCGGGCTGGCCGGTACGGCCCGCCCTCCCCGTCGGCGAATCGGTGATCCTGCAGCGTGTTTCACCGGTGCGGCACCGGTGGTCGCGTTGGCGGTCTTCGGCCCGGCAGCCGCACTCGCAGCCGCCATGGCGTCGGCGATGACCTACCTGGCCGTGGTGGCGCGACGACGAGAGGACGACGCGGCGGCCGAGATGGCCCGGCCTTTGGCAGCGCTCGAGGTCATGATCGCCGAGCTTCGGGTCGGTGCTCACCCCGCTCATGCGTGCCGGCAGGCCGCACAAGACTGTGTCGATCGTGCGGCGACCTTCGAGATGTTGCAGATGATGGCCGGTCGGGCCGCTCTCGGGGGTGACGTAGCCGATGGCATCGAGCAGGTCGAGAGCAATCAGCGCGAGTCGTGGCGCAGGGTCGCGGTGGCGTGGCGCACCGCGGAACAGTATGGACTGCCGATGGCCGAACTGCTGACGTCCGTGCGATCGGACCTGATGGCCCGCAACCGGTTTCGGGAGCGAACCCGAGCGGCGCTCGCCGGCGCGAAGGCCACCGCACTGGTACTCGCATTGCTTCCGGTCCTCGGGATCGTGCTGGGGCAGGCCATCGGGGCGGCCCCGCTGTCGGTGCTGCTCGGCGGTGGCCTCGGTGGCGTGCTGCTGGTGGTGGGGGTGGCTCTGGTGTGTTGCGGCCTGCTGTGGTCGCGCAGGATCGTGGGCAAGGTGACCGCACTGTGACCCCGTGGGTGATCGCCGCCGTGGCCGGGGCGGGTGGATTGTGGCTGGTGCCAGGTCCGGTGTGGCACACCTACCGTGTTGTCGGTCCGCCTGCTCGCACACCCCGTAGTCGGGAGCCGCGTTGGCTGGGAAAGCCGATGGGCGGCGATGAGCCCTTCGCTGCGGCGGCGAGTTATGAACTGTTTGCGGTGTGCCTGCGGTCGGGACTCCCGGTTGGTACGGCGGCCCGCGTGGTGGCGGACTCGGCGCCACCGGCCCTGGGGAGAACCCTCGCCGAGGCCGCCGATCTCCTCTCGCTGGGCGCGGACCCGTTGCGTGCGTGGGCGGTTCCCGACGACGCCGACCCGGCCGCCCACGCTCTGGCCGCCATGGCGAGACGTTCGGCCCGTGCCGGATCGTCACCGGTGCGTGGCCTCGGGGAGTTGGCCGAGGGTCAGCGGGCCGAAGCGCAAGACCGCGCGGCCGCGGCAGCCGAGCGCGCCGGCGTCGCCATCAGCGGTCCGTTGGGCCTGTGTTTCCTGCCGGCCTTTGTCTGTCTGGGCATCGTGCCGGTGGTCATCGGATTGGCCGGACCGGTGTTCGGCGGGGGACTGCTGTGAAGACTTGCCGCGGAATCACCGCGGCACGAAAAAGGGGAGAAACCATGATGAACAAAGTGTTTCGAGAAGCGCAGGCACGCGCGGCGCTGCTCATGACAGACGAGGACGGGATGTCGACCGCCGAGTATGCCATCGGGACGATCGCTGCCGCGGCGTTCGGGGCCATTCTGTACACCGTTGTCACTGGCGACAACATCGTGTCGGCGTTGACGGGGATCATCGACAAGGCGTTGCAGACGTCGGTCGGATGATTCGTCGTGGTCGGGCTCGTCTGGTGTCTGACGAGCGGGGGATGGTGACGGTGGAGGCGGCTATTGCGATCGCCTCGATTGTTGCTGCGGTGGTGATGGGGGTGGTGGGGATCGTTGCGGTGGCGGCTCACGTGCGGTGTATCGATGCCGCACGTGAGGCGGCGCGGATTGCGGCGCAGGGTGATTCGGGTCGGGCCGAAGAGGTTGCCGCGCAGGTCGGTCCGCGGGGTGCTGAGGTCCGGATTCGCACTGAAGGTGATGTGGTGGTGGCGCGGGTGAGTGCGTCTGTGCCGCTGTTCCCGATGCTCGATGTGGGTGCTGATGCGGTCGCGGCGGTGGAGCCGGAGGGTGCGGACCCGTGAGGGTTGTTGCCGATGAGCGTGGGTCGGCGACGGTGGTCGGGGCGTGTGTGGTGGCGGCGCTGGCGGGATTGGTCGTGTTGGTTGTGTATGTGGGGGCGGCGGTTTCGGCCCGGCATCAGGCGCAATCGGCTGCTGATCTCGGCGCGCTCGCCGCGGCGCAGGCATTGGTGCTCGGTGGTGCCGACCCATGTGGCCGGGCTGAGGTGATCACTCGTCGAATGTCGGCGGGTGTGGTGTCGTGCACGGTCGACGGCAGTGATGTGGTGCTGACGGTGACCGTGGGGGTGGAGGTGGGTGTCTTCGGACAGCGGCAGGCCCGCGCGGTTGCCCGCGCGGGCCCGGCCGAATAGGGGTGGTTACTTGCGTTTGACGATGCCCGCGATCCCGGCGATCACCAGACCGATGCCAGCGATGAGAGTGAGCCACAACCCGAAACCGACTTCGAGCAGCGGGCTGTAGTCGCTGATGTCGGCGATGTCGATCGTCGAGGTGAGCACGATCAGCAGACCGGCGATCAGCGCGATGATGCCTGCGACCAGATGCAGCGGTGATCGCTTGGCGATCAGCGCGGAGACCACGCCGAAGATGGCCGCGACCAGTCCCAGGACCAGTGTGATCATGCCGTCTTTGACACCGTAGTCGGAGTCGCCGAGGCCATTGACCTCCACGATGCCGGTGACCCAGGGCAAGAACGCCGCGATCACGGTCAGCAAGCCGAGTGCCGCGATCACGCCGCCGATGATCTTGACCGCTTTCGACAGCGTGGTCGGTCCGGTGGCCGCCGCGTCGTACGGTCCCGCGCCGTAAGGGCTACCGCCATAGGGATTCTGGCCGGCCTGGTACGGGGTCTGCCCAGCCTGCGGGTATTGCGGTTGCTGCCCGTACTGCTGCGGGGGCTGCTGCCCGTACTGCGGCTGCTGGCCCTGTGGCTGCCCGTATTGCGGTTGTCCGTACTGCGGCTGCTGGCCATACTGTCCCTGGGACTGGCCACCCGGCTGACCACTCTGCTGGCCGCCCGGCTGCGAATACCCCTGCGGTGGACCACTGGGCGGTGGTGTGGACGTCGGACTGAACCGCGTCTGTTCGTACGGGTCGGGCTGCCCGGGGCTCTGAGACATCGTCAATCCTTCTGCCGAATCCTTCAACGAGTTTGGTTATCCAACGGTAAGCCCAAACAAGGCGTAAAGAACCCGAATTCCTGTCTCACCCCGGCAAATCAAAGCTATTTCAGTCAGATGGTCGACACAGCCTGGCGGGGGAGCCGCGAGGTCCGCGACACCGACACCGCGACACCGACAACGCGGAACCGCCAAACGAGGCCTCAGCTGTCCGGCAACTCACGCAGGATCAGATCGAGAACGCGAATGGAGGCCGCCTTGTCGAGCGGGTCGTTGCCGTTTCCGCACTTGGGTGACTGGACACATGAGGGGCAGCCCGCCTCGCAACCGCAGCCCGACACCGCATCCCGGGTCGCCTTGATCCAGATCCCGAACGCCTCATGTCCGCGGTCGGCGAACCCGGCGCCGCCGGGATATCCGTCGTAGACGAACACGGTGGGCAATCCCGTGTCGGGGTGCAGGTTGGTCGACAGCCCGCCTATGTCCCATCGATCGCAGGTGGCCACCAGTGGGAGAAGGCCGATCGCTGCATGCTCGGCGGCGTGTAACGCGCCGGGGAAGTCGACCTCGTCGATCCCGATCGCCTCGAGTGCCTCGGGCTCGATCGTGTACATCACCGCCCGCGTCGACAGCGTCTGCGGCGGCATGTCCAATTCCACCGAGTCCAGGACCTCGCCGGTGAGCAACTTACGCAGGTAACCGATCACCTGGTGGGTGACGTCGACGCGGACCAGGGAGACCTTCAACGGCCCGTGCCGCTGTTCCTGCATCACCTCGGTGATCTCCACGACTGTCGTCTCGCGGGCGCTGGTGGTCCAGTCCGGTTCTTCTGGGTGCACCAGAGCAAGCCCGTCCTCGAGGTCGAGTTCGTCGACGACGTAGCTCTCACCCTGATGGATGTGGACTGCACCGGGGTGGACGGTGGACATGGCCCGGCCGGTGTCCACGGTGCCCAGCAGTTGGGCGCTGGTCTCGTCGACGATCATCACCTGGCCGCCGATACCGCCCCGGATGTCCACGGCGCCATGAGGATCGACGCCCGCCGCGACGTACCAGCCTGCCTTCCGGTGACGGATGAGCCCCTGCCGAGCGAGGTCCTCGAGCAGCTCCCGCGCGCCGAACGCGTCGACCTCGGCCTCTTTCAACGGCATCTCCGCTGCCGCGCAGAGCAATTGGGGGCCGAGCACGTACGGGTTGGTGGGGTCGGTGACCGTCGCCTCGACGGGCTTGTCCAGCAACGCTTCCGGATGGTTCACGAGGTAGGTGTCGAGTGGGTCGTCGCGGGCGACGAGCACCACCAGGGAACCCTCACCGCGGCGGCCGGCGCGGCCGGCCTGCTGCCAGAACGAGGCGACAGTACCCGGAAAACCCGCCACCACAATGGCATCGAGACCACTGATGTCGACGCCGAGTTCCAGCGCGTTGGTGGTCGCGACTCCCAGTAGTCGACCGTCGGCGAGGTCGCGTTCGAGCACTCTGCGGTCGTCGGCGAGGTAACCGGCGCGGTAAGCGGCGACCCGCGACGACAACTCGGGGTCGACCTCGTCGAGAATGCGTTTGGCCGAGAGTGCGGCCAGCTCCACTCCTCGGCGGCTGCGTACAAAACAGAGCGTCCGGGCGCCTTCGAGTACCAGGTCGGCGAGGATGCGGGCGGCTTCGGCGCCGGCCTGCTTACGCACCGGCGCACCGTTCTCGCCGGTCATCTCGGGTACAAAACCGGGTTCCCACAAGGCGACGGTGCGAGCACCGTGGGGCGACCCGTCGTCGGTGATCTCCTCGCAGGGGGCGCCGACGAGTCTGCTCAGAGCCGCACCCGGCGTTCCCGAGGTGGCGCTGGCCCCGATCACGACCGGATCTGCACCGACTGCGCGTGCCAATCGCAGCAAGCGCCGCAACACCAGGGCGGTATGTGACCCGAATACGCCGCGATAGTGGTGACATTCGTCGACGACGATGAATTGCAGGCCGCGCAAGAAATGCCGCCATCGCCCGTGGGAGCCGAGTATTCCGATGTGGAGCATGTCAGGGTTGGTGAAGATCCACCTCGAATGTTCGCGCGCCCATTGCCGGACCGCGGGTTCGGTGTCTCCGTCGTACGCGCAGGGTTGGAGGTGCAGGAACTCCTTTCGCCCGGCCAGGAGCGAGCTGACGGAGCGGAGCTGGTCTGCGCCGAGGGCTTTGGTGGGCGCGAGGTAGAGCGCAGTGGCCCGCGGGTCGGCGAGCATCCTGCTCAAGATGGGCACTTGGTAGGCGAGCGATTTACCGGACGCGGTGCCCGTGGAAAGCACCACATGCCGACCGGCCCAGGCGTGTTCGGCGGCCGCCACCTGGTGCGACCACGGCCTGCGAACACCCGCCTCCACAAGCGCATCCCTAACCGGACCAGCGACCCAGTTCGGCCACTCGGCGAAAGATGCTGTCCGGCTCGGAATTACCGACTTGTGCGTGAGTGGCGATTCATCAGGGGAGATTCCGGCCAAAGTCCGCGCCAGTAGCGCGGAGCCGAAATCATCACTACTCATAAAGCCAGTTCACCACGTCGTAATCGTACCGAGTGCTGCCGACAATCACGGTTGTGGCCACGTTTGGAATCAGATTGAACTCTCGACTGTTGTGCACGCCCGGAACATGATTCACTGATCTCGGTCGCAGCTTCTGGGGGGCGGTTCAAGCATTTGGCCGATCTCTCGGGATCGTGTTGCGAGCGTGGTACTGAAGGTTGGTGCGCGGGTTCGTCTCGCGAGCGGCGCCAGTAGGTATGGCGGTCGGAACCGGCCCGGCGGGGTAACTCCCCGCCGCACCCGGGTGAAAGAAAAGGAAAGCAAGATGGCACAGGGGACTGTGAAGTGGTTCAACGCGGAGAAGGGCTTCGGCTTCATCGCGCCTGATGATGGACCGGACGACGTGTTTGTCCACTACTCCGAGATCCAGGGGAACGGATTCCGCACCCTCGAGGAGAACCAGCGGGTCGAGTTCGAGGTCGGTCAGGGCACCAAGGGCCCACAGGCCACCGGCGTTCGCGCGCTGTAGGTCACTCCCCGAGGACCTTCGCACCACGCGAGGAACCTCCGTTTGATTCGGGCATTCTTTCGGTGCTCGACGATCTCACCCCCGGTCGCCGCATTCCGGTGTCCGGGGGTGAGCCGTTTTCCGGCTCGCATACCGTACGGTTCTATCGTGGGTCAGCTGTCCATGTTCTCCGCGGAGACCGACGAACCGTCTGTGGACGATCTCGCCGGTCTGTTGGCGTCGGCAGGACAAACCACGATCGGATCTCGCGGCGCACGCGTCTCGGTGGTCGTGGCCGACGACTGGCGGGCCCAAGCGCTGGCAGACGAGATGGAACGGTGCGGACTGACTCCTGAGGTCTCGGTGTCGTCGGAGGGTTCGCCGCTCGTGGGTACGGCCACCACCTGGGCTCTCGAGCCGCTCCATCGCGCTTGGACAAAGGGCGCGATCAAGACCATGCCCGCGACGTGGGTGCCGAGCCCCCGGGCGTTGCGTCTGTGGGTGATCGCTGCCGGGCAGCGTGACGTCGACCGCTACCTGTTGGGACTCGACCCGCACACCCCTGAGTCTCATGGGGCTCTGGCCACCGCTGTGATGCGCGCAGGGGTGGCGCCGACGCTGGTGGGCACGCGGGGCGCCGCCCCCGCCCTGCGGATCGCGGGCAAACGCCGCTTGACGCGTCTGATCGAATCAGTGGGTGAGGCTCCGGACATCCCCGGGGCGGCCGCATGCTGGCCATTCATTTGACGGGCGCGTCGATCGATCGCTGAGCTGCGACGACACCCTGTCCGAGGGGGGTCCGAACACCGGGCCCCGACCGGTTTCGCGGGTGGCAGATCAGGTAGAGGTGTGTCAGTAGCGCTATACATAAGGTACAAACGGGCCAGAAGGCCCAGGGAAAGGTGCAGGCAAAGACGGTGGCGGATTCAGGTACAACAGCCCGCGGGACTGGCGGTGTCGTGCGCCGGCTCGTGATCGTCGAGTCTCCGACCAAGGCCCGCAAGATCTCTTCTTATCTCGGCAACAACTACGTGGTGGAGTCATCCCGCGGACACATCCGGGACCTCCCACGCGGCGCTGCGGACGTGCCCGCCAAGTACAAGGGCCAGCCCTGGGCGCGACTCGGTGTCGACGTCGAGCACGACTTCGAGCCGCTCTACGTGGTCTCGCCGGACAAGAAGTCCACCGTCACCGAGCTCAAGTCGCTGCTCAAGGACGTCGACGAGCTCTATCTCGCGACAGACGGTGACCGGGAGGGTGAGGCCATCGCCTGGCACCTCCTGGAGACCCTCAAGCCCAAGGTCCCGGTCAAGCGGATGGTCTTCCACGAGATCACCGAATCGGCCATCAGGGCTGCCGCCGAGAACCCCCGTGACCTCGACGAAGACCTGGTCGACGCCCAGGAGACCCGACGCATCCTCGACCGCCTGTACGGCTACGAGGTGTCGCCGGTGCTGTGGAAGAAGGTCATGCCGAAGCTCTCGGCAGGCCGTGTGCAGTCGGTGGCCACCCGCATCATCGTCGAGCGTGAACGCGAGCGGATGGCGTTCCGGTCGGCAACCTACTGGGACATCGCTGCCACGCTCGACGCCGGCGCGGAAGCGACACCGCGCAGCTTCGGCGCCAGGCTGGTCAGTGTCGACGGCGACCGCGTGGCCAGTGGCCGCGACTTCGACTCCGCCGGTGCGCTGAAGAAGTCCGACGGCGTGACGGTGCTCGACGAGTCGCGTGCCGTGTCGCTCGCGTCAGGGCTCCAAGGCGCCGCGATGACGGTCTCCTCGGTCGAGGAGAAGCCCTACACGCGCCGCCCGTATGCGCCGTTCATGACCTCGACGCTGCAGCAGGAGGCCGGCCGCAAACTCCGGTTCACCTCCGACCGCACCATGCGCGTGGCACAACGGCTGTACGAGAACGGCTACATCACCTACATGCGTACCGACTCGACCACGCTGTCCGAGTCGGCCATCACGGCCGCCCGTAACCAGGCCCGTGATCTCTATGGGGCCAACTTCGTCCATCCGACGCCGCGGCAGTACACCCGCAAGGTGAAGAACGCGCAGGAGGCGCACGAGGCCATCCGGCCGGCGGGTGAGTCCTTCCGGACGCCTGGTCAGGTCGCTTCGGCGCTGCAGACCGACGAGTTCCGGTTGTACGAGCTGATCTGGCAGCGCACGGTCGCTTCGCAGATGGCCGACGCGCGCGGCACCACGATGAGTCTGCGGATCAGCGGTAAGGCTCAAACCGGCGAGACCTGCACGTTCGCCGCGTCCGGTCGCACCATCACCTTCCCGGGCTTCTTGTCGGCCTATGTGGAGACGGTGGACGAGCAGGCCGGCGGCACCGCCGACGACGCCGAGAGTCGCCTCCCGAATCTCGTCGAAGGTCAGTCTCTGACCGCAACCGAGCTGCGTCCCGACGGGCACACCACCAACCCACCCGCCCGATACACCGAAGCCTCTTTGGTGAAGACGTTGGAGGAGTTGGGGATCGGACGCCCGTCGACGTACGCGTCGATCATCGGCACCATCCAGGACCGCGGGTACGTGCACAAGAAGGGTTCGGCTCTTGTGCCGTCCTGGATCGCGTTCGCGGTGGTGGGTTTGCTCGAGGCGTATTTCAAACGCCTTGTCGACTACGACTTCACGGCCACCCTCGAAGACGATCTCGACCAGATCGCGCAAGGCGCAGAGAATCGCACCGCCTGGCTGACCCGCTTCTATTACGGGCAAGAGGGAGCAGAAGGACAGGCCGGCACCGGGCTCAAGAAACTCGTCGGCGTGAACCTAGAAGAGATCGATGCCCGTGAGGTCAACTCGATCAGGTTGTTCGACGACGAACAAGGTCGCCCGGTGTACGTGCGGGTCGGCCGGTTCGGTCCGTACCTCGAGCGCACCGTCACCCCAGAAGGTGGTGGCGAACCGGAGTCGCAGCGCGCCAACCTGCCCGACGACATCACACCCGACGAGCTCACGCTGGAATTGGCCGAAAAGCTTTTCAGCACACCGCAAGAGGGCCGCACCCTCGGTGTCGATCCGCTCACCGGGCACGAGATCGTCGCCAAGGAAGGACGTTTCGGTCCGTACGTGACCGAGATCCTCCCGGATCCGGAAGACGAAGGCGACGACGGCAGTTCGGTCCCGGCGTTGACTCCACCCCCGGCTCCGACCCCGCTCGACGACGGCGCAACCCCACTCGACGCCCCGACGGGTGGCGGTGGCACAGCAACCGCCACGAAGAAGGCGACCGCCAAGAAGACCGCGAAGAAGGCAGCCAAGAAGGCCGGCCCCAAACCGCGCACCGGATCGCTGTTCAAGTCGATGGAGATCGGCTCGGTCACACTCGACGACGCGTTGAAGTTGCTGTCGTTGCCACGGGTTGTCGGGCAGGATGCCGAAGGCCAGGAGATCACCGCACAGAACGGTCGCTATGGGCCATATCTGAAGCGCGGCACCGATTCTCGTTCGTTGACGTCTGAGGACCAGATCTTCGACATCACCTTGGATGAGGCGTTGAAGATCTACTCCGAACCCAAGCGCCGCGGTCGGGCAGCAGCTGCTCCTCCGCTGCGTGAGCTGGGCAAGGACCCGGTGTCCGAGCAGCCGATGGTGATCAAGGACGGCCGTTTCGGTCCATACGTCACCGATGGCGAGACCAACGCGAGCCTGCGAAAAGACGATGACGTCGCGTCGATCACCGACGAGCGTGCGTCGGAGTTGTTGGCGGACAGGCGTGCTCGCGGACCGGCGAAGAAGTCGGCCAAGAAGGCGTCCAAGAAGGCTCCGGCAAAGAAGGCTCCGGCAAAGAAGGCCGCTGCCAAGAAGACAACAGCCAAGAAAACAGCTGCGAAGAAAGCTCCGGCTAAGAAGGCTGCTGCCAAGAAGAAGGCGGACTAGCCACCACGATCGTCCCCGTCAGCAACGGCTGAGGGCATATGTCCCTCCGCCCCGGCCGACGGGGACGATATTGGTGAAACTAGACCTCGACCTCGTATTTCGGCCTCGCCAAACGTGTCTCAATGCCCCGACCACGTAGTTCGACACCTTCGCCGATGTCCCAGTGCTCGGCTTCCTCTGACGACGCCAGGTAGACGGCGCGGGCCGAACCGAGTACGCGACTCGGCTCGAACTTGGCCAGATCGGTCAGCCGGGCCGCCTCGTTGACCGGGTCGCCGATGACGGTGTACTCGAGTCGTTGTTGCGAGCCGATGTGTCCGGCGATCGCCTTACCCGCTGATACGCCGATGCCCACATCGGTGTCGCCCAGCGCGGTGTCCAGTTCCTGACGCAGCGTCCTGGCCGCGGCCAGCGCGTGGCCGGCGAAGTCTTCTTGATCCAACGGTGCGCCGAAGATCGCGAGGGCGGCGTCGCCCTGGAACTTGTTGACGAAGCCCCCGTGGCGCCCGACGACGTCGACGATCACCCGGAAGAACTCGTTGAGCAGGTTGACGACGTCGCGGGGCGGCCGGTTCACGGCCAGTCGGGTCGATCCGACGATGTCGACGAACAGCACGCCGACGTAGCGTTCTTCGCCACCGAGTTCGGTGCCGATCTCGATGGCGCGGCGCGCGACGTCCTCGCCGACGTAGCGGCCGAACAGGTTGCGGAGCTGTTGGCGCTCGCGCACATCGGCGACCATCTCGTTGAACCCCGCTTGCAGGAGGCCGAGGTCGCTGCCGTCGTAGATGCGCACGGAGGTGTCGAGGTTTCCTTCACGCACCTCGGCCTGCGCGAACCGGAGTTGTTTGATGGGGTCGGCGATGGCGGACACCACGCGCACGAGACCGATCGAACCGAACGCGAGTGCGGCGATCGCCATCCACAGGACAGGGCGTTGCAGACCGGCGGCGTCGGTGTCGATCACGCCGATCTGCTGACCGATCACCAGCGCGATGATCACGCAGAGGGGAGCGGCCACGCTGATGATCCAGAACAGGATGATGCGCTGGGTGACGCTGGGGGCCGTGGCGCTCTCGGGGTTGTTGGCCATCGCGGCAACGGTGATGGGCCGGAGTACCTTCTCCGACTGCATGTAGCCGAGCACGCAGGTGATGAGGGCGCCGACGAACGAACCGAGTGCCACGACGATGGCCGTCTTCGCTGACTGCGACAGACTGAGCAGGGCGAAGATCGCGCCGCCGAGCAACCACAGGGCGCCATGCACCTGCACCAGCAGTACCGGGAGGCGGAGGGCGCGTCGGCGTGCGCTCTCGTTGTCGAGTCGCGATCGTCGGCGGGTCCAGACGAGAACCGGAAGTGACAGGGCGATGGTGGCGTACGCACTCACCAGGCCGGCGATGAAGAGGTAGACAACGAACACCAGCTGGCTCAGGCCGCTGATCTCGGACAACTGGACCGACGTCTGCTGAGGGAGACCGAACCGGAGGAATGCGAAAGTGAAAAGGGCACCGACGACATTGGCCCGGAGCATGTCCAGAGCCAGCACCGGCCACGGTGTGCGCACCAGCCAGCGCAACAGGTGCCATCCCCGTTGTACGCGTGACTGTCTCTCGACCACGTGACCACGGTAGCTGGCTGCTTGCAAGAGTTAAACACGACAGTCGGAGCCGCCCGATAGGCTTGACCTGTGACAACTGTGTTCGATCGACTTGTCGGCCAGCACGCGGTGGTGGGTGAACTCACATCGGCGGCGGTTGCCGCAGTTCGGCTCGCCGCCTCGCGCGACCTTCAAGCGCACGGAAATGACCCGTTACCACTGCTTGCCGGGGACCCGGACTCCGGCTCATCGGCGATGACACACGCGTGGCTGTTCACCGGCCCGCCCGGTTCGGGGCGGTCTGTGGCGGCTCAGTGTTTTGCAGCTTCGCTGCAATGTGAGGTGACCGATTCGCCCGGATGTGGGCGATGTCACGCGTGCACAACTGTGATGGCGGGCACACATTCGGATGTTCGGAGGATAGTCCCGCAGGGACTGTCGATTCCGGTGAAGGACATGCGAGCCATCGTTCAGACCGCTGCGCGCCGTCCCAGCGTGGGTCGCTGGCAGGTTGTGGTGATCGAGGATGCCGACCGGCTCACCGAAGGAGCGGCCAACGCGCTGCTGAAAGCGGTCGAGGAGCCGCCACCTCGCACGGTGTTCTTGCTGTGCGCCCCCAGCATCGATCCCGAGGACATCTCGGTGACACTCCGGTCGCGGTGCCGACACGTGGCGCTGACCATGCCGTCGGTGGCCTCGATCGCCGAGGTGCTCATCGAGTCCGACGGCATCGATCCGGAGATGGCGAAGTGGGCCGCGTCGGTGTGTGGCGGCCATGTCGGCCGGGCGCGACGGCTGGCCACCGATGACGAAGCTCGTGAGCAGCGCAAGCAGGCACTGGCAGTCGCACGGGCGGCCACCAGGGACGCGACGGCGTACTCGGCGGCCGAGGCTCTTGTGAAGTCGGCCGACGCCGCGGCCAAGGCCATCAGCGCCAGACTCGACGAGGCCGAGACCGAAGAGATGCGTACGGCGCTCGGCGCCGGCGGCACGGGTAAAGGTGCGGTCGGGGCCATGCGGGGTTCGGCCGGAATCCTCAAGGACCTCGAACGTCGGCAGAAGTCCCGGGAGACGCGCACCGGGCGCGACCTCCTCGACCGGGCTCTCGTCGACCTGGCTGCCCTGTTTCGTGATGCGCTGGCCGCGTCGTACGGATCGTCGGTGACCGCGATGCACCCCGACATGTCCGAGCAGACCGTCGCGATGGCCGGCTACGCCCGCCGCGAGGAGCTGCTGGCCTGTGTCGAGGCGGTTCTAGAGTGCCGGGAGTCGTTGAGCTTCAACGTCAAACCGAAGTTCGCGGTCGATTCGATGGTCGCCAAGATCGGCTTGGCTCTGCGCCACTGAATGCGGCGGGCGTTCATGTCGCCGACGATTCTGCGGTTCCGAGTTCCTCGAGGCAGGTGCGGAAGACCTCAAAACGATCTGCGCCGAGTCGATGGGCCCAGACTCGTTCGACCTCACCGATCGCTTCGCGCGTTCGCTTCACCGCGGCCATCCCACGGGGAGTCGGCGTGATCATCGTGGCGCGGCGATCGGTCGGGTCGCCTATGGATTCGACGTAGCCGTGCTCTTCGAGGTGACCGATCAATTGCGAGATGCCTTGCCTCGTGATCGCGGTGCGCTCGGCGAGAGTGCTGGGCCGGGTTCCGTCCTTGTCGATGGAGTCGAGGATCCGCAGATGCGACGGGCGCAGCGGCCCCGCATCGCCGAGCTGTGTGAGCAGGTCGTGGCGGAATCGGGTGAACGCGTCGTCCATCAGGGCCGCCAGATGGTTCGTAGGAGACCGTTGCGCCATTTAGTAAAGTTCCTTTAGTATAAAGCGAGTTGATCAAGCTAGTTTACTACTCTGGCGGGTGTCCACCATGATCGAGATGCCGCTTCCTTCCGGCAACACGTTGTCCACCGTCGCTTGTGCACTCGGCGTGACCGCGCCCTTCACCTACTCGGCCCGGCCGCTCGACTTCGAGGTCGCCGCGCCAGGCACAGGTGGCCTCTGGCGTGTGCGTATCGCCGGGTCCAACGGTTCGTCGACCTCGGTGGTCAAGGCGCTGCGGCATCCGAGCGGCTGGCCGATGCTTGCTCAGCTCTCCGAAGCAGACCGGCAGATGTTTCTTGCGACGTTCCCGTGGTCGGGTGAGCCCGAGGTGCTGACCGAACTCACGGCGGTGTGCCCGGAGGGCATGCGCGCGGTCGGTCTCCTGGAGTCGCAGTGGCACGGCGACCACCTCCGGACGATGTGGATGGAGGACCTGGGCGAGGCATCTGCGCCGTTCACCGCCGAACAGATCGCAGGCACGGCGCGCTTGCTCGGTGAACTTGCCGGCCGTCGCACCTTGGCCGGATCGGCGATGTCCGAGGCTTTCGACGACGGCTTCGCCCTCACGATGATCGCGAGGGGCCGCGTCATGTCCGGTCTGCTCCCGCTTCTCGCAGGACCGATGGGGGATGCCGCACGTGGCCTTGTCTCCGAAGAACTCGTCAGCGACCTGCTCTGGGTCGGTGGACATCTTGAGGATGTACTCGGCGTGGTCCACGCATTGCCCCAGACGCCCGTACACGGAGACGCCGCGCCGGAGAACCTGCGGCTGGATCCGTGTGATCCTCACACGATTGTCCTGATCGACACCGCGCAATTTCCCCGTCATGCGGTCGGGTACGACCTCGGGCAACTCCTGTTCGGCCGGGGCAGTCCGGCGATCGTGATGGGCAAACGCTTCATCGAGGACGTTGTGGACCAGTTCGTCCAAGGGCTGGCCGATGGTGGCCTGCCGACGGCCGCCGCGGATGTGTGGACGGGGTTTGTCGGGTCGGCGCTGATCCGCAACGGCTTCGATGTCCTCACGCCCGGAGACGATTTGCCGGACCGGATCGCGACCACGCGGTATCTCATCGACAAAGCCGTGGAGCTGGGCCTTTTGCCGCTTCGAGAGTCCACTGACTGAGCCGGTTTGGTTGCTGTCGGCTCCGGTCGATAGACTCGTCTGCGCTGCCTTGGCAGCACGCCGCCTTAGCTCAGTCGGTAGAGCGCTTCACTCGTAATGAAAAGGTCGCGAGTTCGATTCTCGCAGGCGGCTCCACGTCAGAACCGGCACCGATCGGTGCCGGTTGGTGCATTCGGCAAACACTAGGTGGCGGTTGATTCATGGGTGTCCTCGTCTGCTTCCACGCTCATCCCGACGACGAGGTGTTCGGAACCGGCGGGATCATCCGCCTCTCCGCCGATGCCGGCCACCGGGTGGTCCTCGTCACGGCCACCGACGGTGCCGCGGGTGAGGTCCCCGACGGACTGCTGGGCCCGGGCGAATCGCTTGCCGAACGCCGGCGAACCGAACTCGAGAAGTCTGCCCGCATCCTGGGCGCGCACCGCCTGGTCATGCTGGGCTACGCCGATTCTGGGATGGCCGGCACGCCGGAGAACAACAGCCCGGACGCCTTCGCCAACGTCCCCGTCGAGCAGGCGGCCGAACGCCTGGCCGCTGTGCTCAGCGAGGAGAAGGCGGATGTCATCACGCTGTACGACAGCAATGGCGGTTACGGGCACCCCGACCACATCCAGGTACACCGCGTCGGAATGCGCGCCGCGGAAATCGCCGGCGTGGAGAACGTGTACGAGAGCGTGATCAATCGAGATCAGATGCGCGAGATGATGATGTCGAACCCGGAATGGAACAACGACGACTCGCCGATCGATTTCGAATCGTTCGGCACCCCGGAAGCGGAGATCACCACAAGGGTGGACGTAGCTGCGGCCATTGCGGCCAAGCGCGCGGCGATGCAGGTGCACGAGACCCAGATCGGCGACTTCGGCCCCGTGCTGAAAATGGCGGACGAGGAATTGAAAGCTGCGTTCGGAACCGAGTGGTTCCGGCGGGTCGGCTCACAACCGGGTGGCGCGAAAGAGCTGTCTCTGCCGTTGTAGTCCGGCAGACCAGAGTGTCTTTCGAGTTGACCTCAGGGCTCGAGCGGACCGGAGGTGTCATCGGGCACCGTCCAGGTCGCCACTTCTGAACCGCCCGCGAACGACAGGGCGACGATTGTCTCGCCGGCGGGCAGCACAAACGCGACTGAACCCGTGGCCACGTCGTTCCGGGTGAGGGTTGTCGCTTCCAGTGGGTGCTCGAGTGCTGTTGCGACGGTTGTCAATTGGCTTCCGCCCGACGTGCGCGCAGTGAGCTCTGCGGGCTCGAGAAGTGCGGTGCCGCGCACCAACTGGACCGTGGCATCGACAACGTGGAGCGAGCCGCCCGAGCAGTCTGCCCCCTCGGCGCCCGCGCGCACGTTGTCCAGTGTGATCCGGAGTTCGGCGCCGCCGGTGTCGACCACCACGGCGTCACCCAGTTGGTGGGTCTGTGGCGCCCCGGCGATGAGCGATGCAATTGACTTGCTGTCGGCGACCGTGGGCGAACGGTTCTCCGGTGTCACCTGAATGAGTGCAAGAGTAACGGCGGTTCCGCCGCCCAGTATCAAGAGAACAAATGCATATGTGAGAACGGTTGCAATCACATTCCGTTCGTGTTGATCGTCTCGCACAATTCTCTTCTTTTCGGCAGGGCGTTCTTTGTTGTCGCTGGTCGAACGCGTTTAGATGAGAGTACGGGGAGTCCGCAAACATTTCTCGATGGGGCCGACAAAAAGAAAGTGAAATATAGTTGCCGGCTTCACGAACATTCGTTTGCGTAAGGATCGGACACAGCCACTCGCATATGCTCGATACGTGACTGAACAACCGGCCGTCGATGCGCGGATCACCCGCACGCGACAAGTGGTCATCGAGGCGATGCACCGCATCTTCGAGGAAGAAGGCGCCTCGGGGCTCACGCATCAGCGTGTCGCGCTCAAGGCGGGGGTGGGGCGGGCGACGATCTACCGGCACTGGCCGACCACACTGGACCTGCTCGTCGACACCCTGCGCGACATCGATCAGACGATCATGCAGCCCGGCGACGAACCATTCGACGAGTGGCTGCGGAATCAGCTCACGCACGCCGCTGCGGAATTGGCTCTGCCGACCAGTCGGCAATTCATCGCCTTGATGATCGCCGAGGCCGACAACCACACGGTGATCGCAGACCTCGGTGCCGAACTCATCGAGCGGACGTACCGGGTGATGGAAGGGATGATCGACCAGGCCGTCGAGCGTGGCGAACTGGATCGACAACTCGATCGGACGGACGTGGTGGCAAGAACACTGGGGCCGATCATCTATCGAACCGCGATGCAGCGTCTTGACGTGACGCCCGGTTTCATCGACCAGATCGTCGATTCCGTGGCCCGCCGCTGAGCAAACCGTACGCTGGACGAAATGAGCGATTCTTCGGCGCCGCTGTGGTTGTTTGCCGACCAACTCGGTTCCCATATCCACTCCGCCGAGGGTCATCTCGGTCGTGAGGTGGTCCTCATCGAGTCCACCGCGGCCTTGCGGAGACGGGCAGGCCATCGGCAGAAGGCGCATCTGTTGTTGTCGGGGATGCGGCACCTGGCCGACGACCTCGGCGATCGAGCGCATTATCTGAAAGCAAACGGGTACCGCGACGCCCTCATCGAGTTCGGCCGGCCGGTGGTGGTGCACGAGCCGACCTCGTGGGCCGCTCACGACTTCGTGCATCGCCTCCAGGCGGAGGGACTCGTCGAAGAGGTACTGCCCAACCCGTCGTTCGCGCTGCCCAGAAGTGACTTCGAACAGTGGGCGGGGAACAGTTCACGGTTTCGCCTCGAGATGTTCTACCGCGATCAGCGCACGCGTTTCGACATCCTGATGGACGGCGATCAACCGACGGGTGGGGCGTGGAACTACGACCACGACAACCGGAAGTCGCCGCCCAAGACGCCGACGCTGGGAGTGCCCGATCCCTGGTGGCCCGAAGAGGACGGGATCGACGAGCAGGTGCGCGCCGACCTCGACGCACTCGACGCACCGTGGTCGGGTGTCGACGGGCCGCGGCTGTTCGCGGTGACGGCGACGGAGGCACAGTCTGCCCTCGAGACCTTCATCGATCATCGACTCGCAGACTTCGGACCATATGAGGACGCGATGATGGGCGGGGACTGGTCGATGTCCCACTCGCTGTTGTCGGTGCCGCTGAATCTGTCGCTGCTGCACCCGCTGGACGCGGTTCATGCCGCCGAAGCCGCCGCACGTGAAGGATCGGTCCCGTTGGCCTCCGCCGAGGGGTTCATCCGGCAGATCCTGGGGTGGCGTGAGTTCGTCTGGCATCTGTACTGGCATTTCGGTCGCGACTATCGCACCGGGAACAACGAATTGAACGCGCATCGGCCGCTGCCCGACTGGTTCCGCGATCTCGACGCCGGCGCGGTGACGGCCAAGTGCCTCTCCGACGCTCTGGGCGGCGTCCACGACCGAGGATGGGTCCACCACATCCCGCGGTTGATGGTGCTGGGAAACCATGCGCTGCAACAGGGTTACGACCCGGACGAGCTCACCCGCTGGTACACCGCCAACTTCGTGGACGGATACGAATGGGTGATGCCGGTCAACGTGGTGGGCATGAGTCAGCACGCCGACGGCGGCAAGATGGCGACCAAGCCGTACAGCTCGGGCGGCGCCTACATCAACAAGATGTCGGACTTCTGCAAGGACTGCGAGTTCGATCCGCGCAAGCGGATAGGCGCGGACGCCTGCCCGTTCACCGCCGGCTACTGGGCTTTCACCCATCGTCACCGTGATCGGCTCGCCAAGAACATGCGAACGCGGCGGGCCGTGGCGTCGATGGAACGACTTTCCGATCTCGACGCCGTCCTCGAACAGGAACGCCACCGGGACCGATTCTGACCGACACAATCGCCGAAAGCTGTCAACGGTTGGAATCGTGGTGAATATCAGCCGCCGCGGCTGGGGAACCCACACGGTGTGATCTCTATATTCGAATCCATGGCTTCCGCTCCGAGCTCCTACCTCGTATGCGCATCGCAACGCAGCGGTAGCACCCTCCTCGTCGAATCGTTGCGGGCCAGCAAGATTGCCGGAGAACCCGAAGAATTCTTCCAATACCTGCCATCGACGTCACTGCCGCCGCAACCGCGCCAGTGGTTCGCCGACGTCACCGATCCTGCCGTGCTCGCCCTGCTGGCCCCGCTGCGGACGGGGACGCCGAGCACCGAGACAAGCGACCAATGGCGTGAGCGCATCGCGCGCGAGGCGCGCACCCCCAACGGAGTATGGGGCGGCAAGCTGATGTGGAATCAGGTTCCGCTGGTGATCGACCGGGCCGAGGGCCTCACGGGCCGATCCGGTGGCGACCTCCGGTCCGCCATCGCCGACGTGATCGGCGAGGAACCGCTGTACATCAAGGTGAACCGGCCAGACGTCGTGGCGCAGGCAGTGTCGTTCTGGCGTGCGGTGCAGACGCAGGTGTGGCGGGGACACGCAGAACCAGAGGTCGATGCGGCGGCGCAGTACAACGCAGACGGTATCGCGCACCTGGTCACGATCCTCCGCGAGCAGGAGCGCGGGTGGCGCACCTGGTTCGAGCAGGAGTCGATCGCGCCGTTCGAGGTCGACTACGGCGAGCTGGCGGAGGACTCCACCGGAGTCACATCGCGGATCCTCGCCGCCCTCGATCTCGACCCTGCCGCAGCGCCGCCGCCGGTGCTGGAACGTCAAGCGAACAACCGGTCCGGTGAATGGGTAGAGCGATACCGAGCCGAGGCCCAACAGAGGGGGTTGCCAGTATGACAACGCAGATCACGGCCGACGTGACCCACGTCGATGAGCTGCGAGTTCTCGAAGCCGAGGCGGTGCACATCATCCGTGAGGTGGTGGCCGAACTTGAGCGACCGGTCTTGCTCTTCTCTGCGGGTAAGGACTCGATCGTGCTTCTCCGGTTGGCAGAGAAGGCCTTTCGGCCGTCGCCTCTGCCATTTCCGGTGCTGCACGTCGACACCGGGCACAATTTCCCCGAGGTCATCGACTTCCGCGACCGGCGCCTCGCCGAGGGCGGGCACAAGCTGATCGTCGGTTCGGTGCAGGACTCGATCGATTCCGGACGGGTGCAGGAGGTCGGCGGACCGGCAGGCTCGCGCAATCGTCTGCAGACGAGGACCCTGCTCGACGCACTGGAGGCCGGGAAGTTCGATGCGGCGTTCGGCGGCGCGCGGCGCGACGAAGAACGCGCTCGGGCGAAGGAGCGGGTGCTCAGCTTCCGCGACGAGTTCGGTCAATGGGACCCACGAGCGCAGCGACCCGAACCGTGGTCGCTCTACAACGGGCGCATCCGAAGGGGCGAACAGGTCCGCGTCTTCCCGCTGAGCAACTGGACCGAACTCGACATCTGGCGGTACATCGAGCTCGAAGGCCTCGAGTTGCCGCCGATCTACTTCGCCCATGAGCGCGAGGTGTTCGAGCGTGACGGAATCCTGCTGGCCACTTCGGAATTCACCAGTCCGGCCGAGGGGGAGTCGGCCTCTGTCGAATGGGTGCGCTATCGCACTGTCGGCGATCTGACCATCACCGGAGCGGTCCGGTCACGGGCCACCACGATCGCCGACGTGGTCACCGAGATCTCCGCATCCACCGTGTCCGAGCGTGGCGAGACCCGCGCAGACGACCGCACGTCCGCCGCGGCCATGGAAGACCGCAAACGGGAGGGGTACTTCTGATGACACGCCAACTGCTCCGGCTCGCCACCGCCGGTTCGGTGGACGACGGTAAGAGCACATTGATCGGCCGGTTGCTCCACGACACCGACAGTCTGCCGCTCGATCACCTCGAATCGGTCACCGACACCGAAGGTATTGCCGACCTCGCCGCCTTGTCCGACGGTCTGCGGGCCGAACGCGAGCAGGGCATCACCATCGACGTGGCCTACCGCTTTTTCTCTACGGCCACACGCAATTTCATCCTCGCCGACACCCCCGGTCACGAGGCGTACACCCGCAACATGTTCACCGGTGCGTCCAACGCACACGTGGCGGTGCTACTGGTGGACGCCCGTGCGGGCGTGGTACGCCAGACCCGCCGCCACGCCCGGATCGCCACGTTGCTCCGGGTGCCCCACCTGGTCGCGGCGGTCAACAAGATCGACCTTGTCGGCTACAGCGAAGAGCGTTTCGCCGAGGTCGAAGCCGAATTGCACGTGCTCGCACAACGTTTGGGTGTCCAGAACCTCACCGTTGTTCCGTTGGCCGCCAAGATCGGCGACAACGTCGTGAGCCGTTCGACCAACACCCCCTGGTACACCGGTCCGACGTTGCTGGAGTTCCTCGAGGCCGTCGAGTTGAAGGCGCCCGCCGCCGAACCGACCGAGGTACGTCTTGCGGTGCAGTGGGTGTCGCGGCCGGCCGCCGGCGAGCGTCGTCGCTACACGGGCCGGTTGTCTGCGGGAACCCTGCAGGTCGGTGATCCGATCGTGGTGCTGCCGTCGGGTTCCAAGAGTCGCGTCACCGCGCTCGACACCCTCGACGATGACCGCAGCGTAGCCGTCGCTCCGTTGTCGGTGTCGGTGGAACTGGCCGACGAGATCGACGTGGGCCGCGGCGACATGATCGTCAGTGGGACACCGGATGCGCACCTACCGGTCGCCGCCCGTGAACTCGACGTCACGGTCTGCTGGTTCTCGGAGACGCCGCTTCGTGCGGGGGACCGGATCGCGCTCAAGCAGGCGACGCGCACGGTGCGCGCCACGGTCCAGGAGCTGCACAGTCGACTGGATCCCGAGACACTCGGCGAGGATCCGCATCCCGTGGAACTCGCGCTGAACGACGTCGGCACGGTGACGTTGCGCACCAGCTCCATCGTGGTGGCCGATCCGTACGCGGACAACCGCGATGTCGGCGCGTTCATCCTCATCGACGAGAACTCCAACGACACGGTGGGCGCCGGTACCATCACCGAGCCTCGAGAGGTCAAGCCGGGCGCCCGGACACGCAGCGACATCAAGTGGCATCCATCCTCCCTCGAACGCACCCATCGGTGGAGTGCGGTCGGTCAGCGGGGAGCGGTCATCTGGCTCACCGGCCTCCCGGCGTCGGGCAAGTCGACCGTCGCGGTGGCACTCGAGCGTGCTCTGGTCGAGTCGGGCCGGGTGGCCTATCTGCTCGACGGCGACAACGTGCGCCACGGGCTGTCGGACGACCTCGGGTTCTCGGCCGGGGACAGGGCCGAGAACATTCGCCGTGTCGGGCATCTGACCAGGCTCTTCGCCGATGCCGGGGTGGTGGCGATCGCATCGCTGGTGTCGCCGCTGCGCAGTGACCGGGAGATTCCCCGGGCACTGACCGCCGCCGCCGACCTTCCGTTCATCGAAGTCCATGTGGCCACGCCGCTGGCCGAGTGCGAGCGTCGCGACCCGAAGGGGCTCTATGCGAAGGCACGCGCAGGCGAACTCAAGGGACTCACCGGGATCGACACGCCTTACGAGGCGCCGGAGAACCCGGACCTGGTGATCGATACGACGGGCGCCGATGCCGACGAATTGGTGCGGCAGATCCTGGAGATCCTCGCCGATCGCGAGCACGCAAGCGTCTAGTCCGCCTGCTTGTGAGTTCGAGTATCGAGCCCGGGGTTCCGGGGTTCAGGGCACCTCGTCGGTCTTCAGGAGACCGAAGACGACGAGGTCGTGCCTGCGACCGTTCTTGCCGGGTGCTGCCGATCGGAGCACACCCTCCTGGGTGAACCCGCACTTGCGGGCAACGGCGCGTGACGCCTTGTTCTCCGTGTAGGCGTCCAGTTCCACCCGAACGGCACCGAGCTGCCAGGAGAACTCGATGAGCAGCCGGGTCGCCCGGGTGGCGACACCGGCGCCGCGTGCCCAGGGAGCCACTGCGTACCCGATCTCGGTCACCGCGTCGTCGTCCTTGGCACGCAGACCGCACACCCCGAGGAACGCGTCGTCGGGATCGACGATCGCGACGTCGAACCCCGGCCACACCTTGACCGACCGATCCTCGACGAAGTCGCGGGCGTCGGCCTCGGTGTACGGACTCGGAACCACGGTGAACTCGGCGGTCGCGTGGTCCTGACTGGCCGCGAGTACGGCACCGATGTCGTCGTGCACGAAGGGTCGGAGGGTGATCACCTGATCGGTCAGTGTGGGGATGTGCCGAGGCCAGTCCATGTGTTCCACGGTAGTGGCGAGTGGCGGAGGCGCGGCGTCTCACACACCTCCACTAAGGTGCAGAAGCAACGTCCCCGGCCGCCTTGCCGGCCGCCCCAGCCAACGAAAAGGGAATGCATGCTTTTGGCCGCGTGGATCACGGTCGTCACCGCGGTGATCCTGATCGTGCCCGGGGCCCTGGTCGGACGGCGGATGTCATTGCCGTGGCCGGTGGCGGTCGCCGCGGGTGCGCCGCTCACGTTCGGCATGATCGGCATCTTCACCGTGCTCTACGGGGCGCTGTCCATCCCCTGGAACGTCGGGACGGCTGCCGTGATGGTGGGGGTGTCCTGGCTGGTGGCGTGGGGGTGGGACCTCGCAACCCGCCGATTCGGGTCACCGGCCCCGGAGGTTGCCGCCGAGGTGCCCCCGATCAGCCGCCCGGCTCTGTTGACCGTTGCCGCCGGTGTGTTGCTGGGTGCCCTGATCATCGTCCTGACGTCGATCCGGCGACTGATCGGCACCACGTTCTTCGGCCTGAACAACATCTCGCAGGTGTGGGACGCCCTGTGGCATGCCGATGCTCTGCAGTGGATCCGTGAGACCGGCGACGGGTCGTCGCTCCACATGGGCGAGCTGATGAATTACGACACGCACGGATTCAATTACTACCCGAACACATGGCACGACCTGGGCGCTCTGCTCTACCCGTTGACCGGTGCCAACACCGTGGAGCTGTACAACATCTACTCCCCGGCATCGCTGGCGTTCACCTTGCCGATCAGTATCGGGTCGCTTGCATATTGGCTGGGCCGCAAGCGATTCGATCCCGACCGCAGCGCGGTCTTTGCAGCTCTTGCCGCCGCGGTCACGGCCGTTTTCCCATCGTTGCCCTACGTGGAACTCGCGTTCACGGCAGTCCCCAACGCGGTCGGCGTCTCCTTGGCGCCGGTCACCGCGGTGCTCGTGATCAGTGCGGTCGGCGATCGTCGCCGGGTGCTCGCGGCTGTGCTCGCGATCGCCGGTACCGCAGCCACCCATCCGTCGGGGCTGGTGGTGATGGCGGTGATCGTCGGATCCTGGTGGCTGCTGCAGGCATTGTGGAAGCCGGTACGTGGTCGGGGCGGTGATGTCGCGACGCTCGCAGCGATCGGTGCGGGCGCACTGGTGCTGATCAGCCCCGTGATCATCGGCACCCTGAAGATCTCGGAGAACAACGAACTCTCCGGCTACGACTTCCGCGATGAAAATGCCGGCGTCGCAAAGGCGTTTGTGCGCGCCGCGTTCAACGGGACCGATCTGCTCGGCCATCAATACCCGTTGCTGTACCTGCTGATCCCGGCCGCCATCGGGCTGGGCTGGCTTGTGTGGTCACGCAACTGGGCTGTGGTCGCCGCCTGGTTGGCGTTCATCGTCACCACGGCGAACGCGGTCTACGACCTCGGCGGGTTGCCGTCGAAGTTGTTCGGCGCCTTGGGTGGATACTTCTACAACTCGCCACATCGACTGACCTTTGTGGTGTCGATGTTCACCGCGGTCGCTGCGGGAATCGGGCTCGGAGTACTGGTTCTCGGTGTCGCGCGGTTGCTGGCCCAGAAATCGGTCTGGCAGCGAAACCGGCTAGCGCTGCCTGCACTGACAGTGGTCGGCCTGCTCATCGTCGCCGGCGCGGGCGCCGTACGATACGCCGACAACGGGAAGATCGCCGTCCAGTACCGAAGCGGCGCGTATGTGGGTGTCGAGGACGTCGAGGCCTACAGGTGGCTGGCGCAGCAGCCGGAGGCGCGCAGCACCGTCATCCTCAACAACCTTGATCAGGGCAGTGGATGGATGTACCCGGTGGCGGATCTGACCCCGCTGTTCCCGTTCTACCGGGCAAACGACTTCAGCCAGCGTCAGTCGGATGTGTACTGGAACGTCGCCCGGATCGGCGCGGATCCGCGTATCGACCAGATAGTCCGGGACCTGGACATCAGGTACGTGATCGATGCACCACCGAGCTATTGGTGGTTCCAGAACGGCGCACCCAACCTCGCGGAAGGCCGGTTCGGTGACCCCTTCCTTCCGTTGCGCGAGAACGGTGCGCCCGGTCTGCGCGAGGTCTATCGGCAGGGCAACGTGACGATCTATGAGGTCGCGGACGCGATACGGAAAGGCGAGAAGTGATGCGCACCTTGGTCACCGGCGGCGCCGGGTTTATCGGTTCGACACTCGTGGATCGGCTGTTGGCCGACGGCCACGATGTTGTCGCTCTGGACGACTTCTCGCGGGGTACCCGGTCCAACCTGACCGGCGCCGTCGAACGCGGATGTCGGATCGTCGAGGGCGATCTCACCGTTGCGGACCTGGAAACGGTTGTGGCGCAGGCGCAGCCCGAGGTGATCTTTCATCTCGCTGCCCAGATCGACGTGCGCGCCTCGGTGAGCGATCCGGTTGCCGATGCCCAGGTCAATGTCGTCGGGACCGTACGGCTCGCCGAGGCCGCCCGACGAGCGGGAGTTCGCAAGATCGTGTTCACCTCGTCCGGAGGATCCATCTACGGGTCGCCGGAGCACCTACCGGTGGCGGAATCAGCACCGGTTGCGCCGATGAGTCCCTATGCGGCCGCCAAGGTGAGCGGTGAGGTGTACCTGAACATGTACCGCTCGCTGTACGGCTTGGACTGCACCCACATCGCGCCCGCCAACGTGTACGGGCCGCGGCAGGATCCACACGGCGAAGCCGGCGTGGTGGCCATCTTCGCGCGGAACCTGTTGTCGGGCAGCACCACCAAACTGTTCGGTGACGGTGGCAATACCCGCGACTACGTCTTCGTCGACGACGTCGTGCAGGCCTTTGTGCTGGCCGGCGGCGAACTCGGTGGCGGACAGCGCTTCAACGTCGGCACGGGGGAGGCCACATCCGACCGGGCACTACACACCCTGGTCGCCGAGGCCGCGCACGCTCCCGACGAACCGGTGTACGAACCGGCCCGGCTCGGTGACGTCAGGGACTCATCCATCGACGGTTCACTCGCCGGCGCCGTACTCGGCTGGTACCCGCAAGTGTCGCTGGCCGAAGGAGTTCGGCGCACCGTCGAGTACTTCCGCGCCGTCTAGCTCCCCGGTCGGTCCCCTGGGTCGCCGGTGGGCGAGGTCAACCCACCACGCGTTCGGTGGTGGCGTACTTGCTCTCGGTGGCCTCTTTGAGGGGCTGCCACCAATCGGTGTTGTCGCGGTACCACGCCACGGTGTCGGCGAGCCCGGACCGGAAGTCGGTGAACCTGGGCTGCCAGCCCAGTTCGGTGCGCAGACGGGTGGAGTCGATGGCGTAACGCATGTCGTGGCCGGGCCGGTCGGTCACGAAGTCGAATGCGTCCTTGGGCTGGTCGAGCAGTTCGAGGATCGTCTCGATGACCGTGCGGTTGTCGGCTTCACCGTCGGCGCCGATGAGGTAGGTCTCGCCGATCTGCCCCTTGTCGATGATGGTCCACACCGCGTCGTTGTGGTCGTTGACGTGGATCCAGTCCCGCACGTTGGCGCCCTGCCCGTAGAGCTTGGGACGAATCCCGCTGAGCACGTTGGTGATCTGACGGGGAATGAACTTCTCGATGTGCTGATACGGGCCATAGTTGTTGGAACAGTTGGAGATGGTGGCCTGCACTCCGAACGAGCGCACCCAGGCCCGGACCAGAAGGTCGCTGCCTGCTTTGGTCGACGAGTAGGGGCTCGACGGGTTGTAGGGGGTCTGCTCGGTGAAGCGTCCGGGATCGTCGAGTTCGAGATCGCCGTACACCTCGTCGGTGCTGATGTGGTGGTAGCGCACGTCATGCGCACGTACCGCTTCGAGTATCGAGAATGTGCCGACGAGATTGGTGTGAACAAAACTCGAGGGGTCGGCCAATGAATTGTCATTGTGCGA
>NZ_JAHVCV010000008.1:0-269000 GCF_051487485.1 Williamsia muralis | reverse complement strand
TCGGGAGGCTGACTGTGCGACATCATCAAGAACCCCACGGTCTCGAGCCCCAACTCACGCGCCAACCCGAAATGCTGAATCGACACATCAGCCTCGGTGCAATGCGTCGCGATACGACAGATCTGCGCACCATTGTCCTGCGCCGCCCGGATATCGTCCTTGATCCCCAAACCAGGCAACATCAAAAACGCGATCTTCGCCGTCGTCGCCGTCTCGACCGCCGCCCGGATCAACTGCTGCTCAGGAGTCTTCGAGAACCCGTAATTGAACGACGACCCACCCAGACCATCACCGTGGGTCACCTCGATCACCGGAACACCAGCACCATCGAGGGCGGCGACGATGTCACGCACCTCTTGCTCGGTGAACTGGTGACGCTTGTGATGGCTTCCGTCACGCAACGACGAATCCGTGATGCGGATGTCCAACGTATCGCTGTATTTCCGGGCATCTGCCATCAGATCTGCTGAATTCGCGAACATGTCAGACACCCACCTTTTCTGCCTTCTCGGCAAGCTTCTTCTTAGCGATCTCTTCGCCGACCTTCGTGGCGGCGGCGGTCATGATGTCGAGGTTGCCGGCGTACGGCGGCAGGAAGTCACCGGCGCCTTCGACCTCCACGAAGATCGACACTCGGGCCATCCCGCCGTTGCCCACGCTGGGCGGGTCGAACTGCGGTTCCTGCAACAACCGATACCCGGGTACGTACTCCTGGATCTCTTTCTCCCGCTTCAGAATTGCCTGAGCAATCGCATCGGTGTCCGCATCCTCGGGAATCGCGCAGAAGATCGTGTCGCGCATGATCATCGGCGGATCGGCCGGGTTGAGGATGATGATCGCCTTACCCCGGTCGGCGCCGCCGATCGTCTCAATTGCCCGCGATGTGGCACGCGTGAACTCATCGATGTTCGCGCGCGTTCCCGGTCCGGCGGACTCGGACGACACAGACGCCACGATCTCGGCATACACCACCGGCACCACGGACGAGACGGCGTGAACCATCGGAATGGTCGCCTGGCCGCCGCAGGTGATCATGTTGGTGTTCGGCGCGTCGAGATGCTCCCGCAGGTTCGCCGGGGGGACCACGGCAGGGCCGATGGCAGCCGGGGTGAGGTCGACCGCGGTGATGCCGGCCGCCTCGTACTTCGGGGCGTACTCACGGTGCACGTAGGCCGAGGTGGCCTCGAAGATGATGTCGGGCTTCTCTTCTGACGCCAGGAGTTCGTCCGCCCCGCCCGCCATCGTGATGAGCCCGTGGTCGGCCGCGCGCTTCATGCCCTCGGAGTCTGCGTCGATGCCCACCATCCAGCGTGGCTCGATCACCTCCGAACGCGCCAACTTGTACATCAGGTCGGTTCCGATGTTTCCCGAACCGATGATTGCTGCAGTGACCTTCTGTGCCACGGGTGGTGCTCCTAACCTCAGGTCTTGCCAAAGTTTGTGGTGATGTGTGCGGTGCTACGTGAAATCGAGGGTGACGCTGCCGAGTCCGGCGAACTGTGCGACAAAGTGGTCCCCCGACCGGATGTCGATCGCCCGGGTGGCGGTGCCCGGAAGGATGACGTCGCCCTTTCGCAGGCGAACACCGAAGCTCTCGACCTTGCGCGCCAGCCAGGACACCGCGTTGAGCGGATGACCGAGCACCGCGCTCGAGTTGCCCTCGGCGATCAACTCGTCGTTGCGGTGCAGGGTGGCGTCGATGTTGCCGGTGTCGATGTCGGAGATGCGGACGCGCTGTTCGCCCAGCACCCAACCGCACGACGACGCGTTGTCGGCAATGGTGTCGGGCAGAGAGATCTTCCAGTCGCGGATGCGGCTGTCAATCAGTTCGATCGAGGGAACCACCCATTCGACCGCCGCGATCACGTCTTCGTTGGTGCAGCCCGCGCCGGGCAGATCAGCGCCGAGGATGAAACCGACCTCGACCTCGACCCGGGGGTAACAGAACTTGGTGGCATCGATCGGGGTGTGCTCGTGATACTGCATCACGTCGAGCAGGTGACCGTAGTCCGGCTCGTCGACCCCCATCATCTTCTGCATCGCCTCGGACGCCAGGCCCACCTTGTGGCCGGCAACCGACGCACCCGCGTCGAGCCGCCTGCGGATGTTGATCAGCTGGATCTCGTAGGCGTCTGTGACGTCGAGATCCGGGTGGCTCACCACCGGTGGATCGATGGCGACCGCGGTCGCCTCGGCCCGGGCCAGATCGTCGGCGATACGCTGACGTTCCTGGTCGGAAACGGTCACTGGTGGCTCCTCCTGCAGTACGAGCTGGGCACTGGAACGTGTTTCTGTTTTGGGGCTGTCAGGCACTCGCCAATGCCTTCCAGGCTGGTATAGCCTGCCATGGACGTGAGTTTATAACGTGTTCTACCTAGAGGGTAGAGCTCGGCAATGCACGAAGGGGCAATGATGAGCCGTTCGGAAGAGATTCCTGGGGACGAGATCTTCGATGTGATCGTCGTCGGCGCCGGTGGCGCCGGTATGAGTTCGGCCATCACGGCCGCCGCTCATGGCCTCGACACAGTGATCATCGAGAAGTCGCCGTACTGGGGTGGATCCACCTCCCGGTCGGGTGGAGGTGTCTGGATCCCGAACAACCAGGTGCTCAAGCGCGACGGCGTCAAGGACGATCCCGAGGCCGCACGCACCTACGTCCGCGCCATCGTGGGCGACGGCGTGGCACCCGAGCGCATCGACGCCTACATCGACCGCGGCCCCGAAGCGCTCGACTTCCTGAGCGAGCACGCGCCCCTCGAACTGGAGTGGGTCAAGAACTACTCCGACTACTACCCCGAGGCGCCGGGCGGCCGGGTGGGCGGGCGTTCCTGTGAGCCCAAGCCGTTCGACTCCCGCAAGCTGGGCGACGACATCAAGACCCTGCACCCTCCGTACAGCAAATCCCCTTTGAACGTGGTGGTGATGCAGTCGGACTACCGCTGGCTGAGCACAGGACTGCGTCACTGGCGCGGGCCCCTGCGCGCGATCAAGGTCGCCACGCGGTTCGCCGTGGCCAAGCTGACCGGCAAACGACTGATCGCGATGGGCGCCGCCCTCACCGCGGAACTGCTCCTCGGTGTCCGTCAGGCCGGTATCCCGTTGCACCTGAACACCGGACTCGTCGATCTGGTCACCGAGAACGGTCGCGTCGTCGGCGTGGTGGTGGAGACCGACGGCAAGCAGAGAACCATCCGCGCCCGGCACGGCGTGGTGCTCGCGTGTGGCGGCTTCGAGCACAACGAGGAGATGCGCCACAAATACCAGCGCGAACCCATCGGATCGCAGTGGACCACCGGCGCGGAGTCCAACACCGGCGATGGCATCAACGCCGGCCTGAAAATCGGTGCGGGCGTGAGCTTCATGGAAGACGCCTGGTGGGGTCCGACGATCCCGCTCCCCCGCGGGCCGTGGTTTGCTCTCTCCGAGCGCGCACTCCCGGGCAGCTTCATGGTCAACGACCGCGGCGAACGTTTCATGAACGAGTCACTGCCCTACGTGGAAGCGGTGCACCGGATGTACGGCGGCGAGTTCGGCCAGGGCGAGGGGCCAGGAGAGAACCTGCCGTGCTGGCTGGTGTTCGACCAGACCTACCGCAACCGGTACATGTTCGCATCGGTGTCGGGCCGTCAGCCGTTGCCCGGCAAGTGGTTCAAGTCCGGCGTGATCACCAAGGCCGGCAGTCTGGCCGAACTCGCGGAGAAGATCGGCGTGCCCGCCGACCGTCTGTCCCGAACCACCGAGCGGTTCAACGAGTTCGCGAAGAAGGGCGAGGACGAGGACTTCGGGCGCGGGGTGAGCCAGTACGACCACTACTACGGCGACATCACCAACAAGCCCAACCCCAGCCTGGGCCCTCTGAAGAAGGCACCGTTCTACGCTGTGAAGATGGTGCCGGGCGACCTCGGCACCAAGGGCGGGATCAACACCGACGCGGCGGGCCGCGCTCTGCGCGCCGACGGGTCGATCATCGAGGGGCTCTACGCCGCGGGCAATACGAGTGCGCCGGTCATGGGCCACACCTATGCCGGTCCCGGCGCCACCATCGGGCCCGCGATGGTCTTCGGATACCTTGCCGCACTGGACATCGCCGACACTGCTCAGCGGTCGCGTGCCGCCGGCGAGAAGGCCAGCTGATGCCCATCGATCCGTCGGTCGCACTCGGCGCCGAGGTCGGCCAGACCACATTCAGCTGGAACGCCTCCGACATCGCGCTGTATCACCTGGGCGTCGGCGCAGGAGCAGACCCGCTGGACGCGAACAGCCTTCGGTACCTGCACGACGCCGAACCGAAAGTGCTGCCCACATTCGCAACCGTCGCTGCGAGTTTCCACGAGACCGAGCCACCGAAGGTCTCGATGCCCGGCATCGAGATCGACCTTGCCGCAGTGGTTCACGGTTCGCAGGAGGTGACCATGCATCGCCCCATCCCGCCTTCGGGTTCCGCGACCACGCGTACCACCATCGCCGAACTCCAGGACAAGGGCTCGGCGGCGGTCATCGTTCAGGAGTCGACAACGGTCGACGATGCCGGTGAGCCGCTGTGGACTGCGCGTTCGGCCATTTTCGCCAAGGGGGAAGGCGGATTCGGCGGCGAGCGTGGGAGTTCGGACAAGGTGGCCTACCCCGACCGCGAACCGGACCGGACGATCGAGGAGAAGACGCTTCCACAACAAGCGCTTCTCTACCGCCTCTGCGGCGACCGCAACCCATTGCACTCAAGTCCGGAGTTCGCCGAGATGGCGGGCTTCCCCCGGCCGATCCTCCACGGGCTCTGCACGTACGGAACAGTGTGCCGGGCTGTCACGGACACGCTGCTCGACGGAGACGTGGACCAGATCGAGCGATATGCGGCGAAGTTCGCCGGTATCGTCTTTCCGGGTGAGACCTTACGAATCAAGGTGTGGGAAGACGGATCTCGCCTTCTCATCTCCGCATCCGTGGCGGACCGCGACGATGCACCGGCCCTCGGAAACGTGGTGCTGACGAGGCGCTGACGGCCCTCTGCTGATCGCGGGCGGGACTGCCGGACAGTTCCGCATCGCGATCGGTGGCCGGCATCGACAGCTCGGCGATACCGGCGTCAAGAGTTGTAAAGCGTTGTCAGGCAGCGCTCATGAAGATGGCAACGAGCCCGACGATGACGGCGACGAGTGACGCCAGCATCGTGAGCACACGCCATGCGCGCAGCTTGACCGCCGAGACGTCGTTGACCTGAGTTGAGGCCATCGGATTCCCTCTCATGTGGGTGTGGCCGGACCCGGCTGGGTCGGTCTGTACCAGCAAGCTCACTGTCGAGTTACCAGTGTTGTTAATGTGACATAAGAGACAGTCGATGCGTGTGTGCCACACCGTGGGATCGTGATAACGATTACACAACACGAAGGTGTGTTTAGAACACGTTCCACTCGACTACTTTGAGTGGATGAAGACATCTGTGGGGGCGTCGCCGAACGATTCGGGACCAGGCGAGAAGTTCGGATTCCGGACGATCTGGCTCATCTTCGTGGTGTGCACCGCCGTCTCGATGGTCGTGGCTGCGATGGCCGCGTTGAACACCGCGATCCCCGAGATCGCTCCGGACATCGAGGCGACATCGAACCAGCTGACCTGGCTCATCGATGGATACACGCTGACCCTGGCCGCCCTGCTGTTGCCTGCCGGCGCCCTGGGCGACCGATACGGTCGCCGCCTGGCTCTGGTCGGCGGTCTCATCATCTTCGCCATCGGCTCCCTCCTGCCGGTGTGGATCAATGACCCGAACCTGTTCATCGCCTCGCGCTGTTTCACCGGTGTGGGTGCCGCCTTTGCTATGCCCGCAACCCTGTCGCTGATCACCTCCGGGGTACCGGAGTCCAAACGACCACTGGCTGTGAGCATCTGGGCCGGCGTGGCCGGAATCGGAGCCATCGGCGGATTCTTCGTCACCGGTATATTGCTCGAATTCTTCGACTGGCATTCGATTTTCATCGCGTTCGCCGTCGCAGCGGGAATCACCGCGGTGCTCTCGTGCACCATCCCGACATCTCGCGACTCCACCGCGAAACGCTTTGATCTGATCGGATCGATCAGCTCGGCGGCGGCCATCGCGCTTGTCGTGTTCGGTCTCATCGAGGCTCCACACCGCGGTTGGATCGACCCATTGGTCGTAGCCGCGCTGGTCGGTGGTGTCGCGCTCGTCGGGGTGTTCTGGATGCTTCAAACAAAGCGAGCACAGCCGTTGCTCGACGTCACGCTGTTCCGCAACCGCGCCTTCTCGGCCGGCGCCTTCAGCATCATGCTCCAGTTCCTGGTCGCCTTCGGTGTGTTCTTTGTCCTGCTGCAGAGGTTGCAGCTGGTGTTCGGTTACTCCCCGTTGAAGTCGGCCGTCGCGATGTTCCCCCTCGTGGTGGTGGTGATGATCTTCTCGTTGTTGGGCAACTGGGTTGCGGTGAAGATCAATCTGCGTGCCATCCTGGCCGTCGGCACCTTTTTCATGGGCGTCGGCGTCATCATGCTGGGCGTCATCGATCACACCGAGTACTGGACGATCGCGGTGTCGCTGATCGTCATGGCGGCGGGTCTGGGAATCGCCACCGCACCGTCCACCACCGGGATCATGGTGAACACCCCCGCCGACAATCAGGGAGTCGGTTCGGCGGTCAACGACACCGCTCGAGAACTGGGCTCGGCGCTCGGAATCGCCATCGCCGGCAGCCTGTTGGCCGCCGGATACACCAGAGATGTTCAGCCGACCGCCGATTCGGCCCAGAACCAGCTGACCCAGGCCGCGAGTCAATTGCAGGCGGCCGGCCAGGCGGAACAGGCGCAACAGGCCAGCTCCGCTGCCGGTTCGATCGGCGAACACATCACGCGCACACTCGCCGAAGCACTGCAGGTTGCTCAGGGCATCGCACCGCGCCAACCCGAACTGGCGGCGCAGATCGCCGAGGGTGCAAAAGAAGCCTTTGTCGGGCCGATGAACACCGCCTGCATCGTTCTCGGCTCGATCGGAATCGTCGGTGCGGTGTTGTTGGCCATCTTCACCCCGAAGGCAATGGGCGGGCAGGACGCCACGGTGGGCGAATTGCCCACCGAGCACCCTGCTGCCGCGACAGCGGCCAAGTCGTCGACCGACTGACCGGGCCCGGGTTGACGGGCTACCGGTTGCCGCTGAGGGCTAGACCGGCGTGCCCGTCGCGTCCAGCGCAGCCTGCTTGGCCCATCGGTAGTCCGCCTTGCCGGCCGGCGTGCGCTTGATCTCGTCCACCACCACCAGCAGTCGCGGGATCTTGTACCCGGCGAGCATCGTTCGGCAGTGGGCCTGGATCTCGTCGAGATCGGGTTCTGGAGCGTCGGGGCGAATCGCGACGACCGCAGACACCTTCTGACCCATCCGCTCGTCGGGTGCGGGAACAACCAGCGCGTCTGCGACGGAGGGGTGTGCGTGGAGGCACGCCTCCACCTCCTCGGCGAAGACCTTCTCGCCTCCGGTGTTGATGCACTGCGACCCGCGGCCCAGGAACACGATCGTTCCGTCGGCCTCGACCTGCCCCATGTCGCCGAGCACCGCCAGACGCGTCCCGTCGGGCAGTGTCGGGAACGTACGTGCCGACTTCTCCTCGTCCCGGTAGTAGCCGAGTGGGACCCTGCCGATGCGGGCGATCATGCCCACGTCTCCGGTACCGGGTTCCATCACGTTGAGCTTCTCGTCGACCACGGTCATCTTCGAGGTGGGTGGCATCGCCAGCGTGCCGTCCTCGCGGACTTCGAAGGCACCGTCGTTGCCGGTTTCCGACGCTCCGAAGTTGTCGCGCAGCAACAGGTCCGGCTTGGCGGCCAGCATCTTCTCCCGCACGCCCACCGACCAGATCGCACCGCCGGAGGTGATCGAGAACAGCGTCGACATGTCGACCTCGTCCTTGAGCTTCTGCATCGCGTCGGCCAGCGGGGAACCCATGCCGTCGCCGACGATCAGCACCACATTGACCTTGTCGGCCTCGATCGACCGCACGACCTTCTCTGGATCGAAAGCACGCATCAGCACCAGTCGTGCGCCCAAGGTGAGGAAGGTGAACAGCGAGTACAGGGCTGCGCCGTGCATGAGTGGCGCTGCTATCAGAAAGGACAGACCGGGGAATTCCTTGGCTGCAGCGCCGATCTCGGCAAGGTCCTTGCGGGGTTTGTCCTCGTAGGGATTGCCGCCGGACAGGGGCTTGTGAAAGAAGTCGTCGTGTCGCCACATGACGCCTTTGGGGTATCCCGTTGTTCCGCCCGTGTAGAGAACCCACAACTCATCGCCGGTCCTGGGCTCGAAGTCACGCTCGTCCGACTGACCCGACGGATCGAACAACCGAACGTCGACGCCGGCGTCCGCGGCGGCCACCGACAGCTGTTCGGTGATCTCGCCGATCACGAAGATCGTTCGCAACGTAGGGATCTGGCCGACGATTGTCGCGAGATTGTCCTGGTGCTCCGCTTCCTCGACCACGATCGCCACCGAATCGGAGTTCTCGAAGATGTAGAGCAACTCCGCGGGTGTGTACCGGTAGTTGATGTTGATCGGTACTGCGCGGATCTTGATGACACCGAGGATGGTGGTCACGTGCTCCACGCTGTTCTTGAGGAACAACGAGACATGCTCGGCCGCACCGATACCGGCAGCGGTCAGCATGTGGGCCACCTTGTTCGATTCGACCTCGAGCTGCCGGTAGCTGTGGTCAACGCCCTCGTAGGTGAGCGCCACCGTGTCCGGAACCGCGTCCGCCACGGTCTCGAAAACATCCGCCAGATTGAACCCCATCGCGCAACTCCTAAGCTGTGAGTACCAAACCACTTGTGGGAACGCCAGTTCCGGCGGTGACGACGACCTTACTGGCACCGGGAACCTGATTGACCGACTTTCCGCGAAGCTGCCGTACGGCTTCGGCGATGCCGTTCATCCCGTGGATGTACGCCTCGCCGAGCTGGCCGCCGTGGGTGTTGAGAGGCAACCGTCCGCCGACCTCGAGCGCGCCGGGTTCGCGAACGAAGTCCTTTGCCTCTCCCCTGCCGCAGAAGCCCAGTTCTTCGAGCTGCATCAACGTGTACGGCGTGAAGTGGTCGTACAGGATCGCCAGATCCATGTCGTCCGGACCGAGCCCGGACTGCTCCCACAGCTGCCTGCCGACCAGACCCATCTCGGGAAGGCCTGCGAGCTCGTCGCGGTAGTAGCTGGTCATGATGTATTGGTCGTTGCCGCTCCCCGAAGCCGCACCGGCGATGACGGCCGGCGGATGAGGCAGATCCTTGGCCCGCTCGGCCGAGACCACGACAAACGCCACGCCCCCGTCTGATTCCTGACAGCAGTCGAGCAGATGCAGCGGCTCGGCGATGTACCGCGAGTTCTGGTGGTCCTCGAGGGTGATGGGCTTGCCGTAGAAGAAGGCGTTCGGATTGACCGCTGCATGCTTGCGGTCCACCACCGAGATCCGGCCGAAATCCTCACTCGTGGCGCCGTACTCGTGCATGTATCGCTGAGCGACCATGGCGACGAACGCGGCAGGGGTGCTCAACCCGTGCGGATAGCTGAACGCGTTGTCGGTACCCGAGGAATTGTCCTGGGCCACCAGCGAGGTGTTCACCTGCCCGAACCGCATGCCCGACCGTTCGTTGAACGCCCGGTAGGCGACCACGACATCGGCGACACCGGTGGCCACGGCCATGGCTGCCTGCTGCACCGTAGAGCAGGCCGCACCACCGCCGTAGTGGATACGCGAGAAGTACTTCAGCTCACCGATCCCGGCGGAACGTGCGACCGCGATCTCGGTGTTGGTGTCCATGGTGAACGAGACCAGGCCATCGACGTCGGAGGGCTGGAGACCTGCGTCGGCGATCGCCGCGGTGACCGCCTCGGCGGCCAGCCGCAACTCGCTGCGACCGGAGTTCTTCGAGAAGTCGGTGGCGCCGATTCCGGCAATCGCTGCGGCGCCGGACAATTGCCCGCTCATCCGGCAACCCCCGCTCGGCTCGTTTCCGGCTGCGCGCCGGCGACGGTGCGATCCATCACCAGGGACACCTGCGAGGTGATGTGCTTTCCCAGACTGTCCGTCCCGACCACCTCGACGTTCACGAAACCGTCGGCGACCGAGGTGACGGTCCCGTTCAGTGTGAGGGTGTCGTAGGCGTACCAGGGCACACCGAGGCGCAGTTTGATCGACCGGATCTGCGCTCGCTGACCGGCCCAATCGGTGATGTATCGCTGCACCAGACCGGTGTCGGTGAGGATGTTGACGAAGATGTCCTTCGACCCCTTCTGATGCGCGAGGTCGCGATCGTGATGCACGTCCTGAAAGTCCCTGGTGGCCAGTGCGGTCGAGACCACGAAGGTCGGAGTGGCCTCGATCGTCAGTTCGGGGAGCGTGTCCCCCTCCTTGACGTCGGGAGGCGTGGCGGGCGGTACCACTTGTGTACTCACGACTGTTCTCCTGCTTTCGCGGGCTGCCAGGCATAGAGCGTCCATGCCTGGGTGTCTCCGTCCTCGCCTGCCGGGAAGTCGATGAACTCCACCTGCACCGGGAAGCCCACCTCGACCTGCGCCGGGTCGACCCCACGGAGTTCCCCGAGCATCCGCACCCCCTCGTCGAGTTCGACAAGAGCGATCACAAACGGCACACGTCGTCCGGGCACCTGCGGTGCATGGTGGACCACGTAGCTGTAGACGGTGCCCCGGCCCGACGACACCACGTAGTCGGTGGTCTCGCCCTTCGGCTTCCACAGTGCGGGCACCGGTGGGTGTTGCAGCGATCCGTCGGCACGCTGCTGGATTCGGAGTTCGTGCGCACGCACGCCGTCCCAGAAGAACAGCGTGTCGAGGGACGGCGTGGGACGCATCATCTTCGCGGGATCGAAGTCGTCGGTATTCGACCCGAGAGACGAGATAACCTCTCCCGCAGCCTGTTCGGCCGTCGGCGCCTCTGCTGCCGGCGACTTCTCGGCGGGGCGGAACTTGAGGATGCGGAAGTCCATCTCGGCCACCACCTCGTCGCCGACCTTCCAGATGTTCTTGGTGGTGAAGAACCAGCCTTCGCCCAGCGCGGTCTGTTTGGGGCCGACGACGTCGGTCAGCGCAGCCTCGATCGTGACGTGCTCACCCGGACTGGTGTAGCGATGGTAGGTCGAATCACAGTTGGTCGCGACCACCGACGAATAACCCGCCTGGTCGAGTATCTCGGTGACCTGGCCGAGTGGATCGTCCTCGGCGCGCACGCCTCCGAGGCCGCGCATCGTCCACACCTGGGCCATTGCCGGAGGTGCGACAACGCCGTCGTGGCCTGCCGCACGGGCCGCTGCGTCGTCGGAGTAGATGGGGTTGGTGTCGCCCAGCGCCTCGGTCCAGTTGTTGATCATCGGGGTGTTGATCGGATCGCGACCCGAGATGGGCGCACTGGTACCGGCAGCGCGGACCGCGTCGGTGGCCGCGATGATCGCGGCTGCATCAGATGCCATCGTGCTCAACGCTTTCCACGCGGCAGTCCGAGACCCGCGGTCGCGATCATCTCGCGCATCACCTCGTTCACGCCGCCACCGAAGGTGATGACAACGTTGCGTTTGGACTGCACGTCGAACCACTCGGCGAGCTCGGCGGTCGCCGGATCCGAGAAGTCGCCGTGCCGGCCGAGTACTTCGTCGATCAAGCGGTGGACTCGCTGGAGTCGTTCGGTGGCAAAAACTTTGGTGGCTGCGGCGTCGGCCATGGAGATCGAGTCACCACCGGAGGCGACCTGCCAGTTGAGCAGTTCGTTGATCCGGTAGTAGGCGTGGAGCTCGGCCAATGCCCGCTTGACGTCGGTGTGTTTGCCCGGAACCGTGCCATCGGGGCCAGGCCGGCCGGCCCAGTCGGTGATGCGGGCCAGCAGACCGTCGAGCCGTCCGGCCGGCCCCAACATGACCCGTTCGTGGTTCAGCTGGGTGGTGATCAATCGCCAGCCGCCGTTGACCTCACCGACCACCATGCTCGCGGGCGCTCGCACATCGGAGTAGTACGTGGCGTTGACGTGGTGGGCGTGATCGGCGGTGATGATCGGGGTCCAGCTGTAACCGGGGTCCTTGGTGTCGACGATGATCATCGAGATGCCCTTGTGCTTGGGCGCATCCTTGTCGGTGCGGCAGGCCAGCCACACGTAGTCGGCGTCGTGCCCGCCGGTGGTGAAGATCTTCTGGCCGTTGATGACGTACTCGTCACCCTCCAGCACGGCGGTGGTCTTGAGCGACGCCAGGTCGGTACCGGCGTCGGGTTCGGTGTAGCCGATGGCGAAGTGCACCTCACCAGCCAGGATGTCGGGGAGAAAACGTTGCTTCTGCTCGTCGGTCCCGTACACCTGCAGCGTCGGACCGACGGTCTGCAAGGTGACAGCAGGCAACGGCACGTCCGCCCGAGCGGCCTCGTTGACGAAAATCTGTTGTTCTATCTGACCAAATCCTCTGCCGCCGTACTCTTTCGGCCAACCGACGCCGAGCCACCCGTCCTTGCCCATCTGGCGGATCACCTTGCGGTAGGTGGGTCCGTGCCGTTCGGTGAGCATGGTGACCGCATCCTCGGGCGAGATGAGGTTCGAGAAGTACTCGCGCAGTTCCATCTTCAGCGCGCGCTGCTCGGGGGTGAGATCGATGAACATTGTCACGCTCCTGCCTCGACCTGCTCGGCGAGTGCGTCGAGTCGGTCAGTGGGCCCACCGACCAGGCGGGCAAGGTCTTTGGCCAGGGAAAAGTAGCGGTGCAACGGGTAGGTGAGGTCGACACCGACACCGCCGTGCAGATGGATCATGGTGCGCATTGCTGCCGGGATCTCCTGTGCCAGCCAGTAACCGGACAGAGCCAGGTCCGTTCCGGCGTCGAGACCTTCACTCAGACGCCATCCCGCCGACGTGGTGGCCAAAGTCATCGATCGGGCCACCACGTAGATGTCCGCGAGTTGCTGCTGAACGGCCTGGAACGTCCCGATCGGCTTGTCGAACTGGATGCGCTCGGACACGTGGGTGGCGGTCAGCTTCATCGCGCCGGCGATCAGCCCGTCCGCGTAGGCCGCGATTCCCAGGGCGTGGTGCTGCGTGAGCCACACCGGGTCGCCACCGATCACGATGTCGGCCGGCACATCCGAGAACTCGACCGTGTACTCACCCCAGCCCGATGACGACGTGGTGCGAGTGATCCTCACGCCGTCGTCCCCGGGTGACACGACCACAACACCCGCGTCTGCGGCGACGAGGAGCGCGGTGGCGCCTTCGGCGTGGAGCACACCGGTCTTGACGCCCGAGAGCTTGCCACCGGAGACCGCGGTGTGCGGCGTAGAGGTCATCGGGGCGCCGGGTTCGTTGATCGCAGCTGCGATCCAGCCACCCGCCTGCACCTTGGCACCCAGGTCCGCCGCGATGTCGGGCGCATGCTGCACCAGTGGTGCCAGTCCGGACAGCAACGTTCCGATCGCGGGAGTTATCGCGGCAGCGCGGCCGAGCGCGGTCGGCACCGGGGTCAGTCCCCCGACTGCGACATCGTCACCGCCCTGCGCCTCGGGTAGCGGCAAGGCCAGCAGTCCGGAGTCGGCGAGGGCCGACCACAACGAGCCCTCGAAGCCGCCTGTGTCGGACAGTGAGGCGTCCCACACCGACTCGTGCCTTTCCAGCACGGAGGCGATGACATCGCTCACAGTCTGGGCTGTCGAATCGAGCGTGAAGTCCACCGTTTTGCACCTCTTCAGTGAATTAGAACCTGTTCTAGTTGTATCAGAGTCGGGCGCGCGTCAGCTACGTGTTGTCGACACCCGGTCGAGCACTCAGCGCGGCAGTCCCAGCAGGCGTTCGGCGGCCGCGGTCGCAAGAATCTGTGTGGTGCCGCCGGCGATCGACAGGCACCGGTTGAGCAGGAACTCGTCAGCCATCTCCGAGTACTCCAGACCGTCCAGCCCACGCAGTCGCTGGCCGAACTCCGGCACCGCCTGCCGGTGCCGGACACCGATCAGTTTGCGCACGCTGGAGGCGGCCCCGGGGTCGGTGCCGTTGATCGACCCGAGCACCGCGCGCAGATCCAGAACCTGACCGAGCTGGGCCTGCACGATCAGCTCGCCCAGTTCGGCGCACTCGACCGCGTCGAGTCGGCGCCCCTCGATCTGTGCGAGCAGAGCCTCCATCTCCTTGCCGAGGGCCGAACCGCCCATCGCAACCCGTTCGTTGGCAAGTGTGGTGCGGGCCAGCCGCCAGCCGTTGTTCAGTTCCCCCACCACGCAGTCGTCGGGCACGAACACGTCGTCGAGGAACACCTCGTTGAACAGCGCTCGCCCGGTGATCTCTCGAAGCGGGCGGGTTTCGATGCCCCCTGACTTCATGTCGACGAGGAAGTAGGTGATGCCCTTGTGCTTCGGCGCTTCCGGGTCGGTGCGCGCCAGACAGATCGCCCAGTCGGCCGTATGTGCGTGAGAGGTCCAGACCTTCTGCCCCTGCAGTTTCCAACCGCCGTCGACCTTGGTGGCCTTCGTGCGCAGCGCCGCAAGGTCCGAACCCGCGCCGGGCTCGGAGAACAGCTGGCACCAGACGATCTCGCCGTCGAGGGTGGCGCGGACGAATCGCTCACGCTGCTCGTCGGTGCCGTACTGGAGGATGGTCGGGATCGCCCATCCCGCGATCACGAGATCTGGGCGGCGAACACCGGCGCGGTCGAGTTCTTGATCGATCAGCACCTGCTGTGCCGGTTCTGCCGCCAGTCCAAAGGGCTCCGGCCAATGCGGCGTGAGGTACCCCGATTCGGCCAGCGCGTGCCGCTGGTCGTCGGCGGCAGCGATGGAGTCGACGTCGGCGCGGACCTGCCCCCGGCGTTTCTCGGCATCACCGAGGTCCAGCCGATGCACCCGGCGCACCCCTTGTCGATTCAGCTCGGCCACCCGCGCCCGCCACGTGGCCGCGCCACCCAGCTGCGCCTGCCACGCCAGAGCCCTGCGCAGGTACAGATGCGCGTCGTGCTCGAAGGTGAATCCGATGCCGCCGAGGATCTGGATGCAGTCCTTGGCGTTGTCGACGGTGAGATCGGAGACCGTCGCCGCGGCCACGGCCGCACTGATCTCCACCTGCTCGGCGGCGTTTGTCCGCTCGTCACCCTCGGCTTCGGTGAGGTCGTCGATCGCTCCGGCCAGATCCCAGGCGGCGGCACTGACCTGTTCGCTGCGGCAGAGCATCTCGGCACAGATGTGCTTGACCGCCTGGAAGCTACCGATCGGCGCACCGAACTGCTCGCGCACCTTGGCGTACTCGACCGCGGTGTCCAGAGTCCAGCGTGCAACCCCTGAGGCCTGGGCGGCGATGGCTGCGATGAGGGTCGCGCGCACGTACGTGTCCGACAGGTGCAGCACGTCGTGCGTGGGGATCACCACCTCGTCCAATCGCACCTTCGCCAGCTCCATCGAGAAGTCCAGAGCGTCAACCGAATCGGCGATGATGCCGTCGGTTCCCGGTTCGAGCAGCACCCAGCGGTGGCTTCCGGCGATGTCGATCGGCGCGAGCAACGCCGACCCGGGGACGTATCCGGCGACCAACCCGAGCTCACCGCTCGCCGACAGGACGCCCCGGCGGGGTTCGTGGGCGGTGGGCGCCTGACCGCCGGACAGCACCGAGGTGGCCACCGCGGCGCCCACCTCACCGGAGATCAGCTGCGCGAGTAACGCGTTCTCGTTCGGGGCCCCTGACACGGCCGACAACAGGGCGCTTACCGCGGTCGCGGCGACAGGTCCGGGCACCAGGTCGTAACCCGTCTGTTCGAGCATGACGGCGAGGTCGGCGAACTGGGCATCCATGCCGCCGCAGTGCTCCGGGACAGCAGCGCCGAACACACCGAGCTCGGCCAAGTCCGGGAACAGCGCAGGCCAGGCTTCGCCGGTGCCGTTCGCCTCGGCGTCGCCACGCCGGACCGAGGTGATGACCGACACCTTTTTGGACCATTGACCAATTGCGTCGGCGACGGCGGTATGTTCTGGGGTGGAAGCAATGGTCACGGAGATCAAATCCTGCCTGCTCGGGATTGTCGGTGCGTAGTAGAACCTGTTCTAATATTGCACGTCCCAGGGGGCAGAATGAAGGGGCCCGTGTCGCAAAGTCGGAGAAGTCGCTTTTCCGGCATGAGCGATTACCGTGTACTTGGTCGGTTTCGACATCGCAAAGGTGTCGTTGCCAGATGACCTACATGACCGACCGACGCGAGAAGTCGACCTGAACGAAAGTGGGACCTCGATGGCAAGCCCGATCCCGACCGGAACCCCGGCGAGTAATGCCGCCGTCGGCTCGGAGGTCGACCTCGGGTCGAATGCACAACGCGAACGACGCCGACGCATACTCGACGCCACGCTGGCCCTGGCCTCCAAGGGCGGCTACGACGCTGTACAGATGCGAGCTGTCGCCGACCGTGCCGATGTGGCCGTGGGAACTCTCTACCGCTACTTCCCCTCCAAGGTGCACCTACTGGTGACCGCACTCGCCCGCGAGTTCGAGGCAGTCGAGAGTCGCGCCGACAAGTCACGCCTTCGTGGCACCACGTCACTCGAACGCCTGCGCCACGTGCTCGACATGATCACCATGGCGATGCAGCGCGATCCGTTGCTGACCGAGGCGATGACCCGCGCGTTCATGTTCGCCGATGCCTCAGCGGCCGCCGAAGTGGACAAGGTGGCGACCATCATCGACCGCCTCCTGGCCAATGCGATGGTCGAGGGTGAACCCACCGATCTCGATCTCAAGATCGCCCGTGTGGTCTCCGACGTGTGGATGTCGAACCTGGTGCAGTGGCTGACCCGCCGCGCGTCCGCGACCGACGTCACCAACCGTCTGGAACTCACCATCACTCTGCTGCTCGCCGGGCGCGATCAGGACCCCGAAATCAGGGACTGACCCGCACCCTCCGCATACGCACACAAAAGGGGCGCAACCACTTTCGTGGTTGCGCCCCTTTTGACTGTCGTGACTAGCTGTCGGTGGACTCACCGGTCTTGGCCAGCTCGACCGGGGTGTCCGGCAGAGCGATCGGCTTCTTCGACCCGACGAAGGTGAACTTGGCGTCTTCGCCTTCGCCTTCGCCGTCCCAGTTCTCCACGTCGACCAGGACGATCTCGCCGGCACCGATCTCGTTGAAGAGGATCTTCTCCGAGAGCTGGTCCTCGATCTCGCGCTGGATCGTGCGACGCAGCGGACGGGCACCGAGCACGGGATCGAATCCGCGCTTGGCGAGCAGGCTCTTGGCCTTCTCGGTCAGCTCCAGTGCCATGTCCTTGTTCCGCAGCTGGGTTTCCACGCGAGCGATCATCAGGTCGACCATCTTGATGATCTCGTCGCGGGTGAGCTGGTGGAACACGATGACGTCGTCGATACGGTTGAGGAACTCAGGCCGGAAGTGCTTCTTGAGCTCGTCGTTGACCTTCTGCTTCATCCGCTCGTAGTTCGAGCCCTCCGCATTCGACTGCGAGAAGCCCAGACCCACGGCCTTGGAGATGTCGCCGGTACCGAGGTTCGAGGTGAAGATCAGCACGGTGTTCTTGAAGTCGACCGTACGACCCTGACCGTCGGTGAGACGGCCGTCCTCGAGGACCTGCAGGAGCGTGTTGTAGATCTCCTGGTGGGCCTTCTCGATCTCGTCGAACAGGACGACGGAGAACGGCTTGCGGCGCACCTTCTCGGTGAGCTGGCCGCCCTCTTCGTAGCCGACGTAACCGGGAGGAGCACCGAAGAGCCGCGACGCGGTGAAGCGGTCGTGGAACTCGCCCATGTCGATCTGGATGAGCGCGTCGTCCTCGCCGAACAGGAAGTTCGCCAGCGCCTTGGACAGCTCGGTCTTACCGACACCGGACGGGCCGGCGAAGATGAACGAACCGGACGGACGCTTGGGGTCTTTCAGACCGGCGCGGGTACGGCGGATCGCCTTGGACACCGCCTTGACCGCCTCGGTCTGGCCGATGATCCGCTTGTGCAGCTCATCTTCCATCCGCAGCAGACGGGTGGTCTCTTCCTCGGTCAGCTTGAACACGGGGATGCCGGTCCAGTTGCCCAGAACCTCGGCGATCTCGTTGTCATCGACCTCGGCAACGATGTCCATGTCGCCACTGCGCCACTGCTTTTCACGCTCAGCACGCTCGGTGACGAGCTGCTTCTCCTTGTCGCGCAGACTTGCCGCCTTCTCGAAGTCCTGCGCGTCGATCGCAGATTCCTTCTCCTTGCGGGCGTCGGCGATCCTGTCGTCGAAGTCGCGCAGGTCTGGCGGTGCGGTCATCCGGCGGATACGCATCCGGGCGCCGGCCTCGTCGATCAGGTCGATCGCCTTGTCCGGCAGGAAGCGGTCGTTGATGTACCGGTCGGCCAGGGTGGCCGCGGCGACCAACGCACCGTCGGTGATCGAGACGCGGTGATGCGACTCGTAGCGGTCCCGCAGACCCTTGAGGATCTGGATGGTGTGCTCCACGCTGGGCTCGCCGACCTGCACCGGCTGGAAGCGGCGTTCGAGGGCGGCGTCCTTCTCGATGTACTTGCGGTACTCGTCGAGGGTGGTGGCACCGATTGTCTGAAGCTCGCCACGGGCCAGCTTCGGCTTGAGGATGCTGGCCGCGTCGATGGCACCTTCGGCGGCTCCCGCGCCGACGAGCGTGTGCAGCTCGTCAATGAACAGGATGATGTCGCCGCGGGTGTTGATCTCCTTGAGGACCTTCTTCAGTCGCTCTTCGAAGTCACCGCGGTACCGGCTGCCGGCAACCAGCGACCCGAGGTCGAGGGTGTAGAGCTGCTTGTCCTTGAGGGTCTCGGGGACGTTGCCGTTGACGATGGCCTGTGCCAGGCCCTCGACGACGGCAGTCTTACCGACACCGGGCTCGCCGATGAGCACCGGGTTGTTCTTGGTGCGGCGGCTGAGCACCTGCATCACGCGCTCGATTTCCTTCTCGCGCCCGATCACCGGGTCGAGTTTGGCCTCGGCGGCAGCTGCGGTCAGGTTGCGGCCGAACTGGTCGAGCACCAGCGAGGTGGACGGTGTGCCCGCCTCGGTGCTGCGGCCACCGGTGCCCGCTTCCTGCGGCTCCTTGCCCTGGTAGCCCGACAGCAGCTGGATGACCTGCTGACGGACCCTGTTGAGGTCGGCGCCGAGCTTGACCAGAACCTGGGCGGCAACGCCTTCACCCTCACGGATGAGGCCGAGCAGGATGTGCTCGGTGCCGATGTAGTTATGGCCGAGCTGCAGTGCTTCGCGCAGCGAGAGCTCGAGGACCTTCTTGGCGCGCGGGGTGAAGGGGATGTGGCCCGAGGGAGCCTGCTGGCCCTGGCCGATGATCTCCTCGACCTGGCTGCGGACGCCTTCGAGGGAGATACCCAGCGACTCGAGCGACTTGGCGGCGACGCCTTCACCCTCGTGGATCAGACCCAGCAGGATGTGCTCGGTGCCGATGTAGTTGTGATTGAGCATCCGCGCTTCTTCTTGGGCCAGGACGACAACCCGGCGAGCGCGGTCGGTGAACCGTTCGAACATTGTTCTCCCTTACGTTTCTATGGGTCGAGCTCGGCCTTCGGCTTCGTCTCCCAGTGTGTCTGGTCGACAGGCTCCGGTCTTCCCAGGGTTGGCAGTGTCGACGATGAACCGATAGCTCACCTGCAACAGCCTTGCTCCCACTGTAATGGCCGCAGGTCACCGGCACCGCAGATGTGTCGCCGAGCCCTCGGATGGCACCCCTTGATCGAGGGTCACAAATGGTCAACGCCGCAGCTTGCAAGGGTGTTTGCGCTGGGGATACGCCGTCAGCGAACGCGTTCGCTCATTCGATCGTGATGGCGCGAATCAGTCTACGGGCGACATCGAGCATCTCGACTCGCGCTTTCTCGGGCTCGGCAGACCTCGCCACATACATCGCTGCCTCGTCCACTGCGCCGATCATCGCATGTGCGAGAGGCCGGACCGGTTGCGCCGGCGCAGTGCCATCGGCGATCGCCTGTTCAATCAGCGACTCGATCAGTCCCATCGCGTAGCGGGCGCCTGCCTCACGCCACGCTTCCCAGCCGAGCACCACCGGGGCCTCGAGCAGGATGATCCGGTGCACCTCGGGGTCGGCGCACAATTCCAGCCATTCCCGGACGCCCACTTCCATAGCCTCGAGTGGGCCATCGACCCCAGCCGCGACGACGGCCTCGGTGACCTTGCCCATCACCTCTTCCTCCACCTGCTCGAAGACCGCGACGAACAATTCGTCCTTGTCTGCGAACTGGTGATAGAGCGCACCTCGGGTGACGCCGGCCTGGGCGACGATCGCCTGCGTGCCGACCCCGCTGAATCCGTGCTCGGCGAACAGGGTGCGCCCGGCCGCGATCAGCGCAGCCCGCGTCGCGGCGGTGCGCTCGGCTTGAGTACGACGATTGACTTCCATGCAGCTTGTATGTAACTTCCATGCTAGGTGTACGTAAATAGCAACAGAAGGGTACCGCCATGGAGACCATCGAGCTGAATCACGGCACACTCGAATACCGGGCCGTCGGTCCAGTGGATTCATCCCACCCGCCGGTGCTGTTCGTTCATGGGGCGCTGGTCGACGGGCGCCTCTGGGATTCGGTCGCCGATTCGCTCGCGGCGCGGGGATACCGCTGCATCCTGCCGACACTGCCGCTGGGCTCTCAACGGATACCTGCCGGCCCCACTGCCGACCTGTCCCCGCGCGGACTCGCAACGATGATCCGGGACTTCGCTGCCGCCCTCCATCTCGACGACGTCACCCTCGTCGGCAACGACACCGGTGGAGCGCTGTGCCAGTTCGCGATCGATGCACATCCGGAGTTCGTCGGCAGGCTCGTACTGACCAATTGCGATGCCTTCGACACGTTCCCGCCGTTCCCGTTCAATGCGCTTTTTGCCCTCGGCAGGTTCAAGCCGATCCTCAAACCTTTCGCCGTTGCACTCTCGGCGACTGCGATACGGCACTCCGCCATCGGATTCGGGCTCCTTGCGACCCGCCCCGACCCGGAACTGACCAGGTCATGGCTGACGCCGGCGCGTGAATCCGACGCGGTGCGCGCCGATCTGGCTGCGTTGGCGCGCACGATCAAGCCTGCCGAACTCGACCAGGTGACGCGCCGCCTCGGCACCTTCGACAAGCCGGTGTCGGTCGTGTGGGGAATGAAGGACAAGTGCTTCAAACCAGCGCTCGGACGGCGACTCGCCGCGCAGTTCCCGAACGCGACGTTCACCGAGGTGCAGGACGCCAGAGCGTTCGTATCCCTTGATGAACCCGATGCAGTTGTGCGTGCGGTGGAGAAGATCTCGGCATCGGCGCAATCGTCCAGCTAAGCCTTCGTGTCGACGGACTCAATCGGCACGGATGTGCATGGCGAGTCCGTCCGACTCGCACGCATGCTCGGGTGCCAGCGTCCTGTCGGGGCGGTAGTCACCAGAGTCCAACGCCCGGTAGCGAATCGGCTCCTCGTCGAAGACGGTGTCGAGTCGGTCGAACAACCGCCGGCACTCGTCGTCGGCGCCAGTCCAGCCGGGGACGTCCGTTCCGGCGATGAGGTGAGGCCTCAACGCGGATATGCCTGAGTACCAGAGAGTTCCGTGAAGCAACGGAAACAACAGTAATTCGACGTCGCCATTGATCCCTCGAGGGTCGAAGGACGATTGCCGATCACCGGCGGTGACGATCGTGAGCGCTCTGCGCCCGGCCAGGCCTCCGTCGCCGTACTTCAACGTTCGACCGGTCTCGGGGTGTTTGATCCCGTACGCGAAACCGCGGGAGAAAACGCGGTCGAACCAGCCCTTGACGATGGCGGGCATCCCATGCCACCAGAGTGGGAACTGGATGATGAGCAGATCGCACTCGCGCAGGAGGTGCTGCTGCGCAACCACTTCGGGCGCCGGGCCAACGGTCCCGGACAGCTCCGATGAATCCAAAACCGGATTCCAGCCGAGTTCGTGCAGGTCGACCACGGTGACCTCCGCACGGCCGCGCAGGTTCCGGGACGCGGTTTCCATCAGCTGATGATTCAGCGAGTCGGACTCGGGATGTCCGTAGACCCACAGGACTTTGGTTGCGTTGTTCTCTGCCACGGACCTAGTGTGCAGCCAAAGGTGCGCAGCGAACAGTACGCACAATCTTGTCCATAGCGACTGAATGGATAGTGTCATGCGTGAAGCGATCAGGAAGGCAGCGGAGGTCTGCCCCGTCGAAGTGGCCGTTGCCGTTCTGGGCGGGTCGTGGAAGATGACCATCGTCAAGCACCTGACTGAGGGCACCCTCCGATTCGGCGAATTGGGAAGGGCCGTCGGCACCGTCACCCCTCGCGTGCTCGCCCGGCAACTTCGCGAGTTGGAAGCCGACGGCATCGTGCTGCGCACCGTGTACTCCCAGGTACCCCCCAAGGTCGAATACTCGCTGACCCCTCTCGGCGAGACCCTGGCACCGATGGTCCGCGCACTCAACGATTGGGGCGCGGGCTACCTGGACCAGGTCGGTGCACCTTCCGCGTCCGAGGCCCCCACCTGATCCACGGCCGGAGTCGTGATCCGCGACGGCGGGACAACAAGCGGGCGGAAGTCTCACCTGGTGACCAAGCCGGCGAGGAGAACGGCGAACGCCACCGTATGCACGACTGCGCGAATGAGATTCCATCGCACCCAAGCATTTTCGAAGCCCGCTCTGGCTGCTGCCGGATCGGCGACGTTCGACGTCCCGCCGATGGCGGCCAAGTCGTTGTTCAGGGGGATGTTGAACACGATGGTGATCAGCAACCCGACCACGTAGGTCACCGCCCCGGCGACGATCCACCAGAAGATCGGCTGGCCGCGGTAGAACACTGCTGCCGCGGCGGTGAACGCCAGACCGCCGAAGAAGAGGAGCAAGAACAGAGGATTGACGATCACCACGTTGATGCGTTGCATCGAGGAGACGAAGACCTGATCGTCTGTCTGAGCCAGTCCTGGCATCACCGCATAAGCGAAGGCGCAGAACAGTCCTGCGATCAGACCGACGGCCAGGACCGCTGCGATGAGGAGTGACTCGCGTAACGCAGTCATGCCTGAGCTCCGTCGAACCAGGCGCCCTCGGCAACCGACTTCTCGGTGAAGTCGGCAAAATCCGTGGGTGCACGGCCCAGCAGTTCACGCACCCCGTCAGTGGTGTTTGAATTTCTCCCATCGAAGAGGGTCCCGAACAACGAGATGACCATGTCGGCGTAGTCGTCGGGCACACCAGCTTCTGCCATTGCCGCGCCGTAGTCTTCCAAAGACACTGTCACATAATCGATCTCGCGATTCACCGCCGCCGCGATCTGGGCAGTGGCCTCGGCGAATGTCAGGAGCCTGGGACCGGTCAACTCGTACACCCTCCCGTCGTGACCTGACCTCGTCAGCACCGTCACCGCGGCGTCGGCAATGTCGTCGGCATCGATGAACGGCTCCCCCACTGCGTCCACAGGCAGCACCACCGCTCCTTCACGCACCCCGTCCGCCAGAAATGATTCGGAGAAGTTCTGCGCGAACCAGCTGCAGCGCAACACCGTTGACGCCATGCCCGAGTGCAGCACGATCTCTTCGCATACGCGTGCCTCGGGCTCTCCACGGCCCGACAGCAGGACCAGCTTGTCCACGTTGGCGTCTCGTGCGGCCTCGGCAAACGCCCTGAGATCATCGGCGGAACGTTCGACGATGAGGTCAGGCTGGTAGGTGACGTACACGGCACCGGCGCCGTCGAGTGCCGGCCTCCAGGTCGTGCGGTCGGTCCAGTCGAATCTGGTCGCGCTGGAGCGGCTCGCCAGTCGGGTCGGTACCCCGAGGCCGGCGAGGCGGTGGGCGACACGACGACCGGTCTTGCCGGTGGCGCCGATGATGAGAACTGGACGACGGGTGTGCGTTGTGGTTGTCATACGTCTGAGTACATTCCTCGACCTTGAGCCTTTCCATAGCCTGAACGCTCGCTTTCATGTGTAATCGTCCAATGGATGCGCTCGGAAGTGTGCTCAACGGTCCTCGCGCCGCCGGTGCCTTTCTGTTGCGGGTGGTGATGTCACCGCCGTGGTCGGTGCGAATCGAAGACGAAGCGCCCGTGACCGTGGTGGTGGCGGTCAGCGGTACCGCCGCGGTGCGCTTCGACGACGGCGAGATCACGTCGATGTACCCGGGCGATGTCGCGGTGCTCCGCGGCCCCGACCCGTACGTCTACGGCGACGTGGGGGCACCGCCGGCGGCGTTCATCCAACCCGGCCAGCGATGCGTCCGCGCCGACGGTTCCGATCTGGTCGACGAGATGAATCTCGGTGTTCGCACCTGGGGCAATGACGCGGCCGGCGATTCGGTGTCCCTCGTGGGCTCTTACGGCGCGACGGGTGAGGTCTCGGCTCGACTGCTTTCCGCACTCCCCCGGTTGATCACGGTGCAGGGTAACGCTGCGCTGACGTCACTTCTCGCGGCCGAGATGACGCGGCGAGCACCGGGCCAGGAAGTGATGCTGGACCGCCTGCTCGACCTCCTGCTCATCGACACCCTACGAGCCTGGTTCTCGAGGCCCGAATCGGCGGGGCCGACGTGGATTGCGGCGGAATCGGATCCAGTGGTGGGCCAAGCGCTCTCCTTGATCCACCACAATCCAGAGCATCCCTGGACGGTGTCCGACCTGGCCCGCCGATGCGCTGTATCTCGCGCGGCACTCGCACGGCGGTTCAACGACCTCGTCGGGGAACCACCGATGACTTACCTGACGACGTGGCGACTGTCCATGGCGGCCGATCTATTGGCGTCGGGCGATCACACTCTCGAGGCGGTTGCCCGAGAGGTGGGATACGGCAGTGCTTTTGCGCTGAGTGCCGCGTTCAAACGCGTTCGGGGAATGAGCCCGCGCGACTACCGCAGATCGCTTGCCGGGTGATCGACTCCGGTGTCTGTCAGGATCCGAAGAAGGGGGGCACGAACATACACGGAACGTCTCGGGCGTCCCTTTGATCGTCGAGCGAATCGAGGACGTACAGCGCCGCCCGCTGCGAACCGCAGATCGCAAGGTGATCGCTGTAATCATGTGAACAATTCTCTTGCACAACGATGTTCGTGACCGACCTGTCTTCACCGCCGGGAAGCTGGCCGCTGCTGTACGGCACCACGAACTCGTCGTACTTCGTGGAGATGTTGATGTAGTCGATACCGGGTAGATAGGGTCCGCCGTCAGCGCTGATCTTCGAGATGAAATCCGACCCTGCCATCATCTGCGGCGCCGAATAACAGGGCAGGACCTTTGTCGGATCCAGACCGAGCGGCAGATTGATTCGTTGCAGCACACCTTGGAAGGCGGACGTCCCCTGCCACAACGGCGCGATGGACACGTACTTGCGAATCTTCTGGTGTCCGCCGAGGAACTTCGCCCAGTAGCTGGGCATCAGCGTCCCCTGTGAATGTCCGACGATATCGACCTTGTCGGCGCCGGTGGCATCGAGGATCTTGTCCACGAACTCCCCGAACTCGACCGCGCTGTCCTCCATCCTCGCCATCCCGCCGATTGCCGACAGCGGCCACGGCACACCTTTGATCGCGCCGTAGGTCAGCGAGAACACGGAGAAACCCTCGTTGAGCAACAGCGGCACATAGGTACCCCAATTGGTCTGCGCCCCACCGCCGGTTCCGTGGACCAGGACCACCGGATTCGGATGGTCCTGGCTCAGCGGTTTGTCCCAGTCGTTCGCACCGGGAAGGTGACCGCCCGGATTACGGAGTTCGTACGGGATACCGGAGAAGAAGTTGTAGGCGACCTTGCGTTCCTGCGCAGTGGCGGCCGCGGCGGGATTCGGCACGCCCGCGAGCCCGTTCAAAGCGCCGGCCTTGGGTTGCGCACGGCCCCGGAGCATGCCACCCACGCGTAGCGGCACGGTCATCGCGTCGCCCAGGAGGCGACCGAGCGCATTGTTGGGCATGTGTCCAGGTTAAGGGGTGTGTCGTGGGCCGATGTTCACCCTGGTCGGTATGGGTGTCGTGATTGGATGGACGACATGCCCAAACGCCGATCCATGCCCGGAATCGGATCCGTTGTGTTCCTGCTGTCCGTCGCGATGGTTGTGTCCGTCGGTCTGGTGTTCTCGGTCAGCCCGACCGCTGACGCCACGGCGTACGGCAACGGCCAGCTCCGTCCGTACCCGACCACACCAGAAGAGCGGTGGAGCCTCGACCTCACCAGCATGCAGACCTACGGGGAGGGCGACACCCCGGAAGTGGTGGGCACTTTCGGTGACGTCTGGTTGGTGGCCTATCCATCGGGGCTCGGCAACACCTATTCGGCAATCGATCACCGCACCGGTGAACAGTTGTGGGATACGCCGATCGACGCCGGGCTCGGTTCTTGCGCGATCAACGGCAGCGGCGAAGTGGGGTGCGCCCTGAATCTGGCGGACCAGCCAGACGGGTTCTATCTCGCAGACCTGACAACCGGCCAACTGCGGGATGTCTCGCCCGACAACGACACTCAGTCGGTGACGGGTGTGGGGCCGGACTTCCTGCGGGTCAACGGGTCCGGCTATCAGGTCACCCGTAACAAGCCCGACGGCACACAGCTCTGGGCCCGTTCATTTGCGGCGGCAGCGAAGACCGAGGTCGATGGCGAGCTTGTGGTGATCAGCGCGTCGGACGGTTCCAAACACGTCATCGATCCGGCGACAGGGGCCGACAAGTTCGGTTGCGCATCGTGCGATCTGCGCATCTATCCCACCGGTGTGGCCCTGCAGTTCACCGATGCCGGATCCCCTCGCGTCGAGTTCTATACGCGTGGCGGAACCCGCACCTCCGTGAACGAGGGACAACAGCTGGTGTCGGGACCGGCAGTCCTCGCTGTGACCACCGGGTCCGGCCCGGGACAGGTCATGCAGACCCAGGGCGCCTACTCGGTCTTCGACCCCGCGCAGAAAGACAAGCTGTGGCAGGTCACCGATCCCGAGCTGTCGAAGGTGGCCTCGCGGCCGTGCGGCTCCGTGGTCGCTTTCGCCCGCAAGGACGGGAGTCGGTCGATCCTCGACCTGCGGACCGGAGAGAAGGTGGGCGAGGTCCCGCGCCCCGAGCCGGGACAACCCGGTACCAACATCGACTACCTCAACTGCGTCGGACAGGGCGAGGACACCGCCGTGTTCGGCAACGCGGGCGAGCTCACAGCGTTCAACATCGGTGACGGATCCGTTGCCTGGCAGCGGTCGATCGTCGGTGGTCAAGCCGCCATCGTCGACGGATATCTGGTCCTCGAGGAGGGCACCACCCTCTCGCTCCTGGCGCCGTCGTAAAAAAGTTTCGTCAGAGGCCGTCGGATAACGCCCCGCCGGGACGACTATGAGGATGTGAGCGGCACAGCGGGGAGCACGTCGAATCGGGCGGACGGTGGACCACCGTCGGCCGGGCGGACTCTGCTCGACCTGTACGACGAGGCGCTGCCTGCCGTGTACGGGTACCTGCTGCGGCGAACACGTGACACCAGCGTGGCCGAAGATCTCACCTCGGAGACATTTCTGGCCGCGATGGACAGTGCACGTCGTGTGGACGCTCCCGAACCGTCCATCCCATGGCTCATCGGCATCGCCAGACACAAACTGGCAGACCACTGGCGTCGCATGCAGCGCACCCCGACACCCGTCGACGAGGTGCGAGACGACCCCGCCGATGACGATTGGGACGTTCATCTGGACCGGTTGGTGGCCGAGTACACCCTCGCCCAGTTGTCCACCACGCACCGGGCAGTGCTGACCCTGCGGTACGTCGACGACTGCACGGTCGGTCAATGCGCGGAGCTGTTGGGCCGCACCGTCGCGGCCACCGAGGCGCTGCTCACCCGGGCCAAGCGGGCCTTCCGCACGGCCTATCCCGACACCAACGATCCCAGTCCCACGTCGCTGCGACCGAGAGGAGGCCGGTCATGAACCCAGACCTCGACCCGTTCACCGCACTGGCCGCAGACGATGTCCCGGTCGCGCCCGACCCCGCCTTCGCGCGTCGGCTGCGAACGCGGCTCGAACGGGGACTGGACCTACCCGAAGGAGTGACCATGTCCACAGATGTCTTGCCCGAACCCGTAGATGCCGCCGAGTCAATCGGTGTCGCCGAAACTCGCAGTCCTGCAACGCCCTCTGTTGTCGAGCGTCCCGGCGCGTTGCCCTACCTCACCGTCGCAGACCCCGGCGCAGCCATCGAGTGGTACACCGAGCACCTCGGTGCGCAATTGCGTGGCGAGCCGATTGTGATGGACGACGGGAAGATCGGCCACGCCGAACTCCTGATCGGCGGCGGGGTCATCTACCTTGCCGGCGAGTTCGCGGAGCTCGGCCTCAAGGCCCCTGCGCCACAATCTGTCTCGGTCTCGCTGATGTTGCCGGTGACCGACACCGATCTCGCGGTACGCAGAGCAGCCGACGGTGGCGCAACCGTGCAGAGCGAACCGTACGAAGGCTACGGATCGCGGACCGGATCGATCATCGACCCGTTCGGTCACCGCTGGATGCTGACGGGACCATCCATGCCCCCTGTCCCGGAAGGGAACCCGGTGGAGGGGATCCAACGCGGCGATCTCGGTTACTGCTCGCTGTGGACCACCGACGTCGACCGGGCCGCCCGTTTCTACAATGCGGTCCTTGGCTGGGAGTTCGACTCGGAGACCGGTCAGGTCACGAACCTCGCGCAACGGTTGGGCATCTTCTCCGTTCCCGGTAATCCGACGATGCTGTGCGCGTACGCCGTTGACGACCTGGACAAGGCCCGGGCAGACATCGCCGCCGCCGGCGGTTCCACCGGCGAGGTGCAACAGCTCCCCTTCGGCGAACTGCTCGACGCCGTCGACAACCAGGGGGTCGCCTTTGCCGTGTACCGGCCGAACGGCAACGATCCGCGTCCTCCGGTGAACGGTACGGATCATGGCGAACTGACGTACATGACCCACTACACCTCGGACAGTTCTCGGTGGCGCGACTTCTACGGTCGGGTGCTGGGCTGGAGTTTCACCGGTGGCAGGATGGACGACGGTTGGGAAGTGGTGGACGGCCACCCGATGACGGGCATCGCCGGTGGACAGGACCATTCGCTGTCGGTGCCGATGTGGGTGGTCGATGACATCGACACCGCCGTCGAACGAGTTCGCGCGGCCGGCGGCATGGTCATCGAAGGCCCCACACGGCAGTCCTACGCCATCTCCGCCGAATGCCTCGACGACCAGGGCAGCCCGTTCTGGTTGGCGCAGTACTGACCTCGCCGGTCACAGACCCTCCGACTTCGACCTCATCCTCCGACTGCAACCGGAGGATCTGGCCGAAGTCGGAGGTTCTGGGCCGTCAGGGGTTCAGGAACGCAGCCAGTGCGGCCGAGTACATTCCCACGTCGGCCGTTCCCATCAGCTCGCGGGCGCTGTGCATCGCGAGCTGCGGGGCACCGACATCAACGGTGGTCAAACCGGTTCGGGTGGCGGTGATCGGGCCGATGGTCGACCCGCACGGCAGATCCGCACGATGGACATAGCGTTGCAGTGGCACGCCGGCCTGCTCCGCTGCCACCGCGAACAGCGCTTCGCCTTCGGCATCGCTGGCGTAGCGCAGGTTCTGGTTGACCTTCAGCACCGGTCCTCCGTTGATGGAGATCTGATGTGCCGGTTCGTGGCGCTCGGGGTAATTGGGGTGGGTGGCATGGGCCATATCACCGGAGGCGCACGCACTCATCGACATCGAGCGTAGATAGTCCTCACGAGAACCTCCGCCCGCCAACACGATTCGCTCGAGCACCGTGGGGAGCAATTCCGACGCGGCGCCCCGATCCGAACCACTGCCGACCTCTTCGTGGTCGAACAGTGCGAGCACGGGGATGTACTGCCCCACCCCGCCTTCGACAACATCGACGAGCGCGCGGGTGCCGGCGTAGCAGGTTCCCTGGTTGTCCAGCCGGGGTGCGCTCAGCAGGTCGTCATTGACTCCGACCACTCGGCTCGGCGCCAGGTCGTGGGTCATCAACTCCCAACCGAGGAGCTGATCCACGCTCACCTCTGCCTGTGCGGCAATCCATTCCATGAAACCGGGGCCGCTCTCACCCACCGACCAGATGGCGTTGACATGCCGCTGCGGATCGAGCGTCACACCGGCCCGGTCCTCGGAGAGATGTATCGCGAGCTGCGGCACACGCAGAACAGGTTCGTCGATCTTGATCAGTTGGCGACGAAGCCCTTTCGAGTCCCGGATCGCCAGCCGACCGGATATGCCCAGATCGCGGTCGAGCCACGAATTGAGCAGTGCGCCACCGTATTTCTCCAAACCCACCATCGACAGGCCTGCCGAGCGGAGACCGGGGTTCTGCTTCACCCGGAGGTTGGGACTGTCGGTATGACCCCCGACGATCCGGAAACTGCGTCCCGGTCCACTGCTGTCCCAGGCGACGATCGAGCCCCCGCGCATCACGTAGTGCCGCCCGGGTTTACTCGGCCACTGATGCTCTTCGCTCAGCTCGCGAAAGCCCGCCGCCTCGAGCGCCTTGGCCACCGATTCGCACACGTGGAACGGCGACGGCGATGCGTCGACGAACCTACCCAGTCCGGCCGCGTCGGCCGAGGTGGTCACCATGGTTGTGCTCAGGCCGTGGTGAGCACTGCGTCGAGAGCGGAGTAGAACAACCCGAGGCCGTCGTCACTCGGTCCGGTCAGCGCTTCGGTGGCGTGTTCGGGATGCGGCATCAAGCCCACCACGCGCCCGTTGGCGCTGGCGATCCCGGCGATGTCGCGCATCGAGCCGTTCGGGTTGTCGCCGGCGTAACGGAACACCACGCGGCCTTCACCCTCGAGTTCGTCGAGCACTGCCTCGGACGCGACAAAACGGCCTTCACCCGATTTGAGCGGGATGAGGATTTCTGCGCCCGGCTCGAAACGGCTGCTCCACGACGAAGCGGTCGACTCGACCTTCAGCCACTGGTCGCGACACAGGAAGTGCAGTCCGTTGTTACGGGTGAGTGCCCCGGGCAACAGCCCGGCTTCGCACAGCACCTGAAAGCCGTTGCAGATTCCGAGAATTGGCATTCCCTTGCCTGCGGCCTCGACCAGCGCACCCATCACGGGAGCAAATCTGGCGATCGCACCGGCGCGCAGGTAGTCGCCGTAGGAGAAGCCACCGGGAACCACAACGGCGTCCACACCCTGCAGGTCGCCGTCGCCGTGCCACAGTTCCACCGGCTCGCCACCGGCCAGGCGCACCGCGCGTGCGGCATCGATGTCGTCGAGCGACCCCGGGAACGTGATGACCCCCACGCGTGCCGTCACGATGCGGCCTCCTGCACCCGGGTCACCGAGTAGTCCTCGATGACGGTGTTGGCCAGCAACTCTGCCGCGATGCGGTCGAGCGCTTCGTCATCCACCGAGTCGTCCACTTCCAGTTCGAAACGCTTGCCCTGGCGCACGTCGGCGATGCCGTCGAACCCCAATCGACCCAGCGCGCCGCTGATCGCCTGACCCTGCGGATCCAGGATCTCGGCTTTGGGCATCACGTCAACTACCACTCGAGCCACTTGGGCGCTCCTCTTCAGCTGCGGTTTTCAGCCGTCACTCTACCGGCAATGGCTTGATGGACCGGCCCCGGAGGTTGTGGGCTCGAACTGGCCCGGGACTCTCGGCGTCGACTTCCTGCCTCAGGCAGCTCGTCGCAGCGCGGTGGACGTGAGGTTGCGGTACGTCACCGGCTGCGCGCCGTGGAGCAAGGCGAGGTCGATGCAGTCGAAAACGGCTTTGCCCGTCACCGGCTCGCCGAGGTGTTTGGCGGCCACCGAGAGCCGGACCACTCCGCCGCGGCGCGCCACCCGGACGGTGTTGCGGACGAGGAGCCGGCACCACCATGACTCGGCCGAGAAGCCGTCGCCGATTCCGAGGACTCGCGCCTTGGTCGACGCCCCGGTCATCACATCTTCGATGCTGGTGAAGCCCAGGTTGGTACGGAATCCGCGACCGGCCAGGGCAGAGCGGGCGCCCGGCGATGCATTCCACCGGGGCGCGGCGAAGATCCGGGTGCGTAGCCCGATCTGCTCGAGCATTCGGTCGGCGGCGAGCAGTCGTAGACCGGCCTCGTGTGCTCCGAGTTCGGCGAACTCGGCTCGCCGGCGGCGGCTGGGTACCTGGTTGTACCCGTGCAGGACAATCGCGTCGTCGCCGCTGCGCCGTTCCCGCAACCACGCGCAGGTTTCGGCGTCCTCGGCCAGGCGGTAGCCGCCCTTGAGGCGAGGCGCGGCGAGGAACGACAGCGGCACGTCACGCGTGGCCACCTCATCGGCGAAGGCCTGGACCTGCGCGAGGGTGGTGTCACGGATACCGGAAACCGAGACGATCAGTTGTCCTGCCACGGTGCCCAGTATTGCGGGCACAGGTGGTCAGCCGGTTGCCCTCAGGTGGACAACACGCAAAATCCGCGACCGCCCCAGCACACGCCCGGGACCGCTATGCGAGCGCTCGCTCGATGGCCTCGACCACTTCGGTCGCCTCCGGCTCGGTACGCGGGCGGAACCGTCCTACGACCTCTCCGTCCGCGCTGAGCAGGAACTTCTCGAAGTTCCACTGGATGTCACCGGCTTCGCCATCAGCATCTGACGCCTTGGTGAGTTCGGAGTACAGCGGGTGGCGGTCGTCGCCGTTGACGTCGGTCTTCTCCAGGAGCGGGAACGTCACACCGTAGGTCGTCGAGCAGAACGTGGCGATCTCCTCGGGGGTACCGGGCTCCTGCCCCATGAACTGGTTGCAGGGCACACCCACCACGGTCAGGCCGCGATCGCGGTAATCCTCGGCCAACTTCTCGAGGCCGGCGTACTGCGGCGTCAGACCACACTTGCTGGCAACGTTCACCACGAGAACGGGGCCGCCGAACTCTCCGAGAGTGGTCGAGTCGCCGGACAGTGTGCGCAGGGGAATGTTCTTGATATCGGTGGTCATTCACACAGGCTACGACGATGCTGCCGTCAGGTGGCGACAGTCGGGCCCAGCCCATGTAACCGAAAACACAGTTGGTTGCGCTGGTGTCAATAGTTGCGTCGGCGTTACCGTTAGCCAGTGTCACAATCAGGCGAGGTCGAAGAGACCTTTCGAACGGTGCACGAGTTCCTTACCCGATTGTCCTGCGCGCTCGACGCCGACGCGATGGACGACCTCATCGAGACAGACTTGGGTTTCACCCACTACAAGGCTCTGCTGATCCTCAACCGGCACGGTAATGCGCTGTCGGTCAACGAGTTGGCAGACGAGCTCCACCTGTCTCTCGCTGCCGCCGGGCGTGCCGTCGACAAGCTCGTCGGGCTCTCGATGGTGTCGAGACGCGAAGACGAGCACGACCGCCGGATCAAGAGGATCTCGCTTGCCGAAGGTGGCGAAAAAGCAGTTGCGCTGAGCATCCGGCGCCGAGAAGACTCGGTGCGTGATGTGATCGCAAAACTCCCGAGCCACATGCGCGCTGATCTCAACAGTGCTCTGCTCCCCATCCTCGCCGGCGACTATCTGAGCACGCCGATGTGCTCCGACAACGTCCGCACTGGTTCTGCCACACAGGGTTTGGCGGCCACCACTTCGGCCGCCGCCCGATAGACATTCGAACACGATCGAGAAAGTGACCCCATGACCTCACCGTCAACAACGTCGAGTGCGAGCGACAAGCTCGATCCGGCAGTGATCAAAATCGCTGCCGTGGTCGTGCTCGGCGCGATCATGTCGATTCTCGACACCACGGTTGTGTCCGTGGCGCAGAACACATTCCAGGATGAGTTCAGCACCGACCAGGCCGGTTCGGCGTGGACGATGACCGGTTACACGCTCGCCCTGGCCGCGGTCATCCCGCTGTCGAGCTGGGCCGCCGCACGTTTCGGCACCAAGAAGGTCTATCTCACGTCGCTGGTGCTGTTCGTCCTGGGCTCGGTGCTGTGTGCGCTGGCCTGGAGCATCGGCACCCTGGTCATCTTCCGGGTGCTGCAAGGTTTCGGCGGCGGCATGCTGATGCCGGTCGGAATGATGATCCTGACCAAGGCTGCGGGCCCGGCTCGGGTTGGTTCGGTGATGGCAGTGCTCGGCATCCCAATGCTCCTCGGCCCCATCCTCGGGCCGATCATCGGTGGCGCCCTGATCGAATACGCCAGCTGGCATTGGATCTTCCTGATCAACGTGCCGATCGGTGCACTCGCCTTCGCGTACTCCTACTGGATCCTGCCCAAGGACAACGAGACGTCGCGGCCGACGTTCGACTTCATCGGACTGCTGCTGTTGTCCCCCGGCCTGGCGCTGTTCCTCTACGGCATCTCCTCGAGTACCGAAGAGGGCACCTTCATGACCGCAAAGGTGCTGATACCGGCCGTGATCGGAGCGATCCTGGTTGCCGGGTTCATCGTGCATGCCCTGCGTGCCCGTAACCCTCTGCTGGACCTGCGGCTGTTCACCAACAGCAAGTTGTCGTGGTCGGTGGTGACCATGTCGCTGTTCATGATCGCGTTCTTCGGTGCGATGTTGCTGTTCCCGCAGTACTACATCGGCGTTCGCGGCGAGACCACGCTCTTGACCGGGCTGCTCATCGCACCCCAGGGCATCGGGGCGATGCTCACCATGCCGATGGCAGGTCGGCTGACCGACAAACACGGCCCCGGCAAGATGGTGATCCCGGGCATCGTCCTGATCGCGATCGGACTCGGCGTCTTCATCTTCATCGGCGCCGACACCTCGTACTGGCTCCTCGGCGCGGCTCTGTTCGTCCAGGGCCTCGGCATGGGTATGACAATGATGCCCATCATGTCCGCCGCGCTGGCGACACTCAATCCGGCTCAGGTTCCCGACGGTTCGACTCTCATGAACGTTGTGCAGCAGGCGGCAGGGTCGGTGGGTACCGCGGTCATCTCGGTGATCTTGGCCAACAACGTCAAGGGTGCTGTCGAGAGCGGCGGCGACATTGCCGGAGCCTTCGGTGACACGTTCATCGTCTCGGTCGGGCTGATCGTGCTGACGCTGATCCCCGCGTTCTTCTTGCCGCGCAAGCGGATAGTCCACGACGCGGTTGATGCCGACACCGAGGCCAAGACCCCGGTGATCATGCACTGACCACCGGACCGCACGGTTCGGCCCAGACAGGCAGTTCAGGTAAGGCAAGCAGTTCAGATCAAACAAGCGGCGCGACCCGGCACCAGCCGGGTCGCGCCGTTTTGTGTAGTCCAGTTCTCAGACGGCGCCTGTCTGACGCAGTACCCACGCGTACTCGAAGGCGACTTCTTCCCACTGCTTGTAACGGCCACTGACACCACCGTGTCCGGCCTTCATCTCGGTCTTCAATAGAATCGGCGCATCTCCGGTTGTGCTGTCCTGCAGCCGGGCAACCCATTTCGCCGCCTCGGTGTAGAGGACGCGGGTGTCGTTGAGCGAGGTGACCGCCAGGATCTGCGGGTACGACTTGGCGTCGACGTTCTCATACGGAGAGTACGACTTCATGTACTCGTAGACCGTCTTGTCTGCCAACGGGTTTCCCCACTCGTCCCACTCGATGACGGTGAGCGGCAACGACGGATCGAGGATGGACGTCAGCGGATCCACGAACGGGACCACCGCGAGTATGCCGTTGAACAGCTCGGGCGCCAGGTTCGCGACCGCACCGATCAGAAGGCCACCGGCGCTGCCGCCCTCACCGACCAACTGCATCGGGGTGGTGACACCGGTCTCGATCAGATGTTCTGCAGCAGCAACAAAATCGGTGAAGGTGTTCTTCTTGGTGAGGGTCTTACCTGTCTCGTACCAATGCCGGCCCATCTCACCGCCACCGCGAATGTGGGCGATGACAAACACGACGCCGCGGTCGAGCAGCGACAACCGTGAGATCGAGAACCCTGGGTCGTTGCTCGATTCGTAGGAGCCGTACCCGTACAACAACGTGGGCGCGGGCCCGTCGGCGTGTTCACGGCGCCGGATCACCGAGAGTGGGATCTTGGTGCCGTCGCCGGCCGTGGCCCAGTCCCGGTACTGCTCATACTCGGCCGGGTCGAAGTCGCCGAGTACCTGCTGACGTTTGAGCAGCGTCCGTTCGCCGGTCGCGACGTCGAGATCGAACACCTCTGTTGGGTTGATGAAACTCGTGTACCCGATGCGCAGTCGCGGCGCCGCCCACTCGGGGTTGCCGCCGAGTCCGGCCGAGTAGAGCTCCTCATCGAACGAGACCTCGACGAACTCCGGTGTGCCGCTTCCGTTGAGCTGCGCGATGGACAACCGCGGCAACGCTTCTCGCCGATAGCTCAGTACCAGCTGACCGGCGAAGGCGTCGACATCCTCGATCCGGACCTCCGGGTCGTGCGGGACCAGCACCTGGGTGTCGGTGGGATCGGTGACGGGCGCATCGAGCAGCTCGAAGTTCTCGGCATTCTTGTTGTGCAGGATTAGGAAACGATCCCGTCCGTCGATCACGGCATGCTCCACGCCGTACTCGACTCCCTCTTCACGGGGCCACACCACGGTGAACTCGCCGGTCGGGTCAGCAGCGTCAAGGATCCGGACCTCGGTGGTGATCTTCGAACCGAGCGTGATCATCAAGTACTTGTCACTGCGGGTTCCACCGATACCCACCCAGTACTGCTCGTCGGGCTCGTGAAACACCTTGACGTCGGGCGTACCTGCACCGAGGTCGTGGCGCCAGACGGTGTCGGGCCGCCATGCCTCATCGACGGTCTGATAGAAGACATGGTTGCCATCGAGCGACCACAGCGCGCCCGGCGCGGTGTCACGGATCTCGTCGGCGAGCAGCTCGCCGGTGCGAAGATCCTTGAACCGCATGGTGTATCGCTCGTCACCAGCTGTGTCGACGCTGTACGCCAGAAGATTGCCGTCTTCGCTCACCGAGAGCGCACCGAGACTGAAGAAGTCGGTGCCCTCGGCCTCGACGTTCGAGTCGAGAAGGATCTCCTCCCCCGGCACACTCTGACCGGGCTCAACCGTCGGCGGCGTCCAGTCGTCGGGGCCGGCGATCGGGCACCGCGCCCTGAGTGCGTACTGCTTGCCCTCTTCGGTACGTGCGTAATACCAGTACTGACCACGTCGCGTCGGCACCGACATGTCGGTTTCCTGGGTGCGGCCCTTGATCTCGTTGTAGATGTCCGCGCGGAGATCTGCGAGGTCGGCGGTGTGCGCGGCGGTGTACTCGTTCTGTTGTTCGAGGAACGCGATGACCTCGGGATCCTCTTTGTCGCGCAACCACTCGTAGTGGTCGATCACGGTGTCTCCGTGGTGTTTGCGCTCGAACGGGATCTTCTTCGCGACGGGCGGCGCTCCTGCTGCTGCGTCCTGCGAGGTGTCGGTCACTGCTCTCCCTTCGGCCAGTCATCAAATGACAGACCTGAAATACGTTCGTAGGCTTCGATGTAGCGGTCACGGGTACGTTGCGCGACGTCGTCCGGCAACGGCGGTGGCGGATTGTCTGCATCGCGGTCCCACCCGGAGTCGGGGCCGGTCAGCCAGTTGCGGACGATTTGTTTGTCGAAACTGGGCTGCACCATGCCGGCCCGGTAGTTCGCCGCGTCCCAGTACCGCGAACTGTCCGGCGTCAAGACCTCGTCGGCGAGGACAACAGTGCCTTCCTCGTCGAGGCCGAACTCGAACTTGGTGTCGGCCAGGATGATTCCACGCTCTGCCGCCAGTTCAGATCCCCGCGAGTAGATGTCGAGGGTGAGGTCTCTGAGCTTTTGCGCGAGCGTTTCACCGACGGTGGCCACCACTGCGTCGAAGCTGACGTTCTCGTCGTGCTGGCCGATGTCTGCCTTGGTCGCAGGGGTGAAGATCGGCTCGGGAAGTCTACTCGACTCCTCGAGCCCCTCCGGGAGAGCGATACCGCAGACCGAGCCGGTGGCGATGTAGTCGAGGAGGCCGGATCCGGTCAGGTACCCGCGCGCGACACACTCGACGGGAAGCATGTCGAGCTTCTTCACCACAAGCGCTCGGCCCACCAGGTCGGCGGGGATACGATTGTCGGTCGGATCGCCCGCCAGGTGGTTGGGAACACCCAGTGCACCGAAGTAGTAGACGCTCATCGCGGTGAGAACCCGGCCCTTGTCAGGGATGGGCGTCGGCAAGATGTGGTCGAAGGCCGAGATGCGGTCGGATGCCACCATCAGCATCGTCTGCTCGTCGATCGAATAGAGGTCACGTACCTTTCCGGCCGCGAGATGTTCGTAGGACTCCAGGCTCGGACGCATGGTTTTCAGGCTAGTCGGGGCGGCACGCCATTCGACGTCCAGGGCGGGTGGCGCTAGAACACCAGGCCGGCAGCGAGAGCCGCGACGCCGATTGCCGGCGGCGTCAGCTGGATCAGCGCCGAACGCCCCTTCTCGGGCGACGAGATCAATAGAACGAGACCCGCGGCAACCATCGACCCAGCGCCGGCGAACACCAGCGCCGCTCCGGCATCGGTGTGATCGAGAAGGGTCAGCACGATTCCGACAGCGGTGACGATCGCCAGGAACAGGTTGTAGAACCCTTGATTGAAGGCCATCTCCCTGGTCGCTTCGGCTTCCTCGGCTGTGGTTCCGAAGGTCTTGCGGGTTGCCGGTGTCGTCCACCGCAGCGATTCGAGCACAAAGATGTACACGTGGATGAGTGCCGCAATCGCGGTGAATATGAGGCCTACTACCGTCACGTCGTTGTCCCGTCCGCAGTCATGTGGTCTTCGCTACCGATGTCGGCACGAATATCCGCCGACTGCGAAGACTGCCACAATGAACCGGTGAGCACATCGGCTGCATCGATCACCATCACTTACTGCACTCAGTGCAACTGGGTACTTCGGGCGTCGTGGATGGCAACGGAGTTGCTGAACACCTTCGGTACCGAACTGGGGTCAGTGACCCTGGTGCCAGGTACCGGCGGTGTGTTCACCATCGAGGTCGACGGACAGCTGGTGTGGGAGCGCAAGCGTGACAACGGCTTTCCGGACGTCGTCACTCTGAAAAAACTCGTGCGCGACATCGCGGTGCCGGATTGGAATCTCGGGCACGCCGATACTGCGGCCGAGTAGTACTCGACGTCGCCTGAGCGCGTCGTCGAATATAGGTTTCCCACCCCTGCTAGGAACCTCCGGCAACGAAGTCTCTTCAGATCGTGCGCAGAAGTTGTTTCGAGATAGGCCCACCGGCTTTGAACGCCGGCCACTAGAGCGCGCGTTGGCGATCCGACAACCTCAACCCGGAGCCCTCATCGCGGTCGGGGCCGCACCTGGGAAACGCGTCTCGAAATCGAGTACACCCACCCACGTCGGAACCACGCCGATCCGATGCATCGTGGCGCCATCGGCACGCAACCCGTCGAAGTAGGTATCGGCTTGTGCCGGTGGCATGTCCCGTCGCATGACGAGCTCGTATTCGGGCACGATGCCGTCGATGTCGGTGATTACCGCATTGCCTCGCATCAGTAGGACATGCGGCGTTTCCGACACCGTGTCGATGGTGATCGCCACTGCCGGTCGTCGACGAAGCGCCGAGACTTTTGCGGCCCCGGCGAACGTGGCCATGACCAATTCGGTACCCGTCCACCAGTGATTCATCGGGAAAACCCGCGGGCTGCCGTCGGCCGCCACATACGCGAGCCGAGCAGGCGATGCGAGGCTCAGAAGTTCGCGGGCCACGTCCGTCTCGAGCAGTCCGATGTCGCCCTGCGGAAGCATATTCGGGTCGATGTGCGCCGCGGTTGTCACCGGACTTCCACCAGTCGCCTCAAGTTGTCGAAGCAGCTGTCCCATCCGCCGCGGGCGCCGTCTTCCGGACTCAGCGGTCCCGGTGCGAGGAGGTGGAAGGTCATGGCGGTGGTGCCCGGCGTTGTTTCTTCGAAGGTCACCGTGCAGACGGAGACGCTGTCGGCGTTGGTCGGATCGCCCCAGGTGAAGACGAGGCGGCTTGGTGCCGAAACCTCCTGATAGACACCACCAGTGGCGAATTCCTCCCCGTCGGGGCTGATCATCACCCCGCCGTAGCTGCCGCCCGGTCGTGCGTCGCCATGCATACGGTCACGTGGCATGGTGAAACCCTCGGGGCCCATCCACTGCGCAGCCTGGTCGTTGTCGACCCAGGCGTTGAATACCGCCTCGGGAGTGGCAGCGAACTCTCTGACGATCGTGAACTCGCGAGTTGCCGTGTCTGTCATGATGTTTCCTTTCCTTGGCCGGACCCGGTGATCCGGTTGATGTGTTGTTCGAGACGGTCGAAACTGCCGTCCCAGAAACGGCGATAGCCGGCCAGCCAGTCGCTGGCCGCAGCCAACGGCTCGGCTTCGAGAGAACACGGTCGCCACTGCGCGTCGCGGCCCCGCGAGATGAGTCCGGCCCGTTCCAGGACCTTGAGGTGTTTGGACACCGCCGCCAAACTCATGTCGAACGGCTCGGCCAGCGCCGACACCGTCGCCTCCCCTTCCGCGAGCCGAGCTAGCAGAGCCCGTCGCGTGGGGTCGGCGAGTGCCGCGAACACGGCACTGAGTTGATCGTCCGGCACGTCGTTCTCCCTTATTCAACCAACTGGTTCTGAACCAGTGGGTTGAATACTACGGACTTGGGAGTGGCTGTCAACCCGTTGTGGCCCCTATTGGCGCGCATGAACTCCGACTCCGGTCAGAAACTCCGGCTGCAACCGGAGGAAGTCGACGAAGTCGGAGGGTCTACACAGCCGGCAACGCGGGCCCACAGCAGAACCTCCGACTCCAGCCAGGAGCTCCGGTTGCAACCGGAGGAAGTTCACGAAACCGGAGGGTCTGCCCAACCAGCCGGCCAGGGCCGAACCCAAAACCTCCGACTCCAGCCACAACCTCCGGTTGCAACCGGAGGAAGTCCACGAAACCGGAGGGTCTACGCAACCAGCCGGCCAAACCAAAACCTCCGACTTCAGCCAGAAACTCCGGTTGCAACCGGAGGAAGTCGACGAAGTCGGAGGGCCTACCCGACCAGCAGGGGAAACGGTCAGAGAATTGGGGCCGGCGCATAGCCGGCGGCGTCGGGATACTGATCGACGAGTTTGCCCACCTGAGCGACGACGTCGGCCACCTGGTGCTCTGCTGCGCCGATGAATGCCGATTTGTCGGCAAGCGCGGCGTCGAGCCCGGCGCGGTCGAGCGGGATCCTGTCGTCGGCGGCCAGACGGTCCAGTAGGTCGGGATCGCGACCGTCTTCGCGCATGGCGAGGGCCACGGCGACGGCATTTTCCTTGATCGCCTCATGCGCGACCTCGCGACCGACGCCTGCACGAACCGAGGCGATGAGGACCTTGGTGGTCGCCAGGAACGGCAGGTACCGGTCGAGTTCCTTTGCGATCACCGCGGGGTAGGCACCGAACTCGGCGAGCACCGTCAGGAACGTCTCGAGCAGTCCGTCGATGGCGAAGAAGGCGTCGGGCAAGGCCACGCGGCGCACCACCGAGCAGAACACGTCGCCCTCGTTCCACTGCGCGCCGGCCAGTTCCGCAGCCATCGATCCGTAGCCGCGAAGCACCACGGCGAGCCCGTTCACCCGCTCGCAGCTGCGGGTGTTCATCTTGTGCGGCATCGCCGAACTGCCGACCTGCCCTGCCTGGAAACCTTCCGTGACCAGTTCATGGCCTGCCATCAGGCGGATGGTGTGAGCCAACGACGAGGGTCCGGCAGCGACCTGGACCAGCGCCGAGACCACGTCGTGGTCGAGCGACCGCGGGTACACCTGACCCACCGACGTCAGCGACTTCGAGAACCCGAGGTGGTCGGCAACTCTCGACTCGAGCCGGGACAGTTTGTCGACGTCACCGTCGAGGAGGTCGAGCATGTCTTGGCTGGTGCCCATCGGGCCCTTGATCCCGCGGAGCGGGTAGCGGTCGATCAGCTCGCGCAAGCGGGTGAGCGCGATGAGCAGTTCGTCGGCCGCCGACGCGAATCGCTTGCCCAGGGTGGTGGCCTGCGCCGCGACGTTGTGGCTGCGACCGGCCATCACCAGCGTGGAGTACTGGGCGGCCCGGTCGGCCAGGCGTGCCGCAGTGGCGACACCGTGTGCATGGACGTGCTCGAGCGACCGCAGGATCTGCAATTGCTCGACGTTCTCGGTGAGGTCGCGGCTGGTCATCCCTTTGTGGATGTGCTCGTGGCCGGCGAGGGCGTTGAACTCCTCGATGCGCGCCTTCACGTCGTGGCGGGTGACCCGTTCACGGTCGGCGATGGAGGCCAGGTCGATCTGGTCGAGCACACGTTCGTAGTCGGCGATCGCCTCATCGGGCACGTCGACGCCGAGTTCCTGCTGCGCTTTGAGGACTGCGACCCAGAGTTGCCGCTCCAGGACGATCTTGTGATCGGCGGACCACAACCGCACCAGATCTGCCGACGCATAGCGACCGGCCAGCACGTTCGAGACCCGCGGTTTCTCGGTCGGCGATTTTGTTTCAGACACGCCTCATTATGCGACATGTCAGCCACGGCTCCCGCACACGGCGGTCACGACCGGCGCATCACACCGCGGCGACGGGTGCGAGCTGGTCGATGACCTCGCTCAGGGCGGTGCGGGTCACCTTGACCACGTCCTCCACCGAGTCGGCAAGGGCCCCGATCACCACACCGTCCTCGACAGCCATCAACTGTTCGATCCCACTGGGATCGGTGCTGCGGCCCGACTTCTCGAGAACCTCGAAGTGAGTGTTACGCAACGTGTTTCGGTGGTCGATGAGAACCTGTTGCAGTCGCGGCACCCGCGCACTGAGGACAATTGACTCGAACCGGCAGGTCAGACGCTCTCGCGACGTGTCCTCCCCGATGAAGACATCGGCGAGTACTTCGGCCGTCGCCTCTGCCCCGCGGCGACGCCGAGTCAACCCCCGGCCCCTCTCGATGATCGCATCACAATCATTCGAACAGGCGGACGCCACTGCCTCGGCAACCAAATCCTCAAGTGAGGCAAAGTAATACGTTGTGGAGGCAAGCGGAAGCTGCGCCCGGTCGGCCACCGCCCGATGCCGGACGGCGTCAAAACCGCCTTCCAGAAACAATTCCCCGGCGGCGGCGATCAATCGCGCCCTTCGGCGCGTCCCCTTGGGGGTCGCTGCTGCTCTCACCCCGCCATGGTGGCAAAGGGCACGCGGCGGCGGGATCGTTTCGGCAAAAAACTGACCTCCGGAAAGGATTTCGGTGATGCTCGCTCAGCTGAGCACCGGACGGAGGAGTTGCAACGCCCGCTCGATCTCGTCGGTTGCGCCGGCGAAACTCATCCGCACGGTTCGGTGTCCCTTGTGGGTGTCGAAGTCCAGACCCGGCGCCATGGCGACCCCGGTCTGCTCGAGCACGCCTTCACACCAGCCCAGCGAATCGTCGGTGATCGCACCGACATCGGCGTACACATAGAACGCGCCGTCGGGAGGTGCCACGTCGGTGATGCCGAGCGCGGCGAGGCCGCCCACCAACAGCTCGCGATTTCGCGCGTAACGCCGTACGTGCCCGTCCAGTTCGGCACGTGACTCGGGGGTGAACGCTGCGACCGCGGCGTGCTGGCTGATGGTCGGTGGACAGATGGTCATGTTCGCCGTGAGTCGCTCGACGGGCCGCCGCAGAGGTTCGGGCACCAGCATCCAGCCCAGTCGCCAGCCGGTCATACAGAAGTATTTCGACACCGAACCCATCACCACCGACTGGCGCGACGTCTCCCATGCGCATGAGGTGGGCCGCCCGTAACTGATGCCGTGGTAGATCTCGTCCGAGATGAGCAACGTGCCGTGGGTGTCGCACCAGGCGGCGAGATCGGCGAGTTCCTCGGGCGCGAGGATTGTTCCGGTGGGGTTCGCCGGGCTGGCGACGATCAATCCGGCCGGCGGCCGATCGAGCTGTTCGAGCATGTCGACCGTCGGCTGAAACCGCGTTTCGGGTCCACAGTCGAGTTCGAGTACCTGGCAACCCAGCGCCGAGAGCGTGTTCCGATATGCGGGATAGCCCGGTCGGGCCATGGCCACCGTGTCACCTGCGTCAAAAGCCGCGAGGAAGATCAGGGTGAATGCACCGGATGAGCCCGTGGTGATCACGACGTCGTCCGCACTCACCTCCACTCCGTAGGTGTCGCGGTGATGCGCCGCGATCGCCTCGCGCAGCGGCGCGATGCCGAGCGACTCGGTGTAGCCCAGTGGAAAGGCATGCAAGGCGGCCGCGGTGGCCTCGAGGACCGGCGCCGGAGCCGGGGTCGAAGGCTGACCGGCGGCCAACGAGACGACGTCGAGGCCGCGGGCCCGTCTTTTGGCGATCGCTGCCAGCACGTCCATCACATGGAACATCTCGACCTGGGATCTGTCCGATTGCGACCGCATCTGTCGAAGTTAGCGCCTGCCGTAAACGACATCGCGTCAGAGGGTCGAACGGTCGCTCGGCGCCGCGCCGCAGGTACCGTGTATCTCGCAATGACTACCACAGGCAACCGCTTCCAGCGACCCGGAAGCAACGACGACGGCATTTCCGGACTCGCCGATCTGGCGATACCCCGTCGTTCCCTGCTCACGGCCGGTGCCGGCCTGGGCGCCATGGGGCTACTGGCAGCGTGCGGATCCGGTGACGGGTCAAAGCGCGTGGCACCTCAGCCGGCCCGCGCGGACGACCCCAAGACCACCTCTACCGCGCCGACTGTTCCGCAGAGCGGGACTGCCGAGATGTTCAGTGGCAGCTTTGTCTCCGCCAAAATGCTTGGACGTCAGACCAATTGGATCGTCGCACGGCCGGCCGGCGTCACCGGCGAGTTGCCGGTGGTGGTGGTGCTGCACGCCTTGAACACCGACCAGAGGGCGGCTTTCGGCGGGGGCCTGGAGATGCAGAACCTGATGCAGGACTGGGTGAACCAGGGCAATGCGCCTTTTGCCCTCGCTGCCGTGGATGCGGCGCGCAGCTACTACCACCCCCGCGCCGATGGCACCGACGGCGGCGCGATGGTGCTCGACGAGTTCCTGCCGCTGCTCGACGGCACCCCCGAACTGCAGCTGCGCACCGATCGCATCGGGTTCTTCGGCTGGTCCATGGGCGGCTACGGCGCACTGCGCCTGGGCGCACTGCTGGGCGCACCACGCGTATCGGCCATCGCAGTCAGCTCCCCCGCGCTGTGGGGCGACCCAGCGACCTTCCCGCCGCGAGCGTTCGACAGTCTCGCCGACTACCAGGCCAATTCGCTTTTCGGGCAGCAAGATTCGTTCATGAAGATCCCACTGCTGATCGAGTGTGGATCCAGCGACCAGTTCTTCACCTACACCCGCCAATGGATGGCGGGACTGCGTCCACCACCGGCTTTCGGCACCTCACCCGGCGGACACACCAACCGATACTGGCGCGGCGTCCTGCCGGGGCAGATCGCATTTCTCGGCCGAAACCTAGCTGCCTGAGTCGCCCGCCGGCGGCCTACAAATCGGCTTAAGGCCTTCTTCGGCGGCAATCAGATCGAGATACGGCCTTCTTCGGCTGCCAGGCCGATGTCGCTGCGGTAATGCGCACCCGCCAGCTTGACTGCCGACAGTCGCTGGTAAGCCTGGGCCCGTGCGGCGGCCAGGTCTTCTCCGACACCGACGACGCTGAGCACACGCCCGCCACTGGAGACCACCGATCCATCAACCGATGCGGTACCGGCGTGCAGCACGCCCTCCGCATCGGCACCGGTGATCGGATCGCCCGTGCGGGGTCGACCCGGGTAGTTCTCGGCTGCCAGCACCACGGTGACGGCGGCCCCGGGCTCCCACTCCAGAGGCGGCAGCTGGTCCAGGTGCCCTGTCGCGGTGGCGTTGAGGGCGACGCCCAGCGGCGACTTGAGAAGAGCGAGAACGGCTTGGGTCTCGGGATCGCCGAAGCGACAATTGAATTCGACCACTGCCGGTCCGTCTGCGCCGATGGCCAGACCGGCATAGAGCAGTCCCGAGAACGGGATCCCGCGCCGGGCCAACTCCGCCGCGACCGGTGCGACGACCTCGTCGACGATCCGTGTGGTCATCTCCTCGGGCAGCCACGGCAACGGCGTATATGCGCCCATGCCACCGGTGTTCGGCCCCGCGTCGCCATCGCCGACCCGCTTGTGGTCCTGGGCGGGCAACAATGGAACCACCGTCTCACCGTCGACCAGACAGAAGAGCGACACCTCAGGGCCGTCGAGGAACGACTCCAGCAGTACCGGGTGGCCGCTCTCGAGGAGGTCGGCCGCGTGGGCGCGGGCGGCAACGCGGTCGGCAGTGACCACCACGCCCTTACCTGCGGCAAGGCCGTCGTCCTTGACAACCCAGGTGGGACCGAAGCGGTCGAGGGCGGCATCGAGCCGGGCCGGGCTGTCGACGATCTCGCTGTGCGCCGTACGCACCCCCGCAGCGGCCATCACATCTTTGGCAAAGGCCTTGGAGCCCTCGATCTTTGCTGCCTGCTCACCAGGTCCGAAGGTTGCGAATCCGGCTGCCCGCAGAGCATCGGCAACACCGACCACCAAGGGGACCTCGGGGCCGATGACCACCAGGTCTGCCTCGATCTCCCGGGCCAGCGCCACCACGGCGTCGGACGAGACGATGTCGACCGCATGATTGGTGGCCACAGCTGCAGTGCCGGGATTGCCGGGGGCAACATGCAGATCGGTGACCGAGGGGTCGCGGTCCAGGCCCAATACGAGGGCGTGTTCGCGGCCGCCCGATCCGATCACGAGTACTCGCACGTGCCAGACCTTACCGTCCGCCGCGATCAGCGCGAACCGGCCACCAAAGCCTCGAGTGCCTTCTTGCGTCCTTCACTGCCGAGTCGCTCGTCGACCACGATGCAGAGCGCCGGTGCCAGGGCGATCACCACAAGACACGTCACCACCGACACCCCGTTCGCTGCCAGCAGCACCGCGACCGCCAGGATGGCGCCCGACCCGACGGCCAACGCCACATTGATTCGATCGAAGCCCAGCAGGAAGCCGTACAGCAGGAAGACCGACCCGATGAAGACCCCGACGGGCAGCACCACGGACACCACCGCGGCCAATTCGCTGATGGTCGCCTTGTGTTCGATGAACAGTGCCGCCACGTGAAGTCCCGCCCCCATCATCGCGATCGACATGAAGACGATGATGTGGAAGTACCCGAAGACAAACGCTTTGCCACGCTGCAGGTGCAGGGCGTGGCCGGCCGGAACGATGAAGTAGACCCACCACATGCCGAACGTGATGCCAACTCCGGCGAGGCCGAGGATCGCCGTCTCCAGAGTCCATCCGGCCGAGTGGACCACCGCCTGCAGCGCCACGGTGGTGCCGACGATGCCTTCGCCCAAGGTGATGATCGCGAGCAGACCGTACCGCTCGGCGATGTGATGGGCGTGCCACGGCGTTGTGCCCTCATCGCCGATGTTCTCGGCGATCGCCGGAACCGCCATCTCGCAGACGACCAGCACCCCGATCACCAGCAGGGTCTGCAGCAGGGTGGTGTCGAGGAAGATGGCCGCAATCCAGGCAATTTGCACAACACTGATGCCGGCTGCGTACGTGAGGCAGGTCCGGCGGTAGTCAGGGCTGCTCAGGGCGGCGCGGACCCATTGGATCACCATGGCCAGGCGCATCACCACATACCCGAGGACGAGCACGCGGTTGTCGACGACACCGCCCTTGTCCACCGACGCGAACAGCGGCTCGATACCCAGGGCGAGGATCAGGACACCCACCATCTGCAGCATCGTCGTCAGGCGATACACCCAGTCGTCGGTGTCGAATGCCGAAGCGAACCAGGTGAAGTTGATCCACGCCCACACCGCCGCGAACGTGCAGAACACGAACCCGATCACGGCGGTCTTGTAGTGCCCTTCGGCGACGAAGTGCGCGACTTCGCTGCCGGCAAACGCGAAGGCGACCACAAATGTGAGATCGAAGAACAACTCGAGGCTGGTTGCCGCGCGCCCGTCCTCATGCGGGTCGCGGCCGCGCATACGGGTCACCCGGTGCCTGAGTTGGGCGACACTCGCGGTGGCCGGACGGACGTTGCTCTCGGGCTCGCTCATGTCGGAGACACCTTCTCTGTCAGGCTGTCCTTTTCGCCGAACAGCACTGCGAGCTTAGAAGAAGGTGCCTCCGATCGTTGATCAGGCGGGCGCGGAGAGGTCGTAGAGCGTCACGCCGTCCACTGTTGTACTGGCGAAGTTGGCCTCCACCCACTCGGTGATGTCCGATCCGCTGCCGCTGCCCATCATGCCCCCGCCGCTCATGCCGCCCATCATGCCGCCGCCCGTGGCGATGAAGTAGTGGATCTCGCCGTCCTGCACGTACTTCTGGAACTCCGCGAGCGTCGGAGACGGGTCGCTGCCGTTGAAGCCACCGATCGGCATCACCGAACGCTCGGTCGCGAGCTGGTAGCCCGAGGCACTGTTCGATCCGATGGCGGCCGCGACCCACGTGTAGTCGTCGGCATCGGTGTTCAGCAACGCCACCAGCTCATCGCTCGGGCGCGAGCCCTGCAGTAGACCGCCGCCGGTACCACCCATGCCTCCTGGCCCGCCGGACAGCTCGGACGTACCGTCCTGCGGCACCTGGGCGCCCGCTTGTCCGGGAGGCATGGTGCGGCCCTGACCGTTGGGCATCCCCGGCACGGTGCCTTGAGTGTTCGACATGCCGGGAGGCATACCGCCGCCTGCCGCACCCCGGGCCATTCGCATACCGCCGCCTGGACCGAACCCTCCTTGCGAGGAGGGGCCTGCGCTCGGGATCGATCCCGAGCGTGCGCTGCTCACCGTGTCGATGGCGTATGCCGCCGGCCCCGCGAGCCCGAGGACGACCGCGACCAGAGCCGCGACCAGCGCACCGCGCCGCGCCGCGGTGTTCCGCAGACTCGACAGGAGCAGACCCAGTGCAGCGACGATCGAGCCGACGAGGACGATATATCTCAGCCACGGCATGAAGTCGGCGGATCGACTGAGCAATACAAAAGACATGACGCCGGCCGCCAATGCCGCGGCAGTGAGAGCTGCCGGTACCCAACGCTTCTCGCGTCGACGCCAGCACTCCACCGCGCCCGCACCCACCAGAGCGGCAACGGCCGGCGCAAGCGCCACTGTGTAGTACGCGTGGAAGATCCCCGCCATGAAACTGAAGACCGCCATCGTCGTGATCAGCCACAAGCCCCAGACGACCAGCAGGGCGCGGCGACTGTCGGTTCGGGACGCTCTGCCGCGCAACACGATCGCAGCGATTCCCAGGATGAACGCGGCCGGGATCAGCCAGGCGATCTGACCACCCTGGCCTGAATCGAACATCCGGGTGATGCCGGTTTCACCCCACATCCCGCCACCTGCGCCGGGGCCGGTGAACGTCGCTCCACCGGGCGTCGCGAGTTCATTGACGCCTCCCGTGGCCGGGGCACCGAACCGTTCGGCCATTCCGCCGCCCGGGCTCACGCTACCGGTCTCGTTCCCGTTGAGACGTCCGAAACCGTTGTAGCCCAATGTGAGTTCCAGAATGGAGTTGTTCTGCGATCCACCGATGTAGGGCCGCGAGTCCTTCGGCCACAATTCCACGGCCAACACCCACCATCCGGCCGACACGATCATGGCGCCGAGCGCTGCGAAGAGATGGCCCAGTCTCTTGAGCCAGGTCTTCTGCCCGAATGCGATATAGGTCAACGCGAGCGGCGGTATCACCAGGAACACCTGCATCTGCTTGGTGAGGAAGCCGAAGCCGACGAACACACCCGTCAGGATCATCCAGCGTATCCGTCCGTCGTCGATGGCTTTCAGCGTTGCCCACACCGCGGCGATCATCAGCAGCACCAGCAACGCGTCGGGATTGTTGAACCGAAACATCAACGCCGCCACAGGGGTCGACGCAAGTGCCCCACCGGCGATCAGCCCACCCGCCGGGCCGAATCGATGACGCACGATCCAGTACAGCAGCGCCACCGACGCGACACCCATGAGTGCCTGTGGAGCGATGATCGACCACGAGTTGAGCCCGAAGACACGGACGGAGATCCCCGGGATCCACAACGACATCGGCGGCTTGTCCACCGTGATCGAGTTGGCGGCATCCGAGGACCCGAAGAACCAGGCCTTCCATGACTGGGACCCCGCTTGGATGGCCGCCGAATAGAACGAGTTGGCCCAGCCATTGATGCTCAGATTCCATAGGTAGAGCAGGCCGGTCGCGACAACAAGGATCGCGAAGGCCGGCCATTCCCACCGTGGCCGGGCCGACGCCGCTGACGGCGAATCGGGGGCATCGGGAGCAGGATCGGCCGGCGGTCGATCGATGAGCACAGTCATGCCGAGACCTCTTTCACAGTGCGGTGCGATGCGCGAAACACCCAGCGGAATCCGAGGAAGCGCAGGATCGTGGCTACGAGGTTGGCCACCACGAGCACAACCAACTCGGCGTGCTTGGACGCATCCGGAGCCCAGATGTGGACCAAGAGAAGCGATCCAGCTGTCAGAACCCAACCGAACACGAAGATCGCGATCCCCTGGAGATGATGCTTGGCGGCATCGTCCCGTCCGCGGACCCGAAAGGTGAACGCGCGGTTGGCGGCGGTGTTGAACACGGCCGTGATCAGCAACGACAAGAAGTTGGCCGTCTGTGCCCCGACGATCGAATGCAGAGCCAGGTAGAGCACCGCGTAGGCGATGGTGGAGGCCACCCCGACCACACAGAACCTGGCCAGTTGACCCACCATCCCACGCGGCACCCCGGTCACCTGCGGCCCGGAATCGTTGCGGCCGAAGCTGTCCCGCAGATCCGATACCGGCAGCCGTCCACTGGCGAGAGCTCGTCCGACACGCCAACAACCCTTGACGTCCTCGGTGGCCGTCTTGACGATGTCGACCTTGCTGGCCGGATCGTCCACCCAGTCCACCGGCACCTCGGCGATCCGAAGCCCGGCCCGCTGTGCGATGACAAGCATCTCGGTGTCGAAGAACCAGCCGGTGTCATCGACCATCGGCAGCAGACGCCGAGCCACGTCGGCGCGAACCGCCTTGAATCCGCACTGCGCGTCGGAGAAAGTCGCCCCCATCGTGGTGCGCAGCAGCAAGTTGTAGCCACGAGAGATGAACTCTCGCTTCGGTCCTCGAATCACCCGCGACGAGCGGGTCAGCCGAGAGCCGATCGCCAGATCCGAATGTCCCGACACCAGCGGCGCAACCAACGGCAGCAGTGCATTGAGGTCGGTCGACAGGTCGACGTCCATATACGCGACCACCCGTGCATCGCTGTCCTGCCACATCGCTTTGAGCGCCCGGCCCCGACCCTTCGCGTCGAGATGCGCCACGCGCACCCGCCGCCCGCCATCGATCGCCGCAGCCAGACGGCAGGCGATCTGCAACGTGGCATCGATGCTGGCGTTGTCCGCGATGGTGATCCTGGCCGAGTAGGGCATCTGGGTGTTCAGGTACTCGGCCAGCTGATGCACACACCTGCCCAGGTCGAGCTCCTCGTTGAAAACCGGGACAACTATGTCGAGAACCGGTCCTGGTGGCGTGTGGTCGAAGACGATTGCGGCGGTCTCGCTCGGCGCATCGTCGAGGGTGTCTGCTGTCATGGCACACACTCTGGAATCCGGACCTGCCGCACACCTCGGGCGTAGCTGTCAAAAAGCTGTGTTGTCTGGCTCGCTCCGCTCGCTTTGTCGGCGTGGCCATCGGGCGGTTGCTCTTCCCTTCTCCTCACATCGCTGCGCTCGTTCGTCGGCAGTCCAGATCAACCGCGGCCACACCTCCGGCTTCGCTTCGGCTGCGTAGCGAGTCGCGATATCGCACGTACCAATATGCTCATCCCATGGCATCTGTTTTCAGCATGATCATCAACGGCGACATCCCCGGACGGTTCGTGTGGAAAGACGACGACGTGGTGTCGTTCCTGACCATCAACCCAGTCACCGACGGTCACCTGCTGGTGGTGCCGCGCCAAGAGGTCGACCATTGGGAAAGCGTGGATCCCGAGCTGTTCGGAAAGATCAACACGGTGGCGCAGACCGTCGGCCAGGCCGTGAAGGAAGCGTTCGACGCGCCGCGGATGGGTTTGCTCATCGCCGGACTGGAGGTTCCGCACCTGCACGTCCACGTGTTCCCGGCCTGGCAGCTCGAGACCTTCGACCTCGCCACCGCCGACAAGGACCCCGACCCCGCGGCCCTGGATGCGGTTGCCGACAAGATCCGGGCGAAGCTACGCGAACTCGGTCATACCGATCACGTGGCCGACTGACTCACCGGCTTCCTCAGCGCTCGCGCGGCAACCGGACCCAGAAGGTGGCACCGCCACCCGGTGTGTCGTCGACCCCCACGGTTCCGCCATGCGCGGCAACAAGGGCTGCGACGATCGACAAGCCGAGACCGCTGCCCGAGGAGTGCTCGGTGCGGTGGCGCGAGGCATCGGCCCGGTAGAAGCGCTCGAACACCTGGGTTTTGTCCTCGTCGCGTAGGCCTGGTCCGGTGTCGGCAACCTCCAGAACCGCGTCATCTCCGCTGGTGCCGACCCGCACGGTGATGGTGGCCTGCGGCGGGGTGTGCCGGATGGCGTTGCCGATGAGGTTGCTCAGCACCTGGGCCAGGCGGTCGGCGTCACCCTGCACTTCCGGAAGGCCGGGGCCGTCGAGCACTTGCACCGAGATGTCCCGATCGGGTGCGGTGGCCCGCGCGCTGTGCACCACGTCGGAGGCGAGCGCGAGCAGGTCCACGGGCGCATGCTTGATCGGGCGATGCGCATCAAGACGCGCGAGCATCAGCAGGTCCTCGACAAGCAGTCCCATCCGTCCGGCTTCGGTTTCGATCCGCGACATCAACTGCGCCGTGTCTGTCATCGCGCCCTGCCGGTAGAGCTCGGAGAACCCCTTGATCGACGTCAGAGGTGTGCGGAGTTCGTGGCTGGCGTCGGCGACGAATCTGCGCATCTTGTCCTCGGAGCGACGAGCCTGCTCCTCTGACGCGGCGGTCGCGGCAAACGCGTTCTGGATCTGGTGGAGCATGGTGTTCAGCGACGCACCGAGTCTGCCGACCTCGGTGTTGGGTGCAGCCGGTGGTACGCGCTGGTCGAGGTCGCCGGCGGCGATCGCCATCGCCGTGTTCTCGACGCGCTGCAACGGCCGTAAACTGCTGCGCACCAACAGGTATCCCAGCGCTCCGACCAGAAGTACCACTCCCACGCCGATCCCGAGTTGCAGCCATATCAGCCGCGTGACCGTGTCGTCGACGTCGGTCAGCTTGATGGCGACGATGGCCGTTCCGGTGGGCGAACTCGTCATGATCACCCGCCATCGGGGATCTCCCCCGTCGGCCGATGTGACCGTCACCGGGTCCGACCCGAGTTTGCTCAGGTCGCCGAGGTCGGGTTGACCGCCGAAGTCGTTGATCTTCAGCACGGTTCCGTCAGCGCGCTGCACGTACACAAAGTAGGGCGTCGGAGGCCGGCCGATCTGAACGTCCTCGGGCTTGGGGAGTTGTGGGGGCAGCTCTTTCGGCCGCGCCCAGGTCTGTGAGGCCTCGCGCAACGACTTGTCCGTGCGGTCCATCAGGTTGTTTTTCATCGCCGACGTCACGGCGATACCCGACACCAACAGTCCGAGCATGACGAGCACCAGTGTCAGCGCCACCAGTGACACCCGCAGGGGTACCCCGCGGCGTGGGACTGTGGCCGCCGCGGTCACCGAGGCTCGCGCATCACGTAACCCACGCCGCGCAATGTGTGGATGAGCCGCCGGTCGCCGGTGTCGACTTTGCGGCGGAGGTAGGAGACATACGATTCGACGACGTTGACCTCGCCACCGAAGTCGTAGTTCCAGACATGGTCGAGGATTCGCGGCTTCGACAGGACGGTTCCGGCATTGATCATGAAGTAGCGCAACAACGTGAACTCGGTCGGCGACAGGGAGATCAGCTCGCCGTTCTTCCACACCTCATGGGTGTTGTCGTCGAGCTCCAGGTCGGCGAAGGTGATTCGCGGGTTCTGCGCCGGCTTGTCACCGAAACCTCCGCGCCGCAACAACACTCGCAGACGCGCCACCACCTCCTCGAGACTGAACGGCTTGGTGACGTAGTCGTCTCCCCCGATGGTCAGCCCGGTCACCTTGTCTTCCAGGGAATCGCGGGCCGTCAGGAACAAGGCGGGCGCCTCCACACCGTCGGCCCGGAGGCGACGCAGCAGGCCGAACCCGTCCATCCCCGGCATCATCACGTCCAGGATGAGTGCGTCCGGACGAAAGGTCCGGGCACGGTCGATGGCACGCGGACCGTCCGGCGCCGTCCGGACATCGAACCCCTGGAACTTCAGAGACACCGACAACAGTTCGAGAATGTTCGGTTCGTCGTCTACCACCAGCACTCGTGCACCCTGATCACTCATGGCACCCACTCTGCCGACCCATACTTTTGAGAAACTGCCAGCAAGCTGGGAGGTTCCTGTGAACCGGCAACCACCGCATCGAGCGCCTCGTCATCCACTGAGTGTTTTGTGGAAAGGAGCTGGATACCCAGGTTTGGGGCGGGCCTCCCCCAGGAACAACTCGAGGTCGCGTGCCCTCGCCCTTGCCGCATCGACGGCGGCCCGACCGGCCTTCTCCAGCAGATGCAAGCCGATCGACCCGTCGGGCCGCTGATGCCAGCCGCCGACGATGCGGCCATCCCACCACACCGTCTGCCCGCCGTTGCCGTTGCTGTCGAAGAGGTGCCCCGCATGCGGACCGAGATACCAGTCGCGCTGCTTCCAGCCCATCACGGTGGGGTCGAGTTCGGGTAGCAGCACCGCAGTCGGTGGCGCAGGTTCCACCTCGTCGAGGTCGTCGGCCAACACGAACCCGGTCAAGCCGTCATCCAGGTCCACCTCCACCACGTCGAGCTCCGACAGCGCTTTGCGGACAGCAGTTTTCGTCGAGCCCAGCCACCACACGATGTCGGTTTCGGTACCGGGGCCGAATTGCCGCAACCATCGCCGGATCAGGTTGCGGTGGCCGGTCCCCGCGTCTTCGGTGGGCAGGGGTTCACCGAGCCAGTCCTGCATCGAGATCCATCGAGGCTTGGAGCGCAACCAGTTGCCGTCATTGGGACCGCGCACGATGTCGCCTGCCGCACTCAGATGGCTGAGAATGCGGGGTCCCATCTGGGACACCCCGCCCCACGACTTGCCTTCACCGTGCCGGATGGCGCCGGCGAGTGCGGGCAACTCGTTGCGCAGTTCAGTCGACGAGGCCGACCGTCCGTCGGTGAGGGCACCCAGTACCGCCGCGCGGGCCTCGGCTATCCACCCCTCGGGATCGGGGAAGTTGTCGTCGCGGCGCAGGTCTCGAAGCATGTTGGTGCGTTCGCTTGCCGCGACCCTGGTACCCACCGCGCTCACCGCGTCGGCCAGTGTCGGCCGCGGGAACACAAAAAGGGTCCGGCGCATCGCCAGTTGCTTGACCAGCGTGCGGTCGACGTAGAGCGCCCGTTCCATGTCGGTGATGTCGAAATGTGCCATCCGTGCCCATGTCGAGATGTAAACGGTCGACGGTGTGGTCGCGTGCAGACCCACCACCGATTCGGCGACCTCCTCGGGCGAACGGGCGTGATCAGCCGGGAGCAGCCGATGCCGGCGCATCAACCGCGCACGACGCTGCTCGGTGCCGATCGCGAGCCGAGTCATGAGCCCGAGCGAACCGCCACGGCCTCGATCTCGACGAGCTGGTCGTCGTAGGCCAGAACCGTCACCCCGAGAAGGGTGCCCGCCGGCTTGTGGTCGCCGAACTCCTCGGTGACCGCGTCCCACGCAACCACGAGATCGGCCTGCAGCTTCTCCGCGACGTACACCGTGACCTTTACGACGTCGGTCATTTCGGCGCCCGCATCGGCAAGGGCGTCCCGCAGGTTCGCCATGCACTGGTGCGCCTGCCGGGTGACGTCACCCGGCGAGACCGTCGCCCCCTCGGCATCGATGGGTGCGGCACCGGCGGTGAAGATCAACGCCCCCGGCGAGACGGTTGCACTGCTGGTGTGTCCACCCGAGGACCCATTGATCTGCACTGATGACATGGCGTCATCGTAACCGTCCGCTCCGACGCGCAGATTCGCTCCACGTGCTCGCAAACGAGCCGGTTGCACGCGGCGCGTGCGGCGGCACGTGGAGCGAATTCACCGGGGTCACTCGCCCTCGCGCCTGCGGGCGCAGCGGCCACAGCACTGACACAATGCGTCCATGGGAAATGAGGTGACACCGCAAAGCGCCTACTTTGTCCTCGGGATGCCCGACCATGCTCGAGTCGGAGCCGGCCGCGACATCAGTCAGGCCCAGGTGTTCTTCGACGAAGACCATGCGGTTGCCTCGGTCGACGAGCATTACGAGCTCGCTCGGTCGAACACCTCCGAGCACGTCTTGGCCGCCACCGAGTGGTTTGTGCTCACCGCACTGATCGGCGACGGGCTCGGCCCTGCCTACGGCGAACACTTCCTCACCTATCGCACCGATGACGTGCTGTGGGCCATCGCGGGCGGGTTCACCCGCCCCGAGGAGATGACCGACTGGCTGCCCTTCATCTTTGCTGCCGAGGATCTGCACGACCACTGGTCACCCGGCGGGGTGGAGCATGGCCTCGTGCCCAGCAGCGCCAAGCGGACCGACACCATAGATCTGTCCCGATTGTGGTTCGCACCCGTCATGTCACAGCGTGTCTATCCCGTGCGGGCTCGCTGACACTTCCCTGCGACCGCACCGGAACTCAGCGACACGGGTGCCTATGCGAAAAATATGCACCTTGCCGGTGAAGTATCCCCATGTGCGCGAAACACGCTGAAACGCTGCCGGCAACGGCACCGAAGTCATGAGCGGAACCTCTTGGCGGTTGCCACCCCGGACCGGCGTGACGGGCGCGTTGGTGACAACCGCAGCATTGCTGCTGGTGCTCGGCGGATGCAATGACGACGATTCATCCTCGTCGAACAGCCGCGACGGGCTGGCGCCGATCCCGACGCGGACCACACCACCGACGGCGTCCGTGGTGCCGGCAACAGATCCGGGCGGCACACTGCAGGTGGACGACTTCACCGTCCTCCCGACGTTCACGTGCCTGAAAGACACTCCCCCGCGGTCTGTGGTGACCGTCGGGTGGCGCGCACCATCGGCCACCGGAGTGGAGCTCCGCCTCGACGGCCAACTGCTCCCGGTGGGCATCAAGGAGCAGGTGCCTTTCCAGGTGCCTGCCGGAGGACCGACCGGAATCGGGGCATCGGTGGTCTTCGCGTGCGACGGACCGGCGCAACACACGATCGACGTCACCTGGACCGCTAACGGGATCGGCTCAACCTCACGCACCGTCACCATCACCAAGGAGCCCACCGATGGCTGAGCCGAAATTGCCTGTCCCAGCGGTCAATCGCAGACGTTTCCTCACCGGCGCCGCAGCGCTCGTCGGCCTTCCCCTGCTCGGCGGGTCAGTCCTCACCGCATGCGCCTCGGGCAAAGACAACGCCGGCGGGGTCACCTGGTTCGAACCGACTGTCCGGGCGAGCGAGAACGGTTCGCTGAAAACACAATTGAAGGTCGCCCGCAGCGATGTGGCCATGGGCGGCGGGAAGGTCTCGGCGGTCACCTACGAGAGCAGCTACCCCGGGCCGACGCTGGACGTGCGGCCGGGTGACCGCATCGAGGTGTCGTTGATCAACGACATCGACGAACCCACCAACCTGCACACACACGGATGGCACATCTCGCCGAAACAGCCGAGCGACGACGTTCTCATGGCCATTGAGCCCGGTGAAACCTTCGACTACTCCTACGACCTTCCCGCTGACCATTCCGCGGGCACGTTCTGGTACCACTCGCATCAGCACACCATCAGTGACACACAGGTTTTCGGCGGTCTGTTCGGGGCCCTCATCGTGCGCGGCGAGCTCGATGAACTGCCCGGCGTGAAGGGGCGACCCGAACGCCTCCTGGTCCTGAGTCAGACCGAAATGCAAGACGGCAAGATGGTTCCGGGCGACAAGAGCTCGAACAGCCTGCAGCAGACACTGGTCAACGGCACCTTCCAACCCACCACCGAGATCGCACCGGGCGAAGTGCAACGGTGGCGCATCATCAACGCGAGTTCCTTGTTCCTGCGTCTGCAGCTCGACGAACATCCGATGCATGTGATCGGGATCGACGGCGCTGCCCGCACCTCGGTGTCCACCGTCGACGTTCTGCAGGTGGTGCCGGGTGGACGCGCCGATGTACTCATCGAAGGCGCCAACATCGGCACCTATCAGATGCGGTCGTTGAGCTGGGATGAGTTCGGCCCCTTCTACTCGTCGATGGTGCCCGCACCGATGCCACTGCTGAACCTGGTGTCGCAGGGGGACACGCAGACACCCGAGCCCATACCGGGCGCCCTGCTCCCCTTCGACGACCTGCGTGACGCTGCCATCGACCGCCGACGGGAGTTCGTCTTCGAGGAGATGGAACCGCGCGGAACCGGCGACACCGAGCACTTCATGTACTACATCAACGGCGCGATGTTCGACCACCACGTGGTCAACGAAACGATGACACTCGGCGACACCGAGGAGTGGCATTTCATCAACCGAACCTACGAGCCTCACCCAGTTCACATCCACGTCAACGACTTTCAGGTGGTGGCGATCAACGACCAGCCGGTCGATGAGCAGCACTACCGTGACACGGCCATGCTCCCGCCGTTCGGAACACTCACCATCCGCCACCGGTTCGAGGACTTCACGGGCCAGTTCGTCATGCACTGCCACATCCTCTTCCACGAGGATCACGGCATGATGCAGTTGCTGGAAGTGGTTGACAGACAAGCATGACCGACACCGCCAGAAACCGCCGAGGTCAGCGCGCGGTCGGCAACACGCTCCAGGTTGTCGCCGGACTGATCCTCGGCCCGATCGCCGTCGCGGCGCTGCTGCAAGGTCTTCCGATCGAATCCGGCGCAGTTGTGCTCGCGGTGTCCGCGGTCGCTACGCTCGCGGTGGCCGGTGCCGTCGCGGCACGATTCCGCTCGGTCCGGCCCGGGGCGATCGCCTTCGCAGTGTCGGCAACCCTGGTCAACGTCCTGGTGGCGCTGGTCGTGCTCGACTTCTGAGGGCCGACCCCCACCGGACGGACGACCTGCCCGGTTCACGATCGTGTGCTTACATCATGTGATGACAACACCGGACAGTGTCACTGTTCAGCTGCTCGGTGATGTGTCGCTCCGAAGGGGCGACCGGGTGGTGGACCCGCGGGCAGTGGGCGGTCCACGCTGCGCAGACGCACTCGCCTACCTGACGGTGTACCGGCATCGCGACGTCTCGATGACCGAACTGGCTGCGATGATCTGGCCGGGCACCCGGCCACAATCGTGGAACGCCACGCTACGCAACGTGATCTCAAAAGTCCGCGACACCCTGGAGGCGGTTGCGGTACCCGGCGAGAGCATCAGGTCACGCCAGGGGTACGTGAGGTTCCTGCCACCCGACACCGTTGCGGTGGATCTCGAGATCGTGCGACAGCACGCCCGGATGTCACTTCAGCCCGCGCGCGTTCGGGCCGACCGCGCCCGAGTCGCCCATCGTCTTCTCGCGAATCCACCCTTGCGCGGTGTGAGCGGGGACTGGGCCGACGAGGTCCGGGCCGAATGCGACGATCTGCGAATCGCGGCTCTCACCATCGACGCGCACTCGTCCCTCGAGGCCGGTGATTTCGAACGATCGATCTCGTGCGCCGAGACACTGATCGGTCTCGATCCACTTCGTGAACGCGCGTATCGCCTTGCCATGCGCGGATATCTGGGCCTCGGTGACCGCGCGCAGGCCGTGGCGGTGGCTGCGCGCTGCCGTAGGGCACTGTCCGAAGAACTCGGGATCGACCCCTCCCACGAGACGCAGGAACTCCTACTCCATGCGCTGCGCCACAAGACGGCGACAGTTCCGCCCGCCGACAGCACGTCCTCTCACTCGACGACCACCGCAGCCGCAGTTGTGCCCTCGGTGCCGCGTGGTGACGAACTCGGCATCATCAGGGCCGCGTGGGAGAAGGCAGCCACCGGGGTCGGACAATGTGTGGTGGTCACCGGGGACGCCGGAATGGGCAAGACCACACTGGTTTATGAAGCGGTCGAACAGGCGAGGGAACTCGGCTTCGACGTGTTGTTCGGACGATGCACCGAAGACGCGATAGTTGCGTTCGAACCCTTCGTCGAAGCCGCCGGCCGGGAACTCGACGCCATGGGACCCGTCCGCGCCAGGCAGTGGCTGATCGAGAACGGCGCCGACATATTGCGACTGATCCCCCACGCTGCACGACGCTTCGGCGATCTCGTGCCCACTCCCGCCGGCGACGACCGAGCACAGATCGTCACCGCCGTTCACCAATGGCTCACGGCAGCAACTCGATCGGCACCGACGATCATCGTCGTGGACGACGTGCATTGGGCATCGGATGCCACCCATGCACTCCTCCGGTATCTCGTGCAGGCCAGTACCACGCAGCCGGTGTGTTTCATCGTGACCGCGCGGACGCACGCGCTGGCAGATCCGCACCTCAATGCAACCCTGAACACCGCGACCCGTCTCGGCGGTGTCCACCGGATCACGCTGTCGGAGTTCACGGTTGCCGATGTCGAACACCTCGTCGACGCGCACGGCTCTGGATTGGACCCGGGAGAACTGCACCGTCGCACCAGCGGCCATCCGTTGTTCGTCTCTTCCCTGCTCGGCGAACCCAGCGGCGCCCCGGGCAGGTCCTACCCCGCCTCGATCGTCGAGTTCGTCCGTCGTGCCGAACACGGCCTCGGTGACACCGCTCGTGATCTGCTGCGGGCATGTGCTGTGATAGGCGTGTCGTCCCCAAAGACGTTGCTGCGCATGGTCCTCGGCGACGTCGATGATGTTCGATTCGCCGACGTACTCGATGAATTGCTCCAGACGCGTGTGGTGACCACCACGGACACATCCATACCCGCGCCTTCGTGGAACGCTTCAACAGTGCGATGGCCCGCTCCTGTCGGGGACGACGACGTCGTACTGAGGCACCCGCTGGTGCAGGAGGTGGTGTACGCGGACATCTCACCAGGCGCGCGTGCTGCGCTGCACTCCAAGGTCGGACGTGCCCTCGAGGAGCTCGGCACCCAGGCAGCGGCAGAGGGCGCCGCGCCGATCGCCTATCACCTCAGCCGTGGTCTGCCGGCCGACCAGCGCCGGGCTGGGGCCTACTCTCATCTCGCCGGCGACTACGCCCTGGCGCTGGGCGCATACGAGGACGCGCTCGCCCACTACGGTCATGCCGTCGACCGCATGCCGCCAGAAGACGACTCGGTCACGCACTGCCGCTTGCTGATCGGTCTCGGGCGGGCCCGACGGGCCATTCGCGATCCGGGCGCTCGAGCACCTGCACTGGCGGCCGTGGCCATGGCCCGCCGCCTCGGCGATCGGCACTTGCAGGTCGAAGCAGTCCTCGCCAGTGAACGTCGGGGCATGGAGTTCGTGCAGCAGTACGCAGTCGACACCGAACGCGTCGACATCATCGATGCGATCTGTGCCGACATGGTGAGGGATGGCCACGATACGACCGCGGGTTTTGCCACCCTCCTATCCCAGCTCGCGATCGAGCGTGCATGGGACACAGAGCATCACGACCGCGATCGGTTGATCACCCGAGCCGCTGACATCGCCCGCGAACTCGGTGACGGTCCGTTGCTCGCCCGTGTCGGGGTCGCCGCTCTCATCGGCTTGCGCGTACCCCACAGCGCGGCAATCGCCGAGTCGGCACTCCAGGACCTCAACGACCTCGCCGGCTCACAACCGGGCGCCTTCCGTGACGTCACCACCATCGTCTGGGTGTCTCGCGCACGTCTCGCCTCAGGAGACCTCGCCGGTGCCGGCTCGGCCCTCGAGACGATCACCGATGCGCACATCGATGGCGACCCCGAACTGGACTGGCTCGTGAAATACGGTCGGCTCGGGGTGGACCTGGCGGCAGGCCGTCTCGTCGACGCACAGGAGCAGCTGTCGCGGATCCGCGCCATTCCTCCGTCACCGACCGACGCCGGATATTACGGTCGATTGCTCCCGGCGTTGACCGCACTGGGCACCCTACGGGGGGACCTGGGTGAGATCGCCGCCCAATCGGCCTTCATGCGTGCGCATTTCGATTCGATCCCCGTGATGCGGCCGGCACTCGCGGTTGCTCTGCTCGACGTCGGCGATCGGGACGGAGCCGCTGAACTCGTTTCCTGGTACACCGCTGACCGTCTTGCGGACATCCCCGTGGACCCGATGTGGTTGTCCACTCTCACCCTGATCGCCCGGGCAGCCGCCGAACTCGGAACGGCGTCGCTCTGCAAACAGATCTACGGGCACCTCAGCGCTTACGCCGCGTGCACGGTGCTGACCTGGGCCAGCATCTACGGGGTGGTGCATCACCACCTGGCACACCTGGCGCTCGGCTTCGGCGACCTCACCCGTGCGAGCTATCACATCGCCGACGCACAAGAGGCGAACACAAGCCGGGGTTTTGTCGGATGGGCGTCCGAGTCGGACTACCTGGAGATATTCATCGATTGCGTTGCAACGGGTTCGATCGATGACACCCGCAGGGCCGCTGTGCGGTCCCGAGCGGTCGGCATCGGCGCGACAGCGGTTGTCCGTCGCATCGATGCGCTGACTGCCACGATTTCGAGCTCGTCATGACGGTCGCAGGGCCAACGCCCCAGGCTGCGCTCAGCTGCTACCGAACGCGCCGCTGACGCCTTTCAAGAAGTCATCGAAAAGACCCTCGAGATAGCCGCCGCCCACCGGGGTGTTGATCACCAGGTCGCCATGAAGATAGAAGTCGTACCACCGGTCACCGGTGGTCTGGCCGTGGTCGGTGGTTCTCACGTCGAGATACAACTTCTGCCCGGTGCGGGCCAAGACGCCGAATGCCGGGGATCTGAAACTCGTGATCGTGAAGTCGGCGGAACCGCGGGACGGAATGTTTCCCTCGATCACTTCGCCGGCCCTGGTATAGAACTTCAGGTACGTGCTGCCGCGGCCGTCGGGGGTATAGACAACCCCTCCAACGGAGTTCACGAATCCCGCAGCCTGGCTGTCATCGTAATAACCGGTTGCATCACATCGACTGTCTTCGCGTCCGAAGGGTTGAGTCCTGACGCAGTGCGCGTCACCTGCACCTCCGTCGGATGAGCGCATATGGATATTGAAGTACTTCACCTGCGCTCCCGGCGCAAGGGGCTGCGCCGACGCTGAGCCGGATGGCACGAGCACCCCGGCCGAAAGTGCTGCGCCCACCACAACGATGGCGGCGAATCGTCGGAAGCGAGAGAGCATGGAGCAAGTCCTTACGGTTGCGACACGAGGTACTTCGTCGGCCCAGAGGCTGACATTCCCACTCTTCACCCGCGCCGCATGGTTTTTGCAATCGTTCTCGGTCGTCGTCCACTCGGTTCCGGGTTCTTCGCATTGCAAAAAATATGCATTCGGCCCCTAGGTTGCGAAGCGGGTGTGGCCGCAGTCATTCCTGCCTGTGTAAAAGGAGCCACCGAATTGTTCGCACGCCGCAGCAACACAGCCCGGTTCAGAGCGGGCACGGTGTTGCTCGTCTCGGCCGTCACTGTCGCAACCCTCCTCAACGCAGGGGTGGCGGGCGCGGACGAACCCACATTCCCCTTCGACCTCCCCGGAGCCGGGTCATCGGACGGAGCGCCACTGGACACCGGATCTTCGGGGTCGACCGGGCCGGACAACCCCACGCCCGATCCGAACACACCTGGAACAGGCGGGTTGCAACTGTTGTCCCCGAACGCCGGTGAACCGGTGCTCGGTGTCCCGATCGAAACGCTCTCGGACAACCCGGCGGCCTCCATCATCGTCAACGGCGAGGGCATGCCCGCCGCGTCCGATCGCCAGAACCTCCTCCTGGCCGTTCTGGATGCCCGCACCCACGCCCGGCTCAATTCGGGGACAGCGCCCAACAACGCCGACGGCGTCCGAGTGCTCACGTCGATCACCGAGAGCTACCGGAATCGCAGTGACACGATTGTTGTCATCAGCGGCCACCGCGGGATGAACAATGCCGGCCGCGAACCGGCCGTTGCCGATCTTCTGCGAGCCCTGGGGGCGTCGTCCATGAGCCGCGGCGACCTGAACCGGATGGAAGCCGGTGCGCCATTCTCCATCGTCGGCAAGACCGCAGCTCCCGACGGCACAGCCTTCACCCGCGTCGGCGCCGACGTGGGCGACCGGGCAGGTGCCAACATCACCGGACTGCTCCGCTGGAGTGCGTTGGGACAGCGTTACGACTTCACGCCACCGGCGCCGATACCCTTCACGACTCGCCAGGAAGCCGACGGTCGATCCACTGTGACCATGACGGTCGGCGCCGCCACCTACACGTCGACGCCGAGCGGCTCAGACGGCTTCGTCATCCGCGGCTTCGACAGCCAAACTCTCAAACCCGCGTACGACGCCACCGTGGTCACCACCAGCGACGCGGGCAATCGGGAACTGAGCACCAAACTCGTTGCGGCCGCTGCCGAAGTCGATGCCGGTGGACGTCCACTTCTTGTGATCGTCCAGAGTTTCGGCCGCCCAAAGCCGGCCGGAGCGTGGCAGGACGGCGCCGAGGCCATCGTTCGGCTGGGCGGGTCGCGACTGTCCTTCCTCGGCCTGGGCGGTACAAGCGACTACACCCTCGTCGGCGGAGCAGCCGCCGGATCAGCCGCGGTGGAAATGGGCACGATCCTCGGGAAGCCCGGTCCCGCAACAGGTTTGATCTCCCGCGGTCATGACTCTTCGTTTCTGCCGCTGCAGTCGGGCCCGCTCGGCGGCGTGGACCTCAAACAGAACGCCATCATGTACCAACCGGCCTTCCAGGGCGGCTCGGACAGATCCCCGAATTTCCCGTCCATCAACGCTGCCGCGGAGACGTACATCGGGTGGAAAGCGAATGTCCCCGGGTGCACATCACCGACTGCCAGCACCTGCAACATCCGGGAAAAGTACCGAACCAACTACAACGCGGCCTGGACATCGATCAAACAGGAGCTCGCAACCTCGGTCACCATGCCCACCGACGCGGCTTCCTTCACCGCCGCAGAGTTCAATGCAGCTCTCACGCAGCTACGCAAAGAAGTCACGTCATTTGTTGCAGTCAAAACCTATTACGACAATCTGCAGTCGTCGATGGGACTTGTCCGTGGTGACGCGAAGCTGAATATCGCGAAAATCGGCAACGACATCATCAGAGAGGTGTCACCGCCTCCCGGGAGCACAGCTCTGGCGGACGGTCTGAAACTCATCAACGTCATCATGAACGTGGTCACGCTGGTCGCACCGGAATTGAAGGCCGTGTGGGGACCGATTTCGACTCTCCTCGGACTCGGCGCCTACGTGAGCGGTGAAGGCGAGGCGAATGCGAACGCCAATTCACTGGCCAACAAGACGCGGGTACGTGCCGACCAATTGGCACTACAGGTCGAGGATTCCCTGTCCGCGGCGACCTACGCATTCAGCACCGTCGCCCTCATCATGGCTTCCGATTACGGCAAACTCGAAGCTGCCAACACCGAGATCATGGAAGAACGCTGGGTTGCGCCTACCCAGCCGGGTCAACTGCTGAGCGACGTGACGAGGGGTCTGCGCACCTGGTTTGCGACCACACTCCTGGCAACCACATACCCATGGCTGATCCGTGGAACACCCCCACCGGTCGGACCCGGTGACGTGAACGGCCTGAGCTGTGGCAACTACACGGACTGGGGTGTGAAGATGGAGCAACACCGCCCGTGGAGTTCGATGCCACGCATCGCACAGATGCAGGCGACGTGGAGTTTCGACGCCAACGGGCCGATGCGATGGAACATGTTCTTCACCCGGGAGCGACCGACCACCGACAGAAGCAACTGGACCCCGGACTTCATCGGACCCGACACTGCCAACACCATGTTCGGTACGGGCCGAGACCAGCTGGGCATCAACCTCTACGACTTCATGAGCCCCCGCTACTTCGGACCGACGATGCACCAGGCAAACGACGCCGCGGAAAAGTGCAATCTGTACTGAGGCGAGGGTCACCGGCGACGATTCAGTAAGGTCGACCCTGTCGGCCTGTGCCGTCTCGAAGGAGGGCTCGATGCCGGAGCAACCAGTGGTCCTGTACGACGGGGTCTGCGGATTCTGTAACCACGCCGTGCAATTCCTCCTCCGCGTCGACCGTCGAGGGGAACTACGCTTCGCCGCCTTGGAAGGTGACTTCGCGCGCGGTGTCATCGAACGGCATCCAGAGCTGGCAGGAGTCGATTCGGTTGTCTACGTGGAAAACCCGGGCACAAAGGACGAGCGAGTGTCGGTGCGTTCCGACGCGGCACTGCGCGTGATCACCCATGCCGACCGGCCCTGGCGGTGGCTGAAGGTCGCCCGGGCGATCCCCCGCCCCGTGCGAGACCGGCTCTACGACGGCTTCGCGGCCATCCGATACCGCGTGTTCGGAAAGCTCGACACCTGCCCGCTCCCCTCTCCGGAAGTACGCGCGAGATTCCTGGACTAGGACCGCTTGGTTCGTCACCGACCGGTCGCAGGTCGAAGGAATTCGCCGGCAACCGCCACGGCCGGGGCAGAGCTGTTCCCGCCGACAACAAGTGACGCAAAGGCGATGTCGCCTGCGATCCCGGCGAACCACCCGTGAGAACGGGTGTTGTCGCCGTATTCCGCGGTTCCGGTTTTGCCCCCCAACCCGTCGATGTCGCTGAGTTCGGAGGCGGTACCCGTCGAGACGGTCTGGCGCATCATCGCCCGTAAGGCTTCGACAACCTCGGGGTCGAGTGGCTCGGGCTCCACGCTGGCCGTTGTCGATCGACCGGAGATGAGGGTCGGAAGAACCATCGATCCATGTCCGAGACTCGCTTCGGCAACCGCCATGCCGAACGGCGACGCGGTGACCTCGCCTTGACCGATACCGTTCTCCACCCGCAGAGCAGCGCTGTCGGCACGTGGCACCGTGCCGGTGACCGTGGTGATCCCGGGGACCACAAAATCCACGCCGATGCCAAACCGGGTGGCGGTCGCCGGGAGCGCTTCGGCCCCCAGGCGATTCGAGAGCCCCGCCATGGTGGTGTTGCAAGACCGGGCGAATGCGGTGGTCAAGGGCACCGTCCCGAGATCGAAGTCGTCCTCGTTCGGAATGGTCCGGCCTTCGATGGTTGCTCGTCCCGGACACGGCAGCGGTGTCTGCGGTGTCGCGACCCCCTCGGACAACGCGGCTGCGGTGGTCACCGTCTTGAACGTCGAACCCGGCGGATACAGTCCGCTGAGCGCAATCGCACCTTCCCGATCCGCCGCGGCATTCTGTGCGACGGCGAGGATTCCACCGGCGTTTGTCGAAATGGCCACCAGCGCAGTCGGTTCGGATCGGGTGGCCACAGCTCGTTGCGCGAGCAGCTGCAGACGCCGATCGATGGACAGCTGTAGCGGCTCGGACGCTCGGGGTGGCACCGCCGTGAGCTGATCGATGGCGTCGCCCTCGGCATCCACCAACGACACCGACCATCCGGCGCGTTCGGTGATCACGTCGTTCCAGGTGCGTTCGATGTCGCCCAGAACCGGTGACCGCAGGGCGCGGTCGGTGGTCAGCAACTTTCCCTGGTCCACGATCGTGACGCCCTCGATCGGTTCGAGCTGCGCACGAACGGCCTCGACGTCATCTTCCCGGAGCGTGACGACGGTGACGGCATCGCCTTGCTGCTGCTCCGCAGCCGCCCGGATCGACATCTCCGTGATGGACGCATCGAACCGGCGCAACGCCCGGGCCAACGCGGTGGATGCTGCGTCAACGGCATCGCGTCGCACGGTGACCACTCCGACCGTCTGCCACTCGAGCAGCGCCGCTCCACCGCGGTCCACCACCGGTGTCATCAGATCTTTGTCGTCCGAATACCGGAATGTCGAACCGGGAAGCATGTTGTCGTGCAGCAGCGTCGGATCCCAGACCAGCTTCCGGTCGCCATCGGATTCGACTGTCCTGCCGCGTGTCTCGTACCGGAGATCCTTCCCCGGCCCGAACGTCCACGCCATGGTCAGGCGCCCGTCGCTCCCATCGGACTCCACGCGGTCCGCGGTGACCACCACCTTCGCGCCATCGCCGAGCCCCTCGAACATGTCATTGATCGCCGTGGTTGCCGCGGCAGGATCGGTGGTCAGTTCGGCGGCGTCACCGACGTGCCGCCCACTGAGGGCTGAGGCGAAATCGCCGAATGTGTCTTCGGGGTCGTCACTGAGCCATGAACAGCTGGAGCCGACAAGAGCAAACAGGATCAATGGGATGATTCGACGCAAGTAGGGCGACCGGTGTTTTTCGTCCACGCTCCGACTCAAGCAGGCGGGCCCCGGCCCGGCAATGTCGCATCGCCTCCGCGGCCGATAGCAAATCGCTATCGGCCGTGGCAGAGCCCGTGACGATCGCAGTGTCAGAGCGGGCTTCGCACTGCTGTCACCGCGATTCGCGCAGCTCGCCCGATGGCTGCCTCCACCGTCGGCAGCGACAGTTCAGCTCTGGCTGCCAGCGTGAACACGGCAACAGCGATCGGATGTTCACCGGGATACTCGACAACAGCGATCTCGTTGCGGATGGCGCCGAGTGTGCCGGTCTTACCCGCGATGGTCGCCACGCCCAACGGAAATCCCGACGAAAGACGTTGTTGCCACGCCTGTTTACGCATCGTTGCCCGAACGAAGTCGCTTATCTGTGACGATGCCGCCTGATCGGTCCAGATGAGGTGCAACAGATGTGTGGCGTCGCGGGGCGTCGTCGCGCTGGCAAGCGCCGGGTCGTAGGCCGTGACGGTCATCGTCCGGTCTGCGTCGGCAAGCACCGAGAAAGCCTCCACCACAGTGTTGGTGCCCGTCTCCCGGACCAGTTGCTGTTGCAGTTCTGCCATGCCGCCGACCACCCTGGTCTCGGTCAGCCCGAGCGCATCCAATTTCTCCTGCACCCGCGGTAGTCCCACCCGGTCGAGAATCACGTCGGCTGCTGCGTTGTCGGAAATCACCATCATCTGTACGGCCAGATCACGCCAGCTCAACGTCACCGGGTCGTGCAGGGTTGCGATACCCGTGGGCCCCACCGCCCAATCCGACGGGTCGACCACCACCGTGGACGTCAGATCGATCTGCCCGGTCTCGGCCAGGTCACACAGGGCTAGTAACAGCGGCAGCTTGTAGACCGAAGCCATCACGACCGGATCATCTTCCCCCCAGCCGAATTCCCGTTCGACCGCCCGGCCGATCGTCCTGGCGTGTACCCATCCGGCGCATCCGGCATCAGCGAAGACCTCTGTCATCAGCCTCGACGCGTCCGCATCCTGAGCCGGTCCGCTCACCGCGCGAGCTTCCAGAGAGCCGATTCGATGGCGTCGACCGCGGGCTGGGCCGTGCCCGGGCGACGAACTGTGCGCAGGCGCAACGCCACGTCGTCCGGGATCATCACAACGCGCTTGACGCCGCGGACCTGTGAGGTGCCCGTCGTCAGAGCGAAGGCCTCCCCGCAGGCCACTGCTGCCACCAGTTCACCTGCCGAATGCGTGGGCAGCACAACCGGATCGAGACCGCGCACGTGCAGCGTGTCGATCAGCAGGTCGAAGGCCGGTGGGTTGGTGGCCCGCGGCGCATGGGCACAGGCCAGCCCGTCGAGCATCCGGACCGTCGGCTTCTTTGCCTTGGCCACCGGGTGATCGGCAGGCACCAGAAAGGTTCGGGGTATCCGGGCGGCCGGTCCCGCATCAAGACCTTCGACCACGGACGGGTGTTCCACCACTGCGCAATCGAGGAGACCGGCGCGGACATCCTTGACGAGGTCGATGATCGACGCGGTGGTCATCCGGAAGTGATGGTCGGGGCGCAGGCGGCCGAGGGAGACAGCGCACGCGGCCGCGATCGCAGGGTCGAGGTCGCTCGGCAACCCGCATCTCAGGACATCGTGGTGCCCCCGAAGTCGACGGGCCTCGCCGACGAACCGTTCGGCGTCATCGACCAGCACACGTGCCCGCGGCAGCAGATCCCGGCCCGCGCTGGTCAGCTCGGCGCCCTGGGTGCTCCGGCGGATCAGTTCCACCCCGAGTTCCTTCTCCAGGCGACGCAGGCCCTGCGACACGGGAGGCTGGGTCATCTGCAGGCGCGCGGCAGCGTGCCCGAAATGACCCTCCTCGGCGACGGCGACGAAAAACCTGAGATGCCTGACAAGATCCACGTCACCACTGTGACACGTTGATCAGTCCGGGCGAGGCGGTGAATCGTCGCTGAGTTCTCGCAGCAAGGCGAACCCGTGCTTGTCCACCGAGGCCGCAGTGGCGGACAAGATCACCACGCCTGTCCCCGCGGCACGGTCCACCCCGATCCAACTGGCGAATCCGCCCGTTGCTCCGTTGTGCCAGGTGATCTTTCGGCCCTTCACGTCAAGGGTCATCCAGCCGGCACCGATGCGCGCAGAACCCATCAGCTTGGCAACCGGGTCGAGAGCTGCCATGCCCGGGGAAGATTCGTCGAGCAGAGCGCAAACGAGGCGACCCATGTCCGCGATGGATGCACGGACGCCGCCCGCGGGTGCGACGGCCTCCCCCGTCCAAGGCTGCTGAACCCGGCCGAACCGGCTTCGTCCGACCACGGCGTCCGAGGTCAATTCGGCCGATGTGTATGGGACGTAGGTGTTCTCGAGTCCGAGCGGCCGCGCAAGACGATCACCCAACAACGTCTGAAAACTCTGGCCGGCGGCCTGTGCCACTGCATGCCCGAGTAGCTCGAAACCGAGATTGGAGTACCTCACCTTCGGTGACTTCAGCGTGGTGTTGCGTACCTGCGCGAGGAGCTCCTCGAGGGTCTCACCGTAAGGCGAGGCACCATGCGTCCACATCTGCACGGTGCGACGGAGCGGGTTCATGCCCGCGGGCAGCCGAGGCAGTCCGGATCGATGTGTACTCAACGATCCGAGTGTGATCGCGCCGATCTCCCTGTCCGGCAACGGAAGAAGCGTTCCCAACGTTGTCTCGGGTGTCACCTCGCCGCGCGAGCACGCATCTGCGTACAGCAGTCCGGTGAGCGCCTTGGAGATCGAGCCGATCTCCAGGTCGGCTGTGGTGGTGGCCCCTGCGGTCGCCAGTGACAGCCCGTGGGGACCAACTGAAGCCGCCGCGACGATCGGATGACGCCCACCCAGACGCCGACGGATCTCCGAACCCAGCGTGGCGTCGCGATCCATTGCGGTCATGTGTGCCTTCCCAGGAGACTTCGAGCGCTGTACTTCTTGTGAACCGCCTGTTTGGAAACACCCAAGATCGTTGCGATCTGCGCCCAGGTGACGCCGTTGACACGCGCTCTGCGCACCAGAACACTCTCGGTTCGTTCGAGTTCTGCTCGCAGACGGACGGTCGCCGCGAGGCCCGAGACAGGATCATCGGTGTCGATTGCGTTGGCCAACTCCACGATTCGATTCCCCGTCACGAGGTCAACCGTAGTTGACCTCACTCCGAAGAGTCAACACAGGTTGACGCGCGGTACCACCTGGCTCGGCGATCCGATCACGGCGCACCCACGGGCTGCTCACGAATGATCGGTTTCCTGGCGTCTGGGCGCAGCACGCACGTGCGCACGTTCCCCTTGTTTGCCGACCAGGCTGAGGAACTCCACCGGGCCGGAGCTCGTCGCACCGAACCAATGCGGGGTGCGGGTGTCGAACTCGGCAGCCTCACCGGGCTCGAGGATGAGGTCGTGCTCGCCGAGTACCAGCCGGAGTCGACCGTTGAGAACAAAGGCCCAGTCGTAACCCTCATGGCTTCGCAGATCCGGTTCGACGTCGTCGCGTCCGGCGGGCAAGACGAACTTGTACGCCTGTATGCCCCCTGGCCGGCGGGTCAGCGGAACCACGGTGGAACCGTCGCCTATAGGAATCGGACGCATGTTGACTCGCGGGTCTCCGGTCGGTGGAGCGTCGACGAGCTCATCCAACGTGACCCCATACGCCCGGGCCAGCGGCAACAGCTGCTCCAGTGTCGGCCGCCGTAGGCCGGCCTCGAGTCTGGACAGAGTGCTCGTCGAGATGCCCGTCTCTGCGGCCAGATCGATCAAGGTGAGGTCGCGGTGCTGTCGAAGCTGCTTGAGCCGCGGCCCCACGGCATCAAGAGTGCGGTCGATCGAAGCGTTCATGTTCCGCATTTTGCCATTCGGCAACGAACCTTGCGGTCACGCCCGCTGCCACCGCACCATCAAGCGATCCGATGCCACCGAGCAGCCGGCACCGACAACCCGAGAAAAGAGCACAATGACGCACTCGTTCGACAAGAAGTACTGGGATGAGATCTGGCAAGGCGACCGCGCCACAGCGATGGCAGCCGGCGCACCCAACCCACACCTGACACACGAGGTCGCGGGCCTGACGCCCGGGACCGCTATCGACGCGGGGTGCGGCGGCGGTACCGAGGCAGTGTGGCTGGCAACGCGTGGCTGGCAGGTGACGGGCGCCGACATCGCCGCCGAGGCCCTGGCCCGCGCTGCCGGCAAAGCCGCGCAGGCGGGGGTTGCCGATCAGATGCGATGGGTCGAGGCCGACCTGTCCACCTGGGAACCCGAAGCCGCCTACGACCTGGTCACCACGCACTACGCCCACCCCGCCATACCGCAGCTCGACTTCTACCGCCGCATCGCCGAGTGGGTCTCCCCCGGCGGCATGCTGTTCATCGTCGGGCACCTCCACCACGACCACCACGGCACGACCGCCTCGCACGATGCCGACCACGGACATCACGACGCAGAGACTCAGCCGCCGGAGTCGGCCTCGGTGCGCGCAGCCGACATCACCGCGCAGCTCGACCCGACCGAATGGGATATCTCGACCGCGCGCGAAACACACCGGTCGATCACCGGGCCCGACGGGCGAGATGTTCAGCTCCACGACGTGGTGGTCGCAGCGGTTCGTCGCAGATGAGGCCGCAGCCGCGGCGCCTCCATATCTGAAGCAGGCTCAGCCGAACAGGCGGAACACATGTTCCATGGGAAACGTCTTCAGGGGAACCACATTTCGGGTGACCCGGACCACTCTCACGTTCATCGTCGGACCGGGAGATCTGGCGACTTTGGTGGTCCTCAGGTGGTCGCCCTACCCTGTCCCCGGGAGGTCGATGCGCCCCCGTCGGGGCACCCGGATCGTCGGAGCCCCCTGTCAGGATTGAACTGACGACCGCTCGCTTACAAGGCGAGTGCTCTACCACTGAGCTAAGGAGGCAAACTGCGTGCGCGAGTATATCGCGACTCTTGCGGGCCGCCTCGTCGGGAACCACCGAGCGACGATCGACACCATCGAACCGTTCGAACCGGCGGTTTCCCCACGTCGGCCGATCGACCTCACCGACGATGGCGCCGTCACCGAAGTACTGGATCTAGCGATCAAGGTCGGTGCGGTACTGCTCGACTCCGGAACCGGCGCGATCGACACCCAGACCCAGGTGCGGTTCGTGGCGAGCATGTACGGCGTCGAGAACTGTGAAGTGGACGTCACGTACAACACCATCTGGGTCAGTGCCCGTCGTGGCGCGTCGATGCCGCCCGTGACCGCGATGAGGACGGTGCACTACCGCTCACTCGACTTCACCCGACTGGCGGCGGTCGACCGCCTGGTCCGCAAGATCCGCAGTCGCGCCATCGATCCCGGCGAAGCGCATGAGGTCATCGACTCGATCATCGCCGCGCCGCACCCGTACCGTCGCTGGATAGCCACTCTGGCCTGGTCATCGATGGCGGCGTCGCTGTCGGTGCTCCTCGGAGGTGGCTGGCTCGTCGCCGTGGTCGCCTTCATCACCACCGCCGTGATCGACCGGACCAATCGACTGCTCAACAAGATCGGCACGCCGCTGTTCTTCCAGCAGGTCACCGGCGGCTTCATCGCGGTGATCCCCGCCGCGCTGGTGTTCCAGTATCAGGACACCCTCGGCGTCGACATCGCTCCCTCACAGGTCATCGCGGCGGGCGTCATCGTGCTGCTGTCCGGGTTGTCGCTGGTCGGTTCGGTGCAGGACGCCATCACCGGCGCGCCCATCACCGGAGCCGCCCGGTTCTTCGAACTGATGATCATGACCGGCGGCATCATCAGTGGTGTCGGTATCGCGATCCGCGCCCTCGAAGGCACGGGCATCTATCTTCCGACCATCACCACCTCGACGTCATTCGACCTGGCCACCACTCCGACGCGCGTTGTCGCAGGCGGTCTGGCCGCGGCCGCCTTCGCGCTCGCCAGCTACGCCGAGCGCCGCGCACTCTCCACCGCCTTCTTCGGTGGTGCCCTCGGAGCCGCAGTGGTCGCGGCCGCCGAACACTTCAGCATCGGCTCGGTGATCTCCGCCGGATTCGCCGCAGCCCTGGTCGGGCTGGTCGGTGGTCTGCTTGCCCGCCGAGCGGTGACCCCGCCACTTGTGGTCGCGGTCGCGGGCATCACGCCGCTGCTCCCAGGTCTGGCGATCTACCGCGGCCTCTACGGAATCCTGGGCGACCAGACCGTGGACGGCTTCACAGCCTTGGCGGCCGCGGTGGGTACGGGCGTGAGTCTGGCGGCCGGTGTGACCCTCGGCGAGTTCATCGCACGCACCCTGCGACGGCCTCGTATCCCCACCAAACCGACACGGGTTCTGCTGACCGCCCGCTCGGCCATTCGGCCCGGTCGTCTGACCGAAGAACCCGAGGCCGATCCCGACGCGGCCACCGAGCCGATGCATCAGATCCAGGCGCGCCCCGGCGTGACCGACGGACAAAACTGAACAGGTATTATGGCGCCATGCCTGCCAAGACCAGCGACAAGACTGACCTCGCAGACGAGGATCTGGAGCCCGTCGCCGACGAGACCGCCAATTCCGCGCGACGCGTTGTCGCGGCATACGCCACCGACGCCGACGAATGCCGGATGTTGCTGGCAATGCTCGGAATCGCGCCGGGCGAAGCCTGATTCGTGACTCCGCAGCGATCGAATGAGTCCGATACCCGCGCCGATTTCGTTGTAGTCGCGAATCGCCTGCCGGTAGACAAAGAGACGCTCGCGGATGGCACCGTGCGCTGGAAGCGCAGTCCGGGCGGTCTGGTCACCGCCCTGGAACCGATCCTGCGGTCGCAGACGGGTGCGTGGGTTGGATGGTCGGGTGTCCCCGACGCCGCAGAACACCCCGAGGTCGAAGGACTCCAGCTCTACGCCGTATCACTGAGCGCGCAGGAGATCGCCGACTACTACGAGGGTTTCTCCAACGCCACCCTGTGGCCGCTGTACCACGACGTCATCGTCAAACCCGAGTACAACCGAACGTGGTGGAACAGCTACGTCGCCATCAACCGCAGGTTCGCCGAGGCAGCATCCGAGGCGGCCGCCGAGGGCGCGTTGGTCTGGATCCAGGACTACCAGTTGCAACTGGTACCGAAGATGCTGCGCATGCTGCGCCCCGATCTCCGGATCGGATTCTTCCTGCACATCCCGTTCCCGCCGGTGGAACTGTTCATGCAGATGCCGTGGCGCACCGAGATCATCGAGGGTCTGCTCGGCGCCGACCTGATCGGTTTCCACCTACCCGGCGGCGCCCAGAACTTCCTGTACCTCGCCCGGCGGCTGGCCGGACAAGCGACGTCCAAGGGCCAGGTCGGCGTCCGCTCCAAGTTCGGCGTCGTCCAGGTCGGCTTCCGCACGGTCCGGGTGGGTGCATTCCCCATCTCGATCGACTCCGGCGAGCTCGACACCCAGGCCAAGACCAAAGAGATCCGCAAGCGCGCCGTCGAGATCCGCGAGGAGCTGGGCAGCCCGAAGAAGGTGCTGCTCGGTGTCGACCGCCTCGACTACACCAAGGGCATCGACGTCCGTCTGCAGGCGCTGTCCGAACTCTTCGAAGAGGGCCGGGTCGACCCCAACGAGGTCACCATGTTGCAGCTGGCGACGCCCAGCCGCGAGCGGGTCGACAGCTATATCAAGATGCGCGGCGAGATCGAACAGTTGGTGGGCAACATCAACGGCACCTACGGACGCGTGGGACACCCGGTCATCCAATATCTGCACCAGCCGGTTCCGCGCGAAGACCTGATCGCGTTCTTCGTGGCCGCGGACGTCATGCTGATCACGCCGCTGCGCGACGGCATGAACCTTGTCGCCAAGGAGTACGTCGCCTGCCGCAGTGACCTCGGCGGGGCGTTGGTGCTCAGTGAGTTCACCGGCGCGGCAGCCGAATTGCGTCAGGCATTCCAGGCCAACCCGTACGACACCGAAGGTGTCAAGAACGCGATCGTCGCCGCCCTCGAGCAAGACCCGGATGAGGGGCGTCGCCGGATGCGAGCGCTGCGCAGGCAGGTGCTCGCACATGACGTGCAGCGGTGGGCCGAGAGTTTCCTCGGAGCACTCGGTGCCGACCCCGAGACCATGTCGAGCGGCGACCGCCGCATCGATCTGGTCGAAGAAGTGTGACGAACGCAGCATTTATCGGTCCATGGCAGGACGGATTGGACGCCACAGGGGTCGACGGTCTTAGACTCGCTGAGTGAGTGCACAAGACCTCGACCCGGAATTGCGTCGCGCCCTCAAAACCATCGCACGTATGCCCCGGCTGCTGGTCGCCTCGGACTACGACGGCTGCATGGCCCCGATCGTCTCAAGGCCCGAGGACGCCCGCCCCAACACCGACTCGGTGCGCGCCATGCGCGCGCTGGCCGAGCTCGACAGCACCACCGCAGCCGTGATCTCCGGCCGCGCCCTACGCGACCTGGCGACCCTGTCGCGACTGCCTGCCGAGGTGCATCTGGTCGGTAGTCACGGCAGCGAGTTCGACATCGGCTTCGTTCACGAGATCACCCCGGCCGCCCACGAACTGCTCGACACCCTCGTCGTCGAGTTCCGTGCGATCGCGGCCGACTACGAGGGCGTCACGGTGGAGGCCAAGCCGGCCAGCACCGCTCTGCATGTGCGCAACGCCTCCAAGACCGACGCAGACGCCGCGCTGCATCGCGCCCGCACCGGACCGGCCACCTGGGACGGGGTTCAGGTCACCGAGGGCAAGTCGGTCATCGAACTGGCCGTGATCATCACCGACAAAGGTCAGGCGCTCGACATCCTGCGTCACGAGGCCGGGGCCAGCGCCGCGGTCTTCTTCGGCGACGACGTCACCGACGAGAAGGCATTCCTCCGACTACACGGGCCCGATCTGGGGGTCAAGGTCGGCGAGGGCGACTCGCTGGCCTCCTACCGCGTGGACGACACCGAACAGGTCGCCACAGCGCTGGCCTTCCTCGTCGAGGAGCGACGCACCTGGCTTCGCGGTGGCAATGCGGTCCCCATCGAGCGACTCACGATGCTCGCATCGCCGCGCACCGTCGCCCTCGTCACGCCCGACGCCAAGATCTGCTGGATGTGCCATCCCGAACCCGACTCCGCCGCACTGTTCGGCAGCCTCCTGGGCACCGACGAGGCCGGCGAGTTCGCGGTCGGGCCGCCCATCGAGCCGGGCAAGGCGGCACCCTTGCCGCTCAGCCAGCGCTACATCGACAGCACCATGACGGTCCGCACCCGGTGGGCGGGACTCGAGGTCACCGATTATCTGCCCCACGATGTCCCGGTCGGCCGCACCGACCTCACCCGGGTCATCCGCGGCGATGTCCCGGTGCATGTCCGTTTCGCGCCCCGGCCCGAGTTCGGGCAGGCGGCCGTTCGCATCGAGACGTCCGACGAGGGTTTGCGCGTCCTCGGCTCCAACGAACCGCTGGTCCTCCGGTCGCCCGGAGTCACCTGGGAGATCGAGAGCGAGCGGAACCATCAGACGGCCACCGCGGTGATCGATCCGTCCGGCGGCGAGATCGTCCTCGAATTGCGTTGCGGCACCGAAGATCTCGAAGCCCATTCGCTGCCCGAGGCCGAACGTCGCGCCGCGGCCGAGAGTTACTGGAGCGACTGGGCCAAGACCCTGGACCTGCCCAACATAAAACGCGACCTGATGAAGCGTTCGGCGCTCACCCTGCGCGGGTTGGTGCACGCCGACACCGGCTCGATCATGGCGGCGGCCACCACGTCACTGCCCGAGGAGATCGGTGGAGTCCGCAACTGGGACTACCGCTACTGCTGGCTGCGTGATGCCGCGTTGACCGCGTCCGCGTTGGTCTCGGTCGGTTCGTACACCGAGGCCGAGGACTACCTCGGTTGGCTGCACCAGGTGCTCGGGACGGTCACCGGCCCCGAGTGGCTCCATCCGCTCTACACACTGGCCGGCACCGGCCTTCCCCCCGAGGCCGTGATCGACTCACTGCCGGGATACGCCGGATCGCGTCCCGTCCGCGTCGGCAACGCCGCCAACCAGCAGGTGCAGCTCGATGTGTTCGGCCCGATCGTCGATTTGATCTCCACCCTCTCGCACGCACGCAAGGCAGCCGGCGATCCGAAACCCCTCAGGGACGAAGACTGGGATCTGGTGCGCGACATGGTTTATGCCGTCGAACGCCGGTGGACCGAACCAGACCACGGCATCTGGGAGATCCGCGGCAATCCACGACACCACGTCTATTCCAAGGTGATGTGCTGGATGACCGTGGACCGGGCTCTCAAGCTCGGCGACGAGTTCGGCCGTCAGGTGCAACTCGGATGGCCCGTCCTGCGCGACACCATTGCCCGCCAGGTCCTGCGCGACGGCTGGAACGACACCGCGCGCTCGTACACCGCGGCGTACGACGGCGTCGATCTCGACGCCGCCACACTGCACATCGGTCTGTCGGGTCTGATCGATCCGTCCGATCCGCGATTCACCGCGACGGTCAACGCAACGGAGGCCGAACTGCGCAGCGGCTCAACGGTGTACCGGTATCACCACGACGACGGCCTGCCCGGCGGCGAAGGTGGGTTCCACCTGTGTGCGGCCTGGCTGATCGAGTCCTACCTGCTGATCGACCGTCGCAACGATGCCGAGGCCCTGTTCGATCAGATGGTCAAGGCCGCCGGTCCGACGGGATTGCTGTCCGAAGAGTACGACCCGGTCGCCGAAAGGTCCCTCGGTAATCATCCGCAGGCCTACAGCCACATCGGGTTACTTCGTTGCGCGAGGTTGCTCGGGGTTTGACTAGCGTCGGTATCCGGCGTCGGCGGCGCCAAGTCGGTTCCAAGTGATCGCCAAGCACCGCCGAGCACTGTTGTCGCATGAGCTACGCACCGCGGCACACCAGACGATTCCCACTGGCTTGTCCGGCATCGTCGCCGGCACCGGAGAACCCGGGGTCGGCGACGCCGCCCGGCCACCTCACCCGATGCACCTCACCGTCGTGGCGGTCGTACGTCAGACCACGGTCCCGGTGATCGACGGCGCAGGCAGCGATCAGCGCAACTGAACCTGCTCCGCATGGTCGTCGAGGGGCAGATCGCCCGAGACGACCGCGCTGACCTGGTAGCTGTTCAGCACGACGTCTCCCCCGTGGTTGTCGAGGAACGCGGTGTCGGCGGCATCGCGACCCGTCGCGATGCGCACCAGCGATTGCCGCGGCGCCAGCCCGGTGGCGTCCACCACCACCCAGCGATCATCGATGAGCGCCTCGGCCACCGCGTGAAAGTCCATCGGCGACAGGCCCGGTGCGTACACCGCGACCAGCCGGGCCGGAATTCCCAAGGCGCGCAACAATGCGACCGCGAGATGCGCGAAGTCGCGGCACACGCCCGCCCCCGACATCAAGGTGTCGGCAGCACCGTCGATCGGGTCGCTGGCACCGAAGATGTACGAAATGCGTTGTCGCACGAAGTCGGTCACCGCGACCAGCTGATCAGCCGGAGAGGCGGTGGTGTCGAACTGCCCGGCCGCGAAGCCGAAGAACTTGTCCGCCTCCGCATAGCGACTGGGCCTCAGGTACAGCGACGGATCGAAACGGTCGACCCCGGCAGGATCAGCCTGCCCGAGCACGCGGGCGCGGTACTGGACGTAGAGATTGCCCGGCTCGGCATGGATCCAGTGAATCCGGTTCCCGCTGTCGCTGATGATCTCGTCGGGAACAATGGTGTTGCCGTTCAGCGTGATCGACAACTCGTCGGAGAAATCCAGCCCGGGCATCCGGGCGACCGCGACTTGTAGCTCTATCTCGGTGGCGGCGTTCACGGCGACGTCGAGGTACATCGATACATCGCGCTGGGCTTGGGGATCAAGGTCGGCCATGTGCGGTGGAGGGTCCTTCCGGAAGTCGCGTCATACCCTCGCGTCCTGCAAGGCTCCGATGGGATCAGCGTAGATCGCACCGAGCGACACCACCATCGCGGCACCCTCCTGCACCCGCGCACCGAACCGCGGCGGCGACAACTCCATCGGCGGCAACGTGCTCGCGGCGTCGAAAGCGGCCTGCACCGGCGCCAACCCGTGCGGGTGTTCGGCGAACACCTGGCCCGCGAGAACCACCCGGTCGGGATTGATCAGGTCTCGCACCAGCGCGACCGCTTCGCCCAACACCCGTGCCCGCTCATCGAGGACGTCGTTCACGTTCGCCCCCGCGGCGACAGCCTGGTCGAAGACCTTGCGACCCACCACATCCTGCAACTTCGCGTCGGCGGAACCAGACAGCAGCGGGGCCGCGACCGGAAGATGGCCGATGTTCCCCGGCCGTCGCTGCACCCGGCCGTCGATCGTGGTGGCCAGCCCCACCGTCTCACGCACGTAAAACAGAAGGTCCACGCCCGAACTGTCGCCTGACCCGGCCAGGAGCAACTCGGCCGCGGCCATGGCCTGCACGTGAGGGCTGACCGACACCGGCAGACCCAGCTCGTCGGAGAGCACCTGCCCCACCGGGGCCCGCCGCCATCCGAGCTGCGCATGGTCGACGCTGCCGTCGTCGTAGACCTCACCGCCGACGGCAGCACCGGCCCAGAGAGGGACCCGGTGGGTGAACGACGCCGCCTCCAGCGCAGCCCGTCGGGCGATCAACGCGAGGGCCGGCCCGACGGGTCCGGTGGGTGTCGACATCGCGGCGGTCTGCAGCAATCGGCCACCGAGGTCGGCGACCACCAAGAGTGTGGACCGGGCACCGATGTGAATGGCGATCACGCAGAACCGGTCTCGGTCGATCGTCAGCGGGATCTTCGGTCGGCCGATGGCCCCGGCCGCGATCAGATCCGGTCGTTCGCGTACCAGTCCGAGCCGCTCGAGCGCCTGCAGCTGCCGGTTGACGGTCGCTGCCGAAAGCCCGGTCGCCGACGGCAGACGGTCGCGTGTCACCGGGCCTTCGGTGCGCACCGCACGCAGGACCACCGCCGCCGCGCCGTCGCCGCGCTCGAACGACACGGTCCGCGTGGTCCGGGATCGGGTGTTCACAGTCGACTCCCGCGTCCTGGTCCCATGCTGGAGAAATCTACCGGGCACCACAGCTTTAGACTGTCGGCCATGACAATTGCAGGCAGCCCAGAGTCCAACCCTGGCGGACGCAAGGTCGCCGTAGTAACCGGTGCAAGTTCGGGCATCGGCGAGGCAACCGCCAGAGTTCTTGCCGCTCAGGGCTATCACGTGGTCGTCGGCGCCCGCAGGGTGGACCGCATCGATGCCCTCGCCGCCGAGATCGGCGGAACCGCCATCGCCCTCGATGTCACCGACGACACATCCGTCCAGGAATTCTGCGACCAGGTGCCCGCCGTGGAGGTTCTGGTGAACAACGCCGGTGGGGCCAAGGGGCTTGCCACCGTCGCCGATGCGGACCTCGACGACTGGCGCTGGATGTGGGAGACCAACGTGCTGGGCACCTTGCGGATCACCAAGGCCCTGCTGCCCAAGCTGATCGAATCAGGCGACGGACTCATCGTCACCATCACGTCCATCGCGGCGATCGAGGCCTACGACAACGGTGCCGGCTACACCTCGGCCAAGCACGCCCAGGCACTCCTGCATCGAACGCTCCGGCCGGAGCTGCTGGGTAAACCGGTTCGGCTGACCGAGATCCAGCCCGGCATGGTCGAGACCGAGTTCTCACTTGTCCGATTCGACGGCGACCAGGCCAAGGCCGACTCCGTCTACGAGGGGCTCACACCGCTGACCGCCGACGACGTCGCCGAGGTGGTCGGTTTCGTGGCCAGCCGGCCTCCGCACGTCAACCTCGACACGATCCTGCTCAAACCACGGGATCAGGCATCCGCACGCCGGAACATCAAGACCGGCTAGATCTTTCTCCGATCAGCCGGCGGGGGGTGTGCCGGTGTTCTGCGGGGTCGGCGGGATGCCGGATACGTCGGGGGCGTCGGTGGGTGTCGCCGGGGCGTTCTTGACCTCGGGATCCCCGCCGAGAGCCGACATCGACTTCCAGGTCTGCCAGTCGTAGATCCAGTCGTAGATGTCACCGTCGGCCTCGGACAACGGGATTCGGGTGTTGGTGACCTCCACCGGGTCTCCGTACATCGCGGTGTTGAAGTACTGCTCCGCGTTCGCCAGCGACAGATTGATGCACCCGTTGGTGACGTTGGACGAACCCTGCACTCCGACGGTGTCGGGGTTGGCGTGGATGAACTCACCGTTGTTGGAGATGCGTACGGCGAATCGTTCGCGGACGTTGAAGTACCCGGCCGCCGGGTTGCTCATGTAGAAGTCTTCGTGCTTTTCGCTGACCACATGGATGCCCGATCGGGTGACGTTGCGGTCGAGGTCGCCCTCGCCGTAGCTACAGGGCAGCGTCATCAAGGTGTTGCCGTCGTTCTGTACGACGATCTGATGCGAGTCGGCGTCCGCAAGCACCACCTGGTTCCGCCCGATCACGAAGTCACTGGTGACGTCGGCCTCGCCGTAGTAACCGTCACCGTGGTCGAGGCCGTAGAGCTTTCCGACCATCGAGACCTTGGTGCCTGGCTGGTAGTAGTCCTTGGTACGCCAATGCACCCGCGACCCACCGTCTTCGCCGAGCCAGCCCCAGCTGCCCTCGGTCTCCGGTGTCGTGGTGACTTTCAGCGCCTCCTCGACCGCCTTCTTGTCGGTCACGACCTCATCGAACTTGATGATGAGAGGCGCAGCGACACCCACTTCCTGGCCGTCGGCGATGTTGATGACCACACCGATCTGGTTCTGCGGGGTGACGGTGGTGAAGGTGCCGGCCACGGGAACCGTCTGGCGGTCGTTGCCGGTTGCCGTGCCCGCCCACGTGTACTGGCCGCCGTAGCCCAGGGGCTCGGTGATGGAGAACGACTTGCGGTCCTCGGACATGGTGCCCGCCACCACACGCCCGTTTGCGTTGGTGAGCTGGACGTCGGGGTTCAGCACGCCGTCGTTCACGGTCACCGAGATCTCGCCGACCGGGGAGGCGTCCGTGGAGTCGAGGGCAGGGCTGTACGACACCTCGGCGACAGGCTCTGCGGGGCCCTTCTCGCCGGAGGCAGAGCTGCCCGATTTGTCGTCGGCCGAGCAGGCTGCGGCGGTCACGCCGGCGACGCCGACGGCAAGGGCGGTGAGAGCCGAGCGCCTGGTGAGCAGCATGCGGTCACGGGGTTCGGTCATGCGTCAGACATTACCTGCAGGCAACGATCCCAAACGACGACCAGGCCTGGTCAGCGTCCCAGACCAGGACAGATGTCGTTCAGAGGCTGCAACCAACCAGGACAGGCTCGGGTTCGAGCCAGAGGCCGAACTTGGCGTGAACTCCGTCACGTACCTGCCGCGCGAGGTCGATGATGTCCGACGTCCGCGCGTTTCCCCGGTTCGTCACCGCCAGCGAATGCTTTGTCGACAACCGTGCCGGCGCGTCCGTCCCAGGAAAACCCCGTCCGAAACCGGCTTGTTCGATGAGCCATCCGGCAGACATCTTGACGCCACCATCAGCAGGGAACTGAGGCACCCTCGCGTCGTCGCCGAGTTCGTCGACGATCCTCGTCAGAACCGTCGGAACGTGCTCCTGCGGAACGATGGGATTGGTGAAGAACGACCCGACGCTCCAGGTGTCGTGATCGTCCGGATCGAGAACCATCCCCTTGCTCGCCCGTAGTGCGAGCACGGCTGCTCGCACATCGGCGGCGGGCGCTCGTTCGCCTTCTTCGACTCCCAGCGTCCGGGCCAGTTCGCCGTATCGGATCGGCTGACTGAGTCCATCTGCGTTCAGCCGGAACGACACCCGGATCACCACCTCGTCGCTTCGACGCTTGAGGCGGCTGCTGCGGTAGGCCAGTTCGAGGTCGCCGGGGTCCACCCAGTTCACCGCACCCGTCCGGCGGTCGAGAAGCTGCACCGAACGCATCAGCGACCCCACCTCGACCCCGTAGGCGCCGACGTTCTGCACCGGGGTCGCGCCGGCGGCCCCTGGGATTCCCGACAAACACTCGAGCCCACCGAATCCCCGCTCGACGCTCTGTGCCACCAGCGCATCCCAGTTCACCCCGGCATCGGCGGTCACCTGTGCGTCGCCCCAGTCGAGATCGGTACCGGCGATGCGCACGACAGTGCCGTCGAACCCGTCGTCGCCGACCACCAGGTTGGATCCGCCGCCCACCAGCAATACCGGGATCCCGGCCTCGTCGAGGTCGCGGACGGTGTCGATCAGCGAGTCGGCGTCGGGGCAGGTGATCACCTCACTGGCCGGACCGCCCACACGCAGTGTGGTCATCTTTGCCAGAGGGACACGGTTGTCGGTTTGTGTGGCCACCCAGCAACGGTAGCCTGCACTCATGGCGACCAAGTTGCACCATTCCATCGACTTCCCCTGTCCCCCGGCTCAGTTCGCTGCGGCAGTGGCCGATGAGCAGTACTGGAAAGATCTGGTGGCCAATGTCGCCGCCGACCTCTCCGACCTCGATTCGTTCACCGACGAGGGCGACAAGGTCACCGTGGTGCTGCGACAGCGGGTCCCCGAGAAGAACCTCCCGTCGATGGTGACCAAGATCCGGCCGGGCGATCTGGAGATCACCCGAACCGTGGTGTGGTCCAAAGGCGAGGCCGCCGAAGGGGCTTTCACCGCAGTCGTCTCGGGCGCACCGGCCAAGGTCAAGGGTTCGCAGAGGCTGATCGCGACGTCCACCGGGTGCGAGATCTCGTTCGATGGTTCGGTCGAGGTGTCCATTCCGTTTGTCGGCGGAAAGGTCGAGAAGGCCATCGCCGAGAACGTGGTGCAGCTCATCGAGGCCGAGCATGAATACACCACCGAATGGATCAACACTCACTGACCGGCGTTACGCTCTCCCTCATGGCACGACGTCTCTCCTACTCCGCCCGGTACCACCACCCTGCAAAAACGGTGTACGAGGCGCTCTCCTCCCGGGAGTTCTGGGACGCGCAGATGGAAGAGTTCCGCAAGCTGACGCCACAATCCGACATCGAGTCGCTCACAGTGGACGACAACGGTGTGGATCTGGTGCTCAAGCAGGTCCTTCCCCGCAGCGAGCTCCCGGCGATCGCCCAGACGGTGATGAAAAAAGACATGATCATCACCCGCAAGGAGTTCCTCGGCCCGTTCGACCCCGAGAACACCAAGGGCACCTACGACGCCTCGATCCCCGCCGGGCCCGGCAGCCTGACCGGTTGGCAGGAACTGTTCCCCACCGAGACCGGCAGCACCATCCGCAAGACCACCGAGGTCAAGGTCTACATCCCGTTCATCAACGGCAAACTCGAGCAGCTCATGCTGGTGAACCTGGTGGACCTCTTCCGCGGTGAAGCGGAATTCACGTCGGGATGGATCGACGCCAACCTCTAGCCCCAAACCCGACGGCGCCATCACCAGGGGCACCACCGGGATCAACCGGCTGCGGCGGGTGGACCGCTGGATCGTCCATCACGACCAGATCGTCGAGGCCCTGGCATCGGCTGACAGTCCCCTGGCGGTTGATCTCGGTTACGGCGCACGTCCCGACACCGCTCTCGAACTCGCAGCCCGTCTGCGCACCGTTGTTGCGGGCACCCAACTCGTCGGTCTCGAGATCGACCCCGGTCGGGTGGTCCCGGCGCAGGACGGCGTTCGATTCGCGGTCGGCGGATTCGAACTCGCCGGACTGCGACCCCATCTCGTGCGGGTGTTCAACGTGTTGCGGCAATACGACGAATCAGAGGTCGCCGCGGCGTGGTCGAGGATGCAACGGGGGCTCGCACCCGGCGGATACATCGTCGAGGGAACGTGCGACGAACTCGGCAGGCGGTGTTGCTGGATTCTGCTGGACAACACGAGGCCGTTGACGTTCACCCTGTCCTGGGACCCGGCGCACAGCGACCGGCCGTCCGATCTCGCCGAGCGCCTGCCCAAGGCTCTGATCCATCGCAACGTGCCCGGCGAGCGGATCCATCATCTGCTCACCGTTCTCGACCGATGTTGGGACGTTGCCGCTCCGATGGCCCCGTTCGGTCCTCGCCAGCGCTGGCGTCGCACCCTGGAGTTGCTGTCCGACAACGGGATCGACCCCCTGCCCGATCGCCGTCGTCATCGCGACAATGTTGTCACGGTCCCCTGGGATGTCGTCGCCCCCGCGACGTAGCGCACCCGCCGACCGAGCCTCACCCCGCCGACCGCGACCGGCGCCAGACGGTCGTAGGGTAGGTCGCATGCGTATCGCCCTGGCCCAGATCACCAGCGGCACCGACCCGTCCGCGAATCTGGCCCTGGTGGCCGAGCAGAGCGCCGCGGCCGCGGATGCAGGTGCCGAACTGGTGGTCTTCCCCGAGGCCACCATGTGCCGTTTCGGAGTTCCGCTGGGTCCGGTGGCCGAGCCACTGGACGGCCCGTGGGGACGCGGGGTCGGCGAGGTCGCCCGGGACCACGGGATCACCGTGGTCGCCGGCATGTTCACTCCCGGCGACGAGGGCAGGGTGCGGAACACGCTGGTGATCGCCGACCCGGACGGCGACCTCATCGGTTACGAGAAGATCCACCTCTACGACGCGTTCGGTTTCCAGGAATCCCGAACCGTGCAAGCCGGTGACGATGTGGTCACCTTCGACATCGACGAGACGGCGGTCGGTGTCGCGACCTGTTACGACATCCGCTTCCCCGCGTTGTTCACGGCGCTCGCCGACCGCGGCGCCCAGATGATCGTGGTGCCGGCCTCCTGGGGTGCGGGTGACGGCAAGCTCGATCAGTGGCGCATCCTGGCCGCTGCCCGCGCCCTCGACAGCGGTTGTTTTGTGGTCGCGCTTGGGCAGGCTGTACCCGACGACCCCGATGTCGCAGGGTCGTCGGCGCCGACCGGAATCGGACACTCCCTGGTGGTGGGCCCCTTCGGGAACGTGCACACCGAACTGGGCGACGACCCCGAATTGGCCGTCATCGACCTCGACTTCACCGAAGTCGACCGTGCACGCGCCTCGATCGCGGTGCTGGCGAACCGCCGTCCCATCGAATGATCACCGTGCCATTTCCATGCCATGACCTGCGGCATTGCGATACTTAGCGAACTCTTACCCCGTTTGGCCCTCTGACCATGCATTATCGACGTGATGAATCAACGCGACGACGCCGAATCGACCCAGGCCGGGCAGCCCTCTCCCAATGCCGCCGACCGAGCCGAGGGAAACGATCTCGCCGACACAACCCAGACGCCCCGGCCCGATTCCGGCCATACCCCACAGGCCGATCCAGGTCACCGAACCGGTACTGATGCTGCAGGCACGCCCGGCGTGCCCGACAATGCACAGGATGACCCGAACCCGCCCACCGACAAGTTCGCGCCGGTCGCGGCCGGCCAGCAGCCCGACACGGCGTGGTCGCAGGGTCGCCACGACACCACGCAGCTCGAGGTGCCGCCGGACGGTTTCGCGCCCTACGACGGACCCGGAGAGCCGCCGATCCCCCCGGCCGGACCTTCCTACGGTCCAGGCGGGCCCGATGACGGCGGGGTCACGCCCCAGCGACCGAAGCGCAGGCGTGGCTTGATCGTCGGAATGGTCTCGCTCAGCCTGGTGCTGCTGCTGGTGATCCTCGGGGTCGGCAGTGAGCTGTACCTGCGAAGCAAATCCAAGGACTGCCTCGAACAGTCCTTCGGCGAACTCACCGGAGCACCGACTTCGGTGTCGCTCAGCAAGAAGCCCATGTTGATGCAGTGGATGTCGGGGGAGATCCCGTACGTCCAGGTCGACACCAGCGACGAGGGCGACTCGGCCATGAAGCTGCATGCTCGCGCAGACGACATCAGCAGCGGCGACAAAGACGCCACCGTCGGTGAACTGCAGGGCAACGGCTACGTCCCCTTCAGCCGGATCATGGAGCTCAGCCAGCAGACTCAGGACCCGGCGACCACCACGGACCCGAACACGTCCGACCCGAGCTCGGGTGGTCTCGGTGGTCTCCTGTCGGCCATGGGCGGCGGGCTGAAAGTGGACAAGGTCACCGGCAACGAGGCTGCAGGCACCATCACGATCGGCGGCAACTTCCAGCTGCTGATGTTCTCGCTACCTGCCGAGGCGGAGCTCAAACCGATCACCAAGGACGGCAAGCTGACGTTCGAGGTCGTCGACGCCAGTGCGGCATCGTTCGGCATCCCGACCTCGTGGGCGCAGCTTCTCGTCGACCAGGTCAGTGCCGGCCTGTTCCCGCCGATGTTCGATCAGGTGAGCTTCGACCAGCTCAAGGTCACCGATCGTGGAGTCGAGTTCGCGTTCTCCGGAACCGACATCGCCCTCCCGCAGAGCAGCGACTCGAGCAACAACAGCGAGAGCGACACCTGCAGCGTCGTCTGAGTGCCGGTCGGCTGAACCGTGCCGGCTGAACCCGCGAGGGATCAGCTGAACACCACGGTCTTTCGTCCGTGCACCAGCACGCGGTCCTCGAGATGCCAGCGGAGCCCGCGTGCGAGCACCAGCTTCTCGATGTCGCGGCCCTGGCGCACCATGTCGGCCACCGAGTCGGAGTGGTCGATGCGGATCACGTCCTGTTCGATGATGGGGCCGGCGTCGAGCTCGCTGGTGACGTAGTGGCAGGTGGCCCCGATCAGCTTCACCCCTCGGGTGAACGCCTGGTGGTATGGCCGCGCCCCGACAAACGACGGGAGGAAGCTGTGGTGGATGTTGAGTGCCTTGCGCGCCCAGTGATCACACAACTCCTCGGGCAGGATCTGCATGAACCGCGCCAGCACCACCGCGTCGGGGTTGTGGACGTCAACGAGTTCGCGTAGTTCCTCGAAGGCCGCGGCCTTGTCCTCGCCGAACGGAACGTGGTGGAACGGCACGCCCATCCGCTCGGTGAAGTCCTCGAGTGCCCGGTGGTTGCCGATGACCGCGCCGATCTCGGCGGGCAGCTCACCCCGGTAGGAGCGGCCCAGGAGATCGCCGAGGCAGTGGCCTTCTTTGCTCACCAGCAGCACGGTCTTCTTCGGCACGGCCGAATCGCTTACGCGCCATTCGGTTTCCGGGCCCAGCCCGGCGACCACCTCGGACTCGAACCGTGCCCGCAACTCGTCGACATCCATCTGCACCGAGTCGGCGCGTACAGCCTGGCGGGTGAAGAACCAGCCGTTGTCGGGATCGGAGTGGTAGGCCGCCTCCACGATCCAACCGCCGATCTCTGCCAAGAATCCCGAGATCCGGGCCACGATGCCCGTGGTGTCGGGGCAGCCGAGAGTCAGCACATAGCGGTGGCCGGCGGAATCGGCCGGCGAGAGTGTGGTCACAACCAACCAGTGTGCCAAGCTCGGTTCATGTCCGATACCTTGCCTGCCCCGACCGGTTCGAGTCTCACCCGGCGTGTGGTCGCCGCGATGGTGGATCACACACTTCTCAAACCCGAGGCGACCCGTGCCGACGCCGAGGCAACGGTCGCCGAAGCCGCCGATCTGGGTGTGCTCGCCGTCTGTCTCTCACCGTCAATGCTGCCCATCGACACCGGTGCCCAGCGGAGCTGTGTGGTCGCCGGTTTCCCCTCGGGCAAACATCATTCGTTGGTCAAGGCGGCCGAAGCACGGCTGGCGGTCGATTCGGGCGCGCAGGAGATCGACATGGTGATCGACGTGGGCGCTGCCGTGGACGGAAGATTCGACGAGATCTTCGCCGACGTCCTCACCGTCCGCGAGGGAATCGGCGCGTCGATCACGCTGAAGGTCATCATCGAGTCCGCAGCGCTGTTGTCGCTCGCCGGCCCCGACACCGTCACGGCGGTGTGCCAGGCCGCGGTGCGGGGTGGGGCGTCAATGGTGAAGACCTCCACCGGTTTTCATCCTGCCGGAGGGGCGAGTGTCGAGGCGGTACGTCTCATGGCCGCGGCCGTGGGCCCCGGGGTGGGTGTCAAGGCCAGCGGAGGCATCCGCACCGCCGAGTTCGCTGCCGAGCTGATCGCGGCCGGCGCGACCCGGCTCGGCCTGTCCGGGTCCCGGGCAGTGCTCGACGGGTTCCCCGACTAACGTGGGCGTGGCGTGGCGGAGAAGAGCTCCTCGATCGTCCGATTGAATCGCTCCGGCTGCTCCCAATTGAGTAGATGCGTTGCGCCGCGCCAGGTTTCGAATCGTTCGAGCGAGCCCGTGTAGCGCAGGGCATTGGCCACCGGATCGGCCAGCCGGGGCGGGGTGAGCCTGTCCCGGTCCCCCACCACCACGGCGACGGGCACCGGCATGTTCGCCAACCCGCGCTCGACGTGCAGATCTTCCAGCGATCTACCGACCTTTGCCCTTGTGCGCCAGTCAGTCTCACGCAAGAGTGAGTCGAGGAACTTGAGCTGCGCGCGACTGATCCCGGGGAACAGCGCCCCGGCGACCGTCATACCGGATCGCATCATCAGGTCACCTCCGGGCCAGTGGACCGCCCGAAATGCGAGCCAGGCGAACTCGTACTCGGCCCGGCGTGCGAGGGTGGCCGGATCTCCGAAGCGCATGGCGGCCTTGGTGACCGGCGCCGTGGCCGCGGTCCCGGCGAGCATGATCGCCCGCGCGTACGTTCGGACGCTCGCGGGGAATTGGGCAGCCCAGCTCATGACCGACATGCCGCCCATGCTGTGCCCGACGATCACCGCCCTCTCACCGGCGGGTACCACCGCACGCAGGACAGCGTCCAGGTCTTGGCCGAGGTGGTCGTTCACGCTGGGGTCGGACCCGAGGGCCGAACGTCCGTGGCCACGCTGGTCGTAGATGACCACCCGGTAGCGGTCTGCGAGCCCGTTCACCTGCGGATACCAGTATTTGGAGTTGACGGCGAAGCCGTGCACGAGCACCACCACCGGACCGTCTGCGGGACCGTAACTGCTGACCGCGATCGAGGCGCCTGCCGGCCTGTCGACGGTCCGGTGTTCCACCGGTTGTCGGGGCCTGTGCAGGACGGCCTGATCGCGGGTGGTCATCAGGAGGTGCGTTGCAGCAGATCGGTGAGCAGTTTGTTGTACCCGTCGGAGTTCTCGATACTGCTCATGTGCCCGATACCCGGCCACATCACCAACTCTTCGAGGTGGCCGTGGCTCTGAAGCACCTTGGCCATCTGCTCCGAATGCACCGGCGGAGTGAGCTTGTCGTCGCAGCCGACCACAACAACCGTGGGCACCACCAGGGCGTCGAGTCCGGCGGACACGTTCAGGTCCACCATCGCGTTCCCCCATTTGCCGCGGGAGCGGCCTGGGCACGAGGCCACCATGTCGTCACAGAAGTCGACATGGGATTTGCGCGAAGTGGTGTTCAGCGCGATGTACTGGGTGACCTTGCGCGACATCTGCGTTCGCGGCAGATGGATCGTCGCACCGGCCACGAGTCGACCCGTCAGGTACTCCATCGGCGAGAGCGCCTTGGGGAGGTCGAGCGGGATCAGACCGAGGTTGGGCAGCAGATGGTTGGAACACGTCGAGGTGAGTACCACCGCACGGGCTACCTCTGAGACGGTGTCGGGGAACTGCTGCGCCCAGGACAGAATGGTCATCCCGCCCATGCTGTGCCCGGCGATCAATGCCTTGCGCCCGGCGGGCACCACCGAGGTGAGGACGGACTGGAGGTCCTGACCGAGCAGGTCGGTATTGAGCTTCGTCTTGCCACGCGGCGATTCGCCGTGCCCGCGCTGGTCGTACGCGATCACTCGGAAGCGGTCAGAGAAAGCGTTGATCTGGGGGTACCAGTACTTGGTGTTGCAGGTCCAGCCATGGACCAGCACCATCAGCTCTCCGTCGGGCGGGCCGTACGCGACGACATTGATCGGGGTGCCATCACCCGCGACCACCTCGATGTGTTCGGGTTCCTGCGCCGGCGTGGCGAGCAGCGGATCGGGCTCGTCTTCGATCGGGTCAGGTGCCTTCAGAGCTTCGCGCACGATCGATCCGAGGAAGGTGCCGGTGATCGCCGCTCCGGCCGCGATCACTCCTGCTCCTACCGCGGCACCGCCGACAGCCACTGATCGTGTGTTCATCTGTCCGATCTACCCATCTCTATGTGGAGCCGGACTCCGCCTGGACGCCGGCCTTCTCATCATCTGTTGCCATCATCAGTTCGGCACCGCGATCGAGCGCCTTGGAGATCTCGGTGTCCATCGCCTTGCTGAACGCGACCTCGACGATCTCGTGCGCCATGGGCCGCACGGTGTGCACGAGCTCGGCCAGCCGGATCACTTCGCTCTCCTCGAGTTCCAACGGCGATCCGTCTTCGAAGTACTTGTCGGTGACGATCGAGACGAAGCTTGCCGCGATGTCCTGCAGATCCTGCTGGACCCGCTCCCATCGTGTGAGCAGAACGTCCAGATCAATACCCGCCTTCACCAGCACCTCGGCTCCGGCCAGCACCTCGGGGTTGGTCACGGCGTAACCCGCACCCTCTTTGACCAGCAGGCCGAGACGCTGGCCGAGCGCGATGTTGCTGTCGGTGGCCCCGAGCCCTTTGCGGAGTTCGGTGATCGTGATGGTGGCCATCCGCCGGAAATTCTTCCATCGGCTGCCGCGTTTGGGCTCCCCCTCGAGGACGTGTTCCACCTTCAGTCCATAGCGGGCGGCCATCAACAATTCGCTGATCGTGGCGAAGGTGTACCCGCGCTCGAGCATCTGCGAGATCACCTTGAGCCGGCTCAGATGTTCGGCCGAGTACCAGCCCGTGCGCCCCTTGATCTTTGGCGGCGGCAACAAACCACGGTCCTGATAGACCCTGATGTTGCGAACGCTGACGCCGGAGACATCCGCGAGTTCGTTGATCCGGTATTCAGCCATCCGCTCATTCTAGGTCGGGTCGTGATGCTTGACGGCGGAGGCGGGCCGGTATCGCCAGTCGTCGTCAGATGATTGCGGCCCGCTTGAGCAGCAGTTTGCCGGGGCCACCGACCAGACCGCACTCGTCGAGGAAGCGAATGGTCTTGGCAAAACCGTCCCTGGTGCGGTCGCGGTAGTGCACATTGTTCCGCGCAGCCCGCTTGGCCTCGCGCTTGTCGAGGCCCGCGGCCTCGTACACCTTCGGGTTCACCAGGCTGTACATCACCAGGTACACGGTGACGGCCAGCGAAAGCTGGGTCATGCGACGACGCATGGGGCTCATCTCGGCCGCGATGCGCACCGTTTCTTCGCGGGCGAAGCGTATGTGACGGGCTTCCTCGAGCACGTGGATCTTGCTCACCGTGCGTGTGACCGGTTGTACGCGATCATCTTTCATGAAATCGCGTTGCATCATGTCGAGGATCTCCTCGGCGGCAAGGGTGCCACCGAAGGCCAGAGAACCCGACGCCAGCGCCTTGAAGGGCCGCGAGAGGAAGTTGACCCACCGGGGCCGCTGGTAGTTGGGGATCCCGAAGACTTCTGCCGCCTTGGCGAACATGGTCGAGTGGCGGCACTCATCGGCGATCTCGGTGAGCGCGAACTGGAAGTGCGGGCTCGCCGGGTCTTGCCGGTAGGCGTCACGGATGAGCATCTGCATGAGGATCAGTTCGAACCAGATGCCCGTGGCGCTGATGCTGGCGGCCTCGTGGTTGGTGAGGGTGATGCGCTGCTCTTCGGTCATCCGGTCCCACAGGTCCGTGCCGTAGAGGCTGCACCACTCCGGGGTCATGCCGTAGAGACCGGGGACCACCTCGGCATCCCAATCGACCTCGATGAGCGGGTCGTAGGACTTGCGAGCGGCCGACTTCAGCAGCCTCTTGGCGATGTCCTGCCGGTCGTGCACGCGGTCGAGTCTGGACGCGGGTTCGACAGTCATTGTCATCGCGGACTCCCTTCCCAAGGACGATGTGTGCTCAGGACCACAGTCCTATACGACACCGCCCATTGTCAAGGTTATTCGTCAATCAATGTTGTCATCGTTTGCGAAACCAGGATTGGTTCTGAATGGAGTCGACCCGGGGCCGCACGTCGACGATGTACACGATGGCAGCGACCACGGCGATGATCCCGAGGAGGCTGACGGCGCCGAACAGCCAGATGATCAATGTGGCGGCCGCGAGGATGCTCACCCAGATCACCTTGGTCTGGCGGTCGACCGCCGGAAAGGCATCCGGCCGCTGAAGTGCGGCATGCACCAACGACACCGCCGCCGCGACTCCGGCTGCGACCGTCAATAGCAACAGGACAATGCTCTGCGCGTAACCCATGAAAGAGATGACATCCACGGTGGCAGCCTACTGTCCGGTTTGCAGAAGTTGGCGGTCGCGGCCGAAGAAACACGGCGGCGGTGAGCCTGACGGCTCGTCAGTCGGTGACTATCCGGTGGTCTTCTTGGCCGGAGCCTTCTTGGCCGGAGCAGCCTTCTTGGCAGGGGCCTTCGCTGCGGTGGCAGGCGTGGCGGCCTTCGCCGGAGCCTTTTTGGCGGGGGCCTTGGCCTCGGCCAGCTTCTTGGCCGGCGAGTTCTTCGAGGCGCGAGCCTTGATCTCAACCTTGCCTGCGGTGCCGTTGATCTTGTCGGTGGCCTCGTCGGTGGCGTCCTCGATGGCCTCTTCGATGTTGGCCGAGGCGCGACCCGCGAGCTTGGCGGCGCGCTGGCCGACGGCCCGAGTCTGCGAGGAGATGGTGCCGAGGGTGTCCTCGGTCAGGTCGACCGCGTCGTTGTAGACCTTCTCGGCGCGCGAGATCTGTTCTCCCACAGCAGGAGTGGTGCGCAGGCGCTCGACGGTCTCTTCGCCGCGCTCGGCGAGCGAGTTGTAGATGCCGGTCGCGACCTCGATGTAGGCCTCGGCGACCTTGCGCAGCTCTTCAGGGGTGAACTTGGTGCGCAGCTCTTCCACGGTCGAGGGAACCTCTTCCGGCAGCGCCGTGATGCGCTCGCGGGTTTCATCGATGCGGCTCTGCGCGGTGGTGCGGGTCTCTTCGAAACGCGCCTGTGCCTGTTCGGTGGCGGTCTCGGTGCGCTCGCGCAGCTGGGCGATCACTTCGTTGACCTGCTTGAGGGCGAGGTCTCCGGCGCCGACAGCGGCGTAGATCGGGTTGGCGAGGTTACGGTCTGACTTGGTCATGTGTTGTCTCCGGTATCTGAGGTTGGTGCTGATTGTGTTGCGTCCGTGTCACTTTCGCTCGCAGCCCGGTTCTCTTTACAGAAGGACTCGTAGATCTCGAGCAACACTTGTTTCTGGCGTTCACTGATGGCGGTGTCGGCCATCAGCGCGTCGCGCAACGGACTCGCGGGCCGCTCTTCCAAGATCCCGGCCCGCACGTACAGCACTTCGGCAGACACACGCAGCCCCTTTGCGATCTGGGCCAGTACGTCTGCAGAAGGTTTGCGCAACCCTCGTTCGATTTGACTGAGGTACGGATTGCTCACCCCCGCGCGCTCGGCGAGCTGACGCAATGACACCTCGGCGGCGATCCGTTGAGACCTGATGAAACTGCCTATGTCCTGAGCAGCGGTGGCAACGTTGGCACCGATGTCCTGGGCAATGTCCTGTGCCGCGTTCGCGACAACCGCCGTCACCGGTTCGTCCTCGGATTCAGCTGGTGTGGGAACCATTCGGCTACTCCTTCAGGCTTCGGTTCCCCATACTGCCACGTCTGCTAGCAATTGCAAGCAATCTGCTAATTCGTGATGAAAGCCACAGCAGTTGGCTGGTCAGAGGCGCGACGGCCTGCCGTCTCGTGTCGCCCGCTCTAGTGGAAGAGCAGCACGGACACGGTGTAGATGGTGAGGCCGGCCAGCGATCCCACCACGGTGCCGTTGATCCTGATGAATTGCAGATCGCGACCGACCTGCAACTCGATCTTCTTGCTCGTGTCGTCGGCGTCCCAACCACTGACCGTCTCGGTGATCACCGAGATGATCTCCTGCGAGTAGTTCTGCGAGATGTGCCGGGCCACGCGCACCATCCACTGGTTCATCTTGTTCTGCAGCACCTCGTCGTCCCGGATGCGGACGGCCACCTGGATGATCGAATCGGTCAGTGTGGCGCGCAACGTCCCGTTGGGGTCGGCCAGCAACTGCTCGATGAGTGCCTTGCCCGCATTCCAGGCGGTCGAGGCCGCGCCGGTGACCTCGTCCCGTTCGAGCATCTCGGTCTTGATCGCCTCGAGCCTCGCGATGGTCGCCGGGTCGTTCTGCAGGTCGGTCGCGAGTTGGACGAGCATGGCGGTCATCGCTTGCCGCACCTGATGATCCGGATCCGACCTCACCTTGAAGGTGAACTCGACCAGCTCACGGTAGAGACGGTCGCCCACCAGGGAGTTCACGAACTTCGGGGCCCACGCGGGCCCGTCCTTGTCGATCACCCGGTCGATCAGATCCTGGCTGCCCAGAGCGAAGTCGTGGGCCCGGTCGCAGACCATCTGGATCACCGGCTCCAGCCGGTTCTCCGCGATCAACTGTTCCAGCACGCGCCCGGCCGGCGGTCCCCATTCAGGTTCGGCGGCCCAGCGCATGCCCGCCATGATGAGCTGCTCGATGTCCTCGTCGTCGAGCATCTCGGCAGCGAAAGCGATACCCCGCGCCGCTTCGGCCCCCACCCGAGGTGCGTTCTTCGGATCGGCGAGCCACGACGAAACCCGGGTGGGCAAAGCCAGTTGCGACACCTTGTCTTCGATGACCTCAGGGGTCATGAAGTTGTCCTCGATGAAGTCGCCGAGCTGTTCGCCGATCTGGTCCTTCTTCTTCCGGATCAACGCGGTGTGCGGAATCGGGATCCCCAGTGGGTGTTTGAACAGCGCGGTCACCGCGAACCAGTCGGCGAGCGCACCCACCATCCCGGCCTCCGACGCCGCGCGTACGTAGCCCACCCAGGCAGCGACGTTGTCGCCGTCCCGATCCTCGATCCAGCGACAGAAGAAGTAGACGGCAGCGGCGAACAGAAGGAACCCGGTGGCCACCATCTTCATCCGGCGAAGCGCGGCCTTGCGTTCGGCGTCGGCTCCGCTGAGCCCGGCGATGGTCCGTTTCGGGGCCTCACCGGACGGCAAGGACGAAGGCCGGCCGGACGGCAGCTCACCGGGCAGCCGGTGGCGTCCACCCGAGTCGATGGCCGGCGGCGTCGCTTGAGTCGGATTCATTCATCCAGTCTTACCCAAAGTCGGGGTACAGAATCGCGCCGGCGAAGGTGACTCGGCTCTCTTTGGGTGTTGCGCAGTGCCAGGGAACATAAGCTGGACGCGACCACCCACGACCAGAAACGACTCTGCACCGATGTCACCACGTCCCAACCCGGCCGCCGCCGCCCGCGCGGCCGTTGCTGCCGCCGCCGTCGCGGCCAGCAAAGGTGTTGCGTTGCCTCAGGCGATCCGCCACCAGGTGGGCGCCGACGACGTCAAACCCGACGGCCGCAAACGCCGATGGGAAAGTCACAAGGAAGCCCGGCGCAGCGAACTGGTCGACGGCACCCTCGCTGCGGTACGCACTCTCGGCGCCGATGCCGGGATGGACGAGATCGCCCAGGAGATAGGCGTTTCCAAAACCGTCCTCTATCGGTACTTCACTGACAAGAGTGACCTCACCACTGCCGCGATGATGCGATTCATCGAGACCGTCCTGGTGCCACGCCTCGGCAGTGCGATCAACGAGGATGTCGGCGAGTTCGAACTGACGCGGATGGTCATCTCGGTCTACGTGCAGACCGTCGCCGACGAACCGCAGATCTATTCGTTTGTGATGTCGGGCGGATCGGGCTCGGAGGTGGTGGCGGACTCCCAGAAGCTGATCGCCCAGATGCTCACGTTTGTCATGATCAACCGGCTCGTGGAGCAGGGCTCGCAAACCGGTGGTGTCGAGACCTGGGCCTACAGCCTCGTCGGGGCCATCCAGCTCGCAGTGCACTGGTGGATGGTCGAGCACCGGCTGGGCAAAGAACAGCTGATCGATTACCTCACGATGATGGTGTGGTCCTCGATCGCCGGCATCACCGCAGCCGGGGGCTCGGCCGAGTACTTCAACTCCCTGGACCATCCCCTTCCGAAGGCGCCGGGCGCTTCGGAGTGACCGCTGTCGGCGATCGTTGTCGGGCGCCGGTGGCCGCGGGATAGGTTTGTCCGCATGGCTGAGCACGAGGACAACGGGGCGCACGAGGACGACGGGGCCGGGTCCTACTCGGGTCCGGCGACGGTGACGATCGACGGGAACGAGCCCGTGCAGGTTCAGGTGGCTTTGTCGGGGCATTTCGATCCGCTGGCAGGTCGTTACGTCTGGGCCGGACGCATCCGCGGGCTCGCGCAGGCACTGCCCGCCGACGTGGTGATAGCCGCCGGAACCCGGGCCATCGTCGAGACTCCGGAAGGGGCGGGCGAGGGTGAGCTGTCCGCGGTGGACCTGTTCGGCGGTTTCACCATCGCGGGCGTCACCGCTCCCCCGTTTGCCCAGCTACCCGACGACGTCGATCGCGACGACATCCACGTCCCGGGGACGTCGACCGGAGAGGACATCCGGTGACCGAACGCGTGGCGCTGGTGACCGGCGCGAGCCGTGGCGTCGGCAAGGGTGTGGCGACGGCATTGGGTGCCTCCGGCTGGACCGTCTACGTGACCGCACGCGGTGGTGTAACGCCGGATGAGCCACTGGGACAGACGGTGTCGGAGATCAACGCGTCCGGCGGCGCCGCGGTCGGCGTGAGCTGCGACCACTCCGACGACGCCTCGGTGTCCGCCTTGTTCGACCAGATCTCGGCCGACCATGGTCGACTCGACCTGCTGGTCAACAATGTCTGGGCGGCCCCGAAAGGGTTCGGCGGATTCAGCGACAAGTTCTGGGAGCGGCCGGTCGGTGATTGGGACACCCTGATCACGGTTGGTTTGCGGGCACACTACGTCGCCTGCGTCGAGGCCGCGAAGATCATGGTTCCGCAGGGCAGCGGGCTGATGGTCAACATCTCGTCGTTCGGGACCCGCGGACACCTGCATTCGGTGCTGTACGGCATGAGCAAAGCCGCCCTCGACAAGATGGCCTTCGACATGGGCCACGAACTCTCCGGCACCGGAGTGTCCGCGATCTCGTTGTGGCTGGGCCTGATTCAGACCGAGCTGCTGATGTCGCTGGGCATCGAAGAGTTCGCCGGTTTTCGTCTCGACGAGGCAGAACATCCGCAGTTCGTCGGCCGCGTCATCGACCGTCTGTGGCAGGACCCCTCGTTGCCCGAGCGCAATGGCCACACCCTGGTGACCGCGGAACTCGGCGCGCAGTACGGGTTGGTGAACAACGACGGGACGCCACCGAAATCCCACCGCGAACCGTTCGGTGGCGGACCACTGTTCCCACCCGCCTGAGCCGCGCACCGAGGACTCACACAGGCCGTCAGACGGCCCGCGTGCTCTGGACAGAGGAGCGAGGGAGCGCTGCGACCGAGTCGACGAAGGAAGTGCACGCGACACAGGCCGTCAGCCCGCGAGCGAAGCGAGCCAACAAGCACAGCCGGCTTGACAGGCCGAGCATCCCCGCAAACCCACCACAAACGTCCCCCTCAACGTGCATGGACGGGAATGCGCCCTCGATGCAAGGTCTTGGGGACGATGTTGGTGGAGAACCCCAACCGCGTCCCGACTGTCGCTTCCCGCATCTACTCCCGCACCTGTCTGTGCCTCACGCCCATGTTTGGACACGGGCGCGAGGCACAAACGCGTGCGTCGGCAAGCACTGCTGTCACCGATGGCTCACACCGCCCGGCAGACGGCCCGCGTGCTCTGGACAGAGGAGCGAGGGAGCGCAGCGACCGAGTCGACGAAGGAAGAGCACGCGACACAGGCCGTCAGCCCGCGAGCGAAGCGAGCCAATTACACAGCAGCCGCCGCCTTCACCGCGTGACTGACCTCCGACCGCAATGCGTTGTACTCGGGCGTCCAGCCTGTCAGTTCTTGACGCCGGTCTTCGTGGACTCGTACTTGTAGAACCCGTGGCCGGACTTCTTGCCGAGCCGGCCCGCCTCCACCATGCGCAGCAACACCGGGGGTGGGGCGTACAGCGGTTCCTTGAACTCTTCGTACATCTTGTCGGCGATCGCCTTGACCGTGTCGAGACCGACGAGGTCACTCAGTTTGAGCGGTCCCATCGGGTGGGCACAGCCGAGCACCATGGCCTTGTCGATGTCTTCCACCGTGGCAAATCCGCTCTCCACCATGCGAATTGCGGAGAGTAGGTAGGGAACCAGGAGTGCGTTCACAACAAATCCGGAGCGATCTGCCGATCGGACCACTTCTTTGCCCAGGATGTCGCGTGCGAATTGTTCTGCGCGCGTGGTCACCTCGGGCGAGGTCATCAACGTGGTCACCAGTTCCACGAGTGGGAGTACCGGAACCGGGTTGAAGAAGTGCATGCCGATCACGCGGTCGGCATTGGCTGTGGCCATGCCGAGCTTCATGATCGGGATCGAGGAGGTGTTGGAAGCGAGCACGGCATTCGGGTCGGTGACCACTTTGTCGAGTTGCTTGAAGATCTCGGTCTTGATCGATTCGTCTTCGATCACTGCCTCACACACCATCTGCCGGTCAGCGAAGTCGCCCAGATCGGTGGTGAACCGCAGCCGCGCGGAGGCCTGCTCCCGTTCGCGTTCGGTGAGCTTTCCGCTGCTCACACCGCGATCAAGGGATCGCAGGATGCGGGATCTTCCGGCGGCTGCGAGCTCGCGGGTCGTCTCGTACACCAACACGTCGGCGTGCGCCCGGGCACAGACCTCGGCAATGCCTGCGCCCATCTGACCGGCACCGATCACGCCGACCCGCGAAATCTTCTCGCTCACAACAAGCTCCTCAAACTACTTGCAAAACAACATCTTTGACTGCGCAGTGGATCTCTGCACATTCAGAATCAACACCAAAGGCGAGAGGAGGGTAACCCTTGTGGGGCATGCCCAGAACTCACCCGAAAACCAGCAGGCGGCCCGCAACGGTAGTCGCGAGCCGCCTGACTAGTTCGCCAAAGTCCCAGAGAGGTGGTCCAGCTCTAGTGGAATTGGCCTTCTTCGGTGCTTCCTGCCAGCGCGGTGGTGCTGCTGGTGGGATCGACGGTGGTGGCGATGTTGTCGAAGTAGCCGGCGCCGACCTCACGCTGGTGCTTGACGGCGGTGAAGCCACGCTCGTCGGCGGCCTTGAACTCGCGGTTCTGCAGGTCGACGAACGCCGTCATCTGCTCGCGGGCGTAACCGTAGGCGAGATCGAACATGCCGTAGTTGAGCGAGTGGAAGCCGGCCAGGGTGATGAACTGGAACGTGAATCCCATGGCGCCGAGCTCGTTCTGGAACTTCGCGATCGTGGAATCGTCGAGGTGCTTGCTCCAGTTGAACGACGGGCTGCAGTTGTAGGACAGCAGCTGGTCCGGGAACTCGCTCTTGACGGCCTCGGCGAACTTGCGAGCCAGTTCGAGGTCGGGGGTACCGGTCTCCATCCAGATCATGTCGGCGTACGGCGCGTACGACTTGGCGCGCTCGATGCACGGCTCGATGCCGTTCTTGACGTGGTAGTAGCCCTCGGCGGTGCGCTCGCCGGTGACGAACTTCTTGTCCCGATCGTCGACGTCGGAGGTGATCAGTGTTGCGGCCTCGGCGTCGGTGCGGGCGATGACCACGGTCGGGACGTTGGCGACGTCTGCAGCCAGGCGCGCGGCGCTCAGGGTGCGGATGTGCTGCTGGGTCGGGATGAGCACCTTGCCACCGAGGTGGCCGCACTTCTTCTCCGAAGCCAGCTGGTCTTCCCAGTGGGTGCCGGCGGCACCAGCGGCGATCATGGCCTTCTGCAGCTCGTAGACGTTCAGCGCGCCACCGAAGCCGGCTTCACCGTCGGCGACGATGGGGACAACCCAGTTGTCGACGGTGTTGTCACCCTCGACGCGGGCGATCTCGTCGGCGCGCAGCAGAGCGTTGTTGATGCGACGGACGACCGAGGGAACCGAGTTCGCGGGGTACAGCGACTGGTCCGGGTAGGTGTGGCCCGAGAGGTTGGCGTCGCCGGCGACCTGCCAGCCGGAGAGGTACACGGCCTTGAGGCCGGCGCGAACCTGCTGCACAGCCTGGTTACCGGTCAGGGCACCGAGTGCGTTGATGTAGCTGCCGTCACCCTGGGTGACACCCTCCCAGAGGATCTCGGCGCCACGGCGCGCGAGGGTCTGCTCTTCGACCACAGAACCCTGGAGGTTCGCGACCGACTCCGCGGTGTAGTCGCGGGTGATGCCCTTCCAACGAGGATTGGTGTCCCAGTCCTGCTGGATCTCTTCGGCAGTCCTTGGTTTTCCGACGGTGCTCATATCTCGCACTCCATTTTCGTTAGCTTGCTGGTGTAGTGGCCCGCTCCGGTGGGTCCGGAGCCCAGCCGAACCTGATCGGGGCAAATTAACAACTTCTTCACCCTGGCGAGGCGGTGCCTTAACCGAGAGTGCCACACACAAATCCGCAGGTCCACAGGTTGTCTCGTGTGAATTCGGGCCAGCTTTTCCCACTGTTTTGCAAACTTTGCGAAGATCCGGCTGTGAACCGGCCGCAATTAACTACTCTCCAGTACACAAAAAGTACGCGCGTACTGGGATTTTGCAGCAGGGCCTCCCACTCGATTCCTGTGACCGTGAGCAACACTCAACCGGCGCCGACGACCGGCCGCAGAGCAACTGGGGTGACCATAATCACACACAGAATCAGACACCAGCAGTGCCCGGCCGATGCCAGAGAGTCAGGCCGCAGCGCGGAGGACCGCGCGCTTGAACAAGTCCGAGAAGCCGAGGTCGCTCATCCCACCTTCGGACGAGATGGCCACCACTTGCACCGTGGTCCCGTCGACGACCGCGTAGCCGGCCAAGGTCTGCTGGACGTCGGTACGGCCACCGGGATACGTCGTCGTCGCGGTCGACTTCACCAACAACGACACTGACGTCGGCAACGGCGGCGGGCTCAGCCGCTGATTGTCGGTCACCACCGTGGTGCCCGCAGTGCTCCCCTGCGTGATCGTGACGGTGACCCTGGCGCACGCGCCGGTACTCGTCCGGACATCCGCGTCGATGTCCCTGACCGCAGTGGTCACGAGCTCGGTAATCGTGTTCCCGACCGGGGATTGGCGTGCCGACACGGCCGCGTTGGACCCATCGAGTTGTTCGTTGAGATCGGCGTCGGCGGTGGGCCGGCACTGCGCCAGTTCGAACACGGCGGTCTGCGCCGCGGCCAGGGCGGCCGCGTTCTGATCGCGGAGATCGATGATTCCCAACTCCGTCGGCTGATATCCGTCCGGGAACTCACGGGCCGGCAGCAACTTGTCCGCAAGACTTGTCGGTTCCTCCGACGAGGACGATGCGGGATCGTCATCTGTGGAATCGTCGCCGCATGCGGCACTGATCAGGGCCAGCACCGTCAGGACGATGACGCCTGCACCTGCTCGTCTGCGCAACACCCCCACAGGTTAGACAGTCCCGCCGGCGACCACGTCAGCACAGCCACCGCAGCGCATCCGTTCGGGCAACTCGCTGGTCGACCTCGTTGCGGCACACCTGGCGTCGATCGCGAGCCGCCTACGCTAGAAGGATGCCCAAGACCTACGTCGGCGCCCGACTGCGACAGCTGCGCTCCGAGCGCGGCATCTCCCAGGTTGCCCTGGCGCAGTCACTGGACATCTCCCCGTCGTATCTCAACCAGATCGAGCACGACGCACGACCTCTGACGTCTCCCGTGCTTCTCAAGATCAGCGAGGTGTTCGGCGTCGACACCTCATTCTTCGATTCTCAGGACAATGCGCGACTGATCGCCGAGGTGCGTGAGGTGGTGATGGACGAGGACGTGGGCGCCAACGCCGACGCTCAAGAGATCACGGATCTGGTCGCCAGCCATCCCGAGCTCGCCAAGGCCATGGTGAACCTGCACCGCAGGTATCGGAACGCCACCGATCAGCTCGCAGCCGCAACCGACGACCGGGGCGACGGCAGCATGCGCGGTTCGATCAGCGCACCGCACGAAGAGGTGCGCGACTACTTCTATCAGCGCCACAACTACCTCCATGAGCTCGACACCGCTGCCGAGGAGCTCACCACCCGCATGCGGATGCACTCCGGCGACGTCCGGCACGAGATCACCGACCGACTGCAGACGGTGCACGGGGTACAGATCGTGCGACGCGTCGACCTGGGTGACACCGTGCTGCACCGATTCGACCCGGACACACGACGTCTGGAGATCTCGGGGCACCTCTCCCAGGGACAGCGGGTGTTCAAGCTGGCGGCCGAACTCGGGCACCTCGAGTGCGGCGACCTCATGCGTCAGATGGTCGACGAGGGCAACTTCACCTCCGACGAGGCCCGGCGGCTGGCCCTGCTCGGGATGGCCAACTACTACGCTGCCGCCGCGGTGCTGCCCTATTCTCAGTTCCACGGTGCCGCAGAGGATTATCGCTACGACATCGAGCGACTCTCGGCGTTCTTCTCGGTGTCGTACGAGACGATCTGCCATCGGCTGTCCACCCTGCAACGTCCCAACCTGCGCGGTGTGCCGTTCACGTTTGTGCGCGTCGACCGCGCCGGCAACATGTCGAAACGGCAGTCCGCCACCGGTTTCCACTTCTCGAATAGCGGCGGGACGTGCCCGCTGTGGAACGTGTACGAGACGTTCGGCTCACCAGGCAAGATTCAGATCCAGATCGCCCAGATGCCCGACGGTCGCAACTACCTCTGGGTGGCGCGCACCGTCGAGCGGCGGGCGGCCCGGTTCGGCCAGCCCGGCAAGACTTTTGCTATCGGGCTGGGTTGCGAGCAACGTCATGCGGCGCGGCTCGTGTACTCCGACGGTCTCGAGATCGGTCCGCAGGCCAACGTGACCCCGATCGGTGCCGGGTGCCGGGTCTGTGAACGGGTCAATTGCCCGCAGCGAGCCTTTCCTGCGCTCGGCGTCAAGCTGGACATCGACGAGCACCGCAGCACCGTCTCGCCGTACCTGGTGCGCTGAACCCGAGCCGTCAGGACCTAGACCGGATCGAGGATCCGCCGCAGGAACTGCTTGGTCCGTTGGTGTTTGGGTGCGCCGATGACCTCAGCAGGTGGTCCCTTCTCCAACACCACCCCGCCGTCGGCGAACAGCACCTGGTCGGCGACCTTCTGCGCGAAGTGGATTTCGTGGGTCACCACGATCATCGTCCAACCCTGTGCGGCAAGGTCTTTCATCACCCCGAGCACCTCCCCCACCAGCTCGGGGTCCAGGGATGACGTGGGCTCGTCGAACAGCATCAGTTTGGGCTTGAGTGCGAGCGCCCGGGCGATTCCCACGCGCTGCTGCTGGCCACCGGACAGTTGGTGCGGGTACTGGTCCCGCTTGTCGGTGAGGCCGACTTGCTCCAGCAATGCCTTGGCCTCGGTGATGACCTCGTCGCGCGGGCGCTTCTGCACGATCGTCGGGCCCTCGATGATGTTCTCCAGCACCGTCTTGTGCGGAAACAGATTGTGTCCCTGGAACACCATGCCCGACTGCGCGCGGTAACGAACCAGCAGAGGCTTGGCGACCGGTGCGTCGAAGTCGACCGCGACGTCGGCGATGGAGACCTGGCCGCCGTCGGGGATGTCGAGTGCGTTGAGCGAGCGCAGGATGGTCGTCTTGCCTGATCCGGAAGGGCCGATCAGCGTGGTGACCGATCCGGTCGCAACGGTGAAGTCGATGCCCCGGAGTACGTGGTTGTCGCCGAATGATTTGGAGAGACCGGTGACGGTGACCAGGTCGCCGGTGGGCTGGGATTTACGGAGATCGGTCATTTGGCCACAAACCTGTCCAGTCGGAACTCGAGGCGTCCCTGCACAAAGGACAGTGCAAGGCACACAATCCAGTAATACAGGGCGGCGGTGCCGTAGAGGGCGAAGTACTCGAAGGCGGGGGCTGCCGCGATCTGTGCGGTCCGTAGAAGCTCGGTCACCAGGATCGTCGAGGCCAGCGAAGTGTCTTTCACCAACGAGATCAGAGTGTTGGAGAGGGGCGGAACAGCCGTGCGCAGAGCCTGAGGCAAGATGATGCGCCGGAGGGCGGTGGTGTAGCCCATCCCGATCGTCTCCGCGGCCTCCCACTGGCCCTTGGGAATGCTGCCGATGGCCGCCCTGATGATCTCAGCCGCGTAGCCACCGACGTTGAGGCTGAACGCGATTGCCGCGGCCGGGAACGGATTGATGAGGATGTTCAGTTCGGGCAGTGCGTAGAAGATGATGAATAGCTGCACCAGCAACGGGGTGCCTCGGATCAGGGATATGTAGATCCGGGCCACCGAGGAGATGGCACGGTTCCTCGACATCCTGGCCAGGGCGACACCGAGCGCGATGACCAATCCGAAGAAGAAGCTGATCGCCGTCAGCGGGATGGTGACGGTGATGGTGGCCTTGGCCATCGGCCAGAGGTTGTCGGCGATGAGTTCCCACGTGCTCGGTGCCGTCTTCTCCTCGGACGTGCCGGCTGCGTTGGCGTCGAGATAGGTCTGCGAGATCTCCTCGAGGGTTCCGTCCGCCCGGAGCTCGTCCAGCGCGCCGTTGATGTTGTCGAGCAGTCCGCTGTCCTTGCGGGCGGCAAACGCCTGTTCAGAGCGCTCCCCGATGTTCGCGGCGATCTTGATGCTGGTGTCGCCGGTGGTGGCCTGGTAGGCGAGCACCGAGAGACTGTCGTTGACCGTGGCCTGCACCCGGCCCTGGTTGAGCAGTTTGATCGCGGGAGTGAAACCGTCCACCGACTCGACGGTCGCCCCGGCGTCTCGCGCCACCCCGGCCCAGTTGCTGGTCTCCGTCTGCGCGGTGGTCTTGCCTCGGAGGTCGGCCAGCGACGTGATGGACGTGTCGTCGGCCTTGGTGACGATCACGCCCTCTCCGATCGCGTAGGGCTCCGACAGGTCGTATTTCGCCTTGCGCTCATCGGTGATGGTGACCTGATTGGCCACCACATCGAAGCGGTCGGCCTCGAGAGCGGCGAAGATCGAGTCGAAGGGCACCTCGACGAACTCCACCCGCAGACCGAGCTTGTCGCCCACAGCCTTTGCGACGTCGACGTCGTAGCCGACCAGTTCGCCGGTCTGGGAGTCGTGGTAGCTGAAGGGCGCATACGTGCCCTCGGTCCCCACCCGCAGCACACCTGATTTCTCGAGTTCGGCAAAACCACCGACATCGCCGCCGCCGCACCCGGCAAGAACGGCCATGGCCGCCAACGCGGCCCCGACCACGATCAGTATCCGACGCACGAGTTGCTCCACTCCTCGATCATCAAGCCGCCCCGATCAACTCTGCCCGAATCCCCCGCTCGGCGACATTCAGGTACACCGAATGCCGGCGACGCTGTTCAGGATCTCAAATGATTGTGTGCGACTCCGGGTCGGCGGCACTCCGATAGGTTGGCCTGGTGAGTTCACAACGGATCGACCCCGGAAACCTTCGTCAGCTCGGACCGGTCAACTGGGTGATCAGCAAGGGTGCCGCGCGCACCCTCGGCCTGTCCGACATGCACCTGTTCTCCACGCTGGGCCGCGGCAAGGGCCTCTTTCGTGGATGGCTGCACTATTCGTCGAAGATGATGCCTTTCGGCTCAATGGCTCGGCACGACACCGAAATGGTGATCATCAGAACCGCTCATCTGCGCACCTGCGAGTACGAACTCGACCACCACAAGCGTCTCGGTAAGCGAGCAGGCATCGACGAGGCGGAATTCTCGCGGATCCTCCAGGGGCCCGAGGCGGGATGGTCAGGCAAAGAATTGGCGTTGCTGCGCGCGGTCGACGAGCTGGTGGGTACCAAGGATCTGAGCGACGTGACGTGGAAAGAGCTGTCGGCGCATCTCGACGACCGCCGGCTCATCGAGTTCGTCCTGCTCGTCGGTCAATACGATTCGCTGGCCACCACGATCGGAACGTTGCGCATCGAGCGTGACCATTGAGCGCCGCCACCGACAAGATTCGCGACATGCTCGACCCGGCGCGGGTGCCCGGGCCCATCGACGACAGCCGGGGTTACCTCGACCTGCTGGGACCACCCGAGCCCGCTGCGAGCACCAGCTTGTCGATCATGCAGAACCCGGTGTTCGCCACCATCTATGAGCGGGCATGGCGGCCGGTGTTCACCCGACTGTTCAGCCTCGGCGGCACATCCACAAAAGAGTTCGACCGGCAACTGGTCGCGCGTCTGGGCCGCGCCGGCGACCGCACCATCCTCGACGTGGCATGCGGCCCCGGCAATTACACCCGCACACTGTCCGATCAGCTGACCGGGGAGGGAGTGTGCGTGGGTCTGGACTTCTCGGTTCCGATGATCGAACGGGCGGTGCGCACCAACAGCGGTCCACGAGTGGCATACATCCGCGCCGACGCACACGAAATACCGTTTCCCGACGGCACATTCGACACCGTCTGCTGCCTCGCCGCCCTCTACCTCGTTCCCGACCCCGGTGTGGTGCTCGATGAGCTCGCCCGGGTGACGGCGCCGCAGGGCGAGGTTGCGGTCTTCACCTCACTGCGCACCCCACTCACATCGCTTCCGGGCGTGTCGTTTGTCGCCGGCCGGAGCGGCTACCACCTCTTCGAACAGAACGAGGTGACCGACCGACTGCGGGCAGCCGGTCTTGTCGACATCGAACAGACCGTCACGGGCCAGGCCCAGTACGTCACTGCGCGCAAACCCGGCTGAACACCTCGAGCGCCGGAGCAACGGGGTCAACTCAGGGCGTGAAGGTTTTTCGCCGTCGGTGATTTCTCGACCGATTCGGGATCAGGGTCCGTTCCCAATAGCCGGTCGGCGGTACCGGAGGTGGTCACGGTGAACCAGTAGTGCTCGTTCTTGTAGTGATGAAACCGGTGATTGCGCCACGTCGCCTTGTACAGACGGCTTTTCGGCTTGTAGTCGGTATGGATCAGATAGTGCGTCCACTCGTAGACGAGCCCCAGCGCACCCAGCGTGGTCAGGAATGTCAGTCCCAGCCCGAGCGGTCCGAACGCGAAGACGCCGATCAGGACTGCGACCGGGATCACGACGCAGAGCACCTGCCACGGGATGAAGATCAGCGGTATGTTCCGCGGATCTCGGTGGTGTTCGCGGTGTTTGCGCGAGAGCAGTGAATCGACCTTCAGCGAACCGACCGATCTTGGGCGCCAGTGGAGAACACCGATGTGAATGATCCACTCCGCCAACGGGAATGACGCGACCATCACCGCCGGTATCACTGCATCGGTCCACTGCCAATCGGCCACCAGCACGCGGGCTGTACCGGAACCGGCGAACAGCACCGCGATCATCCACGGGGTGGGATGTCGCACGAACTCGCCGAACGCGGCCCCGAGGGTCAGTCCACGGCGAGTGCTCGATCGCCCCTGCTCGTCTTTACGAACCCGATCATGGGCTCGACGGTCAGATGTCATCGGTGTCCTCCGTATCGACTGTCCCCTCGCGCAGCAAGGTCTCCATGTCTCCGAACGCCGACATCAAGATCGATGTGGCGGGTTCGAGCAGAGTGGCGGCCGCCTTGGTGGCCGCCGCAGGATCGCGATCCGCGATCGCCTCGACGATCGCGCGGTAACCGTCGGCGTTGCCGACTTCGTCAGCCAGCGCCACCGCGAACGCTGACAACGCCGGCTCGTAAGCGGCCCGCATGGTGTTGTACAAGAGCCGGAAGGTGATCGAGTCGGCACCGTCGACCACCGCGTCCCAGAAGTCAAGCGCGGCAACCTGTTGCGCTACGGGCTCTGCAGTGTCGGCGAGCTTCTGCGCCGCCGACCGCGCGGCGCCTATCTGGGTGTCGTTCGCACGCTGTGCAGCCAGTTCGGCCACTTTGGGTCCGATGTGCGCCCTGGCCTCCACCACCGAGCGGGCCACGGACACATCGAGTTCGCCTCCTCGAAAGAGCAGTCGCGGAAGCAGGTCGAGCCCGCCGAACCTTCTGACGTCCTGGACTGTGGTGCCCCCACCCTGCTTGATGCTGACCAGGCCTGCCGCGGCCACACGCTTCATGGCCTCACGAATGGCCGGTCTCGACACACCCAGCACTCGGGCCAACTCCCGCTCGCTGGGCAGGTTCTGGCCTGCGGGCAGATCCCCGCTGAGCACTCCGTCGACGATCTGCTCGAACACGTCTTCGGGCACGCTGCGATGTTTGATCGGTTCGAACGGCATGGGTCCGACGATAGAAGCGACCCGGCTATAGGTCAAGTGGTCTTACCAATATGGGTGAGCTAGCGTGAGTCCATGACCGACCGAACCCACGTCCACGCGTTCACCGACGACGCGCTCGGCGAACACGACGCCACGTCACTGGCCGCAGCGATCGCCGCAGGTGAGATCAGCGCGCGCGAGGCAACCGAGGCCGCCATCGCCCGCGCGGAAAAGGTGAATCCCGAACTCAACGCAATCGTGGTGACGGACTACGACCGCGCCCGCACTGCCTCCGAGCGGCCGGCCGACGGGGTGTTCGCTGGAGTTTTCGCTGGGGTCCCGACCTTCATCAAGGACAACACCGATATCGCCGGCCTGCCCACGGGCCACGGCTCCGAAGCCGTTCGCCCGAAGGTCAAGGCCACCACGGAGCCGTACGCCGAGCAGTACCTCGCCTCAGGCATGACGATGCTGGGCAAGACCACCCTGCCCGAGTTCGGCTTCAACGCGACCACCGAGTTCCAGCACCTGCCGCCCACCCGCAATCCGTGGAACACCGCCTATTCCGCCGGTGCCTCATCCGGCGGGTCGGCCGCCCTGGTCGCTGCAGGCGTGGTGCCGATCGCTCACGCCAACGACGGCGGCGGGTCGATCCGTATCCCGGCTGCTGCATGCGGATTGGTCGGCCTCAAGTTGACGCGCGGCCGCGAGGTGCAGTCGTTGCAGGGCAAGCAGATGCCGGTCGACATCGTGTCGAACAACGCGGTGACCCGTACCGTGCGCGACACCGCCGCCTTCGTCGCAGCAATCGAACAGTTCCGGCCCGCCGCGAAGTTGCCCCGCGTGGGCAAGGTCGAAGGTCCATCCGAGCGACGTCTGCGGATCGGATTGATCACCGATTCCATCGCAGGCGAACCCACCGACGCAGAAACCAAATCGGCCGTCGACGACACGGCAGCGCTGCTGGCATCGCTGGGTCACGACATCCGCGACATCACGATTCCCACCGATCAGACCTTTGTTCGCGACTTCATCCACTACTGGGCCCTGATGGCGTTCTCCACCCAGCATTTCGGCGGTCGGGTGACGGGGTCCCCGTTCGACAAGTCGAAGACGGACTCGCTGACCAAAGGCCTTGCGCGGCAGTTCGTCCGCCGGCCTTGGCTGACGCCGTTGTCGATCCGTGGCCTCAAGAGAAGCGAACGCCAGTACCGCGAGGCATTCACCGACCTCGATATCGTGTTGTCGCCGGTTCTCGGACACACCACCCCGGAGCTCGGATACCTCTCCCCCGCAGCAGGATTCGACGTGATGTTCCCTCGCTTGGTCAACTACGTGAGCTTCACCCCGTTGAACAACGCTGCCGGTGGTCCGGCCATGTCGCTACCGATGGGTCGCACCACCGGCGGCCTGCCCATCGGAGTACATTTCTCGGCGGCACATGGTGACGAACGAACCCTTCTGGAGTTGGCGTTCGAGCTCGAGGCAGCGCGTCCCTTCGCCCGTATCCAGGACCAGGTGCAGGCAACCGGCTGAGCCACCCCCGCACTTCGGCGGCGCCTAGCTCACGCTTGCCAGCGCGAACGGCAACACCTCGATCGCACCGGCCCGGCGCACCTGGCGTGCGGCCATCGTCAAGGTCCATCCGGTGTCGGCGATGTCGTCGACCAACAGCACTGGCCCCGCCACTTCGGAGAGCACCGCCGGGTCCGGATCGACCCACGAGTCAGCAAGTGCGGCAACACGATATGCGGAGTTGGCGGCAGTCACCGGCCGCCGGTCCGGCGCATACCGCAGCGTGCCGAGGTTGGTCAGTCGGCCCAGTTCCGACAAGCGGTCGGTGACCGAACCGATCAGGATCGGGTGGGTGTCAGAGTCGAGCCCCATGATGGCTGTGGGCCGGTTCTGCCACGGCCAGGCCGCCAGAACCGCGACAGCTGCCTTGATCACCTCGTCCGGGGCCGGGGCGTCCGGCTCGTCGAGCAGCCGGCGCAGGCGCGTACCCCAGCCCAGGTCGGTGAGACGGCCGATGACGCGGCCCATCTCGGGACCGTCTTTGATCTTGCCGGACAGCTCCACACCGAGCTTCTTCATTCCCGATGGCCATTGCTTGCGTGGGGCCAGCTCGACGCCCGGCCGTTGCAACTGTTCGCGGGCCGCATCCAGTGCCGCCCGGTCGACGTCAGCCGAATAGCGTTGTCCTGCACAGTTGTCGCACCGTCCGCACTTGCTGCCAGACTCCAGTTCGGGGTCGTCCAATTGTTCCCGCAGGAACGCCATCCGGCACCCGTCGGTGTCCTGGTAGTCGAGCATCGCCTGCTGTTCGCGGCGGCGTGCCTGCTCGAGCTTCTCGTACCGCGCCTCGTCGTACGTCCAGGGCTGGCCGGTACCCAGCCAGCCGCCCTTGACCCGTCGAACCGCCCCGTCGACGTCGAGTACCTTGAGCACCATCTCCAGCCGCGACCGCCCGAGGTCGACCAGCGGCTCCAACGCCGGCGTCGATTGTGGTCGCTCGGTGTCGAGCGCCTCGATCACCCTGCGCACCAACGCTTCCGGAGGGAAGGCCACCGATGCGAAGTAGCGCCAGATCTCCTGATCTTCGCTGCCCGGCAGCAGGATCACCTCGGCGCTCGCCGTGGAGCGGCCCGCGCGGCCGACCTGCTGGTAATAGGCGATCGGCGACGACGGCGCGCCGAGGTGAACGACAAAGCCGAGGTCCGGCTTGTCGAAACCCATGCCGAGGGCCGAGGTGGCCACCAAGGCCTTCACCCGGTTGGCGAGGAGGTCGGCCTCGAGCTGTTCGCGCTCGGCCGCGTCGGTGGATCCCGTGTAGGCCGCGACCTGGTGGCCCATGTCGGTGAGCAGCGTCGCCACGTCGCGGGCCGCCGCGACGGTGAGCGTGTAGATGATGCCTGATCCTTCGATCGAACCGATGTGTGCGGCAAGCCAAGCCACCCGCTCGGCCGAGGTCGCGACCTTCACCACCGACAGGTGCAGCGACTCGCGGTCGAGGCCACCACACAGCACCAGCGTGTCTCCGCCACCCACCCCGAGCTGGGCGGCCACATCGTCGACCACCCGGTCGTTGGCGGTCGCGGTGGTGGCGAGCACCGGCACGTCCGTACCCAGTTCGGCAACCAGCGTGCGGATGCGCCGGTAATCAGGCCGGAAGTCGTGGCCCCAGTCCGACACACAATGCGCCTCGTCCACCACCACGAGCCCGGCGTCGGCGGCGAGGGACGGCAGCACGTTGTCGCGGAAGTCCGGGTTGTTCAAGCGCTCCGGACTCACGAGCAGGACGTCGAGGTCACCCTCGGCCACCCGCTGGTGGATGTCGTCCCACTCGGTGACATTGCCCGAATTGATGGTCGCGGCCTTGACGCCGGCCCGCTCTGCCGACGCAACCTGGTTGCGCATCAGGGCCAGCAGCGGCGAGACGATGACCGTGGCGCCGCGGCCCTCGGCACGCAGGAGTTTGGCCGCGATGAAGTAGACGGCGGATTTTCCCCAGCCCGTGCGCTGCACCACCAGTGCGCGGCGCCGCTGCACGACCAGCGCCTCGATCGCCGTCCACTGGTCGTCGCGCAACGTCGCGGCCGGGCCTGCCAGTTGCTCGAGGATCTCCTGGGCCTGCGCACGTGTGGCTGTGGTTCCGGTTCCCGTGGTCATTGCCCCATCGTGCCCTGCTTCTACGACAACGTCTCTATCGGCGGAAGGCCCCGCGCAAATCCGCGGTGCCATGCCGCACCAGAGGTCCGCGGCCGCTCACCCAATTCGTCGAAGCTCGCCCCGCAGACCGAGCAAACCCCAGAACCCCGCACAGCCCACCCGCCCCGCTCACGACCCTCGCCAAAGCTCACGCCGCCGACCGAGCAACCACCAGAACCCCGCACACCCCACCCGCGCAACTCACGAACCTCGCCAAAGCTCGCCCCGCAGACCGAGCAAACAGGAGCACCCCGCACAGCCCACCCGCGCAACTCACAAACCTCGTCGTCGCTCGCACTACAGACCGAGCAAACCCCAGCACCCCGAGCGCCGGATCACATGTTGCGGTAGTCCCGCGTGTACATCCTCGGACCGCGACGGGCGGGCATCGGCATGTACAGCTCGATGAGCCGGATCACCCGGTAGCGATGTCCCGCATAGGGTTCGAGTAGTTCCAGCATGCGGTCGTCGTCGATCGCCTCACCGATCAGCGCGTTGCCGACCTGGGACGGGATGTGATAGTCCCCGACCGGTACCGCGTCTGCGTCACCGACCGCGCGAACCCTCGTTTCGGCGGCCGTCCACGGCCCGACCCCTCGGAGCAGGTGGAGTTTGTCGGCCTTGCGTTCGACGTCGTACCCTGCGGCTCGGACGATGGTCTTGCGCCGGGCCGGTTCGGCGCCGCTGGCGTGCCATTCCCACTGCGGGATCTCGCGCCACACTTGTTGCGGCGGCGGCACCTTCATGCTCGGCGAGCCGGGTGCAGGTTCACCGTATTTACGCACGATGTATCGCCAGGCCCGCCAGGCTTCGCGGCCGGTCACCTTCTGCTCCAGGACGGCTGCCGCCAGTGCCTCCCACACCCGGTCGGTGCGGCCGATGCGCAGCCCCTGACCCTGATGTGCCAGTCCGGCGATCACATCGTGATGCGCGACGAACTCGTCGGCGTTGTCGTCGCTGCCCAGCATCTGGGGCATCTGGTGAAACAACCACTGCGCGCCGGGCCCCCACGCCCTGCCGACCACTGCATCACCCGACCGCGACACGGCCAGTGTGCCGGGCCCGTCGGGGGTGTGGATGGCCCGCCAGATCGACCCGTTCGGTGCGTACTTGAACGACGGATCACCGCTACCGCGACGATGCAGACTCAACGTGGCACGAATGTTCAACGGCCCCTGCGGAATCCACTCGCGGGACAAATGCGTGGGGCCCGGCGAGATCTCGCCGGGCCCTACGATCGACATGAGATGTCTAGAGGTTGATCATGTGCCCGATGGCACCGTGGAAGGTTTCCTGCATCGCCTCAGACATCGTCGGGTGGGTGTGCACGTTCCGCGCCAGCTCGGTCGCCGTCAGATCCCACTTCTGGGCCAGCGTGAGCTCGGGCAGCATCTCGGAGACGTTGTCGCCCACGAGGTGCCCGCCGATCAGCTCGCCGTGGGTGTTGTCGGTGATGAGCTTGACGAAGCCGGTGGGCTCGCCGAGCCCCTGCGCCTTGCCGTTCGCGGTGAACGGGAAGGCGGACACCTTGACGTCGTAGCCTTCTTCTTTCGCCTGGTCCTCGGTCAGTCCGAACGAGGCGACCTGCGGCTGGCAGAAGGTGGCGCGCGGCATCATCCGGTAGTCGTCGATGATCATCGTCTCGGCGCCGCCTATGGTCTCTGCGGCCACCACACCCTGCGCTTCGGCGACGTGGGCCAGCATCAGCTTCCCGGTCACGTCACCGATGGCGAAGATGCCGTCGACGTTGGTGCGCATGTAATCGTCGATCGCGATCGCGCCGCGGTCGGTCACCTCGACACCGGTCTTGTCCAGGCCGTAGCCGTCGAGGCGCGGCGCGAAGCCCACCGACATCAGCACCTTGTCGACGGTGAGCTCTCCGTCTTTGTCCTTGGCGTCGGTGTACTTGACGACCACCTGCGATCCCTGGTCGTCGATCGACTGCACCCGGGTGGAGGTGAGGATCTTGACACCGAGTTTCTTGTACGCCTTCGCGAGTTCCTTCGACGAGTCCTTGTCCTCGTTGGGCAGGACACGGTCGAGGAACTCGACGATGGTGACGTCGGCCCCGTAGTTCGCCAGAACGTAGCCGAACTCCATACCGATGGCGCCGGCGCCGACGATGACAATCGAGTCGGGCAGCTCACGGGTGAGGATCTGGTCTTCGTAGGTGACCACGTTCTCCGACAGCTCGACGCCGGGAAGAAGTTTCACGGTGGCGCCCACCGAGATGATCACATTGTCGAACGTGATCTCACGGTCGCCGACCTTGATGGTCTTCGCGTCGGTGAACTCGCCGAAGCCGTCGATCTCGGTGATCTTGTTCTTCTTCATCAAGAAGTGAACGCCCTTGACCATCTTGTCCGCGACCTGGCGGCTGCGGTCGAACGCAGCACCGAAATCGAAGGTGACGTCGCCGGAGATCCCGAAGGTCTTGGCCTGATGATTGAAGACGTGCGCGAGTTCTGCGTTACGCAGCAACGCCTTGGATGGGATGCATCCGACGTTGAGGCACACCCCGCCCCAATATTTCTCTTCGATTACTGCGGTTTTCTGTCCGAGTTGCGCCAGCCGGATCGCGGCGACGTAACCTCCCGGACCTCCGCCGAGGACAACTGTGTCAAAGTGTTCAGCCACGACGTCCACCCTACGTCGCCGCACCTGCGGGCGCTGACAGATACCCCTAGTGGGAGCAGTCTTCGTTCACAGCGAACACGTCCGGGCACAGCGGGCGTTCAACACGTAGGAATCCACAGCCAGCGGTCAGGACGCTTGGGCATGTCAGAGTCATCGGTGTCCGCGACCGCGTCGTCGACACCGGGGTCGAACGGGAGATCGGTCACGTACCGGCGTAGCTCGTCGTCCCGACCGTCCTGCCCGTGCTGTCCTCGATCTCGCTGTGAACTCATCTGCATGCTCCTGCTTGGTGCGCGTGCGGGACATCGCCCTGTGTCCACGGCCATTCGCCGACACCACGAAATCGTCTCATCAAAGGTTCGGCGCCGGGCGGCACACGGATTGAATCGGCAGAAAACCAACTAGAACGTGTTCTTGTTTGCGATCCCAAACCGCGCTACGGTCCCAGGGGTGCAGCCCACACCGTTCGAACCAGCCTCGCTAGGTCCTCTGCGATTGAAGAATCGCCTGATCAAGTGCGCCACTTTCGAGGGCGCCACGCCCGAGGCGCTGGTCACGCCCGAGTTGATCGAGTTCCACCGGGAGGTGGCAGCCGGCGGGGTGGCGATGACAACGGTCGCCTACTGCGCCGTGTCGCCCGAGGGCCGAACCGACCGCCATCAGATCTGGATGCGACCGGAGGCGATACCCGGGCTACAGAAACTGACCGACGCGATCCACGCCGAAGGCGCGCTCGCCGCAGCTCAATTGGGTCACGCGGGACCCGTGGCCAACCCCATCTCCAATCAGGCCAGAGCCTTGGCGCCGTCGCGGATTCCCGCGCCGATGGGCATGACCCTGTGCCGCAAGGTCACCACCGACGACATCGCATCGATGCTTGTGAAGTTCCGCCGCGCGGCCCGCATAGCGGTGGACAGCGGTTTCGACGGCCTCGAGATCCACTTCGGCCACAACTATCTGGCCAGCAGCTTTCTCAGCCCGCTGCTCAACCGTCGCCATGACGAGTACGGCGGAACCTTGGTGAACCGCGCCAGGTTCTGCCGCGAGATCGCCGAGGCGGTACGCGATGAGGTCGGCGATGAGGCCGCGGTATGGGCGAAGCTCAGCATGTACGACGGCTTCCCCGGAAGTCTGCAGGTCGACGAGGCCTGCCAGGTCGGCAGACTCCTCGAATCCGACGGCCACCTCGACGCCCTCGAACCGACCGCGGGCAGTTCGCTCCTCAATCCGATGTATCTGTTCCACGGCGATGCGCCCCGCAAGGAGTTCGCTGCCTCGTTCAAGGGCGTGATGCGGTGGGGGCTCAAGGCAGTCGGCCCCTTCTTCCTCAAGGAGTACGACTACCACCCCGGCTATCTCCTGCCGCTCTCCCGGCAGTTGCGTGAGGCCGTCTCCATGCCGCTGATCCTGCTCGGCGGAATCACCGACCGCGCTTCGATGGACACGGCCATGGCGGAAGGCTTCGAGTTCGTGGCGATGGGCCGCGCGCTGCTTCGCGAACCCGATCTGCCACTGCGCATCGAGGCCGACCCGTCGACGGTGTCGCAGTGCATCCATTGCAATCTGTGTATGCCGACCATCTACTCCCACACCCGGTGTCCCATCCGCACCGGTGAACGGGTTGCGCACGGCAATGTCGTGGCGCCGGCCTGATCCTCATGTGAGCCGGGCGAGCCGGGTCTGAAGATATGCGCGTTCGGCCGGGTCGGCTGTCAGCGAGATCGCCTTGCCGTAGGCGGCCACCGATTCGCTTGCGCGCCCGACTTCTTCGAGCAGGTGGGCCCGGGTGGACCAGGCCGGCTGAAAGTGTCCGGTCTTGTCGCCGAGGTCGTCGAGCATGGTCAGCGCAGCTTGCGCGCCATCGACCTCGGCCGTGACCGCTGCCAACGCGACGGCACCCCCGAGGGTCGGCGCCACGGCCCGCAAGATGAGGTACAGATCCCGGATGGCAGGCCAATCCGTCGTGCCGGTGACCTTGCGCGCGCAGTGCAGTGAGCTGATCGCCGCTTCCAGCTGGAAACGTCCGAGTGCTCCGATGCGGTGCGCCGCGTGGAGATGCGACATCCCGCGATCGATCAGGTGCCCGTCCCACCGGGTCGTGTCCTGCTCGGCCAGCGGCACCAGCCGACCGTGGACGTCGAACCTGGCCAGCAACCGGGCATTCGACAGGTTGATCAGCGCCGCGAGGCCATGGGCTTCGGCGTCGTCGGGCGCCAGGGCGCTGAGGGTCTCGGCGAGGTGTAGCGCCTCGGCGGTCAGCGAGTCGCGTGTCGCCGTGCCCCCGCTGTGCCAATCGATGGCGAACGCGCCGTAGACGGCTTCGAGCACCGCCGCCATCCGAGACGGCAGCGCTGCCGCATCAGGTACGACAAAAGGAATCCGCGCCGCTTTGATGCGCCGTTTGGCACGTACCAGTCGGGCCGCCATCGCGGTGGTCGGCACGGAGAACGCGCCACCGATCTGATCGGCGGTGAAGCCGAGCACCGTGTTGAGCATGAGAGGCGTGTGCATGGCCGTGTTGATCGCCGGATGGGCGCACACCAGCATCAGGGCAAGCCTGCGGTCTTCGATCTCGTCGGGATCGATGTGGTCGATGTGGACCTGTGCGTCGCGAACCGGATCGAGGGTGGTGGTGGACCGTTCGGCCGCCGACCTCCACCTGTCTCTTCTGCGGTTGCGGGCGACGGTGAGCAGCCACGCGTCGGGATTGGCCGGCACGCCATCGACGGGCCAGCGTGTCAGGGCTCGCTCGAATGCGTCGGCGAGCGCGTCTTCGGCAGCGGGAACATCCCCATCTGCAGCGGCCAGTAGTGCGACCAGTCGACCGTATGAGGTGCGGGCGGCCTCTGCCGCCCGCACCTTCGCCGGTTCGGTGCTCAGGTCCACGAACCGTCGACGAAAGACGTGGCGGCAGGGCGGATCTCGATCACCCCGAACTGTGCGCCCGGGCATTTCTCCGCCCAGGCAAGCGCAGCGTCGAGGTCGGGGACGTCGATGACGAACACACCGGCAAGGGCTTCCTTGGTGTCGGCGAACGGTCCGTCCTGTATTTGCAGACTGCCGTCTCTGAGAGAGAGCGTTGTCGTCGCGGCCGCGGAGGCGAGCACTTCGGCGGCAATCAGCACCCCTGCCGATTCGAGGGCACGGGCGTACACCCCAAACGCCCGCTGGGCTTCGGCGATGTTCTCCTCCGACACCTCCCCCGGATTCGGCTCGGCGTAGTTCATCAGTAGCGAGTAACGCATGGGATCTCCTCGTGTTCTGCAGTCTCAGTGTGGTGGATCTGACGGTCGTGCACAGTGATGACGATCGAGATGGGGCCGAATCGACAGATCAGTTGCGGGGCACGGAACGCATGTGCGGCAGACTGGGTCCGGTGAGCGACACCGATCCCTATCTCTGGCTCGAAGACGTAACCGGCGAGAACGCTCTGACGTGGGTGCGCGAGCACAACCAGCCCACGATCGAGGCCCTCACCACCAGCAGTCGGTTCGCCGACCTGGAGGCTGCCGCGCTGGAGGTGCTCGACACCGACGACCGCATCGCCTACGTACGCCGCCGCGGCGAGCACCTCTACAACTTCTGGCGAGATGCGACGAATCCGAGGGGGCTGTGGCGCCGGACGACCCTCGAGGAGTACCGCACCGATTCACCCGAGTGGGACGTGCTCATCGACCTCGACACGGTCGCCGCCGACGAGGGCGAGAACTGGGTGTGGAAGGGCGCCCTCGTCCTACGGCCGGACCACCACCGGGCGCTGATCCTGCTGTCCAGAGGGGGCGCCGACGCGTCGGTCGTCCGCGAGTTCGATCTGCGTACGCGCACCTGGATCACCGCCGATCACGGTGGTTTCGAGCTCCCGGAGAACAAATCCGACATCAGCTGGATCGATGAGGACACCGTCTATGTCGGCACGGACTTCGGCGATCAGCCCGACGGCGAGTCCTCCCTGACCAACTCGGGGTATCCGCGGGTGGTGAAGCGCTGGTCACGGGGCACCCCACTCGAGGAAGCCGAGACGGTATACACGGGCGCAACGAGTGACGTTGCCGTACAGGCGATGTACGACGACACGATCGGGTTCGAACGACATTTCCTGATCAGGTCCACCGACTTCTTCAATCAGGAGTTCTACGAGCTCACCGACGGAGAGCCCACCCTGATCGACGTCCCGACCGATGCGCACACCAGTGTGCACCGCAACTGGTTGCTCGTATTCACCCGATCGCCGTGGAACCTCGCAGATTCCGGGATCGGCAGCCAGGATCAGAGCGAATCGACCTACGCCACCGGCACTTTGGTCGTGTTCGACTACCCGTCGTACCTTGCGGGCGACCGCTCAGGGACCGTTCTCTTCGAACCCGACGACCACACCAGCCTGCAGAACTTCTCGTTCACCTCCGCACATCTGGTCCTCGTGACCCTGCGCGATGTGCAGACCGAACTCCGATTGCTGAGCGTGACCGATTGGTCGGTGTCCGAGCTGTCCGGTCTGCCTGAACTGGCCACCATCTCCGTACTCGACACCGACCCCGACCACAGCGACGAACTGTTCTTGTCGGCAAGCAGTTTCACCACACCACCGAGCCTGCTGCACGGGTCGAGCACCGACGGCGTGGCCCCGATCAAGCAATCACCCGAGTTGTTCGACGCGTCCACGGTGTCCGCATCGCAACACTTCGCGACGTCCGACGACGGCACGCGGGTCCCCTACTTCGTGATCAAGCGGGACGATGTGTCGCAGGGCCCCACCCTGCTGTACGGATACGGGGGTTTCGAGAACTCGATGACACCCGCGTACGGCGCGATATCCGGTCGGAACTGGATTGCCCGCGGCGGTGTCTACGTGATCGCGAACATTCGCGGCGGCGGCGAGTACGGCCCCACCTGGCACACCCAGGCCCAGCTCGCGGGCAGGCATCTGGTGTACGAAGATTTCGCTTCTGTGGCAAGGGATCTCGTCGACCGGGGGCTCACCACCGCGGACAAGCTCGCGGCACAGGGTGGTTCCAACGGCGGGTTGTTGATGGGCGTGATGCTCACCAGTTACCCAGAACTGTTCGGCGCTTTGGTCTGCCAGGTTCCACTGCTCGACATGCGGCGCTACCATCTGCTGCTGGCAGGAGCGTCGTGGGTGGCCGAGTACGGCGACCCCGACGACCCCGAGCAGTGGGAGTTCATCTCCAAGTATTCGCCCTACCAGTTGTTGCGGGCCGATGCGACGTACCCGGCACTTCTGATGACAACCTCCACCCGTGACGACCGAGTGCATCCGGGCCACGCACGTAAGTTCGTCGCACGCATGGAGGAGCTCGGTCATTCGGTGAGCTACTACGAGAACATCGAAGGCGGGCACGGCGGCGCCGCCGACAACAAGCAGGCCGCGTTCAAGTCAGCCCTTGCCTACGAGTTCCTGTGGGAGAAATTGGGCGGGTGAGTCAGGCCGGCGGGTCAGCGGAGTTTGAGCAGCACCACACCGTCGTCGGCCGCCACGCGCACGTATTGCCCGCTGTTCTCGATCTTCTCGAGCGCCTTGTTGGTGTCCGCTTTGTTGGCCGGGAAAAGGCCCGAGATGTTGGTGTCCACCATGATCCACTGCGCAGTGGAACGATCACGCTTCTGTTTCGGGAACAGGGTCACCTCGTGATCGGCGACGAGATGCGGAGCCAGGTTGTTGGTGGTGGCCACGGATTGGCCGTCGGGGATCATCGCGCCGAACTCGTCGACGGCCTGCGCCTGGTCGCCGCGTGAATAGAAGTCGCGTTCGGTCAGCCGGTCCAACGGCCCGGCCCAGGCCAGGACCACCGCGATCGCTGCAGCCGCTGCAGCGAATCCGACGACGGTACGCTGCGACATCGACCGCCCCCGCAGTCTGATCAACGCGTCGAGCATCGCGACGATCATGATGGGCATCAACGTCGCGTTGTAGTGGAAGCCGAAGCCCCAGTACAGATGGTTCACGCTCAAGAAACGCCAGGCCAGGGTCGGCACCGCCACCAGGATGATCGGTGAGCGAACGGCCAAGAACAGCGTGATCACCAGCAGGAGAAATGCGGTGGAGGCGCGCGCGTCACCCTGCGACACCCCGATGATGAGCCCGCGCACACCCTCGGCGGGCGAGTCGGCGAACTTCGATTCGTAGGTGTAGTCGCCGCTGCCCATCGCCGGGATGATCACCTTGGCCGCGATCAGCGTCCAGGCGGCGCCCCAGATCGCGGTCCCGATGGCCCATCGATAGGACACGCGGCCGAATCGCAGCGCGACGACGGCAGCGATCACCACAACCGTCACGCCGAGATCCTCTTTGCAGAAGACGAGGGGCAGGGCGTACAGCAGGGCAGCCCGCCAGCGCTCTTCCACCACGGCGACGAGGCTGAACGCCAGCAGGGGCACCGCGAGCGCGATCTCGTGGAAGTCGAACGCCAGTGCCTGGGCGATCCCCCATGCCAGCCCGTAGGCGATCGCGATGAAGACCCCGACCGCCATGCCGAGTCGTGTGGCGGCCAGCCGCACGATCGGTATCGCGGCGAGCGCGAACAGCAAACCCTGCACGACGAGCAAGGTGACCGGCGTCGGGAACAGCCGATACAGCGGTCCGATCACCGCGATCCAGGGCTGGAAATGATCACCGAGGAGGTTGACGTCGGTGCCTTCGAGCGGCACGACGGGGGCGCGGAAGTGCCCGTAGGCCTTCACTGCCTGCGTGAAGATTCCCAGGTCCCACCCGGTGGAGCCGAACCGTTCGTGGCGCTGGATCGAATACAGGCAGTAGATCGTCGCCAACACGGCGAACGTGGCGAGCGCCAGAATCCACGGCGGCGTGCGGACCGCGATCAATATGTCGGCGAGTCGCTTCCGCGCCGAACCACTCCCGCCGGTGGAGGTCGACGAATCGGGAGCCGGTCCGTCCGGCTGCCGCGACGACACGTCTGTCGCAGTGCCGGTTGCGCGGACCTCGGTCTCCTCATCCATGGGTCGCCTGCCAAGACATTCAGCAACCGTAACCCGAGATTCTGTGTTCGCGCTGATGGGTCCCGACTCCCGATCGAGCCCACATCCCGACCGGTGTCAGTCGGGGAGCATCGGCGCAGCCATGCCCTGATCGCGTCCGATGAGAACGGCCCGGGTCACCGCACCCGCCCCGAAACGGTCTCTGAGCCCGTCGATGGTGATGTCCAGTTTCTCCTGATGATGCTCGTCGAACGGCAGCGCGAGCTGGATCGAGTCGTTGCTGTCGAGGTTCGTCAACGACAACCCGATCAGCGTGCAGCCCTTGTCCCGGATCATCGGCATGGCGTCATCGAGCAGCGCACGCGCGGCCGTCATGAGTACCTGGGTGCCGTCGGTGGGTTCGTACAGAGTTCGTGAACGCGTCACCCGGGTGAAGTCGTCGAACCGCAACCGCAGGATCACGGTGCGACACACGCGTTCTGCATTACGCAGGCGTTTACCGAGACGATCGACGATGCCCACCATGGACGCCTCGAGATCCTCCTGGGTTTTGGGCCGCCGACCCATCGCTCGTTGTGAACCGATCGACCGGCGACGACGCCCCACCTCCACCCGGCGTGGATCGCGCGCCATCGACAGCGCATACAGGTGCGAACCGGCGCCGCGCCCGAGCAGCGACGCGAGAGTCGGCTGACCAACGGCCGCGAGGTCGCCCACGGTGGACAGTCCCGCGTCGCGCAGCTTGCGCGACGTCACCGCCCCGACACCCCAGAGCCGTTCCACCGGTAATGGGTGAAGGAACTCGAGTTCACCACCCGGCGGCACCTCGAGCAGCCCGTCTGGTTTTCCCACCGCACTGGCGACCTTCGCAAGAAACTTGGTGCGCGCGATGCCGACAGTGATCGGCAGCCCGACCTCGATCCGCACCCGCTCGCGTAATCGGGCACCGATCTGGGCCGGTGACCCGCTCACCCGGTAGAGACCGCCGACATCGAGGAACGCCTCGTCGATCGAGATGCCCTCCACCAGTGGCGTGGTGTCCCGGAAGATGTCGAAGACTGCCTTGCTCGCCTCTACGTAGCTGTCGAAACGAGGACGCATCACCACAGCGTCCGGGCACAGCGCGACCGCCTCGCGCCCGTTCATCGGCGTGCGCACCCCGCGGGCCTTGGCCTCGTAACTCGCCGCGAGCACCACGCCTCCACCGCCCACGATGACCGGACGGCCGCGCAGCTCGGGGTGGTCACGCTGCTCGACCGAGGCATAGAAGGAGTCGAGGTCGGCGTGCAGGATGCTGGCCAGCTCCCGCGGCTCTTCGGACACGAACACATGTTCGCATGCCGGTCTGACACCACTCGTGGAGTGCGTGGCGCGACGCGAGGGTCAGTAGCGGCGACGCTCCAGCGCAACCGAGATCAGCAGGCCCACCGCGCCGAGGGCGACGCCGGCGCCGACTGCGATCAGGCCCACTTCCTGCATGTCACCGACGACCTTGTCGACGATGATGTCGGCGACCTCCCGGGCCGAGTCGTCGGCACCGGAGACCTCGTCGAGTGCCCGTCGTTGGACGCCCTCCCCGAGGAGCCATGTCGCGATCCCGCCGAGGATCACCCCGAAGCCCACGGCCAGGAGCACAAAGCCCCGCCGTCGTGCGACCACGAGGGCAAGCACCGTGGCGACCACTGCGATGACCAACGAGCTGATCGCGAGCAGACCGATCTGGTTGCCCAGATTGTGGTACCGGCCCGCCTCGAGTCCCGACTGGGCTGAATCGCTCAGCGGCACCAGGATCGGCCCCTTGATCTCGATGCCACCGAAACCCACGTCCGCGATGACTCGGTTGACCATCTCAGTCAGGTCGAGGGACATCACCTCGCCCTCGGTTTCGGGCGTGGCCTCTTTGAACAGCCAAACGTGCTGCTGGATCATCGCGTCGGCGAAGTCCTGCTCGAAGTTGTCGCTCTTGGTGTAGGCGTCGGCCAGCGGGGCGATCAGGCCGTCGGGGACAAGGGGTGCCTGCGACGACACCTGGGCGGTGATCTCGTCGGCGATGTACTGCTGCACGGTCGTGTTGTCGGCCAGCGGCGCCACGGTCTCCCGGAATCCGTCACGATCGACAACCCGCTCGTTCACGAAGTAGGCGGGCATGGCGACAGCGGCCGCGACGATGGCGACCAGGCACAGCACTGCGGCAAGGAAGGAACGCACCGGCTCAGGTTACAGATCGGGCGGCGTGAACCGCGGTAGGCGGGCCATGACCGTCACACGATCACTCGCGAGTGCCATCGATGGTCTACTCCCCCAGCAGATCGCGTGCCCGGCCGACGATGAGCGGATCCGGCTCGCCGACGATGTTGACGTCCTTGTCGTCGTAGTCGAACAGGTTGAGCACATACCGCATCGCGTTGATGCGGGCCCGCTTCTTGTCATTGCTCTTGACGACGATCCACGGCGCTTCTTCGGTGTCGGTCTCCGCGAACATCTCTTCTTTGGCCGCGGTGTACTTGTCCCACTTGTCCAGCGACGCGATGTCCATCGGAGACAACTTCCACTGACGCACCGGGTCCACCTGACGAATCGCGAAGCGGGTGCGCTGTTCCAGGGGGGACACCGAGAACCAGAACTTCACCAGATCCATACCGTCGTCGATCAGCATGGCCTCGAAGAGCGGGGCCTGCCGCAGGAACTGAGCGTGCTGTTCGTCGGTGCAGAACCCCATCACCCGCTCGACTCCGGTGCGGTTGTACCAGGAGCGGTCGAACATGACGATCTCGCCTGCGGCGGGCAGATGCTGTACGTACCGCTGGAAATACCACTGGGTCGATTCGCGCTCGGATGGCTTCTCCAGCGCGACCACCCGGGCACCGCGCGGGTTCAGATGCTCCATGAAACGTTTGATGGTGCCGCCCTTGCCCGCCGCATCGCGCCCTTCGAAGACGAAGACGTGCCGGCTGTTCGTGCGCTTACTCCACTTCTGGAACTTCAGCAGCTCGATCTGCAGCAGCCGCTTCTCCAGCTCGTACTCGTCGCGACTCATGCGCTCGTCGTACGGATAGTCCTCACGCCAGGTGTCGATGACGTTGCGCCCGGGAAGGGTCAGGAGCCGGGGATCGTCATCATCGCGGTCGTCGACGAGGAAATTGGTGGTGTCGGCGAGGTCGACGATCTTTTGGAGGGCCTCGCGGCCCGCGACGACGCTGAAGTCGGGACCGACGTCGGGGTGGTCGGGCCCGAAATCCGAGAGGCGCAGAATTTCATTCACCTCTCCAAGTTAAACCGGACGCACCGCAGTTACATGGCCGAAGGGTGAACTGGCGGTGATGCAGCGGTCGCGGTCGACATCGGCCGGACGCCGGTACCCAGACAGGGCAAAGGGCGACACCGTGATCGGCGCCGCCCTTCGCATGGATGTGCGGGGGTTTGTTTCTGCCCCCGCAGTGTGGGTTCTAAGAGGCCGGCCGCGGGGTGGAGAGCCAGATGCCGCCGGATCCGATGCAGGCCTGCCCGGTCGAGGTGTCGACCGCCGCGGCGAAACTGCCCGAACACGTGGTGCCGTAGGGGCCCGAGTAGGCCATGCCACCCCAGCCGGCAACCGCTATCGACGTACCGCCCGCACGAGCCTGGCTGACGGCCATCCCGCCGGGCCCGGTGGTGATCGAGTATCCCGTGCCACCCGTCACCGCACCGGACAGAGCCGACGTATTCGGTTGCAGGTTGTACGCATTGGCGTTTCCGCCGGTGTTCGACGATGCGACGGCGGTGCCGTTGCGACTGTGGTCCTCGGCATGCGCAAAGCTTCCGGGGCCGGCCTTCGCTCCACAGGCGCCGTACCCGTCTGTCCGAATCACGTTGTGCCCGTTGGCCGCAGTGCAGGTCAACGGGTCGGCCGATGCTCCACCCGCCCCTGCAAGACCGGCCAGCGCGAGAGCCGCGGTACCGATCAGCCCGGCCACCCCCGCCCGCACCAAGCCACGAGAACGAACACGAAAGACATTACTACTGAACAACATTGGTCCCATCACGAACGAAAAACACGTATCCAGTGCCCCCCGTCAAGGCATTGGCCGGCCGGTGCAGTGGTACCACGTCGGCCTTACCGAACAGACCATACTCCGGCCGGAGCGGACACAACCCCCGTTCTTGTGCATCGGTCTGATCACGAAAACTCCGTCGCCGACAATGCCCACGTCGCCGCGACTCCCCCGCGCAAAAACGAGGGGACGGCGCGCCGGCAGGTGTACTTTTTGGTCCATGCCTGTCAACGCGAAGACCGAATTCGACATCGACGCCCCTCCCGCCGTCGTCATGGAGATCTTGATGGACGTGGAGGCGCTGCCGCACTGGTCCGGCCCCCACAAGAAGGTCGAGATCCTCGAAGAACACGAGGACGGCGCACCCAAGAAGGTGAAGCTCGAACTGCAGGCGGTCGGCCTTACCGACCACCAGCTCCTCGACTACAGCTGGACCGAGAACACCTGCACCTGGGACCTGATCGAAGCCGATCAGCTGAGCTACCAGCACGGCCAGTACACGCTCACCCCCAAAGGCGACAAGACCCATGTCGAGTTCGTGCTCGACGTGGAACTGAAGGTGAAGCTGCCGGGGCTGATCGTGAAGCAGGCCCAGAAGACGGCGCTCAACACCGCGCAGAAGGGACTCAAGGAGGAGGCCAAGCGCCGCCAGCGCTGACGCCCCGGGCCGTCAGCCGATACGGCCGTACAGGTGCTCGGCGTAGAGACGGATGACCAGTCGCTTGTCCTCCACCATGGCGCGGGCGAAGTCGTCCCAGTCCGGATGTTCGCCGAGTACGTCGCGGTAGAGGTCGATCAACTCCGACACGGTGTCGTCCTCGGTGGTCGCAGCTGCCACCGGGCTCAGTTCCACCCGACCCTCGGCCACCGCGTAGTTCCATCCGTCAGCGCTGCTCACGTGGATACTGGCGCGCGGGTCACGACGCAGGTTGGCGACCTTGGCCCGATCCGCGGTGACCGAGATGCGTACGCACTGCTCTCGTGGATCGAAGGAGTAGCTGACGGTGGACAGTTGCGGGACCCCGCTGCGCCGGATGGTCGCCAGGGTCCCACGGGTGTGTTCGGTGATGAACTCGGACAGGTCAGCTCGGGCGGTGGGCATACCTCGACTATCGCCCCACGCGTTCGGTGCCGCAAGTATGCCGATCTCGGCGCCCGGTCCGTGATCAAGCCGGGGCCAGAATCACCCTGACCGCAACGGTTCTGCCGTACCCCGTGCCGCCATAACCTCCGATGTACACCCGCGTCGCCGTACGCCAGTCACATCAGGAGCCCGATGTCAGCACCACTGGAATTGTCCACCGACGTGCTCGTGATCGGCGGCGGCCCTGCCGCGGCGTGGGCGGCGCTGCACGCCCGGCAGGGTGGCGCCGAGGTGATCCTCGTGGACAAGGGATACTGCGGAACAAGCGGCGCCACAGCGCCTTCGGGCACCGGCGTCTGGTACGTGGCCCCCGATCCGGAGTTGCGCGGCGCAGCCAAGGCCAGCCGCGAAGCTCTGGGGGGATACCTCGCGGACCATACCTGGATGGACCGCGTCCTCGACCAGACCTACCTGAACATGAACCGCCTGGCGACCGAGGGCCGTTACCCCTTCCCCGTCGACCCCGACACCGGTCGGGAGAACCGCACGGGTGTGCAGGGTCCCGAATACATGCGGCGGATGCGAGCCTGGATCACGCGAGCAGGCGTCACGATCCTCGACCACTCCCCAGCCCTGGAACTACTGGTGGAACCCGACGGCTCGGTGCGCGGTGCGGCCGGGTACCAACGACATCACCATCGCGACTACTCGATCACCTCCGGCGCGGTGGTGCTGGCCAGCGGCGGTTGCGCTTTCCTGTCCCGGGCGCTGGGCACAAACGTCGACACCGGCGACGGAACGCTGATGGCCGCAGAGGTGGGAGCCCAACTCTCCGGGATGGAGTTCTCCAACGCTTACGGCATCGCGGCAGCCGGGTCCACGGTGACCAAGACCGCCTACTACGGATACGCCACCTTCTTCCATGACGACGGGCGCGTACTCGAGGGCGCCGGGTCTTCCGGTGGACGCTCGGTGATTGCACGAACGTTGCTCAGCGAGAAGGTGTTCGCCCAGCTGGACCGCGCGGACGACGACGTACAGCGCAGGATGCGTCTCGGTCAGCCCAACTTCTTTCTGCAGTTCGACCGCCGCGGCATCAATCCGTTCACCGACCGTTTCGAGGTGGATCTGATCGCGGAGGGCACGGTCCGCGGAACCGGAGGTGTCGACCTCGTCGACGACACCTGCGCCACCTCGGTGCGAGGACTCTATGCGGCAGGTGACGCGGCGACGAGGGAACGGATCTGCGGAGGCTTCACCGGTGGCGGTAGCCACAATTCGGCATGGGCCATGTCGTCCGGCACTTGGGCGGGTTCCGCTGCGGCACAGCACGCCTTGGCCCAGTCCCCGGTCGGTCACCACGATCTGATCGGCGCGGGCCGGGCCGGGCTGCGTCCCACGTCCCGCCCGGCGCTGCAGCCCAACGAGGTGATGGCGGCGGCGCGACAACAGTTGCTCCCGCTGCGCAAGAACTACCTGCGGCATGGAGATCGACTGGTGGAGGCGGTGAACGAACTCGACGCCCTGTGGGCCGGCCTGTCTGCCGAACTGGGTCCTCTCGCCGGCCCCGACCGCGTGCGGGCGAGACAAGCAGCCGCGGTCACCGCCGTGGGCCGGTGGATGTATCGGTCTGCGTTGAGCCGCACCGAAACTCGTGGCATGAGCAAGCGTGAGGACCATCCCGATCAGGACCCGCGCCAGCACCACCACATCCTGTCCGGCGGCCTGGACGAGGTGTGGACACGGCCGCGGGCCACCGCTCCGACACTGGCCCACGCGTCATGATCGAACTCGTCCTGGCGGACAAGTGCATCGGGTGCGACAAGTGCATCGACGCGTGCCCCACCGATGTGTTCGACCGCGGGACCGACGGGATCCCCCGTATCGCAAGGCAATCGGATTGCCAGACCTGCTTCATGTGCGAGGCGTATTGCCCCACCGACGCACTCTATGTGGCGCCGTCGTCCGAGCCGGTCGCCGACCGGACGACGCTGGCAAACGCGCCGGTCGGATCCTATCGGGCCGAGCTCGGCTGGGGTCACGGGCGGACGCCGGGGAGCCGTGTGGCCATCGGTCCGACCATCCCGCACGGAGCGCTGCCACCCAGGATCATCGCCGTCGGCGACTGACCAACCTCGCACCGCTCAGTGCTGCGTCAGATGATCATTCAGGAGCACCGACGTTGAACTCGTTGGGGTCTGCCCCCACGCGTACCCCGTCGTTCAGCGTGGCGATGTCACCGAGATCGGCGTCGGTGAGTTCGAAGTCGAACACGTCGATGTTCTGGGCGATCCGGTCGGGGTTGACCGACTTGGGGATGACAACGAGTCCGTTCTGCAGATGCCAGCGGATCAGGACCTGCGCGGGGGACTTGCCGTGCTGCTCACCGATCCGGGAGATCAGCGGATCGGTCAACAGGGTGTTCGGTTTGGAGTCCTTGCCCCAGCCCGAATTGCTGGTGCCTCCGAGTGGACTCCACGATTCGACGACGATGCCATGCTGGTCCGCGACGTCGCGGATCTGCTGCTGCGGCAGATGCGGATGCAGTTCCACCTGATCGACGGCCGGCAACGTTCCGCCCCGGTTCGCCAGCAGTTCGAGGTGGCGGGGTTCGAAGTTGCACACACCGATCGCCTTTGCGCGACCGCTCTGCGCGATCTCTTCGAGCGCGTCCCACGTCCTGAGCAATCGGTCGTCGTCCAGCAGAGGCCAATGGATCAGGTAGAGATCGACGTAGTCCAGCCCGAGCCGCGACAAGCTCTGGTCGAACGCCTGCTTCGCCGGCTCGAATCCCTGGTCGGCGTTCCACAGTTTTGTGGTCACGAACAGTTCGGAACGATCCACGGACGCGGCCGCAAGAGCACGGCCGACACCCTCTTCGTTCCCATACGCGGCCGCGGTGTCGATGTGGCGGTAACCGGCGTCGTCGATCGCAGACCGCACGGCCTGCTCGGTCTCCTCGTTGGACGCCTGCCACACCCCCAGGCCCAGCTGCGGAATGGACGTCCCCGAGTTGAGGTCGATGGTCGGAACATTTGTGGTCATGGAACCAGCGTAACGAGAAGCAACGGTACGGCCGTTCCACATCGTGGCCGCCTCACGCCGAACGGGCGTCACGAGCGACGGCCGCGATCTCGTCGACCGTCATCCCTCCCCAGATGCCGTGTTTCTCGTCGAACTCCACGGCATGGTCGCGGCACTGCCGCACCACGGGGCAGCCGTTGCACAGTGCTTTGGCCTCGGCCTCGCGGCGCCGTCGGACTGCGGCGGGCTCTCGCCCGGACGGTGCAAAGAAGATCTCCCAATCGATCCCCTGATCGCGGCAACGCCCGCGCACCCGCCAATCCCAGCCGCCCACACCTGATTCGGCGCCGAACGCAAACACTTCCACCACCCACTCCCCTTGGTTGACCGCTCTCTGCCGCCAAGCATTCATGACGACATGCGCCGAGCGGAGTGTTGTCGCCGACCGAGTCCGAACCATTGACATCGGTACGGCGAGCAGTCAAGCAGACTTACCGTGAGCGCTCAGGTCGCGACGGGAGTCGAGTTCTTCACGCAGACGGGCGAACCATCCGCACGAGGTTCCCCCGTAACGCCTGCTGTACTCGATCGCCCGCGCCGCGAGAGCCGAACGGGTGTGCCGATCATCGGGCCGCCCTTCGACGGGCGCGCACAGGTGCATCGTCGGTATTGCTTGTGGCGCTTCGGGATGCGCGGCCGCAGCCGCCATCATGAGGTGATCGGCGGACATCAGACTGCTCATGGGCATGGCACGCTCCAATAGACGGTTATCACCCATTGAGCCGGTGATCGTCGCAGTTGGCGAGGGTTAGAGTCACGCTGATCGAGACTCCGCCCACAGGAATCTCTGTCGTGACAGGTCCGTTGGCAGGACAACACGCCATCATCGAGTCCCGCCCGCCGACCTTCACCGGAGAGTTCTGAATGCCGATCACCGACAAACTGCATCTCGCGATCGCCCTCGAGGGCGCGGGATGGCATCCGGCCGCCTGGCGCGAGCCCACGGCAAGGCCCGCTGAACTGCTGACCGCGCGTTACTGGGCTGACCTGGTCGGCGTCGCGGAATCCGGGCTGGTGGACTTCGTGACGATCGAGGACACGTTCGGTATCCGGCCGGCCGCGCTCGATGCGCCCTCACCACGCACCGACCGAGTCAGCGGAAGGCTCGACTCGGTTCTGATCGCGTCACGGGTGGCACCCCTGTCGCGGCATGTCGGGTTGATTCCTGCCGCCACCGTCACCCATACCGAGCCGTTCCATCTGTCGAAGGCGATCGCGACCCTCGACTACGTCAGCAGCGGCAGGGCCGGCGTCCGGGTGCAGGTGTCGCCGCGACCACACGAGGCTGCCCTGTTCGGCAGGCGCACGTTCGCGGAGCTCGCGGTCGCCGATGCCGGCGACCCGGTGGTCGGTGAGCTTGTGGCCGACCTCTTCGAGGAGGCAGGCGATTACGTCGAGGTTCTCCGAAGGCTCTGGGACAGTTGGGAAGACGACGCCGAGATCCGCGACAAGGCCACCGGACGCTTCGTCGACCGCGACAAATTGCACTACATCGACTTCGAAGGCCGGTTCTTTTCGGTGCGAGGACCGTCCATCACGCCTCGACCACCGCAAGGTCAGCCCATCATCACCGCCCTTGCGCACCAGAACATCCCGTATCAGTTCGTTGCAACATCAGCGGACATCGGTTTCATCACCCCGTCCGACGTCGGCGACGCCAAGGCGAGCATCGAGATCATCCGTACGGCGCAGGACCAGGCCGGCCGCACCGACGAGATCGTCCACGTGTTCGCCGACCTCGTGGTCTTCCTCGGTGACACGACAACCGCAGCCGAAGCACACAAAGCGCGACTCGACGATCGAGCGGACATCCAATACACAAGCGACGCAGAGGTGTTCACCGGAACCGCAGAGACCCTCGCCGATCGACTCGCCGAACTGTCCGATGCCGGTATCACCGGCTTCCGGCTGCGGCCCGGTGCGATACCTGCTGATCTGGAAGCAATCACCCGCGACCTCGTCCCCGAATTACAACGTCGCGGCCTGTTCCGCGCCCACTACGAATCGAGCACTCTGCGAGGCCATCTCGGTCTCTCCCGTCCGGTGAACCGATTCCAGACCACAGCGGAGTTGATCAACCGATGACCAAGCAGGTACATCTGGCCGCGCACTTCCCGGGCGTGAACAACACGACGGTGTGGAGCGACCCCGATGCGGGCAGTCACATCGAGTTCGAGTCGTTTGTGCACTTCGCACGCACCGCCGAGCGTGCGAAGTTCGACTTCCTGTTCCTCGCCGAGGGACTCCGCCTGCGTGAGCAGAACGGGCTGATCTACGACCTCGACGTGGTCGGTCGGCCGGACACGTTCACCGTGCTCGCCGCACTCGCCGCCGTCACCGAACACCTCGGCCTGACCGGCACCATCAACTCCACGTTCAACGAGCCGTATGAGGTGGCCCGCCAGTTCGCGAGCCTCGATCACCTCACCGCCGGCCGGGCCGCGTGGAATGTGGTGACCTCCTGGGACGAGTTCACCGGAGAGAACTTCCGAAGAGGCGGTTACCTCCCGAAAGAGCAGCGCTATCACCGGGCCAGGCAGTTCCTCGAAGTCGCCATCGAACTGTGGGATTCGTGGCAGGACGACGACATCGTGGCCGACAAGGAGTCGGGGACGTACCTGCGGCGCCCTGACGCCGGCTCGTTCACCCACCGCGACGACCAGTTCGACATCTCGGGGCAGTTCAACGTCCCCCGCGGGCCCCAGGGCCGCCCGGTCATCTTTCAGGCCGGCGACTCCGACGAGGGTCGTGAGTTCGCTGCTGCGGGGGCGGACGCCATCTTCTCCAGGCACTCCACACTCGACGACGGCCAGGCGTTCTACAAGGACGTCAAAGGCCGACTGGCCACCTACGGCAGACGCAGCGACGACCTGCTGATCCTGCCGGCAGCGACGTTTGTTCTCGGTGACACCGACGCCGACGCCGCCGACCGCGCACACGAGATCCGGTTGCAACAGGTCAGTGGCCAGACCGCGATCAAGTTTCTCGAGCAGCTGTGGAACCGCGACCTCTCCGACCACGACCCCGACGGCCCGTTGCCGTCGATCGATCCCCTGCCGGGCGAGAACACGGTCGCCAAGGGGCGGGCCAGCGTGCGTATCCACCGCGATCCGCGCGATGTGGCGAACGAATGGCGAGCACGGGCCGAGGCGGACAACCTCACCACACGCGAGCTGATCATCGAGATGACCGGCCGGCAGTCCTTCATCGGGTCACCGGACACGGTCGCCCGCACCATCAACGAATTCGTCCAGGAAGATGCAAGCGACGGCTTCATTCTCGTTCCGCACATCACCCCCGGCGGGCTCGACGAGTTCGCCGACAAGGTGGTCCCGCTACTGCAGGAACGCGGCGTCTACCGGACCGATTACGAAGGCTTCACCCTGCGCGACCACCTGGGACTGACGCGTCCGGCGGGCTGAACAAACGTCGGTCAGTGTTCGCGTTCTTCGAGGCGCAGTGGCCAGGCCTCGTCCGGGATGTCACGCAGGCGGCAGGGCTCGTCGCGCGCGGTGAACCAACCGCGGTAGTGGATGAGCTCACCGAGGACCGGGTTGCGCACCGACGCGTCCACCCGGAACCGGTTGTGCCGTTCGTCCCAGCCCTCGATGTACCTCATCCGCGCCGCGAGGAGACCGCGCATGCCCACCTTCGGGCCGGCGAGCAGCCGCATCGGGCCACTCTCGAAGACCAGAGAACCACGGTCGTCGGCGTGTGCCTCGAGCGGCCACAGCAGTTCCGGGCCGTCGCCGAAGTAGTCGACCAGTCCTTCTCGGCCGTCGACGAGCAGCGAGTTCAGCCCATGTGAGCCGGTTGTGTAGTCGAACGAACGAAGCACCGCGAGGCATTCGCGCCCGAGCTCGTCCTGATAGCAGTAGTTGTGCATCGTGAACGGGACGAGCCTGCTGGTCTTGGTGGGCATCGCGTTGCGTTTACGCATGTGGAACAACATCGCGGGCAGCATCGCCGAGCAGTAGACCGACTCGAGCATCCCACCGGCCACCTGCGACAGTTGCGAGGTGGAATCGATCCCATACCGCCATTGCATGTTGGGATGCAGGTTCTCGAATTCCCGACCGAGAACATTCTGGATGACCGAACTCACCTATACCGACCGTCCCCCGTACCAGACATGAGGTCTGAATGTACTACGAGCGGCCTGCCTAAAATGTTTGGTCGGACCCCGCGACCGAATACTGCCAGCAACACCCTGTAACAACCGACATCTGCGACAACCGAAGGAGCATCACGTGAGCGCTCAAGTCGAAGAGATGGAGTTCGCCACCGAGACGCGGCAACTCCTGGATCTGATGATCCACTCGATCTACTCGAACAAGGATTCATTTCTCCGCGAGCTGGTGTCCAACGCCAGCGATGCCCTCGACAAGCTGCGCCTGGAGTCGTACCGGAACAAGGATCTCGAGGTCGACACCTCCGACCTCCATATCGAGATCTCACTGGATCCCGACGCCCGGACATTCACCATCACCGACAACGGGATCGGCATGTCCCGCGACGAGGTCGTCGACCTCATCGGCACACTCGCGAAGTCGGGTACGGCCGATGTCCGTCGCAAGCTGAAAGAGGCAAAAGAGGCCGAGGCTGCGGGCTCGGGCGCCGCTGAGGAGCTCATCGGCCAGTTCGGCATCGGCTTCTACTCGACGTTCATGGTGGCCGACAAGGTCACCCTGCTGACCCGCAAGGCGGGCGAGACCTCCGCCACGCGGTGGGAATCGGCAGGCGCGGGCACGTACACGATCGAGGACGTCGCCGAGGCACCGCAGGGCACCTCGGTGACGCTGCACCTCAAGCCCGAGGACGCCGAGGACGATCTGCACGACTACACCTCGGTTCCCCAGATCCGTCAGCTGGTCAAGAAGTACTCCGACTTCATCTCGTGGCCCATCCGCATGGACGTGACCACCCCCGTACCGCCGAAGGCCCCCAGCGACGACGACGCGGATGACGCGGCCGCCGACGCCGACGAGCCGACCGAGACCACCACCACAGAGGTGCTCAACTCACAGAAGGCGCTGTGGACCCGACCCCGGTCGGAGGTGACCGACGAGGAGTACGCGGACTTCTACCGGCACATCAGCCACGCGTGGGACGAGCCTCTCGAGATCATCCCGATGAAGGCCGAGGGCACCTTCGAGTACCAGGCCCTGCTCTTCATCCCGTCCACGGCACCGTTCGACCTGTTCATGCGCGAACGCCACACCGGCGTCCAGCTCTACGTCAAGCGTGTGTTCATCATGGACGACTGCGAAGAGCTCATGCCCGAGTACCTGCGCTTCGTCAAGGGGCTCGTCGACGCACAAGACCTGTCTCTCAACGTCTCTCGCGAGATCCTGCAGCAGGACCGGCAGATCAAGGCCATCCGTCGGCGGTTGACCAAGAAGGTACTCTCGACGATCAAGGACATGCGGGCCAATGACCGCGAGAAGTACGACACCGTGTGGTCGCAGTTCGGCCGGGTCCTCAAAGAGGGCTTGCTCCAAGACGCAGACAACCGGGACGCGCTCCTCGCGATCTGTTCGTTCAGCTCCACCCATTCGGTCGACACCGCCACGACGCTGGCCGAGTACGTCGAACGAATGAAGGACGACCAGAGCCAGATCTTCTACGCCACAGGCGAATCACGCGAGCAGCTGGAGAACTCGCCGCATCTCGAGGCGTTCAAGAAGAAGGGCATCGAGGTGCTGCTGCTCACCGACCCGATCGACGAGATGTGGGTCGGTCAGATCTTCGATTTCGAAGGTAAGCCGTTGCAGTCGGTGGCCAAGGGTGAGGTCGACCTGTCCGACACAGCGGACAAGGAAGATGACGACAAAGACAACAAGCAATTCGACGAGTTGCTCACCTGGTTGACCGGCGTCCTCATCGACGACGTCAGTCAGGTGCGGTTGTCGAGCCGGCTCACCGATTCGGCAGCTTGCATCGTCGGTGAGGCGCAAAGCCTTTCGCCTGCCCTCGAACGGATGTACCGGGAATCGGGCTACCCGATGCCGGACAGCAAGCGCATCCTCGAACTCAACCCTGATCACGCCCTCACCAAGGGACTCCAGGAGGCCTTCGCGGCTCGCGGCGACGACGAGTCGCTTCGACAGACAGCCGAATTGCTCTATGGCGCAGCGTTGCTGGCCGAAGGTGGCACCCCGAAGCAGCCGGCTGCCTTCAGCAAGACGTTGGCCAACCTGCTCACCAAGACGGTGTCAGCCGCCGAATAGGCATCGATGATCCCGCCGAGCGTGCGGCTCCAGCACGCTCGGCGGGATCACCTCGAGTTCTACCCGACGGCCCAGATGTGCCGTCGTACAACCGAAATGGTAGTTCCGCCAGGTTAATGTCCCGCGAGATTGTAAGTCGTCTCGCGGTGAGGACGCCGGTATCGTCGACAGTGGCTCGACCACCGGATCAGGAGTTGCTCGGCCGATCTGTGAGCAGCCATCGACCTCAGGAGCATTTCATGGGCACTGCCGTTCCACTGTCCGTCCTGGACCTCCTGCCGCGTTCGAGCGGATCCGACAACACCACCGCGCTGCGGAACGCCATCGACCTGGCTCAGCAGGCCGAGAGATTCGGCTATGCCCGCTACTGGTTCGCCGAACACCACCTGAACCCCGGTGTCCTGGGGTCGTCACCCGCGGTCGAGATCGCGCTCGTCGCCGGATCCACATCGACGATCCGATTGGGCTCGGCCGGTGTGCAATTCGGACACCGTTCCCCACTGGCCACCGTGGAAGAGTTCGGGCTCATCGACGCCCTCCACCCCGGCCGACTCGATCTGGGGATCGGACGCTCGCCCTCGCGGCCGGCCCCCGCTTCCGGAACTGAGAACGAGAGTGCGGCCAAGGCTTATCTGGCCGGACGTGGCGGCGCCGAACACGACGAGGACAGCCACACACCGAACGGCTTGCTGCTGCCCAAGCAGTACGACGTGTCCGCCGGCTATTCGAAGAAGGCTCTTGGCCATGTGCTGAACCTGCTCCAGCAACCGGGCGCATACGCCCCCGACTACGACGAGCAGGTCTCGACCGTGCTCGCGTTGCTCGACGGCACCTACGTGAGCTCGGACGGGCTGCCCGCCCACGCATCTCCCGGCGAGGGTGCCGATGTGCAGGTGTGGATTCTCGGTGCGTCCGGCGGCTCGAGCGCCACGGTCGCCGGGACGAAAGGACTGCGATTTGTTGCCAGCTACCACCACAGCCCGAGCACGGTGATCGACGCTGTCGAGGCCTACCGTGCAGCGTTTCAACCGTCGGCTGGCGTACCCGAGCCGTATGTTGCCGTCTCTGTAGACGCTGTTGTCGCCGAAACGGACGATGAAGCAGTCGAACTCGCCGGCGGTTACGCACCGTGGGTTCGCAGCATTCGACGCGGCGAAGGTGCAATCGCTTACCCCACCCCCGCCGAGGCCGCGGCAATCGAATGGACCGAAGACGACCGCGTTCTCGTGCGGGACCGTGTGCTGACCCAATTCGTGGGATCTCCGGGCACTGTCGCGGACAAACTCGAACAACTCCGCGACGCCACCGGCGCCTCCGAGCTGTCGATCACCACCATCACGCACGATCACCCCGCGCGGGTGCGCTCCTACGAGCTGTTGTCCAAGGAGTGGTTCGGACGGTGATCGCTCGTGCCGTTCTCGTTGTCGCTGAGGGCATCTCGCGGGACCGCGCAGAAGCCGTCGACACAGACTCCGGCATCGACCTCACCGACGAGTTCGAAGGGCTGGGCCATGTGGTCAGGCATCGGCGGTCACGTCTTTCGCTTCGTCCCGTGCACGCTCGAGCACCGATGTGAACGTTTCGGGAGCCTGGGCACCGGACACGCCGTAGCGGCCGTCGATCACGAAGAACGGGACCCCGTTGATGCCGTATTCACGTGCCTGCGCGATGTCGGCGTCCACCGCTGAGACGTAATCGCCTGCCGCCAGGACATTCTCGATGGCGCCGCGGTCGAGACCCACGTCGGCACCCAGCTCGGCGAGTTCCTCGTCACGACCCAGGTGACGCCCCTCGCTGAAGTAGGCGGCGAACAGTCTCTCGGCCACCTCCAGCTGCTTGCCCTGCTGCTTGGCGTAGTGCAGCAGCTCGTGCGCCTTGCGGGTGTTGGTGTGCAGCAGTGCATCGAAGTTGTACCGCAGACCCACCTCATCCGCGATGGCGCTGACCTGGTCGAGCATCTGGCGCACCTGCCCGGCCGGCATCCCCTTGTGCTGCACGAGGAAGTCGATCTCCGAGCCGTCGAAGTCCACCGGGGTATCCGGGGCCAGCTCGAAGCTGTGGTAGGTCACCTCGACGTCGTCGCGGCCGGCGAAATCGGCGAGCCCGACCTCGAACTTGCGTTTGCCGATGTAACACCACGGGCACGCGATGTCGGACCAGATATCCACGGTGATCGAAGCCATGTGACGTCCAACAGCCTGGCGTTGATCGGCATTCCCAGCGTTGCGTAGATGGGCGTGTCAGGAGGGCACGACGCTGCTGGCCAGTCCCGCGCCGAGTGCGAAGGTGAAGATCTGCAGGATCAGGCCCACCACCGGAACCCAGAACGCCACTCGGCGCCGGACCATCAAGATGGACGCGGCGATGATCGACACCACCACCGCAGCCACACCTCCGCCATCTGCGACGACGTACGCCCACAGCAGATTGTCCGTGTCACACCGATCGGCGTAGCAACTGTCGGTGGCCATGACGAAGAACAGGCTTATGTACACGCTGCCCACGAGAACGAGGACTTGCAGAGCCAGCAAGAAGAGCGTCGCGATGAGGTCGGCGACCAGGCCCGGACTGCGGGGTGGAATCGCCGGAACCGGGGTGGGGCGCGGGTACGTCATGGCGGGAGGACCGTAGGTCATGACGATGAGAGTAGGACCGCGCACCGAGGCCACGGCAGCGTGAAACTACTCAAATCCGCGGTTTGGTTGTCATCTCCGGTGGCGTGATCAGAATTGACACGAACCGGGTTCTGTCATCGAGTGGCGACCGGCACGGGGAAGAGCGCACGCGGATTCTGCAGCAGAGCCGGCGGCATGACATCGCTGCGGGCGAGTACGCCCTCCCACTGCACCCGCCTGCGGTGCGGAACGAGAGTCGTTGCGCTGCGGGAGAATTGATACTCGCCCGTCAGCTTCCCGACGTGCAGATCCGGCGTGTCCGGAATCGGCACCGCAATCTCGTCGCCCACGGACAGGTCACCGACAAACGATGCCAGGACACGCAGATCCTTGCCCGGCCGGCGTCCCGGAGCCCGTTCCTTCAGCAGCGTGCGGAGATCACCGCCTGCCGCCGCGATGACGTCGATACCGGATTCGGTCCCGAAACCGACGATGCCGCGGCGCCTGAACTCTTCGTACTGCTCGGCAGATGACGGCCGCACCACCCAGACCGTGCGGTCCCCGGTGCGCAGCTGCGTCGGCACTTCTGGAGGGTCGGGCCAGAAGTACGGCATGTCGACATCCATCTCCCCGAATGCGGGGACATAGAACTCCGGATCCTTCCGAACCAATGCGGCGCGGTGACTGAGGTAGAGGCGTTCGTCGTCCCACCACGGGGGCATCAGGCCATCGGCCACCAGCTCCGATTGAGGGCGCCCGACCACCTCCGGCGCGAACTCGGCGATCTGCCCCGCGGTGGTGTCGGCCCGCCCGCCGGCGGTCCACACCTCGACAAAGGTCAGTCCGTAGCAAACCAGGGCCGGAGTGTGTCCACGCCACATCTGAACCGCCGGATGGCTCCCCCACCCGTAGTCGAAGAGTTCGAGCGCTCGCAGGATCTGAAGAGTTTCGACCCGCTGCTTCCCCAGCCGCGGCACGTCCAACACCGCGGCCGAGCGCGCGAAGTCCGGATACGGCAAGAAGGTCTGCATGGAGTTCGCATACCCCCTCGCGGCGATTTGATGCGGTCGGGTGGTGCGGGCGCTGGCGTGCCTGGTTGCACACAAGTCGCTGTCGGGGGGCCGGATGTGACGTCAGCGGGGTACTTGTGTGCGCTCAGGCCCACCGCGCGTCCTTGGTTGCACACAAGTCGCTGCCGGAGGGTCGGGTGCGACGACACAGGCAAGCGTGTGTGCACTGAGGCCCATCACGCGCCCTTGATTGCACACAAGTCGCCGTCGGGGGGCCGGATGTGACTTCAGCGGGGTACTTGTGTGCACTCAGCCCCGGTGGCACGTGCTTGGTTGCACGCAAGTCGGCGTCGGAGGGCCGGATGTGACTTCAGCGGGGTACTTGCGTGCACTCAGCCTCGCCTTTACCACTTTTCGCGACGACACGTCGCCGGCTATCCACAGGCTGTGGATAGCCAGATGCGCGGATTGCGTTTTGCCGCAACCATGCTCGGATGGGGGAAGTACGAACACGCGCGCAGCTATTGGCGGGAGGGATGACCAAACGTGAATTGTCGCGTCTGAATCGAATATTGCCTGAGGTGTACTCGACGTCCGACCCGGGATACGTCGAACTTTGTACGGCAGTCAGCTTGTGGAAGCCGACTGCCGTTCTCAGTCACACCACGGCTGCTTGGTTATGGGGATTGCTGGAGGACGAGCCGATGACTGTCGAAGCCACCGTTTCGCCGAGCGTCTCGGTCCGCGGGCCGAGCTGGGTGCGATTGCATCGGCGTACCGGTGTACACGCGGTGCGCCGCAAAGGGCTGCCAGTGGTGCCGATCGAGCACTGCCTCATCGACGTCGCCACCACGCTTGACCAGCCGGCTCTCGAGGCTCTGTTCGACGCGGCAATCGGAACGCGGGTGAACTGGCGGGCAGTCGCTCGCCTCTGCGAGCGTTCAACAGGACGTCACGGCATCGTCGCTGTTCGCGAGCAACTGCGCACGTGCTGCCCTCTCACCCGCTCGGAACCGGAGAGACTGGTGGCTCGCGCATTGAGTGCGCGCAACTTCCCACTCGAGATCAACGTCAAGGTCGGCCGATACTACGGCGACTTGGTGTGTCGTCGCGCAAGGGTCATCGTCGAAATCGACGGACGCGAATTCCACACAGACCCTGCGACATTCAACAACGACCGAAAGCGCCAGAACGAACTCGTCGACGATGACTGGCGAATCCTTCGCTACTCGGCCGCGACGGCGATCGCCAACCTCGACGAAGTCGTCGACGACATCATCCGCGTCGTGCGTAAACGTCGCCGAAGCAGGCGGGCCTGAGTGCACACAAGTACACCGCTGACGTCACATCCGGCCCTGCGACACCGACTTCTGTGCAACCAAGCCGCGCCACCGGGCCTGAGTGCACACAAGTACCCCGCTGACGTCACATCCGGCCCTCCAACACCGACTTCTGTGCAACCAGGCCCCACACAAACGAAACCGGCCCACTCCCGAAGGAGTGGGCCGGTTCAGTTGAACGGTAGAGCGAGAAGCGTGGACTAGAAGCCCATGCCGCCCATCTCGTCGCCGCCCGGCATGGCCGGTGCAGCGTTCTTCTCGGGCTTGTCGGCAACGACGGCCTCGGTGGTGAGGAACAGAGCCGCGATCGAGGCTGCGTTCTGCAGCGCCGAGCGGGTGACCTTCACCGGGTCGTTGATGCCACGGGCCAGCAGGTCCTCGTACACACCGGTTGCGGCGTTGAGGCCGGTTCCCAGCGGGCTGTTGCGGACCTTGTCGGCGACAACACCGGGCTCGAGGCCTGCGTTGATCGCGATCTGCTTGGCCGGAGCCTCCAGGGCGACGCGGACGATGTTGGCGCCAGTGGCCTCGTCGCCTTCCAGGGTGAGTGCGTCGATGGCGGGCTCGGACTGCAGCAGAGCCACGCCGCCACCGGCGACGATGCCCTCTTCAACAGCAGCCTTGGCGTTGCGCACGGCATCTTCGATGCGGTGCTTGCGCTCTTTGAGCTCGACCTCGGTGGCAGCACCGGCCTTGATCACAGCAACGCCGCCGGCCAGCTTGGCCAGACGTTCCTGCAGCTTCTCACGGTCGTAATCGGAGTCGCTGTTCTCGATCTCGGCGCGGATCTGCGACACACGACCGGCGATGGCGTCGGAGTCGCCCGAGCCCTCGACGATGGTGGTCTCGTCCTTGGTGACAACGACCTTGCGGGCGGTGCCGAGGAGTTCGACGCCGGCGCTCTCGAGCGACAGGCCGACCTCTTCGCTGATGACCTCGCCACCGGTGAGGATGGCGATGTCGGCCAGCATGGCCTTGCGACGGTCACCGAAGCCCGGAGCCTTGACGGCAACAGACTTGAAGGTGCCACGGATCTTGTTGACCACCAGGGTCGACAGGGCTTCGCCCTCGACGTCTTCGGCGATGATCAGCAGCGGCTTGCCGGCCTGGATGACCTTCTCCAGCAGCGGCAGCAGGTCCTTGACGGTCGACACCTTGCCGGAGACCAGCAGGATGTACGGATCCTCGAGAACGGCTTCCTGGCGATCTGCGTCGGTCACGAAGTAACCGGAGATGTAGCCCTTGTCGAAGCGCATGCCCTCGGTGAGCTCGAGGCTCAGGCCGAAAGTCTGTGCCTCTTCGACGGTGATGACGCCTTCTTTGCCGACCTTGTCCATGGCCTCGGCGATGAGCTCGCCGATGGCCGGGTCACCGGCGGAGATACCAGCGGTAGCAGCGATCTGCTCCTTGGTGTCGATCTCCTTGGCGGACTTCAGCAGCGACTCGGTGACAGCCTCGACGGCCTTCTCGATGCCGCGCTTGAGGCCCAGCGGGTTCGCGCCGGCAGCGACGTTGCGCAGACCTTCACGAACGAGTGCCTGTGCCAGGACGGTGGCGGTGGTGGTGCCGTCGCCTGCGACGTCGTCGGTCTTCTTGGCGACCTCTTTGACCAGCTCTGCGCCGATCTTCTCGTAGGGATCCTCGAGCTCGATCTCCTTGGCGATGGAGACGCCGTCGTTCGTGATGGTGGGGGCGCCCCACTTCTTTTCGAGCACGACGTTGCGACCCTTGGGTCCCAACGTCACCTTTACGGTGTCGGCGAGGGCATTGAGGCCCCGCTCGAGGCCGCGACGGGCCTCTTCGTCAAACGCGATGATCTTGGCCATTACGAAGTGATCCTCCGATAGGGGGTGACACTGAAGTTCGGTGGTTGGTTCCGGTGCCCGCGACGGACGATCGGTCGTGTCATTAGGACCGATCTCACCGTTCCAACCTGGCACTCACGGTTGTCGAGTGCCAGCCACCGTTTTAGCACTCTCAGGTGCCGAGTGCAAGGTGGGAGACGGAGCCGGAGGTGGAGCTCGACCGCTGAAACAGACGGAGCTCGACCCTTTGCAGACCCGGTCTTTACACCGTGTACAAGGTCTAGACGAAGACTCCACTGAGGAAGCCGAGAACAGCGGTTGTCGCTGCCCGTTGTCCCTGGCCCTGACCGGCGGCGGTGCCCCCGAAAGCGATGCCTCCGCTCCACTGCGCGGTGCCGGGGAACATCCCGAGTCGAATCAGGTGGCCTGCATCTTCGAGCCGTAAATGCTGGTCCAAGGGATGGTTGCGGGCGGCGAGCAATTCATCGGCCATTCGCTCGGACGGCCACAGATGGTCATCGGTCCCAGAAATGCAGAGCAGGGGCACATCGATGACCTCGCTCCGTAACCGGGCGGGCGAGGTGGTGATCGGTCCGAGTTCGTCGAGACCTGCGGTGTACGCGTCGTGCAGCTTCAGCAGACTCGGGCGGCCGTGTGCGATGTCGCGATGAACGCGCCACGCATTGCGGATCAGCTGAGGCATCAGGGCACCGGTCGGAAGAGGCGCCCACGGGACGGCTTGTCCGCCTGATGTCCAGGTGGGGGTGTCGGGTATCTCGCCATCGGGTCCGATGGCCTGCCACGACACCGAGCTCGGGCTGATCAACACGAGGCCATTCACCGGCAGCTGCGTCACCGTCGCCGCGGCGAGCAGTCCTTCGGCACCCCTCGAGATGCCCATCGCGGTGATCCGCGCGCGGTCGATCCCGGGCAGCGACGTCAACGTGGCGACCGCGTCGGCGAATCGCTCGAGAGGGATCTGGGCCAGCGGCGCCTCGGCGTGTGCCGTCGACTCGTCGACCCAGGAGTAGGCGAGCGCTGCGAAGCCGTTTGAGGCGAGCGTCGCGATGGTCGCGCGCTGCGAGTCGACCCCGCCTTCGGAGCCGCCGAAGCAGGCGACCGCGGGCCAGCCCGCGTCGGGCGCAATGCCACCGGGAGTCGCCAGGAGCGCCGCTCGTCCGCCGATCTGTAGCTCGCGAACGTCGACGCCGACCTCGGACGGGAATCTCGACACCGTCCGCCGGGCCGACCTTCCGGCGGAGGTCGCCTCGATGGTCACGTGCCACGGACCAACCGGAGGAACGAACAGGTCCGGCGCCGTGGAGTCGGAGAGGTCGGGACGCATCGCCCACAGTGGTGCATCCGGATCCGCGACCGACCAGTCCCCCTCGACCGGGACATCCCGGGCGACATCAACTGTGCCGTCGGCCGATGCCGTGAAGGTTGCCTGTGCGCGCCAGCGGCGACCGAACAGGTCTGTCCCACTGACGTCGATGTCCACGCTTGAGCCGGGTTCGGCACCGGTGAGCTGGACGCCGAAACTCTCGTCATGCCGCGATGAGCTCGGCGCGGTGATCGTCAGACCGTCCGTGGTGTCGGGCGCGGGCGATGGCTGATCGACGATCGTCTCTGCACCCGCGTCCCGGGCGGACACCTCCACCGAGCGGGTCTCGAACCAGTTCGGGAACACCGACGACACCACCCCGGCGATGCCGAGCAACGTGAAGGGCGCCACCCAGTAACAAATGATCGAGAGTGCGTCGCCGTCGTCCTTGATGGTCGCGTCGCCGTCGACGAGCGGCGGGATGATCGAGAGCAGGGTCATCGCGCCGAAGGCAGCCACCCACATCCACGTCATGGCATTGGTGATGTAGCGAAATCCGTCGGTGGTGGCGGTTTTCGCATCCACCGAGTCCTCGGCGTACTCACGGACGAACGGCCGTCCGAGCAGGACACCGCCGAGTGCGATGAGGAACAGGCCGAGATTCGACAGCGGCTGCAGCCAGCGCTCCAGGACGTCGTCGTCGAGGGTGAGGGCGGCGATCACCAGGAGCACGAAGACGACGATCGTGCCGACCTCGAGGGAGCGGAAGGGCTCGCCACGCCAGCGTTGGAAGACCTGACCCGCGATGGTCAGCGCGAAGGCGACAAGCACCGCCGTCAGGAAACCGGCGTTACCCACCAGAACCCAGAACAGAATCCAGGGCGCGAACCCGATCACAAATCCCACGTTGCTTCCCTACCTGTTCGGTTGCCGCTCCCACCGCAGCGATCGGGCGGGTCGGACTCGCCGCTGCCTCGCGGTCACCGAAGGGACCCGCCGCCACAGTGCCCCGGAAAAATAAACACTAAGCCAATGAGGCGCCCTGAGCACGGTTTTCAGCGCGCAGGCGGTACGCACGTCTCAGGCTTCGCCCATCGCGAGCACGTCCTCGACCAATCGATCGGCGTAGGTGCGGTCGGCCGGGAGTCCGAAGACCACGTGGTGGTAGAGCGGAGCGACGATGTGGTCGAGGGCCCGTCGCGCCGACGGCACGTTCTCCCCGCGGCTTCGTGCGCGTTCGATCATCGACTGCAGTTGGGCGTCACGGGTGTCCCAGCAGGGGCATGTGCCGATCTCCTTGCGGGCGCCGACCATCGCTCGCAGGTAGGTGGTCCGCTCGGGCCGGGTGATGTCGTCGACGATCACCGTCGCCCAGGCACGCAGGTCCCCGGCGATGCTGCCGGTGTCCGGGAGCGGTTCGTTCTTGGTCAGCGCCGCGACGGCTACCTCTTCGAGCAACGCGTCCATCACACCCCACCGCCGGTAGATGCTCGTGGGGTTCACCCCGGCGCGTTCGGCGACCTGGGGAATCGTCATGGTCTCGCGGTATCCCTCGCTCACGAGTTCGCCGACGGCGGTGTAGACAGCGGACTGCACGCGAGCACTCCGACCACCGGGTCGGCGTGGGGCTGTTGATCGTGCGGGTGCGCTCATGCGACCATTATTGCAAATCGAATGGCTTTAATCCGCCAGATGGTGCTACCGTCTCCAAAAGCAAACATCGTTGCTTTAACCGTTGGGAGATGTCATGCACCGACCCACCCTGGGTTCGAAGGCAGCGTTTCGGCTGATCATCGTCACCACCATCGCCGTGATGTTCGGTGCCGCCGCTCCCTCGCCGCTGTATCCGGTTTATCAAGAGCTGTGGGGCTTTTCGTCGTTCACCCTCACCGTGATCTTCGCCGTCTACGTCATTGCGCTTCTCGCGGGCCTGCTGACCGTCGGATCCCTGTCCGACCACGTGGGCCGACGACCGGTGATCCTCGGTGCGCTCGCGGTCCTGACCGGTTCGATGCTGATGTTCGCCTTCGCCGACGGTGTTCCGATGTTGATCGCCGCCAGAGTTCTGCAGGGTCTTGCTGCCGGGGCCATCACCGGCACACTGAGCGCTGCCCTCGTCGACCTGCAGCCCACCCCACGGGCGGGTTCGATCGCCAGCTCCGCCTCTCCCCCAGGCGGATTGGCCCTCGGCGCCGTCGGGGCGGGAATTCTCGTGCAGTACGCGCCGATGCCTCGCGAGCTGGTGTTCCTGTTGTTGATCGCCACGTTTGTGCTCGTGGCAGCGGCCGTCGTGTTCGTCCCGGAGACGTCACCTCGCACCGGCTTCACCTCACGTCGCCACCTGTGGAGGGTTCTGCGCCCCAACGCGAGCCTGCCGCCTGCCGTGCGCGGAGCATTTCTCGCAGCGACCCCGGCCATGTTCGCCACATGGTCCCTTGGTGGCCTTTATCTTTCGCTGGGTTCGTCGATCGTCGCGCGCATCCTCAGCGTGGAGAATCGCATGGTGGCCGGTCTCATGATCGGCGCGTTCTTCGGATCGGGAGCACTCGGCTCGGCCGTCGCATCGGGGTGGGGGGCCCACCGCAAATTGGCTGTCGGTCTGAGCACGCTCGGTACCGGACTGATCGTCAGCCTCGTCGCGACGTTGACGGCCAACGTTCCGGCCTATGCCATCGGTTCGGTGGTCGCCGGGTTCGGCTTCGGCGCAACGTTTGTCGGCGTGATGGCGACGCTGATCGCGGTCACCGACCCCGCCGCCCGCGGCCAGGTGTTCTCCACCCTGTTCATCGTGAGTTACACCGGGTTCAGCATTCCGGCCGTCGTCGCCGGCTTCGCCGTGATCCATGTCGGTCTGCGACCCACGGCCGTCGGCTACAGCCTCTTCGTCTTGGCGATGGTGATTTTGGCTGCGAGCGCAGCCATTTGGCGTGCACGGGCCGACCGACAGACGTCACCGCCCCTTACGCCTGCAACCGACGCCGAACTCGTCACGGCGGCGGCTGACACGTCGGACACCAGTAGATGACGCGGTCGAGGTCGGTGGTCCCACCGAGATCTCCCCGTTCGATCGTGGTGCCGCAGCGACGGCAGGATCGGCCGGCGCGTCCGTAGACCCAGAATCGCTCGCCGTTACGATCGACGTTTGTGACCCTGTTCGCCCGCGTGCGGTTGTATTCGAGGAGCTGTTTGGCGAGGTCGACCCACTCGGCCAAATCACCCGCTTCGCCCGTGGGAACCGCCGGATGTACCCGCCTCAGAAAGCACATCTCCACGCGAAAGACGTTGCCGATGCCGGCCAGGTTGCGCTGATCGAGCAGAGCGAGCCCGATCGGCCGTTTGAGGTCGGCGGCCAGGTTGTCGATGGCTGTTTGCGCATTCCAATCGGGCCCGAGTAGGTCGGGGCCCAGGTGGCCCACCGCCTCGTCCTCGTGATCGCGCCGCAAGATCTCCAGTTTGCCCAGTTCGAAACCGACGGCCTGCACCTTCTCGGTCTCGAGGATGATCCGCGCCTTGAACCCGGGCCGGCGCCAGCGCGCACCTTTGGCGTAGATGTCCCAGCGACCCTCCATCTTTAGATGTGAATGTACGGTGCGGTCGCCGACACGGATGAGCAGATGTTTGCCGCGGGCGATCACCTCATCGACCGTTCTGCCACTGAGATCCACGGTTGCGTACCGCGGCACCCGAACATCGCAGCGCGTCAACACTTTCCCGGCAAGTGCGCGATGCAGCCGGGTGGCTGCCTGATGGACGGTGTCACCTTCGGGCATGAATCCATTGATACCCCATCCCACGGTCGGGCCAGGGTGAACGGCCACGCAGGGCGGCGCATCTTACGATGGGCCTACCCAGTCCCCACCGGATCGAGAGGCACGCGTGTCCTACGGACAACCGATGATCGCCGGTGTCGTCACCGCACTTGTCGGTTTCACCAGCTCGTTTGCCGTGGTACTCACCGGCTTGCGGGCGGTCGGTGCGTCTTCCGAACAAGCCGCCTCCGGGTTGTTCGCACTGTGCCTGGTGATGTCGATCGGAATCGCGTTCTTGTCCCTGCGATATCGGATGCCGATCACGCTCGCATGGTCGACGCCCGGAGCCGCACTGCTTGCCGGCACGGCAGCCCCGGATGGAGGGTTCGCCGCGGCAATCGGGGCCTTCGTCCTGGTCGGAGTGATGGTGGTGGCGACGGGCCTGTGGCCGCGGCTCGGCGCGTTTGTACAAGCAATTCCGGTGTCCATCGCCCAAGCGATGCTTGCGGGCATCGTGCTGCCCCTGTGCCTGGAGCCCGTGCGCGCGTTCGCCGACGAACCCTTGGCGATTGCGCCCGTGGTGGTGGTGTGGCTGGTGCTCACCCGGTACGCCAAACGCTGGGCTGTGCCGGCAGCGTTTGCGACGGCCGCGGCGGTGATCGCAGTTGACCTGATGACCTCGGACAAGTCCGTGTCTGCCGACTCCCTCATCCCACGATTGCAATTCGTGCAGCCCGAATGGACGTGGCAGGCAGCCGTCGGTATCGCGATACCGCTCTACATCGTCACCATGGCCTCCCAGAACCTCCCCGGCACCGCGGTGATGGCCAGCTTCGGTTACAAGATTCCTTGGCGCGCGGCGATGCTCACGACAGGCATCGGTACCGCTGTCGCCGCGCCGGCAGGCGCGCACGCAGCCAACCTTGCTGCGATCAGTGCCGCCTTGTCGGCCGCACCGAGCGCAGATCCCGATCCCCGCCGGCGTTGGATCGCCGCCGCCACCGGCAGCCCGATGTACCTGATCCTCGGCGTCGGCTCTGCAGCCATCACAGCGCTGGTCGCCGTGGCACCTGCCGGATTGGTGGAAACCGTTGCCGGACTGGCGCTCCTGGACACCCTGGCCGTCGCTCTGGCGACCAGTCTTCGGGACGAGAACTCGCGAACTGCGGCAGTACTGACGTTTGTGGTTGCCGCCGCGGGCTTTTCGGTCCTGGGGTATCGGTTCGGCGTTCTGGGCCCTTGTCGCAGGATTGGTGGTCTACGGCACACTGAAGCCGTCGGCCGAGGCGACGTCTCCGGATGACAGTGACAACCACCGGGTGACCCCGAGCCGGGACAAGAAATCTTCGTCGTGACTGACCACGAGTAGCCCCCCGCGAAAGCCCGACAACGCCTCGACGAGCTGGTCGACGCTGTCCATGTCGAGATTGTTGGTCGGCTCGTCCATCACCAGCAATTGAACGGGCGGTGAGGCAAGGAGCAACCGCGCCAGGGCAACCCGGAAGCGCTCGCCCCCCGACAGGTCACCGATCAGCCGTTCCACCGCATCCCCGCGGAGGAGGAATTGGGCGAGGCGCCCGCGGATCTTTTCCGGATCGGCGCCCGGGACAGCGGCGCTGACTGTGTCGAGGACGCTCTCGGACGGGTCGAGGTCGTCCAGACGCTGTGCCAGGTAACCGATCCGATCCGTGTGAGCCACCATGTGCGCATCGCCGACGGCCGGCTCGATTCCCCACAACGTCCGCAGCAGCGTTGTCTTGCCCGATCCGTTGGGCCCGGTGATGGCCACACGTTCGGGGCCTTGGATGATGGTTGTCTCTGTAACCGAACGGATCTCGGCCAGGCGCCGACCGGCGGGCACATCAGGATCAGGCAGTTCGATGCGGATGTGGCGATCATCGCGGATGGACTCATTCGCCGCGTCGATTTCCCCGCGGGCATCGCGGACCTTGTCGGCGGCCTGTGTCCGCACCCGGCCGGCGGTGTTCTCGGCAGCACGTTTGCGTTTGCCCAATAATATCTTCGGCAGATTCCCGTCTTTGGCGTCTTTCCGGCCGGACCGGGCCCGGCGGGCGAGTTTGGTTTCGGCTTCAACCCGTTGTCGCTGTTCGGTTCTCAGTTTCTGTTCGGCCACCCGCAGATCCCGGTGGGCCGCCTCCTGTTGTTGTCGGACGTATTCGCGATACTCACTGAGTGGGCCGCCGAACAGGGTGATCCGGTTCTCCCGCAACTCAGCGGTGGTGTCCATCAGCTCGAGCAGCGCCGGGTCATGTGAGACCACCAACAACGTGCCGGGCCAGGCGCGCACCATGTCGTACAAACGCTGGCGGGCATCACGGTCGAGGTTGTTGGTCGGCTCGTCCAGCAAGGTGATGGGTGCAGCCGCCAACCACAGACCCGCGATGGCAACCAACATCGACTCACCGCCCGACAACGTGCCCACCTCACGGTCCAGTTCGATGCCCTGCAGGCCCGCTTGGCGCAGCGCATGTTCGGCACCGGTGTCGATGTCCCAGGCATCACCCACAACGTCGAAGAGTTCAGGGGAGGTGTCCCCGGCCTCGATCGCCCTGAGTGCATCGACCCGGGCACCGATGCCCAGCAGATCGGCGACCGTACTGCGCACTTGCAAAGTCAGAGTCTGTGGCAGATAGGCGGTTTCGCCGTTCACGTCGACCGACCCCGACGTGGGTGTCATCTGCCCGGCGATGAGCCCGAGCAACGTCGACTTGCCGCTGCCATTTGCACCGATGAGTCCGGTGCGGCCATGCCCGAAGGTCGCTGTGACGTCGGACAGGGCGGGCGTGCCGTCGGGCCAGTCGAAAGAGATCTCGCGAAGGACAACGGCTGATTCGGTGTTCGGGCGCATGTGGCTCCCAGGGAGAGTGGTGGAGTCGCACCAACTCGATGACCGCTTGATAGCAGCGGTCGAGACAGGTCGGCGCGCTAGGACGCGGGGCCGTCGACTGTCTTCACTGCATTCCTCACTGCCGGGAACAGAACGTGATCGAGTGTGCGTGACGTCGGCGAGCGACGCAACTGCTTTCCGGCCCCTTCGGTATTGGCACACTGTTCTCATGACGATGATCCGTCCGGCCCGGCCCGACGATGCCGACGCGTTGACGCAGTTGATCGCGGTGTCCTTCGAGCCCTACATCGAGCGGATCGGCGCACGACCCGGGCCGATGTCGACCGACTACACATCGTTGATCGGACAAGGCTCGGTGTGGGTGGCCGACCGTGACGGCGACGCCGTGGGCACCATCGCGTTGACGGCGAAAGACGACCACTTGTTGCTCGACAATCTCGCCGTCTCGCCATCGGCACGCGGACTGGGTGTGGGTTCGCAGTTGCTAGAGTTCGCCGCTGACCACGCGCGTTCGTGTGGGCTCGGTGAATTGCGGCTCCACACGAACGTGGCAATGACCGAGAACCTGCGGTACTACCCGCGGCGGGGTTTCCGGGAGACCCACCGCGCCACCGTGGACGGGTTCGAGAGGGTCTACTTTTCCCGGACACTGTGACCGCCGGTGGTTACCCTCGATGGGGTAACTGCCAGCCACCGAAAGTGCCCGATGTATCTACAGGACTTCGAATCAGCCGGAACGCTGACATTCGACGCCGCCGAGAAGATCTCCTGGAAGACCTCGGAGTTCGACACCAAGATCATGCTGGTGGTCGATCGCCGCCGGGTGAATGCGAATTGTCTGGCCCTGTGCTGGGACGAGCTCGACATCCATCGCGGCACGCCGGTCGCGATCACTGTCGGCGAAGGGCCGACCCACAACGACGCCGAGGAACGCCGGGCGCTGGTCGCCATGGTCGACTACTTCCAATCCATGACCGTTCCCGAAACACCGAAGAGTCGCCGACGACGCCGGTTCTCCTTCGGCGGGCGCTGACCCGAGCCGGCACCCGATCCCCGCGAACGGCCCGCCTAGGCGACGGTCAGCCGTGTTGCCGATAGAACTCGAGGTGTTGTCTGGCCGCATGCGCCCAGGTCAAGCCGGCCGCGAGGGTGCGGCCACGGGCCACGCGACTCGGATCAGGTGTCAGCGCGGCGCTCAGCTCCGATGCCAGATCGGCCGGGGTGGCGGCGTAGCGAACCGTGTCGCCGAACACCTCGTGGAGCACCGGGAGGTCGCGCGTGACCACCGGGGTCCCGGCCGCGAGCGCTTCCATCGCCGCGAGACCGAACCCTTCCTTGGTGGATGGGAAGGCGAAGACCGACGCCTCGGCCACCAGTGCGGGCAACTCGTTGTCGTCGACAGGGCCCAGCACGATCGGCGAGGTGCCCAGGTCCGCCATCCGCTGGTCGAACTCCGCGCGGTAACCCCGGTAGTCGAACAGGGTCTCTCCCCCGGCGAACACGAGCTTCAGATCAGGGTGCTCACGAGCCATCAGCGCATGGGCGTCGAGCAGGTCGATGCTGCCCTTGCGTGGCTCGATGCCCCCGACCGCGAGCACGTACCGGCCCAGCCGCGACCGCCAACTGGCGCGCCCGGCCACGGCTTCGGACGAGTCGCCTGCGGCCGCCGCGAACCGGGCGGACTGAACCCCGTTCGGGATGACAACCGGCTGGTATCCCCAACCATCGTGAACCTCCTGTGCGACCGCTGCCGACACACAGATCCGCGCATACGGCTCGACGATCGCTTTTTCGTGGCATGCCGCGAGAACCGGGGTGGTGAACTGGTCGAGATGGTGGATGGTGCGGACACACCGTCCGACCGCATTCGCGCTGATGCAGTCCTGCGCGTGCACGATATCGGCTGCGTCACTGTCGAATTCGGCCCGCAGCACCTCGATCGACCGCACGATCCGGTCGGTGACGGTGTCGCCGTCGCGATCGGTGAAGCGGGCCAGCCGAACCGTGACAGCCGGGTCGACCGGTCGGAAGAACCCTGGATCGCCACCCCTGGCCAATGACCAGACCGTGACCTCCGCGCCTGCATGCGCCAGTGCCTCCGCAAGATTGAGGGTGTGCACCACACCGCCGCGAGGCTTGGTCGAGTAGGTCACGAGGGAAACTCTCGGCGGTCGCTCGCCGGCCCATGCCGCCGTCACGACTCCTCCCGCCAATACGTGTCGACCCGACGTTCCCGGAGATGATGAAGCACACGGCGCGCCCGGTCGACCTCCGCGTCGATGTCGATGTCACACACGGCCATTCCGCCTTTTGCCCACGTCTTGGCGAGCACTTCCCCGCCGGGCCCGACAACCTTCGCCTGGCCGAGGAACCGCAACTTACCCATCACGCCCGTTTGATTAGACGAGACCAGCACCACCTGATTTTCGGCTGCCCTCGCTGCGTCGTACAGATCGAACAGACGAGATTGCCGGTCGTTGGGAAGCCTTGAGGCACGGTCGGTCACGCTGGCGGGCCAGGCCGACAGCGCGGCGATGATCCGAGCACCGTCGAGCGCCAAGGTGCGCGCGGCCTCGGGAAAGGTCTTGTCGTAGTCGATCAGCATCCCGATTCGCCCAACCGGGGTGTCGAACGCCCCGAAGTGATCGCCTGCGGAGTACGCCAGCGATTCACCCGCAGGCTGATGAACTTTGCGGTGCACACCGAGTACGCCCTCGCCGGACAGGCACGCGGCCGCGTTGTAGCGTTGGCCATCAACGTCTTCGGTGTATCCGACGCACACCGTCATCGGTCCTGCGGCCTCAGCGATCCTAGCCATCTCCGGTCCGTCGATGGCCACCGCAGGAGGGAGGTGATCCACATCCGGCGCCCGGAGATCACCGATGTAGCCACCGAGTGACGCGTCGGGCAGGACAAGCAGATCAACGTTGTCTCGAGAGGCAGCTTCGATGATGCCGACAATCTTGCTCACCGCACGTTCGACGTCCCGACCGAAGTGGGCTGCCAGCGCGGCAACACGAATGGGTGGCATGGGAGAAGACTAGTGAACCGCGGCAGGTGTGGGCGCGATGCTCGCCGAAGTCATCGGCCGGCGCTCTTGGGCTCGATGAGATCAGCACCGGTCATCGCAAACACCTCGACATCGCCTTCGGGCATCCGGCGAGACACCGCTTGGATCTCCGACATCTGGGCGGCAGCCGACGTGCATGCGAACCCGAACTTCGCACGTACCCGGTCGCTCGCTTCGGTGAGCGCACGTGTGGTGAGGCTGACGAACTCGGGCACGGGGTAACGCCCACCCACCTCGAGGTGGTCATGCATCACCAAAGAAGGTGAATAGCACTGCTGTTCGGTTCCGTTCGGCCAGCGCACGGTGAAGGTCATCTCAGGCATGGGTCAGGCCCTCGGCTCGATGTGTCGGTGGTTTGTACTCACGCTCATGCTGTTCCCAACCCGGTCACGGTGCTGTGTACGGCGGTCGTGACAGCACCGTCGGGCCAGCGCAAGCCGACACCTGGTGTGTCGGTCAACCGACCACACGTCGCCGAGATCGCCGGTCCGGCATCGGGTATCGATCGTCCCGGATCATCGGCCGTGATCATCGCGAAGCCGGGGAACGCGGTGACCCATTCCCCCACCGTGACACCTGCGGGCCGCGGTATCGCGGCGACGTCGAGAATCGCTCCCGTGCCGCTGGCCTCCGCGAGCATGCCAGTGGTGCCGACCAGTCCCGCCATACTGACATCCTTGGCCGCGGCCGGCGCGGCTCGCCGGACGAAGGTGGCCATCCGTTCGAGTTCGTCCGGTCGACGAATTGACGTCGAATCCCATTGCTGCCCTGCGTAACCGCGGCGCCATCCGCCGCCCACATCGGCGGTGAGACGCAGGGTGTGTCCTACCTTCCCCCCGCCCGCCGGCACCGGCGAGTCAGTCCGGCCCAGAGCTGTCACCGACAACGACGCCGGCACCCCGGACTGTGTGTGACCACCGAGCACCGGGACATTCCACGCCTCGGCGGCTTTCGCCATTCCCCTGATGATGCGCGTCAGCTGCGAGCGGGTCGGCGCCCCCACCGCGTCGAGCAATCCGACGGGCGTGGCACCCATCGCCGACAGATCGTTGAGGTTGACCAGAACTGCGCACCAGCCGGCCCATTCGGGGTCTCGCTCCACCATCGAAGGGATGATGGCGTCGCATGCGGCGATCATGTCGGTGCCGGGCACAGGGCTGCCGTCATCTCCTCGGAAGCCTGCGGGGCCCAGACCGGAAGCATGACCGGACAGCGGCGCCAGCACGTCGGCGAGCATCGCCTTCGTCCCCGCCACCAAGCGCTCGATCTTGTTGATCGGCCAGCGCATTGCCGCGTGCGCGGTACCTGCGACGTCCACCTCGCCGGTGTGGTCCCACCCGAGTGATGCGAACATCGAGCGGTAACGCATTTGCACCGCCGCATCGAACCGCAGTACGCCTGCATTCTCGGCGTAGGCGCACGCCGCGCGTACCAGCGCAGGCCCGGCCCCGCGTGCCTGATCGGTGGGAAGTACCACCAGCCTGCTTCCCGTCCACCAGCCGATGTCCTCGGCAGTGGCCGGGGCCAATCGAACGCCGCCGAGTACTGTGCCGTCGTCGGCCACAGCACACAACACCACCGTGCGCGGATCGTCGTCGAGGTCATCGCGATCGGTATGGGTGAAGAGTTCTTGTGTACGCACGAACGCGTCGTGACGCAAAGCTCGATACGACGCCAATTGTGCTGCCGTGTCGGCAGGTTGGATGATGAACCCACCGGGGGCGGTGACGCGCCGCGGACCGGTGAGGATGGACAGATCCCTGGCTTCGGTACGCATCGTCAACCACCCACATTCTGCAGAACACTGCAGGCGCCACAGGCCGCACAGCCCGCCTTTTGGTCCGAACCGGCCATGCCGGCAGCCGTGAGTTCTTTGGCAACCCGCCGGGTGACGGCTTCGACCACATCCGCTCGCGGAGCCCGCGCGAAGTCCACATCGACCGCCAGTGAACCCGGGTGTGGACGGAACGGCACCACAAAGGGATACACGCCCATCTCGATCAATTCGCGTGCGCCGTCGACCAGTTCGTCGGGATCTTCACCGAGTCCGATGAGGAGATACGTGGACACCTGATTACGGCCGAACACCCGCACCGCCTCGGCCCATGCGGCCCGGTACTCGCCGATGGACACCGTGGCCTTGCCCGGCATCCATTGCGCGCGGACCGCGTCGTCGAGGGACTCGATGTGGATGCCGATCGACTCCGCGCCTGCCTCGCGCAGTTCCGTGAGCGTCGCCAGGTCGCCCGGAGGTTCACACTGCACCTGGATGGGCAGTTGCGGGACAACCGCTTTGACCGCTCGCACACACCGTGCCAGGTGCTTGGCACCACGGTCTCCGGCCGCAGACGTGCCGGTGGTCATCACCATCTGCTTCACCCCGTCCAGGCGCACCGCCGCTTCGGCAACCTCGGCGAGTTCAGCCGGCTTCTTCACGGCCACGGTGGCTCCCGCACGCAGCGATTCCTCGATGGTGCAGAAGCGACACCGCTGCGCCGGGTCGTAGCGGATGCAGGTCTGCATCACCGTGCTCGCCAGGACGTCCCGGCCATGCAGTTTGGCGATCTTCTCGTACTCCGTGCCCGAGTCGGTGCGAAGGTCGTAGAACGCCGGTCGGTCGATGGCCGACACATCGAGCCCCAGGTCTTCGGACGAACCATCCAGGAGGATCTGATCACCTTCAAGGACATACGGACTCAACGGGTTCCGCGGAATCGCTGCGTTGATCCCGTTGATGACAAGATGACCGTCGTCGCTCGGACCCGCTCCGGCCGAACGCCTGACCGGCAACGAACCCCGCACTCCGAGCAACGCAAGATCGACGCGTGCCGACAACGCTGAGTCCACTCGAGCTCCGCTGCGCTCCGTTTCCGATTCCGGCATATCGGATTGCCCTCAGACCATGTACGTGGAGTTGATGATGGCACCCTTACGGGCGTAATGGATCAACGCATCCTGCACATCAAGCGGATGAGCCGGAATCACACCCTCGATCAAATCCTCCTCACGACCACCATGCAACGCCAACCCGAACCGACAGCAATACACCGTCCCACCCTCACCGATGAACGTCCCCAACGAATCATTCATGTTCTGCTCCCCCGGAAAACCCGAATCACCCGTCGTCGGAAAACCACGCGTGGCCAGGCAATTGATCGCACCAGGACCATAAAAATACAACGCCGACTCAAACCCCTTCCGCAACGCCCGCGTCGCCTGCAACACCGCCACAAAACTCACCGACGACTCATGCGCAATCCCATGAACCAACGTGAAATACGACTCCCCACCCTCAGCCTGATAATCCGGGAACAACTTCGTCCCCCCATAAATGTTGCTGCCCTTCGGCAACGACGGATGCGGGATCTCAGCCAACGACTTCTTGATATTCTCGGCAATCAACTGATCGATATCGGACACGGGTCCTCCTGGAGGGCGAAGATAGATGCCGCCTCGGCCGCATTGCCGATGAGCGAGAGCCGAAGTGGGCTACGTGTTCAGTACAGAAGTCGCCTGTTTCCCGGTGGTTATCCAGGGAATAACACTGTGCTGCAGGAGTCTCACCGCTGTAACGAGCCGGTAATCACCGCTGCCGCACAGGCGTCAGAGACCACTCGCGGTGCGGTCGATGTTCTCCATGTGAACAGGTGCGAGATGTTTGAGTCCCGCGTGTGCAAGCGCCGTGGCAAAAAGTCCGACCTCGTGGGGCGGGAGCTCGAGGGCAAGAGCCTGCCGGCCGCCGTGGATGGCGATGCCGGCCAGCATCGAGGCGAGGAGTTCGGCGCTCTGCTCGGGCGCGGGCAGAGCCCGCAACGTGTAGTAGGCACGGATGCGCATGGCGATCTGCCCAGAGATGCTCAGCACCAGCTCGTCGCGGATCTCGGCGTTGGGACCGGAGGTGACATCACCGAACAGCAGCCCGAAGCCGGCAGGATGCTCTGACGCGTAGCGGAAGAAGGCCACCATGTCTGCCTTGACCTGCTCCTCCATCGACAATCCCGAGGCGGACTCGTACGCCGCGAACAACCACTCGCGAAGTTTGTCGGCCTCCCGGACCAGGCACGCCCGGTAGAGCTGCTCCTTGCTGCCGAAGTGGGAGTAGAGCGTCGGCTTGGTGGCATCGGCCTGCTGCGCGATGGCCTCCATGGAGGTTGCGTGATAGCCGTTGGCGTGGAACACATCTCGCGCTGCGTCGAGGAGTAGGTCATCGCTCGGCCGGTTTCCGTTGCTGCGACGGGACGGCGCAGCACCCGCTCGTTGCCGAACTTTGGCCATGGTCGCGATTTTACGTCACCGTCGCGCCTGCCAATCCTCGCGCTTCGCCCTTGGCACGACACCGTTCATCAGCTAGAATGGGCTTTGTTTGACCGACGAGTAAAACTCTGTGGCGCCGCGAGAAAAAATTGCGTTGGACCATGCCGGAGTTCCTTACGCACGCACACGATCGGGAGTATCAAGGAACAATGCACCTCAAACTGAGCGACGACGAAGTTGCCTTCCGCGAGGAAATGCGGACCTTCTTCACCACCGAGATCCCGAAGGAGATCCGCGAGCGGACCGCCGCGGGCACGCTGAACTTCCCCGACGACATGATCACGGTTCAGCGGATCCTGAACGAGCACGGTCTGGCAGTGCCGAAGTGGCCTTCCGAATGGGGCGGCCGCGACTGGACTCCCGTGCAGAAACACATCTGGCAGAACGAGATGAACCTTGCCTCGGTGCCCGAACCCCTCGCGTTCAACACCGACATGGTCGGCCCGGTGATCGCCAACTTCGGCTCACAGGAGATCAAAGAGCGTTTCCTCCCCGCCACAGCCAATCTCGACATCTGGTGGTGCCAGGGGTTCTCCGAGCCCGAGGCGGGATCCGACCTGGCGTCGCTCAAGACCCGTGCGGTGCGCGACGGCGACCACTATGTGGTCAACGGTCAGAAGACCTGGACCACCATGGCCCAGTACGCCGACTGGATCTTTGCGCTGGTGCGCACCGACCCCGATGCACCGAAACGCCAGGCGGGTATCAGCTTCCTGCTCATCGACATGAAGACCGAGGGCATCACCGTCAGGCCGATCCAACTGGTCGACGGCGGCTTCGAGGTGAACGAGGTCTTCTTCGAGAACGTCCGGGTGCCGGTGGAGAACCTGGTCGGCGAAGAGAACGCGGGCTGGGGATACGCGAAGTTCCTGCTCGGCAACGAGCGAACGGGTGTCACCCGGGTGGGCATCACCAAGAACCGCCTCGCGCTGGCCAAAGAACTGGCTGCCAAGACACCCGTCGGCGACGGCACCCTGCTGGAAGATCCCCTGTTCGCCGCACGCCTGGCCGAACTCGAAAACGAGTTGCTGGCACTGGAATTGACACAGTTGCGGGTGGTGGCCTCATCGGCAGACGGCAAGCCCGATCCGGTCTCCTCGGTCTTGAAGCTCCGCGGTAGCGAGCTGCAGCAGGCGTCCACCGAGATCCTGGCCGACCTCGCGGGAGTCGACTCACTGGCTGTGGACGCGGCGGACATCGGGTCCCCGCACTGGGCGCAAGAGACCGTTCCGACGTACCTCAATCACCGCAAGGTGTCGATCTACAGCGGCTCGTCCGAGGTCCAGCGAACCATCATCGCGTCCTCCATCCTCGGCCTCTGACCACGACCTCCCCATCTACGGACTCCATCCCTGATGCCGACGTCGAGCGCTCGCGGCACCAACTAACGAAGGACTGCCTTCACCATGGATTTTGAACTCAACGAGGAACAGACGATGCTGCGCGACACCGCGCATGACGTCCTGACCAAGTTCTACGACATCGAGAAGCTGCGCGAGGTCACCGCCACCGACCTCGGCTGGAGCCGGGACGTGTGGAAGTCGTTGGCGGAGATCGGCATTCTCGGTCTCCCGTTCAGCGAGGACGACGGTGGCATGGGCGCCGGACCCGAAGAGGTCGCGGCCGTACTCGGCGAGATCGGCCGCAGTCTTGCTCCAGAGCCCGTGCTCGACGCGGTGTACGTGCCGGGCGGACTCATCGCCGAGAACGGCAGCGCGGAACAACGTGCCCAGTACCTTCCACAACTCGCCGCCGGTGAACTCCTCGCGGCATTCGCGCACACCGAACCGGGCGACCGGTGGCCGAGCGCGGCTGTCAGTACCACCGCCACGGAGTCGGGAGACGGCTATGTCCTCACCGGCCGTAAAAACCCTGTGTTGCACGGCGATTGCGCCGACATCCTGGTGGTGACCGCCCGCATCGACGCCCAGGGCCAAGGGCAGGGCGAGATCGGCCTGTTCCTGGTGGACGCCACCGCGACCGGCGTATCGCGCACCGCGTTCCGTACGCACGACATGCGACGTGGTGCCCAGGTGGAACTGCAGGACGCTCCCGCCACCCGACTGGCCGAGGGTGATGTGGCCGCGGCGCTGGTGCGCTCAGAAGTGGTCACGCAGGTTGCGCTGTGCGCCGAGGCAGTCGGCGCCATGGAGCAATCGCTGCGGTTCACCACCGAATACCTCAAGCAGCGCAAGCAGTTCGGCTTACCACTGGCGAAGTTCCAGACCCTGACCCAGCGTGCCGCCGACATGTACGTACTCCTCGAGCAGGCCCGCAGCATGAGTCTCTACGCCACGGTCACCCTCGCCGACGGCGACGTGAGCCCGATCGTCGCGTCGCGGGCCAAGCTGCAGATCTGCCGCTCCGCCCGCAAGATCGGGCAGGAGGCCATCCAGATGCACGGCGGTATCGGCATCACCGCCGAGTACCCGGTCGGGCACTACGTGAGCCGGCTGCTCGCCATCGAACACACCCTCGGCGGTGCGTCCGAACATCTCCGAACACTGTCGAATCAGATCGCGGACTATGACAAGATCCTGATCGGATAGTGACAACGTTCATTGACAGGAGTTCCATGGCTGCCCCACTGCTCGAAGCTTCCACTCACATCAAGGCCACACCTGAGCAGGTGTGGAAAGTGGTGTCCGACCTCAAGCGGATGGGCGAGTGGAGCCCGCAATGCCGCAAGGTCGTGGTCCGCGGGGGCGGTCCCGTCACTCTCGGCACCAAGACTGTCAATGTGAACAAGCGCGGTCTGCTGGTCTGGCCGACCACCGCGAAGGTGGTCCGGTTCGAACCGAACAAAGAGATCGCGTACAGGATCAACGAGAACAACAGCGTGTGGAGCTTCACCATCACCCCCACCGAGGACGGCGTGGAACTCACCGAACGTCGTGAGGCGCCCAATGGCACCACCAAGGTGTCGTCGACGCTGATCAACCTGGCGTTCGGCGGCGAGAAGTCGTTCGACGCCGAGCTCACCGACGGGATGCAGCAGACGCTGGGCAAGATCAAGGCGTCGGTGCGCTAGCGCCCTACAGTTTCTTGAGCAGTGCGGGCAGGTCCGCGATCGAGTCGATGACGTGATCGGGGACCTGCCCGAACTCGTCTTTGACCAAGGCGTCGAGTTGTTCGGGCAGGAACTTGCCGGTGCGGACCAACACGCCGGTGATCGCAGTCTTCTGGGCGCCCAGCACATCGCTGTACATGTCGTCGCCCACCATCACCACCCCACCCGGATCACCCACGCCAAGCATCTCCACGGCCGAACGAAAGCCCAGCGGCGAGGGCTTGCCGATCGCGCGGATCTTCTTTCCGGTGGCCTTCTGGAGGCCTTCGAGGTACACCCCCGTGTCGATCTTCGGCCCGCTGCTGGTCGACCACGTGAGCGACCGGTGCATGGCGATGGTCGGCACGCCCTCGATCATCCAGCCGAGGGCTCTCGACATCAGCTCGTGGGTGAACGACGGGCCCGCGCCCCCGAAAACCACCACCTCGGGGTCGTCGTCGACAAGATTCACCCCAGCCATGTCCTCGTTGACCGCGCCCTCGTTGAACACCACAACCCGCTTGCCGGGGTGTTTGGCACGCAGGTACTCGGCCGTCAACACGGCGGCAGTGACGATTTCGTCGTCACGCACCTTGAATCCCACGTCGGTGAGCGCCTCGGCGATCTGCGCTCGCGACTTGGATGTGGTGTTGGTCAAGAACATTCGCGGCAGTCCGGTATCGGCGATCTCCTCGAGGGCTTCGACGGCACCGGGCAGGGCTTTCCACGAGGTGACGAGCACCCCGTCGATGTCGAGCAGCAACCCTTCGGCCATACCTGAGAAACCTAGTCCTGCCAACGGTCGATCGCACGCGGGAGCCGGCAGGTCCGACAATTCTCACAGCGCCGCCCGATCATGCCGAACTCGACTTTTCTGGCGGTCGTGGTGGTCCTTCCGGCATGCTTGGCACCATGGCCGACCAGCTCTCGACGCAGTACTCGACCCTGTCCAAACGTGTGACCGGCCTGATGTCGCGCGCTCACTCCGACCTCGCCGACCTCGTGTCGTTGCCGTCCGTGCACATCGACGCCGACAAGCGGGATGACTGCCGGGCCAGCGCCGCCTGGGTTCGTGGCGCGTTCGCCGACGCCGGGATCGAGACCCAGGTGTACGACACCGTCGACGGCAGCCAGGCCGTCATCGGCCATCGCCCTGGCCCGCCAGGATCGCCGACCGTCTTGCTGTACTCACACCACGACGTGCAGCCGGCCGGTCCCGAAGACCTCTGGAACTCGCCGCCGTTTGCACTCACCGCGCACGACGGTCGCTGGTTCGGGCGAGGTGCGGCGGACTGCAAAGGCAACGTCGTCGCCATCCTCACCGCGTTGCGCTCATTTTCGGCGCTGCCCGCGTTGGGCATTCGGGTGGTGATCGAGGGCTCGGAAGAAGCCGGCGGCGAGGGTCTGGACCAGCTCGCCCACAGGCAGCCAGACCTCTTCGATGCGGACATGATCCTGATCTGCGACACCGGGAACGTGGCCCCGGGTGTACCCACGCTCACCACCAGCCTGCGTGGGGTCGCGGGCGTGAAGGTCTCGGTCGAGACCCTCGCATCGGAAGTGCATGCGGGACAGTTCGGCGGCGCTGCCCCCGATGCGCTTGCCGCACTCATCGCCGGGTTGGCGACACTGCGAGATGCGGACGGCAACACCACGATCGACGGGCTGCCCACCAGTCAGTCCTGGCCGGGGGCAACCTACGATCCTCTGCAGTTCCGGGCCGACTCCACAACGCTCGACGGTGTGGACATCCTCGGCTCGGGCACCCCGGCAGAGATGGTGTGGGCACGGCCGGCGGTGACGGTGATCGGCTTGGACGCACCTAGTACCGACGACTGCGTGGCCGCCATCAATCCACGCGCCTCGGCGATGCTCAACCTGCGCGTGCCACCCGGCGTGAACCCCGGCGTGGCCGCCCTGGCACTGGAAGGCCATCTGCACAAACACATTCCGTGGCACGCCAAGGTGCAGGTCGACACCGTGATGACCGGAGCGCCGTTTGCTGCCGACACCTCGGGCCCTGGATACAAGGCGCTCACCGAGGCGATGAGCAAGGCATACCGGGCCGAGGTGGTCCATTCCGGTCAGGGTGGATCGATACCCCTGTGCACGGTGCTCGCGGAGATCTGTCCCAGGGCCGAGATCGCGTTGCTCGGCGTCGAGGAACCGAATTGCCGGATCCATGCACCCAACGAGAGTGTGGATCCGGACGAGATCTCGAAAACCGCACTGTCCCTTGCCCTGTTCCTCGCCACGTACACGGTGGACGCCTGATGCGCACAGTCGAAGAACACCAGGCCATCGTTGCAGCTCTGTTCCCCGAGCCCCGGCCTGTCACTGTGCCTGCCGCGGCCGCCCTCGGCCGGGTGCTCGCCGACGATGTCGTCGCGGGGGTCACGCTGCCCGGCTTCGACAACTCGGCGATGGACGGATACGCCATCATCGCCTCGGACATCGCGCACGCCACGGAGACCGATCCCGTCATCCTGCCTGTTGCAGAAGACATCCCGGCGGGACGAACCGATCAGCTCACCCTGACTCCTGGCACAGCCCACCGCATCATGACCGGGGCACCCGTGCCGTCTGGAGCGGACGCGGTGATCCAGGTGGAGCTCACCGACGGCGGCGTCTCCGAGGTGAGGATCAACGCGCCGGTCCCGGCCGGAGCCGCCATCCGCTCCGCCGGTTCCGATATCGGTGCAGGGACCCGTGCCCTCTCGTCCGGGCGCGTTCTGCACGCACCGCAGTTGGGTTTGCTGGCGGCGCTCGGTATCGCCGAGGTCGCCGTGTTCGCGCCGCTGCGGGTGCTCGTCCTGTCGACCGGAAGTGAGTTGGTGCCAGCAGGGACGCCGCTGGAGTACGGACAGATCTACGAGTCCAACGGCGCGATGCTGACCGCCGCGGCCATCGAGGCCGGGGCGATCTCCGAACAGGTGCACTTCGTGCCCGATGACGTCGGCCAATTCCGGGCACGACTCGACGAGTACGTCGACGGCGCAGACGGTACCGCTGTCGATCTCATCATCACGTCCGGCGGGGTCAGCGCCGGCGCCTACGAGGTCGTCAAGGATGCGCTGGTCGGTCACGGGGTGGAGTTCGCCAAGGTGGCCATGCAGCCAGGCATGCCGCAGGGTTGCGGCACCTATACGAGTTCGGGGGGCACGGGTGTCCCGATCATCACCTTGCCCGGCAATCCGGTGAGCGCTCAGGTGTCCTTCGAAGTGTTCGTCCGTCCGGCCCTGCGCGCAGCAATGGGCCTGCCCGCCTCACGGCGCACCACCACCGCGTCGGTCACCGAACCGATCACCTCCCCCAGAGGCAAACGCCAGTTCCGCAGGGGTGAACTCACGATCGCCGACGGTGTCGCCACGGTGCGACCCATCGGGCCACCGGGTTCACATCACCTGGCGTTCATGGCATCGGCCAACGCGTTGCTCGACATCGCCGCGGAGACCGACAGGGTCGAGACCGGCGCCGACGTCGAAGTGCTGATCCTGGAGGACAGCTGACCGATGGGCACCTGCGACAATTGCGGCCATGGCCAGACGACCCAGACCTACTGAACCCGAGAGTGTGACCCGCCTGGCACATTTTGCCGACCTCGTGCGGGAAACCGTGCCGCCGATCCACCGGGCCGGGGTGCCGTTCGTGGCGGCCGGCGCTGCCGTGGCCCTCGCCGGCCGACGCCACGGCTGGATTCGGACACCGGCAACCGCAGCCACACTCGCCACCGCCGCGTTCTTCCGTCACCCGAGCCGGGTGCCTCCGAACGCTGCCGGAGTTGTGGTCGCGCCGGCCGACGGACAGGTCGCCTTGGTGGACAATGCCGCGCCACCGCAGGAGCTCGGGTTGGGCGACACCCCCCGACCACGCGTGTCGATCTTCCTCTCGATCTTCGACGTCCACGTGCAACGGATCCCGATCGCCGGCACGGTCGAGTCGGTCGAATACCGCCCAGGCAAGTTCGTCAGTGCCGACCTCCCCGATGCAAGCGCGGAGAACGAGCGCAACTCCATGCTGATCCGGACCGCCGACGGCACCGAATTGGTGGTGGTGCAGATCGCCGGGCTCATCGCCAGGCGCATCGTGTGTGAGGCCCGCCCCGGCGACCCGGTGACGCTGGGCGACACCTATGGCTTGATCCGGTTCGGTTCCCGCGTCGACGTCTATCTGCCCGAGGGCACCCGCCCGCTCGTCGCCGTGGGCCAACGCGCCGTCGGCGCGGAGACCGTGTTGGCGCAGCTGGGATGAAGGAGTCCGTTCGCAAGGAACCTGGCCGAAAGGAACCCGTCCGCAAGGACACCGTCCGCCGGTCCGGCAGCCGGGTGGTGCCGGCAGGGAGTTCCCGGCGCCGCCGCCGGCCGAGCCGCGCCGGAACGCTGAACACCGGCAAGCTCCTTGTTCCGTCGGCGCTCACCGTCCTTGCCATCTGCGCCGGCCTGTCGGCCACCAAGTTCGCTCTCGATGGCCGAATCCACCTGTGCGTTGCGATGATCGCAGCTGCCGCGCTACTCGACGGCCTCGACGGCCGGGTGGCCCGCCTGCTGGGGGCGACCACTCGTATCGGCGCCGAACTGGATTCTCTTGCCGACGCCATCAACTTCGGGGTGGCCCCCGCGCTGACCCTCTACGTCCTCCTGCTCGAGGGCAACGACGTGGGGTGGCTGCTGTCGCTGATCTATTGCTGCGCAATCGTTTTGAGGTTGGCGCGGTTCAACACACTGATCGACGAAGACGACACGCCGCAGTACACCAAGGATTTCTTCGTGGGTGTGCCCGCTCCTGCCGCTGCTCTCATCGCGATGTTGCCCATCGCCCTCGAGGAGCAATTCGGAATGGGCTGGTGGACCTCGGATGCAACCGTGGGCACATGGATGACCATCACCGCGCTGCTGGCCGTCAGTCGCCTGCCGACCGCCTCCCTCAAGTCGTATGCGGTGCCGCCGAATGCGTTGGTGCTGGTGCTCATCGGCGTGGCCCTGTTCGCCGCCGCGCTGCTGACCTACCCGTATCTGCTCATGGTGGTGGCGATAGGTCTCTACCTGCTGCACATCCCGTTCGCCTGGCGCACCAAGCGATGGGTCGCCAGCCGCCCGGAGACCTGGGATTTTCACCCCCGGGAACGCCGGGCCGAACGACGCGCCATCCGGCAAGTGCGGCGCGGCAGGCCGACCAAATCGTCGGCACGTCTGGGCCTGCGACGCCCCGGCGACCAGTAACGGGTAGCGAGCACCGGCCCGCGCCGATGGCCGCAGACGGTAGTTTTGCCCTGTGACTCCCGCATCTGCCGCGTCTCCGCAACTGACGCTGACCGCCCGGCTCAACCTCTCGGCGGCCGAGGCGCGCCGCGGCATCGTCAGGGTGCATCCCGAGGTCCTGGCCGCGTTGGCGCTGCGTGAGTGGGATGGGGTGGCCGTGATCGGCTCGCGTACCACCGGCGCGGTGATCGCAGCCACCGACGCGTCCGCACCCACAGGCATCGCGCTGCTCGACGAGTTGACGCTGTCCAACGCGGGGCTGAAGTCCGACGCCCCCGTGGTGTTGTCCCCCGTCGTGGTGCACGGCGCTACCCGCGTGATGGTGCGCGGGTCGCGGCTGACCGCCGATTCGGTGGACGAGACCACCCTGCGCCGCGCACTTCTGGGCAAGGTGGTGTCGGCCGGAGATGTGGTGTCGCTCTTGCCGCGCGACCTCGGTCCCGATTTCGCGACGTCCGACGCCACTCGTTCGCTGGCGAGGTCGGTGGGCATCACCTGGACCAACGAACTGCTCACCGTGGTGGACGCCGACCCGTCCGGCCCGGTGAGCGTGCAACCGAACACCGCGGTGCTGTGGGCGGACAAGAGTGCCGGACTGCCGTCGACCACCGAAGCGGCCAGCACCGCATCCGCCCGGCACGCACCAGCCAAGGCGACCGTCAGCACTGCTCCCCCGGCTCGGACCGTCGACGAACTCGTCGGCGTGGACGCGCAGGTGGACAAGCTCACCGAATGGCTCGGCCTCGCCCTCGACAACCCAGAACTGCTCACTGCCCTCGGCGCGCAAGCCCGACTCGGTGTGGTGCTCACCGGCCCGCCCGGAGTCGGCAAGGCAACCGTCGCCCGGGCCGTGTGCGCCGGGCGAACTCTCGTCTACCTCGACGGTCCGGTCACCGGCGCGCTCGAGGCATCCGGGCGGCTCACTGCTGTCAAAGATGCGGTCAGCCAACTGGTGTCGGCAGCGTCCGACACGGGCGCGGTGTTGCTCATCAGCGATGTCGAGGCACTGCTGCCCGCCGAGGCCGACCCCGTCTCGGCGCTCATCCTCGACGCCTTACGCACGGCCATCACCGCTGACCGCGTGGCCCTGATCTGCACCAGTTCGGCGCCCGAGAACCTCGACCAACGGCTCCGTGATCCCGACCTCTGCGACCGCGAGCTGTCGATCGGATTGCCCGACAACAAGATCCGGCGAGGACTCCTCGGCGCGCTCCTGGAGTCCGTGCCCACCGGAACCATCGACCTCGGCGCGATCAGCGCCCGCACACCGGGATTCGTCGCCGCCGACCTCGCCGCTCTCACCCGCGAGGCCGCGTTGCGGGCAGCTGCCCGCAGCGCCCGCGACGGCGAGCCACCTACCCTCATCGAGGCCGACCTGCTGGGCGCGCTGGAGGTGATCCGGCCGGTGTCCCGGTCGGCATCGCCCGAGGTCGCGGTCGGCAGCCTGACGCTCGACGAGGTCGGCGACATGGTGGAGACCAAACAGGCGCTCACCGAGGCCGTGCTCTGGCCGCTACAGCACCCGGACACTTTCACCCGGCTCGGCGTCGACCCGCCCCGCGGGGTGCTGCTCTACGGTCCCCCCGGATGCGGCAAGACCTTTGTGGTGCGGGCACTCGCCGCGTCCGGACAACTGAGCGTGCACAGCGTCAAAGGTGCTGAGCTGATGGACAAATGGGTCGGGTCATCGGAGAAGGCGGTCCGCGACCTGTTCAACCGGGCACGCGAGTCGGCGCCATCGCTGATCTTCCTCGACGAGATCGACGCTCTGGCCCCACGCCGCGGTCAGTCGTCGGACTCGGGTGTCGGCGATCGTGTGGTCGCCGCGCTGCTCACCGAACTCGACGGTGTCGAACCCCTGCGGGATGTGGTGGTCCTCGGCGCGACCAACCGTCCCGATCTCATCGACCCGGCATTGCTGCGTCCCGGCCGTCTGGAACGGCTTGTGTTCGTGCCGCCACCTGATGCCGATGCCCGCGCTGCGATCCTGCGGACGTCGAGCAAGTCGGTACCACTGGCAGAGGACATCGACCTGGACCAGCTGGCCGCACGCCTGGACGGATATTCGGCCGCCGACTGCGCCGCACTGCTCCGAGAGGCTGCTCTGGCCGCGATGCGCCGGAACATCGACGCAGCCATCGTCACCGCCGAGGACGTCGGGGTGGCGCAGGACAAGGTTCGGCCGTCCCTCGATCCAGCCCAAGTGGAGAACCTGCGTCAGTACGCCGAAAAGCGCGGAGCCTGAAGCTCTCTGCGACCCTCAGTGGGCCATCGACGGCGTCTTGGCCGGCGACGCCGTTGGTCCAGTGCGATGCAGACGCGCGGCCAAGGCCGTGCCGACGAGCAATCCGAGCAACGGCAGCGCAGTGAAGACCACGCCTCGCGACAGGGTGGTGCCATGGCCCGCGATGTCCTGGAACACCAACTGCTGGGGAATGAGCCAGACCGCACCTGCGGCGCCGGCGCCCCCGGCCGTGCACCCCGCGATGAGCAGAGCATCGCGTACCCGCGGGGTCACCAATATGTTCGCTCGCTCGAGAAGACTCTGTACCGCCAGTCCCGCAAGACCGAAGGTGGCCCCGAAGATGTAGGGCAGCCACCAGATCACGTCAGGTGTGTCCATCGACTGATACTGACCTGCGGCCTGAACCGGAGCACGCTGATGCCCGTTGTCGGTGACAAACCATGCGCCGGCCGCCACCACACCGGTGCACAAGCCGATGAGGCCGGACCAGTCCCACAACCGATACACCTCGAGCTCAGGCGGATTTGACGCTTTCACTACCTCAGTATTGTCGAGGCATTCTTAATTCGCTGGCGAACGCGGTGGCGGAAACAAGGGGTGCACCGGCGTCGCGTGTCTCTTCTCGTGTGATTCCTCTGCAAAACGTGTCGATTTCCGGTTCTCTCGTTCGACGTAGGGATGAGAACAGCTTCGGCACGGGCCGAGGCACCACCCATCACGGAGGTTTGTCATGCGCACATTGATCGTCACCGCATTCGTCTCGCTGGACGGTGTCATGGAAGGACCGGGCGGTGAGCCCGGGTATCGCAATTCGGGGTGGACCTTCAAGGACGTCGAGTTCGATGAAGCTGCCTACGAGATCAAGGGGCGCGAGCAGGAGGAGACCACAGCACTACTGCTGGGCCGCACGTCGTACGAGGCGTTCGCTCCGATCTGGCCGACCATGAACGAGTTCGCCGAATACAACGCGATGCCCCGATACGTCGTCTCCACAACATTGGAGAAGGACGACCCCCGTTGGCCGGCCACGATCCTGCGGTCGGTTGACGATGTGGCAGCACTCAAGGACACCGAAGGTGGCCCGATTGCCGTGCACGGCAGCGCAACCCTCGGCCGCAGCCTCGCCGACGCCGGCCTCGTGGATCGCTACCACCTTCTGGTGTTCCCACTCCTTCTCGGCGCCGGCAAGCGCCTGTTCAGTGAGTCGGACAAAGACACCACCAAGCTCAACCTGGTCGAGCACGAGGTGTACGGCAACGGCATCCAGAAACAGATCTTCGATGTGATGCGGTAGGTCGAGCCGATAGCGGCTGCAGCGCAATCAAACACAGGAGTTGTGTTTGTCTGCAGGTGTTGCAGCGCCTGCAGACAAACACAAAGCCTGCACGGATCCGAGACCTCCGGCCCGGACACCTATCTCAGCAAATACGTTGCACTGCAACCTGCATCGCAGTCACGATGCTCGGAATCATTGCGGGATCGCCGGCATCGGCGATGACCCGTGCAACGGTCGGACCGCTTGCCGCGACTACCGACAGTTGGCAGAGCTGCGGTGAGGTGTTCGTCAACACCACCTCGGCGAGGTCGGTCAGGAGGCGTGCGGAGATGCTGTCGAGCTTGGCCCGTAGATCCGACAGCGGCGGGTTCGGGATGGACAACTGCGCTTGGTCCGCGAGGGTCCATATAGAGAAATACGCGTATTGAACACCGGTCGCCGCCTGTACCTGATCAGTGAAGAAAGCCGCCACCTGCGCCCGATCCAGCCCATGAGCGGCCGCCGAATCCGACGCCGCCTGGATGACCGTGGCCGCGCGAACAGGGTCGTTGATCGGGCTGCCGGAGTGCCACTTCGACTGGGCGACCTCATGAGCCACGATCAGACGGTCACCAATGGTGTTGACCAACTGGACGACTCGATCGTGCCCTACCGGCGTCGCATGAGCTGCCGGGCCCGCCAACACCGCACCGACTGCGGCCAACGACATCACCAGGGACGACGCAACAATTCGTACTGCCCGCATTCTTCCTCCGACCCGTCCAGCCCAATTCCCGGTCGTCGCGCGCCACGGCTTCGCGAGCGACGAGCAGCGTCAGCGTTGCGACACGAGATAGGTGATCGACGTCGGGCCGCTCGGTGAGCCGGCCGTGGTCCCGATCACCACCGTGTAGCGCTTGCCGTCTTTGTCGGCGCCATACCCGACGACGGTCTGGCCACCTTCCTGCCGACGGAACTCCTCGGTGAACCCGGCGTCGGTGAGGACCTTGCCTGCGTTGTCGAAGGGGTTCCCCGCGTCGGGCTTGCCGGCGACGGTGAGGTTCCAGCCCTCTTGCGCGGTCCCGCCCGCAGCAAGTATCGAACCCTCGATCAGCGGTACCTGATCCGGGAAATCTTGCGGCAGATTCACCGACCCGATCGTGGTGGATTCAGCCTCCTCGCTGTCCCCGCCACACGCTCCCAACACCAGCGCAAGACCCGTGATCATCAGCACCAAAACCACTCGCACCCGACTCATGCGAACAGAGTAGGGGGTGGGGTCCGGTTGTGCCCGATCGGCTGCGATCTTGTCGGGAACACCAACTTGTCCGTTTTGCGGTGACCAGCGACGAGAGGCCATCTCGGTGGCCGCCTCATCCCCGAATACGGCACCTAGCAGCAGCAACGGTAGACTGGGTGACAACAAACCGGAGCTAATCCGTCTTCGGTGAACGGTCGCAGGCGTTGTTCGGTGTGCCTGTCCCCGTTGTCACGACCCACCCGACACCCCGCCCATTCGATCGACGGAGTGCCTCTTGATCGCAGTCTTGGCCGCCCTGGCCATCACGGCTGTGCTGGCCCCTGCGATCATCACCGCCCTGGGCAGGCGTGGCTTCTACCTCCTCGCGCTCGCCCCGCTGGGCGGCCTGGTGTGGGTGGTGCTCAACTGGCCCGACGACGAACACGGCGTCCGGACGGAATCCTTCAGCTGGGTCCCTGCCCTGCAGATGAACATCGACTTCCGCTTCGACACCCTCGCGGCGGTCATGTCTGTTCTGGTCCTCGGGGTCGGAGCCCTGGTGCTCTGTTATTGCGCCGAGTACTTCAGTGAGGTGCGACGTCGGGTTGCCGGTTTCGCGGCCGAGATGGTGGCGTTCGCCGGCGCGATGTTCGGGCTGGTCATCAGCGACAACATGCTCGTGCTCTACATCTTCTGGGAACTGACCACGGTGCTGTCGTTCCTGCTGGTCGGCTTCTACGCCGTCCGCGCGACGAGCCGCCGCGCCGCCACTCAGGCCCTGCTGGTGACCACGGCCGGTGGACTGGCGATGCTGGTCGGCATCGTGATGCTGGGCGAGAAAGCCGGCTCCTACCTGTTGTCGGACATCGTGGCCGACCCCCCGGTCGGGTGGACGGTCACCGTGGCCATCGTCCTGATCCTGATCGGTGCGCTCAGCAAGTCGGCGATCTTCCCGTTCCACTTCTGGCTTCCCGGTGCCATGGCGGCCCCCACCCCGGTCAGTGCCTATCTGCATGCCGCAGCCATGGTCAAGGCCGGAATCTTCCTGGTGGCCAGGCTCGCCCCGGGCTTCTCGGACCTCGTGTCGTGGGACGTCCTGGTGGTCGGGCTCGGCTGCGCCACCATGGTCCTCGGCGGATTCCGGTCGCTGCGCGAATACGACCTCAAGTTGGTGCTCGCCTTCGGAACGGTCTCGCAGCTGGGGTTCCTGATGGTGCTCGTCGGCATCGGCGACGAGGATGTCGCGATGGCTGCGATGGCGATGTTGGTGGCCCATGCGCTGTTCAAAGCGTCATTGTTCATGGTGGTCGGCATCATCGACCACTCCACCGGTACCCGCGACCTGCGCAAACTTGCCAGACTCGGTCACAGCACCCCCGTGTTGGCGGGCATCGCCGCACTCGCGGCCGCCAGCATGGCGGGCCTCCCCCTCACCCTGGGATTCGTCGGCAAGGAGACCGCCTTCGCCGAGATCTGGGACACGGGCGCCCTGAACGAGTGGCAGGGGCCGGTGGTGGTCTTGGTGCTGGTACTCGGATCCACTCTGACCGTCGCCTACTCGCTGCGATTCCTGTGGGGCGCCTTCGGCCGCAAACGCAAGGCCGAGCCCAGCCCAGCAGTGGCGCGCATGCACCGTCCGAGCGCCGCGTTCCAGGCGCCGGCGGCGATACTCGCTCTCGCCGGGGTGGTCTCCGGACCACTCGCCGGACTCATCGGCAAGCGCGTGGAGCCCTACGCCGAAACGGTTCCCAGCTACGACGAAGGCATAGCCCACCTTTCGCTGTGGCATGGCTTCAACCTCGCCCTCGGTTTCACGGCCATCGCAGTGGTCGCGGGTACCGCACTGTTCCTCCTGGTGCGCGAACTCGGCCGGCTGGGCTTTGTGCGTCCGGCGCTCGGTAACGCCGACCGGATCTACGACGCGGTGCTGCGCGGCGCGGACACCATCTCGATCAACCTGACCCGCAACACCCAGCGGGGATCGTTGCCACTCACCCAGGGTGTCATCGTGATCACGCTGGTGCTCCTGCCCACGATCGTGCTCTTCCTCGGCCAGCGGAACAGGCTGGAGATCAACGGCTTCGAGTCTCCCGTGCAGTTCGTGATCGGCGGGATCATGGTGGCCGCGGCGATCGCCGCCACAGTCCTGCGCAACCGGCTCGCGGCCGTCCTCGTCGTCGGGGTCACCGGCTACAGCTGCGGCGTGCTGTTCGCCTTGCACGGCGCACCCGATCTCGCGCTCACCCAGTTCCTGGTGGAGACACTGACGCTGGTCATCTTTGTACTGGTCCTGCGAAAACTCCCCGCCGAGGCGGAGAACCGCCACGCCACCGGGTTCAAGCCGTTGCGGGCCCTGCTCGGCCTGGCCTTCGGCGCACTGCTCGTGGTGGTCGGCCTGTTCGCCGCCGCCGCCCGCAACACCATCCCGATGTCCACCGAGATCCCCTACGCCGCATACAAATACGGCAACGGATCCAACGCGGTGAACGTGCTGCTCGTGGACATCCGGGCGTGGGACACCCTCGGTGAGGTGTCGGTTCTGATGGTCGCCGCGACCGGGGTCGCGTCGATGGTGTTCCGGCACCGCCGATTCGGTGCGGCGCCGCGTGTGGCCGACGCGACCAGGGCGCGCACTCCCCGACCTGAAACCGAAGGCGAGCAGCTGTTCGGTGAACGCACCACGTGGTTGCGCGGCAGCGACTTCCGCGATCCACGCCATCGGTCGATGGTGCTCGAGGCCACCACACGTCTGCTCTTCCCGACGATGATCGTGTTGTCGCTCTACTTCTTCTACGCCGGTCACAACGCTCCGGGCGGCGGATTCGCAGGTGGCCTGACGATGGGCCTGGCGCTGGTCTTGCGTTACCTGGCCGGCGGCCGATACGAACTCGGCGAGGCGCTACCGATCGACGCGGGGCGCATCCTCGGTGTCGGGCTCGGCCTGTCGGCGGGCACTGCGGCCGCGTCAATTCTGCTCGGCGCACCTGCCCTCTCGTCGGCGACGTTCGAGTTCACGCTGCCGATCTTCGGCGACGTCAAGCTGGTGACGGCCTTGTTCTTCGACCTGGGTGTCTACCTCATCGTCGTGGGCTTGGTGCTCGACGTACTGCGCAGTCTCGGGGCCCGGCTCGACGAGGACAGTCCACGGGTGCGCCGCAACGTTGACGAGCCCGAGGAGGTGGCGGCACGATGACCATCAACCTCGGCCTGATGATCGTGGTCGCCCTCATGGCCGCCTGCGGCGTCTACCTTTTGCTCGAACGCAGTCTCATCCGCATGCTGCTCGGACTCCTGTTGGTGGGCAACGCGATCAACCTGATGATCGTCACCGTCTCGGGAGCCATGGGCAATCCGCCGATCATCGGCCGCACGTCAGAGGGCCGCACCGGAGACGCCGATCCGCTGGCGCAGGGCATGGTGCTCACGGCCATCGTCATCACGATGGGCATTGCCGCCTTTGTCCTGGCCTTGGCCTACCGCTCCTTCATGATCAACACCGACGACGAGGTGGACGACGATCCCGAAGACCTCAAGGTGAAGTCGCAGTCGAGCGCCACCGCACCCGACCGCGACCGCAGCGATGACCCGGTCACCGGTCTCGACACGTTCCGCGGCGACCTGTTCGACGACGACGGCAACCCGCTGACCGACGAGCAACTGCGCGCCCGTGCCGAATTGCATCAGACCGACCTGCTGCACAGCGCCGACGACAGCGATGACTTCGAGTCGACCGACCGTGACGGTGATCGCCGATGACCTTGTCGCACGAGTGGTTCCCGACGCTCATCGTCGCGCCCGTACTCGCCCCGATGATGGGCGCCGTGCTGACCCTGATCATGGGGCGGTACCCCCGTTTCCAGCGTGTGGTCACGGTCGCGGCGATCACGGTCGCGTTTGTCGCCTCATGCCTCCTGCTCTATCTGACGAACCGCGACGGTACGTACGCCTTGCACGTCGGCGGCTGGGATTCCAAGGGCGGTGACCTCGGTCCCCTGGGCATCACCCTTGTGGCTGACCAGCTCTCGGCGTTGATGCTCGTGGTGTCCACCGCCGTCCTGCTCTGCGTCATGCTCTACGCCGTCGGGCAGGGTATCCGCGACGGCACCACCGAACAGCCGGTGTCGATCTTCTTGCCGACCTACCTGCTGCTGTGCACCGGCGTCTGCAACGCCTTCCTCGCCGGCGACCTGTTCAACCTGTACGTCTCGTTCGAGGTGCTGCTCGCCGCGAGCTTTGTGCTGCTCACCCTCGGCGCCAGCGCTGACCGAGTGCGCGCCGGCGTCTCGTACGTGATGGTCTCGATGGTGTCGTCGCTGATCTTCCTGGCAGGCATCGCGTTTGCGTATGCAGCCACCGGCACGCTGAATCTCGCTGAGATGGCGGTCCGGCTCGAGGATGTTCCCGACGGGACCAAGGGTGCGCTGTACGCGGTGCTGCTGGTGGCGTTCGGCATCAAGGCCGCAGTCTTCCCGCTGTCGACGTGGCTACCCGACTCCTATCCAACAGCTCCCGCCCCGGTCACCGCGGTGTTTGCCGGCCTGCTCACCAAAGTCGGTGTGTACGCGATCATCCGCGCGCACACCCTGCTGTTCCCCGGAGGCGCGATGGACCGGGTGCTGTTGGTGGCCGGACTTCTCACCATGCTGGTGGGGATCTTCGGCGCCATCGCACAGTCCGACATCAAACGTCTGTTGTCGTTCACGCTGGTCAGCCACATCGGGTACATGATCTTCGGCATCGCTCTGTCCACCGAGTTCGGTTTGTCGGGCGCGATCTACTATGTGGCCCACCACATTTTGGTCCAGACGACGCTGTTCCTCGTGGTGGGGCTGATCGAGCGGCAGGCGGGCTCGGCGTCACTACGACGTCTCGGGGGTCTGGCGGCCAGTCCTCTACTCGCTGCGTTGTTCCTGATCCCAGCTCTGAATCTGGGTGGCATCCCGCCGTTCTCAGGTTTCATCGGCAAGGTCGCGCTCATCGAGGCGGGTGTACAAGAGGGCAGCGTGCTGGCCTGGATCCTGGTGGCCGGTTCAGTGGTCACCAGCCTGCTGACCCTCTACGTCGTCGCCCGCGTCTGGACCAAGGCGTTCTGGCGGCCGCGCGCCGATGCCCCCGACGGCGAGATGGCCGATGCGGGACCGGCGGCGCTTCTCGAGGGCTCGGCCGACGTGTCGTTCGACGACCGCGCCGACGTGGGCCGCATGCCGATCGGCATGGTGGTCCCGACCATCGCCATGGTGGCAGCCGGGCTCGTGTTGACGTTGTGGGCCGGGCCGTTCTTCGAGTTCACCGAATCGGCGGCCGCCGACCTGATCGACTCCAGCATCTACCTCGACGCCGTCCTGGGCGCAGGAGGTCCCCGATGACCGACAGACCTGACCCCGGACAGCGGCCACAAGCGCCTGCTCCCCGAGGCCCCATCCGGGCGCACCTGGTGAACGCCTGGCGTTACTCGGTGATCTTCCTCGCGTGGTACTCGGTGAAGACCTTCCTCTTCCTCAAGTCCCACATCCACATCAAGCGCTGGTTCGGTGGAGATGCACGCGAGGTGGCCGTCCGGCTGTGGACGATGGCGTGGCTGACGTTCGTGTGGGTGCTGTTGTGGGGTACCTACGACATCGCGACGGTGGTCAGTGGTCTCGGTATCGCACTCCTCGTGCTGATCGCGCTGCCATTGCCGCGGGTACCGGTCGAGGGCCGGATCCATCCGCTGACGATCCTCGAGCTGGTGATCAGGCTGGTGATCGACCTGTTCCGATCGAGCCTGCAGGTGGCGTGGCTGTCGGTGCGCCCCCGCAAGCCACCCTTGAGCGCAGTGGTTCGGGCACGGCTGGCCATCAAATCCGACATGGTCCTGACCCTCGCGGTCGACTACCTCAATCTTGTACCCGGCACCATGGTCGTGGAGATCGATCACAGTCGCCGCCTGCTGTACGTGCACCTCATAGACGCCAGCTCACCGGAGAAGGTGAAGGCGTTCTACGGCCAGGTCGCCACCATCGAGAGGCTGTTCATCAAAGCCTTCGAGCGTGAGAGCGAATGGCACGCGAGTCCCTACCATGGGATCGACGATGAAGTCGGTGGCCAAGACAGCCAGGATCTTCGGAGCGGAGCGAAGTCATGAACGTGGTCTGGATGATCGCCGCCGGTCTGCTGTTGGCAGCATCGGTACTCACCACCGCACGGATCCTCATCGGCCCCAACACGCTCGACCGTCTGGTGGCCCTGGACACCGGGGTCGCGATGGCAATGTGCTCGCTGGCCGTGTGGGCCGCGTATTCGATGGATTCGACAGTGGTGTCCGGCCTCGTCGCCTTGTCACTGTTGAGTTTTGTGGGCACGGTTGCAGTCGCCCGATTCCGCGTCCGGGACAACGAGGTTTAACGATGGTCTCCGACATCTTCGTCGCCGTGCTGGTGCTGTCCGGTTCAGGTCTGGCGTTCACGGCATCGGTGGGTATCTTGCGATTCCCCGACACCCTCACCCGTATGCACGCCGCCACCAAACCGCAGACCCTCGGTCTGTTGCTGGTGCTGATCGCGGCGATGATCCGTCTCTGGGACACCGTCGATTTCGGAATGCTGGTGCTGACCGGGATCTTCGCACTGATCACCGCACCGGTGATCGCGCACCGCGTCGGCAAACTGGCGTATCAGGAGCAACGGGTGCGGGACGACCTGATCGACAGCAGCGAGCTCGAATCCCCCCGCAGCGACTGATGACGGGCGACGATCAGCTTCCCCCGACCTCTCGTGTGCGCCGCGGGAGTGAGCTGGGAAAGGTTGCCGCCCATTCGGTTGCCCGGCGCGTCCGCTCGCGTGCCGCCGGAGTGGGTGCCACACCCGACGAGCGGCGTTCGCGCGCCGAACTCGACGCCCTTGCTGCCGCAGACGAACTCATCACCGTGCTCGGGTCGATGAAGGGTGCAGCGATGAAGGTCGGGCAGTTTCTGTCGATGATGGACCTTGGCATGGTGCCGGCCCACGCGCGTGAAGGCTTCCACCGCAAGCTGGCGATCCTGCGCGACAACGCCCCTCAGGTCTCCTCGGAGACGATGCTCGAGGTTGTCCGAAAAGAGCTCGGCTCGAACATGTCCCACATCGAGTCCATCGATCCGGCTCCTATCGCTGCCGCTTCCATCGGCCAGGTCTACCAGGCCAGATTGGTCGACGGGCGCGACGTGGCGATCAAGGTGCAGTACCCGGGCATCGACCGGGTGGTCCGGGCAGACCTCAAGAACCTCGCGATGGCCCTGCGCCTCTACAAGGGCCTGCTGCCGACGGTGGACCCACAGTCATTTGTCCGGGAGATCTCCGGGGACATGTTGTCAGAGCTGGACTATCGGGCCGAGGCGGCCAATCACCGTCGTCTCGCGGACCGCTACGCCGGGCACCCGTTCATCCAGATCCCCGATGTCGTCGAACGCCTGTGCACATCGAAGGTCCTCACCTCCGAGCTGATCACCGGGATCCCGTTCGACGAGATCACCACCCTCGACGCCGACACCCGAGACCAGGTCGGCGAGGTGATCTATCGCTTCTACTGCGGCAGTATCCATACCGACGCCACCTTCTGCGGCGATCCACATCCGGGAAACGTGATGCTCGCCGACGACGGCCGGGTGGCATTCCTCGACTTCGGATCCTGCAAGACCATGTCGGCCGATGCCCGAGACCTGGAACGTCGTGCGGTCCTCGCGGCCCGCGCCGGTGATGCCGCCGAGGTGGCGCAGATCCTCCGCCAGGGACAGGTGTTGATCAGCGAGGAGTCCATCGACGACGCCGATGTGCTGTCCTACGTTAGAGACGCCACCTGGTGGCACATGGACGACGCCCATCTGACCATCACCCCGGACATCGCCAACGGCGTCATGATCTCCGCGGTGCACCCTGCCACCGAGTACGGCAGCGCGGCTCGGGAACAGCATTTCCCCGAAGACAACCTGATCGCGCGCCGCGTCGAGTTCTACACCTGCGCAATGCTCGGACAACTCCGGGCAACGGCGAACTGGTGTCGAATCGAAGCCGAATGGCTGACCGGGGCCGAACCCGAAACCGAACTGGGACAGATCGATCAGTGGTGGAAACGGCGAACGTTCAGCGATTGAGTTCCGACACAACCTGATCGACCACGGCCACCATGTCGCCGGTGTCGGCAAAGGTACGCCGCTGACGCTGGTACGAGCCCCCGTGGCCCGGGATGTCGGCGACCGACGCCAACTCGTCGGCGCACCCGAGGTCGACGGCGACCGGAGTGAGTCGCTCGAGCATGTCGTAGAGGTCGTCCGTCACCAACCGCTCATTGCAGTCCGAGTCGGTGATGATGATCGCATCGAGTCCGTAACGGGCTGCGCGCCATTTGTTTTCCTGCACCAGCCAAGGCGCCATGTCGGGCAATGTCTCCCCGGCATCGAGGCGCCGATCGAGATCCACCACCAGGCAGTGGATCAGCGCCACGAGCCCGGCCAATTCGGCGATGGTCGAGACGCCGTCACACACCCGGATTTCGACGGTACCGAGGTTCGGAGAAGGCCGGATGTCCCAGCGGATCTCGTTGAGGTTCTCGATGATGCCGGTGGTCATCTGGTCGCCGACGAACTTCTCGAACTCACTCCACCGCTGGAACTGGAACGGAAGGCCGGCTGTGGGCAACTGCTGGAACATCATCGCCCGGTTGCTGGCGTACCCGGTGTCCTGCCCCGACCACATCGGTGATGACGCCGACAGCGCCAGAAGATGGGGATACTGGTTCAGCAGCGACGACACGATGGGCAAGACCTTGTCGCGGTGGTTGATCCCGACGTGAACGTGGACACCCCAGATCAGCATCTGCCTGCCCCACCACTGGGTCCGCTCGATCAACTCGGCGTACCGCGGCGACGGGGTCAACTGCTGGGTGGACCACAGTGCAAACGGGTGGGTGCCCGCGCCGAACAGGTCCACACCGAGATCGTCGGCGATCAAGCGCACCACCGACAGCGACTCTTCGAGATCGGCGATCGCCTCACCCGTGGTACGGCAGATACCCGTCACCAATTCAACGGTGTTGCGTAGCAGTTCCTTGTGGATCCGATCGCCGGAACTGGGGTTGTCCAGTTCGCTCACACGCTCGAACAGCTGCGCCGCAGAGTTCGACAAATCTCGCGTCTGCTTGTCGACAAGCGCGAACTCCCACTCCACGCCCAGCGTGGGCTGCGGGGAAGCGTTGAAATCGATCGAGCGAACGTTGTTTATTCTCAGCTCTTTTCGATGACGCCGCAGGCGATCCGCTTGCCCGCGTCTCCGGTGGCGAGGGTTTCCTCATCAGGGGCGGGAGCGTACTTGGTGGGGATGTTGCCGAAGTTGTCCGGCTTCTCGTGGATCATGATCGAGGTGTCGATGATGTCCTCGATGCTGAAAGCGTCACTGGCAGTGGTGGTCTCGCCATGGCCGGCTTCATCGATGAAGATCGAGACCAGGTCGCCACTCGCCGGGTGGCCGGAGTGACCCTCGACCTGCAGGTGCCCGCCCGCGGAGAGGAAGTCGCCGGCCGCTCCCCCGGTGGGAGGCGTCGAGTTGGCTTCACACTTGCCGACCGCGTGAAGGTGCATGCCGTGGAATCCCGGGGCGAGGTTCTCGGCCTTCACACTCACGATCACCGAACCCTCCGCGGTGGTGAACGTCGCCTCACCTGCCGGTTCACCACTGGGGGTCTGGAGTTCGGCAGTGGCCTCGCCACCTTCGCTGGGCGCACCGATCGCGCCCACATCCTCGGGTGCCTTGTCACCGGTGAGCACACTGGGAGTGGTTCCCTTGGCGTCGGTCGGCTCTTCGTCCGGACTGCAACCCGCAACCAGCAGCGCGACGACGGCGGCGGGTGCCACCAGCGCGGCGATTCGCCGGGTGCCGGTCAAGTTCCTGAGCGAACGCTGCGCCATGGTTGAGCTCCCTTGCAGTTGGCGGTCGAGTGCAGTTCTACCGTTGGTAGTAGTCAGCGAAATCATATCGGTTCCCCGCACACGGTTCGCCGCCGGTTGACCGGCTAACGCGTCACGACAATCAGGGCAAGGCCACCCTGACATTGACTGAAGGCGGCCGGACGGGGATCCACCGAGATGTCGCCGCCGAGTTCTTCAGCCAGCTGATCGGCGTACTCCTGCTGCGTCCCGGTGTAGAAGATGGTGTTCTCGGTGATGCTGGCCGACTGCAGATTGGACGGCGTCGCCGTGGTCCAGCCCGCATCGTCGACGAGCTTGCGATACGTCTGCCCGAGCCCGCCGACGGTGCCAGCGTTGAAGATGCACACACGCGGCCGGTCGGGGTCCACCGACGTCGACGTGCTGCTGCTCGCCGAAGTCTCGGCGCCACTTGAAGTGGTGGTCGCTGGTGACGACGATGTGGGCTGGCGGCTCTGAGCTGCCTCGAGGCCCGCCTCGGGATCGGAGTCACCGGTGGCCGCCGAGTGCCATCCGAGTCCGATGAACACCACTGCGATCGCCAGCAACAGCATCGCCCCAGCACGTAACGGCAGGTGAGCCGCCTCCGAGCGGGCCGGAGCGGGGGGCCGCGCACGACGCGAGCCCGTCGTGCCCGAGTCCGGACTGTTCGTGCCGGTCCCGCTCGGGTCTTCCCCGGGCTGGTCTGGACGGTCGGACGTGGTCATTGGACCAACCTTACGAAACTTGCCAACCTTACGAAAATTTGCGGCCCGACCCCGCGCGGCGGGTCAGCACACCCATCAGGTGACGTCGAACCCGAGCCGGCGAGCCGCCCGGGCCTTCTGCCGGCTCGCACGCAGACGACGGAGTCGCTTCACGAGCATCGGATCCGCGGCCAACGCCTCCGGCCGGTCCACCAAGGCATTGAGCACCTGGTAGTAACGGGTCGCAGACAAACCGAATAGTTCTTTGATGGCCTCTTCCTTGGCACCGGCGTACTTCCACCACTGCCGCTCGAAGGCCAAGATGTCATGCTCACGCCGAGTCAATCCGTCGGCCCCGACCTCGCCCGGACCGAGCTCTGCGTGGTCTTGGTGTGAGTTGTCCGCCTGCCCGGATTGCTGGTCTCGCGCGGTTGCGCCGTCCATCTCGCTCCCTTGAGAATCGGTCCTGCTCCACCCCGTCGCCACACCGGAGTTCGTCGCGTTCAACGGTGTGAATTACAACAGTGTGGTTCGCAATACATCTAACCACGCCGCCAAAGGAATTCGCGCGATGGCGTGCCGAGTAATCTGACCCCCATGGCAATTCTTCCCATCTGCATCGTCGGTGATCCGGTGCTGCACAACCCGACTGAAATCGTCGCATTGGACGCCGAGGGCAAGGCCCCCGCCGACGTGGCCGCGCTGCTCGACGACATGTACGAGACGATGGACGCCGCCAACGGTGTCGGACTCGCCGCCAATCAGGTCGGCGTGGCCAAGCGCATGTTCGTCTACGACTGCCCCGAGGGCGACGGCCGCACGGGTCCTCGTCGTCGCGGAGAGGTGATCAATCCCGTCCTCGAGACGTCGGAGATCCCCGAGACGATGCCCGACCCCGACGACAACGACGAGGGGTGCCTGTCGGTACCAGGCGAACAGTTCCCGACCGGCCGGGCCGACTGGGCCAAGGTCACCGGGGTGGACCGCAACGGCGACCCGGTGGAAATCGAGGGCAAAGGGTTCTTCGCCCGGATGCTGCAGCACGAGACCGGCCACGTCGACGGCTTCCTCTACGTCGACGTGCTGATGGGGCGCAACGCACGCGCGGCCAAGAAAACCATCAAGCGCAACGGCTGGGGTGTGCCGGGGCTCTCATGGCTACCCGGCGAAGACGCCGATCCCTTCGGACACGATGACGAGGACTGACCGCATCGGTTGGGTTCGGCGTGTGACCGGCCGCCGCGCGTGACCACCCCGTCACCCGGGGACCGCGTGGTTGTCCGCTTCCGCAAGGGTCCCGGCGCCCCCGCCGACTGGCGCGCCGACGAGTCGGCCACGTTGAGCGATGTCACCGGGGTCTTGGAGTCGAGCGATTCGTCCGTGCTGGTGGTCCGGCGCGGAGACGCGTCGGTCCGGGTACCCACCTCATTGGTGCAGGCCATCAAGGTCCTGTCGATCAAGCCGGTCCGAAATTCCGAGATCCGGTCGCTCGAGGTGGCCGCGGCCCGAGGCTGGCCGGGCCTCGAGTCGGAGATGATCAGCGGCTGGCGCGCCCGTGCGGGCGGCGGGTTCAGCCGCCGTGCCAATTCGGCGGTGCCGCTGGAGATGGGCGCGAACGTCGACGGCGAAACGATCGAGCGGCTACGACAGTGGTACGCCGAGCGCGATCTGCCGCTGAAGCTGGCTGTGGTGACACGGCTGGTCCCGGGTTCCCATGTGCCGGTTGACGACTACGTCATCACGGTTGAAGCACTCACCGCTCCGATCGGCGTATTGGCATCGTCCCCCGAACATCGGGTCGACATCACCGACAGCCCCACCGAACGATGGGCTGCGAAATACTGCGCCGCACACGGTGACTCCGACGCCCCGCTGGCAGCCGCCGTGGTGTCCGCGGTAGACGGCGGCACCCTGGCGTTCGCGGGCATTTACGACTCCGACGGCGCCCTCGTGGCAATCGGCCGAGGTGCAGTGACCGACGGACTCCGTGACGATCGGTGGCTGGGCCTGTCGGCTCTGTGGACCGCACCCGAGAGTCGGGGCCGCGGGCTCGGGCGGTCGATCCTCGCCGCACTGGAGCAGTGGGGTGAGGCGCAGGGCGCCACCTCGATCTACCTGCAGGTCGAAACCCGGAACAACACTGCACGGGAGTGGTACCGCCGCTTGGGTTTTGGCCTGCACCACAGTTACGGGTACATCGACTACTGACGCCCCGTCGCGGGGATCAGGACCTGAAGCGCGTCACAAACCGGCGCTGCCACGGGGTCTCGACCGCTCGCGGCGAGTACGTGGCCCGCACGTACGCCACGGCGTCGGCAGCGGGCACACCGTCGATGATCGCCAGGCACGCCATCGCAGTACCGGTGCGTCCGTATCCGCCGCCGCAGGCGATCTCGACCCGCTCCGACATGGCGCGTTCGGACAGCTCGTGCAACGCCGACCGGAAGTCGACCGGGTCAGCCGGCAGCCAGAAGTCACGCCACCGGACCCATCGGCTCTCCCAGTCCATTGCGGGAGGCCTGGCCCCCAGCAGGTACAGCCCCAAGTCAGGGTCTGATGCAGAGATCGTGTCGTGTCGCAGACCGCGACCGCGAATCACTCGGCCCGACGGCAGGCGCATGAGGCCTGGCTCGGGATCCTCCCAGGTGAGGGGCATACCGCGAGCCTAGCGCTCTGCCGACAGCGAACGACCTCGACGGCGGTCTGTAACGGTGTAATCATGTAATCACCTACCGAGGAGACATCATGAAAAACGAACACAGAGGCTCGCGCGGACCAGGAGCGGGGCGTCGCGGCGGCTGGCAACAGGCTGAACTACCCGACGCCGGCGACGCTGCCGCCTGGTTCGCCGGGCGACTTCCCGACAACTGGTTCTCGGGACCTGTCGAGGTCACCGTCGACCGAGACGAGATCACCGTGATCGGCACACTCACACCGCCGGACACAGGCGAGGAGGGGAACGCGGCTGCAGCAGCAGAGGGTCGGGCGTCGCGCTTCCGAGAGGACACCCGCGGTGAGCGGATGGCCATCGCCGACGAGGCACAGGTCCGCTATGCGCGCAAGGTGTCATGGGGCGTCAAGGTCGGCGACCAGCGAATCCTGTTCACCCACATCGCTGTTCCGGTGATGACCCGGCTCCGCCAGCCAGAACGTCAGGTGCTCGACACGCTCGTTGATGCCGGGGTTGCCCGCTCCCGCGCCGACGCGCTGGCGTGGTCGGTCAAACTGGTCGGCGCTCATACCGACGAGTGGCTGGGCAAACTCCGAACGGCGATGGACGAGGTCGACAACCTGCGCGCCGAGGGCCCCGGGCTCTGACCCACCCGCCGAATTCGCTCCACCTGCTTGCGTTCGAGCCCGGTGCAACCGGATCGAACGCAAGCACGTGGAGCGAGTTTGAGTAGAGGTGAGGGTCAGGTCAGGTGAGGGCCCGGCTGTTGTCCTTGAGATCCACCCCGCTGCGCCCCAGCTTGCGGGCACCTTCGACCAGCGCGGCACAGACGCGTGCGGCGTCGGCATACCCCAGGCCACCGGGCGGGTGAATGTTCGAAATGCAGTTGCGCATCGAATCCGCCCGGCCGGGCTCGGGGAGGTGGGTGAGGTAGATGCCCACACTGTCGGCCACTGACAGCCCCGGCCGCTCGCCGATGATGACGATCAGGGTCCCGACCTTTTGAGCCGCACCTATATGGTCGCCGAGCGCAACCCGCGCCTGGGTCGCGATGACCGGCGGAGCCAGCGAGTAGCGAGGCGCGAGAACGTCTTTGAGTGCGGAGAGCAATCCGGCTCCATGTTCGGACAAGGCAATCGGCGACAACCCGTCCGCCAGGACGAAGCCGATGTCCGCGCCGACGTCCGAGACTGCCGTCAGGTCGTCCGGTGCGCGGCCCAGATCCGGGCGCCTCAGGTATTCGCTGCGGTCGGATGCCTTGCTGGTGACCACGATGGGCTCGCCGAGACCCACCTCGGTCACCGCGGCCGCGAGGCCCCCGACATCCAGTGGCTGATGGACCGCGTCGCGAGCGGCGGCATGCGCGGCGGCGAACTCCAGCACTCGGCTGGTAGGTAGCGAATCGCCGGTGCGCCCCAACCCTATTCGAGCAGCGGTCCGCAAACGCAGACCGTCCCACAAGTCGCTCATCAGGCCACCGGCCCCGTCAGACTGCGCAGCGGCGACGACTCGGGTGCCAGGTCGAGCACCCGACCGTCGGCTCCCAGCATTCCCACCTTGTCGAGCCACGCCTCGAACTCCGGAGCCGGCTTCAGCCCGAGCGTCCGCCGCGCGTACAGGGCGTCGTGGAACGACAGACTCTGGTAGCCGAGCATCACGTCGTCGGCTCCGGGGACGGTGATGACAAACGGCACGCCGGCAACCCCGAGCAGGGTGAGCAGATCGTCCATGTCGTCCTGGTCGGCCTCGGCGTGGTTGGTGTAGCAGACGTCCACACCCATCGGCAGCCCCAGCAACTTCCCGCAGAAGTGATCTTCGAGTCCTGCCCGCACGATCTGCTTGCCGTCGTAGAGGTACTCGGGACCGATGAAGCCGACGACCGTGTTGATCAGCAGCGGATCCAGTTCTCGTGCAACGGCGTACGCCCGCGTCTCCAAAGTCTGCTGATCCACCGGCCTACCGCCGGTTCCGAGGTGCGCCCCCGCCGAGAGTGCCGATCCCTGGCCGGTTTCGAGGTACATCACGTTGTCGCCGACGGTCCCGCGCGACAACGACCTTCCCGCTTCGTTGCCCTCGCGCAACAGCGCCAGATCCACGCCGAACCCCTTGTTCGCCCCCTCGGTTCCCGCGATCGACTGGAACACCAGGTCCACCGGCGCACCGGCTTCCACCAGACCGATGGTGGTGGTGACGTGCGACAGCACGCACGACTGCACGGGGATCTCGAACCGCTGGCGGATGTCTTCGAGCAACAGCAGCAGTTCAGATGTGGCGTGTGGTGAATCGGTGGCCGGATTGATCCCGATCACCGCGTCGCCGCATCCGAGCAGCAGACCATCCAGCGTCGCCGCAGCGATCCCGGTCGGATCGTCGGTCGGATGATTGGGCTGCAACCGTGTGGCCAGCCGTCCCGGAAGGCCGATCGTGGTGCGAAACGCCGTCACCACCGAAACCGCCTTGGCGACAGCGATGAGGTCCTGATTGCGCATCAACTTGCTCACCGCCGCAACCATTTCCGGCGTCAGACCCGGCGCAACGTTCCGGAACGTCGCCGCCGCGACGTCTGCGGGCCTGGCCGCGACCTCGAGCAGCCAGTCACGAAGACCACCGACGGTCATCGACGAGACCGGCGAAAATGCTTCGCTGTCATGCGAATCCATGATCAACCGCGTGACCTCGTCGGATTCGTACGGCACCACCGCCTCCAACAGGAACACGGTCAGCGGAACGTCGGCCAGCGCCCACTGCGCTGCCGCCCGCTCGGTGTCCGACTCGGCAGCACACCCGGCCAACTCGTCGCCGCTTCGGCGTGGAGTGGCCTTTGCCAGCAGCTCGACCAAGCCGTCGAAGGCGTAGGTGGTGCCGGCAAGCGTGTGTCGATAGACGGTCACACCCTCATTCCATTTCTTTGTCGACCTCGGCAAGCAGAGCGAACTCCTCGTCGGGCGAGGACGCCACCAAGTGCTTGCGGCTGTACAGGCCAAAGTAGGCCATGAACGCGACGAACGCTGCCAGACACCACAATGCCGCGGTGGTGTCCACCAGGAACGTGGCGATCACCGATGCCACCGCGATGACCAGCGCGAATCCGGTCGTGACGATGCCTCCCGGCGTCCGGTAGGGCCGTTCCATCTCGGGCTCGCGAACGCGCAGCACGATGTGGCTCACCATCATCAACACGTAACTCAGCGCCGCCCCGAAGACCGCCATGTTGAGCAGGATCGCGCCCTCACCGGTGAAGGTCAGGGCGAACCCGATGACACCCGGGATGATCAGCGCCCAGGTGGGCGCCTTGCGGCTGTTGGTCACCGACAGCACGGTCGGCAGGTAGCCCGCACGCGACAGCGCGAAGAGTTGGCGCGAGTACGCGTACATGATCGAGAAGAAGCTGGCCACCAGACCGGCCAACCCGATGTAGTTGACGACGGTCGCGGTGGTGCCGTCGAGCGCGTCGACCAGCGGGTTGGCGGACTCCCCCACACCCTGGGCCCCGAGCGCTCCGGTCGCGAGGAACAACACCAGCGCGCAGGTCAGGAGCAGCACACCCATTGCGGCGATGATGCCCCGCGGCACATTCTTCTCCGGGTTCTCGGCTTCCTCCGCGGCGAGCGGAACACCCTCGATCGCGAGGAAGAACCAGATGGCGAAGGGAAGCGCAGACCAGATGCCCAGGTATCCGAACGGCATGAAATCCGACGATCCTGCGGCGTCGGGGTCCGGGGCGATGTCGGTGAGCAGGCCCGCATCGAACTTGCCGAGCGCGGCGATCCCGAAGATCACCAGGCCGACCAGTGCGATGGCGGTGATCACGAACATCGCCTTGAGTGCTTCACCGGCCCCGACCAGGTGGATGCCGATGAAAACCACGTAGACGACCAGGTAGACCCACCAGCCGTCGGAGATCCCGAACAGGTCGAGCGATTCGACGTAACCCCCGATGAAGGTGGCGATCGCCGCAGGCGCGATGGCGTACTCGATGAGGATGGCCGTGCCCGTGGCGAAACCGCCCCACGGGCCCATCGCCCGACGGGCGAAGGTGTAGCCACCTCCGGCCGCAGGCAACGCAGAGGACATCTCGGCCATGCCGAGGACCATCGCGAGGTACATCGCCGCGATGATGATCGAGGCGATGAGCAGTCCACCGAAGCCACCCTCGAGCAGCCCTGCATTCCAGCCGGCGTAGTCGCCGGAGATCACATAACTCACGCCGAGCCCGGCCAGCAGTACCCAGCCGGCCGTGCCCTTGCGTAGTTGACGCTTTTCGAGATAGTCGGAGGTTTCCGACTGTGCAACGGTTTCAGTCATGCCGCAAGGTATCCGGCGACTGAAACCGCACCGTTAGCGTGAGTTTTCGTACGTGTTTCGTCTTTCGGCCGCTTCCACCCCATGCGGGAATTCGGCGGACCGGTGCTGGAACGAGAGAATGCTCGGATTCTTGACAACACCCTCGCGGATCTCGATTGCCCGGAACACGGTCGGGACGCGGTCCCACGCTGCGGGCCCCTGCAGGATCGTCTCGAGATGCGGCAGCAGCGCCGAACTGATCTCCCACGTGGCCGAGTCCCACAGATAGGACGGACTGTGGTCGACCGCGTAGTACAGAACGTTGTTGCCGACCATGAACGAAGGATCGGTGAAGGTGGTCGGCCGCGCCCAGCTGAAGCCCATTCCCTCGTCGCAGGACACGTCGACGATGATGCTGCCGGGCGCGAAGCCCGCCAGATCGGATTCGTCCAGGAACGTCAACGGCATGTCGGTGTTCTGCAGGACGCAGTTGACAACGATGTCGTTGCCGGCGAGGAACTCGGCCACCGGAACCCGGCCGTCTGCCGACTCCGCCCACATGCCCTGGGGCTTGCCCGATTCGTTGTGCTCTAGCTGGACGATCTGGGTCGAGTGGATGGGTGAGCCGACAGCCGCGACGTCACGGTTGGTCAACACAGTGACGTCGTCGACACCGTGGGCGTTCAGTGCGGTCACTGCGCCACGCGCGGTGGCGCCGAACCCGATCACGGTCGCCTTGAGCCTGCGGCCGTAGTCACCCGTCTTGCCCGCCAATTCGAGTGCGTGCAGTACCGAGCTGTATCCGGCCAGTTCGTTGTTCTTGTGGAAAACGTGCAGCGCGAAACCACCCTCGGCGGTCCAGTGGTTCATCGCCTCGAAGGCGATCAGCGTCAGTCGCCGGTCGATCGCCACCTGCGTGAGCGCCTCGTCCTGCACGCAGTGCGGCCATCCCCAAACCGTTTGTCCCACACGCATGTCCAGCAGATCTGCGGCCTGGACCTTGGGGAGCAACACCACGTCGCAGTCGGCGATGAGCTGTTCGCGGGTGCCGATGTTGCCGACCAGCGGGCGCAGGTCGGCATCGGTCACCCCGAAATGCCGGCCATAGCCGTGCTCCAGCGAGATCCGACTCCGCACGTCCGGCTCGATCTTGCGGAAGTGCTGGGGATGAATCGGTAGCCGTCGTTCGTTTTCTTTTGCCGAGTGAGCGAGTATGCCGATCGAAAGATTTTGCAAGTCAGCGCTTTTTGTTGCCGCTGAAGATGGTCTCGCCCGGGGCGGACTCGGTCTTGCCCTTCTTGATGGCACGCTTTTCTTTGAGGGACTTGCCGGATTTCTTTGACATTCCTTGACGGGGCGATTTGTCGGCCATGTGGCGATCCCTTGATTGAGAACCTGATAGGTCCCGGTGTCGCCAGCCTACCCCTCCGGTATGAAAAACTCGGAGGCATGCGTATCGCCACCTGGAACGTCAACTCCATCCGGGCCCGGAGTGAAAGGGTCGTTGATTGGCTCGAACGGGCCGACATCGATGTGCTGGCCATGCAGGAGACCAAGTGCAACGACGACCAGTTCCCCGCCATGGGGTTCGCGGCGGCAGGATATGACCTCGCCACGATCGGATACAACCAGTGGAACGGCGTGGCCATCGCGTCGCGGGTCGGGCTGACCGACATCCGCACCGCATTCGACAACCAACCGGGGTTCAGCAAAGACGCCGACGTGGATCCCGCGGTCGAGGCCCGGGCCATCGGTGCCACGTGTGGTGGGGTGCAGGTATGGAGTCTCTACGTGCCCAACGGCCGCAGCCTCGACGACCCCCACTACACGTACAAGCTGGAATGGCTTGCTGCGCTGCGTGATACTGCGGCGGGATGGCTCACCGACGACCCGGCGGCGCAGATCGCGCTCACCGGCGACTGGAACATCGCCCCCACCGACGACGATGTCTGGGACCCCGCGCTCTTCGCCGACAAGACACACACATCCGAGCCCGAGCGCAAGGCGTTCCGTGCGGTGGTCGATGCCGGGTTCTCCGATGTGGTGCGCCCCCACACACCTGGTCCGGGGGTCTACACGTACTGGGACTACACGCGGTTACGGTTCCCACGCAAAGAGGGGATGCGCATCGACTTCGCACTCTGTTCACCGGCGTTGTCCGCGCGGGTGACCGGTGCCGAGATCGACCGTCAGGAACGAAAGGGCAAGGGCGCCAGCGATCACGCGCCCGTGATCGTCGAACTCGGCTAGGACGGGCGGGTCACTGGTCGCGATCTTCCACCAACTCGTCGGCGACCACGCGCAGGGTGCGGCCCAGCACTTCACGCTCGGCGGAGTCGAGTCCATCGAGTGCCTTCTCCAAAGCCTGGATACGACGCGATCGGCTACCGTTCACCAGTTCGTTGCCGGCGTCACTGAGGGCGAGCAGACTCGCCCGGCCGTCGGCCGGATCGGCGGTCCTGGCCACCAGACCGTCCCGTTCGAGAGCGGTCACGATCCGCGACATCGTTGGCACCGTGACGTTTTCACGTTCGGCCAGTTCGGAGAGCCGAATCGGCGCCTCGGCGGCCATCAGGACCCACATCGCCGACAAGGCACTGAGCGGCTGCGAATGCTGGCCGGTCCGCTGACGCAGTGCCCGGGTGATCCTGGTCAAATCGCGGTACAGCGACGATGCGGTGGTGGTCTGGCCAGTCATGACTTCGATCCTGTCAGTTCGGTACTCGGCGCCTTCGAGAGATCATCGTTCACTGAGCTCTTCGGCGCCATCGGAGGACGCCATGGACGCAGTGACCATCATGACGGTCATCGGCGGCATCCGACCACCCCTCACACAAACTCGTCACCGGGGCGACACAGCCTGTGCAACTGACGGTGACTCACCGGGTGTGGAGGATGAGGATCAAGACGAGGCCGCTGGTCACGATCAGGGCGGCGACCACGGCCGAGACCCCCACGGCCACGAGAACGGTCGCCGTGTTGACGCCTGATTCCGGTTCGACGGCCCGGATCTCCTGCGTCGGATCGTCGTCTTGCGGCTGCATTTGCCCATTACAACACGGCAACACGATCCATAGGGAGCTTAGGCTAAGCTCACCCCATGACCAGAGGACTGTCAGGTTTGGCCCTCAAGGCGTTCGGGGCGAACGACTACCGACTCACGGTGACGGGCAAACAGCAGATCACCGACCGCTACATCCGTCTCGGATTCGCAGCCGGGGGGTTGCTGGAACACCACCCGAGTCACCCGACCCAGTGGGTCCGGCTGTGGATCCCGAACGGTGACAAGGTGCAGCAACGGGGATACACCCTCGTCGACCCCGACCCGGCGGCCGACCGCTTCGACATCGAGTTCGCGCTCCACCCCGGCCCGGCATCGGACTGGGCGACCTCCGCGGGGGCCGGCGACGAGATCGACGCGTCGGTGATGGGTTCGAAGTTCGAGATCCCGACACCGCCCCCAGCCGAGTACCTCCTTTTCGGTGACCCCGCGTCCCTGCCTGCGATCAACTCGCTGCTCGACGTCGTCGGCGACGTGCCGGTGCGCGTCTGGCTCGAGTGCCAGCACGACTCGGATCGCGATCTACCGCTGCGCTCCACTCCCCGCACAACTGTGCAGTGGCTCGACCGGGGAGACAAGGGGCAGGCCCTGCGAAGGGCTGCAAGCGAGTTGAGTTGCGGCCCAGGGGCATACGCATGGGTTGCCTGCGAGTTCCACACCACGCGCGACATCGTCAAGTCGCTCAAGTCGATACACAAGATCCCCAAGTCCGCGATCAAGTCGCAGGCCTACTGGAAATGACCGTCAGCGAAAGAGTGCAGATGTCCACCCGCTTCACCCGCCTCGGGGCCCCGGCCCTCACCGCAGTGTTCGCCGTCTTGATCCTGCTCATCTCCGCCTGCAGTTCGCCCGAGGAAAAGGACGACTCCGCAGGCGGTCCCATCCAGGTGAACACCTCGATGGGCCAGGTCACCATCGACGGCACACCGGAACGGATTGTCACCCTCGGTACGCAGTGGACCGATGTTGCCCTCGCGTTCGGTGTGACGCCGGTGGCCTACCTCGACAACGTCGAACTGCTGACCAAGGAACCCACGCCGTGGGTGGGGGAACGCCTTGCCTCGTCGCAGTCGGTGGACCCTGCTCGCGACGTCGCCAGTCAGGTCGCGGCCGTCGATCCACAGCTCATCCTGTCGACGAACTTCGGCGAACAGCAGGAGACCTACGAGAAGCTGAACAAGCTCGCCCCCACCATCCCGTCGATCACCGGCCAGCAGGTCGATCCGTGGGAAGACATGGTGACCTTCATGGGTACCGTGCTACGCCAGCCCGACAAGGCCAAGGAGATCATCGACGGTGTCCACGCCAAGGTCGACCAGATCAAGCAGGACCATCCCGGGCTGAACGGCAAGACCTTCTCGTTGGCGTACATGTTCACCAATGACCAGATCCAGGTCTTCGGTGATCCCAATGACGGTGCGGCCACCCTGTTCTCGTCACTCGGTATGGCGATGGCCCCCAGCTTGCTCGACACGTTCAAGAAGAACGGTGAACCGCGTTTCCCGATCTCCACCGAGAACGTGCCGCTGATGAACTCGGATCTGCTGGTGGTGACGGCCAATTCGCCGCAGATGCGGGGCGCCCTCGAAAGTCTGCCGGGATACAAGAACCTGACTTCGGTCAAGGACAAAGCCGTGTCGTGGCTCAGTGTCGCCGAGATCAGCGGCATCAATCAACCTTCGCCGCTGTCACTTCCGTACGTCCTCGACAAGATCACGCCCGCATTCGACGCCGCTGCCCAGTGACCGGGGCGAGCCCACCTCCGGTGGGTGACTTGCAGTTCGTCTACGCCTTCCGGCCGGGAGCGTCCTGCATGACCGCCCCCGGCGGCGTGGCGGTGTTGTTGCCCGACAAACAGCGCCTCACCGGGCTGTCACCCGAACAGATCCGGCTGCTCAAAGCGCTGGGCCGAGAGCCCGCCCTCCTCGACCCGGCCGACACCCGTGTCAGCCCTCTGCTCGATCGTCTCCTGACGGCAGGACTGCTGACGGTCACCGTCCGGTCGGGCGGAGTGGACCTGTACTCGCTGCTGCCGTTTGCGCCTCCGCCGGCGCGAACGGCCCCCGAGGCCGGCCGGGTACCGATCACCCTGTCGAAGTTCGCCGTGATCCATCGGATCGACGACCGTTGTGTTGCAGAACATCCGATGTCGTGGTGTGACATCGAGATACACGACGGACGGGTGCTCGCGGCCATTGGAGGGCTGTCCGCCACCGGAGAGCTCTCTGCCGATGCCCTGTCGAGGTTGGCCGACGACCTGGGCTGGGCGGGCTTTGTCACCGACCCGCGATCCGAGCACGACGACTTCGCCACCCGCAGTTGGGGTCCGCACGAATTGTGGTTCCATCGCCGGAGCACGTTCGGTGTGCGCACCCGCGACTGGGGACGCTTCGGGCCGACCAAATGGGCGGCCGGCACGTTCCCGCCACTGCCCGCTCGCAAGACCGCGTATGCCACCGAGCCGATCGCCCTGCCCGCCCCCGACCTGGACAGCCTGCGCGTCGCCGGGGATTCACTCACCACCGCGATCGAGGACCGTACCTCGTGCCGCGACTTCGTGGCTCAATCTCCGCCCAGCGTCGACCAACTCGGAGAGTTCCTCTTCCGCACGGCACGGAACCGGACGCTGCGGGTGATCGGGGACGAGGAGTTCCCGTCCCGGCCGTTCCCGTCGGGCGGGGGTCTGTACGAGATGGAGGTGTATCCCGTTGTGCGACAGGTTCATGGACTCGCTCCCGGGATGTACCACTACGACGCCTTCGATCACGCATTGCGTCCGGTGGCCGCCATCGACCATCCGGCGATCAGCCGACTGCTCACCCCGTCGTCGCTGACTCTCGCCGACGGACAGCTGCCGCAGATCCTGTTCGTCTTCGCCGCCCGCGTAGGCCGGGTGATGTGGACCTACGAGCAGATTCCTTACGCCGTCATGCTCAAACATGTCGGGGTCCTGACCCAGACGATGTCGCTCGTGGCCACCGACATGGGCCTGGGCTCGGTGGCGCAGGGCTATTGCGACACTGCCGCATTCGCCGAACTGGCCGGCGTCGATGAGATGACCGAATGTGCCATGGGCAGTCTGGTTCTCGGCTCCCCGCGTCGGTAGGCAACCAGCCCAGTCGCGGCCGAGAGTCGACGTCAGAGGGTGCGGGCCAGCGCGGCCACGGACTGCTGCCAGATACCGGCGAGATCGTCGGCTTGCCTGGCGTTCATCAGCGACTCACTCCAGCGCAGGCTGGTGACCAATTGCGGCCCCTCGGCCGTGCCCCGGACCACTGCGACCACGTCCAGTGCGTACCGGAGCGGCAGCTCGGGTTCTGGAGCGGTGGGCAGATGGCCGTTAAGTTCGAGGTCGGTGATGGCCGACCACGGTCGGGGGTTGTCCGTCGCTCCGGCCGAACTCAGATCGAACCGGCCAAGATAGTTGAACTCGATCTGCGGGTCGGCAAGATCCACGAGTCCCGGAACCCGCTCGACATGGCGCAGCAAGCCATAATCGATCCCGCGACGCGGGATGGCGTTGACATGCGAGGTGACCGAATCCAACAGGGCAACTGCAACTTCCGGTGCGCGTGTGACCGCGTCGAGGTCAACCGGATTGCCCGCACCGAGCCGGACCGGGAAGACGCTGGTGAACCACCCGACGGTCTCGGAGGTGTCCACTTCGCCTGCCACCACGCCGTCTTCGCGGCCGTGTCCCTCGAGGGCGATCAAAGCACCGCCGGTGTTGTCCTGCCCATTGACGGTTCGCCACGTCGTCACGGCAATGGTGAGGGCAGTCAGCAGGAACTCGCGCATCCCGGCGTCCTCACCCGCCAGTTTCGCCAGCACACGGCCGGTGATCTCGGTGGTGGTGTGTGCGTCGGTGGTCTGCAGGGACGACCAGTCGTCGACGGCCGGATCGGGCACCCGCTCCCCGATCTCCGGATCGGGCCCCGCGAGTTGACCGATCCAATAGTCCTGCTGCGCAAGAACGTCCTCGGATCCGCTCCGCTCGGTGAGCAAGTGCGTCCAGCGACGATAGGAGGTGGACACACGTCCCAGAACGGGCACCGATCCTTCGCTCAGCATGCGTCCGCACTCGGCGAGATCGCCGAAGAGTATCTGCCAGGACACCGCATCTGTCGCCAGATGGTGGATGGCGAGGAGCAACACGTCGCCACCGACCGGGTTCTGCAATCGAACAGCGGCCATCATGGCGCCGGCCTCGGGGTCGATCCGTCCCGCTGCGATCCGGGCGGCGTCCTCGACTGCACGGCCCAGGTCCTCGCCGACCACAACCGTGTCGATGATGTCCGCCCCGCTCACCGATCCGATCTCTCGCGTCACGAGCCGGTGGCCAGACGGATCGGAGTACAGCTTCGACCGCAGCATGTCGTGACGGTCGAGCAGCGCTTGCAGCACCGACTGCACGTCGCCGTCCGTCACACCCTCGGGCAACGCGATCAGGGTCGTCTGGGTGAACCGGCGGAAACGGCCGTAGTCGTACATCCAGCGGACGATCGGCAGTGCAACCACCTCGCCGGGACCGTCGTGCTCACCGTCGCCGTCGACCACTGCCACCTCACCAGCATCGATGGCCGCGGCAAGAGAGCGCACCGAGGGGTTCTCGAGAACCGCTCGCGGACTGACGTGCACGCCGAACCGTCTGAGCGCGTTCACCAGCGACATGGCGACGATGCTGTCCAACCCGAGATCGAAGAAGTCCTCGTCGACGCCTGGTGGGGGCCCACCGATCAGTTCGGCGAACGCCGTGCACAAGGCTCGCTCGGTGTCCGTCGTCGGCAGCGCATCGGCGCCTGTCCTGGCCGCGAGAGCATCTCGGGCCAAACTCGTCAGGATGTCGTTGTCCAGCTTGCCGTTTGATGTCATCGGCAAGGACTCGAGCGTCAGCACTCGGGCGGGAAGCATATGGGTGGGCAGGCGTTCGGCGAGGAACGCACGAATCTGTTGATCCGAGACGGACGTCCCCACAACAATGCCGACCAGCGTGGCCCCGGCCGCGCGTCGAAGCACCACCACCGCAGCCGTTTTCACACCCGGCACGCCGCGCAAAGCACTCTCGATCTCGCCGATCTCGATGCGATATCCCCGGATCTTCACCTGACTGTCAGCGCGGCCGAGAAAGGTCAGCTTGCCGTCGGGCAGGTGCCGGACCAGGTCCCCGGTTCGATACATCCTGTCGCCGGCACCGGTGGGGTCGGCGACAAACCGACCGGCGGTCATCCCGGGCTGCGCTGCGTAACCGCGGGTGACCTGATCGCCGGCGAGATACAGCTCCCCTGCCACACCACGCGGCACGGGCCGCAGAGCGGAATCCAGAACGTGCGCCGTCATGCGGTCCACGGCCTGACCGACCGTGGGGGTGGGTGATTCCTTGACCGTTGCGACCACGGCTTCGACAGTGGTCTCGGTGGGTCCATAGCAGTTGTAGACGTCCAGATCGTCGAACTCTTGCAACTGTTTCCACAGTGCCGCGCTGATGGCTTCGCCGCCGAGCGCCAGCACAGACAGCGGTGTGCGTCTACTGTTCGCCGGAATCAACCCGGCACCCCAGAGTTGCCCGAACATCGACGGGGATGTGTCGATCATGTCGATTCCGTGCGTGATGATCCCCTCGACCAGAGCGTCGGCATCACGCATGTCCTCGGAGTCGAACAGGTGGACGCTGTGCCCGTCGAGCAGACCGACCAGTGGTTGCCACGACGCGTCGAAACTGAGCGACCACGCGTGAGCGATGCGCAACGGGCGGCCGAGGCGATTCTTCGCGGGCGCGTACACCCGGTCCCGGTGGTCGGCAAAGTAGCTCAGCACGGCGCCATTGGTACCGATGACACCTTTGGGTTCACCGGTCGAACCGGAGGTGAAGATGAGGTACGCGCTGAGATCTGCCTCGCCCGGCACCGACGGCGGCACGGGTTCTCGGCGTGCGATCGAATCGATGACCGCCGGGTCGTCGAGTCGCAGTACGGTTGCGGCACCGTTCGGGAGCTCCGCAGGTATCACAGCCGACGTGGTGATCACGAAAGTGGAATTCGACTGTCGCAGAATCGATCCGATCCGCGCCGCCGGCAACGAGACATCCACGGGGACGTATGCCGCACCCGCCGCCAGCACACCGAGAATCGAGATCACCGAATCGGCCGACCGCTCCAGCGCGATCGCGACCACGTCTTCCGGACCGACCCCGCGGTGGCCGAGTTCCTGGGCCACACGCAGTGCGCGGTCGCGTAATTCGGCATAGGTGAACGTGGCGGTCGTGGTGGTGAGTGCGGTCGCGTCTGGGGTCACCGCGGCCTGGCGGAGGAACGCGGCAGCGATGGTGCCGGTGGGCACGTCATCGACAGCGGTACTGCGTTGCACGGCAGTGCGCTCGGTGGGTAGGAGCACGTCGAGCGTGTGGGGGCCGGCAGATCCGGAATCGGGAATCTGCCTGAGGACGTGCAGGATCCGCTCGGCGATGTCTGCGGCGGACAGATGCGGAAGGGCCTCGTCGATGGCCTCGGCCATCACCACCAGGGAACCGTTCTGCAGGTACGCAGCGATGGTCAGAGGGTAGTGCGCGAGGCTCTCCATCGCCACGGGCAGAAACCGCGTCCCATCGCTGGTGCTGAGAGGGTCGGTCACCGCACCGATCGGGGCGTTCTCGAAGACGAACAGGGTGTCGAAGAGACTGCCGTGCCCCGCGGCACGCTGCACCGCAGACAGACCGAGATAGCCGAGATCACGCATCCGCGCAGAGTCTCGCTGCAGTGTCGCAAGACTTTCCGCCACCGATGTGCCGGGTTCGAAGACGACCACAGAGGGAACAGTGTTGATGAACAGACCGATCATGCCCTCGACGCCGGGCAGGGAGTCCGGTCGGCCCGAGATGGTGGTGCCGAACACCACATCACGCCGATCGGTCAGCCGTCCCAACACCACTGCCCAGGCGTATTGGACAACGGTGTTCACCGTCAGTCCTTGGGTCCGCGCCCACGAAGTCAGCCTGGTGGTGTCGGACCGGTCCAGCTGGACTCTCGTGCGCCGCGGGACCGAATCCGGCTGGGCCCCTCGGCCTTCGGCCAGCATCAGCGGACCACGCAACGGCGCGAGGTAGTCGACCCAACTCGCCAACGCTGAGTCATCGTCCTGGGCTGCCAGCCAGCCGATGTAGTCGCGGTATGGACGCGGCAGAGGCAATGACCGGCCATCGCCGCCCGCCTCGTACACAGCCAGCATCTCCTGGAAGAAGATCGCGACGGCCCATCCGTCCATCAAGATGTGGTGCGCGGTGATCAGCAGTCGCCGGCGGTCGTCGGGCATGTTCACCAGCACCACACGCAGTGCGGGGCCCTGGGACAGGTCGAACTTTCGTCGCCGCTCGGATCCGGCGATGGAATCGAACTCGTCCGGGGTCGCGGAACGCTCGGTCCACGGCAGTTCGACCCAGGTGGGAACGATTTGTACGGGTTTCGGGATGTCGCGGTCCCAGAAGGAGACCCGCAGGTTCGGGTGGCGCTCGAGGATCACCTCGACGCTTCTGCGCAACAACTCAGTGTCCACATCGCCGCTGATGTCGACGATGAATTGCATCGTGTACAGATCCAGGTCGTCGCCCGCGATCTCGGCGAGCGAGAACAGGCCCTCCTGAAGGGGACTCAGTGCCAGAACGTCCTCGATGGCGGGTGCGGAGCGGTTGACCACGTCCTCGGTCATGAACCCGGTTTCCACGAGGCGGTGAGGGCTGCCAGAGCGTCGTCACTCAACCCGGAGACAGACATCGGCGCATGGGTCGGTGCGGAGGCCTCGGGCCGGCCGACCACGGGGTCCTCGTCCGGTCCGGGAACTGCGGCACGGGCCTCATCGACCGCGGCGGCCACTTCGGCGATCGTGTGGTGATCGAAGATCATCTGCGGCGTGAGCGGGATGTTCTCCGCTGCAAGCTTTCCGGCGAGCTGGATGGAGATGACGCTGTCGCCACCTAGTGCAAAGAAGTTGTCATCGCGACCCACTCCGTCGATCTCGAGTAACTCCGCGAGTACATCGCAGATCGCGCGCTCGGTGTCGGTCTGCGGCTGTTCGCCACCGCCGGCGACGCCCACGACCCCACCGGCCACCGTGGCCTCGGACTGCATCTGGAAGACAAGCGAACCGGTGCGGTCCCACCTCGCCTTGTCACCGGTGCGCACGAGTTCCGACCCCGCCACCTGGACGTGGACGTCGCCCACCACCCCCCGCGGAACCGGGTCGAGTTGTGCGCCCAGCACCAGTACCTTCGAGCCTGGGACCGGACGTCCGGAGTGGGGACCGGACAGTTCGCCCGTCACCAGGACGGCGTCGAGATCCCCTGCCGTGTAACGATACTCAGCAACCGAGCCAGCAGACAGGGACCCGAGCGTCTCGCCCAGAGATGGTTGGGTGCTGACCGAGGCAGCCACCCAAGTCCGCACCGACGGCATCATCGACACCCCCGAGTGCGGGAGCATGCCGAGCATGTCCGGTGAGGCGACCACCCTCTGCGCCGACTGCCCGGCGACCGCAGCGGCCAGGGCGGCCGGATCGGTGCGTTCGGAGTCGGTGGCCAGCACCACGGTCGCTCCGTCCGACAATCCGGCGAGAAGTTCCGAGACCATCACCGGGTCGCCGGACCGAACAGCGATCAACCGAATGGCGTCGGTGCTCGGAACCGGAAGATGACACGGATGTCCGTGCAGCGCACTGCGCACAACCGAGACGACATCGGACAGAGGGCCACTTGAGTCGTTGCGCGCCAGATCATCGGCGAGCGAACGGTAGTCGAGGACATCGTCGCCCCGCCGGATCGCAACAGTGTCGCTGTCGGCAGGGAGGGCATTCATCCTGGCCCGGAAGGCCTCGACATCAAGCGGTCCTCCATCGCACCACTGGTCGAGCAGGCGGTGGCGCTCGTCGGCAAGAAGCACATCCGCCTTCTCCACCGGGGTGTCCACGTGGTGGGCAAAGTGCTCGAGCATGACGACCATTCGGCGGGCCATCTCTTCGGCGGTGTCGCGGTCGTAGAGATCCGTCGACGCCACGAGACGTGCGGCCAGACCGCCGTCGGCCTGCGAGGCGAAGATGATGTTCAGGTCGAGGAACGATGTCTCGAAGTCCACCGGCAGCAACGAGATCGTGGTGCCGTCGGTCAGTGCCGATGCGCCGGAGCCACTGCTCTCTTCGCGGCCGTGCTCATCTCGACTGTGCTCATCCCGAAAGTGCATCATTACCTGGAACAGTGGATTACGCGACCGGGTGCGGCGCGGGTTGAGCGCTTCGACGAGGCGCTCGATGGGCACGTCCTGGTTGGCGTACGCTCCCAGCGCTGCATCCCTCCCGCGGACGAGGACGTCGTGCAGGGTCGGGTCGCCGCTGAAGTCGTTGCGTAACACCACCATGTTCGCGAACAGCCCGACGATGTCGGCCGTGGCCTCGTCGGTCCGGCCGGCGACCGGCGTACCGATGGTGATGTCGTCGCCACCGCCCAATTTGTGCAGCAGGGTCGCCACCGCAGAGTTCAGCAACATGAACTCGCTGACGCCGACGCGATCGGCCACCGCACGCAACTTCGCGCGCAGATCTGCGGGCACCGCGAAAGTCACGATCTCGCCGGTCTTTCCGAGCACCGCGGGCCGGGGACGGTCCGCTGCGACGGTGATGTGGTCGGGAATGCCCGCCAACGTCGACCGCCAGTACTCGAGCTGCGCATCACCCACGTCGTGCGCCACCGCGCCTGGCTCGAAGAGGTCGCGTTGCCACAACGCGTAATCGCTGTACTGGATCGGCAGAGGCAGCCAGGGCGGCGCCGACCGATGGTCGAGGCGGTGGCGGTAGGCGGTGACCACGTCGGCCAGCAGCACAGTGAACGACCAGTGGTCGATCACCATGTGATGCACCAAGATCGACAGCACATGCGAGTTCTCGCCCAGTGAGAACAGCTCCGTACGGATCAGCCGTTCGGATTCGATCGCAAAAGTGTGGCCGGCCACCCGGTCGAGTTCGGCGCTCAGCTGCGCTTCCTTCTCGGCAATCGACGTACCGTTCACCACCGTGAGTGGCAACACTGCGGGCTCGACGGGTCCGACAACCTGATACGGCACACCTTCTCGCTCGACAAACGTTGTCCGCAGAGCCGAGTGGCGAGCGATCACGTCGCCCAGTGCGTCGGTCAGGGCAGGCACATCAAGCGGACCATCGATCCGCACCGCCATCGGGATGTTCCCGACCGCACTCGGTCCTTCGAAGCTACGGGCGAACCACATCGCGAGCTGTGAGTACGACAGGGGCACGTTTTCTGGCGCCTCGGTGTGAGCAGAGATCGCGGGCCGTCGCGGTGCCCCGGTCAGAGTTTGCGCCGCAGCCTCCCCGATCGAACTGCTGCCGAGATCCCAGTCCCCGCCGTCGTCATCGTCATGCGCGTCGAGGTCGATGCCGAACTCGCTGCGCACCTGGGCCACCAGCCACGTTGCCAAGCCGGCAACGGTGGGCGTGTCGAACGGTGCCCGGACGTCGATGTCCACTCCGAACTCGGTCCGGATCTGCGTGACCAAGCGCGCCGCCAGCAACGAGTGCCCGCCGAGTTCGAAGAAGGAGTCATCTGCGCCGATGTCATCGCGACCGAACAGGGACGCGAACAGTGCGGCAACACGGATCTCGGTCGGGGTGGTGGGTGCACGTGACTCGGTAGGCCGGCTGCTCACCGGTTCCGGAAGCGCTCGGCGATCGAGTTTCCCGTGTGCGGTGAGGGGTATCTCGTCGATCAGGGCAAAGCCGCTCGGCACCATGTATTCCGGCAACACCGAAGCAGCGTGGTCCCGGACGGCTCCGATCTCGATGGTCTGATCACGTTCGGCGACAAGGTAAGCCGCCAGCGAGGCGCCCATACGTGGATCGTCGGTGACGATGACCAAGGCCCGGGCAACCGCAGGGTGGCCGGCGAGCGCCGACTCGACCTCGCCGAGTTCGATCCGGAAGCCGCGAATCTTCACCTGCTCATCGATCCGGCCGACGAACTCGATGTCGCCGTCGACGTTCCAGCGCGCGAGGTCGCCCGTCCGGTACAACCGGCCACCCGGCGACATCGGATCGGCGACGAACCTCTCGGCGGTCAGTGCCGGACGGCCGAGGTATCCACGCGCGAGTTGCTCTCCGCCGATGTAGATCTCGCCGACCACTCCGGTCGGCACGAGGTGCAGCGCGGGGTCGAGGATGTACACCGTCACGTTGCGGTTCGGCACACCGATCGGCACGATCCGGACACCCTGGGGTCCGTCGACCGGGTAGTGGGTGGCCGCGACAACGGCTTCGGTGGGGCCGTAGTTGTTGCGCAACTGGGCGTCGAACACCGTGCCGAACTTGTCTGCGATCTCACCGGGCAGTGCTTCGCCACCGACGGGGATCTGGCGCAGCGTTGTCCACTCGTTGACCCCGGGCAGCAACAGGAACATCCCCAGCATGGAGGGAACCATGTGCATGACGGTGACGCCCTGGCGCACCAACAGGTCTGCCATGTACGGGATATCTTGCAACCCATCGGGTTTGGGGATCACCAGCGTGGCCCCCAGGGTGAGCGTGCAGAACACCTCGAACAGCGAGGCATCGAAGCTGACCGACGATGTCTGAACCAGCCGGTCCTCGGCGGTCATCCCGAATTGGGCATGGAAGCCGGCGAGATGGTCCGCGATCGCGGCATGGGGCACCGGCACACCTTTGGGCCGGCCGGTGGAACCGGAGGTGTAGATGACGTACGCCAGACCAGCCGGGAGCAGAGGACGGATTCGGTCCGCGTCCACTGGGTCGACGACGGACAGAGCCTCGGCCGCCCGCTCAGCAGCGGCCAGATCAGCCTGGGACAACACGATTCGCGGCCTGGCGTCGTCGACGAGGAAGTCGATCCGGTCCTGCGGGTAGGACGGATCTATCGGCAGGTACGCGGCGCCCGCCTTGAGCACGGCGACCGCCGCCACGACGAACTCGACCGACGCGGCCAGACTCAGTGCCACAAGGTCTTCGGGTCCGATGTCGCGTGAGATGAACCAGCGGGCCAGACGGTTGGACCGGGCGTTGAGATCGGCGTAGGTGAGGGTGTGGTTGTCGTCGATGATCGCGGGATGGTCCGGATGTGCCCTGACCCGACTCTCGAACATCTCCGGCAGCGTGGCGGGTATCGCGGAGACCTGATCACCGTGCGAACGCTCGATGAGTTCTGCTCGCCGCTCCCCCAGGATGTCGAGGTCGACGATTGGTGTGCCGGGCGACGCGACAGCCTCGTGGAGCAACCGCACGTAGGCGGCCAGCATGTCGTCGACGACTGCGTGGTCGAGCACATCCGTGAAGTACTCGGCTTCCACAGATGCGCCGTCGTCATCGCGCACCACCGTCAGCCCGAGAGGCATCTGGGTCACCGAAGCGGCAAGGTCGAGCTGTTCGGCCGTCACGCCGTCGAGCGCGAACCCGACCGCACTCTTGCGCGTGGAAAAACTCAGTCGGACAATCTGTTCGAGCCCGTCGCCACCAGACCGCTCCGGGTTCAGCTCGCGCACCACCCGGTCGATGCCGACATGCTGGTGACCGAAGGCACCGAGAGCGTTGTCTCGAGTGGCTGCGATGAGGTCGGCGAAGGGGGCCCGGGGGTTGATGGTCGTCCGCACCAGCACCGTGTTGCCGAAGTACCCGATCGCCCTGTCGGCGCCAGACTTCCGGCGGTCGGTGATGGGTACGGCCACCAAGAAGTCCGTCGCACCGGTGTACCGGTGGATCAATGTCCCGAAGGCTGCCAACAGCACTGTGAAGGGTGTTGTCGAGGCCGCGCGAGCGAGCTCGTTCACCGCCTCCATCACATCCGAGGGCATCGACCTGGAAGCGCGCCCTGCGTTCTTGGACGCGACACCGGGTGTCTCCGCCGGAAGTTCCAGCCATTCCGGAGCCGGGCTGAGCAATTCGCGCCAGTACGCGATCGCTGGGTCGTCCACGTCGAGGGCGGCAGGATCGGTTGCCACGTCGAGGAACTGGGTCGGCGCCCGGGGTGCGGAGCGCCCGCCGTAGGCCGCATTCAGGTCGTCGAAGAAGACCGCCCACGAGTCGTCGTCCCAGCAGATGTGGTGGACGACAAAGATGAACACCCACTCGTCGCGGCCGGTTCGGACCAGTGTCGCCCGCATCAGCACGTCCCGGGCGAGGTCGAACGGCCGTCCGAACTCACGTCGGGCGAGTACCTCGAGACGGCGAGAGCGACTCTGCTCGGCAAGATCGGTCAGGTCGTGTTCACTCCAAGGCACCTCGACGTGCTCGGCAGCCGACTGGTACGGGACCCCATCGTCGCCCACGCCGTAGGAGGTGCGCAGGATCTCGTGGCGTCCGACCACGTCGGAGAGCGCCGCGCGTAGCCGACCGACGTCCAGGCGGCCCGACAACCGGTATGCCACACAGACATTGAGGGTGGTGTCATCAGGGTCGCGGGTCTGTAGGAACCACAGCCGCTCCTGTCCCACCGACAGCGGCGAGCGCTCGCCGGCCGATCGAGTGCGAACCGGAGCGGTGACGTCGGATGCGAGGCCGCTGTCGACGAGCTTTCGGCGGAGCAGTTCTTTGCGGCGGGCTATCAGGTCTTCTGGCATGGAACGCCCCTAGCGATCACGGTCCGACGGCAGATGCAGGCGGCGCTACAGCGCGCACGGAACCTGCGCGTACCCGGCGACCTCACAGGCGCTGGTGTTGGACAGCTTCCACTTGTTGTCTTTCCACACCCAGGTCAGGCCCATCGTCGCGTCGTTGAAACCCGGCGACGAGAGGATGAGGTTGGCGGACATGGTGTTTCCGTTGACAGTCACCGGGCCCGCGATTCGCCATTTCACACCGGCGGGCTCGAACGTCCGCAGCGTGTTGCCGATCCCCTCACCCACCGGCACGCCCCGGGTGCCCGCCTCGAGTTCATCGGCTTTCTGCGCACTCGAGCCGTTCAGCACCAATTTCAGTTTGTTCTGCAGTTCTCCTGCGGACAACGCCGCGGGCGCAGCCGTTTCGGCTGCGGGCGCCTCGGTTGTCGCCGGTGCCGCGGGGGCCTGCGGTGCGTAGCCGCCACCCGAGGTGGTGCCACCTCCGACCGCGGGTGCGGGTGCAGCGGCCGCGGTGGTCGGCGCAGGAGCGGCGGGTGCGGCGGTGGTCGGCTGAGCCGTGGCTCCGGCCTGCACGGTTCCCTGCGGGTTCGCCGCGGCCCCGAGATTCACCACGGTGGGTTCGACGGAGTTCGACGCCGAATTGTCGGTGTCGACCGCGAACAAAACCCCCACCACACCGATGGACACTATGAGCGCAGAGATGACCGCCGACACACCGGCAGCCACGAACACTGTCGGCACGTTGACACTCGAGTTCGATTTCTCGGTCACCACATCTGCTTTCTGTTCACTTCATGATTTCCCCACATGTACGCGCTATTGAACCACGACACGGGCTTAAATGGTAAGCCTGTCCTTACCTGCGTTCAGGAGTGCGACAACCGTTACCCGCCGACGGCGGTCTCAGACCCCACATCCATCAACCTGACCACCTCGTCGAACGATGCGCCGCCCAGGATCGCCTCCACCGGAAGGTCCCGATCGAGTTCGGATTTCACCCGGCGACGGAAATCGAGCGCCTGCAGCGAGTCGAGCCCGAGCGCGACCAACGGCACGGTCCGGTCGATGTCACCCCCGTCGATGCCCATCACCCGGTTGAGCTCGGTGACGACCAATTCGGCAAAAACCGCGCCGTCCGCCGGCGCAGCGGGACTCTCGGGTGCGGCCGGTTCCGACGCCGTGGGCGAGCCGGCCGCCAACGGCGAAGGTGTAGCCGGCAACTCGGAAGAAGCCAACTGAGCCGGCGGGCGTTCGGGGACCAGCCCGGCGATCAGGGGCCCATGTCCGAACAGGGACACGATGTCGTGTAGCTCGGCCCAGTCGGCTGCGGCGACGATCGTGTCCGCCGCCGCGCCGGTGAAGGCCACAGACAAGGCGTCCGCAGGCCGCATGGGGATGACGCCTGCCCCTTCGACCCGATCGACGCCGGCCGTGTCGAGCGGACCCTGCACGTTCCACAACCCCCACTGCACCGATGCCGCACGCATGCCCTGTTCGCGCAGGGTGCGCGCCAGCACATCGAGCATCCGGTTGCCGGCCGCGTACAGGATCTGTCCGCGACCACCGAGGGTTGCCGCGATCGATGAACACAGCACAACACGACATCTCGGCGCCAGCGGTGTCGCCGCCAGCACCTGCATGAGCCCGACGACCTTCGACCGTGTCGCTGCCGCAACGAGATCGGGTGTGATGTCACCGGATTCGGCGTCCACATAGTTCACCGCAGCGTGCACCACCACGTCCACCGGCTCGGTCACGTGATCGGACACGAACTGCAGAACCGATGCCTCGTCGCCGACGTCACACGCCACAACGTCGACCCTCGCTCCACCCAGACCCCGGATGTGCTGCAATCGACCTGCGGTGGAAGCGGTTTCACCTGACCGACTGAGAAGAGTGATCCTGGTTGCGCCGCGCGTGGCGAAGTACTCACAGAACTCCAGACCCAGCTTGCCGGTTCCACCGATGATCATCACGTGATCGTCAGGACCCGAACCGATGGCCGGATCGTCGAACCCGAGCGGTGCGTCGTCCGCGAGCACGGGTGCGGGGCGTCCGTCTACAGAGTCGACGTAGGCAAGGCGTTTTGCGTAGACCTTGGCGCCGCGCAGTGCCAACTCCGGCTCGGCAGCGATGTGCAGCGCGCCGATCACTGCGGAAGCCGACGGTGCACCGTCGCCGGGCAGATCGAGGTGCCGGAACGTCGTGCGCGGGTACTCGGCTGCCAGACAGCGGAATCCGGCGTTGGCAGCGGCATGGAACAGGTGCGGGACCGGGTCGTCTGGCACGACGTGTTCGCCGGCTGCAGTCACGAGCCAGCATTCGGCGGCGTCGGTGACCGCGGCCGACAGCCAGGCCCGGTTCCCGAAGAAGTCGGAGAGATCCGCGATCGCTTCGGACACGGTGTCACCGGAACCACTCGGCAACAGGATCACCACCGAATCGAACTGCGCTGACCCCGACGGTCCCTCCGATCCGTACATGCTGGCGGTGGCGCCGTGGGCCGGCGCTGCGGCGCACAGGTCGGCGGCCCATTGCTCACACCGCCCGGTGTGGTCGACCAGCAGGATGGAACGCGGTGGCACCAGTGTGCGGCGCGCCAGCCGCGTCCACGTCTCGGTGATACGACGGGGCACCAGTGCCGAATCGTTCTCAGGCACTGCCGATTCGAGTTCCTGCCCAGGCGCCAGATGCGAGGCCCACAGCGACCGCCGCGCCATCTGCACGTGAGGGAAATCGGGCAGCGGGGGTACGGGCTCCTCGTCGGCGACAGCGAGGGACTCCCACCGATAGCCGGAGTCGTTGACGGCGACGGTGGCCAGATTGTGTGTGAACTCGCGCAGATCTTCTGCGCTGCGCCGCGACGTCCCGATCACGGGCACCGCCGCGTCAGGCGCTGCGGTCGCAATGTTCTCCTGGATGGCAAGCGCCAGCGTCGGGTGCTCGGCGATCTCGATGAAGGTGTCCGCCCCACTGCGCACGGCGCCGCCGACCGCGAGATCGAACCGGACACGGTTACGAAGGTTCCAGAACCAGTAGTCCGACAGCGATTGTGACGGCGACATCGCCTTGCCCAGGGTGCCGCCGAAGCATGGGGTCGACGTCTCTGTGAATCTCGAGTTCTCGAGCTTGTCGGCCAGCGCCTCGCCGAGTTCGTCTCGGAATCTGCTGACGATGGAGGTGTGCGCCGGGTAGTCGACCCGGATCTCCTTTGCGAACTTCCCTGCGGCAGTCAGCGTTCCGACCATGTCGTGCACCGTCGAACGGTCACCTGAGATGCACAGGATGTGCGGAGAATTGACCACCGACAGCTCGGCCCACCCCGAATGTTCGGCCAGTAACGCCTCGCACTCATCTCGGTCGATGGCGACGACCGCCATCGAATAGCCGGTCGGTGAGAACTCGACGACCAGATTCGCCCGGGTGGCCACCACGTGGATGACGTCCGTCAACGACATCGCTCCCGAGATGTACGCCGCGGCGATCTCACCCTGACTGTGCCCCACCGTCAGCATCGGTTCCACGCCGAACGAACGCCACATCTGCGCCAGGGCGATCATCTGCATCAGAAGTGCGGGCTGTACCACGCGGATGTCTTCGTGCACACGCCCGTCCGCGTCGATCGAGCGCTCCTGCTGATCAAGCAGATAGTCCCTGGGGGAGATGCCGTACAACTCGACGAAGATGTCGTTCATCCGGTCGACCTCGTCCCGGAAAACCGGTGACGCATCGTAGAACATCTTCCCCATACCGGGGTACTGACTGCCCTGCCCCGGAAAGACGAAAGCCGTTGTGCGCCTGGTCGCCGGGCCGCGGCCACGCACCACGTCCGGATGGTCGCCACCGTCTGCGAGGGCCTGCAGACCGGCGGCGAGCCGATCCCGGTCGGAGGCCATCACGAGTGCCCGATGCCTGCGAACCACACGGGTGCGCATCAGCATTGCCGCGACAGCACTCTGGGTCACCGTCGGGTTGTCGCGCACGTACGCCGACAACGCGCCGGCCTCGGCCGCCAGGAGCTCCGGCGAATCAGCAGACAGCAGAACCGCGGTCCGGCCGTCGGGCAGGCGATGATCACGCATGGCGGGCTCCCGCTGTCTCGACGGCCACGGCGCTGTCCGGCATCGCGACGATGGCATGCGCGTTGGTGCCCGAGACCCCGAACGACGACACGGCGCCGTAGCGCACACCATCTTTCGGCTCCCAGTATTCGAGGCCGTCGGCCAATCGGAGCGCCGAACTGTCCCAGTCGACCTTCGTGGTGGGCCGATCGGCGTGCAGTGTCGGCGCGATGTGCCCGTTGCCGCCGCAGAGCAGCATCTTGATCAGACCGAGCATCCCCGAGGCAGCCTGGGCGTGGCCGGCGTTCGACTTCACCGATCCCAGCTTCACCGTCCCGGCGCTCCCCTGCCCGTAGGTGTTCTGCAACGCCGTCAGCTCCATCGGGTCACCGAGCGGTGTGCCGGTGCCATGTCCCTCGATCAGGCCGATGTCGCCGGCGTCCACCTCCGCTGCTGCCAGTGTCTTCTCGATCAGGCGAACCTGCGCCGCCGCACTCGGCACGACGATAGGCATTCCCTTGCCGTTGTGGTTGATACGTGTTGCCAATACGCGACCGTGGATTCGGTGTCCGAGAGCCCGCGCCCTGGATTCGCGCTCGACGACAACCACGCCGGCCCCTTCACCCCACAGAGTTCCGGTGGCATCGGCCGCATAAGACCGGCAATGGCCGTCCGATGCCAGCCCGTTGTTCTTGGAGAACTCGTAAAACGCAGCGGGAGAACCCATCACGCAAACGCCACCGGCGAGCGCCCAATCACATTCGTCGTCGCGGACCGCCCCGGCAGCCAGGTGCAGTGCCGTCAGCGACGAAGCACAGGCCGTGTCCACGCTGATCGATGGACCGACGAGTCCGAGACTGTGTGAGATCCTGCCGGCAACCGCGCCGAGCGCGGTTCCGGTGATGCGGTGACCGCTGAACTCGTTGACAGCGGCCGCTCGCGGGCCGTACTCACTGATCGACACACCCATGTAGCAACCGACCTCCGCATCCTCCAGCGAACCGGGGTTGATCCCGGCGTCCTCGAGTGCGCGCCAGGCAACTCGCATGGCGACCCGCTGCTGAGGGTCCATCGCGATCGCTTCGCGTGGACTGATCCCGAAGAAGCCCGGGTCGAAATGCGATGCGCCGTCGAGGAATCCTCCGGCATCGGCGACGGCACTCCAGCCGTCGAGCCGGTGCAGAGCGAACAGCTCCTCGATCGGCCAGTCGCGGTCTCTGGGAAAAGGACAGATCAGCTCACGCCCGGCGACGAGTGCCTCCCAGAAGGTTCCCGTGTCCTCGATTCCTCCCGGCGCTTCCACGGCCATCCCGGAGATGACGATCGGATCGTTCGTGTTGGCTGACATTCGCGGACTCCGCTACCGCTGGATCGATTGTTGTGCTGCAGCGGGTTCGGCGACGAGCAACTCGGCGACATCGTCACGGTTCTCGTCGAGATAGAAGTGCCCGCCGTCGAAGACGGTCACATCCACCGAACCGGTGGTGTGTCTGCCCCAGCCGTGCAGTTGGCCGGGGGTGATGAAGGGGTCCTCCGCACCCCCCATGGCGCGGATCGGGGCCGCGACCGTCACCTCGGTGCCGCAGGAGTAGGCATCGAAGGCGCGGTAGTCGATCTTCATGACAGGCAACGCCATCCGCATCACATCCGCACTCGCCAGCACGTCACCACCGGTGCCGTTCAGCGCCGAGAGGTGCTCGAGCAATTCCTCGTCTCCCGTCGGGTGGGGAGGCAGGTCCGCAACCTGTGATGGCGCCACCGCCGCCGACACCCCGAGCAATCGCACGTCGATGCCGCCGGCTTCGGCCAAACGGACGAACTCGAACGCGGTGACAGCACCCATGCTGTGGCCGAACACGGTGATCGCTGCCTGCCGGTTCCATCTCGATCCGACGAACTCAGCAAAGGCACCCGCAGCCAGATCGGGCAATGTCTCGGCCGGTGCCTCCCGTGCGCGGTCCTGCCGTCCCGGATATTGGAAGACGATCACGTCGAAGGAGGCACTGAGTTCTTTGGAGAACGCCCGGTAGGTCGATGCCCCGCTGCCCGCGTGAGGGAAGATCAACAGAGGGGGATTCGCCGGGGACGTGGGCTGATGGAACTGCCGGATCCATCCGAGGTCGCGTGACATCTACGTGCTGCTCCTTCATTCTGGGCGGCCATGGGCCGACACCCCAAGCGGCCAGAAACGCTGCTTTTCCGGCGGCCAGAGGCCGGTTCCCGGTACCCGAAGGCCGGAACTCCTTGGTTAGGCTACCCTACTTGCGTCCGGCTGAACTGAACGGAGCACGACCGACGTGACCTCGCATGTCCTCAAACGTGAACTCACCGACGTCGGTGACGATGTCCGGGCAGCTCCGCCGCCGGTGGTGCCCGACTTCGATCCGCCGTTCGCGTTGCGCCTCGTCGACCCCGACGGCTCCGACCCGGAGATGCTCGCCGCGTGGATGTCGCTGCCGCACCTGGTGGAGACCTGGGAACAGCCGTGGTCGGCTGCGCAGTGGCGAGCAGACTCGGCGGCACGCCTTGCCGGCGACTACTCGCGCCCGTGCATCGTGAGTGCCGATCTCGCCGCATTCGGGGTCTCCGGTGAGGCGATGACCGAGGTGGCGTACGTGGAGCTGTACCGCCCGGCCCGCGACGAGAACGCCAAGGTGTATCCAGCTGCGCCCCGCGACATGGGCTTTCACATCGCAACTGCACGGACAGACCTCCTCGGCCGAGGTGTGATGTCGACCTGGATGGAGCAGCTCGCGGAGGCGATCTGGGCGGCAGATCCGTTGTGTCACAGTATTTTTGTGGACCCCGATCATCGGAACGCCCACATGCGGCGGGCTCTGGCGAAGAAGGGCTACCGCGATCTCGGCGAGTTCGACGTGCGGCCCGGCCGCCGGATTGCGCTGCACTCGCTCAGCCGGCCCTGAACCCGCTCCCCAAAGTCGGCCGGTCGGTCACCTACGCCCGTAACCCGCCTGTGCCCGCCGGCCCGGTGACACCTTCTCGGGGGCGCGCAGCAATCGATTGGACAGCTCTCCCAGGCAACTGAGATTCGGAAAGCCGGGGCCCTGGGCGAATCCGGCCAGATTCGGCAGATACAGCTTGGGAAGCAGACCGGTGACCGAGAGGTCGTAACCGATGGACAGTTCCAGCCGTTCTTGATCGATCGGCCAGCCGATCGCGAGTTCGATGAGGTCTGTGGTCGCCGGATCGAACAGCTCCATGAACCACAGGGGCTGCCCACCCGTGGCGTCCACCACGAGGTCGAAGGTGTGCGCCTGGTCCGAACGCAGTTCGTTGTGCAGTGTCACCGCCACCGACGGCCCCTGCTCCACCACCCGCACCACTCTTCCCTGCAGGTGATGGACTCGGGCGTCGCTGATCAGGTTCTCCTGCACGCGAACCGAGAACACACCGCGGTCGGTGCGGCGGATCACGTCGCGTCTCTCGGCAGTGCTGAGCGCCGCCCACTTCGACGGGTCGCTGAACAACGCGTTCTCGAAGAAGCTCTCTCCGCGGGTGTAGATCGTGGCCATCGGCGAGATGACGGAGATCGTCATCGCGTCATGCCGAACCAGTTCGTCCAGTGCAGACCCGGCGGTCTCGCCACCGCCGATCACGGCGGCCCGAGACGATGCGGGGATCTCCCTGCGGCCGGCCAGGTTCCAGAACTCGGCGATGCTCAGTACCCGTGGGTGCCGGGCCAGGGCTCGATCGCTGCGGCCCGGGCCGGAGATCATCAGCGCGTCGGCCGAGATCTCCTGTATCGAGCCGTCAACTCCCGACACCTCGACATTCCAGCCGGGACCATCGGCCGAGATCTTGCGCGCCGTCCCGAGCACCACCTCCAGGTCGATCTTGCTCGCCACCCACTGCAGGTATTTAGCCCATGTGCTGTGCGGAGGTGCCGGTCTGCCCCGATCGATCCATTCCGAGTAGGTGCCGCGATCGATGAGATACGACGTCCAGCTGTATGCCATCATCCGCGTGTTGATCTCGTGGTTGTGCCCGCGAGCGATATTGGAACGGTATGGGAATCCGATGTCCTTTTCCGGGCTCGTGCCCAGTCGATGCCGACCGTCGGTCCACCCACCCCCGGCTTGCCAATTGGCGCCGACGGCATGCGATTCCACCGCCAAGACGCGCGGCGCCGGCAGGCCGAGCTCCCGCATCACCGTCGCCTTGGCCGCGACAGCAAGCGCTTTCGGTCCGGCACCGATGACCACGAGCGTCTGCACCGGCGCCGCCGGCTGGTTCGCACCGCTCATTCGGTCACCAGGTCCGCGAGTTCGTCGTCACCCATGGCGATGACCTCGAGGTACATGTCCGCAACCTGCTCGAGGCGGCCGACGACAGGGTCCGAGGCCATCAGTCGCTCGGCGATCGACGCAACCGATCGTCCCGAGAACACATCGCCGACAACCGCATTCGGAGCATCAAGCCACTCACGGATCCGGGCGACCAGCGTGGTTGCGAGCACCGAGTCCCCACCGAGAGCGAAGAAGTCGTCGTCTCGCCCGACCCGGTCGGCCCCGATCAGCTCGCCTACGATGTTGGCGAGCGCCCGCTCGAGTGCGGACCGAGCCGGCTCGAACTCCGAGTTGGTGTCCTCGATGTCGAACATCGTGTGCACGGCACGGCGATCGAGCTTCCCGACGCCGGTGATCGGCATCGTTTCCAGGATGAGCAACTGTACGGGGATCATGTACCCGGGCAGCAACTCCCGAAGACCGTCCAGCACGGCGTCACGATCGAGCGAGGCACCGAGCTCCGGCGACACCGCGGCCACCAACGTGGGAGCTGCGCCCGTGAGCACCGACGCCACCGCACGGTGCACCCCTGGCAACAACCGGAGCGCGCCCTCGACCTCACCCAGTTCCACTCGGTAGCCGCGGATCTTCACCTGATGGTCAGCACGCCCGAGGAACTCCAGGCAGCCGTCTGGCCAATAGCGGGCCAGATCGCCGGTGCGATACCAGCTCTGACCGTGGTGGCGCACGAAGCGGTCGGCGGTGCGTTCGGGGTCGCCGCGGTATCCGTGCGCGACCCCGGCTCCACCGATCCACAGTTCACCGGCCACCCAGTCCGGGCAGTCGTTGCCCGTGGCGTCGACAACCCGGCACTGCACGTTGTTCAGCGGTGTTCCGTACGGCACTGCGGCCCAATGATCAGGCGGGTCCACCGTCTCGCAGATCGTGGCGTGGATGGCCGTCTCGGTGGTGCCACCGAGACCGGCCACCCGTACGCCCGGTGCCAGCGCCGCCATGCGGCGGGGAAGGTCGACGCCGACCCAGTCACCACCGAGGAACACCGCGCGCACCGACGCGAGCGCGGTGCTGCCGGTGGGTGTGGCGTTGAGCAGCATGTCGAGCAGGCTGGGTACGCATGCGAGCAGCGTGATCGAATGACGCTCGATCAGTGCTTTCCAGACGTCGGGATCGGTGCGCTCGGCGTCGGTCATCGTGACAACTGTGCCGCCGACTCCCCACAGTCCGAAGATGTCGTAGATCGACAGATCGAACTCGAGGTTGGAGACCAGCAGGGCACTGTCGGCGGCAGTCACGCCGAAGCGGTGATGCAGGTCGTCGATGGTGTTCATCACCGCGCGGTGCGGCACCTCGACCCCTTTGGGGATCCCGGTGGACCCGGATGTGAACAACACGTACGCGACGGACTCGCGGTCCGGGATCACTGCCTCTGCAAGAGGGGCGGGACACTGTGCGGCGTCGGTGTAGGTGAGAGCCGTGAGGCCGGTCGGCAGGTGCGGATCGGCAGTGGCACCCACCCAGGCGACAACCTGTCCGGCCGCAAGGATGTGCGCTCGCCGCGCCGCGGGTTGATCGTGACCCACCGGTACGTACGAGGCACCTGCCGCGAGGATTCCCAGGGTGGCGATGATCTGTTCGGGGCCTTTCGGAAGCTGTACCGCGACAGCCTGGCCCGGCTTCACACCCGCCTGGTGCAGCGCCCCCGCGACAGCGAGAGCTGCTGCGCCGACCTCACGATAGGTCAACAGGCCCTCGGTACCGAACCGGATGGCTGCAGCCTCCGGAGTCCTCGCCGCCCACGAGAAGAAGCCCTCGTGCAGCACCTGTCCGCTGGTCGGGAAGTCGGTCGCGTTGACCCGGTCGCGCACCGCACGCTGATCGAGGGGAAGCTGCGGGGTGGTGTCGGCCTCCCAGGCCGCCTTCGAGAGGGTGAGCCTGTCGACCGCCACACGGTACTGGTTGAACATCGCGTCGATGACCCCTGGGGAGAAGGCCGATTCACGCACGTCCCAGTTCAGCAGCAGCCCACCCCGCACCTCGGTGACCTGCGCATCGAGCAGGACCTGCGGGCCCTGCGAGACGATCCATTCGGGATCGCCGAAGGTGTGGACCACGTCGTCGTCGAACAGCTCACCGAGATTGAGTGCGCTGGTGTACACCACCGGCGCGAGCACCTGTTCTCCGCGATGGCGACCGAGGTCACGCAGTACCTCGAGTCCGCTGTACGAGGCATGAGAGCCGTTCGCGTGCATCACTTTCTGCAATGCGCGGGCGCGGTCGAGAATGGATGAGTGGGCTGAGGCGTCGACGTCGAGCAGGACCGAGGTGGTGAAGTCGCCGATCATCCGATCGGTGTCGGGATGTACGGCCTCGCGCTGGAACAGGGGAAGATTCAGCAGGAATCGGGGCGCACTCGACCATCGCGCGATCGACTCGGCGAACACCGACGCCAAAGCCATGGCCACCGTCACGCCACGCTGATGCGCTGCCGCGATGAGGGTCTCCTTGGCCGCCGCATCGATCCAGTGGTGGTGACGCTCCACGCGGTGTTCGTCGGTTCGCTGCGACCGCGGCACCAGCGGAAGCGCTGGAGCCGAGGGTAATTCGTCGAGCCGATTGGCCCACCACTGCTGATCGCGATCACGATTGACGTCCGGATGTTCGCCGCGCCAGGCGAGGTAGTCCCGGTAGGTGAACTCGGCGGCAGGTAGTGAACGGCCGTGATAGGCCGCGGCCAGGTCGGCCAGCATCGTCCGGTAGCTCATCGCGTCACCGGCGATCATGTCGACATCGACGTGAAGTCGCGTCCTGCCGTCCGGCAACAGGGTCAGGGTGATGTCGAGGACCTGACCTTCTTCGATCGGCAACATCTGGTGAGACTTGTTCTGCCGCAGCTCGTTCAGGGTTTGCTCGACCTGCGCATCGCCGGCCGATCTGAGATCCACGACGCCGAACACCTCGCGGCCGGGTTCGGCCAACACGCGCTGCGTACCGTCGGACAGGATCTGTACCCGAAGCATCGGATGCGCCGCGACCAGATGTGCAACGGCTTCTCGGAGCCGTGACGGGTCCACATCGGCTCCGTCGAACTCGACGTAGAGGTGGGCCGCGACACCGCCGAGGTCCTGACCTTCGGAGCGGCCGATCCAGTAGGCATGCTGCATCGGCGCCAGCGGGAAGGGCCCCGACTCGGCGAGCACCTCGTGCGGGGCGTCCGAGGATGGCGAATGTTCTTGCGTTGACCGAGGAATCGACACCTCGTCGGCTTGTGACCGCACCGATTCCGGGTGCCCACCGATGAGGTTCGCCCAGGCGGCCACCGATGGGGCCTCGGCCAGCTGCGCGAAGTTCACGTTGTGGCCCCGTTTGCGCCAGCCACCGGCGATCTTCATCATCCGGATCGAGTCGAGACCCAGTCCGATCAGGTCGGCGTCGTCGTCGATGGTGTCGGGAGAGCACCCGAGTTGCTCGGCGATCTGCCGGCGGATCTCATCGAGGCCGACCTTGTCCGTGGGCTCGGTACGGTCATTCATCACACGTCTCAGCGGTCGTCGGATGTGCGTTCGACGAGATAGGGCGCGATACTCCCCAACTTCTCACACGTCTCGGTGAATTCCCGCTCAGGAGACGACTGGCCGACGATGCCGGCACCGGCGCGCACCCAGGAGCGGCCACCTTCCCGGAAGACCGTACGCAGAGCCAGTGCGGCCTCGAGCTCGCCCTCGGACGAGGCGGTCAGCACCGCTCCGGAGTACAGTCCGCGCCTGGTGTCCTCCAGGCGGTAGATCGCATCCACCGCAGCAGGTTTCGGGATACCAGAGGCGGTGACCGACGGAAAGAGGACCTCGAGCGCGTCCCAGGGTCCGAACTCGGGCGCCAGCGTTCCCTGCACGGTGGAAGCGAGGTGCTGAACACTGCCCCGTTCGCGGACCACCATGAACTCGGTCACCGCAGTGGTGCCGGGCAGCGCCACCGACTGCACCTCGGTGAACGAGGTACGGACCGAAACTGCGTGCTCCACAATTTCTTTCGAGTCCGACACCAGCTCGGCACGAGCGGCTGCGTCGAGTTCGGCCGATCGGCCGAATGCGCGTGTGCCCGCCAGTGGTTCGGTGACGATCCGGCGATTGGCATCAACCGATCCGACGAGCTCCGGGCTGAAACCCGCGGCTTCGAGACCACCGAGCCGAAGCAGGAACGAACGAGCGGGGTTGTTCTTCTTCCGGCCTTCGCTGTAGGTGGCGGCGATGTCGACGTCGAAGGGGACATCGACCCCTCGCGAGATGATCACCTTCTCGTAGTCACCGCGATGGATTTCCGCCACCGCCTTCGCCACGCGACCCCGGTAGTCCGACGGGTCGTCGTCGACCGGCAAGGGACTGGGCGAGACCGGGTGAGAATGCGGCGCACGGGCCGCCATCTCGCGCAGTTTCTCGGCGAGTTCGCCGCCGCCACCCTCCACCCGGATGCCGTCGGGTTCCACCCATGCCTCGAACTCGGGCACCACGAGGTGGGCGAGCACGCTGCCTGCGGTGAGGTGATCGCCGGCACCGAGACCCGGCGCGCAGAAGTCGAACGCGATCCATCCGTAGACACGCCAGTGTGGGAAGGGCAGCCCGGCGAGCGCTGCGGAGATCGCGCCGGCAGGTAGGCCCGACCAGGCTTGTGACGTCGACTCGGTCCCGATCGTCGTGACCACCTCGTCGGTGGTGAGCACCACGCTGGCCCGCTGTCCCCCGGCGAAGACCCAGCGATTCTCGCGTTCGTACACGACGTAGTCGTCGGCGACATCCGCCTGCGCCCATGCCGCACAGATCTGTGCGGCACCGAGGCCCCCGAGGAGCGCCCCGGACTCATCGCCGCCGTTGTCGCCGCCCTTGTTGTCACTGTTGGTGTCGATGGTCGCGGTCACGCGATCGCCCCGGCAAATGCTCTGCTGCTCATGGCATCCTCTACTCACCCGCACCACGTGTGGACCCCAATGGCCCACGGACTTGTCAGGCGTCTTGTCGATCGAAAGTTCGTCCGTGCCCCCATGATCCCAGCAACCGCGGACTTAGGATGGGCTAACTCTCGCGCTTGAGGCTAGCCTAACCAACTGATCTGGGCCAAGTCTACGATCACCACCATGTCTGTGATGCACGACGGCAGCGACCTCACGAGCGGTTTCACACCCCACCCCCCGGCGGCCGCGGCGCGGTACCGGGAACTGGGTCTGTGGCGAGAGACACCCCTCTGGCGGGTGTTGTGGGATCAGGCCGATGCCACACCGGATGCGCCAGCCGTCTCCGACATCACCCGCACGCTGAGCTATCGCGACCTCGCGGAGTCGTCGGCCCGGCGTGCGGCCGGGTTCGTCGAGGCGGGGCTGCGCCCCGGCGAACGCGTGGTGCTGCAGAACCAGAACTCGGTGGACTTTGCGGTGAACTTCTTCGGCCTTCTGCGGGCGGGTGTTGCCCCCGTGATGACTCTGCCCGCCCACCGCATCAACGAGATCGACCACCTGGCTCAGACCGCCGGGGCGATTGCCTACGTCTGCCACGGCCACGCAGGCGGGTACGACTACCGCGACCTGGCCCGACAGCTGCGCGGGCGCGTCAACACCGTCCGCGCGGTCTTCGTCGACGGTGACCGGGGTTCCGAGGCGGCCCCGCCACAGGGCGACCCGATCCGCCTCGACGCCGTCCCCACCCCCGATCCCGACGGCCCCGCGCTCTTCCTGGTGTCCGGTGGCACCACAGGTCTGCCCAAGCTCATCCCACGCACCCACAACGACTACCGGTACAACGCCGAACGCAGCGCCGAGGTGGCCGGGTGGACCTCCTCCGACACCTACCTCGTGGCGCTTCCCGCCGCGCACAACTTCCCGCTTGCCTGCCCAGGGTTGCTCGGCATCATCTCCGTCGGTGGGCACGCGGTGTTCACCGACAACCCCTCTCCCGACCACACCTTCGACCTGATCGAGAAGTACCGGGTCACCGCGGTGGCACTCGTACCCGCCTTGGCCCAGGTCTGGACCGCCGCAACCGAATGGGAACCCGCCGACGTCTCGTCACTGCGGCTGCTGCAGGTGGGCGGAGCCAAGCTCGCCGAATCCGACGCCATCGCGGCAAACGCGGCGTTCGGCGGCGCGGTGCAGCAGGTGTTCGGGATGGCCGAGGGGCTGATCTGTTACACCCGGTCCACCGACGACGAACAGACGGTCACCCGCACCCAGGGCCGCCCGATGAGCGACCACGACGAGGTGCGGGTGGTCGACGAGAACGGTGACGACGTGCCCGACGGCACGGAAGGGGAACTACTGGTACGCGGTCCGTACACCATCCGCGGCTACTACCGCGCCGGCGAGCAGGGCCGGCTGTCGTTCACCGACGACGGCTTCTACTGCAGCGGTGATCGTGTGCGGCGATCGGCCTCGGGCCATCTCATCGTCACCGGTCGCATCAAGGACACCATCGTCCGCGGCGGCGAGAACGTGGCGGCCGACGATGTGGAAGAGAACCTTGTGGCCCACAACAACATTCGACAGGCAGCGGTTGTCGGGGTGCCCGACGACTCGCTGGGCGAACGCATCTGCGCCGTCATCGTCGCCGACGGCCCGGCGCCTGACCTCCCGACCATCCGGCAGTTCCTCGCCGACCGTGGGCTCGCGACGTTCAAGCAACCCGACCAGCTCGAGGTGGTCGCCGGTCTGCCCGTGACCGCCGTCGGGAAGATCGACAAACGCGCATTGCTGCTGCAGTTGACTTGACGAGCGGCGTAAGCTGCCCTTGGACAATAGAAAAGCACGGGGGCTCTCGCGATCCGAGGGCTGAGATGACGGCAGGCGGCCGTCGACCGGATGAACCTGACCGGGTAATGCCGGCGTAGGGAGAAAAAATGGTTGACGCCGTAAATTCTGTGACCACGGGCCCGATCCGCGGAAGCTCGAAGACCTATCAGCAGATCGATCATCTGCGTGTTCCCGGCCGTCGGGTACACCTGTCGAACGGTGAACACCTCGACCTGTACGACACCTCAGGCCCGTACACCGAGCACAACCCCGAGTTCGATCTGGAGGTCGGCCTGCCCAAGATCCGCGACAACTGGAACCGGCCCGGGCCGGTGGATGGCGCGAGCACCCAACTTGCTTGGGCAAGAGCCGGTTTGATCACCGACGAGATGCGCTTCATCGCCGCCCGTGAGCAGATGGACCCGGAGTTCGTGCGGTCCGAGGTGGCGATCGGCCGAGCCGTCATCCCGGCCAACCATCGCCACCCGGAGTGCGAGCCGATGATCATCGGCAAGGCATTCACCGTCAAGGTCAACGCGAACATCGGCAACTCGGCGGTCAGCTCGTCGATCGCCGAAGAGGTGGAGAAGATGGTCTGGGCCACCCGTTGGGGTGCCGACACCATCATGGACCTGTCCACCGGCAAGGACATCCATGCCACCCGCGAGTGGATCATGCGCAACTCGCCGGTTCCGGTGGGCACCGTGCCGATCTACCAGGCGCTCGAGAAGGTGAACGGCGATCCGGTCAAGTTGACGTGGGAAGCCTACCGCGACACCGTGATCGAGCAGGCCGAGCAGGGCGTGGACTACATGACAGTTCACGCAGGCGTGTTGCTGCGGTACGTGCCGCTCGCCGCGAACCGGGTCACCGGCATCGTGTCGCGCGGCGGGTCCATCATGGCTGCCTGGTGTCTGGCCCATCATGAGGAGTCGTTCCTCTACACCCACTTCGAAGAGCTGTGCGAGATCTTCGCCCGCTACGACATCACGTTCTCCCTGGGAGACGGTCTGCGACCGGGCTCGATCGCCGACGCCAACGATGCCGCTCAGTTCGCCGAACTGCGCACGCTGGGTGAACTCACCAAGATCGCGAAATCACATGGCGTGCAGGTGATGATCGAGGGTCCCGGACACATCCCCATGCACAAGATCGTCGAGAACGTCCGCCTCGAGGAAGAGTTGTGCGAGGAGGCGCCGTTCTACACGCTGGGCCCACTCGCCACCGACATCGCCCCGGCATACGACCACATCACGTCGGCGATCGGCGCGGCGATGATCGCGCAGGCAGGTACCGCGATGCTCTGCTACGTGACCCCGAAAGAGCATCTGGGACTTCCCAATCGCGACGATGTGAAGGTCGGTGTGATCACCTACAAGATCGCCGCGCACGCAGCCGATCTGGCAAAGGCTCACCCGCGCGCGCAGGAACGAGACGACGCTCTGTCTCGGGCACGATTCGAGTTCCGCTGGAACGACCAGTTCAACCTCGCCCTCGACCCCGACACTGCCGTCGAATACCACGACGAGACGATGCCCGCCGAGCCTGCCAAGACGGCCCACTTCTGTTCGATGTGCGGCCCGAAGTTCTGCTCGATGCGGATCTCCGCGGATGTCCGCGCATACGCCGAAGAGCACAACCTGGTGACCCAGGACGACATCGACCGCAAGCTGGCAGCGGACATGGCGGCCAAATCGGCCGAGTTCATGGATAAAGGTGCGGCCGTGTACCTGCCGCTCACCGAGGCCGGCTCGGCACCCGCAACCGGTGTGGGTCCCGTACTTTCGACACCATGACCGACGCCGTGCAGCTCCTACCCCGGGTACCGCTGGGGCAGACACCCGTTCGAGTGATGACCATCGCCGGCACCGACTCCGGTGGTGGCGCAGGCATCAACGCCGACCTGCGGACGATGGCCCTGTGCGGAGTCCATGCCACGGTGGCCGTCGCCGCTGTGACGGTTCAGAATTCGCTGGGCGTCAGCGGTTTCCATCCGATTCCGCCAACTGTCGTGGCCGACCAGATGCGGTCGGTGATCACCGACATCGGGATAGGGGCGGCCAAGACCGGCATGCTCGCTTCGGGCGAGATCATCGATGCGGTGGTGGGCGCGGCCGATGAGCTGGATCTGGGCCACGGACGGGCCATCCCCCTGGTGGTCGACCCGGTCTGCGCGTCCATGCACGGTGACCAGCTCCTGGCCGATGAGGCGATGGATTCGCTTCGCGGCAAACTGATCCCGATCGCCACGCTGATCACGCCCAATCTGGACGAGGTGCGGCTCATCACCGGAATCGACGTCACCGACCGGGTCTCCCAGGAGAAGGCCGCCCGCGCGCTACATTCGCTGGGTACCCAGTGGGCCCTGGTCAAAGGCGGTCATCTGCGGGCGGACCCGAACAGTCCGGATCTGCTCTTCGACGGCACGGACTTCATCGAACTCACCGCTCCGAGAATCGACACCGGCCACGACCACGGGGCCGGAGACACGTTGGCGGCGGCCATCACCTGCGCACTGGCGCACGGCTATTCGGTACCCGATGCCGTCCGTTTCGCGAAGTCATGGGTGACCAAGTCGCTGTCCGTGGCCTACCCCTTGGGGGCAGGCCACGGACCGGTCAACCCGCTCTGGCGGCTCGAAGTTTAACGAGACCTCGGCGTCGTCTGGTCAGGCGTCGCGGCGGTCGGTCACGTAGATCGCCGCACCGAAGACCAATGCGGTGATCACGATGAAGTAGAACAGCGACCCGTATTCGTTCCAGTACCAATCGAATCCGAGTTCCCGGCCATCGATGAAGTGGTTGGCGTTCAGGAACGGCATGAGGGGTCCGGCAACGTCCTGGACCTTCGGGATCGCCGACAGCACGTTCTCGAGCACCAGGCTCCAGACCAGTAGGACAACGATCGCACCGGCCGTCTGGCGGATCAGTGCACCGATACCCAAACCGATCAGGACCGCCAGGAATGCGTACAGCGGAACGCCCCAATACAGCCGGATGGCGTGGGAACCGAGCAGGTCGACGTCGGAACCCGACATCGCCTTGCCGATCGGAACCGAGATCAGGGTGAGCACAAACGTGACTGCCGCAGCCAGCCCGCCGTATACGGCCGCCTTCGCCAGCAGGACGTTGTAACGCTGCGGAACCGCCTGGAACGACGTCCGGATGGTGCCGAAACGGAACTCACTGGTGACCGCCAGCACGGCCATGATCATGAGGACCGTGACACCGAATCCGGTGGTACCGACAACGAAGTCGGAAACGTTGACCTCGCTGTCCGAGGTGTTGTCGGCATTGGTGGCCCACCCCAGGAGGATTGCCAGTCCCAGTCCGAGAACGATGACGATGCCGACACACCAGTACGGCGACTTGGTGGTGACGAGTTTGATGCGCTCTGCCGCTACGGCGTTGGTGAGCATCAGGCTTTACCCCCGAATTGATTCTGACCCGATTCGTCCCAACCTGATTGCGTCTGACCCGGTTGGGCGTAACCCGGTTGGCCCGCAGGCGGTTGCCCACCTGGTTGCGGACCCCACCCCGGCGGCGGTGGGGCGAATTGACCTTGCTGAGCGGGATAGGAGGCCACCGACTGTTGTTGTCCAGGAAAGGCCATCGCGTCGTTGCCGTGATACTCGACAGCGCCCGCGGTCATCGACATGAACACTTCTTCGAGTGAAGCCGTCTTGCCCGAGAGCTCGTGCAGGCCGATGCCGTTGGCCGCAGCGATGTCGCCGACCTGGTCGGTGGTGACGTTCTCCAGGCGCAACGACGGGCCTGCCCCGTCATCGGCCACCGGCACCGAACGGAGTCCGGCCGCGGCGAGCGCGGACTGCAGTTCGCCGAGCTTGGGACTGCGCACACGGACGGTCACCTGCGCGCTGCTGGTGAAGTCCTTGACCGACGCATCGGCGATCAGCTGACCGCGGCCGATCACCACCAGATGCTCTGCGGTGAGCGACATCTCGGTGAGCAGGTGACTCGACACCAACACGGTGCGACCCTGGTCGGCCAGAGCCCGCATGAACTTTCGGATCCAGACGATACCTTCGGGATCGAGGCCGTTGACCGGCTCGTCGAAGAGCAGGACACCCGGGTCGCCGAGCAGTGCACCCGCCAACCCGAGACGCTGTGACATACCGAGCGAGAAGCCTCCGGCTTTCTTGCCCGCCACCTCGGTGAGTCCGACATCGGCCAGCACCTGGTCGACGCGGTGGTTCGGGATCCCGTTGGACGCCGCCATCCAGCGCAGGTGGCTACGGGCGGTGCGGTTCGGATGTACCCACTTGGCGTCGAGCAGGGCGCCCACCTGCGTCAGCGGCCTCTTGAGCTCGCGGTACGGCAACCCGTTGATGGTCGCGGTACCCGACGTGGGACGGTCCAGTCCCAGGATCATCCGCATGGTGGTGGATTTGCCTGCACCGTTGGGACCCAGAAAACCGGTCACCACACCTGGTTTCACGTCAAACGTGAGGTTGCTGACCACCTGGTTCTTGCCATAGACCTTCGTCAGGCCCTGAACTCTGATCATGGCCCTCAGTGTGCCAGAGCAGCACCGCCGCCCACCTCATCCTTGTGACTGATCTTCACCGGTGGTCTCAGCTGTCGAGCTGCGGCGACGACGCCTGGGCCCAGAACCGCTTGGGGATCCGGCCGGCACCGCGGGCCAGCCTGCCCGCGGTCACCGCCGAACGCATCGCGGCAGCCATCCGGGCCGGGTCGGCGGCCCTGGTCACCGCAGAAGCCAGCAAGACCGCGTCACAGCCGAGCTCCATGGCCAGGGCCGCGTCACTCGCGGTGCCGATGCCCGCATCCAGGATCACCGGCACGCCCACAGTCGCGACGATCATCTCGATGTTGTGTGGGTTGCTGATGCCCAGCCCTGTTCCGATCGGTGAGCCCAGAGGCATCACGGCGGCGGCTCCGGCGTCTTCGAGTCGTCGCGCGAGGATCGGGTCGTCGTTGGTGTACGGCAACACCACGAACCCGTCCTGGACCAGACGATCGACCGCTTCGATCAACTCGGGCCCGTCCGGGAGAAGAGTTCGCTCGTCGCCGACCACCTCGACCTTGACCCAGTTCGTGTCGAGTGCCTCCCGGGCCAGCTGGGCCGTGAGCACGGCCTCGGCGGCGGTCCGGCAGCCGGCGGTGTTGGGCAACACCTCGATCTGCAAGCGGCGCAACAGGTCCAGCACTCCGGTGCGTCCGCCGGCATCGACCCTGCGCATGGCCACCGTCGTCATCTCGGTGCCGGAGGCGACCAGGGCGTCTTCGAGAACCGCCAGGTTTGCGGCGCCACCGGTGCCCGTGATGAGTCGGGACGTGAACTCGCGGCCCGCAATCACCAGGGAGTCGTCGGCAGCGGTACCCACCTGAGTCGATTCGTCAGGTGCCGTGAGCTGTTCAGCCACCCTGCACCGCCGTGAGGATCTCGATCCGCTCACACGGCCCCAGCTCTTGCGCCCAACGGGACTGCGGATGCACCACGCCGTCGACGGCAACAGCGACCCCGGTACGGGGGAGGTCGAGTTGGTCGAGCAACGTCAGCACCGTCGCCCCATCGGGTAGCCGAACGTCGTCGCCGTTGACGTTTACATCGGTTGCCATGCGAATCTCCCTGGTTCTGTAGCCGGCTGGTCGATCTCCTTGCCGGAGAGGATGTCTGTCACCAGATCTGCGGTGAGCGGGCACATCAGGATTCCGTTGCGGCCGTGACCCGTCGCCACGATCGTCCGCTCGTCGAGTCGGCCGATGAGTGGCATTCCGTCGGGTGTGGCGGGGCGCAGTCCCGCCTCGGCGCTGAGCAGGTGGTACTCGCGCAATGACGGCATGAGCTCGATGGCGTCGGTGAGCAGGTCCGCCACCCCACCGGCCACGGGACGCCGGTCGAACCCGCTGTCGTACTGGGTGGCCCCGACGACAACACCGTCGGGCCGAGGCACCACGTACACCGCCCGTCCGTTGACCCGGCCGCGCACAACGTGTTTCGGCGGCGGCAGTGCGCCGGGCGTGGATCCGAGTCGCAGGACTTCGCCCTTGGACGGATAGACCGGAAGCCCGGTCCAGAGCGCGGCCGACCCGACACCTGCGGTGAGCAGCACCTGGTCGGCGGAGACCTCCGCGAGGTCGTGCACTGTTGTGGTCTCGACCCGTACTCCCGACGCCTCCGCGCGGTCGGCCAGCACGGCCAGCAGGCGGCGATTGTCCACCGCCATCTCTCGCCGGGCCAGGTAACCACTGCGCACCCGCCCCGACACCGCCGGTTCGAGTGCGCGGATCTCCCTGCCGGTCAACGGTTCTATCGGATGACCGCGTCGGGTCAGCCATTCGGCGACCATGGCCAACTCGCCGACGTCCGCGCTGTCGACACCCACCATCAGGCTCGAGGAGGCAGCGACCACCTGATCGTCGCCCAGCCTGTCGACGAACTCGGGCCAGCGCGACATCGCTTGCTCGGCAAACGCGAGGTAGACGTCGTCACCGGTGCGGCTCTCCCCCGCAATGCCCAACATCCCGGCCGCCACCCGAGATGCCGCGGCGGAAACGAGTCCCCCGCCGGGCTGCGACTCGAGGTGGCCCGGATCGTAAACGGTTACCTGCCAGCCTGATTCGGCGGCACGGACCGCACATGCCAAACCGATGACGGCGCCACCGACGATTGCGAGAGAGTTCATCCCACCTTCTTCCTTCGCCGGCATTACCCGGATCAGGTGTAACGGTCATGGGCAGGTTCGCGACCCAGATCTCAGCCCGACGCATCCCTCGGGCACCCGTGTGTGTACTGACCGACAGACTACTCCGTCAGTTCGGCCAGGAGGTCGGGCCATGGTTCCGGCAGAAGGTAGATTCGGCGATCGTGAATGCCCGCGATCGCCTGACCACCGCCCAGCTCTACCTCTGCACCGACGCCCGGCGTGAACGCGGCGATCTCGTCGAGTTCGCGAACGCCGCGCTGGCCGGCGGCGTGGACGTCATCCAGTTGCGTGACAAGGGATCGGCTGGTGAACGCGAGTTCGGGCCACTCGAAGCCGCGCAAGAACTCGATCTCCTCGGTGCGCTCGCCGAGCTGACCGCACGCCACGGCGCGCTGCTGGCCGTGAACGATCGAGCGGACATCGCCGCGTTGAGCGGCGCCGATGTACTGCACTTGGGGCAGGACGACCTGCCGGTGGATCTGGCCCGGCGCATCGTGGGCGACGACGTGGTGATCGGCCGTTCGACACACGATGTCCAGCAGGCGACGGCCGCCGCCGAGCAGCCTGGGGTCGACTACTTCTGCACCGGACCCTGCTGGCCCACCCCGACCAAACCCGGCCGATTCGCACCGGGTCTCGGCCTCGTGCGTGCCACCGCCGAACTGGCATCGCCTCGGCCCTGGTTCGCCATCGGCGGCATCGACGAACAGCGACTCGCGGAGGTACTCGACGCCGGAGCCGAGCGCATCGTGGTGGTGCGCGCGATCACCGCATCGGACGATCCCTGTAACGCAGCCCGCCGTTTGAAGGACAAACTGGTTGCAAGGACAAAATCCTGAGGACTATGGTTGGCGAATCATGAAGCGCATTCTCGTAGTTCACCGCAGCGGGGTATGATCCGACCGGCCCCCCGTTGCGGGCCGTGAGCGCTACCTGCTGGTCATCCTTTTCTCCGGAAGACCATTTCGATGAACACTCTCACCACACCAGATACACCGATCTCCCCACGTTCGAAGGCCACCGCGCCCGATCCTTTTGCCTCCCGCTACGGCAGATCACTGCCATCGCCGCTACGGGCCGAGGCCGCCGGCATGACGTGGACGGCCTTCGCCGACACCTACGCGCCCACGACCGGACCGATTCGGCTCGGCAACTGGACCGCCTCGGCCGCCCCACAAGACCTCCTGCACTGTAGGGCGACCATCGCCACCGGCGACGTCATCCGATCGCTCTCGGCGACCGCGACCGGACCGATCAGCGCGCTCACCGACATGCTGTACCGCTTGGGCGCCGGCGTCGAGATCGTCAGCCTCCACCAATACGACTTCGCCGGCGGCGTGGCCACCTTCCTGTTGTGTGAGCGCGACGACCGGCGCACCTGGGCGATGGGGAACGGCCGCACCGGCCAGGAATCGGCACTGAGTGCTCTGATCGCGGCGGCCAACCGGCTCTACTGAGCTGCAGGCACCGGCTGATCGGCGTCGGCCGGCGCAGGTCAGTACTGCGCGGCCACGTCGATGATCCACGTGACACCGAAACGATCGGTGAGCATGCCGAACGCCGGCGCCCACGGGGCGGGGCCGAACTCTTCGACGATGTCGGCGCCGTCGGCGAGCCCGTCCCACAGGGCGCGGACCTCATCGACGCTCTCGCCCCGCACCGATACGAAGAAGGGCGAGTTCGTGAGTGTCATCCCGTTCTCGCGCCTGGTGACCGGCGTGGGCGCAGCCGCGCGTGACGGCTCGGCCGCTGCGGGCGCGTCGTAAGCCATCACACCGAATCCGGACTTCGCCGCAATCTGTCCGAACACAACCCGATCGGCGCCGGGGGCATCTTTCGGCATACCGAAGTCGCCGTACGTCGCAACGGTCATCTCGCCCCCGAAGATCGATCGGTAGAACTCGAGGGCCGCCCGGGCTTCGCCGTCGAAGTTGAGGTGGGTGACTGCGTTGTAGGTCATATCTGCTCCTTTGAGGCACGGAGCCGGTTTTCCGGCCCGATACCCACTGTGCGCACCTAATAGGTCAGTATTTGTCCGCTTATCCCGCAGAATTGACATCATGCCGCTGACCCCCGCCACGAGTACCTCGCGCCGACTGCTGTCGCTGCTGTCACTGCTGCAGGCGCCACGCGATTGGCCGGGGTGGCTCCTGGCCGACCGCCTCGACATCAGCGAGCGCACGCTGCGTCGCGATGTGGACCGGCTGCGTGAGCTCGGCTACGAGATCCGCGCAACCAAGGGACGCGACGGCGGCTATCGGCTCGATGCCGGCGCGATTGTTCCCCCGATGCTGTTCGACGACGATCAGGTCGTCGCGATTGCGATCGCGCTGCAGGCCGCACCCAACACCGGCGCGGACATCGGGGAATCCGCGGCTCGGGCACTGACCACCGTGCGGCAGGTTCTGCCGAGCCGACTGCGGCCACGAGTCGACGCGGTCGAACTCACGCCCCTCGCGGGAAACAATCAGCCGACGGCCGAGACCGACGTGCTGCTCGCCATCGGCGATGCGATCCGACGCGGCGAAGAACTCCGTTTCGACTACCGCCGTGTCGACGACACGGACACCGATCGTGAGGACGCCGGCCTGTTCCCTCCGCCCCGCCGGGTGCAGCCACACCACCTCGTGTCACGGCTGGGCCGGTGGTACGTGGTGGGCTGGGATCCCGACAACGATGACTGGCGGGTCTTCCGGGCCGACCGGATGTCTCCGAGGACACCGACAGGACCCCGGTTCGTTCGTCGCGACATCCCCGGGGGTGACGTGGGCACGTTCCTCGAAAGCCGGTTCAAGGGTTCGACCGACAACACCGATCGCTGGCCGTGCATCGGCGATGTGATCCTTCATGCCGACGCCACGGACGTACATCCATTCGCCCGCGACGGGGTTGTCGAGTCACTCGGAGCCTCGCGGTGCCGACTGCGGTCGGGGTCGTGGTCATGGGCTGCGCTGGCGGCCGCACTGTGCCGATTCGACGTCGACGTCGAGGTGGTGGGGCCACCCGAACTCCGAGTCGCCTTCGCCGACTTGGCGCGACGGGCATCGCTCGCTGCGCAGTGACCCGCCGCGGTCAGGTGTCGGACTGGGAGAACGCGCTGAGCTTGCTGCGCAGCTCGGGCCAGCTCACGGCGAATGCGGGATGGAGTGCCAGGTCGTCGACCTCGTCGGCGCTGACCCACCGCAGCTCCACCGACTCGCGGTTGGCGGTGGTGGCCAGTGGGGCGGCCACCTCGGCGATCACCGTGGTGTACGTCCAGCCGCTCGGCGCCCGGTGCGTCACCAGTTCGTCACGCACCGTGAGCTCGGCGTCGGCGATCCCTGCTTCTTCGTCGGCCTCACGGACGGCCGTGTCCACCGCGCTCTCGTGTGAATCGCGGGCTCCGCCAGGCAGTGCCCACGTGCCCCCCTGGTGACTCCACACAGCGCGATGCTGCAGCAGAACGAGGACCGCACTGGTCTCGCTCGGGGTGTACAGCAACAGGCCCGCAGCGCCGTGCCGTCCCCAATATCGCGATCCGTCCGCGTCGAAAACCCAACCGTCGCCGTCGCCCCGCACGCGACACCTCCTCGCCCAGCCGACCTACCTCGGTGCAACGCTACTTGCCCCGGCGGGGTGACACAGGGCCGCACTGTCGCAACGGGCTCGGTGATTCGCAGTAATGTCGGTTTCACATCCACTCATCTGCGATCAGGACCTGGCCCTGCGAGGCGGGCCTGGAGGAAGAAGGGATCGCGTGACCGGCGGCAACGCAAGTTCTTTGCGTACCCGGCTCATGCATGCGGAGAAGCCGTACAGCGGCCGCTTCCGACGGCCGCTGTTCGATCGGCCCGCACCCCTGACCCGGCGCGAAGTACTGAGTCTCACCCGTGAGCGCACCCAGAATCCGCTCACCAACATGCGCGAGCTGGCCTGGACCAGCCCCGGCAAACTGATGATCATCTCGCTGGTGCTGCTGATCTCGTCTGTGGTCGTCGGGTGGTATTCGTCCGACACGCTCGACGACCGCACCACCACGCTCGAGAACATGATCGTTCAGACCGAGCCGCTCGCCGAGGCGTCGCAGGTGCTCTACAGCTCGTTGTCCATCGCGGACGCCGCCGCCAATTCGGCGTTCATCTCCGGCGGCCTCGAACCGCCCGAACTCCGCGAGCGTTACAACGATGCGATCGCCACCGCGGCGCACGCCCTCATCCAGTCGGTCAGCGGCGCGGCGATGGACAACACCGAGATCCGGCAGGATCTCACCACACTCTCCGCCCAGATCCCCGTGTACACCGGTCTGATCGAGTCGGCCCGGATCAACAACCGACTCGGCAATCCGGTGGGCTCGGCGTATCTCGGCGAGGCGTCGAACATGATGCAGGAGATGATCCTGCCCGCTGCCGAGCGGCTGTACGCCGAGCGCGCCGACGCCATCGGCGATTCGAGGACCAACTTCACCAGCCCGCCGTGGGGCGTCTACACGGCTCTGATGTTGCTGTTGGCGGCGATGATTGCCGCGCACCTGTACGTCGCCAGGCGCAGTCGCCGACGCTTCAACATCGGATTGCTGGTGGGCATCGGGTGCGTACTGATCGGCTTGCTGTGGTTGCTCGTCGGCGGCTTGCTGTCAGTCAACGCCACCGCCAACGCCGAGAACCGCGGCGCAGTTCCGCTCCGCGAGCTGACCCAGGCCCGCATCCTGACCCAGCAGGCGCGGTCCGATGAAACCCTCTCGCTCGTCCGGCGAGGCGATCAGCAGGAGCTCGAGTCGGGGTACGCCACAGCGGTGGCGCAGATCGACACCGTGCTGACCGACTACCGCGAGGACGATCGCAAGGACGTCGCCGAGGACTCGGTGGCCGACGCGATCGACGCTCTCGCCCTGTGGCGTGAGGCCCATGCCGCCATCCTCGAACGCACCAACGCCGGCGACTTCAACGGGGCCACCGCCATCGCGGTGGGCGACAACCCCGACGGGTCGGCCGCGGCATACAGCCGCCTCGATACCGCCCTTGTCGACGGCATCACCGACACCCGCAACACGTTTCGCGACGACATCAACACCGCACGGGTGGTCATCGCGTACGCCGGACTCGGGATCATGCTCCTGGGCATCGCGGCCGGCTTTGCCGCCTTCGTCGGGATCTTCCCTAGGATCCGGGAGTACCGATGACCACGCGACAGAGAGTCCGCGGCCTGGTGGCGGCCGGCGCGCTGGTGCTTGCCACAACCATGGTGGCCGGCTGCGTCAATGCCGAAGCCCCCGAGAGTCTTCCGCCCTCGGCGGCGGCGGCCTGGCCACAGCCGGCAGGGGTGAGTCTCGACGTGCCGGTCGAGCCGCCCCCGGCCACCGAGTCGTGTGACGCGACGGCGAGTCTGACGCCGGGGCCCCTACCCGAACCCGGCAAGATGCCACCGGGCACCACCATGGAGACGATCTACAAACGGGGCTGGCTCAAGGTGGGCCTGGACATCGGGTCGAACCTGCTCTCGTTCCGTGACCCGATCAGCGGCACCATCGAGGGCTTCGACGTCGACGTCGCCAAAGAGCTGGCCCGGGCGATCTTCGGTGACCCCGAGAGGATCGAGTTCCGCATCCTCAACTCCGACGACCGGATGAACGCACTGAAAGACAGTACGGTCGATGTTGTGGTCAAGACGATGAGCATTACCTGCCAGAGAATGCGGGACATCGCGTTCTCCACCGTGTATTACGAAGCGTCACAACGCATCCTGACCATGCGCAGCTCTTACATCAACGGTGTCGCCGACCTGGCCGGCAAACGCGTGTGCGCGGCCCGCGGCACCACGTCCATCGCACGGATCCAGCAGCGGGTACCCGACGCCATCGTCGACACCGTCTCCACCTGGGCCGATTGTCTGGTGATGGTGCAGCAGGGCCAGGTGGATGCGGTCTCCACCGACGACGCGATCCTGGCGGGCATGGCGGCGCAAGATCCGTACGTGCACGTCGTCGGGCAGAGCCTCGGCGAGGAGCCCTACGGCATCGGCCTCAACAAGAACGACGAAGACCTCGTCCGCTTCACCAATGGCGTCCTGCAGAAGATGCGTGAAGACGGCACCTGGTTCGACATCTACGACCGCTGGCTGTCGATCCTGGGGCCGAAATACTATCCACCACAACCGTCGTACCGGGACTAGAGGTGATTCGTGAACAGCGATGAACCCGCCGATGGCGACACCGAGGTCGGGACGCAGGCGGTGTCGATAGAGGACCTCGACATCGGAACGCAAGCCGTTCCGATGGAGATGGCCTTCACCGAACAGACCGAACGAACCCCGCACGATGACCGGCCCGGCCGGCCGACCAACCCGGTGATGTCCGCTCAGACGCCCATGGTCCCCACCAGCCGCAGCTCGCGCAGCCGCCGAAGGATGGGCGGCGGTCTGGTCGATGTTCCACGCGTGTACGACATCGAGCCAGCCGATGCGGTCATGGATCACGCGGTGGTGGCCGAGGGCAAGCGCAACTGCTGGAAGTGTGGACGGCCCGTCGGCCGCCAGTCGGGGCCGGGAGCCGGACCACTCACCGGAGTCTGCAGCTACTGCGGGGCACGTTATTCGTTTGTACCCGGCCTGGCCAAGGGCACGATGGTCGCCGACCAGTACGAGATCTCCGGCGCGATCGCCTACGGCGGCCTGGGCTGGATCTACCTCGCCATCGACCGCAATGTGTCAGATCGCCCCGTGGTGCTCAAGGGCCTGCTGAACTCGAAAGACGCTCAGGCACAAGCGGTTGCACTGGCCGAGCGGCAGTTCCTCGCGTCGGTGTCACACCCGGGCATTGTCAAAATCTACAACTTCGTCGAGCACGTCGAACCCGCGGGCAACACCTTCGGGTACATCGTGATGGAGTATGTGGGCGGCAGCACGCTCAAGGACATCACGGCCGTGGACGGCGAATGTGGTCCCGGCCGAAAGCTTCTCACTCCTGAACAGGCCATCGCGTACCTTCTCGAGGTCTTGCCGGCGGTGAACTATCTCCACTCGGTGGGGCTGGTGTACAACGACATCAAGCCCGAGAACATCATGGTCGGCAGCGAAGACGTGAAACTGATCGACCTCGGGGCCGTCTCCCCTATCAACGGTTATGGCCATCTCTACGGAACACCTGGTTTCCAGGCCCCGGAGATCGTCAAGACCGGCCCCCAGATAGCCACCGACATCTACAGCCTGGGCCGCACCCTGGCCGTCCTGACTGTCGACATGCCGATGGAGAAGGGCCGCTACCTCGATGGTCTGCCGGATCCCTCCGAGGCGAAGGTGTTCGCCGACAACCCCTCGTTCCATCGGTTGCTGCAGCGCGCAACCCATCCCGACCCCGCCAAGCGGTTCGCTAGCGCCGACGAGATGGCAGGCCAGCTGCTCAACGTGTTGCGGGAGTTGGTCGCGGCGCATTCCGGTGTGCCACGACCAGGTCTGTCGACCGTCTTCAGTCCACAGCGCACCACGTTCGGCACCGAGATGATGCTCGCGCCGGTGGACGGAATTCTCGAGCCCGTCCGTGCGCAGATCAAACTCGACACCACCGATGTTGTCGCCGCCCTACCCGTGCCGCTGGTCGACCAGTCGGATCCGGCTGCCGGACTGCTCAACTCGACTGCTCTGTCCGAACCCACCCAGACGCTCGACTCGATCCGCAGCGCTCGCGAGGGTGGACTGTCGTCGGTGATCGGCACCGACCCCTCCGACGACCACCCGTCCCGCGAGATCGACTTGATCGAAGCACGCGCCTATCTCGAACTCGGCGATGCGCAGACCGCCCTCGATCTGCTCAACCAGGCCACCGAACACCACGGAAAGTCCTGGCGCACAGAGTGGTTCCTGGGACTGTGCGCGTTGCTGATGAACGATGTCGAGGTGGCGCACGCACGGTTCAACGACGTGCTGGCCGCCATGCCCGGCGAAGTGGCACCCAAGCTCGCGGTGGCGGCTACAGCGGAACTGATGAACAACCATGACGTTGCGCTGCAGCACTATCGGACGCTGTGGCAGACCGATCGCGCGATCGTCACCGCGGCTTTCGGCCTTGCTCGCATGCGGTTCGCCGGCGGCGACATCGACGGCGCGGTCAAAGCACTCGACGACGTCCCGCCCACGAGTCGCCACTACAACGCCGCGAGTTGCACGGCAATCCTCACCCTTGTCCACGGCCGAGATCCCGCTGAGGTCACCGAGGAACAGCTACGTGAGGCCGCCCGGCGACTGGATGCGATGTCCGACACCGAGCCTCGCAAACAGCGGTTGGTGATCCTCGTTCTCGGCATCGCGATCGGCTGGATCCATCGCCGACCCGACCAGTCACCCACGGATGCATCGGCACGCGGCGACATCCTGGGCTACCCGTTCAACGACCACGGCTTGCGAGTGGGCTGCGAGCAATCACTGCGGCGACTGGCGCGGGGAACGATGAACCGAACCCAACGCTTCTTGCTGGTGGATCTGGCCAACTTCATCCGGCCGCATACGTTGTTCTGAGGTCGACGTCGGCGCGGAGGTCCCATTCCCTCCGACTCCAGCCACATCCTCCGGTTGCAACCGGAGGAACTCAACACAATCGGAGGGACTGGCCAGACCCGGGTTGGCTCCCGGCAGAACCGGATGCGGCTAACCCTGCAGCGCCGCCACCGACTGCCTCGCAATCGCGAGTTCCTCGTTGGTCGGCACCACAAGAACGGTGACGGCCGAATCGTCCGACGAGATGACCCGAGCCTCACGACTTTTGGCCGCATTGCGCTCGGGGTCGATCTGGATGCCGAAACTCTCCAGACCCGCGAGGCTGTCAGCCCTCAACTTCGGGGCGTTCTCGCCGACCCCGGCTGTGAAGACGATCGCGTCGGTACGGGCCAGAGTCACCATGTAGGCGCCGATGTACTTGCGCAGCCGGTGAACATACACGTTGTAGGCCAGTGTGGCATCGGCGTCACCTGCCTCGACCTTCTCGGTGAGCGTACGGAAGTCGTTCTCCCCGCTGAGACCTTTGAGCCCGGCCTTGCGGTTCAGCATGGTGTCGATCTGGTCGACGTCCATGTCCGCCGCGCGCCGCAGATACATCACCACACCTGGGTCCACATCACCGCTACGTGTGCCCATCACCAAGCCCTCGAGCGGGGTCAGGCCCATCGACGTCTCCACCGGGCGACCCCCCTCGATGGCCGACGCCGACGCGCCGTTACCGAGATGCAGCACAATCTGATTCAGGCTCTCGCGATCAGCACCGAGGAACTCGGCGGTCACGCCCGACACGTACTCGTGGGAGGTGCCGTGGAAGCCGTATCGCCGGATGTGATGCTTCTCCGCCAACTCGCGGTCGATCGCGTACGTGGCGACATGGTCGGGTAGGCCGTGGAAGAACGCGGTGTCGAACACCGCGACAGACGGCACATCGGGCAACAACTCCCGTACCGCTTCGATGCCGACGAGGTTGACCGGATTGTGGAGCGGGGCAAGGTCTTCGAGATCCCTGATCGCAGCCATCACGTCGTCGTCGATCACGGTGGGGCGATAGAACTTCGGTCCGCCGTGGACGACCCGATGGCCCACCGCGACGATACCTTCGGACCCCAGATCATGCCCGGCCTCGGAGAAAAGCTCAATCGCTTTCGCGAGACCGGCCTGATGATCCGCGATCTCGCCGACGAACTCGTTCTCCTCGTCGCCTCGCACGTGCTTGACCCGAGCCTGCGGCTCCCCGATCCGCTCCACCAGGCCCTGCGCGACAATCTCTCCCGAATCTGGCTGCACCAGCTGATATTTCAGCGACGACGAGCCTGCGTTGATCACCAGGACGGTGTTGTCGGAATTGCTCTGGGGTGTCATGTCATTGCTCCGCGTCGTCTGGTTGACCCTGGGCCTGGATGGCGGTGATCGCCACGGTGTTGACGATGTCCGAGACCAGCGCACCGCGCGACAGGTCGTTGATGGGTTTGCGCAGGCCCTGCAAGACGGGACCGACGGCCACCGCATCGGCACTGCGCTGCACGGCTTTGTAGGTATTGTTGCCGGTGTTCAGATCGGGGAAAATCAGCACCGTCGCCTTGCCGGCGACCGGCGAATCGGGCATCTTCGACTTGGCCACAGAGGGATCCACGGCGGCGTCGTACTGAATCGGCCCTTCCACCAACAACTCCGGCGCCCGTTCCCGGACGAGTCCGGCGGCTGTCCGCACCTTGTCCACGTCTGCACCGCTTCCCGATTCGCCGGTGGAGTACGACAACAAAGCCACCCGTGGCTCGATGCCGAACTGAGCCGATGTGGCGGCGGAGGAGATGGCGATGTCGGCCAGCTGCTCGGCGGTGGGATCGGGGACGATGGCGCAATCGCCGTACGCCAGAACATGATCGGCGAGGCACATGAAGAACACGCTGGACACCGTCGACACACCCGGCGCCGTCTTGATGATCTCGAACGCGGGCCGGATCGTGTGCGCGGTGGTGTGCACCGCGCCCGACACCATGCCGTCGGCGTAACCCAGTTGCACCATCAGGGTTCCGAAGTACGAGACGTCCTGCACGGTGCTGCGGGCACGCTGCAGGTCCATTCCCTTGTGCTTACGCAACTCGGTGTAGACCTCGGCGAACTCGTCGAGCAGATCCGAGGACGTCGGGTCGATCACGTCCACACCGGTCAGGTCGACATCGAGTTCGGCGGCCCGATCCCGCACTGCCCGTTCGTCTCCCAGAATGGTGAGGTCGGCAACCTGGCGTCGGAGCAGTCGTCCGGCAGCACGCAGGATGCGGTCGTCGCCGCCCTCGGGGAGCACGATGCGCTTGCGGATCTTGCGTGCCCGCTCGATCAGCTGATACTCGAACATCTGGGGGGTCACGACCTCGGGGATTCGCAACTTCAGCTTCTCGAGCATCGCCACGGAGTCGACGTGCTCCTCCATCAGGTTCAGCGCCACGTCGATCTTGCGGACCGAGTTGATGTTCATCCTCGCGCGCGCATGGGCTGCGGCCCTTGCCGTTTCATATGTTCCCTGTTCACAGCAGATGAGCGGCAGAGGCGACTGCAAGCCCTCCATCAACGCCGCGATCTTCGGGTGGGGTTTGATGCCTCCGTTGAGGATGATCCCGGAGAGCTTGGGGAACCCCTCCGCGGCATTGGCTGCCACCAGCGAAACCAGCACATCGGAGCGGTCGGCCGGCGCGATCACGGCAACGCCTTCGGTGAGCCGTTCCAGGATGTGCTCGATGGTCATCCCGCCGACCATCACATGCATGGCCTCCCGGCTGAGCAGCTCGGGATCGCCGCTGTACAACTCGCCGCCGAGTTCTTCCATCAGTTCCCCGACCGTCGGCGCGATCAGCACCGGGTCTTCCGGCAACGTCCACGTCGGCAGTCCGGTGGCCTCCTGCAAGGCGTCCTTCACCGAGTCCAGGCGATCCGGGTCACAGCGGTTGGCGATCAGCGCGACCGCCTGAGCATGGTTCTGCTCCAGCTCGTGCAGGCACAACTCGGCAAGACCGACGACTTCGGCGTCGCTGCGATCCGCCGCCTTGAGCGCCAACAGCATCGGCGTCTGCAGGTTCGCGGCGATCCGGGCATTGAAGCTGAGTTCGGACGGACTGGCGATGTCGGTGTAATCCGACCCGATCACCAGTACGGAATCGCATCGCTCCTCCACCGCATGGAATCGGGTGACGATCTCCCCGAGCGCTGCTTCCGGGTCGGCATGGACCTGCTCGTAGGTGACCCCGATGCAGTCCTCGTAACTCAGGTCCGTCGAATCGTGTTCGATCAGCAACTCCAGGATGTAGTCGCGCCGGTCGGACTTGGTTCTGGAAATCGGCCGGAACACCCCGACCCGGCCGCCCGAGGCGGCCAGCAGGTGCAGCACCCCCAACGCCACTGTCGACTTGCCGGTGTCGCCTTCAGGTGAGGCCAGGTAGATGCTGCTCGATGACGAAGCGCCCATACCGCCCACCCTAATGTGGGCGCAATGGGCCGGCCGTGCGACCGGCCTCATCAGGCAGATCTGCGGACGGACCGGGTACACGGCGGCCGTTCAGCAGAGCTGCCGTGTCCGCCCCGTGCGGGGCAATCGATGGTCCGGCCCGCGCACGGCCTTTGAGGTTGCCCGCTGCCGAGCTCACCGGATCGTCGAACGCACCACCATGTCCGCGATGTCGTCGTCGGACAGCGCGCTCCGCGGGATGAGCATGTACGAGTAGATGATTCGGATCATCATCTCGGTGGCGCGGCGAGCATCCGGCACCAGCGCCGCCTCGAGTTCCGGTTCGTTCGCGAAATTGCCGACACTGTTCGCCACGATGAGGTCCACGATGGTGACGTCGGAGGTGCGGTCGGGACCACGCGCGACGATCGTCGCAATGATCTCTTCCGGCTCGTTCGTCAGGATGTACTGCAGCGCTTCATGATTGCGGATGTAGTCGAGCACGTTGAGGATGAGGATACGAACCTTGTCCGCCGGCTCGGGTTCGGACGCGGTCCACTCGGCGATCAGGGTGCCGAGCCTCTTCACCTCACGTTCGACGATCGCCTGCACCAATTGGTCGCGGCCACCGAACATCCGGTAAGCGGTCGCCCGGCCCACTCCCGCGTGCCTCGCCACCGACGTCAGGCTCAGTGCGCGAGCACCGAACCGTTCGACGACAGCGATGGCAGCGTCGACCATCCGCTCTCGATCCATGCAAGAAGGTTAAGAGGTGGCAACCGGTTCTGGTACATCGGCCGTCGCTCGGGACCGGCGCCGACTGATCGCGACACCTGTGAGGGCCATCGCGCCACCGACCAGGCCGAGTGGGGTGGGCACCTCACCGAGGAAGAGCCAGGACAGGCCGATGGCAATCGCCGGTACGGCCAGTGTCGTGGCCGCCATCTTGCCCGCGTCGGTGCGGGTCAGCGCATACGCCCATGTCAGGAACGCGATCGCGGTGGGGCCCACACCCAGGAAGATGACCCCCGTGATCGCTCCTGCGGAGGCGTCGGCGAGTTCGTCGATCGCCTGCGGCGCGAACGGCACCGTGGCCAGCAGACCGGCGAGGCAGCCAACCCACGTTGCGGTGATGGCGTCAACGGTGCGCAGCGCCACCTTCTGCATCAAGACGCCGGCCGCGTACAGCACGGCGGTGATGAGTCCCAGGATGATGCCGAGTTTGTCGTTGTGGCTGCCGCCCGAGCCGCCGAGGGCGATGAGCAACACCCCCGCGAAGGCGATGAGGATTCCGATCACCAGTGGTTTCGGAAAGCCTTCTCCCATGAAGAAACCCGCGAACACAGCCACCAGGATGGGCGCGAAATTGACCAGCAGCGCGGCCGTTCCGGCATCGAGGTGTTGCTCGGCCCAGTTCAGCAGCACGGTGTACGCGGCAAACCAGAGCAGGCCGTAACCGATCACCAGTCCCAGCGCCCGGCCGCGAGGAATCGGACGGCGATAACAGAGCGCGATGACTACCAGCACCACGGCGCCGGCAGCGAGGCGGGCGAATGCCATCGCACCAGGCGACAGCGTCTCACCAACAAATCGGATGACCACAAACGACGACGACCACAGCAGCACCGTCACGATCGCGGCCACCACCGCGAGATTGTTCGACAAGACCTTCACAGCGACCACTCTGATTCATCCGACACGTAAGCACAAGCGATTTCTCCTTGAGAACACTTCAGTGCAGCTGTACAGTTCGACCATGCTCGACGCCCACCGCCTCCGCCTGTTCCGCGCCGTGGTCGCCGCCGGGTCCATCAACGGCGCAGCTGCCGCACTGGGCTACACGCCGTCTGCCGTCAGCCAGCATCTGGCCGCCCTCCAGAAGGAGACCGGACTGGTGCTGGTCGAAAAACGTGGCCGCGGAATCGAACCGACCATGGTGGGCCGCACGATCGCCGCGGAGGCCGGCCACGTGCTCGAACGTCTGGCCGACCTGGAATCGCTTGTCGCAGACCTGCGGTCGGGGCGGGTCGGGAGTCTGTCGGTGAGCTACTTCGCCTCCGCCGGGGCTGCCTGGATTCCCCCGGTCATCGCCGCGATCACCAACGAGTTCCCCCGCCTCCGCATCGACCTGCGCCTCATCGAGCTGGTCCACGACAGCTCCGGCGAGCCCGATGTGGAGATCTTCGTGGAGGGCGCCGCATCCACGTCGCTGCGCGGATACGACGTCGAGCCGCTGCTCACCGAGCCCTACGTGGTGGTGCTCCCGGAGAACCACCCGTTGGCGGCACGTGACGAGGTCGAGCTGTCGGCGTTGCGCAACGAGCGCTGGGTGGACAACGACGTATCACGCGGCCCGTGTCGACAGGCGATTCTGGATGCCTGCTCGGTGGCGGGCTTCAGCCCCGGGTTCCACATCGAGACACACGACTACCCGACGGCGATCAGCTTCGTCGCGGCAGGCGTGGGCGTCACGGTGCTGCCCGAGTTGGGCACCGGGAACCTGCCGCCCACGGTGGTGGCGCGGCCGCTGCGGAATCCGACGCCCACACGCACGATCTCGGTGCGTACCCGCGACGCCGTCCGCGACAACCCAGCCGTGCACCGCATCATGGAACTGCTGCGCGAGCGGGTGGCGTTTCCTCAGGCGGCCTGAGGCCCGGCGTCCGCGACGCGCACGATGATGCTGGCCATGCCGTAGATGGCCCACGCCGAGGTGACGATGGATTGTGTGATCACGATCAGGGGAAAGAACTGCACGGTGGAACTCCTCAAGTAAGCGGGTGACGGGCCGGCACATCTGAGTCGGCGGTGACTCACTTCTTGGATGCCTTCGTTCGGGCGGGCCGTGACATCCGGCGACCGAACAAGTTCACCAACGTAGACAAACGCCCGGGAGCTGTCGACCGAATCGGCCGCTTTGTGATCGAGACAACCATTCGCACTAGGGTTGAGTGGATCTCAGGTCGAACATCGTGCCTGCGTTTCTGCAGCTGAAGGGTTCACCATGACCGACAAATCAGTCTCCGGCGCCGTCGATCGGGCCACGGACAGTTCCGCCTTCGAACGCCTGGCGCGAGCCGGGCACGTCGTCAGCGGACTGCTGCACCTGCTGATCGCCTACATCATCTTCCGGCTGGCATTCGGTTCCGGTGGCAGCGCCGATCAGTCCGGCGCACTCGGAACCCTCGCAAAGAACTCGGGCGGCAAGTTCGTGTTGTGGCTCGCGGCGGTGGCCTTCGTGGCCATGGCGCTGTGGCGTCTGGCGGAGACCATCGTCGGACCACATGCCACCGAGCCGGGTGATGGGAGCAATTCCGAGGGAAAGAAGGACGCGTCCGCGCTCTTCGACCGGCTGAAGGCCTTGAGCCTGGCGGTCGTCTACTTTGCCTTTGCGTTCTCGGCGGTTCAATTCGCCCGTGGCACAGGCCAATCGAGCGGTAAGCAGAACTCCGGCCTGTCAGCTCGCCTGATGGAGAACGGGGCGGGCAAGACGCTGCTTGTTGTCATCGGGCTGATCATCATCGCCGTCGGCGCGTACCACGTCTACAAGGGCGTGACGAAGAACTTCCTCGACGACCTGAAGGTTTCCGACGGCAAGGTCGTGACTCCCCTCGGTGTGGTCGGGTACACCGCCAAGGGCCTAGTGCTGGCCGGCGCAGGGATCCTGGTGATCGTGGCATCGGTGAAGTCGGATCCGTCCAAGGCCACCGGCATCGACGGTGCAGTCAAGACGCTCGGAGAAGCACCGTTCGGCCAGTTCTTGCTGGTGCTCGCCGCCATCGGCATCGCAGCCTACGGCGTCTACAGCTTCGCGATGGCTCGCTACTCACGCATGTAAACCCCGATGATGTGCCCTTTTGGCGTCCCCCACCTGGGAGTTCGCTCGCCAAAAGGGCACACTTCGGGGAAGGGCAGGCGGTCAGCCCAGCTTGCGTAGGCGGGGTTCGAGGTCTTTCTGGAAGTTGGTCAGGAACCGCTGCTGGTCGTGTCCAGGGGCGTGGAAGACCAGATGGTTGAGGCCGGCGTCGGTGTACTGCTTGACCTTCTCGACAGCCTCATCAGGATCGGAGGCGACGATCCAGCGTTTGGCGACCTGCTCGATCGGGAGTTCGTCGGCCAGACGTTCCATCTCGGTGGAGGAATTGACGCTGTGCTTTTGCTCCGGGGTCAGCGACAACGGCGCCCAGAAACGGCAGTTCTCCAACGCCAGCTCAGGATCGGGATCGTAGGAGATCTTGATCTCGATCATCCGGTCGATGTCCTCAAAATTCCGCTCCGCCTTCTCCGCGCCTTCCTTGACCGACGGGATCAGCTTCTCGGTGTAGAGGTCCATCCCCTTGCCCGAGGTACAGATGAAACCATCACCGGCACGGCCTGCGTAGCGGGCGACCACCGGACCACCGGCAGCGATGTACACCGGCACCGGCTGCTCGGGAATGTCATACATGTAGGCGCCCTGGGTGTGGTAGTAGTCGCCCTCGAACGACACTTCCTCCCCGGTCCACAACTCCCGCATCAACCGGACCGCTTCCCGCAGCCGCGCGAAGCGTTCCTTGAACTCGGGCCACTCCCCCTGAAAACCGGTCGCGTACTCGTTGAGTGCCTCACCCGTACCCACCCCGAGCATGATCCGACCCGGGTACATGCACGCCATCGACGCGAACGCCTGCGCGATGACCGCCGGGTTGTACCGGAACGTCGGTGTCATCACCGAGGTACCGATCTGCACCCGCTCGGTGCGCTCACCCACCGCGGCCATCCACGCCAACGAAAACGGGGCATGCCCACCGTTGTGACGCCACGGCTGAAAATGATCGGACACCGCAACCGAATCCATACCGTGGGCCTCAGCCGCCACCGCGATCTCGACAAGCTCACGCGGATTGAACTGCTCTGCCGAAGCCTTGTATCCGAGTCGCAATGCCACAGTGATCTCCTCATCGTCCAGCTCTGTCCAGCACAGGTCTTTCCAGTTCACCACAAACCCGCACCGCAAAGGAGGCCGGGCGGATTCAGCTGTGGGCATATTCGATTGACTTCAAGTTAACTTGAACTCCTACAGTGGTTGTATGAGTATGGAGTCGGTTGCCAGGAACACGCTGTACCGGTCGATGAACGCACCCGACCTCAGCAAGGAACGCAGACGCGAGAACCGCCGGGAATCGATGCGCCGGATCGCCGAGTTCGCTCGGCCGCACCGCGGCAAGCTCGCAGTGTTCATGGTGCTCAGCGTGGTGGTGGCCGTGCTCACCGTCCTCACTCCCGTCTTGGCCGGCCGCGTGGTCAACAACATCGTCGACGGCGGCGCCGCTTCCACCGTGGTCTGGCTGTCCATCCTCATCGCCGTCATCGCGGTCGCCGAGGCAGGCACCGGCCTGGTGGTCAGCTGGCTCTCGTCGACCATCGGCGAGGGCCTGATCTACGACCTGCGCCGCTCGGTGTTCGACCACGTGCAAAAGATGCCCGTCGCCTTCTTCACCCGCACCCGCACCGGCGCACTGGTCAGCAGGCTCAACAATGACGTCATCGGCGCACAGCGCGCGTTCTCCGACACGCTCTCGGGAGTGGTGTCGAACATCGTCACCTTGTCCCTGACGCTGGCCGTGATGATCTCGATCAGCTGGCAGGTCACCCTTCTCGCGCTTGTCCTGCTACCGCTGTTCGTGATCCCGGCCAGACGGATGGGCAAGCGCATGGCCGCGCTGTCGAGGGAAGCGGCGGAATACAACTCACTGATGTCGACCCAGATGACCGAACGCTTCTCCGCCCCCGGCGCCACCCTGATCAAGCTGTTCGGGCGACCGCATCAGGAGTCGAACGAATTCGCTTGGCGCGCAGACAAAGTACGCGACATCGGAGTGCGTCGGTCGGTGGCGCAGAGCATCTTCGTCACCTCCCTCACCCTCGTGTCCGCGCTGGCATTGGCCCTCGTCTACGGTCTGGGCGGCTACCTGGCGGTGAACGGACATCTCAACGCCGGCGCCGTGGTGTCGTTGGCGCTGCTCCTCACCCGCATGTACGCACCGCTGACGGCGCTGGCCAACGCCCGGGTCGAGATCATGAGCGCTCTGGTGAGTTTCGAGCGTGTCTTCGAGGTGCTCGATCTCAAGCCGCTCATCGCCGACAAACCCGATCCCACCCCCGTGCCCGAGGGCCCACTGTCGCTGAGCTTCGATCACGTCAGCTTCAGCTACCCGTCGGCGGAGAAAGTGTCGCTGGCGTCGCTCGAAGAGGTTGCGGTGCTGGACAAGCGGGGCGGCGAAGAGGTCATCCACGACGTGTCGTTCACCGTGCCGCCCGGCCAGATGGTTGCGCTGGTGGGCAGTTCCGGAGCCGGCAAATCGACCATCGCCCAGCTGGCCACCAGGCTCTACGACGTGGACTCGGGCGCGGTTCGCCTCGGCGGCAACGACGTCCGGGATCTCGAGAGCGGAGAACTACATCGGGCCATCGGATTGGTCACCCAGGACGGTCACCTGTTCCACGACACCGTGCGCTCGAACCTGTTGCTGGCCAATCCCACTGCCGATGAACAGGACATCTGGGACGCACTGCGGCGGGCACGGCTCGACGGCCTGGTGGCGAGTCTGGCCGACGGCCTCGACACCGTGGTCGGCGAACGCGGCTACCGCCTGTCCGGTGGTGAGCGCCAGCGGCTGACCATCGCCCGACTGCTGCTCGCCCATCCTGCCGTGGTGATCCTCGACGAGGCCACCGCCCACCTCGACTCCACTTCGGAGGCAGCAGTGCAGGAAGCGCTGGCCGAAGCGCTCGCCGGCCGCACATCGGTGGTGATCGCCCACCGCCTGTCGACCATCCGAGCGGCCGACCAGATCCTGGTGCTCGAAGACGGTCACGTCATCGAACGCGGCACCCACCTCGACCTTCTGTCGCGTGGCGGCCGATACTCAGAGCTGTATCGAACGCAGTTCGCCGACCAGACCGATCAACCTGCCGATTCGTCGGTTCAGACCGCGCCGTCTCTGCCGCCATTGGGCTCGGACCGGGCCTGACGCACGAGTGAAGCAGCCTTCTCCAAGCTCAGGCCGCGGTCGGCCCGGCGGAGTTTGCGGATGGCGTTGACCTCGTTGTCGATGCCGTCGGTGACCTCGCGGACCTCGGACAGGGTCCATGGCAGCGGCTTGGGCTTGGGCCGCAATTCGGTGACGATCAGGCCGATGTTGACCGCGATGATCGCCATCCCGAGTGCAAACCAGCCCCATCTGCCGTCATTTGCCCAGCTCACGGACAGCAGCGCAACACAGACCATCAGGACCAGCGAACCGATCACCGTCAGACTGGTGCCGAATTTCTTCAGAGCATGCATGGGTCAAGTGAACACGGCCACCCCTCAGGGCCGCACCCCGGCCTTTGCAAAGCCTTTGAGGGCGTACTTGTTGTAGCGGGTCGTGGCAGGCAACCGTCGGTAGATCGGATCGAGTGCGCGTACCGCGGCACAGAACCGTTCGTAGTTGCGCTGTTTGCGGTCGCTCCAGGGCAGGCCGAGTTGCTCGCGGGAGCGAGCCGGCAGGCCGCCGGTGGTGATGAATGCCGCCACCGGGTTGACGATCGGGGAGATCAGTATCCAGACGATCGGCTTCATCCCGGGAGGCAACGGATAGCCCTTGGTCACGTAGCCGACGCCGTACCGCGCGGTCTTGTGCGGGATCAGCACCTCATCGACCATGTGATCCCAGTACTTCACGAAGTCGGCGTAGTTGGCAGGCATCGGCCGATCACTCACGCCATAGCGGCGATACCAGGTAACCGACTCTGCGTAGATCTGCTCTTTCTCCGCGTCCGTCAGCTTCTTGATGAAGCGATCGGTGGCGGTGAGCACGATGTCGAGGAAGGTGGCGTGGGCCCAGTAGTAGGTCTCGGGGTTCAGCGCGTGGTAGCGGTCGCCGCCCGGCATCGTGCCCTTGATGTCGGTGTGGAAATCGCGAACCGTGGGGCCCGCGCTGTCGCCTTCAGGGGCGTAGACCGTCCCGTAGATGCCTGGCAGCGACCGCTTGATGCGCGCGAACGGGTCATCGAAGAACACCGAGTGTTCCAGTACGGCCTGCCCGAGTTCAGGGAGCATGTTCTCGAGCACCCCGGGGCGCGGACCCAGCAGCGAAGCCCGATTGTCGCCGAAATACTTCCAGGTCAGCGAGTCGGGGCCGAGCGGCGCGCCGACGACCTCCGGCCGTGCGTAGTTCTCGTCGGGTGCGGCTTTGCCCTCGGTTGCGTCAGAGGTCGATGTTTCGATTGCCTCGGTCATGTGGGTGACGGTAGCACCAATGGAACACATTTCACAGACCGTTCCATTGATTGGTTCGCGCCGTCGCACCCCGCTCGGGCGAGCGTCACATTCGTTCAGACCGCCAGCGCACGGTCCGATTCGCGGGGATCGACGATGTCGGAATAGTGCGCTGCGTCGCCGGCCACCACCTTGCTGCGTTCGCCGCCCACGCTCACGGGCACGTCGCCCGCGAGGGTGATGCGGTTCAGCCGGCGGTACTGGTCGTCGTAGTCGGCCACGGCGTAGTGCTGGGTGGCCCGGTTGTCCCAGATGGCCAGATCGCCCGGCTGCCAGTTCCAGCGAACAGTGTTCTCCAGCTTGATGATCCGCGCTTGCAGCACGTTGTACAGCTCGGCCGACTCGGCGCTGCCCAGGTCGACAAATCGTTTCACGAAGTGACCCAGCAGCAGCGCCCGCTCACCCGTCTCCGGATGTACCCGCACCACTGGGTGTTCGGTCTCGTAGTAGGTGGACTGGAACTCGGCCCGGTACTCCTCGGTGTGCCGGGACACCACCGACTGAGCCGAGCTCGCCGCGTAGTCGTACACGTTGCTGTGCACCGCCCACAGGTTCTCGGTGAGCGCCCGGAGCGATGCCGGCAGCTGTTCGTAGGCGGCAACCGTGTTCGCCCACACCGTCGAACCGCCGTAACTCGGCAGTTCGACCGCACGAAGGATGGACGCCTTGGGGATGCGGTCAACAAAGGTGACGTCGGTGTGCCAACTGTTGGCCCGGCCGTAGTCGGAGTCGATCGGCAAGATGGTGTCACCCCGCGACGTCACCGTCGGATGGGCGGTGGTCGGGATACCGAGGGCTCGGGCGAACGCCAGTTGACCGTCGTCGTCGAGGTGGTCCTGCCCCCGGAAGAAGATCACCTTGTGCTCGAGCAGGGCGGCGTTGATTGCCGAAACCGACTCGGGGGCAAGGTCTCCCGACAGTTTCACCCCATCGATACGCGCGCCGACATTCGATCCGAGCTTGACCACGTCGAGCTGTGCAGACATTGGGTAGCCGCCTTCCGGGAACTTCGCTGTGAGTGTCTTCGCAGTGAAGTTATTCGGGGCAAGCCGATTCGGTAACCGTTCAGCGCGTCCTGAACGAAAGGTCGAACCCGAACGAAACAGCGCCGATCACAACGGATTACCGGAAGGCATCGTGGCCGGTGAGCGCCTTGCCGATCACGAGTTGATGCATCTCGGACGTGCCCTCATAGGTGAGTACGGACTCGAGGTTGTTGGCGTGCCGGATGATCGGATACTCCAGCGTGATCCCGTTGGCCCCCAATATCGTCCGGCAGGTTCGGGCGATCTCGATGGATTCGCGGACGTTGTTGAGTTTGCCGAGACTGATCTGTTCCGGTCGCAACGTTCCCGCATCCTTGAGCCGGCCGAGATGCAGCGCCAGCAGCATGCCCTTGCCCCATTCGAGCGACATGTCGGCGATCTTGGCCTGCGTCAACTGATATCCCGACAGCGCCTTGTCGAACACCTCGCGGTCCCCGGCGTAGGCGATCGCCGTCTCCAGGCAGTCCCGAGCTGCTCCAAGCGCGCCGAACACGATGCCGAATCGCGCCTCGTTCAAACAACTGAGTGGCCCCTTGAGACCTTCGACGCCCGGCAACATCGCCGACTCGGGCAGTCGCACGTCTTCCAGGACGAGTTCGGAGGTGACCGACGCCCGTAGCGACATCTTGTGTTTGATCTCCAGTGCGCTGAACCCGGGAGTGTCGGTGGGAACGACAAACCCACGGATCCCCTTCGAACCCGTCGCGAGATCGGTGCGGGCCCAGACCACCGCGACATCGGCCACGGATCCGTTGGTGATCCACATCTTGGTGCCGTTGAGCACCCAGTCGTCGCCGTCACGCTTGGCGTTGGTGCGCATGCCCGCCGGATTGGACCCGAAGTCGGGCTCGGTCAGGCCGAAACAGCCCAGCGCACGTCCGGCCGACATCTCCGGTAGCCACCGTTGCTTCTGTTCATCGGAACCGAAGGCGTGGATCGCGAACATCGACAGCGACCCCTGCACCGAGACAAAGCTGCGCAAACCGCTGTCGACGGCCTCGAGTTCGGTACACACCAGGCCGTATGTGGTCGCCGACATGCCCGCACAGCCGTAGCCGTCCAGGTGCATGCCGAGAACACCGAGCTCACCCAGTTCGGTGGCGAGCTCCCGTACCGGCAACTGGCCGGCCTCGAACCATTCGGCCATGTGTGGACGCAAGCGGGACGATCCGAATGCCCGGACAGTGTCCCGGATCTCGCGCTCGTCGTCGCTGATCAGCGAGTCGGTTGCGAAGAGTTCCGGTAGTTGCTGAGAATTGTTCACCGGGCTATCCCACTCCTTGTAGTGATCGTCCGCGGCCTTTTCGGCCGGATCCGGTCGCGGCTGCGGTTGCGAATGCGGCGGTCCTCGCGATTGCTTTCAAGGCATCGGGCAGACGACCGGCGAGAACAGGGAACGCGTGCACCTGCCATGAATGGCTGTGCAGATCGGCCTGCACGCCGTCGGCCATCAACTTCTCCACCAAAGCCACCGCATCGGGTTCGAGCATCTCATCCTCGGCGGTCACCACGATCGTCGGCGGGAAGGCCTCGCTGTCGATGTCCGTCACCGAACGAGCACCGGTCAGGGCGATCGGCCCCTTGTCGAACTTCGGGGCCAGCTTGGCGAACTTGCTCATCGGCAGGTACGCATCCGACCGGCTGGTGCGGTCGGGATTGCTCGCCATGTCGAGGTCGAGGAGCGGCGAGTAGGCGACGTACGCCACCGGCCGCGGCAAGCCGTCGCGGTGGGCGAACTCGATCACCTTGGCGGCCAGGAACCCGCCTGCCGAATCCCCCGCCACGATGACGCGGTCGAAACCACGCTCGAGCACCAGTTCGCGATAGGCCTGATAGGCGTCGGTGACCGAGGTGCCCACCCCTGCCTCCGGGAGCTGTCGGTAGGCCACCGAGTAGAGCGGCAGGTCGATGTCGAGGCACAGGCGGGCCGCGACTGCGCGATGCGTGGCCAGCCCACACACCACCAGAGCCCCGCCGTGCAGGTAGAGCACGGCGGTCGCGTCATCGCGTTTGCTGGGTCCGGCCGGCACCATGAGTTCGACCGGGCGACCGGCGAGGGTCATCTGCTCGCGGACGACGCCGCGGGGGCCCGGGGCCAGTGCAAAAAGTTCATCGATCATGAACAGCGGCCGGAGCCCGAACACGCTGATCGGCCACAGGGCGAGGGCCGGTTTGACGAACAGCCGGGAGCCCAGCCAGATCGGGTACGAGCGCAGACTCGGGTGTCTTTGTGCGGTGATGGTCATGACGAACCTCCATGCGTCCAGTCGTGCGGCGCGGCGGTTTCGGCGACCACGGCGGCTACCCCGGATGGGTGAACCCAAGGCGAACCGTTGGTGAAGTTCATCCCATCATGCGCCCTCCCGACCTGCACGCGCACGAATGAACACGGTGATTTGTGATCTGGTTGGCTTCGCGGGGCCGGTACCTGCTGCGACAATGAGCATTCTTTGACTTGAGAAAGGACCTCGGTGACAGCTCCGACCCTGGCGCAGTTCAGCAGATCAGCGCAGGCGCCGACCGCACGCACCCTGATCGACATCCTGACCGAAACCGCGTCAGCTCATCCGGATGCACCCGCCATCGACGACGGGGAGTTGGTTCTCACCTACTCCGAGGTCATCGACCTGATAGACGAGGGCGCGGCGTGGCTCGGCAGCCGCGGCATCGGCCGGGGCGACCGCATCGGGATCCGCATGCCCTCGGGCTCACGCGAGCTGTACCTGGCCATTCTCTCGACGCTGGCGGCCGGCGCCGCCTACGTTCCGGTGGACGCCGACGATCCACCCGAGCGGGCGACACTCGTCTTCGGCGAGGCCCAGGTGGCGGCGGTACTCGGCGCCGACGGTCTGCGGTGGCCATCCGACCTCGGTCTTTCTCGTTCGAGCGACAGCGACGTCGACCGGCCGGCGGACGCCCAGCGACCGACCGTCGAGGACGACGCGTGGATCATCTTCACCTCCGGTTCCACGGGGACGCCGAAGGGTGTGGCGGTGACCCACCGCAACGCCGCCGCGTTCGTCGACGCCGAGGCCGAGATGTTCCTGCAGGACGAGCCGCTGGGTCCGGGCGACCGGGTCCTGGCCGGTCTGTCGGTCGCGTTCGACGCGTCCTGCGAAGAGATGTGGCTGGCCTGGCGCTACGGCGCATGCCTGGTGCCTGCACCACGCGCCCTCGTGAGGTCGGGTATGGACCTCGGGCCGTGGCTGGTGCAGCGTGACATCACTGTTGTCTCGACGGTTCCGACCCTGGCGTCGCTGTGGCCACCGGAGGCCCTCGAAGCGGTGCGACTGCTGATCTTCGGCGGCGAGGCCTGCCCGCCCGAGCTCGGTGCCCGTCTTGCCGTCGACGGCCGCGAGGTGTGGAACACCTACGGCCCCACCGAGGCGACCGTGGTGGCGTGCGCCGCGCAGCTCGACGGCACCATGCCGGTCCGCATCGGTTTGCCGCTGGCCGGCTGGGATCTCGCGGTGGTCGATGGCGACGGGCAGCCCGTTGCGCCCGGCGAGATCGGCGAGCTGGTGATCGGCGGAGTGGGTCTGGCCCGGTATCTCGACCCGGCCAAAGATGCCGAGAAGTACTCCCCCATGGACACACTCGGCTGGGACCGCGCGTACCGCAGTGGCGACCTGGTGCGTTTTGAACCCGAAGGCCTGGTCTTCATGGGTCGCGCCGACGACCAGGTGAAGGTCGGTGGCCGGCGGATCGAGCTCGGCGAGGTCGACAACGCGCTGCAGCATCTGCCGGGTGTCGGTGGCGCCGCCGCGGCGGTGCGCAAGTCCGCCGCGGGCAACTCGGTTCTCGTGGGTTATCTCGTGTCCACCGATCCCGACTTCGACATCGCACTCGCCCGCGACCGGCTCTCCGACCAATTGCCCGCCGCGCTGATACCCCGGCTCGTCCTGGTGGACGAACTGCCGACCCGCACGTCGGGCAAGGTCGACCGCAACGCGCTGCCCTGGCCCCTGCCGTCGTCCGGGGACGACGAGACGCCCGGCGACCTGAACTCCACCGAGGCGTGGGTGGCCGAGCGCTGGACCGCGGTACTCGGGGTGTCGATCACCGACGCCGAGACCGATTTCTTCTCCGAGGGAGGCGGTTCGCTGGCGGCGGCCCAGTTGGTCACCGCGCTGCGCGAACGTTTCCCGACGGTGACGGTCGCCGATCTCTACGACCATCCCCGACTCGGCTCGCTGGCGCAGATGCTCGACGACATCAACCCCGGGGCGGTCACCGAAAAACGCATCGTTCGCCCCACCCCCCGCCGAACCGGTCTTGCGCAGGTGGCGTTGTCGGTGCCGCTGACAACGCTCACGGGACTGCAGTGGGTCACCTGGCTCGCGGTGATCAACAACGTGCTCGCATGGTTCACCGACGCACCGTGGATCCATCCGGTGAACTGGTGGGTGGTGTTGGCGGCGTTCATCGTCTTCATCACCCCGCTGGGCCGGATGGCCATCGCCGCGGGCGGGATCCGCTTGTTGCTCGCCGGGGTGGAGCCGGGTGACTATCCACGCGGCGGGTCGGTGCACGTGCGATTGTGGATCGCCGAGCGGCTCACCGAGGCCAGCGGCGCAGCCAACCTCGCCGGTGCCCCCTGGATGATCTACTTCGCCCGATCGCTGGGCGCTCAGATCGGCCACGGCGTGGACATGCACAGCCTCCCGCCCGTCACCGGCCTGATCACCCTCGGCGACGGTTGCTCCGTCGAGCCGGAGGTGGACCTGGCCGGCTGGTGGATCGACGGCGACGTGGTCCACATCGGCGACATCGAGATCGGTGCCGGCGCGAGCGTGGGATCGCGCTCGACCTTGTTGCCCGGCACCACCATCGGAGCCAACGCCGAGATCGCCCCCGGTTCGGCGGTGATGGGCCGGATCAAGGGCGGCCAGCACTGGGCCGGGTCACCCGCGGTGAAAACCGGTAAGGCCCAGCGCCCCTGGCCCCACCACCGGCCGCCGCGGCGCAGCTACTGGGTGCCGATCTTCGGTCTGTCGTCCATCGCACTGGCCGGCGTTCCGCTCATCTCTCTGTGCGCGGGGCTCGCCGTGATCGGCGCGTGGGCCGGCAGCGCGGACCGGCTGCGGTCGGTCGCACTGCGCGCGCTGGCGCTCCTGCCGGTCGCGACCTTGGTGAGCCTTCTGGTGTTCGCATTCATCACGGTGGTGCTGGTGCGCCTGCTCTCCCTCGGGATGCGCGAGGGCTATCACCCGGTACGGTCGCGGACCGGCTGGCAGGTGTGGGCCACCGAACGGTTGATGGATTCTGCCCGCACCTTCCTGTTCCCGCTCTACGCGTCACTGCTGACGCCGTTTTGGTTCCGGTTGCTCGGCGCCGACATCGGCAAGGGCACCGAGATCTCGACCGCACTGGTGATCCCGAAGTTCACCACCGTCGGTGATGGGGCATTTCTGGCCGACGACACCATGGTCGCCTCGTACGAACTGGGCGGCGGATGGATGCACATCGACGAGGCGAAGGTGGGCAAGCGCGCTTTCCTCGGCAACTCCGGGATGACCGGCCCGGGACGAAAAGTCCCGAAGAACTCGCTGGTGGCGGTGCTCTCGGCCACCCCGAGCAAGGCCAAGTCGGGGTCGAGCTGGCTCGGCAGCCCACCGGTACGACTGCGCCGGGCGGCCGCACAATCGGACACCTCGCGGACCTTCGATCCGCCGATGAAGTTGAAGGTGGCCCGCGCTTCGGTAGAGACGTTGCGTCTGATCCCGGTGATGATCACCTTCGGCCTGGGATTGTTCGTGCTGATCGGCCTGCAGTACATCTCGCAGGAATCGAACATCTACGTTGCAGCAGCCGTCAGCGGGCTGGTGCTGTTGGTGGCCGGAGCCGCCGCCTGCTGCATCGCGGCCGCCGCCAAATGGGCTGTCGTGGGACGTATCCGGGCCACCGAGTACCCGCTGTGGAGCTCGTTCGTCTGGCGCAACGAGTTGTCGGACGCGTTCGTCGAGACGGTCGCGGCCCCGTGGTTCGCCAACGCCGCCACCGGAACACCCATCCTCAACCTGTGGCTGAGAATGCTCGGCGCCCACATCGGCAAGGGCGTCTGGTGCGAAACGTACTGGCTGCCCGAGGCCGACCTGGTTCGCCTCGGTGACGGCGCCACCGTCGCTCGGGGCTGCGTGGTGCAGACCCATCTGTTCCACGATCGGGTGATGGCCATGGACGAAGTCGTCCTGGGCGCCGGCGCCACCCTGGGACCGCACTGCGTCGCGCTGCCTGCCTCAGGACTCGGCGACGGGGCGACCGTCGGCCCGGCATCGCTGGTGATGCGCGGCGACGTGGTGCCCGATTCGACCCGCTGGCAAGGCAATCCGATCGCGCCCTGGAATTGAGGGCCCGGGATCAATTCGGGCGGGTGACGGGCCGGTTGTCAGTACGCGACGTCGCGGTCGCGATTGAGGTCGCGGCGGCGGCGCCGGCGATTCATCAGGTATCCGTCGCCACCGATCCGGCCGGTGTCGGCGAACCCGACGGCGACGAGGCCTGCGATCAGCGCCAACGGCAGTTCGTAGCCCTGATCGGCGTTCCAGAATCCGTTGTCGATGTGCGCGTAGAAGATCGCCCCGATCATGTCGGCGATCAGCAGCAAGGACACCAGCGGCGTGAGAACTCCGAGGATGAGCAGGATTCCACCACCGAACTCGACCAGCGCCGAGTACCACGCAGCGGCCGCAGGCAGGGGGATGTCCAACGACTTGAAGTAGGCCTCGGTGGCGTCGATCCCGTCTTTGTTCAGCTTCTGCCAGCCATGGAAGATGAAGATGATGCCGAGAATCACTCGGGCGACAAACGATGCGAGATTCCTCGTGGTACCCATGACTTCCGTCCTTCAGGTCGTTTGGCACATAGGTGTGTTTCCGGGCAGCGGCCCCACGGGTCTCAGAGCGCCATCGCCCTAGGAGCCATGTAACGTCATGAAAGACCAAACGTGGGGCCGAATAGGAGGATTAGTGCCAGGTAAAGCGGGCCGACGTTCCTCCGGGACAGGTCAACCGCTCCTCGGCGATCCCTCGGACGGCATCGATCCGTATCTGCCCGCCAACGGCAACCTCGGTTATCGCGTGTCCCGCTACGACCTCGACCTCGAATACCGGGTGGCGACGAACCGGCTTGCCGGGACCGCGACCATCACGGCCACCACGATCATCACACTGAACCGGTTCGCCCTGGATCTCTCTGGCGCCCTCAAGGTCGACCGGGTGACGGTCAACGGCACCCGCGCGCGGCGATTCAGTCACCGCAGCAACAAATTGACGGTCACGATGGAAGACGAGCTGCCACCGGGCGGCGTGATGACCGTCGTGGTGAAGTACTCGGGCAATCCGCGTCCGATCCGCGGTCGGTGGGGTGAAGTCGGCTGGGAAGAGCTCACCGAGGGCTCGCTCGTGGCGAGCCAGCCCAACGGCGCGGCATCGTGGTTTCCGTGTGATGACCACCCGATCTCCAAAGCGGCATACGGTATCTCGATCACCACCGATAGCCCGTTCATGGCGGTGGCCAACGGGTCGCTGCAGCGCAAACGGACCAAAGCCGCCCAGACCACCTGGGTGTACGAGCAGGTGGAGCCGATGGCGTCCTACCTCGCCACCATCCAGATCGGTCAGTACACGCGGCAGACCTTGACGACCAAGCCGGTGCCGATCCACGCGGTGATCCCGCCGAGACTGCGCAGGGACTTCGATGCCGAGTTCGTCAACCAGGCACGCATCATGGAAGCGTTCATCGAGTGGTTCGGGCCCTACCCGTTTCCTGAATACTCCGTGGTGGTCACCGACGACGAACTCGAGATCCCCATCGAGGCACAGGGTCTGTCGATCTTCGGGGCCAACCACTGCGACGGCTCAGGTTCTTCCGAGCGGCTCATCGCGCACGAGCTCGCTCATCAATGGTTCGGCAATTCCCTGACCCTGTCGCGCTGGAAGGACATCTGGCTGCACGAGGGTTTCGCCTGTTACAGCGAATGGCTGTGGTCCGAACGCTCGGGAGGGCTCACGGCCGAAGCGCAGTCGCGTAAGTACTACGACCGTCTCGCGTCGTCGTCGCAGGATCTTGCGATCGGTGATCCCGGACCCGCGCGCATGTTCGACGACGTCGTGTACAAGCGGGGCGCACTCACCCTTCACGCGCTGCGGAAGTCTCTGGGCGACAACAACTTCTTCGCCTTGTTGCGCGAATGGACCCGCGAGTACCGCTACAGCTCGGTCAGTACCGAGGACTTCACCGGACTCGCCGCCCGGTACAGCCCACAGCCGCTGCACGATCTGTGGCACCAGTGGCTCGAGCAGAAGGCGCTGCCGCCCTACCCGGGCCCCTGATGAGCGAAGGCCCGGCGAGCAATGTGGCCCCGAGTACTCGTGACTCCCTGAGCCGCGTGGCAGTGGCCACCGTGGTGGCCGCAGCGTCGGGTTACCTCGTGCTGTTGCTGGCGGCACGTGCCTTGGGCGCCGACGGGTATGCGGCGTTCGCCGTCTTTTGGGCCGCGTACGGATTGGTGACCGGCACCCAGAACGGACAGCTGCAGGAGACCACCCGAGCGGTTCGGCGCGCGCGTGAACGAGGGCACAACACCGGTGCCCGGCCGATGCCGATGAACGCGATCCTCGGGCTCGCCCTGGCTGCCGTGGTCGCCGTCACCTCCCTTGCCTGGGCCGGGGTTGTATTCGAGTCGGATCGTGTCGAATCGGTGCTGCTGCTGACGGCAGGAGTCGCGGCGTTCAGTCTCTACGCGGGGCTGGGCGGCGTGCTGTCGGGGCTGGGTCGATGGGGCGTTTTCTCGGCCCTTCTCGTCGTCGATGCGTTGATCCGCCTGCTGCTGACCGTGGTCGCGGTGGCTGCCGGATGGGGCCTACAGGCCTTCTTGGTCATCACGGTGGCGGGCACGGTCTCCACTGCGGTCGTCCTGGCCATCTTTGCCGGCGCACGGGGAGCGCTCGGCGCACGCGGTGATGTGCCGTCCGGCGATCTGGCGCGCAACATGCTCACGGCGATGGCAGCCGCGATGGCCAGCGCTGTTCTCGTGATGGGGTTCCCCGTGCTCATCTCGATCTCCAGCGACGGCCTCGACGCGTCTGCCGGCGCGGTGATCCTTGCGGTCACGCTCACCCGTGCGCCACTCCTCGTCCCGCTGAACAGCTTTCAGGGCGTCCTGATCAGCCGCTTCGTCGACAACCGTGATCACATCCTGCGGTCGGTGGCGTCACCGGCCGCTGTCGTTCTCGGGGTCGGTCTGGTGGGGATCCTGGCTGCGTGGCTGACCGGTCCGTGGCTCCTCGAGACCGTCTTCGGCGCCGACTACCAGCTGTCGGGCGCCGTCGTCGCGGCACTGACCGCCGGGGCCGTGGCGATGGCGATGCTGACCCTGACCGGGGCGATGGCCCTGGCCGCCGGCCGACATCGGCTTTATGCGGCCGGATGGTGGCTGGCGACGGCGGTGAGCGTGGGACTGCTGTTCATTCCGGCCGACCTGACGGTCCGCGTCCCGATCGCCCTGATGATCGGACCGCTGGTGGGCATCGCCGTACACCTGCTGGCAGCGCGCGGCGGATCAGCGCACGACGTGCCGGCCCAGGGCCCGGGCGACGCTCCATTGTCGGCCGACTAACGCGCTCGGCAAGAGCGTCGCCGCGTTGAGCCTCGAGGTGACGTGGCGTCGGGCGGCCCGTTCGGCCTTGGACCATCCCTGCTCGCGGCAGCGTGATGCCTCGGTCTCGAAGAAGGCGCGTTCCTCCTCGAACCGGCGGCCGTCGACCGCACGTACCGAGCTGACGGACTGCTGATGGCGCCGATAGAAAAAGGTGACATGGGGGTCGAACACCATCGATCCGCCTGCACGGGCGATGTCGGTGAGCAGCCCCAGGTCGAGGGCAACCTCGAGACCGGACCGGAAGCCGATGGGCGCCGCGATCTCGGTGCGCCACACCAGTGACGGGAAGTACGTCCAGTTCCCGCGGTAGAGGCTCTGCGCCATCGACTCGCCGCTCAGCGTGGTGGGCGAGGTGGGAGCCATCGAGGCCTTGACCCGATCTCCCAGCGGACGGACGACCTCACCTGCGGAATCGATGACGTCCACCCCGGGCTGCACCACCGCTGCCTCGTGGTGGCTCCCGAGTGCGGCGACCGCTCGCGCCAGGTGGTCGGGGGCCATCACGTCATCGCATCCCATGATGGTGAACGCGGGCGCCTCCACCAGATCCACACACCGACGGAAGTTGCCGTTGACCCCGAGATTCTCCTTGTTACGCAGGTAGTGCACCCGGGGGTCCGTCAGTTCCTGCAGCCAGCGTGCCGGTTCGGGGTCCGGATATTGGTCGTCGACCATCACCAGGCGGAAGTCGCCGTGGGTCTGGGCGAGGACGCTGCGCACGGCGGTCTTGAAGAGGGCGACGTCCCCGTAGAACGGCAACATGACATCGACCAGCACGGTGGAAGAATACGCTGCGGCGAACCGATAGACTCCCAGGCGGCCGGTTTGCAGTCGAGGTGGGCGTGGAGGTGGAACGATCACTGAGCCAGGTACTGCCGTGGGCAATTCAGATGTGTGGCTGATCGTTCCCGTCTTCAACGAAGCTCCGGTCATCCGATCGGTGGCCGGCGCGGCAAAACGGACCTTTCCGAACATCGTCTGTGTCGATGACGGCAGCAAAGACGGCTCTGCCGACGAAATACTGGCTGCCGGAGTACATCTGGTGCGACATCCGGTGAATCTCGGTCAGGGCGCGGCCATTCAGACCGGCGTGGAGTACGCGCGTTCCCAGCGTGGCGCCGAGTATTTTGTGACCTTCGATGCCGATGGCCAACATCAGGTGGACGACGTGGTGGCCATGCTGGACCGCCTGCGGTCCGAGCCCCTGGACATGGTCATCGGTACCCGATTCGCCGACGACCGGAGCAAGAGCGTTCCGGTGGTCAAACGGATGGCGCTGCGCACCATAGTGTTTCTCAGCCCGCGTACCCGCCGACTGGGTCTGACCGACGCTCACAACGGTCTTCGGGTCTTCAACGCCACGGTGGCCGCACAACTCGACCTGATCATGAACGGGATGAGCCACGCGTCGGAGTTCGTCGCACTCATCGACCATCATCAGTGGCGGGTTGCCGAACAACCGGTCACCATCCTCTACACCGAATACTCCATGGCCAAAGGTCAGTCGCTGCTCAACGGTGTGAACATCTTGACCGATGGCCTGCTTCACGGCCGGATGAGGCGGTAATCATGCTGGCCATTCAGATCATCCTGATCCTGTTTGTCATCGCGTTGGTCGGATACTTCATCACCCAGCGCGGCAACGCCAAGGCCTCGGCCTGGGTGAAGATCGCGTTTGTCGGCTTCCTGGCCTTCGGTGTGTATGCCTTGCTGCGGCCCGACGACCTCACCGTCATCGCCGGATGGGTGGGTGTCGGCCGTGGCACCGACCTCGTGCTCTATTGCCTGGTGGTGGCTTTCGCGTTCACCACCATCGGAACCTATCTGCGGTTTCGCGAACTGGAAGTGAAGTACGCGCGCCTCGCCCGGGCCATCGCTTTGCAGAATGCCGCGCTGGAGAACCGGAAAGCCGAACCCGGCGACGATCCGTTCTAGTGATGGTGCGCGCCCATCACGTCGTGCAGGATCCGGTGGACGATGGCGTCGGCGACCACACGGTAGTGCACCGTCCGACCTGTTTTGGTGGTGGTCACCCAGCCCTGTGCACGTAGGGCGCGCAGCGACTGGGAGGCCGCGTTCTCGGTGATCCGGGCGGCCGCGGCGAGTTCACTGACCGTTGCGTCCGGGTGTTCGTGCATGTGCGTGATCAGGCGCAATCGCGTGGAATCGGACAGCAGCGCAAAGCGTTTGGCCCAACCGTCGATATCGGTGTGCTCGTGGTCGCCCATGTCCGCCCCCACGCTCTCGTGCTGCTGCCCCGTCTCGTCGGTGTTAGGCTACGGCACGTAAATGTGTCTGTGCAGACACATGTTGTGGGCGAGGGAGTCGATCGGTGCCACGCATTCGTCGAATGCCTCTGTTCCTGGCTCTCGTCTGCGTGGCAGTGGCCGCCGCGGCAGGATGTGCGTCGCCGAGCGTGGATCGCACAGACCGCATCGTTCTGGCCGAAAGCCAGGAACTCGGTGGATACAACCCTGTCGCAGGCTACGGCGAACTCGGTGTGTCCCCTCTGTACGACGGCCTGCTGCGCCCAGCGTCCGACACCGACACCACGCTGCCCGATCTGGTTCCGGCACTGGCGGTCGCGGCGCCGGCACCCCTCGGCGAGCGGCAATGGCGAATGCAGCTGCGGCCAGGCGTCACATTCTCCGACGGATCGTCGCTGGACTCCGCCGATGTTGTCGCAACGTACAAAGCAGTGGCCAGCCCAATGGTCGCCTCCGACATCGCGACCCACTTCCGCCCCATCACCGACATCCGCGCCGACGGCACCGACGCCGTGGTCGTCACGATGGCCAACGACGCCGATCCGTCACCTCACCTGCTGCTGGGGATCGCGCCGTCCGAACGGATCGAGCAGGCACCCGTTGCCGACTGGACGTTGAACACCGAACCTGTCGGTACCGGCCCCTACGAACTGACGAGCCTGCGTCCGGACCAAGCCGCCTTCACCGCCCGCGACGACTACTGGGGCCCTAGTCCACAGGTGCGTTCGCTGGTGTTCACCCATACTCCCGACGACAACACCCGCGCCCAGCGCATCGTCGCCGGTGAGGTCGATGGCGCAAGCCTGCCGCCCGGGTTGCTCGGCGCGGTCGCCGGTCGCACAGGAATCACGACCATCGGGGTCGCATCGGCGGACTGGCGCGGAGTGTCGCTGCCGCGCAACAACTCTTTCACCGCCGACCCAATTGCGCGGACGGCGATGAATGTCGGCCTCGACCGGCAGACCATGATCGAGGACGTACTGGCAGGCCACGGTCGGCCCGCGAGCACACCCGTCGCCGAAGTCTACGGCGACGCCTACGATCCCAAAGCCCAGTTCCCCCACGATGTCGACAGTGCCGCGGCCATGCTCGACCGCGCGGGCTGGCGGATGGGCACCGAGGGTGTGCGGCAGAAAGACGGCAGCACAGCCCGATTCGAACTGCTCTACAACGCGCAGGACAGCCTGCGCCGTGACCTCTCCACCGCCTTCGCCGCGGCAATGGCACCGCTCGGCGTCGAGGTGCGGACACGAGGCACGAGCTGGGACGAGATCGACACCAGATTGGACACCGCGGCGGTACTCCTGGGCGGAGGCGAAACCCCCTACAGCATCGAGTCTCAGGTGTACGACACGCTGCACACCCGGGTTCCGGACTCGTCCCCGTACGCGAACCCGGGCAACCTCACTCCCCCTGGTGTAGATCAATTGCTCGACGAGGCACGGTCTGCCGGACCGTCGCCCACCACCGACGCGAGATATCGAGAAGTGCAGCAGCGGTACATCTCTGAGCCGTCGTATGTGTTCCTGGCCTTCCTCGACCACACCTACGCCTACCGCGATCTCGGTTGGAACCAGACCGCACCGATCCTCGAGCCACATTCACACGGGGTCTCCTGGGGCCCCTGGTGGAATGTCGCCGGGTGGACCCGATGAACGCTGTCACCCGATCGAGAGTCGTACCGGCAGTTCGACTTCTGGGCGTACGGGCGGTGGTCGCCGTGCCCGTGACACTGGCCGTGTCGGCAGCGATCTTCTTCATCGCGTCGCTCTCACCCCTGGACCCGCTGACCGTCTACCTCGGTGATGGATATCAATCTTCCACCCTGTCACAGCGGGCCGCAGTGCGGGAGGCATACAACACCGACGGCTCCTGGTACACCGCATGGTGGCGGTGGTTCTCCGAGCTGTGTCAGGGCAACCTCGGATGGTCGTCCACCCAATCATTGCCGGTGTCAACCGTTCTCACCGAGCGACTGCCGTTCACCGTCGCATTGTCACTCGCCGCGATGGTTGCTTCCGCGCTGATAGGGATCCTGCTGGGCACTCTGGCCGGGATGCGCCGCGGCGGACCACTTGACCAGACGTGTTCAGCTGTGTCTGCGGCGTTGGCCGCTGTACCCCCCTTTGTGGTGTCGCTGGTACTGGTGTCGGTGGTCGCGGTGTCGTTGGGGTGGTTCCCCACGTCGGGGGCAGCCGCTCCCGGCGACCCGTACACCGCACGGGGAATTCTCACCCACGGCCTCCTCCCCTTTGTGGCACTGACCATCTCGCAGATCCCATGGCTGCTGCTGACCACGCGTACGGCCGTGGTCGAGGCATCGTCGTCGGACGCGGTGCGCGCGGCGAGGGCTCGGGGTCTGCACGGCTGGGCACTGCTGCGCGGCCACCTTCTGCCGACATCCGTGGCACCTACCCTGGCCCTGCTCGGGACCCGGCTACCGGAGGTGATCGCCGGAGCCGCCATCGTGGAAACCGTCTTCGGCTGGCCGGGGCTGGCATCGGTGCTCGTGGACTCCGCGGTTGCGCTGGACTTCTCGCTGCTGGCGGCGTTGACGGTCGGGGCGGCGTTTGCCGTGTTGCTGGGTTCGGCAGCGGCCGACGCCGCGGCGGTGGCCATCGACCCACGGATCGGTGCGACGTCGTGAGCATGGCTTCATACGCGACACCGATACGCCGACAGTGGCCGTGGTTGTTGCTGATCCTCATCGCGACATCGGCCGTGGTGGTTCCCCTGCTCTCCGGTTCACCGGTCGCCGACTTCGGTGAAGCGTTGCGGGCGCCGGGCATCGGCCATCTGGGCGGTACCGACCACTCGGGATACGACCTGCTGACCCGCACAGCCGAGGGCCTGCGCATCTCGCTGACGCTGGCCGCGGTATGTGCGGTGGTGGCCACCGGGCTCGGAGTGCTGATCGGGGTGGGTTCGGTGGCAGCCGGCGGCTGGATCGATGCCGTCGTGATGCGCGTGGTCGACGGGGTGAACGCCCTGCCGCATCTGGTGATCGGCATCGTGATCGCAGCGATGTGGCGCGGCGAACCACTGGCGATCATTGCCTCGATCGGCTTGACGCACTGGCCCGCGGTCGCGCGGGTGGTTCGGGCGGAATTGCGGTCGGGAGCCGAGGCCGGCTGGGTACGGTCAGCTCGCCTTGCCGGGGCGTCTCGCTGGTTCGTGGGACGACACCACCTTCTGCCCGCCGTCGGCGGGCAAGCACTTGTGGCGATGGTGATGCTGTTACCCCATGCCGTGTGGCACGAGTCCACGCTTTCCTTTCTCGGCGTGGGACTCTCGCCCGATCGTGCCAGCCTGGGCACGCTGCTCGGCCAGTCCCGCGGTGACGTGATGCTGGGCGCGTGGTGGACGTTGGTGGTTCCCGCATCGGCACTCCTTGTCACCGCCCTCGCCGTCGCGGCCGGAGGTTCCGGATTGCGTCGACGACTCCAGCCACCAGGAGGTCAGGTGTGGTGACCGACATGGCTGCCCGGCTGGATGGATTCGGCGTTCGCATAGCGACCCGTGAGCGGGAGACTGCGACGGTCACCGGCCTCGACGGTGTCGACCTCGACGTCGCGGCTGGCGCGGTGACCGCTCTGGTCGGCGAGTCGGGATGCGGCAAATCGCTGGTGGCGCTGGCACTCTGCGGGCTGCTGCCACCAGGGTCCACAACTCGGGGACGGTTGCACGTGGCCGGCCATGAGGTGACCGACGCGGACGAGAAGACGTGGCGGGGGCTCCGAGGACATGCCGTCGGCCTGGTCCCGCAGTCTCCGGCGACGTCGTTCACCCCCGTCCGCGCCATCGGATCGCAGATTGCCGAAGTGGTCCAGGCCCTCGACAGTGACCGCAGTGCAATCGAATTGGCTGCGCTGGCGGGGCTGCCCGGCGACGCCCTCGGGCTGTTCCCACACCAGTTGTCGGGTGGGATGGTGCAGCGCGCCGCGATCGCAGCCGCGCTCGCCGGCCGACCGTCCGTACTGATCGCCGACGAACCGACATCCGCACTCGACACCGATCTCGCCGAGATGGTGTGGAAGTTGTTGCGCAGCATCGCCGATGACGGCGCCGCCGTCCTGGTCATCACGCACGACATCGCATCGCTGATCGCGTCGGACGTCTGCGACTCCCTCGCCGTGATGCGACGGGGTCGGATCATCGCGCAGGACTCCCCCCATCGGGTCCGGCAAGCAGCCGATGAACACACGCAGAAACTCTTCTCGGGGGTACCCGGGTGATCACCGCCCGTGCCATCGGGGTGCGGTTCGGCCGCACCACGGTGTTGCGCGACATCGACTTCGACGTTGCGCCCGGCCGTGTCAGCGGGATCATCGGTCGCTCGGGCAGCGGGAAGACCACGCTGCTGCAGGTTCTCGCCGACATCCGCACACCCGATGCAGGCGAGATGCGGTTCGACGGGACAGCCCGTGCGTCTCGCGGGTCGGTCGCGATGATCGATCAGCACCCGCGATTGGTCTGCAATCCCCGATGGACGTTGTCGCAGATCATTCGCGAACCCGGCGACATCATGCGGCGTCCGGTCGACCCGGACAGCTACGCCGCACGCACCGGGCTCGACCCGGAGTTACTGGACCGCTTCCCATCACAGGTCAGTGACGGCCAGCTTCAGCGTGCCTGCCTTGCCAGGGTGCTTGTCCAGGAGCCGACGTACCTGCTCTGCGACGAGCCCACCGCCATGCTCGACCCCATCGCCGCCGCCGACGTGGCGTCGCTGTTGAGATCGATTGCCGCAGAAGGGGTGGGCATGGCTTTGGTCAGCCACGACAGCGGGCTGGTCGAGCAGATGTGCTCGACGATCACCACGTTGCCCGGTCCCGGTGTTTCCTGAACCACTCAGGTGGTGAGGCTGCGGATGTAACCGATGACGTCGGTGTACTCGGGAAGCAGGCCACTCGCTTCGGCTTCGGCGAGCGTCGGCGCGGCAGTGTCCTTGTCCGACAGGGTGAAGGCGAGATCCGAGCCGTCGCGGGCCGTGGTGGGGAATTCGATTCCGATGGCCGGGTCCAACGGATTGATGCCGTGTTCACCGGTGGGGTTGTATCCGGTCGAGCACAGATAGGTGACGACGGAGTTGTCCTCGAGCGCCACAAACGCGTGCCCGAGTCCTTCACCGATGTAGAGCGCCCTGCGGTCGACGTCGTCGAGCAACGCCCCGTCCCAGGCACCGAACGTCGGTGACCCGACGCGGATGTCCACCACCACGTCGAAGATCGCACCTTTGGGACAACTGACGTACTTCGCCTGTCCCGGTGGCACATCAGCGAAATGCACCCCGCGCAGCACGCCGGCGGCCGACACCGAGAGATTGGCCTGCTGGAGGTCGAAGGGATGCCCGATCACCTCCGCCAGCAGGTCACCGCGGAATGCCTCCATGAAAAGGCCACGCGGATCACCGAACTTCTTCGGGGTGATCTCCCAGGCGCCGTCGATGGACAGGGGTTCGATCAGCATGTTCTCTATAGTTCCTTGCCGCGTTCGAGGAGGTCGATCAGGTAGGTCCCGTATCCCGACTTGAGCAAAGTCTGGGCGCGAGCCCGCAACTGGTCGTCGTCGATGAAGCCGCGTCGCCAGGCAACCTCTTCCGGCACAGCGATTTTCAGGCCTTGACGTTCTTCGACGGTCCGGACGAAGTTGCCCGCGTCCAGCAGTGAGTCGAAGGTTCCGGTGTCGAGCCACGCGGTGCCACGGGGCAGCACCTCGACGTGCAGTAGGCCCTTGTCGAGGTAAGCCCGGTTGACGTCGGTGATCTCGTACTCGCCGCGGGCACTCGGCTGCAATCCCGCTGCGATCCCCACGACATTGTTGTCGTAGAAGTACAGGCCCGGGATCGCGAAGTTGGACCGAGGATGCTCCGGCTTTTCCTGCAAGTCGATGGCCTTGCCGTCGCTGTTGAAATCCACCACCCCGTACGCCTCGGGATTGCGGACCCAGTAGGCGAACACCGCGCCACCCTCGATGTTGTGAAACCGGTTGAGCTGTGAGCCCAGCCCAGGTCCGTAGAAGATGTTGTCTCCGAGGACCAGCGCCACCGACTCCGACCCGATGTGATCAGCACCCAGAACAAACGCCTGTGCCAACCCGTCCGGACTCTCCTGCACCTTGTACGTCAGCGAGATCCCGAACTGACTGCCATCCCCCAGGAGGTTCTGAAAGGCAGACGAGTCGTGCGGCGTGGTGATCACCAGGATCTCGCGGATACCCGCCAGCATCAACGTGGTCAGCGGATAGTAGATCATCGGCTTGTCATAAACGGGGACGAGTTGTTTGCTCACACCTTGCGTGATGGGATGCAGCCGACTGCCGGTGCCCCCCGCCAGGATGATTCCGCGCATACGTGACACCTTAGGCCCCAGGCACTGGCGCCTACCCGATGAGCTGTCGATCGGTAGGGTTGCTGCAGTGAACGGAGGATTGACATGCGGGTACTGATCACCGGTGGCGCCGGTTTCATCGGCGCCAACTTCGTGCACCGAACCCTCGCGACCAGGCCGGATGCCCGGGTGAGGGTTCTGGACGCGATGACGTACGCCGCGAACAGGCAATCGCTGGCTTCGGTGTCCGATCAGATCGAATTGATCGAAGGAGACGTCGCCGACACCGCTGTGGTGAACCAATTGGTCGGCGACAGTGATCTTGTCGTCCATTTCGCCGCCGAATCGCACAATGACAATTCATTGGCCGACCCCTCGAGTTTTGTTCACACCAATCTCGTCGGCACATTCTCGATACTCGAAGCGGTACGTGCGCATGACGTGCGCTACCACCACATCAGCACCGACGAGGT
>NZ_JAHVCV010000007.1:0-357101 GCF_051487485.1 Williamsia muralis | reverse complement strand
GTGACCGCGAAGACCTCGGGCACCGAGCTCGAGAACAAGGTCGAGGTGCTCGACGTCGCTCAGCTGATCCTCGACTCCGTCAGGCGCGGTGCCCCGGAGATCAAGCGCGGCGGCCGTTTCCTCGGCGCAGCGTCGCTGGGGTTGTCCGCGCCGGTGGCCGAACCCGAGGCCAAGCCGGTCGAGAAGAAGGAACCGGCAGCCGAGCCCGCCAAGGCGGCAGCGGCGACAGCCACCGACACCAAGGAAAAGCCGAAGGTCGGCGGCGGACTGGGCATCGGCGGCGGCGCGAAGAAGCCGGGCGGGGGCGCACCCAAGCCCGGCGGCGCAGCCAAGAAGCCGGGCGGCGGCGCACCCAAGCCGGGCGGCGCAGCCAAGCCGACCTCCGACGAGAAGGCGACCGCGCCCGCAGCCGACGGCGCCAAGGGCCTCTCGATCGGCGGTGGCGCCAAACGTCCGGGAGCACCGAAACCCGGTGGCGCAGCCAAGAAGCCGGGTTCGGCGAAGCCGGCAGCCGAGGCGCCCGAGGCCGCGGAGGCGACGACCGAATCAGCCGAGGCCACCGAGACCAAGGCCGCACCCGTCAAGGGGCTGTCCATCGGCGGCGGTGCCAAGCGTCCGGGAGCACCCAAGCCCGGCGGCGCAGCCAAGAAGCCAGGTGCAGCAAAGCAGGCCGCTGCCGCTGAGCCCGCTGCGGAGGCTACGACCGAGATCGAGTCCGAAGCGACATCGGTCACCGAAGAGCCGGCCACCACGGGCCAGGCCGGCGAGAAGCCGCCGGCCGCTCAGGTCAAGGGCCTGGCCATCGGCGGAGGTGCCAAGCGTCCAGGAGCCAAGCGTCCCGGGGCCCCGAAGCCGGGGGCAGGCAAGCCCGACGAGGATGTCGCACCCGCACCGGTGGCCGACGAGCCGTCGAAGGTGGACGAGCCAGAGGTCAGTGAACCGGCCGCGGAGGGTACTGCGGAGGGCGGGGCATCAGAACCGTCGCCTTCCGTTCCCGTCAAGGGTCTGGCCATCGGCGGCAAGGCTAGGCGTCCGGGTGCGAAGAAGCCAGGTGCGGCCAAGGCTGCTCCAGCCCCTGAGCCCGAGACCCAGCCCGAGACCGAGCCCGAGCCGACCCCTGAGCCGACTGAGGCAACGGAGACCGTCGAAACAACCGAAACCGCTGAGGTGGCAGAAGCCGCACCGGCAGCAACCGAGAGCGACAACGGCGCAGTTGCCACCAACGGCGACGCACCGGCCGACAGCCGGACGCTGGCCGAATCAGGCCCCTCCAAGGCCAAGGGATTCGGCATCGCAGCAGGCAAGAAGCGTCCTGGTAAACGCTGAACCCGAAAACGATTTGCGAAAGGCTGGCACCATAAGCAGGTGAGCAGACCACATGTGTCGACGGTGTACCGCGACCTCAAACCACTCGAGCAATCGGCGAAGCTTCGCAATGTCGCCTACGAGATCCGCGGACCGGTGACGGCCCACGCCGCTCGCCTGGAGGCGGAGGGGCATCGGATCCTGAAGCTGAACATCGGCAATCCTGCCCAGTTCGGTTTCGAGGCGCCCGACGTGATCATGCGCGACATGATCCACGCGTTGCCGTACTCCCAGGGGTACAGCGAATCCCTGGGGGTGCTGCCGGCTCGTCGCGCGGTGGTCACCCGGTACGAACTGATCCCGGACTTCCCGTACTTCGACGTCGACGACGTGATCTTGGGCAACGGTGTATCCGAGTTGATCACCATGACCATGCAGGCGTTGCTCGACGACGGCGACGAGGTGCTGATCCCCTCCCCCGACTACCCGCTGTGGACCGCCATGACGGCGCTGTCCGGGGGCAAGGCGATCCACTACCTCTGCGACGAGGAAAACGACTGGAACCCCGACATCGCGGACATCGAGTCGAAGATCACGCCGCGTACCAAGGCGCTGCTGGTGATCAACCCGAACAACCCGACCGGCGCGGTCTACAAACGTGAAGTCCTCACGCAGCTGGTCGAATTGGCCCGTAAGCACTCGCTGTTGCTCCTGGCCGACGAGATCTACGACAAGATCCTGTACGACGATGCCGAGCACATCAATCTCGCGTCGCTGGCGCCGGACTTGCTGTGCCTCACCTTCAACGGCCTGTCCAAGGCCTACCGGGTGTGCGGTTACCGGGCCGGGTGGGTGGCCATCACCGGGCCGAAGGACCACGCGAAGGGCTTCATCGACGGCATGAAGATGCTGGCGTCGACCCGCCTGTGTTCGAACGTTCCGGGTCAGCACGCCATCCAGGTCGCGCTCGGCGGGTACCAGAGCATCGAGGATCTTGTGCTGCCCGGCGGTCGGCTCCTGGAACAACGCGACATCACGTGGGAGAAGCTCAACGAGATCCCCGGCGTGAGCTGTGTGAAGCCGATGGGTGCGCTCTACGCGTTCCCACGCCTGGACCCCGAGGTGCACGACATCCACGACGACGAGAAGTTTGTCCTCGACCTCCTGGTCCGCGAGAAAATTCTTGTTGTGCACGGCACCGGATTCAACTGGCCCAACCCCGACCATTTCCGCATCGTCACGCTCCCGTGGTCGCGCGATCTGGGTGACGCGGTGCAGCGAATGGGCAACTTCTTGGCCAGCTACAAGCAGTAGAACCACATAACCGCAGCTCAGACCCCCTTGATTTAAGTGTGACGACTGGTAACGTCTAACTCACTCAATCACTCAAGGGGGAGTTGATGACTGCTATCGACAGCAATCAGAGGGCCGCCGAGCCCGCCTGGCGGTCACGCACCGTGATCCGCGACGGCGTGGAGCTGGCCGTGTTCGAGCTGGGCGAGCGGTCATCCGACCACCCGACCGTGGTGCTCGTGCACGGATGGCCCGACACCCACCATCTGTGGCAGTCGGTGGCGCCGATCCTCGCCGAGCGCTATCACGTGGTTGCCTACGACACCCGCGGCTACGGCGAGAGCGCCAAGCCCGACGGCGACGCCGCCTACCGGCTCCCCGAGTTGGCAGCCGATCTCTTCGCCGTGATCGATGAGGTCAGCCCCGGCGAGGCCGTTCACGTCCTCGCGCACGACTGGGGTTCGGTCCAGACCTGGGAAGGCGTGTGCACACCCGGCGCCGACGACCGGATCGCCTCGTTCATCTCGGTGTCCGGACCCAATCTGGACCACCTCGGCGAATGGACCCGCGAGCGACTGCGTCGACCCACCCCCAAGTCCGTGGGACAGGCGGTCTCTCAGCTCGTGTCGTCGAGCTACACGGCCGTGTTCCAGCTCCCGGTTGTACCCAAGGCCCTGTTCGGCGCGGCCATGCACCCCGCGACGTGGCAACGGCTGCTCACCGCCGTCGAAGGCACCGACCCGGCGAACCTCACCTTCGCACCGACGTTCCGTGCCGATGCGGTGTCGGGATTGCGGTACTACCGCGCCAACATCCGACCGCGACTGGCGAATCCGGATCCACGCAGCACCACCGTTCCGGTGTTCGAGGTGGTGAACACGCGCGACATCGCTCTGCGCAAGGCGATCTTCGCCAACACTCCGCGCTACACGGACAAACTGTGGCGTCGCGACACCGAGACCGGCCACTGGCTGCCGTACACGAACCCTGGCTATCTCGCCGAGATCGCCGGCGACTTCATCGAGACGATCCGCGGGGGTGAGGTGTCGCCGGTCATCGAGCGTGCCCGCCGGCGGGGTGAGAACACCTCTGTGTCCGGCAAACTCGCGGTCATCACCGGCGCGGGCAGCGGCATCGGCAAAGAGACGGCAGTTCTGCTAGCCCGCAACGGGGCCGAGGTCATCGTGGCGGACATCAACCTCGATGCAGCCGAGACCACCGTTGCCGCAATCACTTCCAGCGGCGGACTGGCCACCGCCTACCGGCTCGACGTCGCCGACCAGGACGCATTCGCCACATTCGCCGACGACGTGTCCAAGCGCCACGGAGTGGCCGACATCGTCATCAACAACGCCGGTATCGGTTTCGCCGGACACGCCCTCGATGCCACCGACGAACAGATCCGGCGCCTGATCGACATCAACCTGCTCGGGGTCATCACCGGCAGCCGGGTCTTCGGCCGGGCGATGGTGGAACGCGGTCTCGGCGGCCAGATCGTCAATCTGGCCTCGGCAGCTGCCTTCACACCACAGCAGGGCCTCGGCAGCTACGCAGCGACCAAGGCCGGGGTGCTGATGTTCAGCGAATCGCTCCGGGCCGAGCTGGCCGAGCATCACATCGGGGTCTCGGCCATCTGTCCCGGCATCGTCGACACCAACATCGTCGCGGCCACCGAGTTCGCCGGATCCACCGCGGACACGCAACAACAGTTGCGCGACAAGATGAGTGGGATGTACCGCCGCCGCGGCTACACGCCGGACAAGGTGGCGTCCGCGATTCTCGGCGCGATCGAGAACAACAAGGCGGTGGTACCGGTGACCCCCGAGGCGCACGCCTGGTACCGCATCTACCGCTTCACACCCGGGCTCTCGCGTTTGATGGCCCGCGCAAAGTTGTTCTGAACAGGAGACCGCGATGACCCACGCTTTTGATCCCGGACCAGTTGAACTGCATGCCCGCAACGTCGAGTTCGAGTGGAAGAACACCCCGCTGCACTGGATTCCGAACCATCCGGTGTCGTCCAATGTGATCAGCATGCTCAATCTGCTGCTGCCAGAGGGTGAACGCTGGTTCGTGCAGACGTACAACGAGGCACTGCCCCTGGTGAAGGACGAGGTGCTCGCGGCTGCGATGCGCGGCTTCATCGGACAGGAGGCGATGCACGCCGAAGCCCACGACCGGGTGCTGTGGGAGTTCCTCGACGAGAACGGTCTCGACCCCCGGCCGTTCCAGCGCCAGATGGAGTGGATCTTCCGTAAGATCCTCGGCCCCTCCGAGAAGGGCACCGCGAAAGCCCGGTACAAGCACCTCGTCGAGCGGCTCTGGCTGATCGCCGCCATCGAGCACTACACCGCCGTACTCGGTGACTTCGCTCTGAACAACAAGTGGGACGAGCACGGCGCCGACCCCATGATGGCCGACCTCTTCCGGTGGCACGGCGCCGAAGAAGTGGAACATCGTTGTGTGGCACACGATGTGGCCACCTACTTCGGCGACAGCTACCTCAAACGTGGCCGGGCCATGCTGGTCGCTCTGCCGGCATTGCTCTTTGTCATCCACCGCGGCATCCGCTTCATCGCCCACGGCGACCCGGCAGGCAAGGTGAGCTACCCCCGGTTGTGGCTGGGATGGTTCTCCGGAGCCCGGAACGGACTGCTGCCCACCCTGCGGTCCATCGTCTTCGCCACCTTCAGCTACTTCCGGCGCGACTTCTCCCCGATGGAGGTGGGGTCGACAGCCCAGGCCGTCGCCTACCTTGCGACGTCACCTGCGGCCCGGACCGCACACCCATGAATCAGCGTCACCACCCGCACACGACGTCGATGACGGCGCCGCCGCCGCATCTGTACAACCGGTATCAGCACGACCCGGCCATGCGGATCGCGACACTGCTCGGCAAGGTGTGGTTCCCGCTGTGGAGCACTCTCACCAAAACCCCTGTGCCGAAAGAGGTTCACCGCGTCACCACGGTGCGGATCATCGGCCGCGAGGTGGTGGCCGAGGACGAGAACGTGGTGGCCTTGACCCTCGCCGACCCCGACGGCGGCGAACTCACACCGTGGTACGCCGGCGCTCACCTCGACCTGCTGCTGCCGTCCGGCCGCATGCGGGAGTACTCGCTGTGCGGTGACCCCGCCGATCGTGACCACTACCGGATCGCCGTGCGGCGGATACCGGACGGTGGCGGCGGATCGGTGGAGGTCCACGAGCAGCTCCGGGTTGGTGACCTGTTGCGGATCAAGGGACCGCGCAACGCTTTTCCCCTCGCACTGCCCGGTCATGGATCACCGGCACGCCGACTGCGATTCATCGCCGGCGGCATCGGCATCACCCCGATCCTGCCGATGTTGCAGGCCGCCGAGCGGCTGGGCCTGGACTGGTCGATGGTGTACACCGGCCGCAGCGTCGACTCCCTGCCCTTCGTCGACGAACTGGCCCGCTACGGTGACCGGATCACGCTGCGCACCGACGACACCGACGGCATCCCCACCGCGCATGATCTTCTCGGCGGGGACGACGCCGACTCACCGGGGCTTCCCGGAACGTCCGTGTACTGCTGCGGCCCGGTCCCCATGCTGAACTCCATCCGTGCCGCGCTGGCGGGCAGGGCCGACATCGAACTGCACTTCGAGAGGTTCTCTCCACCACCGGTTCTCGACGGCCGGCCATTCCGGGTGACCCTCGACAGCACCGGCGGTGACGTTGCGGTCGGTGCCACCGAGTCGACTCTGGCGGCGGTTCGCCGGGTTCTGCCGTCGGTGCCGTACTCGTGCCAGCAAGGCTTCTGCGGCACCTGCAAGGTCCGGGTGCTCGAAGGGCAGGTCGAACACCGCGACAACATCCTCACCGAACCAGAACGCGACGCCGGTGTGATGCTCACCTGCGTGTCACGGGCCGAGGGTGACCACCTTCGTCTCGACCTCTGAACCCGAACAGCAACGGAGAACATCATCGTGCCCGAACCTCAATTCACCGTCGCCATCGTGGGTGCTGGATTCGGCGGGCTCGCTGCCGGGATCAAGTTGCAAGAACGCGGAATCGACGACTACGTGATCTTCGACCGCAACGACGACGTCGGCGGCACGTGGCTGGCCAATCAGTATCCCGGTGTCGAGGTGGACATCCCGTCGGTCACCTACTCCTACAAGTTCGCACTCAACCCGGATTGGTCCGCGGTGTTCGCGCCGGGATCGGAACTGCTGCAGTACGCCCGCGACATCGCCGAGCGGTTCGGGATCCGTGAGCACATCCGGTTCGGCACCGCGGTGACCGAGGCCGATTTCGACGAGACCACCGACCTGTGGACCGTCACCACCGCATCCGGCGACACCGTCACCGCCCGGTTCCTGATCAGTTGCCATGGTGCGCTGTCCACCCCGGCCACGCCCGCACTGCCCGGCCTGCAGAACTTCTCGGGGAAGGTGCTGCGCTCGGCCTCCTGGGACCACGATTACGACCTGACGGGCAAGCGGGTCGCCATCATCGGCACCGGGGCCACCGGCATCCAGATCATCCCCACCATCGCACCCGACGTCGAGCACCTGACCGTGGTGCAGCGCACGGCCATCTGGGTGTTGCCCAAACCGAACGCGCCGATCCCCGACCGCCTGCGTGGTGTGTACCGGTTCGCGCCGAAACTGCAGTTGCTGCCGCGTTTTCTGATCGACTCGACGTTCGAGATAGCCGAGACACTCGGCGTGGTCTACAACAAGCAGTTGCCCGCCATCACGAGGGGAATGGAGAAGCTCTGCCTGCGTCACCTGCGGGGTCAGGTCAAGGACCCCGAGTTGCGCACCAAACTCACCCCGCATTACGGCTACGCCTGCAAGCGTCCGTCGTTCTCCAACGACTATTTCCCCACGTTCAACCGCGACAACGTCGATCTGGAGACGTCGCCGATCACCGAGATCACCGGTAGCGGAATCGTTTTCGCAGACGGCCGACGTCTGGAGATCGATGCGCTCATCCTCGCAACCGGCTTCAAGATCTTCGATCTCCCGTACACCATCCGCGGAGTCGGCGGCCAGGATCTCGGCGACACCTGGGATTCGGAACGTATGCACGCCTACGAGGGCATCACCGTCCCGGACTTCCCCAACCTGTTCCTGGCGCCGGGACCCTACGGCGTGATCGGGTTCTCGTGGTTCGACACCATCGAACTCTGCGTGACCCACGCCGTGCGGGTTGTCGCCAAAGCCGTCGAGTCCGGCGCGGGCCGGGTGAGCGCGACCGATGAGCAGACCGAAGAGTTCGTCGAGAAGATGCGCAAGAAGGTGCGCAGCACGGTCTTTGCGAGTCCGCGCTGCGCCGGGTCGAACACCTACTACATCAACGCTCAAGGTGATTCGCCCTACCTTCGACCGACCAGCCGGGTGGAGTCGATCCTGTCGCTGCGCAAAGCCCTCAAGGACGGCTACGAATACTCCGCCTGACGCGCATCGTCCTCCACCACCACCGCGGCACCGAGTTGTCTGGTCCGCAGGGTGATCCAGGCGATCGGCGCAGCGAGGCCCGCGGCAACGGCGGCCACCACCACCGAGCCGTGCAGCCCGTCGACAAACGCGTCACGGATCACCTCGAGCATCTGCTGACCACCGGGACCCGGGATGGCCGAGGCGACCTGCACACCGGCCATCACCGAATCCTTGGATGCAGCAAGGGCTTCTGGGGGCAGACCGCTGCCATCGAGCTTGTCACCGATCCCCGACGTGTAGATGGATGACAGCACCGAGCCGAGCACGGCAACCCCGAGGGTGCCGCCGATCTCGCGCGTCACGTCGTTGACCGCCGAGCCCGCGCCTGCCTGCTGCGGGGCAAGGGAATTGGTGATGATGTTGGTGGCCGGCCCCTGCACCAGGGCGAGGCCCGCCGCCATCAGGCTCATCGACCAGATGATCAGCCCCCAGTAGGAGGCGTCTTTGCCTGCGAGGAGAACCAAGGCGAACCCCCCGGCCATCGTCAATGATCCAAGGGCCGCAACCCGCCCGGGCCCCAGCTTGCGGGCGAACACCATCGCGAGCGGCGAGAATCCGGCCATCACGATCGCGAACGGCAGGGTGCGCAGTCCGGCCTCCAGCGGACCGTAGCCCTTGACGGCCTGGAAGTACTGGGTGATCAGGAAGATGAACCCGAACAGGCTGAAGAATGCGACCGCGATAAGCCCCGAGGCCACCGCGAACGGTCGGTTCTTGAACAGGCGCACGTCCAGGATGGGATGGCGCGAGCACAGTTCGATGTACACGAATCCGATCAAAAGCGCTGCCGCACCGATGAATCCACCGATGGTCTGCAGTGATCCCCACCCGTGGTTCGGCCCCTCGATCAGGGTGTAGACCAGCAGGGTCACGCCGGCGATGGACGTTGCTGCGCCGGTGAGGTCGAACGGGCCCGGCTGGGCTTTGCCGCCGCTGGGCACCGCGAGGTAGACACCGACCAGCACTGCTGCGGCGATCGGCAGGTTGACCCAGAACACCGACGACCACGAGTAGTGCTCGAGCAGCCAACCTCCGAGCACGGGACCGATGGCCACGGCGATACCGGTGGTGCCGGCCCAGATGCCGACTGCGATGGCCCGCTCCTTGAGATCGGGGAAGATGCCGATCAGGATGGCCAGAGTGGCCGGAAAGACCAGTGAGGCAAACAATCCGAGCCCCGCACGGGTGGCGATGAGCTGTCCGAGCGAGCTCGATTCGGCAGCGAGCACCGACACCGCCGCGAACCCGATGACGCCGATGACCAGTACCTTTCGGCGGCCGAACCGGTCAGCGAAATGACCTGCGGTGAGCAGCAATCCGGCGAATGTGAGGGTGTAGGCGTCCACCACCCACTGCAGTCCCGAGTTGCTCGCGCCGAGATCCCGACTGATGGTCGGCAGCGCGACGTTGACGATGGTGTTGTCGATCATCACCAGGAGCACAGCGCCACAGAGGGCGACCAGACCCCACCAGCGATTGCGCGACCGGGCAGCGGTGTTGTGTTCGACCAGCTCTGTCTTTCTCATCGACTCTCCTGAAGTAGGATGCTGTTCTAGTGTTGTAGTACAGTGTTCTATATAAGAAGAACAGCGTGCTACTGCGATGTCAAGAGGGATCGTGCAAGTGGTGTGAAAGGATCGACGACGTGGCATCGAAATCGCCAAGGGCGGCATCACGGACCCCTGCCGGAGATGTCCGGGGGCTGCTCCTCAATGCCGCCCTGCGCGTACTGGATACCCACGGCGTGCGCGGCCTGACTGTGCGAGCGGTCGCTTCAGAGGCCAAGGTCGCGCCGATGGGCGTCTACAACCACTTCGACGGCAAGGATGGCTTGATCAATGCCCTTGTCACAGAGGGCTTTTCGCAGCTTCGAAAGATGATAGGCAGCGTTGTCGACTCTGACGCCGACGTCCGGCTGAACCGCGCCGGTCATACCTATCGCGCGTTCGCGCACAAATCACCGACGCTCTACCGGCTCATGTTCTCGGGCCAATGCGCGCCCGAAGGCGAAGTCGGAGAAGCAGCCCTCGGTGCGCTCACCGAAATCGTTCGTTACGGACAGGCCGCCGGCACCATCCGGGCCGGCGAGCCGATGGACCTCACGCTGCAGATCTGGTCCTGTGTGCACGGGGCCGTGAGCCTGGAACTCGATGGAGCCGGGCCCCCCGACACCACGAACCACTGGGAGTTCATCTACGCCCAGACCCTCGATCTGATCAGCCGAGGCGTCGCACCCTGACTCAGGGCAACAGAATCGGAGGCAACCCCGGGATGGGGTTGGGGATCGTGTTCGGGGCAGGCCGTGCCGGTCGCCGTGTAGTCGTCGGCGGAGGAGGCGGCGGGGGCGCGGTGTAGCGCATCACGGGGGCGAGCGCGGCTTCGGTGTTGATCGGCGGCAGGGGCGGCGGGGTTGTGGTCGGGACCGATGACGCGGTCGTCGGCGACTGCGCGGGGCCAGGGGTTGCCGACACCGCAGTACTCGTCTCCGGCGTGCGCAGATACCGCTGCGACTGCGGTTGACCGGTGTCTTCGCTCCACGGCGCAGCCACCAGGGTGGCGCCGCCAACGACGATGAGTCCGGCGAGCAGCGCCGCACCGATCAGCACAAGCCGGTTCTGGCGCCGGTTGTCCACGGGCGGGGGCGCCGGTTCGGCTTCCTGCGCGAGCTGAGGTTCCGGTTCCGGTTCTGCGACCGGTGCCGGCCGCGCATGCCGTCCCGGTACCGCCAGGGGTACGTCCGCGTGCATCGCCAGGACGGGTAGGTCATGCAGTCCGGCGGTCAGTGCCGCCCCTAGACCTGGCCAGATCACGTGGTCGGGCATCAGGACCACGGCCGTGACCGGGGCAGGTGAGCCGGCGGCGATCGATCGCGCCACGCTGACCGCACGCGCCACCGCGGGCGCCAGGGCATCGTCGAGGTCGGTCCGGGTCACTCGCAGCATTCCGACGTACTCGCGCCCCATCACGAACGTTCCGTCCGAACGGCTGAGCGCCGAGCGGGCTTTTGTCATGAGGTCGAGCAGTTCACGCGCCCACTCGGCGTTCTCGGGCATCGGGGCCTTGCCGGTGCGAACCAGATAGTCGGCCACCGAGCGGTCGAACGCCCTGCCCTGCAGGTCATGGTCGTCGAGCTGCATCAGGCATTGACCGGTGGCGGAGTCGACCGCGGCACCACGCAGACCGCCGTCGTCGAGGTCGATCAGGGCAAACGCCGGTCCGACCTGGCCGGATGCCGAGTGGAGGAGGTCACGAACCGTGCGCAGAAGCGATGGGTCGAGCCAGATCACTGCTCCCGACCTCCTCGTCGTCATTCACCAGTAGCAACCGTTCGATGGCCATTCTGCACGGGACTGTCCTGTATGTCTTGTTCAGCCGTCCCCGCACAGCGATCCGAGTGTCATCAACAAACGTGTCATTTGTCAATGTCACGGTTAGAACTGGCATCGTGACAGCCGGTTTAGAATCTCGGGGTGACCGAGTACCGGATCGACGACCTCGCACGCGCCGCGGGAACCACCACGCGCAATGTGCGTGGGTATCAGGACCGTGGGCTGCTGCCCCGCCCCACGCGTCGCGGACGGATCGCGATCTACACCGACACCCATCTCGCCCGGCTCAAGGTGATCAACGACCTGCTGCACCGCGGTTTCACGATCCGCCACATCGCCGACTTCCTCCTGGGTGTGCAACGCGGCGACGACCTCGTCGACGTCCTCGGGATCCGGGAGGTGGTCACCGAACCGTGGTCGAAGGCGCGATCGGAGACCATCTCGGCCGAGGCCCTCAAGTCGTTGTTGAACTCCCGCAACCCGTCTCACTACAAGAGGCTTGAAGACTTCGGCCTGATCGAGGCCGACGGTGACGACTATGTGTTGCGCGACCGCGAGACCGTATACGCCTTCGGACGGCTCACCAAACTGGGTTTGACGCTGTCGAAAATCCTAGACGTGCACGGCAAGGTCGAGAAGGAGATGGCCGCTGTCGCCTCCACCCTCATTTCCGCCGGCCGCGACGTGGTCGAATCCGAACGCGGTGAGGGCTGGGTTCCCTCGGAGGGATCCGAAAGCGACTGGGCCGCAGAGCTGATCGGCGAGATGCGCCGGACCGCGACCATCTCGGCTCACAGCGCACTCGACCGTGCCCTTGACCGCGATCTCGCCCATCAGCTCGACGACTACCTCCGCAAAGCTACGGACTGACCAGTTCTGCGACTCCGGTGTTCGTGTTGCCGCCGAGTGCGTGGTACTGCCATCCCGCGGCGATCCACTGGCCGGCGTTCAGGCATCGCCTGCCGTCGACGATGTTGGTCTTGCGCACCACGGGTGCTAGCTCGTCGGGCTCCATGTGGACGAACTCGGCCCATTCGGTGAGCACGAGCACGGCGTCGGCGTGCTCACAGGCCTCTCGCGCGGACGCGGCGTAGGTGAGCGTCGGGAACACCCTGCGGGAGTTGTCGATTGCCTTCGGGTCGAACACGTTCACGGTGGCACCCTGCAACTGCAGTTGACCCGCGACGTTAAGCGCGGGCGAGTCGCGCACGTCGTCGCTCTCTGGTTTGAATGCCGCGCCGAGAACGGCGATGTTGGCGCCCAGCAGGCTGCCACCACACACCTTTGTTGTCAGTTCCACCATGGCTGTGCGGCGACGCATGTTGATCGAGTCGACCTCGCGTAGGAAGGTCAGCGCCTGGTCGGCGCCCAGTTCGCCGGCTCGAGCCATGAATGCCCTGATGTCTTTCGGCAGGCAGCCGCCTCCGAAACCCAGTCCGGCGTTGAGGAATCGGCGGCCGATGCGGTTGTCGTATCCGATGGCGTCGGCCAGCATCGACACGTCGGCCCCGCTCGCCTCACACACCTCGCTGATGGCGTTGATGAATGAAATCTTGGTTGCGAGAAAGGCGTTCGCCGATACCTTGACCAATTCGGCGGTCGCCAGGTCGGTGTGCAGGAAGGGGATCTCCTCGGCGAGCAGGTCTGCGTAGAGTTCGCGCACCAGCTTCTCGGCGTGGCTGCCTGCATTGGAGCGGTCTGTGCCGAGCACGATGCGGTCGGGGTGCAGGGTGTCCTGGATCGCGAAGCCCTCGCGCAGGAACTCGGGGTTCCAGGCGACCTCGATCGTCGCCGACTCGTGCGCTCCCGCGGTCACGCGGCGTTGCAGATCGCCCGCGGTTCCCACGGGCACTGTGGATTTCCCGATGATGAGGTGCTCGCCCCGCAGCCGCGGCGCGAGCTCGTCGACCATGCTGTGAACGTGTCGGAGGTCGGCGGCGTACTCCCCCTTCTTCTGGGGCGTTCCGACCCCGAGGAAGTGGATGGCCGCGAAGTTCGCCGCTTCGTCGTAGTCGGTGGTGAACCGCAGACGCCCGTTGTCGATGTTGCGGCGCAGGACCTCGACCAGTCCGGGTTCGTAGAAGGGCAGGTCGCCGGCGACGAGGGTCGCGATCTTCGCTTCGTCCACGTCCACACCGAGGACTTCGTGCCCGAGTTCGGCCATACATGCTGCGTGTGTGGCACCGAGATATCCACAACCGAAAACTGTCACCTTCATACGCTTGGTCATACCCATCTACGTACGGTTTATGTCTGTCGCGCCGGGGTGGTTCAGGTGACGTTCAGAGGTCACTCGTGCGAAAAGTTCAGGTAGGCCTTCGACGGGGTCGGTCCGCGTTGCCCCTGGTACTTGGAGCCGACCGAGGCACTCCCGTAGGGGAACTCTGCCGGGCTGGACAGCTTGATGAGGCACAGCTGACCGATTTTCATGCCCGGCCAGAGGGTGATGGGCAGGTTGGCGACGTTCGACAGCTCCAACGTGATGTGTCCGGTGAAGCCCGGGTCGATGAACCCGGCAGTCGAGTGGGTCAGCAGTCCGAGGCGGCCGAGCGACGATTTGCCCTCGAGGCGGCCCGCGAGGTCGTCGGGCAGGGTGCAGACCTCGAGCGTTGATCCGAGGACGAACTCGCCGGGGTGCAGGACAAACGGCTCCCCTTCTTCTCGCTCGACCAGCGTCGTCAGATCGTCTTGTCGCTGGGCGGGGTCGATGTGGGTGTACCGGGTGTTGTTGAACACCCGGAACAGGCCATCGAGCCGGACGTCGATGCTGGAGGGTTGCACCAGCACGGGGTCGAAGGGCTCGATGGCCAGGCGGCCATCAGCGATCTGGGCGCGGATGTCGCGGTCGGAGAGCAGCACACGAAGAGGTTAGCTGCCAGGGTGCGCTCACCAGGTGGTGCCTGCTGGTTCCTGGATCGTCACGTTGATGCGGTTGAAGAAGTTCGTGGTGGCGATCAGCAAGATGATCGCCGACAGTTCCTTCTCGTCGAAGTTGTCGGCAGCCTCGTCCCAGACGGGGTCGGGTACGGCGTGGCCGCGCGAGTCGGCCAGGCGGGTGGCGTACTCGGCGAGGTTGAGCGCTGCGCGTTCGGGTTCGGTGAAGAAGGGCGATTCGCGCCAGACGGCCACGGTGGAGATGCGGTCGTCGCTTTCCTCCTCCGCCTTCAGGCTCTTGGCGTGGGAGTGAACGCAGGCGGCGCAGCCGTTGATCTGACTGACCCGTAGTGCGAGGATTTCGCGAAGTGAGGCTGACAGACCGCCTTGGTCCATTGCTCCGAACAAGTGTGGGATGGCCTTGGTTGCCTGCGGCAGAACGGTGGCGGGGTTGGTCATACGTGCGGTCATTGCGGACTCCTTCATCGGGGCGGCGATGTTGTGTCACATCGGCCGTGTCGGGCGGTTCATAGCTCTGACACGACGGAAAAGGGGAATGTGACCGATGGAGACAAACGATTTTCTGCTCACCGAGTTCGAGGCGAATCGCGGGCATTTGCGTGCTGTGGCCTATCGGATGCTGGGTTCGCTCAGCGAGGCCGAGGACGCTGTTCAGGAAACATGGCTGAAGGTGGCCGGCGCCGACACCGATGAGATCTCGAACATCGGGGGCTGGTTCACCACCATCACGTCGCGGGTGTGTTTGAACATGTTGCGGTCGAGGCGGACTCGCCATGAGGAGCCGCTCGAGATCGCCCATGTGCCCGACCCGATCCTGGCTCCGCTCGATGCGGCCGACGATCCGGAGGGGCAGGCGGTGCTGGCCGATTCGGTGAGTGTTGCGTTGTTGGTGGTGTTGGAGACGTTGAGCCCTAGTGAGCGTCTGGCGTTTGTTCTGCATGATCTGTTTGCGATGCCATTCGATGAAGTGGCGCCGATTGTGGGCAAGACGCCGGCGGCTGCCCGCAAGTTGGCCAGTCGTGCGCGTTCTCGGGTGCAGGGGGCGACGCCGCGGTCGGAGGGTCTGGCCGAGCAGCGGCGGGTGGTGGAGGCCTTCACGGCTGCGGCTCGGGGTGGCGACCTGGAGGCGCTGATGGCTGTGCTGGATCCGAACATCGTCATCCGTACCGACGTGGCCGCCGACCGCGCACCTGTTGAGGTGCTGGGCGCCGAGGCTGCTGCCCGGGGCGCGATCACGTTCCAGCGGTTCACCGAGCGGACGCAGATGGTGCGCATGAACGGCGGCATCGGCGTGCTCGCCTTCTCCGGCGACATGGTGTCGTCGGTTGCAGCGTTCACGGTGTCCGATGGCCGTGTGGTGGCGATGAACATCGTGGCCGATCCAGAGCGGTTGGCGCAGCTCGATTTCTCGGGCGTCATCTAGCGGACCACGGCCCGGGTCATCACCTGTTGTCCGGCGCGGGTGTTGAACCAGATCGTCCGGTTGCCGTGCAGGACCACCCGGATGATCCCGCGGGTCTTCATGTCGTGGTGCTCCTTGCACAGGCATTCGAGGTTTGCCTCGATGGTCCATCCACCGGCCGACGGGTTGGCATGGTTGAACGGGACGATGTGGTCGACTTCGCACTTGTCTGCGGGCACGGCACAGCCCGGGTAGCGGCAGTGCCCGTCCAGGGCCCGGATCATTCGGGCCAGCTTCGAGCCGGGCCGGTATCGCAGGGCGCCGGGCGGCGCAGTACTCCACCCGCCGTGGCCATCGGGGGTCGCCGACGCTTTGATCGGCGGTGACGGGCCGATATGTCTCTCCCCCAATATGATTCGACTGCCGCCGTCGACCGAGTTCATCAGCGCGGCCGTGAGGTCTTCGCTGGTGATCGGTGTTTCGCCGGCAGAGTTGATCAGGTGGAGCACCGCTGCGAGCGCCTGCTCCCCGATCGTCACCAGGCCCTTCCACCGCGATCGACCCGCCAGCGACCGCGACTGTTCACAATCCAGCGGACCGTATCCGAGCAGGTAGCCGGGGTTCGTCGACAATCCCAACACTGTCGGCAGATCAACAACCAGCTCGGTCCATGCACGTTTGGGTTGGTCGGCCGCGGTGCGCGCCTGAGCCGCCGCCGGCGTCTCGTCGCCGGTAGCCGTATTCGCCTCCGCGATTGCATCGAGCACCGCATCCACCTGCCTCACATGATCATCGGGTGCCATCTCTTCGAGCTGAGCCTTGGCCCGGATTGCTTCTTCGGCCGTGCACGCGGTGATCAGGCTGGCCATCCCACCTGCTCGCCGACGCACCACCACCCTCCGCGCCGGATCGACGAGGTCACCATCGTCCGCTACGTCCGGCTCGAACGGCATCAGATGCCTGTCCAGTTCTTCGGCGAACGAGTTGTCGCCCAACAGCATTGCGTCTTCGGCGAGCACACCGTCCAGATCCATGAGCGCATCTCGGTAGCCGCGCGAAGCGCGGTGATAGATCGCCTTGAGCTTCTCGACACTCAGCTCGCCACAGGCGAATGCGTCCGCGAGTGACGGCAGATGGTCGAGCAATCGCCGGCACCGCAGCAGATGGTCAGCCTGCCCGGTGGTGCATCGCCAGGCGACCGCAATCTCGCATGCGGCCGCCCGAGTGCCGTTCTCGTCGTCGTTGCTGGAGATGTACCGGTAGTACTCGAGGCCGTCATCCAGCCGCTGAGCCCACGCCCGATTCACCTCGCGAATCCCAGATTGCACCCGCGACAACAACTCTGATGCCTCAGCATCCATCGTGGTGGCCCCCGCCCAACTCATGATTCGATCATACGTTCGAGGTCTGACAATCCGTCAGACCGAGCGCTGACCACCACTGCCGGGCACGCCTGTTAACATCGCTCTCGCGGCCAACGCCGCACGCCGATGTAGTTCAATGGCAGAACGGCAGCTTCCCAAGCTGCATACGCGGGTTCGATTCCCGTCATCGGCTCCACCAAGCGGCAAGCGCCCTCCCCCTACTTCACAGAAGTCCTATCCCGACCCAGACTCGTCAGGATCACCGGCCCATAGTCGGTCACAGCAATCGTGTGTTCACTGTGAGCGGTGCGTGACCCATCGGCCGAACGAATGGTCCACCCGTCTTTGTCATAGACGATCTTGTCGGTGCCCTGCGCCAGCCACGGTTCGAGCGCGAGAGTGAGGCCGGGCTTCAACTTGAGACCCCGTCCTGCCCGTCCGACATTCGACACATGGGGATCTTCATGCATGGTGCGCCCGAGGCCATGACCACCGAACTCGGTGTTCACGAGATATCCGAAATCTGTTGCCACGCCGCCGATTGCGGCCGAGATGTCCCCCAGGCGGTTGCCGATGACCGCGGCGGCGATCCCTGCTGCCAGCGCCGTTTCGGTGGCCTCGATGAGCCGCTCATCCTCAGGACGCGGGGTACCGACGATCAGGCTCCGCGCCGAATCGGCAACCCACCCGTCGATCGACACCGCGATGTCCATGCTCAGCAGATCGCCATCGCGCAGCACGTAGTCATGCGGTAACCCATGCAGCACAGCGTCATTGACCGACAAGCAGATGACGTTGCGGAACGGCCCGCGGCCGAACGACGGCGAGTAGTCCCAGTAGCACGAGGTGGCGCCGCGCTCGTCGATCAGGTGACGGGCACGGTGTTCGAGATCAAGGAGGTTCACCCCCGGGGCAGCACGCCCGGCGAGGTCATCGAGCAGTTCGGCGATGAACAACCCGGTGACACGCATTGCCTCGATCTCTCGCGGCGTCTTCAGTTCCAGCACAGATATCCTCTCACCAACGCACTCCCGGTATTTAAATACCAGCGTAGCCGTCGGTCCGGTATTTTCATACCGGGCCAGGTAGACTCGCCGCATGGTTCGCCTCCCGTTGACTCCTGCCCAAGTCGCCACCGGCCAGCGCCTGGGCGCATACCTGCGCCAGGCGAGAGGCGAGCGCACTCTCATCGAGGTCGCACAAGAAGCGGCCATATCGCCGGAAACACTGCGGAAGATCGAGACCGGCCGGATGCCGACGCCGGCGTTCACCACCATCGCCGCTCTGGCCCGGGTACTAGCCTTGCCCCTAGACGATCTGGCAAACATCTGTCTCGTACGTGAGGACCTCCAGAAAAGCGGCTGAGCACCAACTTCATCCCCGGTAGCGCCACCCGAGGGAAATATGCCCTCGAAGCAGTCCCACGGGGCCGATCTTGGTGAAGTCGCGTTCACTGTCTCGATGTAGACAACAGGACTACACTTTGTTCAATATCGTGCATCTTGCTCGGTGGCGAGCGGATGGAGCTCAAGCAATGAGCACCGAAAACAACAATGCCTACAAGCGGATCGCCGAATTGGCCCGCGAGATGAGCGAGCATCTGCCCAGCAACTCGGCAACCGCGCTCAATGAATTGATCCACAACGCGGTAGACCACATCCCGGGCGCACGCTATGCCGGGATCACGGTGGTGTCGAGGCAGGACAAGGGCGTTGTTACCCCGGCCGCCACGGACGAGTACCCCCGCGTTCTCGACGCGCTGCAGCAGAAGTACCATCAGGGCCCGTGCTTCGATGCTGCCGTCGAGCACGAGAGCTACCACGTGAACGACCTGATGGACGAGACCAGGTGGCCACTGTTCTGCACAGACGCCTTGGTGCAGACACCGATCAGATCCATTGCCGCATTTCAGCTCTTCACCACCCGCGACGCAGTCGGTGCCTTGAATCTGTACTCCGACGACCCCGGCGCCTTCGACCAGGAATCACGCGACCTCGGCTACATCTTCGCCGCACATGCGGCGACGGTCTGGGGCGCATTGCAGCGAGGCGAACAGTTCCGCAGCGCGCTGGCCAGCCGCGACACCATCGGGCAGGCCAAAGGCATGATCATGGAGCGCTACAGCGTCAACGCCATCCAGGCATTCGACCTGTTACGCAAGCTGTCTCAGGAATCGAACATCCGTCTCTACGAGATCGCTCTCCAGTTGGTCGAGAACGACCATCCGTCGGGCGCCCGGTAGTTCGGACGTGGACAACCACACAAGGCGGCGCCCCCGCCATATGTTGTGAAACCGGGGGCGCCTGATCAACGACGCCTCCGCGGTGACACCGTTGCCTTGCCTCCGACTACCCAGCGCGATGGATCGATAACCTATTCGGCGATCCGCCGGAACAGGTGCACGCTCTGTGGAACCATCGTGAACATGACTTTGCATCCAGAAATCACAGCTCTCATCGAAGAGGCGGAACGGACGCGGCAGCGTGCGCTCGACCACGGGAGTACCGAACTGGCCGATCAGACACAACGCTTCATCGATGACCTGCGCGAGAAGGGCAATGCCCTGTCCGAGCCCGACGCCGAAGCGAATCAGGTACTCGAGGAAGCCAAGAGCAACCTCGCCCGACTGTCGGACGAGGGAAAGTAGAGCGGGCAACGCGCAGTGAGACTCGATGAGTTCCGGCGCATCGTCCAGGCCTCCGACCCCGACGACTGGTACGTGATCAAACACCAGGGCCCGAGCTATCACGATTGGCTCGCCGGGACCGTTTCGAAAGACGGTTACCGCCTCGAAGTCAACACCCACTACGCCACGGCGTCGTATAAGCCCGACATCAGCCTCACGGTGGGCTGGGGCATGAGCCTGGACTTCGAACATCACGGCGAACGCGCGCACGACCGCACGTACGAATGGTCGAAGGTGCTGTCGGACAGCCGGGTTCGTCTCGCCTTCGCCGACTTCTTCTGGTGCGGCGCTCTCGTCGACCGGTTCACCTACGTGGTGGCCGATGGTGGCCGGGCCGTACTGCCATGGGCGGTGGAGATCCAAGGACTCAAGACCACACAGTGGGAACACGACACCGCGAAGCTGCTGCATCACCTCGGTGACCACATCGAGGGTTTCGAAGAGTACTTTCGCAAGGTGGGTTTCCAGATCGATGGCACGTAGATGCGCGGTGGGGTGAGCAACCCCCGCGTCGTGGTGATCGGTGCGGGCATGTCCGGACTCGCGATGGGAGTCAAGCTCAAGGCAGCCGGTTTCGACGACTTCACCATCCTGGAGAAGGGCAGTGACGTTGGCGGGGTGTGGTTTTGGAACCGCTACCCAGGGCTGGCGTGCGACGTGCCATCGCTGCTGTACCGCTATTCGTTCCAGAACAAGACCGACTGGCCGAAGGTCTTCTCGGCGCGAGACGATATTCACCGCTACCACCGCGACGTTGCCGACACCCACGACCTCTGGCCGCACATACGGCTCGACACCGAGGTCACCGGCGCGTGCTTCCGCGATGGTCGATGGCATGTCGACACCGCTGCCGGCGACCGGCTCACCGCAGACTTCGTCGTCGCGGCCACCGGCGTTCTCCATCACCCGAACACACCCGACATCCCCGGTCTCGACGACTTCACCGGCAAGGTGGTGCACACCGCTCGGTGGGACCCCGACCTCGAGACCGCCGGCAAGCGGGTCGCCGTCATCGGCGGCGGATCCACCGGCGTGCAGCTCACCGGGGCGTTGGCCCCGACCGTCCGATCACTCGCGGTCTTTCAGCGCACACCTCAGTGGGTGTTGTGGGCGCCCACCACAGTGCGGCAGCCGAAATTCTTGACGGCTTTGTTCAACCGGTTTCCGTCCGCCGCGCAGGCCTCGTACCGGGCTTCCGTGCGGGCCAGCGCACTGTTCACCGACCTCACCATCCATCCGGGGTTCAAACGCACCGCCGTCCAGACCTACGCGCGGCTCTGCCTGTACCTGATCCGCGACAGGGAACTCCGCGAGCGTCTCCGGCCCGACTATCAGCCGTTGTGTAAACGACAGGTGTTGTCGGGCAACTACTTTCGGGCCATCTCACGCCCCAACGTGGAAGTGATCACCGATCGGATCGATCATGTCGACCCCACCGGCATCGTCACCGTCGACGGGAGGCATCACGATCTCGACGCGATCGTTCTGGCCACCGGATTCCGAGCCCACAACTACATGCGGCCGATGTCGGTAACCGGCCGCGACGGCATCACCATCGACCAAGCCTGGGACTCGGGTCCGCATGCGTTCGCGATGACAAGCATCACCGGCTTCCCGAACTTCTTCACCATCCTCGGACCCAACAGTCCGGTGGGCAGTATCCACCTGCAGACGGCAGCGGAATTGACGTGCGACCACATCGTGGCGTGGATCGAGAGGCATGCCCGCGGCGAGATGGCCACCGTCGAGGTGACCACCTCTGCCACCGATCGATTCAACGCCGAGGTGCGCAGGGCGCTGGAACCGACGGTGTGGAACACCGGGTGCCAGAGCTGGTACTTCAAGGAGGACGGCAGTGTCGATCTGTGGCCGTTCGATCTGGCGACTCTGAAGAGTTATCTCAGTACCCCAAACCTGGCGGATTACTCGCTGACCCGTCCCCGCGCCCGATCGCTCACAGAGAGCGACTGAACGCGAGCACGTCGATCGTCTGATCCGCGGCTTTGCGGGTGTCTCGGATGAACTGCGCGTTGGTTTCATCCGGCCCGAGTGCCCACTGCCTCGCGTGGTCTGGAGTCTTCCCGAAACGGATGTGCCGCTTGATGAGTCGTTCCACCCGGACATCCGCGGGTGTGTCGAGATACCAGATCTCGTCGACGAGTTCGCGAAGACGGTTCCACGGTTCGTCCTGCGCCAGGAGGTAGTTGCCCTCGGTGATGATCACCGGCGTATCGCTGGGGATGGCGATGGCCCCGGCGATGGCTTCCTCGATATCGCGGACGTAGTCGGGCGCGTAGACCACAGACTCGGCCCGCGCCCGCAGACGCTGCACGAGGTTGACGAATCCGTGTGCGTCGAAGGTGTCGATCGCGCCTTTCCGGTCGGCCCGTCCGAGACGCTGCAGTTCGTTGTTCGCCAGATGAAAGCCGTCCATCGGCACGGTGACCGCCGCCGAATCCAGCCGGTCGATCAGCGCCTGGGAAACGGTGCTCTTACCGCTACCCGGCTCCCCGACCACACCGATGATGATCCGTTCACGCCCTTCACGCAGACGCGCCACATGAGCCAGCAGGTCTGCGATGTCGGCGATCACGACGTGTTCCTCCCGATTGATGTGGGTATTCGGTTGCGATGAAAGCGCCAGGTGCTCAGGAGTTCGTCCCAGACACCCACGACCTGAAGGTACTAGCGGACGCCGCACGCGGCTGTCGCGGATGCGACCTCTATCAGGACGCCGATCAAACCGTGTTCGGTGCCGGGTCGGCCCGCGCCCGCATCATGTTCGTCGGCGAGCAACCCGGGGATCAGGAAGACCGGGCCGGAGCACCTTTTGTGGGTCCGGCGGGCAAGTTGCTGGACAAGGCGCTGGCCGCAGCGGACATCGATCGAACGACCACCTACGTCACCAATGCGGTGAAGCACTTCAAGTTCACCCGCGCCGACGGCGGCAAACGCCGGATCCACAAGAAGCCGGGACGAACCGAGATCGTCGCCTGCACACCGTGGCTCACGGCCGAGATCGAGACCGTGCGGCCGGAGGTAGTGGTCTGCCTCGGTGCCACGGCCGCCCAAACGTTGCTGGGCACCAGCTTTCGGCTCACCGAGCACCGCGGCGAGGTGTTCGATCTGGGTACCGACGGCGCGCTCTCGGGTGTCACGGCGCCGACGCGTGTTGTCGCCACCATTCACCCGTCCGCGCTGTTGCGGGGGCCGTCCGAGGACCGCGCGCAAGGTTTTGATGCGCTGGTCGCAGACCTGAGGGGGGCCGCCGAGCTGATCTGACGGGCTCGGGCGAATCGTTGCGGAAGCGAGACGCGACTTCCGGTGGACGTGTGGAACAGTGAGTCTTCGTGACCACATCAGTCACTTACGCCACTTTGGTTTCACGCTAGGAGCAGCCACATGCCCACCCTCCGCTCGGCAACGATCGGGTCGATCGTGGTGGCGCTCACCGCGGCCGCAACAATGGCGCTGGCTGCGCCGGCAACTGCGGCACCGTGCGGAAATCAGGGTGGCAACGGTTCGAGCCTGATCCCGGGGATCGGTGACTTCGGCAGCAGCAGCGGAACGGGGAACGTCGACGCCGGGCCGCAGGGACCGCTCCCGACCATCGTCGGAGGCAACACGCAGGCCGTCTCCTGGGTCACCGGCCCTCGCAGCGACAACCGCACCCTCGACCGCTTCGGTATTTCCGGCACCGACCTCGGGATCAGCTGGGACAACGGGTCAGGACAGACGCTGATGGCCTTCGGTGACACCTTCGGCGATTGTGGTGCCGCAGCTCAGGAATGGCGGCACAACGTGCTCCTGCGTTCGGACGACGTCAACCTCGCCGACGGGATCTCGGTCCCGGACCCCGCACCCGGCAACCGGCGGTCGGGTTCGGTTGTCACCGCCGAACGCCCGCGGTTCTCGCAACAGATCATCGACGCCTTGGACCTGCCCGCCGTGGAGATCACGACGATCCCGACCGCCGCGATCTCGGTCGGGGACACGCAGTACATCAATTACATGTCTGTCCGCGCGTGGGGAAACCCCGGTCACTGGGACACCAACTATTCGGCGATCGCGGTCTCGCGGGACAACGGCCAGACCTGGGCTCCCGAACTCGGGACCGTCCGGGTGAACTCCGGGGTCACCATCGAGGGTGTCGAACAACTCCACGCCGACAACAGCAAGTTCCAGATGGGCGCGTACCTGCGCGGCAACGACGGTTTCATCTACCAGTACGGCACTCCCAACGGCCGCTACGGAGCCGTGTACCTCGCCCGGGTCAAGGCCGCCGACATCCTCGACCTCACGAAGTACGAGTACTACTCCAATAACCCGGCCGATCACTGGCCGGACACGATGGGTGACCTGAAGGCGATTGCTCCCGCACCCGTCAGCGAGATGTCGGTGGCATGGAACGAGCACCTGAAGAAGTATGTGATGCTGCACGGCATCGAATCGCAGGGGCGACTGGTGCTTCGCACTGCTGATCGACCCGAAGGACCCTGGAGCGACGCGAAGACCCTTCTCAATCTCGCGCAGACCACGGGCGGCATCTACGCGCCGTACATCCACCCGGCGTCCGATGGCCGGTATCTCTACTTCACGGCCTCGCGCTGGTCGGACTACAACGTGATGTTGCTCAGAACCGATCTCCACCGGCTCTGAGATTCGCTCAGCGGCGGTTCGCGCGGACTGGCAGCGAATCGTCTCGGCGTAGCGAGAAGAAGTAGGGCTTGGCCGAGCCGCGCAGGTCCATCAGCCCGAGCACCGTGTCGTCGGAGACGCGACGGAAGATGTCGTTGATCGGCTGCGCGTCATAGACCATCGTCGCGGTGTCGACGCCGCGGTACTGCGTTGTCCGCAACCTGGCCTTCGGTTTCTTGGTCTGCAACAACGGGCGTGCGGCGTTCACCAGTCCGCCGAGTGAGCGGTTCTCCAGCGACGGCAACGGGGCGTTGAGCAGCACGCTCACCGGGAGACGCTTGGGGTCCAGCGCCCACAGAGCCTTGCCGTCCGCGGTCGGGAACAACAAGGGGTGCACGGTCTCCCCGTCGACGAACTGCTTGCCCCACCAGCCACTGGCGACGAGCATGCCGTCCATCGGGTGACCGGTCTGCACTTCCGCGCCGCGCCAGGTGCCGATCATGAAATCTGTCTCGACGGGCTCGGCGGCGTCGAACACCGCGATGGCCTCCTCGGTTGTTGCGCGCTCGTCCCTGACCATCTGCTCCGCTACCGACATGGACCTCAAGGTAGCGAATCGGAGAGTAATTCGTGCCATCAGTGGGAACAACTGACATCAGTAGCCTGGAAGTGCTAGTTCGTCACGATCGAGAGGCCCCCGATGGAATTGATCCTGCTGATCGCGGTGATCGTTGTGGTGATCGGCATCGTCGCGCTCGCCCGCAACCAGGGCTCGACTCGGCGTCGCGCCGACGAAACCATCCTTGCCGACGCGAAAGCCGATGCGAGACAAGCGATCGAGCGACTCGGCGGCCAGGTCTACAACCTCGTCGGCTCCAATGAACCGGCCAAGTCCGCACTTGCCGACGCGTCCGAACGTTTCAACGCAGCCGGGTCCCAGATCGAGCAGGCGACCACACCCAAGCAAGCCGAACTCGCCAAACAGACTGCACTGGAAGGTCTTTACTACGTACGAGCCGCCCGGGTCGCGATGAACATGGACCCGGGACCCGAGATCGGCACGCTGGTGGGCCAGAAGAGTTCGGGTGAAGTCAGCGAGAAACGGGAGATCGAGTACGAAGGTCGCCGGGTTGCCGCGTCACCCCAGCCGTCAGACCAGACACCGAACTACTTCCCCGGCGGACGCGTCGCCGGCCGCCCAGTCCCCGCCGGCTGGTATTCCGAGCCGTGGTGGAAGCCGGCCCTGGTCGCCGGCGCCTGGGGCCTGGGATCGGTACTGCTGTTCAATGCCATGTTCAGCGGCATGGCCGGCGTCGGATACGACGCCCAAGCTTTCGAGAGCGGTTATGGCGACGGCTACCAAGACGGCCTCGACGCAGGTGACGGCGGTACCGACCCCGGCGACCCGGGAGACCCAGGCGATTCGGGCGATGCGGGTACCGATTACAGCGCGTCCGGGGATGACTTCGGTGGCGGGGACTACGGCAACAGCGACTTCGGAGGCGGGGACTTCGGTGGCGGCGACTTCGGCGGCTTCTGACCGACCGCGGTTCCGCAAGCTCGTCCGCCCGACCGTATGGCGAGGATCACAAACTTCGATTTGCTAACGGCTTACCTGCGAAGACCCGGGTTCACGCTCCGGTGTCGCGGCCATTTGGTCACGGATCGATAACGGTTAACGCCGTGTTTCGGGTACCGTCGGCGCGGTCGTAAAAGGCCTAGACAAAGGCCGTATCAGGAGGTCCCCGATTGGGTAAGCATTCAGCGCCGAAGAGAAAGTCGCGTTCACCTTTCGCTCTGGCAGCTCTCGTACCCATCGGGTTGGTCACCGCAGCAGCAACCGCCGAGGCCGATCACCAGCTGACCGACTCCACCAAGCAGGTGGCCGAGACCCGTCAGGCCCCGCAGTCGTCGACGCCGGCTCCCGCTCCCGCTCCGGTGGTCGAGCCGGTCGCCCAGATTGCCGCGCCTGCCCCCGCTCCGGCACCGGCCCCCGAGGTCGTGCCCGCGAGCGTCACCAGTGGTCAGATCCCCCGGGTCAACTACGAGGCCTACTTCGCGGCCGGGTCGAAGCTGGCGCAGGAACTACCGGGTTGCGGTATCTCGTGGCAGCTGATCGCCGGAATCGGACGAGTCGAGTCGACCCACGCGAACAACGGCAAGGCCGGCGACAACGGCGAGCTACTCGCGCCCATCCTCGGCCCGGTACTCGACGGCAGCCTCGCCGGGAACAACGTCATCCACGACACCGATGGCGGTCAACTCGACGGCGACCCCAACTACGACCGCGCAGTCGGGCCGATGCAGTTCCTTCCCGAGACCTGGAAGATGTACGCCGCGGACGGCAACGGCGACGGCGTGATCGATCCCCAGAACCTGTTCGACGCCGCCCTGACCACCGGCCGCTACCTGTGCGACGGCGGCCTCGATCTGCGTGATCCCGAGCAGCAGGTCGCCGCAGTGCTCAGGTACAACAACTCGATGGAATACGTGTCCGACGTGCGAGGCTGGGCAGCGGGTTACTGAGTCTGGCTCGGGGTCTGGGCCGCTCGCGGCAGTGTCAACAGCGTCACCACGCTGACCACCACGAGCAGGATCGCGCCGACGATGAGGAATGTCGCGATCGCGGCGCCCGGCAGGAACAGCACGATGATGCCTGCGATCACCGAGAACGCACCTGACCCGATCAGGAACCACTTCGGCGCATAGTGCGCACCCGCCAAACCGGCCGCAATTTCCTGCACCCCCTGGAAGATCCAGCCCACGCCGATCACGATGGCCAGCAGCACCAGCGACTCACCGGGGTTGAACAGGCAGATGATGCCCGCGATCAGGACGATCGCACCCATGATGCCGAAGAACACCCTCATGGAGGTCGGCAGCAGCTTCGCCGAAAACGCCACGGTCAGCCGGTACACGCCGGTGAAGATGAGCGTGATCCCGAACAGCAGGGCAACAACCAGCAACGTCGGTTCCGGCCACACCAGGGCCACGATCCCGATGATGATGCCGATGATGGCGCTGGCGATCAGCCCCGCCCGCACGGCATTGCGGAGTTGATCGGGAAAAGACTGAGGGACAAAGGCGTTGGTGCGGGGCGATGTGGGGCCCGTGGCGTTGGTCATGGGGTTGAACTTACAACTCGGACGCCTGTCAGCGCAGGTGTCCGGGTTTCACGCGAAGGGAATGCTCACCCTCACGAGGCCACCGCCCCCGTCTGATCGGATCGTCACCGTCCCACCCAGCTGTTCACCGCGTTCGCGGATCGACTGCAAGCCGGTGCCCGGGATCCAGTGGTCGGCCGCCTGCCCTTCGTCGCGCACGGCCACCTCCAACTCGCCTCCGACAACGCCGAGTTCGACTGTTGCCGAGGCCGAACCCGAGTGACGCGCCACGTTGCTCACGGCTTCGACGATGATCCGAAACGCCGCGACCTCGACAGCTGCGGGCAGTTGAGGGAGCCTGCCAGGGGCATTCACCGACACGATCAACGGTTCGCCATCGGCAGTTCGCAATTGCGAAACACGCTGTGTCACCGCACCTACCAAGCCCATCTCGTCGAGCGCGGGAGGGCGCAGCCCTTCGACAAGGCGGCGGATCTCGACGATCGCGCCTGCCGTCTCCGCGCGCACCGTATCCAGTAACCGAATCGTCTCGGCCGAATCGGTCGATGCGTGGTTACGCGCCGCATCGGTGGTGAAGGCCACCCCCGTAAGAATGGGGCCGAGACTGTCGTGGAGATCGCGACGCAGACGCCGGCGCTCTTCTTCCAGTGCGGTCAGAACCTGTCCGCGCGACTCACGCAGATCCGCGGTCAGGCTGATTCCCTGCAGCGCACGCGCCAACGGCGCCGCCACCAGTTGCAGCACCGATCGCACCTGCGGGTGCAGGCCGCGTGAGTCGGCAGGCACCCCGACCACCAGGCGGCCGACCTCATCCCCGTCCGCGGTCAACGTCACGATGAACTCCTCGGCACCACCGGATCCCGCAGCGGCGATGCAATGATCGTTGTCCCACAGTTCGATTCGCGGAACACCGATCGCCTCCTGCAGTGACACCACCCAGTTGCCGGGACCGCCTGCCGCCGACAACTTCTCACCTAATCCCGACAGCGTCCGTACCGCGTCTCCCCTGCTCCCGAACAGCACTTCGTCCACCACCCCACGGAGCCGGGCCGCGACGGGCCCGAATGCCGCCGCGATCACAAACGCGATCAGCGTTCCGGTTGCCCGCGACGTCGGCGTTCCCGAGGCTCCCTCGATGAGAACCGTCGCCGCCGAGAACACCGCAACGGTGAGCTCGAACATCGCCGCGTACAAAACGATCCAGCTGATCAGCAACCTGATGTCGACCACATCGGGCACCGTCATGCCGAGCGCCAGGAGCGGGGGCACCGTCGGAGCCAGCAGCGCGGCGATCACGAGGAAGACTTCTCCGTCGGGAGAATCGGCGAAGAAGAGAAGGTGTCCGAGAACGAGGAAAGCCGTCGCGGTCACGGTCACCAGCCAGAGCATGCACCGTCGGTCCCGCCCGGTGGACCTGTCGGTTCGCCACCACACCAGAGCCACCAGCACCGTGCCGGAGACCGGTACGGCAACGGTCAGCACCGGCGTCCACCAGGATCCGACCACGATGCCTGCGCCGGCGATCCCTACGAGAACGACGGCGAGGTCGGAGACCGACGACCTGTCCCGGCTGGGGTACAGACACAACGTCAGTGGGGCGACGAGTCCGAGAGCGACGGCAACGAGGGCGCGCCGCAGGTCGTCGGGGCCGGCATCGACGATCACGAGTAGCAGCGTGGTCCCGAGCACCACACCGAAGGCCACGAACCCGGAAGCGACCACAGGCGATCCCGGTCCATCGGCGTGACGGCGCATCCACCACAACATCCACAGGCCACTGATCACAGACGCGATGGACACGGCCAGTCCGCCCGCGGAGACGATCACGGGCCACCGGCCGCGCTTCGACCGAGACCGTGTTCGCGGGCGAGCACTATCGCCTCGGCGCGGGTGGCAACCCGCAGTTTGGCGAAGATCGCCGAGATGTGGTTACTGACGGTCTTGTTGGCGACGTCGAACGATCGGGCGATGGCCGCATTCGCCTCTCCGCGTGCGATGCGGTCGAGGATCTGAAGCTCACGCGGGGTGAGCTGAGGAAAAGCGTTCGCCGGGGACGGCTGTGTTCCGACGGCGGCATCGAGCAGCAGCTGGGCGACCGAGGGCCCGAAGACCGTCTCGCCGACGGCTGCGGCATGCAACGCGTGTTCGATTTCTTGTTGTCCGGCGCCTTTGAGCAGGTAACCCCGAGCGCCGGCCGCGAGGGCCGCCAGTACCGTCGCCTGGTCCTCGAACATAGTCAGGACCAGCACTGCCGTGTCCGGTAGTGCAGCGCAGATCCTGCGCGTCGCCTCGATCCCGTCGCCGCCGGGCATCTGGATGTCCATGATCACCACATCTGGCCGCAGCAGATGGGCCTCCTTCAGCGCGGCCGCACCCGACTCGGCTTCACCGCACACCTCGATGCCGTCGAGCGACGACAGCAGCGCGCGGATCCCGCTACGCACCACCGGGTGGTCGTCGACCACGAGAACTGAGACCATGGGAACGAGTTTGACCCCGCCCGGCGGCTTTGACCAGGTGTTGTACCCCCTCACCACGCGGCGATTGCCCGGCGCTCTGGGTGCCTACCCCCATGACCGGTGGCGATCAGAGCCCCATCCTGGATCCGTCACATCCTCTTCTCAGCGATCGGTCACCACGATGAACTCTGCAACCACATCCCTCGATTTGAACAAGAAGGTCAAGATCGGCTTGGCAATTGCTGTTGTCCTGGGCGTTCTCGACATCATCAGCCTCGCCATGCCGGCCCCGGAAGACGACGCGGCGGGCCCACCCATCGGCGTGCTGGTGTTCACCACAATCATGGGGGTGCTGACCATCGTTTTCGCGGCCTTGGCCTGGAAACGTCACAGCCGCAACGCCATCCGGGGTGTGGTCGTCACCCGGTTCCTCTCAGCCTTGTCTGCCGTTCCGGCCTTCTTTGTGTCCGATGTCCCGGGCCCCGTGGTGGTGCTGGTCGCGGTCTTTGTCGTCGTCACCGTGGTGACCATCGCATTGGTGATGAGCAAGCCGTTCACGGTGCAGCGAACCGATGCCGGGTCGTCGGCCGCCGCGGCGTCGCGGGCCTAGGAAGTCACCGGACCGCTACGGCGCAGCTAGCGCATCGAGCGCGCGAACGCGTCGATCTGGTCCTTGGCCTCCGAGAGACTGACCCCGGTCCGCTGATGCCAGAGCTTCAGAGCCAGTGGCATCTTCCCCGCCCGGATTGCGTCGGCGATCTCAGGGGGAATGTTCTCGGCGGTCGGAGCCGCCGGTGCCGGCGGCCCGTCCAGGCCCAGCCTGCGGTATAGGTCGTCGATCAGTTCACCCTGTCGCTGCACCTGCCGCCTGAGGTCGGCAATGTCCTGCGCGTCGCTGCTCATGACAGCGGACGCTAACAGTGGCCCAGCTAGGTGTCTACGGAAAACCACGGGCACGCGCAGTAAGTGAAGATGATTGGATGACGGCCAATCGATCGGCGCGCATACCCGGCGTCGACATCGCGCGGGCCCTGGCGGTACTGGGCATGTTCGCCGCGCACATCCTCGACCTCGGCGACCTGCGATGGGCCGAACCGGAGACGTGGGGTTCGGTGGTCAACGGCCACTCGGCCGTCACCTTCGCGGTGTTGGCCGGGGTCTCGATCGCCCTTGTCACCGGCGGCACCACCGCGCTCGACGCCGAACAGCTTGTGGTCGCGCGCCATCAACTCCTGGTTCGAGCATGTTGCATCTTCTTGCTGGGCGGACTGCTCCAGATGCTGGGCACCCCGGTCCTGATCATCTTGGTGATGTACAGCTTCCTGTTTGTCGTCTCGCTGCCGTTGCTGCGGGTCTCGCCGCCGACGCTGTTCGTCGCGGCCGGTGTGGTGGCAGTGGTCATGCCGTTTCTGGTGCCGATCATCCACGCTGCACTCGGGGCGTGGGGATCTCCGTTCAACGCGCTGACCGACATCCTCATCAGCGGCGGATACCCGGGGCTGATCTGGGCGGCCTATCTGCTGCTGGGACTGGGCATCGGACGATTGGATCTCCGGTCGCCGATGGTCGCCCGCCGACTTGCGGGGTTCGGTGCCGGCATCGCCGTGGCCTCGTACTCACTGTCTGCGGCGTTGTCCGGTTTCGACGACGGAACGCACGAGCCACCGTCCCAGTTCTACGCACCCTCGGAGAACCCGGGTGAAGACTTCCTGTGGGAATGGGCCGACCTGCAGGCGATGCTGGGCGCCGAACCACATTCGGGCACCCCGTTCGACGTGTTCGGTTCGGCGGGGATCAGCATGCTGGTCATCGGGCTGTGCCTGTTGCTCTGCCGACGGCCCGGACGGTTCAGTTTCCCGCTGCGCGCCACCGGATCCATGGTGCTCACCGTGTACAGCGCGCACATTGTGGCCATCTTCATCCTGTGCCTGTTCTCCGAGCGCGGTCGCGACGGCCTGTACCCATGGCAGGGGCTGCTCACCTGGATCGTCTTCGTACTGGTCGCGGTCGCATTCTCGACCGTATGGCTTGCCCGGTACGGTCGCGGTCCGGTGGAAGGTCTCATCTCCTCGATCGCCCGGCGGAGCTCGGGTAGTCGCCGAGTACCAGCGCGATCCGGGGTCTGATCGGTACAGTCGAGTCATTGCACTGCTGCCTCCACCACCGCCTCTCGCAAGGACCACCGATGCCAGTTCGGCAAGACAGCCTCACCCAGATCGACGGTGGCACTTATGCTTTCATGCATCTCCCCGGCGGCTGGGGCCAGACCAACACAGGCCTGGTGGTGGGTGACGACGCGTCGATGGTGATCGACACGGTCTGGGACACCTCGCGGGCGGAGTCGATCGCGCAGGCCTGGCCGGATCTCGTCGGATCGGCAGCCATCACAGAGGCAGTCAACACCCATTCCGACGGTGACCACTGGTGGGGAAACGACACGTTGCCGGCGTCGGCGCGCATCACCACTGCGGCGTCGGCCCTGCACGCCATGAAGGAAGACACCCCACCAGCGGCGGTGGCACGATTCTCGAAACTCGGTTCGGTGGCATCGGCACTGCCCGGGCCGGCCGGAGCACTGGGTTCCTACATGAGCCGCGTCACCGGAGGGGCATCGCTTCCCACCCGGGTCCCCCGGCTCCCGGACCACACATTCGCCGGCACCGACACCATCATCGTCGGCGGACGCACCGTGTTGCTGCGGGATCTGGGTCCCGCCCACACGCCCGGTGACGTCATCGTCCATGTACCCGACTCAGGGGTGGTGTTCACGGGCGACCTGCTGTTCATCGGGGCCACACCGGTGATTTGGCATGGCCCACTGAGCAATTGGCAAGATGCTCTCGACCATCTGCTCGGTCTCGACGCGGCGACGTACGTTCCGGGCCACGGCCCCATCTGTGGGCGTACCGAGATCGAGCTGCTCCGCGACTACTGGTCGTGGCTCGACCGAGAGGGGCGTGCTCAGTTCGACGGGGGCCGGTCTCCCCTCCAGGCCGCGCGAACACTCCTGACCAGCAGCGACTTTCGGCCGTATGCGCACTGGGACTCCCCGGAGCGCATCGTGCTGAACCTGAGCACCCTCTACCGGCTGTGGAAGGGCGAGGCACCAGCTCCACCCACCTTCGGACGCCGCGCCCGCGCCTTCGCGGATGCCGGGAAACTGTTACGCGAACGCAGCCGATGAAGATCCGCCGCCTCACCGACCCCGCATCGCTTGCCATCTTGCATGAGCCCACCGAGACGTGGATCAGCCTGCGCGCAGCCCTCGATTCCCGCGGCCGACTCGACGAGCTGTCCCACCTGCCCGCAAATCTGCTCGCCCTGCTCGCGACCGGCGAACGGTCTCGGGCCACCGTCATCGACATCGTGGACCGTGCTGCACGCAAGGGGGTCGGCGTGGCCGTCGACCCGGCGCCGTCGATCCCGTATTACCCGAGTTCGCTGCGGTGCTTCCTCGGCTGGGAGGAACACTGGACCAAGGCCGCCCACGGTCTGGTGCAACGTAACCTGCCAGCGACCCGCCCGCTGATCCGCGGCTATGAACGGTTGACGCACAGGGTGTTTCCGCCGCTGCGACCCAATTCCGCTTTCTACGACCATCCCGTCTACTACACCGGCAATCACCTCACGGTGATCGGTGATGGTGAACCGATGCCGTGGCCGGCATACAGCAGCGAGCTCGATTTCGAGCTGGAGTTCGGCATGATCATCGCCCATCCGGTGCGCGACGCCACCCCGGAGAAAGCTGCGGCAGCCATCGGAGGGTTCGTCGTGTTCAACGACTTCAGTGCGCGTGACGTCCAGTGGGACGAGCAACGTCGCGGCGTCTTCGGACCCGTGGTCAAGACCAAGACATTCGGTAGTTCCATCGGGTCCGTGGTGGTCACGGCCGACGAGGTGCTGTCCGAGATCGACCAGCTCGAGGCGACCGTGCGGGTGAACGGCGAGGTGTGGTCGTCCACCAGTACCCACGGATTGCGTTACAGCCCAGGCGAAGTGGTCGCCTACGCAAGTCAGTCAGAGAATTTGCACTCGGGCGAGCTGATCACATCGGGCACCCTGCCGATGGGGTGCGGCCTCGAGTTGGACCGCTGGATCACCCCGGGCGACGAGGTCACCCTCACCATCGACCGCATCGGTTCGGTGACCAACACCGTGGCAGAGCCTGCCTGAGTTCACTCCGGAAGCCAATGCCTGCCGTGCGCCGGTGGCTGTTCGGCCGGCTGTTGGATGGGCCGATCGATCGGCCGTCCGATCGGCTGGGCAACCGTTTCCTTCTCCTGACGCCCCCCCGGTGTCGAGAGCAGCACCGCGACCGCCGTGGTCAGTGGAACCGACAGCGCAATCGCGATCCCTCCGACAAACGAGCGTGCCAGTTCCACTGCCACCATGTCGGTGGTGATGAGCGTCGAGAACGACTGCCCCGACACCGAGAACAACAGCAGCAGCGGCAAAGTACTACCCGCATAGGCGAATACGATGGTGTACACGGTGCTGGCGATGTGGTCGCGGCCCACCCGCATCGCGGCCTTGAACGTGTGCAGGGGCCCGGTCTGGTCCACTGCCGAGAGCTCGAACACCGCGGAAGCCTGGGTGATCGTGACGTCGTTGAGCACGCCGAGCGCACCGATGATGAATCCTGCGAGTAGCAGACCGTTCAGCGAGATGGCGTTGTTGTAGATCTGCAGATTGGTGGTCTGCTCCTGAGACAGCCCGGAGATGTGCATGGTCTCGATGGACAGCCAGGACAAGAACGCCGCCACCATCAGCGACGCGAGGGTGCCCAGCAATGCCGCACTGGTGCGCAGACTCACCCCGTGCGCCAGATAGATCACCACGAAGAGGATGGCCGCCGACGAGACGATGGCCACCGCCACCGGCGATTCCCCGTCCAGCATGGCCGGCAGGGTGAAGCCGAACAACACCACGAATGCGAACACCAGGCCGATGACCGACCGAAGGCCGCGCCATGCCGCCACCGCGACGATGGCCAGGACAAACACTGCCGCCCACACCCATATCGACGTGGACCGGGCGAAGTCGAAGAACGAGTAGTTCTCCGAACCGTCGACACTGGCCGCCCGAGACAGCTTGATCGAGTCGCCGACGGCGAGGTCGGGTTGGCCCGGTTGGGGCTTGCCCAGTTGGGCGTCACTGAGGTCGTCGCTCCCGGAATCCTGTTGCAGTCCGGCCTGCACCCGGTTGGTCGGGACCTCGATCAGCGTGTTGGCACCTTTGTTGGGCCCGGACGTCAATTCCACCGTGTTCTGGATGCACGGACCGTTCTTCACCGTCGTCACGGTCGCGGCACCCGCAAAAACCTGACCCGCTTGTGAGTTCAGACAATCAGCCATCGTCTGTGAGACCACCTGCCCGGTCTCGATCTCCACCGAGCCACCACCCGACGACTGGAATTGCACCGGTATGTCGTGGTCACGATCGCTCGGCCAGAGCATCACCAGACCCGCGACAACCGCGATCGCACACGCCGTCAGCAACCCCACCACCAGTTTGGCGACCGCCGGATGCAGGTCGACGGCCGCGAGACCGTGGTGATGGTGCCGATGCGAATCCCCGGGGTCTTGTGGCTGTGTCACCCGGTCACCTTAGGCAGAAATCACCGCGTTGCCCTACGTCGCCAGGTTTGGCCCGGATGCCCGTTTCGGCCCGTCTTGCCCGTTTCGGCCCAGCACGGCGGGTCCGGACGGCAAACTGAATGGGTGCTCGACGAGATGCAGCGTGAGGCCACCGAACTGTTCCAGGCAGGCGAGTACACCCATGCGCTCGCGGAGTTCTCGGTACTGCGTGAGATCCGCGCGCGGCGCGAAGGCCCCTACTCGCTGATGTGCCTGTCCAACCTGCACGACGTCATCCGCTGCCTGGTGCATCTGGGCAAGTGGGAGGCGTGCGAACCGCTGTGCCGGGACCTGCTCGCCAAGTACATGTTCACCCACGGCCCCACCGACCCCGACACCGTCGACGTGGTCGGGCACATGGCCACCACCTTGTCCGGCCTCGGTCGGCACACCGAAGCCGCAGAGCTGTACGGCCGCACCGCGGACGCCCTCGCTGCCGCAGGTCAGCACCGGAAAGCTCTCGGTCTGCGGGACGCTGCCGCAGCCGCCTTGGCAGGCGCCCCCACCGCCCGGCCCTAACCGCACGGCTGACCAAGATCACACGTCGCGACTCTGGTCTGACCGCGCGCCAACTGCTTAGATACAAGTTGTGTCCATGAACCTGTCTGCCGCTGAGCGCGCCTACCGCGACGTCAAGGGCCGGATCCTCTCCGGTTCGCTGGCCGGTGGCGAACTCATCAGTGAGGGTGAGGTCGCCGCAGCACTGGGCATCTCGCGGACACCGGTTCGAGAGGCTTTCCTGCGACTGGAGACCCAGGGGTGGATGCGGCTCTATCCCAAACGGGGGGCATTGATCGTGCCAGTGCCTGCCGACGAGGCAGAACACGTGATCGGGGCCCGCCACGCGGTCGAGACCGCCGCGGTCCGCGCGTTGGCGCACACCGACCGGGGCGCGATCGTCGAGTCGCTTCGTCAGAGCATCGCCCGGCTCGAGAGTCTCGCCGAGGCAGCCGAGGTGGACCAGTTCACCATCGAGGACGCCGGCTTCCATCGCTTGTTCGTGCAGGCCGCGAACAATCCGCTGCTGTCCGGTTTCTATGACACCCTGCACGATCGCCAACTCCGGATGACCAGCACGTCGGTGCTGCGCGACAAGGCCCAGATGGAGCGAATCATCAAGCATCACAACGAATTGACCGACCTGATCGAGGCGGGTGACACCGACGGGTTCGCCGCCTCGCTCGCCGCACACCTGGCGGCAGTGCACGATCTGCGCAGGCCTCCGGCATGAGGAACTGGCGCGGCGTGAGCGCCGCGATGTTCGCGATCGCCTGGGGCGGAAACGAGTTCACTCCCCTGCTCGTGTTCTACAAGAGCGAGTACGAGCTGTCCGGTCCCACCGTCGATGTGTTGCTCTTCGCCTACGTCCTCGGGATGATCCCGGCGCTCCTGATCGGCGGGCCACTGTCAGATCGGTTCGGACGCCGGCCGATCATGCGCCCCGCCGCGCTCATCGCCGCAGCCGGATCGCTGGTGCTGGCAGCCGCAGCCGACCAGGTGCCCCTCCTCGCCGTGGGTCGCATCCTGTGTGGCATCGCGATCGGCCTTGCGATGGCGGTGGGGACGAGCTGGATCAAGGAACTGTCCGTCGACAACGGCGCCAAGCGGGCCGCGATGAGCTTGACCGCGGGGTTCGGTGTCGGCGCCGGGCTGGCCGGGGTGCTGGCGGAGTGGGGACCCTGGCCTCACGTGCTGTCCTATGTCCTGAACGCCGGCGTGTGCCTGCTCGGCGCGGTGTGGGTATGGAATGTTCCCGAAACCCGTCAGCGAGCGACCGCACCGACCCGCCTACGAGATGATCTGAAGATCCCTTCGCTGGGCCATCGACGGTTCCTGTACGTCGTTGTCCCGTTGGCGCCGTGGGTCTTCGGCGCAGCCATCGGATGCCAGGCCATCCTGCCCACCCTGATGGCACCGAAGGTCGGCGGCGCCCCCATGGCGTTCGCAGCGCTGATCTCCGTGGTGACGCTCAGCTGCGGGTTCGGCATCCAGGCCCTCGCCCGCCGCATCGACCGTCCCGACTCGGCGCGGGCCAGTCAGGTGGCCTTGCTCCTGCTCGTGGCCGGCATGGCGTTGGCAGCGCTCGCCTCCTCGATCCTGACCATCTGGGCGGTGCTGGTCGCCGCTGTTGTGCTCGGCGCCGGTTACGGGATCGCCCTCGTCGCCGGATTGTCCGAGGTCCAGCGGATCGCGCAGCCGGGCGATCTCGCCGGCCTGACAGCGGTGTACTACGCCCTCACCTATCTCGGGTTCGCGGTCCCGGCCACGTTGGCATATCTGCACGACTACATCCCCGGGGTCACCTATCCCTGGATGTTCGGGTTCGGTGCCGTCGCTGCCGCAGCCACACTCGCGATGATCAGTCGGCGGTCACGCCGCGACCTGCCGTCTGCGTCGCCCGCACCCGCCCCGCTCGCATCGGCCCAGCTCTGACACTATCGATCTCGTGCCCGAACCTCGTAGTTTTTTTGTTCCCGGTGACGACGACAGCACGCTGATACCCACGAAGTGGTCCGGCAGCGCCTGGGGCCCGGATCAGCTGAACGGTCCGGCCGTCTGTGCTGTGGCGGCCCGCGCCATCGAGCGTGAGTTCGCCGATCCGGACTTCGTGCCCGCGCGGATCACGATCGACCTGTTCAAGGCGGCGCGGAACCGGCCGACGGTGGTCACCACGTCGCTGGTCCGCTCGGGCCGACGCATCATCGTCGCCGACGCCGAGGTCCGGCAGGACAACGTCACCGTCGCACGCGCCACGGCCGTGTTCCTGCGGCGTTCGGCGCCGCCCCCCGGCGCCGAATGGCAGCCGTCGGGCACCTTCACCCCGCCGACCGACGAGTCGGAAGACAACACGCTCCGACACCCGTGGCTGCAGTCCGGCGACGCCGATTGGACGCGGGATATCGGCGGTCACCAGAATGCCTCGCGCAAACGAGCGTGGAGCACCGCGATGCCCGTGCTGCCGAATGAACCCGCCTCACCGTTTGTCCACGCGGTGCAGTCCGCGGAGTCGACCAGTCTTGTTACCAACCTGGGTACCGACGGAATCGGCTACATCAACTGCGACCTCACGATGGCACTGTCGCGCATGCCCGAGGGTGCCGAGCTCGGCATCGAGGCGGACAGCCACATCACCGCCGACGGGATCTCGGTGGGTACCGCCACCCTGTACGACCGGAAGGGACCGTACGGGACCGGGATGGTGACCGCGGTCAGCAACCCGGCCGCGCAGATCGACTTCTCCCGCAAGTCCCGCTTGGTATAAACCATGTCCTGGGGAGCACTGGGAAAGGGCTGATCATGGACGCGACGACGCTGCCGAACGGGACCGTGCTGGGCGTGACCAAGGTCGGAGAAGGACCGGTTGTGCTGCTCAACGGCGGCCTGGGGATGCCGTCGATGGTGTGGGACATCTGCGGCCTCGCCCCGGCCCTCGCGGACGCAGGATTCACCGTGATCAGCTACAACGCGCGCGGCCTGGCTCCGTCATCGGCGCCCCCTTCGCCTTACTCGGTGGCCGACCTCGCTGATGACGCCGCGGCACTCCTCGACCATTTCGGCGTCAACGACGCACTCGTCGTCGGTTACTCGATGGGCTGCTACACAACTCAGGCCATGCTGCGGAGCCGTCCCGAATTGGTCAAAGCTGCAGTCCTTTTCGCCGGACTACAGCCCAGCCCGATCGGTGCACTCGTCGGTGAGATGGAGCTGAGCCTCATCGAGCAGATCGGCGAGATACCCCGTGCAGTACTGGTTTTCGAGCAACTGATGACCACGTTGCACACCACGCTGCTGCAGGATCCGGCCACCGTGTCCGGCTGGCGGGACATGCTCAGCGGTTCCGATGGAGGCTGGGCGAGCCCGGACGGTTTCACCGGCCAGCTGACCGCATCCTACGAGTGGATCAAGTCAGGCGAGCCGCTGCCCGAGCATCTGGCCGCCATCGATGTGCCGACCCTGGTACTGGCGTTCGAACACGACCTGTTCTTCCCGCCCGAGCTGTCCCGAGCCACTGCGGCCCGCATCCCCGGTTCGGCGTTCGTCCAGATCGACGGCGCAGGCCACGGCGGGTTGTTCACCGGCCCCGGCGACAGCGTCGAGCGAATCGTGGAGTTCTGCCGTCAGCACTCAGGCTGACGGCCCGGTCAGATCTGCTCGCCGTCCCATTCATGGTCGTGCATGAAACCTTCCGCCAAACCCACGCGATACTTGAGTGAGTTCGTGAGGATATTGCTCAAGGCGAAGGGGATGCCCAAAAAAGGACCGATGTCGTCGCGTCGGGTGATGATCTCGTCCGTATGGCGGAAATCCCGAGCGAACCCGCGCAGCGTGTTGCCCTCGAGTGCAGATTTGCGCCAGCCGTAGAGGAGCATTCCCGGCCCGACCATTTTGCGCACATCGGGATCGGGGGTGATCACGTCGTCATTCTCTCCAAAGAATGCGCGGTCGACTCTGTTGTGCGGCTCGAACATCAAAATGCCACTTGTAGAACGCGGGTTGCATTCAATGGTGAACAACCCCCGCTCCGGGTGTTCGATGAAATCGAATCCGATCTGACCGGTGAAATTGATTTCTTTCACCCGTTCGGTCACCCAGTCGGTGATTCCCGAATGTTCGACCGGCTCGTAACTGAGACACGACTGACCATTGATTGCATATCGCACAGGGTAGATTGCATGCGCGTAGACCCTGCCCTCGTGGCACACCGAATAGGTGCAGTACTTATCACCTTTGAGCCACTCCTGCGCCAGCCAAGGATTAAGCGGATCAAATGTGAGGCCGTCGGGTATTTCTCCGGGATTCACTTTATAAACTTGCTGTGAACCTCGCGAGTAAACCTGTTTCAGCGCAAATGGACTTTCGAAATCCAGCGCGGCCAACTCGGCCTCATCGCGAACCTGTGCGTACTTCAGGGTGGGCACGCCCAAGGTCTCCAGCAGCACCTGGTACTCGTATTTGTTATGCAGCCGGTTTTCGGTCAGGAAATCGGAGAGCAGCAGGCGGCACTCGGGCGGGAACTGCTCCTGCGCCATCGCAAGGATGTCGGTCTCTTCGTGAATCGGTATGACGAGGTCGATCGATTCGGCCCGGACGATACGCGCGATTTCGTCCACATATTCGCGTGGCTCGAACTTCGGCCGCGGAACCCGGAACACCTTTTGTACGGAATTCGAGAACCGTGTGATGGGAAATGGAATCGAATCGGCGATGAATACATAGTGCCCGCCGGCATTCATCAATCTGGCGAGATCAAGGGTGAGAAATGAACGCCCGAAAGTGATGAGAACATTTTTTCCGCTGCGAGTGGTCATCGTGCCTCGCTGCCGAACCGAAGAATGGCTTTCACCAGCGACATGGTAGCTTATATTCGCCGTCGGACAGGCGCCGGGTGGGCCTCGAATATTCCGGGCGGCGACGGAGGGTGTCGGGGTGTTCCTGATCGGTGTCTTGTTCGCCAGTGCGGCTGCCGTGGCCTACGGTCTGTCGACCGTGTTGCGCGCCCTCGGGGCCCGCAAGGCGGCAGTTGCCGCTCGCGAGCACGACAGAGAACACCAGCTGACCACCGAAGGTGGCCCCTCGGTCTCCTCGACGGTTGACACTTTCAAGACCCGCGAGTTCATCCTCGGCACGTCGCTGGTGGTGATCGGCTTCGGCGCCGGCGCGGTGGCCGCCCGGTTCCTTCCTCTCTTTCTGTCACAGACCATCGTCTCGGCCAACCTCATCGTCACCGCTCTCGTCGGCACCGCTGTGCTGGGCATTCGACTGCACGGTCGCGACTGGGTCGCAATGTGCGTGGTGGTGACGTCACTGTGTGCGCTCGGGTTGTCGTCGTCGCATGAGGGCGGCGGCGGCGAACAGCGCAGCTTCCACTACGGCCTGCTGTTCGCCACCTGCGTTCTGGCCGGACTCGCGTTGCTTGCTGTCTACAAGCTCGGCAAGCGTGGCGCGATCGTCGGCGGTGCTGCCGCCGGCCTGCTGTTCGGTGTCATCGCGATCTCGGTCCGCATCCTGCGCGGGATCGATCCGTTCAACATCGTCACCCTGCTCACCGACCCCGCGGCGTGGACCATCGCCATCGCCGGTGCAGTCGGCTTCTACGTCCACACCGTCGCCCTGCAGCTCGGGCAGGTCAACGGCGTCACCGCTGTGCTGGTGGTCGGCGAGACGGCCGGCCCCGGCATCATCGGCGTGGTCTTCCTCAGCGACAGCGCAAAGCCCGGCCTGGGCTGGCTTGCCGTCATCGGGTTCGTCGGCGCCGTGGTGGGTGCAGTCCTGGTTGCCTTGTACAGCTCCGTGGACGCCGACCACTTCGGCGAATCCGACACGGACAACGGTGGCTGGCGCCTGCGCAACCGTGGCAACGCGGACAACCTGAGCACCGGGGACAACTTGGGCACCGGGGACGACTGGGGCAAGGGCGACTCACACGCCTCGCCGACCACTCCAACGGACAGACCCAATCAAGGCAACCCGCCGAATCAGTCAGAGCGGGCAGATCGGCCAGAGCGGTCGGATCGGTCGCACAGTCAACGCAGCCGACGCACTACCTGACCCCGGCCCGATCGGTCCGCCCTGAACACGGCCGACCCTCCCACAGCCCGACCTCTCCACGGCAGATCTTCTCCACGGCTCGACCGTGAGTACGGCCCTGCCCTTCACGCGGCGGCCGTTCACACTATGGAGTTGTCAGGGTGCGTCCGCGGTCCCGTCGATGTGGCGGGTGCGGTGTTGTGCGGTGCTGGTTCGCGTGAGTCAGGCTGCGAGGGTGAGGGTTCGGCGGTTGTAGGCCGGTAGTGGTTGTCTGGTGGGGTCGATGTCGGCGGGCGGGATCAGCCAGGGATGCCCGTCGGTGCCCATGACGATGTCCCAGTCGGTGTGGTGCACGGCGCGGTGGCACGTCCGGCACAGCAGACACCCATTCGCGAGGGTGGTGGGTCCTCCGTCGGCCCAGTGCACGATGTGGTGGCAGTCCGACCAGGTCGCTGGTGCCCCGCATTTGATGCAGCAGGTATCTCGGATCAGGATCGCTTTCCGCACTGGCCCGGTGAACAAACGTTTGGGTGGACTCAAATCGATCGGCACCTGCTGCCCATCGAGGGTGATCGAGGTGATCACGGCATCACACGCAGCTGCTGCGGCGGTCGCTTCGGTGACCGGACCCATCCACCGCAGTGACGCTAGGTCGGGATGATCAGCCGGAACCGTCACGGCCACTTCCGTTCTCGGTGCCGATATCAGCGCTTGCCCACCGCCGCCACAGTCGAGGAGTTGGTGCAGGGCGTCAGCGCGTCGTTGTGTCGGTGTGCGAGCATCGGCGCTCCCGTCCGGTTCAGGTCGAGGCCTGGACCACACGTCGAGCGCGGACATCATTTTTTCCCCGGTCACCGCATCAACATCAAACCTGCCTGCCAACCGGCCGTCACTGGTGATGGCGTAATCCAGGGTGTTTAACGAGGCGTTTTCGGCGGCCGGCACCCCACCCGACTCCTCGGCAACCTCGTTACCCATCGTCCGGGCGATCCGCCCGATCTCCGCGGATGGTGCACCAGAGATCGCCTGAGCCAGGAGTTTTCGTTCGACCTCAGATCGGACGTCATCACTCATCACACCCACCATCCGGCCGCGAACATGGCTGACACCTCGAACAACTGCATCGACGTGTTCGGCGGAGAGGAACCCGTCCCGGAAATATCCGGCGGTACGCTCCAACCCCACCACGCCGACCCCGATTCGTAGCCATCGCGCCACCGCCGCTGGCGCGGCACCGTTGGCCTGCAACACCTTCGACGTTGTCGACCCCATACGCTTGGCCACACCCAGGCGGTCGATGATCACCGCACCGGCCGCCAACCGCGCCTCGACGGCATTACGCAGGGTGATCAGATCTTTCACCACCGCAACCACCCCGGCCGGATCTTCAGGGAACCCCACCCCGCTGACCTCATCAACCAGATGAACAACAGTCATCACCACACCCCCTCCAAGACAACAACATTGGGACAACAACATTGGGACAGCCGATCACAATGGTGGCGTAGTCACACGTATCTCAGAGTCAGGTCTTGCGGACGATCAGCTGCCATCACCCTACTAAATCGAACACATGTTCGTATGTAGATCGTTTGGGTGAATCCATTCGACCCCCGACCGCGTCCAACCTTCATGTGGGCGAAAGTCAATCTCCAGGGTCGTTCGGGCGTGCTGTCCAGCCGCTGCGGGCCGGCGTCACAACGGCTGTTCGGTCGCCATCAGACCTCCAACGATGGCAGCGCACAATCGTTCTCGATCGTCGGCAGTGGCGGCGGTCGCGATCAACTGATGCACTTGCCCGTCGATGGAGGCCGCCAGCAGGCGGGCTTGCAGAGGGGCGTCCGCAGACGGCGTGCCGGTACGGATGAGGTGCGGCACGAGTCGCGCTGCCATATCAGCGGTGAGGGCCGTGAACGCCTCGACCAACTCGGGAGTCCGCGGTGCGTGTTCCCGCAGAACCGCGAAGGTGCGGGGATGACTGCCGTTGAGCCGCACCACCATCTCGACCATTGTGGTGACCATCTCGAGGCGAGTCGGCGCCATCGTGTCGAAGCTGTCGCAGAGCTCCGTAAGGGCTGCCCGCTACTCATCGAGATGCCTCCACGCCAGCGCGGCCATGATCGCGTGCTTGTTCGGGAAGTACTGGTACAGAGATCCGATCGACACTCCGGCAACATCGGCGATGCGGTTGGTCGTCCCGGCTGCACCTTCGCTGTCGAAAACGCGAGTAGCTGCCTCCAGGATCACGTCGACCATGAAGCGAGATCGGTCCTGAACAGGCGTTTTCCGGGCACGGCTCATGAGACCTCAATGCGAGTTGCCATGCCCTCGACCTCCGTTGATGCTCAGAAGATGAACGAAGTCGAATATAGCGACGTCGCCGAATACGCCCGGTTCCTTCCGCAGCGCTATCGAATGGCAATGCAGGCACCGGTCACCACCTGGTGGCCCTGGCGTCGTCACCTCATGCACGTGGCACGGGCCGAGAACCCGTCTGCGCCGGCACGAGTGCTGATCATCCACGGAGCCGGCGGCCATTCGGGCGCGCTGTGGCCATTCACCGCGGTAGCAACCCCCGACGACGCAGACTTACTGGCACTTGATCTTCCGCTGTACGGACGCACCGAGACCGCCGACCCCGCGAAGGTCCGCTACGGAGACTGGGTTGATCTGCTGTGCGACTTCGTGACGGAGGAGACCAGAGCCGACCCGAGGCCCCTGGTTCTGTTCGGCGCAAGCATGGGCGGCATGCTGGCCTACGAAACGGCCAGTCGCACAGGCACTGTCGCAGGTGTGGTTGCAACCTGCCTGCTGGACCCGGCGGACCGCTCCGCTCGAGGAGCCGCATCCCGCTGGGCGCCTCTCGGCATGAGCGCTCCACACACTCTCCCCCTGTTGTCGCCATGGGCAGGCAACGTGATGGTGCCGATTCGATGGCTGGCCCGGATGACCGCCATGAGCAACAACCCTGAACTGACCCGGCTGTGCGCGGCAGACCCCCGAGGAGGTGGCGGTCGCGTCCCGCTCGGATTCCTTTCCGACTGGTTCACCTACCGACACACCGCACCGGCGCACTACGGCGGCCCCGCGATCACCTTGGCACACCCGGGAGCCGACCGCTGGACCCCGGCCGCGCTCAGCGAGCGGTTCTTGGAGAAGGTACCGGGCCCGAACACCATTGTCCGACTGACCAATTGCGGGCACTATCCCATCGAAGAACCCGGATTGACCCAGCTCGAAGAGGCCGTCCGCGCGGTGATCGAATCGCTGGCCACATGAGGCCGCCGCCCCTACCCATCGAACGGCCGAGCCGCTCACACCGACTGCGGGACCGCCGATCGGTTTCTTCGGGCGATCAACCGCTTGTCCACGACATCGACGCCCACCACCACAACAGCAGCGAGGCCCCATCCGAGGAGGATGTCGAGCACATAGTGTTCGGCGGTGTAGACCAACGTGAAGGCCATCGCAACGGCGTAGCCGACGAACAGCGTTCGCCCGAGCGCACGCACACGGGGCCACATGAACAGCGCCAGGAACATCGTCAACCCCGCATGCAACGACGGGATCGCAGCAACGAGATTGGCTTTCGCCTGACCCAACTGGAGCAGGTTGGAAGCGGCGTGGATGTCCAGCACTTCCCACCCGCGCGCGGAGATGCGTTCGACGTAGGGCTGGGCGCCCGCGTTCTGCGGCTTCAGCTCCCCGAGCAGTCCGCCATCATCGGCGTAGAGCTGATTCATGCATTCGGGTGCTCGCGGATAGTCCGCAACCTGCTCCGAGGTGCACCGGGCGGCGGCCCAGGGCGGCGCGGCGGGCAGCAGGGTGTACCCCACCAGCGCCACAAACGTCATGATCAGGAAGCCGGCTGCGTAACGCCGCCACGCGTGGCGATTGCGCAGCCACAACACTGCGGCAGCCGCATACGGGATGATGAAGTACGACATGTAGACGACGCTGGTGAAGACCTCCCACCAAGGCGTGTCGGGTTGCTTCAGACGTTCTTGCAACCACACCGTCGGATTCACCCCGAACAACATGTGGTCGAAGTCTGCGGCGAGCGACCAGTGCGTCGGCATCCCCATCCACTGGGCGATGTTCCGGGTGAAGTCGTAGAGCAGAAGTATCCCGGCAAACGGCAGCCAGTCGATGATCACCGTGGTGACCCGTCGCCGCCCGATACTCGCTGCGGCCAGACCCAGGCACATCAGCAAGATCAAGCGGGTCCGGTCGAACGCGAGGCCGAGGAAGATCAGATGCGCCACGACGACGCCCAACCACAGGGTTGTCGCAACCCACCGCCACACCCGCAGATTGCGCCACCAAGGCATCGGCAGCCGGTCCACGGTGCGCTCCGACGCCACGTCGGACCGCTCGACCTCCTGTGTGCTCATCGTCGAGGCCCCCGCATACGCATTCGATACCCGCTGTTCGCCCAGAATTCGCAGAATGTTCCCACCAACAACCTAGGCGAAGACTGCCGGATCTTGCCGGATGAAACCGGTGAACACATTTCGTGGTCTGAGTCACACTGAACGTGGACGGAACAGATCAAGCCGGTGGAGGTTATCCGCGTGCCCAACAAGTATCTGCGATACGGCGACCAGCGCTACATCATCAACAACGAGGCCGAGGCGCGGCTCAATCGCACGCTGGAGGCGGTCTACGCCGATGGCAGCCGTGGGCACCAGTGGCTGAACCTCTACCGCGACTCCGAGGCCCCCTGCCGACTACTCATCGCCACGGGCGTGCCCATCAGCATCGAAACCGAACTCTGCCTCGACGACTGACACACCGGGAAACCCAGACACCGCCACACCAAGACACAGCCCCACCCAGACACCGCCGCACCGTGACACCGCCAGAACTCCCACAGGTGAGCGATAGGCTTCGGGCTGTGTCCGTGGCCCCTTCTGCAGATGACGAGGTCATCTACCGGACCACCCAGCTGATCACCTACCTCGGCAACAAACGACAGCTGCTCGGCATGGTCGATGACGCACTGGCGTCCGTGCAAGAGCGGCTCGGCCGGCCGTTGGTGACACTCGATGCGTTCTCGGGTAGCGGCGTCGTTTCCCGGCTCGCAAAAGCCCGGTCGAACGTCGTGATCAGCAACGACCTCGAGAGCTACGCGCGCGTAATCAGCGAATGCTATTTGACCAACACGAGCGAGATCGACGATGGGGCAATCCGTTCTGCCGTCGCCGAGATCAATTCCGAAGTCGAATCAGGTTTCCGCACAGACGGTTTCATCGCCCGCCACTATGCACCCGCCGACGACAGCCGAATCGCGCAGGGTGAGCGGGTCTTCTACACCACGGACAACGCCCGTCGTCTCGACGCGTACGTCGCGCTGATCCATGCCCGGCCGCAGCCGATGCGGTCACTCCTACTCGGACCGCTGCTCTCGGCTGCGTCGGTGCACGCCAACACTTCCGGGGTGTTCAAGGGCTTCTACAAAGACCGGGGAACGGGCATCGGGAGGTTCGGCGGTACCGCCGCCGACGCCTTGGGCCGCATCACCCGACAGATCGTCCTCACCCCACCGATCTTGAGTGTTCACCACGCCGAACGCCAGATCCTGCAGGCCGACGCCGGCCAACTGCCCGACCTCATCGGGCCGGTGGACGTGGCGTATCTCGATCCCCCGTACAACCAGCACCCCTACGGTTCCAACTACTTCATGCTCAACCTGATCGCCGAGAACCGGGAGCCCGCGCAGATGAGCCGCGTATCGGGCATCCCCCGTGACTGGAATCGATCGGGATACAACGTGCGGTCCACCGCCGGCCCGTTGCTGGCGCGTCTCATCGACGACCTCGACACCAAGTTCGTCCTCATCTCCTACAACGACGAGGGATACATCTCGCCGGAACAGATGCGCGAAATCCTCGCCGACGTCGGTCCGGTCACCGAGATCACGCAGCGCTACAACACTTTCCGAGGCAGCCGAAACCTCGGCGGTCGGAACACCCACGTCACCGAGCACCTGTATCTGGTCGAGAAGATCTGACCGGCCGACCGCTGCGACCGTTTTCCCGTAACGTCGGTGCGGTGCGAAATGTGCTGCAGTCGGTCCGCAATCAGGTCCTGTCGCGCGTCGACAAGATGATCGAGCCGTACCCCGTGCACGACCTCCCTCACGGCCACATGATTCACCTGCCGGGGCGTGGCTCCACGTTTGTCACCGACTCCGGACCCAAGGACGCGCCGGCCATCTTCCTGCTGCATTCGGTCCTCACCACCGGCCTGCTGTGCTGGTACCCGCTGATCCCCCAGCTGAACCAGGAGTTCCGGGTGATCACCCTCGACCAACGCTGGCATGGCCGCGGTATCCGCAACAAGCCATTCGACCTCGACGACTGCGCAGACGACGTCGCCGCCCTTGCCGACGTCCTGGGCATCAACACCTTCACGGCCGCCGGCTTCTCAATGGGAGGCGGTATCGCGCAGTTGGTCTGGCGACGGCATCCGGGCCGGGTCACTGCAATGGTGCTGTGCTCCACCGGACCATTCTTCGGCAGTCACGACCCACAGCGGCAGACCAACATGTCGAACATCGGCAGGTTGATGAAGGTGATCCACCCGCCTCACGTGCAACCCGAGGCCGCGAAACTCGACGACCGTTCCGTGCCCGACACCGTATGGGCGCTACGCCAATTCCTCTCGACCCCGGTGTCGCGGCTGGGCACCCTGGGAGACGGCATGAGCTACTTCGACTCTCAGCCGTGGCTGGGCGAGATCGATGTGCCCACCGCAGTCCTGCTCTCGCTGAAGGATCGCGTGATCCCGCTATGGCGCCAACGACTGCTGACCGACAACATCCCCGGTGTACTCACCGTCGAGGTGAACGGCGGACACGCGTGCTGCGTGCTCGAAGCCGACGAGTTCATCCCGAAGTTCCTGGACGCAGCACGGCGCGTCACCGCACACGTCAAGGAGACCGCCCCGGTCTAGGCCCGCGGCATCAAGCGGTCACGGATCGCAGGCTTCGAGCAGTGCCTTCACCTCGTGTTCGAACGCGTGCATCAGCGGCCAGGGGTCGGGCACGTGCTCTTTGCAGGCGATGGCTCCGATGTTGAGGTGCCCGTTCTGCGAGAAGACGGTGATGTTGACGCCCGAGCCGTGGAACACCGGCCCGAGTGGGTACATCGCGTCGATCTTGGCGCCGAGGTAGTACAGCGGGAAATCGGGCCCGGGAACGTTGGAGATGACCAGGTTGAAGACCGGCGGATGATGTTCGGCCAACTCGTTTGACGAGTACAGCCTCATCGCCAGACCCATCGTGGCAGGTGGGATGAACTGCGCCCAGCCACGCAGCAGGTTCGAGTCCATCGAGCCGTGATGGTCCTTCGACTTGCGCACCTGCTCACCGATCGTCGTGATGCGCTCCACCGGATCGGCCACGTCGGTGGCCAACTTGGTGAACATGCCGGTCACCTTGTTGGTTCCCTGCGTGACCAGGTCGTCGTCGTTGTCGCCGTGCACCGACACCGGGACCATCGCCACCAGCGGCTGGTCCGGCAGTTCACCTCGGTCGTCGAGGTAGTTGCGTAGCGCGCCGGCACACACGCTGAGCACCACGTCGTTGAGTTTGACCCCGAAGTGGTCCTTGATCCTCTTGAGGTCGGTGAGCGACACCTGTGTGTAGGCGATGCTGCGATGCGGGGTGATCGACCTGTTGAACGGCGTCCGTGGAGCCCGGAACGGGGCCGGCATGGCCTCACCGCGCAACGCACGCGACACCCACTCGAACGGAACCTGTGCGGTCTTGGGCAGCAGCCGCGCGAAGCTGAGCGGCCGCCTGGCAATCTGGAGAACACCGTCGGCGGCAAGGCCGATCAGCGAGGAGTCGCCAGCGGTGTGAGACAGGGAAACGTCATCGAGTTCCGGCGGTTCCGGTGTGAGAGTGCACAATTGGGCCAGCAGGTCCGAGGCGGTCACGCCATCGACACCGGCGTGGTGCATCCGTAGCAACACCGCGATCTTGCCGTCGGCCAGTCCTTCGATGACCCACATCTCCCACAACGGCTTGCTGCGGTCGAGCGGGACCCCAGCGATGTGCGCGCAGAAATCGGCGAGCTCCTGCTGACCACCGGGCGCAGGCACCGCCACCCGGTGCACATGCCGTTCGATGTCGAAATTGCGGTCCTCGACCCACACGGGGTGGTCGAGGTTCAGGATCGAGTCCCGGACCTTCCGCCGAAACGTCGGCAACGCCCCGATCCGTCGTTCCAGCTCGTCGCGCATTTTCGCGAACGAATAGCCCCCTTGCACCGTCTCGGGATCCAGCTCGATCAACCCGATGATGTGCATCAATTGCGACCGCGTCTCCAGATAGAGGAAGGACGCGTCAAGACCACTCAACCGTTCCACGTCTAACACCTTTCGAAGAAAAGTTGCTCCACCCCATTGACCAGTCCCACTCTGCTCGCACCGGCAGAGAAATACCTGTGGTTCAGCGATAAGGGCAGACGCCATAAGGTGGACGCATGCGCATTGGTGCCCACGTACGACAAGACAGCGATCCCATCGGCAGAGCCGAAGAACTCGGCGCCGAGGTGCTGCAGATGTTCGTCACCGATCCACAGGAGTGGGGCAAGCCCCACCCGCACCCCCTGGCCCAGCAGATCCGGGACTCCCCGATCGACGTCGTGGTGCACAGTTCGTACCGCATCAACGTCGCCAGCCTCAACAACAGGCTGCGTATGCCGTCGCGGCAGGCCGTCATCAACCAGGCCCAGGCGGCCGCCGATCTCGGCGCCTTCGGGCTGGTCGTGCACGGTGGACACCTCCGCGACGACGAAGACGCGGCCACCGGATACGAGAACTGGCGCAAGCTCTTTGAGCGGGCCGCCGACAAGGGTGGTTTCCCCGTCCCGATCCTCATCGAGAACACCGCCGGTGGTGACAACGCGTTGGCCCGCAGCCTCGAGAACATCGAGCGCCTGTGGGAGGCCGTCGGCGATTTCGACAACGCCGGCTTCTGCCTCGACACCTGCCACGCGTGGGCCGGGGGCGAAGATCTCGTGGACATCGTCGAACGGGTCAGGGCGATCACCGGTCGCATCGACCTGCTCCACCTGAACAACTCGCGCGACGAGTTCGACTCGGCTCGCGACCGGCACGCCAACCTCACGTCCGGTCACATCGATCCCGACGTTCTCGTCGCCGTCGCCAGGGCCGCCGACGCGCCGGTGATCCTGGAAACCCCAGAAGAGGGTCTCGCCGACGACGTGAAATACCTACGCGAAGCCCTCAGCTGAGGATTCAACGCTCACCGGTCACACCGTGGATCTCGTTGCGGATGGCCTGCATCCGCTGATCGAGCACGTTGGCGGTGCCGGCCGCGACGGTCAGTTCGTCCAGCAGATGGGCCGGCACGGTGCGGTCGTACTTGTAGTAGATCTTGTGCTCGAGGCTCGCCCAGAAATCCATGGCGATGGTCCGAACCTGTAGTTCCACCTTCACCGGCAACTGGCCGGTGCTGAGGTTCACCGGCGTCTCGACGATGGTGTGCAGGCCGCGGTAGCCATTCGGCTTGGGCTCTGCGATGTAGTCCTTGGTCTGCAGTGTCCGCACGTCGGGCTGCGCGCAGAGCAGCTCGGTGAGCCGGTACGCATCGGAGATGAAGCTGCAGGTCACACGCACGCCTGCGATGTCGTCGAGACGGTTTGCCAGCGATTCCGGGTCCACCGGGATGTCGCGGCGCCGGGCCTTGGCCAGCAGGCTCTCGGGGGTCTTGACTCGTGAGCTGATGTGCTCGATCGGGTTGTAGTCGTTGAGGTAGGCGAACTCGTCGCGCAGGATCTCGATCTTCGTGACGATCTCGTTGATCGCAAACTGGAACGGCAGCATGAACTTTCGCAGACCGTGACCGATCTCGATGAGATCAGCCGGCGCCAGATCACGCTCCACGCCTTCGGCGGTGAGCCATCGGACCAGCGGTGTGTTCGCCTGGCTTGGCTCATCTTGTCCGGGCAGATCAGTTCGGGGCAGATCAGTGCGGTCGGTCAGGTCGGTCATGTGTCCATCGTGCCTGAGCCGTGCGGCATACTGACCCACATGCGGCTCGGGGAGGATCCGGCATCATGACCGTCACACCGCAATCTCCGCAATTGCGCCGCGAACTCGGACTCGGCGACGCCGTTGTCACAGGACTCGGCGCGATGCTCGGCGCGGGTATCTTCGTCACCCTCGCCCCCACCGCGGGCGCTGCCGGATCCGGCCTGCTGGTTGCGCTTGCCATCGCAGCGGTTGTCGCCTACTGCAATGCGAACTCGTCGGCGCGACTGGCCGCCGAGTACCCGTCGGCAGGCGGGACCTACGTATACGGCCGTGAGCGCCTCGGCATGTTCTGGGGTTACCTCGCCGGCTGGGGTTTTGTCGTCGGGAAGACCGCGTCGTGCGCGGCGATGGCGCTGACCGCCGGTTTCTACCTGTGGCCCGACCACGCGCACGCCGTTGCGGTGGCGGTGACGCTGGCACTGACCGCGATCAACTACGTCGGAATCCAGAAGTCGGCGTGGGTGATCCGGCTACTCGTCGCGGTGGTGCTCGTTGTGCTCTTGTCCGTGGTGGTCTCAGTCGCGGCATCACCCGATGTCGACGCCGCACGCCTCGACCCCACATCGGGCCTGTCGGCGACCGGGCTCCTCGAGGCCGCCGGCTTGTGGTTCTTCGCGTTCGCCGGTTACGCCCGCATCGCCACCCTTGGTGAGGAGGTGCGGGATCCGGTCCGCACCATCTCGAGGGCGATCACGATCGCGCTGGCGGTGGTCGTGGTGATCTATGCGCTCGTGGCGGTGGCGGCGCTGGCCGTCATGGGCGCCGATGCGCTCAGCGACTCCAACGCCCCGCTTGTGGACGTGGTGCGCGCTGCGGGCGCACCGGCCCTGGTCCCGGTGGTCACCATCGGCGCGGCCCTGGCTGCGCTCGGCGCGTTGCTCACCTTGATCCTCGGTGTCTCGCGCACCACACTCGCCATGGCTCGCGACGGCCATCTACCCCGCGCCCTCGCCGCGGTCCATCCACGCTTCCACGTCCCTCATCGCGCCGAGGTGGTCGTCGGCATCGTCGTCGCGGTGCTGGCCGCGACGTTCGACGTACGCGACGCCATCGGATTCTCCGCGTTCGCCGTCCTCATCTACTACGCCATCGCGAACCTGAGCGCTCTCACACTCGATGGGCGACGGGAGTGGTGGCGTAAAGCTGTTCCGGTGGTCGGGCTGATCGGCTGTTTGGTGCTCGGATTCAGCCTGCCTGCCACCTCGGTGATCGCGGGGGTGGGCGTTCTCGCCATCGGCGCTGCGCTCTACGGGCTGCGCCTGCTCCGCCGCCGGTCAACCGCAGATCACTGATCGCCCGCGCAGTGGCGCAAATCATCTTTTCTCTTCGACACAGCGTTTGTGCGTCGTGGTATGCGGATGTATATTTGAGTTGTTACTGGTGAGTAACTTAGCGTGCAACGAGCCCATGGGCGCTCACTCGCCACTCTCAACGGCAGTTTTACGATTGCAAAGGATTCTGCAATGGGGCATTACAAGAGCAATCTCCGCGACCTCCAGTTCAACCTCTTCGAGATGTTGAAGCTCGATGAGGTCCTCGCGAGTGGTGAGTTCGGCGATCTCGATCGCGAGACCGCCATCGACATGCTGCGGGAGGTGAACAACCTCGCACAAGGGCCGCTGGCCGACTCGTTTACCGAGTCCGACCGCAACCCGCCCGTCTTCGATCCCGAGACCCACTCGGTCACCGTTCCAGAGGCCTTCAAGAAGTCGTACAAGGCCCTGACCGACGGCGGCTGGGACAAGCTCGGCATCGACGAAGAACTCGGCGGCCTGCCGACCCCGCGGTCGCTGTACTGGGCCATCGGCGAACTGATCCTCGGCGCCAACCCGGCCACATTCATGTACGCCGCCGGCGCCGGCTTCTCCAACATCTTCTACAACAACGGCACCGAAGAGCAGAAGAAGTGGGCTGCCATCAGCTCCGAGCGCGGCTGGGGCGCCACCATGGTGCTGACCGAGCCCGACGCCGGTTCCGATGTCGGCGCCGCCCGCACCAAGGCCGTCAAGCAGGACGACGGCACCTGGCACATCGACGGCGTGAAGCGCTTCATCACCTCCGCCGACCAGGACATGACCGAGAACATCATCCACCTGGTGCTGGCCCGCCCCGAAGGCGCACGGCCCGGCACCAAGGGACTCTCCCTGTTCTTCGTGCCCAAGTTCCACTTCGACCACGAGACCGGTGAACTGGGCGAGCGCAACGGCGTCTACGTCACCAACGTCGAACACAAGATGGGCCTCAAGGTATCGGCCACCTGTGAACTCACCTTCGGTCAGCACGGCGTCCCCGCCAAGGGCTGGCTCGTCGGCGAGGTACACGACGGCATCGCGCAGATGTTCGACGTCATCGAGCACGCGCGAATGATGGTCGGCACCAAGGCAATCGCGACCCTGTCCACCGGTTACCTGAACGCACTGGAATACGCCAAGGAGCGTATCCAGGGCGCCGACATGACCCAGATGACCGACAAGGCCGCACCGCGCGTCGCCATCACGCACCACCCGGATGTTCGCCGATCGCTGATGCTGCAGAAGGCCTACTCCGAAGGCCTGCGCGCGGTGTACCTCTACACCGCATCGCACCAGGATGTGGTTGCCGCACAGCTCGTCTCGGGTGCCGACAAAGAGATGGCATTCCGCGTCAACGACCTCCTGCTGCCGATCGTCAAGGGCGTCGGCTCCGAGAAGGCCTCCGAGCAGCTCATCGGATCGCTGCAGACCCTCGGTGGCTCCGGCTTCCTGCAGGACTACCCGATCGAGCAGTACATCCGCGACGCGAAGATCGACTCGCTCTACGAAGGCACCACCGCCATCCAGGCGCAGGACTTCTTCTTCCGCAAGATCATCCGCGACAAAGGCCAGGCACTGGCCCACGTCGCCGGACAGATCAGCTCGTTCATCGAGTCCGAAGCAGGCAACGGCCGACTCAAGGCCGAACGCGCTCTGCTCAAGACCGCACTCGACGACGTCCAGGGCATGGCCGCCACCCTCACCGGCTTCCTCATGGGAGCCCAGGAGCAGCCGACCGAGCTGTACAAGGTCGGACTGGGCAGCGTCCGCTTCCTCATGGCCGTCGGAGACCTCATGATCGGCTGGCTGCTGCTGCGCCAGGCCGAGGTCGCCCTCGCCGCACTCGACAACGGTGCATCCGAAGCAGACACCACGTTCTACAACGGCAAGATCGGCGTCGCGAGCTTCTTCGCCAAGAACGTCCTGCCCGAACTGACCGCCGCACGCGGCATCATCGAGAACATCGACAACGACGTGATGGAGCTCGACGAAGCCTCCTTCTAGTCCGAAGCGTTGAAAGAGTGGGCCGCACCGTCAGGGGGCGGCCCACTCTGTTTTATTGTTCGCTACAGCTCGCGGGTGAACGTAATGAACTCAAAGGGTGCCCGCTTCTGCCGCTGGTCGCACACTGGGGGCATGCCCTCTACGATCGCCCGATCCGTCACTCCCGAACTGTCCCGCTCGTGGATGTTGGTCAACGCCGCCCAGGGCGACTTCGACGCCGCCGCCAGATCGGACGCCGACCAGGTGATCCTCGATCTCGAAGATGCCGTCGACCCGCGCGGGAAGGGCGCGGCGCGCGAACGGGTGTGTGCCTGGCTCGACACCGCCACGGCCTGGGTACGGATCAACGACAGGACCACGCGGTTCTGGTCCGACGACATCGACCGGCTGCGCGGAGCACCGGGCCTGGCCGGTGTGATGCTGGCAAAGGCCGAGACTGCCGCGCAGGTGAGCGAGACATTCGACCGCCTCGGCGGGCACACCCCTGTCATCGCACTCATCGAGTCAGCGATCGGAGTGGAGAACGCCGTCGAGATCGCCCGCGCCCGCGGCGTCCTGCGCCTCGCGTTCGGCAGCGGCGACTACCGCCACGACACCGGCACCGCGGCCGACGACGCCGTGATGGCGTACCCGCGGTCGCGGCTGGTGGTGGCCAGCCGGGTCGCCGAACTGCCAGGCCCCATCGACGGTCCGGCGGTCACCGACGACGTGGCCGTGCTGGAGGCGAAGACGGCGACATCGGTTGCATTCGGACTCACCGGAAAGCTGTGCCTCAACGCCTCGCAGCCGGCTGTCATCAACCGCGTCGCCAGCCCCAGCTCGGAAGACACCGCATGGGCCACCGACTTCTTGTCAGAGTTCGAGGCCCGCGGCCGGGTGGTTCGCGACGGCAGCGATCCGCCCCGCCTCAAGCGGGCAGAGAAGATCGCACGACTCGCCGCCGAATACACCAGCTGACACACAGAAATCGTCCCCCTGACAGCGCACCAAGGGAGTAATTCCCTCAGTGGCCGTCCAGGGGGACGATGTTGACCGCTTTTGTCGGAAGAGTTACTTCGGTGGCATCCGGATGCCGCCGTCGACGCGGATGACCTCTCCGTTCATGTACGAGTTGGTGATCAGTTCGATCACCATCGACGCCAGCTCATCCGGGGTACCGAGCCGCTTCGGGAACAGGACGTTCTCTCCCAGCTTCGCCTTGAACGCCTCCGATTCGGGACCCGTTCCGTAGATCGGGGTCTCGATGAGGCCGGGGGCAACGGTGTTGTTCCGGATGCCGGCAGCGGCGAGGTCGCGTGCCACGGTGAGGGTCAGGCTGACGATGCCGCCCTTGGATGCCGAGTATGCGGCCTGGCCGATCTGGCCGTCGAACGCCGCAACGCTGGCCATCGACACGATCGCGCCCTTGTCACCGGATTCGGTGGCCTCATTGCGACTCATCGCGGTCGCGGCCAAGCGGGTCGCGTCGAAGCTGCCGATCAGGTTGATGTTGATGACCTTTCGGAATGCGTCCAGGTCGTGGGCCGACGAGAACTCGCCATCCCGCCCGATGGTGCGCTGCGCCGAGCCGATGCCCGCCGAGTTCACCAGTGCCCGAAGCGGTCCCAGCTCGGTCGCCTTGTTCACGGCGGCCTCGATCTGCTCGGTCTTGGTCACGTCGACGCTGACGAACACCCCGTCGATCTCCTTGGCGAGGGCCTCACCCTTGTCCGCCTGAAGGTCGGCGATGACAACCTTGGCTCCCAGCCCGGCGAGCTGGCGCGCGACTGCGGCGCCGATCCCCGATGCGCCACCGGTAACTACTGCACTTGCTCCATTGATATCCACGGACGCAGCCTACGACCGAGCGCTTGCTCGGTTCAAGTGTTTGCGTAAGGCCGCGCCGGACAAGCACTTCACAGGCGCACGGCCCATTGCTGAGCCTCGCTAAGCATAGGCTAGCCTCATCTCATGTTCCGCCGTGCCCTAGCTGTGTTCAGCATTCTCGCCCTTCTGTTCGTGGCCGCCTGTTCCGACGAGAGCGATCAGGAGCAAACCCCGCCCTCCGGCGCATCGACCGGCGCGTTCCCGGTCACCGTGGCCACCAAGTTCGGCCCGGTGACGATCGAGAAGCCGCCGACCCGGGTGGTCGCGCTCGGATGGGGCGACGCCGAGACCGCACTTGCCCTCGGCGTGCAGCCGGTGGGAGCAAGCGACTGGCTCGACTTCGGCGGCGAGGGTGTGGGCCCATGGGCCGAGGGGCTCTACGACAACCAGCCCGAGATCATCGGAACCCGGGAGCCGTCCTTCGAGCAGATTCTCGCTCTCGAACCCGATCTGATCCTCGACACCAAGAGCTCGGGAGATCAGAAGAGATACGACACGTTGGCCGAGATCGCCCCGACCGTCGCGTTGCCTGCAGGCGCTGACAGCTACAAGACCACCCTCGAACAACAGGTGACGATGGTGTCGCAAGCACTGGGCGTCCCGGAGAAGGGGACCGAACTGGTCGAGCAGCTCAATGGCCGGTTCACCGAGGTTGCTGCGCAAAATCCTGAGTTCCGCGGCAAGACGGTCACGGTGGCAGCGCGTTCCGGGACGGGTTGGGGCGCATACTCCCCCGATACCGAACGGGTCGAATTCCTTGTCAAACTGGGCTTCTCGCCCAATCCCGCCATCGATCCCGCTGATGCCAAGGGGTTCTCGGTCCCCATCGCGGACGAGAACCTGCGGTTGCTCGATGCCGACATGGTGGTGGTCTTCCCGATCCAGCGCACGGCCGCCGAGGTGGAAGGCGACCCGCTGTTCAAGTCCGTGCCCGCCGTCGCCGCCGGCCGCTACCTCGTCTTCGACGACCTCACGATCTCGCGGGCGTACTCGACGAACTCGGTGCTGTCCATCCAGTACGCGCTCGACACGGTTGTACCCCTGATCGCCGAGCGCGTGCAGTGATTCACCGCTCGGCCGTACTCGCCTGCGACAGCTAGCGTCGGACGAGCGGGATCACAAGGGGCGTATGCGATTCCGGGTCGTCGATGATCCTGCACGGGAGGCCGAACACATCGCGGACAAGATCGGCCGTGATGATGTCGGCCGGTCGGCCCTCCGCCACGATGGCACCGGCCTTCATGGCGATGATGTGGTCGGCGTAGCGGCAGGCGTGGTTGAGGTCGTGCAACACCGCGACAAGCGTTCGACCGCCGGTCTTGTTGAGCTCGGCACACAACTCGAGCAGGTCGATCTGGTAGGCGATGTCCAGGAACGTGGTCGGCTCGTCGAGCAACATCAGCGGAGTCTGCTGCGCCAACACCATTGCCACCCACACCCTTTGACGCTGCCCGCCGGAGAGTTCATCGACCAGTCGCCCCGACAGCTCGGTCACGCCGGTCGCCGTCATCGCCTCGATCACGGCCGATTCGTCGTCGGCTGACCACTGCCGGATCAGCTTCTGGTGCGGATAACGTCCACGGGCGACGAGGTCGGCGACCCTGATGCCGTCGGGCGCGATGGATGACTGCGGCAGGAGACCGAGCCTGCGCGCCACCTCCTTGGCCGGATATGAACTGATCGCCTTACCGTCCAGCAGCACCGACCCCTTGGTGGGGGCCAGAAGTCGCGAAAGTGCACGCAGCAGAGTCGATTTGCCGCAGGCATTGGGTCCGACGATCACGGTGAAGGCACCGTCTGGGATGTCAACGCTCAACGACTCGCTGATCACCCGCTTGTCGTAGCCGATGGTGACGTCCTGAGCCTGCAACCGGGTGTGCACCCCGTCGCCGCCTCGCGCCGCGGACAGTACTTCTTGGTCCGCGATTTTGCTCATGTCCACTGTTCGCACCTCATCATCGGACGTCTTGAGATTGTCGGGTCATTGGCGACGCGCCTCTCGGGCGAGCAGCCACACCAGGTAGAGGCCGCCCACCGACACCGTGACAACTCCCACCGGAAGCTGGGTGGGCGTGAAGGCGCGCTGCGCGATGAGGTCGCTGGCCACCAGTAGCAACGCGCCCATGGCCGCCGCCGGGAGCATGGCCACGCCTGGGGTGCGGGTCAGCCTGCGGGCCAATTGTGGTGCGGCCAGCGACACGAAGGCGATGGGACCCGCAGCTGCGGTTGCAACGGCGGTGAGTGCGACACCGAGGACGATCAGCACCAATCGCGTCGGTTCTGCGCGGATGCCCAACGCTTTGGCTGCGTCATCACCCAGATCGAGCATCGGCATCCGGTAGGACGCCAGAACCAGCAGTGGGGTGAGGACCGCCAACAGGATGAGGGCAGGGCGGGCTTGCGTCCAGCCCAGTCCGTTGAGCGATCCGGCACCCCACACCGCGGCGGACATCGCATCCTCGAGGTCCGCTCGCAGGATCAGCCAGGCGTTCACCGACGACAGGACCGCGCTGATGGCGATTCCCACGATGATGAGCCGAAATCCCTGGACACCACGCTTGAAGGCCAGCAGGTACACCAGGAGCGCGGTGATCATGCCTCCTACCAGTGCGCCTATCGCGGTGTCGTAATAGCCGCCGCCACCGATGATCAGCAGGACCACCAGTGCGCCCGTGTAGGCGCCTGTGTTGAAGCCGATGATGTCGGGACTGCCCAACGGGTTTCGGGTGATCGACTGGAACACCGCCCCGCTGACGCCCAGTGCGGCCCCGAGGATCAGGGCGAGCAGCACCCTCGGCATCCGCCATTCCATCACCACGAGCTCTTCGATCCGGGACCCGTTGCCGAAGATCGCCTGAACCACCCGGTCGGGGGACACGGGGTAGTCCCCGGTGCCGAGCGCAAAGACCGCAACCACCAGCGCAGCGGCCACCAGCATGACGATCACGGCCACGGCGCGAACGTCGATCCGCCCCGACAACGTGCCACCCTGCACGCGCAGCACCGCGACCTTACGTCCGAAGTCGATATCCCCAGGGAGCGCCGGCTTGTCCTGCTTCTGCGCGTCGACGCTCACAGGCCGCTCGCCTTGCCTCGTCGAACCAGGAAGATCAGTACGGGTGCACCGACAAACGCGGTGACGATCCCGACCTGCATCTCACCCGGCCGGATGATCACACGCCCGATCACGTCGGACAGCAGGAGCACGATCGGCCCACCCACCAGCGTGTACGCCAGGATCCAGCGTTGATCGGGCCCGACGATCCAGCGGGCCACATGCGGAACCATCAGTCCCAGAAAGCTGATCGGTCCGGCGGCCGCGGTGGCGGCGCCGCAGAGCAGCGTCACCGCGATCACTCCGATGACCCGGGTGCGGGCCACGTTCGCCCCGAGTGACCGCGCGAGATCGTCACCCATGGCGACAGCGTTGAGCGGACGGGCGATGACAAACGCGAGCACCAGCCCGACCACAACAAACGGCGCGACCGCACCCGACACCTCGAGTCCGCGTCCGGCGATCGACCCCGCGTTCCAGAACCGCATCTGGTCGAAGGCTTCCGGGTCGAGCAGGATGAGTCCCGACGTGATGCCGGTGAGCACGGCACCGATGGCAACTCCGGCCAACGTGAGCCGGATCGGGGTGGCGCCCCCTCTGCCGATGGACCCCAGCGCGTACACGAAGACCATCACCACCACCGCACCCGCAAACGCGAACCAGATGTACGACCAGATGCTCGCCACTCCGAACACCCCGACCGCGAGGGCGACGGCGAACGCGGCGCCGGCGTTGACGCCGAGAATCCCGGGATCTGCCAACGGGTTTCGGGTGATCGCCTGGATGAGAGCTCCACCGATCCCCAACGCGACCCCGACGATCAGGCCGAGGATGGTGCGCGGGATACGCAGGTCGCGAACGATGATGTGGTCCCCGGAGTTGTTGTACGACCACAGCGCATCCCACACCGTCGAGAACGGCACGTCTTTGGCGCCGATGGCGATGCTGAGCATGCAGACCGCAGCCAGGATGACAACCCCGGCAACCCAGCCGAGCATCCGCCTGGTGTTGGTCTGCGCCAAACCCTGAGCACGGCGGCGCGCCGCCGAACCATCTGCGCTCTTTGTCAGGTCCACCCGGAGGCCGGGGTCGGCACCGACAGTCACGTCCGAGCCCGGCACGCGTTGTCCTGCATCTCAGCCCCATCTATCAGTAGGTAACCCTCACCTTAGTGCAAACGCAGGGTCCCTTACCGCAGCCCGTCGGTTGACGGCATCATCGCAGTTAGGGCCGCTTTCCACGCTGTCCGCCGGAGCCGCCCGTTCCGCAACTTTGCGGCAACTAACCAGGTTTACAGATAGGCTAATCTTCCGTTACCGCCCATCTTGACCGGCCACTTCGTGCCGTGACCGCAGCCCACGAAAGGCCCACTGCTGATGCCCGACTCGAACACGGCGCGGCCGTTCTCGAAGACGGCGTGGCCCATGCTCCTGCCGTGGCTCGAGGAGTACCGGTCTGGGCCATCGATCCTCGCCAGCGACGAGTTGATCCCCAACGCCTGGCTGGACGGGAGCCCAGCAGAGGCACTGAACGCCAACAACTTCAGCCGCTTCTGCGAACTCGTTGCCCTGCGGCATGTGACCGACCGCGCGGACATGACGCTTGCCGACGACTTCCCGACGGTTTCCGGAGGCGCGCCCGTGACCGCACTCGAGTTGGAGCCTCACGCAGTCACAGCGTTACACGACAACAGCATTCGAGTCGTTTCGGACGTCCTTGCCCACTCGGCCGGCCACCTGTTGCACTTGCCTGGGGTCGGCCGAACCACCATCATCGACGTCGTCGCAGCACTGGTGGCCGAGGCGACCCGGGCACCGCACGGCGAGGACGATCGAAGCGGCGGCCGGGTACTGGCAGATCCTCACCTGCTCAGGTTCATCGAGTCCGTTGATGAACGCGATCGGGTGATCCTCCACGAGCGCATATTTGCGGCCAAGCCCCGTACCCAGGCCGACCTGGCCAAGGAACTCGGGTTGTCGCGCGAGCGGGTGAACCAGCTCGACCGGACTCTGCGGCTGCAACTGTCGGAGACCGTCGAGAGTTCGGTGGACCTGCGCCGGCTTCTCGCCGAGACGGTGGCACTGGCCGACCCGGTGGCGGACTCTGCCCGGGTGGCCGAGACCCTGCCACTCTTCGCCACCGAAATACCCGCGCTTGGGGTCTCCGTCGGACAGCTGCTCATCGCCGGATCGAACGACCTTGCGGGCGTGGACGGATGGATCATCAGCCGCACCCCCGCGCAGATCGCCGATCTCGTCGAAGACGTCCTCGATGCGCACGCGGGTGAGGAGGCGCTCGTCCCGGTCCGGATCGTGGCCGCCAAGCTGAACCTGTCCGAGCCCGAGGCGACAAGGTGGTTGAACAGCAGCGGATTCACCGTGCTCGACGACCATGTTGTCAAAGGCTCGACGTCCACTGCGGATCTGGTGTGCGCGGTCTTGTCGATCGCCGGAGCGCCCCGCACCTTCGAAGAGATTGTGACCGGGCTCGCCGGCAGGCCACGCTCCCGATCGAGCGTCCGTAATGCGTTGGTCACCGACGACCGGATCGTCAAGACCGATCGCACCACCTATGGGCTGCGTCGTTGGGGCGGTGATCAATACCAGCCGGTCCATCGGCAGATCGGTCACATCCTCGACGCTGCGGGCGGCAGTATCGGCATCGAGGATCTGGTGTCGCAGATCAGCGAGAAGTACGACGTCACCGAATCGAGCATCCGTGCGTACGCGGGAGCCGGCGAGTTCGTGACGCGAGATGATGTGGTGACCCGGCGCAGCGAACGCTACGTCCACCGGAAGTCGCCCGCAAAGACTCGGTGTCTCTATTGTGAGAGTGACGTGATCCGTTGGGCCACAACGGTGTCCGGCGCGCATCTCAAAGGGTCGGCGTTCAACATTCCGTCAGCTCTCGCGGGTCTGATCGGCGTAGGCCCGGGGAATCCGTTGAAGCTGCCGTCGCGACTGGGACCACAGTCGCTGATGTGGGTGTCCGTGCAGGCACGAGTGGGAACCATCAAACGCTTCGTCAGCGACCTGGGCCTGGCACTGGGCGACGAGATCTTCCTCGAGTTCTCGCCGGACGGGTTCGACGTCGTACGTCGCTCCGTGGGCGAGTCGGCAGAGCCGAGGGATCAGATCTTTGCGCTACTGGGCCACCGGAAGCCTGCGCCGGCTGATCGTGACAACCTCATCGCGGCGGTTGCCACGTCACTCTTCCTGCCCGACGACTCGGATGTGGCGACCGTCGTCTCCACGCTGGAGCATCGCAAAGAGGTCGACTTAGCCGCGCTTGTCACCGCAGCTCTCAGCTGACGATTCGGTGTGGTCGACAATTCGGTGGGGTCGTCAGGAGACCGGACGCAATTCGGCTGATCCCCGGCCGTAGCCGGGCTGAACCGCAGGACGCCGGTCGGCAACTCCAAACCGGTAGACCGGTGGGTCATCGCAGGTCTGACGGGTCAGACCCCGGCGGCGCAGCACCACATCGGGAAGCACCTCACCGTCGGGCAGCACCATCCGTGGGCGCCTCGGACCCCAGGTCCAGGGGTCTGCTGCGCGCATCAGGTCGTGCATGACCAGCGGCGGGGCAAAGACCACCGACACGTCACCCTCACCCAGCGCATCGTGCACCGTCACGGAATCACGCACGTGGTCGACAACATGCACACACGAGCCCGACGCTGCACAGGCGAGCACCAGCAGCACAGCGGAGGGGCAACTCCATGGGCCACAGATCACGGCACGAGCGTCCGCATCCAGGTCGAGATCGGTTTGCAGGCCCCCGATACGTTCGGCCACTTCTCCGTTTCCCCAGAATCGGAAGCCGAGGTCGTTGAGGATCAGACCGCCTTCGGTCTGCAGGGGCGACCGCGGCGAAATTGCGATCAAACGGAACTCTTCTGCCACATCAAATGTTGGGGGTATTCGGTCCCCGCACATGAGCCCGACATTCTCTTCGAGAAGAAAGTCCTCGGCGCAATGAGTGAGAACAAAATGCAGGTCCAATCCGGCGGCAGCGGTCACCGACGTTTCGTCATAGGGATCGATCGGCACCACCACGGCGTCCAACCGCACCAACGCGTGGAATGCGAGCAGGAACTCCCACCCGCCGCCTACACAGACACCAACCCTTTGACGTGCGCCGATACCCCGCGACGCCAGGTCTTCGCCGAGCCATTGCACTGACTCATCAAAACGCTCGAAGTCGGTTTCGTGATCACCGCACGCCACGGCCGGGCGGCTGAAATGACGATCAACAGTGTTGTCGAGAAATGTGTTCAGCTGCGCCGCACCCATTGGATACACCCCTCTTCCAAGTAGCTTCGCGAAGCTCAATTCGAAGCCGAGGCGGAAATGGTCTGCATTCACCCGGCTTTCGTGGGCCTCCACCCACCAATTGAGGTAAGGCTAGCCTTGGAAGAGTTCAAAAGTCTAGACGGCTTCTCAATTCGGCCGATATTCGACGACGTACGCGCCCCACCCCAGCGGCCCGACGTGCAGTGAGCCGACGCCGACCGAGTTGATGAGGGCGCGCATTTCGGCCTCCGTTCGAGAGCCCGACCCGAACACACACATCCGGAGAAGATCTTCTTCTGTCTCGTAGTCGTTTGTGGTCTCCGGGTCCATCAGCCGAGTTGGGATCACCACCCGGCCGGCAGACTCGGCATACGCCGTCAGCGCAACCGCCGCGTCACCGTCGGGCAGGGTCTCCACGACGCCTGCCGCCAGAAGGAGGTCGACCTTCGTCTGCAGCGGCGCGACGTGACTACCTGCAACACTCCTGACCAGAGGTCGTCTCTCGGCGGTCACATCCCCGAGCATGCGCTCGGTGAGCGACGGCATGCCCACAACACTGATCTCGAGCGACGGATACGCGCGCAGCATCGCGTCCACGTAGGGACCACCGCCTTCGCCGACGACCGCGACAGTGCGCACACCCTCGAACGAGATGGCCTCGGTCAACGCCGGCGCGAGATAGGTCGGCCATTCGACCATCTCACCGTGAAAGCCATCGGCCCGTTCGGGGTCATCCGTCCAATCCTCGATCGACAACCCCCCGATTCCGACCGGATCACCGGTTCGCACCACGTCGAGGAGTCGGAGAAACGACAGCTGCATCTGCGTCTGGGCGGAGTCCATCCGCAATCCCTCGACCCACGGGGTGTCGGGGTCGGCGAGCACCGCGCCCACCTCGCTGAGTGAGTAGATATTTCCCTCTCGGACAAGCAGACCCATCACCACGAGGTGACGTACCAGCTTGTGCAGCGGGTCGGGACGTGCCCCGCAAGCAGCGGCGATCTCCTGCACGGTGACCGCACCCGCGTCGATCTCTGCGAACACCCCCAGCGTCACTGCTGCGCGTAACGCACACGCGGGCAACAGCTCCGAATACTCGTGGACGCGTTCGAAGGGGTCGGGCGCCTGCGTGGCGACGTCGACGACCTCGGGATCGCCCGCGACGGTGGCGACCGCGCGCTCACGCCAGTAGCCGGCGATGTCGGTGAACTCCTTCGGTATCGCCTTCTCTCGCTTGGCCCATCTGCGGAGCGGCTTGACCACCATGGCTTCCCCTGCGACCCACAGGTATGGCTGACCGTCGCGCCACGGGACCGACTGGAGTGTCTCGGCCAGTCGCGACCTGCCGTCAGCCTCACTTCGAAACAGCCAGGTGATGTGAACCTCTGCGGCGCTGGGCAATTCCTGGCGATGTGAAGGGTCGGCCACTTCGATCACCACCGTTGCCGGTAGCGATGGCGGCAGCATCTCGAGGCAGTGCCCGATCGCCGGCAACGCCGTCTCGTCGCCTCCGATCAGCATCCAGTCGGCTGCTGTCGGCAGTCCGGCCGAGTGTTTGGGACCGGCGACCAGGATCTTCTCCCCCGGCACCGCGCGACGGGCCCACGTCGAGGCGAGTCCGGTCTCGTGAAGGGCGAAGTCGATGGTCAACTCGCCCGCACCGGCGTCGAAGTCGCGCACGGTGTAGGTGCGGGTGTACTCGAAACTGCCTGGCGTCCAGTCGATCAGGCCCGCACCGGTGTTACGGGGCACCTCGAAGGGAAACCCTCCGGTGACCGGGTCGGGAGGCATGATCTTCACGTCGTCGTCGAATCCGCTGGTCTGCACCGGGGGCAGGACAACGCCGTCACGTGTGTGCTCGCCGATGGCCGGACCGCCGAGAACCACACGTCGCATCCCCGGCGTCACGTCCCACACACGCAGAACATCGAACTCGCGCAAACAGATCGGGCTCACTGTCAGATCGCGCACCGAACCGGCCACGGCTCCTCCTTCGTCGGTCGTCCCACACTCACGGGTTCAGGGCGGCGGCCCAACGGTCCGCCATGTCGGCGGCGTCCAGGCCCAGAACTTGTAATTCCACGCGATCCCCGTGGATCGCATACCGGCCGACCACTCCGTAGAGCGTCTCGAAACCCTCCCTCCGAGCGGGATCGGCGAGCGGGCCGAAGACTCGGGTCAGCAACACTCCTGCAGTGGGTGCCCGGCGCAACTTCTTGCGTCCGACGCTGTGCTGGAAGCGCCACAAGTCGTACCAGGGCGCATAAGGTGGCCGTTCGAACCCGTTGATCCCCGCCTGCACCGGGTACACGGCGGTGAACGCACCCGGTAGGCCGTCGCGTTCGCCGGGGTGAAAATCGTTCACAACCAGATGGTTTCGTAGGTCCCACTCGAGGTCGACCGTGCGTACGGCCGGCGACCCATGCGCGATGGCGGCCACGAAGGCGGCCTCCACAGCGTCGGCAGACTTGTTCATGTGACCGGACAGCTCCGCAACACGTACGACCAGTCCGGCGTCTCCGTCCACCTCGTCGACTGACGGCATGGCGAGCAGCAGATCGATGGAATCAGTCAGGGCCGCATCGGCATCGGCGGACTGCGCACGTTCGGCCAACGCGGCCGTTGCGTCCGCGGTGGACCCCATGGTCGGCGCACCGGAGTCGGATCCATCCAGCAGTGCGGTCAAGCGCTTCGCCACCTGGTGGACGGTGTACCGGTCTGCGACCACCCCGTGTACGGCCACGATGAGGTGGGTGCCCTGCGAAGACCGCAGGAGAGCGGCATGCAGTGGCCGACCCGCGGTGATGTCCACCCGCTCGACCACCTGGTCACGCGCTGTCCTGACAGCGCCTTCGGCGTCCGTACCGGACTGATCCAGTGCTGCAACACTTTCCGATGCCAGATGTTCTGTGTACGGGAGTACGTCGGTGTTCCACAGCAATCGGTGACGTGGGTTCACCCGCCACCGCAGGCACTCGAACTCGCGGAGCACCGTGTCGACCGCCGACGCCAGCTGCGCGGGCTCCACAGGGTGCGGCAGATCGACGACCTCGGTGAAAACATGCTGCTCGATGTCGAGACCGGACAGGCGGAGTCGATGTTGCTCAACCGGGGGAACCACCTGCACGGGCTCTGGTGGCACCGATGACTCGGACAAATCGCCGGGCGCCACAGTTCGGCCCTCTGCCAAGCGCGCCGGCGCACGCAGTGCGAACACGTCCTGGATGGTGAGGTCCAGACCGCGCTGCCCAGCCCGCCGAACCACCGCGATCGAGGAGATGCTGTCGCCTCCCAGGTCGAAGAAGTCGTCGTCGACACCGACCGTGGGCAGTCCCAGCGCCTCGGCGAATGCCGACACCAGGATCTCCTCGGCGGCGCCATGCGGCTTGCGCGATGCTGTGGTGAGTGAACTGAAATCGGGTGTCGGCAGCGCCTTTCGGTCGACCTTCCCGGTGGGTGTGAGAGGCAGGGCGTCGACCACAAGCACGATCGGTACAACATGCACGGGCAGAACAGCGGTCACCGCGTCGCGGACCGTCCGGCCGTCCAGGTGCGCGCCCTCTGCCGCCGTCACATACCCCACCAGTCGACTGGACCCGCCGGATCGGTGAACCGAGGCAGCGGCGGCGGCCACACCGGGTACAGCGGCGAGCGCGGCCTCGACCTCCTCAAGTTCGACGCGGACGCCGTTCACCTTCACCTGGAAGTCGCGGCGGCCCAGATACTGCAGCGAGCCGTCTGTGGTCCAGCGGGCCAGATCGCCGGTTCGGTACAGACGGGCGCCTGCCGGACCGAAAGGGTTAGCCACGAACGTGGCAGCGGTCAGGGCCTGCCGATCGGCATAGCCTCGGGCCACCTGCGCCCCGCCGACGTACAACTCCCCGGTGACTCCAGGTGACACCGGACGTAGCCAGGGGTCGAGCAGATAGATCTGGCTGCCCGGCACAGGCGCGCCGATAGTGATGGGTTCGGCCACCGCAGCGGACCGCGAGGAAAATGTGACGTCACCGGCCACCTCGGAGGAACCGTAGGAGTTGATCACCGTTGCACCCGGTGATGCCCGGTTGATCTCGTCGACAACAGCCGAGGACAGCGCCTCGCCGCTGCAGATCCATTGCCGGACAACACCTACCCGCTCGGCTCCCACCTCGGCGACGGCACGCAGCAGGGTCGGCACCCCGGTGAGTTGAGTGATGCCGTGACTCCGCACCACCTCCGCCAGGCGATCCGCGTCGGCCAGCTCGGAATCGTCGGCGATCACCAACCGACATCCGGCCAACAGAGCACCCAAGATCTCGGTGGACCCGTCGATGAAGCCGATCGAACTCTTGGCCAGTCGAACACCTCCGAGGGAACTGTTGCCGTCGTTCCAACTCGCCTTCGCCCATTCGAGACGATTGACCAGCCCGGTGTGAGATCCCACCACTGCCTTGGCGTTACCGGTCGACGCCGAGGTGTAGATGACGTAGGCGGCGTTGTCCCCGCGCAGCTCGGTCTGCCGCTCGGTCGCGAGGACAGGGCCCGCCGCCAATGCAGACACCCGGCCGTTGATCGCAGCATCGTCCAGGCAGATCAGCCGGCCCGGGATGTCGACGCCGGCCGTCCGGAGCGTCACCGCGATTGCTTCGGTGGCCAGAACCACGATTGGGGACGAGTCGGTCAGGTGGTGGCTGATCCGCTCGGTGGGATGACGTGGATCGATCGGGACATACGCGCCGCCGGCCGCGATCACGGCGAGCAGTGCGGTGACCAGATCGGGCGAGCGCGGAAGGAGCAACGCCACCCGGGACTCCGGGCCGACGCCTGACTCGATCAGCAAGCGTGCCAATCGATTGACCTGCTCTCCCAGCTGACCGTAGGTCAAGGTGACGTCACCCTGAACCAGGGCCACCAGCTCTGTCGACTCGGCGATCCGGCGTTCGATGAGCTGAGCCACCGAGTCGGGCAGTTCCGCTGTCTTCGACGGCGGGTTCCAGATGTCGATCACGGTGCGATGGTCATTCGGAGATGTCGCGGTGATCGCACGAAAGGCGTTGGTACCTCGATCGGATCCGGCAACGATCAGCTCCACGACACCGAGGTAGAGATCCGCGATCCGGTCTGCCACCGCGTCGTCGATCGCCGCCCGGTCGTTGGTCAACGCCACCGACACCGACTCGTGCAGTGTGACAAGCGCGGTCAACCGGTAGTGAGGGGCCTGGATGTACTCGATGGCCCCGAGTCGCAGATCGCCGACATCTTCGGGACGTTCGAGATTCTCGATCGAGAACAGGGTGTCGAACAACTCGCGAACACCCAACGCCGAATGCAGATCCACGAGCGGAACATGTTGGTGGTCGAGCACTTCGGTCTCCGCGCGGACAAAGTTCTGGACCACACCGTCGATGGTGTCGCGCTGGGACCAGCGCACCCTGGTGGGCACGGTGTTCAGCAGCATCCCGACGATCCGGTCGATCCCGTCCACATCTTCGCCACGACCCGCCGTCGTGGAACCGAACACCACATCGGTCCGACCCATGACGCAGCCCAGCAGAACACCCCATGCCGCGGTCATCACGGCACCCTCGCTGACCGATCGTGATCGGGCGTACGCCGTCAGAGCCTGTCGGTGATCGGGCCCCAACGGACGACGGCGCCGACCGAAGCCACTGCCCGCACCGCGCGGCAGGTGGTCGGAGATCAGTGTCGGATCTCCGATGTCGGCGAGGTAGTTCTTCCACGCTTCCACCTCGCTCTGTGGCGTTCGTCCCTGTGTCCACCACCTCAGGAAGTCGCTGAATTGCGGTGCGCTGGAGTCGAACGTCTCGCCGCGGTATGCAGCCATGATGTCGTTCCAGATCAGAGCCACCGACCAACCGTCGGCGATCAGATGGTGCACCGTCTGGATGAGCCGGTATCGCCCTTCCCCGATGGTGATCAAGGTGTAGCGCATCAGCGGCGGCCGAGTGAGATCGAACGTGCGGCTGCGTTCCTCAGAGGCAACCCTGTCCACGAATTGCGCTGTCCCCAGCTCCGATTCATCAACAAGACTCAGCGTCCGGAACTCCGGTGCGGGCGTCGATCCCACGGTCGAGATCACCCGGCCCGACCGCGTGGTGCGAAAGCCCGCCGCCAGTGCCGTATGTCGGCGGATCACCGCGTCTACGGCCTCGGTGAGCCTGTCGACATCGAGTTGCCCGGACAACTCGACGATCTGCTGAACCATGTAGGGGTCGTGATCATCCACCGCGATCGAATGGAAATAGATGCCGGATTGGACGGCTGTCAGTGGCAGCACCTCACGCAAACCATCAACCTGGGAACGGATTTCGTCCGACTCGTCGTCCTCGAGTGCAACAAGAGGCGCGTCGGTTGTCAGGGCTGTTGTCGCCGGACCCGACGCCGTGAGTGCAGTGGCCAGATGTTCGGGCGTGCGGTGAGAGACGATGTCCTGTGAGCGGAGCCTGAATCCCTCCGGCCGCAGCGCCAAGGCAACCTTGACCGCCACGATGCTGTCTCCGCCCAGAGCGAAGAAGTCGTCGTCGACACTGACCTTCTCCACACCGAGAATTGTCGCGAAGATGTCGCACAGGAGCTGTTCGTGGGGTGTACGCGGCGCGATGAATGCGCCTTGCCGGGTGGGGGTCATCGCAGGCAGCCCGCGGCGGTCCACCTTGCCGTTGGCGGTGATGGGGAAAGATTCCAGGACCATCAGGTTCGACGGCACCATGTAGTCGGGGAGATTGTCGACGCACCACGCCCGTAGGCTCTCCACATCCACTGCAGCGCCAGGGTTCTCGGTCACGTAGGCCGACAGACTGTCGGCGCCGGCGGTATTGCCCGTCAGTGTCACCACCGCCTGTCGCACCTGTGGGTGGCCGGAGATGATCACCTCGATCTCTTCGAGTTCGACTCGCCTCCCGCGGATCTTCACCTGGTTGTCCGCCCGGCCGAGGAACTCCAGCGAACCGTTGTCGCACCAGCGGGCCAGGTCGCCCGTGCGGTACATCCGTGAGCCGTCGGGGTCGAACGGATTGGCCACGAACTTCGACGCAGTCATCGCGGCCTTGCCGACATATCCACGGCCGAGCAGGAATCCGGCAGCGTAGAGCTCACCACCCACGCCCACCGGAACCGGTTCGAGCTGCTCGTCCAGCACGTACAGCTGGGTGTGCGGATTGGGACGACCGATCGAGGTGGCGATTCTCTCGGCCTCGTCACGGTAGATGACGTGCGATACACCGATCGTCGCCTCGGCCGGTCCGTAGCCGTGATAGAGCGTGGTGGACAACTGCTGCCGGAATCGCATGAAGAGATCGGGTGTCAGAACCTCTCCACCACACCAGATGTGCCTGACCGAAGCCAGGGCCGACCCCGACGTGGTCGACCGGTCGCGATCCAGTGCCAACAGGGTGTCGAGCATCGAGGACACCAGATACAAGTAGGTGACCCGTTCCGAGGCAATCAGATCCAGTAGGTATTCAGGATCCTTCTCACTTCCGGGCGCCGCCACCACAACGTACCCACCCGAGACAAGTGGCAGCAGTATCTCGTTGATCGAGATGTCGAACGCGAGAGGCGCTTTGAACAGTGAGGCGTCGTCTCGTCCGAACATGAGTATCTGATCACGCTGCCACACAAGTCGTTCGCAGATCGCCTCGTGCCGGATCATCGCCCCCTTGGGAGTCCCGGTGGACCCGGAGGTGAAAATCACGTAGGCCAATTGGTTTCCCTGCACGCACAGCGGGGATGGGTCCGGCACACAATCACCGAACCGCCAGTCGGCAAGGCTCACCGCGATCGTCACCGTGCCCCAGTCCGTGCGGTCGTCGGCAGCTGTCAGTGCGATTCTCACCGATGCGTCGGCGCTCACCTGTCGCCGACGAGTCTCAGGCCAGTGCGGGTCGACAGGAACAAACGCGCCACCGGCTGCCATCGTGGCCAGTACGGAAACAACCATCTCGGCCGAGCGAGACATACCGATGGCAACCACACCCTCGGCGGGTAGCCCCGACTGACGTAGTCGTTGCGCCAATTCACCCACCTTGGAGGACAATTCGCGGTACGTGAGCCGGGTACGCCCATCAACGAGTGCAAGCGCATCGGGCGTCGATCGGGCCGCCGCAGCGAACAACTCCGGAACGGTTGTGGTGGTCGTCGGTGTCGTTCGGTCATTCCATCGCTCGTGCAGCTCCGAAATGTCCACCTGGATCGTGGCCGAGTCCCCGGGGTGCCCGAAAGTCGTCATGAAGTTTAGGCTACCCTAGGTTCAATTGGGTTCGAAGACCGCGGGCGAAGGGAAGTTCTCGTGATTCTGGTCGGCTCAGGAGCTCTGCTGTGGCGTGCCGCGGGTCATGCCGCCTCGGTGGGCACCCCGGTCGACGTTGTCATCCACCCAGAAGGCGAAGCCGTCCCCGCGTGGGCGTCCGATCTCGAATGCGCCGGCACCGACGACGTCAACGAGTTGGCTGACGGCATCGACGAGATCTGTACAGACGGGCTGGTGTGTTCCACCGGCAATCCGTTCATCTTTCGGGAGCCGATCCTGGAACTCGGAGTGACCATCGTGAACATTCACGGCGGTCCGCTACCCCAGTATCGGGGCCTGCCCCTTGCCGCCGCAGTATTCGCAATTCTGAACGGTGAGAACAACTTCGGTGTCACACTCCATCGCGTCGACGCGGGGATCGACACCGGCGACGTGATCGACAGACGGGCTATCGCCCTCACTGCGTCCATGACGCTGGAGGAACTGTCGATGGAGGTGACGCAGGCTTGCCACGACATCTTCGTCGACAACATCGATTCCCTCGATCGAAGCCCGGCGCAGGCCTCTGTAAGCGATTCCGTCGCTCCCGCAGGCTATTACGGGATGAAGCAACTCGCCGGCATCGGCAAGTATCGGAACCATCCGAACTTCGTCCGGGCCACTGAACTCGGCGTCCTGGAGGACCACTACCCGGCGTACCGGGATCTGTTCGCGCCCTACCGCACCTGACCTTCACCCACACCTCCGCTTCCGACGGCGGCAAGGCACGCTACGCAATGATGGCGCCGGCAAACGCCGGCGCCATCATCGATCTGAGTCAGGTACTCACTTCTGCGGGAGCTTTTCCAACTGCGCTTCCAGGCTGTCCAGGCTGGCCATTCCGGATGCGTAGGTGAACGGATCCGTGTATGCCACAGCCAAAACCCGTCCGGCCTGTACTGCGGGCAGACTCTTGAAGAGCTCGGAGTCGAGCATCGCCTGCACCTCAGGTGTGGTGGTTCCGTCTGCGCGTGTCGGGTAGACGATCACGTCGTAGTCGGCGAGCATACCCAGCTGCTCATACGAACGTTCCTGTCCCTCGCCCGTGGGGAAGGTCAGACCCGCGGCCTCGAGCTTGTGTGGCACATACGTTCCGGCGTTCTGGTCCCAGAAAGTGCCCGGTGACCACGACGCGACCGCGACGAACTTGGTGCCGTCGATCTTGTCGGCGTACTTCTGGTGGATCTCGTCGGCGCGTGCGTGGAACTGCTGCTTCTGCTCCTCGGCCTCGGTCTTCATGCCCGCGATGTCGGCCGCCTCGTCGAAGGTCTCGTACCAGTCGGTGACCAACAGTGACCCGCCCTCGAGGTTCACGACCGGCGCGATGGCCTTCAGCTTCTCCTTGTCGATTGCTTCCCAGTGCTTTTCGAGAACGTTACCGACGATGAGGTCGGGCTCGAGCGCGAGAATCGCCTCATAATCCGGTTGCGCGATGGTGCCGACCTTGGGCAGGCTCTGGTACTTGTCCCAAGCGGCTGTGTCGGTGCCGAAGTAGTCGGCCGTGTAGAGATCCGGTACGCCGACGACCTTGTCGCTACCGAGACTGAGCAGTGCTTCTGCCGAGCCACGCAACGCCACGATGCGCTGAGGGTCGGTCGGGATCTCGACAGGACCATCGACAGTCTCCACCGTCCGGGTCTCGCCCGAGGCCGAATCCTTGTCGGAATCGTCCGAGCATCCGGTCAGCAGGACCACAAAAAGCAGTGGCAGCGCAGCCAACAACGACCACAGCCGCAGTCTTCGAGACTTCTTCATTGTCAGTTCTCCATTCTTGCTCCGGAAATGTTCCGGAGTGTTTATCAAAAGGTCTTTCAGCTTCGGGTATCAGAGATGAACCGGCGCAACCGATCTCCCCAATCCGCAACGACGTCGTCGTCAAGCATCTCTCGATGCCCCTTTATGGTCGATGAATATTCCACCTTTCCAACGATGTGATGACGCCAGTTAAAGGTGTCTAGATTGCCGTCCACCCCTGCCTGCAACAGCAAAGCATCTGCATGTACCTGTCCTTGCGTCGGGCTCGCAAGATGCTCAGTGGCGGTCGCGCCCGACTTCAACATGCCTCGTACGTCGGACTTTTGAATCCCCGGCCACAGCGGCGCCACATCGACAGCGTGATCGACGAGCTCGTCCACCGTCGAGAAACGGTGGTCGATGCTGAATGCGTAGCAGAAGTCGTCGATCGACTCCTGTAGCGACATCGCTCCCGTGAGGTAACCCGGCTCCGGTGTCGGGCCCGAGTCGAGCAGCGTCAGGCTGATCAGTTTAGAGTCGCTCTGCTTCTCGATCAGTTTGGCGAGTGCAAATGCGAGGTGCGCGCCGTACGACCAGCCGAGCAGATGGATGTCGCCACCATCGGCGATGCGGTCGACGAGGTCGAAGTACCAGCGCGCCGTCGCATCCAGATCGCCCATGTCCATCTCGGGATCGAACAGCGACACGTTCTGCAACCCGTACACGGCCACGCCGTCCGGTACGTGGGCCACCAAGCGGTCGTACATCACGGCTGATCCCGAGGCGGGGTAGGCACAGAACAGGTGCTCGGTATACGCCGCCTCGGCCGTCGGAGAAAGCCTCAGCAGCACAGAGTCTCGCAGATGATCGGTATCCGAGTGATCGGTGGACCGGTCGATCAGGTTCGCTATCGACGAGACCACCGGGCTCTCGAAGATGTTGCGAACACCCACCTTCACACCGAACTCGGCGGCTATTCGGGATGCCAGCCGCACAGCGGTGAACGAATGCCCTCCGAGATCGAAGAAGTTGTCGTCGGCCGACAGTTCGACGTCACCGAGTCCCAGCACCTGGGTAACCAGTTCCCCGACGGCCCTTTCGGTTCCGGGTGACAGAGCCCGCCCGTCACGGCCGTGCCCGCTCACCTCCACCGCGGGAAGAGCGGACCGGTCGAGCTTTCCGTTGGCCGTCACCGGCAACACCTCGAGCATGGTGAACGCCGTGGGCACCATGTGAGCCGGCAGTCGAGAACCGCACCAGTCGCGCAGATCATCATCGAACGCGGTCGGGTCGTCAGTGGCCTCGCCCGTTGTGTAGTACGCGGCCAGGGTTTTTCCCGACGATGGGTGGTCGACTGCGATCACCGCGGCCGACGACACCCGGGGGTGGCCGTCCAGGATTGCAGCGACCTCGCCTGGTTCCACACGCTGGCCTCGGATCTTCACCTGGTCGTCCACGCGTCCGACGTATTCCAGCACACCGTCGCCGTCGGTTTGCACCAGATCCCCTGTGCGATAGAGACGTCCACCGGTTCCGGCCGGATCTGCGATGAACCTTGACGCGGTCAGCCCGAATCGACCGTGGTAACCATGGGCCAACTGCGCGCCTGACAAGTACAGTTCGCCCACCACACCCGCCGGGACTCGTCGCAGCCACGGATCGAGCACCAGCACACCGCAATTGGCCACCGGCCATCCGATCGGGACGAATCCTTCACGTTGTTCACCGGGTACCGCTCCACAGTCGAAATACATCACCTCGCCCGATTCTGTCGGCCCGTAGATGTTGAGGACGTTGGCGCCCAGCGACGACTCGACCGAGTCGGCCAGACTCCAGCGAAGTGCCTCGCCGGCGAGCAGGACCTCGGCCACCCGGGCCCCGGAGTCCGCGTCGACGTTCTCCACGAGGATGTCGGCCATCGACGGCACGAAGTTCACGCGCTCGATGTCGTGGCGAGTCACCGCGTCGACGATCTTCCACGGATCACGATGGTCGCCCGCACCGAGAACCACCACGGCGTGACCCTCCACCAACGGCGAGAGCAGTTCGGGCAGCGACACATCGAACCCGATCGGTGTCTTGACAAGAATCGGCCCGGTCAGCGGGTACCGCCGGCGACCCCACTGCAACCGGTTGGCCAGCGCCCGGTGCGAGACCACAACGCCCTTGGGCTGCCCGGTTGTCCCCGAGGTGTAGATCAGGTACGCGGCGTCATCCGCGAAAAGAGCTCGGCTCCTGTCGTCGTCCGTGATCGGCGCATCCGATTCGTCGGCACTGCTACCGATTTCCAGGACGTCGATCACCGGAATGTCGCCGGTACCGGGTGAACCGTTCCAGTCCGGCGAATTGGTCACCACCACAGTCGGAGAAGAGTCCTCGAGCAGGTAGGTGATCCGCTCTTCGGGATAGGAGGGATCGATCGGCAGGTAGACACCGCCGGCGCGCAACACCGCAGCCATCATCACCGGCAGCCATTCGTCCCGTTGCGCGACCACGGCGACGTGGTCGCCGACGTGCACGCCCGCATCGATCAGATGGCGCGCCAACCGGTTCACCCGGCCGTCGAGCTCTGCGAAAGACCACTCGATCGCGCCGTGTACAACCGCAACGCTCGACGCGAATTCGTCTGCAGCGCCTCGCAACAACCCGTCGACCGTGATGTCCTCCAGCACGGGCGTTGTCCCGGAGGCCTGAGCGGATCGGGTGATGTCGACGTACTCGACAGGTAGCAACTGCGCAGCAGCGAGCGGGGTATCGAGATCCTCGGCCACCACTTCGAGTACCTGCCCCAGCGTCTCGATGAAACGCCTGATCGTCGATTCCTCATAAAGGTCGACCGCGTAGGCCAGGTTCGCATCGATCCGCTCGCCGTCGTCGACGAAGAAGACGTCGAGGTCGGCCTTGACCACTCCGAGACTGCCACCCAGTGGATCAAGCAAGCCCAGACCGGCTTTCGCAAGGAGGCCACGCTCGTGTGAGCCGCCGGACTGGGCGACATAGCTCACCAGCACCTGCACCAACGGATTCGCGCCGGCGACATGAGCGCCGTTCCCCGCGGCGACTATCTGGTCGAACGGTACCCGCTGGTGTTCGAACGCGGCCAGCACGCTGTTCCTCGTGCGCTGCAGCACGGTTCGGAAGGTGTCCTGCGGAAGCAGGCGATGCCGTAGCGGCACCGTGTTGACGAGATAGCCGACCGTATCGGCGACGGTCTCCTCCGCTCGGCCGCCCGTCGGCGATCCCAGCACGAGGTCCGTGCCCGAACCCAGCCGGTTCATCGCCACGGCGACCGCCGCGTGCAGGATCATGAACATCGAGACGTCCAGCCTGGCCGCGGTCTCGCGGACGCGCGACACCAGTCCGTCGTCCAGCGAGATCTCGAGATCGATCCCCTTGAAGCTCTGCCTGCTCGGCCGGCTGCGATCCGGAGGCAGGGTGGACAGTTCCGGCGCACCGGCCAACTGGTCGTTCCAGTAGCGCACGGACTCGTCGAATCGGCCCTGGTCGAACAGCGATCGCTGCCACACCGCGTAATCGGCGAATTGCACTGCGAGAGGCTCGAAGACGGGTGCCTCACCGCTGAGACGGGCGCAGTAAGCATTCCAGAGATCCCCGGACACCGCGCCAATGGATCCCTCGTCGACAAACGCATGGTGCAACGCCATACCCACAACGAACTGGTCGTCGCCTCGGCGCACGATCACGCCTCGCAAGGTCGAGTCCGCAGCAACGGACAGTGGCCTGCTCCCCCACTGCTCGATGAGCGAGACGGTCTCGTCGTCGCTGCATCCGACCGCGTCGACGTGATCGATCTGCAGCCACCGCTCGACCGAATCCGGTGGCGTGATGACCTGCACGATCGAGCCGTCGTCGGCCTCTGACAGTCGGGTCCGCAGCGGCTCGTGGCGGACGACGAGGTCACGCAGTGCGGCGGCCCACGCGATGGGTTCGAGACGGCCGGAGACGTGCCACAGGATGGTCACCGTGTAGGTCGACCCCGCACCCGCCATCTCGTCGATCACCCACAGTGCCTGCTGCCCGAAGGAAGCCGGGATCTGGTCCGGCCGCTCGATCTCGCCGATCCGCGGCAGTCCGGGTGCCTTCTCGACGTCGCCAGGACTGTCGTGGCCGTCGATGGCGGCCGCCATCTCCGCCACTGTCGGGTGATCGAAGATCGCACGCACAGAGATCGGATGACCCAGTGTGTTGCTCAACCGTCCGGCCAGACGCATCGCGAGCAGCGAATGACCACCCATGTTGAAGAAGTCCGCATCAATCGACACCTGAGAGATCCCGAGGGTGTCTGCGACCGCGGCAGCGATCGTCTTCTCCAACTCGGTTCGGGGCTCGCGCGCAACCTCTTCTGCCAGTTCGATCTCGGGCAGAGCGCGTACGTCGACCTTGCCGTTCACCGTCAACGGGATGTTCTCGACAACCCCGATCGCCGAGGGAACCATGTAGTCGGGCAACCGGGCCGCAAGATGATCACGCAGGTCGGAGACCTCGATCTTCGCCTCCCCCGCGGCAACGACGTAGGCGTGCAACGCCTTACCGGATGCGCCCTTTCGGACCACCACCGTCGCGCGCGACACGTCGTCACGATCGACGAGGGCACTGGCGATCTCCGCCGGTTCGATGCGGAACCCGCGGATCTTGATCTGGTCGTCCGAGCGCCCCAGGTACTCCAGCGATCCGTCGGGCTGACGCCTCATCAGGTCGCCGGTGCGGTACATCCGTTCGCCCGACCGCCACGGGTGGGCGATGAACGACGCGGCCGTCAGATCAGGCCGACCCTGGTAGCCCCGGCCCATTCCGGCGCCGCTTAGATACAACTCGCCCGCCACGCCGTCCAGCACCGGGGTGAGCGACCGGTCGAGCAACAGTGCCATCGTGTTGAAGATCGGCCTGCCGACATTCGGGCGGTCACTGTCGGCGAGATTCGCACCGAGCGCATTGATCGTGTATTCCGTTGGGCCGTAGAGATTGTACGACCACAGACCGGGTCGCTCACGCAGCGTGGCCCACAACGTCTCCGGGACCGCCTCTCCTCCGAGTGAGAAGAACGAGATGCCGTCATAGCCGGGTTCGGTATGGAACAGGCCGGATTCGACCAGGAGTTCACCGTAGGAGGGCGTGACGTCGAATCCGTCGATGCGGTTCTGCGTGTAGTAGGACAGCAGCGCAGCAGGATCTTTGCGCATGCTCTCACTGATGACGTACACCGAATGTCCGTCCAGCAGCCAGAACAACTGCTCCCACGAGGCATCGAACGAGAACGATGTGGTGTGCGCGATCTTCATCGGCGCACCGCCACGCCCTTCGGTGGCCGGACGGAAGATGCGATCGACGTGGTTGTAGAACATGTTGATCAATCCGCCGTACGGGACCGCAACGCCTTTCGGCGTACCGGTGGAACCCGACGTGTAGATGATGTACGCCAGGCCGGCTGGATCGACGGCGCGCTGCACCGTCTCAGGCACCGGGGTATCGGCCTTGGACAAGGTCTCACTCACGAGCAGCAAGTCGGGCGCGGTCTCGGGAAGGGATGACGCCAGCATCGCCGACGTGCACACGATCGAGGACTCCGAGTCATCGAGGATGTATCCAACCCGGGCAGGGGGCAATTCGGGGTCGATCGGCACGTAGGCAGCGCCGATCTCGAAGACGGCGAACATCGCGATGGCCATGTTGTGGTCGCGCTCGAGGTACAGAGCTACCCGATCCTCCGATCCGATACCCCGTCGGACCAGTTCGGCCGCCAATGTGCGCACGTGCGCCGACATCTCCTCGAATGTGAGGTGAGTCCGGCCCGACACCAACGCAGTCCGGTCGGGATGTGCCTGCACCTGACGGGCCAGCAGCGACGCTATGGACTCCGTCGGGATGTCCTGACGCACCAGGTCTGCGGTGACACCGGCAACGGACTCGTCCTCGGACAGGACCGAGATCCTGGCCATCGGCGCATCCACATCGTCGACGAACCCGCGCACGACTCGCACGAACCGCGCCATCAGGGTGGTGACCTCGTCCGTGGTGAGAAGGTCACTGCGATAGGCGCATCGGAGATGGATGGTTCGGCCGGGATGACATGCGATCGACACCGGGTAGTGGGTCGCGTCCTGCAGCGACACATCGTCCACCGAGACCGAGCCGTCCGGACCGATCTGCGACCATTGCGCGTCGGTGTCGATCCACTGGTGGTTCTGCATCACGAACAGCGTGTCGAACAGCTGGTCCACGCCCACCGCGCTGTGCAGTTGCGACAGCTGCACATAGGGGTGTTCGATCGTCTCGAGCTGGCTGCGCTGCTGAGCGCGTAGGTGTTCACGGATCGTGTTTCCCGGGCGCACCGTGGTGCGCACAGGAACCGTGTTGAACAGCAGACCGATGATCTGGTCGGAGTCCTGCAGATCCGGGCTGCGGCCTGAGGCGACCGTGCCGAACACCACGTCGTTCTGGCCCACGAGCTTGCTCAGCAGCACACCCCACGCTGTATAGAGCAGTGTCGCAACGGTGACGCCGGCGTCAGCTGCCGCAGCACGTATCGAAGCCGACAGCGTCTCGTCGAGATCCATCTCGTGGTCCCGCGCATGCGAGGCGCGGGCGGGCTCGGTGACGCCCGGGCGGATCAGGGTCGGCGATTCGATACCGCCCAATTCGCGGGCCCACACTGCGTAACCTGTTGGGGTGTCACGGGTCTGGAGCCATTGCAGATAGTCCCGGAACGACGGCTCTGCGGGGGTGATTCGATCGGGCATCTCATCGACCGCGACATCGATCTCGTTGTACAGCGTGAACAACGCCTCCAACATCAGGCCGCTCGACCAGCCGTCCATGAGCAGATGCTCGAAGACGACGGACAACGTCCACTTCTCGGAGTCGTTCTGCAACAGGGCGAACCGCATCAGAGGCGGAGCGTCCGCTGCAAACGGCCGGCGGCGTTCTTCCTGCAGGATCGAGTCGCGCCCGAGGCGGGCGGTATCTGCCTGCCGATACCAGGTCCAGGGCACCTCCACCTTGGCCTGGACGATCTGGAAGGTGGATTCACCGTGCACATGGAATCCGGCCCGCAGGTTCGGGTAGCGGTACAGCAATGCCGTGACCGCGGCGTGGAACCGGTCCGGATCGACGGCGCCGACGAAGTCGATCACGAACTGTGACGAATAGACGTCCGTCGAGTCGGCAGCCTCCGCCGTCAGCAGGTGGAAGAGCAGCCCCTCTTGGAGAGGACTGACCGGAAGTATCTCGGCGACCTGGCCGAACGTGGCCGACAGTTCTTCGGTGAGATTCGCACCGACCTCCACCAGTTGTGGGGCCGCGATCTGTTCGTATACAACACCGTCGGCCCACGGGTCGGGTGAGGTCAGAAGGCCGACCACCGATCCGGTTGCTGTCAGGGCGGCGGCAACTCGTTCTGCCAGGCCCACCGCATCGACCGCCAGCGTTGTCATGACGTCCACGGCCACAGCCACCCCGGAACTCTCCGTACCGGCCACAACCACATCGAGCACCAGTGGCTGGTCGCCCGGTGATGCGGTGATGCCGGGCGCCACAGGGGAAGTCGCGTGGTGGAGCCGTATCGCGATCTGCGCCTCGGGAAGCTCATCGAAGACGCCGATGGTCGCAGGGCTGTGGTCGCGCAGGATCACATAGCCCTCGGCCTCGGCGGGGGTCATCGCCAGGGCATCGCGAGTCTCGTCGGCGAGATCGCCTGTTTCCGAGGCCCATCGGACCAATACTGGGAACGTCCGCCGCGCTCGCCCGATGATGTACTGCCGCAGGTCTTCGCGCGACGGTTCTTCGATGTCGATGATGACACCTTCGGCGACGAGGTCCGCCGGAGTCAGGACATCGATGGCGACCAGGGCCTGCACCGTCGACGACACCACCGACGCACGCAGGTCTGCCAGGGCGACCGGCCCGGTTGCGGCATCAACATTCACAACACTGCGACCGACGCGCGGGTCTCGGTCATCGACGGCCAGCGTGACCGGATCGGCGATGTCGACATCATCGGCGAAAGCCAGCCATCGGTCACTGTGGTCGTCGACGCGTTCGCCCGCGACGTCACGCTCGGCGTCGATCAGGCCGACCGGTGGCAGATCGATCTGCAACCGATCCGCATCAGGGGCTTGCAGTACCGCAAACAGAAGAGTCTTGATCACGCCGACCGATTCGAGGTCGAACCGGCCGTCACCGGGCACGCGGATGTCGAAGTCGTCGGCGAGCACGCCGTCGGAGGTCGAACACACGATCAACGGTGTTGCCTCTGCCGGCCGCGGTCCGTCCCGATCCACGGCAAACGGCATCTGCACCACGCCGGACCCGGTCAGGCCCCAGCCGAGGACCCGCAACGCGGCCGCGCGTACGTCGCTGACGGTGAAGCGGGAGCCGGGCAGCGGAACAGTCTCCGAGAGAGGGGTTTCCGCTGTTCGGTCGTCGGTTGGCATCCCGCCCGGTCGCGACTGCTCGGGCGCGATGTACTCCGAGAACAATTGCTGCACTGTCGCCGTCGGCGACTGACTGCCCGCGATCAGCAGGAACGCGGTGGTCGCCATCAGGTTCTCGATGGTGGCCGGCTCGAACAGGGCCGATGCGTAGCTGAACCACAGGGTCCAGGCGCCGTCGTTGTCGATGATGGCAACGGTGAGATCGAATTTCGCAACCGACTCGGAGCGCCCGGCATCGAGGACATCGATCGCGCGACTGAGATATCGGTAGGACTCATCAGGTGTCCCGCCGGCGCGGTATGCCGTCATGACCTGAAAGACCGGCGATGTGCTCTCGGCACTCACGCGCAGACCGGGTGACGATGCCACGAACTCGAACGGCACATCTCGGGCATCGAGGGATTCGAGCAGGAGCCGACGCGATTCGGCAACGTTGGTGGAAAAGCTCGCGGATGGTTCGGTCGACACCGGCACCGGAACCGTGTTGAGGTAATACCCGATCGACTGCTCGGCATCAGGACCCTGGCGCAGGGTCGCCGGGGTGCCGAAGACGGACCTGGTCGCGGCGCCGTGCGATGACAACGCGGCAGACAGTGCGGCGTTGAGGAGCATCAACGGCGTGACACGACTCTGGGCGGCGAATTGTTGTACCTGTTCGACGAGCTGTTTCGGCACAACACATTCGGCTTCCGCGGCCGTCGACGTCGCAGGCCGGCCAGGGCCCGCGTGGTCGTAGGGCAGGTACGGATACACCACGTGGTCCGCAAGCCGCGTCGTGATCCGCTCGATGAGGGCGGAGCGCCCGCCCGGTGCCGAATCGAGCACGGACCGTTCCTGGATCGCCCAGTCGGCGAACTGCCGCAGACGTCCCTGTCCGTCGGCAAGTTGTTGTCGCGCAGGGTCATCGTCACTCTCAGCCCGCAGAGCGAGGTCGAGATCGGACAGGAAGACGTCGAACGACGTCTCGTCGAACACGATGTGGTGCCCCGCCACCAGCAGCCACTGACGACCGGCACTGCGCAGGTGCACGAACTCGACAAGCCACGCCTCCGAGCCGTCACGTGGCCGTCCGAGGCGCTCACCGGCCGTGCGCGCTACGTCAGCCTCGGCGACGTCGACGACGTCGTACGGAACACCGTCGGCGTCGCGTGCGTCACGGATGACCTGGACCAGATCTCCCGCACGCCAGTCGAAGTGAGTTCTCAGCGCTTCGTGGCGCCGCACCACCGACACCACAGCCCGCCGCAGGGTCTCTGCCTCAAGACCCGGGTTCACCTGTAACGCATCACCGATGACGTACTGGCTGCTCGGCCCGGTTGCCTGGCCGATCGCCCAGAGCGCCTGCTGGCCATACGAAGCCGGGATGTGCGCCGGCCGTTCGGTCGTGCCTGGCTGCGGATGCGTGGCCGGCGCGGCGGTCTTCATCGCTGCGTCCACAGCGGCGCTGAGCTCGGCAATGGTCGGGTGATCGAACACCGACCGCAACGTCAGATCGGTTCCACACCGGTCGTTCAACAGCGCGACCAACCGCGTTGCGGTCAGCGAGTGCCCACCGAGGGCGAAGAAGTCGTCACCGGCGGCCATCACGACGTCGGCGTCCACCCCGAGAACCCCGGCGACCGTCGTCGCGACCACACGTTCTGTCTCGGTTTCCAGCTCGCGCCCCCGGCCGCTCGGGACACCCGCGTCCACGGCAGGCAGGGACCTGCGGTCCACCTTTCCGTTCGCAGTCATCGGCAGCACGTCCAGACGCATGAAGACCGACGGGACCATGTGGGCAGGCAACCTGGCGCCGACCCACTCGCGTAAGTGTTCAGCGAACAGGTCGTCGGACAGGTGGGCACCATCGCCGAGTGCGGTTACGTACCCCGCCAAAGTCATCCCGGCGACCGGATGTTCGACCGGCACCACTGCGGCGGACCCGACCCAGTGGTGGCCGCCCACCACCGCGGCAACCTCACCGGGCTCCACCCTCTGGCCCCGGATCTTCACCTGATCGTCGACGCGTCCTAGATACTCCAGAAGGCCATCGGCATTCCATCGGGCCAAATCGCCCGTCCGGTACATGCGACCACCAGACCCCCGTGGGTCGGCGACAAAGCTCCCGGCCGTCAGGCCTGGGCGGCGGTGGTACCCGCGCGCCAATTGCACGCCCGACACATACAGTTCACCGACGACACCTGCCGGCACTCTCCGCAACCACGAATCCAGCACCACGGCAGCGGTGTTGGTGAGCGGACGCCCAATCGGAAGGGTCCCGTCCGGGTAGTCGGCCCCGGGGTCGAACTGGCCGAGCACCACCTCGATCGTCGCCTCGGCCGGCCCATAGATGTTCCATGCCCGCACACCGAATCTCGTGTGCAGGTCACGGGCAAGCGACAACGGCACCGCTTCGCCACCCAGCGACAGAACATTGGGTGCCAGCTCCGTCAGGGTGCCCTGCCGCAGCACTTCCTCCATGAGCGACGGGGTGAAGTCGATCCAGGCGAAGCGGTTGTTGTTCAACAGCTCAGCGATGTATCCGGGGTCGACGAACTGGGTGTCATCCAGATAGTGCACAACACCGCCGAAGGCCAGCGGCCAGAACAACTCCGCCGCCGCCGGGTCGAAACCGATTGCCGTTCTGGCCATCACGACATCACCGGGAGCCAGTTCGCAGAGGTCCTGGCGGCGACGGATCAGCTCACCGAATGCCCGATGCGTGATGTCGACGCCTTTGGGGCGTCCGGTGGTGCCCGAGGTGTACACCAAGTAGACCGAGTCGTCGGCATGCAACCGACGCGAGCGTTCATCGTCGCCCACAGGCGACGGCTCCATGATGTCGATCCTCGACGCCACCACTGGATCGGCCAGATCAAACGTGTTGGTGTGGCCGTACATCGAGCCATCGCCGTCGCGACCGGCGGTGATCAACACCGCAGCGCCGCTGTCCTCGATCAGAAACCGGATTCGTTCGAGCGGGTAGGCGGGGTCGATGGGAACAAACGCGGCGCCGGTGCGCACCACCGCGGCCAGTGCAAGGGGCAGCTCCGGGCGCCGGTGGATCAGGACCGCCACGCGGTCACCGACCTCGACGCCGGATCGGATCAGGTGGCGGGCCAGCCGGTTGACACGCTGATCGAACTGCGCCGAGGTGTAGGTCTGTTCTCCGAAGACCAGCGCAGGTTCCGACGGACGCTCACGGGCGGCGGCCTGGAGCATGGCGTCCACGGTCGGGTACTCGACGGCCGTCAGGCTCTCGCTGCGTCCAGCACCCTCCACCGGCACGGGACCGAATTCGACAGCACCCAGCGGCTTGTCCGTAGCGTTGACCATCACGTCCAGAACGGCGGTGAACACGTCGACGAAACGTTCGATGGAGGCCGGTGTGTACAGCTCGGCGGCATACGAGACACCACCCGTCAGAACGCCGTTCACCACTTGGAACTCGATTTCGAGGTCGGCCTTGACGGTCTTCAGGACACCGCCGACTCTCTCGAAATGGGACAGGCCGGCGGCCTGAAGGGTGTCGTCTCTGATCTGTTCGTGCTCGGTCACGAAGTTCAGCAGCACCTGACACAGCGGGTTCGCTCCCGGAATCCGGTCGACGCCTGATGCCGCCACAACCCTGTCGAAAGGGATCAACTGGTGGTCGAGAGCTGCGAGCACTGTTTCCCGGGTGGCGCTCAAGAACTCTCTCGGCGTCCACTTCGGTTGCAGGCGGTGCCGGACGGCCACGGTGTTGATGAAGTAGCCGACCGTGGACATGACTGCCGCATCCGGACGTCCCGCGGTCGGCGAGCTGAGCACCATGTCCGAATCGGCCCCGAGCCTGTGCAAGCTCAGCGCGACCGCGGCGTGGACCACCACGAACATCGAGGCGTCGGTGTCAGCAGAGAGTTGTTGCAGGGCAGCGGTTGTCGCCTCGTCGATGACAAGTCCGGTGTGGCCGCCTTGGAAGGTGGGTGTTGCCGGTCGCGGCCGATCGGGTGGAAGGGTGGACAACTCGGGCGCCCCGGCCACGGTATCGGCCCAGTACTGAGTGCCTCGCTCGAAGGCAACGGTGTCGACGAGCTGCTGCTGCCACACCGCGAAGTCCGCATACTGCAACACAACCGGCGGCAGTGCCGGTTCCCGCTTCTCGCTCAGGGCGCCGTACGCTGCCCAGAGCTCGCTCGCGACCGTGGACATCGACCACTCGTCGACAAACGCGTGATGTATCGCAACCGCGAGAATGTGGCCGCCATTGTCACGCGGTGCGACGAGCGAGCGGATCGGCATGTCCGTATCGAGGGAGATCGGACTCTGCACCCAGTTCTCCACCGTGTCCCAGTCGGTGTCGACATCGGACCCGTCCAGGTGCAGATGGTGGGTGGTCAGCCACCGACCCACGGAGTCTGCGGGTTCCACGATCTGGACAAGACCGTGTTCCCCGGCCTCCACCAATCGGGTCCTCAGCGACTCGTGGCGGCGGACGACCACTTCGAGTGCCCGCTCCCAGGCCGCCTGGTCGAAATGCCCTTCCACATACCACTTCACCGGCACGACGTACCGGCCGCTCGCTTCCGAGAGACCCTCGATGGCCCAGAGAGCCTGCTGGCCCGAGGAAGCCGGTATGTGCTCCGGGCGGTTCACGGTCACGAGCCGAGGCAACGCCGAAGAATCACCGGGGCCACCCGCCGCATCCAAGGTCCCAGCCAGACCGGCGATGGTGGGGTGATCGAACACCGAGCGCAGCGTCAATCCCCGGTCGCATCGCGCGTTGAGCAACGCGATCAGCCGGGTGGCCAGCAACGAGTGCCCGCCCAGGACGAAGAAGTCATCCTCGGCCGACAACGGGACTTCCCCGAGGCCGAGGACGTCGGCCACCAGCGCAGCAACGGTGTGTTCGGTCTCCGTCGACAATGGACGGCCACGTCCAGCGCCTGCGCCCAGATCGATTGCCGGCAACGCACTTCGATCCAGCTTCCCGTTCACGGTCAGCGGGAGCTCATCGAGCCGAACGAACGCAGAGGGGACCATGTGGGCGGGCAATCGCGTCGCTGCCCACTCGCGCAGTTCGTCGTCGAACCCATCGGCCATCGACGCGACAGCGTGGGCGTCGGACGTTCCGGTGCCGGCTTCTGTGTAGTAGGCGGCGAGTACCGTGCCCGACACCGGGTGTTCGACCGCAACCACGGCCGCGGACGAGATGTGTGGGTGCGAGCCGAGTACCGCAGTGACCTCGCCGGGTTCCACGCGCTGGCCCCGGATCTTCACCTGGTCGTCGGCGCGGCCCGAGTACTCCAGGACCCCGGTGGTGGTCCACCGGACGAGATCGCCTGTCCGATAGATCCTCTGGCCCGAGCCGGCCGGGTCGGCGACAAACCGGGATGCCGTCAGACCGGATCTCCCGCGATAGCCGCGAGCCACCTGGGCACCCGACACGTATAACTCTCCGACGACACCGATGGGTGTCGGTCGCAGCATCGGATCGAGCACCAGCACAGCTGAATTGGCGACCGGGAGGCCGATGGGCACCGACCCGCTTCCGCCCGGTGACAACGGGTGGGTGGTCACGTCACCGGTGACCTCGGTGGAGCCGTAGAAGTTCGTCACCGCCGCGTCTGGCCACGTGGACGTGAGCTGCTCGACCGTCGGGATATCGAGCCGCTCACCCGACACCGTCAGTCGGCGCATGCCGCCCTGTGCCGCAACGGAAGCCGCGATGCCTCGAGCCAGGGACGGAACCATCACCACATCGGTGACACCCGCCCGCGCGCACAGCTCTGACAGTTGTGCTGGGTCTTTCGCCTCGTCGGCGGTCGCGACGATCAGCCGGCCTCCGACCACAACGATGTGCAGCATCTCGGTGAGTGCGTCGATGAAACCGAGACCGGATTTGGCAACGCCGACCACGTCGTCGCTGTCGCCGATGAGATGGGCGCCCCAGGACAGGCGGTTCACCAGGGAGTGGTGCGACACTTCCACACCCTTGGGTGCACCCGTGGTACCCGAGGTGTAGATCACGTACACCAGGTCACCGGCCAGCAACGGCCGGTTTCGTTCCGACTCCGCGATCGGTTCGCCGGACACCGCAGCAATCGTGTTGAGGGTCAACTCATCTCGGAGGTTCACGAGTCGTCCGTCGCCGAACAGATCCTCTTCGCCACCAAGGGAATCGGAGCCCAGGGAGTCGGGAACCACCGTGCTCACGATGAGGGTGGGTGTGCACTCGGCCAGGATGTGGTCTCGGCGTCGCCGGGGATGCTCGGGATCCACCGGGACGTAGACCGCACCCGCACGGATGATGGCCGCAACGCAGATGGGTAGCCATTCATCGCGACCACCGATCAGGGCCACGCGATCACCGACCTGGACACCGGAGACGAGCATGTACCGGGCCAGCCGATTCACCTGCGCGTCGAACTGCGCGTAGGTCAACTCCACATCCCGGTGGACCACAGCGGTCCGGTCGCGGTGGGAGTGCGCAGACGCGACCAGCAGCGAATCAACCGTCGTAGCCGGCGGTACCTGCAGCGCGGGTCCGGCCGAGACCTGCTTGATCACCGAGGCATCCGAGGCGCCCACGGTGTTCAGTCGCGCGATCAGTGTGTCTGTCCCCGCTCCGAATGCCTCGAGAACGCGGGTGAAGGTGTCCAGGATCCTGCGGGCGGAATCGGCGTCGACGCCGGCGGGGTGGTAGGACAACTCGACAGACAATTCGGCGGCGGGAACGACGCGCAGCGTGAGCGGATAGTTCGTCGAATCGCGCCACTGCCGTAGCGCAAGAGAGAGTCCGGTGGCGCGTTGCAGTTCACCCAGCACGGTGTCGTCGTTGACGTAGTTCTCCATCACCACAAGCGTGTCGAACAATGCCGGCATCCCGCTGAGACGGTGGATGTCGGTGAGCGAGACCTGATGACCCTCGAGCACCGCCACGTTGAAGGCGTGCACGGTGTCGAGCACTGCATCGATTGTCATGTCGGGTGACACGGTCACGACCGTGGGAATGGTGTTGACGAACATGCCGATGGCGGTGTCGATGCCGTCGACGTCCACGGACCGCCCGGAGACCACCGACCCGAAGACCGTTGTCGCCGAGCGGGTATGGATCTGTAGCGTCAGCGCCCACGCGGCCTGGACGACGGTGTTCAGTGTGATCGATCTGCGCTTGGCGAGGTTTGCGAGTTCTGCGGTCACGGGCGCGGAGAGAACCGTCTCGGCAGTGTCGGGGAAAGACGTGTCGTCCGGTTGCCAGCCACCGGCCACCAGGGTCGGTTCGGTGACCGCGGCCAGCGGACCCTGCCAGACATCGATGGCGTGCCGCGCGTCCGACTCCGCCATTCGGCGCACGAAACGGAAGAACGTGTCGTCTACCTGCGAGGCAACGGCTTCGGGCGCTTGGTAGGCCCGCAGCAGCTCTTGGACGAGCAGTGGAGTGGACCAGCCGTCGACTACCGCGTGGTGCGACGTGAGGACAAGAACACCTGCTGCGTCGTCGGTGAGCAGCAGCGTCAGACGAATGGGTGAGCCGTGCTCCACATCGAAGCCCCGCGCCCGGTCATCCTCGATGAACGTGGCGGCATCGTGTTCCGGATCGGCACTAGCGCGCAGGTCGATCACCGTCAACGGCTCGTCCACGGTCACCGGGATGACGGCGACGGGGGTGCCGTCGTGGGCGGTCCGCACAGCCATCGTCAGCTGCGGATACCTCGTCAACACCGCTCGCCATGCGGCGTGGAGCCTGTCAGGCTGTACCGGGCCGGCAACCTCGCGAACGTGTTGCGCCGTATACAGATCGACGCCTCCGGACGCGTCGAGCGCGGAGTGGAAGAGGACACCGCGCTGGGCTGGCGTCAGTGGGTACACCCCGAGAAGTTCCCCGTGATCGCGCTCCCACGTCGAGATGTCGTCCGCCGACACGTCGACCAGGGGAAAGTCGCTGGGCGAGTGTGCCACAACCGCTTGGGGTGAGGTGGCATACTCCGCGAGTGCCGCCAGCGCCGTCGTCCATCGGTCGGCAAGTGCACGCACTGCGGCTTCGTCGATGACCGACTCGACGTAGGCAAAGTCTGCGTGCAGCTCGACTCCGGTATCGGACACGACTGCCCTGGCGGTGATGTCGACGACCGCCGGAGCCGGCATCTCGTCGGCCGCGTGCAGACCCAATCCCGCTGTCTCCGGAGCGGATTGCCACGGCAATTCGCTGTTGACGCCACCAACACCGGCACCTCGGAACTGGCCGAGGTAGTTGAACGCGATCTGCGGGTGGTCCAGGGCGGCAAGCTCAGTCGCCGGTCCGGTGGCGAGGTGGCGAAGAACTCCGTAACCGATGCCCTTGTCGGGTATCGAGGAAAGCGTCTCCTTCACGGTCAGGACTGCATCCAGCGCGCGCTTCCCGTGCAACCCGTCGGCTTCGGATTGTCCGACCTCACTGCCAGGCAGCGGAAGCCGCACCGGGTACCACGATGTGAACCATCCGACTGTTGTCGACAGGTCCGCGCCGTCGACGACTCCCTCTTCGCGGCCGTGACCCTCCAGCCCGATGACAAACCCGTCGTGCGACAACTCATCACGATCGGTGAACACCTGGGACAGCGCCGCGGACAGCGCGCCGAGCAAGACGTCGTCGACGGTTCCCGCAGCGATCCGCGGGACGTCGGCCAGTACAGCGGACGCGGTAAGCGCGGGAATCGTCACACTCACTCGCCGCACATGGGCACAGGTGTCACGCTGCGGATCGAGTTGCCGATGCCCGAGGACGGCCTCGGTCTGCCCGGCCATCGCCAGCCACAGCGGTCTCTGATGATCGAAAGCGCCTGCGGCGGCCTGGCTTGTCAGCGCTTGGGCCCACGCCACCAGCCCGGTGCCTGCGTTCGACAGGCCGGCATCAGGCGTGCGCGCATCGGAGGACGACGCGGTAGCCAGGTCGTCAGCGAGAATCCGCCAAGAGACCCCGTCCACGACGAGGTGATGTATCACCATGACGAGGCGCCCTGTGGCGCTCGCCGAATCGGTGATCCACCGCGCTTGCCACATCACGCCTGCCGCTGGATCGAGCGCACGCGCGAGGTCGGTCGCGACTTCTCTCAGGTGCTGCTGCCGCGTCTCGGTGCTCCACCGAGTGAGCTGTCCATCAACGCGCTCGTCACGATCGAGCCCGTCTGCCGCATCCGCGGCGACGGCACCGACCTCGAGATGGCGTGCTTCGCCCGACCCGACGACCCGCGCGCGCAATGCCCCATGTCGTCCGACCACTTGGTCGAGCGCGTCGCGGAGCCGCTCCCACGTCAGATCCTCGGGGGTCACGAACACAAATGTCTGTGCGAAGGAATCGAATCCGGGTACATCGATCAGGCGATGGGCGATCGGCATCAGCGGAGCGAGGCCGCCGTGGCCGCCTCCCGCCGCTTGGTCCTGTCCGAAGACCTCACGGCCTTCAACCGCGGGTACAGCCGACGCCGCGATCGCCGCAACCGTGCGCTGCTCGAACACCGTCTTGGCTGTGGTCACCAGTCCTGCGCGCCTGGCTCGCGACACCACCTGGATGGAGACGATGCTGTCGCCACCGAGGGCAAAGAAGTCATCGTCGGCCGACAGCTGGGTCGCCGGATCGAGGCCGAGTACGTCGAGGAAGACTGCGGCGATGATGTGCTCTGCGGCAGTGCCGAGTTCGCGCCCCTGGCCGCTGCGCGCGCCGAGATCTATTGCGGGAAGCGCTCGGCGATCGAGTTTGCCGTTCGCTGTCATCGGCAATGCGTCCACCCGGACGAACAACGACGGCACCATGTGGGCGGGCAGCGCAGTCTCGGCCCAGACACGCAGTGCGGCATCGAGCGGCTGCCCTTCGGAGTCGGACTCGACCGACGCGCAATAGTAGGCAGCGAGAACCGTTCCTGCTGCGGCAGGTGGATTCTCGGCGCCACTCGATTCGGCACCCCGATCGACGGCGACCACGGCAGCTGCCGTCACATCCGGGTGCGATTGCACAGCGGCGGCGACCTCACCCGGTTCGATACGGAATCCGCGGATCTCGACCTGGTCGTCGATGCGGCCCAGATACTCCAGCTCGCCCGTGGCGTTCCACCTCGCAAGATCGCCGGTGCGGTACATACGGGTTCCGGACCCGTTCGGGTCGGCGACGAATCTTGTTGCGGTCAGTGAGGGACGACCGCGGTATCCGAGACCGACCTGCGGTCCGGCCACATACAGTTCTCCGACGACGCCGATCGGCGTCGTCTGCAGATGAGGGGTGAGGACGTCGGCACGCAGGCCGGGCAGCGCCCGCCCGATGACCGACGCTCCTGCGACATCGCCGTGCAGCGGCACCACGGTGTGCGTGACGTGCACCGTGGTCTCGGTGATGCCGTACATGTTGATCAACGTCGGCGTGGTCGGGTGGCGATCCAGCCATGGCGCGAGTCTGGCCGTATTCAGTGCCTCGCCGCCGAATATGACCGTTCGCAGCGCGAGGTCCGGGTCGTCCGTCCGGTGCTGTTCGGTGTCGATCAACGCATAGAACGCTGACGGTGTCTGATTGAGGACGGTGACCCGATGCCTCCGGATCGCATCTCCGATGAGGACCGGGTCGCGCAGGACATCCTGGCCGACGACAACAAGCGCCGCCCCGGTGGTCAGGGGCACCCACTGTTCCCAGACGGAGAAGTCGAAGGCGTACGAATGCAACAAGATCCACACGTCGTCGGCGCGGAAGTCGAAGTGTGTGGTGGCGTCGAACAGTGCGATGACGTTGGTGTGACTGACCATGACGCCCTTCGGACGACCGGTCGTGCCCGAGGTGTAGATCAGATACGCGGCATCTGTGGGGAGTAGTCTGCGGGTGCGGTCGGCGTCGCCGACCGGTTGCGGCGACACGGTGTCGAGGTGCCGCACCACCACAGGGTCCGCGACGTCGATGATCGGCGTCCCCACGACGTCGGCGAACCGCCTGATGTCGAGAGCGTCCCCACAGTTGGTCAGCACTGCACTCGGTGCGGCGTCCTGCAGCAGGAACTCGATCCGGTCGTCTGGATAGTCCGGGTCAACCGGAACGTACACGGCGCCCGCGCGCATGACTGCCGCGAGCATGACGGGCAGCCACTCGTCGCGCGCGGCCATCACCGCGATGCGGTCGCCGGTGCGCACACCCGATGAGAGAAGGTGCCGGGCAATGCGGTTCACCCGCGAATCGAACTGCCTATAGGTGAGGTGCCGATCATCGACGGCCACCGCGACACGCTCCGGATGCACCCTGGCTGCCGTCTGCAACAGCTCGTCGATCGTCACCTCGCGGCTGAACTCGGGTTGCCCGGACACCCACTCCGACAACAGTTCGGTGTCCACGGGGTCGGCAGGAACCAGCGCGCGCAGACGATCGTCGGCCGACAGCGACGACAGCCTGCGGACTGCGCTCTCGATCCGTCGCAGATGCATCCGCAGTTCTGATTCGTCGTACCGGGTGGGGTCGGCCTTGAGTTCGAGCGCGAACCCCTTCACCTTGTCGTTGTAGACAAACAGATTGAGGTCGTCGGCCGGCCCGGTGCCGAGTTCCTCGGTGACCGCGACCGTTCCCGCGAAATCGGCGTGGTAGTCGAATACATGCAGATTGACCTGCGACAGAGCAGGTTTGACGCCTTCGGCCACCTGGGTGAGGCGCTCACCCCGGTAACGCTGATGCCGGCGCACGCCGCCGAGTTCGCCCGCCGCACGGCTGATCCACTCGCCCACGCTGCCGTGTGGATCGATCTCCAGCGACACGGGCAGAACATTCACCTGCATCATCGGGGTACGCAGGCCCACCCCGCGCCGAGCCATCATCGGGATCCCGATGGTCGCCTTTGTACTGCCCGACCGATGCGAGTCGTACCAGGCCCAGAGGGCGATCATCGCCTCACCCCAGGTGGCGCCGACCGATCGAGCCAGTTGGTCGACCCTGTCGATGACCTCCCGGTCGATCGACACGGACACGCCGATGGGCATACTCGCGCTCGGAGACGCCGGCACCAGCGACGCTGCGGAGTCTCCCAGCGATTCGGCGAAGGCACTCCAGTACTCACCATCGCGCGCGGCGACATCGCTGCGCTCGTATTCGTCCTCGGCCGTGATCATCTCGGCCACGGTGCCGAACGTCGACTCCGGTACGGCCGCACCCCGCGACAGCGCGGTGTACACCTGTGCCACCCGGCGGGTCAGCAACGACAGCCCGTACGCGTCGAGCAATATGTGGTGCGCCTTGAACTCCCAGACGATCTGCCCATCGTCGAGCGACCACACCGTGGCGGCGAACAAGGGGCCCTCAGCAAGGGGTAGCGCCTCGGACATCCGCGTGCGCGCCTGTGCCCGAAGTGAATCGGCGGTGCCCACGTGGTTGCGCACCTCGATCGGCGGCGGGGCAGTCGGCACCTGGATCGACTGCACCGGCCCCTGCGTCCCGGTGTCGAAACGGCACCACAGGACGTCGGCGTCGTGAACGGCGATGCCCACGGCACGAGCCAGGATTTCGCTATCGCACCCCGCAGGCAGCCACAGGAGCTGCCCGATCGAGAACACCGGCGACCGAGGCGCCAATTCCTGAGCGAACCACACGCCCCATTGCGCACCCGAGAGCCTCATGCCACGTCCCATCGCCAAACCACATTCCCTTGCGCTCGCCGATGCGAGACGGTCGTCGATCGTGTCTAACGGCTCGACAGTTGATCGGTCGCGCCCGGAACCGGTTGCGCCGGATCATTTCCCAGAGCCACGATCGCGTTGTCCGAGTCGACGTGGACCACCTTGGGTTCGTGCACGATGACCTCGGCCTCGTCGAGTTGCAGGAACGACATGATGATCACCAGGTCACCCGGGTTCACCAGATGAGCCGCTGCCCCGTTGATGCAGATGACCCCTGAACCGGCGGCGCCGGTGATCACGTAGGTCTCCAGTCTCGCGCCGTTCGTGACGTCGACGACCTGAACCTTTTCACCTTCTACCACATCGGCGGCCTTCATCAATGTCTCGTCGACCGTGATGGAGCCGACGTAATGCAGGTCGGCCTGAGTGACTGTGGCGCGGTGGATCTTACCGTTCACCAGAGTGCGGAGCATGTTTCTGTCCTCGGTTCGTCAGATGCTGTGAGTTGTTCAGGGAGAAACGCTGTGGCGTGCCCGCGAATCCGTGGCATCCGAATTCGTGGCGTCCGCGTCCATCGCGTCACGCAGGCTCTTCGGCCTCATGTCCGTCCAATGCTCGTCGACGTAGTCGAGGCATTCCTGCCGGCCGGCGTGGCCGTCTGCTCCGTGGACGATCCGCCAGCCCTGCGGTACCTCCGCGAACGTCGGCCACAGTGAGTACTGTTCTTCATCGTTGACGAGCACATAGAACGTGCCCTCGTCATCATCAAAGGGGTTGGTAGACAAAGTCGTCTTCTCTCTGCTCGCTCGATTCAGAAGTGATGTGCACGGCGGCCTCCGCCTCGGTTCGCCTGACCGAGGCGACGATCGAGTCCACCAGCTCCCCCGAGCGCACTGCCAGGTTCGACAACAGGGTCGACGTGAGGCCGTGGGTGTGCTCGGTGTTGCCTTGCAGGTAGATCCCGCCCTTGATGCGTCCGCTGGTGGTCACCCGGTATTGACGGTCCACGACGGGGCGACCCTGGTCGTCCACATCGCAGGCCGCCGCCAGCGGACCGAGCAGCTCGGCGAGGCTGACCGGTTCGAAGCCCGTCGCGAAGATGACTGCGTCGCAGCTGAACTCGTCGACACCCTGTGACGGTCGATGGCGGATCTGCACGGCGACACCGTCATCCGTCTCGACCAGCGAGCTGACCTCCGACGCACCACGTACGAACAACCTCCGGCGCCCCGACACCCGCTCCCCGTACTCGCGGCGGTACAGCTCCTCGATCAGCGGTGGATCCACTGCCGAATAGTTGGTTCCACGGTGATAGCTGAGCAGTTGCGCGCGGAGTTCGTCGGACGACTGATGGAAGTCGACAACAGCGTCCGGATCGAAGATCCGGTTGGCGTAGGGACTGTCGTCGGCAGGGGTGTACCCGTATTTGCCGAAGACTGCATGGATCTCGGACTCCGGATACGTCTCGTGCAGATAGGCGGCCACCTCTGCAGCACTCTGCCCGGCACCCACCACGATCAGTCTCTGGTGGCGCATGCGCGGCAGATCCCGGAGGTGCTCGAGCAAGCGGTGATTGTGGAACACACGCGCGCTCTGCGCGACACCCGCGGGCACCTTGGAACGCAGGCCGCCGGCGAGAACCACGTTGTGCCCGCGCACCGGAACCGAACCCGGCACCTGGACCTCGAACACGTCGCCGGTCCAGTTCACCGAGCTGACCTCCGTCCCGTAGGCGATGGGCAACGTCACCTTCCCGGCCGCCCACTCGAGGTAGTCGTGGAACTCGAGCCGGGTGGGGAAGAAGCTCTGCTGGTTGATGAAGTCCGTCAACCTGCCACGCTCGGACAGGTACTTCAGGAATGAGTAGGGACTGCAGACGTCCCGTTGGGTGGCAAGGTCTTTGAGGAACGAGATCTGCATCGTGGTGCCGGGGATCAACATGCCCCGGTGCCAGCCGAACCGCTGCTGTTTCTCCACGAACTTCGCCGTCAGGCGGTCTGCCGGACGGGCCCGGTCGTTGTACTCCTCGATCGCGATCGCCAGCGCGAGGTTCGCCGGTCCGAAACCGACGCCCACCACATCGAACGGAGCACTCTCATCGGTGGTCATGAAGCGACTCCTCCTGCCGGGCTCCCAGCGGAACCGACAACTCGAACGATCATGGGGAACACGACCTCACATCTCACTCTGGTAAGTATAGGCTAACTTAAGTAGAAGGTGAAGTCAGCGTGCGCGTTGGTGGAGTTTGCTGACCTTGCCCACCGCGGTTCGTTCGAACTCGTCGACCAGTTCCACGACGTCCGGGATCTTGTATGCGGCAAGACCCTTGTCGGTGAGAAATCTCCTGATGGCCGGGAGCGACAGCGTCGACCTATCACTTCCCTCCCGTGGGATGACAAACGCCTTGGTGCGCTCCCCCAGCAGCTCGTCGGGCACTCCGACCACCGACACATCGTGAACCGATTCCGATGTCAGAAGGACGTTTTCGACCTCCTCGGGCGCGATCTTCTCTCCGCCCCGGTTGATCTGGTCCTTGGACCGCCCCACCACCGTGAGGTAGCCGCGCTCGTCCGCGCGGACTATGTCGCCCGTTCGATAGAACCCGTCGGCGGTGAAGTTGGCGGCGTTGTGCTCGGGCGCGCGGTAGTAACCGCGGATGGTCGACGGTCCGCGCGTCAGCAGATGGCCGGAGGTGCCGAGAGGCACCTCATGTCCCTCGTCGTCCACCACCAGCACCTCATCGGCCTCCAGCGTCGGGCGGCCTTGCCGGGTGGTGATCGTCTCTTCGTCCTCATCGAGCCCGGTGAAAGTGGTGAGCCCTTCGGCCATCCCGAAGCTCTGCTGCACGGTCGCACCGAGCTCCGAACGCACCCGGCGGGCGGCCTCTGCACTGAACTTGGCCCCACCCACCCGTAGGACCTTCAGAGTTCGCAGGTCATACCGGTGTTTGAGCGACGAGTTCAGCCACACGAGCGCGAGCGGCGGGACCACCGACACGTCGGTCACCCCGTGTTGCTCGATCAGAGGGAACGTGACGTCGGGACTTCCGTTCGGCGCGGGCACCACGGTGCCGCCTTTGTAGAGCACTCCGAGAAACCCCGGCGAACGCATCGCGAAGCTGTGGCACATCGGCAAGACCACCAGTTGTACGGTGCCATCGGTGATCCCACCGATCTCCGCACTGGCCCGCACGGAAGCCAGGTAGTCCTCGTGGGTATGGGGAATCACCTTGGGCTGACCGGTGGTACCGCCCGACAACTGCAAGAAGGCGACGTCCGACGGCAGGGATCTGCGTCGGTGCGCCGACAGGCCGCTTGAAAGCAATTGCTCCACATCATCACCCGCACCGTCCTCGGATAAGACGACGGTGTGGAGCCGGCCCGCCGACGATTGTCTCAGCTCCCTCGCCAGTGACCCGAAATCGTTGCCGGCGTGGGATTCGACGGTGACATAGGCAACCGCCTCGGTGAACTCCACGAAGTACTCGATCTCATGCCTGCGCAGCGCGGCAAGGGCAAGGACGGGCACCGCCCCCAGCTCGAACAAAGAGAACAGGATCGGCAGGTAGTCGGGCACGTTCGGCAGGTGCACCACCACACGGTCGCCACGACCGACACCGAGAGCTTCGAAACCCGCCGTGAACGTCAACGTCCGGTCCCCGAGCTCGCGATAGGTCATCCGGGTGTCTTCGGCGATGATCGCGATCTGATCGGGCGACCGTTCGATCGTCTCGAACAACATCTCGGACAGCGTCTGGTCGGTCCAGTACCCTTCGTCGCGGTACCGGGCGGCAAAGTCGGCTGGATATGGCACGACCCCGTCCAGTTCCAACGGTCGCAACCCGCTCACAGCGAACCCACCTGCGCCGAAAGGCGTTGCACGCCGTCGTCTGTCCACGTCGATGACGGGGCGTCCGCCTTTGTTCCCAGCTCATCGATGAACTCGCCGAGCGCTACTGCCCCGGCCCTGGCCACCTCGTGCGTATCGCGTTCGCGATAGCCAGGATTGAAGATCTCGAGCGAGAGGGGCCCGTCATACCCCGATGCCAGGACGGTGCCGATCGGGGCGAGGAGATCCATCTGCCCCTCACCGGGGAAACAGCGATGCCCACGGCTCCATTGCATGAGGTCCATGGAAAGCAAAGGCGCATCGGCCAGTTGGAGAAATCCCACCGAGCCGGCTGGGAGTTCGGACAAGATGGTGATGTCCTCGCCGCGGGCGATCAGGTGGAACGTGTCGACCACCAGGGTCAGGTTCGGATGATCGGCGCGCTGCAGCACTTCCCACGCATCTGCGACCCGGCTGATCTGGGTACCCCACGCCAGAGCTTCGAACATCACCGTCACGCCGTGCTCGGCGGCCACATCGCCCAGCGCCGACAGCTGCGCCACCGACAGGTCACGGCTGCTGGCGGCGTCATCATCGGTGTTGGAGACCACGAGAATGGAGTCGGCACCGATCTCCCGCATCACCTCCAGCTCGCGTCGAAAACGAGCTTGCACAGCACCGAACTCGTCGTGCGACACGCCTTCGGCTCGCCGGAACGGCTGATACAGGTCGATGGTCAATCCGAGGTCCGCACAGCGGCGAGCACATTCGCCCGGGGACATCGCCGACTCTCGAAGGTCGGCATCCAGCAACTCGATACCGTCGAACCCGGCGGCGGCAATCGCATCGATCTTCTCCTCCAGACCGCCACCGAGAGACACCGTTGCCATGCACGTTTTCATGAGACAACGCCCTGGCCGGCGGCGTCTGTACTCGTCAGCAGGACCTCGATCCACGTGCCGACCACCGGATCGGAAGCAAGCACGGGAAAATCGACGTGGGCCGAGCCCGCGCTGCGCCACTTCTCCACCAACGACATCAGCCGGATCGAATCAAGGCCGGCGTCAAGGAGATCCAGGTCGTGCGTGATCTCGGCGGGAGCCATGCCGAGAGCTCCCGCGATGTCGGCAACGATCTGCTCCTCCGACAAACTCGTGGACACATCTTGCTGACTCAACTGCAGCTCCTCACTCGCGATGTCGGGGCGAAACGCCACCGGGACAACGGCATTGCCGCCATGTCAGGCGCGAGGAGTCGCAAACGACTCCGACGATGAGGCGACACATCGTACCGCCGCGCTTGCAACTAAGCCTATACTTATCTGGCGAGTTAGGGAAGCGTGCGAAATGTGAGGTGGGCCAAGCTCAGCTCTGCGTGCGGCCCCGTGACCAAGCCCGCCAGAGGTTGCCGTAACGACCTCCGAGCGAGACGAGTTCTGCGTGTGTACCCACTTCGACGATCCGTCCGCGTTCCATGTAGACGATGCGGTCGGCGCGAGCCGCCTGGCTCAGGCGATGCGCCACAATGAGTGCCGAGCGTCCACGCAGGGCCGCTTCCGCCGAGGCCTCGAGGACACCCGCACCTGCGCTGCCGGCGTCCGCGGTCGCCTCGTCGAGTATCGCCATCTCGGGGTCGAGCAGAACGATCCGGGCCAGGGCGAGTTGTTGCGACTGCATCGGTGTGAGGTGGTGCCCTTGCTCGCCGACAACCGTCTCGATGCCATCGGGCAGCGCGCGTACCCACGGACCTGCATCGACGAGATCCAGTGCGGCCCAGAGCTGATCATCGTCGGCGTCCGGCGCGGCGATTCGAAGGTCTGAGGCCAGCGTTCCGCTGAAGACGTGCACCTCCTGCGTGACCAGCGCTGTCGAACGCGCCAGTTCGGTGCGGTCGATGGACGTGATGTCCCTGCCACCCAACAGCACACGTCCCTCGGACGGCATGTGGATACCGGCGACGATGGTGGCCAGTGTTGTCTTCCCGGCGCCCGATGATCCCACCACGGCGATGTGTTCTCCCGCCGCGATCGACAGCGAGATGTCGTGCAGCACCTCGTGCTCCGGCGAATACGAATAACTGACGTTGCGGATCTCAACCAGTGGCGCCCCCGGCGCAGGCCGGGCCGACTTGGTGTCGACGGCCGTCGTGGTGGTCGCCGCGCGGTCCGCCTCCTCGATCACGCCCACGATGCGACCGAGAGCGGCTGCGCCGGACTGCAAGTCGTTCACCAGCAACATGACCCGTCCGATCGGGTCGAACAACATCAGGAAATAGAGCATGGCTGCGGTCACAGCGCCGACGGTGAGCGAGTCCGACCCGACCAGCACGAACCCGATGATCAGAATGGTTGTCATGCCGACGAACTCGCCCAAGTTGATGCGTGCGCCGAGGCGGTTCTGCAGCACGATCGCACGCATGAACCAGCGGACCACCGACCACGAATGACGCTCGATCCGGCCGTTCAGCGACTGCGACAACTCGAATGCGTGCACGGTGTCCAGCCCGCGGATCGAGCCGAGTACGTGATGAGCCCGCTCAGCGGTGGCAGCCCTTTCCGCGGCAAACAGCGCGGGTGCCTTCTTCAGGAACATCCGCACACCGTTCACGTAGACCGGCATGACCACCACGAGAACCAGCAGGAAACGCCAATCCAGCAGCGCCAGGCCGACAAACGTCACGGCGATGGTGAAAGTGGCTGTGAGAAGGGCGGGTACCACCGATCCGATGGCCTGGCTCACTGTGCTGACGTCGTCGGTGGCCCTCGACACCAGGTCACCACTGCCTGCGGCCTCCACGCGCGCAAGCGGCAGCCGTAGCGAGGCGGCCAGCATGGTCTCTCGCAGATGCGCCAGAATCGTCTCGAAGATCTTCGCGGACAGCCGGACCCCGAGTCCGGCGAGCACGGCGGCGCCCACCGCGGAAGCGGTCATGATCCCGGCCAGGCGCCAGATCTCGCCGGTGGCGCCACCTTCGTCGGCGATGTCGACGATCTCCCCGAGGGCTCTTGGCGTGACCAGCCCCAGAGCTGCTGCAGCCGTCATGATCCCGGCGAGCAGCACCAGGGGCCAGATCTGTTTGCGCACCTCGACGCCCAGGTAGCCCATCGTGACGCGAAAGTTCGCAATCGCGAGTTTCTCCGTCGAGACCTCAGGTGTGGCATCCCCGGTCGCGGCGCTCATCGGACGGCCTCGGTCGATCCGGCGGGCAGCAGGCCCGCGCCGGCCAGATCACCCTGGTAGACCAGTGACCCGCCGGAGATGATCACCACGTGTTCGGCCGCTTCGAGGAACGCCGGAGAGTTGGTGAACACCACCGTGCTCAGACCTTCACGGGTGAGGTGGAGCCGCCGCGCGACGGTGGCCTCGGTGACCGAATCCACTGCTGTGGTGGGGTCGTTGAGGATCAGTACCTTCGACTCCGCCGCCAGCGCGCGGGCCAGACCGACACGTTGGCGCTGCCCGCCCGAGAGCATGCGGCCGGCCTCGCCCACCGGGGTGTCGAGGCCCGCGGGCAACACCTCGACGACGTCGTCGCAGGCGGCCGCGAAGATCGCGCGGGTGACGCGGGAATCACGGTCGGCGACATCGTCGTCCACACCGGCCTCGATGTTCTCGAGCACCGAACCCTCGAAGAGATCCGCAGAGTGCGGCACTGCTCGCACCAGCTGATGTACTACGTCGTGGCCGAGGTCGAACAGGTCGACATCACCGAGCCTCACGACGCCTGACTCGGGTGCCTTCTTGCGTGCGAGGACGGCGACGAGGGCGTCGGTTTCCTCTGGGGCGCAGACAATTGCGACCAGTCCCACCGGGGGCAGTTCAAGGGTCAGTCCGGCGACCGGCCCGGCCGTCATGTCATCGAAGGACAACGGACCTTCGGCGTTCCGGACTGACCCGGACTCGATCGCCGATTCGGCCTGCAGCACCGACAGCACACGTTTGGCACAGGGAATCGCACCGTTCCAGACGGCGCCGAAGTTGGTACCCAGTGCGTTCAACGGCCCCATCACGAATTGGGTGAGACCGACGACCGTGATCAATTCACCGAAGCTGATCTGCCCTTCGACCGCCATCAGACCCGCCACGATTCCCACCCCCACGACAAACAACGCCGATACCATCTGCATCACGCCGATGTAGGCGCCCTGCGATCCGGCAGCGCGGATTGCACCGACGCGCGCGCGACTGCTCGCCATCCGGTACCGCCGGCCGGCCTCGGGCTCGGCACCCAGTCCCTTGAGGATCCTCAATCCGGCGACCAGATCTGCGGCCGTGCCCGCTGCGTCGCCGGCAAGTTCTTGTTCGTGCTCGGTCCGTGCCCGCAGCGGTCCACCCGCCAGGTCGAGAATCCACAGGAGGGTCGGCGCCCCGAGAAGGATCGCCAGCCCGAGCGGCCAGGAGATGAACAGCAGGACGGCCCCCGCCACGATGACCGCCGCGAGTTCCCCGATGGGGAAGACGGCGATGAACACAGCGCTCGACAATCGCATCACGTCGGAGGTGGCGATGTTGAGGGAGACGCCCGGCAGTCGCGCCGGGCCGGCCATCCCCCGAGGGTCGAGAAGTCGATCGGTGACCCGCATCCGGAACTGGTGCTCCACCAGACCGTGCGCGTACATCGTCAGACGCTCACCGAACCGCCAGGTGTGCGACAGCAGGAGGAAGACAGCGGCCAGTGCAACAAGCCAGGCGATGAGCGACCCGACATCGCCGGTGGACACCGCGCGGTCGATCGCCATTCCCATGACCACCGGCACCAGCGCTTCACCGACGAAGTGCCCGACCATCAGGGCCATGCCCGGCAGTGTGTACTTCCCGGCCCCGAAGATGGTGCGGATGACCAACGTTTTCGGTGTGGTGTCGGCATCGACTCGGATCTGCTTGCTGCGCACCGGCTCTGCGGGCGGCACGAAGAACACCGGAAGCCGCGAGCCGGTGTCGATCGTGAGCCGATCGGACCGCCCAGAGTTCAACACATGATTAGGCTATCCTACCTTCGGACGCCCGAGCGACTCCCCTATCGACAAAGTTAGGGCATCCTAAGCGGCGCGGTTGCCCCTAGGAACGCCCCATCGTCGGCGGCCGTGCCACGTCCACCAGATCGGCGACCAGCGCGGAGAATTCCTCGATCTGGTCGATCACATCCGACCGCAGTTCCGCCATGTCTTCTTCGGACATCGCCGATGCACCCGGCTTGCTCGCGGCGATCAGCAACTCGAGGTTTGTCCGCAACGAGGTGAGCGGGGTCCGGAGCTCGTGGCCGGCGTCGGCGATCAGCTGCGACTGCCGATCACGCGAATCCGACAGCGCGGCCAGCATCGTGTTGAACGTGGAGGCGAGCCCGGCCAGCTCGTCGTTCCCGGCCACCTGGATCGGGCGGAGATCATCGGTTCGCGCAACCCGTTCAGATGCTCGTATCAATCGGTCGACCGGCCGGAGGCCTGCCTGCGCGACCGTTGTGCCCGCCACCCCGGCCAGGATGGCGCCGCACCCGCCGATGATGCCGAACACCCAGGCGAGCCGGGTCAGCACTGCGTGTGTGGAGGTCAGGTCTTTGGAGAGGACCAGCGTGACCCCATCGGTGAGCCTCTGGGCGAGAACACGATGGCCGTCGACATTCGACAGCGACGATTCCCGCTTGCCCTCGATCACTTCGCGCTGACCGGGCCCGATCGGAATGGGACCGGTGCGAACGGTCAGCCCGTTCTGCAGCACGAGTCCGAAGTAGATGCCGTTGTCGCCGTACCGGATCGTCTGCGCGACCATCTCCAGTGATGCCTGGTCCTCGACCTCGATCCCCTGGTTCACCCAGGTCGTCACCGACAGAGCCCGCGACTTCAGGTTGTCGTCGACGCGTTCGTTCAGCCCGTCGCTGACCACCAGGTAAGCGGCCAGGGCCATCACCGCGGCGGCCACCGCCACAACCGCCCCTGCCAGCACGGTTATCTGCCATCGCAACGAACGTCGCGGCGCGCGCCCGGCGCCGCGACGTCGCACGGCGGTTCGACGCGCGAGGCGACGCAACGGACTGACGATCACGATCCCAGTGTGGTCCACGAAGGTAAGAGGGGACTGAACCTTCTTCGCACGAGGGTCCATCACTCCTTCGGCGGAATAAAACACATCACCCCTGGCTTTGGATTACCAAAGCCAGATCCCGACAGCAGAAAAGAGTACAAACATGTCCGTCGACTTCGAAGGTGCAGTGGTCCTGGTGACCGGAGCAAACGGCGGCCTGGGCCGCGAGTTCGTGGAGCAGGCACTCGTCCGCGGAGCCGCGAAGGTCTATGCCTCGGCCCGCAGTCCGCGCGACTGGCCCGACAACCGCATCGTCCCCATCGCACTGGACGTCACCGACGACCGCTCCATCCGAGCTGCCGCCGAACTCGCAAGCGACACCACGATCGTGATCAACAACGCCGGAATCCTGGGCGGCGACAACCTGAGCACCACATCGATCGAGACCATCCGCGCGACCTTCGAGGTCAACTTCTTCGGCGCCATCCAGGTGGTGCGAACGTTCGCGCCGGTTCTGGCCGCGAACGGCGGAGGAGCATTCCTCGACGTGCACTCGGTACTGAGCTGGATCGGAATCGCCGCGGACTACAGCGCATCCAAGGCCGCGTTCTGGTCGGCGACCAACTCGTTCCGGATCGAACTCGCGGCGCAGGGAACGCACGTGATGGGGCTGCACCTCGGTTACACCGACACCCCGATGACCGCCGCGGTCGACGCGGAGAAGAACGATCCCGCCGACATCGTCCAGCTCGCCTACGACGGGCTCGCGGCGGGCGATTACGAGGTGATCGCCGACGAGATCAGCGCGAACGTCAAGGCCGGCCTGTCGGCCGGCATCGAGACGCTCTATCCCCAGCTGGTCAACTAGAGAGCACCACGCGCGCGGCGGGCGAGTTCCACCGTGGCCGAACGTAATTCGTCGATCGAGTTGATCGGCGATGCGTACCCCGCGCGGGTGTACGCCACGCCTCGCGGCGTGGTGACACGCAGATCGAGTCCGTAGCGGTCGGCGCCGGTACAGGTCACCTCTGTGGTGTCGGGGAAACCACCGAGTGTCTGGGCCATGGCGAGCAGGGAGTCGCGGTGGTCGTTGTTGAGGTGTTCTATCGCGCCGGCGGCGTTGGGGATCACCGGATCAGGCGACGCTGCGGCATAGGCCTCGGCGGATGCCGAGTCCATGCGGCCGTACCCGCCAACCCACCGCACGCGCTCGACGCGCAACACCCAGAGGGAGAAGTCGCTGTAATCGACGTAGTACTTCGCAGCGGGCACCCCGTCCAGGTGCGCCTGGCGCACTGCCGCGTACTCGGCCTCGCTCGGCTTCTCCACATGACCGGCCAGCGTGATGCGGGCGCTCGCCAACGGGTCGGCCTCGGCGTTGGGTGTCACCACCGCGATGCTGGCCCGAGGATTGCCCGCGAGATTGCGTCCGTGTTCGGCCATGTGTGAGACGCACAGAACCGGCGACCCGTCGAGCAGACCGTAGGTGATGAACGACGCCCACGGGTCGCCGTCTGCGGTGAGGCTGGCGAGCGTGCCGATGTTCGTCGAGGCCACGAGCGTTCGCGCTTCCTCTGCCGCGGACGGCCGCGTGGTGTCGGCGATGTCCGCCAGCGGAGGTGGCACAGAAGGAGCGTCGCCGGGGTCACCGTGATCGAGAGCCATACGCCGAACGCTACTCGACCGGACCCTGACCGGGTCAACCCTTGATGACCTGCAGCGTCACGCGCTCACTTCCAGACCCGGACTCCGCCGGCTGGGGTGGTGCCATCCCTCGCCTCACGGTGCAGACTCGAACGGTATGACAGACGCGCCGCTTCCGATGCTTGCCACCCTCGGCACACCGCCGACCGGTTCCGGCTGGGCATACGAGATGAAGTGGGACGGACAGCGGGCGATCGCGGTTGTCGACTCGGCCTCGGCCAGCCTCGTCAGCCGCAATGGCAACGACGTCTCCGGCAGTTTCCCCGAACTCATCGACGCACTGCCCGACGCCGTGGCCAGCCGCCCGGTTGTGCTCGACGGAGAGATCGTTGCGTTGGATGACACGGGCCGACCGTCGTTTGCGCGCCTTCAGCAACGCATGCACGTACTCAAACCGAGCGCACAACTCCGCAAGGACGTACCCACGACCTTCTACGTGTTCGACATCCTCGAGCTCGACGGCGACGACGTAGCAGGCCTGCCCTACCTCACGCGGCGGCAACTACTCGACGACCTCGGCCTGGAATCGAAACGGGTTCGCGTTCCACCCATCTGGACCGACGTCGACGGCGAGACGATGCTCGACATCGCCCGTCAGAACGGCCTGGAGGGCGTGGTGGCCAAGAAGACCGATTCGATGTACAGACCAGGCCGCAGGTCACCCGCCTGGATCAAGACCCCGCTGCGCAGCAACACCGAAGTGGTTGTCGGCGGGTGGGTTCCAGGGTCTGGCGCCGCTTCGGGCGGAATCGGCTCGCTGCTCCTGGGCGCTCATAACGCAGACGGCGAACTCGTCTACATCGGACACGTCGGTACAGGATTCTCGTCTGCGATGCGGCGAGAACTAATCGAGATGCTCACCGAGATCGAGACATCGACTCCGCCGTTCGCCCAGACTCCCCCACGGGCCATCACGAAAGACGCTCACTGGGTGACGCCGACATACGTCGGAGATGTCGAGTACCGCGAGTTCACCGGCAAACTCCGCCATCCCAGCTGGAAGGGATTGCGCGACGACAAGTCGCCCGCCGACGTCGACTGGCCCGGCGATCACTGAACCCCTTGAGTCAACTACCCCTGCCGGGCCTTGAACCGCGGGTTTCCCTTGTTGATCACAAAGATCTTGCCGCGACGGCGCACGACCTGCGAGCCGGGCTGGTTCTTCAACGACTTGAGTGATGCACGAACCTTCACGATGAGACTCCTAGATGTAGCTATTGGGAATGATTTTCATTAGACTACATGGGTGGATAGTTTGCCGGGCACCAGAGTCGAGCGCGCACGCGCAGTTCACAGTGCCCTCACCGACTCGGGCCCTCCGGTGTCGCCGATCCGGCTGGCCGAGGACAACGGGGTGATCACGCTGAGCGAACCCGCCGACGCGCCGACGATTCCCATCGACCGCGTGCTTCGCGACCGGCGCTCGCGGTACAGCTACGGCCCGCTCGGCCACCCAGACCTGTCAGCGTTGCTGCGGTGGGCGCTCGGTCCACAGCGCACCGTACGAACCGGCGACGGAGAGGAGCGCTCCGTGACTTTCCACCCCAGCGCCGGTGGCCTGCCGTCGACCACCGCGTACGTGGTTGCGCTGCAAGCACTCGACGAGATACCCGTGGGTGTGTACGAGTTCGACCGCGGCGACCACCGGTTGCTCCGGCGCAGAACAGGCGACGTACGCGGCGCACTCGCACAGGGTCTCGTTCAACCGCAGTTCGCCCGACGCGCACCGGTTGTCGTCATTCTCGTCGGCGAACTCGAAGTGACCCTGACCAAATATTCTGAGCGGCACTACCGCACTCTGCATGTCGATGCCGGCCTGGCTGCAGCACACCTGTACCTCATCGCCACCGCACTCGACCTCGCCTGCTGCGCGATATCCGGGTTCTATGACAACCGGATCAGCGAGATGCTCGCGTTGCAGCGCAGCCAGGTCCCACTACTCGCCTTTGCCGTGGGCGCTCGCTGTGAGGTCGGCGAGCAACGGCAGGCGGGCGACCCCCATTCGCCAGCCGACGACGGCTGAACAGAGCAGGGCCACCGCGCCGGCGGACACCGCCACACCGACACCGCCGACCTGCGCCACCGCCCCACCCATGGCAGCGCCGAACGGGGTACCGCCCATGGCGATCATCCGCGCCGTCGTGTTCACCCGCGACTGCAACTCGTCGGGCGTGATCGATTGCCGCACAACGATTCCGTTGACGATGATCATCGTGTTGACCGCCTGGTACACAACCAGGATCACCAGCGAAGCGACAAACCAGGGCGTCTGTGCCCACAGCAGCATCGCCCCGGCAGATATGGCGATCCCGGCGAGGGTGATCTTTCCGGTGTCCACGACACGCTGGATCTTTGCGCTGACAAGGCTGATGAGGAACGCCCCGAGCGCGGTGGCCGCATACAGCGCACCCAGTCGGGCATCGCCGTCGTCCAGGCCCAGTTGCCGGACACCCACCACCACCATCAGTCCGACCACCACCCCGTTGGCGAGGCTCACTCCGATTCCCACCAGAGTCAGTGCGCGCACCACTGGCTGCTGCCAGATGTATCGCAATCCCTCACCTATCTGGTCCGAGATACGCCGGCCCGGAACGGCTTCGACGGCGTTCGGGGGGATCGCGATGGTGGCGGTGAGTGCCGCCGCCGACAGATAGCAACACGCATCGATCGCGATCGCACCGGCGGGACTGAGCGCAGTGGCCGCCACACCACCCAACAACGGTCCGGCGATGCCGATGACGGTACCCACGGACACCAAAGTTCCTGTGGCGTCGGCTATCCGGTCTCGCCCGACCAGAGCGGGCACCACCCCGAACGATGCCGCATCGTAGAACACGAACAGCGTGGACACGAGGAAGGCAACGGTGAGGGCGTGCACGATCAGGACGTCCCCAGCAATGTTTGCCAACGGGATCGACGCCAGCGCAACCGCACTCAGCATCTGGGCGACAACAAGGATGGACTTGCGGTCGAACCGGTCCGCCACCGCCCCGGCGAAGAGCCCGAACAGTAGATAGGGCAGCGACTCGACGGCAAACGTCACACCGGACAGCAGTGCCGAGCCGCTCTGCTGATAGACGAGAAGCGGCAGTGCCACCAGCGTGACGGCGTTGCCCGCCCAGCAGATCGCGCGCGCGACGACGAATGTGCGAAACGGGTTCATAAGCTCGGAGGGGCCACCAGCAGCAACGAATTCGGTTCGTCCGGGTCGCAGCCCGTCGCCTCTGTTCGGGCCACCTCCCGCCACCGCGGCAAACCGAAGTAAGGGAACCCCGCCGGGGCGTTCGGGATCAACCCGGCGGCGCACACCCGCGCCACCCGCAGCGGCGTCAGTGCGATGTCGGGGGTGGTGATGTCGCAGACAACGATCTGGTGGCCGGCGGCTCGCAGTCGGTGCTTGAGATTGCGGAGGTCGCCGATGGGCAGTTCGTCGATACCCACCGTGGTGGCCGGTTCGGTGAAGCGCGGCAGCAGCGATTCCTGCGTCAGTGGATCCAGCCACACCTGCGCCTGCGCCCCGAGATCGCGGACATGCTCACTCCGCACACCGGCGGCGTCGAGGTAACTGCGGTCCGCCCGATGGTCCAGATACAACCCGCGCGAGAGCACCCCGGCCTCCATGGAGCCGAACACCCAACCGTCGGGCTCGAGCAGGCCCCGCGTGAACACCCAGCTGTGAATGGCCTCGAGTACCGCCTTTCGGGCGGTCTCGGCCGGGTCGAGCTTGGCGGAGAACCCCCCCGCCACGATCCCCAGCTCCGGATCGTGGATCACCGCAGCGACCACCGGGACACCGAAGTATGCGGGCAATTCGAGCAGGTGGCAACGTAATCGGGTGTCACCGAGGTCCTCGGCCAGGCCTGGCACGCTACCGATGTCGATACCGCGGGCGGGCAGATTCAGATGCCACCACAACGACAGTGAGTCCCGTTCGACGAGTTCGAGCAACCCTCGGGCGGCGGCATCGTCCAGGCCCGCTCCGGTAGCGATGCCCGCGTAGTTCAGATGGTGTAGCCAGGGGTCGCGCTTACGGGTGCCGGTACGCCAGTTGAGATAGACGTACGACGCAGGCACCAGGGTCGGTTCCCCGTCATCACCGCGGCCCTCGCACCACGCGATCACGGTGTCATGGGTGAACCGCTCGAACGGGAACCGCGGCGTCTCGAGTTGCCACTCAGCGAAGAAGTTCAGTTCATCGGGCCCGAGATGGCGCACACCCGCGCTGCGTAACTCCCGAGATGTCGCCCGCAGCAAGTCTTTCGGCACGTAGTTGCCGCAGTACCGCTCGACCGCCTCGCCGATCGCCGCGATACGGGCACCCGCCTCGTCGGCGAAGGTGGTTCCGAGAGACACCAGGTCACTCGGCCAGTTCCCATGCGTTCTGGTGTCGGCGATCTCGGCGGTCAGTCCTACATACCGCTCGGGCATCGCGTCGAGCCGATCCACGGGGTGCAGAGCCCGGATGACGCCGGCGTACGGATCGATCAGGTCCTCGGCCGACAGGACGGTCGATGTGTTCGACTCTGCCACAGTCGGGTTCATGCCGGCATATCCAACGTGACGGACTCGACCTCGCGCAGGACTGCACGCGTTTCGGTGCCGGCGAGGTGATCGCTGAGCGACTGGAGATCCCGCGCGTGGCGAGGGAAGGAATGCGCCGAGAGGATGAGGACCATCGATTCTCCTGTGTCGAGGTGGGCGGCCACCGGGGTGAGGTGGATCGTCGTGTGTGTGGACATACCGTGCGCCGCCTGTTCGAGTCGACCGTCGCGGCGCCGGATGGCGAGCAGAGCGCCCCAGTGACCGACGGTGTCAGTCGAATGCACTCGCACAGTGGGCGTTCCGACGACCACGTCAGAATGGTTCGGCAGGTCGAGAACAAGGCAATCGGGCCGCGCGGCCGCCTCGCTGACGTCTGCCCTGTTAGCCATCGAAGGGAAGGGATCGGTGGGGTCGGCAGGAAATCGGCCGCCCGACAGAACGGTGGACAACACAGTGCTCGGCCACCTGGTCAGGTCCACCGTCCCTCCAGGCAGGCCGTGCACCTGCGCGCCGGTTGTGGGGGTGCCCGCACACACGTCATCGATCCACGACTCCATGCGGTGGGCTCGGTCGGAACCAAGCAGGCTGTGGTCCCAGGGGCCCATGACCAGCGCCGCCGGGCCACCCCAGGACGTCCAGAGGTCGACGGTGTCCTGCGCGAACCAATCCGCCATGCCACCGATGGCAAGCAACGGACAGCGTAGCCGCGAAACCTCGCCACCTCGTTCACGGTCTCGACGGCCGGCTCGAATCACTCTCTCCCACGCCGTGATCGGCGGTGTGGCGCGGCGACCGATGTCGGCCACCGGCAGCGTGTCGAGCAGACCCTCAGGGATTGCGGCGCCGGGCGATTCGGGTCCTTCTCCGTGTTCGAGCCACCAGCCCACCCGCGACTGCAGATAAAGGCAACCATCGATATTGCGGGCCGTCTCACCGAGACCGAGCGCGGGAACCGCCACCGACACCCCGCCGACGTGGACCCCCGCCTGTGCCGCGGCGATCGCAGTCTCCACCGCGCAGTGCGCGGAGTACGACGTGCCGTACAGGATCACCGGTGCGCCGGCCCAGGATCGGCTCGCAACCCACTGCAGGGTCGCGAGCCCATCGGCCCCCTCGTTCTCGAACGGCCGAAAACGGCCGCGGGACCGGTGCCGTCCCCGGACATCCTGGGTGACCACTGCGATTCCCCGACGAACCCATGCGTGCGCTTCTGCCCGATAGGCGGCGGCATCGTAGGGCGTGCGGATGATGAGGATGGACCTCGGCGCGGTGTCCGGCAGGAAAACATTTGTGTGAAGTCCGTCGACCTGGGCATCGGTCAGCGAACAAGTCATTGCGGCACAGCGGGAATGGGCAACACAGGTCGCCGGACAATCCGCAGGGTGCGTAGGTCGACAGTGACCAGCAGATGCTGTGAGCGGCTCGTCGGCGACTCGGTGATCGACCGACCCTGTCGCTCGTCGATCTCGCTGACGATGAGGTCTGCGATCACATCAGCTGCCCGATCAGACACCGGATGCAGGGTCGATTCCAGCCGCAGCCCGCCGTCAACCGGTCGGTGATGCGACTGCATCCGGTCACGATGGATGGCGCAGGCACGACGCCGGCCGACCACGTCCGCGACACCGACCGCCTGCGGCGTGATCACCTGGATGATCCCGTCGCGGTAGCTGGCCAGGTCCACGGCGCCGACTTCGGCCGGATCAATGGGTTCGTCGCTGACGTGACAGACGACGTCAGCGCTCGCGATGTCACCGGACACCCGCGCTCCCAGTCTGTTCGAGGTCGCGGCCGCGATCTTGCCCTGCCCACGCACTGCCACCGTCGGCCACGCGACGGTGGTGACCACATGACCCGCGTCGACCAACGCACTCAGGGCGGCACTGACCCTGCCCGAGGCAGGTGGCGCATCGCCGGACAGCACCGACAAGAGCTCGTGCACCTCGTCACCACCCAGAGTGAGTTCGAAGTGCTCGTCGTCGGCGGTGCGCAGGACAAAGCCCTGATGTGCTTGATATATGGCGGTATTCGGGGACAGCTGCACGAGTCTCGCTTCTCATCCGGTCCCGCGTGCCACCCGGGACGTCACTCGAATGGCACGCGGGCTCTTGACACATCAGGTGATGCGGGGACCTATCAGTCCTCGGAATCCTGCGCGTCGTCGAACGGGTTCTCGACGAGTGCGTTGCTGTGGCCCGCGGAATGGGTCGCCAAGCTCACCGGCGCCTGGATGGAACGGAAGAACTCATTGTCGTTCATGAATCTCCTTCGCTTGTAGTGAATTCGGCTGCATCGCAACCGAATCGGTCGCTCATCGAACGACCAGTACTCACGCTAGGCTATTTGACAATCATTTTCAATAGCGTGGCGCCATCCGTCAGGACTTTGCCAACTCGCCCGTCACCTCATCGAGGACAATGCCCAACGACACGGTTCCGCGACCGGTTGCCCATAGGCTCGCCTCGACCTCGACCACGCGGTTGTTCTGTGCTGCCGCGATCGAGGGCCAGATCGGATTCGTTGCCAGTCGCGCCGACAGCGGTTCCGCGTCGTCGCCGGACGAAAATGCCTGCGCGAAGATGACATCAGGGTTGACGCCTGCGATCTGCTCAACCGACACGGTTGCGAAGGCATCGGTACCGGCAGGCCATGGGTAGTCACTGACCTCGGCAAGAAGCGAACCGACCGGCGTTTCGACGGAGTCGACACCGAGACTTCCCGGCTCCCCGTACATCGACAACGTGGTGAGGCCACTGCGGTTCTGGCGCGCGGTTTCGACACGCTCGACAAACGACTGGGCCGCAGCGTCCGCCTCTGCCTGCTTGCCCGTCAATTGCCCTACGGTGCGCAAGAACTCGACCGAGTCCTGCCACGAGGACGGATCGACCAGATACAACGGCGCGGACTCCTCGACAGCTGCTCGCAGCCCGTCTTGTACTCCACCGAGCCCGATGACCAGGTCGGGCTCGGACATGGCGATGTCTTCTACGTTTTCCTCACCGAAGCCGCCGGTGATCTTTCGCATGTCCGCGTCGGGTCCGAAGAACCGCTCATCGAGGGCCAATTCCTCCCGGTAAGCGACGGGGGTGATCCCCACTTCCTTGAGTGCATCGACGCAGATCATTGTCAGACAGGCGATTCGGTCGGCCGGGCCCTCCAAGGTGACCGTGGTGCCGGTTGCGTCGGTCACGACGATCGACTCGGCGGCCGGCTCGTCACTGTCGGTGCCGCAGGCTGCCACCCCCAGTAACGCCAATGCCGATGCGGCCGCGACGAGGCCGCGGGTGGTGGACAGAGCGGTGGACTTGCGCATTCGATCTCCCTTGCAGATGATGTTGAGCGAAATGATAACCATTGTCAATACGACTGCCCAGAGGCGACCCAACCGACGGCTCCTCGGCTCGTTGCTGCTGGGTACGGCCGCGATCGCAGTCGTGGTGGTGGCCGCCCTGTGCGCCGGGGACCCGGTGGCGACGCCACTCGAGGCTTTCGCCGCACTCACCGACGCGTCCGATCCCCTTCACCCTTACGTGGCTGATTCCCGGTTGCCACGAGCCCTGCTCGGGGTGATGTGCGGGGCCGCCCTTGGCCTGGCGGGCATCTTGATGCAGGACGCGATGCAGAACCGCATCGCCGGTCCCGAACTCCTGGGCGTGTCCTCGGGCGCTGCCGTGGTGTTGACCGCGGTGACCGTGCTCGCGCTGCCGGTGGGACTGCACCAGCTGCCGTACGTCGCACTGCTCGGCGCCGCAGTGGCCGGCTCGACGGTGCTGGTGGCAGTGGGAAAAACCCACGACCCCACCACGATGCTGTTGATGGGCTCGGCGGTCACCGCGTTGGCGTCTGGACTCGTGATCGCGCTCGTGAGCCTGGGCACCGAGGGCAACCTGCCATTGCTGTTTCGCTATCTGCTGGGGAGCCTCAGCGATCGCGGCTGGCCACACGTCGCGGTGGTCGCTCCCTGGCTCGTCGTCGCCGTACCGGCAGCCCTGTTCCTGCGGCACCGCGTGGCAGCGCTGTCGCTCGGCGACGATGTTGCGGCAGGCCTGGGCATCAACGTGTTTCGTGCACGGTTGTCGGCGCTCGGGTGCGCGGGTGTCCTGGCCGCGGTTGTCGCCTGCGTGTGCGGCCCGGTGGCGTACGTGGCCCTCCTGGCGCCGCACCTGTGCAGGTGGGCGCTGCGCACCACAAGCGCCCGCCGGGTCTTCTGGCTGACCCCGGTCGCGGGCGCGGTGTTGCTCACCGCAGCCGACCTTCTGTCCCGAATTGCGCTGTATCCCATCGAGATCCCAGTGGGTATCACCACCACCCTGATCGGCGTCCCGACGCTGCTCATCGCACTACGCCGCCAGGACTCGGCGGCATGAGGGAACCGAACCTGCTGCGGCCCCTCCCCCTCCTGGCCGGCGGCGCGGTCGTGCTCGTCGCACTCGTGATGGCGCATCTGATGATCGGGCGTTCCGACCTCGGCGCCGCCGACACCTTTCGGGTGCTGACGGGCACGTCGGATGTCCGCGCACACGAGGTCATCGTCCTCAAGTACCGCCTCCCCCGGGTACTCGTCGGCATGGGTGCCGGTGTCCTGCTTGCTCTCTCGGGCGCACTGCTGCAAGCCGTGATCGGCAATCCACTCGCCGAACCGGGAACCACCGGAGTCGGAGCTGGCGCGGCACTCGGTGTTGTCGTGGCCATACTCGTGTTCCCACAACAGGACATGGCAGCCATCGCATCGTTGGTCGGCGCAGTCGCCGCCGGTGTCGTGCTGTACCTGGTCGGCCGACGCTCACTCGCGGTGGCGGGGATCCTGTTGGGCGCCATCCTCGGGGCAGTCACCTCGTTGCTGCTTGTCGTCGACGCGCAGCCGATGGGTGTGGTGCTCCGATGGCTCATCGGGTCACTCAACGCGCGTACGCAGTCCGATTGGAATGCCCTGTGGCCCTGGGTCCTTGTACTGGTGGTGTGTGCTCTGCTCGCATCCTCGCGGGTCAATGTCCTCTCGCTCGGCGACATCACCGCCACGGGTCTGGGATTGCGCACGGCGCGAACCCGTTTCGTGCTGCTGATGGTCGCGGTGCTCGCGGCCGCAGCGGCCGTCACGGCAGCCGGCACGGTGGCATTCATCGGTTTGATGGCACCACATCTGGCGCGCATCCTCGTCGGCGGCGACTACCGGGATCTGATACCCGTCAGCATGGTGCTCGGGGCAATCGCTCTGTCGGCCGCGGATCTCCTGGCCTTCAGCATCACACTCGATCTGCCCGGGAGTGGCCCGGCAGTCACCGGCCTCCCGGTCGGCGCCGTCACCGCGTCACTGGGTGCGCCGTACCTGATCTGGCTCGTCCGAAAGGAACGCAGATGAATCAAAGTCCGCCGCTGCTCGAGGGATTCGACCTCGAACTCGGCTATCGCGGACGTGCCGTGGTCGACGGCCTGAACCTGCGAATCGAGTCCGGTACCGCAACAGCCCTGGTGGGGCCCAACGGCTCGGGCAAGTCCACGCTGCTGATGGCTTTGGCCCGGGTACTCACCCCCCACCATGGCGAGGTTCGACTGGACGGTCAACCCATCGCCACGCGCAAGACGGTCGACGTTGCACGCAGGCTCGCGATCCTTCCGCAGACCTCCACGATCCCGGCAGGATTGCGAGTTCGTGAGCTGGTGGAGCAGGGCCGGTATCCGCGGCTCGGTCCCCTTGCCATACTCAGTCGCCGCGACGACGAGGTGATGGCCAGGGCGATGTCGATGGCGGGAGTGACGTCGATGGCCGAACGGCGCCTCGATTCGTTGTCGGGCGGTGAACGTCAACGGGCTTGGATCGCGATGGCACTCGCCCAGGACACGGGCGTGCTGCTTCTCGACGAGCCGACCACGTATCTCGACATCCGCCATCAGATCGATCTGATGGAACTGATCGTCGAACTCGTTCGCGCACATGACAAAACGGTTGTGATGGTGCTCCACGACGTCAACCAGGCCGCGCGATACTGCGACCGGATCGTCGCGATGCGCGACGGCACGATCATCGCCGACGGTCATCCGGACGAGGTGCTGACCGCCGACCTGTTGCACACGGTGTTCGACGTACGCGCCCGGATCAGCCGTGACCCGGTGTCGGGGCGGCCGATGTTCACTGCGGAATGAAGTGCGGCGAGATCAAAGCCCAGCGCGTTCGAGCGCGTCGTCGAAGATCTCCGAAGCCACCTTTTCGCTCTTGCCCTCGGCGAGAGCTGCCGCGTACACCGCGTACAGCTCGCCACCGACCTTCTCGAACCTCTTGGCCCAGGCCTCGCCGTCGAATCGCCAGTAGCCGATGATGTCGCACTGATCGGCCTTCCATCCGAACTGTTTACGGAAGTGCTTGCGCACAGTCCGCGATGCCTTCGCCTCGGCGGCGAACCAGCAGTACCCGCGGCCCTCGGGATGACCGAACCGCTCGACTGCCTCGCCGAGTCGGCTGTCGCCGTAGCCATTTCCGCTGCCGATCAGACTGATGAGGTCCACGTTGTCGCGCCGGGGCAGATAGTCGAGGTCGGACTCGTCGACAACCTCCACGATGGCGGTGACCCGGGTCTGGGCTGACAGTCCTTCGATGATCCGGGCGAGCGCGGGCAGTCCCGCGAGGTCGGCGACCAGCAGTTGCCACTCGGAGGTTGCCTCAGGGCGGTACCAGCCGCGAGCGTGTGACATCCCGACTTCGTCGCCGACCCGGGCACCCTGCGCCCACAAGGTGGCGACGCCATGGTCGTGGACCACGAAGTCGACGACCATCGTGTTGGCAGTCCGATCGACGGAGCGCACCGTGTAATTGCGACCCTCCGGCGGGGTCTCCTGGTCGTAATAGCCCCAGACACCATCCCGGTTCTCCATCGCCGGGGGCCGGCCGCCACCAGCGGTCGGAAAGTAGATGCCGACCACTTCATCCGCAAGATCAGGCAGTTCGAGGACGGCCACGTCAGGTACGGAGAAAACGATCCGGCGGAGCCGCGGGTTCAGCTCGGTGTTCTCGACCACCCGCGCATACGAAAATCCCATGCGGGGAAGGTTACCCTAACCAACCGTTGATGGGCAGCCGCGATCTTCATCCAGGACGTTCTGCTGGATTGCCGCGAAGGCCGTGGCGCATGACGGACACAGCGTGTGGTGGTCGCTCACCGACCAGCCGTTCACGGTGGCCACGGCAGCAGCGGCGGCCGGGCCAGCAAATCTTGAGGCCGCGAGCTCGAATCCGCACCACAGGCACAGGATCGATGACGAATCCCCACGCATCAGACAGTCCACCTCGATAAGTCACCCCGGTGAGCCCACGGAATGCGGGCACACAGCGCGTCGCGCTCGGCGAAGTGTGCCCACAACGGCACCACTTCAAACCCCGTCGACCGGGTTTAAGCCCATCAGCAGTGGGAATTCGGCCACCACATCGCGCACAGGCCCAGACCAGCCGTCAGTGGGTCGACTCTGTGAAGTCGAAGCGCTCTTGCCAGAGAGGACCACCCATGACCGAAACGACATCCGCGAACATGTCCGCCGGGCACACCACTCCGGTACCCAGGATTCGCGGCGCCGGTGCACTACGCGTGCTCGCGGAACTCGGATTTGCCGCCATCGCTGCCGGTGTCATCGTGCGCCGACCACTGGTGATGGCCGGGCTCGAGCGTGTGCAGGCCGACTCCACCGCACTCAAGTGCGCGTGCCGACTGCGCGAGCAGTACGGGTCCGGGCCCGTCGAGCTGGTGCTGCCCGGCCGTCGGATTCTGGTGATCCTCGATCCTGCCGACGTCCAGCGCGTGCTCGAGGAATCGCCGGATCCGTTCAATCCGGCGACCCGGGAGAAGAAGGCTGCGCTCAACCCCTTTCAGCCGCATGCGGTTCTCATCTCGGAGGGACATCTCCGTGAGCAACGGCGGCTGGTCAACGTCGCCGCGCTCGACACCCCACGTGAGCTGCACAGAATGGCCGGCACCATCGCGGACGTCGCCGGCCAGGAAGCAGACGTCCTTCTCTCTCAGATGACAGAAGCGGGGTCGATGAGCGCCGACGACCTTGTGATCGCCTGGTGGAAAGCGGTACGGCGGATCACGTTCGGCGATGCTGCACGCGACGACGAGCAGACCACCGACCTGTTGAGAAAACTCCGGGCCGCCGGAAACTGGTCATTCCTGTCACGTCCGCACCCGATGCGACGAGAGCGGTTCATCGAGCGGCTGTACCAGTACGTCGCCGACCCGGCCCCCGGAAGTCTGGCAGCGGCACTCGGCGAGATACCGACAACACCTGCGGTCGACCCCATCGGGCAGATGCCCCACTGGCTGTTCGCATTCGACGCCGCGGGAATGGCGATGAGCCGTGCATTGGCACTGCTGGCCACGCATCCCGAGCAGATGCAGCGGGCGTTGTCCGAGGTCGGATCCGACGACGCGGAGCCGCGCACGTACGACTTCCTTCGCGACTGCATGCTGGAATCGGTGCGGTTGTGGCCCACCACGCCCAGCATCCTGCGGGACACCACAGCCGACACCTATTGGGGCGACGACCGCTCGATGGTGGCCAAAGCCGGTGCCGGAGTCATCATCCAGGCACCTGTTTTCCATCGGGACTCCGAACTGGCGAACTACGCCAACACGTTCGCCCCGGACATCTGGAGCGACGGCCGGGCCGCAGCACGCCCGGATCTGGTGCCCTTCAGCGCTGGACCGGCTCGATGCCCCGGCGAGAACCTCGTCTTGTTCACCACCAGCACGTTCCTGGCCCATCTGCTGCGGGGCGCGCGCTTCACGCTGACCTCCACCCCACACCTGTCGCCCGACGCGCCGCTTCCCCTCACCTTCAACAACTTCGGTCTCCGGTTCGAGGTGTCTGCGCCCTCTGCGGTGTGATCGGGCCTTCCGCGGTGTGATCGGGCTGTGGCCGGGGCCCGCCGGTGCCGAGACGCGGCGGGCCCGGCGGACGTCAGCTCGGGGTGGCGCCGATCAACATCAGCGCCAGCAGTCCGAGCACTGCCGCGACCACCAGATAACCCGACCAGCCCGGCCCGGGTTCGTCGCCGATCGGACGAGTGTGGGCACGGAACGTCGGTGACGTCCATGTCGCCGGCGGCGAGTAGGAACTCATCATCCACCTCCTGATATCTCCCGCCCGACAAGGGCGGCTGACTCACACAGCGAAATTCCAAACGTCAAGAGACAGCTGTTTATTGCGTCCGACGGACGGTTGTAGCCGACGCCACATCGGGAGGCCGCGAGCCTCACTTCGAGAGCGGTACGGGCCGGGTCGACGAGCGACCAGAGGAACCGGCGGATTGTCACACCGGGGAAAATAGGGCTCCGGTTGAGCTACAGGGTCGGGGGTCGTGCAGCTCAACCGGAGTTATCAAGTACTTCGCCGTAGGGGCGCCGGGCGTTACACACCTTCAAAAAAGTTTTTCCAGATGTGCAATACCCGGCGCTCGATCACGCCTCGATGATCGCGGTGACGCCCTGTCCGCCGGCAGCGCAGATGGAGATCAGCGCACGTCCACCGCCGTTCTCCTTGATCTGCTTGGCGGTCTGGGCGACGATCCGGCCGCCGGTGGCAGCAAACGGATGGCCGGCCGCCAGCGAGGACCCGTTCACGTTGAGCTTGCTGCGGTCGATGCTGCCCAGCGCCGAATCGAGGCCCAACCGCTCCTTGCAGTACGCGTCGGACTCGAACGCCGCCAGCGTGCACAGGACGACCGACGCAAAGGCCTCGTGGATCTCGTAGTAGTCGAAGTCCTGCAAGGTCAGGCCGTTGCGCTCGAGGAGACGCGGGATCGCGTAGGTGGGAGCCATGAGCAGGCCGTCGGGCCCGTTGACGTAATCGACCGCGGCGGTCTCGACATCCACGAGGTGTGCGAGCACCGGCAGCTTCTTCTCCGCGGCCCACTCATCGGTGCTCAACAGCACAGCAGAAGCGCCGTCGGTCAGCGGAGTCGAGTTGCCCGCAGTCATGGTGGCGTCGCCGAGGGACGCCCCGAAGACCGGCTTGAGGGTCGACAATTTCTCGACGGTGCTTCCCGGCCGCAGGTTCTGGTCGCGGGTGAGCCCGAGGAACGGGGTGATCAGGTCGTCGAAGAAGCCGCGGTCGTAGGCGGCCGCCATGTTCTTGTGGCTGGCTGCGGCGAGTTGGTCCTGGTCGGACCGCTTGATGCCGAACTCCTTGGCGGTGATCGCGGCGTGCTCACCCATGGACATGCCGGTACGTGGCTCACCGTTGCGTGGGATCTCGATGCCCAGCGACGTCGGGAGTTTTGCGATGGCCTTGAGGCGGTCGACGGTGCTGCGGGCCCGGTTCACCGCCAGCAGCGACTGCCGCAGATCCTCGGATACCGCGATCGGGGCGTCGGAGGTGGTGTCGACGCCGCCGCCGATACCGGCGTCGAACTTGCCCGTCGCGATGCCGTCGGCCACAGCAGAGATGGCCTGGAGACCGGTGCCGCAGGCCTGCTGGAGGTCGAAGGCGGGGGTGTAGGGCGACAACGCCGAGCCGAGAACCGACTCGCGGATGAGGTTGAAGTCGCGCGCGTGCTTGAGCACGGCACCACCGGCCACCATGCCCAGCCGCTCGCCCTGCAGGCTGAACCTGCTGATCAGGCCGTCGAGAGTGGCGGTGAACATGTCCTGGTTGCTGGCCTTGGCGTAGGCCCCGTCTTGCTTGGCGAACGGGATCCGGTTGCCGCCGACGATCGCGACAGGTCGCACGGTACGGGTCTGGTTATTCGATACCACTGTGGATCTCCCAAGTTGTGGATGGCTCTTATGGCGTATTCTTACTCCCGAGTAAGTTCGTTGTCGAGCCGCCCCCGGGATATGCCCGACTCGGGTGGTGCACACAACACACATGCCGTACGCGAGGCGTTCAAAAGCAAAGAAAAGGGAGTGCACGTGTCTGCCACAGGAACCACCGACCTTTACTCGACCATCGTCAGCTCAGGACCGGGCGCGTTCATCGCGAGCAAGGTCGGCTTGCCACAGCCGCCCACGCTGCGCCGCTACAAGGCCGGCGAGCCTCCACTGGCCGGGCCCGTCCTGATCGGCGGCAACGGTCGGCTGATCGAGCCCCTTCGTGAGCTTCTCGGAGACGACTATGAGCTGATTGTGAACAACACGAGTGGTCGTGGAGCAGACAAGTTGGGCGCCGCGGTGCTCGATGCCACCGGCATCACCAAGTCGTCCGAGCTGTCGCAGCTGTTCGAGTTCTTCGCGCCCACCATCCGGTCGGCGGGCAACAGTGCGCGGTTCGTGGTTATCGGCACCACTCCGGAGCTGATCAAGAACCCGAGCGAGCATGTCGCACAGCGCGCGCTCGAGGGCTTCACCCGTTCGCTGGGCAAGGAACTGCGCAACGGCGCAACCGCCCAGCTCGTCTACGTCTCCCCCGATGCCACGACCGGTTTGAGCGGACTGGAGTCGACCCTGCGATTCCTGTTGTCGGCGAAGTCGGCGTTTGTGGACGCCCAGGTCATCCGCGTCGACGAGAAAGATGCTGTTGCCCCGGCCAGCTGGGACAAGCCGCTGACCGGCAAGGTTGCCGTTGTCACCGGTGCCGCCCGCGGTATCGGCGCCACCATCGCCGAGGTCCTCGCGCGCGACGGCGCCCACGTCATCGCCGCCGACATCCCCGCGGCCGGTGAAGCGCTGTCGGCCACTGCCAACAAGGTCGGCGGCACCGCGCTACCGATCGACGTCACCGCTCCCGACGCCGGCGCCAAGCTCGCCGCGCACGCACTCGAACGTCACGGCGGCATCGACATCATCGTCAACAACGCCGGCATCACGCGCGACAAGCTGCTCGCCAACATGGACGACGCCCGCTGGAACGCGGTCATCGGCGTGAACCTGATCGCCCCGCAGCAGCTGGTCGACGACCTGCTCGAGGCCGGCGCACTGCGCGAGGGTGGCGCGGTCATCGATGTGTCGTCCATCGCCGGCATCGCGGGCAACCGCGGTCAGACCAACTACGGCACGTCCAAGGCCGGGGTGATCGGGCTCGTCGACGCCTACGCGCCGGTTCTGGCGGAGAAGAAGATCACCATCAACGCTGTTGCGCCCGGCTTCATCGAGACCGCGATGACTGCGGCCATCCCGCTGGCCACCCGCGAGGTGGGCCGTCGGATCAGCTCGCTGCAGCAGGGCGGTCAGACCGTCGATGTCGCCGAAACCGTTGCATACTTTGCCAATCCGGCCTCGAGCGCGGTGACCGGCAACGTGGTTCGCGTGTGCGGTCAGAGCATGCTGGGAGCGTGACGTGCCGAAAACCATTGAGCTGAAAGGGTTTCCGGCCACTTCCGACATTTATCGTCGCGCGGTGGTCGGAATGTTGCCCGGTATCGGCAAGTCCGGCCCCGTCAAGGCCGACGCGCACCTTCCCGACACCGAACTGGCCCTGTCCGATGTGAAGGTCGACCTCGACCAGCTGCGCGCGTACTGCGCCAGCACCGGTCAGCGGTTCGGCGGCACCCTGCCGCTGACCTTCCCGTTCGTGATGCAGTTCCCGCTCGTGATGGAACTGCTTGTCGCCCGCGACTTCCCGTTCTCGGCGGTGGGTTCGGTGCACGTGGAGAACACCATCGAACGCATCCGCCCGGTCGCGGTGACCGAGCCGCTGAGCATCCGTACACACACGGAGAATCTGCGAGAGCACCGCAAGGGGATGCTGGTCGATGCGATCTCCGAGTTCTCTGTAGGCAACGAGCTGGTCACCCGTCAGACCGCGACGTTCCTCAGTCAGCAGCGCACCAGCTTGTCCGGTGGTGAACGCGGCGAAGCCCCCAAGGACCGTCGTCCGGCGCCCCCGGACGCGACGCTGGTCGCCAACCTTGGCCTGATTCGCAAGTACGCGTCTGCGAGCGGCGACCGCAACCCGATCCACATGAGTGACCTGGGCGCCAAGGCATTCGGGTTCCCGCGGGCCATCGCCCACGGGATGTGGACCGCTGCGCGCGTGGTGGCGAATGTCGAAGGGCAACTGGACGACAAGGTCACCTACAACGTGCGGTTCGGCAAGCCGATCGTGTTGCCCGCCAAGGTGAATCTCTACACCACCCGGACCGGCGACGGATTCGACCTCTCGGTGCTGCATCCCAAGAAGGGGTACCCGCACCTCACGGCGACCATCCGCTGACCCCGAATTGGTGGGTTCGGGCGAGCATTTCCCCTGGTGGGGCTCGCCCGAACCCACCATCTTTGGTCAGGGGCAGCCGGTTCAGGGGCGGTCGCCCGCCAGGCCTTTCCAGCCCATCGAGACCATGAGGTCGGCGGCGACGTCGAGGTCGATGTCGCCCTCGGAGATCCGGTCGGCGACAGCCTCACCGGCCCCGACGAGCGCTACGGCCATCAGCTCGAAGTCGGTGTCGCTGGGGTGCGGGACGGTGGTGCCCCGACGCAGCAGATCGGCGACCATCTCGATCAGCCGGGCGCGGCTCGCGGCCACCAGGCCGGCGAACTTGGCCTGACCGCTGGCGAGGCGGTAGAGCACTCGCCATGATTCGCGGTTGTCGTGCACATAACGCAGGAAGCTGTAGATGACCGTGCGGGCCTGGTCGTGCTGGCGCAGATTGGGGTCGAACCCGGAACTCATCGCCTCGATGAACCGTGCGCCTTCGCGGCTGATGCACGCGCCGAAGAGTTCGTCCTTGGAGCCGTAATAGAGGTAGAGCATCGGCTTGCTGATACTGGCCTGGGCAGCGATCGCGTCCATCGATGTCTCTCGAAAACCGTTGGCGGCGAACACTTGCACAGCGGCGTCGAGCATCTGCTGCTCTCGTACGGCGCGTGGCAAACGCTTCGTTCCTCCGGCCACGACGACCACACCCCCTTTGAATTCAGACGAATGTCACCTTACCAGCCGGTAAGTTCGCCGCGGCCCGTCAAGGGGCCTCGGCGCCCGATCAGCAGTCGAGTTCTGATCAGCAGTCGAGTTCACCCTTGGCACGCAGCACCCGGACCACCGATTCATCGACCTGCTGGGCCGGCAGAGTGCCGGAACCCATCGCCGCAGTCAGTGCGTCGAGCACGGCGGGCACCTTGTCGGTCGAGAGCCACAGGGCGATGTCGGCGCCGGCGCTGATCGCCAGGGTGGCCGCCTTCTCGATGCCGTACTTGGCGCTGATGGCCGCCATGCCTGACAGATCGTCGGTGAAGATCGGACCGTCGAAGGGCTTGCCGCCATATCCCGTGCCGTCGCGCAGCAGGGACATCGCGGGTTCGCTGATGCTGGCGGGGGTGTCCGGACCGGTCAGGCCCGGCACGATCAGATGCCCGACCATCACCGCCACCCCCGGCTGGATCAACGTCCGGTAAGGAACCAGGTCACTGTTCTGCAGTTCGTCGAGATCCGGGGTCGCCACAGTTCCCGTGTGAGAGTCACCGGACCCGTGTCCGTGACCGGGGAAGTGCTTGAACACCGGCATGATCCCCGCGTCCTGCAGACCGTGCGCGTAGGCGTTCGCGTAACGGGTCACCTCTGCTGGGTCGTCGCTGAACGAACGGTCCCCGATCACCTCGTCGTCGGATTCGTCGCTCACATCGGCGACGGGCGCGTAGTCGACGGTGATGCCGAGCTCTTTCATCTGCAGGCCTTGCTCTTTGGCCAGGGCACGCACCTGCTCCACCGTCATCGTCGCGGCCAGTTCGCGCGCCGACGGACTGTCGATACCGAGGCCGGACAACCGCGAGACGCGGCCACCTTCCTGGTCGACCGTCACCATGACCGGCGTCTCGGCCGCCTTCTGTACAGAAGCCACCCCGCCGTCGGACAACATCCCGAGGTCGGTCCAGCTGCCGATGAAGACGCCACCGATCTGCTCCCGGCGCACGATGTCCACTGCATCCTCGGTGCCGGTCACCCCGACGACCAGCAGCTGGGCCAGCTTGCGCCGAGGCGACATCTCGGCCAGTTCCCGTGCGCCACAGGCTGCCGGCACCACCCGCGGTGCGGCGGAGGCCGACGACGACGATGCCACCGACGACGATGACGGGGCGTAGGCCGTGGAGGAACTGAGGCCGCTTCCTCCATCGTCACTGCTGCATGCGGCGAGCATCGACACGCTGACCGCGAGCACCGCGAGGGTGCGGCCGGGGCGATGCCGTCGGCCGCGCGTCGACGCAGGTCGACCGGCTCTTTCAAGCCTTGCGCGAGGTCGGGTCGGGCTGGGCCGGGGGCGAGCGAACATGGCACGAGTGTTGCACGCCGCCACAGTGTGACGTGGGTTACATTGAGCGCTATTCTGAGGCTTACAAGCCCGTACGGGAGGAAAACGCCATGTCCAGTCAGTCCGGTACCGGCAAGCAAGACACCATCATGATCGCCTACGACGGCACCGAGAACGCGGACCGCGCGATCGACTACGCCGGCCGTTTCCTCGCCGCCCACCGCGCGTTTGTGGTCACCGCATGGGAATCGGGTGTGCACCAGAGCGCACGCCTGTCCGCACTCTCGGGAGGCATGCAGCCCGTGCTGCACTCGGTGGTGGACCAGGACATCGACGATGCCCTCCACGAGGATGCCCGCACCCGCAACGCCCGGGGAGTCGAACGCGCGATCGCCGCCGGCCTGCGCGCCGAAGGACGACTCGCCGAGGTCGATTCCACCGTGTGGGGTGCGCTGGTGGACGCCGCGGACACCCTCGACGTCGACATCCTGGTCACGGGCACCCGTGGGTCGTCCGGCCTGCGTGCACTGCTCCACAGCAGCGTCTCCGAGCACGTCCTCAAGCACTGCCACCGACCCGTGCTCGTGGTGCCGGCGGGGTGTGCCAAGCGCCGCGTGGATACCCGCGCCGACCTGCGCACCAGAGCACGGGTGGTAACTTCGCTGCCATGATGAACAACCGCCTGATCGCCGGCGCCGTTGCTGGACTCCTGGGCGTGGTCGTGGCCATCGCGGCGGTATTTCTGGGTGGAGTACTGACGTCCGAGGACAAGCCCGCCACCGACGTGAACAGCTTCAACGCCGACAGCGGATTCGTGAAGGGCTCGGTGGACTACGGCACCAGGGACAACGCCGGAGTCACAAACTGACCAAACGGGGACTGCTTTTTGCAGCTCTGTGGGCGTTGCTGGCGTCATTCGTTCAATCTCCCGGCCTGATCGCCGCCGACACCAAGCTCGACCTGACCGGCGACCCCCTCGCCTTTCTCGGGCGTGCGGCCCACCTGTGGTCGTCGATCGCCCCACTCGGCCAGGTGCAGAACCAGGCGTACGGCTACTTCTTCCCGCACGGTGCTTTCTTCGCGCTGGGGGATCTCCTCGCGATACCGCCCTGGGTGATCCAGCGCCTGTGGTGGGCGCTGCTCTTGTGGGTCGGGTTCGTGGGCTTCATACGCCTCGCCGACGCCCTCGGGGTGGGATCGCGGTGGTCGCGCATCTGTGCGGCCCTGGTGTTCGTCCTGAGCCCGCGGGTGATGACCACCATCGGATCCATCTCGTCGGAGACACTGCCGGTGATGCTGGCGCCCTGGGTGCTCGCGCCGGTGGTCATCGCATTGAACCGAGTACAGCCGACGAACTCTTTGCGGCGCCTCGCCTTCCAATCGGCATGCGCACTGGCATTGATGGGTGCGGTGAACGCCGTCGCCACACTGGCCGCGGCATCGGTTGCCGTGTTGTGGTGGCTGCTGCACACACCCGTTCGTGGTCCGGCCGCCCGTTGGCTCCGGTTCGGCGGCTGGTGGCTGCTGGGTTCCGTCCTTGCCTGCCTCTGGTGGCTGGTGCCCCTGCTCATCCTGTCGCGGGTGAGCCCCCCGTTCCTGGACTTCATCGAGTCATCAAGGGTGACAACCGAATGGGTGTCGCTCACCGAAGTCCTCCGTGGCACCAGCGCATGGACACCATTCGTCTCGCCGGAGCGGGTCGCGGGCGCCGGCCTGGCGACGCAGCCGTACGCGGTTCTGGCCACCGGCCTGCTCGCCGCCGCCGGATTGGCCGGACTCGCGATGCGGTCGATGCCGGGTCGCGGTCGGTTGATCACCATCGCATTCGTCGGCCTGCTCGCCATCTGCCTCGGCTATCCCGGACAGCTCGGTTCACCGATCTCCGAGTCGGTGAGGGTGTTCCTCGACGGTGCCGGCGCGCCACTGCGCAACGTGCACAAGTGGGACCCACTGATCCGCATCCCGCTGGCGCTGGGCATCGCCCATCTGCTGGCCCGGGTGCCGACGCCGGACATCGTCGGCTGGCGCGAGACCGGTCGGGTATTCGCGCACCCGGAACGGTCGCGACCGGTGGCGGCCGCAGTGGTCGTGGTAGTCGCCTTGCTGGCCGCGGGATCGATGGTGTGGACCGCCGGGCTGGCGGCGCCCGCGAGTTATCACGCGATCCCGTCGTATTGGAAAGATGCGGCGACGTGGCTCGATGACCATGGCGCCGACGAGGATCGGCGCGCATTGGTGGTCCCGGGGTCGCCGTTTGCGAATCAGACCTGGGGCCTGACCCGTGACGAGCCTCTGCAGGTGCTCACCGAACAGCCATGGGCAGTGCGTGATGCCATCCCGCTCACTCCCCCCGGCGCCATCCGCGCCCTGGACTCGGTGCAGCGGACCATCGCCGACGGCAGGCCGTCGCCCGGACTGGCCGCGACCCTTGCCGGGCAGGGCATCGCCTACGTGGTGGTGCGGGCCGACCTCGATCCGTCCACCTCCCGTTCGGCACGGCCGCTGCTCGCCCAACACGCTGTCGCGGCATCGCCGGGAATGGTGCCGGTCGCGCGGTTCGGGCCGGACGTCGGACCGAACACCATCGAGGATGTGGTCGCCGACGACGGTCTTCGTCCGAAACTGCCTGCAGTGCAGATCTTTGCGGTCGAATCGACGGTGTCTTTCCCGGGAACGCGGCCCGCGACCGTTCCGCTGTCGTCGATGCCACGGGTGGCCGGCGGCCCCGAAGCCCTTGCGACGCTGCAGAACAACGACGCGCTTGCCGGACAACCGCCGCTCGGGCCGGCCCTGCTCGAATCCGATGCCCGCCGAGCGGGTCTCGCCGAAGGACCCGTGGTGGTCACCGACACCCCCACCGATCGCGAGGTCGACTTCGGGCGTGTGGACAACCACAGCTCGGCCATCCGGGCCCCACAGGACCGGCGCCTGACCCAGAACGCCGTCCCCGATTACCCGGTGCCCGGCCAGCCCCTGGTGCACGGCGAATGGCTACTCGACGGGCAGCCTGGCGAGCTCAACGTCAGCGCGTCCGGATCAGCCTCGGATGCAACGCAACTGGGGCAGAGCGCCCCGGGCAGCTCACCCGCCGCAGCATTCGACGGCGACACCAACACCGCCTGGGTCAGCCGAGGTCTCGACTCTGCGGTGGGGCAGTATCTGCAGCTCGACTTCACCCGCCCCCGCGAGCGCCTGGCCGTCGACATCACCGTCGGCAAGGCACTTGGCCCCGAGGTGGACACCCTGCTCATCACCACTGAAGCCGGCAGTACGGTCGCCACCGGGGTCAAGGCCGGCACACCTGCCACGGTGGTGCCACCGAGCGGACCCACCCGGTGGGTTCAGATCCGGGCCATCGCGACCCAGGACAACACCGGCGGCAATCAGTTCGCGATCTCAGAGGTGACCCTGCGCGACGCGGCTGCTGCCCGCGATCTCCCCATCCGGCATCGGGTGGTGTTGCCGCAGTTGGTTGCCGGACAACAGGTCTCGGGCTGGGTACTCGGACCGGAGCTGCCCGCGCGCGCGGCCTGCGTTCCCGGCCCCGACGCCACCCGCTGCTCGGCGGGGCTGGGTCTGGCGGCCGAGGAGCCAGGCGTGTTCGGTCGGGTGCTCTCGGTACCGACCACGACGTCGGTGGACACCTCGGTCACGGTCACCGCCAATCCGTCGGACGCGCTCAACGCCTTGCTGCCCGGGCTCGGCTCGATAGGCGCCTCCGCGGAATCGGCCGTGACCGATCCGCGGGGCAACGCCACGGCCGCGGTCGACGGCGACCCGACGACCACCTGGGTCGCCCGGGACAGCGGCCCGACGGCCGAGCGACCCACCCTTCGACTCACCCTTCCGACCCCACGCGAGGTCGATGGATTGCGGATCACTGTGCCACCGGGTCAGTTTCCGGCACGCCCGCAACGTCTGGCCATCGACCTGGGCAACGGCAGGCAGGTCCGCGACATCCCCGCCGACGGCACCATCGAACTCGATCCCCATGTCACCTCCACGATCACGATCACCGTGCTGGAGAAGGACGAAGTGCTCGACGTGAACAGTCTCGGATTCGCCGAGGTGTCGCCCACCGGCATCTCGGAGATCGGTGTCCTCGGCGATCCGCAGCCGGCGGCCGACCCGAACCGACGGATCGACGTGAGCTGTGACCAGGGTCCGGGACTCACGATCGCCGGTGTGGCGCAGCGCTTCTCGCTGTCGGCCACGGTTCAGCAGCTGCGTTCCGGCGAGCCCATCCGGGCGACCGCGTGCGGCTCCGACCGGATCACGCTGCCCGCGGGTGAGCAGGAACTCATGGTCAACCCGGGCGATGCGTTCAGCGTCGCCGGGGTGAGCCTCACCGCCGGTCCCACACCACGTGCGGTCCCGACACCGGTGTCCGTCCAGGAATGGGAGTCGATCGATCGCAGTGTCACCGTCGGATCATCAGCCGAGGAACGGGTGCTCATCGTGCCCGAGAGCGAGAACGTCGGCCGGAAGGCACACGCTGACGGACGCGAGCTGACGCCCATCGTGGTGGGCGGTTGGCAGCAGGGCTGGATCATCCCCGCCGGGTACGCCGGCACGATCGACCTCACCTTTCCTCTCGACCGTCCGTACCGGTGGTCGATCGGTGTCGGGCTCGCCCTGGTGGTGCTGTTGTTCGCGATGACGCTCTGGCCCCGCCGAACCACAAGACCTGACTCGCTGCCGGTTTCGCGCCCTCTGCGGGCAACTCTGGCGGGCCCGTTGTTCCTGGGCGCCGCCGTGTTCCTGTTGACCGGGCCGATCGGGTTCGCGATCGCTGCCGCGGTCGCGATCGCATGGACCACGGTGCTCATCACCCACCCACGGCTGCGCCTACGGCGGAGCGCACCCGCGTGGGTGGCCGCACTGATGATGGCCGCGACGTTCGGCCTCGCCGCCGGACCTTGGCGGTCGTCGCTGGGGTACAACGGCTGGGACTGGTGGGTTCAGCTACCGGCTGTACTGGCCTTGGTGATCCTCGCGTGGAGCGCCATCGCCGTGCCGCGGTGGCTGATTCGGCTCCGGGTGCGCCGCCGCCGTCCTACCTGATCTGTCCTCCCACCCACGCAGCCACCGCCGCGCGGGATCTTCGAGCCACGAGTAGCTGGCGGCCGAGATGCCGATCGTGAGGAGCACGGTCAGGGCCCACACCGCAGGCATCGACCCGGAGAACGGGAGGACCCCCGCCAGAGGGAACACCGCCGACAGCACCACCAGATGCCAGATGAACATCGAGTAGGACCACCGGCCGAGGGCCTGCATCGGCCCGGAATCGAGGATGCGGTGCGGTCGCTGCTCAGCGAGCACCAACGGGCCGAGCAACGCGAAACCCAGCACCGCGCCGAGGACGATCTTGACGGCGAACTGCCACGGGGCCAGTGGGGCCAGACCGGTGGGCCCGGCGAGCTCGGTGCACGAGAGTGCGAAGGCCCCGGCCGCGACCACGGCCATGACAATCGGGCGCGACCCAACCCGGCTCAACACTCCGCCTGCGGGTACGACAACCAGTTCGGCGAGCACCAGTCCGGCGATGAACCACGGCATGTGACCCGGAAGCCAGTTCTTGGCCTCGACACCTTGTGCGAGCGGGAGCTGTTCGGCCACCCACGCCCAGGCCAGACAGATCACCGCGACCGACAGCAGGACCGGTACCCGCCACCGCGCCCGCGGACCACGCAACCACACCAGGAACCACGCGAACAACGGCAACAGCAGATAGAAACTGACCTCGACCGACAGACTCCACATCTGCGTCAATCCGGCCGTCAGCGTCAGCGGGACGTACACCTGGGTGAGGGTGAGATTGGCCAGCCACACCGTCGCGCTTGCGGGGCGCGCGTCCGGGAGCAGGCTGAGCACCACCACCACGACCACCACGTATGCGGGCCAGATCCGGAGAACGCGGTGACGCAGGTACCGCGCCAGCCCGGGCACCCTGGCGGTCGGGTCATGGGCTGCCGCGGCATGCGGCCGCCACAGCAGGAAGCCGGAGAGCGCGAAGAACAGCGCCACCGCCATGTCGAAGCGGCCCCAGACCGCGCCGAGTACGTCGTCGCCCACCGAACCCGTCTGGAAGGCGACGTGAGTGGTCAGCACACCGATGGCCGCCAGCGCCCGCATTCCCTCGAGCGCGGGGACGAAGCCCTTGGCCTGCTGATCCGGACGCATGATCAGCCAATGTACCGGTGGCCGATCGTGTTGCGCCCTGTCCTGACGTGCCCGTTCCAGCCGACCTCGGCTGTTAGTCTCGCAAGAAACCACCAGCTGCACCGATCGAAGACCTGAAGGAGAACCGACGTATGGCTACAGGGCCTCGGATGTCTGCCAGAGACCTTGCCGGACCAGTCGCGATCTTCCTGGGGGCTCTGCTGTTGGTGGCCGCCATCGCGCTACCCCTCTATTACGTGGGTACGTTGAAGAAGACGCCGATGGACCTCGACATCACCAGCGTGTCGGACAGTCAAGCGCAGCAGGGTGTCTCGGGCAGCGATGCGCTGCCCGCGAAGATTTTCAACCGATGCTCTCTGGAAGGCCCCCGCGCCGAGGTCTCCGACGCACACCTGACCGACCAGCAACGCGTGCTCGTGGTGGACCCGGCCGATGCCGACAAGGTCACCTTCCAGGCAGGCAATTCCGTCCGCATCGACTCGTACACCGATGGCGACGAGACCGTCACCCCGCCCGCCGACGGAGCCGACTCCGGCTGCATGAGCTCACTGCTCACAGCCACGCGTGACCGCATCACCACCAACCGCGAGACCGCCGAGCCGCAGATCAGCGGTGGCGGACAGAGCGAGGTGCAGGTCGACGCCGGCGAGAACAGCGTCAGCCTCCCCGACCGCAAGGGCCTGCAGTACCGGTTCCCGTTCGGCGTCGAGAAGAACGACAGTTACCTCTACTTCGATCTGCCGACTCGCACCACCAACCCGTTGACCTTTGTCGACGAGCAGGAAATCCAGGGCGTGAAGACCTATCACTTCACCCAAGAGGTTCCCGAGATGGATCTGAGCACCCTGACCGACGCCAACGATCAGCAGCTCGCCGGAACCTCGATCGACCAGCCTGCCGGTTGGTACGGCGGATTCCCGGGTTCCCGGAACAACGACCGGCTGCCTGCCTCGTTGATCCAGAAGACCACTCGCGACCTGTACGTCGATCCGGTCAGCGGAACGATCATCAACGAGCGTGAGCACGTCCAGCAGTACTTCAAGCTCAATGTCAGCGAGGACTCCCCGCAGGAGATGCTCGACTATCAACTGACCGCGCTGGACGTCGTCTTCTCGTACAACCAGAGCACCCAGGAGCAATTGGCCAGTGACGCCAAGAGTCTCGACGATCCGATCAAGCTCTGGGGTCGCTGGATCCCGATCGTGATCGGAATCCTCGGCGTCCTACTGCTGGCTGCAGGCGTGTGGTTGCTCCTGCGCGGTGGACCGAAAACCCGTGCGACAGCTACAGATTCGCCGTACGACCCGAACGAGCAGCAGCGCACCGATCTGATCGGGCAGTACCGGGGCGACGACCGCGGCAACGTCTATCCCGCCGCCGGGGCACCGATGGGTTCGCATGAGCAACAGCCCTACGACCCGGATCAGACCCGCCAGATCCCCGCTGTGCGCGACGACCGTGGGGACGGTTTCGCCGAGGTCGGCGACCACTACCCGTACATGGATCAGCAACGAATCGGTGATGACGGTTCGGCGCAACAACCGCAGACGGGCGACCCGGGCTGGACCACGCCCCAGCAATCCGACGTACCCCAGTCCGACATGCCCCAGTCACAGGATGATCCGCTGCGCCGCAATCGCGACGAGCCCTGGCGCCGGCCCGGCGAATAGTCCGGCGGGCCGGCCTCGGTCCTAGGCGAACAACGGGGACAACGCTTTTCCGGCCAGTTCCACCATTCCGGGGACGTGACCGTTGGTGACCATGTTGATGGTGACGCCGTCCACTCCGGCGTCGATCACGCGTTCCTTGATCTGTGCCGCGACCTCGTCGGGCGAACCGACGAAGAACCTGCTGTTCGCCTGCGCCCATTCCTCGTCCGTCGCGGTGGCGCGGTCAATTCCCCTGGCCTTCAGCAGATCTGCCGCCTGAGCGCGGGCCTTGTCGCCATCGGGATCGAGAATGACAAAGGCCAGGAAGCTGGTCTGGATCGTCGACCGGTCGCGGCCGGCTTCCTCACATCGCTTCGCGAGTGCCTCGAGCTTGCGAGGCAACTCGTCGACGCCGGCGATGATGTTGAGGTGCTGCGCGTACCGGGCAGCGAGGCCGAACGTCTTCTTCTCGCCGCCTCCGCCGAGCATGATCGGGATGTCGGTGCGCAACAGCGGTGAGGTGCGGGTGCCGTGCGCCTGGTACCACTTGCCATCCAGCTCGGGTTTGCCTCCGCGCAGCATCGGTTCGATGATCTGCAACGCTTCCTCGAGTCGTTCGAAGCGTTCGGTGAATGTGCCGAACTCGTAACCCATCTCGTGGTGTTCGAGTTCGAACCATCCGGCACCGAGTCCGAGGATAGCCCGGCCCCCGCTGACCACGTCGAGCGTGGTGATGGTCTTGGCCAGCATCGCGGGATTGCGGTAGGTGTTGCCCGTGACCAGTGTCGACAGGTTGATCGTCGACGTGGCCGTGGCGAGGGCACCCAGAGCGGTGTAGGCCTCGAGCATCGGCTCGTCAGGGGCTCCGATGCCGGGCAGTTGATAGAAGTGATCCATCACCAAAACGGTGTCGAAGCCGGATCTTTCGGCTTCTTGCGCTTGCGCGATGACCGTGGGGAACAGCTCTGCGGTGCTGCCGGGGTAGGAGAAATTGGGGATCTGATAGCCGAGGCGGATGCTCATGCATCCACAGTACGACCGCGGTCTTGCGTGCGGGTGACGCTCAGCGCAACCAGCGTCGACACCGTTCCGACCACCGCGCAACTCGCAGCGATCACCGCGAGCGTGACGATGCTGTCTGCGACGGTGACCACCAGCACCACCTCGATGGCCAGAACCGCCCAGCTCAGCAGGCCGATCCAGGTGCGGTCGCGCGCGATGGCCGCCAGGAGGCCCACCTGCAGCACCGACAGCGCGCTCCCGGTGAGGGCGAACAACCAGAGGATCGGGGCGACCGGCCGGTAGTCCTCACCGGCGATCACCGGAACCAGTGGCCCGCAGATCGCCGCACCGACCACCACGGTCGCGGCGATGGCGGTGAGCCACCCGACCGCGGTACGCAGGGCGCCGGCCGTCTTCGCGACGTCGGCGAGTTGTGGGTACAGCACCACGCCGATCGCCTGCGGCAACCAGAACGCCGCCTTCGTGGCGATTGTCCCGAGCGCGTACACCCCCGCGTCGTATTCACCGAGGATCGGCCGGGCGGCGAGTAGATCCACCGACGACAATGCGATCAGCACAAGCTGCACCTGCGAGGCGTGCAGCACGAGCCGCAGCGCCAAACCCTCGGATATCGCGCTGTCGGCGGGCTTGTCCGCCAACACGATCAACCAGATGACAGCGGCGGCGACGGCTGCGCCGACTGCGGTTGCGGTGAGGGCACCGGCCGCGCCCGCGCCGACCGCCAACGCGACCACGCCGGGAACGGTGCGGGCCACACCCACACCCGCCAGCACCCACGACAGCACCGAAAACCGTTGTCCGCCCTGCAATATCCCCTGGCCGGCGGCGATCAGAACCAGAAGAGGTGCGGTGGCGAAGGCTGCGATCGTGGCCGCCAGGCCGGTATCGGCCACCGCCATCACCACCGGTACGGCAACGGCCGCGGCCACCAGTACCGCCGCTGTGGTCCGCAGGGTGATCGAGATCAGGTCGGCGACGGCACGCCCTCTCACGACCTCCCGGGCGATCACAACCTGCAGAGCCAACGCCGGGACACCCAGCACCAGCATCGCCTGGAGCAGCACCGCGAACTCGCCGTACTCCGCGGGCGACAACCAACGGGTGGCCGGCAGGTGGATGAGGTAGGCGCAGATGTTGGCGACCATCGTGCCGGCGGCCACGCCACCCACTCCCGCCATCGCACCCATCGCCATGGGTTCAGTCTCGCAGGAGCGATCAGCGGCGCAGGGAGACAGGCTCGTTCACATCAGGTGCGACGGCCGCCGGCACAGGTGGGGCGGCGCGCGCGGCTTCGCGGAACCGCGCACGCTGCGCAATCCACACGAGCAGGCCCAGCACCACACCGACCGGGTAGATCCACCGGTCGAGGTGTTCGCCCAGCAGCAGCGCCGACCACGCGATGGTGAGCAGTGGCTGCACCTGCTGGATCTGGCCCACGCGGGCGATACCACCGCGGGCCAGCCCTCCGTACCAGGCGAAGAACCCGAGGAACTGGGAGATGACCGTGATGTAGAACATCCCGATCACCACCGGGCCGGTCAGCGAGAACGAGCCCGTCGCGGCGGTGAGCGCGCACAGCGGAACCGATATCGGCAGCAGCAGCACCAACGACCACGAGATGCTCTGCGCGCCGCCGATCCGTTTCGCCTGGGTTCCGCCGACCGCGTATCCGAACCCGGCACTGACCGTCGCGAGCACCATCCACAGGTGACCCCAGCTCAGCGCGAATCCGGACAGCGTGTCAGGACTCGTCGAGACCAGGAACGCGCAGAGGACAAGCACGCCGGCACCGGTCGCGGCCCAGAAGAGCCACGGCAGTCGTTCTCCGCCCAGCAACGCCGCAAATGTGGCGGTCATGGCCGGCAGCAGCCCCAGGATCACCGCACCGGTCGCCGAGTCGATCCTCTCCAGCGCCAGCGAGGAGAACAGCGGGAACCCGACGACCACACCCAGACCGGAACACAGCAATGCGGCGAGGTCGTGCGGGGCCGGACGCTGCGCCCCGACGATCCGCAGATACGCCAGCGCGAGCAGCCCGGCCAGCGCCGCCCGCCAGACCGTGACCCCCACCGCATCGATTCCGGCGACGGCGAGTTTGTTGGCGGGCAGCGAGAAACTGAAGGCCAGGACACCGAGACCACCCAGAAGCACGCCGGCGTGAGCGGACGACTTTCGACGTCCGTTATCTGCTATCGCCGAAAACCGCGAACTGTTATCGTTGATCTTCATGTACAACGATAGCGGAGTATCGGTCTTGACCGAAAGTCTGCGTGCCCTGATCACCCAGAGCACGCCGGGCACCCGGCTCCCGTCGGTACGGACGCTGCAGGAGCAGCACCGCGTCTCGCCCAACTCCGTGCAGCGGGTTCTGCGCGATCTCGCCACCGAAGGTCTCGTCGACGTCAGACCGGGAGCCGGATCCTTTGTCGCAGCCGCGGCGCCACCGCGCTCGCCGGCCGACACCTCGTGGCAGGAGTCGGTACTGGGCGCCCGGATGCCGCCCGAGCTCTCCCGCACCCTCGACCTGTGGCGTGTCCCCGGATCCGAGGTCGTCCGGCTCAAAGGCGGGTATCTCGACGACGAACTGCTGCCTCATGCCGCACTCGACGCCGCCATGACCCGGGCGATCAAACGTTCCCGGAGCTGGGGCCGCTACCCCATCGAGGGCAGTCCGGAACTGCGCCGCTGGTTCGCATCCGAGATCGACGGCATCCACGCGTCGGAGGTGATCGTGACCGCCGGCGGGCAGACCGCACTGTCGGTGGCGGTTCGCGCGCTGATCCGGCCAGGAGAATCCGTGATCGTCGAGAGCCCCACGTACACGGGGCTCATCGCTATCGTGCGCAGTCATGGCGCCGAGGTCATTCCCGTGCCCATGGATTCGGAAGGAATCCGGACCGACCTGCTGGCCGACGCGATCAGCCGCACCGGCAGCCGCCTGCTCGTCGTGCAGCCTGCGTTCGCCAATCCGAGCGGGGTGACGCTGGCCGCGCATCGCCGCAGACAGATCATCGAACTGGCCGAACAGCATTCGCTGTTCGTGATCGAGGACGATTACGCGCGGTATCTCGGCATCGATGGTGACCCGCCCCCACCGTTGACGGCACAGGATCCCAATGGCCATGTGGTGCACATCCGTTCGCTCACCAAGCCCGTCGGGCCCGGGATGCGGGTCGCTGCCCTGTGCGCTCGGGGACCCGCATTGGCGCGCCTGCGTGCGGCCAAGATGCTCGACGACTTCTACGTGGCCGGCCCGGTGCAGGAGGCCGCCGTCGAGTTCCTCAACTCTCCCTCGTGGCCCCGGCACAACCGGCAGGTGCGCCGGGCACTCGGAGAGCGCAGGGATGCCCTTCTGGGGCACCTGGGCCGGCTGATCCCAGAGATCGAGGTCGCCGCGGTGCCTCGTGGCGGCATGCACCTTTGGGTACGACTCCCAGACGGGCTCGACGATCGGGACGTGGCGGCAGCCGCTCACGCCGAGGGCGTCATGGTCGGCGAGGGAACGCCGTGGTTTCCCGCCGAATCCGACCACTCTCACCTGCGCCTGACGTTCGGGGAGACGCCGGTGCCCGTCATCGGTGAGGCCGTCTCCCGACTGGCGAAGGTGTTCCGTTAGCGCTTGTTAGGGTCCATGCATGACCCGCAGGCATTGGCTCAGCCTGTGGCTGACCAGCATCGCGCTGTCGGTGGCGATCCTCGGGCCCGTCTTCGGTCCGGGATACCTGCTGATCCGCGACATGGTCAGCACTCCCCGCTCCTTCGTCACCGACTCGGCACTCGGCTTGTCCGATTCTGCGCCGCGGGCCGTGCCACAGGACTGGCTGATCGCCGTCGCCTCCGGCGTGATCGACGGTGGAATCGTGGTCAAGGCACTGACTTTCGCGGCCATCGTGCTGGCCGGCGTCGGATACGGACGACTGGCTCGGCGAGTCCTGCCCGCGGCGGGGACGCCCGGCATGCTAGCGGCCACGGTCATCGCCGTCTGGAATCCCTATGTGGCCGAACGCCTTCTACAGGGTCAGTGGAGTCTGCTCGTCGGCTACGCAGCGCTCGGATGGATCCTGATCGTCGCGGTCGACGTCCGCCGCGGTGGCGGCTGGGCTCGCTGGTCGGTGCTGGCGGGCTGGCTCGCCGTCGCAGGGATCACGCCGACCGGTTCGCTACTCGCCGGATTCGTGCTGTTCGCCGGTCTGGTCATCCCGGCGCTTGTCCGGCGCGAATGGCGGATGGCGCTGACCGCGTCCACGCTCTGGGCGGCGTCGTCCCTCCCGTGGCTGACCGCATCGTTCCTGGGTGCGGGCACCGGTACGGCTGATCCCGGATCCGTCGCGCTGTTCGCAGCCCGCGCGGAGCCGTGGCTCGGAACGGTCGGTTCGCTGTTGGGCCTCGGTGGCGTGTGGAACGCCGACGCCGTACCCGAGAGCCGGACCTCGCCATGGGCGCTGGTGGCCACCGCCGCCTTGCTGCTTGTTGTCCTCGTCGGGCTCCCGGGCCTGTGGCACCGCCGTCGCAACCCGGTGATCGGAGCAGCGGGCGGCCTTGCGGTCGGTTCGGTTGTCCTGGTCGCCCTCGCGGCCACGCCGTTCGGCATGGCGATCCTGGAATGGCTGGTCGATACGGTGCCCGGCACCGGTCTGCTGCGCGACACCCAGAAATGGATCGCCCTCGCGGTTCCGGCATACGCGCTGGCGGCCGCGTCAGCCGTCCAATCGGCCGGCCGACACGTGCCGAAGGGGTTTGCCGCCGTCGTCGCCTCCGCGCTGATCGTCGCCCCCCTGCCCGACCTCGCGTGGGGCGTGGGCAGCTCGCTCGCCCCGATCCGCTACCCCGGCGACTGGCACGCCGTTGCCGACACCATCACGTCCGGGCATGGCGATGTGCTCGTGCTCCCGGTGGGGACCAACCGCCAGTACGCCTTCGCCGATTCGGTGTCCCTGGATCCGGCCCCGAGACTCCTGCGCGCCGACGTACTGCAATCGGGTGAGCTGACGGTCGATGGCCGCAGTGTCGACCGGCCCGATTCACGGGCCACCCGCGCCGAGGAAGCACTCCTCGCCGGGTCGTCACCGGACGCGCTCGCAGCACTGGGAGTCGGATGGGTTCTCGTCGAGGGCGATTCGGCCATCGACGCGGCGCCGCGCACCCTGGCCCAGCTCGACCTCGCGTTCGACGGTGCCGATCTGCGCGTCTATCGGGTGGACGTCGATCGTTTGCACAGTGCAATCGGTGAGCCCTCGACAACCGAGCGGGGCGCGCTGTGGGTCGCCCATCTGGTGTGGATTGTGCTGATCGCCAATGGATTACTCGCCGCTGTGCTGAAATGGCCCCACCGAACGGCGCACCGAAAGAGGCTCTAGGCAGTGGACGAGCTCGAAATCTTCACACAGATCGAAGCGATCAAACAGGTCAAGTACCGCTATCTCCGCGCCTTGGACACCAAGGCGTGGGACGAGTTCGAGACCACCCTGGCCGACGACGTCACCGGGGAGTACGGCGACAGTCTGTCGTTCACCACCCGCGTCGAGCTCGTCGACTTCATGAAGTCGTCGCTCGGGGCAGCAGTGCTGACCGAGCATCGAGTCGACCACCCGGAGATCACCGTCGACGGCGACGAGGCCACGGGCCGGTGGTATCTGCAAGACCGGGTCATCGTCGCGGACTTCAACTTCATGCTCTTCGGGGCGGCGTTCTACAACGACCGCTACATCCGGACGGCAGACGGATGGAAGATCAGCGCGACCGGCTACGACCGCACCTACGAGGCCACGGTGTCACTCGAGGACATACCGAGCTTCAAGGTGAAGCCCGGTGCGGCACTCAATCTCTGACGAGGCCCGATACACGTCGCCCTGAGACCGTTTCGGCCAGAACGTATTTCACCCGGGCGGCTGCCGCCGACCACGAATAGTCCCCGGCCCGCTCTCGCGCCTTGTCGCCGAGTTCGCGGCATCGCGCCGGCTCATCGAGCAATTCGGCTGTGGCCGAGACCAATTCGTCGAGGTCGTCGACGAGCAGTCCGGTCACGCCGTCGACCACTGAGTCGGTGAGGCCTCGAGAAGATCGGTACCCGATGGTCGGTACGCCGTGCCCAGCGGCCTCGACAACGGCAAGTCCCCATCCCTCGGTCTGCGACGGCATCAGATGCAGCGCCGACCCGGCGAGGATGCGGTGCTTGTCGGATTCGCTGACATGCCCGTGAAAACTCACGCGCCGGTCGACTCCGAGTTCGGTCGCGCGTTCACGAAGACGCGTCGACCACCAGCCGTCGCCCACCACGTCCAACGTCACGTCCGGATGGGTGGACGCGAGCCGGGCCATCACCTCGAGCGCGTGTTCGATCTGCTTGTGCGGCACCAGACGAGAGAGCACCACCAGCCGGCGAGGATCCGGTTCGACATCGACGTGGGGCGACGGGTCGGTGCCTGCGCGCACCACCGACACCCGCCCGGCGTCCACACCGAGCGAGACGAGATCTTCGGCCGACGGCAACGACACGGTCAGGTACTGCGAATCTCGATGCACCCACGGTGACAGGCGGGATTCGATGAACCATCCGAACCGGCCCATCGCGGCGCCTGCGACCGGCCATTGGCGGCGATGGCAGTGATGCACCAGAACCACCACCGGTGCGCGCATCACCCAGCGGGCGAAGAAGGGGATGCCGTTCTGGGTGTCGATCACCACGTCGGGATCGAGTCCGGCCATCGGTCCGCGGCCGAGCCGGCCGGCAACGATCGCTGCGAGCGCCCGCGGGTACACGCTGAGCCGGCCACCGCCGCGCGAGACCCGGATGCCGTCACGGATTTCCGTAGACGCGGCACCCGGGTAGCCGGCCGTCCGCAGGGTCACGCGCACCCCGTCGCGGACGAGTTCGGCCCCGATGCGCTCGAGGTAGCGTTCGCTGCCGCCACCCTGCGGGTGGTCGGAGTCGCGCCAGCACAGCAACAGCACCTCGCGGACGGGCGCGGTGGACTCACCGTGGGCGACGTTGTCAGGTTGTTCGTTTTTCACTGCTGGCCAGGGTAGCGGCCGGATCACCACCGACGTCCGACCCGTATCGTTTCGCTGGTGAAAGACACCACCCGCCGTGCCCGTCAGCGCGCCACGGTGGTCCGTTCGGCCACCCTGCTGAACCACTTCCGGTACGAGCAGTCCGACCCCGACCGCTTCTACGGCGCTCTCGCCGATGACTCGGTGGAGTTGATCGAGGCGCTGCACCGCGGCGTCACGGACCTCGACCCCGGCGGCCCGGCCGGCCTCGACGGCAAGGTTGTCCTCGATGTGGGTGGCGGTCCCGGCTACTTCGCCGAGGTGTTCCGGGGCCGCGGCGCTCACTATGTGTCGGTCGAACCGGACCCGGACGAGATGCATGCCGCCGGTCTCCCCCAGCAGGCCGGTGTCCGTGGATCGGGAACTGCGCTGCCGATCGCCGACGCCGTGGTGGACATCTGCTACTCGTCCAATGTCGCCGAACACGTCGCCGAGCCCTGGTCCATGGCCCGAGAGATGCTGCGGGTCACTCGCCCCGGCGGCCTCGTCCTGCTCAGCTACACCCTCTGGTACGGACCGTTCGGCGGCCACGAGATGGGTCTGACCCATTACTTCGGCGGCGCCCGGGCTGCCCGCTGGTACACCAAGAAGCACGGCCACCGGCCCAAGAACCTCTACGGCACATCGCTGTTCAAGGTCACCGCCGCCGACGGGCTGCGGTGGGCACGGTCCGTGCCACCGAGCGAGGCGACATTGGTGGCCGCCTTTCCCCGGTATCTCCCGGGGCGGCTGTGGTGGGTGATGAAGGTGCCACTGATCCGGGAAGTACTGGGCACCAACCTGGTGCTCCTGCTCCGTAAGGCCGACCCGACGAATCCGCTATAGGACGAGCCCGTCGAGGTCGGTCTCCGGGGCCTCGATCGGCGGAACCCGGAGAGCGGTCACCGTCGCCCACCCGTCCGCGATGAGGGCGGCATCCGAACCCGGAGGACTGTCGTCCTGCTCCTGGGCGCGGATCTCATCGAAGGTCACCGCCACCGACTCCTCATCTCGTTCCCCGATCCGGGCCTGCACGGCCCCGAACGGTGCAAGCGATGCCCGCCGCAGCCCCTTCAAGTCCGCTCTCGCCAGATCGGGGATGTTGACGTTGAGCACCGACCCTGGCTGGGCCTTGTCGACCACCCACGCTGCTGCGACGCGCGCGACCTCGGCCGCGCAGTCCCAATCGCGCGGCTCGGCGGCGTCCACCGACACCGCCAACGTCGTAGCGCCGTGGGCGGCAGCGGTGAAGGCCGCGCCCACCGTCCCCGAGTGCAAGATCGCGTGTCCGGTGTTGGGTCCGTGATTGATCCCGGAGAACACCAGATCCGGAGGTGACCCAAAAGCTCCGTCGCACGCGACAAACGCGATGAGGGCAGGCGACGCGTCCACGGCGTAAGCCGTCACGCCGGGCAATTCGGTCAGGTCTGTGGCTCGCATCCGCAACCGGCCGCCGTCTTCGATGGCGCTGAGCGACGCGCTCGCGCCGCTGCGTTCCCGGTCGGGCGCGGCGACCACCACGTCGAGACCCAGGTCAGCCGCAACGCTCGCGAGGACGCGGATCCCAGCGCGGTCGATACCGTCGTCGTTGGTGATCAGCACCTTCACGATGTGCCCTTTCCGGGTCGGTCCACCTTGCGGACCTCGGCTCGTTCGGCCAACTTCCGGACCACCTCGCCGTGGCCTGTCGCCAGTCCTCGCCGGGTGACCGTTGCCGCACCTGCCGCGACCGCCAGCCGCAGTCCCGACTCGAGGGAATCACCCTGCGCGGTCGACACGGCCAGCGCAGCGGTCATCGAGTCGCCGGCACCCCGATGGTCGATCGACTGGGCGGGCGGCGCGATGGCCTCCCAGAACTGGCCGTCCTCCCAGGCCAGCGTGGATTCCTCACCACGCGAGATCACCACCACCCTGGCGCCCTTTTCTCCGAATTCCTCCATCGCGGTGGCAAGATCCGCAGGTTTCTCCGACTTCGCGAACCCGTCCTCGACGAGGTCTTCGTGGCTCACCTTGAGGATGTCGAGGCCACCTTCGAGCGCGCTCTGCAACGTCGGGCCGGACAGGTCGGCCACCACCGGGATGCCGTTGGCCGTCAGATCAGCCGCGAGGCGTCCGTAGGTCTCGTCCGGGATCACCCCGTCCTCATGGGGGCCGCCGAGCGCTGCAACGCCTGAGGTGAGCCCCTCGGCAAGGCAGTTGCTGAAGAGGTCGTCCACCTCGTGCCGGGTGAGCACTTGTGGACGCACACTCACCACTTCGAGGCGGTTGCCGCTGCGCCGATCGTGGACGTACGAGCCGTTCTCGCCGCCCATCGCCACGCCTCGCACCGCGACGCCCTCACCTTCGATGAGTGGGCGCAAGATCTTTCCGGACTCGCCGCCGAACACCCCACACAACGTGGTGTTCAGGCCGAGCGTCTCCATCATCCGAGCGATCCAGAAGCCCTGCCCTCCGGCATGGACGTGCAGCTCCGCAGCGTCGCTGGCGTCGGCTTCGATGGTTACGGTCAGTAAAGGGGTCGGGGCAAAAACCAGACCATGTGAACTCATGATGTCCTCCTCGCCGCCCGCTTACCCGCTCGCGTCGACCGGAAAACGGACAGAACCCCCGCACCGGGATCGGCGCGGGGGTTCTGTTGTCTGCAGTGTCGTGAACTAGTTGTCGATCGCATCCAGCGGTTTGGTCTTCGCCGCCCGCGAGGCCGGCCACAGGGCCGCCAGCACTCCGACAACGGCCGCGCCGACCAACGTGATGACGATCAGACTCCACGGCAACACCGGAGCACCCAGACCCCAGTACTTCAGGGTGCGGACCAACGCCCAGCCGAACGCCACGCCCAGCACCACACCGAGCAACGCACCGAAGATCGCGATCAACAGCGACTCGACGTAGATCGTCCGCCGTAGTTGAGCACGGGCCATCCCGATCGCCCGCAACATCCCGATCTCACGTTTGCGTTCGATCACCGACAGGGCGAGCGTGTTGACGATGCCCAGGACTGCGATCACCAACGCCAGTCCGAGCATTCCGTAGAGGACGCTCAGCATCTGATCGATCTGCGATGACTGCTCACCCTTGAACTCGGCAGGCGTCCGGATCTTCACCGTCAGATAGTCGGCGGTGACATCTTCGACCCGGTCGCTCACCTCGTCGACGTTGGCGCCCGGCACCGTCTTGATGGCGGCGAAGACCTCTTGCCGCAGCGGTGACGGGATCAACTTCTCGTAGGCATCCGAGCCCATCGCCCACGGATCGATCAGCGGGTTGTCCTTGAAGATGCCGGTCACCCTCACCGGGACCACCGTGCCGTCGTAGTTGGTGAACTCGATCGTCTCGCCGACGTTCCAGCCCTTCTCCTTCGACGTGCGTTCGCCGACGATCATGCCGTCCGGTTCGATCGTTCGCGGACCCTCGACCATCTCGTACGGGGTGACCGAGTACATGTCACCGTCGGGCGAGTACCCGAACACGCCCTGACCATCGACCTCGGCCTGGATGCCCCCGAAGCCGACAACCGATTCGACCCCGTCGATCTCGGCGATGGCCTCCACCACCAGGGGCGAGAACCCACTGCCCTGATCGCCGGACACCAGCAGATTCGCTGTCAGTCCGGTGTCGATCGCATCGTCGATCGTGCCCTTGAACGTCGAACCGAGAGTGCCGATCACCGCCACCAGCATCAAACCGAGTGTCAACGCGAAAGCTGTTGCGGCAGTACGCCTCGGATTGCGGACAGCGTTGGTACGCGCTAGCTGACCGATCTTGCCGAAAGGCCTGGCCAGCACCGCACCGAGCGCGGTGACCGCCGGACGCGACAGCGCAGGCGCGGCGAACACCACCGCGAAGATCATCACCAGGGCACCGAGTCCGACGATGCTCGCAGCTCCGGACCCCTCACCCGAGGCACCGATCGCCAGCAGCACCAGTGCGATGACGGCCAGCACGATGCCTGCGATGGTGCGCACCTTGAGTGATGCCTGACCGTCGGTGAGGCTCTCGCGCATCGCCTCCACGGGCGACACCTTCGATGCCCGCCTGGCCGGCGCATACGCACTGACCATCGTCACCACGATGCCCACCAACAGACAGGCGATGATCGCCGGCGGACCGACCTGCAGCGACGCGGTGGGCAGTCCCGTCGAGGACGTCACGGCGCGTAGCACCGCCGCGATCCCGATGCCGGTGACCAATCCGACCAGCGCGCCGATCAGGCCGACGACAAACGCCTCGAGCAGCACCGAACGGGTGACCTGTTTGCGACTCGCCCCGATTGCCCTGAGCAGAGCCAACTCTCGCACCCGCTGGGCCACGATCATCGAGAAGGTGTTGTAGATGATGAACGTGCCGACGATGAGCCCGATCGCGGCGAACGCCAGCAGGATGTAGTTGAAGACGTCGAGGAACTGGTTGATCGAATCCTTCTCGTCCTGACGCACCTGGTCGCCGGTACGCAGCTTGTAGTCGTCGCCGATCAGGCCTCCGACGCGTTCCTTCAACTGCTCGGGGCTGACACCCGGCACCGCCTGCAGGTCGATCGCCTGCGAATGCGAGCCGTCGGTGAACAGGTCCTTGGCGGTCTCCTCCTGGAACTGGATGCTGGTGAAACCGCTGGTGGCGCCCGGCACGTCGAGGATGCCGACCACCGTCACCTCCATCGGCGCGCCGCTGCCACGGCCCACCGCCACCTTGGTGGTCGACCCGAGTTTCAGGTCGGCCTCGTCGGCGGACGAATCGTTGAGGGCGATCTCGTTGGGGGCAGCCGGAGCACGGCCGTCGATGAGATTGCTCTCGGTGTCGGACAGCCGTTGGTCCGGCGACTGGAAGGCACTGCCCACACTGGGGGCGCCGCCCGTCTGCAACGCCTTGCCATCGGCCTTGGCGATGGTGGCCGGACCGCTGTACTGCGGCAACACCTTTGCCACTCCGAGCTCGGCCTTGTTGTCCTCGATCTGGGTGAGGACCGAATCGGGCACACCCGACGAGTTGGAGTCCTCCGGTGAGATCTGGGTGTCCACACCGAGTGCGACCTTGTCGAAGATCCCGTCGAAGGCGCTGGACACGGTCGCGGTGAAGATCATCGAACCAGCGACAAATGCGGTACCCAAGACGACCGACAGAACAGTCAGGACAAGGCGAAGCTTATGCGCGCCAAGGTTTCTCAGTGAAACCTTGCGCATCGCATTCGATGCCATCACAGTTCCTTGGGAGCGCGCGAGAAGCCTCCGGTCGACGGGGTCTCGTCGAGGTTCTTCATGTACTCGAAGATCTCGTCGGCATCGGGATTGCGGAGCTCCTGCACGATCTGGCCGTCGGCGAGGAAGACCACCCGGTCGGCGTAGCTTGCCGCCCGGGGGTCGTGGGTGACGATCACAACGGTCTGGCCGAACTCGTCGACCGCGGCGCGAAGAATGCTGAGCACCTCGCCCGACGACCTCGAGTCGAGGTTGCCGGTGGGCTCGTCACCGAAGATGATCTCGGGTTGCCCGACCAGTGCTCGAGCACACGCCACGCGCTGCTGCTGACCACCGGACAGCTCGCTGGGGCGATGGCCCAGACGATCGGCGATACCGAGGCGCCCGATCACGGTGTCGAACCATTGCTGATCGGGTTTGCGGCCGGCGATATCGAGCGGCAGCGTGATGTTCTCCCGGGCCGTCAGGGTCGGCACCAGGTTGAAGGACTGGAACACGAAGCCGATCCGGTCCCGGCGCAGAAGCGTCATCTGCTTGTCGGAGAGATCGGTCAGATTGGTGTCGCCGATGCTCACCGTTCCGCTGGTCGCGGTGTCGAGTCCGGCGAGGCAGTGCATCAACGTGGACTTGCCGGACCCGGACGGGCCCATGATAGCCGTGAACTCACCTCGAACGAACTCCGCGGTGACACCCGCCAATGCATGCACCTGGGTGTCTCCGGATCCGTAGATCTTCTTCAGATCGGTCGCGCGGGCCGCAACTGCGGTGGGTGGGGCGGTCATGTCTGGCCTTTCTCATTCTCGGTCAGTTGATGCACGATGCCTGGCTACCGGCAGTACAAATACTGACTGCCATGCCATCGCCGAATCATCGGGGACCACCCTGATCTTTCCCCCTACATCCCGCCGACGAATCGGCCGTGAGGATGATTTGGCCCCCTCGCAGTAGTACCGCAGAGTGAGGTCGCGGTCCAGCGAATACCGGTCAGCCAGGGAACTGCACGGCCATCACGTGCAGCTTGTTGGGCACGGCAGGCGAGTTGAAGCCGTTGTCGGACACGGCGAGAAGAGCGCGCCGATTGTTCGAGAGTCTCGGCCCCCACGCCAGACCTTCGACGTTGCCCGGCCTCAGATTCGACAAACTGCTCAGGTTGTAGACCAAGTGCTTCGGCATCGCCTTCTCGTTCCCGGCCAGGGCTGCTTTACCCGTGACCCGGTCGGCGCCGTTGGTGGTGGTCCAGAAGATCTTGATGTCGTAAAAGTTCCGCGCGGGATCGTAACCGCGTTCGAGAACCAGGAAGTCGGTCTTGTTGACGGCCAGGACCTCCGAAACACCCTTGAACGCCCGGCCGGACGAACCCGGCGCAAGCGGGTCGGTGCGATAGACGAACTCGCCGCTCACACTGCCGTTGGCGCGAAGTTGCAGCAGCCGCGAGCTGGTGCCTGCGGCCAGGGTGGGCCGTGGGCCGTCCTGGGCGAGTGAGTTCTCGGTGACGGTGCTGATGAGGCCGCCCTCGCTCACCGCCAAGGATTCCAGACCCAGGTGCCCCCGCAGCCCACTGCCCTTCTTGGGGACATACGCAGCGGGGAGCGCGAAGTCCCGCTGGTGGAGCCCCGGGGCCGAGACCATCCGGATGAACGGCTCGGGCCCGTCACTGGCGACGATCAACGAGGTGCCGTAGTGCCGGATGGCCTCGAACTCGTAGCCGGAGCCGGGCAGCATCGGGATGTTGCCCGGCCCCAGCACCACACCACCGCCGACCAGCGCGGGGGCGCCGACCGACATGCCGTCACGGTTGAGTGGAACGCTGACGTCGAAATAACGGGTGGGTCCGTTGGCGCCGGTGTCGTCGGTGATGACCGAGTAGTTGCCACGACCATCACCGTCGATGCCGGAGATGCCGCCGAAGCGGGCGGGCGCCGGGATCCAGTCGAACGGCAGGTTTGTCGTCGACAGGAACTTCGCGGACACCACAGGTGCTGCCGCCGCATTCACCGGCGCAATCACACCCGCTGCCAGCGTAGCCGCGACAACTCCTGTGGCCGTTGCCAATACACCGCGCAGCTTCGCTCGCCTCATGAGCGGGATGTTACCGGCGCGGCCCCGCCTGCGCGCGTTCAGAAGTGACTTGAAGGATCAAGAATCGGCGCCGAGCCGATGCTTGAGAGCCTCGAACTCGTCCCGGATGCCCGACGGCAGCTTCTCGCCGACGAAGTCGAACCATTCCTCGATGGACGGGATCTCGCCGCGCCACTCCTCGGGGTTCACCGCGAGCGCTTCCGCGACGTCGGCCTCGGACACGTCCAAGCCGTCGAGGTCCAGTGCTTCCGGTGTCGCCACGATGCCGATGGGGGTCTCCACACCGCTGGTCTTGCCCTCGATGCGTTCGACGATCCACTTCAGCACGCGGCTGTTCTCACCGAATCCTGGCCACAGGAAGCGCTTGTCATCGCCTCGACGGAACCAGTTGACGTAGAACACCTTCGGCAACTTGGACTCGTCGGCGTTCTTGCCGAGGTCGATCCAGTGGTTGAGGTAGTCGCCGACGTTGTACCCGAGGAACGGCAGCATGGCCATGGGGTCGCGGCGGATGGCGCCGACGGTGCCCTCGGCTGCTGCGGTCTGCTCCGAGCCGACGGTGGCGCCCATGAACACGCCGTGCTGCCAGCTGCGGGCCTCGGTCACCAACGGGATGGTGGTCTTGCGCCGGCCGCCGAACAGGATCGCCGAGATCGGCACACCCTGCGGGTCATCCCACTCGGGCGCCATGATCGGGCACTGGCTCATCGGGGTGCAGTACCGCGAGTTCGGGTGCGCTGCCTGCGTATCCGAGTCCGGGGTCCAGTCGTTCCCGCGCCAGTCGATGAGGTGCTGGGGGTCGCCTTCGAGGCCCTCCCACCAGACATCGTTGTCGTCGGTGAGCGCGACGTTGGTGTAGATGGTGTTGCCCGCCTCCATGGTCTTCATGGCGTTGGGGTTGGAGCTGTAGTTGGTACCGGGCGCGACACCGAAGAAACCGAACTCCGGGTTGACCGCGTACAGGCGACCGTCTTCGCCGAATCGCATCCAGGCGATGTCGTCACCGAGGGTCTCGGCACGCCATCCGGGGATGGTGGGCTGGATCATCGCGAGGTTGGTCTTGCCACAGGCGCTCGGGAACGCCGCGGCGATGTAGTACGCCTTGTCCTCCGGGCTGATCAGCTTGAGGATCAGCATGTGCTCTGCGAGCCAGCCCTCGTCGTGGGCCATGGCCGACGCGATACGCAGCGAGTAGCACTTCTTGCCCAGGAGCGCGTTGCCGCCGTAACCCGAACCGTACGACCAGATCTCGCGGTCTTCCGGGAAGTGGGTGATGTATTTGGTCTCGTTGCACGGCCACGGAACGTCTTCCTGGCCGGCCTCGAGTGGGGCACCCAGTGAGTGCAGCGCCTTGACGAAGAAGCGGTCCTCGCCCAGCGCCGCGACGACCTCGGGGCCGACCCGGGTCATCACACGCATCGACAGCACGACGTATTCGGAGTCGGTGATCTCGACACCCAGCTTGGGGTCGTCGGAGCCGATCGGTCCCATGCAGAACGGGATGACGTACATGGTGCGGCCGCGCATGCTGCCGCGGTAGAGCTCGGTCATCGTCGCGCGCATCTCGGTCGGATCGACCCAGTTGTTCGTGGGACCGGCGTCGATCTCGTTCTTCGAGCAGATGTAGGTGCGTGATTCCACCCGTGCGACGTCGGCGGGGTCGGAGTTGGCCAGGAACGAGTTGGGCTTCTTCTTCTCGTCCAGCTTGGTCATGGTCCCGGCGGCGACGAGCTGGGTGGTGAGTCGATCCCACTCGTCGTCGGAGCCGTCAGACCAGACAACCCGCTCCGGTTCGGTGAGTTCTGCGACTTCTCGCACCCATGCCAACAGTTCGGCGTGCGACGTCGGCGCGCTGTCGGGATCCAAACCGGGAATGGTTGCTGAAGTCATGTGTCATCTCTCCTACCGGTGACCGACGGGCACAGGAACCGCATAGGCTCTGCGTCTGCGCCGGTCAGCCCCTCCGTGGCGGCCTTTTATTCAGATTACTTCGGGCGTACCCGCTGGCATCAATCGGGGCGTGTATCAGGGCACATCTCACCATGTGAGTGACGAACATTGTAGTCAGCCCATCAGTGCCCTGACCAGCCGAACTATCGAAGACGACCGGCGTCGGTGGCTGTCCATTCCCCGGTCGCCGGGTCCAGCCGGTGTGAGCTGTAGCCGCCATCACCACGCACCTCTGTGATCAGATCCACCTGACCGTCACGATCACTATCGGTGTAGACGGTCAAACCAGCTGGTCCTGGCCTCGTGAGCGAATCCGCGATCCCGTCGGCGTCGGTGTCGATGTCGGCGGGCCCGAGATCCCAGACCCGGTCGTTCTCGACGATCCAGAGGTTGTCGTAGACGCCGTCGATGGGCGGCGCCGAGGCCGGTTGGACGAACACCGGCTCATTCTGGTCGTCGCCGCATCCGGCAAGGAAGTCGTTGTCCATACCGTGCACCCACCCGCCCGTCGAAGAAAATAGTGTCCCGGTGAGTTGGACGCGCAACACGTCGGCACGGTTCCCGCACACCGAGGTCGGATCAGGCAGGTCGAGTCAGATCAATGTCCGATCGCCTCGAGGAGGGGGTCGAGTCGATCGCGCACCTCGGCCGCAGCTGCAAGTTTCGCGAGGTCGCCGTCGCGACGACCGACCGCCGCCTGCCGCACCCGCCTGATCTCGCGGTCCATTTCGGCGATCCGGGAGGCCGCCCCTTGCGACCGTCTCTCGTAGTGGCGGGTGAGCCTGCCGCCGATGACCGACTCCGCACTGGAGACCTGCCGCACGATCTCCCGCTCGATCTGTGACCGCACATCACCCACCGCGTCGTGCGCCCATGTCGCCATCGCCGCCCGTCTGGACGACAGCCGGCGTATCCGGACCATCCCCACCGCGATCACCACGCCGAGGACAAGCGTCAGCGGCATCGAGATCCACTGCAACGTGTCGACCGACGCCATCGGCGTCACCACCAGACGGCCCAGACCCAGACCCGCCGAGGCCCCGAACACCACGAGCAACGCCTCCTCGGCTCCCCGGCGCGGCACAGGCAGGGCGGGAACATTGACCGTCCCGTAGGGACGGGCCGGCGCCGCGGGGGCCGCGTCCTCGAGCCCGAGCATCGTGCGCGCCTGCAGGCCGTCGAGCTCGTCGTCGAGCTGGTGGAGGATGCCGGCGCGGAACTCTGTCAGCTCGGCTTCGAGCCACTGCACGAACGACGTCTCCCCGGAACGGTTGAGTCGCACGGCAGCTGCCGTCGCCCCCGCGTCGATGGCTCGCGTCGTCGAATCGAGTGCGCCCGTCACGTCGCCGCGGATCTGGCCGGCACCGGCGCGCAGTGCAGCCAACCGGTCCATCCGGCCGCGGTCGCGGGTTCCGGCGAGCACTGCCCGCTCGTCCAGCAATGCGGCGGCCGGGTCCGAGCCATGGTCGACAGTGGCCAAGTCCTCGACAAACGCTTCGAGAGTGCGATCAGCGGTCACGGTCGCCAACCGTTCGCCGCGATCGGTGGGCTGGAGTTGCTCGTGCAGCCAGCCCGTCAGGGCCTCGAACCCTGAGCCGGTGTGATGACCGGCCAGAGCCGCCGCGGCTGACACGGCAAAGATCGGCAGCCGTCCGTGCGGGTCGAGTAGCTGCCGATTGGCCTTGAGCAACGTGGGCCAATCCCAGAACGCATCGATCTTGTTGCAGACCAGCGCGACGATCGATGCGGTGGCGGTCAGGGCTCGCAGCAGTTCGACCTCGGGTTCCCCCACCCCCGATGAGGGATCCACGATCAACAAGGCGATGGCCGCGCCGCCGCCTTTTCCGAGGACATCACCGTCCAGCCCATTCAGTTGACCTGGCCCGGACCACTCGGAGGCATTGATGCCTGCGGCACCCAGCGCAGCGGCGATCGAGGTGACCCCGACGCGACCGAGCCCTGCCACGATCACCACGTCGGAATCGGCCCGGTCGATCGACGAACCGGTCAGCTTCGAGACACCGGCCACCACGGCCCGCATCTCCTGCGGGTCCGCGGTCGCGGTCATGTCAGGGCTCCGGACAGCATCGATCCGGACAGGATGTGTTCGATCTCGTCTCGCAGGATTCCCTGGGCCGCGATGATCTCGAGTTCATCGACAACACGTCCGACACGTCTGTGCTCGGCGAGGGACGCGAACTCCGTCAACGGGTCGGCCAGGGCGTCGAGACCACTGCGCTGGTGGAGCCGGGCGGCGAGTTCCTCGGCGGTCAGGGGCCCTCCGCTCAGCAGGGCCAGCGCACTGGCGATGCCGTACGTATCGAGCCTGCGCAACAACGACAGCCGTTGCAGGCGCTGATTCGGCCCGCCCGCGTCGAGGAACTCGGCCTGCATCGGCGGCACCTGTTCACCTGCCGCGGCCATCGCGGCCATGAAGTCGATGTCGTCCATCCGCAGATCCGGTACCGCCAGCAACGGCATCACCGGCACCACCGCCCGGCCGAGCGATGCAGCGCATTGCGCTGCGCGATCGCGAGCGGCCGGCCACGACCCCAGCGAGTCCGCTTTCCCGAGAACCACCAGGCTTCGACGGGGATCGAGGTCGGCGATCGCGGCGACGTCGTCCGGCCGGGGCCAACCCGAGAGCACGTGGAGCCATGCATCGGCATCGTCCGCGTCGTCGCCGGGTCCGATCGGGCTGACATCGTAGGACTGCCTCAGCGCGCGGGCCATGGTGTCGCGGCCGGTACCGAAGCGGCCCACCACGGCCACCCGCAGCGGCCCCTGCAGATCGTCGACCGCGCGGCGCAACGCGACGGCCCCCGGCAGGTGGTCGCACAGAGCGTGCAGCCGGTCCATCAACTCGCCGATCCGAGAGTCGGCCACCCCATCATCGTGCCGATACATGCGATTCCTCCCCGAAGAGCCTTGCCACCTGGTCAGACGCACGATTGCGGTGCCCGGTTCCGCCTCGCCGCAACACGGCTTGATCGCGGTTTGGTAAACCCCTGCTGTCACATCGGTGAGTAATGCGGGACTATGGCCGGGTGACTAGCCCAAACCCGAAGGCCCAACGCAGTGTGTTGTCGGCGCCGGACGAGCAGTCGGCTCCGGACGACAAGGCCGAGATCGACGCGGCCCGCCGTGAACGCGCGCGTCTCTACCCTCGGGTGACCAGCTTCCGGTCGCGCCGCAGCAGTCTCACGCCCGCTCAGCAGGACAACTGGGAGCGGCTGTGGCCTTCGGTGGGTCGAGAGGTCAGCGAGAACGACCGGATCGATGCCGAGGCCTGGTTCGGGCGCAGCGCTCCCCTGATCCTCGAGATCGGCTGCGGAACGGGCACCTCGACTGCCGCTATGGCGGCCGAGGAACCCGACATCGACGTGATCGCCGTCGACGTCTACCGCCCAGGGATCGCGCAACTCCTCGGGATGATCGGCCGGGAGGACCTCACCAACATCCGGGTCATCCGAGGTGACGCCGTGATCGTGCTGGGGCACATGATCGCGCCCGCCTCGCTGACCGGCGTCCGGGTGTTCTTCCCCGATCCATGGCCCAAGGCACGGCATCACAAGCGGCGTCTGCTGCAGCCCAGCACCATCGAGCTGATCGCCGAGGTGCTGCGTGACCACGGTGCGCTGCACATCGCCACCGACCATGCCGACTACGCACACTCGATCGCGGAGGTGCTCGGCAGTCAGTCCCTGCTGGTGCCGGCCGAGACCGCCGTGCCGTTCTCCACGGCCCGGCCGGTCACGAAGTTCGAGGGACGCGCCGAACGCGAAGGCCGCCCGGTCACTGAGTTCGTTCTCACAAGGGTCCCGCGATGAGTCCTGCAACCTATTCGGACGAGCCCGTCAGCACACCCGACAACTCGGTCGCCCACACCATCTCGGGGGCCAGCCAGGAAGCCCGGGTGCTGCTGATCTGGGACGCACCGAACCTCGACATGGGTCTCGGGTCGATCCTCGGCGGCAGGCCCACCGCAGCTCACCGGCCCAGGTTCGACGCCCTGGGGCGCTGGCTGCTGGGCCGCACAGCCGACATCTCCGCGTCCACCACGCCGTCGGTCGACGGCGCCGCAGGTGCTCGCAGGAGCTTCGCCGCGGTCCCCGAGGCGACCGTCTTCACCAACATCGCCCCTGGTACGGCCGAAGTCGTGCGCCCCTGGGTCGAGGCGTTGCGTAATGTTGGTTTCGCTGTTTTCGCCAAGCCCAAAGTGGACGAAGACAGTGACGTGGATTCGGACATGCTCGACCACATCGAGATGCGCAGGCACACTGTGGGGCTGGCGGGTCTGATCGTCGCCTCGGCGGACGGGCAGGCCTTCCGCGAGCTTCTCGAGGACGTCGCCGCCGATGGGGTCCCGGTGCAGGTGCTCGGATTCCGCGAGCACGCAGCGTGGGCACTGACGTCGGAGAGTTTGGAGTTTGTAGATCTAGAAGACATTCCAGGTGTGTTCCGGGAGCCCCTGCCCCGGATCAGTCTGGACTCGTTGCCCGAAGAAGGCGCGTGGCTGGCTCCGTTCCGGCCGTTGTCGGCACTGCTGTCCGGCCGCCCCACCTGAGCGACGAGCGAGCTGTGACATCGACGCACGATCGGCGATGTCACGGACGTCCCCCGCGCGACCACTCTCAACCAGCGAGTGACGAACTAGCGAGTACGGAAAGGAACCTGCGGTGTTTGGTGCCATAGGCAACTTCGTATACCGGCTGCGCTTTGTGGTCATCGCGGTCATGGTTGCCCTGATGGCCGGGCTCGGCCTCTACGGGCTCGACCTCAACAAGCATCTGAGCCAGTCCGGATGGTTCGACCCGGGCTCTCCCTCGGTCGAGGGCTCGCAGCTGCGCGACGAGGTACTCGGCCGCGACCACAAGTCGGACGTCATCATGTTGGTGACACCGCCGGCGGGCACCAAGGTCGACGACCCGGCGTTCGCCACCAAGGTCGAGCGGATCGTCGAAGACCTGATCGCACAGCACGGTGACGTCGTGGACCGCACCGACCCCGGCATCGTGGACCCGTTCAAACCGGCCGCGAACGACTTCGACAAGGCCACCCAGGCGCAGGTGCAGGCTCGGCTCTTCGACGCCTCCCGCGAACACGGGTTCGTCAGCATCGGTGTCCGAGGTGACGACGACACCACCATCTTGAACAACTACAAGAAGATCGAGCCCTTCTTCCACGACCTCCCGGAGAAGTACGACCTACCCGGCACAACCATCGAGATGGCCGGCCTGCAGCCTGTGGCCGGTGCGATGTCGGCGGGGATGGACGAAGACATCAAGCGCGCCGAGATCATCGCGCTGCCGCTGGTCGCCGTCATGTTGTTCTTCATCTTCGGCGGTGTCATCGCTGCCTGTCTGCCCGTGGTGATCGGTGGCCTGACCATCGCCGGCTCGCTGGGCATCATGAAGCTGCTCACCCAGGTCACCGAACTGAACATCTTCGCCCAATCGGTGGTGACACTCATCGGGCTGGGTATCGCCATCGACTACGGGTTGTTCATCGTCAGCCGGTTCCGCGAGGAGTTGGCCGAGGGATACACCACCAAGGACGCGGTGCGCCGGACCGTCATGACGGCCGGTCAGACCGTGGTGTTCTCCGCAACCATCATCGTCGCCGCTCTCGCGTGCCTCTTGCTGTTCCCGCAGGGCTTCCTCAAATCGGTCGCGTACGGCGCGATCGCGTCGGTCAGTCTCGCGGCCATCTGCTCGATCACCGTGCTCGCGGCGATCCTGGCCATCCTCGGTCCACGCATCGACATGTGGGGCTTCTCGTTCCTGCGACGTACCAAGACCAAAAAAGAGGTCGAGGACAGCTTCTGGGGCCGCCTTGCCGGCTGGGTCATGCGCCACCCGCTCAAGACAGCCATCCCGGTTGTGCTCTTACTCCTCGCGTTGGTCATCCCGTTCGCCAACATCCAGTTCGGTGGCATCACCGAGAAGTACCTGCCGCCGAACAACGACAACCGCATCGCGCAGCAGAACTTCGACAAGTTCTTTCCGACCGAGCGCACCGAAGAGATCAAGCTCGTCATCGAGTACAACCCGGAGAGCAGCGACGACGCGGCCAAGCTGCAGACCATCGCCGACGAGGCCAACAAGATCCCCGGTTTCACCAAGGAGTTCACCCTCGACGGCGCGCAGGCCGAGGGCAACGTCGTCGAGTTGGCTGCCGGTCTCATCGACCAGAACACCGCAGGTGAAGCGGTCAAGGAATTGCGTGACATCGACACGCAGGGCCTCAACATGTACGTCGCGGGAACCCCTGCCCTGACGCAGGATTCGATCAACGCGCTCCTCGACGACCTACCCCTGATGGTTGCGTTGCTGATCCTGGTGACGAGCCTGCTGATGTTCCTGGCGTTCGGCTCGGTGGTGTTGCCCATCAAGGCGGCACTCGTCTCGGCACTGGGACTCGGGTCGACGCTGGGCATCTTGACCTGGATCTTCATCGACGGTCACGGGTCGTCGATCGCCAACTTCACGCCGGGCCCGCTGATGTCTGCGGTCCTGGTCCTGATCATCGCCATCATCTACGGCCTGTCCACCGACTACGAGGTGTTCCTGCTCTCCCGCATGGTCGAGGAACGGCAGAAGGGCGCCAGCACCACCGACGCCATCCGCCGCGGCACCGCGCACACCGGCCGGATCATCACCGCGGCCGCAGCCATCCTGGTGGTGGTCACCGGTGCGTTCGGGCTGTCCGAGATCGTGATGATGAAGTACATCGCGTACGGCATGATCGCCGCACTGATCCTCGACGCCACCATCATCCGCATGCTGCTGGTGCCGGCCATCATGAAGCTGCTCGGCGACGACTGCTGGTGGGCCCCGCAGTGGATGAAGGCGATCCAGGAGAAGATCGGTCTGGGTGAGACCATCCTCGACGACGAGAACGACCCGGGCCGTGCGGCGCGAGCTGTCCGCGGGGCCCGCAGCGCCGGCACCGTGGTCGCGGAGGCACCCACGTCGGCGATGCGGATGCAACCTGCCACGGACGGTCGTCGACCGGTTCCCGCTGGTGCCCCCGTAGCGCGCCCGTCCGGTCCGATCGGACGCCCCCCGGCTCCGAGGCCTTCCGGCCCCATGTCCCGTCCGGCGCCGGATAGGGCTGTGCCACAGCAGGATTCCGAACCGCAGCCACGCGCCACACCGGTTCCCGCGATGGGTGGCGTCCGCAAGCCGTCGTCGTGGACCGACAGCACGTCGGATGCCGGTCCCCGCCCGGCCGACACCAACGGACGCATCGGTCAGGTCCGCAGGCCCGACCCGACCCGGCCAGGACAGCCCCAACAGCCCGGTCGACCCAGCGAACCTCCGGTGGGCGGCGTCGTCCGGCGGGCACCGAGCAGGCCCGCTCCTGATTCGGACCCGGTTGCGCCGCGCACACCCAATCGCGAGAACGCCCGCCGTAACCGTCCGGACACCGGCGGGTGGAGTCTCGGCGCCGGCGGGATCCGCCTGGGTGACCCCGTTCCTGCGAACGGCACCCCCGGCCCGTCCGAAAACGGCTCTGAGCAGCATCGCCAACCCGGCCGACCACCGCGTCCGCAGCCGATCCGTTCCGATCGCATCGGACCGCAGCAGGACCCTCGCCCGGCCGAGCCGCGGCCCAGTGGTCCACCGGTCTCGAGTCCGCGCGGCGTGCCCGCGGGCCGGCAGGACCGCCCGGGCCGATCCGACGGCGACCCGAGCAGCCCACTGCGCCGACGGCCCGACCTGGGTCCGGCAACCCCGGCAGGTCAGCCGTTGATCGCCTCGCTCAACCCCGAGCAGGCGCAGCGTCCGCAGAATTCCGGGCCGGCACCGACACCTCCGTCGCCACGACCGACGCCACCGCCACCCGCACCGGCACCAGATGAGGACGACTCGTCGAGCGGGCGCCGACGCGTCCGCGGTGCCGGCGACGGTCAGATCAGCGTGCGAGATCTGTTGCGCCGCCGCACCGATGGCCCCGGTCCCGAGTCCGGGTCCGAGTCAGACAACTGACCTGCTCATACGAAAGGTGACCGCCACCGGTTGGGTGGCGGTCACCTTTCTTTGCGCGTTGCTGCGTACGGCTGCTGATCAGTGCCGGGCAGGCGCGGGTTCGCTGGTGGGTCGGCCGGGTTCAGCGGCCCCCTGCCCCAGCGCCCGGGCATAGCCGGCACCCACTGCGAGCAGGATCAATCCGACCACGATGAACACGGTCACCCGGAAGATCCCGTCCAGGGTCGCCAGATCGAACAGGAACAGCTTCGCCACGGCGGCCGCGGTCAAGCCGAGCCCCGCACCGACGGCCATGTTCCGGCTGAGTCCACCGAAACTCCTGTGTCCCCGGGCAATCGAGATCGAGACGATCAACAAGGTGGCCGCGACCACCATCCAGCAGATCGTCGCGGCGACGTGGCCACCGAGGAATCCACCGTCCGGTCCGCCGAGCGCGACGCCTGCGGTGACGGTCAGCGCAGTGAGCGCATACAGGGAGATGAGCGCAGACAGAATGCCGAAGGCCTGGATGTTGTCCGCAGACGGCCGGGCACTACGCGACCGGTACCAGGCCCAGAAGTTGGTCCACACAGCGGCGATCAGGAGCACGCTGCCCATGATCACCGAAATGGCCTGTCCCCCATCGATCGTCGGCGCCTCCACCACATCGGCCGGCGAGCAGATCACGAGGAAGGCCATACCGCCGATCAACCCGATCGCCACAGCGATCAACCGCGCCACGTGGTCTCGGCGTGCTCCGACGGCAACGACCATCGACATCGCCAGCAGTACGGGGGCAACCACCGGGCCCTCGAACGCGACCACGACGGCGATGACCGCTGCGGCAGCCGACGTGCTTGCGTAGATGTGCCGCGACACCGCCGGCAACGAACGGTCGAGCGCCGCCAGGGCCAGCAGCGACAACGACGCCCCGGCGATGAGACCAGCAGAAACAGGCCTGCTCAAGGCAACCGGGGACAGCAGCACGGGAATCACTGTGACGCAGCCCAGGAGAGCACCCAGATGGGGAAGGGCAGTGGTGCGCAACAACACTGCCGACGACGCCACACCGAACACTGCGTTCACAGCGATCGCCACGGCGGTGAGGGCGAGATGACTTCCGCCATCCCATGCGATCGTGCAGATCCAGAGTGTGAGAACCGATGTGCTCGCAACAACCCGAACTGCATGGAGCAGCGGCCAGTCCTTGCCGAGCTGGATGGGAAAGGCAGCGATCGACATGGCGAGCATGAAACCGATGAGCAGAAGTGATGCGCCGTCGGTGAGCACCGGGGCAAGGACGAACACCGGGATGAGCACCAGTAGTCCCAGATGTTGCGAATCCCAGCGCCGGGCCAGCAGCAGCCCACCGAATGTGACCGCAGCGGCCAGCAACAGTCCCCCGTAGTCCGGGAGCCAGTCGTAGAAACGTGTCACCGCCACCACGTCGAGGTAGGCCGCCGCGATACCCGTTGCCGACAGCGCGATGGCACCGACACGCCCACCGGGCCGGGTGGACATCCTCATCGCGATGACCACCAGAGCGACGGCGAGCGCAGCACCGGCACCCACCCGGATCTCCGGGCGCAGGATTCCCGCCTGAGCGGCGAGCACCAGCATCATCACCACACCGACCAATGTGACGGCAACACCGGCAACGGCAAGGATCTTCCCGATCAGTCCCCCGCCCGGGTCAGCGGTCATGCGTTGCCAGAGCGACGGTGTCGCCGGTGGCGGCGGACCGGCCGGATTCTGTAGAGCGCTTCGATAGTGCGCCGCCGTCGCAGCCGCGAGGTTCTGGCTTCCGGGATGCTGGGCTGCGGGACCTTGAGGCGCGGGACCCTGGGGCGCTGGGCCGTGGGCTGCCGGGCGAGTTCCTCCGGGATTCTGGAACTGCGTGGTCGGCTGCACCAGGGTTGTCGGGGGTTGCGGCATCATCCACGACGGATACTGCGGCGGAACCTGCTGCGGCGGAACCTGCTGAGCCCGGCCGGGTACGTATGAGCCGGCCGGCATGCCCGGCCGTGGGTACTGGGGTGGTTGAGGCCCCTGGGCGCCAAGGGGTGGTTGCGTGTGGGGCGGGGGCTGGTGTTGCGACTGCACAGCTGCCTCAGGTGCAGCAGCCTCCGGTGCCGCGGCCCCCGGTGCAGCGGCCTCTGCAGCTGGACGGTGAGTGGGCTCGGCCTGCGACGAACGCGCCAGAACGGTGCCCAGCTCAAGTAATTCGCCTGATACCCGGGCGAATTGACTCGACAACGAGTTGAAGTCAGCGGAGAGCCGGCTGATGACGGCCTGATTCGGTTCGGTCATGTACCGATGGTCGCGAACGCCCCGCCGCGGCGGATGAGTAACTCTACTCATTACTCATAGGGACTTACCGCGACCCGGCGACCCACCCCGGCCCAAATGTGACGGCCCGAGAAGGCAACGCCCCGGCAAGGTGTCGCGGTACCTTGCCGATGAGTTCTGTCGCCCACACGAGTCTGACTTCACGTCAGCCCCTCAACCAGAAGGACCACTCATGCCGCGCACCAACCTCTCCATGTCCATGTCGGCGGACGGCTATGTCGCCGGCCCGGATCAGAGCGAAGACAATCCGTTGGGTGTCGGCGGTCAGCTGGTGCACGGTTGGCACATCGGGGACGCCAGCGACCATCCCGTTAACAAGCAGATAGTTTCCGAGATGATGGACGGGATGGGCGCCACCATCATGGGGCGCAACATGTTCGGGCCGGTTCGGGGCGACTGGGGCGATTCGGACTGGACCGGATGGTGGGGCGATGAGCCGCCCTACCACTGCCCGGTCTTCGTCCTCACCCACCACGCCCATGAGCCGATTGCCCTCGAGGGCACAACGTTCCACTTCGTCACCGACGGCATCGAGTCCGCGTACGCCCAGGCCGTGGCGGTCGCCGATGGACGCCCCATCAGCATCGCGGGCGGTGCTTCGTGCGCCCGGCAGGCGATTCAGGCGGGCCTCGTCGATGAGATCGACCTACAGGTGAGCCCCGTCATCCTGGGCTCGGGGGAGCGGCTGTTCGACGGTTTCGACGCCGGGACCCCGCAGCTCGAACTCGAACGGGTTCTGGAGGCACCCGGGGTGGCCCACCTGCGTTACCGCGTCAAACGGTGACACTCGGGCACACACCGAGGTCAGCCGGGTTCTGTGTCCAGACCGTTCTCGATGGCGTAACGCGTCAGCTCCACCCGGTTGCCCAACTGCAGTTTGCGTAGCGTCGCCTGCACATGGTTCTCCACCGTGCGGTGGCTGAGCGACAGTTTCGACGCAATCTGCTTGGCGCTGAGGCCCTTCGCGACGTATCGGAGCACCTCTGTCTCACGGTCGGTGAGAGCGGGTGCGTCAACGCCGCGGTCTGGGTCTCGCGCAATTCGCCGGTACTCGCCCAGGACCAGGCCGGCCAGCCCGGGGGTGAAGACTGCCTGGCCGGCGGCTGTCGCACGCACCGCCGACAACAGTTCTTCTTTCGACGCGCTCTTGACCAGATACCCACTGGCTCCGGCCTTGACCGCTTCGAGGACGTCGTCGCGTTCATCGGACGCCGACAGCACCAGAACCCGCGTGGCGGGTGACGCCTCGAGGAGACGCACTGTCGCCTGAGCGCCGTTGCCGTCGGGCAACTGCATGTCCATCAGCACCACATCCGGGCGTACGGCCTCCCCGCGCCGGGCAGCCGAATCCACGCTGTCCGCGGTGGCGACCACCTCGAATCCGGCGTCGGAGAGGTCACGCGCCACCCCGTCTCGCCACATCGGATGGTCGTCCACCACCATCACCCGCAACACATCAGGCATGAGCAGAACCCCTCCGTTGATCGTCTGCGGACCGGCTCGCGTTCCCGCCAGCCATCCGTTTGGACACCTCGAGTTCCCATTCGGTTCCCTCCCCCGGTGCCGTGTCGAGCCGGGCCGTGCCCCCGAGCGCCTCGATCCGCGCCACGATCGACTCCGACACCCCCATCCGCCCCTCCGCCACGGCCTGCGACAGCCGGCCCTCGGCGATGCCTCGCCCGTCGTCGCGGATACTCACCACCACCTGTTCGCCGAGGTCTTCGATGAGCACGTAGGCGCGCACACCGGGGCCCGCATGCAGGCGAACATTGTCGAGGGCGTTGACCACGGCGGCCTCCAACTCCACGGCAAGCCGGTGATCCACCGGTACCGGCTCACCCGGCTCGCTGATGGTGACCAGGTCGCTCGCGTGGGGCCGGAGCAGCATACGTAGATCGATTTCTGCGGGCTCGCCGGGAACCAAGGCCGGTTCGATGTCGGCGATCAGGCGGCGCAGCGATCGCTCCTGCTGTCCGGCGAGCTCCGCCAACTGAGCTGTCTCGCCGCCGATCTCAGCCCCACGCCGACTGATCAGCGCGAGCACCTGGAGTACGCCGTCGTGTACCTGGCGGCTCAACCTGGCGCGTTCGTCGGCGGCAGCTGCCACGCGCATGGCCTGTTCGATCCGGACATGATTACGGCGGGCGGTCACCGACGCCAGTCCCACCCCCACTCCCACGGCCAGCAGTACGACCACGGTCGCGTCTCGCCCCACGTTGAGGTCGTAGCCGCCCTTGGCCACCGCGCTGGCGATTCGCACCGCCAGTCCGAACGCTGCGCCGATCAGGGGTCCGCCGAGGATGGCCGCGGACACCACCGCGTTGGTCGCCCACAGCGTGGTCGGAAACGACTGGTTCAACGCCGCCCAGTCGGCAGAGGCGACGAACCTGGTGGCGACGATCAGCGCACACACCACCACCAGCTCGATCCCCACCCAGAGCCATCGGCGGCCGGTGCCCTTGAGATAGAGGATGGTGCTCACGCCGGTCCAGAAGGTCAGCATCGCGAAGAGGAACCAGCTCCAGGCAACGCGCTCGTAGTCCCCGAACACAGCGAGCTGAAACCCCAAGGCGTAGATGTAGCTCAGGAGGCGAAAGACCTGCGCCGCCCGCCACAACGGCGCCACCGGGTCGGCGTCGTCGGTGGTGGCGTCACGCCGGGTGAGGAATCCGAGCCGCCCGGGACGGTACGTCATCACCGAACTCAGCTCGAATCGGCGGTACTGCCCGCTGTCCCACCGGTTTCGGGCTTTCCGCGGGTATCGGATGTGCCGGGTACCGGCGACTCGTCCACCACATCGCCGCGAACACCGGGAGCATCCTTCTGGTCCCACAGTGGGCCATCGGGCTCGGCCTCGTACATGCGCTCGGCATCGCCGTGTTTCCGCAAGGCAGTCTCCCGAGCCGCAGCAACACCGTGCTCCTCTGCCGTCCGCTCCTGCAACGTCCGTACCGCCGTGTTGAGGAAGGCGATGATCGGCACCGCGAGGAGCCCACCGATGATCCCTGCCGTCACCAGGCCGGCCGCGATACCGAGCACCACGGCGACGGGGTGCAGGCGAACCGACCGTCCGAGCAGGAATGGTTGCAGCACATGACTTTCCACCTGCATGACCGCGACGACGATCGCGAGTGAGATCGCAGCGGCGACCCACCCCTGGGTGACCAGCGCGACCAGCACCGCCAGGCTGCCGGTCACCAGCGCGCCGACGATGGGAATGAACGCACCGATGAAGACCAACGACGCCAGCGGTAATGCCAAGGGCACCTGCAGGATAGCCAGACCGACGCCGATCCCGATCGCGTCGACCGCCGCCACGACCACGGTCGCCCGCACATAACCGACCAGCGAGCCAAACCCGCGTTGCCCTGCCTCCCAGACCTTTTCCCGTGAGGCCTGCGGGATGGCGAGGGTGAGGAACCGCCAGATCTGACCGCCGCCGTAGAGGAAGAAGATGATCAGGAACAGCATCAGCAGTGCGCCGGTGACGATCTCGCTCACCGTGGTGGCGGTGGCCAGCGCGCCGGAGGTGACCTTGTCCTCGTTGTCCTGCAGTACCTTGATCGCGTCGTCGCCGAGGTGGTCGATCTGGTCCTGGCTCAGGTTCAGTGGCCCGTCGACGAGCCAACCCCGGCTGTCGTCAATCGTTTTGGTGACCTCATCGGTCAATTGGGGTACACCGTCGATGAACTGCTGCACAACAAAGGTCAGAATCCCGGCGATGGCACCGATCCCGACGATGAGAGTTCCCACCACAGCCAGGGACCGCGGTATCCCCCGCCGGTTGAGCCAGTCCACCACCGGCACGAGCAATGCAGTACCCAGGATCGCGAGCCCAATCGGGACGACCACCTCTTCGAAAGACTGGATCACCCGCATCAATGCGTAGACGGCGGCGCCGATGACCAGCAGGCGCCATGCCCATTCCGCGGCAGCCCGCACGACCGGATGTACCTGAAGTCGATCGACTACACCGCTGTCCTGGGACTTTCCATCGCTCACCCGGGCAACACTAGACCCGAAACACCGTCTACGCGGGCAACTGATGTCGTCGGCAGTACACCGTCTGGCCGACCATTTCCGAGCCGTGGCACACCCGCCCGATAAGGTGCTGGACATGACGGCGACGCGCGGGGCCCGCCGCCGGTTCTGGTGGGTGCGTTGGGTGGTTCTCGCCCTCGTCCTGGTGGTACTGGCCGTTGAGGCTTACCTGGTGTGGCCGAAACTGAAGGAAACCTGGGTCCACATCGATGACATCGAGTGGGAATGGGTGGTGCTCTGCATCCTCGCCTCCATGTTGTCGATGGACAGCTTCGCGCAGGTCCAACGCGCACTCCTGCGGTCCGCAGGCCTCAAGATCAAGCAGTGGCAATCGCTTTCAGTGATCCTTGCCGCCAACTCGCTGAGTCAGACCATGCCCGGTGGTCAGGTGATGGCCCCGGCCTTCACCTACCGCCAGACCCGCAAGTGGGGAGCAACGCCTGTCGTTGCCTCCTGGCAGGTGGTGATGTCGGGACTGCTCATGGGCGTCGGCCTGGCGGTTCTCGGGCTTGGCGGCGCCCTGCTCGCCGGCGCCAAGACGAGCCCGTTCTCCATCATCTTCTCGATCAGCGGTTTCATCGCGTTTGCTCTCGTGGCCCAGTACATCGCCCGGCATCCGGAGTCGATCGAGGGAATCGGCGTCTCGATCCTGCGGTGGATCAATCATCTGCGCGACAAAGCCGCCGACCACGGGGTGGGCCGCTGGCGAGAGATCCTCGTGCAGCTGCGCGCGGTGCAACTCAAACCCAAGGACACCTCCATCGCCTTCGGCTGGTCGCTGTTCAACTGGGTGGCCGACGTCGCATGTCTGGCATTCGCCTGTTACGCCGTCGGCGGCCAGCCGAGCATCGCCGGCCTGATGGTCGCCTACGCGGCGGGCAAGGCGGTCGGTACCGCCATCCCCCTTCTGCCGGGTGGGCTCGGGGTGGTGGACGGCGTGCTGGTTCCGGCGCTGACCTCCGCCGGCATGGGCGCCGCGGAGTCGGTGACCGCTGTGCTGGTCTACCGGATGATCAGCTACCTGCTGGTCGCCCTGATCGGCTGGGTGGTGATCTTCGTTATGTTCCGGGGGACATATCGCGATGAAGAGAACGTCGAGTTGATGGAGAAAGAGGTCGACGCCCAGCTCCAAGACAGCACGTCAACGGACCGCAACCTGGGCACTTCGGACCCCGACCCGCCTGTCATCCATCCGCCCGACGACGAGCCCAATTCCCCCGATTCGGTTCGCTGAGCCACTCGGCAAAACGCTACGGTGGCCTCTATGCGCCGATTGTTCACCGCCTCAGCAGACTTCTTCGCGGTGCTGGTCTTCGCTTTCATCGGTCGGATGAACCATGCCGAAGGCCTGTCGCTTCACGGACTGTTCAGCACCACCTGGCCTTTTGCCCTGGGTGCAGCGATCGGATGGTCGCTCGCCTACCTGTACGCGCACATGCGCGCCGATCACGGCTTCGACTACCCGTTCCACCCCGAGCGGGTGTTCCCGGACGGAGTCCTGGTGTGGGTCGGCGCCGTGGCCATCGGGATGATCCTGCGCCAGCAGTTCCATCAGGGTGTGGCCCTCAGCTTCATCATCGTGGCAACCATCGTGCTCGGCCTCTTCCTGCTCGGCTGGCGCGCGGCACGCATGGTGCTCACTCGGCGTCGCCAGACGGTCACCACCTGACGGCCTCGTCGGGCGCGATCGACGCCGACAACGTCGCGACCGCGTGCAGCTTGTCGGGGTTCCTGACGAACAGCAACGTGTTGATCCCGTCGGCCGCGATGTCGAACGACAACACGGTGTCGGGCCGGCCATCCCGAATGGTGAGCACAGCCGGTGACCCGTTGACCTCCACCAGCGTCGAATAGGCGCCGGCGGCGAACTTCTCGAGTGTCCCGAGGATGAACCTCGCCACCTTGGCGCGGCCGATGATCGGTACCCGCGCGGCGCTGACCACACCGCCACCGTCGCTGACCGCCGTCACCTGCGCGGTGAGCACCGACTCGAGTGCGGCCAGATCCCCCGACTGCGCGGCGGTCAGGAACGCGCCGAGGATCTGTGCCTGCTGGTCCGGGTCCGCCGGTACCGCCCTCTCGACAGCGATGTGGTCGCGGGCCCGGCGCACGAGTTGTCGGGCATTGGCCTCGCTGGTGTCCAGCAGCTCGGCGATGTCGCGGTACGGGTAGTCGAAGGCTTCGCGCAGGACGTACGCCGCGCGCTCCTTGGGAGCCAGACGCTCGAGTAAGCGCACGACGGCCATCTCGAGTGCCTCTGCTCGTTCGGCGCCTAGTGCGGGATCTTCGGCGGTCGATACGGGTTCGGGCAACCACGGTCCGACGTAGGTTTCCCGGGTCGCCCTCGCGGACGTCAGTGCGTTGATGGCCAATCGAGTTGCTGTGGTCGCCAGGAATGCCCCCGGGTCGCGAACAGCCGATCGGTCGGTTCGAGACCACCGCAGCCATGTGTCTTGCACCACATCGTCGGCGTCCGATGCCGTACCCATCATCCGGTAGGCGATCCCGAACAAACGAGGTCTGACCTGCTCGAACTCGGCCAGTCCCGCTTCCTGCACCATATGACGTCACCCTTTCGTGCCGGGCCGTTCCTCTGCCGGTGAACGCTCGAGGCCCTTCTGCCCGCATGAGCTTGTCACATTCGCCGGTGGCTGCCGGTCTTTGACTGCGAGAGGATCACCACGACGAAGGGCTTGAGCATGACGACTTATCTGGTCACCGGAGCAACCGGCCGGATCGGTGTCCCCACCACCAGCCGACTGCGGCAAGCGGGGCACGACGTGAAAGCGCTCAGTCGGCGTGCGGGCGACGGCATAGTCGCCGGCGATCTCAAAACCGGCGTCGGCATCGCCGAGGCGATGGACGGGGTCGACACCGTGATCCACCTGGCCACCACCAACGGGGCCGGCGACATCGAGGTCGCGCGGAATCTTGTGAGTGCGGCGACAGAGGCGCGCGTCGACCACATCGTCCTGCTGTCGATCGTCGGGATCGACAAGATCCCCTTCGGCTTCTACCGTCAGCGACTCGAGATCGAGGCGATCGCCACCGCCGGTCCGGTCCCACTGACAATTCAGCGAGCCACCCAGTTCCATCCGTTTGTCGAGCAGATGTTCCTCACCCAGCGGTTCTCGCCGGTTCTGCTGTATCCGTCGATCAGCTTTCAGCCCATCGCTACCGACGAGGTCGCGGCCCGACTGGTAGACCTGGCGGCCGGCGATCCGATGGGACGCGTCGACGACATCGGCGGACCGGAGCAGCGGACGGCGCACGACCTGTCGGCCGAATGGAAACGCGTGACGGGTCGTCGCCGCCCCGACCTTCCGGTACGGCTTCCGGGCAAGACCTTTGCGGCTTTCAAGGACGGCGAGAACCTGGTTCCCGGAACACCTTTCGGGCACGAGACGTTCTCCCGGTACCTGACGGACAAGTACAGCTGACCCCGGGCGGCCGTCAGTTGTCGGCGAACGGCCTTCAGTTGTCGGTGAACGAGCGGTAACCCACCGTGTCGCGGGCCACCGCCTGGTACCGCTCGATGACCTGCTCCTCGCTCGCCGGCCCCGTGGGCCGGAACCACATCGCCACCGCAGTGCAGGCGGTGACGACAAATCGGGACGCCTCGGTCGGGTTGGTGGTGAGGAATACCCCGCGATCCACACCGTCGGCCACCACCCGGTCGAAGATTCGTTGCTGCGCATCACGATTGGCGATGACGCGCTCGAGGGACACGGCGTCGAGGCTGCGTAGCTCGGAGTTCCCGATGTAACTCTCGAGTGGATTCTCGGCATGCACTCCCACATGGTTGCGGACGATCGCATCAAGCCGGTCCGCCGGATTCGCGGGGGCGTCGAGCAGCGCCTTCTCGGTGCTCTCCACCAGCGCGTCACCACCGCGCACCAGAATGGTGACCAGCAGATCGTGTTTCGACCCGAAATGGTTGTAGATGCTCCCGGCGCTGAGCCCGGCAAATCCCGCGATGTCCCGGACCGACGTCCCGTGGTAGCCGCGTGCAGCGATCATCTGCACCGCAGCACTGAGGATGGCTTGCGCTGTGGGGTCATCACCTTCCCGAACCGCAGCCGTGGTGAAGTGCGGGTCGGTGACGAAGCGCGGGTCTGTTCCCCTCGGACGCTCGGTCATCAGGCTCCCTTCACCAGGCGATCTCCAGTCCACCGATCCGGGCGCGCACCGATGATCACACGGCCGCCGGTGAACGATCAGTCAGCGCCCAGTTGACGGCGGCAACAACCCGGCGATGGCCAGTCTACCAACCATCGCATGCGAAAAGGCCGTCGAAGCAGGGCCTCAGCGCCAGTCCCGCAAACCGCTGCGCGCTCATCGGGACATCGGTTACGGTGCCGCTGAACGCTTGTTCACCAGCTCGACGCCGAGGAGCAGCATGAGCACATTCGAGACCACTACGGTGGCGGTGGCGCCCGGACGGCGTATGTCCCACGGGGATCAGCTCGCTCGCAACGCGAGGAAGGTTCCCGACCGCGTCGCCTTCGAGTACAACAACCGCGCTCTGAGCTACCGCGAACTCGACGCCCGCACCAACCGGCTGGCCCGCGGAATGCAGACCCTGGGCGTCGAACGTGGCGACCGGGTCGCCGTGCTGATGCTCAACCGCCTCGAGCTGATCGAGACCTATTTCGCCGCACTGAAGCTCGGTGCGATTGTCGTGCCGGTCAATTTCAGGCTGTCGGTGGCCGAGATCGTCTACGTACTCGAGGATTCGGACGCCACGGTGTTGTTCGCGGACCATCTGCTGGCGCCCAGGGCCACACAGGCGACGGGGTCGCGCACCCTTGTTGTCAGCGGCGGCGACCACGAGACTATCGAGCAGGCAATCGACTACGACACGCTCCTCGAGACCGACGACGGCCCGCTCGACATCGACGTCGACGAGAACGAGCCCGCGTTCATCATGTACACCTCGGGAACAACCGGGAAGCCCAAGGGCGCGGTCCTCACCCATATGAACCTGCTGATGAACACCATCAACGTCTGCCTCGAGCAAGGGGTCAGCGGTGACGGAGAAGTCGGGTTGTCTGGCCTGCCGCTGTTTCACATCGGCGGGTTGTCAGGGATGCTCGCCTACGTCTTCGTCGGTGGCACATCGATTCTCATCGACGTCCTCAACTTCGACCCCGTCAAAGCGCTCGAGACCATGTCGGAACGGGGTGTGGTCGCCGGGTACTTCGTCCCCACCCAGTGGAAGGCCATCTGCGAGGCCGCATCGGCCAGGAAGCTCGACTACTCACTCGAACGCATCGCCTGGGGCGCCTCGGCCGCTCCGCCGTCGGTGCTTCAGGCGATGTCGGACGCGTTCGGCGACGTGCCGGTCTTCAACGTTTTCGGTCAGACCGAGATGAGTTCTGCCACTTGCATTCTGCGCGGTGAGGACGCGCTCCGGAAGAACGGTTCGGTGGGCAAGCCTCTGATGAATGTCGAAGTCCGTCTGGTGGACCCCGACATGAACGACGTGCCGGTCGGTGAGGTCGGTGAGATCGTGTACCGCGGACCCACCGTCATGAAGGAATACTGGCGCAACCCGGATGCCACCGCAGACGCCATGCGGGGCGGCTGGTTTCATTCCGGCGACCTGTGCGTGATGGACGATGAGGGCTACATCAAGGTGGTCGACCGGACCAAGGACATGGTCAACTCCGGCGGGGAGAACATCTACTGCGCCGAGGTCGAGGACGCCATCGACTCCCACAGCAAGGTCTCCGAGGTCGCCGTGGTGGCCAAACCCCACCCCCGGTGGGTCGAAACCCCTGTGGCAGTGATCGTTCCCTCCGACCCCGCAGACCCGCCCACCCTGGAAGAGATCTCCGAGCACTGCAAGTCACTGATCGCGTCGTACAAAAAGCCGACGGAGATCCTGGTGGTCGATGCCCTTCCCCGGAACGCCGTGGGCAAGGTGCAGAAGTTCAAGTTGCGCGACCAACTGGCGCAGCAATAGTCACCTCACGACAGGAGCACCATGGGACGCACACAAGACGGCGGCAACTGGTCACTGGCCTGGACCCCGCCGGACTACACCGTCGACGAAAAGGGCAAGCGCGTCGGTTACGTCAACACCTCTGCGCCCAACAACTGGGGTCGGTGGGGCGAGGACGATCAGCGGGGAACCGCCAACTTCATCACCCCGGACATGGTCAAAGCCGCTGCGGCGCTGGTTCGTACGGGACAAACTGTCAGTTGCGCGATTCCGCTGGACGCTTCCGGCCCGGTCCACCCGAGTCGGCCTGGGGTGGTGCACCTGTTCGGTTATACCGGCGCCGACTTCACGGTCGGCTCACAGCTACAGCTGATCGCACCGCGCATCCAGGGCGCCGACGACTACATCTTCATGCCACTGCAGGGCAGCACCCAGTGGGACAGCCTGGCCCACATCTGTTCTGACGACGTCATGTACAACGGCTACTGGATCGGCAACACCGAGTCCGGCGGCGGCGCGGGCCGCAACTCCATCCACCAATTGAAGACATCGCTCGCCGGCCGCGGTGTCCTGCTCGACCTCGCCCGGTGGCGGGGCGTGGACCGACTGGAACCCGGGGTCGCGATCACCCCCGACGACCTCGACGCCTGTGCCGCCGAGCAAGGGGTCACGGTGGGCACGGGCGACATCTTGTTGCTGCGCACCGGGCATGTTCCCTGGTTCTATTCGCTCGCAGACAAATCCGAGTTCTGGTCGGCCGGGTCGCCCGGGCTCGGACGCGACTGTGTGGAGTGGATCCACCGCAAGGAGATCGCCGCCGTGGCACTGGACAACATCGCCACCGAGGTCGAGCCCGCCGAGGACCCGAGCGACCGCCTGTACCCACTGCACATCCGGTTGATCCGCGATCTGGGACTCACCTTGGGTGAGGTGTGGTGGCTCGACGACCTCGCCGAGGCATGTGCAGCCGAGAGCCGCTACGAGTTCTTCCTGTCCGCCCCACCGCTGAACGTCACCAACGCCGTCGGCTCCCCATTGAACCCCATCGCGATCCTGTAACCGCCCGCTCACCGATCAGCAAGGACATTTCAGTGGATTTCGACCTGCCCGAATCGATCACGCAAACACTCAGGGAGATCGACGAGTTCATCGAGGCGGAGATCAAGCCTCTGCAAGAAGCCGACGACAACATGCGGTTCTTCGACCATCGGCGCGAGTACGCACGCACCGATTTCGAGGGCGGCGGGGTGCCCCGCCGGGAGTGGGAAGAGCTGCTCGGCCAGATGCATCGGCTCGCCGATGGCGCCGGCTGGCTGCGGTATGCGCTGCCCGCCGAGGTCGGTGGCCGTGACGGGTCGAACTTCGACATGGCCGTCATCCGGGAGCATCTGGCGCACAAAGGTTTGGGTCTGCACAACGATCTGCAGAACGAGTCGTCCATCGTCGGGAACTTCCCGTTCGCCCACATGTTGATGCAGTTCGGCACCCCTGAGCAGCGCGAGGAGTTCCTCGAGCCCATGATCCGCGGGGAAGCCCGCATCGGCTTCGGTCTCACCGAACCCGACCACGGGAGCGATGCCACGTGGATGGAGACCACCGCCCGTCGCGATGGTGACGACTGGGTCATCAATGGCGGCAAGCGATTCAACTCCGGCATGCACAACGCCACCCATGATGTGGTGTTCGCGCGCACCTCGGGCAAGGACGGCGATGCCCGCGGTATCACGGCATTCTTCGTTCCCACCGACCTGCCCGGCTTCTCCGTCGATTTCCAGTGGTGGACGTTCAACATGCCCACAGACCACGCCGAAGTCACCATCAGTGATGTGCGGGTACCGAATTCGGCGATCTTCGGTGCCGAAGGCGAAGGCCTTGCGGTCGCGCAGACGTTTGTCCACGAGAACCGGATCCGGCAGGCCGCCTCCGGAGTCGGTGCGGCGCAGTACTGCATCGACCGCAGCGTGGAATACGCGCGCAAGCGGATCACGTTCGGCGCTCCACTCTCGAGCAGGCAGGCCATCCAGTTCCCCCTCGTCGAATTGCACACCGAGGCCGAGATGGTTCGCGGCCTCGTCCGCAAGACCGCGTGGGAGCTGGACCGATTGCCGCACATGCAGATCAGCGACAAGGTGTCGATGTGCAACTACCGGGCCAACAGGCTGGTCTGCGATGCCGCCGATCGCGCCATCCAGGTGCACGGGGGGATGGGCTACACCCGCCACATGCCGTTCGAGCACATCTATCGGCACCACCGTCGGTACCGGATCACCGAAGGCTCCGAAGAGGTTCAGATCCGCAAGGTGGCCGGCTACCTGTTCCGATTCGCCGGGCCCGGCAAGATCAAGACCGACAAGCAGGCGTGACCCCGATGGAACCCGGCACCGACGACATCGGGCCACGCCTCGCCGAGCAACTGACATCTGTTCTCGGCCAAGCGGTCCGGATCGAGCAGCTGCAGCGGCTGACTGCCGGGGCGAACAGTGAGACGTGGGCGTTCGCGGCACACCACGGCGCGCATGTGCAGCGGATGGTGCTGCGTCGTCAACCCGGTGGTGGCCATGGCCCGATGGGTATGACAAGGGAGGCCGAGGCCATCGCGGCCGCGCACGCTGCCGGCGTCCCGGTACCCCGTGTGGTGGACTACGCCGATGACGGTGAAGCACTGGGCGCGCCGTACCTGATCGCCGACCACATCGACGGCGAGACCATTCCACGGAAGATCCTGCGCGACAACCGCTATGCCGACGCTCGCAGCTCGATGGCATCGGAGCTCGGTCGGACGCTGGCCCGGATCCATTCCATCCCGCTCGGCTCGGTGCCGGCCTTGCGTAGTGCCCCGACTGCGGATCTCGATCATCTGCGCACTCTCTACCTCGAATTGGACACACCGTCGGCCGTCACCGAGATCGCGTTGGCGTGGTTGGCCGCTCACCAACCCGAACCGGTCGGGGAAGCAGTGGTGCACGGCGACTTCCGCAACGGCAACCTGATCATCGACGAAGGAGGGCTGGCCGCCGTCCTGGACTGGGAGCTCACCCACATCGGCGATCCCCGGGAGGACCTGGGCTGGCTGCTGGTCAAGTGCTGGCGTTTCGGTACCGAACCCGAGGTCGGTGGTTTCGGCTCGATCGACGAGCTGCTGGACGGTTACGCCGAGATCAGCGGGTCGCGGCCCGACGTGGACGCGGTTCGCTGGTGGCAGATCTACCGCACGGCATGGTGGGGTATCGGTTGCGCCCAGATGGCGCAGCGACATCTGTCGGGCGAGGTCCGGTCGGTGGAGCTCGCCGCCATCGGCAGGCGGGTCTGCGAGCAGGAGCACGACCTGTTGCTCGCCCTCGGTCACCCGGCCGACCCCGCTCCGACCGAGTTGACCGAACTGCCGTGGACCGAGTTGCACGGCAGGCCGACCACCCCGGAATTGGTCGGTGCGGTCACCGAGTTCCTCCGTGCGTCCGTGATGACCGCCGCCGACCCGGCGCTCGCATTCCAGGCCCGGGTCGCCGCCAATGTGCTCGACATCGTCGAGCGTGAATTGACCTACGGGGGCGTTCAGCAGCAGCGCCGATGGAGTCGCCTCTCTGACCTGGGCTTCGACACCGAGGCCGAGTTGGCCCTGGCGATCCGCTCCGGGTCGATCGCGGCCGACGACCCGGCAGTGGTGGCCGCCACACGTGCCGCTGTGACGGATCGTCTGATGGTGGCCAACCCGCGATATCTGAACATGTAGGAACGACGCGGGCCCGTTCGGCAGCGGCCCTCGCTCGCCGTGCGGCCTGCTGCTTGCGGTGGTGCCACGGTCACAACACCACCGGCACGGACCCGGTCCGCCGGCCGTCTCGGTCGAGCACGGAGCCGAGCCTCTTCGAGGTCTCGAGCGTGACGGACCGGTCCACCACGGTCAGCCCGGGCACACTCCGCTCCAGCTCGTGTTCGAACTGCGACAGCTCACTGATGTGGTGCAGCCACACGGTCATGATCACGTTCGCGGTCCCCGTCACCTCGCAGCAGACGCGTACCTGAGGAAACGCGTCGAGTGACTCGACCAGGGTGTCGAGGGCGCGTGAGTTCCCACGGGCCCAGACGTTGGCGGTCACCGGCCACGCGCTGTAGGCATGCGCCACCTCGCAGCGGATCGACAGGATTCGTTCGGCCATCAGCCGGGTCAGCCGCCTCCGCACGGTCGGGGCACTGAGCCCCGTGAGGTTGGCGAGGTCGACCGCGGATCGGCGGCCGTCGGTGGCCAGGGCAGCCATCAGTTCGAGGTCCGCCTCGTCCGGCTCGTGTGTCATCGGCACGGGCGCAGGTCGGTACTCGGTGAGCGCCGCCTCTTGTGTGTCGGACAGCGCGTGCACCCGCCAGCGTTCACTCTCGCCGTGAACACGCATGACGACGCGGGTGCGGGTCCTGGCCGAACCGTCGGTATCGGCCAGCCGCTGAACCCAGTCGCCGAGGAAACCGAGGTCGGGCACCATCACCGTCAACAGTAGGTCGCTGTCACCGGCAGTGCGTTGGATGGTCGCCACGTGGCGATCCCGGATCAATTCGTCGAGTAGACCTTTCGGGCGCGCCGCGGTGTGAACTTCCACAAATGCGCTGCAGCACTTGTCCAGATACGCACCCCCCGGGTACGTCACGATCCACGCGAGCCCGTTCTCCACCAGGCGGTCCCACCGCCGCGAGGCGGTTGCCGCACTGATACCGAGTACGTCCCCGACGGCTCCCCACGGTGCGCGCGGCGCGACCTGCAGTGCATGCACGATCTGATCATCGATGTCGTCGGTCACAGCACAATCGTGCAACATGAGCGCGAAATTTTTCAGTCGACGCCGGAGCCGAGACGCCGGCGGGTCGCGATTGTAGTTTTCTCGCATCGCAATTGGAGCTGCGCGAGCGGCACGGTGAGAGACGAGGAAACGGGTATGAAGGTTTGTGTCATCGGTGGTGGCCACGGCGCCTATGCCGCGGCTGCAGAGCTGACCGAGAACGATCACCATGTGACGTGGTGGCGCCGGGAGCAGAGTGCTTTCGACGCCCTCACGTCGGTGGGTCACCTCGACATCAAAGACCATCGCGGAGAACGCCGGATCCCGGTCGACGGTGGCGGCATATCGGTGACTGCCGATCTCCGTGATGCGGTCGCAGCGGCCGATGTGATCGTCATCCCGATACCTGCTTTCGCACATGATGATCTCGCCACCGCCCTTGCCCCACATCTGCAGGACGGGCAGGTCGTGTACCTGCCGCCAGGTAGCTTCGGCTCGTTCATCTTTGCTCGCGCACTTCATGATTCGGGGAATTCGGCCGATGTTGCCTTCGCGGAGACCGGTACGCTCCCCTACCTTGCCCGCAAGGACGGCGAGTCCAGGGTGGTCGTGAGCGGGTATGCCACCCGGCTACCCACCGGGGTGTTCCCGGCACGCCACACCGACCGGGCACTTGCCACCTTGGCCGAGGTCTACCCTTCGGTGGAACGAGTCGAGGACGCACTCAGCGGAGCGCTCATGAATGCCGGGCCGATCATCCATCCCCCGCTGATCCTCATGAATGCCGGCCCATTGGAACATTTCCCGGCCTGGGACATCCACAACGAGGGAACCCAGGATTCGATCCGCAGGGTCACATCGGCATTGGATGCAGAGCGCATCGCCGTACGCCGGGCGCTGGGCTACGCGGCCCCACATTTCCCGCTCGCAGACCACTACTCGGCCGACGGCGACGAGTGGATGTACGGGAATGCGGCACACGAAAAGCTCACGGACAGTGGGGATTGGCGCGAGGAGATCGATTTGCACACGCACCGTTACATGACCGAAGACGTGGAGATCGGGCTGGCGCTGCTGTCGTCGGTCGGCCACTGGGCATCGGTGCCCACACCGGTCGCCGACGGCCTGCTCGCCCTCGCGGGTGCGATCACCGGACGCGCCACCGGTACCGGTGGCCGCACACTCGAGGCGCTCGGTCTGTCCGACCTCGATCGCGACTCGATGTCGGACTTCCTGCGGAACGGATTCTCTCGGTGACCATTTCGAATGTCGCAATAGTGGGCGCCGGGCGCATGGGCCAGGGAATCGCGGCGGCGCTCGCGTTCGGGCACGTCACGGTGTCCGTCGTGGACCTCCGTGACCGCGGCGACGACACGGGGCCGTACCTCCAGGCGGTGGAGGCGTCGATCCGCTCCATGCTGGAGCGAAAGGTGATCCTTGGGCTCTTGCACCCCACAGACCTGGAAGAAGTGCTCGATCGGGTCACGGTCGTGTCGGCACCGGATGCCCTGACCGCGATGTCGTCTGCTCAGCTGGTATTCGAGGCAGTCCCGGAGATCATGGAGGTCAAACGCGTTGCCCTGTCGTGGATCGAGGACACCATCGCAGACGATGTACCGATAGCCTCCACGACGTCGAGCTTCCTCGTGACCGACCTCTACGAGTTCGTCTCCCACCCAGAGCGATTCCTGAACGCGCACTGGCTCAATCCCGCCGACCTCATCCCCCTGGTGGAGATCAGCGCCGGCGTGCACACGAGCGAGCGGGCGGTCGAGGCCACACGGGAATTGATGATCGCCATCGGCAAGACCCCGGTGACCTGCTCACCTTCTCCTGGCTACATCGTGCCGCGCCTGCAGGCGCTGGTGATGAACGAGGCAGCCAGGATGGTGGCCGAAGGTGTTGCCAGTGCCGAAGACATCGACCGTGCGGTCCGAATCGGTTTCGGGGCCCGGTTCTCTGTTCTGGGGCTCCTCGAGTTCATCGACTGGGGCGGGTGCGACATCTTGTACCACGCGTCGAACTACTTGAGAGGTGAACTGGGCGAGAGGTTCTCGCCTGCAGAGCTCGTCGAATCGAACATGGCATCCGGTCGTCGAGGCATCTCCGACGGGCAGGGATTCTATACTTTCGACCCGCTCACCGTCGACGAGTACCAGGCCCGCCGGACCGCCGAGTTCGCCCGCATCCTCGACGCATTGGGTGAACTCCCCCGTTACGGGGACCTCGTTCCCGCGACTTAGACCAGCACACAGCAACTCTCAGGACAGCGTCTGCCCGGCGCTGCGCTCGACGCTGCCCCGATAACCCGACGCCGCAGCCAAGGTGGCTGCGCAGTAAGGCTTTTCCCTATTCGCAGCGCGCCGCGATGCGCGCATCATCGATCCATCCGCCAGACCCGGACCCTGGCACGTTCGCCAGACCCGGCACTTTTCATCCGTCACGAGGAGCATAGACATGGTGGCCACAAATCATCCAGTCGCACAAGCCGGCGAAGACCGCCGCGAAGGAGCCACTCGCATCGGGGTGGCATCCGGCGCCGGAACCATCCTGGAGTTCTACGACTTCGCCATCTACGGCACCGCCACCGCACTGGTGTTCAACAAGGTGTATTTCAACGTCGACGACCCGTGGTTCGGCACGTTCCTCGGCTTCGCCACGTTCGCGGTCGGGTTCATCATGGCCCCGATCGGCGCGGTGATCTTCGGGTACTACGGTGACAGATTCGGCCGGCGAACCGCACTGACCACTGCCTTCCTCCTGATGGGAGGGGCAACTCTGGTGATGGGCATCCTGCCCGACAGCAACGCCATCGGTGTGGCCGCACCCATCATCCTGATATTCCTGCGCATGGTGCACGGCATCTCGCGAGGCGGGGAGATCGGCGGGGCCACCCTGCTCGCCGCCGAACACGCACCCCGCGAGCGCCGAGGACTTTATGGCGCTTTTGTCACGCTGGGCTCACCGGTCGGCGGAATCCTGGCCAATCTGTCGTTCGCGCTCGTGCTGCTGCTCCCCATGGAAGACGTGATCGCGTGGGGCTGGCGGATCCCGTTCCTCGCCGGCGGTCTGGTGCTCGCGATCGGGATCTGGACCCGGGTGAAGATCAGTGAGACACCCGACTTCGTGGCGACCACCTCCGAAGAAGACGTCGACGCCCCCAAGGCGCTCGCGGTTGTCAAGGAGAACTGGAAGCGGGTGGGACTCGCCGCGGGCATGAACATAGGCCAGAACTGCTACGCGTTTCTGCTGTTCACGTTCATGCTCTCGTTCTTGACCGAATCATCTCCCGGCCGGGGCTTCGTCCGCTCCGAGGTTGTCCTCGGAATCACCGTGGCCCTTGCGTGCCACGCCGCAACCGTCGTCCTGGGCAGCTATCTGTCCGACCGGATCGGACGCAAACCCGTGATCGGGTTCGGCATGGTCACCGCACTGCTGTTCGCGCCATACCTCTTCTGGGTCACCGAGAACGGGTCGTTCACCGCATGCATCACGGTCATCTCTATCGGGTTCGCGTTGACCGGGTTCGTCTACGGACCGATCCTCACCACGTTTGCCGAGCTCTTCCCGGTGAGCCAGCGCTACAGCGGGATCGGCATCGGCTTCCAGGTCGGGGCGGTGCTGGGCGGCGGTTTCGCTCCGATGATCGCCAATCGACTGGTGAGCGCAACGGGCAGCGTGATCCCCGTCGGCTTCTACGCCGCAGCCCTGATGGCGGTGAGTCTGGTGTGCCTGCTGTTGATCAAAGAGAGCGCTCCGGTGGTCAAGGACCGCCGCGAGGCACGCCGCCAGGCGGACGCCCTGGCCAGGACCCACTGAGCGATCCGGGACTACTGCGGATGTACCCGGGGTGTCAGGAAACGTTGTGCCACAGCAAGTGCCGCGGTGCCCGACCGCTCGCCCTCGCAGTAGACGACAAAGACCTTGCTACCCGAGATGCCGACAAACCAGCCCGGACCCTGCGGGCCGTTGGTGCCCACGAGCGCTCGCATCCCGGACGCGTTTGTGAGGTCGCTGGCGTCACCGGTGGTGGCGGTGTCGCGCATGGCCTTGCCGACCGTGCCGAGCACCGCAGGATCCACGGTCCCGAGTTCTCCCCCGGACACCCGGCCCGGTTGTCCCACGATGATGGACGGGGCGATCGAACTGCCGCGGGCTATCGCAACCCCGAGGGTCGCCATGTTCAGCGCGGACACGGTGAGGTCCTCGGAGCGGAAGGTCACCGGCTTGGCGTCGATGCCCTGCCCACCACCCTCGGGGCGGACACCGGGGACGGTGAAGTCCACGTCGAGGCCGAGTTGAGCCAGCAACGCGGCCGCCTTCGAATCATCGGATCCGGCAACCTCGTTGATGACCTTGGCGACCGGGCCCAGCGTTGTGCCCGCCGGGTACTGCCTGCCGATGGTGATGCCGTGCTCTGTGGCCAGGTCGTTACGGGTGGACGCGCGGATCGCCCCGGTCTTGGCGTCGAGCACCAGGATGCTCGCCGGTTGCGCGACCTCGACGACGGCGTCGAGGGCGTCCAACTGGGTGATCGGGTCGATGGTGGTGGGCACGTTCGGACCGGCCGGCCCCTGCTCACCGGCCAGCTGAAGCGGCTTCTGGCCGGGCGCCAGCATCTGGACCGCCCACCCGGATGTGGCGTCGCGGATGGCCTGCCAGTAGTCGTGGACGCCGTCGAGTACGGGCGAATCCAGTCGCCGGTCGATTAGGACCAGCTGCGGCACCTTCCGGATCGAGACTCCGGGCACCGACCTGGGGTCGCCGGCCAGCGCCACCATGTCCGATTCGCGCACGGATACGACGGTGACGGGCTGGTTGCCCGAATCGCGGAGCTGCTGGGTCATCACGGCGGGGGTGACCAGTGGCGCGAGCGGGGCGATGATCCCGGCGAGTGCCGTGGTCGCCGCCCCCAGGTCACGGGTGGCGCCGGGATCGAGAACGACCTCGTTGATGGTCTGCAGGTTGAGCATCGGCTTGCCGGAGCGGTCGAGTACCACCGGGGAGGGCCGTGCGTCGGTGCGGATGTTCCGGAGGCTTCCCCCGGCGGGCATGTTGTCGGCTAGTAGTTCGGGTTGCCAGTTCACCCTCCAGCCGAGGGACAGCTTGCGAGCGGAGCCAGCCGTCTTCGTTGTGAACTCGCGCTCGTCGCCGAGTTGCCAGGTGGTCTCGAGGTCGAAGGTCGCGGTGCCGTCGGTGTACTCCTGGGCGTGCCCCACCTTCACGTCGACCTTCTGTGCCGACATCCCCGTGAGGGTGGCCTGCAGCGCGGTGCCCGCCGGTCCCGGCGCCGATGTGAACCCGGCCGCAGCAGTCGAATCCTGGTCTTCCATCGCAGCGGCGAACTGGTTCAGCATCGCCGCGGCGCCCGTGTCGAGTTCCTTGCCGAAGGCGCCACAAGACGTGGCGGCAAGCGCGCAGACGAGCGCAAGAACTGCAATGGCCGCGGAACGGCCGGGGGAACGACGCATAGTCACAATTTTCACTCCTGTAACAGGGTGAATGGCACCAATGTAGTTTCCGACTTGCTTACGAGACCGTCACAATCGAGTAACTACCCTTAAATCAGCTGCTTTTCGGCCCTATTCGTCCACTTTTGCGACGACGGCCGAGCAGGCGGAAGATGGATGGGGTGAGTCTCCATCAACTGGTCCGCGCTGACGAACGACCCACCACCCGCATCGACTGGCTCGATTCGAGGCACAGCTTTTCGTTCGGCGACAACTACGACCCGGCCAACACACATCACGGTGTGCTGCTGGTGAACAACGACGACCGCGTCGCCCCGCAGCAGGGCTTCGACACCCATCCTCATCGGGACATGGAAATCGTCACGTGGGTGCTGTCGGGTTCGCTGGTGCATCAGGACTCGATGGGCCATTCCGGCGTCATCTATCCGGGGCTCGCCCAGCGGATGAGCGCGGGCACCGGTATCCGCCATTCCGAACGCAACGACACCTGGCAGCTACAACAGGGAACCGGCGCCGACCCCGTCCACTTCGTGCAGATGTGGGTGCTTCCCGACGAAGCCGGTATCGAGCCCGGCTACGACCAGCTCGACATCGGCGATCAGTTGCAGTCGGGCGGGCTCGTCACCGTGGCGTCGGGTATGCCGAAGTACGACTCGGCGATCCGGATCGCGAACCGCTCGGCTGCCCTGCACGTGGCCCGACTCTCGGCCGGCCAATCGATCACCTTGCCGGATCTGCCGTGGGGCCACGTTTTCGTGGCGTTGGGGTCTGTGGATCTCGAATCCACCGGCCAGGCAGACGCCGGCGACGCAGTCCGGATCACCGATGGCGGCGGAGAGAGACTCACCGCCCACACCGACGCCGAAGTCCTCATCTGGGAGATGCATACGGCTTTGGGCCGCTAGTTCACAACCGGTTGCCCCGGCCCTCCGCGGAAATCCACCACAAACGTCCCCGTCAACGTGCACGGACGGAAATATGCCCTCGGTGCAAGGGCGCGGGGACGATGTTGGTGGAGAACCCAACCACGGCCCGACTGCCTCGCCCCACCTATCAAGCTCCCGCACGACAATCTCCTCGCGGACGCACACCGCCCGGCAGACGGCCCGCGTGCTCTGGACAGAGGAGCGAGGGAGCGCAGCGACCGAGTCGACGAAGGAAGAGCACGCGCGAGAGGCCGTCAGCCCGCGAGCGAAGCGAGCCAACAAACACAGCCGGCTTGATAGGCCGAGCATCCCCGCAAACCCACCACAAACGTCCCCGTCACCATGCATGGACGGGAATGCGCCCTCGGTGCAAGGTCACGGGGCCGATGTTGGTGGAGAACCCCAACCACGTCCCGACTGTCGCTTCCCGCATCTACTCCCGCACCTGTCTGTGCCTCACGCCCAAGTTTGAACACGGGCGCGAGGCACAAAGCCGTGCGTCGGCAAGCAATGCTGTCGCCGAGGACTCACACAGGCCGTCAGCCCGCGAGCGAAGCGAGCCAATTACACAGCAGCAGCCGCCTTCACCGCGTGACTGACCTCCGACCGCAATGCGTTGTATTCGGACGAACTCCTGAGTGCTTCGGCATCGACGTCGCCTCGCGGTAGGTCGACCTCGATGTCGAGTGCTATCCGGCCGGGCCGCCTGGTCAACACGACGATCCGGGATCCGAGGAACACTGCTTCCTCGGCACTGTGGGTGACGAACACCGAGGTACGGCCGGTTTCGGTGCTCACCGCACGCACGTCTTCTTGCAGTCGCTCCCGCGTGAGAGCGTCGAGGGCGGCAAATGGCTCGTCGAGCAGGAACAGCGGGTTCTCGGCGGCCAGTGCGCGGGCGATGGCCACCCGCTGTTGCTGTCCGCCCGAGATCTCCCAGATCCGCCGATCTGCGGTGCCCTCGAGACCGACCCGTTCCAGTAGTTGATCCCGTCGGCCCGGCCGGTCGGATTTGGCGACGCCGGCGTATCTCAGCGCCAGGTCGATGTTGCCGCCGACGGTTCGCCACGGGAAGAGGCGTGGTTGCTGGAACACGACGCCCGCCGAGTCACCCGGGATGGGTGGGCGGCCGAGCACGTCGACGCGCCCTTCGGTGGGCCTCTCGAATCCCGCGATCAGCCGCAGAAGGGTGCTCTTGCCACATCCCGACGCCCCGACCAGGACGAGAAACTCCCCGGCCGGGACATCGAGGGACACCGGACCGACCGCGGTGACGGTGTCCGAACCCTTGCCATAGCGGTGCGAGACGTTGTCGAGCAGGATCGCGCCCGACGTCGAGGCGTCACTGTGCGAAGGCACCGGGCAAACCTTCGACGTAGATCGCCTGCTGCAGTTCCTCGAGGGTGGGCGCCTTGTCGATCTGCTTTTGCTCCACCAGGAACTCCGCAGCACTGAGCAGGTTGTTGGCGAGGTTGCCGACAGCCCCTGGGGTGCCGAGCCACTGCGGCGACGCGATCGACTCCGGGGTCAGGTACACGCCCTGCTTGAGCTGGCCGAGTGCCTCATCTGCGCTGATCCCCAGTTCGGGTGCGATGAACCCGGCCGCTGCGGCGGGATCGGACTTGATGAGCTCGAGGGCGCGGGCCTGCACCTTGCGCCATGCGTTGACCGCTTCCGGGTCGCTCTCGATCAGTTTGTTCGACACCACGCCGAGATCCAGTGTGGGATTGCCTGATTCACCGATGGCCCGGCTGGTGACCAGGTCTTTGCCGGTCTTGCGCAGCTCGTCGAGCGTTGGCAGCCAGGTGTAGGCGGCGTCGATGTCGCCGCGTTCCCATGCCGCCAGGATCGCCTGGGGCTGCAGGTCGACGATCTTGACGTCGCTCGCCTTGAGACCGGCCTGCTCGAGGGCGACCAGCAGACTGTAGTGAGCTGTGGACGCGAGCGCGGTTCCGATGGTCTTGCCGCGCAGATCGGCAACACTGTTGATGTTCGTGCCGTTCCGGGCGACGAGCGCCTCGTTGTCACCGGCGACATCCAGGACAAACGCTACCTTGTAGCCGATGGGCGAGGCGCCGGAGAGCCCACGGGCCACCGGGCTCGAACCGATTGCGCCGATGTCGATCGAGTTGCCGATGAACGCCTGGTTGATGGTGGCTCCGGATTCGAACTTCGTCCACTTGATGGTGTGGTCGGGCAGCGCTTGCTCGAGCCATTTCTGGTTCTTGACGATGAGGTCGCCGCTGGGGAAGGCCTGGTATCCGATGGTGATGGTCTTGCCGCTGTCACTGTCGTCGGAGCAGGCGGCGAGGCCGAGCGTCAGGGTCAGCGCCGCGAGCGCGGCGACCACGGTTGTCCATCGTCGACGCAGGCGTCCGGGCAGGGCTGTATCACTCATGTTCGTTCGGGTTCTTTCTCTCTGTGGGACTTGCTGTATGGAGTTCAGGCGGCGTGGGTCAGGCGCGACCACGCCAGGGCACGGTCTTGCGCTCGATGAGTTGCAGCAGACCGTCGATGATGAGCCCTGAGGTACCAATGGCGACGATGCCGACCAGCACCACCGGAGTGTTGTTGTAGTTGGCCGCATCTCGCACCATCCCGCCGATGCCCGGCAGACCGTTGACCAACTCGGCCGCGACCAACGATGAGTAGGCGACGCCGACCGCGAGCCGGATCCCGGTGAAGGTCTCCGGCAATGCCGACGGCACCACCACATCCTTGATCACGTCGAACTTGCTGCCGCCCAGCGCTTTTGCTGCTTCAGTGAGACTTTGCGGGGCTGCCAGCACCGCAGATGTGGTGGCGACGGCCACGGGTGGGAACGCAGCGATGGCGAGCAAGGTGATCTTGGGTTCTTCGTTGATGCCCAGCCAGATGATGAGCAGGGAGAAGTAGGCCAGCGGCGGCAGGGTGCGCAGGAACGTGATCCACGGTTCGAAGACCGCGCGGACCTTGCCGAACGTGCCCATCAGCAAACCGAAGGCGATACCGACGGCGATGCCGATCACGGTGCCGTAAGCGATTCGTTCCAGGCTGATCAGGAGGTGCTCGTACAGGTACTTGCCGGCGTAGCCCCGCACCCCGTCGTTGGTCGTCGAGGTCTGGACGAAGGCGTCCCACACCGCACTGGGGGCCGGAACAAGGGTCTCGTTCCAGATCTTCAGGCTCACCACGAGCTGCCACAGCCCGATGAAGATGATCAGCGACAGAACCGGCAACCCGATGCGCGACAACACCTTCGAGCTGCGCCGCCCACGGGGTGACGATGCCGGCGCGATGGCCCGGTCGCCGTCCTGATCGGTCGGTTCGGAGATGGCTGGCACTACTGACACTGCAAAACCCCTGGTGACATGGAGGCTCGTATCGAGCGGGAGACGATCGATCCCCGAGGCGGCCGAGGACCGCGCCGGCAGGATGGATCAGGAGGACGGACGGGAGAACGCGCTCAGGCGTCGGCCGACAAGCCGCAACCGCGCTCGAACATGGCTATCGACAACAGCTCTGGGCGCTGACGCGGCACAGATCCACCGCAAGCCGTCGCACCAGGGTCGTCGTGAACACTGCGTCACAGTAGCCCCGTCGGCAGCGGGCAGGCCGAGATACAGTTCGCCGGCTCCCAACTCTTTACGCCCCGGCGCGCATGTAGTAGGCCCGGCATCGGCTCGCGCCGTCGTCGACCGGCCCGCAAAACGGCATCACACGCGGTGAGCGGGGTGCGTCCGACAGTTAGGGCGAGACCGCGGGGCGTGTGGCGATGGATCGCATCTTCATGCTAAAAAATCTTTAGCTCCAGATAGTGGGCCTCAGTTAGCCGCCAACCTGCACCACAGCGCGACGGTTCTACAACTCTGTCCGCACGTTGGCCGAGGAGCTTCTACATGGAAAACAATCCCACCGATGGCCAGTCCATCGAGCACGTCCTGGGTGGCACCCCACACACGGTGGGAAGTTTCCGCTTCTACGCGAGAGAGCGGCGTTGGGAGTGGTCCGATGAGGTCGCCGCGATTCACGGGTACCTCCCCGGCGAGGTGAATCCCACCACGCAGTTCCTGCTCGACCACAAGCATCCCGACGACCGCGAGCGGGTCGCCCAGGCCATCGACGGCCTGGTCCGAGACGGACGGCCCTTCAGCAGCCGCCACCGCATCATCGACCGCGGCGGCCGGGTCCGGCACGTGCTGGTCATCGGCGACCAGATGCTGGACGAGTCGGGCGCTGTGACCGGCACCGAGGGCTTCTACGTCGACCTCTCCGACGGCCACGACAACGAGCTCAAAGAGACGATGGACGCGGCGGTCAAGAACTTCGCAGCATCGCGGGCCGTGATCGAGCAGGCGAAGGGCATGTTGATGCTGGTTTACGGCATCCCGGCCGACCGCGCCTTCGACGTGCTGACCTGGCGCTCACAGCAGACCAACACAAAATTGCGAACCCTGGCCCAGAACATCGTCGCTGCGGCCTCGGGCGCGGTGACCATCGACGATGCGGCTCGCCAAAGCTTCGACCACCTGTTGCTCAATGCCCATCAGGATGCCGAACCGGCCGTCGGCTGACGAAAACTGGCTCTAGTGCCAGGATGGTCTGGTGACTTCTTCCACCGATACCCCTTCCATCACCGCCGACGCGTCGGACCCCAGGTCCGGGATCGACCTCAGCTGGGTCGATGAATCGGTGCGTCCGCAGGATGACCTGTTCGAGCACGTCAACGGGGCATGGTTGCGCGAGCACGTCATCCCCGACGATCGTCCCGTCGACGGCGCGTTCCATGTTCTTCGCGACCGCGCCGAAGAGAACGTCCGCGACCTGATCACCGAATGCGCGGAGAACGATCCGGCACCGGGGAGCGACGCCCAGAAGATCGGCGACCTCTTTGCCAGTTTCATGGACGAGTCCCGCATCAACGAAGTAGGCATCTCGCCGATTCGCGGCGACCTCGACGATCTGGCCGCCGCCGCGGACCGCACCGAGTTGGCCCGTCTCGTCGGCGCGCAGCAACGCCGCGGCATCGGCGGGCTCTTCGGGTACTACGTCGACACCGACGCCAAGAAGTCCGATCGGTACCTGATCCACATCACGCAGTCCGGAATCGGTCTGCCCGACGAGTCCTACTACCGCGAGGACAACCACGCCGAGACCGTGGCCGCCTATCGCGCACACGTGGAGAAGATGTTTTCTCTCGCCGGCTTCGACGACGCGGCAGCGCGTGCGGCAACGGTTGTGGATCTGGAGACGGCCATTGCCGCGCAGCACTGGGACGTGGTACGCCGCCGCGACGCCGACCTGTCCTACAACCTGCGCTCCTTTGCCGAATTGACCGACCAGGCAGCAGGCTTCGACGTCGAATCCTGGATCTCGGGGCTACACACCGAAGCTGCGACCACCTTCGGCGAAGTAGTGGTCGGGCAGCCGACTTTCGTCGAAGGTGTGGCGGCGTTGTGGGCCGACCGCGACCTCGACGAGTGGAAGACATGGGCGCAGTGGCGGCTGTTGCATTCGGCATCGCCGTATTTGTCCGACGAGTTCGTCGCCGAGAACTTCGCCTTCTACGGCAAGACCCTGACGGGTTCGGAGGTGATCCGCGACCGCTGGAAGCGCGGGGTCGGACTGGTGGAGCAGTGCCTGGGATTCGCTGTCGGCAAACTGTATGTGGCCAAGCACTTCCCGCCCGAGGCCAAGGCCCGGATGGACGTTCTGATCGACAACCTGGTCAAGGCCTATCGCCGCAACATCAGCGACCTCGACTGGATGAGCCCGCAGACCCGCGAGAAGGCACTGGTCAAGCTCGAGAAGTTCACCCCGAAGATCGGTTATCCGGCGACCTGGCGGGACTACTCGTCGCTGCGCATCGAACGGGATGACCTGTTCGGCAACATCGCTCGCGCAAGCGCTTACGAAGAAGACCGGGAGTTCGCGAAGATCGGCGCCCCGGTGGACCACGACGAGTGGTTCATGACCCCACAGACGGTCAACGCCTACTACAACCCCGGCATGAACGAGATCGTCTTCCCCGCAGCCATCCTGCAGCCGCCGTTCTTCGATCCCGAGGCCGACGATGCGGCGAACTACGGCGGCATCGGCGCGGTCATCGGTCACGAGATCGGCCACGGGTTCGACGATCAAGGTGCCAAGTACGACGGCGATGGCAACCTGGTCGACTGGTGGACCGACGACGACCGTGCCGAGTTCGGTACCCGCACACGCAAACTCATCGACCAGTACGGCAACTTCACGCCCAAGGGCCTCGACGAGAAGTACAAGGTCAACGGCGAGTTCACCATCGGCGAGAACATCGGCGACCTCGGCGGGCTGTCGATCTCGTTGGTGGCGTACCAGATCGCGTTGGACGGCAAGCCGGCCCCGGTGATCGACGGACTGACCGGTCTGCAGCGCGTGTTCTACGGGTGGGCTCAGGTCTGGCGCACCAAAACCCGTGACGCCGAGGCGATCCGCCGGTTGTCGATCGACCCGCATTCACCGCCGGAGTTCCGCTGCAACGGGGTGATCAGCAACATCGATGCCTTCTACGAGGCCTTCGATGTCAGCCCCGACGACGCCCTATATCTCGACGACGGGGACCGCGTCCGAATCTGGTGACCCCAGCCGTCCCGATTTTGGTGGGTTCCGGTGAGCGCGACCTGCGGGTTCACTCGCCCGAACCCACCAAGATCGGGGTCTACGGCGTGGTGAAGTCGGTGAGGCCGTCGGTGGGGTCGACGGTTCCGCCGATGGTGTTCTGCACGATGACGGGTGCGCCCTTGGGTGCGTTCTCGAAGAACCAGCGGCCGTCCTCGGTGCTCACGTTGAGACACCCGTGCGAAACATTGGTATTGCCTTGCTGTCCCACCGACCAAGGTGCAGCGTGCACGAAGATGCCGCTGTTGGAGATGCGCGTCGCGTACTCGACGTAGGTGCGGTAGCCGTCGGGCGAATCGACCGGCACCCCGTAGGTCGAGGAGTCCATGTACATGTCGGCAAATCGTTCGCCCACGGTGTAGATCCCGTTGGGTGTGGGGTTGTCGTTCGACCCCATCGACATCGGAATCGTGCGTACCGTCTCACCGTCGACGGCCACGGTGATGGTGTGGGTGTTGTCGTCGGCCGTGGCCACCCACGACTTGCCGATCGTGACTCGATGTGGCACTACCGGCTTCGACAGTCACCTCGGTGCCGGCGGGCCAGAATCCCTCGGGCTTCCACCGAACCTCTTTGTGGCCCACCCAGTAGAGGTGGCCCTTCACTTCTGGACTGGTGGTGACGCGGATGGCCTTCTCTGCGGTCTTCTTGTCGTCGATGGCGTCTTGGAACCTGATCACCACGGGCTGCGCCACGCCGACGGTCTCACCGTCGGCGGGATCGAGCGATGGTGTGGAGAAGTTCGCCCGGCCGAGTGGGCGGTCTTCGCTCGACGAGGTACTCGGGGTGCTCGGGGTGGTGCTGGGAGCTGAGGGTGTGGAAACGCCCGGGACCTCGGGGCCACCGGGCCACAGGGGTTCGGCTCCCGTGGGGGACGCAGAGATGCCCACACACAGAGCTGCCACCGCCACGGCGACCGTCACTCGGCCGAGGCCGCGACGGCTGGTTGCCTTGATCTTCATGTAATTCCTTCGGTCGATCCCCCCGCGCGCCAGAACGCCCAACATACTCGACACGGTGTCCTTTGTTCAACGGCCCCAACCGGCTGCGAGAGTCGTCGTTCACATCACCATCTCGCCAAGTATTCCCACGTCGCAGCTATTTGCGGGGCAGTATGATCACGTCAGTCGAGACGCGGCAATTTGACATCGGAAAGTAGGCTTTCCCTGTCGTCGGGAAACGGCATTGCGAGGATGAGGTCACATGGAGTCACAGCAGATCTACCCACCGTCCACCGCCCTGTCGGCCCAGATGGCCGACGTGGCGCGGCTTTTGCGTTCGGAGAGTAAAGACACCGAGTCCATTTTGCATGCTATCTCAAAGTCGGCCGTCGAGTCGGTTCCCGGCGCGGAGTACGCCAGCGTCACGCTCGTGACGGGCAAAGGCCAGGTCCAGACACCCGTGATGATCGGTGACCTGGCAGGCAAGTCGGACGAGTTGCAGCAGGAACTCGGTGAGGGTCCCTGCATCCGCTCGGCACTCAGCGAAGAAACCGTCCGCATCGACGACATGGCCACCGACTCCCGCTGGCCCGCGTTCGCCGCCGGCGCCAACGAGCTCGGCATCAAGTCGATGATCTGCTTCTGCCTCTACATCGAGAACGAGAACTTCGGCGCCCTCAATCTGCACAGTTCGACGCCGAATGCGTTCGACGACGAGTCGGTGTCGATTGGCTCGCTGTTCGCCGCGCACGCCGCGATCGCGTTCTCGGCCGTTCGCGAACGTGACCAGATCCGCGCCGCTCTCACCAACCGCGACATCATCGGTCAGGCCAAGGGCATGATCATGGAACGGTACGGACTCGACCCCGACGAGGCCTTCCGCCTGCTGGCACGACTGTCACAGGATGCCAACGTCAAGCTCGCGGAGATCGCCCTTCAGGTGGTCACCGCCGGACCCGACGCCCACTGACCAGATAGCGGCAAACCGGGTTGCCGGCGACTCGGCTCATCGACCCAGGAAGTCGAGTACCGCTCCCTCGAAGGCCTTCTTTGCCTCGATCATCACCCAGTGGCCGCAGTTCGGGAAGATGTGCAGCTCGGCGTTCGGGATCAGCCGCATGGGCACCATCGACATGTCCGGCGGACTCACCCGATCGTCGCGACCCCAGGTGAGCAGGGTCGGGCAGGACACCTTGTGCATCATCGACCAGTAGGGCGGCGTGTCCGATGCGGCCATGAACTGTTGCTGCATGGCGAAAGCTGCTGAGCCGTACATCATCTGCGCGGTCTCCTGGGCGTCCGGGTTGATCGCCGCTTCCCAGCGCTCCTCGATGAGCTCTTCGGTGATGAGCGCTGGGTCGTAGACCATGGCGGTCAGCCACCGCACCAGCTTGTCCCGGTCGGGCCCGTCGGTGAACTCCTGCAACAAGCGCAGTCCTTCGCTGGGGCTGGAGCTGAAGACATTGGGGCCGACGCCGCCGATGGTCACGAGCTTGCTGACCCGCTCAGGCTTCTTGATGGCGAGGTTGACCCCGACCACACCACCCATGGAGTTGCCGATCACCGGCGCCGATTCGATACCGAGAGCATCCATGAACCGGATGACCGACGATCCGGCGGTGAGCACGGGGTGCCCTTTGACCGCGTCGCTGACCCCGAAGCCCGGGAACTCGAGCACGTAGCAGTGATGGGTCTCGGCGAAGACACCGATGTTGCCGCGGTAGTTGCGCCAGCCGGTGACACCTGGTCCCGAGCCGTGCAGCAGGATCAGCGGCGGACCCGACCCCGCTTCGTGGTACCGCAGTACCCCTTGGTCGGTCTGCAGTTCCCTTTTGCTCTCTTCATATGTCACGTCCACCGCTCTAGATTAGAACGTGTTCCTGTTTCGCGGGTGCGCACGGTCGGTTCTCGTCGCGCCGAGTCATCGCGTTGCGAGTGACTCGTCGATCGCATGGAGTTGGCGGACCTCCACCGAACGCAGTACCGCGAGCGATGCCGTCACCGCCAGGTCGCACGCCGCGTCGATTCCCGCGCCGGACACGATCACCGCGCGGTATGCCACATCCAGGCTCATCCCGAGGAGCAGCGAGGCCAGGGTGTCGGCGCTGGCCTGCACCTCCACCCCGCGTTCGGCGTAGTTGGCCCGGAGTCGTTGCGCGATGCGCGGTTCCAGGGCTGCGAAGAGCCTGCGACCGGGAACGTTGTCGTCGGCGCGGTTGGTGAGCAGTACCCGGAAACCCTCGGGCTGTTTCCGGGCGTACTCGAACAGCGACTCGACCGCATACTTCGCCCGGTCACCGTAGGCCATGGATTCACCCTCGTCGTACGCGGCGAACATCCATGCGGTCAACGCATCCAGCTCCCGGTCGATGACGGCGTCCACCAGCCCATCACGAGATCCGAAGTGCGCGTACAGCGTCACCCGTGAGGTACCACCCCGGTCGGCGATCATGTCCATCGTTGCGCGTTCGGCGCCGACGTCCGCGATCACCGACAACGCGGCGTCGAGCAGTTCGGAATCGGTGGGACGGTTCCGCGTGCTGCGGGCAGCGGCTTTTGCTGGGTTCGGCTTGGCAGGAGATCCACCACGCTTCTGGCTGCTCGCCTTCGGCATTGCCCCTCCTCCACGCGAATCTGACGCCGCATCCACCGAATCGGCGTTTAGGGCGTGGCCGCGACGTCGCCGTCGACCCGGCCGAAGTATGCCGCCTCCACCTTGTCTCGTTGTCCTCGGAGGTCACTTGCGGCCCCGGACAGCGCAACCCGGCCGTGGTGCAGCACGATCGCCGAGTCTGCGATCGCGAGCGCAAGGTCGATGTGCTGCTCCACCAGGACCACTGCCATGTCCTGCTCGTCGGCGATGGTGCGCAGACGGGGCAAGAGATCTTTCACGGCGATCGGCGACAGTCCCAGGCTGAGCTCGTCGATGAGCAACACCTTCGGTCTGGCCAGCAGCGCCTTGGCCAGGGCGAGCATCTGCTGCTCGCCACCCGAGAGATTGCCGCAGCGACGACCTTTGAGGGTTTTGAGCTTCGGGAAGTACTCGAAGACGTCGCTCAGCTCGGCACCGTTCTTGCGTTTCGACAATCGGAGGTTGTCCGAGACCGTGAGCTTGTGGAACACCCCACGGTTGTCCGGCACCATCGTCACACCGCGGCGGGCGTTGCGCTCGACGCGCTTGTCCAGCGGCTGTCCGAGTGCAGTGACCTTGCCCGACAACATGGGTAACGCACCGATCGTCGCGAGCAGAGTCGTGGTCTTTCCGGCACCGTTCGGCCCGAGCAGCGCCAGTATCTCCCCCGCGCGCAAGCTGGCATTGAAGTCGCGGACGGCCGGCACACCGCCGTACCCGACGTTGAGGCCCTCGATGGTCAGAACGGGCTCACCGGATCTCGTTGTGGGGGCGCCCTTGTCGGTTCCGGTTGCATGCGCCCCGGCAGGACGTGTCGCGGAAGTGTTGGGCACCGACGGGTCGGTGCCAGAAGGATCGGTCCCCGAAGGATTCGTCCCAGCTGAATGTGTCACTGTGCCGTACCTTTCTGCAGTACAGGCGAAGCCTCGGACTGTCCGTTCTCGTCGATCTCTACTTCGGCCTCTACCTCGGCACTGCCCAGGTATGCCGACACGACCTTGGGGTCGTCGCGGATCTCCTGAGGGGGACCCGCAGCGATGACCTTGCCGAAGTCGAGCACGTACAGGCGATGGCACACATCGAGGACCAGTGACATGTCGTGGTCGATGAGCAGGACACCGATTCCGCTGGCGGCGATCCGGCGAAGCTCGTTGCCGAAGTCACGACTCTCATGGGTGTCCAGACCTGCGGCCGGCTCGTCGAGGAGCACCATACTGGTGCCTCCCACGAGCGCTCTGGCCACACCGACCAACTTCTGCTGGCCCAAAGCCAGTTCACTCGGACGCTTGTCGGCGGCGTCGGTGAGACCCACCATCGCGAGTGCGTCGCCGATCGTGTCGGCCGGCGGTTTTGAGCCGGTGAGGACGTCGGTGACCAGCGCCTTGAGTCCCGGTTTTTGCACCGCAACCGCAAGGTTCTCGGCCACGGTCAGGTCGGCGAACAGCTCACCCGCCTGCCAGGTTCGGGCCATTCCCGTCCCCCGTCGCCGGTGTGGAGGGCGTCCGTCGATCCGCACGCCCGCCATCGACACCTCACCGGTCGACTTGGTGAAACCGGTGACGGCGTCGACGAAGGTGGTCTTGCCTGCGCCGTTCGGCCCGATCAGTCCGACGATCTCGCCGGCGCCGACTTCGAGGGTGATGTTGTCGTTGGCGACGACGCCGCCGTACCGCACCGACAGATTGCGGGCCTGCAGCAGTGCGCCATGTGCTTCAGCCGACATGAGAGCTCGCTTTCGGTTCGGTTGGTGCGACCGACGACTTGTCCGGTCCGGACGTGTTGGTGTTCCGGTTCTTCCCGGCCCTGGCCTTGATGTGGTCGACGGTCTCCCTGACGGCTCCGACGACTCCGACGGGGTTCAGCACAGCCATCAGCAGCAGGCTGCCGGCGGCGATGATCTGGTAGTACTGACCGAAATCGATTGTTTGGGTGAGGAATACGTACCCGACACCCAACGGTCCGATGATGCCGGCGATGAAGGCACCCGACACCGACGTGATCCCGCCGACGTAGGTCATCGCCAGCAGGGTCAGCCCGATGATCACCGTGAACGACGCCGCCGACAGCTGTCCGCGGCTGTATCCGATGAGGCATCCACCCACCCCGGCCAGGAACGCCGACAGGGCAAAGCCGAGCAGTTTCGTTGCGGCGACGTTGATTCCGACCGACGCGGCGGCCCGCTCGTTCGAACGTACGGCCAGGAAGGCGCGTCCGGTGGCGCCTGCCATGAACCGCATCACGATGAGGGTCAGCACGGTCACCACCACGAGGACCATCATCGAGAACTCGATGGTCGTGAGTTCGGCACCTTGGCGCACCGACAGGTCCCAGCCGAACAACTTCGGATCGGAGATCAGGTTGCCTTCGAAGGGTGTGATCGACGGGTTGTTGAACACAAAACTCTGGATCGCCAGCGCCGCGGCCAGCGTCACCACTGCCAGCTGGGCACCACGGATGCGCAGGGCGGGAACGCCGACGACCACTCCGAGCGCGGTGGCGATCAGCGCCGACAGCAGGATGCTCAGCGGGAACGGAACACCCCAGTTCGTCGTCACCTTCGACAGGGCAAACCCTGCCGTACCGGCGAAGGCCATACTCGCCAGCGAGATCTGACCGAGGTAGCCGGTCAGCAACACCAGCGACAGCGCGATCAACGACAGGATCATCGACGTCACGATGCCGAAACGCCAACTGCCAGAGGTCAACAGCACCGCGGCCACCACGGCGCCGATCGTCAGCACAACCGGGATCGGGCGGATCTTCGGAATGAAGACCGCAGGCATCTTGGCTTCACCGAGCGAGCCACGGGACGGGATCTTGCCGCCCAGGAGGAACAGCGCGATCACCACCACGATGAACGGCACGGCGTCGCCGACACCGGTCTGCGCCCATGTCGGCCACCAATCAAGGGTGCCGGCCCACAGGATTACGGCCTGGAACGCACCGAGCACAAGGCCTGCGACACAGGCGACCCCGAACGACGTCAGCCTTCCGACGAGTGCGACGGCCAGTGCCGGGATGATGTAGAACGTGTAGCTCGTCGCATCCAAGCCGATGGTGTAGGCACCGAGCACCACGATGAGACCCGAAGCCGCACCGGTGATTACCCACACGATGGCGGCGAGCCGGTCGGGCGAGTACCCCGCGAGGCGCGCCGCCAGTTCGTCTTCGGAGCCGGCGCGGGTGGCCACGCCGAAGGTGGTCAGGCTGAAGTAGGCCCAGAAGAGCAGCGCGATGACTATCGCCACGACTGCGAGCAGGAGGTCGCTGACGTTGATGACGGCCCCGGCCAGCTCGAAAGTGGTCTGCGGCAGGATCGGCAGTGCCATCAGCGATTCGGTGTCGAACCGCAGGTCCACGAGCGCCTGGAGGAACAGCATGAGGCCGACCGATGCTACGACCTGCGCCAGTACAGGGGCGCGGCGTAGAGGCCGAAAGATCAGGTAGTGCGCGACCAGCGCCCACAGCGCAGCACTGGCCACACCGATCACGATGGCGAGGACCATCGGCGTCGGACTGTCTTCACTGCCGAGGCTGATGCTCCCGATCGGGAGAACATACGTTCCGTCGGTGCGCAGCGCGGCAACCACGTACACCGCCCACAGGGCGATGGAACCCTGCGCGAAGTTGATGACGCCCGTGGCCGCATAGATGCCCACCAGCGATGTGGCGAACACGGAGTAGACCGACCCGACCGCCAGGCCGAGGACGACGAATTGAAGGAATTGACTCATGGGTCGTTGCCCACCTCACTGTGTGGATCTGCGTGACAAGGCGAATGTGCGCGTGATCAAGGCATCAAGGCCAGGGGGCGGATCACTCGAGTGTCTCGAGCGATCCACCCCCCAGTGGTTTGTGCTGTTGTGGAGCGGGATCGACTAGCTGGCGCCCGGGATGGCCTGCAGTGCAGCCGGGTTGGGCTGGGTCAGTCCGCCGCCGACGGGCTCGGTCTTCTTGTCACCGACCACCTCGAAGACGAACATCTCGGTGGTGCAGTTCGGCGAGGTCGCCTTGCCACAGCTGAGCTTCGGGCCCAACCAGCTCTGGTAGTCGGTCACGGCCTTGAGTGCGGCGAGAATCGACGGACCGGTGTATTCGGCCGGCTTGGCGGTGTTCAGCGTCCGGGCGAAGTCGACGAACGTCGAGAAGGTGCCGTAGGCGTAGAAGCCGCCGGAGTCGCCTGCCTCATCCACGTACTTCTTGGTGATGTCCAGGTTCTCCTGCATCTCGGCCGGGGCCGAGTCCTTTGCCGGCTCGAGCCAGATCGGCGAGTACGTCTGAGCGCCGACAGCCTGCGCACCCATCGTCTCGATGAACTCGGTGCAGGCAGCGAGGAACATGGTGTTCTTGAAGCCGACGGACTTGAGCGACTGCGCGAGCTTGGTGCAGTTGGCGTCGGTCTGCGACGTCATCAGACCACCGGCATCGGGGTTACCGGAGTTGATCGTGGATGCGAGTGCGGTGTAGTTCGGGTTGGTCGGCGAGTAGTAGACGCTCTTGACGTCCAGGCCGAGCTGCTGGCCCAGCGGCATCAGGATGCGTTCGAATGTCTGCCGGGCGGCTGCGACGTCCACATTCGCCAGCGTCAGGGAATTCTTTCCCTGCGCCTTGAGCGACTGCATCACGCCCACCAGGAAGGAAGCCTGCGGCGGGCCGAAGTAGACGCGGTTGTCTGCTGAAGAACCGGTCACCGAATCGAATGGGATCTGGCCGACGAGTGGGATGTTCGCCGACTTGAGGATGGGCAGTGCGGCACTGGACGCGGCGTCGTAGCCGTCGACGACCGCGGAGACACCCGCTTGCACAAGCTGATTGGCGCAACCGATGGTCGACTCGGGCGCGGACACGTCCACCGCGCAACTGGTGACCTCGATCGGATGGCCGTCGATACCACCGAGTGACTCGTTGATGTACTTGACCGCGGCCTTCTGGCCGACCTCAACTCCCGGCTGGGTGATCGGCCCGTTCGACGGATTGAGGAATCCGACCTTGATCGGAGTGCCGGTCGCCTTGGTACCGCTCTCCGACGGTGCGGCCGCAGTGGTGCCGCCTTCGTCGGACCCGCTGTCGTCGCTACAGGAGACGACGGAAAAGACACACGCCGCCGCGACAAATATTGCCGCCATCCGGCTGGTTCTCTTGCGCATTTCAATGCCTTTCCCGGCGGCATGTGGCCACGGCTGACAAGCCCGGGCCAGGCCCTCCGAGTTACACGGGATGTGCGCCGGATGCGAGTGCATTCGGCGTGCCCAGTCCGGGGTGTGATCTGGGCCACTCGAAAAGTAGCCCCTGCCTTACAAAGGTGTCAAGGTGAATTCGGGAGCAATTCGGTCGCAGAAATAGGCCTGTTGATAAACCGCGATCCCGCCCGAAATGCCCGACTCTGAGCTATAACCGTGCAGCTTGACGCGGTGCGCGCGGAGCGGCGCACTGGAATGAGTGGGGTCGCCACATAAAATGTCAGGGTGAGTTATTCACGTTTTGTGGCCATCGGCGACAGCCAGACCGAAGGAATGTGCGACGGTGACGACGTCACCGGATACCGCGGATGGGCCGACCGGCTCGCCGAACGCCTGGCCCGGGACAACCCCGATTTCCGCTATGCCAATCTCGCGGTGCGCGGACGCCGCACACGCCAGATCCGGGATCAGCAGCTCTACCCCGCGCTCGCGATGGAACCGGACCTGATCGCCGCGCCTCTCGGGATGAACGACGTACTTGCCAGCACCGGCCTCGAAGAGGTCCGCCGCGACCTCGACTTCATCTATCGTGAACTCGCCCGGACCTCGGCGACCGTGTTGATCTCCACCTATCCCAACATGGCCAGGACGGTTCCCATCGCGCGACGGATCGAGTCACGCCTTCTGGCGGTCAATCAGATGATGCGCGAGTTCGCCGACAGCTACGACTTCGTTCTCGTCGACCTCGTCAGCGCCCCAGTGCTTCTCGACCCGCGGTCCTGGTCACCCGACCGGCTGCACGCATCGCCGTTCGGTCATGATCGATTTGCGGCCGGGGCCGCATATGCGCTGAATCTTCCTGACAGCGAGCCTGATTGGGGTGCCCCCTTGCCACCACGACCCGAGCTGACCGCAGCCCAGGTCATCGCTCGCGAAGCACTTTGGGCCCGAACGTTTTTCATTCCCTGGATCATTCGGCGCATGCGGGGCAGGTCACTCGGCGACGGGTTGTCGCCCAAACGACCCGAGTTGGCCCCCGTCCGCCCACCCACCGGCGGGTACGACAACGGCCCGGCCCCCTTGCGGGAACCGGGCCGTGACGAGCTGAGTCGCTGACCTGTCGGTCAGTCCTCGATCACCGAAAGCGTCAGTACTTCTCGCCCTTGGCTGCCTTGTCGACGAGCGACTGCGGCGGCTCGAAGTGCTTGCCGTACTTCGATGCCAGATCGCGTGAGCGGTCGACGAAGCCCTGCAGGCCACCCTCGTACTGGTTGATGTACTGGATCACGCCGCCGGTCCAGGCGGGGAATCCGATACCGAAGATCGAGCCGATGTTCGCATCGGCCACGGTCTCCAGCACACCCTCGTCGAAGCACTTGACGGTCTCGAGGGCCTCGGCGAAGAGCATCCGCTCCTTCATGTCCTCGAAGGGGATCTCCTTGGTGCCCGAGTTGAACGCCTCACGCAGACCCGGCCAGATGCGGACGCGCTTGCCGTTCTCGTCGTACTCGTAGAAGCCCTTGCCGCCGGAGCGTCCGGGACGACCGAGGTCGTCGACCATCTTGTCCACCACGGCGTTGGAACCGTGCTGAGGAACCGGCTTGCCCTCGTTGGCGAGTGCCTTCTCGGTTTCCTTGCGGATCTTCTGCGGCAGGGTGAGCGTGAGCTCGTCCATGAGCTGCAGCGGCGGAGCCGGGTAGCCGGCCTGTGCGCCCGCCTGCTCGATGAACGTGGGCTCCACGCCTTCGCCGACAGCCGCGATGGCCTCGTTGATGAAGGTGCCGATGACCCGCGAGGTGAAGAATCCACGACTGTCGTTGACGACGATCGGGGTCTTGCGGATCTGCAGGGTGTAGTCGATGACCTTCGCCAGCACGGCGTCAGAGGTCTTGGCGCCCTTGATGATCTCCACCAGAGGCATCTTGTCGACCGGCGAGAAGAAGTGGATTCCGATGAAGTCCTCGGACCGCTTCACGCCTTCGGCGAGACTGGTGATGGGCAGCGTGGAGGTGTTGGATCCGAGGACCGCGTCGGGCTCGACGATGTCTTCGATCTCCTGGAACACCTGGTGCTTGACCTCGACCGACTCGAACGCGGCCTCGATCACCAGGTCGACACCCTTGAAGTCGGCCGCATCGGTGGTCGGGGTGATGCGGGCGAGCAGCGCGTCGGACTTCTCCTGGGTGGTCTTGCCACGCGAGAGAGCCTTCTCCTCCAGCTTGACCGAGTAGTTCTTGCCCTTTTCGGCGGCCTCGATGTTGATGTCCTTGAGGACGACCTCGATGCCGGCCTTGGCCGAGACATACGCAATTGCCGCACCCATCATGCCGGCGCCGATGACGCCGACCTTCTTGGCGGTGTACTTCTCGAAGCCTTCGGGACGCGAGGCGCCACCGTTGATGGCCTGCAGGTCGAAGAAGAACGCCTTGATCATGTTCTGGGCGACCTGGCCGGTCACCAGCGACACGAAGTAGCGCGTCTCCACGATGTCCGCGGTGTCGACGTCGACGTATGCACCCTCGATCGCGGCAGCCATGATGGCACGCGGCGCCGGCATCGGGGCACCCTTGAGCTGCTTGCGCAGGAGGGCGGGCATCGCCGGGAGCATCTGGGCCAGCGACGGGCTGGTCGGTGAGCCACCGGGCATCTTGTAGCCCTTTTTGTCCCACGGCTGTGCCGCTTCGGGATTCGCCGAGATCCACGCCTTCGCAGCGGGGATCAGCTCGTCGACCGAACCGACGACCTCGTCCACAAGACCGGTTTCCTTCGCCTTGGTGGCGTTGAAACTCGGGCCCTGCAGCAGCACGTTCATCAACGCGTTCTGGAGGCCGAGGAGACGAACCGTACGGACCACGCCGCCGCCGCCGGGCAGCAGGCCCAGGGTGACCTCGGGCAGACCGATCTTGATGCCCTTGACGTCGGCAGCAACGCGGTAGTGGGTGTGCAGCGCGATCTCGAGGCCGCCACCGAGTGCGGCACCGTTGATGGCCGCGACCACGGGCTTGCCGAGGGTCTCGAGCCGGCGCAGCACCGCCTTCATCCCGTTGGTGTGGTTGGTGATCTGGGTGGCCAGCTCAGCCTTGTCCGTGCCTTTACGGTCGGACGTCATGTCCTTGAGGTCGCCGCCTGCGAAGAAGGTCTTCTTCGCCGAGGTCAGCACCACACCGGTGATGTTGTCCTTTTCGGCCTCGAGCCGGTCGACGGTCGCGGCCATCGACGAGGTGTAGAGGTCGTTCATCGTGTTGGCGCCCTGGTTCGGGTCGTCCATGGTGAGCACAACGACGCCGTCGCCGTCCTGCTCCCAGCCGATCATGTTGTCAGTCATAGGTATTCAAAGCTCTTTCTGGCGAAGGGGAAGATGTCCGGGAGGTCAGACACGCTCGATGATGGTGGCAACACCCATGCCGCCACCGATGCACAACGTGATCAGGCCGTAGCGGCCGCCGGTGCGCTCGAGCTCGTCGAGCACGGTGCCCACCAGCATTGCGCCGGTTGCGCCGAGCGGGTGGCCCATCGCGATGGCACCGCCGTTGACGTTGGTCTTCTCGTGCGGGATCTTCAGATCCTTGAGCCACTTCATGACAACCGAGGCGAACGCCTCGTTCAGCTCGAACACGTCGATGTCCTCGACGGTGAGTCCGGCCTTCTTGAGCACCAGCTCGGTGGCCGGGGTGGGTCCGGTGAGCATGATCGTGGGGTCGCTGCCGGTCTGTGCGGTGGCAACGACGCGGGCGCGCGGGGTGAGGCCGGCGCGCTTGCCCGCCTCTTCGCTGCCGACCAGCACCAGAGCTGAACCGTCGACGATGCCGGACGAGTTACCGCCGGTGTGAACGTGATTGATCTTCTCCACGTTGACGTACTTCTGCAGCGCCACGTCGTCGAAGCCGGTCATCGCGGCCAGGCCTTCGAAGGCCGACTTCAGCTTGCCCAGGCTCTCGACAGTGCTGCCGGGACGACGGTGCTCGTCGTGGTCGAGCAGCGTGACGCCGTTGATGTCCTTGACCGGCACAACCGACTTGGCGAAGTATCCGCCCGACCATGCGGCCTCGGCGCGCGCCTGCGACTCGGCGGCGTACGCGTCGACGTCTTCACGGGAGAAGCCTTCGATGGTGGCGATCAGGTCTGCGCCGATGCCCTGCGGGGCGATGTAGAGGTCGTAGGCCGTGGCGGGGTCGGTGAACATCGCGCCACCGTCGCTGCCCATGGGCACGCGCGACATGGACTCGACGCCGCCGGCGATGACCAGGTTGTCCCAACCCGACGCGACCTTCTGGGCCGCGAGGTTGGTGGCTTCGAGGCCGGAGGCGCAGAAGCGGTTGATCTGGGTGCCCGGCACGGTGTCCGGCAGTCCTGCCACGAGGGCGGCGGTGCGCGGGATGACCGCACCCTGCTCGCCGACGGGGGAAACCACACCGAGGACCACGTCGTCGATGTCGGCGGGATCCATGTCCGGGAAGCGGACCTTGAGTTCGTTGATGAGGCCGACGATGAGGTCGACGGGCTTCACGCTGTGCAGCGAGCCCTTACGTTGCTTGCCACGAGGCGTACGAATGGCCTCGTAGATGTATGCATCAGTCACGCTGAGGTTTCCTTTCAAATGAACTGCGATGTTCGCGGGCGCTCGCCTCGCTGATATTCCTCCAGCTTCATGAGGCTAACGCGCTGTAACTTATTTGACCATACCCCGAGTACAGAGCAGCATTCAATAGCGCCTTCATGAGCTAGGGTGGATTCACAATGTCCACCAACCCCGACGTCACACCCGTCTCGCGCCCCCAGCGCCAGAGTCGGCCCGCCGATCGCAAGCGCCAGCTGGTCGACCGCGCGGCCGAACTGTTCCTGGTGCGCGGGTACGACCACGTCTCGGTGGCGGACATCGCCAAGGCCGCGGGAGTCACGGGCCCCTCCATCTACCGTCACTTCGCCGACAAACAGGCGATCCTGTTCGCCGCGGTGATGTCGGGTGTCGAGGACATCGAGCAATGCACCGACACCGCCCTCTCCCCTGCGGCGGACGGCCAGATCCCGATCGGCAAGGCCATCGAGAAGCTGTGTGCGCTCGGGGTCACCAATCCGAACTCGGCAGCGCTCTGGCGGTGGTCCACCGCCCACCTGTCCCCAGAGCAGAACGACGAGGTCGCCCGGCGCACACGCACCGTGCTGCACCGGTGGTCGGGGGCGGTCTTCGGTCACCGCACCGACCTGTCCCCACGCGATGTCGACCAGCTGGCGTGGACCATCCTCAGCGTCAACGGCAGTGTGTCCGTACACCGCACCCGCATCTCGAACTCACGCGCCATCGCACGGCTGGTGACGCTGGTCGGCCGGGTGGTGGAGATGACCCCCGATCACGCGACCGCGATCGAACCGTTGCCTGCGGGTCTCGCCGAGCCCGCCGGCCGACGCGACGAGATCCTCGACGCGGCTGCCGAACTGTTCCGGCGGCGCGGATTCGCCACGGTGGGTGTTGACGAGATCGGCGAGGCCGTCGGTATCACCGGCCCCAGTGTCTACAAGCACTTTCCGAGCAAACAGGCCATCCTGATCGCGATCAGCCAGCGCAGCGCCAACCGCCTCGAGGCCAGTGCGATCGCTGCGTACTCGGTGGCCGACAATCCCGCGGCCCTGCTGTCCCTGCTCGTCGACTCCTACATCCAGGTCCTCACGTCCACTCCGGACCTGTCGGTCTCGTTCAACAGTCGCAGCGTGCTCGAAGGTTTCGACAATGGTGAACTCATCCTCTATCAACGCCGGTACGTGGCACGATGGGTGAACCTGGTCGAGCAGATCGAGACCGACCTTCCAGGCCCGGAGGCCGCACTGACCGTGCACGCAGCACTGACCATCGCCAATGACGCCATGCGCTTGCGTCGCAACTGGACTCGGCCCGAGATGCCTGCGTTGCTCGCGTACCTGATGAAAGGCGTACTGGGCCTGCCCATGGTTCCGGCAGCTGATCCCTCTCGGACGCCGATGTCATGACCGACGAGCCGGATGTCTCCGCTGAAGCGATCGAATCGCTCCTGCTCGGCGGTAAGCGGCTGTTCACCCGTGAGGACGTCACCGCCGCACTCAACATCCCTACCGATTTCGCCGACCGGGTGTGGACCGCTTTCGGGTTCGCCATGGACAAGACCGACGAGCCCCTCTTCACCGCCGACGACGTCCAGGCCTTACAACTCGTCCATGGCCTCGACGAGGCACAGCCCGAGGAATTCGAGATCGGGATGGCACGTGCGCTCGGCCAGACGATGTCTCGGCTGGCCGAATGGCAGGCACATCACATCGCCGAACGGATGCGCGCCGCCGACAGTCCAGACCTCGCCCAGATGCTCCAGGCAGTTCAGCGGGTGCAGATCCTGATCTGGCGTCGCCACCTGTCTGCCGCACTGCAGAATGCGCTCTCCATGAGCGAGGGCGAAAATCGCACCATGGCAATCGGTTTCGTCGACATCGTCGGCTACACCAGCCTCTCACGCAAGATCGGCATGGAGGAGCTGGACGATCTCCTCGAGACGTTCGAGACGAACGCGTTCGAGGTGGTGAACTCGCGCGGTGGTCACGTTGTCAAGACGCTCGGCGATGCGGTGATGTTCTCCACCGAGGATCCGGTGGCGGGCGCCGGGATCGCCGTTGCGTTACAACACCTCTCGGCCGAACACGGCCTGCCGCCGCTGCGGGTGGGTGTTGCCCTCGGAACCGTGTTGACACGACTCGGCGACGTCTTCGGCGAGCCGGTGAACATCGCCGCTCGCCTCACCAGCTCGGCGCGCCCGGGCACAGTACTCACCGACACCACGTTTGCGAATGCCGTCGACGACGAGCGGTTCTTCTTCAAGTCCGTCGGCCCGCTCAATGTGCGGGGCTACAAGCGGTTACGTGCGCGCAGCCTGGAACCGAATCGGAAACCGGCGAACATCACTGAATCCTGACCGTTCGCCGGTGAGCGACTCCTTCACTTGGACAGAACTGCCTTGAGGAACGTCTTTGTCCGTTCCTGCTGGGGGTTGGTGAAGATGTCGACGGGGTCGCCTTCTTCCACGATCTTGCCCGCGTCGAACACCAGCACGCGGTCGGCCACATCGCGGGCGAAGCCCATCTCGTGGGTCACGATCAACATCGTGATCTCCGTCGTCTCGGCGATCGTGCGCAACACCCCGAGCACATCGGCCACCAGTTCGGGATCGAGCGCCGACGTCACCTCGTCGAGCAGCAAGACGTCGGGGTCCATGGCCAGCGCCCGCGCGATCGCCACGCGCTGCTGCTGACCACCGGAGAGCTTTGTCGGGTGGGCGTTCTCCTTGTCCGACAGTCCGACGGTCTCGAGCAGTTCGCGCGCCCTGCTGGTCGCTTCCGGTTTGCTCAGGCCCAGCACGTGGATCGGGGCCTCGGTGATGTTCTGCAGCACAGTCATGTTGGGGAACAGATTGAAGTGCTGGAACACCATGCCGATCTTGGCGCGCACCACACGCAGGTGCTTCTCGGACGCACGAACCAGCTTGCCCCCCTTGTATTGGTGGGTCAGCGGCGCGCCGTCGACCCAGATCACTCCGCCGTCCAGCGTCTCAAGGGTCATCAGCAGCCTGAGGATGGTCGTCTTGCCCGAGCCACTGGGTCCGATCAGGGCCACCCGTTCGCCCCGGGTGACCCGGAAGTCCAGGTGGTCGAGCACCACATGGTCGCCGTATTTCTTGACGACCTTGTCGAACAGGATCATCGGTGTGTTGTTGTCGCGCGCCGAGCCCGACGTGCCCTCAGTAGGCAAGGTGCTTCTCCAGTCTTCTGATCAGGACGGATGTGGGGTAGCTGGCGATGAGGAAGATGACCCCGGCCATGGTGATCGGTTCGAGGTACTGAAAGGTCTTGGCGCCGTACTGCTGCGCCGCGGTGACCATTTCGACCACGGTGATGGCGAAGAGGAACGGGGTGTCCTTGAACATCGAGATCGCGTAGTTCCCCAGTGCGGGTGTCGTCTTGCGGATTGCCTGTGGCAGCACCACAGCCCGCCATTTGCGCACCGTCGGCAGCGACAGTGCGTGCGCTGCCTCCCACTGGCCCGGTGGTACCGCGTCGATGCCGGCGCGATAGACCTCGGCCATGTAGGTGGAGTAGTGGATACCGAGTACAACGATGCCGATCTGCAACGCCGAGAACTGCGGCAGCAGGTAGTAGGCGAACAGCAGTTGCACCACGAGTGGGGTGAGGCGGATGAACTCGGTGACCATGCGCAACGGAACCGTCACCACTGTGGGAGCGCTGTGCCGCACCACCGCGATGGCCAATCCCAGCACCGCCGCGATCAGGAAGCCCAGCACGGTGGCCAGCAACGTGATCCGGAACCCTTCGAGCAGCACCGGCAGCGAGTCGAACGCCCGTTCCCAGCTCCACTGCGCATTCATCGGCCCACCCCGATGCTCTCGCCGGGCCGCTCAGGGCGCAGCCGAAGGACCTCGCGCATCGATGGGCCCGCCCCGAGACGCGACTTCGCGCGGACCTCGAGCAGGTTCATCACCAGCGTCAGCACGTAGGCGATGCAGAAGTACAGGACCAGACCGATCCCGAACGCGAACACCGTGTCGCCGGTCCCTCGTCGGAGCTGCTCGATCTGATACGTGAGATCCTGCAGCAGAACAAAACTGGCCAGCGCGCTGCCCTTCAGCAATTGGATCAGCAGGTTGTTCAGCGGTGGCAACATCTGAACCCAGGCCTGCGGGAAGATGATGCGGTGGAGCCGCTGCCACGGTGAGAAGTTGAGCGCCACAGCGCCTTCCCACTGAGCGGCAGGTACCGCCGCAATGGATCCACGGACCACTTCGGCGCCGTACGCGCCGTAGTTCAGGCCCAGGGCGAGAATCCCACAGAACATCGCTTCGAGCTGGAATCCGAGCAGGGGCAACACGTAGAAGAGCCAGAACAACTGGACCAGCAGGGAGGTGCCTCGAAAGAACTCCACAATGGTGCGGGAGACACCTCTGACCAGCACGTACTTGTTCCCTGCCGCGAGGCCGAGCAGGAGGGCCAACACAAAGGCAAGCGCAGCGCCGCCGAGCGTCAGGTAGATCGTCGTGAGGATGCCTTCCTGGATGCGAGGCCATGCATCCAGGAAGGTGTCGAAGTTCTCACCCACGGAGAGATACCGCTCCGGTCGGGATCAAACGCCCTCACACAGTTGGGCAGTGGTCAGGTTGGGATCGGGCAGTTCTTCTTCTGTGAAGCCGAACTCGCCGACCAGATCCAGGTACTTCTGCGGATCCGACGTGATCTTCGCCAGCTCGGTGTTGTACGCCTCGAGCAACTCTTTGTCGTCGGTGCGGAATACCGTGGCACCAGCACCCACCTGCGGCTTCCCGTCGATGTTCGCCACGAACGACTCGGTGACGTCGACCGGCGCACCCGGGTTGTTGGTCTTCATCCAGTTGAGCGAGATGGCAGTCAGCGCAAAGACGTCCGCACGACCCGAGGTGACGGCATCCATCCCGTCCTGCGGCGTGGCCACCTGCGTGCTCTCGATCCCCAGGGTTTCGGCGTAGTCCGACTCGACCGCGCCGGTCATGGTGGCCAATCGGGCGCCGCTGTCCTTGACCGACTGCATGTCTTTGAGCCCCTTGGGATTGCCCTGCGTGACCATCAGTGCGGTGGTGTAGTTGAACTCGGGGTCACCGAACGCGGCCTGCTCGCAGCGTTGCGGCAGGATCGACATGCCGGCGCTCACGACATCAAACCGATTGGCCTGCAATCCGGGTATGAGAGAACCGAAATCGGCGTTCACGCCCTCGACGGTCTCGATTCCGAGGTTTCCGAAGATCTCTCGGTGCAGTGCCACCGTGGCACCGGTCAGATTGCCGTCCTGCTCGAACGAGTAAGGCGCCTCACCGGCGAACCCCACGGTGACAACACCCTTGTCCTTGAGTTCCTGCAGGTGGTTCGAGTCGTCACCGGAATCGGTCGACGTGCACGCCGCCATGGTTCCCGCCGTAAGGGTGACCACGGCGAATGTGATTGCACACCTGCTGGTTACACGCTTGCTCAACACGTTCAACGCCATCTGCCTGGCCTTCCGCTCACTGTCGGGTGCGCAGACAGGCAGCCGCCGACACGCAGGTACCCTCCCCGCCGACGAACGCCATGCCACCCACCCGACTACTGCAGTCTCATCGTTCTCTCCGGTTGAGTGAACGTAACACCTTTCGATGCATCACCGATGTGTGTCGGAATATTCTGATGCCCGAGAATCAGTGTGGGCGCATGCCGACCATGGACAGGCGACCACCGAAAGGACACGCCGCAAGAAAGCAATTCATTACCAACGCGAAAGAGTGAGAGTGTCAGTGCCGACTCTCGTACACGGTCACTTCACTCGCCTTGATCACCAGGAACACCTCATCGTCGGCAACGAGTCCCAGCTCGGTGACGGCCGACCAGGTCACGGTCGCCGTGAGGACTGTCCCGTCAGCAACCCGGGCGTCGATCCGCGCGAGGTCACCCTGCGGAACGAGCTGCATGACAACGGCTTTCACGGCGTTGCGCGGGCTGCCGCTGGGCCGCTCCCGATAGACGGCGACAGCGCGCGGCGAAAAGGCTGCCATCACAGCACTTCCCGGCGCGATCGGCGCATCGGGCAATCCGGAGACCGCAAAGCCGGCCGCTTCCAGGACGTCGCCGTTCCAGACTCCGCTCACCAGATTGAGTCCGGCGAGTTGGGCCGAGAACTGGTTGATCGGGCTGGCCAGCAAGTCACGGACGGGGCCACGCGCCACGATCCGTCCCTCGGCCAAGATGATCGCCGAATCGGCGAGCGTCACGGCGTCAGCGACGTCGTGGGTCACCAGCACCGTGATCCGCGCGCGATCCGCGAGAATCTGTCGGAGCATCGACCTGATGCGGTGCACCACATCCACATCGAGTGCACTGAAAGGCTCGTCGAGCAGCAGCACCGACGGCTCGGTGGCGAGCGCGCGCGCCAGCGACACCCTCTGTGACTGACCTCCGGACAGTTGCGCCGGCTTGCGATCGGCGAGTTCGGTGGCGCCGACTGCATCGAGCCACTTGTCGGTGCGAGCCCTGACCTGAGCTCTTGGCAGGCGCCTTGCCGACGGTCCGAACGCCACGTTCTGCCTCACGGTGAGGTGTGGGAACAACAGTCCCTGCTGCGTCAGCATCGACACGTCGCGTCGGTGTGGAGGCATGAAAGTGCTGCCACCGAATAATTCTCGCGATCCCAGGGCTATTCGTCCGGCGCTCGGCCTCGACAATCCGGCCAGCAGATTCATCAGTGTGCTCTTGCCGGCACCGTTGGGGCCCATGACGGCGACGGTATGACCCTGAGGAACAGTCAGTTCCACGTCGATGGCCGGCAACTCATTGCGCAGCGACGCCATCAGATCGCCGGTCACAGCACAGCCGTCCGCCGCGAATCGCGCACGTGAACGGCCACCACGACGAGCAACGCAACCACAACGAGCACCACGGAGAGGGGAAGCGCCTGCTCCGGTTCACTGATCGACTCGACGTAGATCGCCAACGGCGCAGTCTGGGTGACACCCTGGAGATTGCCCGCGAACGTGATCGTCGCGCCGAACTCGCCGAGTGCACGGGCAAACGCCAGCACCATTCCGGAGAGCAAAGCCGGAAACACAAGTGGCATGGTCACTTTCCGCAGGGTGCGGGTTGGCGAGGCCCCGAGCGTGGCCGCCACCTGTTCGTATCGCGCCCCGACGGTGCGCAGCGCTCCCTCCAGACTGATGACGAGAAAGGGAAGTGCCACGAAGGTCTGCGCCAGCACCACTGCCGAGGTGGTGAATGCGATGTCGATTCCGATGGCCGAGAGATGTTCGCCCACCAGGCCGAACTTCCCGAAGGCGTAGAGGAGACCGATTCCCCCGACCACCGGCGGCAGGACCAGAGGTAGCAGCACCACCGAACGCACCACGCGCACCGTGCTGCCACCACGCCGCGCGAACACGATCGACATCGGAACGCCCAGAAGGATGCACAGGACGGTGCTGATCGCGGCCGTCTGCACGCTCAACGCCAGTGCGTCCACGGATGATTCGGAGGTGATGTTGTCCCAGAAATGGTCCCAGGGAGTGTTCACCGCCAATGCGATGGGCGGCAGCATCACCAGTGCGATACCGAGGGCGGCCGGCACGTACAACCATGCCGGAACGGCTTTGAGACCGGATTGCGAAGCCTTCACCTCGCCGGCCCGAAGCCCATTCGCTCGAGTACCGCCGACCCCTGCGGACCAGTGACCATGTCGACGAATTGCTGTGCCAGAGGCGCGTTCTCCGACTCGGCGACTGCCCCGATGGGATACGCGTTGACCACCGCGGCTAGGGCGGGGTCGGCGACAGTGGTGACCGAGTCACCCGCGCCGACGGCGTCGGTGACGTACACCAGTCCGGCGTCGGCCTGCCCCGTCTGAATCTTGCTGAGCACCCCGGTCACCGCCGTTTCCTCACTCACCGGCTTGATGTCGATTCCGGTGTCCTTCTCAACCAGGGCTGTAGCGCTGCCACAGGGCACACTCACCGAGCAGATGACCGTCGTGACACCGTCTTTCGTCACGTCAGCCAGGGTGCGGATGTTCTTCGGATTCCCCGGCGCGGTGACGATGGTGAGCACATTGGTGGCAAAGATCTGCGGATCTGTCACCTTCTCCCCCAGTTTTGCCATGCTCTTCTCGTCGGCCGTGGCCAGGACGTCTGCGTCGGCGCCCTGTTCGATCTGCGTGACCAGCGCCTGCGAGCCGTCGAAGTTCAGGGAGACGTCGACGCCGCCGTGCGTCTCGGAGAACTCGTCGGCCAATGCCGTGAAGCTGCTCTTCAACGAGGCTGCAGCGAATACGGTGAGGCCGGCTTCGCCGACTTGTCCGTCTTCTGTGCCGCTGGTCGAGCACCCTGCGACCACCAGTACGGCAGCGAACACCACACCGAGAGACTCGGTGAGTCGAGCCGGTGACGTGGACCTCCGCCGGCCCATCACCTGCTCCTGGTCTCGACGATGACCGTGGTGGCCTTGACCACCGCTGTCGCGACCTCCCCGGGCCGTAGCCCGAGTTCGTTGACGGCGTCGGTGCTCATCAGCGAGGTCACCTCGAACGGTCCGCACTGCAAGGTCACCTGGCTCATCACCGGGTCGGAGCGAACGTCGGTGACCAGGCCCACGAATCGGTTGCGGGCCGAACGCGCCACCGGTGCATCGGTCGACACGACGCTGGGTGCCCGGTCCCGCGCGACCTTGGCCAGGTCGGCGCCGTCGACCACCTGACGACCGCTGCCGTCGACATGGGCGGGTAGCTGTCCCCCGCTGATCATCCGGCGCACCGTGTCGTCGCTGAGGCCGAGGAGTTCTGCCGCCTGGCGGATCTTGAGATCACCCATTAGATGATGGTCCGCCGCACGTGCGGCGCTGTCAATCGTGTGCAGCCGCATCTGCGGAGCGGGGGCCGGTTCGCCGCCGACGCGATGAGTTCTGGCGGCGCCGTGTGTCTACCTTCCGAGATCCTTTTCCATACTTCCGAGGAGCCAAAAATGCCAGTTCCCACCCACTCCGACGGCGTTGCGGTCTGGTTCGACCTGTCGAGTACCGACCCCGGCGCTGCCGCGGACTTCTACGGCCGACTGTTCGGCTGGGACCACACCGAGATGGACGAGCGCTTCGGCGGGTATTCGCAGTTCACCCACAAGGGCAAGCTGATTGCCGGCCTCGGTCCGAAACCTGATCCGGGAATGCCTGACTTCTGGTGCACCTACTTCCAGACCTCCGACATCGCGGCCGCCGTCAAACGCGTCGCCGCCTCGGGTGGCAGCGTGCTCCAAGATCCGATGGAGATACCGGAGCAGGGCACCATGGCGATCGTGACGGACCCGGGCGGGGACCCCGAGACAGGGGCGAACCCGCACGGCGCGGTGTTCGGCTTGTGGCAACCAGGCCGGCACACCGGCTTCGAGTTGCACATGGAAGCCGGTGCAGCAACGTATTTCGAGCTGCAGAGCACCGGCTACCCACGAGCCGTCGAGTTCTACGGCGAGGTGCTCGGCAAACCCGTCGTCAGTCTCTCGGACACGGACGAGTTCCGATACAGCCAGCTGAGTCTGCCCGACAGGGGGCCTGGCGAGGGCTACGCCGGGATCATGGACGCCTCCGGCTACCTGCCGTCCGAGGTCCCCTCGCACTGGGCCATCTACATCGGCACCGAGGACGTCGACGCAACCGTTGCCAAGGCCGTCGAACTCGGTGGGGCCGTGGTGGCCGCGCCGGAAGACACCCCGTACGGGCGGCTCGCCACGATCGGCGACCCGTTCGGGGCAATGATCAAACTGCAACAGGTCGCCTGAACCGACCGCCGCGTGCGGGCCTCGGCGATGAAGTCCGACACAGGGCGACGGAAAGCCGCCGTCGCAGACGAATACAAGATGAACAGACCGCCGGGGGGACGAGCCCTTGACTTCAAGCGCACTTGAACATGAACCATCAGATCAGCTGATCAGGACAGAAGACCACCGGAAGCCGGATTTGTCCGATTCGGCATCCATCCACCAGAGGAGTGTTCCGTGACCCAGCTCGGCGATAAAAGCGCTGGCCCGATGTCAGAGTCGGTCGATACGGTTACCCGCATGACAACTGCCACGGGGGCCACCGACCTGGCGATCGAAGCCATCGACCTGGTCAAAGAATTCGACGGCGTCCGCGCTGTCGACGGAGTTAGTTTTTCAGTTCCACCGGGGTCCGTCCTGGGACTGCTCGGGCCCAACGGCGCGGGCAAGACCACCACGGTCCGCATGATGACAACACTGAGTCAGCCGACGTCGGGCACTGCTCGCATCGCCGGATATGACGTACGGGAGAACCCGGATCTCGTCCGCAGCAACATGGGCCTCACCGGACAGGCTGCGACGGTCGACGAATTGCTCACCGGCCGCGAGAACCTGTGGATGATCGGCAGCCTCTACGGGCTTCCCCGCAAGGACGTACGCCGGTCCGGCGACCAACTGCTCGAGCAGTTCTCGCTGACCGACGCCGCGGACCGCGTGGTCAAGACCTACTCGGGAGGTATGCGCCGCCGGCTCGACCTCGCGGTCAGCCTCCTGGCCTCGCCGCCGGTGCTCTTCCTGGACGAGCCCACCACCGGCCTCGACCCGCGCAGCCGCCAGGAACTCTGGGACGTACTGCGATCGCTGGTGAACGACGGAACCACACTGCTGCTCACCACGCAGTATCTCGAAGAGGCCGACCAGCTCGCCGACGACATCGTTGTCATCGACCGAGGCAAGATCATCGCCGCCGGCACGCCACTACAACTCAAGGAACAAGCCGGACAGGCCAGTCTGGTCATCACGGTCTCGCATGCCGACGATCTCGAAGAAGCCACCCGGTTGCTGCGCGAGAACAGCGGCGAGGTGTTCGTCGAGGAGTCCGCACGGCAGCTCACCGCGAGCGCCGATGGACTCGCCGACCTGACCCGGATCGCCGGGATCTTCGAACGCAGTGAGATCGCAGTCGACGACATCGGACTCACCCGCCCGAGCCTGGACGACGTCTTCCTCTCCCTCACCGGACACCGCGCCGAGGACGCCGACAACGAGGAGAACAAGTCATGACCACCACAACTTCACCGGCCGATACCGGCCGCTCCACCCCGAAATCCACTGCAGGCCGGCCTGATCTGGTCCGGGAATCCCTGGTCATGGTGCGGCGCAACCTGTTGCACACCAAGCGCCAGCCGGAGATGCTGTCCGACGTCACGGTGCAGCCGATCATGTTCGTGCTGCTGTTCGCGTACGTGTTCGGTGCGTCGATCAGTCCTGGCTCCGGATTCGACTACAAAGAGTGGCTGTTGCCCGGGATCATGGGCCAGACCATTGCCTTCTCTGCGTTCATCGTCGCGCTCGGTCTCACCAACGATCTGGAGAAGGGCATCATCGACCGCTTCCGGTCGTTGCCGATGGCACGGTCGTCCGTTCTGGTCGGACGTTCGGTTGCCGCGCTGATCCACTCGTCGATCGGCATCGTGGTCATGGCCATCACGGGTCTGCTCATCGGATGGCGCATCCACGAAGGCATCGCCAAGGCCGCGTTGGCTTTTGCTCTGGTGCTCGTGTTCGGGTTCGCCATGATCTGGTTCGGCATCCTGATCGGTTCGGTGATGCGGTCGCCAGAAGCGGTCAACGGCGTGATGTTCACCTTGCTGTTCCCGATCACGTTCTTGTCCAACGCTTTTGTGCCCACAGAGCCCATGCCCACCTGGTTGCGCACCATCGCTGAGTGGAACCCGATCTCGTCACTCGTCCAGGCGATGCGCGAATTGTGGGGCAATGGTCCGGCGGCGCCGGCCGATGCCCCGTGGCCACTTCAGAACCCGGAACTCTCCACGGTGCTGTGGTCGGTGGCACTCACGCTGATCTTCGCGCCGTTCGCGTTGCGCGCTTACCGCAAGCGCACCACGGACTGACAACACCCTGTGAGTACATCGAGCGGGCCGGTCATCCGGCCCGCTCGATTGCGTTTCACAGACTCCGGGACAGAGCCTCGATCGGATCGCTGTAGATCGCATCAAGCGACACCGCGCCGGCGGCCTGCTGCTGCACGGTGGCGCCCGACCGTGACACGCGCACGTCGCGACGTTCGGACACGGAGGTCTCGCGAACAGCTCTGGCCACCACGGGCAGAGTCGAAGGCGCGTCCGTGAACGCCTGCCCGCCCAGTACAACGTGGTCGGGGTTGAAGATGTCGGAGATGAGGCCGACTGCACGGCCGAGTACTTCGGCCCGCTCGGTCAGGATGGCGCGCGCCACGTCGTTGCCTGCGGCAGCGAGCTGGTGCACGTCTTCGACGGTCTCGATGGTCAAGCCCGCAGCAATCGCGGCGTCGACCACACCGGTGTCGCTCACGGTCGGCTCGAGGCGACCGGTGCGGTGGGGGTCGAGGAGTTCGGTGCGGCCCGCGGGGAAATGTCCGATCTCCGGCGGCCCGGCGGTGGGTGTGTACACGCTGCCGCCGACGGTGAAGGCGATACCCACCGTTTCCCGGGCGTAGAAGTAGACGAAGCTGCCGCCTTCTTGACCTGGATCGACGAGCAATTCCGCCTGGGGGTTGAGCAGGAGTTCCGCGGCAGCCATCGCCTCGACGTGCGAGGCCACCGAGATGGGCAGACCGATCACCGATGCCAGGACCTCGCCGACGGGCGCGGACTGCCAGTTCAACCGGGAATGGCTCACACGTCCGCCGTTGTCGACCCGGCCGGCCAGCGCCACCCCGGCCCAGAGCACGCGCTTGTTCTGCCAGCGAGAGAGGAAACGTTTCGCGCTCAACCCGATCGACGTCAGGGTCTGCTCGGGGGTGTCGGCAGCCGGGGTCGGGATCTGGATGGCGCCCACCACGCGGTGGAACAGGTCGTGGGTGGTGATCGAGGTGACCTTGAGACCGATGTGGATGCCCACCGTCAGGTATTCGGCGGTGTTCAGCTCGAACGGGAGGCGGGGACGTCCGATTGCGCCTGCGGGTGCCAGGTCGGCGCGCTCGCGCAGTAGGCCGGCCTTCAGCAGCGCGCTGACCTGACGGTTCACCGTCGAGATACTCAAACCCGATGCGGCCGATGCCGCGTCGCGGAACACGGGGCCGTGCAGCCGGGCCGCTCGCAGGACAACTGCCGCCGGTTTGGTCGACAGATGAAGCTGAGGCGTCGCGACGTGGATACCGGCGCGGGTTCCGCCGAACTTGGCGGGCGCCGGCTTCTGGCCGGGCGCGGGCTGCGGATGAGCGGGCCGAGCAGGCGAACCGATCCGCGATCCGGCCGGGCCGCCCTGTCGAACTCCACTGCGCTGCGTCTCCGGGGCATTGGGTCGAGCTCCGCTGCGCTGCGTCTCCGGGCCACTCGGTCGAGCAGACGGGCGAACAGGTGTTGCTATGCGGTGGTCAAGTGTTGCAGTCATCGAAGGTCCTCATCGAGTTGTCGCCTCCAGGACCAACGATGGCCGGGGCGGGGAGATGTCTGAAGGAAATGCCGCGAGCGCGGCGGTTCGGGTCAGGACATTCGACAACAGAGGACACGAGCGAAAGGCAGACGACATCCCAGCGCGGTGGTCACATAGGTGACCTCCGGGATGTGGTGGCCGTTGCTCGTCATGAAGGTCAAAGTAGCAGCGGCGCCGACACCTGTCCAACGGACCGGGGTCGTGGACGTGACGATGTGAACGCAGGTCGACACCGCGCTCACCGGCGAGAATAGCCCCGCGGCAGCGGCGATCGCCGACTTGGAATCACACCGATCCGAACCCTGGGATCGCCGCGTCGACGCCGCCCACACTGTGTTCGAAACTCCGGGCTTTTGCGTCGTCGACCACGGGTCGATCCAGACGAATCGCCAGACAAACAGAAAGGCGTCCTCCGTGTCCCTGCATTTCCACTGGTTCCTGCCGACGTATGGCGACTCACGGAATCTGATGGCGGGTGGTCACGGTTCTGACATGTCCGGAGACCGGCCCGCCGACCTGCGTTATCTCAATCAGCTCGCCGGCGCCGCCGAGGTCAACGGATTCGAAGCGGTCCTCACGCCTACCGGCTTGTGGTGCGAGGACGCGTGGTTGTCCACCGCGATGCTGCTGGACACCACCGACACCCTCAAGTTCCTCGTCGCCCTGCGACCGGGCCTGACCAGCCCGACCCTGTCGGCACAGATGTCGGCGACCTATCAGTGGCAGTCGAAGGGACGGCTCCTGCTCAACGTGGTCACCGGAGGTGAATCGTCGGAACAGCGCGCTTTCGGCGACTTCCTGTCCAAGGAGGCCCGGTACGAGCGGTGCGGCGAGTACCTCGACATCATCCGGCAGTTGTGGACCTCCGACGGCCCGGTGGACTTCACCGGTAAGCATCTGCGGGTCGAGGGCGCTCACCTGGCCCGTAAGCCCGATCCGCTTCCGCCGGTGTTCTTCGGTGGTTCCTCCCCGGCAGCGGGAACCGTCGCCTCCAAGTACGCCGACACCTACCTGACCTGGGGTGAGAAGCCGGACGCCGTCGCCGAGAAGCTCAACTGGATCCGCAGGCTCGCCGCGGACGAGGGTCGTGAACTCTCCTACGGCATCCGGCTGCACGTGATCTCGCGGGACACCGCGGAACAGGCGTGGGCCGAAGCCGACCGGCTTCTCGGTGCACTCGACCCTCAGGTGGTCGCCGGAGCCCAGCAGAACCTCGCCCGCTCAGAATCAGAAGGGCAACGGCGCATGCTCGAACTGCACGGCGGAGGCGCCGCGTTCAGCAGCGGTACCGATGCCCGTTCGCTGGAGATCTATCCGAACCTGTGGACCGGCGTCGGGCTTGTCCGAGGCGGAGCCGGCACGGCGCTGGTCGGCTCGCACGATGAGGTGGCCGACCGCATCGCGGAGTACGCGGCTCTGGGGCTCGATCACTTCATCCTGTCCGGCTACCCCCACGTGGAAGAGGCCTACCACTTCGGAGAGGGCGTGCGCCCGAGGCTCATCCGGCGCGGCCTGCTCAGTGCCGATGACCGGGTATCCGAGCCTGTCCGGGGGGCTTTCCTGCCGTCGTTGTCCCCGGCCGGCGCGTCCTGACGGGCTGCGCTTTCACACAGCCCGCCTTCGCCTAACCCGCCTTCACCGAATCCGATTGTCCCCTCCCGCAGAACCATTGGAGCAAACCGTGAGCACCGAGAGCATCGCCGATCAGATCAAGTTCGCCTACTGGGTCCCCAACGTCAGTGGCGGCCTGGTGACAAGTGACATCGAACAGCGGACGAGCTGGGACTTCGAGTACAACAAGAAGCTGGCCCAGACCGCCGAGAACAACGGCTTCGAGTACGCACTGTCGCAGGTTCGGTACATGGCGTCCTACGGCGCCGAGTTCCAGCACGAATCAACAGCTTTCAGCCTTGCACTGTTGGGGGCCACCGAGAAGCTCAAGGTCATCGCCGCCATCCATCCCGGCCTGTGGCACCCGGCGGTGCTGGCCAAGTTCGGGGCCACCGCCGACCATTTGTCGGGCGGCCGGTTCGCCATCAACGTCGTGTCGGGATGGTTCGCCGGAGAGTTCAAGGCGCTGGGTGAGCCCTGGCTCGAGCACGACGAGCGTTACCGGAGAAGTGCCGAGTTCCTCGAGGTCATCCGCAAGATCTGGACCGAGGACAATGTCGACTACGGTGGCGACTTCTACCGGATCCGTGACTTCACCCTCAAGCCCAAGCCACTGAACACACCCGAGCGCCCCAATCCCGAACTGTTCCAGGGAGGTAACTCCACCGCGGCCCGCAGCAATGGCGGACGCTTCGCCGACTGGTACTTTTCCAATGGCAAGGACTTCGACGGTGTCACCGAGCAGATCGACGACCTGCGTGCGGTCGCCAGGGCACACGACCGCGAGGTGAAGTTCGGGCTGAACGGGTTCATCATCGCCCGCGACACCGAGGCCGAGGCCCGGGACACCCTCCGGGAGATCATCGAGAAGGCCAATCGTCCTGCAGTCGAGGGGTTCCGGGATTCGGTGCAACAGGCCGGCGCGTCCACGTCGGACGGCAAGGGGATGTGGGCCGAGTCGAGCTTCGAAGACCTCGTGCAGTACAACGACGGGTTCAAGACCAAGCTGATCGGCACGCCGGAACAGGTCGCCGAGCGGATCGTCGCCTACAAGCGACTCGGCGTCGACCTGGTCCTCGGCGGCTTCCTGCACTTCCAGGAAGAGATCGAGTACTTCGGTGCCAAGGTGCTGCCGCTGGTTCGTGAACTCGAAGCGGCCGATGCGGAAGCCGGCGTCGGCGCATCGTGAGCACCGCGATCGCCTCTCGCATCGACACTGCCGAGCAGGCACTGTCGGTGGCCCACGACCTGGCCGCACATTTCGCCACCGGCGCGGTGGCGCGCGATCGCGACCGCAAACTGCCCTATCGCGAGATCGATCAACTCTCGGCGAGCGGACTGCTGGCGATCACGGTGCCGAGCCGTTTCGGTGGTGCAGATCTACCGCCGAGCATCGTGGCCGAGGTGGTCCGCATCCTTGCCACAGCCGATCCCAACATCGCGCAGATCCCGCACAGCCACTTCGTGTATCTGAATCTGCTTCGCCTGGCCGCTGATCCACCGCAACAGCGCGATCTCTTCGAGGCGGTGCTGGGCGGTAGCCGGATCGCGAACGCGCAGTCCGAGCGGGGCGGCAAGACCGTCGCCGACATCACCACCACGGTCAGAGCGGACCGCGGTGTACTTCGTCTTGACGGCTCGAAGTACTACTGCACGGGATCGCTGTACGCCCATACGCTCGCGGTGTTGGCACGGCTCGACGACCCCGACCACAAGACGGGGCTCGAGGACGGCGAGTACGTGGCATTCATTCCCGCCGACGCCGCCGGTGTCCGCATCGTCGATGACTGGAACGGACTCGGCCAACGCACCACGGGCAGCGGCACCATCACGTTCGAAGGTGTGTCCCTGCGCCGCGACCAATTGGTCGCCCGGGCTCGCGCGGTGGGCGCCCCGGCCGGGTACGGTGCGTTCGCCCAGCTGCTGCACGTGGCCATCGACGCCGGCATCGCCCGCGGAGCGCTCTCTGCTGCAACAGAATTCGTCCGCAACCGCAGCCGCCCGTGGTTCGAGGCAAATGTCGATCGTGCCATCGACGATCCGCTGGTGATCCAGCGCGTCGGCGAATTGGCTGTGGAGGTCATCTCCGCCGAGGCAACCCTGAAGAGCGCCGGCGAGGCGGTGGACGCCACGTTCGTCGCCGAGGCCGACGCGACAGCAGAGCGAGCCGCCGCCGCGTCTATTGCGGTGGCGACGGCGAAGATCGTTGCCGACCGGGCTTCCAACGAGGTGTCGAGCGCGCTCTTCGAGGTGTCAGGAACGCGAAGCGCCGCAGCAGATCTCGGTCTGGATCACTTCTGGCGCAACGCGCGTACGCACACCTTGCACGACCCGGCGCGGTGGAAGTATCAGCACATCGGTCGCTCGTTGCTGCACGACACACCACCGCCGCTGCACGGGGTCATCTGACGCTAGGAGCGCCGAACGGGCCTCAGGTGTCGTCGTTCTTGCGGAACGTGACATCGACGTGTTCGAAACCCTTGGCTCGCTGGGCCTTTGCTTGACGGGTGTATGTCTTCCGGTCGCCGTGGGTGAGGTCGACGGCATCGGTGAACGGTGTCAGCAGGGCCCTCGGGTACAGGTGATGCACTCTCACCACGTTGATCTCCGCGGTGAACACCACGGCGATGGAGGTGAGATAGAAGAACGCGAGAAGGCCCAGCACCACGGCGAACACGCTGTTGGTGGTGCTCGCGTTCTTCACCACCTGGGTGACGTACACCGTTCCGAATGTCTGCAACAGCTGCCAGAAGATCGCCATCGCGACCGCGCCCGGCAACACATCGCGATAGCTCACGTCGTTGCTGGTACTGAGACGGTAGGCGATGGTGAACACCGCCGAGTTGATGACCACGGCCAGAAGACCGATGGTCACCCCCTCCAAAGGCCCAAGGAATCCGGGTAATCCGGCGAACGTCGACAACACCGCCGTGCCCACCAACGTCATCGCCAGCACGGTCAGCAGGAGCAGGCTGCGGAACCGGGAGAAAATCGGGTTGGGCCGGTTGTTGCGCGGCACCTGCCACACGGTGTTCATCGCGTTCTGGGCCGCCTGGCCGACACCCGAGGCGCCGTACAGGGCACCGAGGATGCCGATCACGATTCCCGCTGTGCCACCGCTGAGTTCCTGCGGTTCGCCGAGCTGCGGGCCGATCACCGGGAACTGGCCGAGGGCCGAATCTAGTACCTTCGCCTGCCACTCGGGATTGTCGTCGAGCACTATGCCGACGCCGGTGGTCAAGAGCAGCAACAAGGGGAACAGCGCGAGGAACGCGTAGTACGTCATCAGAACGGCGAGATATCCGCCCTGGTCGTCCGCGTATTTGTAGATCACGGCGATGCCGAAACCCAAGACGGGGTGCCGCCTCTGCAGCTTGTCCAAACGCTCGATCATCATGCACCCCAGTCGTTGCCTGGCGCGCCATCGCTTGTTGAGCGCAGCGACAACGCTACCCGAGCCAGGTCACAGCAAGCGGTCGAGCAGCCCTTTCGCGTCGTACGGTGCCCTGACCTTTGCGTCGTTGTCGAAGTAGACGAACACATCGCGGTCCACTGCGCGCGCCCGGAACCGCTCGGCCCACGAATCGAGCGCCTCGTCGGTGTAGCCGCTGGTGTAGAGCTCGGTGTCGCCATGCAGGCGGGCGTAGACGAAGTCGGATGTCACCTCGTCGATCACGGGGAACTTGCCCGCCGAGTCGGCGAGCACCAGCGCCATGTCGAGCTCACGCAACAGGTCGGGCAACTCCGGTGTCATGAAACTCGGATGCCGGACCTCGAGGGCGTGACGGATCGGCCGCTCCGCGTCGGTTGTGGTCCAGGCCCGGTCGGCGATGCGGTCACTGTGTCCAGTGGAGAGTTCGGCTGCTTCGGTGGTGGTGCGCGGCAGCAGATGCGCGAACGCCGTGAGTGCGTCTGCGTCGAACGGCAGATTGGGCGGCAGTTGCCACAGGATCGGTCCGAGTTTGGGTCCGAGTGCCAGCACGCCCGACGCGAAGAAGGTGGCCAGCGGCTGGTCCACGTCGACGAGCCGCTTCATATGGGTGACGAAGCGCGGGCCCTTCACCGAGAACAGAAAGTCGTCGGGCGTCTGCTCCGCCCACTTCAGGTAGCTGGTCGGCCGCTGCAGAGAATAGAAGGACCCGTTGAGTTCAACCGAGTTCAGAACCCGGGAGATGTACTCGAGTTCGCGGCGTTGGGCCAGGCCCTCCGGATAGAAGGTTCTTCGCCATGGCGGATACACCCACCCCGAGGTGCCGACTCGAATCATTCCCCAACCTCTACACGAGCGGCGGCCATCGCTCGACCGGACACCCGAAAACCGCCCAACCTGGCGCAATCGATGGCCTAAGAACCCTGGTTGTTGTCAGACCGCTCCCGTAACCTTTTCCCCATGACTATCGAGGCCGCGGTAGATTCTGACTTCCTGCAAGTCACCGAACCGTACCGACGTGAACTGCTTGCACATTGCTATCGGATGATGGGTTCACATCACGACGCAGAAGACCTTCTCCAGGAGACGTTCATCCGCGCCTGGCGTGGCTACGACCGGTTCGACGGCCGCGCTTCGGTGCGTACGTGGCTCTACAAGATCGCCACCAACACCTGCCTCACCGCTCTCGGGTCCAAGCAGCGCCGGCCGTTGCCCTCGGGACTCGGCGGCGAGTCGTCAGATCCTCAGGGCACTCTCCTCGAGGACCACGAGGTGCCATGGCTCGAGCCGTTTGCCGGGTCCGACGAAACGTTGTCAGAGACCGCGGACCCCGCCACCGTCGTGGGTTCCCGTGAATCCATCCGTCTGGCGTTCATCGCTGCGCTCCAGCATCTCCCCGAGCGCCAACGCGCGATCCTGATCCTCCGTGACGTACTCCAATGGCGCGCCGCCGAGGTCGCCGAGACGTTGGGATTGACCACCGCAACGGTGAACAGCCTGCTCCAGCGCGCTCGAGCCCAGCTCAAAGAGGTTGCGCCGGAGCGCGATTCGGTGGTCGAGCCCGGAGACGCCGCCCAGCGAGAACTCTTGCAGAAGTGGGTCGACGCCTTCGAGGCGTACGACATCGATGCCATCGTCGCGTTGTTCACCGACAAGGCCATCTGGGAGATGCCACCGTTCACCGGCTGGTACCAGGGCCCGGAGGTCATCGGTACGCTCATCGGTTCCAACTGCCCGGCCAAGGCAGCCGGCGACATGGTGCTGCTGCCGGCGGTGGCCAACGGCCAGCCCGCGTTCGGGCTGTACATGATCGACGCCGACGGTGTGCACAGGCCCTTCCAATTGCAGGTCCTGGACATCACCGCCGATGGCGTCGGTCATGTGGTGGCTTTCTTCTCCGACACCATGGAGGCCGACTTCGCCCGGTTCGGACTGCCTGCGGTGCCTCCCGGCCCGTCGGAGTCGGAGAAAGAACCGGGCCAGCCAGAGATGCCGAGCTAGCCCGAAATGCCGTCCTAACCCGATATGGCGGACTGATCCATCCAGGTGACCTCCCACACGTGACCGTCGAGGTCGAGAAAGCTACGTCCGTACATGAACCCGTGATCCTGCGCGTCCATCCACTTGGAGCCACCGATCTCCAGTGCCTTGTCGACGAGTGTGTCCACGGCTTCACGGGATTCGGCGGAGATGGCGATCAGCACCTCACGCTCTTTGCTGGTGTCGGCGATGCCTCCGGTGATGAAGTCCTGGAACCGGGCGGGCGTCATCAGCATGGCAACGGTGAGTTCGTTGATCACCAGGCACAGGGTGTTCTCGTCGCTGAAGGTCTCATTGAACTCGAATCCGAGCTCTCCGAAGAACTTGCGCGTCGCGGGGATGTCGGTGGCGGTTGTGTTGAGGAACAGCATGCGGGACATGATGATGACTCCGATCCAGGGTTGTTTTGTGCATCAAGCGGACACCACAACAGACATCGCCCGCAAGCAAAACTCATCGCCCGTCGAACTTCCGCCTTTCGCCTGATGCACCGGTGCCACTGCGAAGCGCATGATCGGGCGATGCGAACCGGTGGGCTGCTGTGACGGATGGATGGGATGATCTGACGGCTCGGGGCGCCTGGATGCCCGGTGCGGTGCGCGCCGAACTGGAGACCGATCCCCACCCCTTGATCGGCCGGCGGAGCAAACGCGACATCGCGATCGACGTACTGATGATCCTGCTGGCCGCGGCAATCGGTGTTGTTGCCATCAGCCCACGTCTGGACAACATCTCCGGCGTGATCGTGGCCGACCTGGCCGTCGGGGTGGCGGGTTGCGTGGCCATGGTGTGGCGGCGCCGATGGCCGCTGGCCCTGGCAATCGTCGCGACGGTCGCCTCCGGATTCACCTCGGCCATCGGCGGAGTCGCTCTGCTGGCGGTGTTCTCGCTCGCCGTCCACAAGCCGATGCGATACGCGGTCTCGGTGGCCCTGGCCAGCTTTGTTGCGGCCCTGACAAACCGCTGGCTGTACCCGGAAGGGCAGGAGTCGCTGCTCGCCGTGCTCGTGTTCTGGGCGCTGATGGCTGCGGTGGCTGTCGGGTGGGGAACCATGGTCCGCAACCGTCGGCAGCTGTTGATCTCGCTGGCCGAGCGTGCGCGAACCGTCGAGGCCGAGCAGCGCGAGCGGATCGCCAATGCTCGGGCCACCGAACGCGAACGGCTCGCGCGGGAGATGCATGATGTGCTCGCCCACCGGATGAGCCTGCTGTCCGTGCATGCCGGCGCGCTCGAGTTCAGGCCCGACGCACCACCGGAAGACATCCGCCGGGCGGCCGGGGTGATCCGCGCCGGCGTCCATCAGATGCTGGTCGACCTGCGTGACGTGATCGCCATGCTTCGTGAGGAGTCCGAGGATTTTGCTCAGCCCACCCGATCGCTGAGCACGTTGCCCACCCTGTTCGGCGAAGCCGAGGAGGCGGGCAGTCAGATCCGCGCGACCATCGACATCTGCGACCTCGACGACGTACCGGGTGTGGTCAGCCGGGCCGCCTATCGAATTGTTCAGGAGGGCTTGACCAATGCGCGTAAACACGCGGGTGCTGTACCGGTGACCGTGCACATCAGCGGCGGACCCGGAGATGGGCTGAGTGTGAGGATTCACCAACCACTGTCGATGGCTGCCAATTCGGCCATCGAACCGATCCCCGGGGCCAAATCGGGTCTTGTCGGCATCAACGAGCGGGTCACGCTCGCCGGCGGCGAGTTGTCGTATGGCGTCGTGGAGCGCAACTTCGTGCTGACCGCTCGCCTGCCATGGGAAGCGGGCAGCCTGTGAGCACCGAGGCCCCATCCCCCATCCGCCTGCTGCTCGTGGACGACGAGTGGCTGGTGCGCGCGGGTCTGCGGACGATGCTGTCGGGGCAGCCGGACATCGACATCGTCGGCGAAGCCGCGGACGGGTCCACGATCACAGCGCTTGCGGCGGAGACCGACGCCAACGTGGTGCTGATGGACATCCGGATGCCGAAGGTCAACGGGCTCGAGGCCACCATCGCGTTGCGCTCGATGGCCGAGCCGCCACAGGTGATCATGTTGACCACCTTCGATACCGACGACCTGGTGTTGCGTTCGCTGCAGGCCGGCGCCAGCGGCTTCCTCCTCAAGGACACCCCACCCGCCGACCTCATCGCATCTCTGCGCAAAGTTGTTGCGGGCGAACCGATCCTGTCACCGTCGATCACCCGCAAGTTGATCGTGCGCTTCACCGACCCCGGCGATCGCCGCACGAAGGCAACAGAACAGTTCGATCTGCTGACCGCCGGCGAGCAGCGCGTGGCCATCGCGGTCGCGCGTGGGATGTCGAACGCCGCGATCGCCGAAGAATTGTTCGTGTCCATCGCCACGGTCAAGAGCCACATCTCGCACATCCTGGAGAAGCTGGCGTTCAACAACAGGGTGCAGATCGCGCTCCTGGTTCACGACGCGTTACCCGGTGAGGTGCTCTGAACTCGACGTCGCGCGTTCGGCCGTCCACAGACACAGGCTTTTCGTCTCGGCGCAGGGGGTTGCAACTCCTGCACCTGAATACAAATCCTGCGAGTTCGTCGCTGCGGCAACTACTTCAAGACGAGTGCGATGGTGTCGACCAAGAGGTCGACCATCTCGTGCAGGGAGTCGGCGCCGAGCGCGCCGGCCATCTCATCGGAACGCATGCTGATCACCGACTCGACAAGCCGGAACGGCAGGTGTCGACGCGGATCTTCGGGGTCACCGAGTACCTCCCCTGCCAACGCGGCGTAGATACGGGCCAGATCTGTTCTCGCCTGGCGGAATTCGGCGAACCGATCGGTGCGCAACTCCGGCAGGAGATACAGGGCGCCGAGGTTCCACCTCGAACCCGCGAGCTGGGCGGCGTCGAATCTGGCGAGCGACTGCAGACGTTCGAGCGCCGGCTCGCCGACGGCCTCTCGTAGCTGCTGCGCCGTGACCAGCGCCCTTGCCACGGTGTTCTGTAGCAACGCCTCGAGGATGTCGTCCTTGGTCTTGAAGTGGTGATAGAGAGAGGCCTGCCGAATCCCGACGGCCTCCGCGATCATCCGGGTGGAGGTTCCGGAGTATCCGCGTGTGGTGAAGAGTTCTCCGGCGGCGTCGAGGATCTCGTCCCGTGCGGTATCCCCACGGCGACGCTGCTCCACCAACCTCGGGCGTCCTGGCCCTGTCGAAACCGAACTCACACAGAGCACCTTACTGTCATCCGCCGCGGCCGATCCGCCGTCGCAGCGCGGCTCGGGAGACGAACGGACCTGACCTGGCAAGTGCGCATTCGGAAACACAGTTGTTGCACTCGTTTGCCTCGGGGTAACAAACCTGTCACTCGACAGAAATAGCGAACGGTTTATCTATCACCTGACAGATAAACCGGGCTCATGGGCCCACTACCAGGAAGATCTCCCATGACCGCAACTGCGCAACCACCTTCGGCACCAGTGAGCGGCGGCGTCACCAAGAACGGCGACTCCGACGATCTCTCCGCGTTCGGTTACACCCAGCAGCTCCATCGTTCGCTGGGAACATTCGCGTCCTTTGCGGCGGGATTTTCCTTCGTCTCCATCCTGACAACCATCTTCCAGCTCTTCGGACTGGGCTTCTCGTTCGGCGGTCCGGCATTCTTCTGGACCTGGCCCGCGGTCTACGTCGGTCAACTCCTGGTGGCTCTGTGTTTCGCCGAGATCGCCGCTCGCTTCCCCATCTCGGGGGCCATCTACCAATGGTCACGCCGTGTGGGCGGCGAGGTGATCGGCTGGTTCGGCGGCTGGTTCATGATCCTCGCGCAGATCGTCACCGCCTCGGCCGCAGCGATTGCGCTGCAGGTGGTGATGCCGTCCATCTGGACCGGCTTCCAGCTCATCGGCTCCGACCCTGCCCTCACCAGCACCAGCGGCGCGTCCAACGCTGTACTGCTCGGCTCGATCCTGCTGGTGATCACCACCATCATCAACTGCATCGGCGTCAACTGGATGAGCCGAGTCAACAGCATCGGTGTCACGTGCGAGATCGTCGGCGTCATCGCCGTGATCCTGGCTCTGTTCACCCATGCCGAGCGCGGCCCCGACGTGGTGTTCGACACCGGCATTCCCGGCGAACAACCCGGGTACGTCTGGGCTTTCATCGTCTCCGGTTTGATGGCCGCCTACGTGATGGTCGGCTTCGGCTCGGCGGGCGAGCTCGCCGAGGAGACCAAGAATCCCCGGCGCGTAGCACCGCGGACCATCCGCTTGGCTTTGACCGTCTCGGCCATCGGCGGTGGGCTCATGCTGCTCGGCGCCCTGATGGCAGCACCGAGTCTCGGTGAAGAACTGGCCGTCGGCGGCCTGCCGTACGTCCTCGACTCCGTGCTCGGATCGTTCTGGGGCAAGGTCCTGCTGTGCGACGTCGTGGTGGCGATCTTCATCTGCACCTTGGCAATTCAGACCGCATGCTCCCGGCTGATGTTCTCGATGGCCCGCGACGACCGGCTTCCCGGATCCCGGATCCTCTCGCACGTCAACCCCAGAACCGGCACCCCGATCGCCCCGTCGATCCTGATCGGTGTTCTCTGCATCGGCGTCCTGGTGGTCAACGTGGGCAACTCGGCAATCTTCGCGACCCTCGCCAGCGTCTGCATCATCCTGATCTACCTCGCCTACCTCTCCGTCACGGGTCCGATGCTGTGGCGACGCCTCAAGGGCTGGCCGCATGGCACCCCCATCGTCGACGCCGAGGGCAAGAAACTGTTCAGCCTGGGCCGGTTCGGGATTCCCATCAACCTCCTCGCAGTCATCTATGGGCTCGCCATGGTCGTGAACCTGGCATGGCCGCGGTCGGAGATCTTCGATCCGGCCGGCGAGATGCCCATCCTGAAATGGGCGGGTCCGATCTGCATCGCGGTGGCCATCCTCCTCGGCATCGCCTGCTTCCCACACGGCAAGAAGCATCCGATGCCCGTGAAGGTCGCCGCACCCGCAGAGCCCATCTGACCCCCGGCCTGGCCGCTGCGATGCGGCTGTCCGCGAACAGCTCTCACCGAAAGGGAACTCCGTCATGACAACGTCCACCGAGTCGACAACCGGTTCGACCGGCACCACTGCTGGCGCCCGTGAACACGCGCGGGCACAGGCCGCCACCATCACCGACTCGATGCCGGTGGTGCCGGCATCGACGTGGACTCCGTTGCCCGACAACGTCGACGCGCAGGACATGACCTGGGCGGAGACTGTTCCCGGCGGGCGTTACACGGTGAAGGTTCTTGCCCGCGGAACACGCCTGCGACTGCGCGATGTGGCCGGCACCGGATGTGCGCACATCCTCCTGTGGCGCGCTGATGCACCCTGGGAGCGGCTCAATGTCGCCGACACGGTCAAGGTGCCGTGGCAGGCTTATCTCGGCGCCGGTCACCCGCTTCTCAGTGATCAGGGTCGTGCACTCGCGACCATCGTCGCCGACACCTCCGGCCATCACGACGCCCTGTGCGGTACCAGCACCCTGGCCGCGAACGTCGCGAAATATGGTGCCGGCGCTGTTCATTCGACGTCGCCGGCCGGTCGCGAGATGTTCACGCTGGCGGCGGCCAAGCACGGTCTGAGCCCCACCGACGTGGTTCCGTCCCTGTCGTTCTTCCACAGCATCGTGGTGGAGGCCGACGGAACACTGACGTCGAAGGGCTCCGCCGGCCGCGACAAGCACGTAGATCTGCTCCTGCATCTCCCGTGCACCGTCGCGATCGTCAACACCGCCCACCCTCTCGACCCGTCTCCCGGTTTCGATGTGGGGCCACTGGAGATCTTGGCGTGGAAGGCGCCGGGCGACCTCGATTCCGCGTTGAACTCCCTGCCCGACACAGACCCGGAGTACCAGCGCGCAGTGCTCAACTCCGAAGACGTATGGGACGCAGCCCACTGGTGATGCCCGCGCTCGCGCACTTCGTACAGCTCTCCCGCACACCCTCTGAAAGGACACCGTGATGACCTCTGCCACAACGGCATCGGCTCGCGACCTCGCCCTCGTCGACGGACAGGTGATCCTCGACCACGAGATCGGCGAACGCGCACCGTGGTCGGGCATCGTCGAAGCCGGCGATGTACTGACCATCGTCGATCTGCACGGGAACCAGGCCGTGGACACTCTGTTCTTCGGCGGCACCGATCACACCATCCGCTACTCCGCCCAAACCACCATCGCCGCGCAGGGCAACATCTTCCTCATCACCGGAACCGTGATCCGCGACCATGATTCGGCCCCGATGATGACCATCGTCGCCGACGAGGTGGGCAACCACGACACCGTCGGCGGTGCGTGCTCACAGGAGTCGAACACTCTTCGCTACGGCCACCACACCAAACATCAGCACGCCTGTGTGGAGAACTTCTTGATCGGTGGGGCGCAACACGGGCTGGGTAAGTCGGACATGGTCGGCAACGTCAATTTCTTCATGAATGTGCCGGTGGATCCCGACGGCTCACTGGGCATCGTCGACGGTTTGTCGGCGCCGGGACGGCGAGTCGCATTGCGCGCCGATGTCGACACCCTGGTGCTGATCTCCAACTGCCCCCAGATCAACAACCCCTGCAACGGATTCGACCCCACCTCGGTGCGGGTCATCGTGACACGACCAGAGGCGTAACAGATGTCGAGCATCTCGGTACTGCGGGCGGGCCCGCAGACCACCATTCAGGATTGGCCGGGCCGTATCCGGTATTGGCAGGTGGGTGTGCCGCCGTCCGGACCCATGGACGATCTGTCGTTCCGGCTCGCGAACATCGCGGTGGGCAACGCAGAAGGAACGCCCGGCCTCGAATGCACCCTGATGGGGCCGCAATTGAGGTTCGACGAGGACACCGTCGTCGCGGTGACCGGTGCACCTGTGCCGGTGACGGCGGCCGGCGAGGTGGTACCGCAGTGGTCACCGATCGAGGTCAAAGCGGGTCAGATCCTCGATGTCGGTGCGGCAGGCGGCGTCGGGATGCGGATGTACATCGCCGTTGCGGGCGGCATCGACGCCGAGCTGTACCTGGAGAGTCGCGCGACGTTCACACTCGGGCGATTCGGCGGGAAAGACGGACGTTCTCTGACCGACGGGGACACGCTGGCTCGGGCGCAGACGTCAGCCGCCGGGTCTCCTCGCCGGATCCTGATCGACGAGAAGCCGGCGTTGACCAACAATTGGCAACTCGCCGTCACCGTCGGACCACACAGCGCTCCTGAGTTCTTCACCCCGGAGGACATCGAGGATCTGTACAACACCGCCTACGAGGTGCATTTCAACTCCGACCGCACCGGTGTCCGCCTGCTCGGACCGCAGCCACGCTGGGCACGAACCGACGGCGGCGAGGCAGGACTTCACCCGTCCAACATCCACGACACCGCCTACTCCGTGGGCGCGCTCGACTTCACCGGTGACACCCCGATCCTGCTCGGTCCCGATGGGCCGAGCCTGGGCGGCTTCGTCTGCCCGGTCACCGTCACCACGGCGGACCGCTGGAAGATGGGTCAGCTCAAACCGGGCGACACCGTCCGGTTCGTACCGGTGCGCGTTGCCTCGGTGGCGAGTTCGGCCGCACTGGGAACGGCTCGGCGCTCGAACATGGTCACCGTTCTGTCGTCCGGTACCGATCTCGACGACGGAGTGCTCGGATCCACCCGAACCGCCGACGGCACCACCGAGGTGACCTATCGCCGAAGCGGCGACGACAACGTCCTCGTCGAATACGGCGACATGACGCTTGATCTCGCGCTCCGAGCACGGGTGCATGCCCTGGCACAACGGATCGAGGCCGACCGGCCCGCCGGACTCGTCTCGCTCACTCCCGGCATCCGGTCACTTCAGGTCAAGGTCGACGCCACCGTGATGCGGCAATCGGTACTGCTCGACTGGCTCATCGAATGCGAAGCCCAGCTACCCTCGGCGTCCGAGCTGGTGGTGCCGAGCCGCACGGTCCACATGCCCTTGTCGTGGGACGATCCGGCGACCCGCGAGGCGATCGAGCGGTACATGCTGGGCGTTCGCTCCGACGCGCCCTGGTGCCCGTGGAACATCGAGTTCATCCGGAGGATGAACGGGCTCAGCTCCGTCGACGACGTGTACCGCATTGTCTACGACGCCGAGTATCTCGTGCTCGGCCTGGGCGATGTGTATCTCGGTGCCCCCGTTGCCGTTCCACTCGATCCACGACACCGTCTGATCACCACCAAGTACAACCCGGCTCGCACCTGGACCCCGGAGAACGCGGTCGGCATCGGCGGCGCCTACATGTGCATCTACGGCATGGAGGGCCCCGGCGGTTACCAGTTCGTCGGCCGCACCACCCAGGTGTGGAACCATCGGCACCCACTCGAGGCAGCAGGGTTCGAGCCCGAGCACCCATGGCTGTTGCGGTTCTTCGACAAGATCAGCTGGTACCCCGTCAGTGCCGACGAGCTGCTCGATCTGCGGGCCGACATGGCCGCCGGCCGAGGACATGTGGAGATCACCGACGGCACGTTCTCACTGGCCGAGCATCAGCAGTTCCTCACCGACAACGCCGACGACATCAAGGTCGAGCGGACAGCGATGGAGACGGCGCGCGCCGAGGAGCGCAAGCGTTGGTCCGACGGCGGCGAGTTCGCCACGAAGACAGGAAAAGTCGCGTGACACGCATAGCCGACATCTACGCCCAGATCGCCGCGGCCGATCGGCCGGAGGTGTTCATCACCTTGCGCGATCAGGCTGACGTCGAAACAGAACATGCTGCCTCCATCGCTGCGGGAGGCGCATTGGCCGGGGTGGTGCTTGCGGTCAAGGACAACGTCGATGTCGCCGGGCTGCCGACGACCGCCGCCTGTCCGGGCTATGAGTACCGACCTGAACAGGATGCCGCATCGGTCGCCGCCCTTCGCGCCGCCGGAGCGGTGGTCATCGGCAAGACCAACCTCGACCAGTTCGCGACCGGTCTGGTCGGCACGCGCAGTCCCTATGGAGCCGTGCGTGATTCACGCAGACCCGACCACATATCCGGGGGCTCGAGCTCGGGCTCGGCCGTGGCTGTTGCACTGGGGTTCGTCGACATCGCGATCGGCACCGACACCGCCGGATCGGGACGGGTGCCCGCCGGCCTGCAGGGCATCGTCGGCATCAAGCCCACCATCGGAGTGGTCAGCACCGCGGGTGTGGTGCCGGCCTGCGCCAGCTATGACTGTGTGACCATCCTCGCCGCGGATCTGGACCTCGCCAATCGCGCGATGGGGGTGATGGCCGGAGGTGCTGCGTGGCCGGCGTCAACGCATTTCGCTGCTCCCGACAGCCCAGTCGTCGCCGTGCCGGCCACGCTGCCCGCTCTCGATGCACGGTGGCAGGAGGCCTTCCACACCGCGGTGGAACACGCCGAGAACGCGGGTGTGCGGATCAAGCGAATCGATCTGTCGGACTTCCTGGCGGCGGCCAAGCTCTTGTACGAAGGCGCCCTGGTCGCCGAGCGTTTTGACGCGGTGGGCGAATTCATCTCAGTGGCATCTTCTTCCGACCTCGTGGACCCGACGGTCGCTGCGATCATCGGCCCGGCCGACCGGTTCAGCGCCACCGACCTGTTGTCGGATCGCCGCCGCGTACAGGCTCTGGGCGAGCGCGCCATGTCGGTGCTGGGCGACGCGACCGCACTGCTGATCCCGACTGCCCCGATGCATCCGACGCTGGCCGAGGTGGAGGCCGATCCCGTCGGCGTCAACGCGACGATGGGGACCTACACCAACTTCTGCAACCTGTTCGACCTCTGCGCGGTGTCCGTCCCGGCGGGCGAGGTCATCGAAAGCGATGGCTCGGCAGCACAATTCGGCGTCACAGTGGTGGGCCGGGCCTACGATGACGCAGTGGTGCTCGACATCGCCGGCCGGATCGGCACGGGATCGCCTACAACAGCCCCTTCCTGGCCCGAACGGGCGGGCGCCAAGGCCACCGAGGTGTTCGTGGTGGGCGCGCATCTGCGCGGTCAGCCACTGATGGGTCAGCTCACCGACAAAGGTGCGCGTTGGGCCGGATACGCCGCGACAGCGGAGGCGTACCGGCTCGTCGCCCTCGACACCGAGCCCGCAAAGCCGGGGCTCGTCCGCGATGAGTTGGCCGGCACATCCATTCGCGGTGAGCTGTGGGCTCTCTCGCCGGCAGCACTCGGCGAGTTCCTCGGTGAACTCCCGTCGCCGATGATGCTGGGGCCGGTCCAACTCTCGGACGGTCGCTGGACCGTGGGCTTCGGGTGCGACCACCAGTCAGTGGGTGAGGCCGAACCACTGACCGCCACCCATTGGCTCGAACGCTAGGGGTTCGCTTCCGCCGGACCTTGACGCAGTTCTGAGATCACCCGGCCGAACGCGTCCAGATCTGCCGACGACGGCTCGATCGGCGTCAGGTAGGTGATCCCGAATTGCTCTCGCAGTTGCCGGATGCGGGTGACCACCTCGTCGTGAGACCCGTGCAGCGCGTTGGGTTGGCGCAGCAGTTCGCCATCGGTGGCATCGCGGTTGTGGTGACGCAACGTGTCGACGTCGGGCTCTCGGTCGATGGCGAGGTCGAAGATGATCAGGTTCAGTTCGAGGTCACCGAACCTCGAACCCGCCTGGCGCCGAATGTATTCCACGCGCTCGGCGAGCGCCTCGTCGTCGGCGAGACCCGCAAGGGCAACGATGTCCGCATGGCGGGCAGCGATCGTCAGCACCCGGTTTCCCGTGCCGGCGACCATGATCGGAGGTGGGGTCTGCACCGAGGGCGGCGTGCGAGCCGGATCACCGAGGAGTCGTCTCAGTTCGATCACCATGTCGCGCATGTGGTCGACACGTTGTCCGGGCGACCCGAACGGGATACCCGCTGCTTCGAACTCCGCCTCCACATAGCCAGCGCCGAGTCCGATCTCCACGCGTCCACCCGTCAGCTGGTCGACCCCGGCGATGTCGCGGGCGAGCAGAGCCGGCCGGTAGAAGCCCGCGTTGAGGACGAAATTGCCCACCCGAACGGTCGGTGCGGCAGCTGCGGCCGCGACCAACATGGGGAACGGCGCACCCAGTTCCAGATGGTCAGGAAGCAACACCACGTCCACACCACACCGTTCGGCGTGCCGCACTTGGGCCAGGAACTCATCGGCCGTCCCTCGGGCCAGAAAGTTCACCCCGAACCGGAAGTCTCGAGAACTGCTCATGACTCACCATTAGAGACGATCAACGCACCTCGGCGCGACCGATGCCGGGGTGCGGCCCACCGCACGGCAAGATGATGCCCATGGGTGTCATCTACTTGGTGCGTCACGGTCAGGCCGGTCATGACGAGAACGGTTACGGGAGTCTGACCGATCTCGGGCGCGAGCAGGCACGGAACGTGGGCAAGCATCTCGCGCGGCGCGTGGGCCGGCTCGATTTCGCGGCGTCGGGAAATCTGGCTCGGCAGTTGGAGACAGTGCAGGAGATCGTCGCGCAGTTCAAGGATGGGACTGCTCCCGAGCCCGTCGTGAATGCGGGCTGGAACGAATACGACCTGACTCACCTGACCAGCCGGGACATGCCACCCGTGGGCACGTCGGCCGAGGCCGCCGACGCTCAGCGCGACTTTCAGCGCGACCTCGACAAGGCGCTGCTGGCCTGGGCTGCCGACGGCCACAGCACGGGGGCCGGTTCGTATGCCGAATACCGCGAGTCGATCCGCGAGGCACTCAAGGAGATCGCGACGTTCGCGGGCCCTGGTCAGGTCGCGCTCGCGGCGTCCTCGGCGGGCACCATCGCGGCCGTCGTCGCGGAGTTGTGGGGTGTGGACTCGCAGACTTGGCCCGTCATCGCCCGCACCATGGTCAACGCGTCGATCACCAAGCTCATCGTGGGCAGCACCGGTATCAACGTTTTGTCGGTGAATGATCACGCACACGCCGATACTCCTGATGATCAGGGGAAACGGCCGCTCGTCACCATGCGTTAGAACACCTTCGCGTTTGAGATCTCTCGACCTGGGCATTCCGTCGTCAGTAACTCTTGAACCGAGACGATCACGGTCTCGGGACGAACCCGAATCCCAACCATCGGAGCGCTCATGCAGCCCGCCACCAGTTCGACACCCAGCGCTCTGGTCACCGGCGCCACCGGCTACATCGGCGGCCGCCTTGCACCACGCCTGATCGAACGTGGCCACGATGTGCGGGTCCTGGCACGGACCCCGGACAAGTTGAAGGGCGCTCCCTGGATCGGCAGCGCGAAGGTGATCAAGGGCGACCTCAGCGACAAAGCGTCGCTGGAGAATGCCTTCACCGACGTCGACGTGGTCTACCACCTCGTGCACTCGATGGGTAACTCCAAGGACTTCAGCGCTGAGGAGCGCCGTTCGGCGGAGAACGTCGCCGAGGCCGCACGCAAGGCGGGGGTGTCCCGGATCGTCTATCTCTCCGGGCTGCATCCCTCCGGTGTCCAACTGTCCGAGCACCTGAGTTCACGCACCGAGGTCGGCGAGGTTCTGATGTCTTCGGGCATCGAGACCATCGTGTTGCAGGCGGGCGTGGTGATCGGTTCGGGCTCGGCGTCATTCGAGATGATCCGGCACCTCACCGAGCGTCTTCCGGTGATGACCACCCCCAAGTGGGTGCACAACAAGATCCAGCCGATTGCCGTCAGGGACGTGATGCACTACCTGATGGAGGCCGCCACCGCGAAGGTTCCCGAATCGCGCACATGGGACATCGGCGGTCCCGACGTTCTCGAGTACGGCGACATGATGCAGATCTACGCCGAGGTCGCAGGTCTCGCGAAGCGACGGATGATCGTGCTCCCCTTCCTCACACCGTCATTGGCGAGCAACTGGGTCGGGACGGTCACCCCGATCCCCGGCGGACTCGCCAGGCCACTGGTCGAGTCGCTCGAGCACGACGCGATCGTCTCCGAACACGACATCAACGACGTCATCGCACCTCCGGCCGACGGGTTGACCCCGTACCGCACCTCAGTCGAATTAGCTCTGGCCCGGGTGGGTCGCGGCGATGTGGAGACACCGTGGTCGAACGCGTCGCCCGCATGTGCCCCATCCGAACCGATTCCCTCAGATCCCAAGTGGGCCGGTGAAGAGGCGTACGTCGATGCCCACACCAGCCACACCGTCGCGACTGCGGCAGCTGTGTGGAAGGCGATCGAAGGGCTGGGCTCCGAAAAGGGTTGGTACGGAACGGCGCCGGCCTGGAAATTGCGCGCCCGAATCGACAAGGCCGTCGGTGGACCCGGATCGTCCGGCAGCCCGAGCCGGCAGGGCACGCCGGCCGCCGGCGACGACCTCGAATGGTGGCGCGTGGAGACAGTGGAGCCCGAACACACGTTGCGGCTACGGTCACAGATGCGGTCACCCGGTACTTCGTGGCTCGAGTTCCGTATCACCGCAACCGAATCCGGTAGTGAACTCGAACTGCGCACGGTCTTCTATCCGCGTGGCATCGTGGGACGTGTCTATTGGTATGCCCACTTGCCTGCTCATCGCGCGGTGTACCGCACGATGATGAGGAACATCCTGCGCGAGGCCGAAAGATCAGTCTGATCTGACTTACGATCGGATCCGGAGGAGCCTGGACGCATTCATTCCAGCGGGTGGTTTGGTCGAAACCCTCACCAGCCTGCGGAGAACCGATACCAGTCGCCAGATACGTGGCTGAGTTCGATTGATTCGGATTGCGCTCGAAATGTGTCCGTAGGGCCGCCGGGCAGGTAGACGACTCCGACTTCGTCCATGAATCCGCCGTCGGTGTAGAAGAGGCCTCCGGAATCGCTTATCGCGACCACTTGACGAATGGCATAAACGCCAGCCCGGTTGTCTGCTCCTGAGGGTTGACACGTCGCCGCAAGTTCCGTCAAACGGTTCTTCGACAGCGCAAACCCGACATGAAACGGGACGGAGAAGACAACCAGCACGGCAGTCATGACGACAAGTACCGGCGCGATGAGGCTGCGGCGGACCGTTCCGTATCGCAGCCATCCGACAACTGCGAAGACCAGCCAAGCTATGCCGATGACCACCAACGCCCAGAAGGCGAATACGACGTAGATGAGAGTCGTGACAGGAGCCATCGCAGCCCATAAGACAACCGCACACGTAACAGCGGCGAGGATTCCTAGCACCGGCCCCTGCCAGATCCGCCACCACCGAGGCACAGGCCGTTTGAGCTGCGCGAGTTCGGTCACCAGAGGACCGTATCGGAGAATTGTGCAGAACTTGTGAAGGTATCCGGATGGTGGTCAATCACAAACGCAGCCTGTCACTTCCGGTCGGTCACTAGGCGGTGTCCATGGAGTTGGGCGGCAACGTCGATGGGCTTGGGGCGAACCGGCGAGCCCATACTTCGCGCACAGCAACGGCAATCAGCACTATGCCCATGGTCGCGAGCGTGTCGAGGCTGACGCTCTGCAGGACACCGGGAGTGGCGAGCAACAGCAATCCCAGCGCCACGCACGGCGCTGCAACAGTCACCATCCCTGGTAAAACCTGCCGAACTGAAATCGCCTCAACCGTAGCGGCGATGAGCACCACCATTAACGCCACCACCGACACAATCTCGGGATCAACTCCCGGGTCGTGCACTGTCCCAGCAAAATCGACAATCACCACGGGAGCGTCAGTGGACGGGATATCAATCCACCCTGCCCCGTGCAGCACCGGGACGAACGGGACGTAACGGTCTACGCCCGTCCAGGTGATGCCGCCGGCAAACAATGTAGCTACGACGAAGATCCACCACGCGCAGTGGCCGAGGATGCGAGCGGGCGAAAAGGCACGGTGCCGGGTCATGGCCACAAGTGTTTCAGGGCAGGTGATCTCTCGATGTGGTCGGTCAAACGGCTTACCTCGTTGCTCGCTGAGGTAGGCGCTAAGCAGCTCGCCTTCTTCCGTACCGACCGCTAGGGAGACCCTGCGCCGACATAAATACATTCTCGGCTCAGATCCGTTGTTTAGCAGCTCTTCTGAGCGGCCATACCGGTGACGGCATGGTCGATGTCGTATGCGAGGAGGTGGTGGTTGAGTGCGATGGCTGCGCGTGAGCCAGCGCTGGCGGCGTTGATGAGTTGGGCGGGGGAGTCGTTGACGTTGCCGGCAGCCCACACTCCGGGGATGTTCGTGAGTCCGGTGCTGTCGGTGGTCGGGAAGCCGGAGTCATCGTGTGCGCAGCCGAGTGAGTGCAGTAGGTCGGCTGCTGGGGTGAAGCGGGGGCCGATGAAGACGGTTGAACGGCGAACCCTCTCACCGTTGGCGAGGATGACGTCGAGTCCGTCGCCTGTCCCAAGGACCTCGTTGACCTGACCTTCGACGATGCGGATGCCGCGGGCGGCCAAGCGTTGGTGTTCGATCGGGTCGATGGTGATGGTGTTGGGAAAGAACACGACGTCGTGGGACCACTGCCGAACCAGCGCCGCCTGGTGCATGCTGAATGGCCGGTTATCGCCGCCCACAACGCCAAGTGCTGTACCGCGCACCTCGTAGCCGTGGCAATACGGGCAGTGCACCACTTGCTTTCCCCAATGCTCCTGTATCCCAGCAATGTTCGGGAGCTCGTCGCGCAACCCTGTGGCGATCAGGACAGCACGGGCTTCGACGGTCGAACCGTCGTCGAGCCTCGCCATGAAGCGCTGGGGGCCTTCTATTGTCAGCGCGGTGACACAGCCTTGGCGGATCTCGCCCCCGACCTCGAGTACTTCGGACCGGCCGATGTCGAGCAGCTGACCGGGGTTCATTCCGTCGCGGGTCAGGTAGCCATGGAGGTGTTCGCTGGGCGCGTTACGTGGTCGGTCGGCGTCTACGACCATGACCCGCCGGCACGCTCGCGCGAGCACCAGGGCGGCGCTCAAACCGGCAGTCCCTCCCCCAACAATCAGGACGTCATGCTTCATACCGAACCTTTCGCTGGAGTCAGGCTGGGGACTTACCGGAACCAGCCTGGCGAAGCTACCATTATTGTTAACTGGTTAACAACTGCGTCAGGTGGGCATGGTGGACGAGACGTTGCGGTCGCAGACCGTTCGAGCGTGGAAAGAGCACCGTCCGGATCTTGACACGTCCGCGATGGAGATCGTTGCACTGATCAATGCGATCACCGCTGCGCTCGATCGTGCCGTCGAGCAGGCGTACGAGGGCAGTGGCCTGACCTCTGCTGACATGGGATTACTTGTGCCGCTTCGCTACAGCGTCGAATCAGTGACTGCCGCCCGACTTGCTGAGCGCCTCAGCATGTCACGAGCGGGCGTGAGCAAAACGCTGACCCGCCTCGAAAAGCGGGGCATCCTCGAGCGCCGACCACACCCCACTGACCGGCGCTCGGCAACTGTGCAACTCACCAAACACGGCTCAAAGCTCGTCGACGAACTGTTCCCGCGCGAGCTCCACGCCCACGGCGAACTGCTGTCAAAACTCGGACTTGACCGTGACCGAATCGTCGAATCGCTCACCACCCTGACAGCAACCGTGCACAACGCACGTGGTGGTTGAAACCACCCCTGCCAGCGGGTTGTCAACCTTCCTTGACACAATCTTTATTAGCGACCATCTCCGCGGCGTGCGAGTGTGGAGGCATGCATACCGTCGGCCGCACCCGGGTCAATTCGGCCCATCTTGTTGCCCTAGTGATTGGTCTCGGCGGCGTCGCATTCGGTCTGTTCTGGGGCATTACTCACGCAGGCGAGCCCGAGATTTTTTCACCGACACTGATCGGTTTCGTAGGGGCCGCACTGGCGCTCAACAGCGGTTGGCGATTGGTGACCAAACGTCGTCGAAACGGATGAAAAGCTCGGGCGCCCATTGTTATTGCTCGGAATTGCCGATCCCTCTCACCAGTGACGAAACATAGCCCAGGCTTACACGGGGGCGCACTCGCGGATCCGTGTAAGCGCCGCATGGGTGACGTGAGGCTGGCGTCTTTAGGGCATCGTCAGTACATCCAGGACGCGTTGGCCATCGGTATCCGTGGCAAATCCGAGCTCGGCCAGTACTGGTGCGGTGAGAGTGGTGGTGATGAGCCGCGCGCCGGCGTCGGCGGCGTCGTGGATGGCGTGGAACGCTGCCCGGCGGATGCTGCGGGTAGGGGTGGTGGGGAGTGCGTCGAGGATGTTCAGTGATGCGACACCTGGGGTGTCGGTCCAGGCGATGACCGCGTGGGCCGCGAGCGCGTATGGCTTCTCGCGAATGTCGAGCTCGTGGTGCCATGCGATGAGTTGATCGGCCCGAAACTTGGTGGTGGCGTTCATGGCCAGGTTCTCGCCGTGCGGGATGGACACCAGTCCTTGGTTGTCCACTCGGGGCCGAAGCCGTCCACCGGGGCTGTAGCCGTCGCGCGCGGGCTCGTGGCGGCGGCCGAGGTGGATGACGTCGTTGATGCGGGTGCGCTGGGCCCATCGCACCCAGCCGGTGCCGAGTTCTTCCATCCAGAACAGAGCCTGATAGGACGCCCAGGCGGCGGGGGTGTTGGCCGGTGATCGGAGGTCCGCCTCAGTCTGGGGCAGCTTGGTGGTGATGGCGAAGGTGTTCGGGTTTCGTGTCCACTTGAAGTGCAGTTGCACGTCTTGTGGGGTGGCGATGAGACGCTCGGGGCACAGTCTGGTGTCGATGGCGCCCCGTATTCGGAACAGTTGGTAGGCGTGCTCGACGGCGTCGCGGGCCACCGGAGTGAGTTGGTCAAGGTCCTCGCCGGTGAGTTGTATTCGCCATGTCCCGTCGGGGTTCGTTCGGAGGTCGCGAACCAATTCAGCGTCTGTGAACGGCCCGGACTCGGCGAGCGGTCTGATCAGTTGGGTGTTGTGCGTTGATGGTTCGAGTTTGCGGGGTAGTTGCTGGCTGGTGTGACTGAGGCGTTGCCATCGGAAGTTGTCTGGCGCGAGGATGTTGCGGCCGCGCCGGTCGATGAAGGACGCGAAGATCTTTTGGTGCCGGTGCACCGGGGTGCGATCACGTCTGGGTTGGACGTTGGTGTGGAGGTGGTAGGCGTAGTCGGCTAGGTCGTCGCCGATGAGGACTCGGAGCCATGCTTCTGCTTCGGCGTCTGGAATAAGAGTGCTCGCGCTGTCGCGGGTTGCCTCGGTGGAGGTCAGTCCCGCGGGGAAGGGATAGATGGTCACAGTTACCGCCTGGGGTCCTGAACCGGCCGCAAATGAGCCGTAGTCGGCGACGTGGTGAACGGCTATTTTGAGCTTGAGTTGGGTGTCCGGAACCGTAACTGACGACCCTTGCACGCGGATCGTGTTAAGGAGGTTCAACGGCAACAGAGTACGAGCACCAATCTGGAGTGCAATCTGTCCAACGAGGTCTGAGACGGTCGGAATCTGGTTCCGCGGTGCGGGGTTAGACGCAGACATTCTTTCGACGTGGCGACGAGTTCATGATCGGCAGCCTACGCCGCCGGCGAAAACCCCGCCACAGACCAGAAGCCGGTTGCCTGGCTTATTCTCTGTGGTCATCCCAGTCGTAGGGATGCATCCACCCCGCCTCTAAACGGTCGTCGTAGTGGCGGAGGTCGTCATTGTCGGGCAAGGTGACCCGACCGAGGAGGAAGGTGGAGTCGGTGAATGTGGTCGGTGTGGACCCGCTGATCGAGGGTATGCGTTCGGCCAGTGCGAATGTGCCCGCCGACCCCGCAGGCTGGCCGAGGTCCAATCCGATCTGTTGCATCATTGTGAACCAGATCCCGTCCCGGTCAGCGCCGTGACGATCGTCGGGATGGTGGGGATCAAATCCGAACATCAGAGTTCGGTCGTTCCAGTAACTGAACCGAGCACGGTCGTCGCTGCTGCGCCAGTTCGAGACGATCATTCGTCCCGGTGACAGGGGGCCGATCAAACGGCGCGTATCGCCGATGTTGCCACCTACTTCGACCATCAGGGTCCAGCCGGCCCAGTCGGCCAGATCAGCCACACCGACCACAAGCTGGCGACCACCCTGCTCGGCCCGCAGCCGCGCGGAGGTTTCGGCGAGTTCAGCGATGCCGTGAGAGAGGCCGCAGGGCTCAGCACGCAGTCCCGCAAGCACCTCCGATGCCGGCAGATCGCGAAAGAGGGTGATGCAGTAGCCGGCGTTTTCCCACCAGCCGAATTGTTCGGTCCACCAACCGAAATCGTCTTTGGTGACCAACTCCCCGCCGCGCGCCTGAACGGTCTCGCCCCGGCGGTAGTAATCCTCGCGGAAGCGGCGTTGCTCATCGGAGAGGTCCTCGACGCCCGCCTCGCGAATGTAGCCGGGGGAATCGGCCACCGGTGTGATCGTGCCGCTGGCAGGCTGCGGGTAGGGCACCGGGGGCGGGGTTCCGTACCCAGGCTGGTGCCACTGTTGGGCCGGGCGCGGCCGATCGCTGCCGGCGGGCCACAGTCGCACTCTCCACTGGTCGCCAGGCTGAGTCGACCCAGGCCACCCGTAGTTCACAAATCCACGGCCACTGACCTCCGCAAGGTAACGGCCAGGAGGAACGACGCAAGAGGCTTCGCCCATCGTCGGCGACACATACATCAGTTCCGCGCCGGCGATGCGCAGCAGGTTCTCGCTCACCTGCTGCCAGGCATCCCGGTCCTCCGGCGGCCGCTCGTCCCAGACCTGCACCTCGATGATCATGTCGAAGTTGTTTTGGTGCGGACTCGAAATCAGAACGCTGCGTCCATCACTCGCGCTGGGAGGATGCGCCTGCGCGCGGCGCAGCAACTCGATGTCGTTGGCCGGCGGATCACCACCATCACACAACACGAAATACCCATAATCCATCGACACCGACAAGGTCTGGACCATCAACTGCTCCCCCACAAGACCACGCTAGCGAACCGCACCTGACGCCGCTGAAGAACACGCACGTGCGTGGGTAGCCACGACTGTGGGTTTGACCCACGACATCGCTGCCCGCGCAGCATCTCTGACCTCAAACGCGAGCGGCCCCAAGCGCCTGTCCGTGCTTTCGAGCGAGCTGCTCGGCTTCGCTACGAAGCGTTGCGGCGAGATTCGTGAACTCATCGAGCGCCGGGTTCTCACCGACGAGGGTGAACGCGGTTTCGACGATCTCGAGGTCCAGGCTCCAGACATCGGCGAGGATGCGACCCATCCAACCGGTCGCGTGGTCCCAGCCCTCGCGTGGTGTCCCGGCTGCGTAGTTGCCACCTTGGACCGTCACGAGGACGGCAGGCCTGCCCGCGAGAACCGGGGCGGCTGCCGGACTGAAGCGCGGGTCGGTCATGACGGTGTCTACCCAGGTCTTGAAGTGTTGGGACACTCCGAAGTTGTACAGCGGCACAGCGAACAGCAGAGCGTCGGCGGCGATGAGCTCATCAGCCAGTTCGGCCGCGACACCGAGCGCTTCGCGTTGCTCGGGCGACTGCTGATCCTCAGGGGTGTAGCCGGCGAAGGCAGCTGTAGCCCAGGTCGTCGCGGGGATCGGCTCGGTGCCGACGTGGCGCCGGACGATCCGGTCGTCGGGATGCCCCGCCTTCCACTCCTGCTCGACGATGTCGGCAATTGCGCGGCTGTGTGATCCTTCGACTCGGATGCTGGCGTCGAGACGGAAGAGGGTCATGGGGTTCTCCTTGGGTGAGCTGGCAACTTGAACGTGCAAGTTGAACCATACGCGTCATTGTTGAACATTCAAGTTGGTTAGAATGGTCGCGTGACCGACACCCCGGATACGCAGGATGACGTGTGGCTATCCCCCGATCAACAGCGCGACTGGGCATCCCTCGTCGCAGTGCTGATGACCCTGCCCGGCAAGCTCGACACGCAGTTGAAACAGGTCGCCGGAATCAACTTCTACGAGTACAGCGTGATGGTGTCATTGTCGAACGCACCCGGACACGTCAGCGTGATGAGCGATCTGGCCATGGAAGCCAAGGGGTCACTGTCCCGGCTGTCGCACGCCGTCTCACGTCTCGAGGCTGCCGGCTGGGTGGAGCGCCGGTCGTGCGGCGGCGCCGGCCGACGAACCGAAGTGCTCATGACCGAGACGGGCTGGCAAGAGCTCCAGCGTATTGCGCCCACGCACGTAGAGGAGGTACGGCGGCTCGTCGTCGACGCCATGGACGCCGCCCAGCTCGAACAGCTGGGCTCGGCCGCCCGCTTGATCGTTGCTGCAGCCGACCCCGCGCTCGCCGACGTCCTGGCGTCAGCGAATGTTCGTAGCGACGAGACGCAGAACTAACAAGTGCCGCTTGCACGATTGCGTTGTAACCGGAACCCCGACCTGAAACACAATCCATGGGCGAATGGGTAAGGTCTGACGTCGCCGACCGCCGACAGCATCCGTGGGCCTCAACGCTGGCGCTTGAGCATGGCCCAACCCACGGAAGAATCAGTCTTATCGTCGTAATCGATTGTGCTTCAACGAAATTAATCATCAGTGACGCACTGAAGTCCGATACCCGATTCGCGTATGGCAGCATGCAGGAATGGCTGATGTATTAATCGCGGAGCCCAGTGTGGTTGCCTGGCCTGCTGTTACATATAGAACGGGCCACCCAAACGCCTCTCGGCGGCGACGACATCAAGGTGCTGTTGCCCAAGCAGCATATGGATGGTGTCACTGCTGGCGCCGATACCGGCCCAATGAGGATCAGTGTCAGAAGCTACACACCAAGCGTGGTCTGCGGGCCATATAAACGCCGCCGGCCACCAGTCGACTCCACCTTGGGCGGTTTCCAAATTTCCGACGTCTGAGAGCGGGCCGTGGAACAGGTAGTAGGCACGGTTAGGTATGCGCATCTGAGGACCGCCCCGCAGCGGCTCGAGGTCGCCGTGTCCGTCCCACAGCGCGAAGAAGCAATCCTGTGGAGTTGCAGTCACTGTCGCAAGCAGTCTGCACAATCTCTGCTCGACGAGGGATTCGTCAGTTTGGGTCGTCGGGCCGTAACGCACGTCGCTTGCACGTTGGCCCTTGAATGCAGGATCAGGCATGAACCGCAGCCGAGCGTGAGCCTCGAACTCTGGCGGGCCGAAAAGGGCCGTACTGTTCTACGAATCGACGTTGCCAGTGATCCAGTTGGCCGGTGACACGTCGGAACACAGCTTGAGAGCCATGCGATCATCCCAGCACAGCCACTTAGCGTTTGACGAGGCGGTTTCTTGCGGTTTCATACACTGCGAGACGCGAGTACGGAGCGCAGCTGCACTTCCGGGGTGGACGAAGCGTCGATAGTCGACATGAGCGTGGATCAAACCCGTTCAGCACCAAGTGTTGTAGTGAGAAGGAAGGAATCGACTATGTTTAGTAGTAACTCTGAGTCCTCAGCCCCCTATGTCGAAATGCCCCTACAGTTGCCTCAATAAGGCTGAGGCATGTTGACCGAAGATAGTGCACGCTGGGTGGAGCATTTGGTCGGCGGGTGTAGGGTTGCTCTGCGAACTTCCTGGCGAGCTCCTTGGTGGAGTGGGTCTTGATACGGGCCTTCTCCTACAGCTTCCAGCCCAAAGTGTGTGCCAGGTCGATAATCTCGCGGTCGATGACGGGACGGTCATCCGGTTCGGACTGCCACCGTCCCGTCATCTCACCGACAGCGTAGATCGCGTCGATGAGCGGTCCTCCGCCACCAACGTCATCGCCGCCGTAACTCCCTGCGTTGCTGTTCCAGATGTGTCCGCCAACCACGGGGTGGACAAAGCCGTCTCCGATACGTGCCGACCACATGCGGCTACAGAGACGGCGCCCCGCGGCCGCCAGCCCATCCCCAAGGTCGCCGCCAAGGTTCAGATACAGCTCCGCGCGAAGCCGAGCCTCTTCGTCGGGTAGATCTATAGCCCCGGCGACCTGCCGACCAAGCTGCCATCGAGAAACGATGCGGCCGACGTGTTCGGTGACCGCCGGCGGAACAAGAGGCACCGGACTGCCGAGGGCGGTCTGATCTGACCGGTACGCCGCCTTGAATCCGATGCAGGCATACGAGAACGAGTTCGCAGCGCCTTCGTCCATCGCCCAAAGGGTGGCTTCAAAAATGAAGTTGTCGAACTGGTCCCTGCGTATCGGCACGCACCTACGCAGAGTTTCGACGTCGGCGAGACCGCCTGGCCGCCGGAACCATTCGAGGACCTTCCCTTCAACCTCCCAGATATACATCCCGGCAAGCGTAACGGCCGGCACAAAGAACTCCTACACCCTCGCGCAGCGTTTGAGCGCCCCACCAAACCCATCGGTCAGGCGTCGGGCCTTCGTCCGACACCCGCGACCCTCATTCACGCCGGGCAATGTTGCACGGCACCGGAATTGTGTGACATCTCCGCTGACCAGTGAAATCCCGCGCCCAACACCATGATGTCTGCTGATGGAACGACCGCACCGACAACTCCAGTGTCAGTACGTAGTGGCTCGCCAGTCAGGTCTATTCTCCGACCTTCACTGTTGAGCACATACAGCTCGAACCGTTGGCCGTTTGCCACGGAGTAACGGAGCTGGATCGCCTCCGTCTCGTCAGCGCTTACGCCCGTGAACACAAACACCGTGCCACCAAACGGTGGGATCGGACTCGACAAAGTCCACGTCACCCTGGTCGCGACTCCGTCTCCCCCTTCTCCGACCTCAATGTCTGCTCGCTTCAGGTGAAAGTCGTCGACGCCGACGGTGGGGCCTGCACACGACGATTTCGCCCCCCGCACAACGACATTGCCAGCCACATCAGGGCGCTTCACGTTCGACGGATCGTCGAGGTCAGCGACGTCAAATGGATCTTGGCCAAACTGGACGGACAATGTCTCATTGGGCGGCCGGTCGGGCGAACAGGCCGATACCGCTCCAACGACTGCAATCGCCGCAGCAGCATACACCACCGAGACCCGTCGTCTACTCATCCCGACACCCCCACTAGATCCCGCCACTTCCGAGACCCTCCCACGCGCGTACGCCTACCGCCAGTGGTGTCAGGCACGGCCCAGGTTGGTGCCGGGCCGGGTGAGGACGATGCCGGGAAGAACCGCGTACTACGACAACTCGTGACCCCGACGCCATGGTGGCGGCGTCATCGGCGGTGATCATTTTCGCAGCAGGGATCGCGGTCCACGAAAACATGTCGATGTTGGCTCAGCCTGATCTGCTGGACTCCCCTTCAGGTCTGTCGTCCGGGGCTGAGTTGGCTCCTGCCAGATAGTGACCCTGGACGGCGGTAACGCCGCCCGCAAGATGGCCGATAACTCGATTGCGTATCTCAAACTTAATGTTGTCTTTCGCAAGCTAACGAAGGAGCGGTCGTGTCCAACTCACAACCCCCATACGACCCCAACAATCCGCAGTACGTGCACCCGTCTGGCGGCTACCCCTATCCCCAAGGTAGCTATCCGGGAGGCTCCGCTCCGGGGTACTACCAACAGGCGCCCCCTCCCAAAAAACGAAAAATATGGCCCTGGATCCTTCTCGGTGTGTTCGTGCTGCTGTTCGGTGGATGTGTTGCTGCCCTAGCAGGTTTGAGTAGTAATGATGAAGCCACTGTGACATCTGGCGGTAGCGCAGGCAGCAAACCGGCCGAGAGTGGGCTGACGTTTCCGGGCAAACAATCCGGTGACACCGCGGCCAATGCCGGGGATGCGGTCACGCTCGAAGATGTCACCACCACCACGACCCCCCTATTTGACACCAGCACCTTTGGTTCGAATTACCTGTGCACCACAGTGACGATCCGAAACGCGGGAAAAGACCAAGCCAGCTTTAACGTCTTCGATTGGAAATTGCAGGATCCAAACGGAGCAATACGGAACTCTTCGTTCGTAGGAAGCGAAACCCCGCTGAACTCTGGTCAAGTCGCTCCTGGCGGAACCGCCTCAGGCGATGTGTGCTTCGACAATCCTCCTGGCTCTCCCCCAGGCCAGTACGTTGTGCTCTACGACGTGACCTTCATCTTCACTGCGGACCGCATCGGATGGATCAACCAGCGTTAGTCGGCCGCCCGATGACGAGGAGCCATGGCTCTGAGCGGTGACAGTGGTTCTAGCGACGCAAGTCAGGCACGACCCAGGTTGGTGCCGGGCCGGGTGAGGACGATGCCGGGAAGCACCGCGTACCGCGACAACTCGGTGACCGCGAACGCCATGGTGGCCACGTCGTCCGCGGTGATCATCTCCGCAGCCGGGATCGCGGTCCACGAGGACATGTCGGTGTTGACGTAGCCGGGCGAGATGGTGGTCGCCGAGACGCCCTTCTCGGATTCCTCGAGGTTGAACGTTTCGCACAGTGAGATCAGCGCCGCCTTCGTGGCACCGTATGCGGACAGCTCAGGCTCAGGGTGTACGCCGGTGATCGATGCAATGGCAACCACTTTCGCGGCCCCAGCAGTCTCGGCGGTACTGCGCAGAGTCGGCAGCAACGCCTGGAGCAACACGTACGCCGAGCGGACGTTGACCTGGTACAGCTTGTCGAATCGGCGAACCGGCAGTTCACCAATCGGCCCCTTCTGCCCCATCCCGGCGTTGAGGACCAACGCGTCGACCCTGTCGAAATGGTCGAGGTGACCAGTCGCCAGCGCCTGCAACTGCTCCTCGTCAGACATGTCGGCGGTGACCACCTCCACACGCACGCCGTGTTCGGCGGAAAGGCGGCCGGCCAAGTCCTGCAATGGTTCCAGGCTGCGGGCACTGATCGTCAGATCCCAGCCTGCCGCGGCGAATCGGGTCGCGATCGCCGCGCCGATACCGCGCGAGGCGCCGGTCACCAACGCCACCTTGCGTTCTGCGCCATTTGTCACGTGTATGCCCCTCTAGTTCTTTCCCTTGATGGCGCGCAGTCCCGCCGCCATGAACTCGCCGGTCGCGGCCGCTGCATTCTCGGCTCCCCGGCCCGACGACGATCCACTAAGTGCGCGGTGGGTGATGCCCTCGCCGATCACTCCGAGTTTGAAGTTGGCGAGCGCGAGATAGAAGTTCCAACCGGACAATTCACGACCCGATGCCACTGCATACCGCTGGGCGATGTCGTCCGGCGAGGGGTACCGATCACTTGTCCACGCCGCCTTCATCCCCAGGACGGCGTCGAATATCGGTTCCCGGTACGTGCACATCAGTGCGACGTCGGTCAGCGGGTCACCCAGCGTCGACATCTCCCAGTCGACAACGGCTTTCACAATGCCAGGATCACCGGCGTCGAGGATGGTGTTGTCGACGCGGAAGTCGCCGTGCACGATCGAGTTGCTGGTCTGCGCAGGGATCGACTCCATAAGTGCGGCATGCAAAGTCGCGACATCGTCGAGTTCGCGGGTCTTCACGTGTTCCCACTGGCGGGCCCACAACTTCACCTGTCGTCCGACAAAACCGTCGGGGCGGCCGAACTCACCCAGCCCGACAGACTGATAGTCCACGGCATGCAGGTCTGCAAGCGCCTCGACGAGTCCGGTGACGTTACGTTCCACAGCTGCGTCGTCGAGAGCGTCGAGCTCATCGGCGCTGCGCACCACGAGGCCGTCGACGAACTCGACCACGGTGAGCGGCGCACCGAGGGCGGTCCCCTCTTTGTCGAATGCGACGGTGCGCGCCACCGGCACCGGCGTGTCCTGCAGTGCGCGGGTGACGGTCCACTCACGGTTCATGTCGTGGGCAGAAGGTGTCAGTCCGCCCGTCGGGGGACGGCGCACCACCCAGTGCAAATTGTCATCGCGCGCAGTGAACGTGAGATTCGAGCGGCCACCGCTGATGAGCTCCACCACCAGCTCGCCGGATACCGGCACACCGCTGTCGACCAGGAAGGCGCGTAGGGCCGGGACGTCCATGCCCGGTAGTTCGGTCACGACGGGGTTCCGTTCGCGGCGGCAGCGGCTGCCGCCTTCTTCGCCTTGCCCACGGCCCGTTTGGCCAGCGCCCAGCGATGGACCTCGGATGGGCCGTCGTAGATCTGGAACGGCCGCAGCTCACGCTGCAGACGCGCCAAGGGAAGCTCGTCGGATACACCTTGGCCGCCGCACATCTGGATCGCGCGGTCGACGACCCTCGAAAATGCCTCAGCCGCAAATGTTTTTGCGATCGACGTCTCGTCGCCCGCATGCTGACCCTGGTCGAGGGCGTAGCAGGCCTTGACCAGCAACGCCCGCGCAGCAGCCAGATCAATCTCGTTGTCGGCCACCATCTGCTGGATCATCCCCAGATCGCCGAGCTTGCCGCCGAAGGCTTCCCGGCGGGCGACGTAGTCGAGCGCGACGTCCTGGGCACGATTGGCGCTGCCCATCCAGCGCATGACGTGGGTCATACGTGCTGGGCCGAGCCGCACCTGTGCATAGCGGTAACCCTCGTCGACCTCGCCCAGTACGTCCTCGTCCGGTACGAACACGTCGCGGAATGCCACCTCGCAGTGGCCGCCGATCATCGCGCGATCGATGGTGTTGATGTGGCGTCCCACCGTGATGCCGGGGGTGTCGGCCGGCGCGAGGAACATCGTCGCGCCGCCGCGGTCACCGGGGGATCCCGCAGTCCGCGCCATGATGATGAAGAAGCCGGCTCCGTCGGCGCCGGTGATGAACCACTTGTCGCCGTTGATCTTCCAGCCCCCGTCGACCTTGGTGGCCGCAGTGCGCAGTGCTGCCGGATCTGCACCGGCTCCCGGTGCGGGCTCGGTCATCGCGAAGGCCGACCGCACGTCACCGCGGGCCAGGGGAGCCAGGTACTTCTCTTTCTGGTCCGCGCCGGCGATGTGCGCGAGCATGTGCACGTTGCCCTCGTCGGGCGCTCCGATGTGAAGCGCGATCGGACCGAACACCGAATAACCGGCAGCCTCGAAGACCGGGGCGCGATCGGACATGTTGAGGCCGAGGCCGCCGTATTCGACGGGCGCGTGCGGCGCGAGCACACCGGCGTCGCGCGCCTGGTCACGCAGTTCCAGTCGACGCTTGTCGCCGCCGGCCGCTTTGATGTCACCGGCGAACTCGTCCTCGATCGGCATCACGTGGTCGCGGACGAAATCACGGGTTTTCGTGACCACGTCCTCGACGGCTGGATCGTAGGAAAGGCTGATCGCCATGTGCACCTCCTTGTGCCGCGCCGGCGAATCGGTAGTGCGATCCCGACCGAGCGCTCGTTCGGTAGTGGGCCCAGAATGTCACGCCCGGACTCGACGGTCAAGCCGGTCGGCGTCACGCCTCAAGGCTGATCCGGAAAGTACCCCACCATCCGTCTGGCGATCAGCAGATAGCGCGCAACGAGTTCGTCGGGACCGAGACGCCCCTGTGGCCGGTACCAGGTGGACACTCCCACACACATGGTGGTGACCGCCCGACCGGCGTCCTCTGGATTGGGGCAGCGGAAGTCACCCGACTCGACGCCGTCCATCACCAGCCTGTCGACCATCCGCTGCTGCCTGTCGCGCAGTTGGATGTAATCGGTGCGGAACGACGGGTCCAGGCTGCGGATTTCGGTGGAGCCCACAAACGCCTGGGCCCGCCGATACATGTGGAACCGCAGCAGGGACTCCACCACGGCGTCGTAGCGTTCGAGCGGCGTGGGACCGGCTTCGGCGAGCGCCGCCTCGGAACGACCGAGCAGATCACTCATCGTGAGCTCGAGCAAGCCCTTGAGAAGGGACTGCTTCGACGGGTAGTGGTGATAGAGCCCCGGCACACTCAGGCCTGCGCGTGCGGCGATGTCGCGGACCGAGGTGCCGTGATATCCGTGTTCGGCAAAGGCCGACAGCGCTGCCGCGAGCGGCGCAGGCAGATCTTCCTGGCCGTATTCGCGCCAACTGTCGCCGCCATGGTCTCGCGGCGTCGGCTCGGGCACGGTGTTCATGTCATCAACCTACTGTGCCGCTCCATCACGCTCACGCGAATACGCCGTCGGCCGATGGGCGTTTCGCTGCGGAAAGCCTCGCCGTGCCGCCGCGCCGACGCCAGACCGAAGTCGACGCCGGGCTCTGATCACGCGTCACCGCGACGGATCCGGCAGGCTGGGGATCATGCGAGCGACGCCAGACCCACCCATCGATCCGTCGTCGACGATCCCCGCCTCACCGGGTGACCGGCCGGGGATCAGCAGGTCCCTCGTGGTCTTGTTCGCCATCACGTGCGGCGTCTCGGTGTCGTCGCTCTACGTCCTGCAACCTGTACTCGAGGAGATCCGCCAGGACTTCGATGTCTCCACGTCGACTGCCGCACTGGTGGTGACGGCCGCTCAACTCGGGTACGCGGTCGGGTTGTTGTTCCTGGTCCCGCTGGGCGATCTGCTGAACCGGAAGTTGTTGGCGCCCAGCATGATGGTCGCCTCAGCGGTCGCCCTGTTGCTCTCGGGACTGGCTCCCGGTTTCGGGACCCTCTTCGTCGCATCGATCCTGGCCGGCGTGTGTGCGGCCACCGCCCAGATCGTGTTGCCGTGGTCCTCATCCCTTGCGGTGCCGTCAGATCGCGGACGCGTGGTCGGCATGGTGATGAGCGGGCTGCTGCTGGGCATCCTGCTGGCCCGCGTCGTCAGCGGGCTGATCGCCGAATTCGGAGGCTGGCGATCGGTGTTGTTCACAGGGTCGGCCCTGATGATCGTGCTGGCCGTGGTGGTCTACATCTCGGTGCCACCCGACGCGCCCCGTCCCCGGCAACCCTATGGCCAACTGCTGATCTCGGTGGCCCGGATCGTCCGTGCCGAGACGATGCTCCGGCAACGGATGCTGCTCGGGTTTCTCACGATGTTCGGGTTCAGCGCCATGTGGACCTCGATCGCGTTCCTGCTCTCGGGCAGTCGGGGCGAGCACTTCTCCTACTCGGAGGCCGCCATCGGACTGTTCGGACTTGCCGGGGTCGCCGGCGCCGCGGCTGCTCCGCTGTTCGGAAAGCTCGCCGACCGTGGGCATCTGCGGATGGCGACCACGGCCGCGTGGGTTGTCACCATCATCGGCTGGTTGTCGCTCGCGTGGCCCGGAACACCGTTGGCAGCGCTGGTGATCGGCCTCGTGGTGTTCGACTTCGGGGTTCAGGCTTCGCAGTTGGCGAATCAGTCCGCGATCTATTCGCTGGCGTCGGAGGAGCGCAGCCGCGTGACCACGGCGTACATGGTCACGTACTTCGCAGGCGCGGTGGCGGGTTCGGTCTCATCGGGCTACGCATACGGCGCCGGTGGCTGGATTGCCGTGTGCCTGAGCGGTATCGGGGTAGCTGTGGCCGGTCTGCTCGCCTGGCTGGTCTTCGACCGCTGGAACGAACACCGCGCCGGTCAATCGGTGCGCTGAGCGTTCTCGGGCAGCAGTTCGTAGATCGCACCGTACATCATCGTCACGCACAGTTCGATCAATTCGTCGGTAGGGCAATCGATTCGGCCGTCGATCCACGCGTTGAGCACCTGCCCGAGTCCGCCGACATAGAAGTGGGCCGCCCCCTGGGTGGTCGCGTCGTCGAATTGGGCTCCCGAGGTCTGGATGGTCAGCGCCGCGAACATCATGGCGGCGTCCATCCGTTTGGTGGCCAGGGTTCCGCTGAGGAGTGTCTGCGAGAACAGCACCCTGCCCTTGCGACGATCGGTGTCGATGAGCCGAACGATGGCGCCCACTGCGGAACGGATCTGCTCGCGCGGAGACTGACCGCCGGATGTCACTGCAGTCTGGGCGGCCTCGGCTATGTCGAAGACGACGGCGTCGTACGTGGTACCCACCAACTGGTCCACGTCTTCGAAACTCTCGTAGAAGTATCTCGCGGTCAGTCCGGCCTGCCGGCACACCCCGCGCACACTGATCGCCACCCCGTCGGCCGAGCCGAGGATCTCGAGCGCAGCTTCGATCAGCGCTGCCCGGCGACGTTTGACCCGGTCAGCTCCATTCTCGCCGCCATATGGGCGCAAAGGATCTGCCATGGGCCTCATCTTTCCACCTTCGGTTAACGACGATTGACTTTCGGTCCGATCGCCGCTTCAATACGAAAGAGATAACGGTTGTTATCAGAAGCAACCTTGGAGGCCGACAATGACGTCTGGAACCGTTGACGGAACGGCTGCCCTGTCCATCGACATGCCGCAGCCCATCCGCACCCGAAATCGCGCAGAGACCGACAGCGCGCCCGGAGACCTGTTGGATATGCCGGGCATCTCTGCTCTCGCCGGGGCGGCGAATGTGATCATGCAGCTCGCACTGCCCGCGGTCGGATACGGCGTCGCGGAGAGCAAGGTCGACACCGGCAACCTGTTCAAGCACCCCATCAAGCGCGGCCGCACCACGCTGTCGTATCTCGCGGTCGCGGTGAACGGCACCCCGGAAGACCGCAAGGCGTACCGCAAAGCCGTCGGCCACTCACACGCGCAGGTGCGGTCCACCGAGTCGAGCCCGGTCGAGTACAACGCCTTCGATCCCAGCCTGCAGTTGTGGGTTGCCGCCTGCCTCTACAAGGGCTGGGAAGACATGCAGATTCTCTACGGCGACCCGTCGGCGATCACCGAAGAGGCATACCAGCAGGGCGCTCTCATGGGCACCACGCTGCAGATGCCACGCGACATGTGGCCGGCCACACGCGCCGACTTCCAGGAGTACTGGGATGGGACGGTCGCGCAGCTCGAGATCGACGACACCATCCGGGAACTGCTGATCAGCATCGCGAAGTTCGAGTTCCTGCCCAAACCGGTGTCCATGCTGATCGGCGACTTCGGCCTGTTCCTCACCGCAGGGTTCCTGCCACCCGAGTTCCGCGAGAAGATGGGCCTTCAGTGGACTCCGCGGCAACAGCAACTCTTCGACCTGCACAATCGCATCGTCCGGTCCGTGGTGACGCGACTGCCCGAACCGATGCGCGCATTCCCGTTCAACGCCTACCTGTGGGACGTCCGCCGCCGGATCCGGACCGGCCGAAAACTCATCTAGTCGAGTCGCACCTTCTTCAACACCGCCGGCGACAAGTCGGCGGTGTTGGTGTTCCCGGACAGTCCCAGCGTCAGGTCAAGTTCGGCGATGATGTTGGCGACCACATCTCGCGCACCTGTCGACCCGGCCAGCGCAAGTCCGTACATGTGCGGACGGCCGATACACACCGCGTCCGCGCCCAAGGCCAACGCCTTGAAGACGTCGGCGCCTCCGCGGATCCCCGAATCCAGCAACACCTTCGCCTTGCCGTCAACTGCGGCGACCACGTCGGTGAGCGCTTCGACCGACCCGATGGATCCGTCGATCTGCCGGCCGCCGTGGTTGGAAACCAAGATGCCGTCCACCCCGGCACCGACGGCCTGACGCGCGTCGTCGGGGTGCAGGATTCCTTTCAAGACGATCGGCAGCGACGTCCGCTCGCGCAGCCCGGCGATGTCCGTCCAGTTGAGCGAGGGACGCGAGTAGGTCTCCAGGAAGGTCTGCACAGACTCCCTGGGCACGGGCGAGCGAAGGTTGGCCAGCACATTGCCGGGGGTGTTCTTCGCCATCGACACCAGGGACTTGATTGCGCCAACCGTCACCTGGGGCTTGGGACCGGGTACGGCCGCAGCAATACGAGCTCGCACCATATCGATGAAGCGGGGATCAGAGGTGTACTGGTCGATGCCCATCCCCTGCGCGAACGGCAGCGAGCCCAGGTTCAGGTCCTGCGGCCGCCAACCCAGCATGGTGGTGTCGAGCGTGACCACGATGGCCGCCGCACCGCATCTCTCGGCGCGCTGCAGGAAGCTGTCCACCAGTTGCTCGTCGCTCGACCAGTACAGCTGGTACCAGCGGGGCGCCCCGGGCGACACCTCATCCATCGCCGCGGCAGTGCTCTCCATCGGCGCGCTGGCCTGGCTGGAGAAGATGTACGGGACACCGAGCTCGGCGGCGGCTCGGCCGATGTGGACGTCGGCCTGCGGAAAGACCAGGCCGCCCGCACCCACCGGGGAGAACAGGATCGGTGCCGGCAACTGCTGGCCGAACAGCTCGGTGGACAGACTCCGCACCGAGACGTCGCGGAGCATCCTGGGGACGATCGCCCAGCTGTCGAGGGCGCGGCGGTTGGCACGCATCGTGCTGCCTTCACCCGCTCCACCGGCGACATAGGCCCACGCCTTGGCCGACATTTTGCGCTTGGCAGCGCGTTCCAGATCGTCGAAATTGGTGGGCACCTTCGGCTTTCGACCGAAGACGCCGTCGGTGTAGATCTGGTTCTGTCGAGCCCGGCCGGAAAGATCGGACGCCGGTCGCGTGTTGCTGCTCATCGGCCCACCGTAGCGGGCCAGATGAGCGACGATGGTGACTTGAGTTGCCTCACATTCGGCAGCCGACGGAACAGCACGGTCACCCTCGGCTGTTGACGAAGAGGACCGCAACAATTCTCGACGAGGAGATACATGACCAACGGCACCCGCATCGTCCTGGCAGAACGCCCACACGGCGAACCCAAGGATTCCGACTTCCGATTCGAAGAGTTCGATCTCGCCGAACCGGGGCCGGGCGAGGTGGCGCTGGAAACCCTGTATCTGTCGCTGGATCCCTACATGCGTGGCCGGATGAGTGCGGCCAAGTCGTACGCCCCACCGGTCGAGATCGGCGACACCATGGTGGGCGCCACGGTCTCACGCGTCCTCACCTCGACCGTCGACGACTTCGCGCCCGGCGATGTGGTGCTCGGGTACGCCGGCTGGCGCACCCACTCGATTGAGCAGGCGAAATACCTCCGCAAGCTCGATCCGGAGGCCATCTCACCGTCCACCGCGCTCGGCGTTCTGGGCATGCCCGGCTTCACCGCATACGCAGGGCTGCTGACCATCGGAAAGCCGCAGCCGGGCGAGACGGTGGTGGTGGCCGCAGCTGCCGGCCCGGTCGGGTCAGCGGTTGGGCAGATCGCCAAGCTCAAGGGCGCTCGCGCGGTCGGGATCGCCGGCGGACCAGACAAGGTGGCCTACCTCAAGGACGAGCTCGGTTTCGACGCAGCCATCGATCACCGTGCCGACGACTTCAAAGACCAGCTCGCAGCCGTGACCCCCGATGGCATTGATGTGTACTTCGAGAACGTGGGCGGCGCGGTCTTCAACGCGGTTCTGCCCCGGATGAACCTGTACGGACGCATCCCCGTGTGCGGCCTGGTCGCCAACTACAACCTGACGTCGGCCCCTGAAGGCCCGGACCGGTCCGGCGCGTTGATGGGCGCCGTGCTCACCCAGAGCCTGACCATCCGCGGGTTCATCCAGACCGAGTTCGCAGCCGAGCAGATGCCTCGCTTCCTCGAGGAGGCCACACAGTGGGTGGCCGATGGCTCGCTGAAGTACCGCGAAGACATCACCGACGGCCTCGACAACGTGCCCGAGGCATTCCGCGGCCTGCTCAGCGGTCGCAACTTCGGCAAGGCGCTGGTGCGAGTAGCCGAGTGAGAGTAGGGCTCGAACAGCCCTATCGGTGTTGACGCTGGTTTAGGGTCGGTCATGACCAGACTGCAGATCGTCGTGCTGCTCTTCCCGAACGTCACGCAGCTGGACATGACCGGCCCCGCCCAGGTTTTCTCACACTTCCCCGACACCGACGTGCACTTGGCGTGGCACAACCTCAAGCCGGTGACAACCGATTGTGGTTGGAGCATCGTTCCGACCATCACACTTGACCAGGCTCCGCAGGCCGACCTGCTGTTCGTCCCTGGCGGGCGGGGAGCGTTCGAGTTGTTCGAAGATGCTGTTGCACTTGACTTCCTACGCACACAGGCTGCCGGCGCTCGATGGGTGACCTCGGTGTGCACCGGCTCGTTCACCCTCGCGGCAGCCGGTCTACTGGCGGGAAAGAAGGCGACAAGCCATTGGGCGTCGATGTCGATGCTCAGCGAGTTCGGATGCGAACCCGTCGGTCAGCGAGTTGTCCAGGACGGCAACGTGATCACCGGAGCCGGCGTCACCTCCGGAATGGACTTCGCTTTGACGGTCGCCGCAAACATCTTCGGCGAGGATGTGGCACGCCGCATCCAGCTGATGATCGAGTACGACCCTGCACCGCCTTTCGACGCGGGCTCGCCGAGTACTGCTGACCCGGTAGTTGTCGACGCCATGAAACATGAGATGCAGGCCGATCGTCTGCCGTTGATTGCGAAGGTGCTTGGGCGCGAGTCGCTTTGATACACCAGGACCCGAGGGAGAGGTTCATCCAAACAGATGACTATCGAATGTGTGTTCGAATAGCTAGACTGATACCACGCTGATCGTCCGCAAGACCTGACTCTGAGATACGTGTGACTACGCCACCATTGTGATCGGCTGTCCCAATGTTGTTGTCCAGTTGTGTTGTCTTGGAGGGGGTGTGGCGATGATTGTTGTTGATCTGGTTGATGAGGTCATCGGTGCGGGGTTTCCTGATGATCCGACCGGGGTGGTGGCGGTGGTGAAAGACCTGATCACCTTGCGCAATGCCGTCGAGGCGCGGATGGCGACCGGCGCGGCGATCATCGACCGCCTCGGTGTGGCCACACGGATGGGGTCGACAACGCCGAAGGTGTTGCAAGCCAACGGTGCCGCGCCAGCAGCGGCGGCACGATGGCTACGAATCGGGACCGGCTTGGTGGGGTTGGATCGTACGGCCGGATACTTTCGGGACGGGTTCCTCTCCGCCGAGCACGTCGACGCAGTGACACGGGGCATTGCGCATGTTCGCAGCCGCTCCAAGGATGTGATGAGTGAGGACGTCCGATCTGAGGTCGAACGAAAACTCTTGGCTCATGCGATCTCTGGTGCACCACCCGCCGAGATCGGCCAGATCGCCCGGACAATGGGCAACGAGATTGCCGAGGAGTCGGGTGGGGTGCCGGCCGCCGAAGACACTTCGTTGAACAGCCTGGACTACGTCATCACTGACGATGGCCGGTTGTCGGGGAGATTTGATGTTGATGCGGTGACCGGGGAAAAGATGATGTCCGCGCTCGATGTGTGGTCCCGACCGCGTCCCGAACCGGACGGGAGCGCAGATGCTCGCACACCGACGCAACGACGAGCTGATGCCCTGCACCAACTCCTCGACTGTGGCGGCGGCGGGCAAGGATTTGTGTCGGCGCCGAGAACGGAAGTGGCCGTCACGGTCCCGGCCGATCACCCCGACCAGGCGGTGTTGCGGTGGATGGGCCCGGTCACCGAAGCAACCGCCGCAGCAGCAGCGTGTGATGCCGTGATCACCTCGATCACCCTCGACGGGCAGCAAGTGCCGATCGATCTGAGTCCACCCAAACGCCTGTTTGCCGGACCAGTGCGTAAAGCGATCCTGATCCGCGATACCTGCTGCATCAAATGCGGAGCACCAGCGACCTGGTCAGACTGCCACCACATCGTGCACTGGGCCGACGGAGGACCCACCACCCTCGCGAATGGGTGCCTGCTGTGCCGGACGTGCCACCGGGCCGTGCACCACACCGACTGGGACATCGTCATGGGCACCGACGGGCACCCTTGGCTCATCCCACCCGCCGACATCGACCCCACCCGACAACCACTACCGGCCTACAACCGCCGAACCCTCACCCTCGCAGCCTGACTCACCATCCACTGCAACAACACCTTCGTTCACCTGCAGCACGAATGACGACTTTACAGACCGCTCCACCCGGCCTCACTCGGCACAGCCGAGAACGCGCAGGCACATTGACAACTCCATAGTGTGAGGGCTTCACCCTCAGGAACGTAGCGGAGCTCGCGGTGTCACTCGCCCCTGTCGCGCAGTTCGTCGGTGACCCAGCCGACGTAGCGGTCGGCCGAAAATTGGACGATCGCAGGACCGTTCGACTCGATCACCTGACCGTCGAATCCTCCGTAGATCCGGTCGAACGACAGCGCCATAACCGTCGCCTCGATCTTCCGGACCAGGCGCGGGGGCAGCGGGATCAGATTGGGGTAGCTGCGCATGAACGAGACGCTGCGCCTGTCCGCGCCGACCATAAGTGTGTCACCGACGAAGATCGCTCCCCTGCCGTTGCCGCCATCCGGCCACAGCAGCACGGAGCTGCCAGGGAAGTGGCCGCCGCATTGCACCAGTTCGATGCCGCCGAACACGGGCTGACGATGGGTCCAGAACCGTATGACGTCGTCGGGTCGGGTCAGAGAGGTCGCGTCGGCCTGGTTGAAATAGACAGGCACCGAATCGAACTCGTGGCTCAGTGAGACACTGGCTCCTACAAGGTGAGGATGGCTGGACGCGATCGCCGAAATGCCTCCGTGGGACGCGATGAGCCGGACCAACGACTCATCGATGTAGCCCGGCGGTTCCCACAGCAGGTTTCCAGCCGGTGTTCTGATCAGAAAGGTTCGTTGCCCGATACCCACTTGCGGGTCGAGAGTGATGGCAAGCAGATCGGGCTCCACCTCGCTGCAGTCGATCGTTCGCTCGTCGAGGTCGGCCAGCCGAACCCACTGCTGACCGTCCGGCGGGACGAACTCACGTTCATCGGTACAGATCAGGCACTCCGCAGGCGGATCAACAGCGGGCGCATACTCGTTGGCGCAGTTGACACAGAACCAAGGGTCTCCGGATGTGGTGGGCGCGGACAAATCAGGAATCTCCGGGCTTGTCGAACTGAGCGCGCTTGTAGTCGCCGAACGGTTCGTCGCGCTCGCGTACCGCCTCGCGGAATCCGACTGTTGCCGAACGCATCTGGAATGCATAGCCCTCGCGGGTGTGTCGAGAGATGCCGTCGAAGACTGTGCTGACCATCGTCGAATTGGCAACACCCTGCGACAGCAGCGAACTGTTCATCGCCAACTTGGCCATGATGAGCTGGTTGATCGGCATCCGCGAGATCCGTTCCAGCAGATCCTCGGTGCGCTCGTCAAGGCGGTCCGCCTCCGGCGCCTCGATGGCCAGTCCCCACTCCGCAGCCTGTTTTCCGCTGAGGCAGTCACCGGTGAACAGAAGCCGTTTGGCCCGTTGGTCTCCGAGTCGGTGCGCCCACATCCCCGCCGCGGGAATTCCCCAGACGCGGGTCGGTGGGTAGCCGATCTTGGTGTCGTCGGCGCAGATGATCTGGTCGGCGTACAGCGCGATGTCGGTTCCGCCGGCGACCGCAAATCCGTGGAGTTTTGCCACCGTCGGTTTGTTGGCGTGCAGGAGACTGGCGAAACCCCGGTTGAATCGACTCATCATTGCGTAGTCGACCATCGGGTCCCATGTGCCATGAGGATTGTGGTTGCGCGCCTGCACAATCGGATCGAGTACGGTACCCGCAGCCGCGTCCGGACCGTCTGACGGATTCCCGCCGTTCTCCGCGAAGATCGACAGGTCGTAACCACCACAGAAACCCTTGCCACGTCCGGACACCACCATCACGTGCACTCGTGGGTCGAGATCGGCGCGCTCGACGGCGGCAGCCAATTCGACCGGGGTGTCGGCCGTGATGGCGTTACCCCGCTCAGGCCGGTTGAAGGTGATCCGCGCGATCCGGTCGGTGACCTCGTAGGTGAGGGTTCGATACTCGGCGTCCGGTTCAGCCCGCTCGCGTCCGGCGAACAGCGAATCCGAACCCTCCGCAAGGCCTTCTCGCCACGCGGCCGGCCGGGTACCGGAGTGGTCATCGTCAGCCATCAGCCATCGCCTCCCTCATGGACACGGTCCACGTGCATGGACCACCGTCAGTATGGGCGACGGCGACTCGTCGACGGCGCTCTTTTGCACACGGCGCTCTTTGCATACGGCGGCACGGTGGCCGGTCGGCCACAGACGCGTCGAAACCAAAACCAGAACTACCCCTTGTCTTATCTGTTAGTGCTCGCTAACGTTAGCCATGGCCGACAAACACTCGTACAAGGAGACATCATGGGAGCACCGGTCGCGTTCTTCGAGATCACATCGCACAACCCCGCCCGCCTCACAGCGTTCTACCGCGAACTGTTCGACTGGACCATCGACGAGAGCCAGGGGCCCGGATACTCACTGGTCGACACCGGCGCAGGTGAAGAGGCGGTTGGCGGCGGCATAGGCGCCCTCACCGACCCGGCGGAGACCGGCGGTGTGAGCGTGTACATGCGGGTCGACAACCTGCAGGCATCGCTCGACCGGGCCGAAACCCTCGGCGGCAAAGCACTCGTACCTCCCACGGACCTGCCAGACGGGTACGGCCGCTTCGCGATGTTCGCCGACCCCGACGGCAACACCATCGGGCTCTGGACATGACCGCAGAACAGCCCGGCGTCGACGAAGCCCTTCGTGCGATGGCCGAGCCCCGCCGCCGCGCCATTCTGGAACTCGTCTCCGGTGAAGAGCTCGCGGCCGGCGAGATCGCGGCGCGCTTCGAGGTCAGCCGTACCGCGATCTCTCAGCACCTCACGGTGTTGAAGGACGCCGGACTGCTTACCGAGCGGCGTGACGGGACCCGCCGTATGTACCGCACCCGCCCCGAGGGCATCGACCAACTGCGAGACATGCTCGACGGCATGTGGGCGTCATCTCTCGACGTCGCGCGGCAACTGGTGGAGGCCGAGCGCGGACTGACCGACGGTGACGAGGTGAACCGTGCCGGCTGAACGCGAGACCGACCAGTCCACCCGGCCTGGTAGCGACTCAGTAGTCCCCCTGCGGCGTCCGCCGATCCGCCAATCCACCACCGTGCGCAGCAATCTCGACCACGTCTTCACCACCTTCGTCCGAACCATCGGCGTCTGGTGGCCGCTGCAGCCCATGTCGATCGGCGGCGACCGCGCCCGCAGCGTCACCATCGAGGAGCACACCGGTGGTCGCGTCTACGAGACATGGGACGACGGCACCACCGCCGACTGGGGTCAGCTCGAAGTGTGGGAACCGCCGAGCCGGTTTGTCATGACGTGGCTCAACACTCCTGAGCCCACCGAAGTCGAGTTGGCGTTCAGCGCCCTCGGCCCCGCACTCACCAGAGTGTCCGTGGAACACCGTGGCTGGGAACGGCTCAGCGAGGAGCAACTTCGCGAAGATTGCGCTGCGCCAGGCGGATACAGCTCGGGCGCGTACTCCGGCGGGTGGGCCACCGCCCTCGCGGCCTCGGTCGCCGCCATCGAATCATCACTCACCTGAGCCTGAAAGGGCATCGCATGACCCACTTCGTGTACAAACTCATTCCACCTCGACCCACTTTCGGTCCCGGCGACATGTCCGACGACGAGCTCGCCATCATGGGCCGGCACGGTGCCTACTGGTCGGAGCTACTGTCCGACGGCACCGCGGTCATCTTCGGACCCGTCGTCGACCCGGCAGGCAACTGGGGCCTGGGGGTGGTGCGCGCCGACTCCGAGGCCGAGGTGCGGGCGATCAGCGCCGCCGATCCCGCGATCACCTCAGGCCTCGCGCGCGTCGAGATACTGCCGATGCCTGTCGGTATCGGCCGCGATGACACGGCGGGCTGACCGGGGCCTGCGTCACACCGTAAGAACCGGCTTCACAACAGCACCCGACCTCGCCGCCCGCCAAGCGTTGTCGAAGTCACTGAAGTCGTAAGCAGTGATGAGCTTTTCGAGCGGTAGGTCACCGCGCGAGTACAGATCGACGAGTTCGGGAATGAAGGTCTGCGGCACGCTGTCGCCCTCGACGATGCCCCGGATCGACAGCCCTCTTCCCATCACGAGTCCAACCGGGAGTTCAGCCGTCGGAGCACCCAGACCAACGATGCCCAACTGTCCTCGTGTACGCAGTGCTGCGACGGCGTCGGCGAGGACAGCCGGGATGGCGGTGGTGTCGAGGGCGTGGCCGACACCACCGGCGGAGAGTTCCACCACCGCCTCCACCACGGCGGATTCGGTGGGGTCGATGGCATGTGTAGCACCCAGATCAATTGCCAATGAACGTCTCTCGGCAACCGGATCCACTGCGACGATCGTGCGGCACCCGGCAATCCTTGCGCCCATCACCGCAGACAGGCCAACGGCACCTACCCCGAACACCGCGATCGAGTCGCCGATGCCCGGTCGCAGGGCATTGAGCACCGCACCGACACCGGTTTGCACACTGCACCCCAGCGGAGCGGCAGTGGCGGCATCGATCTGATCGCCGATCGAGACCGTGTTCCGTTGGGTTGCAATCGCATACGTCGAGAAGCTCGATTGCCCGAAGAACCCACCGACAACCGGGCCATTCGATTCGCTCGAGGCCCCCGGCCAGCTCAAGGCGCCGGACCCGTCCGCACGGTCACCACGCATGTTCAAGGTGGTCGATCGGTCGCAGTACGCAGGACGACCGGCCACACATTGTGGACACACTCCACAACTGTTGAACGTCAACACAACACGCTGCCCGACTGCGACTGTGGCACCCGGCCCCACCGCTTCGACCACACCGCAGCCTTCATGCCCGAATACGATCGGCATCCGCTTCGCCGGCCATCGGGCAGCCAGGGATATGTCGGTATGGCAGATGCCGACGGCACCGATCTTGATCAGCACCTCATCGTCAACCGGCTCGCGGACCTCGATGTCGGCGAGCACCGGGGCACCGCCCGCCTCAGTGAGTACCGCAGCTCGACTCGCGACCATGTCCGCCCTCCACTCGACCGATGAAAACGGATGGCACAACGCCCTATCGGCACCGCCATCTGACACTGACTGTAGTCACTTCCATCTGCGACCACGCGATCATTCGCGGGTGTCGCGGTGGCCGAACTCCTCTGGCACGCTACCCAGGGGTGCCGCGGGGTCGTCGATGCCGGATTCGCCGGAGCCGGACTCTGCCACGCCCGCGCTGTCGGACTCGTCCTGATCGAGTGCGTCAAGTGCGGCCCGCAGCGCATCGCTTGTGGCACCCGCCGCCAATGCAAATGGTTCGAGAACTACATCGGCACCGGCTGAGCGCAATTGTTCGGCATCGTGGCGGGTGTGCGCGGTGACCACCGTGCGGCCGGCGTACTTCGCCTGCCGAAGGTTGTGCAGCAGAGTCCTACTGGTGTCGATCACCGGGATGGTGCTGATGACGTAGCGCGTCTGCGCGAGCGGCAACGACTCGAGGAAGTGGACGTCCTCGGCACTGCCGAACACTGCCGGCCGTCCGCGGTTGTTGTGGTGCGCGACCCGTTGGGGGTCGAAGTCGACCACCAGCACCTTGTGTCCCGACTCGCTCAGGTGCTCGGCGACGTGGGTACCGAACCGGCCCAATCCGTAGACGATCGTGTCGATTTCGGGAGTGATGTCGACTGCCTCGGGACGCAGTTTCTCGGTCCGTTCGAACACCGCAACCCAGCGCTCCAGACGGTCGTAGATCGCACTCCAGTACAGGATCAGGTAGGTGGAACAGCCGATGGTGATGAGTCCGACGACCGTGATGAGACTGACTGTGGCGCCATCGATGTGGCCGAGACCGAACCCCAGAGCGGCAAGTATCAATGAGAACTCGGAGATCTGCGCGAGCGTGGCACCGGTGGCGAATCCCACTCGTACCGGGTAACGCATCACCGCCATGATCAACATGACGATGATCGGCTTGCCGATCAATACGAACGCCGAGAACACTAGCGCTTCGACCACTTGCCCACCGGCATCGGCGAACTCGAGTCGTGCCCCGAGGTCGAGGAAGAAGAACAGCAGCAAAAAGTCCCGCAGGCTGACCAGCCGTGCACCCATCGCATCGCGATACGGCGTTGCCGCCAGGGAGATGCCCGCGATGAAGGCGCCGACCTCAGAGCTGAAACCGAGCCACTCGGTCAACGCTGCGACACCCACGGCGTAGGCGACCCCGAACAGCACCAGCAGCTCTTGAGACCGCGCGATGTGACCGAGCAACCACGGCAACACGTACCGCATCATGAGACCGACGCCCACCAGGAGCGCAATGCCCTTGGCCACCACCAGCACCACACTGAGCCCGATGTTGGTGTCACCGCTGCCGTGCCCGACGGCGGTGAGCACGATCATCACCAGCACCACAACGATGTCCTGCACGATCAGGACACCGAGTGCGATCCGGCCGTGAAGCTGCTCGATCTCGTGTTTGTCCGAGAGCAGCTTCACCACGATGATCGTGGACGAGAACGTCAGCGCCACAGCCACATACAACGCGGCGGTGGCATCCATCCCGAACGCGATGGCACCGCCGTATCCGATGACCGCCGTCAAGATCACCTGACCCAGCCCGGTGATCAGCGCGATCGGCCCGGTGTTGCGGATCAGGTGGAGGTCGAGCCGTAAGCCGACCAGGAACAGCAGCACCGCGATCCCCAGCCGGGCCAGCAGCTCGATGGTCCCGTCGGCGACAACCCATCCCGTGCCGACCGGGCCGACAAGCACCCCGACGCCGATGAAAGCCACGATCATCGGCTGGCGCAGCCGGGTGGCGACAAGCCCCACGATCGCGGCCATCAGCAACACCAGCGCGATCATCGAGAAGGGCTCGAGGCCACTGTCGGCACCGAGATCAGCAGAGGTCGCCACCAGGCTGGTCACCAGGGCCCCGCCTGCGCGCCAAACGCCCGCGTGTGCCCGTCACGTGCGGTGACGAGGCCTGGCGCGGTGCGGGGCATATCGGAATTGTCGCTGGCGGCGCGAGGTCCCACAAGGCCGTGGGCCACGTGTCGGATCAGACGGGCCGGCTCAGCTCGTCCGGCGATTACCCAGCGGTCACTCGCGCTCGAGATAGAAGTAGAAGTGGCGGTCACGGACCAGCGACGTCTTGCCGTTCATGATGCCCATGACGTGGGTGTCGTCGACCTTCTTGAAGTGATCGATGACGGGCTGGCCGTCGTAGACCATCGAAGCGGTGGTCTCCCCGCGGAACTGCACATCCCACAGGCTGGCCTCGCCCTTGCCGAGTTCCTGATTCGAGTACAGGTTGCCGTCGTCGTCGCGGCACACCAGCGGTTTGACGTCGTAGATCGAATTGAATGTCTTGCCGTGCCACCGCGCCAGCTCGAGCTGACCGTCCATCTTGTGCCCACTCGGCAGCTCGCCCCCGGACCAGGCACCGATCATGAAGTCACGCCCGATCGGCTCCAACGCGGACCACAGTTCGTCCAGATGGGCGGGTTTGCTCACCGCCTGACTTTCCTTGAGCTCGAAGAACGTGGCCACGGCCTTGTCGTTGTCCATCCAGACCTCACTGCTCGGGGATTCTGCGCACAAGAGTAGTCAGAAATGACCAGCCGGCCAACCTGCTTGGCGGATCCGCTTCACAGCGTGCTCACGATGAGACCCACCGCAAGTGACCCCATGACCACGGCCACCAGCACGTCGAGCAGTCGCCACGCCCGGGGCTTGGCGAACAGGGGCGCCAGCTTTCCCGAGCCGAACCCCAGCGCGGCGAACCACAGGAGAGACGCCGCGCACGCACCAGCGGCGAACACCCATTTCGATTGCGGGCCATGCGTATTGGCGATTGCGCCGAGGGTGATGACCGTATCGAGGTAGACATGGGGATTGAGCCAGGTCAGCGCGCCCGCTGTGCCGACGGCCGCCCATCTGCTCGTCGCGGCCACCGCGTTGCCTGCGTCGATCGCCGCCGGCCGCATCGCCCGGCGGGCGGCCAGTGCCGCCAGCACCAGGAGGTAGCCGGCACCGGCGAAGGTGGCCAGGTCGACCACCTGCGGGTGCGCGGTGACCACGGCGCCCAGGCCGATGACGCCGGCGAGAATGAGGACGATGTCGGACGCGGTGCACACGGCGACGACCGGCAGGACGTGCTCGCGACGAATACCTTGCCGCAGGACGAACACGTTCTGTGCACCGATGGCGATGATCAGACCCGCCCCGGTCAGGAGGCCGGCAACCGCCGGGAAGAAGTAGGACACCAGGCCACGCTAAGTCGGCCCGTCCAATCAATCCAGCGAATGATTTTCATGGAGCATTAGAATGACTTACGTGGACATCACCAGCGAAGGACTGCGCACGCTCGCGGCGGTGGTCCGAGGGGGCACGTTCGACGCTGCCGCCGACGCTCTGCACGTCACACCGTCCGCGGTGAGCCAGCGAATGAAAGCCCTGGAGGCGTCGGTCGGGCGGGTCCTGGTGCAACGCACCAAACCGGCCCGCGCCACCCCGGACGGTGAGGTTCTGCTGCGACTCGCGGCGCAATGGGATCTGCTGCGACGCGAAGCCGAATCCACTCTGCTCGGCCATCCCGAAGCGCTCGCGGCCGATCCGCGGGATGTCCCACGCATGCACCTGCCAGTTGCGGCGAACGCGGACTCGATCTCGATCTGGCTGCTACCGGTGGTCGCCGAGATACAGCGGCGCCACCCCGTCGCGGTGGAGGTGCTCAGGGACGATGAGAGTCACTCCACGGGATTCCTGCGGTCGGGGCAAGCGGTGGGGGCGGTGACCTCCGACCCCATCCCCGTGCGCGGCTGCGCCGCGATTGCTCTCGGCGCCATGCGTTATCTCCCGGTGGCCAGCACCGACTTCATCGACACATGGCTTCCAGACGGGCTGCGTGCGGCAGACCTGGCGCGTGCGCCGATGGTGGCGTTCGACCGCAAGGACACCATTCAGACGGACCTGCTCAACCGATTGACCCGACGCCACGTCGACCCCCCGGTCACCTATGTCCCCGCATCGGTGGAATACCACCGAGCCGTCGAACTCGGGGCCGGATGGGGAGCGGTCCCCGCCGCGCAGATCGCCCCGGCGCTGGCGGCAGGAACGGTTCGCACACTGGGCAAACACCACGTCGACATCCAGTTGTACTGGCAGTACTGGAAACTCGAGTCACCGATCGTCAACGACCTCACCGAGCTCGTCGTGGCCGGCGCGAAGCAGTTCCTGATCTGACACGCCCGCCTTCACCTCCACGGCGGGAAGCGCTTCGGCCTTGGTGACCACCTCGACAGTGGCCGGCCCGTCGCGCAGGGGATGCGCGATCTCGTCGTGTTGCAGGCGGGCGACGAAGAACGCGATGGCGGCCACGGGAACGGGAGCGATGCCCGCGATGACAAAAGTGGTTGTCAGGCCGATCCATTCACTCACCGGTGCCGCGATCGCCATCGACACGGGCATCAGCGCGATGGACACGAAGAAGTCGAGACTCGAGACCCGCCCCAGCATGTGCGGCGGGACGCGGCGCTGCAGCAGGGTGCCCCAGATGACCATGGGTCCGTCGAACGCGAAACCGAGCACCAGGCCCGCGAGGACGAACACCCACACCTCGGTGGCCATGCCCATCACGACCAACGGCAACGACGACAGACCCCAGACCACGAACATCACCGTCAGGTACCGGCGCGGCATCGGCATGGACGCCATCACCAGGGAGCCGATCGCTCCCCCGATTCCGAAGGCCGCCAACACCATCGCGTGTGAACCGGCGTCGCCGCCGGCGCGTTCCTTGACCGCGAACGGCACCAGCACCTCCAGCGGCCCCATCACCATCAACACCATCAGCAAGGCGAACAGCAGCGTCGCCAAAAGCCAAGGGGTACGCCACATGTACACGAATCCCTCGGCAATATCGGTGACCGTTCCGCGGACCAGCTCTGCTCGCGGCCTGGGCTCTTGCTTGGCCGGCGTCGGCCGCATCAGGAGGTAGAACACCGCCGACAAGGCCGAGGCGACCGCCGACGCGGTGATCGCAAGGGCCGGCGACGACAGCGCGATCAGACCGCCGGCAACTGCCGGGCCCGCTGCCTGAAAGATCGTGGGACGCAACGTGCCCTCGATGCCGTTGGCGGCCATGAGTTCCTCGCGCGGCACCAAAGACGGCAGCAATGCCGAATAGGTCGGGTAGTAGATGCCCGTCGTGATCCCGCCGATGAGCGAGACCAGCGGCAGCTGCCACATCTGCAGCGTGCCGGTGAAGCCGAGCACGCCCACGAGGCCGATCACAATCAGTTTCGCGAACTCGAGGGCGATCAGGATGGTGCGCTGCGACATCCGGTCGGCCAGCACTCCCCCGAGCAACGTCGAGGCCACCATGCCGACCGCAGCGACGGCAGTGACCAACGACAGCTGCCCTGGGCCGCCGCCGAGGTCGATGACCTGCCACACCACGCCGACAGTCCAGATCCCGTCGGCGAACATCGCCAGCACCAGGCCCATGCACAACAACCGGTACTGCTGATGCCGAAACGGCTTCAGCGCACGGGGCAGCGACGTCGGCATGGACACCCCGTCAACTGTGCCCGATCCAGCGGCGCACATGCCACCCGATTTCTCGCCGGCAGGCTCCGGGCACCATGGGCACAAAAAGAACCCGCCACCACCGGGTCACGGTGGTGGCGGGCTTGTTCTCGGCGAGAACGTGAGGTCAGGTCACTTCACGCCGACGACTACTTGCGCGATGGCCGCGATACGGGTCTGTGCTGCCGAGACCACTCCGTGGCGGTTCTTGTGCGCTTCCTCGTATGCGATCACCAGACGGACGTCCGACGGCTTCTCGAGCTCCTTGATCGCCGCGACGACCGAGCTCACATTGAGCGACTCGTAGTCATCGATCGGGAGATCGGCGGGGTCGATGGTGCCGGTGCCTTCGCGGGCCGCGTGCAGCCGGTCCGCTGCATCGTTCGCGCCGTTGGCCCGAGCAGTCTGCTCTGCCGCTTCCAGAGCCGCGTCCCTGCTGGCGCTGGCAGTCTTGCGTGCCGTGTCTCCGGCGCGCGAGGTACGAGCGAGTGCGTCCTGTCCGGCCTTGGCGGCTCGGCCCAGCGCGGCTTCGCCGGCCTCTTCGGTGCGGTCGAACAATGCGCTGACCTGAGCCGGGGCGTTACGGATCGCATCGACTGCGCGGTCGACGCCACGTGCGGTGAGCGTGGCCGGGATGCTGGCGGCGCGAAGTGCAGCTCCGCTGGCGGCCTGCAAAGGTCCGCGACGCAGTGCAACCGGTCCGCCGATGGCTTCCTCGGCGAGCAGCGTGGTGAGCCAGACGACAGTCGACTCGTGAGCATTGATCAGCTGCTCGGACAGCGTGACCACAGTGGTCTCGTTCTCCGCTGTGGCGAGCGCCTTCACGTAGCGTGCCCGGTCGAGCAACTGGTGCTCGAGCGAAAGGTCGCCCAGCAGCGCCTCGTCGAGCGGCTGCGCCTGCTCGGCCAGGGCCTTCACGGACGCGGCCAGACGGCCGGCGATGGGCCGGATGACATCGGGCAGACCACCCAGGTCACGGATGGCTTCTTCGATTGCCTGTGCACGGAGCCGGCCATTCTCGGCGTTCTCGGTGAGTTCGCGACGAACTGCCTCGGTCCGTGCCTGCGCGGTACGCGTCTCGGCGATCTGGATCTCGGTGTTGGTCAGGGTCAAAATGGTGCGCAACTGCTGGCGCAGCGTTGTCGATGTGGTGCTCATATCTCTCCTTCGGTTGGACTCTCTGGTCGATAGAGCTGTCGAGGAAAGGCGTACCCGTGAGGGTTGCAGGTAAACGATGCAGAGATTCAGATCACAATTCGATAACCTTACGGCGCCTAACTACCGTTTTGACCTGCTCGCATTCAGAACCCGCCTGATCGTTAATTATGGTACCAATGGTACCGAATTAATTCGATGGGGAGGCAAATCATGGACCGAGTAGCAGGCAAGGTGGCTCTTATCAGCGGTGGCGCCCGCGGCATGGGCGCATCCCACGCCAGGGCGTTGGTGGCCGAGGGCGCCCGCGTGGTGATCGGCGACATCCTCGACGAGCCCGGCCGGCATCTGGCCGACGAACTCGGCGATGACGCTCTGTACGTCCACCTCGACGTCACCCAGGAAGACAGCTGGCACGAGGCCGTGGCGACCACCCTCGACGCCTTCGGCAGCCTGTCCGTGCTCATCAACAACGCGGGGATGGTTAATGGGAACCTGATCGCCGATTTCTCGCTGGCCGACTGGCAGGCCATCCTCGACGTCAATCTGACCGGCACCTTCCTCGGTATCAAGGCGGCAGCGAACGCCCTGGCCAACTCGGCACCCGCGTCGATCATCAACGTGTCGTCGGTGGAGGGCTTCCGCGGCAGCCCAGGGCTGCACGGCTACACCGCGACCAAGTTCGCGGTCCGCGGATTGACCAAGTCCGTGGCGCTGGAGCTCGCGCCCAAGAACGTACGGGTCAACTCGATCCATCCCGGATTCATCCGGACGCCGATGACCGAGGCGATCCCCGAGGACTTCCTCACCATCCCGCTCGGACGTGGCGGCGACCCCGAGGAGGTCTCGGCAATGGTGCTGTTCCTCGCCAGCGACGAGTCGTCGTACACCACCGGTGGCGAGTTCGTGGTCGAAGGCGGGCTGCTCGCCGGCGTCCCCCACAAGACCTTCTGACCCGGGCCGGCATGCGGATAGCGATCACCGGCGGCACCGGATACGTCGGTGCACACATCCTCCACGGTCTCGACCACGCGGGTTTCGACCTCCGGGTACTGGTGGCACCGCACGAAGATCCGTCCCTCGTCAACCGGTTGGCACCGTCGGGGCGTGCCTCGGTTCTGACGGGTGACGTGCGGGATGCATCGGTTGTCACAAGCCTGCTCGACGGCTGCGACGCCCTGATCCATGCAGCCGGCGTTGTCGGCACCGACGACCGGCAGGCCGACCTGATGTGGCAGATCAACGCTCACGCAACCGAGGCGATCCTGCGGACGGCGGTGAACACCCGCCTCGATCCGGTGGTCCTGGTGAGCAGTTATGCCGCACTGTTCCCCTCCCCCGACCCAGTGATCGGACCGGACAGTCCCACCGCCACCGCCCGCAGCGCCTACGGGCAGACCAAGGCATATGCCGACCGGGTGGCTCGGGAGCTACAGCAAGCAGGCGCGCCCGTGGTGGTGACGTACCCCGCGAGCGTTGTCGGGCCGGCGCTGCAGACCGCCGCGGGTGTGACCGAGCGCGGTTGGTCGCCCATCGTCCGGTCGAGGATCGCGCCGGTGGTCGACGGGGGTATGCAGATGATCGACGTTCGCGATGTGGCCGACGCACACGTGGCGATGATGACGCCCGGGCGCGGTCCGCGTCGGTACATCCTGGGCGGTCAGATGCTGACGTTCGCGCGCATGATCGATCTGCTCGAACGCGGAACTGGACGCCGATTCGTTCGGATACCGTTGCCGGGCAGCGTGTTCCGTACACTGGGCCGGATCGCCGACACCGTGGCCGGGATTGTTCCGATCGGCGGACTGAGTTACGAGGCCGCGCAGTTGCTGACCGCGGCCACCCCGACGGACGACTCGTTGACCCGCACCGACCTCGCCCTGACCTGGCGCTCGGCGGAGACCGCGATCCTCGAAACCCTCACCACCGCTTCACCGAAGTGATCTGGGCGGGCGAAAGAACCTGCATCACAATGCGGCCGTGAGGATTTCGATGATCCTACGCCGCAAGACGTCGGAGTCGTCGTCGGTGGCCACCGCGCTGAGGAACAGCGCCGACCCCGCAGCGAGGGCCAAGATGGCGCGGGCATTGATGTCCGGATCGGCAGACTTGGTCGACTCCGGGTCGGCGGCGAACAACGATGCGGGCGGCCCACTGAAATCCGACCACAGGCGCCGGCGTAGGTCATCGTTCTCCCGCAGCGCCTGAAGCAATCCGGGGACCGCGGCCCGTACCTCCGGGGTGGCGAACAATTCGTGACTTCCGTTGACCGTCTCGGTGATCCACTGCACCCGGTCGGATCCGTCGAACCGCGACATGTCGGGCTCGGGCCCGAGGATCGCATGCAACACGAGTTCGGCCTTGGTACGCCACCGGCGGCGCAGACTCGCCCGCCCGACGCCGGCTTTCGCCGCGACAGCACGCAGGCTCAGACCCTCCCACCCGACATCGAGGAGCATTTCGCGGGTCACCGCGACTATCCGGTCGTCGATCGAACCGTCGCGAGGCCGGCCCGGAGGCCTCGGCTCGTCAGCTGCCGCTTCTGTGTCCGATGTGCTCACCGCACCGATTCAATCACCGCACGGACGACTCGGGGACCGTCGGTGCGGCGGCGGGGGTGGTGGCCCGGCCGAAGATCATCGATTCGCCGATGCGATCGAAACGGTGATCGAGGGAATCGAGGAGAAAGTTTTGTCGCACGTTCCAGGGACGTCTGGTGCCCGACTTCGGCAGCGCATGCGGCGATCGCAGGACGTAACCCGCCTTGATGTCCCACGCGAACTTCTCTGTTAGCACCTCGTCGCCGAGATGCGGGTAGGCGTGCGTGTAGCCGTGAGACGTCATGTGCGCCAGCAACTTCGCCACCGATTGCGCCGTCATGTCGGCGCGCAGCGTCCATGATGCGTTGGTATAGCCCACACACCAGGACATGTTCGGCACGTCTTCGAGCATGTGGCCCTTGTAGACGAATCGATCGCTCGGTTTGACGTCCTCACCATCGACGCTGACGGCGATCCCGCCCAGCGCTTGCAGTTGCAGTCCGGTGGCCGTGACGATGATGTCGGCGTCCAGGTGCTCCCCTGACCGGAGCCGGATCCCGTCGGAATCGAACGTGTCGATGTGGTCGGTGACCACGGACGCCTTGCCCTCGGCGATGGCCTTGTACAGATCAGCGCCGGGCGCCAGACACATCCGCTGGTCCCACGGCTGGTAGGAGGGTTTGAAGTGGGTGTCGACGTCGTAACCCTCGGGGAGGTTGCGGACAGCGATGTTGCGCAGGAACCGCTTCGCGACGCCGGGCGACTTGCGTGCGACGAGGTAGATGAAGGAGTTCAGGAGAACGTTGCGCCACCGCACCACGTTGTGAGCGATCTTGCCTGGCAGCACCTTTCGGATCACATTGGCCAGTGGCTCCACCTTCGGCATCGAGATGATGTACGTGGGTGTCCGCTGGAGCATCGTCACCGACTCCGCTGCCTTGGCAAGAGCCGGGATCAGCGTGATCGCCGTCGCCCCGCTGCCGATCACCACCACCTTCTTGCCGGTGACGTCGATATCCTCCGGCCAGAACTGAGGATGGATCACCTGGCCGGCGAAGTTCTCCAGACCCTCGAACTCAGGTGTGTAGCCCTCGTCGTAGTTGTAGTAGCCGGTGCCGAAGAACAGGAACCGGCACCGGAACGTGGCCTCGGTGCCGTTGTGCTCGGCATGCACGGTCCAGGTGTCGGAGGACGAATCCCAATCGGCCGACCGGACTCTGGTGTCGAACCGGATGTGCCGATCGATGCCGTACTTGTGTGCGGTGGCGGTGATGTAGTCGCGGATGTGGTCGCCGTCGGCCACCGACTCCTCACGCGTCCAGGGCTCGTACGGAAAGCTGAGGGTGAAGATGTCGCTGTCCGAGCGGATTCCGGGGTACCGGAACAGGTCCCAGGTGCCGCCGATTCTGGAACGGCGCTCGAGCAGTGTGTAGGTGAGAGATGGATTCTTCTCGGCGATCCGGTAGGCCGCGCCGATCCCTGACAGCCCCGCACCGATGATGACAACGTCGGTGTAGGGGATGTCGGTGTCAGAGACGTCGGGCGCTTCCGGGCGTTCTTGCCCTCGGATGTGCTCTTGCCGTTGATCGTCAATCACTGCGCAGACCTCCACTTGTCGCGGCACCGGGCCGTCTGCCCGAGCGCGGCCGTGGCCGCGGGGGCTCATCCCAGCGCGACGACCGCGCCTACCGACCCGAGGACCACGATAAGCACGAGGAGGTCCATAAATCTCGGACTCCGGTCAGATCGGGACACCGATCCCACGCCACCTCGGGCTTCGATGGCGGCCGCGAGCTCGCGCCCGTTCTGGCAGGCAAGTGAACACACGATCGGCAGACAGGCCGCCCACCCGTTGATCCTCTCCCGCGCCGTCTGCTCTTTGTCGGACCTGCGCTGGGCGATGGTCTGCAGCAAGGTGCGGAAATCACTGATCAGGAACGGGCACAACCGCAGCGCAAGGGCCACCGACACCGCGGCCGACTGCGCGGGGATACCCAGCCGCGCTGCCCACCCGACCAGCCTCTGAGCAAACGCAGGTATCTCGACCATCGGGGTGGTCCAGCAGAACAGCAACGCGCTGTACAGCGAGATGACCGTCATGCAGATGAGGATTCCCCAGTACGCGGCACCGCCCATCCCGAACTCCACCCCGCCGACGATGACGTATGGCTCGTCGCCACCGAGGGCGGTGATGAACCCGCCGAAGAGTGTGATCCCGACGAGCCAGAGCGGCAGTCGGGGAACGGCAGCGCGCGGCACCCTGCCCAGCACGGTCCAACCTGCGGCGATCGTGGCGCCGACGGCAACACTGAGCCAGGTGGGTTCGAGCGCGAACATCAGCGCGATCGCCGCCAACATCACCAGTTTTGTCCCCACCCACCACTTGCGCGCGGGTGAGGCGTGCGGCAGCGTGCGCACCACGCTGGCCAGGTTCGCGGTGGATTTCAGACTCGACGGCGGCGGCGCCGGCGTGACCGGCTGCCCGTCGACGGTGCCCTCGTCGACGACAATCGTCCTGTCGACGAGCTCGTCGAGCTCACCGACATCATGCGAGATCACCACGAGTGTGGTGCCCGACGCCTTCACCCGCTGCAGCGCGGCGACCATCGCGGCGCGAGCCGGGGCGTCCAGACCGGCGAGCGGCTCGTCGAGAACCAGCAGTCGCGGCTTGCAGGCGAGTAGCCCGGCCAGGGCCACCCGGCGTTGCTGACCCACCGACAACTCGTCCACCAGTGCGTCACCGATGACCGCGGAGTTGAGGCCGAGTTCGAGCAGCGCCGCGTTGGCCGCGGTGTCGTCGACACCCGCGGCATCTTTGACGTCCGCGCGGGCGCGAGACCGAACGATCTGCAGGCGCGAATACTGGAACCCGAGCAACGCGTGTTGCCGACCGTTCTGCACCGGCATCCCGTCGACCAGCACCCGGCCCGAGGTGGGCTGCTGCAGCCCGGTCATCACCCTTGCGAGGGTGGACTTGCCGGCTCCGTTGGGGCCGGTGAGCAGCACGGCCGAACCCGGCTCGAAGTGCAGGTTCAACCCGCTGAAAATCTGGTTGTGCCAAGGCGTTCCGGCGTCGTGGGCGTACCCGACGTCGATCAGGCTGACCTGGGCGCCGCGGATGGCGCGGCCGGCGCCGGTGGTGGTTCGCAACTTGGTGGACACCGACGAATGCCGGGAGTCCAGCGCGATCTCCCGGTCGGCGACGGCCGATTCGTCGGTGTCGTGGGTGATCTGGAGGACGGCGGTCTCACCGTGGTCGGCGAGCGACCGGAAGATCCCGTTGACAGCCGCGCGACCCTCCTGGTCGATCATCGCCGTGGATTCGTCACTGATGAGCACGGCAGGATGTCGGGACAGCGCCGCCGCTATCGCAAGACGTTGCAGCTGACCACCCGACAGGGTCCCGGTCTCGCGGTACAACATCCCGCCCAGACCGACCTGATCGAGCAGTGCCTCCATCTGGATTTCGGTCAGGCCTGGATTGCCCCACGCGAGGTCATCGGCCACCACCATGCCCAACACCTGGGTCTCGGGCCGTTGACTGATCACCGCGGTGCCACCCGGACGACCCAGTCCGACCGCCCCGGGCCGACTGACGGTGCCGGCGGTGGGATCACGACCGGCGACCACTTTGGCGAGAGTCGATTTGCCGACTCCGTTGGGCCCGGTCACCGCCACCAGTTCCCCGGCCGCCAGGGTCATCGACACATCGGCGATGACCGGCTCTGTTGCACCCGGGTACGTGACGGCGACGTTGTCCAGACGCACGGGCAAGGGGCCGACGGGGCCGGAGTCCGGACGTCGTTCGTCGGTGTGCGGTGTGCCCAGTCGGGCGATCATCGGCGGGACCGGGCGGCGATGAAGGAGGAACACGGTCAGAGCGGAGAACGTGACCCCCGCGATTCCGGACGCGGGTATCGCGATCCACCAGTAGTCGAGACACCAGTTGACCGCCGGATCGACCACGGACGTGAACTGGTCGAAGCCCGCGTTGTCCATCAACCGCTTGGTGCCCCGCCACCCGTTGTCGATCTGTTTGATCATGAACTCGCGGTAATCGGTGAACAACGCCAGGAAACCGGTCGCAACAGCGGCCGACGGCACCGCGATAGCGAGCAGTGCGGTGAGGGTGACCCGGGGAGCGTTCCAGCCACGACGTAACGCGATGCCCGAGAGCGTGCCGAAGATCGCCGCGCTTCCGACCAGGTTCGCGGCGGAGAACCCGCCGAACAAGAACGCCACGATGTACCCGGTGAGCGCGCCGAGCAGGCTCACCCGCAGGCGCCGGCGCCCGGCAAGGATCGCGAACGGCACGGATGCGACCAATGAGGCCGCGCCCCCGATGGGCAGAAACCGGCTCAACACACAGATCGCCGCCGCGACGTCTGCGAGGGCCGCTGCTTCGGCGATCTCGATGGCGGTGACGCGCCGGCGGGCTCGGGCGCTCATCGGTTCGCTCACTGCGCCACCGGCTTCTTGTTCCTGTTGCTGTTCGATCTGTCCAGATTGCCAGAGGACCGAGCGACGGCCATCGGCCTCACGGATGATATTCGGTATGGCCGCAGGTCAACCGCGGCTTCGGGTCAGCCAGCCTTACGTTTTGCCGGGGCCTTTTTGGCAGCGGTTGATTTCGCCGCAGCCTTCTTGGCCGGAGCCTTCTTGGCAGGTGCCTTCTTCGCGGCCGTCTTCTTCGCGGGCGTCTTGCCCGAATCAGAGTCCTCGCTGCCGTCTGCGTCGTCGGAGTCGTCGGCCGAGCCGGTGCGGTTCTTCACCGATGCGCGCAGCGCAGCGAGCAGGTCGGCCACCTCGGAGTCGTCGTCTTCGTCCTCCGCCTTCTCAGGTGCGGTGAACGCTTCGGTGCCCTCCGCCTTGGCCTCGATCAGCTTGCTCAACTCGTTCTGATAGGTGTCCTCGTACTGGGTCGGGTCGAAATCCGCCGACATCGACTCGATGAGCGAGGCCGCCATCTTGAGTTCCTGCGGCTTGAGGTCGGGCGACTCGTCGAGTGACGGGAATGCCGCCTCGCGGACTTCGTCCGGCCAGAGCAATGTCTGGAGGGTCAGCACATTTCCGACCACTCGTAGTGCTGCCAACCGGGTGCGGTTACGGAGGGTGAAGGTGGCAATCGCCAGCCGGTCTGTGTCTTTGAGCGCCTCGCGCATCAGCGCGTACGCTTTCGGCGACTTGCTGGCCGGCTCCAGGTAATACGGCTTGTCGAAGTAGATCGGGTCGACCTGGTCAACCGGGACGAAGTCGGTGATCGAGATCTCCGGACTGCGCTGGACGGGCAGCTCGGCCAGATCGTCCTTGGTCAGCACCACGGTCTGACCGGTGTCGCTCTCGTACGCGTTGGCGATCTGCGAGAACTCGACCTCTTCGTCGGTGCCCTCTCGGACCTTTCGATAGCGGATGCGGGTGCCGTCGTTCGAGTCGACCTGATGGGATTTGCGATCGTGACTCTCGGTCGCTGAATAGACCTTGACCGGTACGTTGACCAAGCCAAAGCTGAGATCGCCTTTCCAGATCGAGCGCATATCGTCATTGTGCAGGTATCTCGCACAAGACGCAGCCCCCTCCACCAGGAAAGTCCGAGCCATGGCCAGCCGCAACACACTCGAGGTCGACGGTCACAAGATCGCAGTGACCCACCTCGACAAGGTGATCTACCCGGCAACCGGGACCGTCAAGGCGCAGGTCATCGAGTACTACAGCGACATCAGCTCGATGATGTTGCCGCACATCCGTGACCGGCCGGTGACCCGCAAGAGGTGGCCGGACGGTGTGAACTCGACCCCGTTCTTCGAGAAGAACCTGCCCGACCATGCGCCGGAATGGCTCGGGCGGGTCCGTCTGGACCACAGCGACCGCAAGGTGGTCTACCCGGTGCTGACCTCGCGTGCCGAGTTTGTCTGGCTCGCACAGCAAGCCGCGTTGGAGCTGCACGTGCCGCAGTGGACGCTGCCGCCGGGTCAGGCCGACGTCCCGTACAAAGTCGATCGGATGACCGATCGAGTGGTCCTCGATCTCGACCCCGGGCCGGACGTCACGTTGTTCCAGTGCGCGAAGGTGGCGCTGCGCATCAAGGAGATGCTCGACGGCATCGGACTGCCGTGCTTCCCGGTGACCAGCGGCTCCAAGGGAATCCACATCTATTTCCGGCTCGACAAGGCCATCTCGTCGGATTCCGCACGCAAGGTCGCCAGGCAGATCGGCACCCAGTTGCAGAACGAGACCCCCGATCTGGTGACTGCGCAGATGACCAAATCGGTGCGCGGCGGCAAGGTGTTCGTCGACTGGAGCCAGAACAGTGCCTCCAAGACCACGCTGGCGCCCTACTCGATGCGTGGCCGCGAGGAACCCTGGGTCGCCGCTCCCCGGCACTGGGATGAGCTGGCCGACAAAGACATCCGGCACATCTCGTTCGACGAGATGCCAGACAGGCTTGAACATTTCGGCGACCTGCTGATCGGACTCGAAGCAGAATCCGGCGACGGCGAGGTCGCGGCGAACCCAGAAAAGCCCGAGAAGCCAGCGCCCGGCAGTGCCGCGGCTTCTCCGCCGGTGGTCGACCTCGGGGAGTACCGGCGCAAACGCGACGAGCGAAAGACGCCGGAGCCGTTCGGCGACAGCCGATCCGAAGACGAGCAGGCCGCCGGGCCCATCTTCGTGATCCAGGAGCACCACGCCCGCCGGCTGCACTACGACTTCCGGCTCGAACGGGGCGGGGTGCTCGTGTCGTGGGCGGTGCCCAAGAACCTGCCGCTCGACGGTGACCAGAACCGGCTGGCCGTGCAGACCGAGGACCACCCGATCGACTACGCCGACTTCGCAGGCGACATCCCCGCCGGGGAGTACGGCGGCGGGCATGTCGAGATCTGGGACCGCGGCACTTACGAGACCGAGAAGTGGCGCGACAAAGAGATCATCGTCCGATTGCACGGCAAACGAATTCAAGGCCGGTATGCGCTGATCAAGACCGGCGACAAGAACTGGTTGGCGCATCTGATGTCCGACGAGCCGCGGCCGATCGTGCCCGACAGCCTCGCCGACCCACGACCGATGCTCGCCACCGACGAGCTCATCGAAGAACTGACCGACGACAAGTGGGCTTTCGAGGGCAAGTGGGACGGTTACCGGATCCTGTTGCGCTACATCGAGGGAAAGCTCCAGCTCACGTCGCGTTCGGGCATCGACATGACCAAGGACTTCCCCCAGCTCCACCCCATCGCCGACGATCTCGGACTGCTCGACGTGGTCCTCGACGGCGAGGTGGTGGCGTTCGACGAGAAGGGCCGTACCAACTTCACCCGGCTCGCCGGACGCAGCGCGGCCACCGAGGACCTCGACATCAAGTTCTTGCTCTTCGACATCCTCTACCTCAACGGTTCGTCGCTTCTCAAGCTCAAGTGGGAGGACCGGCGCAAGCTGCTCGAGGAAGTCGCGCAGGCGTTTTCGTCCGATTCGCGGGTGCAGCTGCCGCCGCTCCTCGACGGGCCCGGCTCCAATGCCGTTGCCATCAGCCGTGAACGGGGCTGGGAAGGGGTGGTGGCCAAGCGCCGCGATTCCATCTATCAGCAGGGTCGCCGCACGAAGACGTGGCGGAAACAGAAGAACTGGACCGACATCGAGGTGGTGATCGGCGGCTGGCGTCCCGGCAAAGGAGGCCGCAGTCAACGCATCGGGTCACTGCTGATGGGGTTGCCGGAGGCAACCGGCCTGCGTTACGTGGGCCGGGTCGGCACCGGTTTCACCGACAGCCAGCTCGAGTCCCTGATGGAGGAACTCGAGCCGCTGCGCCGCAAGACCTCGCCGTTCATCGGCAACCTGGATCGGCCTGTGGAATCCGACGCCGTATGGGTGTTGCCGAAGCTTGTCGCCGATGTGAGATTCATGGACTGGACGAGCACCGGTCATCTGCGTCACCCCTCTTGGCGTGGAATCCGCCGCGACAAGCTGCCCGGGGACCTGTGACGGCGGTTCGGCGGGCGCGTGACGCCGACGATCGACCGATGCTGAACGCGTCGGGTTGTCCGCGGCGCGTTACGGTCTAGCCTGGCGCTCGTCGTGACCCCCCTCGCTCGTTCGCCCCGAATTGGGTACCCCGAGTACTGGCTGCCCGAATCGGTCGCCCCAGATCGGTCGTCACAGCCGTACAGAAGGAGGCCACGTGCTCGTCGTCGCGCACATGAGTGATCTGCATTTCAACGGGACCCTCCGCGCCCGCCGGCGTATCACCGCTGTGCTCGACTACATCAACGCGCGTGCCGAGGGCATCGACGCACTGGTGATCACCGGCGACATCACCGACACCGGCAAGCAGTCGCAGTACGAGGAAGCGGCCGCCACCCTGCGCAGCGATTTGCCGATCCTCATCTGTCCCGGCAACCACGACGACCGCGGCGAGTTCAGTCACGGCCTCCTCGGCACCCACATCACCGACCGGCCCCTCAATCACTCCCGGACCATCGCGGGCGGCCTGTTCCTGGTGTGCGACAGCTCGATTCCCGGGCGCAACGAGGGATATCTCGACGATGCGACCATCGCGTGGATGGATGCCGAGATCTCCTCGGCCGGTCCGCACGTCCCGGTGTTCATCGCCTTCCACCACCCGCCGGTCATGCTGCAGATGCCGTTCATGGACACTATTCGTCAGACCGGCGAAGAGCGACTGATCGCCCTGGTCGACAAACATCCCAACATCGTCAACTTCATGTGCGGCCACGCGCACACCGGTGCGGTCACCGCCTTCGCCGGGCGCCCGCTGTGTCTTGCGCCGGGGGTTGCGTCCACGCTGAATCTGCCCTTCGAAGGCGCCGAGGTGATCAACGAGGGCCAGCCTCCAGGGCTCGCCTTTCATGTGTACGCCGAAGGCCGTGTGATCAGCCACTTCCGCTCGGTGCCGGTGGACTGACACCGGCCCGGACGCGCTATCGGCGGAGGCGATCGATCAGCCAGGCAGGTGCGACGCCGTCCCCGATGCGCCGGCATCCGTCGAGCTCCACCAACACACTCGATCCACCCGAGCCATCCGGTCGACGCAACACCACCGTTGCCATCTGTGTGGCGGCAACGCCGCACGCAGGTGCGGCCGACGCGTCGAGGTACGACCGGATCATCTGCGCACTCTCATGCGCCGAGAGCCAGATCTGCCACCCGCCGGGTACCGGCTCGTCCACTCCGTGACGACATACCTGCAGCGGACCCACGTCATCGATCGGCAGGGGCAGGACGGACAGGACGGGACCGACACCCGCCGCCACCTCGCGCCGGACGACTTTCAGGGCGGCATCGTCGACGTGGAGCCCTCCGCTCGATCGCTCGGTGCAATTGCGGGGCAAGGTGATCGGGACCCCGGTGTCGAACGACTGCCGTCCGACTTCGTGCAGCGCTCTGAGCGCATCAAGAGGCTCCTCCCGAAAACTGCACGGAACCGACGGCCAGGCCGGCCGGAATGCGCGACCTCGGGCGTCGACCAGCCACAGCCCGACAGCCGGATCCACACTGATGGCGCAGCTGATCGACACGTTGTCGGGATATCGCCTCGATTCGATCGAGAACGCCTCCACCACCGCGGCAACGTCGCCGGCCAGTGATACGGCGTCGACTGTTGTGTTCCCCGCCGGGTTCTGCGCGAGTTCACACCGCACCACGGACACCGGCTCGAAGCCGTCAGGTGGGTAGCCGAGCTCAGGGGCCGGTGCGATGTCCGCCGAGGGCCACTGGCCCAGGCCGGTCAATCCCGTGTAGATGTCCGGGGTCAGACAGTCGGCGCGGTCGACGATCGGGGCGGCCTTCGGGGTGAACAACACGAAGTCGGGACCGAAGATCATCCCGGGGGCACAGGCTGTTGCCAGCACCCCGACGATCGCGACAAGGATCAGCCGCGTGGTCGGTCTGCGCTCTGCTCTCAGCCCCTTGTGTCGGGAAGGCCGAGCACGCGAGAGGCGTCGAGGTAGATGTCCCACTGGTCCACCTTCGCAGGCACGGCGACGTGGGCGAACAGATCGGTGATTGTTGTCGTCGCACGGGCCACTGTGACGCCGGCGACCTGGAAGTCGACGGCCGCACGGCGCACCTGGTCGGGAGAGGTCACCAGCACCACGTCGCGAAGTCGCAGCTCCGCGGCTTTCTCGGCACCGAGCAGTGCGCTCTGCACCAGGGTGGTTGCGCGTGGTTCCACGTGAATCATCGACGAAGCGATGGCCTTTGTCGTCAGCCATTCTCGGACGCCGGGGTTGTTGCCGACGACGATGATGGGCGACCGTGGGGCTGCCACGGCCTGCAGCCAGGCCGCGACCAACCGGGCGGTCATCTCGCCATCGAATCCACCGGCCGCCGGCGGGCCGACACCGATGAGGACGATGCCGGTGGACGGCGACAGCAGGCGCGGTACCGGATCGGGACCGACCAGCACTCCCGTGCCGACAGCGGTCAGTGCCCGCGAGATCGCCGCCGCACGAGCGGGATCAACACTCCGCAATGCGTTCACCGCCGCCTGGGTGGTGGCCCTGTCGGCGTTGTAGTCCGACCACAGCGCCTGGAGCGCCAGCGCATCACGGTCGCTCGGGTTCGCCGCGAGCAACCTGCGCAAGGCGTTCAGACCGGTCGCGATGTCGCCGGTGCGGAACCCCAGCTGGGCGGCGTTGTACATGCCGGTCACGTCGCCTGCCGATGCGGTCGGCATCACGGCGATGGTCGGGCTGATCACGGTCGGAACCATGGCCACCGCCCCGGTGGACATGCCGATTGCCGCCGCGGCAACCACGAACGTCCGGTTTATGCGCGTCACACGCGCAACATGAGTCACTACAGCCACAGTAGGGCACCAGAGCTACGGCCTCGCACCCACGCGGTCTCAGGTCAGTAACAAGCCCGCGATCGCCGTCCGGCGCCGAACCGCAGCCCTCGGCGCACCCTCACCAGGGCGAATCGACCTGCCGTTCGTGGACGGGCGCGGCGGTCTTCCAGCTCTCGACGCCGTGGTCGGGAGTACCGATGATCGTCTCGCCTGCCGTCACCTCGGCCCAGTGGGCATGGTTGATCTGATGCAGCGAGAAGCAGGCGTTCAGCGCGTTGTAGAAGCCCATGTTGTCGACGGACTGGTTCACCGATTCCTTGATCAGCAGGGAGGCAACCGTAGGACGCTGAGCGATCCGGCGAGCCAGGTCCAGGGTCTTGTCGGCGAGTTCGTCGGGGGCGAAGATCTTGCTCACCATCCCGATCTGATGCGCCTCTTGCGCGCTGATCGAATCCCCGGTCAGCAGTAGCTCTTTGGCCCGCCTTGGCCCGAACTCCCACGGATGACCGAAATACTCGACACCACACATGCCCAGGCGCGACCCGACCACGTCGGCGAACATCGTGTCGGTGTCCGCGGTGATGAGGTCGCAGGCCCACGCCAGCATCAGACCCGCGGCGTACACCGTGCCGTGCGTCTGGGCGATGGTGATCTTGCGGAGATTGCGCCACCGCCGGGTGTTGTCGAAGAAGAAGTGCCACTCCTGCAGCATCCGGGCTTCGGTGCCCGCTTTGGTCCCGCCATAGGTGGACATCGTCGGATGCTGGTCCGGGCCGGGCGCTCGTTCGGCCCGGTCGTCCGACGACCCGAGGTCGTGGCCGGAGGTGAACATGGGTCCGGTGCCGCCGAGGATGATCACCCGCACCCGATCGTCTGCCTCCGCGGCCTTGAATGCCTCGTCGAGTTCGACCAGCAGGCCGCGGTTCTGAGCGTTGCGCGTCTTCGGCCGGTCCAGCATGATCCGGGCGATGGCGCCGTCGTCGATGAGCTCGTAGGTCAGGTATCGGGGCATGGGTTTCTCCCGTCGAAGGCGGACAAGTTAATCCACATTCGCACGTCCCGACACCGGATCGCTCCTAACCGCGTTTCGCTCGGCGTGGCCAGGCCTGGCGGGGCAAGGTCTGGACCACCGCACGCTCGTCCGGTGGTTGTATGGAAGTCGAACAGCCACACCGGGCTCGGACGCTAGGAGATCCACATGGCCGCCCCACTTTCCCGACGCGATCTCGACTTCATGCTCTACGAATGGCTTGATGCCACCGCATTGATCGAGCGCGAACGCTACTCCGAGCATTCCCGTGAGACGTTCGACAGCATCCTCGACCTCAGCGAAGATATCGCCATCAAGCGGTTTGCACCACACAACAAGAAGGCCGACCAGAACGAGCCCACCATGGGTGCCGACGGCAAAGTCGAGATGATCGACGAGGTCGGCGCCGCACTCGACGAGTTCAGCAAGGCCGGGTTCATCGCGGCCCAATTCGACGATGAGGTCGGGGGCATGCAACTGCCCACGGTGGTGACCCGTGCCGCCATGGCGTGGTTCCAATCCGCCAACGCATCCACGTCGTCATATCCCTTCCTGACTATGGCGAACGCCAACCTGTTGGTGGAGTACGGCACCGACGAGCAGATCGACACCTGGGTGCGGCCGATGCTCGAAGGCCGTTTCTTCGGCACCATGTGCCTGTCCGAGCCGCAGGCCGGTTCATCGCTGGCCGACATCACCACCAAGGCCGTGCCCGTCGACGACGGCAGCTATCGCATCACCGGCACCAAGATGTGGATCTCCGGCGGCGATCACGAATTGTCCGAGAACATCGTGCATCTCGTGCTGGCGAAGGCACCCGATGGTGGCCCGGGCGTCAAAGGCATCTCGCTGTTCGTGGTGCCGAAGTTCCTCGCCGACGGAACCCGCAATGACGTTGTGCTGGTTGGCCTCAACCACAAGATGGGTAACCGCGGCACCAGCAACACCCTGCTGAACTTCGGAGAGGGCAAGTATCAGCCCACGGGGGAAGCCGGTGCGGTCGGCTATCTCGTGGGCGACGTCCATCGCGGTCTTTCGTACATGTTCCGGATGATGAACGAGGCCCGGATCGGTGTCGGGTTCCTGGCCACCTCACTCGGCTACGCCGGATATCAGCAGTCGCTCGAGTACGCCAAGACCCGCACGCAGGGCCGCGTACCCACCAGCAAGGACCCGGCCTCTGCGCCGGTGCCCATCATCGAGCACGCCGATGTCAAACGAATGTTGTTGGCGCAGAAGTCATACGTGGAGGGAGCCCTGGCCCTGGGCCTCTACTGCTCCAAGTTGGTCGACGAACAGCAGACCGCCCCCTCCCCAGAAGAAGCCGCCCGGATCGAATTCCTGCTCGACGTCCTCACCCCGATCGCGAAGAGCTGGCCATCGCAGTGGTGTCTGGAAGCGAACAGCCTGGCCATCCAAGTGCTCGGAGGGTACGGCTACACCAAGGAATTCGATGTCGAGCAGCTCTACCGGGACAACCGCCTCAATCCCATTCACGAAGGCACACACGGCATTCAGGGTCTGGACCTACTCGGTCGCAAGGTGGTGATGAAAGGCGGCGCAGGGTTGCAGCTGCTCGTCGACACCATCTCCGCCACCGTTGACCGGGGCGCGAGCGTGGACGCAGCCAAGGCAGACGCCCTGCGGACGGCCGTCGAACGATTGGTCGAGGTCACCGGGCAGCTGTGGTCCGCCGGAGACCCGGCGGTCAGTCTGGCGAACTCATCGATCTACCTCGAGGCCGCCGGACACGTGGTGATCGCCTGGATGTGGCTCGAGCAACTCATCGCGGCCGACGGTGGGCAGGGCGACTTCTACGACGGCAAACGTGCTGCAGCCCAGTACTTCTATCGATATGAACTGCCCCGCACCGGCCCGCAGTTCGATCTGCTGGCCGACCTGGACCGCACAACTCTGGACGCCGACCCGAACTGGTTCTGACCTCAGAGGCGCTCGACCCACACACCCTCCGGCTCCGGCCACGGCCTCCGGTTGCAACCGGAGGAACTCACCGAAGCCGGAGGGGTTGGCCCCCGCCGGCTTCGGTATCAGCTCTAGAGCGCTTTGAGTTCTTCGATGACCAGGCCGACGGACTTCTTGGCGTCGCCGAAGAGCATCGAGGTGCCCGGGGCGGTGAACAACGGGTTGTCGATACCGGCGTAACCCGATGCCATACCTCGTTTGAGGACGATGACCGAGCGCGACTGATCGACGTTCAGGATCGGCATCCCGTGGATCGGGGACGACGGGTCGTTGCGGGCGGCGGGGTTGGTGACGTCGTTGGCGCCGATGACGAGGGTGACGTCGGTGCGTGAGAACTCACCGTTGATGTCATCCATTTCCTTCATCGCGTCGTACTCGACATCAGCTTCTGCCAGAAGCACATTCATGTGCCCGGGCATACGACCGGCGACCGGGTGGATGGCGTACTTGACCTCCACACCCTTGTCTTCGAGGATGCTCGCCATGTCCTTGACCGCATGCTGGGCTTGGGCCACCGCGAGCCCGTAACCGGGAACCACGATCACCTGCGAGGCATAGGCCATCTGGATCGCCGCATCGGCGGCTGAGGTGGCCTTGACGGTGCCCTGCTCACCGGCCGGACCGCCCACCGCTGCGTCGCCGCCCCCACCGAAGGACCCGAACACAATCGCCGGGATGGACCGGTTCATCGCCGTGGCCATCAGGTTGGTCAAAATGCTGCCCGAGGCGCCGACGATCATGCCGGCCACGATCATCGCGGTGTTGTTCAACGCCAAACCAGCTGCCGCTGCCGACAATCCGGTCATCGCGTTGAGCAGCGAGATCACCACCGGCATGTCCGCGCCGCCGATCGGCAGCACCACGAACAACCCCATGATGCCGGCGGCGATCAGCACCAGCACGATCCACCACTGCGACGAACCCTCACCCGGAGTGGCGTTGACACCGATGTACACACACGCCGCGACAGCAACGATCAACAAGGCGATGTTGGCGAGCTGGAAGGTCTTGGCGTTCTTGACGAATGCCTTCTCGACCTTCTTGTTCATCAACTCCTGCAGCTTGAGGAAAGCGATCAGCGAACCCCAGAACGACACCGAACCGATGATCGCCGCGAACAGCGACCCGATCACGATGTGGATGGTCGGGGACTCACCGTGCTTGAACTCGGAAAACCCTGCCGTCTCGATGAACTCGGCCCACGCGATCAACGCGACCGTGCCACCACCGACACCGTTGAACAACGCCACCAACTGCGGCATGGCCGTCATCTTGGTGCGTTTGGCCGGCGGCACACCCAAGATCACACCGATCAGCAGACCCGCTGCGATCAGGATCCAGTTGATGGCATAGGTGTCACGGATGTCGATGAGCGTGGCGACCACGGCCAAACCCATACCGGCCGCGGCAATCCAGTTGCCACGGACCGCGGTCTTGGGACCTGTCAGCCCGGACAGACCGAAGATGAACAGTGAGAACGCAATGATGTAGAGGATCTGGACGAGGTTGTTCATTTGTCAGCTCCCTCAGCCGGCGCGACCGGCGCCTTCTTGCTCTTGAACATGCCCAGCATCCGGTCGGTCACCAAGAACCCACCGACCACGTTGAGGGTTCCGAAGATCAACGCGACAAACGCGATGATCCGCACACCCCACGGGGCGTCATCAGGCAAGCGGCCCAACACGATCAACGCACCGAGCACCACGATGCCGTGAATGGCGTTGGTACCCGACATCAACGGCGTGTGCAACGTGTTGGGGACCTTCGAGATGACAGCGAAACCCACAAAACCCGCCAACACCAAGATCGCGATATTCGCCAATAGACCCGAATACATCTCAGGCACCTGCCTTCACGTCAGTCGTCTCGCGCGTCACGCACGCCTTGGCCAGCACTTCGTCCTCGAAGTCCGGGGCGAGGTTGCCCTCGTCATCGAGCATCAACTCCAGCAGCGCGAGAATGTTCTTGGCGTACAGCTCCGAGGCGTGCTCGGGCATCCCCGCAGGCAGATTCAGCGGCGAGCAGATCATCACGTCGTGCTTGACCACGTCTTGGCCCGGTTCGGTCAGCTCGCAGTTGCCGCCGGTCTCACCGGCCAGATCCACCACCACCGAGCCCGGCTTCATGCCTTCCACCGCAGCGGCGGTCACCAGACGCGGTGCCGGACGACCGGGCACCAGGGCGGTGGTGATCACCACGTCGAATCCCTTGATCGCGTCCTCCAGAGCCTGCTGCTGCTTGGCCCGCTCGTCGTCGGTGAGTTCACGGGCATAACCACCCTCACCAGCAGCGTCGATCCCCAGGTCCAGCCACTGCCCGCCCACGGATTTGACCTGCTCGGCCACCTCCGGGCGCACGTCATACCCGGTGGTCCGCGCACCGAGGCGCTTCGCCGTCGCCAACGCCTGCAACCCGGCCACACCCACCCCGAGCACCAGCACCGTCGCGGGCTTGACCGTGCCCGCGGCCGTGGTCAACATCGGAAAGAAGCGGGTGGAGCGCTCAGCAGCCAAGATCACGGCCTTGTAGCCGGCCACGTTGCCCTGCGACGACAACGCATCCATCGACTGCGCACGCGAAATACGTGGAATGGCCTCCACCGCAAACCCCTGCACACCGGCCGACTTGAGGGCACCGATCTGATTCTCGGCATTACGCGGAGCCAAAAATCCGATCAACGACGAACCCGACTTGAGCTTGCCGATCTCCTCATCGGTGGGCGCGTCGACCTTCACCACCACATCAGCCGACCACGCATCACCGATCGACGCACCAGCCGCCACATACAACTCATCGGGAATGAGCGCACCCAGACCCGCGCCGGACTCGACGATCACCGACACGCCCTTGTTCACCAAAGACGCCGCGACCTTCGGAACCAACGCGACCCGACGCTCCCCCGCAGCCGTCTCGCGCACAACGCCGACACTCATACACGCTCCCTCGTCATGGGTGCGGGCAAGTCACACGGTGCGGCCCGGTTTTCGCCGCCCAGAATTTTTTGCCCACCAATGCCTGATGTGGCGCACGACACGCGCACGCCACATCACTTTGATGGAACATAGCATGATCAAATGGCCTGCCCGGTGTGGCATAGCGCACTGCGATGAGTGACACAGATCTCGACTCATGCCTCTTTGATCAGCGCGTTTGGGCCACGCAAATGATCAATGGGCGTTGTCAGAACTGCACTGCGGTGACGACCTCACCTGTCGGCTGCGGTGAGCCGCCCTCGGGTTCGATGGTCACCGCGATCCGGTCAGAACCGGTGAGGTCCGTGATCGGCACGGCCTGCCGCACGGGCTCGGCGCCCATCGTCCCCACCGAAGTCGGGTCGTGGCCCTCGCCGAGCAACCACATCTGGTACGTCTGTCCGGGCGGTGTGGGCGGTAGGCCCTCAGCGATCACAACAGCCTGATTGGCCTCTCGTGATGTCGCGACGATGACACTTCCACCGTCACTGAGCGAGTCCCGCTTCAGCTGCATGTCTGCCGACCCGAGAATGGCCATGGTCTGCTGTTCGAGCGCGCTGACCGGCGCCTTTTCTTCGGGGGCGGTGACGCGTCCGACCATGACGCCGCCGATCACGAGGATCAGCGCCGCTGCCACGGCACCGACGGCGATGCTGAAACGTCGACGACGTTCGGCCAGGCTGATCACCTTTGCCGGCTCGGCGTCGGCCTGCGGCACCGCGGTCGGAAGCGCCGCGAGCACTGCTTCACGCAGCTGGGGCGGCGGGGGTGTCTCGTCGACCGCGGTCATCTCCACGAGAGCTTCGCGGGTGCGGCCGATTTCCCGCAGGTACTGGGACCGGACGGGTTCAGGTTCCTGGGCGAGTTCGCGTTCGAGGCGCTCCACCTCGTCGTCGTCCAGGGCGTTGATCGCGTAGAGCTCGACATGCTCGTCGAGCCAACTGTGGTCAGCCATGTGAAGTCGCCTCCAAGCAGTCTTTGAGGCGTCGCAGTCCGTCGCGGATGCGGGATTTGATGGTCGGGAGTGCGGCGTCGAGCCGCTCGGCGACCTGCCGGTAGGTCATGCCGCCGTAGTACGACAGCTCGATGCTCTGCCGCTGGGTGGCGGTGAGGCTGCCGAGGCACACCATCACGTCGGATCGTTCTTCGGCCGCCACGACCGAGTCGGCGACGGTGTCGGTGGGTGTCTCCACGTTGGAGACCGAGTAGTCGTGGCCGCGTTTGCCTGCCGCTTCCTCACTCCGGACCCGATCGACGGCGCGCCGGTGGGCGATGGTGAGCAGCCAGCTCAGCGCCGACCCCGACGCGGGATCGAAACTGTCTGCCTTCTGCCAGACCTGCAGGTACACCTCCTGCACTGTCTCCTCTGCGTAGCCACGATCGCGCAGAACTCGAAGGATCAGCCCGAATACACGGGAACCCGTCGCGTCGTACAGCTCGGCGAAAGCCTGTCGATCATGGCCGGCCGTCCTGATCAACAGATCAGCTAGATCTACCCGAGCTCCGGGAATTCGGTCGGTCACATCCATGACACTAGCGATAGTCATCAACTCACCTACTCGATCCGGAACACCCGGTTGTGCCAACCGGTCGCTCCGTCGGGGATGGGGGCGACCCTCTCTTCGGGTTGCACTGCCCCCGTTTCGTCGGTTGCGCGGCAGTAGACGGTGTGTTGGCCGGGGGTGGCCTGCCAGGTCCAGAACCACTGTCGCCAGGTGTCATTGGAGTACTCGGTGGCCAAGGTCGCGGTGTTCCACGGGCCGTTGTCGACCCTCACCTCGACCTTCGCGATGCCTCGGTGCTGCGCCCAGGCGGTGCCGGCGATCACCACATCTCCCACGGGCAACTTCGACAATCCTGCGGGCCTGTCGATCCGCGATGCGGTCTTGATCGGCGCCTTGACGCCCCAATCCCGCTTGGTCCAGTAGGCCTCGGCCTTGTCGAATCGGGTGATCTCCCAATCGACGACCCATTTGGTCGCCGAGACGAAGCCGTACAGACCGGGCACGAGCTGCCGAACGGGATAACCGTGCTCCAGGGGAAGCGGTTCACCGTTCATCCCGATGACAAGCATTGCGTCGCGACCGTCGGTCAGGGCGTCGATCGGAGTACCGGAGGTCCAGCCGTCGACACTCGTCGAGAAGAGCATGTCGGCGTCGTCCTGCACTCCGGCGCGCTCGAGAATGTCTTTGATCGGGTAACCGGTCCAGCGAGCCGTGCCGGCCAGGTTGCCGCCGACCTCGTTGGAGACGCAGGTCAGTGTGATGATCCGCTCCTGGGCCTGCATGTCCATGAGGTCGTCCCAGGTCAGGGTGACCTCGTTGTCCACCATGCCGTGGATCTTCAGGCTCCACTCACCGGTGGTGAGCTTGGGGACCTGGAGCGCGGTGTCGATGCGGTAGAAGTCGGCGTTGTTCGTCATGAACGGCGTTGCGCCGTCGATCCCGACATCGGCGCCCGCGGGTATCGGCGCCGCGCCGCTGGCGGGACGGGGAAGCCGGACCCTACGCCGGTCGGCGATGACATCGCCCATGGTCGACACCTGCCGGCCGATGAACGCGGCTGCCACCGACGCCGCCGCGACCACTCCGGCAGAGATGCCGAATTGGCGCCGGGACAACCCTCTCGACCCGGTGTCGGACGAGCTGGGCGCGGCGTGTGACCCGGTGTCGAGGGGAGCGGAGACGTCCTTGGTGGCCGTATCGTCACGGCCCGCGCGTCTCCCTCCGAAGAGAAATCCCCGCAGACCTCTGAGGACCAGGATGCCGACGACCATTGCCACCAAAGACGGTGCGGCGTACCACATGTCAGATGTCGGTCGATGGAGCGCAGCGAGCACCCCGAAGGCGCCGAACGCGACGATGAGTGCGGAACCGATTGGAACAGTGCGCCGTTCGGCTATTCCGGCCACGATCGCGAGGACAACCACGGCACCGGCGATGCCCCACAACAGAACCGGCTTGTCATTGGTGCCGAAGGTGTCGATCGCGAACTCGCGAACCGGAGCGGGAGCCCGGTCGACAAGGAACGAACCGACCGCATAGAAAGGTGATGCGTAGGAAGAGACGGCCGCTGCCGCCAGTTCGCCCGCTGCCAGGCCGGCACCAACCGCGATCAGACCGGCAAGTCCGTCGCGTGCCATCGCTGCGATTCGCAATTGCTCAGCCTTTCAAGAGAAGTCATCGGGTCGGTATCGATGAGGGATTCGGCGCCGAGAACGTTACGGATGGTCATGACCTGCCTGAAAAAGTTTTTCCATCCACACCCATCCGATTCCGGCACAGCTCCGAACCTGCAGTGATCGACCAAGTGATCGACACACTCCGCCACAAGATGGTGGACGAAGTCGTTTGCGCCTCCGTAAAAGACAGCAATGGATAGGACAGCGAACATGGCTCTCAAACGAATTCAGCGACTTGCAGTGACCGTGGCGGGCGTCGGCCTGGCAGTAGGACTCGTGGCGGGGTGTTCGGACGACAGTTCCGACTCGTCCTCGAGCACAGCAGCATCGGCACCGATGACCTCGTCCGAAATGACCTCGGGCTCAAGCGCTTCGGCAGAGCCGGCTTCGCTGGTCGGACCGGGCTGCGCGGCATACGCCGAGGCCAACCCCAGCGGCGCGGGCTCCGTGAACGGCATGGCGATGGATCCGGTGGCCACCGCCGCATCCAACAACCCGATGCTCAAGACCCTCACCCAGGCCGTCTCCGGACAGCTGAACCCGCAGGTCAACCTGGTCGACACCCTCAACGGTGGCGAGTTCACCGTCTTCGCGCCGACCGATGATGCCTTCGCCAAGATCGATCCGGCCACCATCGAGACGCTGAAGACCGACAGCGCGTTGCTGACCAAGATCCTGACCTACCACGTCGTGCCGGGTCAGCTGACCCCCGAGCAGGTCGCGGGCGAGCAGACCACAGTTGAGGGCCAGGCCGTCAACGTGACCGGCTCGGGCGACTCGCTCAAGGCCAACGATTCGGCAGTGGTCTGTGGTGGTGTGAAAACCGCCAACGCAACCGTCTACCTCATCGACACCGTGATGATGCCCCCGGCCATGTGATCCATGTCCGACGCGTCATCTCACAGCTGAGGTAGATCAAGATTCGGGCCGGGACGGTTCACCCCCCGACCGGCCGTCCCGGCCCGAGTCGCATGCCGATAACACAATTTTCCAGGGTCTCCCATATCGTGGGGGGTGTGACGGTAGGCCCGGTCCCTGGTGATCAGATCGAAACCGCTCCGGCGGAGTCCGATCCGGCCGAGCGGCGAACCATAGTCGACTTTCTGCGCAGACCTGTTTCAGTTCAGGTTCTGCGCTTTTGTGCTGTCGGGATCGCGTGCACCACTGCGTATGCGCTGATGTACCTGAGTCTTCATCCGCTGATCGGCGCGCAGGCCGCGAACTTCGTCTCGATGCTGATCGCGGCAGTTCTCAACACCGGCGCCAACCGCGCCTTCACTTTCCGGCTTCGGGGACAGCGGATGATCCTGCTCCATCACGTGCAGGGCATCGCAGTGTTTGCGTTCGGCTGGTCGCTGAGCGCGTTCTCGCTGTTCGTCCTTCACCAGATCTCCGAGCACCCCTCGAGCAAGCTGGAACTGGCCCTGCTCATGCTGGTCAATCTGATCGCGACCGCGGTGCGGTTCTTCACCTTCCGGCACGTCTTCTCACGGGCTCTGGCCCGCCAGCTCGAGGCCGGCGGCCAGAGAACCCGCTAGAGCGACGCAGCGTGCCTGCCGGCTCGACGACCGAAGAAGGACCCCTCACCCAGCTGCGTTCCACTGGCGTAGCCCTTGCCGTCCTGGGCGATGTTCGCTGCGCCTGCGCCTGCGGCATAGAGCCCCTTGATGACCGAACCGTCGTCGGTGAGCACCTGGCCTTCGGCGGAGGTGGCAAGACCGCCCATCGTGAAGCCGGCGTACATCGCCTTGCCGAGTGACATGTCGAACGCCGCCCATGGTCCCTTGTCCTGGGGCGCAAGCCACTCCGCACGCTTGCCGAAGTCCGGGTCTTCACCGCGGGCGGCGTTCTTGTTGTACCGGTCCAGCGTCTCTTGCAGCTGTCCTGACGGGATACCGAGCCCGTCTTCCATCTCGGCCACGGTCTCCCAGCCGTCGATGAACGGGACGAGAGGGAACTCCGGGCGTTCCATGTGCGCTTCGTCCACGATGAGGTAGGCGATCGCGTCCGGCTGCTCCATCACGAATGCCGATGTGCGTGAGTGGTAGGAATCCTCGTTGACGAAACGACGGCCGTCTTTGTTGACCGCAAGGCCCGTCAGGAGGATCGACGGCGGGTACAGCGGCGCAGTGACAAACGACTGATCCATGTGCTTGAGCCCGCCACCCACCGACGCGCCGAGCCGGATCCCCAGCCCGTCGTCGTAGGTGCTTCCGAGGGTGTACGGCTTCTCGGCCAGTTCCGGCGTGAACTCGGCGACCATCGATTCGTTCATCACGAACCCGCCTGCCGCGATGATCACCGCTTTCGCGCGAATGAAACCGGTCTCCTGCAACCGCTTCCACTTCAGCCCGACAACAGCGCCGGACTCGTCGACCACCAGGTTGCGGGCGCCGGTCTCGTACCGGATCTCGTTACCCGTCTCGGCAAGCCGCTTCACCAGGAGCTCGGTCACCATGCCAGCCCCACCGGTGTCGCCTTTGACGGGCACCTTGTGACCACGCGGCGCCGGCTTGGCCTTTTCACAGAACGGCCAGACCTTCTCGTTGCCGGTGAACATCAGGCCCTGGGTGCCGGGCTGGATGACGGCCTTCTCGGGGCAATACGACCGCTCGAACTCGAAACCGAGACTTTCGAGCCAGTTGAAGTGCTCGACACTGCCCTGGCAGTAGGCGTGGATCTTGTCCGGTTCGGGATCGCGGGAGACGGCGAGGAGGTACTTCTCCATCTCCTCGGGCGAATCCTCGTGCCCGGTCGCCTGCTGCACCGGTGTGCCGCCGCCGAGGTAGAAGTGACCACCGGCCATCGCCGATGTCCCGCCTGCCGCCGCAGCCCGCTCGAGGACAAGCACACGGGCGCCGGCCGACGCGGCCTCCACCGCCGCGCTGCCGCCCGAGATGCCGCACCCGACCACCACGACGTCCACCTCATCGGACCATTCCGACACCTCGGAAACGGGCACTACCTCGGGCAACTCCGCCTGCATCGCGACTTCCTCACTTGTTTGACCGTCAGACGACCGCCATATCGGACAAATCGTCAAACTAGAACTCGTTCTAATTTAGGTCATTTCGGTGATGAGTGCCATGGCCTTGCACTGTTCGGTGAGCGTCATGGTCGATTGGTTCAGCTCCCAGTGCACCTCGCTCGCGCCGAGTTCACTCGCCTGCGCCAGATCGGTGGACAGGGTCTCGGCGAACCGGTCGAGTGCACCGGGCAGGGAGTCGCGGATCGGATTGAGCCGTAGCGCAACCGGGCCACGGCCCCCGGCCTCCCGATATTGGCCGATCGCTTCGGTGGCCGAGGTCCAGGTGGTGACCGGGTACATGAAGCCGTCCGCAATGGCCGCCGCCTGTGCGACACCCTGCGGTGTCATCGCCGCGATGTACACGGGCAGTGTCGGCTGGGCAGGCTTCGGTTCCACCCAACTCGGTCGCAGCCGGTAGTGCTCGCCTTGGAACGACACCGGGCCGGGGCGCCAGCATCGGCGCATCAATTCCAGATGTTCGGCGAGCGCGTCCACCCGGGAGGTCATCGACACCCCCGCCGACTCGTGTTCGTGCGGGGTCCAGCCCTGGCCGATCCCGACGTCGAGCCGTCCGCCGCTGAGCCGATCGAGGGTGGCCAGCCGCCGGGCCAGGACCACCGGCGGCTGGAACAGCGCGTGCACCACCGTGGTCGCGAGCCGGACCCTGGTGGTGTGCGCGGCCGCCCAGGTCAGCATCTCGATGCAATCCCACACCGGCCGGGGTGTCTGGCAGGCCTGGCCGAGGGGTCCGGAGTCGGCCGGCAGCAATAGTCGGTCGGCCGAGGACACACTGTGAAAGCCGAGGTCATCGGCGGTGCGGGCGATCTGCGCCACCGAATCGGCTCCGGCCAGCGGCCCGAAGGTGGGCAAGCTGATACCGCGGCGGATTGCCGCCATCGCCGCACCTCCTCGGTCCAGGGTTTGTTGTTCTCACCCGTATGGACCGGTGCTGCGGCGTTATTTCATCGACACCTGTCACACGTGTTCGGAGATGAGCACCGCAGTGCAGTCCGGTTCGAGGGCTTCGAACGTGTGCGGTAGATCGCCCGGGTAGCTGATGTAGTCGCCCGGGCCCAGTTCGACGGGGTCATCGATGAGTCCGACAAGGGCCCGACCGCTGCCCATCACCAGATGCTCGACAACTCCGGCCATGTGAGGGTCGGACACCCGCGGCTCGCCCGGTTGCGCCGTGATCAGGTAGATGTCGCGGCGGGCGTGTGGCGGACACGCAGCAAGCACAGTGGCCATGTAGTCGGACTGCTCCGACGCCACCGCAGGACCTTCACCGGATCGGATCACCTGCACGCGGGGGGTCGGCGGCTGGACGAGATGGGCGAAGGGCACATCGAGGGCGGTACTGAGCGCCCACAGCGTCTCCACACTCGGATTGCCATTGCCGGCCTCGAGTTGCGACAGCGTCGATTTGGCCACTCCCGCGCGGCGGGCCACCTCGGCGAGCGAGAGCCCCGTACGTTTCCGTTCGCGTTGCAGTGCTGCAGCGATTGCCTGCAGTGGCGCTCCGGCCATGTCCGACCTCCGGTTTCGTCGACAACCCCCGTGCCGTTCGGCTCAGACTACCTTCGTTCGGCTTGACGAACACCGCGGACATCGTTCACCATGTTGACCATGCGTTCGATATGGCGAACACCCCGGCTCGGCATCTCGCTTGATACCGCCACCACCCGCGACGTCGCACTCGTCTGCGCCGCCGTGGGCGTTGTCGGACTGTCCTTCGGCGCCATCGCCGTCAGCAGCGGCTTCCCCCTGTGGATGCCCCTGCTGATGTCGGTGGTCGTGTTCGCCGGTGCATCTCAGTTCACATTCGTCGCGATCCTCGCCGCCGGCGGTGGGATCTTCGCCGCGGTCGCCGCCGGGTTGCTGGCCAATGCCAGGCACATCCTGTTCGGCTTCTCGATCGGCGACGTGCTCGGGAAGTCCATCGGATGGCGGTTGCTCGGATCGCACCTGATGATCGACGAATCGGTTGCGTTCACGCTTGCGCAGGACGCACCAAAGATGCGTCGAGCAATCTATTGGGCATGCGGCGCAGGACTTTTCGTCTCGTGGAACGTCGGGGTGCTCGTGGGTTCGGCGGGCGGCACACTCATCACCGACACCGACGCCTTCGGATTGGACGCCGCGTTCCCGGCGGTCCTCCTCGCTCTCATCCTGCCCGCGATGCGCGAGCGAGCCACCCGCAACGCCGCGCTCGCCGGTGCCGTCATCGCCGTCGGCACCTCGTTCTTCACCCCGGTGGGGGTACCGGTACTACTCGCTTTGGCTGCGCTGGTGCTCGTCGTTCCGATCCCCCGCCGTCGACGTGCGGCCATCGGATGAACACCTCGACGCCCGCCCTGCTCGTCGGTATCGCCGTATTGGCCTTGGGTACGTACGCTTTTCGGTTCGTCGGACCGGTGCTCGCAGCTCGGGTGACGATGCCTCCGGACGTCCACCGGCTCACCACCGTCGGCAGCGTGGTCCTGCTGACCGCGCTCGTCGCGACCTCCACTCTCATCGACGATCAGCACTTCGCGGAGCCGTCCCGCATCGTCGGCGTCGCGGTTGGCGGCGTCCTCGCCTGGCGCCGGGCGCCTTTCGTCATTGTCGTGGCGGCCGCAGCAGCGTGCGCAGCGCTACTGCGCCTGGCCGGCCTCCCCTGACAACGACATTCGGGCGCCGAGCCGGACTGTCAGGCGCCCAGCCAGGTCAAGATGTCTTTGGTGACCGGGTCGGTGATGTCGGCGTAGGCGGGATGCTTCTTCAGGAATGCCGAGACCAGCGGGCACACCGCAACAATCCGCTTACCCTGTGCGCGAACATCATCGAGCGCCTCGGAGACGAGGATCGTGGCCAGGCCGCGTCCTCCGAACGCTTCTTGCACCTCGGTGTGGTAGAAAACCCGACTTTGTTCGCGGTCTGCGTAGGCTGCGAATCCGACGACCTCGCCGTCCACGGAGACCGTGTACCGGCGCTTGTCCGGATCGGGTGCGACGGTCACAGGCGCACCGGTCTTGTCGGTGATGGTGGAACTGTTTTGAGTCATGCCACGACAACCTTTCCTTGGTATCCGCTATTCCACCGACATCAGGACTCAGCCGTCAGACGTGGTTTGATCCGGGCATTCGGCAATGTCGGTGCAGGCAGGCGGTCCACGCCACCCACGTAGCCCTCGACGTGTCCGAACCGCTCGGCTTGCGCCTGCCACTGCGTCCGGTACTCCACGATCTCCTCGTGGCTGCGTCCGACGAAGTTCCACCACATCACCAGGTCCTCGCCGAATGGTGTGCCGCCCAACAGGATCATCCTGCACGGGCGTTCGTCGGAGCTCTGCAACGTGATGTGATGGTGCCCGGGGGCCAGGTAGGCCAATTCCGTCTGCGCCACCTCGGCTCCTTCCACACTGACCGAGCCCTGGTCGACCAGCACACCGTGCTCGAACGTGGGATGCACGGGGATGGTGACGGACGCACCCATGTCGAGATCGATCTGAGCGCCCAGCAGCGGGCTGAAGGTGGTGACAGGCGACGACTTGCCGAGCAGATCGCCGATGAAAACACTCACCCGGCCGCCGTCGATCGCGATCGGTTCGGGAACGAAGTGCTCGAAGTTCCGCGCCGTGTCGCGCGATTCGTCAGGAAGGGCCACCCACAGTTGCACGCCGTGCAACGTGGTGGTGTCGGGCGTCGAGACCTCCGAATGGGCGATCCCATGACCCGCCGTCATCAGATTCACCTCGCCAGGGCGGACGAAGGCGTGCACACCCAGACTGTCGCGGTGCTCGATCTCGCCGGTGAAAAGCCAGCTCACCGTCTGCAACCCGGTATGCGGGTGCGGTGGCACGTCCATTCCACCAGTGGTCCTGACATCCGCCGGACCGTAGTGGTCGGCGAAGCACCAGGCTCCGATCAGGGACCTGGCACGCTGCGGCAATGTGCGGTGGACGGTCATGGCACGCGGACCGCCCAGCGGAACGTCGCGCGACGTCAGGATCTGCACGTGATGCCGATCTCCGGGGGCCGGTGAGCAATCGATTTCCGGACCGTTGACCACGTTGCTCATACTGGCGCCTCATTCCTCACCTTGTCGGTGGGCATTTCATTTCGTGACATTTCAATCCGCAATCCTGGGCTCACGAATTGGGTGACGGTGGTAATACTTTCGATGAGCAACCAGCCGATTCAACTGAAGATCGTCAGGTGACCGCGTCGTTCCACCGAGTCTAAATCGTGTGCCACAGCTAGACCACCAGTGGAGGTAATCCGAAAATGTCTGCTCCGACGACAGTTCAAAAGTTAGCTGCCGAAGCACTGGGAACGTTCTGGCTCGTTCTCGGGGGTTGCGGCAGCGCCGTTTTCGCAGCGAAGGTGATCGCGGACGACGACGGAACCCAGCTCGGTATCGGGTTCCTCGGCGTATCCATCGCTTTCGGCCTCACCGTTCTGACCGGCGTGTACGCCCTCGGTCACATCTCGGGTGGACATTTCAACCCGGCCGTCACGGTGGGCGCCGCTCTGGCCAGACGTTTTCAATGGAAAGACGTACCGGGCTACGTCGTCGTGCAGGTGATCGGTGGCCTCATCGGCGGCGCGATCATCCTTCTCATCGCCAATGGCAAAGAAGGGTTCGAGCCCGAGGGTTCGATGGCCGCCAACGGCTACGGCGACCACTCGCCGGGCGGGTACACCATGTGGGCCGCACTGGTGGCCGAGATCGTGCTGACCGCCATCTTTGTCATCGTCATCCTGGGCGCCACCGACACCCGGGCGCCACAAGGCATCGCGGGCATCGCAATCGGTCTGGCCCTCACCCTCATTCACCTGATCAGCATCCCGATCACCAACACCTCGGTGAACCCCGCTCGATCGACGGCGGTGGCGTTCTTCAACGGCAATGGTGCGCCCGGTCAGCTCTGGTTGTTCTGGGTCGCGCCGCTCGTGGGCGCACTGTTGGCCGGCATTCTCTACCCACTTGTCTTCGACAAGGGTGCCAACGAACCCGAACTCGATCAGATCCCCAATCCACCGGTTACGGCCTGAACTTGCTTGGTCGACGGCTCCGGCCGTCACGCAATCCGGGTGGCGAGCATTGTCTCGTCGAGAGTCCAGGTGCTCTCGCCGTCGTCCGAGAACTCCCCGGTCCATGTGAAGGTGTTGTCGGTGATGTCGGTGAAGCGCCACCGAAGCGCCGGTGTGTCATCTGTGCTGGTCAACGTGATATCCCCGTCGCCTACCTCGCCGATGAACTTCCGCACACGTGCATTGATCGGCTCCACCCACGTTGATCTCCAGGCTGCGATCGACGGGTCGTAGAACCGGATGGTCGAGCCATGGAATGCTCGAAACCCCCGTTCCGGCGGCGCAAGACCAGCTCCGGGCACCATCCACACGTCCTGGATCGCCCGACCGCCCAGAACCCACCCGAAGTGGAGTTCTCCGTCGAGTTCGGGAGAGTCCGAGGCCGCCGGTATCCAGCGAATGTGCCACGACCCCACGAATCTGCCGAAAGCCCACAAGTGCTCAGCTACGCCTCGAGTCGGCGCCGGGGAATGCAGGTGGGCGGCCAAAGCGTTGTAGCCTCCGTAATTCGTCAGCATGCTGACACATTGTCATATTGCTGACAAATATGCCAGGCTGGGTAGGTGAACAAGGCCGAGGCTTACCGATTGCTCATCGCCGACGTCTACGAACTCGCCGGCGCATCACGCCGGACGAGCGAGGGCGTGGCTCGGCGGGCCGGACAGACCGTTGCCCGCTGGCACGTGCTCAGCGTCCTGTCGGAACCGTCGACGGTGGCCGGAACTGCACGACGCCTTGGCCTGTCACGACAGAGCGTGCATCGCGTCTGCGGCGACCTCTTACGTGAAGGGCTTCTGGAGAGCCAGGACAACCCCGACCATCAGACCTCACCCCTACTCCGGCTCACCAGCGCCGGCAGGGCGATCCTGGCCGAACTGGTGCGGGAGTCGGACGTCGAGAGGTCCCGGCTCCTCACCCGCACACACATCACGGTGGACGAACTCGAGAGCGCGCGCACCATCGTCCGCACCCTGATCACCGCCCTCGACAACCAGTAGGCCGGTGTCACGCCGTCAGCGGAACCGCCTCAGGCGCAGGCTGTTCCCGACGACAAACACCGATGACAACGCCATCGCCCCGCCGGCGATCATGGGGCTGAGCAATCCGAGTGCAGCCAGTGGCAGGGCGGCCACGTTGTATCCGAACGCCCAGAACAGGTTTCCCTTGATGGTGCGAAGTGTTGCGCGAGACAGGCGAATCGCATCACCTGCGGCCCGCAGATCACCCCGGACCAGGGTGATGTCCCCGGCCTCGATCGCGGCGTCGGTACCCGTGCCCATCGCGAGTCCCAGGTCGGCCTGAGCCAGAGCGGCGGCGTCGTTGACACCGTCGCCGACCATCGCCACGGTCTTTCCCTGTGCCTGCAGGTCTTTGATGGTATCGACCTTCGCGGACGGCAGCACCCCAGCGATCACTGTGTTGATACCCACCTGTGCGGCAACCGTTTTGGCGACAGTCTCGTGATCACCGGTGAGCAACACCGGCTCGAGACCGAGGTTCACCAACTCCGCAACGGCCTGCCGCGACGTCGCCTTCACCACGTCGGAGACCACGAGCACGCCGCGGGCGCGTCCGCCCCAGGCCACCGCGACAGCGGTCTGGCCTTCCGAACCCGCCCGCTCCAGCGCGGCGACCAGCTCACCGGGTATCTCATTGCCTCGCTCGGTCAGCAGTTGTGGTCGACCGAGAAGCACCTCCACGTCATCGACGACACCCTGGACCCCGAGGCCCGCGGAATTGACGAAGTCACGAACTGCGGGCAGCGGCCCGGTGCGCTCGCGTGCGCCGTCGGCGATGGCACGCGCGATCGGATGTTCGGACGCGTTCTCGATCGCTCCGGCCACGCGCACAACATGATCGGGCTCTTCACCGTCGGCGACGGCAACCTCCGTCAAGGTCATCTGACCGGTTGTCACAGTGCCGGTCTTGTCGAGGACCACGGTGTCGACCTGCCTGGTGGATTCGAGTACCTCGGGTCCCTTGATCAGGATTCCCATCGTGGCCCCACGGCCGGTCCCGACCATCAACGCGGTCGGCGTCGCCAGCCCGAGTGCGCAGGGGCACGCGATGATCAACACGGCGACCGCCGCGGTGAAGGCATCGGCAGCGTCATATCCGAGCAGCAGCCACACAGCCAGGGTGCCCAGCGCGAGCACGATGACCACGGGCACGAAGACACCGGAGATACGGTCGGCCAAACGCTGTACCTGCGCCTTGCCGTTCTGCGCCTGTTCCACAAGCCTCGCCATCTGGGCGAGCTGTGTGTCGTTCCCGATCTTTGTGGCACGTACGGTGATCCGCCCTCCGGCGTTGACCGTTGCGCCGACCACCGCATCGCCTTCGTTCACCTCGACCGGCACCGATTCACCGGTCAGCATCGATGCGTCCACTGCCGACGAGCCGCTTTCCACCACACCGTCGGTTGCGATCCGCTCGCCCGGCCGCACCACGAACAGGTCACCGACGGCGAGGTCTCCGATGGGCACCAGCACTTCGGTGTCACCCCTGAGCACCGTCACGTCTTTGGCGCCGAGACCGAGGAGCGTTCGCAAGGCCGCTCCCGCACGACGTTTGGATCGCATCTCGAAGAACCGGCCGGCCAAGATGAAGGTGGTGACTCCTGCCGCCGCCTCCAGGTAGATGTTGGCCGATCCGTCCGAGGAGCTCATCTCCATGCCGCCGTGTGCGGTCTGGGGATCGCCTGCGGCTCCGAAGAACAGCGCGTACAGCGACCAGCCCAGTGCGGCAATGGTTCCCACCGACACGAGCGTGTCCATCGTCGCAGCGCCGTGACGCAGGTTGATCGCAGCCGCCCGGTGGAATTGCCAGCCGCCCCACACCACCACAGGCGCTGCGAGTGTCAACGAGAGCCACTGCCAGTTGTCGAACTGCAGAGGCGGAATCATCGCCATGGCGATCACGGGAACGGAGAGAACAGCGCTGACCAGCGTGCGATGACGCAGGCGGTTCAGTTCCTGATCATGACCGTCGTCATCGTGGTCGTCGGCGGCGGCATCTGGATGCTCCTCGATCGCTTTCGCCCGATAGCCGGCCGCCTCTACCGCAGCGATCAAGTCGCCGGTGGCAACCGGATCGGAATAGGCGACGTTCGCCTTTTCGGTCGCGTAGTTCACCGTCGCCTGCACGCCGTCGAGCTTGTTGAGCTTGCGTTCGATGCGGTTGGCACATGAGGCACACGTCATCCCAGCGATCTCGAGGTCGATATGCGCCTGTGGGACAGCCGCTTTCGGGTCACCGGTAGAACTCGTCGGCGTGGTCGAACTCATTGCTCAGCCCAGCCGGTATCCGGCCTCGTGCACCGCGGCCTCGATCTTGTCCCGGCCTACCGGCTGCTCACTGTGGACGGTGAGCCCGCCGCTGTCCAGGTCCACGTCCACCGTGTCCACACCGGGCACCTCGGACACTTCTTCGGTGACCGATGCGACGCAGTGCTGGCATGTCATTCCCACCACCGTGTAGGTCTGCGCGCTCATGTTTGTTCTCCTCCTACGACCGGACCAGCCGGGCGATCGCCTCGGTGGCCTCTTTGACTTTTTCCTGGCCCTGCTCTTCGCTCTGGCGGGCCGCGTCGACGACGCAGTGCGACATGTGCTCCTCGAGCAGTCCCAGGCTCACCGCTTGCAAAGCCTTGGTCATCGCCGCCACCTGGGTGAGGATGTCGATGCAGTACTTCTCGTCTTCGACCATCCGCTGCAACCCGCGGGCTTGACCCTCGATACGACGCAGCCGCTTGAGGTAGTCGTCCTTGCGGTTGATGTAACCGTGGTGTTGGTGCTCGTCGGCCATGTGCCCTCTTTCGCCCGTTGTTCGTACCGTTTTACCATACCCCCCTACCGTACCTAAGTCGAGGAGCGGGCAGAACGGCCCAGGCCGGCGAACGAACAAACCGTCCCTCAGGCGAGAGGACGCGAAGCCGGGCCGCGGAGTAACGGCGTGGTCATCGAATCCGGCGGAGCCGAACCGGCAGTCCGTCAGCGGGCATCGGACCGGTTCCCCAGGTCATCAGAGGGACATAGTCGCGGGGCACCGTCCAGGAGAAGTCGAGGAGAAGACGATGCATCACCGCTTTGACCGTCATCGCCGCGAAATGCATCCCGATGCACTTGTGCGCGCCGGCGCCGAAGGGCGACCAGGCGTAGCGATGCATCTCCTTCAACACTGCAGGGTCATCGAAGCGACCTGGATCGAAGACGTCGGGCCGCGACCACCACGTGTCCAATCGCATCGACAGGTGCACGTTCAGGGCGATCTCGGCGCCTGCGGGTACGTGATGGCCCAGGATGCTGGTGTCGGACATGGCCTGACGGAACAGCGTCCCGGCAGGCGCATACATCCGCAGTGACTCTTTGAAAGCGCAGTCCAGCAGATGTGCGGAGTTGAGCTCGTCCATCGATGCATCGGCAGGCAGGGCTGCGACCTCTTCTCGCAGATCCTTCTGCAGTTCAGGGTCTTTGCCGAGGTGATAGAGCAACATGGACAGCGCGATGGTGCTGGTGTCGTGCGCCGCCATCAGCAGGAAGATCATGTGGTTGGTGACGTCCTCGTCGGTGAAGACGTTGCCTTCGTCGGTGCGCGACTGACACAACACGGTGAACAGATCGTCGGCATTTCGATTACGACGACTCGGTACTGCCGTCCGGAAGTACCGCTCGAGATGCCGACGCCCCCGTAGGCCGCGAGCCCACAGCCCGCCGGGAATCGGCTGCCGGACAACCGCTTGCGCGCCCCGGACCGCATCGTCGAACGCGCGCGACAGTTCGGTTGCGGTCGAGCTGTCGGGGGATTCGCCGACGAACACCTGACTTGCCATCGCGAGCAGCAACTCCTTGGTGTGGTCGAACAGCAGGAGCTGCTCACCAGGTGCCCACGTATCGAGGATCCCGGAGACGAGCGGCCGCGACAACGTGAGGTAGCCGTCGAGACGGGGACGCGTGAACGCCTGCTGCATGATTCGTCGATGGAACATGTGCTCGTCGAAATCGAGCAGCATGAGTCCTCGGTGGAAGAAGGGGCCGATCACCGGGTGCCATCCCCTCTCGCTCGAGAACACTTTGTTCTTGTCGAGCCAGACCTCTTGCAGCGCTTCCGGACCCGTCACCGTGACAACTCGGAAGCCGACGGCGCCGGTCCACGACACCGGCCCGAATCGGCGGTATCGCTCACGCCCGAAGTCGAGAGGATGGGCGATGCTCTCCAGGACGTGCCCCAGACCGGGTATGCCGTAGCTGCCCATGACGGGTTCGAGTCCACTGCCTTCGGGAGGTACGGCAAGTGGCTCCGCCGGAGATGGGTACAGCGAGGCCAAGCGGGCCGAACCCCGCTGCAGAGTGTCGGTGACCGCGGCCCGCGTCGGCTTCATCGGATCTGGGTCCTGTCGAGGTATGCCCGGCGACCGCTCGCATCGAACTCACCAGGTTCCTTGCCACCCACAAGTCTCTTGGCCTGGAGCAGAAGCCGTTCCGGGACAGCCTGTTCGACCACGCCCATCGGAGCCAGCCAACGAGGGACCGTGACCTCGGACCTACCGTGGCCTGCGCTGGCGACAATCGCCGCCGCGACGTCGTCTGCCTCCAGTGTCGGTTGCAGGCGCAGAGTCACCCCTGAGGTCAGGTCGGTCCGGGTGGCAGCGGGCATCACAGTCGTCACACTCACCCCGGTGCCGACGATCTCGGCGCGGATGGCCCTCGAGAGCGCGACCACTCCGAACTTGGAAGCGCAGTAGGTCGCCATGCCTGGTGTCGAGACCTTGCCTGCCATCGATGAGACATTCACGATGTGACCGCGGCCGCGGGCGATCATGTGGGGCAGCACCAGATGCGTCCCGGTCACCACTGCGCCGAGATTGATGGCCAGTTCGCGGTGCAGCGCCTGGAGTTCGGAATCGACGAAGCGGCCCATCAGCTGGATGCCGGCATTGTTCACGAGCATGTCGATGTCGTGGCCGTCCGCGGCGGCCAGTAAGAACTCCCGAAAGCTCTTCTCATCCGTGACATCAAGAGCCTCCGCCCGGATTCCGAGCTCGTCGGCCGTGGCCGAAGCGGCATCAAGATCGATGTCGCCGATCGTCACGATGGCACCCCGCTGGGCCAAGGCTGCTGCAGTGGCCCGGCCGATTCCGCGTGCACCGCCCGTGACACAGACGCGGGCACCATCGAGGTCGATCACAGGGGGCTTCCGATCGGCTCACGAAGCGCGAAGTAGGCGATGAGTCGGACCTCCCCGTCGGGCATGGTGAGGAGTGCGCGCCCCAGATACACGCCCGGAACCAGTTCGACGATCTCGTCGCGTGTCCGCTTGATGGGGAACGTGCGGACGCTGGGGTTCTTGTACTGCGGCACAACGTAATCGAGCGCGCGCACCATGACTCGTGGCTCGATCAGGCCTTTGTCGATCGCATGGTCGAAGTCGAAACCCTCCACCTCGCCGCGTCCACGCCTTAGCCCGCGGTACCCGAATGCGACAACCGGCATGGCCAGCCGAGCGATCAGTGCCAATCTGTTGAATCCCGTTCCGGCGCTCAGGTCGAAGGTCTTTCCCCGCCATGTCGGGTTGATGCGCATCAAGGGGTTGGCCAGGTGGGCCTCGGGTATCCCGAACAGCTTGCCGACGATCAGTCCCTCCATCTTGCCGTCCGGTCCGTCGGGGGCCGCGGCTTCACCGAACAACTCCGCCAGAGCTTCTCGGTCGTTCCGCTCACCGAGTTCTCTGATGTATTGCCACGCCGCTCCCCTGGCGACAGTCGGACGCGCGGCTGCCAATTCGCGCAACTCCGAGACCATGGAGCACACGGCAGAAGCCGGCTCCCCATCCCTCGTCGACGAGCCGACCTCTTGCTCTTGCACCGACATCCATGGCCTCCCAATTTTGGTACAACTCTGTTCCAGTTTCTATCTGGAACAGGACGGTACCAGATAGGCGAGGGCAATCAAGACCTTTGGCGGACGAAGATGCAAAACTGTGGGCGTGACTAGCGGCAGCACGCGGAACTACGGAGGCGCTTCCGCATCTGCACGTGTTGAGAAACGCCGGTCCGGTCTCATCGATGCGGCTCTGACAGAGATGGCCGAGAATCGCTGGCGATCTGCCACCGTCGCCAGCCTGTGTGTTCAGGCCCGCCTGAACAAACGGTACTTCTACGAGAGTTTCGACGACCTCGACCGGCTCGCCGACGCTGTCATCGACAGCGTCGCCGCCGACGTCGGTGGTGCGGCCGTTGCCGCGTATCTCGCGACACTCGACTCGCCTCTGGAGGTGCAGGCCAAGAACACGGTGGGCGCATTGGTCGACGTACTGGGCACCGATCGGCGCAAGGCGCTTGTCCTACTCGGCGGCGTACCGACCTCCGCAGGTCAGGAGGACACGCGACGGGCTGCCATCGGGGGTTTGACGGCCATCCTCGTCGACCATGCACGACGCATCCACGACGTCGAACTGGAACAGGACTCTCTGGCCTTCACGGCGCCGGCGTTTGTCATCGGCGGTACCGCACAGACGATCTTGTCGTGGGTCAACGGCGACCTTCCGGTCGAGCGCGATCAGTTGATCGACGACATCGCCGCAATCTGGTTGTCGCTCGGCGAAAGCGCGTCAGACATGGCGCGGTCGAGGCTCGATGACCCGGGTGAGTAAGGGTCACGACTGTCACTCTTTGGGTTCAGCAGGGCGATGACGCAACGCCCGCGCCAGATCGGTCAGCGCATCCGCAACAGCGAGTAGCGCTTCGTCGACCGTGGGCGTACGCGAGTGGCCGGCCGCCCGGCTCGACTTCTCTTGATCATCGGCCGGACTCACTGCACTCGACGCGGGGCCTCGGGGCGACTCAGTCGGCACGTGCTCTGGTTCTGGTTCGCGGTGTCGACGAGGTGGGGCCTCTGGTGTCATCTCGCGAGACGCCTCATCACTGACGGTGACGAGGGTGCCGTTGCGAGAGCCGTTCCGGCTGACCTTTACCTCCGGCCGATATGGCGCCCCGAAGCCACGCATCGTCGAGGGCGGGGCGAATCGGTGGGGTCCACCGTGGTCGGCGAACAGAACACAATTGCCTCCCTGAACTCCGTCGGATGCCACACAGCTGTCGAGCTCCGCCAGACGCTGACCGGACTGGCCGTCGAGCCACAGCACCCAGGTCCGCCGCGCCTCGGGCGGCTCGGCTCCCGCGTCACTACCGTGCGTTCCGTCGTGACCGAGCCCAAGGCGGCATCGTTGAACCCAGCCGTTCTCCGGCGCGTGCACAAACGCTTCATACGTGTCGGAGGCAGCGATTACCGTGGACCAACACAGGTCGAATTCGGTCGCCACCGCTACATCTTGGCCTCATCGCGATGCGGTGGCGAGTCCGACACACGAGTTGGGAGTTTTGATGATCGGTTTCGTTAATGCCATTGCCCTCGACGGACCGGATCCGGTCGGGCTCGCGCGGTTCTACCAGCAAGTTCTCGGCGGCGAGCTGGATACAAGCGATCCCGAATGGGTCACGCTGGATTGCGGTTTGGGTAAAGCGAAACTGACATTTCAACCATCAACCAGCTATGTACCCCCGAAGTTCCCCGACCCCAACGGCAGTCAGCAGTTCCATCTGGACATCCAGGTCGACGACTTCGAGACGGCCGAACCACAGATACTCGACCTCGGAGCGCGCAAGGTCGAGGGTCAGGAACATCCCGGTTTCCGGGTGTACCTCGACCCGGCGGGTCACCCGTTCTGCCTTGTCCTCGAGTAGCCGGAGCTTCCTTCTGACTGCTGTCTGGCGAAGTCAGGCCGCGTATAGTTGCTGCCATGGTTGCAGTTCTCGACGAGAAATTGGCCGACCTCGATCGGTGGACGCCGGGCGACCGGTGCTCGATAGTCCGCGCCCTCGAGGTGGTCGGAACCAGGACTGCATTGCTGATCATGCGCGAGGCCATGTACGGCACGACTCGTTTCGACGGATTCGCGCGGCGGGTCGGAGTCAGCGACGCGGTCGCATCCGCGCGACTCAAAGCGCTTGTCGAAGCAGGTCTCCTGGAGAAGTCGCCCTATCAGGAACCTGGTCAACGCACCCGCTACGAGTACCGGCTCACCGAGATGGGCACCGACCTGGTCCCCGTGCTGTTCGGGCTCATGCAGTGGGGAGACAAGTATTTCCAGCCCAAGGGCAAGCCGCTGCAGCTGCAATCCAACGTGACGGGTGAGCCCGTGCACGTGGGACTGACCACGCCTGACGGCACCGAGGTCCCCCTCGACGACTTGCGGATATCGCTGGTCAAACGCTGACGGATAGACTCCTCAGCCATGGTTGCCGACGCTGCGCTGCGTGCTGATCTCGTGGTGGTCGGTGCTGGTGTCGCAGGCCTCACCGCGGCGGTTCGAGCCGCCGAATCCGGGCTCGCCGTGACTGTTCTCAACAAGGGCAGCGGCTGGCGTCCCGACGATCCGGCACCCAACACCGCCACCTACTTCGCGCAAGGCGGCATCGCCGTTGTGGAGCCCAGCAACACCGAGGACTCGGTGGCGCTGCACACCCGCGACACCGTGGTCGCGGGTGCCGGTCTCACCGACCCTGCAGCCACCGAGTCCATCCTTTCGGAGGGCTACGCCGCGGTCTCGGCCTTGGTCAGCTGGGGCGCGCGCTTCGACATCGGGGACGACGGGCGCTTCCTGCGGACACGAGAAGGTGGACACAGCGTTCGTCGGATCATTCACGCCGGCGGTGACGCCACCGGAGCGCAGGTGCAACGGTCTCTGGCGGTGCGCGCGCTCGCCCAACCCACCATCACCGTGCTCGACGAATCGTATGCCCAGCAAATCCTGCAGGACCAGCACGGCACAGCAGTCGGGGTGCGCGTCGGACTCTCCGGCGGCTCATTCCGAGACATCCTGGCGCCCACGGTGATTCTCGCGACCGGCGGCGTCGGGCATCTCTATGCGGCCACCACCAACCCGCTCGGTTCGACGGGTGACGGCATCGCCCTGGCGCACCGGGCTGGCGCGACGGTCTCGGACATGGAGTTCATCCAGTTCCATCCGACGATGCTGTACCGCCCCGGTCAGCGCGGCAGGCGCACACTGATCACCGAGGCACTACGCGGCGAAGGCGCCAGACTCGTTGACAGCGAAGGAAATCCGGTCACCGAAGGCGTACACCCCCTCGGCGATCTCGCTCCGCGCGACGTGGTCGCCAACGCGGTCGGTGCCGCCATGGCGCGCACCGGCCACCGCTGCGTCTACCTCGACGCCCGCCACATCGCGGACTTCGGCAGCCGCTTCCCCACGGTCACCGCCGGTGTCGCAGCAATCGGCATCGACCCCACCTCCGACCTCATCCCGGTGGTCCCCGGCGCACACTATCTCTGTGGAGGTGTTGTCACCGATACCGAGGGCGCCACCACCGTTCCCGGGTTGTTTGCCGCAGGCGAAGTCGCCCGGACAGGCCTGCATGGTGCAAATCGGTTGGCGTCCAACAGTTTGCTGGAAGGACTGGTGATGGGACTGCGGGTCGCGCGGGCAGCCGCCGGCCGAGCCGGACACCCAGACGCTTTGCTACCGGACGTCGCGCCCGAGCTCGTCGCACCCGTCGCCCCACGTCGAGAACTCCAGGATCGAATGTCTGCGAGCGCGGCCCTATCTCGCGACCATTCGGGGCTGATGGCTCTCGCCGACCACCTCGACGCGGTGCCACGTCGGCCACTGCTGGATGGTGCCGACCACGAAGATGCTGCGCTGACCGCCACCGCACGGCTGGTGGTCGCCGGCGCTCTGGCCCGGAAGGAGTCGCGGGGTTGCCATCATCGGGTGGACTACCCCGAGGCCTCTGCGCCCATCGCGGGTTGACGCACGCGACCCGCCGATTGCCAGGTGGGCGTATAGCGCTTCGGCTCCCCAGTCCGTTCATAAAGGCCCTCCTACTTCAGTTTTCGTGGATACCGATCGTCATCCCGCCTTTGACGTTCTCGCTTGTCCGAGGGTTCCCGGCCGGGTTCGTCCAAACAGATGACTATCGAATGCGTGTTCGAATAGCTAGACTGATACCACGCTGATCGTCCGCAAGACCTGACTCTGAGATACGTGTGATTACGCCACCATTGTGATCGGCTGCCCAATGTTGATGTGCTCAATATTGTTGTCTTGGAGGGGGTGTGGTGGTGGCTGTTGTTGATCTGGTTGATGAGGTCATCGGTGTGGGGTTTCCGGACGATTCGGCCGGGGTGGTGGCGGTGGTGAGAGATCTGATCACGCTGCGTAATGCTGTTGAGGCGCGGTTGGCGGCCGGTGCGGCGATCATCGACCGCCTGGGTGTGGCCAAGCGTATGGGGTCGACAACGTCGAAGGTGTTGCAGGCCAACGGGGCCGCGCCGGCGACGGCGGCACGATGGCTACGGATCGGGACCGGCTTGGTGGGGTTGGATCGGACAGCCGGATACTTTCGGGACGGGTTCCTCTCCGCCGAGCACGTCGATGCAGTCATTCGAGGTATCAGTCATGTTCGCAGCCGCTCAAGGGATGTGAGGAGCGAGGACTTTCGGTATGAGGTCGAACGAAAGCTACTCGGCCATGTGATCTCTGGTGCACCACCCGCCGAGCTCGACCGGATCGCCCGAGCGATGGGCAACGAGGTTGCGGAGGTGTCCGGTGGGTTGCCGGCCGCCGAAGACACTTCGTTGAACAGCCTGGACTACGTCGTCACCAGTGATGGCCGGTTGTCGGGGAGATTTGATGTTGATGCGGTGACCGGAGAAAAGATGATGTCCGCGCTCGATGTGTGGTCCCGACCCCGTCCCGAACCGGACGGGAGCGCCGATGCTCGCACACCGACGCAACGACGCGCTGATGCCCTGCACCAACTCCTCGACTGTGGCGGCGGTGGGCAAGCGCTGATATCGGCGCCGAGAACGGAGGTGGCGGTGACGGTTCCGGCTGATCACCCCGATCGGGCGGTGTTGCGGTGGATGGGTCCGGTCACCGAAGCAACCGCCGCAGCAGCAGCGTGTGATGCAGTCATCACCTCGATCACCCTCGACGGGCAGCAAGTGCCGATCGACCTGAGTCCACCCAAACGCCTGTTCACCGGACCAGTGCGTAAAGCGATCCTGATCCGCGATACCTGCTGCATCAAATGCGGAGCACCAGCGACCTGGTCAGACTGCCACCACATCGTGCACTGGGCCGACGGAGGACCCACCACCCTGGGCAACGGGTGCCTGCTGTGCCGGACCTGTCATCGGGCCGTGCACCACACCGACTGGGACATCGTCATGGGCACCGACGGACACCCCTGACTGATCCCGCCCGCCGACATCGACCCCACCCGACAACCACTACCAGCCTACAACCGCCGAACCCTCACCCTCGCAGCCTGACTCAGGCTGCCTGACTCACGCGAACCAGCACCGCACCGCGAAACACCGCACCCGCCACAACGACGGGACCGCGGACGCACCCTGACAACTCCATAGTGTGAAGCCGCGTTCTGGGGCTGTCGCCTGCCCGACTGCCACAGGTCAGGCGACAGCCCTACCAACAGGGGCCGGCTCAGGTGCAAGATCAGGGCCACCGGCGTTGGCGAGTTCGAGACGTGAAAAGTGCTGTCGCTGAATGGTTGTTCTGCGCAGATATACCGAACTCCACCCTGCCACCACAATCCACGTGATCAGCAGTAGGGCGAACAACGCTGCAGCAATGACGTGCAAGGGTGCTGACCCCACGGCAACGGCGAGTGCTGCCGAACCGGCCACGCACGTTCCGATCGGAAAGGTGAAGCTCCACCAGGTGGGCGTGAAGGTCATTCCCCGTCGGGCATTGTGCACGGTGATCAGCGCCGCGAGGACAAAGACGAACCCTGCAAACCCCGACATGACCAATCCGTAGCCGATACCGAAGACGCGCAGCCCGTGGGCGAGCGAGGCCCGCTCGCCGTCGAACACGAGGTGTGCGCTCGAGCCCAGCAACACTGCGGCCGCGACTGATTGACCGATCATCCCGAGCATGATCCATATCGTCGGCGCCACCTGCACCGAAGGCAGTCCGCGATGGATTAGACGGGAGTAGATCATCGTCAAGGTCAAGAACCCGACAATCAAGGTCAGCCCGAACAGCGCGTAACACGTTGCGAGAAGTCCTGATCGGATCTCACCGGGCGGCAGGTGCGGGAGGAGCAACGGCCCGGTGGCTGCTGACACCATCGGCGGAACCACCGGCATCAACCAACTCGGCATGGCACCGTCCGCCGAACTCTGCGTACCGGTGATCATCCGGAATGGAACCCACACCGTTGTGAACACACCCGCGGCGGTGCCCACCGCCCACAACGCACCGCCCACCCACACTGCGGCTGAGTTACCGAAGAACTGCGGTCCGAGCTCGAGCGTCCCGGCGCCGACCGTCACCAAAGCCATGGCTGGGGCGCCGTAGAAGTGAGCCATGCCGGGGTCCGCGGCGTGATCGGCAGGCCCGTTGCCGAGGAATAGACACGCCGCGAGCACAAGGCCGGCCAGCGCGATCACCCAGAAGGAGGTCGTGAGAACCCCCATAGCCGGCCAAGCCGAGTGCAACGCCACTCCCGACGTGGCCACGATGCCCGTGCCCATCACTGCAGAGAACCAATTCGGCGTCATGGATTCATGTTCGCCTCGTCTCGTCGACACAGGTAGAGGGCTTGTTGTTGTCCGGGTACAAGTCAGGCTTGTAGCCTCGACAGATGGTGTTGCCCGCTCGAGTCCCTGACCTGTCTGCCCTCGACGTTGTCGTCTCCGTGGCACGGCGAGGCAGTATGAGCGCCGCCGCCCGCGAGCAGAACCTCAGCCAGCAGGCCATCAGCGCACGCGTCCATGCCGTGGAACGCGAACTGGGTGTGGTGCTCTTTCGCCGTTCGCCGTCGGGCACAGAACTGACGCCCGAAGGCGTCGCAGTGCTGGAGTGGGCATCGGGTTTGCTCGACGCGGCGGAACGGTTCTCGGCCGGGATCGACTCGTTGCTGGGCAGCAAACGCGCCACGGTCACCGTCGCGGCCTCGATGACGGTTGCCGAGTATCTGATTCCGTCCTGGGCGCTGGCCCTCCGGCGCCTTCACCCCGAAACACGGATACGGGTGCAGCCGATGAATTCCGCCGATGTCATCCGGGATGTGTTGGCAGGAACCGTCGACGTGGGATTTGTCGAAGGGCCACATACCGATTCGCGTCTGGATCACCGTGCTGTTGCGCACGACGAGCTGGTGGTGGTCACCCGGCCGGATCATCCCTGGGCACAAGCCGGCCGCGCCATCTCTCCTGCGGAATTGATGCGCACGCCGCTGGTTCAACGCGAACTCGGCTCGGGCACTCGGGTCACCTTCGAGGCGGCACTCGGTGAGGCCGCGGATCCGCTGCTCGAGCTGACGTCAGTAGCTGCCGTCAAGGCCGCGGTCCTCAGTTCCGACGCACCTGCCGTGCTGTCCAGTCTGTCCGTCGCGCCCGAACTGGCGGACGGCAAATTGGTCCGCATCGAGGTGTCCGGCGTCGCAATGCCTCGGGTGTTGCGCGCAGTATGGGATCGAAATCGTGGGTTACGCGGGCCAGCAAGGGATTTGGTCGACCTCGCGATCACCCGGTCTTCTGCTTCGCCCTGACTGGAGTGCTGTCGGGCAATACCATCGGGTGAGGCAGTGGATGCTGCCGAAAGGAGTCATCATGAAGTTCAAAGTTCGCCACATCCCCACCCGGGTCGCCACCGGCGCGTTCATCCTCAGTTCGGGTCTGGCCAAACGACAGGCCGACGAGGAGACCGCCACACAGCTCCACGGCCTCACCGCCGGGACATACCCACTGGCAACCAAGCTCAGCCCACCTGCGTTCATCCGGTTTGTCTCGACCGGCGAGATCGCACTCGGCGCCGCGTTGTTGCTACCCATCGTCCCCACCGCCGTTGCCGGCGCGGGCCTGACCGCCTTCTCGGCGAGTCTCCTCGGCCTCTACCTGAACACCCCCGGCATGCGGGAACCAGGCACTCTGGCCCCCACCCAGCAGGGCACCGCGCTGGCCAAGGATGTCTGGATGCTGGGCATCGGTGTGGGCCTGATGGTTGACGCTCTCGGCGAGAAGGTGCGGTCGAAATAGCGACGGCCTGCCGATGAGCGGTCTGCCTGCATCCATCCACACCACCGCGATCAGGGACGCCGAACTCGCCTGGACAGAGTCGGGTCACGCCTCGCGGCCCGGCCGGACCGCCATCTGGGCGCATGGGCTGACGTCGAGTGCCACCGCACAGGAGGCCGTCGGCATGTTCGATTGGTCGCCGGTCACCCGCGACCACCGGCTGATCCGGTACGACGCCCGCGGCCACGGCCGATCGACGGGCGTTGCCGATCCGGAGCAGTACACCTGGCCAAACCTCGGCCGTGACCTGCTCGGCCTGCTCGACGCGGTGAGCCCCGACGAGCCGGCCGCCGGGATCGGCTCGTCCATGGGGACAGCCACGCTGCTGTGGGCGGCGGTTGCCGAACCCCATCGGTTCCACCACCTCGTGTTGACCACGCCACCGACCGCCGGAGAGGTCCGGGCCGCACACGTTGTCGCCTACCGGGCAGGCGCCGACCTCATCGAACGCAGCGGGCTGGCCGCCTACGAAGCAGCTTCCGCGGGGCCACCGCCGGCGGTGCTGTCGGGTCTTGCCGACACCCGAACTCCGATTGCTGTGCCCGAATCCCTGCTGCCATCGGTCCTGCGGGGCGCCGCGCGCTCGGATCTGCCGGCGGACGTGGAGCTGCGTGCACTGCGTGTACCCACCCTGGTGCTCGCGTGGTCAGGAGACCCGGGCCATCCGCTGTCCACCGCACGTCGGTTGGCAACCGTCATCCCGGGCGCGCAATTGTGCATTGCCGACACCCCGGGTCAGCTCCGCGACTGGCCGCAAGGGGTCGCAGACTTCCTGGCGGGGTGAGTCTGCCGCTCCGTTGAAGTTGAAAGTTCGGGCACCCGAACTCTAAGGTGAGAGGATGCGAACTCGGTCCAGGGTATTGCGGGTGACCTCGGTGTTCGTCATCGCCCTGAGCGTCTTGGCCCTCAGTGCGTGCGTCGGCAAACGCGAGCGCAACGACGGCCGACTCACGGTGCTGACCACGTTCACGGTGCTCCAAGACATCGTCGCCAACATCGCGGGGCCAGATGTCCGGGTCGAGTCGGTGACCAAGGCCGGCGCGGAGATCCACGGCTACGAACCGACACCGGGCGATCTGCGCCGGGCTGCGGAAGCCGACCTCATCATCGACAACGGCCTGCACCTGGAAGCCTGGTTCGAGCAATTCGTCGACCGGCTCGACGTGGAGCACGTGGTCGCCAGCAAGGGTGTCGAGCCCATCCCCATCAGCGACGACGCCGGGGCCGGTACCGCGAACCCCCACGCCTGGATGTCGCCGTTGAACGTCCAGAAGTACGCCGACAACATCGCAGCGGCACTCGCCGAACTCGATCCCGACCACGCTTCCGAGTACCGCCAGAACGCCGCCATCTACAAGGCGCAGCTGCAGGAGGTCCACGACCGGATGGTCACCGAATTGGCAGAGCTGCCGCCGCAGAGCAGAGCGCTGGTCAGCTGCGAAGGCGCCTTCTCCTACCTCGCCCGTGATACCGGTATGCAGGAGAAATACGTATGGCCCGTGAACGCCGAACAGCAGGGCACATCGAAGCAACTGCAGTCCACGATCGACTTCGTCCGCGCGAACAACATCCGCGCGGTGTTCTGCGAGTCCACCGTGAGTGACTCGGTGATGCGCCAGGTCGAACGTGCCACCGACGCCGACTTCGGGGGCATCCTCTACGTCGACTCGCTGTCCGAGTCCGATGGACCGGTGCCGACGTATCTCGACCTCATCCGCCACGATTCCGACACGATCGTCAACGCACTGACCCGAGGTGGATCCCAATGACCACACTTCCTGCCCAGCCTCAACCGGGCCGTACTCCCCATGACGGGCCCTCCGCCATCGCGATCAACGGGGTCAGCGTGTTCTACGGCGACGTGCACGCCCTCGACAACGTCTCCATCAACATCGCGCCGGGGCGCATCTGCGGACTGATCGGGATGAACGGATCGGGCAAGTCGACACTGTTCAAGACCATCATGGGGCTGGTGAAACCCGACTCCGGATCGGTGGAGATCGCCGGAGGTACACCGGCCGAGGCGCGCAGCAACGGTCTCATCTCCTACGTCCCGCAGTCCGAAGACGTCGACTGGACGTTCCCCATCTCAGTCCGCGAAGTCGCGATGACCGGTCGGTACGGCCGCCAGGGATTCACCCGTAGACCACGTCGCGCCGACAAGGAAGCCGTCGACCACGCCCTCGCCCAGGTCGAGCTGACCGAGTTGGCCGGCCGCCAGATCGGGCGACTCTCCGGTGGACAACGCAAGCGGGCATTCGTCGCCCGTGGGATCGCCCAAGAGGCGGACGTCCTGCTGCTCGACGAACCCTTCGCAGGCGTCGACAAGAAGTCGGAAGCCACGATCATCGCTCTCCTGACGTCCCTGGCCTCACAGGGAAAGACGATCCTGATCTCCACCCACGACCTCGGCTCGCTCGAGACCTTCTGCGACGAGGCGGTACTGCTGATGCGCACGGTCCTGATGCACGACGAGCCCGACGTCGTACTACGGCCGGAGAGCCTTGCCCTGGCCTTCGGTATGGATGTGCTGGGACGGGGGGTGCGGTCATGATCATCGACTGGTGGCTTGATCCTCTTGCCGAGGACTTCATGGTGAACATGCTCCTCGCGACCACGGTTGCGGCCGCGGTGTGCGCCATGATCAGTTGCTGGATCGTTTTGATCGGCTGGTCGCTGATGGGTGATGCCGTGTCCCACGCGGTTCTGCCCGGTGTGGTGCTCGCGTACATCTTCGGCGCGCCGTTTGCGGTGGGTGCGTTGATCTTCGGCCTCGGCGCCGTCCTGCTGATCGGCGTGGTCCGCGACACCAGCCGGGTCAAGGAAGACGCCGCGATCGGCATCGTCTTCAGCACGCTGTTCGCCCTGGGCCTGGTACTCATCTCGATCACGCCGAGTCAGACCGACCTCAACCACATCCTTTTCGGCAACGTTCTCGGGGTCTCGCAATCGGACCTGTGGCAGATCCTCGGACTGGCCGTGCTCGCCGTGGTGGTCCTGACCCTCAAACGACGAGACCTCACCCTGTTCGCCTTCGACCCCACCCACGCTCACGCGATCGGTTTGTCACCTCGTCGCCTCGGCGCACTGTTGCTCGGACTGCTGGCTCTCACATGTGTTGTGGCACTGCAGATCGTCGGCGTTGTCCTGGTGGTCGCGATGCTGATCATCCCGGGTGCGTCCGCTTACCTGCTCACCGATCGCTTCAACCGGATGCTGATCATCGCTCCGATCTTGGCCTGTTCCTGTGCAGTCCTGGGGATCTACTATGCGTACTACCTGGACGTGGCACCCGGCGCGATGGTGGTACTCGCCCAGGGACTGGCGTTTGCGGTCATCTATCTGTTCGCACCTCGCCAGGGCGTGTTGATCAAGGCGATCAACCGGGCGCAGCGACGACGCTCCACGGCTCTCGCGGCGTCCTGACGCAGGGCCGGCCCCTCAGGGCCGTCCTGATCGGCGAGAGGATGGCGAGTGATGGGGCTGTACGCGGAGGCTTTTGCACAGAGTGTGGACGACCCGGACGAGTTCTGGCTTCACGCGGCCAAAGCTGTTGATTGGTACACCGCACCAACCGTCGCTCTCGGCCGACGGAGCGAGACGCAGTATCAGTGGTTTCCCGGAGCGACCCTCAACACGAGTTTCAACGCGCTGGATCGGCATGTGGACGCCGGCCACGGCGATCGGCCGGCCCTGATCTGGGATTCGGCGATGACCGGCGTCTCACGCACCTTCTCCTACTCCGACCTGCTGGCCGAGGTCTCCAAATTCGCAGGCGCCCTGCGTGAGCGCGGCGTCACCGCCGGCGACCGCGTCATCATCTACATGCCGATGATCCCGGAGGCCGCCATCGCCATGCTGGCCTGCGCACGGATCGGCGCCGTGCACTCGGTGGTGTTCGGCGGGTTCGCCGGAAAGGAGCTCGCGACCCGCATCGACGACGCGCGCCCGGTTGCGCTCATCACCGCTTCGGGTGGACTCGAGCCGGGGCGCACCGTGGAATACCTACCGATGGTGACCACAGCACTCGAACTGTCCGATCACCCACCCAGCACGGTGATCGTCAAGAATCGCGAGCAGATCGCCGGGAGCGCGGCAGACCACGACGGCTGGTTCGACTGGGACGAGCTGACCGCCGAAGCGCCTGCCGCAGAACCTGTTCCGGTCGCAGCCACCGACCCGCTCTACATCCTCTACACCTCCGGGACCACCGGCAAACCCAAAGGCGTCGTACGCGACAACGGCGGGCACGCCGTGGCGTTGACGTGGTCGATGCGCAACATCTACGACATCGCCCCAGGCGACGTGTGGTGGACGGCATCCGATGTCGGCTGGGTGGTGGGCCATTCGTACATCGTGTACGGCCCGCTCCTCGCGGGCGCCACATCCGTGATGTACGAGGGCAAACCGGTGGGCACGCCGGACGCGGGCGCTTTTTGGCGGGTCATCGACGACTACGGCATACGGGCGCTGTTCACCGCACCCACCGCCATCCGCGCCGTTCGAAAGCAGGATCCGGAAGCGAAACTGGTTGCGCAGTACGATATCTCATCGCTTCGGACGCTCTTCGCCGCCGGCGAACGACTCGATCCGGACACATACGAGTGGTCGACGAAGGTGCTCGGTGTCCCGGTAGTCGACCACTGGTGGCAGACCGAGACGGGCTGGGCGATCGCGGCCAATCTCCGCGGCCTCGAACCCATGCCACTCAAGGCCGGGTCGCCCACCGTGCCGGTGCCGGGCTTCCGGGTGCAGGTTGTCGACGCCGAGGGCCAAACCGTTCCGGCGGGCAGTGAAGGCAACATCGTCATCGAACTCCCGCTTCCGCCAGGAACTCTCACCGGTCTGTGGAATGACGAAGCGCGCTACCACGATTCATATCTCAAGGCATTCCCCGGTTTTTACCTCACCGGCGACTCGGGATACATCGACTCCGACGGCTACGTGTTTGTCCTCGGACGTTCCGATGACGTCATCAACGTCGCCGGACACCGGCTCTCCACGGGGAGTATCGAGGCCGTGGTCGCAGCGCATCCGGCGGTCGCCGAATGCGCGGTGATCGGCATACAGGACGAACTCAAGGGTCAGCGGCCCAGCGGATATGTGGTTCTGAAAGAAGGGGTCGACATCGATCCGGAGAGTCTCCGCTCCGAATTGGTTGCCATGGTGCGCGACCAGATCGGTGCAGTCGCGACCTTCCGCGATGTCACCGTCGTCAACGCGCTCCCCAAGACGAGGTCGGGCAAGATCCTGCGCAAGACGATGCGTCAGATCGCCGACCACGAATCCTTCACGGTGCCATCGACAATCGAGGACCCGGCGGTTCTCGAGGCGCTGAAGAGCCAGCTCGAATGATCGTGGTCACGAGACCTGTCGGTGGCCACCCGTAAATTTGCACCATGCCATTCGCCGACGAACTCCTGGGCGCCTCCGCGGTCGTGGGCTTGGCGACGTGCCTGAGGCTCGCCGGCTACAGCTCGGCCCGTACGTCGGCAACCGTCACCGAGTTCGACGGCATGGCGCTCAAGAACCGATCAGACCTCGTCCGCGACGCGCTGATCGGTGACCTGCCCGAACCGTTCACCGAGTTCGTCGGCGCGGTGAACAAACTCATCGACCAGCCTGGCTGCACCGGGTGGATGGTCTGGCCGATCACCGAAGCAGTGGCCTTACGTGCCACCTCACAGCGGACAACCAGAGCATTCGACGTCGGCCTGGCATTGCTCGCCGAGCTCACTCCTCGACTCACCTCCGAGTTCGCCTTGCGCACCATGCTTCTGGCCGATCTCGACCGCACGCTTGCCGCGGCGCACACATGGGCGGAATCACCGGACCACCACGTGCGGCGGCTCGCAAGCGAAGGAACCCGGCATTACCTGCCGTGGGCACGCCGGATACCCGAATTGCTTCGGCATCCAGAGGCAACGCTCCCGATCGTCGATGCGCTCTACCGCGACCCCAGTGAGTACGTTCGACGCTCCGTGGCCAATCACGTCAACGACCTCAGCCGGCACCACCCCGACCTGGTGGTCGCCACTGCGGCACGCTGGCAGAGCGCACCCGACGCCAACACCGACAGGCTGGTGCGGCACGCGTTGCGGACGCTGGTGAAGAAGGGCGACCCTGACGCGCTGGCGCTGTTGGGCTTCGATGCGCCGACCGGCCTCGACCTCTCCGAGCTGAACGTCGACCCAACCGTTGACACCGGGGACAAGCTCGCGTTTGCGGTAACTCTGACGCATTCCGGCGAGTCGCCGGTGAACGTGGTCGTCGATTACAGCATCGGTTTCCGCAAGGCCAACGGCGCCATCGCCCACAAGGTGTTCAAGTTGGCCACGAAGACGTTGAGACCGGGTGAACACCTCCGTCTGAGCAAGTCACATTCGTTTGCCCTGATCACCACCCGCCGGTATCACCCCGGCCGCCATGAGCTGGCCGTGCAGGTGAACGGCCGGCGCATGGGTGTAGCCGAGTTCGATCTCCTCGCCGCCGTAGGTCCCACTGTCTTGCGCTGACCATAGTCAGGCCCGTACCTTCTGACTATGCTTACTAGTAGTCAGTCCGCCGCGCCGGCGACCGGCAGGGACAACACCCGGTGGTTTGCGCTGGCAGCGGTGTGCTTCGGCATGATGCTGACGTTCCTGAACATCACGGCCACCATTTCGGCCGTGCCGGCGATTCAATCCGATCTCGATGCCGACAGTGCCACGATGGTGTGGATCCCGAGCATCTTCGCGTTGGTGGTTGCCAGCCTGGTGCTCTCTGCGGGCACCGTCGGTGATGTCATCGGCAGGCGAACCGCGTTCATCGCCGGCTCTGCGATCATGTCGATCGGCAGCCTCTCATCGTTCTTCTCACACAGCAGCGGCATGATCCTTGCCGCTCAGGCGATCACCGGCGTGGGTGCCGCGCTGGTACTGCCCAACAGTCTGGCCATCATCAGCAACGGCTTCCCCGACCCGAAGGAGCGGACCGAGGCGATCAGCATCTGGGCTGCTTGCTCTGGTCTGGGCCTCGCGATCGGACCCCTGTCAGCAGGAGCGGTGCTCGGCGCATTCTCCTGGAATGCCGTCTACCTCGTCAACGCCATCGCTGCCCTCGTGGTCGTGGTCATCGCACCGATTGTTGTGCCCCGCAGCAAGGTTCAGGGAGCCAGACTCGACGTTCCCGGCCTCCTGTCCGCCACCACAGCCATCGCCGCGCTCACCTACTGGGTCATCGACGGATCACGCAGTGGCTTCACGTCCACCCACGCGATCGTCGCGATCATCCTATTCGCTTGTGCCTTGGCGTTTTTCATCGTCTATGAGCGGTCGGCGAACGCACCGATGCTTGATCTGCGCCTGTTTCGGTCAGCGTCCTTCTCCACCGTCATGGTGGTCAGCGCGACGGTGCTCTTCGGTTTCACCGGACTGTCCCTGATCTCCGTGTTGTTTCTCGAACGGATAGGGAACCTGAGCGCCTGGAGCACCGGGCTGCGTTTGTTGGCTCTGATGGGCACGTACGTTGTCGTCAGCGCGATCGCGCCACGGTTGTTGCCGCGCATCGGTTTCAAGGTCATGCTCACCACGGGGTTGATCATCACAGCGCTCGGATCACTACTGCTGTTGCGAGTTCATCCGCACGAGGGTTGGACAAACCTGACCGTGGCACTGGTGGTCTTGGGAGTCGGCTTCGGTTCACTGATCGCACCGGCCACCGCTGCTGCCATGAACAGTGTGGCGCCTGCCCAGGCAGGGATGGCCAGCGGCACGGTCAACATGTTCCGCCAGTTGGGTGGTGTACTCGGCACCAGCGTTCTCGGGTCGATACTCACCTCGCAGCTTGCCTCCGGGTTGCTGACCCGCCCCGCGGACGAAGCCTTTGAGTCGGCATTCCACGTCTGCGCACTGGTGGCCGCGGCAGTGTTCGCCGTGGTGGCCATCCCGACCGCTGTGTTCGTCCGAAGCAGGCCCTCACATGGGTGACGCACTCGCATCCTCGGAGTGGGGTGAGCCCCGATCACGGACCGTCACATGGCACGACCCGTCGAAACCCGCTGCCGCATCGCAGAAGATGTCCGGCCTGGACTATCTGCAGGCCATGGCGGCCGGGACGATCCCAGCACCGCCCATCGTCGGTCTGATCGACGCCCAGTTGGCGTCGGTGGACTCGGGCACGGCCGTATTCACCCTCGAGCCCAACGAGTCTCACTTCAACCCGATCGGCGCGGTTCACGGTGGCATCATCTGCACGCTGCTCGATTCGGCCGCGGGATGCGCTGTGCACTCCACGTTGCCGCGCGGCACCGGCTACACATCCATCGAGATCAAGGTCAATTTCATGCGAGGAGTCACCCTCGACTCGGGCCGACTCACTGCACGCGGCTGGGTGAAGAAGCCAGGGCGACGGGTGGCGTTTGCCGAGGCCGCGATCACCGATGAAAGCGGCAAGATTGTCGCTACCGCGTCGAGTGCACTGCTCGTGTTCGACATACCGTCCTGACCAGACGATCGCGAGCAATCGGACCACACCCCACTGGAGGACGATAGGCTGGCGACCACCTGACGACGGGAGACTCCATGGCCATCGTGCCCGACACCAAGAACTGGACGTGGGTGCTCGAACGGCCCTGTCCCGACTGCGGATTCGACCCCTCCGGAATAGCTTTCCGGGACATCCCGGACCTGATCAGAGCCAACGCAGCCCAATGGCCTCCGGCCCTGGCCACGTCTGATCCCCACCGCAGACCCGACGACTCCACCTGGTCGCCGCTCGAGTACGCCGCCCACGTCCGAGATGTGTTCATCAAGTTCGACGAGCGTCTTGAGGCGATGCTCTCGCAGGACAATCCGGCGTTCGACAATTGGGATCAGGACGCCACCGCAGTTGCCGAACGCTACAACGACCAGGATCCGGTCGCGGTGTCGCGCGAATTGACCACCCGGGCTGCCCGGCTCGCGGACGGGTTCGCCGCCGTTCCCGATGAAGCACTCAGCCGACGCGGCCGCCGCAGTGACGGCAGCGAGTTCACCGTGGACTCACTCGCGCTCTACTTCATGCACGACCCGATTCACCACTTGTACGACGTGACGGGCACCCGGTTCCACAGCTCGTCGTGAGCACTCCAATCACCCTCACTCGCAGCGACTTCCGCTCAGTGAGACCTCGCAGCACCTGTGCGCTGGGTCACTGCATCATTGCGGTATGCGCTCTCGGCTCAGCTCCCACGTCTCGCGGACCGTCGGTGATTGGGTGATGTCCACCGTGGCGGTCACCTACGTCAGCGACGGTCAGGACACCGGACGGTGGTTCACTTCTTCCCCTTGGACAGAGGTCACCGAGCTGCGGTTGTCGGCGGATACTGTCGGTACTCTGCTGCAGATGCGGAGCCCTGTCATCGTCGCCGGCCGATATGGTTCATCCCCAACGTGATTGACCACCGTCGAGTGGAATGGTCGCTCCGGTGAGATACCCGGCATCTGGCCCCACCAGGAAGACGATTGCCCGGCCGATGTCGCTCTCGGGGTCACCTACACGGCCGAGCGGAATACCTGCCACAAACGCTGCCGCTTCTGCGGGGTTCTTCTCCATCCATCGATCAAGGGCGGGTGATGCGGCGTGCGGGGCGACCGACAAGACCCGAATACCGTCACGACCCCACTCGCACGCTGCCGCCCGCGTGAGCGACCGCATGCCTTCTTTGATCGACCCGTAGGCGCCGTAATTGCCTGCGTCCCAGCGAACTGCCGCTGAGGTCACGAGATTGATGACAACGCCGCCGCCGCGTGCCTTCATATGTGGATGGCACAGCTGCATCATCCGCAGCGTCGCGAGCGGCCCGGTGGCGAACGACCGTTCGTAGTCCTCGTCGACGATCGACAGGATCGGGCCCGGCTTGCAGTCGTTGGCGTTGTTCACCAGGATGTCGACCGACCCCAGAGCGGCCACCGTGCCCTCGACCGCGCGTGCGATGTCCTCGCGATCGCTCACGTCGCAGACGATCGGTTCAGCACGCGCGCCCAGATCGGTGAGCATCGCACAGGTGTCGAGCAGCTTGGACTCCGTTCGGCCGGCCACAGCGATCGAAGCGCCGTCCTTGGCCAAAGCGAGCGCGATGCCCTGTCCGATCCCTTGACCTGCTCCGGTGATCAGTGCCACCTTGCCGTCGAGCGTTCCCATGCTGCACTTCCTTTCACTGTTCTGTCAGATGTGTTTCACGTGCTGCGCGGGCGCGGGATCTCACGGGCCAGGACGGTAGTGGCGGAGCTCTGCCGGCGGTGCTGCACTCCCGTTCACCGAGACCCTGCTCAGATCCCGGTGGGCGGGACTGCGACTCAACCGCGACCACCACAACATCTAGCGTCCGTGTCAGGCGCCGCGTAGCGCATCGACTGGGAAGGGATGCACCATGGATCCGCGTACCGACTGGGACTTCTCAGGCAGAAGTGTTGTGGTGACAGGCGGCACCAAGGGCATCGGATTCGTCGTGGCAACGGCGTTCCTGCGGGCCGGCGCCGACGTGATGGTCTGTGGTCGGCACACCCCAGCAACGCTGCCGCATCACGCCGGCCGTACGGCTTCGTTTCGCGCCACCGATGTCCGGGATCCCGCGGACGCAGCAGGTCTGATCGACGACACCGTCGCCGGACACGGCGGGCTGGACGTGCTGGTGAACAACGCGGGAGGCTCCCCCGATGCCGACGCCGCAACCGTCTCGCCCAGATTTGTCGAGAAGATCGTCGCACTCAATCTGCTGGGGCCGTTCAACCTCGCCCAAGCGGCGAACTCGGTGATGCAGAACAACCCCGAAGGCGGCTCCATCATCAACATCGGCAGTGTCTCCGCCCACCACCCCCAGCCGGGCACTGCCGCGTACAGCGCCGCCAAGGCGGGCCTGCTTGTCCTCACCAAAGCCCTCGCTTTGGAGTGGGCGCCGGCGGTGCGCATCAACCACATCACCACGGGTCTCATTCGCACCGACAGCGCGGCCTCCGTGTACGGCGCCGACGGCGGCGCAGCGGTCATCAGCACACTCCCGATGGGCCGGATGGCCGTCCCCGACGACATCGCCGATGCCTGCCTCTTCCTGGCCAGCCGATCGGCGTCCTACGTCAACGGTGCCGACCTCGCCGTCCACGGCGGTGGTGAGTACCCCGCTCGGTATGTGGCCACCCACAGCGGCGATCTCCCCCGCTCGGCGGCAGTGGAAGGTGTGTACTGACCGCCATGCGTATCGGGATCACGTCACCCATCGTCGTTCAGCACCCGGCCGCCGCGTCTGCGTGGGAACGTGAGGCCGGACCGGCGGAGTTGAGCCGTATCGCCCAGACGGCCGACCGACTCGGCTACCACCACCTCACCTGCAGTGAGCATGTCGCCGTCCCGGTCGACGTTGCCACCGAACGCGGAGGTACCTACTGGGATCCGCTGGCCACCCTCGGATTCATTGCGGCGCAGACACATCAGATCAAACTCGCCACCCAGGTCCTTGTCCTCGGCTATCACCATCCCCTCGAGATCGCCAAGCGCTACGGCACGCTCGATCTGGTGAGCGGCGGCAGGCTCGTACTGGGACTCGGCGTGGGCAGCCTGCGAGAAGAGTTCGACACACTCGGTGCCGACTTCGCCGGCCGGGGCCGTATCGCCGACGACGCTCTCGCCGCGTTACGTGCTTCCCTCTCCCGTCCGGATCCCGTCTACCACGGCCCTCACTACGACTTCGGCAATGTTGTCGTCGAACCCCACGCGGTGCAGCCACGTGTCCCGATGTGGATCGGCGGACGCACGCCTCGCTCGCTGCGCCGTGCCATCACGCTCGGCGACGGGTGGGTTCCGTTCGGCCTGCCACTGGTGGACCTCGAGCGGCTTCTCGGGGCCGTCGAATTGCCCGACGACTTCACGGTGGTCGTGGCCGCGAATCAGATTGACCCGCTGGGCAACCGGGCAGGTCTCGTCACATCACTGGAGCGGCGAAGGGACATGGGAGCCACCATCGTGGGCGTCAGCATCTCGGCCACCAGCGCGTCCCATTACTGCGACCAGCTCGAGGCATTGCACGAGACCGGTATCGAGTTCGGTATCGACTTCACATCGGAGGACAAACCATGAAGCTGCAGGGAAAGACAGCGATCGTCACCGGCGGCGCGGGCGGAATCGGCGGTGCGATTACCCGGGCGTTCGTGCAGCAGGGCGCACGCGTATTGTTCGCCGACATCGACGACCGACGAGGCCGAGAGTTGGAGGCAGAACTCGGGTCGGGCGCTCGTTTTGTCAACATCGACATCTCCGAACCCGGGTCCGCGGTGACCCTCCGCGACACCGCCGTGTCGCATTTCGGTTCGGTCGACATCCTGGTCAACAACGCACACGCGTCTCGTCAGGCGTTGCTGGTCGACCACACCGCCGAGATGTTCGAGCTGTCCTTCAACACCGGGTTCTACCCGACGGTGCATCTCATGCAGGCCTGCCACGAACAACTGAAGGCTGCATCGGGTTCGGTGATCAACTTCGCCTCCGGCTCGGGTCTGGAAGGGATGCCCACCCAGACGTCCTACGCTGCAGCCAAAGAGGCCATCCGCGGTATGAGCCGCGTCGCCGCGAACGAGTGGGCCGCAGACGGCATCCGCGTGAACGTGATCTGCCCGTTCGCTGCCACCGAGGGCGTCGTCGCCTGGCAGAAGGCCTTCCCCGATCGGGCGGCCGAGTCGGTCGCCAAAGTACCTCTCGGACGCATCGGGGACCCCGAGACCGACATCGCCCCCATCGTCGTCTTTCTCGCTTCCGAGGATTCCAAATACATGACCGGGCAGACTCTGATGGCAGACGGCGGCATCATCAAGCTGCGATAGCTGTCGAACACTGTGTCAGGTCGCCAACAACAAAGGAGTTATCCACGATGACAGAACGTTTCGACGGACAGGTCGCCTTGATCACCGGAGGCGCCCGCGGCCAGGGCCGGAGCCACGCAATCGCGTTCGCCGAACGCGGCGCCGACATCGTGGTGTGTGACAGATGCGAAGACAGCCCTTCGGTCGCGTACCCGCTGGCCACCGAAGCCGATCTGGAAGAGACCGTGCGTCTTGTGAAAGCGACCGGGCGGCAGTGCATTGCGGTCAAGGCCGACACCGCCGATCGCTCGGCGATGGACGCGCTGGTCGGCAGAGCCGAAGCGGAACTGGGACGAATCGACATCGCGGTGGCCAACGCCGGCGTCTCGGTCGCCGCGTCCGTCCAGTCGATGACCGAGCAGCAATGGTCAGAAGTCATCTCGTCCAACCTCACCGGCGTCTTCAACACCGTCGGCGCGGTCTCACCGGGGATGATCAAGCGCGGCTACGGTCGTATCGTGACGATCTCGTCCATGCTCGGCCGGGCTGGAAACGTCAGCATGGTCGGCTACGCCGCATCGAAGTGGGGTGTCATCGGTCTGACGAAGAGCGCTGCCCTCGACCTCGCATCGCATGGCATCACCGTGAATGCGATTGCCCCCGGCAACATCTCGACACCGATGATTCACAACGATGCCCTGTACGCGATGATGCGGCCCGATCTCGACCATCCGACCGACAAGGACGTCGAACCCGTCTTCGCATCACTGCACGCCCAGCCGGTGCCCTGGCTCGATGCCGACGAGATCACCAGGGTGGTGCTGTTCCTCACCGACAAGGCCAGTGCGCACATCAGCGGTACCGTCATCCCGGTCGACGCCGGGAATGCCGCACGCGTCACCGGTTGAGGCACAGCGGTATCAGAACTCGATGGTCAGGTGCTCACTGACTGGGCGGGCCTGACAGGCCAGGATGTAGCCGTCCGCAATGTCCTCATCATCGAGAATCGACGTTTCGCCCATGTCGACCTCGCCGTCGACGAGAGTGCATGCGCAGGAGCCACATTCGCCTTCGCGGCACGAGTACGGCACATCCAGGCCCTTGGACAGTAAAACGTCGACCAGCGTGGCGGACCGCGGCCAGCTCAGCTCATGCGCTTCACCGTCGAGACTCACCGAGACCGTCGGCGCATCGGCCTGGTCACCCTCGGACAGCTGCGGCACCTCCACTTCGGCAAAGGGATCGCCGGACAGGGACGTGAAGACCTCGGCATGCACCCGGCCACGGGGGATGCCCGATCGCGCGGTTGCCTTGTGCACCATGTCCATGAACGGTTTGGGACCACACATGAACACCCGGTGATTCCCGAATGCCGAGCAGAGGGGCACGAGCTGGTCGACGGTCGGGCGGCCCTGCACACTTGCCAGCCAGTGCAGCACCAGCAACCTGTCGGCGAACCGGGTCGCGAGGTCGTGCAGTTCTTGCCGGAAGATGATCGAGCTCTCGTCCCGATTGGCATATAGCAGAACAGCCTTGCCGGTGCCACCGGTCAACGCGGTCTTGAGGATGGAGATCACCGGCGTCACCCCACTACCCGCGGCGAACAGCAGGAGATCGTCATCCAGACTGGCCGGGGTGAACACCCCGGACGGGGGCAGCACCTCGATGACATCACCTACATCGACGTTGTCGCACAGCCAATGCGATCCATATCCGCCCTCGGTGCGCTTGACGGTGACCTTCGGCCGGTCGTCGGTCAACGGCGAACTGGCCAGCGAATAGCATCGGGCGACTGACCCCGTCCGGTCGCTGGGGATTCGGAGGGTGAGGAATTGCCCCGGCTTGTATCTGAAGTCGTCGCTACGGTCGGCGGGCACGTCGAACACCAGCGACCGCGCTTCGGCCGTCTCCTCGACGACGGCCGCCACGGTCACCATCACCGACCGCGAATTGTGTTCGGTTACAGCAGTTGTCATCGCCGGTGTAGCCTCTCGCTGCGTGGACACGACTCGCCGAAACTAGATCAAGGTGCAGTCGGCCGCGCCACCACTCCCACTCAACGGGAAGTCCTCGACACCACCAGGCGCGGCGGCAAACGACACCCTGCCTCCCGAGATCGCCGGCCCGCCGTCCTTGACGAGTTCGAACGTGAGATCCGAGGCATCGCCCCAGGCTCGCAACACCGGAGAGTCACCAGGATGAATCGCCGCTGCAAACCTGCCGTCCAGCGACACCAGGTCTGCCGGGTGCGCACCAGTACGCCGAGCACACTCCAGTGCAGCGGCGGCAAGGGAGCACAGTCCGTGCATGATCGGCCGGGGCTGACCGATTCGTGCCGCTGCGGCGGGGTCGATGTGGATGTGGTGACGGTCTCCGGTGAGGCGATACAGTGCCGCCTGATTCTCGGTTGTGTGCACGACCTGCTCGATCGTCGGATGCTTCTGCGCATCAACTGGTCTCGCAGGTCCGCGCTCGCCACCGAATCCACCTGCGCCTGGCGCGAACAGCGACCATGTCGCAATGAAGTACTCACTGCGGACCTCGACCTCGAAGACCGCTGCCGCACCCTTGTCCCACACATTGCCGACCGACGCCGACAGTGTCACGTCGCCGCATCGGGGAAGCGGCGCGAGGACGGTCAGGTGTTGCGATCCGTGCAGCGCGGTCCGCGTGTCGAACGCGCCGCGCGACCCCAGTTCGTCGGGTGCCCACTGTGCGAGGGTGAGGGCGAACGTCGGCAGAACCCTCAGCCGGTCCTCGAACACCAGGTCCAACTCGGTCGCTTTCGCGCCCACAGCCAACGCGTAGATGATCGCATCGCGTTCGTCGTAGGACACGGTGCGCGTACCGAGGTCAACGCCTCGCCACTGGCCCGCGTTCGTCCAGCTCTGCACTACGCCACCCCGAGAACGAGACCACTGGTCGGAACCGCGGTGCCGGCGGTGACGATGATGTTCTCGGCTGTGTCGGGCTGATTGGTCGAGGTGCCCCGGATGAGCCGAACCGCTTCGGCAATGCCGTTGACACCGTGCAGGTACGCCTCTCCGATCTGTCCGCCATGGGTGTTGGCGGGCAACAGTCCACCGACCTCCAGGTTGCCGTCGGCGATGAAGTCCTTCGCTTCGCCGCGGGCACAGAACCCGAGCTCTTCGAGCTGAGGTAGCACCAGAGGCGTGAAGTGGTCGTAGAGGATTGCAGCGTCGATGTCTTCGGGTCCCAGCCCACTCTGGGCGTAGAGCTGACGGCCCACCAGACCCATCTCCGGAATGCCGGTGATGTCGGGACGGTAGTAGCTGGTCATCATGTGCTGGTCCCTGCCGCTGCCCTGTGCCGCGCCTTTGATGAGCGCCGGCTTGTTGTCGAGGGTCGCGGCCCGCTCGGCCGAGACGATGACCAGTGCCTGGCCCCCATCGGTTTCCTGACAGCAATCCAATAGATGTAGCGGCTCGGCGATCCATCGCGAGTTCTGATGGTCGTCGAGGGTGATCGGTCGCCGGTAGAACCATGCTTCGGGGTTGTTCGCCGCGTGCTTGCGGGCAACCACCGCAACCCGCCCGAAATCCTCGCTGGTGGCGCCATGTTCATGCATGTACCGCCGCGCGAACATCGCGACCCACTGTGCCGGTGTCGACAGTCCTTGCGGCGTCATCCACGCGTAGGCAGCGCGATCTGCTGTGCTGTCCATCGGGCGATCGTGTTGGCCCAGCCCATATCGGACTCCTGATCGCTCATTGAAAGCGCGGTAACAGACCACCACCTCCGCGACCCCTGTCGCCACCGCCATCGCGGCCTGCTGCACGGTTGCGCATGCTGCGCCGCCGCCGTATCCGATGCGGGAGAAGAACTTCAACTCACCCAGTCCGCAGTTGCGGGCCACGAGCACCTCGCCGTTCGTCTCGGCGGTGTACGTCGAGAGACCGTCGACGTCGGCTGCATCGATACCCGCGTCGGCCAGAGCGGCCACGATCGCCTCACAAGCCAGCTGCAGTTCACTCCGGCCCGAATTCTTCGAGAAGTCTGTCGCCCCGATTCCGACGATGGCCGCCGATCCGGACAGTGGTCCCGCCGGCATCACTCGACTCCCTTGACTGAAGTCACCGTCACGGTGCCGGTGACGTGGACACCGATACCGTTGACACCGCGAACGCGGACGGACACCACACCGTCCTCGTCGTCGATCACGTTGCCGGTCAGGGTCATCGTGTCGCCGGGATAGTTCGGAGCGCCCAGCCGGATAGCCACTTTGCGCAGTGATGCGGCCGGCCCGGCCCAATCGGTGATGTACCGGCCCACCAGCCCGTTGGTGGTGAGGATGTTCATGAACACATCTCGAGATCCACGTTCGACCGCCAGCGCCGGATCATGGTGAACATCTTGGTAGTCGCGGCTCGCGATGGCCGTCGCCACGATCATCGTGCGCGTGATGGGGACAACAAGCTCGGGCAGTTCCCGACCCAGCAGTGCACCGGCGCTCATGATGCGACACCCCTTGCGAGTTGGGCTCCGAGCCGCGCAAGGTCGGCACTCGATCCACCGAGTGACGCAGCAATCTGTTTGCCCCACAGCAGGTGCCGATGCACCGGGTAGTCGGTGTCGACCCCGATCCCGCCATGGACGTGCTGGGTTCGGTGCACCACGCGTTGACCGGCGTCGGTTGCCCACCACTTGGCGACCAGAACGGCGGTACCGGGGGCAGCTCCGTTCGTGAGCATCCAGGCTGCCTGCCACAACGTGACGCGCATCGCCTCCAGATCGATGTAGCAGTCCGCCAACTGGTGGGTCACCGCCTGGAACGTCGCCAGCGGACGGCCGAACTGTTCGCGGCCGTTCAGATAGGTCACCGCCTGTTCGACCGCGCCCGTGCCTACTCCGAGCTGCACAGCGGCCAGGGCGATCTCGACCCGGTCGACGAGCCAGTTCACCGCATCGCCTTCTGCGAGTAGCTGTGCCGGCGCGGCGTCGAAGGTCATGTTGGCCGCGATCGCGCGCGTGGTCGTCTCGTTGTTCTGCACGGACACGGCGGAGTCGGCCGGGTCGACCACGAAGAGCCCGGTTCCCTGCGGGGTCACGGCCGAGACCACAACGGCGGCGGCGATGTGCGCCGACGGCACAACGGCTTTGGCGCCGGTCAACGTCCATGACCCGGCTGCATCTTGGTGGGCGGTCATCGTCGGCTCGGTGGGATCGTGGGGTCCGAACTCCTCGATCCCGACGGTGAGGAAGAGTTCACCGGCGGCGGCCGGGGCCACGAACATCCGTTTCTGCTCCGTAGTACCGAACTGTGCGATGGCGGCAGCGGCGAGCGCAGTTTCCCAGAGCGGAACCGGTGCCACGCATCGTCCCTGCTGTTCGAGCACTACGCAGAGTTCACTGAAACCCATGGCACCGCCGCCGAACTCGTCCGGCAGGGCGATTCCCACCAGTCCTGCCTGCGCCAGCTCCCGCCAGAGGTCACGGTCGATCCGCTCACCGGAGGTCTCAACAGCCTTGACACGGTTGATGCCCGACCTCTGCGAGAAGATGTTCGCAGCCAGGTCACCGATCGCGGTTTGCTCTTCGTTGAAGGTGAAATCCATCAGTTCTCCTCGGGTACAGACGGCCGGAAGGCGGGGAGCGTCAGGTCCGGATCGGCGTCGATCCACTCCAGCTCCACCGGCATGTCGATGGTCACTTCGTCTGGGGCCACTCCGACCATGTTGGCAATCAGCCGGGTGCCCTCTTCCAGCTCGATCACGGCGACGATCAGCGGATAGTCGAAGGCTCCGATCTTCGGGTGGTGATTGACCACAAAGCTGTAGACGGTGCCTCTGCCGGACGCATCGACGGTGTTCCACTCGAGAGACCTGCACTGCCCGCACATCGGTCCGGTCGGGTGACGCAGCGTGAGGCAGTTCGAACAGCGCTGGATCACCAGTCGGTGCGCTCTGGCAGCTTCGAACCAGAAAGCGTTGTCCTGGTTGAGCGCCGGTCGAGGACGTGGCGGTCGCGGTTCTTGCTTGTCTGCGGGCCGGAACCGCAACGTGCGCCATCGCTGCGTGGCGACAACCTCGCCGCGCTCGTCGCGGTAGGTCTTGAGTGTGGTCACAAAATGTCCGACGCCCAGCCCGGTTTTCTTCTCCGGGGAGATCGATTCGATCACCTCGGTGACATTGATCCGGCTGCCGGGGCGGAGTTCGGTGAAGTACTCCTGTTCGGAATCTGTTGCCACCACGGAGGTGAAGCCCGCAGCGGCGAGGACGTCGAGAAGTTGAGTGGCAGTATCCGAGGCCGCGCCTCCGGCAATCGTTGCCGCGTAACCCCGCATCGTCCACGCCTGGATCATGCTGGGCGGGGCGATGATTCCGGCGCGACCGGTGTCGCGGGCGGCGGTGTCGTCGAGGTAGATCGGGTTGGTGTCTCCCATTGCCTCTACCCAATGACGGATCATGGGTACGTTCACCGGGTCCTGTGCCCACGTGGTCGGCACGAGTTCGCGCCCGACGAACTCGTCGAGCACTCGGGATTCGATCATGTCGCCCGTCCGAATTTCGCGGTCCCCAGGCCGATGGTCGCAACCATGTCGCGGAGCACCTCGTTCACGCCTCCGCCGAACGTGTTGACAACACCTTGGCGGGAGATCTGCTCGATTTGGCCGGCCAGGATGGCGCCCGGGTTGTCGGGGCGGATTCTTCCTGCCGCGCCGAGGATGCCCAGCAGCGTGCGGTACACGTCGACGTGGGTTTCCGTGCCGAACACCTTTGCCGATCCAGCGTCTGCCCCGGAGAGAGTGTCGGTGGCGACCGCGGCCGTCATCTTCCAGTTCATCAACCGCATCGCCACGAGCTTGGCGTGTGTCCGGGCGAATTCCTGCTGTACCCAGGGAATCTCGATGGCGCCGGACTCCCGCGCCCAGTCGATCACCTGTGTCCACAGTCCCTCGGTGCGTCCACCGAGCGCTGCCAGTCCGATCCGCTCGTGGTTGAGTTGGGCCGTGATCAGGCGCCAGCCGCCGTTCACCTCGCCGACCAGCGCGTCCTGACCTACGCGGATTCCGCTGTAATACGTCGAGGTCACCATCAGTCCACCTACGGTCGAGATCGGCGACCACGAGAACCCGGGGTTCTCGGTGGGGATGATGAGAATCGAAATGCCTTTGTGCTTGGGCGCGTCCGGGTCGGTCCGGCAGGCCAGCCATACGTAGTCCGCGGTGTTCGCACCGGAGGTGAAGATCTTGTTGCCGTCCACCACCCACTCGTCGCCGTCGCGCACTGCCCGGGTCTTGAGCGAAGCCAGGTCGGTGCCCGCCTCGGGTTCGGTGTATCCGATCGCGAAAACGATGTCCCCCGATAGGATCCCGGGGAGGTACCGAGCCTTCTGCTCCTCGGTCCCGTACTTCTGTAGCGTCGGCCCGACGGTGTTGACGGTGACAAAAGGAAACGGTAACCCCGCGCGCTGCACCTCGTCGAAGAACACGAACTGATCCTCGATCGATCGTCCCTGGCCGCCGAACTCCGTCGGCCAGCCGATCCCCAGCCAGCCGTCCCGGCCGAGCATCTTGACGATCTCCCGAAATCGCGGCCCGCCCACGCCCTGTTCCCCGGCTGCGCGGCGTTCGTCTTCGGGAAGCAGTGTGGAGAAGTAGGCGCGCAGCTCCTTCCGGAGTTGCTGCTGGTCAGGTGATTCGGTCAGGTCCATGGTGATTCTCCTTCGAGATCAGGTGAGGCGCGGCGTCACAGGAAGCGAGCACGACCGTGGTCGCGAAAGTCCTGCTCGAGGGCGCGGCGATCGGCGTCGGTCATCAGCGTGTACCGGGGAGTTCCTCGACCGACCCAGTGGAACACCGGTTCATCGCACCGCCAGCCCTCGGACTGCAGTGCACGCTTGAGCACCTTGTTCGATCCGGTGACCGGGAGGTCGGTCGACACCCGGACGAACCGGGGTGCCGCCTTGGTTCCGAGATCTGCTTGCGCCGAGAGATATTCGGCAAACTCAACGGGGTCGAAGTCGGACACGTCGGCCACTTCGACGGCGGCCATCACCTGGTCGCCGGACCGGGGGTCCGGGACTGCGAACACACCGGTGGCGATCACTTTCGGATGGCGCCGCAGGATGTGCTCGATCATCAGGGCAGAGGTGTTCTCCCCGTCCACCCGAATCCAGTCGCCCTTGCGACCGGCGAAATAGAGGAATCCGGCTTCATCGACGTACCCGAGGTCGCCGGTCCAGTACCAGCCGTGGCGGATTCGCTCGGCGACCGCCGATTCGTTCTTGTAGTAACCCTCGAATCGTGCGGCACCGGCTTTGTCGATCATCTCTCCGATGGCCACATCGGGGTTGACGACGTGGCCGTGCTCGTCCAGTACCGCGCGCGGACACTCCTGGAGTGTCTCCGGGTCGACGATGACAACGTTCTCGTTGGCGGGTCGGCCCAGGGCTCCGGCGGGCGCGTCGGGATCGAGTGTCACCGAGCCCGCGCCCTCGCTCGAGCCATACGCCTCGTACAACTTCGCCCCGAAGCGGCGGACGAACTCGGCCTTGTCCCCGGGCGACGCCTCTGTCCCGAACCCATGGGTCAGCGTGTTGACGTGATCATCGGACGCTTCCTCGGTGGACATGAGGTAACCAAGCGCCTTGCCCACATACGTGAAATACGTTGCCCCGTAATAGCGGACGTCTGCCATGAACCCGGAGGCCGTGAACTTCGGTACCAGGCAGATGGTGGCGCCCTGCGACAAGGCCGGCGCCCACAGACCCATCAACGCGTTGCCGTGGAACAGCGGCATGCAGCAGTAGCAGACGTCGTCCCGGTCGATGTTGTACTTGGCACAGTTCGAGTAGGCCAGTCGGGTGATCCGACCCTGGCTGCACCGCACGGCTTTCGACATACCGGTGGTGCCCGACGTGAACAGCAGCAAGAACAGCGTGGCGGCGTCGACGTCCTCTGCCACGGAGGGTTCGGTGTGGTGCTCGGCCACCGTGTTGACGTACGAGTCGGCGTCGACCATGACAAATCTGTCGTCGGTGAGACCGAGGTCGAGGCCGGCCAGCTTCTGTCGCCCCTTGTGATCGGTGACGATGAGCTGGCAGTCGACGTAGCGGACCTCTGCCTCGAGTTCTTTGCCCCGGCGGGTCGGGTTGATGCCGACGATCGTGGCTCCGGTCAACGCCGCTGCGCCCAGCCAGAACACGAACTCGGGAGTGTTCTCCAGCAGGACACCGATATGGAAGGGACCGGGCCGTCGCAGCGACTGCGCCAGCGAGCCGCGTGCCGCGCTCTCCCGCACCACCTCATCCCATGTCCAGTCCCGGGCGCGGGTACGCAGCCCGAGGTGCTGGTCGCCTACCCGCTCCATCAGCATCCGGGCGACGTCTGGGTGGTGGGTTGTCGATGAGGCTGCCGTCGTACCGGCATCGGTGGTGGTCGGATTCAAGACATCAGTCCTCATCGTGGACGCAGCACGCAGTGCGTACCGCCGTAGATCGCCGTCATGCACTTGTTGTTGTGATTACACAGGCCCGGCGAGTGGGTGTCAGCGGAAATTCGGTTCACGAGGTCGGGCTCACGGAGCAGCGCCCTGGCGACCGCCACGAACTGGAAGCCCTCCCTCATCGCGAGGTCCATGGTTTCGCGGCCGGTGATCCCACCGAGCAGGACCAGTGGCATCTTCACCGCTTCGCGAATCTGCCGGGCGTCGTCGAGGAGATAGGCGTCCTTGTACGGATACTCCTTCAGGAAGTGTTTGCCCACCAACTGAATTCCCAGCTTGGTCGGCTGTGGCATCACTGCGGCGAAGTCGCGCAGAGGCGCGTCACCCTTGAACAGGTACATCGGGTTGAGCAGTGAACTGCCTGCGGTGAGTTCGAGGGCATCAAGCGAGCCATCCTGCTCCAACCACTGCGCCACCTGGATGGCTTCGTCCACCCAGAATCCCCCGGGCACACCGTCGTCCATGTTGAGCTTGGCCAGGATCGCGATCCTGTCGCCGACGGCATCGCGCACTGCGCGACCGACCTCGCGGGCGAACCGAGCCCGGTTCTCCAGCGACCCGCCGTAGTCGTCTTTACGCTTGTTCACCCGGGGGCTGAGGAACGAGCTCACCAGGTAGTTGTGACCGAAGTGGAGTTCGACGGCATCGAACCCGGTGTCGATGGCGCGGCGGGCGGCGTCCGCGTGCGCCTCCACGATTCGTTTGATGTCCGCCGTGGTGGCCGGTTTGGAGAAGTTCTGTGTGGTCATCCGGAAGGCGCGGGAAGGCCCTAGAGCTGGAGTACCAAGGTATTTCGAGCCCGCCACCGGGCCGGCGTGACCGATCTGCGCCGACACCGCCGCGCCCTCGTCGTGGATCGCATCGGTGAGCCTGCGCAGACCTGGCATGGCCTCGTCGCGCCAGTAGATCTGGGCGGGCGACGTCCTGCCCTCGTACGAGACCGCGCAATACGCGACGGTGGTCATTCCCACGCCACCCGCGGCGGGCCGGCGATGGAAGTCGATCAACTCGTCGGTGACGAGCCCCTTGGGAGTCAGGCCCTCGAAGGTGGCGGCCTTGATGACCCGGTTACGTAGGGAGAGCGGTCCCAATTTTGCCGGTGCAAGCGGATCATTCTGCACCGGGGGAAACCCGAGTTCTGTTGTCATGGTGATATTCCTCCAGCTGCGAGACTGGGCCGAACCGTATCGCCGCCCATCGATGCCCAACAGGCGAGTCTCGCTGAGTGGTAACGGTCACCATGGATGTACGCCGCCATGACATTTTGTGACCAGCATCCCAGTTCCGATGAGCAGCCCGAGCGTTGCGCGCACAGCAGTACTACCGAAAGGCCTCCGCATGACTGCCTCCACCGATCTACAGCAACATCTGGATCAGGTGATGACCCGCCTGATCGGCCCGGGCGGGCCGTTCGAGCTGGTCGAAGAAGATGTCCTCGGCGCAACCATGTCGGTGATGAAGCACCGCAGGCGCGCTGTGGCCGAACTGCTTCCCCTGTCGGCGACCTGGGGGACAAGCGATTACCTCGTCACGACCGACCGGCGGATCTCTTATGCCGACCATCTCGCGGCAGTCGCCGCTTTGGCAGCCGCGTTGCGTGCCAGATACGGGGTAGGTAAGGGCGACCGGGTGGCGATCCTCGCCGCGAACACCCCGGAGTGGGTCATGACGTTCTGGGCCACGCAGGCACTCGGCGCCGTCACCGTCGGCCTCAACGGCTGGTGGGTGCCCCGCGAGGTCACCTACGGGATCGAGCACAGTCGCCCCACGGTGGTGGTGGTCGACGCGAAAAGGGCCGCCGCCCTGCCAAAACTGCCGGACACCGTCACCGTCCTGACCATGGAAGACGACCTCCCCGCGCTGATCGCGGAGTTCAGCGACGCCGACCTCCCGAGCGTCGACATCGACGAAGACGACCCGTCGGTGATCCTCTACACCAGCGGTACCAGTGGACGCCCGAAGGGCGCTCTGCACTCACAGCGCAACCTCCTGGCGGTTGTGGACTACCAACGGTTCGCCGAAGCGTTCACGGCCGAGCTACGCGGACAGACTCCTGACCCGTCTGCGCCCAGTTCTGCACGCCACCTGCTGACCTCGCCGCTGTTCCACATCGCGAGTCTGCACAATCTTGTGGTCCCGCGCCTGGCGACCGGCGGCGCGGTGGTGATGAATCAAGGTGCCTTCGACGCCGACACCGTGCTCGGGCTCATCGAACGCGAGCGGATCACCAATTGGGGTGCCGTGCCGACCATGGCCACCCGGCTCCTCGAGCACGACAACGTCGAGAAGTACGACCTCTCATCCCTGACGTCGTTTGCACTGGCTTCGGCGCCGTCATCGGTGGCGTTCAAAGAACGCTTGCAGGAGAAGTTCCCCTTCGCCCGCGGCGCGCTGGTCGACAGCTACGGTCTCACCGAGTGCAGTACAGCCATCGCCGTCGCCACGCCTGCCGACATCGAAGCCTTCCCCGGCACACTCGGAAAGCCGATCATCACCGTCAGCATGGAGATCCGCGATGCGTCGGGAATCCCCGTGCCCGAAGGAACCGAGGGAGAGGTCTGCGTACGCAGTCCGTTTGTGATGCTCGGCTACTGGGAGGACGAGCAGGCCACGGCCGCCGCCATCGCTCCCGGACGCTGGCTTCGCACAGGCGATTTCGGCTTGATCGACAACGGCAGACTGCGCCTCACCGGCCGCCGGTCGGACCTGATCCTGCGCGGCGGCGAGAATGTCTACCCGACCGAGATCGAGCAGTGTCTCGACGAACACCCGGATGTCGCCGAGTGTGCCGTGGTCGGCGTACCGCATCCGGACCTCGGCCAGGAGGTGGCCGCAGTGGTCGTGACCCGTCCTGGATCCACCACCACAGAGGACCAGCTGCGGGCCTTCGCCGCCGAACGACTCTCGTATTACAAGGTCCCGACGCAGTGGCGAATCACCGATCAACCGTTGCCGCGCAACGCAACCGGGAAGATGATGCGCAGGCAGATCGCACTGTGAGTTCTCCGGCGCCGGCGATCAACCGCCGGCGCCGGATTGTGCGGGACCAGGTGCACACAAGATGCCCCGCAGCGTCACATGCCGCCCGACGACCCCGACTTGTGTGCAGGGAGGCACGCGACCTTGTCTATCGGTGACCCCTAGCGAGGGCGCGGCACCGTCTTGTCGATGAACAGTGCCTCGACCGAGACACATACGGTGCCGTCGGCGGTGCGGATGTCCCCGACGGTGTTGATCTTGATCCCGTCTTCGGCCACCATCCGACCGCTCACGGTCAGCGGTTCGAACAGAGGCGTCGGCCGGTGGTAGCGGACGTTGAGTTGCGCTGTCGCACCACTGCGTCCCGCCCAGGCGTTCGCCACGCCGAGGGTGTGGTCCAGAAGCATTGCTGCCACGCCGCCATGAAGGTGTCCGGGTGGCCCCTGGTATGGAAAAGTCAGTGTCACTTCACCTTCTACTGAACCGTCGTTGCGGCCGGCCAGTGTCAACGGCGGCGCGATCGCGTTCTCCGGCCCGGTGACCGGGTCGTGGCGGGTGACGCCCTCACCGTGCCACATGTCCACCAGCCGCTCGGCAATCTCAGGCGAGTGTTCTTCGAGGTGCTCGGCGATGTTGTCCAGCTCCTCGGCGACGCGTAGCAGGTTCGCATTCGTGCGGTCTGTGCGCAGTAAGGCATCCACAACGCGACGCGCGGCAGTCGTGGCACGGTCGACGGGCCGGTCCTGAGGCGCCGAGGTGAGCACGGTGCCGTCAGGCGCATGTCCGACGGTGGGGTGATGGGTCATCGGATCTCCATGTGGGCGTGGGTGAGTAACGCTTGACCTTCGCGGTCCGGGCAGACAGCGTGCAGTACGAGCCGGTTGTCCTCGCGCCACACCGACGTCTCGATGGTCTCGCCGGGATAGATCGACCCGGCGAATCTCGCCGAAAAAGTCTGTACTGCATCGGTATCACCATCGAGGATGCTGTCGACGACGGCCTTGCAGACCAGGCCGTAGGTTGCCAGCCCGTGCAGGATGGGTCGATCGAAGCCCGCGCGTGCGGCGAAATCGGGATCTGCATGGAGAGGGTTCATGTCGCCGCTGAGACGGTAGACGAGGGCTTGCGATGGGGTGGTACGCGACGTCAGGACCTCGTCGGGCTCGCGGTCGGGCGTGCATGCCGAGGCGTCGGGACCTGACGGGCCTCCGAATCCGCCGGCGCCTCTTGCCCAGATCTGCATCTCGCTGGTCCACAACGGGTTTCCGTCAGGATCGGCCGCCGCTTGTTCCAGGACGATGACTGCTGCCTTGCCCTTGTCCCAGACATCCGCGACGCGGGAGGACAGTACCGCTGACCCCGAAGCCGGGATGGGACCGTGCATGGTGAGCGACTGACCGCCGTGCAGGATCTTCCGGAGATCGATGTCGACTCCCGGAAGGTTCATCCCGGGCGGCTGGATCGTTCCCGCCGAAACACCCTGCCCCGCAACCATGGCGAACGTCGGCAGCACGCGGAGGTTCTTCTCGTACACCCAGGTCAGTTCGGTCTGGTCCATGGGATCGCCGCCCGCACCGATTCCGAGGTGGTAGAGCAGCACATCGCGTTCGGTCCAGGACACCTCGCGAACCGACGGTGCAGCCGCAAGCGCGGCAGATCGATCGATACCCATGTCAGGAGCCTTTCGTGGCGAGAACCGGCCGCGTCACCGCGCGGGCTCGGGGTCTCGAGGTAGTCCGAGGATCCGCTCACCGATGATGTTCAACTGCACGTTGGTGGTGCCACCGGCGATGGACAGACACTGCGAGTTCAGGAACTGTTGGGTGGGCGACCACCGGTCCTGTTCTCCGAGTAGCGCATCGGGACCCGACCACTCCATCGCCACCTCCCAGATCTGCTGGATGTGCTCGACGCCCAGCAGCTTGGCGATCGACGACTCCGCTCCGGGTTGGCCTCCGGCAAGGGAGCGAAGTGTGGTCCGCAGTCCCAGCAATCCGCCGGATTGTGCGTCGCACAAAACTTTCCCCAGGACGGTCAGCTGCTCGTCGTCGAGGCCGCCTGGAACCGAGGCGGCCAGGTTCAGCAGCGTCTCCCCACCCGACCCCAACGACGAGTCGTTCGACAGGGAGACCCGCTCGTTCGCCAGCGTGGTGCGCGCGAGCTTCCAGCCGTCACCGGCTTCGCCGACCAGGCAGTCGTCGGGAACGAACACATCGTCGAGGAAGACCTCGTTGAATAGTGATTCGCCGGTGATCTCGCGAAGCGGCCGAATGTCGAGGCCCGGGCTGTTCTGGATGTCGACCAGGAAGTACGACAGTCCCTTGTGTTTCGGAACATTCCCATCCGTGCGGGCCAGGCAGATGCCCCAGTGGGCGTCGCGCGCTCCGGACGTCCACACCTTTTGCCCCTGCAATCTCCATCCGCCGTCGACCTTGGTCGCCTTGGTGCTTAGCCCGGCGAGATCCGACCCGGCTCCTGGTTCGGAGAACAATTGACACCAGACGATGTCGCCACGCAGGGACGGCGGCACAAAACGCTGCAGCTGCTGTTGGTTGCCGTGGGCGATCAGCGTCGGGACCACCCAGTTGCCGATGATCATGTCGTGCGGCTCCAGAGCCGCTGCGCGCAATTCCTCGGCGATGACCAATTGCGTCACCGCATCCGCCCCCTTGCCCCAGGGCGCGGCGAAATGTGGTGCCGTATACCCATTGTCGGCCAAGTAGCGCGTCCGCCGACCCGCATCCAACGTGGAGGCACCGGCCAGCTCCGCACGGACAGCGGTGCGGATCTGCTCCGCCTCCGGCGGGAGCTCTATGCCGAGTACCCGACGGACCCCATCGATCGTCAGTTTCGCCACGCGTCGGCGCCAGCCGGCGGTGGATCCGAGCAGGATCCGCAGTGACTGGGCACGGCGCAGATACAGGTGGGCATCGTGCTCCCACGTGTACCCGATGCCGCCGAGGATCTGGATGCAGTCCTTGGTGACGGTGAACGCCGCCTCCGGGGCCACCGCCCCTGCGACAGCGGCGGCCAACGACGCCTCGGATCGGTTTGTCGACGGCGCCATCGCGCGGGCGGCGTCCCATGCGGTCACCCGGGCCTGTTCGGTGGAGGCAAGCATCCGCGCGGCCTTGTGCTTGACACCCTGGAACTGACCGATGACCCGGCCGAATTGCTGTCGTACCCGGGCATATTCGGCCGCGGTGTCGGTGGCCCAACCAGCCAGACCTGCGGCTTCCGCAGAGAACAGGGTCGCCGCGAGGTCGAATACTCGCTGCGGATCGAGATCGAGGACATCCCCGGGCGCCAGTTCGACGTTCTCGGCATCGATCTGCGCGTTTCGTCGAACGAGATCGTGACTGGGCAGTTCTGTCACCGACACCTGGTCGCGGCGGACCACCACAAACGCACGGTCGCCGTTGTCGTCGGTGGCCAACAAGTACAGGTCTGCAATCTGGCCCCCGAGGATGTGGCCAGACCTGCCGGCCACGGTCACCGTGTCACCGTCGCGGATCAGCCGCAGTGAGCCTGGTTGCAGCGCAACGGCACCCATCATGGAGCCATCGGCAAGAGGTGCCAGCTCGGCGATACGCCCGGCCTCATGGAGAACCGCCGACACGATGACGGTCGGTAGGAACGGGCCCGGCACCATCGATCGGGCGAGCTCCTCGGTGACGACGGCCAGCTCCACGAATCCCGCACCTGCGCCGCCGAACTCTTCGGGCAGGTGCAACCCGAGCATGCCGAGTTCTGCCAGTGATCTCCAAAAGTCCGGTCGGACTTCGGACTTGGCCTCCACCGAATCACGGATCACCGCTGGCGTGGCGTGCCGCTGCGCCCACCCCCGCACGGAGTCGCGGAGGTCGCGGTCGTCGTCAGTCAGTTCAATTCCCATGTCGCTTCAATTCCTGGTGTCGTGCCCGATGTCGCCCGGCAATGCCTGTGGGTGGTCAGATACGTTCGATGATGGTGGCGGTCGAGAGCGCTCCGCCGGCACACATCGTGATCAGCGCCGTGGACTTGTCGGCACGCTCGAGTTCATGCACAGCGGTGGTGATCAACCGCGATCCGGTGGATCCGACCGGATGGCCCAGCGCGATGGCTCCGCCGTTCACGTTGACCTTCGCCATGTCGGCCTCGTGCACCTGCGCCCACGAGAGCACCACCGAGGCGAACGCTTCGTTGATCTCGATGATGTCGATGTCGCCCAACGACATTCCCGACTTCTCGAGTACGGCCCGGGTGGAATCGACCGGCCCGTCGAGGTGGTAGTAGGGGTCGGCGCCGACCATGGTGGACGCGACGATCCGGGCCCGTGGACGCAGACCCGACCGTGCGGCCTTGTCCTCGCTCATCAGCATCACGGCTGCGGCGCCGTCACTGACCTGCGACGAGTTGCCCGCGGTGTGCATACCGTTCTCGATGACCGGCTTGAGAGCCGCAAGCCCTTCGGCGGTGGTCTCGCGTAGGCCACCATCGTGGGTGACCGTGGCGATCTCGCCGCTCGGCGTGCCTTGCTTGTCGACGACGGGCGCCTGGACCGGCACGATCTCCCGTTCGAATCGGCTCTCGGCCCAGGCGGCAGCGGCGCGCTGTTGCGAGAGGAGGCCTAGTGCATCGACATCCCCGCGTGTGATACCGCGTCGTTCGGCGATGCGCTCGGCCGAGGTGAACTGATCCCGCATGTCGATCGCCCAGTCGTCGGGGTACGGGTTGCCCGTCTCCGGAGTGTTGGCCTGCCCGAGGAACACCCGGCTCATCACCTCCACACCACAGGCAATGCCCGCCTCGATCTGGCCGGACGCGATCAGACCCGCGACGATGTGCACGGCCTGCTGAGATGAACTACACGCGCAGTCGATCGTGGTCGCGGCCGTCGTATACGGCAGTCCGGCGTGGAGCCATGCCTGCCGGGTGACGTTGTTGGACTGTTCACCGGCCTGGGTGACGCACCCACCGACCAGCTGACCGACATCGCCGGCAGGCAAGCCGGTCCGATCGAGGACCGCCTGCTGAGCTGCGCCCAGCAAGACGGCCGGGTGCACCCCCGACAACGCTCCACGGCGACGGCCGATCGGCGTGCGGGCAGCTTCCACGATGACAACGTTGCTCATTCTGGCTCCTTCGACTGGCCTGAGCCGAACGAGCGGCGTCAGATTTCTAGAATGTATTCTAGTTCTGACATTTCAGCAATGTGCCCGATGGTCGTGCAGAGCGCGTGCGTCTGCCGGCGAACCGCTCGGCAGGTCGAAATGTATTCCAGTCAGTACTGGCTGGACAACCGCGTCAGCAGCAGGTCACAAGCGGTACGGATATCCGACTCGGCATCGGGAATGGAGATGCGACCGTTGAGGCACGACTGGATGACACCCAGCCAGAGCTGCATCATCAGCCGGACGGCCGTGGAATCGTCCTCGGTCGGATTCTCGATGCCTGCGGCCTCGAGCAGGATCTGGTGGAACACCCGATCCACCTTGCCTGCGTCGGGCACGGTGGCGGCATTGGCCGTGCTGTTCGACTGGATCATCGCAGTGGAGAGCGCGGGGCGGCGAAGCAACGCACGAGTCGCTCGGACAAGCACCTCATAGATGGCGTCCGGGCCGCGCCCGGCAGGTGGCCGTCTGTCGAGGTTGTCCCTGATCTGGTCGATCTGCTCGACCATGACGGCCACGAACAGATGCGTCTTGGACGGGAAGTACCGGTAGAGCGTGCCGATGGCGACACCCGCCCGTTTGGCGACCTCGTGCATCTGGACACGGGCCAGCTCCTTCTCCGTCGCCAGTTCGGCCGCGGCCTCCAGCATCCGGACATGGCGGGCCCGCTGATCGTCGGAACTGGGTTCCGCTGCGTCCCTCGCCTCGCCAATTCTCGGCAACGTCCATCTCCCGTCGTGCGATACCAACATCATGTGGTGACTGACTCTCTCATCACCGTAGGAAATTGCGCAGTTTTCCCGGTGAGTGGGACCTGGGGACCACTGCTCGACGGTTTCCGATTCCGTGAATCGAACGACGGACCCGATGGAGGCAATGGCTATGCAGGACTGGACCATCCGATGCGACGTGCTGGTCGTCGGTTCCGGCGGTGGCGCCCTGACCGGCGCATACGCTGCCGCGGCTCAGGGACTCGACACCGTCGTCCTGGAGAAGACCAGCTTGTTCGGTGGCACATCCGCCTATTCGGGCGCGGCGGTCTGGCTGCCTGCGACGGCCGTTCAGGAACGAGCCGGGATCGGCGATAGTCCGGAGCAGGCACGAACGTATCTGCGCGCCGTTGTCGGCGACCACGACGTTGATCGCCAGGAGGCCTACCTGGCCACCGCTTCGACCCTTGTCGACTTCCTCGAGAGCGACCCGAACATCGAGTTCGAATGGCGGGCGTTTCCCGACTATTACCGTGCTCCAGGCCGAATGGACGCCGGTCGCGCCATCAACCCTCTCGACCTGCCCAGCGCCGAGATCGGCGAGCTGCGTGCGCTGATCCGGCCCGAGCCCGACATCGACCGAGCTGGGCGTACACATCCCGACGAAACCCTTGTCGGGGGGCGTGCGCTCATCGGTCGACTGTTGCTGGCCTGCCGGGGCACCGGGCGCGTCGATCTGCGCACCGGCACAGCGGCCCGCAGACTCATCGTCGACGATGGACGGGTCGTCGGGGTGGAGGCGGTCACCACTGCAGGTGAGGTTCTTCGCATCCGGGCTGATCGCGGCGTGCTGCTCGCCGCCGGAGGTATAGAGAGCAACGCGGAGTTGCGCGCCGCCAACGGCACCCCCGGTCGCGCCGCGTGGACCATGGGCCCGAACGGGGCGAATACGGGAGACCTCATCCGGGCGGCGGTGGAGGTGGGCGCCGATACCGCACTGCTCGATGAGGCGTGGTGGTGCCCCGGCGTCGAAATGCCCGATGGCTCGGCAGCTTTCATGGTCTGTGTGCGTGGCGGCATACTCGTCGACACATCCGGCGGGCGGTACCTGAACGAGTCGCTCCCCTACGATCAATTCGGCCGGGCGATGATCGCCCGGGGCACCGACTCCGCCATCCCCTCGTATTTTGTCTTCGACTCCGCCGAAGGCGGCCCGGTGCTGCCGGCCATCTCCATCCCACAGGCATCGGCCGCCGAACATCTCGACGCCGGCACCTGGGTGCAGGCGGACACGATCGAGGCGCTCGCGGACAAGATCGGCGTTCCCGCAGACAATCTGCGTCGTACGGTCGATCAGTTCAACGGCTACACCAGAGCCGGTGTCGACGAGGACTTCCGGCGCGGTGACGACCCATACGACACCTTCTTCTGCCGGCGGAAGACATCAGCAGAGGCACCCAACGCCGCACTGCGACCGATCGCCACCGGCCCCTTCTATGCCGCCCGAATCGTTCTCAGCGATCTCGGCACCAAGGGCGGTGTCCGAACCGACGTCGATGCCCGGGCGCTGCGCGAGGACGGCACTGCCATCGACGGTCTTTACGCGGCCGGCAACACGAGCGCTTCACTCAGCGGCGAGTTCTACCCGGGGCCGGGCGTTCCCCTGGGCACTGCGATGGCTTTTGCATACCGGGCCGTGCAACACATGGTCGGCTGACCGGCCGCGTCAGACGAGGTTGTCCTCGACCGGCAGTCCAAATGCACCGCGGCCGTACAGTGCCAGCGCCCGCTCGGGTTCGTTGGCGACGTGCACGCTGCCCGCGTGCGCGTCTCGCCACGCCCGCTCGATCGGGTTGCCGCGCGTCAACGAATTGCCTCCGGCGGTCTTGAACAGCAGGTCGATCGCTTCGAGTGCCCGCTCGGTGGCGCGCACCTGATCCCGGCGGGCCCGCAGTCGCATCCACATCGGCAGGTCCTCGCCGGCGCGCGCGAGGTCCCACAGCTCGCGGACGTTGCGATCCATCTGCAGTGTCGCGGCGTCGATCTCGGATGCAGCGCGGGCTACCGACACCTGTGCGACGTGGTCTTCGGCGAATCGTCCGCCGCCGAGACTGAGCCGCACCCGCTCACGCATCACGTTCACGTAGGACTCGTGACACCCCGCGACCACACCCACTATCGGTGCCGCGATGGCGGAGGTGAAGATCGTGGCAAACGGCAGCCGGTACAGCGGACCCGAGTTGATCTTCTGGCCAGGACCCCGGAGTTGGGCCGTCTCGTAGTTGCGGATCGTCCGATGTTCGGGCACAAAGGCTTTGGTCACCGTGATCTCGTTGCTCGCGGTACCTCGCATGCCCACGACGTCCCAGACGTCGTGGATGGTGTAGTCGGCGCGTGGGACGACCACGGTCATGAAGTCGACCGGTCGGCCCTCGGCGCCGAACTGTAGTGCACCGAGCAGCGCCCACGACGCATGTTCGCATCCCGAGGAGAACTTCCAGGTGCCCGATAGCTCGTATCCGCCGTCCACCGGCAGCAATTGGCCCATGGGCGCGTATGCCGACGACACCAGTGCGCCGGGATCGTCCCCCCACACGTCTTCTTGGGCGCGTTGGTCGAACAACGCCAGATGCCACGGATGTACCCCCAACACCGACACGACCCAGCCCGTGGAGCCGCACGCCCGTGAGATGTCGCGCACCACGTCGTAGAACTCGACAGGATCGCTCTCCGATCCTCCATACCGTTTGGGCTGCAACATTCTCAGAACACCGGCGTTCTGTAGGTCCTCGATCACGTCGTCGGTAATCCGGCGGGACTCGTCCACCTCCTGCGCCCGTTCGGCGATCCCGGGCAGCAGTTCACGGACTGAGTGCAGTGTCTCGTTTGTCATCGTCTAACTCCATAAATGCTGCGCCGGAGGGGGTATCGCGATGGTAGGCCGACAGGTTCGGTAACCGGCACTTCCAGGTCTCGGTTAGTGAGACCTTCACCTCGGATGTGGCCGTGGTCACCTAACGTTCGGGTCACAACTGTTCTGCCGCAACTCCTCGAGGAAAGGACGGACGCATCGTGACAACATCGCAGTCCGAGACCGCTGAGATCCGTGAGATCGACACGGGAGCTCCACCCACACGATTCGCCCGCGGCTGGCACTGCCTCGGCCTCTCTGAGTCCTTCAAGGACGGTCGACCCCACTCCGTCCAGGCGTTTGGCACCAAACTCGTGGTATTTGCCGACAGCTCAGGGGAACTGGCCGTCCTCGACGGGTACTGCCGCCACATGGGTGGTGACCTGAGTCAGGGCACCATCAAGGGCGACGAGGTGGCGTGCCCGTTCCACGACTGGCGATGGGGCGCGGGCGGTCGGTGCAAGAAGATCCCGTACGCGCGCCGTGTGCCCCCGGTCGCGAAGACGCGCAGCTGGAAGGTGCTCGACCAGGACGGCATGCTGTTCGTCTGGAACGATCCCGAAGGCAAACCACCGCCGGCAGATGTGGCCATTCCCCGTATCGAGGGAGCGCTCAGCGATGAGTGGTCGGATTGGGTCTGGTACCAGGTCACCGTCGACACCAACTGCCGCGAGGTGGTCGACAACATCGTCGACATGGCCCACTTCTTCTACGTCCACTACTCGTTCCCCACCTACTTCAAGAACGTGTTCGAAGGACATGTGGCAAGCCAGTTCATGCGTGGTGAGGCCCGTGAGGACATGCGTCCTCACGCGTCAGGGCAACCGAAGATGCTCGGGAGTCGTTCGGACGCCACGTACTTCGGCCCCTCCTTCATGATCGACGACCTCGTGTACCAGTACGAGGACCATGACGTCGAGTCCATCCTGATCAATTGTCATTACCCGGTGAGTGCCAACCAGTTCGTGTTGCAGTACGGCATGATCGTCAAGAAATCCAAGCGGCTCGAAGGAGCCGCCGCTGACGAGATGGCCAAGAACTTCGGTGTGTTCATCGCCAAGGGCTTCGAGCAGGACATCGAGATCTGGAAGAACAAGACGCGGATCGAGAACCCGCTGCTGTGCGAGGAGGACGGTCCCGTCTACCAACTACGGCGCTGGTACGAGCAGTTCTATGTCGATGTCGCGGACGTGACACCGGAGATGACCGAACGCTTCGAGTTCGAGCTCGACACCACCCGCCCGGTGGAGTCGTGGAAGAAGGAAGTGGAAGCCAACGTCGCCCGGAAGGCCATCGGTTCCGATGCAGCCATTGCGGTGCACTGACTGCGGTGCAGCGGTTCTCGTCCAGAAGAACAGCTGGGAACACACCTCGGTCCAGTGGGACGACAGCGCGCGGTCGGCATGCCGTGAACTGGCGGGCGGTACCGCACGTCGCTCCGGGGCGCCGATGGAGCGATGCCAGACGCTGACCGACGTGATCGAGAAGGCTGCCCGCACGGGTTCGGTCTCGGTTCTGGACAACACCCCCGTACGTTCTCCAGCGCAGTCGCATTGACCACGTCCCAAACAGCTTCGTCCCGAAGGAGTAAGCCCTTGATCGACAAGAACCACTACGGACCCTGGGCGGTGATCGCCGGCGGATCTGAGGGCGTCGGCGCATCGTTCGCCGATCTTCTGAGTGCTGCCGGCCTCAATCTGGTGCTGATCGCCCGAAAGCCCGGGCCTCTCGATGAGACGGCAGAGAGGGCGCGCAACAACGGGGTCGAGGTCCGGACGCTGGCACTCGACCTTCTCTCACCAGACGCGTTCGAGCAGATCCGGCAAACCACCGACGACATCGAGGTGGGCCTGCTGATCTTCAACGCCGGGGCCAACAGCTACGGGCACGAGTTCGTCACCGGCGACCTCGCCGGATTCCAGGGTGTCATCGACCTGAACATCACATCGCAACTCACCCTGTCCCACCACTTCGGTGCGAAGATGAAAGACCGCGGGCGTGGGGGCATCATGTTGCTCGGATCCCTCGCCGGCTACATGGGTTCAGAAGACCAGAGCATCTACGCCGCATCCAAGGCGTTCGGCCGTATCTTCGCCGAGAGTCTGTGGCTGGAGCTCGAGCCGTTCGGCGTCCACGTGGTCGAGTTGGTGCTCGGGGTGACCCGTACCCCGGCGATGGTTCGGGCCGGGCTGAACTTCGATGTGCCCGGGATGAACGTCGCCGAGCCGGAAGACGTTGCCCGCGAGGGGCTCGAGCACCTGACCGATGGTCCGGTGTGGATTGCCGGCGGCAACTACGAGGCAGCACAGAAGCGCAACGGGTTTCCTCGCGACAAACTCGTCAAAGGTGCGGCCGAGAGTATGCGCAAGCTACTCGGCCGACGCTGACCACAACCAACAGAGCCTCCCGTTTCGTTCACATCCTCCGGTTGCAGCCGGAGGGAGTGGACGAAGCGGGAGGCTTTGTTCTGGCCAGAAGTGAGCAGGCGGTCAGATGCGTACCGGTGGTGCGAAAGCGGCAAGGGGTTCGGAGCCCGACCAATCGTGACCCCAGTAGCTGTCGGCGGTGATTTCCTCAGCCGTGTAATGGCTTTCGTCGACGAGCATGCCCTCGGTGCCGAACTCGAGGTCCCATCCGCCGGGTGCGCGCACATAGAACGACACCATCTTGTCGTTGGTGTGGCGGCCCAGTGTCGAGGAGAGGCTGAACCCCAACTTGTTCACGCGGTCGAGTGCCTGTCCGACGGCGTCGAGGGTGTCGACCTCCACCATCAGGTGCACCATTCCGGGGTCCTGACTCGCCGGCGCGGGGCACAACGCGAGGCTGTGGTGGCGCTGGTTGACGCCGAGGAACCGCACTCGCCGGGCCGGGGCGGGCGCGTCGGGACCGCCGAGGCGGATGGCGCCTCGTGGGAGGAAGCCGAGCACCTCGGTGTAGAAGGCGTACGTCTCGTCGAAGGCCGATGTCGGGAGCACGGCATGACCGAGTCCCTCTGTGCCGGTGACGAACCGGCCGCCATGAGGAGTGACCACCGGGCTGTGGTCGAGTACCGGACCGAAGAAGATCTCCGTCCTCGTTCCGGACGGGTCGTCGAACGCGATGACCTGTTCGGCATCTCGGTACAGCGACTCTTCCTCGGACAACACGTCAACTGCGATGCCGGCCTTCTCGATCGCCTTTCGAACACGCTCGAGAGCGAACTGATCACGCACCTCCCAGCCGATGGCCAGCGCCTTGTCCGACTCGCCCGGAAGGACAACGATGCGGGAACGTCGCTCGTCGAGCCGCAGATAGAGGCCGTCGGCTTCTGGACCCGAACCCGTCGCCATGCCCAATCCGTCGACGGTCAATTGGCGCCACCGATCGACGTCGCGGGTTTGGACCCGCAGATATCCAAGTGCTCGTATGTCGGTCATAGGTGAACCTTTCGTGTCAGATCTAGATCATCGAGCGATGCGGGCCTTGCGGCTCGCCGCCCATCTGAGTGAGCGCCGAAGCGTGGAAGATCGACCCCGGCACGTGGATTGCGTGCGCCAGACCTGCGTGGGCGTCGCGCCAGAAACGCTGCATGGGGGTCTTCAGCTGTAGCGCACCGCCGCCGGACCGCGCGAAGATCCCGTCGACCGCCCGCACCACCCGCCATGCGGCAGCAGTTTGGGTGCGTCTACCGATGGCACGCAGTTCGAACGAGACGTCCTGGCCCTTCTCCGTCATGTCCCAGAATCGGTCGACCGTCTCGAGGATCGCCGCCCGTGAGGCGGCGATCTCCGCCGCGGCTTCACCGATTGCGAACAGCACGTACGGGTCTTCCTTGATCGCCGTCCCCGACACCGTGACCCGATCGCGCTGGGTGTTGATGTGACAGGCTAGAGCGCCCTCGGCGATGCCGATCAGTGACGACGTGATCCCGAGCGGGAAGATGCACGAGAACGGAAAGTTGTAGAGAGTCTGGGTACGGCCGAACTCCTTGGCTGCGGTTCCGTCGAACACCTTGCCGGCCGCCAGGGTCCGATAGGTGGGGATGAAGGCGTCCTTGACGATCAGGTCCTTGCTGCCGGTACCGCGCAGCCCCACGACATTCCAGCTGTCCGGGTCGATGTCGTAGTCCGAGCGCGGCAGCAACACGTGTAGGTTCTGCGGCGGCATCATTCGATTGCCGTCATTGTCTCCGACAGCAGCACCGATCATGATCCACCCGCAATGGTCGGTGCCCGAGGAGAACGACCAGCGCCCGTTGAGGATGTAGCCGCCCTCGACAGGCTTCGCCACACCCATGGGTGCATACGGGGAGGCCATCCACATGTCGGGGTCTTCACCCCAGATCTCGTCCTGCGCCTTGCGATCGAAGAAGGCGAGCTCCCACGGGTGCACACCGACGATGCCGCTCACCCAGCCGGCCGCACCGTCGATGGCGCCGATACCCATTGCAGTCTCGGCGAACTCGCGAGGATGTGCCTCGAATCCGCCGTATTCCTTCGGCTGCAGCATGCGGATGACCCCGGAGTCCCGCAAACGTTTTGCCGAGGTGTCCGACAGCCGCATGAGCTTGTCACCTTCCACACCCTCGGCGCGGATCTCCTCGGCGAATTGCTGAATGTTGTCCAGAACCTGGCCCATGATGTTCTCGGCTTTCTATAGGTACCCGGCGAACGCCTAGGCAGAGGTTGTTTCCGCGAGACCGATCGCGATCTCGATCAGCTGGTCTTCTTGCCCGCCGACGAGCTTGCGGCGACCGGCCTCGATGAGGATCTCCGCGCCGGAGACCCCATAGCGTTCACCCTGCTTGTCTGCGTGCTTGAGGAAACTCGAGTAGACGCCTGCATATCCCATCGTCAGCGACATCCGGTCCAGGAGGCACTCGCCGTCCATGATCGGCCGTACAACGTCCTCGGCGGCGTCGAACATCTTGAGGGTGTCGATACCCGTTCGGATGCCGAGCTTCTCGGTCACCGCGGCGAATGCCTCCACCGGGGTGTTGCCCGCCCCGGCCCCGAACCGGCGGGTGGAACCATCGATCTGGAGCGCACCGGCCTTGACCGCAAGGACGGAGTTCGCAACGCCCAGCCCGAGGTTCTCGTGTCCGTGGAAACCGACCTGAGCGTCGTCCCCCAGCTCTGATACCAGTGCAGACACCCGATCGCTGACGTCGTCGAGCACCAGTGCGCCGGCCGAATCCACCACGTACACACACTGACAACCCGCATCGGCCATGATCCGCGCCTGCTTCGCAAGCACCTCGGGAGGCTGACTGTGCGACATCATCAAGAACCCCACGGTCTCGAGCCCCAACTCACGCGCCAACCCGAAATGCTGAATCGACACATCAGCCTCGGTGCAATGCGTCGCGATACGACA
>NZ_JAHVCV010000006.1:0-361526 GCF_051487485.1 Williamsia muralis | reverse complement strand
ACCTCGTCGGTGCTGATGTGGTGGTAGCGCACGTCATGCGCACGTACCGCTTCGAGTATCGAGAATGTGCCGACGAGATTGGTGTGAACAAAACTCGAGGGGTCGGCCAATGAATTGTCATTGTGCGATTCGGCGGCGAAATGGACGACCAGGTCGCTGTCGCCGACAAGCGAGTTGACGAGGGCGGCGTCGGTTATGTCACCTTCGATGAGTTCAATCTGGTCGTCGACGGGTGCCAAGGATGCTGCGTTGGCGGCGTACGTCATGGCGTCGAGAACGCGCACCTGCACGTCTGGGCGTGCGGAGAGTGTTCGGTGCACGAAGTTGGCGCCGATGAAACCGGCGCCACCGGTGATCAGTACCCGCATGTATCTATCCCCTACTCTATGTGACGGACCGCACAATTAGTTCGCCGACGGGCCGAGTGCTGAATTGGGCCCTAAGGTATCGCGTATGCGCGGAATTATCCTTGCCGGCGGTACCGGAACTCGACTGCACCCGATTACTCAGGGCGTAAGTAAACAGTTGGTACCGGTATATGACAAACCCATGATTTATTATCCGCTTACTACTCTAATGCTGGCAAACATAAGAGACATCTTGATCATTACTACCCCTCATGATGAGGCGGCGTTCCGGGCGTTGCTCGGCGACGGGAGCCAGTTCGGCATCTCGATCTCCTATCAGGTGCAGGCAAACCCGGACGGACTGGCTCAAGCCTTCGTTCTGGGTGCCGACCACATCGGTTCGGATTCAGTCGCCCTCGTGCTGGGCGACAACATTTTTTACGGGCCAGGACTGGGCGAGCAGCTCAACAGGTTCCGCAACATCCGCGGCGGTGCCGTCTTTGCCTACTGGGTACGAAATCCGGAGGCCTACGGCGTCGTCGAGTTCGACAGCGACAACAAGGCCGTACGGCTGCAAGAGAAGCCGCTGAAACCCCGGTCAAACTTTGCAGTCCCGGGCCTATATTTCTATGACAATGACGTCGTGGAGATCGCGGCGAACCTTGAGCCCAGCGCACGCGGCGAGTACGAGATCACCGACGTCAACCGCGCCTACCTCGACCGAGGACTCCTCCAGGTCGAAGTTCTTCCCCGCGGGACCGCGTGGCTCGACACCGGAACCTTCGACTCACTGCTGGACGCCGGAAACTTTGTTCGCACTGTCGAAGAACGTCAGGGCCTGAAGATTGCCGTTCCGGAGGAGGTTGCGTGGCGCCGTGGGTTCATCGACGACGAACAACTCTTGCTGTGCTCAAAAAGGCTGATGAAATCGGGGTACGGCACGTACCTTCTCGATCTCCTTGAACGCGGCAAGGAACACTGACAGACATGCTGATCGAACCGATGGCCATCGACGGCGCTTTCGCGGTTACCCCGCAGAAGTTCGGGGATCCGCGCGGCCTGTTCATGGAGTCCTTCAAAGCCGATCTGTTGGCCGAGGCGATCGGGCACCCGTTCGACCTGCAGCAGCAGAACCTCTCGGTCTCGGCCGCGGGCGTCCTGCGCGGAGTCCACTTCGCTGATGTGCCACCGGGACAGGCGAAGTACGTCAGTTGTCCCAAAGGTGCGATCTTCGACGTGGTGGTGGACATCCGTGTCGGGTCACCAACGTTCGGTGCCTGGGACGGGGCGTTACTCGACGACGTCGACCGCAGGGCGCTCTACATCGGCGAAGGACTCGGGCACGCTTTCGTCGCCCTCGAGGACAACTCGGTGGTGACGTACCTCTGCTCAACCGGCTACAACCCGAGCGGCGAACACGGCATTCACCCCCTTGATCCCGAGATCGGCATCGAGTTCCCCACCACTGCCCGCGACGGTTCCCCGCTAAAATACAGTCTGTCGGACAAAGACATGGCGGCCCCGACGCTCGCTGAAGCAACGGAATCTAAACTGGTTCCCCAGTACGACGAAGTCCTCGACTTCCTCCGGTTACTAGCCCGCTAAATGAATGGCTTTGTGCTGTTGATTGATCGGCGCCTCCCAGATGCGTGCGAAGCGTCCCCGTTTATGACGCCCGACTTGCGCATCTGCTCGGGCGGGAAGACCGCATACTGAACCGGTGAAAATTCTTGTGGTGTGCACCGGAAACATCTGCCGCTCGCCGATCGCGCAGCGGATGCTCGAGCAGCGAAGCATTGACCTCGGCTTGGACTGGACCGTCTCCAGCGCCGGCACCCGCGCCATGAACGGCCACGACATGCACCCCGAGAGCGCCCGGGCGCTTCGGGACCTCGGTCTCGATCCGGGCACCTTTGCCTCCCGGCTGCTGACCCCGCCCCTCATCGCCGACAACGACCTCGTCCTGTGCCTGGCGCGCGAACACCGGGCCGCTGCCTGCCAGCTGGCGCCGATCCGCTGGCGCAGCATCATCACTCTTCGCGAAGCCGGGCTCGACCCCGCACTCCCCACCGGTCCGAACGCCACGTCCCTCGACATAGCCGACCCTCTGGGTAAACCCGCCGCCGAGTTCGACAGGGCAGCAGCTGAGATCGCTGAGGCGGTCGAGGCGGCGATCGCAGTGATCAGCCGGAGCCGGTAGCTGCCACTCAGCGCGTATCAGACGCACAAACCTCACACAGCTCGAAAGCGGATCGTGGCCGTCTGCTGCACACGATGCACCAGGCATCCGCGACCACCGCAAACCGTCGATGCGCCCAATAGAAGCCACCGACCAGGATCATCAAAGATGCGGCGATCAACATCACGCCCCCTAGGATCACCGACCCAGTTGCCAGGAGGCAGAACCCAGCGACAAACGGCACGCCGCCGATGATCACCGGCAAGTAGACAGCCGGGTTCCGCGGGTCCAGTGGACTGGGTCGCTTGCCGGGTGCCACTAGCTGGGCGAGTAGGTGTACGCGACGAACATTATTGCGATGATCCCCGCGAGCAAGATCGCACCTGTAAAGATGCGCACTCGCTGAGCCTGCTTGTAGATCTTTCGTGAACTCACGGCGATGATCATTGCCGCAATGAGACACGTTGCGCCACTTACGATCTCTATTTAGTACGAACGTGCTACACCGAGATGACTCTTACGTTCACAAACGAGCTTGACGGGCAAAGTTTGCCTCACCGCCAACATTGCAAATGCGTAGCGGGCGTTTACGCGTACACATTCTGCGATCCGCAATAGATCACCTCAGCGATGGCCGAACCGCGCATCACGCTTCTCCACAAACGCAGCCATACCCTCCGACTGATCTTCGGTCGCGAACGTGGAGTGGAACACGCGCCGTTCGAACAGGACGCCTTCGGTCAGTCCCACTTCCTGTGAGCGGTTGACTGCCTGCTTGGCCAACATGGTGATCGGCAGCGACAACTCCGCGATTGTGTTCGCGACCTCGATCGCATCCTCCAGGTACGACTCGGTGGGCACGACCCTCGAGACAAGGCCGGCACGCTCGGCCTCGTCGACCTTCATGCGCCGGCCGGTCAGCACCATATCCATGGCCTTCGCCTTGCCGATCGCACGCGTAAGCCGTTGGGAGCCACCGATTCCCGGGATCACGCCCAAGTTGATCTCGGGCTGACCGAATACGGCGTTCTCGGCGGCGATGATGATGTCGCACATCATGGCCAGTTCACATCCGCCACCGAGGGCGAAGCCGGCCACCGCCGCAACCACCGGAGTGCGGACCTCGGTGAGGTGCCCCCAAGCGCTGAAGAAGTCTTCGGACAGCATGTCGACGTACGACTTGTCGGCCATCTCTTTGATGTCAGCGCCCGCAGCAAAGGCACGTTCGGAGCCCGCGATCACGATGGCACCCACAGACGCGTCGGCGTCATACGCCTGCGCGGCTCCAACCACCTCGGTCATCAGCTGAGAGTTCAACGCATTGAGCGCTTTTGGCCTGTTCAGCGTGATGATGCCGACTCGGCCCCGCTGCTCGGTGGTGATGGTCTCAAAGCTGCTCATCAGAACGCTCCATTCGTGAGTACAAGATCGTCGGGCAGGGGGGCGAAGAAGTCGGCGACCACGGCGGGATCCACCTCGGTCAGTCCCCGAGGCGACCACTTTGGCGAGCGGTCTTTGTCGATCACCTGGGCTCGAATGCCCTCCGCAAGGTCGGGGTGGGTCAGGAAGTGGATCGACACCCGGAACTCGCTCTCCAGGGCTTCTTCGAGCGTCGTATCGGCCGATATCTGTCGTAACGACCGCATGGTCACCTCCACCGACGTGGGCGATTTGGCTCCCACCACGTTCGCAGTGTCGTGGGCATCGGTTTCGTCGTGTCCGCGCAGGCGTTCGACGATGCCGACTCCCGTGTCGGCCGCGAAGGCATCGTCGATCCAGTGACGCTTGGTGAGCAGATCGGATCCGGGAGGAGCAACACAGAACTCGGCGATCGCGTCGTCAACGGGCTTCGTCGTGAGAGCAGAGACGAACTTCTCGATGCTCTCCGACGGCAGGAAGTGGTCGGCGAATCCGATGGCGATGGCATCGGCGCCACCGATCTGTGCCGCGGTGAGGGCCAGGTAGGTGCCCAGCTCGCCCGGAGCGTGCGCGAGCAAGTAGGTGCCGCCGACGTCCGGGGAGAATCCGATGCCGACCTCGGGCATCGCCATCCTCGTCCGGTCGGTGACGATACGGGTGTTGGCGTGCGCAGATACTCCCACTCCCCCACCCATGACGATGCCGTCCATCAGGGCCACGTACGGCTTCGGATAGTGAGAGATGTACGCGTTGAGGATGTACTCATCCCGCCAGAAGTGTCCTGAGGGGGTGTTGACTGCATCGTCCAAAGTGGTTGCAGCCGAAGCATCTCGGTGGATGGCGACGATATCTCCGCCGGCACACAGTCCACGTTCGCCGGCGCCATCGAGCAAGACGGCCTCAACCGCGTCGTCATCGGCCCACTCTCGCAGCGCCGCGTGGATGGCGGTCACCATCTCGTGCGTCAGCGCATTGATCGCTTTCGGCCGGTTCAGGGTGATGCGGCCGATCCGCCCCTCGGTACGAACAAGGACGCTGCTCTCGTCTGACATGACTCTCCATTGATCGACTGCCGGGCGCCTCACATAGTTGCATATCCTAGTATTGGCAGTCCAGGGCACCTGCGAAGCCGCACATCACGTTGCTGGCCGCCACGCACCCGACAGGCGCGGCGAGCGATCAGGGTTGGCCCGGTTTGAGCTTGATGAACAGCCCATCGGCTTCAGCACACAGCACGTCCCCGTTGTGCAGGGTGGCCTTGATGAAAACCTTGCGTCCTTCGATCCGATCCACCCACGACCGAATCGCGAGCTCGGTGTTGAGCGGGGTGATCGCGCGGTAGTTGACAGTCAGATATGCCGTCCTGGTGACACCGCCCGAACCGAGCGCACCGGCCATACCCATCAAGTCATCGAACGCCACCGCAACCTGACCACCGTGGGCAGCGTTGTTGCCGCCGAGGTGGTAGCGGCGGAATGTCATACGCGCGCTGACGTTCTCGGCACTCGCCTCGTCCAGTTCATACGGAGGCAGGGTGATGTTGCCTCGCGCCGGCAGATCGATCCGCCCACCGGACGGCGCGCGCCACTCATCGATCGCGACCTCGTCGAGCTTCTTGTTCAAGACCTGCAGTGCGTCGATGACCTCGGTGGTGAGCTCTTCGCTGGGACAGGCCGCCTTCACCCGGTCCATGAAGGTGCGGACCTCTTCGATGAACTCGCCGTACCGCGGACCGCCGCGCGTGAGGTCGATGTCGAACGTCGGCCGGAATCCACCCTCGTGGTGCACTTCGTCCGCCTGGGCGCTTTCGAACTTCGCGGCAGATCGTTCGAGCGGGCTGTCCTGAGTCATGACCTCGACACTATAGACCTGGGAAGAACACGTTTCCGCCGACTCTCGGGTGTGCGGCGGAGATTGCGTGCACGTTGCGGCTGCAGTCCCGGTCACCCGTTCATGGACGCGTCCGGCCTAATCGTTCGACGGGTGCGAACTGCAGCGATGGGAGGATTCGCGGGAGGACGAGTAGTCCACCGAGTGGGCCGAGTTGCGCGACCACGCCGCAGCACTTCAGGTTCACAGGTACACGTCGTTGAGCGTCACCATGGCCAGTCCTCGCTCACGGATCAGGTCGAGTAACTCGGGGAAGACGCGAGTGACCGGCGGATGGTTTGCATGACCGATCACAATTGCCTGAGGATTGAAGTACTTGCGCGCACATTCGAGGAGGTACTCCTCGGTGATGAGACCCGAATCAGAAAGCGACCCGTACCACATTGTGGGCGTGGTGTATCCAAGCTCAGCTGCCACAGCGTCGACCTCAGCGTTGTGGTGCCCGTAGGGCGGCCGATAGAAAGGTGTTCCGTCCACCCCGAACTCGTTCAGCAGAAACGACTTCGTCCGCGCCAATTCGTCGCGGACCTCGGCGGCCGTCAGTTTGGTCAGGTAGGGGTGTGACCACGAGTGGTTGCCGAGCTGAATCTGTCCTGACTCCACGAACGGCCGCAAAGCATCCCGGTTCTCGTGCCACGAGTCAAAAATGCCTGTCACGAAAAAAGTGAAACGGGCGCCGGTCTGACGAGCGAAATCGATATAAGCCCCGACAACGTCACTGTCAGCACCGTCATCGACGGTGAGCGCCAGTGAATTTCCCTTGCCCGCAATCGCTGAGATCGGCCCATTAGGAAGAGGCAGGCGGGTATCAGGCGCCGATGACGAACCAAAATCAGGACCCGCAAACGGCGCGGCGCCGACCGTGGCCGCGTTGGCGGTCGTGGCTAGCAGGCCTCCGGCTGCGAGGTAGGTGAGGAAACGTCTCCGGTCGGTGTTCATGACTCATCCCCCCTGGCCCATACGTTGGACCAACTGCTTCAAAGTATGAGCCGGCAGGAGAGGTTGCCTAGAGACGACACAGGGTGAATGTCCATTTGACGCGGTTTCGTGATCCCCGACGCCTGTCAAACATTACAGATCTGAGCCATACATCAGTGGGGCTACACGTCCTTGATGCAAAGATTCTGCGTAGACGAAGCGGTCGCCGACGGTGGTTCGATCGTACGATCGCTCAAAGCTTGCGTACGGTGCACGCTGGAATCTGAGTCTCGCCAGCTCAAGCGTTCGTCGGCGCCCGTTCGCTTCAAGTGGTGACGTGGGGCCCCGGTGCTGCTTTGATGCCGGGGTCTCACGTCCGGTTTGTGGCAGGTCACTTTCCAGACTTTCTGGGTTAGCAAGAGCGGCCGTTTGCTTGGGCCGGCAGGCACGTCATCACCTTCGACGGCCTCTGCGATCCGAACGCGTTGAGTCAGATTCAAGGCGCCTTTAATGTGCCGCCATGAACCACCCACCCGTAATGACGCTGCTGCGAACGGAATCCGGAGCCGCGGGAACACATACGGGCAGGAAGTCTGCGCAGTTACACGGTGCGTGACCTCGCCGTAGTTCATGATTGTCGCCATGACGTCACACCCGGAAGGTCAGCGAGGGCGGATTGGGGTGGTCGATGATCACCCCGCTATCGTGGCCGGCCTACGTGCAACCCTCAACGAGCAACCTGATCTTCATTTCGTCGCGGGCGCAGCGACCGTGCCAGAGCTGCTGCAGCAGACGCACGAGCTGGATCTGGTGGTCCTCGACCTGCGTCTCGAGGATGGGTCATCACCGCAAGCCAACGTCGAGGCCCTCCTCGATGTAGGTATCCCCGCAATTGCGTACACCTCCGGCGACGAGGCGTATCTCGTGCGGCTGGCCGCCAGCGCTGGTGTTCGGGCCGTGCTGCGCAAAAATGTGCCCGATGGGGTGCTCTTGGAGGCACTGCGGGCAGCGTTGGCCGGTCAGGAAGCTCCAACGGTGGACTGGGCCGCAGCGATCGACGCGGACGAGGACTTTGTTGATCTATCACCGCAACTACGGCGGGTGCTCGAGTTGTACGCGACTGGCGAATCAACTGCCGGAGTGGCAAAGGCAATGAACTTGTCGTCGGAAACGGTGGCCGATTACGTCGGCCGCATCCGAAGAAAGTATGTGGCGGTGGGTCGACCGGCCCCGACACGATCCCATCTGGTGCTGCGAGCGATTGAGGATGGATGGCTACCGATTCCACGACGTACACGCCGCCGGCGCTGACGACCGACGGCCCGAACGCGGCTCTTGACCGCACTGCGGGGCGCCGGATCTTGCGGCAATTCGCTGTGTTCATCGCCTGCGGTTATCTGGCCTATCTGGTCTTGACTCTGCCGGCGATCACCGCGTCGTTGGAGGTCATGCGCCTGGGGTGGACAGTCCCCGCACTGCTGTGTGTATTCGGACCTGGGCTGGCTCTCGGTCCGTTGGCGTGGCGGGCGCCCACCCGCCGACTCAAAGTCGCTGCTGCGATCACCGCTCTGGGTTACGTCATTGCGGTGGCCACGTGGTGGTTCGGGTGGACCGGGGAACACCTCACCGGCAACACCGATATCTGGTTCTCGTTGTTTTGCGGGCTAGCCGCAATCGCTGCCGCGCTGGCCTTGCCGCCGCGGTACTCGTTCATCGTCCTTATCGTCGTTGTCGTTGCCGCCACCGTGATCAACCACGCTGTCCGCGCGCCCGAAGCCAACGGGCCACTGGTGCCCGACATCGCGTGGGCGTTCGCCTTTTCGCTGGTGTACTTTGCCGCTGCCGTGATGGGGATGCGCACGGCCGCGGTCCTCGATGACACCCGCGCACAAGCGTATTCAGTCACCGCCGAGGCCGCCGCAGCTCAAGCCCGCACCACAGAACGCCAGCGGTTCAACCAGCTCACCCACGACGGCGTCATGTCGACACTGCTCGCCGCCTCCCGCCAAGGCAACTCCAACCAACTGGCCCAACAAGCGCACACCACACTCGCTGACCTCGATGCCATGCGCGAGGGTACCGACACCACCGAAACACTGACCGTCGACGCCGCCATGGCGCACATCCGACTAACCATCACCACCGCCGATCCTCAAGCGCGGCTGAAGGTTCAAGACCAGCACCGGCCGGCGGCGGCGTTTCCGGGGGCAGTCATTCGTACCATCGCCGCCGCAGCGGCCGAGGCAGTCCGCAACAGCCACCGCCACGCGCACAGCACCGCACCCACCACTGTCGCCGTGTCCCTTGACTCACCGAAGCTGACAGTTGTTGTCGCTGATGACGGTCGGGGCTTTGACCCGCAGACCGTGCCCGCCGATCGGCTCGGGATCACGGTCAGCATCCGCGACCGCATGTCCACGATTGGTGGATCCGCCGACATCGACTCTGCGCCAGGGCGCGGCACCCGAGTTACTCTGCGGTGGGTGCAGCAGTGATGATCACTCCACCCCAGAGTGGTAACGAAGACGTCCGCGACCTTCTGGGTATGCGCACCCGCGGCGCATGGCTCATCGTGGCCGCCTACATCACCGCAATTGTTGTCGTCACAGTTGCGACCATGGACAGTTTCACCAGCGCCTGGCCAGCCGTGCTGGGAGCGCTGCTTCTGATCGCCGCCACGGTCGCCTTGATACTCGTTCCTGGTGACCCACTACCGATCTGGCCCACCGTCGCATTGACCGCCGCCGGACCTATCGCGTGCGCCTTGGTGTTGTCGGTGACTCCCGCCGTGCTGGACTCGACGCTGCAGACCTGGATTCACGGCGCCGGAACCACCATCTACTGCTACATGAATGTCCGGGGCCGTCGTATCGCTCCCTGGATCGGGTTTGTCGGCATGGTCGCTGTGTTCGCCGTCTGGTCGAGCCGCACCGGGCACGGAGCCGGCTACGGCGCCAGCCTGGTCATCATCGACGCGGCGCCTCTGACGATGGCAGCTTTGTTGTCATTCACGTTGCGGCCCACCGCGAAAGCGGTCTTCTCCCTTCGCAAGCGAACCACCGAACGAATCGCTGAACTTTCAGCTGAAACCGCAGCCGCCCAAGAACGCAGCCGCCAAATACGCCATCTCGACACCCTGGCCCGGCCATTGATGGAACGCATCGCCAGCGGCGACACCCTCACCATGGCCGAACGAAGCCAGTGCGCCCTGCTCGAGGCGCACCTGCGTGATCGCCTACGCGCCCCCATTCTGTCGACGCTGGATCTCGATGATGCCGCCTACCACGCTCGCGCACGGGGTGTGGAAGTCGTGTTCCTCGACGACTCCGGACCCGCCGGACCCGACCCAGCGATCGTCGACACTGTCCACGCCGTCGCCTCTCGCGCCCTCAACGACGCTGGTAGCGGCACGGTCTGCGTCCGAATGTGGCCGCCCGGGCGGTCCATCGTGGCATCAGTGCTCACCACCGACAGCAGCGGCAGTGAACGCGCGGAGATCGAGGCTTCCGGCACCGTGCAACGAACCATCAGCACGATGCATCCAGATCTCGACAGCGACAGCATCAGGTGATGGCTGCACTGCCGGCTCGCCCAACGTCATCGCTTAACCACACATTTCGCGTGGCCGTTGCCCGCCGTCGGATGAGAAGCGGTAGGGCCGAGCTCTCAGATGTCGTCGAGGTCGATAACGCCGTCTTGGATGGCCCTTGCCAACAGTGCTGCTTTGGTGGTCGCAGGCCTGCCGACCTCGGCGTATTTATTTCGTATTCGGGTGATGTGGGTGTTGACCGTCGACGACGTGATGAACAGGCGGGAACCGGCTGCCTGCTTGCTGTCGGTAAGTACCCACGCCTTCAAGACTTCGATCTCGCGATTGCTCAGCTGAGGCTTCTGCCGGGGGTCTGACGACATGACTAAGGCGGGCTCCGCCGGCGCGACTGTTGCTGCGTACATGGTCACTCGATTCGTTCGAGGGCACCGCGTTAGCGGTGAATGAAGGTTCGAATCGAAGACTAGGTTTGCGAACTGAATAAGAATAGAACCCTATTCGAGGGGCCCCTGACCAAGGGGCTTGCTTACCGTGTCTAAACAATAACTACATTTGGCGAGGTTAGTCAGGCGCAGGCGGCTTCACAGTCGGTGGTGGCGTGCAACCCGCGCAGGTGTTTGAGCCCGTCTCGAAGACGGGTCTTGAAGGTCGGCACCGGAACATTGAGGCGTTGGGCACCCTCTTTGTGAGTCATGCCTGCGTAGTAAACCAACGTAATGCTCTGCTGCTGAAGCACACTGAGCGCGGCTATGTGACGGCGTACCTGTTGATGCTCCTCACGCAAGAGCATCGGTTCGTCGGCGCCACCGGGGTGAGGGACCTCGGCCGCAAGTACGGTGAAGGTTTCGGTGCGGCGCTTCTCGCGTTCTTCAGCCCGGACCCGGTCAATCGCGCGGCGGTGACAGATCATAATCAACCACGACAAGGGTTTACCCATTGCTGGTTGATATGAGTGAGCTTTCTGCCATATCTCTACATAGGCCTCTTGCAGAACCTCTTCGGCGTACCCGGCATCTCGAACAGTCTTGTAAATCAATCCCTGCAGCCGCGATCGCGTTGCGAGGTACAGACAATCAAAAGCTGCGGTGTCGCCCTCCCCCACGGCACGCAACAGCGTCTCTAGGTCCTTGCCCAGATCGGCGTCGGCGTCGGCGGGTGGCACTGCGGTCACGCTCGTTTATCGACGCCCGGCCCGGGCCCGTTACCGGAACCGCAGTGCGACTTACGTTGAGCCCGAGCCGTTTCGGTTGGAAGGCGAAAAGTGGTGTGTGTGGTCGACAGCCGGTGCCCAATCATGACTGGCTGGCGATTTGCCGACCTTCGCTAAGCATCGTTTACATCGAGGGTGGCGCTGCGTAGCGTTCGTAAGATCCCAGCAACGAGAGGTAACAGCAATGAAGCTCGCCGCGTTCGTCCGTCGAACTGTACTTGGTGCCGCACTCACTGGCGCTGCCGCGCTATCGCTCGCACCGAGCGCAATTGCCGCGCCGAATGACCTACTGCTGACACCGTCGGTAGTAGGCAATACAGTCACAATCTCGATCGCCAACGCGTCCGATAGACCAGTCGCATGCACGATAGCTGGGTTCAACGAGGGCGATGACCCCCTGGTGCAGGAGGCAGTTTTCGGATACACAACCCCGAACGACATTCTGGAACTGGTGCCGATGGGCGGCGAGAAAGCTGTCCAAATGCGCCTAGAGGGCGTGGATGAGAACGGGAACCCTGCGCCCACGGGTTCGACAGAGATTCCCGACGGCGATTACGAGATCTACTATGGCTGCCGGACGCTTGTGCTCGACGGAGTTGAGGAGCCCGAACATTGGGGCACCAACCCCCCGCTGAGCGATCAAACAGCGACTTTTGCGGAGGTTATACGCATTTCTGTTCCGGGTGGGGACGTGCCACCCCCACCCCCCGCATGCAGCGGATCAGTGTGTGGCATAACGATCGCTGATCTACTCGCGGGCAACTGATCGACTTACGAAGCAGCCCGGCCCGTTTGACAAACGGGCCGGGCATGTGGCACACCCAGACAGTGGGCAGCGTTCTTTGTTCGTTGCGACTACGAAGAACGAACACGATGGGTCGAGATGACGTACGAGGCCTCGGGCGGGATCCATTCGGATCGTCAACGGCTGTGCCGTGATCGCCACGCGCGGGGCATCTAGTATGCGGCTGTTTAGCAACTTTCTTATCCCTCGTATCGGTCAAGAATCTTGACGTCCGGATTAATTAGCCGAAATGTTCTTGACCCTCTGTGTCACAACGGGTTTCGATAATGTGACGGTTGACACGTGTTGGGTGTTTGCGGGTGCGTCGCGCTGACGAAGTGGGCAATGATCGCCCGCATGAGTTCACGAAATCTGTACAAACGGGCGCTGCGGATGCGCATCGCGGTCGGCCTGGTGTTGGTAGCGGGCATCGTCGCAATCCTGGTGATCGCCGCCACCTACAGCCCCAGCTGACTGCTCCTTCGGCGTATCGAGGTCGAGCGGTCGAGTCCGACCGGGGGCCCAAAGATAGGCGAGCAGCGCCACCCACCAAAGCGTTCGGCAAGTCGAGTGCGCCGCAGAGCCTCTTGAGTGCAAAACTCTGTCGCATGACCAACCTCAGGCGGCGTCGTCCGATCATCGGCTTGCTGTTGGTCTACATCGCGGTCATCGGATTCGTCACTCTGACTCCTCGCGACGACTCGCGAGGTAGCCCTTTGGCCGACACGGTTCTCGAATATCTTGACCGTCACGAAGCGACGGCTTGGATAACCTTCACCGTGCTGGAACGCTCCGCCAACGTTTTTCTGTTCGTGCCGCTCGGAGTTCTTCTTGCCGCCACACTCGGTCGTCGTCATTGGATATCGGTAGTAGGGTTCGGGATTCTCTACTCGGTGGTCATCGAGTCCTGCCAGGCAATGTTCCTGCCAGGACGTGTCGCGGATCCGGTTGACGTGGCGATGAACGGTCTTGGGACAGCCATCGGAGCCATCTTGCACAGCGTCATCACCGGCAACTACCAAGCCAGAACATCAAGGGCGCAAGCAATTCGGCGCGAGCCGCTGGCTGACAACTATCACCGACGACAACTCTAAATTGCGACGCTTTGATCAGCGGTGATTGGCCACCGTTCATGCTTCAGCAATAGCGCACAGACAATCGCGATTAGGGTTAACAATATTTCCGACTGAAACACTCTGTTCATTTTTGTAACGTCTATGCTATCGCGATGGGATCTCGGGGAATCTACAAACGCCGACAGCGGATCCAACTAGCCGCCGGAATTATTCTGGTTGTACTTATCGCTGCCGTTCTTCTAATAGCGAATATGTATCAGCCTGGGTAGGCAGCAGCGAGAGCGCGTCAGCGTCGGGCACCTTCACACGTCCATCGATCGCGCATATCACCACGCCGTAGGCTCGATCACCATGAGCACACCATCTGATCAGCCTTTTGATCCCACGCAGTGGCGCGTAGTCGACGGTTTCGACGATCTGACCGACATCACCTATCACCGACACGCCGGGCAAGGCCGGGTCCACGGCATCGTACGGATCGCGTTCGATCGTCCTGAGGTGCGCAACGCTTTTCGCCCACACACCGTGGACGAGCTCTACCGCGCCCTTGATCACGCTCGGCGCAGCCCAGATGTGGGAGTCATCCTGCTGACGGGCAACGGCCCCAGCGAAAAGGACGGCGGCTGGGCTTTCTGCAGCGGCGGCGATCAGCGAATCCGCGGGCGGTCGGGGTACCAGTACGCCGGTGGAGACACCGCTGACACTGTCGATTCCGCCCGGGTGAAGGCCGAGGGTGGTCGCCTGCACATCCTGGAAGTGCAGCGGCTGATCCGGACCATGCCCAAGGTGGTGATCGCCGTCGTCAACGGGTGGGCAGCCGGCGGCGGACACTCGCTGCATGTCGTCTGCGACCTCACCCTGGCGTCACGCGAACACGCCCGCTTCAAACAGACCGACGCGGACGTGGGTTCGTTCGACGCCGGGTACGGCAGCGCATACCTCGCGAAACAGGTCGGACAGAAGAACGCTCGAGAGATTTTCTTCCTGGGCCGCGCCTACGACGCAGAAGCGATGCAGCGCATGGGGGCTGTCAACGAGGTCGCCGATCACGCCGAGTTGGAAACCACCGCGATCGAATGGGCCAAGACCATCAACGGGAAATCGCCTACGGCTCAACGCATGCTCAAGTTTGCGTTCAATCTGACCGACGATGGTCTGATGGGCCAGCAAGTGTTCGCCGGCGAGGCAACCCGGCTGGCCTATATGACCGACGAAGCCGTCGAGGGCCGGGATGCGTTCTTGGAGAAACGTTCACCGGAGTGGGAAGAGTTCCCGTTCTACTACTGAAACGGGCGTGGTGATTGTCACCCGCTCTGGGGCGAACCCTAGCGCGGTGACCGCCACATACTGGTCTGATGATTCCACCAGCTCTGTTCTACGGCCTGGTGCTGCTGAACCTGCTTTTCGTGACCGGCGCGTGGTGCCTGGCTCGCCCCAGCCGTGCGGCCGCTGTGGTCCTGATCTTCGTCTCGGTCTTATGGGTGTTGTTCAACGGGCCGATTGAAGGTCATGTGTTGCTCTCGTACACATATCAAAATGGGCTGACCGAGTCGGATCTGTTGTCGTTGGCAGGTCTCATCATCGCGCTCAGAGCGCTGTGGATACGCCGGCGTTGGTGACAAATAAGTCCCCGTTGACACTGGTGATTGTCCGCCGAATGGCCCCCAATTTGGTGACCTCCAAACAGATGACTTTTGTATCGATCCGTCAATTCGAACGCGAAGCCGACTCGACAACGCGACAGTTCATTCGGGTTGACGTAAACAAAGCTTCGAGTACCGGGGTGGCTTCACGGCACTAGTCAACTCAGCCGTATCGACGAAAGGGATCTACATGCTTTCAACATTTGATATCGACTTCCTAGAAGTTCTTGCCTTCCTCTTTGGCTTGGCCGCCGGCTAGGCCACAGCGCCTCCGCAAACCAAAAAACACGCCCCCAGCAATCGCTGGGGGCGTGTTTTTGTGGCTATAAGGCCCGCTCAGGCGCCAATCGCTCCGCCGAGCTGCGGCCACGAACGATGCAGCTGGTCCTGCCAGTAGCCCCATGAATGGGTGCCCACCGGCGGAACATCAAATGTCGCGGGAATACGGAGCGTATTGAGGCGGTCGGCAAGCAAAGCCGTGCAGATACCGGTTGCGGCTTCGATTCCGCCACCGACAACAACCTGATCGGCGAGCTTTGTCGGATCGTTCACATATGCCAGGCTCTCGTACGGACCCGGAAGACCCGTCGCATTCGAGATGTACAGCGAATGACCACGCAGGCCCTCAGCGTTGATGATCGGGTCGTTGGCACGCCATCCTGGGCCGTCGTAGGGGCCCCACATGTTCACCGGGTCACCGCCGCCACGAGCCTCGACAGTGATGCGGATGTATATCTGACCCAATCGGCTCGCGGTGGTGGCACAGCCGCTGTAGGAACCCACGGCCTGATATAGCTCGGGATGTTCGATGGCAAGGTTCAGCACCGAGGTGCCGGACGACGAAATGCCCGCGATCGCGTTACGACCCGATGTGTTCAGCGCCGTGTCGATGATGGGCGGCAATTCCTTGCCGAGGAACGTCGACCACTTGTTGCGGCCGAGCTCCGGGTCATCTTGTTGCCAGTCGGTGTAGTAGCTGAACGCGCCGGCGTTGGGGATGACCACGTTGGCGTTCTTGTTTGCGAAGAAGTCCACGACGTCGGTTCTGGCGAGCCACGTGGCCGCATCCTCGCCGCCACCGGCCCCGTTGAGCAGGTACAACGTGGGCCGCGGCGCCGACTGGTCCTTCGGCAGGATCACAGACAACGGGATGTCCCGGTTCATGGAAGCGGAGTACACCACCAGATCGAGCCGCTTCGGTCCGACCTTGTTCACCGCTTTGAGGGTCGAGCCGCCCGGGGAGGAGATGCCCGGTGTCGGGATCGTCTCGGCAGAGGCGGGGGCCGCAGTCAGCATCGATGCACATGCCGCAGTGACCACGGCTGCAGACAGCAGGCCGCGCCAGGATCGGGCAGGAAAGTTCAGTCGTCGCACAGTTCGCGTCACGGGGGAACAATATCCTGGTCATCAGTCTCGTGTGCGCCCAGTAGCCGATTCGATATTCGCCTGTCCAAAACACCAGGTCAGGAGCTCGAGCCGCTAGCTGCGCTGGCGGCCAACCGTCTCCCCGACAGATCCAAATGCCATTCGCGCCCGGCTGATTCCGGTCCACCGGGAGTTCACCGGACGTTTCAGGAATGTGCACCCTAGACACCAATTCAATAAAATAATTCGCGAATTGAAAGACTTAATGTGCGCTGGTCAAACGCACTTTCGGACGTGATGTCATCGCCATTTCCCATTCTTTTTCTGCGAATGGGGTGACAAAGAGAATCGAAGATGCCATGGTGGATATCGGCTCGGTTAGTCGGGGGATTCGAATACGAGCACGCGCCTCGGCAAACTCCGGCCTGTTCAAGTAGTCAACAGAAGGAGATTACAATGGGTTCACTCGAAGAAATTGATTTCGCTGCACTACTCGAGGTTCTCCTCGGCCTTATCGCCGGTGGCGGCGACGAAGGCGGCGGCGCTGCCGGCTAGAACTTCCAAAACGCCCCGGGATGACCCGTCATCCCGGGGTTTTCGTTCCGAGCTGACAAAAGACAACATGTCACACCGTCGCTCCAGCGACCTGCTTGTGCCGCAGCATTTTTCGCTGACCTGCACGATCGCTTCCTTGGCGAACTATTCACGTCGAAGAGGCTGACAAGTCGCCGTGAAGATGACATTGTGAGACCGGTTCGCCGCGAACACCGGCCGACAGCTCAGCGTCGAAGACTTGAGCGGAACGTCCCCTTCACTACCGAAAGGCACGAAATGACCTCGTCAGAATCGGGTTTGATGTACTTCCTCCAGCTGCTCGGCGGACTCCTCGCCGGCCTCGCCTCGGGAAGCGCAAACTAGTAGCCCTGAGTCCTAGTTCTCTATTGATTACACGTCCCCGCGGCGCGCTTCTGCGCTTCGGGGACGTGTGATGCATATGGCCACCAATAACAAGCGACCACTCCGAGCTGTTTTGCTGCCGCACTTGCGGCCATTCCGCTGGACCCTCGTCCTGCTCTTCGTTCTACAACTCACGGCGGCGGCCACCACCCTGCTGCTGCCGAACCTGAACGGCCGCCTCGTCGACGACGGAATCGCCCGCGCCGACATGGACGCGATCGTCACTATCGGCGCGATCATGCTCGCGCTCGCACTCACCAACCTGTGCGCCTCGGTGTTGGCCACCGTGATCGGATCACATATCTCGACCAGCGCCGGCCGGTCCATCCGTAACGCCACGTACTCCCGAGTGCAGTCGTTCTCTGATACCGATCTGCAGAGGTTCGGCATCCCCACTCTGATCACCCGCAGCGCCAGCGACATCAACCAGCTCCAGCTGGCTGTGTTCGTCGTGATGACCGTGCTCGCGTCCGCGCCGGTGCTTGTCATCGGCGGAACAGTGATGGCCTTGAGCGAGAACTACAAATTGGCTCCCCTGGTGGTTCTGGTGGCAGCCGCGCTGACCGCCGTCGTCATTGTCATTGTCCGCAAGCTCATTCCCTCGTACGAAAAGCTTCAGATGCGCATCGACCGCGTCGGACGAGTTCTCCGAGAACAACTCACCGGCATTCGCGTCATCCGGTCTTTCGGCCGCGAGGAACTCGAGATGTCGCGCTTCGATGCCGCGAATACAGACCTCACCGCGACGGCGCGACGTATCGGCGCCCTGCAGGCTGCGTTGCTGCCGAGCATCATCTTCATCGCGAATATCGGTGCGGCCGCGGTGATCGGCGTCGGGGCCGTTCTCGTCGACAATCAGACGATGGAGGTCGGCGGCATCATCGCGTTTGTCGGATACCTGACCCAGATCCTCATCGGGCTGTCCATCGGCGCCGCGATGATCGCGCTCATCCCCCGCGCGCAGGTGAGCGCCCGTCGCATCAACGAAGTGCTCGACACGGAGCCGTCGGTGCAGGATCCTCCGACCGACCGGACGCCGTCGTCGCGGACGGGTTCGCTGCAACTCGAGGGCGTCGGATTCCGATATCCCGGCGCACAGCACGCAGTGCTCGTCGACATCGACCTAGAGTGCCGCCCTGGAACAGTCACCGCAGTGCTGGGCGGAACCGGCGACGGCAAGAGCACGCTGCTCAAACTGATCCCCCGATTCAGCGACGTCACATCCGGTCGCGTGCTGATCGACGGAGTGGACGTGCAGGAGCGGCGACGAGAGGTGTTGCACGAGGACATCTCATACGTCGCACAGGCGCCGTCGTTGATGTCGGGGACGCTCGAATCCAATCTGCGGCTCGGGTGTCCCGACGCCACCGATGACGACCTCCGTGCCGCCCTCACCACGGCGTGCGCAGCCGACTTCGTCTTCTCCCACGAGATGGGTCTTGCACAGCCAGTGCACCACGCCGGCAGGAACTTCTCCGGCGGCCAAAGGCAACGCCTCGCCCTTGCGCAGGCCATCGCCGCAAAACCACGCTTACTACTGCTCGACGACCCGTTCTCGGCGCTCGATGCCGAGATCGAGAGTGTCATCAAACATCGACTGCGGCAGTCTCTTCCGGGGGCCGTCATCCTCCTGACTGCCCAGCGGGTGTCGTCGGCTCGGGGAGCTGACACCATTGTGATCCTGACCGACGGCCGCATCGACGCCCGCGGCACGCACGACGAACTGTTGGCCTCCAGTGCCACGTACCGCGAGATCCTCGATTCCCAGGCGGCCCTCGCATGAATCTGAAATGGCTGCTGGCCAGGCTGACTCATGAACGCCGCAAACTCGTCACCGTCGGATTGCTGGCATCGACCAACGTCGCGGCGCTGATCGCCGGGCCGCTGATCTTGGCCGGCATCATCAACGCTCTGTTCACCGGAGCCATCGGCATGACACTCCCCCAAGGGTTGTCAGCCGCCGAGGCAGAGGCCCAGCTGCGCGCCGAGGGCCGCGGCAGTTACGCAGACGTGGTTGCCGGCGCCGATGCGGTGCCCGGAGTCGGCATCGACTTCAGCACTGTCGGCACGCTTCTCGCCGTGCTGGTCATCGTGTACGCCATTGGGGCACTGGGCACGTGGACGCAAGCCGCCGCGGTCAACAACCTCACCCAACGTGCGATGAACCGTTTGCGGACCGACATCGAGTCGCACATTCACCGCCTTCCTGTTGCCTACTTCGACACCGCGGCGCGGGGCCAGATGCTCACCAAGGTGACCGCCGACATCGACAACGTGTCATCGGTGTTCTCACCACTCTTCGTGAAACTTCCCGGGGCAGTGCTGACCGTTGTCGCGCTTCTTGTCGTGATGCCGATCATCTCCTGGAAGCTGACTCTTGTTGTGCTCGCCTCCATTCCGCTGATCATCATTGCGGGAGTGTTGATCGCCAAACGATCACGACCCCACTTCCAAGATCAGATGGAGGCAACGGCCAAACTCACCTCACAGATCGACGAGGGCTATGCCCAGCTCCACACCCTGCGGGTGTACGGGGCGCAGAACCGGGCCCGTGACGAGTTCGAGGCCACCACTGAACGGCTCGCGCGGTCATCCCGCGCCGCACAGTCGTACGCGGGCTCGATTTCGCCGGTCCTCCAGGCAATCACCGCATTCGGATATTTGACAGTCGCGATCGTCGGCGCAATCCAGGTCGTCGGTGGATCGCTGACCGTCGGGCAGGTCCAGGCCTTCGTGTCGTTCTCGAGGATGTTCAGCCAGCCCGTCAACGAACTCACCTCCATGATGGCCCAACTCCAGGCCGGGCTCGTATCACTGGGCCGCATCAAGTCTTTGCTGGCCGAGCCCATCGAAGACGCACCGGCCATCGAGGATTCGGCAAAGCAAGCCATCGGACGTCACAGTGCACCACCGGCCATCGCATTCGACAAGGTGCGATTCGGATATCGCCGGTCCACCGAGGACAACACCAAGACCATCGACGTCATCAAGGACCTCTCGTTGGAGGTCGAGGCGGGATCAACGGTCGCGGTGGTCGGACCCACGGGCGCCGGCAAGACCACACTCACCAATCTGCTTCTGCGGCTCTACGATCCGTCCTCCGGATCGATCCTCGTGGACGGCGAGCCGATCAACTCCGCACCCCGGTCGTACGTACGCGGCCAGGCGGCGATGGTCACCCAGGATCGCTGGTTGTTCACCGGCACCATCGCCGAGAACATCGCGTTCGGCAATCCATCTGCCACCCGCGCCGACATCGAGGAGGCAGCTCGCGAGAGTCATGCGCTGCAGATCGTCGAGGCCCTGCCCGAGGGCTTCGACACCGTCATCGGCGACGGCGGGACCACATTGAGCGAGGGGCAGATGCAGCTCCTCACCATCGCGCGGGCCATGATCGCCCGCCCGCGCATACTGGTGCTCGACGAGGCGACCAGTGCCGTTGACTCACGCACCGAGCTGCTCATCGCCCGAGCGCTCGAGGCACTCACCACTCGCACCACCACCATCGTTGTGGCACATCGCCTTTCCACCATCCGCGAGGCCGACAGCATCGCGGTCATCGAAGACGGCGTGGTGGCCGAGCAAGGAACCCACGACGAGCTCTTGGCCCGGCAGGGACGTTACTCGGTGATGTACAAGTCCCAGTTTGAGTGATCCAGTCAGACCAGCGGTCGGCCCAGTCGGCTACGAATCCGCGCGTCCCAAAGCAGTAGTCGAAAACCCAACTGCGAGAGCCACAGTGGTGTCTTGCGTTCTTTTTCGACGAGTTTGTCGACATAGTCGTCGAACCATTCCTGGTCTGCCTGCGTCCACGGAACGCGCAGCGCCTCCCGGAACGGTTGCGGCAGATACCCGATGGTGCGGCGGTATTTGACCGGCCCGTACCGCTTCTTGATGGCGGGGTGCGCGTAGTCGAAGTTCGCGATTCCGAGAAGGAACTCACGCACCTCGTCGCTGATCGAGATCGTCGCGGTCTGCTCGTCCCAGTACTCGGTGAACGCGTCGCGATTGACGGGCCAGGCCTCGGCCGGCATCTGCAGGGTGGTTCCGCACACTTTGCCCTGCTGATAGAACACCTCGCGCAGCTCACCGGTCAGCGGACCGTGCACACGCTCATAGATGTCTTCCCAGCCGAAGTAGAGACAGGCGGCGACCCACAACTGCAGGTCGATATTCATGGCGTTGTACGGCACCGGACTGTCGTCGTCCGACCTGACCTGCACATGCTGCCGATTGACGGCCTGGCGAAACCGGCTGCGGTCGTCGGCGTTGCCGAACACCGCCACCGCCAAATACGACCCCGTGGTGCGCGCCCGCTTGATCGGGTGCAGATCAAGACGCCCGTTCTCCACCTTGCTCGTGGCCACGCCGTACCCCACCGCGGGATTGGCCAGCTGCATGATGACGTTCGACGTGCTCATCGTGCGCCCCATCGACAACAACGACCTACCGAACACACTGCTGTCGAGGCTGTCCATCTCCTCCCGGGACATCCTCTGACTGTTCTGGCTCATCCATCCACCCTTCTATCTGATAACAGGTGTTTCCAGATTAGCTGGTGGTGGGGTTTGGTGGGTGGGTGGTGTGGGTCTTTGGTCGTGTGTGGGGATCGGGTAACTCGCAGACGCTCGGTCTGCGGACCGGGCGAATCCCGGCTTCCCGAGCGGGCCTGGGCCCCAGTGCGCCAAACTCGCAAACGCTCGCGCTACAGACCGAGCCAACCCCAGCATCCCGAGCGGGCCCGAGCCCCAGTGCGCCAAACCCGCCGACGCTCGCCCTACAGACCGAGCAAACCCCAGCATCCCGAGCGCACCGGCGACGCCAACCCGCCGGCTACTCATCGATAAACGGCGAACTATCCACAGCTCCGCGGTTATCCCCATTGGCACGCATATCCCGGTTGGCGGGTCCATCGGGTCACTGACAATCGCTTCATGGGGGAATTCATGGAAGACAGCGACGGTTTGATATGGCGCCGCGACGTCATCGCGTTGGGGTATTCCGACGACGACATCAAACGCGCCGTTCGCGGCGGGATGCTCGCTCGAATCTGGCACGGGGCGTACGTGAGGACATCACGCAATCTGTCCGACGACGCGTTGGCCCGGATGCGTGTGATCGCGGCTGCGCGAAGTTGCAACCACCCGCTGGTGGTCAGTCACACATCGGCAGCTTTGTTGCATGAGCTCCCGCTTCTCAAGCCATCCCACGCGCGGGTGCATCTGCTGAACGGTCGGATCGGCGGCGGGCGCGTCGAGAGTCAACGGCACCTGCACGCCGGAAAGGCTGCTCCCGGCGAGGTCATCGAGGTCGACGGAATTGCGTTGACCAGCCTCGAGCGGACGGCGGTCGACACCGCACTCGCAGGCTCATTCGATCAGGCGCTGGTGATTTTCGACAGCGCACTGAGAGCGGGCGCTGACCGCGACGTGATGTCGGCGATGGTGGAATCTTGCGGGCCCAAGCGCGGCGTCGGACCAGTTCGGACAGCGTTGGCGGCCGCCGACCAACTGGCGGAAACCGTCGGAGAGTCATGGAGCCGAGCGCAGATGCTCGCAAGCCGCGACATCCCGCGCCCACGGTTGCAACGTGAGTTCTACACCCCAACAGGGGTTTTCGTGGCCAGAGTGGATTTCGAGTGGGAAGGTCGACTGGTCGGCGAGTTCGACGGTTTGGTGAAATACGGCCAGGGATTGATGACGCCGGGGCAGACGCCGAACGACGTTGTCGTCGCCGAGAAGATCCGCGAAGACCGACTGAGACAACTCGGCCTCGAAGTCGTCCGGTGGACGTGGGCCGACCTCGAGGCCGGCCGCCTGCCAGAGATCCTCCGGCAGGCCATGGGTCGCGCTGGACTTCGCTGATGGCGCCGACCCGGACTGGAGACCGAGCAAACGCGAGAACCACGAGCACACCGGCCGACCCGCGCACCAAACCCGAGTTAGCTCGCGCCACAGACCGAGCAACGACGAGAACCGCGAGCGCACCTGCCGGCCCGCGCACCAAACCCGCATTTGCTCGCGCGGCAGACCGCGCAAGCGCGAGAAACACGAGCACACCGGCTGGCCCGCGCACCAAAACCGAGGCAGCGCGCCCCGCAGACCGAGCAACCGCGAGAAACACGAGCACACCGGCGGGCCCGCGCACCAAACCCGCGAAAGCTCGCGCAGCAGACCGCGCAACGACGAGAACCGCGAGCGCACCGGCGGACTCGCACACCAAACCCGCAGAAGCTCGCTCCGCAGACCGAGCGCACTAGCGGACCCGCACACCAATCCCGCGCTGACTCACCCTTCAGAACCCCAGCGAGCGAGCCACCAACGAACCCTCAGATCAACTGACGAACTCTTTCAGCAAACGAATCTGCTCCACCTGATCAGCGTGGCCTGGTGTGGCGGGGGCGACGAGGAGGGTGGTGATCCCAGCGCTTTCGAAGGCGGCGAGGCGTTCTTTGACAAAGCTCTCAGGCCCGATGAGGGACATGCCGGAGGCGAGGTCGTCGGGGACGGCTGCGGCGGCTTCTTGCTTCTTGCCGTCGAGGTAGAGGTCTTGAATCTTTTTGGCGGCGTCGGCGTATCCGTAGCGGACGGCGAGGTCGTTGTAGAAGTTCTTGCCGCGGGCGCCCATGCCGCCGATGTACAGCGCGGCGTGATGCTTGACCAAGGCGAGGGCGTTCTGGCGCTGCTCTTCGTCGTCGGTGATCAAGGCGGTGGTGTTCACCGAGATGCCAAGTTTGCCGAGTTCGGGCGCACGCTTGGCGTTGCCTTTGTCCAGGGCGTCGCCGAACGCCACCGACAGGTGCTCGGGGTGGAAGAGAATCGGCTGCCACTCCTCGAAGAGTTCGGCGGCCAGCTCCACGTTCTTGGGGCCGATGGCTGCGAGCAACATCGGGATTCGCTCGCGCACAGGGTGGTTGATGATCTTCAGTGGCTTGCCCAGCCCGGTGCCGCCGTCTTCCTTGGAGAACGGCAGCTTGTAGTACTTGCCGTTGTACTCGGTGCGCTCACGCCGCCAGACCATGCGGCAGATCTCGGCGTTCTCGCGGGCGCGGCCCACCGGGGCGTCGTACTTGACGCCGTGGAAGCCTTCGATGACCTGCGGACCGGACGCGCCGATACCGAGTACGAAGCGTCCACCGGAGATGTAGTCGAGACCGGCCGCGGTCATCGCCAGGTTGGTGGGAGTACGCGAGTACATCGGGAGGATGCCGGTCGCGAGTTCGATCGTGGAGGTCCTGGCGGCGATGTAGCCGAGCTGGCTGACAGCGTCGAAACTGTAGGCTTCGGGCACCGTGATCCGGTCGAGGCCGACCTTCTCGAAATCGATCAGGTTATCGATGGTCTCGGCAAAATCTCCCGAGTAGTTGATGGCCATGCCGATCTTCATGTGTCCTCCCACGGACCGCGACGTTGCGAGACATTTCTTCAGAAGTGTTTCATATGCTCACGAACGCGATCCAGGGGTGTGGCGACCCGGCGTACGCCACATGAACATTGGGTGAACGCGCCCGGTTTACTGAATGAAACCCCAGTTCAGTGGTGTTCTTCATAGCATGTCCGTTTCGACAGAATCCTCAGCTCAGCCTCAGAATCAGTACTCATGAGCGCAGAAATGTTGATTCTCGTGCTGCTGGTCATCACAGCACTGGGATTCGACTTCACAAATGGCTTCCACGACACCGGAAATGCAATGGCGACGTCGATCGCCACCGGCGCACTGAAGCCCAAAACCGCGGTGAGCATCGCCGCGGTACTGAACTTGGTGGGCGCGTTCCTCTCGGTAGAGGTCGCCGCGACCATCACCAAGGACGTGCTCAAGATCCAGCAGACAAGCGGTGAGGACAAAGGCGATCTCATCGCCGGTCTGAACGCCGAGACTGCGATGATCATCATCTTCGCCGGCCTCATCGGCGGCATCCTGTGGAACCTCTTCACCTGGCTGTTTGGTCTGCCTTCCAGCTCATCGCACGCCCTGTTCGGCGGACTGATCGGCTCGGGCATGGCCGCGATCGGTACCTCCGGTGTCAACTGGGAGGGCATCACGTCGAAGATCCTGATCCCCGCCCTGATGGCCCCGATCATCGCTTGCGCGGTTGCCGCAGCGGGTACCTGGATGATCTACGCACTTACCAAGAAGGTCGCGGAAAACAAGAAGGCACAAGGCTTTCGGGCCGGCCAGATCGCTTCGGCGTCCCTGGTCTCCCTCGCCCACGGCACCGGAGATGCCCAGAAGACGATGGGCGTGATCGCCATGGCGTTGATCGCCAGCGGCCACCTCGACGCATCGAGCGTGGAGCACGGCCTGCCGTTCTGGATCGTCTTCAGCTGTGCCGCGGCCATCGCCATCGGCACCTACCTGGGTGGCTGGCGCATCATCCGCACCCTGGGTAAGGGCCTGGTCGAGATCGAGTCCCCTCAGGGCATGGCCGCTGAAGCGTCATCGGCAGCAATCATTCTCACGTCGAGTGCCGCCGGTATGGCGCTGTCGACCACTCAGGTCGCCACCGGATCGATCCTCGGTTCGGGTGTGGGCAAAAAGGGCGCGACAGTCCGCTGGTCGGTGGCCGGCCGGATGGCAGTGGCCTGGATCGTCACCCTGCCGTCGGCGGGCCTTGTCGGCGCCCTGAGCTACTACATGGCCGACATCATCGGTGGCGCCGCCGGAGCCGTAGTCATCTTCCTCATCCTGGTCGCACTCGCCGGCTACATGTACTGGCGTGCACAGCAGCAGAAGGTGGACGCGAACAACGTCAACGACGAGTGGGACGAGACGACCGGCAGCATCATCCCGCCCGAGACTGCCGCCGCCAAGGCTGAAACCGAAAAGGTGTGATCGATGGAAACCGTTGAGGCAATCTTCAAGGTCCTGGTGATCGGACTCATCCTCGGTGCCGGACTGCCCGCAATCTTCGCGGTCGGCTTGCGTCTGCACTCTGCGGGTGCGGGCGACAGCCACGCCGACGGCACAGCGTCCTCGGGCAACCCGGCCCTGAAATACGTTGCGTACCTGTTGTTCGGCATCATCGCGGCCGTCATCGTCACCGGAATCCTGTGGATCACCCGCGAAACGATCGACTACTACTTCGGCATCACTCTCTTCCCGTTCGCCGAGTGAGAGTCGTTTTCCCGATGACAACAAGCACGCAGCCCGAGAACCCTTTCGAGGCGGTCTTGCACTGGCTGCGCAGTGGATACCCCGATGGGATCCCGCCCCGCGACTACCACCCCGTGCTGGCTCTGCTCCGTCGATCACTCACCGATGAGCAGCTCGACAAAGTGGTCGACAACCTGCACGACCAGATCTCGGGTCCGGCGCCCACGACAGCGGAGATCCGCGCCGCCGTGGCCGAGGTGACCCGTGTCGAACCCGACAGCGAAGAGGTGCAACGTGTTTCGGCCCGCCTCGCCGCTGCCGGATGGCCATTGGCCAACCCCTGACAATTTCGGACCGATCGACCCGGACGCGACCTGCAGGTGGTCGCAGTAAAATCTGGTCGGCTGGTCCATCGCTGTTCGTCGATGGCTTCGATGCCCGGAAGGAGGCGTAGTGGACCGACCGCAGTTCTTGATGAGAGTCGTCAACTGGCTACGCGCCGGGTACCCGAACGGTGTGCCGTCCGGCGACTACGTCCCGTTGGTGGCGTTGTTGCGCCGCCAGTTGTCCGAGGACGAGGTGAAGGCTGTCTCGCGCGAGCTGATCCACCAAGGCCAGGTGACCAACGAAGGCCCTGAACCCATCAAGGCAGTGGACGCCGGCGTGCTCATCACCAAGATCACCGACGAACTGCCGTTCGAAGCCGACATCGCCCGGATCCGCGCGCATTTGGAGGAGCAGGGGTGGCCGTTCGACCCCGCCCCGACCCCCGAGCAGCCAGGTGATGATCGACCCCGTGGCTGACCAACGCCCGCTCGAACCACTGCCACTGTCGGCCGCATCGACGAATATCGATGCGCTGCAGCGACTTCTGGACGGCGCGGGCTCCTACCTACCGGTGCCCACCCACGACGAGACCGAAACCCAGCGGCTCACTGCGGCTCTCGGCGCGGGCGAACCGATTGACGACGATGTGGCGCTGGTGGTCGCGACGTCGGGCACCACGGGCACCCCAAAAGGCGCCATGCATTCCGCGGGATCCGTCAAGGCCTCGATCGATGCGACCCACGAGTACCTCGGCGGGCCGGGGGCGTGGCTGCTGGCCTTGCCTCCTCATCACATCGCGGGGCTACAGGTGCTGCTGCGGAGCCTGCGGGCCGGATTTGATCCGTTGACGCTCGACGTGGCCGACGGATTCGACCCGGCCGACCTCGTCGCCGGCGTCGACGAGTTGTCAGGCCCACGCCGATACACCTCACTGGTGCCCACTCAGCTCATCAAGGTGCTTGCCGACCCGTCGGCGGTGGCCGCCCTGCGCGGCGTGGACGCCGTCCTGGTGGGCGGGGCCGCCACCCCGGCGCCGCTACGCGAACGAGCGATCGACGCCGGGATCCCGATCGTGCGCACCTATGGGATGAGCGAGACCTGCGGCGGTTGCGTGTACGACGGCCGGCCTCTGCCCGGGGTGCGGATTCGTATCGACGGCTCACCGTCGGGCCGGGTGCAGCTGGGTGGACCGATGGTCGCGTCCGGCTATCGAGGCCGTCCAGATCATCCGGCATTCGCCGAATCCGGATGGTTCCGCACCGACGATCTCGGCACCCTGAACGTCGACGGATCGCTGTCGATACTGGGCCGCGCCGACGAAGCGATCAGCTCCGGGGGCCTCACCATCGTTCCGCAGGTGGTCGAGGCTGCCCTGCTCACCGATCCCGCGGTCAGCGAATGCGCAGTTCTCGGTTTACCCGACGAGAGGCTCGGGGAGCAGGTCGTCGCAGCGATTGTTCTTTCTCCCGGCGCATCTGCCACCACCGAAGATTTGCAGCAAGTCGTCGCGAAACAGCTGGACAAGACCGCTGTCCCCCGTCGGGTGTTCTTTGTCGATGACCTGCCCCGACGCGGGCCAGGCAAGGTGGATCGTTCGGCACTTCGGAGCCAACTGAGCGGGCTCGGCGGGTAATTCACCGGCGATTCGGCGGCCCGCGCCACGTCAAGACCAACCAAGCGGTACCGCTTTTCGAACGGATCACGATTCGTGTTCTTTGTCACCCGATCATGACTGGTTGGGTGAAACTAACTATATGAATCGGGGGAACCGGCTAAAACAGCAGTGCGATGAATGAGCAGAGTTGGGACCGTGAACGGAAGATCGGTGTGGTGGAGGACTTCGAGTCCCAGCTCACCGGCCTCGCGGCCATCATCAATGGTTCCGACGGCATGACGTTTGCCGCGGGGGCGAGCACCGTTGAAGGGCTCCTCGACATCACCGAAGACCTCGATCTGGTGATCTTGGACCTGCGGCTGGAAGACGGTTCCACGCCGAAATCCAACGTCGAGCAATTGCACGCTGCCGGCATCAAGGTGCTGGTCTTCACCACAGCGGACTATCCCGACCTCGTTCGCGCCGCCACCGCCGCCGGTGTGCTCGGCGTGGTGCGTAAATCGGTGCGCAACACCGAACTGGTGGAGGCCATCCGATCTGCAGCCGACGGGAACACCGTCGCGACGATGGACTGGGCCTCCGCGATCGACGCCGACCCGGCGCTGTCCGAGGTGAATCTGAGCCCCCGCCAGCGGCAGGTGCTGGAACTCTACGCATCCGGTGAGCCTGCCAATCGCGTTGCGTCGCTCACCGGTCTGTCCACCGAGACCGTCAACGTGTACCTGTCCAGGATCCGCCGCAAGTACGCCGACGCCGGCCGTCCGGCACCGACCAAGACCGACCTCTACAAACGAGCATTGGAGGACGGTTGGCTTCCGATACCGCGACTCTTCCGGCGCTGAGCACCACTGCGGCAACCGGCTTCGATCCGGAGGGCACCGTATCGGCTGCGGACAAGATCTTTCGGCAGTTCTGCCGTTACCTCGGCATCGGTTATTGCCTGAGTTTCATCGGGCTGAGCACCGTCATCACCGCATCGCTCGATGTGGTCCCGATGTGGTGGACGGTGGCCGCGCTGGTGGCCGTCTACGGGTCGGCGATCGCGATGATCATCCTTTCGTTCCGGCCAGGTATTCGTGCCGTGCGGGCGGCCTCGAGTGCGGTGGTGATCGGCTATGCACTGACCATCATCACGTGGCCCCTGGTGTGGACGGGTGTGCAACTCGATGTGGCGCAAGGGATGTGGTTCACCCAGTTCAACGGGGTGGTCGCCTTCAGCGCTGCGCTGACGTGGCGCGTCCGCTGGTCACTGCCCTACTGGCTGTTCGTCCTGATCTCGGTGCAGATCGTCAACGAGGTGGTCAGGATGCCGGACCACAGCAATCCGATCGCTGCCGAGATCGCCTGGAGCTTCTGCCTCACGGCGATGCCGTTCGCGATGGGAGTGGCTGCGGTCCGCTCCGGACGCATCCTCGACACCACCCGGCACCAATCTGCCACTGCTGCTGCCGAAGCCGCTGCTGCCGTTGCTCGCGCGCACGAGCGTTCGCGGTTCGATGCGCTCACCCACGACGGCGTGATGGCCACGTTGCTGGCCGCCGCCCGCCACGACATGTCACCGGCACTGGTCGAGCAAGCCACCGACACGCTCACCAAACTCGAAGTCCTCGAATCCGGAGTACGGCAACAAGCCGAGTTCGATGTCGATGCTGCCATCAGTCAGTTACGCAGTGCGACCGGCGAAGTCGACGACTCGATTCGAGTGGTCAGCTTCAACGGAACGGCCGATCCAGCCACCCGATACCCGGGCACCGTGGTTCGGACCATGTCCGCGGCACTGTCCGAGGCCCTCCGCAACAGTGTTCATCACGCCGGTGCGGACGCCCGCCGGTCGGTGCAGGTGCGCGCAGGCGACGACCTCCTTCGAGTGACGGTCGGCGACAACGGCGTCGGGTTCGATGCTGCGACCGTTCCCGGGCACCGGCTCGGCCTCGCTGTCAGTGTTCGAGGGCGAATGAAGCAATTACCCGGTGGCTCAGCAGAAATCGCGTCACGCCCAGGTGAGGGCACGCGGGTCGACTTGACATGGCGACGGCCGCAATGAGATTGGAGTCGTCCACCGGCCCCACCGACATCCGCGAGGTACTCGGCCTCCACACCCGCCTGGCGCGGGGGTTGACCGGCGCAGTGGTGCTGGCGATGACCTTCTGTGCGCTGCAGAACACCACCGGAGTGTCACCGATGTGGCCCGAGGCGGTCGCCGTACTCATCATGGTCGCCGCGACTGTCGCCGTGGTCATGTTGCCGCACGACCCTCTGCTCCGTTTTCCGGCACTCGTCTTGGCGTTGTCGTCGCCTGTGGCAGCGGCGTTTCTGCTGTCGGCGGTCCCGGTGCCATTGGAGACTTCGAATCAGATCTGGGTGTCCGGCTATTCGTCGATCATCTATGTGTTCATGTGTCTGCGAGGGCGCGCCCGATACGCGTGGTCGAGTATCGCTCTGACGGTCGGGGTCTATGGCGCCTGGTCGACGCTCACCGACCAGGGCTGGTGGACCGGCGCCACCACACCGATCTACAACTCGGGCGCAGTTGCGGTCGCGACCGTGCTCGCATTGGCCGTGCGCCCGACAATCCGTTCGATCTTCACCCTCCGACAGCAGTCGATGACGCGGGCGGCAGAGGCCTCTGCCGTTGCGGCGGCCCAATTCGAGCGCAACCTCCGATTACGCGAACTCGACGAACTCGCTCGCCCGCTGCTCGAACGAATCGCCACGGGTACGCCCCTGTCGGATCAGGAGCGGCAATCGTGCGAACTGCTCGAAGCCCATCTGCGCGATCAGCTTCGAGCGCAAGCTCTGGTGACACCCTCGACGGCTGCGGCCGCACGCGCGGCTCGCGGTCGGGGCGTCGAGGTGTTGATGATCGACGACGGGGGTCTCGACGACGCGGACGCGTCGGTCCGGGACCGTGCCAGCACCGTGGTCACCGACGCCCTGTCCGAGGCGGGCGACGGCGACGTACGCATTCGCGTGCTGCCACCAGGCCGGTCCACCCTGCTGTCCATCTATCGCAGTGGAGTTTCCGGAACTCGCCGCATAGACCTTGACAGATCAGGCAGGATGTCAAAAGGCAATCACATCGTGAAGTATTCGAACGCCGATATCGAAGACGAATAGTTTGCATGGCTCACGATGACACCAATTCGGGTGACACCAAAAGATTGATCTGTCGAGTTGTAGTCACCCGCGATAAGTTCTCCTGATGGGTCGGGGGACCCCAAGTTCCGGCCTGTGGCCTGCCCGAGGAGAAGCCCTGCATTGGTGTTGCCGTTGACCGGTTCAAAACCCCTGCCAGCCCCACCACTGACCGCTCGCGAAATAGAGATTCTGCGCGAATGGGTCATGCGTGATTCAAAAGCAGAAGTGGCCAAAGCGCTGTTCATCACCCCAGCCACGGTGAGCACACACGTGAATCGGATCAGACTGAAATACGCGTCGGTGGGTCGTCCGGCGAACACAAAAGCGGCATTGCTCGCCCGCGCTCTGCAAGACGGTCATATCGAACTCAATGAGTTGTAAACGGTCTCGGTTGCACGCGACGACCTGACTGTCTCACTGCTCTGGTGAACGCATGACAGCGCCTGGCAGCCCACGACAGCCGATGTAAGCGCCACGACAGCGCGTCGGCGCAGAGTCTGTTCCATGAACACACCACTGCACACCGATGCGCCGGCCATCGAGGCCCGCGGATTGGTCAAACACTTCGGTTCCACCAAAGCCGTCGATGGCGTCGACCTGGTGGTTCCCACCGGATCGGTCTACGGAGTCCTCGGTCCCAACGGCGCAGGCAAGACCACCACCGTGCGCATGCTCGCCACCCTCCTCAAGCCTGACGAAGGCCAGGCGAAGATATTCGGGTACGACGTGACCACCGACTCGGTCGCCGTACGCTCGCTGGTCGGTGTCACCGGGCAGTACGCATCGGTCGACGAAGACCTTTCCGCCACCGAGAACCTCATCGTCTTCGGTCGCCTGCTCGGCAACAGTCGCCAGGCATCGCGGCAACGGGCCCACGACCTCCTCGAGGAGTTCGGACTCACCGACGCCGCCAAACGACCACTCAAACAGTTCTCGGGCGGTATGCGTCGGCGATTGGACCTTGCCGCAAGCCTGATAGCCACTCCCCCACTGCTCTTCCTCGATGAACCGACCACCGGTCTCGACCCGCGGACGCGAGCGCAGATGTGGGACACCATCCGGCGTCTTGTGGCCGGTGGCAGCACAGTGCTGCTCACCACCCAATACCTCGACGAGGCCGACCAACTCGCCGACCGAATCGCGGTGATCGACCGCGGACGGGTGATCGCCGACGGCACAGCGGACGAGCTGAAGAGCTCGATCGGGTCGTCCACCCTGCAACTGACCCCCGCCGACAAGGCGATGGCCCCCGCCGCAGCCGCACTCATCGAACGAATCCTGTCCGAACCGGCCACGCTCAGCGCCGAAGCCGGACGCATCACCGCCCCCATGGACCGCCCAGATCTACTGCCCGACATCCTCATCGCGTTGCGCGAGGTGGGCATTGCGATCGAAGGACTCAACGTCCAGAAGCCGAGTCTCGACGAGGTCTTCCTCACCATCACCGGCAAACCCGCCGACCCCACTTCCGAGGAGCAAGCCGCATGACCACACTCATCGACAAACCCATCACCACCGCACCCACCAACACCACCGTCCCCGTCAGGTCGGTGAGCGTCGCCGACGCTGTCCGACAATCGTTCACGATGGGCTACCGCGGTCTGCTCAAGATTCGCCACAACCCGGAGCAGCTGTTCGACGTTGTGCTGCAACCGATCATCTTCACCCTGATGTTCACCTACATCTTCGGCGGCGCCCTCGCCGGCAGCGTGCACGACTACCTGCCGATCATCATTCCCGGCATCCTGGTGCAGACGGTGATCGTCACCAGCATCGTGACCGGCACCCAGTTGCGTGAAGACATGGACAAAGGTGTGTTCGACCGATTCAGGTCGCTCCCGATTGCTCGGATAAGCCCTTTGGCGGGTGCACTTCTCGCCGACGTCGTCCGTTATCTGATCGCCACCGTGATCACGTTTGTGGTGGGCATCGCGATGGGCTGGCGACCAGACGCACTGGGTGTGCTCGGTGCGACTTTGCTGGTCATCACCTGCAGCTTCGCGGTGTCGTGGATCTTCGCCTTCATGGGCACCATCATGAAGAAAGCCTCAGCAGTACAGGGCATCTCGATGCTCATCCTGTTCCCGCTGACCTTCATGTCCAACGCCTTCGTGCAGCCGGAGACCATGCCCGGTTGGATGCAAGCCTTCGTCAAGGTCAACCCCATCTCGCACCTGGTCAGCGCGGTTCGCGAACTGACCAACAACGGTCATATCGGTATGCACGTCGTCTGGTCGCTCGTGGGTGCCGCCATCATCATCGTGATCATGGCCCCACTCACGGTGAAGTCGTACATGCGCAACGCCTAGACGTTGAGCCTTTTGATGATGTCCACGATGTCCCGCACGGCTTGCCTGCGGGACATCGTGGACACCGCCGCCTCACCCGATCGCCACTCGTCGTCGCAGACACCGGACATCTCGAATCGACGGTCCATCGCTGAGGCGAGTGTGGGGAAATCGCGGCGTCCACCCAGCCGTACGGCCAGGTGCAACAGCCTCACCCCGTCAGGCGAACCAGGCCGGCGCAGACATGTCAACACCCCGTATCCCAGTGCGACCGAACCCATTTGCGGTAGGTCACCCATCCCGCTGGGTCCCACCATGTGGTCGATGATCTTGGCGAGATCGGCAAGGTACGGCGTCGCGCGGTCGACGGCGCCGTTGACCGCCATGCCACACACGGCCGTACTGATGATCATGGCCACAAACGGGTCCTGCGCCGGCATGGGGTGTTCTCTCAGCAACAGCCGAACCGCGCGCTCGTACAGGTTCGCCGCCGAGGCGGTTCTGTGGTCGTAGACCTCGAGTTCGGCTGCGGCGATGAGGATGCCGGCAGAGACCTCCGGATGCAGTTGCGGGTCGGGGTCACTGGGCTGCCAGCCATCGGAGAGGTCGGCGAACTCCGCCCGGGCCTCGTCGATCCGTCCAGATCCGATCAGGGCGGCCACCACATACCCTCGCGCCTGCATGCTGTCCTGCTCGGACCCGATCTCGTTCAGCAGATGAATTGCCTTGAAATAGCTTTCGAGCGCCGAGTCGAAGTCACCGACCTGACCGTAGAGACTTCCGATCTCCATCCTGGACGCGGCAGCCATCCACAGGTCGTTCCGCTCCTCGGTGAGGGCCAGGTTCGCGACGGCGTCGCGCATGGCACCCTCGCGGTCTCCCACGTTCTCCCGGACGTTCACCCGCAACACCGCCGCCAGCATCTGGACACGCGGGTTGGGACTGTCCCGCGCGATGATCAGCAGTCGCAACGCGGACAACGGGTGGTACGAGGTTGCGATCGCCGACGCAAAGTCCATCGGACGAAGATTGGCCAACTGGCGTCGGAGAAGTCGCCGAATCCGAGTGCGTGCGACAGCAAGCGACCGCAGATGTCGGGACATCAGCAGATGCGCTGCCGCGAGAATGTAAGTGGCCTGGCGGTTCTCGCGCTCGAAGTCGGACATTGCCGCGATCGCCGCGGGTGTCTCGGCGGGCAGGGCCGCGACAACGCGCGGACCCCACATCATCACCTCGGCGTGCAGACCACGGATGGCCCAATAACCGGCGAGCACGGGAAAGCAGGTCACAACAGTCAATTCCGCGGCATCGGGGCGATGAAGCGGGTCAGGCTCCATGCAGCGACGCAGTACCCACACGAGATTGTCGGCCTCGGCAGCGATCGCCTTCAACGCCACCGGTTGCCGCCCGTTCTCGAACGGCTCCCGGACGTCTTCGGAGAACTTTCTGGCCCACCGAGCGATCGCCGAATTGACCTGTGCTTCTTCGCCGGCCGCGGCGATCTGTTCTTCGCCGAACTCCCGGACGGTCTCGAGCATGCGATAGCGAACGCCACCGTTCTCCACCACGTGCAGCAGGGACTGGTCGACAAGCGCATCGAGGACATCGTCGAGCTCGAAACCGCCTGCTCCCACCAGTTCCGCGGCCGCTTCCCGCGAGAAACCACCGGGGAACCGGCACAGCCGACGCAGAGCAACCTGCGCCGCGTGGTCGAGCAGTTCCCAGCTCCACTCGATCACCGCATGCAAGGTGCGATGTCGCAGTGGGGACGAGCGGCTGCCCGCACTCAGCAGCGCAAAACGATCGGTCAACCTCTGGGAGATCTCGCCGACGGTCATCGTCCTGACCCGGGCGGCGGCCAGTTCGATCGCAAGCGGCAGACCGTCCAGCGCCCGGCAAAGCGCCGCGACCTCACCGAGGTCGATCGCCACATCCGGGCGAATCGCATGCGCGCGGGCGACAAACAAATCTGTTGCGGCCGAGCCCTTCTCGCCGACATCCAGCGTCGGGAGCTGATGGACCACCTCACTGCTGACCCGCAACGGTGATCTGCTGGTCGCCAGGATCCGCACCCCGTCTGCCGCTGCGATCAACTCACTCGCAATGCGCGCGGCGGCGTCGACGACGTGCTCACAGTTGTCGAGGATGACCAGCGTGTCCGCGGTCAGGGCGTCGGCGAGCCGGGCACGCAGGTCTGAGTACGCCAACCTCGGGCGACCGCCCGGACCGACGTCGGATTCGCCGACTCCGAGAGTGCCCGCGACTGCGGCCAGCACGTCGTCGTCGCCGCGGACAGACGCCAATTCGACGAAGAAGACACGGGCGCCGTCGCCGGCGACGATGTGCCCGATCTTGTTGGCGATACGCGTCTTTCCCGCGCCTCCTGGCCCCTGCACGGTGACCATGCGTGAGGTCTCGAACAGCCGGCAGATCCTCGCGACATCCGCGGCACGGCCGAACAACTCGTTCGGCTCGGCCGACAGTCCCACTGCTCTGACGGGGGCCGCGCGACGTGTGGGCGACGGCGCGGTTCCTTGTCGGCTCACCAGTTGCTGATGCAACGCGGCGAGTTCCGGACCGGGGTCGGCGCCCAACTCGGCGGACAGTGAGCGCCGGATGCGGGCGAACACGGCGAGAGCCTCCGCATCGCGACCCAGTGCCGCCAGCGCGCGGATCACGGTGGTGTGCGCGGATTCATCGAGTGGATCAGCGTCGCACCGTTGCTGGGCGAGCGAGCGCGCCAGCTCGAAGTCGCCATCTTCCAGGGCTTTACGCGATCGATGGGCAACGATGTCGTCGTGAACGCGGTCGGCGGTCTGACGAAGGGTGCGGGCCAGGTCATCGTCACCGAGGTCTTCGCCCGGATCCCCGCGCCACAGTGCTGCCGCGGTGTCGAGCGCCTGGGCAGACCCCTCTGCGACGAGAGATCTGGCGGCGAACACATCGATTGCATCGGCGGAGAGCGTGAGGCGGTAACCCCTCGGCCCGACCTCGATGGCGCCGTCGGGAAGTTGTGGTCGAAGCCTGGAAATCTGCGTGTGGAGTGCCGACTGCGGCGACCGCGGCAGGTCGTCGCCCCACACCCCGTCGATCAGTGCCGACTGCGATCGGTGGGTTCCGGGCATCAGCGCTAGCACCGCCAGCAACCGCCGGGCCCGAATACCCTGCACCGGTCGCATGTGTCCGTTTTCGTCCGCAACAGCCACCGGTCCCAGCAGTCCGATGATCGGCGCTACTGTCACTGACGGCACATTTCCTCGCTGATGATGAACGGTTCGACGGCAAACCTGCAGGTCGGGATCGCTTCTTACAGACTAGTGGGTCCGGCGGACACCGGGGTCGAGCCCGTGCGCAAGGATGCTCTCATGGCTACCGCAGCGCAATGGTTCGAAGGAGCCAGACCCCGCACCTTCCCGAACGCGATCGCACCGGTCATCGCCGGCACCGGAGCCGCCGGCTGGCTCGACCAGATCATCTGGTGGAAGGCCGCGCTTGCCTTGGTGGTGTCGGTGGCGTTGATCATCGGCGTGAACTTCGCCAACGACTATTCCGACGGCATACGCGGCACCGACGACGACCGCGTGGGCCCGATGCGGCTCGTGGGGTCGAAAGCGGCGAGCCCGAAGTCGGTGAAGACCGCGGCGATTGCGGCGTTTGCGCTCGCGGGCGTCGCCGGTCTGGCACTGGCCCTCGCCAGTGCGTGGTGGCTCGTCCTGATCGGACTCGCCTGCATCGCTGCGGCCTGGTACTACACCGGCGGTCGTAACCCCTACGGCTACAGCGGCTTCGGTGAGGTCGCGGTGTTCGTGTTTTTCGGTCTGGTCGCAGTGCTCGGTACTCAGTTCGTACAGGCCGAGTCGGTCGATTGGGTGGGTCTTTTCTGCGCGATCGCGGTCGGGTGTTACTCCAGCGGTGTTCTCGTCGCCAACAATCTCCGCGACATCCCCACCGACACGGTGTCGGGCAAGAACACCCTCGCGGTTCGTCTCGGCGACAAACGCACGCGGGTGTTCCATACCGTCCTCGTTGTGATTCCGTCGGTGATCTCGCTGGTGCTCATCGCCGCGACCCCGTGGGCGTTGCTCGGACTGGTCGCCGCTCCGCTCGCCTTCAAGGCCAACGCACCCGTCCGGGCCGGCGCCGGCGGCCCGGCACTCATCCCCGCACTCGCGCTGACCGGGTTGGCGATGCTCCTGTGGTCCATCGGCACCGCGGCCGGCCTGCTGATCGGCTGACCCCGGCCGTCCCGGTTTTGGTGGGTTCGGGCGAGTAAACCCGCAGGTCAGCCTCACCCGAACCCACCAAGATCGGCTATGTGGCGTCGGCCGGCTGCAGTGCGGACCGCAAGGCCTCGACCGTGGTCGTCGATTCGATCAACGCGGTGGATGCAGCGTCGCCGGTCGCGAGGATGCCCAGCAGGACGTCCTCGGCCGTGATGTCGCGGTTCGCCTCTCGGGCGATGACGCCTGCATGGGTGATCGCCGACTTCGCGTCCTTCGAGAACTGTGGTCGGCGAGCACGGCCACGCGGTCCGCGCCTGCCGCGACCGCCCTCTCCTGGTCCGTCATGTCCCGGGCCGCCGTGACCAGGTCCGTCATGACCCGGGCCGCCGTGTCCGGGACCGCCGCGCCACGGTCCGCGCTCTCCGATGAAGGGACCGTCCCCGTCCGGTCGCACCCAGGGGCCGTCGACGTCGGGGCGTACCCACGGGCCGCCCTCACCGCGTCGACCGCGGGGCCCACCGTGTCGACGACCGTGCGGGCCGCGCTCTGAGCGCTCGGCACGTTCGGGTCCACCCGGTCGTCCCCGGCCTCCGCGGCGTTTGCCCCAGTTGTCGGTGATGTCGTCTCCGAAGGCGCCTTTGACCGCTTCGCGAACCTTGTCGAGATCGATGCCGATGGCAGCAAGGGCGTCGCGATCTTCGTCGATCCGGTCCTTGTCGGGATCGGAATCGGCGGCGTTGGCCTCATGATGGGCCCGGACCACCTCGCGCGCCTGCGGCAGGGCCAAACCCTGCTCACCAAGGATGTTGAAAGCGGAAAGCCTTGCATTGCAGAGCATCCCGAGGATGAGGTGGTCGTTGCCGAGTGTGGTGTGCCCGAGGTCGGCGGCCTCCTGATACGCAAAAGCCAGGGTTGTCCTGTTGTCACGTGTGAATTGGTGAAGCATGTTGTCTCGCTCTCTGATGCAGCGGCTGACTCTTACTCGCCGCGAAAGTGTTTTTGGTGTACAGCCTGGCGGCTCACCTGGAGTACGTCGGCAATCGCTTGCCAGCTCCACCCTTGTTGTCGGGCGTTGGCGACCTGGACGTCTTCGAGCCGGTCCGCCAACGTTCGCAGCGCTCGCACCGCCGCCAGCCCTTTGGCCGGATCGCGATCTGCAACTGCTGTGGTGATGTCGTCTTGGTTCTCCTGCACGATTGTCAAGTTATCCTGACAAAACGTTGTTGTCAACATTTCTTGACACCCAGTTGCCCCCGGGCCCCCGGTCTTGGTGGGTTTGGGTGAGAGAAAGCCCAGGTCGCCCTCGCCATTTCCCACCACTTTCGGCCGGCTACGACCGGCCGCGGGCAGCGAGTGCGGCCCGAAGCTGGATCACGAACTCATCGCGGCCGGCCGTGATGTTGCGGGCTGTCACCGCGATGACCACCCAGCCCGCTGCCCGTAGCCGGTTCCATCGCTCCAAGTCCCGTGCGTGCTGTTCACTCTCACGGTGATGAGCTCCGTCGTACTCGACCGCGACCTTGAGGTTCGGCCAGGCGATGTCGAGGCGATACCTGCCGCCCATCACCTCATGCTGGAGGACGAACCCGTCCAGACACTCGTCACACAGGATCAGCCGCAGGCGGGACTCCCACGGTGATTCCGCGAGCGGGTTCACAAGTCGCAGTGCGGTGATGGCCTTGCCGATCCCCCAGTGGTTCTCCCACCGCTTGAGTTCGACACTTATCTCATCGAGCATCGTCGGCCTCAACCGAACCATGCCATCCAAAGCCGAAACGGCATCCTCCCGCGAGTTGAATCGACCGAGGTCGATCCCTGTGCGGGCAAGCGAGGTGAGCCGGACGCCGTCGATGTCGACGATGTCATCGTGGTCGATCTGCACTCTGCGGACACAGATTCCGTCATAGCGCCGGTTGCCCTCGATCGGCGCCGTGATCTCGGGCTGCGCGCAGTCCGGGCGGAAGGGATTGCCCCAGAAGTCGGCTGCCGACCAACCACACAACACGGCGTCGTCGTGGACCATCCCGGCCGCGATCGAGTGCGTTCGAAACGTCAACGGCTGGTCGTTTCGGAGCCACACGCCCCGCGCGACACTGCGATATTCGAGGCGAAGTTCATGCCGCGACATCACGGTCAGCAGGTCCGTCACGCGGGCCGGTCCGGTCGGTAATTCCCCCATGCGGAAAGTCTGCACAGGCCGACGCACGAGAATCTCGGGTCAGCAGGGGTTATCCACAGCCCCGACACCCCGAAGTGGTGGGAATGGGGGGGCTGACCTTGGGAAACGCTCACCCGAACCCACCAAAATCGGGGAAGGGGTTACTCGGTGAGGATGGCTTCGCTGATGTTCATCCGGCCAGCGCGGGCGGCGGGGAAGAAGGCTCCTGCGAAACACAAGACAAACGCGACCACAACGTAGATGCCGATCACGATCTGCGGCGAATACTGCACCTGGACCGAGGTGGTCTCGGTGAGGATCTTGTTGCCCACCACATGCAGAGCGGTGCCCATCACGACACCCAGCAACGACCCCACGGCCGCGACGGCAGCCGCCTCGGCCAGCACCATACGGCGGACGAAACGCCGCGAGGCACCCATTGCGCGCAGCACCCCGAGCTCACGTTTGCGCTCGATCACCGACAACAGCAGGGTGTTCAGCAAGGCGACCGCGGCGACCACCGCGACGATCCACTGGATCGCGATAGCAAACGCTCCGGACTGTTCAACCGACGCCTTGGTGGCGTCAAGACCTTCCTGACCGGTGTAGACGTTCATGGGCGTCGACGTGGCCCCGTCGGCCGCAGCCTCGATCAGCGGACGCACCTGCTCCCGGTCGACCCCGGGCTCGAGATCGACCTGCAAGAACGTCGCCCCGGGCCGATTGAACCACTGCGACAACAAGTCCGACGATATCGCCGCGGTGCCGGAGTTGATGCTGACGTAGTCGACGAGCTGCAGCACCGGCAATCGGTGGAAACCCGTCGGCGATGCGATCTCCACCGTGTCCCCGGCGTCGACATCGAGGTTCCGGGCCAACGTGTGCGACATGACCATCCCCCGTCCGGCCAGCACCTCCTGGATGACCTCCGGGCGGGCCTTGCGGACGAATGGTGCACTCGTCGCAGGTTCCAGGCCTTGCAACAACACTCGCGACTCACCGACATTGACCGCGGCCCACTGACCTCGGACCACCCGCTCGACGCCCGGCACCGCAGCCACCGCCTCGGCGACCGCTGGATCGATGACCGGGCCATCGGGGATGGACGACTTCTCCTGCGACGACACATAGAAGTCCGGGTCGGCGAGCCCACTGAGCGACCCGGTGATCGACGACACCAGATTGTTCATCACGCCAGAGGTGCACAGCCCCACGGTGATCGCCACCGCAACCGTCATCAACGTGGCCCAGGCGCGACGCGGCGCGCGTTCGGTGTTGACCGCACTGAGCTTGCCCGGCCCACCGAACCGCCCGGCCAGCCAGGTCACGGCCGCCACCAGCGGCGGCGTGAGTGCGTAACAGACCAACAGCATTCCGACACAGAAGACAATCCCGGCAGTGACCACGGCCCGGCCCTGGATCTCGTCGGACATCAGCCAGCCGGCGACGATGAGCACCACACCCAGTACCGCGCAGATCTTCGCCGCTATTCCGCGGCCCGACTGCTGGTCGGCCGCAACACTGCTCGACATCGCCTCTATCGGCGACACCGTGAACACCGACCGCGCCGCCAGAACACTTGCCGCACAGCAGGCGAGCACACAGGCCACGACGGCTGCGGGCGCCGCGTACCCGGGCAGCGAGAACTCGACGGTCGCACCGTACGACGACAGGACGTCGGGCAATTGGCCGATGGCCCACCGTCCCGCCAGGATCCCGATCGGTACACCGATCAGGCCTCCGACCAAACCGAACAGCGCGGCTTCTCCGATGAGGTCGGCGACAAGTGGTCCACGCCGCCCGCCCAGCGCGCGGATCATCGCAATGGACGAACGACGCGATGCCACAGCCATGTTCATCGTGTTGAACACCAGGAAGCCGGCGATGACCAAGGAGATCAGTGAGACCAGCAGGGTGGAATCGCGCGTGACCGACGCCGCGGTCTCGGCCTGTTTCGCCCGGAAGTCGGGATCGACCACCACCGCGCGCCCGTCGACGACTCCCTTGAGCTGATCGCGTAACTCGTCCGTGGTGGCGCCCGGCTCCTTGGTCACGAGGATCGAGTCGACCCGGCCATCGTGGTCAGTGATCTGTTGTGCCAGCCCCAGATACGCGAAGACGAAACGTCCGCCGTTGATGGTCTGGGCCTCGGGCGCGTCGATCACCATGGTGACGGTGGTGTCCACCCCGTTGATCGTCACCTCCTGACCCTTCTGCAGTCCGGTGCCCTTGCCGACACTGATACCCGACATCAAGGTGGTGAGATCGGTGCCCTCACTGGTCGCGGCGCCCTGCACCGCGTCGCGCAGATCGCCGCTGAGCGCGGTGATGTTGTTGTCGCTGCCCAGCACAGTGGTTCGCTTGCCGTCGATGAAGACCGAGCTGTTGACCAGTGGGACAACACTTCTGGCCGCGGGGGCATCGCGACGGATCTCCCCCGCCAGTTGGTCGTCGACACCGGAGTCGACGATGCCCGCGACCTCGAGGTCGGCGGTACCGGAGATGGTGGCGCTGAGCTTCTGCACCGACGAGGTCAGCGAACCGTAGGTTCCGAGCACCGCGACCATCAGTGTGGCGGCCACGACGATCACCATCAGCGAGGTGATCACCCGCAGCCGGTGCCCCAGCAGCTCACGAAGATTGACGACCCGGACACGAGTGGCCCCGGCGAGCAGTGAACCCACCAGCGGGAGACGGCTCACTCCTCGATCTTTCCGTCGCGAACCGTGATCGTCTGGTCGGCGTGCGCGGCGGCCTTGTTGTCGTGGGTCACCATCACCACCAGGCGCCCGTCACCTTCGTGGGCCACCTCGGTCAGCAGTTGGAGGATCGATTCGCCGGTGTGGGAGTCGAGGTTTCCGGTCGGTTCATCAGCCAGCACGATTCGCGGGCTCATGATCAGCGACCGCGCGATGGCGACGCGTTGCATCTGCCCGCCCGACAGCTCCGACGGACGGTGCTTGGCCCTGTCGCCCAGACCGACCCGGTCCAGCAGCGCGATCGATTCGGCCTTCGCCGATCGCAGAGACCGCCCATCGAGAAGCCTTGGCAGCGCGACGTTTTCCCACGCCGACATGGTGGGGATCAGGTTGAAGAACTGAAAGATGAAACCGACCCGGTGTCGCCGGAACTCGGACTGCTCAACTTCGGACAGGGCCGCGAGATCAAGACCGTCGACCACGATCTTGCCTGAATCGGGTACGTCCAGCGCCCCGAGGACGTGCAGCAACGTGCTCTTGCCCGCGCCGGAGGGTCCGACGATGGACACGAAACGACGGCCATCGAGAGTGAGGTTCAGGCCGTCGAGGGCGCGCACCTTCTGCTCGCCCATCTGATACTCGCGCACCAGGTCGGTCGCCTCGACCATCAGCCTCGGCGGCTCGGCGACCGCGCCGTGTCCCCCACTTCGGTCGGGGTGTGGACCCTGCTCACTCACTCCACTGTCCGGAGGCGAAGAACTCATCCAAAATCCCCTCTGCCCGGCCCAGGTCCAGTCCGTTACCTGCAAGCCATTCGTCGTTGTAGTAGGTCCCCGAGTACCGATCACCGCCATCGCACAACAGCGTCACCACGCTGCCCGCCTGCTTGTTCGCCCGCATCTCGGCGACCAGTCGCAAGGCTCCCCACAGGTTGGTGCCGGTGGAGCCGCCCACTCTCCATCCCAGCACGTCGCTGGCCCGGCGCGCGGCCGCGATACTCCCAGCGTCCGGTACCGACACCATGCGGTCGATCACCTGCGAGATGAACGACGGTTCCACCCGTGGACGGCCGATCCCTTCGATACGCGACGACCTTGCACCACCCGCCGGCGGTTCGGCGCCATCTCGGTAGGCCGGGTAGAAGGCCGAGTTCTCGGGGTCGACCACACACAGCCAGGTGCGGTGCCTGCGGTAGCGGATGAATCGTCCGATCGTCGCGGAGGTGCCGCCGGTGCCCGCCCCGACCACCACCCAGGTCGGGATCGGATGTTCTTCCTGCGACAGCTGACTGAAGATCGACTCGGCGATGTTGTTGTTCCCCCGCCAGTCGGTGGCCCGTTCGGCCATCGTGAACTGGTCGATGAAGTGCCCGTTCGTCTCGTCGGCCAGTCGCTGCGCCTCGGCGTAGACCTCGTCGGACCGATCCACGAAATGGCAACGGCCGCCCTGGCGTTCGATCAGCGCGATCTTGGCCGGCGACGTGGTCCTGGGCATCACCGCGATGAACGGCACCCCGATCAGCTGAGCGAAGTAGGCCTCCGACACGGCGGTGGACCCGGACGACGCCTCGATCACCGTGGTGCCCTCGGTGATCCAGCCGTTGCACAGCGCGTACAGGAAGAGCGAACGTGCGAGGCGGTGCTTGAGCGAGCCCGTGATGTGGGTGCTCTCGTCCTTCAGATACAGCGAGATCCCGGCCGTACCCGCGCCGTCCTCCCACCGCGACCATGCGGGGAGCGGGAACCGCAGCAGGTGGGTGTCGGCACTGCGGGTGGCGTCGGCATCGATCAGCCGCACGGCATTGTCGACCCATCCGCGGTCGGACCTGCGGTCGATGTCGTGCGTGCGTGCTCCACCATCGGCAGAGGTCATGTCATTCTCGTCTCGTCACACACTCGACGAACCGGAGCCGCCATCGGACTCCGGCCGTCCCTCGCCGCGCAACCGGGCGTTGAGGTTCTCTCGCTGAGCCTTCCGGCCGGCATCCACGGTCGCGATGCCGACATTGACGCGGTCACGCAGTGCACGGAACAGGACCATTCCCAGGGGCAGCGCGATGATCACTGCGAAGAACGCCGCCACCAGGATGGGGACGTCCACACCCACCGCGCGGCCGAGAAGGTAGATACCTCCTGCCAACGCGATCACCAGGGCGATCCGCGCGACGGTGAAGGCAAGCAGATCGAACGCGAGACGGCGACCTGCCCCCGGGCTCGGTTCCACGGCCGGAGCCGCTTTCTTCGCCGACGGCGTGCGCCGGCCGCCCGGCTTGTCGCTCCTGGATCCGCCTGTGCCGTCAGGTCCGGTTCCGCCTCCGGCTGCTTGTTCGCTCACGAACTAGACCTTACTTCTCTCCGCACCGACCCGAAACGGGCGCCTTTGCGATCCCTTTACCAACAGCTGACCGTTCGAATACCTGGGGTTTCGGGTGTAACCATGAGGTCGCGGTGACTCGCGGATCGTCGCGGCCACCGACACCCGCAGGATTCTTCGCGACCCGCCGCAACCTCCGTCAGGAGTCACGGCGCGGCCGATGTGAGGCCGGACTCGATAGGAGCACAAATGACGTTTGCAAGCCCCCACGGTGCAAACATGCCGAACTCGGGTATCAACGGATCTGCAGCAGGTATCGCCCCGCCGACGCTGAGTCCGCAGGCAGCGAGCCAGCACACCCTCACCCCCGGCCAGGTAGCCGCGATGTTCAACGTCAATCCGAAGACTGTGGCGCGTTGGGCCAGTTCAGGCCTCCTGGGGGCCATCCGTACCCCGGGCGGTCACCGCCGTTTCCGGGAGTCCGACGTGGTCGCCCTGCTCAATCGGCGAACTCCCGCAACCGGCAGCTGACAAGCAACTCAGGCCAAAACGCAGGCAACTCAGGCCGAACCGCAGGATCGCGCCGAACGCTGCGGCCCACACTCGCCACGCCCGGCATCTCACGAGCCCGCCTCCCGTAGCCTGGAGGGCACGGCTTTGATTTCGGAGGTGCCGACATGATCTACCTACTCGCCATCATCGGCTTGCTGGCACTCACCTACCTGGCGTGGCGTGCGTTCGGCCCTGATGCCCCCGCGATGCCGGGACAGTCCGGTGATCGCACGCCGGGGCGGCAGATTCGTCGCGGCCCGGTCGGTCCGGACGACGATCCCGAGTTCCTCAACGACCTCGACCGCAAGGCCCGAAATAAAGATCCCAAATTCCAAGCCGATGGTGACGACAAACCCAGCGCCACCGATCAATAAATTGCGGTTGGGCTACTGACCTGCACAACTGTCCAAAGTTTGTTGAACCAACGTCCAGGTTCTGTGGGCCGAGACCAGCGGTTTCGTACATAGATGTGTGGACAAACTTAAGTAAGTCAACCCTTGGTTCGGCGTGCTTTTCTGGGTACCCATTTTGCGAACTTTAAAGGTAGAGTCTCGGTCTAGTTCGATCCTGCAATACCGCCGGGGTCAAATTAGAGGTCTGGGAGATAGAAAAGTGGCAGCTGTACAAGATGGAAAGAGCTTTGCCGAGCACCTGAATGAGCTGTTCAGCACCGTGCGCGACGAAAACGGGATTCCTTACACCGGCAAGAAGATCGCGCTGAAGGCGAACCAGCTGGGATACACGCTCAGCGATGCGTACATCTCGCAGCTTCGTACGGGTAAGGCCAAAACTCCGTCGTTCCGCACCGTCGAAGCGATCTCGCGAGCATTTGAGATCAGCGTCACTTATTTCCTGACCGATCCCGACGAAGACCTCAAGCGGGTAGAGCAGCAGCGTGAGTACGTCCAGATGGCCGCCGAGACCGGCGCGCACCTGGCCGCGTTCCGCCAAGAGGCCATCTCCACCGACACCCTCGATGTGGTCATCGAGCTACTCAAGGTCGTCAAGAAGCAGCAGGCCGACCGCGACGAGTGAGCATGGTCCGGCGGACCCTCGGGTCCGGCGGTCCACCTCGGGTCCGGTCAGAGTCCGGCGTACGAATGTAGGCCGGACACAACCAGATTGATGATGAAGAGGTTGAACAACATCGCCACGAAACCGGCGATGTTGATCCACGCGGCGGCGGTGTTGCGCCAGCCTGCGGTTGCGCGGGCGTGCAGGTAAGCCGCATAGATCACCCAGGCGATGAACGACACCGTCTCCTTGGGATCCCATCCCCAGAATCGGCCCCATGCCGCTTCGGCCCAGATGGCTCCACAGATCACGCCGAGCCCGAAGAGGGGGAAGGCGAAGACCACGGTCTTGTAGGCCAGTCGATCAAGGGTCTGCGCGGGTGGCACGCGTTGCAGGATGCGTCCCCAGAACCGGTCGCTCGGGTTGGGGTATTTGAGCTTCAGCAGGTACAGGATGCTCGCGACACCGGATACCAGGAACACCCCTGAACCCGTCGCGACGATCGAGACGTGGATGGCAAGCCAGTACGACTTGAGGGCGGGCACCACGGGGGCGGCGTTCGTGTACAGGTAGGTGCCTGCGATGAACAGCAGGATGACCACCGGCAGCAGGACGAACCCGAGCAGCGGCCGGTACTCGCGTTTACGGAGCACGAACAGGGCGGCGACCATGCCTGCCGCGCACGAGATCGAGACGAACTCGTACATGTTGCCCCATGGAGCGCGACCGGTCGCGAATCCACGAAGGACGATCGACCCGATCTGCAGAGCGGTCGCGAGCAAGACCACGCCGAACGCCATCTTGGCGAGCCGATCACCGAGCGGCGCCTTGGTCGCCGTCTCGAGCTTGCCCGGGGTACGGACGTCCGACGCGGGCACCACGGTAGGGGCGGCGCCTGCGGCGACGAGTTCAGCCGACTTCTCGACGACCTGCCGCTTGCTGGCCAGCGCGGCCAGGAACATGCCCATCGCCAGCACGTAGACCGTCAGCGCGGTCCCGAAGCACAGATCCGAATATCGGGACAGCGTCTCGTTGACGTCCATCGCTCACCTTCCGCAGCCGATCGCTACTTACGCTTGTTGCCCTGTGTGGCTTGGTTGCCTGACGCCGGCGGGGTGATCCCCAGCAGGTCGGCGACCATGTCGGGGAAGCCTTCTCCCCATCCGGCCTGGTCGGTCCGGGCCAGCCCGGCCATCTCTACTACACAGCGTCGCACACCCAGAGTAGAGGTCTCGGGCCGATTGTGAGAATCCGGTCCGTGGGCGGAATCGTCAGGCTGATCTGCGGCATCTGCGGCATCTGCGGGCGCCCGCGCACCGGCATCGTCCAGGCTCGTACCCGCGGCCAGTGGTGTGATCCGGGCCCAGACACGGCGGCGCTTGATCAACAGCGAGACCAGCAGCCCGGCCAGCATCGCGATCGACGAACCGAGGACCCAGTTCTGGGCGGGGTCGTGCGACACCTGCATCGACACCCACCGCTGATAGCCGTCGAAGGAAACGGTGGTGCCGTTCTCCAAGGTCGCTTTCTCCCCCTGCTGGAGGTTGACCCGCTCCTTCTTGAGGAGCCTGCCCTGGTTGATCAGGTTGACGTCCAGGCTGAACACATTCTGCGGCCGGCCGGTGTCGAGGCCGGTGTCGCCCTGGTAGATGTCGACGGCGACGGCGGGGTTCTCGGGGAGCGGGAACGACGACGTCATCAGGCCGCCGTGGAACACGGCCGTCGGCGCGAACAGCCCCTCGATCGCGATCTGGTTCTTCCGACGCTCGTCCTCGTTCGGGTACAGCCCGGCGGGGGTGTCGAACCGCGCCGCACCGCTCGACATCATCGTCTGCAGCTCGTTGGGCTGGAACGGGACGGTCTGCGAACGGGTCTCGCCGTTCGGGAAGGTGACGGTGAAGGTCGGGGCGAAGCCATTGCCCAGCAGGTAGATCCGGTCGCCGGCAATCCGCAGCGGATGGTTGACCTTGACCTCTGCGTCTTTCCAGGTGTCGCCGTCGATGTCGTCGCCGACCTGGTACCGCACCTTCGAGCTGTAGTCCTCGGGCTGGCCGGTGGGCAGGAACTTGGCCTCGAAGGAGTCGACCTGCATGCAGAACTCGTTGAGGTTGGTGCCGTCGACCAGGTTGCCGGCCCGGAACGAGTCGTAGACCGCCGTGGAGGTGTTGCACAGGCCTTCGTCGCCGTTGGCCACCAGGATGCGGGTGCCCTCGTAGCCGTACAACTTGCCTGCCGCGATCGAGACGAGCAGCGCCAGGAGAGCGAAGTGGAAGACCAGGTTTCCGAACTCGCGCAGGTAGCCCTTCTCCGCTGAGATCTCGGTGACGGTGACCACCGAGCCGTCGGCTTCGGTGCGCTGCGTCGTCCGGGTGGTCTTACGCCATCCGCGGAGTCCGCTGTTGATCCGCTCCGCGATGGCCTCGGGGTTGCCGTCCACCTCGTGACTCTCGTGCCGCGGCAACCGTCCGAGGTTGCGCGGGGCGGCCACCGGACGCGCCCGGAGCGACTTGGCGTGCTCGACCATGCGCGGGGTGAGGCACCCGACCAGTGAGATGAACAGCAGCGCGTAGATGGCGGTGAACCAGACACTGCCGAAGACGTCGTACATCTGCAGTTTGTCGAACAGCTCACCGAAGAAGCCGTGGTCGGCGATGTACTGCTCGGTCTTCTGCTCGTTGAGGTCGCGTTGTGGCAGCAGCGCGCCGGGCACCGCGGCCAAGGCGAGGAGGAACAACAGGGCCAGCGCGGTGCGCATGGACGTCAGCGAGCGCCAGAGATTGCGTGCGGGCCACAGGAGGTAGCGCTTGATCGGGCTGGGCGGCGGTACCTTGCCCGGCTGCGGTGCCCTGGTGGCGGTGGCGGTCATATCGGCAGCACCGTGTCGGTGACGAACATGTCGCGGACCCAGACGATGAACTGATCCCACAGTCCGGTCACCAGTGCCACGCCCACGACAACCAGTAGTACACCTCCGAAGATCTGTATGGCCCGGGCGTGACGGCGCATCCAGCCCACCGCACGCAGAGCCCACGCCGAGCCGAAGGCCAGCAAGACGAACGGCAGCCCGAGGCCGAGGCAGTAGAAGACGATCAGGGTGACCCCACGCGCCGCCGTTGCACCTTCGGTGCCACTCGCGGTGGTGATGACGGCAGCAAGGGTGGGACCGAGGCAGGGTGTCCAGCCGAGTGCAAACACTGCGCCGAGCAAGGGTGCGCCGACGAGATTGGACACCAGTCGCGGGTGAAACCTCGCGTCGCGCTGCAACATCGGGATCAGCCCGATGAACACCAGCCCCATGATGATGGTGACCACGCCGCCGATGCGTTGCAGCAGTTCACGATTGACGATGAACGTGCTCGTGATACCGAAGACCGATGCGGTGGCGAGGACAAACACCACCGTGAAGCCGAGGACAAACAGCAGCGCCGCGCCGGTAACCCGAAGTCGCCCGGCCTTTCTTGACTCCTTGGGCGACATCGCCGGCGCCTCGGCTCCGACCAGACCGGCAAGGTACGAGAGGTAACCGGGTACCAATGGCACCACGCACGGCGAGGCGAAGGAGACCAGACCGGCCAGCACACACGCGCCGAGGGCCAGCAACAGTGGGCCCGTCGAGACGGTGTTGGAGAAACTGTCCCCCACACCGGCGAGCGTTGCCGTGCTCTGGGCTCCGGCGCTCAGCATCACCGACGTCATTGCTGCGGCGCGCTCTCGGCGGCGACCCGCTCGACGACGGGCTGCAACTCTTCGGCGGTGATCGCCTTGAGGAACACGGCGGCCGCGCGGTGGTCGCGGTCGAGGACAAGGGTGGTCGGAACCACTGATGTGGGGGTGGTGAGCTTGGCAAGTGTGCGGCCCGGGAAGTCGAAGATCGATGGGTAGGTGACACCGCGGTCCTTCACGAAGTCACGTGCCGTGCTCTTCTCGTCTCGCAGGTCGATGCCGAGGAAACTCACGCCCTGGGCCTTGGTGGCTTCGTACACCTGCTCCAAGGCCGCGGCCTCGCCGCGGCACGGGCCACACCACGAACCCCACACGTTGATCACCACGACCTGCCCGGCGAAGTCGGACAGGTTGATGGTCTTGGTGTCGTCGAGCAGGTCCTCGCCGGAGATCGCGGCGACCTTGCCGCGGTCGGCGGGAGGGTCGTAGAAGATCACCGTCTTGCCGCCGGGCGAGACGAACTCGAAGGTGTCGCCTTGGGCGACCGCGTCATCGCCGGTGCTGCACGCCGTCATCACGAGCAGGGTCACCAGGCCGAGGACGGCCAGCAGACCCAGTCGCCATCCCAACGGGGCCAATACGCGCGCAACACTGCGCCCGCGGCCGAGCCGGCCCCCATTGTCGTTCGCCGTCAAGATGTTCCGTTTTCCCTCAAGCTCCTGTGGCGAGCGGATCAGATGATCCGGCCGGCTCGGAGTACACGATGTCGACGAGAGCATCGCCGTCGTACAAAAGGCTGGTCAGCGACGCCAGCGAGCACTGCCGCTTACGCGGGTCGTGCCAGAGACGCTGGCCCTCGAGGAAACGGCGCAGCGTGTAGACGGGCAGCTGATGGCTGACGCACACCGCCTCATGGCCACGAGCTTCTTCGCGCGCCTTGTTGGCCACGGCGAGCATGCGGTGCGCGAGCTGGATGTAGGGCTCGCCCCAGCTGGGGGTGAACGGGTCGCGCAGTTTGGGCCAGTGCCGCGGCCGGCGCAGAGCTCCGTCGCCCGCCGAGACGCGCAGGCCCTCGAAGGTGTTCTCGGCTTCGATCAAACCCTCGTCGGTGACGATCTCCAGGCCGTGCGATGAAGCGATGGGAGTGGCCGTCTCCTGCGCACGCTGCAGCGGCGACGCGAACACATGGGTGATGTCGTGGTCGGCCAGCGAGTCGGCGACCTTCTGCGCCTGGGACGCACCCAGCTCGGAGAGATGGAAGCCCGACAGGCGTCCGTAAAGAATGCCGTCCGGGTTGTGTACCTCGCCGTGCCGCATCATGTGCACGATGGTGCGCTGCTGCATCAGTTCTCCTTCCGAGCACGTGCAGCCGCGGCCGCAGCTGCCGGTAGTGCGTCGGCAATGACACCGAAAGCATCCCCGTCCAGCGCCGCGGATACAAACCAGGCTTCGAATGCGCTGGGCGGCGGGTATACCCCGGCGTCGAGCAACGCGTGGAAGAACGGCGCAAAACGCCAGGTCTCGGTGTCCTTCACGGCCGCGTAGTCGTTGATGGCAACGTCGGGTCGCGTGGTGAAGAAGACACTGACCAGGTTGCCTGCGAACTGGACCCGGTGGCCGACTCCCTCTGCGGTGAGCGCCTCGCCGATCAGGGAACCGAGCTGTTTGGAGTTGGCGTCGAGTGCCGCGTAGACGGAGTCGTCGGCGTGGCGCAGGGTGGCGAGACCGGCCGCCACCGCGACGGGGTTACCGGACAGGGTGCCGGCCTGGTAGACCGGGCCGGCCGGCGCGAGGTAGGCCATGATGTCGGCGCGGCCACCGAAGGCAGCGGCAGGCAGGCCACCGCTCATCACCTTTCCGAAGGTGTAGAGGTCTCCTGCGACACCCTCGAGGCCGAACCAGCCGGCTTTGCTGACGCGGAATCCCGTCATCACCTCGTCGATGATCAACAGGGCGCCATCTGCCGACGTGATGTCTTTGAGGCCCTGGTTGAAACCGTCGACCGGGGCCACCGCGCCCATGTTGCCTGCCGCAGCCTCGGTGATGATGGCGGCGATCTGACCGGGGTAGGTGGCAAAGGTCTCGCGGACCGCGGCGAGGTCGTTGTACGGAAGAACGATGGTGTCTTGCGCCTGCGCGCCGGTGACACCGGGCGACGTCGGCAGCCCGAGCGTCGCGACGCCCGAACCCGCGTCGGCCAGCAGCGCGTCGACGTGACCGTGGTAGCAGCCGGAGAACTTGATGATCTTGCTGCGACCGGTGAACCCGCGGGCCAGCCGGACCGCCGACATGGTGGCCTCGGTGCCCGAGTTCACCAGCCGGACCTGCTGCACCGGGTCGACCCGAGCGATGATCTCCTCGGCCAGATCGATCTCGGCCTCGGTGGGTGCACCGAACGACAAACCTGTGGTCGCGGCTGTCTGCACCGCCTCGACGACGGCCGGATGGGCGTGGCCGAGAATCATCGGCCCCCAGCTCGAGACGAGGTCGACGTAGCTGTTGCCGTCGGCATCGTGCAGCCGGTACCCGGAGGCACTGGAGATGAATCGGGGGGTACCCCCAACCGAGTTGAAGGCACGAACCGGCGAGTTGACCCCGCCGGGTATGGAGCGCGAAGCGCGCTCGAACAGCTGGGCGGAACGGTCGGTGGTGTGCGGCACGATCTCCAGTGTGGCAAATGTCCTGATGTGACCCCGGCCATGGATGGTCCAGGCCTTCGAAATCTGCGGTGGGACCCTCCGTATTCTCCGGTGGGACCTTCGTGTTCTTCGGTGAGAATGGTGGGCCCGGGGAACGCGACCGGGGAGAAACGTTCTACCCGGACCCACCAAGTTTTGTCAGCCGGCGGTCTTGTGCTCGTAGTCGTCGATGGCGGCGACCTTTCCGGCCGAGGCACTTTCGGGATCGAAGGTGTAGTCGAGCCACTCACGGGCCAGCCTGCGGGCCAATTCCAGCCCGACCACCCGCTGCCCGAAACACAGCACCTGGGCGTTGTTGCTGAGCACCGACCGCTCGACGGAGAAGCTGTCGTGCGCGGTCACCGCCCGCACACCCGGCACCTTGTTGGCACTGATGGCCACACCGAGCCCGGTGCCGCACACCAGGAGCGCGCGGTCGGCCTTGCCTTCGGCGACCATCCGCGCGGCTGTCACCGCGACGTGCGGGTACGCGGTCTGGTCGTCGGCCCCGACACCGACGTCGACGACGCTGTCGACCCTTCCGTCGGACTGCAGGTCAGCCTTCAGGGTCTCCTTGTACTCGTAGCCCGCGTCGTCGGATCCGATGACGATGCGCAGTGCGCCGGAGTTCTGTGAATCGGTCATGAGTGAGATGTCCTCTCATCGCTTGAGTGCCCTGCGCCCACGAGGGCGCTGGTTCGGTCGGCGATTGCGTGCACCGACAGGGCCAGTGAGATCGCGCCGGCATCGGGTGTCCCGACGCTGCGTTCGGCGAGGGGCCGGGCACGGCCGACCTTCGGTCGTAATCGAGCTGTGGCTTTTGCGGACTCGTCGGCCACCACTGCGGCGGCCGACCAGGCCTCGTGCCAGCCGACGCCATCGGCCGCCTGTCGTTCGATCTCTTCGACAAAGGGCCCGAGCGCGTCGAGCATCGTCTTGTCGCCGGGCGCAGCACCGCCGAGATCGACAAGTGCCTGGTACCCGTCGCGCAAACCGGCACCGAGCAGTGCGGTGTCGGGTGAACCGGTGTCGCCGAGCCGGGCGCCGAGTGCACCGAGCAGCGCACCCCACAACACACCCGAGGTGCCGCCGGCCTTTGCGGCCCAGGCTTTTCCGGCAGCGGCGAGTACCGATCCGGCACCCGCCTGAGCGGCTATGGCCTCATCGGCCGCGGCGACAGCGGCCGAACTTCCCTTGACCATTCCGCGACCGTGGTCACCGTCGCCTGCCACGGCATCGATGCGGCCGAGTTCCGTCTCGGCGCCGGCCACCGCATCGGCAAGGGCGTGCAATGCCTCTCCGACCACCTGTCCGGTGCGGCGGCCTGCCTCGTCCGAGAGGGACGCCAACGCGGGGGCCGCGGCCACCGCGACTTCATCTGTGTCCGAACGTAATTGCGCGTCACCCATCGCCGGGCCGACGTGGTCGCCGGTCATCTTCCGGTAGGCAGGGGTGTCGGCGGGGGCCGTCCAGTAACGCTCGAGGTCGTCGTCGAGCCACATCACGGTGAGCGAACAACCGGCCATATCGAGGCTGGTCACCAGCTCCCCCACCTCGGGATCGACCAGCGTGTACCCCGCCTCGCGCAGCAGCGCCGACGCCGTGGACCACACCACGAACAGTTCCTCGTATTTGGTGCGGCCGAGCCCGTTGAGGATCACGGCGATCCGGTTCGAGTCGGTCGTGGGAGCTGCGGCCAGCACGCCGTCGACCAGTGTGCGGGCCAGTTCCTCGGCGGTCGGCATCGGCTCGTCGGCGATACCCGGTTCACCATGGATGCCGAGGCCCACACCCATCTTCCCGGCCGGGACGGTGAACAGCGGGGCATCTGCGCCGGGCATCGTGCATCCGTCGAAAGCGACACCAAGTGTGCGTGTCGCGTCGTTCGCCCGCCGGGCGATGTCGAGGACGCCCGCCATGTCCCGGCCCGCATCTGCCGCGGCACCGGCACACCGGAACACCGTGAAATCGCCTGCGATGCCTCGTCGTCGGGACTCCTCACCGGTCGGTGCGCTCGCGACATCGTCGGTGACCGCGAGGTAATGCGCGTCGATGCCCTCGGCCCGCAGTTGCTGCACCGCGAGCCCGAAGTTCATCACGTCGCCCGCGTAGTTCCCGGTGGTCAGCAAGACGCCGGCACCGCCGTCGGCAGCGCGGGCCACCGAGGTGGCCTCGTCGGTGGACGGCGAGGTGAAGATGTTGCCCACCACGGCCCCGTCGGCGAACCCGGGACCCACCACGCCGCAGAACGCGGGGTAGTGACCGGAGCCGCCGCCGACCACCACCGCGACCTTGCCCGGTGGCGTCCGGTGCGCACGCACCACTCCCCCCGGGACGGCCGCGACGTACCGGGAATTGGCGTCGCAGAAGCCCGCGAGCATGTCCTCGGAGAACCGCGACGGGTCGTTGAACAACCGAGTCATCGCAACCGCTCCCCGCCATCGGCGTCGAAGAGGTACACGCGCTCGGGTGGGGCGCCGATCTCGATCTTCTGGTCGGTGGTGAAGTGGTCCTCGGCGGGCGTCTGTACAACGATCCCTTCCTCGATGCCACTGATCGTGCACGTCGCCAGACCGAACTCGAGCAGATGCTCGAAGTACGCCACCGACGCCGACACGGTCGGATCACCGGCGGCCCGGACAACCGAACAATCCTGCGGTCGCAACCCCACCGACACCCGGGTGCCATCGGCGATCGGGCCACGCACGGTGGTCGCCAATCGCCCTGCACCACGCCCGATCTCGACGAACACCGTCTGGTCGATGGTGCGGGTGACACCGCGCAGCACGTTGATCTGCGGTTCGCCCACGAACTCGGCGACAAAGAGATTGGCCGGGTCGTCGAAGACCTCGTCCGGCGTGCCGAACTGCTGGATCACGCCGTGGTTCATCACGGCGAGACGGTCGGCGAGCGAGAGTGCCTCGACCTGGTCGTGCGTGACCACGATGGTGGTGTATCCGAATTCGCGCTGCAGCACCTTGAGTTCGCGGCGCACCCGTTGCCGGGCCGAAGCGTCGAGGTGGCTCAGCGGCTCGTCCAGCAGGAGTACCGGTGGGTTGCGGACGAGCGCTCGCGCCAGCGCCACCCGCTGCTTCTGACCACTCGACAGGCTCGCCGGTCGAAGCGGCAGAAGGTCTTCCATCTCCAGGCGACTGGCGATGGTCTCCACCAGCTGGTCCGCGCCAGAAACCTTGCGGGCCTTGAGGCCGTACGCGAGATTGTCGCGGATCGACATGGGTGGGTACAGGGCGTAGCTCTCGAAGCCCACACCGATGCCTCGCTTGGCTGCGGGCAGCTGCGAGATCTCTTTGTCCCCCACCTTGATCGAACCGGAGGTGACGGTTTCCAGACCAGCGATCATGCGCAGGGTGGTCGTCTTGCCACAGCCCGACGGACCGAGCAATGCGACGAGTTCCCCTGGGGCGATGGTCAGATCGATGCCCTTGACCGCCTGGAAACTCTCGCGGCCGCGGGCCGAGTACGTCTTCACCAGCTTGTCGAGGGTCAGACTCTTGGCGACGTCAGACGACACCTGACTCGGGGCGGGGATGGTCGTCGAGCTCACCGGGTTGCCTCCATTTCCGATTGCACGTTCGATATCAGCCGCACGCTGTCCGCGCCGGTCTGCTCGTTGTCGAACACGTGGACATCGCGGGTGGCGACGGTGAGACTCACCTCGGTGCCTTCCGCGAAATGTTCACGCCCGCTGGACAAAGCGATGATCTGCCGTCCACACGAGTCGATGGTGAGCTCCACGTTCCGGCCGAGTCGCTCGGCCAGCATCACCCGCCCGTGCAACTGCATCGCATCGTCGGGGATCCGCTCGCCGCGACCCAGCACCTTCAGATCACAGGGCCGCAGTCCGACGCGCACACGGTCGCCCGACGACGCCATCACGCCGTCCGGCACCCGCACCCTTCCCGATCCGTCTCCCAGCCGGGCGGTCGAGCCGTCGATCACAGCGTCGACGACGTTGATCTCGGGCTGCCCCAGCGACTTCGCCACGAAGGTGTCGGCCGGGCTGCGCCAGATCTGCTCGGGCGTGCCGACCTGCACCAGTTCTCCGTCGCGCAGTACCCCGATGCGATCGCCGAGTGCAAGCGCCTCCTGGTAGTCGTGCGTCACGTAAATGGTGGTGGTACTCGACATCTGGCCGAGTTGCTTCAGCTCGGCACGCATCGCCGCGCGGAGCTTGGCGTCGAGGTGACTGAGCGGTTCGTCGAGCAGGTAGACATCCGCCGGTCGCACCAGCACCCGGCCGAGCGCAACACGCTGTCGCTGTCCGTTGGACAGCTCACGGGGGAAGCGCTCGAGCAGATGGTTGATGCCCAGTGTGGTGGTGACCTGATCGATGCGCTGCTTGCGTTCGGCGTCGGTGTACTTGCCCCTCCGTCCCGACTTCAGCGGCGATTCGAGGTTCTGCGACACCGTCTTCTGTGGATACAGCGCGTAGCTCTCGAACGCCATCGCCACGTTCCGGCGGTAGGGCTCCACCAGCGTCATGTCGACGCCGCCGATGTGCACCGAACCGGCATCGACGTCGACCAGACCGGCAATCGACTTGAGGGTGGTGGTCTTTCCCGCACCACTGGGTCCGAGGATGACAAAGAACTCGCCGTCCGCGATGTCGAGGGACAGGTCTTTGATGCCGACCGTCTTGCCGTAGTTCTTGCTGAGGTTGTCGAGCCTGAGAGTGCTCATGCTTTCACCGCTCCAAACGAGAGACCGCGGACGAGGTAACGCTGAATGGTCAGCGCGAGGATCAGCGGGGGCAGCGCCGCGATGACCGCCGCTGCTGCGGTGAGGTTGTAGTAGGCCTGACCGCCACCACCGAGGAACTTGGTGATCGCCACCGTCACACCGGCATTGCTGTCGGCGAGGATCAACGGGAACACGTAGTTGTTCCAGGCGAAGATGAACGCCAGCAGTCCGGCGGCGGCGATGCCTGGACGGACCAGCGGCAGGGCCACCATCACGAACGCCCGGGACCGGGTGTAGCCGTCCAGCAGGGCTGCCTGCTCGAGGTCTTCGGGCAGATCCTGGAAGTACGAACGCAGGATCCAGACCACCAGCGGCATGGTGACCAGCTGCAGCACCCAGATCATTCCGACGTTGGTGTCGAAGAGTCCGATCTGGTTGTAGATCACGAACAGCGGGACGATCACCATGAGCTCGGGGGCGAACCGGAACGAGAGCATCTGGAACATCAGATCCTCACTGCCGCGGTACTTCCACCGGCCGGCCGCGTAAGCCGCCGGGATACCGATGACCAGAGACACGATGACCGCACCACCACAGTTGATCAGGCTGGTCAGCAGCGACGCCTTGAAGTCGACACTAGTCAGCTCGGTTCCCTTGTTGGACAACACCGTCGAGAAGTTCTCCAACGTGGGGCTGAAGGAGAAGTAGGTGCTGGTCTGCTGCTCGGTGTTCTTCAGCGAGAGGATCACCATCCAGATGATCGGGAACAACGAGAAGATGAACCACGCGATCAGGGTGAGGTCGGCCGCAACCGATCCGACGGTGAAACGTTTTTGACCGGGCAAGAGTTCACGCGCCATGTCAGGACTCCGCTCCCGCAGCTCGTCGCTGCGCCTTTCCGAGCACGCTGACGAGAATGCGTGCGGTGATGAACACGATGATCCAGAGCAGCAACATGTAGGTCGCTCCACGGGAGTAGTCGAGGTTGATGATCGCGTCCTCGAACGCGCCGATCTGAAGGGTGCGGGTCGAGACGCCTGGACCGCCCGCGGTGAGCACGTAGATCGCGTCGAACACCTTGAGGTTGTCCATGAAGCGGAAGATGACGGCCACCAGGATGTATGGCCACAGCATCGGCAGCATCAGTTTGCGGAACATGAAGAACCAGTTGGCACCGTCGACCTCGGAGGCCTCGAACGGCTCCTTCGGCAGTGAGCGGATACCCGCGAGCACGAGGATCGCGACAAACGGTGTGAAGATCCAGACGTCGACCAGGATCACCGACCAGAGCGCATTCGAACTGGACAACCAGTCGAAGGTGTTCCCCAGTCCCAGAACGTGATTGAGAATGCCGAACTGCGGATTGAACATCAGCTTCCAGATCACGCCCGCGATGACGGGGGCGATCATCAGCGGCAGGATCAGGACCTTCTCGAAGATCTTGCCGATGATGCTGGAGCGGTTGAGCAACAGCGCGAGGCCCACGCCGAGGACGGTCTCGACCGCCGTGGCGACCACCGCGAACACTCCGGTGACCTGCACGCTCTGCCAGAAGATCTGGTCGCCGAGCACCGAGGCGAAGTTGCGGAAACCGACGAACACGGGATCGGGATTGACGGCCGCGTAGTTGAGCACCGAGTAGTAGGCACCGACGAAGAACGGGTACAGGATGCCGATGACGATGATGAGTGCGGGGAGCGAGAGCAGATAGGGGCGCAGCCGTCGGCGCCAGGTCGGCACCTCGACCGGCTTGTCCGCACGGACAGGCGGCTGGCCCGAAACACCATCCGTCGTCGCCTTTGACGCTTGAGTGGTCATTGGTTCTTCTCTCTCCGTTAGAGATTCACTTTGGAGGTGTTGGTCTTGGCCAGACTGTCCAGCCGGGACTGGGCGTCGTCGCCGCCGTAGATGTCCTGCAGCGCCACCGCCCAGTCCTTGGTGGTGTCGAAGAACTTCTTCTGCGGGGTGAACTGGATCTTCGAGGACCCGATGACGGTCTCGAAGGTCTCGAGGTAACCCGGCTGGTCGGCCGCGATCCGCTTGAACGTGCTGTCGAACACCGACTTACGGACCGGGTCCGCGTAGATGCCGCCTTCGACGGCCTTGTTCATCGCCTCTTTGCCGGTGGCCCACTGCATGAACAGCCAGGCGGCGAGCTTGTTCTTGGACAGCGAGTTCATCGCCCACGTCCAGGTCCAGAGGTTGGTGTTGTAGTTGCCGTCCGGTCCCGCGGGTCCGGGGTACCACCCGAGGTTGCCTGCCTGCGCGCTGGCACCGGGCTTGTTCTTGGGGTACGTGGCGCTGTCGGCGTCGTACACCATCATCGCCTTGCCGTCACCGAGGTCACCGGTGGCGTTGGGGTAGTCGTACGTGGTCCACGACGTGGGTCCGGCCTTGTGCTGCATCTCGATCCACTTGCGCGTGAAGTCGACTGCCTTCGCGGAGTTCATTCGGGCCACCAGTTCGTCTCCGTCGAGCGTGTAGTCGACGGCGCCTTCACGGGCGTACTGACTCATGAAGCCGGGATGGATGGTCGCCCACGACTTCGAGCCGCGGGTCGCGATGCCATACCGGTTCTCCGAGCGATCGGTGAGATCGATTGCGAGCTGGATGAAGTCGTCGAAGTTGTCCGGCAGCGCGATCTTCCGGCTGTCGAAGTAGGCCTTGTTGTAGGCCACCACGTTGTTCTCGAATCCCCAGGGGATCGCCCACTGACCGCCGGTGCCGAGCGGACTGCCCAGCTCGAAGTTCCAGCGGGTCGAGGTACGCAGGCCTTCGAAGATGTCGTCGAAGTCGTACTCCTGGCTGGTGGCCGCACTGTTGCCCAGCCACGGGCCCAGGTCCTCGATCCATCCGGGCGGACCGTACTGCCAGATGAAGTAGGCACCCAGCATGAAGACGTCGTGCTTGCCCGTTCCGCCGGCGAGCTCGGTGTTCAACTTGGTGAAGTAGTCGGCCTCGGGCACGAGATCGACGTTCACCTTGATGCCGGTGAGGGCGCTGAACTCGGACAGCAGCGGCTGGAATGACTGCTGGTAGGGGTGCGGTGTCTGCAGGATGTTGAGCGTGGTGCCTTCGGCTTTACGCCAGTCGAACGAGCCCGAGACCGCAGCGGCACCGTTCTCCGCATCGACTCGACCACCCACGCCACAGGCGCCCAGGATCGGTGCTGCCGCAGCGGCCACCCCCACCACGCCGAACGCCCGCAGCAGGTTTCGACGGGACATCGGAGTGTTGACCGAAAAGTTCTCATTCATGGATACGTCTTTCGCTCAGGCCGGGATCAAGGACACCTTGACCGACTCTTTACCGCTGGCCACCAGGTCCAATCCGCGCTGGAACTCGCTCAGCGGCAACTGGTGGGTGCAGATCTCGTCCATCGGGAGAACCCCCGACTCGATCATGCGGATGGCTGCGGGCCAGCAGTACGGACCGAGGTGCGCACCGAGGACGTCGAGCTCTTTGTCGTCGCTGATGATGCTCCAGTCGACGGACACGTCGCTCCCGAAGACGCCGTACTCCACGTATCGGCCCAGTTTGCGCAGCAGGTTCAGTCCCTGCGGGACCGCCGACGGGTGCCCCGTGGCTTCCAGGTACACATCGGCACCGTAGCCGTCCGTCAGATCCTTGATCATCGCCACCGCATCCTCGGTCGCGATGTTGATGGTGAGGTCGGCGCCGCACCGCTTCGCGAGTTCGAGCTTTTCCTCTGCCATGTCGAGGGCGATCACGCGAGCGGGATTCTTCGACTTGGCACCTGCGATCATGCCCAGGCCGATCGGTCCGCAGCCGGCGACGACGACGGTGTCCTCGAAGGTGATCTGTGCGCGCTCGACGGCGTGGAGCGAGCACGACAGAGGCTCGGCGAATGCTGCGTGGTGCGCGGGGATGTCCTTGGACACCTTGTGCACCAACGCTTCACCGGGATAGACCATGTATTCGGCCATCGCCCCGGGTGTGCGGCGCTTGAATCCGTAGAGGTCGTGCGGCGCGCACATGTGGTACCAGCCGCGCTTGCAGTACATGCACTCCCAGCAGGGAACGATCTGCTCGGACACCACGCGGTCGCCCACTGCAATCCCCCACCGCTCGGCGGCGGCCTCGTCGAGTGAGACCACCGTGCCGACGAACTCATGGCCGGGGATCACCTCAGTCTCGGCCCATGCGGGACGGTTCTCGTCGCCCCAGAACTTCGCCGCACCGTGGTAGCACTTGAGATCACTCGCGCAGATACCCACTGCTTCGACCTTGATCAACGCCTCACCGGGGCCGGCGACCGGTACCGCGACCTGCTCCAAGCGGTAGTCCTCGGGTCCATGACAGACAACTGCCTGCATCTTCTCGGGTAGTTGCTCACCCATCTGCCAACTCCTCACAGGCTCATATGCCTCGTTGCTCATTTGTGTTCCCGGTCACGTTAACCCTTGGTGATACAAATGTACAGAACAGATGTTCACGAGTTTTCCACGCGTGAACAAATGTGCAGTGACATAATCGGCGGGATCGCAAGTCACCGACGGAGGGGTGTGCCGAATGGCGAGGGAGACACGTAGGTCGGTGGCCTCACCGTCGCCCGATGCGGCCAACGGGTCGGACTCCGGCCACTTCTCCGCCTCGCTGATTTACGCCGCTGCCCGCCTGTACTACACCGAGGAAGCCACCCAGCTCGACGTCGCATCACAGCTTGGCGTCAGCCGCGCAACCGTCAGCCGACTGCTCGCCGAAGCCCGTCGCCGGGGCATCGTCCGCATCGAAGTGATTGCGCCACAAGACTTCTTCGACGCCGACCTGGAGACCAGCCTGTCGGCAGCACTGCACCTCGACAAGGTGTATCTCAGCAGCCCGCTGCCCCCGGCCACCCCAGCGCGTCCGACCGTGGAGGTGATGGGATCGGTTCTCGCTCCCGCGGTGGCACGCAGCCTCCGTGACGCGAACCTACTGCCCGGCGACGTACTCCTGGTGTCCTCGGGCCGCACCGTCTACGAGGTGGCCCAGTACGACATGGCCGAATTGCCCGGCGTCCTGGTGGTACCGACCGTCGGCGGCAACGACCAGCCCGAGCCGTGGTACCAGACCAACGAGATCACCCGCCTCGTCGCAGGAAAGATCGGCGGCCGCCCGAACTACCTCTTTGCACCCGCCCTGCCCGGGCCGGACCTGCACGCCTCGCTGACCGCCGACCCCAGCATCCAGCCGGTCCTACGACTGTGGTCGCAGGCCCGCTGTGCGCTGATGGGCATCGGTGCACCGCCTCTGTTACGTTCTGACATACCGCAATTCGTCCCGACCGGCTCGGCGTCGCTGCGCTCGGCCGTGGGGGACGTGTGCTCGCGCTTCTACGACCGCGACGGCCGGGCCGTCGACTTCCCCGGACGCGAGCGGCTCATCGCCATCGAACTGGACCTGCTCAAGCAAGTTCCGATCGGCATCGGTGTGGCGGTCGGCAAAGACAAGGTCGACCCGATCGTCGCCGGGGCAGCCGCGGGGTTCTTCAACCAACTCGTCACCGATCCCGCAACCGCCACAGCAATCATGGAGAGCTTATGACCACCCCGACTGTCGATCCGACCACTCTGCGCCTCGACGGCAAACGCGCGCTGATCACCGGCGCCACCAAAGGAATCGGCGCCGATATCGCGGTCACGCTCGCACGCGCGGGGGCCGACCTCATCCTGAGCGGGCGCAACAAGGTCGAGTTGGACGAGGCCGCTGCCACCCTGAGCCGTGAACACGGCACGCGCGTTGCCACAGTGGTCGCCGACCTGGCCGACACCGATGGTCCCGAAGCACTGGCGCGTGCCGCTGCAGGTGCGTTCGACGGCCTGGACATCCTGATCAACAACGCCGGGATCTCCTATCCCCATTCGGTTCTCGACCTCGACACCGAGCAGTACGACGCCGTGCTGAACGTGAACCTCCGAGCTCCTGCCCTGCTGGCCGCACGGGTGGGCTCGATCATGGTCGAGCAGGGCACCGGGGGTTCCATCGTCACGGTCGCCTCGGCTGCCGCGCTGGCACCGCTGCGCGAGCACTACTCGTACTGCGCGTCGAAGGCCGGATTGGTGATGGCCACCAAGGTACTGGCGCTCGAACTGGGCCAGTACGGGATCCGCGCCAATTCGGTGTGCCCCACCGTCGTGCTCACCGAGATGGGTCAACGCGTGTGGGGTGAGGAGACCAAGGCTGCGCCGATGCTGGCCCGGATCCCCCTGGGCCGGTTCGCGATTCCCCAGGAAGTGTCGAACACGGTGCTGTGGTTGGCCTCAGACGCGGCATCGATGATCTCCGGCGTGGACCTCCCGGTCGACGGCGGCTACACGATGGGCTGAGCGGTACCAGCGGGCACGACCGCCGCAGACCCGGTGGACCCGACCACCAGTTCTCAGCGGTCGTCGGTCATGCGCGCCAGATGATGGACCTGATCTGCCGTTGCCGGATACAGTTCGCGCCACGTCTGATAGAGGTCGTCATAGAGCGACGCGACGTTCGGGTCGGGAGTGATCTCCCGGGCGAGCTTCGTCCAATCGGTCTCCGGCGCAACGAGATCAACCGCGATCGCGGCGAGCAGGGCGTCGCCGTAGCTCGCGCCGATCGTCTGTTCGGGGACCAGCTGGGTACGGCCGGTGATGTCGCTGAGTGCTTGGGCCCACACCGGGCTGCGCAGCCCGCCGCCCACCGCGACAGTGCGTTTGGCGGTGTGCGCGTCATCGAACATCTCGAGGATCTGCCGGATACCGAAGGAGATCCCCTCGTAGGCCGACCGGAACAGATGTCCGCGGTTGTGTCGCAACGTGAGTCCGGCGAACACGCCACGCGCATCGGGATCGAACACCGGAGTACGTTCTCCCGCGAGATACGGCAGCAAGAGCAGCCCTTCACTGCCCGGCGGCACCGCCATCGCCTCGGACGTCAATTCGTCGAATGAGGCGTTGCCGGTGACCGATTGGAGCCATGAGATCAGCCGGCCGGCCGTGGACGTCCCGGCAGCGAGTGCGAGGGTGCGCTCCTGGACGCCGGCAGTGGTCCACAGTGCAGGGTCGCTGTGGAACTCGTCGATGATCTGGATCAGGAACATCGTCGAGCCGTACATCAACATCTGGTCACCCGGCTGACGCACACCCACCGAGAACGCCTCGGCGAAAGCGTCGACCGTGCCCGCGACCACCGGGATCCCCTCCGGCAGTCCGGTTTCCTCGGCCCCGCGACGGTGAACAGTGCCCACCACCTCGCCCGGCCAGCACAACCGCGGCATCGGAATGTCGACGCAGATCTGCTCCGCCCATCGGGGGTGCCACTCGAAATCCTTTATCGCATAAAGCGGGTCACACTGGCTGGCCGTGTGGTGATCCATCACGTACTCGCCGGTGAGTTTGGCGGCGATGTACGAGTTGGACCCGTACCAACGCGCCGAGCGCGCCCACACCTCAGGTTCGTGATTGCGCACCCACAGCATCTTGGGCCCGACCGCCTGACTGGACAGCAACGTCCCGGCATCGGCGAGGATCTGCTCGGCGCCCAGCTGTTCGGTCAACTCGGCGATCTCCGCGCTGGCCCGGGTGTCCACGCCGTACAGGATGGCCGGGCGGGTGGGCCGGAGATCGGCGTCGCAGAGAACCAGGCACGGGCCCACCCCGCTGACGCAGATCGCGACCACATCACCGTCCGCGGGTTTGGCGGCCATCAGCGCGGAGCTGATCGTGCAGATCTCCTGCCACCACACCCGTTCCGGGTCGACCTCCACCCATCCCGGCCGCGGCATCGACGTCTCGTGGGGCACCGTCTCGGTGGCAAGCACCGTTCCCCCGGCGTCGGCGAGAACCCCTTTGCTGCTTCCGGTGCCCATGTCGATTCCGATGACGAGTTCCACCTGAGTCAGCCTATCGGCCGCACATCATCGTCGTCACCGGGTTGGCGCTTGCTGACGGAGTTTCACCCCAACCGGCCGGATCACCGAGTCCCCAAGACTGACAGCAACTTCAACTTCTCGTAACTCTGTGTGCCGGGGACAGCCGTATAGACCAAGAGCACATGCGACTGGGTTGGATCGAGCAGGGTCTGACAGGTCAACTCCAACTCGCCGAGCTCGGGATGTATGAACTTCTTCACCCCAGGGGGCCGTAGACCGACCTCATGCCTGTTCCATACCTGCCGGAACTCGTCGCTTTGCTCGAGCAGCAGATCGGATAAGTGCGCCGCATAGGAATCGGGGCCTCTGAGGGTGACCACCCCGCGCAGGCCCGACACCCACAGACGGCTGAGAAATGGATGGTCCTCGGGTGCGTAGAGCCCGCGGCTGTTGGGATCGGTGAACCAGCGATATCCGATGCTGCGGGCTGGGCCGCTGTAGGCGGTGAGGTCACCGGTGAGCGCCTCGCCGAGCGCGGTCTGCCGCAACGTCTCGCCGAGTTCGGTGACTATCTCGGCAGGAGTGTCGTGCAGGCGGTCGAAGATGCGCTGCAGACCAGGGCTGATGTGCTCACTTCCCGGGCCGCGCGTGGGCGGTTGATGTCCCGCAAGCCGGAACAGATGGTCACGCTCTTCAATAGAAAGATGCAGGCCCTGCGCGATGGCTGCGATCATCTGCTCAGACGGCTGCGGTCCGCTCTGGCGTTCGATACGCGCGTAATAGTCGGTCGACATGTGGCACAGCGCCGCCACTTCCTCACGCCGCAATCCGCTGGTCCGCCGGCGCGGACCACGCGGCAGTCCCACATCCTCGGGCTGTAGCGCCTCCCGTCGGCGACGCAAGAAGTCCGCCAGTCCAATCCGATCGATGACCACATCGCCTCCAAGGTTCGCCTTCTTCCTACCGCGCGCGGCACGGTCTATCCACGGCTTCGCGATCAGTGGATAAACGGGCCCTGCCCGAGGCGGCCGGGACGCGCGACTGTGAAGGAACCACCAGAGCCCAGGAGAACAACACATGCCACGCGCAGCTATCGACATCACCATCCCCGACCTGTCCGGCACCCGCGCTGTCGTCACCGGAGCAAGCGACGGCATCGGCCTCGGCATCGCCACCAAACTCGCAGGTGCCGGCGCCGAAGTGTTGCTGCCCGTACGAAATCGAGGCAAAGGTGAGGCCGCGATCGCCGCAATCCTCGACAAGGCGCCCGCCGCAAACGTGTCGCTACGGGAGCTCGACCTGTCATCGCTTGCTTCCGTCGAGGCTCTGGGCCAGTCCCTACGCGAGGAGGGCCGGCCGATCCATATCCTCATCAACAACGCCGGCATCATGACCCCGCCCGGCCGGCAGAGCACCGTCGACGGATTCGAGATCCAGTTCGGCACCAACCATCTCGGCCACTTCCGACTCGTCGCTGAGCTGTTATCGCTACTGAGCGCGGGCCACGCCCGCGTGACGTCGCAAATCAGTGTCGCGGCCAACAGCGGCTCCATCAACTGGGACGATTTGCAGTGGGAACGTTCCTATGACGGCATGAAGGCCTACAGCCAGTCGAAGATCGCGCTCGGACTGTTCGGCCTGGAACTCGACCGGCGTAGCCAAGCCGGCGGGTGGAACATCACCAGCAACCTGTCCCACCCAGGTATCGCTCCGACGAACCTGCTCGCCGCGCACCCCGAGCTCGGCCGCGACAAGCAAACGGTGGGCCGAAGGGTCATCCAGGCACTCTCCGAACGAGGCATCTTGGCCGGGACGGTCGACACAGCCCGGCTACCAGCGCTGTACGCTGCGACCTCTGCCGACGCCGAACCGGGCGGCCTCTACAGTCCGAACGGGCTGGCGCACACCAGCGGCGCCCCCGGAAGGCAGAAACTCTTCTCACGACTGCGTGATCCCCAGGCGGCCAAACGAATCTGGCAGGTCTCCGAGCATCTCACCAAGCCGTTCGCCCAGTAGCGGCGATGGACTGTGCAGAGCGCGGGGCTCGTACAGGGCTGTACTGAAACGACCGGGTCAGCGTGGGTCGGACAGGAGGATCAGCAGCAGTTCGGCGCGGGTGCGTGCGTCGGTGAGGTCGACGCGCAGGAGTTGCTCGATGCGGTCCACCCGGTGGCGAAGGGTGTGCCGGTGCACGCCCACCGAAGTGGCGGCCGCTTCCCACTGCCCGTTCGCGAGTAGGTAGCCACGCAGCGTCTCCACCAGGGCGCTGTCGTTGCGTCGATCGTGATCGAGCAACGGGCCCAGGACCGATTCGTGTGCCCCGCTGAACGCCTGGCGTACCGGCTCGAGCGCCAGCACCGACCCCCGTGCGGCCAGGTCGACCACCTCGCCTTCACCGGCCACCGCACACCCGAGCCGAGCCTGACGGACCGAGTCGCTGATGTCGTCCACCGAGACCACCGTGCCCAATCCGGCACGGGCGCCTTGCCTGCCCACCATCGCGAGCACCGATTCGGCAAACGAACGCTGGTCCTCCCCGCGAAGGAGCACCACCACCTCCGGACCACTCTGTTCGACGAACACCGGTCGCCAGTGGTTCTGCAATTCCACCGCCACCGCCGCGGCAGCCTGCTGTGCACCTCCCACCCCCGAGTACTGCGCAACGGCGATCCGCACACGCCCATCCCGGTCGGCTGCGCGCAACACGATGTTGCGCGCGGCCGCGGGCGGCGGGCCCGCCATTGCCAGAGTCAACGCGTCGGAGTTCAGCGCCTGCTGATCGCGCATCACCTGACCGGGTTTGGCGTGTTCGAGACTGAGCAGCGATGTCGCGTGACCCACCAGTACCCGCTCGAGGTCTCCGAGCGGGGTTCGGCCGATGACGGCAAGGTGCCCGAAGACGTTGCCCGCCACACTGATCCGCTGCACGGTGATCACCCGGTCGCCGGTCAGTGTGACGCCGCTGGCCGCCGCGGGGTCACGTCCCACCTGCGACCGCACCGACTCCAGATCGTCGGCGGACACCGGTTGGGGCCGTGCGCTCACCAGCTGCTGATCGCGGTCGAGCAGCACCACCGTCTGCTCGATGGCGTCCGCGAGTTCGCGCACCACCGCCGGCATGCCGCCGGCGATGATCGCGCGGGTGATGCGTGGCTGCGTGTGCGACGCCCGGACGAATTGGTCGAAGCGCTCTGCGGCGATGTGGTCGAGCACCGTGCGCGCGATGGCAGAGAACGGCACGGGCAGGGGAACCTCGAGAAGCGGCAGGCCCACCTGATCGGCGGCCTCCACCAGATCGGCCGGCACGTCGTCGAAGCCGAGACCGACACCGAATCCGACACCTGCGACTCCCACCCGGTCCAGCAGTCGGACGTACTCGAGGCGCCCCGCCGCCGTGGGCGGCAGACGCAGACCGGTGGTGAGAAGCAGCTCCCCGCCGGCGAGCCACTCGTGCGGGGCAGGCAGTTCCGAACTCAGTGCGCAGTCGATGTCGCGGTCCTGACCAGCGGCTCCCCCGATCAGCCGCAAATCGAGGTCACGTTGACCCAGCAGCCAGCGGACAGTGGTGGTCAAGGGCTCCACCTTCCTACTCGGGGCCGGCCCCCTGGCCGCAGACCAGCGACAACAAGGCAGCGACTGGACAGAGTGTACCGACGGCGGACAGACCATGGACATTTTGTCAGGTCCGTAACCACAACGATGCGGCGAACACTGGCAACCATCACCTGTCCCCCATCGATTCCCGAGCCACCCGACCCGCGTCCAATCGACCCGAGTCCAATCCGACAGAGAGTGACCGCGCGTCATGCCCGAGATCCTGAAGAACTACATCAACGGCGAGTTCGTCGCGTCGTCGTCCACCGAGACGATCGACCTGATCAACCCGACCGACGAATCGGTCGTCGGTAGGTCGCCGATCTCGACCACCGCCGACATCGACGCGGCCATGGCCGCTGCGGCCACTGCCTTCGAGACCTGGGGTAAGACCACCCCGAAGACCAGGCAGACCGCCCTGCTGAAGCTGGCGGATGCCATCGAGGCGAACTCCGATGCACTCGTGGCCGCCCAGGCACGGAACACCGGGCAGCCGGCCGACCAGATCGCCGACGAAGAGGTGACCGTCGGCGCTGACCAGATCAGGTTCTTCGCCGGTGCGGCCCGCCTCCTCGAGGGGAAATCGGCCGGTGAGTACATGGAGGGGTTCACCTCGTACGTGCGGCGTGAACCAATCGGCGTCATCGGCCAGGTGACCCCCTGGAACTACCCCCTGATGATGGCGTTGTGGAAGATCGGACCTGCGATCGCCGCCGGGAACACGGTGGTGCTCAAGCCTTCCGACACCACTCCCGAATCGACGCTTGTCCTGGCCTCGCTGTCCAAGGGCATCCTGCCCGACGGAGTCCTCAACGTGGTGCTCGGCGACGGCGGTACAGGTGCGTCCATCGTCGGGCACAAGACGCCGGGCATGGTGTCGATCACCGGGTCGGTCCGCGCAGGCATCGCCGTGGCAGTGTCCGCTGCACAGCAACTCAAGCGCGCGCACCTCGAACTGGGCGGCAAGGCCCCTGCCGTGGTGTTCGCCGACGCAGACCTCGACAAAGCCGTCGACGGCATCGGGGAGGCGTCGTTCTTCAACGCCGGCCAGGACTGCACGGCGGTGACCCGCATCCTGGTGCACTCCTCCATCCACGACAAGTTCGTGGCCGCGCTCAGCGAAAAAGCGGACGCGACAACGGTTCCCCCGCTGAACAACATCAACCACTTCACCAAGGTGACGTCGATCCTCGACTCGATCCCCTCGCACGCCACCGTGGTCACCGGCGGAAAGCGCCGCGGCGACAAGGGGTTCTTCATCGAGCCCACCGTGATCACCGGAGTCCGCCAGACCGATGCGCTGGTGCAGGAAGAGACGTTCGGCCCCGTGGTGACCGTGCAGACCTTCGAGGACGAAGCCGAGGCCATGGCGTTGTCCAACGACGTGAGCTACGGCCTGGCCTCGAGCGTGTGGACCACCGACCACGGCACCGCCAACCGGATGACCGCAGGTATGGACTTCGGCTGTGTGTGGGTCAACTGCCACATCCCGCTGGTTGCCGAGATGCCACACGGCGGGTTCAAGAACTCCGGCTACGGCAAGGACCTGTCGTCCTACGGGGTCGAGGACTACACCCGCATCAAGCACGTGATGAGTTCGGTGGAATGACCGTGACGACATCAGCCGCGGTCTCCTACCGCCTCCCCCAACACCGCAAACTCGTCACGCCCATCCCCGGACCGAAATCCCATGAGCTGCAGGGTCGACGCGCGATGGCCGTCGCAGGCGGCGTGGGCTCGACCGTGCCGGTGTACGCCGCCGACGCGGACGGTGGCGTGATCATCGACATCGACGGCAACTCGTTCATCGACTTCGGGTCGGGGATCGCCGTGACGAGCGTGGGCGCCAGCAACGCGGCGGTCGCCGAAGCGGTTGCCGAGCAGGCCCGGCATTTCACCCACACCTGCTTCATGGTGACGCCCTACGAGGGATACGTCGCGGTGGCCGAACGACTGAATCACCTGACACCAGGTGACCATCAGAAGCGCACCGTGCTGTTCAACTCCGGCGCCGAGGCGGTGGAGAACGCCATCAAGGTGGCTCGGTTGGCCACCGGACGCGATGCGGTCGTGGCGTTCGACCACGCCTACCACGGCCGAACCAACCTGACGATGGCGCTGACCGCCAAGACCATGCCCTACAAGTACGGTTTCGGACCCTTTGCGCCGGAGGTCTACCGAGTACCCGGGTCCTACCCCTTCCATGACGGACTCGACGGTCCGGAAGCGGCGGCCCGCGCGATCTCGATGATGGACAAGCAGATCGGGGCAGATCAGCTGGCCGCGATCATCATCGAACCCGTGATGGGCGAAGGCGGCTTCATCGTGCCCGCCCCCGGATTCCTTCCCGCACTGGCCGACTGGGCCTCCTCGAACGGCATCGTGTTCATCGCCGATGAGGTGCAGAGCGGATTCGCCCGCACCGGTGCATGGTTCGCCAGCGAACACGAGAATGTGGTGCCCGATCTGGTGACGATGGCCAAGGGCATCGCCGGCGGTATGCCGCTGTCCGCGGTCACCGGGCGCGCCGATCTGCTCGACGCAGTGCATGCCGGTGGTCTCGGAGGCACGTACGGCGGCAACCCGGTGGCCTGCGCAGCCGCACTTGCCACCCTCGACGTGATGGCCGAACTCGATCTACCCAGGCGGGCAAGGGAGATCGAGGAGATCGCCCTCGGACGACTGCGGGCGATGGCCTCGGTCACCGACGAGATCGGCGACGTCCGGGGACGAGGAGCGATGCTCGCCATCGAACTCGTGCAACCGGGTACAAACAAGCCCAATTCGGAGCTGGCCAAGGCGCTGGTGGCGGCCTGTCTCGCACAAGGTGTGGTGTTGCTGTCCTGCGGTACGTACGGCAACGTCATCCGGCTCCTGCCCCCGCTGGTCATCGGTGACGAACTGCTCGGCGACGGGCTCGACGTACTCGAGAACTGCCTGCGCGACCTGACCGGGTCCACGGGAGCAGCGCGTGTCCACTGATCCGGCAGCCGGCCCGCCCGAGGCCACCAGCCATCCCCTCGACCCCTTCAGCGCCGACGAATTCCGTTCGACGGCAGCACTACTCGCACGAGACCATGGCGTCGGTGAAGGCTGGCGGTTCCATTCGATCGAGCTGCTCGAGCCCAGCAAACAAGCTCTGGCGGACCACGCGACGGGAGGCCCGCGGCCTCCTCGCAAGGGAGTCGTCACCTGCTCGGACACGACGCGCAACGCCACCTACAAGGCGGTTGTCTCTTTGACCGAGGATGCCGTCGAATCCTTCACCCACATCCCCGGTGTACAGGCGAACTTCACCGTCGACGAGTTCGAAGAATGTGACCAGGTGCTGCGGGGCCACCCAGATGTCATCGCTGCCCTGAAGAAGCGCGGGATCACCGACCTCGACCTGGTGTTCATGGACACCTGGACCTACGGCGACGCCGTCGCCCCGGACAAGTACCGGGACAGACGACTCGGATGGTCGGACACCTGGCTCAGGTCCGAACCGGGGGCCAACCCCTACGCCCACCCGGTCAGCGGACTGCACTGCGTCATCGACCTCAACACGATGGAGCTCCTCGAGATCGAGGACAACGGCGGCGTGGAACCACCGACTGTGATGGGCGAGTACGTGCCCGGCCGGATCCCCGAGCGCATCCGGGCCGAATCGCGCCGCCAACCACTCAAGCCTCTGGAGATCACCCAGCCGGACGGCCCCTCGTTCACCCTCGAGGGCAACAAGCTGTCCTGGCAGAACTGGTCGTTGCGCGTGGGATTCAACCACCGCGAGGGCATGACCCTGCACGCCGTCACCTACAACGACGGTGGTCGCGAGCGCTCGGTGGCCCACCGGTTGTCGTTTGCCGAGATGATGGTGCCGTACCGAGATCACTGCGAAGATCATTACCGCCGAACAGCATTCGACATCGGCGAGTGGGGACTCGGCTTCATGACGACCTCCCTGGAGCTCGGCTGCGACTGCCTCGGCGAGATCCGTTACCTGGATGCCGTGCTGCACAACAGCAAAGGTGAGCCGTACACGATCACCAATGCGATCTGCATCCACGAAGAGGACAATGCGGTTCTCTGGAAGCATGTCGATCACGACGCCGGCGCCGAGGTTCGCCGGATGCGCCGGCTCACGGTGTCGTTCCACGTGACCGTGGCCAACTACGAGTACCTCGTCTACTGGCGCTTCTACCAGGACGGCAACATCGAGTGCGAGGTGCGCGCCACCGGCATCATGGTGACCACGCCGATCGCACCCGGGGCCACGCACCCGCACGGCACCCTGGTGGACGAACGCACCTACGCACCGTTCCATCAGCATTTCCTGGTCGCCCGCCTCGACCTCGACGTGGACGGGACCCAGAACACCGTCTACGCCAGCGAAACCGAGATCGAGCCGATGGGACCGGCCAATCCGTACGGCCTGTCCCTGGTACAGCGCAACACCCCCCTGCGGACCGAAGAAGAGGGCAAGCAGGACATGAACTGGTCCACCCAGCGAGCGTGGAAGGTGGTGAACACCAACACCACCATCGGACTGGGCACCCATCCTGCCTACAAACTGGTCCCCGGCGACGCCATCCCTGCCATGTTCGATCCGGCCTCACCGGTGTTCGCGCGCGCCGAGGTCATCGGCCACACCGTGTGGGTCACCCCGAACAGTCCCGACGAACGTTGGCCGGCAGGTGAATTCGTGAATCAGTCGGCCACCGACAAGGGGCTGGGCGAATGGACGAAGGCCAACCGCAGCATCGACAACACCGACGTGGTGCTCTGGTACACCTTCGGCATCCACCACATCACCCGGCCCGAGGACTGGCCGATCATGCCGGCCGACACGGTCTCGTTCTGGCTCAAGCCATTCGGCTTCTTCGACCGCAACCCATCCCTCGATGTCGCACCGAGCCCGAGCGCGCATTGTCACCCCACATCATCCACATCGCCCGAATCATCTGGAGGACACTGTCATGACTGATTCCCCGGCCACTGATCCAATCGCCGACTTCCGCGAGCTCCTCGACCAGGTCCCCACGGGTCTGTGGATCGGAGGGGCCTCGGTGGACGCATCCGACGGTTCCACGTTCTCGGTGGACGACCCGGCCACCGGCACGTCCCTGGTCCACGTGGCCGACGCCACGCCCGACGACGCGAACACCGCACTCGAGAGCGCGCTCGCAGTGGCGGACGAGTGGGCTGCCACCGCGCCGCGCAAACGATCGGAGATCCTGCGCGCCACCTACGATCTGGTCCAGGACCACGCCGACGACATGGCCACGATCATGACCCTCGAGATGGGCAAAGCACTGCCCGATTCGAAGTCCGAGATCACCTACGGCGGCGAGTTCCTGCGGTGGTTCGCCGAAGAGGCCGTTCGGGTTTCGGGTCGGTTCACCCCGTCGCCAGGGGGCACCGGACGGATCATGGTGACCCACGCCCCCGTCGGGGTGGCACTGGCGATCACGCCGTGGAACTTCCCACTCGCCATGGGCACCAGGAAGATCGGTCCGGCGTTGGCCGCGGGCTGCACGATGATCGTCAAGCCCGCCCAGGAGACCCCGCTGACCGTGCTCTACCTCGCCAAGCTGCTCGGCGAGGCAGGACTGCCCGGCGGCGTGCTCTCGATTCTCCCGACCAGCAAGGCAGCCGACGTCACCGAGCCGTTGATCGCCGATCCCCGCGTACGCAAGATCAGCTTCACCGGGTCGACCCCGGTGGGCCGGAGCCTGCTCGGACAGGCAGCCGAGAACGTTCAGCGGACGTCCATGGAGCTCGGTGGCAACGCACCCTTCCTCGTGTTCGACGACGCCGATCTGGACAAGGCGGTGGAAGGTGCGTTCGCAGCGAAGACCCGCAACGGCGGCGAAGCCTGCACGGCAGCCAATCGTTTCCTCGTCCAGGAAGGTATCGCCGAACATTTCACCGCGGCGCTGACGGCAAAGATGGAGGCCATGGTTCTGGGGCCCGGCTACCACCCGAAGACCACACTGGGCCCGATGGTCAACACCAAGCAGCAGACGTCCATCGCGAAGGCTGTCGCCGCCGCGGTCGCCGATGGGGCCAGGGTGCGGCTGGGCGCCGACCCGGAGAACTTGCCGAGCTCCGTCAACGGCGATACGTCGACCGACGACGCGGGGTGCTACTACCCCGCAACGGTTCTCGACCAGGTGCCGGCAGACGCGGACATCGTGCGAAACGAGATCTTTGGCCCCGTCGCCGTCATCAGTACGTTCACCACCGAGGACGAAGCCATCGAGGCCGCGAACTCCACCGAATACGGTTTGGCGGCTTACCTTTACACCCAAGACCTCGACCGGGCACTGAGGGTGGCCGACAAGATCGAGTCGGGGATGGTCGGGGTCAACCGAGGCGTGATCTCCGATGTCGCTGCACCGTTCGGCGGCGTGAAGCAATCCGGGATCGGGCGCGAAGGTGGATCAGAGGGCATCTACGAATACCTGACCACCAAATACATCGCACTGACGTAGCCCGGCAAACACGCTTTGGCCACACACCGGATCGGCGACGCCGTCCGGGAAAGGACATCATGCAGCTCATCACTGCCCTGACGGCGCCGCCGTCACTGTGCCGGGACACCGAGTCAGGGCGCGCCCCGATTCGGGTGGGTCTCGTGCAGCATCGCTGGCAGCCCGACACCGATGCCCTGCTGGCCGATCTCGCCGAGGGCGTCGAGATGGCCGCCGGGGCCGGGGCGGGCCTGGTGTGCCTGCCCGAGATCACCCTGCTGCGGTATCCCGCGTTCGTTCGAGGTGGCGCGAACCCGGGCGAATCCGCCGAGGACCTCGACACCGGGCCCACGTTTGCCTTCGCCTCGGCAATGGCAAAGCAGCACAACATCTTCGTGCACGCGTCGCTGTACGAGAAGAACTCGGCGGAGAACGGCAGCACCTACGACGACGGCCTCGGCTTCAACACCGCCATCCTGGTCTCACCGAACGGCGAGCTGGTGGCCAAGACACGCAAGATCCACATCCCCATCACGGCCGGCTATTACGAGGACACCTACTTCCGGGCAGGACCCGCCGAACCCGACCCGTATCCCGTGCACTCGCCGGCCGGACTCGACGCCACCCTGGGGATGCCGACCTGCTGGGACGAATGGTTCCCCGAAGCCGCACGCGCATATTCGCTGGCCGGGGCCGAGATCATCGTCTACCCCACCGCCATCGGCTCCGAGCCCGACTTCCCCGACTTCGACACCCAGCCGCTGTGGCAACAGGTGATCGTCGGAAACGGGATCGCCAACGGCACCTTCATGGTGGTACCCAACCGCACCGGGAACGAAGGCGAGATCACCTTCTACGGTTCGTCTTTCATCTCCGACCCCTACGGCCGCATCCTTGTCCAGGCGCCGCGCGACGAACCTGCCGTGCTGGTCGCCGAACTCGACCTCGCCCAGCGTCGTGACTGGCTCACACTGTTCCCGTTCCTGAAGACCCGACGACCCGACACCTATGGTCGCCTTGTCGATCCGGTTGCCGCACACGGCCACTACGGCGCCGGAGACGTCTGATGTCGCAGTGGCGCATGCCCGCCGAAACAGCGCCGCAGGAAATGGTGTGGATGGCATTCCCGGCACCAGGCTATTCGCTCGGCGATACTGACGCCGCACGCGACGAAGCCCGCCGGACATGGGCCGCGGTGGCACACAGCATCTGTGAGTTCGAACCGGTCACGATGCTCGTCGACCCGGATGAGTTGCCCGCGGCCCGGAAATACCTCTCCCGCGACGTCGAGATCGTCGCAGCGCCGCTCAACGACGCCTGGGCGCGCGACATCGGGCCCACATTCGTGCTCGGCGAGGACGGCACCCTCGGAGCCGTCGACTGGGTGTTCAACGGATGGGGCGCTGCCTCGTGGGCGCGATGGGACAAAGACCAACACATCGGCGCGCTGATCGCTGAGCTGTCGGGGGCGCAGCGCATCGACTCGCCGATGGTCAACGAGGGCGGCGGAATCGCGGTCGACGGTGACGGCACGGTGCTGCTGACCGAATCGGTGCAGTTGGGCGAGGGCCGCAACGACACGTGGTCTCGTGAAGACGTCGAGGACGAGCTGCAGCGGACGATCGGCGCCGAGAAGGCGATCTGGTTGCCGTACGGCCTCACTCGCGACAACCAGAAGTTCGGCACCCGTGGACACGTCGACATCGTCGCGGCCATCCCGTCGCCGGGTGTGGTGCTGGTGCACGACCAGCAAAACCCCGACCACCCCGATCACGCGGTGAGTGCTCGGATCAGAGAGGTGATCGCCGCGGCGGAACCCGCGTGGCAGATCATCGACGTCCCCGCCCCCACGGTCCTGACCGACGACGAGGGACCGGTGGACTACAGCTACATCAACCACCTCGTCATCAACAACGCCGTGATCGCCTGCAGCTTTGACGACCCGAACGACGCACGGGCTGCGGCAATCCTGTCCGAGGTGTATCCGGGGCGTGAGATCCGGACGGTGGACGCGCGGCCATTGTTCGAGCGCGGCGGGGGCATCCACTGCATCACGCAGCACCAGCCAACCGACCGTCGGGCATGAACCAACGGTCGATGTGCCCCGCCCGGCGGGCCGACAGTTCGCCCGCCCTGGACACCACGCCAGCGGACGTTCTGTAGGTTGCCGCGGTACCCGCGGGTGAGGGACTGTGACGCAATGACATCGACCACTCCCCGAACAGAGCCCGTCGCCGACGCGGCGCCCAGCTCCTATGGCAGCAAAGTGCTTGCGGTCGAACCAGGCGGCAACGAGTTCATCCCGCTCGAGGCCCGGCACGGCAAACCGCGCAGCATGTTCTGGACGTGGACCGCGCCCAATCTCGAGTTCGCGACGATCTTCGTCGGGGTCCTGTCGGTGCTGTACTTCGGTCTCAGCTTCTGGCAGGCCCTCGCCGCAGTGGCGTTGGGCAACCTCCTCGGCGCCCTCGCCCACTACGCTCTCTCCGCTCGAGGCCCGCTCCACGGAGTGCCGCAGATGGTTCTGGGCCGCCTCGGCTTCGGCTACCGCGGCAACATCGTGCCCGCCGCGTTCATGACCGTCATGTGCGGCATCGGCTGGTTCGCGACCAACAGTGTCAGCGGCGCGCTGGCCCTCAACACGCTGTTCGGTCTCCCGTCCGTGCTGGCGCTCCTGATCGTCGTATTGGCGCAGACAGCTTTTGCGTTCTTCGGACACAACCTCGTCCAAGGGTTCGAACGGATTGCCGCACCTCTTCTCGCCATCGTGTTCGTGATCGCCGGCGTCATCATCTTCAGCAAGGCCGATCTCGGCGCACCCGCCAGCGACGGTGGCGCCGGCCTCGGCGGATTCCTGCTGACCGTGGGTACGGCGTTCGGATACACCGCCGGCTGGACCCCCTACGCGGCCGACTTCACCCGCTACCTTCCCGCGACCGTGTCCCGGTTCAAGACCGGATTCTTCGCCTCGTCAGGGCTGTTCGTGTCCACCACGGCCCTGATGGCCGTCGGCGCCGCGTCGGTGACGATCGGCTCGGATGCGGAGAGCCCCACCGACGCATTCACCGGGCACCTGCCGTCGGTCGTGGCGGATCTGACGTTGCTGGCCATCGCGGTCGGGGCGGTCGCGGCCAATGCGATCAACCTCTATTCCGGCGGAATGGCTTTTGTCACCATGGGATTCAAGATGTCGCTCGGCCTCCAGCGGGCGCTGGTCACCGTGGTGTTCGGCGTTGTGGGATTCCTGGTTGCCTGGTGGGCACTGGCCGACGCGGCCGAGTCCTATGAGACCTTCCTGTTGATCGTCGCCTACTGGATCGGCCCGTGGCTCGGCATCGTGTTCGCAGACCAGATCCTTCGCCGGAACCGCCCCGTGGCTGCGATGCTGTACGACCCGAAGTACACGAACTGGGGCGGACTGTCGGCCTTCTTGATCGCCCTCGTCGCCTCGGTGTTGCTCTTCAGCAACCAGGAACGATATGTCGGTTTTGTCGCCGAGGCCGTTCCCGAATTGGGAGACATCACGTTCTTCGCCGGATTTGTCATCGCATTCGCCGGATACTTCGTGCTGTCGCGCAGCAAGATTCGTCGCGACTATCAGTCCGTCTGACCTGAGGCCGATCGCACCGCACTGCGGTGAGCGCAGAGGGCCAGCAACACAGACGGGTACGTCTCGGGCGCCGCGAAGTCGAATCCCAGCAGCTCCCGGATCCGTTCGAGACGCTGATACAGACTCTGTCTGCCAAGATGCAGGGCAACAGCGGATCGTGTTGCGCTGCAACCATGTCGAAGATGCACCTCGAGGGTGTGGGTGAGTTCTGACCCGTGGGTCCTATCCCATTCGACCAGCGGTCCGACGGAGGTCACCAGGTCGTCGCGGACCGCGGCATCAAGAGTCTCCACCGCGAGTTCCGCCGCGAGCGCGCGAACCGAGGAGACCGCATCGGTGTGGCGAGCCATCGCACGCCGGGACCCGGACGCGATTGCCAGTGCTCGCCGTGCGGTCAGCAAGGCGTCGGACAGATCACGGGCATCAACACGCGCAGCATTTCCGACCACAACCGTTGCCTCCCCGACGATTCCGGCGAACGCTGCACACACCTGGGTGATCTGGTCGCGGCCTTGATCGGTCATGGCGAACAGCGCGTAGGAGGTCGCATGTACGTCAGCGTGCAGCGACTGCACCGCCAGCTTCTTCGTGACGGCTGCCGTCAGCTGCGCGGCCATCCGGGGCGCCGGGGCAGAGATCGCCACCGGAACGATGCAGACAGCGCCCGCCGGATCGAAACTTGCGGCCCGAGAACGCATCATGAGGTCGGCGCGGCGATCGACCCGCCGATCGAGCAGGTCGGACAGCAGAGTGGCCGCGGCCCGATGTCGCAGCCCTCCGAGCTCGCGCGACATCGACAGCGCCACACCCAGCGGTCCAGCACCGAGGTCCAGCAGTGACATCATGGTGTCCGCATCGAGCGACGACGGACCGGCGACCAAGGTCGCGATGACCTGGCCGCGTGACTGCACCGGCACCGACGCGGACTGCGCGTCCACCACCTGCCACGCCGAATGGTCGTCGTCCACACCCTCGGCGGCCATCAGCGCGTTGTTCTTCCCCAACACCACCAATGGGCAACCGATGGCGGCCGCAATGGCCTTGACGATCGCAGGGGCACCGGCTCCGGCCACCATCAGCGCGTGTAGCGCCGCGTCGAGTTCACCTCGTCGGCGGAGCACCCCGACTTCCCGCGAGACGATGTCGGTGTTGGCGGCGCGGCACAGGTCGATGAACGGGACCACGGTGTGCAGCGCGATCAGCGGGAGTTGCACCGACGAGGCCTCACGGATCATCTCGTCGGGAACCTCGTCGAAGGTTCTGCCCAATTCCACTGCCACACCGGCGACGTCGCGCGTGGCCAGCTCGCGAATGTAGTGGCGGCGCGTACCGGCGTCGGTGCCCGCCAGTCCGAGCCCCGTGGTGAGCAGGAGTTCACCACCTGACAGCAGCGGACCGATCTCGAAGATCTCGCTCGAATGCACCCAGCGGACCTCGTTGCCGAGCCGCCCGTGCCCACTGAGCACCTGCGGATCGGTTGCCGCCAGGTGTCGGTCGAGGACCTCGTGTAGTGCCAGAACCATAGTCGCTTGCCTCTCGTCACCGACGAATTGCACGTCCGTAGCCCCCGGTGCCGCGACACTATGTCAGTTGCCCCGACCGCGCACGACGGGCAGCGTTGGTTCCCATGAGCACCTCCATCGACGTCTCGCCCGCAACGCTGCTCGAGACCGCATACGCCGAAGCCCAGCAGAGTCTGATCGAGGGTGGGATCCCGATCGGGGCGGCACTGTTCGCCGCCGACGGAACACTGCTCGGACGTGGACACAACATGCGCGTGCAGAACGATGACCCGTCGGTGCACGGCGAGACCGCCGCCTTCCGCAATGCTGGACGGCAACGGGACTACCGGTCGACCATCATGGTGACCACGCTGGCACCGTGCTGGTACTGCAGCGGCCTCATCCGTCAGTTCGACATCGGCTCGGTGGTCATCGGTGAGACCCGGAACTTCCAGGGCGGCGAGGACTGGCTTGCCGACCTGGGTGTGTCGGTCACCGTGGTTGACGACCCTCGGTGCGTGGCCATGATGGCCGACTTCATCGACGGCAACCCGGGGCTGTGGAACGAAGACATCGGCGTTGCCGAGGAGACCGACCGATGAGCAGCCCGATTCTCACCGTCGACATCTCACAGTGGCGCCGGGGCGGCGACGCAGCCGAGGCACTGTGCCGGGCCGTCGACGAGAGCCTGCAGACAGCAGGTTTCCTGCTGGTCACCGGCCACGGCATCGATCCGGCACTTCCCGCAGACCTCCGAGCGGCCGCGCGCCGGTTCTTCGCCCTTCCGGCCGACGTCAAGAGCCGGTACGCGGTGGCCGTCGGTGGTCGCGGATGGATCGGACCGGGCATGGAGGCCAACGGTTCTGCCGACGGGAGCGAGACGCCGCCCGATCTCAAGGAGACCTACAACTGCGGCGCGCAGACCCCGACCGGTGACCCCGTGGTGGATGCCGCATGGTTCCCGCCGAACGTCTGGCCGGCGGAGGTGCCCGAGCTCGACGAGTTGTTCACCGAGTACTGCCGTCAGATGAAGCTGCTGTCCGACGACCTGCTCGCGCTGATGAGTGCGTCACTCGGGCTCGACGCCGGACATGACTTTCTCGGCCGGGCCGAACGAGCCACGTGGACGTCCAACATCAACCACTACCCCGCACTGACCGAGGTGGGTCGTCCCGAGGAAGGGCAGTTCCGGATCGGGGCGCACACCGACTTCGGCACCGTCACCGTTCTCGACCGCGAACCGGGGTCCGGCGGTCTTCAGGTCTACACCGAGGAAGGCGGCTGGGCGGATGCCCCCTACGACCCCGAAGCCCTCACGATCAACATCGGAGACCTCCTCGAATACTGGACGGGCGGACGCTGGCCGGCAGGCCGCCACCGCGTGTTGCCTCCGCAGGCCGACGCTCCCGACGAAGACCTGATGTCGCTCATCTTCTTTTATGAACTCGATCACGATGCGGTGGTCACCCCACTGGGTCCACCCGTCGGTGCGGCAAACGGCCAACAGCCGGTTGTCGCAGGTGAGTTCATCATGGAGCGGCTCGAAGCGATCACCGTCACAGCGTCCTGAGGCCCGGCCCGACGGGTGCCCCCCGGGGGTTTGCGGAACTGCCGGTTCAAAGTCCTTACTCGTGGGTAACCTCGGATCCATGACGGCGAACGAAGCGGACACCTTCACGGCAACGGACATCGATCCCGAGGTCCGAACCGCAGATCTACCCGAGAAGCAGACCCCCGAAGAAGACAACGAGCTTCTGGTCGACAACCTGCGTATCGCACTCGACGGACGCTGGCGGACCACCCGTGAAGCGGTGCGAGAGCAGCTGAACCGTTCCGAGTTGCTACCCGACCCGTCGCTCCCGTTGGACCAGGCCCGCGCTCGCATCCTCGACATCATGCGTGAACTGGCCGGTCACGGCTTCCCCCGCGCCGGATTCCTGGAGAAGCACGGAGGCACCGGCGACATCGGTGCCTCGATCAGCGCGATCGAACTGCTCGGCTACGCCGATCTGTCGCTGATGGTGAAAGCGGGAGTCCAGTGGGGACTGTTCGGCGGCGCCGTGGAGAACCTCGGCACCGACGTCCACCACCAGAAGTACGTACCCGGCCTGATCAACCTCGATGTGCTCGGCTGCTTCGCCATGACCGAGACCGGACACGGCTCCAATGTGCAGGCCATCCAGACCACGGCCACCTACGACACCGCCACCGGCGAGTTCGTCGTCAACTCCGACACCCAACTGGCACGTAAGGACTACATCGGCGGCGCGGCAGAGCATGCCAAGGTCGCGGCGGTGTTCGCCCAGCTGGTGACCGGTGGTCCCGACGAGGAACCGACCGGCCGAGGCGTGCATTGTTTTGTGGTCCCGCTCCGCGACGACGACGGCAACGATCTCCCCGGGATCACCACCAGCGACTGCGGATACAAGGGCGGCCTGGCGGGAGTCGACAACGGCCGCATCGTCTTCGACCGCGTGCGCATCCCCCGCGAGAACTTGCTCAACCGCTACGCCGACGTCGCCGAGGACGGCACCTACAGTTCGCCCATCGAGAACGAGAACCGCCGGTTCTTCACGATGCTCGGCACCCTCATCCGGGGCCGGGTGAGTGTCGCGGCCACGGCCGGGGCCGCCGGCCGCAAAGCGCTGACCATCGCGACCCGGTATGCCTTGGTGCGTAGGCAGTTCGAACAGCCGGACTCCGACGACGAGATCGTCATCATGGACTACCTCGCACATCAGCGAAAGCTGTTGCCCCTCATCGCGAAGTCGTACGCACTGGCGTTTGCACAGAACGAGATCATCGAGGAACTGCACGAACTGCAGTCCGCCGAAGACCTCGACGAGGACCGTCAGCGTCAACTCGAAGGCGCCGCCGCCGGCCTGAAGGCGATGACCACGTGGCATGCCTCACACACCATCAACGTCTGCCGCGAAGCCGCCGGTGGCGCGGGCTACCTCGACGAGAACCAGCTGTCGATCATGCGCGGCGACATCGACGTGTTCACCACCTTCGAAGGTGACAACACAGTCCTCACGCAGCTCGTCGCCAAAGAACTGCTGTCGGCGTACGCGCAAGATGTCCGCGGACTCAACACCGTCGGCTGGGCACGGTTCATCGCAGGCATGGCCCGCGACGTGTTCCTGGAGAAGTCCGCTGCGCGCCAAGTGGTCCAGACCCTGATGGACACCTCGGGCGAAGATCCCGAAGAGTCCGAGCTCACCAACCGCGGCACCCAGATCCGGTTGTTCCGCAACCGCGAAGACCATCTCCTGCGGACCTGCGCCAACCGGTTGCGTCGGGCGACCGACGACGACGCCGACCCGTTCGAGGTGTTCAACGGGGCTCAGGACCATCTGTTGAAAGTCGGTACGGCGCACATCGAACGGGTGGTGCTCGAGTCGTTCATCGAGGCCATCGACAAGTGCGACAGCAAGGCCGGAACCGAACTGCTCGGCAAGGTCTGCGACCTGTACGTCTACTCGGCTCTCGAGGCAGACCTCGAATGGTTCCTGATGCACCGGCACATCTCGGTGGAACGCGCCAAGGCGATCCGCCGCGGCGTCAACGACCTGTGTGCGGCACTGCGTCCGCATGCGCGCACCCTCGTCGACGGGTTCGCGGTGCCAGAGGAACTGCTCAAGACAGCGATGGTCGAAGACCAGCTGAGCTAGAACCGTAGCTACGAAGAGTCCTCGTCACCACGAACCGGTGGCGGGGACTTCTTCGGTTTCGGCTTCGGTTTGTCGAGCGAAGTGGACTTCTTCGGACCGAGCCCGAGGACGATGGCCTGGTGCGCCTGGGTCAGTTCCGACCGGAAATGGTCGACGTCACGGGCCCACGCCTGCGCCAGCCTGCCGCTACGCAATTGGATGCCCACACCCTTGCGTCGCCGCGGCACGGCAGTCAGTTCACCCAGGGCAGGAGCGCTCTCCCACTTCTGATGTTCGGGGCTGTTGTTCTGCGGAAAGATCTCGTCGATCTCATCGAGGGTGATGGTCTGCGCACCCTGACGCAGGGTGGTCTCGGTGAGCCGGACCGTGACGTGTGACCGAGCCGCGTACACCTGGATGAGCGAGAATCCGCCGATCACGGCGGCGAAGATCAGGAGCGCGAGCCAGTGCACCTTGCCTTCGCCGAAGATCTCGACGATGAGCAGGGCGAGACACAGGAGCGGGCCGATGGTGACCACCCACCAGCTGCCGCCGGGTTCGTAGAACAAGACCTCGCCTTCGGCCTCCGGCGTCTCGGGCTCGTGGTCGGGTCCCTCACTCATGGGCGCAGTCCCTCACCGGCGAGCGAACCAGGGCTCGGACGTGGGGCGGTTGGCGGTCAGCGAACCGGACAGTCCGATCAGCGCGAAGAGCAGTGCGGGGACCATCGGCAGCGAGTAGAGCATCGAGGCGAAGATCCCGATGGCGACCAGCATCAGCGTCAGGACGGACACCGCCGACCGCCAGCGTGGGTCACCGGCGTACGCCTGCCGGCCCGCCCACACCAGGGCAACCCCTACAAGAATGAAGAACACCCCGAAGACCACGCTGGTCCCGGTTCGCACCAGGGCGATCTGGAACAGACCCCACAGGGCGAGCAGGACGCCGGACGCAAGCCACAACCGATACGCCCACACAACGGTGTTCGGGGGCACGCCCGGATTCACGGCCTCGGTGCTCACTTGCTTTCTCCTGTATCTGATCCGGAGTCGTCAGACCTTCTCGGATCGGTGTTGCCGGGCTCCGAGGGCGTGTTGCTGTCCGGGCCGGCGGGTTGCTGGTACCCACCCTGCTGGTATCCCGGCGCGCCGTAATACTGCTGCTGATATGGCTGCTGCGGGTACTGCTGGTAGGGGTTCGGGTAGGTGGGGTTTGGCGGATACTGACTCGGCGGGCCTTGCGACCACGGCGTCTGCCCGCCCTTGTGCGACTGACTCTTTCGCCATGCCGCCATGTCTTTGCAGTACTTGTCCGAGTCGCGATGCATCAGCAGGACACCCGCGCCCAGTGCGGCGACTCCGCCGATGACGGTCGGGATCATCGTCCAATGGTCGGCCTCTTCGATGAAGAACGCCGACACGGTCTGCACAACAAGATAAAAACTGACAAAACCGAGCACCAGGCGGGCCCAGTTGCGCCCGGACCGGGCGAGCCACGCGAGTACCCCGAACACCGCGGCGAGGGTCAGCCCCACGATGACGTACACCACCCAGATGGCGCCATCGGGGAGTTCGCCCTCAGGCATGTCCCGGGACACCTCGTCGGCGGCGTCGAAGGCCACCTGGTACTGCCCACCGAAAACCACGCACTGCGCCAAGATGATCAGCGCCCACAGTTCGGTGGCGATGGCCATCGGGCTGGCCAGAGCCGGCTTGTTCGGTGACTCGGGCGAGGAGCCGCCGTACGGGCCCTGGCTGTAGGACGGTGGAGTCACGGACATGGGCACCAGCCTAGAGGTCGGGCGGGCGGCTGCGCGCGGGCGTCGGACCGGGGTGCTGATGCTGCCGCCCGGAAGGACAACAGGGGCCTGCACGACGGCGACAAGGGCCGGCTCGATGCGGCCAGACGCGCGGTCACCTGAGTTTGTCGGCGACCTCGTGCGCCCAGTACGTCAGCACGATGTCGGCACCGGCGCGGCGGATGGAGGTGAGTGACTCGAGGATGGCGGCATCGCGGTCGATCCAGCCGCGTTCGGCCGCCGCGGTGATCATCGCGTACTCCCCCGAGATCTGGTAGGCCGCGACCGGGACATCGGCCACGTCGGCCACCCGACGCAACACGTCCAGGTACGACATGGCCGGTTTCACCATCACGATGTCGGCGCCCTCGGACAGGTCGAGTTCGAGTTCGCGCATCGCCTCGCGCAGGTTGGCGGGATCTTGCTGGTAGGACTTGCGGTCGCCACGCAGCGACGAGCCGACGGCCTCCCGGAACGGGCCGTAGAAGGCCGATGAGTACTTGGCGGTGTAGGCCAGGATCCCCGTGTCGGTGTGTCCCGCATCGTCGAGTGCCGAACGGATCGCGGCCACCTGGCCGTCCATCATCCCGCTCGGCCCCACCAGATGGGCGCCCGACTGGGCCTGCACGACTGCCATCTCGGCGTAGCGCAGCAGGGTGGCGTCGTTGTCGACGGTGCCGTCGCCGGCGAGCACACCGCAGTGCCCATGGTCGGTGAACTCGTCGAGGCAGGTGTCGGCCATCAGGACAGTCGAGTCGCCGAGCTCGGACTCGAGAAGTCGCAGAGCCGAATTGAGCACACCATCCGGATCGGTCCCGACGCTACCGACGGCATCCTTGTCGCCCTCGGCAGGAACACCGAAGAGCATGAGACCACCCACACCGGATTCCACTGCCGCGACCGCGGCCTTGCGGAGTGAATCCGGTGTGTGCTGGACGACCCCGGGCATGCTGCTGATGGGCCGCGGCTCGTCGATCCCGTCGGCCACGAACATCGGCAACACCAGATGCCTTGGCTCCAAGGAGGTTTCAGCGACCATCCGGCGCATGGCCGGAGTGGTACGAAGACGCCTGGGACGAACCACAGGAGAACGATCGGTCGGTGAGGTCATGTCCTCCAGCCTACGAGCGTGAGCGGCGAGCCTTCTTGCGCGGCGGAGGCAGCGCACCCTCGGCACGCAGGCGAGCGGCGTGCTCGGCGAGCGCGTCCACCAACTCGTGCACCGATGCGTTCTCCGGCCGCACGTCGACCCGCAGGCCGAACTCGGTGGCGGTCTCGGCCGTCTTCGGGCCGATGCACGCAACGATGGTGCGGGCGTGCGGTTTACCCGCGATACCCACCAGGTTGCGCACCGTGGAACTCGAGGTGAAGCAGACCGCGTCGAACCCACCGGTCTTGATCATCTCGCGGGTCTCGGCGGGCGGCGGCGCGGCGCGGACCGTGCGGTACGCGGTGACGTCGTCGATCTCCCAGCCACGGCCACGCAGGCCCTCCGAGAGTGTCTCGGTGGCGATGTCGGCACGGGGCAGCAGGATCCGGTTCACCGGATCGAAGACGTCGTCGTACGGCGGGAAGTCCTCGAGCAGTCCCAGCGAGGACTGCTCGCCCGAGGGGAGCAGTTCGGGGTTGATGCCGAAGCCGCGCACCTTCTCCGCGGTCGCCTCGCCCACACAGGCGATCTTCACGCCGCTGAAAGCTCGTGCGTCCAAACCGAACTCGGCGAACTTGTCCCACACGGCCCGAACAGCATTGGTGGAGGTGAACACCACCCACTGGTAACGCCCGTCGACCAGACCCTTGACGGCACGTTCCATCTGGGCGGGACTACGCGGCGGTTCCACCGCGATCGTCGGGACCTCCATCGGGATGGCGCCGTGCGTGACCAGCCGATCCGACATGTCGCCGGCCTGATCCTTGGTACGCGGCACCAGAACGGTCCAGCCGTACAGCGCGCGCGATTCCCACCAGCTCAACTTGCCGCGCTGGGTGACCACCTTGCCGATGGTGACGATCAGCGGTCCGGTGAGGGCGCTTCCACTCTCGTTGAGAGTGGCCAGCGTCGCCTCGATGGTGCGCTGCTGGCAGGTGGTGCCGTTGACGGTGATGGCGGCAGGGGTCTGCGCGGCCAGGCCGTGCTCGGTGAGTGCGCTGGCGGTCTCGGCGAGATGACCCGACGTCGCGTGGAGCACAAGAGGTCCTGGAGCGGCAGCGAGTGCCGCCCAGTCGACCTCTCCGCGGACATCGGCCTCGGTGTGTCCCGAACCCAGCGGCATACCCGCGTAGCTCGGCACAGCGGCCGTCGCGGGCAGTCCCGGGATGACCTCGAACTGCACCTGGGTACGGGCGACGGCATTCACCTCGGCCAGCACCGCATCGGTGGTCAGAGGGTCGCCTGCCACCAGCCGGACCACGTCGTGGCCGTCCTTGGCCGTGGCGACGAGAGTCTTGGCGACCTCGGCGGGATCACCCAGCGCGGGACGCACATTGCCCATCGAGTCGTCTGCCGAATCGGCACCGGACACGGATGCGGCAGTGCCGTCGGCGTCCTGGGGATCACCCCCCTGCGAATCGCGTTGCTCGCCGCCGCTAATGTCTTGTTTGCCCGAGCGGGTCACACCGGTCGACGAACTCTTCGATGAGGCCTGCTCACCCCAGCCGACGCCGATCTGTTCGACGACCGCGGACGGCACGTCGGGATCGATGAACACCGTGACGGCGTTCTCGATCGCGGTCCGGGCGCGGACGGTCAGCAGTCCGGGATCGCCCGGGCCTGCCCCGACAAAGAGAATGCGACCGGGGGTGGTGGCCTTTTTGTTACGGCTCATGCTCAGCACTCCTGCCCCGTGGGGCTGTAGCTCGGCCCACTGTTTCTAGAGAAGCTGTCTTGCTCCCTGATCCAGTAGTTCTGCGGCGAGTTCTCGGCCCAGTTCGGCTGCCCGTTCCACCGGACCCACCACCGAGGCCTTGACCGCGTCCGATCCGTCTTCGGCCACGACCGTCGCCCTCAGCGACAGTTCGGTGAAAATGCGTCCGTCCTCGTCAATCGACTCGACCACCTCGGCCATCGCACCGACCGGCGCGGTGCATCCGGCCTCGAGGGCCCCCAGCACTGCACGTTCGGCGTCAATCGCCGCACGGGTGGACGGATCGTCCAACTCGGCGAGAATGCTCACCAGTCGGGCATCGTCTGCGCGGCACTCCACGGCCAAGGCGCCCTGTGCGGGCGCCGGCAGCATCTGAACCGGATCCAGCGCTTCGGTGACCTCGTCGGCCCGTCCGATGCGTACCAGTCCTGCTCGAGCCACTACCACCGCGTCGAGTTCGCCGCTCGCGACTTTGCCCAACCGAGAATCAAGGTTGCCTCGTAGGGGGCGGATTTCCAAACCGAGACCCAATGCTCTAAGCTGCGCCGCCCGGCGTGGCGCGGAGGTGCCGACAGTGGCTCCCGGCAGTAGCTCGCCGAGCACCTTGCCACCCGCTGCGACCAGCGCATCTCGCGGATCTTCGCGCAGCGGGGTGGCGGCGATGTGCAGCCCGGGTTCAGGGGCCGTCGGGAGGTCCTTGTAGGAGTGCACGGCGACGTCCACCTCGCCCGCGGTCAACGCCAGCCGGATCGCCGTGGTGAACACCCCGACGCCGATCTGCTGGACCGGGGCGGCCGACAGGTCGCCTGCGGTCTTGATGATCACCAGTTCGGCAGGGTGGCCGGCCTTGATCAGTGCGTCGCGGATGTCGCCGGCCTGGGTGGTGGCCAGCAGCGAACCACGAGTTCCGATACGGATCGGACTCGTCTCGTCGGTGCTCAAGTCCTACCGGGCCTTTCCGTCTGTGTCGCCGAGCCCGACCTCCGGTGCCGACACCGATTCGGCCGCACCGGGCTTGAGTTCGAAGAGCTCGCGAAGAGCTTCGGCGTAGGTGTCGCCCTGCGGTGTGCTCGCGAGTTGTTTCACCCGCACCGTCGGCGCGTGCAGCAACTTGTCGACCACTCGCCGGACGGTCTTGGCGACCTCGTCGCGCTGCGGGTCGTCCAGACCCGGCAACCGGCTCTCGAGTCGGAGGATCTCTGCCTGGACCACCTCGGCGGCGCGCTGCCGCAGCGCGGTGACCGTGGGGGTGACCTCGGCCTGACGCTGATGCATCAGGTAGTCGGCCAGCTCACCCAGGACGATCTCGCGGGCGGCGAACTCGTCGGCATCGGCGGCCTTGGTGGCCTCATCGCCACGCAGACCCTCGATATCGATGATGTGGACACCCGGTAGCCGACCGGCCGCAGGATCGACGTTACGAGGCAATCCCAGGTCGCAGATCACCAGCGGGTTGTTGTTCTCGCGACGGGCGAGCGCCGAGTGGACCTCACCGACACCGACGACCGCGCCGATGGTGCCGGTACAGGTCACCAGCACGTCGGCGCCGATCAGCGCGTCGGTCATGTCGTCGAAACGCACCGCCCGCGCGGGGATGCCGTGGTTCTTGGTGACGTTGGCCGCGAGATGCTGCGCCTTCTCGAACGTGCGGTTGACGACCACCAGCTCCGACACCCCTGATCGGGCCAGGTGGGCGGCGGCCAGGCCACCCATCGCGCCGGCGCCGAGCACAACGGCAGAGGTGATGTCGCCGTCGAGAATGCTCCGTGCGCGTTCGAGCGACACCGAGACCACCGATGCCCCGGCGCGGTCGAGCCCGGTTTCGCTGTGGACGCGTTTGCCCACCCGCAACGCCTGCTGCGCCAGCTCGTGCAGCACTCGCCCGGCCGAGCGGTTCGCGTCGGCGCTGGCATAGGACGACCGGATCTGGCCGAGGATCTGCTGCTCGCCCACCACCATGGAGTCCAGGCCGGCGGCCACCGAGAACAGGTGCTCGACAACGGCTTCGGAGTACCGCACGTAGGCGTACTTGGTCATCTCGTTGACCGTCATGCCCGAGTGTTTGCCCATGACCTCACCCACGGCCTCGAGGGCCGGGTGGAAGGCGTCGACCACGGCGTAGACCTCGACGCGGTTGCACGTCGAGACGATCATCGCCTCACTGATCTGCGGGCTGGCCAGCAGATCGTCGATGATCTTCGGACGGTCGTCGTCGGTGACGGCGAGTCGCTCGAGGATCGGTACCGGCGCGCTGCGATGCGATACGCCGAACAGGAAAATACTCACACGCCCACCGATCTCTGATCTGATCGTGCTCTCGTCTTCGCCCCACTCCTCGGGGCACGTCCACTACTGCGCTGCTCACGTGGCACCACCGCGGAGTCCGCGTTGTGCCGTCGGGCAGCGTTGAAGGCCATCACCTGCAGCTCCAGCGCGAAGTCCACCGGCCGCACGTACACGTGCTCGGGGACGCTCGGCGCGAGCGCGGTGAAGTTCAGGATCTGGTGCACCCCGGCCTCGACGAATGCGTCGCACGTGGCCTGGGCGTCGGCGTCTGAGGTCGCGAGGACCGCGATCTCCACCCCGTGCTCTTGGCAGATGTCACCGATCTCGTCGAGCGCCCGCACGGCCAACTCACCCTCGGCCGCGGTGATCGTCGTCCCGACCAGCTCGGGATCGGCATCGAACATGGCAACGATCTTGATCCCGCGTCGCTCGAACCCCACCCGGCCCAACAGTGCCTTGCCGAGGTGGCCGGCGCCGGCCAGCACCACGTTGTGGTTGTGCTCGACCCCGAGGGCCAGCGCGATCCGGGCGATCAGCCGGCCGACGTCGTAACCGACGCCGCGGACTCCGCCCGACCCGACATGGGACAGGTCTTTGCGCAGGATCGCCGGATTGACCCCCGCTGCGGTGGCCAGCTGACCGGACGACACCACCATCGCGCCGCTCTCGCTCAGCGAACGCAGAACGTGGAGGTAGGTGGCCAGCCGGGCGACCGAGGCGCTGGGAATCTCGGACTGGGCGTTGAACCCCGCCGAACTCTTGGCCATGCGTCCGTCTTTCTTCTGGGCTGCATCGTCCGCGGCTTTGCGGACTCCGGTGCGCTTCACCTGCTCATGGCAGGTTCAACACCAACTCGAGGCATTACGGTACCGCTTGTGAATCGATTCACAAACTCGGCTGCGGTTCTTCTGGCCATGCGTCTGGACTAGTGTCCGGCGGCGGCCCGCAAATCGGCCCTCAACCTGGGAATATCGACATCCCAGTAGCTATGCTCACGATCGTCGAGCAAGATCACCGGCAACCGGTCTCCGAACTCGGCGCGCAGGGATGGATCGGTGGCCGCGACGGCATCGACGTCGACCTCGTCGAACTCCACGTCGAACTCGTCGACAACCGGCCGTAGATCGGCCCTGGCACGGGCGCAGGCGGCACAACCCGCCCGGGACAGCAACGTGATCCTCACCCTGCCAGTGTTGCAGGGATCGGCGACTAGGCTTGGCACCGACCGACAGGAGGCGATGGAGTGAGCACAACTCCGGGCAGTGGGGACGCCGACGGCGAGGACGATGCCGCCACCGGTTCACACGCCGAGCACGGCGACGACCACGGGCCTGATGACCGACGGCGCGAGCTGCCCGGGGACGGTCCGGACGACGACGCCTCTGACGACGCCCGCGACGACGACTCCCCCGAAGACGATTTCAGGGACGACGACCTCGATGACGACTCCGGGGACGACGATCTCGACGACCGGCCCGCCGGCGACCACGGGCAGCGCCTGCGCCCCACATCCACGGCCGGCCCGCTCTCCCCGTTGACGAGCCGGGTCGGGCGTTTCCGTCAGTCGGCAGCCGAACTGCGCCAGTCGCTCGCCGGTGAGGCCAGTGCTCGGGCCGCGTCGTCGAAGCTGCGCGAACGGGGACTCGACGAGAGCGATCCGTCGACCTTCCTGGAATCCGACGAGCCCGGAACGCCGACCGACGTCCCGCCGGACCTCACCGCCGCGGCATTCTTCGACGTCGACAACACACTCGTCCAAGGCGCGTCGATCGTTCATTTCGCCCGCGGTCTCGCCGCGCGTGACTACTTCAGCTACCGCGACGTGATGGAATTCGTCTGGGCGCAAGCGAAATTCCGGATGACCGGCCGGGAGAACTCCGAGGACGTCGCGCAGGGGCGGGAAAAGGCGCTGTCGTTCATCGCCGGCCGCGAGACCGACGAACTCGTTCGACTCGGCGAGGAGATCTTCGACGAGTTCATCGCCGACAAGATCTGGCCCGGCACCCGCACCCTTGCGCAGATGCACCTCGATGCCGGACAGCAGGTGTGGCTGGTGACCGCGACGCCGGTGGAGCTGGCCCAGACCATCGCCGACCGACTCGGATTGACCGGGGCACTGGGCACGGTGGCCGAGAGCGTCGACGGGGTGTTCACCGGGCGGCTGGTCGGCGACATCCTGCACGGGCTCGGCAAGGCGCATGCCGTGCGCACGCTCGCGATCCGCGAGGGTCTGAACCTCAAGCGCTGCACGGCGTACTCCGATTCGCACAATGACGTCCCCATGCTGTCGCTGGTCGGCACCGCCGTGGCCATCAATCCCGATGCCGACCTGCGTGAGGTCGCCCGGGTGCGTGGCTGGGAGATCCGCGACTATCGCACGGCCCGCAAGGCCGCGAAGATCGGCGTACCGACGGCCGTGCTGCTCGGTGCCGCCGGCGGTGGCGCTGCCGCCGCAGTCCGTCACCTGCGCCGCTGACTCCCCGATTTCCCGATGATGTGCCCTTATGGCGGAGCCCACCTGGCGTTCTGTTCGCCATAACAGCACATCATCGGGGGTGGGGGCGGGCGTCAACCGAAGTAGATGCTCGATCGACGGCTGAGCATGCGGAAGAGTGTCTGCTGGATGTCTTCGCGCACGTTGTCGGTGAGGTCGAACACGACCATGGGGTCGTCGGCTGCCTGATCGTCAAAGTGGCCGGTCTCGATCGGGGTACCGAAGTGGATCTGCCACTTGGACGGCAACGGCACCAGACCGAGCGGTCCGAGCAACGGGAACGTCGGCGTGATCGGAATGTAGGGCAGACCGAGCAGGCGGGCGATCGGCTTCAGGTCGTTGAGCATCGGATAGATCTCTTCGGAACCGACGATCGACACCGGGATGATCGGGACCTTGGCACGCAACGCCGTGGTGACAAAGCCGCCCCGACCGAAGCGCTGCAACTTGTAGCGATCCTTGTAGAGCTTGCCGATGCCCTTGAAGCCCTCCGGCCACACTGCAGTCAGCTCGCCGCCCCGCAGCAGCTTCTGCGCGTCGGCGGTGCAGGCGAGGGTGGACCCCGTGCGGCGCGCTATGTCACCGATGACCGGGGTGTCGAAGGCGAGGTCCGCGGCGAGCACACGCAGGTGCCGATTCCTCGGGTGGTAGTCGTGCACGGCAACCGACGTCATCAAGGCATCGATGGGGATGGTGCCGGCGTGATTGGCCACCAGCAGTCCCCCACCGTCGAGCGGCAGGTTCTCGATACCGCTCACGTCGACCCGGAACCACTTGTCGAACAAGACCCGCAAGGCGGGGAGCCACACCGACTCGGTGAAGTGGGCATCGAAGCCGAAGTCGTCCACCTCGTAGTCACCGGTCACGCGCTGACGGACGTACCCGGCGGCACCGGTGATCGTGTCGGCGATCGTCTGCCGGACACCGTCGAGATTCAGGAAATTCGACGACATCTCGGCGGCCTGCTCGAACCGTCCGGCCTCAAGCTGTGCGCGCACATCCTCGCTGATCGGGGTGACCGGCGCCTGCACGAACTCGTCGGTGTTCGGATGTCCGCGGTGATTCGGGTGTTGTTGTGGCGCAGCAGGTTTGGCCGGATGCCCGTTGGTCTGGGACGGATGTCGGCGGCGCGGCTGTCCACCGGGACCCGGCGAACTGGAGTACAGCTGGATCACCTTGGCCGTTCGCGCGTCGGACGTACGATTCCGGTTCTGCACGATCACCCACCTCCCTCAAGCATGATGCCCGCCGCCCCTACGTGGTCGTGTCGAACATTTGTCAATTGTCCCCGCCGTGGTCGCCCCCGCGCCAGGCATCGGATGAACTTACCTTCTCCAGTCGCCAGGCTCACGTCAGCTGCTTCGCGGCCTGGGCTATCCACTGCTCCAAGCGCCGCCAGGCCGCCGGTGAGATCACCGGCTCCAACGGTTTTCGGGACAAGAAGTCGTCGAACGTCTCCAAGCTGGTGTACTTCGGCTCGAAGCCGAGTTCGGTGCGCATCCGGGTGGTGTCGAGCACTCGGCCGAACGTCAGGTAGTCGGCCTGATCGCCATGGAAGGGGGCAACGCGCATGCCGCGGTACACCCCGGCGACCGTTCCCAGCATCCGGCCCGGAACCGGCAGGGCAACGCGGCCCGCCCGTCGCACCGCCTGGCTGAGGGTCACCACGCCGTCGGCGGCAATGTTGAACGTGCCGGCGCGACCGGCAAGAGTCGCGTGCTCGAGCGCCGACAGGGCGTCTTCTTCATGGAGGAATTGCAGTCGCGGTTCGTGCCCGATCACAACCGGGATGACCGTGGCCGAGAAGTACTTGCTCATGCGGGTGGAGATCTGCGGTCCGAGCATCGCCGACAACCGCAGGATGGTGACGGACATGTCGGGACGCCGGCGGCCGAGGCCACGGGCATAGCCCTCGACGTCGAGCAGGTCACGGGCATATCCATGTGTCGGCTCACGCCGGGCATGGGTGTCCTCGGAAAAATGCGCAGGGTCGGCCGAACTGGCGCCGTAGATCATGCCGGACGAGCGGACGACAAAACGCTTGACCGTCGGGCTGCGCTGACAGGCGGCGCACAGCTGCATCGTGCCGATGACGTTGAACTCTTTGATGGCAGGCGAATGACCGACGGTGTCCATCACCGAGGTCGCGGCATGCACCACGGTGTCCACACCGGCCTTGTCGATCACCTTCGCGATCGCCGAACGCCGGATGTCCACCCGGACGAACTCGGCGCGACCAAAACGTCGCAACATGTCTTTGGAAGGGGCCCGCGAGTCGACGGCGATCACCCGGTCGATCTCGGGGTTCTGCGCTAGACGAGTGGTCAGATATCCACCGAGAAAAGTCGATGCGCCGGTCACCAACACAACGCGCGGCGTTGTATCCGCCACATCCCCACCCTCGACCATGTGCCCAGCGTACGGAACTTTGCCCGTCTTCATCCAGTCAGTGGCTCAGTAATTTTCCGACGCGCACATCAGGCGAGAAAGCCCTTATCAGGGCAAAACAAAACCCGCCGAAATATCGGCGGGTTCTGAACGAAAAAGAAAACTCACTTACCGAGTTTTCTGCGCTGCACCCGGGTGCGACGCAGCAACTTGCGGTGCTTCTTCTTCGACATGCGCTTGCGGCGCTTCTTGATCACTGAACCCATGTGGGAACTTCCTCACGATCTGACCGATGGTCCTTCAAGGTTTTGCCGTCCAACGAGGCTGGCTCACATAACGTCGTACGCCAGAACACAGGCGAACGGGTCGACTACCGACCTTACCGCGCCACCGTACTCGTCACGAAATCCACCGCGGCGGTCTTCGATCCAATGTCCGACGCGGACCGGGCCACCGTGGTGGCCCGGCCCGTCGGGAATGCCTCGTGAGGCCTAACCGGCGTCGAAATACGACGTTTCGAGGTAATCGTGGACTGCCTTGGCGTGCACTCGGAAGGAACGACCCACGCGTACTGCGGGCAACTCTCCGTTGTGCACCAGGCGGTACACGGTCATCTTCGAGACGCGCATCAGTGATGCGACCTCCGCGACGGTCAGGAACTGAGTTCCACCACCGGCGTTGTCACCTGACTTGCTTGCAGATGCCATGAAATTTTCATACCTCCGGGGCACGCGTCGCGGCCGCTCGGCTTCCCCTCCGGCGGACTCCAGACACGCACGTGCTCCCCGAAGCTTAGCGTGGCGGGTGGGGTTAATGCGACGTGAGTAGGTAACTGGGTCGATTTTGTCGCATGAGATCGCCCCCGGGCAGTGCCCGACGACGATTCAAGACGTCTCGATGTTGGCCAGCACGGCGCGGCCCGTCGCCTCGCTCTTGGCCGCATTCGCCCGCATCGCCTCGGACACCGCGTGCCGCATGCCGTAGCGCTCGAGTTCACGCAGGGCCTCGGCGGTGGTTCCTGCCGGTGACGTCACGGCCGCGCGCAGATCCACCGGCGAGACCCCCGAGTCGGTCAGCAACACCCCGGCACCGCGCACGGTCTGCGCGGCGAGTTCGGTGGCCATCGACCGCGTCAGCCCCATCGACACCCCGGCGTCGATCATCGCCTCGGCGAGCAGGAAGACGTAGGCAGGCCCCGATCCGGACAACGCGGTGATGGCATCCATCTGCCGCTCCGGGACCACCACCACCTTGCCGACGGTCTCGAGCAGTGTCACCACGGTGGCCACGTGCTCGTCGGTGGCATACCGACCCGCCGCGATCCCGCACATGGCCTCGCCGACCAGCATCGGGGTGTTGGGCATCACCCGCACCACCGGCGCGCCGGCAGGCAGAGCGTTCTCGTACTTCAGCATCGGCAGACCACCGACGAGAGTGACGGTGAGCCGCTCGACCTCACCGAGATCTTCGACGTCGGCGATGATCGACAAGACGGCGTCGACATCGCCCGGCTTGACCGCCAGGACAACGATGTTGGCGCCTTCGACCGCATCGGGGATGTCGGTGACACGCACCCCGTAATCCTCGGTGATCTCTTTGCCCCGGCGCGCCGACTTCTCGGCCACCACCAGATCCTTGGTCGGCTTGCCGGTCTTGATCAAGCCGGCCAGCAGCGCCTCACCGATCTTGCCGCCGCCGATGATTGCGATTCGCTGAGTCATGCTGCTCACTTTCTCACGCTGATGTTGGTGGGTTCTGGTGACCCCCACCTGCAGTTTCTTGCGCCGGAACCCACCAAAATCGGGTCAGCCCGCGGCCGGGATCATCGCGAGTTGCCGCGATTGCACAACAACCTGGCCTGTGGAGTCGAGGACCACGTGGTCCTCTTCGAACCAGCCGTGCCCGACCTCGGTGCTCGAGGCCTGGATACGCAGCCATCCGGGCGCGGGCCGACGTCGCAGATACGTCGTCAACTGCATGGTGGGTGCCCAGCCGAACAGATTCAGGTTCATCACCACCGGCGCACTCAGGTCGCCGCAGAGGATCGCGAACAGGGCATCGGGGTCGGATTCCTTCGGCCGCGCCCACATCCGGAACACCGGATCGGCCTTCTCCCCGCGGGTGAACGCGAGCGATCGCTCCTCGATGGCGATGTCGAGCACTGCGGACAGGTGCATGACCTCGCCGACCGGGCTCTTCTCGACCCAGATGACGCCCTCGGTGGGTGAGGCCGGAACCGCGGCGAGCGGGGTGGGGGCCGAGTAGTGGGTGTCGACGTCGGGCGTTCCGACCGTCACGGTGGAATGGACGAGATTGCGGCCGTTCTGATGGATCTCGACGTCGACCAGCGAGACGCGGCGACCGCGCTTGCGTACCCAGACGTGCAACGTGATCTCGGCCGGATCGGGCGCGCCGAGGTAATTGGTGGAGATGGCCATCGCGGCGAGATCGTCGGACGCGGGCTTGTCGGCCGGCGCCGTCGCCCGGAAACCGGCGAGGGCCGCATTGGCGCTGAGCATCTGCAGTGTGCCGCCGTGCACCTTGGGCCCGATGGTGAAGACGGGGTCGATCTGGGCCGAGTACTCGACTCGGTCACCGCTGGGAGCGGTGATCTCTTGGAGAATGTTCAGGCGGGCAAGGCTGGGCTCGGACACAGTGCTCAGTACTCCTTCAACGGTTCTACATTCATCCCGGCCACGGCCATCGGAAGATTCGGTGGCGGCCCGGATGGGTCGGCTACGGCCGCTCGAGGTGCGTTCTCGCGAAATCCAGTGAGCGGGACAAGATCTCACGACGCTCGGCCTTGGTGTTCACCGAACTCGTGGTGACCTCCAGAATGGCCGAACCGGAGAAGTCCCCGGCGGCCAGACTTTTACACACTTGCACACAGGGTTGCGAGCCGTCGCCGGGGACCAGGTGTTCGTCCACGGCCGCCCCCGAACCATCTGTCAGGTGCAGGTGACGTAGGCCACCGCCCATCCGATTGAGCATCTCGATCGCATCCGCGCCCGCGGTCGCCGCGTGGGAAAGGTCGAGTGTGTAGTGCGCGAAGCCGTCGTCGGTGGGGTCGATCGATGTCGCGAAAGCAGAGACCGCAGCGCCCGGTCCCCCACCGCGCCTTCGCATCCGCCCGGCGGCCTCCTCGTACTTGCCGAAGAACCTGTCGGTGCGGACGGGGAACATGTTCTCCACCGCGATGTCGATCCCCGAGTCATCCTCGAGCGCGTCGATCAGATCGCGAAATCCACCCGCGTACTTTCGCTGCCACCGAAACGGTGGATGCACCACGACGGTCTCGGCGCCGAGGTCCTCGGCCGCGGCCACCGACCGGGCCAGCTTGGCGGCCGGGTCGCGGCCCCAGACCCGTTGCGAGATCAGCAGACACGGTGCATGCACCGACAGCACCGGCAGGTGGTAGCGGTCGGACAGAAACGCGACCCTGTCGATGTCCTGGCTGACCGGTTCGGCCCACACCATCAGCTCGATGCCGTCGTACCCCAGATCGTTCGCGTACTGGAAAGCGGCTTCGGTGTTCTGCGGATACACGGACGCGGTCGACAGACCGATCGCGATGTCTTCTCTCATCGACTCTTTCGGAGAACCCTGCGCGGACACGGCGATCTCCTCGGGCACTCTCAGTCTCCGGCGACGAGCAAGAGAACCAACGGGCCGATGGTCACAAGGAGACCGACCCCCAACGCCAAGAGTGTACTGATCAGGTCCTGGCTGCGACGGACCACATGGACCAGGGTGACCATGCCGAAGATGACCGCGACCGCCAGGACGAGCGCGAAATACACGTTCCAGCGCCACAGTTCGGTGAAGCCCCAGAAGAGGGCGACGCCGACTGCCAATCCGGCGAGGACCTGACCGATCAGGATCAGCCACTGGACGGTCGGCGAGTGTCGTGAATCACCGTCGGCGGTCTGAGCGCTGCCGTCGTCGCGGGTTGCTTGTGCGTCCGTCGCGCCGGCCTGTGTGTCGGCAGAGGATCCGGTGAGCCGTGCCTTGACGGCCTCGGTCTCTTCGGCACTCGGGTGCACCTGCGGATGGATCAGCGGTCCGTGTTCTTCCGTGGCCCCGACCTCACGCAGGCCCGACGGCATGCCGGATGCCACCGGGTCGGTGCCCGTGAGGTCGACCTCCCGCGGATCAGGTTGCCGCACATCGCGTTTGGTCAGATCTGGACTCGACCCCTGTGTCTGCTCGTCGTCATCGACATCAAACCGGAGATAACGACCCGCAGCTGCGCCCGACGTCGCCGAGGCGGCCTGCGAGCTTGCGGCCTCCGTGGCAGGTTGCGGGGCGGCCTGTTCCGGCTCGGCCTGCTTCGATCCGTCTGCGGTGGGCATCGATCGAGTGGACGCGTCTGGCTGGGCCGGCGGGTGGCCGGAGTCATCGACGGCGGGGATGAGCTGGGTGACCTGATGGTCGGTGTTGCCACCGGCGGGGTCGTCGGACCGCTCGGGCGCCGACGGCGCAGGTGCCGATTCGTCCACCTTGCGCCCGAAGCCGAACAGACCACGTTTGCGTTTGGCCGGCTTGGGGGCGGCAGAGGAGTCGACGTCCTCGAAGTTGCGGTACCGCTGGAAGTCGGCCTCGCGCTCGGCGGCGGTACGGAAGTCGTGCTGACCGTTTTCCCTGTTGTGGTCGGGGTCGTTCTCGTCGACCTGCGAATAGGCCTGAACCGATGCGATGACGCCGGTGGTCTCCTCGTCGGAGTGCCCGCCTGACTGCTGGGCCTCTCCCGACCCGGTCTGCGAGTCCTCGCGCTCGCCACGGTCGGCCGCCGGCATGGCTGCGGTCTCGTCGCCGCTTTTCGCCGACTCGGTGTCCGGCCCCTCCGATGATTCATCGGCCCGCTGCTCATCCGCAGGCGTCTCGACATCACGGGGGCGCGACAGAACAGGACGGTCAGGCTCCCCCGGCGTCGGCGTGACGGCATCGTCGGTGTCCTGCGCGCGCTTGGACACGTCTGCCGAGTTGAAGTCCCGGGTGGGCGGCGGGGCAGAATCGGTCACCCGAGGGATCTCGCCCGTGAGTTCGGCAACCGACACCGCGCCCTTGCCTCCACGGTGGCGACGGCCGGTCGGCGGGTTGGCTGCAGGTTGAGACCCGGTTGCCGCGTTCTCCGCGTCCTGCTCCTTGGCCCGCGCCAACAACTCGGCAACCGAGATGGGGCGTGAATCGGGATCGGATCCTCTAGCCATGAGTTAGTTCACCATCCTTAGCGTCCACCAGCCGGCAACTCGGTATCGCTGGACTCGAGGTCCAGTCTGCGCAGAATGACACCTTCGCGCAGGGCCCACGGGCATATCTCCAAAGTATCGATCGACAGTGCTCGCATGCTCGCCTCGGCCACCAGTGCGCCTGCCACGAGCTGTCCCGCGCGGTTCACACTCACTCCCTCCAGCTCGGCCCGGTCCGCAGTGGTCATCCTGGAGATGAAGGCGATCAACTGCCGCAGACCATTGCTGGTCAGTGTCCTCTTCACCCGGGGTCCAGCGCTGGAAGGCGCCGCGCCGGTGAGTCGCGCCAGCGAGCGGAACGTCTTGGAACTGCCGACGGCGAGGTCGGGGGTGCCCGCTGCGAGGAGTTCTTTGGCCGCCGGTGCCAGTTCGGCGTCGAGCCAGTCACGCAGCACCGCGACCTTGCGGCGGCCGGGCGGATCGTCCGACAACCACTCGCGGGTCAACCGGCCTGCGCCCAGGGGCAACGACAACGCGACGTCGGGTTCCTCGTCGACGCCGTTGGACAACTCGAGTGATCCACCGCCGATGTCGAGGGCGACGATGCGGCCCGAGCCCCAGCCGTACCAGCGGCGCACCGCCAGCGACGTCAGTCGTGCTTCGTCGACGCCGGAGAGCACAACCACGCGCACACCGGTCTCGTCGGCGACCCGGTTGAGTACGTCATCGCAGTTGGTGGCATCACGGACGGCAGATGTGGCGAACGCCATCACCTGTTTGCAGCCCGAGGTGTAGGCGATCTTGGTGAACTCGTCGACGGCCTCCACCAGGCTGTCCGCACCTGGATCGGACAGCCGCCCATCGGTGTCGATCTGCTCGGCGAGCCGCAAAGTGGACTTGGTCGAGCTCATCGGGGTCGGGTGACCGCCACGGTGAGCATCGACCACCAACAGGTGGACAGTGTTGCTGCCGACATCGAGGACTCCTAAACGCACGGCTTACAACCTAGTGCGTCTACCGTTGATACTTGTGCAGCCAGCCTCCAAAATGGTGCCCACCCCCGAGGTCCCGTTGGACTTTCCGAGGGAATGGTACGAATTCGCAGACCCAGCCGACCCCGAACGCATCATCAACGCCGACCTCACCTGGTTGTTGTCGCATTGGACATGCGTATTCGGCACCCCGGCATGCCAGGGCATCATCGAGGGCCGCGAGAGCGATGGGTGCTGCAGCCACGGCGCCTATCTGTCCGACAAGGGCGACCGCAAGAACCTCGCCAAGGCCGCCGCCATGCTGACACCCGACGACTGGCAGTTCTACGAAAAGGGTTCGGGCAAAGACCCCTTGGGCAAGCGGGGATACCTCGAAGAGGATGAGCTGGACGACGAGCCCGCCATCAAGACGCGCAAGTACAAGGGCGCCTGCATATTCCTGAACCGGCCGGGGTTCGCCGGTGGGCAGGGTTGCGCCCTGCACTCGATGGCACTGCGCAAGGGCATCGAGCCACTCGAGGTCAAGCCGGAGGTCTGCTGGCAGCTGCCGGTGCGCCGCGAGGAACAGTGGGTGGAACGCCCCGACGGCGAACAGGTGCTCAAGACCACCATCACCGAGTTCGACCGCAGGGGCTGGGGTTCAGGTGGCGCCGACCTGAAGTGGTACTGCTCGGGGTCGCCGGACGCACACGTCGGCGAAAAGCAGGTGTGGCAATCGTATGGACCCGAGCTGATCGCCCTGATCGGCAAACCGGCCTACGACGAACTGGCCACCGTCTGCCGTCGTCGCAGCGCACTGGGCCTCGTCGCGGTGCACCCGGCCACGGCAAAGGCCACCCAACGTCAAGAAGGCGACCGCAAGTACGCCCAGCATCCCGAGGCCGAAGACATCGCCGACCCCGGTCTGCCGGACGTCACCTGAGAACTCAGGGTTCGAACTTGTAGCCCAGACCGCGCACCGTCACAAGGTGTTTCGGGTTGCCGGGGTCGGATTCGATCTTCGACCGCAACCGCTTGACGTGGACGTCGAGGGTCTTGGTGTCGCCCACGTAGTCGGCACCCCAGACCCTGTCGATGAGCTGTCCGCGGGTGAGCACCCGCCCGGCGTTGCGGAGCAGGTACTCGAGCAGGTCGAACTCCTTGAGCGGCAACGTCACCGACTGGCCGCTGGCCGAGACCGTGTGGCGTTCGACGTCCATCGAGACCGGGCCGGCCTCGATGAGTCCGCCGTCGAGGTCGTCGGTCTCGGCCGAATCGCCGCCGCGGCGCAGGACAGCCCTGATCCGCGCGATCAGCTCACGGGCCGAATAGGGTTTGGTCACATAGTCATCGGCGCCCAACTCGAGACCGACAACCTTGTCGATCTCGCTGTCGCGGGCAGTAACCATGATCACCGGCACCGACGACTTGGCGCGGATCGCCTTGCACACCTCGGTACCCGAGGCACCCGGCAGCATGAGGTCCAGGAGGACGATGTCGGGACCGACGCGTTCGAAGACGGGCAACGCGGAGTTGCCGTCGGTGACGATGGTGGCCTCGAATCCCTCCTTACGAAGCAGGAACGCAAGCGGGTCGGCCAAGGACTCCTCGTCCTCGACGATCAGCACATGTGTCAACGGCTCAGTTCTCTCTCTTCGGTGACCACGGTCTGCGTGGTCGGTTCTGCGCTTGTGGCAGTGGACAACTCGGGGGCTCGCGACGTGGTGCGTGTCGCCAGCGGGATGGTGAGGGTGAAGGTTGATCCGGTGCCGGGTTTGCTCCACAGGTCGATGGATCCGCCGTGGTTCACCGCAACGTGTTTGACGATGGCCAGCCCCAGGCCTGTTCCCCCGGTGGCCCGCGACCTCGCCTTGTCGACCCGGAAGAAGCGTTCGAACACCCGCTGCTGATGTTGCGGGGCGATCCCGATGCCGCGGTCGGTGACGGCGATGGCCACCATCTGACGGTTGTCGATGGTCACCACACGCCTGCTCACCGACACCGCGGTACCGCTGGGCGAGTACGCGATTGCGTTGGCCACGAGGTTGTTCAGGGCGGTGAGCAACAGGGTGTGGTCGCCGTCGACGTGCAGATCGGAATCCTCGTCGGTGGTGAGTTTGATCCCGGCGGCCTCGGCGTTGATCTGGGCGCGGTCGATGACCTCGTCGATGAGCACGTCCACCTCCACGTCCTCGAGGTCGGGCAGTTTCTCGGCGCCCTGCAACCGCGACAGCGCGATCAACTCGGAGACCATGTTGCCCATGCGCAGCGCCTCGACGCGGACCCGCTCACCGAAATGCTCCACCGAGTACGGGTCGTCGGCCGATTCCATCAGCGCTTCGGCCAGCAGACCGATGGCGGCGACGGGCGTCTTGAGTTCGTGCGAGACGTTGGCCACGAAGTCGCGGCGTGTCTGCTCGACCCGCATGTGTTCGGAGTCGTCCTGGCCGTAGATGACGGTGTAGCGCTCATCTCCGTCCGAGATCCGTTCGGTGACACACGAGACCGACTGGATCTTGCGGCCCGGCCCCCGGCCGGTGGACACGAAGGCACCGATGCCTTGCGGCGGCACGAAGGTGAACCTGCTGGTGTCCCCGCTCTCGAGTGTGTAGCGGGCGTAGTCCCACACGTCATCGTCGAGGAGATGGTCGCGGACCATGCCGAGGGCGTTGGCGCGATCGTTGAAGAACACGACGTCGCGGACGTCGTCGACCACCGCAACACCGGTCTCACCACCGTCGATGATCAGGTCGAGCAGGGTGGCCCGGGTCATCCGGGGAACCCGAGCGGAGGACGGGTGCAGGAGTGGTGCGACATCGGACTCGACCGGTGTTGCCGATCGGGTGAGGTCGGAGAATGCGGAGGCGGCGCGCCTGCGGCCCAGATACCATCCGGCCGCCACGCCGATAAGAAGTGCCAGCACGCCCACTGCCGCGATGAAAATTGCGGTCACAAGCAAATCTTACGGGCAGGGCAACAGGACACCACAGCAGAATGCTGGGCAGTGATGGTCGGTAACAAGTCAGCGCGCAAGTGTTCGGACGTTGTTCATCCGATGGTCGCCGAAAGAGCCCCGCACGCGCGATCCGCAGGGATCGGGCTCATCGAACCCGAGGTGGATCAGCGGGTGACCTCGGTGGCCATCGGCGCATATTGCGGATGTTGTTCGATGAAGTAGCCGACGTACGAACACAGCGGTACGACTTTCTTCCCGGAGCGCTCGATATCGTCGAGGACGTATTTCACCAGGTGTCCGGCATAACCTTTGCCGCTGAATTGATCGAGCACGACGGTGTGGGTCAGCACCACCTGCTCGGGCTCGCTGACGTAGTCGAGATATCCGACGTATTGCTCGCCGTCGAAGATCTCATACCGCTCCTGGGCCTGAGAATGTGTCACGCGGATATTTGCCATGCAATGCTCCCCCGCCTCAGCTGGATTCGCCGGTCAGATGCGCAAGCGCCATCATGAGACCAGGGTAGACCTGATCACGGCGTACGAGAGCGGGATGCGTCAATCACTTGATTGCGAATTCTCGATCGAAAAGAAAGAGCGATTGCTCGCTATTTACTACCCTGCGCCGCCACCGCCGCAGCGCCTTCAGCGGCAGCCTCTGGGTCCAAATATGCGCCGCCTTTGACGACCGGCTGGAGATTGTCGTCGAGGTCATAGCGCAGCGGATTACCCGTCGGAATGTTCAGCCCCGCGATGTCGTCGTCCGAAATCCCGTCGAGGTGCTTCACCAGGGCTCGCAGCGAATTGCCGTGCGCAGCCACCAGCACCGTCTTGCCCGCCTTGAGGTCGGCGACAATGGTCTCGTTGTAGTACGGGATCAAACGGTCGACAACATCCTTGAGGCATTCGGTCTGCGGAACTGCCGGCAGATCCGCATACCGGGGATCTGCGTCCTGGCTGTACTCGCTGCCCTTCTCCAGGACCGGCGGCGGGGTGTCGTAGCTACGGCGCCACAACATGAACTGGTCGTTGCCGAACTTCTCTTTGGTCTCGGCCTTGTTTAGACCCTGCAGAGCGCCGTAGTGCCGCTCGTTCAGTCGCCAGTCGCGCACCACCGGGATCCAGTGGCGGTCGGCCCTGTCCAGGGCGATCTGAGCGGTCGAGATCGCGCGGCGGAGCAGCGAGGTGTACAGGACGTCGGGGAGCAGATCGTGCTCGACGAGCAGCTCGCCTGCGCGTACCGCTTCGGCCTCGCCCTTCTCGGTGAGGGCAACGTCGACCCAACCGGTGAACTGGTTGGACGCATTCCACACGCTTTCACCGTGACGCATCAAGATCAGGGTTCCGTTGCTCATAAGGCAGTAGTTTTCCACAGGCCCACCGCCACGGCATTCGACACCTATCGGTCGATCGAGGCCACACAACAACGACACACCGCGCGGATCGACCCCCTACACTGACGCCATGCTCTCAGGCGCGTGGAATTTCCGTGACGTATCCGGCCTCAAGACCAGCGAAGGACGTTGTGTCGCTTCGGGTTTGCTGTTCCGCAGTTCGGAACTGAGCAACCTCGACGACACCGGCGGGCAAGATCTCATCAACCTCGGCGTCACCGATGTGTTCGACCTGCGCGACTACGCGGAGATCGAGAAGAGCGGGTCGGACCGCGTTCCGGACTCGATCGAGGTGCACATCGTCCCGTTCGATCTGCGGCCGGACGGCAAGGCACCCCACGAGATGTCGGGCGACGACTACATCGCCAACCGCACCCGCTACATGTACGACGTCTACGCACAGATGCCCGCGCTCCCCGGCGCCATGAGCACGGTGGACCAGGTGATCAAGTTGCTCGGCGACCCCGATCGGCGGGTACTGGTGCATTGCGCAGCCGGCAAGGACCGCACCGGCTGGGTGGTTGCTGCCGTGCTCACCGCGCTCGCGGTGGATCCCGACGAGATCATGGCCGACTACCTGGAGAGCAACGGCGACATCGACGCCCTTCGCGCGCACCTGCAGCGCATCTACGGCCCACCGGAGGGCGGCGAACCGATCGAGATCTCCGATGACCTCCTCGGGGTGAAGGCCGACTACCTGCAGAGTGCCCGCGAGGCCGCCTTGGAGAAGTTCGGCACGTTCGACGACTATCTGGCGGCCTGCCGGGTGACCGCGGGTGACCTGGATCGCTTGCGCGACCGAATGCTGACGTAGTCACAAAGGGGTCGGATTTCGGCCTCGAGTGCAGGTCAGCACTCGTGTCCGATTTGTTTGGCGAACTCATTTGCATGCATGATGCAAGTAATGAAACGTGAGTCGAACACCAATCCCAACCCGAACCTGCTGATCGCGGTGTTGTGCTTCGGGGGGTTGCTGGCATCGTTCATGCAGACGCTGGTGGTGCCCATCGTCGGCAAGCTGCCCGGCTATCTGAACACCAGCTCCGACAACGCCTCATGGGTCATCACCGCCACCTTGCTGACGGCCGCGATCGCGATGCCGATCTCGGGCCGCCTCGCCGACATGTTCGGTAAGCGCGTGGTGATCCTGTCGTGTATCGCCGCCATGGTTCTCGGATCGGTCATCTGTGCGCTCACCTCGATGGTCCTCCCGATGATCATCGGACGTGGCATCCAGGGACTGGCGATGGGCCTCATCCCGTGCGGCATCAGCCTGTTGCGAGACAAGCTCGAACCGGCCCGTGTACCCGGTGCGATCGCAACGATGTCGGCGACCCTTGGCGTGGGTGGCGCCATCGGACTGCCGGTCGCCGCCTACATCACGCAGACCTTCGACTGGCACGTCCTGTTCTGGACCTCGGGCGCACTGGCCACGTTCACCTTCTTCCTGGTGCTGATCCTGGTCAGCGAGTCGCCGGTCCGCTCCCCCGGCTCCTTCGACGTAGTCGGGGCCATCGGGATCACCGCCGCCCTCGTCGCCCTGCTACTCGCCGTGTCGAAGGGCAACACCTGGGGATGGACCAGCGCGTTGACGCTGGGGCTGGCCGGAGCCGGCCTGGTGGTCCTGGTCCTCTGGGGCTGGTTCGAGCTGCGCATCAAGACGCCCCTGGTGGACCTGCGCACGTCGGCGCAGCCGATCATCGTGCTGACAAACGCGGCGTCGGTGCTGATCGGATTCGCCCTCATGGCCATGAGCCTTGCGGCACCGCAGCTGCTGCAGATCCCGCACATCCCAGGCGTCGTGGAGTACGGGATGGGACAGACCATCCTCGCGACCGGCCTGCTGCTGGCCCCGGGTGGGCTGATGATGATGTTCCTTTCGCCGGTCTCGGCCCGGCTCAACATCCACATCGGTCCGAGATTCACGCTGCTGATCGGTTCGGTGATCATCGCCCTGGGCTACCTGTTCTCGATCTTCCTGATGGCCGAGCCATGGCAGATCTGCGTGGCCATGGTGATCGCCAGCGCAGGCGTCGGAATCGGCTACTCGGCCATGCCTGCGTTGATCATGTCGGCCGCACCACTGCACCAGATGGCCGCCGCCAACAGTCTCAACTCGCTGATGCGATCCATCGGCACGGCGATCGCGTCGGCGCTGATGGCCACCATCCTCGCCAGCTCCGTCATCGACCTCAGCCCGACCACCTCTGTACCCGCCGAGTCCAGCTTCCAGCTGGTGTTCATCGTCGGCGGCCTCGCTGCTCTCGCTGCCGCGCTGCTGGCGCTTGTCATTCCCAGCAAGCACGTCCGACATGCCGGCGCAGGCGCGATGGAGGCGAATCGTTCGAGCGAAAAGGTCTCCACCACAACCGATTGACGCCTGACTTTCACCGGATACACAAAAGACGCTCCACCGGCCGGTGGAGCGTCTTTCGTGTTGGTCATGCCTGTTCGGCGACGCCGGGAACTGACGGACTCAGGCGGGCTTGCGCAGATCCTTACGCAGGATCTTGCCTGCCGCGCTCTTCGGGATGGCGTCGATGAACTCCACCTCGCGAACCTTCTTGTGCGGCGCGACCTGCGAGGCGACGAACTCGATCACCTGCTCACCGGTGAGGTCGGAGCCTTCACGCTTGACCACAAACGCCTTGGGAATCTCCTCGCCGGTATCCGCTTCGATGACACCGATCACCGCGACGTCGGTGACATCGTCGTGGGTGAGCAGCAACGCCTCGAGTTCTGCGGGCGGCACCTGGTAACCCTTGTACTTGATGAGCTCTTTGAGCCGATCGACGATGTAGACGCAACCGTTCGCATCGACCCGCGCCATGTCACCGGTGTGCAGGAACCCATCGTCGTCGATGGTCTCCTTGGTGGCCTTGTCGTTGTTCAGGTAGCCCGCCATCACGTTCGGGCCCGCCACCCACAGCTCCCCCGGCTCGCTGAGTCCTTCGGCCGGGATGTCGATCTCGTCGCCGGTGGCCGGATCGACGATCTTGTTGACCGTGTTCGGGATCGGCCAACCGCACGACGACAGCGGCGCCTCCGGGCCGTCGCCGGGCTTGCTGGGCATTGCGTGACTGACCGGACTCAGCTCGCTCATGCCGTAACCCTGGATGACCCGGGTGTTGAGGCGCTTGGCGACTGCATTGCCCAGCACCTCGTCCAATGGCGCGGCACCGGACATGATGGTGTTGACCGACGACAGGTCGTAGTCGTCGATCAGCGGGTGCTTGGCCAGCGCAACCGCCACGGGCGGCGCGATGAACACGTAGCTGCACTTGTAGTTCTGGATGGATTCGAGGAACTGCACCAGATCGAAACGCGGCATCACCACAAGCCTCGCGCGGTTGTACAGCGCAAGGTTGAGCAGCACCGTCATCCCATAGATGTGGAAGAACGGCAGCACCGCGAGGACCGAGTCGTCATGGGACATGTTCAGCAGCGGCTGGCTCTGCGCCACATTGGCGACCAGGTTGCGATGGGTCAACATCACGCCCTTGGGGTTGCCGGTGGTGCCCGAGCTGTACGGCAGGACCGCCAGATGGGTGGCCGGGTCGAAGCTGACGTCCGGCGCAGCAAGGCCGGCGCCCAGCAGATCGAGTGCGTTCGGGTGAGGGCTCTCGGCCTCACCGGGCCCGTTCAGCAAGATCACCGCGCTCTCGGGCAGACCGACCTGCGCTGCCGCCGCCTTGGCCTGGTCACCGAGCTGGGTGATCGTGATGAGCATCTTGGCGCCCGAGTCGGTGAGCTGCTTGGCGATCTCGGGCGCGGTGAACAGCGCGTTGACGGTGGTCGCAGTGGCGCCCGCCCGCAGGATGCCGTGGAACACGAACGCGAACGCAGAGGTGTTCGGCGACAGCAGTGCAACCTTGTCGCCCACCTCGACGCCGCGCGCCGCCAGGGCTCCGGCGAAGGCGTTGATCCGGCCGATCAGCTCGCGGTAGGTGGTGCCCTCGGTGGCGCCGGCGTCGATCAGCGCGGTCCGGTCCAGGTCCTCCTCGCTGATCGACCCGAACAACGTCTCGTAGATCGAATCCTCGGAGATCTCCACAGGGGGAAAGGGACTCTTGAAACTCATGATTCTTCGGCCTCCGGCGTTGTTGTTGACGATCAGTCAACAACAGTAGCAATGCCGGTTGTCAGGGTCTGCCGAATCGGACAGTTAGTCGTCCAGACCGACGTCCGACGACGGGGTGGCCGCGTCGAATGCCTGCGGCCTACCGTTGTCACCCTCTTCGCGACCCTTCTCCACGCCCCCGGTCTGTGCACCACCGGCAGAGGGCGTCCCATCGCCCCCGGAAAGGTGTGCACCGCCTTCACCGCGAGCACGCTCACCGTGCGACCGAGGCGCACCGCCGTTGCCGTTGTGCGACGGCACCGATCGACCAGGTGCCCCGTCTGACCCGTCACCGTCGATGAGGTGCTCGAACGCCTTGAGGTTGTTCAGCGACTCACCGCGCGAGACGCGCCATGCCCATTCGCGCCGGATCGAGGTGATGAACCCGATCTCCAGGAGCACGTTGAAGTCGCCGTCGGCCGCTTCGAGGACCTGCCCGAGCAGCCGGTCCAGCTCTGCGTCGGTGATCGACTCCGCCGAATGCCTGCCCACCAGGTAGATGTCGCCCGAGTTGTCGAGCGTGTAGGCGACGCCGTAGAGCCGTCGGTTGCGCTTGAGCATCCAGCGGTAGACGCCCTCGTGGTTCTCGTCGGGTTTGCGGCAGACAAACGCCTCGATCCGCAATCCGTGTGGGGCCACGGTCAGCAGCACCGTGGTCTTGAGCTTCTTCTCACCCGGTAGATCCACCACGAAGTAGTCGGCGTCCTTGCCGCCGGAATCCTTACGGCTGAAGGTCATCTCGCGCTGAGTGAGGAATTGGTCGATCTTCGAACCGAGCTCTGAGGTGATCTGTGATGTCATGTTCGTGCCCCATTTCTTCGTCCGGCGAACCGGCGTGCCATCCGGGCCAGAGGTCGGGCTTCGGGTTCGGCCACGACTCCGTGCGGAGTGCTTTCTTCTGAGAGGTCGCTCTGCGGCTGGGTTGTACCCGGATCGGGCGCATTCGATACCTGTGCGCGATTTCGTCGGAAGCTGTCGATGGCCCTGCCGTAACTGGCCAACAGCTGATCCGCGGTGTGATCCCACGAGAAGTTCTGAGCGTGCCGGTGCGCGGCCTCTCCCATTGCCGCGAGGGCGGTTTCGTCTCCCAGCAAGCGGTCGAGTTCCCCGGTCCAGCGGTCGATACCGTGCCCGTCCACCAGGACTCCGCTCACCCCGTTGTCGACAGCCACCCCCAGTCCGCCCACGTCCGCGGCGAGCACGGGGATCCCGGCCGCCTGCGCTTCGATGGCAACCAATCCGAAGCTCTCCGAATAACTGGGCACCGCAACCACATTCGAAGCCCGATACACCTTGGCCAGCGACTCGGGCGACTGCGGCGGGATGAACGTGACGGACGACTCGATGCCGAGGTCACGGCTGAGCTCGATCAGCGACGTGGGGCGTTCCAACCCGGAGCCGGACGGCCCACCGGCCACAAGTACCCGTAGTTTTCGTCCGTTCGAGAGTCCGCGACGGATCAGCGGCGCAGCGGCTCGGAGCAATACGTCCGGAGCCTTGAGTGGCTGGATCCGGCCGACGAACGTCACCACCACCTCGTCCGGGTCCAGGCCGAGGTCGAGCCTGGCGTCGATCCGAGGCCCCGGCGTGTAACACTCGAGATCAGCGCCGGGGGTGACCACGTCAATTCGCGACGGGTCCGCGTGGTGAATCGAGATCAGTTGCTGCGCTTCGGTTTCGGTGTTGACGATCAGACGGTCCGCCTCATCGACGACCTGCTGCTCACCCACCTGCCGCATCGGCGGTTCCGGGGTGTCGCCCTCGGCGAGCGAGGCGTTCTTGACCGCGGCAAGAGTGTGCGCGGTGTGCACGAGAGGCACTGCCCACCGGTCGCGGGCCAGCCAGCCGACCTGCCCGGACAGCCAGTAGTGCGAGTGGACGAGGTCGTAGTAGCCCACCGGCCGTCCCGCCTCGGCCCGCAGGACACCCGCCGTGAACGCACACAACTGCGTGGGCAGGTCCCGCTTGTCCAGCCCTTCGAACGGACCGGCCACCACGTTCCGCACGGTCACCCCAGGGGCCGCCTCGACCACGGGTTCATCTGCCGATGATGTTGCGCGCGTGAAGATCTCGACCTCCACACCACGTTGCGCCAGACGTTTGGCGGTCTGCCACACGTAGACGTTCAACCCGCCGGCATCTCCGACCCCGGGCTGGGCCAGCGGGGAGGTGTGCACGGAGATCAGCGCCACCCGCCGGGGAACCGCGGGACCGCCGGCCGGACTCACGACCGGACTCCCCTGCCCTGCTCGGAGCTCCGGATGGTTTCGGCCACGAAGCCCCCCACCTGGCGCGCGAAGGTGTCGGGATCGTCGACGAACGGTGCGTGACCGCCGCCTTCCCAGAACTCCGCGGTGGCTGCCGGGATGAGCGACGTGGCGTGCTCGGCGCACGAGATGTCGGCCACCGCGTCGGCGGTGCCGTGGATGACCAGTGCGGGTACATCGAGAGCCGCGAGAACATCGTCGTGGTCGGCGCCGCGGCCGAACAGCGCGCTGCGCACCGCGGGCGCCGTGGCCAGCGATGTGCCGAGGAATCGCTGGATGGTGGAACCGTCGCCGAGCGGTGTCACGGCGGCGACGAAGTCGGACAGCGCCGCCACCGCCACCTTCGGATCGTCGGACAACGCATCGGGCAGTGCGGCGCGCATCGCAGGGCCGATCCGGCCACCGGGTTTGCCCCGCCCCATCGAGGTGGTCGCTCCCACCAGGACAACACCTGCGACTGTGTCCGAGGCCCGCCCCAGGGTCGCGAGGTGGTCGCACACGACCAGCCCGCCGTACGACCAGCCGAGCAGGAACACCGGCTGCCCCGGCCCGACCTCGGCGGCGAGCACCGCAGCGACATCACCTGCGAAGTGCGCCGGTCCGAAGCTCTCGACGGTTGTCGCACCCGGGGGCACGCCGGACTCGCCGTGCCCGCGCAGATCCATCGCGATGACCCGATGCCCGCGCCCGAGGAGGTCGAGTAGGTGATCGCCCCAACACGTGGAGGACTGTGCCCAACCGTGGATGAGCAGCAGTGCCGGGCTGTCGGCGTCGGCGGCGCGCCCGGCGACCCGATAGCTGATTCGCGTGCCGTCGGGTGCCTCGACCTGGCCCATGGTGGTGCCCATGAGTCCACACTAATGGTGTGGCTCAGGGGGCACGGACCAGCGACCGTGGTCGCGGAATGAATCGGACCGCGGTCCGGTTACACTGGCTGTACGAATCACCTCCATCTAAGGAGCACGTCATGCCCGCCGTCACAGCCGATACCTTGACCCTGCCCCGCATCGCAGGCCCCGTCGCCGCGGACACCGAGCGGCCCGTCAGGTCGGTGACCACCGGCCCGCGTGGGTACGAGGGTGAGGGTTTCCCTGTTGTCCGGGCCTTTGCCGGCGTCTCCAAGACCGACCTCGACCCCTTTGTCCACATGGACCAGATGGGCGAGGTCGAATACGAGCCCGGCGAACCGCGTGGGACCAGTTGGCACCCGCACCGCGGATTCGAAACCGTGACCTACATGATCGACGGCCGGTTCGCCCACCAGGATTCTCATGGCGGTGGCGGCCTGATCGAAGACGGCGCCACCCAATGGATGACGGCCGGGTCAGGCATCTTGCACATCGAGACACCGCCGGCGGAGCTGGTCGAGAGTGGTGGACTGTTCCACGGGGTCCAGCTGTGGGTGAACCTGCCCAAGAAGGCGAAGTTCGCCACCCCGGCCTACCAGTCCATCGAAGGCAACCAGGCCACTCTGTTGAGTTCGCCCGACGGAGGTTCGCTGGTGCGGATCATCGCAGGCGGCATCGACGGCCACACCGGCCCGGGGTCGACCCACACACCGATCACGTTGGCTCACGCCACCATCGAGCCCGGCGCGGCCCTGAACCTGCCGTGGAACCGCGACTTCAACGCCCTCGTCTACGTCCTGTCCGGGCGCGGCACCGTGGGACCCGTGGGCAATCCCATCCAGCAGGGTCAGCTCGCAGTCCTCGGACCCGGCGATCGGATCTCCATCTCGGCTGCGCAGCAACAGGACTCGAACCGTCCCGCGCTCGAGGTGCTGCTGCTCGGCGGACGCCCGATCCGTGAGCCGGTGTTCCAGTACGGGCCGTTCGTGATGAACTCCCGCGCCGAACTCATCGAGGCGATGGACGACTTCAACGCCGGCAAGTTCGGTCACATCCCGCCGGGTGCGCTCATGCCGCACACCTCGGGAGCCTGACACCACACCACAAAGGGTTGACACATTGGTTCATGTGTCTCATTGTTGAGACATGCGGGCCAATATGTCATATCCAGCCGAGTTCACTCTGCGCTCTGGGCAGACGTGGCGTGAACCCTGGGCGATGTACACGGCGCTGCGTGACCACGACCCGGTCCATCGCGTCCGTACCGACCGCCCCGACCGCGACTTCTGGGTGCTCACCCGACACGCGGACGTCACCCGCGCCGCCGACGACTGGCGCACTTTCACCTCCACCGCAGGCCTCACCGTCACCTATGGCGAACTCGAGAGCCTCGGCCTCGCCGACAATCCGCCCATGGTGATGCAGGACCCGCCTGCACACACCGACTTTCGCAAGCTGGTGTCCCGCGGGTTCACCCCGAAGCAGGTCACCGACGTCGAGCCCGCGGTGCGGCGTTTCGTCACCGACCGGCTCGATGTTCTCCTCGATGCCGGAGAAGGCGACGTGGTCGCGGACCTGTTCAAACCCCTGCCGTCGATGGTTGTCGCGCACTACCTGGGTGTGCCGGAGTCGGACCGGCGCGCGTTCGACGGCTGGACCGAGGCGATCGTCGGCGCCGACAGCTCAGATCTGGCACGAGCGGGCGAGGCCGCGTCGGCGGCGGTCGTGGAGCTGATGGGGTATTTCAGCACGCTGATCGCCTATCGGCGAGAACATCCCGGCGACGACACCGTGTCGCATCTGGTGAGGGCGGGAGTCGGCGAGGACGGCAACACTGAGGGGTTGCTGTCGATCCTCGCCTTCGCCTTCACCATGGTCACCGGGGGTAACGACACCACCACCGGGGTGTTGGGCGGTGCCACCGCGCTACTCGGCGAACACCACCGACAACGTCGCGAACTGGCAGACGATCCCGGGCTCATCGTCGGGGCGATCGAAGAGTTCCTCCGCCTCACCTCACCGGTCCAGGGCCTGGCCCGGACCACCACCGTCGACACCGAGTTCGACACGGATGCCGGGCCTGTGACCATTCCGGCGGGCCGCAAGGTCTTGCTCTGTTACGGCGCGGCCAATCGCGATCCGCGGGTCTACGGCGACGACGCGGATCAACTCGACATCCATCGGCGCCCCCGCCAGATACTCACGTTCAGTCGGGGCGGTCACCACTGCCTCGGGGCGGCGGCTGCGCGGATGCAGGTCCGGGTGACTCTGGAAGAGCTGTTGAGGCGCTGCCCCGACTTCGAGGTCGACGCCGACTCGATCACCTACGCCAAGGGCAACTACGTACGCCGTCCGACCAGACTGCTCGTGCGGACCAACCGGTGACGGCCGCCTCCTGGCTGGGCGAGAGCCGATCGGCCATCGCTGCCGGCCGCATACTCGACGTCGCGGCCGAGCTGTTCGCCGAGCACGGGGTGGATGCGGTCAACATGAACCAGATCTCCGCCGCCGCCGGATGCTCGCGGGCCACGCTCTACCGCTACTTCCCGTCGCGCGCCGAACTGCAGATGGCCTTCGTCGAACGCGAGGCCCGCGCGCTCTCCCGGCAGCTCGCCGAGCGTGTGACCGACGTCGCCGACCCGGCACGGCGGACCACCGACGCGATCGTCGCCGCGGTCGAGGCAGTGCGCGCCGACCCGGTGTTGCACTCCTGGTTCCGACCCGGTTCGGCAAGCGTGGCGGCCGAACTCGGATCGTCGTCCCAGCTGATCAAGAAGATCGTCACGGGGTTTGTCTCCGACGACCCGACAGGCGGCTCCGCAGGCCCGAGCGCAGATGAAGCGTTGCGCGCACAGTTCATCGTACGAATGATCCTGTCGCTGTTGACAACTCCCGGAACCGACGCCGCCGAGGAGCGCGCGGTCATCGCACGGTTCGTGACGCCGGCCGTGGTGGCGCCGGGCTGATTTCGCTCGGCTGTCGGTAACGGTTATCATTAGCGTCTACCCGATGGAGCCCCCGCTTTGATGAGGCGGCCATCGTCTCGACGTGAAAGGTCACCTCCCGATGCGCACCTGGTCCCGACCCCTGGCGGTTGCCGCCGCCGTCTCCCTCACCGCCGCCCTGGCGGCCGGATGCTCTTCGGACGACGGGGGCACCACCGCCGACGGCAAGGTGTCCATCGTGGCTTCCACCGACGTCTGGGGTTCGGTCGCCGCCGCGGTCGCCGGCGACAAGGCCGAGGTGACGTCGCTGTACAACTCCCCCACCGGAGACCCGCACGAGTTCGAACCGAACGCGCAGGACACCGCCAAGGTCTCCGAAGCGGGTGTGGTGGTGCTCAACGGCGGCCACTACGACACCTATATGGAGTACGCGCCCAAGAGTTCCGGTGCGGTCGTGATCAACGCCTTCGAGCTCGCCGAGGGTGGGCACGAAGAAGCCGGTCACGAAGAACCGGGCCACGAAGAAAGCGGCACCGAGGAGTCCGGCCACGATCACGGAGCGGGCGAGGCCAACGAGCACGTCTTCTACGACCTCGCGGTCGCCGGGCTCGTCGCCGACGAGGTCGCCCAGGCCCTGTCGGAGAAAGACAGCGCCAACGCGCAGACCTACCGCGACAACGTCGCCGAGTTCAACAAGCGGCTCGACGAACTGACTGCCCAGGTCGCCGCCATCAAGACCGCGAACCCCGACGCCCCGGTGGCCCAGACCGAACCGCTCGCCTACTACCTGTTGCTCGACGCCGGACTCAAAGATGTCACCCCCGCCGGTCTGCAGGACGCGGTGGAGGCCGGGCAGTCGCCGTCGGCCCGCGACATCGCGGCCACCCAGGATCTGCTGCGGGGACGCCAGGTGCGCGCCCTGATCTACAACACCCAGGCAGTCGACGAGGGCACCAAGGCACTTCTCGACATCGCGAACAGTTCGGGCGTGCCGGTGGTCGACTTCACCGAGACCCTGCCCGCCGGAACCGCCGACTACATCGAATGGCAGAAGGCTAATGTTGAGGCCCTGACGTCCGCCCTGGCGTCCGATACAACGACTCCCTGATCGACCTCGTGTTCGACCAGACCGACACCAAGCAGTTAGCGCAATTCATGACCCAGTCCGACCCGGCCCCACTCCTGGACAACAGAGGTGCCGCCGTCACGATCAGCGGCGCGCGCCTGAAGTTCGGGCAGCGGGTGCTGTGGGACGAGTTCGACCTGACCGTGGCCCCCGGCGAATTCATCGCGATCCTCGGGCCCAACGGGTCGGGCAAGACGTCTCTGCTCAAGACACTGCTGGGCCAATACCAGCTGAACGCGGGAACGGTTGCGGTGCAAGGCCGCAGCCTGCGCGCCGGCGACAGCACCATCGGGTACATCCCGCAGCAGCAGACCCACGACGAGGGTGTGCCGCTACGTGGCCGGGATCTCGTCGGTCTCGGCGTGGACGGGCAGGCGTGGGGCATCGGGTGGCGAAACCGCAAGCGCCGCAACACTCTTGTCGACGATGCGATCGCCCAGGTGGACGCACGCGAGTTCGCCGACGCCCCGTTGGGGCTGCTCAGCGGCGGCGAACAACAGCGGCTTCGGGTTGCACAGGCACTGTCGGGCGATCCTTCGGTGTTGCTCTGCGACGAGCCGCTGCTCAGTCTCGACCCCGCCAACCAGAGCCGGGTTGCCGCGCTGATCGACCGCCGTCGCCGCGACCACGGAACCGCTGTCCTGTTCGTCACCCACGAGATCAACCCGATCCTGCCGTACGTCGATCGCGTCGTCTACCTCGTCGACGGCCGGTTCCGCATCGGGACACCGGCACAGGTGATGACGTCGGAAACCCTCAGCGAGCTGTACCAAACCCGTGTTGATGTCCTGGAGGTGCAGGGCCGACTGATCGTCGTCGGCGCCGACGAATCCGCGTGCCACGGTGACCACGGATCCGACCTCGACCACCTGTCCACCCGCGACGTCGAGGTGAAGGAATGAAGGCCCAGTGGTCGGACTTCTTCGACTTCGACGCCACGATGAACCTGCTCTCCTACGACTTCGTCCAGCAGGCGCTGGTGGCAACCGCGCTGCTCGGCATCCTCGGCGGCGTCCTCGGCCCGATGGTCGTGAGCCGTCAGATGTCGTTTGCCGTGCACGGCACCAGTGAGTTGTCGTTCACCGGAGCCGCTGCTGCTCTGCTGTTCGGCTTCAGCGTCAACCTCGGCGGCGTGATCGGGGCGATCGTCGCGGCTGTCATCTTCGGTTTGCTGGGTAACCGCGTGCGCGAACGTGATTCGGTGATCGGCGTCGTGATGGCGTTCGGTCTCGGACTGGCGGTGCTGTTCATCGCGCTCAACCCGGGACGCATCGGAACCGGATTCAACCTCCTCGCAGGGCAGGCCATCAATGCGGGCACCCAGGGCGCCGAGGCCGTCGTCATCACCACGGTCGTGGTGATCGCAGCGATGGCTGTCATCTACCGGCCGCTGCTGTTCGCCAGCACCGACCCCCGCGTGGCCGAGGCCCGCGGAGTGCCGATGCGGCTGCTCTCGGTGGTGTTCGCGGTGCTGCTCGGCGCGGCTGTGGCCCAGAGCGTGCAGATCATCGGCGCCCTCCTGGTGATGTCGTTGCTGATCACCCCGGCCGCGGCCGCCATGCGGGTGTCCTCGAACCCCACGGTGGTGCTCGGGTTGTCCATCTTGTTCGCCGAGATCGCCGCGGTCGGCGGCATCGTCTTGTCACTGGCACCAGGTCTGCCGGTCTCCGCCTTTGTCACCACCATCTCGTTTGTCATCTACCTGGTATGCCGTGTGGTCGGCTCCAAACGGTCCGCCGGCTCCGGACGCCGACGGGTGCCCACCTCCAGCAAACCGCTGCTCGGCACCAGTTTCTGAGACTTACTGTCCCGCTGGTCCGAACCTGCTCGGCAACGGCACGCCCGAGCGGCTGATCGCCTAAGCTCTCAATTCGGGCGACGCTGCACGAGAAGCGGCCCGGACCGGAAGGCAGGCCATGCGGTATCAGTTGCTCGGACCGCTGTCTGTGGTCCGTCGCGCCGACCACTCGCAGGTCGTGGAGCTCGGGTCGCCCAAGCAACGGATGGTGCTGGCGCTGTTGCTCCTCAATCGCGGCACCGTCGTCTCCATCGACCGGCTGTCCGACGCGATCTGGGGAGAAGACGCTCCCCCGAGTGCCACGTCAAGCCTGCAGGCCTACATCTCGAACCTGCGCCGGGCGCTGCGTAACGACGCGGTCGGCACCTCACCCATCCGGCGGCAGTCGAACGGGTACATCTTCGAGATCTACGATTCCGAACTCGACATCGACGAGTTCCTGGAACTGGCGAATTCGGCCCGCCAGGCCTCCGACCGCGAAGACTGGGCACCGGCCCTCGAGACCTCCGATCGTGCTCTCGGCATGTGGCGCGGACGGCTGCTCGACGGTTTCGGTGACGAGGGCTGGGTTCAGACCGAGGCGGCCGGGCTCGAAGAACTCCGCAGCGGGTGCCGGGAGAATCGGATCACCGCGCTCCTGGCGCTGGGGCGCGTTCCTCAGGCACTGGCCGATGTGGTGGCACTGCAGACCGAGCAGCCCTATCGCGATCGCAGTTGCTGGCTGCACATGATGGCGCTGCACCGGGCGGGCCGCTCCGCCGAAGCCCTCGATGTTTTCACCGAACACGCGCGCAGACTCGACGAGGACCTCGGACTCGAACCGAGCGCCGAACTGCGCGAGCTGCAAGGCGCGATCCTGCGCCACGACCCGGAGTTGGCTGCGTGGCCCCGGAAACCCAGCTGGTCCGGGGCCAGCGAGATCCGTTCACCCGAGCCCGAGGCGGTCCCGGATCAGCCGGCCCCGGCCTCGATTGCCGCATCGAACGGCAAACTCGTGGGTCGCGCACGCGAGATCGACCACATCGGAAGACTGCTCGGTGAGGTGGTCGCGGGGAACACACGCTGGCTCATCCTGATCGGCCCGCCGGGCATCGGAAAGACACGACTCGCCGACGAGGCCGCCCAACGGATGCAGGCCCTGGGTGGCCGCGCTGTATGGGCGAGAAATCCCGAGGAGGGCGCGCCCGCCTGGTGGCCCGCCCGCCAACTCGTGGAGGCACTGGGCTGCGACCCCGCCGAAATTCTCACCACCCAGGACGGTGTGGACGCCGACACCGCCCGCTTCACCACGTACGACCGCGTACAGCGTGTCATCGAACAGAGTTCGGCCACAACACCTCTGGCGGTCGTGATCGATGATGCCCAATGGGCCGACGCGATGTCGGTGGGCGCGCTCGCGTCCATGGCGACCGCTGTGCACGGGCACCCGGTGGGCTTCATCATCACTCTGCGCGAGGGCGAGCACGGGACCGCGCTCGGCCGGCTTCTCAGCGCGGTCGCCCGCGGGGGTGGCAATCGTCAGATCGTCGTGTCGGCGCTGGCCGATGACGATGCCGCGACGCTGGCCAATGAGATCGCCGACGAGGCCCTGTCCGACACGGAGGTCTCCCGACTGATCAGGCGCACGGGCGGCAATCCGCTGTTCGTCTCCGAATACGCACGCCTGTCCAAGGACGAACGCGACGCCGGTGAACTGCCGCAAGCAGTTCGGTCCGTGCTCGGCCTGAGGTTGGCCGGCCTCGATCCTGCTGTGTTGCAGGTGCTCCGGATGGCAGCGGTCATCGGGGACGCGATCGACGTGGCGCTGCTCTCGGCCACCACCCGCCTCGACATCGACTCGCTCGCCGACCATCTCGACGAGGCTGCCGACGCCCGCATCATCGCCGCGGCCCCGGGCACGGACGGTTATGCGTTCGCCCACGGATTGCTGCGCGAGGAAGTGCTGGCCCAGATGCCGACGCTGCGTCGTAAACGCGCGCATGCCAAAGTCGGCGAGGTGCTCGAAGGCGCATCGGGCTCGGACGTGTTGGGCAGGCGTGCACAACATCTGATGGCCGCGCTACCTCTGGTGGAGGCCCGCACTGCAGTTGCCGCGTGCATCGCGGCCGCCACCGCTGCCGCCGAGCGATGGAACTCCGAGTCCGCGGCCAACTGGTGGCATCAGGCACTGGTGGCCTACGACCTGTTGCCCGCAGCCGATCAGGACGACGCAGAGCGGGACGGCCTCACCGTGTCCTACCTCGAGGCGCTGTCACGTTCGGGCCGTGGCCAGACCGTACTCGACACGGTCGAAACGGAACTCGCCATGGCCATCCGCACCGAGAAGACCGCGACCATCGGAAAACTGGCCGGATCACTGCTGCGTTCGGGCGGCGGGTGGCCGTGGGTGACCCCGGGCAAGGACCCGGCGCCGTTGCTGGCCCTGCTGTTTCGCGCCGAACAGATCGTCGCAGACGAATCTGCCGCGCGTGCACAGGTTCTCGGGGCTCTGTGTGTCGGTCACAGCTATCATCCCGACCCCACGCTTGCGCCCGAATTGATCGTCCGCGCAGAACATTTCGCGGCCATCGCGGACGACCCCGAGATCACAGCCGAGGTGATGATGGCCCGGTTGATCACTTTCTCCGGTGTGGCCACCCATGCCGCCGAAGCCATCGCCACGATCGGCAACCTACTGACCTTCGCCCACAGTCAGGCCCGATTCGACACCGTGATCGCACACTCGATCGCGACCATGGCCGCGTTCACCCTTGGCGACGTGCACGCGGTGCGGGGCCATCTGCTCCAGGCGATCAACGGCAGCGAGGAGCTGAACCTGCCGATCTTGCGCGCACAACTCCGCTGGATGGAGGTGGTGGTGGCGGTCTGGGACGGCGACTTCGAACGGGCCACCCGTCACCGGGCCATCGCCAAACGTGTTCACGAACAGACCGAGTTGTACGTGACCGGGCAGTCCAACATGTCCTTGATGGGCTTGCGCCGCGAGCAGGGCCATCTGTCCGAAGACGAGGCGTCGATGGCCCGCGAGCTGATCGAGGGTGTCGCAGCCAGCGCCGAGGACACCGACATGATCGGCGTCATCGCGGCCGGATTGGCCACCGTCCCCGGTGCTCCGGTCGACCGGAACCTGGCCGAGAAGCTTGTCCGGCAGAGGCAGGACACTCGCGGCGCCCATGTGTGGCACACACTCGGCCACGCGACGGCTCTCGCCCATCTGGTGGCGCAGTTCGATCTGACCAAGTTCGCCGCAGACTTCATCGCCGAACTCGAACCCTTCACCGGGTGCATCGGCGTGATCGGTCAACTCAGTTCGGTCGGCCCGGTGGACCTCGCGATCGCCAGACTTCACATGTTGCTGGGCGACACCGCCGCCGCAACCGAGGCAGTGGCGCTCGCGGCCGAGGTTGCCGACCGCAACGGCGGGCAACCGACCGTCCTTCGTTGCCGGCTCCTCCAGTGGCAACTGCGTCCACCGGCCGAACGACACCTCGACGAACTCGATGGCATCGGTGCCCGGGCGGCCGAGTTCGGGATGGCGGGCCTCCTCGAGGACGTGCGCACAGTGCGTGAGCAGGCCTGACGCCGACCTGCGCCGGGTTCCCTGAATGGATCCGGTCCATTTCTTGACGTTTCCTTGGACTCGTCACCAAGCAGATGCCAAGTGATGTGACGCAACCTGTTGCCATCGACTTCCCCGATGACGAGAGGCGTCCGCACACGATGACCACGACCACCGAGAGCACCCACGCCGACCCGGCCACCGAACTGCGTGCCGCCGTGTCCGGTGTGGTTGCCGGGCCTGCTGATCCCGACTACACGCGCGCGACGCCCTGGAACGTCTCGGTGCCGTCCGAGCCGTGCGCAGTTGTGTTCGCCACCTCGGCCGCCGACGTCGCGGCCACGTTGCGCGTGGCCGCGCGTCGCGGGCTGACGGTTGCCGTGCAGGCCACGGGGCACGGCGCTCTGCCGATCGATTCGGGCACGATCCTGGTGCACACCGCCGAGTTGAACGGCTGCGTGGTGGAACCGCAGACACGTACGGCCAAGCTCGGCGCCGGCGTGCGGTGGCAGCAGGTCGTCGATGCGGCTGCCGCGCACGGCCTCGCCGCGCTGGCCGGCTCAGCGCCCCACGTGGGCGTGATCGGCTTCCTGACCGGCGGTGGTATCGGCCCACTGGTGCGCAGTGTGGGCCTGTCGTCCGACCATGTCCGATCGTTCGAACTGGTCACCGGGCGCGGCGAGATCCTGCAGGTCACCCCCGACAACCATGCCGAGCTGTTCTGGGGGCTGCGCGGCGGGAAAGGCACTCTGGGGATCGTCACCTCGGTCGAGATCGAGCTGCTGCCCATATCGGAGATCTACGGTGGCGCCGTCTACTTCGATGGTTCCGACGCTGCCGACGTACTGCGGGTCTGGCGCGACTGGAGTGCGGCTCTTCCCGAGGACACGAACACCTCGATCGCCCTGCTGCAGTTGCCGCCGCTGCCAGGCGTTCCGCCGCAGCTGGCCGGCAGGTTGACGCTCGCGGTCCGCTACGCATCGCTCGCAGAGCCGACCGCCGCCGAAGCCCTGTTTGCGCCGATCCGCACCGCCGCGACACCACTGATCGACGCGGTGGCGCCCATGCCGTACGCGGCGATGGGGGCGATCCACGCCGATCCCGTCGACCCCATGCCGACGCACGAGCGCAGCACACTGCTCGGCGAGCTGAGCGACGACGCGATCGATTCCCTCATCGCTCTCACCGGCCCCGAGTCGGGGTCGCCGCAGGTGGTCGTCGAATTACGGCTGCTCGGGGGTGCGATGTCGCGGCCGGCAGCCCAGCGCAGCGCTTTCTGCCATCGCAGCGCGTCGTTCAACTTGATGGTGGTCGGTGCACTCGTGCCGCCGATCGCCGAGCACGTGCCCGCCCATGCGAGCGCCGTACTGGACGCCGTGGCGCCCTGGTCGGTGGGTGAGCTACCCAACTTCGCTCCGGGTACTGGTCCGGCCCGGTTGGCGCGGTGCTACGACGAGGACACCCTGGTGTGGCTCGGAGCCCTTGCCGAGCAACATGATCCACACGGACTGCTCCGTGTCGGTCAGGTGGTCCGGTCGGCGACGACGTCAGGGAATTGATTCCTCGGCGCCGCCGGGATTGCAGCGCGTGGAGATCATCTCCGACTCGGTGACCACGGGGCGCCACGGTTCCAGGTTCCAGCTCGTCTTGTCCGGGTCCACGATTCGGGCGAACCGCCAGTGGCAGGCGTACTGATCGCGCATCCCCGGGGTGTCGGCCGTGGGGTCGAGCCCCACCACCTCGGCCCAGCTGGCATCCAGATCGCCGGTGCCCTGCGTGTTGCGTCCGGACTCGGTTGGAAACACCTGCAGACTCGGGCCCTGCTCGGTCTGCGTCCAGGCGACGTGGTCGATGAACGGTGGCAGATACACAGGGGTGGACGGGGTGGCCGCGGTCGTCGCCGCTGAGGTTGTCGGGGCCGACTCACTGACAACCGGTTCGGTGGTCACCGCCGGATCGGGATCAGACCCGCCGCATCCGGCGACGATCATCGCCGCCGCGACTGTACTCAGCCAAGCAGCACGCCTCAAAACACAACCCGGACAACCATCTCCGCGACCACCGCGGGTTTGGCCGTGCCCTCCACGGCAAGCGTGTGACCGAACACGATCTGGATCGCACCGTCGCCGAGGTCGGTCGCCTCGGCGAGGGTGGTGGTGAGCCGGACCTTCGATCCCACCAGGACCGGGGACGGAAAACGCACCTTGTTGCTGCCGTAGTTCAGGGCCATCTTCACACCCTCGAACCCGTAGATCTGCGCGCCCAGCATCGGAAGGAGAGACAGGCTCAGGAACCCGTGGGCGATGGTGCCGCCGTACGGGCTCTCCGCTTTTGCGCGCTCGACGTCCACGTGGATCCACTGGTGATCACCGGTCGCCTCGGCGAACTGGTCAACCCGCTCCTGGGTCACCGTGATCCATTCGCTGCTGCCCAACTCGCTTCCGACAGCAGTCAAAACCTCGGTCGCGGAGCCAAATACACGCATTCGCATCTCCCAGCTTCAGATGTTCACCGACGTGCGGCCGTCACACGTTCTCAAGGGTTTCCTCGGCGGCTTCGGCGCCGGGGACCTTCGCAGCGTAGTCGCCGAACCCGTCCCATGCCTCGCGCCGTGCCCGCATCGGGTCCACCTCCACATAGGAGTGCTTGTCGAAGATCCTGGTGGCGCGCACCTTCGGCGTGTACCGGGGCCAACTGGGTAGCGGCTCGCCGGTTTTGGCGAACGCCAGCCACTGATCCTGCACCTCACCGGTGACGCGGAGGGCATCTCGCCGATCGCCGAGCTGGGTCAGCAGCCGGCCGGCCTTACCGCGGTAGATGCCGAACACCGCAAGCAGTTCGGACGCGTGGGTGGCTCCGAGACCCATCCACCTCATCACCTTCGGTGAGTAGTCATATCGGTACGCGTAGGTGGGCGCGTGCTCGGAATGCGCTTGTGTCACAGCCACACTGCCCACCCAGAAGATGTAGTCGCCGCCGAACTGCACCATCGATCGCGGGCTGGGGTAACCGTTGTAGGCAGACGTGATGCGATCCTGCGCGTCGGGTTCGGTGTTGGCGAACATCTCCGTGATGACCTCTTCGGTGGACAGCATGCCTTGCGGCAGCCGCTTGAAGAGCGTTCCCTCGTTCTTGTTGGTGCCGATGATCATCGGCACCTGGTGCGCCGATCCATCGGCAAAGGCCTCCACAGGCGCCACGGGCAGGTAGTCGCCGTCGACGACGGGCCCGAACGGCAGCAGACCGGGGGTGTCCCTGGTCACCCACCTGGCCAACCGGTGCCCGGCGCGGCCGATCTCGGCCAGCGACGCCGAGGCCAGGGCTTCGGCGACGTCCGAGATACCGGTGTCGGCGGTCAGCAGTTCGCCCATCTTGTCGGCGAATCGCTGGGCGTAGTGCTGGTGCAGGGTCAGCATCGGCGCAGAACTCTCGGCGATGGCGCGGTGGAACAGGCCGCCGGCCGCAGGCGTGGCCATCAGCGTCGTGACGGCGTTGCCGCCGGCGCTCTCCCCGAAGATCGTGACGTTGTCTGGGTCGCCTCCGAAGTCGGCGATGTTGTCTTTCACCCACTGCAGCGCGGCCACCTGGTCACGCAATCCGAGATTGGTCTCGAAGGGGCGGTCCGGGGTCGAGTACCTGGTGAAGTCGCCGTAGCCCAGTGGACCGAGCCGGTAGTTCATCGACACGAAGATCACGTCGCCGCGCCGGACGAGGTCGTGGCCGTAGTAGAGCGGCGTGGCGGTGGATCCGAGGATGTACGCGCCGCCGTGGATGAAAACCATCACCGCCCGCGGCTTGTTCGACGTGCGTGCCGGTGCCACCACGTTGACCGTCAGGCAGTCTTCGCTGACGGGTTGCTTGCGCCCGCGCTCGACCAGCGCGTACTTCGGATTCTGCGGCGCAGCGTTCCTGAAGCTGTCGGCCTTGAGCACACCTTCCCATCCGATTGCCGGCTGAGGCGCCCGCAGTCGCAGGTCACCGACCGGGGGTGCGGCAAAAGGAATGCCGCGCCAGCGGACGATGTCGCCGTCGCGGACACCCTCGACGACCCCGTCGGACAGGGTCACCCTCGTACTAGTACTCACCATGTTTTCGACCCTATCGGTCCAATAGCGGTCACTCGCCCGCTATCGCGCTCATTCGCAACACGACACGGCCGGTGATCTGAAAAACTCGAACGCATGACCACCGAGTACACCGGATACGTCAAAATAAACCACCCGTCTGCCGACACGCCGGTGTGGCATCAGGTGGCCGGCGAGGGCGACGCAGTGGTTCTGCTGCACGGCGCGTTCTCCTCGGCCGCGGACTGGGGCGGACAGTTCCAGCCCTTGGTCGACGCCGGGTACACGGTCTACGCCCCCGAGCGCCATGGTCACGGACACAGCGCCGACGTCACCGATGAGTTCCACTACGAGGACATGGCCGAAGAGACCATCGCCTATCTCGACGGGATTGTCGGCGGGCCGGCGCACCTGGTCGGCTGGAGCGACGGCGCCGTCATCGCATTCCTTGTCGCCCTCAAACGTCCCGATCTGGTGAACCGGATGATTGTCCTGGGGCAATATCTGAACTCGTCCGGACGGACCAGCGGCGGACTACTCGATTCCCTCGACGACATCAATTCGGAGATCGTGCAATTCTTGCGGTCCGACTACGCAGAGACCTCGCCGGACGGCGATGAGCATTTCCCGGTTGTATTCGAGAAAACCACCACGATGATTGCGAACGAACCCGAGATGGCGCTTTCCGACTTGAGTGGAATCACCGCCCCGACTCTGGTGATGCAAGGCGATCACGACGAGGTGACACTCGAACACAGCGCGGACATCGTGAAGGTACTGCCCAACGCACGTCTTGCGGTTCTTCCTGGCACACATCTGATCCCGATCGAGACCCCGGGTGTTGTCAATCCGGTCATCATCAATTTCCTTCGCGGCGATCCGGCTTGACGATTTCGTGCGGTGACCCGACCTGACTACCGTTACGATCGTCAAGAATCACCCCAAACTCCCTGTGCTCCAATGCGAGATAAGGCCACGTAGCCGTGACAGATAATTCCGATCAGAACAAGACGGTCTCGCCGGTCGTCACCCAATCGAAGTTCGGACGCGTTCTGTCGGCCTTCCTGAATTCGCCTTTCGCCGGCATGACCCCATGGATCGTGATGGGTTTCATCAATGGTCCGGGACGGTTCGAGGAAGCGGCAGCCGTCGCGTTCGGCCTCTCGCTACTCATTGTCATCGGCGGCCACAAGCGCGGTAGCAAGATCAAGTTCCTCGAGATCTTCGACCTGGTCTACTTCTCTTCGATGGTGCTGCTCGCCCAGTTCGCTGCGGCCGGCGTGGTCGATTGGCTGGAGATGTGGGGCGGGGAGATGACCAACGTCGCTCTGGTCTCCTTTGCTCTGGGCTCGATTCTGATTCGCCAGCCCTTCACGATGCAGTACGCGAAAGAGTCTGAGCCGGAAGAGATGTGGGACAACCCGCTGTTCATCCACATCAACTACATGATCACCTGGTCCTGGGTCATCGGATTCGGGGTCGGAGCGGTTGCCGGGTTCTACGGCGACGCCGTCCTGCAAGACAACAACAACTTCTGGACAGGCTGGATCATCGGCTTGGCCGGTACCATCTTCGCGATCTCGTTCACCGAGTTCTACCCCGAGTACGCCGTTGCCAAAGAGATGGCGAAGGGCGGAGAAGACGTGGTGCCGCAGTCACTGGCGCGGCTGTGGGATTGGGTGCCGATCTTTGTCATCGTCACCGGCGTCGCCGGTCTGGTCACCGATTCCACCAGCACCGTGGTCGGCATCGTCATCATCGTCGTGGGCATCGTGATCAAGGTCGCGATGAACGCACTGGTGCCTGACAAGAAGAAAACGGAGAGCCGGACCTAGGACTCGAGCCCGGAACACCGATAGCTCTCAACACAATGGCGTAGTCGACCGACAGGTCGACTACGCCATTGTTGTATCGAAGCTACGAACGGTTGCTGATCAAGAACGGCGCTGGCGCGCGAACTCCGCGAGTACCACTCCGGCGGCGACCGACGCGTTGAGACTTTCGACGTCGCCGGCCATCGGGATGGACAGGATCGAGTCGCACGACTCGCGGACCAGCCGCGACAGACCCTTGCCCTCGGACCCGACCACGATCACGGTGGGACCCGAACCGTCGTAGTCGTCGAGGGTGACGTCGCCGTCGGCGTCGAGACCGACCAGCTGCACACCCGACTGAGCCCACTCCTTGAGTGTTCTGGTGAGGTTGGTGGCCTGGGCGACGGGCAGCCGTGCGGCGGCACCCGCACTGGTGCGCCATGCGACGGCGGTGACCGAGGCGCTGCGGCGAGCCGGGATCACCACACCGTGTCCGCCGAATGCGGCGACCGAACGGATCACGGCGCCGAGGTTTCGCGGGTCGGTGATGTTGTCGAGGGCCACCAGCAAGGGAGGCTGGCCGCTGTCGATGGCCAGCTGCATCAGATCGGTGGGATGGGCGTAGCGGTACGGCGGGACCTGCAGGGCGATGCCCTGGTGCATGCCGTTCGAGCTCATCCGGTCGAGTTCGGGCCGTTGCACCTCAAGGATCGAGATGCCTTTGTTGCCGGCGATCTGGACGGCCTCGGTGACCCGCTCGTCGGCGTCGGCGCCCAGCACCACGTACAGCGCGGTGGCGGGGACACCAGCGCGCAGGCATTCGACCACCGGGTTACGTCCGAGGACGTATTCGGGCCCTTCGTCGGCGGCCTTGCGCTGCGGACGACCGGCACCTGCAGACGAGGCCTTCGTTGCGGCCTTGGCTCGCTTGTGTGCCGAATGGTAAGGCCGGTCAACGGCTTTCGGGGTCGCCCCCCTGCCTTCGAGACCGCGCCGACGCTGACCGCCGGATCCGACGGTCTGCCCCTTCTTGGTGCCACCCTTGCGGATGGCGCCCTTGCGTTTGGAATTGCCGGCCATCAGTTACCAGCCCCTTCGATAGGTCGGGCCGATGGACCCGTGGATCGGGCCGTTGCCTCGTGGTTCACCGGTCGGACTCCATGTTCTGTGTCGTTTCCTACTTGTCCGTCAACGACCACTGCGGTCCATCCGGTGTATCTGTCACGTCGATCCCGGCCTTGGCCAGCCGGTCGCGCACCTCGTCTGCCACGGCCCAGTTCTTCTCCGCCCGAGCGGCGGTGCGGCGGTCGAGTTCTGCCCGGACGAGAACGTCGAGCGCAGCGGTGAGCGAAGTGTCGTCGCGGCTGTCCGCCCAGTTCTCTGCCAACGGGTCGACGCCCAGCACGTCGAGCATGGCTCGCACTGCCGATGCCGACTCCAGCGCGGTCTTGTGGTCACCGCTCTCAAGCGCAGTGTTGCCCACCTTGACCGTTCCGTGGACCTGCGCGATTGCCGCCGGCACTCCGAGGTCGTCGTTCAGAGCGGCTGCGAACTCAGCGGTCACCTCGCCGACGGGAACATCGCCGACGCGCGAAACCGTCCGGTGGACAAAGGATTCGAGCCTCTTGTACGCCTCAGCGGCATCTTCGAGAGCACGTGGCGAGTATTCGAGCATCGACCGGTAGTGCGCGCTGCCGAGGTAGTATCGCAATTCCACAGCCCGGACCTGCTGGAGCATCGCCGGGATGGAGACCACGTTGCCGAGAGACTTCGACATCTTCTCGCCACCCATGGTGACCCAGCCGTTGTGCAACCAGTAGCGCGCGAACGGATCTCCCGCCCCATGGCTCTGGGCCACTTCGTTCTCGTGATGCGGGAACACCAGATCCATTCCACCGCAATGGATGTCGAATTCCGGACCGAGAAGGGTGGTGGCCATCGCCGAGCATTCGAGATGCCATCCCGGGCGCCCGCGGCCCCACGGCGTCGGCCATGAGGGTTCGCCTGGCTTCACGCTCTTCCACAGGGTGAAGTCGCGTGGATCGCGTTTCCCGGTCCCTGCACTCTCGCCCTGATGGACATCGTCGAGGCGATGACCGGACAGCGAGCCGTACTCGGGAAGACTCTGGACGTCGAAGTAGACGTTGCCATCGGAAGCGTAGGCGTGACCGCGGTCGATGAGGCGTTCCATGTACTCGACCATCTGGGTGATGAACCCGGTCGCCCGCGGTTCGGCAGACGGCGGCAGCACGCCCAGCTGGTCGTAGGCCCAGCTGAACTCGCGCTCGTGAGTGGCAGCCCATTCCCACCACGGCCTTCCCGCGTCGGCGGCCTTCGTCAGGATCTTGTCCTCGATGTCGGTCACATTGCGCACAAACGCGACGTCGTAGCCTTCGTGGGTGAGCCAGCGGCGCAGGACGTCGAACGCGATGCCACTGCGCACGTGACCGATGTGAGGAATTCCCTGCACGGTGGCGCCACACAGATAGACCGACGCATGGCCGGGACGCAGTGGCGTGAAGTCACGTACATCTCGGGCGGCGGTGTCGTAGAGGCGCAGGGTCACGATCGGCAATCCTACTGGTCAAGCAGCAAGGCTGTGGCCACGGCGGCGATGCCCTCACCGCGGCCGGTCAGTCCGAGACCATCAGTGGTGGTCGCAGACACCGACACCGGTCCGCCTACGAGCTCGGTGAGCACCTGCTGGGCCTCCGCGCGGCGGGGCCCGATCTTGGGCCTGTTGCCGATCACCTGCACTGCCGCGTTCCCGACGCGCCAACCCTGCGATTCGATGAGTTCGCGGACGTGGCCGAGCATGCGGGCGCCGCTGACGCCGTCCCACTCCGGACGTCCGGTTCCGAACACCGAGCCCAGATCGCCGAGCCCGGCGGCCGAGAGCAGGGCGTCGCACAGGGCGTGCGCGGCGACATCCCCGTCGGAGTGACCGGCGCAGCCATCCGCGTCGACAAAGAGCAGCCCGGCCATCCAGCACGGCCGGCCCTGCTCGACGGGGTGGACGTCGGTACCGATTCCCACCCTCACGTTCGTGCCTCATCGGCCAGCAACCAGGAGGCGAGCCGGAGGTCCCACGGGGTGGTGATCTTGAAGGCCAAGGGATCTCCCGCGATGGTGTGAACGGCGACGCCATGAGATTCGACGAGTCCGGCGTCGTCGGTGAAGTCGGCGTCAGCGTTGGCATATGCCGAGCTCAAGACGTCAAAATCGAAGCCTTGAGGAGTTTGGATCGCACGCAGAGTCGTGCGGTCGACGGTTCCGGTGACCACACCGGCAGGATCAACAGACTTGATGGTGTCCGTGACGGGAGCCCCCGGGACCACGGCCCGAGCTCCGCCGAGCACGGCCTCGACGACGGAGACGAACAACGTCGGCGGGGTGAGGCACCGGGCCGCATCGTGGACCAAGACCACGTCTGCGGCGGGGGCGGCGGCGAGAGCCGCTCGCACCGAGTCGCCTCGTTGAGCGCCACCTGCCACCACGGTCACCTCGGGGAAGTCCGCCCGGACCTGGTCTACGAGACCGGTCGGGACGGACAACACGACATGCTCGACGACCCCGCTGGCCTGCACACCGCGCACAGCGCGATGCAGCATGGAGTGGCCTGCGAGGTCGACAAAAGCCTTGGGCAATCCGGCACCGAGCCGCTCTCCGCGACCGGCAGCCGGGATCAACGCGACAGTAGATGCCAAGACGACCAGATGCCCGGTCTACGAAGCGGCGGCGAGAACCTCGTCGAGAATGATGGAGGCCTTCTCGTCGTTGGTGTTCTGCGCGAGCGAGAGTTCATCGACGAGGACGCGGCGTGCCCGGGTGAGCATCCGCTTCTCGCCGGCGGACAGTCCACGGTCCTGCTCACGACGCCAGAGGTCACGCACGATCTCGGCGACCTTGATGATGTCGCCGGAGATCAGCTTCTCCTGGTTCGCCTTGAAACGGCGGGCCCAGTTCGTGGGCTCCTCGGTGTGCGGTGCGCGAAGCACATCGAACACCTTGCCGAGACCCTCTTCTCCGACCACATCACGCACACCCACATATTCGAGCTTTGTGGAAGGTATCTGGACCGTCATGTCGCCATCCGCCACCTTGAGGACGAGGTATTCGACGGCCTCTCCCTTGATGGTTCGGGTCACGATGTCTTCGACCAAGGCAGCACCGTGATGGGGGTAGACAACGGTGTCACCAACTTTGAAATTCAATGTTCCATGCCCCTTTCCATTACCCGAGTCTAGCACGGCGGCTCCCGCGACATCAGACAACGGTGCAGGTCAGCGACGTAGAGGTGCTTTCGCGAGCCTTGACGATGCCTGAAAAGTGTGCTGGGACACTGCCCGAACTCCATCGTCGAGCAACTCTGAGGGACCTCGTCCGCGAGCTCGTTCTGCAGCGATTTCGGCACCCCATCGCGATTTCTCGCGACCGGCCCACTACGCTCCGTAGTGCACGCACTGCGCAGTCGATCTGAGCGGGTTCTCGGGCCACCTGAGCCGACTGACGAGCGGGCGCAGCATCAGGACCTACCTCGGAGGAAAACCGGTGTCAGTGGAGAGAGTTTCGGTGGAACGAGAGTTTGGGCCGACCCGTAATGTCCGGCGACGCCGGGTGGCTTCGGCCATCGCCGTCGGGGCGATCGCGACCGGTCTGGCACTCGGCACCACCGCGTGCAGTGCGGGCCAGACCTCGCAGACTGCCAACCAGGCCTCCGCCGTCAACGGCAACTCGGCCACCGTCGGCCCGCTCGCCCTGCGCGACGTCGCGGTTGTCTTCCCCGAGTCCGGAGATGTGGCCTTCGCCAACGGCGGGCCGCTCGAGATGTCGTTCCTGATCTCCAACACCAGCCCGGACGTCGCCGACAAGCTCGAGTCCATCGAGTTCGCCAACGGCGAAGGCAAGGTGACCATCGACGGTCCCACCGAGATCCCGGCCACCAAGTCGCTGCGGGCCGGCACCCCGGGACTGCTGCTCACCACCAGCGCAGAACCGGAAGACCCCAGCGAGAAGCGCATCACCGTCACCATCACGGGCACCGCGAAGACCATCACCCCGGGCCTCACGGTCCCGCTGACCTTCGACTTCCAGCAGGCCGGCGAGACCACCCTCAACGTGCCGGTCGACGCCGGGCCACTGCTGCCCCGCCAGGACAAGGCACGCGGCGTGGTCGAAGAAGACCATGGCGGAGGCCACTAGTCCGCTCCGGCGGTTCGGTGTCGGTCACCGTGGCTAGAGTTGCGCGGTGGCCAAACCCAAATCGACATATCGATGTAGCGCCTGCGGATACCAGGTCGCCAAATGGGTGGGCCGCTGCCCGGAATGCGGCGAATGGGGTTCTGTCGACGCAGTCGCCATGGCCACCGGCGGTGGCGCGGGCATAGGCGGCGGCAAGTCCGCCACGGTCGCGACCATCCCGAGCGCACCCGCCCGGCCGATGAGTCAGATCGACGTCAGCCACACCGCAGCTTTTCCCACCGGCATCGGCGAACTCGACCGCGTCCTCGGCACCGGCGTGGTCCCCGGTTCGGTCATACTGCTCGCCGGTGAACCCGGCGTGGGCAAATCCACCCTCCTGCTCGAAACCGTCAAACGTTGGGCGCTGCAAGGCAAACGCGCGCTGTACGTCACCGGTGAGGAGTCCGCGGGCCAGGTGCGCCTGCGCGCCGAACGCACGGGGGCGGTACACGACGAGATCTTCCTCGCCGCCGAGTCCGACCTCGGCGCGGTGCTCGGTCACGCGGAGGCGGTCATGCCATCGCTGATGATCGTCGACTCGGTGCAGACGATGGTGGCCCAGAACGTCGATGGCGTGAACGGCGGTGTCACCCAGATCCGTGCGGTGACAACAGCTTTGACCTCACTGGCAAAGAACTCGGGCATCGCGGTGATCCTGGTCGGGCACGTCACCAAGGACGGCACCGTCGCCGGCCCCCGCTCTCTCGAGCACCTCGTGGACGTGGTCCTCTCGTTCGAGGGCGACAAGCATTCGACCCTGCGGATGGTCCGCGGCATCAAGAACCGGTTCGGCGCGGCCGATGAGGTCGGCTGCTTCGAACAGCGTGAAGACGGCATCCACGAGGTCACCGACCCCTCGGGACTGTTCCTGCATCACCGCGACATCGGAGTCGCCGGAACCGCGATCACCGTTGCCATGGACGGCAAACGTCCGCTGGTCGGCGAAGTGCAGGCCCTGGTCTCGAAATCGAGTCTGGCCAACCCGCGGCGTGCGGTTGTCGGCCTCGATTCGGCAAGGGTCGCAATGATTTTGGCGGTCTGCTCGGCTCGCGCCCATCTGCCCACCCACGACCAGGACGTCTACGTGGCCACCGTCGGCGGGATGAAACTCAGCGAACCTGCGGCCGACCTCTCGGTCGCGTTGGCACTCAGCTCCATCCTGGCCGACCGCTCATTGCCCGGGTCCATGGTCGCCATCGGCGAGATCGGCCTCGCGGGCGAGGTGCGCCGCGTGGCCGGCGTCGGCAAACGGGTGGCCGAGGCCAAGCGACTCGGCTTCAAACACGCGATCGTCCCGGCCGGTTCGCTCGATCTGCCGTCGGGCATGAAGATCACCCAGGTGGCCGATCTGCAGACCGCCATGCGAACGGCACTGAAAGGTCCCGCCAGCCCCTACCGGTTCTAAACGCTGCTGCTTCCCCGATCGTGGCGGGCGATGCGCTCGCCGTAGAACTCGGCCGCACCACTCGCCTCGAAGCTGTCCTTGAAGTGCTCCAGAGGCTTGATCTGGACGAAGATCGCGTGTGCGGCACCCACGGGCTCGGTGTCGTCGCCCAGGTAGGCAACGGCGCGCGAATACAGCTTGCGCCGAACGGTGCCGACCGTCTCGGCCTCGAGCCGTAGTTCACTGCCCACCGGGATGGGCTTGGCGAAGTCGATCTCCAGGTGCGCTGTCACCGCGATAGCGCCCACCATCCAGTGCGTCAGACCCATCACCTCGTCGAACGCGGTGGAGAGGATGCCCCCGTGGATGACGCCGGGGCCGCCTTCGAATCGGGGCTCCACCTGCATCCGGGCGGTGACGTCGGTGCCCTCGCCCGCGATCGCCTTCATGTGCAGACCGGCCTCCGAGCGATCACCGCAGCCGAAGCACATGGGGTTGTGCGCCCGCACCACTTCACCGGGTGCCGGGGCCTTGGCCGAACGGCTTGCCGGGACCAGCTCATCGGGCAGCACGAAAGTTGTTTTCACAGACAGCTAATCTAGTCTCCATCTCATGGACAACAGAAAGGCGCCTCATGGCTGAGGTTCCGGCCTCGGACCTGCTCCGCACCACGATTGCCCGGCTGGCACCGGGCACTCCGCTGCGAGACGGCCTTGAACGCATCCTGCGTGGCCGCACAGGCGCTTTGATCGTCATCGGGCACGATCCCGAGGTCGAACGGATCTGTGCCGGTGGCTTCCATCTGGACGTCGCGTTCGCTCCCACCCGCCTGCGCGAGCTGTCGAAGATGGACGGCGCGGTGGTGCTGTCCACCGACGGCGCCAGAATCGTGCGTGCCAACGTGCAATTGGTGCCCGACCCGTCCATCCCGACCGAAGAATCGGGCACCCGGCATCGTTCTGCCGAACGCACCGCCATCCAGACCGGCTACCCGGTGATCTCGGTCAGCGCCTCGATGTCCATCGTGAGTGCCTACGTGGCCGGAATCCGGTATGTCGTCGAAGGATCGGACGCGATCCTTTCGCGCGCCAATCTCGCTGTTGCCACTCTCGAGCGATACAAGACTCGACTCGACGAGGTCAGCACCGCGCTTTCACGATCGGAGATCGAAGATTACGTAACGCTGCGCGATGCGATGACCGTTGTGCAGCGCCTCGAGATGGTCCGCCGGGTGTCCGAGGAGATCGAGCACTACGTTCTCGAACTCGGCGTCAACGGCCGTCAGCTGCGGCTGCAGCTCGAAGAGCTGGTGGGCGACAACGACTCTCAACGCGAACTGGTGGTGCGCGACTACTTCGCCAGTCCCGAGCCCGCCAGCACGATGGAGGTCGAGCAGGCCCTCACCGCCATCGAAAACCTCACGGACACCGATCTTTTGGATCTCACTGCACTGGCCCGGGCTTTCGGCTACCCGAATACGATCGATGCCCAGGACACCGCGATGAGCCCGCGGGGTTACCGATTGCTGGCCCGGATCCCGCGTCTGCAGTTCGCGCACATCGACCGACTCGTCCGCAGCTACGGCACGCTGCAAGCGCTACTGGCAGCCACCGCTGCGGACCTGCAGGCGGTCGAGGGCATCGGCAGCATCTGGGCCCGGCACATCCGCGAGGGACTGTCCCGGCTGGCCGAGTCCAGCATCGAACGTTTTGATTAGGAACTGCCCCGCCCACCACGATTCTTCGGGAGGTGTGGCCCGCGTGCTCTGGACGGAGGAGCGAGGGAGCGCAGCGACTAAGTCGACGTAGGAAGAGCTCGCGAGTGACTGCCACACCGACAGGCGCGGCAGCGAGCAGATGTTACTGAGGTGTGGCCCGGTTGTTCTGGACTGCCGACGAACGAGCGCAGCGATGTGAGGAGAAGGGAAGAACAACCGACCGAGGCCACACCGACAAGCGAGCGGAGCGAGCAGATGTTACTGCGCGTTCGGTCGATTCACGTTGAAAGTGATTGGGGCGCTCGGCTTCTCACCGATCTTCGCGACGGCCTGGTAGGCGCCGGGGGCAACGGGTTGGCGCGGTGTCTCGCAACCGGGACTGCTGGTGGTACCCGACCAGTCGATGGTGTCCTTGACCTGCTGCCCCGGCTTGAGGAGCTGGTTGTTGACGCCTTCGACCGGCGCGCAGTCGCCGGACGACCAGATACGGCGGTCGCCTGCGAGGTTCAGCACGGTCACGTTCTGCATGCCCTTGCCGACGTCGCGGGTGCAATCGGAGAGACCCGCATTGGTGATGGCGATGGTGAAGATCGGCTGCTCGCCCTCGACGTATGCCGGCTTGTCGGTGTAGAGCACCACGGAGATGTTCTGGTCGGGGCACAGCCCGCTGGCCGGGACAGGTTGCGGCGTCTCCCCGACCGGGGTTCCGCCTGGGATACCGGGAGCACCTGAGGCACCGGGCTGATCGGGGTTCGCACCGGCGACGTTTCCTCCGCCGGTACCACCCGAACCGCCACCGGGAACCGCGGACTGCGATGCCGACGGATCCTGGTAGGCCGACGGCAGCGCGTAGCTCGACGACGCATTCAGCTCGGTGCTGTTGGCCGTGTTCTTCCCGTTGTCGTCACCGGTCACCCAGAAGACGAGTCCGATGATCACAGCAAGCACCACCACCAGAACGCCGACCGCGAGTGCGCGTCGGCGCCAGTAAATTTCCGGCGGCAGGGGGCCCTGAGGATCTAGCACACCCCGACGCTAGTGGCACCGCGGTGGCCACCGGCTCACCTCGCGCGGCGTGTCGCATTTAACCTCTGTGCGAGACATCTCAAAGGCGCTGGATTTACGACGCCAGGCTGGGCATCTCCGGATCCTCACCGATCTCGCCGAGCGTCCCGTTCAGACGAACCACACCTTCGGCCAGTTCGTACGTGAGTCCGACGATTCCCAGTTCGCCACGCTCGATCTTGTCGGAGATGATCCGGCTGCGCTGGACCATCAGGCGGCCGGTTTCCTTCACATGCCTGGCTTCGAACTCGTCGACGCGGGTGAGACCTTCGCTGCGTCCGGCAAGGATGCTCGGCGTGACGCGTTCGACGACGTCGCGGATGAACCCTCCGGGGATCTGCAGGTCGTCGAGTGCGTCCAGTGTCGCGCGGACGGCACCGCAACTGTCGTGCCCGAGAACGGCGATCAGCGGCACGTCGAGAACTTCCACGGCGTACTCGATCGAGCCCAGCACCGCCGAATCGATGACGTGGCCGGCCGTGCGGATCACGAACATCTCGCCGAGCCCCTGATCGAAGATGATCTCCGCCGCCACACGCGAGTCGGCGCACCCGAAGAGCACCGCCCGCGGATGCTGCCCGGCGGCGAGCCGGGCGCGGTCCTCGATACCCTGACTGGGATGAAGCGACTTGCCTGCCACGAAGCGTTCATTGCCTTCACGCAGCGATTTCCATGCCTGAGCGGGGGTTGTTTGAGCCATGGCTGACATTCTGCACTCCCCGTCTCCGGTCCCGCCCACCAACTTGCTCAGTTGGTTCGATCAGGCCGAACGCGACCTTCCCTGGCGACGTCGCGGCGTCACGGCCTGGCACATCCTGATCAGCGAGATCATGCTCCAGCAGACGCCGGTGTCACGGGTGGCGCCGATCTGGGAGCAGTGGATCGAACGTTGGCCGGTCCCGTCGGCAATGGCCGCGAGCCCGGTGGGTGAGGTGGTGCGGGCCTGGGGCAAGCTCGGCTATCCGCGACGCGCGATGCGTCTGCACGCATGCTCGGCCGTACTCGCCGCCGAGCACGGCGACGTGGTCCCCAGCGACGTCGACGTCTTGCTCACGCTTCCCGGCATCGGCGACTACACGGCCCGCGCCATCGCGTGCTTTGCCTACGGTCAGTCGGTGCCGGTGGTCGACACCAATGTCCGGCGAGTCGTCGCCCGAGCCGTCCACGGCAGGGCCGAACCCGGCAATCCCGCACGGGCCGACCTCGTTGATGTCGCGGGCCTCTTGCCCGCCGACTCGTGCGCGCCCCGCTTCTCCGCGGCCCTGATGGAGTTGGGCGCGCTGGTCTGCGTCGCCAAGAACCCCCGCTGCCAGATCTGCCCCCTCACCGGGTGCCGGTGGGTCGAGGCCGGTCGGCCCGCACACGATGGGCCGGCCCGCAAGGTACAGAAGTTCGCCGGAACCGACCGTCAGGTGCGCGGACTGCTGCTGGATGTGTTGCGGGGCAGCAACATCCCCGTCGAGCGGGCGCGACTCGATCTGGTGTGGACCACCGACACAGCACAACGCGATCGTGCGCTCGACTCGCTGCTCGTCGACGGATTGGCGGAGATCACCGACGACGGGCGGTTCGCGCTGGCGGGCGAAGGATGATCGCCGGACCGATCAGGTCAGTCCGGACAGGAATGCCTCGACTGCACCGCGGTACTCGTCGGGCGCGGAGTCATGGATCAAATGGTCAGATCCTCTGACCCGCAACAGGATTGCGTTCTCGTGAGCCTGCGACATGGTGTGCATCTGACCTGGCGGGGTGACACTGTTCTCGGCCTCGAGCAGCAGGCTCGGTACCGCCACCGCATCCCACTGCTTCCAGAAGTCTCGGCGACCCCACTCTTCGGCGATCTGCGCCCAGACATCGAGACGACCGTGTAGCGCCCCGTCGTCGAATGCCTCGTAGAAGTAGCGGCCGGCCACTTCACCGAACATCTGCTGCGCGTGCGCAAGTGTCTCGAAGCGGTCCGGCCACGACTCGAACCATGGGCGCCACCCCGCGGTGGTGCGACCACGAAAATCCGGTGCCATGTCCTCGATCACCAGAGCAGACACCAGCTCGGGGTAGTCCGCAGCGGCACACCATGCGTGTAGGCCGCCCATGGAATGCCCCACCAGAACAGCCGGACCCATGTCGATCCACGTCAGCACTTCGGCCAGGTCACCGACAAACCGCTCGGTGCAGAGGTTTTCGGGTGACGGCTCTTCGGCGGTCTCGGCTCCGCGATGCCACGCCGCGTCGTAGGCGAACACTCGTCCGTATTTGCGGAGCCAAGGGACCTGGCGCTGCCAGGTCCGGCCTCGGCCCATCAACCCGTGCAACAGCACGATCGGCGGACACCCGGGCATCCCGCCGTAGTCGATGAAGCCCACATCCGCACTCACGGGGTAGAACCTTATCGGCTGTGTCGGGGCAGGACTCCGACCAGAGTCACCGCCGGCCGGAGGAGGCTCGCACGGCAGCCGAAGGGAAGAGTTGAGGGACACCCTCCGCCGGTAGGGTGATCGCCATGGCTGTTGTGAAGATCAATGCGATTTCCGTTCCCGAAGGCGCCGGACCCGAACTCGAGAAGCGTTTTGCCCATCGCGCCCACAGTGTCGATGGCTCGAAGGGTTTCCTCGGTTTCCAGTTGCTGCGACCGGTCAAGGGCGATGACCGCTATTTCGTGGTGACCCAGTGGGAGTCCGAGGAGGACTTCCAGGCGTGGGCGGCGGGGCCCGCACGGGAAGCGCATGCCGGCGAGCGCGCCAAGCCTGTCGCCTCGGGCGCGGACCTGCTCGAGTTCGAAGTGGTCCTGGACGTCACACCGTCCTGACGCCTGCCACCACGGTGGCACCGCGTTCGGCATCGGCATGGACGGACGATGAGAGTCCGGCCTGAGTGAACACTGCTCGGGCCGAATCGACCTGTGTCGCACTCACTTCCATCACCAGCCGGCCGCCTGGCGCCAACCATCCCGGCGCCTGCGCGGCGACCTCACGCATCAGGTCGAGCCCGTCGGGGCCGCCGTCGAGAGTCGCTACCGGCTCGAAGTCTCGCGCTTCGGGAGGCATGGTCGCGATGGCAGCCGTGGGAACGTAAGGCACGTTGCACATCAGCACATTCACGTGTCCCCGGAGGTGCGCGGGGAGCGGTTCGAAGAGGTCGCCGCAGAACACCTCACCGCGACCCGCCAGATTGATCCGGGCGCATTCGGCCGCCACGGGGTCGATGTCGGCGGCCACGATTTCCGCATCCGGATGTCGCGCCGCGTACAGCGCGGCCAGTGCCCCCGAGCCGCAGCACAGATCCACCACCGCGCTGTCGGGCGGCGCTCCGTCGGCCGCGACGTCGACCAGCAACAAAGACCTTTGGCGCGGAACGAAGACACCTGGCAGCACTGTCACCATCAGTCCACCGAACTCCGCCGCACCGACGATGTACTCCAACGGCTCGCCGCCCACCCGGCGTCGCACCAGCTTGTCGAGCGTGCCGGCGTCGGCGGCTGCGCCAACCAAGATCCGGGCTTCGTCTTCGGCGAAGACGCAACCCCCCGCCCGCAACCGCGCCGCCACCTGAGCCAGCAGTGCGTCGGATTCCTCCACCCGTGTGACGGTAGTGGAGTGGTGCACGGGGGCGCGCTCACAGAAACCGGCCACGCTCGCTCTGCGGGGTGAGCAACCCCCAAAATCCCGAGCCGACCGAACGGTGCGCTCGCAAAACTCGCCCACGCTCGCTCTGCAGACCCAGCAACTCCCAGTATCCCGAGCCGACCGGACGCTTCCCTCGTCCCGCAGACAGCCCCTCATCCGGCACGAAAGTGAAAGATCAGACCCGTATCGCGAAACTGGAACGTGTTCTAACATTGGGCTGAAGTGATAACCAACTGGAGGACCAATGACGGACACCGTTGACGCGGCACCCACCACCTCGCGTGACTACGCAGAGCTCTACATCGGCGGCAAGTGGACCAGCGCCCACTCCACCGATGTCCTCGAGGTCTACTCGCCGGCCACCGGCCAACGTGTCGGTAGCACTCCCCTTGCCGACGAGACCGACGTCGACACCGCAGTTCGGACAGCCCGAGCGGCGTTCGACTCCGGCGTCTGGCGCAACAAGACCCCCGAAGAGCGGGCCGCTGTGGTCGCCAAGGTGGCCGACCTCATCGACGAACGCGGCGGCGAGATCGCCGAACTGGTTTCGTCGGAGATGGGGGCGCCCCCGTCGGCTGTCGCCACCTTGCAGCAGCTCCCGGCAACCGGCGTGCTCCGCGAATATGCCAAGGCCGCAATCAATTACACGTGGCACGAGTACCGCGACGGCCTGTTCGGGAAGACGCAGATCACCCGTGAGCCAGTCGGGGTCGTCGGCGCGATCACCGCTTGGAATGTGCCGCTGTTCCTGATCTGCAACAAACTCGGACCCGCATTGTCGGCCGGTTGTTCGGTGGTTCTCAAGCCCGCCCCGGAAACACCGTTGTCGGCCAACGTGATCGCGGAACTGTTCACCGAGGCCGGTCTGCCCGAAGGCGTGCTCTCCGTGGTTCCCGGCGGACCCGACACGGGCAAAGCGCTTGTCGCACACCCCGATGTCGACAAGATCACCTTCACCGGCTCCACCGCCGCAGGTAAAGCAATCGGCGCAGCATGCGGCGAGCAGCTCAAGCGCTGTTCGCTGGAACTGGGTGGCAAGTCGGCGGCCATCGTGCTCGCCGATGCCGATCCTGCCGAGATCGCCGGCATGCTCACCTTCACCGGTCTGATGAACACGGGGCAGGCGTGTGTCGCGCAGACCCGCGTTCTGGTTCCGAGCAGCAAGCGTGACGAGATCGTCGACGCCATGGTCGAAGCGGCGAAGCTGCTCAAGCCGGGCCTCCCCGACGATCCAGAGGCCCAGCTCGGACCACTGATCACCGAGAAGCAGCGCAGCAAGGTCGAGGACTACATCCGTCAGGGCAAAGAGGCTGGTGCCACAGCAGTTCTCGACAGCACCCGCCCCGAAGGCCTCGAGTCCGGCTACTACCTGAGCCCGACCATCTTCACCGGTGTCACCAACGACATGACGATCGCCCGTGAGGAGATCTTCGGTCCGGTGATCTCTGTGATCGACTACGACACCGAAGAAGAAGCCGTCGCCATCGCCAACGACTCCGACTACGGCCTCGCCGGCACGGTGTGGACCGCCGACATCGAGCACGGTCTGGAGATCGCCGCACAGATCCGCACCGGCACGTACGGCGTCAACTGGTACGCCATCGACCCGGGGTCGCCGTTCGGTGGTTACAAGAACTCGGGCATCGGACGCGAAAACGGTCCAGAGGGGCTCGAGTCGTACCTCGAACACAAGTCGGTCATCCTCCCGATGGGTTACGACCCGACCGCCTGAGTTCGCACTTCCTCCGACTGCAGTCAGTTCCTCCGGTTGCAGTCGGAGGAACTAACCCAAGTCGGAGGAACTGTCAGAACCTCCGACTTCGGCCGACTCGACCTCCGACACCACACAAAGCAACAAACCCTCCGACTGCAGTCAGAACCTCCGGTTGCAGCCGGAGGAACTAACCGAAGTCGGAGGAACTGTCAGAACCTCCGACATCAGTCAGGCCCCCCGATTCACGATCGGGGGGCCTGACTGCTGAGTAGGGCGAATACCGCTCAGGGGGTGGGCGCCGGCGTCTCGGCAGGCGCCGGGCTCTCGACAGGCGCAGGTTCCGATGGCACCGGAACCGGCACCGACGACGCACCGGGCTTGTCGCCCTCTTCCGCCAGTCGAGCCTTCACCGAATCGTCGGTGAGGATGTCGATGTTGGTCACCAGCCATTTGTCGCCGGACCGTTCCATCGAGTACTGCAGCCGGCTGGCATTGACCGACACCAGGTCCTTGCCGCCTTTGGTGACCGACTGGTTCATGAAGATCAGCAGCAACGCCTTGTCGCGGCTCGACGTGACAACACCGGCGTCCTGAATGGACACCTCAGACTTGACCTGCTGCTTCTGCACTTCCGCAACGAGGTTCGCCTCTTTGATGATCTCGTCGTACTGCTTCTCAGCCGGGCCCGACAACGACTTTCGTGTATCTGCCACGTGCTGCTCGACGTTGTCGGGTTGGTAGCCGAACATCAACGTCGCAGTCTGCTTGCCTGCCTCCAGCGCCTCGCCGCGGGCGTCCTCGGCGAGTTTGGTGTCTCGATAGTGCAGACCCACGATCGTCGTGATGATGGCACCGGCCACCAGCAGACAGACGGTCAGCACTGACACCGTCCACAACAAGAATCGACGCGACATCTAGGTCACCCACTCGACGTTGGTGAGTTTGAGTTCACCGTTGATACGCGTGATCTCCAACTTCCATCTGAACACCTGCAACACCGTTTGCTGATCAGTCACGTTGGGCTGGTTCATCTCCCAGCTGAAGACCATGATCACCGACGCTGTATTGCTGTCACTCGCAGTGACGGCTTCGGAGATCACCGCGCCCTTGGTCGACACGTCCTCGGATTTGATCATGTTGACGGTCTGCTGGACGGATTGGCCGACCTGCTCCATCGCCTTGCCACTCGTGTCGTCCTGGAATGACTTGATCGCGCCATCGATGTTCTGCGGATTCAAGGTTGTCAGATTGGTGACCATCTGCCGCGCGAAAGCCGAGTACTCAGCCCTCAGCTCATTGCGGTCATCGATCTTCTTGGTGCCCAACACGAACAGGGTGGACGCCACAGCCATTGCAGCGATGAGACCGACGGCGGTGATGGCCGCCAGGACCACACCCATCCCGCGCAGACCCACACGCTTTTTCGCAGCCGTGGAAGGCCGATCCCCTTTTCGAACCCGCCCCTTGGTCTTCTGTGGCCCGCCCGAGCGCCCGCGAGCCGCCGATCGACGTTCGCGGTAGGAAACCCCCGTCGAGACGACGGCTTCGTCGTCTTCCGTGGACGATTCCGCAGACTTGCCGACATCGTCGGACGTGGCCGCGGCCTTGGCCGCCGGCGGAGTGGGAGCTGACTTACGCTTGCGTCCCACCGGTGCGGACTTGACCGGTTTTCCGGTCGGCTTCACCTTGCCCGGTTTGTCCCCGGGTGAAGGCGCATCCTGCCCGTCCGCTACACCTGGATTCGTGGCCGACTCAGCCTGTCCGACCTCTTGCGGAGGCCCGGCAGCCCGGCTCGCTCGCCGACGCTTCCGCTTTGCCTCGTCGCCAGAAACGGTCGAGCTCCGCTCCGCTTCGTCTCCTGGAGTATCGGTCGAGCTCCGCTCCGCTTCGTCTCCGGGAGTATCGGTCGAGCTCCGCTCCGCTTCGTCTCCGGACCCGTTGGTCGAGCTCCGCTCCGCTTCGTCTCCGGGTCCCGTCACCTCACGGTTCCCGTGATCAGGCTCTGCCATTGGCTGTCGTCTTCCTGCGGTTGCGCCCCGGTACCCGTTGTACCGGTTCCACCACTCGTACCAGAATTGCCCGGGGTCGTCGCAGACCCGGTTCCGGCATTGTAGGTTTTTCCGTCGGGACCGATGTAGTCGCCGCTGACCGGATCGTAGGTCGTGGCGTAGACGGACGGACTACCGTCGTCGGTGCCCGGTCCGGCACTGGTCAGGAACCCTTGCGGCACATCGATGCCCGGCAATCCGTTCGGAAGGGGCACATTCTCACCGATGGGAACGTAGCCGGTCCGGCACTCCGCCGGCGTCGACGCCCGACGGCCGGGGATCTCCATGCACGGGAAGTTACGGGTACCGCGCACACCGAGGTTGGAATCCTGCGGCACCCGGCACAACATCCCGGGTGGCAGTTCACGAGGTGTCTGAGCCGAAGCGTTACGGTCCGGGGTCATCGGCAGGTAACCCACCGTGCAGGTACCCGGATCCTGGAATCCCAGCGCGAAGTCGACGTTGGCGCCGTTACGGGCGTCTTCGGTGTTCAGTGCGGTGATGAGTGCGGCGATCAACCGAGGGTAGATCACCACGATCTGACGGAGGTTGGGGTGGTAGATCGCAAGGGTGCGAGCTGTGGTGTTCAGGTTCGAGAACATCAGGGGCAGGGTCTGATTCATCGACGCAAACAGTTCCTGGGTCTGCTTCGCGACCCCAGGGCCCTTCTGCAGGATGTCCCTGAGTTGAGGGTCGTTGGCCCGCAGCTGGTCTGTCACCTTTGCGAAGTTCGCAGTCCAGGCGCGGATATCGTCCACCGTTGCCGTCTGCGTCTCCAACAACGGCGCCGCCTGCTCGATGAGCTTGACGATGGCATCGGAGTTCTTGTTCGCGTCACCCACGAGCAGGGCCATCGAGTCCAGCAGTCGCTGCAGGTCCTCGCCGGTGCCGTTGAATGCGTTGAATGCTTCGTCCATCACCCGGCGCAGCTGCGTGTCCTCGACACGTTCCAGTAGGTCATTGGCCTGGTCGAGCAGCGTACCGACCTCAACAGGGACCGTCCCGCCCTCGATCACGGCACCGTCCTGCAGATTACCGGTCGACTCGACGCCTGGTTTCGGCATGAACTCGAGGTACTGCTCGCCGACCGCCGAGACACTGTGCACCGATGCGGTGGAGTTGTCCGGGATCTTGGTGTCCGAGTTGATCGAGAGTTTTGCTGTCACACCCTCTTCGGTCAAGGTCACCGACTGCACCTTGCCCACGTCGACACCGCGGTAGCTGACGTTGCCGTTCTGGTAGAGACCGCCGGTACTCGGCAGTTCCACCTCGACGTTGTATTCGCCGACGCCGACCATGCTGGGCACCCGGATGTAGAACACGGCGACGGCGATGATGGCCAAAGTCGTCACGATCGAGAAGATGATCAGCTGCATGCGGACGAACGGTGTGATCCTCATGGGCCCTCCTCCCCGGTTGGTGACTGATCGGCGGCAGGTGTTTCCGGTTGGGGCGCAACCGGAAGTGTCGGGCTCGCCTGAGGTGGGGCGTCGGAGAGAGGCCCGGTGAAGGGATCGTCACCTCTGCCCGCGGCGCCGGCCGGCTTACCGAACATTCCTTCGGGACCGTAGAACTGGCTCGCGACACCAACACTCGCGAGGGCGCCACGCTGCAACCTGCCGAATGTGAGGTCGAGGTTGATCACGGCATTGAGGTAGTCGCCACGGACCACTTGCGGAATCGCCGACTCGGCAAACGGGAAGGTGAGCAGGATTCCCAGCGATTGAGTCAACGAGGGACCGGTGGACTGCAGTTGATCGAGCACCGGAACGAGGTTGCTGACAACCACCTGGATGTCCTCGGAGTTCGCCTTCAAGATGTCGTCGGTGGTGCGGCTCATCCGGCTCAGGGCCCCCAGCGCATCGGTGAAGTTCACCCGTTGATCGACGAGCAGCTTCAGGATCCGTGGACCGTCGGCCAGCGCACGTTCGACCACCGGGGTCTGCTCGTTGATCTGGCCGGTGAGTCGATCCAGGCCTTCCATCGCCCGGATGATGTTCTCGCGCTGCACGTTCAGTTCGCCGACCAGCGTGTTCAGACGTGGCACAAGATCGTGCAGCACGTCCTGCCGTCCGGCCATGGCGGTGTTGAGTTCGTGGACGATGTCACCGACCTGCGCAAGTCCGCCGCCGTTCAGGACCACCGACAGCGAGCTGAGAACCTGCTCGGTGGTCGGGTACGTACACGCGGACACCTGCTGCGCCGAGTTGATGTCGGGGATGGGCTCAGCGTTGGTCGGCTGGGCGATGTTGGACTGCTCGGGGCAGTCCGCCGCGGGGATCTCGCCGCCGGGCGGGATGGTCCCTTCGCCGGCGTCTTCGGGCTGCACGATCTGCAGGTTCAACGAGCCGAGAACGCTGGTGAGACCGACCATGACGTACGAGCCGACCGGGACCTGCGTGCCCTTGTTCAGGCGAAGCGTCAACTCGGCCTGCCAGTTCTTCACCTCGATCTTGCCGACACTGCCGACCGTCGCGTCGTTGATGAGCACCGGTGCGTTCTGAACCAGGTTGGCGGCGTTGGGGATCAGCGCTTTCAGCTCATAGGAGCCCGCGCCGGTTCCCTCGGCACCGGGCACCGGCAACGAGTTCAGCCCGTCGAACGAACACCCCGACGCCACCAGCGTCGAACTGACCACGGCGGCCGCGAAAGCGCTGCGCAGAGCCGTCTTTCGTGACGATCCGGCGCGCATCAGCCCTCACCCCCGAACGGGACGAGGAGTTGCGCGAGCCCGGGGTTGTTGTACTTCTTGCGGGTCTCGGCATCCTGATCGCGGATACTCTGCTGCGCCCGGGCTTTCACACTGGCGTTCTGGTACTGGATCTGGTCGGGCCTGGCATTGATGCCGGTGACCGGATTGATCAGCACGGGAGGGTAGTTGATGGAGATCGACCCGAGAACCGGGGCCAGCACGTCGACGCATTTCTCGACGTCGCCTTCCTGGCCGGGACGGTCGTTCGCCTCGATCGAGCCGCACAGCAAGTTGATCAGGTTGCCGCCCATTCCGAGACCGAAGATGCCGGAGAGGGATCCCTGCAACGGGTTGTAGATGTTGTAGAAGTTCGACAGCTGGGTCGGTCCCGAGTGGAGCAACCCTCTGACTTCTTCGTCCTTCTGCGCGAGCACGTTGGTGGCGTCACCAAGCCGGGCGACCGAATCGCTCAGGGTGGCGCCGTTGGTGTCGATGAAGGTCTTCACGTCACTGAGTGCGGTGTCGAGGTTGGTCAGCGCACCGTTCAGACTATCGGTGTTGTCGGCCAGCACCTGGCTGACAGATGCGATACGGCCGTTGAACTGCACCAGCTGTTCATGGCTCTGGGACAGTGCCTCGGTCAACGCCTGCAGGTTGCGAATCGTGTTGAACAGGTCGTCGCGGCCGTCGGCCAGCGTGCTGGTCACGTCCGAGAGCTGTTGCAGCGACTGACGAATGGCGGTGCCGTTGCCGTCGAGGTTCGCGTCCGCGACGTCGACTGCCCTGGCCACGGAGCCCGGATCTGCACCGTCCGGGCCCACGGCCTCGGTCAGTTTGGTCAATTCGGACTTGATGTCGTCCCACTCGACAGGTACGGCGGTGCGTTCCATCGGGATCGCTCCCCCGTCCTTCAACGCCGGACCGCCCTCGTACACCGGGGTCAGCTGGACGAAACGGCCCGACACCAGTGATTGCGCGACCACCAGCGCTTCGGCGTCGGCCGGGATCGTCTGGTCGCGGTCCACTTTCAGCTCCACCTTCACGTCGCCGTCGCGGGGCGTGATCTTGCTGACCGACCCGACGGTGACGCCTAGGATCTTCACGGCGTCGCCCTCGTACATCGAGTTCACGCTTGCGAAATAGGCGGTGTAGGTCTTGTACGTCACCTTCTGGAAGCCCACATAGACCATCACCAGCACGATCACCACGGCCACGACGACCGCGGTCGCCTGCCAGAACCTCTTACTCAACCGTCCCATGCCCATCACCCGTTCGGTCCGGGGTAGCGAGGCGGCGGAGCCGGCGCGATCGTCGAGTTCGGGTCGTTGGCCGCATCCGGTCGGGTGGAGATGACCGGCGGGATCGGGAACGCGTACTGGAAGGCACGGTAGGCCTCAGGGTACTTCTGCTGCATGATGTTCAAGAACACCTCGGTGTAGTCGCCGAAGGTCGGGATGCCGACGAGCGATGAGAAATACGGACCGCTCGCCACCGCTTCGCCGAGTGTGTTGGCGTAGGGGCCGAGTTCGTCGAGGGTCTGAGCCAGCGTCTCCTGGTTGTCCTGCAAAATTGCCAGAACACCGTTCAGCTTCTCGAGTACCGGCTTGAGCTGAGCATTGTTGTCGTTGATGAATCCGCTGATCTGGGCGGTCACGTTCTCGGTGCCGGAGATCAGTTGTCCGAGCGCATACCGTCGGGCCTGCAGCTCGCCCAGCAACGCGTTGGCATCGGTCAGCAGCGTGTTGATCTGGCCACTGCGCTTGGCGATGACGTCGGTGACAGACGATGCGCGACTGAGCAATTGGTCCAGCGACTCATCGCGGTCGGCGATCGCCTTGGACAGGCGCGCCACGCCGTCTACAGCGGAACGGACCGATTCAGGGGTGTCGGAGAAGGTGTCGGTCAGCGTGTTCAGTGCGTCATTGAGTTGATCGGTGTCGGTCTCGGCGATCGTGTCGGTTGCACCCTCGAGCGCATCGGTCAGCGAGTAGGGCGCCACCGTGTTGCGACTGCTGATCTCGTCACCCGGCTTGAGTTGCCCGGTGCCGTGTGGGATCAACGTGAGATTGCGCCGGCCCAAGACGGTTTCGGTCTTGATGGCGGCCTGGCTGTTCGCCCCCACCCGGACCGTGTCCCTCATGTTGAAGGTGACCTTGGCCTTTTTGCCGTCATCGGTGTCCGCCAGCGTGATGCCCTGGACTGCGCCGACGTCGACACCGGAGACCACCACGATGTCGCCGCTGGCAAGGCCGCCTGCGTCGTCGAAGTACGCCGTGTACACGCTGCCGTTCGACAGGAAGGGCAACTTGTCCATCTGCAGGGCGACGATCACGACGAGCGCGGCGACGAGCACGCCGATGAACCCGACGCGTGCGCGATCGGGCTCGCCGCGCTTCTTGCGGCGGGCCTCCTCCGCTTCATCCGCGGTGGTCCGTTGACCTTTGAACAGTGCTGCCATCATCGGGGATCACACCTCCCACCCGGGTTCTGCTTCACACCGGTGGTGTCGATGTTGTTCCAGACGATCTCCTGGCCGCCGGGCGCCGTGAAGATGATGTTGACCTGGCACAGCCAGATCTGCAGCCACGCACCGTAACTGCCCAGATTCGACAGCGCCTTGAAGTCTCCAGGCAACCGACTGATCAGCCCACGAACGTAGGGCTCACCTTTGAGCACCTCGTCCGAGACCTCGCCGGTGGCCGTGATCAGAGACTTGAGGTCGGCGCGATTGGTGGCCAACACGTCGTTGAGGTCGTTGGTGACCTCGGAGGCGTTTGTCACCGCCTCACCGATCACGTTTCGCTGTGAGTCGAGACCGGAGATCAGCAACTGGAGTTGATTCAGCGAACTGTCGAAACCGGCGTTGTCGGCATCGATCGTGCCGAGCGTCGTGTTCAAGTTGTCGATCACCTGCCCGATCAATTGATCGCGATCGGCCAGCGAGTCGGTGAATGTTGCTGTGTTGCGCAGCAACTCACTCAACGCGGGTCCCTGGCCCTGGAACACCTGGATGAGTGACGCGGAGAGCTCGTTCACCTCTTCCGGATTCAGGGTGCGGAAGAGGGGCTTGAAGCCGCCGAGCAGTTTGTCGAGGTCGAGCGCCGGCTCGGTCTGACCGATGGGGATGGAACCGCCGTCGCTGATCAATGCCGAGGGATCCCCGGTGCCTTCCTGTATCTCCAGGAATCGGTCACCGGTCAGGTTCTCGTAACGGATCAGCGCTCGGGCCGACTCCGGCAGGCGGTACTTCTCGTTCACATCGAACTCGACGACAGCCTCGTTGTCGGGGTTGAGACCGACAGAACCCACCTTGCCCACCTCGACGCCGGCGATGCGGACCTTGCTGCCTGATTTGAGCTGTGAGGCACTGGTGAAGGTGGCCTTGTACCCGAAGGCGGATCCGCTCCGATACTGGCTGAACACCACGACCAGAACAATGAAGATGAGCACCATCACCACGGCGAAGCTGCCCAGCTTGATGACGGTGGCGCGAAACGCGCGCTCTCTCGAGACCGCCACCTCACACCTTCCTGTTCTGCTGGGTCATCGATGGAACCTCATATGTCTCAACCACGGGGCACCGGTCCGAACATGACCTGAAAGAGCTTGGTGGGATCAGCTTTTGGCGTCGTTCGTGGCTGATAAGGGTAGGCCGCGTTGTCGCCGACGTAGAAGTCGGTGTGCGCCGCGGAATCCGGGTCACTGAGACCGTCCTGGCAAGTCGGCGGGCCGTCCACGTTCACGATCGGAAGGTCCTCCGGATACCGGTACGGTTCTTTGCCCGGCAACAGTCCGGCGTTCAAGGCCACATAGCCGGTTTCGATACCGAACACCGGGAGGGCCTTCTGCCCCGCCGCCGCGGTGGAGGTGATGAAGCAGGCCAAGCCGGGTGCCTGGTAGCCGAGCAGAGCCGCGGTGGGGTTCAGGTTCGACAGGGTGGAGATGATCGTCGCCTTCGACGGTGCGATCACCCCGTTGATCGTGTCGGCCATTCCGGTGACGTTCATCAGGAGTGCGTCGAGGTCGGACGACTTATCCAGCAACGTGTTTCCGGTGAACGTGAAGTTCTCGACAACCTTGAGCAGATCAGGCATCACATCGGCGTACACGTTGGTGAACTCGGCGCCGGCTTCGATGTCGCGGCTGAGGGCATCGATGTGCGGGTTGGTCTTGCGGAGCAGATCGGAGAGGTCGGCGAACCCTTGGCCGATTTCTTCACCCCGGCCGGACAGCGCAGTGTCGATGGCCCCGATGGTGGCGTTCAGTTTCTCCGGCTGCACCTCGGCGAGCACGTCGACCAGTCGCTGGTAGATGGTGTTCAGTTCCACCACGACGTGGTCGGTCTCGATCGTCGAACCACCGGAGAGCCGCGCCTTGGACGGGTCCTCGGGGATCTCGAGGTTGACCGACTTCGCACCGAAGACCGTGTTGGACTTGATGTCCGCGTAAACGTTCGCCGGGATGTACTTCAGCTGGTCGGGGTTCATGTTCAGCTTCAGCGTCACGCCGTCGGCTGATTCGCTGATGTCGCCCACCCGGCCGACCACCACGCCACGAAGCCGCACCTTGGCGTCGGGGTTCATGACGAGGCCGGCGCGATCAGAGGTCAACGTCACCGGAACTGTCGAGGAAAAACTGCCCAAGAACTGGAGACCGGCCAGCGCGCAAACGGCGATCAGCGCCACCACCATGAAGGTGGCCGCAAGCTTCTTGGCCCATTGGGGTCGTTCGATTCTCTGTGACATGGCTACCCCGAAAGGTTGAACTTTCCGTCGATGCCGTAGATCGCCAGTGACGTCAGCAACGTGATGACCACGACGACCACGAGTGAGGCGCGCACCGCGTTACCGACCGCGATGCCGACCCCAACCGGTCCGCCGGAGGCGTTGAAGCCGTAGTAGGTGTGAATCATCATGACAGCCACGGCCATACAGATCGCCTGCACAAACGACCACAGGATGTCGGTGGATATGAGGAATGTCGAGAAGTAGTGGTCGTAGACGCCCGAGGACTGCCCGTACAGGAAGACCGTCGCGAATCGGCTTGCCAGGAACGAGGCCACCGACGCCAGTGAGTACAGCGGGATGATCGCGATCAGTCCGGCGACGATGCGCGTGCTGACCAGGTACGGAATGGATGCGATGGACATCGCCTCGAGGGCATCGATCTCTTCGCTGACGCGCATGGCGCCGAGTTGAGCCGTGGCACCGGCCCCGATCGTGGCGGCCAGACCGATGCCGGCGATGACCGGGACGGCGATACGGACGTTGATGAACGCCGAGAAGAATCCGGTCAGGGCTTCGACACCGATGTTCGACAGCGAGCTGTAGCCCTGCACCGCGATGGTTCCGCCAGTGAACAGGGTGAGAAACCCGACGACAACAACGGTGCCGCCGATCATCGCGAGAGCGCCTGAACCCATGCTGATCTCGGCGATCAGCCGGAGCGTCTCCTTCTTGTAGCCGCGGACGGCACGGGGGATGCTGATCAGGCTGTCCCAGTAGAAGAACGCCTGGTCGCCGATCCGGTCCCAACCACCGCTGGCTCGTTTGAACGCCACGCGAGTTGAGCGTAGTCGGACGGTTTCCGGAAGAATCATCGCTGCTACCCTGCCGTCGCTTTGAGGCCCACGGCGGTGACGACCACGTTCACCACGAACAACGCCATGAATGAATAGACCACGGTTTCGTTGACCGCGTCACCGACTCCCTTGGCTCCGCCGGCAACGTGCAGACCGCGGTAACAGCCGACGAGTCCGGCCGCGAGTCCGAAGAGCGCCGCCTTCACCATCGAGATCATCAGTTCCGCAAAACCGGTGAGCAGAGTGAGGTTGGCGATGAACGCGCCCGGGTTCACATCCTGGAGGTACACCGAGAAGACGAATCCACCGCCGATGCCGATGGTGCACACCAGGCTGTTGAGCAGGATGGCCACCATCGTGGAGGCGATCACGCGGGGAACGACGAGGCGGTGGATCGGGTCGATGCCCAGAACCTTCAGCGCGTCGATCTCTTCGCGGATCGTGCGGGCTCCGAGGTCGGCGCAGATGGCCGTGGCGCCGGCGCCTGCCACGATCAGCACGGTGACGATCGGGCCGATCTGGGTGATGGTGCCGAGTGCCGCGCCCGCGCCGGAGAGGTCCTGTGCGCCGAGCTCGCGAAGCAAGATGTTGAGGGTGAAACTCACCAGAACGGTGAACGGGATCGCCACGAGGACAGTGGGGACCATCGACACCCGGGCGATCGCCCACGACTGTTCGATTGTCTCGCGCCACTGGAACGGCGGGCGGAAGAGTTCACGTGCCGCGCTGACGCTCATCGCCACGAAATCGCCCACGCTCTCGAACGGGACAGCCAGTCTACGGTTCACCAACTCTCCTTTAACTGCGGCAAAGACCCGGATCGAACGAGGCTGCTCGATCATAACGTGTTCTAGTTCTGATGTGGAGGAATCGTCAGACTGTCAATTAGGAAGTTTTCCCCTTCGAAGCCATCCCCGACGCCTTCGTTTTATAACACGTTCCACCGGTCCGATCCGTGAGGGATTACTGCAGTTCCGGGTGGTTCGTCGCGAACTTATCACATGTCCAGTTGCTCGAATCGGCTTATTCGAAGCGTTCACAGGGAGTGTCGAAACCCCCGGTCAAGAAGGTTTGCGGCGCTAACCGAACAGCGCTTTGCCGGCCGAGAACGTGGCGTCCGGATCGCGTCCGACGAAGTACTCGGACATCGTCTTGGAGAGATCGGATCGGTCCCAGGCGTCGCCGCCCGCCTCGAACGTTTGCTCCACCGTGGGCGCCGCCATCAGGGTGACCTTCGGGCCGTAGACGACAAACACCTGACCGTTGACCCCATCGGAGTCCGGACCGGCAAGGTATTGCACGAGGGTGACCACATGGTCGGTGGACAGAGGATCGACGGTGCCGTCTGGCGCCTCGCCGAAAGTGCCCTCGGTCATGGCCGTGCGGGCACGGGGGCAGATGGCGTTGGAACGCACACCATAGGCGGAGAGTCCTCGTGCGGCCGTCAAGGTCAGCGAGGTGATACCGGCTTTTGCCGCACCGTAATTGGCTTGTCCGACAGGGCCGGTCAGTCCGGCTTCGCTCGAGGTGTTGATCAGCCGGCCGAACACCGGCTCGCCGGCTTTCTTGGACTGACCGCGCCAGTACGCGCCTGCGTTGCGGCTCATCAGGAAGTGACCACGCAGGTGCACGCGGATCACGAGATCCCAGTCGTCGTCGGTCATGTTGAACAACATCTTGTCCCGTACGAGACCGGCATTGTTCATCACGACGTGCAGGCCACCGTGTTCCTCGGTGGCGACCCGCATGATCTCGGTGGTCGTCGCAGAATCCGAGATGTCGCCGGTGACAGGCACTCCCACCCCGCCGGCGGCCTTGATCTCGTCGAGCACGTCGCTCTTGTCCAGGGCGCCGGCGAGGTCGTTCACGATCACCGTGGCGCCGAGTGCACCGAGGCCGATCGCCTCGGCGCGACCCAGGCCCGCACCAGCTCCGGTCACAACGGCTACGCGACCATCAAGATCACTCACGAACGTCCTCCATCTCGGCGTTGCTGCGCAGGACCGCACTCACAGGCCGCGGTTCCCGGCTACGTCTGCTCGCAAATGTAGAACGTGTTCTCACTCTGTGCCAAATGTTTGAAGATATTCACAGGTTGCGAGCGATCCGACACACGCCCGCAACCACCGGTCATTCCTCGATCGACAGGGCCGACTTGGGGCAGCTGCCGACCACCTGGCGCATCTCCTCGCGCCGCTCTTCGGGGACGTCTTCCTGAAGAATCACCAGGTAGTCGTCGTCGTCGAGATCGAAAACGTCCGGCGCCATCCCCACGCACACACCGTTGGACTCGCAGAGATCGAAATCGGCTTTGATCTTCATGAGATGAGTTTCCTTCCATCGCCTGGCCACGGTGGCCACTTGTTGACGGGCAGCCAACTTACAGGTTAGAACGTGTTATAGAAGAGTGCGACCGGATTGGTCCGGTCGGCTCCCACGCGCACCCGAAACCTTGGAGCACCGATGCGTATTGCCTACACCGACCAGCAACAGGAACTTCGGCGCGAACTCCGGGCGTACTTCTCCAAGTTGATCACGCCGGAGCGGCGAGCGGCACTCTCATCGACATCTGGCGAGTTCGGCGAGGGCAACGTCTATCGCGAGGTCGTCAGCGAGATGGGGCGCGACGGCTGGCTGGCATTGGGCTGGCCCAAAGAGTACGGCGGCCAGGATCGTTCGATGATGGATCAGCTGATCTTCACCGACGAGGCGGCGATCGCCGGAGCACCGGTGCCGTTCCTGACCATCAACTCCGTGGCGCCGACGATCATGCACTTCGGCACAGAAGAGCAGAAAGCCAAGTACCTGCCGCCGATCGCGTCCGGCGACGTGCACTTCTCCATCGGCTACTCCGAACCGGGCGCAGGCACCGACCTCGCGTCGCTGCGCACCACCGCTGTTCGCGACGGCGATGACTTTGTCATCAACGGCCAGAAGATGTGGACCAGCCTCATCCAGTACGCCGACTACATCTGGCTGGCCTGCCGTACCGACCCGGAGGCGAAGAAGCACAAGGGCATCTCGATGCTCATCGTCCCGACCGACGTCGGGGGCTTCTCCTACACGCCTGTGCACACCATGTCCGGTGTGGACACCAGCGCCACCTACTACGAGAACGTCCGGGTACCCGCCGACGCCCTGGTGGGTGAACTCAACGGCGGTTGGCCGCTGGTCACCAACCAGCTCAACAACGAACGGGTGTCACTCTGTAGCGCCGCACCGATCCAGACCGCCTTGCGCGAGACGGTCGAATGGGCGCAGAACACCAAAGATGCTCGCGGCCAGCGGGTCATCGACAACGAGTGGGTGCAGATGAATCTCGCCAAGGTGCACGCCAAGGTGGAGTTCCTCAAGCTGATCAACTGGAACATCGCCTCCGAGGCCACCGGGGGCGGATCACCTTCGCCCGCAGACGCCTCGGCCACCAAGGTCTTCGGCACCGAGTTCGCAACCGAGGCCTACCGTTTGCTGATGGAGGTCCTGGGGCCTTCGGCGACACTGCGTCAGGGCAGCGCAGGCACACATCTGCGTGGTCGACTCGAACGTTTCCACCGCTCATCGCTGATCCTGACCTTCGGTGGCGGCACCAACGAGATCCAGCGCGACATCATCGCGATGCTCGCCCTCGGCCAGCCCCCCGCCCGCCGCTGATCGGTCCGGATCGCACCGAACCGACCCCGGCAGGCACCCCTTCCGGCGGCGCCACCGTCTCACCGAGGAATCAGGAAGCACACCATGGATTTTCATCGCACTGAACAGACCTCCGATCTCGCCGGGCTCACCCGCGACATCGCCAAGAAGCTGGTGACCACCGACCGCCTCGTCCAACTGCAGGGTGACACCTCGGCTGGGGCCACCACGGTCGCCTTCGACCGAGAGTTGTGGTCGCAGCTGGCGTCCTCCGGACTGCTCGGCGTCGAACTCGCCGAAGAGGTCGGTGGCGCGGGGCTCACCATCGTCGACAACGTGGCAGTTGCCGAGGAACTCGGCAGAGTTCTGGCCCCGGTTCCCTTTGGTCCGGTTGCCATCGCCGCGATCCCCGCCATCGCCGAGTTCGGGACCGACGCCCTCAAGCAGCAGTGGCTGTCGGATCTGGTGTCGGGTCAGAAGCTGATCACGGTGGCGCTCGACGAGGATCTCGCCGACGACCCACTCGAGCCGGTCGCCACGGCGACCGCCGAGGGCGACGACTGGAATCTTCGAGGCCTCAAGGTGAACGTGCCGTACGCCGAGGTCGCCGATGCCGTGGTGATCAACGCGCAGGGCCCCGAGGGAGTTTTGGTGTTCGTGGTGGATGCCACGACCCCGGGTGTCACCATGACACCCACCCCGTCCACCGGGTTGACACCCAGCGCTGCAGTGGAACTCGACGGGGTCCGGGTCGACCGCTCCCGCGTGCTCGGATCCGCCGGTGCCGCTTCGGTTGCCTTTCTCCGCGACCGGATGACCCTGGCCCTGTGTGCCGAACAAACCGGGGTGCTCGAACGGGCTCTGGAACTCACGGCGGACTACGGTCGCGAGCGGGAACAGTTCGGCCGGGCCATCGGGTCGTTCCAGGCTGTCGCACAGCGGCTCGCCGACGCCTACATCGACGTCCGTGGACTCAAGCTGACCACCCTGCAAGCCGCCTGGATGGTGTCCGAACACCTCGAAGCGGGCAAAGAGCTTGCGACGGCCAAGTTCTGGGCCGCCGATGCCGGCCACCGGGTGGCACACACCGCTGTCCACGTGCACGGTGGCGTCGGGATCGATGTCGACCACCCGCTGCACCGATACTTCCTGCACGCCAAGCAGAACGAGTTCGCGCTCGGATCGGCGCCTGTCCAATTGCGGCGCATCGGCGCGGCTCTGGCCGCCGAACCAGCCTGAGACGATGGCAGATGGTCCCAGCACGGTAGGGGAAATGCTGGCGCCGCTCGCGAATGTCGACGATGCGGGGCTGTACTTCGAGAACGAATTCGTCAGTTGGCGTGACCATCTGCGCCTGTCTGCGGCAAGGGTGGCCGCGCTCGACGGGTTGCTCGAACCGGGTAGGCCACGGCATGTTGCGCTTCTGCTCGAGAACATCCCCGAGTTCAGCTACCTGCTCGCGGCAGCCGTGATGGGCGAGATCGTGATCGTGGGCCTCAACCCCACTCGGCGCGGCGCCGCGCTGGCCGGGGACATCGACACAGCGGACTGTCAGGTTGTCATCGTCGAGGCCGCGACCGCGGGCCTGCTGGCCGATGTCGATCTCGACGGAGTTCAGGTTCTGGACGTGGACTCCCCGCAGTGGTCCCGGCTGCTCGAGTCCCACGTGGATGCACCCGTGACGTTCAGGGACTGCGCCCCCGACACATTGCTCATGCTCATCTTCACCTCGGGGACCAGCGGGGACCCCAAAGCGGTGCAATGCAGTCACCGCAAGTTCGCCGTCGGTGGCTCCATGTTGTCCGCCAGGTTCGGATTGGGACCGAAAGACGTTGCCTATCTGTCCATGCCGATGTTTCACTCGAACGCGATCATCGCCGGGTGGATGGTCGCGGTGGCGGGCGGATCGTCGGTTGCCCTGCGCCGACGGTTCTCGGCCAGTGCGTTCCTGGATGACATCCGCCGCTTCGGCGCGACCTACGCAAACTACGTCGGCAAACCGCTGTCGTACGTCCTGGCGACCGAACCGCGTCCGGACGACAAAGAGAACCCGCTCCGAATCCTGTACGGCAACGAGGCGTCGCCTGCTGACATCACTGCGGTGACAAAGCGTTTCGACGTCACGGTGATCGATGGGTTCGGTTCCACCGAGGGTGGGGTCTCGATCACCCGCACCCCCGACACTCCGCCCGAAGCCCTCGGTCCCCTGGTCCCGCCCACCGAGGTTCGTCACCCGGACACTGGCAGGGTATGCGAGACAGCACGATTCGGTGAGCACGGTGAACTGCTGAACCCGGATGAAGCCGTCGGGGAGATCGTCAACAGCTCAGGTGGCGGACTGTTCACCGGCTACTACCGAAATCCCGACGCTGACGCCGAACGCATGCGCGACGGCATCTATCACACCGGCGACCTCGGCTACGTCGACGACCGGGGGTACGTGTATTTCGCAGGGCGACTGGGTGATTGGGTCCGCGTGGACGGCGAGAACATGGGTACCGGCCCGATCGAACGGGTGCTGCTACGCCACGAATCGATCGCCATGGCGGCCGTGTACGGCGTACGGGCCGACGTCGGTGACGAACTCGCGGCGGCGCTGGTGGCGCCGGGACTCACTGCCGACCAGTTGACCGGTTTTCTGGCCACACAGTCAGACCTCGGCCCCAAGCAGTGGCCCACCCGCGTTCGGTTGGTGGACGACCTTCCCCGCACCGACACGTTCAAGATCCTCAAGCGCACGTTGGCCTCCGACGATGCGCCGCCCACCTGGGTGCGCGACGGTCGTGATCTCAAGTACGTCGCCGCCAACCCCCGATAGTGGTGGGTTCGGGTGAGCATTCGCCCAGGTGGGCCTCACCCGAAGCCACCGTCATCGGCTAGCTGCGGGTGACCCGCTCGAGGTACTTGGATCGCTTGTCCTGGTCGTAGGCCATGAACATGGAATCGAAGCCGAAGCGTCGTCCGTAGATGTTCTTGAGGAAGCGCGGGGTCACCATCCACCCCAGGGTGGCCATGCTCTGCCTCGGGATCACCACGCGGTCGCGGTTGGTCTCGATGCTCTGGACGATCTGGCGCGCAACATCATCGGGCTCGATGGGCGGCATCAATGCGGTGGTCTGCAATCCGTCGATGAGGCCGGTCTTGGTGAAGTTCGGTATCACCGCGAGCACCCGGACGCCCTGCATGCTCAGTTCCCCGTCGAGGGCCTCGGAGAACGCGATGACGCCGGCCTTGGCGGCGCTGTAGATGCTGAGTCCGGGCAGCGGCACCAGTCCGGCAACCGACGCAACGTTGACGATCTGGCCGTCTCCGCGCTCGACCATCCGGCGCGCCGCGAGTCGGCAACCGCGAACCACGGCGAGTAGATCGATCTCGAAGTTGCGCTTGATCAGTGAGTCGGAGAACTCCAGAAACGGGCCGGTGGGCATGATGCCGGCGTTGTTGATCAGCACGTCGAACCGGCCGAACTCCTTGTCGACCCGGTCGAGGAATGCGGCAAACGACTCGTCGCTGGTGACGTCGAGCGGGTAACCCTCGCAGCCGAGGTTTGCCGCCGCCTTGCCGACGACCTCCTCGTCGATGTCACCCAGGACGACCTTGGCCCCGCGTTCCTGCAGCAGTTCTGCCGTGGCGAGACCGATCCCCCGGCCACCGCCCGTGATCACGACAACCTTGTCGCGCAACGTGATCGCGTGACCGGTGCGACCGCGCTTCACCGACACCATTCGCTGGATGGGACTGCCCATGATCTCCTCAATTCATCTGCTGACGGCCGCGACTCATCACCTGGTCGCGTGCCGCGGCCACCTGGGCCGGGTCGAAACTTGCCATCCACGCCGCCGAGTTGCGTTCCTCGGTGACCAGCTGGGGGTCGAGTTCGTGTTGCTGCGCTTCGCGATACGACGAGAGAAGCGCCGACACCGCACGCTGGTTGTTGTTACCGATGTCCGCCGCGAGCGACAACGCGGACGACAACAGGTCTTCGTGCGGGACCACCTCGGTGACCAGACCGACCCGCAGGGCCGTCGGTGCGTCGACGAAGTTGCCGCTCAGGCTCATTCGGCGGGCGAAGCCCCAGCCCACCGCGGCGGGCAGCCGGGCAGTCAGGCCCCAGGCGGGCATCATGCCGACTCGGGCATGCGTGTCGGCAAACCTGGCGCGCTCGGAGGCGACGAGGATGTCGCACGCAAGTGCGAGTTCGAGTCCCCCGGTGACGGTGGCACCGTTGATCGCGCCGATGACTGGTTTGCGTAGCGGTATCCACGGAAATCCCAGTGGCACGCCAGGAACGTTGACCTCGTCCCAGCCGCCCTCGGTACCGAGCATCCGGAGATCGACACCGGCACAGAACGCCGGGTCGGCTCCGGTGAGCACAACGGCGTGCACGGAATCGTCGGCGTCTGCGTCGGCCAGTGCTTCACGAAGTGCGACGATCAACGTCCCGGTCAGCGCATTACGCGCGTCAGGCCGGTTGAGCGTGATCAGAACCGTGGCGCCGGACTCGGTGTCGACGCGCTCGGAGAGCACCAGCGGTGAATCCTGTGCAGCCATGGTTGTACCTCCTGCGCCGACGACTCCCGGAACTCGGTGGGCCGATGGCTGGAACCATATCTGATCACACCCGTCCCCAGAAATGGGGCGCAGTCAGCGCAGCAATTCCAGCGTGCGGTCGTCGGGTTCTCCACCGAAGTACTTGTGCAGGACAGCTGTGAAGACGTCGTTGGTACCGCTGGCCTGAGCGAACAGGGTCATGGACGAACGCAGTTTCAGGTTGTCCGGGTGGCCGAAGATCTCCTCGGCAGACCGCCCGTCGATGTCGGCGACCAACTGGGTGCACTCGTACAGACGCGGTCCGAGCACCTCGTCCGCGAGATATGCCCGCGCCTCGCGCAGATCGGCGATGGCGTAGTGCTTTGCCGTTGCACTGTGCGCGAGCCCGTCGATCTGCGGGAAGACGAACCACATCCAGTGCGTACGTTTTCGCCCCGACCGCAATTCCTCGACCACCTGGTCGTAGACGGGCTCCTGGGCTTCGATGAAACGGCTCAGATCGGCGTCACGGGTCATGGACTCACCTCACGTCGGATGTCGAAGGGGCGACTCTCGCTCCATGAGATGGATGCGCGAATCGCCCCTGCGGCAAACGTCTGCGGTTCGGTCAGTGGCGGGCCTTCTCCAGACGATCGACGGCGGCGTCGTACTCGTCGACGAGGCCCTTGATCAGTTCTTCGGTCGGGGTGATGGCATTCATCCGGCCGACGATCTGACCCGCGGGCATGGCGACGACGCCGGGGTCGTCGGCACCCGAGATCCGGGCGTGCGCCTCGGCCACCAAGATGTTCTGCAACGGCATGGGCAGCGGCTCGGGCGCGTTCTCGGCATCCCAGGCGTCGGTCCACTTCGTCTTGAGCAGTCGAGCGGGCTTGCCCGAGTAGATGCGGCGGCGCACGGTGTCGCGCGACGTCGCGTTCAGGATCGCCTGCTGGATCACCGACGGCCCGGCGCCCCGCACGCCGAGCTGGTACTCCGCGGCAGTCAACCAGTAGGTGCCCATCCACACCCCGGTGGCGCCCATGGCCAGCGCGGCAGCGATCTGACGACCGCTGCCGACCCCTCCGGCTGCCAACACGTGCGCCGCATCCCCTACGGCGTCAACGATTTCTGGCCACAACACCATGGACGTCACCTCACCGGTGTGACCGCCCGCCTCGTGCCCTTGCGCGATCACCAGGTCGACCCCGGCCGAAACATGGCGCAGGGCATGCTCTTTGGCGCCGGCGAGCGCGGCGACCTTCACCCCGTGGGAGTGCACATTCGAGATGACATCCTCGGGCGGCGAGCCCAGGGCATTGGCGATGAGCTTGATCTGCCCGTACTTGTCGGCATGCGTCATCGAGACATCGACGTGCGAACGCGCCACCGAATGCAGCCAGCCCAGCACGCCAGCACTCACCCGGTCACCGTCCGGCAACGGGGGCACTCCCAGATCGTCCAGAGTGCGCTCGACGAATGCACGATGCTCCGGCGGGATCATGGAATCGAGGTCGACTTGCGACCCCTCGGTCGGGATCTTCGCCGGCATCACCACATCGACGCCGAACGGTTTGCCGTCGGTGTTCTCGCGCATCCAGTCCAGGGTGGCGTCGAGTTCTTCCGCCTCGTTGAACCGGACGCAACCGAGCACGCCCATTCCGCCGGCCCGGCTGATCGCAGCGGCTACGTGCTCCGACGGTGTGAAACCGAAGATCGGGTATTCGATCCCGAACTCGTCTGACAGGGAGGTACGCACCGGTTAGGCCTTTCGTGAAGAAGTGGAGAGGGTTTCGTCGGCAGGTCGCGACTCGGTGATCTCGGTACCCCACCGGTAGTTCGGCTTTCCGGCGGGCGACCGCTTGATCTCGTCGACGAACCACACCGAGCGCGGGCACTTGTACCCGGCGATGTCCTGGCGGGCGATCTTGTTGATGTCTTCGAGCGACGGGCGGACTCCGTCGCGGGTGGCCACCACCGCGGCGACCCGCTGCCCGTATCGCTCGTCGGGCACACCCACCACCACGGTGTCGAAGACGTCGGGGTGGGCCTTGAGGGCCGATTCGACCTCTTCTGGATGGATCTTCTCGCCACCGGAGTTGATGCACACCGACCCGCGGCCGAGCATCGTCACGGTGCCGTCGTCCTCCACGCGGGCCTGGTCACCCGGAATGGAGTACCGGACACCGTTGTAGACCTTGAACGTCTTGTCCGACTTGACCGGATCGTTGTAGTACCGCAGCGGGATGTGCCCGGTTCGGGCCAGGATGCCGATCTCGCCGCTGCCGGGTTCGATGATCGAACCATCCTCGCGCAGAACAACTGTCGACAGGTCGGCCTTGACGCGCGGACCGCCGCCGCTGTGCGAGGTCTCCTTGGAGATGATCCCCATCCCCGAGAACCCGGTCTCCGACGATCCGATCGCGTCGATGATGATCGCATTCGGGAACTTGTCGATGAACTGATCCTTGACCGATGCCGAGAACAACGCGGCCGACGATGCCACCGACACCACCGAGCTGAGGTCGTAGTCCTTCTCACCGAGAGCGTCGATCATGGGGCGTCCCATGGCATCTCCGGTGATGAAGATGACGTTCACCTTGTGGCGTTCGACGATCTCCCAGGTCTGGTGCGCACCGAACTCCGGATACACGATGGCCTTGCCGCCACCGAACAGCGCCTGGAACACGGCCCATTGGGAACCGCCGTGGATGAAGGGCGGGATCGGGAATCGGACGAGCTGCCCGCCTTCGGCACCCGTCTTCGCGAAGTGCCACTCGTCGTTGATGGGTTCACCGGTGTACCAGTCGATCCCACCACCGAGCACCCGGAACACATCCTCCTGGCGCCAGACGACGCCTTTGGGGTTGCCGGTGGTTCCGCCGGTGTAGAGCATGTAGATGTCGTCGTCCGACCGCGCCTCGAAGTCGCGCTCGGTTCCGCCGTCGGCAACCGCCTTCTCATAGGGCAGCCCGTCGACGGCGGAGATGCCGAGATCTGACCCGTCTTCGATGACGATGACGGCACCCAGCTTCGGCGCCTTCGACAACACGTTCGCCACCTTGTCGACGTACTGGCGCTCGACGATGAGCACCTTGGTGTCGGAGTCGGTGAGGATGTGTTCGAGTTCGCTCTCGACGTACCGGAAGTTGACGTTGACCATCACGGCCCTCGCCTTGAAGATCGCGACCATCGACTCGACGGCCTCGATACCGTTTCTGCTGTACAGACCCACCGAATCGCCGGGTGCCACCCCGAGCGCCCGAAGGGTGTGTGCCAGCCCGTTGGCCCGCTGTTCCAGTTCTGTGTAGGTCTCGCTGCGGCCGTCGGTCTCGAGAGCCACGCGGTCGCCCATCAGGTCGACGGCATGCTCGATCAGGTCGGCGATGTTGTAAGCCATACCCCCAAAACTAGAACGTGTTACCGTTCGGTGGCAAGGCCGGGGCGAGATCCGCATCACACGGCCTTCGTCACGTCGTCATGCCATCGTTCAGGAGCCCAGATGTCTGATTCCGCCCCCCACTGTCTCGTCGAGAAGCGCGATCACACGTTGATCGTCACGATGAACAGGCCCGAAGTCCGCAACGCCCTGTCGGGCGACATGTTGGCCATCATGGGAGAGGCCTGGGACCAGGTCGATGAGGACAACGAGATCCGCACCGTGATCCTGACCGGCGCGGGTGGCTACTTCTGTGCCGGCGCCGACCTGAAGAACATGAACAAGTCCGCTCCCGGCGACTCCTTCAAGAGCGGCGGCTTCAATCCGAACATGCTCGACTCCCTCCTCAAGGGCCGCAGGGTGACCAAGCCCGTCATCGCAGCCGTCGAGGGCCCCGCGATCGCCGGCGGCACCGAGATCCTGCAGGGCACCGACATCCGGATCGCCGGCGAGAGCGCGAAATTCGGTGTGTCCGAGGCCAAATGGGGCCTGTATCCCCTCGGCGGTAGTGCAGTCCGCCTGGTCCGGCAGATCCCGTACACCGTAGCCGCCGAAATACTGCTCACCGGCCGGCACATCACCGCCCAGGAAGCGCTGGACTACGGGCTGATCGGCCACGTGGTGCCCGATGGCACCGCGCTCGACAAAGCCCTCGACATCGCCGCGCAGATCGCCGCGAACGGGCCGCTCGCCGTGCAGGCGATCCTCAAGGCCATCCGCGACACCGAAGGCATGCACGAGAAGGACGCGTTCAAGATCGACGCCGAACTCGGCGTCAAGGTGTTCATGAGCAAGGACGCCAAGATCGGACCGAAAGCGTTCGCCGAGAAGAGAACCCCCGAGTTCACCGGCCAGTAGCGATACCTGCCGCGGTGGTCGCGTCCAGTCCGTTGAGCCCGTAACAGACGAACTCGACCACCGTCTCGGCGGTGGCATCGATGTCGATCACCGCACTGTTGTCCAAGATGATCGGCAGGACCGCCCCCATCAGGCACGACAGCACCGCTTCACCTGCGATGTCTATGTCCAGTCCGTCCCGGAGGTAACCGTCCTCGATGCCGTGGCGGATGTACTGTCCACACAGATGCCCCAATTGGGAGTAGCTGCCTGCCAACGTCTCCATCGCGGCCGCGTCGATTCCCGGGGCCTCCATCGCGAGGAACGTCAAGACGTGCGGGCGCTCGAGCGCATATTCGAGCAGGCGTCCGACGAGCTCACCGAGCCCGGTGATGAACTCTTCGCGCGTGCGCGGACGCGGACGGTGCAACTCGGCCACCGCGACCATCTCGGCGAGTTCGCGTGACAGCAACGCGTCGAGAGCGTCGCGTTTGTTGTCGAAGTAGTTGTAGAAAGTGCCGTGGCTGCAGCCGATCCGGGCAACTATCTCGGCGACCCCGACATCGCTGTATCCCCGCTCGACAAACGTCTCGAGTGCCGCGTCCAGCAGTTGGATCCGACGCTTCCGGGTGCGTCGGGTATCCGACCGCACCGTAGGCTGCACCACTGTTTCATCCAGCCTTTCTATCGTTTCAGTATTCCGTGCAGAGCAATTTCGGCTGCGCCGTCGACGTACCGGCCACGTTTTGCCACATCCATGCCGCGCCGCAACGACATCACGACGCCGGGAAGCGACATCATCATCAACATCCGGGCGACCACCGGTTTCTGAGCCGTGGACAACACCAGCCATCCATGCTCGATCGCCTGTGTGAGCGATTGCAGTACAACGGCATTCAGCATTCCCTCGAGGCCGACGACCCTGGCCTTGAGTTCTTTGTCGATGGCGCTGGCCTGCACCCCGATCAGTCTCAACATCGCGGGATCTTCGTCGATGAGGTCGTACAGCCGGTCGGCGATGATCTGGAACCGTCGGAGCAACTCGGTCGGAGAGGTCGGCTCGTCCTGGAGCATCGAGTACGGATCCACCGCGTGGAACAACCGCTCGACCGCCCAATCGAACACGTGGTCCAGCAGTTCGCGTTTGCTGCTCACGTACCGATAGACGGTGCCCTGACCGATACCCGCTTCCTGCGCGATCTCGGCGATACTCGTGCCCTCGTAGCCGCGCTCGGTCAGCACCCGGAAAGCAGCTTCGATGATCTGGGTACGCCGCTGATCGGCCAGACCTTCGACCTTGGGGCGCCCTCTGGATCTACGAACTGGAGCGTCAGCGTTCATGGACGTGGTTCAGGCCCGCACAACTCGACTGCCGAGGAATCCGACATATGCGGCCAACCCGACCAAACCGTAAACGCGGGACCGGCTGTCGGAGATGGCGAGGCCGATCAGCGTCTCGCTTGCACCATTCGCGTAAATCCATTCACGCGTGTTCTCGGGAAATGCAGGCTTTGTGATCGATTCGAAAGCCTGCGGAACTACAAAGTGCGCCAACCCGGTACCGGCGATTCCGAAACCGATCAACTTCGGCAACACCGACGTCGTCGTTTTTCCGGTCTTGTAGGCGGTTTTCGCCGTCACCACCGCCGGGCTCTTAGACGCAACGGCCGCAACCACATGCGCCGCCTTCGACTTCTTGCTCCGCTGCTTTTCAACAATTTTCAATTGCCGCACCTTTCGTCGCGATCACAGTATCTAAGCCTCTCTATCGCTCACCGGAGACGTGGCGCTACACACATGTACTTTTGTCTCTCAAATACGCCGCCGTCGATCGGCAACCTGGCGTCGGGCCGCAAAATGCCCGGTCAGAAAAATACGCGATGTCGCATTGTGACGCCGATTTCGATTGGCCGGCATTCAGCCCTGTGACAACCAGTGCGAGACCGCCCGGCTCACGCCCCGTTGATGTCGAGCAACTGTGCCATCGCGCCCGCCCGAGCATGCTCGGGCAGACCGGCCAAGGCACCGAGGAGGGCGTGCTCGGCCATCTGCCGGACGTCGCTTGCGGCGATGTCCTCACTCGCCAGCCAGGCGTGACACGCGGTCCTCAGCATCACCAGCCAGCTGTGCACGGCGATGCGCAGGAGCTCCGGGTGGTCGCGGCCGGGATCGATCACGGCCAGTATCCGGTCTTCCTGTCCCCTGGTCGCTTGCTCGATCAGCGCGATCACCGCGGGATCCGAACTCGCTGCCCCCGAATAGATGGCCTGAGAGCCATGCCGATTGGCTCGGCAACTCGCCAGATAGGCGTCGATCCCGTGGCGGAGTTGCTCCAGGAGTGGCAGCCGCGGGTCCGGCGCAGTGTCGGCAAGCATCCGCTCGGTGGCGCGTTGCACCAGCTCGGCGAAGAAGGCGCGCTTGGTCGGAAAGTAGTGGTAGAGCAACCCGCGGGAAACACCCGCCAGCTCCGCGACCCGTTCGATGTGGACATCGTCGTAGTGCTGCTCGGCAAACAACTCGGCGCCGAGGTCGAGTAGTTGGGCACGTCGCTGTTGCGGCGTCATCCGCGTTCTCACACCCATGCGGCCGAATACTACTTGACACGGGTTCAATAGCCGACCACCATGGCTATTGGATTTCGATTCAATAGGGGGCGGACATGGTGACCAGCACCGATCTCGGCACGCTGAGCGATTTGGTGGGGCCCAACACGTGGGCAGATCAATTCCCGCATCCCCCGGGCCGGCTGCCCGTGGTCGGCGATCTTCGTTCGGTCGACCCCGAAGGTCCCGTCGTGAGCATGCTCGACTGGCCCGCCGACGTGTGGCCGATCGCGCAGTTCCGGGTTTTCCGCCACCGCTTCGTCATGGTCGGGTCCGCCGAACTCACCAAAGAGCTGTGCGACGAGTCCCGGTTCGAGAAGGTACTCACGCCGGCGATCGCAGCCCTCCGAGATTTCGCCGGCGACGGGTTGTTCACGGCGGCAACCGATGAGCCCAGCTGGCGTCTGGCGCACGACCTCCTGATGCCCGCATTCAGCAAGACCGCCATGCAGAACTACCACCCGCTCATGGTGTCGGCCATCGACGAACTCTTCGACTTCTGGGAAGGTCGGGGCGACATCATCGACGTCGCCCCGGACATGACCCGTCTGACGCTCGAAACGATCAGCCGCGCCGCGTTCGGCAAAGACCTCGGCTCATTCGAACGCGAAACCCCTCACGACTTCGTGCTGGCGATGGTCGCCGGCCTCAAGACCGGCAGGCGCACGGGCGGGTTGTCGGGGCTGCCAGGATCCAAACCGATTGTCTCGCTTCTCCATCGGGCGAACGCTCGGCACAAGCGCTATGTCGACTCCATGCTCGACGATCTCATCGCCGAACGCCGCAACCGTGCCGACGACGGCGAGGTGGATCTTCTGGCGATCATGTTGCGTGCCAACCGCGATCGAGGCGAAACCGCACTCGACGACGAGAACATCCGCCACCAGATCGTCACGTTCTTGGTGGCGGGTCACGAGACCACCTCGGGAACACTCTCTTTCGCGCTTCACTATCTCGCCCGGAATCGCGAGCTCCTCGAGCGCGCACAGGCCGAGGTCGACGAGATCCTCGGTGACACTGAAGCCGTTCCCGAGTTCCAGCAGGTCGCCAAGTTCCGTTTCGTCCGGCGGGTCATCGACGAAGCCCTGCGATTGTGGCCGACGGCGCCTGGGTTCACCCGCGGGCCGATCGAGCCGACGGTTGTCGGCGGCCGATACGAGATGTCGCCTGGGGACTGGGCCGTGGTCCACCTGCCCAAGGTGCACCGCGACCCCGAGGTCTGGACCGACCCACTGGCTTTCGACCCCGACAGGTTCGCGGCCTCCGAGGTCAAGAAGCGTCCCGCCCACTCCTACAAGCCGTTCGGCACCGGCGAACGTGCCTGCATCGGAAGGCAATTCGCCCTCCACGAGTCGGTTCTGATGCTCGCGCGATTCATCGCACGCTACGACTTCGAACCCGCCGACCCCGACTACGAGTTGTCCATCACCGAACGCCTCACCCTCATGCCCGACGGTCTGCGCCTGCGTATCCGTCGTCGCTGACGCCCCATTTCATCCTCGCGCACCGTCTCAATCCTCGCGCACCGGTTCAAACCAGTGCGCGGTACACAAGACCGCGCGACAGCAATCTCCACAGCCATCGGGTTATCCACAGATGGTGGCATCGAGGAGCACCCCGGTCCACTACGGCACGTCACGCTGATGTCATGGACACAACTCGATGGCATGGGGCGGTCACCCGCGGTGAGCTGATGGGGCTCGGGTACACGCCGAGCGAGATACGAAGTGCCTTACGAGCAGGCGTCGTCTATGCGCTCGCGCCAGGGATCTTCGCGCTTCCGACGCTGCGGGCACTGCCGCGCGAAGACCAACACCGTGAATTTTCGTGCGCCATGGCCCGCCGACTCGATCACCGGTATGTCCTCGGTGCGCACTCGGCCGCCGTGCTGCACGGGCTCCCGCTATGGGACGTGGACACGAGTATTGTCCATCTATCGTTGCCTACGGGTGATTCGCATTCAGGCTCGCGCACGTCCAAACACGTTCGTGTGCAACGGGATGCGCGCCCGCCTGCGGTGATGCACGTCAACGGAATACCGGTGGCGACGCCCGCACGCGCTGTTGTCGATCTCGCCCGCCGGGCGTCGTTTGCCTCTGCTGTCGTCACCGGGGACGCGGCGCTGCATCGCGGTTTGTGCACGAAGGCTGACCTTGAGGCCGAGCTTGATCTCATCGTCGGATCTCCTGGGTACCCGCAAGCCCGCCGGGCGGTGGCGATGATGGACGGTCTCGCCGAATCCCCACTGGAGAGTCGTAGCCGTGTCGACATCTTCGACGGCGGACTGCCGAATCCGGCACTGCAGCTGGAGATCGTCGACGCCAGGGGCGGCTTTGTCGCGCGCGTCGACTTCGCCTGGCCCGAGCAGCGAGTTGTCGGCGAGGCCGACGGGCTGATCAAGTACAACCGCGACGACCTCAAGGCGGTACTACGGCGCGAGAAGTACCGAACCGACAGGATCACCGAGCAAGGCTGGCGGGTGGTCAGGTGGTCGTCAGCCGATCTGGCGACACCCGGCCTTGTGGTGGGACGGCTTCGAGCGGCACTCAGCCGACCGCGCGCAGCGTAGTCATGGCCGGCGCACCGCCGTGAGCCTCGCGCACCGGAATGAACCAGTGCGCGAGACTCGAACCGGTGCGCCACCCCGGCGCGGCGAAATTTAGAACATGTTCACTCAGACAAGCGTGCCCAATCGGGTGATCTGGTCAACGTCGCGGGTGGTGACCATCAGCATGCTGACGCCGGCTTGTTCCCACCGTTTGATCTGCGAGCGCACCTCGTCTTCATCGCCGACGATCAGCGTCTCGAGGACCATCTCGTCGGGAACCGCGGCGATGGCCTCTTCCTTGGCTCCGGACAGGAACTTCTCCCCGATCTCCCGGACCACGTCTTCGTAGCCCATTCGCCTGTAGACCTCGGCGTGGAAGTTCTGTTCTTTGGCGCCCATACCGCCGACGTACAGCGCCGTCGATGGCCGATAGGCGTCGATCACCGCGGCCGGGTTGTCGGTGATCTCGACCTGCACGGTGGCCGCGACCTCGAAGGTGTCGCGGGTGCGCCGCGCCCCCGCCCGTGCGAAGCCCTCGGCCAGCCACTGTTCGTACATGTCCGACAGCCGCGGGGTGTAGTAGATGGCCAGCCATCCGTCGGCTATTTCCGCCGACAACGCGACGTTCTTGGGCCCCTCGGCCCCGAGCCAGATCGGCAGGTCACTGCGCAAAGGATGGGTGATCGGCTTGAGCGATTTGCCGAGCCCTGTCGAGCCCGGCGCATCGGACGGGTACGGCAGCGGGTAGTGCGGCCCGGCGTTGGTGACGCGGTCTTCACGAGCGAGGACGTCACGAATCACCTGTACGTACTCGCGGGTGCGTGCGAGCGGCTTGGCGAACGGTTCGCCGTACCACCCCTCGACCACCTGCGGACCCGACACACCCAGTCCGAGGATGTGCCTGCCACCCGAGAGATGGTCGAGCGTCAGCGCGTGCATGGCGGCCGATGTCGGTGGCCGCGCCGACAGCTGCGCGATGCCGGTACCGAGCTTGATGGTGGACGTCTGCGACCCCCACCACGCCAGCGGTGTGTAGGCGTCCGAACCCCACGATTCGGCGGTGAACACCGCCTCGTATCCGGCGGCCTCCGCCGCTGCGATGAGAGCCGGCGCGTCCGGGATCGGCGCGGCCCCCCAGTACCCCAATTGCAGACCGAGCTTCATGGCCGCGACCTCCTGTTCGGTCAACTCCTTGCGAGAATAACTAGAACCTGTTCTACTCGATTCCGTGAGCGTGAACCAGATATCTGCCGGATTCGCAGCCCTAGTCGCCCCGATCGAAGATCCAAGCGATCCAGTTCTGTCCGCACCGTTGAGCAACTCCTTTGATTACACCCGGTCCCTCGGGCCGGTACTCGGGCGGTTCGCCCAGGGGTTGCTCGACGGCAAGGTCATCGGCGGTCGAGCCGCCGACGGAACCGTCTACGTGCCCCCGGTCGAGTTCGACCCCGGTACGTACAAACGGATCGAAGACTTCGTCGAGGTGTCGCCCACCGGAACCGTGAAGTCATGGACCTGGATGGCCGAACCATTTGAGGGACAACCTCTTTCCAAGCCATTCGGATGGGCTCTGATCCAGCTCGACGGGGCGGACACCAGCCTGCTCCACGCGGTCGCCGTCGATTCCCCCGACGAACTGAGCACCGGCATGCGGGTGCACGCCGTCTGGAACACCGAGCGCACCGGCCGCATCGACGACATCGCACACTTCGCCCCCGGCGACGAGGTGGCATCGGTACCGGACAACACCGCCGAGGTGCCGCATCCCGGCGTGATGATCACGACGCCGATCGCCCTGACCATGAACCACACCGCCTCGATCGAGGAGACCTGGTACCTGCAGGGACTCAAAGAAGGCAAGCTGTACGGCGGCCGCACCGGCCCCGACGCGCCGGTCTACTTCCCGCCACGCGGCGCCGACCCCACCGACGGCAACCCGACCGGTGAGGTCGTCGAGGTGTCGGACAAGGGCACCGTCACCACGTTCTGCATCGTCAACGTGCCGTTCCTCGGTCAGCAGATCAAGCCGCCGTACGTTGCCGCCTACGTTCTCCTCGACGGTTCGGACATCCCGTTCCTGCACCTGATCCTCGACATCGAGGCCAGTGAGGTGCACATGGGTCTTCGGGTGGAAGCCGTGTGGCGACCACGCGAGGAATGGGACTACACGTTGCGAAACATCAGCCACTTCCGGCCGACGGGCGAACCCGACGCCGACTACGACTCGTACAAGGACCACCTGTGAGCAGCACATACCGCGACATGCCGCCGATCGCAGTGATCGGATTCGCGCACAGTCCACACGTCGACGAGACATTCGGCACCACCAACGGCGTCGAGATGCTGGTGCCCTGTTTCCAGAAGCTCTACGCCGAGCTGGGCATCACCCGCACCGACATCGACTTCTGGTGCTCGGGGTCCTCGGATTACCTTGCCGGGCGCGCTTTCTCGTTCATCTCCGCGATCGACTCGATCGGGGCCGTTCCGCCGATCAACGAATCGCACGTCGAGATGGACGCCGCGTGGGCGCTGTACGAGGCGTGGGTGAAGATCGCCACCGGCGAGGTGGACGTGGCCCTGGCCTATGGATTCGGCAAGCCTTCGGCGTCGCACACCGACCAGGTGCTGGCGTTGCAGACCGATCCGCACACCGTCGCCCCGCTGTGGCCGGACGCCCGTTCGCTCGCAGCTCTGCAGGCCCGTGCGGGCCTCGACTCGGGAGCATGGACCGAAGCGGACATGGCCGCCGTGGCCGCGCGTGGCACCGACCGCTCGGTGGAAGACTTGCTGGCATCCGACTACGTCTCCGATCCCCTTCGGGCACATGATGCCTGCCGCTACACCGACGGCGCCGCGGCGATCATCCTCGCCAGCGAACACCGCGCCAAGCAGCTCGTGGCCCGTCCCGCATGGATTTCCGGCTGGGACCACCGGATCGACACACCGAACTTCGGTGCGCGGGATCTCACCAAGTCACCGTCGACCAAGCTCGCCGGCGATGCCGTCCTCGGCGACAACCGCAAGGTCGACGTCGCCGAGCTCCACGCGTCGTACACACACCAGGAACTGATTCTCAAGAATGAGCTGGGACTCGATGATTCGACGATCATCAACCCCTCGGGCGGCGCGCTGGCAGCCAACCCGCTGTTCTCTGCGGGCCTCGAACGCATCGGCTTCGCCGCGAGCGCGATTCTCGCCGGCAACGCCGACACCGCACTGGCCCACGCAAGCAGCGGACCGCTGCTGCAGCAGAACATGGTCGTCAAGATGGAAGGCAAGAACTGATGGGCCGGTATCGGGCTGCGGTGCAGGGCACCGGGCAGACCAAATACGTGGCCAAGCGCCACGACGTGTCGATGGCCGGCATGTGCCGCGAAGCGATCGACAAGGCCCTGGCCGATGCGCAGGTGACGATGGACGACATCGACGCCGTTGTCGTCGGTAAGGCCCCCGACCTCTTCGAGGGCACGATGATGCCCGAACTCGCCATGGCCCAGGCGCTCGGCGCCGAGGGCAAACGGCTGATCCGCGTGCACACCGCCGGATCGGTGGGCGGCTCGACGGCGAATGTCGCAGCCAGCCTGGTCACCTCGGGTGTTCACCGGCGGGTGCTCGCCATCGCGTGGGAGAAGCAATCCGAGTCGAATGCCATGTGGGCGTTGTCGATTCCGGTTCCGTTCACCATGCCTGTCGGCGCAGGCGCAGGTGGGTTCTTTGCCCCGCACGTACGCTCATACATCCGCCGCTCCGGTGCACCCGAGCACATCGGCGCGATCGTCGCCGCCAAGGACCGCCAGAACGGCGCGCTCAATCCGCTGGCCCACCTGCATCAGCCCGACCTCACCGTGGAGAAGGTGATGAGCTCGCAGATGCTGTGGGATCCCATCCGCTACGACGAGACGTGTCCGTCGTCGGACGGTGCCTGTGCCGTGGTGATCGGCGACGAGGAGACCTCCGACGCCAAGGCGGCCGACGGTATCCCGGTGGCGTGGATCCACGCGTCGGCGATGCGCACCGAACCGCTGTCCTACTCGCACCGCGACACCGTCAGTCCGCAGGCAGGCCGCGACGCCGCCGCCGCACTGTGGAAGGCCGGCGGCATCTCCAACCCGCTCGAGGAGATCGACGCCGCCGAAATCTACGTGCCCTTTTCCTGGTTCGAGCCGATGTGGCTGGAGAACCTCGGGTTCATGCCCGAGAACGAAGGCTGGAAGCTCACCGAGGCAGGCGAGACCGCGATCGGCGGCAAACTGCCGGTGAACCCGTCCGGCGGAGTGCTCTCGTCCAATCCGATCGGCGCCTCGGGCATGATCCGCTTCGCCGAGGCGGCCATCCAGGTGCAGGGCAAGGGCGGCGACCATCAGGTGGTGGGCGCGCGTAAGGCACTCGGCCACGCGTACGGCGGTGGCTCGCAGTACTTCTCGATGTGGCTCGTGGGCGCGGACAAGCCCACCCACTGACCCGACCGCCTGCTGGACCAACCTACGGAGATCTCGTGACCAAAGCAGAACCGGCGTACCTCAACATCGATCGGGAGAACAACCCGGCGGTTGTCGCCGGGCGACGCTCCCGCGAATACGTCGCCTCACGGGACAAGGACGCCTGGGTGAAGCTCTTTGCGCCCGACGGCATCGTGCAAGACCCGGTGGGTCCCTCGATGTTCGACGAAGAGGGCATCGGCTTCACCGGCCACGACCGGATCAGTCACTTCTGGGATCTGTCGATCGGCACCACCGAGAGCATCGAGTTCGTCTTCGACGAAGAGATCATCTGTGGCAACGAGGTCGCCTACATCGGCAAGATCGTCACCCACATCCACGGCCACATCTCCGAGGCACGCGGGGTGTTCACCTACCGAGCCAACCCGGACGGCTCGCTGGCCGCTCTGCGCGCGTTCTGGGAAGTGGAGAAGACGATCAATTCGGTGCGCAAGGCCTGAGGTCCCGCTTCGGGAAACGCCCGAAGGTCCAGGGGTGCGAACCGGCGCGTGATGGCTGGCACCATGGGCTCATGTTCGAACGTGTGCGGCGTGGTGCCAGGCAAAAACTCCAGCGTGCTGTGTCCGAGGTGGTCGACGACTCGAGCCGGGAGACCAATACACTCGTCGAACAGCTTCACAGGCAGACAATGGACGCGCTCTCGGAGACCCGAGAGGAAGTCGTTGCACTGCATCGCCGGGTGAATCATCTCGAACAGCAGGTCCGCCGCGACCTCACCCACGTGATGGACACAGATGCCGCTCGCCAATCAGGTGACTTCGTCCTCGCGCACATGCCCAAAGCTCCGCAGTTCTGGCATCCTCACGACACACTGCGGTACGCGCTCTCCCAGGTTCACATTCCTGGCATGGCACTGGAATTCGGGGTCGCGACCGGTACCACCCTGAACATCATTGCCGCAGAACTAGAAACAGAGCACCGCGTCTTTGGCTTCGATGTCTTCTCAGGACTGCCGGACACGTGGCGGAGTGGCTTTGATGCCGGCGAGTTCGCGCAGGACACGTTGCCGGACGTTCCCGGGGCCGAGTTGGTACCGGGATTGTTCGAGGACACGCTGCCCGGTTTTCTCACTGAACACAGCGAGCCGGTGTCGTTCCTACACCTCGACGCAGACCTGTATTCATCCACCGCAACGGTGCTCGGTCTCGTCGGACAGCGGCTCGTAGCAGGCACGATCATCGTGTTCGACGAGTTCTTCAACTACCCGGGCTGGCAGCAGCACGAGTATCGGGCATGGCACGAGTTCGTGAGTCGCACCGGCATCGAGTTCGAATACCTCGGCTACACAGCCAGTCACGAACAGGTCATCGCACGGGTGACCGCGCCGGGCGTTCGTCCGTGAATGTCGCTGTGCCAGAACACAAGAAGCCCCGGACGTGTCGTCCGGGGCTTCTCGTAGATGTCGTGCGACTCAGGCGTTGCCGTAGTTGACCGACAATTCCTTCACACCGTTGATCCAGCCGTGGCGCAGACGGCGCGGCTCGGCGAGCTTGGTGATGTCGGGCATGTGGTCGGCGATCGCGTTGAAGATCAGGTTGATCTCCATGCGGGCCAGGTTCGCGCCCACGCAGTAGTGCGCGCCGTGGCCACCGAATCCGACGTGCGGGTTCGGGTCACGAAGGATGTTGAACTCGAAGGGGTTCTCGAACACATCCTCGTCGTAGTTGGCCGAGCCGTAGAACATGCCGACGCGCTGACCCTTCTTGACGGTCACACCACCGAGTTCGACGTCGTGGCGGGCCGTGCGCTGGAACGCGTTGACCGGCGTGGCCCAACGGACGATCTCGTCTGCGGCGGTCGCGGGGCGATCGCGCTTGAAGATCTCCCACTGCTCCGGGTTGTCGAGGAACGCGTTCATGCCATGGCTGATGGCGTTACGGGTGGTCTCGTTACCCGCGACGGTCAGCAGGATGACGAAGTAGCCGAACTCGATCTCGTCGAGTGACTGGCCGTCGATGTCGGCGTTGACGAGTGCGGTGACGATGTCATCGGCCGGACACTTCTTGCGATCTTCGGCCATCGTGTACGCGTAGCCGAGGATCTCGGCCGAAGAGAGCTGAGCCGGGGTGAGCCCTGACTCAGGGTCCACCTCGTTGAACTCCGGGTCGTCGGCGTTCATCATGTTGTTCGACCAGTGGAAGAGCTTCTCGCGGTCGTCCTCGGGGACGCCGAGCAGATCTGCGATCGCCATCAGCGGCAGGTTGACCGCGACGTCGTCGACGAAATCGCCGGTTCCCTTGGCTGCGGCGTCCTTGACGATCTTCTGCGACGCATCCTCGAGCTTCTCCTCGAGCGCGTGCACCGCCTTCGGGGTGAACATCTTCGCCACCAGCTTGCGCAGGCGGGTGTGCTCGGGCGGATCGTGGTTGATCAGCAGCGCCTTGGTGACGTCGAGCTGCTCCTGCGTCATCGAATCCTCGAAACGCATGATCACGCCGTTCTCGGCGGTAGACCAGTTCTCGTTGTTCTTCGAGATCGCGCGCACATCTTCGTGCTTGCTGACGACCCAGTACCCACCGTCGTGGAAACCGCCGCCCTTTCCTTCTTCCTGGGCGTTCCACCACACCGGCGCTGTCTTACGCAGCTCAGCGAATTCCTTGACCGGGATGCCTTGTTCCAACAGGTCTGGGCTGGTGAAGTCGAACCCTTCCGCGAAAGGGCAAACCTTCTCGGCCTGCGTCATTGCAACCACCTAAATGCTAGACATGAACGTGTTCTAGTCGATGGTAGAGCAAGATGCGTCACAGTGGCTACTACCTGGTGAAATAGGACTTGTGTCCAGTTGGCAACTTGTTCTAGTTTTGGAATCAGACATCTGCATTCGAAGGGATTTGACATGGGAAAACCGGTGATTGTCGAGGCTACTCGCAGCCCGATCGGGAAGAGGGCCGGTTGGCTGTCCGGATTGCATCCGGCCGAACTCCTGGGCCTCACCCAACGGGCCGTCATCGAACGGGCCGGAATTGACCCGTCGGAGATCGAGCAGGTCATCGGCGGATGTGTGATGCAGGTGGGCGCGCAGTCCAACAACGTCACGCGCACGGCCTGGCTGCATGCCGGGCTGCCGTGGCAGGTGGGCGCAACCACCATCGACTGCCAGTGCGGATCGGCTCAGCAGGCCAATCACCTGATCGCCGGCCTCATCGCCACCGACACCATCGACGCCGGCATCGCGTGTGGTGTCGAATCGATGACCACGGTGCCGCTGGGCGCGAACGTCATGCTCGAAGGCGCAGGCGAACGACGCCCGGAGTCCTGGGACATCGACATGCCCAACCAGTTCGAGGCGGCCGAACGCATCGCCACCCGGCGGGGCATCACCCGCGCCGACGTCGACGCCCTCGGTGAGCGGAGCCAGCGTCTTGCCAAGCAGGCCTGGGACGAGGGCCGGTTCGACCGCGAGGTGTTCGGCGTCAAAGCTCCCGAACGGACCAAGGAGGGCGAGTTCACCGGCAACATCCTGGACGTGAACCGCGATCAGGGCATGCGCGACACCACGCTCGAGTCGCTCGGCAAGCTCCGCCCGGTCATCGAAGGCGGAATCCACACGGCAGGCACGTCATCGCAGGTCTCCGACGGCGCCGCCGCGGTCCTGATCATGGACGAGGACAAGGCGAAGGCGCTCGGCCTCAAGCCACGCGCGCGTTTTGTCGCCCAGGCCCTGGTAGGTGCCGAGCCGTATTACCACCTCGACGGGCCCGTGCAGTCCACCGAAAAGGTGCTGGCGAAAGCCGGGATGAGCATCAACGACATCGACCGCTTCGAGGTCAACGAGGCGTTTGCATCCGTCCTGCTCTCGTGGGCTGCGGTCCACGGACCCGACATGGACAAGGTCAACGTCAACGGCGGCGCGATCGCGCTGGGCCATCCCGTCGGATCCACCGGGTCGCGACTGATCACCACTGCACTGCACGAGCTGGAGCGGTCCGACACCTCGACGGCTCTGATTACGATGTGCGCGGGTGGGGCGCTCTCCACCGGAACCATCATCGAGCGGATCTGAGGTCGCGTGCCACAACAAGAAGCTCCAAAAGCGCTCAACAGCAAGGCCGTCAGCACCATCGTCAAACTCGGGTCACGGGCGAACACCAAGATCTACAAGCTGACCGGTGGACGTATCGGGTCCAAGTGGCGGGTGGGCGCCGGGTTCAAGGAACCTGCGCCGGTCATCCTGCTGACCGCGATGGGCCGCAAATCGGGCAAACCGCGCACGGTGCCGCTCCTCTATCTGCGTGACGGCGCCAATGTGGTGGTCGTTGCCTCGCAGGGTGGGATGGCGTCGAACCCGGCCTGGTACCACAACGTCAAGGCCAATCCCGATGTGAGCGTTCAGGAGGGACGCAAGACGGTCGCCATGCGTGCGCGTGAGGCCGACGACCAGGAACGGGCGCGCCTCTGGCCCAAGCTCGTCGAGGTGTACGCCGACTTCGACAACTACGCGGCCTGGACCGAACGCAAGATTCCCGTGATCATCTGCGAACCACGGTGATCATCCGCGAACAACAATGAGCCCGGTGTCGCGCAGCGGCGCGGCACAACGGACAAGAATTCATCCCCGGGGCGCCTGAAATTCTCGAAGAAGCGCGATGGTGGGTGGAACTGGTGTGTCAGGATTCGAGGCGACATGTCTGCGATTCCAGAGTCTTCACGCGCCAGTGCCCCCGCCTCATCGGCTGATCACCTGACCTCAGGTCCACCCGTCAGCGGCCCCTCCCGACGAACGTTCTTGGGCGGAGCCGCGATCGGCGCGGTCGGCGTCCTGAGCACGGTCTACGCCGGCAGTGCAGCCGCCGACGGAACGAAGGCCCCGAGCGGCAACGTCTTTCGTCACGGTGTGGCATCCGGCGATCCACTGCCCGACCGGGTTATCCTCTGGACCCGCGTCACCCCCACACCCGATGCCGTCCCCGGATCGGGCAAAGGGGCTTCCACCACCGTCCGCTGGGAAGTCTCCACCTCACCCGACTTCGGATCCGTGGTCTCGTCCGGCGTCACCACCACCGGCCCCGAGCAAGACCTCACCGTGAAGGTCGATGCCGGCGGTCTGTCTCCGAACACCAACTATCACTTCCGTTTCCACGTCACCGGCGGGCCGGCCGCCGGTTCGACGTCGCCGGTGGGTCAGACGAAGACCGCTCCCGCCACTGCCGCGGACGTGGCGAAGGTCCGCTTCGGTGTGGTGTCGTGCTCCAACTGGGAAGCCGGCTACTTCAGTGCCTACCGGCACCTCGCGGCTCAGCCGGGGCTCGACGCCATCGTGCACCTGGGCGACTACATCTACGAATACGGAACCGCAGAATTCGGTGGGGGCACCGGCGTCGTGCGCCCCCACGACCCTCTGCACGAGATCGTGTCGCTGGCCGACTACCGGACCCGGCACGGCCAGTACAAGTCCGATCCTGACCTGCAGGCCGCACATCTCAGCCTGCCGTGGATCTGCACCTGGGACGACCACGAGTCGGCCAACGACGCCTACGCCGGAGGCGCGGAGAACCACGACGCCAGTGAAGGCGACTGGCCCGCGCGCAAGGCAGCCTCCGAGCAGGCCTACTTCGAGTGGATGCCGGTGCGTCCGGAGGTCGACGCCGGTGGTCGCCACCTGTACCGGCGCCTGCGCTACGGCAATCTGCTCGAGATCTCGATGCTGGATCTGCGCACCTATCGCACCGAACAGCAGTCGATGCTGTCCAACAAGGTCGACAGCACCTCGGCAAGCATCACCGGTTCGGCACAGATGTCTTGGCTCACCAACGGCGTGGTGTCGTCCCCCACCCAGTGGAAGATCGTCGGCAACCCGGTCATGATCAGTCCTATCCTGATCCCCCCGCTGGAGCCGGCCACCACGGCAGCGCTGACCGACCTGCTCGGCGTGCCCAAGGGTGGCATCCCACTGAACTCCGACGCGTGGGACGGCTACACCGCCGACCGCGATCGTCTGCACAAAGCGTTGCGCGACAACAACGTCGAGAACACCGTGTTCATCACCGGCGACATCCACATGTCGTTTGCCTGCGACGTGCCCGTGGACGCCGCGAACTACCCCGGGGCCGGTACGGTCGGCACCGAACTCGTGGTGACCTCGGTGACGTCGAACAACATCGACGACATCGTCGGCGCACCCGAGTACACGGTGGGAGCCGCCGCGGCCGTGGCGATGACCAACATCAACCGGCACATCCGCTGGGTCGACACCGACGCACACGGTTACGCGGTCCTGACGGTGACTCCGGCTGCCACACAGATGGATTGGTTTTTCGTGAACAACCGCGCCGACCCGCGGTCCGGGCAGCGCTACGGCCAGTCGTGGCGGGTGCCGAGCGGCACGCAGCGAGTGCAGCCCTCCGGTTCACCAGCCCAGTAGTACCGGCCCGACCTAGGATTCCCTGATGACCAACACCCCGTCCTCGCCGAACAACGGCATCCGTCGGCGTACATTCCTCGCCGGATCGGCCGCCGCCGCAGGCGCAGGCCTGGTCCTGTCCGGACCTGCGCGAGCCGGTGGCCTCCCGTCGGGTCGGCCCGGTTTTCCCCAGACCGGTTCGTCGGTGCGGGTGCTGATCACCGGCGATGCCGGGACCGGAGAAGCCCCGCAGTACGCGGTCACCAAAGCCGCTCGCGCGCTGCACGCGCAAAGTCCGTTCGGACTGGCAATCGGACTGGGCGACAACATCTACGAGTCGGGCCCGAACGGACCCGACGACCATCAGTTCGAGGAGAAGTTCGAGAAGCCGAACACCGGCCTCGACTTCCCGTGGGTGATGGCGCTGGGCAATCACGACACCACCGCGGTCTTCCCGGGTGACGGTGGCTGGCTGCTGCGCGGCGATGCCGAGGTCGCCTACCACTCACGGTCGAGCCGCTGGTACATGCCGCGACGCTACTACTCGGTGGCCGTTCCCGAGCAGGCGCCGGTTGTCGAGTTCTTTGTCCTCGACCTCAATCCGATCGCCGCGTACATCCCGCCGTTCTTGGCGCCCTACTGGGAACCGAACGGCACCTACATGACGGCGCAACGCAAGTGGCTCCGCGAGGCTGTCGCGGCATCGACGGCCACGTGGAAGATCGCGTGCACCCACCACCCGTACATCAACAACGGGCCACACGGCAGTGCCGGTGGATACGACGGGATCCCCATACCTCCCATCAACGGCGTGCTGGTCAAGGAGTTCTTCGAGCAGGAGATCGCCGGGCGGTTCCACTTCTTCATGTCCGGTCACGACCATTCGTTGCAGGTCTTCGACCCCACCATCGCCTCCAAGGGAACACGACAGTTGGTGTCGGGTGCGGCGGCCAAAACAGTCGAAGACCGCTCGTCGAAAGAGCATCCGGCACTGTACGAGAACTTCCGTGACCGCGGCTTCATGACGATGGACATCACTGCCTCGGGTGTGGATCTGCGGGTGTTCACGGTGGACCTGGCCACGGGAACTCCCACTCAGGTGTTCACGAAGTCGTACTCCGGCTGACCGCACCGGCCGATCCCTAATAGGATCGGGGCATGACTGATCCAGACCGTGCCGCCACCCGCCGTGACATCACCGCCGCCCTCGAGGCCGCCTTCGAACGCCGCCACGAAGTGCTTGATGCCATCGTGGAGGCGGAGGACCGGTCCGCTGCCGTCTCCGCCATCGCGAACCTCCTCTCCGTGCCTGCCATCGGCGCCGAAGCAGTGCTGGGGATGTCGTTCGACCGCCTCACCGTGTCGGCCCGGCGGGCCAACGCCGCCGAGCTCGAAGACCTAAACAGCCAGCTCACGTTCACGCAGACCGAACGGCCAGCGGCCACCGCAGAAACGTTGACGCTGCGGCCTTTTGATGACAGCGATGCTGACCTCTTCGCCGCACGCACCTCCGATGTCGGGGCCGCCGGCGACGGAAGCGGCACTCCCGCATCGGGCATCGACGACGAGATCGCCGCCGCGCACAGTCGCATGAAGGCCGAAGAGGCCGTGTGGCTCGTGGCCGTCGAAGGCGACGACAAGGTGGGCATCGTGTTCGGTGAGCTGTCGGGCGGCGAGGTGGATGTCCGGATCTGGATTGCACCCGAGCACCGCAAGCGCGGATTCGGCACGGCAGCCCTGCGTCGTTCACGCTCCGAGCTGGCCGCGTACTTCCCCGGCGTCCCCATGGTCGTCCGGGCTCCGAGCTCTTAGTCTTACCCGTCAGACCACAAAGACGCTCCCCCAAGTTCTGGGTGGAGCGTCTTTGTCATGTCGGGCACTGCTCAGCGGTGCGGGACGCCGAACTTGGCAACTATCTTCGTGATCTGTCCGGACTCGTCGAACTCGAAGCTCTCGATGACCTTGGAGCGCAGGCCGAGCGGTTTGGGCTGGACGTTCACGTAGAACGTGACGTGAACGGTCCGGCCCTCCACCCGAGCCTGGAACTCGGTGATCGCGTGAATGACCTTGTACTGCGGTCCCCGACTGAGGCTGCGGCGCAGATGATCACCGCTGCGCCCCGTCTTCACGCCCATCTCGATGCGAACGCAGTCGGGGTGGAACGGTACGGCCGACGGGTCGTGGCTTGCCAGCGCGTCCACATAGGCTTTCGCGCCGGCGATCAGGTCGGCGTCGGAGCTCATCGTTTCTGCCCCAGGATCATCGGGCACCGTAGACCGGCATCGGGGTCGGCGCCTCGGCCAGGATGTCGGAGACAACCGGTCCGAGTTCCGCCGGATCCCATCGAGCGCCCTTGTCCCGCTTGATGCTGCGCTGCCAGCCGTCGGTCACGGAGACTGTCCCACCCTCGACCTCGAACACCCGACCGCTGACACTGCCGGCCTCCTCGGAACCGAGCCATACCACCAGCGGAGACACGTTGGCCGGGTCCATCGTGTCGAAGGAGCCGTCCTCGGGCGGCGCCATCTGCGCGGCCATCGCGTCACCTGCGCTGGTGGTCATACGGGTGCGGGCCGACGGCGCGATGGCGTTCACCGTCACGCCGTATGCCTTCATCTCGGCGGCGGCCTGGATCGTCAGTTCGGCGATGGCGGCCTTTGCGGCTGCGTAATTCCCCTGTCCCACAGAGCCGTACAGACCGGCGCCCGACGACGTGTTGATCACACGTGCGGCCCGCGGATTGCCGGCTTTCGACTCGGCGCGCCAGTACGCGGCGGCATGACGCAACATCGCGAAGTGCCCTTTGAGGTGCACTCGGATGACGTTGTCCCAGTCTTCTTCGCTCATGGAGACCAGCATCTTGTCGCGCAGGAAACCGGCGTTGTTGACCAGGATGTCCAGCGCCCCGAAGGTTTCGATCGCCGTGTTCACCAGGTTTTGCGCACCGACCCAGTCGGCAACGTCGTCACCGTTGACAACCGCCTCGCCGCCCAACGATTTGATCTCTGCGACAACCTGTTCGGCTGGGCTCTCGCCGGTGGTCGAGCCGTCGAGCCCCGCACCGATGTCGTTGACCACAACCTTGGCGCCTTCGCGCGCATAGGCGAGCGCATGTTCGCGACCGATCCCCCGTCCGGCACCGGTCACGATGACCACTCGGCCGGCCACGATTCCACTCATTAATTCGCTCCTCGAAGTTTCTTGTTGTATCGGTGAATAAGTCAGGACGTCGGCGCGTGGACAGAGTTGTCCGCGGTCGCGGCGTCCAGGAAAGCCAGCCTTTCGCCGCCACCGTGCACGGCCACCGCCGACCCGGTGACGTACTCGGCCAGCGGGGAGATGAGGAATGCCACCGCGTTACCCACATCGACGGGTAATGCCATGCGCCCCATGGGGATTGTGCGTCCCACTGCGGCGATACCTTCCTCGTCTCCGTAATGCAGCTCTGCCAGTTCGGTCTGGACAGCGCCCACCACAACCGAGTTCACCCGTACCCGCGGTGCCCATTCCACGGCGAGCGAACCGGTCAGCGAATCGAGTCCGGCTTTGGCCGCACCGTATGCCGCGGTGCCCGGTGAGGGGCGGTGGCCGCTGAGACTCGAGACGTTGACGATCGACCCGCCGTGTTCCTGACCGAGCATGATCCGGTGGGCCGCCTGCGCGACAACAAGCGGCGCGAGCAGATTCAGCTCGACGATCTTGGAGTGGAAACGTGGGGATGCGTCGGCCGCGAGGGCGAACGGTGACCCGCCGGCGTTGTTGACCACGGCATCGAGTGCGCCGTGCCGGGAGACGATGTCGTCGAGCATCGCTGCCACCGCCTCGGCATCGCGGATGTCACAGCTCGCGAACTCGGTGTACGGGGTGGAATCGGGGTCGTCGGCAGGTCGCCTCGCGCACGCGATCACCGTGGCACCCAGCCCGGTGAGCACCGAACTGATGCCGGCGCCCACTCCCCGGACACCACCGGTGACCAGCACAACCTTCCCGGACAGCTCCAGGTCCATTCAGTCTCCCGCTTCGCTTGGTTAGTTGGGTGTTAAAGTACCAAGCAATTGCTTGGTTGGTCTACAGCTCGACGGTACGCGAGGAGCCTCAATGCCCATCACCACCACCACGGTCGAACCGGGGATAGTCACGGTCACGGTCGACTTTCCCCCGGTCAACGCCTTGCCGTCCGCCGCGTGGTTCGAACTCGGCGAGGCCATCACGGCCGCGGGCCGCGACCACAACACCCATGTGGTGATCCTGCGGGCCGAGGGTCGCGGCTTCAACGCCGGAGTCGACATCAAGGAGATGCAGGCCACCGAGGGATACGACGCCCTCATCGCCGCCAACCGGGGATGTGCGGTCGCCTTCGCCGCGGTCTACGACTGCGAGGTGCCGGTCATCGTCGCCGTCAACGGCTTCTGTGTCGGCGGCGGCATCGGCCTGGTCGGCAATGCCGACGTGATCGTCGCTTCGGACGACGCCGTTTTCGGACTTCCGGAGGTGGACCGCGGTGCGCTCGGCGCGGCAACCCATCTCGCGCGCCTCGTCCCGCAGCACACCATGCGAACCCTCTACTTCACGGCGCAGAACGTCACCGCGCAACAGCTCGAGCACTTCGGCTCGGTGCAGAGAGTGGTGCCGCGTGCCGAGCTCGACGAAGCCGCACTGGAGATCGCCCGCAAGATCGCTGCCAAGGACACCCGCGTGATCCGCGCGGCGAAGGAAGCGATCAACGGCATCGACCCGGTCGACGTGAAGACGAGTTACCGCCTGGAACAGGGATTCACGTTCGAGTTGAACCTCGCCGGTGTCGCCGACGAACACCGCGACGCCTTCGTGGAGACCGGGAAGCCCAAAAGCGCAACGAGTAAAGGGGCCTGAACACAGTGGCAACCGACAAGACCAGCAGTCTCGACGACATCGTCGGCGAGATCGAGAGCGGCATGACCATCGGGATCGGTGGCTGGGGTTCGCGCCGCAAGCCGATGGCACTCGTGCGAGCCCTGGCCCGATCGAACGTCAAGGACCTCACCGTGGTCACCTACGGCGGCCCCGACCTCGGGTTGCTCTGTGCAGCAGGCAAAGTGACCAAGGCGTACTACGGCTTCGTCTCGCTGGACTCGCCGCCGTTCTACGACCCCTGGTTCGCCCACGCCCGCACCACCGGGGCCATCACCGTGCGTGAGATGGATGAGGGCATGGTGAAGTGCGGACTCGAAGCCGCCGCATCGCGCCTTCCGTTCCTGCCCATCCGCGCCGGACTCGGGTCCGACGTGCTGAAGTTCTGGGAAGGTGAACTCGAAACCGTCACCTCGCCATACCCGGACGCCGACGGACGCAGCGAGACCCTCGTCGCGATGCCGGCGCTGAAACTGGATGCGGCGTTTGTGCATCTCGACATCGCCGACAAGCACGGCAATGCCGCCTACACCGGCGTCGACCCCTACTTCGACGACCTGTACTGCGGTGCCGCCAAGCGCCGCTACCTCGAGACCGACAAGCTGGTGAGCACCGAGGAGCTGGTGGCAGCCGTTCCCGTGCAACGACTTCTGCTCAACCGGCTGAATGTCGACCGGGTGGTGCACACCCCGAACGGTGCTCACTTCACCTTCGCCGGGGACTACAAACGCGACGAGGCGTTCCAGCGTTTCTACGCCGAGTCCGCCAAAGACCCTGCCAGTTGGCAAGAGTTCTCCGACCGCTTCCTCGCCGTCGACGAAGAGCAGTACCAAAAAGAGGTCGAGGCATGGAACGCCGAACGAAAGGCCGCACAGTGACATCACCCGCGAGTTCCACCGAATCGAACGTCACCCGGGCCGAAGTCTGTGTGATCGCCTGTGCCGAAATCTTTTCCGGCGCCGGCGAGACGATGGCCTCCCCGATGGCCACCACCCCGCTCATCGGCGCCCGCCTCGCCCGCCTGACGAGTGAGCCCGACCTGCTCATCACCGACGGCGAGGCGTTGATCTTCGCCGACACCCCCGCTGTGGGTGCCAGTGGCCCGATCGAGGGCTGGATGCCGTTCCGCAAGGTCTTCGACGTGGTCTCGTCGGGTCGCCGCCATGTTGTGATGGGCGCCAACCAGATCGACCGCTACGGCAATCAGAACCTGTCGGCGTTCGGTCCACTGCAGCAGCCCACCCGCCAGATGTTCGGTGTGCGCGGAGCGCCTGGCAACACCATCAACCACCCGACGAGTTACTGGGTTGCCAAGCATTCGGCCAGAGTGTTCGGCGGAGTTGTCGACGTGGTGTCGGGTGTCGGATACGACAAGATCGACCCGGCGAACCCGGCGTACCGGTTCCTCGACATCCATCGCGTGGTCACCAACCTCGGCGTCTTCGACTTCAACGGTCCCGACCACACGATGCGTGCGTTGAGCCTGCACCCCGGGGTGAGTGCCGATGAGGTAGCCGAGAACACCGGTTTCGAGGTCGCGGGTCTCTCCGAGGCCGGCATCACCCGCACCCCGTCCGACGAGGAACTGCGTCTGATCCGCGAAGTTCTCGACCCGAAGGGGCTGCGGGAGAAAGAAGTCAAGCCTGTGGAGGCCGCGAAGTGAGCAGTCCGACGCCCGCGCCAGGGCTTGCGACCCGGTTCACCGAACTGGTCGGGATCAAGTACCCGATCGTGCAGACCGGGATGGGCTGGGTGTCGGGGCCGTCGTTGACGTCGGCGACATCAAACGCCGGCGGATTGGGCATCCTGGCATCGGCGACGATGACGTACGAGGAACTCGAGACCGCTGTCGCGAAGACAAAGGCTTTGACCGACAAGCCTTTTGGCGTCAACATCCGCGCCGACGCCACCGACGCGCCCGAGCGGATCGACCTGCTGATCCGCGAGAAGGTGAAGGTTGCGTCGTTCGCGTTGGCACCCAAGCCTGATCTCATCGCCAAGCTCAAAGACAACGGTGTTGTGGTCATCCCGTCCATCGGTGCGGCCAAGCACGCTGTGAAGGTGGCGTCCTGGGGCGCCGACGCGGTCATCGTGCAAGGCGGCGAAGGTGGCGGACACACCGGACCCGTGGCCACCACACTGCTCCTGCCCAGCGTTCTCGATGCGCTTGGACCCGAGGGTATTCCGGTGGTCGCAGCCGGCGGCTTCTTTGATGGCCGAGGCCTGGTGGCTGCGTTGTCGTACGGTGCCGAAGGCGTGGCCATGGGAACCCGATTCCTACTCACCTCGGATTCCGCTGTGCCGGATGCGGTGAAGAAGGAGTACCTGGCCCGCGGGCTCAGCGACACGGTGGTGTCGAAGAAGGTCGACGGAATGCCGCACCGGGTTCTGCGGACAGAGTTGGTCGACAAGCTCGAATCGGGCAGCGCTCCCACCGCCCTGGCTGCCGCAGCCAAGAACGCCAACAAGTTCAAGCAGATGACCGGTATGAAGTGGTCGGTGATGCTCAAAGACGGGCGCACCATGCGCAAGTCGGGCGAACGCACCTGGCAGCAGATCATCATGGCCGGCAACACCCCGATGTTGTTGCGCGCCGGGCTCGTCGAGGGCAACACCGAAGCCGGTGTGCTGGCGTCGGGCCAGGTGGTCGGGATGATCGATGACCTCCCCAGCTGCGACGAGCTGGTTCAGTCGATCATGTTGTCGGCGTGGACGAATCTCGAACGACTGGGGAAGTTCAGTCCTGGAGTCTGAGTAAGGCACCTTTCATCCTGAAAACTGTCGGAGAGCGGGCCGCCGAGGGACATGTTCCCTCGGCGGCTTTGTATTTGGCGGTTTTCAGGGCGCGAGGGCAACTGGCTGCTTTGCACCTCGTGCGCGGATGCCGTTGTCGCGCTATGGCGTCGCCACCCATTGCATATCGACTCGCCTGTACCGGGTAACAACAGCCGCAGACCCCCACGCTACGGTGCGGAAAAATCCAGATTCAGGCACTCGGTAGGTTTTCGTGCGTCCGTTTACGATCAGATCGAACTCGATAGCCCAGCGAGACGAACGCTCCCGCGCACTGGCAGTTATTGTGAACAGGACTGGAGTCTCCGGAGTCGCCTGAAAGTACTCAACGCGAGCGTCGCTGGGAATACGATCGCCGTTCACCAAGTGGCAATCGCCGGCATCAAGATCCACGACGAGGTGGTTGCCTGCGAACGGCCCACCCGAAGGCGGCGGGACTATTGCGATTCCGGCGGACGGTTCACGGTTGTCTTTGACGATCAGTCGCCCAACACTAACAAGGGCGTTTGAGTTAACCACCTGAACAACAACGTCAACCTCGGTTTTGCCGAAATCAAGACCCTGGTTGGCTTCGATCCAACTGTGCGGCTTCGAGAACTCGTTTTGCTCCGCAGTGCGAGACAGCCGCGTCAGCTGATCCGGTGACGACAGCGGGAAGTAGTAGCTTCGGGGTGAGTGTGTGGACTTATCGCGGTCGACGACATGCTTCACGTACTGTCGGGGCCTGCTGGAGAAGACATTGAAGATGCCGAGCACTGAGCTGATGTCCATGTGTAAGACTAACCTCCACCATGAGTGATGCTCCATCGCCGTCACACAACTCGTACGACAGGTTCTGTCTAGTGTCTGAGAATCGGTGCCCGCAGGAGTGGTGGCTGTGCCGATCCACTACGGCTGAAACATGTTCCGCGACCGGCCTGATCGCGGATACTGCCGCCTAGGTGACCAAGATGCGCCTTGCATACAAACAAAAATGATGCCTTCCGAAACTTGTCAGACCTCGTCGCTAGAATGGTCGTATGTTGTTGGTCGAGGGGGGAACTCGAGTCACACAGTTGGCCGAGGGATTGAGAACTGTTCCGCGCGAGGAGAACCGGCGGTTCGCGCAGACGATCGCCGATGTCGTAGAGCTGGCGACACTGCGGGTGAATGAAGAACTGGCCGTGTCCGGCGACCTGGACAAAGCCGCACGCATCCCAGTCGTCGAAGTGTCGATGCTGCTTGATGTTTCACGCACCATGGCCGGCGTCTACATCGACAACGGCCTACAACTGCGCGACCGATTCCATCAGACACGTGCAGCGTTCGAAGCTGGCGACATCGGATTCACCCATGTACGCGAGATCGTCACAGCGCTCCAGGCGCTGAGCGATGAACTGGTGTCGCAACTCGAAGATGAAGCCATACTGATTGCGCAACAGGGACTCTCACGCTCCGTCCTGCGCAACGAACTCGACCGGATGGTCATCGCTGCCGACCCCAACGGGGCAGCAGAACGACGCAAAGCAATGGAACCACACCGCGACTACCGATCCTCCCGCGACCTCAACGGCCTCGCCCACATCTCCGCGACCATCACTGCAGCCGAAGCCGCCGAACTCGACGCCCGGATCACCGCAGTCGCCGGCGCCGTATGCACCCGCGACCGCCGCCAACCCAACCAGCAGCGCGCCGACGCATTTGTTGCCGTCATGCGCGGACACCAACACCTCGACTGCACCTGCGAACGCGACAACTGCCCAGAGAAACACCGCGAACCCCTACCCGCACCACCCAAGACGATAGTCAAAATCCACACCGACGCAGCCACATTGGCCGGGCTGACCGGTCACGTACCCACCATCGACGGATACGGCGTCATCGACCCCGAACTGGCACGCGAGCTCGCCGCCGACGCTACTTGGCAAGGCCTCTACAAAGAAGCAGACCAATTCGCCCGGGGCCGACATCGAAAGCCAGGCACAACAGCCCCACCCCCAGGACTTCTCCCACCCGACGGTCACGCCGGACTTCCCGAACCACCACCAGGCGCACTCACCTACCAACCATCACAAGCAATGCGCGAAGCGATCATCGCGCGCGACGGCACCTGCCGCACCCCAGGATGCACCACGCCCGCATCAGACTGCGAGATCGACCACATCATCCCGTTCAACCATGCCGACCCCCGATCAGGTGGCTGGACGATCGAAGAGAATCTCGCCCCCATCTGCCGCCCCGACCACAAACGCAAAACACTCGGCTATTGGATCGCCCGAATGCACTCAGACCGAACCATCACGTGGACAACCCAATACGGACAGACGTTCACAACTCAGCCGCACGGATTCGACACCGCAGGAACGGTCACAACTCCGGCGGACCAGGCCGCCTGAGCGACCGGGTCTTCAACACCCTCGCGCGGTACGCGGACAGCCTCTGCCAACTCGCTTGCTGCAGAGTCAGAGTCAGCCAACCCGCCACCGCCATACCGACAAGGTTGATCAGCAACTGCGCCAGACTGCCCAACACGGTGCCACCCAACCCGAACGCAATACCCAGAGCCATGTTGCCGGCCGCCGGGATGGTTGTGACCGAGATGAACACTCCGGACAGACCACCGACCCGCGCCGACGTCACCGACAACACACCAGCGGCACCCGCGAGCATCGCGACTATGAACGACCACTTGTCCGGTGAGTAGATGAACTCGGTGTCCGGCCGTGCCTCCACCACGTCGATCACCGTGATCCACCCCAGTGCGCGAGCGATCAACGCGAAAACGGTGGTGGCAACAATGGCGAGAACAAAGCCGCCGCTCAAAGTGGCCACCGCGCGCCGCAACAGCCCGAACCGACGGCGGACCAACGCAACTCCCAGGGCAGCAACCGCGCCGAACTCGGGTCCGAGCACCATCGCGCCGATCAGGAGGATCGTCGAGTTCAGCAGAATCGCAATCGCGCACAGCAGGGTCGCGAGAAACATGAACATCGAGAACGTCCAGTTGAACTCGGAATCCTCGTACGCCTGCTGGGTGACCTCGCTCCACACCACAGCGTCCGCACTCGCGCCAGGAGTGACGCGTTCCGCGTCGAAAGCCTTCTGCGACATCCACGTCGGCACCCGAGCGATCTGCACCGACCCGAAGCGGTGCACACCCAGATCCCGCAGTTCGTTGATGATCTCGTTCACACCCTCGCGGGCGACCTCGACCTCGAGAACATCGCCCGCCGGTTTGACCGACGAACCGGCGAACACGGCGACGTTGCTGACCGCCGAGTCGTGGATCAACATCTCCACGATCTGTTCGGTCAGCTCGGTCGGCGTGACCACCCGCATGTGCAACATCGAAACAAGAGTGCCACGTCAGCGGGGGACGATGCCGTCTAGCACCACACTGAGGTACTGCTCGGCCACCTGATGCGCGGTCAGCTCACCACCGGGCCGATACCAGCGCACCGCAACCCACACGGTGTCACGCATGAACCGGTAGACCAGCTCGACGTCGAGATCGCGGCGGAAACTACCGTCGGCGACACCACGATTGAGCACGTCTTTCCAGAGGGTGCGGAACTCGACATTACGGTCACGGATGTACGCGAAACGGTCCTGCGTGGACAAACGCTTGGCTTCGTCCTGATAGATCGCGACGGCGTAATGGTCGCGGTCGATGCTCTCGAATGAGGCAACAACCAATGCGCGCAACGTCTCTCGCGCGGGAGTACCCGCCGCCACAACCTCGTGGTACGTGTCGAAGAGCGAGTCCAGGAAACTACGCAGGATCTCGTCCACCATCGATTCCTTGGAATCGAAGTGGTGGTACAGACTGCCGGAGAGGATGCCCGCACTGTCGGCGATGTCGCGCACGGTGGTGGTGCGCAGCCCGCGCTCGGCGAACAATGAACTCGCCACCGTCAGCAACTCGTCGCGCCGCGACGTTCTGGTACGGCTGTCCGCCAGGCCTGACTCTGTTTCGATCCGCTTTCGGGTCGCCGCCACCCGCCTCACCTCCAAGAGCTCAAGCCTAGCAAGCGCTTGGTTGTTCAGGCGTCCCACCTGCACGAAGCGGGTGGCGTGCGATCCGTCGGTAGAGCTAGTGTCCCAGCTTCTTACGAGCCCGCGCGTTGAAGAACTTCCACAACTTCAACTGCGTGTTGGCGTTCTTGGTGTCCTTGGCCGTGAACGGCGCCGACATCATCTCGGACACCGCGATCTTCAACGTCGAGAACGCCACCGCCCGGGTGTGGGAGAAGGTGTCGAAACCATACTTGCCGTGGTAGCTGCCCATGCCACTCTGGCCGGAGCCGCCGAACGGCAGGTCGGGCCCGAACATGTTGATGGCGAAGTCGTTCCCGTTGATCGAACCCGACCGGGTGGCGTCGGCGATCTTGGCGAATCGCTCGTTGCGGTCACCGTGCCAGTACATGGTCAACGGATTCGGATGACTCGTGACGTGGGCGATGACCTCGCCGAGATCGCGGTAGGGGTAGACGGTGAGCACGGGGCCGAACACCTCGTCCTCTTCGATCTTCATTCCGGCCTTCACTCCGGTCAGCAGAGTGGGCGGGATCTTCCGAGTTTCGGCGTCCGGAAGACTTTCGCCTGCCGGGATCACCTGATGCTTGGTGGCACCGAGTGACACGGCATCGTCGATGAGGTCGACGATCCGGTTGAAGTTCTTCTCGTTGATGGTCGAGGTGTACTGCGGATTGTCCTTGATCGACGGGAGGTTGCTGCGCCAGCGCGCCAACACCTTGTCGGTGAACTCCCCCAGCTTTGCTTCGGGCACCCACACGTAGTCGGGGCACAGGCACACCTGACCACCGTTGACCAGCCGCGCATCGGCGATGCGTTTGGCAGCCTGATCGATGTCGGCGTCGATGTCGACGATCACCGGGTTCTTGCCACCGAGCTCGAGCGTGACGGGCACAAGGTTCTTGCCGGCCTCCGCGGCCACCGAACGACCCACATCCGGCGAGCCGGTGAAGAACATATGGTCGACCTCGAGCTTGGCAAAGTCTGAACCGCCGCCGTGAGCGCTGGTCAGCACGGCGAATTCCTCGAGGCTGAAGTACTTCGGTGCGTGCTTGGCGAGGACCGCGGTGGTCTTGGCGGTCACGGACGACGGACGCACCAGAACCCGGTTGCCCGCAGCGAACGCCGAGCCAGCCGGCACAATCGTCAGGTTGAGGGGGAAGTTCCAGGGGCCCATGATGCCGACAACACCTTTGGGGTCGTGGCGGACCTCCTGACGGAATCCCGCCCGGGCCATCAACTTGCCCGGAGTGGAGGTCTCCATCCACTTGGTGACGTGCCGCTTCTGATGCGAGAGGTCGATCATGCATCCGGCGATGTCGGCAGCCATCGACAACTCGCGTGGTCGAGTCCCGAAGTCGGCATTCAACGCCTCGGCGAGCTCTTCGGCGTTGTCGAGCAACAGGGCCTGGAGGCGGACGATCCGGTCGATGCGAGTCTGCGCATCGGGGATTCCGTCACGCAGGAACGCGGCCCGCTGCAGCTCGAGCAACTCCTGCAGCGACAGCGTGTCGGCTGATTTTTGCTCTGTGACCTGCTTTTTAGCTACGTCTGCCGGTTTGGTCATAACGCGGACCTCCAAATTGCCCTTGGTTACACACGAAACGTTGGAACGATTTTCCAAGTATGTCGCAAACCAGTATGCGCCAACTCACACCGGAGGCGCCAGTGACCGGGGGCCGGTGAACTACAGCCGCTCGATGATCGTGACGTTGGCGGTGCCGCCACCCTCACACCGTGGCTCACCGCCGAACATGACCTACAGCCGCTCGATGATCGTGACGTTGGCGGTGCCGCCACCCTCACACATCGTTTGCAGGCCGTAGCGGCCTCCGGTGCGTTCGAGTTCGTGCAGCAACGTCGCGAACAACTTGGCGCCGGTGGCACCGAGCGGATGTCCGAGGGCGATGCCGCCACCGTTCGGGTTGACCCGGGCCGGGTCGGCCCCGGTCTCCTTGAGCCACGCGAGCACCACCGGGGCGAAGGCTTCGTTGATCTCGATGACGTCGATGTCATCGATGCTCAGGCCGCTCTTCTCCAGTGCGTACTTGGTGGCAGGAATGGGCGCAGACAGCATCATCACGGGGTCGTCGCCGCGCACCGAGATGTGATGGATGCGCGCGCGGGGCGTGAGGTTGTACTGCTTGAGCGCATCCTCGGACACCACCAGTGCAGCCGACGCGCCGTCGCAGATCTGAGAGGCGACAGCAGCCGTCAGCGACGAGCCCTCGGCCAATACCGGAAGTCCGGCCATCTTCTCCAGCGATGTCTCGCGGGGGCATTCGTCGACGACACAGTCGCCGAGCGCCACGGTCTCCGCGGCGAAGTGGCCCTCATCGATGGCGCGGCGCGCACGCTGATGCGACTGTAGCGCCCACTGCTCCATGTCTTCGCGGCTGATGTCCCACTTCTTGGCCATCATGTCGGCGCCGGCGAACTGGGAGATCTCGGCATCGCCGAACCGCTCGTCCCAGCCGATCGATCCCTTGAACGGGCCTTCGAATCCGTACTGGACGCCGGCCAGCATGGCCGCCGAGATGGGGATGGCGCTCATGTTCTGGACCCCGCCGGCGAGCACCACGTCCTGCGTGCCACTCATCACGGCCTGCGCGGCGAAGTGGATGGCCTGCTGCGACGACCCGCACTGGCGGTCGATGGTGGTGCCGGGGATGTCGAGGGGCAAACCGGCTGTGAGCCAGGCGGTTCGGGCGATGTTGCCGGCCTGCGGCCCGATGGTGTCCACACAACCGAAGATGACGTCGTCGACAACCATCGGGTCGATGCCGGTGCGCTCGAGCGTCGCCTTGATGACGTGCGCGCCGAGATCGGCAGGGTGCACCTTGGCCAGTGAGCCGTTGCGCTTGCCGACCGGCGTGCGTACGGCATCGACGATGTACGCCTGGGGTTTGGACATTGTGTACTCCTTCGATCAAAAAACGTGGCGGTTCGATCCGGTGGGTCAGGCCCGCTGGCTGGAGATGGAGACCACTTCACCGGTGAGGTAGGTGGTGTAGTCGCTGGCGAGCATCGCGATGGTCGCCGCGATCTCCCAGACCTCGGCGGCGCGTCCGTAGGCTTCGCGCGAGGCGAGGTCGGCGAGCAGCTCTTCGCTGGTGACCTTCGCGAGGAAGGGATGGCGGGCGATGGAGGGAGCCACCGCGTTGATGCGCACGCCGTACTCGGCGGCCTCGATCGCCGCACACCGGGTCAGGGCCATCACCCCGGCTTTTGCTGCGGCGTAATGGGATTGACTGTGCTGTGCACGCCAGCCGAGAACCGACGCGTTGTTCACGATCACGCCGCCGTGGGGTGCGTCGCGAAAGTAACGCAACGCCGCGCGGGTCGCGCGGAAGGTGCCGTTCAGCGTGATGTCGATGACGCGGTCCCACTCATCGTCGTCCATGTCGACAACCGGGGTCTCACCACCGAGTCCGGCATTGTTGATCAGCACGTCGATACGGCCGAGTTCAGAGGCCGCGGACTCGATCAGGGCATTGACCTCCGAGGTCTTTTGCACGTTGCACACCACGGACGCCACGGTCTGGTCGGCGAACTCACCCTTGAGTTTGTCCACGGTCTCGCCGAGCCTGCGCTCGTGCCAATCGCTGACCAGAACATCGGCGCCTTCGGCCAAAGCCCTGCGCGCGGAGGCGAATCCGATCCCGGTGCCCGCGGCGGCCGTCACCACGACCTTGCGGCCGGCGAGCAGGCCGTGGCCTGGGATCTCTTCTGGCGGCGTCGCCAGCGGACTGGAACCTTGCTGAACTGTCACGGTCGTGCCTCTCGAGGTAGTCCGAGCACCCGCTCGGCAATGATGTTGCGCTGCACTTCATTCGAGCCGCCGTAGATCGTGTCGGCGCGGGTGAACAGGAACAGCCGCTGCCACTGATCGAGTTCCACCTGGTCCGGCTCGAAGATGTTGTTGGGTTCACCTTCGCTGGTGCGATCGGGTGCGATGAGCGACGGGGCCCCCTGGACGGCCATTGCGAGCTCGCCGAGGTCACGATGCCAGTTGGCCCACAACAACTTCGACACCGAGGCCGCTCCCCCGGCGCCGCCGGTGTCGACCACGGCCAGAGTGCGTTGTGCATGGGCCCGCATCACGCGGAGCTCAAGCCATGCCCGGGCGATCCGCTCCCGGATCACCGGGCTGTTCGCCGAGCCGTTGGCCTTTGCCATCTCCACGATGTGTTCGAGTTCGCGCGAGAAGCCGACCTGCTGGCCGAGCGTGGACACACCCCGCTCGAACTCGAGCAGACCCATCGCCACTTTCCAGCCTTCACCGGGTTCGCCGACAACAAGGCCGGCCTCGGTGGTGGCGTCGTCGAAGAACACCTCGTTGAACTCGGAGGTGCCGGTGAGCTGCTGGATCGGCCGGACCGTGACGCCGGGTTGATCGAGCGGCACGAGGAGAAAACTCAGACCCTTGTGCCGCGAGGACCCCGGCTCGGTGCGGCACAGCACAAAGGCCCACTGGGCGACGTGTGCCAGCGACGTCCAGATCTTCTGCCCGTTGATGACCCACTTGTCGCCGTCGAGTGTGGCGGTGGTGGAGATGTTCGCCAGGTCCGACCCCGCGCCCGGTTCGGAATAACCCTGCGCCCACAACTCGTCGACCGTGGTGATGCCCGGCAGGAAACGCTTCTTCTGTTCCTCGGTCCCGAACGCGATCAGCGTCGGGCCCAGCAGTTCCTCGCCCACATGGCTGACCCGGGCCGGCGCGCCCGCCCGCGCGTACTCCTGATGAAAGATGATGCGCTGCTCGATGGACGCGTTGCGGCCGCCGTGTTCCACAGGCCAGCCGAGGCACGTCCATCCCGAGGCGGCCAGCAGCCGGTCCCACGCGAGCCGCGGCCCATAGAATTCGTGTTCGCTGCCCGGGCCGCCGCGTGACTTCAGATTCGCGAACTCGCCGGTCAGATTGTCGTCGAGCCACTGTCGTACGGCAGCCGCGAAATCGGCCGCCGAACCATCCCATTCACCCAGGTCCACGCCTCGGTCAGCGAGGTTGATCGCCGTCATGTGAACCAGCGTAACCGACCAAGCACTTGCTCGGTTAGCGCACCCAAGCAAGTGCTAGGTTTTGGCTTCGGAACCTGCGCTGTACCAGGTGGTACTAGCCTTTTACGCAGGTGTGAGCTCCGGGAGGAATCGTGTCCATTTCAACAGATCAGCCCACCCCAGACCGGCTCGATGTCGACGCCGTCACCACCACACCGCAGGCCTTGCGCCGAGCCGCGCAATTGTGGCCGGACGGTCTGGCGATCATCGACGACCAGTGGGGCGAGACGGTCGAACTGACCTGGTCCGACCTCCTCGGCGCCGTGCGCACGTTCGCGGCCGGCCTGATCGCGGAGGGCATCGAGGCCGGCGACCGGGTCGCCATCTGGGCACCGAACAGCTTCCACTGGCCCATCGCCGCGCTCGGTGCCCATTTCGCCGGCGCCACCCTCGTCCCGCTCAACACCCGTTACACCGCGGCGGAGGCGCTGGAGATCATTCAGCGCACCAAGGCCAGGGCGATCGTCGTGGTCGGCCAGTTCCTCGGCACGGACCGGGTCGAGCAACTGTGCGCCGAGGCGGGCGGTGACCTCGCCGCCGCGTCGAACCTGGCGGTGGCCATCCGCGTACGGCTCGAGGCCGATGACCATCGGGGTGCGGTCGCTGTCGACTGGAACGACTTCCTCTGTGCAGCAACCGACGAGGGCAGGGCTGAAGCCGACGCACGTGCATCCGCCGTCGCTCCCACCGACATCTCCGACGTGCTGTTCACCTCGGGGACCACCGGCAGGTCCAAGGGCGCCCTCGCCGAGCATCAGCAGACGGTTGCCGGCGCTCGCGCATGGGCCACCAACGGGAACCTGGGGGCCGACGATCGATACCTGATGGTGAATCCCTACTTCCACACCTTCGGCTACAAGGCAGGAATCCTCGTGTGCACCCTGATGGGCACCACGATGATCCCGCTGGCGGTGTACTCCACCGATGCCGCGATGCGGCTGATCGAGCAACGCAAGGCCACCGTGTTCCCCGGCGCCCCGACCATCTTCCAGACGATCCTCGACGCCCCCCGACGCCCCGAGTTCGACCTCTCGTCACTGCGGCTGGCAGTCACCGGCGCCGCGATCGTGCCCGTGGTGCTCGTCGAGCGCATGCAACGCGACCTCGGCATCGAGACCGTCATCACGGCCTACGGCCTGACCGAGGCGAGCGGCTTTGTCACCACCTGCACGCCCGACGACGACGATCAGACCGTGGCCAACACGTGCGGCCGCCCGTTCACGGGCATGGAGATCAAGCTCTCGGAGAACGGCGAGGTGCTGGCCCGCGGCAAGATGGTCATGCGCGGCTACCTCGATGACCCCGAGGCCACCGCAGAGGCGATCGACGCCGACGGCTGGCTGCACACCGGCGACATCGGAACAATCGACGAGCACGGAAATCTCTCCATCACGGACCGCCTGAAAGACATGTACATCAGCGGTGGATTCAATGTGTACCCCGCAGAAGTCGAGCAGGTTCTCGCCAGAATCGACGGGGTGGCCGAGGCTGCCGTCGTCGGGATACCTGATGAGCGCCTGGGAGAAGTGGGGCGCGCTTACCTCACGTTGTCACCGGGCGCAGCCGTTGACGAAAAGTCGGTCATCGAGCACTGCCGTCAGAAACTCGCGAACTTCAAGACTCCGCGTTCGGTCATCATCATCGATGAGTTCCCGCGCAATGCCGCCGGCAAGATCCTCAAGCGCGAACTGCACTGAACCGGGCTTTGGCTGTCTTCGCGAGCTTTGTTCAGCTGATGAACAGTTTGTCTCACTTCGATCTATCCGTAACTCGAAAGGGACAACGGATTGTCACACAAGTTCACAAATGATCGCGACGGTCATAAATGTTTTCGATTCTTTTCTGAATGCGCACTAATACAATTCGAAGACAACCACAGGAGAAACAAATGACGGGCGGCCCGATTCCTCGGGCCGCCCGTCATTTTGACTACAGTTGTGGTCAGTTCAAAGCGTCAGTGCGCCTCGTTGTAAGCCTCGACGACATCTGCGGCAATACGCCCGCGCGATGACACCTGATGGCCGTTACGACGGGCCCAGTCACGGATTGCCGCTGTCTGCTCGCGATCCACAGACGCCTTGGTGGCGATCCCTTTCGCGCGCTTACGGCCACTCACACGTCGGGCGTGCTCCGCCCATTTCGCCACGTCGTCACGCAGCTTGTCAGCGTTCTTGCTGGACAGATCGATCTCGTAGGTGACGCCATCGACGCCGAACTCCACGGTCTCATCCGCTGTCTTGCTGTCATCAACATCATCTACGAGTGTGACGGTTACCTTCTTAGCCATAATGCTCCATTCTGATGGCTCCCGGATCCAACTTTGACAGTTCCGGCACACAACGCAAACGAACAATATTCATGGTGGCCGCCTATCGGCCGCCAGCATAGCGCGAATGAACCGTCAACGCTAATAAGAGGAAGTGTTTTCCAGTAACGTCATTGCTGCGGCTTGACGAGTGGAAAGAGGATGGTTTCGCGAATGCCGAGACCCGTCAGAGCCATCAGAAGTCGGTCAATGCCCATTCCGGTACCGGTCGTCGGCGGCATGCCCTGCTCCATGGCCGCAAGAAACTCTTCATCGAGCACCATTGCCTCATCATCACCGGCACGAGCCAAACGGGCCTGGTCGACGAACCGCTCCCGCTGAATCACCGGATCGACCAATTCGGAATAACCGGTTGCCAATTCGAACCCGCGGACATAGAGATCCCACTTTTCACTCACACCCGGCTTGTCGCGGTGCTCGCGTACCAGGGGTGATGTCTCCACCGGGAAATCGCGGACGAATACCGGCCCCGACAACCCGTCGCCCACCTGGTGCTCCCAGAGTTCCTCGATGAGCTTGCCATGGCCGTAGCCCTTGCCTGCCGGGATCTCCAGCCCCACATCGGCGCTGATGGAGAGCAGTTTCTCGACCGTCGTGGCCGGGGTGATCTCGATCCCGAGCGACTCGGAGAGCGAGGGATACATCTCCACCGACTTCCATTCCCCGCTCAGATCGTTGATCGATCCGTCGGCCATCTCCGGGGTGAGGGTGCCGAGGGCGGCCATCGCCACTTCCTGGATCACCTCACGGGTCATCGTCGCCGAGTCGTCGTAGGTGCCGTACGCCTGGTACGTCTCGAGCATCGCGAACTCGGGCGAATGCGTGCTGTCGGCGCCCTCGTTGCGGAAGTTGCGGTTGATCTCGAAGACCCGCTCGATACCGCCGACCACGGCCCGCTTGAGGAACAGCTCCGGGGCGATGCGCAGGTAGAGGTCGATGTCGAGCGCGTTGGAATGGGTGACGAACGGCCTGGCGGCTGCACCACCGTGCAGCGTCTGCAGCATGGGTGTCTCGATCTCCAGGAATCCCCGGCGCTCCAGCGCCGCGCGCAGTTCCCGCAGGACCGCGACGCGTGTTCGTGCCATCTCGCGGGCCTGGGGCCGCACGATGAGGTCGACGTACCGCTGGCGGACACGCGTTTCCTCGTTCATCTCCTTGTGCGCCACCGGAAGTGGGCGCAGCGCCTTGCTCGCCATCTGCCACGTGTCGGCGAGCACGCTCAGTTCCCCGCGACGCGAGCTGATCACCTCGCCGTGTACGAAGACGAAGTCACCGAGGTCGACGTCGGACTTCCAGGCGGCCAGCGACTCCTCGCCCACGCCGTTCAGGCTGATCATGGCCTGCAGCTGCGTGCCATCGCCTTCTTGCAGTGTTGCGAAGCACAGCTTTCCGGTGTTGCGGATGAAGATCACCCGGCCGGCGATGCCGACAACCTCACCTGTCTGGGTGTCGGGCTCGAGGTCCGGGTATTTCGCCCGGAGCTCGGCCAGTGAATGGGTGCGCGGAACCGACACGGGATAGGCCTGACCACCCTCGGCGATGATGCGATCGCGCTTCTCGCGCCGAACTCGCAACTGCTCCGGGGTCTGGTCTTCGGTGTTGTCGACTGCTGCATTTTTCCGGCCTTGGCCACGGGCTTCATTCACGCCAACGACCCTAGCGGCCGAACCTGGGTTGGCCATATTCGACGGGTCGCCAGGTCGGCGCGTGATCAGTGCGCGGAGAACATGCTCCACTCGCGCTCGGTGTGATCGGCGACCGGCCGCCGGTCGGCCGAACGGGCGAGCGCGATCTGGCCACCGGCAACAAACCGGGTGCCGGGCACTCCCGCGGCCTGCAGGTGCCAGGTGAGCCTCTCGGCGTCGTGACCATCTACCCCGATGAGAAGCCAACGGCTGGAGGCGTCAGCGCAACGAAGTGTCTCCCGCGAGCCCGGGATCAGGCGGTCGAGAATCTGATCGGCGGGAATTGCCAACGCGCCGAGGACGATTCCGTCCCGATCACGTTCCTGCTGGCTACGGATGTCGATGGCCACGGCACCGCTGCGGAGCAGAGAATCGACGTCGTGCGCCGCCACGGACAGCGGCGCAACGGGATATGCCGACGTGGGCCGGCTGGACAGAGAAGGTGCGGGTGCGGTGAGCACAGACATGGCTGGTGCTTTCGTGAATGATCGGCAGCAGATCGGCCGAAGAACGGGCGTAGGGGTCATCAAGAGGCGTTTCAGCCCCGACAACACTCCTGACAGCTCCGCGTGATCACGGTGAAGATTGTGCCACAGCGATCACGATCGCACCACCGTCGCCCGCCGCAGACGCCTCAGTCCGGACGCGAGCCCGCCGAACGCCCCTTTGCCCGGGCATCGCGCTGCCGCTCATACACCAGCCGCAACCCGTCGAGCGTCAACGTGGGCTCGTGGTGCTGCAACGTCACACACTCATCGAAAACCAGCGGGGCGAGGTAGCCGGTGGCGATCACCGCGATGTCGTCGCCGTCGAAACCCGGCACTTCACGCCGCACTCGGGACACGAGCCCGTCCACCTGACCTGCGAATCCGTAGAGGATGCCCGACTGCAGTGCTTCGACGGTGTTCTTTCCCACCACCGAGCGCGGTGGCAACAGCTCGACCTTGCGTAGCGTCACCGTCCGGACGGCGAGAGCCTCGACCGCCAGATCGATACCCGGGGCGATCGCCCCACCGAGGAACTCGCCCTTTGCCGACACCACGTCGACGAGGGTCGTGGTCCCGAAATCGACGACGATGCAGCCGCGACCGTAGGCCGAGTAAGCGGCGAGCGCATTGGCGACACGGTCGGTCCCGACCTCCTTCGGGTTGTCGACCAACAGCGGAACCCCGGTTCGCACACCGGGTTCGAGCAGCACGTGCGGTCCGGCCCCGAAGTACTTCCCGACCATCACCCGCATCTCGCGCAGCAGCGACGGCACCGTCGACAGGCCGACAACGGCCGTGACCTGTTCCACGTCAGGGCCCAACAGGCCACGAATGGTCAGCGCCAGCTCGTCGGCAGTCATGCGCGACTCGGTCCTCATCCGCCAGTCGCGCACCAGTCGGGAATTGGCCCCGATGCCCGCATAGACACCCAGGTGGATGTTCGTGTTGCCGACGTCCAGCGCGAGCAACATGTCAGGCGGGGGTGCTCGACAGCACCGGGTGGCGGGGATCGAGCAGATCCGAGCCTTCCGGCGCGTGTGCCGGGTCGGCACCCTGTTCGACGATGCGGTTCGATTCGTCGACGAACACCACCTTGGGCTGATACTCGAGGACCTCGCGTTCATCGAGTCCGCCGTAGGCGATCAGGATGACGAGGTCGCCCGGGTGCACCAGATGTGCTGCGGCGCCGTTGATACCGATGATCCCGGACCCCCGGGGACCCGAGATCGCGTAGGTGACCAGCCGGGCGCCGTTGTCGATGTCGACGATGGTCACCTGTTCACCCTCGAGCAGACCGGCCGCGTCGAGCAGGTCCTGGTCGACCGTGACCGATCCGACGTAGTGCAGATCGGCCTGGGTCACTGTGGCGCGGTGGATCTTCGAGGTCATCATGGTGCGGATCATGCTGGGTTCTCTCCTCTTTCGACGAAACCGGTGCCGATCGCGACACCCACGTTGTCAATGAGCCGGGTGGAGCCGATTCGCGCGGCGACGAGCAGCCTGCCGTCGCCGCGCGCCGGCGGTTCCTCGAGGTTGGGGCCGCGAAGTTCGAGGTAGTCGACCGCGACGTCCGGGTGGAGGTCGAAGACGCCGCGGGCCGCGTCGAGGATGGCCCGCTCTCCACCGGCGGCCGCGTAGGCACCCGCGATCAGCGCGGCCGACAGGGTTGTCGCCAGCTCACGCTGAGCGGGATCGAGGTACCGATTGCGCGACGACATGGCCAATCCGTCTGCTTCGCGCACGGTGGGAACGCCGACGATCTGCACGTCGAGGTTCAGGTCGGTGACCATCTGCCGGATCAACACCAACTGCTGATAGTCCTTCTCGCCGAAGTAGGCCTCCATCGGCGCGGCAATGTTCAGCAACTTGAGCACCACGGTAAGCATGCCTGCGAAATGCGTTGGCCGCGAAGCACCTTCGAGTTCACCACCGAGAGGTCCCGGGTGCACGGTGGTGCGCGGTCCCGTCGGGTACATGTCGGAGACCTTCGGGGCGAAGACCAATTCGACGCCGGCCGCCCGCAGGAGATCGCAGTCCTCATCGAATGTCCGGGGGTAGGCGTCGAGGTCTTCGCCCGCGGCGAACTGCAACGGGTTGACGAAGATGGAGGCGATCACCACCGCGTCGCCCTTGCGTTTGGCGGCACGGACCAGTTCGAGATGGCCCGCGTGCAGCGCGCCCATGGTGGGAACCAGCACCACCCGCTTACCCGTCGAACGCAGGGCACGGCTGACCTTGTTCAGCAGCGCAGGATCACGATGGACCGTCAATTGCCCAGCGGTGAAAGGTTTCTGGCCCGTCAGGTCACCAGTGGTCATCGATGTTCGTCCCGTCTGTCGTCATTCCCCAAGTCGTCATTCCCCAAGTCGTCGTACCCCGAGCTGTCGTGCCCCACGTGGTTGTCCCCGAGTAACTCGACCAGGTCCGGTGGTGGATCGGTGTACGTGGCGGCGCGGCGGGCGAGCGCACGATATCCCTCGGCGATGCCCGGATCAGCGGCCGTCAGCGCCTGCAGATGCCGGGCCACCGCCGCCACGTCGCCGCGAGCCACCGGGCCGGTCAACGCCTTCGGGCCGATCTGCAGACTGTTGTCGAGCGCCGCGGTGAGCAGCGGCCCCAGAATGCGTTCCGGCCGCACGTCTTGGCCGTCGGCCACCTTGCGCAGCGCCGCCACGGCGTCACACACAAGCGCGACAAGATGATTCGCGCCATGAGCCAGTGCAGCGTGATAGAGGGTGCGGTCCTTCTCGTCGATGCGCACCGGTTCGGCGCCCATCTCCAGAACCAGGGATTGTCCGATGGCCAGACCCACCTCGTCTGCGGCCGTGACACCGAAGCAGCAATTGCGGATCCGGTCCGTGTCCTCTTCCGTCCCGATGAACGTCATGGCCGGATGCAACGCCAGTGGGAGGGCTCCGATGTCGGTGAGCGGATCGAGCACGCGTACACCGTGTGCGCCCGCGGTGTGGGCGACGATGGTTCCCGGCCGCACCGATCCCGACTGCGCCAGATCGGAGATGACCGACGTCAATCGATCGTCCGGGACCGCGATGACAAGAAGCTCGCAGTGTGAGGCGACGTCGGCCACGGCGCGGATCTCAGATTCGGGGAGGCGCTGTGCCGCGCGTGCGCGTGAGGCCGGAGACGATGCGGACACGGCGCCGACCACGTGTTCGGCACGTTCGAGGGCCTGACCGATGGTGGTTCCCACTCGACCCGCCGACACGATACCCACCGTCAGGCGGGCAGGCGCGGGCCAATTGGTAATCCCCGTCGAGGTCACCGTCGTCCTCCATTCGTTCCAGTCCCTCTGACTTCTCCCCTGGCCGATGAGTCGAACTCGGCTGAGGATGTGTCAGGCACGGGTACCAGACGTCTCGCTGCGAGAATAGAACCAGGCGGACACATATTGCCAATGCCTGTGATCGGGCTCACCCGATCGGACGCGCGCGATCAGCTACGACGGCGGCGGCGTCCACCGGCAGGTGCCGAAGATTCGAATCGGGTGAGCAGCTCCGAGACCGAGCGTCCGGATGCATGTGCGCCCGGATGGTCGGCTGCCTGCTCATCGTCATCGGCCAGCAACGCGTTGGGGATGCCACCTTCCACGGGTGCAGCCACCTCCCACTCGTCGGTGGGGGTTTCGTCCACGAACGGCCCGGGAGCCGACGACTCGACCTGCGCCTCAGACGTCTCGTCCGCCTCGTCAGCAGGCTTTTCGTGTGCGCCTGCCACCTGAGGTTCAGCGGTATCGGTCTCGGCCGCGACGACCTCCGGTGCTGCGTCATCGGCGCGACGCCGACTACCCGCATGGCGGCCGGACGGTGTCTGAGCGTTGGTGGTGTCGCCGGGGTGGTCCGACGTCACCGCATCCTGCTCACCGGCATCGGACGACTCATCGGTCTCGGCCACGTCGTCTGCCGGTGTTTCGGCAGGCTCCACGGGGACCGGGTCCTCGTCGGACACCACCGGGATGACCTGGGTGCTCTCGTTCGGGTTGTCGTCGCGCCGGCGATCAGCGGGGGGCGCCGTAGACGCGAAGTCGCGTTCGGCCACGGTTCCGTCATCCGGGACCAGTGGCGCCGGCGGGAAATGCTGATCGGCGAAGCCGGCCGGGGCGTACGGATTGCCCGACCCCTCATGGCGGTTCGCGCGGTTCTCCAGTTCCGGCAGACGTTCACGGACCAGGGCGATCCGTTCGTCCGGGAGCTCGCCCAGCAACTGCTCGAGGCTCGACCGCAAGGACTGCAGCTCCGCCTTGAGCGCGGACAGTTCCTCGCCCGACTGTTCGCCGATCTCCTTGCGAACCTGCGTCTCGACGCCCAGTTCGTACTGACGGCGAGCGGAGATCTCACGCTCGAGCTGCAATTCGTAGACCAGTCGGAGGTCACGGGCCTTGGCGTCCGCGGAATCGGCCTGCCGGCGATACTTCGTCACCAGGATGGCGCCGATGACTGCGGCCCACAACGCGGTGATGACGGCCAGCGAGGCGGCGATGCTCATCTCCGAGGTGAAGATCATGAAGATGCTGGAGCCGAGCGCAAACAACAGCAGCACACCGAGCAACCACTGACCAGGACCACGGCGGGCTCTTCTGGCATCAGCCGATCGGCCGGCAGAGGTGGTCATGGTGGCAAACTTACCTGCCCGACTGTGTCGCGTTTGCCATCTGGTGCGGCAAGTCCAGTTATCGATTGTGTTTGTCGAGAGATCCGCACATCTCGCGCGAGATGCCGCGGCTCTCAGGTGGCCAGGTCGTCCGAGGGATCGTCCGGCGTACGACAGCAGTATTCGAGCCAGAGCGCCGCACCGACAAGCAGCACTCCACCGATCAGTCCGACGATCGTGCCCGGTCGATCATGATCAGCCGCCGCGAGATCGTCTTGCCGGGTGAGCAGATACGCCAGCGTTCCGGTCCACACGCCGACGGCGAGAGCACCGAGGATGGCCGACGCCTTGGCCAGCGCCAGCACGCGCGCCGCCGTGATCGGATGCAATTGGCCGCTGTGCGAGCCGATTTCCCGGTCATTCACGCGGGCACGCACCACAAAGGCGATGACAACTTCAAGTGCGGCAAGCACATACAACACGATGCCGGCCAACAGGGGCAGCGGCGGCAACGATCCGTAACTGACCCGGACCACCAGGAACACCACAACCGCCACCACAACGGCGAGCATGGCGAGATCCCGGATACGGGTCGGCCCCATCGCATTGTCGCTGCCCGGATCAGGCTTGCGGCTCGTCACTGTTGTTCCCCTGCGTCGGCACCGGTGGTGGTCAGCGTGTGTTCGGTGAGTCGAACCCCGTCGCGGTCGGCCGGTGTCAGGGCGGCCAGCAGATCCGTCACCGGGACGTCGGAACCGTGATGGCGGAGTACCGCGCCGGGGTCGGCGTCCAGCCAGGGAATCAGGACAAATGCCCGCTCAGCGGCACGCGGGTGGGGCAAGGTCAGCACCGGATCCGTCGACTCGACAACTGCCCCGTCGTCCGACACCGAGATCACGTCGACGTCGAGAGTTCGTGGCCCCCACCTCTGATCGCGCACCCGCCTCGCCTCGTTCTCGAGATGCTGACCCACGTCCAGCCAATCGCGTGCGCTCCGGGCATCGTCGTCGACCAGCAGGGTCGCATTCAGGAAATCCTGCTGCTCCACCCCGCCCCACGGTTCGGTGGCGTAGACCCGCGAGGCCGCCACCACCCGGTCACCGAGGCCGTCGCAGACCGACTGCAGATGGGCGAGCCGGTCCCCGATGTTGGAGCCTATCGAGAGCACCGCACTGCTCACTGCATCCCCTTGCGGGATCGGCGAGCGACGACCGCCACGTCGTCGAACGTGAGATCGATTGGCGCAGAGGGCTTGTGCAACGTCACCTCGCACGCCAAGACAGCGTCGAGATCGAGCAAGATCTTGTCGGCTATCTCGGCCGACACCGTCTCGATGAGATTGCGCGGTGTACCGGCGATGATGTCGTGGGCGGTGTGGGCCAGTCCCCCGTAGTCGATGGTGTCGGCGAGGTCGTCCGTCGCCGCGGCCACCCGCAGGTCGGCCCACAGGATGATGTCGACGATGAAGTCCTGGCCGTCCTGCCGTTCGTGGTCGAACACCCCGTGATTGCCCCGAACCTTCAGTCCGCGCAACTCGATTCGATCAGCCATCGTGCCCTTTCGCTACAGCGCCTCCAGCGGAGAACGTGGTCGGACCGGTGTCGGCGCCGCGCGGTCCGCCCGCCTGCCAGGCATCGGCGACCAGCACCGCATCGCGGCTGGCGCGCACATCGTGTACCCGCACACCCCACGCACCTCCCGCGGCGGCGAGCGCGGTGAGTGCGGCGGTGGCGATCTCGCGGCCATCCGGCGGACGTGGATTTCCGTCTTGGTCGGCGAGCAGGGTGCCGAGGAAACGCTTGCGTGATGCCCCGATCAGTACGGGAAAGCCGAGCCCCACCAAGGTCGGCAATGCGTGCAGCAGGGCCCAATTGTGCTCGGCAGTCTTCGCGAATCCGAGACCAGGATCGAGGATCAACGCACTGGCATCAACACCGGCAGAGGTGGCTGCATCGACCTGCGCCAGCAGTTCACCGCTGACCTCGGCCACCACGTCGCGATACACGCCGGGTTCGCCGGTCCGATGGACAAACGAGGGGTCGGAAGGGCGCCAGTGCATCAGGATCCACGGAACACCCGCCTCGGCGACAACCCGCGCCATGTCTGGATCGGCACGTCCCCCGGACACATCGTTGACCACAGTTGCGCCCGCGGCGATCGCCTTGTCGGCGACTTCGGCGCGCATGGTGTCCACGGATGTCCGAACACCTTGCGCCGCCAGGCCTTTGATGACGGGGGTGACCCTGGCGATCTCGAGACCGGTGTCGACGCGGTGCGCACCGGGCCTGGTGGACTCCCCGCCCACGTCGATGATGTCGGCCCCCTGCGCGGCCAGCGACAACCCATGGGCGATGGCGGCATCGGTATCGAGGTACCGGCCACCGTCGGAGAAGGAATCGGCCGTCACGTTGACGACGCCCATGATGATGGTGCTCACGCCGTCCACCCCATCACGACGCCGACCACGTCAGTTCGCCGGGGCTTTCGGTGATGCCGGCCCCTCACGATGCTCCTGGTGTGGTCGCGCAGGTCAGCGAGAGATGAGGTCGAGGGCTTCGCCCCGCGAGACCGCGCTGGTCTTGAACTGACCGCGAACCGCAGAGGTGGTGGTGGTGGCGCCCGGCTTGCGAATTCCACGCATCGCCATGCACAGGTGCTCGGCTTCGATCACCACGATGACGCCGCGCGGATCGAGTTTGCGGACGATCGCGTCCGCGATCTGGGTGGTCAACCGTTCCTGGACCTGCGGTCGTTTCGCGTAGAGGTCGACCAGACGCGCCAACTTGGACAAGCCGGTCACCTGACCGGTGGGACCAGGAATGTAACCGACATGCGCGACCCCGTGGAACGACACCAGGTGGTGCTCGCAGGTCGAATACATCGGGATGTCCTTCACCAGCACGAGCTCGTCGTGTCCGACGTCGAAGGTGGTGGCCAGCACGTCGTCGGGGTTGACGTGCAGGCCCCCGAACATCTCGACGTAAGCGCGCGCCACCCGGGCCGGCGTCTCCTTCAGACCGTCGCGGTCCGGATCCTCGCCGACCGCGATCAGCAGTTCACGTACGGCTCGCTCGGCACGCTCGGCGTCAAAGGGAGCAATCGCACCGTTCTTGGCGGGTGTCCCACTGGTCTGTTGTGTCATTGTCCATTCTGTCCATTCGGGGAATGCCCATTCTGGCCGTGACCGTCGTTGCCGCCGTCAGCCTGGTTGTTCCCGTTGTGCCCGCCATGGCCGTTCTGACCATTCGGTGGCCGGCCATAAGAACCGGGCTGGCCGTAGGGGTTACCCGGCTGGCCGTAGGAATTGCCTGGTTGCCCGTATGGGTTGCCTGCCGGGTAGGAACCGTTGTGGCCCGGTGCGCCGTTCTGCCCCGTGGCGCCGTTCTGGCCCTGTCCGCCGTTCGGCCCACCGTTGGGGGGCCAGCCCGGAGCCGACCAACCTGCGGGGGCACCGTAATCGGGACGGGTGCCTCCTGGGACAGCACCTGCCTGCCCACCTTGCTGCGGGTAGGGGTTGCCCGGGGACTGCGGCGGATACTGCTGCTGCGGGAGCTCACCCGGACCGGGCTGCATGTGCGACGGTCCGACCTTCGCCAGCTCCGGCGACTTCGGGGGTTCGGGCGGCCAGGGCTCACCGCGCTCCTTGGCGAGCTCACCCGGCGTCTTCACCGGCGGCTTGTCGCTCGGGGTGCGTTCGCCGAAGTCGTTGAAGGCGGTGATACGCGGGCGCTTGACCACCTTGTCGAAGATCTTCTCGAGATCCTTGCGGGTCAGGGTCTCGCGTTCGAGGAGTTGCGTGGCGAGCTCGTCGAGGGTGTCGCGGTACTCGGTGAGGATGGCCCACGCCTCGGTGTGAGCGGCCTCGATGAGACGTCGCACCTCGTCGTCGATCTCGCTGGCGACCTCGGGTGAGTAGTCGGCGTGCGAACCCATCGAGCGGCCGAGGAACGGGTCACCCTGCTCCTGCCCATAACGCACGGCTCCGAGCCTCGCGCTCATGCCGTACTCCGTGACCATGGCGCGAGCGATCTTGGTGGCTTGGTCGATGTCGGAGGACGCACCGGTGGTCGGCTCGTGGAACACCAGCTCCTCGGCAGCACGACCACCCATTGCCATCACCAGACGGGCGATCATCTCCGAACGTGTCATCAGGTCTTTGTCCTGCTCGGGCACGGCAAGGGCGTGGCCGCCCGTGCGACCGCGGGCCAGGATGGTGACCTTGTAAATCGGGTCCAGATCGGGCATCGCCCACGCGGCGAGTGTGTGCCCGCCCTCGTGGTAGGCCACGATCTTCTTCTCGTGCTCACTGATGATGCGGTTCTTACGGCGCGGACCACCCACCACCCGGTCGACGGACTCTTCGAGCAGTTCGGCGGTGATGGTGGTGCGGTTCTCGCGGGCGGCCAGCAGCGCGGCCTCGTTGATGACGTTCGCCAGATCGGCACCCGACATACCCGGGGTGCGTTTGGCCAGACCGTCGAGGTCGGCGTCGGCATCGATCGGCTTGCCCTGTGCGTGGACGTTGAGGATTGCCTTGCGGCCTGCCATGTCGGGGTTGCCGACCGGGATCTGCCGGTCGAAGCGTCCCGGACGCAGAAGTGCAGGGTCGAGGATGTCGGGCCGGTTGGTGGCCGCGATCAGGATCACGCCCGAACGCTCACCGAATCCGTCCATCTCGACGAGCAACTGGTTGAGGGTCTGCTCGCGCTCGTCGTGTCCGCCGCCCAAGCCGGCGCCGCGCTGGCGTCCGACGGCGTCGATCTCATCGACGAAGATGATGCAAGGGCTGTTGTTCTTGGCCTGCTCGAACATGTCGCGCACACGTGAGGCACCGACACCGACGAACATCTCGACGAAGTCCGAACCCGAGATGGTGAAGAACGGCACACCGGCCTCACCTGCGACCGCGCGGGCGAGAAGCGTCTTACCGGTTCCGGGAGGACCGAACAGCAACACGCCCTTGGGGATCTTGGCTCCCAGGGCCTGGTAGCGAGCCGGGTTCTGCAGGAAGTCCTTGATCTCGAAGAGCTCTTCGACCGCCTCGTCTGCACCTGCCACATCGGCGAACGTAGTGGTCGGCATGTCTTTGTTCAGCTGTTTGGCCTTGGACTTGCCGAAGCCCATCACGCCACCCTTGCCGCCACCCTGCATCCGGTTCATCACGAAGAAGAACAGGCCGAACAGCAGGACAAGCGGAAGGATGAAGATCAGCATCTGCATCAGGAACGACTCTTGGTTGACGTTCGTCTGATACTTCGCACCCGAGGCGTCGACGCGGTCGAAGACCTCTTCGGTGGTGCGGGCGGGGTATTTGGCAGAGATCTTCTTGTCGCCGCCTGCCTGCGCCGGGTCCTTGAGCGTCATCCGTAGCGTCTGCTCGCGGTCGTCCATCTGCACCTCGGACACGTTCTTCGTGTTGAGCTGCGTCATCGCTACAGAGGTATCGACACTCTTGTAGTCGCGATTGTTGTCGCGGAGCACGGTCCAGCCCCAGATGGCCAGCACGATGATGGCAACGATCGCCAGGTTGCGAAAGACAGTCTTGCGGTTCATTGAGGTGTGTCAGCCGACCCCGACGGCCACTATCGGCCCTCTGTGATTTCGGCGCGTCCTTCCAGTCGGGATGTCTGAATCATCAGGCTACCCGTCAACGATTCATCGTGGTCGCGCGTTCCCCGTGGGCGAAACCAGTCGCGGGTCTGCTGAGCGTGCGGGCGGGGGTGCGGGTGGGGGCCGGTTAGGGAGCTCGTGAAACGAGGGAAAGCGCGCTCTGCAGACCGCGCAAACTCAAGTTTTGCGCGCTGGGCGTGGGGCAGGCTCGCAAAACTTGGGGAAGCTCGGACTAGAGACAGCGCAACGACGAGTTTCGCGCACTAGACGTCAGCGACGCTCGTGAAACCTGGGGAAGCTCGGTCTGCGGGAGACGCGAAGGCCGGTTTCCCGCGCCGGGCGGTCCCGCCGCTCGCAAAACCTGGCGACGCTCGTTCTGCGGGGATCGCAAACGCGAGTTTTGCGCGCTGGGCGGTTCCGCCGCTCGTGAAACTTGGGGAAGCTCGGTCTGCAGAACGAGCAAAGGCGAGTTTCGCGCGCTCGCTGATCGCGCCGCTCGCGAAACTTAAGGAAGCTCGGACTACAGACAGCGCAACGACGAGTTTCGCGCGCTGGCCGGCCGCGACCCCTCGCAGTGCTGAGCCGTCAGTACCCGGGAGCTACTCGTTGCCAGGGGCGGGCGGCCTCGATTTGGGCGGCGAGCTTGAGCAACGTTGCCTCGGATCCCGGGCGGCCGGCGAAATGGACGGCCACCGGGGTCTTGGACACCGGGTGCACACCGAACGGCACCGACATCGCAGGCCATCCGAGGAGATTGAACAGTCCCTGGAACGGCGCGTAGTTGATGTTCGCCCACATGTTGGCCGCCCAGCTCTTGCTGCTCCATGCCTTCGCCTCCAGGGGTGGGGCTGCGAGGGCGGGGGTCATCAAGACGTCGGCCTTGTTGCGGTCGAGGTAGGCGAGCACCTTCTGCTCGATGGTGCTGGCCTGGACGTCGTGTACCAGATCAAAGCGTTGCACCACCCTGCCGAGTGACGTGTGAATCTTGCTGCGCGACTGCAACTTCGACAGATCGCCACCGGCCTTGGCGAAGTCGTCCGCGTCAGCGGCAGCTCCTGCCAGCCATCGCAGCAACAGAGGAGCCGGATTGCTCGGGTACGGGAGTTTTGACTGGGGCACCCTGTGGCCGTGATCGGCGAGCAATGCACTGCAGCTGGACACCGCCTGCGCGAAGTGTTTGTCCGTGCGACCCACGGCCAGCGGAAAGTTTTGTGCCACAGCGACTCTGAGACTTCCAGGGTTGGTGTCCGCTCCGGCGGCGGCAAGGGCCATGTTGTCGGCCATCACCCCGAGCATCAGTGCGCCGTCGGCAACCGTGGTGGCAAGCGGCCCGTTTTCACTCATCTTGAACCAGCCGTTGCCGCCGAACTCGCTGGGCACCACTCCGAGGCCGGGTTTGAAACCGAACAATCCACAATCGGCGGCCGGGATGCGGATCGAGCCGAGGCCGTCGTTCCCGTGCGCCAACTCGACCTGCCCGCTGGCCACCGCCGCGGCCGCGCCACCGGACGAGCCGCCTGGGGTTCGCGCCGGATTCCACGGATTTCGTGTCACGGTCTGCTCGTTGTCGGTGGTCCCCCACAGGCACAGCTCGGGTACAGCGGTGAGGCCGATGACCACTGCGCCCGCGTTGCGAAGCCTGCGGACCACGGTGTGGTCACTGAGCGCAGGTGCTCGACTTGTTGCGGCCGACCCCACGGTCATCGGCTCGCCAGCGACGGACACGTTGTCCTTGATGGCAACCGGCACGCCGGCCAAGGGCAGTTTCGCCAGATCCGGATGGGCCGTCAGCAGTTCCGCCTCGGCGACGGCCTTGCCGGCACGGACCTTGACGAATGCGCCGATGGAACCGTCGCGATCAGCTATCCGTGACAGCGCATCCCGGGTCACCTGCACCGGATCGAGTCGACCGGTCCGGACACCTTCTGCCGTCTGTACCGCACTCACCGAAACGAACCTCTAATCGGAGTAGACGTTCGGGTTCAACCGACCGACGTACGGCAGATCCCGGTACCTCTCGGCGTAGTCGAGCCCGTACCCGACCACGAATTCGTTCGGGATGTCGAAGCCGACATCCTCGACGTGCACGTCCACCCGCACTGCGTCGGGTTTACGCAGCAGCGTGCAGACCTCCAGCGACCGGGGGTGGCGGGTGCGCAAGTTCTTCACCAGCCACGAGAGCGTCAGGCCTGAGTCGATGATGTCTTCGACGATCACGACGTCGCGGTCGTGGATGTCGCGATCGAGGTCTTTGAGAATGCGCACCACACCCGACGACGACGTCGAGGACCCGTAGGAACTCACCGCCATGAACTCGAGCTGCGACGGGATCGGCAGCGCCCGCGCGAAATCGGTCATGAACATCACCGCCCCCTTGAGGACACCGATGAGGACCAGGTCATCCGGAGTGTCCCGGTACCGGTTCGCCACTGTCTCGGCGAGCTCGGCGATGCGCCGCTGGATCTGCTCCTCGGTGACCACAACTGCTTCGATGTCGTCCCCATATGGATCGCGCTGTTCGCTCACGGACATCATCATGCCTCAACGGCCGCAGCCCGGGTCGCGCAGCCGTCGGCCGGCAGCTGTGTAGACCCAACGAATGACACCAATTCGCGACAGCCATATGGCTTTTCGTGGCGACTTCTCGTTTGTTTTGCGAATTGTCCCCATTTCGGCCAAACTCCCATTTGGCGACCGTTAGCATTGCGTTGCCTGAGAACACATGGTCATTACACAGCGTCACCATCCCCTCTGCCCAGGGGCCGGTCACGTCGCCTCTGCTTGTTTCGATGTGGGGATCGAAATCGGTTCGGGCGGACATTCAAGCAATCAGAGGGGATTTGTAGTCAATGAGGTTTCGGAAATCAGTGGTCTCGGCCATGCTGGTACTGGCCACCACCGCCAGCGTGGTGACGGCCACGCAGGCGAATGCGGCCCCGCCCGCGAAAGACATCGGCTATTCGGCGAATATCGTCGGTGATCACGTTGTGTTGAAGACCGACATCGGTTCGCTGCGCACCTCGGACGGTCAATTCCAGATCGTCGACAACAAAGGCAATGTCGCTGCGAGCATTCCCCTCGCCTACAACCTCAACGACAAGCAATTCCCCATCAACGCCGACATCAACGGCCGGACCGCGACCTTGACCCCCGTCCGCGACGCTGCGGCTGCTCAACCCGTGAAGGTCAGTGACGCCGTTCGCAAGCAGGCTGCTGCCCCGGCCACCCGCGAGCAGCGCGACATGCAGGCGATGCAGACCCTCAGCCAGAGCATCAACACCGCGTCGGCGGTGGGCGGCCTCATCGGGACCATCGTCGGCGGCGTCATCGGATGTGTGGTTGGCGCCGTAGCTGCCGCAGGTGTCGGTTGTCTGCCAGGCATCGTGACGGGAGCCGGTATCGGAGGCGTCGTCGGAACCATCGTCGTGGGTGGTCCGGTCCTCATCGGTGCCGCCATCCAGTTCTTCAACACCATCAACTCCCCGTTCGTCCCCCCGGCCAACTGAGGCTGCCGGAACACAGCTCAACGCACGCGGCGTTCGACCACGAGTCGGGCGCCGCGTCGCGCTATCTCCAGCCTGTGCTCGGGATTCCCACCGACAGCGACCGGCCCCTGCCCACGCCACCGCACCAACAGGGCGTCCACTGCGTTCACCACCGAGCCGGTCGGTTCCGTCGCCCCCTGCGCGACAAGCCAGCGCCGCAGCAGTCGCCGCCGAATCGCTGCCGGTATGGGTGTCAACTCCGCGCACACGATCTCGTCTCCGGTGATGACGCCGGCAGCGGCGTCGGCCATGTCCTCGAGTACGTCGATGTCGTCCTGCAACTGTGATGCCGTGCGGCCCAACGATTCGACGACCCCGCCCTGCAACACCTGCTCCACCAAGGGCAGCACCTCGGTGCGCAACCGAACCCGCGTGAACCGCGGGTCGGTGTTGTGCGGGTCGTGATGCGGCGACAACCCCAGGTCGGTGCACGCGGCCACCGTGCACGCGCGCCGCAGACCGAGCAACGGGCGACCGAACGGCGGAGCCCACGCGCGCATCCCGGCGATGGACCGCGGCCCAGACCCTCTGGCGAGGCCGAGGAGAACGGTCTCCGCCTGATCGTCGAGGGTGTGCGCGAGTAAGACGGGCCTGCCCGCGCGCGCCTCGTCGAGTGCGGCGTAGCGAGCACGGCGTGCTGCCGCCTCGAGACCACCGCGACCCACCACGTCCACGGGGAGCACCGTGGCCTGCGCGCCCATCGTCCGGGCCGACTGGGCCGCCTCGTCGGCAACCGCGGCCGAGCCTTCCTGGAGTCGGTGGTCGACCACCAAGGCGTGCACCTGCAGGCCGGCGTGTACGGCAGCTGCGGTCAGTGCCAGCGAGTCAGCGCCGCCCGACAGCCCCACGCAGACGGCGGTCCCGTCGAGATGATCCTGGGCGAACGACGCCACGGCGCCGGTGACCTCGGCGATGGCGCCCGAGTTCACCCCGGGGTTCACAACACCCGGTCGATCCACAATCGTGGCTTTTCGATCTCGGCGGGCAGAGGCATGGTTTCCGGCCCCGTCCAGATCGCATTGAAACGGGTCATGCCCACGGTCCCGACGACTTCATCGACAAACGCTTTGCCGCGAATGTACTGAGCGAGTTTGGCGTCCATTCCGAGGAGCACACGCAGCAACCGTTGCACGGGATTCTGTGGCCGGCCCCGGCGTTTGTCGAATGCCGCGCGAATCGTGTCGACCGTCGGGACGTGCTGCGGTCCGACGGCATCCATGACGTGATCGGCATGGCCCTCGAGAAGGGTTCCCAGCATCATCATCCGGGTGAATGCCTCGTATTGCTCAGGGCTCTGCAACAACTGCATCGCACCGACGATGCCTTTTTCCCGGGGTTGGTCGCTGCGCATCGCCGCACTGATCCGCGTGACCAATTCACCCGCTGATTCCGCGGTCTCGGCGGTGAGGGCTTCGACATTGGACGACATGTAATCGCGCAACCACGGATTCGCGGAGAACTGCACCCGGTGCGTCACCTCGTGCAGGCACACCCACAACCGAAAGTCCGAAGGGACAACCCGCAACGACCGTTCGACGGCGATGATGTTGGGCGTCACCAGCATCAAGACCCCGTCCGAGCCGGTATCCGGGTTGGCGGTGAACGGATCGTATTGCCCGAGGATCGCGCCGGACAGCAGTGCCAGCAGTCCGCCGGCCTGGACTCCGGCGACCCGTCCGGATATCCCCGGCTTGCCGTCGGGCTCAGGTCCCTCGAGCATCGCCGACATCGAGAGCGCAGCGGCCTCGATCCAGCCACTGCGGTCCAGGATCTGGGCTGCGGGTACGGCCAGACCGTCGGCCAATCCGGTGACGTCACGAACGGGACCTTCGGCAGCGGCCGACGACCGCGCGAGTTCCTGTTGCGCTGCGGTGATCGTGTACTCGGTGGTGACAGGCCCCGGACGGGCGACCTTCTTGCCCACCGTCGCGGCGAGTTGCCAGTCGATACTCATCGGCATCCACATTCCCGCAGTGCCACTGCGATTGCATCGAGCGCCGGGCGGGCCGCATCTGGCGAACTCCCGTTGGACATCAGCGCGAAACTCAGGACCCGGCCTTCTCTCGTCTGCACCACACCCACCAACGCGCTCGCCCCGGTCAGTGTTCCCGTCTTGGCCCTCACCCAGCCGGCACCGGACTTGTTCTGGGTGTCGAATCGTTCGGCAAGGGTGCCGGTGGCACCTGCGACGGGGAGCATGTCGAGCAGGGGCCGCAGCTTGGGCTGTGCGTCTCCGGCACCGGCATTGACCACCTGATCGAGCAGGGCCGCCGAGACCCGATTGTCCTCGGACAGCCCGCTGACGTCGGCGAACACGGTTCCGTTCATGTTGAAGCCGTAGTCGCTCAGCGTCTTACGCACGGCCTCGATGCCACCTGCCATCGTCGGGCGACCACCGGTGGCCTTCGCGATCTCGATGGAGATTGTCTCGGCCAATACGTTGTCGCTGGCTCGCATCATGTCCCCGAGGCGCGTCACGAGAGGCGCCGACTGCACCTGCGCGATCACCCGGGCATTGGCCGGGGCGGTCGCCTCGGTGGGCGCGGTGTCCACTCCGAGCGCGTCGGCAAGAGCGGCGCCGGCGGTCAGGGCCGGAGTCGAGGTGCGCGGCGAATCGATGAAGAGCGGGTCGTTGCGGCCAGAGTCGGCGATCAGCGATTCGATCGGGGTGATGTTCCCTGCCGCGATGTCGGCCGGATCCCAACTGGGCGCCAGTGTCGGACCGCTGAACGCGTTGGTGTCCACGGCCACCGAGGTCACATTGACGCCGGCCTTCTTGATCTGATCGGCCAGCGCGCTGATCCGCGGAGCATCGGTGAAGAAGGTGTCCTGCCCCTCCGGTTGCACCGACAGCGTCGGGTCGCCCGCACCCACCAGGATCACCTGTCCGTCGGCGCCTGCGACCACCGTGGTGGTGACCCTCTGCTCGTGCGGCAGTGCCAACAGGGCGGCCGATGCGGTGAGGACCTTGATCGTCGATGCCGGGATCAAAGGGCGACCCGGATTCGTCGACCACAATTCGGCGCCGGTCAGGGCGTCGGAGATCTCGCCACTCAATTCACCGAGATCCGGGTTCGCCAACGCCTGCGTGAGTTCGGTTCGCACCCCTGCGGGTGTCGGCGCAGGCGCGTCCGCACGCACCGGATTGATCCTCGGTGTCAGCGACGCCGGCGATGGCTGGGGCGAGGCACCGGCGGGGAGGGCATCGGAGCCGTCGTCCACGCGGAAGGCGATGACCAGCGCAATGGCTGCCACAGCGATGAGAGCCACCACGGGAACGAGCGTCCACCACAGTCCTTTGCGGCCCAGCGAAGTGCCTGCCACCGATACCTCCGGTCAATTGTGCCGCCGAGCGCGGCGGATGGTTGTGTCCACAGTATCGTTGAGTCGATTTTCGGACCGGATTCGCTGAATGCATCAGGAGGAAGCGTGGACTTCGACGTCACGATCGAGATCCCCAAAGGACAACGCAACAAATACGAGGTCGATCACGAGTCCGGGAAGGTTTATCTCGACCGTTATCTGTACACGTCGATGGGCTATCCGGCGGACTACGGATTCATCGACAACACCCTCGGCGAAGACGGCGATCCACTGGACGCCATGGTCCTGCTGCCCGAGTCGGTCTTCCCGGGCGTCATCGTCCGGGCCCGGGTCGTCGGCATGTTCCGGATGACCGATGAGGCAGGCGGCGACGACAAGTTGCTGGCCGTTCCGGCGAAGGACGTGCGCTGGGATCACATCCAGGACATCGACGATGTGCCCGAGTTCGAGCTCAAGGCCATCGCGCACTTCTTCGAGCACTACAAGGACCTCGAGCCGGGCAAAGAGGTCACGGCGGGCGGCTGGACCGGCAAGGCCGACGCCGAGAAGGTGGCGCAGGAAGCCATCGAGCGACTCAAGACTCAGCCACACGAGGCGAACGAACCCTCCCGCGGCTGATCTGCACTCACGCCCGCAGCACAGCAGGGCCCGACTCCACGGAGTCGGGCCCTGCTCGCGTTCGGGCTCAGGCTTCGGCCTCGGCCTCGTCCTTGGCCGCCTGCATCCCTGATTTGGTGCGCAGCGGAACCTCTTTCCAGAAGAACACCAGTACAAGCGAGATCAGCGAGACGATCGACACGGTCAAGAACACCGTGTCCATCGCTTCGGCGAACCCGACGCGAATCGGTCGTGAGATCGGTTCGGGGAGTTTAAAGATCACCGACGTGTCGTCCATGACGCTGCCCGTCTGGGCATCCGGGTCGGCGGCCGCGGCGATCAGGCCCTTCCCGAACGCGGCGACCTGCGCGTCCGGACTCTGCGCGGCGGCAGCGACGGCCTGCCTGAACTGCGGGGTGTTCGCACTGTCCTCGAGCCCATCGGTGATGTTGGGTCCCATCAACGAGAACAGGACCGAGAAGAACACCGCGACGCCGAGCGTTCCACCTATCTGACGGAAAAAGGTGGCCGAGGCGGTGGACACGCCCATGTCCTTGGGCGGCAACACATTCTGTAAGGCCAGCGTCATCGGCTGGAGTAGGTTGCCCAGTCCGAAGCCGAGGAAGAAGGCCAGGGTCATCACCAGCGAAACCGGGGTGTCCACGCTCAACAGGTGCAGCAGGAACGTCGAGACGGTGATGAGGATCGATCCGATGATCGGGTAGAGCCGGTAGTGGCCGGTGCGGGAGATGAGCTGTCCGGACGCCACCGAAGCGATCATCAAACCGAGGACCATGGGCAACATCTGCAGACCGGCGACCGTGGGGCTCGAACCTCGCAGCACCTGGAAGTACTGCGGCAGCATCGAGATCGAGCCGAACATCACCATGCCGACCACCACGGAGATGACGATGCCCTGCGCGAAGATCCGGTTACGGAAGATGCGCAACGGGATGATGGCGGCTTCGCCCATCCGGTGCTCGACGTAGACAAACCCTGCCGTGCCCACCACACCCGCGGTGTAACAGGCGATGGCCCACCCACTGCCCCAGCCCCATTCGCGACCTTGTTCGGCAACGATAAGCAACGGGACCACACCCAGGGCCAAGAGCCCGGCTCCCGACCAGTCCACCCGCCGGCGGGCGCCTCTGATCTGGTCGTAGTCCAGTACGCGGTAGACCACCACCAGGGCGACGAGACCGATCGGCACGTTGACGAGGAACACCCAACGCCAGCCGGACACGAACAGGATCGACTCCTGACCGGCAAGCAGGCCACCGAGCACGGGGCCCACCACGCTCGAGGTGCCGAAGACGGCGAGGAAATATCCCTGGTACTTCGCCCGCTCGCGCGGGGGCACGATGTCACCGACGATGGTGAGCGCCAACGACATCAGGCCGCCGGCACCAAGTCCTTGCAACGCGCGGTACCCCGCGAGCTGATACATCGAGGTCGCGGTGGTGCAGAGCAGCGAACCGATGATGAAGATCGTGATGGCCGTCATGAACAGCTTCTTGCGGCCGTACATGTCCGACAACTTGCCGTAGAGCGGCGTCACGATGGTGGCCGTGACGAGATACGCGGTGGTCACCCACGCCTGTAGCGAATAGCCCTGCAGGTCATCGGCAATGGTGCGGATGGCAGTGGAGACGATGGTCTGGTCGAGTGCGGCCAGGAACATCCCCAGCATCAGTCCGCCGAGGATCGTCAGGATCTTCTTGTGCGACAGCTCAGCGCTCCCGGCCGGAGCGGAAGCGGGCGTGTCGGTCAATTCGGTTGCCTCTCCGCTGGAGCACAGGTCAATGCATCTTCGGCACTGTCGACGAACCGGCCCATCAACCGGATCAGGGTGTCGATGTCGTCGTCGGGCCAATCCGACATCAACGACTTGAGCTCCTCACCGCGTCGTTGACGCAGCGCGGCCACCCGTTCGCGGCCGGAATCGGTGGCCACCAGGATCGTGGCGCGCCCGTCCAGCGGGTCGGCCTCGCGACGTACATAGCCGAGGCGTACCAGGTGAGCGACGTGACGGCTGATGGTGGACGGATCGGCGAACAGGGCCTCGGCCAGTTCGCCCGAGCGCGACGGCTTGTCCGTCAGCCGAAAAAGGCACTGGTAGGCGGCCGTTTCGACGATGCCGTCCGGGGTGCGCAGGCGGGTGGCCGCCAGTCGTTCGCGGATGCGTGCGTATCGGGCGAGTACCTCGATGAAATCCTCAACCTGGTCCGAGCGGGACATCTTCTGCAACGAGCCTTCCCACGAAACGCATCAATCTAGCCGGCAGCACGAGTTTCACACAGCAACTACTTGTGCGTTGCAAGTATGCTCTGGGCCGGTTGCCATCTGCAACCATCGGGCGCCCGCCCGGTTCGCCCCGCAGACCCCGGCACACTAACCTCAGATGTCGTGACACCCTCTCCGCCCGCCTCCCGCCCGCACTTCACCTCCATGCCGGACCTGGCGTTGCGTGCCCTCGGCGGAGCAGTGATCTGGGCCAACGACGACCTGTTCGCCGAAGCCCAGAACCTGATCAAGACCCCAGCGGCCGAGTACCAGCCCGCAACATTCGGTCACAAAGGTCAGGTCTACGACGGTTGGGAGACCCGCCGCCGCCGCGAAGACGGCGTCGACCAGGCCATCGTCCGGCTCGGTGTTCCCGGCGTGATCTACGGCGTTGTGGTGGACACATCGTGGTTCGTGGGAAATTACCCGCCCTACATCTCCGTGGAAGCTGCTGCGGTGGAAGGCATCCCGACCGCACTGGAGCTCGTCGAAGAGACCGAGTGGACAACGATCGTCGACCGCGTCGAGGTCAACGGCGACACCCGCAACCCGTTCCGCGTCGACGCCAAAGAACGGTTCACCCACGTACGGCTCTCGATCTATCCCGACGGAGGAGTTGCCCGTTTCCGCGTACACGGACGCGGTATCCCCGATCCGAAGTTCTTGTCGTACGGCCACTTCGACCTCGCGGCGCTGGAGAACGGCGGCATGATCACCTCGTGCTCCAACATGTTCTACGGATCGCCGAACAACCTGCTGATGCCCGGGCGCGCCCGCACCATGGGTGAAGGATGGGAGACCTCACGTCGCCGCGATTCCGGAAACGACTGGGTGCAGGTGAAATTGGCGGGTGAGGCCACCGTCGGGCTGGCCGAACTCGACACCAGCTACTTCCTCGGCAACGCCCCGGGGTCGGCGATGATCCGTGGTCGCGACGGCGAGAACGGCGAGTGGTTCGAACTCGTTCCGCGGACGCCACTACAGCCCGACACCCGGCACCGCTTCCTCGTCGACGTGGACCGACCGCTCACCGAAGCGCGCATGGACATCTACCCCGACGGCGGGATGGCCAGGCTTCGACTGTTCGGTCAACTGACGGACGGTGCTCGAGAACAAATCGTCAACCGCTGGGAACGCGGCGAAAGCTGACGCACCCGTACGACTTTCGCGGTTGCGGACGGCCAGGTCAGGCCGCGACAGACCTCTTGGTCAGTTGCGGCAACACCTGGTCGGCGATCAATGCGGCGCTGCTCCGGCCGGCGTCCACCGAGTCGTCGGCCGATTCAGCGGCGGAATCGATGGGCCGGAGGATCACCGCATCGGCGACCTCGGCGGTGTAGATGTCCAGGATCAGCGTCAACAGGCCATTGGCCGTTCCGACGTAGCGCACTGTGTCCCCGAACCTCGACTCACCGAGTCGTAACAGTTTTGCCCGTGCCGTCGCGGCATCGTCGGCGATCAGCACATCGAGCTCGAGAGCGACCACCAGATCGGCGGGCTCGTTGCCCAGACTGGTCCACGCCGCTCGCATCTGAGTTCTCTCCCGAATCCCACCACGCAGTTCTGGCTGGCGGATCCGGCGGATCACCCCCGCGTGCGCATCGCGCGGACGAGGGCCACTCCAAGCGATGGGATTGTCGTCGCCGTCGATGGCGACGAGCAGTTCTGGCCGGTTGCGTGGTGCACCGACGGCTTCGTATGTCATGACTTCTCCTGCTCGAACACCACATCTGCCAGTGAATCCAATTGCTGCGCAACGTCGTACCGACCGGTCTCGAAACCCCAGCCAAGTGCGAACGGAGCCTCGCGGCCTGCCACCGCGATCGAAGCGATGCCCACACGATCGGCAACGTCGGCCCACAGCCGGAGCCGGCGGGCACCGGGCAACCGTTGCAGCGCCTCGTCGAGAGTGTCCGACAACGCCTGTTCGTGCAGCCCGATCCACTCGAAACCGAGGCCCGCGACCGTGTCACAAGCCTGTACGAAGTCGCTCAGCGCCGACGGATCTGCGTCGACACCGATGACATCGCCCAACCAATCCGGCCGGCCGACAACGGCGGCCGGCCCGTGGCCGGCCAGTTGCCGTCCGCCGAACACGACGTAGTCGATGCCGTGGCTGGTCATGTTGATCACCCGCCGGGCCGCCAGTTCGCTTCCGTCCACGAGGAGTCGAGCCCCATGGCGGTGGGCGACCGCGGCGAGCTTCGACAGCGGCAGCACCTCACCGGTGGACGGGGCGACACCCGGCACGATCAGCAGTGCCGCAGGCCGGGCGGACAGCTCGCGATCCAGGGCCGCAAGGGTGGTGGTGAGATCCACCTGCGCGGCAACGAGTCTGTCGCCGGCGTGGTCCCCGGTCGCACGGTCTCCGAGACCGGCCGTCAGGTCGAGCACCACGGACTGTCCGGGTGCCGCGTCGACCACCTTCCGCACCGCGTCATCCGCGTCGAAGGCGAGCACGACGGTGTCGCCGGACCGGGCGTGGACGAACTCGGCCAGAACCGTGTGCGGATCGCGAATCGAGGCCATGGCCGGGCACGTTTCCCTTCTGGGCGAGAGGTGAGAACTGGTGGCCGCAACGGGTCGGCACTCCATGTCAACAACGATGTCGCCGGATTAATTGCCGTGTCAAATAAAACCCCGGGTGAATGTTATTCGGCGCTGGTGGAGCCTATTTCGGACTTGTCGCGGTGACGCCACCAGCGGAAGGCAAAGTACCCGAGGACCACCACGGCCGCGGCGAACCCCAGGTACAGCAGCAAGGTGGCCCCGATGGTCTCGCCGACCGCGTATCCGGTCACCCCGACCACCACGACCCAGACGACACCGCCCAAGACGTTCGCGAAGAGGTACTGCTTTGTGGGCATCTGACTCATACCGGCCACAAACGGCGTGACCGTACGGACGTAACCGATCCAGCGTGCCCCGATCACCGCCACCACACCGCCGTTGCGGATCAGATCTTCGGCGCGGTTCCAGCGCTCCTCACCGATCCACGAGCCCAGTCTGGAGTGGGTTATCCGGTCCCCTGATCGTCGACCCAGCATGTAACCGGTCCAGTCGCCGAGCACCGCAGCGAAACAGGCACCGGTGATCAGCCAGCCGATGTTCGTCGGACCGATGGCGGCGGCGACAGCACCCGCGAGCAAAACGGTCTCACCCGGGAGGATCAGGCCGATCAGCGCGGCGGCCTCCCCGTAGATGACCCCCCACACAACGAGGTACACAGCCCAGGGCGGAGTGGACTCGACAATCGAGATGACCCAGTCGACCAATGAGGAAAGGATGTCTCCACCCTCCGATCCGAAGAAGGCACCGGGGCCGGCGCCGTGCAGTGACGCCGCTAGAGCGCCTGGTCCATGTCGTGTAGCAGGTCGTCGATACCTTCGAGTCCCACCGACAGTCTGACCACGGAGTCCGACAACCCGATCGCGGCGCGACCTTCGGGGCCCATCGCCCGGTGAGTTGTGGTGGCGGGATGGGTGATCAGCGACTTCGAGTCGCCGAGATTGTTCGAGATGTCGATGATCTTGAGTCCGTCGAGTACCTCGAACGCCCTTGCCTTGCCCGATACCGACCCGCGGTCGGCCAACTCGAAGGTGAGGACCGTACCGCCGCCGGACATCTGCCGGGTGGCCAGGTCGTACTGCGGATGCGACTGCAGGAACGGGTATTTGACCCACGCGACACGCGGATCCTCTTGCAGGAACTCGGCGATCCGGAGCGCAGAGGCCACCGAGTGGTCGACCCTCAGCCGCATCGTCTCGAGACCCTTGAGCAAGGTCCACGCGTTGAACGGGCTGAGCGCCGGCCCGGTGTGCCGCATCAGGGTCTGCACCGGACCGTCGATGTACTCGGCGTCACCGAGGACGGCTCCGCCCATCACCCGGCCCTGACCGTCGATGTGTTTGGTGCCCGAATAGACGATCACGTCGGCGCCGAGATCGAGCCCCTTCTGCAGCAGCGGCGTCGCGAAGACGTTGTCCAGCACCACCTTTGCTCCGGCCGCGTGGGCGAGCTCGCACACCTTCTCGACGTCGACGAGCGTCTGCATCGGGTTGGACGGGGTCTCGAAGAACACGGCAGTGGTCGGTGTCGAGAGTGCTTGTTCCCACTGCTCGAGGTCTTCGCCGTCGACGAAGACGGTTTCCACACCCCAGCGCGGCAAGATCTCGTTGCAGACCACGAAGCAGGACCCGAACAGACTCCGCGCTGCCACCAGGCGGTCCCCGGCCTTGAGCAGGGCACCGAGGGCGACGAACACCGCAGCCATCCCGCTGGCGGTGGCAAAACATGCTTCGGCGCCTTCGAGCAGACGGAGGCGTTCCTGGAACATCGCGACGGTGGGATTTCCGTAGCGCGAGTACACGAACCGCTTGTCCTCGCCGGTGAAGGCGCGCTCAGCGGCCGCAGCCGACGAGTAGACGTAGCCCGAGGTGAGGTACATCGCCTCGGATGTCTCCTCGAACCCCGAGCGGTCGAGACCACCGCGAACCGCGAGCGTATCCGGCGACACCCCGTCGGGCAGTTCGCTGATCACATGTTCCTCCATGGCAGATGAGCACTCCGGCCGGTGAGCCGGTTCCTCAGGATTGGCGCCAGGGCAGCCCCAGCGCCTTCCAACCTACGGCCCCGCGATGACCGGCCGAATCGAGGCCGCCCTCGAATCCGTCGGACACGTTGTACGCCTCGGAGATCCCATCAGCAGTTGCGGCCTCTGCGGCACCGATCGACCGCTGACCGGAACGGCAGAGGAACACCACCGGTTGGTCGTCGGCGATGCCGGCCTCGCGCAGCTGGCCGACAAAATCCGGATTGCGTTGTCCGTCAGGAAATGTGACCCACTCGATCAGTACGGTCTGCTTGCCCAGCTCGGTGAGGTCGGGAATGCCGACGTAACTCCATTCGGCCTTGGTTCGCACATCCACCAGCACGGCGTCGGGCTTCTCCGAGAGAATCGTCCACGCCTGCTCCGGCGTGATGTCTCCTGCGTAGCTCACGAGCACACCTTCCAGTCGCCTTCTTCGTTCACCAGCACCACCCCGATGATCTGGGTCTCGGTTCTCTCCTTGCGAGACCAGTGCACATTCGCGGTTGCGCGGTTGCCGTTCACAACGGTCTCGGAGATGTCATCGATCTCGATGGCGCCGTCTGCTTCGCGGGCGTCGGTGTTCTCGATGGTGAACTCGTCCTCGGTCGGGAAGTCGACCGACGAGACGTCCGCGGTACAGGTGGCCGAGCGGAAGTTCGAATAGTTGACGGCGTTCTTCGCGGTGTAGTGGTCGTTGATGGCGCGGGCCACCTTGGCCTCCTCGGTGAGCCGTTCGTCCGCCGGGCGCACCACGTAGGTGACGGCGATGGTGCCGAGCGTCAGTACGACGATCACCACCGCGATGAGAAACGGCCACATGGTCCGGCGTTCGTCATCGCTCGGCGGCCCCGACTTACCACCTTCACCGGACGTCCCGGAGTTCCTTGATGCCATGGTCGCGAGCTTATAACCCGCATTTGCCGGATGCCGCGCCGCCGTGAGACGCTGATCCAGATATTGGTGAGCCAATCCTAACTTGATCGACGCCGTCGGGGGCGAACTCGACCTCTGGATTGCCGGACGTAAGGACAAGACAAAGTGCGTATCAAGACAACCCGGTTGTCGCGCGGATTCACCCGCACGGCCGTCGCCACGGTGGCCGTCGCCGCCCTGGTGGGAACAGCAGCATGCTCGGCTCCCGACGAAGACAGTGACAGCTCAGGTGCTTCGGTCTCCGCGGAAGCCGGCGCCCTGCCCGTCACCATCGCTCACAACCTCGGCGAGACCACCATCGAGACCGAGCCCAAGCGCATCGCGACGCTCGGCCCCGGCGATTCGGACATCCTGCTGGCTCTCGGCATCAGACCCACGACCATCGTTCCTTTCGGTGACCCGACCGGTAAGACCGCGATCGCGCCGTGGAACGAGAAGTACATCGCCGAGAACACCCCCGAGGTGCTCGGACTGGCCGCCCAGGATCTGAACGGTGAGATCCCCAAGGCGCTGGCCACCAACCCCGACATGATTGTCGCGGTGAACAACGCGGTCACCCAAGAGCAGTACGACAACCTCAAGAAGGTCGCGCCGACCCTCGTACGCGAAGCGCAGTACCAGGACTGGTTGATCCCCTGGGCCGCATCCACCGCCGAGATCGGCAAGGCGGTCGGCATGCCCGAGAAGACCCAGGAACTGATCGACCAGACCAACGAGAAGTTCGAGGACGCCAAGGCGCAGTACCCGAACATGGTCGGCAAGAAGTCGGCCGTGATCATCGCCGGCACCGACGGCTCCATCTCCATCTACGGCCCCGGCGACGGTCGCGGACAGATGCTGACCAATCTCGGCCAGGTGTTCCCCAAGGAACTCGAACCGCTCGTGACCAGCGGCTTCTACGGCACCATCTCGAACGAGAACCTCAACCTGCTCAACAACCTCGACCAGGTTGTGGCCATCGACTGGGAGGGCTCCAACGAGCGGATGAAGACCAACCCGGTCTTCAACAACCTCGACATCGTCAAGCGCGGGGGCGTCATCTACCTCGACCAGCAGACCGGAACCGCCATGTCGGTGCCGACCGTGCTGACCATCCCCTGGGCCGTCGACCAGATCGCCCCGCAGCTCGGCAAATAGGCACTGCCGGCCTCGGCACAACCCGAGGTCACAGCTCCGCTGGACCCAGCACAACACGAGGTCACAGCTCCGCTGGGCCTGGTCTGGGATGAGGTTTTTTGTTCCGGCCAGGTCCAGCGCCTACCGTGGTGGGCAGACTGTCCACAACGCCAGCACCAGGCAGGTCGCCCGGCTTTCGGCAGCGACCCCAACAGAACGAGAAAGACACTCCGACTCATGAGCGATCAGAACCGTCCGCTTCGCGTGGCCATCGTCGGTGCCGGTCCGGCCGGCATCTATGCCGCTGATGCCCTGATGAAGTCGGAGAAGGCCAAAGACCGTGGTGTCTCGATCGATCTGTTCGAGCGGATGCCGGCGCCGTTCGGCCTGATCCGTTACGGCGTGGCACCGGATCATCCGCGTATCAAGGGCATCATCAACGCGCTGCACAAGGTGCTGGACAAGCCGCAGATCCGGTTGATCGGCAACGTCAACTACGGCAGCGACATCGCCCTCGAAGACCTGCAGCAGATGTACGACGCTGTCATCTTCTCCACCGGTGCCACCGACGACCGGGCGATGAATCTGCCCGGCATCGACCTCGACGGCTCCTACGGTGCCGCGCAGTTCGTGGCCTGGTACGACGGACATCCTGACTTCCCACGCACCTGGCCGCTCGAGGCCGAGAAGGTCGCGGTCATCGGCGTCGGCAACGTCGCCCTAGACGTGGCGCGTGTGCTGGCCAAGACCGGTGACGAACTCCTGCCCACCGAGATCCCCGCCAACGTCTACGAGGGCCTCAAGAACAACAAGGCCACCGAGGTCCATGTGTTCGGACGCCGCGGACCGGCTCAGGCCAAGTTCACCCCGCTCGAGCTCAAGGAGCTCGACCACTCGCCCACCATCGACGTGATCGTCAATCCCGAAGACATCGACTACGACGAGGGCTCCACCGTCGCCCGCCGGTCGTCGAAGATCACCGATCAGGTCGCGACCATCATTGAGCAGTACGCGATCCGCGACCCCAAGGGCCGCCCGCACAAGCTGTTCCTGCACTTCTTCGAGTCGCCCGTGGAAATCCTGGGCGACGACGGCAAGGTCGTCGGTCTGCGCACCGAACGGACCGAACTGGACGGCACCGGCAACGTCAAGGGCACCGGCAACTTCACCGACTGGGAACTGGGTGCGGTCTACCGCGCCGTGGGCTACCTCTCGGACAACCTGCCGCAGATCCCGTTCGACGACCAGGCCGGCGTCATCCCCAACGAAGCGGGCCGCATCTTCAACGACGGCGCCCACATGACCGGCATGTACACCACCGGCTGGATCAAGCGCGGACCCGTCGGCCTCATCGGCCACACCAAGGGTGACGCCAACGAGACCGTCGACTGCCTCCTCGACGACATGCACGAGGGCAAGCTCCTCGAACCGGCCGAGCCCGGCGAAGACACGATCATCAAGTACCTCGAGGACAAGAACGTCGCCTTCACCACCTGGGACGGCTGGTACCGGCTCGATGAGCACGAACGCGCACTCGGAGCCGCCGAAGGCCGCGAACGCGTGAAGGTTGTCGAGCGCGAAGACATGCTCGCAGCCTCTGAGCCCGACAAGGTCAACAAGGCCTGACGCTCGGTTGGGTTGTAGGTCGGTCTACGGAGCGCGCAACCGCCGTAAACCGAGCTGCCGAAACAGTTAGAGCACCAACCTCGCAGAAGCTCGGTCTACAGACCGCGCATCTTCCAGTTCACCGAGCGGCCGAAACCGCCAGCTCGCGAAACTCGCCAACGCTCGGTCTAAGGAGCGCGCATCTGCCAGTTAACCGAGCGGCCACATCCGCCAGCTCGCGAAACTCGTCGAAGCTCGGTCTACAGAGCGAGCGGCTGCCAGTTCGATGCGCGACCGAAACTGCCGGCGCACGATCCTCGCAGAAGCTCGGTCTACGGAGCGCGCGTTTGCCAGTTCGGTGATCGGCCGTAACTGCCAGCGCACGTTCCTGGTCGTAGCTCGGTCTGTAGACCGAGCTTCTGCCAGTTAGCCGAGCGGCCAGATCTGCCAGCGCACCAACCTCGTCGTAGCTCGGTCTGTAGAGCGCGCATCTGCCGGTTAGCCGACAGCAAACTCCAACGCATCCCGCACGAACTCGGCGTATCGGCGATGGTCGACGCCGGTGGGTGCGTAGTTCTTGCCGAACCGTTCGTCGTCGACGTACATCTGGCCGAGGCCACGCACGTAGTCGGCCGACGTTGTCGCACCGCTCTGCGCGAGCCAGTCCAGATGACGGGCCGCGAGGTGGCGGGCTCGCTCCCCCGTCGGATCGTCCCCGGCATCAACCAGCTCGATCCACTGTGCAGCGATGTCCCGATGTTCCGCGGCGAAGTCTGCACGCTGCTGATCGGTGAGTGAGCGATACCAGCGGTCAGACGTTGCGTAGGCATCAGCGCCCCAACGACTTTCGACCTCCTCGCGATGAACGGTGTGGTCGAATCCGGCGAAAGCGTCTGTGGGCATGATGTCGAGTCCCTTCTCCAAATGGGTGATGGTGTGTTCGATCGACGACATCTGGGCATCGATGGTGTCGCGTCGAGACCGCAGTGTCGTGAGGAGTTCCCCGAGCGCTGTTCGTGGATCTTGTTGTCCGGCAAGCACGTCAGCGATTCGCGGCAGCGACAGCCCCAACTCGCGCAGAATCAGGATGCGCTGCAATCGGACCACTGCTGCCGAGTCGTAGTACCGGATGCCGCCGGCGCCAGTCCGTGACGGCAACAGCAGCCCGATCTGCTCGTAGTGCCGCAACGTGCGCGGCGTGACGCCCGAACTACGGGCGATCTCCCCGATCGGATGATCCATCTCGGCCTCCTCAGGCGGTCGAGAACCACTGTGCCCGTTGACGCTGCGTCAACCGCAAGTCCTTCTGCAAAACCCGCGCCTGGAGACGCAAAGATCCCTCCCCCAGACAGATCGTGTCCGGGAGAGGGATCGTGTGGTGGTGCTGTTCACCCGCCGTGGTGGGTGCTGGGTGCAAGCGTCAGTTCGGGATGCTCTGAACGCTGAACCAGTAGCCGATGTTGTTCTGCAGCGGGTCGATCTCGCTGGAGATCGTGTAGCCGGAGATGGACGTCGGGAAGCAGCCGAACCACTTGGTCTCGATGGTCAGGGACTGACCCTTCTTGAGGACCGGGGCGAACTTCTGCGCGCCGTTGAACTCCTGGAGCGTGACGTTGGGCCAGTCGCGACCGTAAGCGGTGACCTTCATCCAACGCTTGGTGTGCCAGGCGTTGACCCAGGGATCACCGGGCTTGCCCCACTCGCAGCTGACGCCGCCGGTGAGGTCGAGGTCGAATGGGCCCACGGGGGCAGCCTGTGCGGGCGCGGCGGCAACAACGCTGCCTGCGGCAATACCCACAGTCGCTGCGACGGCTGCGGCGGCGCGAATCAACTTCTGTTTCATTCTTCACTCCTCCAGGTCTGGCCACGGATGTGACTCATGAGGTTATCGCCTGATGACAGCCTGAGTGTTAGCCAAGAAACAGATAAGAAACACGGCGTCTGCGATTCGTTACCGTTCCGTTATTTAAAGCCGTGGACCGCAGGAACATTTCGCAGTAGCGGAGAAGGTTAGGGTAACCTGCCTACCGTCGACGTCGACATTGCCGACACCGAACACCCGCACGCAGATACCGCATACACATGCATTGAACTACACAAGACAGGTCCCGTAGATCTTGGTCAACAAATCGCGACGCATACCCGGGGTGGTACTGCTACTGGTCCTCCTGGCCATCGTCTGCGCGGCCTCGATCGCGATCGGGTCCCGCGTCATCCCCCTGCCCGAGGTCTGGGACGCGCTGTGGGCGGACAACGTTCCGGGAGCGCCCGACGCCGTCGGCATCGTGCACGACCTGCGCATCCCACGCACCGTATTGGGCCTGGTGGTCGGTCTTGCGGTCGGCGCCGCAGGTGCGCTCACACAGGGCCACACGCGCAACCCGCTGGCCGACCCCGGCATCCTCGGGGTCAACGCGGGCGCTGCATTTGCGGTGGTCACAGGCGTCTACGTCCTCGGAATCACCACACCTATCCAGTACATGGGTTTCGGGTTGCTCGGCGCGATGGTGGCCTCGTCGCTGGTGTTCTTCCTCGCGTCGGTCGGCAAGGGCGCCAGCCCACTGACGCTGATCCTCGCCGGCACCGGACTCTCCGCGATGCTGGTGGCACTGACGTCCGCGATCGTCCTGATCGACACCGCATCGCTCGAAGCCTGGCGCTTCTGGCAGGTGGGGTCGGTGGCCGGACGCGGATTCGACGTCATCCTCGCCACTCTGCCGTTCATCATCCCGGGGCTCATCCTGGCCATCGCCAGCGGCTTCTTCCTCAACATCCTGTCCCTGGGCGACGAGATGACCAAGGCCCTCGGGTCGCGGATCGTGCAGGTGCGGATCGTCGGCATCCTCGCGATCACCTTGCTCGTCGGGTCGGCGACCGCAGCATGTGGGCCGATCGTGTTCCTCGGCCTGGTGGCTCCGCACGTGGCCCGGTTCTTCACCGGCCCCGACTACCGCTGGGTGGTGCCCTACTCGGCCCTCATCGGTGCCGTCGCCCTCGTCGGCTGCGACGTGCTGGGCCGGATGATCGCCCGCCCCGGCGAGATCCAGGCCGGCATCGTCCTGGCTGCCGTCGGCGCCCCGTTCTTCATCGCCCTGGTACGCGCAAAGAAGTTGGTGGCGGTATGACCGTGAAGTCGGTGGCGGCATGACCGCAGTGGCCGATCCCCCCGAGCACAAGCCGGCACCGCTGCCGGCCCGGCACCTGCGCCGCACGACGCTGCGGGTGGCCGGCGGCTCGTTCGTCGTGCGGCCGTGGGCAACGGGCGTCGGGCTGGTGCTGGCCGCGCTGGCCGTTGTCCTGTTCGCGGTCAGCATCGGCACCAGCGACTTCCCGATGTCCCCCATCGATGTCGGACGAATCCTGCTCGGTGGCGGAACCCGGGCCGAGAATGTGGTCGTCTTCGACACCCAGTTGCCGATCGGCCTGGTGAGTCTGCTGGTCGGGATGGGTCTGGGCATGTCCGGCGCACTCACCCAGGTGATCGCGCGCAACCCCTTGGCGACGCCCGACATGCTCGGCATCACCTCCGGGGCGAGTGCGGCCGCGGTGGCCGTGATCGCCTTCGGATCCACGTGGGCCTCGTGGCTGGCCGACCTCGGGCTCGCCGTGGCTGCCATGCTCGGCGGACTGCTCACCGCCACCGCGATGTACGTCCTCACCTGGCGAAAAGGCATCGACCCCATCCGTCTGGTGCTCGTCGGCGTTGCACTGACGTGGGGTCTGCAGGCTGTGATCGCCTATCTGCTCACCCGCGCCAATGTGGACCAGGTGCAGCGAGCACAGCTGTGGATCGTCGGATCGGTGTCCGGTGCGGGCTGGAAAGCGGTGTGGCCCCCGTTGATCGTGCTGATCCCGGCCATCCTGATCGTTCTCACCCAGTCACGAAATCTCTCGATCCTCAGTCTGGGCGAGGACGTATGCCGTGGGCTGGGCATCCGTGCCAACCCGGTGTCGGCGCTCATCCTCATCGTCGCGGTGATCGTGGCGGCGGTCTGCGTCTCCTCGGCCGGACCGATCGCGTTTGTCGCCTTGCTCGCACCCCAGATCGCCATGCGGCTCACCCGGGCGGAAGTCCCGGGACCGATCACCGCCGGGTTGACCGGAGCGTGTCTCGTATTGGGTGGAGACCTGTTGTGCCGCACGGTGTTGCCGGCCGGACTCCCCGTCGGGGTCGTCACCGCAGGCATCGGCGGCCCCGCCCTCATCTACCTCATGGTCCAGATCAACCGGAAGGCCTCGGTATGAGTGCCCTGTACTCGGAACAGTCCGCGGGACGCATCGCGGCCACCGGCCTCCAGGTCGGCTACGGCGACCGACCCATCATCGACGGTCTCGACATCTCCATCCCCGACGGTAAGGTCACCACCATCGTCGGCCCCAACGGGTGCGGCAAGTCCACGCTGTTGCGCTCGCTGGTACGCCTGCTCAAGCCGACCGCGGGGCAGGTGCTGCTCGACGGCCGCGACATCGCGACGCTGCGCACCAAAGAGGTGGCCAAGATCCTCGGGCTGCTGCCACAGAACCCCGTTGCCCCAGAGGGTTTGACGGTTGTCGACCTGGTCTCGAGAGGTCGTCACCCCCACCAATCTTGGTACAAGCAGTGGTCGCCGGAGGACGAGGTCGCCGTCGCGCAGGCGCTGGAACTGACCGACTGCACCGACCTTGCCGAGCGGACCATCGACGCACTGTCCGGTGGTCAGCGACAACGGGTCTGGATCGCTCTGACGCTGGCACAGCAGACCGACGTGGTGATGCTGGACGAGCCGACCACCTACCTCGACCTGTCACATTCGATCGATGTGCTCGACCTCGTCGACGACCTGTGCCGCTTGCACGGCAAGACCGTGGTGATGGTGCTCCACGACCTCAATCTGGCTGTGCGCTACAGCGATTGGCTGGTGGTGATGAGGGAGGGAGAGATCATCCGAGAGGGAACGCCCGCCGACGTCATCACAACCGATCTGTTGCAGGAGGCCTTCGGGTTGTCGTCACAGGTGCTCGTCGATCCGGTGTCGGGTGGGCCGATGATCGTTCCCATCGGCCGCAAACGCTGACACACCCACCCGCGGACTAGAAGGCGAACGCCGCTCCGAGCCAGAGCGACGCGGCGAGCAGAGCGCCGGTCAGCTCGATCACGATGGCCAGTCCCGCGGCCTTGGTCGCGGCGATGGCCCCACACCAACCGGCTTCGATGTTGCCGAGCCGCGCCCACTCGGCGAGGAATGCACCGAGCACGAACCCGATCGGCAGGCCCACCACGGGGATCACGAAGAACCCGACGATCCCGAGCAGACCGCCCAGGACCACCGTCCGTCCGGGCACCCCCGAGTTCTTCATCGATTTGTTCGCGAAGACGTACTTGACGATGGCCGAGACGCCCAGCAACACGGCAGCGCCCGCGAACACCAGCCAGCCCGCGCCACCGACGACAAACGCCCACACGCCGATGGCAACAAAGATCAGGCTCAGGCCGGGCAGTACGGGCACGACAACACCGCACAACCCGAGAAAGATCACCAGGGCAACGATGATCTCGCCGACAAATGGCACGTGTTCTCCCCGCTACCGGTTCTCGTCGCCCGAGCCGGCGGGTTTGTTCAGGCGGGGGCCGGCCGGCGGTCCGGCCTGTGCCGGGGCAGGAGATCTTGGCGGGGAGGGCTGCGCTCCCGGCGGACGTCGGGTGACGCGGGTCATCCCGGGATCGGGAGGGGTCAACTCGCGCGGCGCTTCCTCACGGATCGCGGGTGTCGCACGGGTGTCGGCCTGCGGTGATGTGCTGATCGGCCGCACCAGCCGGGCCGCTTCACCGGCGCGGGCGCGGGCGGTCTGGATGTCGTCGGCGGTCGCGATCACCACGCCCATCCGGCGACGGGCGAAGCTTTCGGGCTTGCCGAACAGCCGGATGTCCGTCTCCGGGACAGCCAGCGCGGCAGCGACGTTCTCGAAGGCGATCGCCGGCTCGTCCAGGCCGCCGTAGATCACCGCTGATGCTCCCGGAGAGGCCAGCGTGACGTCTACCGGCAGTCCCAGGATCGCGCGCGCATGCATGTCGAACTCGGAGAGCCGCTGGGTTCCGAGGGTGACCAGACCGGTGTCGTGCGGTCGAGGGCTGACCTCGGAGAAGTACACGTCGTCGTCTTTGACGAACATCTCGACACCGAAGATGCCGCGGCCACCGAGCCGGCCGTCGCCGAGCGCTGCGGCGATGCGTGCGGCCACCGACGTGGCCCCACCCAGCGCGGTCTCGCTCATCGGCTGCGGCTGCCACGACTCGACGTAGTCGCCCTGCTGCTGACGGTGACCGATCGGTGCGCAGAAGTACGTACCGAGGCGGCCGGTGTTCGGATCGACGGCGCGCACGGTCAGCAAGGTGATCTCGTAGTCGAAGTCGATGAAACCTTCGACGATGACCCGCCCACCCTGGACGCGACCGCCGGCGACGGCGTGGTCCCAGGCCCGGTCGACCTCGTCCGGCCCGCGCACCACACTCTGGCCCTTGCCCGACGACGACATCACCGGTTTGACCACGCACGGGAACCCGACCCGGTTGGTCGCGGCGCGGACCTCGTCGGCCGAATCGGCGAACGCGTACGGCGACGTCGGAAGGCCGAGCCTCTCGTCGGCCAGCCGACGGATGCCCTCGCGGTTCATCGTCAGGGCCGTGGCACGCGCGGTGGGGATCACCTCGGTCAGACCGTCCTCGTGGACCTCGACGAGGACCTCGGTGGCGATGGCCTCGATCTCGGGGACCACGAAGTCGGGTTGCTCGGCCTCGATGACGGCACGCAGTGCGCGCGGGTCGGTCATGTTCACCACATGTGAGCGGTGGGCGACCTGATGGCCCGGAGCGTTCGGATAACGATCGACCGCAACCACTTCGACACCGAGCCGCTGGAAGGCGATGATCACTTCTTTGCCGAGTTCCCCGGCGCCGAGCAACATCACCTTGGTGGCGCCCGGGGTCAGTGGAGTGCCGATACGGTCGGGCACGGCAGAGATGACAACGCCGCTTCCCGAGGTATTGGTAGTCACAGAGCTAAGGCTAGCGCCTTCGGTCGGCCGTTTTACACCTGACGATCACCGGGCGCGAAGTGCCGGGGCCGGGTCAGCCCATCTGGGCATGCCGATAGCACCAGCGCCACGTCTCGCCGGGCTCGGCCGAACGCATCACCGGGTGCCCGGTGGACTTGAAATGTGCGGTGGCGTGCTTCCGGGGGCTCGAATCACAGCAGGCGACGTGTCCGCAGGTCAGGCATTTACGAAGGTGCGCCCAGTGATCGACGCCCTCGGCAACGCAGTCCTGGCATGCACCTTGGGAGTCGACCGTTGGGTCCGTCGATGGGTCCTCGCTGGTCTCGACGAGTTCGGGGCACAATTCATCGGCCACGTCGGCGAGCAATGTGGACGGTTTGATGTTGCGGTGCATGACCGACCGGATGGGGTTGCGCATCAGGTCCTTCCTCATCTGGTTCGCGAGCGGGCTCAGGCCGCAGACCTCGGCAGCGCGAGACGCCTGCGGCGAGAACAGTTCCATTCTCCCGTATCTTTGGCTGGTTCGGTCGGGTGTGCGCTGAGGGAGGAATTCGGGCGGTGGACGAAGGACTGTTGATCGTCGCCGTGGTCGCGGTGATCCTGGCCGCCATCTGTCGCCGATTCGGTCTCTCTGCCCCGTTGGTGCTGGTGGTGGTGGGACTGGGACTCGGCTGGATCCCCGGTCTTCCCGAGTTCACCCTGGAACCGGAGCTGGTCCTGTTTGCGGTGTTGCCGCCGCTGCTCTACTCGGCGGCCCTGGACAGTTCCTATGTGGCGCTGCGCAAGAACGTCCGCGCGGTTGGACTGCTGGCGGTGGGACTGCCGCTCGCGACCACCGCGGGGGTGGGAGTGGTCGCGTACTACGCCGTCCCCGACCTCCCGTGGGCCGCGGCTTTTGTCCTCGGTGCGGTGATCGCGCCGCCTGATGCTGTGTCTGCGCAGGCCGTCGGTCGTCGCCTGGGTCTGCCCCGGCGCGTGATGACGCTGCTGGGTGGGGAGAGCCTGCTCAACGACGCCACCGCTTTGACGGCCTACCGCTTGGCGCTGGCCGCCGCGGTGGGCGCGACCACCACCGTGTGGGACGGCATCCTGGCCTTCCTGATCGCTGCCGTCGGCGGCCTGATCGTGGGACTTGCTGCCGGGCTGGCTGTCGCCTTCATGCGCCACTTCCTCACCGATCCCCCGATGGAGACGGCGCTGGGGATCATCGCGCCGTTCGCGATCTATTTCGTCGCCGAGGAGATCCACGCATCTGGTGTGATCGCGGTTGTCGCGGCGGGCCTTTATCTGGGCCAGCGGTCGGTGCGTGAGGGATACGCCACCCGCCTGCAGGACACCGCCGTCTGGCGTTCGATCGACGCCATCCTCGAATCTTTTGTGTTCCTGCTCATCGGACTCCAGCTCCCGCAGGTCATCGAAGGGCTGGGAGACCGCTCGACTGCCGCGATCTGCTGGGCCGCGGCGGCGGTGTTCGCCGCGACCATCGCGATCCGCATCGTCTGGGTGTTCGGGGCGACATACGGGGCCCGGTTGTTCCCGCGAATACGCCAGCGTGAACCGTATCCGCAGCCCGGCGCGGTGTTCGTGGTGTCGTGGGCGGGCATGCGCGGAGTGGTCAGTCTTGCTGCGGCCTTTGCCATTCCACTGACCGTCGACGACGGTTCCCAGTTCCCGGCACGCGACGCGATCTTGTTCCTCACCTTTGTGGTGGTGGTCGGGACCTTGTTGTTGCAGGGGACCACACTGCCGCTGCTCATCAGGTGGCTCGGTGTCCAGGGTGATGACAGGCAGGCGGATCTGGTGGGCCTGGCCCGTGCCCAGGACCGCGCCGGCCGGACCGCGTTCGCGCGGCTCGAGCAGATCAAGGCCGAGATACCCGAGGGTGACGCCCGCCTGGAGCAGGTGAAGATCTTGGAGCACTGGATCCGGGCCCGCAAGAACCTCGCGTGGGAAGGGTTGGGGCGGGACTCCGACGAGATCGGTGAGAGTCCGACGGAGGCGTACAACCGGATCCGCAACGAGCTCATCCAGATTCAGCGTGAGGTGTTCATCGACGAACGCGACCGCGGGCGGATCGACGACGAGGTGCTTCGGAGCGCGTTGCGGCAGCTCGATCTCGCCGAAGGTCTCGGCGACAGCCGAAAGCAGTTGTGACAGGCGACAGCCGAAAGCAGTTGTGACGGGCGGTCTGTCAGTCGCCAGAGGCCTGGGTCGCGTACACCTCGGTGGCTTCGGAGCGGCCACGTAGCACCGTCGAGTCCTGGCGGTGCCATTGTGACGCTTCGTCTTTCGACGCCGCCTCCACCGCGCGGCCCGACGACAGAGGGCGGCCCGGGTCCTTTTTCGCGAGTTCACTGAGCCGGGCTGCCTCGTTCACGGCGTCGCCGATGACGGTGTACTCGAAACGCTGGATGGCGCCCACGTTGCCCGCGACCACCGGACCGTAGGCGACCCCGATGCCCGCTTGCAGTTGCGGCACCTTGATGGCCAGTTCCTCGCTGATCTCACGAGCGGCGACGAGGGCCGATGCGGCGGAATCGGAAAGGCCGATCGGGGCCCCGAAGACGGCGAGCACCGCGTCGCCCTGGAACTTGTTGACCAGTCCGTCGTGCTTCTCGACGGTAGACACCACCACGGCGAAGAACTGGTTCAGGATGTTCACCACGTCGGCGGGCGGGCGGGTGACGGCCAAGGTGGTGGAGCCGATGACGTCGATGAACAGCACCGCGACGGTCTGTTCGCTGCCGCCGAGTTCGGGGTCCTGCGCCAACGCGGCCTCGGCGACCTCCTTGCCGACGTGACGTCCGAAGAGGTCGCGCAGGCGTTCGCGTTCGCCGAGCCCGGCGACCATCGAGTTGAAACCGGCCTGCAGGTCGCCGAGTTCGGTGCCGTCGAAGACCACCACCCGTACGTCGTTGTCGCCGCTGCGAACCCGACTCATGCCCTGCCGGACGGTGCGGATGGGCGCGACGATGCTGTCCATGCTCAGGAAGTTGAGGATCGACCCGGTGAACAGTGCGGTGGCGCTCAGGACCGTGACGGCGATGAAGATGTCGACCTTGGTGGTGTCGTCGCGGAACAGCCCGAAGATGACCACGAGCATCACCCCGACGATGGGGATGCCCGATCCCACCGACCAGGTCAGCATTCCGCGTGTGCGCAGGCTGCCGCGGCGGGCGGCGCGAACGTGCCCGGCTTCGAGAGCCTGAGCCGCCACCGGCCGGAGAGAGAACTCGGTCAGCAGATACGCGATGGAACACACCACAGCTGCCGAAAGCCCGACCACGAATGCGATCTTGGGGATCAAAGCAGCGTCGTATACCCCGTACGCGGTGGTGAACAGGATGCCTGCGACCACCCACAACGCGGCTTGCAGCCTGGTGAGCAGTGCGGGCGCCTTCAGTGCTGCGCGCGCCTGGGCCGCCGTCGGCGGTTCGTCGCGTAACGCCCACCGAAGTCGTCGCAGTACCCGGGTGGTGCCCACCCACAGTCCGATCAGGAACGCCAGCGAGACATAGACCGGCACCACGATGAAGTTGACCCACCACAGACCGGACTGCAACACGCTCGGCTCCGGGATGCCGATGGTCACCAGCAGGATCACCATGCCGGCACCGATGGCGTTGGCGGTGAGGACACCGACAGAGATCAGGAGCTGGATCCGGATCCGCTTCTTGTGGATGGAGTCCTGCGTGGACCCCAGGAGGATGGATCCGTAGTCGGACTCGCGCCGCCAGAGCCTCATCGGCGCTCCGGTGTGGTGCGAGTGGGTTTCACGCCGGTCAATCTACTGCGGATCGGCGCTCACCAGGCAGGCGGTACTCCTGTTTGGGCCTGCCGGTGGCGCCGTAGCGCAGGCGCATCGCCAGCTTTCCCGATGCCACCATGTGGGCGAGATGCCGCCGGGCGGTGGGCGGCGAGATGCCGACCGCCGCGGACACCTCGTCGGCGAACATCACCTGGCCCGATGCCGCGAACGCCTCCAGGATCAGTTGCTCTGTGTGCGAGCCACTTTCGTGGCTCTCACGCGTGACGCGGCCGAACCGCAATGCGCTGACCGCGGCGTCGACCGTGCTCTGGTCGATCGCCGGTGCATCCAGGATGCGCCGGTACTGCGCGTAAGCGGACAGTCGACGCGCGAGTTCGGTGTTCTCGAACGGTTTGATCAGGTAGGTCAGCGCCCCACCGCGGAACGCGCGCCGGATGGCGGCGCTGTCGGTCTCGGCGCTGACGACAAACGTGTCGCAGCCGATCTGGGCCGCCAGTTCGAGCCCGGAACCGTCGGGCAGGTGGACGTCGATGAGGGCGAGGTCGATGTCGGGTTGTTCGGCGAGGACGGACAGGGCCTGCTCGCGACCACCCGCTGTGCCTGCCACCGAGAACCCACCGACGGCCTCGACGATGGACGCGTGCAGACCGGCGACCCGGAAGTCGTCGTCCACGATGAGCACCCTGAACTCCCGGGCTGTCATCGCACCGGCTCCTCGTCCAGCGGTTCGGCTGGTTCGTGCGGGCTCAGCATCCTGGGCAGCCGCGCGACGAAGACGGCGCCACCGAGGACGTTGTCGGGTTGTCTGGCCGCGCCGCCCGCGTCGACGAGTGTCAGGTCCCCGCCGCGGGTTCGGGCCAGCTGACGCGAGAGCGCCAGACCCATCCCACGCCCGCCGGGCACGGAGTCGTCCTTGTGGGTGGTGACGCCTTCGGTGAAGACCTGCTGCGGATCGGCGAGCCCCACACCGGGTCCAGAATCCGACACGACCACCAGCAAGGTGTCGTCTGCGACGATCAGTTCCACCTCGACCTGCGCGGGCGCCCCGCCGGAGGCGGCCTGTGTTGTCCCGCCAGAGGCGGCCTCTAGTGTCCCGCCGGAGGCAGCCTCCAATGCGTTGTCGATGAGGTTGCCCACGATGGTCGTTGCCGCCACCGGGTCCTGCAATGTGCCGGAGACCAACGTCTGCGGCCCCAGCGTGAGCAGTACGCCGCGCTCGCGGGCCGAGGCTGCCTTGGCGTCGAGGAATGCCCGCAGGTGCGGCTCGTTGATGTTCTCGCTGCCGGGCAGGTCGATGCCGTACGGCCCTGTGCCCATCACCTCGTCCAGATAGTCGAGCGCGGCGCCGGCATCGCCTTGCCGCAGCAGGCCGGCGGTGACGTGCATCCGGTTGGCCGATTCGTGCCTCTGAGCGCGGAGCGCATCGGTCATCGACTTGATCGAATCGAGTTGTCGGGTAAGGGCTTCCACGTCGGTGCGGTCCACCACCGACAGCACGATGCCGAGATCTGTGCCGTCGCGCCGCACCCGGTGGGAACTGACCAGCACCACACGGTCACCCACTGCGGCCGACCGCGGCGTCTGCACCGGAGTGGTCGCGACCTCGAGCACGCGTGCGGTCAGACCCACCTCGGCGACCGGCGTACCGATGTCGGCGGTCACGCCCAACAGGGTGCGCGCCTTGTCGTTGATCACCCGGACCACACCGGACGGGTCGATGGCAACCACACCTTCGCCAATCGAGTGCAGCACCGCCCCTTGCTCACGTACCAGCTCGGCCAGTTGGTCCGGCTCGAGGCCGAGGGTGAGGCGACGCCATCGGCGCGCGAGCAGCGCCGAGCCGACAACACCGGTGAGGAGCGCGGCGAGTGCGATGAGGACAAGGGCGATCACATCACCGCGCAGGTCGTCGCTGATCTTCTCCGTGGAGATCCCCACGCTCACGAGCCCGACCACCTCGGTGGAGTCCGGGGCGAGGACCGGGACCTTGGCGCGCACCGATTCGCCCAGCGTTCCACGGTCGGTGGCCAGGTCCTCACGACCGCCGAGTGCCCGGCCCGGATCGGTACTGAGCGGGCGGGTCAGTTCGGTTGTGTCGGGGTGCGCAAGCCTCAGTCCACGATTGTTGGCGATCACCACGAAGAGGGCACCGGTGCGGTCGGCGACGGCGACTGCCTGGGCTTGGAGCGGTCCGCCGGCCAGGGCGTTCTGGTCGAGCGAGTCGCCGCTGCCCGCGGCCACCTCGGCGCGCACCTGGTCGTCGGTCGCCACCGATCTGGCGATGGCGAGTGCGCGCTGGCCGTATTCCTCACGGAGTTTGTCGTCGCTACCGGAGATCACGATGCCGAAGCCGACACCGAGACTGACCAGGATCACCACCACCTGCAGGAGCAGGACCTGGTTTCGCAACCGCATGAACACAGCGTAGGCACCCGCCATCCGACGGGTGCCCACGTTGCCTGCCAACAGTTCGGCGATCGAGTTGTCGATCAGATGGGGATGGCTCCCACGAGGGTGCCGACCACGAGCATCGCGACCGAGACCGCCGCAGCCCGCCACAGCACCTTCTTGTGGTGATCGGCCAGCGACACCCCGGCGAGCGACACCAGCAACAAGATCGCGGGAACCAGCGGGCTCTGCATGTGCACGGTCTGGCCCGTGATGGATGCCCGCGCCATCTCGGCGGGGGTGATCCCGTAGGTGGCGGCGGTTTCCGAGAGCACCGGCAGCACACCGAAGTAGAAGGCGTCGTTGCTCATCAGGAACGTGAACGGCATCGACAGTAGGCCGGTGATCACGGCCAGGTGGGGTCCCATCGAATCAGGGAGCACGGAGGTCAGCCACTGCGCGATCGCCTCCACCATGCCGGTGCCTGCGAAGACCCCGGTGAGGACTGCCGCCGCGAGGACCATGGCCACCACGGAAACGATGCTCGACGAGTGCCTGGTGATCGCCTGCTGCTGATCCTTGATGTGCGGGAAGTTGATCACCAGCGCTATGCCTGCGGCCGCCATGAACAGCACCGGGATGGCGATGACATCCATTCCGAGCACAGCGAGCAAGGCGACGGTCAGCGCCGCGTTGATCCAGAAGAGCTTGGGCCGCAACGTTGCGCGATCAGGGTCGAGCGCGCCTGCAACGATGCCGGCGTCTGCGGTGTCACCCGAATCGGTGTTCCGGGCGTCCTCGCCGGAGCCTGCACCGAATGCGCCTGTGCCCGAAGCACCCGTACCCGAACCACCGACGCCTCGACGGGGTCCGCGACCACGCCCACGGCCGCCTCCGTTGCCCCCGCCGCTGCCGACCAGGACGTCGGCGGATTCACGGGCCAACACCGATTCCTTGATGGTGATCGAACCGATCCTGCGACGTTCCATCAGGCCGAGGTGGTAGGAGAACAGGAGCACGATGACAAGACCGACAACCAGCGACGGGATCATCGGGATGAACACCTCGGACGGTGAGATGCCCAGTGCCGCAGCGGCACGCGCGGTCGGCCCACCCCACGGGAGGATGTTCAGGGTGCCGTTGGCCAGGCCCGCGGTGACCGTCAAGACCACCGGGCTGACACCCAGCTTGAGGTAGAGGGGCAGCAGAGCCGAGGTGACGATGATGAATGTGGTGGAGCCGTCACCGTCGAGGGAGACCACCATCGCCAGCAACGCCGTTCCCACCACCAGACGCGCCGGGTCGGCCTTCACCGCCCGGACGACTCCGCGCACGATCGGGTCGAACAGGCCGACATCGATCATGATGCCGAAGTAGATGATGGCGAAGAAGAGCATCGCCGCTGTCGGGGCCAGATCCTCGATGCCGTCGGTGATCATGTCGCTGATCCCCAGGCCCGCGCCGGCGAACAGACCGAAGGCGATCGGGACCAGGATGAGGCCCACCACCGGGGTGGTCCTCTTGGTCATGATGAGGAACATGAAGGTGGCCACCATCAGGAGGCCCAAGGCTACTAACATGACAACGCTGCTCTCGGTTGGCGACTGTGGACTCGGGGAGTGATCTCCGCTACATCCGAAGTCTTGAGGTAGCGCACGTCACAGTCACGCTTGAGCGCGTAAGTCGCGTTTTGCGCGTTTTGCTCACCGTTCGAAATACCGCGCGAAACGGCGCTACCTGCAGATTTTGCCCGTCACCCCGGCAGCAGATACTGAGCTGTGAGCGTTTTCCACAGCGGAAGATGGGGATCGTTACGGGGGTCGCGCCTGTCGATCAGGTAGGGCATGGCCGCCCCGCGCATGCCCGAGAGCAGGATCGGATACAGCTCGTCGTAGCGCGGCGCCGACGTCAGAACCGGCCCGAGAAATGATGCGACAGCGGCACGAACGGTCGGGCCCAGTTCACGTTCGGCGGGCAGCAGTGCACTGCGCAGGTTGGCGTTGGTACGCGCAGCGGTCCAGAGTTCGATGGACGCCACGAAGTACGGCTGATGAAATGTCGACCATCCCGTGTCGATGCCGAGGGAGATCCGCTCGATCGGATCCTCGGGCCAGTCGACCTGGCGGGCCAGGTCCTCGATGCGCACCTTTGCCAGGTGGTGCACGGCCGCCATCAGCAGATCATCGCGAGATGGGAAGTGATGCAACAGCTTTCCACGCGACACCCCTGCGGCTTCCTGGATGGCGAGGGTGCTCGCCTGTGCGTACCCCTTGTCGATCAGCACCTCGAGCGCCGCGTCGAGTATCTCGTTGCGACTGCGCGCGCCTTTGGACTCCCGTGGTCCGAGATCGACTGCGACAGGATCAGATTCGGGCCCGGTGGTCATCCAGTGATGCTACCGCGGCTCACACGTCCATGATGTGCGGCAGACCCGCCCGGTAGCGGTCGCGGTCGGTCTGTTTGAACGGGTCGAGCAGTGGGAGTTCCCATAGCGGGTGCACCGCCACCCGAGCGGCGTTGCTGCCTGCCGCGTCGAGGATTGCGTTGGCAACCCGCCGACCCGATTCGTTGGCACCCTCCATCGTCGCGAGGTCGATGTTTGTGCGCACGTGGTCGCCGCCGACGAAGAAATTCGAGATGGTGGTGTCGGCGGTGGGCCGGTGCCGGTAGGAATCGGCAGTGTTCACCATCAACGGTGTCGCGTTGGCGATGCCGGGTTCCCAGTTGATACCCGGGTCGAGATGCCAGCTCACCAGTTCCTCGTCGCGCAGGATCGGCTTCGAGCCGCGGTTGAGCGCGCGGCTCATCTGCGCCCAGACCTCCTTGGCGACCTCGTCTTTGGTGCATTGTTTGGCGGTCTTGCCGTAGAGGATTCCAGGAGTGTCCCAGTCGGAGATGTCCACCGACAGGCAGTCGTGCACCCGCCCGTCGCCGTAGACGCGACCGAAGTCGACCTCCCACGGCGCCGCCTGGAACAGGCCGGTCAGGGCCCACGGCGTGCCCAGCGCCGCAATGTGACTCGGCACCACATCGGACCGCCGCGACAGGAAGTACTGGATCCCCACCATCCAGTCGTCGACCAGGTGGTTGATGCCCTCGAGTGCCGGTGCGGCCGCAAGCAGATCCGGCCGGAGGAGTGGCTTGAGCCGGTCCAGCGGCATGGCCGCGACGTACCAGTCAGCAGTCACGGTCGACGCCGCACCGGCGTCGCCGGCCACCCGGGCGCCGGTGATCCGCCCGCCCTGCACGTCGAAGCCGGTTGCGGCCTGACCCATCACGAACCGCACGCCCCGACCACGCAGGTACGCCACCCACGGGTCTATCCACGCGTGATTGGTGGGAGCGTTGAGGATTCGGTCCACCCCACCCCCGACGATGGTCCCGGCGTACTGCGAGATCAGACCGGTGGCCGAGGTGACCAGCGCGAGTCCGATCTGCCCGATGGTGCGCGCCGACCCCATGTCGGGTTTGGCCGCAACCGTCGCCCGGGTCAGGGCACTCACCAGATACTTCTGGTAGGCAGCAGATTTGCCTTCGGCCTTGACGAACTCCATCCAGGATTGCTTCTCCCACTGGCCGATTCGCCGTTCCTCGCAGCTGGTCGCGATGACGAGTTCGCGCTGCACGAAGAATGCGAGTTCGTGGGCGGGTACGTCTCCGGCGATCTTCAGCGACGTCATCAAGGTGTTGCGGAGATTGTCCAGATCAGCGATGGCGCCGGCATGCTGCACGAGCCCGTCGATCGACTGCGGTGCGGTGATCGGTGCGTAACCCGGTTCGTCGAGGGCAACCACCGCACCCTCGACATTGATGAGGTGTCGGTCCCTGACGTTCCCCCCGCCGGGCAACGGGATTCGCGTCATGGTGTCCGGAACGTGTTGATAACAACCGGGGAAGAAGCGAAAACCGTGCTCCCCCGGCAGCGCCATCCGTCCGCCGGCGGCGCTGCCGGGCACGTCCATGCTCCGTGCCTTACCCCCTAGGAAGGCAGGTTCATAGACGGTCACCGAGAAACCACGCTCGATGAGTTCTTGGGCCACGGCCAGTCCCGACATCCCGCCGCCGAAGACCGCGACCTCGCGACCGCCGCCGGCTCCCGTCGGTGGGACCGCACGGGCGCGCGGTCCGACCAATGACGGCACCACAAAGCTGGTGCCGATTGCGCCAGTCGCCGCCGCGGCGCCCTTGAGCAGGGTGCGCCGAGACACCCCTCGATCGCCCGTTGTCGCACCCACCATGATCGAGACCCTCCCAACAGTCAGTACTGACTGTTCCCTGAGGGATGTCTATCACAGCGTTCGCCGCCGTTGGGACGGTTCGGCAGATCAGTCCCGGGGACGGAACCCGGGCGAGCGCAGGGACCGGCCCTGCCGTCGGCTAGAGGATGTCGCGCCGCACGATGGTCTGCTCGCGGCCGGGCCCCACGCCGATGCACGAGATGTGCGCGCCGGACAGCTCTTCGAGTCGGAGCACGTAGTCCTGGGCATTCTTCGGCAGATCGTCGAAGGTACGGCATTGTGAGATGTCCTCCCACCAGCCGGGCATCTCCTCGTAGATCGGCTTGGCGTGGTGGAACCCGGTCTGCGTCATCGGCATCTCGTCCACCCGCTCCCCGTCCACCTCGTAGGCGACGCAGATCGGCACGGTGTCGAGGCTGGAGAGCACATCGAGCTTGGTCAGGAAGTAGTCGGTGATGCCGTTCACCCGGGTGGCGTACCGAGCGATCACGGCATCGAACCAGCCGCAGCGACGCGCGCGCCCGGTGGTGACGCCCACCTCGCCGCCGGTCTTGGCCAGGTAGGCACCCCACTCGTCGAACAGCTCGGTGGGGAACGGCCCCGACCCCACCCGCGTGGTGTAGGCCTTGAGGATTCCCAGCACCGTGGTGATCCGGGTCGGGCCGATGCCCGAGCCCACTGCCGCGCCACCCGACGTCGGGTTGGACGAGGTCACAAAGGGATAGGTGCCGTGATCGACGTCCAGCAGGGTGCCCTGCGAGCCTTCGAGCAGCACTGTCTCGCCGGCCTCGAGCGCTTGGTTGAGCAGCAGCCTGGTGTCGGCGATGCGGTGTTTGAAACCGTCGGCCTGACCCAGCACCTCCTCGACGACGCGCGCCGGTTCGAGAGCACGGCGGTTGTAGATCTTGGTGAGGATCTGGTTCTTGATCTCGAGTGCAGCCTCGACCTTCTGGGTCAGGATGCTCTCGTCGAGCACATCGGCGACCCGCACGCCGACCCGGGCGATCTTGTCCTGGTAGCAGGGACCGATGCCGCGGCCGGTGGTGCCGATCTTCTTGTTCCCGAGGAATCTCTCGGTGACCTTGTCGATGGCGACGTGGTACGGCATCAGCAGATGCGCGTCGGCCGAGATCATCAGACCCGTGGTGTCGACGTCACGATCCTCGAGGCCGCTGAGCTCGGTGAGCAGCACCCCCGGGTCGACGACCACACCGTTGCCGATGACGTTGTTGACTCCCGGAGTCAAGATGCCTGACGGGATCAGATGCAGAGCGAAGGTCTCCCCGTTGGGCAGAACCACGGTGTGACCGGCATTGTTGCCGCCCTGGTATCGCACCACCCATTGCAGTCGACCACCGAGTAGATCTGTGGCTTTGCCCTTACCTTCATCGCCCCATTGGGCGCCGATCAGCACGATCGCAGGCATTTATGCGCTCCTTCCGGTTCGAGCGTGACGTAGACACACCGAACCGTGGGACAACCCTACTTGCTCGGACCGACGATTACCTGATCCCGGTGGCCCAAGCCCCTGTCGGCGCCGTGCCGGGCCCATCCGCGGTGCCCGCCAGTACGATCGCGGACGGGCGTCACGAAGATGATCGCCGCAGGTGAAGAGATGAGTGAGGTGACCGGTGGCGCCACAGGGTCTACGCGTGATCGCCGAGCAGGACGCGGCCGACGATCTCGTCCCGCCGGGCATCGCCGCGGTGCGGGCGGCGCGCGAACGCGCCTCGATCATCGGTGCCGTCACCGCCACACTGGCCGATCCGGATGTGCGACGAGTTGTCGTGGTCGCCGGGCCCGAGTTGCCGGACGCGTTCTGCGCTGCCGTGGTGGCACGACTCATGCTCGTCGAACGCCTCGACGTCGAGGTCGCCCTCGTCCTGCCCGCCCCCACGCTCGCCACCAAGAATTACGAGCTGCCGTTCGGGGCGCCGGCCGTTGAACTGGCCCAGAGTGGCGCCGCAGTCGAACTACCACTGGTCCGAGACGATGCGGCCGTCGTGCTGCTCGGCCGCGCCCACCAGCGCGGCGTCGACGGCGACCTCGGCGGCGAGAGTTACGTCGACAACGACCTGCTCTACCGCGGGCGCACCAAGGGCGTTGTCATCGAACCGCTGATGACGATGCCCGGGGTCAGGGCCAAGCTCGACCGTCGCTGGCTTTCGTCCTGGCTCACCGGCAGGGCCGTCCAGACCGGCGCACCACAGTTGGTCGTCGACCGCGACGGGGTCCCCGGTCCCCGGCCAGTCAAGAGGTCGACCTTCTACCGCCATCACGTCAACTGGAAGTTGGTCCGCCCTTGAGCACCACCACCACCGAGATCATCCGCTCGGTGCGTCCTGGTCCGGTGTTCCTCGCCGTGGTCGCGGCCACCGCGCTGGGCGGGGCGCTGCTCTGGACGTCGGGCCGGGACAACGACCCCGTCGCGGTGATCGGGGCGCTCCTGCTCGTCGTGGGCGGCTGGGTGATCTCGCTGTCGCTGCACGAGTTCGGGCACGCCGTCACCGCGTTCAAGTTCGGCGACCGCGGCGCCGAGCTCCGCGGCTACCTCACACTCAACCCTCTGAAGTACGCCCATCCGGGCCTGTCGATCGGGTTGCCGCTCGTCATCATCCTGTTGGGCGGCATCGGTTTTCCCGGTGGCGCCGTCTACGTGAACAAGTCCGGATTCACGCGCGCCCAGCGCAGCCTGGTCTCCGCTGCCGGTCCGTTGGCCAACATCCTCATCGCCATCGTCCTGCTCGTGATCATCTCCGGCCGCGACAACGCGGCGCTGATCGGTGAACTGAACTTCTGGTCGTCGCTGGCGATGTTGGCTCTGCTGCAGATCACCGCCGCGGTGCTCAACCTCCTGCCGATCCCCGGACTCGACGGCTACGGGATCATCGAGCCGTATCTGTCCGACAACACGCGGCGATCGGTGGCGCCGGTCGCACCGTTCGGGATCCTGCTGATCTTTGTCATCCTGCTGGTGCCCCAGCTCAACCGCGCGTTCTTCGACCTCGTGTACTGGTTGTTCGAATTGTCCGGGGTCAGCAGCTTTCTGGCGTCGTGGGGCTGGGACTTGTTTGTCTTCTGGAAGTAGGGGGTAGTCGCCCCCCAAGCACGGCGCCGGAACCTGTCGTAGTGTGAAAAATCCGTGTGCTGATGCGAGGAGGACCAGTTGCAGATCCGTCCAGGTGCGGCGTACCCGCTTGGAGCAAACTACAGCGGAGCCGGGACGAATTTCGCGGTGTTCAGTGAGGTTGCCGAACGTGTGCAGCTGTGTCTGATCGGCGACGACGGCGAGGAAACACAGATCGACCTGCTGGAGCAGGACGGCTTCATCTGGCACGGCTTCCTGCCTGACGTGGAGCCCGGGCAACGTTATGGCTACCGCATCCACGGGCCGAACGACCCGGCGCAGGGTCTGCGGTGCAACCCGGCCAAACTCCTCCTCGATCCCTACGCCAAGGCGATCGACGGCAAATTCGACTGGGCGCAACCAGTTTTCAGCTACATGTTCGACGACCCGTCGACACCCAACAACGAGGACTCCGGCCCTTACATGCCTGCGTCCGTGGTGATCAACCCCTTCTTCGACTGGGGTGTCGACCGTCCGCCTCACCACTCATACGCCGACACCGTCATCTACGAGGCCCACGTGAAGGGCCTCACCCAAACCCATCCCGCGATCCCCGAGGAGCTGCGCGGGACCTACGCCGCGATCGCCCACCCCGCGATCCTCGAACATCTGACGAACCTTGGTGTGACCACTCTCGAACTGATGCCGGTCCACCACTTCGCGGACGACTCGGTGCTGCAGGACCGCGGTCTCTCGAATTACTGGGGCTACAACACCATCGGGTTCTTCGCCCCCGATTCCAAGTACTCGCGGGGCGACTCGCGGGTTGCGCCCGTCCAAGAGTTCAAGTCGATGGTCAAGGCCGTGCACGAGGCGGGTATCGAGATCATCCTCGACGTGGTCTACAACCACACCGCCGAGGGCAACCACATGGGTCCGACCCTGTCGTTCCGCGGAATCGACAATGCTGCGTATTACCGTCTGGTCGAAGATGATCCGCAGTACTACATGGACTACACGGGCACCGGGAACACCCTCAACGTCCGACATCCCCATGCCCTGCAGCTGATGATGGATTCGCTCCGCTACTGGGTCACCGAGATGCATGTCGACGGCTTCCGCTTCGACCTCGCTTCCGCTCTGGCCCGCGAGTTCTACGACGTCGACCGACTTTCCAGCTTCTTCGACCTCGTCCAGCAGGACCCGGTGGTCAGTCAGGTCAAGTTGATCGCCGAGCCGTGGGACGTGGGACCTGGCGGATACCAGGTGGGCAACTTCCCCCCACAGTGGACCGAATGGAACGGCAAGTACCGCGACACCGTCCGCGACTTCTGGCGCGGTGAGCCGGGGACGCTGGGCGAATTCGCCGCTCGCATAACGGGTTCGGCCGATCTCTATGAGCACACCGGACGGCGGCCCGCCGCGTCCATCAACTTCATCACCGCGCATGACGGCTTCACATTGCGAGACCTCGTCTCCTACAACGAGAAACACAACGAGGCCAACGGTGAAGACAACAACGACGGCGAGAGCCACAACCGCTCGTGGAACTGCGGTGTGGAGGGCGAGACCGACGATCCCGAGATCCTCGCGCTGCGTGCCCAGCAGAGTCGCAACATGATCGCCACCCTGCTGCTGTCGCAGGGTGTGCCGATGATCAGTCACGGTGACGAACTGGGACGGACGCAGGGCGGCAACAACAATGCGTACTGTCAGGACAGCGAGCTGGCCTGGGTCGACTGGGAAAACATCGACGAGGACCTCATCGATTTCACCCGTCGTGTCGCCGAACTGCGGTCGAACCACCCGGTGTTCCGTCGCCGCCGCTTCTTCGAGGGCCGGCCGATGCAACGATCGGCCGACAAGCTGCCCGACATCGCCTGGCTACGGCCCGACGGCAGCGAGATGACCGAGGACGACTGGAACGCCGATTTCGGTCGTGCGGTCGGATTGTTCCTCAACGGCAGCGCCATCCCCGAGGTCGACGATTTCGGCGACCGCATCATGGACGCCTCGTTCATGGTGTTCCTGAGCGCCCACTACGAACCCATCGAGTTCCCGCTGGACACCAAGTACGGCGAGCAGTGGGAAGTGGTGCTCGACACCACCGTCGCGGGCGACGAGTCCGAGAAGCCGCTGACGGCGCCGACCACGGTCACCGTCGGTGCACGGGCGTTCTTGGTGCTGCGCCGCATCGAGCCCGAAGACGACTGACCCCGCCGGCCGGGCTCTTGGCGGAGTTGGGCCGCTGCTACCAGGTGATCTTCTTGTGGCAGTCGCCTTGAGTCCCGGCGGGATCCACTTGGATGGTGGCGTGGTCGAGGCCATGGCGTTCCAGGACTTCCCTGGCGGCGGCGAGCACATCGGCGTTGTCGGCCGTGGCGGTCACGTGCACCGTTGCCACATCCATACCGGTGGTCAGCGTCCAGACGTGGAGGTCGTGCACTTCGGTCACGCCGGCCAGTTCGCCGAGTTCGCGCTGGATCTTGTCCACATCAACGTGAACCGGGGCCTGCTGCGCCAGGATCCGAAGTGCGTCGACGGCAAGGCGGATGGCGCGCGGAGCGACCCACAGCGCAATCAGTACCGCCACCACCAGGTCGGCGTACGGCCAACTGGTTGTCATCGTCACCACGCCTGCCACCAGCACGCCGATCGACCCGACGGCGTCGGCGAGCACCTCCATGTACGCGCCGCGCACCGCGATGCTCCCCTTGGCGTCCGCGCGTAGCAGCAGCATCACCACCAGGTTGGCCGCAAGGCCGATGAGCGCCACCACCACCAGGGTCCCACCCGGTACGTGGGGATCGGTACCGATCCGTTCGACGGCCTCGTAGAGGACAAACACCGCCACGCCGATGAGCAGCACAGCGTTGGCCACGGCGGTGAACACCTCGGCGCGGTGCCAGCCGAAGGTCTTGACCCCGCTCGAACTCCCGTGCCGAGCGAGCAGCAACGCGCCTAGCCCCATCACCATGGCCACCACATCGGTGAGCATGTGGCCGGCATCGGCGATCAGAGCCAGCGAGTTGACGGCGATGCCGACGGTCAGTTCGACCGCGAAGAACACGGAGATGATGACTGCCCCGGCCACCATCGGCCATAGTCGCCGCTGGGTTCCGTCGTCAGAGGCGGCGTGCCCGGCGTGACCGTGGCTGTGCGTGTGGCCCATCGTGTCCCTTCGCGATCAGTGGACCCCAAATATATGCATGACTACGCATGCATCGCAACTGTCAGCGCAGTGTGGCGATCGCCGAGACGCGGGAAAGTCCGCACACCATCAGCAGATCAACGATTGTGGAACGGATCTGCGCCAAGATCACCGTCTCCGACAGCGCGCTGCCCTCGACCAGTTCTGGCTTGGAGCGACGGGCGATACTCCGCAACACCCTGGCCGCGGACGCCGGGTCGGGTTGCTGGCCGGGGTCGGCCAGGATCATGTCGTTGACCACCTCGAATGCGTGCCCGAGGCTGACGATGAGTTCGACGATCTCGGGTTTGATCGGCTCGTTCTTGTCCACCGCGCTTGCCGCCCGACGTGCCAGCACCCGCACGTTGCGCACCGCATTGTCGATCGGATCGGCGACGGCGGTGATGCGTTCGAGGCGCGATCGACTGTTCCAGTAGAGCGGGGAGATGACACTGATCTCACGCCCACCTGAGATGTCCGACCGCATCGCATCGATCTCCGACTGGGTTCCGCGCGCCTCTTCGAGCGCCTCGAGCAGCAGGTCGCGGTCCATTCGGCGCAGCCCTTCGGCCACATCTGCGAGCACATCGGACACCGTGGTGAGCACTCCGGCGGCGTCGCGGCGGGCCCGCAGCACCGGATGGGTGGGTACCACCGCGACCACCACGATCGCCACCACACCGCCGATGAAGGCGTCGATGACGCGATGAAACCCGTCGGCTCCTCCTGGCGGCAGCAGCGTTGCCACCAACACGGCCGAGCTCGCGGCCTGAATCGGCACCAGCGGACCCCGGTCGAGCACGATCGCCACCACCATCGCAATGGCAACGACCACCATGATCTGCCAGGTGCCCGATCCGATCGCCGCAATGATCAGGTCACCGACGGCCACCCCGACGGTCACGCCGATCGCCACCTCGAGGGCGCGGCGCCACCGCTGTCCGAGTGACAGACCCAGGGAGATGACCGCGGCGATGGGAGCGAAGAACGGGCGCTCATGGGCGAACACCTCGGTGGCGAGGTACCAGGCGAGCCCGGCAGCCAGGGAACACTGGAGAATCGGCAGGATCGCCACGCGCAGCCGATGCAGAGGGGCGCGGACGCGGGCCGGCAACCGTTCGCGGGCGAACACCGCGCGAACGGTCAGCAGACGGCCGCCCGAGCCGCCGGTATCAGGCGAGTCCGAGCTCGCCGGCGGCTGCCGGGTCACTTTCGTTCAGCAGATCGAGGCAGCGCCTGTATTCGTCTTCCTCACCGATGGTCTGCGCGGCCCGGGCGAGCACGGCGACGCAACGCAGGAACCCGCGATTGGGCTCGTGGCTCCATGGCACGGGGCCGAACCCTTTCCAGCCATGCCGCCGCAGCTGGTCGAGCCCGCGGTGGTAGCCGGTACGCGCGTAGGCGTAGGCGGTGATGGTCGCGCCTTCGTTCATGGCGGCTTCGGCCAGATAGGCCCAGGCGATCGAGGCGGTCGGGTGCTGGGCGGCGACCGCAGCCGGGTCGGAACCGTTCAACAGGTCCGATTCGGCTTCGTCGTCTCCGGTCAAGAGGGTGGGCTGAGGGCCGAGAAGATCTCCGAACGACGTCATCGGACCATTGTCGCAGCTCTCGATCGGGTGCGGGCGACCCCTCCGGCCGCCAGTTCATTCGATAGGGTGGGCGCGACGCTGCGCGGGGGTGACTGTCCGAAGGTCGGCCTGGTTCCCGCGCACTGTGAACAGTGTCGGTCGAGGAACAGGGCTGGGTGGATGTCACATCCTGACGATGAAGGCAATTCTGTTGTACGGAGGGCCTTTTCGGCAGTTCGTAAGCTTCGCGAAGGAAAATCGGGTAGCGGGGCCGAAGCAGCACGACGCCCCGGTGCATCCACAACATCTCCTGCGGGGCAGCAAGAACCGGGGGGTCTGGTGCCGCAAGGAAAGTCCGACGGCGAATCAACACAGGGGGCTGTGAACGATTCGACCGACAGTCCGGTGACCGAACCGACGAGCGCAACACCGGAGCCGGCATCGGACACCGGCGCCGTTCCTGTCGAGCGCGCGACATCCCCTGCCGAATCCGCTGCCGGGCCGGACACTGACACCGCGGCGGACGACCGTGCCGACGCCGCAGGTGAAGACTCCCCCACCCCGGACACCGCCGAAACAGCAAGCCAGGATCCGGTGGTCGACGCCGTGGTCAACGAGGCACCGGCCGCCGAGGGCACCGAGAGCTCCGACCCGGCCGTCGAATCGGCAGAGGCCGAGGACGACGTCGAAGTCCCGGCCCCCGCAGAGGACCAGCCCACCGCTGAAGACCCGACCACCGCATCGGACGAGCCCGCCGATACGTCCGGTGACGACGAGCAGTCTGCCGATGCGAAGGACATCAGCGCACCGGCGGTCGATCCGCACACCGATGAACCGGTTGTCGATGAGCCGGTTGCCGATCAGACAGCTGACAGTCAGACGGCCGAACCTCCCGTTGAACCGGAGGCGGCGACGCCTGATCACGCCGAAGCCGAAGCCGAAGCCGAAGCCGAAGCCGAGGCCGTGTCGGCAGACGAGCAGACCGACACAGATGAGAAGTCGGTAGCGGACGAGAAGGCACCGCCTCAGGACACTGCTGGGGAACAACCCGGCGGCGACCCCGCCCCAGCGCCCAGCGAGGCCGTGACCGCCCAATTTGCCGCTGTCCCGGCCGTTTCCACGTCGAAATCACCGGCGTCACAATCCGACTCGACGGCGAAGGACGAGCCCGTCGGATCACCCGCCGACGAGAACGAGACGGAGGTGATGGCTGCAGCTGCGGCCCCTGCCGGGGTCACCGACGAACCGACGGAACGGATCATCACCACGAAGGCGGCGCCGACGACGCCGTCGTCGTTGACCAATTCGAACACGGGCTCGCCAGCCGCGAAGGTGCCCGACTGGAAAGCGGAACCGGCTGCGCCGCAGTACATCCCGCCAGCCGGTGGCGCCCAGCAGAATCGGACCGGCGGCGGACCCAAGAAGTCGCGCAAAGGCCTGTGGTTCGCTCTCGCCGCACTGGTCCTGATCGCAGCGGTGGTCGCGGCGGTCATCGCCGTTGTCGCCTCCGGAGACGAAACTAGCGAGGTCCCCGCCGACGTCGCGGCTGCGCGGGCGCTCGAATACACCACCGCGCTACGCGACGGCGACATCATCACTCTTCGACAGATCACGTGCGGCGAAGCGCAGCAACGCTTTACGAGCATGTCCGACCAGGAGTTCGCCGAGGATCACCGGATCCAAGAAGAGAACAACGAACTGGTCGGCGTCGACGGTGTGAAAGCGTCGAAGATCGTCAACGACGGCAACGGAGCCGTCGTAGAGGTGATCGCCTACAAGACGCTCACCCCTGACGAGAAGCTCGACGTGGCGCTGACACTGAGCAAGATCGACGGGGAGTGGAAGGTCTGCAAGGCCTGATCGGACTGTGACAACCGCACCTTCGCGGTCGTTCGGGCGTTAGGCTTGGTCGGTGCCCTCACCGCAGGACCGGCCGTCACCACCTCCCCATCACCGTGTAATCGACGCGGCGACCATCCCTTTGCGTTCGCAGCGACCCCCGGGCCCCGTTCGACGTAGCGGATTCGAGGCGCCGCCTCGACCAAACGACACCGCGGCCCCACCGCCGCAGCCGCCTCGCGGTCCGTGGCAGCCGCCACCGCCATACGGCGTCCACGCGCCGGCTGACGTTCCTTTTCGGGAGCGTCCTCAGATGCCGGTGGAGCAAAACCAAGCCGCTCCGAGGCCCGTGATCGTCGCCCCGGCCCGGATGACAACAACGCAGCGACCGCACCGCCGGGTGGATACCTCGGTCTTGTGTGCGGCCGCTGCGTTGATATTGCTCGGAGTGGCGGTCCTGGTGGGTATCGCGCTCTGACCCACCGGGACCGTTTACCCGGTCTTCGTCTCGGCTGTCAGGCGCTGATGGACTTGCCGACCGACTTGAGGTCGGTGCAGGCCTCCACCACACGCTCGCTCATCGAGGTCTCTGCCTTCTTCATGTAGCTGCGCGGGTCGTAGAACTTCTTGTTGCCCACGTCGCCGTCGACCTTGAGGACGCCGTCGTAGTTCGAGAACATGTGGCCGACGATCGGACGGGTGAACGCGTACTGGGTGTCGGTGTCGACGTTCATCTTGATGACGCCGTAGCTCAGGGCTTCCTCGATCTCGCTCTTGAGCGAGCCCGAGCCGCCGTGGAAGACGAAGTCGAACGGCTTGGAGCCCTCGGCCAGACCCAGCTTCTTGACCGCCACGTCCTGGCCGGTCTTGAGCACTTCGGGGCGCAGCTTGACGTTGCCCGGTTTGTAGACGCCGTGCACGTTTCCGAAGGTCGCGGCCAGCAGGTAGCGGCTTCCGGAGTCGCCCGCACCGAGTGCCTCGATGGTGGCCTCGAAGTCTTCGGCGGTGGTGAAGAGCTTGTCGTTGATCTCGTTCTCCACGCCGTCTTCCTCGCCGCCGACAACACCGATCTCGACCTCGAGGATGATCTTCGCGGACGCGGCCTTGGCCAGCAGATCCTTGGCGATCTCCAGGTTCTCGTCCAGCGGCACCGCGCTGCCGTCCCACATGTGCGACTGGAACAGCGGGTTCTGGCCTGCGTCGACGCGCTCCTGGGAGATGGCGAGCAGCGGACGCACGTAGGTGTCCAGCTTGTCCTTGGGGCAGTGGTCGGTGTGCAGGGCCACCGTGATGCCGTACTTGGCGGCCACCACGTGCGCGAACTCGGCCAGCGCCACCGCACCGGTGACCATGTCCTTCACACCGAGACCCGAACCGAACTCGGCGCCACCTGTGGAGAACTGGATGATGCCGTCGCTGCCCGCCTCCGCGAATCCTTTGAGGGCTGCGTTGATGGTCTCCGACGAGGTGCAGTTGATCGCGGGGAAGGCGAAACCGCCCTCTTTCGCCGCGTTGAGCATCTGTGCGTATTGTTCGGGCGTTGCGATGGGCATGTGGCCTCCAGCCGAGGTTCGGTGATCTTCGCTGACCAGTATTGCAAGGACCGTCTGCGCCGGTGAGCACCCTCCCGCCGTACGGCACAGCGCCGCCTGGCGGGACCGGCCGGCAACAACCGGTACCCTTGGGTCCCGTGATGGAGACTGTCCTTGCCCAAACGACCGACGTGGCGTTGATGCCTGGGTTCTTGGACCCGATCAATCTCCTCAATTCCTTCGGGACCTGGATGCTCGGTGGGCTGCTGCTCATCGTGTTCATCGAGTCGGGTCTGCTGTTCCCGCTGCTGCCCGGCGACTCCCTCTTGTTCACGGCCGGCTTGATCGTGGCCGCCAAGTCGAGCGAGATCGAACCGTTCGCGCCGCTGTGGGTGCTGCTGCTCACCATCCCGATCGCCGCTTTCCTCGGCGATCAGGTCGGCTATTTCCTCGGCAACCGGTTCGGATATTCGCTGTTCAAGCCCGATGCGCGGGTGTTGAAGAAGAAGTACATCGACGAGGCGCACGAGTTCTTCGAGAAGCACGGCCCCATCACCATCTTCTTGGCGCGATTTGTGCCCATCGTCCGTACCTATGCGCCGCTCGTCGCGGGTGCAGCCCGGATGAAGTACTCGACGTTCCTCGCCTACAACTTGGTCGGAGCCATCGCCTGGGGTGCGGGCGTCACCCTGCTCGGCTACTTCCTCGGCCAGATTTCGTTCATCCAGAAGAACATCGACATCATCTTCCTGATCATCGTGTTCGTCTCGGTCCTCCCGATCATCACCGAGCTGTACAAGCGCTGGCGCGGTCGCGATTCCCAGAACTCAGACGATGCTGTGGCAAATCCCACCACCGCACCTTCCGATACCCCGAGCTGACCCCGAACTCACAAACGCAGGCTTTGTGTCCCTAGGCAGGCGCTGCAGCGCCTGCGTGTGGTGACAAACCCTGCCTGTGTTGGATCAGATGATCCCGCCCGTTCGAAGGCCGTCGCGGAGTAGTGCCCGGAACCGTCTCCGGTCCTGAAGGATCTTCCAGTCCCAGCGGACGACAACAAAGCCGTGACGGAGCAGACGATTGTGGCGTTCGCGTTCGGCGTGCCAGGACGCGCCGGCTTCCTGGCCGTCAGCCGTGTACTTGCCTCTCCCGTCGAACTCGCCGATGACCTTTCCGTCCCAGTCGAAGTCGCTACGGGCAAGGAACCTTCCGGCCGGCGAGAAGAACTCGTGCTGGAGTCGCGGTAGCGGGATGTCGCCCATCTCAATCATTCGCGCCCTGCTCAAGGACTCTCCGGCGGTCTCGGCTTTCTCGTCGGCATGACCGAGCGCGTTACGGAAGTTGGCGATGCCTCTGCTCCCGGCGAGACGATCCGCGAGACCTTCCAACTGGGCTCGCGGTACCCCGCGACGGAGTCCGCAATCCACCACCGTCAGTGCACCGGCAAAGTCGGAAGCGCACGCCACGTCCGCGACCGTTCGAGCCATCGACGTGACCCGGAACGAACCCACCTCCACGATGTCCTCGTCGAGTAGCTGTCCGCGGTGCAGGTAGACAGATCTTCCGCGTTCAGCACCCCGGTCCACGATGAAGTGGACCTGCCCGTAGTCGCGGCCGAGCGTGTCCACCTCGTGCAGGACGGCGGCAGATTGATGGCTCAGCACTCTCTGGCCCCTGGTCCGCCCGGCCACGGCCACTACCCGCCGCAAGTAGCTCTGCTCAGGGGTGAGATCCGACTGGGGTTCGCAGTAAGCGCCTCGGACCACACGCTCGAGTTCGCCGCGGCTCGTAGCCGTCCGCAATGCGCGATCTGTGCTCGCCCCACTACCAATCTGCACGGACCGCAGGATCAGGTTCACGTCGTCGATGCTCTCCACACCGCAATGGTCAGACATCGTTCGGTACCTGCTGAGCCCATCACCTGCCCGCGAACTGTTGCTGGGGATGACTGCTTCACTGTGGAGAACTCGACCTGTTCACACGTACGCAGGCTTTTCAGCAGAACGCAGGCACTGCAACGCCGGCATCTGAACACAAAGCCGGCAGATTTGAGGCCGGCGACTACCAGGCCTGTTTCAGGTCGGCATGTTGCCTGACCCAGGCATGCATGGCGATACCGGCAGCGACACCGGCGTTGATCGAACGGGTGGAACCGAATTGAGCGATGGAGACGGTGAGGTCGGCGTGGGCCTGGGCGTCGGCGCTCACGCCGGGTCCCTCTTGACCGAACAGCAGCACACATTCTCGCGGAAGGTCCGCGGTCTCGAGCGGCACCGACCCCGGGGTGTTGTCCACGGCCACCACGGCCAGCGACCGCGAGCGAGCCCATTCCATCAGGGCACTCACCGAATCATGATGCAGTACATGCTGATAGCGGTCAGTGACCATGGCGCCTCGCCGGTTCCAGCGTTTGCGTCCGACGATGTGGACCGCGGCGGCCGTGAAAGCGTTGGCGGTGCGCACCACGGTGCCGATGTTGCCGTCGTGCCCGAAGTTCTCGATGGCCACGTGGAAGGGGTGGCGGCGCGTGTCGAGGTCGGCGATGATGGCCTCGCGCGTCCAATACCGGTATGCGTCAACAACATTGCGCCGGTCACCCTCGGCGAGAAGGGTCGGGTCGTACCGGGGGTCCGCCGGCGGTTCGGTGCCGTACTCCTCGGACCAGGGACCCTTGCCGACCACGGGTTCGCCCCACTCGGTGGGCCCGGGCTCGGCGGTGGACTCGTCCTGGCTCACTCAGGCCAGGCCGATGTCACTCAACCCGAGCAGCGACCGGTATTCCACACCTTCGGCGGCGATGATCGCGTCGGCTCCGGTGGCCCGGTCCACCACTGTCGCCACCCCGACCACAGTGGCGCCGGCGTCGCGGAGGGCGCGCACCGCGGTGAGCGGTGAATTGCCCGTGGTGGTGGTGTCCTCGACCACCAGAACGCGCTTGCCCACGATGTCGGGCCCTTCGATCTGCCGTTGCATCCCATGGGCTTTCGCGGCTTTGCGCACCACAAACGAGTTGATCGGCCGTCCGGGCGCGTGCATGATCGCGGTGGCCACCGGGTCGGCGCCGAGGGTGAGTCCACCCGCCGCTTCGAAGTCCCAGTCGGCGGTCAGTTCCCGCAAAAGCATCCCGATCAGCGCGGAGGCCTCGTGGTGCAAGGTCGCGCGCCGGAGGTCGACGTAGTAGTCGGCCTCGGCGCCCGACGACAACGTGACCTTGCCGTGGACCACGGCGATTTCCTTGACGAGTTCAGCCAATCGCTCACGCGCCACCGGCGTCGCGTCGGCGCCGTCACGATCGGTCACGGTCACTGTGGTCCTCCGGGTCGGGGGCTCCCCGGCGGACCGGGCTGGCGCGGTATCGGTCCTGACGTTCGAACGGGCGGAACAGGTCCGCGTGTGACAGGCCCGGCACTTCGGGTCATCGGGCCTGATCCCTCAGTGCGACGGGTCGGGCCGGCCTCGCGGGCGTGGGCCCCCGATTCGGTTCGCGGCCCCGGATTGCGCTGCGGTCGCGGCAGATCCTCGCGGCGGATGTTCTCGGTACGGGGGTCGGCAAGGCCGCGACGCGCGCGCCCGGTGGGACTCGACGGGTCCCGCGGATCCGGCGTGCTCTGCGGATCGACGACGGGCGGCAGCACCCGCAACAGGTCGGTGAAGCGGCGAACGGTCTCCAGGGCGACGTCGAGACGTTCGGGGTCGTTGGTGATCGGCATCGACCCGAGCGACCACGCGCCCTCGTTCCAGAGGATCTGGATGTAGTCGGGAGCGTTGGTGGCCAAGGCGACCATGCGGCGATCGCACACGCGGCGGGCGACATCGAGGTGACTGGAGAACATCACCCTCTTGCCCATCGCGCCGAGCAGTTCGACATCGTCCTCGGCCGGCGCAAGAGTCTTCTCGTGCCGCAGATCGATTGTCACGTTTGATTCGGTGGTCCGGCGGATGGCCACGATGGTGGCGGTCTCGGCGAGGTCGAAGACGACGGTCTCTTCGCCGTAGTAGCTGCCGTAGGCCAGATCCTGGACCTCGATGTGGTCGGGCACATCCATCGCCGCCCGCCCGAACTCCGATTTCAGGGCCGGGTCGGAGTCGCGGTATTTGAACCCGTGCTGATCGCCCCACACTGCTCGTTCACGGCGCACCCCGGTGGTCCGCTTGCGGTCGAGCCACAGCAGAGCCAGGGCGCCGGCCAGCGCGAGGGCGGCGATCAGGAAGTAGACGGCAGTCATCACCGGTCAGCTTACCGTGGGGCGTCCGATTCGATACGCAGGCGAGGTTGCCGAGACCCGCACTCGCCCAGCGGGCCCCGCGAGGACGTCAGTTCTCGGGGATCGAACCGGAGACCCGGCCGTCCACGATGAGGTCGGCGGTCATCGTGCCATCGACCTTCACCACTCGGACGACAACCAGGTCACCGACGTCGAGGACGTCCAGCGAGCTGCCCTCGGTGGACTGCACGTGGGTGTCCGGACTGAGGATGAAGTGCTGTTTGCGGCCGTCGGCGGTGTGGACGTCGAGGGAGTCGGAGTTGATCTTGTCGATGGTGCAGAGCACCACCTTCGACCGTTCGGTGCTGAGGGCCTCGGGGATCTCTTCGGCGGTGGTCTCGCCCGAGAGCACTCCGGCCTGACTCGGCGGTTCGCTCGGGGTGACGTACTTGATCTGTGTCGACGCCTGACCCTGGTCGCTGCGCTCGGCGCCGAGATGGATGCAGTAACCGAGGGCCACGCCGGCAACCGCCAGGCCGGCGATGCACAACAGCGTCACGACCCTTGTCGAACGCGGCGTGGAATCAGTCACGTGTCCGAACATAGAAGCCGAGTCTGAGATCCGTCTGTGAATAGCGACAGCGGGGCCTGACTTGTTACCTCTGTCAGGGGTTTTCGCGCGCCCTGACGTAGCCGGCCTGCTTGTCGACCACGTTCATCAGCGGTTCGCCGGCGATGTAGCGCTGCAGGTTCAGCAGGAACTGACCGGCCAGTTCGTCGCCCCACCCGACCACGTCCCCGCTCATGTGCGCCGAGATGTGCACGTTCTCCATCTCCCACAGCGGGTTCTCGGCGGGCAGCGGCTCGGTTTCGAACACGTCGAGCGAGGCGGCTCCGATCGATCCCGTGCGCAACGCGTCGATGAGCGCCGTCTCGTCGACCAACTCCCCTCTTCCCACGTTGACCAGGTGCGCGGTCGGTTTCATCGCGGCCAGTACCGCGGCGTCGATCATGCGGGCGGTCTGAGCGGTGAGTGGGGCGATGGCGACCACCACGTCGAAGTCGCCGACATAGGAAGTCAGGTCTGCGGTGGCCCGCACCACACCGAAGTCCGGGTCGTGCGCACGTTCAGTGCGACCTGCGCCGGTGACCTGGAGGCCGGCGGCCTGCAGCAGGCGAGCGGTGGCGCGTCCGATCCCGCCGGTACCGATGACAAGCACCGAACGTCCGGCGGTCCGGGTGGTGTCACGGCGGATCCACCGCTTCTCCCGCTGGAGGGTTTTCGACAGGTGCAGCTGCTTGTCCTCGGCGAGGATCGAGCCGAGGACAAACTCGGCGATGGGTCCGTCGAAGACCCCGTGGGCGTTGGTGACGGTCACGTCCGACCGGCGCACGTCATCGAACAGCATTGCGTCGACGCCTGCTGCACAGACATGTACCCACCGGAGGTGCTCTGCGGCCGACCAGTTGTCGCGCAGAGCGGCAGAGAAGAAGTCCCACAACAGCAGAACGTCCGCACCGTCGAGCGCCTCACCCAGATCCGCCGTGGTGCATTGACGCACCGTCGCGATGTCGCGAATCGGCTCCAGGTTGCTGGGCGGGGCGAGTCCCTCGCGACCCAGTAGTGCGAGCACCGGCGGTGTGTTCGGCGTTGCCATGTGGCCCAGATTAGGGCAGCCCGGCGGAGCGTCCGTCGGCGACTGTCCAATTGTTGACAATCCATCAATCTGCCGTCACCGTGTACCCATGAGCCGCGCCACCCTCAGTCCTGCCCTCAAACAAGCCACGCCGGTTGTCGTCGATCACGCGAAGGGGTCGTGGATCCACGGCACGGACGGCCTCGACTATCTGGACTTCACCACCGGCATCGGCGTCACCAGCACCGGGCACTGCCATCCGAAAGTCGTTGCCGCAGCACAGGAACAATGCGGCAAGATCATTCACGCGCAGTACACCACCGTGATGCACAAGCCGCTGCTCGAGTTGACCGACAAACTCGGCGACCATCTGCCCACCGGGCTCGACTCGGTGTTCTACGCCAACTCCGGATCCGAGGCCGTGGAGGCCGCGGTCCGGCTGGCGCGGATGGCCACATCACGACCGAACATCGTTGTCTTTCAAGGCGGTTTCCACGGCCGCACCGTCGCTGCCGCGACCCTGACCACCGCCGGAACCCGGTTCTCCGCAGGCTTCTCCCCCTTGATGGGCGGCGTGCACATGGCGCCCTTCCCGTACGCCTACCGGTACGGCTGGGACGAGCAGACAGCAGTCGACTTCGCTCTCCGGGAACTCGACTACCTGTTCGCCTCACGCGTCGCGCCCAATGACACCGCCGCCTTCCTCATCGAACCGGTGCTGGGTGACGGCGGATACCTGCCCACGCCACCGGCATTCCTCGAGGGACTCCGCGAGCGCGCCGATCGATACGGCATCGTCCTCATCCTCGACGAGGTCCAGGCAGGCGTCGGGCGCACCGGCAAGTTCTGGGGACATCAGCACACCGACGGCCTGATTCCCGACATCCTCATCACAGCCAAGGGCATCGCCTCCGGTTTCCCGATCTCGGCCATCGCCGCACCCCGCGACCTGATGGCGGAGGCGTGGCCGGGTTCGCAGGGCGGTACATATGGCGGCAATGCGGTTGCCGCGGCCGCAGGCGTCGCGACGCTCGAGGTGATCGCCGAGGAGAACCTCGTCGACAACGCGCGCATCCGGGGCGACCAGATGCTCCGCGGACTTGCCGAGCTGGCTCCGAAGTTCCCGCAGATCGGCAACGTCCGCGGGATCGGCCTCATGGCCGGCATCGAGTTCGTCGACGATGCGGGCACACCTGACAGTGTTACTGCAGCCGCCGTGCAGCAGGCGTGCATACCCGAGCAACTGCTGACGCTGACGTGTGGACCGATGGGCAACGTTGTTCGCCTCATCCCCGCCCTGGTGATCTCAGAAGACGAAATGGCCACGGGTCTGAACAGATTCGAGGCCGCCTTGACCGCGGCACTGGGATAGCGGGGGTGATGGACCCCGAACTGTCCGGCTCCCGTGTCGCCACTGATCTACAAGCGCTCGGGCTGAGCGCCGACGCCTCGTCCCGCCGTCTCACCGAATACTCCTACGACGCCTCGAACTACCGGCTCAGGCCCCTCACGGTGGTCTTTCCGCGAGACGATCACGAGGTGGCCGCCGCGGCCGCCTACTGTCACCGACATCACCTGACGCTCACCGCTCGCGGTGGCGGAACGGGTATGGGCGGCAACGCGATCGGAACCGGCGTGGTGCTGGACTTCTCCCGGCACATGAACAGACTCATCTCTGTTGATCCGCACGGGAGGACGGCGGTGGCGCAGGCCGGCATGGTTCTCACCACCCTGCAGCACCAGGTCGCGGCCCAGACCGACGGTGAACTGACCTTCGCCCCGGACCCCTCGAGCCAGTCCCGGGCAACCCTCGGCGGGGCCATCGGCAACGACGCCTGCGGCAACCACTCGGTGCGCCATGGGCGCACCACCGACCACGTCGAGGCCCTGAATCTCGTCACGGCCGATGGACTGCGCCTCACCGCATCCCGTGACGGGTTGAGCGCAACCGATCCCTCCGACACCGAAGCGGTGGCCCGGGCGGCCCAACTGGGTGCGGCGATGCGCGAGCTGACGGCGACGAACATGGCAATCCTGCGCACCGAGATGGACCGGATCCCACGCCAGGTGTCCGGCTACCACCTCGGTAAGTTGCTGCCCGAAAACGGCTTTGATGTAGCCCGCGCCCTGGTCGGCACCGAAGGCACCTGCGCGATCGTGGTCTCGGCCACCGTTCGTCTCGTGCCCGCGCCCACCAGTGCGCTTCTGCTCTGTCTCGGCTACCGCAACGTGGTGGACGCCGCCCGCGACGTACCGACCCTGCTCGAGTTCAAGCCCTCGGCCATCGAAGGTATCGACGAGCGCATCGTCGAGACGATGCGAGCGCGTCGAGGCGACGACTCCGTGGTGGGCCTGCCACAGGGAAATGCCTGGCTGTACGTGGATCTCGACGAAGAGAGCAGCTCGAACGTGCCCCAGGCGGCGCAGGACCTTCTCGACAAGCTCTACACCAACGGCCGACTGGTGGACGGCCGGACGGTGCCCGACCGGCAGCAACGGGTCTCGCTGTGGCGTATCCGGGAGGACGGCGCCGGATTGTCTTCGCGGCTGGTGGCACCGCAGCAGGTGAACCCAGAAGACGGCGGCGACGGCGGTAGCTACGAATCCTGGCCCGGCTGGGAGGATTCGGCCGTTGCCCCCGAAAGGCTGGCCGACTATCTGGAAGGGTTCACCGCACTGCTCGACCACCACGGCCTGACCGGTGTCATGTACGGACACTTCGGCGCCGGGTGCATGCATGTCCGGATCACCTTCGACCTCCGCAGTGCGCAAGGCCGGGCCGTGATGAGAGAGTTCTGTCATGACGCCGCCGAACTCGTTGTGCGTCACGGGGGTTCGCTGTCGGGTGAACACGGCGATGGCCGGGCCCGCTCGGAGCTGTTGCCCCTGATGTACTCGCCTCAGATGATCAAGGCCTTCGGTGCCTTCAAGCGGATCTGGGATCCGGCAGCCATCCTCAACCCCGGCAGCATCGTCGATCCGGACCCCATCGATGCGAATCTTGTGCTCGCCGATGTGCCCAACCGCGTATGGCGCACCAGTTTCGATCTCGGCACGCCCAGGACCCGGGACGATGGGCAGCCGGGCCTCGACCCCTTCGTGCACGCCGTCCAGGGGTGTATCGGTGTCGGCCGCTGCCGATCCGATTCCGGTGGCGTGATGTGCCCCAGCTATCGCGCCACCCGCGACGAGAAGGACTCCACGCGCGGCCGGGCCCGCGTGCTGCAGGAGATGGTTCGCACCGCACCCGACATCGAATCAGGATGGCGCGACGAGGATTCCCGCGAAGCGCTCGATTTGTGTCTGTCATGCAAGGCGTGTTCAACCGATTGCCCGGTGGGCGTCGACATGGCCACGTACAAGTCCGAGTTCTTCTCCAACTACTACCGGCGGCGCCTGCGACCGCTGTCGCACTATTCGCTCGGCTGGATGCCTGCCTGGCTGGGAGCCGCAACGGCTCTGGCCCCCGTCATCAACAGGATGCTGGCGGGCCGCCTCGCCGGTCTCGCATCCCGCGCCGGTGGGCTCGATCCGCGACGCACCATGCCCGCCTTCGCCACCCGCAAACAGGTGCACACCGCGATGGCCGATCTACGCACCGACCCGACGTCCGATGTGGTGCTGTTCGTCGACTCGTTCACCAAGGCGTTCCGGCCACACGTCGCCGCTGCGGCGGCGCGGGTCCTGGAGTCGGGAGGCCAGACCGTGAGCTGCTCGGCTGACCAATGTTGCGCGCTCACCTGGATCTCCACCGGGCAACTCGATCACGCGCGAAAGGTGCTGACCCGTACCGCCGCTTCTCTCGACGACGGGACCGACCGGCCGATCGTGGTGCCCGAACCGAGCTGCGCCGCCGCACTGCGCAAGGACCTCCCGGAGTTGGTGCACAGCGAGGTCGCCCGCCGGGTTGCTTCACGGGTCCGGAGTTTCGCCGACGAGGTCGGCCATCTGCTCGACGATGGGTGGGAACCACCCGTGCCGTTGCCCGCGGACGTCGTTGTACAGACCCATTGCCACGAGTACTCGGCGTTCGGGCCCACCGTGCAGCAAGGGGTCCTGCGCAGACTCGGAGCGGCCAAGGTCGAGCAGGCCGACGGATGCTGCGGTGTGGCAGGCAATTTCGGCTTCGAGAAAGGTCACTACGACGTCAGCATGGGCGTCGCCGAACAGGCGCTCGCCCCAGCTCTGCGGACCCGGGACCAGTCCACACCGGTCCTCACCGACGGATTCAGTTGTGCGATGGCTGTCTCACACCTCTCAGCCACCGACGACACCGTGCCGGCCGTCGAGTCGGTCCACCTGGCCGAACTACTCGACCCGGCCAATTCATCCGAGACCACCGAGGAGGTTCGACCATGACGACATCCACCGTCACGCCCGCCGCCCAGAACGCCGAACGGCGTACCAGGGCAGCCGAGCTGATCGCTTCACTGCCCACCGGCCTGTACATCGGTGGCGAGTGGGTGCCAGCAGCGGACGGCGCCACCTTCGCGGTGGAGAACCCCGCCACCGGTGAGGTCATCGCCCACGTCGCCAAGGGTGCACAGGCCGATGCCGCTGCGGCCATCGAGTCGGCCGCGGCCACCCAGAAGAGCTGGGCCGCAACACCGCCGCGCGCACGCAGTGACATCCTCCGCCGGGCATACGAGCTGATCCTGGAACGACAGGAGGATCTGGCGCTCATCATGACCACCGAGATGGGCAAGCCGCTGGCCGAGGCGCGAGGCGAAGTGGCCTATGGCGCAGAGTTCTTCCGGTGGTTCTCCGAAGAGGCGGTCCGGATCGACGGTGGCCACACCACCACCGGCGACGGCGCAAACCGCATCCTGGTGACGAAGGAGCCGGTGGGACCGTGCATCCTCATCACCCCGTGGAACTTCCCATTGGCGATGGGCACCCGCAAGATCGGGCCTGCGATCGCAGCCGGCTGCACCATGGTGTTCAAGCCTGCCGAACTCACCCCGCTCACAACACTTGCCCTCACCGAGATCCTCACGCTCGCCGGCTTGCCTGCCGGTGTGCTGAACGTGGTCACCACCGACGACCCCGGTTCCGTGGTGGAGACCTGGATGGACAGCGGCCTGGCCCGCAAGGTCAGCTTCACCGGTTCCACCCAGGTCGGAAAGCTGCTGCTGGAGCAGGCATCTCGGACCGTGATGCGCACGTCGATGGAACTGGGCGGCAACGCACCGTTCATCGTCTGCCCCGACGCCGACCTCGACAAGGCCGTCGGCGGCGCGATGGTCGCCAAGATGCGCAACATGGGTGAGGCCTGCACGGCAGCCAACCGGATGTTCGTGCACCGCAGCGTGGCCGACGAGTTCGCCAGGAAGCTGGCCGAACGGATGGGCGCGTTGAACGTCGGCAACGGCGTGGACCAGGGCACCCAGGTGGGGCCGCTCGTCGAGCGCAAGGCCGTCGACAAGGTCCGCACCCTGGTGTCGGACGCCGTCGAACGAGGGGCCACCGTGGTGGTGGGCGGTGAGGAGGGTGCTGATGCCGGCTACTTCTATCAGCCGACGGTGCTCTCTGGTGTCGACCCGCGCTCAGACCTGATGGGTACCGAGATCTTCGGGCCGGTGGCACCGGTCATCCCCTATGACACCGAAGAGGAGGTGATCGAGATGGCCAACAACACACCGTGGGGCCTGGTCGGCTATCTGTTCACCCAGGACATCGATCGTGGGCTGCGGATGTCGTCGGCACTTGAAGTCGGAATGGTGGGTCTCAACACAGGTTTGGTCTCCAACCCTGCAGCACCCTTCGGTGGGGTGAAACAATCCGGATTGGGCCGCGAAGGCGGCCGGGTCGGGATCGAGGAGTTCCTCGAGATCAAGTATCTCGCCATACCCAGGACCTGATCAGACCTGCAAACCGCGAACATTCACCGAAAGGTGTGAGGACACAGTATGTATCTCGGATCGCAGCTGTTCACCGACGCCGAATACGAGCAGCGGCTGGCGGCTGTCCGCAAGTTGATGGACCGCCAGGGGCTGTCGGCGATCATCGTCACGGACCCGGCCAACATCTTCTATCTCATCGGATACAACGCGTGGTCGTTCTACACCCCGCAGATGTTGTTCGTCCCGATGGATGGCGACATGGTGTTCTTCGCGCGCGACATGGACGCTCGCGGTGCGCATCGCACCACCTGGCTGCCCGACGAGCAGATCGTCGGCTATCCCGAGAGCTACATCCACAGGCCCCACGTGCATCCGTTCGACTGGGTGGCATTCGCCTTGCGGCAGCGCCATCTGATCGCGCCGGCGTCGCGTGGCGGCTCCGTCGGCTTGGAGATGGACTCTCACTTCTTCTCTCCCAAGGCGTATCGGGCGCTGTTCAACGCGATTCCGGAGTGGAAGCTGGTGGACTGCTTCGAGCTCGTGAACTGGGTGCGGTCCGTCAAGTCGGATGCCGAGGTGCAGCTCATGCGTCAGGCGGGCATGGTGTGCTCAGAGGCAATGCGCGCGGCCATCGACACCATCGACATCGGAGTGCGACAGTGTGATGCGGCAGCGGCGATCTCGCAGGCCCAGATCACCGGTACCGATCAATTCGGCGGCGACTATCCGGCCATCGTGCCGATGATGCCGACGGGCGAAGCAGCCGACACGCCCCATCTCACCTGGCACCAAGGCACTTTCGTCGGTGGTGAGGCAGTTGTGGTCGAACTGACGGGCGCCCACAACCGGTACCACTGCCCTCTCGCCCGCACCGTGTCACTCGGCCCGGTGAACAAGGATGTCGACTACGTTGCCGGGGCCACCGCAGAGGGCCTCAACAACGTTCTCGACGCCATCGCACCGGGGGTGCCGACGCGGGAGCTCGCTTCCACGTGGAACTGGACCCTGGCCAAGTACGGACTCGAAAAGCCTTCTCGACTGGGCTATTCGATCGGTATCGGCTACCCACCCGACTGGGGTGAGCGCACCATCAGCATCCGGACCGAGGACGAGACGATCCTCGAGGAGAACATGACATTCCACATCGTGTGTGGAATGTGGATGGACGGCTACGGATTCGAGTTGTCCGAGTCGGTGCGGGTGAGCGCGACCGGGGTCGAGACGTTCACCAGCTTTCCGCGAGACCTGATCCGCAAGTGACCTGATGAGAAGTGAGAGGTGACCGCATGACCGCAACCGATCTGTCCCACTCCAGCCGCACGTTCCCGCTGGCCGGCCGGGCCAAAGATCTGGTCGGGTCGATGATCGACTCGTCGACGTCGCTGCTCGCGGCGCAGAAGCACGACATCGTCCGATTCGCCATGGGTTCGCCCGCCGACGAGGCAGTACCCGCCGACGAGTTCCGCGAGATAGCCGGCAGCATCCTCGACCACACGTCGTTCACCTACGGCGCTTCCGAAGGCGAGCCGCGCCTGCTCGACCTACTGGTCAAATACCTTGCCGGTACCCCTGATCCGGCATCCGAGGACCGACTGGTCATCACCACCGGCGGCATGCAGGGACTCGATCTGGCCTGCAAGTTGTTCGTCGACCCCGGCGACCTGGTGATCGTCGAGTCGCCCACGTACACCAACGGAAGCGCCACCGCCCTGTCATACGGGGCTCAGCTACTCGAGGTGCCGGTGGACGACGAGGGACTCATGGTGGACCAGCTGCCGGATCTGGTCGCGCGAACTCACCGGACCCCCAAGGCCATCTACACGATCCCCAACTTCCAGAACCCGAGTGGCGTCACGTTGTCGCTGGAACGGCGAATCGCGTTGCTGGAGTTGGCCCACAAGTGGGGCGCGGTCATCATCGACGACGATCCGTACGCGCTGCTGCGGTTCTCGGGCGAGGACATCCCCACATTCCGGACCCTGAGTCCCGATGACCCACTGCTGTTCTCGGTCCGCACGTTCTCGAAGATCCTCGCTCCGGGATGGCGCGTCGGATGGGTGGACGCCGACCCCGCGCTGCGGCAACTGCTGATCAACGGCAAGCAGGCGATGGACACTTGTACCAACGTGCCCAACCAGCACATCGTGGCCGAGTACATCTCGCGTGGTGGTTTGGAAGACCATCTGGTGATGCTGCGCGACCTGTACCGAATTCGTCGCGACGCGATGATCGCCTCTCTGCACACACATCTGGGCGATGAGGTGGCCACCACACATCCCGAGGGTGGCTTCTTCCTCTGGGTGACGTTGCAAGGGAAGTATGCCGGTATCGACACCCGCGAGCTGTTCGAGATCGCACTGGCAGAAGGTGTTGCGTTCATTCCGGGCCCGGCATTGTCGCCCGGTGGCCACTACCGGAACGCGCTGCGGCTGTGTTTCGCATCCAGCACACCCGACCGCATCGACGAGGGTGTGAAGCGGCTGCGGACCGCACTGGATCTGGCACTGGCGGCATGACCGAACGGTCTGTTCTCGAGCTGATCGACGAGCCGGAGTTGGTGGCACTGACGTGCTCGCTCATCGACGCGGGCGGCGAGAATCCCGGCGGCACCGAGCAACAGACAGTCCAGGTACTCCAAAAAGCCTGTCACGAACTCGGTTTCATCGTCGACAGCTGGGAGGTGGCCCCGGGCCGACCGAATCTGACTGCGACACTCCCCGGCACCGGCAACGCACCCGGTCTCATGGTCCTCGGCCATTCGGACGTGGTACCTGCCGGTGACGGATGGACACGCGATCCGTTCGAATCCACGGTCGACGCGGGGCGGATCTACGGTCGCGGCGCCACCGACATGAAGGGTGGTCTCGCGGCGGCGGTCATCGCGATGGCGGCCTTGTCGCGGTCGGGGGTGGAGCTACCCGGGCCCGTCCAATTGGCCTGCACCGTCGACGAGGAAGACCTCGGCATCGGCATCCGCGATTTTGTGACCCGGAGCGATGGATCGTATCGATTCGCCGGTTGCGTCGTCGCCGAACCGACCGACCTCGAAACCGTGATCGCTTGTCGCGGAGCCTCTTATCTCGAGGCCCGGGTCACGGGGAGGGCCGCACATTCGGGTCGCCCGGCAGATGGCCGCAACGCCATCGACGCTGCCGCCGCGATCATCGACCTCGTCCGCGCCGACGCCCGACGACTTGGGCGCTCACTTGACCCGCTCCTGGGCTCGGGAACCTGGAACACCGGGCTGATCGAAGGCGGGCAGGGCATCTCGGTGGTCGCGCCGCATGCCACCGTCAGCTTCGACCGCCGGCTGATGCCAGGGGAAGACGCCTACGCAGTGGCCTCCTGGCTACGCGGCGCCATCACCGAAGCGGGCATCGACAGCGACGGCATCACGGTGGATGTGGAGGTGACGATGTATATGCCGGGTTTTCAGACCGCCACCGACCACCCGCTGGTCACCGAGGCCGCTCGTGCCGTCGGCGACGCCGGCGGCCATACCGAGATCACCGGCTGGACCGCCGCGTGCGACGGAGGTTTCATCAGCCGGGACCTCGGGATCCCCGCGATCGTGCTGGGCCCTGGTGGCCTCAACGATCAGGCACACCGCCCGGATGAATCGGTCTCGATTCACGAATTGGTGACCGCTGCAAAGGCATACGCACTGCTGGCGCTGCGCCTTCTCTGACCGGCAACCGGTCACGATCGTCCCCGTGGACGCCGCCGAAAGGCGAATTGCCCTCGACGACGTCCCACGGGGACGATCGTGGTGCGTCAGCTGTTGTGCACCAACTTCTTCTCGGCGTCGGTTTCCTCACCTGGGATCTCGGTGCCCCGAATCGAGAAGCCTGCCGTCTCGCGCAGGAAGGGCAGCGCGATCATGCCGATCGCGCAGGCGAGCATCATGTAGCCGGCCGGGAACAACTCCCAACCCTCGTTCTCGGTGACCGCGTCGTTGATCAGCGGCGCCGTGCCTCCGAACGCCGCCGTGGCCACGTTGTAGGAGATGGCGAACCCGGCGTACCGCACCTGCGTGGGGAACATGGCCGGGAACGTTGCCGAGATGGTCGACAGCTGCGGGATGTACAGCAGCCCCAGCACCAGGAATCCGACGATGGCCCAACCGAAGCCCTGCCCCATCAGCCAGTACATCGGCAGGGCGAACACGAACAAACCGATCAGCGAGCCCCACCACATCGGTTTGCGGCCGATCTTGTCCGACCAGGCACCGAAGAACGGGATACACGCCATCATCGCCAGTTCTCCGATGAGGATGACAACGGTGCCGGTGGTCTCGCTCATGCCGATGGTGGTCTTGAGGTAGGTCGGCTGGTACGCCAGCAACGTGTAGTTGGCCACGTTGAGGGCGATCACCAGGCCGAACATCACCAGGATGGGCTGCCAGTAGTTGGTGAGCAGATCCTTGAACCGCGTCCACGCGGTGCCCTCGATCTCATCCTTCTGCTCGAGTTCCTTGAAGACCGGTGTGTCTTCCATCTGATTTCGGAGATACAGACCCACCAGGCCCAGTGGCAAAGCGAGCAGGAACGGGATCCGCCAGCCCCAGGTCTCCATCTGTTGGTCGCTGAGCGCCAGTTCGAGCAGCAGCACGATGGCGGTGCCCATCACGAACCCGGCCAGTGTGCCGAACTCGAGGAAGCTCCCGTAGCGGCCGCGCTTCTTGTCCGGCGCGTATTCGGCCATGAACGTTGCCGCTCCGCCGTATTCGCCTCCGGTGGAGAATCCCTGGACCACCCGGAGCGCGATCAACAGGATGGGCGCCCACACACCGGCGACTGCGTGCGTGGGCAGCAGTCCGATGAGGGCGGTGGCGCCCGAGATGAGCAGAATTGTCATGGCCAGCACGGCTTTTCGGCCGATGCGGTCGCCGATCGGACCCCAGATCATGCCGCCGAGCGGTCGGAGCACAAATGAGATCGCAAAACCCAGCATCGTGCCGATGGTCCCGAGGTCGCCGGGGAAGAAAGCTTGCGTGAGATAGGTCGTGGTGGCGGCGTAGACGCCGTAGTCGTACCACTCGGTCGCGTTGCCGATGGCGGATGCGCCGATGGCCTTGCGTAAGAGCTTCTTGCCTTCCGGTGAATCCGGATCCGGAAATCCTGGTGCAACGTCTGAATTCGATTTCGCGATGTTCGGGCTCATTGATACCCCCTTCAACTGAAGACGTCGGGCTCTGGTGTCTTCGAGGCCCACAGATTCCTGCTACTTCCGCGTTTTGAAAGCAGGTGACTAGGCGTTTGTCGGTGCAGGCCTCCTCGAGGGTGGTGGCCCCGGCAGGTTGCCGAAGCCCGATCTATCTTCCCGATACCGGTCGGTTGACGGGCACGTTCGGACTCGACGTTATCGCTGCGCCACCGAACTGAGATACGGCACCCGGTTCGGCGATGATTCGCCGCAACCCGTCCCGCATGTGGTCGACCATCAGTTCGTCGGCCGATTTTGTGTCCCGCTGCGCGATTGCCGAAACGATGCGGCGGTGTTCGGAGATACGCTCTTCGGCGGATACGTAGGTGCCTCGCATGGCCCCCAGACACATCCGTGTCTCGACGAGAATGGTCTCGTGAAGTCGCGAGAGCCGGGGGCTGCCTGCGAGTTCTACGAGTTCGTGGTGAAATGCCATGTCCGCGTCCGCAATCTGCGGGCCGTTGGGGTCGTCCGCGTGCCGCTCCATCTCCTCAACTGCGGCGGTGAGGACGTCGACGGCGTCGTCGGGGCGGCGCAGGATCACCTGTTCGAGTGCGGCGCGCTCGACCGCGGCGCGGGCGACGTACATGTCCCTGATGTCGTCGTCGTCCATCGTGATCACGAACAGTCCGCGGTTCCGGTAGCTGACCAGCAGCCCTTCCTGCGTCAACCGCTGCATGGCCTCCCGCAGAGGTCCGCGGCTGACACCCAGATCGGCCGCCAGGCCCGATTCGGTCAGTTGCGAGCCGGGAGGAAAGTCGCCTTTGGCGATGGCTGCACGCAGTTGACGGGCGATGATGGCCGGGGTCGACTCCTGGACCAGGGGTTCGAGTACCCGAGGCCTGGCCACCCGACCGCGGGCACCGCCGGACTTCTTGATCTCATCGGACATGAGTCACCGCACCCAAACCCCCTCGCGTTCCGTCTTCGTAGATTGTTGACAATCTACCGCAACGGTTGGCTCACACAACATACCTGCCGGTTTTTGGCGGCGACGGGAACACTCGGGCCAGTCAGTTGTCTGCGGTGATCGCCAACCCCACGGTGCCCTTCTTGCCCCTGCGCAGCAGGCTGCCCTTGACCGTGACCCATCCGAGGAGTCCGTACTTCTTCTGCACCACATCCCTGGCGTGGTCGCTGCCCGGCGTATCGAGGATCTGGGCTGTGCCGGACACGGGATCGCCATACGTCTGCTTACCCCGCACGTCGCACGCCTGGACCACAACGGCCGGGTTACGACGGAGCCGCTTCACCTTCCACGAATCGGTCACCGTCCACATCAACAACTTGTCGCCGTCGAGCGCCGCCCACAACGGCGAGGACACCGGCGTCCCGTCTTTACGGAACGTGGTCAGCTGCACGTATTTTGCGGTTCCTGCCTGCCCAAACGGTGTTGTCATCACATGCCCTTCGTCGTCAGCCCTTGTCCGCAGATGCTACGCACCCGGTGGGGTACGCCTTTCAACGTCGACAACACCTCGACATGACGTCGGCGATGATCGCGTACCCGATGAGAGGCACGGCAGTTGGTTGGCTGGCGAATACCGTGCCGCGGCAGAATGATTCGTGCTATCGAGGCCACCCACAATTGTCGGCACTCGAACATGTGTTCGACAAATGGCCCGGCATCGAGGTAGCCTGGGAACCAGTTGATCGAGGCCCGGGGGGGGACCAACCGATGACCGATACCACTTCTCTTGATCCGCCGGTGACGCCGGCGCTGGTGAGCCTGTATCGAGACCTGAGTTCTGTCCTGGACCACATAGCGGGTGCGTCTTCGTCGGATCTTGACGACGCGTCGGTGTGCGAGCTGGCACGAATGAACGAGAAAGCTGTTCGCGCCCTTGGTTTTCAAGGTTTACAACGGCTACTCGAAGTGTCAGATCGGGGTGCATTCCGCAAGGCCGGACACCCGACGTTGCACCGCTTCGTGATGAGTGAGTTGCGGGTGACCCGCGGCGATGCGTCATCGCGGCTGAAGGCATTGGATGCCGTCGCCCGCCTTCACTCCCTGCAGGGTGAGGTTCTTCCGCCAAAGTGCCCTGCAGCAGCAAAGCACTGGCAGAGGGAACAATTGGTCTCGCGCACATGGATGTCATGCTCGATGTGCGCAAACACATCCCCAGCAAAGCCTCGCCCGAGGTACTCGACGTTGTCGATACATGGATGGTCGAGAACGCGCGCACGATGAATCCGACTGACCTGATCCAGTGTGGGCGCGAGGTGCTGGCGCGGGTCGACCCCGACGGCGCACTGACCGATGAGCAGGACCGCAAACGCAATCGCGGGTTGAGTGTTGGCGACCAGGGCACTGACCTGATGGCCAAGATCACCGACACCCTCGATCCCCAGACGCTGGCTCTGTTCAAGACCGTCCTCGATGTGTGGGCTGCCCCAGGCATGAACAACCCTGATGACCCCGATTCCCCGGCCGGAGCCGTCGACGATCCGGGCCACCACAAAGCACTGATCGAGTCGGCCGCCCACCGCGACACCCGCACCACCGCCCAGCGCCAACACGACGCGTTCAAAGCGATCTTGCGCACCGTCCTGGAATACAAACTTCTGGGCACGTCCCATCGTGGGTTGCCGGCCCAGGTGATCATCACGATGACTAAGCAGCAACTCGACGACGTGGCAGGCATCGCAACCACCGCGTCGGGGGTGGATCTCCCAGTCAAAGACGCTCTCGAACTCGCCGCTCGCTCAGACAAGTCGTTGGCTGTATTCGCACATCACTCGGCCGAAGTCCTGTACTTCGCGCGGGCGAAACGCGTTGCCCAGCAGGGCCAGCGGTTGGCGTTGTTCGCTGCCTACCGCGGCTGTTCACACCCGGGCTGTCGCCAACCGGTCACCTGGGCCGAGATCCATCACGTGAATGCGTGGATTCTGGGTGGCCTCACCAATGTCGATGAGTTGGTGCCGGCCTGCCCCGCCCATCACGCCATGATCGGCGACGGCCCTGACCAGTGGCAGACCGTCATACTCACCGAAGGCGCCGACACGGGCCGGGTCGCCTGGATCCCGCCGGCATGTGTTGATCCCGATCAAGTCCCGCGGGTCAACCGGGCCAACCACGTGGGCGAAACCGTTGATGCCGAATGGGCCGAGGTCATCGCCGCACGCGACGAACCGCTCAGAGAGCACGAACATCGGTTGATGCGGCAGAGCCAGTCGCGGCCGCCAGACCTCCCGCCGAACCTACCGCCAGACGACCCGGCCGGCGGGAACGAAAGGGATGATCAGCCACAACAGATGGCCGGTGCCCGGCGGTTTGCGCGGGAAGCGAAGGGGTAGTCTGCGCAACAAGTTTCTCGCAGCGCAACGAGAGGGCAGATCATCATGCCGACAACAACCCCACTGCCTGCTGTGTCGTCGCCCGGCGTCATCCTGCGGTCCGGCAACGTCTGCACGGGCGCTCAGCCGTGAGCACCACGGAGAAAAACACGGGCGGATCGGCCACGTCGGCGACGTTGGGCACCAGCCTCAAACCCAGACACATCACGATGATCTCGATCGCCGGCGTCATCGGTGCCGGGTTGTTCGTCGGATCAGCGAATGCGATCGAGAAGGCCGGGCCGGCAGTCATCATCTCGTACGCGCTTGCCGGGACGCTTGTGGTGCTGGTGATGCGCATGCTCGGCGAGATGGCCACCGCCAACCCCAACACGGGTTCCTTCTCGGTGTATTCGCACCGCGCATTGGGGCGCTGGGCGGGCTTCTCTGTCGGATGGCTCTACTGGTGGTTCTGGGTGCTGGTGATTCCTGTGGAGGCCACCGCGGCTGCGGAGATCTTCAGCAAACTCATCGGCGGTGAACAGTGGATCTGGGCCCTCGCCGTCACACTGTTGCTCACCGCCACCAACCTCATCAGTGTCGGGAACTACGGCGAGTTCGAGTTCTGGTTCGCCTTGATCAAAGTTGTTGCCATCATTGCGTTCATCGCGATCGGCGTGGTGGCGATACTCGGCTTGTTCCCGGGTTCGGAGACCAGCGGGGTCAGCCACCTCTGGGAGCCCGACGGCTTCCTTCCGAACGGATCCACCGCGATCATCTCGGCCATGCTGGTGACGATGTTCTCTTTCATGGGAACCGAGATCGTCACCATCGCCGCGGCCGAATCACCCGACCCGGAAAAGGGCATCACGCGCGCGGTGAACTCGGTGATCTGGCGCATCAGCATCTTCTACATCGGTTCGATCTTCGTGGTGGTGGCCCTTGTGCCCTACAACCAGCTCGATGACGGGTCATACCAAACAGTGCTCGAGGCAATAGGCATTCCCGCATCAGCGCAGATCATGGACGTCGTGGTGCTCACGGCAGTCGCATCGTGCCTCAACTCCGCGTTGTACACCGCATCACGGATGCTGTATTCGCTCGGCGAACGGCACGAGGCTCCCGCCGCGGTCAAGAAGCTGACGGCCAACGGGGTCCCGTGGGTGTCGGTACTCGCGTCGATGGTGCTCGGGTTCCTCGCAGTCATCGGCAATTACGTCCTCCCCGACAGGATCTTCGGCTACCTGCTGGCCACCAGCGGCGCAGTCGCACTGTTCGTGTACCTGTCCATCGCGGTGAGCCAGCTGGTACTCGGTAAGTCGATGCGAGCCCGCGATCAGGTTCCCGCCGTGAGGATGTGGCTGTTCCCGTACCTGACCGGACTGGTCATCGTATTCATCGTCGCCGTGCTGATACTCATGGCGTTCGACTCCGATCAACGCGACGCCATCACGTTGTCGACCATCTCGGCGGTCATCATCGTGGCCATCGGCGTGTGGATGCAAAAGCGGCACGGCGATCGCGGATACGACGCACCCGATGCGGCGAAGGCCGCTGCACCTGGTGCCCCCGAATCCAAGAAGTAGTTGCCTTTCAACCCGACACATGGTTAGGCTCTCCTAACTCAAGTTGGATTTGGTGAAGGGTGAAGCATGCGCCGGGCGTTCGATCACGGAAAAATCATCGGCAGCGTGCTGGTTGCCTTCTCGCTTCTGGCGGCAGGTTGCAGCTCCCCGGACGACGAATCCTCCGACAACGGGGCTTACGAGCCGGTGGTTGTCGAGCACCAGTTCGGTTCCACCACAATCGATTCTGACCCGACGACTGTGGTCACGTTGACGGGCAGCTGGACAGATTCCCTGCTCGCGCTCGACGAACCGATCAAAGCCCGGTACGTGACCGAGGGGTACGCCGGCGAGAACAACCGATTCGAGTGGACGCCGGAGAACGACGCCGAGGTGATCACCTATTTCGGCACGGAATCCATCAGCGTTCCTCAACTCGCTGCCCTCGAGCCAGATCTCATCCTCGCCGGCTATCTCGGCAGCGAGGACGAATACAAGCGGATCAGCCAGGTGGCCCCGACCATTCCGGTGATGGCCAAGGATGCGGTCATGGACTCCTGGCAAGACGTGACACTGACGGCGGGCCGGATCTTCGGCAAAGAAGACAAAGCCCAGTCACTGGTGGACGATGTGGAATCCCAGGTCGCCGACTTCAAGACGGATCATCCTGCAGCACAGGGCAAGACGTTCTCGTTCGGACAGCTGACCCAGGAAGGTCAGGTCGGTGTGGTCGCCGATGACACCGATCCGGTCAGCAAACTGATGTCGTCGATGGGCATGGTTCTAGACCCCAAGGTCAAAGAGGTCGCCGAAGGCCAAACACGCGTACTGATCTCGCGTGAACGCACCGATTTGTTGAACTCCGACTTGCTCATACTCTGGCCACTGGGCGGCGATCCGGCGGCGTTCGAATCGCTCCCGGGCTGGTCGAATCGGACGGCCGTCAAGAGCGGTGCGGTGGTGTATGTGAACAACAACAACGCGGCGGCACTGAGTGAACCGACGATCTACTCCGTTCCCTACGCCTTGAACCTCATCGGGGCGGCGGCGGACAAGATCCCGGCCTGATCACATCCCACGCGCCGCGAGCTCCTTCGACGTCGCCCAGGCCGCGATGTCGCCGCGGCCGATGGCCACCGCAAGAAGTTCCGGGAACGCGTCGGGTGTGCATGCAAAAGCCGGTATCCCCATGGCGGACAGAGCCGTTGCGATGTCCCGATCAAACGCCGGCGCACCCTCATCGGACAGCGCCAGCAGCACGATGACCTGCACCCCGGCCGCTGTCATGGCAGCGACCCGGGCCAGCATCTTCTCCCGGAGGCCACCCTCGTAGAGATCGGAGATGAGAACAAAGATCGACTCGGCAGGCCGGGTGATCAGGCCCTGACAGTAGGCGATCGCCTGGTTGATGTCGGTACCACCGCCGAGGGTCGCACCGAACAAGACGTCCACCGGGTCTTCCAGTTCGTCTGTGAGATCGACGATTTCGGTGTCGAACAGCACCAGGGACGTCTTCACCGACCGCATCGACGCCAGCACCGAACCGAAGATCGACGCGTACACAATCGACGAGGCCATCGATGCCGACTGGTCGATGGCCACGATGACGTCGCGACCCAGATGTTGGGCCCGCCGACCATGCCCCACCAGGTGCTCGGGGATCACCGTTCGGTAATCCGGTTGATAGTGCTTGAGATTCCTGGCGATCGTGCGATTCCAGTCGATGTCACCCGGTCGCGGGCGATGCGTGGTTGCCGCCCGGTTCAGCGCACCGGTGACGGCCGCACGCGTCTGGTCGGCCACTCGGCGCTCGACGTCGTCGACCACCTTGCGGACCAGAGCGCGCGCCGATGCCCTCGACGTCTCCGGGATGGCCTTGCCGAGCCCGATCAGTGTGCTCACCATCTCGATGTTCGCCTCGACGGTGTCCATCAGCTCCGGCTCGGCGAGCAGTTTGGTGATCCCCAGACGTTCGACGGCGTCCCGCTGCATCACCTGAACCACGTTCGAGGGGAAGTACTTTCGGATGTCACCGAGCCAGCGGGCCACGGACGGCGCGGACCCGCCCAAGCCGCCCCTGCGCGAACGGTCCGACTCATAGAGGGCGGCCAGCGATCGATCCATTCCCTGCATGTGTCCGGGATCGGGCGCCCCGAGCGGCTCATCCGCAGCAGTGCCCACCACCATTCGCCAGCGTCGGAGCCTGGTGTCTTCCGCCGGGTCTGATTCATCAGGAGACATCTGCGCCCTCCTTCGCCGCCGTCGGCGTGGACTGTTCAGCAGACAGCCCGAGCAGCGCAGCGACCACGGCGACAGCGGGCGCGGCACGCTCCGGGTCGACCGACGACGGCGCCGCCACCTGCACCACACCTCCGCCGATACCCTTCACCGACTCGGCGATGTTACGGCGGATTCCGGCCTCGAACACACTGAACGTTCGCCGCAGCAACGGAACCAGCTCGGTGAACTGCTCGTCGGGTAGTCCGGCCAGCCAGTGGTCGATGACGGCCAGCAGCGACCGATCGTGCACCAGCAGCAGGCCTCCCCCACCGATGAAACCGTCGATCCAGGCAGCCTTGTCCGCAGGCACCGCGCCCACCGAGAGCGCACGATGCAACCGCGTTGCCGCCTCATCGCCGTCGATCTCCCTGGAGTCGAGCAGGATTCGGACGATGCGACCGACCAGAGAACCGTGCAGATCCCGCCGATCGGCCAGGCCGCGGAGCACCTCACGCCAGTTCGCGGCTTCTTCTCTGGCCACCCCGCCCTGTTCGACCAGAGCAGTCACCTCGTGCACCTGATCGATCAACGTCCGGAACTCGGCGGCAGCGTCCGCGCCGAGTCCGGTGATCGCAGCGGGTAGTCCCGCAGAGACCCGGACCAGCAACGATGTGGTGACCTCGGCGAGGGCGCTGGTGTCGGTTCCTCGCACATCGCCGTAGCGCAAGGCCCGCGACAGGGCAGGCAAAGCGCTCATCAGATGTTCCACGTCGCGGTCGAGCGCAGCGCGGTCTCGTAAAGCGTTCAGCACCTGGTTCACCGCGCCCGGGAGGTCGGCGAGAAGCGCCTGTTCGAGTACAGCGGTGACCCCGGACAAGCGGGACGCCTTGACCGCACGCTCGATCAGCCTGTTGGTCGCGGCAGCCTCCACCGTTGTTCCCCACGCCGATGCGACCACGATGTCCACCGCAAAATCGGGCTTCCACGCCACGAGCCAGCCCTCCTTGAAGGTGCCCGAACCGCTCACGTCTTCCGGTACGCCCCAGTCGATCGACAGGGCTGCAAGCCGATGCAGCAGAACCGACTTCGCCAGATCAGGAGGTCTGCGTAGGTCCAACACGAGCTCACGCACCATGGGTTCGATCTTGAGCCGGGCCGAACGGGCAACAGCACGCAGATCCGCCTCCAGAGGTACCGTCGGGGCGTCCGTGGGCGTGGACCCCAACTGCTCCCCGATCACCAGCTCGTCGGTGATCAGTCGCATCACCGTGTCGTCGCCGTCGCACATCACCGCCTCGGTCGCCTCGCTGACCTCCGCAAGCCCCGGCAGTGGTCGCCGGCGCAGCGTCGACAGACTCTCGGCGAGCCGGGCGGCCTCGATGATGTGCGCAGACGAGATCGCGATGTCTTTGGCGCGCAGCAGGTGTGCGACCTTGACCAGCCACCGGGTGATCACGTCCTGATGCTGCGTGAACAGGTGGTGGTACCAGCCGGGCGACACCACGCCTGCGCCGTAGCCGGAGGCGAACGCCAGTCGCGAATGCGTCCACGGCACCCACGCCAGTTTCACCCGGACCTTGGGAGTGCCGCGGAGCACTTTGGCATCCGCGGTTGCGGGCGGCAACTTCCCCATCAACGCCGGGGCGTGCCACGCTCCGCAGATCACCGCAACCTTCTGCACACCTGGCTCTTTGAGCGCTTTGCGCAGCACCTGACGCATGTGTGCCTCGCGTCGTTCTTCGTGCAGTCGTTCATCAAGATCGCCCACCGGCGGAAGCTCCTCGCGCAACGCGGTCATGGCCTCGGCGATGGCATCAAAACCCGCACCATCTGAGCGTGTTTCGATGACGTCATCCCACCATCGTTCCGGATCGTCGTACCCGGCCGCGTCGGCGAGCACTCCGATGGGATCGGTCCGTACGGGGGCAGCCGCGTCCAGACCATCCGGTTCGGCCAGGTCGAGGGTGAGGTCATCGTCCGTCGGCTCGGTCTCGCTCCGGCCACCACCACCGCTGTGGGCCAACACCATCGAAGCCGGTAGGTCGCAGAATCGGACCGGCCGGGCATTGTCGACGGCCCAGCACATGGCCTGCCACTCGGGCGAGAACGCGGCGAAGGGCCAGAATGCCGCGACCGCAGGTTTGGTTGCCGCATACGCGAGGATGGCAACAGGCGGCGACATCTCGTCCGACCCGACGAAACCCACAAGAGGATCGGCATCAGCCGGTCCTTCGATGAGCACGATGTCCGGGTCGATGCGCCTCAACTCGGCCAGGACCCCGCGGGCCGAACCCGGCCCGTGGTGCCGTATCCCGAGCACGTAGGTGCCCGGGCCAACATCTTCGGGGCGCCCGGTGTCGAGCGCCTGCGGTGGCGTGGTGCCGGTACTCAGTTCGGACACCGCCGTCAAGATCCGGCCTCTCGGCACGCCCGGTAGAAGTCGGCCCAATCGTTGCGTTCGCGCACAACGGCTTCCAGGTACTCCGTCCACACCACCGCATCGGCGACCGGATCCTTGACCACGGCGCCCAGGATGCCCGCGGCAGTATCGGAGGGCCGGAGCACACCGTCACCGAAGTGGGCCGACATCACCGCACCGTGCGTGATCACCGAGATCGCCTCGGCCGTCGACAAGGTGCCGGACGGCTGCTTCACCCGGGTCCGGCCGTCAGCCGTCAGTCCCGACCGCAGTTCGCGGAACACCGTGACCACCCGGCGGATCTCATCGGAAGCACTCGGGATCTCCGGCAGTTCCAGCGTCTGCCCGAGGGCTTGGACGCGCTGCGTCACGATCGCGACCTCCTCGTCGGCGGTCGCCGGCAGCGGCAAGACCACCGTGTTGAAACGACGACGAAGAGCCGACGACAGATCGTTCACACCGCGGTCTCGGTTGTTCGCGGTGGCGATCACCGAGAAACCCTTGGCCGCTTGCACTTCGGTGTCGAGTTCGGGTATCGGGAGCGACTTCTCCGACAACACCGTGATGAGCGCATCCTGCACATCGGACGGGATGCGGGTGAGTTCCTCGATGCGTGCGATCTTCCCTTCACGCATCGCGGTCATGATCGGTGACGGAACCAGTGCCTGCTCACTCGGGCCCTCGGCCAGCAGTCGGGCATAGTTCCATCCGTAGCGAATAGCTTCCTCCGGAGTACCGGCGGTGCCCTGGATCAACAGGGTGGAACGGCCGCTGATGGCGGCCGTGAGGTGCTCGGACATCCACGTCTTGGCGGTACCGGGTACCCCGAGCAGCAGCAGCGCCCGGTCGGTCGCCAGTGTCGCGACCGCCACCTCGACCAGGCGCCGGGGCCCGATGTACTTGGGAGAGATGGTCGTTCCGTCGTCGAGTGTGCCGCCCAGCAGATAGGTCACCACCGCCGCTGGGGACAAGTTCCAGTGAGGTGGCCGGGGCCGGTCGTCGGTGCCGGCGAGCGCCGTCAGCTCGTGCGCATACAGTTGCTCTGCATGTGGTCGCAGGATGTCTGTGTTCACCGTGGACGCATCGTTGTCTGTCACTTCATCTCCTCGGTGATCGCGGCGCGCAGGATCAGCGCCCACTTGAGTGGTTCGAGCAGCTGGGGCCAGCCGCCCTTCATCCGGTCGGTGACCGCGTCGATCTGTTCGATCCACCGGTGGCCCGGCCCGACGGGGAGGCCGGTACGCAGGTGGTCGACCAGCCCACGCCAAAGCCAGAGTTGTGTTCCCGAACCCGTGATTGCTTCTCGGAGAACGAGGTTGAGAGCTGTTGCGGCCACCTCGTCCGGCCACGGCACCGGTAGGTGCGGCAGTACTGCTCCGGGCGGGCGTCGGTTGCGTAACCACCACACTGCCGCCTCACCCCTCTCTGCCTCGTCGAGCACTCCGACCAGGCCCGGTTCAGCGCCTTTCCATCGGTACAGAGCCCGAGCCCACGTCGCGCTGTGTTGCGCGACGGCGGCAGCACTCCACGCGCCGAGGACGATGTCGGCGTCGTCATCGGCGACCGCCTCGACCAATGACGCCGGGGTCTTACCGAAGATGCCCTCCCACAAAGCCAGTGGCGTTCTCTCGAGAACCTGACGGGCAAGCCATGCGCCTGCCCCTGTTCCCCGCGGAGGTGTGGGATCGATGCCGTCACGGCGAGCGGCCTGGTCGGCACCCTCGGGTAGCACCAGTGCGATACGCCACCGGCGGCCACCACCGGAACCCACCAGGACAGCCCGGGCCCGGTCGATCATCCGTTTCTGCAACACGGAATTGGGAATCTTGGTGAGCAGGCGGGCGGCACCGGCCCGCACCGAACCCTTGCGGTCGTCGAGGGCCATCTCGAGAAATGCCTCGTCGGTGGGCGACAGCCCGACGTCCAGCGCACCCAGCAACGCCGCCCTCACGTCACCGGGCTCCGATGCCCAGGTCTCCTGAAGCCGGCGCAAAGCTTCGGCCGAATCCGTTGTACGCCAACGACGCAACACCTCCACCCGTGCCGGCGTACTTCCGAGAGACCACACCTCCTCGACATCGACGTCACGCTCGGCAGTGAGATCACGGGCCGGGAGGGTGCCGGGGATGTCACTGACATCGCTGAGCCACCGTCCCCGTTCACCGACCAAGACCGCTACTGCAGGTCTGATGCGGACCTGTCTGGCAGTGCGTTGCAGCAGTGCCGGAATCATCCCCGGCGGCACTCGCAGGTCGCGGGCGGCCATGGATTCGATGGCCCAGGTGGCCAGCTCTTCACCGGAATCGAGTGCCTGACCGAGCAGTCCGGCAAGCCGCTCGTTCATCACCGGACGGTCCTCGTCCGGTGCGGGCGCCATCGCGTCAACCTGAGGTCCGGCAGGCATCCCGGCCCGGACGGCCACCGTGTGGAGTGCCGCGATCGAGTAGACCGCTGCCACGGCGTCTCTACGGTCGATCAGGCCCACCGGTTCGGCGATGGCCGGGTCGAACTCGGTCATCTCGAGCGCCTTGCCACCCACCCCCACCGTGGCCGCGGACACCAACTCGTCCCAGGCGTTCACGCCGCACCTATCTGCTGCACCGAAAGTGGTTCGGTTGCAATCGGATCAAGCCCTTCCGGCCCCAATTCGCCGAAGACCTGCACGGCGTGGCCGCCGGAGATGGCCAGCAGGGTGTACCAGCGGTCGTCGGAGGTGTCGAGGCTCACCGACGCGCCGTCATCGTCTACGAGCAACCTGACGCCGTCAGCGACGGCCGGGCGCCCGACAATGGCCACCGGAAACGTCTGCAGCCAAGGGTCTTTTGCTATCGCATCGGCCCGATCGGCGAGTGCGGCCGAGACGGTGTCCCCGAAGAGGGGTACCCCCGAGCCGGCCAGGTCCGGCGGCCTCATCCCGAGGTCGCCGTCGGCAACCAGCGCGCGCAGCGGCGGCGACCCCGGATAGAAGTACAGCGGGCCGTCGAACACCATGCCCGCCAGGAACCGCCCGTCGAGCCCGGCCGCGGTGGGCGCGAACGACAACACCACCGCGCGCCGTCCGGTGCCGCTGCCCCACAACCAGATCCGGCGGGTGACCAGCTGCTCATCATCCCGGTCACGGACGGCCACGATCTTCCAGGTGTCGCTCACGGGTGCGCTCGCCAACACGTCGGCCCGGGCTACCGGGTAGCCGACGTGCCTGCGTACGTTGGCGGCCATCGCCGGATCGAGATCACGCAAAGATCGATGTGCTTGCACCAACAGCCGAAGCATCGCCAGTTCTCTGAGCAGCCGCTCGGGCCAGCGGGTGCCCGTCACCATCGCGGGCAGCTCACGCACCCGACGGGCCAGGCCAGGCGCCTGCGCATCGACGAGTCGCGCCGCCACCGGGTCGAAACGCCGGTACGGATCGGCCTCCGCACCGGCCAGGCCACTGCGCACCTGGTCATCGAGCCACATCTCGAATTCGTCCAGGCCGCCGGCGACGCGGAATTCTCGCTGCTGTGCAGTGCGGGCCGCACGTTCGGGATCTTTCGGTTCCGCTCGGGCCGGACGGGCCGGCGCCGCGGCGGCTTTCGCCACCCGCTCGTCGATCCACGCTCTGGCAAAGTCTGCAACCTGCGGTTCTTCGGGCACACCGCCCGCAGCCCAGAGCAACATCAGCCCGAGCGCATGTTTGCAGGGGAACTTCCGCGAAGGGCAGGAGCACTTGTAGGCGGGACCGCTCAGATCGACGATCGTCTGGTACGGATTTCGGCCGCTGCCCCGGCACAGCCCCCACACCACCTGGTCGGTGCAACCCTGCGACGACCACGGCGCGGGTACGGAGAGTTTTCGGCCCGCCGCCTGCGAACCCGGGTCGGGAGCGAGCGCCAGTACCTGCTCGGCTCGCCATCGCTGTGTGCCCACACTTCCAACCAACCACAGAGCCCGGACAACTGCATCGACCGGGAGTTCAGAGGTTCTTGGCGACCTCACGGAACGTCTGGTACGTGGCCTTGAGCGTGTCCGCCGCCACGGTCGAATCGGCTATCGAGCCGGCCTGCCCGCACCGCCAGGTGTCGAGCGAGATGTGCATGAGCGACATGTACACCGAGACGATGACACGCACCCGCGCGTCGTCGGCCGGCACTTCCATGCGCTCGGCGACCTTGTCGCTGATGCTGCGGAACTTTCTGTCGCTGAGTTCCATGCCACGTGCGTTCACCGCCGGCGCGTTCTGGATGATCCGGTTCATCGTCTCGAACCGGGAGAGGTCCACCGAGCCGACGGGGCACTGTCCACCGAGGATCTGCACCTGCGCGTTGATCAGCGCCTCGATCTCGTTGCCGGTCCGCGGTTGCGCGTCGAGGGAGTCGGTCATGGCCACGATCATGTCCTCGACCGGCGCGAGCACAACGTCCTCTTTGGTCGCGAAGTACCGGTTGAACGTGCGGGGCGAGATGTCCGCAGCGTCCGAGATCTGGTCGACCGTGGTGGCCTCGAAGCCTTGTTCGTCACACAACTTCAGGGCAGCCGCGATCAGCCGATCACGGGTCTGCACCTTCTTACGTTCCCGAAGACCGGCTCTGACCTGGCCAGTTGCGGCTTCTGCGAGTGTCACGTCCACATGATAACTCGACATCTCAGAAAATGCTGCGGAGCGCGCCAATTGGCAATGTCCGTATTTTGTCGCTTGACGACTTATGTCTGACTCTGCCACTATTGCCGAGGACCCAATCACCCCCTCTTCAGATATGAGGATCTCGTGGCTTCACCCGACACCGTCATCTCACAGGATTCACCTGACAGCGGGCTCGCGAAAGACAGCGCGGCCGCACCGAAGTCGACCGGCGACTCGCGCCGATGGTGGGCGCTGGGAATCATCGCCCTCGCCCAGCTGATGGTGGTGCTCGACGCCAGCATCATCACGATCGCCTTGCCCTACGCGCAGGTCGATCTCGACATCTCCGATGCCAACAGACAGTGGGCGCTCACCGCCTACACCCTGATGTTCGGCGGTCTACTGCTACTGGGTGGCCGGATGGCCGACTACCTGGGCCGCCGCCGGATGTTCCTGATCGGCCTGGCCGGTTTCGCCGCATCGTCGGCCATGGCCGGATTCGCATGGGACGCAATGTCCTTCTTCGCCGGACGCGCGCTGCAGGGTGTGTTCGCAGCCATTCTCGCCCCCGCAGCCCTGTCCCTGATCACCGTCACATTCACCGAACACCGTGAACGTGCACGCGCTTTTGCCGTCTACGCAGCGGTGTCGGGCGGTGGCGCCGCAATCGGCCTCATCGCAGGTGGCGCGCTCACCGAGTACCTGTCGTGGCGCTGGACCATGCTGGTCAACACCCCGATCGCGATCATCGCGGCCATCGGTGGACTGTGGCTGGTGATCCGGGACATCCCCACCAAACGAACCGGTGGCTATGACCTCCCCGGCGCGATCACGGTGACCCTGGGCCTGATCAGCATCGTCTACGCGTTCACCAAGGCAGCTGAATCCGGCTGGGGCGCAGCATCGACCATCTTCTTCTTCGTCGCCGGCGCGGTGTTGCTCGCCGTGTTCGTGGCGATCGAGATGCGCACGTCCAATCCGCTGCTGCCGCTCCGTATTCCTGGCGAGCTCAACCGCGGTGGCGCCTACCTGGTCGCCTTCATCATCCCGACGGCGATGTTCGCGATGTTCCTCTTCCTCAGCTACTACTTCCAAAACACGCTCGGGGAGACACCGCTGCGGGCCGGGGTCCTGTTCCTTCCGTTCCCGATCGCTCTGATCGTGTCAGCGGGAGCAGCCAGCTCCCTGCTGCCGCGGTTCGGTCCGCGGCCGTTGATGATCGCCGGCACCGTCTCGGGTGTCCTGGGCTATCTCTACCTCGCCCAGCTGGACTCCGACTCGTCATGGCTCACCCACATCCTGCCCAGTGAGCTCCTGATCGCGCTCGGCATGGGCCTGGTGTTCGTGGCCATGCAGGCAGTGGCGCTGCACCGCATCGACGTCGAGGACTCGGGCGTCGCCAGCGCCCTGGTGAACACTGCGCAGCAGGTCGGCGGTTCGGTGGGCGTTGCGCTACTGAGTACCATTGTGGCGCAGGTGTTCTCGAACGATTCCGGCAGCGCAACGAGGATCGGCGAAGACGGAAAACCGGTTCCCGTCGATCCAGAGGCCTTCATCTCGGCCAGCATCCACAGCTACGACGTGGCGTTCTACTGGGGAGCCGGGTTCATGGCGCTGGCCCTTGCGGTCACCGTCTTCATGATCCGCATGAATCGGCACGCCCTCGGCGACGAAACCCAGAATGCCGCGGTGGTCGCCGCCTGATCTTCATCGGCCGGAGAACCGGGTCGTGCCCTCGCGGGCGCGGCCCGGTTTTTGCTGTCGGCGGCCCCGGCGCACCGTTCCGTGCGTCTCGCGCAAGTTCGAACAGGCGCGTGACGCACCGGAGCGTGCGTGAGCCGAACAACCTGTTGTGCGACACCCTTGACCCTGACACCGTGTCAGCCTGCAACGTGGGGACCGCCATGAAAACCATCGGAGATTTCGCCAAACTCGGCCGGGTGTCGGTACGGATGTTGCGGCACTACGACTCGATAGGCCTACTCACACCGCAGGTCATCGACCCCCACAGCGGATACCGGTTCTATGAGGTGTCCCAGCTGGAACGGCTCAACCGCATCGTCGCGCTCAAGGACCTCGGTCTACGACTCGAGCAGGTCCGCCGCATTCTCGACGGCGAGCTGACCGGCGCGGATCTGCGCGCGATGCTGCGGCTGCGTCAGGTCGAACTCGAGTCGCAGATCCGCCAGGATCAGCACCGGCTCGCCCGGGTGGAGGCGAGGCTTCGACTCATCGAATCGGAGGACAGCATGTCAGAACCCAACATCACCACCAAGACAGTTGAACCGGCCACCACCATCGGCCTTCGGGCCCTGGCCGACAGTGTCACCAGTGAAGACATCGGGCCGGTGATCCAGCCGCTGTACCCACGGATCATCGAAGCCCTGGGCGCCGCCGGGCAGACGCCCGTCGGACCGAGCATCGCGTATTACGCTCCGGCACCGGAACACTCGCCCGACGCGGTGTGGGTGCACGCTACCTTCCCGGTGGCCGCCGACTCCGTTGCCGGGCTGGAGACCTTCGACATCCCCGGTGGCGAGGTGGCCTCGATGATCCACCTCGGGTCGATGGATCAGATCGACAGCACCTACCAGACACTCAACCGGTGGGTCGGCGAGCAGGGTTACAGACTGACCGGTCAGGGCCGGGAGATCTACCTCGAGATGTCAGATGACCAGAGCCAGTGGGTCACCGAGGTGCAGGTCGACTTCGTTCGCTAGAAACACCAATTCGCTCCACCTGCTGCCGTTCGCTCTGGTTACAACCGGAGCGAACGCAGACAGGTGGAGCGAATTGGATCAGCCCAGGACCAACGTCTCGCCGTCGGCGCTGGTGTTCACGGGCACTACGTCGCCGTCGGTGATGTCGCCGGAGAGCAGCGCCCTCGCGAGCTGGTCGCCGATGGCCTGCTGAACCAGTCGACGCAGTGGCCGGGCCCCGTACAGGGGATCGAAACCGCGTGTGCCGAGCCACTTCTTGGCGTTGTCCGAGACCTCGAGATGTAGTCGACGCTGCGCGAGCCGCTTCTGCAACTGGCCCAACTGGATGTCGACGATGGACACCAGCTGCTCCTCGGTGAGCGAGTCGAACACCACCACGTCGTCGAGCCGGTTGATGAACTCGGGCTTGAACGCCGAGCGCACCGCCGCCATGACCTGGTCCTTGTTTCCGCCGGCACCGAGGTTCGACGTGAGGACCAAGATGGTGTTCCGGAAGTCGACCGTGCGGCCTTGACCGTCCGTCAACCGTCCCTCGTCGAGCACCTGCAACAGCACGTCGAACACGTCGGGGTGGGCCTTCTCGACCTCGTCGAACAGCACCACCGTGTACGGGCGACGCCGAACCGCTTCGGTCAACTGGCCGCCGGACTCGTAGCCGACATATCCCGGAGGCGCACCCACGAGCCGTGCGACACTGTGCTTTTCGCCGTACTCGCTCATGTCGATGCGCACCATGGCACGTTCGTCGTCGAACAGGAACTCTGCCAGCGCCTTGGCGAGCTCGGTCTTGCCGACACCCGTGGGGCCGAGGAACAGGAACGATCCGAGCGGACGGTTCGGGTCGGCCACACCGGCCCGCGCGCGACGAACCGCGTCCGACACCGCTTCGATGGCCTGCTTCTGGCCGACGACCCGCGATCCGAGTTCGTCTTCCATCCGCAGCAACTTGGCGGTCTCGCCTTCGAGCATGCGGCCGGCCGGAATACCTGTCCAGGATGAGACGACCTGCGCCACATCGTCGGGCCCGACCTCTTCCTGCAACATCACGTCGCCGTTGACCGCACCAGACTTGGCGGCAGCCGCGTCGAGTTCCTTTTCCAGGACGGGAATCTGGCCGTATCGCAGCTCTGCTGCACGTCCCAGATCTCCGTCTCGCTCGGCGCGCTCGGACTCACCACGGAGGTGCTCCAAACGTTCCTTGAGATCTCGCACCGCGTCGATCGCCTGCTTTTCGCCCTGCCAACGCGCGGAGAGTTCGTTCAGCTTTTCGCGGTGATCGGCGAGTTCCTGGCGCAGCTTGTCCAGGCGCACCTTGGAAGCCTCATCGGTTTCCTTGGCGAGCGCGACCTCCTCGACCTCGAGTCGACGGACCACACGCTCGACTTCGTCGATCTCGACCGGACGGGAGTCGATCTCCATCCGCAGACGCGATGCCGCTTCGTCCACGAGGTCGATTGCCTTGTCGGGCAGGAACCTTGCGGTGATGTATCGGTCGCTCAGGGTGGCGGCGGCAACAAGTGCGGAGTCCGTGATCCGGACACCGTGGTGCACCTCGTAGCGCTCTTTGAGCCCACGCAAGATACCGATGGCGTCTTCGACCGAGGGTTCTCCCACGTACACCTGCTGGAACCGGCGTTCGAGAGCGGCGTCCTTCTCGATGTACTGGCGGTATTCGCTCAGCGTGGTTGCGCCCACGAGCCGCAGTTCACCGCGTGCCAGCATCGGCTTGATCATGTTGCCCGCGTCCATGGCGCCCTCGCCGGTGGCACCGGCGCCGACGATGGTGTGCAGCTCATCGATGAAGGTGATGACCTGGCCCGCAGAACCTTTGATCTCTTCCAGAACGGCCTTCAGCCGCTCTTCGAACTCGCCGCGATACTTCGCACCGGCGACCATCGACCCCATGTCCAGGGAGACAACGGTTTTGCCGCGCAGGCTCTCGGGGACGTCGCCGGCGATGATGCGCTGGGCGAGTCCCTCGACGATGGCGGTCTTACCCACGCCGGGCTCGCCGATCAGAACAGGGTTGTTCTTGGTACGGCGACTGAGGACCTGCACCACACGACGGATCTCGGTGTCGCGGCCGATGACCGGATCGAGCTTGCCTTCGCGTGCGGCGGCGGTCAGGTCGGTGGAGTACTTCTCCAGCGCCTGGTACGTGCCTTCCGGATCGGCGGTGGTGACGCGGGCGTTGCCGCGCACGGCCACGAACGCATCACGCAACGACTGCGGAGTGGCGCCCAGGTTGGCGAGCAACTTCGCGACGTCGGAGTCGCCGGTCGCCAGCCCGACAACCAGGTGTTCGGTGGAGACGTACTCATCGCTCAATTCGCCGGCGAGCTGCTGGGCCGCCGAGACCGCCGCGATCGACTCGCGACTGAGTTGTGGGGTTGAACTGGCGCCGGATGCCGTCGGCAGTCGGTCGACCAGCTGTTGGGCGGCAGTGCGCGCCTGAGCGGGATCAACGCCGACCGCCTTGAGCAGCGGCGCAGCGATCCCGTCGGACTGATCGAGCAGCGCGACGAGCACGTGTGCCGGTCGGACATCGGGGTTGCCTGCGGCGGCTGCCGCCTGCACCGCGGCCGACAATGCGGCCTGCGTCTTGGTGGTGGGGTTGAAACTGTCCACTCGTGCACCTTCCTTCGGTAATAACAAGCAGGTACGGGCTCCTAGTGTGCCCGTTCAGAAGGTGTAACGCACCAAGAGTTGAGTCTGTTCCGCTCAACTAGAAGATTTTGTGCCGATCTTTGTCGGGGCCGACTTACGCGGCCGTCGCGAGTTTCGCCGCGCCCGGCCCCACCAACGCGCCGGGCGGAACCGGACGACCCGACACCGCCAGGAGCAGATCGATCGCCGGGCCACGCACCTCATCGGCGTCAGCACCCCCGAGCACGACGTCCGAGTCGGTGGCGGTCAGACGCAGCCCGACCACCCGTTCTCGTCCCCCACCGAACCCGACCGCGGTTTTCGCCTGATATCTGAGCGCCTCGACCACAGGATCCACCGGATAGTCCGCATCGATGCCCAACGGGCGCCGGATGTCCTCGCCGTGGACAAAGATCTCGGCGAACCTCGTCGACGAGTTGGCCGGCGGCGTCCTCGTCGATGTGATCACCTCGACCAACGCTTCGATCGTCTGTCCGGGATCAGCACGCTTTTGCCGGGCTATTCCGGCCGAGTTGTCGCGATCGAAGTCGAACCGGTTGGCCATCATCCGACGCACGAATCCGAGACGGGTGGTCAGCGCCCCGTCGATCAGGTGGGCCAGAACGTCGTGCACATCCCAACCCGGGCACAGTGATGGCGTCGCCCAAGCATCGGCAGGTATGTCGCTCAGATCTTTCACCAGACGCTCGCGCTCAGCGTGAACAACCGGCCAGACCGCAGAAAAATTGCTTCCCATGCTGAGACAGACCTGGCCGGGAGATGAAAGTCATCGTGCGAAAGTCGTCCACTTCGCGGTGAATTACCCAAGCCCTTGTGATAGCCGACACACTCGTGATATTCATGAAACAGGGATATCAATCTCGTTTCATTGCATCACAGGGCAACAAACAAATCAGGGTCGGGAAGGACCATAATGCTGTCTGCAATTTTTTACTTCATCGAATCCATCGACAATGCACTGTGGGATTTCGCGGAGGTCATCGTCACCGGTAGCGACGCTTAGACCGATCTTCGGTTCCGGTCAGTTCGTCGTTGACCAATTGATCCTGGCCGTGTGTAGCGAACGCTGCACGCGGCCGGGATTGTTCGGAAGAGCGCACCACCTGCGACAATGCGTCAATTCGTTGCACCACAACGTTTCCGCTCATCAAACGCACCCCGCGTGGCACCCCGATGCCGTAGACAGCCCCTGACCACAAGGGTATGGGGCCGACTGGCAGGATGAGTGCAGCGCGCGCCGCCCAACGCTGACGCGCGCCGCTGCAATGGCGTCATCGGAAGCGAGATACGGGTGCATTGGTGATCGGCGTGCCGGCGGGCCTGACGCGAATTGCTGCTCTGCCAGGTCCCGTGCGTTTGATGTTGGCATCAATGGTCCTGTTCAACATCGGCTTTTATCTCGTGGTGCCCTTTCTGGCCGTCCACCTTTCTGAGGGCCTCGGCTTTGCGGCATGGATCGTCGGACTGGTTCTCGGTCTGCGTATGGCTTCCCAGCAGGGGATGTTCTTCGTCGGTGGCAGCCTTGCCGACCGGTTCGGTGTCAGGCGGATCGTCCTCATCGGAATCGCAGTACGAATCGTCGGGTTCATCGCCGTCGGTTTCGCCGAATCCCTCGTCGGAGTTGTTGTCGGCGTGCTGCTCATCGGGTTGGCGGCCGCCCTGTTCGCGCCCGCGGTAGAAGCGGCCAATGCCAGCTATGGCGCGCTGCTGGAGCGGCAGAACATCATGCGCCGCACAGAACTGTTCGGCCTCGAACAGATGTGTAGCCGCACCGGAACCGTTCTCGGCCCGCTCCTGGGCGCAGCCTTGCTCGGCGTGCCATTCGCGTGGACAACGTGCTCGGCCGCGGCGCTCTTCGCCGCACTGTGGATTGCGTTCTTTCGGTGGTTCCCCGCAACTGTGACCACGTCGGCAATGTTGCCGGGATCGGTCACCCCAGCCGACCGCCGGATCTGGGCGGTGTGGCGTTCAGTGTTGTCGCACAGGGTGTTTCTTGCCTACGCCGCACTGTGCGCAGCGCAGCTGTCGGCGTACAGCCTGTTGTATCTGATGCTGCCGGCCGAACTAGAGAGCATCGCCGGCAACCAGAGCGCATTGGGCTGGTTCTATGCCGGCGCTGCGTTGATGGTCATCCTGTGGCAACGACCGGTGGTTCGGCTTGTCCATCGCATCGGCCATCGCGAGGCGGTCATCGGTGGACTCTCGGTGATGGCCGTGTCGTTCCTTGTGCCTGCCGCCGCAGACGGGCTCACCCACAACACCGCATGGCAATTCGCCGCGGTCGCCGGATGGGTTGCCCTGCTCCACATCGGCCAGATGCTGATGGTGCCCCCGATGCGCGACACCGTCGCATCCCTTGCGGGCGAACACAATCTGGGCGCGCACTTCGGAATGCTCAACAGTATCGCCGGACTCGGATGCCTGATCGCCTCCGTCGGAGTCGGGGGCCTGTATGACCTGACATCAGAGACCGACCTCGCGACGGCACTGGTGTGGTGCGCCGTGACGGCGGCGGTCGCGGGCGCTGTCGGCGGCCTCATGCTGTGGTACCGGCGTCACCCTGACGCCGGACCGGTAGCGATAGCCGTCTAGGTCCAGATCGGCGCCTCGTTGATCTGATCGACGAAGGCGTCGAGAACAAACGGGATGGTCAGCGGGTTCGGCATCGACACCGCATCGGAGACAATCGGATCCAGCTTGACGAGCCCTCCCGAACGCACCACATCCAGTCCCATGAACAGCGGCGACGCCTCCATCTGAACCCTCGCCCGCTCCCAGTTGTCGAACAACAGCAGGTCGCACTCGAGCAACGAGACGTTCTCCGCCGAGATGTCGACGTAGAGATTGTCACCGAACTTGTCGGCGATCCCGACGGGTGGCACAAACCCCAATCCCGTCAGCAACTGGGCACGCGCCGATGAAGGGCTGTAAGCACGAAGGTTGCCATCGGCCCATCGAGCGACCACAGTGGCGGTGCGGCCCACGAACTGCGGATTCTGTTCTCGCCGTTCGACGATGAGGTTCTGGGTGTCCTCGACAGCCTGCGCGGCGGCCCCAGGCAGCCCGACTGCGGCGCCGATCCGGTTGGTGACGTCTTGCCACGGCAACACCCAGTCGGTCTGGTCGGCCGCGTGCAACACCGTCGGAGCTATGCCGGACAATTGTCCGTAGGTCGATGCATCGATCGCATTGTTCACTGCCACAATGAGATCGGGTTGCGCCGCTGCCACTGCGGAGATACTGAAGTCAGAGGTCGCGTTCTCCAACGCTTCGGGATCTGCGCCAGCCACCCGCGGCTCGGCCCACCGCCCGATTCCGTCATCGGTGGATCCGGTCCACACCGGCACCAACACAGGAATGACACCCAGCGACAAGAGCACGTCCGCGTCGCCGATTCCCACCACCGCGATGCGTTTGGGTGCTTGTTCGATGGTCGTCGAGCCGTGGACGTGGTCGATCGTCACCGGGAATGCGCCGGGCTCGGCGGACACGGCGACGTCCGAATCGGTTGAGTCGCTGCTCGACGAACAGCCGGCGACCACAACGCCGGCTGCCGCGGTCAAGGTCAACGTCAACATCTGCCGACGATTCATCACATACATCCCAAAGCCACCTTCTCGAGCGCCAGTAAGTATGGTTACCCTAACTTATCGACCGATGGCGCGGTCAACGTCTCTATGACCGCAGGTGAGCCAGCACCGCAAGCACCCGCCGATGCCCCGTATCAGAGGTGGTCAGTCCGAGCTTGGCGAAGATGTTGCCGATGTGTTTGCTCACTGCGGTGTCGCTGACCACCAGCTTGCGAGCGATGTCGGCGTTACCGAGGCCTTCGGCCATCAACCGCAGCACCTCCGATTCGCGAGGTGTGAGCGATCGGATCGGGTCGTCGGCCCGACGACGGCTCATCAACTGCGACACCACTTCCGGGTCCATCACCGTTCCGCCCGCGACCACGCGTTCGAGCGCGTCGACGAATTCTTCGACTTTGCCGACCCGCTCCTTGAGCAGGTAGCCCACCCCCGATGCACTGCCCGCCAGCAGCTCTCCGGCGTATCTGTCCTCGACGTAGGCAGACAGAACCAGCACGGGAAAGTTGGGGACCCGGCGGCGTGCCTCGATGGCCGCCTTCAATCCCTCGTTGGTGAACGTCGGCGGCATCCGGACGTCGAGCACTGCGCCGTCGGGCGGGTCCGCGTCGAACGACTCGAGGAACTGCTCGGCATCTGCGACCGCGGCGGTCACCTCGATCCCGACGCTACGCAGCAGCAGCGCGAGCCCCTCCCGCAGCAGGGAGTCGTCCTCGGCGATCAAAATCCGCATGGCAGCTCCACTTCGAGTTCTGTCGGCCCGCCTGCAGGGCTGTTCAACGTCATCGTTCCCTCGAATGCTGCCACCCGACGGCGGATTCCCGACAGCCCACTACCCGCGGTCTCCTCGGCCCCGCCGCGACCGTCGTCGACAACGGTGATGACCATCGTGTTCCCGTTCTCGTCGCCGCGAGTACTGATGGTCAGGTACACGGTCTCCGCGCCGCTGTGCTTGGCCACGTTGGTCAGCGCTTCGGCCACCACGAAGTAGGCGGCAGCTTCCACAGCGGCTGGTGCACGCATCAAATTCCGCACATCCAGGACGCAGGTGATGGAGGAGCGCCCGGCAAGAGCTGCGACTGCTCCTTCGAGGCCGAGCTCGTCGAGGATCGGCGGATAAATGTCGTGCACCAGGGTCCGCAGCTCCGACAGTGCATCGGATGCGGCGTCTTGCGCCCGAAGCAGTTGCGGCAGAGCTTGTTCGGGGTCGACACGCAACGAACGTTCGGCCAGACCGAGCATCATCACCACCGCCACCAACCGATTCTGGGCACCGTCGTGCAGATCGCGTTCGATGCGCCGCAATTCGGCGGCGTGTGCATCGAGTGCCGCGGCCCGGCTTTCGGTCAGTGCCGTAACCCGTTGCGTCAGTTCGGTTTCACGTCTGGGTGCAAGAAGTTTGGTGGCCATGCCCGCGATGGCACGTGCCATCGCAGGGATCAGCCACCACGCGATCACCGCATAGGCGAGCGCAATGAACGGCATGGTGGCGGCCAGGAGCCACGACGTGACCAGATAGATGTTGCCCACCGGTTCGTCTGCGGGCATCGCCCACCAATACGCCGGTATCAACATCGAGTTGATCGCCGCCAGCGGCAGGACCACGGCAACAAATCCTGCGACGAGCGCAGCGAATGCGTGGCCGGTGACCCACGCCAGGTCGCGGCGAAACGGCGATGACCACAACATGGTTCGTAGATCGCTGAATCCCAGGCGGTCCTCCATCGGAGGGTATCGCTCCGGAATCACGACGCCGGTGTAACGCCCGGTACGACGGCGGGCCTCCCCGGCCCAGAAACGCAGCACCCGCACGTAAGCGGGTACCAGCAGCCATCCGACGAAGAGGATCAGCAACGGCGCGATGATCAGTGCGCCGAACACGAACACGAACGACACCAGCGCCGCGGCGCCCTCGACCATCAAGAAACGACATGCCCGCCACCACTTCGCGGCCTGTTCGCTTCGACTCATCGCTCCAGGATGCCGTAACCACCGCGCGAAAACGGTATAGCGGGCTACACCATTGGTTGGGTGGCCAGCGGGATGGTCCGACGGCTCGCCGATTCATAGCGTTGCTGACATGACTTCAACAGCACCCGTTCAACCCCTGAAATCGTTGTCGCCGACACCCGCGCTGCGCCTGGACAACGTCACCAAAAGCTATTCATCAGGCCGCAGCCAGGTCACCGCACTGGACTCCGTCAGTCTCACGTTGCCGCCGCAGGGATTCACCGCGATCATGGGCCCGTCCGGCTCAGGCAAGAGCACGTTCCTGCACTGTGCTGCCGGACTCGACCAACCCACCACTGGTTCGATCTGGCTGGGAGACACCGAGATCAGCGCCCTGAAGCAGAAGGCGCGCACCACATTCCGACGCGACCACATCGGCTTTGTATTCCAGGCCTACAACCTGCTGTCGTCGCTGACCGTGGAGCAGAACGTGACATTGCCGCTCTTGCTGGCCGGCCGGACCGCCGATCGCGCGCGCGTCGAGCACGCACTGGCGTCGGTGGGGCTGGCGAAGATGAGCCGACGTCGTCCAGCCGAACTCTCCGGCGGGCAGCAACAGCGGGTCGCCATCGCGCGTGCACTCATCACCCGACCGCGCGTCATTTTCGCCGACGAACCCACCGGAGCGCTCGACAGCCGGACCGGTCATCAGATCCTCGGGCTCTTGCGCGGAGCGTCGACCCAACTGGGACAGACGGTGGTGATGGTCACCCACGATCCGGTCGCGGCGGCACAAGCCGACCGCGTCTTGTTCCTCGCCGACGGCCGCCTGGCAGGCCACCTCGAAGGACCGACCGCCGAGGCCATCGCCCGGTCACTCACCGACCTCGGGCAGTGGTGACGATGCAACGTTCACGCATGGACAGCATCGCTGCCGCGAACCTGAGAGAACATCGCAACAGCTTCACGGCCGTATTCGTCACGGTCTTTTCCGCGGCCCTCTTGGTGTGCGCACTCGGAGTGCTGTTCGAGTCCGGGATCCGCGGAGGCGTCACAGCGCACCGCCTTTCCGGCGCCGACGTGGTGGTCGGGGCTCCGCAATCGCTCGACATCACCGAGGACGTCGACCAGCCCTACATCGAACGCGCGCGGCTTCCCGAATCGACGGTCGCCGAACTCTCGGCGGTACCCGGCGTGCAGTTGGCGGTCGGCGACATCAGCGCTCCCCTCACCGACGACAGCGGGCGCGCGTTCGATGCGCACGGATGGTCGTCGGCGGTTCTCGCGCCGTACAACATCGCAGCGGGTCACCCACCGGCCGGACCGGACGAGGTGGTGATGACAGGTGCAGCAGACCTGGGCCAGAAGGTGACGCTCCGTCACGGCGGAGTCGCCCACGCGTACACCGTTGTCGGGGTGGCCGGCGCATCCTCATCCGAACCCGGTGGCCGCCCGGCGACGGTGTTCCTGGACGACGTTCGGATGCAGCAACTCTGGCCGCATGCCGGCACGGTGGCGACCGTCGGTCTGATCGGACAGGACGGGGTGGACGCCGAGACCCTCGCCTCCCGAGTGCGTGATCACCTGCCCGGACTCGAGGTGGACACCTACACCGGTCCGGCACGTGCGGACGCCGAGTACGTAGACATCGGCGCGGCGCGCGGCGAGCTGGTGGCGCTCAGCTCGGCACTTGCCGGAGTGGCCCTGATGATTGCGGTGTTTGTCGTGTCGAGCACGCTGTCGTTGTCGGTCCAGCAGCGCCGCCACGACTTCGCGCTGCTACGGGCGACCGGCGCCACACCGCGTCAGATACACAAACTGATCGGCGCCGAGACCTGGGCCATCGCCTGTGTGGCGGCACTTCTGGGAGTGGCACCCGGCTATCTGTTGGCCGGTGTCCTGCGGGGCCGGTTCGCCGACGCCGGCATCGTGCCGCCGGACTTCTCGCTTGCCTACGGACCGGTCCCTGCCCTTGTCGCAGTTGCCGCCGCGGTCGCGACCGCCCGGCTCGCTGCGGCTGTCTCCGCTCGACGTCCGGCTCGCCTCGATCCCATCGATGCGCTGCGCGAGTCAGCGGTCGAGCCGGAGAAGCTGAGCCGGACCCGCGTGGTCCTCGGACTGTCGGTCGGGGTGAGCGGGCTGGTGGTCGCAACCCTGCCTGCTTTCATCCCCGGCCCTGCGGCGATGGCCGGTGCCGGGGGATCTGCGGTGCTCCTCGTCATTGCTCTCGGCCTTCTCGGTCCGGCCCTCGTCTCGGGCGCCATGCGCGTGGTCTCCGGCCCGATGCTGCGCACCGGTTCAGCCGGGCCGGTGTTGGCGGCCGCCAATCTCAATGCCCATGGACGCCGGCTTGCCGCGGCGATCACTCCGCTGGCGTTGGCCATCGCGATCGGGGCGGTGCAATTGTTCAGCCAGAGCACGGTGACCGCAGCAGCTGAACGCCAATCCGAGAGCGGGACCACGGCCGATCTGGTCGTGACCGGCCCCGGCGGCATCAGCCCACAACTCGCCGCGACGATCGCGTCGATGGACGCGGTGGGTGCGGTCAACCCGATCACCCGCACCAAGGCCCTGTTCACCACGGACAGTTCCGAGGCTCCGACCACCGAGGCGTATCCCGTGCAAGGCGTCGACGCCGCGAGCACCACTGCCACGATGGATCTCGATGTCCGGGACGGCGACCTTCAGCAGCTGACCGACGGCGCGGTGGCGCTGAGCCGCGACGCGTCGTCGGCGATGAGCGCGGATGTCGGAGACACCGTGACGCTGCGGATGGGTGATGGCGCTGTGATCACACCACGGGTTGTCGCCACCTACGACCGCGGTCTCGGCTTCGGCGATGTGACCCTCCCGGCAGCACAGGTACGAGACCACACCACGACCGGACTGGTCGACCAGATGCTGGTGTCGGCGGCACCGGGCCGGGTCGACGAGGCGCAGCGGGCCATCGAAGTCACCGGTGGCATGACCGTGATGAGAACCGACGGATTCGCCGCGGCCGTCCGACAGGACCAGCGGGCGCAGGACTCGGTGAATGTCGTGGCGCTCGCGGTGCTGCTGGGTTTCCTCGGCATCGCGGTGGTCAACACCCTGGTGCTGATGACCTCGGCTCGGCGTCGCGAGTTCGCATTGCTGCAACTGCTCGGTGCGGGTCCGCGGCAAGTTCGCGGCATGATCCGTCTGGAGTCTCTGATTGCTGTGGCGGTCGCGGCAGTCGTGGGCACGGCGATCGCCTACCCACCTCTGGCCGGGATCGCGATCGCGGTGTCGGGCGTGCCGATCCCCGTCTTCTCGCCATCGGCCTTCGGGGTCATCGTCGGCGCCACGACGGTGCTGGGCTTCGCCGCCATCACTCTGACGGCCCGCCGGGCGATACGCCTCGAGCGCCAGGTCAGAGGCCTTTAGCTCGTTTCACGATCAATAACAGTAGGTTAAAACAATATGCACAACAGGTGACCCGCGGGCCGCCGACAAGGGACAAAGAGACGTCTTCCGCATTACCACGGGCATTAGACGGCGCGACTTATGTTGCCGCAGAAAGTTATTGAATCCTTATGACCATTGGGGCCCGCCGACCGCCTATGCCAGCCCTCGTCGTGCGGTGGCTCGCGGAAGCTGCCACAATGTCATCCGGGTTCACACTCTAGAACTGCAGCGGTGTAATCCGACCGCGGTCGACCCCCGGCCACGGTCATCCGAACAACCGAAAGGGCAAAGTCATGACCTCGACTTTCGAACTTGCATTGCTTGACGTCTTCCAGTTCCTCATCGACAACGCTGAGTTCCTCGGCGGCCTCGCAGGCTGATTCGGTTCTCGAACCGACGCTTGTCCCGATCCGCGTCCGCGGGTTCAACCCGTCAGGGCCGGATCGAACGGTTTTGCATCATGCCCCGCTCTGTACAGAGCGGGGCATGTTTGTCTTTTGGGGTCAAAAACCTTGTCGCTTCTGATAACCGACAACCCTGCGGCGTCCGCTGTAGCCGAGCTCAGATGGTTGTGGGCACGGGAATCTGACGATGCCATCGGCCCATGGCGTGATGAACGCGGTTTCACCACGGCCGTCAGGTCGTGGACCGACGACCCCCAACGCACGGTCTGGGTTGCCCACACAACGGGCCAGGCCGTCGGAATGGTGTGCCTGACCGAATACACGCGCATGCCGAGCCCCAGGACCAGCGGAGCCGGCAGCTGGGGCTATCTCGGCCACCTTTATGTACGGTCCGAGTATCGAGGCGCCGGGATCGGCACCCAACTGGTCGACTGCGTTCTCCACAATGCAGAGCACCGCGGATACCGCAAAGTGATTCTCTCCCCCAGTGAGCTGTCAATACCGCTGTATTCACGGCATGGGTTCACCCGCGACAACGATGTGATGGTGCGGCGGTTGTGATCGACGCGGTCTCTTTGCAGGGCTTTTCCATGCACGGCCGGTGATACCTCAGCGAAGCCGCGAATCGGAAAGTCGCAACGGTCGCCTAATCTGACCCGGTGACCCGTCCTCCATCCGGCCCCCGGCGTTGTCCGTGTACCAGTGGACTGGTCTGGGACGACTGCTGCGGGCCTCTGGTGTCCCGGATCCGTAAGGCGCCGACCGCCGAGGCACTGATGCGTTCTCGGTTCAGTGCGTTCGCCGTGGGCGACGCGGACTACCTGTTGTACAGCTGGCATCCCCGTACCCGGCCCGACGTGCTGGACCTCGACGCCTCGATGCGGTGGTACCGACTCGACATCGAGTCCACGTTGCACGGGTCGCTCTTCGATTCCATCGGCGAGGTGGAGTTCACCGCGTTCTACCGGATCAAAGGTTCGGGCGCGGGGACCTTGCGCGAACGGAGCCGGTTCGAGAAGCACGAAGGTCGCTGGGTGTACGTCGACGGTGTGGTCGCGCCTGACTGACCACCTGGCCGCGTCAGTGGGTCTGTTCGGCGTCAGTGGGTCTGTTCGGCGTCGTGGTCGGGGGTGACGTGCCGTCCGGCCAGGTCGTGGAGCGCGATGAACACGCGCTTGGATGCCTCGGCCCACGGCATGAGGATCGGGAACACGTGGAACATGCCGCGCTCTTCCATCGCGTGCACCTTGACCCCGGCTTTGTCCAAGCCGTCGGCGAACTTCCTGATCCCGTCGCGGAACATCTCGTCGCCGCCCCAGCACACGAAGGTCGGTGGAAACCACTCCGGATCTGCCATGGCGTACACCGCGGACACACGCTCGTCGTTCGGCTGGACGCCCTGCAGGTACGGGGTCACCGGAATGTTCCAGGGCAGGATGTCGTACTGGGCGTTGTCGGTGATCGACGGATGATCGAGCTCGAGGTCGATCTCCGGGGAGAACAGCGCCAAAGCGGCCGGGACGGGCAGTGATTGGGCGTGTAGATGTGAGATCAGGGATGTCGCGAGGCCGCCGCCACCGGAATCACCGGCGACCACGAGATGCTCCGGGTCGACTCCGCGGTCGAGGAGACCCTGGAAGACGTCTGCCGCGTCGTGCACACCGGCGGGGAACGGGAACTCCGGTGCCATCCGGTAGTCGGCGATGAACACCTCGTAACCAGTGATCTTCACCAGTGATGCGGCGAATGCGGCGTACATGATCGGGGACGTGCCGATGTATCCACCGCCGTGCAGGTAGAGGATCGTGGCGCCGATCGTCTGCTTGTCGTCGGAATCGTCCACGTAGGCATCCGAACTGGCCTTGGCACGACACCAGATGCCGTCGACTCCGCCGATCGTGTCATGTGTGATCTCGACGCTGTCGGTGAGTTCGATGAACGGGGGCATGACGACGCGGCAGATGTCGTCGAGGATCTTCTCCATCGACCTGAACTCCTCGATGGGCAGCCCCATCGAGTAACCCATGAACGATCGGACGACCTGCCGGGTGACCGACTGCCCCAGGTTGTCCAACAGTCCGCCGGGCCCCTGCCACGGACGTCGAAACGGCACTCTGGCAAGGCCGTTCAGCAAGCTCTCCGCCAGCCCGACGACAGTCAGAGCAGTAACCGGCATGGACGCCGTCTGGACCTCGGGCCGGTCAGCCATCACCATGCCGCCCATCCTAAGGCCGGTCGGGGGTCGGGGCCGAAGTCGATGCGGCAGCGCCTTCGTCGTCTGATCATGTCGGCCGAGACCTCAGCGCATCGAGCATGCGCACAAGCGTGTCGCACGCATCGGCCAGCGCAGCGTCCCGATCGGTCGTGGACGCAATCCACAGTGCCGCTTCGTTCATGGCGCCGGTCAACAGTGCGTGGCACGCTCCTACCGACATCACGTCCAGCAGGCCGGCCGACTCGAGTTCGGCCAGCACGTCGAGCAACATACGACCCGAGTTGTTCGCGTCTTCAGCACGCCAGGTGTCCCAGCCAAGGACGGCGGGGGCGTCGATGAGCATGATCTGTCTCGCGTCGTCGCGGACACTCGCTTCCAGGAATGCGCGACATCCGACTTCAAGCGCTCGCCACGAGTCATCGATTCCTGCGGTCGCCTGGTCGACGGCCATCCCGACTCGTCGCTGTGTCTCGGTATGGACTGCCCAGAAAAGCCCCGTCTTGCTCTGGAAGTGGTGATAGACGGCCCCTCTCGTGACGCCGGCGGTCGCAGCGATGTCCTCGAGCCCGACCGCGGCATATCCCCGGACGGCGAAAGCTGTTTGCGCCGTTGCCAAGATCCGCGCCGCGGTCTTCTCACTCTGCTCTTTGGTCGCGCGCGGCATCGTTGTCGCACCTTTCGTTCGGGATCTGTTGCCGACTATACATTCTCCGTGTATGTATAAAGGAGTCCGTTTACATACAGAACGTATCTATAGGAGCAATCACGATGGCGATCACCAGCCTGTACCCCGTGCTCATGACCGATGATGTCGCCACCACGGCAGCCTTCTTCCGAACCCACCTCGGCTTCGAGACGACGTTCGAAGCCGACTGGTACGTCAGCCTCGTTCGCGATTCGTTCGAGTTGGCCGTTCTCGACGCCGGCCACGAGACCATCCCCACGGAACACCGCAACCGGTCCGCAGCGGGCCTCCTGCTCAACCTGGAGGTAGACGATGTGGACGCGGAGTACCGGCGCCTGGTCAGCGAGGGCCCGCTGACCGCGTTGCTGCCCATCCGCTCAGAGGACTTCGGACAACGTCACTTCATTGTCGACGGGCCGGACGGCATATTGATCGATGTCATCACCCCCATTCCGCCCGCTGACGATTTCGTGGACAAGTTCGCCTTGGCAGACGCGGACTGACCATCACTTTTCCACCGCGAGCAACGCCGGCCGTAGCACTGAACATGCCCAAGACTCCAGCGTGGTCGGGGTGGTGCTGATGACGTCGCGAGGGTTCTCCGGCAAGAAGTCGCCGCGGAAGCCGCGCAACATGCCGACAACCCCGTCCACCTGGGCGGGCGTCATTCCAAAGTTCGCGAGTTGCTGTGCCACAACATCATCCGATACCTGCTGGGCAACGATCTCGTGGCCCGACGCAGCGGAGAGAATGTCTGCAACCTCGGTGAACGACAAGTCGACCGGACCCAGGACGCCTTGCGTGTGGCGTCCCGCCCAACCGTCCGACAAGAGTCGGGCGACAGCCACATCGCCGACATCTCGGGGGTCGACAAACGAAATCCGTTGGTCGAGAGGCAGCGTGGTGGCGAGGACCCCATTCCGTAGGCCCTCTAGGTCCATCAACAAGTTCGTGAAGAAATACCCACATCGCAAGTGAGTGACAGCAGCGCCGGTGCTGTCGAGGCGGTCCTCTGTCTTCCCCAACCCGTCGATCTCGCCGAAACCACGCCTTGCCTCTGCGCCGACGCTGCTCTGGAAGACCACGCGGTCGATGCCGCATTCCACGATGGCGCGGGCGGCGCTGGCACCCATGCGGTCATACCCCGCGACCGGGTCATCGTCGTCGGTCGGCGGATCGACCCAGTAGAGAGCCCGCGCCCCCGAGCAGGCACGCGCGACCGCGGGGGCGTCGCCAAGGTCCACCTCGACGATGTCCGCCTTTGTACGTACTGCAGCTGGCACTCTCGCGACATCCCGCACCAGCAATCTCGGCCGCTCCCCAGCCTGGATCAGCAGTTGCGCCACCCGCGACCCGACCCGACCGGTTGGGGTTGTCACCACAATCGTCATGACGTCACCTTCCTTCCGCACTCGCGTGTCGACATGATGCAACACAGCACCGACAAACCAGGTTCTTGAGCAAACGGGTAGCAAGCTGAACGTTGGCTGCCTGGTTCGAATGCCTGCTTCTGTCAATCCCTTCCGGCCAACCTTGGCCGGCTCGGAGTGGCCGAATTGGGCTCGACGTGAGGGGCACCGGACAACGATCCGCCCGACCGATGAGTGCAGAGGCGCTCGCGACGGCTATCCGATCACACGGGTGGGGCCCCCTTGATGCCTTAGAGCCGCACCGTCACGCACCGCTTGCACCGGCTACATGTCAGACCCGGTCGATATACTGGACAGTTTGGAGTTGCCAGTCTCCCCAAAGATGCTGGGCTGCAACCAAAATAACTCTTATCGAACACTTGTGCGAACGGACTGATTGTTCTATCGTTTCGTCATGGATATCGGGGGAATCCGCACAGCGCTGGCTGTGGTCGCGCAGGGGTCACCACCTGAGGCCGATGATGAAATGGCCGAACAGGTGGTGGCGTTGATCAAGATTCGCCATCTCGTTGATCACGTCTTGTCGGTGTGGGTGGGCGCACTGGACCGTCGGGGCGTGGCCAAGAGATCTGGTGAGTCGTCTACCGCGTCGTTGTTGATGGCCGGCGGGCTGGCGCCGGGGTGCGCGCACCGGATGGTGCGGGTCGGCCGGGCGTTGGTGTCGCTGCCCCGGGTGGCCGGCCACGCTGCGGACGGTGACTTCTCAGGCGAGCAGGTCGATGCGATCGTGCGCGGTATCGCACATGTGGAACGTGCTGTGGCGCAGTTGCCCGGCCCGGCGCGTGAAGCATGTGTGAGTCGTCTGTTGGGGCAAGCGTGGTCGGGTGCCACGCCTGTCGAGATCGGGGAACGAGCCCGGGGAGACGCGTTCGCTCTGGCTGTTGATTCCGGTGGCGTGCCGGTGGCCGAGAACACCGAGCTGAACACGCTGTCGCTAGGCCAGAGTCCCGATGGGCGCCTGCGCGGGAGGTTCGATGTCGATGCGATTCTCGGAGAGAAGCTCATGACGGGCCTAGACCCGCTGACGCGGCCGATTCCGGGCGAGGATGGCACACCTGACCAGCGGTCGACAGCGCAACGGATGGCGGAGGGGCTCGAGCGGTTGATCGATGCTTACCTGCAGGCCGAAGATCGGCCCACGGTTGGTGGTGTGCGTCCTCATCTGACGATGACCGTCGATGCCCGCGAGTTGGCCGGAGAAGGTGTGGCACCACCTGATCCGGCCGCGCCGGCCGACGAGTACACCCGGTTCCTCGACGACAAGGGGTATCGGTCCGCGTTTCGGTTGCAGTGGATGGGCCCCGTCAGTGGCCAAGCGGCGCGGATGCTGGCCTGCGATGCGACGTTGACGTCGATGATCTTGAACGGTGAGCGGGTACCGCTTGATGTCGGCCGCGAGCATCGCACGGTCACCCCGGCAATCCGTAAAGCGTTGCTGGCACGCGACTGCGGGTGCGCGTTCCCCGGCTGCGGGCGGCCCGCCGGATGGACCGATGCCCACCACATCGAGCACTGGTCAGCCGGCGGGAGCACCAGCCTCAGCAATACCGTCCTACTGTGCCGGCACCATCACCGGATGATCCACCACCACGGGTGGTCCGTCGCGATAGGTGACGATGGGCATCCGTGGTTCACGCCGCCCAAAAGTGTTGACCGCGAACAAATTCCGATACCCGCGCATCACCGGACCACCAACACACCGGCGGCGGCCTAGAACGCCCGGCGGCACCGTCACCAACTGACCTGGATGTGCTCTTTGACAACTTCATAGCGTGAAACGCGAGTTGGGTGCTCAGGTTTGCAAGGGCAACAGTTCGTCGACCATCTGGTCGAGGAACTCGGCGATCGACTCGACGGGCACCACCGGGCGCACCACGAACTTGGTGATACCGGCGTCGACGAAACGGCCGAGCTCGGAGCGGGCCTCGTCCCAGCCCCGGCACACCAGCCGCTGCGGATCGGCGAGGTCCTTTCGCCGACGTGCAACAGCGGCAATCACGGTGTCGACGGCAGTGTCCTCGGAACCGTGCGGTGCGACAATGAGATTCGTGCCGTAGTGGTCGGGCTCGACCTCGCGGCCTGCCTCTGAGGCAGCGGCTTCGATCTGCCGTCGACAGTGGGCGGCCTCGTCGGGAGTGACGAAGCTGCCCAGCCACCCGTCGGCCAGTCGCCCGATCCGGTTCATACTGACCGGGAGGCGCCCGCCGAGCCACAAGTCGAGTGGTTTTGCTGGGCGCGGCCCCACAGTTGCCCCGTCAAGGTGAAAGAACCTGCCCTCAAAGGTCACTGACGGTTCGGTGAGCAACGCTCTCACCACGGAGAGCGCCTCCTCGAAGACCGCGCCGCGTTGACCGGGAGGTACGGGGTACATCGTCCGGTCGGACATCGTCGCCGGTTGAACGCCGAACGCCGGGAGAACCCGACCTGGTGCGGTCGCTGCGAGGCCTGCCAACTGCGCGGCGACCAGCGCCGGATTGCGGCCGGGCAGTATCAGCACCCCGGTGCCGAGTTTCAACTTTTCGGTCCGGCCCGCGGCGTAGGCCAATCCGATCAGCGGATCGACGTGGTGTGCAGATGAGGCCTGATCCGACAGCCACAGCGAGTCGATGCCACGTCGTTCGGACTCGTCGACGAGCTCCGCCAGGGCCGGACCTGCTGTGAGCGACCGGTCCGTGGACGAGACAACTCCGACTCCGATACGAACCTTCATCCGTCAACGGTCGCACACTGCCGCGGGCACGACGCAACCCCTCAGGGCGTGGTGGCGAGTGCTGCCCCGTCGGTCACCGGCCGGCCGTTCGCGTCGGGACGGGTCCGGTCGATGATCGCGGCAGCTACGTGCGCCGCATCTCGGTCGATCCCGTGGAACCGCCCCGAACCCCACGTGTACATCCAGGGCAATCCGATGAACGAGAGCCCGGGCACGGCGGTGATCCCCCGCGTCTGCATCGGGCGACCGGCGCCGTCGAACACGCTGGCCTCGATCCACCGATAGTCTGGGCGGTAGCCGATCGCCCAGATGATGCTGGTGACACCCGCCTCGGTCAGGTCGAGCGACGTGGGTTCGGAGTCCGGTTCCCACACCGGCTCGTACCTGGTCGGCGGCGGTGCGTCGATGCCCTCGCGTTCGATGTGCCGGTCGATGTCCTGGCAGATCGAGTTGTACACGGCATCAGCTGAATCAAGGGAGGCACGGAGAGTCGGCGCGAACTCGAGCCTTGTGTCTTTGCCGTTCTCCAGCAGCCCGTACAACTTCATCCCCTGCGACGCGAACTCGCGCAGGTCGATGTCGCGGCCACCATCGCGGCCGGTGACGTAGTGATTGGTCTTCTCGCGCGCGGCCTGGCCGCCGGGGTACTCCTGCACACCGATGTCGTAGACGCCCATGTCGGCGAGCCATGTCATGCAGTCCCGGCCGCGGTAGAAGCGCGCAACGCGGGGCGCCTTGCCCATCGCCAGATGCACCTGGCGCCCGGCCAGGTGCAGGTCTTCCGCGATCTGTGCGCCGGATTGGCCGGTGCCGACAACCAGTACGGCGCCATCGGGGAGCTGCTCCGGATTGCGGTATTCCTCCGAATGCAGCTGCGCCACAGCGGGGTCTAGAGATGGGGCGTACGGCGGCACCACCGGGACGGGGTAGCCGCCGGTCGCGACCACCACGTCGTCGCACGTCACCGTCTCCGATCCGGCCTCCGACAACAGGGTCAGCTCGAAACCGCCGCTGTGGGCCTGACGAAGCCGGGTCACCCGGGTGTTGATGCGCAGCGGAGGACTGAAGGTGTCGAGCCAGCCGGTCAGCCACTCGACCACCTCGTCACGCTTCATGAAGCCGTCGGGATCCGAGCCCGCATATGTGTAACCCGGAAGTCGGCAATGCCAGTTGGGTGTCACAAGCGTGAAGTTGTCCCAGCGGGTGTCCGACCAAGCATGCACGGGGGTCTTGGCCTCGACGACGAGGTGCTCGATGTCTTGGCGCCCCAGATACCAGCTGACCGACAGACCGGCCTGCCCACCGCCGACGATGACAACCGGAATGTGTTGCGCTGCTTCAGGCATGTGCCAACTCCCGCCATGTCGCGGTGCGGGATTCGTCGAGTTCGGTCACCCGGGAGTACACGTCTGGTCGGCGGTCACGAAGATGAAACATGCCGCCCCGCATCTGCTCGAACGCGGCCGTGATGTCTACCTCGGCCACCGCCATACCGCTGCCGAGCAGAGTGGTGGCGAGGATGTTCCCGCCGGGGTCGACCACCTTGGCGTTACCCACGTAGTTGAGTGACCCGAACGTGCCCGACTGATTGGACGCCACCCAGAACACCTGGTTGTCCAGGGCTCGGGCGATATCGAACTGGTTGAACCGGTAGGTCCACCGGTCCTCCTGGAGATTGTCGGCGCGAGCAGTACGGGCGGCCGGCCAGGCCGACAGACTTGCGATGATCTCGGCACCGTCGAGCGCCATCACGCGTGCGGCTTCGGGAAATGCCTTGTCGTAACAGATCTGCAGCCCGATGCGGCCCACCGGCGTCTCGAAAACGGGATACCCGTCTCCTGCGGAGTACGACATGTTCTCGCCGAGTGGCTGATGCACCTTGCGGTAAGTGCCGTAGATCTGACCACCGTCGAGCAGCGCCGCGGCGTTGTACCGCGTTTCCCCGTCGTCTGCCAGTTCGCAGAAACCGATCGCCACCACGAGATCGCCGACGATGCTCTGCACCTTCTGCAGTTCGGGCCCGTTCACCGAGATGGCCGGCGGCAGTGACCGATTGGTGTTCTTGACGGTGTCGCCGTGATTACCCAACGACGACAGGTAGCCACCGATCGCCGCCTCAGGGAGGGCCAAGAAGTCGACGCCTTGCTGCCGGGCCTGGTCGACGAGCGTGGCGATCAGGGCGTAGTTCTGGTCGAGATCACGGGTGAAGTTTGCGGAAACGCCTGCGAGGATGGTCATTTCGGCGTCCTCAGACCATGTACGTGGAGTTGATGATGGCACCCTTACGGGCGTAATGGATCAACGCATCCTGCACATCAAGCGGATGAGCCGGAATCACACCCTCGATCAAATCCTCCTCACGACCACCATGCAACGCCAACCCGAAACGACAGCAATACACCGTCCCACCCTCACCGATGAACGTCCCCAACGAATCATTGATGTTCTGCTCCCCCGGGAAACCCGAATCACCCGTCGTCGGAAAACCACGCGTGGCCAGGCAATTGATCGCACCAGGACCATAAAAGTACAACGCCGACTCAAACCCCTTCCGCAACGCCCGCGTCGCCTGCAACACCGCCACAAAACTCACCGACGACTCATGCGCGATCCCATGAACCAACGTGAAATACGACTCCCCACCCTCAGCCTGATAATCCGGGAACAACTTCGTCCCCCCATAGATGTTGCTGCCCTTCGGCAACGACGGATGCGGGATCTCAGCCAACGACTTCTTGATATTCTCGGCAATCAACTGATCGATATCGGACATGGGTGTCTCCTGACATGGTGCGATCAAAGGCGGTGCGGGACTTGGGTTTCACAAGGCGCGCGGCACGTCGATGTGCTGCGTTCGGCCTTGGACCAAGTACAGGCCCGATCCATTTCGGGATGGTCACGCCGGGACTAACAGGTTGTTTCGTGGTGCTCTCAGCCCGGCCGGGCATGAATCTGACCACAGGCGTTTCCGGTTCTGACGGATTCGCGGCACACGGCTTGATTCATCAGTAAGGTGGCATAGGTCACAGCAAGTGCATGGTCAGGGACTGGGTCACAGTGCCAGGCCGCGAGCAGAGAGTCACCGCGATGAAAACCAAGGCCGCAATCCTGACCGAGTTGAACACCGACTGGAAGATCGATGAGATCGACCTCGGTGACCCGGTCGCCGGAGAGGTCCAGGTACGCCTGGCCGCATCCGGGCTCTGCCACTCCGACGCCCACGTCGTCGACGGGTCCAGTCCGATCCCGATCCTTCCGGTCCTCGGCGGCCACGAGGGCGCCGGCGTCATCACCAAGGTCGGGCCTGGGGTGTCGGGCCTCGAAGAAGGTGACCACGTGGTGCTCGCGTTCATCCCCGCCTGCGGCACGTGCCCGTCGTGCGCCAAGGGTCTGCAGAACATCTGCGACCTCGGTGCCGGACTGCTCACCGGCCAGGCGATCTCCGACGGCACGTTCCGCGTCACCAAAGACGGCGCTCCCGTGGTCCAGATGTGCCTGCTCGGTACCTTTGCCCCCTACGTCACGGTTCACCAGGCGTCGGTCGTGAAGATCGAGAAGGACATCCCCCTCGACAAGGCAGCGTTGCTCGGTTGTGGTGTCTCCACGGGCTGGGGATCAGCAGTCGACATCGGCAACACCCGGCCCGGTGACACCGTGGTGGTCGCCGGTATCGGCGGCGTGGGTATCAACTCGGTGCAGGGTGCCGCCCACGCAGGCGCGCGGTTCGTCGTGGCCATCGACCCGGTGGAGGACAAACGGAAGACCGCGCTGGACTTCGGCGCCACCCACACCTACGCCTCGATGGAAGAAGCCGCCGCTGACATCGCCGACCTCACCTGGGGCGCCATGGCCAACACGGTCATCCTCACCATGGGAGTGGTCAAGGGCGAGTACGTCCAGCAGGGGCTGTCCCTCACCGGCAAGGGCGGCCAGGTCATCGTCACCGCGATGGGACCGTACGACCAGGTGGCCACCGACCTCAACCTGTTCGAACTCACCTTGCTGCAGAAGCGCGTCCAGGGCGCGATCTTCGGTGGTGTCGGTCCCCGCACGCAGATCCCGAAGCTGCTCAACCTCTACCGCAGCGGTGCCCTCAAGCTCGACGAGCTGGTGACCAGAACCTACAAGCTCGAGGACATCAACCAGGGCTACCGCGACATGGCCGACGGCAAGAACCTCCGCGGCGTCATCGTCTACGGCGACGACGACTACTGACCGGCAGGAACCTTCGCCGACACGTCGTCGAGTCGGGCCAGTTCGTCGACGGTCAGCGCCAGGTCGACCGACCCGAGCAGAGCTTCGAGCTGCTCGGGTGACCTGGCGCTGACGATCGGGGCGACCACTGTTGGCTGCTGACGAGTCCATGCCAGGGCAACGGTCGCGATCTGCACGCCGCGAGATCGGGCGATGCGATCGAGCTCATCCACCACCGCCAACCCTTCGGGGCTGAAATAACGCTCCACGATCTTGCTGCGTGCGACACCCGCGACGTCCCCGGCGGTGCGGTACTTGCCGGTGAGGAACCCGCTCGCCAAGGCCCAGTACGGGAAGACGCCAAGCCCGAACTTCTCGGCGAGCGGACGCAGTTCGTCCTCGAACGGCCGGCGTGCCACCAGGCTGTAATGCGGCTGCAGGGCAATCGGTTTGGCGAACCGGTGGGCGTCGGCGACGTCGATCCACTCCTTGATCCGCTCGGCTGAATAGTTCGAGATACCGATGTGGCGCACCTTCCCCGCCTTCACCAAGGCGTCGAAAGCACCCAGGGTGTCGGCCAGCGGCACATCCGGGTCGTCGTAGTGCGCGTAGTACAGATCGATGTGGTCGGTCTTCAGGCGCCGCAGTGATGCCTCGGCCGCCCGCGCGATGTTGTCGGGTGCCAGGCCCAGGAACTCGGGGTGACGGCTCACCTTGGTGGCCAGGACGATGTCGTCGCGCCGGCCACGCTTGGTGAACCATTCGCCGAGAATCGTCTCCGACTCTCCACCGACGTTCCCCGGCGCCGACGCCATATAGCTGTCGGAGGTGTCGATGAAGTTGCCGCCGGCAGACACGAAAGCATCGAGCACCGCGAACGACTCGGCCGCGTCACTGGTCCAGCCGAAGGTGTTGCCACCGAGGTTGAGCGGGTAGACATCCAGGTCAGAACTTCCGATACGTGCCATGCGATGTTCAACCGTCAGTCGCCGAGGACGATTCCCTCACGTCGGGGATCCGCGCCACCCGACCATCCCGCCTCCGTTCGCAGAAGTGCGCTCAGGCCGCTGGACTGGTCGGCGAGTTCGACGGTGTGACCCAGGTTCTGCAACCCCGTCACCAGGGGATCGTCGCGCCCCGAGATGTTCGGGTGCTCCCCACCCACATTGGTCTTCGGGGAGTTCGCGGCTCCGAAGTCGACCATCGAGACCGCCTGCTGGGGATCCATGCCCCAATCGATGAGTCCCACCAGGGTTTTCACGACGAACTGGATGATCACCGAACCGCCGGGGGATCCGACCACCATCTTCAGCTGCCCGAGACCGTTGTCGGCGGACTCGAAAACCAGCGTCGGGGCCATGGAACTGCGTGGTCGTTTACCCGGCTCGACCCGGTTGGCCAGTGGCGCGCCCTGCGGGTCGGTGGGTTCGGCAGAGAAGTCGGTCATCTGGTTGTTCAGCAGAAAGCCGTCGACCATGTGGAACGACCCGAACGCCGACTCGACGGTTGTTGTCATCGACGCCGCGTCGCCCTCGGCGTCCACGACAGAGATGTGGCTGGTGCCGTGCTCGACTCCGGCGAACCAGCCTATCGGGCCGGTGTCGAATGTCCCAGCTGTCGCCGTACCCATCGAACGGTCGGGATTGATCAGTGCGGCGCGGCCTTTGAGGTAGGTGGGGTCGAGCAACGCCTCGGAGCTGCCGCCGGGCAACGGCACGAAGTCGGAGTCGGCGACGTACTTGTCCCGGTCGGCATAGGCAAGGCGCTCTGCCTCGGAGATCAGGTGCACACCGTCGACCAAGGGCTTTCCGCCATTGAGATCGAGAGTGGTCGGCGGATACTGATCCATCGGGAAGTTCGACAAGATGCCGAGCGTCGATGCCACCGCGATCCCACCGGACGACGGGGTGGGCATGCCGCAGATCTGGTTGTCGCGGTACGGCACGCAGATCGGCTCACGCACCTTGGCCTCGTAGTTCGCCAGGTCGGTGACCGTCATCTGGGATGGAGTCATCCCGTTTGCCGTCGACCCCGCTTCCGCGACGATCGCCTGCGCGATGTCGCCGCTGTAGAACGCCTCAGCGCCGTCGGATGCGATGGCACCCAACGTTTTCGAGTACGCCGGGTTGGTGAGCGTGTCCCCCGCAGGTTTCGGCGAACCGTCGGGTTGCAGGAAGTAACTTCTCGCATCGGGGTCTGCGCCGAGATCCGTGGCCGAGTCGTCGATTGCGGCCGCCAGTCGGGGGCTGATGGAGAACCCGTCGTCAGCAAGGGCGACGGCAGGCTCGAAGAGGTTGCGCCACTCGGTGTTTCCGTGCTCGGACTGCATCAACTCGAGCATGCGCACGACCCCCGGAACACCGATGGACCGGCCGCTCGCGCGCGCGTCGGGTACGGGCTCGGTCCGATTGGTGTCATCGATCCAGCGCAGGTAGTTCTCGGTCGCCGCGGCCGGGGCCACCTCGCGGCCGTCGAATGCCTGCACCGACCGATCGTCCGCGTCGTAGTACAACGCGAACGCACCTCCGCCGATCCCGGAGCTCTGCGGCTCGACCAGGCCCAGCACCATCTGCGCGGCGACCAGCGCATCGGCGGCGTCGCCACCGTCTGCGAGAACTTCACACGCAGCCTGGGTCGCCAGCGGATTGGCGGTGGCCGCCGCAAACGAAGTGGTCTGCACCGCAGTCATGTTCGAGCGGTAACCCGTCGCGACCTCAGGGTTGGTCGACAGGTTCTCGGTGGTGTCGGGGGTGATGTCGGGGGTTGCCGCCGTCGCAGGTGCGGCCGTGCCACCGTTCGGGCCCGACGGGATCGCGCACACGTCGGATGCCGCCTCGTCGTTCGAACACGCCACCACCATCGACAACCCGATGATCGCGGCCGCGCCGACACCCGTCAGGCGTCGGCGCGCGCGCCGAATCCGTTCAGCCACCGAGCTTCTCCATTTCGACCAGCGCGTTCTCCAGATGTACCAGCAATCTCTGCAGGTGGGGGATGGAGCTGCGGGCACCGATCAGCCCGAAGTTCACCTTCCCTGCCGTCATGGTGACGGTGATGTTCAGCGCCTGCCCGTCCAACGCGATCGATACCGGATACACCCCGTCGAGACGTGCCCCGTTCCAGTACAACCGCCGCGACGACCCCGGCACGTTGGAGATGACGATGTTGAACGGCGGAGGTGTGTAGCGAACGAACCCAGGAATCGTGGAGAACAGCAGCGGCGCCATGGTGACGCCACCGAAACCAAGCGCCTGGATCGGCGTCAAGTCCTTGATCATCCGTTTGCCCTGCCGCGTCGATCCCGTCACCACGGCCAGCCGTCGTGCGGGATCGGACTCGTTGGTCCCGAGGTTGCAGAGCATCGTGGTGACGGCGTTACCCTCCGAATAGTCCGCGCCGGCCTCGCGCATCGACACGGGAACCATCGCGATCAGGGGCGCGCTGGGCAGCGCGTTCCGGTCGAGGAGGTACGACCGCAAGGCACCGGCACACATCGCGATGATGACGTCGTTGGTGGAGATCTCGAGAATCTTTGCCACCGAACGTATCCGGGTCTTCGGCCACTGTTGGGCAGCGAATCGTCGGGCCCCTCCGATCGGCACGTTCAACATCGTCTTGGGCGCCCCGGTCGGCAACACCAGGTTCGGATCACGCAGTCCGTGCATGCCGATCCGCAGACCCGCCGGGGCCAGACTCGCGATGTCACCGGCGAGCTTCACGCCGTCGGACACCAGATGCAGTGGGTTCAGCGAGCCGCGGGACCCGCCGTCCTTCTTCGGCCGCCGGAACAGGGCCGGGTCCCACGGCGCCTTACCGCTGCGATCCTCGGGGTCGGTACTGAGCGCGCGTTCGAGCAGGCGTAGCGCCGAAACCCCGTCGACCAGAGAGTGATGCACCTTGGTGTAGAGGGCGAGCCGTCCGTCGGCGAGACCTTCGATGACGTGGACCTCCCACATCGGCCGATGCCGATCCATCAGGCCACCGTGTTGTGCGGACACGTATTTGAGCAGTTCACGGATGCGGCCGGGACGCGGCAGCACCGCACGTCTCACGTGATAGTCGAAGTCGAGCTCTTTGTCATGAGTCCACCGCAGGGTGCCCATCACGTTCACGGGCGAAGCGGGTCGTTTGCGGAACAACCGCGCCACATCGGTCTGCTTGCAGAAGGTTTCGTAGACGAACTCGCCGAAATCCTCGGCCTCACCGTCTGGCGGGACGAACAGCTGCAGTCCCCCCACGTGCATCGGATGCTCACGCGTTTCGGCCAGCAGGAACATCGATTCGGTGATCGGCATCAAAGGCATCAGCAGCCCCCTTCTCGCGCACAGCGCTAGCGGCGGTGGCCCCCTTCTCGAGACACGTCAGAAGTATGCCGCGTCTCGCGTTGCCGCATCGCCAAACGAACTTACCCATATCCGATGTCACATAGACGAGCGATCCGTTACGGTTTTCCCATGGCAGTCAGCGGAAGCACAAGCATTGACATCAACGCGACCCCGGCACAGATTCTGGATGCGATCGCCGACGTGGAATCGATGCCGTCCTGGTCATCGATCCACAAGAGCGTGGAGGTCATCGACCGCCATCCCGACGGGCGGCCCAAGCGGGTCAAGATGAAGGCGTCGCTCCTCGGCATCTCCGACGACCAGGTCCTGGACTACACATGGTCGGATACGGGCGTCACCTGGGATCTCGTCGAAAGCTCGCAGCAGAAGGCACAGCACGCCGAGTACCGGCTGACCGAGACCGACAAGGGCACCCATGTCGAGTTCGAGATGATGCTCGACCCGAAGGCGCCGGTACCCGGCTTCATCATCAAACGTGGTCAGAAGGCAATTCTGGAAATGGCCACCAAGGGGTTGCGCGACCAGGTCAAGAGCTGAGGGACATCGGTCAAAGGCGGCGAGAGAGAAGCGCTTTCGCCGCCGCCCTACCGACTCCGAGGAATCCGGACAGCGACGCCATCCGGAAAGCAGTCGACCACACCGTGCTGCGGGCCGACTCCGGGAGTGGCGCGTTGTCGAATCGATCCGACAGCCAGTCGAGCACCACCGGTGCCGACAACACCATCAGGGAAAGGTGTTCGCTGAGGCGGTCGCGTACGTAGGTGACGTGCGCACCGCCCTTTTCGTACCGCTCCACCTGGCCGTCGATGTCCTCGACGGCGATGATCTGGTCATGCACGGGGTGCAGCACCAACAGCGGACAGTCCGGGGTGCGGTCGCCGAGTCTGATGTCGTCGAACAACTCGAGCAGCTCGGGTTTGGCGAGCACATCGGCGAGCGGGACTTTGGTGTAGTTGTCGAAATCGTCCTTGGCGAAACGGATCACGGCTTCCACCGTCGACATCGACTCGATCATGTCAAGCCGGCTGCGGCCCTCCTCGTCGACGTGAGCCTCGATCACCTGCTCGAGGCCCGGGTAGATGTGTCGCAGACCTGCGACCACAAGAGCGGGCAGACCCGCGTACAAGGTGCTGTTGAGGCGGATGTACGTCTCACCGGGATCACCGACGGGCGCACCGAGTGCTGCACCGACGATGTTGATCTCCGGCGCGTACTCCGGCGCCATCTCCGCGACCCACGACGACGCCATGCCGCCGCCCGAATATCCCCACACCCCAACAGGTGTCGACGCGTCCAGACCCAGCGGGGCAAACGTCATCGCGGCGCGAACGCCGTCGAGTACACGATAGCCGGGCTCCCGAGGGGCACCGAAGTAGCCGTTCATCCCCTCGTGATCAGCGATGCTCACGGCCCAACCACGTTGCAGCGCATTGGCGATGATGAACATCTCGAAGGGCGGGACGCTCCCCGGCGACCACGCGCCCTGCTGGAACACGTACGACGGGAAGCACTTCGCCGACACCGCATCGATGGCGCACTGGTACGCGAGCAACGGACGAGGCTCGGCCGGATCCGCGTCGGCCGGCAACAACACCGTCGTCACAGCGGGCTCGGCGTTCCGGTGCAGATCGCTGCTCCGATAGAGCAACTGCCAGGCCCTGGCCTTCTGCGGGATGATCCCCAGCAACGCCAACCGGATCTCCCGACTGCGAAGCAGCGTGCCTTCGGGCAGGGTGTCGAAACCGGCCGGAGGCACATAGAACGGGTCGTCCCCCGGTGGGGATGGCCTGCTCCAGCGTGACGGTAGCGGCGCGGTTGCCTCGGGGGTCCAATCGTCGTCGATCAGAAGTTGCGTCATCAGGATCCTTGGTGAGAAAACAAAACCGGCGCGGACCGTTGGCCCGCGCCGGGTAGAAGTGTGCCCTCTATCGGCGTTTGGTGACTGCCTTGACGATCGCGAGCAGGATAACCGCTCCGAGCAGTGCCGTGAGGAAGGTGAAGAACCAACCGCCGCTGGCCGTGTCGAAAGCAAAGCTGAGCAGGAAGCCACCGAGGAACGCGCCGAGCACGCCGACCACGATGTTGAGCAGGATGCCCATCTGCTTGTCGGTGCCCATGAACTTGCTGGCAAGCCATCCGGCGATGCCGCCGATGATGATGTAGCCGATCACACCCACCGATGTGGTGGTGGTGGAGCGTTCAGCAAGGATTTCAACAGCCGCAGCAGTAGTACTCACAGTTATTTCCTATCGTCGGTTGTCATTGCCGACCGCAGCAGAGCGGCCAGGCGCTCAGTAAAGGTTCCCAATGTGGAACTTTGCAAACGTACAGATTGTGGCGCGTGAGCGTTTCAACCCTCCCCCACCGGGCTATCCCCCGTCCATGAGTTCAGCAAAAGATGACCCCACCTTGGACAACGTCATGATCCCGACCGAGACGGTCAATCCGGATCACCACGAGCACGCGAAGACGCCGGCACACCTCGACGACGACGAGCTGGCCAAGCGGGCCGAACACGAGCAAGCGCTGGTCGACGACGCCAAGAACGGCGAGAACTGATCATGAGCAAGCAGCGCGAGGATGTACGGGAAGACCCGGACTCACCCGATCCGGAGGATCCGCGTAAGCCCGACTCCCCAACCCAGCTGACCAAGCACTCCTTCATGTTCGTGCTTCGGAAGACGCTGCGGGAGTTCTCTCGCGATCAGTGCACCGACATAGCGGCAGCACTCACGTACTACTCAGTGCTGTCGCTGTTCCCCGCGCTGCTTGCCCTGGTGTCGTTGCTCGGTGTGTTCGGGCAAGGCCAGAAGACCACTGACGCGGTCCTGAAGATGGTCGAAGACCTCGGACCCTCGTCCGCGGTCGATACGCTGCGCGGACCCGTCGAACAACTCGTTGCCGCACCCAGCGCCGGGTTCGCCCTGGTGCTTGGTCTCGTCGGTGCCCTGTGGTCGGCGTCCGGTTACGTCGGGGCCTTCGGCCGCGCGATGAACCGGATGTACGAGATCGACGAAGGTCGACCGATCTGGAAGTTGCGTCCGGTGATGCTGCTCGTCACCCTGATCGCGTTGATCATGGCGGCAGCGGTTGCTTTCATGCTTGCCGTGAGTGGTCCGGTTGCGAAGTCCATCGGTGACGCCATCGGCCTGGGCGACACTGCGGTGACCGTCTGGAACATCGCACGCTGGCCGGTGGTCTTGATCTTCGTGATCCTGGTTGTCGCGATCCTCTACTGGGCCACCCCGAATGTGAAGCAACCGAAGTTCCGCTGGGTCAGCGCCGGCGCCATCCTCGCCATCGTCACCTGGATCGTCGCCTCGGCTCTGTTCGCGCTGTACGTGGCGAACTTCAGCAACTACAACAAGACCTATGGCGCCCTTGCCGGTGTCATCGTGTTCTTGCTGTGGCTCTGGCTGACCAACCTCGCGTTGCTGTTCGGTGCCGAGTTCGACTCCGAACTCGAGCGCGGTCGCCAGCTACAGGCAGGCCTGCCGGCCGAAGAGCGCCTGCAGCTCCCGCCGCGTGACACCAAGGCGTCGGACAAGAACGAAGCAACCGACCAGAAGTTCGTCGAAAGAGGTCGGGCCCTGCGCGAATCCCAGGGCCAGACGATGACGCCTGATAAGTAGAGCAACTCCTACAGAAACCCCCGCACTGGTTTGGTATCTGGTGCGGGGGTTTTGTTGTGCGAACCGGCAAACGCTCGGGTTGCGGGGTGAGAGCGTGGGTCGGCTCGGGAAACCGGCAGACGCTCGGACTACAGACCGAGCAACGACCAGCCGCGCGGAGCGGGGATTCGGGACAGCTCGCGAAACCCACAAACGCTCGGACTACAGACCGAGCGTTGGCCAGACGAGCGAGCGGCTGTTCAGGGCAGCTCGGGAAACCCACAAACGCTCGCGCTACAGACCGAGCAACGGCCCGTTGTGCGAGCGGAGGTTCAGGGCCGCTCGAGAAACCCGCAAACGCTCGGACTGCGGGGCGAGCAACGACCAGTAATGCGAGCGGAGGTTCAGGGCGGCTCCGCAAAGCCGCAAACGCTCGGACTACAGACCGAGCAACGACCAGTAATGCGAGCGGAGGTTCAGGGCGGCTCGGCAAACCCGCAAACGCTCGGACTACAGACCGAGCAACCGCCAGCCGGGCGAGCGGAGGTTCAGGGCAGCTCGCGAAACCCACAAACGCTCGGACTACAGACCGAGCGTCGGCCAGTTACGCGAGCGGGGGTTCGGGGCCGCTCAGGAAACCGGCACACGCTCGGACTACAGACCGAGCAACCACCAGACGAGCGAGCGGGGGTTCGGGGCCGCTCGGGAAACTGGGGGACGATCGGGTTGCGGGGCGAGCGACCGCCAGTTATGCGAGCGGGCTCGCGGGGCGGGTCGGGAAAACCGGCAGACGCTCGGACTGCAGACCGCGCAACCGCCAGCCGGGCGAGCGTGAGCGCGGGGCAGCTCGGTAAACCGGCCGACGCTCGGGCTACAGACCGAGCAACATCGAGCCGGGCGAGCGTGAGCGCGGGGCGGCTCGGGAAACCCGCAAACACTCGGACTACTGACCGCGCAACCCCCTACCGACAATCAGCGCAACGCAACCAGATTCGCGACGGAATTGCGGACGTCGGACTCGATCACCTTCGCGACGAGGTTGCCGACGGGGCCGTTCAAGACGCTGCCGCTGAGGGTGGCATCGAGGTCGAAGATCGAGCCCTTGCCCTCCGGCGTGACCTTCAGTGCGATCTCAATCCGCACACCGCCGCGACCCTTGCCCGACAACTCGAGCAGGCGTGGCTGGTCGTAGCGCGTCACGGTCCAGTGGATCGTGTTGCGAAAACCCTTCACCTTGATCAGCGACGACACCTCGGTGCCTTCTTCGATCTGCGCGGGCAACGGACTCTTCCAACCCGCGAAGATCGTCATCCACTCATCGAAGCGACTCAGATCAGACGCCATGTTCCAGGCCGCAGCAGGTTCGAGCTCCGACGTGACGGACACATTCACACCAGCCATTTGGATGTCTACTTTCGTTGTTTTGTGCGGCTTTCGCGCCGGCGGCTCAGGTCAGAACAGCGGCGGCAGAGCGAAGACCATGATGATCGTCCACGAGATGTGCGTGCCCATCGATGCGACGATGCCGCCCGTGGCACGACGTTCGAGCGCGCTCACCGCTCCGAGCAGAATGGCCGCGAAACCCAGCATCGGGTTGCCGCTGGCAAGAGTGGCGACGATGTAGATGAGCGTTGAGAAGATGACGGGCGCATGGCCTTTGAGAGCCGTGTACACCGCGCCTCGAAAGAACATCTCCTCGGCCACACCGTTGACGAGGGCGGTGGCGAGAATCAGGGAGAAGGTGCCTTGGTCGGCGTGGTCGAGCACATCGGAGACAAAGTCGGCGATGGGTGGGATCTCCCGGACCACCAACGCCCCGACAACAAACACCGCGCCGAGCGCCAGCCCCACGGCAACACCGATAACGCCGGCACGCACCGGCCCACCACGCGGCGGAGGAAAAGCCCCGAGATGCAGCGGCCCGGACAGCACCGCGCCGATGGCCCAGACCGCCGCAAGGGCGAAAGTCATCGGGTAGAACGACGAGTCACCGGGATCGATCGACAACGAGATGCTCAGCAGCACGCTGCCCACGAGCAACGTGACCACCACGACGATCCTGCGCCGCAACATCTGTGCGCGTGACTCGGGCGGATCGTTGGAGTCGTCCTCCATCGTCCCGATGAGGAACTGGACCTTCTCCGGCAGTGTGATCATTTGGGTCGCCCTGTCACCGCGCCGACTGCCCCGGTCAAGAGATTCCAGGCCGGGCCGAAGCGGTCTCGCACGCCGATCTTCACTCGCATGAGGTCGCCGCCGGCCCAATCGGGGTCGGTGTCGGCCAGATGGTGGATGTCGCGGAGCTTGTCGACCGGCCGCGGAAGCGGGCTCTCGGCAGATCTGCGCACTGCATCCCGGATGGTCAACAGCCCTCCCGGCGGATCGGGGACGTGGTCTCGGATCGAATGTTCTGATGCCTTCATCGGGTAGTCAAGTGATCTCACCAGATCGGACGCGAGCCCGCTGGGTACCGGGACGATGAATCCGCTGACAAAACCGGCCAACCGCACGTCGATGTTCGGGAGCAGCACGCCGACCCTGGGCTGACCGATCTCACGCAGGTAGGCGAACAGCAGCGCGTTGTACGACGACCGCTCCGGGCCGCTGATGTCGTAGTCACCCGGAGGCACCGAGTCGGTGGCGGCCGCGGCGAGGTAGTGCACGGCGTCGCGCACCGAAATCGGGTCCATCGGATTGTCCATCCACGCCGGCAGCGGGATCACGGCCAGGCGATCAGCCATGTAGCGCACCATCTCGAACGACGTCGACCCGGCGCCGATCACCACGGCAGCACGCAACCACACCAGGTCCGCTCCCCCGTCGACCGACAGGGCGGTCCCGACCTCGGCCCGGCTCTCCAGATGTTCGGAGAGTTCGGCGTCGTCGGGGACAAAGCCTCCGAGGTAGACGATGCGGCCGACACCCGCGTCGCGCGCCGCGGCGGCCACGTTGTCTGCGGCCCGACGGTCGTCGTCGCGGAAATTGGGTTGCCCGATGCCGTGCACGAGGTAGTAGATGACGTCGATGTCGCCGCCAGAGCTGATGCCGTCGCGCACCGAGTCAGCGTCGAGTGCATCGAACTCGATGGTCTTGACCCGGTCGAACCATCCGAAGCGCTCGAGACTGCTGCGGTTGCGCGATGCGGCAACCACCTCGTGCCCCTTCGACAACAGAGCTGGGACAAGTCGAGATCCGATGTAACCGGTCGCTCCCAGAACAAGAACCCGCATGTGATCACCGTTCGTCAGGACCGTGAATGCCACGATCGATGTGCTCGGCCTGCGTCTGTAGACATCCCCGGAACCCGCGACGCCGGCAGCAAGTGATCTGCGGCGGTTCACCCCGGTATTGGAGCGTGTAAATCGCTTGTTCCCTACATCCTTAACACGCAAGTACCCCGGAAGCGGTTGGCGGCAATCGTGACATCACTCGCATTTGCGACCGACATGTAATGGTTTTTGACAGCCTATCCATTTCATCGGCACGATCTGAGTCATGGACGACACGTTGCAGCGGAAGTGGCCGTGGCTGGGCGATCACCTGGCCCTCGACGTGGCCAACACCGTCCGCGTCGAGGACGGCCGACGAGTGGAGTTGCTCGCGACGACGGCCGATCTTGCCGGGTGGCTCGAGGTGGAGCCCGCACCGATTCCCCGCCCCGAGGTGGTCGACGAACACTGCCTGGAGCGGTTCCGGTCTGTTCGCGACGCAGCCCTGCTCATCCTGCACAGCGCCGCGGCCGGCGAGTCCCTGCCTGCCGATGCCGTGGACGACATCAATCACGCGGTACAGGCAGCGTCCGTTCACCGATTGCTCACCGCGAACGCACGCGAAGCAGAACATGTTGTGGCACAGTCCGATTCGACGATCGCGTTGACGGGTCACGCGGCCGCCGCTGTGGTCAACCTCATCGCGCGCGACGACCTCGCCAACCTCGCGGTCTGTCATGCGCCCGCCTGCGGTCAGTTCTTTCACCGGGCGCGGCCCAACCAACGCTGGTGCAGTCCAGGATGCGGCAACCGCGCGCGGGTCGATCGGCATCGTCATCGCCGCAACAACCCGCGGTGACGATCGACTGGCTGGGCTATCTCGCGGTGCTGACGGTCGCCTACGTGGTGCCCGGGCCCGACTTCCTGCTGATCCTGCGGTGGTCCACAGAGAACCGCCGCGACGGACTGCTCGCACTCGCCGGAGCGCAGACGGGCCTGTCGGTACACATCGTCCTCGCGGTGACCGGCGTCAGCTTTCTCGTCGCGCGTGCGCCCGCAGCACTCACCATCATCCAGATACTCGGTGCCATCTACCTGTGCTATCTCGGAGCCGGCCTGATCATTCGCCGTGACTCCCGCGATCGCGAGGCGGCGGCACCGGCGACAGCGTTCCGCAATGCCCTCGGGACCAATCTGCTCAATCCGAAAGCGATCGTTTTCGTCACCGGCGTCCTACCCCAATTCGCCACCGGCACGGCATCGCTGCCAGTTGAACTCGCCATTCTGGGACTGGTCGACGTCCTCTTCGGAATCGTCGTCTATGTCGGGGTGGTGATTGCCGGAACGCGGCTGTCGGGACCGTTGCGGCGCGACGTGATCCGTCGGCGTTGGAATTGCGCAAACGGCGCGCTGCTCATCATGCTCGGCATGGGACTCGGTGTCGCCAACGTTTGACGACACCGAGCCCTACGTCAGCCCCGTATCACGAACTGAGCGCTTTGGTCTTCAGCTGCTCGAACTCGTTCTGGTCGATGGTGCCGTCGGCCAAAAGCGCTTTGGCCCGGGCGATCTGGTCTGCCGGTGATGTTCCTGCTGCCTGCCGGATGTAGTCGTCGGCCTGCTTCCTCGCCGCCTCGTGCGACGCAGCCGCGCGTTCTGCCATTCCCCGACCACGAGCGATCAAGTAGACGAACACGGTGATGTACGGCAGCAGGATCAAGAAGATGATCCAGATGGCTTTGACCAATCCGGATGTTTTGTGATCGCGGAACAAATCCGCGAGAACGTTGAAGAGAATCATCAGATATGCGATGAACGCGAATATCACGACGGTGTACCAGATGAAATCCCAGAATGAATCCCACATGACCGACCACTCCTTGCTTGATGGTGTCTCGCCGAAATCGGCGACCTCTTCGGAATCATGGCATGTGAAAGCACATTCCGGGTGCGGTTGACGTTCAGCTCCCGGTCACCGGAGAGAACGACCGACCGGTGTCGTCAGGCAGGTGCGACGGCTCCGAAACGCAAAGAGTCGTCCACCGTGGAGTTGACCCCGCCCACCCGGAAGCTCGCACCTCGGTGATGGTCGGGAAGCATATCTCCCTTGCCGAACAGCTTGTGCCGCAAAGTGCCCGGCACGTACTCGCGGTCGTAGGCCCCACGTGCCTCCAGTGCGGGGACCACGTGCTCGATGACGTCGGTGAACGTTCCGGGGGTGACCGCGTAGGCGAGATTGAATCCGTCGACATCGGTATCGTGTGCCCACTCGAGCAACTGGTCGGCGATGCTCTCGCCCGACCCCACCAACAGCGGGCCCATCCCTCCGATGCCGCCCCACGCCGCGATGTCGCGGATGGTCCACTCCTTGCCGGTGTCGGAGGCCTGGCTGAACGCGGCCACCGCCGATTGGATGGCGTTGCTGTGCACATTCCCGATCGGCTCGTCGAGGTCGTACTGCGACAGGTCGATGCCCATCCAGCCCGACATGAACACCAGGGCGCCCTCGTCGCTGGCGTAGCGCCGGTACTCCGCGGCCTTGGCCTGGGCAGCTTCCTCGGTCTCGTCGGTGATGATCGTCAGGAGTGTGTAGATCCGGGCGTCGTAGGCATCCCTGCCTGCCGCCACCAGCTGTCCGCGGATGTTCTCCACGAGGGTTCGCAAGATGTCCCTGGTGGGCGCCCCGACGAAGATGGCCTCGGCGTTCTCTGCTGCGAACTTGACTCCGCGGGGAGATGCGCCGGCCTGGTAGATGACCGGTGAGCCCTGCGGTGACGGCTCGTGGAGGTGGATACCCGGAACGTTGAAATGCGTGCCACGGTGGCCGATGTGATGGACCTTCGCCGGGTCGGCGAACACACCGTGCTCCTTGTCGCGGCGCACCGCATCCCGTTCCCACGAGCCTTCCCACAACTTGTAGAGCACGGTGAGGTATTCGTCGGCGTGGTCGTAGCGGGCATCGTGTTCGAGCTGATCGACCTCACCCATGTTGCGGGCCGCAGCGGGCAGATAACCGGTGACGACATTCCATCCGATCCGCCCACGCGTCAGGTGGTCGAGCGTGGACAGCCGCCGGGCAAAGGGATACGGATGCTCGAATCCCGTGCCCGCCGTGATGCCGAACCCGAGATGTTCGGTGGCGTGTGCCATCGCCGAGACGAGCAACAGCGGGTCGGCCACCGGGATCTGGGCGCCCTGACGGATCGCCGCTTCGTCGGTGCCCGCGTAGACGTCGTAGGTGCCCAGCACGTCGGCGATGAACAGCCCGTCGAATCCGCCTCCCTCGAGCGCCTTCGCCAGCTCAACCCAATAGTCGAGGGTGTTGTAGTCCCAGGACCGGTCGTCGGGATGGCGCCACATACCTGGCGATTGATGGGCTACGCAGTTCATGTCGAACGCGTTGAACCGGATCTTGCGGGTCATTCGGTACACCTTCCACGGGCAGTTGCAGGCCAATTCTTGGCAGCACACGGCCCACGGGAAACACTTGGAATCACGCTGGACCGAATGACCAACTAAATTTGACCGGTGAGCGTATTTGCATCTGAAGAAGAACTGGGTCCGGAAGAAGTCGGCCCAGAAGAGTTGGGCCCAGAAGTGTTGGGCACAGAAGAGTTGGGACCCGGCGAACGATTGACCCCCGCCATCGTGCTGGTGGTCACCGAGGACAACCGCAACACCATCGTCGACGAGATCCGCAGCCGCTACGGCCGCGACTACTCCGTCGTCTTCACCGAGACGGCCGCCGCTGCCATCGAGACCGTCGAGACGCTGCTCGCGCAAGACGTTCCCGTGGCGCTCATCGTCTCCGAACTGTCCGCCTTCGAAGAGGGCTGGAACGGGTCCCGACTGCTGCACAAGATGCGGTACCTGGTGCCCACCGCGCGGCGGATCGCCCTGATCCCGGCCAGCAAGTTCGGCACCTCCTTCGACGACCTGCGCGGCGAGATCTCCGCAGGCAAGTACGACACGTACCTCGCCATCCCCCAGGGACAGCGCGACGAGGAGTTCCACACCGCGATAGTCGAATACCTGTCCGACTGGGGCTGGTCGGTGGCCGCGCCCGAGGTCGCGTTCATCCAGATCGTCACCGACGGACCATCATCCGAGCTCTCCGCGATCCGCGACTTCCTGGACCGGATGGGTATGCCCGTGCAGATCCACAGTCCCGAATCGCTTGCGGGCCGGGCCTTGCTCGCGTCGGTCGAAGGCAAGGCCGAGTTCCCTATTCTCTCTCGCGCCGGGCGCCCGCCGCTGTCGCGGCCGACTCTCGCGCAGGTGGCCGAATCGGTCTACGGTTCGGCGGACAGCATCCCCGAGGGAACCGTCTCCGACGTTGTGGTGCTGGGCGCAGGGCCCGCCGGCCTCGCCGCTGCCGTGTACGGCGCATCCGAAGGTCTGTCCACCACCGTGCTCGAATCCGGCGCGATCGGTGGTCAGGCCGGAACCAGCTCGATGATCAAGAACTATCTCGGCTTCCCCCGGGGCATCTCCGGCATGCGACTGGCCCAACGTGCCCGCATCCAGGCCAGCCGGTTCGGGGCCCAGTTCTTCAGCGGTCGCGGCGCCACCAGCATCGAGGTGGGTACCGACCATCACCACGTCCGGGTGGATGACGCCAAGATCTGCGCCCGCACCATCGTGATCGCAACAGGTGTGGCCTACCGCCGATTCGGCGTGCGTGGCATCGAAGATCTTGTCGGCGCCGGGGTCTACTACGGCGCAGCCACCAGCGCGGCTCGCGAGATGACCGGCAAACACGTCGTGGTGGTCGGTGGCGGCAACTCGGCGGGCCAGGCGGCCATGCACCTGTCACGTTTCGCCGATGCGGTCACCATCGCGGTGCGACGCGACGGCCTCGCAGAAACCATGTCGGACTACCTGATCCGTGAGATCCAGGCCAACCCGCGCATCACCGTCCGCGGGTACACCGAGGTGATCGACGGCGGCGGCGACGGCCATCTGGAATGGCTCACGCTGTGCGACAACAGAACCCGTACACCCGAACGGGTCGAGGCAGCCGGTCTGTTCCTGCTGCTCGGCGCCGCCCCCACCTGCGACTGGATCCCCGCACAGGTCGCACGCGACGACCACGGATTCCTGCTGACCGGACGGTCCGTGCCGAAAGAACTCTGGGTGGACGGTGTGCCCCCGGCATTCCTCGAGACCAGCGTCCCCGGGATCTTCGCGGTCGGCGACGTTCGCAGCGGATCCATGAAACGCGTGGCCTCGGCCAGCGGCGAAGGAGCGTCGTCGGTGCCGCTGGTTCACGACAGGTTGTCGCAACTACGGCTGGCCAACCTGCCGCCCAGTCACTGATCAGTCACTGATCAGTCGATCGAGTACACCCGGCGGGCATTGTCGCGGAACACCTTGCGCAGCATGTCTTCCCCGTAGGGGGCGAGCACGTCGAGTTGGGTGCCGACGATGGTCGCCATCGACGCGTTGGGTTTGTCGGCCGGGAAATTGGAACCGAACATGAGGCGATCCGGCCCGAACACCGACACCGCATGTTCGAGCAGCGGTCCGGTCATGTTCGTCAGTGTCTGCTGGGTGCCGATGTTGCCCGACCGCTGGTGTCCGTAGCCGAGCAACGGGAAAGCGATGCCCGACAGCTTCGCGATCACGTTGCGGCACTGGGCAACTGCGCTGATGTCCTCGCGCCACGCCCTCATCAGCTCGTGACGCTGGGCGGCCGTGTGGCCGGTGCTCTGGCCCATCGGCCCGAACAGACCCACCGGGGTGCCCAGATGGTTCAGCACGATGGTGGTGTCCGGGTACTCGCGTGCCAGCGTCCGCACGTCGCGCAGTTGATGGGAGTACACCCAGGCCTCGAAGACCAGGTTGCGCTCGGCGAGGGCTCCGAACCCTTCGAGGAAGTCCGCCGACGCGAACAACCCGTCGGTGTCGGCCCAGCTGCGCACCTTGGGGTCGGGGTGCCACGCTGCCATGCACCGGATGCCGCGGACCAGCTCACTGATCTCCAGATGCATGTCGAGCAGCTGGGGAAATTCGGGGTCACGCGGATCACCTCTGGCGATCACCGCACCAAGCTCCGGAGCACCCTCCTGACCGAACGGCAGGCTGGTGACCCAGCGAGTCTCGGCAGCGGCAGCCATCGGATCGTCCGTGCGCCAGTCGGCCTGCATGTGCACCACGGACTCGACCGGAACACCGGTCAGCGGCACCACCTTGGCAGCGTCGGCGTAGTAGTGCTTGGGCAGATACGGGCGGGTGACGAACTTGGGGTCGAGCACGAGTTCGCGGTCGCGCTGGGCAACGGCGTACCGGAAGATGGCCTTGCCCAGTATCGGCGCCGCCCGGTAGATGCGGGTACGCTTCGCCGCCTCGCGCGGGGTCCGAAGTGGATCCCACTGGTGAATGTGCGCGTCGATGACGCCGGGGACGATCCCCAGCAGTGCCCCACCGGACAAACGCGTATCCCCTTCGGATCGCGCAGAGTCCTCTGCCCGTCCTTTTGCCATGGAATGACTGTACCCAGCGTTGTACGCACACTGATCGTAAGTTCGCGACCGAATGCGACAATCCATTCCTGCGCGGAACGCGGGACAATAAAATACGGTCTGTCACGGGAAGTATCTATGCTGACAGGCGTTGTTCGCAGCGCGATGAGGGAAGGCCGATTCGGCGTGGGTACCCATACACGGCATGTGCTCTTGCAGGTGCGCGATGTGCTGGGACGAGATGCCGACCGGTTCACCGCGAACTTCTATCTGCGGCTGTTCGCGATGAACCCCGAGCTGCGCGACCTCTTCCCGGCGAACATGGCCCATCAGCGAGCGACCCTGTTCCGGGTGCTCGACTACGTGCTCGAAACGGTTCCAGACAGCAGCAGCCATCCTCATCTGCTGGACTTCCTCGGGCAGCTCGGCCGCGACCATCGCAAGTTCGGGGTCACCGAGGAGCACTACCAGCAGTTCCTCGTGGCGCTGACCCGTGAGATCGCTGTGACGATGGGCCCCCAATGGGACGAGGAGTCCGCAAATGTGGTGTCACAGGCGCTGATGCTCACCACGGGGGTGATGCGGGGCGCCGCCCATTCGGCGAAGGGCCCTGCCACATGGCAAGCGACGGTCGCCGAGAAGTACCGGTTGTCCCGCGACCTGGCCATCGTGCGGCTGCTCAGCCGTACACCGCTGACCTACTCGGCCGGCCAGTACCTCGAAGTGCAGATACCCCAATGGCCGCGAATCTGGCGCCATCTCTCGCCGTCCATCCCCGCCAACCCCGCCGGCGAGCTCGAGTTCCACGTCCGAGCGGTTCCGGGCGGCTCGGTGAGCAACTCGATCGTCACCGAAACCCAGGTCGGTGACGTGTGGACGTTCGCACAGAACCACGGAACCCTGCACCTGATGCCGGACCGCGATGTGTTGATGATCGCGGGCGGCACCGGACTCGCACCCCTGCGGGCGATGATCATCGAACTCGCCCGCCGGGTCGACGCGCCTCAGGTGCACCTGTTCTACGGTGCGCGGTACCCGGCCGATCTCTATGACCTGTCGTTCTTGTGGCAGATCGCGGCGACCAACCCGTGGCTCACCATCACCACCGTGGTGGAGGACGAGACCGATCCCTGGTGGAGCACCCAGAGCGAGCACGACCAGGCCATTGACTTGGAACAGATGCAGGGCCAACTCGCCGACGCAGTCCTCGGCTACGACCGCGACTGGACCGATCACCAAGTGCTGCTCGCGGGTTCACTGGAAATGCTGGCCACCACAAGGAGACGCCTGCTCATCGCGGGCATCCGAGCGAGCTTGATGCAGCACGACCCGGTTTAAGGCGACCCGCCACTCTGGACGTTTGGGGCGGACGATGAGCTTGGGACGCTCACGGAACCTGATGGATCTGTAGGAGGATCCGGATCCGGCTCCTCGCTGCTCTCCTCTGGCGGCTCAGATGTCGTGGTGGTGGTTGTGACCACCGGCGGCGGTGGCTGGGTGACGGTGATCGGCGGCGGCGCCTGGGTGACGGTGGTCGGCGGCGCCGGTGGCGGAGCCGGGATCGTCCGAGTGCTGCTGGCGGGCACCGACATCGTCGGAGACGAGATGCGCGACAACCCCTTCGACGTGGTCACAGGCTTGGTGGTGGTGGTGCTCGAGAACGTGGCGGTGACGGAGTTGTCGTCGCTCACGGTCTCGGGATTGTTGCTGCCACCGGTCATCACGACCGCGATGATCACCCCGACGGCCAGTAGCAGAGCGGCACCGGCGCTCGCCGAGAGCAGCACCCATCGATTGTTGTCGCGACTGTGCCCGACCGCGGCGGCGGCGACCATGGCCGCACCACTGGCGGCCGCGTATTGAGGGTCGTCCACCAGCTGCACGGGTAGTTGCAGGGCGTATTCGAGCGACGGCGCGACGCCGAGAACCTGGGCGCCCGGGCCCACCACCACAACTCCGTGGACGGCGTTGCTGGGGTTGGGGATCACCGCGATCGCGTCGGCGAGGGTCTGCGCGCCCTCGGGCTCGGTGACCGGGAGCCGTTCGCCGAATCCGGACACCGCGCTTGCCCCCACGACGGTGCGGGTCGAGGTGTCGATGAGTGCGACGGACTGGCCGGTGAACAGGGCCCCGGTGGTGTCGAGGTCGGCAACCACCACAACACCGCGCGAACCGAACTGGGTGGTCGCGAGTTCGGCGAACGCGAGTGGTGTCCCGACGACGGTGGTGCGCGCGAACCACGCAGGTTTGATCGGCCCGGCCGAGGAATCTGCCGGGTTCGGCGGCAAGATGAAGTCGGGCACAACCTTCGCGGCGAGGATGTCGTCGATCGCCAACTGCATCCCGCTGTCGGAGCATGCGATGGTGATCGCCGATGGCGTGATGGGTGCGGACTCGACCAACTGATAGATCGCGTCGAAGGCAATCCCAGGAGAAGGGCCCGTCAACTCCACGAAGTTGCGGGCCAGTACCTCACCGGTGACGGAATCGGCGACCACCGAGGCAATCTCCAGGTCGGTGATCGAAATCCCGAGTACCTGGCTCATACCTGAGTATCGCTCTCATCGAAGGCGCTGTTACCCGAACTCACGAAATGCGAGGCGGAATCGACTCCTGCCGACGGCGTGCTCATCTGTCGCCGCGTTCGCGGCGCGGCTTCCACACGACCAACGCACTGGTTCGCGGCATCGGCACGAGCTCGCCGCGACTGCTCGCGCGGTGGGCGGCGACCTCTGCCTCCAGTTCACGGATCCGGCTCTGCAGCGCGTCGACCTGGTTGGTCAACTCGATCACGCGCTTGATGCCGGCCAGGTTCACACCCTCGTCCTGCGACAGTCGCTGCACCTCGCGGAGCAGTTCGACGTCGCGGCTGGAGTACCGCCGCCCGCCACCCGCCGCGCGTTGGGGGGTGACGAGCCCGAGGCGGTCGTAGGTGCGCAGTGTCTGCGCGTGCATGCCGGCCAGTTCGGCGGCCACCGAGATCACGAACATCCGCGCCGATTGCTCGGCGGATTCACGTTCTTCACGGCGGGAGCTCATCACTTACCCCAATTCGCACGCGGGTCGAAACCGCTGGCCTTCTCTGCCGCGGCGTACTTGCCAAGAGCTTCGATGGCCGCGTCGTCGAGCTTCGGCGGCACTGCAACCTTCACGGTCACCAACAGGTCGCCCGCGCCGCCTGCGCGTTTGGCGACACCGCGGCCGCGAACCCGCAGGGTGCGTCCGTCGACGGTGTTCGGCGGGATCTTCAACCCGACGCTGCCGTCGAGTGTCGGTACCGACACCGTGGTGCCGAGGACCAGTTCGGAGAAGGTCACCGGGAGGGTCACCTTCACGTCGTCGCCGCTGCGGGTGAACGTGCGGTCGGGTGAGACGTGGACGCTGACGTACAGGTCGCCCGAAGGTGCTCCGCGCAGGCCCGCTTCGCCCTGCCCGGCCAGCCGGATCCTGCCGCCGTCGGACACACCGGGCGGGATGCGCACGGTGATCGGGCGGGTACGGACCGTTGCACCGTCGCCCTCACATACCGGGCACGGATCGTCGATCTTGGATCCGGTGCCGCGGCAGTCCGAACACGGTTCGCTGAATCCGAATGCGCCCTGATTGCGGCTGACGACGCCGGCGCCGTTGCAGGTGGGGCACACCCGCGGACTGGTGCCCGGCTTCGCGCCACTGCCATGACAGTTCGTGCACGGCGCCGAACTGGTGATGGTGATGGTCTTCGAGGTACCCAGGGCCGCCTCTTTGAAGGTCAGCGTGGTCTCGGTTTCCAGGTCGTTGCCGCGACGGCTGCGGGTCTGGGTGCCACGGGGTGTGGCGGTGCGGTTGAACAGGCCACCGAACAGGTCGCTGAATCCGCCTGCGCCCCCGGCCGGTCCGCCCGCCGCGTCACCGAACAGGTCGTTGAGGTTGAACTCCTGACCTCCGGCCGTGGTGCCGTAGCCGCCGGGGAATCCGGCAGCTCCACCGCGACCGCGTGCGCCGGCGAACATCCGCCGGGTGTCGTCGTACTCCTTGCGCTTGGCAGGGTCGGACAGCACGCTGTGCGCCTCGGAAACCAGCTTGAAGCGTTCTTCGGCCGCCGGGTCGTTCGGGTTCGCATCGGGATGCAGTTCGCGCGCCAGCTTGCGGTAGGCCCGCTTGATGTCGTCGGCGGACGCATCGGATGCAACGCCCAGCGCTTTGTAGAAGTCCTGTTCGAGCCACTCACGTTGAGGAGCCACCAGGCGTCACCTCCTTCTCTTTCTCAAATCTTGTTCTCTGCCAAAAGTCTTGGTAGCGATCCCGGCCCAGGCGCGGTGCGCCTGGGCCGGAATGCTCATTCTTCGTTGGTCTGACCCGCAGGGGTCTGTACTGCCGGTTCCGGACCGTCGACCACCACGACCATGGCGGTGCGCAGTACCCGGTCGCCGAGACGGAAGCCTTGCCGATACACCGTTCCGATCACCGGGTTCGATCCCTGACCTTCATGTTGCACCGCTTCGTGCAACGCCGGGTCGAACTCGTCGCCCTCGGCCCCGAACGAGGCGAGACCGGCCGCGGTGAGTGTCTCGGTGATCTTATCGGCCACCGCACGCAGCGGGCCCGCTTCGAGGTCACCATGAGCACGTGCCCGGTCCAGGTCGTCGAGGACGGGCAGCAGCGACTTGATGAGATCACCCTTGCCGTACTGCTGCGCGCTGACCTTCTCGCGCTCGGCGCGACGCCGGTAGTTGGCGTACTCCGCGTGCACACGCTGTAGGTCGGCGAGCAACTCGGACTCCTTGTCCGAGCCCGCGACATCGGCGACCGTGTCGTCGATGGCCGCATCCACCGTGTCATCCGATTCCGGAGCGGGTGCCGCGTCTGCGCCGTCTACGGGCGCATCCGCGGCATCCGTGGCCGGAGGAGCTTCCTCCGTGGCGGTTACCGGATCGGATTCCGGACCGGTCACTTGGTCTCTCCGGCGTTGCTGTCAGCACCTTCGTCCACGACCTCGGCGTCGACGACATCGTCGGCCCCGCCGGCAGCGGCAGCTCCGTCACCTTCGGCAGCGGCGTTGGCGTAGATCGCCTGGCCGAGCTCCTGGGACTCGGTGGTCAGCTTCTCGACAGCCGACTTCACGGCGCCGAGGTCACTGCCCTTGAGAGCCTCACGCACGCCCTCGATCGAGCCTTCGACCTTGGTCTTGAGGTCGGCCGGGACCTTGTCGTCGGACTCCTTGAGGAACTTCTCGGTCTGGTTGACCAGCGACTCCGCCTGGTTGCGGGTCTCGGCCTCTTCGCGACGCTTCCGGTCTTCGTCGGCGTGCGCTTCGGCGTCCTTGATCATCCGATCGATCTCGTCCTTGGACAGGCCGGAGCCGTCCTGGATCCGGATGGTGTTCTCCTTGCCGGTGCCCTTGTCCTTGGCGGTGACGTGCACGATGCCGTTGGCGTCGATGTCGAAGGTCACCTCGATTTGCGGGACACCCTGCGGTGCGGGCGCGATACCGGCCAGTTCGAACGAACCGAGCAGCTTGTTGTGCGAAGCGATCTCACGCTCACCCTGATACACCTGGATCTGCACCGACGGCTGGTTGTCTTCTGCCGTGGTGTAGGTCTCCGACCGCTTGGTCGGGATGGTGGTGTTGCGCTCGATCAGCTTGTGCATCACGCCGCCCTTGGTCTCGATACCGAGCGAGAGCGGGGTGACGTCGAGGAGCAGGACGTCCTTGACCTCACCGCGGAGCACACCGGCCTGCAGTGCGGCACCGACGGCCACGACCTCGTCCGGGTTGACACCCTTGTTGGGCTCGCGGCCTCCGGTCAGTTCACGCACCAGGTCGCTGACGGCGGGCATACGGGTGGAGCCACCGACGAGGACGACATGGTCGATGTCGCCGACGGCGATGCCGGCGTCCTTGACCACGGCCTGGAACGGCGCACGGGTGCGCTCGAGCAGGTCGTTGGTGATCTTCTGGAACTCACTGCGGGTGAGCTGCTCGTCGAGGAACAGCGGGTTCTTGTCCGCGTCGACCGTGATGTAGGGCAGGTTGATCGAGGTGCTCTGCCCCGAGGACAGTTCGATCTTCGCCTTCTCGGCGGCCTCACGCAGACGCTGCAGGGCCATCTTGTCCTTGGTCAGGTCGATGCCGTTCTGCGCCTTGAACTTGTCGACGAGCCAGTCCACGACACGCTGATCCCAGTCGTCACCACCGAGGTGGTTGTCACCGGAGGTCGCCCGGACCTCGACGACACCGTCGCCGATCTCCAGCAGCGAGACGTCGAACGTGCCGCCACCGAGGTCGAACACCAGGATGGTCTGTTCCTTCTCGCCCTTGTCCAGGCCGTACGCCAATGCGGCGGCGGTGGGCTCGTTGACGATGCGGAGCACGTTGAGGCCGGCGATCTGGCCGGCTTCCTTGGTGGCCTGACGCTGGGCGTCGTTGAAGTACGCAGGGACGGTGATGACCGCGTCGACGACCTCGTCGCCCAGGTAGCTCTCGGCGTCGCGCTTGAGCTTCATCAGCGTGCGAGCGCTGATCTCCTGCGGCGTGTAGTTCTTGTCGTCGATGGACGTGGTCCAGTCCTCGCCCATATGGCGCTTGACCGAACGGATGGTGCGGTCGACGTTGGTGACTGCCTGGTTCTTGGCCGGCTGTCCGACCAGAACCTCGCCGTTGCGGGCAAATGCAACCACCGACGGGGTGGTGCGGGCGCCCTCGGCGTTGGCGATAACGGTGGGTTCGCCACCTTCGAGCACAGAGACCACCGAGTTGGTGGTGCCCAGGTCGATTCCAACAGCACGAGCCATTTGTTGCCTCCTATAAGCAGTGCGGCGCAACCGTGCGCGCACAATTTGTTCACGTTTGTGGTTCTCGGTCTGAAACCTCAGCGCGATCGACTCAACTGTTACCGGTCGATGCCATTCACGTCAAACCGGGTTGAGTCTTCGCGGCTCAGGTCTCTCGAGAGGTGTAACGGACCAAGTGCACAAACTGTTCCCGATTTTCGCAAATACTTGAGTCGAGCCGACTCAAGATCGGCGATTGCCCCCGGAAGTCCACGGCTGAGGCGGCAGGCTCGTTACGCTCAGACCGTGACACCGCCCGATCCGATTCCTCCGCGCCCCCGTCCGGCCCGTCCCGAGATCCGGATCGAACCGCTGCACGATCCGATCCCTGACGAGCGGCCACGGGTTCTCGACATCGCGGCGGTGATCTGGCTGCTCACGCTGCTGGCCCTGGTGGTGACGGCCGCGATGGTGGGCTTCGACCAGGCCGACGTGCGCGCCGAACTGACCGACTCACTCGCCGAGGACAACTTGTCGGCAACCCCCGAGGAACTCGCCGACACCGTGAAGATCGCGATGATCGCCAGCGGCGTGGTCGCGTTCCTCGTGTTGGCGTGCGGCCTGTTCGGGATTCTCCGGCTGCGTGACCGTGTGCCGTCGAGCCGGAGCCTCCTCGCGACCATCGGTGTGATCGCGGTGATCGGTGCGGTCGCGTTCTGGACGGTCATCGACCCAGCTCGCGACGTCCTCGGCGCCGCGGCCGGATGGCTGCCGCTCGCGGTCGCCGCAGGAGCAGCCGTCGCCACCGCACTGCTGTTCGCCCCCGCGATCAGCCGTTGGCTCAAGGCCGCGCCGATCCGTCGCTGACAGCCGGGGTTGCTGAAGCCCGGGTCGACCGGGGCTAGCGCTCGTCGATCGTGGTGGTGATCAGTGTCATCGCAGGCTTCTTCGGGGTGGAACCGAAGCCGAAACGAACCGGCGGGTCGACGTCGGTCAATCCGCCGAGGTCGTTGCCCTGCCACCCCGCCACCACCGACTCGATGCGGCGCTGACCCCGCACACCGTAGTACTCGCGGCGACCCCCGGCTGCTGAGCCACGGGTTCGCACCCCGCGCAGGAACACCCGCGCGATCGGATCGCTGACGGCACAGAACCACGGCGCGGTGACCACGGCACGTGGCATCAGTGAGAGCAACCGTCCGAGCAGGGTCGGCGAACCGACAACAAAGGACAACTCCAGCTCGCCCGCCCGCACCGACACCCGCGAGCCGTCCGATTCGTAGGTGACGTCGGCAATCACGCTGCGGTCGAAATGGTAGGTGGCGGTGACGAAGTCGCGAACCTCGTCGCTTGGTGCAATCAGCAAACGGTCGCCGTCGGCGAACTCCACCATGACGTCGGCGAAGTCGCCCAGATGTGATGTCGGCCAGTGCCCGACCACGATGCGGACGCCCGCCGTTGTGCCCATCCCGGAGATGTCGCCGTCGAAACGCAGGCGCGTCACGGTGTCGTCACTGCGAATCGAGCTCGGCGAGAATACCTTCGGCACTGCGGGCGGCGACCGTGCAGGCCACTGCCGTCGGCCGGTCGAACAGCGGATGGGCGGCACGGGTACGCCAGCGCCGCACTGCTTCCATTGCAGCCTTGCGATGCAGGTCGACGCTGTCGTCAGGTGCGATACCGAGCCGGGCCCAGGGTTCGATGCCGGAGCCACCGATGATCCGTTGCAGGTCGTCGCGGTCCTGGGGTGGCAACTGGACGCCCCCGGTGCGAAGTTTGCCGAGCAACCGCAGCTCGGCGAACCCGTGAACATCGGCCAGCATGCGCGCCGTCGCCTTGCGCAATTCTTCGGTCTCGGCCGAATCATAGTGCGTGAGAATGCGTTCCAGCGCGATCAGGGCGGTGTGGGTCTTGAGCTGATCGGCGCGCTGCCCGAACTGTACATCGATGATCTGCCGGAGTTCGGTGAGGCCGCTGCGATCGACCAGTTCGGTTGCCAGAGTGGGTGAATCGGGCGTTCCGAGCCGGATCAGGGTGACGGCCATCCGGATGCCGTACATACCGAAGCGGTCGAGCAACTCCGCACGCAGACCAGGTTCGACGGGCAACGGGGTCTCGGGCCGGACGAATCGGTCGGTCGAGAGCATCGCCAGCGAGAGTTCTTCGGGCGCAACGGCAGCCAATGCGACAAACGCCGAGTACTCGACCTGCCGCAGGGTGCGCGCGCCGAGAGCCAGCAGGCCCGCGACCGGCACCACCGCCTGACACAGGCCGGTGCGTTCGAGCTCGGTGGCGAACCGCGCCGCAACCTGTTTGGCCGACATCATCGCGTCCACCCGGCCCGCGCCGACCTCGTCGGCCCGCGACACCACACCGACCACGCCCAGTGGCCCGGACTCGCCGCCGATGGACTCCCCGATCCTGCTGAGGAAGGCGGTGTCGGTACTGGTGAGCGTGCGCAGCAGATAGACCACCGCGTCCGCGCCCGACTCGCCGTCCTCGGGGGTGAGCATGTCGACGGTCAGTGCGGACACGTCCCGCGACAACGACGCGGTGCCCGGGGTGTCGATGATGGTCATCGACCGCAGCGCCCTCGCCGGCCACTCGACGTCGAGGCGGTCGACGCGATCGGCGGTCAGATCGCCGAAGTCGAAGGTGAGGTGGCCATTTCGGCGCAACACGGGGATCCCGGCCGATCGCTCGCCGTCGTATCGGGCCGTGACCTTGGGGTTGACTCCGCGCCGGTACCAGGTGACCACGCGGGTGCACTCGGTGGCGTCCGTCGGTGCGATGTCCTGGCCGACCATCGCGTTGAGCAGGGTCGATTTACCCGCCTTCAGCGACCCCGCGATGGCGATGCGCAGCGGTTCGTCGAGTCGGTCGGAACAGTCGGCCAGCCGGGCGGCTGCCCAACGATCACCTCCGCACACCTTCTCGGCGGCGTCGAGCAGATCACGGGCGCGGTCGAGCGTACTCACTCCACGGCCCTATCCGTGGATGCTGACTTGACGGCCGGGGTCGTCGCCGCGCCTCCCGTGGCCTCGATGGCCGGATCCATCTGCAACGCCACCTTCCGCAGCGCGGCAACAGCTTTGAGCTCCTGTTCGAGTTCGGCGGTCCGGGTGCGCTGTTCCGAACTGGCCATCGCCGCCGCCTCTTGGGCCGCCTGCAGAGAGTCGCCTATCGACCGCGCCGACTGCTCGGCGACCTGGGTGAAATGGTCACGCAACGTCCGCTGGATGTGGCGGAGCCGATCCTTGGATTCCTTGCCGACCTGGAAGCTGACGTCGTCGGTGAACTTGCGGATGGAGGCCTTTGCCTTGTTCCGCCGTTCGTTGGTGCGCGCCTCTTTGTCGTCCTTGTATGCCTTGGTGCCCAGCAGAAGTCCGGCACCGACCGAGATCGGGTTGATCAACGCGAGCCCGGCGAAGGTGCCGATGAGGCCGAACATCAGCACCCCGCCATAGGAGCCCCGCATACCGATCAGCACCTTCTGGGTGATGCCGACCCTTCCGGACTCGAGGTCGGAGAGTTCGGTGACCGGATCGAAGATGCCGTCGATGTCGGCGATGTCGAGGCGCGGCAGGTTGGCCTCGGCGGTGTCGGCGAAGTGCTCGGCCACTCGTTCGGCGAGCCACACCGCCCGCTCGTGCGCCCACACGAAGTTGTCGCCGACGGCCACCGCGATCTGGTCCTCGAGCCATTCGGTGAGCTGCGGCCAGTCCTTGCCCGGATCACCTTCGTCGACAGCCTGTTCGGCCTCGCGGGTGATGGCGCGCAACCGGTCTCGCAGATCGTGGTCGATGTCGGCGGCGAGGTCGGTGATGCCGTCGGTGAGGGTTTGCTGCCACAGCGACGACCGCTTCTGCATGTCCTCGGCGGCCGTTTTGGCGCGGGTGAGTTCGGCGACCGCGGCGGCAGCCGTCTCGGGACTGCGCATCGCCGCGAGCTCACTGCCCAGGGTGAGAGCCAGATGCTCGGACACCGAACGCAGGTCCAGGGCCACCGATTCGCGGGTCGAGTGGTCGGCCCGGGCGACCACCTGCTCCCGGAGGAATCGGTACACCTCCACGAACCCGGCCTCCACGTTGAGCGAGTCGTCGCCGAGACGCAGTGCGTGCGAACGCAGCATGGACGACACCGGCAGCAGCTGGACGTCGAGTCCCTCGCGCTCGAGGTGTGCCCGATCGGCGTCGACGATCTGACGCCAGTGGGGATACAGGTCGGTTTTGGTGATCAGGCAGGCAACGGTCGGGCACAGCGTCATCACCTGGCGAAGGAAAGAGATCTCGGGCTCGGTGAACTCCTGGCTTGCGTCAGACACCACAAAAACCGCGTCTGCCGAGGGGATCAGCCCGAGAGTACTTGCGGCGTGCGGGTTCCCGTGCCCACCGACGCCGGGGGTGTCGACAAGTACCAGGCCGTCGGCCAGCAGCGGGCTGGGGACGTTGACCTCGAGCCGGGTGATGTCGCGTCCCTCGGCCAGCGGGTGGTCGGGGGTCACGGAGGTGAGCTGGTCCATCGGCAACGGGGTGCGCACGGGGTCACTGCCCGGTTGCGCGAGAACCAGTTCGGCGGACGGCTGCTGCCCGTTCTGCACGAGAGTGGGCACGGCGGTGGTCTCGTCGTCGCCGACCGAACACACCTCGACGTTCAACAGGGAATTGACGAACTGGCTCTTGCCCTGCTTGAGCGGCCCCACCACGACGATCCGTACGCGCGGATCGGTGACCCGGGTGCGGGCTCCCTCGAGCCGGTCCACGAGGTCCTGCCGTCCGGACTTGGCAGCGATCTGGCCCATCCGGCCCAAGAGCTCGCCCAGCCGGCCCGGCTGAGCGCCTTCGGGTGCACCGTCGGCGGGCGTGGCCGACGATCCGGCGATGCTCTTCATGCTGAGGCGCTTTTCATCGGTCATCCGGTCTGCTGGTCGTCGAAATGATGAAGGGTCTACCGAGAACACAACCACATCGGTCCCGCACACGTAACCGTGTGCGGGACCGATGGTGTTACAGGATCAGCGACAACACCCCTCGTCCACGTTGTCGAGTTCGGGTCTTGTCTGTCACTCGTCGAGGGCGCCGCCCGCGTCGACCTGTCCGCCTCCGTCGGTGGTGGTGTCGGCGTCGGCTCCGCCGAGCAGTCCGCCCGTCAGACCGCTGTCGCCGGCGAGTGCCCCGGTGAGTCCGGTGTCACCGGTGCCGAATGCGTTGTCGGCATCGATGTCCGACCAACCGCCTGCGTTTCCTCCGACCACTCCGGTGGTGGTGTCGGCGACTCCGCCGGTCACGCCGCCGACCACATCTCCGGTCACCTCGGCCGGTCCGGTACCCGCGTCCGCCGTCAGATCCAGCGGTGCAGGAGCACCGACGCCGCCGCCGAGTCCGGCCACACCGTCGAGGGCATTCTCCAGCTCACCGGTGGCCCCGCCGGTCAGCGCGGACTCGACGCCGCCGCCCAGTCCCAGGCCGCCTGCCGCGTCTCCGCCGACCACGCCGCCGATGGCACCACCTGCGTCGAGGTCACCGCCCGCAGCACCGCCGACCGCGCCGACAAGACCGGCATCGATGTCGGTGGCCGCACCCAGCAGCGCGTTCGCGGAGGTGTCGGCATCGGCGATCAGTCCGCCGCCTGCAGCGACAACTCCACCCACTGCGGTTTCCACACCGCCGCCAACGATGGCGCCGGCGCCGAGTCCTCCGGCGATGCCTGCATCACCGGCGGCTTCGAGTCCGCCGACCAGTGCAGCAGCGGCCGCAAGTCCACCGGCCGCACCGGCGTCGAGGGCACCGTCGATCCCGCCGACCAGGGCGCCGCCTGCACCCAGCGCGGTGCCGATCCCGGCACCGACTTCCGTCTCCACGAGTCCGCCGAGGTCGGCTGCGACCAGACCGGCTGCGCCGAGCGCGGTACCGAGGACTGCCCCGAACTCGCCGGCGAGACCACCGTCGATGTCGAGGGCGCCGTCCAGGACCACACCCAGGGCGCCACCGAGGTCTAGGCCGCCTTCGAGCAGTCCGGCGAGTTCACCGGCCAGCGCACCTTCGAGCGCTCCGCCGATCGTTGCTCCCAGCGTCGCTCCGACGGTGGCAGCCAGTGCGCCACCGGCAGCGAGCGCAGCAGCCACCTCGGCACCGAGATCGGTGTCGAGGACCGCATCGAGACCCAGGGCCGCGGTCAGACCGGCAACCAGTTCGGCTCCCAGACCGGCGTCGAGGTCGCCGACCGCACCGATCACGGCGCCGAGAACGCCTCCGAACTCGGCACCGAATGCGCCACCGGCAGCCAGGACTCCGGCGAGTGCCGCAGAGAGCTCGGTGGCCAGGCCACCTGCCAGCAGTGCGGTGAGGTCGGCCCCGATCACGCCGCCTGCGGCGAGTGCGGCTTCGAGCACACCACCGAATACGCCGGCGATCTCCGCGGCTCCGTCCAGTCCGAGAGCGCCGCCGACGATTGCGCCGAGCCCGAGCCCGAGGTCGAGGCCGCCGGCCAGCAGCCCGGCGAGCTGTGCGCCGAAGTCGGCGTCGAGCAATCCGCCGATCGCACCGCCGAGGGCAAGACCCAGTCCGGCGGCCACTTCACCTCCGGCAGCCAGCACACCCGACAACACGGTGCCGAGGGCCAGACCGAGGTCGGCTCCGCCTGCGAGCAGTGCGGCGAGGTCGAGGTCGCCGAAGGCGCCGAGGGCGGCTTCGAACGCTCCGGTCAGGCCGGCGGCGAGACCGCCACCGAGTCCGAACACCCCGGCAAGTGCTGCGGCCAGTGCGCCGTCGACGTCCAGGAGGGCTTCGAGATCTGCGGCACCGGCCAGCTCGAGCGCGGCAGCGAGGACACCACCGAGCGCGAGACCGAACTCGCCTGCCAGGTCACCACCGGCCGCCAGCACGGCAACAAGCGCGCCCTGGAGGGTCGCGGTGATTCCACCTGCGAGCAGTGCGGTGAGGTCGGCCGCCAACAGGCCGCCGGCTCCGAACGCCGCGGCCAGCGCAGCGCCGAAACCGGCCGCGATGTCGGCGACAGCGCCCAGTCCGAGAGCGCCCTCGAGGATCGCGCCGAGTGCAAGTCCCAGGTCCAGGCCACCGGCCAGCAGACCGGCCAACTGTGCGCCGAAGCCTGCTTCGAGAAGGCCTCCGAGCACACCGCCCAGGGCCAGACCCAGTCCGGCAGCGACCTCCCCGCCGACTGCGAGCACACCGGCCAGAGCCGTTCCGAGCGCCAGGCCCAGTTCAGCACCGCCGGCGAGCAGCGCAGCGAGGTCGACGGCGCCGAATGCGCCGAGGGCGGCTTCAAGAGCCCCGGCCAGTACGACGGTCAGACCGCCGCCGAGTCCGAGGACACCGGCCAGCGCAGCAGCCAGGGCACCATCGACGGCAAGGAGGGCCTCGAGATCAAGGGCACCCGCCAGTTCGACTGCGGCACCGAGCAGTGCACCGAGGGCCAGCCCGAACTCTCCGGCGAGGTCCCCGCCGACGGCCAGGGCCGCGGCGAGTGCACCCTGCAGGGTCGCCGTCAGGCCACCGGCGAGGGCCAGCAGCAGGTTCGCGTCGAGCAGTCCGGCGAGTGCGCCGGTGAGCGCGCCGGTGACGTCGAGGACACCGGCGAGGACGGCACCGAACTGGGCGGCCAGACCGGCACCGAGGCCGAGAACGCCGGTGAGCGCTGCGGCCAGGGCCAGTCCGGCATCGAGACCGGCCGCGAGGGCAGCGGCCAGGTTCGCCGTGAGGGCACCACCGAGTCCGATCGCGCCGCCGATCACCGCACCGAAGGCCGCACCGATGCCGGCGGCAAGCGCGCCACCGAGTTCGAGTGCCGCGGTGAGCGCGCCGCCGATGACGGTGGCGAAGCCGAGTGCCGCGTCGAGATCGAGGCCACCGACCACGGCCAGAGCCGCGTTGATCGCAGCGGCCAGGCCAGCGGTCAGTTCACCGGTCACGCCGAGTCCGGCGCCGAGAACAGCTGCCACGGTTGCGCCGATGTCCAGTACGCCGTCGAGGTCGAAGATCGCCCCGAGGCCACCGCTGAGGTCCAGGATGCCGCCGACGATGGCGCCGATGGCCGCGCCGAGACCGGCAGCGATCTCACCGCCGACCGCCACACCACCGGCAAGTGCCGCCGCCAGCACCACCGCGAGCTGCCCGGCGAAGTCCAGGTCACCGAAGTTGATCCCGCCGAGGTCGAGACCTCCGAGATCGATGAGTCCGAGATCGATGTTCCCCAGGTCGATCGATCCGAAGTCGAAGTTGCCGAAGTTCCCGAAGTTGATGCCTCCGAAGTCGATGTTGCCGAACTCGAAGCCACCGAGGTCGATGTCACCGAAGTTCACGTCGCCGAAGTCGATGTTCCCGAGCTGCAGACCACCGACGGCGAGGCCGCCACCGATCGCGCCGACGTTGATCGCTCCGATGCCCCCACCGCCGTTGCCGGCATTGATGATGTTGGTCAACCGCGACCCACCCGCGAACAATCCGGATTCGGCAACCATCGGTGCCGCGGCGACGATGTCGGCGTGGCAGAGCTCGGGCAGGCCGGCCGCGTTCAGCGCGCCCTGCGGGTTCAGGCAGTAGGCGTTGGCGGCTTTCTCGTCGCGGAGGAGGCCGAGGATGAAATCGAGTACTGCGTTGCTGGGCATGGCGTTCTCCTGTTGCCGGGCGGATCCAGGTGGGTCCACTGAGATTGTCTCCACGCTATGAGTTCTGCGGCCCCGGCCCAACGGGCCAACGCCCCCTTCGTCGCTGATGGGGGCGTTAGGGGAAGCCCCCCGGTGCAATAGGGGGTCTAGGGGATCGACCCCGCACATCCGCGACCACCCGCCGAACCGGTAACACCATCCCTACCTGCGGCGACATCATGGGAGATGGGCATCACAGGGTGAGTCGATGCCGTAGGCGCACCAGAGGAGTCGGCAGACCATGACCACATCGCTCGGTTTGAAGATCGGCAGCACCACATGTGTTGCAGTGCCCGGTACCGACGATGGCCTCGGTACTGCTGTTGTGCGCGGCCCGATTCTCGAGCTGGCGCCCGACACCTCGCCCGAACTCGTCGACCGGCCGGGGCCGTATCGGGTCGGCGGTTTCACCGAGCGGGTGGGTGACCCCGTTGCCCTGGTGACCGACGACGGCCGCCAGTACACCGGCGAGGATCTCTACGCCGCTGCGATGGCCGCCCTCACCGCCGACGCCGGAGCCTGGGATGCCGACGCGATTGTGCTCGCCTGTCCGAACGAATGGCAGGACTACACCGTCGAGGCCCTTCGTGCGGCCGCTGCCCGGCAAGACCTGCCCGAGGTGACCGTGGTTCCCGAGGCGATCGCCGCGGTTGCCGCTCTCGCCGAACACAAGGGCCAGCTCGACGGCGTCACCGTGGTGTACGACCTCGGTGGCTCATCACTCGACGTTGCGGTGGTCCGCACCGGCGCCGACCCGATGATCATCGGCCGTCCACTGAAGTCCGAAGAGATCAGCGGCGCCCAGTTCGACCATCTTGTTCTCGGTCATGTCCTCGAATCGGTGGGCGCCACGGACGCGATCGATCCGTTCGATGCCGCGACGATGGAGGGTCTGGCCGAACTCCGCGTTCGCTGCGCGGCGGCCCGCGAGGCGCTGTCCTCCGACACCGAAACCGTTGTCTCCATCGATCTTCCGGGGATCCGCACCGAGGCCAGGCTCGTCCGGTCCGAGCTCGAAGACCTTCTGCGGGCACCCCTGGCGAGCTCGATGGCCCTGGTGATCGAGGCCCTGCAGCTCGCCGACATCGAGCTGGGCGCGGTCTCCACGATCCTGCTCGCCGGTGGCGGCTCGGCCACCCCTCTCGTCAGTGAACTGGCGTCGTCGATGCTGCGTATCCCGGTCGCGGTCAACAACGACCCGGCGACCACAACCGCCACCGGCGCCGCACTCATCGCCCACACCGCGGCGAAGGCGGCCGCGGCCGCGTCGGTCGCTGTCGTGCCGGCGCACGCATCGGCTTCGGACGAGCTGGTTCCCGCCGGCGCGCATGCTCTCACCCCGGCTCCCCGCACCGTCAAGGTCGAGCCCGCCTCGATGTCGCGGGGCAAGCGCACCGCGATCGTGGTCGGTGTCGCCGCTGCGATCGCTCTCCTCACCGCCGGAGGCCTCTCCGTGGGCACTGCCCTGACCGACGACGAAGGGCCCAAGCCTGCCGCTGCGGAGTCGTCGGTGACGAGTTCACCGACCGCTTCCTCGACTGCACCCGACGGCTCGCCCGCCGGGTCCTCGACCGACACGAATGGCGGAACCGGCAGCAGCACCCCGGGCACGGTCACGACCGGCGCCGACGGCCGGCCCACAACGGTGGCACCCAGAGGCGGTACGGCTGCCCCCGCCCCCGCCGCGTCAGGTGCCCCGACCGCTCCACAGAACGGCGCGCCGGCTCCGGCACCTGCCCCCGGCGGAGGAGCCCCGGCGCCGGCACCTGCCCCCGCACCTGCTCCGGCACCCGCTCCCGCTCCTGCCCCCGCGCCGGCTCCCGCACCAGCTCCGGCGCCCGCACCGGCCCCCAACCCCGGTGGCGGTCTACTCGGTGTCCCGGGCCAGGTCCTCGACGGCACGGGCGCGGCAGTTGGTGGACTCCTCGGTGGAATCGGCGGGTGATGTCGCAGTCGGCCGCAGTCCGGTGAACCGTCTCCCCGGAGCCACCGCGTTCACCGGAATGCCTGCCGCACAAGCGTTGCTGTCCGCCGTACACGCCGGCGGTCCGGTACTCGCGTTTGTCACCGGCGTCGCCGGAAGCGGCAAATCAGACCTGCTGCTGCATTGTCGTCGCCTACTGAACCGTTCCGGCACACAGGTTTTCACCGCGATCCCCGACCATGAGGCCACCCGGCCCGGCTGCGCCGTCATCGTCGACGACGTGCACCACTGGGAAGCCGACAGCCTGAGCCGCCTCACCGACCTCGCCGACCGCGGCGACCTCACGGTGATCGCCGCCGCCGAACCGCGCCTGTCCGACAACAACCTCCGGCAACTGCAGCGAACATTCTCCGCCCTCGGCACCGACATCAAGCTGGGCCCACTGCCCACGCCCGCGATCGTCACCCGTTCAGGCGGGATCGTGTCCGCGCCGGTGGCCGACGTCATCCGCCGTACGGCCGGCGGGAACCGCGCAGCCATCGACACGGCCCTCGACGTCCTGCGAGCCGACCCCGCCGCCGACGAACGGGCCGCACGGGAGGCGATCGCGAAATGGCAGCACGAACGGCTGCGCGCGCTTGATCCCACCACTCACGACGTACTGACCGTGGCCGCCCTGCAACCGTCGCCCGATCCGCACACCATCGCCGACACCCTTGGCCTCGACCCCACCGCAGCCATCGAAGCCCTCGATCGGGCACGCGGTTCCGGTTTCCTGACCGGCACCGACGAGTTCCTTCCTGCCGCGCTGCCGGTCCTGCGAGCCGTGCGGGGTGAGCATCAGATCGCGTCCACCCACCGCTCGCTGGTGGACGCGCTGCTCGACCGGGGGACCCTGACCGTTGACGGAGCCCTCACCGCCGCACGCTCGGGCGTCGTCGACGACCGCCTCGCGGATCTCCTCCTGTCGGCGGCCCGCACCGCTCCCCCGGCCCAGGCGGCCGACCTCTGGCACGCAGCGCTCACAGCCGGCGCGGACCCCGGGGTCGTCCGGGTTCCGCTGGCCGATGCCGCGACCCTGGCCGGCGACCTCGACACCGCCACCCGGTTGGCCGACACCATCCTCGCCGCGGATTCAGCGTCCGATCGCCGTGACGCCGTCCGGATCGGCGCAGCGGTCGCGGCACGGCGTGGAACGTATTCGCGGTCGGCCGACCTCTACCGGTGGCTGGGGCCAGAGGCCGCCGGACCGGACGCCACGATCGGCGTGCTGACCCTGCTCGCCACCGGGGATCGTCCAGGGGCCGAGGAGTTCTCGGCGATCGCGGACGCCGCGCCTCCGACCACCGACCACGCCCGCGGAACCCTGCTCAGCTCCGGCCTGCTCGCGTCGTTGACGTCGTCGCCGGCCGCGGCCCTCGGTCCGATCCTGCGGGCGGTGTCCCTCTCCGCTCAGCACCGCCGGGCCGAACCCGAGTCCGCCGCTGCGGTCGCTGCGCTGCTCTGTCTGCACAGTGGCGACCTCGCCGGCGCGAAGGCCGCACTGTCGCGCGACTGCGATCAGACCCCACGCGAACATCTGCTCCTCGGCTGGACGGCGATGGTCGGCGGCGACCTGACCGCCGCCTCGGACATCCTCGGAGAGGTCACGCCCCAGAACCTGCGCGACGAGCTGGTGGCCCATGCCCTTGCCGTGGCAATCGCCCGACGTCGCGGCGACATGGGCGCCCTGGTCGCCGCGTGGCGCGACGCCGTGCCCGCGGTGGCCGAGATGGAGGTGGACCTGTTCGCGTTGCACCCTCTCGGCGAATTGTGGCTCGCGGCGGTCCGATTGCAGGACACAGCGCGGCTCGCCCACCTGGTGACGGCCGCCGACCGTTTGCTCACGGCTCTGGGTTCGCCGCCGGCGTGGTCGATGTCGTGGAGTTGGTACGGCGTGCAGGCCGCCATCCTCGCGGACGATCCCTCGGCCCTGGTCCCTTATGCACGTCAGCTCGGTCAGGCCGCTGAAGGCGAACCGTTCGGTGCGGCCCTTGCCGACGCGGGCCGGGCGTGGCTGCGGGTGCTGCAAGGACAACCCGATGTGGCCGAGGTGAAGAAGGCCGCGTCGGCGCTCGAGCAGGCCGGATTGCCCTGGGACGCTGCTCGACTCGCCGGCGAGGCCGCACTCCGGGTCGACGACACCCAGGCGGCCACCTCATTGCTGCAGGTCGCCCGACTCGTCGGCGCACCAGCGGTCGCGGCCACCGCAACGCATGTTGATGCCGCACACCCGGCCGCCGGTCCGTTGACCGAACGCGAGGCCGAGGTCGCTCGGAACCTGCTGCTCGGGCTGACGTACCGCGAAATCGGTGCCCGCCTGTTCATCTCGGGCAAGACCGTCGAGCACCACGTGGCGAGGATCCGCCGTCGTCTCGGCGCCGGGTCCCGGTCGGAGATGTTGTCGATGCTGAGAGCCGCGGGGTACGGCCCGGCAACAAATCAAGGGGGAGCCCAGAGCGCCACCTCATCCTGACGGTGAACATCTGGAACAATTCCCCCGGTGAGCGCCACCATGACCGACCCACCAGTCGTGTCCGGGGCGCCATCGAAGAAGTCCACCGAGTACCGCCACGACCTCGACGGACTGCGTGGCATCGCCATCACCCTGGTGGCCGTCTTCCACATCTGGTTCGGCCGTGTGTCCGGTGGAGTCGACGTCTTCCTGACCCTGTCCGGCTACTTCTTCGTGGCGTCGCTCCTCAAACATGTGCTGGCCACCAGTTCGCCGACTGCTCGGTGGTCGACGGCGATCAATCCTGGGCCGCGCCTCTGGCGGCTCGCGCGACGACTCCTCCCCGCGCTTCTCACCGTGCTGCTGTTCATCGTGGTGCTGTCGCTGTGGCTGATGCCTCGAACCCGATGGTCGCCGCTGGGTGACGAGGCCATCGCCTCCGCGCTCTACTACCAGAATTGGCACCTGGCCCTGGCATCGCAGGACTATCAGGCCGCAGATTCGGCGAACAGCCCGATGCAGCATCTGTGGTCGATGTCGGTGCAGGGCCAGTTCTTTGTGGTCACGTTGCTGGCCGCATTGGCGCTCGGCGGCGTCCTGAAAGTGCTCGCACTCAGTTTCGATGTCTTCCGCCGACCGCAGGTCATCCGCGGAATCGTGTTCGCCGCCTTGCTCGGTGTCGCGGCGATCTCCTTTGCGTGGGCCCACCACCGGCACGGGATCAACCAGCCGTTCAACTACTACGACACCGTCGCCCGCTGCTGGGAACCGATAGCCGGCGGGCTCCTCGCCGTGTGGATGCCCCGGCTCAAGATGGCTCAGTGGATGCGAAACCTGTTGGGCCTGATCGCTTTGGCGCTCATCATCAGCTGCGGGTGGTGGATCGTCGGGGTGCAGCAGTACCCGTCGACGCTCGCGCTGGTGCCCGTCGGCGCCACCCTGTTGCTGATCTGGAGTGGCTCGCGCCAGACCGCGCCCGGTGACAGCACCGACCCAGGCGCGGTCAGTTCGTGGCTCGCACACCCGTCCATCGTCTGGCTGGGCTCCATCGCCTACGCCTTGTATCTGTGGCACTGGCCGCTGCTGATCTTCTACCTGACCTGGCAATACAAAGACAGCGCGAACATCGTAGAGGGCGCCGGGATCATTGCGGTCTCGCTGCTCTTGGCCTGGGCCACAGCGAAATACATCGAGACCCCGATCAGGGCCGGAAAGGCGCCGTGGCGACGATCGGCGACGGTGCTCACCGCAGTCCTGCTGGTACTCACCGTGGTCGCCGGGGCGGGCATCGTCAGCTGGAACCGGCACGTGCAGAACATGACGGTGGACACCCAGAATCTCGATCCGCGCCTGTATCCCGGCGCACGCGCGTTCCTCGACGGCGTGCCGGTGCCACGGGTGGAGCCCGAACCGAGTCCGCAGGTGGTCGAAAAGGATTGGCCCATCACGTCGTACGACTCGGTGATCTCCGGCTGGAAGGACGGATCGATCAGAGTCGGCGTGTACGGCGACGTGAACGCCACGCGCACCGTGGCTCTGGTGGGCGGCTCCCACGCGGAGTACTGGATCACCGCCCTTGATGCGATCGGCAGGCAGCACGGGTTCAAGGTGACCACCTACCTCAAGGTGGGCTGCCCGCTGACCACGGACTACGTGTTCACCTGGTTCGGCCAGAAGTACTACCAATGCAACGAGTGGTCGCGCGATGTGATGGCACGGCTGGCCGTGGACAGACCGGACGTGGTGTTCACCAACAGCACTCGCCCGGTGGAAGGTCAGGTCACCGGCGACTTCGTCCCCGAGGACTACCTCGACATCTTCACCGAGTTCCGCGACCGCGGCCAGAAGGTGATCGCCGTACGGGACAACCCGTGGGCCGTCGGCAAGGAGAGTCCGCCGGAATGCCTTGCGCTGGGCAAGAAGCCGTCGGTGTGCGGGGTGGAACGGTCGCTGGTGATGTCACCGACCGATCCTGCGCTGGCCATCGCGCCCCAGTTCCCGAACATGAGTTTCCTGGACTACACCGACGCGATGTGCAGCGACACCTACTGCCCCGCCGTGGTCGGGAACATCTTGCTATGGCACGACTTTCACCATCTGAGCGCGACCTTCGTCCGCAGCCTCGTCCCGGCCCTCACCGCCGACATGCAGAGGGCTCTACCCGGCTGGTGGTGAGACCGCCTACGCCTCACTCTTCCAGCGGGCGATGTCGTCATCGGAGATCTCCACCGGACCCGTGGCCAGTTGGGTGATCCGGATGTGGTTGCCAAACGGATCTCTCAGCGCACAGTCGACTCCGTAGGGCTGCTCCGTCGGTTCCTCGGTGAACTCGACACCGAGTGCGGACAGTTCTTCGTAGGTCTTTCGGCAATCGTCCGTGGTCAGCATGGCAGCGGCGCCCAGCGCGCCCTTGGTGACGAGGTCGCGGACCGTTGCGGCCACCTCTTCGCTGTGGGCCGGCGGCCCCGGAACCTCGAGGAGGATCTGACGATCCGGGTCTCCGGGCAGGGCGATGGTAAGCCACCTCATGAACCCCATGTCGACGTCGTCCTTGACTTCGAAGCCCAGTTTCCCGACGTAGAAGTCGAGTGCTTCGTTCTGATCGAGAACCATGACCGTGTGAATGCTGATGTTTTTGAACATGTCTCAACGGTAGGGGCAGGGGTGGCCGCGCTGCTTATCCAAAACTGCTCGGTCTCGACCACGTTCTGACAAAACATCCCGGCACCTTCACCGGCGTGGCGGTGGCCCGGAATCCGCTGGGCGACGCCCCGACCACGGTTCGAAACGTCCGGCTGAAGGTCCCGAGGCTCTCGAACCCCACCATCGCCGCGATGTCGGTGACGGGCAGCAGTGGATCGCGCAGCAAATTCATTGCTCGCTCGATGCGGCGGCGCTGCAGATACCGATGCGGCGTCTCCCCGAAGGTGACCCGGAACGTACGGGTGAAGTGGGCAGCGGACATGTGTGCCACGGCCGCCAACCGGGGAACGTCGAGCGGCTGCGCGTAGTCGCGGTCCATCGCGTCGCGGGCGCGCAGCAACCGTCGGTTCTGATCCTCACCAGGACTCATCGCCACGGACAGAGCCTAATGAACTACGCGAACTGATCCCAGCCGAGCTTGGCCGACATCACCACGACCACCACGAGCAGTGCGGCCCGGATCACGCCAGACCCCCTGTTGAGCACTGTCCTCGATCCCAGCAGTGATCCCGCGACGTTGGCCACCGCGAGTAGCAGCCCGAGCTGCCACCACACGTGCCCCTGGATCGCGAACACCACGAGGGCACCGAAGTTCGTCGCCGTGTTGGCGATCTTGGCCAGTGCCGCACTCTCGATGAAGCTGCGGGAGAGCACAACGGTGAGCGCGATGATGAGGAACATCCCGGTACCGGGGCCGAAGATGCCGTCGTAAAAGCCGATCACCGCAAACGCGACACAGCCGGCGATCATCTGCCGGCGGCTCAGCGGACCGCCCGACCCCGTGCTCCGGCCGAACGACGGCCTGCACGCCACGAAGATCCCGACGGCCAGCATCAGGACGATCACCAGCGGCCTGATCACATCCGCCGACACCAGCGACGCCGCGGTGGCACCGGCGGCCGCACACACCCCGGCGATCGGTACGGAGATCAGGGCGAGGCGTCGCGGGACAGCGGTCACGCGGGAGAACGCGATGGCGGCCGCGCCGGTGCCCCAGATCGCGGCGAGCTTGTTGGTACCCAGCGCAGTGGCGGGTGCCACGGTAGGGAACGCGATGAGCATCGCCGGGATCAGCACCAGACCGCCACCACCGATCACCGCGTCGATCCAGCCCGCCGCCAGCGCCGCGACCAGCAACAACGTCAACACATCCCAGTCGGGGATCATCTCGCACAGCCTTTCCACACCACATGGACAGTAGGTGGACGTGACAAATCCCTCAGACACCGAGGAGGGTAATCACAGGTGGATGCGGCATGCTGTACGACGATGACCGCCACCACCCCCGCCGATTCCGCAGGCGCTGGGACCGTCACCAGCAGGTCCCGGCCGACCGCGAAGCGGGCGTATCTGCATCACGTCGACCTGATCCGGGCGACCACCTTCTCTCTGGTCATCTTCGTGCACTGCCTGACCGCGACAACCGACGAATGGGACAGCGTTCCGGTCAACTCGACCACCCTGCTGCTCCACTTCACCCGCAACATGTTTTTCGCGCTCAGCGGCTTCGTGCTGATGTACCAGAACTTCGAGCGGGTCGACTTCCGGTCGGTGGACTTCTGGCGCCGACGGATGAAACTGGTCATCTTCCCGTTTGTGATCTGGTCTTTTGTGTATTGGGCCGTCGAGGACATGTGGGCGCACGGACGCACCGGTGACATCCCCGGCAGCCTCGGGGAGTTCTGGGATCTGCTCAAGTGGGGCCTGTCCGGGTTCCACATGTACTTCTTGTTCGTGATGCTGCAGGTGTACCTGCTGTTCCCGCTCGTGCTGTGGCTGGTGCGTCGCACGCGTGGCCGCCATCTGGCGCTGCTCGCCGTCAGTGCCGCAGTGCAATGGGCATGTTTTGTGGTCATCACGCACTGGCAACCACCTGCGAGCATCGCCGGGGTGTGGTGGCACTACTACGCGACCTTCGTGCCGTATCAGTTCTTCGTGTTCGCAGGTGCGGTGACGGCGGTCCATCTCGACGACATCCGGCTGTGGCTACAGGGCAAGGGCTGGTGGTTGTTCACCGCACTGGTGGTGACCGGATTGTTCGCGCTCGGCAACTTCTGGTGGCGGGTGTGGGGTGATGATCAGCGTGCGATCGATGCGAGTGCGGCTTTTCAGCCCACGTTGTTCCCGTTCCTCGTCGCCGCGGTGGCGTGCCTGTACGCGGTCGGCCAGCACTGGGCCGATCACCACCGGCGCAGCACCCCCCGATTCGACCGCATGGTGAAGTACGCATCGAATCGCTCATTCAGCGTCTTCCTGGTCCACGCCCTGCTGATCTTCTTCATCCTCTACCCGCAACGGAACAATGTCGCCTGGGTGGTGGACGCACTGGGGGCGCCATGGGCGACCATCGTCGTCTATCTCGGCACCCTCGCCGGCTCACTGTGCGTGGTGGAGGTCCTGCGCCGGATGCCCGGGTCTGCGTATCTGACCGGCCGTCCCCGGTTGCCGATGCCGGACAAGTTCGACGTCGCTCAACTCATCAGTACCGTCAACAACGCCCGCGGCCGGGCCAGCACCGTCTCACGCAGGTGATTGCGTGCGATTGTCCATGTCGGACAATCACATTCGGCGAGTACGCCGTGGGCTTCGATGCCGACGTTGCGGCACAGCGCTACCGCACGACCGAGGTGGAAACCCTGGGTGACCACCAGCGCCGACCGCACCCCGAACAGGTCGTGGGCACGGCGGCATGATGCCGCGGTGTCGTATCCCTCGGGGTCGTCGATGATGTCCGACGCGGGCACCCCGTGCTCTTGGAGATAGGCGCGCATCACCGCCGGCTCGTTGCCCGCCACCGCGCGGCCGTTCCCTGAGTTGAGCACCTTTTGCACCCGGCCGTCGCGATAGAGAGCGAGTGCGGTCTCGAGTCGGCCGCGTACGTACGAATCAGGTTCGCCGTCGATCACCTTTGCCCCCAGCACGAGCGCCACGGATGCCGAGGGGGCTTCGGAGGCCTCGGACGTCCGGTCGTGCGCCTGCACGTACACCCAGGTGCTGGCGATGGTCACGACAAGCTCGACACCTGCCAGCCCGGCGCCGATCAGCAGTAGAATTCGGTAACGACTTATGGCGGACATCACAAATACCTTACCGATCAGTAACTTAGGACAACCTGCGCAAAACCTTGGCACAGCCAGGCCTTAACGTACCTAGTGGAGAACACTGCGTGCGCTGGAGTGATTCAACGCGACGCCGTGAGCGCCACACAGCTTGCGATAGGGCCAGGCCCCATCTGGGGCCATCAGGCCGACCGGGTGAACCATTCGACCGTGATGCGTAAACAGACGTATATCGGGCGGATGGTTCGAGAGAGAAAGGCCGTGACGCCGTGAATACCGCGACGATCACCATCGGCACCATTGCTGCTCTGGCAAGCCTGGTGTGCTGGGCACTGTTTTTCCGCGGGGTGTGGACGATGCTCCGCACCATCGCCAAGGGGCAGAAGGACAACACCCGGTTCACGCCGGTGCTCC
>NZ_JAHVCV010000005.1:0-632423 GCF_051487485.1 Williamsia muralis | reverse complement strand
TGAGCCAGGATCAAACTCTCCATGAAAACCTTCCAAAAGAACACCAAAAGGTGCCTTTCAAAAAAATATGTCCTGAAGAGATTTCATAATCCCAACCAAACAAAAACTGACACCACCACAGGACTCAAAACCTGCGATGGGATCAAAAAATATCTAACTAATGCCGGCACCACACCCCACCACCAACCAAACCCCGAACAGGGCTTCGTCACGTGACAGAAATGCAGCACCTAAATTGGCACTAACAATCCATCGACACACTATCGAGTTCTCAAAGAACACACACTCCCCGACTTCGACACCTGAAATCAGGTGCCATCCCGGAGGGCATTTGTTATTGTCTTGCTTAGAAGTTCCGCTCCGAATCTCGTCCGGAGCAGGTCTCCCAGCCTATCAGCTCTGAAACCTGCTCGCAACATTCCGTTTCCGGCTGCTCCGTGGTCTCTCGGCCTTCAGCCACCCGCGCAGAAACGCTCCACCGGAGTGGATCCGTATCTTACTTGGGCGGTCAGCGTTGTTCCTTCAGGAAAACATCCTGTCGGTGTTCTTGGCCGCTCCGGACTCTCGCTCTCCGGCGCCTCACTCGCTGACTTGAAGAAAGTTACGCGGTCGTGAGCGTGGCGTCAAATCGCCTGGTCAGAGGGGTGTTTTCGAGTAACACCGCATGAACAGCCGTCATCGGACCCGGGCGCCGGCGAAGTTTCGCTTCCCGCGACGCACCACCAACCATGATCCGTGCAGCAGATCTGTCGAACCGGGCTGCCACTGCGGATCCGAGATCTTGACGTTGTTGACGTACGCGCCGCCCTCTCCGATGGTTCGGCGAGCGGCTTTGTTGCTCTCGGACAGTCCCGTCGCCACCAAGATGTCGATGATGGTCGGCTGCGAGTCTGCGGCCAGGTCGGCAATCGTGGTCTCTGACAGAGCTGCGGCCAGCGTGTTCTCGTCGAGCTCGGTCAACTCGGCACGGCCGAACAGCGCCTGGCTCGCCAGTTGCACCGCGTCGGTGTTCGCCTGACCGTGGACCAGAGTGGTCATCTCCTGCGCCAGCCGTCTCTGCGCCTCGCGCTTGTGCGGCGATTCCAGGGTGACCTGCTCGAGTTCGGTGATCTCTTCCTGACCCAGGAAGGTGAACCACTTGAGGTAACGCACCACATCGGCGTCCGCGGTGTTCAGGAAGTACTGGTACCAGGAGTAGGGGCTGGTCCGCTCCGGGTCCAGCCACAGGCTTCCACCACCGGTTGACTTGCCGAACTTCTTGCCGTCGGACGACGTCACAAGCGGGACCGTCAACGCGTGGACAGCTCGGCCATCGACCCTCCTGGTGAGGTCGACACCGGCGACGATGTTGCCCCACTGGTCGGAACCACCCACCTGCAGAGCGCAACCGAACTCGCGGTTCAATTGCAAATAGTCGTTGGCCTGCAACAACATATAGCTGAATTCGGTGTAGCTCATGCCGTCGGATTCCAGTCGGCGCCGCACGGTGTCACGAGCCAGCATCACGTTGACCGAGAAGTGTTTGCCGACGTCTCGTAGGAAGTCGACCACTGGAAGGTTGCCTGTCCAATCGAGGTTGTTGACCACGACAGCACCCGTGGGCGAATCATCGAAGTCGACAAATCGTTCCAACTGGGACCTGATCCTCCGCGCTGATTCGGCCACGGTGTCCGCTGACTGCATGGTGCGTTCCCCGACGTCGCGTGGATCGCCGATCATTCCCGTCGCGCCACCGGCGAGAACTATGGGCCGGTGGCCTGCGCGCTGGAACCGCTTCAGCGTGAGGAGTGGAACGAGGTGGCCGGCGTGCAGGCTCGGCGCAGTGGGGTCGAACCCTGCGTAGAGCGTCGTCGGACTCGTCAGCACTTTTGCCAACTCGTCGATGTCGGTGGTCTGGGCGATCAGCCCGCGCCAGGTCAGTTCGTCGAGGATCGCATCGGTCACGGTGTCGATCCTTCCGTACCCGCCGCAGGTACCGATAGGCGGAGGGTGCGCGTCCCGGAGGGCAACGGCTGGGCGCGCCGGTACTTCGACACTGCGAGACTGCGCCCGTCCCAGAGACGCCACGGACGATCCTGGGCGGTGCTGACGCCGACGCGCGGCCCGTTCTCGATCGCGGCAGCCGGTAGACGTGGGCCCCTGAACAACCTGACCGGCGACTCCCCCGTGCAGACGGCCGACCCGTTCAGTTCTCTGCTGATGGCCAGCGCTGACCCGACATTGCCTGGGCCGCAGGCCAATTGGTGATCAGCACGGGCCGTCGGGCGTCGGAGTCTGGCGATGTCGAGGCCACCGACTATCTCACCCGCGCGCATCAACACACCACCGCACTGTCCGGCCCGGCCGTAGGAGATGTTGGCGCACCAGTGGATGCCATACGACCGGTACACGTACAGGTGACCCGCCGACCCGAACATCACCCGGTTCCGGTCGGTCGGTCCGCGGTATCCGTGCGACGCAGGGTCAGGGAACCGACTGTCGGGGGTGCCCCCGTAGGCCTCGACCTCGACGATGCGCATCCGCACCACGCCATCGGCGGCTTCCACCTCGAGCAACGATCCGAGTAGACGGCGAGCCGCCTGCAGCGGCGTGGCACCTGCCAGCCGCTCCACGTCGAAGAGAGTCGGTTGGGCCAAGGTTCAGCTGGGCGAGGGACCGGTCGTGGCAGTGACGCGCTGGAGCAATTGCTCGTGTTCTTCGTCGCCGACATCACGCGCATCGTCGATCAACAGGGCAGGTATGCCGTCATCGATGCGATAGGCACGGCGGAGCCTGGGGTTGTACATCAGCTCGTCGCCGATGACCAGCAAGGGCCCATGGTCCTGCGGGCATGCCAGCAAGGTCAGCAACAAGGGGTTCAGTCCGGCTTCATGTGACACGGCGTCAACGGTACCTTTTCGAATCGGTCACCTCAGTGGGCGACCGCTGCGACCGATCGCGCGCCGGCGTGCCAACCGCGTTCGGTGGCGATCGCCCGCGTCAGCCTCCGGTACCGACCCTCGTCGTCGCGGAACCAGACGCCCGCGCCGGCGGCGGGGATGCCCGCCTGACGCAGGGCTTCCGACCGCGGACGGTAGGAGTTGGTCACCTCGATGTTGTCGAGCACACGGATGATGTGCGGCCGTTCGGCCGGAGTCAGTTCGGCCAGCGCGAGTCTGAGTGCCGAGCCCGTCGGTGAGCCGGTGTCGGACTGCCTCGAGATCGCCGCGATCGCGAGCTGGTTACCGGGCTCCCCCACCTTGTAGACGACCGCGTGCTTGACCTGCACCAGCCGCGACAGCCCGTCGACGATCGGCTGGGGGTAGATGTAGCCCTCCGCCGAGTGGATCACCGAAGAGGTGTGGCCCATGAACCAGAAATCCCCATCGGCATCGCGTCTGAACATGTGCTCGGACAGCTGCCAGCGATCACCTATGACAAACACGTCGCGCAGCACCGTTGCCCCCACCTCGTACTGCTGCTGCGCCTTGGACAGCATCACCCCGACCTCGTCGACGCGCGCTTCCCTGACGTACCCGGTGTCGTCTGTGATCAGACGGCTCTCCCCCAGGTCGTATGCCGCTATCGCGACTTCGTTGACACCGGGCACCGGCCTGCCTGCCGACCCGACCTTGGTGCCGGTGACGTTGGCCAGGATCGCCGAACCGTCGCCGGTGGCGAAGAACTCGAGCACCCGGGCACGCGGGAAACGTTCGAGGAGGTCTTCCCACAGCCCGGTGTTGATGCCCGAACCCATGAACAACCGAATCGGGTTGTGCGGCTGGATGGCAAGGCTGTCGCATTGGATGACGTCCTGCAGCATCGACCACGTGTAGGACACCACCGTGATCCCGTACCGGTGAACCTCGGCGGAGAACAGCTTCGGATCGATCCCGTTGGACAGCGCGATCCGGGCACCACCTGCAACGGTGCCACCGAGGGCGGTCAGCAGTCCCGAGGCGTGATGCAGCGGCGTGAGGCAGTAAACGGTGTCGTTGCTGCTGAGTGCTGCGGCAGATGCGGCTCCGAAGGCCGAGAGCGCCCACCGATGGTTGGTCACCGGCCACTTCTCGAGGGTGCCACCGTTCTTGCTGAACAGAACGAATGCGAGGTCGCCGGCGCGGCCCGGATCGGGCCGGTACCACGTGGGTACTTCGACAGCGTCCGGATCGATCTGTTCCATGTCGATGATGCGTTCACCGTCGGCCTGCGACAGCGTTCGGGTGTCGCCGCCGCCCAGTACGAGCACCCGGTCTGCGATCGCCGCAGAGTCGTCGAGGTTGGCGGGGTCGGCGAGGACGAGAGAGCAATCCCCGAGCCGCAGAGACTGTTTGAGATCATTCCCGGGTGAGAGCATCACTGCCACGGCGCCCAGCCTCGACAGTGCCGCGATCGCAACCAGGGCACTGGGTCTGGTGAGCATCAGTACACCGACGTGCTCGCCCGGACGCACCCCGCACGCGATCAAACCGCGCACGACGTTGTCGATACGGTCGTTGACCTGACGATGACTCAGTACCCGATCCTCGAAGAGGAACAGCTCCTGTTTGCCGTTGCGTCGGGCGTTCTCGTTCATCAACTTCCCGAGCGAGATCGTGGTCCGGGCCTGCAACTGGCCCAGCCGCACGAGCCGAGGGACCACACGTGCCGATTCCCGGAGCACGGCATCGGTGGTGCGTCCGACCGACTTCGCTGCACCAACCAGATCCCGGCCGGCCTCTGCGCCGACCCCTGCGGCCGTCCCCACACCATGGACGACTCGCGACGAGAAGCTGACACCGGAGCCACCAAGCGCGTCGCTGTTGTCGTGCATCTTCTCGATCAGTTCGGGTTGATCGGCCGAACCGTCCTGCCATCGAATCCATTGCGCGGTGGTGGGCCACGTGCGGGTGCCGGCGGTCGATCCGACAACGAGTCCGAAATGCCCGACCGGGAGCGACGATTCATACACCTGCGCCAGCGGCGCCGCACGCATGATCCCGCGGACGGCCACCGGCTGACCGATGTCGTCGGCCTCGCCGAGGAATGCCAGTACGGGGCAGCTGACCTCGGCGAGTGTGACGACACGGTCCTTGATGACGAAGCCGCCGCCGACCATCCGGTTGTGGACGACGAACTGGCGCAACAGCTCTGCCACGGCAGGCCCCGACCACGCGACCCAGCCGTCGACCTCGATGAACCGACGCGAGTCCTCCCGGGGCAGCAGAGCTTCGCGGTCGTGGAGCTGACGCAGGAAGTCGATACGGCTGCGCGCCGCCTTCACGGGGTCGAGGAGCTGAAACCCGGTGCGCGCCAACCAGCCGGGCACAGAGATCCGGTTGAACACGTTCTCTGCCAGGAACTGTGCGCCCGGGGTGACCAGCGCTGCGGGCAATCCCAGCGGGAGCGCACCGAGGACGTCGACGGGGCTGCCGTAGGTGATGAGACTCGCGATGCCCTCGGAACGGCGGTACGCGGCGGTCTGGTAGCAGAACATCCCGCCTTGCGAATACCCGGCGAGATGGACGTCTTTGCCCGTGACCTCCCGAACCGAGTCGATGACCTCGCTGATGGCCACGACGTGGTCGGCGAGCGTGCGGTCCATCCCGCCGACGACCTTGTCCGGCGAACCGAAGTCGACCACCCAGGGGTCGAGACCGTTGCGATGGAGGACTGTGACCGCCCCGTTGTCGGCCGTGACGTCGTAGACGTTGGCCGACACCATCATCGGCGGCACCAGCACCACGGGCGGACCGTCGCCGGGCTCGTCCGGGAAGTACCGCCGCAGCTGGTACATCGGAACGGTTTCCTCGATCCGGAACGGAGCAGGTCTGGTCCCGGTCTCGAGACTGCCGTACCTGATGACCTCCAGCCCATTCTGGGCAGTGGCTACAACACGATCAAGGGTTTCCTTGACGTTCGGAAGGCCGCGCACAAACACCCCTAAGAAACAACATCTGGTTGGACCGTGACTGGCGTCACACTCTACCCCGGCCGCAGCGGCCGCCCCCGGCGGGAACCCTAAAAGTCCCTGTGTCCGATTGCGGCCTCGGCCAGCCTGTTCAATTGTTCGGCGACGCGCACACCGGCTGTTCCGCCGCGCGCGTCCCGCGAGGCGATCGACCCCTCGACAGTCAGCACGTCACGAACCGCCGGCGTCAACGCCGGATGGATCTCGGCGAACTGGTCGTCGGTGAGATCGGGCAGCCCGATCCCCTTTTCCTCGGCGGTGCGGACACATGCACCCGCGACCTCGTGGGCAACACGGAACGGCACACCCGCGCGAACCATCCACTCCGCTATGTCGGTGGCCAGCGTGAACCCGGCGGGAGCCAGTTCTGCCATCCGGTTCTCGTCGAAGGTCAGGGTGCTGACCAGCCCGGCGATTGCCGGCAGCAGCAGGAGCAACTGGGTGACCGAGTCGAAGACCGGCTCTTTGTCCTCTTGCAGGTCACGGTTGTACGCGAGCGGCTGTGCCTTCAGGGTTGCCAGCAACCCGGTGAGGTTGCCGATCATCCGTCCGGATTTTCCGCGGGTCAGTTCCGAGACGTCCGGATTCTTCTTCTGCGGCATGATCGAACTGCCAGTCGACCACTCGTCGGCCAGCGTCACATATCCGAACTCCGGTGTGCTCCAGAGGATGACCTCTTCGGCCATCCTGGACAGGTCGACCCCGATCATCGCGAAGACAAAGGCGGCCTCCGCGGCGAAGTCCCGCGACGACGTGGCGTCGATCGAATTGTCTGCCGCCGAATCGAATCCGAGATCAGCTGCGATGGCCTCGGGGTCGAGACCCAACGATGACCCCGCCAAGGCACCCGACCCGTACGGCGAGACGGCGGCGCGACGATCGAAGTCCTTCAGCCGCTCGACATCACGGATCAACGGATGAGCATGCGCGAGCAGGTGATGCGCGAGCAACACCGGCTGCGCCGCCTGCAGGTGCGTCTTGCCCGGCATCACCGCATCGGGATGCGCCCGTGCCTGATCGACCAGCGCGTCCACCACGTCGAGGACACCCGCCGACACCATCCGCACGGCGTCGCGCAGCCACATCCGAAAGAGGGTTGCCACCTGGTCATTTCGCGATCGCCCGGCGCGCAACCGGCCACCGACCTCGGCTCCCACCCGCTCGATCAGACCGCGTTCGAGCGCACCATGGACGTCCTCGTCGCTGTCCGCCGGTGCGAACTCGCCCGACCGGACGTCGTCGGCCAACCTCGTGAGTCCGTCCTGCATGGTCTGCAGGTCGTCGTCCGACAGCAAGCCGGCGCTGTGGAGAACTCGGGCGTGAGCCTGGGAGGCCCGAATGTCGTACGGAGCCAACACCCAATCGAAGTGAGTGGACTTGCTCAGGGCAGCCATGGCGTCGGCCGGGCCAGAGGCGAACCGGCCTCCCCACAGAGATCCCTGGTTCGTGGACATCTAGCGCAGATCCCGCTTCGCCGAGATCTTCGACGACAGGCCGTGCAGATGGACAAAGCCCTTGGCTGCCGACTGGTCGAACGTGTCGCCTTCGTCGTAGGTGGCGAGGTTGAAGTCGTACAACGACTCCTCACTGCGCCGACCGGTGACCGCGATGTGACCACCGTGCAGATTGAGCCTGATGTCGCCGCTCACGTGCTGCTGCGTGTGGTCGACGAACGCTTCGAGCGATGACTTCAGAGGCGAGAACCACAGTCCGTCGTAGACGAGCTCGGCCCACTTGCGGTCGGTGCCGCGCTTGAAACGACCGAGTTCGCGCTCGAGGGTGACGTGTTCGAGCTCTTCGTGCGCGCGGATCAAGACCATGGCGCCCGGAGCCTCGTAGATCTCGCGGCTCTTGATGCCGACCAATCGGTCCTCGACCACGTCGAGACGGCCGACGCCGTGCGCGCCTGCTCGACGGTTCAGTTCGACGATCGCCTCGAGGACCGAGACCGGCCGTCCGTCGATCGCCGTGGGACGGCCCTTCTCGAAACTGATGATGACCTCGTCGGGCGCCTGCCAATTGATGGTCGGATCTTCGGTGTACGAGTACACATCCTTGGTGGGCGCATTCCAGAGATCTTCGAGGAAACCGGTTTCCACTGCCCGGCCCCACACGTTCTGGTCGATCGAGAACGGTGACTTCTTCGACACGTTGATGGGGATGGCGTTCTCTTCGGCGAAGGTGATGGCCTTCTCACGGGTCCAGGCGTAGTCGCGGACCGGTGCGATCACCTCGAGTTCCGGTGCGAGCGAACCGAATCCGACCTCGAATCGAACCTGGTCGTTGCCCTTGCCGGTGCAACCGTGCGCGACGATGGTGCCGCCGTGTTCGCGGGCCGCGGTCACCAGGTGCTTGGCGATCAGCGGCCGGGAGATGGCCGACACCAGTGGGTAGCGATCCATGTACAGCGCGTTGCTGGTGATGGCAGGCAGGCAGTACTGCTCGGCGAACTCGTCACGGGCGTCGACCACCACCGACTCCACCGCCCCGCAGTCGAGGGCTCGCTGGCGGACCACCTCCATGTCCTCACCACCCTGGCCGAGGTCGATGGCCACGGCCACCACCTCCTTACCGGTTTCCTTACCGATCCAGCTGATGGCCACCGAGGTGTCCAGGCCGCCGGAATACGCGAGGATCACGCGCTGCGCCATGAGGGGGTTACTCCTTGTAGTTCGGTCGTGCGTTGTAGGTCTTAGGGCTGTACGTCAGGTGGTGCTGCTCAGAATCTCATGCCAGCGCCTCGAGCATCTCGGCCAGGTCGGCGCCGGTGATCGGCTCACGGGCCAGTACAAAAAGTGTGTCGTCCCCGGCGATGGTGCCGACGACTTCGGGGAGGCTCGCCCGGTCGAGCGCACTGGCCAGATAGTGCGCCGCGCCGGGCGGGGTTCGCAACACCGCCATGGCGCCGCTGAAGTCGATCGACACGAGCAGGTCCCCCATCAGGCGCGACAAGCGGTCGGTGCCGCCGCTGACCCCGCGGACCGGTGAGCCGTCCTCTGGCACCACGTAGATACCGGATCCGCCGTCGGCGCCGCGGATCTTCACCGCACCCAGTTCGTCGAGATCACGGGAGATCGTCGCCTGGGTCGCGTCGATGCCATCGGCGGCGAGAAGCTCCCGCAGCTGGGTCTGACTGTGCACCTCGCGGCCGGCCAGCAGAGCGATGATCCGTGCGTGTCGGCCGGCCCGGGTGGTCACCGTTGATCCAGCAGCCACAACAACACCGCCTTCTGGGCGTGCAACCGGTTCTCCGCCTCGTCGAACACCACGCTTTGTGGTCCGTCGATGACGTCGTCGGTGATCTCCTCCCCGCGGTGTGCGGGCAGACAGTGGAGCACAATCGACTCGGGATCGGCGAGCGCCAGCAGATCGGAGTTGATCTGATAGGCGCGGAAGGGCGCCCTCCGATCACGTCCGTCGTCTTCCTGACCCATCGACACCCAGGTGTCGGTCACGAGTACATCGGCCCCGGCAACGGCCGACTTCGGGTCGACGACAACCTCGACGCTTCCGCCGGTGAGTGCCGCTCGGTCCCGTGCGTAGCCGACAAACCGTTCGTCGGGTGTAAAACCCTCCGGCGCACTGATTTTGACGTGCATTCCCGCGGTCACACAGCCGAGCATCAACGAGTGGGCCATGTTGTTCGCGCCGTCCCCGAGGTAAGTCAACGTGAGACCCTCAGCACGACCTTTGTGTTCGATGATCGTCTGCAGATCAGCCAGCACCTGGCACGGGTGGAAGTCGTCGGACAATGCGTTGATGACCGGGACGGTTGCGGTGGACGCCATCTCTTCGAGACGGTTCTGACCGTATGTGCGCCAGACGATCGCCTCCACATACCGGGACAGGACCCGGCCCGTGTCGGCCAGGGTCTCATCACGGCCCAGTTGGGTTTCTTTGCCGTCGACAACCACCGCGTGCCCACCGAGCTGGGCGATACCCATCTCGAAGGAGAATCGCGTTCGGGTGGAGTTCTTGTCGAAGATGACCCCGACACCTTTGGGGCCGGAAAGCGGTGTGTGAGCGAAAGGTTGGGCCTTGACCTCGGCCGCCAGCGCCAAGACTTGGGCCTGCTCCTCCGGCGAGAGGTCGTCGTCCCTCAGGAAATGCCGCGTCATGATTGTGCCTGCCCGGCCGCGTCGAGGATGGCGGGTAACGCTCGCACGAACCCTGCTGCCTGATCTTCGGTGAGGATCAACGGTGGTGCCAGCCGCAGCACGTCCGGGGCCGGAGCATTGATGAGGAACCCCCGCTCTCGAGCCGCGGCCTCGGCCGCGGCGGCGACCGGCTCGGTGAGGACAACGGCCAACAGCAGACCCGCACCGCGGGTATGGGAGATCAGCGGGTGGCCGAGATCGTCGATGCCACTGGCGATGAACTTGCCCAGCGACGCAGCATGCTCGGTGAGCCCCTGTGAGTCGATCTGATCGAGCACCGACAGCGCCGCTGCGGCGCAGACCGGATTACCACCGAACGTGGTGCCGTGTTGACCCGGTTCGAGCAGATCTGCGGCCGGGCCGGTCGCCAGGACCGCTCCGATCGGCAGTCCGCCGCCGAGGCCCTTGGCCAACGTGATCACGTCCGGGGTGATCCCGACCGACTGGTGTGCGTAAAACGTTCCGGTACGGCCGATTCCGGTCTGTACCTCGTCCAGGATCAGGAGGGCGCCGTGGTCGGTGGTGAGCTGCCGCACCGACGCGAGGTAATCCGCAGGCGGCACCACCACCCCACTTTCGCCCATGATGGGTTCGAGAAAGACTGCAGCGGTCTGCGGTCCGATGGCTGCGGCCATCGCGTCGATGTCCCCGTAGGGCACGTGGCGGACCCCTGGAGGCATCGGCTCGAACGGCGTGCGTTTCGCCGGCTGGCCCGTCAGTGCCAGAGCCCCCATCGTGCGTCCGTGGAACGCCTGCTCGGCCGCGATGATCTCGGGCCTCCCGGTGCGCCGGGCGATCTTGAACGCCGCCTCGTTGGCCTCGGCGCCGGAGTTGCAGAAGAACGCCCTGCCCTCGACACCCCACCTCGACAGCAGCGCCTCGGCCAGCTTGACCACCGGTTCGTTGAGGTAGATGTTCGAGGTGTGTCCGAGGGTGGACATCTGCTCGGTCACCGCCGCGATGACGCCGGGGTTGGCGTGCCCCAGGATGTTCACCGCGATCCCACCGAGAAGGTCGAGATACTCGCGTCCCTCAACATCGGTGAGAACCGCGCCGAGCCCGGACTTCAGGGCCACCTTCGGCGTCCCGTAGTTCTTCATCAGCGAGGCCGACCACCGTTCTTGCAAGGCCTCGGTCCGATCGTGTGTCATTTGTTTTCCCCACTAGGTGTCGGGTGCGTCTGAGCGTGGTCGACGGCGGGCACCTCATGCCCATAGGCCGGCGGCGCCGCATGTGCTTGGTCGCGAACCACCATGGTGCCGATGCCCTCACTCGTGAAGAGCTCGAGGAGCATCGAATGCGGTGTGCGCCCGTCGATCACGTGCGCTTGACCGACACCTCCACCCACTGCGCGCAAGCACGCCTCCATCTTCGGGACCATGCCCGAATCAAGCCGCGGGAGCAGCTCGGCGAGGTCGGTTGTGTTGATCTGCGACACCAGCGAGTCGCGGTCGGGCCAATTGGTGTACAGACCCTCGACATCGGTGAGCACCACCAGCTTCTCGGCACCGAGTGCCTGAGCCAGCGCGGCCGCGGCGGTGTCGGCGTTGATGTTGTGCACCACCCCGTCCGCGTCGGGCGCGATGGTCGACACCACCGGAATACGCCCCGCTGCAATGAGATCGGTGACGGCAGCAGGATCGACTGTCGTCACGTCACCCACCAGCCCGATATCGGTGGCCTCGCCGTCCACGAGAACCGAGCGGCGCGTCGCGGTGAACAGGTGCGCGTCTTCCCCGGAGATGCCGACCGCATAGGGTCCGTGCGCATTGATAAGACCCACGAGCTCCCGGCCGACCTGACCGAAGAGCACCATCCGCACCACATCCATCACTTCCGGCGTGGTGACCCGGAATCCGCCGCGGAACTCGCCGGTGAGCCCGAGCCGCTTCAGCATCGCCGAGATCTGCGGTCCGCCGCCGTGGACCACGACCGGATGGATTCCGCAGGTCCGCAGGAACACCATGTCCTCGGCGAATGCCGCCTTCAGGGTGTCGTCGATCATGGCATTGCCGCCGTATTTGACGACGATCACCTTGCCGGAGAACCGCTGCAGCCACGGAAGTGCTTCGGCGAGAACGTGTGCCTTCTCGAGAGGCGTGAGTGCGCCCATCACGACGAGTACGCCGAGTTCTCTTCGACATACGCATGGGACAGGTCTGTGGTGCGGATCCACGCGCTGCCCGATCCGATTCCCAGGTCGACGGTGAGGTCGATATCAGTGACCGACAGGTCCACCTCGCGTGCACCCGGGACACCCATCCCCTGTTCACACACCGGTGAACCGTTGAACCGCACGGCAATCCGATCAGGGTCGAGCTCGATGGGCGCGATACCGACTGCGGCCAGGACACGGCCCCAGTTGGGATCGGATCCGAACAACGCGGTCTTCACCAGACTGTCCCGGGCGATTGTGCGTGCCGCGACAAGTGCTTCGGAATCACTGGCCGCGCCGGTCACGGTGACCACCACTCGTTTGGTGACACCCTCGGCATCGGCCTGCATCTGGGCGGCGAGATCGTCACACACCAGCCGCACCGCCTCGTTGAGGTCGGCCTGCGTGGGTTCGACCTCGCTGGCACCAGAACTCAGAAGCAACACGGTGTCGTTGGTGGAACTGGCGCCGTCGACATCCAGCCGATCGAATGTGACCGCTGCCGCCGCCCGCAGTGCCTCGTCGAGCTGAGCCGCGGTCACTTTCGCGTCCGTGGTCAACACCGACAGCATGGTCGCCAACGAGGGAGCAAGCATGCCTGCGCCTTTGGCCATGCCTCCCACATTCCAGCCGTCGGCATGGTGGAACGCAGATTGCTTCGGCACGGTGTCGGTGGTCATGATCGCGTGCGCGGCATCGGTCCCACCCGAGATACCGCCGCCCATCTCGTGTACCACCTCGGTCACGCCTGCCAGCACCTTGTCCATGGGCAACCGGTCACCGATCAGACCGGTCGAGCAGACGGCCACCTCTATGGCGCCGGTCTCGGTACCCCAGCCGCTGATGGCTTCTGCCACGGCTTCTGCCGTGGCGTGCGCGTCTTGAAACCCCCCGGGCCCTGTGCAGGCGTTCGCACCGCCGGAGTTGAGGATCACGGCCCGCAGCCTGCCCGTGGACAGGACCTGCCGGCTCCACAACACCGGGGCGGCCTTGACCTTGTTCTCCGTGAACACACCAGCGGCGTCGTACTCGGGGCCCTCGTTGAACACCAACGCCAGATCTTCCTTGCCGCTGGCCTTGATACCGGCAGCGATGCCCGCCGCCCGGAAACCTGAGGATGCCGTGACGCCCTGCAATCGAGTCATCCGGTGCCCGCCGGCCACCTCTCGCCAATTCTCTGGCGCGGCAACCGAATCGGGCTCGATGCCGTTGACAGTCGTATCACCGTTGCTCATGGCGCCACACCCACAGTGCTCAGACCCTCTGTTTCGTCCCAGCCCATAGCCAGGTTCATGGATTGGACCGCACCGCCGCCGGTGCCTTTGGTGAGATTGTCGATCGCAGCGACGGCGACCAGGGTGCCCGCACGCTCGTCGACGGCCACGCTGAGTTGCACGGCGTTCGACCCCATCACCGACCCCGTGGCCGGCAGCCGGCCTTCGGGCAACAACGCTACAAAAGGCTCATCGGCATATGCCTTCTCGTACACGGCACGCGCCTCGGCGGTGGTTGCGGTCGAGGGGGCTGTGCACGTGGCGAGAATGCCCCGGGTCATCGGCACCAGTATCGGGGTGAAGGAGACGCTGACCGGTGAGTTCCCCACGGCCGACAGGTTCTGGATGATCTCGGGCGTGTGCCTGTGTGACCCGCCAACCCCATAGGCACGAGCAGAACCGATCACCTCCGAACCCAGCAGATCGACCCGTGGCGAACGGCCGGCACCCGAGGCACCGGTCACCGCGACGATCGTCAGTTGCGGACCGACGATTCCCGCCGCGACAGCGGGTAACAACGCAAGTGTGCTCACTGTCGGATAGCAACCAGGCACGGCGATTCGCGAGGCACCGGACAAGATCTCGCGATTTCCGGGAAGCTCAGGCAGACCGTAGGGCCAACTGCCGGCATGATTTCCGCCGTAGTACTTGTCCCACTCCGCCGAGTCCTGCAAGCGGAAGTCCGCACCACAGTCGATCACCAGAGTGCTGGGCGGCAACGCGTCGGCGACCGGCCCCGACGTACCGTGCGGGAGCGCCAGAAAAACCACGTCGTGGCCGCTCAGCGCTTCGGTGGTGGTCTCGCCGAGTTCGCGATCCGCCAGCGGTAAAAGGTGGGGATGATGGGCACCCAGCAGCGACCCCGCATTCGAACCAGCGGTGAGTGAACCGATTCGCATCTCTCCCGAGATGTACTTGGGATGGCCGAGCAACAGGCGGAGAATCTCCCCGCCCGCGTACCCGCTGGCTCCGGCGACAGCCACTGACACAGTCATATGATTCATTATGCACCTTGCCGCAAGTTAATTCATCAACCCATCATTGACGTCCGCGCTAGTGCGGTCTACCTTTTTCATCAGGCAATGAATTCAACACAAGATGAATTGAGATCGTCATGGTGCAGCCAGACCCCATCAGCCATCCGCAACCCGCCGTCCGAATCGACGACCTGGTCGTCAAGCGCGGTAGCGCTCGCGCACTGAACGGCGTGACGCTGTCGGTACCCCGCGGCTCGATCACCGGACTGCTCGGACCATCGGGGTGCGGCAAGACCACGCTCATGCGTTCAGTGGTGGGCACCCAACGCATCACATCCGGCTCCGTCAACGTGCTGGACCGACCCGCCGGCGCGAAAGAACTCCGCGGACGCGTCGGCTACGTGACGCAAGCTCCCTCGGTCTACACGGATCTCACCGTCGAGGAGAACGTCCGTTACTTCGCCGACCTCTATCGTCGTCGCGACCTGATCAACGACTCGATTCGCGCCGTCGGTCTCGACGATTTCCGTGGTCGCCGAACTGCCCAGTTGTCAGGCGGTCAGCGCAGCCGGGTGTCGATCGCCTGCGCCCTTGTCGGCAGCCCCGAGATCTTGATCCTCGACGAACCGACCGTGGGGCTCGACCCGGTACTGCGGTCGGAGCTGTGGGAACGGTTCCGTGCACTGGCCGACACCGGGACCACCCTGCTCGTGTCCAGTCACGTGATGGACGAGGCCGACCACTGCGACGCCCTCGTGCTGATGCGCGAAGGGCGAGTGATCGCAGAACTCACACCGGACGAACTACGCGCGCGGACACATCAGACCAACCTCGAACAAGCCTTTCTCGCCCTGATCACCGAACGGACCGCATCATGAATGCCACCATCGCCCTCTCGACCACCGGCCGGGTTCTGCGGCAACTCAAGGCCGACCCACGAACGATCGCCATGATCCTGCTCATCCCGGTGATCCTGATGACGTTGCTGTACTTCATGTTCGAGAACCAGGTCGGTCCCCCCGGCGGACCCGAGCCGTTCGATCGGATCGCGCTCGTCCTGCTCGGAGTGCTCCCATTCGCCATCATGTTCTTGATCACCTCGATCGCGATGTTGCGCGAGAGATCGTCCGGCACGTTGGAACGGCTGCTCACCACTCCCATGAGCAAGGCTGACCTGCTGGTCGGCTACGCCGCGGCGTTCTCCACGGCCGCGATGGCCCAAGCAGCACTTGCATGTGTTGTGTCGTTCTGGATTCTCGGACTGCAGACGGCCGGAAGCATCGGATGGGTTCTCGTGATCGCGATCCTCGACGCCATTCTCGGCGTCGGTCTCGGATTGTTGTGCAGCGCGTTTGCCCAGACCGAATTCCAGGCCGTCCAGTTCTTGCCGGTGGTGGTCATCCCCCAGTTGTTCCTGTGTGGACTCTTCGTCCCGCGAGCCGATCTGCCGCAGTGGCTCGAGATGATCAGCAATGTGATGCCGCTGAGCTACGCCGTGGAAGCGCTCGATCAAGTGGGTAGATACACCGACCCGACCGGCACGATGTGGCGGGACCTGCTTGTTGTACTTCTGTGCACCATCGCCGCACTGGCGTTGGCCGCCGCCTCGCTGCGGAGACGGACCGAGTGATGGACCGGCCCGTCCGGCACCACCGGCACCTTGAGATGATGCCGGGGTGAGCGCACCCAGACGATCAGGACGGCGCCCCGGTGAACCCGACACCAAGGGACAGATCTTGACGTCGGCCCGCACACTCTTCGCTCGCGACGGTCTCGACCGCACATCCATTCGTGCGGTCGCCGCGGACGCGGGGGTGGATCCGGCACTTGTGCACCACTACTTCGGCACCAAGCACAAGCTGTTCCTGGCCGCGATCGAATTGCCCATCGATCCGCTCGACGTGGTGGGGCCTCTACGCGAGGTCCCGATAGACGAATTGGGTCCCACCCTCGTCCGTACGGTGGTCGGGGTATGGGACGGCGAATTGCAAGAATCGGGAATCGCGTTGCTGCGCACGGTGATCAGTGGACCCGACCCGACGTTGATCCGAACCATGGTGCTCGAGGTGGTGCTCGCAGAGATCACCGAACGCGCCGACAACCCCGCCGGCACAGGGCGATTGCGGGCCAACCTCGTGGGCAGCGCAGTACTCGGCATGATCATGACGCGGTACCTGCTGCGTTTCGAACCACTCGCTTCGCTGCCCGCCGACGACGTGGTCGCCAACCTCGGACCCACGATCCAGCGGTACCTCACCGGGCCGATCAGCCCGTAGAGCATCAGGGCATCACCCGATCTCGTAGGCGTGAGCACACCATTCGCGCAACCGACCGAGCCCAACACTAGGCAGTGCCCGGTTGGTCAGCTCCGCATCTGTGCACCGACAGTCGCCGTCGCCTGTGCGAGCGCGGCGTCGCGGGCTGCAGTGGCCTCGTCTTCGGTGAGGGTGCGGTCCGATGCCCGGAAGCGCAGGGAGAAGGTCAACGACTTGCGGCCGTCCCCCACCTGCTCACCGGTGAACACATCGAACAGAGCAATGCTCTCGAGCAGCTCACCGGCACCGGCGGCCAGCGCGGCCTGCACCTCGGCGGCAGCGACATCGGCGTCGACGACCACTGCGAGATCTTGCAGCACGGGAGGATACGGCGAGATACGCGGCGACACCAGACGCTCGCTGAGCGGTACGGCGTCGATATTGATCTCGAGCGCCAACGAGCGTGCCGGAAGATGCATCTTCTCGAGCACCGCCGGATGTAGTTCACCCGCCCAGCCGACCACGGAGTCATCGACCAGGATTTCGGCGCAACGGCCCGGATGCCAGGGCACCTCGGAGCCCGAGCGCAGCGTCAGCTCGACACCCGCAGCCTGGCCGATGATGCGTACGGCATCGAAGACGTCGGTGGGGTCGGCCTGACGCCCCTTGCCCCACGGCCCTGCCGGCTCTCGCAAGCCTGTCAAAACGGCGGCAACATGCAGCGGCTGCGCGGGCAACGAACCGATCAGCTCGGCGACCTCGTCATCGCTGGGTCGACGATCAACCGGCAGCGCTGGCACCGGGTGCACACCGGCGCCGGCCAGCACCACCTGACCGATTGCGAACATCGACAGATCACGTTGTCCCCGAGCAAGATTGCGCCCGACCATCTCCAGCAGTCCGGGCAGCAGGGTGGAGTTCAACTCTGGACGGTCGGCTTCCAGTGGGTTGAGCACCTTGACGGTGTTGCGGCGCGGATCGTCGGCCGGGAGGTTCCACACGTCGAACACACCGGCGGGCATGAACGGGTAAGGCAGCACCTCGACATAGCCCGACAACGCAAGGCTGCGTCCGATGCTGCGTCGACGGCGCTGAGCCGGGGTCAGGCCAGTGCCTCCGGGGGCCGTCGGAACGGCCACCGGGATGTTCTCGTAGCCCTCGAGGCGTAGCACTTCTTCCACGAGATCGGCGCTCTGGCGTAGATCGGGACGCCAACTCGGCGGAACCACGGTGAGGTTGTCGCCGGACGCGGTGACCTCACAGCCGACTTGCTCGAGGCGCCGCACCGCGGTGCCATCGGGATAGGCGATACCCGCAGTGGCCGAAGGCGCTGACAATGCCATCGTGACCGGAGTCTGCGGAGCCACCTCACCGACATCGGTGTAGACAGGATCAATGGTGCCACCGCAGATCTCGGTGAGGAGCTGCGCAGCCCTGAGCAATGCGACATCGGTAATGCGAGGGTCGACCACCCGCTCGAATCGCTTGCTCGCCTCACTGGTGAGGCGGTGCCTTTTTGCCGTCCGGAAAACCGCAACCGGATCGAAGGTAGCGGCTTCGAGCAGCACGTCGCTGCTTTCGAGGTTGATCTCGGTGGACGCCCCGCCCATCACACCCGCCAATGCGATGGGGCCCGAGTCGTCGGTGATCACAACGTCTTCGGGGTCAAGCACGCGGACGGCATCGTCGAGTGTGGTCAGCTTTTCTCCGGCCAGTGCGCGGCGCACCACGATCTCGCCCGACAATTTGGCGGCGTCGAAAGCGTGCAGCGGTTGGCCCAGTTCGAGCATCACGTAGTTGGTGATGTCGACAGCAGCAGAAATCGGACGCACACCGGCCAACATGAGCCGCTTGACAAGCCACCACGGCGACGGAGCCGTCGGGTCGATGCCACGGACGACAGCTGCGCTGTACCGGGTGGCCCCAGATGCCGGGTCGATCCGCACGGGCCAGCCGGAATCGCCTGCGCTCGTGGGCAGCTCGGGCTTGTCCGCGGGATCCACGAACTCAAGATCGAAGCTGCAGGCGAGCTCGCGGGACAACCCCCGGACCGAGAACGCGTAGCCACGGTCGGGAGTCACATTGACGTCGATGACGGTGTCGTCCAGGCCCAGGACCACGCGGGCGTCCGACCCCGGGGCGGCGATGTTCGGGGGCAACACCAGAATCCCGCTGTGGTCGTTGCCGATGCCCATCTCCGACACCGAGCAGATCATCCCGTCGGACACCCTGCCGTAGGTCTTGCGTGCCGCGATGGCGAAGTCGCCCGGCAAGACGCTGCCCGGCAGAGCCGCGACGATCAGGTCCCCCTCGGCGAAGTTCTGTGCACCACAGACGATTCCGCGATCAGCGGATTCACCGACGTCGACCTGACAGAACCGGATCGGCTTCTTGAACTCGGTGAGTTGCTCGATGTGGTTGACCCGGCCGACCACCAGCGGGCCGGTGATCACGGGCAACGAGCGGATCTCTTCGATCTCGAAGCCGACCCGCACGAAGCCTTCATCGATCTGGGCAGACGATGCGCTCCATCCGGGCGCGCCACGTTGCAGGACTTCGGTCAGCCACGACTGCGCTACTTGCACTGGGACTCAGCTCTTTCGTTCGGAAGGAAATCAGGCGCCGGGGCCGAAGGGCACCGTGAATCGGATGTCACCCTCGACCATGTCGCGCATGTCGGGCAGGTCGTTGCGGAACTGCAGCGTGCGTTCGAGACCCATGCCGAAAGCGAATCCCGAATAGACGTCTGGGTCGATTCCGCTGGCGCGCAACACATTAGGGTTGACCATGCCGCAACCGCCCCACTCCACCCAGCCTGCGCCGCCCTTCTTACCGGTGAACCAGACGTCCACCTCGGCCGACGGTTCGGTGAACGGGAAGTAGCTGGGCCGCATCCGGGTCACCGTCTCCGGCCCGAACAGCGCCTTCGCGAAAAGGTCGAGCGTGCCGCGTAAATGCGCCATCGTCAGCCCCTTGTCCACGGCCAGACCCTCGACCTGGTGGAACACCGGGGTATGGGTGCTGTCGAGTTCGTCGGTGCGGAAGGTGCGGCCCGGGCAGGCGACGTAGATCGGGAGGTCACGCGAGAGCATCGCGCGAACCTGAACAGGTGAGGTGTGCGTACGCAGCACCTGCCGTGAATCGGGTGGGGAGATGTAGAAGGTGTCCTGCATCGAGCGCGCCGGGTGGTCGGGCAGGAAGTTCAGCGCATCGAAGTTGAAGTGCTCGGTCTCGACCTCCGGGCCTTCGGCGATCTCCCAGCCCATCCCGACGAACACGTCGGCGACCTGATCGGCGATCACCGTGATCGGGTGACGCGCTCCCGACGGACGACGCGCACTGGGCAAGGTCACGTCAATGGTCTCGGCGACCAGGACGGCCGCGTCGCGTTCGGCGGTCAAGACCGCCAATCGCTCCTCGTAGGCGCGCTGGACCTGGCCACGGGCGATGTTGACACGCTTGCCCGCTTCGGCCTTCTGCTCTTTGGGCAGCGCGCCGAGCTCGCGGCGGGCCAGAGCGATCGCCGACTTGTCCCCCATGTGTTCGGTCTTGGCGACCGCGAGCGCGGGCAGGTCGACCGCGTCGGAGAACGCTGCCACAGCGGCGTCCACTGCGGTAGCGAGTGACTTGTCCGCCTCGCTGATTGGGATCGACTCGTCGGCCACGGCTGCGGTAACTCCTGCTCGTCAGATGTTCGGGAGAAAGGTTCAGGGGGTCGGGCTGGACCCCGTACGAGGGTAGTCGACACCCGAATGCGCATCGGCGCTGGCATACAGGCAGATCGCGGCCGCAGCAGCCAAGTTGAGGCTCTCGGCCCGCCCCCTGATCGGGATCGAGATGCGATGGTCGGCGCGACCGAGGATGTCCTCGGACAGACCGTGCGCCTCATTGCCGAAGAGCCACGCAGTGGGACCCGACAACACGTCGCCGGCCTCGGGCAGACTCAGGTCGGCATTCCCGGATGTCGCGCAGATCGAAACCCCGGCAGCACGCAGTTCTGCCAGGACCACATCGATGTCACGCTCACGGGCAATGGGGATATGGAAGACGCTTCCGGCGGTGGAACGCACACACTTCCCGTTGTGGGGGTCCACACTGTCGCCTGCCAGCACCACGGCGTCGGCACCCATTGCATCTGCAGTCCGGATGAGCGTGCCGGCATTGCCGGGGTCGGTCATCTCGACGGGAACCGCAAGCAGCCGGGGCGAGGTCGCCAGCACGCCGGCGAGAGGCACGTCGACCAGGTCGGCAATCACGAACAGACCAGTGCTGGTGACCGTGTCGGCGAGCTTGGCCGCGGCACCCTCGGTGATCGCGCAGACCTCGATGCCCGAGCGCTGAGCGTCATCGATCAGGTCAGCGTGCCGGAGGTGCGCGTCGTCCGTCGCGAGCAGGACTCGGGCACGGGAACTCTGTAGTGCAGCCGCCACCGAGTTGAAGCCCTCGGCCAGGAATGCGGCTGCCTTGCGTCGGCCGGCGGAACGGTGCAGTTTGGCGTACGAAACAATCCGCGCCGAACGTTCGGTGAGAACGTCCGGCGCGGACATGTTGTTGGCGGGCTCGATCAGGCGGCCGGCGCGTTGACGTCCGACGGCAGCGCCTTCTTGGCGACAGCAACCAGACCGGTGAAGGCCTCGGGATCGCTGACGGCGATCTCGGCGAGGATCTTCCGGTCGACCTCGACACCAGCGATCTTCAGACCCTGGATGAAGCGGTTGTAGGTGATGTCGTTGGCCCGGGCTGCGGCGTTGATCCGCGAGATCCAGAGCTTGCGGAACTCGCCCTTGCGCGCCCGGCGGTCCCGGTACGCGTAGGTGAGCGAGTGCAGCTGCTGCTCTTTGGCCTTGCGGTAGAGCCGCGAACGCTGTCCGCGGTAGCCCTTGGAAGCCTCCAGGGTTGTACGACGCTTCTTCTGGGCGTTTACCGCCCTTTTTACGCGTGCCATCGTTGATTTACCTCTTAGTAGTGCGGCTGCCGGGAACCGGCCAGCGGGTGGTCTGTGGGGAGCGTCAGATCTTCAGCAGGCGCTTGATGCGGGGAGCATCGTTCTCGGAGACGACAACGGTGCCGTCGAGACGACGCGTGCGCTTGGTGGGCTTGTGCTCCATCAAGTGGCGACGGTTTGCGCGCTGGCGGACGATCTTGCCACTGCCGGTCACCTTGAATCGCTTCGCGGTTCCCTTGTGGGTCTTTGTCTTGGGCATGGTTATGCCTTTCTTCTCGGTCAGCCTGGGAGGCGGTCAGGCCTCAGGATTTGCGGCCGGAGCCGGTCCTGAATCTGCCGCAGGCTTACTGGGTGCACTCTGCGCTGGTTGCGCTTTCGGTGCCTGAGCTTGTGCTTGAGCTTGTGCTTTGGTCTTGGCGCCCTTGTGCGGTGCCAGAACCATCGTCATGTTGCGGCCATCCTGCTTGGCGGAGGTCTCGACGAACCCGTACTCGCCGACGTCGTTGCCCAAGCGCTGCAGCAATCGGTAACCGAGCTCGGGTCGCGACTGCTCGCGTCCGCGGAACATGATCGTCACCTTGACCTTGGACCCGGCTTCGAGGAAGCGGATGACGTGACCTTTTTTGGTCTCGTAATCGTGGTCGTCGATCTTGGGGCGGAGCTTCTGCTCCTTGATGACGGTCATCTGCTGGTTGCGACGCGATTCGCGCTGCTTCTGTGCCGCCTCGTATTTGAACTTGCCGTAGTCCATGATCTTGCAGACCGGCGGGCGCGCGTTCGGGGCCACCTCGACCAGATCAAGATCGGCCTCGATAGCCAAGCGCAGGGCATCTTCCACGCGGACGATACCGACCTGCTCCGAGTTCGGTCCGACCAAACGGACCTCGGGAACTCGGATGCGCTCATTGATACGAGTCTCAGTGCTGATGGGGCCTCCTCATTTGTGTCCGCGTACGTAGGTGGTTCCTCGTGGCAGACGTTTTCTGTCGGGTTGGACCGCGGGAGCAACTGGTGAAGACAGATCCTCAGCGAAAAGGCCCCGGCTCGATGAATGTTCATCGACGGGGCCCACACCGACCGGTTCATGTCACCTATCGCATCCCAGCGATCACAGCCTCCAACTCAGAGGCCACCGGAAATATTCCGCTGACACGGATACCTCCGGCGACAAAACCGGACCGTTCAACTGTGCGGACTTCTTGCGAAGACACCGACGTCGAGCGGTGGGAGTGTGAACTCCACTTGCAACCCCGGCGTACGCCAGGGCGGTCGTAGGTGGAAGTCTAACAGCCATGACGGAAAACGTGAATTCCGAGCCCGAGGTGCGCGACCTGGCCGAGGTCCCGGCCATCGAGGTGATCACGCGCGCCGCAGTGATGTTGATGAGTGCGGCGGCGGAAAAGCTCGGTTTGTCCGAGAGCGACCCATCGACCAGTCCGCACTTCGACCTCGACGAGGCGCGGAAACTGATCGGCGCACTGGCCGGACTCGTACAGTCGTCGGTTGCCGACCTCGGTATCCACGCCGCTCCCCTGCGCGACGGCCTCAAGAGTCTGCAGCTCGCCTTCCGCGAGGCCAGCGCGCACCCCGATGAACCGGGCAAGGGCCCGGGCGAGAAGCAGACCGGCCCCGTCACCGACTAGCCCGAAGTGTGCCCTTCTGGCGGAGGCGACCTGGGTATTCATTCGCCAGAAGGGCACACTTTCGGGTTCGGCGGGGTCAGTGGGTGACGGCTCCGACGGACGCCGAACGGACCAGCTTGGCGTACTTGGAAAGCACACCCCGCTGGTACTTGTGGTCGAGAGGCTGCCAATCCTGTTTGCGTGACTCCAGCTCGTCGTCGTCGACGAGGAGATCCAATGTCCGCGCAGCGATGTCCACACGAATGCGGTCCCCGTCGCGGATGAAGGCCACCGGTCCCCCGTCGGATGCCTCGGGCGCGAGGTGCCCGATGCACAGGCCGGTGGTGCCGCCGGAGAAACGGCCGTCGGTCAGCAGCAACACGTCCTTGCCGAGACCGGCGCCCTTGATGGCACCGGTGATCGCGAGCATCTCGCGCATGCCCGGTCCGCCCTTGGGTCCCTCGTATCGGATGACCACCACGTCACCGGCTTTGATGACGCCGTCCGCGAGAGCGGCCAGCGCACCCTGCTCGCGCTCGAATACTCGCGCCGGACCCTCGAAGGTGTCGGCGTCGAATCCCGCGGACTTCACCACTGCACCCTCGGGCGCCAGCGAGCCGTGAAGCACCGTGATCCCGCCGGTCTTGTGGATGGGGTTGCTCAGCGTGCGGATGACGTCGCCGTCGAGTGGCGCGATGTCCATCGCAGCGAGGTTCTCCGACAACGTCTTTCCGGTGACGGTCAGTGCGTCACCGTTGAGGAGGCCGGCGTCGAGCAGGGCCTTCATGACCACCGGGATACCGCCGTGACGGTCGAAGTCGTTCATCACGAACCGGCCGAAGGGCTTGAGGTCGCCCAGGTGGGGGGTGCGGTCGCCGATACGGTTGAAGTCGTCGAGATCGAGATCGACATCCGCTTCACTGGCGATGGCAAGCAGGTGCAGGACGGCATTGGTGGAACCGCCGAGGGCCATGGTGACCGTGATGGCGTTCTCGAGCGCGGGCTTGGTGATGATGTCGCGGGCGGTGATGCCGAGACGGATCAGGTTGACCACTGCCTCGCCGGAGCGGTGCGCGAAGGCGTCACGCCTGCGGTCCGCTGCGGGAGGTGACGCCGATCCTGGGAGGCTCATACCCATCGCCTCGGCGATCGACGCCATCGTGTTCGCGGTGTACATACCGCCGCAGGCACCCTCACCGGGACAGATCGCGCGCTCGATGCGGCCGAGATCCTCTTCCGACATCGAACCGACCCGGCACGCCCCGACAGCCTCGAAGGCGTCGATCAGCGTGACATCCCGTTCGGTGCCGGCACTCAGCTTGACCCATCCGGGGGCGATGGTGCCGGCATAGAGGAACACCGAGGCGAGGTCGAGGCGAGCGGCGGCCATCAGCATCCCGGGCAGCGACTTGTCGCAACCGGCGAGCAGGACCGACCCGTCGAGCCGTTCGGCCTGCATCACGGTTTCCACCGAGTCGGCGATCACTTCGCGCGACACCAGGGAGAAGTGCATGCCCTCGTGGCCCATCGAGATGCCGTCCGACACCGAGATGGTGCCGAACTGCAGTGGATAACCACCGCCGGCGTGCACGCCCTCCTTGGCCGCCTGCGCGAGCCGATCGAGCGAGAGGTTGCACGGTGTGATCTCGTTCCACGAGCTTCCGATGCCGATCTGGGCTTTACCCCAGTCCTCGTCGCCCATTCCGACCGCCCGCAACATCCCGCGGCTGGGTGCCGCCGAGATCCCGTCGGTGACGGTGCGACTGCGCGGCTTCATGTCAACCATGGTGCTGACTCCTACTCGGTGGATGGGACAGCCGGTCGGCCGCGATCAACTCGCTGCGACCTCTTGCTTACGACCAGTCTGCTTCGCCGCAGCTTTGCGTGCGGGCGTTTTGCGCTTGGGTTTGGCCGGGACGGACGCGACCGTCCGCGGTTTGAGCATCTCCGCGAGGAACTTCCCGGTGTGGCTTTCCGCCACGGCTGCGACATCTTCGGGCGTACCTTCCGCCACGACAGTGCCGCCACCGGAACCACCTTCCGGCCCCATGTCGATGACCCAGTCCGCGGTCTTGATGACGTCGAGGTTGTGCTCGATGACGATCACGGAGTTGCCCTTGTCGACGAGCCCGTTGATCACCTTGAGCAGCTTGCGGATGTCCTCGAAGTGCAGACCGGTGGTCGGCTCGTCCAGCACATAGGCCGTGCGTCCGGTGGACCGCTTCTGGAGCTCGGCGGCCAGCTTCACACGCTGCGCCTCACCACCGGACAGTGTCGGGGCCGGCTGTCCGAGTCGGACGTAGCCCAAGCCGACGTCGTTGAGGGTCTTGAGGTACCGGTGGATCGAGGTGATGGCCTCGAAGAAATCGACGGCCTCCTCGATCGGCATGTCCAAGACCTCGGAGATGGTCTTGCCCTTGTAGTGGACCTCCAGCGTTTCGCGGTTGTATCGCGCACCGTGGCACACCTCGCAGGGGACGTACACGTCGGGCAGGAAGTTCATCTCGATCTTGATGGTGCCCTCGCCGGTACACGCCTCGCAGCGACCGCCCTTGACGTTGAACGAGAATCGTCCCGGCTGGTAGCCACGAACCTTCGCCTCGGTGGTCGCGGCGAAGAGCGTACGGATCTTGTCGAACACACCGGTGTAGGTGGCCGGATTCGACCGCGGGGTCCGACCGATCGGCGACTGGTCGACGCGCACCAGTTTGTCGAGGTTGTCCATGCCGTTGATCCGCGTGTGCCTGCCCGGTACCTGGCGCGCACCGTTGAGCTTGTTGGCCATCACCGTGGCCAGGATGTCGTTGACGAGCGTGGACTTGCCCGAACCCGACACGCCGGTGACCGCGGTGAGCACACCGAGCGGGAACACCACATCGATGTTGTCCAGGTTGTGCTCGCGTGCGCCGACAACGGTCAGCTGTCGCTTGCGGTCGATCGGACGCCGGATCTCGGGGACCTCGAGGAACTCTCGACCGGAGAGATACGCACCGGTCAGGGACTCGGTGTTGGTCAGCAGATCCTTGTAGCTACCGCTGTGCACCACACGCCCACCGTGCTCGCCGGCATACGGTCCGATGTCGACGATCCAATCGGCCGAGCGGATGGTGTCTTCGTCGTGCTCGACGACGATGAGGGTGTTGCCCAGGTTGCGCAGCCGGGTGAGGGTGTCGATGAGACGACGGTTGTCGCGCTGGTGAAGGCCGATCGATGGTTCATCGAGCACGTAGAGAACGCCGGCCAGGCCGGAACCGATCTGGGTGGCCAGACGGATGCGTTGCGCCTCGCCGCCGGAGAGCGATCCCGCTGCCCGCGACAACGACAGGTACTCGAGACCGACGTCCAGCAGGAACGTGATGCGGGATTGCACCTCTTTGAGCACACGTCCGGCGATGGCCTGCTCGCGCGAGCCCAGCTTGAGGTCGGACAGGTAGTCGGCGCACTCGGCGACCGACAACGCACACACGTCCGCGATCGACTTCTCACCGAAACGCTGGTGGTCGAGCGTGACGGCGAGGATCTCGGGGCGCAGGCGGGCACCACCGCACTCGGGACAAGGGATGTCACGCATGTATCCCTCGTACCGGTCCTTCATCTGCTCGGACTCGGTCTGTTCCATGCGCCGGTGCAGGAACGACATCACACCTTCGAACTCGGTGTAGTACGAGCGCGTACGTCCGTAGCGGTTGCGGAAACGGACGTGCACCTGGTGGTCACTGCCGTTCAGGATCGCCTTACGCGCCTTGATCGGGAGCTTCTTCCACGGTGTCTTGGTGTCGAACCCCATCTCGTCGCCGAGGCCTGAGAGCAACCGGAGGAAATAGTCGGCGTTGTGGCCGCCCGACCACGGCGCGATCGCACCGTCGGCAAGCGACAGGTCGGGGTCGGGAACCACGAGTTCCTCGTCCACCTCTTTGCGGATACCGAGCCCGTCGCACTCCGGGCACGCACCGTATGGCGAGTTGAACGAAAAGGACCGCGGCTCGAGGTCGTCGATGGCGATCGGGTGGCCGTTGGGGCAGGCCATCCGCTCGGAGAAGCGCCGTTCGCGGTGGGGGTCGTTCTCCTCCAGGTCGACGAAGTCGAGCACCACCACACCGTCGGCCAGGCCCAATGCGGTCTCGACCGAGTCGGTGAGTCGCTGTTTGGCCGAGGACTTGACGGACAACCGGTCCACCACGACCTCGATGTCGTGCTTCTCCTGCTTCTTGAGCTTCGGCGGATCGGTGAGCGGGTACACCACACCATCGATCCGGGCACGCGAAAAGCCTTGTGTCTGAAGGGTTCCGAACAGGTCGACGAATTCACCCTTGCGGGTGCGGACCACCGGCGCCAACACCTGGAAACGGATGCCCTGTTCCATCTCGAGCACCTGGTCGACGATCTGCTGCGGGGTCTGCTTCTCGATGGCCGAACCACACTCGGGGCAGTGGGCCTTGCCCGCGCGTGCGTAGAGCAGACGGAGGTAGTCGTAGACCTCGGTGATGGTGCCGACGGTGGAACGCGGGTTCCGGTTGGTCGACTTCTGATCGATCGAGACCGCGGGTGAGAGCCCCTCGATGAAGTCGACGTCGGGTTTGTCCATCTGACCGAGGAACTGACGCGCGTACGCCGACAACGACTCGACGTAGCGGCGCTGCCCTTCGGCGAAGATCGTGTCGAACGCCAGGCTCGATTTCCCCGAGCCGGACAGCCCCGTGAAGACGATCAAGCTGTCACGCGGGAGGTCGACGTCGATGCCGCGCAGGTTGTGTTCGCGGGCTCCGCGCACGATGAGGCGATCAGCCACAGTGGTCCTTTTCGGGGTCGAATCGGGGGTACCGACCGCATGCAGGTCGGAAGGTCGGTGTCAGCCAGGGGCGTACCCGGCAATGCTAGAGGCACCCACTGACAAGATACCGGCCCCAGCAAATCGCACCCCGGCCGAGCCGACCCTCAACCGCCCATTCAACCCCGCTGATCAGTGCTTATCGTTCGCGAGTCGCTTCGCGGGCACGGACGGTTGTGTGTTGATACTTGCCGGCCGCCGAATGCCCAGGGACAGCAGCGCAGCGACGACGCAGAGGCCGGACGCCACGTAGAACGCCATGTCGTAACTGCCGTGCTGGTCGCGCAGATGGCCCGCGCCGAACGCCGCCACCGCAGCCCCCAGTTGATGAGCGGCGAACACCCAGCCGAACACCACCGGTGTGCGGTCCGCGAAGTGGGTTCGGCACAGCGCGATGGTGGGCGGGACCGTCGCGACCCAGTCCAGACCGTAGAAGATGATGAACACCCATGTGCTCGGTTCGGCATGCGGAGACAGCAGCACGGGGAGGGCGAGCAGTGACACGCCCCTGCCCAGGTAATAGACGGCAAGCAGGATCCGAGCGTCCACACGATCGGTGAGCCAGCCGGAGAAGATCGTGCCTGCGACATCGAACACCCCGATGGTGGCGAGTAGACCGGCAGCGACCGTTGTCGGCATGCCATGGTCGTGCGCAGCCGGGATGAAGTGGGTGCCGATCAGTCCGTTCGTCGTCGCCCCACAGATCGCGAAACTCGCCGCGAGCAACCAGAACACCCGTGTACGCGCACCTATCGCCAGCCCGTGCAGAGCCATGCGAAAACTGCCCGAGCGCGCGACGGGCGGTTGCGACGGTTGCTGCTCGATCGGCGCACCGTATGCGGTGATCCCCTTGTCGCTCGGATGGTTTCGCATGAAGACCACGATCAGCGGAACCACCGCCAAGGCAGCTGCCGCGACGATCAGGGCCGCCAACCGCCACCCGTATCGAGTGGTGACCAGGGCCACCAGCGGGAGGAATATCAGCTGTCCCGTGGCGCTCGCAGCCGTCAGGACCCCGGTCACCAATCCGCGGCGTTCGACGAACCAGCGGGTGGCGACCGTCGCCACGAACCCCATCGAGATCGACCCGGTGCCGATGCCCACCAGAACGCCCCACAGCAACAGCAGCTGCCACTCGGCAGTCATGAAGACGCTGAGCGCCGTGCCCAGTGCGATCAGGGTAAGTGCGCCGGCCAGGATCGGGCGCACCCCGAAACGGTCCATCAACGCCGCCGAGAACGGCGCGGTCAGGCCGAACAATGTCATGTTGATCGACATCGCCAGACCCACCGTGCCGTGGGACCAGCCGAACTCCTCGTGCAACGGGTCCATCATCACGCTGGGAACCGACCGGAAACCGGCAGCTGCAAGGAGAGCCACGAAGCTGACGGCGGCCACTATCCACGCCCAGTGCAGACGGGGCCCGGATCGGACGCACGGGTTCTCGGCGATGGTCACCGGACAACTGTCGCTGTCGCCGATCGGCACCGCCATTGGCATAGATGACAACATCTGTAAAAATACTGCCATGTCCCCTCGCATCCCGATCCCTCACCGAATCGCTGTGCTGATGCTCGAGCCGGTGATCGGATTCGATGCGACGATTCCGCCGATGGTGTTCGGGCAGGCCGCCGACGATGCGGGAAATCCGCTGTACGACGTCGAGTTGATCGGCCTCTCGACCAGACCCGTGCAGACTCTGTCGGGATTCGCGATGGTGCCCACCCGAGGTCCTGAGGCTCTCGACTCGGCGGACACGGTCGTGATCCCCGGCACCAGGCTGCACGAGGTCCGCTTCGACGGCACCTGCCCCGCCGAACTGCGTCAAGCGCTGGAGCGCGTACGGACGGGCACGCGAATGGTGTCGATCTGTACCGGCGCCTTCGCGCTCGCTGCAGCGGGGCTTCTCGACGGCCGGCCGGCGACCACCCACTGGGACAAGGCCGACGACCTGCGCCGGCTCTACCCGGCGGTGCACCTCGACGAGGACGTTCTGTTCGTCGACGACGGGGACGTTCTCACCTCGGCGGGCCTGGCCGCGGGAATCGACCTGTGTCTGCACATCATTCGCCGCGACCACGGCGCGCGGGTGGCGAACCGGGTGGCCAAGTACTGCGTGGTGCCACCCTGGCGCGATGGCGGCCAGGCCCAATACATCGACGCTGCAGTACCCGACGTCGGCGACGCTTCTACATCGGCGGTGCGGGAGTGGGCTCGCCACAACCTGACCGAGCCACTCACCGTTGCCCAGCTCGCCCGCCAGGCCAACATGAGTGTGCGTACCTTCAACCGGCGATTCCGCGAAGAAACGGGAGACACGCCTGCGGTCTGGGTCCGTAAGCAGCGTGTGCATCACGCCCGCGAACTACTCGAGTCCCGCGACCTCCCGGTCGACGAGGTGGCCAGACTGTCGGGTCTTGCCACCGGGGCCAATCTCCGTCACCACCTCCGCCACCATCTGGGGACGTCCCCCACCCGTTATCGCCGGACCTTTCAGGGCCAGTGACCAAGTCCGGTGACCAAGTAAGGTCTTGAGCCATGAGTGCAGCGGCCCCGATCTCCGACACATACACCGGCGACTTCAGTGAATCCGAAGTCCCTCAACGCAAATCGACTCCTCGGGCGACCATCGTCAAATTGTCGGTCGGTCCGATGGACAACAACGTCTACGTCATCACCTGCAAGCAGACCGGCAAGGCGCTGCTGATCGATGCTGCGAATGACGCGGACACGCTCATCGAGCTGATCAGAAATCACGGCAATATCGAGCTGATCTTCACCACCCATTGGCACCCGGACCATTGGATCGCGCTCGAAGAGGTGGTCAAGGCGACCGGTCTTCCCACCGCCGCAGGACGAATCGACGCCGAGCCGATCCAGGTGAAGACAGACCGGCTGATCGACGAGGGCGACGTCATCGAGGTCGGCGAACTCCGCCTGGAGGCGATCCACTTGAAGGGTCACACCGACGGCTCCATCGCGCTGGCACTCGAAGACGACGTCACTCACCTGTTCACCGGCGACTCGCTCTTTCCGGGTGGTGTCGGAAAGACACACCGGGACGGCGATTTCGAGATCCTGCTGAACGACGTGGCGACCAAACTCTTCGACCGCTTCGACGACAGCTCGGTGGTCTACCCCGGGCACGGTCTCGACACCACGCTGGGGGCCGAGCGGCCTCACCTCGATGAGTGGCGCACCCGTGGTTGGTGATGGACTGGAGGCACCGCGTCCAAACACTCTCGCGGAAGTACTCCTGGAAACCGCCAATATAATGGTTGCCGACTACGAACGCACGAGGCAGATACAACACCGCGGCTCGAAGGGAAGCGTCCGTGAAGCGCTTGCACTGGAGCAATTTTTCAAAAAGTACATACCCAACAATGTGGCCGTCCATGGCAGCGGCGAAATTTGCAGTGTCAAAGGGCAATTCTCAACACAGTGCGACCTTATGATCACCGATCCAACTAGTCCATTTCTTCTAGAGAAAGATGATTACAGGATCGCTGCTGTCGAGAGCGTCTTCGGGGTCATCGAAGTGAAGTCAAACTTGACCGCAGCCGAACTAAAGGCGTCATACAGGAAGATTGCGGCCATAAAAGGTATTCCAAAAACTGCCTACTTACCATCGCTCGGGCCACACCGGACACGCAAAGTTTATGGTCGCGAATGGACGCACATGCCAACCGTAGGGATGATTTTCGGCTACGAGGGAGCCGAACTGCAGACGTTGGGCGATGCCATGGCCGAAGTGGCAGCGGAGTTCGAGGACGAGCCTTATCAACATGTAGACAGCGTATGGATCCTCGGAAGGGGGTCTCTAACCTGGGCCGACCCGCTCACTCACAACATTCGCCCAAGCCCGAACCCTGGCGACTCCCTCCAAGCGATCGCTAGCACGCCAGGAGAAGTTCTATTGCAACTTGCCGCTCACCTCAACGAACAGTTTGCCACCGCATGGACAACGGGCCTCAGGTTTCGTGACTACATCGGGTCCGCGCCATTCGGCCACCATGTATCGGCTTGGGTTCAAACCGACAATCAAGTCGGAACGACCCAGCGCAACCGGATCAGTGACTAGCGGCCCACGTACCAGAGGCGCTCCGGTAGCGACACATTGACGTGAACAATAATTGCGGATTGCCCGCAGCGCTGCCCCAGCGAGCATCGTAATGATGAAGAATCTGATAAACCCGATCGCTCGCAACTCATTTATTGGCTACACTGGGACACGCCTTCCACTAAACTTCCATGCATACGAGCGGAGTCACACAAGCAATGGATAACGATCGTATAACAGCGAACTTCAAGAAGGCCCAAGACCGCCTCGTTCAACAAGCGAGCGATCTTTCCCTCGAATCGATCGCGAGCATGGTGGCAAATAATGCGATCGACGTAGCCCCGGAGTTCCAGAGGCGGGAGAGATGGTCACCTAAACAGGCGTCCGCTTTGATTGAATCGTTCCTCCTTAACATTCCCGTGCCTCCGATTTATCTAGCCGAAGAGGAATTTGGTAGCTACTCCGTGATTGACGGAAAACAGAGGATAACGGCAATTCACTCGTTTATGAGAGACGAGCTAACATTGACTGGACTCTCTCGTTTCACAGAAATCGAGGGACTCCGCTTCACCGATCTTCCCGTCTCATTAAGCAACGCACTTCAGGTGCGTCCATACATTCGCGTAGTCACGCTCCTTCGCCAGTCCGACCCTGTTATAAAGTATGAGGTTTTTCATCGGCTAAACTCAGGAGGGGAACCCCTTCTCGCGCAGGAGATACGCAATGTCATCTATCGAGGACCACTCAATGATCTCCTTTTTGAGCTGGCCGCTAACACATTTCTAAGAAAAAAACTAAAAATTCGGGACAATCGTTCGCCGAATTATCGGACGATGCAAGACGTGGAGTATGTGCTGCGGTTTTTCACATTGGAATCGTCTTGGTCTCATTTCGGTGGAGACTTCCGAAAGTCAATGGACCAGTTCATGATGGCAAACCAATTTCTGGGCAGACGCCAGCTTATGCAGCTGGAGGGAAAATTCATCCGCTCCCTCGGAGCATGTGAGCAAATCCTCGGTGAGATCGCCTTTAAGAGGTACGGCAATGGCGCATGGCGAGACCAAACTCTCGCGGCGGTATACGAAGCACAAATGATAGCAATGAGCATGTTGTCGGAGGCGGAACTCGAACGACTTCAGACCAGTAATCGAGCACGAGTGCGCCCAGCGATTCGGAAGCTATTTCAAGATCCGGATTTTGACTTGGCGGTTCGCACCGGCACAAACACACCGACTCGAGTGGTTTACCGAGTCGAAGAGATGGTCAAAACCATGCGTCGAGCGTCGCGAGGCTGACGAATCGTCGTGACACTAAGATCTCGCTTCCTCGACCAAATCCAGGCTGTCCGCGGTGCGCTTCAGTCCAGTGCGCAAACACTGCAGACACAGGCACTCACGCGTTCTAATGCGGACCACAACAGGCAGGCTGAGATTCTGCGACGCGGACTATACGTCGTTACTTTCAATACCCTAGAAGATTTCTTGAGGAGCCGCACGATTGAACTCCTAGATGAAGCTAGTGGTTCAGGTATCCCCTATAGCCAGCTTCCGCGTAAGATGCGCGAAGTTGCTGTAAGAGATGCAGTTCAAAACTCCCTAATTCAGGCCAGATTCAATCGGTCGAATCAGGATGCCTTACTGAGGGACATGGCTGCCGACGTGGCAAGCACATCCGGCGGAGGCGGATTTCGCATTTATCGCTACTCCCTCATGCACACGGGTTCAAACGTTAGCAAAGAGGACATCAACACGGTTTTTGGAGCTTTTCACATCGGCGACGGTTGGAGTCAGATGGACAAACTTCTAGCCCAGATTGGGAGTCGCGGACTCATCCTAGAGCAGCGATTCACTTCCACACTAAGCAAACGGCACGAAGCTGCACATACCTCGACTGCCAATATTACAATCGCTGACCTGGAGCAACTCGCGCTATTTGCCGTGGACTTCGCGGCTTCGTTTGACATGCTAGCAAGTTTTGGATGCAACCGAATTCTGCAGGGAAACTCTACTCCCGACAAAATGCCAAAAATCAGAGACGTGACCCCCAATACTATTTGCTTGGTCGATGAACTGCAGGACGGCACTTGGTCTCGTAAAAACAAGGTAGGCAGACCAATCAAAAAATTCGGGTCTGCGACAGACGCCGTCCGGCATCCCTCGAATCTAGGGCCAGGATACCTATCCTGCGTTGCTCGGTCGCGGCAGCTGCGGATATCCGCATGGAGATCGGTCGGATTTCGTTAGTGCTGGTATTCGATTGCTGGAGCCACTAAACAACCGAGCTGGAACCACTCTGCCCGCACTCGTCGAGCGCACGTTCACGAGGCAACCAGGGGCTTTGGCCCGGTGCGGGTACCGCGCCGCTACGTAAACGGGGTTGTCGCGGCTGGTGATCAGGTGAGCAGCGTGTTCCACCGGGCCGCTGTCATGCCATCCTCGGACATCCTGGCCGAGACGAGACGAGCAAGCACCGTGGCTTCGTCGACCGTCAGATAACTGGGATTGGACATCATCGGCGCCCGCAACTGCTCGCACCGGTCCAGACCCGGGGTGGCCTGGATCAGGCCACGCGGCACATGGTTCTCGGCGCCGAGCCGCACGCCCATGTAGTGGACCTTTCGTGGTTCGGGGGCGCCGATCGAGTTCGAAGGGTCCTCGCGGTTCTCGACCACCCAGCCCACCTCATAGACCCCGGGGTTCTTCGGTCCGGTCACCCACAGGGCTATGAGATCGCCGGCCGAGACCATGCGGCTTCTGCCGGACCGCGGACTCAGGCACCAGCTGTCTGCATGAAGGTTAGGGAAAGGTCCCTGGGCCTGATCATCTGCAGCGATGGCCGCGAAGTAGTCGGTCCCGGTCACCGGGTTGCACTTCACCACCCAGCAGCCGACATCCCCGTGTTCGATGGGCACCACTCACCTCCGTTCGGTCGGCCGATGTCTACCCATTACGAGGGACCATCACACAGGTCCTGCTTCATCTATAGGGTCAACAGAGTCCATCCGTTAAGCAGGTTCTGTCGGACCACCTGGCGAGAGGAAGGTTTCACGCATGACTTTCCCGGGGACAGGTCCATGTAACAAGTGTCTTGAGGAGGCCCTTCTATGCTCATCCGCCGCATTGCCCGTCCCATGCTCGCGACCGCGTTCATCGCAACTGGGATCGACGCGATCCGACGCCCGGAACAGCTAGCCGAAACCGCGCAGCCGTTCGTCGACAAAGCAAAAACCCAGCTCCCGCCGCAGGCCGCCGACCTGATCCCGGCTGACGCGCAGGTGGTTGTCCGTATCAACGGCGCCATTCACATCATCGGTGGTTTGGCGCTGGCGACCGGCAAGTTCCCGCGGCTCGCGTCGCTGACCCTTGCCGGCGTCGTCATCCCCACCACGCTGGCCGGAAACGACTTCTGGAATGAGACCGACCCGCACGAGCGGGCCGAGCAGCAAGCGCATTTCATCAAGAACGTGGGATTGCTCGGCGGGCTGCTGATCGCAACCGTCGACACCGAGGGCAAGCCGTCGCTGGCATGGCGCGGACGCAAGGCCGCTGCAATCGCGAGTGACAAGGTCAGTGCAGTACTGCCTACTGCCGCTGCGAGCGCTTCGACCGCGGGCGTCCTTGCCGATCGTGCGTCGCACATCGCCGAGGTGGTCGGCGAGCGAACCGGCGATCTGGCCGAGGTGGCCTCCGACCGCGGCGGCAAGTTCGCCGAGGTCGCGTCCGAGCGGGCGGCTGAACTGGCACAAAAGGCGTCGCAACGTGCGGCCGTCCTGGCCGATGTCGCAGGCGAACGTGGAAGCGAGATCGTCGACGTCGCTTCCAAGCGGGGCGCAGTTCTCGCCGGAGTCGCTTCCGAGCGGGCCGGAGAGCTCGCGGCCAAGGCCACCACACAGAGCGCGAAGCTCGCCGAGGTCGCCACCGAGCGCACCGCGTCGCTCAGCAAGGCCGCTGCGAAGAAGCAGGCCAAGCTGAGCAAGCAGGCCGGCAAGAAGCAGGCGAAGCTGGGTAAGACCGCCGCCAAGCAGCAGGCCAAGCTGACCAAGCAGCAGACCAAGTTCGCCAAGCAGGCTCTGACCAACGGAGCCAAGGCGAAGAGTGCTGCCGCCGATCGTCGGGCAGAACTCGCCGCGTCTGCGTCGCAGACTTTGGCTGCCACCAATGGGTACGCCGAGAAGACGCTGGCGACCGCTCGTGACCGGGCACCCGAGCTGGCCGAATCGGCCCGCGTCTACGCCGCGCAGCTCGCCGAGCGTGCAGCCGATGAGGGCGTCAAGCTGTCAGCCCAGGCACGCAAGCAGGCAAAGAAAGCGCAGTAGGTTCGCCCGTTCGACCGATTGATCTCCCGAGTGCGCGGGCAGCAGCCCACAAACGCAGTCAGTCCAGAAGACTGCGAGCTGCTGCCCGCGCACTCATCGGATCTGCCGTCTGCGACACCGCATCCGCTGCTCGACGACACTGATCCAGAGTCACGGTCGCCAGCTTGGCACCCACACCCGCAACCGCCGATGCTGCCGCCGACAGCGATGTGATCCCGAAACCGACCAGCACACAGGCGAGCAGTGGGTCGGCCGCCGCTTCACCGCATACCCCCACCGGCTTGTTCACGGCGGCGCCGGCAACAGCCGTTCGCGCCAGCAGTGACAGGACTGCGGGCTGCCAGGGATCGGTGAGCTCGGCGAGATCGGCCGACATCCGGTCGGCTGCCATCGTGTACTGCGCAAGATCGTTGGTTCCCACCGACAGGAAGTCGACGTGGTCGAGAATCCGTTCGGCGAGCAACGCCCCTGCCGGGACCTCGATCATCACTCCGGGGACAAGCCCGCGTTCGCGGACCTTCGCGGCGAACGACTGAGCTTCAGCAGCCGTCGAGATCATGGGCGCCATCACCCACGGGCGTGAAATGCCTTCGGCCGCAGCGGCAATCGCGTCCAGTTGCCGATCGAGAATGCCGCTGTCACGGGCTGCGATCCGGATGCCACGCACCCCGAGAGCCGGATTGGCCTCATGTGGGTGTTCAGCGAATCGCAAAGGCTTGTCCGACCCGGCATCGAGTGTGCGAACGACAACCTTTGCGTCCGGGAAGGCATCGAGCACCTCGCGGTAGATCGCGGATTGCTCGGCGACCGTGGGTTCGGTCTCCCGGTCGAGGAAGCACAGCTCGGTCCGGAACAACCCAATTCCGCCGGCCGAGGTCTCCGCAGCCACCCGCGCCCCGGCGCCGTCTTGCACATTCGCCAGGACGTCTACTCGATGACCGTCGGCGGTGGCCCCGGGTCCGGTCCACGCGGCTGTGCGCTCGGCAATCAACCGGTATTGCGCCACTGCATCGGACGCCGCGGCAGCATCGGGCGACACGGTGATCTCGCCCTCCGCGCCGTCGAGCAGAACCGAACTCCCTGCTGCGACCTCGTCGAGGCCGGTGACCGCCACGACGCACGGGATACCCAACTGGCGCGCGATGATCGCGGTATGGCTAGTCGGGCCACCGAGCGACGTCGCCAGTCCGATGACCTTCGCCGGGTCGAGGCCGGCCGTATCTGCCGGCGCCAGGTCCTCCGCGAACAGGATCGACGGAACGTCCGGTTCCGGAACCCCTGGTTCGGGAGCCCCGATCAGTTCGGCGAGCACGCGGTCACGGACATCGCGGAGATCGGTCACACGCTCGGCCATCAAGCCGCCGAGTTTGGTGAACATGGCCACGAACTGTTCTGTGGCCGCGGCGGTCGCTGCGGTGGCGGAGTTGCCTGCGGCGATGAGTTTTTCGGCTGCGCCCAGCCAGCCCCGGTCCGTTGCCATGGCCGCATTGGCGGCGAGCACTTCGGACGCCGCCCCGCTCGACACCGCGGCCCGTGCCTGCAGTCGCGTCGCAACAGCTGTGGTGCTTTCGCGGAACACCTGCAGCTCGCGGTCGCGGTCCGCAGGGTCGATCACGGCGTCGTCGAGCGGCGGCGCGACGCGGGGACCCGGAACGATCACCGGGCCCGCCACCACGCCCGGCACCACCGGAGTTCCGTGCAACACCCTTCGCGGGCTTCCGATCAGCGTTGACTTCGTCATCCGTCCTCCTCTGACAAGTCTTGCGGGCTTTCGTGTCTACGTCACCAGCCCGACTCGATGTGATTCAGATTACTCAAAATCCTTGACAAAGCAATACGATCGGGCATAAAACAACATAAAGCAACACCAACTAGCAACGTATCCCACATGGAGGGCAGATGTACGCAGAGGAGCGGCAGCAGGCCATGGCCGCGCTGATCGCGCAGAAAGGCCGCATGTCGGTCGCTGATCTGTCCGATCTGTACGGCGTGACGACCGAGACGGTTCGTCGCGATCTGGCGGCCCTCGACAGGCTCGGCGTGATCCGACGGGTCCATGGCGGTGCAGTACCCGCATCCGCGCTCACAGCCATCGAGGTCGGCACGGCCGAACGCGAGCACAGTCGCTCCGGCGAGAAGGATCGCATCGGGAAGGCGGCCGTGGACCAGCTCCCCCCGGTCGGCGGCAGCATCCTGCTCGACGCCGGGACGACCACGGCCCGAGTTGCGGCGCACCTCCCCGCCGACATGGACCTCGTCATCGTCACCAACTCGATCCCGGTCGCGGCCCGAGTGGGAGGCCTCGGTGGGTCACGCCTGCATCTGCTCGGTGGACGTGTCCGCGGGATCACCCAGGCAGTGGTCGGCGACGACGCGCTGCGAACGCTGGCGTCGATGCGCATCGACGTCGCCTTCGTCGGGACCAACGGACTCAGTCTGCGCCATGGACTGTCCACTCCCGACAGCGATGAGGCCGCCATCAAACGGGCGATGGTCACCAGTGCGCACCGGGTGGTGGTGGTTGCTGATTCGTCGAAGGTCGGCCGAGAAGACCTGATCAGTTTCGCCCCCATCGACAGGGTCGACGTCCTCATCACCGACAGCGCCCTGCGCGAGTCGGATCGTGCCGAACTGCTTGCACACGACGTCGAGGTGGTGACGGCATGATCGTCACCCTCACTGCCAATCCCAGCATCGACCGCACGATCAATCTGACCGGGCCACTCCAGCGCGGCGCAGTACACCGCGCATCGGCAGCGACCTCGCATCCGGGAGGCAAGGGCGTCAATGTCTCGCGCGTCGTCACGGCTGCAGGCAAGCGCTCGATTGCGGTGTTGCCCGGTAACCCCGGTGAGCCGATCCTGCTGGCATTGGACGAGGCAGGAATCGACCATCGCGGTATCTCGCACCCGGGAACAGCCCGGGTCAACCTCACGGTCACCGAACCCGACGGCACGACAACAAAGATCAACCAGCCGGGGGCAGCTCTGCCACCGGAAACGCTGGCAGCGCTGACGGCCTGCCTGCAGGATCTGGCCGGCTCGGCCGTGTGGGTCGTGTTGTCCGGGTCGCTACCACCTGGTGTTCCGGCCGATTGGTACGCCGACCTCGTCACCGCGCTCCGCGTCGGGCCGACCCAGATCGCAGTGGACACCTCCGATGAACCGCTGCTCGCCCTCGCGGCCCGGTTCCCTTCGGCCGCAACGGATCTCATCAAACCGAACGCATCCGAACTCGGTCAGCTCACCGGGCTGGACGGCGCCGAGCTCGAACTCGCCGCCGAGCACGGCGACCCGTTGCCAACCGCCCGGGCCGCGAGGTCGTTGATCGAGGCCGGCGGTCCGCGTGCCGTACTGGCAACTCTGGGCGCCGCAGGAGCCGTACTCGTCAACGACGAAGGCGCCTGGCACGCAACAACTCCCCCGATCGCGCCGCGCAGCACGGTCGGAGCCGGCGATTCGTCGCTGGCCGGATATCTACTCGCCGATCTGCAAAATGCCGGACCGGCCGACCGCCTCGCATGGGCGGTCTCGTATGGCAGCGCCGCAGCAGCGCTACCGGGAACGGCTTTGCCGAGTCCGCACCACACCCAGCCCGGCGCCGTGACCGTCACCGCGCTCAACCCGGTCATCGGCAACCACTGATCCCGGCTCCACCACCCCCTAAGGAAAAGTCATGTCCCACCCGACGATCCGAGCCGGTTCCGCACCGGCGATCATCAGCCCGGAACTGATCGCGCTCGACGCCGATCTGGGCACCACCAAAGATGCTGTCATCGACGCGCTGGCCCACCGGCTCGCAGCAGATGGCCGCACGTCCGACGTGGATGCGCTCAAAGCCGCTGCCCTGGCACGTGAATCCCAGTCGGCCACCGGCCTGCCGGGCGGCATCGCGATCCCACATTGCCGGGATGCGTCGATCGCCACCGCATCTCTCGGTTTCGCCCGTCTGTCACCGAAAGTCGATTTCGGCGCGCCGGACGGCCCTGCCGACCTTGTGTTCCTGATCGCCGCACCCGAGGGGGCCGGTTCCGAACACATGAAGCTGCTGTCCAGTCTTGCGCGCGCATTGGTCAAGCCGGCATTCGTGGCATCGCTGCGAGCAGCAGCCACTCCCACGAACGTTGTCGCTCTTGTGGAGGAAGTACTCGCACCCGCCACGCCACCGAGTCCGACGGCGTCGGCTGCCTCGACCGCAACCGCGTCGGCGGCCACCACCGAGCCTGCCGACACCAAGCCGACCGACACCGACAGCTCCGACGTGCCGAGCAAGACCCTGGTCGCGGTGACGGCGTGCCCGACCGGCATCGCGCACACCTATATGGCGGCCGACTCCCTGGTCGCCGCGGGTGAGCGGGCCGGCGTGACCGTGCATGTCGAAACGCAGGGCTCGAGTGGCAGCACTCCCCTTGCGGCCCAGATCATCGCCGATGCGGGGGCGGTCATCTTCGCCACGGACGTCGGCGTGAAAGGCCGTGAACGATTCGCGGGCAAGCCGGTGGTGGCGTCCGGGGTCAAGCGGGCGATCAATGAGCCCGACGCCATGGTCACCGAGGCGCTGCGAGCCAGCCTCGACCCGTCCGCGGCCAAGGTGGCGGGCGACGCCACCGCCGGCAACGACGGAGCATCGACGACCACCGGTATCGGTTGGGGCACACGTCTACGGCAGATCCTGCTGACCGGCGTGAGCTACATGATCCCGTTCGTCGCCGCCGGAGGTCTGCTCATAGCCCTGGGTTTCTTGCTCGCGGGCTACGAGATCACCGACACCGCCGAGAAGATCACTCTCGACAACTCTCTGACACAACTGCCTGATGGCGGACTGAAGACCTACCTCGGCGCAGTGCTCTTCCAACTCGGGTCGCTCGCGTTCAGCTTCCTGGTCCCGGCGCTCGCCGGGTACATCGCCTTCGCGATAGCCGACAGGCCCGGACTGGCACCCGGCTTCACCGCCGGTGCGGTCGCAGTGTTCGTCGGTGCCGGCTTCATCGGTGGCCTCGTCGGTGGCCTGATCGCGGGCTTCGCCGCTCTGTGGATCGGCCGGATCGGGGTACCCCAGTGGGCGCGCGGGCTGATGCCCGTGGTGGTCATCCCGCTCTTCGCCTCTCTGATCGTTGGTGTCCTGATGTTCGTGGTGCTCGGCAAGCCCCTCGCAGCGGTCACCGACGGATTGACCGACTGGCTCAACGGGCTCTCCGGTTCCTCGGCCATCCTGCTCGGGATCATCCTCGGTCTGATGATGTGCTTCGACCTCGGCGGCCCGGTCAACAAGGCCGCGTATGCGTTCGCCGTGGCGGGCCTGTCGGTCACCGATAACGCGTCGCTGAAGATCATGGCCGCTGTGATGGCTGCCGGCATGGTTCCCCCGTTGGCGATGGCATTGGCCTCGACGGTTCGACCCGGCTTGTTCACCGAAGCGGAACGGGAGAACGGCAAGGCAGCCTGGCTCTTGGGTGCTTCGTTCATCTCCGAGGGCGCAATCCCGTTTGCGGCAGCCGACCCGCTGCGTGTCATCCCCTCGATGATGGCCGGTGGAGCAGTCACCGGCGGATTGATCATGGCCACCGGTGCCACGTTGAGCGCGCCGCACGGCGGCATCTTCGTGTCGTTCGCGATCGGTGGAATCGGATGGTTCTTCCTGTCGCTGGCCATCGGCACCGCGATTTCGGCCGCGTGTGTCGTCGCAGCGAAGCAGCTGATCAAGCCGCGTAAGCCACAGGCGGCGAAGTCGAAGGTTCTCGCCAACGCCTGATCCGGCAGTTTCAAAAACTCAGAAAGCAATCGTCAAAAAAGGAGAAATCATGCCCAGCACCAACGTCCTAGTCGGTTCGTCAGTCGGCCTGCACGCCCGCCCCGCCGCGGTTATCGCCGAAGCAGTAGCCGAAGCCGGTGTCCCGGTGACTCTTTCGGTTGCGGGCGGCGAACCGGTGGATGCCGGGTCGGCCCTGCTCATCATGACCCTCGGCGCCACCGCCGGCACCGAGGTGACCGTCGAGAGCGAAGACCAGGCGGCACTGGACACCATTGCCAAACTGGTGGCGTCCGACCTCGACGCCTGATCGGCGAGCGGCGCACTCGACTCCAGGTTCGCCGCCCGAACGCCCGACCCGGTTGTGACGGTCGGTGCGGCCCCCTCGATGATGGACACCTGACGACGCGGTGGTCCGGGAACGATCTCCCGGGCCACCGCGTTATCCTTTGGCACTATTTTTGCTCCACCACAACAAGGAGGAACGTGTTCGAGGCTGAACAGCGTCATCTCGACCGGGTGTACGGCCGATTGGACCGGATGCGCCGCAACACCCAGTCGCGGTTGGCGTCTGCCCTCCGCGACACCGGCGGAACGCCACAGGCCCGGTCCGAGCGTGAGTCCTACGAGCGCCTTTACACCGACGATCTGACGAAGTTCGATGCCGCCGAACACAACCTCTACTTCGGTCGTCTCGATCTCGAGACCGGCGAGGTTCGCCGCATCGGCCGTATCGGCATCCTGGACGACGACGAGCAGGACAGCACCCTGCTGCTCGACTGGCGCGCACCGATGAGCCGGCCGTTCTACCTGGCCACCCCAGCCTCTCCAGAGGACGTGCAAGTCCGTCGCCACATCAGAACCCGCAACCGCAAGATCACCGCCGTCAACGACGAGCGGCTCGACATGACCGAGCTCGAGGATGCCGACACCACCGGTCACGGCGACGTGGTGAACGAATCCGCACTGATCAACGCCTTGAATGCCGCCCGCACCGGGCACATGACCGACATCGTCGAGACCATCCAGCGTGAGCAGGACGAGATCATTCGAGCCTCGCACCGCGGCGTCCTCGTGGTGCAGGGCGGACCGGGAACCGGGAAGACGGCGGTGGCCCTGCACCGTGCGGCCTATTTGCTCTACACCTACCGAGACACCCTCGCGCGCAGCGGTGTGCTCATCGTGGGCCCCAACACCACATTTTTGAACTACATCGGTCAGGTGCTTCCCTCCCTGGGCGAGAGCGGCGTATTGCTGTCCACCGTCGGCGACCTCTACCCGGGCGTGCGGGCATCGTTGACCGACAACCCCGTCGCCACCACCCTCAAAGGCGACCTCGCGATCGTTGATGTACTGCGGCAAGCGGTGCGTGATCGGCAGGAATTGCCGAAGTCGCCCATCGAGCTGAGGTTCGACGGCTACCCACTCAGGATCAGCAGCAAGGTGATTCAGCGCGCCAGGGGCCGGGCACGATCGTCTCGGCGCCCGCACAATCACGCTCGATCGGTCTTCCTGCGGTCGGCGTTCGACTCGCTGGCGCAGCAGCACGCCGAGCGTATCGGCGCCAGCCTGATCGACGGATCGCAGTTGCTGAGCAACATGGACATCGCCGACATCCGCGACGAGATGCGGGCCGATCCCGACATCAATGCCGCCCTGGCGCACTTCTGGCCGCAGCTCTCACCGCAGGTGGTGCTGGCGGACCTGTTGACCTCTCCCGAGCGGATTGCCTCCGCAACCCCGACGTGGTCCGACAGCGAGCGGCAATCCATCCTGCGAACACAGCGCGGCGGATTCAGTGCGGCCGACGCGCCGTTGCTCGACGAGCTCGCGGAGCTCATCGGTGTCGACGACGACGGTGATGAAGAACGTGAGCGAGCGCAGTGGCGACAGAAGTTGTCCGAAGCGCAGGACGCGCTCGACATCCTGACCGGTTCGGCACCGCAAGACCTCGAAGACGAGCTGGACCCCGAGATCCTGATGGCCTACGACCTGATCGACGCCGAACAGCTCGCTGCGCGACAGACCACCAGGGTTGCCCTGACAACCGCTGAGCGCGCCTACAACGACCGGACGTGGGCCTTCGGTCACGTGATCGTCGACGAGGCCCAGGAATTGTCGGCAATGGCCTGGCGAATGATCATGCGCCGCATACCGAACCGCTGGATGACGGTCATCGGCGACACTGCGCAAACAGGAGATCCGGCGGGCACCACGTCATGGGATGAAGTTCTCAGTCCCTACGTGGCACGACGCTGGCGCAAGTACGACCTGACGGTGAATTACCGGACGCCCAGCGAGATCATGGCGGTGGCCGCGCCGATCCTCGAACGCATCGACCCCGACATGGCCGCCCCGAACTCGATCCGGTCGAGCGGCAAGGCCCCGACGTTCGAGCGAACGTCGGTCGACGACCTTCCGGCCACTGCGGCCAAACTGGCCACGGCGTCACTCGACGGCATTGCAGCGATCATTGCGCCGGACGGGCTTGTGGACCAGATCCGGGCGGTGACCGGAGAGATCGAGGACTCACCCGAGCTGTCGGTACTGACCGTGGCGCAGTGCAAGGGATTGGAGTTCGACCGCACGGTGGTGGTCGAACCGGCCATGATCGTCGGCCAGTCGGCACGTGGGTGGGGCGACCTCTACGTGGCGCTGACCCGGGCAACTCAGCAGTTGGCGATTGTGCACAACGCCGAGTTGCCCGAACCGCTCCGGGCGCCTGCTCAGACCGTGTGAACGATCAGGACGTCGCACTTCGATTTGCGCGCGACATCGGCGGGCACCGAACCCAGCAGTCGTCCTGCAATCGAGTTAAGGCCCTTGTTACCGACGACAAGCAGATCGGCCTTGCTGTCGGCGACGAGGTTCAGCAGTGCGTCGACCGGTGATCCGACCACGGGCCGGGTGGAGATGTTGCCGCCCCCGGCGTTGGCCGCACGCTCGCGCGCCGTTCGCAAGATCTCTTCGGTGGGCGCAGATCCGTGGACCTGGTACGCCTCTTCCTTGAGCACATCCGAGACTGCGGAAACGTCACGATCGTCGGTCGGAAAGTAGGCGCAAGCGATGATCAGTTGCGCTTTGTCACCACTGATCGCGCCTGCCCGCTCAACCGCCTTCATCGACGATTCAGAACCATCGGTTCCCACAACGACGGTCTGGTATGCGCTCATCCATCCTCCATCAATGTTCTGTGTAGATCACGGGCGCCGACGATTGTCCGTGCCCCTGCCACCCCGGGCGGCATCTTCCGTGGAGAGGGTATCCCGTAACGGCCGTTCGATTACGTGGTATTGGCCGACGGGGCCGTCAGACGTACCGCTGACCAGGTAAAACAGCAGATCGTCATGACGATCACAGTCGGCCGGGTTCAGCGGATTCCGGCTGCATCCATACCACGCAGCTCCTTCTTGAGGTCCGAGATCTCGTCTCGCAATCGGCCGGCGAGCTCGAACTGCAGATCCCGCGCCGCATTCATCATCTGGTCGGTGAGTGCCGCGATGAGGTCGGCGAGCTCAGCACGAGGCATGGCCGAGACGTCGCGCGAGTCCATGACACCCGAAGACGACGACGACCGGCCGGGCTCGCCCTGGGCCCTGCGACCGCGACTCGAGTTGCGCCCCGACCCACCGATCGCGACGGCGTTGTCCTCGGCTTCCTCGTACACCTGGTCGAGGATGTCGGCGATCTTCTTACGCAGCGGCTGCGGGTCGACGCCCATCTTCTTGTTGTAGGCGACCTGCTTTTCGCGACGGCGGTCGGTTTCGTCGATGGCGTTGCGCATCGAGTCGGTGATCTTGTCGGCGTACATGTGTACTTCGCCGGAGACGTTTCGCGCCGCACGGCCGATCGTCTGGATGAGACTGGTGGTGCTGCGCAGGAACCCTTCTTTGTCGGCATCGAGGATGGCCACGAGCGACACCTCGGGAAGGTCGAGCCCCTCGCGTAGCAGGTTGATACCAACCAGGACGTCGTACTCACCGGTGCGCAGCTGCCGAAGGAGTTCCACGCGGCGAAGGGTGTCGACCTCCGAGTGGAGATATCGCACCCGAATGCCGAGCTCCAGCAGGTAGTCGGTGAGGTCCTCGGACATCTTCTTGGTCAGTGTGGTCACCAAGACGCGTTCGTCCTTGTCGGTGCGCAGCTTGATCTCGTGCACCAGGTCGTCGATCTGGCCCTTCGTGGGTTTGACCACCACCTGCGGATCGACGAGACCGGTAGGCCGGATCACCTGTTCGACGAACTCACCGTTGGCCTGGCCCAACTCATACGGGCCCGGCGTGGCCGACAAGTACACCGTCTGCCCGATCCGGTCGACGAACTCACTCCACGTGAGTGGCCGGTTGTCCACGGCTGATGGCAGACGGAAACCGAAGTCGACCAGGTTGCGTTTACGCGACATGTCCCCCTCGTACATGGCGCCGATCTGCGGAACCGTGACATGCGACTCGTCGATGACAAGCAAGAAGTCCTCGGGGAAGTAGTCGATGAGCGTTGCTGGTGCGGTACCCGGACCGCGACCGTCGATGTGCCGCGAGTAGTTCTCGATGCCCGAACAGAACCCGACCTGCCGCATCATCTCGACGTCGTAGTTGGTGCGCATCCGCAGACGCTGTGCCTCGAGCAGCTTGCCCTTGCCCTCGAGTTCGGCGAGCCGCTCCTCGAGTTCGGCCTCGATCGAGGCGATGGCCCGCTCCATCCGGTCGGGCCCCGCGACGTAGTGCGTGGCCGGGAAGATGCGGAGGTTCTCCACCTGACGCACCACATCACCGGTCAAGGGGTGCAGGTAGTACAACGCCTCGATCTCGTCGCCGAAGAACTCGATCCTGACCGCCAATTCCTCGTACGACGGGATGATCTCGACGGTGTCGCCGCGGACCCGGAAGCTGCCGCGGGTGAAACTCACGTCGTTGCGGGTGTACTGCACATCGACGAGCAGTCGCAGCAGCGCATCCCGGTCGACCTCCTGGCCGACGTCCAGCTGAACCGAACGGTCGAGATATGACTGCGGGGTACCAAGACCGTAGATGCACGACACCGAGGCCACCACCACAACATCCCGCCGCGACAGCAGGTTGAACGTGGCCGAGTGCCGCAACCGCTCGACATCGTCGTTGATCGAGGAGTCCTTCTCGATGTAGGTGTCGGTCTGAGCGATGTACGCCTCGGGCTGGTAGTAGTCGTAGTACGAGACGAAGTACTCGACTGCGTTGTGCGGCAACATGTCTCGCAGCTCGTTGGCAAGCTGCGCGGCAAGCGTCTTGTTGGGTGCCATCACCAGGGTCGGGCGTTGTACCTTCTCGATCAGCCAGGCCGTGGTCGCGGATTTACCGGTACCGGTGGCACCGAGCAGCACCACGTCCTTCTCTCCAGCACGCAGTCGTCGCTCGAGTTCTTTGATCGCGGTCGGCTGGTCACCGGCCGGCTTGTGGTCACTGACCACCTGAAAAGGTGCGTGTGACCGCTCGATCTCCCCGACCGGCCGGAACTCTGAGTGCGCAACGACCGGATGTTCTGCTGCAAAAGCCATGTATCCAGAGTAAACGCGACGTCCGACAAGCGGCGCCCGCCGAATGCGCCGTGCGCGAACACAGGGAAACGCACCGGCTCGGTGTTGATCTCGTCGCGCCGCGGTGGGTTAGCGTGCTGCATGGCCGCGTTGCATCCACCCAAACACGAGGTCTTCGACGTCGCGGCGGGCACGAACACCGATCCGAAAGGCTTCCGGCGGCAGGTGGACACCTACCGGACCACCGACTTCGGGCTCTATATGGACCGCCCTGCCGACCACGCCGAGTTCCACCGCCTGCAGAGCTGGTTGCTTCCCGGCTTCGGTCTACGCGTCAGCATCTTCCATTACCGAGCCGGTTTCGAGCGTGACCAGCGGCTCTACATCGACGTCGGGATGTTCTCCGGTCCCGACGCACACGGCCGCTGGCATTCCGAGGACTGGTACCTCGACCTGATCGACCGTCCGGGCCGGCCACTCGAGCTCGAGGACGTCGACGAGCTGTTCGACGCGCACGCGGCGTGGCTGTTGCCCCACGACCGGGCCGAGGCGGCAGTCCGCATCGCTGCACGCACGATGGCGGGTGCCGCCGAGCACAACCATGACGTCGAGTCCTGGCTGGCGGCGCAAGGCGCCGAACTCAGCTGGGACTGACGCGGGAAGTTCGGGGCAGACAGCCCGGTGGCGGTCAGCTCGGGGCGATGAGGCGGATGGTGACCGCGCGGCCGGGATCGGCGTTGGCGTGCAGTCCGGGCGTCAGCGCCGGGAAACCCCCGTCGGCGAGGGCATCGTCGAGATCGGCCGGATCGACATCCGGGGCGAGTTGGACTTCGAAGTCGAGAACGTCGGCGGCCCTTTCACCGGCGGATGCCGTTGGTCCGACATGGGTGACGCCGACGATCTTCTCCGCACCCAGAAGACGTAGCCGATTGCTCAACCGGGTGGCCTGGAGCGACCACTCCGGGCGATGATCCACCAGGTTCTCCGGCCGCCGGGCGCACGTCCGGCTGCGCACGTTGCGTTCGTAGGGAACAAGTCTCTCGTCCCACAGATCGTGGGCCAGGGCCGCCAGATCGTCAGGGGCACCACTGTTGTCGAGCCAGACGTCGGCGACGGCGCGGCGGTCCGCCTCCGAGGCCTGCGCCTTGATCCGCGCCCGGGCATCGGCTTCAGGCATACCGCGCTGACCGGTCAACCGCGCCACCCTGTCCTCTTCAGCAGCGTGGACGATGACCACGAGATGGAAGAAGGGAGCGCTGCCGTTCTCGACCAGCAGGGGTATGTCCTGGACCACCACCGCATCATCCGGAGCAGCCTCGAGGAGCTCGAACGCCCGGGCACCGACCAATGGATGCGTGATGGCGTTGAGCTTCTTGCGTTGCTCGTCATCGACAAAGGCCTTGGCCGCCAACGCTGCCCGGTCAAGACTCCCGTCCGCCGCCAGGATGTCGTCTCCGAAGGCGGCGACCAGTTGGGACAGGCCGTCGGTGCCGGGAGCCACCACCTCGCGGGCGATCACGTCGGCGTCGATGATGTATGCACCGCGATCGACGAGAGTGCGCGCCACCGTTGACTTGCCGGCTCCGATACCGCCGGTCAGACCTACTCGAATCACGTGGTCAGTGTCACAGATCGGCGAGTGCGCATGCGCAGCAGGGTTGCGATCTGTGGTGCCGACGGATCGTGGTCGAGTCCGTCAGGTCCTTGTTCGACGAGCGTGTCACGTATCGGAGCCGAACCATCAAGCGGTGGCGGTCACGTCGATGTCAGCCACTGACACCCGACAGCTCATTCGGGGTGTTGTCCAGCTGGGTCTCAGCGATCTTGGTTCCGTTGGTGAGGTCGACCGCCACCAGCTTGTTGTCACTCGGGTCGGTCACGTAGGCCACCGAGTCCATGACAAAAAGTGTCGGGCGCGGGTCTTGCCACTCGACAGGTTCGGTCCAGTCCCCCACAGCTTCGATCTTTCGCGTGACCGCGGCGGTCTGCGGGTCGATCACGTGGATGTCGCCGTCGGTTCCGAGCACGAGCGCCTCCCCGTTGGGGCCGCGGCCCAGTGAACGAAAACTGTAGCTGGTGCCGAGTTCCACCAATTTCAGCTCACCTGACTCGGTGTTGGTCAAGGTGACCCGAGTGGGCCGTTCGAGCTCTGCATCTTTGTCCACCTTGTAGTCGCCCAGCACCACCGGTGAAGATTCCGACCCAGCCTGATTTCCGATTCGGCCGTAGGGATCGGGGCTGGTGACCTTTCGAATGTCATTGCCCCGCACGACAAGCAGGCCATCCTGGCATCCGAACGCGAGTGTTCCGTCGGCGGCCATCGCCTCACCGTGGATGCCTGGGCACTGGTCGTTGGCGGCCAGCACTGCGTTGTCCGACCCCAGGATCTGAATGCCGTTACGCGACTCCTCGGTGCCGACCGTGGTCACCAAGGTGCCGTCTTCTCGGGCGACCGCAACACCGTGATGCGGAGGAACCTGATGCTTTTCCGACTCGGCGTTGCCGCGGGACAGCTCTGCGGGGGGTACGACGTCGATCTCACCGGTGCCGTCAGAGAACAAGGTGATCCGGCCATCGTGCGGCACCACGTGGCCCGGCTCTTCGCCGCCGAACTTCAGGTCCGTCATCGCCGGCGGAGCAGTGTAGTAATGGCCGTGGTCGCCGTGCTGGCGCGTCCACGTTCCCATGTCGAACACGGTGAACCCGTCCGACTGTGAGACGAAGAGGTGCCGTCCGTCATCGGCCGGGTTGAGCCGGATGAATCCTTCGGTCTCCACCTCACCCACCGGCTCGAGCGACTCGGCATCGAGTACCTCGATGCCGTTCTCGTGTGTGTATGCCAACCGAGGTGTGGCCGATTGTTGTTCGACGGCGGACGAGGCCGCCACCGAACTCTGGGTTGAAGTCGAATCACTGGAACCGCCATCACTTCCGCATGCGGCGAGCAAGCCAACCGCCGAGAGGAGCGACACGATCTGTGGAGCACGAGTAGATTTCACGATTTGATGATCCTTGGTAATGATAATCATTGTCAAAACGCGATACGTGCATGAGCAGATCACAAAAAACGCCCCCGGCCAGAAAGGCCGGGGGCGTTCTTGTCAGTGCTCTATCAGGCGTTGCCGGACAGCTTCTCGCGCAGAGCAGCGAGCTGCTCGTCGCTGGCAAGCGATCCACCACTCTTCGGCGCCGACGACGACGAGGAGGACGTCGCGGTTGCGGCGTCACCACCGGTCTTGTCAGCGGAATCCGACGAGTAGTCGGTCGGAGCGTTGGCAGCGGCCTCGGCGGCAGCGGCGAACTTCTCCATCTGAGCGGTGTGCATCTTGTGGCGACGCTCGGCCTCGGCGTAGCGCGACTCCCACGCTTCCCGCTGCTTCTCGAAACCTTCGAGCCATTCGTTGGTCTCGGAGTCGAAGCCCTCGGGGAAGATGTAGTTGCCCTGCTCGTCGTAGCTGTCGGCCATGCCGTACTTCGACGGGTCGAACTCTTCGGTGTAGTCCTCGTTGGCCTGCTTGAGGCTCAACGAGATCCGGCGACGCTCGAGGTCGATGTCGATGACCTTGACCATCGCGTCGTCGCCGACTGCGACAACCTGATCCGGCACCTCGACGTGGCGCTCGGCCAGCTCCGAGATGTGCACGAGGCCTTCGATGCCCTCTTCGACCCGCACGAACGCACCGAACGGAACCAGCTTGGTGACCTTACCCGGCACGATCTGCCCGATGGCATGTGTGCGGGCGAACTGACGCCACGGATCTTCCTGAGTTGCCTTGAGCGACAACGAAACCCGCTCGCGGTCGAGATCGACGTCGAGAACCTCGACGGTGACCTCGTCGCCCACTGCGACAACCTCGGACGGATGATCGATGTGCTTCCAAGACAGCTCGGAGACGTGCACCAGGCCGTCGACGCCGCCGAGATCGACGAATGCGCCGAAGTTGACGATCGAGGACACGACGCCCTTGCGGACCTGGCCCTTCTGGAGCTGGTGCAGGAACTCGCTGCGCACCTCGGACTGCGTCTGCTCCAGCCACGCGCGGCGCGACAGGACGACGTTGTTCCGGTTCTTGTCCAGCTCGATGATCTTGGCTTCGATCTCCTTGCCGATGTACGGCTGCAGATCGCGCACGCGACGCATCTCCACCAGCGATGCGGGGAGGAATCCGCGCAGACCGATGTCCAGGATCAGGCCGCCCTTGACGACCTCGATGACGGTGCCCTTGACGGCCTCGTCCTTTTCCTTGAGCTCTTCGATGGTGCCCCACGCACGCTCGTACTGAGCGCGCTTCTTGGACAGGATCAACCGACCCTCTTTGTCCTCCTTGGTGAGGACGAGTGCTTCCACCTCATCGCCGACGCTGACAACCTCGCTGGGGTCGACGTCGTGCTTGATGGACAGTTCGCGGGACGGGATCACTCCCTCGGTCTTGTAACCGATGTCGAGCAGCACTTCGTCGCGGTCAACCTTGACGATGGTGCCCTCGACGATGTCGCCATCATTGAAGTACTTGATAGTGGCATCGATGGCGGCAAGAAAATCCTCAGCCGAGCCGATATCGTTAACGGCTACTTGTGGTGAGGTAATGGTCGTGGACGGCATATGTTAGATGGCTCCGGACAGGTTGGGTTGTAGGGACAGTAATGCGGGATCAACAGTGGCCACAGATGAGTGACCGGCATGAAGAACCACGCGGGCTCAGGCACGCGCGTGTCTGAGGATACGCCAGGCCCGCTGGGCTGGGCAAATACCCCGAACCCACAACCCCTGATGCGCACCAGAATCGACTCGCGAACCAGCGTATCGGCGAATCGCCGCTGGTGGGACGCCGATGCGGGGAATTACCACGAGGAGCACGGGGCTTTCCTCGGTGCCCAAAGCGCCGACGGAGACTTCGTGTGGTGCCCCGAAGGGCTGCGCGAAGAGGACGTCCGACTGCTCGGGGAGGTCGCCGACCGCGACGTTCTCGAGGTGGGTTGTGGTTCTGCGCCGTGCAGCCGTTGGCTCGCCACGCAGGGCGCGCGGGTGATCGGTCTGGACCTCTCCCGGGAGATGCTGCGGCGAGGACAGGTGGCCATGGCCCGGGGCGGTCCACAGCCGGGGCTCGTCCAGGCCGGCGCCGAACAACTGCCGTTTGCCGACAACATCTTCGACATCGTCTGCTCGGCGTTCGGCGCCGTCCCGTTCGTGGCCGATTCGGCCGGGGTGATGGCGGAGGTGGCGCGGGTGCTCAAACCGGGTGGCCGGTGGGTGTTCTCGGTCAACCACCCGATGCGGTGGGCTTTTCCGGACGACCCAGGGCCTGCCGGCCTGACGGTGATGCTCCCCTACTTCGACCGGACGCCGTATGTCGAGACCGAGAGCGATGGCACCGTCAGTTACGTCGAGCATCATCGGACGTTGGGCGACCGCATCCGGGAGATCCGCGACGCCGGCCTGCTTCTCGTCGATCTGATCGAGCCGGAGTGGCCCGAGGGCTTCGACCAGGAGTGGGGCCAGTGGAGTCCACTGCGCGGTCACTACTTCCCGGGCACCGCGATCTTCTGTTGCACCAAACCCGATTAGAAGCGATCCAGGACGGCGGCCGTGAACTCCTCGGTGGTGGCCGCCCCTCCCAGGTCGGGAGTACTGAGACCACCGGCGATCACGGACTCGACCGCAGCGCGAATCGCGCCAGCCGCCTCGGCCGCTGCGCCGTCCCCGGTTCGCGCGGCCTGCCAGTCCAGTAGCAGCGTCGCCGAGCCGATGATGCCCACCGGGTTGGCCAGGCCTCGTCCGGCGATGTCAGGGGCAGCTCCGTGCGCGGCCTGCGCCATCGCCTTGTCGGCCGAGCTGTTCACCGACGCCGCGGTACCGAGCGAACCGGCCAGCTCCGCGGCGAGGTCGGACAGGATGTCGCCGAAGAGGTTCTCGGTGACCACCACATCGAACTCGTGTCCTCGACGGACGAGGTGCGCCGCCATGGCATCGACATGTTGCTCGTCGACCTCGACGTCCGGGTATTGCCTGCCGACGTTACGGCACACGTCCCGGAACAGTCCGGTTGTCATCGTCAGCACATTCGCCTTGTGCACGATGGTCACCCGTTTTCGACGGGTCATCGCGAGTTCGAACGCGGACAACGCAATTCGTGTCGACGCCTCTCGAGTGACCACCCCGACCGCCAACGCCACATCCGGTGTCGGCATGAACTCCCCCGTGCCCCGCGCCATGTTGCGGTCTGCGTACAGCCCCTCGCTGTTTTCGCGCACGATGATCAGATCCATCCGCGGGTTCACCGCCGGTATCCCCGAATAGGCCCTTGCCGGACGGATGTTGGCGAACAGATCGAAGCGTTTGCGGATGACGGCGCCCGGGGTCAATCCGGTGCGGTGCTCCGGCGGATAGCCCGCCGAATCGTGCGGCCCCAGTATCCACATCTCCAGTTCGTCCAGGGCAGCCAGCGTTTTCTGCGGGATCGCATCCCCGGACGACTCGATGGCGGCGAGTCCGATGTCGAGCGGTACCCACTCGACTGCGCGACCGGCGGCACCGACCGCCGCTTCCACGATCCGGGCCGCTGCAGGCACCACTTCCGGCCCGATTCCGTCGCCGTCGATCAGACCGATCCGATACGGGTGTGTCATGGCACCGATGCTCCCAGACCGGCCTGCTGCGACACTTGGCCACATGCCGAACGAAGCGCTGGGCAACAGCTCTCACTGGGGTTTGTTCACTGCATCCGTCGAATCCGACGGACTGCGTGTCATCCCGGACACCCACGATGCCGACCCCTCGCCCCTGCTCGGCAACATCCCCGCATCACTCGACACCCGTGCGCGAATTCTGCATCCCTACGTCCGCCGCGGATGGCTGGCCGACGGACCTGGCGCAGCCGCACGGGGCGACGACGAGTTCGTGGAGGTGACCTGGGACCACGCGCTCGACCTCGCCGCACGCGAATTGGAGCGTGTGCGTTCCACATTCGGCAACACCGCGATCTTCGGTGGCTCGTACGGCTGGGCCAGCGCGGGCCGCTTCCACCATGCACAGAGCCAACTGCACCGGTTCCTCAACTGCCTCGGCGGATATACGCGGTCACGGCACACGTACAGCCACGGTGCGTCGGAGACATTGCTCCCCCACGTGGTCGGCGGACTGGAGCCGCTGTACGAGCCGACCACCTGGCAGGTGATGAGTGAACACACCGAGTTGTTCGTGTGTTTCGGTGGGATCCCCGCCAAGAACTTCCAGATCAACGCCGGCGGGGTCAGCAAACACATCGTCCGAGGTGCCATCGACGTCGCACGTGACAACGGTGCCGAGTTCGTCTCGATCAGCCCGCTGGCGGACGACCTCGAATTACAACCGCGGGACCGGTGGATACCCATCGCCCCGGCGAGCGACACCGCCCTGATGCTGGCGCTGTGCTGGGTGCTTCTCGACGAGAACCTCTGGGACAAACGGTTTCTCGACAAACATTGCGCGGGTACCGAACGATTCGCCGACTACTTGTGCGGCCGGCCGGACGGCGTGGTCAAAGACGCACGCTGGGCAGCGCAGATCTGCGGTATCGACGCCGCGACCATCACGGCACTGGCACGACGGATGGCGTCGTCGAGGACGATGGTGACCACGTCGTGGTCGCTGCAGCGGGCATCATTCGGCGAACAACCCCTGTGGGCCTCCATTGCGCTGGCCGCGTTCCTTGGTCAGATCGGGCTGCCCGGTGGGGGTTTCGGGCACGGTTACGGCTCGACGGGAGGGATGGGCGCTGCCAAACTCCCGTACGACCTGCCCACGTTTCATCAGGGCTACAACCCGGTACGTGAGTTCATCCCGGTCGCCCGCATCGCAGACATGTTGTTGCACCCCGGCGAGAGCTACGAGTTCAACGGCGCGACTCTGAACTACCCGGACACCCGCCTGATCTATTGGGCCGGCGGCAACCCGTTCCACCACCACCAGGATCTCGGGCGCCTCCGACGGGCGTTCGGGCGCCCCGAGACCGTCATCGTGCACGAACCGTTCTGGACGGCGACCGCACGCCATGCCGACATCGTGTTCCCGGTGACCACCACACTCGAACGCAACGACATCGGCTGCGGGCGTTTCGACGAGACGATGGTCGCCATGCGGCAAATCACTGCTCCCGTCGGGGAGTCGATGAACGACTACGACGTCTTCTCGCACCTGAGCAAACGACTCGGAGTCCACGAGGAGTTCACCGAGAACCTGGACGAACTCGGCTGGCTGGAGAAGATGTACGAGCAGTGGCGTGCGGTGACTCCCGACCAGTACCGGCCCCGAGAAGACTTCGCGCAGTTCTGGGAGAAGGGCCGCCTTGAACTTCGCGGCGCGATGGCCGGTCATGTGATGTACCAGGACTTCCGCAACGATCCCATCGCCCACCCGTTGGCGACCCCGAGCGGCCTGATCGAGATCGTCTCGGACACCATCGACGGTTTCAGGTACGAGGACTGTCCGCCGCATCCGGCGTGGCTTGCGCCGCCAGAGGTGGCCGGGCTCGGGTCGGGTCAGTACCCGCTGTGCCTTGTTGCCAACAACCCGAAGACGAGGCTGCACAGCCAGCTCGACCACGGCGCGTACAGCGCGGCCTCGAAAGTGCAGGAGCGAGAACCGATTCGGCTCCACCCCGACGATGCCGCAGCGCGCTCGATCAACGACGGTGATGTTGTGCTGGTCCGCAGCGAGACTGCGCAGATGCTGGCCGGAGCGGTGCTCGATGACAAGGTTGCACGGCATGTCGCACAGATCTCCACGGGAGCCTGGTACGACTACAGCGCACCGGACATTGCGGATTGTGTGCACGGCAATCCGAACATCCTCGCTCCTGACGTGGGTACTTCACGGCTCGCGCAGGGTTCGACCGGACAATTGGTGAGGGTCCAGATCGAGAGATACGACGGCGACCGTCCACCTGTGGTCGTCCACGACCATCACGCATGGAGGAGGTGATCACTGATGGCGCATTCGATAGAGCTAATCTTCGACGAGAACACCGACACCGTCATCGGTGAGCAGTGGGCCGCGCTGACCGAAGCAGGTCTTCCCAGTCAAGGCAACATCAGGTCGACGTCCAATCGGCCTCACGTCACCCTTGTCGCCGCGGACTCGATTGACCCCGCCATCGACTCGACTCTCGTGGCGATGACGGACGTGGTGGGGATGTCTCTAGACATCGGCGCCCTCCTGATCTTCAGGGGGCGACGCGCCACCGCAGCGCGTCTTGTGGTGCCATCACTGCCGTTGTTGCACCTGCATGCGGACGTCTTTCGCGCGGCCGCCTTGCACATGACCGGTGAACCTCTGCAGCATGTGACGCCAGGGAGTTGGACCCCACACGTGACGCTCGCGCGACGACTCGAGCATGGGCAGATCGCCGAGGTCGCTGCGGCGCTCCACAATTCGCCCGATACGTTCACCGCCACCGTGGCCGGATTGCGACGGTGGAACGGTGACAGCCGCGAGGAATTCCACCTACTCCCCAGAGCCTGAGTGGTGACCGCGCCGAGCCGCAGGTCAGTGCGCGACGAGCCTGGCGATCGCACTCAAAGGCAGCGGCAGCCACGATGGCCGGTGTCGCGCCTCGTACACCGCTTCGTACACGGCCTTGTCGAGTTCGTACGCCCGCAGCAGCGCTGACGACGCGCGCGGATCTGTCCCGGTAACCGCTGCGTAGCCGTCACAGAACGCCGACGAGTTCCGTTCGACCCACTCACTGGCGCGGAACTCACGCTGGTGAGTTCGATTGGGCGACTTCTCGCCCAGCAGGTGGTGCCCGGCGTAGTCGAACGATCGCAGCATTCCCGCAACATCACGTAGCGGGCTGTCGGGTTTGCGACGATCAGCAACCGACTTCACCGGCTCGCCCTCGAAATCGATGACCAACCACTTCCAGGGCGTCCGCAGGACCTGGCCGAGATGAAGGTCACCATGCACCCGCTGGATCGTGGTCGGGCCGACTTGTGCGGCCTCGTCGTACACACGGAGCACGCCCTCGCGGTACTCGGCGATGTCAGGGATGACTTCGGCGGCCGCATCGAGCCGGGCGCGCATCTCATCGATCGCGAGGTCGGAGGCCTGACGTTCTTCGGTGCCGAGACTTGCTGCGAGGTCGGCATGTACGTGTGCCACCGCCGCACCGAGCCGTTCTGCGTCGCCCGCGAAGTCGCTGCCGAGTTCTGCTGCGTGCAGATCGGCTTCGGCGAAGAGGTCCCGCACACTGACCAGCGCCATGCTCCAGCCGTCGGCGGCGTTCTCGACGAACTCCTGAGCCATGCCCAACGTCGTGGTCTCACCGTCGATCTCGGTCTCGACCCAGCCACGCAGAGCGGCGACGTGCTCACACCCGACCTCGCTGAGCGCCCGATGGAGTTCCACATCGGGATTGATCCCGACTTTGACCTGACGAAAGGCTTTGAACAGCAGGGACTCTCCGTACACCACCGACGTGTTCGACTGTTCCACACCCAGACTTCGGCCCGTATCGGCGAGGTCGACGTTCACGTCGGGCAGCGTCCGGAACGCCAGCGGTCCGAGGTCTTCCTGACCGGCCAGCGCGGTGAGGTACCGGGCGAGGATCTCCGGGTCGTGCAGTCCGTCGTACCCCGCGGCGACATCCGACGGTGGTTCGGGTAGCGACCAGTTCAGCAGAGGGTCGGACAAATGTGTCCGGAACCCGAGCGGGATCTGGTAACGCTGCTGCGGACCCGCGTCGAAATCTACTTCGACCAGGACGTGTTCAGCGGCGAAACCCTCCTCGTCGAGGAGTGGAACACGCAACACCACCCGAACCTGGGCGATCGTTCGGTCCTTGCCGGAGAACCAGCGTTGGCTCGGCAGCCAGCTCCGGAGATCGACGGCGAGCTGTTCATCGCTGGGTACGGGGGTGGCCATGGCTGTACCGCCGCCTCTGCTTCGCTGCTCAGCGGATATCCCGGGGCAATATTGGCGTCAGCCGGATCTGGCTGCAAGGCAAACCAATAGAAGCCGTGACCCGGCAAGGTGACCATGTAGTCGTGACCCTCGATCTTCGGGAACGGGATCGATCCTGTGAGTTCCACCGGTATCCGGCCGTCGAACGGCGTGAGGTCGAGGATGACCGCCTGCGGGAAACGCGACAGGTTGTTCACGCACAAGATCACGTCGCTGGAACGACGTTCCTCGTTCGACGGGGCGAGTTCACGCAGATACGTCAGCACGGACGGGTTGTTGTTACCGAGTTCGGTGAACGTCCCGAGGCCGAATGCCGGGTGCTGTTTGCGTACCTCGATCATCCGCCTGGTCCAGTGCAGCAGGGTGTTCGTCGAGTTCATCTGCGCCTCCACGTTCACCGACTGGAAGCCGTAGGTGGGATCCATGATCACGGGCAGATACATCCGGGCCGGATCGGTACGGGAGAACCCGGCGTTGCGGTCCGGCGTCCACTGCATGGGGGTACGAACCGAATCCCGGTCGCCGAGCCAGATGTTGTCGCCCATGCCGATCTCGTCGCCGTAGTACAACATCGGCGAACCCGGCAGACTCAGCAGCAGCGCGGTGAACAGCTCGAGCTGATTCCGGTCGTTGTCGAGTAGCGGCGCAAGGCGACGGCGGATCCCGATGTTCGCCTTCATCCGTGGGTCTTTCGCATACTCGGAGTACATGTAGTCACGTTCCTCGTCGGTGACCATCTCGAGGGTCAACTCGTCGTGGTTGCGCAGGAAGATCGCCCACTGGGCCGATTTCGGGATCGCGGGTGTCTGAGCCAGGATCTCCGAGATGGGGAACCTGTTCTGTCGCCGAACGGCCATGAATATGCGTGGCATCAACGGGAAGTGGAATGCCATGTGGCATTCGTCGCCTTCCTCGGGTTCACCGAAGTAATCCACCACATCTGCAGGCCACTGGTTGGCCTCGGCCAGCAACACACGGCCGGGGTACTCGTCGTCGACGACCTTGCGGCAACGCCGCAAGAACTCGTGCGTCTCCGAGAGGTTCTCGCAGTTGGTGTCCTCGCGCTCGAACAGGTACGGCACAGCGTCGAGGCGGAAGCCGTCGATGCCCAGGTCGAGCCAGAACCGCATCACGTCGATCATCGCGGTCGCGACTTCGGGGTTGTCGTAGTTGAGATCGGGCTGATGGGAGAAGAATCGATGCCAATAGTATTGGCCGCGAACAGGATCCCAGGTCCAGTTGGAGATCTCGGTGTCGACGAAGATGATCCGGGCGTCGGAGTAGCCCGAGTCATCGTCGGCCCACACGTAGTAGTCGCCGTACGGACCGTCAGGGTCGGTGCGCGATTCCTGGAACCACTGATGGGTGTCCGACGTGTGGTTCATGACCAGGTCGGTGATGATCCGGATCCCCCGGCGATGAGCCTGTTCGAGAAGCTCGACGAAGTCGTCCACCGTGCCGAACTCGGGCAGCACCGTACGGAAATCCCGGATGTCGTACCCGCCGTCGCGCAACGGCGAATCGTAGAACGGCGGCAACCACAGGCAATCGACGCCCAGCCAAGACAGATAGTCGAGTTGCTCGATCAGGCCGCGAAGATCACCGACACCGTCGTTGTTGGAGTCGTTGAATGCTCGAACCAGCACCTCATAGAACACCGCTTTCTTGAACCAGTCGTTGTCGACGCGCAACGGCTTCGCGTGAGCGAAGTCGTCGGACTGCGCTTCGACCAGATGGCCGTCGGCAGTGTGCTCGGCGTCGCCCGTGTCCGGTGGCGGCACCGGTGGTTCGAGCGGGTTCAGGGGGTTCTCCAGCGGCATGCACACCTCGTCGATCGGCTCGGCGGTTGACGTGACCAACCCTACGTGTTGAACGCAGTGTTGGTTCGGGTCGCACATACCCGGATTCCGCCGAAGCCACACATCCGCTACCGCAAAGCCGATATGCGCTGGCCGATGGCCGCTCCGGGCGGCTTCTCACCCAGCAATTACCGACCAGCAGCCGAACACCAACGGCTCAGCGCCGAAAGAGCTTGTTACCCAACCACACCAGAGGATCGTATTTGCGGTCCACAACGCGTTCCTTCATCGGGATCAGCGCATTGTCGGTGATCTTGATGTGCTCCGGGCATACTTCGGAACAACACTTGGTGATGTTGCACAGCCCCAGTCCGTGCTCGGCCTGCGCCGAATCGCGACGTTCGGCGACGTCGAGCGGGTGCATGTCCAGTTCGGCGATCCTCATCAGATAGCGGGGGCCGGCGAACTGCTCCTTGTTCTCCTCGTGATCGCGGACCACGTGGCAGGTGTCCTGGCAGAGGAAACACTCGATGCACTTGCGGAACTCCTGAGAGCGCTCGACGTCCACCTGCTTCATCCGGTACTCCCCAGCCTTGAGGCCCGGCGGCGGCGTGAACGACGGGATCTCACGGGCCTTCTGGTAGTTGAACGATACGTCGGTGACGAGGTCCCGGATCACCGGGAACGTGCGCAACGGGGTGACGGTGATGACGTCCGCCTCGGTGAAGGTCGACATCCTGGTCATGCACAACAGCTTTGGCCGACCGTTCACCTCAGCCGAGCACGAGCCACACTTGCCTGCCTTGCAATTCCAGCGCACCGCCAGATCGGGCGTCTGGGTGGCCTGGAGCCGGTGGATGATGTCGAGCACCACCTCGCCCTCGTTCACGTTGACGGTGAAGTCCTGCAGTTCACCGCCCTCGATGTCCCCCCGCCAGATCCGGAAGTTGGCGTCATACCCCATGTCGAATCTCCTGCCTCGTCGGAGCCGGGTGCACGATCATGCCCCGGCGCCGGCATTCGGATGCCCCGAGATCTCGTCGGCCGTGTAGTACTTCTCGATCTCGTCGAAGTCGAAGAGTTCGAGGAGTTCTGGCCGAATCTGGGTCTGTTCCTTCTTGCGGACCGAGACCTCCGGAACCGGATCGTCACCCGACCCGTCGGCCGTACAGACCAGCAGTGTGTTGCGCCAGGCCGAATCCATCCCCGGGTAGTCGTCGCGGGTATGGCCACCGCGGCTCTCGGTACGCATCAGCGCGGCCTTCGCCACGCATTCGCAGACGATCAGCATGTTGCGCAGGTCGACTGCCAGATGCCACCCAGGATTGAACTGGCGATGACCCTCCACCTGCATCCCCGAGAGCCGACCGCGGATCTCGGCGAGGACTTCGATGGCCTGCTCGACCTCGTCGGCCTTGCGAATGATGCCGACCAGGTCGTTCATCGCCTGCTGGAGGTCGGTCTGCAGCGTGTACGGATTCTCGGCCTTGCCCTCGGCCGGCGGATCAAAGGGCGCGAGCGCGAACTTGGCTGCCCGGTTGATGTCGTCGTCGGACACCGACGGGTGCGAGTCGAGTGACTCCACGTACGCCGCGGCACCGAGTCCGGCCCGACGACCGAACACGAGGAGATCTGACAACGAGTTCCCGCCCAGTCGATTCGACCCGTGCATCCCTCCAGAGCACTCACCTGCCGCGAACAGACCCGGCACCGCGGCCGCACCGGTATCGGGGTCCACCTCGATGCCGCCCATCACGTAATGACACGTGGGGCCCACTTCCATCGGCTCGGCAGTGATGTCCACATCGGCGAGTTCCTTGAACTGATGATGCATCGACGGCAGCCGCCGGATGATCTCGTCTGCCGGCATCCGCGAGGCGATGTCGAGGAACACCCCTCCGTGCGGCGTGCCGCGCCCGGCCTTGACCTCTTCGTTGATGGCCCGGGCGACTTCGTCTCGTGGCAAGAGGTCGGGAGTCCTGCGGGCACTGTCGTTGTCGGCCAGCCACTCGTCGGCCTCTTCCTCGGTCTCGGCGTACTGGCCCTTGAACACCGGCGGGATGTAGTCGAACATGAAGCGCTTGCCGTCGGTGTTCTTGAGAACACCACCATCGCCGCGTACACCCTCGGTCACGAGGATTCCCTTGACACTGGGAGGCCACACCATCCCCGTCGGGTGGAACTGGATGAACTCCATGTTGATCAAGCTCGCGCCGGCCCGCAGTGCCAGGGCGTGCCCGTCACCGGTGTACTCCCATGAGTTGGAGGTGACCTTGAACGACTTCCCGATCCCGCCCGTGGCCAGCACCACCGCCGGCGACTCGAACAGGACGAACCTCCCCGATTCCCGCCAATACCCGAAGGCCCCCGATATCGCGTCGCCGTCCTTGAGCAGTTCGGTGATCGTGCACTCGGCGAACACTTTGATACGCGACTCGTAATCCCCGGTGGCCGCGAAGTCTTCCTGCTGCAGAGAGACGATCTTCTGCTGCATGGTGCGGATCAGCTCCAGACCCGTGCGGTCGCCGACGTGCGCCAGACGGGGATAGGTGTGCCCACCGAAGTTGCGCTGGGAGATCCGGCCGTCCTCGGTCCGGTCGAACAGCGCACCGTAGGTCTCCAGTTCCCAGACCCGGTCCGGCGCCTCTTTGGCGTGCAACTCGGCCATCCGCCAGTTGTTGAGGAACTTGCCCCCGCGCATGGTGTCCTTGAAGTGCGTCTGCCAGTTGTCCTTCGAGTTGGCGTTACCCATCGACGCTGCGCAACCGCCTTCGGCCATCACGGTGTGCGCCTTGCCGAACAGTGATTTGCAGACCACCGCCACCGAATGGCCTCGTTCTCGGGCCTCGATGACCGCACGCAGGCCTGCGCCACCGGCGCCGATGACCACGACGTCGTACTGATGGCGTTCTGTTTCGGTCATCTACAGCTGACTCCTCCGGGCTGACGACAGGGACGAATGCGGATCGATCGCTCGAAAGGTGCTGTGTGGCAAGAGATCAACCCACAAAACGCAGATCGGAGATCGTGCCACTGGCAACGAGCATCACGTAGAAATCGGTGAGGACAAGCGTGCCCAGCGTGATCCAGGCGAACTGCATGTGCCGGGTGTTGAGCTTGGACACCTGTGTCCACATCCGATATCGGATGGGATGGGCAGAGAAGTGTTTGAGGCGGCCGCCGGTGACATGCCGACAGGAATGGCACGAGATCGTGTAGATCCAGAGCAGAACCACGTTCACGATCAGGATCACGTTGCCGAGACCGAAGCCGAAGCCCCCACCTTTGCCATGGAATGCCGTGAGAGCGTCGTAGGTGTTGATCACCGACACGATGACCGCCGCGTAGAAGAAGTACCGATGCGCGTTCTGGATGATCAGCGGAAGCCGCGTCTCCCCCGTATAGCGACTGTGCGGCTCGGCAACCGCGCACGCCGGCGGCGAGAACCAGATCGAGCGGTAATAGGCCTTGCGGTAGTAATAGCAGGTCAATCGGAAACCGAGCAGGAACGGCAACACCACAAACCCGAGTGGGATCCAGATGGGCAATTCGGGGAACGGGGTGCCGAAGTGACTCGAACCGGGCACGCACGACTCGCTGAGACAGGGTGAATAGAACGGTGTGAGGTAGTGATAGTCCTCGACCCAGTACGCACTGCGGACGAACGACCGCACCGTGGCGTAGATGATGAACGCGGAGAGCCCCAGCACCGTCAGCAGGGGCGGAACCCACCACCGGTCCTCGCGGAGGGTGCGCACCAAGATGCGTGCCCTACCCGGCGAAAAGACTCCCGTTGTGCCCCGCTCAGTCGCGGGGGCGCTCACATCGTCCGCTCACGCGAGTGGAAACCCAACCCTTCGTCTTGTGCGCCCAGCCATGCCGACTCGTCGGACTTGCTGTCGGGTACGTACACCACGTCGGACTTGTTGACCGGCGGTCGCAGCATGCGCGGTGGCGACTGCTCGAAATCGTGCAGGTCGATCTCGAGCCGGTCGAGATCATTGGTCAGTCGGCGCACCGCGTCGGCGTCCCCGTACTGCAATTTCAGCGCGACGATGTGGTGCCGCAGAGCTCCGATGCTGTGATGGAGTTCGTTCATACCGGCTGATGCCATGTCCATACCTCCAAGCGATGTGTGACTTCAACCACACTACTGGGGGTACCGCTGGATTCTCGGCTTTTTCCCAATGTGTCCGTTCACGCGTCGAATGCGCGAGCCTTCGCGAGGAGAACGTCTCGCTCCCTTCGGTTTCCGGTCATCCCCGCCGCGGCCAGCAATTCGGAACGTGCCTCGTCAACCCGCCCGAGCTGCCCCAGGAGCTCGCCGCGCACCGCCGGAAGCAGGTGTGAGCGCGCCAACGCACCGTCTGCGACGAGTCCGTCGACGATGTCGAGTGCTGCCGCTGGGCCGGTGGCCATCGACACCGCGACAGCACGATTGAGCTCGATGACGGGAGACGGTGACAGGCGGCCGAGCGCCTCGTAGAGCAGGACGATGCGTGACCAGTCGGTGTCATCGGCGGTCGGGGCGGTCGCATGGCATTCGGCCAGCGCCGCCTGCAGACCATAGGGACCGCGTCCGCGACCACACGCGTCGGCGCGAGCCAGCGCCGCGACGCCCCGGCGGATCTGGGTACGGTCCCACCGACTGCGGTCTTGGTCGGCCAGCAGGATCGGCGAACCGTCCCGTGCTGCGCGAGCGGCAAAACGTGATGCCTGGAACTCCATCAACGCCACGAGCGAGTGCACTTCGGGTTCGTCGGGAACAAGTCCTGCCAGGATCCGGCCGAGCCGCAACGCCTCATCGCACAACTCGGTTCGGATCCACCGATCGCCGGACGACGCCGCGTACCCCTCGTTGAATACCAGGTAGATCACACTGAGCACGGCGGAGAGCCGGCGCGGATAGTCTTCGCGAGGCGGCACCTCGAACGGCACCCGAGCCGCGCTGAGCGTCTTCTTCGCGCGCACGATGCGCTGCTGAACGGTGGACGTGGACACGAGGAACGCCTTGGCGATCTCTTCGGCAGTGAGACCACCGACGACTCTCAATGTCAGAGCGATCTGTCCCTCGCGCGACAACACCGGGTGAGCAGAGACGAAGACCAGTCGCAACACGTCGTCGTCGATGTGGTCGGGGTCCCAGCCGAGGTCGGCATCCGGCCTGGAATCCAGGTCGCGGGCCATCTCCACATACCTCGCGTCGAGACGTTCCTGCCGACGCCAGCCATCGACTGCCCTTCGCTTGGCCACGGTGGTGAGCCAGGCGCCCGGATTCCGTGGGACACCCGACTCCGACCACTGTGTCAGCGCCTGGATCAGCGCCTCCTGCGCCAGGTCCTCGGCGACACCGACATCACCCACCATCCGTGTCAGGGTGGCGATGATCTTGGCTGCCTCCATACGCCACACCGCGTCAACGGTGCGGTGGATGGCTTCCGGCGAACTCACCTGCGCTCAGATCAGCTGGTGCGCTGATCGAGCTCCGCGCGCCACTTCTCTTCCTTTTGAATCCACTCGTTGTCGGCCGGGAAGTCCTCGGCCTCGGTGACGCGGCGCACCTCGAGCTTCACACCCGGACCCAGCGGGCAGCGCGAAGCCCATTGCGCCGCTTCCTCTTTGCTCGCGACCTGCAGGATCCAGAAGCCGCTGAAGAGTTCTTTCGCCTCGGCGTACGGGCCGTCGGTGACCACGGGCGGGTCGGAGTCGAAGTCCACCACGAAGCCTTCTTCTGCACCCGAGAGGCCTTCGCCGGCGAGCAGTACCCCAGCCTTCATCAGCGACTCGTTGTACGCCCCCATGGCGGCGATGATCTCCTCGAAGTCCATCGACTTGCTCGCCTCGATGGCTTCTTCAGTGGTCCGCATGATCAGCATGTAGCGCATTGTGTTCTCCCTGTCCGTGTGATCGCAGGGTGTCCCTGCGAGAGTTCCGTTCGAGGTCCTCAGCCATACGTCGAACGACGATCCGTCAGATCGACACGGGTCCGAAAAAATTTTTCGGGCGGTCCACTGACCGTCAGTGCGCGGCCTCGTCCCACGACCGGCCGTAGCCGATCGACACGTCCAACGGCACCGACAACTCGATCGCCCCACCCATCTTTGCGCGGACGAGGGACTCCAGTTGCTCTTTCTCACCCGGCGCGACCTCGAACACCAGCTCGTCGTGCACCTGCAGCAACATGCGCGACGTCAGGTTCTGTTCTGCGAGCGCCCGTTGGACATCGATCATGGCGACCTTGATGATGTCGGCCGCCGTGCCCTGGATGGGCGCGTTGAGCGCCGCACGCTCGGCGACGTCGCGCCGCTGCCGGTTGTCGCTGTTGAGGTCGGGCAGGTAGCGACGGCGACCGAACAGGGTGGACGTGTACTCGTTGCGGCGGGCCTCTTCGACGGTTTCGTGCAGGTAGTCGCGCACCCCGCCGAACCGGGTGAAGTAGGCCTCCATCTGTTCTTTGGCTTCGCTCGTGCTGATCTTGAGCTGCGCCGACAAACCGAAGGCACTTAAGCCGTACGCCAGCCCGTAGCTCATCGCCTTGACCCGTCGCCGCATGTCGGGGGTCACCTCGTCGATCGGCACGCCGAAAGCACGAGATCCGACAAAGCTGTGGAGGTCCTCACCGGTATTGAAGGCCTCGATCAATCCCGCGTCGCCGGACAGATGAGCCATGATCCGCATCTCGATCTGGCTGTAGTCGGCCGTCATCAACGTCTCGAAGCCCGATCCCAGGACAAACCCCTGGCGGATCTGTCGGCCCGCATCGGTACGGACCGGGATGTTCTGGAGGTTCGGCTCGGTGGACGACAACCGTCCGGTTGCCGCGATGGTCTGGTTGAAGGTGGTGTGCACCCGTCCGTCGTCCGAGACGGACTTCAGCAGTCCGTCCACCGTGACCTTGAGCCGCGTGGCATCACGGTGCGCCAGAAGATGTTCCAGGAACGGGTGCCCCGTCTTCTCGAACATCGCGAGAAGTGCATCGGCGTCGGTGGTGTACCCGGTCTTGGTCTTCTTGGTCTTGGGCATCTCGAGTTTGTCGAACAGCACGACCTGCAATTGCTTGGGCGATCCCAGGTTGATCTGCTCACCGATCACCTCGTAGGCCGCTTCCGCGGATTGGCGCACCCGCGCAGCGAATCCCGACTCGAGATCCTCGAGATGTGCTGAATCGATGGCGATGCCGGCTGCTTCGAGTTCGGCCAGGACAAAGAGCAGTGGCAGCTCCATGTCCGTCAGGAGTGAGGCCGAGTCGATCTTCGCCAACTCCTCGTCGAACCGGTCGGCCAGCTCACCGACGGCTTGGGCCTGCAGCATCGCCTGGTCGGCCGCGGCCTGTGCACCGGAATCCTCGTCGAGCAACGAGAGCTGACCGTCGTCGGGGGCGGCGTCGGCGCGCAGTTCACGCCGGAGGTACCGCAGGGCGAGGTCGTCGAGGTTGAACGACCGTTGCCCAGGACGTACCAGGTAGGCGGCGAGCGAGGTGTCACTGGTGACCCCGCCGAGACGCCAGCCCCGACCCCGAAGTGCGTGGAACGCCCACTTGGCCTCGTGGATGGCTTTGGCCGCGTTGGTGTCGGCCAGCCAGTCGGCGATGGCCTCCTCGTCCGCGGGTCCGATCTCGGCGGGATCGAGGAACGCCGACTCGCCGTCGGCCGCAGCGATCGCGATGCCTGTCACATCCGAACCGAAGACCTGCCTGGGCCCGACAACGGTCAGACCTGCCCGGCCGGTACCGGGCGCCGCGTGGGCGACGAGCCATTGGGCGACCTGGCCCGCGCCGAGTTGGCTGCCGCGAAGATCGAACCCCGACTCGGCTTCCGGCTCCGCCGAGGTGAGGGTGGTGAACAACCGGTCCCGCAGCACCCGGAACTCGAGGTCGTCGAACAGCTGGTGGATCTTGTTGCGGTCCCACGGCGCCAGTTGCAGCTCGTCGGGACCGATCGGCAGGTCCATGTCGCGTACCAGCTCGGTGAGCTGGCGGTTCATCTGGACACTGGCCACGTGGGCGCGAAAGGCGTCGCCCACTTTGCCTTTCACCTTGTCTGCGTTCTCCACCAGCCCCGACAGCGACCCGTACTCCCGGATCCACTTCGATGCGGTCTTCTCCCCCACACCGGGAATGCCGGGGAGATTGTCCGACGGATCACCACGCAGCGCGGCGAAGTCCGGGTACTGCGAAGGCGTCAGTCCGTACTTCTTCTCCACCTCCTCGGGGGTGAACCGCGTCAACTCCGAGACGCCGCGTTTGGGGTAGAGGACGGTGACGTTCTCGGTCACCAGTTGCAGCGCGTCGCGGTCGCCCGTGACCACCAGAACGCGGAAACCCTGCTCCGCTGCCTGCGTGGTCAACGTGGCGATGATGTCGTCGGCTTCGTAACCCTCCCGGGCCAGAACCGGGATGCCCATCGCCCCCAGGACGTCCTTGGTGAGGTCGATCTGGCCACGGAATTCGTCAGGCGCCGAGCTGCGCTGCGCCTTGTACTCGGGGAACACCTCGGCACGGAACGTCTGCCGCGACACGTCGAAGGCGGCCGCGATGTGGCTCGGGTTCTCATCGCGCAGCAGGTTGATCAACATCGAGGTGAACCCGTACACGGCGTTGGTCGTCTGACCTGATGCGGTCTTGAAGTTCTCGGCGGGCAGCGCGAAGAATGCGCGGAACGCCAACGAGTGACCATCGAGCAGCATCAAGGTGGGCTGCTGCGCCTTGGACGCTGATTTCGCCGATGTACGGCCGGGTTTGCTGATCTGGGCGGGACTCACGACGCAAGTGTATGGAGCTTCGCCGACAGTCCCGGCAAGACGCCTCACCAAAACCAATTTTCTTCGCGTCGAACCAGCTCACAAAGGCGAGTTACTCAACAGTAACTCGGGGGAAACATAGAAACCCTGCCGCGAGTCCTCGGTGGTTATAGGGTCGCCAAACGAGATGTTCGCGCGGCAAACGTGCCGCGCGCCGACCACCTTCGGGAGGATTCACGCGTGATGCCCCGTCATGCTCAGCGAGCACGGGTCTTGGGAGCCAAGTTAGGGGCAGGCGCTCTCCTGACCTTGCTGGCATCGCTTCTACTTGCCGGGATAGTCGGCACCGGAAGCGCTGTCGCCGCCCCAGCTCCACCCTCAGACGACACCGTCCGGGTGTTCGGAACGCTGCGAAATGGTTCCGATCCCGTCGCAGAAGTGAAAGTCGACGCCAAAGACCAGGCCGGCGCCGTGGTGCAGTCGGCCACCTCCTCCGACACCGGGGCCTGGACGATGAATCTGCCGCCGGGCACCTATTCGGTGGTGATCGACAAGTCGACCATCCCGAGTGGGGTCGAGGTACAGAAAGACACCGTCGCTGTCACGGTCACCGCCGGCTCTCCACGGCCGGTCATCTTCCTCTTCGGTGAGGAGCGCTCCGCCACGGAGATCGGCGCCGCCGAGGAACTCACGCGGCTGGCGATCGACGGTCTGAGATTCGGTCTCATCATCGCGATCACCGGTGTCGGCCTGAGCCTCATCTTCGGCACCACCGGGCTGACCAACTTCGCCCACGGCGAGCTGGTGACCCTGGGTGCGGTGGTGGCCTGGGCGATCAACGTCAAACTCGGTGTCCAGCTGATACCGGCGACCATCCTGGCGATCATCGTGGGCATAGGTGTCGGCATACTCAACGAACTCGGCATATGGCGGCCGCTGCGGCGCCGCCGATCCGGGCTCATCGCCATGCTGGTGGTGTCCATCGGATTGGCCCTCATCATGCGCTACGGAATCCTGATCTTCTTCTCCGACCGCGCCGAACCGTTCGACGACTACCAGGTTCAGACGCAGATCGGTTCCGGCGCCTTCGCGATCACCCCGGTCAACCTGTGGTGCATCATCATCAGCCTCGTGGTGCTGCTGCTGGTGGCGCTGATGCTGCAGAAGACGCGGATCGGCAAGGCCATGCGAGCCGTTGCCGACAACCGCGACCTCGCCGCATCGTCCGGCATCAACGTGGACCGCGTCATCTTGTTCGTCTGGGCGCTGTCGGGTGGTCTCGCAACCCTCGGCGGCGTGCTCTTCGCGATGTCCGAACTCGGTGGCCGTGTCCAATGGGAAATGGGTTTCAAATTGCTTTTGCTCATGTTCGCCGGCATCACCCTCGGCGGACTCGGAACGGCCTACGGCGCACTGCTGGGCTGTGTGATCGTGGGCATGCTGGTCCAGGTCTCCACCTACTGGATCAACCCCGACCTCAAGTACATCGGTGGCCTTCTCGTTCTCATCGTCATTCTCACCATCAGACCCCAGGGCATCCTCGGGTCCAGAGCGAGGATCGGCTGACTCATGGATCTCATCTCTGCACTTCAGACCTCGTTTGCCCAATTGATCGGTCCCTCAGCGGTTTTCTATGCGCTGCTGGCGATCGGGCTGAACCTGCACTTCGGCTACGCCGGGTTGCTCAACTTCGGTCAGATCGGCTTCGCCCTGCTCGGCGCCTACGGCGTCGGCATCATGGCCGACAACTACGACCAGCCACTGTGGGTGGGTGCGATCGTGGGTATCGTCGCCGCCGCGATCTTGGCCCTTGTGCTCGGTTTGCCCACGCTTCGATTACGGGCCGACTATCTGGCCATCGTGACGATCGCGGCGTCGGAAATCTTGCGACTGGTCTTCCGGTCCACCGCCTCCGACGACCTGACGCACTCGACCAACGGCATCTTCGGATACGCGGACGGGTTCTTCGACTACAGCCCATTCGACAACGGCAAGCAGTACTCGTTCTTCGGCGTCAAGTTCCAGGGCACCGACCTCTGGGCGATGGTGGTCGGCTGGGCAATCGTGCTGTTGCTCTGCCTCCTGGTGTGGCTGCTCGTGCGCAGTCCCTGGGGTCGCGTCCTCAAGGCTGTTCGCGAGGACGAGGACGCCGCCCGGTCGCTGGGTAAGAACGCCTACTTCTACAAGATGCAGGCCCTGGTGCTCGGTGGTTGCATCGGTGGCGTCGCGGGTGTCTACAACGCGCTGCAGACCCAGTCGATCAACCCCGACTTCTACTCCACGGCGCAAACCTTCTTCGCCTACGGGGCACTGATTCTCGGTGGTGCCGCCACGGTATTCGGGCCGGTTGTCGGCGCGATGCTGTTCTGGTTCCTGCTGGCCATCCCCGACGCCTTGCTGCGCCAGGTCACGTCCGGCCCCGACCCCTGGTTCGAGATGACGCAGCAGCAGGTCGGCGCCACCCGTTACGTCTTGTTGGGATTGGCGATAGCCCTGATGATGGTCTTCAGACCGCAAGGAATCCTCGGTAACAAGCGAGAGGTCCAGCTCGATGCCTGACGGACGTCACACACAGCCCCCCGGTCCCGACGGCACCGGATCGACCTCGGAACCCGGCATCGGGGTGGATGCCTCGACGCTGGTCACCGAGGCGGCCCCGGCCACTCTTGCCGAGTTGAAGGCGTTCAGCGCGGCCGAGCGTGCCGAGCTCTTCGCCGGTGTCACCGCCGAACCCGGTTCGGCCAAACCCGACCCGATCATCTCGGTGGACAACATCACCCGGACATTTGGTGGCCTCAAAGCCGTCGATGTCAAGCATCTGGAGATCCAACGCGGATGCATCACGGGTCTGATCGGTCCGAACGGGGCGGGCAAGACCACGTTCTTCAACTTGATCACCGGGTTCGACAAGCCCGACACGGGTAGCTGGTCGCTCAACGGCAAGCACATGGGAAGGGTTGTGCCGCACAGGGTTGCCCGCAATGGCATGGTGCGTACCTTCCAGCTCACCAAGGCGCTGTCGAAGTTGTCGGTACTCGACAATGTGCGGCTCGGTGCTCGTCACCAGAGCGGCGAGCACATGCTGCAGGCGTTGGCGCCGTGGACGTGGCGCAAGCAAGAGGCCGAAACCACCGAGCGTGCATATGAATTGCTCAAACGGTTCAAGCTCGATGCCAAGGCCGACGACTACGCGGGCTCGCTGTCGGGTGGTCAGCGCAAGTTGCTGGAGATGGCACGCGCGTTGATGACCAATCCCGAGGTCGTCATGCTCGATGAGCCAATGGCCGGGGTGAACCCGGCGTTGACCCAGAGCCTGCTCGAACACATCAAGGCGTTGCGCGACGAGGGTATGACCGTGGTGTTCGTCGAACACGACATGGACGTCATCCGCGACATCAGCGACTGGGTGGTGGTGATGGCACAGGGCAAGGTGATCGCCGAGTCGCTCCCCGGCCGCCTCGGCGACAACCCCGCGGTGGTCGACGCGTACCTCGGCGGCCACCACGATCAAGCGCTCGAGTTCGACGAGGACGGTAACCCGGTCGGCGAAACTGCCGTGCTGGCAGAGCAGGTCGAGGCCGCGATCGAAGAGACCCTCCAGGCCGGCGGGGACCTGTCGCAGCCCGACCCGATCACTCCGTCCACCTCGCACGGAAAAAAGGACAAACCATGAGTGGACCGGACCTCTCGAAATCGCCCACCTCATCGGGCGCAACCGCGGCGCCAAGCGGGCTCAGCCACGCTGAATTGGCCGCCACGCCTGAGGAACACCGCAAACTGGCCGCGAACGCGCTGCTGCGCGCCGATGACATCACCGCCGGCTATCTACCGGGTATCAACATCCTCGAGGAGTGCAACTTCTACCTCGACGACGGTGAGATCGTCGGGATCATCGGGCCCAACGGCGCCGGTAAATCGACGTTGCTCAAGACCCTGTTCGGGCTGATCCCGGTGCGGGTCGGAGCGGTGACGCTCCGCGGAGACAACATCACCTCGGCCAAGGCGCACGTGCTGGTCACCAAGGGTGTGGGCTACGTCCCGCAGACCCAGAACGTCTTCCCGGCTCTCACCATCGAAGAGAACCTCGAGATGGGAATCTATCTGCGTCCCAAGAAGTTCAACGAGCGCTTCGCCTTCGTGTCCGAATTGTTCCCCCTGCTCTCCGAACGTCGCAAGGTGAAGGCCGGAGCACTGTCCGGTGGCGAACGTCAGATGGTGGCCATGGGCCGGGCTCTGATGATGGAGCCTTCGGTGCTGTTGCTCGATGAGCCGTCGGCAGGGTTGTCCCCGATGTTCCAGGACGAGGTGTTCATCCGGATCAAGAAGATCAACGCCACCGGCGTCTCGGTGATCCTCGTGGAGCAGAACGCCCGGCGTTGTCTGCAGATCTGCGATCGTGGCTACGTGCTCGATCAGGGGCGCAATGCCTACACCGACACCGGCACCAACCTCGCCAACGATCCGAAGATCATCGAGCTGTATCTCGGGACGCTGGCTGGAAGTGCCGAGAAGAAGTAGCTCGACTCAATAGCTTTACGCAACGATCCGCCCCGGTTGACCGGGGCGGATCGTTCTGGTTTCAGTGAAATGTGCTGTGCACAAGGGCCTGTGGGCAGACGTTTCATCAGTGACCGCAAGCAGAAAGACCCGGGTCTTGCGACCCGGGCCTTTCTCAGTGTTGTGCATTCACCTCTGGGAGGTGATCAGTTGCCCTTGACGACCTTGTAGTCGGCGACAGGGGCGACCAACTTGTTGTTGGCATCGAACTCGAGCACACCGTACGAACCAACCGACGGCTCACCGGCGGTGACGAAGGCCAATTCGCCTGTCACACCGTCGTAGTCGAGATCGGTGCCGGCCTTGGCCAGCGGCAGGCATTCCTGGTACGTGGTGCACTTGGTGCCACCCTCGGTCACAGCATTGATGTTCGCTGCGATCGAACGGCCGTTGGTCGACTTCGCCACTTCAGCGGCGAGCGCGGAGATGACCACGGCGTCGTAACTCTCACCGGCGTAGTTGAAGTCGATCAGTGCCGGGTCGGCGGACTTCAGACGGGCCTCGAACTGCGGGCCGACGTTGGTCAGCGGCGTGGTGCCCTTCATCCCCTCGAGGATGCCGGGACCGACCGACTCACCCAGGGCGTTGCCCATGTTGCCGTCGACACCGAAGACCAGCTTGTCCTTCGGTCCGATCTTCACCTCGTTCATACGGGTGATGATCTTGGCGCTCTCCTCGAATCCGATGACGGCGATGCCGTCGGGATTGAAGTTCTTGACCTGGTCGACCTCGGCGTTGAACGACTGCGCGTTGGGGTCGTAGATGATCGTCTTGATCTGGTCGGCCGGGATGCCCGCGGCCTCGAGATCGGAGACGGTGTTCTTGGCCAGACCGGTGCCGTACGGGTCGTTCATCGCCAGGATGGCGACACGCTGCACGCCGCCCTCGGCCATGACCTGTGCAAGCGCCTGGGCCTGCAGGGTGTCCGCAGGAGCGGTACGGAAGTACTGGCCCTTGTCTGCGTAGCAGGTGAACTCGTCAGAGGTGTTGGCCGGCGAGAACATCACTGCCCCGGCATTGCTGATCTTGTCGATGACCTTCAGCGACACCGACGAGGATGCGGCGCCGACGATCACCTGGGTGCCGGCTGCGAGCTCGCGGTCCACGGTGGCGTTGGCGGTGTCGGTCGTGGTGTCTCCGGAGTCACCGTCGATCTGCTGAACCGGCTGGTCGAGTACGCCGCCTGCCGTATTCACATCCTGCACGGCGAGCTTGACGCCTGCGAACTCAGGCGGTCCGAGGAACGCCAGGCTTCCCGTGGCGGGGAGCAGCGTGCCGATCTTCAGGGGCGCCGTGCTGACCGGTCCTGGCGTCGCCTTGTCGGCGTTCTCACCACAGTCGGTGTTGGTTGTTGCCTCCGTGGACGAAGACGCGGATGCACCGGTCGCGCCTCCGGTCGTCGCCGTGTCGTCAGAATCGTCTGAACTACATCCGGCAATTGCCATGACGGAAACCGCCGCGGCAATCGTTCCCCTCAAGAGATATCTGTGGGACATCAACATTCTCCTCGCGGTAAACCACCGAGCGCGGCGCGTCTTCTACGACGCATACGACCGCCACTCGCTTGGGTAAAGCTAGCGCCATCGTGTTGCCCGCGAGTAACGTTCGTGAAACTGGAGAGCACCTGCAGCCTGGCCGTGACCGATTTGAAACACGGTTGTCCGGCCGGCGCTTCGACGCGTCTGCACCGGCCGGGCCCCGAACCGTCCCGGCGGCGACGGAAACGCCTGACAGAGCGCTTATTTGGCCTTGTTGCCGAGGGTCTCGATGACCACTTCGGCCACTGCTTTCATCGTGGTGCGGCGATCCATGGCCGCACGCTGAATCCACTTGAATGCATCGGGCTCGCTGAACGAATGCGACTCCATCAGGATGCCCTTTGCACGTTCCACCAATTTGCGGATCTCAAGACGTTCGGTGAGGTCGGCGACATCGCGTTCCAGGACGTTGAGTTCGGTGTAACGGCTCACCGCGACCTCGATTGTCGGCACCAGGTCGGCTTTGGTGAAGGGTTTCACCAGATATGCCATCGCGCCGGCGTCCCGGGCTTTCTCCACAAAATCGCGCTGGCTGAACGCGGTCAGCATGACGACGGCGGCAAGCCTTTTGCTGGCGATCTCCGCTGCCGCGTCGATACCGTCGCGGACGGGCATCTTCACATCCATGATGACGAGGTCGGGACGCAACTCCTCGGTGAGCTCTACGGCCACCTGACCGTTGGGAGCCTCCCCCACCACGTCGTAGCCCTCTTCGCGCAACATCTCGATGAGGTCCATCCGGATCAAGGAATCGTCTTCGGCGACCAGGACACGGCGGACCGTTGCTGCCGGCTCCTTGGCCTGAGCTGCACTTGCGTCCGTCGTTGCCATCGGTCCCACCTCCACATTGAAATCGCCGTCCCGTGCGCAGTCGAGCGCCGTGATGTGGTGCAACAGTACCGGTTGGATCCGCGCCCGGCCCGTCATCTAAAGTGTGGTCTGCGACGCGCCCCCGTAGCCCAATTGGCAGAGGCAACGGATTCAAAACCCGTCCAGTGTCAGTTCGAGTCTGACCGGGGGCACCACGTAGCAAGGTTCTTGTCGGAGTTTGCTTGGAACGCGCGGGCGGGAGTCAGCCGTCTCGGCCGAGCCGAGAACCTCGCCCGACTCCGGCCACGCCACCGGCCGAGCCGTAACCCGAGCGAGTAGTGTCCATGCATCATGGACGGAGTCGATGTCATCGTGTCGCACTGGGCGATTGCCCGCCCGGAACTCGATGTTTCGGCGCTGAAGGTTTTCGGTCGACTCCACCGGAGCTTCCTCATCTACAAGAGCGAGATCTCCGAGACCTTCGACAAACACCACATCACCGACTCCGGTTTCGATGTGCTTGCGTGCCTGAGGCGTTCGGTGCCACATCACCGATTGACCGCGGGTCAACTCGCAGAACAGACGCTGGTCACCACGGGCGGGTTGTCGCTTCGGGTCAAACGGCTCGAGGATGCAGGCCTGGTCACTCGTTCCAGAGACGCCGGTGACGCCCGCGTCGTGTACGTCGAACTCACACCGGCGGGAGCCGCCCTCGTTGACAGGGTTGCCGACGAACATTTCGCCAAACTCCATTCCATGCTTGGTCAGCTCACCGAGGACGAAGCCTCAACGTTGGCCTCGCTCCTGACCAAACTCGAGACCTCGGCCCGCTCGGTGGCGCACGAGGACAGCGCGGATTCGGGTTTTCCCGGCTGATTCAAGCCCCGTCTGACAAACTTTCTCAAACTTTTTTCGGTACTGAGTGATTGCCACCACACCCCGTGTGACCTGCGTCTCGCTGATTTCGGGCGTGTAAATCTGCCGTTACAAAGCTCTACGCTGGGCGTTCCGGCGTTGACCTCTTAGCGCTAAGGGATTACAACTGTCTTAGCGCAAAGATAGTTGCGCATACGGCGCACATCGCGCCGGACGTCTAACCCGTCGGAACGGACACCGCATGACACTCGCAGTGAGCGCCCCGCGCAACCCGGCACCTGCCGCCCACGATCCCGCTCGTGATCTCATCGACCAGATCTACGTCGCCGGTAGGTGGCAGCGCGGACAAGGCGAACTGATCCAGTCGGTCGACCCGGCGACCGGCAAGGTGTTCGCAACCCTGCACGCAGCAACCACCGACACCGTTGATGTCGCAGTCCGCGAGGGTCTTTCAGCGGCGCGTACGAGCGGTTGGTCGACCAAGCTCCCGCACGAGCGGGCCGCCGTGTTGCACCGGATCGGCAACGCAATCGACGACGCCCGCGAACGGATCGCGGCGTTGCAGACGCTCGACACCGGCAAGACATTATCTGAGACGCGAGCACTTGCAACCAGTGCTGCCAACACTTTTCGATACATGGCCGCGGCGCTGGAAACCATGGACGGCGCGCTGACGACTCCTCGTGGGCCGTGGCTGACGATGTCGACCCATCGGCCGATGGGCGTGGTCGGAGCGATCACACCATGGAACTCACCGATTGCCTCAGACGCGCAGAAGTTCGCGCCCGCTCTGGCCGCCGGAAACGCCGTAATCAGCAAACCGCCGGTGTGGGCACCCTGGGTGACACTGCTCCTGGCGCGCCTGTGTGAGGAAGCCGGCTTACCTCCCGGCGTGCTGTCGGTGCTTCCGGGCCCCGGACGGACCGTCGGCGAAGCGCTGGTGCGTCATCCGGACGTGGCGAAAGTGAGCTTTACCGGTGGAACTTCGACGGGACGGCACCTGGCCCACATCGCCGCCGACAAGCTCATGCCCATCACACTCGAACTCGGCGGCAAATCACCCACCATCGTCTTCGAGGACGCCGACATCGAACGAGCGATCCAGGGAGTGCTGTTCGGCATCTTCTCCTCCAGCGGCCAGAGTTGCATTGCCGGATCCCGAGTCTTCTTGCAGCGCAGCATGTTCGATACTTTCACAGACCGATTGGTCGAGCGGGCGGCACAGTTGCGACTCGGCCCCGGAACGGATCCGAACACCGCCGTTGCGCCGATGATCTCGGCGCAGCACCGCGATTCGGTCGCGTCGATGGTCGATGCTGCCGTCGCTGCCGGCGCCCGTGTACGCCTGGGCGGTGCGCCGCCTAATGACGATCGGCTCGAGCACGGCTGCTATTACCCGCCCACCATCCTCACCGACGTCACCAACGAGGACGCCATCTGCCAGGAGGAAGTCTTCGGCCCCGTGGCCGCGATCATGCCGTTCGACGACGAGGCCGACGTCATCACCCAAGCCAACGACACCGTTTACGGTCTCGCCTGCGGTATCTGGACCGAGAACTACCGCCGTGCCTTGCGGATCGGTGACGCGATCAACGCCGGCACAGTCTGGGTGAACACGTACAAGCAGTTCTCCATCTCCACCCCGTTCACCGGACTTCGTGACAGCGGACTTGGTGTCGAGAAGGGACGCGACGCCATTCGCCACTACTCCGACCAGAAAAGCATCTATCTCGACCTCACCGACGCTCCCCTGGCCTGGGGCGCTCCGATTGAAAGGGCTCGTTCATGACCACCTCAACCCAGACCGGCACCGGTTCGGCGCACCCATACAGTCCGGCTTTCGCCGTCGCCGGTTTCGGATTCGTCTCGGGCGCACTGTCGGTCGACGAGAACGGCCGTGCGGTTGCCGGCGTGGAGCCCGCACTCGACGCTGCCGTCGCCCGACTGTCCGAACGACTCGCAACCATCGACATGACACTCGACGACGTGGTCAAGACCACCTACTTCGTGACCGACGTGTCTCTGCGGGATGCCGCAAATCTCCACTACGAGAACATTTTCGATGCACCGCGCCCGGCCCGGTCATTCGTCGAGGTCGCTGCGTTGCCCTACGGCGCCACGGTCGAGATCGAAGCCATCGCACACCGCTCCTGACCGCTCCCCGAAACCCTTGTCTACACCCATCGAAAGGACACATCATGTCTGCCCCTGAAAAGACGATCTCCGATCTCGACCAGCAGATCGACTCCTGCATCGCGAGCCGCGACACCCGATACGAAGACTGGGACACCCTCGGGTTCCAGGCTGCCAAGGGCGGGGATCGCTTCAAGCGTGCCCAGATTCGATACATCGGTTCTGGCGCGACCGGCAATCACGACGGCGACAATCGCACGCTGCCGTCCGAACACTTCACGTTCTCCAACATGCGCCTGCCCGCAGGAGCAGTCGGCCCTGAACACACCCACCACGATGTTGAAGAGGTCTTCTTTGTCCTCGAGGGTGAGCTCGAGGTCGCGGTGCATGACGTCGAAGACGGCACCAAGAAGGCCGTGCGACGGCTGGGCTATCGGGACCTGATCCGGGTCCCCGCCGGTGTTCCCCGCAGCCTTGCCAATGTCGGCGACACCGACGCGTTGTTCTGCGTGATCATCGGCGCACCCAAGCCGCAGCTGCCCACCTATCCCCCGAGCTCGGAGATGTTCGGCGTCACCCGCTGACACCGAATAGCCACACCGACACCCCACCGACCAACGACACCGAGAGGAACGGCGATGCACGAACCGACGTCGCGAGTTCTACGCGTACACCAGAAGACCTGGGAAGCCGACGGGGTCACCAGCATCACGCTCGTCGACCCGGCTGGTGCATCGCTGCCCTCTTGGGAACCAGGTGCACATATCGCCCTGCATCTGCCCGGCGGTCTCGTTCGCGAGTATTCCCTGTGCTCTGATCCCACGGACACAACGCTGTGGACAGTCGCCGTCCTGCGCGCCGAACAGTCCAGGGGTGGAAGCACTCTCGTGCACGATCAGTTGTCCGTGGGTGCACTGATCGAGGTCGAGGGCCCCCGTAGCGCCTTCGAGCTCGACCCCGATGCGCAAGAACACCTGCTCGTGGCAGGAGGCGTCGGCATCACCCCAATCGTGACGATGATGCGCAGGCTGAACCACGACGGCTGTGCATGGAAAATGCTCTACGCGGGCCGCTCCCGGACCTCGATGGCTTTTGTCGACGAGGTGGCGGGTCACGTCGGGCAGTCGATCGTTCATGCGGACGACGAGAACGGCGGCCTTGCGGACCTGGCGTCATTTGTCGGGTCCGCTGGGCCCGGCGCGGTGGTCTACTGCTGCGGGCCGGCAGCTCTGCTCGACGCAGTCGCAGCGGTCACCCCGACCGGTGTCACACTGCGGACCGAGCGATTCTCCGCGCCGCCTGCCGCCCCTCCCTCCGGCGACGAATCAGCCTTCGATGTTGTCCTCGAACGCAGCGGGACGCGACTGCAGGTGGGACCCGATGTGTCCGTTCTCGATGCATTGATCGACGCAGGCGTCGATGTTCCGAGTTCTTGCACCGAAGGAATCTGCGGCACGTGCGAGGTGGGCGTCGTCAAAGGCGACGTCGACCACCGCGACTTCCTGCTCAGCGAGTCCGAACACGCCGCGAACACAACCATGTTCCCTTGCGTATCCCGCTGCCGCTCTGCCGAACTCGTACTCGACCTCTGACAGGAGTGCTCATGCTCTACTCCCAACTCCCGGTGCTCGCCGACACACCGGTGTGCACGCTGCGCAGTCTGCGTTCCGTCGCGCTCAGCGTTCCGGACCCCGCTGCCTCTCGCGATTTTTATCACGAGGTGTGGGGCCTGTCGACCGTGGACGAGGACGGCGACCGGTTCTGGCTGCGCGCCACGGGCACAGACCATCACGTCCTCGATCTGCGGCGAGGTGATCTGAATGCGCTTGGCCACATCAGCTTTGCCGTCGGCACGCCACGCGAGGTCGACGACGCCGCTCGAGCGCTGGACCGGATCGGCGTGCCGATGCTGCGCACGCCGGGTCTGCTCGACGACGCGGGCGGTGGATACGGCCTGCAACTGGTCGATCCGGAGGGACGCGTGGTGGAACTATCTGCCGACACGTTCGCCGTCTCCGCTCAGGAACCAGCCGGCCGAAGGGCCGCCCCCCGCAAGATCGCGCACGTCGTCCTCAACACCACCGACATCGAGCGCACCGCGGCCTTCTACACCCAGGTGCTGGGGATGCGTATCTCGGACTGGTCGGAACGCCAGATGACGTTCTTGCGATGCAACTCCGATCATCACGTCATCGCACTCAATCAGGCACCGTGGGCTTCGCTCAACCACATCGCCTACGAAATGCCCACCATCGACCACTTCATGAGAGGCATCGGAAGCTTGCGCTCTCATGGCATTTCGCCACAGTGGGGGCCAGGCAGGCACGGCCCCGGCGACAACACGTTCTCGTACTTCACCGACCCTGCCGGCCTCGTGTGCGAGTACACCTCCGAGGTTGCGCAGATCGACGAGGATGCCTGGCTCTGCCGCACGTGGCGTCGAACTGCCGAACTGTCTGACCAGTGGGGAACGGCGGGTCCTCCCACCGCGACCGTCCGTTCAGCAATGGCAGGAATACCGGACCCAGGCGCCCGAGCTCTGGTGACCGCCCGCGACGCCGACTACTTCTACGGCGCCTTGCAGACGGTGGGCGCGTCATGACCACAGCATCGGCGGTCCGCGAGCGCCTGCACGCTGTCGAACGCTTCACAGAACACCCGCTCGACGCTCCGCGCACCCTGTTGTTGCACGGGATCGGCGGATCGGCCCGATCATGCGAACCCGTCGCCGAAAACTTGGCGGCACAGGGATTCTCATCATGGTGCCTCGATGCGCCAGGATACGGGGAGTCGGCCGATCCGTCGGCCGGCGAAGACCTGATCGCTACAGTCATCGAGTTTCTCGAGGCGGTCTCACCCACGCTCCCCGTCGTGCTGCTCGGCACGTCCTGGGGCGGCGTCGTCGCCACTGCGGTGGCCCTTCGTAGGCCGGACCGGGTCGCGGCGCTTGTCCTGATCGACAGCACCCGGGGCTCGGGCACCACGCCGGAGAAGGCCGCTGCGATGCTGAGCCGCATTGACGAACTCGTGGCGGTCGGCGCCGCGACGGTCGCGTTGCAAAGAGCGCCACGGTTGACCGCACCCGGTGCGGATCCCGCAATCGTCACCATGGTTCACGACTCGATGGCAGCCCTGCGGCTACCCGGGTTCCGGGCGGCGGCCGAGTACATGGCAGCCACCGACCACGGGCCCTACCTGCAGAACATTTCCTGCCCCACACTCGTTCTGGTGGGTGAGCACGACGTCGTCACCGGAGTGGACGAGTCACGAGTGCTGGCCGAGCGCATCCCAGGCGCACTGCTGCGCATCTTGCCCGACGCCGGTCACGTCGCCATCCAGGAACAACCGGAACACGTCGCCGACATGGTCGCAGAGTTCATCAGGACGCTGCCGTGAACGCCGGGACCGTGGTGGTCACCGGCGGCGGACGCGGACTGGGGCGAGCCATTGCCGGACGGCTCTGCGGCGAGGGCCATCACGTGGTGATCGCCGAACGTGATCCCGACACGGCGCATGCCGCCGCCGAAGACCTCGTCGCCGCAGGGGGCCTCGCGACAGCCGTCGTTACCGACATCGGGGACGTCGAGTCCGTCCGCGCCCTGGCCGACGAGCTGCAGCGTCTCGACTCTCACCTGGTCGGCCTGGTGAACAATGCCGCGATAGCCGACGGTGTCGGGGGTGCGACCTTCTTCGAGCTGGCCGACGACGAGTTCGACCGGGTCACCGACGTCAACGTTCGAGGTACGTGGTCCGTGACCAAATACCTGTGGCCGCAACTGCTTGCCGCTCGCGGCGCCATCGTCAACATCGCCTCTGACGTAGCCATGTACGGCTCGCCGCGCCTGGTGCACTACGTCTCGTCAAAGGCGGCGGTGATCGGCATGACGCGATCCATGGCCCGAGACGCCGGCGAGTACGGAGTACGAGTCAACGCAGTGGCTCCCGGACTGATCCGTATCGAGGCGACGGAAACCGTTCCCGATGAGCGGTACCGGACCTATGCCGACGGCCGCGCGCTCTCACGCGAACAGACACCCGACGATGTCGCCGGTGTCGTGCGCTTCCTGCTGTCAGACGACGCCGCGTTCGTCACCGGACAAACCATCGTCGTCGACGGCGGATTCATCTTTCGCTGACGCCGGTAACACGAACAATCACGCCACAAGGAGAACCGATGGACCTGCAGTTGAAGGGACGCCGCATTCTGATCACCGGTGCCAGCTCCGGCATCGGGCTTGCGACGGCACGACTGCTCGCTGCAGAAGGGGCAACGCTCGCCCTGTGTGCACGCGACGAATCCCGGTTACGCACCGCGACAGCCGAACTGGCGGCGATGACCGATGTCGTCACGGCGGCCTGCGATGTCACCGACAGAGCGTCGGTGAACACCTTCGTCTCAAGCGCCATCGATTCACTCGGTGGAATCGACGGTGTTGTGTGTAATGCCGGCAGGTCGTTGATGCGCACCCTCGACGAGACCACCGACGAAGAGGTCCGAGACGAGTTCGACCTCAAGATCTTCGGGGCTCTCAACGTGGTCCGCGCGGCACGAAAGGCGTTGGCGGCGTCCGACGCGGGTTCGATCGTGATGGTCAACGCCATCTTGTCGCGTCAGCCCGAATTGCGGCTCGCCGTCACCGCAGCTGCCCGAGCCGCGCTGCTCAACCTGTCGCGTTCCCTCGCAGACGATCTCGCGCCCGAAGGTATCCGGGTCAACTCGGTTCTACTGGGCCTGGTCGACACCGGGCAGTGGCAACGTCGATTTCAGGAGAACGGTTCGGGTGTCGACTTCGACACCTGGAGCGCTGACATCGCGCAGGACCGGAGGATCGCGCTCGGTCGTTTCGGAACCGCCGACGAACTCGCTTTTCCCATCTCCACACTGCTCTCACCGCGCAACAGCTACATGACCGGAGCATCCCTCGACGTCGGTGGCGGAGTCCACCGCTACGTCTGACGCATTCACCGAACATCAGGAGAAGACGATGAATCCAGCACCCGAGACCCCGCGCCGCACCGGCGGTGACGTACTGGTCGAGGTGATGCGCCGGCATGGCATCACCACCGCGTTCGGTGTGATCAGCATCCACAACCTTCCGCTGGTCGAGGCCGTCGACCGAGACCTGAAGTTTGTCGAGATGCGGCATGAGGCAGCCGCCGTCAATGCTGCCGATGCGTTTGCTCGCGCGTCGGGCGGTATCGGAGTCGCATTGACCAGCACCGGAACCGGCGCCGGTAACGCCGCGGGCTCGATGGTGGAGGCGCTGACCGCCGGTAGTCGTGTCCTGCACATCACCGGACAGATCGAGAGCGAGTACCTCGCCCCTGGGCGACCGGCCGCGAGTCGAGGGGTGATCCACGAGTTCCCTGCGCAACCGCAGATGCTCGACGCGGTGTCAGCACACGCCTCGACCATCACCGACGCCAAGGATGCCGACGCCGAACTCGAATCCGCGATAGCGCGCATTCAGTCGGCACCGACCGGGCCTGCCAGCGTCGAATGGCCTACTGATCTGCAGTATCTCGCTTGGCCTGACCGGCAGCGACCCGCGGAGTGCTCGCCACGCGTCGTCGCGGCCGCTGACCCCGACTCCATCGCCCGTGCCGCCGACCTGTTGGCACGCGCGAAGAGCCCACTCATCTGGCTCGGCGGTGGCGCTGCCGACGCGGGCGACGCCGTGTCCGCGCTGGCGCATCGACTCGGTGCGGGCATCTTCACCAGCAACTCGGGCCGCGGAATCGTCTCCGAGGCCGATCCCCTGGTGATCGGCAACTTCGCGACCACCCCAGCAGCCCGTGAGCTCATCGCCGATGCCGATGTCATGCTCGCGGTGGGCACACATTTTCGCTCGAATGAAACAGCCTCCTACACACTTTCGCTCCCGGGGACACTCATCCAGGTCGACGTCGAGTCGGCCACCATCGGCCGGGTGTACCCCGCCGAGGTCGCACTGATCGGCGATGCTCAGCGCACCGTCACCGCACTCGACGAGGCCATCGAAAGCCGCTCCGACACCGACGGCTGGCGAGCGAGGGTCGAAACGCTTCGTGCGCGTGTCCGCGCCGACCTGTCCGCGTACATCGGCGGTTACGCCGAGATATGCACCGCAATCCGGTCGGCTCTTCCGGCCCGCTCGGTGATCGCGCGTGATGTCACCATTCCGAGCAGCCAGTGGGGTAATCGCCTTCTTCCGATCTACCACCGCGCCACCAACATCTTTCCCCTCGGCGGTGGCATCGGGCAGGGCCTGGCGATGGGCATCGGGGCCGCGCACGCCCGACCCGAAGTCCCGACGCTTGTCATGGTCGGCGACGGCGGACTGGCAGTTCACCTCGGGGAACTCGCATCGCTCGCCGGATCAGGAGCACATGTCATCGTGATGGTCTTCAACGACGGCGGATACGGAGTGCTCCGAAATATGCAGGAGAAGAACGGGTTCCGGCGTTCCGGGGTCGATCTACACACACCCCGTTTCGACCTGCTCGCCGCCTCGATGGACATTCCCTATCGACTCATCCAGGGCCCTGGTCACATCGCCGGCGCCCTCGCCGACGCAGTGCACCGGACCGGTCCCACGATGATCGAAGTGGACGTCACCGCACTCGACCCGGCACCCGGCGCCTTTGTTCCTCCTGTCCACATTCCGACGGAGGCCCACTCGTGAACGCCTCCATGCTGTGGTGGGACGACGGAGCCCAGGCTTCGGTCGAAGCCGGCGAACGGACACACGTGTTCGCGGCAGGTGCCGATGCCATCAAGGCAGTTCGGCTCGCCATCCGGTGCCCCGACTTCGTGTTGAGCCTCGTTCTGGCCGATCCTGTTACGCCGGAGGAAGACTCGGCCGCCTTGCTCTCCAGAGTCTCAGTTCCCACCCTTGTCGTCGCCTCGGCACCGCGCCCTGATACCGACCTGGCGGTCGCCCAGCTCTTCGCGGGCGACATCGACAACGCGGTTTTTGTGGTCGTCGACGGCTCTGCTCGTCCTGTCCACACAGCCAGCCGCGAATCCTTCACAGACTGGAGTTCATCTTTCGTCGCCATCGCCGAAGGACTCGCCGCCCGTGAGGGCAGATTACTCACCCCACCAACCCCTCTCGTCGAAGGAGCCCTCCGATGAAAACTCGCACAGCCCGCGAGCCCTATCTCGAAGTCCACCAAACCCACCCGGACCCGATCACGCCCTACGAGACCAAACTCGCCGGCTCGATCTCCGAGGTGTTCACCGGCGGCGCAACAACTCTCGCCGAGGTCGTCGCGGGTCTCAATGATCTGGGCCTTCACGGTCCTGGCGGCGATCGGTGGACCGACGAGAGCTTCCGCGCCGAGATGCGCAGATTGGGAAAGTGATATGAGCACCGAAACAGTCACCAATACAAGACAAACCGCCCGGAATCGCGGACCCACTTTCGCCGTGGGCACACGGCGACACCTCGATGCCGACGAGATCGCGGCAACGGGTCTGCGCGACCGGTGGTACCCGATCCTCCCCTCGCACATGGTCGAACCAGGTGCAATGGTGCCGGTTCGCCGGCTCGAGGTGGACTGGGTGCTGTTCCGCGACGCGCAGGGCGTTGTCCACATGCTCGAGGATCGGTGTCCTCATCGCAGCGCCCCGCTGTCGGTCGGACAGCACCTCGGTGACCGGATCGCCTGCCTCTACCACGGGGTCCAGGTGGACGGAGGTGGCACTGTCGTCTCGGTTCCCGGCATGCCGGGGTGCGCCCTCGAAGGTCGGCGAGCAACCGTGTCGCTGAGCGTGGTCGAGGCGGCCGACACGATTTTTGCGTTCGTGCCGCTCACCGCAGAATCCGTGCCGACACCGTTTGCGCTCCCCGACCGACTCTCTGACCCCGAGGTGTCGTGGTTCCCGAACTACGCCGAGTGGGCAGGTCCCTGGCGGTTCTACATGGACAACGTCCTCGATCCAATGCACGGCGCATTCCTGCACCGCAATTCTCACTCGATGTTCGGCGGCGACATCTCGGCTCGGTTCCGTATCCGCGAGACCGACCGTGGCTTCTTCTTCGAGAAGACCGATCAACGCGGCGTCAACTTCGACTGGGTCGAGTTCGTCCGGGGATCCATGGATTTTGTTGATCTCGAGATCCCCTATGGCCCAGCGGCCGGCCCGGGCGGAGTGTTCGGCATCGTCGGTATGAGCACCCCGATCGACCGCGAAACGTCTGCGATCTTCCACTGGCGGACCCGGCGGGTGAGCGGCTGGGAACGGGAGACCTGGCGGTTCCTCTACCGGACGCGGCTCGAGGAGAAGCACTGGGAGGTACTCGAACAAGACCGGGCTGTCCTCGAAGCGCTCGCCGGTGACGCCGACCGCGAAGAGCACCTGTATCAGCACGATCTGGGGGTCTCCCGCATCAGGCGCTTGTACCGCGCCGACGCCGTCGCGCAGGCACAAGTTCTCGCGGCGGCGAACGCCTGATGAGCGATGCCACCATGATGCTGACGATCTTCCTGCGCCACGACCAGGGCCAAAATCTGGACCAGCTGCAGGCCCGTCTCGACGAGAACGACTGGTGGCATGAGTTCCCCCCGGAGGGTTGCGAGGTGGTCTCCTGGGTTGTAGCGATGGGTGTCGGACAAATCGTGACGCTCCGGCTGGCTCCTGACCGTCTGTCCGCTGTGAACGTCGAGCTCGAACGACGGGCCTGGGGCACGTTCCGGACAGACTTCTACCCCACCTACGACTTCCGTGAGGTGCGTGCCCGCCTCACAGAGGAGTCCGATGCGCGCCGCGAGGTGTCGGGCCGATGACCTCGGTCGGTCACCCCGGAGTCCCGGAACCGCCACGGCCGGGCATGTTCAGCAATGCCCGGGTCGTCGGAGGTCAGTTCTTCCTCTCCGGAATGCACGCGGGTACCCCACACGGACCTGTCGGCGGCGACGACACCTACTCACAGGCGGTCGAGGCCTTCCGGCGAACCCGGGCACTTGCTGAAGCGTGCGGTGCGGGGATCGACGACATCGTCACCCTGCGCATCTACGTCACCGACATCGCTGAGAAGGCAGCGGTCGGTCGCGCCCGAAGTGCCGCCTTCTCCGAACCTCTGCCCTGCTCGACACTGGTCGAAGTGTCGGCGCTGGTGGAACCCGGCCTCACCGTCGAGGTCGAAGCCCAAGGCTTTCTCCCGAACGTCCGATAGCCGGACGACTAACATCAGCCGAACCGGCGCTCACGCGCCGACAACCACAAGGACGCCATCATGAGCGGACCGACCATGACCCAGCCGGCCACCACAGCCGAGATCACCAGACCGAACTGGCCTGTGCTCGCTCTCGCATTCATCGCCGTCGTGCTCGACGGCTACGACACCATTGCGCTCGGGTTGTCGGTACCCGCCCTGGCCGACGACTGGGACGTACCCACCTCGCACTTCACCCCGGCGCTGTCCTTGACCAGCCTGGGGGTCGCGCTGGGCTACATAGCGGTCGGGCGGCTGACGGCGCGCTTCGGATGCCGCAACGTCATCCTCGCCGCGGTCGTCGCGTTCACCATCGGATCATTCCTCACCGCTTGGAGTGGATCCATCATCGAGCTCAGTGCGCTGCGGTTGATCACCGGGTTCGGACTCGGCGCCGTGATGCCGGCGGCCGTTGCTCAGGCCACCGCACTGAACCCGGCGCGCCATCGTCAGTCGATCGCGGTGTTCGTCACTACGGGCATCTCACTCGGTGCGCTCATCGCCGGACTCGTGGGCTCCCAGATCGTCGGCGCATTCGGGTGGGAATGGGTCTTCATCCTCGGCGCCGCGGCATCGACGCTGCTGCTTCCTTTCCTGTGGCGATGGCTTCCCGACGAACGAGGCATGACAGGCCTTACCGTGGCATCGCCTCATGCCAAACACGGCGCATCGGTCGCCCGCCTTTTCGAGCCCGGGGTGCGGACCCGCACGATTTTGCTGTGGGTCTTCGCATTCCTGGTGTTCTCGGTCTTCTACATCTTCTCCTCGTGGCTGCCGACGCTGTTGACCAGCTACGGCTTCACCAAGGGACTCGCCCCACTCGGATCAGCGGCGCTGGGAGTCGGCAGCATCATCGGAGCAGGCGTATTGATCTTGGCGGCCAGGCGATTTCGGATGACCTCGGTTCTTGCCGGCACCACGGCGGTCGCGATCGTCTTTCTGGTCCTGTCTGCGTTCCTGGGCGCAGACAAGGCTCTCCTGCTGCTGGTGTTCGGCGGGGTGGGCCTCGGTCTACAGGCCGGCATGATCGGGCAAGCCGCCGTGGCCGTCTCGTTGTACCCGCAGGCCACCGCGGCAACCGGCGTCGGCTGGGCGAGCTCGATGGGGCGATTGGGATCAGTCATCGGACCCATCATCGGCGGAGCGCTCATCGGGCTCGGTGTATCCACCAGCTGGATCGTTCTGATTGCCTGCCTACCCGTGGCGGCTGCGCTGGTGGTCGTTCTGGCGCTCGGCAAGGTTCAGTCGCGCTACTCCGACGGCACCGCGCGTCAAGCCCCGGGCGATCACCGGTGACGGTTCAGCACTTACCTTCGGTGGCCGCCTCGGGTAGTTCGCCGATCATGTCGATGCCAGACCCGTTCCATCGGTAGGCGACGTTCACCTCGCCCTGTGGGGCGGCATTGGGTTCGTCGGCGACGATGTAGCTATATCGAACGTCGATCTGATCGTCGGCCGCACCAGTGATCATCTGGTAGCTCAGGTTGCAGGCGGTGCCGGTACCGAGGAAGTCACCGTTACGAAAGAGCAACAGCTGATTTGGCGACGAGCCCGTGCCACCCTGGGTATGGAGCGCCACGAAAACCAGCAACGAACAAGTACCGGCGTTGCTTTCACCCTTCACCCAATTCACACCAGGCATCGGGGGCGCGATCTGCGCGATCGCATCGTCGATCGTCGTCGTATCGACCTGCGACCCGCAGGGCGCTTCCTCCACATCCGGCTCGGTGGCCGGCACGTCCATTGCTGCCGGCGGCGGAGAGGTGATGGCAGGACCTGCGGTGCGTGTCTCGGTCAACGTGGTCGTGACGGGGGCAGAGCTGTCCGTGGTGCTGCCGGCGCATCCCGACATGAGCGCCACAGCCGCGAAGGCGGTGAGCGCCGTACCGACTACTGACTTCAAAATCCGAGCGCTGACAATACTTTTCATTGAGCAGATCCTTTCGTTGCCGACCCACTCTCAACGTCGCTACCAACGTCAGAACAGTTAGTCACGGAAAGGTGTCGATGACGTGCGCCGGGAGTCGTCGCAGGTCAGTGGGCACGAGCGTCGACCGGCCAAACGACAGTCAGACGGGGCTGTTATCGAGGTCAGAACCGGGATACGCCTGGGTCGGAGATCGGGACGCCCTGACGCTGACGCCACTCTGCTCCGTCAGGACGTCCGGAACCGGTCGTCGTACCAGTTCGTCACTTCGTGGGGTCAGTGAAGAGGTCTGTGTCGTCGGATGTGGTCTCGAGCACTTCGCGGTCGAACCGCAGCATGTAAAGGAAATATGCGAGGCCGGGGATCAGCAGACCGAGAACGATCACGATGGTCGCCCACGTCGTGGAGGCGGTAAGCACAACGACCAACGCCGTGACCACCCACACCAGGGCCGCGATCGCCACGGGCTTTTCGAACCGGCCGAGGTCGAAGCCGCTCTGTCCGCGCCCGAACTTTCGGCGCACTCCCAGGTAGAGCACGATCGTCATCAGGTAGAGGCCGATGTTGAAGATGGCACCGGTTGCGATGAGCTGTAACAGTGCCGAGCCCGGCATCACAAGCATCAAGATCACGCCGACGGCCAACACCAGGAGTGTGGCGGGAATGGGTGTCTTGGTGCGCGGGTTGACTCTGCGCATCACTTGGTGGCCTGGGAACCGCTTGTCGCGCGACATCGCAAAGATGTAACGCGCTGTCGAAGTCATGGTGACGAGCGCGGCTCCGAAGAACGCCACGGCGATGGCAGCAAGTAGCGGCCGCTCCAAGCCGTTTCCGAACTGCTGGTGCATGATCTCCGCGACCGACGATTCGCTATTGGACGCTGACGGCAGATCCTTGATCGCCACTGTCAGCACCAGGATGAACAAGAAACCGAGCACGCCTGCGGCGGCAACCGACCCGATGATGGCGCGGGGCACGCTTCGGAAGGGATTCTCGGCCTCCTCGGACATGTTTGCGGCCGTTTCGAATCCGACCAGGGTGGTCAGCCCCATCAGCGAGGCCGCCATCAAACCACCGCCGATGGCGAAATAGTCTGGGTCTCCCCCGGCGACACCACGGGAGAACAAATTGTCCGTCGTTCCATCGCCCGTCACCATCACCGCGATAGCAAACGCGGTTCCAAGGACGAGGAGAATGCCGATCTCGACGCCCACCGACAAGGAGTTGACCCAGCCGACGATGCGTGTTGCCGCTATTGCCAGCACGGTCTGAATCACAAGTAGCGCAACGGTGATCACGCGCGCGGTCGTCTCGTCGGGTTCCATGTTGAGCAGCGGCATCAGGCACTGACTTGCCAAAGCGTTGTCGATCGCCACCGGCGCGGTCACGGCGCTGAGGACCGCAACCCAACCGAACGCCCAGCCGATCTTCGGGCTGGCCAGCCGTGATGCCCACGTGTAGCTGGATCCACTGAGAGGTATTCGCGCCGCGAACTGCGCGTACACCAGTGCGACCAATAGTTGTCCGAGCGCAACGACCGGAAACAACCAGATCCCTACAGGTCCGGCGTTCTGCAGGACGTCGTCATACGTCGCGAAGATGCCGATGACCACCGACACCGACGCAAACGAGATGGCGAACATCTGAAATCCGTTGAGCGACCGTTTCAGTTCGGGCTCATACCCGAGATCCCGCCCGATTTCGTCGGCGGCCTCATCTCCTGCCATGCTCTTTGTCACTGCGTCACAGGCCTTTCTGTAGGACGTGCGGTCGCGGGTGGCTCAAACGTGGGGAATCCATCACTCGCCCGGTGCGATTCAGACGCCTTGTTCATTGCGGGGCCGACGTCGGCGGCCAGAGCGCGCATCACAGCGGAAGTCGCCACAATCTCTGCTTTCATCGAGCAACCCGATCTGTTGTGGCGGTGTTGCCGGGAACTCTAAAGCAGAAACCCCGCCCTCGCGATCGAATCGCGAAGGCGGGCATGGGGATGGGGCCACCGCACGGCCAGTTGACCCAGTCGGCCCAAATCATCTGCTCTTGTCGATGGCGTCGTTGTGGAACGCATTGTCAGACACAGTGAATCCGCTTAGCCGAACGAAGTGGTTTCAGCGACAGAAACTTGGTCCAATCGTCATACAGCGGATTATGATTGCCGCCTGAACCAATTGCGCAACGCGATTGTGGATCAGATAGTCCACTGCAAACTAGATCGAGAACATCAGCTTTCGTGGTTGTCCGGGTATGCCGTGACCGCCAGGAAGCGGATCGGCAAGCGGACCAGGTCGTTCGGTCCGTGGATGCCTTCGCCGTCCAGCAAGAGCGAGTCCCCGGGCCGCAGGGTGTATTCGGCATCGCCGTGGCCGTAGACCATCACGCCTTCGAGCATGTAGAGCAGTTCGGTTCCGGCGTGTTGAAAGCGAGGAAACACCTCGCTGGCGTCGGTGAGGGTGACCAGCACGGGCTCGAGTCGCTTGTGCTGACCGCGCAGCGCGCCGAGGAGTTCGTAGTGGTGTCCGACCCGGGTGCCCCGCCCGACTATCACGGCGCCGTGCCCGGATTCGACGAACACCGCTTCGCGTTCGTTGTCTGCGCCGCGGAAGAGTGAGGTGACCGGGACGTCGAGGCCTGCAGCAAGTCTGGCCAAAGTGGAGAGACTGCAGGACGTTTGAGCGTTCTCGATTTTGGACAACATCGCTTTCGAGATGCCGACCTTCTCGGCCATGTCCCCCACCGAAAGTCCGGTGGCACGTCGCAGCGCGCGGACCTGTCGCGCTATCGCCTCTTCGAGGTCATTGCCGGTTGGTGGTTCGCCGAGCACTTCACGCTGCACGGGTGCGGGGTCACCGGTATCCCGGACCGTCTTGGTTGACCGCGGTGGCATGTACAGATCCTAGCCGACTGCGTCTACTGTCGTGAAACCAACTGCGCGCACGGGATACGCCTCAGCCCCCTTCCTGGCGATGCCGGGAAGAGGGCTGAGAGCTTCCAGAGGCTTTATGTGGAGGCTGCCGGTGTCGGCTTCTCAACCGCCTCGGTCGCAATGGCTTCGGCCGCCTCGACGGCGTCGGCCTCGGTGACAGGCTTGCCGGTCAACGTCGCGTTCTCCATGACGTAGGCCGATTCACCGTGCACGGCAACGTCCAGACCTTCGGTCTCGTGATCTTCATGTGCTCGCAAACCCATGGTCTTGTCGATTGCCTTGGCGATCAGCCACGTGACGACGAAGCAGTATCCGACAACCGCGAGGACAGCCACCGTCTGGCGCCACAGCAGGTCGAATCCGCCGCCGTAGAACAGTCCCGCAACACCATTGGGCGCGGCCGGGTCGGCGATGAAGCCGATCAGGATGGTGCCGAGGATGCCACCGACCATGTGGATCCCGACGACGTCGAGCGAATCGTCATAGCCGAGTCGGAACTTGATCGACACCGCAAGGCAGCAGATGGCACCCGAGGCAGCACCGACGAGCAGCGCACCCATCGGTGAGACCGCACCACAGGCCGGCGTGATGCCGACGAGGGCAGCGATCAGGCCCGAGCTGGCACCGAGTGACGTCGCATGTCCCTCACGGAACTTCTCGACGACAAGCCAGGCGCAGATGCCGGCACACGCTGCTGCAACGGTGTTGAGGACCACGACGGCCGCGCTGTTGCCGGCGGCCAGGGCCGATCCACCGTTGAAGCCGAACCAGCCGAAGAACAGGATGCCCGCGCCGAGCATGGTCAGCGGGAGGCTGTGCGGACGCGGCGCGGCCGGGAAGGTGCGTCGCTTGCCGAGGACGATGACCAGGGCCAGGGCCGCAACACCGGCGTTCACGTGGACCGCGGTACCGCCGGCGAAGTCGATCGCCGCCAGCTGGTTGGCAATCCAGCCACCGGTGATCGATCCGTCTTCAGAATCGAATGCGAACACCCAGTGCGCGACAGGGAAGTACACGAGCGTCGCCCAGACTCCGGCGAACAGCATCCACGCACCGAACTTCATGCGGTCGGCGACCGCACCCGAGATGAGGGCCACGGTGATGCCTGCGAACAGCAGCTGGAATCCGGCGACGAGCGCGGGCGGCAGACCGGGATCAGCAGGTGCTTCGAGCATCGACGAGAGTCCCATCGCCTCGAGGGGATCGCCCAGAATGCCCTTTCCGCCAAGGGAATCACCGAGCACGGCCGAGTAGCCGAACAGGATCCACAAGATGCCCACCACGGCAAACGCACCGAACGTCATCATCGCCATGTTCAGGGTGTTCTTGGCGCTGACCATGCCGCCGTAGAACATGGCCAGGCCAGGAACCATCAGGCTCACCGCAGCAAATGCAGCCAGCAGCCAGGCCGTATCGGCGGCCGCGATCGCTTCGTCCATTGTCAATCCTCAAGAGTCGGGCGCAGACCGGAAGTCTGCTTACGGGAATCGAAGTTCACCGATAGTGGACCACTCGCGTGTTGCGGTTTCGAGACTGCCGGTTGCGGCCGTGTTACGAAGTCCACATTGCGCGGTTCGGCTGAATCCGTTGAGTGCCAGTCGCTGTCGTGAACCCGACGATCAAGGCACCACGGGGCCGTGAGTCCTCAGCCATTGCAGACCGGGGCCGCGGGTCCGGGTGATGCCTTTGTAGTCGGCCATGTCAACGGGCAGGTCTTCGAGGACCCGGTAGAGCCTGTCGGCCCATTCGGGAATGGTCGCGATGGCCTTGAACGGTAAGAGGTAGGTCCGGATCAGGAACATGACGGCATTCGACTGCGGCAGCCGAATGAGGTGCTGAACCTCGGTGCGCAAGAACAGCCTGTCCCCCACGTCCTCCAATGGCCCTTCGGCGAGCGTGCGCCGATCTTTTCCCCACTCCGGGTAGGTCTCGGTGGAGGTGTCGAGTTTGCCGTCGACGGTGAGTGTCCAATTCGTGCGTCGGTAGCTCTGGGCCGGCTGCAGGCGTTTGATGAATTCGTGTGCGCGCGTGGCGATCTTCTCGCTGTGCAGTCGTGGCACCGGACCGTGGATCTGCAGAAAGCTCATGCCGACGTCGAACCCGAAGGACCAGTCGGCGGCGAACGTCACCACTCCCGCGTCGCCCCACATTTGGTCGTCGCGCTGATCGAGTAGCACCACGTCTTCCTGTATCTGGCTGCAGATGTAGTGCAGCGGATCGGTCGGCAGCGTATCGGCGACGCCGAACGTGAAGGTCTCGTCGATGTCGAGGAGCGCGTTGCGCCAACGGTACGACGCCGGTTCAGCAGTGACCCGTTCCAGGGTCATGTGCTGCGGATACCCATCGCCCAGCTCGTGCATGAGGGTGAGCATCGCGTCCCAGGCCGCGGGAATCATGTGCGGCAAGCACTGTGATCGGGTGGGATCAGCCGCCAGAATCCGTGAGCGTTCGTCGAGTTCTCGCCGATAGTGGGCGTCGATCACCACTCGGTGCTCTCCCCAGGAACCGGCCGCGGTCGACCCCTTCTGCCCGGTCGGTTCGACATTGGCGCTGTAGCGGTACTGGTCTTTCGGGAACGGGAAGGGGAAGTTCTCGATGTCGTTCTGTGTGAACACAGCTGCTGCGGTCATTACAGTTCCAGCTCCACTTGGTCACCGGCGGCCCGAGAGACGCATGGCATCATCGCGTCGCCTCCGGCTCGCTCGTCGTCGGTCAGATAGAAGTCCCGGTGGTCGATTCGGCCACCGAGCACGGTGACCCGGCATTCGCCGCAGACGCCCTGGCGACACAGATTGGGCACGGCCACACCGCGTTCGAGCAATGCCTCGAGCAGCGACACGTCGGCGCCGACGGGGACCAGCACCCCGGTACGGCGCAGGCGGGCGGCAAACGGTGCACCGCCGGTCGCCACGGCGGATGAGAACTGTTCGGAATGGATGCGCTGGGCCGGCCAACCGGCGGCGGTGGCGGCTGCCGCAACGGCGTCGATCATCATTGCCGGCCCGCAGGTGTAGAGGTGGGTGCCGAGCACCGAGTCTTCGAGGATCGGAGTCAGGTGCGACCAGAAGTCGTCGACGTCATGCACGATGGTCAGTCGATCTCCACAGAGGTTCTGCAACTCGTCGGCGAGCGCGTCTTGCCCGGGCCGGTGTGAATAGATCACTTCAAAAGATCGGTGCCACTGCACAGCTGCTCGGACATGAGACAAGATCGGCGTGACCCCGATGCCACCCGCGATGAGGACGTGATGGCGGGCAACGGATATCGGCGCGAACGCGCTGCGCGGCGGGGTGATCACCACCTGATCGCCCACTCGCAGAGCGTGAATCCACGCAGAGCCGCCCCTACCGGCATCGTCACGGCGCACACAGATCGCGTAGTGGTCGGGATCAGTGCATGGACCGGTCAGCGAGTACGAGTTCTGGACGCCGGTCCCCCACCGCACGCCGATGTGACTTCCGGGAGTGAACGAAGGCAGCGCTTGCGCGCCAGTGAATGTGACTTCACGGATGCCGTCGCAGAGATCCCGGACGGTGCCGACGGTCACCAGCAAGTCGGTGCCGGTGAGCCCGGTGGGTGGCGCGTTGACCGTGCGCGTCATAGTAGTTCCTCCGCGTCTGGGTGAAATCCCAAGTAGGCGTGGTGTCGTCGCGAAAAGTGGTAGTAGACCACCAAAGGAGATCCGCATCCGGAACAGGTGAGCGACTCGTCGATGCCAGCGAAGGTGGTGGTGACGGAATGACAATGCGCGCAGTAGACATCGCGCTCCCCGGGCGAGAATCCGTCCCCGCCGCCGAGGTCGACAACAGTCACTTCTGCGTCAACGGCACCTGCGTCGATGATGGCAGCCCGAACCCGCACCGGCGCGGCCCCTCGCCCGACGACCACAAAACGCCAACCCACCCGCGCCGGCCGCAGTGCAGCGGCCAGCGCGTCATCCTCCGGACCGGCAAGGCGGACCACCGATACACCTGCTGGGTCACCAACATGTTCGGCAGCCTCCTCGTCCGTGGTCACAACGAGGTGATGTGACGCCGCCTCATCGAACTCGACGTCGGTGAAAGCAGTGGCCTGCCACCGGGGGACGGTGGTGGTGGCCATCGAGACCGCCATGGTTACGGTGCGAACGAGCGGTGGCCGACAAAGAACGCCAGAGCCCGGTCCTCGGTGGTGAAGCGAATGGTCGAACCTTTCGGGAAGAAGATGGCGTCCTTCGGTCCGGCGGTCTCGACCTGGCCGGTCTCGAGGTTCTCGAGATGGAAGACGCCTTCGAGAACCACCTTCATCTCGTCGTAGGCGTAGTAGTAGTCGAGCGGTGCGTCGGTGTGGCGCAGTTCGAAGTACCCGGCGGACATCTCGGAACCTTCCGGGTTCGCGTAGACGTCATCGATGAAGCCCTCCGTGCCGGGGTATTCGGTGACCGGCATCTGCGGAAGCGTCGCCCAAAAATCTGATGTGACCCGGAAGGCGGTCGTCTTGTCGGAATCGGTTGTGGTCATTGGCTTCTCCTTGAGGGGGCGTATAGGTGATGCGGCAGAGCGCCGCGAGTAAGGCGTGAAACCAAATATAGTGGCAGGAAACGATGAGCCGCGTGACATGCACGTTAAATTCGACAAACGCCCAGCGTAGATCACCTGAATCCCTGCGATCTCGGTTGGCATAGCCCGATTCCGTGATACGCCAGACACTGTCCGGAAACTTCGCTGACACAATCGGCCTGTTTCATAACAGAGAACACCGGATCACATGAAGAAACACACGAGCGGAAGACTGACAGTGACAGAGACAGCGAAGTACGTGATCGTCGGCGGCGGCCTGGAAGGGCTCGCCATCGCATGGTCGCTCGCCAATCGGGGGGAAACCGATGTGCTGATCCTCGAGCGTGACACCCTGTGCTCGGGGATGACCGGCAAGTCCAGTGGGGTGGTCCGCTGCCACTACGGCACCCCGTCGTTGGCGGCGATGTCCTGGTACAGCGTGGACGTCTTCCAGCGCGCCCCTGAGCTTTTCGACGACGACATGGCTTTCCGGCAGTGCGGCTACGTGGTCGGCGTCGGCGAGAACAACACCGTGCCCCTCAAGGCGAATGTGGCGATGATGCAAAGTCTGGGTATCGACGTCGACTTCATCGACCACGAGACCATGGCCGGTCTCTGGCCCGGCCTGCACCTCGACGACTTCGCGGCGTTCGCCTACGAGCCACTTGGTGGACGCGGCGAGGCCTACATGGCCGGCATGGCGTTCGGTGCCGCGGGCCGCAGACTCGGCGTCACGGTGCGCCAATCGACCCGGGTGAGCGGTCTGCTGCAGAATGCCGGCGGGACCGTCTACGGCGTCACGTTGGCCGGCGGAGACGAGATCCACGCCGAGCATGTCATCGTTGCTGCTGGGCCGTGGACACCGGCGCTCACCGCGACTGTCGGCGTTCCGGTGGATGTCAAGGCCCAGCGTGCACAGCTCGTCCTGGTCGACCAGGGGGCGCCGACCCCCGAGGTTCCCGTGCTGTCGGATCTGGCCGGGCTGCAATACATCTGCCGTGAACCCAACGGTGAGTTGCTGGTCGGGAACTCCGATCACCAGGCACCGCAGTACATCGACCCAGACGACTACGTGAACCGCGCGGACGATTCGGCGATCGAGAAGAACATCATGAAGCTCGGGAACCGGTTGCCGGACATGCCCGATCCGCGGATAGCCGGCTCCTACGTCGGCGCCTATGACGTCACTCCCGACTACAACCCGATCATCGGCCCCTCCCCGGCGGACGGGCTGTTCCTCGCCACCGGATTCTCCGGTCACGGGTTCAAGATCTCCCCCGCCGTCGGCGAACTCGTCGCCGACCTTCTCACCACCGGGACGACGACGCTGCCGAACGTTGATCCACACGACTTCCGGTACAGCCGATTCGAGGAGAACGACCTGTTGCTGAGCCTGAACCCCTACGAGGGCGCCGGTGAGATGCGATGACCACCACCTCCCTTCCCCCGACCGAAACCCCCGACCAGGAGCCTGCCATGGCCATAGACACAGCCGACGCGTTCACACCCACACCCGTAGCCGCCCCAGATCCCGTGGGTGCCGAACCGACCTTGACCGAGTTGGTCCGGTCCAGCGGAACCACGTTCATCCTCGCTTTGTTCGTGACCATGTCGGGCAAGCCATGCGCCAAACTCGTTCCGGCACAGTCGGTCGGCATGCTCGAGGAAGACGGCGTCGGCTTCGCCGGCTATGCGGCAGGCATGATGGGCCAGGAACCTAAGGACTCCGACCTGGTCGCCATGCCCGACGCGTCGTCTTTCACCCCGATCCCGTTCATCCAGCCCGGCCTCGCCCTGGTGCACTGCGATCCCCACGTCGATGGCAAGCCCTGGCCGTTTGCTCCCCGCATCATCCTCAAAGAGACCCTGCGCCGAGCTGCAGACCTCGGGTTCAGCGTCAACGTCGGCGCAGAGATCGAGTACTTCCTGGTCAACAGGGACGACTCCGGTGCGCTCACCACCGCCGACCCCGCCGACTCCAAACGACAGCCGTGTTACGACGCCCGCGACGTGACCCGCATGTACGACCACCTCACCGAGATCTCGACGGCCATGAACTCGCTGGGCTGGGGCAACTACGCCAACGACCATGAGGACGCGAACGGACAGTTCGAGCAGAACTTCGACTACGCGGACGCCATGGTCACCGCCGACCGCGTGATCACCGCCCGATACCTCCTCTCGGTGATCGCCGAAAAACGTGGGATGCAGGCAACGTTCATGCCCAAGCCGTTTACCGACCGCACCGGGTCAGGCATGCACATGCACCTGTCACTGTGGAGCGAGACCGGTGCCGTCTTCCCCGATGCGTCCGACGACAAAGGACTCGGACTCTCGAGCATCGCCTACGGCTTCATCGCAGGCATCCTGGAGCACGCCTGCGCCCTGCAAGCTGTGATCGCCCCGACCGTCAACTCGTACAAGCGAACCGGCGCCACCACCACGAGCAGCGGCGCAACCTGGTCGCCGCGCTTCGCCACCTACGGCGGCAACGACCGCACCCACTACCTGCGCGTGCCCGACCACAACCGCGTCGAGCTGCGCGGCGGCGACGGATCGGCCAATCCGTATCTCGCGGCAGCCGGCGCCATCGCTGCCGGACTCGACGGCGTCAAGCGCAACCTCGATCCCGGCGCTCCCGGCAGCGGCGACAGCCCCAGCGAGATGCTCCCGATGACCCTGCTGCACGCGATGGACGCCCTCGACAAGGACGACGTCCTCACCGCCGCACTCAATGTCGCGGGTCCAGGCGTGAGCGAGTACTTCGCCCAGCGCAAACGCGAAGAGTTCTTCGCCTGGCACAACACGGTCTCTGCGTGGGAGATCGACGAATATCTCACGGCCTTCTGACCACCACGACTTTCTGCCACCAACAACGAAGAACAGGAGTTCCACATGTGTGGAATCGTGGGTTTGCACCTACGTGACCGGGCTCTGTACCCCGAATTGGGCGCACTGCTGACCGGCATGCTCGACCAGATGTGCGACCGCGGCCCCGACTCGGCCGGCATGTCGATCTACGGTGACCCGACGTGGTCGCCCGAGGGCCACGCCACCGTTTCCCTTCTCGAGAACCCACTCTCGGCATCCGACCTGGCGTCGGCTCTGACCACCGCGCTCGGCGTCGAGGCGACAGTCATCGACCTCGAACCGACCACCGTGCTCCACGCGGCCGTTCCGTCCGATGAGCTCGTCGCGGCAGTGCGCGGTGTCGCACCGGCGGCGCGGATCATCGGCTTCGGTAGCGAGGTCACCGTTCTCAAGGGAATGGGCAATCCGACCGAGCTCGCCCACCGCTTCGGCCTACCGAACGCCTCAGGCTGGCAGGGCGTCGCCCACACCCGTATGGCGACCGAATCGGCTGTCACCGCTGAAGGTTCGCATCCCTTCTCTGTCGGCACGGATCAGTGCCTGGTGCACAACGGATCGTTCTCCAACCACATGAGCATCAAGCACGAACTCGAACGCACCGGTGTTGTGTTCGACAGTCAGAACGACACCGAGGTCGGCGCACGGTTCATCGCCAAGCAACTCGCCGAGGGCGTCGATCTCGAGAAGTCACTGCTGATGCTCAACGAGACCTTCGACGGTTTCTACACACTGTTGGTCTCGAACAAGGACTCGTTCGCCGTTGTCCGCGACCCCATCTCATGCAAGCCCGCCGTCATCGCAGAAACCGACCGTTGGGTCGCGATGGCCTCTGAATACCGTGCGCTGGCAGGACTGCCCGGCGTCGACACCGCCCGCATTTTCGAACCCGAACCAGAAGAGGTGTACGTATGGCACCGTCAGTGACCGAGACGCCGAACGCCGTCGCCACAGCGGACGACACCGCCGAGTTCACGACGTTCGATCTGCTGTCCACCACCGTCCGCTCGGTCAACGAGACCCTGCAGTCCCTGCAGGCGCCGAACCAGTCGGTCATCACGGCACCGCAAGGCGCGCACGCCCTGGCCTGTGGACTCGACAAGGACATCGACGTCACCATCGAAGGGCATGTCGGCTACTACTGCGCCGGTATGAACCAGCAGGCCACAGTCACGATCAACGGGAACGCCGGTGTCGGGCTGGCCGAGAACATGATGTCCGGGACCGTACGGGTCACCGGCGACGCCTCGCAGTCGGCCGGAGCCACCGCCCACGGTGGCCTGCTCGTCATCGAGGGCAATGCCGCAGCACGTTGCGGGATCTCCATGAAGGGCGCCGACATCGTCGTCGGTGGCAACATCGGCCACATGAGCGCCTTCATGGGCCAGGCCGGACGTCTTGTCGTCTGCGGCGACGCCGGTGAAGCCCTTGGTGATTCGCTGTACGAGGCCCGTATCTACGTCCGCGGCACGGTCGCATCGCTGGGTGCCGACTGCATCAAGAAGGAGATGCGCGATGAACACCTCGCCGAACTGGGTGACCTGCTCGCCACCGCGGGCATCGACGCCGATCCCGCCGACTTCACCCGCTATGGCTCCGCCCGGCAGCTCTACAACTTCCACGTCGACAACGCCGCGGCGTACTGACATCCCGGCGTCCTGACATTCCGGCGTACAAGGAGCGATACAGATGACATACAACCCGACCCTGCGTGAATCGGCCACCTTCGACAGAGGCGTCATCGCCGAAATCCAACGGGCCGCCGACACCGGCATCTACGACATCCGCGGCTGGGGTGCCAAACGCAAACTCCCCCACTTCGACGATCTACTGTTCCTGGGCGCGTCGATGTCGCGATACCCGCTCGAGGGTTACCGCGAACGCTGCGATACCGACGTGGTCCTCGGCGACCGCAACGCGAAGTTTCCACTGCACCTGGACATCCCGATCACCATCGCAGGCATGAGTTTTGGTGCACTGTCGGGACAGGCCAAGGAGGCCCTGGGCCGCGGTGCCAGTGAAGTGGGCACCTCGACCACCACTGGTGACGGCGGCATGACCCCCGAAGAGCGCGGTCAGTCGAAGAACCTGGTGTACCAGTACCTTCCGTCGCGGTACGGCATGAACCCCGACGACCTGCGCAAGGCCGACGCGATCGAAATCGTGCTCGGCCAGGGCGCCAAACCCGGCGGCGGTGGGATGCTCCTGGGACAGAAGATCACCGAACGTGTCGCCGGGATGCGGACGCTGCCCATGGGAGTCGACCAACGGTCGGCGTGCCGACATCCAGACTGGACGGGACCAGACGACCTCGCGATCAAGATCATCGAGCTGCGTGAGATCACCAACTGGGAGAAGCCCATCTACGTCAAGGTCGGTGCCACCCGCACCTACTACGACGTGAAACTGGCCGTCAAAGCCGGTGCCGACGTCGTGGTCGTCGACGGCATGCAGGGCGGAACCGCCGCCACCCAGGACGTGTTCATCGAGCACGTCGGCATCCCGACGCTCGCAGCGATCCCGCAGGCAGTCCAAGCGCTGCAAGAGATGGGTCAGCACCGGAAGGTCCAGCTCATCGTCTCCGGCGGTATCCGTTCGGGCGCCGACGTAGCCAAGGCCATGGCTCTCGGTGCCGACGCCGTCGCGATCGGCACCGCTGCCCTCATTGCGTTGGGCGACAACAACCCTCGGTATGCGAAGGAATATCAAGAGCTCGGTAGCGATGCCGGATTCTACGACGACTTCCAGGCCGGTCGCGATCCTGCCGGGATCACCACCCAGGATCCCGAATTGTCCAAGAATCTTGATCCCGTCGAGGGCGGACGTCGACTCGCCAACTACCTACGGGTATTGACCATGGAGGCCCAAACCCTGGCACGCGCCTGCGGCAAGTCGCATCTGCGCAACCTCGAACCCGAGGACCTGGTGGCACTGACAGTCGAATCGTCGGCGATGGCTCGCGTGCCGCTGGCGGGCACCACCTGGATCCCTGGGAAGATGTGACCCTGCCCGAGCCCGCCTTCTCGCCGGGGGTTGTCGAGGACACGACCCCTCGCGAGGTGTTCGACGGCGAAGGTGTGCATGGCCCAACCGAACTCACGCACCTGCCGATCCGATTCCTCGCCGTCACCGCGTATCCCGACAACTACTCAGAATGACAGAAGGACCTGACATGACCGCGTTCGATTCCATGTGGGCATCAATACTCGATGTCGGTCGTGCCACGACCGGCGGCTACCGTCGCTTCGCATGGAACGACGCCGACATGACGTTGCGCGAGTGGTTCACCGGCGCCGCCACCGACCGCGGCATGTCCGTCGAAGAAGACCGGAACGGGAACCTCTGGGCGTGGTGGATGCCGGCCGGTTGGGAGGGCGATCCGACCGACGCCTTCGTCACCGGGTCGCACCTCGATTCGGTGCCCGACGGCGGCGCGTACGACGGACCACTCGGAGTCGTGTCGTCGTTCATCGCCATCGACATCGTGCGAGATCGCGGGATCGTCCCCACCAAACCGATTGCTGTCACGGCATTCTCGGACGAAGAGGGTGCACGGTTCGGCGTGGCGTGCGTGGGGTCGCAATTGACCACCGGCGCACTCACGCCGGGGCGAGCACTGGGGCTCCGCGACGCCGACGGAGTCACGCTGGCCGAGGCGCTCACCCGCTCCGGCCGTGATCCGTCGCACCTCGGCGCCGATCCCACACTGACCGACCGCGTCGGGGTCTACGTCGAGCTGCACGTTGAGCAGGGCCGGGGTCTCGATCTGGTCGATCAGCCGATCGCTGTGGCGTCGTCGATCTGGCCGCATGGGCGGTGGTTGTTCAGCTTCACCGGTGAGGCCAACCATGCCGGCGCCACCCGATTGGTCGACCGCCGCGACCCGATGCTCGCGTTCGCGTCGTCGGTTCACACCGCCCGCAGCGCGGCAACCCTGCACGACGCCGTCGCCACGTTCGGCAAGGTCCGGGTACTGCCCAACGGCGCCAACGCCATCCCGTCCGAGGTTCTCGCCTGGCTCGACGCCCGCGCCGCCGACGAACCGACGTTGAGCGCGATGGTCGAGCAGATCTCAGCCGAGGCCCGAAAGTACGCCGACGCAGATGGCATCGGCCTGGCCGTCGAAGCCGAGTCGATCACCCCAATCGTCGAATTCCCCGCCGACACACGGCAACGCCTGCAAACCGCGCTCGGTCACCTCGGTGACATTCCGGCGCTCCCGACCGCCGCCGGACACGACGCAGGCATTCTCTCGGCGAAAGTACCCACCGCGATGCTCTTCGTCCGGAATCCGACTGGGGTGTCGCACTCGCCGCTCGAATTCGCTGAAGCCGCGGACTGCCATCGTGGTGCCGAGGCACTGGCCGATGTGATGGCGGAGTGGGTTCAAGAGCCGAGCGCTGATCGCCACTCCAACGATTTCTCCGCCAGCTAGATCACGGATTCGATCTGTATCTCGGCCACGGCTCTGGACCTCGGCTTCGAACTGCGTTGCCACCCAGTCGCTGACGTACCGCCGCGGCGTTTGAACTCGGGTGCGCACCGGCGAGTCCCGCTACCCTGTACAGGCGAGACGTACTGCGAGTCACTGCTGGACGTCTCACCTGAATCGTGCTGCACGAGCAGGCCCGGGTGATCGCCCAAGGTGTAAGGAGTCACATGGCCACGGTTGGTGACTTCGTCACCTGTGTCGGCCTCGGGTCATTGATTCCAGGTTCCGCCGACCGGATCCTGGACCGCACGGTCGCAACGGTTGTCGAGATGACGACGCAGGGTCCGTTGGATCTCGACGACGGATCCGTGGTCTACGTCCCGTCGACCTCGTGGTCATTTCTGACAACACCGGAAACGCTTCCTTCGCAACTGAAGTCAGCAGGAGCGTTGGCGGTGGTGGTCAACAACGACGATCTGAAACTCCCGCCCGAGTTCGTCGAAGCCTGCGTGCACGCGTCTATTCCGGTCCTTCTCCTGCCGAAGTCCAAGACGTTGGATGAGCTGAGAGCTGCTCTGGCGGAGCAGACCACTCGCTTCGACACCCGCGGTGTGCACATCTCCGAACTCGATGCGATCCGCAGAGCGCTGAACGGTTTCACCGCGGTCACCGGGACCGAAGCGTGGGTCGTCATGGAAGGCGCCGTGGTGTCCAGTGCACCGGTGGACATCGCACATCTGATCAAGATCCTCGCGCGCAAACCAATAGCTTTACAGCAAAGCATGTGTGCGATGGCCACTCTCAATGTTCCGCTACCTGCATCTGGTCACACACTGGCGATCCACAATCCGAGTCGTGTCGCACTGGACCTCACCGGTATCGAGAGTCTCGTCCGCGAGATCGATACCTACGCCCAGGCCATCGAGGTGAAGCGGTCAGCTCGACGACAGATCGAAACCGCGCTGGTCCGAGAACTCATCGAGGCCAACGTCGCTTCTGCCACCCTTGATCCGTGGGTCGGGTCCTTCGATCTCGCGCCAGGGAGCCGTGTCCGGGCAATCGCAGCCGTGCTACCCGAATTCTTGAAGTCCGAGAGCGAGGTCGTGGGCAATGCCCTGCGTGACCTGGGTTTACTGGATGGCGGTATCTGCGTCACCGGGGCACACGGTGGCTGTGCGTACGCGCTGATCACCCTGCCCGACGGCGAATTCGGGCGATCGGACGAGATCACCGGATTCGAGCATCAATTGAAGCTTCTGGCGGACCTCTTCGAGTTCCGCCACCAGCAGGCCTTGTCTCTGGGGGTGAGTTCCTGCGTTCTCCGAGGCAGTGACGATCTGGTACGCGGCTTGATCAACGCACGACAGCTTGCTGATCGTCAGGCGCGATCGACAGTCGCCGAGATGGACGAGATCCCACTGGCAGTGCCGCTGTCGGCAACGTTGCTCGCCGCCGAACCCGAACTCGCGGCGGTTCTGGGCCGAGCGCTGCTGCAGCCGGTCATCGACTACGACCGGGAGAAAGGCACCAGTTATCTGGAGTCGCTTCGAACGTTCCTGGCGTTGGACTGTCAATGGGCCACCACCGCCACGGAATTGGGTATTCACATCAACACGCTCCGATACCGGCTCAAACGTATCGAAAGACTGACCGGACGGGGGCTCCACACGACGGCCGACCGTTCGGACTACTACCTGGCCCTGTGTTTGCGCGAGTTACCCGGGAGCGGTTAGCGACCGTTTTCCTGACCACCACGGCTCTGGCAATCGTGGTGAAAACTCCTCGAGGACATCGTATTTACCATTTGACGCCCGTGCGACGTACGACGGATGGGCGCTGTAATGATTGTTCAGGAAATAGAACGGAAGCCCCTCGGGGTTGCGCTCGAATCGAACCCCGAGCAGGGCGGCCGACAAGTGGGCGGGGTCAAAAGAGTCCGCATGTTCGGCGGCGATCCGAATCGCATGAACTGCGTTGTAAGCACCGACCTGGGCTGGATGCGACCATCGCTGCCCCCGGATCTTCCACAGAGACTCACGGTACGAGCTGTTCACCTCTGAATCGACGCCGGAGAAATAGGTTCCGGTCATGAAGTGTCCGTTGGTCAACTCGGGCGACATGTGGGCCAAGTCGACCTCGGTGGTGACAGTGGCCGCGATCGGCAGAGTCGCCGCACTGAATCCGGCGTCGTGAAACTGTTGGTAGAAAGCCGAGGTCGAGTCCATGCCGACCAGGTTGCAGATGATCACCGACGGATTCTTACGGCGGATGTCGTCCAGAACGGTCTGGAAGTTGGTCTCGCCGAGCGGGGCGTACCAGCTTCCAACAGTCTCGACATCAAGATGAACGCCGTGCCGTGCGATGGCCTCGGCCAGGACGCGCGGGTACACATAGTCCGATCCGATGATGTAGACCCGACGGCCGAGATTGTCGGCGACCCAGCTCAGGTAGTCGGCGAGGTACTGGTTGGGCGCGGCTCCGCAATAAAAGACTCGAGGATCGGCTTCTTCGCCCTCAAAATAGGTCGGGTACATCAACAGTGCGCGGTTGGCGTGTATCGCCGGAAGCATCGCCACCCGACTCGCCGACGTGTAGCCGCCAACGATCACGTTGACGTGCTCCGTCCCACACAGATGGTTGATTCCGCGCGCGCTCGACAACACCTCGGAGTGATCGTCGTAGATCGCCGGACGCAAATCTTGACCGCGCACTCCGCCATCGTTGTTGATCTCATCGACCGCCAGCAGGGCACCGTCGAGAATCGACTGTTCCATCTGAGCCAGCGGACCCGTCAGCGAGAAGAGCATGCCGATCTTCACTCACACGCTCCCGTCGGTGGATGTCATCAGCGGACAAGCCCACTGTAGCCGCATCTTTGGGAACAGTGCGAGGGCGTGGCCAGGTCGCAAAAAGCACGTTCGGCGACGTTTCGATCCGATGAACAAACGTAACGCACGCATATCGGTCACGCGGTTGTTACGTCCAGCGCAGACGTATGTGCGCAGGTCAGCGCCTGATCGTCGGGGCGGGGTGTGTCAACGTCCAGTCGGTGCGGCATTCGAGTTGGGTGATGCGCCAATTGTTGAAGCGGCCGCCAGGCGGTTTCGTATGGACCGTCCGAGTTATCGCCGAGGAGGCACCCATGACCGAAGCCATCAGCAGGCCACGGAAGATCCGCACAGCCGTCGACATCGGCGGAACATTCACCGACATCTTTGTTCAGCACGGTGACGGTCTGATCACCACCGCCAAGTACCCGACACAATCGGATCCGATCGAAGGCGTGCTCGCCGGCATGGACCGCGCGGGAGTCGAGTGGAAGGACGTCGAATTCTTCTCTCACGGAACAACAATTGCGACCAACGCCCTCATCACACGGACATTCCCGAAGATCGCTCTCGTGACCACGGAGGGATTCCGCGACGTCATCGAGATCCGTCGTGGTGACCGGGAATCGTGGGATCCGTACGAGGAGGTCGGCAAGCCTTTTGTTCCCCGCCGCCACCGCCTCACCGTCTCCGAGCGCATCGGATACGACGGTGAGATCATCGAACCCCTCGATGAAGCCGGCGCACGGGATATCGCGCGAATCCTCAAGAGACGTGAAATCGAGACCATCGCAGTGTGTTTCATCAACTCATTCACCAACCCGGTACACGAGAACCGGATGGCAGAGATCCTCGCGGAGGAACTGCCGGGTGTCGCGGTCACGACGTCGAGCGACGTTCTCCCGGAAATCTTTGAGTACGAACGGTTCTCGACGACCGTCGCGAACGCGGCATTGGTACCGATCATCGGACCCTACGCCCGTACCCTGGAGGCTCGCCTGGAAGACAGCGGTTACACGAACGATGTACTGCTACTGCACTCGGGTGGAGGCGTCATGACCCCGAAGATGGCCGAGAAGTACGGTGCTCGACTCGCGGCCTCGGGCATCGCTGCAGGCGCAATTGCCAGCCGCCACATCGCGCGCCAGTGCGGCTACGAGAACTCAATCGGGTTCGACATGGGCGGCACGTCCACCGATGTGTCTCTGACGGACAACGGCGTTCTCGGAACCACCAACATGTGGAGCGTGGAGTTCGGATACCCGATCTGCTTCCCGAGCATCGAGGTGTTGACCATCGGCGCCGGCGGAGGATCCATCGCCTGGCTCGACGAAGCCGGGTCGCTGCGCAACGGACCACAATCGGCGGGTTCTGATCCCGGGCCCGCCTGCTATGGCGCCGCCGGGGAACTCGCGACCAATACCGACGCCAACCTGATCCTGGGAACGATCGGCAAGAAATTGGCCGGCGGTGTCAAGGAACTCGACGTGGCGTCCGCGTATGCGGCAGTCGAGAAGGTTGCCACACCACTGGGTCTCGAAGTGGAGACCGCCGCGCAGTCGATCATCAAGGTGGCCAACGCCAACATGGCGGACGCTGTGCGCCTGATCTCGATCCGCAAAGGCCACGATCCTCGCGACTTCGCGCTGGTCGGATTCGGTGGTGCCGGCCCACTGCACGTCGCGTACCTTGCCAAAGAGCTCGGGATCCCGACTGTCATCGTTCCACCACATCCGGGGGTGACATCCGCGATGGGCTGCATGCTCGTGGACGTCCAGCACGACATCACCAGGATGTATCTCACCGACGCGGCGAACGCCGACCTCGACCACCTCACGCAAACCTTCGCGGACCTCCGAGACGAGGGTCGGCAGCGACTGACGGCCGAACACGTCAACGACGCCGACATGGTCTTCGAGTACTACCTGGACATGCGCTACAACGGCCAGTGGCGAGCAATCGCCGTGCCGGTGACCATGCCATTCGGTGGCCTCGACGAGGTGGTTGCAACATTCCACGCCACCCACCTCAAAGAACACAACTACGCGAGCGACGAAGCAGGCGTGGAGATCTACCGGATCTCGGTGCGCGCCATCGGATTGACACCCCGTGTGGACGCAAAGCCCGCCGAACTCATCGACCCGGCCGACTTCACACCGGTGCCGACGGAGATTCGTCAGGTTCTGTTCCCTGACGAGACGACCCGGCAAGAAACTCCGGTCTACGACCGCACCGACCTTCCGGCCGGTGCTGTGCTCTCCGGTCCGTGCATCGTCGATCAACTCGATTCCACCACCGTGGTCCCGCCGCAGACAACAGCCCGTGTCGATGCCTGGGGCAACCTGATCCTCAGCCAGGACGCCTGACTCCTTCTCCGTCACAACACCACTCACCGTTAGAGGTACAAGACATGCCCGCATCACTCGATCCAGTGACATTCGAAGTACTCAAGAACGCCTTCATCAACACCGTCGACCAGATGGCCGAGCAGATCCTCCGAACCTGCTACTCGTTTGTCATCTACTCGCGCGACTTTTCTTCGGCACTCTGTGACCCCAACGGAGACACCGTCATGCAGGGCACGGGCGACATCGCCGCACACGTCGGCACCCTGCACTACACGGCCAAAGCCGTGATCCGGCAGTTCGACGGCGACATCCACCCCGGCGACGTCTTTGTCATCAACGACGTTTATGAAGGTGGCAGCCACTTCAACGACACCCGGATCATCCGGCCGATCTACTACAAGGGTGAACTGCTCGGTTACGCGCAGGCGAACGGACACTGGGCCGACGTCGGCGGCGCGACTCCGGGCTCATTCAACGTCAAGGCGCTCGATCACATGGGTGAGGGCTTGCGGATTCCGCCGACTCGCCTGTGGAGCAAGGACGAGTTCCTCGAAGACGTCGCGTACCTCATCGCCAAGAACACCCGCAATCCGCGCGACATCATCGGCGACATGCAGGCGCAGGCCGAAGCCACCCGCGTAGCCGAGCGTGAAATCCAGCGTCTCTGCGACAAATACGGAGTCGAGACGATCAAGACCGCCATGGCCGAAGTCCAAGACTACGTCGAGGATCTGACGCGCGCCAAGATCAGCGCCCTGCCCGACGGCGTCTGGTACACCGAGGATTACATCGACCAGGACCCCGGCGAGGAGGAAGGTCTGATCCCGGTCACCATGAAGATGACCATCTCTGGCGATACATGCCACTACGACCTCAGTGGCTCGCACGCGTCGATCGCCTCGATGCTCAACGCCGGGTTCGGCGGGTCCTTCGCCGGCATTGTCGCCGGTACCAAGATGCAATTCCCGGACATCCCCTTGAACTCAGGCTTCTATCGGGTGGTCACGGCCGATCTCGGTCCGGTTGGCTCGGTTGTCAACGCGGACTGGCCGTCACCCTGTGCTGGATTCTGTTCCGGCCCTTTCGAAAAGATCATGAGCTCCGTCTTCGAGATCTGGTCGGACATCCAGCCGCATCGGGCCATGGCCTGCACCTTCAATCTCGAGTACTTGTTGGTCGGTGGCCGTGACAAACGCAAAGACGGCAACGAGAGCTTCATGTGGTACGACTGGATGATGGGCGGCTGGGGGGCCCGCAACGGTGGCGATGGACACAACGCGTCAGCCGCAGTCTTCGGGGTCCAGTACGGAACACAGCCTTTCGAAGGCCAAGAGCGTCTGGCTCCGGTGCTCACCACCCGTCACGAGTTGGTTCCCGATTCCGGTGGCCCCGGAAAGTTCCGCGGCGGTGTGGGCGCGGAGAAGGGCGGGTATCTGACCGCCAGCAGCAAGACCGTGATGTCTTATTGCTGTGACCGCGAGCGTTCGGTCACCTGGGGCCTCTGGGGTGGGCTGCCCTCCATCCCGCACGGCGTGTGGTTGAACAAGGGCACCGACCGCGAGGAGTATCTCGGTTCGATCTTCGCCGCGGTGCCGATCAAGGCAGGCGACGTGTTCACCCGGCCGTCCGCCGGCGGCGGCGGTCTCGGAGACGCCCTGCAACGTGACGTCGACTCCATCCTCGAAGACGTCATCGACGGGTACGTCACCATCGCCCGGGCAGAGAAGGACTACGGCGTCGTCATCAAGGAGATCGATCCGGAGGTCTTCGACTACGAGGTCGACATCGAGGCCACACTCGCTGCCCGCGAATACATTCGGAACAACCGACATGCCTGGATGACGCGAGATCCGCTGGAAGTGTCCGCCGAATACAAGTCAGGCCTCATCAACGAGATGGACTGCCTGCGCCAGTACGGTGTGATCCTGGACTGGGGCAGCGGCGAGGTCCTCACAACGACCACCGAACAGTTCCGCGCCATGCTTCAACGTCGCACCATCGTCCACTGGACTGACGACGCAAACGTTCCGTACGTCAAGGGAACGTTGACTGTCCACGACTACGCAACCGTTTAGTACAGCTCGATTCTCGCTGTCTGGGTGCCTCCTCAGGGCCGCGGAGGCACCCAGACCTCCTGTTCATCCACTTCTGTTTCGCTTCACAACTCACCTAGGAACCGGTCATGACCACAGAAGCACGCAGACCTGCGGCCAGTGAAATACCCCCACTCGCAGTCACATTCACCGACGATCCCCATGTGCTTGCCAAGGCGGCCAGCGAAGACTACTCGATGCACATCGTTCCGCGCTCCTGGCGGACATCCCGCACATCGGTGTCGATGGCGTGGTTCGGACTGATGAGCGCCATGTTCTTCGTTGTCATCGGTGCCACCGTGGCCCTGGCGGTCGGCACCATCAACTCGATCATCGGCATCGGCCTGTCGGTGGTGGCCTACGGTGTCATCAACTCGATCGCAGCGAAGGTTGCGAACGAAACCGGCACCAGTGTCTCTTTGTTCTCCAGAGTCTTGTTCGGCCGCGCCGGATCAGCTTTCGCAGCAGCACTGTTCGGGATCACCATCGCCTACTACGTGGTGGCAGAGGGTTCCATCGTCGCATCGGCGCTCCATGCGTACTTCGGGGCGTTGCCGATCGCCTTCTGGTCTCTGGTCGTTGTTCTCTATCAGGCGCCGCTGGCGTGGCGCGGAGTCACCACGTGGCTCGACAAGCTCAACGGGGTCCTGTTGCCGCTCTACGTGATCGGCCTCGTCGGATCGGTGGTCTGGACCATCATCGAGTACGGCTACAGCAACGAATGGCTGACCTACACACCTGAATCCACCGCAGATCTCGGCGTTCCCGGTTGGTGGTATGCCTTCGTGATCTACATGGGCGTCTGGGTCGTGACGATGATGGCGTGGGACTACGCACGCTTCGGCAGGCCCGAGGACGCGAAGTTCAACGCCCGGTTCAGCTTCGGCACTCCCTTCTACATCGTGACGTTGCTGATCAATGCCATGGTCGGGATCTTCCTGGCACAGACGATCACCATCGCCGGCCCGCTGTCCGAGGAATCGGCGATCCTGGGAATCATCGGCATGATGGGCATTTGGGGCCTGCTGTGGGTGGTCGTCAGCCAGACCCGCGTCAACAGTGGCAACTTCTACCTGGCGTCGACAAACTTCCAGAACTTCTTCGCCCGCACACTGAAGTTCTCGATGCCGCGCACCTTCTGGGTGCTCGTGGTGGCAGTCCTCGTGTACCTGATGATGCTCACCAACGTGCTGTCCTGGATCGTGCAGGCGCTGCAGTACCAGGGCGTGGTGATCGTCGGCTGGGTGGCGATCGCCCTGACCCACATCGCATGGATGCGACTGCGGTCGATCCCTGCTGATTCTCTCGAGTTCCGGCCGGGTCGCGTGCCTGCGGTGAACCCGGCAGGTGTCGCCGCGTGGGGGGTGTCCTCGGCGGTGGGGATCGTGATGGTCGCTACCGGCGGACCTGAAGGTGCCGTGTGGGCGCCACCGGTGTCATTCGTCCTCGCCGCCGCCATCTACGGGGTAGCCCTCGGATTCAGCCGCGACGGCTGGTTCACGATGCGGCGACCGCATGATCCCCGCGACGAAGTCGACGACATGTGGGAAGCCCGGATCCAGTGCCACCGCTGCGAAGACAGCTACATCGCATACGAAATGGACCGGGATCCGGCAGCAGGTCACGCACCGATCTGCCTGGCCTGCGCGTCCGACGACCTCGAGTTCCAGCGGGCGGCGGCCAAAGAAGCAGCGCAATTCCGCGCGGACAGCAAACTGTAAGAAGTACCGAAGATCCACCAAGACCCGGGCTCGCCATTGGCGGCCCGGGTCTTTTCGGGTCCGGAACATCTGCGCAGCACAGTGACTCGTAGTTCGCCGACGAACTGGGAACGCCGACCGCTCCCCAATCCGCGGGCGCGCTCAGCAGTGCGGAGACAATCGAGGCCAGGGCCCGAACCTCTTCAACAGGGCAGAGACCAACGTCAGGCTTCAGGGCGCCACTCCCCCATGAGCGACACCCCCTAACGCACACACGTCCTCAAACATCGGCGGGCGCGGTTAGGGTCCGATGATGGAAGACGAACAGTCCGGCGAGATGGCGGGCGCCGGGGTGGTGGCCACGAGACTGCTCTCCGACATCACCCCGTTCGCCGACGAGATGCTTGCCTATCTCGCTGAGCGGATCCCGGAGGCCGTGGTCGACGACGAGTTGCGCGGGCTCACCCTCGGGTCCTGCTCGTCGAATATCGAATCAGTGCTGTCGATGGTGCGCCACGGCATCGACGTGTCGGCTGCCGAGGCGCCAGTCACCGCGCTGGAGCATGCACGAGGGATGGCAGCGCGCGGATACGACGTCGACGTGATGCTGCGCTTCTATCGGCTCGGGTACGAGTTCTTTCTCGGCAAATTGGGCGACGCGATTCCGGCCTGGATCGACGATCCGTCGGTGGCCTTGAGTACGTTCATCACGCTCCAGCGGTACGGAATTCGCTACATCGATCGCATTTCCAGCGCAGTGGCGGTCGAGTATCTCGCAGAACTCAGACGTCGGCAGAACCAGGCGCGTGCCGAACGCGGCGAGGTTGTCCGTGCACTGTTGGCGGGCGAACCGATTAACAGAGCAATGGCCGAACGCACTCTGGGGCACCGCCTTACGGGGATGCAAGTCGGCTTCATCTGCTGGTCGCACGACCGCGACGTCGACCTCGAAACGGTGGCTCGGCGGGTCGCGGTGTTGCTGGGCTCGCCGCATCCGCTGGTCCTCATCGACGGGCCAGAGGCAGTGCAGGGTTGGGTGTCGATCTCGAGCAGAGCCGCGACCGACCAGCCCACGATCACGTCCTCAGCGGTCGGATCCATCGCGCACGTGGCAGTAGGCTCTCCGCACCCTGGTCCGGCAGGTTTCCGGCGCTCGCATGACGAGGCGCGACGTGCACGGCGGGTCGCCGAGATGTCGGAGCGCACCACTGCGTCGATCACCCGATTCGCCGATGTGGCGTTGGTCGATGTGATCACTCGCGATCTCGAGTCAGCACGGTCCTTCGTCGCGGACGAGCTCGGCGACCTCGCGTCGAACGACCCGCGGAAAGCCGACGAACGAGCTGCGTTGCTCGCGGTGCTCGACGCACAGGGAAGTCTGGCCGGTGCCGCGAGCCACCTGGGGGTCCACCGCAACACCGTCCTGCAGCGGGTCCGGCGCGCCGAGCACAGTCGCGGTCGCCCGGTCTCCGAGCGGGTCGCCGAGTTACACGCGGCTTTACGTGTCTGCGACGCGATAGGTCCCACCGTTCTCGCGCCGTCCCAGCCCTGACCGCAGCGCGGCACCCTCTCGACCCACCGCCAGCACACCTACCGCCAGACAGTGTGCGCTCAGCACATGACGGTGGGCGCAAAGGCCTTGTTGACGAAGAGCGAAACTTCTTAGCCTCGAGATGTCCTGATATCCCGAGCTGGAGGCGTACCTGTGTCGACAATGACCGAGCAACCGTCGTTTGCGGCGCCAGATTCGAGCCTCCCCTTGCCCGACCCCGGTGAGCGGGTGCCCACCCTGTCGTGGCCCATCGTCGGGATCTTCACCCTGTCGCTTGCCGTGTTCGCCGGGGCCAGCGTTGCTGCCGTCAATCACGCGGCTCCCGCCGCCGCGACCATCGCAGCCAGCAGCGTCGCGATCTTCATGATGTTCACCGTCCTGCACGACGCGTCGCACTACTCGATCAGCTCACACCGATGGGTCAACGTTGCTTTCGGTCGGGTTGCGATGCTCTTCGTATCTCCCCTGATCTCGTTCTCGGCGTTCGCCTTCATCCACATCGAGCATCACCGGAACACCAACGACGACGATTCCGATCCCGATCATTTTGTCAGCGCCGCGACTTACTGGCAGCTACCCTTCCGGTTTCCCATCATGGACCTTCCCTACCTCAGCTGCCTGGTGCGAAACATCAAGCGGCGGCCTCGCTCCGAGATAGCGGAGACGGCGTTCCTGATGTCGGCAACGGTCATTGCGATCGCAGCCGCCGCAGTCCTCGGGCACCTGTGGATGTTCGCGGTTGTGTACCTCATCCCGTCTAGGGTCGCCATGTTCGTTCTCGCGTGGTGGTTCGACTGGCTTCCGCATCACGACCTCTACGACACCCCGCGCGAAAACCGCTATCGCACCACCCGCAACCGAATGGGGTCGGAATGGATACTGACTCCGCTGTTGCTGTCGCAGAACTACCACCTGGTCCATCATCTGCATCCCTCCATACCCTTCTACCGATATGTCGCTGCGTGGCGGCGCAACGAAGATGCCTACCTCGAGCGGGGCGCAGCGATCGGGACCGTGTTCGGCCAGCAACTCGACCCGCAGGAGTACCGGGAGTGGAAGCAGCTCAACGGCAAGACAATCCCCCTATTGCCGATCCGACGAATCCACACCACCGGCGCGGGCACCCGCACCACTCACCCACTCACGGTGAGCGGGATCGAGCAGCTCACGTACAACAGCGTCCGTGTGACGTTCGAGATCCCTGACAGTTTGCGCGAGGAGTTCTGCTTTAAGCCGGGGCAGCACATCACGATCCACCATCGCGTCGACGGACAACCGGTCCGCCGCAACTATTCGATCTGCACGTCGGCAACCTCGGGCGTGCTCGCCGTCGGGATCCGCAAGGTCGACGGCGGCACCTTTTCCACCTACGCCGTCGATAACCTACGTGTCGGGGACGTCCTAGACGTGGAGCCACCCACCGGGACATTCGGCGCACCTAGCGAGTCCGTCACCTCTGACCACCATGTCGCAGTCGCTGCCGGCAGCGGCATCACCCCGATCCTGTCGCTCGTGGCAACGACGCTGGAGACCACACCGAACAGCCGATTCACGCTCTTCTACGGCAACCGCTCTGCCGAATCGACCATGTTCGCAACCGAACTCTACGAGCTCGCGACGCGCTACCCGGAGCGGTTGCGAGTTCTCCATATCCGGTCGAAGCAACCGGACCACCCCGAGAGCCTCAGCGGCCGGATCAACACACCGCTCATCGTCAAGTTGCTCGACGCCGACGTGACCGCGATAGGCACGTGGTATCTCTGCGGTCCCACCGACCTGATCACATCGGTGCGCTCCGACCTTCTCGCAAACGGTGTCCCATCCGAGCAGGTACACGTGGAACTGTTCGGCGGTGCCACCCGTGCGGCGCAGGCCGGCGACGAGCTCGAGTCCACCATCAGCATCAAACTGTCGGGAGCCGATCATCAACTGACGTCGACGCGGGGTTCGAGTGTTCTCGAAGCTGCACTCGCCAACAAGATCAACGTCCCCTACAGCTGCCTCGGCGGTGCGTGTGGCACGTGCCGCGCGAAGGTCACGTCCGGATCGGTATCGATGGATCAGAACCTCGCACTCAGCGAGACCGAGGTCAAACAAGGGTTCGTCCTGACGTGCCAATCACACCCGACAACCGACACTGTCGCAGTCGATTACGACAGCCAACCCGCCTAGATCCAGAACACAGACCGGCGACCTCGCGCCGCGACCGCAACATCACCCTCATCCGTGAAGGACGAACCCCCGTGAACATCGACAAAAGCGTGATCGTGGTGACCGGTGCGTCATCGGGTATCGGAGCTCAGACCGCACATGTGTTGGCGCGCGCCGGTTCTCACGTGGTACTCGTCGCCCGCAACGCAGGGGCAATCGAATCAACCGCACTCGAATTGCGAGGACAGGGTTTAGCTGCAACCGCCGTCGCTGCCGATCTCGGACGCCACGAAGATGCGGCGCGGATGGCTCAGTACGTGCTCGAAAGAATCGGGGTCCCGGACGCAATCGTCAACAACGCCGGCGCCGGTCGCTTCCTGCGCATTGAGGAGACCGATCCGGCGGAGGCCGAGGAGATGATGGCTGCGCCCTACTTCGCGGCATTCTTCACCACGCGCGTGTTCATCGAGCCAATGCTGGCCCGTGGCACAGGCGTTGTCCTGATGGTGAATTCGCCGGTGTCGGTCATGCCGTGGCCCGGCGCCGTCGGATACGCATCGGCCCGATTCGCCCTCAAGGGATTCACCGAAGCTCTTCGCCAGGACCTTCGCGGAACCGGTCTCGTCGTGAGCTCGGTGACTCCCACGCGGGTCGACAGTCCCTACTTCGACAACAACCCGGGGGCAGCCGAGAGGATCCCGAAAGCCGAAGCGCTACTGGGCTCCACCACGCCCGAGGCCGTTGCCCACAGCATCCTGTCGACCCTCGAACGTGAACGCCGCGACGTCCATCTCCCGTGGCGGTGGGCGATGATGGCTCCCATCGCCCGCGCCTTCCCCCGGCCGATGGCTTACGTGACCGCACGCACCGGCGCCCAACGAAATTGACCAGTTCTTCGGCCCATCGCCTGCGTTGAGAGCGCTGGCGCAGACGGCTGCGGGTTCCGACGCGATGCCATCCGCCCAAGGTAGTTGGACGAAACCGCAACGCTTGCAGAGTCAACCCTGCCGATGGGTGCCTGCGCGCTAACTAGTTTTGGCAGCGGCGGCGGCGGACCAAAGACTCGGTGCCCCAGCCCGACATAAACAGAGATTATCGGCGCTAGGTCGCCGTACCGTACGGATACCTACCCAGTGGCACATGACTCGAACATGCAACCTCCAGCCTGCTGTCAGTGCCCGTCGGCCCTGCGTTAACTGGTTATAGCGCAGATTGCGTGTGGCTGAATTGCGGCGACTCGGTTCAGCTGCTGCAGGGTGTTCGCCACCGACTGCCGGGGGATGGTCTCGTCAAGACTGCCTTGAGGCGACATAGTATCTATTACCGGCGACAGCTATTGTCCAACAACAGCTTTAGCTGAAGCGACAACACCTCGGTACGTCGGGTGAAGTGCTCAGGTGTCGGTCTACTGCGGGGCCTCGGTCATGTAACCGGTGTTGGGGTCTATTTCGGCGAGGAAGCCTCGGATCGGTGTGCGGTGTTGGGCAATGGTGCGTGTCGGAACCGGGGGGAGTGATGACGTGCTTCTGCCGACTCCTCGCCGCGCTATTGCTGGTGCGCCTGAGCCGAATCCGTATCCCGGGTTCGGGCCCGACGCCCATTTGTAGGAGCATCCTCCGTCGGGCTTGACAGTGACCTGGAAGGTCTCGCCCTGCACGGTGAGGGTGATCGGGCCGTCGTCGGCGGTTGGTCTCCAGTCGTCGGGGTAGTCGGAAGGACTCATCGCACCAGTCTCGCTCAGACTCGTTGGTGTCCGCTAGGTGGAGGGCGGCCGACTGTCGGTGATCTCGACCGTCTCGGGCCACGCCATGGTGCTACCGACTTCGACGATGTGCTGAATCAGTCCGGAAGCGGTGAGCCAGATGGTTCCGTGATCGTCTTGAGCCAACTCAGGTTGAGATGTGAACACCGGTGCGGTGTGCACCGGTTGCAAGGTTGCGCGGTCGAGGATGGTCAGCAGCCAGAATTGTCCACGGCTGTGGTCGTAGGAGGTCGGTCCTGCGAGCGGCCACCATGAACGGCTGGTTCTGTCGGGCGGATGGCCGATGGTCCAGATGTAGTCGCCGACGGTTCCGGCTCGAAAGAACTGGCGTGGGACGTGTCGATCGTCGGCGGCGGTGAGTTCGGGTGTGATGTCGGTGAAAGTGTGTTTGTGGGCCACCGTAAGCGGATTGCCGAGCAGGCCAGGGTCAGAAGGATAGGGGTCACCTTCGGCCGGCAGTAGCGGGCCGGTCTCGCATGTGCCGTTCATTGCGATTCTGACGAGCTGATAGCGCCTCGAGTTAGAGGCGCTGCGGCGGAGCAGGACGACGAAGGTACTCCCGTCGGCAACTGCGTCGATCGGTGAACCCTCAGGCGTCTTAACTTCGACGGGCTTGCCGATGGGCGTGTGAAGGAGCCACGGTTGGTCGTTGGTGCATGCGAGAAGAACCTCACCGTTCACGGCGCCGGCCACGATTGGGGTCTCGTTCACCTGACGACCGATCTCGGCTGTGGTTTCGATTCGGTACGTGCCGTCGGGTCCACTGATCCAGCAGCCGGCGGGTGTGGCCCATATCGACCGGCCCGGCGCGACTGCCGCTGGAAAGAGATGTGTTGTGCTGACACCGGTCTCATCTAAGCGAATCGCGGTCGGGAGTAGTCGATCGAGCACCCACACATGTGAACCGCTGGCCGAAATGTCGCCGGCAACGAGACTGGGCCGCAGCGGGAGCGGAGGAACGTCGTCGAGATCAAGAGTGATCAGCACACCGATGTCAGCACGAGCCGGCGCTGGGGGGTTGTTGTTAAACATGCGCTCATCGGAGAAGAAGCGGGGAGCCCGCTTTACTGTCTTGTATTCGCGACGCCCGGCCACGGGTGCCCACCGCTCACGAGTGTCGACGCGTTCCCAGAAAGTGCTAGCAATCTGCACGCTGGTCACTCGCCCGCGTACCCATCCGGTGGCGTCGATCCCCATCACCCCCATGAACTGTCCGGTCACCTCAACTCGACCGGCCAGCGGGCGTCGACCGTGCCAAGTCGCCGTCCACCCGTCACCACGTAGCAATCCGCTCCATTGCCAGACGTCGCGCCACTGCGACGGACCGCGGCCTGCCGGTTCGAGCGTGCCCCGCACGGTGACCGCGTCGGGTGCAGTTGCAGGGGTCTCGGTGAACAGCAGCGGGAATGAGGTCACCGCCCCAATCTCGGGCGGATCGATCTGCCCGTCTGAGATCGCGGTCCGATCGACCAGAACAGTCAACGTGCGACGTCGCTCGGACACGCTTTCTCCAGTGGTGTTGGTCATTAATTTCGGTCGGTCTCGGCGCCCACAAATCGGAATCTACGTCAGTGTCATGATCGCGGCTGTTTCCTCATACTTCTGGTCTCGGGGTCGCGGGTGCGGACGCGTCTTTCAACGTGCGCACCGGTGTCGGCGGTGAGCCGTACCCTGTGAGCAGCAGATTCTTCGATCTGCCCGAGAGACGCCGAGGCCCTGCCAGAGCGGACTCCGACAGGGCTCCGACGCGTATTTGGCTATACAGCTACAGCCTAGAGGGCGGGCCTCGCCACGCAGTAGGGGTTCCGCCACATCGGGGTCGCTGATGTCTTGGTCGCGCAACGAACCAGGAGGTAACCCCCTTGCCTGATGATGAACCACCGCTCACGCGTCGGTCCGTTCGCGACTTCTGCAAGCACTACGGACTGACGCGGCCACAGTTCCGGGATTACCGCACAAAGGCCAAGGTCAGGCCCAATGACCAGCACACCATGCTGTCGGTCAAGGACCAGAAGGCATTGCTGCGCTACGTGAGCGCTGACCGCCGAGAGGCTCAACAGCGAAGCGAGTGGCTCCGACACGTGGCGACGACCCCGGTCCGTCCAATCAAGCAGGGGCCGCCACCAGAGCCGCCCGTCGACTTCGAGGCCCAGATCGAGACCGCGATGGCTTCCCTGATCAAAACTCGCAGGACACTCGTCGCGCTGACGAAGGATCACATCGCCGACGACGGCACCGGCCGGTGCGGCGTATGCAGCCAACGAACTCCGTGCCTGACGAAGCGGACGCTGACAGAACTCGACCGAGGTCTCGTCGGCGAGATCGCGGTATGGGGAGCGGGCAGCGGGTCGGACAGTTCGTTGATGACCGCCGACGATCCCGAGCGGCGGCTGCAACTGCTTTACGCAGCTCGCAATCGCTGGCTTGAGGCACTGGTCAGGCTCACCAGGGATCACATGAACGAGAACGACAGCAAGCAATGCGTTGTCTGCAACGTGGACGACCCCTGCGGGCTCAAGGCCGCGTTTTTGAGGATCAATCCGGGGATCGCGCATCGAGTCGCGAATGAGTTTTACATCATGGATGACGAAGAGCTACGGGCTGCGTTTCACCGCCGACCCCGTTACGCCCGCAGCGACGAATCGACCTCGTCCTGACAATTACCGATAGGGGTTGTCAATCGCCGCTAATTCTGCTGTGGCTGGTGCATCTCTACAGTGGCTGCATGGGTGAAGCAGCAACGTACGAGGACTATCTCTGGACTGAACGCAACCTCGAATTCCAGTCATTCTGCCTTGCACTCGTGCAGGATTCGAGTGTCGACGACATCAGGGCGCAGCTGCCGGTGATCGAAGATCTCGGGTCGCTGAGCTTCCCCGAACTGCACGAGCATTCCTACCGCGACTGGGATCCAGACAGGTTGCTCGTCGGGCTGCTCCAAATCGATTCGTGGACAGCGATGTACGAGGTCAACGGGTACGTCGGGATCACCCGCCAAATCGTCATTCCGATGTCGACGGGCCGGCGGATCGTCAGCCACCACTACAGCGACGGCAACCTCAGCCACAGCTTCAAGCTCTACATGGACGGGCGGCTCGCAGCGAGCGTTGACCCCGGAATAGGTATCGCCGATCTGTGGGCCGCGGACCCAGACATGTTGTCCACGTTGACCTCGCTGATGCAAGAAGTCGGATTCGATCAACCGGAAGAGGATCCGGTCGATGGGCAGCAGCACGGCCGCGCAGCAGCTTTCGCCCTGTCGGATCGATTTACAGGCGTGCAGCTGGAACCACGCACGATTGCCGACACCGCATTCTCAGTCTTTCGCGTTGAGATGTCGTAACACCCACGAAGCCGTCCGCCCAGTTAGGGATCTTTGCTTATGATTTCGACCGCTACATACAGCGACTACGCATGGCTCACATCCGACGACTTCGCGGTGTGGCAGGAGGTCGGATACTGCTTCACGCACATCACCGATGCCACACCCGTCGAGGTCCTAACCCTGCTAAAGGCCGAGCACACGTCCACAGTGAGAGGCGTCGACGACCTCCACATTCGGGCAGGCGAAGCCTGGGACACGCGCGGAGGAGGCCCGTTCGGAAAGACGCTCGTAGCAGCTACTGCTATTGGCACCACCGCACTCATGGTCGAAAGCGCCGGATTTATCGGCGTCACCTCGAAGCACATGAAGCCGATGTCCCGTGGCCGGCAAGTCGTGTCGTGCTATTGCGCGGTGGGGTTGAGCCAGTTCTGGTGGTGGATCGATGGGACCCTAGAACTGCAGTTTGAACCGTTGGGGCCAGGCGCCGGCCGTACCGGTGCTCACCCCGACGATCACCTCCAGGACATGAGTGAAGTTGGCCTCGACACCACCATGACCCGCGATGTTCGCGACGTCCCGATCAACGAAGCCACCCTCGCCTTAGCCGAACGGGTGACCGGAACCCCCGTACGCCCAGAGATGCTCCACAGCAACGAATTTATACTTGGGCTAGTCCAAGCCGCTGCGCGCGACTGAGCGTAGAAGCGTCCCTACCGGATGTCTCTCGACATACTGCGACAGAGGCTTTCCCCTGACATGTTGTTTTCAATAACCCACAGGGACATCACCAGGACCCGCAAAGTTTGTCCCGTTGTCAGCTCGACGGCCACGATGGGGTGAGGCCGAATTGAAGCTGTGTCGTCGACCAGGAAGGCTACTTGCCCCGGGCTCGAATCGGCACCCGCGGCAGCCAACTCGGCTGCCTCGAGACCTTCGAACTGCGGGTCGTCGACGACGCGCACGTCAGCCAGGAACTCATCGCCGCCAGCGACCAGGACCGGAGTCGTCGCGCGCCGGCGGATATCGGTTCACGCCTGTTCGTCGGAGAAGTCAGTCCGTATCAGCAATGATGCTGCTCTGGCCATGCACGAGTTCTCGCTCGACGGTGGTGTGGACCCAGTCGCGCCATTGCTGCAGGGTCCAACCTGCTTCGGTGACGAACAGTGTGTAGGTTTCGACCGACTCAACCGCGTAGATGACAGCAGCAAGTCGTTCACGGTCGGCGTGTTCGGCGCCGGGCCGCGAGAGAATTTGGTCGACGAGTAGGTGGCTGAAGGTGTTGCGTTGTGAACGCAACGTCTCCATCAGCGCGGCCACGTCGGCGTCCGCCTCGGCCGCGAGCATCACGCGGTACAGCGGAGCCACGCGAGCTGTCCTGAGATGCATCTCCGCTAACGCCACGTGCCAGGCATCGTGAGCGCTCGCACTGGCAGCCAGTTGGCCGAACCACGCCCGGTCGGCGAGTGGAATCGGTTCGTCGTCGCCGGCCAGTGCCACGTCATGGGCAGCTGCAAGGACTCCGACCTTGGATGAGTACGTCGAGTAGATGGTTTGCACCGCCACTCCGGCGCCCGCGGCAATATCGGTGAGGGTGGTAGCCACATAGCCGTGCTGTATGAACAACTCGGTCGCCGTCCGGACCACCTGAGTCCTGGCTTCGTCATTGCGAGGCCGTCCTCGTCGCACCGTCATCCCGACTCCTCCACGCTGTTGCCCACCCGCCATTAGATCACTAATATTGTGGAATGTAATTCCATAATATGGATCTAGGAGGGAGAGATGCCCCGTATCACCGTTGCCTACTACTCCTCGACCGGGTCGGTCCATGCAATCGCGGAAGCGTTTGCAGCGGGCTGTCGTGACGTCGGCGCCGAGGTTCGCCTTCGCCGTGTCGCCGAGATCGTTTCCGATGAGGTGATAGCGCGACATCCACAGTGGCGCGACCACCTCGCGGCAACAGCGCATATACCGACGGCGACGGTGGAGGACTTGGTGTGGGCCGATGGATTCGCCCTTGGCACCCCAACCCGGTTCGGGCAACCGGCTGTCCAGCTCAAACAATTCATCGACTCCACGAGCGCCGCTTGGCAGGCCGGCCTACTCGCCGATAAGCCGGCGACCGGCTTCACCAGTGCCTACGAACGCCACGGCGGTCATGAGGCGACGCTGCTCGCGCTGTATCACACGTTCTGTCACTGGGGGTCGATCGTCGTACCCACCGGCTATGTCGACCAGGACCTTGCCCACGCAGCAGGCGGCAACCCGTACGGGGTCAGCAGCGTCGGTGGTGACGGTCCGCCAAATAGTGATGTCCTGGATCTGGCACGTTTTCAGGGGCGACGCCTGGCCGCGCTCGCTGAGGCCGTCAGCACCTGCAAGGAGCCGGTCTCATGAGCTCGAGCGCCGTCCCCACTCCCGCCGCACTCGGTGCCCGGCGTGGGTTCGCCCTTGGCCTGCTCACGAGCGCGAACCTCCTGGTGTTTGCGTCGGTGACGATCATGAACGTCGCGTTGCCCGACCTTCAGACGGACTTGTTGCTGTCGCACGGGCAGGCCCAGGGTGTGGTCACCTTCTATTCGTTGGCATTCGGGGCTCTCCTGGTGCTGGGGGGTCGACTCGCCGACATTGTCGGACTACGACGCTGCATCACAACGGGATTGGTGGGTTTCGCAGCAGCGTCCCTGCTTGGCGGCCTCGCCCCCGAGCCGGGCGTGCTTCTGGCGGCGCGCCTTGCGCAGGGTGCGGCGGGCGCATTGGTCGCGGCAACTGCGGTATCGCTGATGTCGGTAATCTTCCCCAGCGGTCGTGGCCGCGAGATCGCCTTCACCACGTTGGGTGTGGTCATGGGCATCGGCACCGCGGGATCGTTCGTGGCCGGCGGCGTTCTGGTCGACCTCGCATCGTGGCGGTGGTGCCTTCTAGTAAATGTCCCGATCGCGCTGCTGCTCGCCGCGGGCATCGCCCACACCGCACCGGAAGGTCCCCGCACGACGCAGGCGCACCTGGACGTCGGTGGCGCGATCCTGATCTGCCTGTCACTGGGTGCGATAATGCTGGGACTCGATCGTGCGACCGCCTGGGGGTGGGGCCACACCGGCACCGTGGCCCTGCTGGTTGGTGGGGCGGCTGGAATCGGCATCTTCGCCGCGACCCTGCCCGGCAAAGACCAGCCACTGATACCGCCGTCACTGCTCGGCGACCGTCTGCGGGTAATCGCTTATGCCGCTTCGGGGTTGGTAGGTATTGGCATGTTCGCTGGCATGTATGTGCTCACAGCGCTTCTCCACACCGTCCTGGGTCTGTCGTCGACACAGATTGGCCTGGCCTTCCTGCCGTTCGCGGTGGGTGCCGTGGTCACCACCTGGGCCCTCCCCCGCGTTCGCACACGGCTGCCGGTAGCGGTGGTACTCGCCGTAGGTTTGATGCTGACCGCGGCCGCGATCGCCACCTTCGTCGCTCTCGAGCCCAGCAGCCGCTACAGCACCCACGTTCTGCCGGCGATGCTTTTGCTCGGCGCCGGCGGCACCCTCGTCATGATCACCGCCGGTGAGGTCGCCACCGCCGGAGCCGGACCACACAGTGGTGTGGCCGGCTCGTTGGTCAACGCCGCACAACAGATCGGTGCCGCCACTGGCACCGCCCTGCTGGCCACAGCGATGACGATAACCACCCGCACCGAACTGGCCAGGGGAGCCGAACCAGTCGAGGCCGCGGTCGCAGGCTACGCACACGCTGGTCTCATCGCAGCGCTGCTCCTGCTCACCGCAGCCATGGGCATTGCCCTGATAGCTCAACGGTCACAGAAGCGAATACACCGTTCGAATGGCTGGGTATCCGACACTAGTGCGGTCTCTGCCTGCAGAACACATCCCGATACCAGCGAACCGAGAATGATGAAGGAGGAGTCATGACAGTCACGCAGAGCACACCCCTGTTGATGCACAACACCATGCGCATCACCCCCGGCCACCTCGAGGAGTTCAAACAGGCTGTGCGCCGCGCAGTGGAGTTTGTGCAGCAGCACGGGCCGCAACTGACCGTGCAGGTGTTCATCGACGACTCAGAGATGATCGCGCACAGCTTTCAGCTGTACCCGGACTCGGCAGCGGTGCTGCGTCACTGGAGCCTGTCAGACCCGTACATCAGCGACGTCATGCAGCACTGCACCGTCGAGAGTCTGCAGGTGTACGGCGAGCCCGATGACACGGTGGCCGAGGGCCTGTCGTCGATGCTCGCCGACGGCGTCGCACACCTCACCGGAGCGCACCACGTCGGCTTCGTGCGGAGGCAAAAAGCGCTCCCCGAACCGCAACCCTGGTGAGCTACCGTTCATCGCTGCTGACTCCCACCCCCGATCAGGCGGGCAAGTGATGCGAATCGGGGCGGCGGAGTTAGGCGACCTGGTCGGCCTGAGGCGGCGGACAGGGGTGGGAGAATAGCTGGTCCTCACCTAAGCACCAGCGGCGCACCATGTCCGGCGCCTCCAGGCATGCAAGGCGGAGTGCCTGCTCCACCATTTTAAGGTTGCTCATGTCCTCCGGGGCCATATCGCGTGCCGCCAACTCACCAACCAAGACCGCGTTGCGGGCGTCATCAAACCGTGTCCACAGCCATGTGGCCGCCACCAGCAGCCCGTACCGGTCAGGGTTGATCGCGATGAGCCGTTCCACCATGGATACGCCTGACTGGGCCTGGGCAGCAGGGTGTGTTTGTGCAACGACGACGTCATCCATTGTTGTTGGCGCCCTCGCGAATCCACCAGGCCAGAGCGACCAGACCAACGGGCGACAGCGTCGTACAGGTAGCCGCCGCGATCGCCCCGATCTGCCCGAGTCCCGCCCCGATACTGCCGGCTAACAACCACAACGGGAAGGCGACGATCGCGAACATCGCCGCCGCGAGGACCAGCAGGTCGCAGACAGTCGCCCTGCCGACCTCGGCGGTGGCATCGCAGCCGGCCGGCCGGTGGGGACCGCGTGTGCCGGCAGCTTGGCCGTGATGGTGGAAACGCCGCCCTTGGGTCCGAGCCTGTGGTGCGGGCGCGTCCGGCCAGGCGGTGGAGGCAGCGAGGGGCGAGGGCGAAATGTCGTGCGGTGACGCCTTGGTGGCCTCGGGGCCGGTGCACCACTGCCAGGGCGGCACGCGTTCACCCTTCAACATGCCGGCACCGTCCGTAGGTGCGCGGCCACCCACAGTGCTGTCAGGTTCAACAATGCAGCGAGACTGGCAGTTTCGCTGCATAGCGGCGTGGACACGTGCGCCCCCTAAAGGTCGAAGTAGTGCGCACTCAGGGACGCACTTTGAGTGAATCCAAGCGCCCGCGTGGCTGACACCACCGCAGATGACAGCAGACCAGAGGGTTGCCCAATGAACCTCAGACACAGGCGAAGCCGTCGATTCACAGCCGCCAGGCCGCTGCCCACAGTCGTATCACACACGGGAGAGCACCGACACATCGGCAGCTCTGATCGACCGGCGCTCGGAAAACGGCTGGTGATCAACCGTTGCACGTAGTTTAACTCTGCCCACCGGGTGTGCAAAAGCAGGTGGTCCATCGCAGCCACCCGTCGCTGGCACAGCCGATCTGGGTTAAGGGCCAAGGAGCCAGAGCCTCTTGCGTGCAACCGATTTCATCGCGCCAACGACCTGTGGGCGTACCGGCGTAGGTGGGTCAGTCTCCAAGTAGTCGAGTTCCCAGGAGAAGAAGGTGCGAGGATCGAGGCCAAACCGCGTGAGGATCTCCACTGCCGGCCCACCTCCGTATCGATACCAGCGCAGTGCGAACTCGAACAAGTCCAGCGCGCTGTCCGGCCGACCGCCCTGGTGGGGCCGGGACCGCTGCGGGGACGACGGAACCTGGCACGCGTCTGACGATGGCCGGGCCACGTCGGGTCACCAAACCGATCGCGTCGAGCGACCAACAATGTGCCCTGCACTGGAATGATCGGTGTAAGGATATTCGTCGGTGCCGCTGACGTCCTCTGAGAGCTCGAGTTGTTGTTCAGCACGGTCTGCCTCATTGCACACCGTGGTGTCGAAAATGCGGTCCATGGTGTCACCTCCTGTCGACTCGAATCCACCCACCTGCGGTGGGTCAACCCCGTCGGTTGTAACACCGGCGAACAGTCGATGCCACCACCGGTCCGCGCGGCGATCACGCTCGCGGTCGATGGGTGGGTGTATCCCCCCACTGTCAATGTCGCTCGGCCCGACAGGAACTGAGTGTTGATGCGTGTACAGGCCACGACGGCTAGGCGACGATGACTGCCGGCGGCGAGCAGGGCCATAGCAGCGGCGACATGGGGCCAGATCCGGTACCAGTGAGCAATCACCCGGGTGCTGACGGCGGTCAACCGGCAGTCAGTTGCCGGTATTATCGGTGTCCTCGTCCTGAACCTCACACCCTGGGATTCCACAGCGACCTAACGAGCGGACAATGTCAGAGAATTTTGGTTGGAGCGCAGACAAACAACGGTTTGTTGATGCAGCCGACTCGGACGCCGGCGTCGGTTTCGGTCGCCTCGCCCGGGAGTTCGCCACCCTGACTGGGGCACTGCTGCAGATCAAGTCGGTGGGGGAGGTACTTCAGCAAGTCGTCGACACGGCTCGACACGTCATCGCTGACGTCGATGTCGCCAGCGTCAGCATCAAGGGACCCGACGGAATCTTCCACACACCCGCCTACACCGACCCCCTCGCCATCGAACTCGACGACCTGCAGCACAAACTCAATGAAGGACCCACGCTGCAGTCCGTCACCTTCAACGGCACCGGCCTCACCGAGTCAGCCGATCTCGCGACGGAACAACGCTGGCCCCAATTCTCCACCGCTGCCCGCGAACTGGGCATCTCCGCGGTGATGTCGACGTCCCTGCACCCCGACGCCATGGCACCAGCCAAGGCTGGGACCCTGAACCTGTACACGCGGCAACCACGCGGGTTCACCGAAGACGACCACACAGCGGCCCTGCTGCTGGCCACCCATGCGTCCCTGGCCGTGGCCCATACCTCGGCCGCCACCGCCGCCGAGCTACACGCCACCCGCATGCGTCAAGCGATCGACAGCCGTGATGTGATCGGGCAGGCCAAAGGCATCCTCATGGCCAAACGCAACATGAGTGCCGACGAAGCCTTTGACGTCCTGCGCCGCACGTCCCAGCAGCTCAACATCAAACTCACCACCCTGGCCCAAACACTGGCGACCCGCCACCACGACTCCGACAACTGGTAAGCCAGTCTGTGCGCGAACGACCAGAGCAGCGCATATGTTGCGGGTGGCGCACCGAATACCTAGGCTACGCACAACGGTTGATCACCAGCCGTGCCCGACCAGCAGCCTGCATCCGCGGCAGGCGCCGCCGCTCATTTCTCAGCTACCTGCGGCGATTCACCCGTTGATCGGTTCCCTGGTGAATCCCGGCCGCCACTGCACCCTTGACGCTGGTTCACCGACTCACCCTGCCCATCTGGGCGGCCCACCGTGTGGAGCGGAGAACCAATGGCCTTGAACTACCCACCCGAGCGCGATCCATCGGCGCCCTTGATACACCGTGATGACACGCCGACCGACGCGGTCGATGCACCGATCCGGATGAGTACCGCAGCCATCCTCACGGCCACCACGGCCACGGTGGTCACGGTCGCGGGACTATTCGTCAGCAGCGTGGCAGTGGCCCTCATCGCTGGCGCCCTCGCGGCGTGTGTGGTGGCGCTAGCTGCAGCCATGCTCTGACACGGCCGCACTCAACACGACCACCCGGGTCGGCGCGGACCGGGCACGAGGCGCAATCGCCACTCAGGGGGCCTTGGCCGAGGCCCCCTGTGTGCCGCAGAGCCTTAGCCTGCCGTGATCTCGATCCGCTTGCCCTGCACTGGTTCGGTTTTGGGTACCTCCACCCGCAGGACACCGTCTTTTAGGGTGGCGCTGACTGAGTCAGCGTCGACGTTCCCGGGAACAGTCGTACGGTAGTAGAACGAACCCGTTCTACGCGTGGAGCTGTGCACCACGCCCTCACGATCACTGTCGTCGATCTGTCCCGAAATCGACAGTTCGTTGCGCTGAACGTCCACAGTCAGGTTTTCGCGCTTCACCCCGGGAACCTCAGCTTCCACGACAAACGACGACTCGGTTTCCTCGACGGTGACCGGCGGAACCCACGAGTCCACACCCGCGAACCCGCCGAAGGCCGACTCCATCAACTGGTTCATCCGGGTGTGGAAATCATCGAGCTCCCGGAACGGATTCCACTGCGCCACAGCAGTGTTACGACGAGCAGGAACAGCCATTGTCATCAACCTCCTACCTGCACAGAGCCAAAACAGTGACACCCCATTGAGCGAATCAAACTCAAGTTCTATTCCCAGACTCAACAAGCCTCCGCACGTCCGAGACCCCACCACCGGTTCTAGACCCCCCCGATCCCGAAAACGTTCCGTCAGCAAGGCTCCCGTCACCTGCTACCCAGAGAATGACGACGAGCTTCAACAGGGCGCACAGCGCGAAGCAGACGCGATGCCCGACCAGCTGCGGCGATACCGGCGGCGGTAACCCGTCCAGCCGCTCAGGTACCGCTCGACTGGGCAGGCGTCACACCAAAGGGCGTCATGTCGAGTCTGTCGGCTGGTACCCGTTCGATGCGCGTCCACCCTTTCCATCCTCGTTTCTCGAGGTTCGAGAAAATTGCTTTCATGACCGGCGCAGCATCAAAAGTGGTGGAGTCCAACAAATTGATGAACGGGTCGTCGAGTCCGTCGACCTCGATCTCGCCTGCCTGCACAGCCGCGATCATCTGGCGCTCGATGATCTCGGCCGCCTCATCGACTCGCGGATCATCGACGGCCCAATCGAACGCATCGCTCAGCAGACTGTAGAGCCGTAAGGTATCCGGGTCGTCCAGCTGCCTGTGCTTCGACACGATTATGTCGTCGATCTGGTCCGGTACTTGGGCGGCGATCATGATCCACGCGTCGCGTTCCATCTCGATGTAGCGTTCCTCAACGTCGAGACCGCGCAACCGATCCAGATAATCGACCACGCTCTGCGGGAGGGCCAAGTGATCCCCTGCGGCGAGACGGGTCAGCCGTTTGCGAGTGTCTTGAAGTCGGCGGATCTCGGCGCGTAGCTTTCTGTCGATCTCGGTCAGCCCCTCGGCGAACTCGTCCGACTCTGCGTCGAGTAACTCTTCCACCCGGGCAAGTGGCACACCTGCGTCGGCCAATGTGCGGATTCGGATCAGCCTGACAACCGCCGCTGCGTCATAGCTTCGATACCCGGAGTGGTCGCGCACGGGCTCGGCCAGCAGCCCCATCTTGTGATAGTGCCGGATGGCCCGCACAGTCACACCCGCGTAGGTGGCCAGTTGACTGATGGTGAGCATGGGTCTCAGACTGCCTCAGCCGATCTTCCGCCGGTAGGTGATTGCCGCGAAACCGTATGCGATGACGAAGATACCGGCACACCACGCCACCGCGATCCACGTGTCCGAGGCCGCAGCCTGACCGGTCAGAAGTTCTCGGATCGCGTTGACGATCGACGTCGCAGGCTGATTCTCGGCAAACCATCGCACCGGGCCGGGCATGGTCTCGGTGGGCACAAATGCTGAGCTGACGAAGGGCAGGAAGATGAGTGGGTAGGCGAACACGCTCGCCCCTTCCACCGATGTCGCGGTGAGCCCGGGGATCACCGCGATCCAGGTCAGCGCAAGCGTGAACAACAGCAGGATCGCGACAACTCCGAGCCAGGCCGGCATCCCCGCGGCGGAACGAAATCCCATGAGCAGAGCCACCACAACGACGATCACCAACGAGATGATGTTGGAGACCAGTGAGGTCAGCACGTGTGCCCACAGCACCCCTGATCGGCCGATCGGCATAGAACGGAAACGCTCGAAGATGCCGCCCTGCACGTCCTGAAAGAGTCGAAATGCAGTGTAGGAGGTGCCAGAGGCGATCGTGATGAGCAGAATGCCGGGCAGCATGTAGTCGATGTATTCGACTGCACCGGTGTCGATTGCGCCTCCGAACACGTAGACGAACATGAGCATCATGGCAATCGGCATGAGCGCGGTGGTGATGATGGTGTCCACACTGCGTGTGACGTGACGCAATGTGCGTCCGGTGAGGACAGCGGTGTCCCCTAGAGACTGAATGGCCATGAGTCAATCCTTGGTCGTCGGTCGAGGCTCTGCAGCCCGTGTCGTGTCTGACTTGTCACCGACGATGGCGAAGAACACGTCTTCGAGTGTCGGCTGCTTCTCCACGTACTCAACCTTTGTGGGAGGAAGGTGCTGTTTGAGGTCATCGAGTGAACCGTTCACGATGATCCGACCACGATGGAGTATGGCGATCCTGTCCGCGAGATGTTCCGCCTCCTCCAGATATTGCGTGGTCAGCAAAACGGTTGTACCGCGCCCGGCGAGCTCTTTCACGGTCCGCCACACCTCGACGCGCGCCTCAGGGTCAAGCCCGGTCGTCGGCTCGTCCAAGAAGATCACCGGCGGATCTCCGATGAGACTCATGGCGATGTCCAGACGACGGCGCATCCCACCTGAATACGTCGACACTCTCCGAGAAGCCGCGTCGGCCAGCGAAAACTGCTCCAAGAGGGCATCTGCGGTGCCCGCAGGGTCTGAAAGGTGCCGGAGCTTTGCAATGAGGACCAGGTTCTCCCGCGCGGTCAAGATCTCATCCACCGCGGCGAACTGTCCGGTGAGGCTGATCGACTCGCGCACATCACCGGGTCGCGTAGTGACGTCGAAACCATTGACGACGGCCGAACCTCCGTCGGGTCGCAGCAACGTCGACAAGATCTTCACGGCGGTGGTCTTGCCCGCCCCGTTCGAGCCCAAAAGCGCGAAAATGCTGCCTCGCGCCACATCGAAATCCACGCCTCGAAGCACCTCGAGCTCACCGAACGACTTCCGAAGATTCTCTACACGAATGGCCCGATCGGCATCCGATACTATCGGCATGCGAGTGCCCGATCACGCTGAGTGTGAGGACATTTGAAGTCATCGTCCGTGGTGTCATGCAGACTGCTGCAGCGGTCACCGCATCGAGTGACACCGCCGAATGTGTACGGGTATGGCATGGTCGACCTCCCTGTCGAAGCGTTCACGCTGACTGCGTGAGCGCTCATGTGAAACAGGATGAAAGGTTGACCATGGGTCAATGTCAAGGGTGGCCGTCGACCCCCTCGTCGCCGCCCGCGCACGCATGACTGGCACAAGCAAGTGACGACCTGAGTTCAAACACACCGCAGATTCGTGCCACCACCTCGGCCCGACGAACCGCTCTTCGGGCAAGCACCCCACCAGCGCGCCGTCAAGGTTACTTGACATGACCTATCTCATCGGCCCACAGGTTGTGCTGCAACGCATTTCGTCACTTGACTCAGAACAGAAGCATGCATGTCCTCGTGCGGTAGAGCAGCCGCGCCGGAGCACGGCCTTACGGCCCGGTCGCGATGGCGTCGCGCGTGATCTCGAGCTGCCCGAGGTGTTGGGCCAGTTCCCGGACCAGGTGGCCAAGGAGATACTCCGGGGTGGCCGTCGCGGCGCGGGATCCGGCCGCGGTCCGGTCGCGAACTCCGTCGGTAGCGGCGATCGCGATCCAAGCCGGCAATCGGGCAGCGACGTCGTCGAGCGCCGTGTGCAGGCCTGCGACTGTTCCGGTCGCGGTGAACTCGGCGGCACGGTCGCGGGGAATGCGTTCGCCACCGATCACGCTGCCCGCCCAGAACAGGACGACCTGCGTGCAGTGGTACACGATCCCGTATCCCGAAATTGGCCTGCGGCAGCGGCGGGACGACGTTGATGAGTTCGTCGCCGATCTGATCGGCGACGGCGCCGAGGCCGTCGAGGGTCTCGATGATCAGGCCACGCAGGGCGTCAGCCCAGGCAGGCAAAGGTGCGTTCAACTCACGTTCCAATCACGCTTAACACATCACGGGAAAATCCAGGGCGGTTTAGCACCACAGACCCATGACACCACAGCGGGCCGACAACCACTCTCGCCAGCACGTTGTCAAGTTTACTTGACATAAGGTATCTTATCGGCGTTAAAATGTTGCAGCACACCGCATTTCGTCACCAGTGACGAAAGTAGAGGCGTCCAACGTAGTTGTGTGCCAGAGTCACTAGATGGGGTCGACCGAAACAGAGTCGTTCGCAATCGAGTGGACGCCCAACGGCGGCGCCAGAGCTGTTGATGACGTCGAGGTCCCAGAGGCTTGGTCGAAGGCTTTACGTGGCATTTGCCATGATCTCGGTCGGCGCCAGTACAGCAATGCCGCGCGCCGTGTGAGTTGGGAAATCAGCCGTGAACCCGACGCAAACGGCTACACCACTGTGTACGTCTGGATCTTTCTCGACAAGTCGACCGGCGGTCTCGGTGGCGGTACGACATGGCGGATGGAAGATTCACCCACAGAAGTCACCCAGTGGCTCGCAGAGCTCACACAGGACGCGGCAGGCCACACCAATGTGGCCTGGCCACATGACGACGATGGCGGGTTACTGAGTCTGCAATTCCGGGGTGACAACCTGGTGTGGACCCGACCCCGAACACTGGAAGTAGTCGCCCCCCTCGGCCAGCTGACGTACTATCGCCGCTTATCGGTGCAGCCGTTGTGCCGCAACCTATTTCGTCACCGGTGACGAAACGTAACCGCCAGAACCGTTTACTTGACGCAGGACGTCCGCCGGACGTAGGGTCATTGGCCAGGTGCACTGGGACCCGCTGCCTTCGCGCTGCGGATCGTCGATCTCCCGGTGAATCCGTGACAACACCCCCGCCGCCGTCGCTGACCGTTCGGGTAGCCCCGTTCGAGTACGGATGCTGCCGCACACCACCCGAGGTGGGCGCCACCATCGCCGGTACCCTGACCGCCCACCCAACCTCACATCACCAATCCCCTGTCTCCGTAGCAGATTGGGACCGTACGCGAGACCTGATCGTCGTGCACGGCGGCCTCGCGCGGTGGGACCCGAGCTATGGCGACCCCCACAAGCAGCCTGTCGGCATCTGGTTGTCTTGGCACCGCGACGGTCAACCCGGTGTCGAAGTAACAGCGACCATCGACAAGCTGAGCCAAATCTATCTCGGTTCGCCAGCCGACCCGACCGCCGCAGAAACCCTCGTCCCGGCCGCGCGAGTCGACAAGTTCCCCGAGCCACTGCGCATCCCCGACGGGGTATGCGAACCCGGCGGTGCCGTCGTCACGCTGACCGACCTGCTGCTCGTTGCACCGACAGTGGAGCAGGTCGCGGAATTCCGTGTGCAGCAAAAGCGCGCGCGGCGCACCATTCACATCACAGCTCCCCCAATAGCGTTCGGACCCACCATCCCTCGCGTTGGTGATCGCATCACCGTCGACCTCGACGATCCGACCGCCACCATCAGCAACGGGCCACCCGAGGCGCGCGGTGTCGTCACCGGCGTCGCAACACAGGTGAGCCAAGCGGTTCAGAATGGAGGGCTCGGCCTCGTCGGGCTCACCGCCTATATCGACGCCGGCGCCGGCGTTCCCGCCGCCGACGTCGACCGGCACCTGTTCGTCGTCCTGGTGCTCGACGAGCCACTATGACTCAGCTGTGGCTCCTGGAGGACCTCGAACCGTTCCCTGACCGACCCGAACCCGGCGAGCTGTTTACGCCCACGACCTTCTGGGTCGACACCCGCACCGCCATCCTCGATAACCAACTACTACCCGCGGCGGTGTGCTCCCACGTGCCAGCTGTCATCAGCCGGGCCAGCGACAACGGTCACGTGGAATGGGTCGCCGACCTCGGCGACGGATTCACCACCATGCTCCCCGGCGACCACACCGCAGGCGAGGCGCTCCTGCATGGTTGTCTGATGTGGGATCGCTACCTGTGGCTGACCTACCGCACCGAATCGACCGGCCAACTCCGCCTCGTCGACCGCGCCGGACACATCATCCAGCGCCGACACCTCACACCCACCCCACTACCCGGATGGTTCGACATCCACTACAGCGGGTCGCCGCTCTACACCCCCGCCGGCGACATCCCCGCAGAACACGACATCCGATTCAACGCTCTCACCGTCGACACCAAAGCCACCCACCGCTAGACATAATATCTATTATCGGCGTAACAAATTGTCGCGCAACGCATTTCGCTACCAGTGACGAAATGCAGAGCCCACGACGATGGATTCAATTTTGCTTACGGCGCCAGGTACGGGTGCCCGGACCGCACTCAATGGGCTCGGTTGTATGCCTCGATGATGTTCTGGGACAGGCGTCCACGCATTCCCACGCCGTTGCAATGGTTAGCCAAGGCCCAGGAACGCACATCGCCGACCGTAGCTCGTGCCGACGTAACCGTGTTCGTGGGAGCGGCAACCCCGCCGCCAGCCGCCGAACCTCGTCCCATGTCGATCCGAACCGACTTGTCCAACAACACTCCCACAGATATGTGCCCAGCCTCGATTCGCTCGAGATTGATTGTGCTGGTATCAAAGTGCTACTACCTCCAGGGGTTGCCCGCTCTAGCAAGTTCTACAGGCAAGTTCGAGAAGACGGGCATCCCGGTGATCGAATCGATGTCTTCGGCGCTGGTGAGCTGGTTGACGTTGAAGCTGCCCTCAAAGCCGTGCGGCACCGAAACGGCACCGGACACAAGGGTGGGATCGATCTTCACGGGGCCCTTGAGTTGTCCGTGCCTGCTTCGAATGACCGCGATGTCCCCGTCGCCCAGGCCTCGTTTGGCGGCGTCGTCGGGATTGACGTAGATGCACCCGGTGTCGGGACTGGCCGATTTGCGGGAATTGAGGTGCTGCTTCTGCCGTCGCGAGATCAGTACCAGCTCGGATGGGGGTGCCAGCGCTGCAAGCTGAGCCACGAGCGGGCCTGGTGCCAGTCGCCAGCCCCCGAACTCGTCGGCTCGTGACTGCAGCCAGCCAAATGGCCGCGGCCCCGCCACCGTATAATTCGCTTCGCCGCTGCTGTCGATGGGCGTCCGCGCGCCCAGCGCGAGTAGCGCCACCACGTCGTCGTCGGTGGCGGTGTCTGGGTTCACTCCGGGGAAGAAGTCCTGACTCATCCGCTTTCCGATTTGGGTCAGGATCCACCAGTAGGACCGGACGTCACCTCGCGGCGCTACCACCGCGGGGGTGAACTGCGCACCGAGCTCGGGGAACGAAAGGTCTGTACCCAGCGACACATCGGGACGCTCCAGCTGATCCTTGGCGGGCAACACGTGAGTGGACAGCGCCGTCGTCGCGTTGTCGACGATCTCGACCGTGACCAGGACCTCGAGTTGTCGCAGCGCGTCGGTGATCCGCTCGGTTCCCGGCATGCAGGTGACCAGGTTGCCGCTGAGATTGATCAGCGCGCGCAGGTTACCACTCTCGATCTCGTCCGGCATTGCCGAGCAAGGGTATTCGCCTGCGACCGAGCGCAGGTCGGGGCGGCTCGCGGGTCCGGGCCCGCGGAACCCCTCCTCCGGGGCAGTCGGGATGCGGCGGTTGTCGAGCTGGGTGAGCATGCCGGGATTCGACCAGGCGCCGCCCTCGCGGTCGAGTGACCCGGTGACGATCATCAGCGCCCAGGTCATCCACGCGGTCACGTTGGCCGCAGGCGACATTGACACGCCGGTGCCCGACTCGACGCTGACCCTGCCGGCGCGCCGTACTGCGGCCAGGAACTCTTCCAGGCCCTTGGTCGCGATGCCGCTGATCGCCGCCGCCCGGGCGCACGTAAAGCCCTCGACGGCCGCTGCCAGCGCCTCGACGTCCTGCGCGTGCCGGTCGAGGTATTCGCGATCGGCGCCATCGCGCAGCAGCTCGCGCACCAGGTAGGCCAGCACCGCGTAGTCGGTCCCCGGCCTGGTCTGCAGGTGTCGCGTCGCCTTGACCGCGGTCTCCGAGCGGCACGGGTCGAGCACCCACACCTGCCCCTCAGTGGTGAACTCCCGCATCCGCACGGCCGGGCTGTTCAGCATCGCGGTGTGTCCATGTGAGACAAGGGGATTGGTGCCGACGTAAATCGTCATTCGGCAGCGGCCGAAGTCCGGACGCGGCAAAGCGGCAAAGCCGCCGATCATCTCGCCCACGAGTATCTTGGATACGGTGTCGATCGTCATGTCGCTGTAGTAGGAGCGAGTGCGAAGTGCCTTGCGCATCAGCTGCGCGGTCGCGTAGGCGGCACTGTCGAGGTACCCGCCGCCGCCGAGGAAGATGCCGACGGCGTCCGGTCCGGCCTCGTCGATGATGGCGCGCAGCTTGGCAGCGACGTCGTCAAGCGCTTCATCCCACGAAACCCGCTCCATTGCAACGCCGTTGCGTATCTTCGGATACAGCAGCCGGTCCTCGCGGTGGTGGCCGTGTCCCATGGCCCGGCCCTTGGAGCAGGTGTAGCCGCGCGAGAGTGGGTTATCGGCGTCGCCGCGGACGCTGAGCACATGCTCTTCGTCGTCGACCTCGATGAACACCCCACATGCGGATGTGCAGATTCGGCAGAAGGACTTTCGGATCATGCGGTCACCTCGTCGGTGCACCGTCTGTGGCGTGCTCCGGACTCGGGTGCGAGAAGCGCTGCAATCGCGGGAAGTTCAGCGTAGGTGACGATGCCGGGCGGCGCCGCGCACACCGCCGGAATGGCGTTCACCAATGGTGCGGCGGTGATCCGTAGGCCAATGTTGCGCATGCGTTGCGTTGACCAATCGGCGAGATCTGCATCGGTGGGCAGCAGGTCGATCTTCATGCGCACGTTCGGGTCGCCAGAAATGTCGATGACGTAGCCGTGTTCTATGTGCCATGCTGGCTCCAGCAGCGGCGTGGCGGCCCATCGCTGCTTGACACAAACCACCTCCTGGCCAGCCTGATGTCCGCTCCATCTGACCTCGATACCGCCGACATGGCCGTCGCGAATCAGGACGCCGTCTGCGACCACTTCTTCTGTTGCGTGCGCGAACTCGACCGAACAGGAAATCTCGTCGAGTTCGACGCGCAGCATGCGCGCTAACACGTCAACCGCTTCGGCGAACACCGCCGTCCCGGCGCGTACGTCCTCCACGTGGCCGGGCGCGTTCTTGGGTCGACCCCATCCGACCCCAGCGAAGTTGGCATCTCCGATGAACTCGGAGACGTCAACGGACTCCACTACTGTTGCTCTGCGCACGTCCGTGGAGACACCGCTGGCCACCGCGGCGGCAAGCTGCACGAACCCCGGGTTCATTCCGCTGCCGAAAATGCTCGAGCCACCGCCGAGCGCAGCAGAGTTGAGCGCTGCACGGTCATTGCTGGACAGATTGACGCCTGTCAGGAATTCCGCGCTGGTGACGACATTGACACCGGCTCGTAGTATGCGTTGCACCTCAGCAAGGTTGAAGTGCAGGGGCGTGTACACCACGCAGTCAGGCCGCAACTCGACTAAGGCATCCACGTCGGCGGTAGCCCAGACGCCCAGGTCCGTTCCCAGACTGCACAGCGCGCCCAGGTCGACCCCGACTTTCTCGGGCGAGCGGGCGTATGCGCCGACCACAGCGATATCCGGTCGGCTCGTGAGGGCACGCACGACCTCCGCAGCCACGTTGCCCGTCGTCCATTGCACGACGCGGAGCACTCGCTGCTCAGCCTCAGTCACTGGATTGGCCTTTGTTCGTGCGGAATGCCGTACACGTCGAGCAGGTCGCCGATGACCGCCATCGGCAGTGGTGCGGCGATGTCGCGGATGAAGTCGCATTCTCCGCGTTCGCACACGGCGTCGATCAGCGTGTCACACAGCCGCTCAATCGAGGGCACCTTGTCCATCACCCGTTTGCGGGTGAAGCCGGCGTTGACCAACTTGCGCCGCCACAGATGGGCGGGATCGTCCATCTCGATCATGTACGGCATCCCGGGCTGGTCGGGCCGGATGCCGCCGGTGGACGAGAACAACTCGGGGTTGCGCTCGTTGGTCCGCATCCACCGGTACGCATCGCGAGTGCTGCTGTCTGCGTAGAACGTGCCGTCGGTCAGGTCTACATCTGGCCGTTTCCGCGGTCCGGTGTCAAGTGTCATTGTCGATCCCTGTTCGAGTGGTGAATTGACCTGCTGGGTACTTCGACGAGCGAGGCCGGCAAGCGCACCACGGGCTCGGTACAGTTGGCCTCCTGTCGATCGCCGAAGCAACTGGCTTTCGGGAATGGATTGACGTGTGCTGAAGACATGCGATGCAGTCAGATTGCCCGGATGCCTTCTCCTTTCAGACGCAGCGACCCGATGGCAGGGGTCAGCGGGATGCGCAATGCATCGACAAGGCCGGGTTCGGCAGCGCATACCCACGGGATGGCGTTGATGGCCCGCATGCCAGTCGCGAGCAAGCCGTGATCTGTGGAGTCCTCGTCGTCGTTGAAACCGACCTCGAATTCGGCATCGAAGCTCGGCTCGCCCTCGATGATGACGCGCCACACTCCGTCAATTCCGCCGGCGCGGCTCTTCGGCCAATCCGGGGCGATATCGTCGGCCATCCGGTCGACATGCTCGATGGTGATGGCTTCATGGCCGTCCACCACGCCGATGCAGCGGAACCAGACGCCGCCCACGGTGCCTTCCTCGATGACCCCGGAGAGCGTCTCGAGTCGGCGCGGCGCAGGCGCGAACTTGCAGTCCTCACGAACTTCGTCGAGCTGCACCCCGAACGCTTCAGCGACCATCGTCACCGCCGCACCCCAACCGAATTTGATGACGCCCGGGATCATCACGCCGCCCTGATAGTCCAGCGGTTGACCGAAGCCGAACAACTCGCGCATCTCGTAGATCGTGCTGTCGCGGGAGTAGTCGGTAATCTCCAAGCCGCGAACCGAATACACCCGGTTCGACATCGACGACAGCGCCACCGCGAAAAGATCACATCCGAAGCCAGGCTCGATGCCTGTCGAATAGATCGAGCTGCCGCCTTCGCGGGCGGCATCGACGACCCGCTGCAGCGTCGAGGGCTTCAACGAGCCACGCGGGTAGACCATCCCCGGCACCGACGTCGTCACGATATTCTTACCCGCCCGTAGGATCCTGCAGAAATCCTCGAACGCCTCACGTGGACGGTTGGTCGCCGGCCCGGTGTAGATGATGCAGTCGGCGTCACCGGACAGAATCGCGTCTTTATCTCGGGTTGCGCTGACACCAAGGGGGTCGATCCCGGCGAGCGTGCCGGCGTCCTGACCGTCCTTGGATTCCGAATGGACCCACACTCCAACAAGTTCCAGATTCGGGCGGCCGGCAACCGAGCGAATGGCCAGCTTACCGACCCGGCCGGTCGCCCAGACCACGACTTTGTAGTTCTTATCGATGTTGTCCAATGGATTGGTCATGGTGCACAGCTCCTGCCCAGATGCGGATGATCTCGCCAAGTCAACACCGTTGACCCCATGCCCGTCAACAGTGTTGACCAGATGGGGAGCTGAGGGCAGGATGGGCATTCACTTCGAGTCCTAGGAGGACCACGATGGCGCAGGCAGCCACAAACGCGGCGTCTCGACGCGGTCGGTCCATGACGACCGCCGAAGCGATCAAGCGCTGCGCGGCCCGAAGGTTCTGGCGCGACGGTTACGCCTCAACCTCGGTGCGCGCGATCGCCGCGGACGTCGGCGTCGACCCGGCGTTGGTCATCCGCCACTTTGGATCGAAGGAGGAGTTGTTCCTCGAAACGCTCCCGGTGCGAGGGTTTTGGGACGACGTGTTGGCCGGCCCGTTGGATACGCTCGGTACCCGGCTGGTGGATTTCGTGCTCAGTCGCGCGTCGGGGAAGATGCTGCGGGTGCACACCACGTTGGTGCGGGCGTCCGACAGCCCGGCGGTGCGGGCGCGGCTCTACGAGATCGTGGACTCGTCGTTCATCGAGCTGCTAAGGGAGCGGCTACCCGGGCCGGATCCGGTGCTGCGTGCGAGGTTGATCGCCGCCCAGGTCGGTGGGCTGCTGCAGTCGCTGAGCATGTCCGATGAAGCGTTGCGCGATGACGATCCCGCCGCGGTCGTCGCGGTTTACGGCCAGGCTATCCAGAGCATCGTCGGGGTCTGAAAGATGTCCACCTTTGCACCGTCGGAAAGGCCGATGTGACCGCATCGCCGAGAATGCATCACGTGATCTATGCCGTTGACCGCGAGCGGTTCGAGGCGGCCACTGCGTTCTTTTCCGAAGTCGGATTCACCTTCACCGCCGTCGAATTGGGAGACGTCGGTTTGCAGGTGAGGGTGGATTGGACCGGAGGGGTGGAGCTGATCAGCCCGCTGGACACCGAGGCGGGACGCAGCAGCGCGGTGGCCGAGTTTCTCGCCTCCCGCGGCGACGGCGTCTACTCGGTCGCGATCCGGGTCGCCGACATGGCTGCCGGTGAGCAGGTGGCCGCCCGGTATGGGGCGATCACCCGGTTCCGCCAGCATCGAGACGGTGACGGCTTCGCACTCGACGAATCGGAGATGACGGTACTGGGCCTGCCAATGACGTTGCTGGCCACCGACTTACCCTGAAACTGGCGTCACCACATGGTGCCGCGTAGATGATCGGTCGGCCGTAAATTGTGTGCGGCGAGGATGCCTGCCGGAGCCGCGCAGACCGCGTCGATGGCGTTGACCGCACGCGCTGCTGTGCCGATGACGCCCCCCTGGTTGTGGTCGACGCCTATCCCGATGTGGGTGTTGATCTCGACCCCGGGATCGCCGTCCACGACGACGCGGTGCACGCCAGGCCGCCCGTCAGGCGGGAAGGCCCAGTCCGGCGCGGCGGCATCGGTGAGCCGGTTGACGTGCTCCATGGTGATCACGACGTCACCATTGGCTACGCCCTCGACGCCGAACCGCACCGCGGCGACCTGGGCGGGTTCAACCGTCATCATTGTGCAATCGATGCGTCGCTCGGCGACCCACTTTTCGTGGCGCTCGCGCACCTCGTCGAGTTTGATGCCTAGGTTGTCGGCGAGGGTGCGCACCTGTCCGCCCCACAGCGACGTCAAGACGCCGGGCGCAAATATGATCGGCGTGTGGTCCGGTGTCGTGCCGAATCCGAAACTGACGCCGGTGAATTCGGCGTCGTCGTAGCTGCCGTAGTCGCAGATCTCCTGCACGGTCACCGCGGTGGCCCGCGTGGACAGGCTCAGCGCCGCATGCGCCAAGGTGTCCCCGGAAAAGCCGGGGTCGATGCCGTTTACGTACAACGTGGAGTCGCCCTGCTTGCAGGCCTGCTCCAGCGGCTGGCGCAGCCAGGCATCGGCATGCTGGGGCGCGACCATCCAAACCAGCGAGGTGCCCACCACGTTGACGCCCGCGTTCAGGAACCGAGTCAGTTCATCGACGGCCTCCTGTGGCCGGGTTTCGGCTTGGGTGGTGTAGACGACGCAGTCCGCGTCCAGCGCCAGTAGCGCGTCGAGATCGTCGGTCGCGGTTATGCCGGTCGGTGCGGTCAGCCCGCACAGTTCGGCGGCGTCGCGCCCGATCTTGTCGGTTCCGTTGGCGTGCACGCCGACCAGTTCGAGATCGGGCCGGCCGATCAGCGCGCGCAGGGCATGCTCGCCGACGTTGCCGGTGGAGAATTGAATCACTCTGCGTTTCATCAGAATCGTCCCTTCAGAGCAGATCGGTGATTGTCTTCAAACCGGCTTCGTAGAGCACGCCGGGCATCATGCCGCCATCGATCTCGATCGTGGTGCCGTTGATGAAATCGGCCCCGCCACCGGCGAGGAACACACAGGTGCGCCCGACCTCCGCAGGCTCACCTCCTCGCTGTAGCGGGATTCTGGCGAAGTATCCGGCGCCGGTGGGATCGTCGTTGGGCAGCACGAACGAGCGGAAGTTCTCGGTGATGTGTGGCCCAAGAGCGATCGCGTTGACGCGCGCGTGCGGTCCCCATTCCTCGGCCAGTGACCGGGTGAGATGGTTCAGGCCGGACTTGGCCGCGCCATAGGACACCAGCGTCGGCGAGCCGGCCGGGTGCGAGGCGCCGCTGGAGATGTTGATGATGCAACCGGTGCCATCTTGGCGCCGCATCTGCCGATATACCCTGATGGCGAACCACAGCGGGCTGGTGAGGTTCATCTGGATGGCGAACGCGTGGAACAGCACAGTGCGTTCGTAGTCATCGTCGCTGCGCGGCGCGCCCTGCATCTTCTGCACGAGTTCGGGAATGTCTTCGGCGTGTGGCGCGGGTACTGTCCCGCCGGCGTTGTTGACCAGGATGTCGATGCGGCCGTAGGTGTCGGCCACCTGTTGCACCATGGCATCGATCGCGTGGTGGTCGCCCTGGTCGCACACCAGCTGCGCCGAGCGGTCCGCCCAATTTGGATGTTCGTCGGTACCGGGGATGGTGTCGAGCGGCTTGCGCGAGCAGCCGACGACGGTGGCGCCCGCTCGCAACAGTTCGTGGGCGATGCCGACCCCGACGCCGCGGCTGGTGCCGGTGACGATCGCAATCTTTCCGTCAAGTGAACCCATCGGTGTCTCTTTTCTCTGCTCAGAAGGCGCGAATGCCGTCGCGGTGCGGTCGCATGCCGCCTACCGCTGGGGTAAGTGGAAGGTGTAGGGCGTCGACGATGCCTGGGTCGGTCTCACACGCCCACGGGATCGCGTTGAGCGCCCGCATTCCCGTCGCTAAACAGCCCTTGGTTACTGGTGTTTTCGCCGGGCCGAAACCCGACCTGGAACTCGGCGTCGAAGCTGGGTTCGCCGTCGATGATGACCCGCCAGATGCCGTCGGTGCCGCCGTCACGACCTTTGGGCCAGTCCGGCGCGAAGTCGTCGGCCATCCGGTCGATATGCTCGATGGTGATCGCTTCAACGCCGTCGACGACGCCGATGCAGCGCGTCCACACCGCTCCGACTTTGCCCTCCTCGACGACCCCGGACGCCGCGTCGATGCGTCGTGTCGCCGGTGCAAACTCACACGATTCCCGGATCTCGTCGAGCGTGACGCCCATGGCGTCGGCCACCATGGTCACCGCTGCGCCCCACCCGAACCTCAACGCACCCGGAGTGCGAAGTCCCCCTTGATAATCCAGCGGTATGCCGAACCCAAAGGTGTCGCGCACATCGAAGGCGACTGGATACTCCGAATAGTTGGTGATCTCGAGACCCCGGATGGAGTACACGGTGTGTGACATCGTCGTCAGCGCGATCGGCAGTAGGTCACAGCCGAATCCTGGCTCCACGCCCGAGGAGAACAACGAACTTGCTCCGGCAAGCGCGGCTTCGCGCAGCGGGCCGATAGCGAGCCACGCTCGTAGACCAAGCCCGGAATCGACGTAGTGACCAGGTTCTTGCCCGCCCGCAGGATCCGGCAGAAGTCGTCGCGGGCCTCTTTGGGCCGCGACGTGCCGGTCCCCACGTACATCACACAATCGGCGTCCGACGCCAACAGCGCCTCGGCGTCGCGGGTGGCGGCGATACCGATTGGATCCAGACCGGCCAACGTGCCGGCGTCCTGGCCGTCCTTTGTTTCCGAATGCACCCACACTCCCGCCAATTCCAGATTGGGCCGGTCGAGGATTGTGCGGATGGCGAACCGTCCTATGGTGCCGGTGGCCCACAGGATCACCTTGTACCGCTTGCCGTTTGCCAACGGATCGCCCACGGTTTCTCCTTCGCATCGACGCGGAAGCCGACCGACGCTGCGGCGCCGACCACCATTTCCAGAACCATAAAGCTATTAATGTTTTGGTGTCAATAGCTTCTCGGGCCGCGACCGGTGTGGTCCCCTTAGCGGCATGGCTCCCCGAATTGCTCCACGCCGACCCGCGCACGGTAACCAGGCACGCGCTGAGCGCACCCGTGCTCTGGCCATCGACGAGACCGTGCGGTGCGTGCTGGAGGAAGGGTTTGCTGCTGCTAGCGCCAAACACATCGCCGAGCGGGCCGGAATGACCTGGGGTGTCATCCAGTATCACTTCGGCGATCGCGATGGCCTGCTGATGGCCGTCGCCGACCAGGGCTTCGCCGATCTGTTGGCCACGCTTCGGACGCTGCCGCCGCCCGCCGCGGAGACCGACACCAGACAACGGGTGGAACAGGTGGTGAATGCGGCATGGGAGGCGATGTCAAGCGCTACGTCACGGGCGGCGATCGAAATCCTGATCGGAACCCGCGCCACGCGGGGAACCGCAGCCGCCAAGCATCTCAATCGTCTTGCAAAGACGTTCGCGGAGTTGGGTAGTACGGTGGGAGCGGACCTCGATGCCACGCAGAGCGTCGCCATTGGCGACCTCCTGCTGAGCAACCTCCGCGGACTGGTCGCGACCCAACTGATCATGGCCCGACCCGTCGATACCGCCAGCGACAGAGCCATACTCGCCGACGTCATCAGTAGTTACATCGATAAGGACCGTTGACGGAATGCGTTCTACGGGCGCCGGGCCTTTCCAATTTGGCGACCTGACCCGCCGCCGCGAACTTCCTACCCCGCGGACTCGCGGGCGGACCCGTGGCTGTCGAATCCACGGAGAAGCTCACCCTGATACCCGACGAGAAGATCGGTACCCAGGAGAAGAAAGAAGCAGAACTCGCGAAACCGGTCAACACCGAGACTGTGGCACTGCGGGCACCCATGGCGTTCAAGATCCTCTCCTGCACAGACAGTTTCGCCGTCGTCGAGCTCGCTCAGATCCGCGATGTCGACGACGCCGGTAGACGGATGCAGAACCCGACCTACACAGGACTGCGCCTGAATATGGCGTGGGATGGGGGTACCTGGAAGGTCAGCAAACTCGACGGTGCCACTACTGGCGGCCCGTACACCTCACTCGATGGTTTCACCCGGTGGGCACTGTGACTCGCACAGCGGCCTACGCCGCCCGCGCTGTCGTCATCGCACTGCTCTCACTGATCGCGGTCGTCGGGGCCAGCGGACTCGCCCACGCCCAAGATCCGACACCGGCACCCACACCGAATCTGACCGAGCAGATCAACCCCGACGCCGACGGCAACGACTTTCAGCAACAACGCCGCGAGTGCGTTGCCGAAGGCTCGCCGGTCCTCGGTGACGGTTGGCTCAACGACGCACTCGAGGGAACCGCGGTGGGCGGCTTCATGGACGAGGCACTGTGCCTTGACAACGCGTTCACCGATCACCCCGGCGACGCGTTCTCCACCGCTGTCGACTCCACACTCTCGACATTCTGGGGTGACCCGGTCGGAGACTTCGCCAAATCGGTCATGGAAGGCAACACCCAAGCATTCCGGTCGGTGATGACCTTCTGGATGTCCTCCGGCATCCCCGGCCTCGCCGCCGAGAACGCCATGTCCGGGCTCCGCAACATCATCTCCGCATTCACCGTCGTCGCCTTGTTCGCCTCAATCGTCATCGCGATGACCAAACTCGCCATCGCCCGCAAACAAGCAGTCATGGAGGGAGCCACCGAGACCGCGAACATGCTGGTCCGCACCGTCATCACCGTCTCACTGCTCCCGATCCTGGTGCTGATGTTCCACCAGGGCGGGGACATCGCCTCCTCCTACGCTTTGGAGAAGTTCGTCGGCGGCAATCTCGACGAGAAGATCACTGCCATCACGGCCTTCGACGACAAGACCGGCCTTGGCCCGATCCTCGCGCTCGCCTGCGCCGGGTTCGCCTTCCTCGGCTCCGTCGCGCAATTGATCGCACTGTTGATCCGCGAAGCGGTGCTGTGCGTCGTCGTCGCCGTCATCCCCATTGCCGCCGCTGCGTCGGCGACCGGCACCGGACGTAGCTCCTACAAGTCGATGATCGCCTTTACCCTCGGCGCGTTGCTGTTCAAGCCCGTCGCGACGCTGTTGTACCTGTTCGCGTTCTGGGCGTCCTCGGCGTCGAGCTCGGATCAGATCGCCACGACGACGAATAGAGCGAGTCGAAGGGTGGCGGATGACCGCTCAGGACCTGACGACGCATGTCGGCGGAAGTCTCTCCTGAGCCGGGAACCTGAGCCGGGAACCAGGCCACGGCGTGCACCTCTACCTCCCGACCTGACCCAACAAACTACCGCTAGATTACGGTCACGGAGATCGTCGGTTTGTCGCCGTGCGGCGCGCCCGTCCGGTCGAGGTAGTCCCACATGTCATCGATCATCGGCTGCATGAGCAGCTGCCCCAGCTGACGAACCATCAGCCCGATGACCTGTGATGACTCGGACCGCCGTGTCAAGGTCTTGCCCGAATAGCGGAGTTTGGAGATCTCTCTGCGACTCAGGTCGGTCAGCCGCTCGAGTAACTCGCTCTTTCCCTGCGGATCGAGCACAGCGCGCCGGATGTAGTTCACCACCGTCGGATGCGTCGCGAGCATGTGTCGCACCGCCTCGTCTCGAGCGGCGGCGACCTGCGCCGGGGTGCCCTCGTTCGGTGAAGAGGCGATCGCCAGAGCGTAATAGTCGACGACCAGTTGTTCGACGGCGACGCGTAGCCCGTCCTTGGTCTTGAAGTGGTGTTGCACCAATCCCACGGCGACCCCGGCGGCAGCGGCGACGGCGCGCATCGAGACGCGGTCCTCGCCGTGCTCGGCGTAGAGGTCGAGTGCGGCGTTGCGGATGCGCGCCTTCGCGGTGAGATCCTCGTCACTAGCGCGGGGGTCGGTCACAGAAATTGCCTCCTATCAGCGAAAAGATCATACACCCTTGACAGGTTCCAATACGTACGCATTAATAGCTATACATTCATATAGTCGAAAGGGGTTGGTGATGCCGCAGTCGAAACCGCTGCAGGGTGTGCACGTGGTGTCGCTCGCGATCAATCTGCCGGGCCCGCTCGCGGCTGCACGTTTGCGGGCGTTGGGCGCGGCGGTGACCAAGATCGAGCCGCCGACGGGCGACCCGCTGCGGGCCGTTGTGCCGAACTGGTACGACGAGCTCGTTGAGGGACAGCGGGTCTTGACGCTCGACCTCAAGGACACCGCCGAGCGGGCGGTCGCCGAGCACACACTGTCGAGCGCGGACCTGCTGCTCACCGCCATGCGTCCCTCGGCGCTGGTCAAACTAGGCCTCGACGATCTGGCCGCGGTGTATCCGCGGCTGTCGCATATCGAGATCGTCGGTCATGACGGCGCGGCAGCGGAGCAACCCGGCCACGACCTGACCTATCAGGCCGTGCACGGCACGCTGGTGCCGCCGGCGATGCCTACCGTCCCGGTGGCCGACCTCCTCGGCGCCGAGCGCGCCGTGTCCGCTGCGCTGCTCGCCCTGCGCACCACTGTGGAATCAGGTGCGGGACACCATGAGCGAGTCGTCCTCGAACAGGCGGCCGCCGATGCCGGCGCCGCCGTCCGACACGGTCTGATGGGTGCGGGTGCGCCGCTCGGCGGGGCGCATCCGGGCTACCGGATCTACTCCAGCTCAGACGGCCACGTCGCCTTGGCCGCGCTCGAGCCGCACTTCTGGGAGCGCACTCGCGACGGTCTCGGCGTGGACGGCACCCAGGAAGAACTAGAACGGACGTTTCTGTCCAGGTCGACGCGCGAGTGGGAAGAGGTCGCCGAGCGTCTCGACATTCCCCTGATCGGAATCCGCAATTCAGCACAACCTAATCCAATACAAGGAGCCTTGCAATGAGCGTTCGTGACGCCGTGATCGTCGGCGCAGTCCGTACCCCGGTCGGTCGTCGCGGAGGGGTGCTCAGAGCATGGCATCCGGTGGATCTGCTCGGGCACACCCTGCGGGAGCTTGTCACGAAGACCGGAGTCGACCCCGCCGCGATCGAAGATGTGATCACCGGCTGCGTCATTCAACATGACCTGCAGTCGGGCAATCTCGGTCGCCACGCGGCGCTCGCCGCGGGGCTGCCCGAGTCGGTCCCGGCGGTGACGATTGACCGGCAGTGCGGTTCCGGTCAGCAGGCGGTGAGCTTCGCCGCCCAAGCGGTGATGGCGGGCTCCCACGACCTGGTGATCGCCTGCGGCGTCGAGTCGATGTCGCGGGTGCCGATGCCGCCGGCGTTTCTGCCCGGCGCACCGCTCGGACCGCAGTACAGCCCGCGGGAACTCGATCGCTACGACGGTGGGCTGATGGCGCAGGGCCCTTCGTCGGAGCTGATGAACGAGAAGTTCGACCTCAGCCGGGAAGCGTTGGACGCCTTCAGTGCTCGCAGTCACGAGCGGGCATACGCCGCGACGCAGGCAGGAAAGTTCCGCGACCAGTTGGTGCCGATCACCGCCGATCCCGCCGACTCGGACGGTCCGGTCATCGACTCGGACGAAGGCATCCGTGAGCACATCGATCCCGCCAAGATGGCGAGCCTGAAGGCCGTCTTCGGTGCCGGCGGGCGAACCACCGCGGCTAACTCCTCGCAGATCAGCGACGGTGCGGCCGCGCTGCTGATCGCCGACCGCGCGTACGCCGAGCGCAACGGCCTCATCCCACGGGCCCGTTTTCGGGCGCTGTCGGTGGCCGCCGCCGACCCGATCATCCAGTTCACCGCGATCCTCGACGCCACCCACAAGGCACTCGAGCGAAGCGGGTTGACCGTCGGCGACATCGATCTGTTCGAGGTCAACGAGGCGTTCGCCGGTGTGCCGCTGATGTTCCAGCAGGAATTCGGCGTTTCCGACGAGAAGCTGAACATCAACGGCGGGTCTGTCGCGCTCGGGCACCCGCTGGGCTCGACCGGGGCTCGCATGCTTACCGATCTGCTGTGCGAACTGGAGCGCAGCAACAAGTCGCTCGGCCTGCAGACCATCTGTGAGGCCACCGGCACCGCGAACACCACCATCATCGAACGCATCTGAGGACGCCATGAGCCACGAGATCGTGAAGGGTCTGCCCTCCACCCACGGTGATCACTATCAACTCAACACCACCACCATCATCCGGCACGCAGCGCGCACCTATCCCGAGCAGGAGATCGTGTACCGCACCGCCGACGGCGGCTGGGACCGGTACACCTACGCCGATGCCTACGCGCGAATCCAACGAAGTGCCAATGCACTTCGCTCGATCGGCGTCGGGCCGGGCGATGTGGTCGGGATCCTGGATTGGAACAGCAAGCGACACTACGAGCTGTACTGGGCGATTCCCGGCCTCGCTGCTGTGATGTTGCAGATGAACCTGCGTTTGGCGCCAGAGGATCTCGCTTACGTCACCGGACACAGTGATGCATCGGTGGTCCTCATCGACGAGTCGCTGCTTCCGGTTGCCGAGGCGCTGGCACCGCATACGCCGAACGTGAAGACGTGGGTGGTGATGACCGATAAGCCGCTCGCCGACATCACCACGCTCCCGCACGCGGTGCACTGGGAGGACCTGCTCGCGGACGCCGGCCCGGAGATCGACTGGCCGGTCATCGACGAAACCTCCTCCTACAGCGCGTGTTACACCACCGGCACCACCGGCAGGCCCAAGGGCATCTACTACTCGCATCGCGGCATCTACCTGCACACCCTCGCCGAGGTCGCCGGACTCGTGATGAGCAGCGACGATGCCGTCATGCTCATCACGCCGATGTTTCACGGCCAGAGCTGGGGCCTACCCCAGGCAGCCGCCTACAGTGCCGCAAAAATCGTGCTGCCCGGTCGCTACATCGCCGAGGACACATCCGTCCTCGTCGACGCGATGATCGCGGAGCAAGTCACCGTCGCAAACGGTGCGCCGGCGATCTTCCAGCCCATGATGAACTACATCAAGACGCTTGCCATCGCACCGGACTTCTCCCAGGCGCGGCTGCTGTCCGGTGCCACTGAGCCGCCGCTGTCGCTGATGCGCGACTTCCACGACATCACTGGAGCCGACGTCATCCACGCCTACGGCGCCACCGAGACCACCCCTCTGGTCGCGGTGAACCGGCGACTGAAGCCCTCGCTGCGCGGTGCGATCTCGGACGAGGAGAAGTGGGACCTCAAGCGTAAGCAGGGTTTTCCGGTCAACGGCATCGACATCCGGATCGTCGACGCGGAAGGCAACGATCTCCCACACGACGGCACGAGTCAGGGTGAAGTGCTGCTGCGCGGACCGTGGATCATCGAGCGTTATCACAAGCTCGACGACGACGCCGACAAGTTCCTCGACGGGTATTGGCGTAGCGGCGATGTCGGGACCATCGACCCGAATGGTTACTTGAAGATCACCGACCGGATCAAGGACGTGGTCAAGTCGGGTGGCGAATGGATTTCCTCCATCGACATGGAGAACGCACTCGTTGCCCATCCGAAGATCGCCGAGGCGGCCGTCATCGGCGTCCCGCACCCGAAATGGCAGGAGCGTCCAGTAGCACTCGTCGTGACGACCGACGGGCAGGAACTTCCACTGTCGGAGATCCACGAATTGCTCGCTGATGCATTCGCCAAATGGCAATTGCCCGAGACCGTCCTGTATCTGGACCAGCTGCCCCGCACCAGCGGCGGCAAGCTCGACAAGAAGGCCATGCGCGCCGCGCACACCAACGTCTACGAGGAAGTCCGATGAACCCCGACAACGCCCCGCTACGCCCGGCCCGCGACGGCCACCTCCTGATCCTGGAGATCAACCGGCCCAAGGCTCGCAACAGTCTGAACGAGGCGGTGCTCACCGCCTTGAACACCGAGCTCGCCGCGGCTCGGCACGACGACGAGATCCGTGCCATCGTGCTCACCGGCGCCGGCGGGATCTTCTGCGCCGGAGCCGACATCACCAATTTCGACGCCATTCGCGACCAGTCGCTGCTCGGCGATCGTTCCGCGCTTGGCGGCACCATCTGGGCCGACCTGGGCCGATTCCCGAAGCCGGTCCTCGCTGCGGTCGAGGGCCTCGCACTCGGCGGCGGCTGCGAGTTGGCGCTTGCCTGCGACATCGTCATCGCCGGCGAATCCGCCAAGTTCGGTGTCCCGGAGGTGAAGCTCGGCGTGATCCCGGGCGGCGGCGGAACCCAGCGCCTGATTCAGGCCGTCGGCAAGTCCAAGGCGATGACCCTACTGCTCACCGGCGACTTCCTGTCCGCACAGCAGGCGTGCGCGGCTGGCATCGTCGCTGAGACAGTCCCGGACGGCACCGCCCTCGAAGCGGCGGTCGCTATGGCGCAGCGGATCGCCACCAACTCACCGCTCGCGGTGGCGCTGGCCAAGGATGCCGCACTCCAGGCCCTGGAAACCTCTCTGACGCAAGGACTCGAGCACGAGAAGCGCAACTTTCACGTTGCCATCCATTCCGCCGACAGTCGCGAGGGCCAAGCCGCGTTCCTCGCCAAGCGCGCCCCCGAATTCACCGGAAAGTAGGACCGATCATGAGCGAGCTGTTCCCCGACTACCGCTCCCCGTGGGAGACCGACGATCAGGCCCTGCTGCGCAAGCACGCAGCCGAGTTCTTCCGTAAGGAAGCCACCCCGAACCAGGTCCGTTGGGCCGCGCAGCACCAGGTCGACCGCGAGTTCTGGACAAAGGCCGGTGCGGCGGGGCTGTTGTGCCTCGACATCGCCGAAGAATACGGCGGCGGGGGCGGCAACTTCGGCCACGAGGCCATCGTCCAGCAGGAGATCGCCTACGCCCACGACACCGCGTTCGGCTTCGCCGTGCACTCGACGATCGTCGCGCACTACATCGCCGCTTATGCCACCGAGGACCAGAAGAAGCGCTGGATACCGAAATGTGCGAGCGGTGAGAACGTTCTCGCCATTGCGATGACCGAACCCGGGACCGGCTCGGACCTGCAGGCCGTACGGACCACTGCGGTTCGCGACGGCGACCACTATGTGATCAACGGCTCGAAGACGTTCATCTCGAACGCGTCGCACTGCGACCTGCTCGTCATCGTCGCCAAGACTGATCCGACCCAAGGTTCCAAGGGCATCTCGCTGCTCGTCGCGGAGACGGAGAACCTTCCCGGGTTCGAGCGTGGGCGGGTGCTGGACAAGATTGGCCAGCACGGCCAGGACACCCGCGAGTTGTCGTTCACCGACATGCGGGTGCCGGCAGCGAATTTGCTCGGCGGCGTCGAGGGGCAGGGCTTCTACCAGCTGATGGGTCAGCTGCAGCGTGAGCGGCTGATCCTCGGTGTCGCGGTGGCCGAGGCCGCAGTGGCGGAGAGCATCAGGTATGCCAAGGAACGGCACGCTTTCGGCAAGCCGATCCTGAACTTCCAGAACACGAAATTTGTACTCGCCGAGTGCAAGACCGACGTGCTGGCCGGTAAGACCCTGATGGACCACTGCATCCAGCGGCACCTCGACGGCACCCTCGACGCGTCGACCGCGTCGATGGCCAAGCTGTGGGGCAGCGACAAGCAGTGCGAGATCGTCGACCGTTGCCTGCAGGTCTTCGGCGGATACGGATACATGATGGAGTACCCGATCGCGCAGATGTACGCCGCTTCCCGCGTGCAGAAGATCTACGGCGGCACCAACGAGATCATGAAGGAACTCATCGGCCGCGCCCTATGAGGTTGACCTTCGCGCAGTGACACCACTGCGTCAGTCACACATCACTTTGTCAAAAACCACTGTTCTCAACCTATTACGGCAGGAGCATTCATGCATATCACCGGAACCACCGCACTCGTCACCGGCGGAGCCTCGGGTCTCGGACTGGCCACCGTCACCGCCCTCGCCAAGTCGGGCGCCCGGGTAATCGCCGTCGACCTGCCCACCGCGAACACGGATGCGCTGGCTGCTCTCGGCGACACCGTGGAATTCGCGCCGGCAGATGTCACCGACGAGGCCGCGGTCACCGAAGCGGTCGAGCGCGCCAACGCGGAGTCCTCACTGCGAATCACCGTGAACTGCGCCGGCATCGGCAACGCCGTCAAGACCGTCGGCAAGAACGGACCGTTCCCGCTGGCCGACTTCGAGAAGATCGTCAAGGTCAATCTGATCGGAACCTTCAACGTCATCCGTCTCGCCGCGCACGCGATGTCGCAGAACGAGCCCGTCGACGGCGAGCGCGGCGTGATCGTCAACACCGCCTCGGTCGCGGCCTTCGACGGGCAGATCGGACAGGCCGCCTACTCGGCAACGAAGGGCGGGATCGTCGGCGCCACCCTGCCGATCGCCCGCGACCTGGCGTCGCTGCTGATCCGGGTGAACACCATCGCGCCCGGCCTGTTCAAGACCCCGCTGCTGGGCACTCTGCCCGAGGCGGCTCAGATTTCGCTGGGACAGCAGGTGCCGCACCCGAGCCGGCTCGGCGACCCCGCCGAGTACGCGCAGCTGGTCGAGGCGATCGTGACCAACCCGATGCTCAACGGCGAAACCATCCGCCTCGACGGCGCGATCCGCATGGCGCCGCGGTGAAACCCGTCGGCGCGCAGGTGGGATCGCACCGTGAGCACACACGCCTTGTGTACGCCGAGGACCTGGGCATCGGCCAGCGTTTCGACTTAGGCTCACACACGGTGACCGAGGCCGAACTCGTCGACTTAGCCGCCCACTGGGATCCTGCACACGAATCGTCCACTAGAAACTATGCCATACCGGATTATTTCAACGGACAGCAAAATGGACGGGACACGCTGAAATTTTCCCAGGTGAATCTGTCAGTTTCAGAAGACGACTGCACAATGTCAGAAGTGCACTGCACTAGCCACCTTTACCCACTGCTCGACCGCGCACAAGGCTAGGCGCAGAGCAAGCGAACGCTTAGAACATTACAAGCCCAACTGCTACGAGGTGGCAGATCGCTGCTAGCACAGTGGCAGCGTGAAAGAACTCGTGATGGCCAAATGTGTTGGGCCATGGGTTCGGCCATTTGGTCGCGTACAGGATTGCGCCCGCGCTATAGAGCATGCCGCTCACGAGAAGTAACAGGAACGGCGCATGGCCGACGTGCTCGATGAGCGTCGGCGCGACGGGGACTACGGCGCTGCCGAGAATAATGTACAGCGGCACGCCGACCCAACTCGGTGACTGCGGCCAGAGCATTTTGAGGGCGACGCCGCCGAGCGCGCCGAGCCAGACGACGATCAGCAGGGTGCGAGCGGTGTCGGAGGGGAGTCCGAGTACCACGAGCGGTGTGTAACTGCCGGCAATGAATAAAAAGATCATCGAATGGTCGGCGCGCTTCATCCATGTGCGGCTTGTCGTCGTGGCCCAGTGGATTCGATGGTATGCAGCGCTCACGCCGAACACGCCGCACACGGAGACGGCATACACGGCGCTTGCCACACCGGCGGTGCCGGACACCAGGCTGAACGCCACTGTGACGAGAACGACAACGACCACGACTGCGACGCAGAACGCGTAGAGATGGATCCATCCGCGCATGCGAGGCTTAACCGGTAGCTCGTCAATTCCGAACATCGTCATTCGATGACCTCCGTCGCTGGGTAACCTACGTGACCGTAGCTTCACGTAATGTACCGATGAGTAGCTTTCGGCGTGACCTGTCCTTGGGTTTGGGAGCGGCAAGAACGGGTTTCAGCGGCTCGGTGTAGCTGCTCAGGATGAACACAGCGGCCCCAGTGGGGAGATGGCGCCCACAACCGGTATCTCGCCAGCGATGTCCCTAGGGCTCACGTGAACTCTTTTACAGAAGAGCCGTCACTCAGCATCCAATTCTGCTGCTCTGTTTGCGAAGGCGTTCACTGCCGCGTCCCACGCTGCGGACGGGATGTCGATTGACGAGTCCCGGTTCGATTTCAACCTGGTTGCGCTCGGAAATCTTCGCGCCCGGCCGGCTTGGCTAGGTCCGCGAACCGCGTAAGATCCTGCAGAATCCGCGAGATCTTCTCGGCGGCCCGCCCGGTCTTGCGCTAGCTAGCGATCGGTCACCGTTAGCGCCCAGCCGAAGCGGCTCGGCGCATCGCGAAGTTGATCTGTACAGCGGCCAGTTCCTATCGATCGTCCGAAGCATTTGCGGATACACGACCGCGAGCCGGAACGGCTTGATCGCTGCCATGTACAACAGTCCGAGCTTGGAATTGGGCTTGACCAGCGCGGTCAGCTGAGCATGAAACCCGCCCTGCCCGTCCGATATCCACCCCACGTGCATCAGTGCGTGGACGGTCTTGTTAGCCAACTCGGACACCCACTCGTCCTCGGCCAAGTACACCGACCGAAACGGTCCATCGGCGAAATCAGGACCCCGGTTACCGTTCAGTAGATTCGGGGGAAGACGGTCCCGCAAGCTCGGCACCCGCTTCGACACACCATTGCTGGGATCGTCCCATCCGAATATTGTGCCAAGACGCCACCGAATGGCGAACAGAATCGCCGTCGCCGAGTATTGGTTCTCGTTAGTTTGCGAAGCACTGAATCCGCGCGCGAACCGACTCAATTCACCTGGACCGCCCGGGTCGGTAACGACCACACATCTTCGACCTCAAAATCACCTGCGTATTCGTGAATGCGCCACGGGCGCTCCGTAAACTCGGAATTGGAAACTCTCATCGGAGCGCCCACCTTTCAGATCCGAGTCAGTCGACATCCGTTCATCGGTCAACGTGGTCAGACTAACGCGGCTCTGATGTTGTTCGTCGCGGGCCGTGTGTGATTGACAGCACCTGTGCTGGGGGTCATTCCGACCCCTCAAGCCCAAATGGTTCGACCTGCGGTTCGGGACTCACAACGCTCCCGCGCGAGATCGACTACGCGCCAACGCCATGGAACTATTGGACAGCGTTCTCCGACTCACTGAATGGAGATATCGGCAGCACGCAGGTGCACCTGTAGCTGGGTTCGCGGTCCGCCTTCGCTTGGGCAAAGGCGGGATTCATTTCGACGAACGCTTCGGACCGATGCCCCGGTCGCAAACCTCGCTGGACCAGTTCACCGCCAGGTCATGTCGGGTTCGAGAGAAGCCCCGGAGGTCGGTCAGCAGCTTGTGGCGCGCGGCGTCGGGCGTCGAGCACGTCGAGCTAATCGACCACACGCGAGCGATCGTGGCCCATGTACGGCTCCGGCAAGGGCGAACCGTGGTCGATGTGGAGCATGCGGATCGAGGGCCTCCTGGTAGGACTATGGACTGGGTAGTGGGTAGTGGGTAGTGGGCAGTGGGCAGTGGGCAGTGGCGGATATCGACGCAGTCGTCTGAATGCAGCAGTGAATCACCAACTCGGTCGACGGTCGACCCGCAAGACACAAGAGCGACAACGGAGACGGTGCCGCTCTTATACAACGTCTCGCGCCGCCGCGAGTGACGTCGGCCTGCGCCTAGGCTTCCCTGTCGTTACCTCATCCAGCGACTCACAGCCGAGCACGTCCGATTGCTGAACTCGATCGTGCAAAGTGACAGGTCGAGGTCAAGCACGCGAGGCCCGGCGCAGGACGGCGCTGACTTCGTCCGGCTGCTCGACGTTCGGCGAATGACCAGCATTGTCGATCAGAACTGTGTGAGCACCGGCAGTGGAATACCGCGCCAGCGTCGGTTCCCAATCGTAGAATTTGTCGCGGCGACCGTGAATCACCGTTACCGGTTTGTCGATGGTGCGAACAAGGGAGTCGAGTGGCTGGTTCTGCAGGCGTCGGCGGCGATCGATCAACACGGTTCGATACATGGCCGGGCTTGTGGCTGTGAAGTCGTGGAACGGTTGTTGTGGGTTGTCGAATGCCGTGCGGGCGTCGAAGCCGTCGGCGAATGCGTGGTGCCCGATCCGGCGAACGAGCGCAGGGAACGCGCTCGCCCGAGCGAGTTGAGCGACCCAGCGGATAGTCATGATCGCGTTCCCTGCTGGGAAGTGGCCGGATTCCAGGTCGGGGGCCTGGTCGATCAAAACCACCCGCGAGATGCGCGATGACGATCCGGCCGCTTCCAATGCGACGTCGCTGCCGAAGGAGTGCCCCACGATTGTGGCGTCCATCAGACCAAAAGCTTCGACAACGTCGATCACCGCTTGCGCTTGCAGGTCGGCCTCAAGGTGCACATCTCCGCCCGTGCACCCGTGTCCGAATAGATCCACCCGAATGAGGCGGGAGTCGGACGAGAGGAGGGACACGACACGGTCGAACCAGTGAACGGATCCGGCGAACCCATGAATTAGAACGATTGCTGGGCCATAAATCGGCCCGTCGACTCGGACGTGCATCGGACCCATGGACATCGAAATGATTCGGCCGAAAACGTGACGCGCTCGCACAGTACCCCCGTTGTGAATTCGTTCAATGTTTGTGTCGCATACCAATCCGTCCACGTGCACGCGGCGGAACCGTAGATGTGTCGGACATGCAGTCAGACCAGATAGGGCCGCGCCTTCTGCTCGACGGCGCTCGCCCGGCGGCGAGCCCTCTGCAGCTGTACTGGTCGTGGGCGCCCCGTTCGTCAGCGCGGTGAGTGTTGTTGAGGTTCGAGAGAGTTTCCGGGGGCGATGCGCCCGCAATTGGTCGGTGCCGGCTTGTCGGAGAAGCGGTCGATCAGCCATTCGACGGCACCGGGGAGCCACAGTGCGGCTCCGGGAATGTGGCTGATGGTGTCGTATTCGTCGTATTGCACGGTCACACCTGCGTCGCAGTACTTGTTCATCAAGGCGCGGACGTCGCCGGCGACCATGATGCCGTCGCCGGGCCCGGTGCCGATCGGGCCCGGTTGGGTGCCTTCGAGAATTCCGTTGGATGCTTGCGCGACGAACATCGGGACGGTCGGGACGGCGGCTTGACCCATGTTGATCTTGTTGACCACGTCGACGTACTCGGGGATTGTGTTCGGGTCAGCGTATTGCGGCTTGACCAGGTCGGTCCACCGCAATCCGGGGTACTGCAGAAGGACGTTGAGGATGGAAGCATCATTGAGCTTTGCCATGATCTCACGGCCGTAGTCGTTGATGTACGGGTCGAAGTCGATACCGTACGCACGTCCAATACCGACGATGGCCATTCCGACCACTCCGCCCCAGCTGATGCTGCCGCTGGCGTATCGAAGATTGTTCGCCGGGTTGACCAGCAAACCGCCCTGGGCGGCACCGATCAGATTGTCCGCGATGTCGGGCGAGTAGTCGGCCGCCATGATCGACGCCCAATTTGTGGCGATGGCGCCGCCCGAGTATCCGAGCAGTCCGATGCGGGAAGTGTCGGTGACGCCGCTGCCCGGCACCTGTTGTGCAGCGCGCAGCGAGTCCAGAGTCATCATTCCGTACTCGGGGCCGGCTGCGAAGTCCGCGGTAGGGCCTTGGGTGTCGGCGAGAACGACGGTGTAACCGAGAGCCAGGAACGGTGCGATGACCGTGCCTTCGCCGGATGCGGCAGCGCCGCCGACACCGACGTTCCGTCCGCTCGGTGTCAGCGACAGCAGGGGGGTGTTGCCGGCGATGGCTCGGGACGGGCCGTCGTCGGGGTTGAGCGAGTCGTACGCCGATTGGTAGGAGATGACCTTGTCCGGTTGCGCGTTCGGGGGCCGTAGCACCGAGGTGACGTTGGCGGATGGTCGTCCCTGCGCGTCGGTCGATCGGTACAGGATCTGCACTGCATCGAGTGGGGTCGCCAGATTGAGCAGGTGATAGGGGACGGTGCGCACACCAAGAACGGATCCTGGCACGTAACTCTCGAGGGGGGCCGTGCCGGTGTAGCGGAAGAAGGGATCGTCGACCGGCTGCCCGGACACCGCCGCTGCTCCCTGGGTGAGGATGGCGGCGGCGGCAAGGCCGACGATCAGGAGCGAACGAGTTCTGCGGAGCACGGTGTCACCTGTCTGTTGCGGTAGTAGTGGATGGCGCACTGCGTTGTCGCGGGCGGGGCAGGGCTGTCGGACGCTCGGCGGGAATCAGGCGCTGCCTGAACGATCGAGTGGCCCACGGGTCCGTTCGCCGCCAGAGGGTAGGTAATTCGAGGCGTACACCGTCACGTCGGGCACAATCGGACAGTGCCCTTACCGAGGCGTCGAGGTCGTCGACGGCGTACGGAAGCGCCCGCAATGGTGCAGTCAGAGGCCTGAAGAAGTCGTCCCAGTGGGTGAGGATCACGGTGCGTGCTCCCACAGCTGCAACTGTCTCGACCCAGTACTCTTCGATGAAGCTGCGAGGCTGGTGACCGAGTTGTCCGACGGCCAGGTACACGACATCGGCGGTGCGACCAGCGAGCATGTTCGACCGAAAGCCTGCACTGCTGTGCACGAGCGCGGTATGACCGGTTCGGTTGTGGGCGATGAGGATCGACCATGCCGCACCGCATTTGTACGCCCGGACCCGAGCGGGTTGCACGAGAGCGCGATCGATCGCCCCGCGCATGCGGTCCGGGCGCGAGTGCGCTGATTCGACTAACGTGAGCGTGTAATGCCCCACGTCCAATTCACTACCTGGATGAGCCGTCACGATCCGGCTCTGGTGCATTTCGGCTCCGCGTCCTATCAGTGCAGTCGATTCACCCCCCACGAGTACCGCGCCGGTGCGTTGCGCGACGAGGGCCGAATCGAGAGCGTGATCGTAGTGGGAATGTGCGCAGATCACCGCGTCGAGTGAGTCGACACCTGCTCGTCTCAGGGCGTAGTCGACCTGATCGGGGTCCGTTCGCAGCGGTGTCAGCAGCGTCCGTGCCATCGATGGCCGGGTGAAGAATCCGTCGGTCATGATGGCCGATTCGCCGTCGTCGAAGAGCAGTGTGGTGACGCCGAGGAACGACACGGTGACCGCAGAGGACGGTGACGACGATGCCGTCGTGGTCATCGCCTTGTGCGCGGCCAGATCGGGACGACCCCACCGCAGTCGCGTCGTCATGCCTGCTCGGCGAGGGCTCGACCGGCTTGCCGGCCGCTGAAGATGCAACCGCCGAGGAAGGTGCCTTCGAGGGAGCGGTATCCGTGTACACCGCCGCCGCCGAAGCCGGCGATCTCCCCCGCCGCCCACAATCCCGGCACTGCCGTACCGGCGAGACTCAGTACGCGCCCATCGAGATCGGTTTGTATGCCGCCCAGTGTTTTCCGGGTGATGATGTTGAGTCGCACCGCGATCAGCGGACCGGACTTGGGGTCGAGGATCTTGTGCAGGGACGCTATTCGTGCGAGTCGTTCACCACGCGAGCGACGCGAGTTGTGGATTGCAGATATCTGCAAATCCTTGGTGAACGGGTTCTCGGTTTCGCGGTCGCGGGCCACGATCTGACGTTCCAGCTCGACTCGGTCGATCAGATCGTCCCCGGTGATCTTGTTCATCCCGTCGACGAGTTCGGCGAGGGTATCGGCGACGACGAAGTCCTCACCGTGCTTCTTGAATGCCTCCACCGGTTGGCTTGCCCCTGGAAGTACGCGGCCGAGCACAAATTTGAGATTCTTGTCGGTGATGTCAGGGTTCTGCTCAGATCCTGACAGGGCGAATTCTTTCTCGATGATCTTTTGCGTGAGCACGAACCATGAGTAGTCGAACCCACTGTCCTGAATGGTTTTCAAGGTTCCGAGGGTGTCGAATCCCGGGAAGTTCGGGACGGGAAACCGCTTGCCGCGAGCATCGAACCACATCGACGACGGACCGGGAATGATCCGAATCCCGTGATTCTTCCAAATCGAATTCCAGTTTCTGATGCCTTCGGTGTAATGCCACATTCGGTCCTTGTTGACCAGCCGCCCACCGGCGCGTTCGGTGATGCCGAGCATGCGGCCGTCGACGTGCTCAGGAACCCCGGAGATCATCGAGGCCGGAGCTGTGCCCAATCGCGCCGGCCAGTTCTCGCGCACCAGATCGTGATTGCCACCGATACCACCCGCAGTCACCAGCACGGCTCCGGCGTGTAGTTCGAAGTCGTCGACTTCGGCTCGGCTGCTGTATGCACCCCTCTCGGATGTACTGGGTTCAAGAATTGCTCCCCTGACACCGTCGACGACTCCATTGGTCGTGGTCAACTCGTCGACTCGGTGACGGAACCCGAACTGCACCACACCCTTGTCCGCGGCCTCGCGAACACGTCTCTCGAAGGGTGCGAGGACACCGGGCCCGGTTCCCCAGGTCAGATGGAAGCGTGGAACCGAATTACCATGCCCCTCGGCCAGATACCCTCCGCGCTCGGCCCAGCCCACGATCGGAACCCAGCGCACGCCCTGCGCGTGCAACCACGATCGCTTCTCGCCAGCAGCAAACTCCAAGTATGCCCGTGCCCACTTGTGGCCCCAGTAGTCTTCACCAACGGGATCGTCGATACCGCGATCGAACGTGGCACTGCCCAGCCAGTCTTGCCACGCCAACTCGGCGCAATCTTTGATACCCATCCGCCGCTGCTCGGGGGTATCGACCATGAACAGGCCACCCAGCGACCAAAATGCCTGCCCGCCCAGGTTCTGCTCGGGTTCCTGATCGAGCAGCAACACCCGTTTGCCTGTACCGGCCAGTTCCGCTGTCGCCACCAAGCCCGCGAGCCCAGCTCCGACCACGATTACATCCGCGTCCATCATCCGCCTTTTGACCTTCTCGCAGTCCTGGATACGAGCCAGGCAACAACTCGACTACAACCTGGCGTACACATGGGTTGATCGACTTGTAAGCCACACCCCGCTTGATACAGTATTGCATTCAATGCAAAATCGTATTGAAACGAGGATGCATCTTGTTCGCTAGGCTGCCTACATGGCCCTCACCACCGGACCGGTGAAACGAAGGCGACCTCAGACCCGCCAGCGGCTGCTCGATGCCGCTTTGGAGGTGTACGCAGAGCGCGGATTCGGCAACAGCAGTGTCGAACATGTGTGCGAGCGTGCTGGATTCACTAGAGGTGCTTTCTATTCCAATTTCAACTCGTTGGAGGAGCTGTTCCTCGCGATGTGGGAGCAGCGGTCAACACGAATGCTGGCAGACGTCGAGGCGCTGCTCTCTCCAGGTATGCAGCCACGGGTCCACTCACTGAGCGATATCGTCGAATGCGTTCTAGCAGTGGTACCGATTGACGACAAGTGGTATCGGGTCAACGCCGAGTTCACCGCCCACGCGCTGCGCAACTCCTCGCTCAAACCAGTGATTGTTGCGCGTGAACAGGGGATCCTTGCCACACTGATGCCACTGCTCGACCAACTACTCGACCAGCTCGGGCTCGTGATCACCGACCGCGAGGCTTTGGGGCCCGCCTTAGTCGCCGCGCACGACGGCACCCTGGTGCAGTGTCTGATCGAAGACAATGCCGAGGCTGCTCGCGTGCGGCGAACAGAATTGTTCACGGTACTGGTCGGGCACTACACCCGCCGGCAGGCGTAAGGATGCACGCCGATGGTGCACGCCAGCAACCGTATTGAAGTGTCCATAGGTGTCGGAACGCTCACGACCGCGAATGTATTCGTTCGGCCGATCTTCTGGCCGACGGCCACCAGCGACCTCGATCAGCTCGCCGTGACGGTCCTGCTCGCATTCCGGCCGTGGTAACGAGAGGCACCACAACCCGGGGGGCTCCTCCGCGGGGCGACGTATTCGGTCGATTCGGTGATTCTGCTGAGAATTGCGTCGCGGGGGACGTACCGTGATCCCTGCTTCGCCCTCGATCAGGGTCGCGGCGATTCCAGTTCCGACCAGGAACGACCATTCCAAGTCAGCCGCGCCGCGCCGCGCCGCGGGCGGCCACGCGTCGCTCGGACATCGAACAGGGAACACACAGTGATCACTCGGATTGTGCAGACATCGACCGTGGGTCGACGCATCATGGCATTCGGCGTAGCGATACTCATGGCACTCGCCTCGACCTCGCTGTGGGGAACCGCCCGCGCCGGTGCCGATGCGCCGCCGCAGCAGTTCTACGTTCCGCCCCCAGGTTTCGAGGACGCAGAGCCGGGGACGGTGCTTCGATCCAGAGCGACCTCGGTCGCCCTGTTCGGACTCCCGGTACCGGTCGGAGTCACGGCGTGGCAGCTGTTGTACCGCACCACCGACGCACAGGGGTCACCCAGCACCACCGTCACCACCGTCCTGGCTCCGCCCGAAGGGACGTCGACGCAACGACTGTTGTCCTACCAGGTGTTCGAGGATGCCACCGCGCCGCAGTGCGCGCCGTCGAGGAATCTGTCCACCGACCCAGACCTCGACGGGGTCACGGCGATCTCGGCGGGTCTCGCCCTGGTGCAGGCCGCTCTGTATCGGGGCTGGACAGTGTCGATACCCGACCACGGCGGGCCGATGTCTGAATTCGGAGCCGCGGTCGAGCCGGGTCGTGCAGTGCTGGATGGGATTCGAGCTGCACGGGACTTCGCCCCGCTGGGTCTCCCCGAATGGGTACGCGTGGGGGCCGCCGGATACTCCGGCGGAGCGCTCGCCACCGGATGGGCCGCAGAGGAACACGCGACGTACGCCCCGGAGATCGACCTCGTCGGTGCCGCAATGGGCGGGACACCAGTTGATCTCGCCGCATCGCCGTACAACCTCGACGGTTCCGCCCAGGCTGGAACGGGACTGTTCCTCATATCCGGACTTCGCCATACCTACCCCGATCTGAAAGCACGACTGGACCCGTACCTCACCCCGCTGGGCCGCACGACCCTCGATGCCATGGCCACGGCGTGTTCGACGTCGAACCAGCTCACAAACATCGCACGACAGTACGACACCCTGTTCACCGAACCTTTCGCATCGGTGTGGGGCAAGCCTGAGATCCGCGCCGTGCTGGACCAGGCCCGCCTCGGTACCACGGCCACCGACGTTCCCCGCCTGCTCTACCACAGCGTGAACGACGAAGCGGTCCCCGTGACCGGCCTCGACCGGTACGTGCGCGCCGAGTGCGAGCGCGGCGCGCGTCTGACCGTCCGACGAGAAGAGCTGGGGCTGCACCTCACCACCGCCGTGTCCGGGCTTGCGCTCAGCATGGACTGGCTCGACACCCTGTCGGACGAACCCGCACCGACACAACCGTATTGCGACATCAGCACAGTTCCCAGTTTTGTGGGAGCGGACCCGGCCGCGACCGTGCAGACCGTCGACGAAACTGTGCGGAGCCTGCTGGGACTTCCCCGACGCTGAGCAGATGCCGTGCGGCGATGAGGCCGAGTACCCCACCTGGACGGCGACCAGGGCACGGGCCGTCGACCGTGTCCCCCCCCCAGCATCCTGCTCGGCCGCAGCGAAGGGCTATCTACCGTCGACGAGCTCACCGTCCGCCACGTCACCGAAACAAGCCGGCGGTTGATGGACACTGCATGGCCATCACTCACGTGCAGCGTGCCGGGCCGCTAGTGCATCAGATTAGGTTGGTGATGTGTTCGACCAGTTGATTGGGCTTTGTGGACGAACTTGATCGCCGCGGCCGCACCCTCGATCGCCGACATCGAATACGCCGCATACCCGCGAACGTCGACGGTGTTCTCCAGCGCGAGAAGGTAATCGGCTACCACATGCGGATGCGCCGGCAACGCCTGATGCCCGTGCTGGTCGCAGTACTTCTCGAACACCGACCACGCCCGCGTGTAGTTGCGGCGCGTAGACGCTGCCCGGGTATCGAGCAGCGAGGTGTCCACCCGCCGCCGCACCTCCGCCGAAACATCCAACGACGCCACAGCATTAGGCGCCGGAGCAGAAACAGCGGGTGACAGTAACTCCGTCACGCCACAACACCTTTCGGCTCCAGCGCGTCACGTGCTGGAGGGCGCGAGAATAGGACGACTGAGCCCAGTGCCATCGCAGTGGCGGACGGGGGTGTCGTCGACACCAGAAAGTGGTCGCTGCCAGTTGAGTACCTACACATAATCCACCCGCCGGCAGGAACCTTGGGCAGCATGGTCAGCGTGTGGTCGACGGCGCCGGCAACAACCACCAGGTGCTCGGTGATCCAGTCCCATTCGTCCTCGGCCGCCAGCACCGTCGGCGCATCCACGGATGGCCACATCACTGTGTCATCGGGATACATGTCGGCAAACGCGGATTTCAGCCACGTAGGGCAATCGCCCACCACCGCATCGCGTAGCTCAGCGCGCATGCTGACCGCCACCGTCACGTCATCATCCTCCGCTGACCAAACCCCACTGTGCACCCTAGGCGACAGCGGCGAGCGAGCTGGGCGTGACGCGCCTACCACCCGCCGAACCTAACAGCGGCCACCGACAACCCCACCAGGAACGGTCGGCCGCAGCGATCACGACCACGTCCTTCGCGGGACGACGACCCTGCTGCAGTAGACGTAATCAGATTTGTTGGCGTTGGGTGGCCGCACAGTTCCAAGCGGAAAGTGAACTCGAGCGTGCAGACTCTGGCTTCCTGTGAGTATCTGTCGGCACTGCGCTAACTGGCATTAGTAGGCCGACTTCTGTCCTCAGCCTGAACACCACGTGCAATCCGTTCCGATCGCGGCTCTTGAAAGACCGTGCAGACCGTCTGCGAAGACGCTGTCTGACAGTCCGAGAGTGCGTACTCCCCGGATTCTCGTCAGGCCCCAACCGGACTTTGCCTAGACCGGCAGAGTGTGCGTTGTATTGGGCGTAAGTGCTGGTAGAAAACCCGCACGAAACGTGGTGTTTGAGGCCACGTCGATAAATGTCGCTCCCCGCGTAGAGGTTAACTAGCGTGGGTCTTATGCAGCTGACACGGTTCACCGACCTGGGGGTGCGGACGATGATGTTGCTCGCAGCCTCCGACCCCGCACGCTGCAGACTGACAACCGCTTCCGTTGCCAAGGCCGTGAACGCGTCCGAGCATCATGTAGCCAAGGCAGTGACTCGGCTCGTTGAGCTCGAGTGGGTGAGTGCACGACGTGGCCGAACGGGGGGATTGTTTCTCACGGACGCTGGACGGGCGATGCCGGTGGGCCATGTAATTCGTACGCTCGAACACGACCGGGAGGTCATTGACTGCGATGGGGCACGTCCCTGTCCCCTGGTCGCCGCGTGCCGGTTACGCCACGCGCTGGCCACCGCGAAAGAAGCGTTCTATCAAGAACTCGACAAGTACACCCTGGACGATCTCACAGCGCCAACGCTCCTCACATTGACAGCGGCATCGCCGCGCGAACATTGAACCCACGCAGCATCTCTCGTTGTTGACCGCTTCTTCCTTCCCGCAACATGATCGGAGCACTTCCATGCCCACTCCAACCTCCAGCCACGCCGCTACTGCCCCAGAACTAGACCCCGGCCACGCCGAGGTCATCCGCGCCACCCTGCCCCTGGTGGGCGGAAAGGTCGATGACATCACCAAAGTGTTCTACAACCGGATGTTCACCGCGCGACCTGAGCTTCTGCGGACCCTGTTCAACCGGGGAAACCAGGCGCAAGGTGCCCAGCAACGGGCCTTGGCCGCTTCCATTGCCACCTTCGCCACCCACCTGGTCGATCCGAATCTGCCACATCCTGCCGAATTGCTGTCGCGAATCGGGCACAAACATGCCTCTCTGGGCATCACCGCTGACCAGTACAACATTGTCCACGAGCACCTCTTCGCGGCAATAGTCGAGGTACTGGGTGCCGAGACTGTCACCGCTGATGTGGCAGCTGCCTGGGACCAGGTCTACTGGCTGATGGCGAAAACTCTCATCGACCTCGAGCACCAGCTATATCAGCAAGCAGGCGTCGGCGATGGGCAGGTCTTCCACCGCGCCAGCATCACAAGTCGGGTCGACGACCCGTCGGGAGCAGTCCTCATCACCGTAACCGCGGAAGAACCTGTTCTCTACCAACGTCATCCGGCGCAGTACGTATCCGTCGGAATCACGCTGCCCGACGGTGCCCGTCAGATTCGCCAGTACACGGTGATCACCGGCGCCGCCCACGAGGTGACGTTCGCCGTGAAGCCCGTCGCAGCCAACGCCAACGGGCCCGCCGGAGAAGTGTCAAACCACATCTCCCAGCACCTGCGACCAGGCGACCTGATCGACATCACCACAGCCTTCGGGGACCTACCCACCGCCGACCTCGGGTCGCAACCCGTCGTGCTGATTTCCGCAGGCATCGGTATCACCCCGATGATCGCCATCCTGCACCACCTGCACGACACCGGCACCGCTGCTACCGTCCAGGTTTTGCACGCGGACACCTCACCAGCCACTCACCCACTCAGAGAATTGCATCTGCGACTCATCAAGGCCCTACCTGCTGCCACACTGGACCTGTGGTACGCCGATCCAGGCGACTCGGCACACGCTCACCGCGGGCAAATTGACCTGACCGACATAGCCCTACATCCGAAGTCCTCGATCTTCGTGTGCGGCAACAACGGATTTGTCGAGCATGTGCGCGAACAGCTCCTCGACCAAGATGTCAATCCTGCCCGAATCCACTGTGAGCTGTTCTCCCCCAACGACTGGCTCCTCTCCTGACCTGCAACCGTTTACCTAGGGTCTCGTCGCGGAACGCCGCATAAGGCACCCCAGACATGACCCCAATGGATCTCCGCGTCCCGCCCATAGTGCAAACCTGAATCTCGGGGATCTGGACGCTGACGTCTTGGGGGCGGTGCGCGAGTCTCCGGCCTACCTAACTGGATGCACAACCATGACTGGACACGGTGCGCCATGGAGAATGGCGCGGCTGACCGAGCCCAACAACAGTCCTCGAAACCCCCCACGCCCCCGGCTTCCCACCACAATGAGTTGTGCATCGTTGCCGACGTCGAGGATGTAGCGTGCGGCGTCGAGAGCGGAGATTCGTGTCTCGACAACGAGGTCGGGGTAGTCCTGACGGAAGCCCGAAAGCAGTTCTCCCACAAGCTCAGCAGCTTCGTCGCGGAGTTGTTGTATCACCTCGGAATGGCCGTAGAAGACGTCGCTGGAAAATCCGAGGTACGTGTGCACCACAATCAGCGGGGTGTTTCGTTCATCGGCTTCGGCAAACGCACGCGTCAGCGCCTCATGTGATGTCGGCGAGCCGTCTATTCCGACCACCACCGGGCCAGTTGCCGGGTACTGACCGTGTACTACGACAACAGGGCAGTCGGCGTGAGCGGCAGTTTCGGTACTGACTGAACCGAGCAGAAGCCCGGTCACTCCACCCCTCCCTCGACTCCCTAGCACCATGAGGTGCGCATCGCTGGAGATGTCGCGTAGTACCAGCTCCGGCCTTCCCTCGATCACCTGACCGTCGACAACAACGGAAGAGTCTTCTTTGGCGACCTTCTCGACGGCCGCATCGACGACGTTATGGGCGTCATCTCGCAGGGCTGCGTCGATGAGGGCCTGTGTCTTCGATACTCCCGGCGCGTATCCGGAGGTGATGGTTTGGACTGTTGTGACCACCTTCAGCGGCAGGTTCTTCCGAACCGCAGCGTCGGCGGCCCACCGTAGAGCGTGGTGCGAGTGGACGGACCCATCGACGGCCACCACGACAGGGGCGTTTACGTTCATCAGACCGTCTCCTTCGATGGGAGTGTGCAGGCGAATGTCCACACCGTCGCCGCGCAGGCGTCTGCTTCACGCTAATCAATCCCGAACGCAGAATGGGCCGTTTCGGACGGGAGCAAGAAGCGTTGGGCTGCGCCGCGTGCTCGTCATCCGGCACATCGTCGGCCGTCAGGTCTGCACGATCAGGAAGCAACCGCTCCAGCGACCCTCCCTGTGGCTCGGCAGCGGCGATAGCCGAGTCAATCGCCAGCTGTCACCGCCTGCAGCATCTCGGCCCAGTGCTCCAGCGGCAACAGGTGACCTCCGTCGTGGTAGACGACTAGTTCGGCTTCGGGGAGGTGTCGCTGGAGCCATCGGCCGTTGGCTACCGGGGCCATCTGGTCTCGGTCGCCGTACCAAAGCCGCACCGGCGACTTGACTTCCGCGAGATCGAACCCCCATGGTCCTACGAAGGCGACGTTGTCCCACGCAATGGCCATTGGCCCTTGTCGCAGCGCTTCTCTGAACGAGCCATGGAGTGCCTGTCGTGCTGTTTCGTCACCGACGATTTTCGGGTCACTCTCTCCCCACATCCAGTCGATCCACGGAGCCTGCTCATCGTCACGCACGCCCATCATCGCGTCGAGCAGTTCCTCGTTACCCTGACGAAAACTCTCTGCCGACCTGATGGGGTCGTCCGGAAGGTATGACAGAGCTGAAATATCGTTCTGAGTCAGCGCATCTCGGGCGTTGGGCATTTCCTGCGTGGGCGCAAGACCACCCGACACACCGACTCGCGTTACTCGGCCTGGCATCGCAGCTGCAGCCGCCAGTGCGAAGGGCCCGCCTCCCGACCAACCAAAGGTGGCGAACACGGCTATACCGAGTTCGTCGACGATTGCCTCGACACCTCGGGCCACCCGCTGCAGACTGCTGACGGCGGCGCCGGATTGGCCGTAGCCAGGTCGGTCGAAGCTGATCACCCGGATACCCAGATGTCGGGCGATCTCATCACCGAAACCCGGCTCCAGTCTGGAACCTGGCGTTCCGTGAAAGTGCACGACCGGGACTCCTCGCGCATCTCCCGCATCCCTGACCATGACCGACCGATCACCGACCGAGACCTTGAACTCTTTCACCGTCGCAGGCTACGCGGAGCACGTGGTCGACGTCACGGATCGACCACTGCGATCCAAGCTTTGTCTAAAACCATGACGAGAGACGGATGAGCACGCGACCGCGGCAATCAAGCCAAATGTCGCCCTTCAACCGGCCCATCTCAGGCTGCAAAAACCTAGCCAGACGTCACTGCAAGCAGACGAGGTCAACGCAAAGCGGCGAGCAGCTCACCCACATTGTGGGCAGACTCGAGTCGGTGGCGCATGCGGCCTTCCTCGCGGACGGTGTAGGAGTTGCGTCGACCGTCTTTGACCCGCGTGAGGTAGCCGTCCTCGATCAGATCGGAGATGATCGCTTGGACTGCGCGTTCGGTGATGCCGACTGACTGGGCAAGTTGGCGCATCGTCAACTCACCATCGCGCGCCAAACACACCAAGACATGCGCGTGGTTCGTCAAGAACGTCCAGCTACGAACCGGTTTCGCGTCGTTGCCACCGGCACGACCGGCAAACTCTGTGAGATCGGCTTTGGCCATATCCGCACAATAGACCATCACGATTTCCGGTTTCAGGCTTCCACTGTTCAATCCGCACGAGGCGCGTCCATCGCCTCGTCCGCTACGTCTCTGTCGCTTCCGTGCTCGACAGATACTTCGCCGACGCGGCGTGCAGATCCGCCGGGGTCGTTGCGGGTGCGAGCCCAGCTGACGAGGACCGCAGTTGCCAGTACCACCACGACCACGGCCAGAGATGTGATGGTGGGAATCTGGTACACCTCCAACAAGAGCATTTTGAATCCGACCCAAACCAACACCACGGCCAGCCCGAGCTTGAGGTAGATGAAGCGGTGCATCAGGTCGGCGAGCATGAAGTACATGGCGCGCAACCCGAGAATGGCGAAAGCGTTCGAGGTGAACACCAGGAATGGTTCGCTCGTGACGGCGAAGATCGCCGGAATGGAGTCGACCGCAAAAACAATATCCGTGACCTCCACCAGCACCAGCACAGCAAGAAGCGGCGTAGCCAGCCAGCGACCCCCTTCCTTCACCCAAAACGCCTGCCCCCGATAGCCGTCCGTCATGGGCGTGGCCCGCCGGAATCCGCGCAATACAAGCGACTTCCCTGGGTCGATGTGCTCCTCCCGATGCATCGCCATCCGAATTCCAGTGGCGACGAGAAACGCCCCGAAGAGGTACAGAATCCAAGCAAAGCTGGCGATGAGCAAAGAACCCGCGGCAATAAAGGCGCCGCGGAACACGAGCGCGCCCAGAACGCCGTAGAACAACACCCGGTGCTGATACTCACGCGGCACCGCGAAATAGCTGAAGATGATGGCGAACACAAACACGTTGTCGACCGCGAGCGACTTCTCGATGACGTACCCCGCGTAGTACTGCGCAGCGAACTCCCCACCCCACATCCACCAGACAACGGCGCCGAACCCCAGTGCGAGCGCCACCCAGACCAGCGACCATGCGGCAGCCTCGCGGACAGCAACGACGTGGGCCTTTCGGTGAGCGAACAGGTCGATCGCGAGCATCAGCAGGATCACACCGAGCACCGCCGGCCACATCCACCATGGAATTGACATCTTCCGCTCCTTCCGCGACGTCCATCGATCGCCGGTTCAGCGGAAGTTTAAAGCACGAATTACTATTCGTCAATCTTCCTTCTACACTGCGGGGTCGGCAACCTCAGCACGACGCCAGTGTTCGACACGCCAGAGACAAGGACTTTGTTCCGGCATAACGATGACCACCGGCACTTGGGCCTGCGCACCGAAGCCCGAATAGTCAAACTTGAGCAGAGGAGCCGCAATGTCTGACAATCCCCCCATCACAGTGGGTGTCGTGGCCGGCGAAGCCGATTACGCCGCCGTCGAGTGGGCAACTTATGAGGCCGCGGTGCGCGGAGCGCCGCTGCTCATCGTCACTGTCATCGAAGACCTTGAGCCCACCATGCGCGCGTGGCGCCTGCCAGCTGAGTACGTCCACGACGTCGCCCGTACAGCTCAGGGCGTGGTAACCGAAGCGAGCGTCGTCGCTCGTGTCATCGCGAACCAAGCTGGTGTTCGCGACCTCGAGATCGGAGGCAAGGTGATCAGGGGAGCAACACGCGACAAACTCATCGCGCAGTCGAGCGACGCCGCGATGATGGTCTTCGGTGCTCGCAGTAAACACGGCCTCCGCCCCGACCCCATTGCGTCAGCGCTCGCAATGCATGCGCGCTGCCCCGTTGTCTTGGTCCCCACGACCCGTTCAACAGAAACCCCCGCACATCGCATAGTGGTCGGTGTTGATGGATCACCAGCCAGTGCCGAAGCGGTCGCAGCTGCTTTCGACGAAGCCGATCGCCGGGACGCTCCCCTGCTTGCGGTGCACTCATGGAAAGAGAACAAAGTGCACTCGGCCTTCGCCGACCCAGAAGATTCTCGATTGATCGACCTGCAGGAAGCCGAAAATGCGGTGATCGCAGAGCAATTGGCGGGGTGGCGCCAAGATTATCCCGACGTTGACGTTACTTACCGAAGCATGCACGGTGACCCCGCTGACGTTCTGGCCCAGGTCAGCCGCGAAGCCGAGCTGCTGGTCGTCGGTAGTCGCGGCCTCGGCGGTTTCACGGGCATGCTGCTGGGTTCGACCAGTCAACAATTGATGCACGACCCGCCATGTCCAACACTCATCGCCCGGCATCGAGAGCGCGACGGTCAAACACTCTTTCATCGTTTTACACAGGCCGTGCCCGCCACGAGGCCCTGAACGTGGAGGCCGTGGCCGACGATGTACGTACCACGCTTTCCGATTGTCCTAGGCCGATGAAGGGCGCTAGTAGACGCTCACGTGCCGGCCGACCCCTACTGCAGGGCCACGGCGACCGTGCCGACCGAAAGGGAGGGATTGGCCGATGGCCACTATCAGCACATACGCGGATGCCATTTAGCACTAGTACGAGTGTGGAGGACAGATTTGTGCAAAACGCTACGAGTCGATCAGGCCGAGCGACGCACCGCGGGACGGCTGCAGTAGCGATGAACGATGATGCGCTTCTCGAGATACTGCCGGACCACAGAGTGGCACTCGACCGGCTCGTCCAGCACATTGCGGAGAACTTCGGCAGGGACGAAGCACTGTACGCAGTGACCGCCACCGCACTCGGTCTGGTTGATGGCGCTGATTCGGCTGACATCCTGACCATGCACGGACACGAGCAACACCATCCGGCCGTTGTGGCAACTGGGCGTCCACCTCCTACGCTTGAGGACAACGTTGTCGAGGATCTTCGCCAATGACGCCGGCAGACCAGACTGTGTTTTGCTGCAACGACTTCGAGCATGATGGCCGGTGGAGTGGAGTCCCCTCGGTGATCCGGTCGAACGGCGTTCGAAGCATAATGCTGTTCGAGCTGCAAGCGGGCGGAGCCCTCCTAGGGACGCTGATTTTCCTGGGGCGCAGCCCTGGAGCGTTCACCCCGTGCGATGAGCGAGTGGGAAGGGCCCTCGCTTGGTGCGCGACCCTGGCACTGAAGGCCGCCGTTGACTATCACGCACTTGAGGTCTCGTTGGGTGTGCCCACGACGTCATCGAGGGCGCGAAAGGAATGGTGATGGAGCGGCTGTCACTCGATGCCGTTCAGGCAGATCACCTGTTGCGGCAGCTCGCCAAGGAATCCGGAACCCCGTCCTTCGTTGTTGCGCAACGGCTCATCGAGCACGGTCCCATCAAATGAGCCGCAATTCCCGTAGCCAACGCAGCAACTGGGGTCGGCAGCCAACTCATTGTCGGCTGCACATGTCCCTTGGCCAGAGACCTTCATCACGGGTTATAGGGGCGCCACCACTGCCTATCGTCCTCGATTGCCGACGGGTCAGAAGGGTGGCATCCCGGTCCGCGCCGGCGATGATCTGGTAGCGGATCGAGTCTCGCTGACTCACCACCAACAGCGGCCACCACAAGGTACGTACATACGATTCCGCATTGTCGTACCCGTCCCAGTCATACACTCCCCGATAGAGGTTGTGATTGTCGTGCGCTAGCCACAGTTTGGATACGAATCCTGGAAATCCTACGAACAGCGTTGTGTTGAGCAGACTCTCGCGGCGGAAAGCAGCATGCGCGAGACCGTTGCCCGCGACCCCGCGCAGCCGGAAGCCGACGATTAGGGTAACCGGCTCGACGAAGGCTTGGACGTCCACCACCGTTTCGCGATAGACCCGAGCCACTGACCCGTCAGCGAAGGGAATCTGGCAGTTGATGTTGTCATGAGGTAGATGCATTCGATGCTGGTGAATAAGCTGGCCGGTCTCCGCCATACAATGGCCAAGTGCCGCTGCGGCATCCCCCGGCGGCGTCGGGAGGGGGATAGTCATCTCGGCCTCGCGGGACGTCTTGAGGTTGGCGTTCTCGGACGAGTCAGCATGTTCACGTTGGTAGTCCGCACGTCGAATGAACTGTCCGGTTGGCGGTGACGATATCCGAGACGCTGGTCATGCAGATGCCAACAGTGTCTCGACGAAGAACCCGGTGACACGGGTCGACCACTCGGTCGGCCGAGTGGTGAGACCCGACGTATGGTTCCCGCCTGGAACCACCCAAACGTCAACATTAGTCGGCGATGCCGACCTTATCTCGTCGGCTGCGTGTACCTCGTCTCGTTCGTTGCCTGCTGCGATCAACAGCACGGGCCGGGGTGCGCCCCAAGCAACCGCGTCGCGCAGACTGGTCGGCGGTGAAGCGGGCGTCAAGAGGTCGGTGAGCGAGTACATCACGCTGTCCACAACTTGTTGGAAGCGTCCTCGCAGGCCGTACACCTCGTCGAGCCATCCTCTGTCTGCGTATGTTCGGCCTGTGGCACCTTCAGCTACCGCCGCAGCCATCCGGCTGTCGACCGCGAACGTCCCAATGACCTCCTCCCCGCCCATCGACACCCCTAGTGCACCAATCCGATTCGGATCGAGGTCCTGCCGGGCCACGAGGTAGTCAAGTCCAGCTCTGAGGTCAGCGTCGCCAAACCAACCGAACTTCATGGCCTCTCCCCTGCTGCGACCGTGCCCTCGCGCGTCGACCAGCAGAACACCGAAACCAGCATCGCTGAGGACCTTGGCATGGTCGAGCAAGGAGTCACTGTCGGACGAGGCGCCGTGGGCAAGCAAAATCCCGGCTCTGTTCGACGAGGCCGTGTACCAGCCTGCCAGCTCCACCCCATCGGCCGTTCGCAAGGTCACAGCGTCGAAATCGGGATCACCTTCGCGTATTGGAGGCCCTGCTGCCCCGGGATCGCCTGCGCTCGTCGTTGCATATGTCGCCATCGCAACGGGCACAGCGAGCCCGTACGCGCTAAGCACTACCAGGGGGACGATCAGCACCCGAATGACCGTCTTCTTTGTAGCCCATAACGCCGCGACTCCAACCCCAATTGCAAGGGCACCACCGAGAAGTAGGATCACGCTGCCAAGTAGGTACACCGGTGCTTCGGTCGCACCACGGTACGCGTACCACGTTGCGGCGGCGCAAGGGATGGATACCACCGCCAGGCCCAAGAACGCAACGCCGGTCAGCGCGCGTGGAATCCGAGGCGCCAGCGACAACGCCACAAGAAGGCACAGCCCGGCCACGAGGATGAGGTGGAGGACCCTCCTTCCCATGGATTCGTCAGCTGAGACCAGGAGCCCTGCACCGAAAGCTACCGCTGCACAAGCAGCTACGCCCGTGCCTCGCAATGGCGTCAGAGCCTGGGTACTCGACTCAGTCGGCGGCGTCATTCCGGCGACCAGGTTGTTCTGTCCACATCACTTGTCGTCGCCTCTCGGCGGTTGCCCTTAGTAGGGTTGACCATTGAAATCTCCTCGTCACGCTCGAACAGTCCTGGACTCACCGCCGGTGACGATCACCGTGGCGTTGAGCGCGCGATGATCTCGGCGGTGGCGTCGTTGAGCACCAGTCAATTTGAGTGACCCCTTTGCTGTTCGGCGCCCCAAGCCTCCGCTGACTATTGGCCGGCCATCAGGGTCGAACGTCACCAGCGGCGAGGCGAAGGTCTGCGCTGCGGCCTGACGTCGGACCTGTCTGCCGGCGCGCGGTCCTTTCAGTCCGAACTCGCACGCGCACCGGATCTGAGTCCGCAGCCTGCCATCTGCCCCCTCTTTCATCAGCAATTGAACTACGTTCAGCCACATCTCAAGGTCCTTCTACTCTTGCCGGGCGCGGTGGCCAACGACTGCAATAGAAGTCGAATCAACCAACCAGAGAGACGATCTCCCGATGACCAAGCTGACCCAGTAAGAGCAACAAGTTGGGCAACCTGGCGATGGGAATCAACCCGCCACAATGACGTCCGACTGACCTGAATCACTTGACGGCGTACGTCATGCCAGACCCATCGTGACCCAGCCTGCTGTTCGAGGTCCACAGATGTTGAACGACCTGCACAAACACCGACGGGCACAACACCATTCGAGGTGAATAGTCGTGAGAGAACCACCAACGACACATATGAAGACACTCGCCATCACTGTGGCCACTGCAGGCCTACTCGGAGTCACCGGGTGCGGTGTCATCGACGCCGACAGCGACATGGGTCGAATGCAGTCGCGTATGAGCGAAACTTCTGAACCCACCGCATCATCCACAACTGTCCAGAATGCTACGGACTTCAATCACGCGGATGTCATGTTCGCGGAGATGATGTACCCGCATCACGGCCAAGCCGTCGAGATGTCTGACATGGTCAAAGGCCGGACAGACAACGCGACACTTATCGCTCTGGCTACGACCATTCGATCCACACAGACTGCAGAAATGGACCAGATGTACCTGTGGCTCATGAGCTGGGGCGCGCCGCCACCTCATGTCGACTCCGACGGCATGGGGGTCATGGGGAGAGGCCACGGAGCGATGAACGGGATGATGTCGCAGGAGGAGATGGACGATCTCGCCAACAAAGCCGGCACCGACTTCGATCGTTTGTGGTTGACACTGATGATCGAACACCACAAAGGTGGGATCACGATGGCTGCGAACGAGGTCAAGAACGGCCTGCACCCCGCAACCACAGCAATGGCGTCCACCATCATCACCACGCAGCGAGTCGAGATCTCTCAGATGACCACGATGCTGCAGGAATAGAGCGCCTCAACCGGTCAGTCACTGTTCTCCCTCAGCAGGCGGGTGAGCTGGACCTCATCGAGCTCGCTCCACTCGACTGTCGGCAAGTGCCGGCCCGAACTGACGTTCTTCGGCTCTGTCGCTCGCGGCGCGCAGCCAGGCCAGTTGTCCGCCTTGTTCGCGGCCGATTCCGCCATTCGCAGCAGCGTCCATATGCCATACGCAACCATCACCATGATCAATACAACACCGAACATAGTTTCCGACCTTTCTGAATATGCGATGGAACAGAGACTTGGACGTGTCCGTACGGTGTCTACGCAGTCTCCGTTGCGGAGGAACGGCTCCTGTCCCAGGCTGCCTTACAAGGATTTTCGGACGGTAGGGGGTCGAATGTCATGAGCCGTGGACTCGGACCTGTACCGCCCCACGGGAGATGCACCACAACCCGGCCCCTCGTCGCTTTTCATGACCGTAAGGGACCTTGGGCTCTATAGATCGTTGGTGGTCCCGGAACATCATCGACATGATCCGGGGACAAGGAGAACGATTAAATGCCAGAAAGAAACGTACTACCCCACACGGCCGGACAAGACGGGATTCCAGAGTCAGCCGTGGTGGTCCACTGGCCCGATCCCAGTCCGCTGGACGACTGGTGGCGAGTCACGATGCAGGCAGATTCCGTTCATGGTCAATCAAAGTGATGCAGCACTGAAGCGGAATCTCTCGCCGCGCTTGCAGAAGCGTGATGTCAATAGAGAAACTTGTTGTTCGCAGGTAGAAACTGATCACGTCTGGTCGCTGATTGCCTTCTCCGGCAAAGCCTCACGAAGAGATTCGTCGCGACGAATCTGGATCACAACCGCCACGCTCGTCACCACTGCCCAACCACACCACAAAGAGGTCAGTCCAGCGGTGTTGACCAGAGCCAAGACCCCGACTGCGACCAGGTTGAGTCCCGCGAATACCTGAATCGTCCGTGCCGATGACAACAGACCGGGCCCACAGGTCGCAATCACGTATCCGGTGACAATCACTGCAGCGAACGGTATCTGGGTGTGGTACCGAACAAAGTGGGTCTCCAACGTGGCCGTCACGGGATTTGTGATAAGCACCGCAAACAAGACTGAAGAAACCACAGCACCCAGCACAACCAGCCCCGTGAGTGCGCGATGATGACTGTTCTTCGGCTCCCGTAAGCGAATCGCCAACGGCACCAGGGTGGGCAACACGACAAAAGCGATCAGAAGATACGCGTACGTCGCTGCAGTGCCAATTGCCTCATCGATGTTTCCCCGACCTGCATACCAGACGAGAGCCTCGATGAGACTGTGCGCAGCCAGTACGGCCGGAAGAGCCGCAAGCGGCAGATCAGACCGGCAGGGGTGCCGACGCAACGCGTCAATCGCCAGCGCACCGAGGACGACTCCAGCTGCCAAATCGGCCTCGGGCGAAAAACACATACGGCACTCCCATTTTCGATAGCCAAAAAAGATGAGGGCTTGCACGAGCAGTCAAGACCACTCGCCTAACCGCCTATGCCGGTTCCGTTGCCCGGGCCGAAACACCATTCATGGCCTCGGCGCGGTCGTGGCCTACCGTGATGGAGAGTGCCCGCACAGCAGATGCTCAGTTGTCAATTCACTACTGCCCCATTGTTTCGCTGCCTCCCGCGCCGATGCCACCAGCTCCTTGGCGTCGTCGTTCAGCAACCGACCCAAATCGACCCGTTGAACCTGCGGACGGGGACGTTCTGTACCGAAGAAGCGGGCGAACAGGTCGTCGAACGAGCCATGGTTCATCCAGGCGTCAGTCATCGGTCGATCCCTTCTGTCATCGATGTGCGAGTCACCGCTCAGGTTCTTGGCCGAATCGGACGTATCGGCCCGTCAGCTCCTCGGGCACGATCTCCACGGTGTTGTACTTCGTCGTGGGTACCCACGACTGCAGGCCAAGCGCGTCGGCCGCCGCCATCTCAGCGAAACTGCTCAGAGTCCTGGCATTTCCGTGAACAACCACGCTCCATCCGGACGTGTCATCGACGTGATCAACCTCGAAAACCACTCGGTGATCGATCGTGAGCTCCACCAGTTTTGTGCCCTCGGCAGTGCGGAACAAGATGCGCTGCCCGTCCACGAGGTAGTTGATGGGGAATATGTCGATACGACCGCTGACCGAAACAACCAGACGCCCCAGTTGCTGTTGTCGCAACAGCTCCCAGCAGTCATCGACGGTCAGTTGCTGCACTACGTCCGCCGATGAAGACGTGTCGTATGTGGCCATTGTGTAGTCCTTTCGCTCGGCGATCCACCCGGCTGGGGTCGGGCGTCTCGACATCTAGGTGAGGTCGAGTACTATCCGCCCGCTGATGTCGCCCGCGCTCATGTCGGCGAAGACGTCGTTGATTTCCGGCAGGGTGCGAATTGCGTAGGTGGGCTTGATCAGACCCCGCGCGAAGAAGTCGAGTGCTTCGGTCATATCCCTGCGCGTACCTACGATCGACCCTCGAACAGTGAGACCGAACAGCACGGTGGTGAAGATGTCGAGGGGGAAGGCCTCAGGTGGTAATCCGACAAGCGCTACGGTGCCACCTCGTCGCAGGCTCGCCACAGCCTGCGGGAAAGCGTGTGCATTGACTGCGGTGACCAACGCGCCGTGTACGCCACCGTTGGTGCGCTCGGTGATCTCCGCCGCGGGGTCATCGACGGTGGCAGCGTTCACCGTCACCTCTGCCCCATGTTGTCTGGCGAGTTCCAACTTGGAGTCATCGACATCGACGGCGACCACACGGCGGCCCATCGCGGTCGCATACTGAACAGCGATGTGTCCCAGTCCGCCTATGCCCGAGATCAATACCCATTCACCGGGTTGGGTGTCGGTCACCTTGAGCCCCTTGTAGACGGTGACACCGGCGCACAGGATCGGCCCCGCAGCTGCCAGGTCGACCCCGGCGGGAATGATCGGCGCGTACCGCGAGTCCACGAGCATGTGCGTGCCGAACGATCCGTCGACCGAATAACCACCGTTTGTCTGCTGGGGACAGAGAGTCTCCCAGCCGGTCTGGCAGTATTCGCACTCGCCACATGCACTCCAGAGCCAGGCGTTCCCCACCGTGTCCCCTATGGCCAATCGCGTCACATGGTCTCCGACTGCGATCACCGTTCCCACACCTTCGTGGCCGGGTACAAAAGGTAAGGCGGGCTTGACCGGCCAATCACCGCGGGCGGCATGGAGATCGGTGTGGCACACACCCGAGTACTGAACTTTGACAACTGCCTCGTACGGTCCAGGGGTAGGGATCGAGATCTCCTCGACTACAAGCGGTTCGGTGAAATCATGCACCCGCGCGGCCTTCATTGTGTTCATCGCTTCGGCGTTCCTTCTGTGGGTCTGTCGGTGCGTGCATCGGGCGACCGTTTGCCGCCGCCATGATCTGAGTCCATCACGCAGCTTGCGGCGATAACCGGGCCGAAAGTCCCCGAAAGCGGGGCAACTGTCACTCGCTCGAGGAATCAGATGATCGCTCGCCGGCCGCTGCGCGCCGTTCTGCGAACGCAATACCGGCTTGCTAAACGGTCGGACGTTCGCGATTCTCGCGACACGCAGACCACCCACCCGTCACCGTCGACCACTGACACATACTCCCGTCGACAGGTGCGGGCCCCAGAGCGGTTGTCACACCGGCCAGGCGGTTGTCTTCTCACCCACCATGCCCACGGCCTGCAAGGCGGCCAGCAGGCCGAAGAAGACGGTCAGCCACACCGAGAACGACAACACCGCACAGGATGCGAAGACCAATCCCACGAGCGCAAGTCCGAACCAATTGCCCCGTTCACTCCCCAGCAAGAGACTGCCCTCCGGTCGCGGTCTTCAGTGAAGCGACCGAACACCCAGCATCAGCAGTGCGTATACCGAAATAGGTCATCATTGGTTCCTGATCAAAACAGTGCCACGAGTCCGTCACGCGGCGATACCTCAACAGCATCGCTCGCACGTTCATCGTAGTTAAGGGCCAAAGGTCACCAGGTGCCCGACGAGAGGCGCGTGTCCTCGCTGGAGTTCCACCAATCGAGCACCCTGCTGGCCCGCAACGTGTTCCATCGGCTCGGTCCCCTCGATTCCATGGCGAACCACTGCCGCCCGGGGTACGACCGGTAGTACGGCCACCTACCGTCTCGATTCTGGGCGGCGAGTAGTGCCTCGACTGCGTCGCCGAGCCGTTCGTCCGGCTCAGCACCGCTGAGTCGGAAGAAATCCAGCCCGCGTAAGACGTCGAAGTGCCACTGCGGAGGGAAGGGAAAGCGGGTGAATGCGGGATCGACGGCCGAGTTCGTTCGATAGGACTTGAACAACCGATGGGCGAGGAAGAACTCACGGCCACGATCAAGAGCTTCGTCGACAACCACTGGCCCCCCACCATGGCGGTAGTCGAGCAGCGACTCGAGCACGATGATGGACGTGTGAAAAGACCCATGCCGGGAGCCGGTCCGCAGCGTCTCACAGTTCCAACCACCGTCATCCAGCTGCTGCGTGAGTAGCCACCGCACCGTCGCGTCCTGCCGTTCGTCTCGATATCCGAAGTAGGCGGTCAGCTGCACCACCATTCCGGTCTCACAGGTCTCTGGTGTGGTCACGCTCTTCGAGAAGTTGAGGCCGCCCCCAGCATGAACTCCTGCGCCGGACCATAATTGACCACAACCCGCGAGGGCCTGTTCGTTGCCTTCAGGCAAGCCAAGCCATCGAAGCAGCAGTAACGTATACGTGGTCGAGGTCCACTTCGGGCTGTACAGGGCGTCGGCCCACCGGCCGGTTGTGTCTTGGGCAGCCAGCAGTTGCTTCCCCCATCCCCTGGTCGCCACGTGGCTGCGTTCGAGATCGACTCGAGCGGGGTCAGCAGAGGTCAGGTCTCTGAGCGCCTGCCACCGGATGGCCGGATCACTGTCCAGCAGCAGCCAGTCGCAGAGTTGTTCGCGGTTCATCCGCGGTCCCGGACCGGCGACGCGGCCGTTGTCGACGGGTCGTCCGTCGTAGTCGCCAACGTGAAGTAGTTCTGCTCCTCTTGGACGAAGTGCAGCCTCAGCAGTTCATGGAGGCCGTAGAGGGTTGCCACCAGGTCATCACGCTGCTCGGCAGCGATTGCGCCGCCGATTTCTGCCCGTTCCAGATGAGCGTGAATCCGACGGCTCAGACGATCGATCTCGGCGTGCATACGGCTCATCGTCGCGGTCGCCTCCTCACTTCCCAGCGGTTCGGCCAACGCCGGATACAGCTGCCGTTCCTCTTCACGTTCGTGTGGCAGAACGCGAGTCGACAAAAAATGGTCGACCTCACGCAGGGCCGGCAACGCTGCATCCGAGTCCCCCGCCGTTACCAGTTGCGCCGTGACGGCAAGGGCGGATAGACGATCACGCATGTCATCGTGCTCACTTGAAAAGTGTTGCAGCATAGTGTTTGTGGATGCGGATATCTGCCGTGAACGGTTCCGATGGCCACCGAGGGCACGTAACGCGTTGACGATCACCGCCACATCTATCGCCTCCTGCAAGAGGGCACCGGGGGCCGGTGCCAGCCAACCGAATGCAGCGACAACCATCGCCACCAACGACAACCCCATGCCGACAGCGGCGCTCTGGATGGCGATCTGTCGAGATCGCCGTGCGATGTCCATCGCATCGGCCAGCCTGTCGAGGCGATCGGTGGTCAACACGATGTCGGCGGCTTCTGAGCTCGCGGTCGACCCCCGCGCACCCATCGCGACTCCAATCGTCGCGGCCGCGAGTGCCGGAGCATCGTTGACGCCGTCTCCCACCATGACCGTGACCGCACGGTCCCGCTCGGTCCTCACCCGGGCCACTTTGTCCGCTGGTGACTGCTCCGCGTACACCTCGTCAAGGCCCAGGATGGCCCCGATCTCCCGAGCTGGTCGCGAACGGTCGCCGGTCACCATGAGCACGCGGTTCAGTCCGGCCGAGCGAAGTCGCCGCAGCGTTCGGGGGGCGTCGCGGCGCACCTCGTCGACCAGGGTGATCGCCCCGGTGAGCACGCCGTCGACGGTCACCCACGCGATGACGGACCCATCGAATTCTGCGCGCTGTACCACTGCGTCTGCCCATGGTGGCCCACCTGACGTCACGTCCAGCATCCCCACCGACACGCGACGGCTCTCGACAACTGCAGTGACACCGCTTCCCGCTTCTTCGGCCACCGCCTGTGGCACGGCCAACTCCAGAGAGCGCGCAACCGCTTCGCGAACGATGGCCTCGGCAATCACGTGCGGCGAGATCTGATCAGCCGATGCGGCGAGCCTGAGCACCTCGTCCGCGTTCCCACCAGGAGCCGCAGTGACATCTATTCCACCAGGTCGACCAGTGGTGAGAGTTCCGGTCTTGTCCAGGATCAACGTCGTCGCATGGCCCAGGTTCTCCAACGCAGCACCGTCACGGATCACCACTCCGTAGCGGGACGAGCGCGACAGTCCCGACACGATGGCGATGGGAGCGGCGAGCAAAAGGGGACACGGCGTCGCAACGACCAGAACAGCGACCGCTCGCGTCAGCGAACCGGCGGCAATCCCGGCCACACCCGCAACCAGAATCGTGATGGGCAGGAAGACCGCAGCCAGACGGTCGGCGAGTCGTACCACTGGGGCTCGTTCGGCGGCGGCCTCGCCTGCCAGACGCACGATTCCTGCGTAGGTACTCTCGGCTGCGGTGGCGCCGGCCAGCAACTCGAACGCATCCCCGGCGTTGACCACTCCCGACCGCACGGCCTGTCCGTTTACTACGGTCACCGGTACGGATTCCCCCGTCAGGGCGGATTCATCCAGGATTACCCCGCCCGACGCCACCCGGCCGTCCACCGGGACCATCTCACCGGGACCGACCGAGAGGACATCACCGACAGCGATGTCCTCGACGGGAACCACCTCGATCGCCGTCTGCGTTCGACGACGAGCGGTTCGTGGAGCACGGTCCAGCAATGCGTGTAGATCTCTAGAGGCACGTTGCGAGGCAGCTGCGTCAAGCACCCGTCCGGTCGCGAGCATGACCCCGATCAACACACCTGCCAGGTATTCGCCGACGATCACCGTTCCGGCCAGCGACAGCACGGCGATGATGTCGACCCCGAGCCGCCCTTTACGCAGACCCGCAATCACCCACCACAGCGCAGGTATGAGTGCCGCAACGGTTCCGAGAGACCAGCACACATCCGCGAACCATGACGCCCCAGAAAGCCATCCGATGCCGCCTGTTGCCAAGGCCGCCACCGTAGCCGCCAACAGCCACCATTCGATCGACCAGAGGTGGCGACCTTCTTGCGCTTGCGCTGCGCCCTTCCGCGTCATGCGGCCTGCACGTGGTTGAGCACGGAAATGAGAGCGACGGGTTCGGTGACACTGACTCGAAGATGGCGGAGCCTGACCGGGAAACCAACTGCCCTGGCCTGCGCCGGCGGGTCGATGGTCAAAGCCACGATCCCGTGGGAGGCACCGTTGACCAACCACGACCCACCCCAGCCGTGGACACCCCACCCCGACCAGGCGGGTCGGCCACGACCAACTGACACCAGGGACGACAACGGGATCCGGGCTTTGAAGGCCCAACCCATCTCGACGACCATCGAGTGCGAAGCGGTGTCAATTCGCACAACTGACCTCCGTGGGCCCATCCCGAGCGGCGTCGCGAGGGGCACGAACCACCGGGAGAAGCGCAGCTCAAAATCCATGTCTTCCTCCACCACCGTCTCGGCTCGTACAGCCCGTCCGAAGCCGGGCAGCTGTTGGGTGGTTCCACCCTGCCGGGAAACCCCGCGGCCGGATAGTGACTTTCGACCCCGACACGCCTGTCCATCTGCCTCATCGAACGCCGTCCAACGCCTCTGATGACGGAAGGTGCTGCAGCGGTTGACTTGTTTAGCGAGCTGAACAGTGTCACGACCGAATGGGGCAAAGATGAAGATTCTGGTAGCAACCGCGAGCCGGCACGGGGCGACTCGTGAGATCGGGGAACAACTCGGCGCCGAAATCTCCACAGGTCTCCGCGATCACGGAGTCGACGCCCGAGTAGACACCCGCGATGCCGAACAGGTCGACGATGTCTCCGAGTACGACGCCGTGATCTTGGGCAGTGCCGTGTACATGGGACGCTGGCTCAAGAGTGCTCGCAAACTCGTCGATCGGGAGCTCGAACAGTTCGAATCGATTCCGGTGTGGCTCTTCTCGAGCGGACCGGTTGCCGCCGACGACACACCCGCACCTGGCACCAAGTGGGCGACCGCACCATGGGCCCGCGATCACCACACGTTCGGGGGGAAACTCGACCGGTCGACACTCAGCCGCGGCGAGCGATTTGTAGCCTCCGCGGTACACGCGACCGACGGCGACAACCGTTCAACCGAAGAAATCGCCGAGTGGGCACAGACGATCAGCGAGTCCCTGGCCGGGACCTCAGCTCGCTGACCGGGCCACGTCACGTCACACAGAGGAAGTGGAAGCACCAGATGCGCGCATGGCGGGTGACCGAGCCCGGGCCTGTCACAGCAAACCTGATCAAGCTGGTGACCACCCCGAGGCCAGTGCCGAGAACCGGTGAGCTCCTACTTTCGGTCGAGGCGTGCGGGATATGCCGAACCGATCTGCACATCGCCGAGGGAGACCTTCCGACACACCGATCCGGCGTGATCCCAGGACACGAGATCGTCGGCCGGATTGTGCACATCGCCGATGGGACGTCGACAACCTTCCGAGTGGGCGACCTTGTCGGTGTTCCTTGGCTACGCCATACGTGTGGCACCTGCAAGTATTGTCGTGCAGGGAAGGAAAACCTCTGTCCGAGTTCGGAATACACCGGGTGGGACCACGACGGCGGTTACGCCGAGTATGTCGCGGTGCCCGCCGACTACGCACTCGCACTCCCCGCCGGATATGACATCGAACATCTTGCGCCGCTCCTGTGCGCCGGCATCATCGGCTACCGCGCGCTCAAGCGTGCTGACCTGCCGCCGGGCGGGCGGCTCGGGATTTACGGCTTCGGCGGCAGCGCGCACCTGACCGCACAAGTCGCCATCGAGCAGGGCGCCACGGTGCACGTCATGACCCGCGATCAGACCGCCAGGGATTTGGCGCTCGAACTCGGCGCGGCATCAGTAGGCGACACTTATGACACCCCGCCCGAACCGCTCGACTCGGCAATCATCTTCGCGCCGGTCGGCGATGTTGTCCCTGTCGCTCTGCAAGCGCTCGACCATGGTGGGACTGTTTCGCTGGCCGGTATCCATATGAGCGACACGCCGCCTCTGAACTACCAGCGTCATCTGTTCCACGAGAAGCAGATCCACAGCGTCGAAGCCAATACGCGCGACGACGCGCGAGAATTCCTCGACATCGCTCAGAAACACCGGCTGCACGTCACGACCACAACGTATCCGCTCGAGGGGGCCTTGACAGCCTTGCGCGACCTCAAGGCCGGCCGATTCTCGGGCGCCGCGGTGCTGTGCCCCCACAAGAAAGGTGACGACGATGCGACTCATTGACCGCTCGGCCGTCCGACTGCACATTCTGGGTAGAGCTACGAAGGAAGCCATCTCGGAGCAGCAGATGACCGAAGAGCTCGCCCGACATCAATACCGGCTCAGCGCGACCGATCTGCACACCGCGCTCGATGAACTCGTCAAGGAAGGGCTCCTGAACGCCGATCACCGGTTGATCGACGGCCACCAGCAGTGGATCTATCGCGGAACCCCTTCAGGGAGGATGGAATTGGCTCGCGACCTCAGGGCGTTGAGCAAACTCAGCCACGAGGTGTTCGGTGACGCCCTGCCCGCGGCACCCCTGGACATGGAGACCGTGCCCCACGACCACTCCGTACTGGGCGGCGGCTTCCACAGGGTCCGCAGCAGTGTCGAGCCGAGCGGCGACAACGAAGGTACGGGTTGGGAATTTGGCTACCGGTAGGCAGCAATCACAGCGACTCGATCCGCAGGAGTCGATCGACGGTCTACTCCGTGACCTGGAGACCAGCACCACCGGGCTCTCCGATCGTGAAGTCTCTCGACGTGCTGTCGTCTACGGTCTCAATCAACTTGTCCGGCAACGCCGCAGCCATTGGTCCCGGCAGGTGTTGCGTCAACTGACCCACCCTCTCGCTTTGTTGTTGTGGCTGGCCGCTGCACTGGCGTGGATCAGTGATTCGCAGCCATTGTCCGTTGCCATTGTCGCGGTGGTCATCATCAACGCCGGCTTTGCCTTCGTTCAGGAACGCCACGCCGAGCAGGCAGTGGAGGCACTGTCGGCGATCATCCCCGAGACCGCGCGCGTAATGCGCCAAGGCCCCGAACAAGATGTGGCGGCAGCGTCGCTGGTGCCGGGTGACGTCATCCACCTGTCCGAAGGTGACCGAGTGTCAGCAGACGCACGACTCATCGACGGCTCGGTCGACGTCGACCTTTCCGCACTCACCGGAGAGTCCGCAACAGTCCACGTCGCCACACGCAGGACAGGGGCCGCCGGTCCGCTCATAGAAGCGACCGACATCGTTTTCAGTGGAACCAACATCGTCGGAGGCGAGGCGCGCGCCGTCGTCTTCGCCACCGGCATGCGGACAGAGTTGGGCCGTATCGCAGCCCTGTCTCAGCGAGTCACCCACGAGGAAAGCCCGCTGGAAGCGCAAGTGAAGCGGGTAGCCTGGCTGATCGCGGGAGTGGCGGTGGTGATGGGTCTCGCCTTCATTCCTCTGGGAACTCTCCTTGCCGGCCTCTCACTGCAGGATTCGGTGAACTTCGCGATCGGTCTGCTTGTCGCAAATGTTCCCGAAGGTCTGTTACCCACCATCACCCTCGCCCTCGCACTGGGTGTCCGTGTGCTTGCCCGCAGTGGGGCGCTGGTGAAAAGGATTTCAGCAGTTGAAACGCTCGGCTCCACGACGGTGATCTGCACCGACAAGACCGGCACCCTCACACAGAACAAAATGCAAGCAACAAAGATGTGGACACCTCAGGGTGACATCGCACTTCCCACTGACCACCCCGATACGGCAGCGCAGCGTGCAGCCCGGGTGATGATCAACTGCTGCACGGCCACAATCACCACCGACGACGCGGGCAACACCCTCGAGCACGGGGACCCCACCGAGGTGGCCGTGCTGCGCGCCGCGAGAGAAATGCTTCTCCCATCGTCCGCACACGGCGACGAGCTATTACGTGGATACCATTTCGAATCCGCCCTACGCCGGATGTCCACGGTGACGCGCTCAGCCGGCGGCACCACCATCAATGTCAAAGGTGCTCCGGAAGAGTTGCTGCAGCGGTGCTCTCGAATTGTCGATGACACCGATCGATTGCTCACCGCTGATGACCGCTCACAGATCTCCTCGCTGGTGAATCAGTGGGCCAGTGAAGGACTTCGGCTCCTGGCTGTCGCCGACCGAGGCATTGACGCCACCGCCGTGGCCACCCTTGATCGCAACGACGCCGAGACCGATCTGACTCTGGTCGCCATCGTGGCGCTCATCGACCCGCCTCGGCCAGAGGTGGCTGATGCGGTGGCCAACTGCCACTCGGCCGGTATACGCATTCTCGTGGTGACCGGCGATCACGGGCTCACCGCCAAGGGAATAGCGGAGAGCGTGGGTATTGGTTCCACCACGGGCCTTCGTGTGGTCAGCGGCGCCGAGCTCGAGGCCATGCCGGAGGCGGACCTCGACACGTTGCTCGCCTCACCAGGTGAGATCGTGTTCGCTCGCAGCTCCCCGGAAGCCAAGCTCCGGATAACCGATGCATTGCGCAGCCAGGGCCACGTGGTGGCGATGACCGGGGACGGTGTGAACGACGCACCGGCCCTGCGCCGTTCGGACATCGGTGTCGCGATGGGTAGATCGGGCACCGACGTCGCGCGAGAAGCCGCAACCATGGTGCTCACCGACGACAACTTCGCCACCATTGTCACGGCCGTGCAGGCCGGTCGACGGGTCTATGACAATGTCCGCAAGTTCATCGTGTACATCTTCGCCCACGCCACTCCTGAAGTGGTTCCGTTTCTGCTGTACGCCCTTTCGGGTGGGCAGATACCTCTGCCGCTGACGGTCATGCAAATTCTCGCCATCGATCTCGGCACCGAAACGTTGCCGGCGCTGGCGCTGGGGCGCGAACGCGCCGAACCCGGGTTGATGGACCGCCCACCACACAAGCGAACTCAGAACGTCGTCAGCCGTGAGGTTCTACTACGGTCCTGGGGAATACTTGGCGGTGTCTCAGCGTTGCTGGTACTCGGGCTCTTTCTGGGAACATTGCTCGACGGTGGTTGGAGCTGGGGCGCCTCGGTGTCGCACGGAGCGGCCCACGACACCTGGCAACTCGCCACAACCATGAGTTTTCTGGGGATCGTGTCCTGCCAAATCGGTACGGCCCTGGCGTCCCGGACCCAACGTGCGTCGTTACGCGACGTCGGTATCGGCACCAATCGGCTGTTGCTGTGGGGAATCGCGTTCGAGATCGCTTTCGTTGCACTCATTGTCACAGTCCCGTTCTTGCAGAACATTTTTGGGACAGTCAACCCACCTCTGCATCTCGCCATGTGGCTGCTACCCATGCCGTTCATCGTCCTGGGCGCCGATGAGATCTTCAAGGCGCGCGGCCGACGACGGGCTGCCGTAGGTGCCGCCACAGCGAAGACAGCAGTGAAAAGTCAGCACAGTGAGTAGTATTCGCGTCGTGCCAGGACCCGTTGTCCATGCTCTCCCGTCTGATGTGTCGATCAGGTCCCTGAACCAGGACGACGTGCCCGCTGTCGAACAGCTGTATGCCCGGCTGAACGAGCACGACGCATATATGCGCTTCTTCGGAGCCCGCCCCAAACACCTACGGGCGCTGGCCGAATACACGTGCCGGCAAGATGACGGGGACTGTGCGCTCGGCGCGTTTCGTGACGACCACCTTCTCGGTGTCGCAAACTACGTGCGCGGACCGCTGCCCCAGAACCGTCCACACTCCGACGTCGAGATCGCGATCATCGTCGACCACAACGCACAATCACACGGCATCGGATCCGCACTGCTCACGCGTCTGGCAGCACACGCCCGCGCTGCGGGGATTCAATGGATGACCGCTGAAGTCCTGGCAGAGAACAGTCTCATGCTTCAGGTCATCCGCGAGCTGGGTCTTGGTCACCGGCTACATCTAGACGGCTCTACCATGTCTCTGGACATCGACCTGAAGGCCGGCGACCTCGCTGCTCCCCCTCCGTGACGACCTTGCCCGCCCTGAACGTCGATCGGTGGGGGCCTCGTTCCGATCAACGTGCTGTGGGAACGATCATCACCGGTACCTGCACGGTGTGCAGGACTGCCTGGCTGGTCGAGCCGATCAGAATGGACGGAAAGCCGCCTCGCCCGCGGCTACCCATGACCACCAGCTGGGAGGTGTCGGCTTCGTGGACCAGTTGCCGAACAGGTCGGTCGCGTACCACCCGAGGCCGGATCTGAACGTTCGGGAATCGCTCCTGCCAGCTCGACAGCATCTGCGCCAACGCCATCTCATCGAGGATTTCCGGTGGGAACAGGCTCTTTGCCAATCCTTCGGGGAACGCCCGGTCGGCGTCCACGTCGACCAGCGCGTGCACCGCCACCAACTCGACGCCCCGCAGGGCTGCCTCACACAGCGCTTGCTCCAACGCCGGCTCACTGTTTGTGGTGCCATCGACACCGACAACCACCGGAGCCGTTCGCCCGAGCGAAATGTGCGCCGGCGGTTTGACAACCGTCACCGGGCATCGGGCGTGTGTTGCGACCGCCGTGCTCACTGATCCGATCAGCCCGCCGGTGAATTCGCCCAGGCCGCGGGATCCGACCACCAGCATCGCTGCGGTCTGGCCAAGACGTACCAGGACGTCGGCCACCGGGCCCCGTTCGATAAGCGTGGAGACTTGAAGCTGTGTCTCCGCCGCCCATTCTCGGGCCACCTTCTCCGCCTCGGTGAGGATCCCCTCCGCGTGATGCCTCTCGATTGCCGAACTGTCGCTCCGCAGGTTGACGGCATCGGAGAACGATGGGGTCCGTGCATGAAGCGCGGTGACGATGGTCAGCGGCAAAGAGCGCAGCGCCGCGTCCTTCGCAGCCCACCTCACGGCGTCGAGCGCCTTCGACGATCCGTCGATCCCCACGATCACCGGCAGAACACTCGACATGGCAGCACCTTTCGACAGCGGCCTGTGGCAACCGCACCAATGAACTCTTCCCAGTCTTGCCGGGTGCGTCCGCAGTCCCAAGTGCCTTTGGGCACCCAGGCAGATGCCCAGGGGCCCTATGAACATTCGCCCGCGGAGGAGAGAGTCGTGATCAACACGGACAACTCGAGCGCAAAGGACTCATGATGGACAAGCAACCGGTGGTGGTAGGGGTCGATGGATCGAAGGAGGCGCTCGACGCGGTGCGATGGGCGGCACGCGAAGCCATTCTGCGCTCGAGCTCGCTGAAGATGTTGTGCTGCGTCGATGATGACCTGATCACCCTCAGCGACTACCCGATTCCAGATCGGTACTTCAACCTTCTTCGCGAGCGCGCTCACAAGGACCTCGCCGAGGCAAGTTCGCTGGCATTGGCGGAGGTTCTCAAGGCCGGCGCTGACATCGCGATCGACACGAAGATGCTTCTGTGCGAACCACGTGTCGGATTGCGCAGGGTTTCTGAGAACGCGCAGCTGCTCGTCCTCGGCGCCCATGGTGAAACACACAGCGTCCCAGGCCTACTCGGGTCGGTCGCATCCGCGATGTCGGCGCACGCCGAGTGCCCGGTAGCGATTATACCTGCGCGGTCCGGCGCCATGCCGGAAACGTTGCCCAACACTGTGGTGGTTGGGGTGGACGGGTCGGCGGCCAGCCGGAGAGCTGTGCAGATGGCGTTCGAAGAGGCAGACCTGCGAGGCGCTAAACTGGTGGCGATTCACGCCTGGAACTTCAGCAAGGTGCACTCGGTGTTCGCCACGGACCATGCCAAACTGTCGTGGACCGAAGCGCGAACTGCAGAGGAAGCCGTGCTGGCCGAAAGCCTGGCCGGCTATCGCGAGCAGTATCCGGACCTCGAGGTGTCGCTGCAGGTGTTCAACAGTGATCCTGTCGGAGCGCTTCGTGATGCCGCATCCAATGCCTGCCTGCTCGTGGTGGGCTCGCGAGGTCGCAGCGACTTCACTGCCAGGTTGCTCGGCTCGACCAGTCGGGCTGTGCTGCACTCGGCGACGAGTCCTGTACTCATCGCCCGGCCATGATATGCATGCCGTAGTGCTGCCAGAGGTTGCCAGTCCCTAGACTGGCCGGGCCGCGCTACGGTGCATTATCTGAGGAGGTCAACGTGATTTCAGTGTTCCTGGTCGACGACCACGAAATCGTTCGCCGGGGGCTGATCGAACTCATCGACTCCGACCCTGAACTGACTGTCATCGGTGAGGCCGGCACCTGTGCGCAAGCTCTGGCCCGAATACCGGCCCTGCGACCCGATGTGGCCGTCCTCGATGTCCGTTTGCCTGACGGCAATGGCATCGAGCTGTGCCGGGAGGTGCTCACCAAACTCGACGGCCTGCGGTGTCTGATGCTCACCTCGTTCACCGAGGACCAGGCCATGCTCGACGCGATCCTTGCCGGCGCAAGCGGATACGTCGTCAAGGACATCACCGGTATGGAGTTGACGAGGGCGATCAAAGAAGTCGGCGCAGGTAAGTCGCTGCTCGACAATCGCGCCGCGGCGGCGCTCATGGACCGACTACGGACCCGGCAGAACGCGCCGGGGCCGCTCGACGGATTGACCGAGCAGGAACAGACTCTGCTAGCACTTCTCGGGGAGGGCCTGACCAACCGGCAGATTGCCGCGCGCATGCACCTGGCCGAAAAAACGGTCAAGAACTACGTCTCGAGATTGCTGGCGAAATTGGGTATGGAACGCCGCACACAGGCAGCTGTGTACGCTACCAAGCTCGACAAGCCCGGCGACCAGCCCAAGAGGTGATCGGCGGCGGCCCTCTCCCCCTCTTCCGGTGACCTAAGACCCCGGACGGCAACCAAGGACCACAACGTGACTCAGCAGCCCGATGCCGACACACTCCGCACGATCATCGAACTGGCCTGCCGCGCCCCCTCTGTCCACAACAGCCAGCCGTGGCTCTGGACTCTGAACGGAACCGAACTCCGACTGAATGCCGATGCCCGCCACGCAGTTCTCGTCGCGGACCCCCACGGTCGACAGATGGTCCTCAGCCTCGGCGCAGTCCTGCACCATCTCGAGGCCGCAAGTGCCGCTTCTGGTTTCCGTACCTCGATAAGCCGGCTGCCCAATCCCAACCGCCCAGACCACGTGGCGACCATCGAGTTCGGTGGTCGCCGGCCGCCGCTTCCCGCCTTCGGCGAGCGCGGAGCTGCCATCAAACGAAGATTCACCGACAGATTGCCTATGCGGGCACCCGCCGAACCCACCTTGCAGTCCGTTCTCGACGGTGTCACACCCACGATCGACGCTCGGCTGTCGCTTCTTCCGGAGACCAGTCGTCAGGAAGTGGCGAGAACGTCCAAAGCCATTGCGGCCGAACGGCGCTATGACTACGCCTACCACACCGAATTGGATTGGTGGACGTCAGACCGCGACGGTCGAGACAGCAACGAAGGCGTGCCCACACCTACCCTGCTCACGGCGTCCGAGGCGGAACGTGTGCCAGTGGCCCGGGACTTCTCACCCGCTGCCACAGGTCAGCCCCGGCGAGCGGACATCTCGGCTGACGAGGCGGCAATAGTTGTGTTATCCAGTCCCACCGGTGGTCGACACGACCTGCTCCGATGCGGAGAGGCGTTGTCCGTGTTGCTTCTCGAAGCGACGGTGGCCGGTCTGAGCACCTGCATCGTCTCCCATATGACAGAGTCGCCCGCCGGCACAGCCACGATCAGCCGGTTGATCGACGGGGTCGGACAGCCTCAGGTACTCGTCCGCATAGGCATACGAGAAGGGCCGACGCCGAAGTTGACGCCCAGGCGGCCGGTCGAGGACGTTTTCGACATCGTCTAGCTCCCACTGTTCGCTCTGAATGCTCTCTCACGTCTCCGTCGACAACGAAGGTGGTCCGCGCTCATTTTCGCGGACCACCTTCGTCGTTCGATATTCAAACTGCGGGTCAATGGACCACCAGCACCGAGCAACGAGAATGGTGGAGAAGATTCTGACTGACCGAGCCAAGGAGAGTTCCACTGACAGCACCGCGGCCGCGTGAACCGACGACCACTACACCGGCCGATGCCGACAGATCGGCCAGTCCGTGCGCCGGGGAGGCATCCCCGTAGATCAGGCGGACCTCGACATCGGGGAACTTGTCGCGCATGCCGGCGACGTGATCACGCAGCCAGGCGTTTCCGTTGTCGCGAAGTTGCTCCCAGTCGATCAAGGCGCCGGCGTACCCGACACCGACCAGTGCCGAGACCTGCCAGAAGTGTGCGATCACCAATCGGGTACCGGTGAGGTGGGCATGTTCGAACGCCGCGAGGAGGGCCTTGTCGGCATGCTCCGACCCATCGATTCCCACCACGACGTCAGTGTGCATGTCCACTGCGGCGTCCGCGGATGGACGCCATGCGAGCACGGGGCACTGTGCGGCATTGGTGATGGGGATGACCTGGCTACCCAGCAGCAGATCTCGGACCGGCCCCGAACGTCGCGAGCCGATCACAACGAGCTGCGCATCGGGCGATCGTTTCCGGATGAAGTCGACGATCTCGTCTTCGCTGATGGTGGCGGTGGTTCGTACAGTGGATGCTGCCTTGCCCGTGGCCTCCTGGGCCTCTTTCAGATACCGGGCCCCGACTTCGCGCAGCTGATCAAGCAGTGCGCGTTCACTGATCAGCGCAGCTTCCCCCAACGCCATGTACCAGTCGTTACCCGGCAGGGCGAACACCAGTTCTACGGGCGCATTGACCTTTTCGGCATATTCTGCGGCCCAGCGCGCGGCGCCGAGCGCCGATTGCGATCCGTCGATCCCTACGATCACCGGCGCCGTTGTGCTCTCAGTCGTCATCGAAGTCTTCCTCTCCAAGGTGGCTGTTCGCAGTCAACGCGAAATCGATCTGGTTCCACAGCTGGCTTTGAGCATGACTTCTAAGGACTTTCGTCACCCCAGGACATAGTGTGCGGAATCTCCTCCCTACGGCAGAGGCACGCGCCACCTGAGCGTGAGACCCGAACCGCTGTCGGGTGTCGACAACACCATGTCGCCACCGAGCCGCTCAGCACGAACCCGCAGGTTCGCCAGTCCGCTGGGCGTGATGTCGTCGGCCATCCCTGTACCGTCGTCGGTCACTTCGACCGTGAGGTTGTTGTCCACTGAGATCGTCACCGTGATCGTCTCGGCGGCGGCGTATCGGACAGCGTTGCTCACCCCCTCCCGAACGACGGCCACGACGTGATCTGCCAGTCCGGGTTCGACCACCGACAACGGTCCGGACATCCGCATATAGGTCTTGAGTGCCGCATCGCCGACCTGCTGATCGACCACCTCATGAACCCGTTGCCGCAGCCGCGTCGTCTCCTGCCCGTCGCTTTGCAGGTCGAAGATGGTGGTACGGATTTCCTGCACGATGTCCTGCAGATTGTTGATCGTCTCGGTGAGGCGCCTGCGCACGTCGGGGGATTGAGTGCGCTGCAGCGTCCCCTGCAGGTTCATTCCGGCCGCGAAAATCCGCTGGATGACGTGGTCGTGCAGGTCTCTGGCAATGCGGTCACGGTCGGCGAGCACTTCGAGCTCACGTGTGCGATGAATCGCCGCCGCCATTGACAGCGCCAGCGCCGCCTGATCAGCGAAGTTCGCGACCAACGCGAGCATTTCTTCGCTGAACGGTCGTTGGTCAGTCCTTCGAAGGACCACCAGCACGCCGTTGAACGAATCACCCGTGCTCATCGGGGCGACCATCGCGGGTCCGCGCGTACCGACATCATCCGGAGCCAGGTCGTACTCGAGCTTTTCGCGAAGAAAGGGCGTAAGCCTCGAGAATGCTGCACCGGAAGTGGACCCCTCCACAGGTATGGTGCATCCCAGCAACTCAGTGGCAAACTCACCCTCTGCAATAGTGACAACCAGCTCGTCCACCGAGTCATGCGGTTGCTCGGGATCGTCGGGCCGAGCGATGAAAGCAACGTCGCCGTCGGTGAGGTTGAGCGCTTTGCGCGCAATCATCTCGAGGACGGCGTCGATATCCGCGCCTGCCAGTAACTCAGTCCGGATGTCGCGGGTGGCCTCGATCCACGCAAGCCGGGACTGTGATTCCTCATACAGACGAGCATTGTCGATGGCGATGGCCGCTGCCGACGCGAGAGCCTGAATGATTACCTCGTCGTCTTCGGTGAAGCGACCCCCGCCGTTTTTTTCGGTGAGGTAGATGTTCCCGAAGATCTCGTTGCGCACCCTGATGGGTGCGCCCAGGAACGTGGTCATGGGCGGGTGGTGGGACGGGAACCCCACTGAGTCGGGATGCTCGGACAGATCATCGAGACGAACCAGCTTCGGCTGATCGATCAGCAATCCCAAGACACCTTGGCCTGTAGGTAGAGGCCCAATCTTGGCACGAGTCTCTGCGTCGATCCCGTGGTGAATGAACGCTGCCAGATCGTGACCTCTGCCCCGCACTCCCAGAGCACCGTATCTGGCGTCGACCAGCTTCACCGCCGAGGTCACAATGGAACGCAATGTGGCTTCCAGATCGAGGTCGGCCGTGACGACGAGCATCGCCTCGATGAGTCCGTCGGTCTGCTCGCGTGCTATCGCGATCTGACCGATCCGGTCCTGGACCTCTTGCAAAGGCTCACCCAGGCGCAACTGAGACATCGTTGCGCGTATGTCCGCTGACGAATCCATGAACCCCGGCCCGATCTCGACTTCACACTCAGTAGCAGTCTGCACCAGCAAATCCTTCAAGCTGATGGCGGAATCGATGTCGCGCCATCGCCGATTCGCTACTTCTCAGCGAGGGTACTCGTCTCCGAAGAGAACTCAGCAAGATCCTACTCCGCTGACAACACGAACGTATCGGGTTGCAGTCGCGGCCGGCACCTGCCGACCGCCGGTCGACCAACGCCGCACTCTGTCCGTGGTGGCATTCCTGAGCCAAAGTACTTTCGTCCCCTCACCCGGTGGTTTTCGGCAGGTTCGCAGCCGGCGGTGACGGCGTTGAATGAACTCGCAAGCCAATCAATCAAGGAGAATCCGATGTCCACTTCTGCCCCCACGGTCGTCGGTGTGGATGGTTCGTCGACAGCACTGGACGCTGTGCGGTGGGCCACTCACGACGCAGTACTGCACCATTCCGAGCTGGTGCTGGTCTCGTCGATCTGCCCGCCGGCTAATGCCATGCTGCCCACCAGCTACTACGAGGCATTGCAGTCTGATGCCGACAATGCGTTGACCGAAGCCAACGCGCTGGCCATGCAAGCCGTTGACGACGGTGCTGAGTTGCATGTGTCCACCAGAGTGGTGTCTGAGCCGCCGATTCCTGCTTTGTTGGAGTTGTCGAAAACGGCACGGATGGTGGTGGTCGGCAGTCGCGGGATGGGCAGGATCAACAGGGCACTTCTCGGGTCGGTCAGTTCGGCGGTGGCCGCCCATACCCATTCACCGCTGACAGTCGTGCGCGGATGGGCCGCCAGCGATCAGGCCAGTCGAAAGACGATTGTGGTCGGCACCGACGGGTCCTCGGCCAGTCAGGCAGCGCTGGAGATGGCGTTTGAGCAGGCGGCCGCGCGTGGGGTGGGCCTGACCGCGGTGCACGCATGGTCTGACGGTGACTTCGCGCTTGTGCACGCCAATCAGGGGCTCGAGCCCTGGGCTTGGCCGACTGTTCGTGAGGAGGCCGAGGGAGTGTTGGAGCGCAGTATCGGCGCCCTTCGCCAGAAGTACCCGCACGTGCAGGTTCGGGCCGTCGCGGTCCGGGATCGGCCGGTGCAAGCACTCCTCGATCACGCTCAGGCGGCGCAGATGGTCGTCGTCGGCTCGCATGGGCGAGGTGGTTTCACCGGAATGCTCCTGGGGTCGACAAGCCGCAAAGTGCTCCACTCGGCACTGTGTCCGGTGATGATCGTTCCGAAGTAGACCAACAGACGAGTCAGGCCCGCGATGACGATCAGTCATCGCGGGCCTGAGCGTTTGGAGGGGTTTGTGAACGGCCGGCGCCTGACGGCACGTGTCGCCAACAGCTACGGTGCGAGCGCGGGGATCGTGGCAGCAGTCCAGACCCTGGCAGCCTCGTTTACGCTGTCGCGCAACGCTTGCGACGTATCGATTTGTGCTATTCCCTGCCATGATTCGTCATCGACGATGTCTGCCATCTTGTGAGCGATCGCGGGCGTAGCATCCGACGGGCTGTCGAGCCGACCGGCAATTCGCTGGCTCGCGGTCTCCTCGTCCACCACACACCGCATCATGACCAGCACTGAACTGGTCTCGTCCGCCACGGTTGCGGCGAACCGGCGTTCTTCGGGGTCGGTCCATGACCCGTCCAACACCACCGAACGACCCATGAGCAGATGAGTTTGGGCTCGTTCGAACATCGATCCGTACACAATGGCTTTGTTGGCCGGTGAGTAGAGACCCTCTCTGTACTTTCCCGGCGCTCCCGCGATGACTCCGGCCCCCACCAGCTCTCTGCGCACAATGTCACTCGACAATATGACCGCGTCCACTGATCTCGCCAATGCGGTTGCGACAGTGGTCTTTCCCGTTCCTGGAAGCCCGCCGACAATCGCCAGACGCACTTGTCCAGAGAGCAGGTGCTCGCGCGCAAGCTTGAGATGGCGATGGGCGTCGTCGTGAGCGGTGAGAACGCCCTGATTCGCGCGAATCATCTCGACTTTCGCACGAACAACGGCGCGGTAGGCGATGTAGTGATCGATCAACGATGCCGGCGCGTCGTCGTTGCCGGCTTCGAGATAGGTCGTCAGAAACTTATCGGCCAAGGCGCGGTGGCCATGGAATTCGATGTCCATGGACAGGAAGGCAGCGTCATCGATGCCGTCGACGTACCGGAGGTGGTCGTCGAAGTCCAGGCAGTCGAGTATTCGCGGCCCGTCGGGAAGACAGAAGATGTCGTCGGTCAGCAAGTCACCGTGGCCGTCGACAATGCGGCCAGTTCTGATGCGGTCCGCCAGGAGCACCCCGCGGCCGCGCAGGTAGTGGTCGCACAGCAGTCCGATCTGATGTGCCAGCGCGGCGTCGTCAGGATTCGAGCACAGGTCGCCGAGTTCGGCGATGTTCTGTTGCCATCGGTTGAGCACAGCCGATGGTGTCGCGTCCTGGTCGATGACATCACTCCGCTGCGCTGTCTGGTGAAATCGAGCGATCATGCGCGCGAGTTGATTGATCACTTTTACTGCGGTGGTGTCGTCGAGTCGCCGCGTAAGCTTGGTGTCTTCTGGCATCCGGCGCATTATGACGACGGGTTCAGGATCGCGTTCGGGCGACGTCAGGTGTCCCAGACCGAGGTACGCGTCGGGAGCGAGACGCCTGTTGAGGGCTATTTCGCGGATGCACGCAGCATCGCGCTGTGCAGTCGAGCTGAAGTCGAGAAACGGTGTTTTGACCGGCTTTTTGGTCTTGTAGGCACGATCGCCGTACAAGAACACCACTCCTGAGTGGGTTTCGCGCACTTCGGCGAACGGCACGTTCATCGGGCGGCGATTTCGCGGTCACGGATGTGGTCGGTGACCACAGGGCCAGTTCCTGTCACGGCCCCGCCGTCGACAACAAATTCAGACCCGGTGGAGTAGGTGGCCTCGGTGATCACAAAACGAATCATGACCGCCACCTCTGACGGCTCGCCGAATCGAGGTATGGGCTGCCCGGCAGCGGTCGCCTCGTCGAGTCCAACGGTCATGGGAGTGGTGATCGGACCAGGATGAACAGACATGACTCGGACCCCGCCGTCACTCAGATCGAGTGCAGCGGACTTCGTCAGGCCGCGAAGGCCCCATTTACTGGCAACATAGCCCGCGATGCCTTGATAACCCATCAATCCCGCCGTCGAGGACACGTTGACGACCACGCCCGCGCCGGAGTCGCGCAACTGGCCGGCCGCACAATGGATACCCAGAAACGGGCCGATGAGGTTTACTTCGATGAGGTGCCGAAACGCCTCTGGCTCAATGTCTTCCACCCCTCCGAACGCCAGGATCCCGGCGTTGTTCACCAGGGCACTGAGCGGACCGAACCTGCGCTGGCTTCGGGTCAGCACTGAGTTCCAGTTGGCTTCATCGGTCACGTCGAGGTGCTCATAGACAGCAGAGTCCCCCAGCGAGGCTGCCACAGCAGCACCTTCATCATCGAGAATGTCGGCCACCACAACGTTCATACCCGCAGCACTGAGTTCGCGCACAGTGGCTTCACCGATGCCTCGCGCTCCGCCCGTGACCAGGACTGTTCTACCGCTGTACACACTCATCGCTTCCCCTCAATCAGCTGTGGTTGACCGCTTAGATCAGCATCGGACGGGAATGGGAACAATCGCGACGGGCAATGGTCACCTCTGCACGGCCGTTCGGCACTTTCAAGCGGGCGGGCGATGCCAAGTGCCCCCAACCGGGGACTTTCTCCCCTAACGACCCGCCGGTTCAAGTGGCACAGTCTGGAGACTATCGAGCGATGGGAGTCGACCTATGAACCACACGATGCCGGATAGAACAACGCTGGAATCCGCTGCGGCGTTGGCCCTGCGGGCACCGTCGGTACACAATTCCCAGCCCTGGCGGTGGCGGGTGAGTTCGCAGGGCATCCATCTTTATGCCGACCCGCAGCTTCACCTGGTCCACACCGATCCGGACGCCCGTGACCTCTACTTGAGTTGCGGAATCGCCCTGCACCACATGCGCGTAGCTCTTGCAGCGCTCGGCTGGCGAGCGGTGGTGCGACGCTTCCCCACCGTCGAGGACCCGTACCACATCGCTGCCGTGGAGATGCATCCTCAGTTCGTCGCCGAAGACGACATCGCCCTCGCGGCCGCAATTCCCCGACGCCGGTCTGACCGGCGTTGGTACAGCTCCTGGCCGGTACCGGACCGCTACTTGTCGATGCTCAACAAGCGCGCCGCGGTCGAAGGTGTAGTGCTTGATCGGGCCCACATGTCCAGCTACTTTCGACGCGCTGCGGCGATGGCCGCCGACCACCACGCCGCCGACCCGGCCTACCAAGCCGAGCTGGCGATCTGGAGCGGCGGGTATCGCGTCCACGACGGCGTCCCATCCAGTAACGCACCCGCCCAGACGACTCCCCCGTCACCGGCATTGCGCGAGTTCACTTCGCCCGCTCTGTCTCAATCAGCACGAGCTGACTCTGAGGAAGACGCCGGCATCCTCCTTATCGTCGGTACACCCGGAGATGATCGCGCCTCGCAGCTTCGCGCCGGCGAAGCAGCAAGCGGGGTCCTCCTCGAGGCCACCGCGCTGGGTCTGTCGACGTGCCCCTTCTCAGAGCCACTCGAGATCGCTGAAACCCGTACCGTCATCCAAGAGCATGTCGCCACCAACGACTGCTACCCCCAGCTCATCCTGCGGGTCGGGTGGGCGCCTGCAAATGCCGATCCGCTCCCGCCGACGCCGAGAAAGCCATTGTCGTCGGTGTTGGTCGGGCTCGATGCCGCGCAGTCGGCCCGCTGACGCAAGCGACCGCACCGATGGCGCCGATCCTCACCCTGACCCTCAACCCCGCTCTGGACATTCACACGTCAGTTCCCGAACTGATACCAACCGACAAAATGCGTTGCAGTACAGCGCGCTACGACCCCGGCGGCGGCGGGGTCAACGTGGCGCGGGCCGTCGTCGCGTTGGGTGGAACCGCAGAGGCCGTCATCACTTCAGGCAGCTATTCTGGCGCTCACATCCGAACAATGCTCGGCAAAGACGGAATCGCCGTCCACGCTGTCACCATCGCCAACCCCACACGCGAAAGCTTTACCGTCACCGAGGAATGGACAGGCCAGCAGTACAGATTCGTCCTGCCTGGGCCCCACCTCACGAGTGGCGAGGAAAAGCGTTGTCTGCAGGCGGTTGCCCGATGCGCTTCCGGCGCCGACTACCTCGTAGTCAGCGGCAGTGTCCCTCCAGGGTGCTCGGACAGCATCTTCGCAGGTTTGGCACGGATCGCGGAGAAACACGACTGCCGACTCATCGTCGATACCGCTGGTCCTACCCTCAAGCTGGTCAGCGGCGCCTACTTGATCAAGCCCAGCCTCCGCGAGTTACGAGAATGCGTCGGGAACAGTCTGATCGACAGAGCTTCCCAGGTCGCTGCAGCACGGGATCTCATTGACGCCGGAGTCAGCGAGATCGTCGTGATCTCGTATGGCAGCAATGGAGCCATGGTGGTCACCGTCGAGGAGGCGACGGACGTAGCCAGCATTCATGTGCCTGAGGGAAGTGGGGTCGGAGCAGGTGACAACATGGTCGCGGCCATCACATACGCGTTGGACCAGGGGTGGTCGCTCATTGATGCGGTTCGATTCGGGACAGCCGCCGGCGCAGCCACACTCCTGACGCCAGGAACGCAGCCGTGCCGGCGAGTGGACGTCGACCGGTTGTATCAGCAGTCGCCGAGGTAGGCACCAATAGCCGATATTGTCGGCAGAGCAGGCCGTAAAGCTCTGGCCCTCAGCACTGCTCGCCCAAGGGCGAAGCCGGTGCGCGATGTGAGACGCCCGTGGTGTGCTGCTCGAGCAGTGTCATTGCCGGCGTGCAGCGTCGAGCATCAAACGACGTTCGGCTCGTGCAACGTGCCGGTGGGTGGCGTCGACAGCGTCGGGGTTGACCGAGATGGACGTGATTCCCATGCGTACCAGTCGTTCTGCGAACTCGGGGTGTGTTGACGGCGCTTGACCGCACAGCGACGAGGTGATCCCGTGCTTGCGCGCTGTAGCGACAATGTGTTCGATCGCGTCGAGAACGGCGGGGTCGCTCTCATCGAAGAGTTCAGCGCAGGTCTCGGAATCGCGATCGACTCCCAGCATGAGCTGAGTCAGATCATTGCTGCCGATGGACACCCCGTCGATTCCTGCACCCACGTACTCAGGGAGCCAGTAGACCACCGACGGCACCTCGGCCATCACCCACCGATGCATACCCCGGTGATCACCTAATTCGCTCGAATCGACAAGCTGCAGACAGCGTTCCAGTTCCCACTTGGTTCGGACGAACGGGGTCATCAAATGCACGTTGGGATGAGTTTCTCGAGTTTTCGCGAGTGCTGCCAGCTCTAACCGGAACACGTCCGGGTTCTGCGTATATCGGTAACACCCGCGGTAGCCGATCATCGGATTGTGCTCGATCGGCTCGTACTCATCGCCGCCGGCCAAACCGCGGAACTCATTGGTACGAAAATCAGTGGCCCGATAGATGACCGGCCGCGATCCGAACGGTGCGGCGATTCGGCTGAGGGCGTCCGCCATTGCGTCGACGAACACGTCCTGATCACCATCGGCGATCACGGCACGGGGGTGCTTTCCGCCGAGTGCGTTCGTCAGCATGAACTCTGCTCGAAGCAGCCCGACACCGTCCACGTTCTGCGCTGCAACAGCTTCAGCGGCCTCGGGCGAGGTGAGGTTGACGTAGATCTTAGTCGCGGTCACTTCCGACATGACCGCTGCCCCGCGTGCGGGCCCTTGAGGATTCGTCGCAACTGATGCGACTGCTGTCCGCGGTTGCCCGGCAGACACTTCCCCGGTCTGCCCGTTCACGGTGACGATCACACCGTCGGTCAGGTCCGTGGTCGCCGAGTGCGCGCCCACCACACACGGAACCCCGACCTCACGGGCAACGATCGCCGCGTGGCAGGTGACGCCGCCGCTGTCGGTGACCAATGCCGCGGCCCCGCCGAATGGTGGGCAGCCAATCCGGGTTGGTCATAGGTGCCACCAGGACCTCTCCGTCGCGGAGTAGCCGCCCATCATGCGGATCGGTCAAGATCCGAACTGCCCCGCTGACAATGCCAGGTGCGGCCGGTAGACCCCGCACCAACACAGACTGAGTCCCGCTTTCAGCGCGACCGCTCGTCGCGACGGCGGATCGCTCGTTCCCGAGGGTGGTGATCGGCCGCGACTGCACAATCCAGATGGATCCGTGGTGATCGATGGCCCATTCCATGTCCTGTGGCCGGCCATAGTGCTTCTCGGCTCGAAGCGCCAGTTCAGCAATCCGCGCAATCGTCGGATCGTCGAGCACCTTCTGATGTCGGACGCCCGCGCTGAGCGGCACCCGCTGATCGTGTCCGTCGAACCCCTGGGTGATCTGGAAATCCTGTTGGCCGATTCTGGCGTTGATGACGGTGAGGTCGTTTTTCGACACCAGGTAGGTATCAGGTTCCACTGCACCGGACACAACCACCTCGCCCTGACCTCGAGCCGCCTCAATCACCAGGCGGTCCCGGTCCCCGGTGGTCGGATCGGCGGTGAAAACGATCCCCGCCCTGGCCGGCACGATCATCTTCTGAACCACGACTGCCATCACGGGTGCATCCGAAAGTCCCTGATTCGCACGATAAGTAAGCACCCGAGGAGTAAACAACGACGCCCAGCAATCCCTTACGGCCTCGAGCAACTCGGTTTCAGAGCCGATGTTGGTGAAGGATGCATTCATCCCTGCAAACGAAGCGTCGTTGCCGTCTTCGCCGACTGCCGACGACCGGACGGCGACGTTGAGATCATCACCGTTACCTAGGCGTTGGTAGGCAACACTGAGCGCGAGACAGACCTCTCGGTCAATCCCGGCCTTGGCCACGAGTTCGGTCAGCCTGCGACACAATCGGGTCAGCTCGCCATCATCGTTCACCGCGGCGAGCGCCGCATTGTGGGTCGCCGTCATCTCACTCAGTATCCCCGCCTCCCGCATGGTGTGAGTGAAAGCCGATGCCAGCAGCACGAAGCCGTCTGGAACCGGCAGGCCGGCACGGGTGAGCTCACCGAGGTTGGCGCCCTTACCGCCGGCCTCGTCGGCGTTGATCAACAACAGATCGGCGAAAGACTTCACAAACGTCATGGCCCCACCCTTGTCCGTTTATGAAGGCGCTTCCAGTGCCCAATGTTGCTTCATCAATGGCACTTCGATGCTTCGCGAGGGACCTTGGTCCCACGGGACAAGCCGGACACGCATTCGGCGGACATGGGACCTATTCCCGGCGAGGAGGTGACCACCGACTCTAAAGGTAAACGGGAACGCCATCGCAAGATGTGTACCGGAGTTAGGAGAACAAATGCCCACACGCCGCCCGATCATTGTTGGTGTCTCCACCGCATCCAGCGATCCCGCCGCCACTGAATGGGCGGCGAGCGAAGCAGCTCTGCGTTCTCGAGCCCTGCACATCGTTGCTGTGGCCGACGACCTCGACTCCATTGCCGGTGCCTCACCGCAAGCAGCCGACTACTGCCACGACATCGAGCGCGCGGCACAGACTGTCCTCACCGAGGCGAGGGTCGTCGCGCGGCAGGCCGCCCATCGCGTCGGTGTTCCAGACCTGGCGATCGGTACCCGCTTGCTCAAAGGGTCTGTCCGCGACCAGCTGATAAGACAATCCATCGACGCCGACATGATCGTTGTTGGGATCGACCCCGCTACCGGCCGCGGGGCCGATGTCGTCGCCTCCGCCCTGGCGACCCATGCCCACTGTCCTGTCGCACTGGTCCCGTCAGGCTGGAAGCCGGCCGCAGGGCGACACATCGTTGTCGGGCTCGACGGATCAGCGCCCAGTGCCGAGGCGGCGGCCCTGGCGTTCGATGAAGCCGACCTTCGCCACGTACCGCTGGTGGCCGCGCATTCGTGGCTCGACACTGGTGGCCGTTCCGCCTACGTGGCTGCCAGCCCCAACGTCATCGACGCCCGTGATGCCGAAAGCACCCTCCTCGCAGAGCAACTGGCTGGCTGGTGTCGGGACTACCCTGATGTGTCGACCACCCTGCACACCATGCACGCAGACCCCGTCGACCTACTCACCCGACTGGGGACACAGGCAGAACTCCTGATTGTCGGAAGCCGTGGCCTCGGCGGATTTTCCGGCATGTTGTTGGGCTCCACCAGCCAAAGGCTCCTGCCCAAGCCGCCCTGTCCATTGATTGTCGTCCGAAGCCCACACCTCAGCAGTGGGCGGATCTTCCATCGTCTTGCCCGCAGCGTCGCCCGCTAATCCCGCCACACCCAACCCAATCACGTCACACCATTCGACAAGAGACCTTCATGCGAACCAGCAGAGTGGTCATGCTCATTCTCGGGTGCTTCTCGGCGCTGCTCGGAGTCGCGCTTCTCTGCGCTGGCGCCTTTCTGTCATGGGGGTACTTCATTCAACGGGATGGCGGAGAGATCACCCTGCCCCAGGAGAGGTTCGAAACCGCCTCCAGCGCTTTGGTCTCCAATGACATCGACATTTTCGATTCCGCGAATCGGCCCGACGCCCTGGGCTTTGACAGCCTGGGTCGTATCACCCTGAAAGCCACTGCCAGCAATCCCGGCAGTCCCGTCTTCATCGGCATCGGACCCACCGACGAGGTCAACCAGTATTTGCGCAATGTGGCCCACACGCGCATCGACGAGGTAACCTACGACCCCTTTCGGGTGAAGTACGACGAGGTCCCCGGAGACCGCACCGCAACACCTCCCGCACAGGAACAGCTGTGGTCGGGAAGCATCGCCGGATCTGGGACGCAGGAACTGTCGTGGGACTTGCAAGACGGTTCCTGGACAGCGGTGGTGATGAACGCCGACGCCAGTCCGGGGGTCGCCGTCGAACTCCAACCTGGAGTGCATTTCGACTTCCTCGGCCCTCTGGCCGTCACCGTATTGGCAATCGCCGCAGTCTTCCTCCTCATCGGCATACCGCTGATCGTGGTCGGAGCAATCGGACTCGGGAGGCATCCTCAGGCACTTCCCACCGCACCCGCGGCGGCCGCCAAAGACACTGCAACGTCCACGGCACCGTCTGACGCCTACCCAGCCACTCTGACCGGAGAACGCGACCCATCACTGTCGCGATGGCTGTGGCTCGTCAAATGGCTGCTGGTCATACCGCACTACATCGTTCTGCTGTTCCTCGGCATTGCATTCCTCTTCACGACCATCGCCGCCGGGCTGTCCATCCTGTTCACCGGCCGATACCCACGAGGCCTGTTCGACTTCAACGTAGGTGTACTTCGATGGGCATGGCGCGTGCAGTTCTACGCCTACTCGGCACTGGGCACGGACCGCTACCCACCATTCACCCTGCAGCGCACCGACTATCCCGCCGACTTCAGCGTCGACTACCCCGAGAAGCTGTCCCGCGGATTGGTGCTGGTGAAGTGGTGGCTGCTGGCCATCCCGCACTACATCGTTCTGGCAATCCTTGCGGGTGGTTGGTACGCGGGCTTCCGCATCGCCGGCGATGACGGCGTCGGCTCCGCTGGACAGCCCTACCTGTTCAGTTCTTTGCTCGGTCTGCTCATCCTGATCGTCGGCATCGGCTTGTTGTTCACCGGCCGCTACCCCGGAGCGCTGTTCGACTTCATCATGGGAATCAACCGGTGGGCCTTCCGAGTCGCGGCCTACGCAGCTTTGATGCGCGACGAGTACCCGCCGTTCCGCATGGATCAAGGCCCGTACGAACCGACGAGTGGCCATCAGTCGCCCGGCTCAGCACATTCCACTCCCCCACGCCCCGAACCATCACCTGTCGGTGCGCCTGCCCGTCTGGGCGAACACCCCAGCCAACCGCCCGAACACCGCGATTGGTTCAACGCGTGACAAACACAGTCGTCGCCTATGCGACTGCTCACGGAACCACCCAGAGCATCGCGCAACGGATCGCCGAGATCGTTGGTGGCAAAGGAGATGACGTCGAACTCCGTGCACTCGACGAGCGCAGCGGACTTGGCGATCTCGCCGAGGTCGACTACCTCATCATCGGAAGTGCCATTCACAAACGGGCAATGGCTTCCCGCCGCAGAGGCCGCGGTTCGCGCTTTTCAGCAGCCCCACGATCCCCTTGTGGTATGGGCATACTCGGTCTCCTCGGTGGGAGCAACCAGCTCTTTTCTGGTCCGGCCGGTAGCACGCGCCCTTCGTCACGTCACTTCCGAGCCGCGTGCAGTCACCGAGCTGAGGACCCAGGCAGACGTCAGATCGCATCGCTTCTTCGCCGGCGAAATCGCACCCGGCGATTGGCCCAGGACCGGACGGATCCTGTTCCGTCTCATGGGAGGCCGATACGGAGATGCTCGCGACTGGGATGACGTCGACGAGTGGGCCGGCCGCATCATCAGCAGTTTGACCGAACCGAGATAGGCGCTTCAATGGACGATCCCATCACTATCATCGACCTCGAGAAGAGGTACGGCACCACACGCGCCCTGGATGGTCTGACGATGGCTGTCGCGGCAGGATCGGTCCACGGATTTTTGGGACCAAACGGGTCGGGCAAATCCACCACATTGCGGATCCTTCTCGGCCTGGCGCGCGAAGACGCCGGCTCCGTGCGCGTCTTCGGTTACCACCCGTGGCGTCATGCCGGCCTCGTGAACACGAGGCTGGCGTATGTACCCGGCGACGTAAGCCTGTGGCCTTCGCTCACAGGAGGAGAGGTACTCAATCTGCTGGGCGAAGTGCACGGGAACGTAAACCTCACTCGCCGTGCTCAACTGGTGGATCGGTTCGATCTCGACCCCACCAAGAAGACGAGGTCCTACTCCAAAGGCAATAGACAAAAGGTTGCCCTGATTTCTGCACTGTCCTTCGACGCCGAATTGCTGATTCTCGATGAACCGACCACCGGGCTCGACCCGGTGATGGAAGCGGTCTTTCGCCAGTGCATCGAAGAGCGGCGCGACGCGGGGACAACGGTCCTGCTCTCGAGCCACATGCTCGCCGAGGTGGAGGCCCTATGCGACAGTGTGACGATCATTCGTGCCGGACGGACCGTCGAATCGGGCACCCTTCAACAGTTTCGCCGACTGACGCGCCTGGTCGTGCGCGCCGAGCTGATCGGATCCGGGGCAGCACTGCGAAGGGTTTCCGGCGTCCACGACATCGAGATCGCCGGCAGTACCTTCAGCTGTACCGTCGACCGCGACCGCCTGACCAACCTTCTGGGCAGGCTCGCCGACATCGGGGTGGGAGATCTCAGCGTCACCCCACTCGCCCTGGAAGACCTGTTCTTGCGCGACTACCCGGACACCTCCCAACATCCGGCGCCGACATGACGACGACACAGGGGTTCCGCACGCTGCTGCGCGTCGACGCGAAATCAGATCGCACACTGAGCGCGTCATGGCTGGCAGTTCTTGCCGTGACAACCTGGGTTTCGGTGGACGCGACCAAAGACCTGTACTCGACGCCGCAATCGCTGGCCGGCGCCGCATCCGCCATCAACTCCACACCTGCGGTGACCGCCTTGTATGGCCGGGTCACCTCCGTGGGATCACTCGGGGAACTGGCGATCCTCAAACCGTTCATGCTCGGCGCGATCGCTGTGTGCGCTGTCGCGGCATCCGTCGCCATCCGTCATACCCGCGCCGATGAAGAGACCGGCCGGACAGATCTTCTCATCGCTACGGGTGCCGGACGGAAGTCACCGCTGATCGCCGGCTGCCTCAGTGCAGCGGTGTTCAGCGTGATCGCCGGCCTGGGCGTTGCCGCCGTGCTGCTAGGCCTCGGGCTCCCGACGCACGGATCGATGATGGTCGGTGCCAACTTGGCCACCCTCGGAATACTGTTCGGTGTCGTAGGTGCCTGTTGTGCACAGGCTTTCGGCACCGGTCGCACGGCGCGCAGCGCTTCGTACACGCTGATCGGACTGTGCTTTCTCATTCGAGCCGTGGCCGACAGCATCAGCTCCCTGAGCTGGGTTCGGTGGCTCTCGCCCCTGGGTTGGTCCCAACAGACCCAACCCTATGCAGGTGAGAGATGGTGGCCGATGCTGCTTCATCTGGCATGTGCCGGTCTGATCACACTGTGGGCGTGGAGAATCGACGAATCCCGAGACGTCGGCGAAGCCCCGTGGTCACGTTCATCCGTCTCCAGTGCCACCGACCTGCACAGCCACCTCGGATTGGCGTGGAGGTCACTGCGGTCAGGCTGGTACATATGGGCCGCGGGCATTACCGCACTCAGTCTGGTGGTCGGCAACGTCGCCGCCAACGCAGACACGATGCTCTCCGATAGCGGTATGAACGACTATCTCGAGCGCCTCGACGACTCCGGCGCGGCCATCGACACCCTGTACTCGGCCGAGCTCACCTACATCGGGTTGTTGGCTACAGCATTCGGCATCCATGCCATGGTCGATCTCGTCCGAGATGAAGCGGCCGGTCGCGCAGACCTTCTCCTGACCGCGGCTCCGTCTCGGTCACGTTGGCTCGGAGCACACCTGGTCGTCGCTTTCGTTGGAACCGCCACGCTGATGGGCATCTCCGGGGGCATCCTCGCTGTCGGGGAGGTCATCGCTACTGGGGACAACGCACACGCTGGGAGAATATTCGCAGCTGCCATGGGGCAGGTTCCCGCCATCTGGGCGATCTGTGCGGTGGCGACCGTGCTGGTCGGGATCACCCGCCATGCAGGCCCGTGGGCGTGGGCGCTGCTCGTCGCAGTCATGGTCACGAGTGTCTTCGGGCCTTTGATCGACGTGGACGTGAACCTCGCCGAACTCTCCCCCTTCAGCCACACCCCCACCGTCACCGGCTCCCAAACACTCACACCCGCAATAGGGATGATCGCCCTCGCCGCTGCCCTTGCGCTGACCGGATCCTATGTGCTCAAACATCGCGACATCGGCTGAGAAGGGTGGGCTAACATGCGCAGCAAGCGGATACCGACGATGCGTGCGTTCACTGACCGACGTTGGTCGGCCATCGCCGCACCCACGTGCGCAGTCACCGGATGCCTTGCTTTCGCCGTTGCCATCGCAATAGCGGATGGAGAGGATGACTTCGGGAGACAGGCTGCCGCGCATGTGCCCTGGGACAGGCCGCTCGTGGCCGCGCTTGCACTGGCGCTCGTCGTGGGCGTACCGATGATGCTCAGCGCATACACTCTTTGGCGGGCAACACCTTTCGCGGCCGTGACCGCAGTGATCGCGGGAGGCTTGCTCATCACGTGGATTGCCGTGCAGATTGTGGCGGGTGCCTTCCACCCGCTGCAGATCCTATTCGGCCTGGTCGGCTTGTTCGTGATGGCAACCGGTTGGCACATCGCGAGTGGTCAAGCTCGGGTGTAAACAAGTCTCCACGGGTCATCACCGGTTTCCCGTAGGTGCCAACCATCTCCCTCGATCTGCTTCTGGAGATCCTTCAAAGCCTGGTTCATTCCGGGAGCCCACGCCTCTCGCGGGGGAACCGTGCCCCAGATCCGGGGCACCGGAAACGTCGCACTGAGGTAAGTCGGCTCGCCATCGACGACACCGACAAAACGCATGTAGGCATTTCCGGACTGCGACGCCAACGTCGCCAACAGGGCGACCCACCATCGACGAGCTCCTACTTCTTCCACACCCACAACCAACGCCGAGTATTTCGCGGTCACGTGTCAAGTGTCCGCTGGCATGGGCTAGCCGCACATGGCAATTGGTCACCCGAACTGACGTCGAACGACCCTCTCGAGATCCGCCTCGACCGCGTTCAATGAGCATCAATCGTTGACGCCCGCCAGATGACGAGGAGAAGTCGAAATGCTCACTGCGCGCACCCAGGCCATTGCCACCGGCACCGCAACAAATCGGAGGTTGAAGACCGTCGCTACCATCGCCGCCGCTCTGACCGGGTTACTGGCGTTCGCCGGGGCCATCGGAGTCGCCGGCGGCGGAGCCGACTTCGGCAAAGACGTCGAGCAACGCCTGCCATGGGAAAGCCCCGTGCTGGCCGGCATCGCCCTGGCACTTGTGGTCGGTGTGCCCACCACCCTGGCCGCCTTCACCCTCTGGCGGTTGATGCCCCAAGCCGCAGTGACCACCCTGATCGCGGGAGTCATGCTTGTCGCCTGGATCGCCGTCCAGATCGCCGTGATCCGCGAGTTCAACCCCCTACAAGTGGTTTTCGGTATCGTGGGCCTGCTTCTGATCGCGACAGGATGACACTTCGCCCGCAGTGACACGCTTGAGTAGTTGAGTAATCAACGGGCGTCTCCGACGGAGATGGCCTTTGCACCGGATGAAGCACTCTCTACCCTTACCCTTGTCATTCCTGGCCAAGAAGCGCGCCGACCTTGAGCGTCTAAACTCCACTACGCCTCCGCAACTGGGCATTCCTGCCGTCGGAGTTCCCCCTCGCGCCCTCACCGCAACGACTGGCTGATTCTGCGTCCAGGCAGGCAGTTCATCTTTGGGGCGCTGACGCGAGGCTCGGCAAGCTCCTCTTTCAGGAACGAAACGTCGGCGGTCCGCTGTGTGGTCGTTGCAATTGCGCGAAGGCACTCGTTGCCGCCAGTGTCTGTAGGGCGTCGAACAGCTCGACACCCTCGCGGTCATCGGGGATGGCTGTGAGCACAGGCCCGAAGAAGCACTGTCCGTTGATGCACATGATGGGGCTACCACCAGAGTCACCGAGACTGTCTTGGCTCTGTTGGTGTGCCACGCGCGCTGCACCGTCGTAGGTGGAGTCGTCGAGACTGTCAGCAAGCTGGGGATCGAGACCGCTCTCGGAGAGTGCGTCGGCCACCATTGCTGTGGTGACGTCGGCGCCTTGGTGGTGCACACGCTGGCCCAGGGCGGTGTAGAGCGGTCCGAGTGCGCTGTCGCCGGCCCTGTCATGCGCAGCGGCCAGGACACGACCCAGCCTGCGAGAGACCTCCATGTGGTGCCGTTGCTGCTCGGGAACATCTGCGCCCTCGTTGAGCACTGCCAAACTCATTTGCCGCCAATCAATCTGGAGGTCGCGGCGCTGCGCGGTGTTGAGCAGCCACCGGGAGGCGGCCCAGGCGAACGGGCATGCCGGGTCAAAGTAGAACGTTACTGCGCTCATAGGTACTCCTTGCGGTCGCGGGCTGTTGGACGTGTTGGCTCAGTTGGAGGCTATGGCTTCCAATGCGGCGATGGCGGCCGAGAGTTTGGCGGACGCGTCGGTGGCCACCGACGCAAGTTCGGCTTCCCCGGAGACCTCGACCATCAGGTCGGGATTCATCGCTTCGACGATCGAGTTCGATGGATTGGTGGGGTCGGTGCGGACCACGACGTTGCAGGGCAACAGCAGACCGATCTGGCGATTGACTCCCAGTGCGCGATGGGCCAAAGGTGGATTACAGGCACCGAGGATCAGGTAGTTTTCCATGTCCACATCGAGCTTTGTTTTCAGGGTGTCTTTGACGTTGATCTCGGTGAGGATCCCAAAGCCCTGGTCGGCCAGTGCGGCGCGGGTTCGTGCGACTGTCTCGTCGAACGGGAGGCTGAGAACGGTGGAGATGGACAGTGCCATAATAGTTTTCCTTCCGGGCGGGGTGTACTTGATCGGATTCAGCGGAGTTCGGTGCAGCGTGGCAGTCCCAGGCGGTGCATCAGCAGGCTGGCCGGGCACCAGCCTACGGCGGCGAAGAGCAGCAGGTTCACCGCTACGAAGGCGGTCAGCAGCAGCCACCAGGTCGACAATCCAGTAGCCAGGGCCAGGCTCACGAGAATCATGAATCCTGCCAGAAGTGGCACTGCTCGGTCGACCGTCCACCTAGCGGAAGTTGTTCGAGTGTTCATCGGGTAGAGGCCTTTCTGGTGGGTGCTTAGTGGGAAAACGAGATCGCGGGCAGGACTTTTCGGAGCCAGGTCGGTGACCACCATGCTGCCCGCCCGGTCAGGCGTAGCAGAGCCGGTAGGAGCATCAGCCTGATCAGGACTGCGTCGAGCAGAACGGCAACACCGAGGATGATGCCCATCTCTTTGGGCGGCAACGGGTCCGCCAGTGCGAAGGTGAAGAACACTGCGACCATCACCGCTGCCGCGGCGAAGATGATCCGTCCCGAGTGCGCCATGCCGTCAATCTGCGCGACGTCAGCGTCACCGGTGCGTTCATAGTGTTCCTTGGCGGTCGCGAGCAGGAAGACGGTGTAGTCCATGGCGATGGCGAAGATCATCGCGAAGAAGAACACCGGCCCCCAGCCGTCGAGGAACCCTTGCGGGGTGAATCCCAGCAGACCGGACAGGTGGCCGTCCTGAAAGATCAGCTTCGCGACACCGAACGCAGCCGCCGTCGACAGGAGGCTGACGACTGTGCCGATCAATGCGATCAGCGGGGCTTGTAGCGAGACCAACAGTAGGACGAACCCGAGGACCAAGATGATGCCGACGATCAGCGGGAAGTAGTCGTTGAGGGCCTGTTGCAGATCGAGGTTCTCGGCCGGGGCGCCGCCGACCAGCGCATCAGCGGGGAGTCCGTGGCGAAGGTCATCGACGATGGTGCCGAGTTGGGCATCGGAAGGATCAACCGCAGGCAGTGCTTGCAACAACACGTAGTCGGTGCCGTCGAGCGCCGGTAGCGGAGGGGTGACCATGCTGATGCCGGGTGTCTGTGCCGCCGCCGTGGCAGCCTGCTGCGCCTGGGCCGAGGGTGCAACGATCTGGAGCATGCCGGGGGCGCCCTCGCCCATCTGCTGCTGAACCAGCTCATAACCCTGACGCACGGGCGCATCCTCGGGGACCACCGAGATCGACGGCATAGCCACTTTGAGACCGATGACCGGGATGGCCAGCGCGATCAACACGGCCAGCGAGCCGAGCGCGAACGGCCACGGGTGGTTGTGCAGGATCTTGCCCCACCGTTCAAACAACGGCGAACGATGGTGTTGGCGTTTGGCGTACGGGAGCGAAGCAGCGTTCACCTTCGGACCCAGTGCGCCTAGCGTGGCCGGGAGCAACGTCAACGTAGCGGCGAGAACAAACGTCACCGCGAGCATGATGCCCACAGCCATCGTCCGCACCGCCGGAGCCGGCACCAACAACACCGCCGACAAACTCACCAACACGGTCAAGCCCGACAGCACCACTGCTTTGCCTGCGGTATCCATCGTTTCGGCGACCGCGTGGGCCTTGTCGGTGTCGTTTCTCAAGGCATCTCGGAATCGGGAGACGATGAACAGTGCGTAATCGATCCCCAGGGCGAGCGCGAACATCATCGCAAAGTTCATGGCCCACACCGAGATTGGCGTGACCTGATTGAGCAGAACCAGGCCGCCGGCCGACGCGACCAGGCCCGCGATGGTGAGCAGCAACGGCAGTCCAGCGGCCACAAGCGAACCGAAGGCAAGGACCATGATGGCCAGGGTCACCGGCCACGAGAACAATTCGGCCTTGATCATCGCGTCGTGGTTGGCCTTGTTGAAATCGCTCCACAGGGCCGAGGCCCCCGTGGGATACACCTCGACACCATCGCCGGACAGTCCTGTGAGCTGCCCCTTGACCTCGTCTACGGCCCGAACCATGTCGTCGGTGTTTGCGTTTGCGCCGGCGATCAGGATGCCGGTGTGCTGATCCGGGCTGATCGTCATCCCCGGTTGTGGGGGCACCACCTCGCCGAATCGGGAGTCACCAGCAAACACCGCGGTGGCATTCGCGATCGTTTCTTGCATCACCGGATTGTCGACGGTGTCACGGTCCGAGTGGATGACGACCTGCACCGCAGCCGACGAGTTCCCGCCGAAATGCTGCTGCGCCAGCTCACGCACCTGCACCGACTCAGACCCGTTGGCCTGCCATCCGGCACCGGCCAAGGAGGAAAACACCGACGGCGCGGCCGCTCCCAAACCAGCTAGGACCAGCAACCAGACGCCGAAGACCCAGCGCGATCGACCTGCCATCGCCGCACCCCACCGGCCCAGCACCCCAGGCGCTGACCTCGGTGGCGAACTGGACGGCTGATCGGTGGTCGAGATGTCAGGCATGGCAACGAACCTTCTCTCCAGAAATCGACTAGATACCCCCTGGGGTATGTACGTCAATCCGAAGGTACCCCCGGGGGTATCATCGGGTCAACCCCGATTAGACCGCGTACCAATACCCCCTGGGGTACCCTGGCACTCGTCAGACAAACAGAGAGGCATGACTCGTGACCGGTGACGAAGAATCAATGGCGGCCGTGCTGAACCGACTCCGCCGGGCGCAGGGACAACTCTCCGGGGTGATAGCGATGATCGAAGCAGGCCGCGACTGCAAAGACGTCGTCACCCAACTCGCCGCAGTGTCCCGCGCTCTCGATCGTGCCGGCTTCAAAATCGTTGCGTCAGGAATGCGCCAATGCATCAACGGCGCCGACGGCGACCAGGCGCCCTTAACCGAAGCCGAACTGGAGAAGCTTTTCCTCGCCCTAGCCTGAAGGCCTGCTAGCCCGGGCGCCTCGGAGACCGGCTTCGAGCTCACCAGGTGCCCGCCGCAGACCACACATTTAAAGGCAGCCGTTCACACTCGATGGCGACTTGGAGGCAGAGTGCTGAGTTGAGTCAGGGATGATGACCGCAATGATGTACGGACCAGCCCGCACATCATTGCGGTTTAGACCGTATTATGTTGCGGTCGAGGGGATTCGAACCTGGCCCTTGATCTGGAGGCCCCCATCAGCACCCATCCACGACGGTGCGTTACTCCGCGCAAAAGGATCCGGTCCACCGAACGCCACCTGTGGATCGATCCGCGCTAACTGGTTTAGCAGTAGTTGCTCATCGCATCGGGTTGTCCACCCCCCTTTGGGCCGAAATAGTCACCGCCTACCTGCCCGTGGGGGAACTACCTCAAAACCGTCCGCGACCGGTCATCGCGACACGATTGTCTCGGCCGGCCAGCCAGACGATAACGTCGAAACAACGGATGACGCTGATATCCGATCCGATGTCCGCACGCTCACGAACGGCCTCGAGGTGGCGGTGCAAAGCGTGGCCGTCGGCGGCGAGGTGATGGCGCAGGGTCCGGTAGAAGTCACCGCGGCGAGGATGGGTGAGGACGCCTTTGACCACGGTGTCTATGACCGGCAGTAATCGGGGACGTTTACGGGCGAGGAGCTTGCTGGTGGTTACTGGCCCCACGCCGGCGGTCCGGGTCATTTTCCACAGTTGTTCACCGTGCCGGAGGTGCTCGTCGTCGGCGTTGACCAGGTCCAGGTCGTGTGGCAGAGCAGCTAGTACGTCGTTGAGGTGGTGCTGGCCGGGATCGAGGATGCGCAATGCGGCCGGGGCGGGGACGTCGACGCTGAGCATGCTGACGGCGACCATGTCGGCGGCGGTGAAGCGGTCGACGACATGCGGTGCGTCTCCCCCACCGTCAAATCGTTCGAACATCGAACCAGTGAAGTTCGGCTGCCCCGCGGTGCCGATGTCGAAGTAGCGGCGCAGCAGGGCGACCGCCTGATCGCTGTGCTGTCCATCGAGCACCTCGGGTATCGTCCACGCTGCAATTGTCATGCGCCACAGCGTAAACCACTGCGCCGAGACCGTAGGGGTGCTTGCACGCGCTCCGCGAAAATACAGCACCGAACACCCGATAAGCCGCCCTTATGTCAGGTCCACCGGTGCGAGGATTGAGCGCTCCTGGTTGATGTCGAACGTCGTAGCGGGGCAGTGACTAGACGACTCGAGTTCTAATCACTGTCGCGCAACAGTCTTCGAAGTTTGCCGACATGGACGTAGGCCGTCATCGCAGCCATCTGTGCTTGACTCAGTAGCCGGTCGATTGGCTTCCACCGAGCGGAAACCCCCGCGAGCTCCGTTTTGAGCGCCAGGCGTTTAGTCGTTCCTTCCAGTCTGGGTGCCGCCGTAATCAGGATGGAGGCGGCACGAAGGGCAAGGACGGCGTACTCGGGGGGAACGCTGCCAAAGAAGCCGTGCGCTTGGTCATTGCGGACATTTGCTCCGACGTCGCCGAGTAGAAGCCAGCGAAGGAACCATGCCCAGTCAGGGTCTAACGCGAGGTCCTCGAGTCGCTCGAGCAGAGAGTGCAGCCCCACGTACCCGCCCTGGCTCTTTGCTTTCTGGACTTGGTAGATGCCTTCGTCGAGTTCGCGCAGCAGAGCTCGTGCAGCAGAGCTCGTGCAGCAGCTTCGATGCGTGGGGTGACTACGGCAAGAGAGGACTCGAAGTCGCCTTCCCAGAAGTGGATAAACCCCCGAGCTAAGGATCGGGCGAGTTCGATGTCCCTTGCGCCAATCTCGCAGATGGCGATGGTCAGATCGTCGAGCTGTGGTATTCCGTAAGCCTTGCGCATGCGGTCGAGGGCCTCCACACCAAACCGCCCGAAGGTCTCAGCGCTGAAGCGTCCTGACAGTGCCATGTCATGTCGAGCGAGGTCGGCATCGCTCGCAGACAGGGTCACGCGTGGGAGGTTGTCGCGGCCGAGGATCTTTGGCGGCAGAAGACGTGCTAGCGAACCCCGCTGGGATTCGGCGAACTCCTGGTGCCGTTTCACCTGTCCGGAGGGCGCGTCAGGCTGCGTCATGAAAAGGCGAAGGCCACCCCGCCAGGTGCGAGATTGGGTGAACTGGCGTAGATAGCGTTCAGGGGCATGAGCGGGCATTGTGCTAGTTGTCTGGGTTAATTCCATACCCAGGTCATGGCTGGCGAGGGCTTGCATGCGTGCGGCTATTTCGGTACCTAGGTGTGGCAATCCTCGTTGCGCGGCGAGTTTCGCTGCGCTTTCAAGATGGAGTAGCTCGGTTGCGGGGTGGACGGCCGCGTCGGCGTTTCTCAGGTGTCCACTGACTTCCTGCTCGGCGATCGCTCTTACGACCTCGGGTAACGTCATGTCGGACACATTGCGTCGCATTGTGGCGATCGACGATGCGAGATGGTCCACCGCTACTGCCACCGCCAGCTTTTCCAGCACCGCGGCGACATCAACCGTGGGCGTACGGCCCTTACGGGCCGCTGGTTCGGCGAGAATTGCTAGTAGTGGAAAATAGACACCAGGTAGCTTTAGGATCTGCTTTACGGTGGCCTTGTCGATCCTGCCTTCGATTTCGTCGAGCACCCGATCCCTGAGCTCGATCGCGTTAATGTGCGGCAGAGTGTATGTGCGCGAACCAGGTACGTTGTGGTCCCGGAATCTGTTTTGCCGACGACAGCTGACAAGTACGCACTGACTGTCCTGGGGAGGTGCGTGCCGATACTGCTTCGCTCAGTAGCGATCAGCAACTCCCCTAGCCGCGCCTCGGCGGCCGGCTCGGTGACCTTGTTGACGACTTCGTGCCATAAGCGCAGCTCATCACTAGGTGTGTCAGCTAGGTCAGGGAGGTTGTAACCGTCACGCACGAAGTCGGCAGACCCATCGCGGTCGAGTTCGATGGGTCAGCAGGTGATTGATATCATTGCCCGTTTCAGGGATTCGCTCGGAGCAGCCGCCTCGGCCTCGATCGCGTCTTCGGTCGCCGTCCAGCCCTCCCATCCATGCAGGAGGTGATCGCCTAACGCGCGATCGAGGATCGAAGCAACCAGTTCAACGTCTCCTGGTTCGAATCGATACGGGGTCGAGATCTCGCTTTCAACGGATGCGCCGTCAGCAGACGCATCCTCGCCAGGCCCTGTTTCAACATCGCCCGTCGAGTGGTCAGCTGCTGGGTCGCTATCGCCGAGCTTCTCTTGTTCGTCGTTATCTTCGGTTGTCACCCGTCCAATACTGGCAGTTGGCGGTCTCACGAGTCTGCGCCGTCTGGCCTCGCGCCTCTATCGGCTCTACCGAGCGGGCGTTTGCACCTCACGACCCACCTATGGATCGGGGAGCCAGCCGTCGGCGACTCCAACTTCTCCAAGCGGCTTTTCTGCGTTCGCGCGCGAGTGCCAACGCTCGGCTGCAACGACCCAGGCGTTCGGGTAGGCGAGCGGTTCCTGAAGAATGGCGTCAATGTGTTCAGGTGGGAAGCCGTCTGGTTTCTCGTCTGGTACATCGACCACTGCGCGAGGACCGCACGCTTTGATGGCGTCAAGACAGTCACGTGTGTGCCCCGCAAGGAGCCTTGCGCTGAGGATTCGATGCGCTGGCCATGATGCGGCTCCGAATGGGGCTAGGTCGACCAACGCCTGTGTACTGAGTTCTTCGAGTTGATTCTGCGTGCCGGAATCCAGATCCACTGTGAACAAAATGAGAGCGGCTTGAACACGAATGCTCTGAGTCGTGATTGACAGGTTGTTCGGCGGCCCGGAAGTGGTCCGACTGTATGCGGGTTGCGGCCTGGTCAATCCGCTGGCGCTGATCCGGCTAAGCCCGTGCAGGAAGTTTAGGTACTCGTCATCGCTGAGCGATTCGATGAAGGCTTCCATCTTTGGAAGGAGCGACTCGATCGTTGAAGGACCGGTCGTCAGCAGGACTCCACCGATCCAGGCCATTTTGTCATGAGGGTCGGAGCAGACATCGCTTGCTTCACGCCACCATTGCTCATCTTGGCCTTGACGCAGCGTCTGAACGAATACGCCGTAGTCCATGTTTTGGCCCAACGCCGGCCGCTTCGGATCGAAAGTGCCTCCTGTCCTCACTAATCTGTTGACCACGCCAATAAGGGCGATTTCGGTTGCGAGCCAACATGGCCCATGTATGAAACTGATTTCGCGTGCAGTGTCCTGCCACGGAGCAGTAGAGTCCTGCTGTCCTCGTCTGAATAGGCTGGAGCGTTGCACTTTTTTGTACCGACTGTCCATCGCTATAAGCCGCGCGAACGCGGGCTGTCGCGCCTTCTTATCGCCCTCTTCGTCGTGATGGTGGGCAGTTGACACTGCGAAGCGTGGTCCGCCGTCGGCCTTGGCGAGGTCGATGAAACGGTGTGGCCTGACAGCGCGCAAGAGCGCCCCGCCGTGCGAGGCGCTCGTCGTGGCGGTGTCGCTGGCCTCGCCGTCGAGGACCGCTTTCAACAGCGCCTCGTCCTGAGGCGAACCAGATTGCGGCAAAACACCCAGGACAAGGGCCGCACTGCGGGACTTCGCCGACGACAAGACCAGACTGTCGGTTCTGCTGGCTGGCAGCCGGACATGGCGATGGGCTGCGCCGATAGTGAGCAGCGCCTGTTCTTCCTCGTCCATGGCCTTGCTGAGGCCGTCGTCGAGCCAGTCACGGAGTGCGGTGTCGTTAGGGGCCATTTCCCCGAGTAGTCGTGCGGTCGCTTCAGCTCGCAGGGGCGATGACGCGGCGCTGTCGGCCAACAATTTGTGCAGGGCCGTCACCAGCTCGGTGTTGGCAAGTCCGGCGGGCAGAGCCGGGAATTGCTCGGGTGTGCGTTCGGGACTGAGTAGACATAAGCTCAGGTCGTCGGTCAGGAGTCGGGCGGCCTTGCGCTGGACCGTGCTGACGGGCGCGAATACACCGTCGCGGAGGAGCGCCCAGAGACCTACGCGGACCTGCAGTGGGTGCCGGCCTTGTTCGAGTGTGTCTTCTAGACCCATGACAAGGCCGCCGATTTCGTTTGGATCGGCGAACCCGGCGTAAAACAGTGTGGTGTTTAGCCAGTATGGGCGTTGGACGAGGTGGGCTAGCAGAGTTCCCTTCAGCACTGGGGCCGAGAGCATGCCTGCATACTTGGCGAGGTAGCGCGCCGCGAAGTACTCCCTTACTGGCTGGACGGCAAACTCGTATGTTTCGCCCTCCTTGCTAGTCAAGGCCCAGAATCTGTCGGCGGACGCTTGAAACAATTTGTCTAGCAGTTCTTCTGGGCCTTCGACCTCTTGCAGGTAGCTGAAGAGCTCCTTGCGGATGCGCTTGAGCGGCAGCTTTCCTAGGGAGGGATCGGTTTCCACCCCCGAGTGCATTCGCCAGCCCAGCCACGATGTTGTCTCGTGAACGCGGTCTACATCATCTTTGTCGATCTGATCGCGTTCGATCTCCCGGTCCATCAGCGCGTCCATGTATGCGCTGTAGATTGCAGTCCTGGCCGAGGGCACGGCGTCCCCGCGCTTGTTGATGAGGTACAGCAAGATCGTGAGATGCATTGGGTTGGCACTGAGTTGCGCGATGTGCTCCTCGGCCGTCCGGCCAAGGAAGACGCGTATGAGTTTGCGGCGTCGCGGGCCCGGGAGTCCATTGACCGCTGCCCACTTTCGCAAGTATTCCTTCTGCATATCGGGGCTCATTGCCCGCAAGCGGACATATTCGAACAAATCCTTGTTTGGCTCAGGTTGCGACGAGGAGTTCGGTCTCGTGGTCACCACTATTTGCGTTCTGCGTCTTTGCACGGCGCCGAGCCTCTGAATCAGCCGGTCGATTTCGTCGACGACCTGGGACCGCAAGCGTTGATCGCCCACCTCATCGATGCCGTCGAGGACGATGAGCGTTGGGTAGCGGTCGAGGAGGTCTTGGACTTGTTCGATGCTGACGACCCGTCCGCCGCTGTAGTAGCTACAGTAATCAACGAGGAAGTGCTCCACGCTGCGCTCAGCTCCGCGACGACGTTTGCCAGGTACTGCATGCGGATTGTCATCGTAAGGGTCGGTGCCCTCCAACCACGAGGCGTAGTGGCGAAGATCCACCCTGAACGGTAAGCGAGGCTCTGTTGCCTCGTACTCCCCTGCGCTGATCTCGCTGATCTCATCCTCGGGCAGAACGTGGGCGCGGTGAACCTGGCAAAGGTATTGCCCAAGAGTCGATTTACCTTGTCCCGGTTCTCCGCGCACGACGGTGTATGGCATCGCGGTACACAGAAGGTATCGAAGGGCGCCCATCGTCCGGTCCTGATAGGTCGAAAGCCCCACCAAATCCGGCGCTGCTATCGGGCCCGACACAAGTTCGGCCTTTACATCGACGTACACCGCGGCTAACGGAGTCTGATCAAGCTCAGCCTGACTGAACTTGACCTTGGCATCCTCCGCCCCTTGGTTTTTCATCGCGCGTAGTAGCGTGGTGCGCATCTCAGCGGCGCGACCTTCGACAGCTGATCCGTGTATCAAAAATCGGATCAGGTCCGGCCCGGCCAACATCTCCTGGTACGACCACTTGATGGCGTCGGGGGCCCCGTCCACCAACCCGTCGACATCGGCCTGCCACAGGGGTTCCATTGTGATGCCGAACCGAGAGGAGAGAGCGGCGAACTCCTCGTCCAGTTTGTCTATAGTCCCCGTGTCGCGCGTCGCGGTGCCCGCCACACACGTCATCAGCACGTAACGGGTTGCTCCCTTGGCCACGAGCCGCTCGATGTTCTGCGCTTCGCCCTCTACCGCTGCTCGCAACCACGCAACAGGACTCTTGACACGATCCTTAGACCATTTGACCTGGTAGATCGTGGCACCGGGCGTGTCGTCCAAGCCTTTGGCTGTGACATCGCGGCCGCCGTCGCCCATCCCTACGGGATAAAGGCGGACTGTCGGATCTTGCTGAAGTAGCAGCGCACCACATAGTTGCTGGAAACGCTTCTCGCCCAACCGCTCGTATAGGTACCTCCACGTGTAACCTGGCTGGGACGTAAGAGGCTCGGGCCCTTTTCGTTTCGCATGTCCTGCCGATGCCGTCGCCACTTAGGGTGCGCGCCGAATGGAAGGCGATCGACGAACGGGCGGTCTCCGTCGCACGGCTCTACGGTCTCCTACTGGGGATGGCACGCATAGGTGCTTAGCTATTGGTTCCACGCCGGAAGCCGACGTAACAACCACCACGCCCGTAAATTCGCTCGCCCAGCAATGCGGATGGCCAGGCGTCATCGTCGTCATGGGCCGATTATTCCAGATCGCACGAACGAGCTCCGCCTGTTGTGCGTCCCTCGAGAGGCTGGAGCGACAGTTTCACTCGGCAACGAACGCGCCGAGGCTACTAAGGACGGCCAGGCCCACACCCTTTCGGTCACGCATATCCACGCTCCCGGCTTCAGCCAACGCCACTGTCACCACCCTCGCGGGGCTGCTCTTGCGCCTCACTGCGCCAGCCTCCGCCGTTCATGCAGGCAGTTTGACCACTATCTGCGCTAATTGGATTTAGCGCAGGATGTCCCATCCGGGCAAACAGCTCGGATGGGCCAAGTCTCCGGCACGGCCAGTCCGATTTACCGCAGGCCATGATGGTGGCATGGCTGCTACACACTCTTCGCCCCAGTTCGAGTCGAAGAGCGCCCGGCTCGACCAACCACATGTTGCGACGTTGAACGCATTGGTGAAGCAATGGCGAGAAGGCCCCGGTAGTCCAGTGATCCCGTGGTTCGATCCCGATGACGCGGGAGCAGCAGCGAGAGTCCTGATCTTGATGGAATCACCTGCCCCTTCCACTGCTGAAATGGGCGCGGCAGCATTTTGCTCTTTGGACAATGCCGATTGCTCGAACCGCACGATGCGTTCGATGATGGCTGAGGTCGGCTTGGCCCGATCTGCATGTGTGAAATGGAACGTCGTTCCATCGGTATTGCCCACTCGGGCACCTACTTTCGCCGACATCGATGCCGCACGACCCAAGTTGATCGCTGTGCTAGACCAGCTCCCCGCGCTTGAGGTCGTTGTGGCCGTAGGTAGGCCCGCATTGCACGGACTAACCCGCGCGTTGTGGGCGGGTGAGTTGCCAGGTCTCTATCGCCTGGTGTCGACACCCCACCCGTCACAACGCACTGCGCTCGCCGCAACCGCCGCCGCGGACTGCCTTCGTTCCACGCTGGCTCGTGTCGCTGAACATATCGCCACCACCGAGGGTTAGTGGCCGTACCCGACGCCCCTGAGCCCGACGGGCGTTGAAACGCCGGCTCCGTGGCCGAGCTCTTTCGGTGGCGCGACGGTTGCCGCCGCTTGCGGAAGTCGATCCTGGATCTACGATTGCGCTCATGACAAAGGCAGTAGTCGCGAGCTCGTATGGCGGTCCGGAAGTCCTCCAGATCAAAGATCTCGACCTCGGGTCCCCGGGGCCGGGAGAAGTGCTGATCGACGTCAAAGCGGCGGGCGTCAACCCCGTTGACCTCAAGCTCTACAGCGGCGCCTTCGGTACTGACCCGAGCAAGCTCCCTTTGCATCTGGGCATAGAGGTGTCGGGTGTGGTCGCGGCCATCGGACCCGATGCCGCGGGCATCTCAGGTCCGCTGTCCGTCGGCGACGAGGTGATCGCCTTCCGGGTCAAAGGTGGCTATGCAGAGCAGGTGCTGACGTCGGCGTCCAACGTGGTGACCAAGCCCGACACGATCTCTTTCGAACAAGCGGCGGGTCTGATGCTCGTGGGCGCGACCGCAGTTCATCTGCTCGAGACGGTCCACCCTGTGGCCGGCGAGACGTTGTTGATCCACGGTGGTGCAGGTGGGGTTGGGCTCAGCGCCGTGCAACTGGCAGTGCTGCGTGGGTCCAGGGTGATCGCCACCGCGAGCCATCGCAGGCACGGTGTTCTGACCGAATTGGGTGCTGTGCCTGTCCTTTACGGTTCAGGCCTGGCCGACCGCGTCCGTTCCCTCGCGCCGGAGGGCGTCGACGCTGCCATCGACACCGTGGGCACCGACGAAGCAATTTCGGTATCCCTCGAGTTGGTGTCGGATCAAAGCCGGATCGCAACCATCGCCGGCTTCGGCAAGACCGACGGGACCGGGATCAGACTTCTCGGCAATGGGCCAGGGGCCGACCCCGGCACCGCCATTCGTGATGCCGCACGCGCCGACCTCGCGCGGTTGGCCGGCGACGGCAGCCTGCGGGTCGAGATCGACCGAACGTACCCGCTCGACCACGCAGCGGACGCCCACCGGTACCTGCAAGACGGTCACGCCGCAGGGAAGGTGATCTTGCTGCCCTGACCGCCGCCTCAGTTGGAGCGCTGGGCTGGGTGGGTGCCACACAGCCACGTTGATAGGGCGCTCTCGCATCACCATTGAGGCATGACCACAACCTTTCCGTTTCACCTCAACGCCCGGCACGCCGTCGTTGTGGGAGCAACCGGGGGTATCGGTTCCGGTGTCTGCCGAGCGCTCCTCGCAGGAGGAGCGTCGGTGGCCCTCGTCGCACGCGACATGGGTTCACTCAGGCAACTCGAACAATCCCTCGATGCACCTCAGCGCACATTCAGCGTCGGCGCGGATGTCACCGACACCTATCAACTGGCCCAGGCCAGGGACGCCATCCTCGACCGTTTCGGATCCATCGATCTCGTGGTGATCAGCACCGGCATCATGGTCGGATCCCCGTTCGAGGAGGCGATCCCGGCAGACTGGGTGTCGTTGATCGATGTGAACCTCCACGGACTTCTGTATGCAGCACAGACGTTTTCGAGCGATCTGATCGACGCTGCCAGTGCCGGTGGCCCGAGTGACCTCATCCTGATCGGCTCCATCGGTTCACACATCCAGTACCCGAACTTCTCGGTGTTCAATGCGGTATCGGCGGCCATCGCGCAACTGTCCCGCACCCTACGATCCGAATACGGACGCAGGGGGTTGCGCGTGCACAACATCGAACCGGGTTTCACCAGGACAACATTCGGACGAAACCTCAGACACGAGGCAGCACTACAGCATTGGCGCAATCTCGAAGAGACCATCAATCCGCTGGATCCCGACGACCTGGGGCGCATCGTAGCGCTCACCGCGGCCATGCCGGCCGGGCTCAACATCGCGGAGATGGTCGTCATCCCGACCGAGCAGGAGTGACCCCCGATGACCCGAACATTGTCGCCACTCGAACATCGTCGAATCACCTTCCGTCTCGGCTCGGTCCTGCCCAGTGCGAACACCAACCGCGGGCCGTCGAACGAAGTCGCGGCTGCCGTTGTACTCATGGCTGCCACCGTGGTGGCGCTTGTGTGGGCCAACCTCCCGGAGTCGAACTACCACGAAGTGTGGACAACACAGTTCGAATTGAACTTCGGCTCAGTGTCTTTCGGGATGGACCTACATCATTGGATCAATGATGCCCTCATGGCGTTGTTCTTCGCGTTCCTCACCCTCGAGGTTCGCCGAGAGATCGAGATGGGTGAACTCCGCGACAGACGTCGTGCAGCCGTGCCTGTCGCGGCAGCCGCGGTAGGCCTGGCCCTTCCCGCGGCGCTGTTCCTACTCGTCAACATGGGTACTGAGGCCGCCTCCGGATGGGGAGTCGTCGTTTCGACGGACACCGCGTTTGTCCTCGGCATCCTTGCGCTGGTCGGCCGACGGATGCCACCGCAGCTCCGGGTCTTCCTGGTCACCCTCGCGGTGGCCGACGACATCGGCGCGTTGGCCATCATCGCGCTGTTCTACACCGACGATCTCGAGGTCGTTCCCATCCTGGTGGCCGTCGCCGCACTGATGTTCATCGCACTGCTTCGGCGGCTCGGGGTCTGGCGGGGCGCCGTGTACCTGGCCGCCGCTGTTGTCGTATGGGTCGCGCTTTATGAGTCCGGCATCCATGCCACGCTCGCCGGTGTGGCAATTGCGTTGCTGCTGCCCATCTTCCCGACCAGCGCCGACCACGTCGACCGAGCACGTCGGCTGATGTCCGCCTTCGCACAATCACCGTCGCCCGATTTTGCCCGCCAGGCAGAAGACGGATTACAGCGAGCCGTGTCTGTGAACGAGCGGGCTCACCGCCGTCTGCTTCCATACGTCAGTTTTGTCATCTTGCCGTTGTTCGCACTTGCCAATGCCGGTGTCCACATCAGTGGTCCGGTGCTACGCGACGCGTTCACCTCGCGCCTCACCTGGGGAATCATCATCGGTCTGGTGGTCGGCAAGACAGCGGCAATCGTGCTCACCGCAGCAGTTGCCAGACGCCTCCGTCCCGGCTCGCTCGGCCCTGGCCTGCACCTGAGCCACATCGGAGCGATCGCCACCCTTTCCGGCATCGGCTTCACGCTCGCTCTGTTCGTCGCCGACCTCGCCTTTGCCGACAGCACGACGCTAGGTCAAGCCCAGATCGGCATCCTGTCAGCGTCGCTCATCGCAGCCGTGATCGGGACAGTGTTCTTCCGCGTACTCGATCGGCTCGAACGTGCACGACCCCACCTCGGCACACACCTAGCCGAGCCGGTCGACCAAAGTCGAGACCATATCCGGGGCAACGTGAATGCTCCACTGACACTGGTGGTCTACGGCAGCTTCGCGTGTGGTTTCTGTGCCTCCACCAACGCGACAGTTGAGGAACTCCGAAATCACTTCGGCGATCGGCTTCGTGTCGTCTTCCGTCACTTCCCTGCAGGGAAGGCATTCGCTCGCGACCTGTCGCTTGCCTCCGAGGTCGCCGCCCAGCAAGGCCGATTCTGGGAATTCTCCGACGCGGTGTTCGCCGACCAGCCCATCGGCAACCAGGCCCAGATCATGCAGGCGGCGTCGCGGGCGGGACTGAACCTACGCTTGTTCCGGGAGAGCTACGCCGGCCGAGGTCAGTTGGACCGACTTGAACTCGACGAAAACGATGCCGCCGCCATGGGTTTGGCCGGCACCCCGGCAATCTTCATCCAGGACGTGCTCTACGACGGGCCAAGGGATACCGATTCCCTGATCAACGCACTGGACGCACACGACGTGACGTCACTGGTCGGCTACGACACACGGCGGCACAACGCCCGCCTCGAGTCGATTGATGCACGCTGACGTGTCCCCACTCCCCGACTCGACAGGCAACCGGGAAGACCTCACCCACCCTGTCGAGCATGTGGTGAACCACCTACCGAACACGCCCGCCGTCGTGGTCGATCGCATCGGGAACATCCTGACCGAGAACGCGCTGGCAGGGGAATTGTTCTCCGAGTTCGTCATTCGCGACAACATCGTCAAGATGGCATTCCTCGACCCCGCCGCGCACCACGATGAGGACTCATGGCGGTCTCAGGCACGGGATTCGATCACAACTCTCCGCCGCGCGTACCAGCGCACCCCCGACGACGTGGCCACGGGCAGACTCGTCAGCGAGCTACTCCGATCGAGCGAGAGTTTCCGAACCATGTGGATCCGCCGCGCCTGGACACGCCGACTCGACAGCCCGGCGGATGGCGGCGACCACACCCACGCGCACCGTGTGTTCAGGCATCCAGAGATGGGCACACTCATGGTCGACGAAGTGGCCCTGGCCAGCGCCGCGGAACAGGGAAAGACGGTGCTGGTCTACGTCCCCGTACCAGGATCGGCCAGCGACGACGCCCTCCGGATACTCGGCACCTTGCGAGCCCGCATCTAGCACGCGCCTGGCGGACAGCAGGTCAGGAGGCGACTCCCGACTCAGCGTTCACAGTTTCTGCAGCGGCAGCTGAATCGCCACGTCGCTGCGTTCGGAGCGACAACAACCTCGCCTCACTGGTGCTTCCCGGATCGGGTTGGTAGACAACAAGTTGTTGCCCGGGCGCGCTCATCACACCGAATGCGTGGAAGTCGATGGTGATGTCTCCGACGCCTGCGTGGCGAAGCAACTTCCGTTCCTGTGTCTTGGGGCTGATGTCGAACTTTTGCCACAGGCGTTCAAAGTCTCTGTCGGCGCGCAGTTCCGCGATCAACGCCTCGCGCTCCCCAGCACTGGGGTGCAGGTGCATTGTTGCCCTCAGAGAGCCGACCGACGATTCCGCGGCGCGTTGCCAGTCGACGAAGAAGCGCTTGCCCTCCGGGTCCAGGAACACGTTGCGAACGAGGTTCCGTTGATCGGAAAAGCCACTGAACAGCTCTGCGGCAAGCGGATTCATCTGAGTGAAGTTGAGAAGAGGATCGAGGACAAACGCCGCCGCATCCGTCCAGGAATCAAGCATGTGGGCGAGTGCCGGGTCGACACCCGTTGCCGCAGGGACGGCCTGAGGCGCCAGTCCGGCGAGTAGCCGCAGATGGTCATCCTGATGTTTGGTCAACTTCAGGGCAGCAGACAGTGCCGCGACAACCTGTTCGGAGGGGTGCTTCTCGCGGCCCTGCTCGAGCCGCACGTAGTAGTCGGTGCTGAGGCCGGCCAACTCCGCAACCTCCTCCCGACGCAGACCGGGGACTCGTCGAGCCGTGTGTGTGGCGAAGGGATAACTCTCCGCCGCAGCCGCATTGCGCCGAGCCCGCAGGTAGGCGCCGAGATTGTCGTCAGCCATCCCCCAAGAATACTGAGGCCTGCGCGCCCCCGCACGCCGTGCCGGGCCCTCAGCGTGGGTGCCTTACACCCACGTTCCCGCGGCCGATTGTTCGTACGGTCGAATCATCCGCCCAGCAGAGCCGATCCGAGGCGGGGCCCTCATGACAAGGAACCAATCATGAAAAACTCACCGACCACCGTTCCCGATGTCGTCGGGATGTGGGTGACCGCAGACGGATACATCCGTCAGAAACTGCTCCCGAACGGTCGCTACGACGAAGCACGCGGCGACAAAGCAAGCGCCTACACCGGAACCTATACCGTCACCGGCTCGCACCTGGACTACCGCGACGACACCGGCTTCACCGCAACCGGCGACATTCGTGACGGTGTCCTCTATCACGAGCATCTGGTGTTGTATCGCCAGGAGCAAGGTGCATGACGCACCTTCATCGCGGAATTCCCTGAAAGACAGCGATATTCACGCTCAACGACTCCACCTGAGAAGAAGCACTCTGAGGCCGAAAGGACACGCATCATGACCACCCACGCAGCAATCGGAGACACCCTGGCCGCCACGGCCGGAGATCACCTCCGGCGAATCCTCCTCACCGGAGGAGGTGTTGTCAGCATGGATCCCGAGGTCGGGGATCTCGAGACCGGCGACGTCCTGATCGAGGGTTCGAAGATCATCGCCGTGGGAAAAGACCTGCGCGCACAAGGCGCCGCCGACGGGGCGATCGTCATCGACACCTCGTCAGCCGTGGTGTGCCCCGGCTTCGTCGACACCCACCGTCACGCCTGGGAAACGCAACTGCGCCGAATGATGCCCGATGTGAACGATCTCGGCGAGTACGTGATGAGCACACTCAGTGGCATCGCACCCTTGTACGAACCCGACGACATCTACACCGGCACAAAGCTTGCCGCTCTCACCGCTCTCGACAGCGGAGTCACCTGCATGCTCGACTTCTCGCACAACTCTCGCACCGGCGAGCATTCGGACGCGGCCATCGAAGCGCTGGCCGCCACCCGGATCCGTGGTGTGCACGCTTCCATGAGGCCCCACTTCGGCCCCTGGGAACGTCAGTGGCCGGCCGACCTCAAACGCTTGCGCGAGCAGTACTTTTCATCGGACGATCAACTGTTGACCCTGCGCATGGCGGCACTGGCGACTGACGAGGTCGCCGGACCCGACCTTGCCTATGGTCCCGAACTCGCCCGGGTCGCACACGAGTTGAACTTGGGTGTCAGCATCGACGCCGTCTTCGGGGCGGCGTCGTCGCAAGCGATCATGGACTGGCAACGCACTGCCATCCTCGACGACCGCATGACCCTCATTCACTGCACTGGCCTCAGCGAAGACGCCTGGACCGCCTTGGGCGCGGCGGGTGTGACCATCTCGCTGGCACCGTCTTCGGATGCGCAGATCGGCCTGGAGTCAGCAATCCCGGCGGTGGATGAATCTCTGCGTGCAGGCATTCGCCCCGGCCTCAGTGTCGACGTCGAGGTGGCTCTGGCCAGCGACATGTTCACCCAGATGCGCACACTGCTCTCGATCCAGCGGATGCTCGCGGTCAACTCGGTGTACGGAACCACGGCCACACCCAATCGCATCACCACCCGCGACGTCCTGGACTTCGCGACGTTGCAGGGCGCGAGGAGCAACGGACTCGATTCCGTCACCGGCTCACTGACGCCCGGCAAGCAGGCCGATCTGCTCATCATCGCCGCGAACGACGTGAACAACATGCCGTTGAACGATGCGATCGGCACCATCGTTCTGGGGGCCGACACACACACAACGTCGAGGCGGTGTTCGTGGCAGGTCAGGCCGTGAAGTGGGACCGTTCGCTCGTCGGTGTCGACGCCACCGCGCTCAGCAAGGAAGTCACCACTTCCCGAGACCGAATTCTCGCCGCGCGGGGCACGAAGGTGGGTGCATCCCTACCTGTTTCCGGCCACGGATCCGACCAATAGTGGTTGTAGATCCGAACTTCCGTCAGATCTGAACCATCTACACGGTTTCGACACACAAAGGAGAAAATCATGAACACCCTCATCGAAGGCACTCCGCTCACCGGCCGGGTTGCAGTGGTCACGGGAGCCTCCAGCGGCATCGGCGAGGCGACCGCTGAACGATTCGCCGAGCTCGGCGCCAAGGTCGCGCTGCTTGCCCGCCGCAAAGACCGTCTCGATGAACTCGCGGAGCGCATTGCGAAGAACGGCGGAACGGCGCTCGTCGTGCCGACCGATGTGACCGACCGCGAGGCTCTCCGTGCCGCGGCCGACCGTATCGCCATCGAATTGGGTCCGGTCGACCTGGTCTTCGCCAACGCCGGGGTCCAGCTGATCTCCGAGATCGGCGATCTCGCAGTGGACGATTGGAACACTCAGATCGATCTGAACATCAAGGGCGTGATGAACACCATCGAGGCATTCGTCGGAGCCCTCGAGACCGCTGCCGCCGCAGGACGGCCGGCCGACTTCATCACCACCTCGTCGATCGCGGCGACCAGAGTGCTCGAGAAGTTTCAGGTCTACTCGGGAACCAAAGCGTTCATCAGTCACATCACGCGGCTGCTGCGCACCGAACTCGGACGAAAGAACGTCCGAGTGGCCACCATCGAGCCAGGGATGGTGGACACCGAGCTGCCCGACCACGTGACCGATCCGGACGCGAGCAAGTTGATGGCCGACCTGATCAATCAGATCGATGTCTTGCAATCGGCAGATGTGGCCGAAACGGTGTCGTTCATCGCGGCCCTACCGGCGCACGTCAACCTCACCGAGGTCACCATTCTGCCGACAGCACAGGTGATTTGACCGTGTCGCCCCGGTGGCGAGCGTCGAACTCGCCACCGGGGCACACACACGTTCTGCGTCCACCAGAAACCACGAGAGTTCTACCCGTGGCCGCAGGCGCGCCGAAGCATCACCAACTCAACAACGGGTCTTCCTCGGCGACAACGATTCCGACACTTCCGGACTCGACGCGTCGGACGCCGAACAACATCTCGATCACCTCCTCGGTCGTCAGCCCTGCCTCCTCCGACCATCGTCGTGACCTGTGTAGCGCACGCGATGACCACGTCGTCACCGACGCCGAGGACCCCGACCCGAATTCGACATCCACCTGCCCGGCCGCACCGGGCGCCACCTCGGCAGTGAGGCGAGCGATGCTGCCGGCGGAGAAGACGACGCGGCCGGACACCTCGACGACAAACCGGCACCGCGACAACACCTTCGGGTCCGGCTCACCGAGACGGACACGGGAGTCATGAATACCCAATTCGCGCAACAGGGTGCCGGCGTCGAGACCGGTCAACCAGACCGCAGCGTCGACACCCCTGAGCACGCTGGACACCGTGTGCAACAACGACGGCGCAGTATGACCATCAGTCGAGACCACGACGGCCACGTCGGGAATCAGGTACTGCAGACCGGAGGCTCTCGCGGCAGGATCGGTGAGCAACGGCGCCAGAGCCAGTGCTTCGGCGTTCTTCTCCGCCGCTCGGTCCGTCACCGGGCGCTCCGCCCAGTCAGGCCCGTCGTGCCAGGCCACCGCTGCAGGTTCATGCGCGAGTACGGCGCCCATCATGAAGGCCCGGTTCGCCAGTTCCCAGTCCTCTCCCCCGTACTGCACAAACGACTCGTCAAAACCTCCGATGGCTTCGAAAAGTCTACGGCTGCATGTCATCACAGCACTGAGCACGTATTTGTAGCCATCCCAGCCGGGCCTGAGAAGGTCGAGGGTGCGGTCGTATCCATCCACCAACCATTGCGGTTCGTCGTGGTGCGTTTGTTCTGTGTGCGCGTTGTCCGACAACCAGTTGGCAACCGAGTCCGCGGTGACCTGCGCGAGGTCCGCGTGCTTACGCCTTCCGACGACGATGGTGTCCGGCGCCACCGCGGGCAATCGGACGGCCCGGCGGATGTAGTCGGGTGTGGGAACGGTATCGGCATCAAGAAAACACAAGATCGACCCCTTGGACGTCGACGCGCCGAGATTACGAGCCGCCGCCGCACGGAACCCTCTGTCCTCCTGGCTGACCACTGTCACCGACAGCGTCGAGGCCCACTCGCCGACAACGGGTGCCTGCGCGGACCCGTCATCGGCGATCACCACCTCCAGCCGATCCATTGGATACGTCTGCGCCGTCAACGCTTTCAGCACGAGGTCCAGCTGACGTTGCTGGTTGTAGTACGGGATCACAACGCTCACCAACGGTGTGTCCGGCGAGTGCTCGACGAGGTCCCACCGATTGTCGGGCAGGATCATGCGTCCGTCGGCGAGAGGGATCGCGCTCACGCGCTCCACCGCCGCAGTAGCCGCTCGTACGTCGTTGCCACGTCTGCGGGAGTCGGCATCGGCTTTGTCGACGAATCGATCCAGGTGCTCCCAGGATCGGCGAGGGCACATTGGATCGCGGCGCGCAGCGAGTTGTTGTCGTCGGGGTGCAAGGCGACCACACCGGGCGACCGTGTCGCGATCTCCTGGGTGTACGCAGTCCGCGGTACCAGCGGCCGGCGGCCCGCCGAAATCCATGAGTTGATGGAGCCGGATGCGGACATGTGCCTGTGATAGGCCACCGGCACGGTAATCTCGGCTGCTCGTCTGCGAAGTTCGTCATCGGACAGGAAGCCGGTGATCTCGCACGTCCGACCCATCTCCGCCGCCATTGCCTCGAGTTCATCGGCGATGTGTTGATGACCCGGTGAAGGACGACCGAGGGCGACGAAGCCAATTGACGGATCGAGCCCCGACATCGCTTGCAGGGTCTCGCCATGCCCCTTACCTGGGTAGAGAAAACCCAGGACTCCGACGGTCAATCGTGCAGTCGGAACCGGCTTTTCGATACGAACGTCGTCGAACATGAGCGGCACCACCTCGACAATAATGTCTCGGTCGACAAAGTCGGCGAACAGTTTCGCCTCATGGCTGCTCGACACGATCACCCCTGAGGCAGCTCGCGCCACCGACCGGTAGAACTCCACCCGGGCAGGCATGGACTGTCCGTCCGATGGCTGAGGAAGGTCGTGCAGGGTCACCGACACGGGCCGACTCAAGTTCTCGATCATCGACAAGACGGTGCCACGGGCTTTGGCCGGCGTACGTCCGAACAGACGGTCGGTCACGTGCAGATGCACAAGCGCGCAGTCGTCCAACACGCCTCCGACATCAGTGGTCGGGTCGTCGACAAGTGGGCCATCCAGGTGGTGAAACCGGTGGTCGGCACCCTCGGCGATCGCAGCATCGAAGACCGAATGCGCGTAGCGGACAACACCATGCGATCGAGGCCCGACAGCGAGGTGACCGATCGGTCTTGTCATGACAGACCCAATATCGAGACCAGCTCTGTGTACCGATCCAAGGCCGCATCGATGTACTCCGGATGTTCGGCGTACCAGCGCATTTGACGCTTGTGCACATCTTCTTCACTCACCGGCGCCCCGTCCACAGACCACGAGGACCGAGCGGCCGCGTTTACACCCAAGGCCTCGATCACACGTTGTTCCAGTGGAGCCCGGGTGTTTCCGAGCAACTCGCGATCCGGCGCGGACGGCGCAGGTGCACCGAGTCTTTCGAGTATCCGCTCGCCGAGGACCATCAGCGTTTTGTTGCCGGGGTGATTGATCGTGTGCGCGGCGTCCGCCCCGAGGTCGAGCAGGGCATCGGAAATCGAGACGTCGCAATGTCGGCTCTCACGTGCCGCCAGCTGAGCGATGCTCCACTGCGCTGCTTCACGAATTCGTTCCGGCGTGACCTCGACGTCCCAGTCGCCGAAGGACTCTCGTCCGTCGCGGGCGGCGAAAACAGTCCTGAGATCGTGGTAGGGAACGGCCGCCGGCACCGCAGCCGGGCTTGCCGGGTGCCTCACGATGACCTGGAACGGGTACAGCCCTCCGTAGCGGATCACCGGCCACACGATCCGCTGCGCCGAGGGTGCCATCTCCGCCAGATCAGGACCGCCGATCGGCAAGCCCCGGTATCCCCCACGCACCGGCTGCGACACGACGACAGCGGCCTGACGGATCAGATCTTCTACCTGCGGAATGTCGGATGCCTCCAATTCGTGGACAGGGGGAACCCGGACCGTGCGGTAAGGAAGATCGCGCGAACCCGACAAGACGATCCGCAGTGCCTCGGCCTGACAGTTGCCCCACACGACCAGTATTTGCCGATCGTCCGTCGTCGCGGTGTCGGCAACACCGTAGAACTCTCCATAGTGCCGGGTACGTCCGTCCACATCTGCCCTTCTGCTCACCGTCGCCGGACCCTGCACATCGGCTGGGCGCCGCGATAGTACTTTGATGTCAGGACGCATCTCCTCTCGAACAGCCGGGCGGGGTCGCCACACCACCGGGTATCCGAATTGCGCACGAAGGAATCATCGACTTGATCACCGTCGCCTCGGTGCCCACCGGCCACCGCTACGTCGCGCACCTCGCCACCAGCGATTCTCGGGTGAGACGGATACCCGACCCGATACCCGAAGGCGCCGACTCCAACGATCGGTGGTGGCCGCCGCGGTGGCTCGAACCCGCCTGGCTGGGCGACCATATCGATGACTTCGACGTGCTCCACCTGCATTTTGGATTCGATACCATCCCCACCGACCGGCTCAACCAGGTCGTCGACATTCTTCACCGGCACAACAAACCGCTGGTGTTCACCGCCCACGACCTGCACAACCCACACTTTCGGGATAACACGTTCCACCTCGAACAGCTGAATGTCCTGGTGCGCAGCGCTGACGAGGTCATCACCCTGACCTCCGGCGCGGCCACCGAAATCGCCGAACGCTGGGGCGTGGAGGCCACTGTCATCCCACACCCGCATGTTGCACCTCTCGGGCTGATCGGTCGGCATCGTGATCGCAGACGCGAGTTCGTCGTCGGCGTCCACGCAAAGAGTCTCCGGGCCAATCTCGATCCTCTCGCTGTACTCGACACCATCGTGACAGCGGCGGCGGCCCTCCCCGACACGCGTGTGCGGGTGGACCTGGACTCCAACGTCTTCGATCCCGGTGCCGATCAACGGACGGCCGACCTCGCCGCGATCATCACCGAATATGCGACCGGGCACGGCGTGGACCTCAGGATCCACGACCGGTTCGACGACAACGAACTCTGGCGATACCTGACCGAGATCGACGTCAGTGTGCTCTCGTATCGATTCGGAACCCATTCTGGATGGCTGGAAGCGTGCTACGACCTGGGGACCGCGGTGATCGCTCCGGACTGCGGCTACTTCGCCGATCAAAAGCCATGTCGAACATACGGTTTCGGTGTGGACCGATTCGATCCCATCAGTCTGACCGAGGCATTGACAATCACACACGCCGAACGAGACAGCACACCGGCAGCCAGAAGAGTAGCCAGAGATGTTGAGCGACAGAGCATTTCGTCGATGCATGACGCCATCTACTCGCGGGCGCTCGAACGATACCCCACCGCGGCCGGCCGCGCCGATCAAAGGATCGACTAGCATCGTGGACAGCAGATCTCGAATCACATCACGCGCTCATGAGCGCCGACGACGCCCTGGTGCGTCACCGAGGAGATGACCATGCAACTTGCAGGTGTAGGCGTTTGGAGTTCGCAGTTGCGCTATGGCGATGCCGCCGAATCCGCAGAAGCTGCCGCCGAACTGGAGGACCTGGGATACACCGCACTGTGGATCCCTGACGTCGGGGGTCCGCTGTTCGACGCGGTGGAGAACCTTCTCGGAGCCACGAGCAAAGCCGTCGTCGCAACGGGCATCCTCAACTTGTGGATGCACGAACCGGTGGACGTCGCCGCGAAATACCAGTCCCTGGTCTCTGCGCACGGAGAGCGCTTGTTGCTCGGAATCGGCGTGAGTCACGCTCCGCTCGTCGACGCGGGCGACCCCGGCCGATACAAGAAGCCGCTGGCTGCGACCAAGGCGTACCTCGAAGCTTTGGACGCGACCGAACAGCCTGTCCCCGTCAACGCCCGCGTCCTCGCCGCGTTGGGACCAAAGATGTTGCACTTGTCCGCAACTCGAGCGAACGGATCACACCCGTACCTGGTCACACCTGACTTCACCGCCCGGGCACGCGAGTCCTTGGGCACCGGCCCGCTTCTGCTCCCGGAGCAGACCGTCATCCTGACCACGGACGCCGACCAGGCCCGCTCCATCGGGACCGAGTGGCTGCGCAACTACCTCGGGCTGCCGAACTACGCGAACAACCTGCTGCGCTCGGGTTTCACCGAAGAGGATTTGACATCGGTGAGCGACCGGTTGTTCGACGCGATCATCGCGTGGGGCGACGAAGCCGCCATCGCCGGCCGGGTGCAGGAGCACCTTGCGGCCGGTGCCGACCACGTCTGTGTGCAGGTGCTCGACACCGACCCCAAGGTGTACCCGAGGGAGCAGTGGCGCCGTCTGGCTCCGGCCTTGTTGTGACTCCGTGAGCAAACCCGTCCGATCGTCGACGCGAAGCCGAATCATGTGTGATCGGGCGGGTTTCCCGGACTGTCAGTCGGGTGGTTCGCCGGTTGCCGACCCCTGCGCGGTGCTGGTCTCACCACTCGGATCCGAGCCACTTGAATCCGAATCGCCGCTGTCGCCGGGGTCGCTCTCGGTGATGGGTGGCCCAGCCTTGCCCGAGTCTGCGTGTTCCTGACTGATCTTCTCTTCCAGATCGTCGACGGTTTTAGCCGGCTCGTCGGTGCTGCCAGGCTGCTCGTTCGGAGGTGAATCGCTCATACTGCCTTCCATTCGGTATGGACTCGACTGTCGAGTGGAGAAGTCGGACCTCAGACGGGTACCCAATCGTGCGTATCAACCACATCACAGAGTGGCCAGTGCAATCGAGGCGCCGGTGACCTGTTCAAACGAGTGCGGCGACGCTGTCCTCGGTGAGCGCGTCGAGGTGGTCGAGCACAAGCGCTGCCTCCGCGATGGCGTCCTGGGCCGGCGGATACTCGGGCCGGGGCGCAGCGACGAGCACCAGTCCGGCAGCGGTCGCCGACCGCATACCGTTCGACGAATCCTCCACCGCAACACACTCGGCGGGCTCGAACCCCAACGCCCGCGCCGCCGACAGATAGACGTCGGGCGAGGGTTTACCCCGGCTGAGCTCCTCGGTCGACACGGTCACCGCAAAAAGGTCGGTCCATCCCGCCGCCCGCAGGACAGCATCGATGAGCTGTCGGGGCGACGAGCTGGCCAGCCCCAATGGCCACCGCCCGGCACACCGTCGCACGGCGTCATCGGCGCCCGGTAGCACCGGCAGATGGTCTTCATACCGCTCGACCATCTTGTCGATCACGATCTGCGCCACCTCATTCGGCGGCTTGCCCACACCGAGGTCCTCACTCATGTACTTCGCCCACTCCGGAGTGCTCATGCCCATGAGTGCGGTCTGTGCCTCGTCGAGCCACCTACCACCGTGTTCGGCCACCACATCTCGGCGTACCTGTTCCCAGATGGGCTCGGAATCGATGAGCACACCGTCCATGTCGAAGATCACCGCTGCAGTCACTGCACCATCATCGCGTGCGCGATGAGACCGCGCGCGGTCACCCGAGGTCGATGACTCCGGCACCCGGCGGGTTCGAGAAGAGATCGACGATCGTGTCGGCATACTTTCCGGCGATCGGTTTGCGCCGCAATTTCATCGTCGGAGTCAGTTCGTCGCCGCCCGGATCCCAGGCAGATGGCACGATCGCGAACCGTTTGACCTGCTCCACCCGCGACAACTTCGCGTTGCCGGCCTTCACTGCCAGCGTGACCTCTTCGATGATCTCGGGGTTCTTGGCAAGATCCGCGATCTGCGCCTCGGGGACACCCAAAGCTTTGGCCCGCAACGTCGCGACGTCGGGGTCGAGTACCACCAAGGCACTGATGTACGGCTTGTTGTCGCCGATCGCGACCACCTGGCTGATCAGCGACGAGGACGCCTTCACCGCGTTCTCGATCGTGCTCGGTGCCATGTTCTTGCCGGACTCATTGATGATGAGTTCCTTCTTGCGGTCGACGATCGTCAGGTTTCCCTCGTCGTCGATCTTGCCCACATCACCGGTGGCGAACCACCCATCGGCATCAATCGCCTCTGCCGTCTTCTCCGGCTTGTTGCGGTACCCGCGCATGACCATCGGAGCTCGCACCAGCACTTCGCCGTCGTCGGCCAGTTTGATCTCCACACCGTCCACGGGTTTGCCGACCGTCCCGACCTTCAGATTGTCGGTGGTCGTCTTCGTCGCAGCTCCGGTCGTCTCGGACAGACCCCACACCTCGATGACGGGAATGCCGATTCCGACGAAGAACTCGATCACCTCGGCCGGAATGGACGCCGCACCCGAGATGGCCACCTTCAGTTCGTCCAGTCCCAGCGCCGCACGGACTTTCGACAGCACGAGGGTGTCTGCCACCCGGTGCTGAGCAGCGAGGGCCCTGCCCCTCGGCGTGCCCGCCAAGTCGGCCTTGGCAGCACGCCGGCCCACGTCGAGCGCCCATCCCGCGAGCTTCTTCTTCACCGGGCTCGTCTCTTCGGCCAGCTTGCCTTCGATGCCGGCCTTCACCTTCTGCCACACCCGGGGGACCCCGAAGAAGACGGTCGGCCGTACATCGGGCAGCGCTGAAGCGAACTCTCGCGGATCGGCCACCGAGGTGATCTGGATTCCACGCATCTGGCTGGCACCGTGAGATGAGACCCGATCGGCGATGTGTGCGGCCGGCAGGTAGGAGATGATCCGGTCGTCGAATCCGAACTGCAGTTCGTCAGCCACCGATTCCGCCGCGGAGATCACGTTGCTGTGCGTGATCTCCACGCCCTTCGGAGGTCCCGTGGTTCCCGAGGTGTAGATCAATGTGACCAGGTCGTCGGATTCCACTGCGCGCCAAGAGGCTTCGAAATCGAACTCCTCGTCGCCCTGGGCTTCCACGTCTTTGAGTTCGATGGCACCGTCAGCCGGACCGTCGACGGTGATGATGTGCTCGAGCGCCACCCCGGATTGTTTGATGGCGGGCATGAACACCTGCTCGGTGATCACGATCTTGTTGGCGGCGTCGGTGAACAGGTACTCGAGCTGCTCGGGTGCGCTGGTGTTGTACACCGAGAACGGGATCGCTCCCAGGTGAACGATGGCGGTGTCGACGAGGTGGAATTCGGGGCGATTGGTCAACATCAGGCCGACGGTGTCGCCACGGCTGACACCGAGACGCACGAGGCCTCGTGCGATCGCCTCGACACGGCGAGCGTACTCACGCCACGTGATCTCCTGGATCCCGCCCGGAGTGCGCAGCGCGACACGATCGGGGTGCATCTTGGCGGTCTGCTGAAACGCTTCGGCCGTGGTGTGCACGGCGACTCCCGAAGCGTGGTGAAAGACGACGTCGGTGGTGTTCTCGCTCATCAGTTCTCCCGGCGGTTGGTCGCGACGCATCATGAACACGGCTGTGATCAGAATCTAGCGCTGACGCGCCGCTCCCGAAGGCGATTCGCCGATGACCCGACAAATCGGACAGCCGATATCCACTTGCCATGTGACGACCACGACGCGACACCCCCGACAGACTGCCCGCGCCGCTTGACACCCGGAGGGCGCACCTCGGCCGTAACATCGCCTCGGACAGATGATTCCGGGCGGGAGAACCATGCCGACAACCACGACGACAACGCTGCGATTCGCTTTGCTGGTTACTTGCGCCAGTGGCTTCCTGGATTCCTACACATTCCTTGTTCGCGGCGGCGTGTTCGCCAATGTGCAAACGGGGAACGTCATCTTCTTCTTCATCAACCTGTCCGAACAGCACTACGCCGACGCTGTGGCGCGGATCTGGCCGATCGTCGCGTTTTTGCTGGGTGTCACGCTGTCCACCCACATCAAGACCGGACGCGTCGACTCGGTGGTGACCCATCCGATCCGGTGGACGATGGGCATCCAGGCCCTGTCGTTGGCTGCCATCGGCTTCGTTCCCGAGACGGTCCCCCACATGTACGTCACGGTGCCGATCTCTTTCATGGCCGCGATGCAGATCGAGCTGTTCCGCTCGATCGGCGATCTCAACTACATGGTGGTCGCGACCACCGGGAACTTGATGCGCACCGTGGAGTCGGCGTATGGCGTCCTGACCACCGGATCCGAGACGTCCAAGCGCGCGCTTGCCGTCTATACGAAGGTCATCGGCTCGTTCTTCCTGGGCGCTGCGGTCGGCGCGTTCGCGACGGAGTGGATGGGTGTGCACGCCGCCTGGTTGCCTGCCGGGTTTCTTGCCATCACGCTTGTCTTCTTCATTCTCGACGAGCGCGATGCTCGTCCAGGACCCGACGCGGACGCAGGTCACGGCGCCTCGGCAGTGTGAGCCCGCCCACCACCGACAGCTCCGGAGGGGTTGGTGCCGGTCCATCGGGTCACGGCCCCGGGCGTACCCTCGAACCGAATACGCACCGAAGGAGATCCGAATGTCCTCGACCGACGCCACCTCGCGACCCGCATCTCTGACAGTTGCCGCGGACCCTGAGACACGCCCCGCGGCTGACGATTCGGTGACCTACCGGGTGGAGAAGACACCTTTCGGTCCCATCGCGCATGTGCAGCTCAACCGGCCCGACAAGCACAACGGGCTCACGTTGCCGTTACTCGCCGGACTGACGAAAGCAGCCCGGCAGGCGGCCAAGGACCGCACCCTGCGCGCCGTCATCATCAGCGGCGCGGGCAAATCCTTCAGCGCCGGACTCGATTTCGCCAGCCTCCAGGGCAAAGAGAAGAGCATCTACCGGACTTTCGTCCCGAACCTCTTGAAGGGCTCCAACGGTTTTCAGGACCCGGCCTGGGAGTGGCGACGGGTTCCTGTCCCCGTCATCGCGGTGGTGCATGGCCACTGCTACGGCGGCGGCCTGCAGATTGCGATGGGCGCCGACTTCCGGTTTGCCACGCCTGACGCCGACTTCTCCGTCTTGGAAGCCAAGTGGGGATTGATCCCCGACATGTCGGCATCGGCCGCGTTGGCTCAGCTCACCACCATCGACATCGCCAAGCGACTGACGATGACCGGCGAGATGTTCTCTGCCGACCACGCCAAGGAAATCGGGCTCGTCACCGGTGTCGCCGAGGATCCGATGGCCGAGGCAATGGCCTTGACCGAGAAGATCGCGTCCCGGTCCCCCGATTCGGTGGCGTCCACAAAGTCGTTGCTCGAGAAGACCTGGTCGCGCTCTCCCCGGTTCTCGTTCCCGGTGGAGCAGGTGCTGCAACTGCGGTTGCTGCGCGGCAAGAACCACGCCATTGCCCGCAAAGCCGGCATGAAGCGCACAACCCCGGAGTTCGTGGACCGCGAGCTCTGAGTCTTTTGCTCAGAACTCGAACGTGATGCCGCGTTCGAGTACACCCTCACTCGCCTCGTGGCGGACGGTTGTCCCGATCTCGACGACGTAGCGGCCGCGACCCTCCGGTACGCCGGAGATGGCGAATCCGAGGCGGCATCGGTTGTCGGAGAGTTCGGGTGCGCCGAGTGCGCCTTCTTCCAGGATGGTGAGTTCCTCATCGAGGATGCGGACTCGCGCACCGACCTTGAGGTCTTCGAATTCGCCTGTGCCACCGCAGATGTCAGCGGATGACACTGCATATTGGCCGCCGGTGAGGACAACGTCGCCTTCGGCGGTGAAGTCGCGGCCCTGCACACCCCAGGCCATGGCACCGAGCGCGATGACGGCGAGCACAACACCGACAACTGCACTCACGATGATGATCGGTGTCCGAGTGCGTCGTTGCCATGTGCGGGGCGGCAGATCAGGTCCGGGCGCCAGCCAGTACTGCGGCGTCTGCTGCGCGGGATACATGATTCAAGTCTGCCTCATCGGCGCGGTTGGTCAGCCGCGTGGCGGGAAGTACTTGATGAGCGCTTCTTGGACCACGGTTGTCGCCAGCAAGCCCTCGCGGGTGAAGAACCGTCCCGAAGCCAGCCCTCGCGAGCCGGCCGCGACCGGCGATTCACTTGCGTACAGCAACCAGTCATCAAACCGGAACTCGCGGTGGAACCACATCGAATGATTGACGGTGGCGGCGAACAACCGGTCGATCCCCCAGGACAACCCGTGTGTTGTCAGGATCGAATCGAGCACTGTGGTGTCCGAGGCGTAGCAGAGCGCAGCGATGTGCAGAAGCGGGTCGTCGGGCATCTGGCCGTCGGTGCGCATCCACACCCGGTTGTGTTCCAGGGTGTCGCCTGACTCGCGCACTTTCCACGTGGGGTCGTTGGCGAAGCGAATGTCAATGGGGTGCAACGCATTCACGAACATGGCGATGCGCTCTTCGAACCCCTTGAAGTGCTCACCGAGTGTGGGCAGATCCTCGGGATAAGGCACCTCGGGGATCTGAACCGAATGCTCCAGGCCGGCCTTGTTGTCCTGGAAGGCGACCAGCATGGACAGGATCTCTTCGCCGCCCTGCAGTGCGGTGACCAATCGATTGGCGAAGGGTTTCCCGTCTCGCAGTCGGGTGACGTGGTATTCCAGCGGTTTGGTCACGTCACCGCCGCGGATGAAATGCGCGTGCAGCGCATGCACGGGCGTGGGCCGCGGAACACTGCGCCCCGCAGCGACCACACCCTGCCCGAGCAGCTGACCGCCGAACGTGCGCGGCCCCACCTGCGCGGGGTGGACGCCGATGAAGACGTCGGTCTCGCGTTCCTCCAGATCAAAGAGCGCCAGCAGTTTGTTCAGGTCGGACGTCGAGCCGGGGGCATCAGTCACAGGACGAATGCTAGCTGAGCTGTGTCTAATGGCTCGCTCCGCTCGCGGGCTGGTGGCCCGGGTCACGCGCTCTTCCTTCGTCGACTCAGTCGCTGCGCTCCCTCGCTCCTCTGTCCAGAGCACGCGGGGCCACCCGCGACAATCACTCGCTTCGCTCGCTCACTCAGAACTCGCGAGTGAGCTTCCAGCGACCAAAGCGAACCCAGGCGGTGTGGCCGAGCGAGGGAGCGCAAGCGACCGATGCGAGCCCCGGAGGTGTGGCCACGCGCGTTCTGGACTGACGATGAACGAGCGCCAGCGATGTGAAGAGGAGGGAAGAACGCGCGATGACGGCCACACCGACAAAGCGAGCGGAGCGAGCCATCAAACACCGGCGGAGCGACCCAAACTAGTGGTCGTCTTCACCGATCCTGTGCACATGGATCAGGTTGGTGGTGCCGACGGTGCCGGGAGGGGCTCCGGCGACGATGACCACCTGGTCGCCGACTTTGAGGCGTCCGATTTCGAGGAGGGCTTGGTCTACCTGGCGGATCATGGCGTCGGTGGAGTCGACGCGCGGGACGATGAATGTCTCTGTGCCCCAGCTCATTGCGAGTTGGCTGCGTACTTCGGGCAGCGGGGTGAACGCGAGCAGCGGCAGTCGGGTGTGCAGTCGAGCGAGCCTGCGGACCGTGTCACCGGACTGGGTGAAAGCGACGAGGGCTTTGGCGTCGAGGCGTTCGCCGATGTCGCGGGCGGCGTAGGAGATGATGCCGCGTTTGGTGCGCGGGACGTGTGAGAGCGGTGGGACGTCGCGGGGTCCGCTTTCCACTGCTTTCACGATGCGGGCCATGGTTTGGACGGTTTCCATGACGTACTTGCCGACCGAGGTCTCACCGGAGAGCATGACGGCGTCGGCGCCGTCGAGCACCGCGTTGGCCACGTCTGACGCCTCGGCGCGGGTGGGTCGCGAGTTCTCGATCATCGACTCGAGCATCTGGGTCGCGACGATCACCGGTTTGGCGTTCTCGCGGGCCATCTGGATGGCCCGTTTCTGCACCAGGGGGACTTCTTCGAGGGGCAGTTCGACGCCGAGGTCACCGCGGGCGACCATCACTGCGTCGAACGCCAGGATCACGGCTTCGAGGTTGTCGATGGCCTCGGGCTTCTCCAGCTTGGCGATGACGGGGACCCGGCGGCCCACGCGGTCCATGATGGTGTGGACCAGTTCGATGTCGGCGGGCGACCGCACGAAGGACAGCGCGATCAGGTCGACGCCGAGCTTCAGGGCGAACTCGAGGTCGGCTTCGTCCTTGTCGGACATCGCCGGCACCGAGACGTTCATCCCCGGGAGGGAGACGCCCTTGTTGTTGCTGACGGGTCCGCCTTCGGTGACCGTGCAGATGACGTCGTTCTGGTCGATGTCGGTGACCGTCAGCCCCACCTTGCCGTCGTCGACGAGCAGTCGGTCGCCTGGGCGGGCATCGACGGCCAGCTGCTTGTAGGTGGTGGACACGCGTTCGGCGGTGCCTTCGCAGTCGTCGACCGTGATCCGTACCTGCTTGCCCGCGGGCCACTGCACCGGCCCGTCGGCGAACGTTCCCAACCGGATCTTCGGACCTTGCAGGTCGGCGAGAATGCCCACCGCATGTCCGGTGGTGTCGGAGGCCTTGCGCACGCGGTTGTACATTTCTCGGTGGTCTTCGTGTTTGCCGTGGCTGAAGTTCAGCCGGGCCACATCCATGCCACTCTCTACCAACTCACGCACGCGCTCGTCGGTTGCAGTTGCAGGACCCAGGGTGCACACGATTTTGGTACGTCGATTCACTCCGCCGAGCCTAGTCCGCGTCGGCGATCTCCTCCACGTAAGCACCCAAGACGTCACGTGAAATTACGTCGAACTCCGCCTTTGGTCCCGACATGGGTGGCTTCGCGGCACTCCATAGTCAGCGAACCGAGAGCGGAAGCGCCGCGGGATGAACCGGTGAGGGCAAATCCGATTCGCCCATCAGGAACTCATCGACACCACGCGCCGCGGCCCGCCCCTCGGCGATCGCCCACACCACCAGCGAGGCCCCACGGTGGGCATCGCCACAGACGAAGACCCCGGGCGTGTCGGTCTGCCAGTCACTGCCGCAGGACAGTGCGCCGCGGCCATTCGGCTTCAACTCGAGGTCGGTCAACAACGTCGTGCGTTCGACGCCCTCGAATCCGATCGCGAAAAGGGCCATCTCGCAAGGCATTTCGAACTCATCCCCCACCGGCACGACGTTTCGTCTGCCGTTGTCGTCGCGTTCGACGGTGACCTCGGCCAGCACCATCGCGGTGACGTTGCCGTTGTCATCACCGAGGAAGCGTTGCACCGCAACCTGATATCTGCGCTCGCCACCCTCGACGTGCGCGGCGGAGTCGCGCAGGATCAGCGGCCACGTCGGCCAGGGTGAGAGGTTCTCATCGCGTTCCGGTGGCAACTCGGGGTTGTAGTCGAGCTGGGTGACCGACGCGGCGCCCTGCCGGTGGGCGGTACCCAGGCAGTCGGCTCCGGTGTCGCCGCCGCCGATGATCACCACATGTTTGCCGTGTGCGGAGATCGGTGACGCGCCGTCGCCCTCACACTCGCGATTGGCGGGCACCAGATGCTCCATGGCGAGGTGGACGCCGCCCAGCTCACGTCCGGGCACCTCGGGGTTGTCGCGGGCCTTCAGCGCGCCGACAGCGAGCACGACGGCGTCGTGACGGTCGCGGAGCTCGGCGACGGTCAGGTCTTCTCCGACGTTGCACTCGGTGACGAACTCGGTGCCCTCCCCCTTCATCTGGGCGATTCGCCGATCGATGTCCGACTTCTGCATCTTGTACTCGGGGATGCCGTAGCGGAGCAGACCGCCGATGCGGTCGTCGCGCTCGTAGACGGTCACCGCATGACCCGCTCGGGTGAGCTGTTGGGCGGCCGCCAGACCAGCGGGCCCCGAACCGACCACCGCAACCGATTTGCCCGACAATGTCGCCGAGGTCTGCGGGACGACGAGGCCCTCTCGCCAGGCCTCTTCGGCGATCGTCTTCTCGATGCGCTTGATGGCGACGCTGCCGCCGGTGGTGGCGTGTGAGATCGACAGCACGCAGGCCGCCTCGCAGGGCGCCGGGCAGAGCTTGCCGGTGAACTCGGGGAAGTTGTTGGTGGCGTGCAGGCGGTCACTGGCCGCATCCCACCGGCCACGGCGCACCAGGTCGTTCCATTCGGGGATCAGGTTGCCCAGCGGACAGCCCGCAGATCCGGAGTGGCAGAACGGGATTCCGCAGTCCATGCACCTGCGGGCCTGCTCGGAGACGTGCTGATTCTCCTTGTCGGGGTCTTTGTCGACGTAGACCTCACGCCAGTCGTTGACCCGTTCGTACACCGGCCGGGTCGGGGCCTCGGTCTTGCCGACTTCCAGGAATCCGCGCGGATCAGCCACGAGCCGCCTCCATGATCGCAGCTTCCACGTCGCGTCCTTCCGCTTCGGCCATCCGGGCGGCATCGAGCACCCGCTGGTAGTCGGTGGGCATCACCTTGGTGAACTTGCGGCTTCGCCGCGGCCAGTCGGCGAGCATCGAGGCGCCCACCGCCGATCCCGTGAGCTCGACGTGTCTGCTGATGTGTTCGTGCAGGAACAGCAGGTCGTCGGGGTCCGGATTCTGCAGCGCCACCATCGCCTGGTTCACCATGCCCGGATCGAGCCGGTAGACGTAGGCGATGCCACCGGACATCCCCGCCGCGAGGTTGCGGCCGGTCGGCCCGAGGATCAGCACCCGCCCGCCCGTCATGTACTCACAGGCGTGGTCGCCGACTCCTTCGACCACCGCGGTGGCGCCGGAGTTGCGCACCGAGAACCGTTCACCGACTCGGCCGCGCAGATAGACCTCGCCGCTGGTGGCCCCGTACAGGATGGTGTTGCCGGCGATGACCTGGTCTTCGGCGATGAACAGGGCGTCGGGATGCGGCCGGACGATGATCTTCCCGCCGCACAACCCCTTTCCGACGTAGTCGTTGGCGTCGCCGGTGAGTTTCAGCGTGACACCCGGGGGCAGGAACGCTCCGAGCGATTGGCCGGCAGACCCCGTCAACGACACGGTGATGGTGTCTGCGGCCAGACCATCTGCGCCGTACCGTCGCGTCACCTCCGACCCCAGCAGCGTCCCGACCGTGCGGTTGACGTTACGAACGGGGAGGTCGAGGGTCACCGGGTGCGCATCTTCGAGCGCTCCCTCCGCTAGCTGGATCAAAGTCTGGTCCAGCGCCTTGTCGAGGGCGTGGTACTGCTCGCGGGTCCGTCGCCGCGGCGAGTCGGTGTCGGCCCTGTGGAAGATCGGCGACAGGTCGACCCCCTTCGACTTCCAGTGCGCCACCCCCGGGGCGGTGTGAAGCGCATCGGAACGTCCGATCGCTTCATCGAGGGTCCTGAATCCGAGCATCGCGAGATGTTCACGCACATCCTCGGCGACGAACTTGAAGAAGTTCACGATGTGCTCGGCCTTGCCCGTGAACCGGGCTCGCAACTTGGGATTCTGCGTCGCCACACCCACCGGGCAGGTGTCGAGATGGCAGACCCGCATCATGATGCAGCCGGCCACGATCAGCGGGGCGGTGGAGAATCCGAACTCCTCGGCGCCGAGCAACGCAGCGACCATGACGTCTCGGCCGGTGCGTAGCGCCCCATCACACTGGACGGTGATCCGATCGCGTAAACCGTTGAGCATCAACGTCTGTTGGGCATCGGCAAGGCCGATCTCCCACGGTGTACCCGCGTGTTTGAGCGAGGTCAGCGGAGACGCACCCGTCCCGCCGTCGTGGCCGGAGATGAGCACCACGTCGGCATGGGCCTTGGACACACCGGTCGCGACCGTACCCACACCCATCGCGCTGACCAGCTTGACGTGGATGCGCGCCTGCGGGTTGGCGTTCTTGAGGTCGTGGATCAGCTGGGCCAGGTCTTCGATCGAATAGATGTCGTGGTGCGGGGGCGGCGAGATGAGCGCAACACCCGGCGTGGAGTGCCTGGTCTTGGCGATCCACGGGTACACCTTGTAGGCGGGCAGCTGCCCACCCTCACCCGGCTTGGCACCCTGCGCCATCTTGATCTGGATGTCGGTCGCGTTGACGAGGTAGTCGCTGGTGACACCGAAGCGCCCCGAGGCCACCTGCTTCACCGCGCTACGGCGAGTCGGGTCGTAGAGCCGATCGGTGTCCTCGCCGCCCTCGCCCGAGTTGGACCGTCCACCGATGCTGTTCATGGCGATGGCGATCGTCTCGTGCGCCTCGGCCGAGATCGACCCGTAGCTCATCGCGCCGGTGTTGAACCGCGTCATGATCGACTCGATCGATTCGACCTCGTCGAGTGGGATCGGTTCGCGACCCTCGGTGTCGAACTCGAACAACCCACGCAGTGTTCCGCCCTCACGCGAGAGCCGGTTCACCTCGTCGGTGTATTTGCGATAGACGTCGGTTCGGCCGGACTTGCTGGCGTGCTGCAACAAGAACACCGTCTCCGGGCTGAACAGGTGCAGCTCACCTTCACGGCGGTACTGGTATTCGCCACCGACCTCGAGCCGGCGGTAGACCTGCTCGGTCGGGTTGGGCGGGTAGGCCCGGTGATGACGAATCCGGACCTCCTCGGCCAGTTCGTCCAGTCCGACCCCGCCGATGCGCGACACCGTACGGGTGAAGTACTCCCTCACGAGGTCACCGGAGAGGCCAACGGCTTCGAAACACTGTGCAGCCGTGTAGCTTCCAACGGTCGAGATGCCCATCTTGCTCATCACCTTGAGCACACCCTTGCCCAGTCCCTGCAAGTAGTTGCGGACCGCCTTCGACGGGGTGACGCCGGTGAGTTCGCCTTCGCGGACGAGGTCTTCGATGGTCTCGAATGCCAGATACGGGTTCACCGCCGCAGCCCCGAAGCCGATGAGCAGCGCCACGTGGTGCACCTCTCGCGCATCACCGGTCTCGACGACAAGACCGACCCGGGTGCGTTCCTTCGTGCGGATCAGATGGTGGTGCACGGCAGACGTCGCGAGCAACGACGGGATCGGAGCATTGTCCCGGTCGGCCTCGCGGTCACTGATCACCAGCGTCGAATAGCCGTTCGCGATCGCCTCACTGGCCCGCCTGCGCAGTTCTTCGAGCGCGCGTTCCAGACCTGGTCCCCCCTCAGCGACCGGGTAGTGCGCGCGCAACACCTTGGCAGCCAGGCCCCGATGATTGCCGTCGTCGTTGATGTGGACGATCTTGGCCAGTTCATCGTTGTTCAACACCGGCCAGGGCAGCAAGATCTGCCGGCACGACGCCGCACTCGGGTGCAACAGATTCTGCTCGGGACCCATCACACGAGCCATGGAGGTCACGATCTCCTCGCGGATCGCGTCCAGCGGCGGATTGGTGACCTGCGCGAACAGTTCCACAAAGTAGTCGTAGAGCAGACGCGAACGCTGTGACAGCACGGCGATCGGGGTGTCGGTGCCCATCGAGCCCAGCGCCTCGTACCCCGAGGCAGCCATCGGGGTGATCAGTACGCGCAGGTCCTCTTCGGTGTACCCGAACGACACCTGCCTGCGGACCACACTTTCGTGGGTCGGAAGGAACCGGGGACGCTCCGGGAGCCTGGCCAGTTCGAGCAGTCCGGCGTGCAGCCACTCCTCGTACGGTTGTTCACCGATCAGCTGACCCTTGATCTCCTCATCGGTGATCCGCCGGCCCTCCGCGGTGTCGATCAGGAACATCTTGCCCGGCTCAAGACGGCCCTTGGCGACGATGTCGTCGGTGGGGATGTCGAGTACGCCCGCTTCGGAGGCGAGGACCACTCGTCCGTCGCGGGTCTGCCACCAGCGCCCGGGCCGCAGTCCATTGCGGTCGAGCACTGCACCGACCATCGTGCCGTCGGTGAAGGTGACGCAAGCGGGGCCGTCCCAGGCCTCCATCATCGAGGCGTGGAACTGACAGAACGCGCGGCGCCGAGGATCCATGTCGGGCACGTTCTCCCAGGCCTCGGGCACCATCATCATCACGCAGTGCGGCACGCTGCGGCCACCGAGGTGCAGCAGCTCCAACACCTCATCGAGCGACGCGGAGTCGGAAGCATCGGGGGTGCAGATCGGGAACAGCCGCTTGAGGTCGCCGGGGATCAGGTCGGTGTCCAGAAGCGCTTCGCGGGCCCGCATGCGATTTCGGTTGCCCCGAACGGTGTTGATCTCCCCGTTGTGGGCGACGAACCGGAACGGGTGCGCCAGGGGCCAGGACGGGAAGGTGTTGGTGGAGAACCGCGAGTGCACGATCGCTATGGCACTCTCGGCCCGCTCATCGCGCAGATCCGGGTAGTAGAGCGGCAACTGTTTGGTGGTGAGCATGCCCTTGTAGACGATGGTGCGACTGGACAACGAGGCGAAATACAATCCGCTGCCGTCGGCCTCGAGGTCCGGTGTCACCCGCTCCGCGCGTTTACGCAGCGGGTACACGAGCCGGTCGAGATCGAGCCCCGACGGTGCGATGCCGTCGTCGTCGAGTGGTCCGCTGACGAACAACTGGCTCATGAACGGCATGCAGCCCCGCGCCGTCTCACCGATGTCCGCTTCATCCACCTCGACGGGCAGGTCACGCCAGCCCAAGATCCGGAGGTTCTCCTCGGCGGCGATGTCCTCCACCCGGGTGATCGCACGTCGTCGGGCGTCCGGGTCGGCAGGAAGAAAGCAGATTCCCGCGGCAAAAGTGTTCTCGCCATTGAGGTTTGCTGGAGGCAGGTCGAACTCGACCACCTCACGCAAGAAGGCGTGAGGAACCTGCATCAGGATGCCGGCGCCGTCCCCGCTGTTGGTCTGAGCTCCGGCCGCACCGCGGTGATCGAGGTTCTCGAGGGCCAAAAGGCCGTCGGCGACGATCGAATGGGAACGTCGTCCGTGGATGTCGGCAACCATCGCCACACCACAGGAATCGACTTCGTTGTCCGGGTCGTACAGACCCTGGGCTTCGGGGAGCTGAGAGAACAGCAAATCCGACCTCCACGCCTTGCCCCCGCCTCGCGAGGGAACCAGCCAGCAATCCTCAGGACGTCTCTGGCCCGTGGGGTGAACACGCCGCTGCGAACTTCACAGTGGCGTAAGTTCCGATGTTAGCAGCAAATGTGGAGGGAAGACCGGGTCAGTTCGAGCTCTCGTCGGCCCCGGTTGCGGTGTCGGGCTTGGGCTTCCGATACGGCTTCGCGGCCTTGTCGAGCTTCGGGTCCCCGGGGGTCTCGATGTCGGGATCCGGGGGCAGATCGTCAGGGGGCGGCGGAGGCAGCTCCGACGTCTCAGGCGCGGGCGTCTCGGGGTCGGGCGTCTCGGGCTCTCCTGTCTCAGGCTCGGCCGTCTCAGACTCCACCGTCTCAGGCTCGGCCTTGTCCGTCGCGGAGGTGTCCTCCCCTGCCGTCCCGGTCGTTACTGCGGTGGCTCCTGCAGACGCAGGCTTGTCCACCGTCTCGCTATCCGCGGTGTCCGCAGGCTCGGCCGCGCCGGTCTCCGCCGGTGCATTCGCGTCGGGTGCGGTCTCGCCCGGCGTGGCCTCGGCTGGTGTTGCCTTGGCGGTCGTCGTCGACGGCGCCTCGGACTCGAGCTCGGCGGCCGGCCCGGTCGAGTCGGCCGGCTTGTCGAGATCGACGCGCCGTGTCTGGCTCGCACCGTCGTCGGAGTTCTTCGCGGTGCCCGCCGCAGCAACCGTCGCCGGTTCGCGTTCGTCTTCGACGTACCCGTCGACGGGGTGCTCGGTGGGTCCGTCCTCGGGGGCCGCACCTGGGTGATAGATGTCGTGCGGCGTCTCCCGGCCCTTGGGCGCGATGACCACATACAGGGCAGCGCAGACGAACACCAGCGCAGAGGTGAACAGGTTGATCCTGATGTCCCACAGCATGGTGGCCGGGTCGGTCCGGAGGGTTTCGATGACAAAGCGCCCGACGCAGTAGCCGGCCACGTAGAGCGCGAACAGCCGCCCGTGGCCGATGCGGAACCGACGGTCGATGATGATCAGTGCGGCCACGATCAGCAGGTTCCACAGCAGCTCGTAGAGGAACGTGGGCTGCACGATCGCGTAGACCTCGCCGGTGGACTTGCCGTCGATGAGGTTGGGGCTGGTGAAGCCCGAGGAATCCGACCTCTCGTAGATCTTCAGGCCCCAGGGCAGATCGGTCCGGTCTCCATAGAGTTCCTGGTTGAACCAGTTGCCCAGTCGGCCGATGGCCTGGGCGAGCAAAATCGGTGGAGCGATGGCATCGCCGAAGGGCGGAAGCTTGATCCCGGCGCGGCGGGCCCCGATCCATGCGCCGAGGGCACCGAAGGCCACGGCGCCCCAGATACCCAGTCCGCCGTCCCAGATCTTGAAGGCGTCGACCGGTTCTTTCGCACCGTCGCCGAAGTACGTGTTCCAGTCGGTGATCACGTGGTAGATGCGGCCACCGATCAGACCGAACGGAACCGCCCAGATGGCCACGTCCAGCACTTCGCCATCACGGCCGCCCCGGGCGATCCAGCGTCGGTTGCCCCACCAGATCGCGACGACGATGCCGACGATGATGCAGAGCGCGTAGGCCCTCAGCGGGAAAGGACCGAGATGCCAGACACCCTGCGAGGGGCTGGGGATGTACGCCAGCAGCTCGGTGGTCACGAAGGGACCTCGGTGGACACCGGGTCTTGTCCGGCGTATGTCGCCCGGACGCCTTCGGCGAGTTCGGCAGTCAGGGCACGAAGCGCGTCACCGCCTTCGGCCACCGCACTCACCAGAGCGGATCCGACGATCACGCCGTCGGCGTACCCGGCGATCTCGGCGGCCTGCGCCTTGCTGCGTACACCCAGTCCGACCCCGATCGGGATGTCCGAGTGCAGACGGATGCGGGCGCAGAGTTCCGGAGCCATGGTGGAGACGCTGTCGCGGGCGCCGGTGACGCCCATCGTGGAGGCCGCGTAGACGAAGCCGCTGCTGGCCTCGAGTGTCATGGCCAACCGCTCCTCGGTGGACGACGGTGCCACCAAGAAGATGCGGTCGAGATGGTGCTCGTGGGACGCAGCGATCCAGTTGTCTGCTTCCTCGGGGATCAGGTTGGGGGTGATCAAGCCCAGGCCGCCGGCGCCGGCGAGGTCACGCGCAAACGCGTCGACCCCGTATTGGAGAACGGGGTTCCAGTAGGTCATCACCACTGCGCTGCCACCCGCGTCGGAGATCGCCTCGACCGCGGTGAACACGTCCCGGACCCGCACACCCGACCGCAATGCCTGGTCGGCCGCGTCCTGGATCGTCGGTCCGTCCATGACCGGATCGGAGTACGGGACCCCGACCTCGATGATGTCGCAGCCGGCGTCGACCATGGTGCGCATCGCGTCCAGCGAGCCCGGAAGATCCGGGTAGCCCACCGGCAGGTATCCGATCAGCGCGCTGCGCTTCTCCTCGCGGCAACGGGCGAACAGGGGGCCGAGCCGGGAGTCGGCCGTTGGGGATTCAGACATGACCATCCACTTCGAAGAGTCCGAACCACTTGGCGGCGGTGTCGACGTCTTTGTCACCACGTCCGGACAGGTTGACCACGATGATCGAGTCAGGACCGAGTTCCTGGCCGAGTTTGAGGGCACCGGCGACGGCGTGTGCCGATTCGATCGCCGGGATGATGCCCTCCTTGCGACTCAGAAGCGCCAGTGCGTCCATCGCCTCGGTATCGGTGATCGGCCGGTATTCGGCTCGCCCGATGTCCTTGAGGTGTGCGTGCTCGGGTCCGACGCCCGGGTAGTCCAGTCCGGCCGAGATGGAGTGCGACTCGGTGGTCTGACCATCACTGTCTTGCAAGAGGTAGGAGTACGCACCCTGGAAGGCACCCGGGGTACCGCCGGTGAACGTGGCCGCGTGCCGGCCGGTGTCGACGCCGTCGCCGGCAGCCTCGTAGCCGATCAGCCGAACGTCGGTGTCCTCGAGGAACGGGTGGAAGATTCCGATCGCATTCGAACCGCCGCCGACGCAGGCGACGACCGCGTCGGGCAGTCGACCCGCCGCTTGCTGGATCTGCTGGCGCGCCTCGAGCCCGACCACTCGTTGCAGGTCTCGGACCATCATCGGGAACGGGTGCGGACCGGCCGCGGTACCGAAGCAGTAGTACGTGTCGTGGGCGTTGGTCACCCAGTCACGCATCGCCTCGTTGATAGCGTCTTTCAAAGTGGCAGAGCCGGTTTCGACCGCCACGACCGACGCACCGAGCAGTCGCATCCGGGCGACGTTGAGCGCCTGCCGTTCGGTGTCGACGCGACCCATGTAGATGATGCATTCCTGGCCCAGCATCGCGCAGGCGGTCGCGGTGGCCACACCGTGTTGGCCGGCCCCGGTTTCGGCGATGATGCGGTTCTTGCCCATTTTCTTCGCGAGCAACGCCTGGCCGAGCACGTTGTTGATCTTGTGAGAACCCGTGTGGTTCAGATCTTCTCGTTTGAGGAAGATACGTGCACCGCCCGCGAGTTCGGATAGTCGCCGCGCTTCGTACATCGGTGACGGGCGACCGGTGTAGTCGCGCTGGAGCCGGTCGAGCTCCCCGAGGAACTCGTCGTCCGAACGCACCTTCTCGTAGGCCGCGGTCACTTCTTCGATGACGGCCATCAAGGCCTCGGGGACGTGCCGTCCGCCGTAGACACCGAAGTGCCCGCCGCGATCCGGTTCGAACGACGTCCGGCCGGCCAGCCCGGCACTGGCCGGGGGCAGATCCGAGAACGACTGGGACGGTGAAGCAGATGAGGACGAAGACGTCATGTTGCGGCGAAGGCCTAACGGACTGGTTTGGGACAGGACGGGTGGGTTCCGGCGGTCACCAGTTCGGATACCGCGGCGCGCGGGTCACCTGAGGTGACCAGCCCCTCCCCGACCAGCACGGCATCCGCGCCGGCGCCGGCGTAGGCCAGCAGGTCGGCGGTGCCGCGTACTCCGGACTCGGCGATCCGGATGACCTCGGTGGGCAAACCGGGAGCGATACGCGCAAAGCTGTCCCGGTCGACTTCGAGGGTCTTGAGATTGCGGGCGTTGACGCCCACCACCGACGCACCGGCCTGCAGGGCCCGGTCGGCTTCTTCTTCGGTGTGGACCTCCACCAGCGCGGTCATCCCGAGCGACTCGGTGCGGTCGAGCAGCGACGCCAGGACGTTCTGTTCGAGCGCGGCGACGATGAGCAGGATGACGTCGGCGCCATGGGCCCGCGCCTCGTGGATCTGGTAGGGCCCCACGATGAAGTCTTTGCGGAGGACAGGCACCTGTACCGCGGCGCGAACCGCGTCGAGGTCAGCGAGCGAACCGCGGAACTTTCGTTCCTCGGTGAGCACGCTGATGATCCGGGCTCCGCCGGACTCGTATGCGGTGGCCAGTGCGGCCGGATCGATGATGTCGGCCAGGTCGCCTTTGGACGGGCTGGCCCGCTTCACCTCGGCGATGACACCGATACCGGGTTCCCGCAATGCGGCCTGGGCGTCCTTGGGTTCCGGCGCTTTGGCCGAGGCGGCCTTGATGGACGCGAAGTCGATCACGGACTCACGTGCGGCGACGTCTGCCTTCACTCCGGCAAGTATCGAGTCAAGGACGGTTTGCGTGCTCATGATCAACCCCTTTCTCACGCTACTGGCGAGGTTGCGCGCAACACGCTAACGGCCACAGCTGCTCGTGATTTCCGTACACAAAGGGTAGCTGCGCTGCCATACCGTTCGGATTCGGGGTACCGGGCCGGTACGTGAGACGCGTCACGGTTGCCGATCCGACGGACCGACGGTCGGATCATCGCCTGTGTCGAGGGCGTCCCAGAGCATGCGTTCGTTGTTCGGTGCACCGTCCGCGGCCGCCTCGGTCGACGAGGTGCGTCCGCTCTGCTGGGGGTCGGTCGAGCCGGAGATCCGCCCCGACTTCTTGTCGGCCTCCCGCTTGGCGAACACCTGTTCCTCGAGCTCGGCCCGGCGTGCCGCAGGCGATTTGTACTTCGACGACATGGGGGCGTCCAGGGCGGCTGTCTGCAGCATGACCACGGCGCCGAGCACCGCTGCCAGCGCACCGAGAAGCACGACGATGCCTGGTAGCACCGAGGTGTCGACCTCGAGCGGCTGATACCGCGCCGGCATGTCGATCACCTTCGCGGCGTAGGTCGTGTGGTCATCACCGGTGAGTAGGGTGATCGCGGGCAGGATCCCGAGGACGGCGATTGCCGCGACGATGACGGCGGCGATTCGCAACGCCCAGCCACGCAGCGAGGCGGCCGCAGCGATCCCGGCCAGCAGGACTATCGCGAGCGGGGTCAACAGCAACGTCCAGTCGGACCCCTTGACCGTGAACGTGCGAGGCGGCGCCATTCCGTCTGCGGCGATCAGTTCGGCCCACGTCATGCGAGAGGCGGCCCAGAACGCGACCGCCGCCACTCCCAGCAGAACGGCGATCACGCCGAGTCGCCGGCCACGTCCGCCGCCGCGACTGCCGGCAACCGCCTCACTGGAGGACGGTTCGCCGGGGTTTGCCGTATCGCCGGATTCGGTCATCGGTCGCCACCCACTCGTGACATCGTCTCGGCGGCGGCAATGGCCTTGAGGACACCTCGCGCCTTGTTGCTCGCCTCGTTGTACTCGTAGTCAGCCTGACTGTCGGCCACCACGCCTCCTCCGGCCTGCACGTAGGCCCGCCCCTCGGTCATCACCGCGGTACGGATCGCGATGGCGGTGTCCGCGTCGCCGGCGAAGTCGAGGTAACCGACCACACCCCCGTACAGACCACGTCGCGTCTTCTCGTGCTCGTCGATCAGCTCCATCGCGCGCACCTTGGGGGCTCCGGTCAGGGTGCCCGCCGGGAAGCACGCGTTCACCGCGTCGAGAGCGGTGCTGTCATCACGCAGATGGCCCGACACCGTGGACACCAGGTGCATGACATGGCTGTACCGCTCGATGTGCCGGTAGTCGCTGACCTGCACGGTGCCCGGTTCGCAGACGCGGCCGAGATCGTTGCGTCCCAGATCCACGAGCATCAGGTGCTCGGAGTTCTCCTTCTCGTCCGCCAGCAGATCCTTCTCGAGCAGCAGGTCGTCGGCCTCGGTGTCCCCACGCCAGCGGGTACCCGCGATCGGATGAGTGGTTGCCACCGAATCTTTCACGGTCACAAGGGCTTCCGGACTGGATCCGACGATGGTGAAGTCCGGGCGTCCGATGCCGGGGATGCGCAGGAGGTACATGTACGGGCTGGGGTTCGTGGTGCGCAGCACCCGGTACACGTCGATCGGATCGGCATCGGTCTGCATCTCGAAACGCATGGACGGTACAACCTGGAATGCCTCGCCTGCCTCGATCTCCGACACGAGGCTGGTGACGATGGTGCCGTACTCCTCGCGGGTGCGCTGAGCAGTGAACTCGGGCTCGACCGGCCGATAGGTGGACACCGTCGAGGGAGCGGGAGCGGCGAGCGCCTCTGTCATCGTGTCGAGCCGGGCGAGCGCATCGGCATAGGCGAGCTCGGCGCGTTCGGCGGTGCCATCCCAGTTGACCGCGTTGGCGATCAGCGTGATGGTGCCCTCGTGGTGGTCGACCGCTGCGATGTCGGTGGCGAGCATCATCAGCATCTCGGGCAGGTGCAGATCGTTCTCGGTGGTGTCGGGCAGACGCTCGAGCCGCCGAACGGCGTCGTATGCCAGGAACCCGACGAACCCGCCGGTCAACGGAGGCAAGCCGGGCAGCCGGTCCGTCGCCAGGATCTTCAACGCCTCGGCGAGTGCGGCAAGTGGGTCGCCGCCCGAAGGCGCCCCGGCCGGCCTGGTCCCCCACCACGTCGCCTCACCGTCGACGGAGGTCAACGCAGACGGTGAACCCGCCCCGATGAACGACCATCGAGACCACGAACGCCCGTTCTCCGCCGACTCCAGCAAGAAGGTACCGGGCCGGTCGCCGGCCAGTTTGTGGTACGTCGACAGCGGTGTTTCCGCGTCGGCGAGAACCTTGCGGGTCACCGGGACCACCCGATGGTCGGCGGCGAGGTCGAGGAACTCGGCCAGCGTGGTGGTGTCTGAGAAACCGCCGGCGGGTGCGGCGGCTGTGGTCTTGTTCGGCATCCCGACCATCATTTCATCAACCGACTTCGTCCCGGTCGGCCGCCGCTATTGACCGAGCGGTTCCCCACCGACACCCCACTGCGTGCGCGGTACCTCGGTGATCGTGACCCACACGGAATCCGGGTTCTTTCCCGTCGCGCGGGCGTAGGCCTCGGTGACCGCGGCGATGGTCTCGCGCTTGACCCGGTCGCTGAGTCCCGGGGTCTGAGAGATCTGGATCAACGGCATGTCGGCCTCACTGTTCGCTCGTTCTGCGTCGCTGGATTCTGCGGTCGCTGTGGGTTCTGAAAGGAGGGCTCACGTAATGGAGGCGAAGAGAACGTCCGCGTCAAAACAACTGTGGTCGCCGGTGTGGCAAGCCCCGCCGGTCTGCTCGACCGTGAGCAGCACGGTGTCGGCGTCACAGTCCAGGCGCACCTCGAGAACCTTCTGGGTGTGACCACTGGTGGCGCCCTTGATCCACTGGGTGCCGCGTGATCTGGAGAAGTACGTGGCCTCACGGGTGGTCAGGGTTCGTTCGAGGGCGTCGTCATCCATCCACGCGACCATCAGCACATCGCCGGTCCCGGCTTCTTGCACCACCGCGCAGATCAGACCGTCGGCATTGCGCTTGAGCTTGCCGGCCAATTCCGGGTCGAGCGACATGGGAACTCCTGGGGTTGAAACGGGCCGCGCGCTAGCGAACCGGGATGGACTCGGCCCGCATCGCATCCTTGACCTGGCCGATGGTGAGCTGACCGAAATGGAACACCGAGGCGGCCAGCACCGCGTCTGCCCCGCAACGCACCGCAGGGACAAAATGTTCCAGCGCGCCCGCTCCGCCACTGGCGATCACCGGGACCTGCACCGCTGCCCGGACGGCGGTGATCATGTCGAGATCGAAACCGTTCTTGGTGCCGTCCGCGTCCATCGAGTTCAACAGGATCTCTCCGACCCCGAGGTCCTGGCCGCGCCTGGCCCATTCGACCGCGTCGATGCCGGTGCCCTTACGGCCTCCGTGGGTGGTGACCTCCCAACCCGACGGGGTCGGTGACTCACCGTCGGGCACAGTGCGGGCGTCGACGGAGAGCACGATGCACTGCGATCCGAAGTGCCGGCTCATCTCGCCGAGCACATCGGGATTGGCGATGGCGGCGGTGTTCACACCCACCTTGTCCGCACCGGCGCGCAACAGTCGATCCACGTCGGCGACCGTGCGGACACCGCCGCCCACGGTGAGCGGGATGAACACCTGATCGGCGGTGCGCTTGACCACATCGAGCATGGTGCCGCGGTTTCCACTGGAGGCGGTGACATCGAGGAACGTGAGCTCGTCGGCCCCGTCCGCGTCGTACGCGGCGGCCAGTTCCACAGGGTCACCGGCGTCGCGCAGGTTCTGGAAATTGACCCCTTTGACCACACGGCCGGCATCAACGTCCAGACACGGGATGACCCGTACGGCGACCGTCATCGGTACTTCTCCTTCGGAACCTCGAACGCACGTGGATCGCCGAGCTGCGAGATGAGCTCGACCAGTTCGCCGTGCACGCCCGGCCCAGCGGCCAGGATGGACGGCGAGTTGACCGTCCACGGGTCGCCCGCGAGGTCACTGATCTGGCCACCAGCAGCCAGCACCAGCGCGGCCCCCGCCGCGTTGTCCCAGGCGTGGTGGCCGAAGCTGATCGCGCCGTTGATCTGGCCGCCGGCGGTCAGAGCCAGGTCGAAGCCGGTGCTGCCGAACAGACGCAGTCGAGCGGTGCGTCTGCTGAGTTCGCCGAGCAACTCCACCCGGAAGGACCCGGGATAGCGCCCGCGGCTGTCGAGGTTGAATGCACCGAACGCCAGCATCGCCTCGTCGAGCCGAAGGGTCGGCAGCGGATCGAGCAGCTTGCCGTTGCAGGTGAGTCCGCCACCCACGAACCCGGCGTACTTCAGATCCGAGAGCGGGAGCCATGTGAGTCCCAGCACCGGCAGTCCGTTGTGCAGCAGCGCCAGCAGGATCCCGGCCACCGGCACCCCGGCCGAGTAGTTGAACGTGCCGTCGATCGGATCGACCACCCAGACGGTGCCTTCGGTGAGGTCGGGTCCGCCGTACTCCTCGCCGTGCACACCGATACCGGTGCGCTCCTGCAGTTCGGCCGAGATGATCCGTTCCAGTTCCAGATCGAACTCGGTGGCAAAGTCGGTGTGCCCCTTGGTGATCGCGCTGGGTGCACCCAGGCCATCGCGAAAACGGCCGGTGACCGAGTCGAGCACGTCGGCCGCGGTGGCGAGCAGACGATTCGGATCGAGGTCGGCCGGAAAATCGGGGACGTCGGTGGCGGTCATGCGGGTTCGACGTTCATGACGACACCGCCGCAAGCGCCTCCACCAGAGTGAACCGCCCGGCATAAAGCGCCTTGCCCACGATGGCGCCTTCGACGCCAGCGTCGACCAGTCCGGCGATCGCGACGAGGTCGTCGAGAGTCGACACCCCACCTGAGGCGACGACGGGGGCATCGGTCTTCGAGGTGACCTCGCGCAGCAGTTCGAGATTGGGCCCGGTGAGGGTGCCGTCCTTCGTCACGTCGGTGACGACGTAGCGGCTACAGCCGTCGCGCTCGAGCCGGGTCAGAACTTCCCACAGGTCGCCGCCGTCGGACACCCAACCCCGCCCGCGGAGCCGGTACGAGCCGTCGACGAACTGGACGTCCAGGCCCACCGCGATCCGGTCGCCGTGTTCGGCGATCGCGCGCGAGCACCACTCTGGGTTCTCCAGCGCAGCGGTGCCGAGGTTCACCCGCGCACAACCGGTGGCGAGCGCCGCCTTCAGGGAATCGTCGTCGCGGATACCGCCCGACAGTTCGACCTTCACGTCCAGCTCACCGATCACCTCGGCCAGCAACTCGCGGTTGCTGCCCCGGCCGAACGCCGCGTCGAGGTCCACCAGATGCACCCACTCGGCACCGTCGCGCTGCCACGTCAGTGCGGCCTCCCGCGGAGAACCGTAGGACGTCTCGCTGCCTGCGGCACCCTGCACCAGCCGCACCGCCTGGCCATCGGCCACGTCGACCGCCGGAAGCAGTTCAAGTCGTGAGCTCATGCTGTGTGTCAATCCCTTTCGGTGTTCTTCGGGTCGATCTCGGCATCGTCGGCATGGGCTGCCCGGTCGACCATCCGGTTGGCCACAATACCCATCGCCGCCACCGCGACCACCAGCGCCAGCAGCGCGACGACCAGGGCGGCCAGCGGCGCGACCTGCGCCAACCAGATCACCACCGGCACCGAGAGCACCAGAACCGCCGTGCCGGCGCCGAGTGCGAACACGGCGAGCCGGGCAAACGAGAACTGGCGCGCCGGGCTCATCGCCGTCCGCGTGTGATCGCGGTCGGGCAGGTCGGGCTCACTTCAACGACCGCACCCAGTTGCGCAGGAGCCGGGCTCCGGCGTCACCGGACTTCTCCGGGTGGAACTGGGTCGCACTCAGTGGCCCGTTCTCGACGGCGGCAAGGAATCGACCACCGTGTTCGGACCACGTGAGCTTCGCGGGTTTGAAATGTCCCTCGGAGTGCAGTTCCCACGACTGCGCCGCATACGAGTGCACAAAATAGAACCGCTCCTCCGGGGCCATACCCTCGAACAGGACCGAATCCGGTTCGGTCTCAACGGTGTTCCATCCCATGTGCGGGAGCACCGGGGCCTGCAGCGCACTGACCGTTCCCGGCCACTGTCCACACCCGTCGGCCTCGACACCGAACTCGACGCCCCGTTCGAACAGGATCTGCATCCCGACGCAGATACCCAATACCGGGCGACCGCCGGCGAGCCGATCATCGATGATGCGGTCGCCTTTGATCTCGCGCAGCCCTTCCATACATGTGGCGAAAGCTCCGACGCCGGGCACGACGAGTCCGTCGGCCTCCAGTGCCGTGTGGGCGTCCGAGGTGACCGTGACGTCGGCACCGGTGCGCTCGAGCGCTCGCTGCGCCGAGCGCAGATTGCCTGATCCGTAGTCGAGAATTGCGACTGTGCGGCCTTCGGTGCCGCTCTCGGTGTTGCTCACAGCGCACCTTTCGTCGAGGGAACCCCGCTCACCCGTGGGTCTGGTTCCACCGCAGCCCGTAGAGCGCGTGCCACTGCCTTGAACTGCGCCTCGGTGATGTGGTGGGGGTCGCGTCCGTACAGCGTGCGGACATGCAATGCGATCTGTGCGTTCATCGCAAGGGATTCGAAGACGTGCTTGTTGATGACCGTGTGGTACGGCACACCGGGATTGCCACCGATCGTGCTGGTGAGGAGGTGGTCGGGTTCTCCGGTGAACACGCAGTAGGGCCGGCCCGAGACGTCGACGATCGCCTGCGCGAGCGTCTCGTCCATGGGAATCCATGCGTCGCCGAAGCGGCGGATACCCGACTTGTCACCCAGCGCCTGCCGAATCGCCTGACCGAGCACGATCGCGGTGTCCTCGACGGTGTGATGCGCCTCGATCTCCACGTCGCCCTTCGCCGCGACGGTCAGGTCGAAACTGCCGTGTGCCCCGAACGCGGTGAGCATGTGGTCGTAGAAGGCCACTCCGGTGGAGATCTCGGTGACGCCGGTGCCGTCGAGGTTGATCTCGACGGTGATGGATGATTCGCGGGTGGTGCGCTCAATCCGAGCGACGCGAGCCTGAGTTGTCATTGTTGTTGTCCTCCTACGAGGTCGGAGCCGGCCAGTTCGGCACTGCGTGCCAGCAGCGCGTCGTTCTCGGCGGGCAGGCCGATGGTCGCACGCAGATGCCCGGCGATGTGCATGTCCCGGATCAGTACGCCGCCGTCGAGATAGTGCTGCCAGCTGGCGGTGGCGTCGGCGAAGTCGCCGAACAGGATGAAGTTGGCGTCGGAGTCGATCACGTGGAAGCCGAGGTCGGTCAGTCCGGCGGTGACCCGTTCGCGCTCGGCGACGATGGCCGCGACTCCCGCGAGGGTGTCGTCGGCGTGCCGCAGTGCCGCGCGCGCGGCAGCCTGCGTGATCACCGAGAGGTGATACGGCAGACGGACCAGCAGCAGGGCGTCGATCATCGCCGGGTCGGCGGCCAGGTAACCGAGCCGTCCTCCGGCGAAGGCGAACGCCTTGCTCATGGTCCGGCTGACAACAACCGTGGCCGGGAACTCCTCGATCAGCGCCACAGCGCTCGGTGCCGCGGAGAACTCCGTATAGGCCTCGTCGACGATGACGATGCCGGGCGCGGCCGCCGCGACTGCCCGCATCTCGTCCAGCGGTATCGAGCCACCCGTCGGATTGTTGGGCGACGTCAGGAACACCACGTCGGGCCGCAGTTCCTCGATCGCGGCCAGTGCCACGTCGAGGTCGAACGAGAAGTCGGCGCTGCGCTTGGCTTCGATCCAGGTGGTGTCGATGCCCGTGGAGATGATCGGATGCATCGAGTACGAGGGTACGAATCCGAGTGCCGTACGTCCGGGCCCTCCGAAGGCCTGCAACAACTGCTGCAGCACTTCATTGGATCCGTTTGCTGCCCACAGGTTCTCGACACCGAGCCGGACGCCGGTCCGGGTGGTGAGGTATGCGGCGAGATCCGCGCGCAGGGCAACTGCGTCGCGATCGGGATAGCGGTGCAACTGACTTGCCGCAGCACGCACCGATTCTGCCAGGTCGTCGACCAGTGCCTGCGACGGTGGGTGCGGGTTCTCGTTGGTGTTGAGCCGATAGGGGACTTCCAGTTGCGGTGCGCCATAGGGTGATTGGCCCCTCAGCGACTCGCGGAGCGGAAGGTCGTCCAACCCGATGCGGCTGCTGGGAGCGCTCACCACTGCTCGCCGCCGGTACTGTCCACCGCGCCGGCGAACCGGAGTCGGACAGCTTCGCCGTGGGCGGGCAGATCCTCGGCACGCGCAAGTGTCTGGACATGTCCGGAGACCTCTTTGAGAGCGGCCTCGTCGTAGTCGATGACGTGGACCCCACGCAAGAACGTCTGTACCGACAGACCCGAACTGTACCGAGCCGACCCCGATGTGGGCAGCACGTGATTGGAACCCGCACAGTAGTCACCCAGACTGACCGGCGAGAAGTCACCGACGAAGATGGCGCCGGCGCTGTGCACCTGCGCCGCAACACTCTTGGCGTCGCGAGTCTGGATCTCCAGGTGCTCGGCCGCATAGGCATTGACCACCCGCAACCCCTGTTCGATGTCGTCGACGAGGATCACACCTGACTGCGATCCGCCCAGTGCGGTGCGTACCCGTTCGCTGTGTGTGGTGCGCTCGATCTGTACTTCGAGTTCGGCCTCCACGGCATCGGCCAAGGCCGTGCTGTCGGTGACCAGGACGGACGCAGCCATCACATCGTGCTCGGACTGACTGATGAGATCGGCGGCCACATTGACCGGGTTCGCCGAATCGTCCGCGAGGATCGCGATCTCGGTGGGCCCCGCCTCCGAGTCGATACCGACAACGCTGCGGCACAACCGTTTTGCGGCGGTGACGTAGATGTTGCCGGGGCCGGTGATGAGGTCGACCGGATCCAGGTCGGTGCCATCGGTGTCGGTGCCGCCGTAGGTGAGCAATGCCACCGCCTGCGCGCCGCCCACCGCCCACACCTCGGTGACCCCGAGGAGCGCGCACGCCGCCAAGATGGTCGGGTGTGGCCTGCCGCCGAACTGTCCCTGGGGCGGGGAACTGACCACCAGGGTGTCGACGCCGGCTTCCTGGGCAGGCACCACATTCATCACGACGCTGGACGGATACACGGCGTTGCCGCCGGGCACGTACAGACCCACGCGGCTCACCGGGATCCAGCGCTCGGTCACCGTTCCGCCCGGACTGACCTCAGTTGTCACATCGGTCCGACGCTGGTCGGCGTGCACCTTGCGAGCCCGGTCGATGGATTCGGTGAGCGCGGCGCGGACGTCCGGGTCGATGTCGGCCAGGGCCTGGTCGATCAGCTCGGTCGGGACCCGCACGGTGTCGGGTGCGACGCCGTCGAACTTCTTCCCGTACTCCAGGGCGGCCTCGGCCCCGCGGTCGCGGATCGCGTCGATCACCGGCTTGACCTGTCCGAGGACTGCGTCGACGTCGGTCGCGCCGCGCGGCATCGCCCGGCGCAGTTGAGCAGTGGTGGCACGGGCACCGCGTAGGTCGGTGCGGGCAAGCATCGGCGAATACTCCTGACGGGTGGGTCGGCGATCCATAGTGCTACGGATCTGAGTTCAAGGATATGCGGTGCGGCCAGCCGTTTTCACCGGCGGCCCTAGGATCAGCACATGGTCTTCGTCGTCCGCCTGCTGATCAACGCCATCGCGATCTGGATGGCCGCGGCGCTCGTCACCGGCATCTCCATCGCCACCGACGGCCGCGACACGTCCGCACAGGTCCTGATCGTCCTGTTCATCGCCCTGGTGTTCACCGTGGTGAACACCGCGATCAAGCCGGTGGTGAAACTGCTGTCGATCCCCCTGCTGATCCTTACGCTGGGCTTGTTCACGCTGGTCATCAACGCTTTGATGTTGCTGTTGACTGCGTGGATCACCGACTCCACCGAGTTCGGGCTCAGCATCGACGGGTTCTGGACCGCAGTGTGGGGGTCGGTGATCATCTCGATCGTCAACTTCCTGCTCGGCGCGCTTGTTCCCGATCGCAGATCGAGAGATCGCAGACAGGCGCGTCAGACGTTCAGATGACGACCGCCGGGTTCACAGCGTCGAGTTGTCGATGACAAACCGGTAGCGGACGTCGGAAGCGATCACCCGCTCGTAGGCCTCGTTGATCTGCTGTGCGGGGATGACCTCGATCTCCGAACCCAGATCGTGCTCGGCGCAGAAATCCAGCATCGCCTGGGTTTCGGCAATGCCACCGATCATCGAGCCGGCCAGCGAACGCCGGTTCGCGGTCAGGGACATCGCCCGGACGGAGATCGGCTTCTCCGGCAGCCCGAGTTCCACCAGCGTGCCGTTCAGCGCGAGCATGCCCATGTACTTGTTGATGTCGAAGTTGACCGACACCGTGTTGATGATGAGATCGAACTTTCCACGCAGTTGCTTGAACGTCGCCGGGTCGTCGGTGGCGTAATAGTGCTGCGCGCCGAGCCGCAGTCCGTCTTCCATCTTCTTGAGAGATTGCGAGATCACACTCACCTCGGCGCCCATGGCCGCAGCGATCTTGACGCCCATGTGGCCCAGTCCGCCGAGACCGATGATCGCGACCCGCTTGCCCGGCCCCGCACCCCAGTGCCGCAAAGGCGAGTAGGTGGTGATCCCGGCGCACAACAGCGGAGCTGCCACATCGAGCCCCAGAGAATCGGGGATGCGGAGCACGTAATTCGCATCGACCACCACTTCTTGGGCGTATCCACCGGTGGTCGGTTCGCCGTTGCGACCGGTCGAGTTGTAGGTGCCGACCATCCCGCGCCTGCAGTACTGCTCCTGGCCGAGGACACAGGCCTCGCACTCACGGCATGAATCGACAAAACACCCGACGCCCACCCGGTCGCCGACCTGGTACTTGGTCACCTCGGAACCGATCTCCGAGACGGTTCCCGCGATCTCGTGGCCGGGCACGACGGGGTAGGCGGTGTTACCCCATTCGTTGCGAGCGGTGCGGATGTCCGAGTGGCAGATCCCGGCGTACGCAACCGCGATGCGAACATCGTGCGGACCCACCTCACGAGTGTTGATGGTGGTGGGGACCAGCTCTTCCGTCGCGGACATCGCGGCGTAGGCATTGACGGTCGGCACGTGTTCTACCTCCAGGGGATTGGCGTGGGTGATGCGAATGAATGGCGTCGAGCGCCGTATTCAGTCGAGCGCCGTATTCAATCGTACAGACGCATATGTCCCCGGTCCCGTTCGCCGAGTTCGCGCGAACGCAGGCCTTGCGTTCATGTGTAGGAGTTGCAGAACCTGCGGACGGACACAAATCCGGCCTCTGCGTAGAACTAGTCGCTGACCCAATCGAACCCGAGGTCGAGTGCGATGACCGAGTGGGTCAACGCTCCGACAGCGAGGTAGTCGACACCGGTTCGGGCGTAGTCCTCGGCGACATCAAGACTCAGACCACCCGAGGACTCGAGTTTGGTCTTCGGCGACCGCGAGTTCCTGCGCTGCACGGCCATCTGGGTCTGCCACAACGGGAAGTTGTCCAGCAGCACCAGCTCCGCCTCCAGTCCCAGGGCCTCGTCGAGCTGTTCGAGCGAGTCCACCTCGACCTCACACGGCAGGTCCGGCGCCGCGGCACGCACCGCCTGCAGGGCGGCCGTGACAGAACCCGCCGCGGCCACGTGGTTGTCCTTGATCAGCGCAGCGTCGCCCAGGCCCATGCGGTGGTTCTCTCCCCCGCCACACCGCACCGCGTATTTCTGGAGCGATCGCATGCCGGGCAACGTCTTTCGAGAATCACGGACTTTGGCGCCGGTGCCGTCGAGCTCGGCGACCCACTGTGCGGTGGCGGTGGCGATCCCCGACAGGTGACACAGGAGGTTCAATGCGGTGCGTTCGGCGACAAGCAGTCCGCCGACCGGGCCACGCAATGTCGCGACGACTGTGCCGGGTTCGACCACCGCGCCGTCCTCGAGGCGGTCGAGCACCTCGTACGCGCCGCTGCCGATCACCGCATCGAACACCTGCAGTGCGACGTCGAGGCCGGCGAGTACACCGGATTGCCGGCTGCCGAGTGCCACGGTCGCAACGGCTCCCTCGGGAACCGTTGCGGCCGTGGTGACGTCGGGTCCGTAGCGCAGATCCTCGTCCAGTGCGGTCGCGATCAGCGCGGCGACCTCGGCGGTGCCGGCAGGGTTGTCCGCCGTCACTCCCCCGACCCCGGGTTGCCGATCTCGATCATCCGCTGCACGCTCAGCCGGGCGCGCTCGGCCGTGGCGGCGTCGACGTGCACCTCGTCCTTGCCCTCGGTGAGGCAACGCAGCAGAGCGGCCGGGGTGATCATCTTCATGTACGGGCAGGACGCGCGGTCGTTGACTGCCTGGAAGTCGACGTCCGGAGCGGCCTTGCGCAGCTGGTGCAGCATGCCGACCTCGGTGGCCACCAGCACCTGGGTTGCGCCGGTGGCGCGGGCGGCGTCGAGCATCCCACCGGTGGAGAGGATCTTGACCTTGTCCGCCGGTACGAAGCCCTCGCCCGCGAGGTAGAGAGCCGAAGTGGCGCAACCACATTCGGGGTGCACGTACAACTCGGCGTCCGGGTGGGTCCGGGACTTTTCCGTCAGCTCGTCACCGTTGATTCCGGCATGCACGTGGCACTCGCCGGCCCAGATCTGCATGTTCGTGCGGCCGGTCACCCGCTTGACGTGGGCTCCCAGGAACTGGTCAGGGAGGAACAGCACCTCACGGTCGGGGTCGATGGAGTTGACCACGTCGACGGCGTTCGACGACGTGCAGCAGATGTCGGTGAGACCCTTCACCTCTGCTGTCGTGTTGACGTACGAGACGACCACCGCATCCGGGTAGTCGGCCTTCCAGGCCCGCAGGTCCTCGGCGGTGATGGAGTCCGCGAGCGAACATCCGGCCCGCTCGTCCGGGATGAGCACCCGCTTGTCAGGGCTGAGGATCTTGGCCGTCTCCGCCATGAAGTGCACGCCGCAGAAGATGATCTCATCGGTCTCGGCCTCGGCCGCGATGCGCGACAGCGCAAGGGAGTCGCCCACGTGGTCGGCGACGTCCTGGATGGCAGGCAACTGATAGTTGTGGGCCAGCAAGGTCGCGTTGCGTGCCTTGGCCAGGCGCTTGATCTCGGCGAACCATTCGGGCGTGGGGTCGACTCCGGTGTAGAGAGGTGCGGTAGAGCCGATCGGGAGTTCCGTGGTGGTCATGTCCAACCACCTCCTGTTCGTGGCGCCGACCTACGGTGGCCGGCCTGGGATTCTGGGCTGGGGTTTTCGACTGTAGATCGAAAACCTCGACCCGATCGTAGCACTTGCCCGCCGCGGACCGCCGAAAGGCCGCGTCCGCGACCCCGTCGACATGGTCAAACAGGGCACCGGACACCCACTACACTCGCAGCCATGCCTGCGCCGAGCGTCTTCCATGAAGTGCTCTGCGCCGTGTTCCAGGTGCGCGAATCGGGTGACTCCGCCGCCCCCCAGCTCTCGGTTCTGCTGTGGCAGCGGGCGTTCGACCCGCAGGCCGGGTCGTGGTCGCTGCCCGGCGGCGGCCTTCGTGCCGACGAAGACCTCAGGACCTCGGCGCTTCGGCAGTTGGCCGAGAAGGTCGACGTGCGCGAGGTCGCCCACCTCGAGCAACTGTCGGTGTTCTCCGACCCCACAAGGATGCCCGGACCGCGCGTCATCGCGTCCTCATATCTCGGCATGGTGCCGTCCGACTCACAGCCGAATCTGCCACCGGACACCCGGTGGCACCCGGTCTCGCAACTACCGGCGCTCAGTTTCGACCACAGCCAGATCGTCGAACGGGCACGGTCGAGACTGGCTGCGAAGTTGTCGTACACCAACATCGCGTTTGCACTCGCGCCCGCCGAGTTCTCGATGTCGGCACTGAGCGACATCTACTGCGCCGCCCTCGGCTACCCGGTGGACTCCACCAATCTGCTGCGCATCTTGTCCCGCCGCGGCGTGATCACCGCAACCGGAACAGTCGGGCGGACCGGCCCATCAGGCGGGCGCCCACCGGCGCTCTACCGTTTTGCCGACAAGCAACTGCGCATCACCGACGAGTTCGCGACGCTCCGCCCGCCGCCCTGACCCGACGCGGCGGCGTTCACCCGGTGCGCGTGTGTTCGGCCAGTTTGGCCAGGAGAACCGCGAGGGAAGCGACCTCGTCGTCGCTGAGCGCGTCGAAAGGCAAGGGCGCCGGATCCTCGACCGCTCGTGCCGCATCGAGCATCTCCCGCCCCGCCTCGGTCAGCGACACCACCTTGCTGCGCCGGTTGGCCGGGTCCGTTCGACGGTCCACCAGTCCCCGCTGCTCCAGCTCTGTCACGGCCACCGTGGCGGCAGGTGCATCCACCGTGGCCGCCGACGCCAGCTGTTTCATGGTGAGCGGACCCCCGTCGAGCCGGCTCAGCATCCGGAATCGACTGAACGGCAACCCCGTTTGGTCGATCACCGCGCGGCGCCACGTCTCGCGGTTGCTGTGCACCAACGACGTCATCGTGCGCCACACCTCGTCACGCTGATCCCCCATCACCGGCTCCTTCCACCGGCGTGGGTGTGATGCGTCGGCTGGACAATCGGCTTCTCGTCCGACTCGGCGAACAGGTCGGCAACCCGCGACGTGGTGCGGGCCGACGCCTCAGTGGTGGAGAAGATCCCCAGTCCTGCGATGGTGAGGGCGAGTGCCGCCGTCACCCACCACAGCGGAGCCATCGCGGAGACGGACACCGGTGACTCCGGCCCGGCCGCGATCATCGATCCGGCGATGGTCCCCGACAGCGCCACCCCCACGCTGATCCCGAGTTGGCGGCTCGTCGATGCGATCGCCGACGCAGCACCTGCGCGTTCGCGCGGCATCCCGCTGACGGCAGCCGTGGTGATCGGCGCGTTCACGGTTCCGAAACCGACCCCGAACATGCCGAAGACGATCAGCATCTGCCAGTTGGGAGTGTTCGGTCCCAATTGCGTGAGCAGGCTCGATGCCAATGCGAGCATCACACCCGCGAACACCAGGGATGGGCGCGTTCCATAGCGGCCGACCAGGCGGCCGGACAACGGCGAGCAGATGATCGTGCCGATCGCGATCGGCAGGAACATCAGACCTGTCTCCACCGGGGAGTAGCCGCGGATGCCCTGCAGGTAGATCGACATCATGAACAGGAACGCGCCATAGGCGGCGAAGGCGCAGATGCCGGTGACGGTGGCCGCCGAGAACGGGATGCTGCGGAAGAACCGCAGTTCGATGAACGGGTCGGTCCGGCGCAGTTCGTAGACGCAGAAACCGCCGAACGCGACGATCGCCACCACAAAGATCCCGATCGTCCGCCAATCGGTCCAGCCCATGCCCGGTCCTTCGATCAACCCGATGACAACACCGGCCATGAACGTGATCGCCAGGCCTTGTCCGATGGGGTCGAGTCCGCGAACGCGTTGCGACTTCGATTCGGGCACAACAACGATGGTGGCGATCACCGCGATCAGGCAGATCGGGAGGTTGATCAAGAACACCGACTGCCAACTGAACAGATCGATGAGCACGCCGCCCACGATCGGGCCGAGCGCCATAGAGACCCCGACCACCGCACCCCAGACGCCGACCGCCCGAGCACGTTCGACCCGGCCGGAGAACGTCTGGGTGATGATCGACATGGCCACCGGGTTGAGCATCGAACCGCCCACCGCCTGGAGGAATCTGGCAGCGATGAGGACCTCGACATTGGGTGCCAGGCTGCACAGAAGCGAGCCGAGAGCGAACAACGTCAGGCCGATCTGGAACACCCGCCGCCGCCCGAATCGGTCCGCAGTGGTTCCGGCGAGCATCAGCAAACTGGCCAACACCAGCGTGTAGACATCGATCACCCACTGCAACTCGGTGGGCGTGGCTCCGAAGTCACTCCTGATCGACGGGATCGCGACGTTGACGATGGTCGCGTCCATAGAAACGATCAGCAGGCTGAGACAGCAGGTCGCGAGAATCGCCACCTTGCGATTGCGGCTGAGATCCTCGACTGGTTTGGTCACGAAACTATTGTGAAACTACAACTGTTTCTGCGCAAGTGCCTGTGCAGCACGTCACCCTCGGTGCGACGTACTCGCTTCGACGGGTGCATCCTCGTCGGTCGTCGACTCGCGGGGTTCGCCGCGTTCGAGGGCGACCAGCAAGATGATGGTGACCAGCGCGGTCAGAGGCGCGATCACCAGTAGTGCCCACGAGAATCCGACTCCGCCGGAGATGTCGAGCTGGGCGCCGACGATGCGCAGACTGGGCGCCTGAGTGAACTCCTGCCCTACCGCCACTCCATCTCGTCCCGAAAAACGAAGTCGCGCAATGGCATCGCCCACCCATACCGCCCCGATACCGGCGGTGATCGTCGACAGGGTCAGCACCACCACACCCAAGGGACCACGGAGTGACGGAGATACCCAGAGCACCACGGCAAGCACCACACCGGCGGCCAGTGCCACACAGAAGAAGATCGCCAGGGCGGAGAACTCGGTGCCGGCGTCGCCGATGGCCACCGCCCGGCCCGATTCGATCACCCGGCCGTCGATGCCCGGGGTGAGCAGGCCCCAGATCACGCCCCATGCGATCGCGACCAACACAATCCCCGCCACGACCAGCGCGGCCGCCGATGCAGAAGGCGACAACGCCCGGCGCGAACCGGTCAACGCTGTGCCAGCTCCACCGAGTCGACCGTGCCGTGTCGTGAACAGCGCGCCGACCATCCGTCAGGACGGACCTGAACGACCATCCGTCGCCCACACTGGCCGCAATATCGCGGCGGCTCCAGGCCCAACTGCGCGGCCTTGGGCACCGAGTCCGGGTGCTCGAGCTCCAACCGCACGCCCGTATACACCCCGAAGGTGAGAGGCGCGGCCAGCGGCGCGGGGATGTCGGTCATCGTCGGAGCGTCCTTGAGATGCGAACTGTCAGATCGAGTCGTTGAGGGCCTTGATCGGCATCTGCAGCTCTTCGAGCAGATCCAGATCGGTCTCGGCCGGACGGCCGAGGGTGGTCAGGTAGTTACCGACGATGACCGCGTTGATCCCGCCGAGGATGCCCTGCTTGGCGCCGAGGTCACCGAGCGTGATCTCCCGGCCGCCGGCGAACCGCAAGATGGTGCGCGGCAGCGCCAGGCGGAAGGCGGCCACAGCTTTGAGCGCCTCTGCGGCCGGCAGGACGTCGAGGTCACCGAACGGGGTGCCAGGACGCGGGTTCAGGAAGTTCAAGGGAACCTCGTCGGGATCGAGTGCCGCCAGATCCGCTGCGAACTCGGCGCGCTGCTCGAGCGACTCGCCCATGCCCAGGATGCCGCCGCAGCAGACCTCCATACCGGCCTCGCGAATCATCTTCAGCGTTCCGAACCGCTCTTCCCAGCTGTGGGTGGTGACCACATTCGGGAAATGCGACCGCGCGGTCTCGAGGTTGTGGTTGTAGCGGTGTACACCCATCGCCTTGAGCTCGTCGACCTGCTCCTGGGTCAACATGCCCAGGCTGCAGGCGATCTGGATGTCGACCTCAGCGCGAATGGCCTCGATACCCGCCGCGACCTGAGCCATCAGACGCTTGTCCGGGCCACGGACCGCTGCCACGATGCAGAACTCGGTGGCGCCGGACTTGGCGGTCTGCTTGGCGGCCTCCACGAGAGCCGGGATGTCGATCCACGCGCTGCGCACCGGTGATGCGAACAAGCCGGACTGCGAGCAGAAGTGGCAGTCCTCGGGGCAACCGCCGGTCTTGAGCGAGATGATGCCCTCGACCTCGACCTCCGGCCCGCAGTGCTTCATTCGCACGTCGTGCGCGAGCTGCAGAAGATCAGTCAGTTTGTCGTCGGGCAGCTGCAGGATCTGCAGTGTCTGCTCTTTGTCGAGCCCTTCACCGCGTTCCAACACCTGCTCGCGCGCGACGTCCAGAATGTCTGTGCGTACTGGTGCCTGGGTCACGTGGGGCCTCCCTCTTGTCATGAGTATTGCGGTCTCAGTGTGCCCTATCACCGTGGGCGGTCAGTTTGGGGTGGGACACATGGCAGTCAGCCAATCGCGATCGAACCATCCAACTGCCTGCGCCACGAAGGCCTGCCGGTCTAAAGTACCCGCCCCGGCGGACACTTTCCCGACGATGGGCACGCCGGTGACCTGCGGCAAGTCCTCGAGATTCGACCGCTCGGCAAGATCCGGCTGGGTGGGCCAGGACCCGATCACCACCCCGGCACACTCGAGTCCCGCCCCGGTGATCGCGCGGACGGTGAGCTCGGTGTGGTTCAGACTGCCCAGTCCCGGTGCAGCGACCACGAGTACACGCGCACCGATGGCCGCGGCGACATCGAGCATGGTCAGATCGGGAGCCAACCGGACCAGCACACCGCCGGCGCCCTCGACGAGAACAAGATCGGACCCGGCCAGACCATCTACTATCGCGACGATGTCGGACAGCTGCACCGGCTGGGCGCCTTCGTTGCGGGCCGCACGCTCGGGGGCCAGCGGATCCCGGAAACGGGCACCTTCCGCCGTTGTCCTGACCCCGGCGAGACGCACCACTTCATCGATGTCGCCGGGATCGTCCGGACCGACCCCGGTCTGGGCGGGTTTGCACACGGCGACGTCGAGGCCACGAGCCATCGCCGCCGCAGCCAGGGCCGCAGTGGTGATGGTCTTGCCCACTTCGGTGGACGTACCGGTGATGACCAGATTCACGGATCAGAGCCCGTTCAGCACAGAGGTCACCACGCCGGCAACCGTGCGGATGTCGTCGTCGGTGAGGTCGGCGCGCACGGTGAGACGCAGGCGAGAGGTTCCAGGCGGTACGGATGGCGGCCGGAAACACCCGACCAGCACACCCTGTTCGCGACAACGTCGCGCCGCCAGCAGAGCCTGTGCCGGATCGCCCACGATGATCGAGACGACGGCGGCCTCTGGCGGTTCGCCGCCGCACAGGTGCGCCAGCAGTGCCGCGTTCGCCCGTACCCGTTCGGCCAGACCCGGTTCTTCGCGGAGCACGGCGAGGGCGGCCTGGGCCGCTCCCGCCGCGGCCGGCGCCAGCCCGGTGTCGAAGATGAAGCTACGGGCCCGGTCGATGAGGTGGTCGCGGACCGCCTCCGTACCGAGCACCACTCCCCCTTGTGCGCCAAGTGATTTCGAGAGCACGGTGGTGGCCACCAGATCAGGGGCGCCGGCCAGACCCACCTCGTCCAGCACGCCGCGCCCGCCGGAACCACGAACGCCCAACGCGTGCGCCTCGTCCACCAGCAGGATTGCTCCGTGCTCGCGTGCCGCGGCGTACAACTCGGCAACCGGCGCGATCTGACCGTCGATCGAGTAGACCGAATCGGTGACGATCATGGCCCGCTGTTCACTGCGTTCGGCGAGCTCCCGCCTGACGGCCTCGTGGTCGCCACGGTCCACCACCACCACTCGTGCGCGTGAGAGCCGGCAGCCATCGATCAGCGATGCGTGGGCGCCACCGTCGCTGATGATCACGTCTCCACGGCCCATCAGAGCAGCCACCGCCCCGACATTGCCGAGATATCCGGACGAGAAGACCAGAGCGGTCGGGTAGCCGAGGAACTCAGCCAGATCCTTCTCGAGCGACTCGTGCAGCGAGGTGGTGCCGGTGACCAGGCGCGACGACGTGGAGCCGGCACCCCAGGTGTCGAGCGCGGCATGCGCGCCGGCCAGCACCCGCGGGTCGCAGGACAGACCGAGATAGTCGTTGGACGCCAGATTGATCAGCGCGTTGTCGGCCACCCGGGGCACCAACGTGCGGTGCAGCCCGGCGGCCTCACGGACGTCGGCAGCCTCGGCCAGCCAGTCCAGGGCGCTGTCCGAATCGGTGTTTCTGTCGGTCGGGGCAAGTGGTTTCACTGACGAACAGAGTCTCACAGCGCTTCGGCTGCGACGGGCGAGGGTTGAGCTGTGCAGGCACGAACCGCAGCCGACACCCCGCCGATCAGAACGTCGAGGTCGTCGTCGGTACACACATACGGAGGCATTGTGTAGATGTTGTCGCGGAACGGCCGTAACCACACCCCCGCCGCCACCGCGGCGTCCGTCGCCGCAGCCATGTCGACGGGGTGGTCGAGTTGCACCACCCCGATGGCGCCCTGCACCCGGACATCACGGACGCCAGGGAGATCGGCGAGTGGGCTCAACCCTTCCCGTAGTCGATCGGCGATGTGGGCGACCCGATCGCGCCACCCGGACGCGAGTAGCAGCTCGGTGGACGCCACGGCCACCGCACACGTGAGCGGGTTCGCCATGAATGTGGGGCCGTGTGCCAGTACCCCCACGTCGGACCGCGAGATCGTGTCCGCGATGTCGCGGGTACACAACGCTGCCGCCATGGACAGATAGCCACCGGTGAGCGCTTTGCCGATGCACATGATGTCCGGGGACACGCCGGCGTGGTCGGCGGCGAACAACTCCCCGGTCCGGCCGAACCCCGTGGCGATCTCGTCGAAGATGAGCAGTACACCCTGCTCATCGCAGATCCGGCGCAGCTCGCCGAGGTAACGGGGATCGTGGAATCGCATCCCGCCGGCACCCTGGACCACCGGTTCGACGATCACGGCGGCGAGTTCATCGCGATGCTCGGACACGAGGTCTTCGAGCTCTGTGACGTACTCCACGTTGAACTCGGACGGCGGCGCCGACGCGAACACCTGACTGGTGAGCACGTCGGTCCACAGCGAGTGCATCCCGCCTTCGGGGTCACAGACGCTCATGGGGGTGAAGGTGTCGCCGTGGTAGCCGCCGCGCCACGTCAGCAGGCGGGTACGGCCGGCTTCGCCCCGGGCCCGCCAGAACTGCACGGCCATCTTGACCGCGACCTCCACCGACACCGAGCCGGAGTCGCAGAAGAACACGGTCTGCAACGGATCGGGGGTTATCTCCACGAGCAGCTCGGCGAGCCTGGCTGCAGGTTCGTGGGTGAGGCCACCGAACATCACATGCGCCATCGAGTCGAGCTGGGTGCGTGCCGCAGCGTCGAGCACCGGGTTCCGATAGCCGTGGATCGCGGCCCACCACGAACTCATGCCGTCGACGACCGTGCTCCCGTCCGCGAAGGTCAGGCGGACACCCGACGCCGACCTGACAACGCGGGGAACGGGCTCCGGATGCGGCATGGTCCCGTACGGATGCCAGATCATCTCCGAGTCGATCCGGTTGATTTGTTCTTCCGCCATGGGAGGCCGATTGATCTGAGATTCGGGCAATGTGGGCACCTACCCACCCTAATGAGCGCGCCGCGGCGTTCCAGGCCGGGGATTCTAAGGTGCAACAGGTAGATTACGTGCCGGAACCGCCCACCCCGAAGCTGTGACGACACCGATTTCAGCGCCACCGGACAAGTGAGACTAGAGAGCAGTTGACAGCCGCACCCAGCGTTGAGAAAAGGCCACCGGCGGTACCCGCCGACACGGTCCCCAGCTACCGCACCGACCTCGACGGTCTGCGGGGCCTGGCCATCGTCCTGGTGGCGTGCTTTCACATCTGGTTCGGGCGGGTGTCCGGCGGTGTCGACGTGTTCCTCACCCTGTCGGGGTACTTCTTCGTCGGCTCGCTGCTGCGGCACGTCATCGTCAGCGCACAGAACGAGCAGGCCGGACTCTGGCCCGCGATCAACCCGATCAAGCGACTGACCCGGCTCGGCAGGCGACTGCTGCCCGCGCTGGTCGCGATCCTGGTCGTCATCAGCCTCGGTACGTTGCTCATCTTCCCCGAGACCCGCTGGCGGGCGACGGGCCAAGAGGTCATCGCGAGCCTGTTCTACTACCAGAATTGGCATCTGGCGTTCAATTCACAGGACTACACAGCGGCCAGTTCGGCGAACAGCCCTCTGCAGCACCTGTGGTCGATGTCGGTGCAGGGCCAGTTCTTCGTGCTGACGATGCTCACCGCCCTGGCGGCCGCCGGGATCATCACGGTGCTGGTGCGTGCCGGAGTACGCAAGCTGGCCGACCCCACGGTCATCCGCATCCTCATCGGCGCATCGCTCCTCGGCGTGGCCGCCGTGTCGTTCTACTGGGCGCACATGCGGATGGACGTCAACCAGCAGTTCAACTACTACGACACCATCTCCCGCGTGTGGGAGCCCCTCGCCGGCGGTCTGCTCGCCGTCTGGATGCCGAAGTGGCGGGTTCCCAATGTCATTCGCAACATCGTCGCCGTCGCCGCCCTGGGGCTGATCATCACCTGTGGCTGGTGGATCGTGGGTGTCGAGCAGTATCCCGGACCGTGGGCGCTGGTTCCCGTGCTGTCGACGCTCGCCATCATCTGGTCGGGTGCGACCGCGCTTCAGCACGGCCCGAAGTCCGGGCAACCGGTCGTCAATCACGCACTGTCCGCCCGGCAGATGGTGTGGCTGGGATCGATCTCCTATTCCCTCTACCTGTGGCACTGGCCGCTGCTGATCTTCTACCTGACGTGGCGTGACAAGAACCATGCGTCGATCGTCGAGGGAACCGTTCTCATCGCGGTGTCCATCGCGATGGCATGGCTGACCAAGCGGTACATCGAAGAGCCGCTGCGAGCGCCGCGGTCGGTGTCGATCCACAAGGAGGATCCGCCGCACAAGGGCACCCCGACGCGTCACCACCACCCGACGCACGCAGCCACGGTGAACCCGTGGCGAGCCAGACTCCTGGACTACACCACCGTGGTGACCAGCGTGCTGATCGTGAGCGCGGTGGTGATGACGGTCGGTTTCAAGGCCTGGGACTACCACGTCACCCACATGACGGTGGACACCACCAAGCTCGATCCCCGTGTCTATCCCGGTGCCCGTGCGCTCCTCGACAACGCCCCAGTCCCCCACGTCGACCCCCAGCCCTCTGCGCTGCAGGTCGTCAACGACCTGCCGGTGACCTCGTTCAACGGACACATCAGCGACTTCGACGACACCGGGGTGCACGTCGGGGTGTACGGCGACCCGTTGGCTACCAAGACAATTGCTCTGGCAGGTGGCTCGCACGCGGAATACTGGATCACGGCGCTCGACATCATCGGCAAACAGAATCACTTCAAGGTGAAGACGTATCTGAAGATGGGCTGTCCGCTGTCCACCGAGCTGGTGCCGAAGCAACGCGGGGTTCCCTATCCGCAGTGTCATGACTGGGTGCAGAAAGTCGTGCCGCAGATCATCGCCGACAAGCCGGATGCACTGTTCACCAACACAACCCGGCCGCGCGACGACGGGCCCGGTGACTGGGTACCCGGCGACTACCTGCCGATTTTCGACCAATTCGCCCAGGCGAACATCCCCATCCTCGGGATGCGCGACAGCTCGTGGCCACACAACGCCGATGGACCGATCAACACCCCGGACTGCCTGGCCAACACCCGCGACAGCGACAACTGCGACACCGCGCGTGCCGCCTCGTTCGCGCCGACGAACCCCACGCTCGACATCGTGCAGGACCACCCGAACGTCTTGCCGCTCGATCTGACGGACGGCATGTGCAACGACACGACCTGCCCCGCCGTGGTCGGGAACATCACCGTCTACCACGACTGGCATCACCTGAGCGCGACCTATGTGCGCAGTCTCACAGCGGAACTGCAACGTCAGATGCAAGCCGCGCTGCCCTGGACCTGAACCACCCTCTACTCTTCCGGTGATCTGGTGCGATGGCTCCGCACTGACAGTGCCGCGGGCCTCCGCGAACAGTAGGGTCATCAACATGAAAATGCGAGGGTGCCCATGACATCAACCCCCGGAAGCGACGTGTCGTCTGCCAGAACCGTGGACGATTCGACCGGCTCTGACGACGTCGCGGTGGCCGTACACGGCACCACCGCCGACGCCACAGGCGGCATGGTCGAGGAGCTGATGGTGTGGCCGGGTACCGCATATCCTCTCGGCGCGACGTTCGACGGAGCGGGTACCAACTTCTCGCTCTTCTCGGAAGTGGCCACTGCCGTGGACCTGTGCCTGATCGGTCCTGACGGGTCTGAGACACGCGTGCCCCTCGAGGAGGTCGATGGCTATGTGTGGCATGCCTACCTGCCGTCGATATCGCCGGGTCAGCTCTACGGCTATCGGGTCCACGGCCCCTATGACCCTCGTCAGGGCCATCGCTGCGACCCTTCCAAGCTGTTGGTCGATCCGTACGGCAAGGCGTTCCACGGTGAGTTCGACGGAGACGCGTCGCTGTACTCGTACCCGATCGTGCTCGACGAACATCCGCAGGAACAGGCATCGACCGAGCCCACGGCCGACACGGACCGCGGCGACGACCCGGGCCCTCAGACCGCCAGCGACACCGGTACCGACACGCTGGGTTCGCTCGATGTCGCTGCTTCGACAGGCGACGCCGCAGCGTCAGACCAGTTCGCAGACCCGTCCGACGATGTCGAAAACGTCGCGACCGCAACCACTCTCGAGTCCCCCGTTGACAATGCCAACGACGATGACTCGGCAGTACCCGCCCCGGAGCCCACGCCCAAACCGCGATCAGAACCGACGCCCGACCCCCTGTTCGGCGAACCTCCCAGGCTCGACTCGCTGGGACACACGATGACGTCCGTGGTGATCAACCCGTTCTTCGACTGGCAGCACGATCGCTCTCCGAATCGGCCCTACTACGAGACCATCATCTACGAAGCCCACGTCAAGGGCATGACGGCAACCCATCCCGAAGTGCCCGAACAGCTCCGCGGAACCTACGCCGGCCTCGCCCACCCCGCGATCATCGACCACCTCACGGCACTGGGTGTCACGGCCATCGAACTGATGCCCGTGCACCAGTTCCTCCAGGACCAGACCCTTCTCGATCAAGGCCTGCGAAACTACTGGGGCTATAACAGCTTCGGCTTCATGGCACCCCACGCCGACTACGCCGCCAACCAGCGGGCCGGCGGAGCGGTCCCGGAGTTCAAGGCAATGGTGCGGGCATTCCACGAGGCCGGGATCGAGGTGATCCTCGATGTTGTCTACAACCACACCGCCGAGGGCAACCATCGCGGTCCGAGCATCGCCTTCCGCGGCATCGACAACGCCGCGTATTACCGACTCGTCGACGGCGAGCCCTGGCATTACATGGACTACACGGGCACCGGAAACAGTCTGAACGTGCGCCATCCGCACACGCTGCAGCTGATCATGGACTCGCTCCGGTACTGGGTGCTCGAGATGCACGTCGACGGTTTCCGTTTCGACCTCGCCTCGACACTCGCCCGCGAGCTGCATGACGTGGACAAGTTGTCGGCCTTCTTCGATCTGGTGCAACAGGATCCGGTGGTCAGCCAGGTGAAGTTGATCGCCGAGCCGTGGGACGTGGGCGAGGGCGGTTACCAGGTGGGTAACTTCCCAGGACTGTGGACCGAATGGAACGGGCAGTACCGCGACACCGTGCGCGACTACTGGCGCGGTGAGCCCGCGACGCTCGGAGAGTTCGCATCGCGGCTGACCGGCTCGTCAGATCTCTACGAGGCAACCGGGCGCCGTCCCAGCGCCAGCATCAACTTCGTGACGGCGCACGACGGCTTCACCCTGCGAGATCTGGTGTCGTACAACGAGAAACACAACGAGGCGAACGGCGAGGACAACCGGGACGGGGAAAGCCACAACCGGTCGTGGAACTGCGGTGTGGAAGGTCCGACCGACGACCCCGACATCGAACGTCTTCGCGCACGTCAGCAACGCAACATCTTGGCGACGCTGATGCTGAGCCAGGGCACCCCGATGATCGCCCACGGCGACGAGATCGGCCGCACCCAGAACGGCAACAACAACGTCTACTGCCAGGACGGCCCAATCGCATGGATGGATTGGGAACTGGCGGAGAAGAACTCGGATCTTCTCGAGTTCACCCGCAGGGTCATCGCCCTGCGGTCGACGCATCCGGTGTTCCGCAGGCGCCGATTCTTCGCCGGGCGCCCCATCCGGTCCGGCAACCAGGCGCGTGACATCGCCTGGCTCACACCCAGCGGTGAGGAGATGACCGAGGAGGACTGGGACAGCGGTTTCGGTAAATCCCTGGCCGTCTTCCTCAACGGATCCGGCATCAACGAGAAGGACGTTCGCGGACGGCTGGTTGTCGACGACGATTTCTTGATGTGCTTCAACGCGCATTACGAGCCGATCGTCTTCCGGGTGCCGACCGATTTCTATGCCAACGAGTGGACCGGCGAACTCGACACCGCCCACCCGACCGGCTCGAGCACGGTCAACGCGAAAGCCGGCAGCGCCCTATTGGTTAGGGAACGGTCGTTGTTGGTACTCCGCAAAGTGAATTGATCTCCGATCTTGTGCCAACGCCTTGGCCGGACACCGATACCGGCCTGGCTCGACAACCGCTGGAGTACCCATGATCCTGCCGCTGACGGCCACCTACCGGCTTCAGCTGCACGGCGAGTTCACCTTCGCCGACGCAATTGAACAGCTCGACCACATCGAAGGGCTGGGCGTCAGCCATCTGTACCTGTCGCCGATCCAGACCGCCCAACAGGGGTCGACGCACGGGTACGACTGGGTTCCGCCGCCCGCGGTTGCCGAGTCGCTCGGTGGAATCGAGGGTTTGCGGGAACTGCGATCGGCTGCGGCCGACCGCGGTATCGGCGTGATCGTCGACATCGTTCCCAATCACACCGGTGTCGAGGACCCTCGGCAGAACCCGTGGTGGTGGGACGTATTACGCAACGGCAAGACGTCCGAGTACGCCGACTACTTCGACATCGACTGGTCGTCGGACAACGGGGCCGACGGCAAGATCGCTTTGCCGGTTCTCGGGTCCGCCGACGACGTGGCATCACTCGAGGTGGATACAAGCGGGGACGAACCAGAACTCTCGTTCTACGAACACCGGTTCCCACTCGCCCCCGGCACCGACGGCGGCCAGTCCGCCCAAGAGGTCCATGACCGGCAGCACTACAGGCTGGTGCCGTGGAACATCGGCGTCATCGGTTACCGCCGCTTCTTCTCCGTCAATGGTCTGGCGGGACTGCGACAAGAGGACCCTGCCGTCTACGCGGCCACCCACGACCTGATCCGTCAGCTCGTCGCAGAAGACCTCGTGGACGGTCTTCGCGTCGACCATCCGGACGGTCTGGCTGACCCCCAGGACTACCTGCAGCGGCTGCGTGCGGACATCGGACCGGACCGGATCCTGTTGATCGAGAAGATCCTTGCCCATGACGAGCCCCTGGATCCGAGCCTCCCGGTCGACGGCACCACCGGCTACGAAACGATGCGATCGGTGGGCGCGGTGCTCATCGACCCGACCGGCGAATCGGCTCTCGGACAGCTGCATCAGAAATACACCGGTGATCGCGGCGACGAGCTGTGGCTGCACGCCGCGGAACGACAGCTCAAACTGTCGATCCTCGACGAGACCTTCCCTGCCGAACGGGCCCGCCTGCGACGGGCGATCACCGCAACGGCCCGTGATGGCGAAGTGTTCTCGAACGACGACCTCGATTCGGCGATCGGCGCGGTGATCGCGGGTCTGGGCGTCTATCGCGCCGACTACCCGATACTCGCCGGAACTCTGGATTCGGTCATCGCAAGTGAGCGAGAACGGTTGCCGGCCCTGGCAACTGCCTTCGAACTGCTCGCATCGGCAGTGGCCACCGAGGACGAATCGCGCAGCCGGCTTGCCCAGGTGTGCGGCGCCGTCACCGCGAAGAGCGTCGAGGACTGCCTGTTCTACCGGACCGCACGGCTGGTCAGCCTGCAGGAGGTCGGCGGCGACCCCGCTGCCTTCGGTGAATCGATCGAGGACTTCCACGCCGCCAACGTGACCCGGGCGAAGATCTGGCCGCGGGCCTTGACCTCACTGTCGACTCACGACACCAAGCGGAGTGAGGACGTCAGGGCACGCATCGGCATCTTGTCCCAGATCCCGCAGAAGTGGACCGACTTCGTCGACCGCTCGGAGTCCCGCAACCCGGCACCCGCCGGGGTCACCGGACTCTTCTTGCGGCAGAACCTGTTCGGGATCTGGCCGGTCGACGGCGTGATCACCGGGGCCCTGCGTACCCGCTTCCACGACTACGCCACAAAGGCGATCCGCGAAGGCGGGGTGGGCACCACGTGGACCGACGTGAACGAACAGTTCGAGTCCGCAGTACATGCCTGGATCGATGCCTCGTTCGACGGCCCGTGTGCGCCCGAGTACACCCAGCTCGTACAGGAGATGCTGCCTCACATCGAATCCGACGCTTTGGCGCAGAAGGCACTGGCGTCGTTGCTGCCCGGAATCCCGGACGTCTATCAGGGCACCGAGTGGTTCGACGATTCCCTCGTGGACCCGGACAATCGCCGGGCGGTCGACTACACCCGCGATGGCGGCCACCCGAAGACCCGTGTGGTGCGGGCGGCCTTGACCCTTCGCCGGCGCCGGCCGGAGGTGTTCGTCCAAGGTGGGTACGAGCCGCTGTCGGGCACCGGTCCGGCCGCCGATCATCTGGTGGCCTTCGGCCGCACTTCGACGACCGGGGTGATCGAAGTGATCGTCGCGGCAGCTCGCTGGACCGTCGGCCTCGACGCCGAGCAATGGGCCCAGACCCATCTCGATCTCCCCGCCGGTACGTGGCGGGAGCAGATCACCGGGACTGACGTCGACGGTAATGTGACGCTGTCAGGACTGGCCACGCCGGTCGGCATTTTTGAGCGTGTGAGGGAGTGACCAGCGTCCTGGTTGCGGGCTTCACCAACGCGAGCGCGCACTGAGGAGTTGGACACCATGTTGGTCGCAGGAATCGATTCGTCGACCCAATCCAGCAAGGTGGTGGTGTGCGACGTAGCCGACGGCCGCGTCGTGCGCTCGGGTAGCGCGCCACACCCGACGGGCACCGAGGTACACCCGGATCAATGGTGGCAGGCCCTCGGGTCGGCGATCGAAGCTGCCGGGGGACTCGACGACGTCGCAGCGGTGTCCGTCGGAGCGCAGCAACACGGCATGGTGTGCCTGGATGAATCCGGTGAGGTGGTGCGAGAGGCGCTGCTGTGGAACGACACCCGGTCCGGTCCCGCCGCCGACGAACTGATCGCAGACCTCGGCGGGCCGCAGCAGTGGGTGGACGAAGTTGGGGTGGTCCCGGTCGCGTCGATCACCGCCACCAAGCTGCGCTGGCTTGCCGACAACGAACCCGCCAACGCCGATCGCACCGCTGCGGTGTGTCTCCCCCACGACTGGCTCAGCTGGCGCCTCACCGGCAGTACCGATCTGGCCGACCTGTGGACCGATCGCAGCGACGCCAGTGGCACAGGCTATTTCAGCGCAGCGGCCGATGAGTACCAGCCTCGGTTGCTGGACTTGGCGATGAGAGGCCGGGCACCGATGGTGCCCCGGATCGTCGGCCCGGCACAGAACGGTGGCGCCATGCGGTCGGGCGCGGGCATCGGTGCGGGCGCCGGCGACAACGCAGCAGCGGCGCTGGCGCTCGGCGCCGTCCCCGGCGACTGCATCGTGTCACTCGGCACCTCCGGGGTTGTCAGCGCGGTCAGTGACAGTGCACCGACCGACTATGCCGGACTGGTTGCCGGTTTCGCCGACGCCACGGGCCGGCAATTGCCGCTGGTGTGCACTCTCAACGGGGCCCCCGTGCTGGCGGCCGTGGCCAAGATGCTCGACGTCGACTTCGACACGTTGTCCGACCTTGCCCTGTCTGCGCCTGCGGGCGCCGAGGGGCTGTCCCTGGTGCCGTACTTCGAGGGGGAACGCTCCCCCAACCTGCCGCGCACGCGCGGAGCCTTGCACGGCATGACCGGGCGAAACCTGAACAGCGCGAACATCGCCCGGGCGGGCGTCGAAGGTTTGCTGTGTTCCCTCCAGTACTGCGCCGACCGGATCCGCGACCAAGGCATCGAGATCAACCGGATCATCCTCGTCGGTGGCGGCGCACGCTCTGCGGCCATCCGGGAGTTGGCCCCGGCGATCTTCGCCCGCCCCGTCGTGGTCCCGGAACCGGGCGAATACGTCGCGCTCGGTGCCGCTCGTCAGGCCGCCTGGTCGCTGGACCCCACGTCCGAACCACCTCGCTGGTCGGCCGCCGACGAACGTATCTACGAGGCCGATCCGACGCCTCATGTTGTCGAGCAGTACCACGAGGCATCGGGACTGACCGTCGGCCGCAACTGACCGGGCGACGGCAACTACCTCGACACCAACACCAACACCAACATCGTCCCCGTGGGTATGCGCCGAGGGCATGGTGCCCTCGGCAACCTGTTACGCGACTGATGTCGGCGCTGCCGCTTCGGTGAGCCGATCGAGTTCGCTGTCATCGAGCTCGATGCCGGTGGCGGCCACGTTGTCGTGCAGATGGCGCACACTGGTGGTCCCCGGTAGCGGTACGACGACCTCATCTCGTCTCCGGCCCTGACAGTGCACCCAGGCCAGGGCCACCTGCCCCGGCGACACCCCGCGGTGTCGGGCGACGTCGGCCAGCGCCACACCGAGAGGTGAGGAATCTTCGGCACGCAGGGCGCCGTGGCCGGTCGGTGAATGCGCGACCAGCGCAATACCCAACTCTGCCAATGCTTCCGACATCGACCCGGGCACGGGTGTCGAGAGCGACCACGCCTCCTGCACGGCGTGGACCGGATGGACCGCGTGCGCTCGGCGAACGTCTTCGACGGTGACGTTCGACAGGCCGATCGAGCGGATCTTGCCCGCGTCGATCAGCCCCGCCATGGCCGAGACCGTCTCCTCGATCGGGGTGTGCTCACTGCGGTGGTGCAAGTAGTAGAGATCGATGACCTCTACACCCAGGCGGCGCAGGCTGCCCTCGCACGAAGAGACCACCGTCGCGGCGTCGGCGTGCACACTCCAGTCATCGAATCGACCCGAATCACCCCATCTGACACCGAACTTCGAGCACAGGATGGCCTCTTCGCGGCGTCCGGCGATGGTACGCCCGACCAGTTCTTCGTTGCGGTACATCTCGGCGGTGTCCAGCAGGGTCACTCCGAGGTCCAGTGCGGCATGCACCACCGCCGTCGGATCACGATCAGGATCGGTACTTGCCTCCGTCAATCGCATGAGTCCGAGCCCTTGCTCGGGCGGATCGTCAGCAGGCCATGGCTGCGTGTTCGTCACCGGGCCAACGATAGGACCTCAACGCGACTTGAAGTCAAGACTGGGGACCCTTGCCCTCCCAGGCCGTTCGCCCCACACTGTCACCACAACACAGGCGAAGGAGTGCCCATGAAACCCACCGGTGTCACAGCGAATATGTCGGTGCCCGACATCACCGTTGCGCGCGACTTCTACTCTGACTACCTCGGCCTCGATATCGAGGCTTTCAACCTGGGCTGGGTGGCCAACTACCAGTCCGCAGACGGCCGGGCGGCGATTCAGCTCGTCACCGAGGATGCGACCTCGCCTGTCGATTCGGTGATCTCGGTACACGTGGGCGACCAGGTGGAAGAGGCCTATGCCGAAGCGCAACGACGTGGGTTCGAGATCGTCCACCCGTTGACCACGGAACCGTGGGGCGTGCGCAGATTCTTCGTCCGGGCGCCCGACGGCAACGTCATCAACATCGTCAGTCACGACGACGACGCGGCAGCCGAGTAACTCCAGGCGGCCCGTCAGGCTCCTCGGGGGTTGTTGTTCTCCACCAGCAGTTGCTTCAACGTTTCCCGAGCGCCATTGCGGCGCAACGACTCCAACGTCCACAGGTAGGGGCGCACAAATCGGTTCTCGTCGGCGAGGTCACCGAACAGCTCACGATTCTGCACAAACGCCAACGGTTCGTTGCGGCTCCGGACCGCGAGGGGGACCAATGAATCCGCGAGCGGGTCGACCACATCGATCGGCTCACCTGATTCGTCCACCCCTTCTGCGTAGCGGGTCCAGCTGGCCACCACCGCCGCAGCCAACACCACGTCACCACCGGCCTCGAGCTGCTGACGGATGACGGGCAACAACCACTTCGGTATCCGGTCTGACGAGTATTGGCAGAGGCGCGCGATGGTGTCGGCGATGGCCGGGTTGGAGAACCGCTCGATCAACGTCTCGATGTACGCATCCACATCCACACCGGGAAGCGGCAACAGCGTGTGCCGAGCCTCGTTGTTCATGTAGCCCAGCAGGAGACGACGGATCAACGGATCCTGCGCTGCGTCGTGCACAAGCCGGTAGCCCATCAGATGGCCGAAGTAACACAGGGTCTGATGGCCCGCGTTGAGCAGCCGGAGCTTCATCAGCTCGTACGGGCCCACGTCGGAGACCACCTGCACACCGACCGACTCGAGCCGAGGCCGGCCGGCCGAGAACGAGTCCTCGAGAACCCACTGGGTGAAAGGTTCGGCCACCACTGGCCACCGGTCCGCGATGCCGGTGCGCGCCTGCACCTCATCACCGAGGTCGGGCGGCGTGGCCGGGGTGATCCTGTCGACCATCGAATTCGGGAAAGCTGTGTTGTCGCTGATCCACTCGGCCAGACCGGGGTCCTTGCTGCACGCAAAGGCCGTGAAGGTCTTGCGTGCGATGTCCCCGTTGCCCTCGATGTTGTCGCACGACATCACCGTGAACGAGGGGTGCCCGGCGTCGCGACGACGACCGAGGGCCTCGACGACGATGCCGAACGTTGTCGAAGGAACAGCACCCGGCTGTAGATCGGCCTGGATCGCCGGGTTGGTCAGATCGAATTCCCCTGTCGCAGAGGAGAAGTTGTACCCGCCCTCGGTGATGGTGAGCGACACGATGCGGGTGGCCGGGTCGGCGAGCTTGTCGATCACCGCCGTCGGGTCGTCGGGTGCGAACAAATACTCGGCGATGGAGCCGACAACCGAGGTCTGCATCGTCCCGTCGGGATGCTTGAGGGTCAACGTGTAGAGCCCATCTTGCGGTACCAGCGCATCTCGCATGTGCACATCACCTGGTAGCACTCCTACGCCGCAGATCGCCCAATCCCGCGAGGCCGGATCCGAGGTGAGCAACGCGTCGACGTACATGGCCTGATGAGCACGATGAAATCCGCCGACGCCGAAATGCACGATGCCGCAGCCCAGTTGGGCCCGGTTGTACCCGGGTTTCGGCACCGTCACAAGATCGGCCAGACTTGCGTTGTCCAGTTTCACGATGCCCCCTCCCCTGCCGATCCACCGAGCCTGCCCGGGTAGACAACAGCTTTGATACTCCCCGGCTGCCGATCGGCATCCAGGGCTTCGGCCACCTCGGACAAACCGAAGCGACCGGTGACCATCGAGTCGAGATCCACTTTGCCCGAGGTGACCAGCTCGCGCGCGATCGGCCAGGTGTTGGCGTACCGGAACACCCCTGTTACAACGAGTTCCCGATTCTGGACAAGCGAGATGGGAAACGCCATCGTCGAGTTCGCACTCATGCCCACCAGGACCACGCGGCCACCGGGTCGGACGGCGGCGATGCCGGATGAGATCGCCGATTCCGCGCCCGATGCGTCGATGAAGGAGTCGACGCCGATCGTCGTGTCCAGCTCATCCGGGGTGAGAACGTCCGTTGCCCCGAATCCGGCCGCGACCGTGAGTCGCGTGCGGTTCACGTCGGTCACCACGATGCGGGTGGCTCCCGCCGCCCGCGCCACCTGGACACAGAGCAGACCGACCGGGCCCGCACCGGTGATCAACACGCCGTCACCGACCCCGACCTCTGCCTTGCGGCAAGCAGCGATCGCCACCGACAGAGGTTCGAACAACGCTGCCGCCTCATCGCTCACCGAGTCGGGCACAGGGTGGGCAAAGGCCGACCCGATGGTCACGAACTCGGCGAGTGCACCGTCCACCGGTGGTGTTGCGTAGAACCGCATGTGCGGAGACAGGTTGTACTGTCCGCGTCGCGTCGGCTCGTCGTCGGGGTCAGGTCGTTGGGGTTCGATGGACACCCGCTCCCCGATCCGCGACTCCGGCACCCCGCTGCCGACCGCCACGATCCGCCCGGCGGCTTCATGTCCCAACACCAACGGCGCCGACACGACGAAGTCACCAATCCGTCCATGTCGGTAGTAGTGGGCGTCGGATCCGCACACCCCTACCGCGCTCACCTGCACCAATACGTCCCCGGGATCGGGCGACGGGACCTCTCGCCGTTCGATGGTCAGACTGCCGGGTGCGGTCAGGACACTCGCGGTCATGGTGGCTGGAGTCATTCGCCGGTCCTTTGTGGGTGTTGCGTGGGTCACATTGTGGATGTTAGCTTACTGAGCATATGCACCACCAGTGAGCATTTGCTCACTCACACCTCGATGAGGAGGACGCGTGAACGCGTCACCGCTGGAGCCCACCGCCGACACCGGGCAAGACCTGCGCCTACTTGTTCGTGCGGCCACGATGTATCACCTCGAAGGGCTCACCCAGGCGGAGGTCGCCGCGCGGTTGGGCCTCTCCCGCCCCACCGCCGGCCGGCTCATCGCCAGGGCACGCGCCCAGGGTCTTGTGCGTGTGGTCATCGACGCACCCCCGCATCTGGCCGGCTCCATCCACACCGACGAGGAGCGCGAACTCGAGACGGTGTTCGGACTCAAAGAGGCGCTCATCATCGATCAGCTCGCCGATGGGACGCAGACCGGAGACTCCGCGCTCGGACGGGCGGGAGCGTCGGTTCTCATCCGGAGACTCGAGCCGAACAGCACACTCGGCTTCACATGGGGACCGGAAACGGTCGCCGTGGCCGACTCGATCACGCCCCGCTCGGCCAGCTGCCGGCGGGTGGTGCAGATGGACGGCTCCATGACGTCTGTCGAGTACCACACCGGGGTTGATCACGCACTGTCCCGATTCGCCGAACGCCTGGGCGCACAACCACTTCGACTTGTTGCCCCGCTCTATGCCGATCCCGACACCGTGAGGGCGATGCAGCGGGACTCCATCCTGTCGCAGTCGTTCAAAGCCGCCGAAGAAGCCGATGTGATGGTGTTCGGCGTCGGGTCGGTCACCACGTCCACCACCCTTTTCGAAGGGGCGTACATCGACGCCGCCATCCTCGACGAATTGACCGGACTCGGGGCGGTCGGCGAGATCGGCGGGCGGTTCTACGACAAGGACGGGGTCACGGTCGAATCGTCGCTCGTCGACCGCACGGTCTCCGTTCCACTCGAGGCCGTCCGTTCCTGCCCCACCACCATGCTCATCTCCGGTGGAACCCACCGCCGCGAGTCGATCCTGGGTGCCCTCCGAGGTGGCCTCGCCACCACACTGATCACCGATCTGGGCACCGCGCACTGGCTCATCACGCAAGAGAAAGGTCAATGATGACTGACTCGACGAAGCCGAGAACACGGGCGAGATGGCGCAGAGCCCTTGCGCCCCTTGCCCTCGCGGGAACCGTTGCGCTGACGGCCTCCGCCTGCAGCGGCGCCGGATCTTTCACGGACGGCGGCGGTGAGGCAGTCACCATCGCGTTGGTCTCCAACTCTCAGATGCAAGATGCGATCGCATTGTCTCCCCAGTTCGAGAAGGAGAACCCCGGCGTCAAGCTCAAGTTCGTCACGTTGTCCGAGAACGAGGCACGCGCCAAGATCACCGCCTCGGTGGCAACCGGCGGCGGCGAGTTCGACGTGGTGATGATCAGCAACTACGAGACGGCGACCTGGGCCGAGAACGGCTGGCTCGTCAACCTCACCCCGTACATGGTCTCCAGCCCCGGGTACGACCAGGACGATTTCATCCCGACCCTCCGCGAGGCACTGTCCTACGAGGGCAACATGTACTCGGCACCGTTCTACGGTGAGTCCTCGTTCCTCATGTACAACAAGCAGATGCTCGCCGACGCGGGAATCAACATGCCCGCGGAGCCGACCTGGCCTGAGGTGCAGGAAGCCGCCAAGACACTCAACAAGGGCGACGTGTCGGGAATCTGCCTGCGCGGCAAGCCGGGATGGGGTGAGACCCTGGCACCGCTGGACACCGTGATCAACGCCTTCGGTGGACGTTGGTTCGACGAGGACTGGAATGCTCAGCTCGACAGTCCCCAGGTCAAAGAAGCAGTCGAGTTCTATGTCGACACTGTCCGCCAATATGGCGAACCCGGCGCTGCCTCAACAGGTTTCCAGGAATGCGCCAACTTGATGTCGCAGGGCCAGGTTGCGATGTGGTACGACGCGACCTCCGCGGTCTCAGTGCTCGAGAGCCCGGACGACAGCAATATCGCGGGCAATGTCGGGTACGCCATGGCTCCCAGCATGGCCAAGGGCGGCAACGGCTGGCTGTACGCCTGGTCGCTCGGTATCCCCGAGAGCAGCAAGAAGAAGGACGACGCCTGGAAATTCATCGAATGGATGACCAGCAAGGACTACATCAAGATGGTGGCCGAGCAACTCGGCGCGGCCAGCGTCCCGCCCGGCAGCCGACTCTCCACCTATGAGCTGCCGGCGTACAAGGAGATCTCGGGCGCCTTCGCCGAGCCGACCCTCAAATCGATGCAGGCCGCCGATCAGAACAAACCGACAGTGGACCCGGTGCCCTACACCGGAATCCAGTTCATCGCCATCCCCGAGTTCCAAGACTTCGGCACCCGGGTGAGCCAGCAGATCAGCGCGGCGATCGCCGGACAGATCTCTGTCGACGAAGCGCTCGAACAGTCCCAGAAGTACGCCGAGGTAGTCGGCGAGTCCTACAAGAAGGAGCAGTGAGGACATGGCCACCGCACTCGCAGAGCGAGGCACCGAGCCCGATCCGGGTTCCGCGCCGCCGCCGATAACGTCCAAACGGGACAGGATCTCGCGCGCCGAAGGATGGCGACGACGGGGGCCGCTGCTACCGGCGTTGATATTCATGATCATCGTCACGCAGATCCCCTTCATCGTGACGCTGTACTACTCCACCCAGTCATGGAATCTGGTGCGTCCCGGGTCTCGGGAGTTCAACTGGCTCAACAACTATGTCGATGTGTTCACCGACAGCCAGTTCCGGACGGTGGCACTGAACACCGTCATCCTCATCGTCGGGACCGTTGTCATCTCGGTTCTGCTCGGCCTGTTCTTCGCCATCCTCCTCGACCGCAAGTTCATCGGGCGCAGCATTGTCCGTACATTGCTGATCACCCCGTTCCTGGTCACCCCGGTGGCCGCCGCCCTGCTGTGGAAGACGAGCCTGCTCTCCCCCACCAACGGCCTGGTCAACTGGGCGCTGAGCCCATTCGGCCTCGGTGACGTCGACTGGCTCAGCGAGTTCCCGCTCGCCAGCGTGATGGCCGAACTGGTCTGGCAGTGGACACCTTTCATGATGTTGCTGATCCTGGCCGGTCTGCAGTCGATGCCGAAGGACATCCAGGAGGCCGCCCGCGTCGACGGCGCCACCAGCTTTCGGCTGTTCCGGGAGCTGACGCTGCCTCACCTGCGCAGGTTCATCGAACTGGGATCTGTCCTCGGAGCCATCTACCTGGTCAACACCTTCGACGCGGTGTACATGATGACCTCGGGAGGTCCGGGTGTCGCCAGTTCGAATCTTCCCTTCTACATCTACCAACGTGCGTTCCTCGGTTTCGATGTCGGACAGGCGGCCGCGATGGGCGTGGTCACAGTGGTCGCGACCATCATCTTGTCGAGCCTCGCCCTTCGCCTGATCTTCAAGAGTTTCAGCGGAAAAGAGGAGGCAGCCTGATGTCCACCGCAGTGAACAACACACCGGCACAAGCACATACCGACATCAAGGACATCAAGAAGCGGCGCAACCGTGGCGGAAGCCTGCTGACCGCCTTCACCTGGATCATCGCCATCGGGTTCTTCTTCCCGGTCGCCTGGATGGTGCTTACCGCGTTCAAGCAGGAGAGCGATGCGGCGACCAATCCCCCGACGTTCTTCTTCACCCCGACGCTCGACCAATTCAAGGCGGTCTTCGATGCGGGCGTCGGGACCGCACTGCTGAACTCACTGTTCGTGACGACGGTGTCGACGATCATCGTTCTGTTGCTGGGCATTCCGGCCGCGTTTGCACTCTCGCTGCGTCCGGTGAAGAAGACAAGCGATGCCCTGTTCTTCTTCATCAGCACCAAGATGCTGCCCGTGGTAGCCGTCATCATCCCCCTGTACGTCATCGTGGGCCAGATCGGGATGCTCGACAACGTCTGGACACTCATCGTCCTGTACACGTCGATGAACCTGCCGATCGCGGTGTGGATGATGCGATCGTTTTTCCTCGAGGTACCCAGTGAACTGCTGGAGGCCGCCGAGATCGACGGCGCCAGTCTCTGGACCTCGGTTCGTGAGGTGATTCTTCCGCTGATCTCCCCAGGAATCGCTGCCACCGCATTGATCTGCGTCATCTTCTCGTGGAACGAGTTCTTCTTCGCGGTGAACATGACGGCCGTCAACGCCCAGACGATGCCAGTGGCCCTCACCGGGTTCATGTCCGGGCAGGGGCTCTTCTGGGCCCAGCTGTCCGCCGCCTCGGTGATAGCCGCTCTGCCGGTGGTCATCTGCGGCTGGATCGCTCAGAACAAACTCGTCCGCGGCCTCTCCTTCGGAGCCATCAAATGAGCTTCGGCGGAGCACATCATTCGGGCTCCGCCCGGGCCATCAAATAAACAGGAGCACACAATGGCAACCATCAGCTACGAAAACGCCTGCTGCGTCTACCCGGGCGCCGATTCGCTGGCCGTCGACTCACTCAACCTCGACATCGAAGACGGCGAGTTCGTTGTACTCGTCGGCCCCTCGGGTTCAGGTAAGTCCACCGCCCTGCGCATGCTCGCCGGTCTCGAGGAGATCGACAGTGGGGCAATCAAAATCGGCGGCAACAACATGGTCGGCGTCGCCCCCAAAGACCGTGACATCGCCATGGTTTTCCAGAACTATGCGCTCTACCCGAACAAGACGGTCGGCGAGAACATGGGCTTTGCCCTGAAGATGCGCGGCGTGGGGCTCGAGGAGCGCAAGCGCAAGGTCGCCGAGGCTGCCAAGGTCCTCGACCTCACCGACTACCTCGACCGCAAGCCGGGCAAGTTGTCCGGCGGCCAGCGCCAGCGGGTGGCGATGGGCCGGGCCATCGTCCGCGAACCGCAGGTGTTCTGCATGGACGAACCACTGTCGAACCTCGATGCGAAGTTGCGCGTGCAGACCCGCACCCAGATCGCTGCCTTGCAGCGGCGTCTCGGCACCACCACCGTCTACGTCACCCACGACCAGGTGGAGGCAATGACCATGGGTGACCGCGTTGCGGTCCTCAAAAACGGTGTGCTGCAGCAATTCAGCACACCGACCGAGCTCTACGACCGACCGAAGAACGCTTTTGTCGCCGGCTTCATCGGGTCGCCCGCGATGAACCTGTTCACCGCGCCGGTACGCGACGGTGCAGTGACCGTCGCCGGGTCCAGGATCGACCTCGACGCGGACTCGACCACCTTGATCGAGAAGTCCGGTCTGCAGGAGGTCACCGTGGGCATTCGACCCGAGGAACTCTCGCTCGGCGACGGCGGCGACGGACTCGGTGTGACGGTGGCGCTCATGGAAGAACTGGGCAGCGAGACGTACGTGTACGCCACGCTCGAAGACCCGCATGTCAGGAGTCTCGAGGGCGGACCGCTGACACTGGTGGCACGATCGGGCCAGCGGTCACCCGCGAAGTTGGGCGAAGCGGTCCGGCTGCGGCAGAACAGCGGAAAGGTGCACCTGTTCCATCCCGAGACCGGCGAGCGGATCAGCCTCTGACCCTCGACCCTGACGGTTGACGATCAGCCGGCCGGCGCGGGGGCTGGTGGCGCCGGCTCCACCGGTGCATTCGGCACGGCGGGCGCGTTCGGGTCCGCGGGCGCATTCGGATTTGTCGGTGCTGAATCCGCCGATCCGGCACCTGAGCTGGACGGGCCCGGATCCATCTGGGACACCAGCCATTTTCCGTCGTGCTTCTCCAACGTCAGACGGAACATGCCGACGTTGGTCACCGGTGTGGTGGCAACGCTGCTGGTTCCGGTGATCTCGGCGATGATCAGTGTGGTCGCCGAATCCGCTTCGGCGGACACCACACCCGACGACCAGATCGACGGCGTGATCTTCAATTGCATCTGAGTGATGTCGGCTTGGGTCTTCTCCCGCTCCTTGAGCAGGTTGTCCCTGAACTGACCGGTGGTGAGCGGTGACATCGTGTCGACGTATTCGCCTGCGGTGGTGGTGTTCATGGAGTTGAGCAACTGGGTCACAAAGTAGTCGGAGGCCCGCTTGGCATCTTCGGCCGCCGTGATCTTGTCCTGGTCGGACTTCCACTTCATCCCGAAGAACACCGTCACCGCGATCAGGCCGATCAGCAATGCTCCGGCTGCCACCTTGCCGATTGCCGAGACACTGATGGTTATCTGTTTGGCCTGCTTGGTGTCCGCTCCGGTCGACGCGGAGGAGGTGGCAGAACTCTTCGCGGACGACGACGTGGCCGATCCCGATAATGCGGGGGTGGACTCGGCGACAGCGGGCTTCGCCCGCCGGGATTTGCCCGATGGAACCTTCTTCGCCGACGACTTGTCGGCGTCATCGCCGTCGCCGACGGGCGTTGGTACATCTTTGTCTGCCATAACGGCGTTTCTACCTCACAACAGGTCTCGAGAACGGTGACGGCATCTGCCGGGACCGTGAAGCGGTCGGCTGTCAGCCCAGCGGAGCGGTGCGCGCGTTGGGGTCCATGTTGGGCGGTGGCCCGGCGGTGTCGTCCCCCGGCGGCCGTGGTGCGTTCGCGGCTCCCCTGATCTGCTGAGTCGGATCTTCGGTGACACAGTACATATTCACCGGAACCGAGCTCTCCAGGATCTGGGTCGGCCGCTGCGGCATCGTCGGATATTCGCAGTACGGCCGCGGATAGATCGAGCCGAAGGCCCACCACGCGCCGTCGTGGAACATCGCCTGCGCCGTGGTGGCACCGTCACGAATCGACGGGAGCAGGTTCACCATCGCCGGAGCACGGAGCGCACCTTGCTGGGCGATGTCGAGGAATTGTTTGAGCACATCGGTCAGCGGATCCTGCAATTGATTGAGCGAGCCCGCCAGAGTGGTCAGCCGGGCCGGTCCGCTACCGAGGAACGTACGCAGTTCCTCATCCGAGGCCACGAGGGCGTCGATCAATCCGCTCATCCCGCCGGTGAGCCTGCCGAGATCAGGCTGAACGTCGGCTGTGGTCTCCAGGATGGTGCCGGTGTTCTGGATCAACGTCACCGTCTCCGGCAGCACACGGTAGAGGTCGGCAAAGATCACGCCGCCGCTGTTGAACAAGGCGCGGAGCTGGTTCTTGCCACCGGCGTCGAGTGCGATGTCGAGTTCGTCGATCGTGGTTTTCAGCTTGACCGGATCGATCTGTTTGACCACTCCGACCGTCGACTCGAGCAATTTCGGGAACGCAACCGTCGACGAGGTCTGGACCGACGAGATCTTGTCGCCGTTCGAGAAGTACGGGCCGTCCGAGGTGGGTGGCTGGAAGTCGACGTACTGCTCACCGACCGCGGAGAGTCCGAGAGCCTTGACCTCGGAATCGGTGTTGATCTGATATTTGCTGTCGATCGTCACCTTGACCTCGACGGACGCCGGGGTGACCCGGACGGTGTCCACCTCACCGATCCGCGAGCCCCGGAGCGTGACCTCGGATGTCTCCTGCACACCACCAGAGTTCGCGAATTCGACTGTGAGCGTGTAACTGTCGTCGAACGGACGCCAGCGGAGGACGCCCAGTGTGAGGTAGCCGAACCCGATCAGCATCACCAGGATCAAGGCGAGGTTGGACAGCAGGATCCGGTGATTACGGAGGAATGTCATCATCGTCCCCTCACCCACAACATCCGCGAGTACCGGTGAGCCGGGCGAGGACTCGGGTGAGCGTCTGGTTCAAACTGTTGACACCCTGATTGAAATCTTCCATCTCCGGTAGCCGGCTACCCGAGTCGAACCCGAATCCTGGTGACAGATACCAGAGCCTGGCGCTCACCGTGGCCGCCGTGCCGGGGGTGGCATCAACCCACTTCGGGGTCAGGACACGTAGCTTGTCGGCCAACGGACCGAGTTCTCCGACGGCTTCGCCCAGGGCATCGATGTCCACCAGCAGGTTGTTGGTCATCTCCACCGCGTTCTCTGTCTGGGTGTCGAGGAAATCGTTCAGCGCGTCGGTGACGGTGCTGGTCTTGTCGAGCGTGGTGACCAGTGCCGGGATCTGACCGTTGACGACGTCCAGTGCAGGACCGACCGTGTTGATGGAGGCGACCAGCTGTTCCCGCCCGTTCGACAGGTCCTCGGCGAGCCCGTTGAACGATTCGAGCGCAGTGTCGAACTCGACGGTGTTCTGGGCGAGGCGGCTGATGCCTGTGGTCATGCCCTCGATCAGGCCCGTCAGCTCGGGCGCCTTGCCGCCGAGCGCGTCCGACAACTCGTTGATGATCTCGGTCAGGTTCTTGATGGAGCCACCGTCGACAAATGCGGTCGCGGTGACCAGCAGATCCTCCACCGTTGCGGCCTCGGACGTCTCGCCTGTCAGCTCGTCGCCGGGCGCCATCGTCCCTTGGGTGTCATCACCTTCCGGGGGCTTCAACGCGACGAACACGTCACCGAGAGGTGTGCCCTGCCGGAGTTCGGCCCCGGTGCCCACCGGCAGTTTGATGTCCTTGCGGATCTTCATCGTGACGTCGGCCGCGTAGTTGTTCGCCGAAATCGATTCCACCAGCCCGATGTCGTTGCCGTTGAGTTTCACCTTGGCCTGCGACGGCAGGTTCAGCGCGTTGCCGAACGAACCCTTGATCTCGTAGCCGTCACCGACCCCTCCCGGCGCCGGCAGCGGGATCTGGTCGATCGTCAGGCCGGGGATGGAGCCGCAACCGGACAGCAACATCGTTGCCGCCAGCCCCGCCACCACTGCCCCCCGAGCCTGCATCACCGAACGTCTGCGTGTCATTTTGTCATCTCCACCAGCGCCGAGAACACACCCAGATCGGGGCCGAAATCCTTCAATTTGCCGGTCCGGCAGCCGTTTTCCTGCAAGTTGATGGCTTCACAGAAGGTCGAAAGCAGTTCGGTGTCGAGCAACGACTTGTCGATCAGCAACTGGGCGCGCCACGCTCTCTGCTCTACGGACACCGAGTTGGCCAGATTGTCGAAAGCCAACGGCGCGACATCGATCGTGTCGACCAGTTGACGCGAGTAGTCACTGAGATTGCTGATCAGTGCAGCCAACCGGCCCATCGAGCTGTCGACGACATTGACGTTCCCTTCGAGGAAGGTGGCGGTGTTGTTCAATGTCTGGTTCAACGCCTGCATGGTTGCCTGCAGACCCGGCGACTGGTCGCCCAGCATCTGCGAGACCTGGGTGATGGCCGACGAGAACGCCGTCATCTTCGGGTAGTTGTCCACCAGGGCCGTGGTGAGAATCGAGATCTTCTTGATCATCTCGACGAGTGCATCTCCGTTGTCGACGCCGACCTGCGCGACCTTGTTGAGTTCTTCGAGCGCAACGGCCATCCGCTCGCCGTTGCCGCCGAAGATTCCCGACGAGATCGTCAGCATGTCGCCGAGCGGTCCACTGCCATCCGGGTCTGCTTTGAACTCCTCCACGAGGTTGTCCACGGTGTCGAAGAGCTCCCCGATCTCCACCGGGCTCTTTGCATTGGCCACGGTGTCACCGTCTTCGAGCTTCGCGCCTTCGGTGTAGGTGGGCGACAACTCGATGTGACGGGTGGTCACCAACGAGGTGTTGATGATCGCGGCGGTGGCGTCTGCCGGGATGGGTATCGACTTGTCGACGGTGAACTCCACTTTGACCCGGTCACCCTGAGGCGTGATCGACAGGATCCGACCCACGGGCATGCCCAACACATCCACGTCGTTGTCGTTGTAAAGCCCTGCCACACTGTCGAAGTAGGCGGTCAGCTTGATCGACTCGCCCGCTGCGTGGCGCCATTCGGCGGGAACCAGCGTGCATCCGGTGCCGAGGAGTGCGGTGGTGATCAGCAGCGCCGTCATCACCAGAGATCGGCGTACCGTGCTCGCGCCTCGGCGCGAGACCTGCCTGGTGCTCAACATCCGTCGACCACCCTTGCTGCGCAGAGCCAGTTGTCGGGGAAGATGCCCCACGGCAGGTAACCCATTGCGTAGGGACCGGATCCGGTGGTGTTGGCGATCGCCCGGACGGTGAGCGGCAGGACCTCGAGCATGTGACGGAGGTTGTCCCGGTTCTTTTCCATACCCTCAGAAATCGTGTTGAGGTTGGCGATCAGGGGCGCGAACTGATTGTTGTTCTCCGCGCCCATGGCGGACATCTGGTTCGACAGGTCCGCGACGCCATCGAGCATCTTGATCACCAATTGCTGTCGGGTGGCGATCTTCTGAGCCAGCAGCTGGCCCTGACCGACGATCACCGACAGCTGATACTGGCTGCTGTTGACGATCTCGGTGACGGAGTTGGTGTCCTTGATGAGCAGGTTGATCTGATCACTGCGGTTGCTGATCACCCTGGACATCTCGGTCAAGGAATCCAACGTGGTGCGGGTGATGCCCGGCGCGCCGGCCAACTGTTTGTTCAGGGCATCCACGCTGTCGCTGAGGCTTTCGGCGTTCACCCCCGCGAGAATCGGTGTCCCACGCTCGATGGTTTCCTGCAGGTCATACGGCACCTGGGTGCGGGCGATCCTCGAGCCGCTGAGTCGAGCGGTCGATTCACCGACCTTGATGTCGACGTAACGCTGTCCGAGCAGCGTCGAGAGTTTGATCTCGGCGGAACCGTCGGACATCACCTCGACGTCCTTCTGGACCTCCATGGCGACCGCGACATGATCGCCGGCCAACGTTGTCTTCGAGACCTCGCCCACATCGATGCCGGCGACCCGGACCTTGTCACCGGGGCGGATACCGCCGGCCTGGGAAAAGTCGGCGGTGTACTCCCGCTTGCCGATACCCGACTCCGAGATCGCGAACGTGGACACCACGATCAGGACCAGAACAACCGACCCGATCGCTCCGAGCCAGAAATAGCGATGCTCGGACCAGCTGCGGCGCAACATGTTCGGCTTCACAGCGTTTGCCTCCCCGGGGCTCATCGGCACACCACCGAGTGCTGGGTGCCACCGATCTGGCTGATCAATCCCGGCGGGAAGAGAACACCACCGATCGATACGTCCAGTTCGCAGGCGTAGATGTTCAAGTAGGCGCCCTGTCCCATCACCATGGGAAAGTGCACCAGGAACAGCGGCAGATCGATCGCCAGCTGGTCGAGTTTGGAGCCGATGCCGATCATGCGGCCGGTTGTGTCCCGCAAGCTCTGCCCGAGTTGTTCGGCATCGGGACGGATCCGGCCGAGCAGCCCACCGAGGCGGCTCGTCGCGTCACCGATGCTGTCGACCGAAGCACCCAGCGACGTCGAGTTGCCGTTCAGTCCCTCGATCAATCCGGCGAGGTTCTTCACCAGTACCTGCATCTGGTCGCCCTGCGAGCTGAGGTCGCCCATCACCGCACTCAGATTGGTGATGAGGGCTCCGATGACCTGATCCCGATTTCCGAAGTCTGCGGCCAACTTTCCGATCTGCTCAATCGTGTAGCTGAGCGACACCTGATTGCCCTGGAAGGTCTGCACAAGACTCTCCGAGAGCTGGTTGACCTGCTCGGGTTCGAGGGTGTCGAACACCGGCTGGAAGCCCGCGAGCAACGCCGAGACGTCAAACGAATCCTGTGACGGTTCTTCGAGAGTGGATCCCGGCTCGAGCTTCTTCTGTTCTGCGCCTTCGACGAGGTCGAGTCCCAGATAGCGCTGTCCGATCAGGTTCTGGTAGCGGATCGATGCCTGGGTGTTGGAGAAGATGGTCTGGTCGGTCTGCAGGTCGAACGTCACCTTGGCCCGGTTGCGATCGAGGGCTATGTCCGAGACCCGGCCGACCCGAACGCCGGCCATCCGCACGTCGTCGCCCGGGTGCAGCCCCGAGGCATCGCTGAAATAAGCGGTGTAGTCGTTGGTTTGACCCGGCACGGCCCGTTCCAGCGTCGACCAGATCGTGTAGGTGAGCAGCAACGCCAATACGGCGAACAGGCTGAACCCGATGAGAGGCTTGCGGTATCCCATCAGCCCTCACCGCCGGTGTTCTGCTGTACCCGCACCGACTGGACCAGCGGGCCGAGCATCAGCGTGTCGGCTGCCGATGGTTCGCGATCGAGTGCGGCGCGCAGTGTCTCGTTGTCCGTACCTGTTGTGACTGCCCTGGGAAGGGAGGAATCATCAGTGTTCGTCTCGGCTTCGGCTCCGGCGGGACGCACCACCAGGGGCCCGGAGTTCGTCGGTCCGGTGCCGGTTCCGGGTCCGGTACATCCCGGTCCGCGGGTGATGCCGTACTCGCCGCCGTTGTACACAGGGCAGTTCTGGCGGTTGTACTGCAAGAACGGGCTGAGGCTGACGCCGATGTTCAACTGCGGCTTTCCATTGGTTCCGGTGAAAACGGTCAGGACCTTGCCGGCCAGCTGGTTGAGAGCCCGGATGCCGCCCGGAAGCGCCTCTGAGTCCACGGCCACCGCGCCGGTCATCGTGTTCAGGTTCTGCACGATCTGTATGCCCGAATCACCGTTGCGCGCGAACAACTCCTGGATGCGGTCGATCATGGACTGGGCCGCGGTGAGCGTACTCGCGAGGTCGCGTTGACGTTCGATGATCGTGATGGACGGGATCACCGCGCGTCCCATGGCATCGAGTAGTTGAGGTGTCGACTGTTCGATCCCCTGCATGGCCCGGTTGAAGTTGTCGAATCCGGGAGGTGCGCCATCCGGGAATTGGGCATTGATCTGCTGCCAGTACTGGTCGAGCGTACCGACGAAGGCGGAGAACACGTTTCCGCCGCCACGCAGCGCGTCGGCGATGGTCCCGAGGACGCGGCCGATCTCCTCCGGGGGGACGGCGACGAAGAGCTCGCGCAGATCGTTCTGCACGGTCTGCAGGGCGATGGTCTCCTTGGACTCGTCCGCGGTGATCTTGCTCCCGTTCGACAGGTGGCCCTTGGGATCAGCCGGTGCGATGAGTTCCACCGAGTTGACGCCGAATAGGTTGCTGGGCACCGTTCGTGCCGTCACGTTGGCGGGTACGCCCTGCGCCTGCTCGGGGGCCACCTCGATGAGGACGTCGGACAAGTCGTTGTTCGCGGTCTCGATCGACGTGACGCTGCCGATGATGACACCGTTGTACCGCACGTCCGCCTGACTCGTGAGACCGTCGCCGACATCGTCGAGAGTCGCCGTGACCTCGAGTTTTTCCTCGAAAGTGCCCTGGTACCTGAGCATGAGGACAAAAAGGATCAGCACGAGCGCGACGACAAAAGCGACGCCGCGCAGAAAGTACTGGGTCACAGACGGATTGCGTCCGGTGGTGTCGACGAACATGTATTACCCCGAAATCCTGATGCCGGGCGACAGGCCCCAGAAAACAAGTGTCAAAAGAAGATTCGCGAAGACCAGCACGATGATCGACAGCCGGATGGCATGGCCGGCTGCCACCCCCACACCCTCTGGTCCGCCCGATGCGAAAAAGCCGTAGTAGCACTGGATGAACGTCGTGAGCAGCACGAACACCACAACCTTCATCACCGAGAACACCATGTCCTTGGACAGGATGAACTGATAGAAGTACGACAGGTATGCGCCGCGACCCTGCCCGCTCTGCACTTGGAACATGAGCTGGCAGGCCAGGTAATTCGCGGCCAGCGACACCGAGTACAGCGGGATGATGGCGATCACGGCGGCGATCATGCGGGTGGTGACGAGGTACGGCATCGGCCGGATCGCGATCGATTCGAGTGCGTCGATCTCCTCGCTGATCCGCATGGACCCCAACTGAGCGGTGAAGCGGCACCCGGACTGCGCGGTGAAGGCGACCGCAGCCAGCAGGGGTCCCAATTCGCGGGTGGTCGCGAATGCCGAGATGGCACCGGTGACCGGCGACATGCCCAGCAGGTTGAGGGCTGTATAGCCCTCGATACCGACGGTTGCGCCACCCATGATGCCGAGCAGGATGATCACGCCGATCGTTCCGCCGCCCACCACGATGGCGCCGTTACCCCAGGTGACGTCGGAGAGCAGACGCCAGATCTCTTTGCTGTAGTGCTTGAAGGCAATCGGGACCGCACCGACCGACCGGACCAGGAAGGTGACCTGATGTCCCATCAACACCAATGTGTCTCGGGGTGACTGATAGACCTTCTTGCCCCAGTCGAGTGGCTTGAGGGCCGGCGGCGTGTACTTGGAGGCGACCATCAGACCACCCTGGCCGGGACGACCACCGCAAAGATCTGGGTGAGGATGACGTTGACCGTGAACAACAGGATCACGGAATTGACCACCGCAGCGTTGACCGAGTTGGCGACACCTGAGGGTCCCCCTTTCGTGGTGAGCCCGCGGTCGCACGCAACCACCGCGACGATCGCGCCGAAGATCACTGCTTTGGTGATGGCGAACGCGAGGTCTGCCGGGGATGCAAAGGACGCGAAGGTGCCGGTGTAACTACCCGGCGTACCCCCCTGGAAGTAGACGTTGAAGACGTAACCGGTGACAAAGCCGATGAAGCACACGAATCCGCAGAGCAAGAAACTCACGACCATCGTGGCCAGGAGGCGCGGCGAGATGAGCCGCTGGGTGGGATTGACTCCCATCACCCGCATCGCGTCGATCTCATCGCGGATGGTGCGCGAGCCCAGGTCGGCGGCAATGGCCGACCCGACCGCGCCGGCAAGCAGAAGAGATGTGACCAGCGGAGCACCCTGCCTGATCACGCCGAGACCGGTTGCCGCGCCCGAGAACGAGGTGGCGCCGATCTGGTTGGCGATGTTGCCGACCTGGATGGAGACGATCACACCGACCGGGATGGCAACCAGAAGAGTGGGGATGACAGAGGTGTTGGCCATGAACGCGCATTGGCGGATGAACTCACCGAATGGGAACCGCCGCTTGACGATGTCGACGAACAGCACCTTGAAAACCTCGAGGAACAGCGTCATCTGCCGCCCGAAGGTCTCAAAAGATGCGATCACGTGGCCGCGGAACCAGCGTTTGGCGGGCAGCATTGCACTACGAGCCGAGGCTGTTCGCCTGCTGCGTGACGCCGCGGTTTGTGTACTCACACCCTGCCTCAGTGGTCCCCGTCACACGCACACCCTGCGTATGAGTTCGCTCATAGTGCCATATAGCTAATCGAAATCGCCGACGAACCAACGTTTCCGACCCGACACGATGTTCTTTCGTCGCACCGCTGCCGTACGCAGCGACGATCGTGTTCACCACGATCTGGAAGCGCGCGTGCTCACATTAGCCCAAAAGCTCTCGCAGGCCTACCATTGCCGTGATTTGTCGTTAACTTAAGCCGTTTCGGCGTCGATCCGCGCGGTCCACATCCTGGACGCGCCGGGCGACCACCACGGCGGCGCGGATGGATAGCACCTACGGTTTAGAGGTGACCTCTCTACCGGTATGGGCGCCGACGGCGCAGCAGATGCGAGTGACGATCGACGGCGACATCCATTCGATGCGCGAGACCGGGGATGGCTGGTGGGAAAGTCCTGTACCTGCGTCGCCCGGCGCCCGCTACGGCTATCTCATCGACGACAGCACCGACCCACTCCCCGACCCTCGCTCACCGCGACAGCCCGATGGCGTCCACGGACTGTCCCAGGTGCACGAGATCGACCCGGACATCTGGTCTGATTCGGACTGGCAAGGACGGCCCGTCGCAGGCGCAGTCATCTATGAATTGCACGTCGGCACGTTCACTCCCGACGGCACACTCGATTCTGCGATCGCCAAACTGGACCACCTGGTGGACATCGGCGTGGATTTTGTCGAGCTGATGCCGGTCAACACCTTCAACGGCACCCACAACTGGGGCTACGACGGCGTCGGCTGGTACGCGGTGCAAGAGACCTACGGGGGTCCTGACGCCCTCGCGCGCTTCGTCAATGCCTGCCACCTGCGGGGGCTCGGCGTGATCATCGACGCGGTGTACAACCATCTCGGTCCGTCGGGCAATTACCTTCCCAACTACGGCCCGTATCTCACCGAAGGTGCCACCTCGTGGGGGCAGTCGGTGAACCTGGACGAAGCCGACTCCGACGAGGTCCGCGAGTTCATCCTGGGTTCGGCGCTGCGCTGGCTCGAGGTGTTCCATGTCGATGGACTACGGCTCGACGCCGTGCACGCCCTGGTCGACCGCACCGCGCTGCACCTCCTCGAGGAAATGCAGATGCGTACCGACGCTTTGTCGCACCGGGTCGGCAGGCCGCTGTCGCTGATCGCGGAGAGCGACCTGAACGATCCCAAACTCATCACCTCCCGCAATGACGGCGGATATGGCCTGGCCGCCCAGTGGAGCGACGACGGCCACCACGCGATCCACACCACCGTGTCGGGGGAACGACAGGGTTACTACGCCGACTTCGGCAGTCTCGAATGCCTGTCGAAGGTTCTGCGAGAAGGCTTCTTCCACGCCCTCACCTATTCGTCCTTCCGGCGGCGCAGGCACGGCAGGCCCATCAACCATCAACGGGTGGTCACCACGTCGCTGGTGGTCTACACCTGCAATCACGACCAGATCGGTAACCGTGCGATCGGCGACCGGCCCTCGCACTACCTCAACCCGGGCCAGCTGGCGGTCAAGGCAGCGCTGGTGCTCACCTCACCGTTCACGCCGATGCTCTTCATGGGTGAGGAGTGGGCAGCCAGCACCCCGTTCCAGTTCTTCACCTCCCACCCCGAACCAGAACTCGGTGAGGCAACCGCGAACGGCCGTAAGGCCGAGTTCGCCGAACACGGGTGGGATGCGGCCGACGTGCCCGATCCCCAAGACCCGGAGACCTTCTCGCGGTCGAAGCTGAACTGGGACGAACTGGCCGAGCAGCCACACGCCGCGTTGCTGGGGTTCTATCGCGACCTGATCACGCTCCGCAAGAGTCAGCTCGAGTACTCCGACGACGACTTCGACTCGGTGGCAATCGATTTCGACGACAGCAACACCTGGTTCGCCATGCACCGTGGAGCACTGTCGACGATCGTGACCCTGACCGAGGCGCCCGCGGAACCACCGTTCTCGGGCACCGTTCTGCTCGCATTCGAGAACGGCGCGTCCGATGGGATCGAACCGGGAAGGAAAGTCACGTCACCGACCCTGGCCGGGCACAGTGTGCTGATCATCCGACGCGACTGACCTCACGCGGCCTCATCTGACCGCCCGAGCGGTGGTCAGGTGAGGTAGCGGTACGCCGGCGAACCCGGTTCGAGCCGTTCGCATTTGAGTCGCGAGGCGTCCATCCGGGCGAGCAGCGGGCCGAGCCCTTCCGGTGCCCCGAGCTCGACACCCACGAGCGCGGCTCCGGTCTCACGGTTGTTCCGTTTGACGTACTCGAACAGTGTGACGTCGTCGTCGGGTCCGAGGACTTCGTCGAGGAACCGGCGAAGGGCACCGGGCTCCTGCGGGAAGTCGACCAGGAAGTAGTGCTTGAGGCCACGGTGGACCAGTGAACGTTCGATGATCTCGCCGTACCGTGACACGTCGTTGTTACCGCCTGAGAGCAGGCACACCACGTTCCAGCCGGGTTCGATCGGAAGATCCTCGAGTACGGTCGCCGCGAGTGCGCCTGCGGGCTCGGCGATGATGCCCTCGTTCTGATAGAGCTCGAGCATCGCCGAACAGATCGCACCCTCGTCGACGTGGGTGATGTGTGTGGCTCCGGCGGGCAGTTGCTCGTGTCCTCGATGCACGGTGCCGGACGGTGGCAGATCGGGATGCTGGGCCACCGTTGCGCCGGCCGCCGCCATCACCCGATGACCCAGCGCGCCAATGCGTTTGACAGCCGCACCATCGACAAAAGGGTCGATGTCGGTGAGGGTGACCGGGCCGCCCTCGACAAGAGCGGCCGACATCGACACCGCACCGGTGGGTTCCACGCCGACGATACGGACCTCCGGGCTGTGTGCGCGCAGATACGTCACCATGCCTGCGAGCGCCCCACCACCGCCGACGGGAATCACCACCAGGTCCGGGGTGACACCGAGTTGCTCGACGATCTCCTTGGCGATGGTGCCTTGACCTGCGGCCGTACGAGTGTCGTCGAACGCGTGGATCCAGGTCGCACCGGTCTCCAGCACATCGGCCTGAGCAGCCGCAGCCGCGGCATCGTAGGTGTCCCCGACCGCGATCAGTTCCACGAAATCGCCTCCGTGCCAACGGATACGGTCACGCTTCTGCTTCGGCGTGTTGGTGGGAACGTAGATCCGGCTGTGGATCTGCATCGTGCGCGCTGCGTAGGCGACGCCCTGGGCGTGGTTGCCCGCGCTCGCCGCCACCACACCAGCTGCACGCTCGGCCTCGGTGAGAAGCGACATCACGTTGTAGGCACCGCGGATCTTGTACGAACGGACCGACTGCAGATCTTCACGCTTGAGGTAGACCTGTGCGCCCGTGTTCGCCGACAGACGCTCGCTGAGCTGCAGTGGGGTCGCCACCACCACATTGCCGATTCGCTCCGCCGCCGCCTCGATCGCATCGGCGTCGAGGTCGGGAGCGGTGGCGTGCGGAGTCGGATCAGCGGTGTGTCGTGTGGTCACGGTCCCTATGGTCTCACTGAACTTCCAGCGATTTACTCAGCGGGTTCGAGCACGAACACCGGGATCGCCCGGTCGGTCTTCTTCTGGTAGTCGGCGTAGGGCGGGAATGCCGCCACGGCACGCTCCCACCATTCGGCCTTCTCGTCGCCGGTGACCTCGCGGGCGATCATGTCCTTGACCACCGGGCCGTCACGCAGCTCGACATGCGGGTTGGCCACCACGTTGTAATACCAAACCGGGTTCTTCGGTGCGCCACCGAGCGAGGCGACAGCGGCGTACTTACCCTCGTTCTCCACGCGCATCAGCGGCGACTTACGGAGCTTTCCTGACTTGCGTCCCACCGACGTCAAGACAACCACCGGCATACCGTTGAGCTCGGTGCCCTCGGTGCCGCCGGAGTTCTCGTACTTCTCGGCCTGCTCGCGCGCCCAATCACTGGTACTCGGTTCGTACTCGCCCTGAAGTGGCATCGGCTCTGCTTCTTTCCGCTGGAGTGACATTCGGTTCGATCAGCTACAACCCCGGGGTCGCCCGAGCCTATTCCGTACGAGCAACCTCAGGTGGCCAGGCAGGAGGGCCCCAACAGCGCCTTGAGGTCACCCATCAGCGCCGACGTGGGGTTGACCCTCAGTTGGTCGTCGAGTTTGAGGGTGGTGGCCTTGTCGCCACTGATCAGGCGCACGTGCACATCGGCGGTGCCGGGATGGCGCACCAGTACCTGCTTGAGCGCACTGACGCGGTCCGCGGTACACAGCCTGGTGGGCATCGTCAGGGAGATCGGCTTCCCGACGCCCACGTGAGACAGGTCCGGAACCGCGAGGTCGTTGGCGGAGATCATCATGCTGTCGTCGCGCAGATTGACCCGTGCCTTCACCAGCACCACCGCATCCGAGGCGATGTCCATGCCGTACGCCTGGTAGGCGCGCGGGAAGAAGTAGACCTCGACCCCACCGACCATGTCCTCGATCTGGACCACCGCATACGACTCGCCCTTCTTGTTGACGCGTCGGGTCACCGCAGAGATGATGCCGCCGATCACGATCTGGGCCCCGTCCTTGACGTTGCCCTCCAGCAGCGAGCTGATCGAGGTGTCGGTCTGGGCAGAGATGACGTGCTCGACCCCGTTGAGTGGATGCCCGGACACGTACAGTCCCAGCATCTCTCGCTCCAGGGCGAGCTTGTGCTTGGTGTCCCACTCCTCGTCGGGCACCTTGACGGCGAAGGCGTCGTCGGTCATCGCACCGCCGTCACCGCCCGCGTCACCGAACAGGTCGAATTGGCCGACGGCCTCGGCCTTCTTGGTACCCAGGACAGCGTCGACCGCATCGGCGTGGACCAGGAACAACCCTTTACGGGCATGACCGAGTGAATCGAACGCGCCTGCTTTGATCAGCGACTCGGTGACCTTCTTGTTGCAGGCCGTGACGTTGATCTTGGCCAGGTAGTCCGAGAAGCTCGAGAAGTTCGACTTCTCCTCGCGCGCAGCGAGAATCGAAGCGACCACACCTGTTCCGACATTGCGCACCGCAGCGAGTCCGAAGCGGATGTCGTCGCCGACGGCCGCGAAGTTCTGCTGAGAGTGGTTGACGTCGGGTGGCAGCACCGTGATGCCGAGACGCCGGCAGTCGGCCAGGTAGATCGCGGCCTTGTCCTTGTCGTCGGCAACCGACGTGAGCAGACCGGCCATGTACTCGGCCGGGTAATTGGCCTTGAGATAGGCGGTCCAGAACGAGACCAGACCGTAGCCGGCCGCGTGCGACTTGTTGAAGGCGTATCCCGCGAACGGGAGGATGGTGTCCCACAGTGCCTTGATCGCGGCTTCGGAGAATCCGTTGTCGAGCATTCCCTGGCGGAAACCGGCGTACGCCTTCTCGAGTTCGGACAGCTTCTTCTTACCCATGGCCCGACGGAGCAGGTCGGCCTGTCCGAGCGAGTAACCGGCGACCTTCTGGGCGATCTGCATGATCTGCTCTTGGTAGACGATCAGGCCGTAGGTGTCGGCCAGGATCTCCTTGAGCGGGTCTTCGAGCTCGGGATGGATGGGGCTGACCGGCTGCCTGTTGTTCTTGCGGTCGGCGTAGTCGTTGTGGGCGTTCATGCCCATCGGGCCGGGGCGGTACAGCGCGAGCACCGCAACGATGTCGCCGAATCCCGTGGGCTGCATACGTTTGAGGAGTTCACGCATCGGCCCGCCGTCGAGCTGGAACACGCCGAGGGTGTCTCCCCTGGCGAGCAACTCGTAGGTCTTGGGATCATCCAGCGGCAACGAATCCAGGTCGAGATCCATGTTGCGGTTGAGCTTGAGGTTGTCGATCGCGTCGCCGATGACCGTGAGGTTGCGCAGCCCCAGGAAGTCCATCTTCAACAGGCCGATGGCCTCACACGAGGGGTAGTCCCAGCCGGTGATGATGGCGCCGTCCTGCGGGCGCTTCCACACCGGGATCGCCTCGGTCAGTGGTTCGGACGACATGATCACCGCGCAGGCGTGCACACCGGCGTTGCGGATCAGTCCTTCGAGCCCCAGAGCGGTGTCGTAGATCTTCTTGACATCGGGATCGGTCTCGATGAGCTGGCGGACCTCGCTGGCCTCTTTGTACCGATCGTGCGTGGGATCGGTGATGCCCGCGATCGAGATGTCCTTGGCCATGATGGGCGGCGGCAGCGCCTTGGTGATGCGGTCGGCGATGGCGTATCCGGGCTGACCGAACTGGACGCGGGCGGAGTCCTTGATCGCCGCTTTGGTCTTGATGGTTCCGAACGTGATGACCTGCGCGACCTTGTCGCTGCCCCACCTCTCCGTGGCGTAACGCACCATGTCGCCGCGGCGGCGGTCGTCGAAGTCGATGTCGATATCGGGCATCGACACACGCTCGGGGTTGAGGAATCGCTCGAAGAGCAACCCGTACGGGATCGGGTCGATGTTGGTGATGCCCAACGCCCAGGCCACGAGCGAACCGGCGGCCGAACCACGACCGGGCCCCACCCGGATGCCTACCTCGTTGGCGTGCCTGATGAGGTCCCCGACCACCAGGAAGTACGCGGGAAAACCCATCTGGATGATGACGTCGAGCTCGTAGTTCGCTCGCTCGAGGTATTCCTGCGGCACGTCGCGGTCCGGGAACCGCCGGGTCTTGAGACCTTGGGCCACCTCTTTGCGCAACCATGTCTGCTGCGTTTCGCCCTCGGGCACCGGGAACACCGGCATCCGGTCACGGTGTTCGAACACCTCGGCGTAGCTCTGCACCCTCTCGCCGATGAGCAGCGTGTTGTCGCAGGCGCCGGGCACCTCTTTGTCCCACAACTCGCGCATCTCGGCGGCCGACTTGAGGTAGTAGCCGTCGCCGTCGAACTTGAAGCGCGTGGGATCGGACAGGGTCTTGCCCGTCTGCACACAGAGCAGGGCTTCGTGGCTCGCCGCGTGGCCTTTGGTGACGTAGTGGCAGTCGTTGGTGACCAGGGGCGGGATCCCGAGCTTGCGGCCGATCTCCAGCAGCCCGTCGCGGACCCGGCCTTCGATCTCCAGGCCGTGTTCCATCAATTCGAGGAAGAAGTTTTCTTTCCCGAAGATGTCCTGCCACTTGGCTGCGGCTTCGAGCGCCTCACGCTCGTGGCCGAGACGCAGACGCGTCTGCACCTCGCCGGACGGGCAGCCGGTGGTTGCGATGATGCCCTCGGCGTGAGCCGCGATCAGCTCGGCGTCCATACGTGACCACTTGCCGAGCTGGCCTTCGATGGATGCCAGCGACGACAGCTTGAACAGGTTGCGCAGACCGGTGGCGTTCTCGGCCACCATCGTCATGTGGGTGTAGGCACCCGAACCCGAGACGTCGTCGCCCTTCTGCTCTCGATTTCCCCAGAGCACCCGCTTGGTGTTGAAGCGCGACTCCGGCGCGATGTAGGCCTCGATACCGATGATGGGCTTGACCCCCATGTCGGTGGCGACGTTGTAGAACTCGCTGCCGCCGAACATGTTTCCGTGGTCGGTCATGCCGATCGCGGACATCTCCAACCTCGTGGCCTCGGCGATCATCGGTTTGACCTTCGCCGCCCCGTCAAGCATCGAGTACTCAGTGTGGTTATGCAGATGCACAAACGAATCCGACACGCGTCGCCTCTCATTTCGAACTCTCGAGCGCCTGCGCCGGCCACCGGAGACGGGGCCGTGACGCAAGGTCTTCAGTCTAGGCGGGGGTACCGACGCCGGCGGGCAGGCGCGTCCGACGCCTCCCGGAGTGGTGACGCATGGTGCTGATGTGACAACTCAGGCCACCAGCAGGATGGCGATCAGTATCGCGATCGCCACCACCACCAGTCCCACGAGCAGCGCGATCATCACTGCATTGGAACCCGACGGTTCACCGGTGTTGTGTCCGGCAGTGCCCTGGCCTGCCTGCGGGTGCACGGACCTGCCGTGAGCCGTCGGGGCCGGGGTGTGCTGAAACCCCTGGCCGTACTGCTGGGAGACGAGATGCTGCGGGGGCGGTGTCGGCTGAAACCGCTGGTGGGTCGGGGGCGTTCCGGCGTCCGGGCGCGCGACGGGCATCGGCGGTGGCGTGGAGCTGATAGGTCGGCGTGCCGCCTGGGCCGGGTATCCGACGGGCCCCTTTGCCTGCCGCAACGCGGACTGCAATGCATCGGTGAACTGGCGGCAGTTCGCGAATCGGTCATCGGCTTCCTTGGCCATGGCCTTCGCGATCACCGAGTCCACCGCAGGCGGGACCGACGGAACCAGTTCCGAGAGCTTGGGGACCGGCTTGCTCAGATGACCGCTGATCGCGTCCGCCGTGCTGTCGCCACGGAAGGGCACTCGGCCTGCGACCAGATGAAAGACGGTGGCGGCCAGCGAGTACTGGTCGGTGCGCGGATCGACGGGCTGTCCCTTGAGTTGTTCGGGTGAGGCGTACGACAGCGTCGCGAGGACGGTGCCCACCACGGTCAGCGACTCGGTTTCGTTTGCCGCCTTTGCCACACCGAAATCCGTCAGCAGCACGCGCTGCTCGTCATCCTGAAGCGAGTAGCGGCGCTCGATCCCGTCGCCGTACTCGTCGCTCTCCACCTCCGAGAGGAGGATGTTGGCCGGTTTGATGTCCCTGTGCAGCAAACCCTTGCGATGCGCGTAGTCGAGTCCTCTGGCGATCTCACCGGCGATCCGCACCACGCGCTCAGGGGGCAGACCGACGTCCGAACCGGCCTTTTCCTGTGCCCGATGCAGTTCCTGCGCGCAGTCGGTGCCGGGAACGTACTGCATCGCGATCCACAGCATGCCGTCGTTGCGGCCGCGGTTGTAGATGGTGACGATGTTGGGATGGTCCAGTCCGGCCGCGACTTCGGCCTCGCGCAGGAAGCGCTTGCGGAACTGTTCGTCGGCGCCGACCTGCTCGCCGAGGACCTTGATGGCATCGCTGCGGGGAAGTTCGGGGTGTTTGGCCAGGTAGACGGCGCCCATCCCGCCACTACCGAGAGCGCGCTCCACCCGGTACCCCGCAATCCAGGACCCCGGCTGCAACATGATCTCCCCTAACCGGCCTCCGTCCACGGGAGGGCCGTCTTCGGAAGACACCATATAACGACCTAGGCGGCCGGGACCTCGCCATCGTCGGGCCCCGGACCGACCACCGTGGTGACCGAGGGCAGCAGCGGAATGACGGTGAACAAGCCTGCGAGCGCATCAGGTGGCAGTGCCTGGACCGCGCGGACACCCGGTTCGCCGGCGATCGATCGGAGTTGCCCGAGATCTGCCCGCACGACGATTCCGATCAGGCATGAGCAGCTCGCCTGCAGCCGTCGGGCCGCGACCTCGTTCACCTGCTCGGCCCGCGGCGTACCGGGTGTCCTACTCATCACAGCCTGAGCGCCCACCTGCACCGACGCGGCGAACGACTCGCTGGTGTTGCCGGTCGGCACCACCACGGTGGGCGTCTGCACGCGATCGATCGGCACGTTGAAGATGTTCTGCGACACCATGACCCGCGCCCTGGAACCAACCAGATCCTGGGCTGCACCCACACTCACCGGCGTCGACAACGACACCAGGGCCCAGCGTGCCGAGTCCGGTGAGGTCGTCCCGTCGAGCGAGCGCGTCGCCCGAGCGATGTACTCCGACACCTGCTCGCCGTTCTCCGGACCCAAGATGTCGGTGGTGACGGGGGCGGTCGGCGCAGGGTTGAGCCGCCCGACCACATAAAGGCCACCGACAACAAACACCAGGACGGCGACCGCCACGACGGTGGTGCGAGCTGCGACCTTCACCTGCTAGCCGGCACGCAATTCATCAAGCGCATGCTGCAGGTCGTCGGGGTACGGGCTGGTGAACTCCACGAGACGACCGTCGGAGGGGTGGGCGAACGACAGTGCGCGGGCGTGCAGCCATTGGCGCTCCAGCCCCAGCCGTTTTGCGAGTACCGGATCGGCGCCGTAGGTGAGGTCGCCGCAGCACGGATGGTGCAGAGCCGAGAAGTGCACTCTGATCTGGTGCGTCCTCCCCGTTTCCAGATGGACGTCGAGAAGGCTTGCCGCGCGGAACATCTCGATGGTGTCGTAGTGGGTGATGCTGGGCTTGCCCGCCGCAGAGACCGTGAACTTCCAGTCATTGCCGCGACTACGGCCGATCGGGGCGTCGATGGTGCCGGTGGGTGGATCCGGATGACCTTGCACCACAGCGTGATAGCGCTTGTCCACAGTTCGCTGCTTGAAAGCCCGCTTGAGCAGTGTGTAAGCCCGTTCCGACGTGGCGACGACCATCACCCCGGAGGTCCCGACGTCGAGACGGTGCACGATGCCCTGCCGTTCGTGCGACCCCGATGTGGAGATCCGGAAACCCGCGGCAGCCAGCCCGCCGATCACCGTAGGCCCGGTCCACCCCACCGACGCATGTGCCGCGACGCCGACCGGTTTGTCGACCACCACGATGTCGTCGTCGGAGTAGATGATCTCCATGCCCTCGACCGGCTGGGCCTCGATGGTGAGCACGCGGGCCGGTGCCGGTAACAGCACCTCGAGCCATTGACCGCCGACCAGCTTGTGGGACTTACCAACCGGCGAGCCGTCGACGCTGATGTCTCCATCGTCGGCGAGTTGAGCCGCCACCGTCCTCGACAGTCCGAGCATGCGGGCAACGCCTGCGTCGGTGCGCATTCCGTCGATCCCATCCGGGATCGGCATCGACCGTGATTCACGCATCAGGTGCCTGACGGTCGCTCTGCGCCGAGCCGGTCGCGGTGTCGGAGTCGGAGTCGGAGTCGGTATTGGTGGTGTCGGAGTCGGCCCGGGCAGGGTCGTCGGCGTCTTTTGCTCCACCCGAACGCGTTCCGTCGAACTCGAATCCGAACAGGGTGAGCACCACCAGACCGATCGCGCCACACACCACGGCGGAGTCGGCGATGTTGAACACGGGCCACCAGCCCACCGACATGAAGTCGACCACATGGCCGCGAAGCGGACCTGGGGCCCGGAAGATGCGGTCGATCAGGTTACCGAGAGCACCGCCGAGCACAAGACCGAGACCGAGGGCCCACCAGATCGAGCCGAGTCGATGGCTGTAGCGGATGATCCCCGCGACCACGGCGAGCGCGATCAGCGTGAGGATCCACGTATAGCCGGTGGCCATCGAGAATGCGGCACCGCTGTTCCGGACGAGCTTGAAGGTGACGGTGTCGCCGATGATCTCCACCGGGTCGCCGGGTTCGATCAAGGCGACCGCGACGATCTTGGTGATCAGGTCGGCAGCCAGCACGGTGACCGCCACGACCAAGAGGATCAACCACATCCTGGGACGGGTGGGGTTGCCCGACGTGTCGGCCGGGCTGCCCGACGTGCTGTCGGCCGGGCTGCCCGACGTGCTGTCGGCCGGGTTGTCCGCCGGGGAGGGCGTGGGCTCGTTCGACGGCCGGGGTTCGCTCGACGGTCTGGACCCTTTCTCGCTTGTCACCTGTCCATCATCCACGACCCGGTCGATACGCTGGCTGCCGTGTCCCATCCAGCTCTGGCCCGCGCCACCTCCGGCCCCCTCTCGTCCCGTCTGCTCAGCACGCCGGTTGTGATCTCTGCGGTGACGGTTATGGCGATCGGGCTAGCCGGTTGCGGTTCCGATGACGAACCGCCGCCTCAGCCTCCTTCGGGGTGCGCCACCGATTCGACGGCCGGTTCCAGTTCTGCGGCGCTCTTAGCTGTGCCGCCGGCGAAGGTCACGGTGGAGACCAACGGCGCCGAGCCGAGGTCGGTGCCGGTCGCGGGATTCGATCGCGGGACCGCGCAGTCGGCGAAGTTGGTCACCACGTCGACGTTTGCTTCTGCAACCGGACAGCAGGATGCCGAGTCGGGCGCGACCACGGTGGATCTTCCGATGACGGTCAGGGTCAACTGCACGGACGCAACCGACATCGATCTCCGGATCGGGGATGCAAGTTCCCCCGACACTGCCCTGGACCAGGCGCTCGAGGCCCAGAACGGCTCGCGCGCGGGCATGAGCATCGGACCCGGCGTGGCGCCCATCTCGCTGCGGATACTCCCGACCGAGAAAGCCGACGACAGTGCCCGTCAGGCCGTCGAAGAAGCGCTGGTCGCGACGCTGCAGCGTTCTGTGACCCTGCCGACCGAGCCGATCGGGGTCGGGGCGCGCTGGCAGGCCGTCCGGACAGTGAACGCCGGGGCGACAGTGCGTCAGACGATCACCGCAACTCTCACCGCCCGCGAGGGCGAGCGGCTGACCATCGACTACAGCATCGACGAGTCGCCCACCGACTCAGCGTTTCGGCTCCCCGACGGTGGGGTGTTGACCATCGACGCCTACTCGATGACCGGGGCCGGTTCAGTGGTGATCGATCTGGCCAGGGGCGTGCCCATTTCGGGCCAGCTGAAGATCTCTGGTGGCCGGACCCTGGTCGGCGCCGAGGGAGCACAACCGTTCAGTCAGCTGCTCGGCTTCGATTCGGCGTGGTCGCCGGCCAACTGACGTCCACACGAAAAAGCGCCGCAGACGACACGTCGTCTGCGGCGCTTCTGGTTCTGATGTGGGTGTCAGCTAGTTGCCGGGCACATCGGGCTCTTCTCGTTGGCTCCGCTGAGCAGCAGGCACACCGTCGTCTTCGACAGCTTCCAACGTCCTTCGTTATACGCGATCAGCGCCTCGACCTGCGTCTGCGGCTGGTCGGGGAAGTTGATCTTCACGTTGGCCTTGGCCTGGTTGGCTCCGGCGGGACGCACGGGCGCGACGATCTCGTAGGTGACGTCGGGGTTGGCCTTCATACCCGCGATCAGCTTGTCGAAGATCTCCGGATCCGCATCCGATCCCTCGACGAGTTCGGTCTTGTCCGTATTCGGGATGTCAGGATTGAGCGCGGTTTCCAGCATGGTGTTGAGCGCTGCGGCCGTCGGTGGCTTCTTGGGGTCGGTGAGGCCGTCGGGGCTGGTGGACCCGCTCGGTCCGGCATCCGTGGTGGTGGAGGTCGTCGTGGTGGTGGTGGGGTCGTCGCTACCGCCGTCGTCTGAACAGGCAGCGATGGAAACAAAGGCGCATAGTGCGACGCCGGCGGTCACGAACTTGCGAAGCTTCAAAATCCGTCCTTACTCATTGTCACCGCTACCACCGAGATGGAGGCAGTGAGAACTAGTCGGTCGGCCGCTTGGGCCGTCGGTCCTGCCCCACTATGCCAAAAACATGTCGAGTTGACGCATAGCGGTGAAGCCGTCAAAGCTGGCGGCGTGGTCAGAACACAACCTCTGGTGTCGATTCTCACCACTGGTGGCACCATCGCCAGTCGCCGATTTGCCGATGGCGCGCGTCCGGCGCTGGCCGCAGAAGAGCTGGTGGCGGACCACACCGAAGCGGGTGTCGAGCTTCGGACCCGCGAGGTGCTCCACCTCGATTCCTCGTCTCTGTTGCCGGAGGATCTCGACGCGGTGCGGTCGGCGGTGGTCGCCGAGCTCGAGGATCCATCGGTGACCGGCGTGGTGCTCACCCACGGCACCGACACCATGGAGGAGACGGCGATGCTCATCGATCTGATGCACGCCGATCCCCGGCCGGTGATCATGACCGGGGCCCAGCGTCCGGCGGATTTACCTGACGCCGATGGTCCAGCGAACCTGTCTGCTGCCATCGCTGCGGCGGTTGATCCCTTGTCTCGCGACCGCGGGGTTCTCATCGCGATGGGTGGCACGCTGGTACCGGCTCGTGGCACCACCAAGTTCGACAGTGCCGCCGATGCACCATTTGCCACGGTGCGCGCCGATCTCCCGCGGCCTCTGCTCACGCCGACTTCCATCGCCGGCACGCGGGTGGACATCGTGATGTTGTATCCCGGCGTCGACGCGTCGATAATCGCCTGGTGCGCGGACGCGGGCGCGACGGGAATCGTTTTGGTTGCCACGGGTTCCGGTAACACGCACCCGCGGGTGGTGGATGCGGTGGCCGACGTCATCGCTCGCGGCGTTGTGGTGGTCGTGTGTTCCAGGGTTCCGTTGGGAGAGATCGTCGCGACGTACGGCGGCGGCGGTGGCGCTGTTGATCTGGCCGCCCGTGGTGCGATCATCTCGCCGTGGTTGCGGGGGCCTCAGGCGCGGATTGCCTTGCAGGCGTTGCTCGCCGGCGACGCAGCGCATGCCGATGTCGCGGCGTTTTTCGCCGCCGAGTAGACGTCCGACCTCTGCAGCTGTGCGCTGATCTCTTGTGTGCGCTTGGACCGACTACTTATCGGATTAATTTGTTGAGTCGTCGCAGTCACCCGTGTCGTCGCTGTCTTGGCTTGCCATCAACTCGGCCCGGTTGTGTTGGAGCTGCATACGTTCTTCACGTTCGTTGAGTGCCTGTTGGCGTTCGGCGATGATTTTCTGCCAGGCCGCCTCGATGGTGTGGTCGGTGTGGTGGGCCCGGTTGATGCGGGGTTGTTGGTCAGGGTCGATGTATTTCGGTGGGATCCACGCCACCCGGCCGGCGTCGGGGCCGTCGGTGACCATCACCGTCTGCCATTGATCTTCGCCGGGCCCGATCATCGCGTGATGCGGAATGCACGCCGGGGCCAGCTCGTCGATGTCGGTGTGGCCGCCGTCGGCCCAGGCGGTGGTGTGATGGATCTCGGTCCAGGAGATCGGATTACGGCAACCCGGACTGGTGCACCCTCGGTCTTTGGCGAACAACGCCATCCGCTGCCCTTGCTGGGCAGTGCGTTTGGCACGCGCGAAATAGAGGACGTCCGCGGAGTGGTTGGCGAACACCGCCAAGGACCAATCCGCCCGAGCCGCCAACTCCAGCGCATCCTTCACGGGTATATCCACCCCGGAGGCGGTGTGGGCGATGCCTGCGGCCTCATCAAGCTGTTGCTTGGTCATCGTGATGATCACCTGCACCGGCAAGCCACGATGCGAAGTACCCAACAGCTTGTACTCGAGAATGGTCTTCAAGATCGCCTTGAACGCATCGTGCTGACGTTGCGCACGCGAACGGGTGTCACGTCCGGCCGCGGCTTCGATGATCGCTGGATCCATGCTCGGGTCGTCGACGGCACCCACGGGTGAGTTCGGGTCATCCGGGTTGTTCATCCCGGGTGCTGCCCACACATCCATCACGGTCCGAAACAGCGCCAACGTTGCTGGGTCGAGGTTGCCACTGATTTTGGCCATCATGTCCAGCCCTTGGGGACCGTCCGACAAACCCCGGTTGCGTTTGCGGTCAGCGTCATCGGTCAACGACCCGTCCGGATCAACCCGCGCCAACACTTCCCGCCCGCACACTTCAAGTTCGGTAGGGCCCAGGGTGCGGGCATTGTCGGTCATCCACGCATCGACCACGTCATACACCTCCGGCGCCGACTTGTGCGGGATCTTGTCGCGGACTTTGAGCATCACATCCATGTGCGCCAACCCAATCGCACCCTCGGCCAAAGCTTCGGCTGCGGCAGGGCATTTCGGTGGCAACGCCTCACCCTGCATCGACAACAACACACCAGCAGCATCAAGCGCTTTCAACCGCGACGAAGCATCACCACGAGACACTCGCAGTTCACTCATCACAAACCGATGCAACGTCGAATGACCAGCCTTACGAAACAAACCCCGATCATTCACCTCCTGCAACCGCCTGAGACCCTGAAACGACAGTGCCCGAACAACTCTCTCGTTCACCCGCACCAACTCAGCAACCTGCACATCATCAACATCAGCTGCTGACGTTGCAGCAATGTCAGCCAACACATCCTGCAACTGCCGGTACTTCGCCACCAACACCGCAACCGGCGGTGGATCCACCGTCACCGAATCACTCATCGACAAGCCCCCAGCCCTCGAACCCCTTTCATCAAGTCTACCAACAAAACCCGACATTATCGAACAAATGTTCGATATTACTTTCGTTGTGAACCTGTGGTGCAGGAGAACTAACGACGTTGGCAGAGAGAGGTTTACGCAGCGCGCTGCGTGTAGGTGTCGACATACTGCTGGCCCGACAATCGCGAGAGGGTTGCCATCAGATGGTCCGTGGCCTCACGGACATCCGTTGGACTATCAGCCGAAAACCGCGCCAGGACAAGGGGCTGTCCGACTACGACGTGCACCTTGCCGGGCCGCCACAGCCGCGCGCCAGGAGGGTTCACGCGGTCGGTTCCCTTGAGTGCCAATGGCACAACCGGCGCACCCGTCATCAAGGCGACACGCATCACGCCGGTCTTTCCTCGGTGCAGCAGCCCATCTCTCGATCGCGAGCCCTCGGGGTGGATGCCCCACACGCCGCCGGCACCGACGATGGCAACAGCCTCATCAAGTGCGGAAACGCTCGCAACACCCCCTCGGCGGTCAATGGAAAGTTGCCCGGTGGCCGAGAAGAACCACCGCTGCACACAGCCGCGAATACCCCTGCCCGTGAAGTACTCCTCCTTGGCGACAAAGGTGACCCGGCGTGGCAACACGAGAACCATCATCAGAGAGTCGACCACCGCCAAGTGGTTCGCCGCCACGACGACAGGTCCGGTCGGAGGGAAGTTCGACAACCCGACAACGCGTGGACGCGCGACGAGCCGCAGGAAGGGCCCGATCAGGACGTATTTGAAAAGCCAGTACCACATAGATCGACGACCCTCCTCCTGTAGACAATGTCTACGCCGCTGGTAGACACTGTCTACATGGCGACTCCTCCAGATACAAGAGCGCTCTTGGTGCAGGCAGGCATCGAACTCGTCGACACGGCGGGTCTCGCCTCTGTCGGACTGAGATCGATTGCGCGATATGCGGGCGTGTCACACGGTGCGCCGAGGCGCTATTTCCCCACTCACCAGAGCCTGTTGGCGGCAATCGCAGCGGTCGGCCTGGGCGATCTGAAAACAGCTATGGCGGAATCAATTTCGAAGCCATCTACTTCACCGAATGCAACACTGTCAGCGATGGCTCGCGCGTACGTCGATTTCGCCGCACGCCGACCCGGGATGTTCGAACTCCTGTTCCGCCACGATCTGCTCGAAGGTGGCGGCGAAAACCTGCGCGCCACGACGATCCCCATGCTCACCACCGTGGAAGGGCTGGTCGCGGCCGTTGTCGGGCGCGAACAGGCGAGCAGCCGAGCCTTGTTGCTGTGGGCGTCGATACACGGAATCGCCGTGTTGACCGCGACTCGCGCCCTCGACGTGTTCGAGACAGACCTCGAGACCCTGGTGACCGACGCCGTGTTTGTCCACCTGCATGCAGCCGCCGAGCAGTGACCGCTACTCATCCTCGTTCGCGAACCGGAGATGCTCTTCCGGCCAATCCAGGCTGAGCAGCGGATCCGCCACTTCCAACTGCGGATCGTCCAGCGAGAATGTCTTGGCGAATCCCGGACCGCGACTACGTGTTTCGAATCGAACCGTGACCCGGCCGTGTCCGCTGCCCTGGACCCACCCGTGCCCGAACTCGCGATGGTGCACATCGTTGCCGGTGGTCCAACGCAGCCGGTCGGCGTTGGGGTCGCGACCTCCCGGGTGGTACATCTCCTCCGATGTCGATTCTGCGCTTGACTCCGGGGCCTCGAAGGTGGAGTCGAGCTCGGGGAACATCGCAAACTGCTGCACCGCCGTCAGTCCCGAAAAACCAACTCCGACAAGGCGGATGGGCCCGATCTCCTGGGGATCCAACGCCAGCCGCTGCGCGGCAGCAGCGAGTACGGGCAGCTCGGTGGTCGCAGCCGCAAGTGTGGTCGACCGGGTCAGCACCGACATGTCCGACTTCTTCAGCTTGACCACCACCGTGCGAGAGCCCCGCCCGTCGGCGAGCAGTCTCCGATGCGCAGACGTCGCAGCCCGCTCGACAGCACCGCGTAGATGCCCGAGGTCGGTGATGTCCTCGGCGAACGTCGATTCGGCGCTGATCTGCTTGGCCGACGCCCGTTCTGCGACCGGCCGGTCATCTATCCCCTGAGCCAGGAGGTGCAACCCGGGCCCGACGGTGGCACCGAGAACCGACGACACCTCCAGCGTCGACATCCTTGCGAGGTCTCCGATGGTGTCGATTCCCAAGCGCTGCAGTCGTTCCCCGGCGACCGGTCCGATGCCCCAGAGTTTGCGCACCGGCAGCCGGGCGAGGAACTCGCGCTGCTCCCCCGGGGTCACCACCACCACACCGTCCGGTTTTGCCATTCCCGACGCGATCTTTGCGATCTGCTTGCCACTCCCGAAGCCGACCGAGGCGGCCAGGCCCAGCTCGTCCCGAATACGTGCCCGGAGGCGCTCGGCAAAAGCGGCGGCAACGTCGGCCGGCGCGCCTGCCAGTTCGACCGGCTCGGCGAAAGCCTCATCGAAAGACAACATCTCGATGACAGGAACCTGGGCGCGAATCAGGCCGAAGACCCGCAGGCTCACCGCCCGGTAGACGGACCCGCGGGGCGGGAGGACCACGGCGCCTGGACCGACCAGTCGACGCGCTTGGTGCATCGGCATCGCCGAGTGGGCACCGAAAACCCGCGCCTCATAACTGCAGCCGGCGACCACTCCTCGGCCGCCCAGTCCCCCGACCAGCACCGGGCGGCCTCGAAGTGTTGGACGGGTGAGCTGCTCGACAGATGCGAAGAACGCATCCATGTCGATATGCATCACCCACCGGGAACTGATGTTCCCGTCCTGCACCCGCACACAGTGATGGTATGCCCCATTCAGCGGATCAGCGGACGTGCACCGGCGTCAGCTCGAACACAGGAATGGCCGGGCCCGCAGCGACCAGTTCGTCATCGCTCGAGCCTGCGGAGATCTTGACGGGCATCAACGACGCGACTTCCCAGCCCCAACGCTTCAGATACGGGCGGAGCACCGGCGGCTTGTCCGCATGGGCCAACTCGATGACGCGGTAGGTCGTCGAAGTCCGGCCACCGCGCAGCGTGCACTCTCCCGACGCCCGCACATTCCTCGCCCACTGCGTCTCTCCGCGAGCACCGATCAGGAATGTGCGACCGCCCAGGCGCAACGGGTTGACCGGGATGCGCTGGATCGCACCGGTCTTGCGACCCCGGACCTCGAGCGTGCGGGCGCCGGCGAGAGTGATCCCACGGTCGGCCATCCAGGCGACAACCGAGTTGAACACGGCAACGGACTTACCAGGCTTGTTGTAGTGGGTCGCGGCGGTCATGGTGGCTCCTGGGTGTCTCGAGTTTATGAGAGCACTGCTCTCTGTTTCTCCGAGTGTGCGCCCCAGTCGCCATAAAAGCAAGAGCACTGCTCTCTTTTGTGTGAGGATGGGCGGGTGCCCCCGCAAACGCCCCACCGAGAGAAGACCGCGACGGAGTCGACACCGCGCGCGATGGCCCGCGCCCGTACCCAGGAACGCATCCTCGAACTCGGCCGCGATCATTTGGCCCGATATGGCGCTGCGGCGCTGTCGCTGCGTGCCATCGCACGCGACCTCGACGTGGTCTCGTCCGCCGTCTACCGGTACGTCGCCAACCGCGATCAGCTGTTGACGCTGCTGGTGGTGGATGCGTACACCGAGTTGGCAGATCACGTGGTCGAAGCGCACGAATCGGGCGCCCCAGACGCATTCCGGGAACGACTGATGGTCAGTTGCCAAGCTTTCCGACGATGGGCGGTGGCCGAACCGGCCCGCTACGCGCTGTTGTACGGCAGCCCTGTGCCCGGCTACCAGGCACCCGCAGAATTGACCACCGAGCCGGGCACGCGCGTTGTCGGTCTACTGCTGACGACGTTGCAGCAGGCGGCATCTGCCGGACGGATCGCAGATCAGCCGAGCTACGGCGACCTACCAGGTGCCGGCTTCGCGCCCATCAGGGACGAGTTCGACCTCGACATCGACGATCAACACGTTCATACGGCGATCCTGCTGTGGGCCACCACGGTTGGGCTGACGAGCCTGGAAGTGTTCGGCCAGTTCGGTTCCGAACCGCCGACCGATCTGGAGGTCCTGTTCGACCTCCAGATCGGCGGCGTACTCGATCGGATCGGACTCGGCCGCGACCAGCCGTCGGCTGGTTAGCCGGCCGTGGTGGCCTTCACCAGCGTCGCTTGCACACCGTCGCCCAAGGCCACCCCCTCGCCGGCGGCGTTCCCGTCGTGACCGGCCACCAGGTCGAGCTCGACCGCAAGAACTTCCCCGGCGATCAGATCGCGGTGCCGCTGCGCCCACTCGACGTGGTTGTCGGGCACCGCGAGTGTCACGCGGATGCGGTCGGACACGTCCAGACCTGCCGCGCGGCGCGCTTCTTGCAACTCGCGGATGCGGTCCTTGGCCCAGCCCTCGGCCTCGAGTTCCTCGGTGACGGACGTGTCCAACACCACCAGACCCGCCCCGGCAGGCAGCTCAGCGGTCGACTCCGGCTGTACTGCAACGAGTTTGCGCGTGTACTCACCTTCGAGCAGCTCGATGCCATCGGCGCTGACCACATCGACACCATCACGCTCGTCGATCGTGACGTTGCCCGCCTTGACCGCCTTGATGACGCGCTGGACGTCCTTGCCCAGACGGGGTCCGGCAACTCTGGCGTTCACCGCGAGCTCGACCCGGCCGTATTGGTCCGCATCATCGGTCAGACGCACCGACTTCACGTTCATCTCGTCGGCGATCAGATCGGAATACGGCCTCAACCGCTCGGCATCCGCAGATGCCACCGTCAGCGACGGCAGCGGCAGGCGCACCCGGAGCTTGTTCGCCTTGCGCAGACTCGAGGCCACCGAGCAGACGGCCTGCACATCGTCCATCGCCGCAACCAGATCAGGATCGGCCGGCAACTCGTCGTCGGTCGGCCAATCGGTGAGGTGGACCGAGCGACCTCCGGTCAGGCCCCGCCAGATCGCCTCCGTGGCGAGCGGCAGGAGCGGCGCCGCCAGGCGGCAGGCCACCTCGAGCACGGTGTACAACGTGTCGAAGGCCTCGGGCGCATCGTCCTGGCCCGCCCAGAAACGCGAACGCGACCGGCGCACATACCAATTGGTGAGCGCGTCGCAGAAGTGACGGAACTCGTCGCACGCCCCCGCGATGTCATAGGTCTCCATCTGCCCGGTCATCACATCGCGAGTGGCGGCTGCCTTGGCCAGGATGTACCGATCGAGCACGTTGGTCGAGCCGGTACTCCACTGCGCAGGCCGGTCTGCATACAACTGCAAGAAGCTGTAGGCGTTCCACAGCGGTAGCAACGCCTGCCGAACACCCTCGCGGATCCCGCGCTCGGTCACCACCAGGTTGCCGCCGCGCAGGATCGGAGACGCCATCAGGAACCACCGCATGGCATCGCTGCCGTCACGGTCGAACACCTCGTTCACGTCGGGGTAGTTGCGCTTCGACTTCGACATCTTCTGCCCGTCGTCGCCGAGCACGATGCCGTGGGCGGCAACGGTACGGAACGCCGGGCGGTCGAACAGTGCGGTCGACAGGACATGCAGGTTGTAGAACCATCCGCGCGTCTGCCCGTTGTACTCGACGATGAAGTCACCCGGACTGTGACCCGGTACGGAGTCCGTTCCCTCGAACCAATCGGTGTTCTCGAACGGGTAATGCACCTGTGCGTACGGCATCGACCCGGACTCGAACCAGCAGTCCAGCACTTCCGGAACCCGACGCATCATCGACTTACCGCTCGGGTCATCAGGATTGGCGCGGGTGAGCTCGTCGATGAACGGGCGGTGCAGGTTGTCGGGACGCACGCCGAAGTCGCGCTCGAGCTCGTCGAGACTGCCGTACACGTCGACCCGCGGATACTCGGGATCGTCGGAAACCCACACGGGGATGGGCGCACCCCAGTACCTGTTGCGGCTGATGTTCCAGTCCTTGGCTCCTTCGAGCCACTTACCGAATTGGCCGTCCCGGATGTGCTCCGGCGACCATTCGATCTGCTTGTTGAGCTCCACCATCCGGTCGCGGAATGTGGTGACCGCGACGAACCACGAGGGCACGGCCATGTAGATCAACGGCTTTCCCGACCGCCATGAATGCGGATAGGAGTGCTCGATCGTCTCGTGGCGCAGGATCTTGCCCGCGGCTTTGAGGTCCTTGATGATCACCGGGTTCGCGTCGAAGACCTGAAGGCCCTCGTAGGGGGCGACCAGGCTCGTGAATCGACCGCCCGCATCCAGTGGTTGCACCACCTCGATGCCGTACGCGGTCGCGAGCTCCATGTCCTCTTCACCGAAAGCCGGTGCGAGGTGGACGATTCCGGTACCGCTGTCGGTGGTGACGTAGTCACCCAGCAGAACACGGTGCGCACCCTCGTGACCCGCGAAGAAGTCGAACGGAGGGGTGTAGTGCACGTTCTCCAGCTCGGCACCCCGGTAGGTCCCCAGAACCTCGGGCTCCGAACCCAACTCGCGTGCGTAGCTGCCGAGCAACGCGGTGGCGAGCAGGTACTGCTGCCCGTCCCCCCCACGAACATGGCTGTATTCGAACTCCGGATTGACGGCGATGGCCAGGTTCGACGGCAGTGTCCACGGTGTGGTGGTCCAGATCAGGGCTTCCACCCCGTCGAGCGCGGCAGGACCGGTATCGCTGGGACGCAGGGTCATTCGCACCGTGACAGCCGGATCCTGGCGCATCTTGTAGGCGTCGTCGAGCTTGCTCTCCTGATTCGACAACGGAGTCTGCTCGTACCAGGAGTACGGCAGCACGCGGTAACCCTGGTAGATCAGGCCCTTGTCATGGAGCGCCTTGAACGCCCACATCACCGACTCCATGAAGTCGATGTCCAGGGTCTTGTAGTCGTTGTCGAAGTCGACCCATCGGGCCTGGCGCGTCACGTACTCCCGCCACTCGTCGGTGTAGCGCAGCACCGATGCGCGGCAATAGTCGTTGAACTTCGCGACGCCCATGGTCTCGATCTGGGACTTGTCGGTGATCCCGAGCTGGCGTTCGGCCTCCAATTCGGCAGGCAGGCCGTGGGTGTCCCAACCGAAGCGGCGATCGACCTTCTTGCCTCGCATGGTCTGGAAACGCGGAACGAGGTCTTTCACGTAGCCGGTGAGGAGGTGACCGTAGTGCGGCAGCCCGTTGGCAAAGGGAGGCCCGTCGTAGAAGACGAACTCAGGCGCGTCGGCGCGGTTGTCGATCGAGGCCCGGAACGTGTCATCGGCCTGCCAGTAGTCGAGCACTCGCTTCTCGACCTCGGGAAAAGACGGCGCGCCGGCCTTGGTTCCCCCGGTGAGATCGACCAGCGGGTACACGCGAGTTGCTGAGCCACTCGTCGATGGGGCTGATATCGGGTCCTGTGTGGTCACTACCGTCTCCTCGTGCGTCGGCTTTGCTGCCTGGCACGGGGACGAACCGATGAACATCGGCCGCGGTACCACCCCGCTTGCGTCCGTGGACGCCACTCGGTCGATCTGCCGGCGATACGCCGGTAATCGTCGAGGCGTTGACGGGCCTCACCCGCCCGGTTCTACTGGGGACCGCCAGGGCGGTCCTGTTCTTCCGAGAGCTCCCCGGTGATGGCCGGATCAACGCTGATGACAAGTCTAACGCGGCTTGTCGAGATGTATTTCCTCGGTGGGCGGGTCATCGTCGTACCGGTGACCCTGCGATTCCGGGTGACCCTGCGATTCAGAGTGACCCTGGGCATCCGAGTCCTGCTGATGCCCGCTCGGGTCTCGCACCTGATCGGCGGACCCGGGGTCTGCCTGGTCGCCCGCGCCCGAGTCTTCCCGGACGTCGTGGTCGGCCTGATCAGAGTTCGACCGGCGGCCGAGCCCGATCAGGTCTGCCAGCAGGAATCCGACTCCGATCACGCACACCACGATGCACGCGACCGCGAGCCAGAGGATCCCGCTGACCAGCGCCGCCACCAGCAGGACGAACCCCACCAGGGTGGCGCCCAGCGCCAGCACCAGCACGGATCAGACCCCGACGAAAATCAGTTGTTCGGCTTGCTGAATCCGCCGGAGTTGGTGAAACCACCGTTGCCGGGATCGGACGAGAAAGCGTCGCCACCACGTGCGTTGTCCACGGGTGCGGCGCTTCCACGCTGCTGCAACTCTTCGAGCTGAGATTCGAGGTACGTCTTGAGCCGCGTGCGGTACTCACGCTCGAACGTCTTGAGCTGTTCGATTCGACCCTCGAGTACCGAGCGCTGCTGGTTGATCGTGCCCATGATCTCGGTGTGCTTGCGCTCGGCGTCGGCCTGCAGAGCGTCGGCCTTCTCCTGCGCCTGCCGGGTCTGGGTCTCGGCGCGCGACTGCGCGTCGGCCAGAATCGCCTCGGAACGCTGACGGGCATCGCTCAGCATCGCCTCGGACTTCGAGCGGGCGTCGCCGACGAGGGCATCGGCCCGTGCGCGAGCGTCGGCAACCATGGCCTCGGACTCGCTGCGCGCGTTGTTGGTCAGACGGTCCGCGGTCTCCTGCGCCAGGCCCAGCACGCGGGCTGCCCGGATGCTCTGGTCCTCGTTGGAGGACTGCTGCGGCTGCTGCTGCGCCACCGGCTCGGGGGCCGGGGGCTGCTTGGCGAAGGTCTGTGTCGCCGGCTCTTGCGCGGGGGCAGCCTTCTTGGCCTGATCCACCTCGCCCTCCAGCTCCTCGACGCGCTGCTTCAAGTCGGAGTTCTCTTCGATCAGACGCGCCAGTTCAGCTTCTACGAAGTCGAGGAACTGATCGACTTCGTCCTCGTTGTAGCCGCGCTTACCGATCGGCGGTTTGCTGAACGCGACGTTGTGCACATCAGCTGGTGTCAGCCGCATTGGTCGGTCCCCTTATACCTTGTGTCGAACATTGGTCTACTTGTCTGGAGGTGCTGGCTGGCCTAGTCACCGCCCATGAATGCCACTTCCGACGCGACCCAGATCATGGATCGGTCAGCCATATTATTCACGATCGACATCTAGCCTGTAACTGGCGTCCATCCTGTCACACTAGAACCGTTCGTCGCACCCTTTGGTTGCTATGTCGAAATCAAACGGGTGTCAAAACGCACCATTTACTACGGCGCGTCCCGAGTTTGTGACCCGTTCGTTATCAACCTACTCGATACTAATGCCCCCGCTTGCCATCCGGGGGTACGACCCGCAGGCGAATCCGACTAGCCGGCGACCAACGACATCGCGATGAGAACCACGATCATTGTGATCATCAGCGAGAGGTCCAGGCGAACGGGTCCGAGCGGGATCGGCGGCAGGATTCGGCGAAGGGCCTTGATGGGAGGGTCGGTCGTGGTGAAGACACTTTCGATGACCACCACCGAGGCTCCGGTGGGTCGCCACTCCCGGGCGAAGGTTCGCACCAATTCGATCACCAACCGACCGAGCAGAAGCAGCCAGTAGATGAAAAGGAGGTAGTAAATAATCTCGCGTGCGATCGTCACGCCACAACTCTGCCCGATTTCGGTCCCGGATGTGAAAACGACAGGCCGGCGGGCCTGTCGGCCGACCTACTGGTGGTTGTAGAAACCGGTTTCAGCGATCTTCTTGCGATCCTCGGGCGAGACGTCGATGTCGGCGGGAGCCAGCAGGAACACCTTGGTGGCCACCTTGTCGAACGAGCCGTGCAGCGCGAACGCGAGACCGGCGGCGAAGTCGACGAGTCGCTTGGCGTCGGCGTTGCTCATCTCCACGAGATCCATGATCACGGGGCTGCCGTCGCGGAACCGCTCGCCGATCGTGCGCGCCTCGGCGTAGCTGCTGGGCCGCAGGGTGGTGATCTTGCCTAGGGGGTTGCCTTCTTCGAAGACCCGATCGAGTTCTGCGCGCGGGTCGATGGCGAGGGCGCCGCGGGTGGAGGGGCCACCGACTGCGGAGGGCCGGGTGCCGACCGTGCGTGTGGCGAGCGGTTCGAGGCGACCTGTCATCCGTGCCGGCGCGGGGGCAGACGCGTAACGGTCGATCGATTCGAACTGCGGACGACGGGCGCCTGCGTAGGCGTACTCGGGAACGCGCTCGTACTCACCGTCACGGAAGTCGGCTTCGCGGTACTCGCGGTCGTCCACGTCGTCGCGGTACTCGGCGCGGTAATCGCCTTCGCGGAAGTCGGGCTCGTCGCGGTAGTCGCGCTCGTAGCGGCGCGACCGCGCCGGAGCGGGATCGTCCAGGTAGTCGTCTTCGTAGTCACCGGGAGGGACCATGCCGAAGTACGCCTTGAACTTGTGGATGGTGCTCATCGCAATTCCTCTTTCAGCCGCGGCCGGTACTCGACAACTCCTGCAGTCCTGTTGCCACTGTTAGTCATGTTGTCGCTGTTACTGATGTGACTAACCGTTATGGCGAGATTAGCGGCCTGTCCCCCATGATCGCGGTACCGACACGCACGCAGGTTGATCCGTGTTGCACTGCGATCTCCAGGTCTCCCGACATACCGGCGGACAGCTCTCGCGCCTCGGGGTGCTGCGCCACGAAATCACGGTGGATGCGCGCGGACTCCGCCATCCAACGGTCCGCCGAACCATGCAGCGGTGCGATGACCATCAGCCCGCACAGCACCAGGTTGGGCAGTTCGGCGATCGACTCGGCCAGCCCGGCGAGGTCGCTTTCCGCCACTCCCCCACGGCCTTTCGCTTCGTCATCGTCGAGGCCGACCTGAATCAGCACCTCCAGCGCGGCAGCGCGTTCACCATTGTCGAGAGCGACGCCGGTGGCGCGGTCGAGGGTTTGCGCCAACTTCAGGCTGTCCACCGAATGCACTCGATCAGCCCAGCGCGCAACAGACTTGGCTTTGTTGCGCTGCAGTTGACCGATCATGTGGAAGCGCAGATCCGTGCGGCCGGTGGCGGTTCGCACGTCTATGGCCTTCCGGCCGGCCTCGGGTTCCCGCGACTCGCCGAACTCGGTGGCTCCGGCCTCGATCAGCGCCAGCACGTCCGCCGCAGGGAAGAACTTCGTCACCGGCAGCAGTGCGACATCGGCGGGAGCACGACCGGCCGCGACACACGCCTCGTCCACGCGCCGGCGGACACTGGCCAGATTGGCCGCCAGTTGCGATGCCCGTGCTGGGGACACCGAGTCTTGATCAGGCACTTCCACTGTCCATCCAGATCACGCAGGCCAGCCGGCCGGTGGGATTGTCACGGCGATGACTGAACAGCGCCAAATCCTCGATGGTGCATCGCGGGTCCTCGGCAACCGCAGAAACGCCCGAGGACAGGAGTTGACGGCGAATACCGGCGCGCAAGTCGAGTCCGGGTGTCCCCTTGGCAGTGCGGGTGGCGCTGCCGGGCAGATGCTTTTCGACATCGGCCTGCATCTGCGCGGGCACCTCGTACTGACGACCGCTGGCGGCGGGGCCGAGGAATGCGCCGATGCGGCTGACCTTGGCGCCGGCTTCCTCCATGGCCTCGAGCGTGCGGGGGATGATCCCGATGCGCGCTCCGACCCGGCCGGCATGCACTGCGGCGATCACACCCGCCGTCTCGTCACTGAGCATCACCGGTACGCAATCAGCACTGAGGACGGCCAACGCGAGGTCGGGCGTGGTGGTGATCAACGCATCGGTGGCAGGCACTGCGCCCGTCACCGGCTCGTCCACCCGGGTCACGTTGCGGCTGTGGATCTGCTCCATCCACACCATGCGCGCCGGGTCCACGCCGATCTTCTCGGCGAGGCGAAGTCGATTGCGGCGCACCGCATCCGGATCGTCGCCCACATGATCGCCGAGGTTAAACGACGCGTACGGACCGGTGGAGACACCACCGAACCGGGCGGTGACAACCCGCCTGATCCGTATCCCCACTGCGGGGCTCAGCGCTTCATGAACGGTGGGACATCCACCTCGTCGTCGGCCTCGTCGAGGCCGTGAGCCGGACGCGACGAGCCATTGCGCGACGAGCGGTCGTCGGCGAAGGGGTCACCGGCGGGCACCTGCGCGAACAGCGGGTCATGCCGTTCGGTGGTGTTGCCACCGTTCGACACCGATCCGGCGCGAGCCGACCCGACCGAGCCACTCGTGCGTGCGGCGGCAGTCGCAGCAGATTCGACCGGTTTGCGTGCGGGCGAACCACTGTCGAAGCCGGCGGCGATCACCGTCACCCGCACCTCGTCGCCGAGGTTGTCGTCGATGACCGTGCCGAAGATGATGTTCGCGTCGATGTGTGCGGCTTCCTGCACCAGCGTCGCTGCCTCATTGATCTCGAACAGGCCGAGATCGCTTCCGCCGGCGATCGAGATCAGCACGCCGTGAGCACCTTCCATGGAGGCCTCGAGCAGCGGCGAGTTGATCGCCGACTCGGCGGCCTTGGTCGCCCGCGACTCTCCCCGCGCCGAACCGATGCCCATCAGGGCACTGCCCGCATTGCTCATGACGCCCTTGACGTCGGCGAAGTCGACGTTGATCAGACCCGGCGTGGTGATCAGATCGGTGATGCCCTGGACACCGTTGAGGAGAACCTCGTCGGCGCTGCGGAAGGCATCCATCAAACTGACTGCGGCATCACCCATCTGGAGCAGCCGATCGTTCGGGATCACGATGAGGGTGTCGCATGATTCACGCAGCGCGGCGATACCGACCTCTGCCTGGCCACCACGACGCTTTCCCTCGAAGGAGAACGGACGGGTCACGACACCGACCGTGAGTGCACCCAGTTTGCGTGCGATGCTCGCGACGACAGGAGCGCCACCGGTTCCGGTGCCGCCACCCTCACCCGCGGTCACGAACACCATGTCGGCGCCCTTGATCAGTTCCTCGATCTCATCCTTGGCATCTTCGGCGGCGCGGCGTCCCACCTCGGGATCGGCGCCGGCGCCGAGGCCACGCGTGGAGTCGCGGCCGACGTCGAGTTTGACGTCGGCGTCGCTCATCAGCAGGGCCTGTGCGTCGGTGTTTATCGCGATGAACTCGACCCCCTTGAGGCCTTGTTCGATCATGCGGTTGACGGCATTGACTCCGCCGCCGCCAATACCGACGACCTTGATCACGGCAAGGTAGTTGTGCGGGGGCGTCATAGCGCTCGCCTTCCTTTTGTTTCGATCCGAACCATCTGGCTCTGCTGCTCGCACCCACCGGGACGAAAACCCTCAACCTAAACCACAGGCTTAGAGTTATGTCAAGTAGTCACGTGCTGGGGGAAACGCTAGGCACCATCGGACTGTGGAGCCAGCAAGCGCTGCGGCGTGTCGCCAAGAACCGAAGAAATCGGGCTCGAAATCTACTTGAAGGTCGGATTCTGCGGGCTCGACACGTTGTACTCGGTGCCTTCCTGCTCCAGAACGTGCCGGAGTGTCTCCGCTTTTTCACCGTTGCGTTCGTCGTCGCCCCACACCACCGTGCGATTATCCTTGAGCTGCAGCACGATGTTCACCGGCGAGGTGACCTCGATGCGGGCGACCTGATCGGCCACATAGGCGGGGACCCCGGTCATCACACTGAGCGCCGCACGGGTCGAAGGATCTCCGGAACCGGGATTCGGCGTGACCAGTTCGGCCAGACCCGGTGGTGGATCCTGTTGCGCGAACTCGAAGCCCAACTTGTCCATCAGGTAACGCTTGCCGTCCCGCTCGGTGAAGACCACCGGCTGACGTTCGACCACGGAGACGGTGATGGTCGACGGATACTCGCGCTTGACCCGCACTGTTGCCACGCGCGGGATCATCGACACCCGCTGGGCCGCAGCTGCGGTGTCGACCTGCATCAGCGGCTCGCCCTTCGAAAGTGCTGCCGCGGCAACGATCTCCGGAGACTGCACAATCGAATTACCCGTCACCTCGATGGTTCGCACCGACATCAGAGGAGAGAAGTAGGCCACCGCCGTCAGTGCGATCACCACCACGATGGCCCCCACTGTGAGCAGCAATAGGCGCAGCCCACTGACACCCCGTGTGCGACGTGATGTTCTGGCCCCTCGGCGAGACTTGCGCCCGAGCGCCCCGGATCGGTCCGAGTCCACCGCCTCGTCGGGGTCGACCGGGTCACCGGGTTCGCTGTCGACTCCACGACCGACCGTCACGTCGACGAGGTCGGTGAGGTCATCGGGTTCGGACTCATCGGGCTCGGTCAGGTCGGCAGGCTCGGTCAGGTCATCGGGCTCGGTCAGGTCGGCAGGGTGTGACTGTCCCTTCGGGTCGACCGGAACGCCGCCCGATCCCTTGGCATCTCGATGATCGCCGCGTCTGCCACTGCCCCGGCGGGGCCGGCGCCGCTCGCTCATCGGCCACCTTTCGGCGTCCCGCCATCAGCTCTGTGATGCCCCCGATCACGCAGAGCCTCCACGATCTCGGCGGCCTGCATCGTCACATCGCCTGCGCCGATGGTCAGGATCACATCGTCGGGAGCAGCCATGTCGGCAACCTGACCGGGCAGCGCCGAGACATCGGGCTGAAAGGCAACGGGCTTGGTGATCTGGTCGGCGATGGTCAGACCCGAGATGCCCGGGATCGGTTCCTCCCGAGCACCGTAGACATCGAGCACGATCACCTGGTCGGCCAGACTCAGCGACTCGGCGAAATCGCGGGCAAAGGTCTCGGTGCGCGAATACAGGTGCGGCTGGAATATCGCCACCACGCGACCGCCGTCTGCATCCACCATGTCCCGGGCCGCGGTGAGCACAGCGCGTACTTCGGTGGGGTGATGGGCGTAGTCATCGAAGACGCGTATGCGTCCGACTCGGCCACGGAGCTGAAAACGACGGTGTACTCCGGCAAAACCCTCGACACCCTCGATGACGCCCGAGACCGGCGCCCCCAAGCACACACCCGCGATCATCGCGGCAATCGCGTTGAGCGCCATGTGTTTGCCGGGAACGGTCAGGATGATGGACCGCTCCTGCACATCGCCATCGACATCGGTGAACCGCACCTTGGCGATGCCACCGCTGGCCCGGCTCTGCCATTCGAGCAACTGGACGGTGAGTCCCACGCCGTCGGCCAGGTGCGCCTGGGTACCTTCGCCGTATCCGAGCACGGACACCCCACGCTCGGCCATCCGCGCTGCCACCCTGCCGGCCAGCGCAGCGGAGCCGGGATCGTCCAGGCACACGATCAGAGCGCCACCGGGGCTGATCCGGTCAGCGAAGTCATCGAAGACCTGCACGTAGGCCTCGGTGGTCCCGAAGAAGTCGAGATGGTCGGACTCCACGTTGGTCACGACCGCGACGTCCGGGCTGTACTGGAGCAGCGAGCCGTCGCTCTCGTCGGCTTCGGCGACGAACACGTCGCCCGAGCCGTGATACGCGTTGGTGCCGGACTCGTTGAGCTCGCCTCCGACGGCGAACGACGGCTCGAAGCCGCAGTGCTGCAAGGCGACAACGGCCATCGAAGTGGTGGACGTCTTTCCGTGGGTGCCCGCGATGAGCAGGTTGCGATGCCCTTCCATGAGCGTCGCCAACACCGCCGGCCGAAGCAGCACCGGGATATCCAGTTCACGCGCGGCGACAAGTTCGGGATTTGTCTTCGGTATCGCCGCAAAGGTCGTGACGACCACGGTGGGCCCACCCTCGAGCAATTCGAGTGCCGAGCGGTCGTGACCGATCTGGATCTTGGCGCCGCGAGTCCGGAGATCGATGACAGCGCGTGACTCCTTGGCGTCGCTACCCGACACCTGTCCCCCGCGCGCCAGCAGGATGCGTGCCAACCCGGACATCCCGGCCCCGCCGATACCGACCATGTGCACACGTGAGAGTTGTGGTGGCAGAGCCTGTTCGACACCGGTGGTCGAGGTCTCGTTCATGCCGACCCCCCGGCGCGATGCGCCTGGGCGAGCTCGACGCCGGCCCGAGCCACGGCCTGGGCCGCACCCCGAGCCCCTGCGCCCGCCGCGGCCTTCGACATCGCAGCCAGCCGGCCGGGATCGGTCAGCAGGGGTGGAATGGTGCGGGCCACGTAGTCAGGCGTGAGGTCGGCGTCGTCGACCAGGATCCCGCCACCGGCCGACACCAGCGGTGCCGCGTTCAACCGTTGCTCCCCATTGCCGTGTGGCAGGGGCACGTAGACCGCGGGAAGTCCGGTCGCCGACACCTCGGCAACAGTCATCGCCCCCGATCGACAGATCGCCAGGTCTGCGGCGGCGTACGCCAGATCCATCCGCGAGATGTACGGCAGCGCCACGTAAGGACACTCGGCCTCGAACGGTTCGAGCGTGTTCTTCTTGCCGTATGCGTGCAACACACCGATCTTGTTGTCCGCCAACACCTGAGCGGCGCCCCGCACCGCGGTGTTCAAACTCAGCGCACCCTGCGATCCACCGAACACCAGCAGGGTCGGCGCATCGGGGTCCAGCCCGAAGAACTCACGCGCCTGCGCGCGAAGACCTGCGCGGTCAAGATCCGAGATGGATGCCCGCACCGGTATGCCGACGACTTCCGCATCCAAACCCGAGCCGGGCACGGCGGCGAGCACCCGCTGCGCCAGCCGAGCACCGACCTTGTTGGCCACGCCTGCACTCGCATTGGCCTCGTGGATGACCACCGGCACGCGCCGCGACCGCGGTCGCATCCGGGCAGCGATATAGGCGGGCAGCGCCACGTATCCGCCGAACCCGATCACCACATCGGCGTTCACCTCGTCGAGAACGCGACGGGTGGCCGCCACCGAAGCGCGAAGCCGCAGCGGCAGCCTGGCCAGATCGGCGTTGGGCTTGCGGGGCAACGGGACGGGCGGGATCAGTTCGAGCCGGTAGCCGCGCTCTGGGACCAGAGTCGTCTCCAGACCGCGGGCGGTGCCGAGCGCTGTGACCTCGATACTCGGATCCAGGTCGCGCACGGCATCGGCAACAGCCATCGCCGGCTCGATGTGACCGGCGGTCCCACCGCCTGCGACCACGATCGACAACGGACGGGTCGACTCACTCACTTCGGGTACCGCCGCAGATGCGGGTCCGGTCACCGCCACCGTTCCGGATCCCGGTAACGCGGTGCCGGGGTGCTCCCACGGCGAGAATCTTGTTGCTGACGCTGTCGGGCATAGGGGTCATTGTTGCGCAGGGGCCGAGCCCGTGTCTGCGGTGGGCTGGCGGTACCGCCATATCCCCAGTCCTGCTGCCTCGGGACCCCACGCCCGCGCCTGGTCCGCTGTGGTGGCGGGTAACTGCGTGGCGGCTGCGTACCGCGAGTCCGACGTCGAGCGGGTTCGGCGACCGCGGCCCTGCGGGCACGGGTGGCCGGGCGTGAATCCTGCTTTCCCCGGCGACGATCGAGTCGTTCGCGGAGCACCTCGGCGCGGGTCTGTGAATACGGGACCGGATTGGGCAGCCGCAACATGCGGCCGAAACGGCCATCTCCCCCGGCAGCCAACGCGGCAACTGCCTCGGGTTCGTGTCGTGCGGCGTTGGCGAGCAGGCCGAACATCACCAACGTGGTGAACGTGGATGTGCCACCGGCCGACAACAGGGGCAGCTGGATACCGGTGACCGGCAGGAGGCCGACAACGTAGCCGATGTTGATCAGTGCCTGGGCAGTGACCAGCACGGTGATGGTTGCGGTCAGCAGCCGCAGGAACGGGTCCACCGAGCGCGTGGCGATGCGCAGACCCACGTACGCGAGAAGTCCGAACAGGAGCAGGACAACAACGCCACCGATGAGTCCGAGCTCCTCACCGATGATCGCGAAGATGAAGTCGTTGTGGGCGTTCGGGAGGTAGTTCCATTTGGCGCGACTCTGGCCGAGTCCTTCACCGAAGACACCCCCATTGGCGAGGGCGTAGCCTGCCTGTCGCGCTTGATATCCCGCACCCTGCGGGTCGTCGATGTGTCCGAGGAAGCTCTGCACGCGTTCACTTCGGTACCCGGCGGTCATCGCCAGGACACCGGCCGCGACCACACCGGTGGCGGCAAATGACAAGAACACCTTCACCGGCAGGCCGGCGAACCACAGCAGCGCACCGACGATGACCGCGATGGTGATGGTGGTACTCAGGTTCGGCTCGAGGATGATGAGCACGCAGACCAAGAAGGAGACCGGAATCAGCGGGACCAGCAATTCGCGAAGCGCTGCGTTGTCACGCCGACGCGACGCCAGCAGATGAGCGCCCCAAACACACAGGGCCACTTTGGCGAGTTCGGACGGTTGGACCGACAAGCCACCGACGGTGAACCACCGCCGCGAACCCTGGACCAGACTGCCGATGCCCGGCACCAGAACGAGCATGAGCATGATGGTCGCGACGATCATGGCGGGCGCAGCCAATCTGCGCATCAACCTGATCGGCATCCGGACGGCGAAGTAGAACAGCACCACACCGAGCGCGGCGAACACCAGCTGCGTGGTGAACAGCCCGTAGGACGATCCGGTCTTCGAGTACCCCTCGACCGAGGATGCCGACAACACCATCACCAGACCGAACGAGGTCAACAGCACGGTCAGCGTGACAACGAGATGGAATGAGGCGAGCGGGCGGCTCAGGACTCCGGAGATCGCCGTGACGACGTTGCCGATGCCTTCGGCGAACGTGATGACCCTGCGTTCGGGACGCCTGCGGGTGGTCGACGCACCGGCCGCCGGCTTGTCGTCGGCTACCGAATCCGTTCCGGCAGAATCTTTCTCATCGGTCGCTGATTCGGACTCCGCGCCGTCGGCATCGGCGGCCTCGTCGAACGCCGAGTCTTCGGCGGCCTGATCGTCGGGCGACAGCCCGGTTGTTGTGGGTTCTTCGGGATCGAGTCCGCGGGGCATCAGGATGCCCCCAACACACGCGCACCCGGCAGGGCGCGAGCGCTGGCGGCGAAGGCATCACCACGGACCCCGTAACCGGCGAACATGTCGAGTGAGGCCGCGGCGGGAGCCAGCAGGACCGCGTCTGGTGTGTCCGGGTCGGCAACGCACATCTCCCAGGCGGCGCGCACCGCCCTGGCCATGACGGCAGTGGGGTCAGCAGTGTTCACCGCCCCATCTTCCCCTGTTACTACTGTGACTGTTGGTACCAGAGGGGCGTGTCGTGTCATTGCGTCGGCAATGATGTCGCGATCGGCTCCGATGATCACCACCCCGGCGAGCCGATCGCGAACCGCGACGACGAGGTCATCAACCGATGCCCCTTTGAGGAGCCCTCCGGCGAGCCACACAACACGGCGATGTCCCCTGATGGACGCGAGCGCGGCGTGAGGGTTGGTGGCCTTGGAATCGTCGATGAAGGTCGTGGAGTCTATGACGGCAACCGGCGTGCTGCGATGACCGCCGACGGTGAACGACTCGAGTCCGGCTTCCACGGCCTCCGGTTCGACACCGATGGCCCGACACAGCGCTGCGGCAGCCAGAGCATTCAGCTGTCCCGATGGCCCGGTCGGCCGGACCTTGTCCAAGGCGATCAATGCGACAACAGAGTTGTCGCCGCTCTCGTCCCAGTCGACCCGGTCGACCAGTTGTCCGTTGGAGACCCCGAGTTCGCCGGGGTGCGGGGTGCCGAGCCGGAACCCTACGGTCCGAGCACCTTCGGAGGTTGCGGCAAGGATGCCGGCGACCGGGTCATCGAGCCCCACAACGGCAATCGGCCCGGACAACGCCACCGACTTCGCCTTGATGTAGGCCGACATCGAGCCGTGCCAGTCGAGGTGATCCTCGGCGATGTTGAGCACGGCACCTGCGGTCGGCTGCACCGATGGCGCCCAGTACAGCTGGAAGGACGACAGTTCGACCGCCAGTACGTCCGATCGCGGCTCGGCCATCAGGGCATCGAGCACCGGCAGACCGATGTTGCCGCACGCGCTCACCGACGTACCCGAAGCGGTCATGATGGCTTCGACCATCCCGGTCGTGGTGGTCTTCCCGTTGGTCCCGGTCACCACGAGCCACTGCCGCGGTGGCCCGGTGATGCCGGATCGATCGACGTGCCAGGCGAGTTCGACCTCACCCCACACGGGTAGACCGGCATCCGCCGCGGCGACCAGCATCGGATTGTCGGGACGAAAGCCCGGAGAGGTGACCACAAGATCGAAGTCGTCAACCCACGCGTTCCGCGCGAGGATCTCGTCCACCGTGGATGCCGCGGCTCCCAGATCCACGAGTGGACGTGTGGCCTTGCTGTTGTTGTCGCACACCGTCACCGATGCGCCCTGGCCGAGCAGGAACTGGACCGCGGAAGCGCCGGCAATGCCGGCCCCTGCCACCAGGACACGTTGTCCCCACGGCGCGCCGGTGCCGGAGACGGGCACGGTCATCCTCCGCTGGCCGCCAGGAACTCGCTGTAGAACAGCGACAATCCCAGCGCACAGGCGATGGCCGTGAGCAACCAGAACCGGATGATGACCGTTGTCTCCGCCCACCCCGACAGCTCGAAGTGGTGGTGGAACGGCGCCATTCGGAACACTCGTCTACCGGTGGTCCGGAACACTGCGATCTGGATGACAACCGAGATGATCTCGGCGACGAACAGTGCGCCCACCACAACCATCAGCAGTTCGGTGCTGGTGGTGATGGACAGCCCGGCCAGCATGCCTCCGAGGGCGAGCGATCCGGTGTCGCCCATGAATATCTTGGCCGGAGCGGCGTTCCACCAGAGAAAGCCGAGGCAGGCGCCGCCGCCCGCGACCGCGATCAACGCCAGGTCCAGAGGGTCGCGGACCGTGTAGCAGCCGGGTTCGGCCGTCTTGGGTCCACCCACGCAGGCATTTCGGTACTGCCAGAACGTGATCAGCACGTACGAGCCCAGGACCATCGCCATCGATCCTGCGGCCAGGCCGTCGAGACCGTCGGTGAAGTTCACCGCGTTCGACCACGCCGACACCACCAGCCAGCAGAAGACGACAAACAACACCGAGCTCATCGTGATGGCGTCGATGTCACGCACATACGACAGCTGGGTGCTGGCGGGCGTGTAGCCGGCTTCGTTGCGGAACTGCAGAGCCAGGATGCCGAAGAGCAGGGCCGCGATCAGCTGGCCGACCGACTTGGCAGTCTTGTTCAGGCCCAGGTTGCGTTGCTTACGGATCTTGATGAAGTCGTCGAGGAAACCTACGACGGCCAGGGTCGTCGCGAGCGACAGCACGAGGACACCCGAGGCTGTCGGTCCACTCCCATCGGTCAGGAGACCGACGAGATGAGCGCCCCAGTAGCCCGCCCACAGCGCCGCGACGATGGCGACGCCTCCCATCGAAGGCGTACCGCGTTTGGTCTGATGGCTCTTGGGGCCCTCGACCCGGATCTCCTGGCCGAACCCCTGCCTGGAGAAGACCTTGATCAGCACCGGCGTGAGCAGAATCGCCACAGCCAGCGAGATCACACCCGCAATCAGGATCTGCCTCACCTATAAGTCCTCACCTGTTCGAATGCCATCAGTTATTCGGACCTTGTCGCATCAGGAGTTTGTCGGCCGGGACATGCTCGTCCAACGCCTCGACCAGCCCCAACTCGCGTCCACCCATCACCAGCACCACGTCGTGCTCGCCGAGTTGCGCGTCCAGTATCTCCAGCGCCTGCTCCGTAGCCGACACCAGGACCGCTTCGGAGCCCCACGATCCTTCCATGACCGCACCCTGATGCAGTCCGTGCATGGCCCGGGAGGTCCCCACACAGATGATCTGACCGATGTCCAGACGCACGGCCAGCCGTCCCAATTCGTCGTGGGCGACAACCCAGGAGGTCATTCCGGGTCGATCATCGGGGTCGAAGTCGGCAGGTTTGTCGAGTTCGCCCAGCACGGCCCAGCTGCGCCGACCGGGTGCCGCATGTACGGCATCGGCGAGCTGCCGCAATCCCGCCCGCACGCTTGCGGTGTCAAAGGCACCTGATGTCATGACCCACCTCCCGGAGGTGAATCCGACCGGATGACGAGGTCGTCGATGGCCTCGGCCAACACCTGCCGGTCGTCGAACGGGTACTTGACGCCATCGATCTCCTGCCCCGCCTCATGGCCTTTGCCAGCGATCAAAACCACGTCGCCCGGTTCGGCCCAGGCCACCGCGGCGCGGATTGCCTCGCGCCGGTCCCCTATTTCGCGCACCGGCGCAGCGCCGGGCGGCCGTTCGGCCTCTTCCACTTCATGACCCCCCGCCAGCACCTGCGCACGGATGTCGCCGGGACGTTCGGTACGCGGATTGTCGTCTGTGATGACAACGAGTTCGGCGCCACGAACCGCAGCTGCGCCCATCAACGGCCGTTTCCCGGTGTCCCGGTCACCGCCCGCCCCGACAACAACGGCCAGTCGCCCGTCGATCTGGCTCCGCAAGGTGGCGATCACCGCCTCGAGGGCCGCGGGCTTGTGGGCGTAGTCCACCACGGCCAGGAAAGCCTGACCGCGATCCACCTTCTCCACCCGCCCGGGCACCGCCACTCCGGCGATCGCATCGATCACCGTCCTGACCGAGATGCCGATGTGGTCGCAGATCGCCAGCGCGGTCAACGCGTTGGCGACGTTGTAGCGCCCCGGCATCGGAACCGTCATGGAATAGGTATCGCCGGATGGGCCGGTGACGGTGACGCTCTGGCTGCCGTCGGCGGCGACCTGCGAGTCGGACGCCTGCCAGTCGGCCGCGACGCCGGTGGTCGACAGGGTGATCGCGTCAGGTCCGGCCACGCCGGCCATCTCCCTGCCCCACTCGTCGTCGACACACACCACCGAGCGCAGGGCGCGCACCGGTGAATCAGGCTGGAAAAGCAGAGATTTCGCGTTGAAGTAGTCCCGCATCGTCGGATGGAAGTCCAGGTGATCCTGCGACAAGTTGGTGAACGCGCCCACGGCGAAGGCACATCCGTCGACCCTGCCGAGTGCCAGCGCGTGGCTGGACACCTCCATCACCACCGAGTTCACCCCCTGCTCAACCATCGCGGCGAGAAGGCCCTGCAGTTCCGGTGCTTCCGGGGTCGTCAGGGCGCTCGGCTGGCGGATGCCCGCGATCCTTGTCTCGACCGTGCCGATCAGCCCTACCGACTGCCCGGACGACATCAACGCTGCCTCTGTCAGATAGCTCGTGGTGGTCTTGCCAGAGGTCCCGGTGATCCCGATGACGGTCAGGCGCCGCGACGGTTGCCCATAAATCCGGGAACTCAGGTCGCCGAGAACCTGCCGCGGATCGGGGTGTACCAGCACAACACAGTCCAGCGGGCCGTCGAGACCCTGTATGATCGCGCTGCCCGCCGGATCGGTGAGCACAGCTGTGGCACCGGCTGCCAGTGCATCTGCGGCGAACTGGGCACCATGGAAACGGTTGCCGGGCAACGCCGCGAACAGATCTCCACGACGCACATCCTGGGCACGCAGGGTGACCCCGGTGACCTGCGTTCGTTCGTCGACCGAACCGATCAGATCCATCCGTGCGTGGCAGGCCGCCGACAGCACCGACACTTCGGTCGGGGCGACCACGGCAGGGCGCAGCACCGAGTCATCGGAAGAAGACATTCGATCAACATACCGCCGACGGGTCACTCGGCTCGCAGCACCAGCGGCGGTGTCGGCTGCGCCGACATCGGCACCTGCTCGCGCTGCAGCATCCAGGACGCGATGCTCTGGAACAGCGGGGCAGCACTCTGGCCGCCGGTGCCGTCACTGCTGCGGGTGGGGGCGTCGAGCATGATCCCGATGACGTACCGGGGGTTGTCGGCCGGGGCTATCCCGGCGAACGTGATGTTGTAGCTCGACTGCGAGTAGCAACCGCAATCGGGGTCGACCTGCTGGGCGGTACCCGTCTTGCCGCTGATCTGATAGCCCGGGACCTCGGCTTTGGCGCCGGTGCCCATCTGAACGCCCATCGGGTCGTTCTGGATGGTCGCGCGGAACATGTCCCGCACCGTCCGAGCCGTCTGCGGGCTCACCACCTGCACACCCTCGGGCGCCGGCAGCTGGCCGTCCTGGCCTGTGCCCTCGATCGACTTGATGATGCGGGGCGGAATGCGCAGGCCGTCGTTGGCGATCGCCTGGTACATCGCTGTCATCTGCAGCAAGGTCATCGTGAGGCCTTGTCCGATGGGCAGATTGGCGAAGGTGCCTCCCGACCACTGGGACCGCGCCGGCACCACGCCGGCACTTTCGGCGGGGAGCCCGACGTCTGATCGCTGACCGAGGCCGAAGCGCTTGACCATGTCGGCGAATCGGTCTTCGCCCACCTCATCGGCGAGCATGAGTGTTCCGACGTTCGACGATTTACCGAAGATTCCGGTGGTGGTGTAGGGCTCGACACCGTGCGCCCAGGCGTCTTTGACCGTGACATCGGCCATGTCGATACTGCCCGGCACCTGATGGACCTCGGTCGGGTTGGTGATCCCGTATTCGATGGCGGCAGCCGCCGTTACGATCTTGTTCACCGACCCCGGCTCGAAGGGCGAGGTGATCGGCAGGTCGCCCAGCTGCGCGCTGTCCTGCTCGTCGAGCGGCTTGGCGGGGTTGAAGGTGCCGTCGTTCGCCATCGCGAGGACCTCGCCCGTCTTGGCGTCGAGCACCACCGCCGACGCGTTCTTGGCCTTCGACAGCTTCTTGGCCTTCTCGACCTCGTTCTGGACGTACCACTGGATGTCGGAGTCGATGGTGAGTTCGACGGTGCCGCCGTTGACCGATGGATGCAGGTTCCTCGAGCTGCCGGGGATCACTGCGCCGTCGGACCCACGGTCGTAGGTTCGCGATCCGTCGGTGCCCGAGAGGATCGAATCCATGGACGACTCCAGCCCGATGAGACCGTTGCCGTCGAAGTCGACGTCGCCGACGATGTTCGCGGCCAGTGACCCACCTGGGTAGAGGCGCACGTCCTGTCGCTCGGACCCCACCTCCGGGAACTCGTCGATGATCTTGCCTGCTGCCTCGGGGCTGATGGCCCGGGCGAGGTACACAAAGGTTTCGTTGCTGCGCAACAACTCTTTGATCGAATCCTGGTCGTACTCACTGCCCAGTTCGGCACTGATGCCCGCCGCGATCTGGTCGATGCGGTCGTCGACACCGGGCAGGCTCGGGTTCTTCTTGTTCGCCTCTTCGATCTCTTTACGGACCTTCACAGGTTGAAAGGTCAGGGCGCGGGCGTCATCGGTGTAGGCGATCGCCTTCCCGTTGCGGTCCTCGATCGCTCCGCGCTTGGCGGGGAGCACCTCGGTGACCGCTCGCTGACTCGCCGCCTCTGCGGACAAACCCGAGGCATCCACGACCTGAAGCATCACCATCTTGATCGCGACCACCGCAACGATCAGGACGATCACCAAGCTGGCGAGTCGATGCCGCACCAGGAACTGGCGTCCGGCCCGCAGTGCCTGTTGATTCGAATGCTGGGAACCACCGATCGGGAAGCCGGACCGCGTTGCCGCCGACCGTCCCGCCGCCACATTGTCGCCCTCGCGGGCACCGGCTCCGCTCTTGCCTTGCCTACCCCGGGGCCGCCGCGCCGCTCCGGCGCGGTCTCGGCCGGTGGCCCGCTGGCGGGCGCGCCGATCGTGATCGCGTGTGGGGCGCGTCATCGCGGGCATCCGGGGCCACGACGCCCGTCGGCGGTGGCGTTCGTCGCTCGGGAGCACGTCATGGTTGTCAATTCTCTGCTCCGCTAACGGGTTTGCCCTGAATTTGAGCCCGGCGCGCCGCCGGTTGGGGGAAGAACATTGCTGAATCCGGGTGTGGTGGCCGGATTTGCCGGAGTCTGTGGCTGGGCCGGTATCGGTCCGCCGGTCGACTCCTCCGGAGACGTACCGTTCACGGGGGCACCCTGCTCGACCGGAGTACCTTGCTGAACCGGAGTGCCTTGCTGAACAGGGGTACCCTGCTGGCCCGGTGTCGGGGCAGGTGACGTCGGCGAGGGATCCGAGTTCGCCGAGGAGGTCAAACGCGGAGTGTCGTTGAGCGAAGGCGCTTTTGGTCCGTCAGCCGGTGTGATGTCACCGACAACCGTTGATCTGCCGTCGGGACCGACGACCAGGCGCGGTACGTCTGTCACAGGGATCATCCCGAGACGCCCTGCCTTGTCTGACAATTCGGGCGCGGAATCGCCTGACTCGTAGGTCTTGACGAGTGCGTTGAGACGGTCCGACAGCTGCTCGTTCTGCTCCCTGGCCACACCGAGTTGATACGAGTCCTGAGCCGATTTTGTCGACAGCCACAGAGTGAGGGCCAGGCCTGCCAACAGCAATCCGACCACCACCACCGCGAAGGGGATCCGCCGCGCGGCCTTGATCGGTGATGTGACGAGTCGGACGACGACATTCGAATCTCGTTCGTCCGCAACGTTTTCACCCGTCGCCCGCAGGGCGTCGCGGCGATCACGCGACCGTACGGGTGCATTCGGCTCGCGCACAAGGCGTTTGCGTCGACGCTCGAGGGCCCTCTGAGCGGCCGCCGATCGCTGCCGGGTACCGGGCTCGGCCGTACGACGACTCCGGGCACCGGGCTGATCATCGACTACGGTCACGGATTCCTCCTGGCAATTCGTTCGACTGCACGTACACGCACCGAGGCCGAGCGCGGGTTCTGTTCGATCTCGGCGTCCGAAGCGCGTTCCGCTCCGCGGGTGATGAGCTCGAATTCGGGTGCGGTGCCGGGCAAGTCGACGGGCAGCCCGCGCGGCGACGTCGATGTGGTCCTGGTGACGAACTCACGTTTGACGATCTTGTCCTCGAGTGACTGGTAGGACATGATGGCCAGCCGGCCTCCGACGGCCAAGTTGTCCAAGGCGGCAGGCAGGGCGTTGCGCAGCGACGTCAACTCACTGTTGACCTCGATCCGCAGTGCCTGGAACGTGCGCTTGGCGGGGTGCCCACCAGTACGGCGCGTGGCGGCCGGGATGGCGCGGTATAGCAGTTCGACGAGCCGGCCGCTTGTCGTGAACGGCTCGGTCTCCCGCTCGCGCACGATGGCCGAGGCGATCTTGCCTGCGAACCGCTCATCGCCGAATTCGGAGAGGATGCGTGCGATCTCCCCGTGTGAATACGTGTTGAGCACATCGGCGGCGGTGAGCTCGTCGGCCGGGTTCATCCGCATGTCCAAGGGCGCATCAACCGAGTACGCGAACCCACGTTCGGGTTGATCGAGCTGCATGGAGGAGACACCGAGATCGAACAATCCCGCGTCGTACGATTCGGCACCCGCCTGCCGGAGCGCTTCGGCCACGGCGTCGTAGCGCTCGTGAACGAAAGTGATGCGGTCACCGAACGCCGACAGTCTGTCGCGGGCGAGTTCGAGAGCATTCTCGTCTCGATCGATCCCGATGATCGCGACACCGGGGAAGGACTCGGCCACAAGTTCGGTGTGGCCGCCGGCTCCGAGGGTGCCGTCCAGATAGGTCGCGCCTGTGCCGTCGTCGTGATGACGGGTGAGTGCTGGAGTGAGAAGTTCGACCATTCGCGTCGCCATCACCGGGACATGCCCGAATCGGCCCTCGACGTGATCCACGGTACTGCTGCCCTTCGTGCGGTGTGGGTACCGGAAGGACCGGCACCGCGGCGTCGATGGAATGCCGAACTCCGCGTAGAGCCGAAGCTCGAGTGGCGGGTGGATCCTGGTCCCTGCCCGATCTGCGAACCTGGCGCTGGGGAAGTGCGTCAGGGTCGGATCGGGCAGAGGCCTCGATGCACCCACGTGAGTTCTCTTCTGGTCCCGGCCTACAGAACCGTGTCCAGAGCGTCGAACCCAACGCTCGAATAGTTCTCCTCGTGCTCGTCCTGGTAATCGCGCCAGGTCTGCGCGTCCCAGATCTCCAAGTGGCTCATGTTGCCGATCACCACACATTCCTTGGCCAACCCCGCATATCTGCGGTGGTCGACCGACAGGGTTATCCGGCCCTGCCCGTCGGGGCGCTGCTCATCGGTCGCCGAACTGAGTTGCCGCTGGAAGGCCCGGGCAGCGGGATCGTTCTTCGAGGCGGCCAGAACTCGTTTGGCCAACTCGTAGAAGTCATCTCGCAGGTACACGGCGAGGCTGCGGTCTTGACCTTTTGTGATCATCACGCCTCCTGCCAGTACGTCTCGGAACTTCGCGGGCAACGTGAGCCGCCCCTTGTCATCGAGCTTGGGCGTGTAGGTGCCGAGAAACATAGCGTCAGCCATGTCGACACCTCCAGCCCGAGGTCAGTGGGGAAAGTCCGGTTCTCTCCCACCAACGATCACCACTGTACCCCACAACACTCCACTTTCCACCCCAAAGACCGCGTCTGACTCAACTCCTCGTCCAAAACTGCAGGTGAAAACCAAATCGACGGTGGGGGGTAAAACCTGCCATGGCGTGTCAGGGCCGGAATACCGGCTCCAGGGCGCGGCCCAAGTGCCCCACCAGTCACATCTGCAGGGGATATCAGCAGGGGTGGGAGAAAGTGGGGAACGGGGTGGAGAGTGGGCGCTCAGCCCTTTTGGACAAACAAAAACCGCGTATCGCTGATGCGATACGCGGTTTGAGAGGTCTGTCGAGGGGCTTGCGGCCTACTCCTCTTCGAACCGACGATTGAAACGCTCTTCCATCCGCTCGGAGAACTTCCTCCCCCGTTGCTCACGTCCGGACGAGCCACCGCGTGGCGACTGGGGTCCCGACGCAGCATCGCGAGTCGGAGTTGATCCGGCACGCGATCCCCACAGGGCCAGCAGTCCGGCACCGAACATCACGAGGAAGCCGATCAGACTGATGATGGGGAAGCCGCCGAGTCGAACCTCGACGACAACTCCGCCGATCAGCAGGAACAAGCCCACGAGGAACAACACAGAGGCCTGTAGACGACGCCGAGCAGTGGAACCGCCGAAGCGACGCGACCGTACGTTGGAAGCAAACTTCGGGTCTTCGGCGTACAGAGCGTTTTCGATCTGTTCGAGCATGCGCTGCTCGTGCTCTGAGAGTGGCACCCGCCCCTCCTTCAGCACATGGTTTCGGTAGGGCTCACGGGGAGGCAGATTCCGGTTGCCCGAGTCCACTTTGGTGGGCTCACCTGAAATGATACGAGGTGTTGGGATTCTCGACCACCATTCCCTGGCACGAGTTGGTGAAGAAGGCTCTGAACGGCCGAATTTTGCGACATCAAGCCGCTCCCGCTGGAAATTTTGACGACTTTCCTTGCTCGCGGCGCACGATTTCCCTCTCGACAACGTGGAGGAACTCGTCGACACGGACGCGCAGCTCGTCGATCTGGGCTGAATCGACGGCCCGGATGCCGGCTTCGGCGTCAGCACGCAGCCGCGACAGACCCGCGAAGTAGGTTGCCCAACCGGTCATCTCCGGGAGGGCATGCGGCAGACGGGACCAGGCGCTGCGTGAGCCGCGACGACGGGTGGGCCGTTCAGCCACGGCGAGCGCGGCGCCGGCGCCTCGAAGAGCGGCTTGATAGAGGGCACTGAACTCGTCAGTGGGATCTGTGACGATGTCGGACTCGCGCAGCCGTACCTCGGCGCGCTCCAGGAGATCGCGTGCCGCGATGATCTGCGACGGCTCGAGCCTCGAGGCTTCGGACGTCCGGTTGCGAGCTGTGCCACGTGAGTACTGCGCGGTTGTCGGCGACATCTGCTCTACTCCCTTCTCCCGGAGGTGAACTGTGGAGGGTTCGGTCCGATGGCCCACGCTTCCCTCGTCGACCATCGGACCGTCCTCACGTCGTGCGGGCAACGATGCGGCGTAGCCTTTGCGGAGGTTGAAGCCTCGAACACCCGTTCGACATATTCAATATACCTACGACGGTGTGAACCCTCAAGCGAAGAAGGCGGAAACTTCAGTGGCCATCCGGCTCGTGGACCTCGCGGCCCAAGATGCTCGGACGTGGCTCCCCGACGCCCTGACGGTGTATGTCACAGCGATGAACTATCCCCCCGGCACCGAGATGCAGCGTTCTCCGCTGTGGGAAGACCATGTGCACCGGCCCGGGTGGAAAGCGGTCGCTGCCGTCGACTCCCCCGACCGTGCCGGAGCCCGCGACAGGCTTGTCGGCATCGCATACGGCTACCGCGGTGCACGAGACCAATGGTGGAACCAGCAGGTACGTTCGGGGCTGGCCCGGGCCGGTTGCAATCCAGAACGGATCGAAGCGATCACCGGCGACTATTTCGAACTGACCGAATTGCACGTCCATCCGTCTGCCCAAGGGCGGCAGCTGGGAGAAGCCATGTTGTCCCGACTCCTGTCCGACCGGCCGGAACCCCAGGTTCTGCTGTCCACCCCGGAGGTGACCGAGGAGAACAACCGCGCGTGGCGGCTCTACCGGCGCCTCGGGTTCGTGGACGTGTTGCGCCGCTTCACCTTTTCGGGAGATCCCAGGCCGTTCGCGGTGCTCGGCCGATCGCTCCCCCTCGGCCGATGACCGCCGGCATGATCGACACGGTTGTCATCGGCGCCGGCCACAACGGACTGATAGCGGCGTGCTACCTGGCCGCGGCCGGACAGCGGGTCGTGGTGCTCGAACGCGACAGTGTGCCCGGCGGTGCGGTGTCCACCGTGGAGCGATTCCCCGGCTACAAGGTCGACCGCGGGTCGTCGGCACACCTGATGATCCGCCACACGCCGATCATCGACGAGCTGGGTTTGGCCGACCACGGACTGCGCTACGTCGACTGCGACCCGTGGGCGTTCTCCCCTGGCACCGAGGACGGGCCGCCGATCGTCTTCCACCAGAGTCTCGACCGGACGTGTGCGTCGATCGAGGCGGCGTGCGGAGCTGCTGACGCCGATGCCTACCGGCGCTTCGTGGCCGTGTGGGGGCCCAGGTCGGACGCGATGATGTCAGCGTTCACCTCCTCGCCTTCTCCGATGGCCCTGGGACGGGCCTTCTGGGGACTGACCGGCCGGATACCGGGCGGAGGTGGAACAGCCGGCATCGGCCTGTCCCAGGAATTCCTGATGTCCGGGAATGCGTTGCTGGACAACTGGTTCGAATCCGAGCACCTCAAGGCCGCGCTGGCTTGGTTCGGGGCACAATCCGGGCCTCCGATGAACGAGCCCGGAAGTGCACCGATGGTCGGCTTCTGCGCTGCGATGCACACCATTCCGCCCGGCCGGGCCATCGGTGGCAGCGGAGCGCTGAGCGAGTCGCTACTCCGCAAACTCGACTCCGACGGCGGCCAGGTGTTCCTGTCCGCTGCCGCAACGGCTCTGGAGCCCCGCGGCGACGGCTGGCTGGTCCGCAGCGCCGACGGCGGCGAGCACCGCACCAGATCCGTGGTGAGCGCCTGCCACGTACTGACCACGCTGGAGTTGTTGCGGGCCGGCGGTTTCGATCGCACCGCACTGGATCGCTGGCGATCGCAGATCCGGATCGGCAACGGTATCGGGATGGCCGTGCGACTCGGCGGTACGGACGTACCGACCTACCCGGGCCTGCCTGCGGACACCGATGTACACGCGGCACTCGGCCTGCTGGTCACCGACCGGGGGCATCTCGCGCGGGCGTACGCAGACGCCGCTGCCGGCGATCTCCCCACGCGCCCGGCCCTCATCGCGATGAGTTACTCCGCGATCGACCCCACGCTGGCACCACCGGGACGCCACATGACCAGCCTCTGGGCACAGTGGCATCCCTACCGGTTGTCGGGTGGGCGTAGCTGGACCGACCATGCCGGCGAGGCCTCCGACGCGATCATCGCCGAATTGGAACGGCACGCACCGGGTTTCACCGACTCCATCGAGCACGTCCACGTCCAGACACCCGCAGATCTCGAGTCCGAGCTCGGCCTGACCGGCGGCAACATCATGCACGTCGAGATGTCGCTCGACCAGATGATGATCTGGCGCCCCCATCCCGAATTGGCCCGTCACCGGGTACCTGGGGCGGCCGGAATCTTCCTTGCAGGCGCCTCGACCCACCCCGGCGGCGGCGTCTGCGGCGCAAGCGGCAGGATCGCGGCATCTGCCGTACTCGTCGATCGACGGTCGCCCCTCGCGAGGATCACTCGCGGCCGATGGGGATGACCTCCGGCGACGACACCCCGACGCGGGCGTCGACTCCGGGCACCGCATTGTTGTGGCTGTCCACCGCATTGCTGGCCACATCCATAGCCGCCCAGATCGTCTACCCCCTGGTGGAGGGCGCCGGCCGCGACCGCGCGACCGTGGTGGTGGTGCTGGCCTCCGCGGCAGCCATGATCGCCCATTCGGCCGCCCGTCTGGGGGCACTGCGCACCCTGGGTGTGTTCGCGGCCACCGCCGGTGTCGGTTGGACCGCCGAGATCCTCGGCACCGCAACGTCTTTCCCGTTCGGGGCGTACGAGTACGCAACCGGGCGCATCGGCCCGTCCGTTCTCGACGTACCGATTGTCATCGGCCTGGCCTGGACGGCCGGCGGCTACTGCATGTGGTGGATCAGCTCGCTGGTCACCTCGAACCCTGCGTGGCGGATTCTGCTCGCGACCGTCGGGATGGTCGGCTGGGACCTCTATCTGGATCCTCAGATGGTCAGTGCCGGCCTGTGGACGTGGGATGACCGCGACAGCGGGCTACCCGGCGTCGACCAGATCCCACTGACCAACTATGCGGGTTGGGCGGGCGTGGCGGCGCTGATGTTTGTACTGCTCGCCACACTCGATCGCGAACCCGTCGACACCACACCGCCCGCCCCCATCACCCCGGTCGGCTGGTTCTGCTGGACCTGGCTCGGTTCGGCCCTGGCCTTTCTGGTGTTCCTCGATGATCCGGACCTGCCACCTGCGGTGCCCTACGGATTGATCGTGATGGGCGTACTCGGTGTGCCTGCCGGGGCGGCACTGTGGCGGCGGACGCGAAACCGTTCGCGGGACACGCTGTGAGTGCAAATGGCGCACCGGTGCCCGGATGCACCGGCCTGATGGAAAGATGATCGCGTGCCTGTGATCCAAACCCGCCCCCGTGGTCGCCGTACCGGCGGCCTCACGCTGGTCATGCTGCTGATGGCCCTCGTCGGGGCCCCACTCCTGGCGGCGTGTTCGGACTCCCCCGCCCAGTTCGGCGACCGCATGTGGGGCGCTCTTGTGCTCGCGGAGAAGGATGTCGGCCAGGAGAAGGGCCCTCAGATCGACGTGCCCCAGTCGCTGGAGACCGTGGTCAGCGCGACCGAGTTCAAACGCGACGGACTGATCGGCACCCGCGCCACATTCACCGAGGCGACTCTGGGCCAGTTCACCCAGCTGGGTGAACTCGTCGAAGACGCATATCCCGACGCAGCCGTTGCCATGGATCTGCAGGCGCAGCGTCGCGGCGACGCGGTCACGTTCCGCGGTACCGCCGACCTGCTGGGGCTGGCGCCCGGCCGCGACTATGTCGAGTTCTCGGTCCAGTTCGCCGGTCCGGTCAGCGCCACCAATGGACAACAGGACGGCGACGACGCGGTGTCGTGGAAGCCGGAGATCGGCAAGGCCTCCCCGATGACCGCGGAAGCGCGCTACGACGAACCCGGAACGGCGGCCTTCACCGGTTGGACCGGCCTGATGGCCGGCATCGCTCTGGCGGTGACCGTCCTCGTCGTCGCCCTTGCCTGGGTCAACCGGGACCAGTCCCCCCGTCCAGGTGCCCCGGCCAGGAGACCACGCGACAAACAGGGATCATCCCGCTGATCGGCAACCTCGCGTCGGCGGTGCCCATCGTCAATCTTGTTCTGACAGTGGTGAACACCCGGCGGTTCACCGATCTCGCAGCCGACGCCGACCCGGTGGTCGGGGCGGTGTGGGTGTGCGTGCCGGCACGCGACGAGGCCGAGCGGATCGCCGACCTGGTGGACGACCTGAAAGTCCAGCACGCGATCGCGGACCTGCGCGTGCTGATCTGTGATGACGATTCCACCGACGGCACCGCGGAAGTTGCCGTCGCAGCTGCGGCCGATGATCCGCGTTTCACGGTGGTCCGCAACCAGCAACCGCCACCGGCCGGATGGACCGGCAAGAACCATGCCCTGGATCTCCTGACCGCCCAGATCACCGACGGAACGCTGGTGTTCGTGGATGCCGACGTGCGTCTGGGCCCTGCCGCACTACACCGCGCAATCGGCACACTGGCCAGGTCGGGCGGCGGGCTGCTCACCGTGTGGCCGTCGCAGCAGGCCGGATCCCTGCTCGAGTACCTGGTTCAACCGCTGCTCAGTTGGTCCTGGCTCAGCTCGGTGCCGTTGGCCATCTCCGAGCGTCTGCTACCCCGGTCGATGGCCGTGGCGAACGGGCAGTTCCTGGTGACATCGCTGGATGACTATCGCCGCGCCGGCGGCCACAGCGCGGTTCGCGCCACCATCACCGAGGATCTCGCGTTGGCCCGCCGTTACCGCTCTGCCGGGATGTCGTCGGCGATCCGCAGCGGTCGTGGGGTCGTCTGGTGCCGGATGTACGACGGTGCGGCAGACACCTGGGGCGGATACCGGCGGTGGCTGAGCACCGAGTTCGGAAGCCCTGCGGGCGCGAGCATCGTCGCCTTGGTCGCCGGTGTCGTCTACGTACTGCCGGTGGTGGACCTGGTCCGGGGTCGACGCCGGTCCCGTGCGTTGCTGTCGCTGGCCGCGGCGTCTGCGTCGCGAATGGTCGCCCGACATGCCGAAACCGGAGCGCTCGGCCCGGTCGATATCGTCTCGGCCATCGCACATCCGGTGTCCACCGCTCTGGCCATTGCAGCGGTGGGCGACTCACTGCGGGCGCGCCGGCGCGGCACACTCGACTGGAAAGGTCGCGGTCTCACGCCACGCTGATCGACGGGCGAGCTGGCCGGACTGTCAGGCAGCCATCACGTTCATACCGAGGCGCTCGAGGACCTCGCTGGTGGCCTTGGCGAAGTTGAGACTGCAGAAGTGCAGACACGGCACGCCCTCATCGATCAACCGCTGAGCCATCTCCGTGGCCAGGTCGATCCCGACCGCCCGCACAGCTTCGCGGTTCTCCTCCGAACCGTCTCCCGCCGCCGCGGCGAGCCGCCGGTCGACGGCCTCGGGCAGCACCGATCCCGACAGCTCGACCATCCGCCGCACCGACGCCAGTGACGTGATCGGCATGATCCCGGGAATCAGCGGCTTGGCACCCTGTTCGGGGTCCATGGCGGTGACCCGGTCGCGCAATCGCAGGAAGTCATCGACGTCGAAGAACATCTGCGTGATCGAATACTGGGCTCCGGCGCGGAGTTTCGACACCAGATACTTGGTGTCGTGGTCGAGGTCCGGCGCCCGGTGATGGCCTTCCGGGAAGGATGCGACACCGACGTTGAAGTCGCCGAGTTCCTGCACGAGCCGCACCAGTTGTTCGGCGTACTCGACGCCCTCGGGGTGCTTGACCCACTCGCCGAGCGGATCGCCCGGGGGGTCACCGCGCAACGCGAGGATGTTGGTGATGCCCTTGTCCGCGTACCCACCGATCATCGCGCGCAGTTCGGCGACGCTGTGCCCGACCGCGGTCAGGTGCGCCACCGGCAGCAATGTGGTCTCCCGGGCGAGCTGACCGGTGATACGCAGCGTGCGATCGCGGGTGGACCCACCCGCCCCGTAGGTCATGGACACAAAAGCGGGGCCCATTCGTTCGAAGATCCGCACCGTACGCCACAGACGCGCCTCGGCCTGCTCATCGCGGGGCGGGTAGAACTCGACCGAAAACGGCACCGGCCCCGGATGTGGCTCGGCCAGCCGCTGCACGATCGACGGGTGGGATTGCTGCGAACTCACCTGACAAGCATACGGTCGGCGCCGTGGTCGAGACCATGAGGTGCCACAGACGTGGTCAACCCGCGACAACACGACACCGATCGCGCCACCGCTAAGGTGAAGCCGTGGCAATCGAGTTCCTGCGCGACGTCCCGATGGCGACCACCGAGTTGTTGCGGCAGGTCTTCGAAGACCGCAGGGCCACGGTGACTGCCATCTCCCCGGGTTTCGCCGACGCGGTGGATGCGATGGAGGCTTTTGTCCTGCGCGGCGGTAAACGGGTCCGGCCCACCTTTGCCTGGGCCGGCTACCGCGCCGCCGGCCCGTCCCGGACACTTCCCGACGAGATGCTGACCGTGTGCGCGGCCCTCGAGCTCGTACAGGCCTGCGCCCTGATCCACGACGACATCATCGATCGTTCCGACACCCGACGGGGTCACCCGACCATCCACCGCCAGTTCGAAGAAGGACATCGGGCTGCCGGATGGCTCGGCTCGGCGGACCACTACGGCGAAGGTGCGGCCATCCTGCTCGGCGATCTCGCGCTCGCGTGGGCGGATGATCTGCTCGCAGGCGCCGGATTCGCCCCCGACATATTCGGCCGGGTCACACCGGTGTGGTCCGGGATGCGGACAGAGGTACTGGCCGGGCAGCTGCTGGACATCCGGACCGAGGCGTCGGGGGACGAATCCCCTGCCGCCGCTCATCGGGTGATGCGATTCAAGACGGCGGCGTACACAGTGGAACGGCCGCTGCAGCTCGGCGCCGTGATCGGTGGCGGCGATGACGCCCTGGTGGATGCACTGCGCTCGTTCGGCACCGACATCGGCGTGGCGTTCCAGCTTCGCGACGACCTGCTCGGGGTGTTCGGCGATCCGTCGGTGACCGGTAAGCCGGCAGGCGACGACCTCCTGGCGGGCAAGCGCACCGCATTGCTGGCCGCCGCACTCGATTTCGCGGACACCAACGATCCGGTTGCAGCACAAAAGCTTCGGGACGGAATCGGGCACGACCTGGGTCCAGCGGACTTGGCCGAGATCACCGGGATCATCGAAAGCAGTGGCGCAGTGCAGGTTGTGGAGCAGCAGATCGACCGTCTCGTCGACTCGGCTCTGACAACTTTGGCCGCCAGCAACGCGACCCCGGCCGCCAAATCCGAATTGACGGACCTGGCCACGGCCATGACCCGGCGGCAGACCTGAATGGCTCGCTCTGACACCGCACGTCCGCGCACGTCGATGGGCGACAACGTTCGTCGGCTGCGTGAGTTCGGTGCGACGGCGATCGGCGGATCCGTCCTGCTCGGTCTCGCCGGGTCATTGCTCGTCACCATCGGGAGCTTCGGAGTCGGCGACATCCCGCGGAATCAGACCTCACTGCAGGATCTGGGATTGTCGTGGCTGTCGTTCGGACACGGGAAAACACTTGCGGGAATGTCGTTCTGGCTGGGTGTGGCGATGATGGTGGTCGCCTGGGTGCGCGTGGGTCGAACGCTCCGCGCCGCCACCCCCACCGACGGCGCAGCTCGGACGGTCGGCTGGGCAGCCGTCGCATGGTCGGCGCCCCTGATGGTCGCCGTGCCGCTCTACAGCCGGGATGTGTACGCGTATCTCGCCCAGGGGGCGTTGTTACGCGACGGATTCAACCCGTATGCCGATGGGCCTGCCGTACAGCCCGGGGCCCTGCTCGACTCGATGGCCCAGGTATGGGCGACCACCACCGCTCCCTATGGTCCCGCGTTCATGTCGCTCACCGGCGCGGTCACCCGGGTGACCGGCGACGAGCCCGTGGTGGGTGTGCTGGTGATGCGGCTGGTCCTGGTGCCCGGGCTGTTCTTGACGTTGTGGGCACTTCCGAAGCTGGCCAGGCATTTCGGCACCGACCCCGCTCTGGCGCTCTGGCTCGCCGTGCTCAATCCTCTTGTGCTGGTGCACCTGGTGGGAGGACCGCACGTTGAGCTGCTGATGATGGGCGTGCTGATCGCCGGGGTCACGCTCGTGGTGACACGCAGACACGTTGCCGGCGTCGGCGTTCTCGCCCTCGCCATGTCGATCAAGATCACCGCCGGTGTCGCCATCCCCTTCGTGTTGTGGATCTGGTTGTCCCACATCCGCGATGAGCGTGACGTCCGCTCCAGGGACGTGGCTCGCGTTCTCGCCTGGATCATCGGGGTGTCCGTGGCCGTCTTCGGGTTGCTGACGTTGCTCGTCGGCCACGGGTTCGGCTGGCTGCTGGGACTGACGTGGGCGGCAAAGATCATCAACTGGCTGACCATTCCCACCGCGGTGGCGCACATCATCGCTTTTGCCGCATCACCTTTCACAGCCCTGCCGCTGTTGCCGGTGCTCGAGGTGACGCGCGCGGTGGGGTCGGTTGTCCTGGCACTGACCCTGGTGGGTCTCTGGTTGTGGTTCCGACGAGGTGAGCGTGCCGCGGTCACCGGGATGGCGTGGGCCATGCTCGCCGTCCTGTTACTCGAGCCGTCCACGCTGCCCTGGTATTACACCTGGGCACTTGTGCTGGCCGCCGCGTTCACCATCGAGCGATGGGCGGTCGTGGCAATCGTGTTCTATTCGGTGTTCCTCCTCCAGGTGTTCGGGCCGGACGACGAGATCTTCATGTACAAGCTGACCGATGTGGTTGTCGCCGTTGCCCTCTCGGCACTCGCGGGTTGGTCGTTGATCCGTGAGGACCCCTTACGCCTGCGCCGGGTGACCCGTGGCCGCTCCCCGGCCCCCGTCACAGGAACGCCCGCATGATCGGTGACGGGCGACTCGAACCCGCCTACGAGCACTGCCGCAAGCTCACCGCCACCCATGGCCGCAGTTACTACCTTGGTACGCAACTCCTCTCACGGCGACAACGTGCCGGCGTCTATGCGCTGTACGGTTTCGCGCGCATGGTCGACGACATCGTCGACACGGACTCCGGGCAACACCGACTGTCCGCACTCGACGCGATCGAGGCCGACCTCCACGCGACTCTGTCCGACCCGGGACATCTCCCCCACCGGCCCGAAGTGCTGGCCGTCGCGGACACCATCACCACTTTCGACATCGACCACCGGTACTTCGACGCGTTCATGCGCTCGATGAGGATGGACATCCCCGACAGCGGAATCCACGTCGCGCGGTATCGGACGATGGCCGAACTGCGCGACTACATGTACGGGTCGGCAAGCGTGATCGGATTACAGATGTTGCCGATCCTGGGCACGGTGGTCGACGGGGATGTTGCCATCGCGCCCGCGCGAGCGCTCGGCGACGCGTTCCAGCTGACCAACTTCATCCGGGACGCCGGCGAAGACCTCGATCGCGACCGCATCTATCTGCCTGTCGATGAGCTCGCGGTCTTCGGGGTGGACGAATCCATGCTGCGACGGTGCCGACGCACAGGTCAGGTACCGGGTGAACTCCGCCGTGCCCTGGCGCATCTGATCGCGGTGACCCGTGCGGAATATCGGCGCGCCGAACCGGGAATCGAGATGCTGTCGCCGTCGAGCCGGCCGGGCATCCGAGCAGCATTCACCATGTACCGCGCGATTCTCGATGAGGTGGAACACAGCGGCTACCGGGTACTCACCGAACGCGTTCGAGTGTCGAAACCGGCCCGCCTCGGTCACGTCGCCCGTGCCTTGAGCAGCCGGAGGCGCACGCCAACTCGATCCTGAGTCCGGTACCGAACCGGCCCGATCAGGAGGGACTGGTCAGAACGCTTCTGCCTGGGCGCGACGCACCATCTCACGGGCCTGATGTCCGTGCAGTGCCTGAGCCGGGGTGATGTCGAGGTCATCGTGAGGCGTGAACAGCCACCGCAAGGCCTCGTCGCGGCTGAAGCCGCCGTCGAGGAGGACATCGATGAGCCCCGGAAGATGTTTGGTGATCTCAGGGCCGTCCAAGAACAGGGCCGGGATCGCCACCTGGCCGTCACGGCGAACCCCGAGCAACTGGTGGTCGGTGATCAGGTTGAGGATCTTGCTGTTCGAGAATCCCATTCGGGAGGAGACCTGCGACACCGACAACACCTCGACGTCAGCAGGCAGCGTGTCTTCGGAAAGCGGTACGGAACCCACGGGGACGAGGGTACCCAGGCGATGGTCGACGCGTCGAATCACCGGTCCGGGTGAGGGCGCCACACATGTTCCGTGATCTTTTCTCGACACTCCCTCGCTAGGGTGGACTCGTTGTTCGTGTCCCGCCCTGCCGAGAAAGGCCCAAGTTGGTGAACGCCCCGTCCGACGTGTTGCTCGGCGTCCTGATCGAGCGTCGCTATCGGATCGATGCGCTGATCGCCCGCGGCGGGATGTCGAGTGTGTATCTGGGCATGGATCTGCGCCTCGATCGTCCGGTGGCGGTCAAGGTCATGGATCCGCGTTTCTCGGCCGACCCGCAGTTCCTTGCCCGCCTCGAGTTCGAGGCCCGGTCGGTTGCCCGGCTGAAGGACCCCGGCCTGGTCGCGGTGTACGACCAGGGCGCGGACGGCGACTACGCCTTTCTGGTGATGGAACTCGTCCAGGGCGGCACCCTGCGGGAGTTGCTGCGTGAGCGCGGACCGATGCCACCCCACGCGGTCACCGCGGTCGCGGCACCGGTCCTGGGAGCACTCGGCGCGGCGCATCGTGCCGGGCTGGTGCACCGCGACGTCAAACCCGAGAACGTCCTCATCTCCGACGACGGGGAGGTGAAGGTCGTCGACTTCGGGCTGGTCCGGGCGATCGCTGCCGCCGGGATCACCTCCAACAGCGTGATCCTCGGGACCGCTGCCTACCTCTCCCCCGAACAAGTGGAAACCGCGTCGGCCGATGCTCGTTCCGACGTGTACTCAACCGGCATCCTGGTGTTCGAGATGCTCACCGGCCGAACACCTTTCACTGGTGATACCGCCCTGGGCCTGGCCTACCAGCGGTTGCACAACGACGTCCCGCCGCCGGGTTCCCTCATTCCGGGAGTGCCCCGCGAGTTCGATGAGTTCGTCCTCACCGCGACCGCACGCAACCCTGCAGATCGCTATCGCGACGGACATCACATGCGCGAGGTACTCGCCGAGATCGCGGACGATCTGCAACTGCCCGCGTTCACCGTCCCGGCACCGACCCGCTCCGCCGAACGCGAGACCATGGTCGCGTTCCGCGACCGCCAGCAACACCGTCCCGGAGCCGCCGTCGACCCCGACCTCACCGACCCGTTACCGGCCAAGGCTGCCGCGCAACCCGACGTCCGTAACCCGACTCGTGTGCAGACACTTCCACCGGACACCCGGCATCCCGAAGGGCACGGACCGCCTCAACCCCCGACACCTCCACCCGCCTACGCCCAGGGCCCGCCGCCGGGTTCACCCATGTTGCTGTCGCATGCCGCCGAGTTCGAGGAACGCCGGCGCAAGTCTCGCCGCAATGCGCTGATCTGGGTGCTGGTGGTGGTGCTGCTGGCCGCGACGCTCGGCGTCGCCGGGTGGTGGCTCGGGTCGGGTCGCTTCACCACCGTTCCCGAACTGAACGGGATGGACCGCGTGGCAGCGACCGAGGCCATCGAAGACGCCGGACTCGACGTGGTGGACAACCCGACGTACGACAACGAATTGCCGGTCGACCAGGTGATGGCCGTCGAGCCCGCGCCGGGCACACGGGTCAGCAGATTCTCGGACGTCGATCTGTCGTATTCGGTGGGACAGCCCAAAGTCCCGGACCTCTCCTCGGGTGATCCGCTGGCCGTGGTCGAGGAACGTCTGCGCGACCGCACTCTCACACCCGTGGTTGCACGCCAGCAGTACAGCGCCACTGCGCCGAAGGGATCGGTGGTCTCACTCAGTCCCAGTTCGGGCACCACGGTCGCGGTCGGCAGCGAAGTACAGATCATCACCAGCAGAGGCCCCGAACCGATCTCGGTGCCTGATGTGGCAGGACGCGATCAGGACGATGCCACCGCGCTGCTCAAGACGGCGAAACTCAAGGCCGGCACCGTCCGCAAGGAGTTCAGTCCGGATGTCGACGGCGGCAAGGTGATCGGAACCGACCCCGGCGCGGGCACACTCGCGGAGCCGGGCAGCACCGTCACGCTGGTGGTGTCCGACGCGATCAAGGTGCCGGACCTGTCCGGCAAGACCCCCGACGAGGCGCGGCGGGTCCTGCAAGACGCGGGGCTGATCGCGCAAGACGGCGGCACGTCCACCGACGGCGACGCCAAGGCGGGCACCATCACCACCGCCAGCCCCGCCTTCGGGGCAAGGGTGGACCCTCGTGACCCCGTTGTACGCATCTTCGTATCCGACGGCGTCGATGTCCCGAACGTCACCGGCGACACGGTCGGGACCGCGAAGAGCAAACTCGAGGCGGCCGGCCTCTCCGTGGACAGCCGGGGCCTGACGCGCTCGAGCGTGTCGCTCGTGGTCGGGCAGAATCCGGGTGGCGGCACCCGGGTGAAGCAGGGCAGTACGGTGCAGATCACCTCGTTCCCCTGAGGTTGCCCGAACGGCGAACATGCCCGGTCTCCTTCGAGTGGCCCGGTGTGATGTGATTGCCGGTGACACGGGGTGCCGAACACGTCGGCTGAGATCAGACCCGCTGTACCTGACCAGGTAATGCTGGCGGAGGGATGTTCATCGTGAATTCAGTTGCGCCCGAGGATGATTCCGATCACCGGCCACTGTCCGAGCAGATCGTCCTGGTGACCGGCGGGGCCCGTGGACTCGGCGCCGCCATCACCCGGGCGTTCGCCCTCCAGGGCGCGCGGGTGGCCATCAACTTCCACCGCAGCCAGGCGGCCGCCGACGCGCTCGCCGACGAACTGGGGGCCGGCCGATGCCTGGCCGTGCAGGCAGATGTCACCGATCGGAACGCGGTGCTGGACATGTTCGCAACCGCTAGTGCGCATTTCGGAGCTCCCGTCACCACGGTTATCAACAATGCGCTGATCGACTTCTCGTTCAACGGCGATGCTCGGCCGCCCGTCGACGCCATCGAATGGCAGGCGTTCGACGCCCAGCTACGCGGCAGTGTCGCCGGCGCTCTGCACACCACACAGGCAGCTCTGCCCGGGATGCGCGAGGCGGGATTCGGTCGCATCGTCACCATCGGGACCAACCTCGTCCAGAACCCGGTTGTGCCCTACCACGACTACACCGCGGCCAAGGCTGCACTGCTCGCGCTGACTCGGACCCTGTCGGCCGATCTCGGACCCGAGTCGATCACCGTCAACATGGTGTCCGGTGGCCTGCTGCGCACCACCGACGCCAGTGCCGCCACCCCCGAGGCGGTGTTCGATCTCATCGCCCAGAGCACGCCCCTGCGACGGGTCACCACCCCCGCCGAGTTCGCCGACGCAGTTCTGTTCTTCGCCTCACCGTGGGCACGGGCAGTGACCGGTCAGAACCTGGTGGTCGACGGTGGCCTCGTCAAGGATTGAGGCACCGCCCCCTCCCGTCGAGCGGTTATCCCCGGAGCATCTCTGCGACGAGGAATGCCAGCTCGAGTGACTGCTGGGTGTTCAGCCGCGGATCACACGCGGTCTCGTAGCGTCCGGCCAGATCCATGTCCGAGATGTCCTGCGCGCCACCGAGACACTCGGTGACGTCTTCCCCGGTGAGTTCGATGTGCACGCCGCCGGGATGGGTTCCCAGTGCGTGGTGGACCTCGAAGAAACCTTGCACCTCGTCGACCACGCGGTCGAAGTGGCGGGTCTTGAAGCCGGTACTCGCCTCGTGGGTGTTGCCGTGCATCGGGTCGCACTGCCAGATCACCTTGTGCCCGGTGGCCTCGACCGCCGCGACGATCGGTGGCAGCAGGTCACGAACCTTGCCGTTGCCCATCCGGGCTACCAGGGTGAGACGGCCTGGCACGTTGTGCGGATCGAGTCGCTCGACGTACTCGGCGGCAAGCTCGGGTGTGGTGCTCGGGCCGATCTTGAGACCGATCGGGTTGGAGATCAGCTCGGCGAACGCGATGTGCGCTCCGTCGAGCTGGCGGGTCCGGTCGCCGATCCACAAGAAGTGTGCGGACAGGTCGTAGAGCACCTTCTTGCCGCTGTCGGGGTCTTCCGGGTCGTCGGCGAGCCGAAGCATCGCACGCTCGTAGTCGAGCACGAGAGCCTCGTGTGAGGCGTAGATGTCTGCCGATTCCAGGTTCGAGTCGCGGACCCCGCAGGCGTCCATGAAACGCAGCCCACGATCGATCTCCGAGGCGAGCGCCTCGTAACGCGCTCCGGCCGGCGATGTGCGCACGAACTCCCGGTTCCAGTCGTGCACGCGGTGGAGGTCGGCGTGACCTGCGCCGGTGAGCGCTCGAACCATGTTCATCGCGGCACTGGCGTTGGCGTATGCCCGGACCAGTCGAGACGGATCGTGCTCGCGGACGGCCTGTTCGGCGACGAAGCCGTTCACCATGTCGCCGCGGTAGGACGGCAGCCCCAGGGCATCGGTATCGGACGAGCGCGGCTTGGCGTACTGGCCGGCGATGCGGGCCACCTTGACCACAGGCATGCTGGCGCCGTAGGTCAGCACCACTGCCATCTGCAGCAGGGTGCGGATGTTGCCCTTGATGTGCGGCTCGGTGTTGTCGGCGAAGGTCTCGGCGCAGTCGCCGCCCTGCAGCAGGAACGCCCGTCCCAGCGCGACCTCGGCGAGCTGCGCCTTGAGGCGCTCGACCTCGTTCGGCAAGCAGATCGGCGGGACACTCTCGAGCACCGTGCGCATCGCGCGGGCCTTGTCCTCAGGCCAGCTCGGTTGCTGCAGCGCAGGCTTGTCCAGCACCTGTGCAAATCGCTCTGCCAGGTCTCCCGGCAGCGGCGGCAGTTCGGGCAGTTCTTCAATCGGAACGTCTACGGTCCAGTTCACCACGTGCCCAGCCTAATGCCCCGCGTGATCGAGCTGCCCCTCACCTCGGAACGCCTCGATGGCCAGCCACTTGTTCAGGTTGTGCCGGGCGTCGGCGAGCGCGTCGTGGGCGTCGTCCGGAACCGGAGGCAATTCGGGGCGGCCGCTCAATTCCCAGTGTTGACGCAGTTCACGGGTGTACCTCGGCATCAACCGCGGCAGGGCGGTCATCGGTCCCCACAGTTGGCAGAGCACCACGTGGTCGTAGGCGCCCACCCAGGCCCACAGCTCGATGCGGCCTTCCCCGGCGGTCAGGAACTCCAGCAGGTCGTCGCGGATGCGCGCGCGGCTACGCCATGCCTTGGACGCCGGCGACGGCAGCTTGGGCAGAACCTGTGCGCGCACCCACTGCCCGGCCCGGTCGGGATCGAACTCGGTGGACACCGCGTAGAACTCACGTCCGTCCTCGGCAACGACTCCGATCGACACCAGTTCGATCGTTCGTCCGTCCTCGATGAACTCGCAGTCGTAGAAATAACGCACCGGCGGCTCAGGCGGCCGGCGATGTGTTGGTGGCGGGCGGCTGACCCTGCTCCTTGAGCGAGGCGGCGTACACGTCCACGTATTGCTGGCCGCTCAAGTGCATCAACTCGTACATGATCTCGTCGGTGACGGCGCGCTCGATGAAACGGTTGCCCTCCATCCCCTCGTAACGACTGAAGTCGAGGGGCTTGCCGATCTTGACGGTGATGCGCCCGAACCGCGGGATCGTCGTCCCGGGCGGGTTGAGTTCGCTGGTGCCGATCATGGCCACGGGGATCACGGGGACACCGCATTCCATCGCGATCCGCGCGAGGCCGGTCTTGCCCTTGTACAGTCGCCCGTCCGGCGACCGGGTCCCCTCCGGGTACATCGCCATCAGGTCACCGGTGTCGAGCTTGCGTTTGGCGGCCGTCAGGGCCCCGGCCGCGGCGTCGGCACCGGTGCGGTCGATGGGGATCTGACTCGACGCGTTGAAGAACCACCGCTGGAAGGCGCCCTTGGCGCCCGTTCCGGTGAAGTACTCGCTCTTGGCGAGGAAGTACATCCGCCGCGGCACCATCAGCGGGAGATAGAAACTGTCGACCACCGCAAGATGGTTGCTCGCCAGGATCGCCGGTCCTTTGGCCGGAAGGTTCTCCAGCCCTTCGACTTTGGGGCGCCCCAGCACTCGCAGCGCCGGCCCCATCAGGACGTATTTGAAGACCCAGTACCACATGTCTTCCCACTCTCCGACGAATCACTTCCGACCGCCACTGTCACCGACACCACATACGCACAAAACCTTACCCACCCCACTGCGGTGGCGTCAGCGCCTGGCCTCGGTCCTCGCGATCTGGGCTGCGCCGATCATCCCGGCCGCCTCGCCCAGCTGGGTCCCGCGGATTCGCGCCATCCTCCGGTGTCCGGCACCGGTGAGCAACGCCGAGTAGTGTTCGCGCGCCTCGTCCAGGAACAGGCCCGAGGACGAACCGACACCACCGGCGAGGACCACGAGGTCGGGGTCGAACACGTCACAGCACATCGCCAGCCCCAGACCCAGCCATCGCGCGAACTCGGCGAACGCCGCCAGCGCCAGTGCATCGCCTTCGTGCGCCGCCGCCGCTATCCGCCGTCCGGTCAGCGAGCCGGGGTCGTCGGCGATGTCGCGGGCGAGCTTGCTGTTCCACATCCCGCCGTCGGCGATCAGCTCGACCACCGTGTCGACCAGAGCCGTTCCGCTGCAATACCTTTCCCAACACCCGAACTTGCCGCACGAGCATGGCCGGCCGTCGGGCATCACCCGCAGATGGCCGAGTTCAGGGGCGACACCGAAGCTGCCGCGGTAGATCTCGCCATCGAGCAGCAACCCCGCCCCGATGCCCGTGCCGATCGCGATGACCAGCGTGTTGTGACCTCGCGCGGCTGCGCCGAAGTGATACTCGGCGACTGCGGCGGCGTTGGCGTCGTGTTCGCAAACCACCGGCAGTCCGATCCTGCGTGACATCTCCTCGGCCACACGCGCCTCCCGCCAGGGCAGATGAGGCGAGAAGCGGATGACCTGACGATCGCTGGTGAGGAACCCGGCGACGGCGACACCCACCCCGATGACGTCCCAGCGTGCGGTCAGTTCGGCGACGGTGCGGTCGAGGCAGGTCTCGAGCGCGGACACCGTCGTGGGGGTCTGAGCCCGTACCGTGTCGTGCACCTGCCCCTGCTCGTCGACGATCGCGGCACGGATGCTGGTACCTCCGATGTCGATACCGATCGCCATGTCCCCGCGCTGACCCTGACGGTTCGGCGTGGACTCACGGGCACTCACGGATCACCCCGCGGGACGTCCCCCACCGGCTCGAACAGCACGGTGATGGGCTGATAGCCGGCGTCACGGGCACCCGTGCCGGCCGGACGCCGCGGCCCGGGTTCCGGACGCGCCCCGATGACCTGCTCCAGCGCCTGCTGAACCGCCTCGAGGATGGCGATCAGCTGACTGAGCAGCTGCCACAACAGATCCCCGGCCTCGTCGATGATCGTGTCGAACGCCAAGCGTGCCTGACCGACGAAGTCGGTGGCCACAAACGAGGCGCCATCCCCCGTCGCGCCGCCGCCCGCCCGTCTCGCCGCCGCCCCGTTCTCGTCGAGCAGCACGGATGCGAAGTGGTCGACTCGCTCGAGGACACCGAGGACGAGGGTGCGCCAGGCCTCGGCTTCGCCACCTGACCGGGCGCCGCCGGGCCCACCTGCGGCCCTGCCCTGCTCGTCGCTCACGCCGGCCTTCTCTCGTTCGACTGCTTGCGCCATCGGACACTCTCGGGGTGCCCGCCATTCTTACTCATCTGTCAGTTCTGCGGCCACACATCGGGGTCCGGCCGAAAGCGTACGGTGAGGTCGCCGGCGTCCCAGAACGCGCCCAGGACGACGCACCGCCGCAGAACCGACGGCAACCGTATCCGCTGCCGCACCCCGCTCACCGTGATCATCAGATCGTCACCGCTGCGGCCGAGCTGTAGTCCCGACGGGTCGGGAAGCGACTGCTTCCACGTCATCCGATAGATCGAATCGAGTCCGGACCCGGACTCGCGTTCGACCCTTGCGGCCCGTGGACCCACCGCTGCCATCTGTCCCCCGGACAGATCGACGCCGAGCTTACGCAACGACAAGACCGAATCGATCGGAGCGGAGAGCCACGGCACGCACACCACTTCGGCCTCGTCCTTGGTCGCCCGCAGATGATCGAGCGCCGCCGACTGGGCAGCGATCTGGTGGACGAGCCACGAAGAACTGCCGGGCGCGTCCGCTGTGTGCGCGCCGACCGACAACACCTCGGGCAGAACACGATTGGCCAAGATGGTCGACACCGGCAACCCCATCACCTGCAAGACGGCTCGGGTACGGTCCAGCGAGGCCGCACCGTCGCGATCGAGCCCGACCACCACGTGGACGTGAACACCGGACGCGTCGAACAGCAGCTCGTCGACGTCCGCGCAATCGCGCACCAGCGCATCGACCATCCCCACGACGCGGGCGATGCGTGCGTTGTCCGCGGCGGCCGCCAGTCGCCGGTGTCGCGGCCACAACCTCTCGATCATGTCGGCCACCATCTGCGGAACCCGCATGAGCTCGAAGGGATCGACACCACCGGACATGTCGATCACCACCTGCGCCCATTCACCTGACGCCGCCTCATCGCGAATCCGGCGCAGCGCCAGCAACGACTCGACTCCGGGCATCCCGAGGATCTCCTCGGGGTCGAGGCCGGACACCACCGCGCCGGCCCCGGGCACACCCGTACCGGTCAATTCCCCAGCGGTCAGCGCAGAACGCACCGAACCCCACATCTGCGAAACCATCGCCAATGTGTCCAGTTCGAGTACGTCCACCTGTTGCGAGGCCGGGACAGGCTCGCCGGGCGAAGCGAACACACCGAAGATCGCCGAGACGGCACGGAAACGGCCGAGTGACACCAGAAGCGTCTTCCCGCGTCGTCCGGACCCGCTGTGGTGTTGCGGCAGGCCGACGGCACCGGCGGCGGCAACCGTCGACGTTCCGGCACCACCCGGCCCGAGAACGAGGTGGATGGGCGCTAGATCGATCAGTCTTCGACTCTCTTCTTCAGTTCTTTCAGGGCTGCGTCGGTGATCGCCTTCTCAGCCCGCCGCTTGAGCTGGCCGATCATCGGTATCGACAGGTCCACGGTCAGTTCGTAGGTGACCTTGGTCGACCCGGGTGCCTGCTGCACCAACCGGTAACTACCGTGCTGCGCGGTCTGCAGATCGCTGCTGACCAGGTCCCAGCTCACAGAGTGCCCATCGGCGGCCCATTCGTAACTTAATTCGTAGGTGTCCTTGAGGACGCCGGCATCGAGCACGAACCGAACCTGCTTCGCGCGGCCTCCGGGGCCCGGGACGGTCACCTCCACCTTGCGCGCCGCCGAAACCCACCGCGGGTACTGCTCGAAATCTGCGATGACCGCCATGATGTCGGCTGCATCGGCGTTGATCACGATGGATTGTTCGGTGCGGTCGGTCATCGCGAACCTCCCGCGGCCGGTGCACCGGCTGCCGGTCCACCGACGTGACGGGATTGCTCGAGTCGGTCCTTCACCTCGAACGCCATGGCGCGACCGGCCACCCGACCGCGGTGGTTCATCCGCGCCAGCTCGGTCCCGCGTGCCCTCGGCTCGGACGGGAGCGTTCCGGTCGGCTCCGCGTGCAGGAAATAGTGCAGCACGAAGCCGTCGAGCACCCGCTCGAGCCACAGCTCGGTCGTCCCCTCGACGGGGCCCGACACCTTCCAGCGCACACCTTGCTCTTTTCGGTCCTGAACCACGGTCAGCCGCAGATCAGGCCACCATCGGCGCCAATTGGCGCGGTCGGAGATCACCGCGGTCGCCGACTCGGGCGGCGCCGCGATGAAGGTTTGGTCGGCAACCTGGATACTGGTCACCGCATTAGCTTCACATATCGGCGTGCCGGTCCGACCACAACCCTGCCTTGACGGTCCGCCGCGCGGCAGGCGGTCACAGCAGCTGCCGGAGCCGGCCGGCCATGTGCTCCCATCGCCACCGCGACTGGACCCAATCCCGTCCCGCAGCGCCCATCGATGCGCACAGGTCCGGGTCTCCCAACAGAGCGGTCAGGGCATCGGTGATCTCTCTGATCGACCGGCCGTCCACGACCAGACCCGTTTCGCCCTGCTTCACCGTTTCCGGGGCGCCGCCCGACTCACCGGCGATCACCGGGATCCCCGACGCCGAGGCTTCCAGGTAGACGATGCCGAGACCTTCCACATCCAGTCCCCGACCTCTGGTACGCGCCGGCATCGCGAAGACGTCCGCGATGTTGTGGTACGCGGCAAGCTCGTCGGCGGGTACCGAGCCGGTGAACAGAACGTGCTCGGCGACATCGACTTTGCGTGCCAGTTCCCGAAGCCGGTCGGCATCGGGACCGCCCCCGACGATCACCAGCGTGGCGTCACGGATCTCTGCACGGACCTCGGGCAACGCCCGGATCAACATGTCCTGCCCTTTGCGTGGGACCAGCCGGGACAGACACAGTATGGTCGGCGCATCACCGAGTCCATGTAATTGCCGAAGACGTTGTCGGGCAACGTCATCCGGCTTGAACCGTTCGGTGTCCACACCCGGCGGTAGGTGTTCGAGCGCCGCGCGGGGGCCGAATGCCGCACTGAAACGATCCCGCGTGTACTTGCTCACGTACGTGATCACGTCCGTGCCGCGGCCGATCACGCCGAGACCCTGCCGCGCTACCGGAAGCATCGACCAGCCGACCTCGTGGCCGTGCGTACTGGCGATCACACGCTGTGCGCCTGCGCGTCGCACGGCCGGGCCGAGCACCGCCAGAGGGGCTGCCGCTCCGAACCAGACCGTGTCGACCTGATGCGCCCGAACCAGATCGGCTGCCCGCCGCGCAACCGCAGGCGTGGGCAACATCAACGTCGTGGGATGGCGGACGACCTCGTAGTCCTGCGCTGCGTCGAACCGGATGTGGCTGTCCTCGCGCCATCGCGGCGCATAGACGACCACGTCGTCGGCGGGCAACCGCTCGACCAGGTTCTGCAAGTACGACTGGATTCCCCCCTGCCGGGGCGGAAAGTCGTTGGTGACCAACAGCGTACGGTGCATTGGCTCACCGTAGCGGCGATCAGGGTGACGCAGTGAGCCAGCCACGCCACTGATCGACGAGTTCCTCGCGCGAGATCCCCAGAACGATGTTCGAGGCGGTGTCCTGGGACTTGATCACCAGTTCAGGGTCCGTCGGCTGATCAGCCCCGGCCAGCGCCACATAGAAACGTTTGAGTTTGTCGTCACCGAACTTGTCCGCGATGAAGGCCGCCACAGACCACGCGGACTGGTAGGACAACGCCGCGTCGGGACTGCCCGGAGAGAAGTTTGCGTCGCTGGGAAGATCCGCCGGTAGCTCACCGGCTGCGACCTGACCGGCCAGGGTCGGGGCGGCGTCGGCAAGGCGGGTGTACGTCCCTCGGCGGCCGACATATTCGGCCACCCCTTCGGTGACCCAGACCGGGGCCGCCTGAGCGGTGACGGTGCGGGCGGCGACGTGGAACAGCTCATGCCGGAGCACGACTGCGAGTGCGTTCGGATCCAGTTGCGTCGCTTGAGGACTGAAGACCACACGTTGCCCCAGGGCGGTCGGTCCAGCGGGATCGACTCCGGCGAAGATCGAGACGGCCGCGGCAGCCTGCGCGTCGGCGGTCGCAGCACCCGTGAGCGATCGGAACTCGTCGTCGGTGGGAGCAGCGACGATCCCCGCGCCCTGCGGCCACTTGGCGCCCCAGAACTGCGTGACGGCCCAGGTGGCGGCCGGCAGCAGTTCTTCCAGGCGCGCGGTGAAGCCGGTGTCGGACCCGTTGGTCAACACCAAGGACTCCCCCGGCGCGGTGGCGACAGGCGTCGCGGACGGTGAGGGGAACTCCCACACCTGTCCCGCTGGGGCGGGCTGCCCGAACAGCGGCCCCGCATCGGCGACCATCTTCCAGCCCTCCGGGTACTGGGCCATCACCATCGGCAGGTCGAGCACAACAGGGATCGAGTCGATCCCCTCGTAGGCGTATCGCAACTGCACGGGCGCCACCCAGGAGTCGCTGCTCCCCTGCGTGTCGAGGCGCTCCTGTAGTTCGGCGGGAACCAGACGCTCGAAGTCGCGGCTCGCCGACAGTCGGAACTCGAAAGCACTGAGCGGCAGAGCCGGCAGACCCGCTGCCGATGCACCCGTCCGCTCACGCAAGGCAGCGGTCGCCGAGGCATCAAGTTGAGCCAGAGCCGACTCGGCATCCCCCTCGCGCAGGGCATCGGTGTAGGCCTGCAAGGTGAGGGTGACCCCCAGCGACCGGGACTGTTCATACGGGTTCTGTGGACGCGCGGACGGAGTCGCAGCAGGTGAATCGGTATCCGAGTCCGGCGACGTCACCAGCACTGTCGCGACGATGCCGACAACGGCCACGAGCACCACTGCGATCAAGACCCACAACCACTTCCGGCGCAGCGGATTCCGGCGGTCGGACGGGGCGTCCGCTGCCTGTGCGACGTCGAGGTCCTCGCGCTCTGGGGATTCGCGCTCGGAAGTCACTGGTGGTCCGGTGACTTCAGTATCGACGGGCCGAGTTGTACGGGCCGGCTCCGTCGATCGGGGCGACCTTGACCGGGACACCGAATGTCGAGGCGTGCACCACGTAGCCGTTACCGATGTACATGCCCACGTGGGTGGCGTCGGGGTAATAGATGATCAGATCGCCGGGTCGCAGAGCATCTCGCTCCACCGGGCTGCCGCCCGCCAATTGCGCCTGACTGGACCGCGGCAGGGTCTTACCGGCTTGTTTGTACGCCCACACCATCAATCCGGAGCAATCGAACTGATCCGGCCCGGTGGCGCCCCACACGTAGGGATCGCCGATCCGGGTGAGCGCCGCGCGAACAGCGATGACCTCGGGGGCCGTCCCGGCGGGCAACATGGAGGCATCGAACTCGATCTTGGGGCCGGCCAGTGCAGCGAGCTGCTTGCCGGTCAACGACTCGTACATCGCCCTGATCTCGGTGGCCTTGAAGATGCGTTCACTCTGCTTGGCCTGCAGGTCTGCGCTGGTCTTCTCGGCGGCCGCCACTGCCTGCTCGGCCTTCGTCTTCGCGTCCTGCGCCACCTTTTGCGCTTCCAGCGCCTGGTCGTTGGCGACCTTGAACGTCTTGACGTCGGCGACGGTTTGGCGCGAGATCATCTCGAGTCCGGACATCTGGTCGAGCAAGGACTGCGGCGAGTCACTGACGAGGACCGCGTAGAGACGATTGACCCGTGCGCCCCGGTAACTGGCGTTGACCAGTGCATCAACTGCGCCTTGCAGGCTCTCGGCCTGCTTCTCCTGCTCGGCGAGGGTGCGTTCGGCAGCCTGGGCGGCCTCGTTCGCCGCCGCGACAGCGCCGCGCTGGTTGTTCAGTTCGATCGTGGTGTTGTGAATGGCCTCGGTGGCCTGCTCGGCCTCGCGGCCCAGCTGCGTGTATTCGGTGAGCATGTCATCGGGGCTCTTCGGGCCCGGTTCGGCACCGGCCGGCGCACCTGCGCCCAGTGCAACCGCCAACGCCAGCACCACAGCCGCGATCACGGTGTGCATGACGACGGCATAACGCTTCCGCACCACGACGATGAAACTCCTCAACACTTCACGCGGGCCAACCCGAGCCCTTCTACCTCTGTGTGTACCGAACAGATCAGCTGCCCATTCGGTACGTCTTGTTCGACCGATCCCGCTGCACTGACCAACCCGGCCAGGCTACACAGGCCTTCGCCCCACCGAGCGCGGACGGCCAGACTGTCCGCAACCGGGTGATCGGAAGCCATTGGGCGGGTGCCGCTCGAGTGCGGCCCCGCCCAATGGTCGTGTTCAGTTGTGTAGATCAGTAGCGACGGATGTCGACGATCGACTGATCGTTGAGACCCATCCGACCGACTGGCACGCCCTCGGTCGAGGAGTGGACGACCTGGCCGCCACCGACGTAGATGCCCGCGTGGCCGCCACCGTTGTAGATCACGACGTCGCCGGGCTGGATGTTCGCGGCGTCGACGTGGGTGCCACCGCCGAGCTGGCCGTAGCTGTCCCGGGGAATGGTCTGACCGGCCTGCTGGTGCGACCAGTAGACGAGACCCGAGCAGTCGAATGCGCTGGGGCCGGCTGCGCCGTAGACATACGGCGAACCGATCTTGCTCACTGCGGCATCAGCGGCGATCTGACCTGCGGTCTGGACCGGCTGCGCTGCCTGCGGCAGGATGCTGGGGGACTTGAACTCATTGGGAATCTGGTTTTCGGCCAGACCCGGGATCTCGAAGGTTCCGACACCGGGAACGGTGATCGGAGCAGCCATGGCCGGCGCTGCGGCCATTCCCATGGTGCCGAGAGTGATCGATCCGGCGATCAGTGCGCCCCGGGCGCTCTTGATGCCCCGGTTCGGCTGTTGTAAACGATGTTTCGCCACGAAGCGATGTCTCCTGTTTCTTCCCTATCCGCCTACCGGGTTAGCTGTCGGATTCGGGCCGGAAGATGGCCCTACCCGGTGAACCCAGAAGTCTGAAGACCTCAGGGTTCGATGGGATTCACCCCGGATGTGAACTCGCATTCGCATCAGTGGTTCCCCGGTTCACCAGGACGGTGATTGAGCGGCGACCCTACGATCCGCTCCGGTTGGAGTGGACGCTTTCGCAAGGTCTCAGAAAGGTTACGAAACCGTGATGGTCCGTGTCCACTAGGGGACCGACAGGAGACCGACCGGCGTGTCGGGTCATCCAGCTCGCAGATGACCGCCAGATCGGGGAACAAAAACCCTGTTACCTGCGTTGACTGCCACGTCCTGACCGTGACGGTCAGACTTATCGATCATGCCCGCAGCATGGAACACCGCAATGGCGTCATCGATGCGCGCCTGGTGGTCAATAACGAATTCATCACAGCGAACTTCGTCGTTTGCGCTGTTAGGGACACCTACGGGACCCAGGAAAACGGTCATCATGCAGTCGTCGCAGGCGACCCGACGGCCGGGGCAGGTGTTGCAGTCTATGAGCATTGTGATCTCCGTCTCATTCGGTTTAGGGGGCCTTTTCTCAGGGTTCTCAGGGTTCTCCCTGACATCCGAAGCCCTCTGATTCGACCCCGATGCCCGAACGCTAACTCCACGGTCTGACAAGCCATCTCGCGCTGCGCCACCGCGGCGATGTCGGTGGTTCGAACTAATGTTCGCGGTGTGAGTGTTGTTGGTGAGGCTGCTGGGACTCAGCTGTGTTTCGACGATCCCGTACTGGACCACCCCGACGACGTTCCCCTGCGGGAGACCACATTCGTGGTGGTGGACCTCGAGACCACCGGGGGCAGCCCGATGGGCGACCGGATCACCGAGATCGGCGCCGTGAAGGTCCGGGGCGGCGAGGTGCTGGGCGACTTCGCGACACTCGTCGATCCTCAGCGCGGCATCCCCCCACACATCGTTCGCCTCACCGGCATCACCGAAGCGATGGTCTACCAGGCGCCGACGATCGACCAGGTACTCCCGGCCTTCCTCGAATTCGCCCGCGACTCGGTGATCGTGGCGCACAACGCCCGGTTCGACACCGGCTTCCTGCGCGCCGCCGCCACCGAGCTCGGCCACCCGTGGCCGTTTCGCCGGGTGCTGTGCACCGTCAAGCTGGCCCGTCGGGTTCTGACCAGGGACGAAGCGCCGACCGTGAAACTCTCGGCTCTCGCCGACCTCTTCGCCGTCCAGACCCGCCCCACCCACCGGGCGCTCGACGACGCCCGCGCAACCGTCGAGGTGATGCACCGGCTCTTCGAACGGGTCGGCAATCTGGGCATCCACACCTTCGGCGACCTACGCAACTTCCTACCCGGGGTCTCCCGCGCCACGCGGAACAAGAGGGGCCTGGCAGACCACCTGCCGTCAGAACCCGGTGTCTATATGTTCCGCGGCCCCTCTGACGAGGTCTTGTACGTCGGCACCGCAACCGACCTGCGCAAGCGGGTCCGCAGTTATTTCACCGGTTCGGAGAACCGCACCCGGATACGCGAGATGGTCGAACTGGCAACGCGAGTCGACCACGTCCAGTGTGCCCATCGGATCGAGGCCGGGGTACGCGAACTGCGCCTCCTCGGTGCCTACGCGCCGCCCTACAACCGCCGCTCGAAGTTCCCGCATCTCGGCTGGTGGATATGCCTCACCGAGGAGGCGTTCCCGCGCCTGAAGATCAGCCGGACCCCAACCGCGACCTCGGTCGGACCCTTTCGTTCCCGCGCCACTGCCTACGACGTCGCAGATCTCATCGCCGACACATGCGGCCTGCGCACGTGCCGTACCGCACTACGGGCCACTGCACTGCATGTGTGCGAGGTGGGCCCGGGCGGGCGGCGCGTGGTCGGTGGCTGTCACGCGGCCACCACCGAACCACTTGCCGCCGAGGCATACCTCCCCCGGGCCCGAACCGTCGCCAAGTTGTTCAACGGCCGATCCGACCTCCCCGTTCAGCTGGCTCTTGACAAACTCGAGTCGCTCGCCCGAGCCGAGCTCTTCGAGAACGCCGCGCGGTTGCGCGATCGCCTCGACCACCTCATCGCCCACCTGGAACGGTGTCAGCGGCTGGCGGCGCTGGCCCGCATCTCGGAAATGGTTGCCGCGGCACCCGATGGACGCGGCGGATGGGACCTGGCGGTGATCAGGCACGGCCGCCTCGCAAGCGCCGGGGTCGCCGCGCGTGGTGTTCCGCCGATGCCCGTGGTCGCCGCGCTCGCGGCCGCTGCGGAGACGGTGCTCCCCGAACCGGGGCCGCTGTACGGCGCGCCCCACGAGGAAGTCGCGTTGGTGTACCGGTGGCTCACCGGACCAGGTGTTCGAATCGTCTGTGCCACCAGCGGGTTCAGCTTGCCGCGGCACGGTGGCGGCCGGCACGTCCACTGGCGCGACAAGGTGGGTACGGCGCGTCGCACCATCACACTCGAGGGCGACCTAGGCTGAGTCAATGATTACCGCCATCGTCTTGATCCAGACCGATGTTCATCAGATCCCCGAGACCGCTCAGGCTGTGGCCGACATCTCAGGTGTCACCGAGGTGTACTCGTGTGCCGGTGACGTCGACCTGATCGCGAAGATCCGAGTTCGGGACCACGCGGAGATCGCCGACGTCGTCACCGCCGCGATCAGCCGGCTGCCGGGTGTGAAGCACACGGCCACACACATCGCCTTCAAGAGCTACTCCAGCGCCGACGTCGACGCCGGCTTCTCCATCGGCGAGTAGCGAAGGAACCCCCGGTTGGCAGTCCGCTCGGTGGCCCACCGGGGAGCCCGCCGGACAACCCCCATGGAGGGGTGCGTCAGAGGGCGTTGCTCACGCGCACCCAGTTGTCGAGCAGGGTCGCGGCCGCGCCGGAGTCGATTGCCTCGGCGGCCACGTCGATCTGCGTGCGCAGCTGTTCGTGCAGGTCGGCGCCGCGGTCGCGGCGGTAGGCAGCCAGTGCGCCGGCCGCATTGAGCACCACGGCATCTCGTACCGGCCCGGTCGCTCCCGCGAACAGGTCTCGCGCGACCTGCGCGTTGTGGTCCGCGTCGCCGCCTCGAAGTGCTTCCAGTTCGACGCGGGCCAGACCGATGGATGTGGGATCCACCGTCTGCTTGTGCACGGCGCCGTCGACGACCTGCCACACGGTTGATGTCGTTGTCGTGGTCAGTTCGTCGAGGCCGTCATCGCCGCGGACGACCAGTACTGAATGACCCCGATCAGCGAATGTCTGGGCGAGCACCGGCGCGAGATCGGCAAAGGCGCACCCCACCAGTCCACTGGTCGGCTGGGCCGGATTGGTCAGCGGGCCAAGCACATTGAAGACCGTCGGTATGCCGATCTCCTTGCGAGGGGCCGCCGCGAACCGCAATGCGGGATGAAACACGGGGGCGAAACAGAAGGCGATGCCGGCCTGGCCGACACATGTGGCGACGCCATCGGCGGTCAGCGCGATCTTGACGCCCAGCGCCTCCAGGACATCGGCGCCACCGCTCTTCGACGACGCCGCGCGGTTGCCGTGCTTGACCACCGGTACACCGGCTGCGGCCACCACCACCGATGCCATCGTCGAGATGTTCACCGTGTTCGACCGGTCGCCTCCGGTCCCCACGATGTCGACGCAATCGCCCGTTGTGGGCACCACGCTGGAGTGCGCGAGCATCCCCGTCGCCAGTCCCAGCAATTCCCCGGGGGTCGGCCCCTTGAGTTTCATCGCCACCCCGAAGGCGGCGATCTGCGCTGGGGTCGCGTTGTCGGTCATGATCTCGGTCATCGCCCACTCGGCACCATCGGGATCCAGGTCGTGGCCATCGGCCAGAACACCGAGAATCTGCGGCCACGTACGGGCCGGAACGTTCGAGTGGGTCACAGTGGCAGCCTAGCCACCCCCCGCAACCTGATTCGTCGGCGGTTGCAGCACCTGCCAGCCCACTACAAAGCCGCCGTGTCGCTGGGCCAGACCCGCCATCCGTGAGCGTTCCTGAGACACGTGCAGGGCATCGATCAGCTGGACGCGAGCCAGTGCCACCACCTCGTTGCCGCCGGCTGCCTCGACACCTATGCCCGGCGGAACCGGAACGGGTCCGTAATGGTCCTGGGCCGCGAGTTCCAGAGCCCTTTGGACAACCCCGGAGGGCAGCACCAGCAGGTGCCGCAGAACCGACTGTTCGTGCTCGCGCCAACCGGAATCGGCCAGCACCGACGACGCCGCCTCCGCGTCGTCGAAACTCTCGGCTGTCACCACAAGAGACGGATCGTCGGCAGACAACTCCCCGTTGAGCTTTCGGCCACCGGCGAGTCGACCGGACCATCGTTTCCACCGGGACACTTCGACCGGATTCCCGTTCACGTCGCGAGGCACCCCACCAGCCTCCCAGGTGTGTGATTTCCAGCTCTCGGACACGCCGGGAACAGGGCATATGCACCCGTCTACCTGGGTCGGTGCGACCCGCCGAAAAAAATTCTGGACCCAAGTAGTCAGCGCTTACTACGAACCGTCATACTTCTGGGGTGACTAGCGCTGCAGCACCCACAGGATCAGCTATCACCCAGCGCGTGCACTCGCTGAACCGACCCAACATGGTCAGCGTCGGCACGATTGTGTGGCTTTCGAGCGAGCTGATGTTCTTTGCCGGATTGTTCGCGATGTATTTCGTCGCGCGAGCCGGAAACTACGGCAACTGGCCGATGGAGCCCACCGAGCTCAACCTGACGTTGGCGATCCCGGTGACCACCGTGTTGATCCTGTCGTCGGTGACATGCCAGCTCGGTGTCTTCGCCGCCGAGCGTGGCGACGTCTTCGGCCTTCGCCGGTGGTACACGATCACCCTGATCATGGGCGCGATCTTCGTCGCCGGTCAGGCGTACGAGTACTACCACCTGGTTCACGAGGGCACGACGTTGTCGTCGAGCGCCTACGGCTCGGTGTTCTACATCACCACCGGGTTCCACGGCCTTCACGTCATCGGCGGTCTCGTCGCCTTTGTCTTCTTGCTGATCCGCACGCGGTTGAGCAAGTTCACCCCGGCTCAGGCAACCGCCGCGATCGTCGTGTCCTATTACTGGCACTTCGTCGACATCGTCTGGATTGCCCTGTTCGCGACCATTTACTTCATCCGGTAACGCGCACCACACTTCAGCCCAGGCAGAGTCAGTCCGCTTAGCAGAGAGACACAGATGAGTTCATCTCCCCCACCCACCTCACCCGGGGATTCGGTTGAGGGCGCCCTGAGCGAGGGCGCAGGCAGGATCGACGCGAAAAAGGCCAAGGCACGCCGCAAGTTGCGACGTCGCGCGTCCGGCATCCTGCTGTTGCTCGCAGGTCTTGTGGTCGCCGGAGGCCTTGCCACCGCGATCACCCCGGACCCGCAGGTCGCCAAGGCGGACAGCGAGTCGAGTGCGGCGCTGATCCAGGATGGCCGCAAGCTCTACGAGACGTCCTGCATCACGTGCCACGGCGCCAACCTCGAAGGTGTGCTCGACCGCGGACCGTCGCTTGTCGGCGTCGGCGATGCGTCGGTGTACTTCCAGGTCTCGTCCGGGCGCATGCCCGCGGTCCGTGGTGAGGCTCAGATCCAGCGCAAGCCGGCCAAGTTCACCCAGGCCCAGATCGACCAGCTCGGCGCCTACATCCAGTCGGTCGGCGGCGGCCCGCAGGTCGTGTACGCCAAGGACGCCAACGGAAACGTCATCTTCGAAGACGGTTACCCGGTTGTCGAGCAGGAGCAGTTGCGCGGCGAGAACATCGGCCGCGGTAGCGAGTTGTTCCGGCTGAACTGCGCGTCGTGCCACAACTTCACCGGTCGCGGTGGCGCACTGTCGTCCGGTAAGTACGCGCCGGTCCTCGACCCGGCCAACGAGCAGCAGATCTACACGGCGATGTTGACCGGACCGCAGAACATGCCCAAGTTCTCGGATCGTCAGCTCACCGAAGAGGAAAAGCGCGACATCATCGGCTACGTCAAGTACGCGACGCGTCCGGAAGCACCGGGCGGGTACGCCTTGGGCGGCTTCGGACCGGTCTCCGAGGGAATGGCGATGTGGGCTGTCGGCGTAGTGGCTATCGTCGCCGCCGCGATGTGGATGGGATCACGCACATGAGCGATCAGCACAAATCTGTCCCCACCCAGGACGAGCTCGATGGGATGAGCCAGGACCAGCTGGTCAAACTCGGAACCAATCTCGACGGTGTGGAGATCATCCACCGTCGCGAACGGTTCCCCGAGCCCGGCAGCAAGGCGGAAAAACGCGCGGAGCGGTCGGTCGCGCTCTGGTTCCTGCTGGCCGGTCTGTCGGCAGTGGCCTGCTTCATCATCTTCATCTTCAACCACTGGGAATTCGTGATGCCCGGTGGAGACCACTACTGGCAGTACATCTTCAACACTCCCCTGCTGGGCGTGACCTTCGGATTGTCGATCCTCTCCATCGGAGTGGGCGCCATCCAGTTCACGAAGAAGTTCATCCCCGAGGAGATCTCGGTCCAGGACCGCCACGACGGTGGCTCCACCGAGGTCGACAAGAAGACCGCTGCCGCCATGCTCGGCAACACCGTGACGTCGTCCACGATCGGTCGTCGCAAGATGATCATCGGTGCCGGACTTTTCGGACTCGGAACCTTCGCGGTCACCGGCCTCGTCGCCCTGGTCGGCGGAATCATCAAGAACCCGTGGGCCGAAGGCAAGGACTCCCCGCTCTGGAACACCGGGTGGTCGCCGATCCACAACTCGCCCGAATCCCCCAACGAGACGGTCTTCCTGCGTCGCGACACCGGCAACCCACACCAGGTGGTCCTCGTCCGGCCGGAAGATCTCGATGCCGGCGGCATGGAGACGGTCTTCCCGTGGCGGGTCTCCGATGGTGTCGGAGAGACGGAAGAATCTCGGCACAAGCTCCTCGAAGGACTGCGTGCGGTGGACAACCCCGTGATGTTGATCCGCCTGCGCCCCAACGATGCGGCCAAGGCCATCAAGCGCAAGAACCAGGAAAGTTTCAACTACGGCGACTACTTCGCGTACACGAAGGTCTGCTCGCACCTCGGTTGCCCGGCATCGCTCTTCGAGCAGCAGACCAACCGAATCCTCTGCCCGTGTCACCAGTCTCAGTTCGATGCCCTCGAGTACGCCAAGCCGATCTTCGGTCCAGCTGCTCGCGCGCTCGCGCAGTTGCCCATTACTGTGAATGAACAGGGTTATCTGGTGGCGGCCGGCGACTTCATCGAACCCGTCGGGCCGGCGTTCTGGGAACGCGGCCAGGGGAAGGACAGACCATGAGCAAACTCGCGCAACGCGCAGAAGAGGTCGACAGCCGGTATCACCTGGCGCCCGGTCTCCGTCGGCAGATCAACAAGGTCTTCCCCACCCACTGGTCCTTCCTGCTCGGCGAGATCGCGCTCTACAGCTTTGTGATCCTGCTGATCTCGGGTGTGTACCTGACGTTCTTCTTCGATCCGTCGATGAGCGAGGTCGTCTACAACGGCGCCTACGAACCGCTCAACGGCGTGATGATGACCAAGGCGTACGCCACCACACTCGACATCTCGTTCGAGGTCCGTGGCGGTCTGTTCGTCCGACAGCTCCACCACTGGGCAGCACTGCTGTTCGCTGCGTCGATCATCATCCACATGGCGCGCATCTTCTTCACCGGTGCGTTCCGCCGGCCGCGCGAGGCCAACTGGGTCATCGGCTGCATGCTGCTGCTCCTGGCGATGTTCGAGGGCTTCTTCGGATACTCGCTCCCCGACGACCTGCTCTCGGGCACCGGCGTCCGCGCCGCCATGTCGGGCATCGTCCTCGGAATCCCGCTTGTCGGTACCTGGATCCACTGGGCCTTGTTCGGCGGTCAGTTCCCGGGCGACATCATCATTCCGCGGCTCTACATACTGCACGTGCTGCTTTTCCCAGGCATCATCCTGGCCCTGATCGGTGCACACCTCGCACTGGTCTGGTACCAGAAGCACACTCAGTTCCCCGGCCCCGGCCGCACCGAACAGAACGTTGTCGGCGTCCGCATCCTTCCGATCTTCGCGGCGAAGGCCGGTGCACTGTTCGCGGTCACCTTCGGCTTCCTCGCGATCATCTCCGGCATCTTCCAGATCAACCCGGTGTGGGTCCTCGGGCCATACAACCCGGCACACGTGTCGGCCGGTTCGCAGCCCGACATCTACATGATGTGGACCGACGGACTTGCCCGCCTGATGCCGGCGTGGGAGGTCTACTTCGGAAACGCGTACACGATCCCAGCGATCTTCTGGGTGGTTGTTGTCATCGGGATCATCATCACCGTGATGTTCGCCTATCCCTGGATAGAGAAGCGCCTCACCGGCGACGATGCTCACCACAACCTGCTGCAGCGGCCTCGCGACACCCCGGTGCGCACAGGTATCGGTGCGATGGCACTCGCCTTCTACATCGTGCTCACCGTGTCGTGCATGAACGACATCATCGCGTACAAGTTCCACATATCTCTCAACGCGACCACGTGGATGGGACGTATCGGCCTGATCATCGTGCCGCCGCTCGCGTACTACATCGCGTATCGCTGGGCCCTGGCCCTGCAGCGCAGTGACCGCTTTGTGCTCGAGCACGGCATCGAGACCGGAATCATCAAGCGTCTCCCGCATGGTGAGTACATCGAGCTGCACCAGCCGCTCGGACCTCTGGATGATCACGGTCACCCGCTTCCGATGCCGTACGAGGGTGCAGCGCTGCCCAAGCGGATGAACAAGCTGGGCTCGGCCGGGCAACCCGGTAGCGGTTCGCTCCTGGTGGCTGACCCACCGGAGGAGCAACAGCGTCAGATCGAGCTCGACAGCGAAGCCCACCACGTCGAGAAGGACGCGCTGCGCGCTCTTCAGGCTCGTGGCGGAAGCCCGTTCACCGACTGATCTGCAACATCACAAAGAATCCGGGTCCCTATCGGGGCCCGGATTTTTTGTGCCTTGCACCTGTTGTGACCCGGGTTCTTTGGGCCCGGATTCTTTGTGCCCCAAGTTTTGTGAATGGACAGGTGCCTAAGAGGTCGCACCTCTCCCCTACCCCACCGCCAAGCTCACGATCGGTGTGGACAGAAGGATGCGTCCTGAGCGGCCGACAACGACGGGGAGGACTGGAAACCACCGGGAGCCATTGCGTCCAGTCAGGAGACGATCTGGAACCGGGACTCCCCATACGGGAACAACATGAGCAGGTGTGGGTACATCGGCGGCGCTACAGGGCCGCCAGACTCACCAGAGGTCGCCGGAGCGCCAGTCGCACAGCAGACGACCATCGGGCCGTCCGATCTCCCCGAAGACGTGAACCCCTCCACGGTCGTCGGGCGTCGTGATCGGGCCGTCCGGCGTCAGCGCCCCGAGCTCGCCCACCCAAGGGCGCCAGCCTCGTGCGCGATAGAGGGCTTCGCCTGCCGCGCTGGCGCTGAGCGCACCGAAGTCGTAGGCGCCGAGGACTATTCGCTCGCACGCTTCCATCACCTGATGGCCGAGACCCTGTCGTTGTCGCGTGGGGTCGACTGCGACCGCTTCCACATAACCGACGCGGAGCGGTTCGGCGTCGACGACCATGGATCTGGCCACCACGGCCGCATGGGCCACCACGTCGCCGCCGTCGGACGCGACCATGACGTGCAGGCCGCCGAGGGCGTGGTCGTAGTCGGTGTCTGCGAACTCACCATCGAAAGCGCGGTCGAAGAGCTCGCGCAGGTGGCGGCGCTGCATAGCACTCAGCTCCCAGGTGTGCCGTATCTCTACGGACATCCCAGGAGCTGAGTGCAAAGAAGATTCGATGTTGTTCTGCTGGTCAGTGCTTTTCTTGCCCGGTGTGGTACTCGAACACCAGGCCGGCGACTGCACCGATGATGCAGGCGGCTGCGAAGCCGACAAACCAGAAGTTGCTTGTTGCCATGGCCACGGCGAGCACTGCAGCGCCGAGCGCGATGACGACGGGCCACCAGCTGCCGGGACTGAAGAATCCCAATTCGCCTGAACCGTCGGACACCTCGGCGTCTTCGTAGTCCTCGGGTCGGATGTCCACGCGGCGAGCGACGAATCGGAAGTACGTTCCGATGATCATGGTCAGGCCGCCGGTCATGACCAGACCGGTGACACCGACCCACTCGACGTTCTTGCTGGACAGCCCGCTGGCCAGCCCGTAGGCGATGGCGACCAGGAAGAAGAACCCGGTGAGTACCTCGAAGAGGCGCGCTTCAATTCTCATCTCGTGGCTCCTGGGTACTAGTTCGAGGCCGTCTGGGTGCCGCGGCGGGTGTCGAAAGGCTTGGTGGTCAGCGCTGTGGCGGGCTCACCGATCGATTCGAGTGCCTGGGCGTTGGTGGCGTTCGGGTTCGAGTCGCGGAACTGGATGTAGCGATCGAACTCCTCGGGACTGACAGCACGCACCTCGAAGTTCATCATCGAGTGGTACGTACCGCACATCTCGGCACAACGCCCGACGAAGGCGCCTTCGCGGTCGATCGAGCTGACCTGGAAGCGGTTGTCGGTGTGGTTCTCCTCCGGGAAGGGGAACACGTCGCGTTTGAAGAGGAACTCGGGAACCCAGAACGAGTGGACAACATCGTTCGAAGCGATCTCGAACTCGATGCGCTTGCCGGTCGGCAGGACCAGGACCGGGATCTCTTCGGAGTTACCGGTGGTCTCGATCCTGTCGTACATGAGGTAGTCGCGGATGTTGTTGCGCTCCGCGTCAATTGCGTTCTGCTCGTTGTGGCCGGCCTGCTCGGCCTTCTCGCCGGCGTGCTCTTCCAGCTCGGCACGCTGGTTCTCGTACGGGTTCTCGCGAGCGCCGTCGTAGCGGGAGCCGTCTTCCAGCTGCACCGTGCGGTAGCCGAACTTCCAGTTCCACTGGAAGGCAGTGACGTTCACGACCACGTCTGGATCGGACTTCTTCGCCTCGACATCGTTCTGCACGATGATCGTGAAGTAGAAGAGCACCGCGATGATCACGAACGGGATGGCCGTATAGGTCAACTCGAGCGGCACGTTGTAAGCGGTCTGACGCGGGAACTCGTCGCCACCGGGCTTCTTGCGGTGGAAGGTGACGGTCCAGAAGGTCAGCGCCCACACGATGATTCCCATGACGAGGGCAGCGATCACCGACCAGGTCCATAGGTGACGCATGCTTTCGGCCTCGGGCGTGATGCCCTCGGGCCAGCCGAACCGCATCACTTCTTCAGCGCTGCAGCTCGACAGCATCATCGCGCCGACACCCAAGAACAGGGTCGCGCTGATCTGCTTGATTCGACGTCCGCGGTGCTGACGCTTAGTCGATGCCGGAGGTCGCCCACCGTGTGCCAATTTCACGCCTTCCTACCCTGCCCAGACTGCAAACAGCCACACCGCCACCCACGATTGGTAGCTCGTGTACTACGCAGCGTAGACCAACCGCCCGCAACATTCGTATCGGGGTTTGGGTTCGTGTCACCGACGCCCGGAATGCCGAGGATGCGCATGGGCCGGGCGGGCGGGGGTGGCCGTTGTTGCGGCATACTCGGGCATGTTCGAAGTGCTGTCCTGAGGACGAATTGAGGCTTTTTCGTGTGTGGTCTGCTAGGTCTGTTGTCCAGCGACGCGTCTGCGGGAGAGTCTGCCGAATTGGTGGCCGCGGCGTCGCACTGCATGCGCCACCGTGGGCCTGACGAGCCGGGTGGAACGTGGCACGACGCCGATGTCGCCTTCGGGTTCAACCGTCTTGCATTCATCGACATCGAGCACTCGCATCAGCCGCTGCGCTGGGGTCCCGCGGACAATCCGGAGCGGTACGCGTTGGTCTTCAACGGCGAGATCTACAACTACCTGGAGCTTCGTGAGCAGCTGAGCCGGGAAGAGGGCGCAGAGTTCCGCACCCAGGGTGACGGTGAGGCCATCGTCGCCGCCTTCCATCACTGGGGTCCTGACGCGGTCGCCCGGCTGCGTGGCATGTTCGCCTTCGCGATCTGGGACACCGAACAGCGGTCGATGTTCATCGCCCGCGACCCTTTTGGCATCAAACCGCTCTTCATCGCGACGGGCTCGGGCGGAACGGTCTTCGGCAGCGAGAAGAAGAGCCTCCTGGAACTCCTCGACCGGATCGGTGTCGCGGACGGTCTCGACCCCCGCGCAGTCCAGCACTACACGGTGCTGCAGTACGTACCGGAACCAGAAACCCTGCACGCAGGCATCCGTCGCCTCGAGTCAGGCAGCTACGCGACCATCAAGCCCGGACAACGACCGCAGGTGCGCAGGTATTTCACACCCCAGTTCAAAGTTCGCCCGTTCACGCCAGACACCCAACAGAAGCGATACGACGAGATCGCCGCAGCGCTCGAGGATTCGGTCGCCAAACACATGCGTGCCGACGTCACGGTGGGTTCGTTCCTCTCCGGAGGCATCGACTCGACGGCCATCGCTGCGCTGGCGATCAGACACAATCCGAACCTGATCACGTTCACAACCGGGTTCGAACGCGAGGGCTACTCCGAGGTCGACGTGGCCGCCGAATCGGCCGCGGCCATCGGCGCTCGGCACGTTGTCAAAGTCGTCGGACCTGCCGAGTTCGCCGCCGCGATCCCGGAGATCGTGTGGTACCTCGACGACCCCGTCGCCGACCCGGCTCTGGTGCCGCTGTATTTCGTGGCGAAGGAAGCACGTAAGCACGTCAAGGTGGTCCTGTCCGGAGAAGGAGCCGACGAACTCTTCGGCGGGTACACGATCTACAAAGAGCCCTTGTCGCTCAAGCCTTTCGAGCGGCTACCCCGAGGACTGCGGGTGGCAGCGGGCCGGTTGTCGGACCGCATACCCGAGGGCACGCGCGGCAAGAGCCTGCTGCACCGCGGCTCGATGTCGCTCGAAGAGCGTTACTACGGGAACGCACGCAGCTTCGACGACGCCCGGCTACGCGCTGTCCTGAAGGATTTCCGACCGGACTGGACCCACACCGACGTCACGGCTCCGATCTACGCAACCTCGCAGGGATGGGACCCGGTGGCGCGGATGCAGCATCTCGACCTGTTCACCTGGCTCCGCGGCGACATTCTGGTGAAGGCCGACAAGATCACCATGGCGAACTCGCTGGAGTTGCGGGTTCCCTTCCTCGACCCCGAGGTGATGCGGGTCGCCGAGGCCCTGCCGTTCGACGAGAAGATCTCCCACGGCACCACCAAGTACGCGTTGCGGAAGGCCCTTGAGCAGATAGTCCCGGCGCACGTCCTGCACCGCAAGAAGCTGGGCTTCCCCGTTCCGCTGCGTCATTGGCTGGCCGGAACCGAACTCTACGACTGGGCTCAGCAGACCGTCGACAAGTCGCAGACCGAGCACATCTTCAACAAAGACGCGGTGCGGCAGATGCTGACGGAGCACCGCGCCGGAGTGGTCGACAACAGTCGACGACTCTGGACGGTGCTGATCTTCATGGTGTGGCACGGGATCTTCGTCGAGGGCACCATCACGCCCCAGATCGAAGACCACCGCTACCCCGTCAAGCTCTAGCCCTCGGCGTAGGCCGGGGCGGTCATCTCACGCCGGGATGACCGCTCCGATCTCGGCAGCGGCCTCGTCTCCGTACGCGCCCGCAATGCGTGCCAACGCTGACTCGCGGTTCCACGTCCAGTCTTGCGGCGCAATGGTTTCCAGCACCAGAACGGCCACCATCGAACCGAGCTGAGCGCTGCGCTCATGACTCAGACCCGCTGCGTTGCCCACGAGGAACCCGGCCCGGAAGCCGTCGCCGACACCGGTCGGATCGACCTTCTCGGTCTCGGGCACCACCGGCACGTGGGTGCGTGTTCCGTCGGCCTCGACGATCTCGGCACCACCGCTGCCCAGCGTGGTGACACGCAGGCCGACCATCTCGGCGACCTGGGCATCACTGAGCCCGGCCTTCTGACGTAGCAGGCCCCACTCGTACTCGTTGGTGAACAGGTAGGTGGCCCCGTCGATGAGTTCGCGTACCTGTTCGCCGTCGAGTCGCGCGAGTTGCTGCGAGGGGTCGGCGGCAAACGGTATGCCCAGCTCACGGCATTCCTGACTGTGCACGATCATCCCCTCGGGATCATCGGCACCGATCAGGACCAGCTCGGGCTTGCCGAACTCCTCGGCGAGCCGGGCAAGCGAGATCTGGCGGGATTCACTCATCGCTCCGGCGTAGAAACTGGCCAACTGGGCCATCTCATCGTCGGTGGTGCACATGAAGCGTGCCGTGTGGGCTGTCTCCGAGACGCGGACACCGCGCGTGTCCACACCGTTGTCCTCCAGGAACTTGCGGTAGTCGTCGAAGTCGCTGCCCACCGACCCCACGAGCAACGGCGAACCACCCAGGACACCCATCGCATACGAGATGTTCCCGGCGACACCGCCGCGCCGGATGATGAGTTCCTCGACCAGGAAGCTGAGAGAGATGTGGTCAAGATGTTCGGAAAGCAGCTGCTCGGAGAACTTCCCCTGAAAACGCATCAAATGATCTGTTGCGATCGATCCACAAATGGCAATGGCCACGAAAACGAGCCTTTCTGTTCACCCGGTGATGGGGCTAACGCTACATACGCCCACAGACGAAGCAGGGCATACCCCGAATCCGTCGAAAGTATGGGAGGGCGCCTCCGGCCCGGCCGGTAATGACAACTGCCGAGACAGGACAACGGCCGCATCCGAGTGATCGGATGCGGCCGTTGCCGAGAGCCAGAGCCCCGTCGGGGCTGGGCGTCAGTTGAACGAGTCGCCGCAGGCGCAGCTGCCGGTCGCGTTCGGGTTGTCGATGGTGAAGCCCTGCTTCTCGATGGTGTCGACGAAGTCGATGCTCGCGCCCATGACGTACGGCGCGCTCATCCGGTCGACGGCCAGTCCGACGCCGTCGAACTCGACAACCAGGTCGCCGTCGAGATTGCGGTCGTCGAAGTAGAGCTGGTAGCGCAGGCCTGCGCAGCCACCGGGCTGAACCGCGATGCGCAGCATGAGCTCTTCGCGACCTTCCTGCTCGCGCAGGGCCTTGGCCTTCGCGGCAGCGGCATCGGTCAGAATCACACCGTGGGCAGGCGCTTCGGTCTCGGTCTGCACAGCGGTCTCATTCGATGCGGTCATGGATTCTCCTCAGTGTGCGGGGCGTAGGCGTGCGATCGGCACAGTTGCCAGGTATCGGATGCGAACTTCCAACGCCTATAACCGTACTCCTGTCCCACCTATTCCCGCGTCACGCGGGCGGGCGAAAGCGCCGGTCACCACTCCTCGGCGACGTGCCGCGCGAGTCGGCGCAGCTGGTTGTCGGCGTCATCCATCGCGAGCTGGACCGATCCTGCGATGTCGACGATCGAGTCAGCCCTCGCGATGCCCGCCTCGGCGATCTGTGCGGGCGTGAGCGTCACCTGGCCTGCCAGCACAACTGTCGGGATACCTCGCCGACGCGCGGCGGTGGTGAGCGCCGCGACGACCTTGCCCTTGAGGGTTTGTTCGTCACACCGCCCCTCGCCGGTGATCACCAGGTCCACGTCGTCGATCAGTTGCTGTTGTCCGGTCGCCTCGGCGATCACGGTCGCCCCGGACACCCTCGTGGCCCCGAGCGCGATCAGCGCGGCGCCCAGTCCCCCGGCCGCACCTGCGCCTGCATCCTCGGTGATGTCGCGGCCGGTGAGACCATTGAGTGATGTGGCCCATTCGGCCATGCCTTCTTCCAGCAAGGAGACGGTCTGTGGGTCGGCGCCCTTCTGTGGCCCGAACACATGTGCCGCGCCACCTGGGCCCAGCAGCGGGTTCTCGACGTCCGAGGCAGCCACCAACGTGATCGACCTCAGCAAATGTGCGGCGCCGTCGAGACCGCCCAGCGCGTCGATCAGACCACGACCGCCATCGGTACTCGCGCTGCCACCCAGCCCCACAACGATCTCGGTGGCGCCTGCGGCCACCGCGGCGGCCACCAGCTGACCGACCCCGAACGTGTCCGCGGACAGCGCGGTCCGCGGAGTGGGGCCGCCTCCCAATTGGTGCAGCCCGCAGGCCTGCGCACATTCGACGTAGGCGGTCGCACGGTCTCCGCGACGATCCAGCAGCCAGTCAGCACGAACCGACGCTCCGAGTGGACCTGCGACTGTCTCGCTGCGGCGGTCACCGAACCGGCTGGCCAGGACATCGACGAATCCTGGTCCACCGTCGGACTGGGGCACCGATATCAACTCGTCGCCGGGACGTCCGAGCTTCCACCCGGCCGCGATGGCCTCGGCGGCCGCGACCGCTGTGAGGGTGTCACCGAAGGAGTCCGGGGCGATCAAAGCCTTCATGGAGGGAGTATAGGAACGACAAGCAGCTCCGGCAGCGCAGCGAAGACGCCGGCTGCCCCGGTGGCGGTTCTGATCGGCGGCGGGGAGTCCTGCACCACCCGGGGATCAGAACCGCCGCCGGGGAGATAATCTGACGGGGTGAAATTGCCCTGGAAGAAGGACGACGTCGAAGGCGACACCGTCGACACGACCGCCGGTGAGACAACGGTGGAAGAAACTGCGGGCAGTCGCAGGTACACCGAGGGCAAAGGTCGCCCGACTCCCAAGCGGCGTGATGCGCAGGGCAAGCGACGCGGACCGGTCAGCCCGGCCCCGCTGACCCGCGCCGAGGCACGGGCACGGAAGAAAGAACTCAAGGGGTCGAACGTCACCCTGACCAAGGCCGAGAAGAAGGACCAGGCCGACGCCCGCCGTCAGCAGCGCGCCGACCAGCGTCAGAAGATGATGGAAGGCGACGAGCGGTATCTGATGCCGCGCGACAAAGGCGAGGTGCGTCGTTACGCCCGCGACATCGTCGACTCCCGCCGGAACTTCGCCGGAATGTTCATGCCCTTCGCCATCCTGCTGATCATCGTCATGTTCGTGCCGGCCATCGCGGTGTACGCCACCTTGCTCATGCTCGTCTTCGTGATCTTCCTGGTGATCGACGGAGTGTTGCTGGGACGGATCTTGAACAATCGCGTCCGCGAGCGGTTCCCGAGTACCGAAGACGGCGGATTCAAGCTCGGCTGGTACGGATTCAGCCGCGCGATGCAGCTGCGGTTCATGCGGGCACCAAAACCGAGGGTCAAGCCGGGTGACGCGGTCTGAGCGACGATGCGCACTCTGATCCTTGGTGGAATTCGTTCAGGTAAATCAGCTTTCGGCGAAGGACTGCTCCCGGCAACCGGCGTCCGATACATCGCCACCGCGGCCGATCCGGCAACGGGCGACCCGCAGTGGTCACAGCGCATCGCCGCCCACCGGTCACGACGGCCGGCCGGTTGGCAGACAGTGGAGTCCGCCGACGTCGCCGGTCGACTCCGGTCAGACCCGGACATGGCGACTCTTGTCGACGATCTCGGTGGGTGGGTCAGCAGACAGATCGACGATGTGGGCGGCTGGGACGACGACAACTTCGACCTCTCCGACAAGATTGCCGAATTCGTCTCTGCGATAGAGGATTTCACCGGGGACCTGGTCATCATCAGTCCCGAGGTGGGCCTGTCCCTGGTGGCGCCCACGCCGGCGGGACGGCTGTTTCAGGATCAGCTGGGGCTTCTCAACAACGCCGTGGCAGCCACGTGTGACCGGACGGTCCTGGTCGTCGCGGGCAAGGTGCTCGAGATCGGCGGCCCGCAGCCGGCTGCCACCGGCGCTGTCATCGCGGCACCCGTCCCGGTCGAGGCATCAACAGGCGAAGACGCCGAGGCGGCACCGGCAACTCCACAGACCGAGGGGTCCGACGATCCCGGGCAGCACGCCGGCCTCGGCGCTGCGACGGAGTTCGAACTCCCCGAGCAATTCGACTTCATCGCCGCACCCGACCGTGACGCAGCCATTGCGGCCAGGGCACGACAGGGCGAACTGACCAAGCCCATCGGCTCACTCGGCCGGCTCGAAGAGATCGCAGTGTGGGTCGCTTCATGCCAAGGAGTCTGTCCCCCATCGACTTTCGGGCAACCGACGGTGGTTGTGTTCGCCAGCGACCACGGTGTCGCACGCGCCGGGGTGTCGGCGTACCCACCCGAGGTGACGGCACAGATGGTCGCCAACTTCACCGCCGGTGGAGCCGCGGTGAACGTGCTGGCCAGACTGCACGGTGCGAAGGTCAGGGTCGAGGATCTCGCGGTCGACGCCGAGACCCCCGAAGCCATCAGCCGGTTCAAGGTGCGGCGCAGCTCGGGAGACCTCACTGTCGAAGACGCTCTGACCACCGAGCAGACCCGCGCTGCCCTCGCCGCCGGGCGGGCCATCGCCGACCAAGAGATCGACAGTGGCGCCGACCTCCTGATCGCCGGCGAGATGGGTATCGGTAACACCACGCCAGCAACGATTCTCGTCGGTCTCCTGACCGACAACGAGCCCGTCGTGGTGGTCGGCCGTGGAACGGGCATCGACGACAACGGCTGGATCCGCAAGACTGCGGCGGTGCGCGACGGGATGCGTCGTGCGCGCCCCCACGGCAGGGTTCCCCTCGAGTTGTTGCGCACCGTGGCAGGCGCGGAGATCACCGCGATGGCGGGCTTCCTGGCCCAGGCTGCGTTACGCCGCACTCCTGTCATCCTCGATGGTCTTGTGGTAACAGCCGCTGCGCTGATCGCCAACGACATGGCGCCCGGCGCTCGCGAGTGGTGGTTGGCCGGGCATCGATCCGCCGAGCCCGCTCACAGCATCGCGCTCAAGCAGCTCGATCTCGAGCCGCTCCTCGACCTCTCGATGCGCCTCGGTGAAGGCAGTGGCGCTTTGACCGCCCTCCCGGTGGTGCAGTCTGCGGTGGCCACACTCGCCTCCATGGCCACTTTCGCCGAAGCCCAGGTCACCGGCGCACCGGAACCCACGCGCGCCGGTCGATGAGCCTTCGCCGCGCGCTGCGCGGTCCCCAGACCGCGCTGTCCTGGTTGACCATCCTGCCCGTGGCAGAACCACCGGGCCCGTTCGACCGCGCCTTGGGCGGCGCGGTGATCGGGTCCACTCCCCTGGTCGGTGCGGTCCTCGGCGGCATCGCCGCCACAGCCGCTTTCGGGCTGTCGTTCACCGCCCTACCAGCGTTGATGCTCGGTTTGTTGATCGTCGGGTTGTTGGCGGTCCTGACCCGGGGCATGCACCTCGATGGGCTGGCGGACACTGCCGACGGACTCGGCTGTTTCGGTCCGCCCGAGCGGGTTCACGAGGTGATGCACAGTGGCAGCACCGGCCCGTTCGGCGCGGCGACGCTGGTGGTGGTGCTGGCTGCACAGGCAACCGGATACGGCGCCCTCATCGAACAGGGAAACTGGGCCGCCATCGTCTTCGTGGTCTTCCTCAGTCGCGTGGCCCCGGTGATCGGATGCCGGATCACGTTGCACGCCACCGAGAAATCCAAGTTCGGTGCGTTGACCGCGGGCACGCAGCGGCTGACCATCCCGTTCTGGGTGATGGGGGCTGTGGTCGCCGGGTTCGCCATCGAGCCGGTACCGCCGATCCCCGGCGCGTTCACCGCCGTGGTGGCCGCGGCCTTCGCCTGGGCTTTCACCGCACACTGTTCCCGACGGTTCGACGGCGTGAACGGCGACGTTCTCGGCGCTCTCGTCGAGCTGAGCGCATTGATCGCCTTGTGCGGGATGTTGATCGGCTGACAGGCCGGACGCCGACCTCAGCCGTAGAGCTTGGTCATCCAGCCGTGCGTGTCGGCGAACGTCCCGCGCTGTATGCCGGTGAGGGTGTCGCGCAGGGCCATCGTCACCTTGCCCGGCTGGCCGTCGGCGATCGTGTAATCGTCGACGTCACCCTTGACGTGTCCGACCGGGGTGATCACCGCGGCGGTGCCACAGGCGAAGACCTCCGTGATCTCGCCCGATGCCACGCCTTTGCGTAGCTCCTCGACGCTGATCTTGCGTTCACTGACGTCGAACCCGGCGTCGGTCGCCAACTGCAGCAACGATTCCCGGGTGATTCCCGGCAACAAGGATCCTGACAGCTCCGGGGTCACGAGCTTGGCGTCGGCACCGGATCCGAACACGAAGAACAGGTTCATCCCACCCATCTCTTCGATGTGACGACGCTCGATGGCGTCGAGCCAGACCACCTGGTCGCATCCGTGCTCGGCGGCCTGTGCCTGTGCGAGCAGTGACGCCGCGTAATTGCCACCGAACTTGGCCGCGCCGGTACCGCCGGGCGCCGCCCGCACGTACTCGGTGGACAACCAGACACTCACCGGATGAACGCCGCGGGGGAAGTACGCACCGGCAGGCGACGCGATCAGCATGTACCGGTACTCGGTCGCGGGCCGCACGCCGAGACCGGGCTCGGTGGCGATCATGAACGGGCGCAGATAGAGCGATGACTCGCCTCCGGCTGCAGGCACCCACTCGTGATCCGCGGCCAGCAGGGCCTGCAGCGAGGCCATGAAGTCCTCGGTGCTCAGTTCAGGCATCGCCAGCCGACGCGCCGAACGCTGCATCCGCGCTGCGTTGGCGTCGGGCCGGAACGACGCGATCGTCCCGTCCGATTGCCGGTAGGCCTTGAGACCTTCGAAGATCTCTTGGGCGTAGTGCAGCACCATCGCCGACGGATCCAGGGCGATCGGGCCGTACGGGACGATGCTCGCGTCGTGCCAGCCCTTGTCCGCGCTGTAGTCGATGATCACCATGTGGTCGGTGAAATGCCTGCCGAATCCCGGGGCCTCCAGGATGTCGGCACGGCGCGACTGGGACACCGGCTGGGGATGCTCGGTCCGGACGAACTCCAAGGTCATCAGGCAATGGTAACGCTCACCCGCGAGCCGATTCCGACCCCCGATTCCGCGTGGCCCGACCAGCGCCTGTCCGTAGGCGAAACGGGTGGGGTCAGCCGGCGTTCGCGGTCACGAACGGCGGCAGCACCACCTCACACTCGAGAGCCCGCCCCCGGACATCGATCACCACGGTGTCGCCTTTGGCGACACCGGCGGCACTGTCGATGAGCGCCAGGGCAATTCCGGTCTTGAGCGTCGGAGAGAAGGTGCCCGACGTGCACACGCCGATCCGGTCACCGCCTGCCACCGACAACACGGGCAGGTCGGCACGGGGCACGCCGCGCCCAGTCGCTCGCAGACCCCACAGCCGCCGCACCGGGCCCGCCTCCTTCTCGGCCAACAGGGCGTCGCGGCCGAAGAACTCCGGCTTCTTCCATCCGACAGCCCAACTGCAGCGGGCCTGCAGTGGACTGATGTCGACCGACAGCTCGTGTCCGTGCAAGGGGTAACCCATCTCCGTGCGGAGGGTGTCGCGAGCTCCCAATCCGGCCGGCTGTCCGCCGGCCGCGACAACAGCGGACAGGAGGCCATCGAAGACCGCTGCGCTGTTGTCCCACGACGGCAGCAACTCGTAGCCTCGTTCACCGGTGTATCCGGTCCGGCACACCCGCACCGGATACCTCGCGTCTCCCACCGTCAACTCGGCGTCGGCGAACGACATGTAGTCCATCTCCGTGGGCACGCCCAGATCCGCGAGCACCTGCGCCGAGCGTGGACCCTGAACCGCGATGACACCGAAGTCGCGATGACGGTTCCGGACCTCGATCCCGTCGGGGGCAACGGCCGCGAGCGCCGCGACCACTGCAGCCGTGTTCGCGGCGTTCGGCACCATGAACACCTCGTCGTCGGACACCCAGTAGACGATCAGGTCGTCGATGACGCCGCCGGTTTCGTTGGTACACAACGTGTATTGGGCCTTGCCCGGCGCGATCTTGTTCAGATCGTTGGTGAGGGTGCGGTTGACGAACTCCGCGGCTCCCGGTCCGGTGACGGACGCCTTGCCGAGGTGACTGACGTCGAATATCCCGACCGCCTCACGCACGGCAGTGTGCTCGGCAACAGTGCCCGCATAGGACACCGGCATGTTCCAGCCGCCGAATGCCGCAAAACTCGCGCCCAGCGTGCGGTGCGATTCCTCGATCGGCCCGGCCAGCAATTCACCTTCGCTCATGGCGTTACGCTATCGCGCCCACGGCGGGCCCGGGAGCGAGGCGAACTAGGATCGACAATCGGGAAGCATGTCGGCTACGAGTGGGAGTGAAACGTGAGCAAGTCAAGCGCGAACCGTCGGCTGGGTCCGGAACTGTCTCTGGTTACCCAGATCGGCAAGGGCGACGACGTTCTGGTCATCGGATTGACGACCGCCGAGGACGACGGCACTCCCACGTTGGTGATCGGCGACGGACTGCTCGACGATGCGCAAGCAGGCGCAGTGGACTCCGCGCTGTCTGCGGTCGGGGCCACCGGCGCGGCCGGCCAGCTCAGCCGGATCCCGGCACCTCCCGGGCTCGGCGTCTCCTCTGTCCTCGCGGTGGGCCTGGGTGCCCCGGCCAAACTCGATGACAGCGAACACGTTCGACGGCAAGCAGGTGTTGCCGCCCGCAGCCTCGATGGGGTGGCCAGTGCGCTCACCACGCTGTCCACGATCGACCTGACCGCCGCCGCCCAGGGCTTTTTCCTCGGCGCCTACCGCTTCGACGAGTTCCGGTCGAAGGAGCCGGAGAAGTCCGGGGTCGCCGCGGTCAAGCTCCTGGTGCCCGCCGCGGACAAGCAGACCAAAAAAGATCTCGAGCGCGCCGAGGCCATCGCCACCGCCGTCGCAACCGCCCGCGACTTCGTCAACACCCCGCCGAGCCATCTCTATCCCGAGGAGTTCGCACAACGCGCCAAGGCCCTGGGGTCCGCCGCCGGCCTCAAGGTCGAGATCCTCGACGAGGCAGCGCTGGCCAAGGACGGCTACGGCGGCATCATCGGGGTCGGCCAGGGCAGCTCCCGGCCCCCGCGCCTGGTGCGGCTCACCCACACTGCGGGCCGCAAGGCGAAAACCGTTGCGCTCGTGGGCAAGGGCATCACCTTCGACACCGGTGGCATCTCGATCAAGCCGGCAGCCGGCATGGACCACATGACCTCCGACATGGGCGGAGCTGCGGCGATCGTGGCCACCACCATCCTCGCGGCCAAACTCGACGTCGGCGTCAACGTCATCGCCACCGTCCCGATGGCCGAGAACATGCCGTCCGGCACCGCCCAACGTCCCGGCGACGTCCTCACCCAGTACGGCGGCAAGACCGTCGAGGTGCTCAACACCGATGCCGAGGGCCGGCTCATCCTCGCCGACGCGATCGTGCGCGCGTGCGAGGACAACCCCGACTACCTCATCGACACCGCAACACTCACAGGGGCGCAGATGGTGGCCCTGGGGACACGCACACCCGGCGTGATGGGCACCGAGGAGTTCCGTGACCGTGTCGCGACGACCTCCCGCTCGGTGGGCGAATCCGGTTGGGCGATGCCGTTTCCCGAGGAATTGCGTTCAGATCTCGACTCCCGGGTCGCCGACCTGGCCAACATCACCAATCACCGCTGGGGCGGAATGCTCTCGGCCGGCGTGTTCCTGCGCGAGTTCGTCGCCGACGGAGTCGAGTGGGCCCACATCGACATCGCCGGACCTGCGTTCAACACCGGAGGCCCGTGGGGCTATACCGGTAAAGGCGGTACAGGCGTCCCCGTACGCACCATCTTCGCCATGCTCGAGGAGATCGCTGCCGAAGGGTAGAGCAAAAGGTAGGGTTTAGACCGGCGGTTCGGCCCACCAGGAAGTACCGCCACAACGCCGCGTCACCAACACCGGTGGCCCGGACTCAGACCGCAGACCGTACACCGGATCTCGAAATCGAGGAGTCGACAACGATGGCCTTCTCCGTCCAAATGCCCGCCCTGGGTGAAAGCGTCACCGAGGGCACAGTCACCAGGTGGCTCAAGGAGGAGGGTGACACGGTCGAGGCCGATGAACCGTTGCTCGAGGTGTCGACCGACAAGGTCGACACCGAGATCCCGGCCCCCGCCTCAGGTGTCCTGACAAAGATCGTCGCCCAAGAGGACGACGTGGTCGAGGTCGGCGGCGAGCTGGCCCAGATCGGCGAAGAGGGCGAATCTGCCGGAAGCTCCGACGACTCCGACTCCGACTCCGGCGATGCCGGTTCCGACGAGGCGCCCGCCGAGCAACAGGCGGAACCCGAACCAGAGCCTGAATCCGAACCCGAGCCGGCCAAGCCCGCCGCTTCGGGATCGGGTTCGAGCGAAGGCACCGACGTCACGATGCCCGAACTGGGTGAGTCCGTGACAGAGGGCACCGTGACGCGCTGGCTGAAAGAGGTCGGCGACTCGGTCGAGGCCGACGAGGCCCTCGTCGAGGTGTCCACCGACAAGGTCGACACCGAGATCCCATCGCCGGCGGCCGGCACCCTGCTCGAGATCGTCGCCCAGGAAGACGACGTGGTCGAGGTCGGCGGACGTCTGGCGGTCATCGGTTCAGCCGACGCCAAACCGTCCGCACCCGAGCCTGAGCCGGAACCCGAGGCGAAAGCCGAGCCGGAGCCCGAGCCGGAACCCGAGCCAGAGCCCGAGCCCGAGCCCGAGGCGAAGAAGCCCGAACCCGCACCGAAGTCCGAGCCCGCCGAGAAGCCGGCCCCTGCGTCCAGCGGTGGCGACAGCGGCTCGAGTCCATACGTGACGCCGCTGGTCCGCAAACTCGCGACCGAGAACGACGTCGACCTGAACTCGATCAAGGGCACCGGTGTCGGTGGCCGCATCCGCAAGCAGGATGTGCTCGCCGCCGCCGAGGCCGCGAAGACCCCGCCGGCAGCCGAGAAGTCCACCGAGCCCGCACCTGCGGCGCAGGCGTCTTCGTCCGCGGTCGCACCGCGTCCGGAGCTGGCCCAGCTGGTCGGTACCACTCAGAAGATCAACAGGATTCGCCAGATCACGGCCAAGAAGACCCGCGAGTCCCTGCAGGAGAGCGCTCAGCTCACGCAGGTCTTCGAGGTCGACATGACCAAGATCGTGACGCTACGCAAGGCGGCGAAGGAAGGCTTCAAGTCGAGCGAGGGCGTGAACCTCACGTTCCTGCCGTTCATCGCGAAGGCTGTTGTCGAGGCCCTCAAGGCTCATCCCAACGTTAACGCGTCGATCGACGAGGAAGCGAAGGAGATCACCTACTACTCGAAGGTGCATCTCGGTATCGCTGTGGACACCGAGCAGGGCCTGCTCTCGCCGGTGATCCACAACGCCGACGACCTCTCGATCGCCGGTCTGGCCCGGGCGATCGCCGACATCGCGAGCAGGGCGCGGAGCAACAAGCTCAAGCTCGACGACCTGACCGGTGGCACGTTCACCATCACCAACATCGGTAGCCAGGGCGCTTTGTTCGACACGCCGATCCTGGTTCCGCCGCAGGCCGCGATGCTGGGCACCGGCGCGATCGTCAAACGCCCGGTGGTGCTCACCGGAGCTGACGGTTCGGAATCGATCGCGGTGCGGTCGATGTCGTACCTGCCGCTGACCTACGACCACCGGTTGATCGACGGTGCCGACGCCGGACGCTTCCTCACCACGGTGAAGCATCGTCTGGAAGAAGCGGCGTTTGAGGCAGATCTCGGCCTCTAGCCGATGCGCATCGCCGTTGCGGGATCATCTGGTTTGATCGGCACGGCCCTGGTGGACAGTCTCACCGGGGCCGGCCACCAGGTGGTCCGTCTCGTCCGCAGACCGACGACCGCGCACAACGAGATCCATTGGCAGCCTGAATCTTTCGGTATAGACCCGAGTTCACTGCGCGGCACCGATGCCGTGGTCAACCTGTGTGGCCGGGGTATCGGCGACCGGCGCTGGTCCGGGCATGTCAAGCAGCAACTGCGAGACAGCCGGATCATCCCCACACAGGTGCTCGCCGATGCCGTGCGGGCCGCGCGGATACCGGTACTGGTGAATGCCAGCGCCACCGGCTACTACGGCGACACCGGGTCGACAGCGGTCACTGAGGAGAGCCCGTCTGGCACGGGTTTCTTGGCCGACCTAACCACCGACTGGGAAGCCGCCGCGATGTCGGCATCGGTGCCCGGCGAGCACCGCGTCACGCTGCTCAGGATCTCGCCCGTGATGTCGCCGACGGGCGGAATCCTCGGCAAGCTCCGACCTCTGTTCCGGCTGGGACTGGGCGCGAAGCTCGGTGACGGCCGTCAGTATCTCCCCTGGATCAGCCTCGTGGACGCTGTCCGCGCTATCGAGTTCGTGCTGGATCGGTCGATTGCCGGGCCGGTAAACGTCTGTGGCCCGGCGTCGGTGACGAACAACGAGTTCACCAAGACATTCGGTCGCACTCTGGGGCGCCCGGCTCCGTGGACGGTTCCCGGTTTTGCACTCAAGAGGGGTGCCGGTGAGATGGCCGAGGAAATGTTGTTGGGGGGCCAGAACGTTGTACCTGGTGTGCTGACCGGCAACGACTTCGACTATCGGCATCCGACCATCGCCTCGGCGCTGGCGTATGCCACCGGCCGCGACGGCCGAGGAGCGGCAGGATGAAGAAACGATGACCAGTTCACGACTGTCCCGAGACGCCATCGAGGTTCGCCGGCTGGGCCGGGTGGACTACCAGGAGACGTTCGACCTGCAGCACCGGCTCGCGTCTGACCGTGCCGACGGGGTCCTGGACCACGACGTCCTGTTGTTGCTGGAACACCCGCCCGTCTACACCGCCGGCAGGCGTACCGAGGACGCCGACCGACCGACGGACGGTTCACCCGTCATCGACGTGGACCGCGGCGGGAAGATCACCTGGCACGGCCCTGGCCAGCTTGTCGCCTACCCGATCGTGGCCCTCGCCCAACCGGTTGATGTCGTGGACTACGTACGCCGGCTGGAAGAAGCAATGATCGCCGTGTGCACTCAGCTCGGCCTTCCGACCTACCGGGTCGACGGACGTTCGGGCGTCTGGGTGCTCGGAGCAGGAGGCGGAAGCGCGGATCGGAAGATCGGTGCCATCGGCATCAGGGTCGCTCGCGCTGTGGCCCTGCACGGGATCGCCATCAACTGCAATCCGGATCTCGACGCGTTCGGTTCGATCATTCCGTGCGGTATCCCGGACGCCGGGGCAGGTTCTCTGACAGGCGAATTGGGTCGCACGGTCACAGTCGACGAGGTGCTCCCCCTGCTGGAGAAGGCCGTGGTCGACGCGCTCGACGGCACCCTTCCGGTGAGCGGCCACCCAGCACCGACCGAGCCCTCCCCGCAGGTCTTCGCACCTGCCCGCACCGGCGTAGCATCGATCCAGTGACCGTTTCGCAGGACAAACCATCTCAATCCAGCGCCCCCGGGTCCGTTGGTCCCAATGGCCGCAAGTTGCTCCGGCTCGAGGCGCGTAACGCCGAGACGCCGATCGAGCGCAAGCCGTCGTGGATCAAGACCCGCGCCACCATGGGCCCGGAGTTCACCGAACTCAAAGCCCTGGTGAAGAGCGAAGGCCTGCACACGGTCTGCGAAGAAGCGGGATGTCCCAACATCTATGAATGCTGGGAAGACCGTGAGGCCACCTTCCTGATCGGTGGCGAACAGTGCACCCGTCGGTGCGACTTCTGCCAGATCGACACCGGTAAGCCCAGCGACCTCGACCGTGACGAGCCACGCCGGGTGGCGGAGTCGGTTGCGACGATGGGGCTGCGCTACTCCACCGTGACCGGTGTGGCGCGCGACGACCTGCCTGACGGCGGCGCCTGGCTGTACGCCGAGACCGTGCGTTACATCAAGCAGCTCAACTCGACCACCGGCGTCGAGTTGCTGATCCCCGACTTCAATGCCGATCCCGACCAACTCGCCGAGGTGTTCGCCTCACGGCCCGAGGTGCTGGCCCACAACGTCGAGACGGTGCCGCGCATCTTCAAGCGCATCCGTCCCGCGTTCCGCTATCAGCGCAGCCTCGACGTGATCACGGCTGCGCGCGACGCCGGCCTGGTCACCAAGTCCAACCTCATCCTCGGGATGGGCGAGACACCGGACGAGGTCCGCGAGGCCATGGCCGATCTGCACAATGCCGGCTGCGACATCCTGACCATCACGCAGTATCTGCGTCCGTCACCGCGGCATCACCCGGTCGATCGGTGGGTCAAGCCCGAAGAGTTCGTCGAGCACTCCACGTTCGCCGACAACCTGGGGTTCGCCGGTGTGATGGCGGGGCCGCTGGTGCGCTCGTCGTACCGGGCCGGGCGTCTGTACGCCCAGGCGATGGCCCATCACGGCCGGGAGCTGCCCGCCGAGATGGCCCACCTGACCGACGGCGGTAGCGCCACCCAGGAAGCCACATCGTTGCTCGCTCGCCTCGCCCGCTGACCCGGCACTCCGCCGCCGCCGGACGTTGACCGGCGGGTTGGGACGGCCTGGTCAACTGATTTGGATGGTTCAGTATCCTGGACCACATGGCTAAGGCACCAAAGGCGACAAAAGAGGCGAAGGCAGCAGCGAAGGCTGCCCGTAAGGAAGCGTCGCGGGCCCGCCGCAAGCAGCTCTGGCAGGCGTTCCAGATGCAGCGCAAAGAAGACAAGCTGCTGCTGCCCTACATGATCGGCGCGGTTGTCCTCCTGGTCGGCCTGGCCGTGCTCATTGGTGTACTCACCGGCTCGCTGGTGTTCGTTCTGCCGCTGGGCATCGTTCTGGGTGTGCTGATCGCATTCATCATCTTCGGTCGTCGTGTGCAGAAGACGGTGTTCACCAAAGCGGAGGGCCAGGCCGGCGCCGCAGCGTGGGCGCTGGACAACATGCGTGGACAGTGGCGGGTCAAGCAGGCCGTCACGGGCACCGCACATCTCGACGCGATCCACCGGGTCATCGGCAAGCCCGGGGTCATCCTCGTTGCCGAAGGCGCGCCCCATCGCACCAAATCGTTGCTGGCACAGGAAAAGAAGCGGATTTCCCGGCTGGTCGGCGATACACCGATCTACGACGTGACCGTCGGCAACGAGGAGGGCCAGGTACCTCTGAAAAGCCTCGAACGCCACCTGAACAAACTGCCGAACAACATCAACAAGGCTCGGATCGACGCCCTGGAATCACGTCTTGCGGCGTTGGGCGGGAAGCAGCCCGGACCGGGAATGCCCAAGGGCCCGATGCCGCAGGGTGCGAAGATGCGCAACGTTCAGCGCGCCGCCCGCCGCCGCTAGTCCTCGGCACTTCGCACTTCCCCCACTCCGCACTTCCCAGCACGTCGGATTCTCCGCACAGTCCGAACAGCACAGCGCCACCCGTTCTGGTCACATCCACCCTGCAGATGGTAAATGGGCCGAAACGGGTGGCGCTGTCGTCGGTATGTGTGGCGGGAGGCTAGCGGGTGCGGACCAACGCGGTGCCGGTCGCCCGATCGTGTAGTCCCCGACCGTCGGCGTCGTTGATCAGAGGCGGAACCAGGAAGACGATGAGGATCTGCCGGCCCAGTGCTCGCAGAAGTCCTACCCGCTCGCCCCCGTCCACCCTGGCCACCCGCAAGCCGGTGATGAACTGGCCCGGGGTGAAGCCGAAGGCGGTCAAGGTCACGGCTCCGACCACGAACCAGACGAGCAGGACGATTGTCGACAGCGACGACGACTGCAGGTCCTGGACGAACAACAGCGAGATACCGCCGCACATCAGCCAATCCACGAGCAGACCCACGCAGCGGTGCCACGACGACGCGAGCGCCCCGGGCCCCGATTCGGGCAGTCCGAGCAGTTCACCGCGGTAGGTGCCGTCGTCGACACCATCGTGCAGAGCCGATTGAGGGCCCGAGAGCCACGATCCGGTGATTCGTCCCATTGCTCAATCATAGATGTGCTGCCGAATCCCTCGGATCGGACGCGACTCGCCCCGACACGCCGTGATCGGTACCGTCGTTGCGTCGCGGACTTCCCTACGTAACACAGGCGAAACACCGAGGTATCTGCCAAGCAACCTGGTGTCAATACGGTCAGCGGTGATGATCCGCCGCTCTAGAGTGGCAAGGACAGTCGTCAGACCCAGGTAGAACCCAAGAATCGGTCTGACTACAACGGGTACGAGTGAAGGAGTCACCCACAGGTGTACAACACAAAAGAAGAACTGCTCGAGGGCATCAAGTCCGAGGGCGTCGAATATGTCGACATCCGGTTCTGCGATCTCCCCGGGGTGATGCAGCACTTCTCCATCCCGGCATCGGCTTTCGATGAGAGCGTCTTCGAGGACGGCCTGGCATTCGACGGATCGTCGGTGCGCGGCTTCCAGTCGATCGACGAGTCGGACATGATGCTCCTCCCCGACCCGGCGACTGCGCGGATCGACCCGTTCCGCAAGGCGAAGACGATGAACGTCACCTTCTTCGTGCACGACCCGTTCACGCGCGAGGCCTACAGCCGCGACCCGCGAAACATCGCCCGCAAGGCCGAGGACTACCTGGCCAGCACCGGCATCGCCGATACCTGCTTCTTCGGCGCCGAGGCCGAGTTCTACATCTTCGACTCGGTGTCCTTCAGCTCCGAGATCAACGGCACCCACTACCAGGTGGAGTCCGAATCAGGCTGGTGGAACACGGTTTCGCAGACCGACCCCGACGGTTCACCCAACCTCGGATACAAGGTCCGCCAGAAGGGCGGGTACTTCCCGGTCGCCCCGTACGACCACTACGTCGATCTGCGCGATGAGATCTCGACCAACCTCCAGAAGGCCGGATTCATCCTCGAGCGCGGCCACCACGAGGTCGGCACCGCCGGTCAGGCCGAGATCAACTACAAGTTCAACACCTTGTTGCACGCAGCGGACGACGTCCAGCTGTTCAAGTACATCGTGAAGAACACCGCATGGCAGAACGGCAAGACCGTCACCTTCATGCCCAAGCCGCTCTTCGGCGACAACGGGTCGGGCATGCACGCCCACCAGTCGCTGTGGAAAGACGGCAAGCCTCTGTTCCACGACGAGGCCGGCTACGCGGGACTGTCGGATCTGGCCCGCCACTACATCGGCGGCATCCTGCACCACGCGCCGTCGCTGCTGGCGTTCACCAACCCCACGGTCAACTCCTACAAGCGGCTCGTGCCGGGCTACGAAGCCCCCATCAACCTGGTCTACAGCCAGCGCAACCGCAGCGCCTGCGTGCGTATCCCGATCACCGGCAACAACCCGAAGGCCAAGCGCCTCGAGTTCCGTTGCCCGGACAGCTCGGGCAACCCGTACCTGGCGTTCGCGGCGATGATGATGGCCGGCCTGGACGGCATCAAGAACAAGATCGAGCCGCACGAGCCCGTCGACAAGGACCTCTACGAGCTCCCGCCCGAGGAGGCCAAGGGCATCCCCCAGGCCCCGACGTCTCTCGGCGCGGTCATCGACCGCCTCGAAGAGGATCACGAATACCTCACCGAGGGCGGCGTGTTCACCGAGGACCTGATCGAGACCTGGATCTCGTTCAAGCGTGAGAACGAAATCGAGCCGGTGCAGATCCGTCCGCACCCCTACGAGTTCTCTCTCTACTACGACGTCTGATCCGCCTCTGGCGATCAGCGCCTGAGTACAAACCCGGCCGGCCCGGTGAACTGTCACGCAGTTCACCGGGCCGGTTCGGCGTATCCAGGCCCACACCCTGCCCACGGAATGAACCGTCGACCGCACCGGTTGGCGTGAAGAGGTTCACCCGTCACAACATCGCAGGGAGTCATTCGTGAAGATCGGCATCATCGGAGCAGGCAAAATCGGCGGAAGCCTCACGCGCCGCCTCACCCAACTCGGACATGAGGTTCGGGTCGCCAACTCGCGGGACCCCCAGACGCTCGCCGACCTGGCATCGGAGACCGGGGCCACTGCGGTGTGGGCGTCGGAAGCAGCCGAGGACGCCGATCTCGTGATCGTCAGCATCCCGCAGAAGAACACTCCCGACCTGGCGCCGGGCATCGTGTCGGCGCGCAAACCCGGCGCGCCCATCATCGAGACGAACAACTACTACCCACAGCAGCGCGACGGCAAGATCGACGCCATCGAAGACGGCACACCCGAGAGCGTGTGGGTGTCGCAGCTCCTCGGCGAGCCGGTCTACAAGGTGTTCAACGGCATCTTCTGGAAGCACCTGCTCGAAAAGGGTGTCCCGGCCGGAACACAGGGCCGCATCGCACTCCCGATCGCGGGACCGGATGACGAGGGCAAGAAAGTCGTCTCCCAGCTCGTCGACGACCTGGGCTTCGATCCGGTCGACGCCGGAAGCCTCGAGGAGTCGTGGCGTCAGCAACCGGGCACCCCGGTGTACGGCAAGGACTATGGGATCGACGGCACCATCGAAGCGCTTGCGCAGGCGACGCCGGAACGCACCGCCGAATGGCGCGCCTGACCCCACGAGTGACGTCCGCCCGCGCCGAATGATTCGTCGCGGGCGGATGTGTTTGCGTCCCAGCACATTCGCCGATGGCAGTGATCGGTCAGCGATCGGCAACTGCTACGTTGCCTGGATGACCTTCAAGCGTTTGCTCCCGGCCCTCATCGTGTCCTCGACGCTGATGCTGGCCGCATGCGGCTCCGACGCCGACTCTGCCACCTCTGAATCAACCGCAGCGGGGATCACCACCACCGCGGCACCCGCGGGTTGCCCGACCGTGGCCCCGGAGTCCGATGTGGCACCGGAGTGGACGTTGTCAGGCAACACCGGTGAGGTCGCTGTCACCGGCTCCACCGACACCACCGCGCCCGCCATCGAGGTCACCACACCCTTCTCCGTCAACCAGACGACTGTTCAGACTCTGACCGAGGGTGACGGCGCACTCGTGCCCGACACCGCCGAGGTGACGGTCTGCTACATGGGCGTGAACGGCCGCGACGGCACCGTGTTCGACAGCAGCTACGAGCGCGGCGTGCCCGTCGACTTCCCGCTCGACCGCGTCGTGCCGGGCTTCCAGAAGGCCATCGCCGGCCAGAAGGTCGGATCCACCGTGGCCGTCGCGATGACGTCTGCCGATGGCTACGCGGACGGCAATCCCCAGGCCGGTATCGAAGCCGGCGACACGTTGGTTTTCGCCATCAAGATCATCTCCGCTGAGAGCTGATCAGAGCTCAAGAACTGAGGTCGCAGCCGGCTCGGATACCGAAGAGACGTCAGCTCGGCACCAATGCGACAACCAGCGCGCGATGGTCGGACCTCGTCACCGAGAAGGTGGACAACGACGTCGCGGTGAATCCGCGCGTCACCACGTGGTCGATGGCGATCAGCGGCGGGTAGCTGCGGTCGGCGGGGTAGGTCAACTGCACACCCTCGCCCGCCTGTTCGGTCGCATCCCGGAATCCGCGCTCCAGTAGCGACCGGTACTGCGCGTGGTCCCATGTCGCGTTGAAGTCTCCGCTGACGATCACCCGATCTCCGGTGACCCCGTGCACCGTTTCACGCAGACGTTTCATCTCGTCCACCCATCGATCCGGGTCATAGGGGTAGGGCGGGATCGGATGCACGGCGAAGACGGTGGTGCCGGGCGCGCCGGGAAGGTCGACGTCCGCGCGCAGATTTCCGAGCGCGAACCCGTTCAGTTCAGCCGTGTTGCGGAGTGGGTAACGGCTGAATATGCCTGTGCCGGTGCCGCCTTCGCCGGGTACCACGAACTCGTACGGCATCATGCCGCGCAGATCTGTGCCCTCGAGTGCAGCGAGCGACTCGGGCGTGAGCTCCTCGACGGTGAGCAACGCCGCCCCGGTGGCCCGTACTCGCGACACCACTTCCCCGGCATCGGCCTTGCCGAGCTTGAGGTTCGCCTGCACCACTGTCACCGACCCGCGAGTGGGTGCATCGGCCGCTTTGAACAGGGGCGCCTGGGTCCAGATGCCCACCCCCAGGACGACAACGGCGAGCACGGTGGAGATCCACCGTCGTGTCACGGCGAGGATGAGGATGGCAGGAACGATGGCGAGCAACATCAGCGGTACGGCACTGGCAGCGGCGATCGCCACCTGCCCACGGCCTGGGAAGTAATGCAGCCACACCGCCGCCAGGGCAACCGCGAACAGCGCCCAGCCGATGACCACGGCAAAGAAGTAGAGGACCTTGAACGCGGCTCCCCGGTCTGCCAGACGCTGCGAGCGCCGCCTCACCCGCCGAATACCTTCAGTACCACGGCTTTTGCCCGCCTGGTCACGCGCAGATAGTTGTCCAAGAACTCCCCCGAGTCGTCATCGTGCCATCCGGCCGCAAAAGCCACCGCGCGCAACGTCTTTCCCGGCGCCGGCAACTGGTCCACTGCCTTGCCGCGCACCAGCACCAGCGCATTGCGTGCCTTTGTCGCCGTCAGCCACGCCTCCTTGAGGAGGTGGACGTCATTTTCCCCGAGCAGTTCCGCCGAGCCGATGGCGTCGAGACATTGCAAGGTGGATGTGTTGTGCAGGGCCGGGATCCGGTGCCCGTGCCGTAACTGCAACAGCTGGACCGTCCACTCGACGTCGGCGAGGCCACCTCGTCCCAGTTTTGTATGCGTTGCCGGGTCGGCCCCGCGAGGGAGACGTTCGGCATCAACCCGGGCTTTGATCCGCCGGATCTCACGGACCGCGTCCGAGGACACGCCACCCTCCGGGTACCGGATCTGGTCGGCCATGTGCAGGAACGCGACTCCGAGGTCCTCATCGCCGGCGACCTGGTGCGCTCGGAGCAACGCCTGGATCTCCCAGGCCTGCGCCCACTGCTGGTAGTACGTCGCGTAGGCGGCGAGGGTGCGAACCACCGGGCCGTTACGGCCCTCCGGGCGTAGTCCGGTGTCGACCTCGAGCGGCGGGTCGGCACTCGGGGTCCCGAGGAGTTGACGCACCCGGTCGGCGATCGAGTTGGCCCACCGGACCGCCTCGGACTCGTCCACGCCCTCGACGGGGTCGCAGACGAAGAGCACGTCGGCGTCCGACCCGTAACCCAGTTCACCGCCACCGAGCCGGCCCATGCCGATCACGGCCATCCGGGCGGGAGCGGGTGATTTCCGTTCGGCGACCGAGGCTTTGGTGACCACCGTCAGCGCGGCATTCAGCACACCGGCCCATACCAGCGACAGCGCTCGGCACACCTGCGGGACGTCGAGCATGCCCAGGATGTCGGCCGAAGCAACCCTGGCCAGTTCGGCGCGCCGGTGTGAGCGCGCCACTGCGATGGCTGATTTGAGGTCACGCTGCCGGATGGCCGAGGCGACCATGCCGCCGACCACGTCCTTGGGATCGACCTCGATGAGCTTGGGACCCAACGCGCCGTCGGCATACAACCGGATCACATCCGGGGACCGCATCAAAAGCTCGGCTGCGTAGGCCGAGGTGCCCAGCACCGTCATCAACCGTTCGGCGACCACACCCTCGTCGCGGATCAAGCGCAGGAACCAGTCGCGATCGGCTGCTGCGTCGCAGAGTCGCCGGTAGTTGAGAAGGCCCGCATCCGGATCTGGTGTGCGACTGAGCCATTCGAGCAACGTCGGTAGAAGCAATTCCTGGATCTGGCCGCGGCGTCCGGTCTCGGAGACCAGCGCTTTCAGATGCCCCAGCGCGTTCTGCGGTTTGCTGTAGCCGAGTGCGCCCAGACGCCGGATCGCCGATTCGTCCGACAGTCTCAGCTCGTCCTTGTCGAAACGTGTGACCGCTTCGAGCAACGGACGGTAGAAGATCTTCTCGTGCAGGCGGCGGACCCGGTGCGACTGTCGTCGGATCTCTTCGCGCAGCACGCCCCCCGCGTCGAGGTCGCCGGTGGGTCTGATGTGGGCGGCACGGGCCAGCCACCGCATGGCCTCCACATCGGTGAACTCGGGAAGCGTATGCGTGCGCTTGAGCCGTTGGAGCTGCAGGCAGTGTTCGAGCAAACGCAGGAACTCGTAGGAGGCAATGAGATTGGCGCCGTCGTCGCGGCCGATGTATCCGCCGTCCCGCAACACCGTGAGGGCCTCGACAGTTCCCTTGACCCGAAGCGTTTCGTCGACCCGGCCGTGCACCATCTGCAAGAGCTGAACGGCGAACTCGACATCGCGCAGCCCACCGCGACCGAGTTTGATCTCGCGCTCGCGCATGTCCTCGGGCAGCATCGACTCGACCCGGCGGCGCATCGCCTGCACGTCGATGACAAAGTCTTCGCGCTCAGAGGCCTCCCACACCATCGGGCTCAGCGCGTCCACGTACTGGCGGCACAGTTCCATGTCGCCGGTCATCGGCCGCGCCTTGAGCAGGGCCTGGAACTCCCACGTCTTGGCCCAGCGCTTGTAGTAGGTGACATGCGCATCGAGGGTTCGGGTGAGAGCACCCGCCTTGCCTTCCGGCCGTAGCGCGGCATCCACCTCGAAGAAGGCAAGCGATCCCACACGCATCATCTCGCCGGCGATGCGGCTGGTCTGCGCATCGGCGGGCTCGCTGACGAAGATGACATCGACATCGCTGACGTAATTCAGTTCGCGCGCACCGCATTTGCCCATGGCGATCACACCGATGCGGCAGGTCAGCGGATCGTCACCGCAGATCTCGGCGATGGCGACCGCCAAGGCCGCCGTGAGAGCCGCGTCGGCGAGATCGGCCAAGAAGTTGCTCACATCGCTGAACCACAGGACCGGTTCGTCCTCGACGGTGGGCGCGAGGTCGCGGGCGGCCACCTGCAGCAGCAGGTCGCGATAGGCGAGCCGTAGCGCAACCACCGCTTTCGGGCCTGTCTCGCGTGCCCGAAACAGCAGGTTCCCGTTGTCTTCGTGCCCCGACTCAGGTTGTGCGTCAACGGAATCGAGCATCGACCGCAGGACCTCTGCCGGTTCCGGCAGGTCCTTACGGGTCAGCAATCGCCAGGCATGGTTTTCGGCGACGAGGTGGTCTCCCAACGCCGTCGACGAACCCAGTACGGCGAACAGACGTCCCCGGAAACCGCGGTCGGTGCGTAAGAGCCCGTCGATGTCCGCCCATTCCGGGCCGACGGCCGCGTGCAGCCGGACAAGTGCTCTGAGCGCGATGTCCGCACTCGGTGCGCGCGAGAGCGCCCACAACAGATCGACGCTCTCTTCTGCATCCCAGCCGAGCGTCGCCAGATCCGCAGCCGCTGTTGCTTCCAGCAGTCCGAGTCGGCCGACACTGGGCACTCGAGATCGCGAGGCAGGTGGGTTCACAACACACAACGGTACTGGTCGAGCTGTCGGCGGCACCATCAGCCCACACGGGCCGGCGCCACCGGAGAATTACAGGGCCAGGTAGTTCTTCAGTTCGAACGGCGTGACGTGGCTGCGGTACTCGGTCCACTCCGCCCACTTGTTGCGCAGGAAGTACTCGAAGACGTGTTCACCGACGGCCTCGGCGACCAATTCGGACTTCTCCATCTTCGTGAGAGCCTCGGCGAGACTTCCCGGCAACTCGCGATAGCCCATGGCGCGTCGCTCGGCCGGGGTCAGCGCGAACACGTCGTCTTCGGCGTGTTCGGGTAGCTCGTAGCCTTCCTTGATTCCCTTGAGCCCCGCGGCAAGCAGTACCGCGAAGGTGAGGTAAGGGTTGCATGCGGAGTCGGGGCTGCGGACCTCGATCCGGCGTGAGGAGGCCTTGTTGGGCGTGTACAGCGGCAGGCGGATGAGCGCCGAGCGGTTGGCCGCGCCCCAGCTGGCGGCGGTCGGGGCCTCACCACCGTGGATCAGGCGCTTGTAGCTGTTCACCCACTGGTTCGTGATGGCACTGATCTCGTCGGCGTGGTGCAGGATGCCGGCGATGAACTGTTTTCCGGTGTCCGACAGTTGCATCGGGTCGTCGGGATTGTGGAAGGCATTGGTGTCACCCTCGAACAGGCTCATGTGGGTGTGCATCGCCGAGCCGGCGTACTCGCTGAACGGCTTGGGCATGAACGTCGCCCAGACGTTCTCACCGATCGCGACCTCTTTGACGACGTAACGGAACGTCATCACGTTGTCGGCCATGGACAGGGCGTCCGCGTATCGCAGGTCGATCTCCTGCTGTCCGGGTGCGCCCTCATGGTGGGAGAACTCCACCGAGATGCCCATCGACTCGAGGGCTTCGATGGCGTGGCGCCTGAAGTTGGGCGCCGAATCATGTACTGCCTGATCGAAATAGCCACCGCTGTCGGCGGGGATCGGGATCGACCCGTCGACACTGGGCGGGTTCTTGAGGAGGAAAAACTCGATCTCGGGGTGCACGTAGCAGCTGAAACCTTGATCGGCGGCCTTGTTCAGCTGCCGACGGAGGACGTGGCGCGAATCTGCCCAGGACGGTTCACCGTCGGGCATCACGATGTCGCAGAACATGCGCGCGGAGTGGTGCCGCCCGGTGCTGGTGGTCCAGGGAAGGATCTGGAACGTGGACGGATCGGGCTTCGCGATCGTGTCGGCCTCGGACACCCGCGAAAAGCCCTCGATGGCCGAGCCGTCGAACCCGATACCCTCGGCAAAAGCGCCTTCGAGCTCGGCAGGCGCGATCGCGACCGACTTCAGATATCCGAGAACGTCGGTGAACCAGAGGCGAACAAAACGAATGTCGCGCTCTTCAAGGGTCCGGAGCACGAATTCTTTTTGGCGATCCATGACATCGGAGCCTAGGAGCGCGGTGTTAAATCGATGTTACAAGCGCGCATCAACCAGAATATCCAGCGGATTTCACCCTGGAATCTCAACATTTGAGGTTTTCTTCCGGAAGTGTGAGATCGACGAAGTATGCGGTGATCGCGTCATCCACACAGTCATCTCCCTGCAATGATGCCGTGTGCTGATCGCCTTCGAACGTGATCAGCCGGGCCCGTAGTTGCCTCGCGAGTTCCACACCCGCCTGGTAGGGAGTCGCCGGGTCGTTGGTGGTGGAGACGACGACCGTGGTGGGCAAGTCGGGGACATCGAGTTCATGGGGCGTGCTCGTCGGTGGCACCGGCCAGAACGCGCAGGCGTCACGAGCGCCGCGGCCGGTTCCGCGACCGTCGTCGGCGAACGGCGCCACCCTGCGGGATTCGACATCGAGACGATCGATCTGGGCCTGATCGGTCAGTGGCGGGTCGTCCACACAACGCACCACCGTGAAGGTGTCCAAGGTGTTCGTGTAGGCGCCTGAGGAGTCGCGGCCCTCGTACAGGTCCGCCAGCCGCAGCAACGTACTCCCGGTGCCCTCGGTCAACTGCGCCAAGCCCTCACGCAGCGGTTCCCAGAGCGTGTCCGAATACAACGCCTGACTCACCCCTGTCATCGCGTCGCCGTAGGTGAGTCGACGGTCCTGCGTCGTCGGGACCGGCGCGTCGATCAGCGGCCGGGTCAACTGCTGAAACCGTGACGTGGCCTTCGACGGGTCCGGGCCCAGTGCACAGTCGGAGTACCGGGCGCAGTCGGCTGAGAACGCATCAAACGCCGACTGGAAACCTTCTCGCTGCGCCACGGCGTCCTCGACCGGGTCGGCCGACGGATCCACTGCCCCGTCGTTGACCATGGCCCGGACCTTGGTCGGGAACTGCTCGGCGTACGTCGCGCCGATGCGGGTGCCGTAGGAATAGCCCAGGTAGTTCAACTGCTCGTCCCCGAGTACCGCACGGAGGACGTCCATGTCCTTGACCACGTCGTCGGTACCGACATGCGCGAGGTATTGCGTACCCAGGCGTTCGGCGCACTTCTGGGCAAACGCCCGCGCACGGTCCTCGATTGCGGCGATGCCGTCGGGCGTCATGTCGACGAGGGTCTCGGCCCGTTCTGCGTCGCGTTCCTCGTCGGTCAGGCAACGGATCTCCGGCGTCGACTTGCCGATGCCCCGCGGGTCGAACCCGATCAGGTCAAAACGTTCGGAGATGTCGAGACCGCCGAGGAAGTCGGCCTGCGCTGCGATGAACTCGACCGCGGAGGCTCCCGGCCCGCCCGGGTTCACCAGCAGTGAGCCGATCTTGTCGCCGGACGCCCGCAACCGGAACATCGCGATCTGTGCCACCTGCCCCTCGGGGTCGGCGTAGTCCACCGGAACCGACACGGTCGCGCAGTCGCTGCGGTCGGCCGGATAGCCGTTCAGCTCCTGGTCGGCAAAGTCGGTGCACGGACCCCAGCGGATCTCTTGCCCGTAGAACCGGTCGAGGTCCGGAGTCGGGGCCACCCCGGTAGTGAACGTTGCGTTGGTCGGTGTGCCCGACACACCTTCGGTGCATGCGGCCGTCAGCAACAGAGCCATCAGGATCGTCACCACCGCGATACGTCGTCGCGGCCGGCTCGGCTCCTGGTTCACGAGTTGGGCCGGCACTCCATCCACGAGCCGGGTCGGCCTCACATCCATGCTCACCGTCATCATCGTGCCACGCGAACGACGCCGCACAGCCGTCTGCGAAGTCGGTGAGGTTCCGCCGAGATCACGTCCGTGTGACAAGTTCCACTGCCGACACCATTTCTCCTCGCGCTGCGGAGTGCCACACTGGTGGGGTCATCCACCCACCCGGGTACCCGCGGATGCGGGACTCGAGGCACGAAAGAGACAACGATGTCCGAAAATTCGGTTTATGGCGCTGCTCCCTCCGCACCAGTTTCTGGCGAAGCAGCCACTTCCTCCCCCCGTCGCCGCATCACCCGCGTGCATCACCTGGCCCAGATGAAATCTGAAGGCGAGAAGTGGTCGATGCTCACCGCGTACGACTACTCCAGCGCCCGGATCTTCGACGATGCCCAGATCCCGGTTCTCCTCGTCGGTGATTCAGCGGCAAACGTCGTCTACGGCTACGACACCACCATCCCCGTCAGCATCGACGAACTGCTCCCCCTGGTCCGCGGGGTCGTCAAGGGTGCACCGCACGCGCTGGTGGTCGCCGATCTCCCCTTCGGCAGCTACGAGGCCGGGTCGCAGCAGGCCCTGGAGTCCTCGATCCGATTCTTCAAAGAAGGCGGCGCCCACGCCGTCAAACTGGAGGGCGGCGAACGCGTCGCCGACCAGATCGCCACACTGACCGCGGCAGGCATCCCGGTGATGGCACACATCGGCTTCACGCCCCAAAGCGTCAACGGCCTCGGCGGTTTCCGTGTTCAGGGCCGTGGTGATGCCGGCGACCAACTGATCGCCGACGCCATCGCCGTCCAGGAGGCCGGCGCATTCGCTGTGGTGATGGAGATGGTCCCTGCCGACCTCGCGGGACAGATCAGCCGCAAACTCACCATCCCCACCGTGGGCATCGGGGCCGGCAACGAAACCGACGCACAGGTACTCGTGTGGCAGGACATGGCCGGCTTCACTCACGGCAAGACCGCCAGGTTCGTCAAGCGCTACGCCGACGTGGGTGGCGAATTGCGCCGTGCCGCAGAGCAGTACGCGGACGAGGTGCGTCGCGGACAGTTCCCCGGACCCGAGCACAGCTACTAGGGCTTTCAGCTCGGTCGGCCGCAAATGCGGGCCCGTCCGCGGGCGGACCGGCATAGTGGTCGGATGCGCGATTTCTATCCGGCCATCGAGCCGTACGCCTCCGGACATCTCGATGTCGGTGACGGCCAACAGATCTACTGGGAGCAGAGCGGCAACCCGAGCGGCAAACCCGTGGTGTTCGTGCACGGCGGTCCGGGCGGCGGTACGTCACCGAATCAGCGACAGTTCTTCCACCCCGAGGCCTATCGGATCGTCTTGTTCGATCAACGGGGATGTGGACAGTCACGGCCCCACATCGCCGACGGCGCCGACTTGTCCGTGAACACCACCGGCCACCTCATCGCCGACATGGAGAAGTTGCGCACGGAGTTGGCGATCGATCGGTGGCAGGTGTTCGGCGGTTCCTGGGGGTCGACGCTGGGACTCGCCTACGCACAGCGGCATCCAGAGCGGGTCACCGAGCTGGTGCTCCGTGGGATCTTCCTGCTGCGCCGCAGCGAGATCGACTGGTACTACAACGGCGGTGCCGCCAACATCTACCCGGATCTGTGGGAGTCGTATCTCGAACCGATTCCCGAGTCGGACCGCAACGGCGACCTCGTCGAGGCCTACCACCGGCTGTTGACAGGCGACGATCGCGCCGCCGCGGTGCGGGCCGCAGTGGCGTGGACAACCTGGGAGAAATCGACCAGCTACCTACTTCCTCAGCACGCCAACGCAGACGAGGACGGCGACTCCGAACGCTATGCACTCGCCTTCGCCGGCATCGAGAACCACTACTTCACACACCGCGGTTTCCTCGACGAGGGGCAACTGCTGCGCGACGCACATCGGATCGCACACATCCCGGGTGTGATCGTCCAAGGTCGCTATGACGTGGTCTGCCCCGCGCGAAGCGCCTGGGACCTTCACCGCGCATGGCCTGCGGCCGAGTTGCATATGGTGGACGATGCCGGGCATGCCTCGTTCGAAACGGGTATCCGCCACCACTTGATCGAAGCAACCGACCGCTTTGCCGGTCTCGACCAACAGAAGGGAAGTACCCGGTGAGCGCCGACGAGGTTCTGGAAGTCGAACTCAAGTACGACCTGAATGCCGGAGCGTCCGTACCCGATCTGACCACTCTCGACGTGGTGCATTCGGTGTCCGGACCGGTGGTCGAGCATTTGGACGCAACCTATTACGACACCGAAGCGCTCGATCTGGCCAGCAACAAGATCACCTTGCGCCGACGGGCCGGAGGGCACGACGAAGGCTGGCATCTCAAGCGTCCCGCCCCCGCGAACAGCAATGCCCGCCGCGAGCTACACGCCCCGCTGGACTCGGTGGTCGACGCCAGCACCGAAACACAGACGGACCATTTCGCGGCCGTGGTGCCCCACGCATTGGCCGATCAGGTCGGTGTTCACGTCCGCGGTCGGCGCCTGATCCCCATCGCCACGATCGCCACCGTGCGGCACATCACCGAACTGCGCGACGGGGACGACAACGTGCTGGCCGTCCTGTGCGACGACAACGTGACCGCCCAGTCACTGCTTCCCGGCGGACACGCCCAGAGCTGGAACGAGTGGGAACTCGAACTGGTGAACGGCAACGAGAAGCTGCTCAAAAAGGCCGACAAGTTGTTGCGTGCCAGCGGAGCCCGCACCGCGTCGAGTGCATCGAAATTGGCCAGGACGATCGGGCCGACCCCCACGGGCAAAGCCCACTCCATCGGCAAAAAGCCCAGCGCTCTCGAGCTCGTCATCTCGGAGCTGGCCGAGCACCGCGACCACCTGATCGCTCAGGATCCCCTCGTCCGCGAGAATGCGCCGGATTCTGTGCATCAGATGCGGGTGGCAACCAGACGAGCGCGTAGCGTGCTGCAGTCGTTCCCGCATGTGCTGTCCGCTGACACGGCCGAACATCTGGGCGGCGAGCTGAAGCATCTCGCAGCAGTTCTAGGCGAAGCCCGGGACGCCGAGGTACAACTCGAACGCAACGAACACCTCCTCGAGAGCGAAAAGGCGTCGGAGTCGATCGTCACCGCACTGATCGACGACCAACGCGAAACGCACCGCATCGCACTCGAACTGGCCATCGACTTCCTGCGCTCGAAGCGGTATTTCGAGCTGCTCGAAGAACTCGACCGCACCATCGCCGAGCCCGAAGCAGGCGAGGATGCAGAACTCACCGCCGCCGACGCGCTCGACCACGCGGTCAAACGCAGCGCCAAGCGTGTCGAGAAGGCTCAGCGCAAACTCGAGGAACTCACCGACGGTACTCATGAATGGGTGGAGCAACTCCACACCATCCGCAAACGCGCAAAGCAGTTGCGGTACAGCGCCGAATCGGGTGAGCAGCTGCAGAGCAACAAACACCGCAAGATCGCGAAGGTCGCCAAGGGTGAACAGAGCGTGCTGGGCGATTTCCACGATGCAGAAGTCAGTCGCGAGCACCTCGCATCACTGGCATCCGCATCCGGCATCACCCCGGTTGATGCCTTTGTCTACGGGCGCCTCGACGCACGTGAGGAGTTCGCGGCCAAGGCTGCGCTCGCCGAGTACGACAAGATCCGCTCGGCTCGGTGATCGCGTGGCCGACCATCACGGCACGGCGGTGAAGACCACCGTCGGTTTGTGAGGGTCGGCCTCGGTCAGCCTCACCTGGATCCGAGTGCCCTCCGGTGGGTCGCCGAGACAGCTGCCGAACACCGCCGGGTCAGAGATGAAGACCTGGGCGTGACGGTTGGCCCGCTTCCCGTGCAGGACTGTGGCAGTGAAGCTCTCGCCCACCCGGCTCGACAACAGGATCGCCTCGGCGAGGTCGAGGCCGGCCCGGTCGGCCTTGCCGGCAATCGAACTCGAACTCCGCATCACATCGGGAAGAGTTGGCAGCGCCGTGCGAACCCATGGAGGAATCGACTCCCCCGAGGCGAGCGCCAGACACACCTCGGTCGCGAAACGATCGGCGAGCCGGCGCAGCGGTGCCGTCACATGCGCGTACACACCGGCGATACCGCCGTGCCCGGTGACCGTGTCCGGCGGGATCTCCCCCAACATCGCCAGATAATCACTGCCGCGCAGAAGAGTGGTCGCATCCGACATCAACGCGAGGGTGCTCGGAGCGGCCGGATCGAGCCCGGCCAAGAAAGCGCCAGCCGAAACGCCTTGCGTCCAAGGCACATACAGGGCAGAGGCGGATGCACGCAGTTTGTCCACGTCTTCCGGACGAGCGTCGGGCAGGGTCCGCAGGAGCCCGGTCTTGGCCTCGAGCATCATCCGGCCGGCGCACATCCCGGTGAGTAGCGACACCTGCGAGTTCCACATGTCGGCGCGGGTGCGGGGTTGCACCACCAGCTGCCAGTCGCCCCCGGGCTCGCGGACGACCTCTTGTTCGGGCAACCCCAATTCGATGGCGCCGCGGCTGATCGACAGTCTGCTGCGAAGTTCGCCGAAGGCGGGCAGCGCTGCGATCGACGGGTGCAGGCGACCTGTGTCCGCGTCGCGCTGCACCGTTGCGTAGTCCAGACGAGCCACCGAACGCACTGACGCCCGGTGCACGTCCACCGACGTCGGTTCCCCTGCGGAGTCCACAGTGATCCGCCACAGCACCGCGGGCCGCGTCTGATCGGGCAGCAACGACCCGATGTTCTCCGAGAGCGCCCGAGGATGCAACGGCACGTTCCCGTCGGGGAAGTAGACGGTCTGCCCTCGCCGGCGCGTCTCCTGGTCCAATGGCCCCTCGGGAGGGACGAGCGCGGCGACGTCTGCGATGGCGTAGTGCACCACGAAGCCGTCACCGTCGGAAACGATGTGGACCGCCTGATCGAGATCAACCGAACCGGGCGGGTCGATGGTGACCAGCGGGAGGTCGGTGCGGTCGGTGCGGGAATTGGCGAACCGATCGGTTGCGTTCTGCGCCTGTTCCTGTGCGGCGGCGCCGAAGTCCTCGGACAAGCCCAGGTCGGTCCGGATGGCGCCGAAGTCTATGTCCGCTGCGCGGAGTCTGCGTTGCACCGCCCAAGACTAACGGCGGGCTCCCCCGGCAACGGCTTGACGGGACAAACATTCGGATGTGGGCGAACGAGCCGGCCTATAAGCCGGATCCTGTACCGGCGACCTTGCGGTTGCCGGTGGCGGCCATCCATCTGGGTACACCGTCGCCGGGTACCTCGAGCGGTCCACCCGCAGGCTCGGGCGAGCCGCCCTCGAACACCTGCGCAGCCGCACCAGTTACCTGATGCGACCTTCGACCTTGCTCCGGGTGGGGTTTACCGAGCCATCACGGTCACCCGTGATGCTGGTGCGCTCTTACCGCACCGTTTCACCCTCACCGGCTTTCGCCGGCGGTCTGTTTTCTGTGGCACTGTCCCGCGAGTCACCTCGGGTTGCTGTTGGCAACCACCCTGCTCTGTGGAGTCCGGACTTTCCTCGACCACGGGCAGGTCGCTGAGGCAACTGTTCCCGCGATCGCGGCCGCCCGGCCGACTCGTTCGCTCCATCACTGTACGTTCCCTCCTGTCCGATTGGTCCACCCGACCGGGCGCAGGGAACAATCAGCGCGTGGATGTTGCGGCTCTGGTGCTGTTGGTCGCGACGCTGGGGATTGCTGTCTGGCGGCCGCGTGGGCTTCCCGAGGCCGCAGCCGCGGTTCCGGCAGCCGGGCTCGCAATCGCGATCGGCGCGGTGTCCCCCGATCAGGCCTGGACCGAGATCCGAACCCTGTCGCCGACAGTCCTGTTCTTGGCGGCCCTGCTCGTGTTGTCGCACGCGTGTGCCGCACTGGGGGTCTTCACCTGGCTCGCCAGGACCATCGCGCGCCGATCGGTTCCGGCCGCAGGCACGCATGCGCCGAAGTACCGGCTCCTCGGTTTCGTCTTCGTGGCCGGCGCCCTCACCACTGCCGCCCTGAGCCTCGACGCAACCGTGCTGCTGCTGACGCCCGTCCTCCTGTCGATGACCCGGACGCTACGAGTGGCCGCACGTCCGTACAGCTACGCCTCTCTCACCCTGGCGAACTCGGCATCGACGCTGATGCCCGTGTCGAACCTGACCAACCTGCTGGCATTTGCCGCGACGGGCCTGGGTTTCGTCGAATTCACCTTGCTGATGGCGCTGCCGTGGCTGGTGACCGTGACCGTCGAGTACATACTGTTCTGTTGGTACTTCCGCGGCGACCTGAAGACCCTCCCGCGACCAGAACACACCGAGGAACCCGGCCCTGCCCCCACGGCGGCCCTGGCCGTACTCACCGCCACGCTGCTGCTGTTCGGACTGAGCTCGGTGATCGGTGTCGAACCGGTGTGGTTTGCCGTCCTCGGCGCCACGGTGATGGCGGCGTTGGCAATTCGCGCACGCCACACCTCCGTGGCCGAGATCGCGCGGTCGGCAAACGCAGGGTTTCTCGCGTTCGTGTTCGCCCTCGGAGTGCTTGTCGTCGGGATCGCCGACGGCGCACTGGGCTCCCGGCTCGCCGAGTTCCTGCCCGATGGAACCGGCTTGCTCGACCTACTGCTCGTCGCAGTCGTGTCAGCAGTGATCGCCAACGTGATCAACAACATTCCCGCGACCCTGCTGATGCTCGCCGCGCTCGGTGCCGGGTGCCCGACTCCGCTGGTGCTCGCCATGTTGCTCGGCGTCAACATCGGCCCGACGCTCACCTATCTCGGATCGTTGGCGAACATGTTGTGGCTCAAGCTCGTCCGGGTCGGCGGTCAAACCGTGACCGTCAAGGAATACACCGCAGTCGGCCTGCTCACCGTTCCCGCCGCCCTCGTCGCCTCCGTGGTGGCACTCTGGCTGGTTACCTAGAAACCCACCTCCGCTACGCTTCGTCTCCGGTCTGTTGGGTCGAGCTCCGCTGCGCTTCGTCTCCGGTCTGTTGGGTCGAGCTCCGCTGCGCTTCGTCTCCGGTCTGTTGGGTCGAGCTCCGCTGCGCTTCGTCTCCGGTCTCTTGGGTCGAGCTCCGCTACGCTTCGTCTCCGGTCCGCCTGTGTACGGCCTGCAGCGTCGCGATCAGATCATCCACGATCTCCGAATGCGCGCCCGGCGAACGGACAACGGCAGACACCGGAACCCTCAGTGCGCGTTCGCGATCCCGCGTGAAGGCGATACCCGCCAGCGGCATGCGTTCGTACAGCACCGTCCATTCGTCGGGGTGGTTCAGCAACTCCATGGTGGCCGTGTGATCCACCGGCAACGGCGGCGCCTGACGAGGGCGCTCCAGTCCATGCCGATCGAACGCATCCCGGATCACGTTGTGCAACAACACCTGATCTCGCGCCGGCGGCAACAACAGCGGGTAGGCACCCAGTTCGGCCAACGGAACGTCGCCGGTGCCCGCGAGCGGATGCCGATCCGACATCGCCACCACCAGATCGTCCACCCACAGTCGCTGCACGGCCAGGCCCGGGCGTTCGATATCGCCTCGGATCAACGCGAGGTCGACGTCACCACCGAGTACCGCGTCGATGCGCTGATCGAAACTCTTGATGATGAACTCGATCTCGACGTCGAGATGCTCGGTGCGCAGTTGCGCGATCGCGGCCAGCGATTGCTGAGCAAACGACATGTTCGCCGCCATCCGTACCCGGCCACCAGGTGCCCGAGCCGCGGCCGTGATCATCGATTCGATGCCCAGCATCTGCCGGGCAAGCGGGAGCACCTGCGCGCCCAGCTCGGTCAGCCGCACGGCTCGGGTGGACCGTTCGATCAACTTGGACCCGAGTTCGTGCTCGAGGCGGGCGACCTGATGACTGATCGCCGACTGCGAGATGAAGCAGCGCTGCGCCGCCCGGCTGAAGCTCAGCTCCTCGGCGACAGCCACGAAATACGTCAACTGGCGAAGCTCCATGTCAGCAGCATATATGCCGAATCGCGATAAGTCCTATCTTTAGAATTCGTTTGATCAGCGGCTGATGAGGGATTACTCCTTGATGAGTCGACGCTGTACTTGGCAGATGTCGCACCCAGGAGATAAAAGGATCATGGACGCACCTTTCGCAACGACCAGCACGAATCAGCAACTCGACGCCGATGTCGCCATCGTCGGGTCGGGTTTCGGTGGGCTCACCGCAGCGCAGCGGCTCGCCAAGTCGGGTCTGCGGGTGGTCCTCGTCTCGAGCACTCCCGAGCACCTGTTCCAGCCGTTGCTCTACCAGGTCGCCACCGGCGTCCTGAACAGCGAGGAGATCGCCCCGGACGTGGCCGGCATCCTCCGCCGCCACAAGAACATCGAGGTGCGGCTGGGAACGGTGACCGCGGTGGATCCCGATGCCGGGCTCCTCACATTCCGCGGTGAGGGCGCAGCCCAGACCGTCCGGTTCCGCTATCTGATCGCGGCCACGGGTGCCACACAGTCGTACTTCGGCCGTGACGAGTTCTCACGGTATTCCTTTGCGCTCAAGACGATCGACGACGCCACCCGTCTTCGCGCACAGATCCGACGCTGCTTCGAGGAAGCCGCACGCACGGACGATCCGGACCTACGTCGGCGGTTGCTCAGCTTCGTGGTGGTGGGGGCCGGCCCCACCGGCGTGGAGGTCGCCGGCCAGATTCGCGAATTGGCTACGCGGTATTACAAACTCGATGACGTCTCGGTCTACCTCGTCGAGGGCGCGGGGGCGGCGCTCCCCGTGTACGGGGGTTCGCTGTCCGCCTATGCGCAGAGGGCCCTGGAACGTGGCGGTGTCGAGGTGGTACTCAACGCCTTTGTCACCGAGATGGATTCAGAAGGCGTCACCGTCAAGATCGGCGACGGGGCGGCAACGCGCCGCATCGCAGCCGACACCATCGTGTGGTCGGCCGGAGTACAGGCAAGCGCCTTCGCGAGCGTGCTCGCCGAGGTCACCGGAAGCGCGACCGACCGCGCCGGCAGGCTGTTGATCAACCCCGACCTGACGGTCGGTGGCTACGCGAACGTGTTCGCCATCGGCGACATGACGTCGCTGAACGGCTACCCCGGTCAGAGCCCGGTTGCCATGCAGGAGGCACGTCACGCTGCAGACATCATCAGCCGGAAGAAGCAACCGGGCACCCCGTTCCAGTACCTCGACAAGGGCAGCATGTCGGTGATCAACCGCTTCAGCGCGGTGGTGGCCATCAACGAGCGAATCCGGTTCGGCGGCTTCATCGCCTGGCTGACCTGGTTGGCAGTGCACCTGTTCTACCTCGTGGGGTTCCGCAACCGGTTCGCTGCCATCGCCTCGTGGCTCTTCGCCTTCGTGGGCAGCAACCGTCCCGGATTCGACCAGGCCGACCGGATGCCGGCGGACAAGCAACGTCGCCGCAAGGCCAGTTGAGTCAGATCTCGCCGAGGTGATTGGTGTCGTTCACCAGTCGCACCGACGCACCGCCGTCGGGGTAGAACTCGGCGAGGCTCAGCGACGCCAGATCCAGGTGCAGTCGATAGAGAATCGACGGACCCACATCGAGGGCTGAACGCAGCAACACCTTGATGGGTGTCACGTGGGATACCACCAGAACAGTCGACGACTCGTTGCCTGCGACGATCTCTGACCGTGCCTGCAGCACTCGTTCGGTGACGGTGTCGAAGCTCTCGCCCCCGGGCGGAGCGACGCTGGTGTCACCGAGCCAGGTCTTGAAGAGCTCTGGATCGCGCTCCGCGGCCTCTCGAAACGTCAGACCCTCCCACGCCCCGAAGTCGGTCTCGATCAGACCGTCGTGCACCGTGACCGGCAAACCCAATGCGGTGGCGGCTGATTCGGCGGTCTCCCTGGCCCGGCCCAACGGAGAGCTGATCACAGCGCTGACGTCCGAGGGGGTCCGTGAGGCCAGCCGCTTGGCGGCCAGTGCTGCTTGTTCGCGGCCCAGTTCGGTCAGTTCGGGGTTACCCCTACCCGAGTAGCGGCGTTCGACCGACAGCGCTGTCTGCCCGTGCCGTAACAGCAACAGACGCGTGGGAGCGCCGCGCGCGCCCGTCCACCCCGGCGACGTCGCCGGCGCCGGGACCGGCGTCGTTTTCGTTGTGCCGGTGCGGGATTCGGTTGACGCGGCAGGCTTCACACCTGCAGCGACGTCCATCGCTTCGTTCGCCAGTCGATCTGCGTGCCCGTTCTGGTTGCGCGGTATCCAGACGAACTCGACGTTGTCGAACCGTTCGGTCAGGCTCTTGGCCTCGCGAGCCAGCGGGATCATGTCCGGATGCTTGATCTTCCAGCGGCCCGACATCTGCTCGACAACGAGTTTCGAATCCATCCGCATCGTGACCGCAGCGGCCCCGAGCTCGGCAGCCGCGGTGAGCGCTGCGATGAGACCCCGGTATTCGGCCACATTGTTGGTCGTCACCCCGAGCGCCTCTTTGCGTTCCGCGAGTACCGCAGAGTGGTCGGCGTCGAATACGACCGCCCCGTAACCGGCAGGTCCGGGGTTGCCGCGTGAGCCCCCGTCCGCCTCGGCTATCACCTTCACCGGTACCTCACCCTTCGTGCCGTCTGCGCACTGCCGTCGCGTGCGATGTCGTCGAGCGCACAGGCGCCGCGGTCATTGCCGGGTCAGACCGGATTCGTTGGTACGTACCAGGATTGCGCCACACTCGTCGCACCGGACGACCTCGTCGGCCGGGGTGGCAGCGATGCGCCCGAGTAGTCCGCGGTCGAACTCCATGCGGCATCCGCCGCAACGGCCGGCCCGGAGCAATCCGGCTCCGACCCGTCCCGCTTTCGTCTGACGATCGTAGATCGCCATGAGATCGGCGTCGGCGTGTTCGAGCATCGCGTCACGCTTGGTCTGCGCCGCAGCTTCTGCCTCCGCGATCTCGGCCAACGCGACCTCGCGGCGGGCCGTGGCGTCGTCGATCAGCCGTTGGGTGTGGGCCGTCATCGCCGATGCGCGCTGCTCGTCCGCGCTGACCGCTTCCTGCTGCTCCATCACCTCGAGCATCTCGTCCTCGAGATTGGACCGGCGACGGATCAGCCCGGCGACCTCATGCTCGAGTTCGGTCAATGCCTTGGCGGGCAGATTGCCTGCCGCCAACTGCTGGTTGTCCTTCGCCTCGCGCATCGACATCGAGTTGATCTCGTTGTCGAGCCGACGCGATTCACGCAGCAGGTCTTCGGCGGCGATCTGTGCGCGAATTGCCTCGTCGCGCTGGGTCTGCAGCTGTTCGGCAAGCCTGCTCAACTCGGCGTTCTCTGGAAGGACTGCCCGCCGATGCGCGATGCGGTGCAATTCGGCATCGATGTCGGCGATGTCCAACATGAGTCGTTGGCTGGCCGGGTCTGCTTTCACCAGTGCCCTTTCGTTTTATGCATGGATGTGCAACCGTACGCGGTCTGCGACGACCCACTCGGTTCAGCTCCCGCCGCCCTCATCCGCCGTGACCCCCTCGATGGACGGTCCACGGATCAGTCGGGTCGGCGAACACGGTGGCCGAGAGCCCGGGCAGCTCGGCACCCAGGAGATCGACAACCTGCTCACACCAAGGGAACTCGGTGCTCCAGTGACCGGCGTCGATGAGCGCCGGACCACCCCCGCGCAGATGTTCGTCGACCGGGTGATGGCGTAGATCACCCGTCACGTAGACGTCCGCTCCGGCGGCCCGCGCGGCCCTGAGCAGCGAATCGCCCGCTCCACCGCAGACCGCAACGGTCCGGACCACCTGTTCGGGATCACCGGCGGCGCGTACCCCCGACGTCGACACGGGCAGGGCGTCGGCGACAAGCTTGGTGAACGCGCCCAGCGTCAGCGGTCCGGCGAGCTCACCGACCCGGCCGAGTCCCTCCCCACTGACCCCCGCGGCCAGCTCGATGAGATCGAAGGCCGGTTCCTCGTAGGGATGGGCTGCTCGCAGCGCGCCGAGAACCGCTGCGCGCACCGATGTGCGTGCAACCATCTCGACACGATCTTCGCCTACCTGGGTCAACTCACCGCGCGCACCGACCGCCGGGTCCGCATCTGCGCCGGGAAGGAACTGCCCTGTTCCGGACGTACTCCAGCAGCAGTGGCTGTACTCCCCGATCTGACCGGCCCCCGCAGCGAACATCGCCTCCCGCACAGAGGCGGCGTCGGCGGCGGGAACGAACACCGACCACTTGTCCATGGCCGCAGCAGGTTTCGGGTCCAGCGGTCGCAGGTCGGTCAATCCGAGCGCGCCGGCCAATGCGTCCGAGACCCCCGGGGATGCCGAGTCCGCGTTGGTGTGTGCGGTGTAGAGCGCGCACCCGTTCCGGATCAACCGGTGGATCAGCCGGCCCTTGGGGGTATGGGCGCCCACGGTGTCGACGCCACGGAGGAGCAGTGGGTGGTGGGCCACGATGAGGTCGACCCCTCCGGCCACGGCGAGGTCGACCACCGCGTCGGTCACATCCACGCAGCAGAGCACCGAACCGACTGTCTCTGCGGGGTCACCACACACCAGCCCCACCGAGTCCCACTCCTCGGCGAGCCGTACCGGGTATGCCTGTTCGAGTACTTTGATCACGTCTGCAAGGGCGGTCATCGGCCCACCTTTCCGATCGCATCGATCAACCCGGAGACAGTGCTCTCGTCGCGGACCGCGAGCCGGAGCGTGTCCGGCCCCATCCCGACGAAGTTGGCGCAGCTGCGCACCGCATAACCATGATCGCGCAGCCGTTCTTTGAACGCAGTGCCGTTCGGGACGGCGATCGTGACAAACGACGCCGAAGGCCGTCCCATCACCTCGACACCTACTCCCTGCAGCGCCGCGATCATCGAGGCGCGATCCGCCTGTACCTCGGCAGCCTGCGCCGCCGCGTACTCAGCCCCCTCGGAGCCCGCACACACTTCCAGCGCGACCAGCTGCAAAGTCCCCAGTGGCCAGTGGGGGCGCGCCCTGGCCAGCCGGCGCAGCAACAGGGGGTCGCCCAGCAGGTAGCCGGCGCGCAGGCCGGCGAGTGCGAATGTCTTTGTGATGCTCCGCAGGACCAGCACACCGTCGAGACGATCGCCCGCGAGGCTCTCCGGCTCCCCGGGCACGATGTCGGCGAACGCCTCATCCACCACCACGACGCGACCGGGACGCCGCAGGGCGTCGATCGCGGCGCGCGGGTGGAGCACGGACGTGGGATTGGTGGGGTTGCCCAGCACCACCAGGTCGGCAGACTCCGGCACGAGGTCGGGGTCGAGGTTCCACGGCGGCGGGAGCACCACCTGCTCGATCGCGACGTCCGCTGCACGCAAGGCGCGTTCGGGTTCGGTGAACGAGGGTTGCAGAAGCGCCGCCAGCCGGGGCTGCAACTGCGGCAGCAGCGCGAAACCCTCGGCGGCCCCGGCCAGCAACAACACCTCGGACGGGTCACGGCGATGGTGTCTGGCGATGGCCTCCACAGCCCGTCGCTCATCGTCGACCCCGGGATAGCGGGCGAGGTCGCCGATGCGGGCGTTCAGCGCTCGCAGTAGGAAGTCGGGGGTGGTGCCGCGCACGTTGACCGCGAAGTCGACGAGTCCAGGCTCCACGTCACGGTCGCCGTGACGAGCAAGGTCCGTGAGCAGCTGCCCCGCAGGAACTCGGTGTTCTCCCCCGGTCGGTGCGCTCGGCGATTTCACAGTTGTCGAGCCTACGGGCAGGATGGACTGGTGAGTTCGCGCATCGACACCAGCCTCCCCGACCCCGCCGATCTGCCCGACCCGGCCGCCGCGTCGACGGTGCTCCTGTTCGACCTCGACGGCACCATCACCGATTCGTTCGCAGGCATCGAGAAAAGTTTTCGTCATGCCCTCGACACCGTGGGCGCACCGCAGCCTGACGAGTCGGTGGTGGCGGGGATCGCGGGGCCACCGATGATCGACAGCCTCCGGCGGCTCGACCTCGATGAACCAACCGTCGATGCTGCGATGAAGGCGTACCGCGAGCGGTATGTCAGCGTCGGCTGGCTGGAGAACTCTGTGTTCGACGGCATGGACGGACTCCTCGCCGACCTGTCGGCGTCCGGCCGCAGGCTCGCGGTGGCGACCTCCAAGAATCAGTCCACCGCCCGGCGGATCCTCGAGCACTTCGGGCTCGACAAGCACTTCGAGTACATCGCGGGGGCATCCGACGACGGCTCACGGCGCAGCAAATCCGATGTGATCGGCCACGCACTGACCTCGCTGGGGATCGCCGACGTCACCGATCACGCCGTGGTGATGATCGGCGACCGATCGCATGACGTCCACGGGTCGGCCGAGTACGGCATTCCCGCGGTGTTCGTGCGGTGGGGGTATGCGGTGTCCGACGAGCACACCGACGCGGCGTGGGCTGTGGAATCGGTGGATCAGCTCCGCGAGTTGCTCCATGCCTGAACGCCTGCACGTCACCTTCGTCTGCACCGGGAACATCTGTCGTTCACCCATGGGGCAGAACATCTTCCGGCATGCCCTCGACGAGGCCGGGCTCGCCGAGCAGGTCCGCGTGACCAGCTGCGGCACGGGCCACTGGCATGTCGGGGATCCCGCCGACCTCAGGGCCCGTACCGAGTTGACGTCGGCCGGGTACGACGACGACCACACCGCAGCCCAGATCGGACCCGAGCACCTCGGAGCCGACTTGTTGCTGGCGATGGACAGCGGGCATCTGCGTGCGCTGCAGGAACTGGGTGTCGGCGACCGCGCACGGCTGCTGCGCAGCTTCGACCCCGACGCCGACGGACCGGATGTCGCCGACCCGTACTACGGATCGGACGACGGTTTCGCCACTGTTCGTCAGCAGATCGAGGCCGCCGTCCCAGGGCTCCTGGCGTGGGTGCGCGAACGCCGCTGACCCCGGGACTCCCGCAGTCAGAGCACGGCCGGTGCGATCAGTCCGTGGATGAAGCGCATCTTCGACAGCACCTGCTGCGGGAGCACAAACGGGTACAGATCCTGATGCCCCATCGATCGGTTGATCTGGTTGAGCGCCCACGTCAGTGGTAGCCACAGGTCGATGATCTGGTCGAACCCCACGTCGCCGAGCAACACGCTGTCGAGGGTGGCTCCCGCCGGCGCCATCGCGAATGCCGCAGCGGTATCGAGGGTGTCGCGGATGTGGAGGTAGTGCGCGAACGTCTCGGCCCAGTCCTCGGCGGGGTGCATCGTGGCGTAGGAGGAGACGTAGTTGCGCCGCCAGTCCGCCGGGGGCCCATCGCCGTAGTGGCGGTCGAGTGCCGCCTGGTAGTCCTCGTCCGGGTCTCCGAACAGCTCCTCGAAGCGTTCCCGGTGGTCACCTGAGCCGACCAGGACCATTTGGTAGTAGTGCCCGATCTCGTGGCGGAAATGTCCGATCAGGGTGCGATAGGGCTCGTCCATCGACACCCGCAACTGCTCGCGGTGCACATCGTCGCCCTCTGCGAGGTCGAGCGTCACCACCCCGCTGGCGTGTCCGGTGATGACCGGGTTCTTTGCGCTGGACAGCAGATCGAACGCGAGGCCAGTGTCTGGGTCAACGTCGCGCCCCCGGATGGGAAGCCCCAATTCGTCCAGTTCGAGGATCACCCGACGCTTGTTGGTCTCGGCAACCCCGAACGCCTCCATCGCGGTGGTGTCGGTGTCGGCGGGCCGCGTTCGGGTGAGCCGGCATGACTCACACAGAGTCGACGGATCTGGTTCGCCTGCAGGTGTTTTCGCGCCGGGTTCGACTTCTTGGATGATCCAGTTGCAGGAGATGAGCGCGAAATTGGTGCATCGCACCAGCTTCTGTCCGTCGAGTTCGGTGGTCGCCTCGTCGTCGAGGACATACATGGTGCGCGTCGGCATATGGAATCCGAGCGGGCTCTTGCAGTTCAGGCACAACGTGTTCTCGAACGACAGTCGCTGACCACACTTACGGCAGACAAGATCGCGCATGGGTGACGCTCCCCTCGTGGTGATGATGACGGCGTGATGCCGGCCCGTCGCCGGGCGGACCGCAGTTTTTGCACCGTCCCACTGCGTTGAGCGTAGTCGCTGGCTCGACCGCGTCGGACACGGCCGATCCGGGAATCGGACGCGACACCTTGTCGGACCTGGTGGGTGGACTCGGTACCGTGGTGATGTGCGTGTCCTGCGAAACTTCCTGCGTCCCGGATGGATCGCGGTTGCCATCGTGGTGATCGCGTTCGCCGTCGCGTGCTTCTGGGTGCTGGCCCCGTGGCAGCTGGGTAAGAACTCACGCACCGAGCATCAGAACGACCTCATCAAACGAGCCGAGTCGTCCCAGCCCGTTCCGATCGGCGACCTCTATCAAGATGGTCGTCCGGTCGAGGACGCCGAATGGAGCCGTGTCTCGGTCACCGGCAGGTACCTGCCGGACAAGCAGGCGGTGGTACGGCTGCGCTCCATCGAAGGGTCGCCCGCCTATGAGGTGCTCACCCCGTTCGCGGCCGATTCCGGCGACACCTACCTGGTCAATCGCGGATACGTGAAGCCTGTCCAGGGCACGGCCTTGCCTCCGATCATCTCGCCGCCGACCGAGCAGGTCACGCTGATCGCCCGGATCCGTGCGGCGGAGGGAACCAGTCCGGGTCGTGAGCCGCGCACCGAGGCCGGCGCCACACAGGTCTATTCCATCGACCCGGTGGTCCTCGGCCGTGCCGTCGACGTGCCTTTGGCCGCCGGATACCTCCAGCTGACCGACGACCAGCCCGGTGGACTCGGCGTCATCGGTCTCCCCCAGCTCGATTCAGGCCCGTACCTCTCCTATGGGCTGCAGTGGCTTGCCTTCGGTGTGATGGCGCCGTTGGGGCTGGGCTACTTCGTGTGGTCGGAGGTCAAGCAGCGGAAAGCCGCGAAGACCGGCGCCCCGATACCCAAGAAGCCACGCGAGCGGGGCCGCCGGACGCGGGAGGCACTGGCGGCGTCGTCCACCGGCGCAGTGGTCCATTCGGAGGCGCGTGGGTCGATCGGCTCAGGGCCGACGAGCGCGCCGGACGACAAGCTGTCCGACCGCTACGGTCGCTAAGGCGCCGATCTGTACCCGGCGGGACAACGCCGCGGCGCGGTACAGGTCGCGGCCGGTGGGCGCACGACCGTCGCCGAGCGTCGGGCGAATCTCGGTCCGGTGCCGGTAGACCGTGACACCGCCGAGCTCCACGCCGAGTGCTCCCGCGAACGAGGCCTCGACCACACCCGCATTGGGACTGGGGTGTGCCGATGCGTCCCGACGCACCGCGGTGGCCGCCCCGGCCCGGTCGTCGCCGAGCGCCACCACCAGCAGTGCGGTCAGGCGGGCGGGCAAGAAGTTCGCCACGTCGTCGAGCCGAGCGCTTGCCCAGCCGAAGTTGGAATACCTGCTGTTGCGGTATCCGACCATCGCATCGAGCGTGTTGATCATCCGGTACGCCAGCAGTCCCGGGATCCCGGCGATCGCTCCCCAGACGAGCGGACCCACTGTTGCATCCGAGGTGTTCTCGGCGACGGACTCAAGCGCGGCGCGGGCCATCCCCTCTGCGTCGAGACTGTTCGGGTCGCGCCCGCACAGACTGGGTATCAACGCGCGGGCGCCTTCGAGGTCATCGGCGGCCAGCGAGTCGGCCAGACGCTCGCCCACCGACGTCAGGGAGGTACCGCCCAAGGTCGCCCAGGTGATCAGCGCCGTCGGCAGCACCCCGGCACGGCGGCCCATCACGCCCGCACCGGTGACCACTCCCACGCACGTGACGGTGAACATGGTTCCGGCCCAACGTGAATCGCGATACAGGATGCTTTCGAGCCTTCCCGCGGCGATACCCATGCCGGCCACGGGGTGATAGCGCGTCGGGTCGCCGAAGATGCGGTCGAGGAGATACCCCGCGGTCAGCCCGAGGGCGCGGTCCCAGCCAGCAGTCACCATGGTGTGCTCATCCTAGGACTTGGTGAGGCGCGCCCGGCGATCACAGCAAGTGAGGGTACCCTCATTCCTGCTTGGTGCCGCTTCAACGACGCAGCGGTGCCCGGCCCACCCCGGGGCACTGGTTCCGACATCACGAACAATGGTGAGCTAATGAGAACTACAAACCTGCCAGACGACCTTGACTACGCCGGCGACCAGCGACTGTGGTTGTCGGGCTTCCTGGCCGGTTTCGACGCCGGCTCGACGACCGATGGCGCCGTCGCGGCCGACCGCGACGCAGTTCTGGCCGCCGCCCGAGCGGCACTCGCCGAGCTCGACAGCGGGGTGTCGGCCCCGGAGATACCCGGCGCCGAGGAGATCGCAGACCGGCCGGCCAAGCCGAAAAGGTCGCCGTGGACCCGCAAGAACCCCTATGCCGCCACGCTTGTCGCCAATCGGCCACTGCGCGGCTCGGACTCGGCGAAGGACGTCCGTCACGTGGTCTTCGATCTCGGCGACAGCGACATCGATTACGAAGCGGGCGACGGCCTCGGCATCCGGCCGGTCAACGACCCGCACCTGGTGTCGGCGTTGATCACCCGGATCGGGGCAGATCCGCACCAACCGATCTCCACCCGCGCAGGCGAGTTCACCCTGGTGGACGCGTTGACACACGAGTACGAGATCTCGCTGCCCACCCGCGACCTGATCGACTTCATGGCCGAACGGTCGCGCGATGCCGAACTCGATCACGTTCTGTCCACCGAGGAACGTGAGGCCCTCGAAGGATGGTTGTGGGGCAAGGACGTCCTCGACCTGCTCGACCTCGAACCCGCGCTCGAGATATCCGCGACCGAGTTACTCGAACTCCTCAGACCCCTGACCCATCGGGTGTACTCGATCTCGTCGAGCCCACTGACCCACAAGGGCATGGTTCATCTGACCGTGTCCGCGGTTCGGTATCGCTCGGCGCAGCGCGACCGCCGAGGGCAGTGCTCGACCTACCTCGCCGACCGGCTCAAGGCAGGCGACACGGCCGGTGTCTTCTTGTCGAAGAACCGCTCGTTCCGCCTGCCCGACGACGACTCGGTACCGGTGATCATGGTAGGCCCGGGTACAGGCGTTGCCCCGTTCCGCTCCTTCCTCTACGAACGCAAGGCCCGCGGCGCTCGGGGACGCAACTGGCTCTTCTTCGGGGACCAGTTCCGGGCAACGGACTTCATGTACGAAGACGAGATCGTGCAATTCCGCCGCGACGGCGTCCTCGACCGACTTGAACTGGCGTTCTCACGGGACCAGGAGCAGAAGGTGTACGTGCAGGACCGGATGCGGGAGAACGGCGCAGACCTGTACACCTGGCTGGAGGACGGTGCGCACTTCTACGTGTGCGGCGACGCCTCGCAGATGGCGAAAGATGTGGACTCGGCCCTTCATGACGTGGTCGCCGAGCACGGCGGATTCGATGCCGAGACCGCGGAGGACTACGTCAACACCCTCAAGCGGGAAAAGCGGTATCTGCGAGATGTGTACTGACCTCTGATGGGCCGCGCATCGCGACAACCCAAGGCCCGCAACGATTCCGGCGGGCCGCAGCCCGGCGTGTACCCGATCGACACCGGCAGTTGCGAGCTGGTTCGTGACCACCTCACCGACGGCTGGATACTGAACGTCAACGGCGTGCAGAGTTCTCACATCAACCTCTCCGACCCCACCCAGCTGGACTTCGAGTACATGCAGTGGATGGCCGCGCTCATCGCTGACCGCTGGCCGGCCTCGAGCCGACTGCGTGTTCTCCACCTCGGCGCCGGCGCGTGCTCGATGGCTCGCCATCTCGCTGCCAACTATCCGCAGGCGCGGCAGGTCGCGGTCGACATCGACGACACACTGGCTCGGCTGGTGCGGGAATGGTTCGATCTGCCGCGTGCTCCCCTGCTCCGACTGCGGGTGGGTGACGCCCGCGAGGTCACCGAATCACTCACCGACAACAGCCGTGATCTGATCATTCGCGACGTGTTCTCCGCCGCCGTCACCCCACCGGCACTGACCACCGCCGAGTTCGCCGCTCAGGTCCGTCGGGTGCTGGCCCCTGGCGGTGTCTACATGGTCAATTGTGGTGACACCCGCGACCTTTCACTCGCCCGATCAGAGGCTGCCACCATGGGGACCTTGTTCGAGCACCTCGCCATCATCGCCGACCCTGCGATGCTCAAGGGCCGTCGTTACGGCAACATCGTGATCGCTGCCGCCGACACCCCGCTCGGCGAGTCACCCGCAGTTGCCCGGACACTTCTCGGCGGCGGCGTTCCGGCGCACATCTGGCTCGACCCGAAGGTGCGCTCCTTCGCCACGGGTGGCCGCGTTCTGCACGATTCGACCGGATGACCCCGCAGGCACAAGGGTGTGATCACGGCCCGATGTTGCCGCCGTAGGTCGCGATCTTGTACTCGGTGGCCGCCAGCGACAGCTCCAGTTCGCGGATGCGCCGGGCGATCGTGTTGCGTTGCTCCACCATGATGGCGAGACGCTCGGCAACCGTCTGCTCCCCTTGGTCGACCAGTTCCACATAGTGCTGCAGGTCCCGCATCGGCATGCCCGACAAGCGCATTCGGGAGATGAAGACCAGCCGCCGATTGGCGGCGCCGTCGTAGGCACGGCGGCCGGCGAGATCTCGTGGCACCGTGACCAGGCCGGCTCGCTCGTAGTAGCGAAGTGTGTGCGCAGACACGCCGAGCAGTTCGGCCACGTCGGCGATGCCCAGCGGGCCGTCCACGTCGCCGGTGTCGACCAGGCCGTGGACCACCTCGACGGTCGTCGACTCGTCACCGCCCTGCAGCGCCTCGAGCGCTCGACTCATCAGATCTCGGGTCGCCATGATCCAACGCTAGACCGGTCGAACCGATTCTGGGACGCCCGGAAAGTCCGCGCTCTCGGACAGTGCGGCGATCGTGTCGAGTTCCTCGAGTCCACGTCGGTGGGCGGCGGCGAGCCGACGTACCGCTTCACGTCCGAGTGGGACCCTCAACGGCGCGCTCTCGGCGTCGACCAACGACCGGATGATGTCCGCCGCGCGAGCGGGATCGCCCTCCTGCTTCCCGTCTACGGCCAGCATGTCGGCGCGCACCGCAGCCAACAGACTGCCGTACGTTTCTGACGGCGATGCGAGCTTGAGTACGTCGGGTGCGTTGAAGCCCGTTCGGAAGCGGCTCGGCTCGATGATGAGAACTCTGATGCCGAATGGTTCCACCTCCCCCGCCAACGCTTCAGACCACCCTTCGAGGGCGAACTTGCCCGCGGAGTAGGACCCGGCACCCGGGAATGACACGCGTCCGCCTTGGCTGCTGACCTGCACGATTGTCCCTTTACCCTGCTCTCGCATACCGGGCAGTACCGCCCGCACCAGGGCTGCAGGACCAAACAGGTGCTGGTCGAGCATGTCTCGCATTTGCCGGTCGTCGATCTCCTCGGCTGCTCCGATCTGCCCCACTCCGCCGTTGTTGACCAAGACGTCCACCGCGCCGAAGCGCTCCGCGGCGGTGGCGACGAGGTCAGCTGCAGACGCGATGTCGCGCACGTCGTGGCGAACCGCCAGCAGCGCGTCGGGGTAGGTGGTGAGCAGAACGGCGATCCGCTCGGGTCGTCGCATCGCGGCCACCACGCGGTCCCCTGCCGCCAACGTGGCTTCGGTGAGGGCCCGTCCGATGCCCGAGGATGCGCCCGTGATGATCCAGTTCTTTGTCATGGTTAGGACGCTAGGTCTTCGAGCGCACTCGAACGCAAGCCGTCGGCACCGACTGGTTTCCTCGACACGATAGGGGGTAATCGTCGCGCGTCATCCGGGGCAGGGGCAGGAGGAGATGCGATGAACTTCATCGATTCGGCCAGACAGGCTGTGCAGACCTTGGCAGAGGAAGCGACGCAGCGGGGCAAGGAGTTGCTCGGCGAGGCTGCATCGCACAGTGAACCCGCGGGCCCGGTGACGGTCACAGTGGCCGCGGGCCAGGATGCGGTGAGGGCGGTGTGGCGTGACAGTGCCCGACTGTCCCAGGTGTTCGGTGACGTGGCGTCGGTGGGCGAGATCGCCGACGCACGAGCAACATTCACGGTGACCACGCCGCAGGGCGACATCACGCTGAACACAACGGTCATCGACGACGCTGACGGCATCCGGTTCGTGGACTCGTCGTCCAGCTCCCCCGACACCGAGATCGTTGTTGTCCGCCTCACCGACGCGCCGAACGACCTGGGCACCGAGGTGACCCTCCGATTGACGCTTCCAGCACCCGATTTCGCTGCCAAGACAGCCGCTTTCAAGATCCTCTACCGACTGCGCGCCTTGGTGCAGACGGGCGAGATCCCCACCCTCACACCCACCCCGGCTGCCCGGCCGGGCAACCGCTGAACGGAGGCATCATGCGTGCTCTGTGTTGGACCGGCGTCAATCAGCTGAGCGTGGAGACCGTCGACGATCCCACCCTGGTCAATCCGCACGACGCGATCGTCGAGGTGTCGGTGACCACCACGTGTGGGTCGGACCTGCACTTCTTGAGCGGATATCTACCCGGCATGCGCGAGGGCGATGTCATCGGTCACGAGTTCATGGGCCGGGTTGTCGAGGTCGGCGCCGACGTCACCGCCACCACTGTCGGCACGCGGGTCGTGGTCCCCTCGTTCATCGCCTGCAGCAATTGCTGGTACTGCAATCACGAGCAGTATTCGCTGTGCGACACCACCAACCCCAACGCGGATCTCCAGCGGCCACTGCTGGGATACCCCACCGGCGGGATCTACGGCTACACACATCCTTTCGGCGGATACCAGGGATCGCACGCCCAATACATCCGGGTACCGTTCGCCGACCAGAACTGCTTCACCGTTCCCGACGGCGTCACCGACGAGCAAGCACTCTTCGTGTCCGACGCCATCCCCACCGGCTACATGGGCGCCGACTTCTGCGACCTCTCACCAGGAGACACGGTGGCGGTGTGGGGATCGGGCGGGGTCGGCATGATGGCGGCGGCCAGCGCCCGACTGCTCGGCGCGGAACGCATCATCGTCATCGACCGGATACCGGAACGGCTGCAGATGGCTCGCACCTTCGTCCAGGCCGAGACCATCGACTACACCGAGGTCGACAGCGTCCCGGAAACCCTGCGTGAGATGACCGGTGGTCGTGGACCCGATGCCGTCATCGAAGCCGTGGGCATGGAAGGTCACGGGACCGGCGTGCAGCAGGTCTACGACAAGGCCAAGCAGGCGCTGCGCCTCGAGACCGACCGGGCAACCGCTCTGCGTGAGGCGATCTACGCGGTGCGAAAGGGCGGCACCGTGTCGGTGTTGGGTGTCTACGGCCTCACCGACAAGTTCCCGATGGGCATGATGCTCAACAAGGGCCTGACGATGAGGGCGGCGCAGCAGCACGGCCAGCGTTACGTCCCGCGACTGCTCGACCACATCGAACAACGCCGCCTCGACCCCACCTTCCTCATCACCCACGACATGCCACTCGAGGATGCCGCCGATGGCTACATGAAGTTCAAAGAGAAGTCGGACAACTGCGTACGGGCCATCTTCCGTCCGTGAGCAAAGGCTTTGTCAGAGGCTGGCGTTAACCTCCCGGCACAACGATCTGCACCAGCCAGACAGCCAAGGAGGACGCCATGCGTCAGCAATCCGATCCGGTCGATTTCGCACACCGCGCGATTGCCAAGCGCTACTGGACGGTCACCGCGGTACGTGCGGCTGTCCAGGTCGGATTCCCGTCGCTCGCCTACACCACCGGGCTGACCTCGCTGGCGCACCCCGAGCTGATCATCTACGGACTCGAACCGGGCACCGCCGGATCCATCCTGAACACCGTCGGACACCGGATCGCACGAGCCGGAGGCAGCCTCACCGCCGGTGAACGCCTGTCGGGTTTCTTCGACCACGACCTGGACCTGGTGGCCATCGAAGCACTCACCACATCAGACCTGCGCGTCGCGAACCGCGTCTACGGCAGTGTGTCGGCCTGGCAACTGGTCTGGCCGGATTCGGCAGGGCTCTACCCGTGGAGTGCCGGCTACGGCATCGCCAAGACCGTGCAGCCTCTGGCGGGTCTGCCTGCTGCATGACCTCGAATCGACTGATGGGCCGACATCGGATGCGTCCTCGGCGCACCACCACCGATACTGATCGCCATGGTCACCCTGTCGCGAGGCGCTAACACAACCATCACTTCCGGTGTTCTCACTGTCGCGGTCACCGGAGCCGCGCCCGGCACGGTTGACGTGATGGCGTTTCTTCTCGGCGACAACCACAAGACGCGGATCGATTCCGATTTCATCTTCTTCAACCAGCCGCAGTCGACCGATGGTGCGGTTGTGCTGTCGGGTGGCACCACCCTGACGGTCGACCTCGCGAGGGTGCCTGCAGACGTCCACACCGTGGCCGTTGCGGTCGCCTGCGACGACGGGTATCCGTCTCCCCTGTCGGCGCTACCCGCTCTGGCCGCCTCTGCGAGCGGCACCGGTTTCCAGATCGAGCTACCCGCAGCCGGGTTGAGTACCGAACGTGCCGCGGTATTGGGCGAGATCTATCGGCGGGGCGGTGAGTGGAAGATCCGCAATGTCAGCGCCGGATGGGATCGCGGCTTCGCCGATCTGGTTCGGGAACACGGCGTCGAGGTCGATGACGAACCCGCGGCCACAACGCCCGCCCCGGAGGTCGCGGCGATGAGATCTGTTGCGGGCGAGGAGAAACTCTCCCTCGACAAGCGCCAGCGCCTCGACATGCGCAAGCGTGAGGTGCACAAGGTACTGCTCAGCAAGAATGCGACCGGCGTCCGAGCCCGGGTGATCCTTGTCATCGACAAGACCGGCAGTATGTCCAGGCAATACTCCGGCCGGGTGGTGCACCGCGTGGTCGAACGGATGCTGGCGGTAGCCACCCAGATCGACGACGACGGCCAGTTGGAGCCGTACATGTACGCCCGTGATTTCGCGCGTGTCCCCGACATCAGCGTGACCAATGTCGAATCCTGGACCGAGGAGTTCCTCCACCTGTCGGGTCTTCACGGAGGCATCGACTACGACGCGATCGGAGCCTCCAACGATGAACTGCCGATCATGAACGAGATCCTGAACACGGTTGTCCCCGGACGGCCGGTCCTTGTCCTCTTCTTCACCGACGGCGGCTTCCGCAAAAAGGGACCTATCAGCGAGCTGATGCGTGCCGCGTCGAGCGCTCCGGTGTTCTGGCAGTTCGTCGGGATCGGCAGGGCCAACTACGGAGTCCTCGAACGACTCGACGACATGGAGGGCCGCGTCGTGGACAACGCGGGCTTCTTTGCACTCGACGACATCGACCAGGTGTCCGACGACGATTTGTACCAGCGCCTGCTCTCGGAGTTCCCTGATTGGATGCGGGCAGCCAAGGCCGCAGCCATCCTCCCTTAGGAAGACCGAAACGACGGTGTGGCCTTGTCACGCACTCCGCCAGGGAGTTTGCGCGTGACAAGGCCACATCTCGTGATGGATCAGCTGCGCGACGCCGCACTGATCGCCCGCACACCTGCGGCAATTCCACCGACGGCCACGATGAAGGCCGCGACCACACCGGAAAGCACCGTCTTGGTGTCGAAGTCCCCGACGAACAGCGCGCGCTCTGCTTCCACCACATAGTGCAACGGGTTGATGTTCACCAGCACCTTCATCCATCCCGGCGCGTCATCGAGCGGGAGCATCGTGCCCGATAAGATCAGCATCGGGAACATCAGCGTCTGCTGCACCGTCCAGAACACCCAATCCTGTTCGCGCACAGCCAGAGCCAACGTGTAGGACAGTGCCCCGAGTCCGACGCCGAACACACCGAGGATGAGGATGCCGATGGCCGCGCCCCCGAGGTTGATGTCGAAACCCAACGGCAGACCGACGAGCAAGATGATGACGGCCTGCGCTGCGAGCGGCACCATTTCCTTCAGCGCGCGTCCGATCAGCAACGAGCTGCGGCTCAATGGCGTGACGAGCATCCGCTCATGACTGCCCGAGTGGATCTCGTCCATCAGGTTGGAGCCGGTCATCGACGTGCCGAAGATCGCGATCATCGCCAGCACACCCGGGATGAACCAGTTCCATACATTGCCCGAATCACCGGCACCCGGAACATCTTTCAGAAGCGGGCCGAACAGGGCAAGCAGGATCAGTGGCTGCACGAGACTGAAGATCACGGTAAACGGATCCCGGACCGTCGGCCGCAATTCACGGGTCAGAACGATGGAACTGTCGCGGATGATTGATGTTGTCATCGGTTTCTCCTGGGGACTTGGCAAGGGGTTTGAGGGAAAGGTGTTCAGAGGGCTGCGGTTTCGCGCAGGCTTCGTCCGGTGAGTGAGAGGAAGACGTCGTCGAGGGTAGGGCGCGTCGAGGATGCACTACGTACCGCAACAGATCTGGCTGCAGCTGCGGTGATCACCTGGGGAAGCACCTTGTCGGCACCGACAACCTGCAGTTCGACGGACTCGCCGGCCACCTCGGCGCTGCGTACCGCATCGATCGAGGTGGCGATCCGGGCCAGTTCTGCGGCACCGTCGGAGGAGTCGGCGGTGAGGCTGATGCTGTCGCCGGCCAGAGTGTCCTTGAGCGCCGCAGCAGAGTCGTCGGCGATGACCGTGCCCTTGTCGATGACCACCACTCGCTCGGCCATCGCGTCGGCCTCGTCGAGGTAGTGCGTGGTCAGCACGATCGTGGCACCGGTCTCCGCGCGCAACCGCTGGATGTGCGTCCACAGGTTGGCCCGGCTCTGTGGATCCATGCCTGTGGTCGGTTCATCGAGGAAGATCACCGGAGGCCGGTGCACGATGCCGAGCGCGATGTCGAGTCGGCGACGCTGGCCACCCGAGAGAGTGCTCACCTTTCGGTTCTCCATCCCCGTGAGGTCGAGAGCCGCGATCAATTCGTCTGCGCGAAGGGAACTCTCGGCTTTTCCGAACCCGTAGCACAGACCCTGGGTGATGAGTTCTTCACGCACGCGCTGGTTGTTGCCACCACCGTTGCCCTGGCCCACGTAGCCGATCTTGCGCCGGACCGCATCGGGCTCGTCGGCGATGTTGTGGCCGGCCAGCCACGCCGCGCCGGACGTGGGCCGCAACAGTGTGGTGATCATCCGCAACGTGGTGGACTTGCCCGCCCCGTTGGGCCCGAGGAATGCGACGAGTTCCCCCTCCTTCACCGCCAGATCGATGCCCTTGACTGCTTCGACGGTGCTCTTGCCCTGTTTGAAGGTCTTGGTCAGGCCCACCATCTCAATGGCCGGTATGTCGTGTGTCTGAGTCATCTCTGTTGTCCTCCCGGAATGAGTCGCGAACTGCGATGAGGAGAACCTATGACCCATTGCGGACAGTAACGGTCCGCAATATCTGGCATTGTCGAAAACATGTTGGATACCTCAGCGCGACTACTCCGGCTCCTGAGCCTGCTTCAGACCCGCAAGGACTGGTCGGGAGCAGACCTGGCGGACCGGCTCGGCATCACCACCCGCACAGTGCGCCGCGACATCGACCGGCTACGCGAACTGGGGTATCCGGTGGACGCCAGTGTGGGTGTCGGCGGCGGGTACCAACTCGGCGCCGGAGCCGAGATGCCACCGCTGCTTCTCGACGATCACGAGGTGCTGGCGGTGGCATTGAGTCTCGGCGCCGGCGCAGCCAACTCGGTCAGCGGCCTCGATGAGGCGTCGGTGCGCGCGATGTCGAAGTTGCGTCAGGTGATGCCGTCGCGGCTTCGGCACCGGCTCGATTCGCTGCAGGTCGACGCCACCCCCACCCGAACCCGAGTGGCTGTGGATGCCGGCGTTCTCGCCGACGTCGCGGCGGTCTGTCACCGGCACGAGCGACTACGGTTCGACTACAAGGCCCGTGACGGGGCAGAGAGCAGGCGTGAAGTGGAGCCCTACCGCCTGGTTCGCAGTGGCGCACGGTGGTACCTGCTCGCGAGGGACCTCGGCCGCGATGACTGGCGTTCGTTTCGCCTCGACCGGCTCACCCCGAAAATACCGACGGGCCCGCGCTTTTCACCCCGGCCGCTGCCCGAAGGCGGCGCCGCGGCGTTCATCGCACGCAGCCTGGGGTCCGTGTACCGCCAGGCCAATGCGCGGGTGCAGATACACAGTCCAGTCGAAAAGGTCGCCGACATGGTCGACGCCGAGTGGGGCGTGGTGGAATCCGGCGACACCGACAGCTGCGAGGTACAGCTCTACGGCCAGTCCGTCGCGTCGATCGCACGGTGGCTGTACGCGTTCGACGCCGATTTCACAGTTCTGTCGCCCACCGAACTGCGCGACGAATGTGTGTCACTCGCCGAGTACCACCTTCGTGTTGCCGAGCGTTACCGCAACGCCTAACGCCGGCTTCCGGGTGAGGCGCACAACCCATCGACGGTCTTGGCGAGGTCGTCCGCGAGATGGCGCGCGTCCTGGAACACCCGCTTGGCGCCGGCGCCCCGGAGCGCATCGCCGCCGATGCCGCCGGTCAGCACGGCCACCGAACGAACGCCGACCTTTGTTGCCGCGATGGCATCCCACGTGGCGTCACCGACCATGACCGCGTTCGAGGCACTCACCCCGGCGCGCTCCACCGCGATCTTCACCACGGTCGCGTCGGGTTTGGCGGTCTCCACGTCTTCCCCGGAGGTCACCGCATCGATGTGGTCCTCCACCTCGAGCAGATCACGCAGGATCTCCAGCTCCTGTTGCGGCGCCGAAGTCGCAAGGACCACAACGTATCCGAGCTCTTTGGCGCGTCTGACGACGTCGCGCCCACCGGGCAAGATGGTCAACGAATCGGAACGACGAAGATAGGCCTCGGTGTGTTTGCTCGACGCCGCATCGGCCAGATCCGACCTCCCCGGCGCGTCCGCTCCCACTCCCGCGATGTCCAGGAGCTCATCAACCAGGAGCGACCCGTCCATCCCGATGCGGCGGTGGATCTCCCAGTGGGGAACGGTGAGATCCACCTCGGCCAGCGCCTCATGCCAGGCCGCGACGTGGGCGTACACCGAGTCCACGAGGGTGCCGTCGATGTCGAAAAGGACCGCCAGTTTCCCGTGATCGATCTCCGCCATGCCCTACGCCTTCTGTTGCATGCCGGAACGAGCCGGATTGCCCTGGTCCGCGGCCTTGGGATCGGACTCCTCGGCCTTGGACTCCACACCGTCCCGGATCGCCTTGCCGACACCGGGGTCGATGCGCTGCCAGTACTCGAAGGCCCGGCTGAGCACCGGCTCCTCCACTCCGTTCAGCAGATGGCCGACGACGTTGTCCACCAACCGATCCCGGGCATCCTGATCCATCACCTCTCGGATGAGCGTGCCCGCCTGACCGAAGTCGTCGTCCTGCGGGTGGTCGACGTATGCGGTGCGCACGATGTCACCATCGGCCGCCCAGCCCGGCTCGCCCTGGAAGTCGCTACGCGCGGCAGGTCCGCCTTTGGAGTTGGGTGCGTACACGGGATCGGACACGTTGGTGACCCGCATCGCGCCGTCCTTGGAGTAGCTGTGCACCGGATACTTCGAGGCGTTGACCGGAATCTGCTTGTAGTTCACGCCGATTCGGTAGCGGTGTGCATCCGCGTAGGCAAACGAGCGCGCCAGCAACATGCGGTCCGGACTCAGCCCGATCCCCGGGACGAGGTTGTTGGGCTCGAATGCGGCCTGCTCGATCTCGGTGTGATGGTCGGTGGGGTTGCGGTCGAGCTTCATCCGGCCGACCTCGATCAGCGGATAGTCGTCGTGGGGCCAGACCTTTGTCAGATCGAACGGATTGAACCGATACGACGTGGCGTCGTCGAACGGCATCAGCTGTACCTTCATGGTCCACGTCGGGAAGTCGCCGCCATCAATGGCCTCGTACAGATCACGGGTGTGGTAATCGGTGTCGGCGGAGGCCATCTGGTCGGCCTCGTCCTGGGTGAACGTCTCGATGCCCTGATCGGTCTTGAAGTGGTACTTCACCCAGTGCTTTGCACCGGAGCTGTTCACCCAGAGATAGGTGTGGGAGCTGTAACCGTTCATATGCCGCCAGGTCCGCGGAATCCCGCGGTCCCCCATCAGCCAGGTGACCTGATGCGCCGACTCCGGGGACAGGGTCCAGAAGTCCCATTGCATGTCGTGGTCACGTAAGTTGTTGTCCGCGCGGCGCTTCTGTGACCGGATGAAGTGCTGGAACTTCAGCGGGTCCTTGATGAAGAAGACCGGCGTGTTGTTGCCGACCATGTCATAGACACCCTCGCTGGTGTAGAACTTGAGCGCGAAGCCGCGGGGGTCCCGCCAGGTGTCGGGGCTTCCACGCTCGCCCGCCACGGTGGAGAATCTCGCGGCCATCTCGGTGACGGTGCCCGGCTGGAAGACCGCTGCGCAGGTGTATTCGGACACATCAGCGGTGACCTCGAACGATCCGAACGCGCCACTGCCCTTCGCGTGGGGCTGCCGTTCGGGCACTCGCTCGCGGTTGAACTGGGCCATCTGCTCGATCAGGTAATGATCGTGCAGCACGATGGGACCACCGGCGCCTACCGTCAGCGAATGCTCATCGCTGGTGACCGGCGCACCGGAATCCGTTGTCGTATTGAACCGTTCGTGTGCCATGCGCGCCTCCAGGGCTTGCTGTTCGATCGGTCGGTCGGCCCGGGGGCTACAGGCCGACTCTTCGTAGCCTAGCGACTGGCCAACCGCTTTTCACTGCTTCGACGGTCGCCGGTCCGCCGATCCGCGCTACGACCAGCGGCTTCTTCGCGCGGGTCACGGCCGATGTTCGGCGTCGGCCGTGCCGACGACCGCGGCATCGGTCGCCGATGCCGGGTGCGGCGGTGGCGCGAGCCGGGCGATGTCGGCCCGCAGGTCGCGGACCTCGTCGTGCAGCGCGTCGATCTGACGCTTGGTTGCCGCGAGATTGGCTTCGTCGGTCTCGTTGACGCGTTCGACGATCCAGGTGGCGATGCTGGCCGTGACGACGCCGATCAGGCTGATACCACCGATCATCAGGCCGACCGCGATCATCCTCCCGGTGAGCGTGGTCGGCGCGTAGTCGCCGTAGCCGATGGTGGTGACCGTGGTGATGGACCACCACAGCGCGTCTTCGAAGTTGCGGATCGTGGCGTCGTCGCTTCCCCGCTCGGTGTCGAGGATGGCCAGCGACGCGACGAAGATCAGCATCAGGCAAGCAACAACCGTGTACGCCAGTACCCGTCCGCGGATTGCCTGACCCGCAACGCGATGGAGTACGGCAAGTACCGCGAGCAGGCGCAGTAGACGTAGCGGACGCAAGACGGGTAGCGCGACGATCAGCAACTCCGGGAGGTGCCGGACGAACCAGCGGAGACGTTCACCCGCAAGACCGAGCCGAACGAGGTAGTCGATGACAAAGCTGGCCCAGGTGACGAAGATGACGGCCTCGAGGACGTCCTCCGCCGTTCCACCCGGTTGGGCGAGTACTTCGACGGCGTAGCAGAGCACAAACAAGACTCCGGCGATGGCCAGCGGCCACTCGGTCAGATGGATCCACCGGTCCTGCTGTGAGATCGCAGGGCTGTGCGTGCCATCGTCGACCTCTGTGGCCACCTGGTCCCCTCACGTCGCGAACGCCCTCCCGATGGGTGTGACCCCACGCGGGCTGTTCGATTCGCCCATTTCAGCAAACAGTCGACGGTCACCGCATGAAAACAGCTGTGCCGCGGACCAGCGGTCCGCGGCACAGCGTTGCCAGAGGTGAGACTCAGGCAGTCACCGGCTTCTTCGTGGTGTCCACCTTTGTGCCGGAGTCGTCGTCGTCTTTGTCCCAGCTGTCGTGACCGTCGTCGACCATCGTCAGTTCGTCGAACGGATCGTCACCGCGCAGCACGGTGTCGACCTTTTCCTTGTCGATCGTCTTTGTCCATGAACCGACCAACATGGTTGCCACGGCGTTGCCGGAGAAGTTGGTCACCGCACGCGCTTCGGACATGAACCGGTCGATTCCGACGATGATCCCGACGCCGTCGAGGAGTTCGGGACGGTGGCTCTGCAGACCACCGGCGAGAGTGGCCAGGCCCGCGCCGCTGACGCCGGCTGCTCCCTTGGAGGCAACGATCATGAAGACCAGCAGCGAGATCTGCTCCCCGAGCGAGAGCGGCTGACCCATGGCATCGGCCACGAACAGCGAGGCCATGGTCAGGTAGATTGCCGTGCCGTCGAGGTTGAACGAATAGCCGGTCGGGACAACAACTCCGACAGTGGTGCGTTCGACGCCGAGGTGCTCCATCTTGGCGATCAGCCGCGGCAACGCCGACTCCGACGACGAGGTGGCGAAGATCAAGAGATATTCACGGGCGAGGTAGCGCACCAACTTGAAGATCGACACGCCTGCGACAAAGCGAAGGAGCAGGCCGAGGATCCCGAAGACGAAGATCACGCATGTGACATAGAAGCCGAGCATCAACGTCAGTAGTTCGGTGACCGCACTCCAACCGGTTTGGCCGACGACGTTCGCGATCGCGCCGAAAGCACCGATCGGGGCGAGCCACAGCACCATGGCGAGCACCTTGAACACGATCTTCTGCAGCGTCTCGATGGCCCGCAGCGCGGATTCGCCCGACTTGCCGAGACTCTGGATGGCGAAGCCGACCAGCAGTGCGATGAACAGGGTCTGCAGCACACTGCCTTCGGTCAGTGCCGAGAGCATCGAGGTCGGGATGATCGACTGGATGAAGTCGATCGTGCCGCCCGATTCGTGGGCCTTGTCGGCGAGTTCGGTGCCCTTGCCCATCGCGGAAGGGTCCAGGGTCAGCCCATCACCGGGCTTGAGCAGATTGCCGACCACGAGTCCGATCGCCAGCGCGACCGTGGACATTCCGAGGAAGTAGGCGAACGCCAGGCCTCCCACCTTTCCGACGGTGGCGGCAGCGCGCACCGACCCGATGCCGAGGACGATGGTGCAGAAGATGACCGGGCTGATCATCATCTTGATCAGGCTGACGAACATCGTGCCGAGGACCCCGACCTCTTTGCCGACTTCGGGGGCCAGGATGCCGACCAGGACACCGGCGATCACGGCCACGATCACCGCGATGTACAGCCAATGCGTTCGATCGCGTCGTTTCGGAACGGCGGCGTCCCCGTCGGTCTGACGATCGTGTGTGGTTGTCATGATCGGACTTCCTTCTGACTGGTGGCAACAATAGGTCTGCAAGGATGGTGTTCCACGGGGGTGAGCCAGGTCACTATTTAGTTCATTACGTTCAACCGACGGAGAGGTTTCATGGCCAGGTTGGTGCCCCGTTCACTTGCCGGCCAAACGTTTGTGCTGCAACTGGTCGTGATCGCGGTGATGGTCGTGGGCGGCAGCGCGCTGGCGATCGTCGACGCGAGACGTGACGGTGACGCTGCGGCGCGGTTGCAGGTGACCGGCATCGCCAGCGCGCTGGCCGAATCGCCGGCAACCGCGGCGGCCATCGAATCCGGGACCGCGCCCGCGGTGCTGCAACCGGTGACCGAACGGGTTCGGGCAGATACCCAGATCGCGTTCATCACGATCATGGCGCCCGACCGGACGCGATTCACCCACACGAATCCCGAACTCATCGGCCGGCCGTACCTCGGGACCATCGAGCCGGCGTTGCAGGGCCGCACCTTCACCGAGGTCTACACCGGCACTCTCGGTCCGTCGATCCGCGCCGTCGCGCCGGTGCGCTCGTCGTCCGGCGAGGTCGTCGGACTGGTGTCGGCGGGGATCACCCAGCAGACGCTGTTCTCGCGCTGGCAGCAGCAGTTGCCGCAGATCCTGCTGATCGCCGCCGGCGCGCTACTCGTGTCCCTCGTCGGCATCTGGGCGATTCGCCGTCGCCTGCTGCGGCAGACACATGGGTTGGCTCCCACCGAACTGCAGGTGATGTATGAACATCACGACGCCATCCTTCACTCGGTGTCGGAAGGATTGATCGTGCTGGATCGACATGGCGTGGCCCTGGCCAATGACGAGGCTCGTCGCCTGCTGGCACTGCCTTCCGGCGAGGTGGACAAAGACAGCCTGCCCGCATTTCTAAGGTCATACTCCCCCGGCGCACGCGATGAAGTCCATGTGACGGGCGACCGGGTACTGGTGGTCAACAGATCTCGCGTTCCCGGCAATCGGTCGCCGGAGACCGAGGTGGTGACCATTCGTGATCGGACCGAATTGCAGGGCGCTCTGGGCGAACTCGACTCGATGAAGGTGTTCACCGAATCGCTGCGATCACAGGCTCACGAATCGGCGAATCGCCTGCACACCATCGTGACGCTGGTGGAGATGGGACGCGGCGACGAGGCCATCCGCTTCGCCACCACCGAATTGGAGTTGTCGCAGCAATTGGTCGACCGGCTGTCCGAATCGGTCGGTGAACCCGCACTGGCCGCCCTGTTGCTGGGCAAGAGCGCTCAGGCCGATGAACGGGGTATCGAGTTGACGATCACCGACGACACAGTGATCCCCTCGGACAACGAGCACGCTGTCTTGTCGGGCCAAGAACTCGTCACCGTGGTGGGCAACCTCGTCGACAACGCCTTGGATGCATGCGACCGTTCCGACCCCTGGGTGGAGGTGACCGTACGGCAAGATGGCGAACATCTGCTGATCCAGGTCGCCGACAGCGGCCCGGGAATGGACGCCGAGGAATTCGGCAAAGCGAGGCAGCGCGGGTACTCCACCAAGTCCGGTGGCGAAGCAGGCAGGCGCGGACTGGGTTTGGCGCTCGTGTCCCAGGTTGTCGATCGCCACGAAGGCACCCTCACCGCCGAGGTGACCTACGGATCGGTTGTCACCGTCACCTTCGGGCCGCGAGCATGATCAACGTTCTCATCGTCGAAGACGAACCACTGATCGCCGAGGCCCACCGCACGTATCTGGGTCGAATCGACGGCTTTTCCGTTGTCGCCGTGGTGCATACGGCGCAGGACGCCATGCGATCGGCCGCAGAGGCCGCGACGACGACAACACCCATCGACCTCGTACTGCTCGATCTGGGCCTGCCCGACGCCAGCGGGATCGACCTGGCATCGGCACTGTCAGGGTTACGGCCGGCCCCCGACATCATCGCCATCACGTCCGAACGAGATCTGGAGATGGTGCGCGCCGCCGTGGCACACGGGGCGCTGGCGTACCTGCTCAAACCGTTCACGTTCGCCGCTTTCCGCGATCGACTCGAGCGGTACCAGCGTTATCGACAGGCGTTGCCCGCGGGCACCGACGCGGCCAGTCAGATCGAGGTCGACCGGGCGATCGCCGAATTGCGGGGCACCACAGACAAATCCGCGGCCCCGAAAGGCGCGGCACCCGGCACCACCGACGAGATAGCCCGCCGGATCCGCGACAGTCCCGAAGGTCTCACCGCCGCCGAGGCCGCCACCCAGGTCGGGGTGTCGCGGGTGACGGCCTGGCGTTATCTCGAACGCCTGGCCGACGAGGGAACCTTGTCGCGCCACACGGATTACGGCAATGCCGGTCGGCCCAAGATCCGCTACCAGTGGCGGCGCTGAATCGGGGCAACGGGCACGTACACCGGCGTCGACGTCTGCGGCATGACAGGCAGCGGCGCCTGAGTCGCAGTGTTCGTGTCCGGAATGCCGCGGAGTTTGCCCTCGGCAATCAACGGGTATCTGCCGGATCGAGTCAGATCATGGTCGTAGCTATGAAAGGACATCCGATGGTGTCGGAAACACACGTCCGGGAACTTCTCGAGAGTTCGTTCGAGGATGCGCATCTGATCTTGGAGATGGGCCAGCTGTCGGTCATCGACGGCGCCAGTGCGGAGAAGGATGAGTCGGCGCTGGTGGTCGCCACCGCGCGCGAATTGCGCGAGAGTCATGACGTCGAGCACATCAACGACGAGGAACTGACCTCTATTGCCGCGCTCCTCGACGACCGGATCGCCAAGCTCGGCGCCTAGTCGCCGGATGCGTCACGGCGCATTCGAATAGCGGATGGCGGTCGAGCCAACAGCCCGTGAACAAACTAGAGGGTCCGACGTGCGCGCCGTACGGTCAAAGGTATGAACCCCGAGGATCAAGAGCAGCAGCAGATCGAGCAGATCGCCGACAAACTCGCGGACAAGCACGCGGATGTGCCGACGGAAGCTGTCGCCGAGGTCGTCGAGGATGCGTACCGGAAGTTCGATGGCCAACCAATCCGCGACTTCGTCCCGCTTCTCACCGAACGTCGGGCAGAAGAGGAGCTCGGCGGAAACCCGGTCGCCACGCCTGAGTCCCTCGAAGAATCGAGCTGAGGGCTACTACGTCGAGGAAACGGGAAGCGCCATCACGCGCTTCCCGCGGTCTCCTTCGGCCGACCCGCAGACTGCAGAGCGCGAAGGTCTGCGGCCTCGGCTTCGAGATCTGCGTGACTGATCACGCGCGCCATCACGATGGCGACAAAGATCGAGATCAATACCCAAGCGGCTACGGCGACGCCTATCCATAAGAACACGTCGAAAGTATGGCCCACTATCCCGAATTGGGAAACTGTTCTTTTAAAAGTAATTTCGAATTGATCGTTACGATCAGAGTTTATGATTCTGACGATCAAATCCGATGGATTTCAAAGCCCATTCGAACAATGTCGAATCAGAGTCGAGCCGTGTTCGCACCCTGATCGTCCCACCCTGACAGCCTTCCTGCAACGTTGCCCCTGGCTGGTGAGCCGCAGACCAGCGTGCTGTCTTGCGTTCGGCACCAGCCGGCGTGCGCTCCGCGGGGCCACCTCGCCGTAGCCTCCTGAAGCCGCCGAGTGGCGGTGCAGCCGCCGGTTCATTCGTCTCGCCATCGCGCATCGCCAGACTGACCACGTCGAGCGATTCAATTGCGAACCCTTGCTAAGCGGGTTGAATTGGTTCTGCGAACGAATTAGTCCCCGACCCAAATCGACCTTTACCGACAAAGCCGATTGAACAATTCAGTTTCATCATTCTGGCGATTCAAAACAGGCCTGTGTCAACCGCGGGTCCGTCCAACACCCCCACCGTGGACACACCCGCTCACCGAGTCAGGGTGTCGTACGCTCGCACCTGTGGGCATAACGAACGACGATGTACAGCACCTACGACGATGCGTGGATCTGGCACGCGAAGCACTGGCAGCCGGGGATGAACCCTTCGGTTCGGTGCTCGTGAGCGCAGACGGCCGAACACTTTTCGAAGACCGCAACCGCGTCAAAGACGGCGACAACACCAGGCATCCCGAGCTGACGATCGCGTTGTGGGCAGTGGAGAACATGGAGCCGGCCGCGCGGGCCGCGGCCACGGTGTACACCTCCGGAGAGCACTGCCCGATGTGCGCCGCCGCGCATGCCTGGGTCGGGCTGGGCCGAATTGCCTATGCGGTGTCGTCGTCTCAATTGTCGGCGTGGCTCGCGGAATGGAATGCCCCTCCCTCGCCGGTCGCCGGGCTGCCGATCAACACCGTTGCGCCCCAGTTGCCGGTAGACGGGCCAGCTGATGTCCTGGTCGATGAGATGCGGGCCTTGCACGCACAGCGATTCAGCGTTTAGCCGAAACTCTGTCGCGCTCTCCGACCGGCGGGGTGTGGCACCTACCGCTCAGATCGATTCAGCTCTCGTCCGCCGACGTCCCTTCGTGGCCTCCACCGGATCGATCGACCCGCCCGACCACTCGGCGGCCATCGCAATACTTGCCTGCCGGCCCGAATGAACGTGATGGAAGGCTGATTCGGCCGCACGGTCGGCGTCGTGTGCAGCGATGGCCGCAAGGATTTCTTCGTGTTCGTGGCATTGACGGCCCGGATCGCGGTCTTTGGTGAGATGAAAGAGCCACTGCGTGCGTGCCTCCAGCGGACGCAGTAGCGACTCCAGCAAAGGATTCGCGGACAGATCGACGATCATTTGGTGAAACTTCGCATTGGCGGCTGCGATCGCTGGGCGATCTCGCTTCAACGTCGCGGTACGAGCCGCTTCGAGTTGCTCCGACAGCCGCGCGAGACCCTCCTCGTCAGCACGCTCAGCAGCGAGCCGGGCCGCGAGAACCTCCAGGCTCTCGCGGACGTCGAACAGATCTCGGACATCGTTCTCGCTGAACGGCGACACGATTGCACCCTGTCTCGGCACCAGAACCACCAGTCCGTCCTGCTGCAGCAACTGCAATGCCTCGCGCAGCGGGATACGCGAGACATCGAGTTCAGCGGCGAGATCGCGCTCCACCAGCCTCGACCCCGGAGCCAGCCGCAGATCTACGATCTGGCGCCGAATCTCCTCATACGCGTGCTGGCGCAAAGACTTTCGATCGTTTGCCGAACCCGTCAGCTCTTCTACCGGAGGCATGCCCACCAAGTCCTCTCGCGGATTTCGACTCGTTCAGCCGAGTCTAGCCAGACCCACTTAGCGGTATACCAATAACTAACCGGCTCGTAATCGGATGGAAACACACAGCCCCCACTCTTCTCGTAACGGTATACCGCTAAAACACAGCGGCCGACGATCAGGAGACACGATGAGATTTCGATCCACAACCGTCCGCGTACCGGTGGCGCTGCTCGCGGCCGGAGCCATTGCGGTAGGAATGTCAGGGTGCGGCACTTCGGGCGCCGACGCCAACGACGGGAGCCTGTCCGTCGGAGTCTTCTTCCCCGGCTCGGTCACCGACACCGGGTTCATGGAGTCGGGCTACCTCGGATACCAGAGGGTCGAGCAGGCACTCGGCGACCAGGTTGACCTCAGCTATGTCGAGCAAGTCGCACCAGCCGACTACCAGCAGGCATTGCAGCGCTTCGCATCTGAGAACGAATTGGTCATCTCGGTCGGCGGCCAGACCGACGCCGACGTGCGTAAGATCGCCCCGCAGTTCCCAGACGTGAAGTTCGTCGAAATCGGTGGACCTTCCGACGCCGAACCGATGGACAACCTCGCTTACTACGATCCGCAACAGGCCGAGGCCGAATTCCTCTCCGGCGCAGTGGCAGCGGCCTCATCGACCACCGGAACGGTCGGATTCGTCGGAGGCGTCGAGTTGCCGGCCATCGTCAATGCGGCCAAGGCGTTCTCGAACGGGGCAACGTTTGTCCGGCCCGACGTCAAGGTTCTCAGCCCCCAATACGTCGGCGACTTCAACGATCCCGCCAAAGCCAAACAGGCTGCGGGCACCGCATACGCGGGAGGTGCCAACATCCTCGGTCAGATCGTCAACCTCGGCAAACAAGGCATCGAACAAGCTGCACGCGACTCGGGCAATCGCATGGTCGGTGGACCGATCCCAGGAGATTGCGCAAACCCGGTATACGCAGGTTTCGTTCGCACCGACATCGGGACCGAGATCGAATACGCCGTTTCTTCAACGCTCGACGGCTCGTGGGAGGCCGCACAGGTTCCCTTCGGTCTGACAACAGACAAGGGTGGCAGCGACTTCATCCTCTGCTCGGAGGACCCCGCCACCAAAGCGCTGACCGACGCAAAGGCGGCGCTGACCTCCGGCTCCGTCACGGCATACTGAACCGGCCGACGCGATGACCCCAGCAACCAGCCCGCTGTTGACCCTCGACCGAATCGGTAAGTCGTATGGCGGTGTTCGCGCGCTCGACAACGTCACCATGGCCGTCGAACGGGGCACGGTGCACTGCATCCTCGGAGAGAACGGTGCAGGCAAGTCGACACTGTGCAACGTTGTGTACGGAACGGTGTCTGCGGACCAGGGCAGTATGACCATCGACGGAACCCCGTATCGCCCTTCGACACCGGCAGCGGCACTCGAGTCCGGCGTCGCCATGGTGCATCAGCACTTCTCACTCATCCCCACGATGACAGTGGAGGACAACCTGCTGTTGGGCCGGCGAGGGTTTCGCCAGCCACACGACGAGGTGAAGCAGGGGCTGGCGCGCATTGCCGATTCGTACGGATTGACCGTGGACCGCACCGCCCGCGTCAGCGACCTGCCGATCGGTGCACGACAGCGGGTGGAGATCGTCAAAGCCCTGCTTCGCCGGCCAGACCTCATCCTGCTCGACGAACCGACTGCGGTGCTCGACCCCGGCGAGATCGACTCGCTGATCGAGACCTGCAATGCCCTTGCCGCCGATGGCAAGTCGGTTGTCCTGATCACCCACAAACTCGGGGAGGTCGCCCGCGTGGCCGACGCGGCGACTGTGCTCCGAGGCGGGACGGTCGTCGGTGGAGGCCGGCTGTCGCAGACACCGCTCGACTCGTTGCTCGACCTGATGCTCGGTGGCGCACAACCCGTTGCGTCCGAACGACGCCCGGCATCGCCACCGCATCACGCAGCACCCTGCTTGGAGGTCAGGGGCATCACGCTGTCCCGCCCAGACGGCAGCACTGCCCTGTCAGAGGTCGATTTGACTGTCCACTCAGGAGAGATCGTCGGCATCGCAGGTGTCGAAGGCAATGGCCAGTCGGAGCTGGCGGCAGTGTTGTCCGGGTCCGTCGCCGCTGATCGCGGAACAGTCAGTGTCGACGGACTCGACATCACCGAACACACTCCGGCGCAGCGCACCCGTGCGGGCATCGGTGTCATTCCCGAAGACCGGCATGCCGAGGGCATGATCGCCGAACTATCACTCGCCGAGAACTACGCACTAGGCCGATTGAGTGACTACCGACGCTGGGGCCTCCTGGATCGCCGGCGCATGAGAGCTGATGCCACGCAGGCCATCACGGAGTACTCGATCCGCGCCGACGGCCCCGACATCCCCATCGGATCATTGTCCGGCGGCAACCAGCAGAAGCTCGTGCTGGCCCGGGAATTGTCGACCCCGGGGCTGCGTGTTGTCGTCGCTGCTCAACCCACCCGCGGGCTCGACGTCGGTGCCGTCGCCTTTGTGCTCGACCGCCTTCGGGACGCCGCGGCGTCTGGAGCCGCAGTGTTGGTGATCTCCAGCGAGATCGACGAGCTCGTCACACTCTGCTCGCGCATCGTCGTCGCCTACCGCGGCACCATCCGCGGGTCGGTCGACTCCGAGTCTTCCTCTGCCACAAACGACATCGGTGAGCTCATGATGGGGGTGGCAGGATGATCCCGACGACTGGGCTGCTCCGTACCAAACTGCGGCAAGGCGATTGGGCCCACAGTCCGCTCGTGGTCGCCGCCGTGGCCCTGGTGATCGCCGCAGGCGTCGGACTGCTGCTGGCCGCAGGCGCTGGGGCCAGACCCGCCGACGTCATCGACGCCCTCATCCAGGGAACATTCGGCTCGCCCTTCGCCGTCGGCACCTCGCTGAACAACGCCGCCATCATCATGTTCATCGCGGCCGGCTTCACCGTCGCTTATCGGGCCGGTCTGGTGAACGTCGGAGGCGAAGGCCAGATCTGTCTCGGCGGCATTGCTGCCACCGCGGTGGGCGTGACCATCCCCGACGCCATGCCTCTCTTCCTTGGAGTCACCCTGGCGCTGGTGGCTGCCGTCTTGGCCGGCGCATGTTGGGCGGCCATCGCGGCGTGGCTCTATGTTCGGCGCGGTACCAGCGAGATCATCACCACCCTGCTGCTCAACTTTGTCGGCCTGGCGTTGGTTGTGTTGATGGTCCAGGAGCCGAGCTTGCTCCGGCAGCCGATGACCTCGTCGGAGACGCTCCCCCAGTCGGAATCGCTGAGCGAAGCGAGCCACCTCCCGCTACTGGGGTTGACCAAATCGCCTGCCACGGTCGCCATCGTCATTGCTCTCCTTGCCATCACGGCAGTCGGAGTGGTCCTGCGGCACAGTGCAATCGGACTACGGCTCCGCTCGGTGGGACTGTCACCGACTGCCTCGGCTCGACTAGGTGTCCCGGTTGATCGCGTCCGTTTCCTGGGGCTCTCCACCGCAGGTGGGTTCTCGGGGCTTGCCGGCGGGATCCTTGTCACGTCCGCCCCGTTCGTCCTGGCCGAAGGGTTCTCGTCGGGCTTCGGTTTCACCGGGCTCGTGGTCGGTTTGCTGGCGCGCGGGTCGATGACAGCAGTTGCCGGGGTGTCGCTGTTCCTCGGATTCCTGGTTGCCGGCGGTATCAATCTGCAGTTGGCCGCGGGAGTGCCGTCGTCCACCGTGACCGTGGTGCAGAGCGTGCTGATCATCTTGATCGCGGGCGCTGCCCTGTGGACCACCCGGTCGAGATCAGTCGCGCCCCCCGAGGCCACTTCGGCACCCGCCATCACAGCCCCCGCAAAGGCGACGTCATGAACATCGACATGCTCACCCAGGTCCTCACCAGCGGGGTGGCCTTCGCGATCCTGCTCATCGTGGCCGCAGCAGGTGAATCAATCAGCGAACGTGCGGGCGTGCTGAACCTCAGCATGGAGGGCATCATGCTCACCGGTGCTTTCGCGAGCGTGTTGGCCTCGGCCACACTTGATTCGGCGATGCTCGGCCTCGTCAGCGGGGTGCTCGCCGCGATCATCTTCGGCATCATCCAGGCGCTGCTCACCGTGCGGCTCCGCGCCGATCAAATTGTTGTCGGAATTGCTGGCAACGCTTTGGCGCTGGGGTTGACCACCTACGGTGCCCGCATCTTCCTCGAAGACGGCAAGGGCCAGGGTGTGCCCGGCTTCAACGGCGTCGACATCCCCCTGCTGACCGACATCCCGATCGTCGGGCAGGCCCTGTTCGGCCAGTCGGTCCTCGGCTACCTCTGCGTGCTCGTGGTGATCGCGCTGGCGCTGCTGTTCTCCGGCAAGACCATGGCGGGTATCCGAGTGGATGCCGTCGGCGAGGACGCCACATCAGCCGGGTGGACAGGATTGTCCGTCAACAAGATTCGAGCCGCGTGCGTCTTGCTGGCTGCCGCAACAGGCGGCCTCGCCGGATCCCAACTGGCCCTGTCGGAAGTGCAGTCGTTCAGCGAGAACATGACTGCCGGGCTCGGCTACCTCGCCGTGGTCGCAGTGATCGCGGGACGCTGGAAAGTGATCGGGATCGTGTGGGCGTGCCTGTTCTTCGGGATCGCCCGATCGCTTCAGTTCGCCTTGCCTGCAGTCGGAGTCGACATCCCTTACGCGATCTTGCTGATGCTGCCGTACGTCATCGCCATCGTCGCGATCAGCGGCGTGGTCGGTGGCCGCCGAGCCCCGTCGTGCCTCACCGTGCCGTACGCCGGCCGTTCCTGAACCTCTTTGCCCTGGAAGGCGACATGACACTCATCCTCACCCACTCCGACATCGACGCGCTCATCGACCGGACCTCGGTCTACCGCGCCGTGGAGCAAGCTCACGCCGATATGACATCAGGGGCTGCGAGTAACCCCGCTCCCCCTCAGTTGCCGATCGCCGACGGCGGCACCGCGCTACCGATGGTGGCGTCGTCAGAACCGTTGGGCGCCAGCGTCGTCAAGATGTTGTCGGACATGCCGGCCAATGTCGGCCGCGGGCTCCCGAGTCAGCGATCGACCATCCTGCTGATGTCTGCACAGACCGGCGAGTGCGAAGCGGTACTCGACGGCCGCCTCATCACGGCCATCCGTACTGCTGCGGCGAGCGCGGTGGCGACGGCCCACATTGCCACGCAGCGGAGCTCGATCCTGGGGCTCATCGGTGCCGGAACACTCGCAGTGGAACACGCCCGCGCCATCTGCCGCATCCGGAACATCGAGAAGGTTCTGGTGTGGTCGCGGTCGGCGTCGACGGTGGACAGTTTCCGCCATCGGACAGCCGATCTCGACATCCAGATCGAGTACGCGGAATCCCCTCGGTCGATTCTCGCCTCCGCCGACATCGTCTGCACACTGACGCCGTCGCGCGAACCGATCGTCGAGGGCGCCTGGTTCCGCCCGGGCCTGCACCTCAACGCCGTCGGCGCTCCTCCTCGCGCAGACCACCGTGAGATCGACGGCCCCGGGATCGGCAGCAGCCGGCTGATCGTCGACAGCATCCCGACCGCACTCACCAAATCGGGAGATGTCCTGTTGGCGATCGCCGAAGGTCACCTTCAGACGCAGGACGTCGAGGTCGAACTCGGCGATGTGATCGTGAACCCCGCCCTCGGCCGCCAAAGCGACGACGACATCACCCTGTTCAACTCCGTCGGAATCGGTCTACAGGATCTGGTGACCGCCCAGACGCTGGTTGATGCGGCGACGCAACAGGGTGTTGGCGCGAGTGTGCGGTTGAATGCGTGACAAGTTTCGTTCTGATGGTGGTGCGTGAAAGGGGTCCGAACCTCTAGGCCACCCAGACAAAGGTCTTACACCTGCATGAATGCGACATTCTCGACGCAGCCAGAATATTCGGCGACCTGACCTACCGGCCGGGGCAACAGGGAAACCTCGGCAGTTCTCCTGCGGGGGCGAAACACACATCGTGTCGTCATCTTGGTGCAGTCGGCCGTGCAGGTGGAGGTTAGATACCCGACCTTCTCACCAAAGCTGTTGTTCGCATCAACATCGCCGGTCTCTTCCACCAGTCGCCGTAGATCACCATCAGGGCGTGACGCCTCGGAGTCGGCCGAGGTCGGACCCTTCAACACGTCGCGGGCAGCGTCCTGGCAGACATACTCGACCAGGTCTTCATATTGCTCAGGCGTCGTCTCAGTGCAAGTGAAGCTAGTTCAAACGGTGCGAGCTTCAGGTGTGTGGCGCGCTCGCTCACCCGCGCATTCCTGGGCCCATCCTGTGGCGCCGTCGGTGAACATCGTCGTGCCGGTCTGGTAAGTGGGCCCGTTCATGCAGTAGTCAATCTCCTTGCCTGCGAGCGGCTTTAGTTCACCCGTAGGTGCTGCGGTATATCCGATCGGCGGCTTCTCGCTCACGCCGGGAGCCTCGATTGGTGCCTCGAAAGTTGGCTCAGCCGCTACTCCTGGTGTCGCGTCGGTCTCGACCGAAGGTGCGAGCGGACCGGTGTCTGTGGGCTGATGACAACGAAAGTGGGGTCCTCGGAATCCCTCTTCGTATCGCAAAGCCGAAGATCCCGACATCCGCCGATTCAGGTACCTCGAACACGTAGGTCATCGGCGAGGAGAATCCGGGCTGGAGGTTCTCATTACACTCGGGAGTGCCTTGGAGTTTATACAATTCGTCGACCGGGTCGAACATCCGGTTGGTCGCGTCAGCGGCGAACACTTCGATGGGCCAACCGCATGTCAGATCCATCGAAACCCTGCATTTAGTTCGGCTTGGTGTGCAGTGGTGATGAAAGGCATCTGACATTAATAGAACATCAAACGCCGACGCTGTAAACTAGAAAGGAGGCTTAATCCGTGTCAGTTGGTCGTCGATAGAGGCGCGTATTGATCTACACGCCTCAAGATTTGCAATCGTGGCTGGTTCATTGTCCTTCACCTTGGCATTCGCCTGGCAAGTCGCAAAATCCGAGGATAGAGCGACCAAATTCGCGAGAGCGACATCACTCTCCGTCGACCCGGTCTCAAGGCCCGACCCTGGCGCCCCATCGCAGCCGTCCGGCAGTTCGACTGCCGCTCCCCCATCGCTGAGTGCCTTCCGCGCTTCACCACAGGACTTCGCGTAGGCGATCTGATCCGTGTTCTCACTTCGATTTGCGTGTGCCGCATCAGAGACATACCAAAGAGCGATAAGAGCTCCCGCAAAGAGCGACAGACCGGCAATTGTCAAGGGTCCAGAGATGGCACGAACCACCCGACGCCTGACCAACAACATGCAAGCCCGCCACTGCGTTGAGCTGAGGTCGGCCCTAATCTGCGAAGCCTTTGATAGCTTCAGCTCGTTGATCCGGTCCTGGTCTAGCTGCCTCTTTGTCGCATCACCCTGCGGATCTGCGGGCACCTGTTGTTGCTGTTGCTGTTGCGGCCCAGTTTCTCCGATAACGTCGATTCGGCGTTCTGGGTCGTAATATCTTTCGAGCTCCCGCTCATAAACGACTGCGCGTTTAAAAAAGTCGGCCATTTTCCGACTTGTCGCCGTAACCGCGGCTGTTTGGATTTTCTTCCTAGCCCGCAACCACCGATATTGCGTGCAAGGTTGCTTAAACCACCACTTGGGTGGAGCAGCTCGAACTCTTTTTGATTCTATCGTATTCAAGAAGAGGAAGTCAGCGTAGATGTCGTTCACCAATTTGACATCGCGGTACGAAAGGTGGTTTTCCTCCCGCATCTGGACTATATCTAGAAAGGTGACCAAAGGACGACTTTGGCGTGTTAGACGAAACCCAATAAAGATTGTCGTTACCGCCAGCGTACTGAGTAGGGCAATGGCAGAGATCGCGAGCCACTTACCTTCGTCACCCCGCCACGGGAAAACGTCGGTCAGAGTGTCAAAGCCCACCCAAGCTATGGCACCCAGGCCAAGCGCTTTAACTGCATTACCCCAGTTGTCCGCACGAGTACGTAGCTTGTCGGCCGACGCTTGATACGACTTCGCGTCGTCTCGCGACTGCGCTGCAAGCCGGTCGAGCGCGTTCTTGGGCACATCTGCGTCTGCCATTGTTTTCCCATCAGGTGCGACTTAGCGCACCGTACTACGTTGGGCCCTTCAGCAAAGTTGGATTGAGGGGAGTTAGTAATTTGTGTCGATAAGAAAGGACCGACCCTTTCGGAGCGGTCTCGTCTGCTTAGGGTCAGAGCAGCCGCAGCTCTCAAAATGAGACGCCACCCTCCGAGCAGATCGGTTTGTCCCTGAAAATGGGCTGGGCGAGTTGATTGCGTTCGCCAGGCCATCTCCCCTAGGTATGCATGGACAGGTGGCGTCATGGTAATCGCCGCCAGCGTGTAAAGAGAGCGATTTGAACACCGCCCAGCCACTGGTGCCTAGTTGCGACGTCCAGGATTCGGCAGCATCGGCAGCTCCCGCGCCCGAAGAGCCGCCTGGAGCCGTATCTCAGTTAGTTTGGGGTGGTAAGCGTTACGCACGTTGCCTTGCAAATTCAGTGGCACGTCGAGGCTCTCGATTAGCTCACGCTCAAGTTCCCACGGCTGGTCGTGCTCCACCCACGACACGAGCGCGTTCTCTTTGATCCACTCCGTGAGTACCGGCTCGCCCGTATGGAAGGTGCGCCGTTTCCCCGACCCCACTCGTCGCAATTCGATTCCCAGTTCTTCGGCCAGGAGGCACCCCAGCGTGAGACGTAGGGGCGATCCCGCCGCGTTGCCCCCGAGATGATGGCTTCTGATCCGCTGGCGGATGTTCGACTGCCTGAACCCCGAAGAATGGTGCGCGCAGAGGGATTTGAACCCCCGACCGCTGGTGTGTAAGACCAGAGCTCTACCGCTGAGCTATACGCGCGGGGCGACCGGTACGAAGGCGAGTTCGCCGGCCGCGACGGCGAGAGAAAACATGGACTCGCCGCCCGTCCGACACCCGAAGGCGTCAGACACCTTCAAGAATCTAGCGCGGCCAGGGCTTTCTCCCAAAGCGACTGGTCACGGACTTGCCCGGCGGCCATCTGCTCGGAGAATGCGATGTGTCCGGTCTTGTCGATGACGAAGGTGCCGCGGTTGGCGTAGCCCTTGTCTTCGTTGAAGACGCCGTACATCTGAGCGACGCGGCCGTGGGGCCAGAAGTCCGCGAGGATCGGGAAGAGATACCCCTGGGCCGCCGACCACACCTTGTGGGTGGGCGATGTGCCCACCGACACCGCGATGAACGCCGAGTTGTCGTTCTCGAAGTCCGGCAGCCGGTCGCGCACCATGCTGAGCTCACCTTCGCAGGTGCCGGTGAACGCCATCGGGAAGAACACCAGCAGCACGTTCTTCTTGCCGAAATAGTTGGAGAGGGTGATGTCCTGATTGTTCTGATCACGCAACGTGAAGTCAGGAGCCGCGGTTCCCACCGCGAGCTCCTGATGAGCGGAGTCGGTCATGCCTTCTTGCCGGCTCGCGTCTTCGGTTGAACGAGACGAGATCCCAGCCAGTCACCGAAACTCACGGCACTGGTCTGGGTGAGGCCCGCGGTCGGCGCGGCTTCGGCGACCTCACTGGGGTCGACGTAACCGTCGCTTCCGGTTTTCGGCGACAACACCCACACGAACCCGTCGTCGGCGAGCGGCGTGATGGCATCCATCAGGGCGTCGACCAGATCGCCGTCACCGTCCCGCCACCACAGCACCACCATGTCGACAACCTCGTCGGAGTCGTCGTCCACCATCTCGGCGTCGATGGCATCCTCGATGTCGGCACGCAGGTCGTCGTCGGTGTCCTCGTCCCACCCCAGCTCCTGCACGATCATGCCCGCTGTCACTCCCAGCTTCTGGGCGCGATCACCATCTGAAGCGGCAACCAACGCGACGACCTCCTGTCAGTAGAAAAATAGGCGAACACTGTCCGTGTCCGCTTCGATGACTCAAGCGAACAGGGTAAACCCCCAAGTTGCAAGCCGAATGGCACCTTTTTCAACCGGCAACTTTCCCGCACGCGTCCACAGCCTTGTTCCTGGCGTCGATCCACTTGTCCGCCGGATCGTTGAGGCCGGCCCGATATTCGTTCCTCACCGCGGTCACCAACTCCCGGTTGCGGTCGAGAAAATTCCGCACGAGGGTCTGCACGGGCTGTTCGACGCCGCCCACCAGTTTCGCGGTAATTGCCTGCTCACCGGCGGTGAGCTGGTCGATCACCACCCGACTGCTGTCGCCCATCTGCGAATAGGACTGCACGTCATTGAGTTTGGTGACGAACTCGTTGTAGCCGTTGAGCATGGTCACCACGGTGGTGGTGAATTGCGCGCAGAGGCCAACCGTCAGCGTGCGCGCTGCCTCGGCAGCCCTCGACGATTCTGCGATCTTCGATTGCTCCGCCGCGACCGACACGTCGCTCTGATAGGCGCGCACGTCGCTGGGGTCCACGCCACTGGAACCGCCGACAGTGGTGGCGCATCCGGTGAAAAGTGCCCCGGCCACCACAACGCCGGCCACCCACCTGGACTTCACAGAGCAGATACTGCCCCATGTACCGCTCGAACAGCCAGACCAACACATGTAGGTTCGGCTAGTTTGCCGTCCTCCGATGCCAACGAACATCACATGCGGCACGATTGAGAGAACGCCGAGGACCTCACCAGGGTCCAGCGCCACATTTGGTTTCTGGCAGTCACCCTGCCGGACGACTCGAGGAGAAGACCAGCGTAGTGACTGACAGCACGAAAGCACCGAAGAACCAGCAGCGGGTTCGCGTCATCCGAGAAGGAGTCGCGTCCTACCTCCCGGACATCGATCCGGATGAGACCACTGAATGGCTGGAGTCCTTCGACGGTCTACTCGAGAACGCCGGCCCCGGCCGGGCCCGGTACCTGATGCTTCGCCTACTCGAGCGCGCCGGGGAGAAGCGGGTCTCGATCCCCGCCCTCACCTCCACCGATTACGTCAACACCATTCCCACCGAGAGCGAACCCTGGTTCCCCGGTGACGAAGAAGTCGAACGCCGCTTCCGCGCGTTCATCCGCTGGAATGCAGCGATCATGGTGCACCGCGCACAGCGTCCCGGCGTCGGCGTCGGCGGCCACATCTCCACCTACGCCTCGTCGGCCGCCCTGTACGAAGTCGGCTTCAACCACTTCTTCCGCGGCCAGGACCATGCCGGTGGCGGCGACCAGATTTTCATCCAGGGCCACGCCTCCCCCGGCATCTACGCGCGTGCATTCCTCGAGGGCCGCATCGACGAGAAGCGGATGGACGGGTTCCGTCAGGAACACTCCCACGCCGGCGAGGGCGGTGGCCTGCCGTCGTATCCCCACCCCCGGCTGATGCCCGACTTCTGGCAGTTCCCGACCGTGTCCATGGGCCTGGGCCCGATGAATGCGATCTATCAGGCGCGGTTCAACCACTACCTGAACGACCGCGGCATCAAAGACACCAGCGATCAGCACGTCTGGGCATTCCTCGGCGACGGCGAGATGGACGAGCCGGAGTCACGCGGCCTGGCGCACGTCGCCGCAACCGAAGGCCTCGACAACCTGACGTTTGTCGTCAACTGCAACCTGCAGCGCCTCGACGGCCCGGTGCGCGGTAACGGCAAGATCATCCAGGAACTCGAGTCGTTCTTCCGCGGCGCGGGCTGGAACGTCATCAAGGTCGTGTGGGGCCGCGAGTGGGACTCATTGCTACACAAGGACCGCGACGGCGCTCTGGTGAACCTGATGAACAGCACCCCCGACGGCGACTTCCAGACCTACAAGGCCAACGACGGTGCCTACGTTCGCGACCACTTCTTCGGCCGCGACCCGCGGACCAAGGAACTCGTCAAAGACCTCAGCGACGCCGAGATCTGGAACCTCAAGCGCGGCGGCCACGACTACAAGAAGGTGCACGCGGCCTATGCCTCGGCGCTGGCACACAAGGGCCAGCCGACGGTGATCCTGGCCCACACCATCAAGGGCTACACACTCGGCAAGCACTTCGAGGGCCGTAACGCCACGCACCAGATGAAGAAGCTGACCCTCGACGATCTCAAGGACTTCCGCGACAGCACGCGCATCCCGATCAGCGACGCCGAGCTCGAAAAAGATCCTTACCTGCCGCCGTACTACCACCCCGGCAACGACGCACCCGAGATCCAGTACATGCTCGATCGCCGTAAGGCGCTCGGCGGTTTCCTGCCCGCTCGGCGCACCAAGAGCAAGGTACTCAAGCCGGATACCGCGCCGGCGCTGAAACTGGCCGCGAAAGGTTCGGGCAAGCAGCAGGTCGCCACGACCATGGCCGTCGTCCGCATCTTCAAGGAACTGATGCGCGACAAGGAAGTCGGCAAGCGCCTCGTGCCGATCATTCCCGACGAAGCCCGCACCTTCGGCATGGACTCCTGGTTCCCGTCGCTCAAGATCTACAACCGCAACGGCCAGCTCTACACCTCCGTCGACGCCGAGCTGATGCTCGCGTACAAGGAGAGCTCGGTCGGGCAGATCCTGCACGAGGGCATCAACGAAGCCGGCTCCACGGCATCGTTCACCGCTGTCGGTACGTCGTATGCAACGCACGACGAGCCGATGATCCCGCTGTACATCTTCTATTCGATGTTCGGCTTCCAGCGCACCGGCGATGGACTGTGGGCGGCGGCCGACCAGATGGCGCGAGGATTTGTCCTGGGAGCCACCGCCGGCCGCACCACACTCACGGGTGAAGGTCTGCAGCACGCAGACGGGCATTCGCTGCTGCTCGCGGCGTCGAACCCGGCAGTCGTGGCCTACGACCCGGCGTTCGGATACGAGCTCGGGCACATCATCGCCGACGGCCTACGCCGGATGTACGGGGAAGATCCCGAGAACATCTACTACTACATCACCATCTACAACGAGCCGATCAGTCAGCCGGCGCAGCCCGACAACCTCGACGTCGCCGGACTGCTCAAGGGCATCTACCGCTACGCCGCCGCTCCGGAAGGCAAGGAGTACCCGGCGAACATCCTGGTCTCCGGCATCACCATGCCCAGTGCCCTCAAAGCACAGGAGTTGTTGGCCGAGGAATGGAAGGTGGGCGCAAACGTCTACTCGGTGACGTCGTGGAACGAGCTGTCGCGCGATGGCGTGGAGTACGAGAAGGCGTCGCTCCGTGATCCCGACGGTGAGCATCAGCAGCCGTATGTGACCGAAGCGCTCACCGAGGCCGCGGGTCCGTTCGTCGCGGCCAGCGATTTCATGCGTGGGGTTCCCGAACTGATCCGCGCCTGGGTCCCGGGCACCTACCTCACCCTCGGTACCGACGGATTCGGTTTCTCCGACACCCGGCCTGCCGCACGTCGGTTCTTCAACGTCGACGGTGAGTCGATCGCGGTAGGCGTGCTGTCGGCGCTGGCCCGCGACGGCCACATCGAGGCCAAGGTCGCTGCCGAGGCCGCCGCGAAGTACAAGATCGACGACGTACTCGCAGCGCCGAAGCAGACAAGCGACCCGGGTCCCGGCGCCTAGCCGAGTCCCACCCCGCCCGTCGAGGGGATCGCCTGCAGGCAGCGTCCGACCTGAAACCGTCCCGCTGACATAGATTGGTCAGATGGACGAGTCACGTGCGGTCGAGCAGCCCGCCGGCGATCTCTTCGGGCCGAGGGGTGCCCATGTGCCCGCCCCGGCCAACGTGCACGACGCACTGCCGGACACGCTGCTCCGCCGGGTGAAGCAGTACAGCGGTCGATTGGCCACCGAGGCGGTGCACTCGATGCAGGACCAGCTGCCCTACTTCGCCGACTTGGAGGCAGGGCAGCGAGCCAGTGTGCAGCTGGTTGTGCAGACCGCGGTGGTCAACTTCGTCGAGTGGCTTCAAGATCCCGAAGGCAACGTGAAGTTCACGGTGCAGGCGTTCCAGGTGGTGCCCCAGGATCTGGCCCGGCGGATCAGCTTGCTGCAGACCGTCGAGATGGTCCGGGTGGCCATGGAGTTCTTCGAGAAGTGGCTGCCTCTGCTTGCCCGAAACGACGCCCAATTGCGGGCACTCACCGAATCGGTGCTGCGCTACGGGCGCGAGATTGGGTTCGCGGCGGCATCGATCTACGCGTCCGCAGCCGAATCGCGCGGCGCCTGGGATTCACGACTCGAAGCGCTGGTCGTCGACGCCGTGGTCCGCGGCGACTCCGGACCCACCTTGTTGTCGCGGGCGGCTGCACTGAACTGGGACACCGAGGCCACCGCAACGGTGCTGGTGGGCATGCCGCCTCCCGAGCGCAACGTGTCGGTTCCCCTGGCGGTGCACAACACCGCCCGCCAGCACGACCGCGCGGCGTTGTCCGTCGTCCAGGGCAGCCTGCTGGTCGCCATCGTCAGCGGTCCGGTGGCTGTGAGCGAGCCGTTTGTCACCGATCTGCTGAACCTCTTCGCCGAGGGCCCGGTGGTGATCGGCCCGACTACACCGAACCTCGGGGCCGCGCACACCAGCGCCATCGACGCCCTCGCCGGTATCGAGGCGGTGGCGGGTTGGCCCAGCGCTCCGCGGCCGGTGCATTCCTGGGAGCTGCTGCCGGAGCGGGCATTGCTCGGCGATCAGACCGCGATGACCACCCTCAACGACTCCCTGATCACCCCGCTGACCAAAGGCGGCGACACTTTGACCGTCACGCTGGATGCCTACCTCGACTCCGGAGGGTCGGTGGAGTCCTGTGCCCGCGAGCTCTTCGTCCATCCAAATACTGTCAGATATCGACTAAAGCGGATTTCGGACATAACTGGCCGCGATCCGATGAACCCCCGAGATGCGTACGTACTTAGGGTTGCCACAACTGTCGGCAGATTGGCACGAGTTCGACACGACATGCGCACAGTTTTCTCTTCAGTCACACGCGCAACAGGACACTGAGGACCAAGGTGACAATTGTGCATCACTTCACATTTGGCTAACGCATATCGATGTGGTGACGATGCAGGCACGCTGATGTGGTCATTTGTGGGAACCCCACAAAGGCCTTGCTCAAGGTTCATCGCGTCCAACACCCTCACCACACGCCAATAGGGTGTTCTCTTGTCAGGTGCTCTCCTTGCTTGCGCCCGGACAGGGTTCCCAGACCGTCGGTATGCTCACCCCTTGGCTTGAGCTGCCCGGCGCCCGCGACCAGGTTTCGACCTGGTCGAAGATGACGAAACTCGACATCGCACGACTCGGCACCACCGCGACGGCTGACGAGATCACCGATACCGCCATCACTCAACCGCTGGTCGTGGTGTCCGCACTGCTCGCATTCGATGAACTCTCCAAACGCTCTCCCCTGCCGGCCGACGCCCTCGTCGCCGGCCACTCTGTGGGCGAGCTGGCCGCAGCCGCCATTGCCGGTGTGCTGACCGCTGATGAGGCCGTGGCCCTGGCTGCTGTTCGCGGCGCCGCGATGGCAAAGGCATGTGCGCTCGAACCCACCACCATGGCCGCAGTGCTCGGTGGCGACGAAAGTGCCGTCCTGGCCCGTCTCGAGGAGCTCGACCTGGTTCCGGCCAACCGCAACGCGGCGGGACAGATCGTCGCTGCGGGCGCAGCCGCGGCCATCGACGAGTTGATCGCGAACCCGCCGGAGAAGGCGCGCATCCGTAAGCTCGCGGTCGCCGGCGCCTTCCACACCAAATACATGGAGTCTGCGCAGGAAGCGGTGGCCCAAGCTGCCGCGGACATCGTCCCGCAGGATCCGAACAGGACGCTGCTCTCCAATTCCGACGGCCAGCCCGTCACCTCCGGGCGCGATGCGCTCGACAAACTGGTCGCCCAGGTCACCAGCCCGGTGCGGTGGGACCTGTGCTCGGCCACGATGCGCGAGAAAGCCACCACCGCGCTCGTCGAGTTGCCGCCCGCCGGCACACTCACCGGAATCGCCAAGCGCGAACTCAAGGGAACTCCCACCCGGGCCCTCAAGACCCCCGATGACCTCGAGGGACTCACCGATCTTGGATAGCGGTGGCGACGCACCTCGCGTCTCCACCCCCGGAAAGTGACAGACCAAGCACGCAGGTCGTCACAGTCCAACGCGGCGTTCGCACGCCGTCCGGAAGACACCCGCATTACGAAGAAGAAGGGAGCCACATAGTGGCCGCCGCACAGGAAGAAATCATTGCCGGACTCGCTGAGATCATCGAGGAGGTCACCGGCATTGAGCCCTCTGAGGTGACTGTGGAGAAGTCGTTCGTCGACGACCTTGACATCGACTCGCTGTCGATGGTCGAGATCGCAGTGCAGACCGAAGACAAGTACGGCGTGAAGATCCCCGATGAGGATCTCGCCGGATTGCGCACCGTCGGAGACGCTGTGTCCTACATCCAGAAGCTCGAAGCCGAGAACTCCGAGGCCGCCGACGCGATCCGCGCCAAGCTGGACGCCGACAAGACCGGTGAGTGACCAGTAGTGACTAACTCTCTTCGCGATTACTCCACCCTCGGCGGGAATTTCCCGAACGTCGTCGTGACATCGATGGTTGCCACCACTTCCGTCGGCGAAGACCTCGATTCCACGTGGAAGGGTCTTCTCGCCGGAGAGAGTGGCATCAAAACGCTCACCGACGACTGGGTCGAGGAGTACGACCTCCCGGTCCGGTTCGGTGGGCGGCTTGTCAAAGATCCGACCGACGAGGTCTCGCGGGTCCAGGCCCGCCGCATGGCCTACGTCGAGCGGATCGCCTATGTGATGGGCAAGCGCCTCTGGGTGCATGCAGGCGAGCCCGACGTCGAGAAAGATCGTCTCGGCGTTGTCATCGGCACCGGACTCGGTGGCGGCGACGCTCTCATCGAGGCCGACAGGGTCATGAAGACCACGGGCAACTACCGCAAGGTGTCCCCGCTGGCAGTACCCATGTCGATGCCCAACGGTCCCGCCGCCGTCGTCGGACTCGAGATCGGGGCCAAGGCCGGCGTCATCACGCCGATCTCCGCCTGCTCCTCGGGATCTGAGGCCATCGCTCACGCGTGGCGTCAGATCGTCATGGGTGACGCCGACATCGTCGTCACCGGTGGCGTCGAGGGTCACATCGACTCGGTGCCCATCGCGAGCTTCGCGATGATGCGTGCGATGAGCACCCGCAACGAAGACCCGGCTGCAGCCTCGCGCCCGTTCGACAAGGACCGCGACGGCTTCGTCTTCGGAGAAGCCGCTGCGCTCATGGTCATCGAGCGTGAGGACCATGCTCGGGCTCGTGGCGCGCACATCCACGCACGCGTGCTCGGTGCGGGCATCACGTCCGACGGCTACCACCTGGTCGCACCCGACCCGGAGGGAACCGGCGCCGCGCGGGCAATGAAACGCGCGATGTCGACAGCTGGGCTGAGTGCATCGGACATCACCCACGTCAACGCCCACGCCACGTCCACCTCGGTGGGCGATACGGCCGAAGCGTTCGCGATCAACGCGGCCGTCGGCGATCATGCCGCGGTCTACGCACCGAAATCTGCCCTCGGGCACTCCATCGGTGCGGTGGGGGCACTCGAATCGGTTCTGACCATCAAGTCCATCGAAGAGGGAGTCATCCCTCCGACCTTGAACCTCGACAATCAGGATCCGGAAATCAACCTCGACGTGGTTCACGGTGAACCCCGTTACGGCCAGATCGAATACGCCATCAACAACTCGTTCGGATTCGGTGGGCACAATGTCGCGCTCGCCTTTGGGCGCTACTGACCCGTTGCCCCCTGTTCCTTCACGACAGGGCGCTTGAAGATCTACCTGTAAGGAGATTCCATGACCACCATGGCCCCGATCACCAAGCACGAAGAGTCGGTCGACCCGCGAGATCCATTGCTGCGCTTGACCAACTTCTTCGACGAAGCGTCGATGTCGTTGCTGCACCCCCGCGACAAGTCGGGAGTGCAGGCTGCAGTCGGGCGAGTCAACGGTGTTCGCACCGTCGCCTACTGCACCGACGGCACCGTGATGGGTGGGGCCATGGGGGTGGTGGGATGTAAGCACATCGTCAACGCCATCGACACCGCCATCGCCGAGCAGGCACCGGTCATCGGTATCTGGCATTCCGGCGGAGCACGGTTGGCCGAAGGCGTCGAAGCACTGCACGCCGTCGGCGAGGTGTTCGAGGCAATGGTCCGCGCGTCGGGCTACGTCCCGCAGATCTCCGTGGTCGTCGGCTTCGCAGCCGGCGGCGCCGCATACGGCCCGGCCCTCACCGACATCGTGATCATGGCCCCGGCCGGACGCGTGTTCGTCACCGGCCCCGACGTGGTCAAGAGCGTCACCGGCGAGGTCGTGGACATGGAGTCGCTCGGCGGCCCACTCACCCACGGTAAGAAGTCGGGCGTCTCGCACATCACCGCAGACTCCGAGCCCGACGCCTACTGGCGCGCACGCCGGCTGGTCGCCACCTTCAGCCAGCAAGGACACTTCAGCCGCCAGAAGGCCGAAGCCGGCGACACCGACCTGCGGGCCCTGCTGCCCGAGTCGAACCGTCGCGCATACGACGTCCACCCGATCGTGCGGGCCCTGCTCGACACCGACATTGCAGCCGACGGCGAAACCGAGATCTCGAGTTTCGAAGAGCTGCAAGCAAAGTGGGCTCCGAACATCACCATCGGATTCGGCCGCCTGTCCGGCCGAAGCGTCGGCGTCATCGCCAACAACCCGCTGCGCATGGGCGGCTGCCTCAACTCCGAAAGCGCCGAGAAGGCCGCACGCTTTGTGCGTCTCTGCGACGCATTCGGCATCCCGCTGATCGTGATGACCGACGTCCCGGGCTATCTCCCCGGCGTCGGCCAGGAATGGGACGGCGTCGTCCGACGTGGAGCCAAACTGCTCCACGCATTCGCCGAATGCTCGGTTCCCCGCGTCACCCTGGTCACCCGCAAGATCTACGGCGGCGCCTACATCGCGATGAACTCGCGTGCCCTCGGTGCCACCGCCGTGTACGCATGGCCGGGATCCGAGGTCGCCGTCATGGGCGCCAAGGCCGCGGTCGGCATCCTGCACAAGAAGGCCCTGGCAGCAGCGCCCGACGACGAGCGTGAAGCACTCCACGAGCGCCTTGCCGTCGAGCACGAAGCCATCGCCGGCGGCGTGGGTCGCGCACAGTCGATCGGCGTGGTCGACGAGATCATCGATCCCGCCAAAACCCGCAGCATCATCGCCGAAGCACTCGCATCGGCGCCGGCACGACGCGGACGCCACAAGAACATACCGCTGTAACTGTTCGCTGTGTTTGATGGTTCGCTCCGTCGCGGGCCTCAATGCGCGTTCTTCGCTCGTCACTCAGTCGCTGCGCTCCCTCGTTCCTCACTGCATCACGCGCGGCCCTCCCCTGCGCTCACGTGAGGGGCGGCTTCAAGAGCACCAACGACACCGGCCCGGACTTTTCAGTCCGGGCCGGTTTTTGTTGTCTTGTTTACGCGTTCAACCCACGCGCTGATGCAGCCAGGTGACCTCTGCGCCATCGCCCCCCATGCGGAACGACTCGAGGGCCTCGTCCCAAGCGGTGCCGAGCGCGGCATCGAGCGCGCCGGCCAATTCCATTCCATCGGTGTGCGATTCGATGAGTGCGCGCAATTGCATCTCGCCCACGATCACGTCGCCGTTGGCGCTCATCGAACCGCGCCACAACCCCAGACCGGGTACATGGCTGAAACGTTCACCGTCCACACCTTCACTCGCGTTCTCGGTGACCTCGAACCGCAGGACCGTCCATTCACGGAGAGCGTTGGCCAGTCGGGCACCCGTACCCACGGGCCCCACCCAGTCCACCGTGGCACGCTGCAACCCCGGCCCTGCGTCCTGCGCCGACCATTTCAGGTTGGCGCGGGCGTCTAGGGTCGACGAAAGAGCCCACTCGACATGTGGGCACAACGCGACGGGTGCGGAGTGTATGTACACAACACCCGATGTCACGTCCGCAAACTGATTCAGATTGCGCACTTTCCACCTCCGGTTTCGACGAGAACGTCTTCCCCAACGTCTGTCGCTCCAGCGGCGGATATCACACCTTTGGTGATTATTGTGCCTTAAGTGACCCGTGTTGCGCTAGTGCACGGTGATTTCAATGTGTCAGCGACTCGACAACCGAATCGTTGAACTCGCTCCACAACGGCTTGGCCCACGGCCCGAAAGCACGGTCGGTCAACACAACGCACGCTGCCGACAACGCCGGGTCCACCCATAAGAACGTGCCCGACTGACCGAAGTGCCCAAAGGTTCCCGGACTATTGGCCGCGCCCGTCCAGTGCGGATCCTTGTTCGAGCGCAATTCGAACCCCAGACCCCAATCGCACGGACGGTGCTTTCCGTACCCGGGCACGAATCCGTCGAGGCCGGGAAACTGAACCGACGTCGCATCGGCGAACAACGAGGACGACACCAGTTTCGGGTTGAGCAGCTCGACCGCAAAAGCCGCAAGGTCCTCGACCGACGAGTGCGCCATGTGCCCCGCCGACCCCTGCAATGACGTGGACCCCATGCCGAGTGGCTCGCACACGCCCTGGTGCAGATAGTCCGCGAACTCGATACCCGTCTCCGCCCCGATCAGATCGGCGAGCACCTCGAATCCCGCGCTGGAGTAGATCCGCTGCTCCCCCACACCCGCCGTCGGGGTGCGGCCCTCGAACGGCAGGCCCGATGCGTGCGCCAACAGATGGCGAACGGCGGAGCCCTCCGGCCCGGCCGGCTGATCGAGCTCGATCGCCCCTTCTTCGACCGCCACCAGGGCCGCGTGTGCGGTGAGCAGCTTGGTGACCGACGCGAGCAGGAACACCTGCTGCTGGTCGCCATGGCTTTCGATGACCTCTCCGCCGGCGACCACCGCGGCCGCCACCGTGTCGACCGGCCATTTCTCGAGTTGTCTGAGCATGCGTTCATGCCATCACGACCGAGGCGGCACGGGCAACACGCCGCAACTGCACACCCGTGGAAATCGTTGCGGGGCAGCGGTTGGGCACCTCCTGTGCGAGGTACCCGACCACACCCGGGAGACACAAAAAAAATGGGGCCGGCGAGTGTGCGCTCGCCGGCCCCGGTGAGAGGGTTCGGGTTGATCAGACCGCGTGGTCTTCTTCGGTGAACCGGATGACTCCGCGAATGTTCTTGCCGTCCAGCATGTCCTGGTAGCCCTCGTTGATCTGGTCGAGGCGGTACTGGCGGGTGACCATGTCGTCGAGGTTCAGCTTGCCCATCTTGTACAGCGACAGCAGCTGCGGGATGTCGAGCTTGGGGCTCGCGCCACCGAAGATCGTTCCCTGCAGGTTCTTCTGGAGCAGGGTCAGCATCGCGAGGTTGAGGGTGACGTCGGACTCCATCATGCTGCCCATGCCGGTGAGCACGCAGGTGCCGGCCTTGGCCGTGATGCCCATCCAGAGGTCGACATCCTTGCCGTGCACCTCACCGACGGTGACGATCACCTTCTTTGCCATCTGCCCGGCGGTCACCTCGGCGATGGTCATGGCTGCTTCTTCGACACTGGCGAATGCGTGCGTGGCACCGAACTTCATGGCCTGCTCGCGCTTCCACTCCACCGGGTCGATGGCGAAGACATAGCGTGCACCCGAGAGCACAGCTCCCTGGAGAGCGGAGATGCCGACACCACCAATGCCGACGATCGCGACATCTTCACCCGCCTGCACGTTCGCACTGTGGGTGGCCGAGCCGTAACCGGTGGGAACACCGCAGCCCACCAGGCAGGCGACCTCGAACGGGATCTCCGGATCGATCTTCACCACCGAGGTCTCGTGGACCACCATGTATGGAGCGAACGTACCGAGCAGGGTCATCGGGTAGACGTTCTCGCCGTCTGCGGTCTGCACGCGGAAGGTGTGGTCGGACACCGCTTCTCCCTGCAGGAGCATGGCCCCCATGTCACACAGGTTGCTCTGTCCGGAACGGCACGACGGACATTTGCCGCAGGAGGGAATGAACGAGAGCACCACATGGTCGCCGACCTGGAAGTCGGTGACGCCTTCGCCGATCTCGTCCACGACTCCGGCGCCCTCATGGCCGCCGAGCACCGGGAATCCAGCCATCGGGATGCCGCCGGTCACCAAGTGGTGATCGGAGTGGCACATCCCGGCGGCTTCCATCCGGATCTTGACCTCGCCCTTGCGGGGGTCACCGATCTCGATCTCTTCGATCGCCCACTTCTCGTTGAAGTTCCGGAGCAAAGCGCCTTTGGTCTTCATTCAAACCCTCCACTCGCGGCGCCCGACGCGGCACCGCTCTTCTGCATTGAAGGTGACCACGTCACCACGGTTCGACCACTGCAGTGACGACGGTCACTGGTCTCCAAGAAGTGTAACGTGTTTCAGTTTTCAGGGCCAGAACGGGTCTTGACCTGTGTCAGAAGACTTTCCGAAAACCCGGCAAACGGCGGGAAATTACGAGGACCCCCGACCGTCTCCTTGAAGAGTCGATCGGGGGTCCCGCGGTGTCTCCTGGGTCTATCAGTGCTTGAGACCGGCGTCCTTGCCGCCGTACTCCTTGCGCAGCGACGGCTTGACGACCTTGCCCGACGCGTTGCGCGGCAATTCGTCGATGACGATCATTTCCTTGGGCTGCTTGAAGCGCGCGAGATGCTCGTTCAAGAACTCGATCAGTTCCTCGAAGGTCAGTTCTTCGCCGGGCTTGAGCACCACGATCGCAACCGGCACCTCGCCCCAGCGGTCATCGGCCTTGCCGACCACCGCTGCCTCGAGAATTTTCGGATGGGCGAACAGCGCATTCTCCACCTCGGCGCAGTAGATGTTCTCGCCGCCGGAGATGATCATGTCCTTCTTGCGGTCCACGACGTAGATGAAACCCTCGTCGTCCATGCGGACCAGGTCGCCGGAATGGAACCAGCCGCCGGCGAATGCGTCGGCGGTGCCCTGGGGGTTCTGCCAATAGCCCTCCATCATCGTGGGACCGCGGTAGACGATCTCGCCCACTTCGCCCGGAGCCACGTCGTTCATCTCGGCGTCCACCACACGGGCCTGAACCGCCGGGATCACCTGACCCACCGAGCCCAGCTTCCGGAGCGCGTCCTTGCCCTCCAGCACACAGGTGATCGGCGACATCTCCGTCTGACCGAACACGGCGACGTTGATGGCTTCGGGGAAGGTGTCGGCCATGGCCTGCAAGACCGTGTCCGATGCGGGAGCCGCGCCCCACGAGATCACACGCAACTTGAGGTTGCGGGGCTTGGCCTGCTGCACCGCGCACACCACCTGCCACTGAGCCGGGACGAGGAAGATCGACGTGATCCCTTCCTTCTCCAGCACGTCGAGCAGCGATTCCGGGTCGAAGGCCCCCAGGGGGTGGATCACCGTGCGGATGCCCATGTAGAACAGCGGAGCCATCGCACCCATCGCGGCGATGTGGAACATCGGAGCCACACAGGAGCCCACGTCGTCATTGCGGATGTGCAGAGCCGAGATACAGGTGACCGCCTGCGCCTGCATGTTCGCGTGAGAAAGCATGGCGCCCTTGGGGTTACCGGTGGTTCCCGAGGTGTACATGATCATTGCGATCGAGTTCTCCGGCACGTCGATCGCAGGCAGATCGGAGGGGTCCTCGGCAAGGAGGTGCTCGTAGTCGAGCGCGTCGGCGACATCGGACGGGCCGACGATGATCAGGTTCTCGATGCCCTCGGTGCCCTTGCGGACCGCATCGGCCAGCGGCGCCAGCAGCGACTCGGTGATGACAACCTTTGCACCGCTGTCGGCCACGAGGAATCCGACCTCGGGAGGCGTCATCCGGATGTTGACCGGCACCGCGATCGCGCCGATCAGGTTGGCGCCGAAGATCGCCTCGACGTACTCACTGCGGTTCAGCATCAGGATCAGCACACGGTCGCCGAAACGCACACCCCGTCGGTACAGGGCTGCAGCGAACGCGACCGAGCGGTCGTTGAGTTCTTTCCACGTGGTGTCCTGACCCTGGAAACGCAACGCCACGTCGTTCGGCTTCATCGTCGCGTGCCGCCGCACGTGGGTGTTCCAGTTGTTCCGGCGCGACCGGAAAGGCTCTTCTACCAAGTGGTCTGATTGGGCCAACGTGGTGCTCGTCATGTTCTGCTTCCTGTCGTGGGACCGCCCGTTCGCGTCGAACGGGCATTGGTGTCAATTACTGGTTGGACGCCGATACGGGCTTGCGTGCCTTGCCGCGGGAGGCGAATGCTTCGATGAGCGCCGCGAACTCGGGCGACTGCAGCAGTTCGATCTGGCCCTCACGTTCGAGGTCGAGTGCGAGGTCGAACCCAGCCAGCGTCTGAGCGTCGACGGCCTGCTTGGTCAGCTCCAACGCCCGTGGCGATGCGGCCAGCAGTTTGTCGATGACCTTGTCGACCGTGGCCTGCAGCGCATCTGGTTCCACCACCGCCGTCACCAGACCGTCTGCCCAGGCCTGCGCCGCCGGCAGTTTTTCTCCGAGGAGCGCCATCGCGTTGGCTCGGGCCCTGCCGACCGCGGCAGCGACGGTGGCGGTGGCGGCGCCGTCCGGCATCAGCCCGATGTTCACGAAGGCGAGCAGGAAGTAGGCGTCGGACGCGGCGTAGACGAGATCCGAGGCAAACGCGATCGACGCGCCGATACCGACAGCCGCCCCACCGACCACGGCGACCACGGGAACCTTGATCGCGCGAATGGCGCGGACCACGTCTGAACCGGTGTCGATGGTCTGCTCGGCACGGACTCTGGCTTCTTCCGGCGACTGCGGCGGCTCGGCCGTCGCCATCGCCACGATGTCTGCCCCGGTGCAGAAGTCGCGACCCGGTGCGCCCAGTACAACCAGTCGCACTGAGTCGTCCCTCGCCCACGCGGTCATCACCTCGATGAACGCCACACTGGTCTCGGAGGCCATCGAGTTCTTTCGCTCAGGCCTGTTGATCACCAGCCGAGCCACTCCACGTTCGTCGATCGACGTTGTCAGGCCGTCTTGCCCTTGCATGTATGCCACCCTCGGCTCAGATCTGGCAGCTGCGACACAGATCACGTGAATCCACATTAACTTCTCAGATCGCGGTCGGGGGCGTCAAGTGACGCCGCACGTCTCCCCTGGCGGCACACAACACAGGCGGACCACCGCTGCGCCCACGCGGTACCTGCAGCTAGCATGATCGGATGGCATCTGCCAACGGCCGGTTGAAGACGGCCCAGACAACCACCGGCGACACGCCGAAACCTCGGCAACGACCGAAGGATCGACGCGATCAGATCATTCGCGTCGCTGCCGAGTCGTTCAGCCAACGAGGATATTTCGCGACGGGCGTGGACCAGATCGCCGGCGAGGTCGGGATCAGTGGACCCGCCCTGTATCGCCACTTCCCCAACAAGTACGCGCTCTTCTCGGAGACGGTGCGGACACTCGGCGCCGATCTGGAACGTGCCGTCGAAGTTGTGCCCGAGTTACCGGAAGACCCCGAACAGGAACTGCGCCTGTTGATCACCGAATTGACCCGGACCACGATCGACAACCGGTCGCGGGGGGCGCTGTACCGGTGGGAGGCGCGATACCTGACTCAGCCCGATCGGCAGGCGCTGGGCGAGATGGTCGGTCGCATGCACACCCGCTTCGCCACGCCGCTCGGCAGGATGAGACCAGAACTGACCGAGACCAATCCGACCGTCGCCGGCCGGCTCAACACCGATGCCAGATACCTCAGCGGATCGGTGCTGAGCGTTATCGGTTCGATCACCACGCACCGGGCGTCGCTGCCGCGCAAGCGCATCGAAGCGATCATCATGTCCGCGGCGATGACGGTGGCGTGCACCGAACTCCCGCCCGTGGAGGCCCCCGTCGGGGACGCCGCCGCCGGCCCGGTCGGAATGGCGATGGCGTCCAAACGCGAAGCCCTTCTGACCGAGGCCATTCGGCTGATGCGCGGGCGGGGCTTTCACGACGTCACGATGGAAGAGATCGGCGCAGCCGTCGGCATGAATCAGTCCGGCGTGTATCGGCACTTCGACACCAAGGTCGCGATGCTGACCGCCGCTTTCCAACGTGCCAGTGAGCGCCTCACGGCAGGGATCAGCGACGCCCTCGCGGAATCGGCCACCCCGCGAGAGGCCCTCGACAACCTCGTGTCGCGGTATGTCGAGATGTCTTTTGTCAACAGTGACCTGCTGAACCTGTACCTCTCGGAAATCGGTAGCGTGCCCGACCCGCTACGCGCCGAGCTACGCGATCAGCAACGCCGCAATGTCGAAGAATGGGCGCAACTCGTCGTCCAGATCAGGCCGGGTCTCAACCCCGTCGAGGCACGGTATCTCGTGCACGCCGCCACCAACACCGTTCTCGACCTGGGCAACTGGGAACGTTACGACGCACGTCCCTCCACCCGCAGGCGCATCGAAGCCGTCATGTCGGCGATCCTTCTCGGCAACGGGCAGAACATCTCCTGACCTGCGTCAGATCACCTTGAAGTCGGCCAGCTTCCAACCGTCAGGCATCCACTGGAGTGTCACCTCGACGCGCGACTGGTAGGGCACGCCGTCCGGGAACTGCTCCGCGGTGCCCGGCGCCGTCACGCTCTGATCGATGGCGAGAAGAACTACTGCCTCGGTGGACGACAGCGAGACCACACCGGCAGAGACCACCTCGGCGTTGGCGACCGCCTGCGCGTTGGCCGTCCCTTCGCGGGCCTGCCGCGACCCTTCGATGAAGTCTCGGGCGAATGCCGGCGTGGAGATCTCGGTGATGCGCTCGTCGAGCGCGGCAAAGTTTGCCGAGTCATAGGTCAGGAGCGTGGTTGCGTACTCGCCGGCGAGCTGGACTGCGCCCGGGCGCAACTGGTTGACCTGGTCTGCCGAGTCGGCGCGGCTGTGCGCATCTCGGTAGAGGTAGGCGAAGACACCTGCGGCGGCCAGTGCGACAACGAGCAGTACCGACAGCACCCGAACCGTCCAACGGCCATCACCGAATCGCTCGATTTCGACATCGGTTGCCTCCGATTCGACGGCCGTGTCCGGCGCTGCGGCGGCCGATCGCCGCCACCACCGGCCCGACCGTCTGCGCGCCCGAGCCTCCTCCTTGGCACGGCGCGCTTGGGCAGCGGCCCGCATCTTGTCGCGGTTTCGGCGGTTGGCCTCGAGGAACTCCGCAGAATCGAACGGAGAGGGATCGTCCCCGGCCGCGGCGTCTCGGCCGGGGTTCGACGAAGTCGTGTCGGTCTCGGGGACGGAAGCATCGGGCTGCGCCGATTCGGCACCTCGGTCGCCGGTTCCCCCCAGCTTGGCTTTCGGGCTCATGCCGACAATGTAGGCCCTGTGGCCCCTGACACAGCAACTCCGGAACATTCCGTCGAGACGGCATTTCCGGCTGAGCAATCAAATATATTTGATGTGATACCTTCGCGACAGCAGGCCACGAACTGATCTAGGAGCCACTTTCATGTCGATTCTCACCCCCGAGCAGGCCGACTTCGCCAAGTCGGTCGCCGATTTCTGTCAACGCGAAGCCGGGACCCGCGAGCAGCGCGACGCCCTCACCGCCGCCGGTGCCGAACTGCACTCGGAGGCGCTGTACAAGAAGATGGCCGACCTCGGCTGGGCAGGCATCCTCGTCCCCGAGGAGTTCGGTGGAGCCGGAGCCGGCAATGTCGAGATGTGCATCCTCCTCGAAGAGGCCATGCGCGGTAACGCCCCCATCGGCGGCATCGGCCCCACCTTGATCGCCGCAGGTGCTTACCAGAAGTTCGCCGGCGAGCAGCTCAAGAAGGAAGTTCTTGCCGATGTCGTTGCGGGCGAATCACTTTCCATCTCGATGTCGGAGCCGGAAGCCGGTTCGGATGTCGCCGCACTGACCTGCCGCGCCGAGAAGGTCGACGGCGGCTGGGTCATCAACGGGCAGAAGACGTGGTGCTCCAACGCGCACTTCGCCAAGAGCATCCTCCTCGTGGCACGCACCGACCGCACCGGCAAGAAGCACGAGGGGCTGACCTTCTTCCACATCCCTGCCGGCACCGAGGGCCTGGAGATCAAGGGCATCGACACGCTCGGCGGCCGGGAGGTCAACGACCTCTACTTCACCAACGTCCGGGTCCCCGACAGTGCAGTCGTCGGCGAGGTGGGTGGCGGCTGGACGCAGCTCATGAGCGGCCTGAACACCGAACGACTGATCCTGGCTGCCATGCAGCTCGGCGTCGCGGAAAGGTCGTTCGCCAACACTCTCGAGTTCGTCACCGAGCGCAAGCAGTTCGGCCGCCCGGTCGGCACATTCCAGTCGCTGCGTCATCGGCTGGCCGACCATGCAACCGAGATCGAGTGCACCAAACTGCTCGTCTACAGCGTGGCCCAGAAATCCGACGCCAACCCCCAGAAGATGCTGCCGCGTGAGGCATCGATGGCCAAGCTCAAGGCCACCGAGGTGTCGAAGGCGATGACCATCGACGGCATGCAGATGATGGGCGGTTACGGCTACGCGACGGAGTTCGATGCAGAGCGTCTGATGCGGGGTGCGATCATATCGACCGTGTATGGCGGAACCAACGAGATCCAGCGCGACATCATCGGCAAGACGTACGGTCTCTGACGTCTTGACGACCCCACCGCGAGCAACGATGCGCCGGCGACCTGGCCTCTCCGAGGAGGTCGCCGGTCATCTGCGTCACCTGATCATGTCCGGGACGATTCGGCCCGGCGAGTTCATCAGGATGGACGAGACCGCGGTGGAACTGGAGGTCAGCGTCACCCCCGTGCGAGAAGCCCTGCTGACGTTGCGGGGCGAAGGCATGGTCAACCTCGTTCCGCATCGGGGGTACGTGGTCGCCGACCTCACCCGCCAGGACGTGGCCGACATCTTCTGGCTACAGAGTGTGCTGGCCGTGGAACTGGCGGTGCGGACTGCTTCGACCATCACCTCTGCCGAACTCGACCGCCTCGCCGAATTGAACGAGGCCCTGCAGGACGCGTTGGCCGCCGGCCGAGTGTCCGAGATCGTGTCGGCCGAGTTCGAGTTCCATCGGGTGCACAACCGAATCGCCAACGGCGACAAGTTGGCATGGTTCCTGCTCAACGCCACCCGATACACCCCGCAGGAGCTCTACGCGAACGACCCACAGTGGGGGCAGGTCGCCTACGACAGTCATCTCAAGCTCATCGACGCGTACCGGCGTGGCGACCGCGACGAGGTCGTCGAACAGACTCGCCGGCAGTTCACCGACGGTGCCGAGCGGTTGATGCGCCACCTCGAGAGCATCGGGTTGTGGTCCGACGACGCGGATGACGCGGCTGCCCCGGGCTGAGCCGCGCGACAGGACCGTGGAGTTCGCCGGGTGATCTACCCGCTCGGGTGTCGAAGGTGCACCGATGTCTCTATCGTCGGTGTCTATGTCTGACATCTCGGTGCGAGTTCTCGGCGCACTCACCGTCATTCGCGACGGTGAACCGGTCACCCTGGGTGGTCCACTCCCCCGCGCCTTGCTGGCGAGATTGATCATGTCGAGCGGCCACATGGTCCCTGACTCCACGCTGATCCAAGATCTCTGGCGCGACAGTCCGCCCCGTTCGGCCCAGCTGACGCTCCAGACATACGTGGCAGCACTGCGCAAAGCCCTCGAACCCGAGCGCGGACGCGCAGCACCGGAGATCCTGGTGCGGCGGGGCACCGGGTATGCGCTGGTGGTCGACCCCGGCCAGGTCGACGCCGCCCGATTCGAGACGCTCGCCACCGCAGGCCGTGAACAGTTGGCCGCCGGGGACAGCGAATCCGCGCGGCGCACCATCTCCGAGGCACTCGAATTGTGGTGGGGCCCGGCGTATGCGGACGCGGCGAATTGGGACTTCGCCGCCATCGAGACGGTGCGGCTCGAACGTCTGCGGGCAGATGCCACCGAAGACCTCCTTGCCGCGCGATCTGATTGCGGCGAGTTCACCGCCGTCACAGCGCAGCTCGAGTCGATCATCGCGGCCGATCCCCTGCGTGAACGCGCCTGGGAGCTACTCGCCCTGGCCCACTATCGAGCCGGCAACCAGGGCGACGCCCTCCAGACACTGCGCGAGGCACGCAGCCGGATCGCCGAGGAACTGGGCGCCGATCCCCGGCACAGCCTCCTCGAACTGCAGGACGCCATCCTCCGACAGGACCCGGCCTTGATGCCACGCGAGCGACATGCGGCAACCATCGCCGCGCCCGGGCCAGTCGGTAATCCGGAACGTCCGACCGGCAACATCCCGTTGGCATTGACCTCCCTGGTCGGCAGGGAAGAACAGATCGAACAGATCAGCGACCTCTTGAACTCACAGCGAATGGTCACCCTCACCGGTCCTGGCGGAATGGGAAAGACCCGCGCCGCACTGGAAGTGGCTCGCGAACGCAAAGATGCCGATGGGCCCTGGCTGATCGAGCTCGCCGGGATCACCCGTCCCGGCGACACACTCGACACGGTCATCGCGACACTCGGACTGACCGTCTCCGGAGGCATCGGCGTACTCACCTCACTCCTGCACGACCGCAATTTCCTTCTTGTACTCGACAATTGCGAGCACCTGCTCGATGAGGTCGCCGCACTCGCCACCACGGTGCTGCAGACGTGTCCGAAGATCCAGATCCTGGCCACGAGTCGCGAAGCGATCGGCGTCGCGGGTGAGACCGTCTACGAGATGCCGCCGCTGGACGATTCGGCGGACCTCTTTCTCGAGCGGGCGGGCTCGGGCGCGGCCGATGCCGAACCGGCTGACATCGAACACCTCTGTGCCGCACTCGATCACATGCCTCTCGCCATCGAGCTCGCCGCCGGCCAGTCCTCGACCCTCTCCGTTCGCCAGATCATCGACATGCTCGACGACCGCTTCGATGTGTTGCGCGGCGGACCCCGTACCAACAAGCGGCACGCCACCATGCAGGCAGCCATCGACGGCTCGTACTTCTCCCTCACCGACAGTCAGCAGCAACTGTTCTGCGATCTGGCTGTGTTCAGTGGCGGATTCGACCTGGACGCGGCGAGACAGGTGACCCGGCACCGGCATCTGCTCACCGACCTCAACGCCCTGATCGACAAGTCGATGCTCAAGGCCGTCGGCGGAGATCCGCGGCGCTATCTCATGCTCGAGACTCTGCGCAGTTACGCCCTCGTGCAACAAGATTCGATTCGAGCGACGGAACTCGAACTGGCGCACACCGCGTGGGTGGTTGCGGTGGCCACCGACGCTTACCTGGGACTGCGCGGCCCGCAATGCCTGGCGTGGACGCGCAGGCTCGGTGCCGACATGGACAACATCCGCGCGTCGCTCTCTCGGGAGAGCACCTCGCTGGAGACGTACCTCGAAGTGGTCGGGAACGTGTACTGGTTCTGGTACCGCCGTGGGCACACCGATGAGGGCATGCGGATGCTCGCACCGGCTCTGACCGCTCCCACCGACATCCCGATCGCCACGAGGGTCCGAGCCATCGCCGGCCGGACCATCATGAGCTACCTGGCTGCCGACCTCCCGGCGTTGTTCGCGGCCCTCGGCACTCTCGGCGATGTGTTTGCATCGTTCGATGTGGAATCCCCGGACGCAGGCCAACAGGTTGCCCGCGGCGACGCAGCGGTCACCCTCGCCTTCTTCGAATCCGGCTCGGGGCTGGTGGATGCCGGCCGGAAGCATGCCGCCATCGCGCTCGAGATCGCGCGGCGATACAACTACCCCTGGACCGCAGCCGAAGCGTTGATGTCGCTGGGCACCGCGGATTTCCGTGCCGGCGATCACGCCGCCGCTGCAGCGCATTTCACCACCGCGCTGGAAACCGCCAACGGTTGCGGCTATGACTGGTGCGCTGCCTCGATCCTCTGGATCCATGCCAAAAGCGATATCGCACAGGAGAACTGGAACGGTCCCGCCGAACGAAAGCTCGGACAGATGCTTGCGTACTGCGAGCGGGCCGACGACCTCACCTCGGCGATGGTGGGCCTCTTCACACTCGCCTATGTGCTGTTCCGCCGCTCCGAGCCGGCTGCGGCCGCGCAGCTGATCGGGGCCGTGGATGATCTGACCGAACTCACCGGGTTCTCCCCCGAGCGGATGGATGTGGTGGAGCTCGCGGCGTTCGGGGCCACCATGCGCGACGAGATAGACCCGGATCTGTTCGCGGTGGAATCCGCTGTCGGACGGACCCTGGGTCTGGCCGGCGTCCGCGACCTCGTGTACCAGTGGGTCGGCGTACCCGACGTCAGGTGACGCGGTCTTCCTGGCCATTCTCCGCTCGAGTGGACAGGCCCCGCAGCCGGTTCCATACTGGTCAACCATGGTCTCCACCAGGAGGTTCAGCATCCAGCACGACCCTCGGCTACCCCTTCCGATCACCGGTCGACGCCTGCCTGGTTCGACCGGCGAGCCATGACGGCGCAGCGGGTAGACGTTGCCATCGTCGGCGCAGGACTGATGGGGGCATGCGCCGCGTGGCAGCTGACCGGGCGCGGTCTGTCGGTCGCGTTGATCGAAGCATTTGATCTCGGCCATGCCCATGGCAGTTCGCACGGACGTTCTCGGATTTTCCGCCGCGCGTATCCCGATCCCCTGTACGTCGCCATGACCGGATTGGCACTGGAGAAGTGGCAGGCACTGCAACAGGAATCCGGCAAGACCCTGATCACCGGCACCGGTGGCCTCGACCACGGACTCGAGCGCATGCCGGCGAACCTCGCCGAGCAGATGGCTCTGCACGGCGTCGAGCACGAGTTGCTCTCCCCCATCGAGGCGACCCGACGCTGGCCGGGCATGCGGTTCGACACCGATGTGATGTTCCACCCGTGTTCGGGTGTGATCGATGCCGAGAGCACTGTGTTCGCGGCCGCGTCGCTCGCAGCAGCCGCGGGCGCGCAGATCCTGCCCCGGACCCGAGTCGTCGACGCGAATCCGACACCGACGGGCGAGGTCACCCTGCGCACGGCAGACGGTGATCAGATCATCGCCGACGTGACGGTTCTCACCGCGGGCGCCTGGTTACCCGACTTCGCCGGCGCACTTCTCGAGTTCGGGCGGCCAGATGACAAGTTGTTGCCGCCCTTGACCATTCGTCAGCAACAGGTCTTCCACTTCCCGATGCGACCTGGTCACCCCACCCTTCCCACTTTTGTCCATATGGACGGCCGTCAGATGTACGGACTGGCCTCGGGCGAGGACGTTCCGGTGCCGGCGATGAAGGTGGCCCGATTCGACGACGGCGTCACCACCACTGCCGACAGTCGGGACGGCCGCATCACCGATGAGCAAAGACAGGACGTCGTCGACTACGTCAGTGAATGGCTGCCGGCCGTGCATCCCGAACCGATCGCCGAGTCGAGTTGCCTGTTCACGATGACCAGCGATGAAGACTTCATCCTCGACCGCAGTGGTCCCCTTGTGGTCGCTTCACCCTGTTCGGGACACGGGGCAAAGTTCGCGCCCCTGATCGGGAGCATGATCGCCGATCTGGTGACCGGCCAGGCACAGCCGGCACCTCGGTTCCGGATGGATCGAGGCGCCGGGATGACGCCCACCTGACCGCACGTCGGGTGCGCCTGTGATCAGCGTGCCAGCGCACCCACGAGTTCTTGTAGGTAGTTCGATACGGGTCCAAGAGTCAGCAATCCGCTTCCTGCTCCGGCAATCTCGCCTTCGGCCGGTAAGAGCGCCCGATGGGCGCGAGCCATCATCCCGCGGTCATTCACAGCGATGGCGGCCCGCGCGGTGAGACACCACAGCGCCTCCTGCAGATGGTCCGGCGGCGGATCGGCAAGCTGTCGAAGGGCTCCTGTCGCTTCGTCTCCGCGTTGCTGAGCGGCCAGCAGGAGCGGGCGCACCCAGGGTTCGTAGGGCCCCCAGTCCGTATCGCCTCGGTCTGCAGCCTGCGGCGGATGTGCCCGCTGCAAGCGCAACAACAGGAGTGCCAGAGAAAGCAGGCCTTGATGCAGTCCGGGCATACCCGCGTTCTCCGAACCGGAGGCTGCCGCGCGGTACGCCTCAGCGACGTCGTCGAACGGCGCGTCGGTCAACGCGAGCCGCAGCGCTCGGAACCACTGCGTGAAGACGGCCACCAGCGGTGATTCGTAGCCTTCGGCGAGCCGATCCGCCGCAGCGGCATGTTCATCGGCGCCCGTCAGATCACCGATGGCACAGCAACTCTGCATCGCGATCAGATGACCCAACACCTCGTAGGTGACGAGGTCGTGCCGGGCGGAGAGGGTGATCAGTTCCCTGGCGATGGCGGCGCGTCTACCGGCCAGACCCGCGCGCGAGAAGGACTGCATGAACGCTCCGTTGAGCGCGAAGGCCAACAGGCCCGGATCATCGACGCTACGTGCGATCTCTTCGGCTTCGCGGGCAGCGGCCGCCGCCCGCGAATCCGATGATCCCCTCGTCTCCAGAGCAATCGTTGCCAGCAATCTGGCGCGGATCGAAGCCCCGGGCCCGGAAGGCAACGTCGCCAGCGCCCGCTCGGCGGCAGCGACAACTGCTGCCGCGTTCTCCGGATCGTCCGATCGTGACCAGATCGCCGGGACGTCGTAGGCCCCGATCACCTTGGCCGTCAGACCAACATCACCCAGTTCCTCGGCAGCGGCAATCGTGGCGATGCGCTGTTGCTGCGCCACACGCAGCCCTTCGCCTCCGGTCGTGGCGAGACTGCGCAGCAGGTCGACGGTGGAACGCAGCCGAGCTCGCGAGCCGGCCGCCACAGCCCGGTCGTATGCCGCGGTGGTCTGCGACCACACTCCCTGCGCGCTCTGCCGGTTCGGCGAGGTGGACCCCAGGTTCGGCGATTGCCGCAAGATGTCGGTGTACAAGTCGGTGAGGGCGGGTCCCGGCTCGACGCCCAACTGATCGACCAACAGCCCACGAGCCCGCCGGAGAACGGTGAGCGCATCCCCCTGTCGGCCCGTCCGATACAACGCGAGGGCCAGCAACCGCCAGCCTTCCTCGCGCCAAGGATGTTCTGCGACATGGGAATCGAGATCGGGAATCGCCTCGGCGTCGAGCCCCAAGTCGAGGCGAGCCTTCGCCAGGAGTTCCACCGCGTGCAGGCGGACCTCCGTGAGCCAAGATCGTTCAGAGCGGCTCCAGTGCTCGTCGAGAAAGTCCGCGTAGGCAGGGCCACGCCAGAGTGCCAGCGCATCGAGCAATGTGGTCAGCGCGGCCTGCGGGCTGAGGTCTCGTACCGACTCGACGGCCTGGCCGAATCGCCATGCGTCCACGTCCGATGCGTGTGCACGCAGCGCATAACCGGGTCCCTCGGTCACGAGCAGTCGGGCCGGCGACCGTGGTGCCCGTTCGGGTTCGATCGCTCGCCGCAAGGCGCTGACGAATGTCCTCATCGCGCCGACGGCGTCCGGCGGCGGGTCCTCCCAGAGGTCGTCGATGAGCGTTGCCAGAGGCACGCTCCTACCCCGGGCGACGAGCAACCTGGCGAGTACGGCTCGATGGCGGGGTCCCTTGAGGGCGATCGTGTTGCCCTCGCCGTCGTGGGCTGCGACCGACCCCAAGACGCTGAACTCGATCGACACCTCACCATTGTCCCCGCCGAGTCGGCTCGGCGTGGCGAGGGGCTTCGCGGGTAGGGCTTCGGTGCTGACTGGATGCTCATCGGGACGCGGCACGGTGACGAGGCACATGCACGTTTGCCAGAGAGGCCCCCATGAAACCGTCCATTCCCGACTTCCGCTACCAGAAGATCCCCGTCGCCGACGGCGTTGCACTGAATGTCGCGACCGCAGGTACGGGCAGCCCGATCGTGCTGCTGCACGGATTCCCGCAGACCCACCTGATGTGGCGTCACGTTGCGGCGGATCTGGCTGCGGACCACACCGTGATCTGTCCCGATCTGAGGGGATACGGCGACAGCGACAAACCGTCCGACACCGATGCCTCCACATATTCCAAGCGGGCCATGGCCGCGGACATCGTGGCGGTCGCCGCGGCGCTCGGCCATGAGCGGTTCGCCCTGGTCGGGCACGACCGCGGCGCGTTGGTCGCGTTCCGGGCCGCCCTCGATCATCCGGGCGTCGTGTCCCATCTGGCGTCGCTCGATGTGCTTCCCACGCTCGACATGTGGGACGTCATGCACGGAACTTCCGCGGCAGTGGGCTTTCACCTCTACTTGATGGCACAACCGCCCGGCCTGGCCGAGACCATGATCGCGGCGAGCGCCGACGTCTTCTTCGGCTACTTTCTCGACATCTGGACGCGGGATCCACAAGCCATTCCCGCGGACGTGCGTGGTGAGTACCTCGCCGCAAGTGCGAACGCGGTGCCCTCGATCGTTGCCGACTATCGCGCCTCGGCCGGCATCGATGTTCAGCACGATCTCGAAGATCTGAACTCATCCAAGCGGTTGTCGATGCCGGTGACCGTCATTGCTCAAGACTGGGGCTCAGCTCTGGGATTCGATGCCGAGGCCTTGTGGCAGAAGTGGGCAATCGATGTGCAGCACCGCATCATCGACAGCGGGCATTTCATGGCGGAGGAATCACCGGACGAAATCTCCGCAGCAATTCGCGAACTCCTGTTGCGATAGTTCGCCAAGAGATCCGCGCACACGGCTGACAGTTCGATACACCCTGCATTACCGCGTGCGCGGATGTACTTTCATTCGGTGACTTCTGCGAACAAATCGCCCTTGGGCTCGTCAGCACGCTCCACCCTCGCGTGGTTCTGCGTCCTCGCCGGCGTACTGCTGACCGCTCTTGCGGTCTACGACCTCATCGACGGCGAGCGCAACCTCAGCTTGTGGATCGGGATCGTTTGCTGGCCGATCGTTGCGATCTCGGGCGCACTGCAGTTGGTTCGGATTCGTCGAGAAGGCTGAGTACGCGGGCTTTCTCGCAGCCGATTCCACCGTCGGAGGGCTGCCCCTTGGTCCATGATGGTGCGATGGACGACACCTCGAACCGCGCACCGGACGACCTGAACGACGACGAGCTCATCGCATTCATCCACGACCAGACAAAGCTTGTGCAAATGGAGTTCGATTCACTTCAGGCAGACGGTGATCGCGCATCGTACGACGACAGAATCGCTCAATTGGACAATGCAAACAAAATCGCCGAGCAGCGTGGACTCGAGGTTCCGCGGCGCGCTTGATCGGTCGGAGTTGGACTCCCGGTGAGTTGCGAAATTGATTCGCAATCGACCCATCCAGTCACATAGTTGAGTCGAACCACTGGTGCTGGGAGATCCCCCGACCCTTCCGGCACAAATGCCCCTTGGCTCACGCCAAGGGGCATTTCTGTGTTCGCGGTGTTGGTGGGCTGCTGGGGCACTACTCCAACTCCGCCGAACAGGGAAAGCTCATCAAGAATGTTACCCCCCGCGAGGGATAGCAAGACGGCCGGTGCTTAGCGACGCCAACTGCCCACGCGCATGGGTCAGACGCCGCCATCGGGAGCCACCGTCGTAGGTGGTGGTGGCGGGGCTGTGTCGTGATGGGTGTAATACCAGACGATTCCGATCGCGACGGCCGTTCCGGCCGCGAGACCGATACCTATTGCGGGTCCATACATTGGAGCTCCCAACCTGGGCGATTAATGCCGCCACAATATGGCGTCAGAGGCAATCTCGCGACACTTAGCTGGAGCAATATGAATGCGAAACGCCACCTCATTCCGGCTTGAGCCCAAACTCCGGGTCGGCTTACCGCTTGCGGCACTCACACACTCCCTTTCGGATCTTGTTTTGATCCGGGGTTCGAGTAAGCGCGTCATGGTGGGGCGGGCGGGGCTCGAACCCGCGACCAATGGATTATGAGTCCACGGCTCTAACCAACTGAGCTACCGCCCCGAGGCCGCGTCATCGACGCAGCGAACGTGCTGATGCTACCGAGCCGCGTCGATCACGTCGTACTCGACCCGCCGCGGGTCCCGCCGGCACGACCCTTGGATACAAAAGAGCCCAGGCGGTCCGGCGAAACCGGTCTACCTGGGCTTATCTGCTCCCCCAACTGGACTCGAACCAGTAACCGTCCGATTAACAGTCGGAAGCTCTGCCAATTGAGCTATGGGGGAATATCTGGCGCGAGCGCCGAACAATGACTTTAGCCTACAGGTGCGGGGACATGCCAAATCGCCTGCTCGCGGGGCGTCCGACCAGGCAAGTTCCGCGTGCGCCGACCACATCAGGCAGGATGGGGCGAGCAATCGCGAACACGGCGCCGTGTTCGCCCGTCACCCGCACTGGAGGCAAGACTTCCTATGGTTCGATTCCTCGCCGCTGTCAGCGTCGGCTACGTCCTCGGGGCGAAAGCCGGTCGCAAGCGCTACGAGCAGATCAATCGCGCCTACCGCACCGTCGCCGCGTCGCCCGCCACCAAGAAGGCTGTGGACGTGGGCAGGCAGAAGTTGTCGGAGAAGCTCAGCACCCAGCCCAAGCTCACTGAGTTGCGTGAGATCGACGACACCACCACCGTGTTGGGCCCCGACGAGGTCCGCAACAACTGACCAACCGGTCAGCCGGCGTCCTGGGTAGGCGCCACGGCCTGCTCGAGCAGGCTGCGCCGATAGGCCTCCAAGGCCACCAGATCGCCGAACAGCGCGTTGTAGGCATCGGGGTCGTCGCCGGGTGACATGCGACGTAGCTTCGACTTGAGGTCGGCGATCTGGGCACCGACCCACACTTCTTGCAGCCGGGCCAGCACGCTGCCGACGTACTTCGGAATCATGTACTCCGACACCGGCATCGACTCGACGGCGAGTTCGGTCACCAGCGACTCCAGCACAGCGCCTTCGAGGCACTGACTGACGCTGTCCACCCACTGCGCTCCCCCATGCGACGTCCCCGTGCCCCCGGCGGAGGCGATGGCTTCGCGGATGACCTGGTACGCGGGCTCGGTGAAGCATTCGGGGGGCAGGGAATCGAACACCGTCCCGGCGATGGCGGGATACTGCAGCGCCGCCTTGAGCGCCTCACGTTGCGCCCACAACCGTGGATCGGACGGACGTGGGCGAACCACGGTCGGCGTCTTCGAGTCGGCCTTCGGCCGATCTGCGTCCTGCACCGCATCAACCCGACGGTCTCGGTTCTTCGACGTGTCCGCGGCGCCGGAGCGGGCCGCTTTGGCCTGCTTGCCCGCTTCTTCGCGCACCCGCCGCAGCACCTGCGAGGTGTCGTCCCAGCCGACCCATCCGGCCAGTTGCCGCGCATACTCGTCCCGCAGCGCTACGTCGCGGATCCGTGCGACAACGGGCACCGCCTCCCGCAGAGCGTGAACCCGCCCCTCGGCCGTATCCAGGTCGTAGTTTCCCAGCAGAGTCTTCACCGCGAACTCGAACATCGGGATACGCCTGGCGATGAGATCCCGGACGGCGGCGTCGCCGTGTTCCTGGCGCAGCTCGCAGGGATCCATCCCGCCGGGCGCCACCGCGACAAACGTCTGACCGGCAATGCTCTGTTCACCCTCGAATGCCTTGAGCGCGGCGGCCTTCCCGGCCTCGTCACCGTCGAAGGTGTAGATCACCTCGCCGCGGAAGTAGCTGTCGTCCATCATCAATCGCCGCAGCAACGCGAGGTGGTCTTCGCCGAACGCGGTGCCACACGAGGCGATGGCCGTGGTGACGCCGGCCTGATGCATCGCCATCACGTCGGTGTAACCCTCGACCACAACAGCTTGGTGGCCCTTGGCAATCGACTTCTTGGCGTGGTCGAGACCGAACAGCACCTGAGATTTCTTGTACAACATGGTCTCTGGTGTGTTCATGTACTTGCCCATGTTGTCGTCGTCGAACAACTTGCGGGCACCGAAACCGATGACGTCGCCGCCGAGATTGCGAATCGGCCAGAGCAGTCGGCGATGGAACCGGTCGATGGGGCCGCGCTGTCCCTGCTTCGAGAGCCCCGCGGCCTCGAGTTCGGCGAACTCGAAACCCTGAGACAGCAGGGCTTTGGTCATCTTGTCCCAGCCGGCCGGCGCGTAGCCAAGACCGAACTTCAGCGCGACTGCGCCGTCGAACGACCGCTCGGTGAGGTAGTCGCGGGCGGTCTGGGCCTCAGGTGTCTTGAGTTGCTCCGCGTAGTACTTCTGGGCTGCCGCATTGGCCGCCACCAGTCGTGCTCTGGTTCCCCGATCACGGGCGACGCTGGTGCCGCCACCTTCGAAGCTGATCTGGTACCCAACCCGGTCGGCAAGCTGCTCGACAGCCTCGACGAAGCTGACGTGCTCCACCTTCTGCAGGAACGTGTAGACGTCGCCGCCTTCACCACATCCGAAGCAGTGGAAGTGACCGTGGTTGGGCCGAACATGGAACGACGGCGACTTCTCGTCGTGGAACGGGCACAGTCCCTTGAGTGAATCGGCGCCGGCCTTGCGCAGGGCGACATACTCACCGACAACTTCCTCGATGTGTGCCTTTTCGCGGATAGCGGTGATGTCGCGATCGGGAATTCGGCCTGCCACGACAGCAAGTCTAGGCCGCTGCGAGCGGTCGGTACCCGCCCCCCGAAAATGGTGGCTTTCGGCGAAGCCGACCTGCACAAACGCTCACCAGAACCCACCAAGATCGGGTTAGCCGAGGTGGGCTGACGCTCCGAGGTTCTGCTTGTCCATGCGCTCGAGACGCCCCTCGGTCATCGACGCGATCTGGTCGATGATCACCCGCATACGTTCTGCGTCGTCGGCTGCCTGATGCCACGCGGGAACCAACAACGGGTCCAGGCCACCGGGGGCGGCGTGCACCAGCCAGTTGGCGACCCGGTGGATCCGGTCACGCTGGCGGGCCTGATGGGCGCGATGGCGTGGATCGGAGAAGATGAACCGCAACGCCAGGGTCTTGAGCACCGCGACCTCGGCTGCCACGGCAGGCGGGATGACCAGATCCGCTTGATAGCGGCTGACACCGCGCTCCTGGGCCTCTCGACGGGTCATGCTGATCGCGGCGGACGCGAAACGGCCGACCAGTTCGCTGGTGAGCCGTTTGAGAGCGACCGAGCGAGCCAGTGTCCCGTCGTACTCCCCCACCTCGTTCACGATGTCCGTCCCCCACAGCCGGGCCGCCGCCTCGATCAGCACGTTCTCTTCGAGGCCGGGGAACTCACGTAGTCCGACTGCGGCCAGGTCGCGCTGATCGGTGGGGTTGCCGAGGCTCCGCAGGTCGATGCGGCCGGCCATCACTCCGTCCTCGACATCGTGCACCGAGTAGGCCACGTCATCCGACCAGTCCATCACCTGGCATTCGAGCGATTGCCGGGTATCGGTGCGGCCGTTGCGGATCCAGTCGAGCATCGCCGAATCGTCACCGTATGCGCCGAACTTCGCGCCGGGAGATGGCCGCGTCCAGGGATACTTCAACGTGGCATCAAGCGACGCCCTCGTGAGGTTGAGCCCTGCGCTGCGTCCTTCCGCGTCAAGGATTTTCGGTTCGAGCCGCGTCAGGATGCGAAGGTTCTGGGCGTTGCCCTCGAATCCGCCGTACTCACTGCTGACCTCGTCCAACGCACGTTCACCGTTGTGTCCGTACGGCGGGTGTCCGATGTCGTGCGCCAGGCCCGCGAGGTCCACCAGGTCGGGATCGCATCCCACCCCGATCGCGATCCCGCGGCCGATCTGGCCGACCTCGAGGGAATGGGTGAGCCGGGTACGGGGGGTGTCACCCTCGTGCGGACCGACGACCTGGGTCTTGTCGGCCAGCCGGCGCAGCGCAGCGCAGTGCAGAACCCGCGCCCGATCCCGGGCGAAGGCACTGCGATAGTCGTTGCGGGTGCCGGCGAGTCCGGCCACCTTCGAGCCTTCGGGGACCAGCCGCTCTACATCGGCCTCGTCGTACTCGGCACGTAGGACCGGCGGGGGCGTTCCCGCGGACGAGTCAGTCAAACACCCAGCCCCGGGCGATGGCGAAGTCGGTGACCCGCTGCCGGATCGCCAGGATCTGCGCGGCGGTCAGAGTGCTCGAAGCGTCGAGCAGGAGCTCGGTGATCTCCTCCGAGAAGGTGCCCGCATCCAGGGTGGCCGCATCGTTGTGACGCGGCTTGCGGCGGTCGTCGCGGCTGTCGTGCTTGCGGTCGGGGCGTCCGCTGTCGCGCCCGCCCTCTGAACGCCGCGGACGCTCCGGAGCGGATCCGGCTGGTGCCGCACCGGTCACCACCAGATTGATCGCTTTGGATCCCCGGTCGGTCTCTTCGATGTCGAACTCGACGGCCGCACCCGGTTTGAGCGAATGCTCGTCGATGTCGATGTCGTTGATGTGGAGGAACACATCCGAGCCACCGGCGTCGGGTGCCAAGAACCCAAATCCCTTGTTGGGATCAAAATGAACGATTTTCCCGCTTACAGACACAACTACCCACTCTCCTGCCGTCGATTTCGGCCGCGCCCCATGCGCGCCCAGACGGCTTGCTACAGAACCCGAGTATCCCAGATCAGACGGATTTCAGACAGTTCAGCCGCCGAATCCGTCCACGGCACGACCACACTGGTCGTCAGCGATTGTCTTTCTTCGCCTGCCGACGTTTGCCCGCAGCCTTCGACGATGCCGCAATCTTCTTGCGGCCAGGCGACTTCCGCGTCTTGTCAGCGCGGGTGGTGCCCTCGGAGATCACTGTGCCCTTGCCGTCGGCAGAGCCGCTGAACGAAGTGCCCTCGCCCTTCGCATTCGACAGACGTTCCTTCTTGAGCTCGGCAGCGCTGCGTTTCGCGACAACACCCAGCTGCCTGCTCACCCGCGCCAAAGCGGCCTCGAAGGCCTCCGCCTTGGCCGCATTGTGCTTGGTGGCCGGCCGGGCGGCACCGCGTCCGCCCTTCGCGCGTACGGATTGTGCGGCTGCCTGCCGGTAGTTCTTCACGTGTTTGTTGCGGGCCCGGCGGGTGCGCACGTGCAACGCGATCAGAGAATCCTCGTCCAAGTCGGTCAATTGCTTTCGCTTGGTTTGGCGAACCAAGCGGTACTCGTCCTCGGACAGAGACTTCAAGACCTTCTTCATGACCCGCTCCTGACTGATCGGCGACGCTGCCTACGGCGATCATAGGCAGCGTCGCCTGCGGTCAGCAGCCGATCAGGCGGACGGCCAGATACTCGACGACCTTGTCTAGGGCGACCCGCTCCTGGGTCATGGTGTCGCGCTCGCGCACTGTCACGGCGTTGTCCTCGAGGGTGTCGAAGTCGATGGTGACGCAGAACGGTGTGCCGATCTCGTCCTGGCGGCGGTACCGCTTGCCGATGCCCTGGGCGTCGTCGAAGTCGACATTCCAGTTCTGGCGCAATTCGGCGGCCAGGTCTTTCGCCTTGGGTGACAACTGCTCGTTGCGCGACAGCGGGAGCACGGCCACCTTCACCGGGGCCAGTCGCCGATCGAGCTTCAGAACCGTGCGGGTGTCGGTGCCACCCTTGGCATTCGGGACCTGCTCTTCGGTGTACGCGTCACAGAGGAAGGCCATCAGCGAGCGGGTCAGGCCGGCGGCCGGCTCGATCACGTACGGCACGTAGCGCTCACCGGATGCCTGATCGAAGAACGACAAATCCTCGCCCGAATGCTTGATGTGGGTTCCGAGGTCGAAGTCCGTGCGGTTGGCCACACCCTCGAGCTCGCCCCATTCGCCCCCGGCGAATCCGAAGCGGTACTCCACGTCCACCGTTCCCTTGGAGTAATGCGACAGCTTCTCTTTGGGGTGGTCGTACAGACGCAGGTTGTCCCGATCGATGCCGAGGTCGGTGTACCACTTGAGCCGGTAGTCGATCCAGTACTGATGCCAGGTCTCGTCCTCGCCGGGCTTGACGAAGAACTCCATCTCCATCTGCTCGAACTCACGGGTACGGAAGATGAAGTTTCCCGGCGTGATCTCGTTGCGGAAGCTCTTGCCGATCTGCCCGATGCCGAACGGCGGCTTCTTGCGCGTTGTCGTCATCACGTTCTTGAAGTTGATGAAGATGCCCTGCGCGGTTTCTGGCCGCAGGTAGTGGAGGCCGGCCTCGTCGTCGACCGGGCCGAGGTAGGTCTTCATCAGACCGGAGAACGCCCGGGGTTCGGTCCACGATCCGGGCTGGCCGGTTTCCGGGTCGTTGATGTCGGCCAGTCCGTTGGGCGGAAGGTGGCCGTGCTTGTTCTCGTAGGCCTCGATGAGATGGTCGGCGCGGTAGCGCTTGTGCGTGTGCAGCGACTCGACCAGTGGGTCGCTGAAGGTCTCCACGTGGCCGGAGGCTTCCCACACCTGGCGCGGCAGAATCACGGACGAATCGAGACCGACGACGTCATCGCGCGAGGTGACCATGTTCCGCCACCACTGCTTCTTGATGTTGTCCTTGAGCTCCACGCCGAGTGGGCCATAGTCCCAGGCCGACTTGGTGCCGCCGTAGATTTCTCCACACGGATACACCAGCCCCCGTCGTTTACAGAGGTTGACGACGGTTTCCACGAGATTGGTTTTGCCTGCCACGCGACTAGCCTAACGGTCGCGCGCGGGGCCTCTGTCCCCCGGCAGCGCGCGAGCGGGACACGGCCGCGGACGTCCTTGCCGAGCGCGCCCACGTTTGACATAGCGTCCAACGCATATGAAAATGGTTGTCAAGAGCTTTCGTTCGTTCGAACCCCGGGAGTATTCGTGACAACCCAACCCCTCAGCGGCCGTTCCGCCGGTACCGGCCAATCAGACATGGCCGCCTCGGGAACAGTGAGGCCATCCGGCGAGCACCGCGTCGACAAACAGATCCTCGACGCTGCCGGCGAATTACTCCGCGCGCTGTCGGCTCCTGTCCGGATCGCGATCGTCCTCGAACTGCTCTCCGGCGGACGATGCGTGCACGAACTCGTGGGCGCGTTGTCGGTCCCCCAGCCGCTGATCAGCCAGCATCTCCGGGTGCTCAAGTCGGCAGGCGTCGTCGAGGGCCGCCGTTCAGGCCGGGAAGTGCTGTACACGCTCGTCGACGACCACCTCGCACACATCGTCACCGATGCGATCGCACATGCGACCGAGGAGTCCACGAACGGTGAGGCCCGGCCATGAGCTCAGGCACCGAGCAACGTCCGGTCACCGGCGTCCGATCCACCAGGCAGCGCAGCGCAATCGCCGAATTGCTGTCGGGCAGCGAAGAATTCCGGTCCGCCCAGGACCTCCATGATCAGCTCAAGGCCTCCGGACAATCCATCGGACTGACAACGGTGTACCGCAACCTGCAGGCCTTGGCCGACGCCGGACAGGTCGACGTGCTGCGGACCGATTCGGGCGAATCGGTGTACCGGCATTGCTCGTCGGGCGATCACCATCACCACCTGGTCTGTCGCGAGTGCGGTACCACCGTGGAGGTGCAGGCCGACGTCGTCGAGCAGTGGGCCACCGAGGTCGCCGCCCAGCACGGGTTCGTCGACATCAGTCACACGGTCGAGGTGTTCGGCCGCTGCGGTTCCTGCTCCTGAACCGGCCCGTCGAAACAGCCGCAACACCGGTCATCCCCGGATGCGGGCACCCACCTCGGCCCCTACACCGAGCACCATCATCAGCATCGTGCGCAACGCTTCATCGGACAAGGTTCCAGCCGGAAACGTGTAGTGCAACAACACATCTGCGGTCACTTCGTGCACCGCGAGTTTGACGGTGCCGAAGTTGGACGATCCCGACGCCTGCTCAACGTCGGCTCGCAGTTGATCGGTCACCGGTAGGTCCCACGCGAGCACTTGAGTCAGGGACAGGACGTCGAGTCCGGGTGCGAGAGACAACGCACGCATCGAGACCACGGTGCCCTGGAAATACACGGTGAGCGAATTGTCCTCGCCCGGTTGCACCGAGACCTCCGATGCGAGCACCTCGGCGGTTCGCGCGATGAGTCCGGCTTCGCCCTGCGCCTCAGACACCGGAAGACCCCGGCACGCCACCGAAACGCCGGTCGCGGCTTGCGTATTCGACGCACGCGTCCCACAGATCCCGGCGATCAAAATCCGGGAACAGCTTGTGCTGATACACCATTTCGGCATAAGCCGATTGCCAGAGCAGGAAATTGGAGATGCGCTGTTCCCCCGAGGGACGCAGGAACAGATCCACGTCCGGCATGTCGGGTTCATCGAGATAGCGCGCGAAGGAGGCCTCGGTGATGCGTTCGGGGTCCAGCGTTCCCGCGGCTGCGCGACGGGCGATCTCGCGGGCGGCATCCGCGATCTCTGCCCGGCCGCCGTAGTTGACGCACATCGTCAAGGTCATGGTGGTGTTGTCCTTGGTCAGCTCCTCGGCGACCTCGAGCTCACGAATGACGCTGCGCCACAGCCGTGGTCGTCGTCCGGCCCAGCGAACTCGGACACCCATCTCGTGCATCTCGTCGCGCCGACGCCTGATGACGTCGCGGTTGAAGCCCATGAGAAATCGGACCTCGTCGGGACTGCGGCTCCAATTCTCGGTGGAGAACGCGTACGCGGACAGCCACCCCACACCCATCTCGATGCACCCGCAGACCGTGTCCATGAGCACCGCCTCGCCGCGCTTGTGGCCTTCGGTGCGCGGAAGCCCGCGGTCGGTGGCCCAGCGGCCGTTCCCGTCCATGACGAGGGCGACGTGTTTGGGGACGAACTCGGCCGGTATCGCGGGAGGCCGCGCGCCCGACGGGTGCGGGTCGGGCGGACGGATCACCCGTGATGTCGCCTCCGCTGCGGCTTGTGCCTCAGCTCGCCGCGCCGCGCTGCGTCGTCGCTGGATCACTGATGTCCTTTCTGGCAGGGGCGATGGGCACGCCGGCGGGGATGAGCCCCCGGTGTGGCGCCTCGCGTTCGATCAGCGGCAGGGTGCGCAGCTGGCGTTCGAGATGCCATTGCAGATGTGCCGCGGTCAAACCGCTGGCCTGCCGCCGAGCCGATTCGCTGATCTCGGTTGTGTGTTCCCACTGGCCACGGTAGAGCGCATCCATCAGGTCGAGTACCCCGGGTGAAGGCGTCGCCGAGCCGGGTGGGCGGCAGTGCACACAGACCGCGCCGCCGGCCGCCACGTGAAAGGCACGGTGAGGCCCGGGATCACCGCAGCGCGCACAGTTCTCCAGCGCCGGCATCCAGCCGGCGAAATCCATCGCACGCAACAGGAATGCGTCGAGCACGAGCTCCTTGGGCCGATCCGCCGCCGCGACCGCTCGCAGCGCGCCCACCGTCAACCTCTGGAGGCGGGCCGCCGGCGCTCGTTCCTCGCCGGCCAGACGCTCCGCGGTCTCCAAGATCGCACAGGCCGTGGTGTACCGGCCGTAGTCGGAGACGATGGCCGAGGCGAACGTGTCGAGACTGTAGACTTGGGTGACGATGTCGAGGTTGCGGCCCGGGTGGAGCAACACGTCGACGTGCGCAAACGGTTCGAGCCGGGCACCGAACTTCGAGCGGGTACGCCGCACCCCTTTGGCGACGGCACGGACCAGCCCGTGCTCCTTGGTGAGCAGCGTGATGATGCGGTCGGCCTCGCCCAGCTTGTGCTGGCGGACGACCACCGCCTCATCTCGATACAACCTCACCCGGACATTGTTCCACCGGGCACCGACCGGCGTCCGATCCGACATGCCTCACCAGGCACCCGATCGGGTCCGGCGATCACGCCAGCTGCACGATGGCCGTCGCCTTACCGAAGATGCGGCTTCCGCGAGCGGTGGCGTTGAGGACGATCGTGGCGGTCCGGTTCGACTCGTCGAGCTCTTTGATCTTTCCGGTGTAGGTCACTTCTGCCGGCGTGTTCGCCTCGACGAACACCGGCCGGGTGAAACGCACGCCGTACTCGATCACAGCCCCGGGGTCGCCCACCCACTCGGACAGGTAGCCGCCGCCGAAGGCCATGGTGAGCATCCCGTGTGCAACGACGTTGTCGAGGCCGGCGAGATCGACCACCTGCTCGCTCCAGTGGATCGGGTTCTCATCACCCGACACCCCCGCATAGTTCACCAAATCGCCGCGGGCGACCTGCACGGTGCGAGCCGAGATCTCGTCACCGACGGAAACATCGGCGAACCGCCGCTTGGGTTGCGGCGCAACGGAATCGGCAATTACCAGCGCGCCCGAGTTGTCCTCCACGAGATGCACGATAGACGAGCCGATCTCGCCGCCGGCCTCGGTGGCGGCGCGCATCAAAATACCCTCCACGGCCTGGGCGATGTTCTCGTCGACAACCCCGCCTGAGCGGGCGACCGCAGTGGTCCACCCGGTCTGGACAAGGGCGCCGGTTTGATCCGACATGTCGGTTCTCAGGACAAACGAGTCCTGGCCGTGCCCGGCCCGGAAGGCATCGAGAGTGATCCGGCAGGTGATGTCGTCGCCCGCACGCAACGGCCGATGCTGGCGAATGCGCTGTTCGGTCTGCAACACCTGGCTCAGGTCGTAGCCGGGCAGGAACTGATCGAAGACACACCGCTGCGATATGCCGCCGAGGATCGCGGTGAAGGTGATCGGCGCGACCAACCCCTCGTGCCCCAGAGCGCGCGCGACCCGCACGTCGTAGTGGGCGAGGTGGTGGTCCTGCACTGCCCTTGCGAACTCCCGGATCTTCTCCCGCCCGACCTCGTAGGTGTCGGACAGGCGGTAGGGCCGACCCAGGAGGGAGGTTGCCACGTCTGCGGTCGAAACCGCTTCCTGCTGCACGCTCATTGCTGCGCGGACTGAGACTGCTGCTTGGACAAACTGAACTGCATGACGTCGATATAGCCTTTCCGGAAATAGTCCACACATCCACTGAGGTATTTGACGTAGGTGTTGTACACCTCGGGTGAAGCAATGGCGATCGCCTGGTCTTTCTTCTCTTGCAGCGTTGCCGACCAGATCTCCAATGTCCGCGCGTAGTGCTGCTGCAGAGGATGGATTCGCTCGACAGCGAAGCCTGCGGCCTCGGCGCCGTCGACAACCCACTTGGGTTCGGGCAACTGGCCTCCGGGGAAGATCTCGTTCTGGATGAATTGAGCGAACTCCAGCACTTCCCTGTTGATCGGGAGGCCACGCGCGCGGATGTCGTGACGATTGTATTGCGTGATGGTGTGCAGCAACATTCGACCGTCCGAGGGAAGAATATTGCGACACTTGTCGAAGAATGCGTCATAACGCTCACGCCGGAAATGCTCGAACGCGCCGATGCTGACGATCCGGTCGACCGGCTGGTCGAAATCTTCCCAACCCTGCAGTCGCACTTCGGCACTGCGTCCGGTGTTGCCCCGCTGGTCGAGCAGCGATGCCACGCGGTCGTGCTGATTCTGGCTCAGCGTCAGGCCGATGACGTTGACGTCGTACTTGTCCAGTGCTCGCAGCATCGTCGAACCCCAGCCACAACCGACATCGAGCAGCGTCATGCCTGCCTGCAGATCGCATTTACCCAGCGCAAGATCGACCTTCGCACGCTGCGCTTCCTCGAGGGTCATGTCCTCGCGTTCGAAATACGCGCAGCTATATGTTCTCGACGGGTCGAGGAAGAGTTCGAAGAACTCGTCGGACAAGTCGTAATGAGCTTGCACGTCGTCATAGAAAGGGGTCAGGTCATTCGTCATCGCGGCATGGCCTTTCAGCGTTCGAACACGTGGAATTGCCGTGCCGCTGATTGGACACCGCGTCACCGGCATCAGCCGATGTCCTACCGCTGCGACGCATGCCCCGACTCATCGCCGCCGTCACGGATTGAACGTGTTATTCCCCACCAAGCGACGAATCAAACGTCATTTAATCGCCGATATTTGATACCACGCGTGTTCAGATGGCGGATTTCGACGAATCCGCGAGGTGCCGAGGGCCGAATCCCCCGGGTGCACGTAGCCATCCCTTGCGGTCGTACACCTGGGTCACCACGGCGCCCAGAACCAATCCGATGATCAGGCCCACGCCGGTCATCACCAGCGCCCGACCGAGCCCGGCAGAGAAGTTGACGTCGAAGTACAGGATCGCCCGGGTGCCCAGATACACCTGATGCATCGGCTCGAACCACGCGAGCCAATGGAATACCGAGGGGGTGGCCTCCAACGGCACGGTGCCACCCGAGGACGGCAGACCCAGCACCACGAACACCACCATGTTCACCAGCAGACCGAAGGATCCGAGGGCCGCGACCACCGACATACATGTCACCCCCACCGCCGTGATCACCAGAACCCCGAACATCCAGAGGGCGAAGGCATTGGAGAGGTCCATCCCGACCACTCGGCACACCAGTAGATACACCGAGGCGAGAACCAGCGCGATCACGAACATGATCCACCACTTGATCACCAGGGTCCCCCACCGCGAGATCTTCAGCGGAGCCATCAGTCGATACAGGGGTCCGACCTCCATCGGACCGAAGCCGAGCATGCCGTCGACGAGGGTCTGCACGATCACCGACCCCGTGAACCCGGCAAGCACCAGCAGCAACGCGAAATAGAACGCGGTCAGTCCGTTGCCGGCGTTGCCCGGCAGTGGATCAGCAGGGTCGATCCGGATGTCGATCGGGGCGGCCAACCCCAGCAGGGACGCGCCACTCACGGTCAATCCGGCCTGCTTGGCCTGGTCGACCACCCCGGCCGCGAGCTGCTTGCCGAACGTGGTGTTGGCCTCGGTGAGGGCAGTGTCCGCGTAGGCGGTGACTATCGAGGAAGCGAGTGCGCCGGCACCCGGATTGGTCCAGACCTGGATCGTCGGGCGATCGACTTGAGTGAAGCCCACAGCCGATCCGGCGAACTCGATGGAGGACGAGGTGAAGTTCCGCGGGATGACGATCGCCCCATACGCCTCGGCGTTGTCCAGACGGCGGAACGCCGTGTCCGAGTCGACCACCTCGAGATCGAATTTCTCTGTGTCCGAGCCTTTCTCGAGCCCGGACACGATCTGGGCGCCAAAATTCTGCTCAGGCCCCTCGCCGCCGTCCGGCGCGGGCAACCGACCCCCGTCGTCCTCGTTGACCAGGAGCACCGGGAACTTCTCGAGGTGCTTCTGCGGGTCCGCAACCGAACCCACGTACGTCGCGGCCAGCAAGGACATCAGCACCACCACCGCGCCGACGGGAATGAGCCAGAGCCACGGTGATCGGATTTTGCGCGCTACGTCCGGATCCATCGGGCTGCTCCCTCGATCGTCGTTATGGCGCGCCCGTCAGAAGCCGAGTCGTCCCAACTGCTTGGGGTCGCGCTGCCAGTCCTTGGCCACCTTCACATGAAGGTCCAAGTACACCTTGGCACCCAGTACTTTCTCGATCTGAACGCGGGCCACCGTGCCGACCTCTTTGAGGCGAGCACCCTTTTTCCCGATGATGATGCCCTTCTGGCTGTCGCGCTCCACGTACAGATTCGCGTGCACGTCGACCATCGGGATCTGCCCTTCCGGAGCCTCCCGTTCGATGATCTCCTCGATCACCACGGCAAGGGAATGCGGCAGCTCGTCGTGGATTCCCTCGAGCGCGGCCTCTCGGATGAACTCGGCCATCAGGGTGGTCTCGGGTTCGTCGGTCAATTCGCCGTCGGGGTAATACGCCGGGCCCGGCTCCATCAATCCGCGCAGGACGTTGACGAGCACGTCCAATTGTTTGCCCTTGGCAGCGGAGATGGGCACCACTTCGCTGTCGGGTCCGAGCAGTTCGGACAACGCCATCAGCTGCTGAGCGACACGGTCGGGTTTTACCTTGTCGATCTTCGTGACCAGGCCGACCACGGGCGTCTTCGGGGCCATCTCTTTGAGCTGCTGAGCGATCCAGCGATCCCCCGGCCCGATCTTCTCGTCGGCGGGGACACAGAATCCGATCGCGTCGACTTCCGAATACGTGTCGCGCACAAGGTCGTTCAGACGTTTACCGAGAAGAGTGCGGGGCCGGTGCAGACCTGGGGTGTCCACCAGGATGAGCTGGGTGTCCTCGCGGTTCACGATGCCCCGGATGGTGTGCCGGGTGGTCTGCGGCCGGCTGGAGGTGATGGCGATCTTCTCCCCCACCAGCGCGTTGGTCAACGTCGATTTACCGGTGTTCGGCCGGCCGACAAAACAGACGAAACCGGACCGGAAGTCGGAGTCGCTCTCTGGAGCGCTCACGCTGGTACCGCCAGATGCCGGATGGCGCCCGCAGGGTCCACTGCCAGCGCGTACGCGTCGGCGCTGACCTCGGTCAACGGTGTCAGACCCGGATCATCGCCCACATCGGCGCCGGACGCGATGACCGCCGCCTCGAATCCCTCGGCACCGCTGGCCACGGCCATCGCCACTGCCACCTGCAGCGCTGACAGCCGGAGCGAGGTGAGAGCGACAGAACCGGCGGCATACGTCCTGCCATCGGTGTCCCGTACCGCCGCGCCAGTGGCGCCGCCCGATCGAGCCATCGCACCCCGCGCCAACGTCAACAGTTTGCTGTCCTCGTCATCGAGTCCGGAAGCCGCTGGTCGGCTCATGACGCCTCCTCGTGTAGCTGGGTGGTGCGTTCGGCGGTGTCCGGCTGATGGTCGGCCGTGTCGACGGTCTCGTCTTCCGACACGTCCCGCTTCTTCTTCCGCTTCTTTTTCTTCTCGAGTTCTTTCTCTGGCATCCGGTGCACCACCACCGACGTGATCCGTACGCGTCCCTGCCGATTCGGCCCGCCCTCGGCGATCAACTCGAGCCCATGCAGTTCCACGACAGCTCCGGGCAGCGGAACCCGGCCGAGGACAAGGCCGAACAATCCACCGACGGTCTCCACGTCGTCTTCGTCGAACTCCACGTCGAACAGCTCCGCGAGGTCCTGGACCGGCAGTCTCGACGACACCCGGTATCCGTCCGTCCCGTCGTCGAGAGCCTCGATGGGCGGGGTCTCGTCGGTGTCGTACTCGTCGTTGATCTCGCCCACGATCTCCTCGAGCACATCCTCGATGGTCACCAGACCGGCGATACCGCCGTACTCGTCGACCAGCAACGCCATGTGATTGCGGCTGCGCTGCATGTCGGCGAGCACCTTGTCGAGGGGCTTGGAATCGGGGATGAACTCGGCTTCGCGCATCAGTTCGCGTACTTCCACCGCAGTCGGCTGGGCCGGTGGAAGTCCCCGCTGCACCAGGTCTTTGAGGTACACCACCCCGAGCACGTCGTCAGGATTCTCGCCGATCACCGGCAGACGGGAATGTCCCGAGCGTACGGCCAGCGACGTGGCCTGGGCCGCGGTCTTCGTCGCCTCGATCCATACCATCTCGCCGCGGGGAACCATCACCTCGCGTGCGCTGGTGTCACCGAGGTCGAACACCGACTGGATCATGCGTCGTTCGCCCGCGGCCACGACACCGGTGAGCTCGGCCATGTCGACCACCTCACGCAACTCGACCTCGGTGGCGAACGGTCCGTTGCGAAAGCCTTTTCCTGGGGTGATCGCGTTACCGAGAGCGATCAACAGCCGGGTCAGCGGGGTGAGCAGCACCCCGATGATCTGCAGGACAGCCGCGGAATTCACCGCGAACGAGTAGGCGTTCTGGCTGCCGAGGGTGCGTGGGCCCACTCCGATCACCACGTAGCTGACCACTGCCATCACGCCGATGGCCACCACGACACCCCAGGGGGTACCGAGCACCTCGACGGCGTACCCGGCAGCGAAAACCGTTGCGGCAGTCTCGCAGACGATGCGCAGCAGCACGGTCAGCGCAACGTACTTGGCCCGATCGGTGAGCACGTCGCGGAGCCGGCGAGCGCCGGGCCGGCCGTCTTTGACCAGATCCTCTACCCGCGCGGGCGACACGGTCACGAGGGCGTTGTCGATGGCCGCGAAAACGCCGCCGATCGATACCAGCGCAACTGCGGCGATCAGCGGGGCTATATCAGCGGGCACTGGTGATCAGCTTCCCTCGGAGGTCGGTGAGTCGTCGTCGAAGCCGGTGCTGTGCAGCAGCTTCGCGTCTCGCTGGGCCATCCGGGCGGCGCGGGCGCGGGCGCGCCGGTCGTCATACCAGTCTTCGATGATCTGGCCCTGTAGACCGAACATCGCCTTCTCTTCCTCGGGCTCGGCGTGGTCGAAGCCGAGTAGGTGCAGCACACCGTGCACGGTGAGGATGGACAATTCGTGGTCGGTGGAGTGCCGGGCAGTCGCGGCCTGCTCTGCCGCGAACTCCGGACACAGCACGATGTCGCCGAGCATGGAAGGACCCGGCCCTGCGGTGTCGGGGCGTCCACCCGGACTCAGTTCGTCCATCGGGAAACTCATCACGTCGGTGGGACCGGGCAGGTCCATCCAGCGCATGTGCAGCTCCGCCATCGTCTCGCTGTCGACCAGCACCATCGACAACTCGGCCGCCGGATGTACATCCATGCGGCCGAGCGCGAAGGTGGCGACGTCGATGAGCATTTCTTCCGGCACGTCGACGCCGGATTCGTTGGAGACCTCGATACTCACAGGTCTCCACCCGTCGTTCGGGGTGAGTCCGCGTTCATCGGTGCCGACCGCCGGCCGCGGCACGGCGCTGTGCGCGATTGCCGTGCAATTCTGCCGCCGCCTCATCTCGGCCATAGGCGTCGACGATGTCGGACACCAGGCGATGGCGTACGACGTCGGCGCTGGTGAGATGCGAGAAGAAGATGTCGTCGATGTTCTCGAGGATGCGGCTTGCCGCACGCAGCCCACTCTCGGAGTTGCCCGGCAGGTCCACCTGGGTCACGTCGCCCGTCACCACGATCTTCGAGCCGAAGCCGAGCCGGGTGAGGAACATCTTCATCTGTTCGGCCGTCGTGTTCTGCGCCTCGTCCAGAATGATGAACGCGTCGTTGAGGGTGCGGCCACGCATGTAGGCCAGCGGTGCCACCTCGATGACCCCCGCTTCCATCAGTTTCGGGATCGCCTCGGGATCCATCATGTCGTGGAGGGCGTCGTGCAGTGGCCGCAGATACGGGTCGATTTTCTCGTGCAAGGTGCCCGGCAGGAACCCGAGACGTTCGCCGGCCTCGACCGCAGGACGGGTCAGGATGATCCGGCTCACCTCTTTGGCCTGCAACGACTGCACTGCCTTGGCCATCGCGAGGTAGGTCTTGCCGGTGCCGGCCGGACCCATGCCGAAGACGATGGTGTTCTTGTCGATCGCGTCGACGTAGTGCTTCTGGTTGAGCGTCTTGGGCCGGATGGTCTTGCCGCGCCTGGAGATGATGTCCAGACTCAGCACCTCCGCAGGCGAAGCCCCCGACCCGTCGGTCAGCATGCCGACGCTGTGGCGGACGAGGTCCGGCGTCAACGGGGTTCCGCGCCGCACCACCGAGGACAGTTCGGCGAGAACGCGCTCGGCGATCGCCACGTCGGCGGGTTCACCGGTCAACTTCACGGCGTTGCCGCGTACATGGATGTCGGCGGTCAGATCGGACTCGAGCTGCTTCAGATTCTTGTCACCAGCGCCCAGCAGTCCGAAGATGACATCCGGTGACACTTCGAGGGTTGTGGTCACCGTCGCACGCGCCGATGTCCCGTCCGCGTTGTCGCTGGTTCGGGTCGCGCTGTTGTCATCTCTCACGAAGTTCTTTTCTCCTGCTCTGCCGCTGGGTTCGATTGATTCTACGTCGATGAAACGCCCGGTTTCACGTCAATATTTCGCCTGCTCGTCGAAGCCGGACCTCGCGCCGTCAGATACCGAGTACCCGGACCGTCTCTCGATGACCCCTGCTGCGCGGATTGACGAACACGTCGTGGCCCTCACCGGGGACCACGATGAGTTCCGCCGACTGACCGGCGTGCACCACGCGGTGCACGTAGTCGCGACTCACCTCGACCGGCACCGACTCATCGAGGTCGCCGTGGATCGCCACGACGTGGGCGGGAAAAGGTGCCTGCTCCACCGGTGAGGCGTCGCGGTACAGCTGCGGCGCCTGCTTGATCGAAGCCCCCATCAACGCACGCAGTGACGGGCGTCCGGCGCGTCCACCCGACTGCAGATCGAGCGGGGCTGCTTGCGCGATCACCGTGGAGATCGCTGCTCTCTTGGTGACGGCGCCCAGCTGGGCCACGGCCCACACCCCGAGCTGGCCGCCCGCCGAGTGCCCGATGACAGTGACCCGCGACCAGTCGGCCGCGGACGCGATGTGTTCGGGCAAGGCGTATCGGACCGGGCCGTCGAGTGCGGAGATCGCGGCGACGACATCGTTGCCCGTGCGCGGCCATCCACCGCCTTCTTCCCCGACGCGGCGGTACTCGATGTTCCAGACCACGGCTCCGCGGGCGGCGAGATCGCGGGCGATGGCGGTCTCGATGGTGAGCCCGAACTCGGTGCTCCAGTAGCCGCCGTGCACGAGGACGATGACCGGCACACCGTTCTCCGTGGGCGATGTCGGCAGGTAAACGTGACCGAACTGCGAATTACGCTCGCCGTAGGCCAGTTTCACCCTTTTGACCCTCACCTCCATGGCGTGCCCACCGCCCAACGCGGGGTCAGCGCGCCGATGGCACCGAGTGCGACCGCCGCGGCACTGGAGGTGCGCAGCACCTCGGGGCCGAGCAGGACCGCGACCGCACCGACCGACACCAGAGCCGCGACTTCCGAATCGTCCAGTCCGCCTTCTGGTCCCACGATCAGCATGATCTCCGCAGCGCTCGACAGGTCCAGCGTGGCCAGGCCCGACCGGGCACTCTCGTGCAGGACCGCGACGATGCCGCCGGCCACGACGACCTGTTGTGCGCGCGTCACGACGTCCCGCGTCGCAGCGAGGTCTTCCACCTCCGGGATGAAGGCCCGCCGGCTCTGCTTGGCTGCCGCCCGAGCGGCCGCCCGCCACTTCGCCACACCCTTGTCCGCCTTGGGCCCAACCCATTTCGCAACGCAGCGGGCACTCTGCCACGGCACGATCGCGTCGGCACCAGCCTCGGTGGCGAGGTCGACGGCGAGTTCGGATCGTTCGGATTTGGGCAGCGCCTGCACCACGGTCACCCGCGGTCGGGGTGCGGACCTGCCGACGTGATCGAGTACCCGCGCCTGAAGCGACGCCTTGCCCTCGGTCGTGATCACCTCGGCCAGCCCGGACGTCCCCAGACCGTCGGCCACGATGATGCGTTCGCCCGGCGAAACCCGGGTGACGGTGACGGCATGGCGACCCTCGTCGCCGTCCACGATCGCGATCTCCCCGGTGGGCGGCACGCTGGCGACCCAGAACAGCGGCGGACTCATGACGGCGTTCTCGGCACAGCCCTGCGTCAGCGCCCGGCGAAGGCGTTACGCAGCCGGGAGAACAGTCCCCCGGTGTTCGATGACCCGGCGTGCACCAGTTCGATCTGGTCCTCGAGAGTCAGCTTCCGGAACTCCTTGAGACGCTTGGTCTGTTGCGAATCGAGGCGCGTCGGCACCACCACGTCGAGGTGCACATGCAGGGTGCCGCGCACCCCGGTGTGCAGGTGCGGCATTCCCTGACCACGGATCTTGGCGATCTGCCCTGGTTGCGTTCCGGGTTCGATCACCACGCGGGTGGAGCCGCCCAGGATCGTGTCGATGTCGATCTCGCCACCGAGGGCCGCGTCGACCATCGGGACACGCACGGTGCAGTGCAGATCGTCGCCGTCGCGGACGAAGACGCTGTGTTGCTTTTCCTGGACCTCCACGTAGAGGTCGCCGGCAGGACCGCCACCGGGTCCCACCTCGCCCTGGCCGACGAGACGAACCCGCATGCCGTCGGCAACACCAGCGGGGATCTTCACCGTGAGGGTGCGACGCGAACGCACTCGTCCGTCACCACCGCACTTGTGGCACGGATCGGGAATGGTCTCACCGGCGCCCCCACAGGTGGGACACGGTCGCGACGTCATCACCTGGCCGAGGAACGAGCGTTGCACCGACTGCACTTCGCCTGCGCCACGGCAGGTTTCACACACGACCGGCTTGCTGTTGCCGTTTGTACCCGACCCCGTGCACACGTCGCAGAGAATCGCCGTATCGACCGTCACCTCTTTGCTGACACCCGCCGCGCACTCGTCGAGGTCCAGTCGCATCCGCAGGAGCGCGTCGGAACCCGCTTGGACGCGACCACGCGGACCCCGTCCGCCGCCGCCGCCCGCGCCACCGAAGAACGCCTCGAAGACGTCGCCGAGGCCACCGGTGAACCCACCGTTGCCGAAGCCCCCGAAGCCACCGGCGCCTGCCGATTCGAGCGGGTCACCGCCGGCATCCACGATTCGTCGCTTCTCGGGGTCGGTCAGCACCTCGTAGGCGGCGGTCACGTCCTGGAAGCGGTTCTGGGCCGACTCGTCGGGGTTGACGTCGGGGTGCAATTCACGCGCCAACTTGCGGTATGCGCGTTTGATTTCCTGGTCGCTGGCGCCTCTGTCCACACCAAGGATCCCGTAGTAGTCACGTGCCACGGCGATGCATTTTCCGTTCTTTGATTCATCTCCGGGAGCACCGAGCAGGCGCGTCCGGATGGGTTATTCAGGTCAGTGTGCGGCGTTGCACGTCATCGATCGGCGAGTACCTCGCCGACGTATCTGGCAACGGCGGCGACGGACGCGATCGTTCCCGGATAGTCCATCCGGGTCGGTCCGAGCACGCCGAGACCACCGAACACAGTGCCCGAGGCACCGTACCCGGTGGAAACCACGGCGGTGCCACGCAGGTTCTCTTCTCGGGTCTCCTCGCCGATCTGCACCGTCACGGTGCCGGTGTTCTGTGTGGCGGCCAACAATTTCAGGACCACCACCTGCTCTTCGAGCGCTTCGAGGACCGATCCCATGGCGCCGGCCATCGGCGCGAAATCGGCGGCGGCCCGGGTCAGATTGGAGGTGCCACCCATCAGCAACCGATCGGCCGATCGCTCCACCAGTGTCTCCACCAACACGGTCGCGACCCTGATGAACGGCTGACGCAGGTCTTCGGGTGCCTTGTTGGCCAGCTCCGCGACCGCATGTGAGGCGACCTCGAGCCGCTGGCCGTTCAGCGCGGCACCGAACATGTCGCGCAGCCGGCTGATGTCTTCGTCGTTCAGGTCGGAGCCGAGGTCGACGATGCGCTGTTCGACGCGGCCGGTGTCGGTGATCACCACCAGCAGCAATCGGGCCGGGGTCAATGCGACCACCTCGAGGTGACGGACCGAGGACGACGAGAGCACCGGGTACTGGATCACCGCGACCTGCCGGGTGAGTTGGGCCAGCAACTGCACCGACCGCCGGAGAACGTCGTCGAGGTCGACCCCGGAATCGAGGAAGCTCAGAATGGTGCGCCGCTCCACAGGTGACAGCGGCTTCACCTCGCTGATGCGGTCGACGAACAGGCGGTACCCCTTGTCCGTCGGAACGCGGCCGGAGCTGGTGTGCGGCTGGGTGATGTACCCCTCGGCCTCGAGTACGGCCATGTCGTTGCGGACGGTGGCGCTGGACACACCGAGGTGGTGGCGATCGACCAGTGCCTTGGAGCCGATCGGCTCCTGCGTCGCGACATAGTCGGTGACGATGGCGCGAAGTACTTCGAAACGACGTTCATCGGTGCTCGACATGAGCAGTTCACCTCCAGCCCTCGGCTTTGGACAATGGGCACTTCACAGCATTCATCAAGTCTACGGCGACGGAGAACCGATACGGTGAACCGGTGATTTTCAAGGGCGTCCGCGACGGGAAGCCGTACCCGGACCATCAGTTGTCCATTCGCGATTGGGCCAAGATCCCGCCGCGCCAGTTGCGGCTCGATCAGCTCATCACCGTCACCACGGTGCTCGCGCTGGACAAGCTGCTCTCCGAGGACTCGACCTTCTACGGAGACCTGTTCGCACACGCCGTGCGCTGGCAGGGCGACATCTATCTCGAGGACGGCCTACATCGCGCAGTCCGGTCGGCGTTGCGCAACCGGCACGTCATCCATGCACGACTACTCGACCTGGACAACGTGTCCGAGCTCACCCGCGAACCGAGTACCGGTGTCGAGAGTGTCAGCCGGCCAACAGGTCACGGACCACGCCATCAGCCAGCAGACGTCCACGGCTGGTCAGAACCAGGGACGATCCGACCCGTTCGGTGAGCCCGTCGGAGATCGTTCGCGCGGCCCGCTGTTGCTCGTCGGGACGGAGTTCGGACCACGCGAGCCCGACCGAACGGCGGATCGCCAGCATCACCCGTTCGGTGTGCTGATCGTCCGGACTCAGCTGTTCGTGGCCGGCAACCGGTAGTTCTGCGGCCGCCACCGCGGCGGCATACCTGGCCGGGTGTTTGTGGTTCCACCAGCGCACCCCCGCGACGTGCGAGTGCGCCCCAGGCCCGGCACCCCACCAGTCGGCGCTGTCCCAATAGCCGAGATTGTGCCGACAGAACGAGTCGGGAACCTCGGTTCGCGCCCAGTTGGACACCTCGTACCACCGAAGCCCCGCGGCCGAGAGTCGCTCGTCGATCATCTCGTACCGGCTCGCGAGCACGTCGTCATCGGGGGCCGGCAGCTCTCCCCGACGTACCCGTCGGGCCAGCGCGGTGCCGTCTTCGACGATCAGCGCGTAGGCCGACACGTGGTCCACCCCGGCATCGAGCACCGCATCGAGCGACGAAGCGAGATCTTCGTCGCGCTCTCCCGGGGTGCCGTAGATCAGATCGAGGTTCACGTGTCCGAGCCCGGCGGCCCTGGCCTCACGCGCGGCGGTGACGGCCCGGCCGGGGGTGTGCGTGCGGTCCAGCACTGCGAGAACATGACCCGCCGCCGATTGCATCCCCAGTGAGACACGGGTGAACCCGGCCGCGACGATGCCCTCGAAGAACTCCGGCGACGTCGATTCGGGATTCGATTCGGTGGTGATCTCGGCACCCGGTGCGATGTCGAAATGACTCCGCACCGATGCCATGACGCGCCCCAAACCCTCCGCGCCCAGCAGGGACGGGGTGCCACCGCCGACGAAGATCGTCGAGACGGGCCTGGACGGATCGAGGTGGGTCGCCGCCATCGACAGTTCACCGTCGAGCGCGGAGAGCCACTGCTCCGGTGACGAACTGCTGCCCAGCTCACCGGGCGTGTAGGTGTTGAAGTCGCAGTAACCGCAGCGCGTCGCGCAGAACGGGACGTGGATGTACAACCCCAGAGGGGTCTCGGATCGCGACTTCGGGATGAAGGTGTTCGGCATCGTGGTTCGATCATCCCAGTACCGGCGACAACAACAGAATTCAGCGCAACCGGCGAGGGGCGAGACCCATGACACGACCCGATAGGTCGGGCGACTTCATCCAACTGCCCAGAAGCCTGATCGTCTGGGCGATGGTGCGATCTTTCGGCATCGTGGTCGCTTATCTGGCCGCGTACTTCATGGTGCCGTGGACGGTGCTCGACGGCTGGGGCGAAGTGGTGGTCGTGGCGGCGTTCCTGGTGGTCGCTGCGCTCACAGCCGTCTGGCAGATCGGGCGGATCCTGCGGGCTCCGGCGCCCGCGGTCCAGGCGATCGAGGCTCTTGCCATCATCGCCCCGCTTTACCTGCTCGGCTTCTCCCTCGGATATTTTCTGCTCTCGGCCAATGACCCTGCCCAGTTCAACGAGCCGCTGTCCCGGATGAGCTCGCTCTATTTCACCTTGTCGGTGTTCGCGACCGTGGGCTTCGGCGACATCACCGCGGCCGTCGATCTGTCCCGCGCGATCGTGGCGATACAGATGGTCCTCAACCTGATCGTCGTCGGCGTGGGCATCAAGGTCATCGTCGCGGCCGTCCAGTGGAGCAGGACGAAGAAGAAAGAATCTGTCGGAGAGGAATGACCACGGCTCGACCGGTGTTGACACCTGAATACGTCGGTGTCGACCGCGCCGACGGACTTCGGCTCAGAGTGAGCCAAAGTAAGCCCAAGTAGACGCATCGAGGAAGGCCGTGGCACTATGGGCGACGTGACTTCTCAAGGGGTGTGGCTCGCGATGCGACGGCACATCGATCTCAAGCGCGTATGCAGCGCTTTCTGTCTTAACTGACAAGCGGCACAACCCACGGTCCACAGCCCGGACCGCAGATGGTGACAAGCCCGCGCCACGCTCTTCCCTTGTACCAAGCCTTTGCAGGACTCCCGGGTGCCTCGAGCCCCGATCTGCATGCTGCCCGGAGTCCGCCAGACAGGAGAATCAATGACGTCGACCGCAGACGCCCCCGGCAAACCGGCGCGGCGGGCACGTCCGACGAAGCGCCGCGCCGAGGGCCAATGGAAACTCGGATACCGGGAGCCGCTCAACCCCAACGAGCAGGCCAAGAAGGACGACAATCCGCTCAACGTCCGCGCCCGCGTCGAAAACATCTATTCCAAGCAGGGCTTCGATTCGATCGACAAGCAGGATCTGCGCGGCCGGTTGCGTTGGTGGGGTCTCTACACCCAGCGCGCCGAAGGCTATGACGGCACCTGGACCGGCGACGACAACATCGACATCCTCGAGGCCCGCCATTTCATGATGCGGGTCCGCTGCGACGCCGGCGCACTCACTGCCGAGCAATTGCGCACGATAGGTCAGATCTCCACCGAGTTCGCCCGCGATACAGCCGATCTCTCCGATCGTGAGAACGTCCAGTACCACTGGATCGAGATCGAGAACGTCCCCGAGATCTGGCAACGACTCGAGGCCGTCGGCCTCAAGACCACCGAGGCATGCGGGGATTGCCCCCGCGTGGTCCTCGGGTCCCCGCTCGCCGGTGAGGCCGTGGACGAGATTCTCGACCCCACACCCGCGATCGATGAGATCGTCCGCCGGTACATCGGCGACCCGAAGTACTCGAACCTCCCCCGCAAGTTCAAGACGGCGATCTCCGGGCTGCAGGACGTCGCTCACGAGATCAACGACGTCGCCTTCATCGGCGTCAACCATCCCGAGCACGGTCCCGGCCTCGACCTGTGGGTCGGCGGCGGTCTCTCCACCAACCCGATGCTGGCGCAGCGGGTCGGTGCGTGGGTCGCACTCGACGACGTCCCGGACGTCTGGGAGGGCGTGGTCTCGCTGTTCCGCGACTACGGATACCGGCGTCTGCGCACCAAGGCCCGGCTGAAGTACCTGCTCAAGGACTGGGGCATCGAGAAGTTCCGCCAGGTGCTCGAGGACGAATACCTGGGCCGCAAGCTGATCGACGGACCGGCGCCTGCCCCGCTCACCGCACCGCGCGACCACGTGGGCGTGCAGAAGCTGAAGAACGGCCTCAACTCCGTCGGGTTCGCGGCGATCGCCGGACGCGTCTCGGGCTCCAAGCTCACCGCTGTCGCCGATGCCGCAGCCCGGGTCGGCTCCGACCGCATCCGCTTCACCCCGTACCAGAAGCTGGTTGTCCTCGACGTCGCCGACGACAAGGTCGAGCAGCTCATCTCCGAACTCGCACCTCTCGGGCTGATCGCCAGGCCGTCGCCTTGGCGGCGCAACCTGATGGCATGTTCGGGCATCGAGTTCTGCAAGTTGTCGTTCACCGAGACGCGTAAACGGTCGCAGGTGCTGGTGCCCGAGTTGGAGTCACGGCTCGCCGACATCAACGACCAGCTCGATGTCCCGATCACGGTGAACATCAACGGCTGCCCCAACTCGTGCGCCCGCGCCCAGATCGCCGACATCGGATTCAAGGGCATGCTCGTCGAGGACGCCGACGGCAACACCGTGGAAGGCTTCCAGGTTCACCTCGGCGGCAGCCTCGGTCAGGATTCGGCATTCGGCCGCAAGCTCCGTCAGCACAAGGTGCTCTCCGGCGAGATCGGTGACTACATGGACCGCGTGGTCCGCAATTTTGTGAAGCAACGCAGTGACGGTGAGCGTTTCGCCCAGTGGGCGATTCGCGCCGACGAGGAGGATTTGCGATGAGTACCGCAGTTCGCAGTGAGGCGGAGTTGCGCGATCTGGCGGCGGAAGGTGCAGGACTGCTGGGCCCGGATGCCTCTGCGCACGACCTGATGCGCTGGACCGCAGACACTTTCGGCACCGAGTTCATCGTCGCATCCAACATGCAGGATGCGGTGCTCGTGGACGTTGCGGCATCCGCCGTCAGCCCCGAGCAGTTGAACGGCAGCAAACTCAAGGTGCTGTTTCTCGACACCGGCTATCACTTCGCCGAGACCCTCGGCACCCGCGACGCTGTCGAACAGGTCTACGGCGTAGAGATCGTGAACGCCAAAGCCGAGCAGAGCGTCGCCCAGCAGGATGCGGTCGTGGGACGCAACCTGTTCGCCTCGAATCCCGGCGAGTGCTGCCGGTTGCGCAAGGTGGTGCCGCTCAAACGTGAGCTGTCGGGATACCGGGCCTGGGTCACCGGCATTCGCCGAGTGGAGTCCCCCACCCGCGCCAACGCGCCTCTGATCTCCTTCGACGAGGCGTTCGGGTTGGTGAAGATCAATCCGATCGCCGCCTGGACCGACGACGAGTTCCAGGACTACATCGAACGCAAGGGCGTGCTGGTCAATCCTCTTGTGGACGAGGGATATCCGTCGATCGGATGCGCTCCCTGCACCACCAAGCCGATCAACGGCGCCGATCCCCGAAGTGGCCGATGGGCCGGACTGGCCAAGACAGAATGCGGGTTGCACGCGTCATGACAATCGACCAGAACACCGACGTACTACCCGTCGAGACCGCGGATGAGTTCACCACACTCGACGCCCTCGAGTCCGAGGCCATCCACATCTTCCGGGAGGTGGCCGGCGAGTTCGAACGTCCGGTGATCCTGTTCTCCGGAGGCAAGGACTCGACCGTTTTGCTGCACGTCGCGCTCAAGGCGTTCTGGCCTGCGCCGCTGCCGTTTTCGCTGCTGCACGTCGACACCGGGCACAACCTGCCCGAGGTGCTGCAGTTCCGTGACGATGTGGTGGAGCGGCACAGCCTGCGCCTGCACGTCGCCAAGGTCGAGGACTACCTGGCCGATGGCAGGCTCACCGAACGCCCTGACGGCATCCGGAATCCGCTGCAGACCGTTCCCCTTCTCGATGCGATCACCGAGAACCGGTTCGATGCCGTGTTCGGTGGTGCCCGCCGGGATGAGGAGCGTTCTCGCGCCAAGGAGCGGATCTTCTCGCTCCGCAACGCTTTCGGGCAGTGGGACCCCAAACGTCAGCGGCCCGAACTGTGGAACCTCTACAACGGCAAGCACGCACCCGGTGAGCACGTTCGGGTGTTCCCGTTGTCGAACTGGACCGAACTGGACGTGTGGCGGTACATCGCCCGCGAGCAGGTGCTCCTCCCCTCGATCTATTACGCGCACGAGCGCGAGGTCTACTCCCGTGACGGCATGTGGATGACGCCCGGACCCTGGGGCGGACCCGCCGACGGTGAGGAGATCCAGAAGCTCTCGGTCCGGTACCGGACCGTGGGCGACGGATCGACCACCGGGGCCGTGTTGTCCGACGCCTCCGACAACGAGGCCGTCCTGGCCGAGGTCGCGGCATCGCGCCTGACCGAACGTGGTGCCACCCGCGGCGACGACCGGGTCTCGGAGGCCGCGATGGAAGACCGTAAGCGCGAGGGATATTTCTGATGAGTGCTTCACCTGATCTGCTGCGTCTGGCCACTGCCGGCAGTGTGGACGACGGCAAGTCGACCCTCGTCGGCCGGCTGCTGTACGACACCAAATCCGTTCTGGCCGACCAGATCGACGCGGTCACCCGCGCCTCGGTCGACAAGGGCCTCGATCAACCGGATCTGTCGCTGCTCGTCGACGGTCTGCGCGCCGAGCGCGAGCAGGGCATCACCATCGATGTCGCCTATCGCTACTTCGCCACACCGACGCGTTCGTTTGTGCTGGCCGACACCCCAGGGCATGTGCAGTACACCCGCAACACGGTGTCCGGCGCGTCCACTGCCGGCCTGGTCATCCTGCTCGTTGACGCTCGCAAGGGTGTCATCTCGCAGACCCGTCGGCACGCCGCGGTGATGGCCTTGCTGGGCGTGCCCCGACTTGTGTTGGCAGTCAACAAGATCGACCTGGTCGACGACCCGGAAAAGGTGTTCGGCGAGATCCGGACCCAGTTCACCGACATGACAACCTCGCTCGGATGGAGTGCCGATCGGGTCGTCTCGATCCCGGTGTCGGCGCTACACGGCGACAACGTCGCCGTGCGTTCGGAGAACACGCCCTTCTACGACGGCCCGACACTGATCGATCACCTCGAGTCCGTGCCCGTCGAAGACGACCGCAAGCCGGTCGGATTCCGCTTCCCCGTTCAGTACGTGATCCGGCCGCGCACACCTGAGTACCCCGACTACCGGGGCTACGCCGGTCAGGTCGCCGCCGGACGAGTCACCGTCGGCGACGAGGTGGTTGTCTTGCCTTCGGGCACCCGCACCACCGTCGAACGCATCGACACCGCGGACGGTTCCCTGCAGTCCGCACACACCGGGCGCAGCGTGACCGTGCTCCTCGCGGACGACGTCGACGTCTCCCGCGGTGACGTGATCGCCGCAGTCGCCGATGCGCCAGAACCCATTTCGCAGTTCAGTGCCACGGTCTGCTGGCTCGGCGACAAGGCTCTGCGCCCCGGTGCGCGACTGCTGCTCAAGCACGGCGCCCGCACCACCCAGGCCATCGTCGGCGAACTCGAGGTGCTGTTCGACGAGCAGGAACTGGTATTGCGCGATCAGCCCGAATCGCTGGAGCTCAACCAGATCGGCCGGATCTCCGTGCAGACCGCACAGCCGATCAGCGCCGATGACTACAACACCAACCGCGAGACCGGCAGTTTCCTGTTGATCGATCCGCAGGGCGGCAACACCCTCGGCGCCGGACTGGTGGGCGACGCCCTGTCGCAGCTGCACCTGAAAGAACTTGTGTGACAACACTTGTGCTCGCCGCCCATGGCAGCCGTGACCCCCGGTTCGCGGCCACCATGGAACGGATCACTCACGGTGTCCGCACCCGGCTCCCCGGGGTCGACGTGCGCCTCGGCTACCTCGACCTCAATTCCCCGAGCGTCGCCGAAGTCCTGGCGGGCTGCACTGGCCGGGTGATGGTCGCTCCCCTGCTGCTGTCCAACGCTTTCCACAGCAAGGTCGATCTTCCGGCGATCGTCTCCGACGCCTGCGCCGCCAATCCCGACATCGAGGCCCGGCAGTTGCCGCCGCTCGGAGACGATCCCCGGATCGTGAGCGCGCTGATCGGCCGGCTGGACCAGGCGGGCATCCGCGCCACCGATGGCGTCGTGTTGACCGCAGTCGGATCCAGCGATCCCACCGCCGACGAGGCCGTTCGGGCCCGCGCCGGAGAACTCGCCGTCCGGCTCGGAACACCGTTGGTGCAGACGGTCTTCGCGACCCGACTGGGCCGGGATCACAGCGATCTGCATCAGGCTCTACGGAGTCTGCGGCGCGGCGGTGCACGGCGTGTTGTTGTCAGCCCGTATTTCCTGTCCGCCGGTTTGCTGACCGAGCGCGTCGACGCTGCCGTGGACCACTTGGCGCCGGGGTCGTTGATAGCCGGCCCGATCGGGGCTCATCCCGACCTGATCGACGTGGTGTGCGATCGCTTCCGCGACGCGACCATGGCCACCCCGGTTTCGTTCTCAGCGTTCAGATAGAACGCTTGGTCGCCGCCTTCTCAGTCAGCGGCACCCCATGGTAAGTACCTGCCAAGGCCGCCCCGGCCGCGAGAAGTGGCGCGGTGTCGCGCAGGGTCCGGGTCATCACAAAGGCCCCCTCCAACGCGCAGATGACGGCGATGATGACCTCCCTCGCCGTGTCCGGATCGACGCCTCGACTCTCGAAGTACGCCGTTCCCAACGTGATCCAGTCACCGAACACCGACGCTGCGGCCAACCGGAGCGATTCGTCGGCATTTGCGACCTCACCGGCAACGGTCGACACAGGACACATGTTCGCAAAACCGGTCTGCTCGATGTCCTCGGCAGCCAAAGCGAACGCGGCTTTGATGCCGTCGCCGAGGTCGGCCTGATCGGCGAAGACCGCCGGGATGATCGCGGCGTAGGCGACACCCGCGTTCACCAGTGCCTCGCGGGCGATCTGAGCCTTGCCCTCGGGAAAGTGATGGTAGATGGATCCGATCGGCGCGCCTGAACCGGCGACGATCTGCTTCATGCTCAGCGCCGCATACCCGTGCACCCGCATCAGTTCGACCGCCGTGGTCAAGATCGTTTCTCGCGTCCCTCTTGCCATCAGCACCTCCGCGTCCCATACTAGAGCAATCGTTCTAGAACGATTGCTCTAGTACCGGGGAGGTCATCATGCAGACAGTGGAGCTGAGCGCAGGAACCATCGAGTATCGCGAGGTCGGAGATCCAGAAGGCCCTCCCGTGGTGCTCACCCACGGATTGCTGATGAACGACCACCAGTGGGATCTGGTGCTGCCACTCCTGCCCGACGGTTTCCGGTACCTGTTGCCGGTACTACCATTGGGCGGCCATCGCATCCCGATGGATCTCGATGCCGACCTGACGATGCCCGGAATGGTCGGCATCCTGTCCGGGTTCTTGGCGGCCCTGCACCTGCAGCAGGTGACGCTGATCCTGAGCGACTGGGGCGGCCCGTTGTTCCTGCCCGAGCTCACGTCCGGTGAACGGATCACCCGCCTGGTGATCTGCCCAGCCGAAGCGTACGACAACTTCCCGCCAGGGTTCCCCGGCAAGGTGGTGAAGGTCGCGACCTCAATACCGGGCGGAATCCTGTTCGCGCTGCACCAGTTTCGCAACAGCTTCTTACGCCGGACTCCGATGGTCCTCGGGTTGATGGCCAAGAAACGTATCCCGGACGACATCATCGCGTTATGGACCGATCCCGGGGTGGCGTCAGCCGACGTCCGCCGAGACGTATTGGCGTACTGCCGAACGAGATTCGACAAGGCAGCTCTGATCGCAGCAACCGAGAAGCTGCGCGACTTCGCGGGGCCGGTGCTGATCATCTGGGCGCCGGAGACCAACGTGATGCGGCGCGAGCACGGGCAACAGCTCGCCGATCTGTTCCCCAAGGGCACCCTTGCCGAGGTCGACGATGCCTACGTCTTGATCATGCTCGATCAGCCCCAGCGCACCGCCGAGCTCATCGGTGAGTTCCTGGTGAGCACCTGACTTTCGCCCAGGGCCGTACAGACGAGAAAACGACCCAGCCGGACGGCTGGGTCGTCTTCACGTCAGAGGGTTCGCGCAGTTAGGCGAGCGCAGCGTCGGGCACCCGGGTGGCCCTGACGTAGACGTCGTCGCCGTCCCGCAGGCCCAGCGCCGCGGCGTCACCACGGGTGATCTGGGCGTGGAAATCCTCGTTCGTGGCGGCGTTCTCGAGTTCGACACGCACCTCGAATCCCAGGTACACCACGCGCTTGACCCGCGCCTTGAGTACCCCGGTCTCCGCCGCGTTCTTGTCTGCGGACGCCAGTGCGAGGTCGGGGGTGCGGCCGACGCGGATGTCGTGTGGCCGGACGAGTACCCCGTTCAGCTTCGCCACCGAGCCGAGGAACGACATCACGAACTTGTTGTCCGGCCGGTCATAGAGATCTGCCGGTGAGCCGATCTGCTCGATGCGTCCCTTGTTCAGCACCGCGATGCGATCGGCGACGTCGAGCGCCTCCTGCTGATCGTGGGTCACCAGCACGGTGGTCACCTGGACCTCGTCATGAAGCCTGCGCAGCCATGCCCGCAGATCCTCACGGACCTTGGCGTCGAGTGCGCCGAACGGCTCGTCGAGCAACAACACCTTGGGGTCCACGGCCAGAGCCCGCGCCAGCGCCATCCGCTGTCGCTGTCCGCCGGAAAGCTGTGCCGGATAACGGGTCTGGAAACCTGCTAAGCCCACCACCTCGAGCAGCTCGTCGACCTTCGCCTTGATCTCGTTCTTGGGCCGCTTACGGATCTTGAGCCCGAACGCCACGTTGTCCCGCACCGTCATGTGCTTGAAGGCCGCGTAGTGCTGGAACACGAATCCGATGTCGCGTCGCTGCGGGGAGATCCGCGTGACATCGTCCCCGTTGATGAGCACGGTCCCCGAGTCGAGCTGATCGAGTCCTGCAATGGCGCGCAGAAGCGTCGACTTGCCCGACCCGGACGGTCCGAGCAGTGCTGTCAGCGAGCCGACGGGGATGTCGATGGACACGTTGTCGAGGGCGGCGAAGTCGCCATAACGCTTGTTCGCGTCGATAACCGAGATCGTCATACCAATTCACTCTCCTGCGTTTTCGGGGCTGTCTCGGCCGGGTCTGCGGCAGCGTCGGACTCGTTGCTCGCCTGTCGGCGCTCGATTTGATTGGTTCCTGTTCGCCGCTGCACGAGTGTCATCAGCAGCAAGACGACGATGGCGATGATCATCAGCAGCGTTGCCGCCGCGTAGGCGCCGTATTCGTTGTAGTCGTCGGTGTACCGCGACGACACCAGCAGTGTGAGGGTCTGAGAGATGCCCGGCAGGTTCGACGACACGATGATCACCGCGCCGAACTCGCCGAGGGAGCGCGCGATCGTCAGGACCACACCGTAGGAGAGTCCCCACCGGATGGCGGGCAACGTGATGCGCCAGAACGTCTGCCAGCCGTTGGCCCCCAGCGTCGCAGCGGCCTCCTCCTGCTCGGTTCCGATCTCGCGCAACACCGGTTCCACCTCACGCACCACAAACGGCAATGTGACGAAGATGGTTGCGAGCACCATGCCGGGCAGCCCGAAGATCACCCGGAAGCCGAGGCTCTCGACACCGCCGAACCAGCCTCCGTACCCCCACAACAGGATCAGCGCGACACCGACCACGATGGGCGAGACGGCAAACGGCAGATCGACGATGGCCTCGACGACGCCTCGACCGCGAAAACGTCCTCGCACCAGAGCCATGGCGGTGAAGACACCGAAGACCACGTTTAACGGGACCACGATGAGAACGATCAGCAAGCTCAGCTGCAGAGCGGAGATCGCTGCGGGTGTGGTGATCCAGTCCCAGAACTGTGCGATGCCGTGCTCGAACGACCGGTAGAAGATGAGTGCCACCGGAACCACCAGCAGCACAAAGAGATACAGCAATGCGATCACACGCAGGGTGAGTCGCGGGAATCTGGAGATCTTCATCAGTTCGCCTCCTCACGGCGCGAGGTCCAGCGACCGAGTACTCGCAGGACAAGCAGCACCACAAAGGCGATCAGCAGCAGGGCCACCGATACCGCGGCGGCATCAACCGGTGAGTCGATCTCGAGTTGCTGCTGGATGTATTGCGACGCCACCTGGGTGTCGCCGGGGATGTTGCCTCCGATCAGCACAACCGAACCGAACTCGCCGATGGCGCGGGTGAAGGCCAGACCTGCACCCGAGAGCACCGCGGGAGCCAGTGACGGGAAAATGATCCGCCACCAGATGGTCCAGTTGCCTGCGCCCAGAGACGCGGCTGCTTCTTCGACCTCTTTGTCGATCTCGATCAGCACGGGCTGCACCTGACGGACGACAAACGGCAACGTTACGAAGGTCAGCGCGATCACCAGTGCCGTGCGGGTCGCGTTGAGTTCGATGTCGATCGGACTGCTCGGCCCGTACAGGGAGAGCAGCACGAGGCTGGCGACGATGGTCGGGAGCGCGAACGGTAGGTCGATGAGCGAATTGACGATCTGCTTGCCCGGGAACTCGTCACGGACCAGCACCCAGGCCACGATGGTGCCCATCACCACGTTGATCAGTGCGACGACCAGCGAGACGAGGACGGTCACCTTCAGGGCGTCGACCGCACCTTCGTCGCTGACGGCGGCCCAGAATCCGCTCCACCCGTCGTCGAATGCCTCACTGGTGATCGCGGCCAGCGGCAGGAGCACGATGATGCTCAACCACAAACCGGCAATTCCGATGCTGAGCGGCCCGACGCTGCCCCATCCTCGCTTGGGTGGACCTGAGGAAGCGGGTGGCTTCAACGGCGTCACTGTGGCGGTCATACCTTGCCTCCCGCGTCGTAGATCTCGGTGATCGCCCCGGAGGTGCCGAACAGCGCTTTGTCCACTGCCGGCCAGCCTTTGAGGTCTTTGCCCTTGTTCTTCTCGGCAGTGCCCTCGCCGAGGACCTTGCCCAATTCGCTGATCGTCCACAGTTTGGTGATCACACCGGGGAACAGATCCTTGGTCTCCTCGACGACGACAGGGTCGACGGGACGGAAACCCTGCTGCGCCCAGAGTCGTTGCGCCGGTGGTGTGAAGAGGTAGCTGACGAAGTCGTTGGCCGCCTCCTTCTCCTTGCTGAAGTTCACCACGGCGACCGGGTTCTCGATCTTGAACGTCTCGGGTGGGATGACGTAGTCGACGCGCTGCCCCGGCTTGGCGGTGGGGTTCTGGTTCTTGAGGAAGATCGCCTCGTTCTCGTAGCTGATCAGTACGTCGCCTTGGCCCTGCTCGAAGGCGGTGGTCGCCTCACGTCCGGACTTGGGTTGCACCCGGGTGTGGTCGCGGACGAGTTCGGCCACGTAGTCCAGCCCGGCTTGCTCGTTCAGACCCCCGTTGCTCTTCGCGGCAAACGGTGCCAACAGATTCCATTTGGCCGATCCCGAACTACCGGGGTTCGGCGTGACCACCTGGACTCCTGGCTTGAGGAGGTCGTCCCAGGTACGGATGTTCTTCGGGTTTCCCTCGCGGACCACGAGCGCGACCACCGAACCGAACGGTGTACTGCCGTTGGGGTACTGCTCGGCCCAGTCCTTGTCCACCACCCCTTCTTTCACCAGGCGGGTGATGTCGGGTGCGACGGAGAAGTTGACGACATCGGCCGGAACGCGGCGGGCGACCTTACGTGACTGGTCGCCGGACGCGCCGTACGACTGCGAGAAGCCGATGCCCTTGCCCTCTTCGGTGTCGCGGAAGGCCGGGATGATCGCGTCGTAGCCGATCTTCGGCACCGCGTACGCGAAGAGGTTGAGGTGCCGTGAGCCGCTGGAGATGTCCTGGCCGCCGGGCTCATCGGTGGAACCGCCACCGCAGGCCGAGAGCACCAGCGCGGACACCGTCAGCATGGTGAGAATCCCGGCCGAAGATCTCCGAGCGCGCCTTCGCGTGCTCGTTCGGCGGGAGAGACGGAAAAGCACGGTTGTGTCCCCTTGTTTCAGGTCGGATGTGTTCGAGTCGAATCAGCGCAGGGCAAAGCCCCTGGAAAACGTGTTCAGCGACAGAGCGCGTCGAATACGCAGCGGTAATCGACCGCGAACAACGCCAGGGTATGGCGTACGCGGTAACCGACGGCTGCAGACATAGGCCGAAGACTAGCAGGATGAATTGGTCGACAGACGCACCAAAAGACGGTCGGATGAGCCCCTGCTCAGCCGAGCAACAACCAGGCCACCACTACCAACAGGATCAAACCGATCAGGGCCATCGTGACCTTCGAGCGAGGCATCAGTGTTCTCCGGAATCGGATTCGGTGGACTCGCGCCGGTCGACAACCCGAAATGAGGTGTCTACCAGCAAATTCATCAGATAAGACAGGCCGATGGCCAACGGTACGACCACCGCGGCGCAGACAAGGATCTGGGGGACGAACGACAACGACGTCAGCCACTCCTCGACGCCGTCCCACCACGTTGTCATCGCATCCACCACAACAGCCTAGCCCGACGACTTTTGTTCACCGTGATTCAAAATCGGCCAGGCCTGTGTTCGGTGGAGTCGGACGCTGTGCGGCTCGCCCCTACGAGTATCGCTGCATCGGTGGCATGGGGCATCGTGCAACCGCATGATAGAGCGATGACAACCCCAACCGAGGGCAGCAGCATCTCTGACCTCACCGGCAACACAGCGGTCCCCCGTCCGCATGTGAGCCATTCGGCCCTCAGTGGCGCGGCCCCCCATCAGTCCGCACCAGTGGTGCAATCTGCGTTCCCACCCATCGGTGACTACGCCTTCTTGTCGGATTGCGAGACCAATTGCCTGATCGCCCGGAACGGATCAGTGGAGTGGATGTGCGTTCCGCGGCCGGACTCCCCCAGTGTGTTCGGCGCAGTGCTCGACCGTAGTGCCGGGCATTTCAAACTGGCCCCCTACGGGGTGAACGTGCCCGTCGACCGGCGGTACCTTCCGGGCAGCCTGATGGTGGAGACCACCTGGCAGACCGACACGGGTTGGCTGATCGTGCGTGATGCACTGGTGATGGGACCGTGGCACGACAACGATGCCCGCTCCCGCACCCACAAGCGAACCCCTACCGACTGGGATGCCGAACACATCTTGCTGCGGACCGTGCGGTGCGTGAACGGCACCGTCGAATTGGCGATGAGCTGCGAGCCGGCATTCGATTACCACAAGGGTGGCACGAAGTGGGAGTACTCCGGGCCCGCGTACGGAGAGGCGATCGCCACCGCGACCGGTGTGACCGGCGACTTCCCGGCACTCAAACTCACCACCAATCTCAAGATCGGCCTCGAAGGTCGTGAGGCCCGGGCTCGCACCCGGATGACCGAGGGAAGCGAGATCTTCGTCGCCCTGAGCTGGGGTAGTCCGCCGGCCCCACAGACCTGGGAAGATGCGGCCCAGATGATGTGGGAGACCTCCGAATCCTGGCGGCAATGGATCAACGTCGGCAGCTTCCCCGACCACCCGTGGCGAAATCATCTGCAGCGCAGCGCTCTGACCCTCAAAGGACTCACCTACTCGCCCACCGGCGCGCTCTTGGCCGCCGCGACCACGTCGTTGCCGGAAACCCCCAAGGGCGAACGCAATTGGGACTACCGCTACGCGTGGGTTCGCGACTCCACCTTCGCCCTGTGGGGCCTGTACACCTTGGGCCTGGACCGCGAGGCCGGCGATTTCTTCTCGTTCATCGCCGACGTGTCGGGAGCAACAAACGGCGAGCACCATCCCCTCCAGGTCATGTACGGGGTGGGCGGCGAGCGAACTCTCGAGGAATCCGAGCTCAATCACTTGTCCGGTTATGACGGGGCCCGCCCGGTGCGGATCGGCAACGGCGCCTACAACCAGTCACAACACGACATCTGGGGCACGATGCTCGACTCGGTGTACTTGAACACCAAGACCACCGAAACCGTCTCGGAGACATTGTGGCCGGTGTTGAAGGCGCAGGTCGAAGAAGCCATCAAACATTGGCGCCAGCCCGACCGAGGGATCTGGGAGGTGCGTGGCGAACCGCAGCACTTCACCTCGTCGAAGGTGATGTGCTGGATCGCACTCGATCGGGGGGCCAAACTGGCTGCCATCCACGGGGAGACGTCGTACGCCAAGACGTGGGCCGAGAAGGCTCAGGAGATCAAGGCCGACATCCTCGAGTTCGGGGTCAACGATCGCGGGATCTTCACCCAGCGCTACGGCAGCGACGCCCTGGACGCCTCTCTCCTGCTCGTGCCGCTGCTGAGGTTCCTGCCCGCCGAGGACCCGCGCGTGCGCAACACCGTGCTCGCGATCGCCGACGAGCTGAGTGAGAACGGTCTGGTGCTCCGGTACCGGGTGGAGGAGACAGACGACGGCTTGTCCGGCGAAGAGGGCTCGTTCACGATCTGTTCCTTCTGGCTGGTGTCCGCCCTGGTGGAGATCGGTGAGCTGCCGCGGGCAAAAGCCTTGTGCGAGCGTCTGTTGTCGTTCGCGAGCCCGCTGAAGCTCTACGCCGAAGAGATCGAGCCCACCACCGGCCGCCAGCTCGGCAACTTCCCGCAGGCCTTCACTCACCTCGCGTTGATCAATGCGGTGATGCACGTGATCAGGGCCGAGGAAGCTCAGGGCCACGGGATGTTCATCCCCGCCAACTGACCCCGATGATGTGCGGTTCTGGCGACGAAACTGCCAGGTGGGCACCGCCAGAACCCCACATCATCGGAGAGCTCGGGGCGATCAGACCATCGGTGGGTTGAGCCGGGCAAACCCCTCCTGCCGGTGATACGGAAAGTAGGGGTAGGGCGCCTCGCGAACACTGACCGCGTCGAGCCGGGCGATCTGTTCGGCGTCGAGGCGCCAACCCACGGCGCCGAGGTTGTCGCGAAGCTGCTGCTCGTTACGAGCGCCCACGATCACCGAGGAGACGGTGGGTCGGCGCAACAACCAGTTCAGAGCGACCTGCGCGACAGTGTGCCCGGTCTCGGACGCAATGTCGGCGAGCGCATCGACGACGTCGAAGAGCAGCTCATCGTCGACGGGCGGGCCCGCATCAGCGGTCGCGTGCAACCGGCTTCCTTCCGGTAGGGGTTCGCCACGTCGGATACGGCCGGTCAGTCTGCCCCAGCCGAGGGGGCTCCACACGATGGCGCCTACGCCTTCTTCGGCAGCAAGCGGCATCAGCTCCCATTCGTAGTCGCGACCGACCAGCGAGTAGTAGACCTGATGCGCGACGTACCGCGAATATCGTTGGCGCTCAGCAATGTCGAGCGACTTCATCAACTGCCACCCCGAGAAGTTCGAGACACCCGTGTACCGGATCTTCCCCTGCTGCTGAAGGAGGTCGAGGGTGCTGAGCACCTCGTCGATCGGCGTACTCGCGTCGTAGGCGTGCAGCTGGAACAGATCGATCCGGTCGGTCCGCAGCCGCGTGAGTGCGCGCTCGACGGCACCGATCAACCGCGATCGCGACGACCCGTGGTCGGACGGCCCGTCTCCCATCGGCAAGCTCGCCTTCGTCGAGATGAGCACATCGTCGCGGCGTCCTTCGATCGCCGCGCCCAGAACCTCCTCCGAGGCTCCGGCGGAGTAGACGTCTGCTGTGTCGAAGAGGGTGATACCCGCCTCCACACACACGTCGACGATTCTCCGGGCCTGGGTGACATCGGTGTCGCCCCAGGCTCCGAAGAGTTCGCCCGCGCCACCGAATGTGCCTGCGCCGAAACTCAGTTCGGACACCACCAGTCCTGAATTGCCCACGCGCCGATACTCCACGATCTCCTCCTTAACGGAACTTCTGTCCCTTTAGCGAAGGTAGCACGACAACGCCGTTAATGAAACGGTGTTCCCGTTACACTCATGACATGACTGAGTCAGGAATGGTCAGACCCGGTGGCCGAACGGCGGCGGTCCGCACTTCGGTTCTCCGTGCGACCGGAGATGTACTCGCCGAATCCGGCCTGGCCGGCCTCGACCTCACCGACGTGGCCACTCGCGCCGGTGTCGGCAAGACCACCGTGTATCGCCGCTGGGGGTCGGCGCCCGGCCTGGTCGCAGATCTGTTGCGGGAGATGGCCGCCGAATCCGTGCCGCGTGCAGACACCGGCACCCTGTCCGCCGACCTGCACGCCAATGCGGCACTGGTGCGAAAGACCCTGTCGGACAAGCGTCAAGGTCCGCTGTTCAAGGCAATCATCGCCGCAGCGACCTGCGACGCGCGCACCGCTGACGCACTGGCGCATTTCTACGACACGCGCGTCGCCGAATGGGCACCGTGTGTACTCGACGGGATCGCCCGTGGAGAAGCGCCCGCCGACACCGACGCGGCAGCTGCGATCCGGCAGGTGTCAGCACCGCTCTACTATCAGTTCCTCACCTCGACCAGGCCGCTGAAAAAGGTCGATGCCGAACGCGCCGCCGAGTCGGCACTGGCCGCGATCGCGGCGGGCGTGCTGGTGTCAGGCCGGTAGCAGACCGCGCCGACGCAGCAGGGGTTCGATCTCGGCGGGACGGCCCAGGAGTTCCTGATGTGCGGCAATGGGATCCACGCTGTCGCCCCGAGAAAGGGTCGTCTCGGCGAACCGGGCACCCAGATCCGAGGACAGGCCACCGCCGGAGAGGAACCACTGTTCGGTCTCGGCGTCGAGGACCTCGGACCAGATGTAGGAGTAGTAGCCGGCCGAATATCCGCCGCCGAAGATGTGATTGAAGTAGGCGCTGCGGTATCGCGGCGGGATGAGGTCGGCCGCGGCACCGGCTTTGGCGAGTGCCGCCTTCTCGAAGGCCTCGACGTCGTCGATGTCATCCTCGACGGTCACCCGATGCCAGGCCATGTCGAGGATCGCGGCCGCCAGATACTCGATGGTGCCGTGCGCCGACTCGACGTCCGCGCTTGCCCTGGCGGCCTCGGCGAGATCATCAGGGATGGGTTGACCGGTCTCGTGGTGTTTTGCATACTGTCGCAACACCTCTGGGTGCAGCGCCCACATCTCGTTCACCTGGGACGGGAACTCGACGAAGTCCCGAGGGACCGATGTTCCCGATTGCGACGGGTACCGCACCGCGGACAGCAGGCCGTGCAGTGCGTGTCCGAACTCGTGGAAGAGTGTGGTCAGCTGGTCTATGGTGAGCAGGCACTTCTCACCTTCATCGGGTTTTGTCAGATTGAGTACGTTCACGATCACCGGACGGGACTCGAGGAGCAGGCTCTGATCGATGAAGTTGTTCATCCAGGCGCCACCCCGCTTGCTCGGACGGGCGAAGAAGTCGCCGAGGAACAATCCGATCGAGGTGTTGGTGCGGTCGAACACCTGCCAGACGCGGACATCAGGGTGATACGTGGGCACGTTGTCCAACTCGACGAACCGCAGACCATAGAGTCGGCCGGCGGCGTAGAACACTCCGTTGGCAAGCGCGCTGTCGAGTTCGAGGTAGTCCGACAGCCCGCTCAACGAGACCGCAGCACGCTGTTCTTCCTGCCGCGCAAGCCAATACGTGAGATCCGCCGGACCGATGTCGGTGCCGACGGTCTCGGTGATGCTGGTGAGCTCGCGCCCACCTGCCCGCATGGCCGACGCGATGAGGTCTCTCAGCAGTTCTTCGACGGCCTCCGGACTCGGAGCGGTCTCTTCCGCGATCACGTACTCGGCGTGGTCGCGGTAACCCAGTAGTCGTGCCCGTTCGGCACGAAGACGGACGATGTCGAGAATGAGTGCCCGGGTGTCGTTGTTGTTGCCACGCGAGCAGCGGTTCACCGACGCCTCGTACAGCCGGATCCGCGTGTCGCGATCGTCCAGCACGGCGAGAGCGGATTGGCTCGACGGCAATTCCAAGGTGAGGAGGTAACCGGTGTCGTGTCCTGCGTCCTGCGCGGCGCGACGCGCAGCCGCGATCTGGCCGTCGGACAAACCGGCGAGCTTGCCCACGTCGTCGACGAGCACCGCAGAGTCGTTGCTGTCGTTCAGTATTCGCTGACCGAACTCGGTCGTGAGGGTGGCAAGGCGTTCGGAGATCTGCCGCATCCGGGCCTGGCCGTCGGCGTCGAGACCGGCCCCGGCGCGGATAGCGTCGCGATGGCGCCGCTCGAGCAGACGCAGCGATGGCTCGTCGAGACCGAGTCCGTCGCGGTTCTGGAACAACGTGTCGATCCTGGCGAACAAACCGGCGTGCAGCGCGATGGCGTTGCCATGCGCGGTGAGCTTCGGTGCGAGTTCGGTGGCGATCGCATTGCGCTTGGGATTGGTGTCGGCACCGGTGAGGTTGAAGAAGATGCCTGCTGCGCGCGCCAGCGCCTGCCCGCTGCGTTCGAGTGCCTCGATGGTGTTGGCGAAGGTCGGTTCGGCGCGGGCGCCGGCGATCTTCTCCACCTCGCGCAGGTGCTCGGCCATCGCCTCTTCGAAGGCGGGCACGAAGTCGTCGGTGAACGACGGGAAGTCGGGCAGGCCGTGCAGATGAGGACTTCGGGCCAGGACCGGGTTAGAGGGCATGGCCCGATGGTACTGCGGTACTTGACTTTCCGTCCTGATTCGCCTGGCCTTATTTGCCCTTGGGTTTGTCGCTCGACGCATCCGACGACAGCGCAGCCACGAACGCCTCTTGCGGGACCTCCACCCGACCGATCGTCTTCATCCGCTTCTTGCCCTCTTTCTGCTTCTCGAGCAGCTTGCGCTTACGGCTGATGTCGCCGCCGTAGCACTTGGCCAAGACGTCTTTGCGGATCGCCCGAATGTTTTCGCGCGCAATGATCTTGGCGCCGATCGCGGCCTGGATGGGGACCTCGAACTGCTGGCGGGGAATCAGTTCCTTGAGCTTTGTTGTCATCTTCGTGGCGTACGCGGCGGCGCCGTCCTTGTGGACGATCGCACTGAAGGCGTCGACGGCTTCACCCTGTAGGAGGATGTCCACCTTCACCAGGCTCGACACCTGCTCGCCTGCCTCCTCGTAGTCGAGGCTGGCGTAGCCGCGGGTACGCGACTTGAGCGAATCGAAGAAGTCGAAGATGATCTCGGCCATCGGCAGGGTGTAACGCAGTTCCACGCGGGTCTCGGACAGATAATCCATCCCGCCGAGTTCGCCACGCCGAGACTGGCACAGTTCCATGATCGAACCGACGAATTCGCTCGGTGCGATCACTGTTGTCTTGACGATCGGCTCAAAGATGTTGCGTGCCTTACCGTCCGGCCAATCGGACGGGTTCGTGACGATGTGCTCGGTGCCGTCCTCCATCTCCACGCGGTACACCACGTTCGGTGCGGTGGAGATCAGGTTCAGGCCGAATTCCCGTTCGAGTCGTTCGCGGCTGATCTCCATGTGCAACAACCCGAGGAACCCGCAACGGAAACCGAACCCCAACGCCACCGACGTCTCTGGCTCGTACGCCAGTGCGGCGTCGTTGAGCTGCAGCTTGTCGAGAGCTTCTCGCAAGACCGGGTAATCGGACCCGTCCACCGGGTAGAGACCGGAGTAGACCATCGGCCGTGGCTCGCGATAGCCCGTCAACGGGGTCTCCGCGCCGTGACGTGCAGAGGTGATGGTGTCACCGACCTTGGACTGACGGACGTCTTTCACACCGGTGATCAGGTAGCCCACCTCACCGACGCCCAGCCCTTTGGACGGCTTCGGGTCCGGCGAGACGATGCCGACCTCGAGGAGTTCGTGGGTGGTGCCGGTGGACATCATCTTGATCTTCTCGCGGGGCACGATCTTGCCGTCCACCACACGCACGTACGTGACGACGCCGCGGTAGGTGTCGTAGACCGAGTCGAAGATCATCGCGCGGGGCGGGGCGTCGGAATCGCCGACGGGAGCCGGGATCAGCCGCACCACCTCGTCGAGCAACTCCGTGACGCCGACGCCGGTCTTGCCCGAGACCCTCAGGACGTCGTCGGGTTCACAGCCGATGATGTGGGCGATCTCGGCCGCGTACCGGTCGGGGTCGGCGGCCGGGAGGTCAATCTTGTTCAGGACCGGGATGATCGTCAGGTCCTTGTCCAGCGCCAGGTACAGGTTGGCCAACGTCTGCGCCTCGATGCCCTGGGCCGCGTCGACGAGCAACACTGCGCCTTCACACGCTTCCAGTGCACGTGACACCTCATAGGTGAAGTCCACGTGGCCGGGGGTGTCGATCAGGTGCATAACGTAGTCGGTGCCGTCCACGTTCCAGGGCAGCCGGACGTTCTGGGCCTTGATCGTGATGCCGCGCTCACGCTCGATGTCCATCCGGTCGAGATACTGCGCCCGCATGTCGCGCCCCTCGACCACACCGGTGACCTGCAACATCCGGTCCGCCAACGTCGACTTGCCGTGGTCGATGTGAGCGATGATGCAGAAGTTCCGGATCTTCGCGGGATCGGTGAACGTGGTGTCGGAAAGCCTGGGAATTGAACTCACTCCTTGCAGTGGCCGAAATACCCGTCCAGTTTCTCATGCGTAGGCACATCGACCATCCATCGGCGGTCTCGACGCTAATGTTCAGGACGTGAGCGTCGAGGAGTGGCAGTCCGAAGGTGTGGCCGGCGCATTGCATCGGCCCGATGGCGACCCGCTCGCCGTGGTCGTGCTCGCGCATGGTGCGGGCGGTGACCACAATGCGGTCATCCTGCGCCGTATCGCCGAGGAATTGTGCGACCGCCGGATCGCTGTCGCCCGCATCGACCTGCCCTACCGTCAGAAACGACCCAAGGGGCCACCGCATCCGTCCGGCGCGGCGGCCGACCGCGCGGGGATATCCGCGGCGTGTGACGCCTTCCGCGATCAGGCTGCCGGCCCCCTGATCGTCGGCGGGCATTCTTACGGAGGACGCCAGGCCTCGATGGCGGTTGCCGAGAACCCAGACATCGCCGATGGCCTGTTGCTGACGTCGTACCCGCTGCACCCACCCGGACGACCGGAGAAGATGCGCACCGATCACCTGCCTTCCATCGCCAAACCGGTCCTGGTGGTCCACGGCGTCACCGACCCGTTCGCCACCACGGATGAGCTGACCGCCGCCATCGCGATGATTCCGTCACCGACCCGATTCCTCGATCTCCCCAAGGTCGGACACGACCTCAAACCCGACCGGTCAGGCGCCCCGCGGCTGATCGCCACCGAGGTGCTCGACTTCTTCTCGATAGGCTGACGGCGTGGCAGGCACCTTGGGACAGATGGCGATGTCGTTGATCCGTCGACACGGGCCGCGGGTGGTGCGCGAACTGACCCGCTCGGCGGCCAACCGCTCCGGCCGGGAATCTCCACCCCCACCGCGTGGGAACCAGGTGACGCGCACGTCGCCGACGGCCACACACGCGCGGCAGATCGCATACTCACCCCGCCTCGACGGCGCAGCCGACCCCGGCGAGGTGGTGTGGACCTGGGTCGAGTTCGAAGATGATCCAGGTCGAGGTAAGGACCGTCCGGTCGTGGTGGTCGGACGGGAGGGGCAAGCTCTCCTCGGGCTCATGCTCTCCAGTCAGGAGCATCGGCGCGACGACGCGAACTGGATGAGCATCGGGACCGGCGAGTGGGACAGTGCCCACCGTGAGAGCTTCGCCCGGCTCGATCGGGTGCTCACCGTGCCCGAAAACGACATCCGCCGTGAAGGTGCAATCGTCGATCGAGGCCAATTCGACCGGATCGCAACGGTTTTGCGAGACCGGTACGGGTGGCGTTGAACCGGGTCGCCCACCTCAGACTCAGGACAGCGGTGCCTGCGTCCAGTTGTTGACGAACTCGAGACCGCTGCGCACGAATAGCTGCGACACCGGGCACCGGCGTTCGGTTTCGGCGACGAACTCCGCGAATTGCTGCTCGCTTGCGTCTGATTCGACCACGGCCGACACGGTGACCTTGTCGAAGTTGGCGTTGCCTTCGGCGCCATGGACGAGGACCGCGGTGTCGAGATCACCCTGCACCTCGAACGTGAACTCCCCCAGCGTGATCCCGAGGTCTTTGGCAACCAGCGACGCGGTGACCTGATTGCACGACGTCAGTGCGCCGAGAGCGTAGAACAACGGGCTCGGGGCCTTGTCCTCACCGCCGAACGCAGGGTACGCGTCGGTGTGGAACTCGTGAGCCGAGCCGCCGGTGACAAGACGTTGGGCGACTCCGCTACCGGTTGCGCTGACAACAAACGGGACAACGGATTGCTTTGCTGCAGTGGTCATTGCACGACTGTGACACCGGGGCGGCCACCCACCGAGGGTTTGGCGCACAGCGAGCGAATGGGTGGCGATCACGCCAAACGGGTGATCTCCACCTTCACCTCGAGGTCCTTGGCGCCCGCGCCTGTGTAGATCCCCTTGAGCGGGGGCACATCGGAGTAGTCGCGGCCCACACCGACCGACACATGCTGCTCGGAGATCGCGAGGTCGTTGGTGGGGTCGTACCCCCACCAGCCGCCGGTCCAGGCCTCGACCCATGCATGACTCTGCCCCTCGACCGTGCGGTCGATGACTGCCGACCTGCTCGGGTGCAGGTAGCCGGACACATAACGCGACGGAATGCCGAGGCTGCGCAACATCACCAATGACAGATGCGCGTAATCCTGGCAGACGCCTTTCTTCTCTTTCCAAGCCTCGACCGCGGAGGTGTGGACGCCGGTGGTGCCGGGAACGTACTCCATCTCGGTGTGCACCCATTGGCACACGGCGAGCACAGCCTCTTGAGGGGTGAGCCCCTTGGTGAGGCGTTTGGCCACCTGACCGAGCTGCCTGCTCACCGGTACATACCCGGTGTTGCTCAGCACCTCGTCATATCGGTCGATCACCGATTCATGGTGCAGCGACTCCCAATCGAGCAATTCATCGTCCGAAGGCATTGCGTCGGGCTCGGTTTCGACCACCGACAGACCCGACACCTCGAGTTCCTCGTGAGGAGCATGAAGGTCGAAGGCGGTGACCGCGGTCCCCCAGTAGTCGGTGTACCGGTACGACCTCGTCGCGGGGATCGTCTCCACGCGGTTGATGATCACGTTCTGCCGGGTATCGCTCCGCGGCGTCAGCCGGGCCTCGTTGTACGAAGAGGTGACCGGCGCGTTGTAGGCAAATCCCGTCGAATGCACGACCCGCAATCGCCAGCTCACAGTTCACTCTCCTCGATGAATCGGTCGACGGAATCGCTTGCGGACGTATCCGCCCAGGCGACATACGGCGACACGTGGAAGTACTGGGCCGTGACGGCCTCGCTGACCTCTCGGCACGTCTCCTGCAGATCGAGCAACCGGGTCTGCAAGTCGTCCAACAACATTCCCGGCTGCATGAACTCGAGCCCGCTTCGCGCCCGGCCCAAGAGACGTTGCGCCTCGGCCTGCGCGCCCACCCGGCTCGGCCGGTTGTCGAGCTCGATCAATTGCTGTTCGGCCAGGCTGATCGCGTGAAACACCGATCGTGGGAACAACCGGTCGAGGAGCAGGAACTCGACCACCCGGGTCGCATCGAGTGCGCCCCGATAAGTCCGTAGGTAGGTGTCGTGTGCACCCGCGGACCGCAGCACCGTCACCCACGCCGGCGATCCCGACCGGTCACCCGCGCGCGACAACAACATCCGGATGGTCATGTCCACACGCTCGACCGATCGGCCGAGCAGGAGGTAGCGATAACCGTCGTCGTGGCTGAGGGTGGCGTCGGCCAGGCCGGCGAACATCGCCGCCCGGTTCTTGACAAAGGACAGGAACTCGTACGGCCCCAGCTTGCGCGACGCCCGCTCGGCGTCACCCAGGCCGTTGTAAGTGGTGTTGAGACATTCCCACATCTCACTGGACGTGACTTCGCGAGCGCCCCTTGCATTTTCGCGAGCCTGGCCCACGCTGTCGACGATGGAGCCGGGTTCCTTCTTCGAGTAGGCGACCCGGTCGGTCAACGACCAGGCGTCCAACTCCACATCCTTGGGAGGCAATTCCATGCCCAGCACCTGCAAGACCAGTCGACACCGACCGTCGGGATCCACCGTGGCGTCCTCGAGCAGTTGGTGTACCGCCACATCGAGGATCCTGGCCGTGTCGTCGGCGCGTTCTACGTAGCGTCCGATCCAGTACAGGGATTCGGCGTTGCGTGCGAGCATCATCGGCGGGCACCACCCTGCTGCGACATCGACTGACTCTGCGTCTGACCGGTCGGACCCTGATCCTGGATCTGACTGTGTCGACCGGTCACACCCGCCTGCTGTTGCTGCTGCTGCTGCTGATCCTGCATGGCGGCGGTGTCCGGCCCTTGCTCGGTGGGAGTACTCGGAGCTCGCAGGTCTTGGCTCCGGACGAGTTCGTCACCCGAGAGTTCGCGCTCCTCACCCGAGGTACGGGTCGCGAGAACCCAGGTGTCCTTAGAGCCGCCACCCTGGCTCGAGTTGACCACCAGGCTGCCTTCCGGGAGCGCCACCCGGGTCAGCCCGCCGGGCAACACCCACACCGACTCGCCATCGTTGACGGCGAACGGGCGTAGATCCACGTGACGCGGCGCCAGCTTGCCGCCGATCTTGGTGGGCACCGTCGAGAGCTGCACCACCGGTTGCGCGATCCAGCCACGAGGGTCGAGTCTGACCTTCCGCGCCAACACGTTCAGTTCCTCCGATGTCGCATCCGGACCGAAGACGATGCCGTAACCCCCCGATCCCTCAACGGGTTTCACCACGAGTTCGTCGATCCGGTCGAGCACCTCCTCGCGCTCGTCGTCGAGCCAGCAACGCAAGGTGTCGACGTTGCCGAGGCTGGGCTTCTCGCCGAGGTAGTACTCGATGATCTCGGGAACGTAGGTGTACGTGAGTTTGTCGTCACCGACCCCGTTGCCGACGGCACTGGAGATCACCACGTTGCCCGCACGTGCCGCGTTGAGCAGTCCGGCTACTCCCAGCATGGAGTCGGGACGGAACTGCATCGGGTCGAGGAAGTCGTCGTCGATTCGGCGGTAGATCACGTCTACTCGCTGCTCCCCCTCCGTGGTTCGCATGTACACCACGTTGTCGCGGCAGAAGAGGTCGCGACCCTCCACCAATTCCACACCCATCTGCCTGGCCAGCAGCGAGTGCTCGAAGTACGCAGAGTTCGCCACTCCGGGGGTGAGGACAACGACGTTCGGGTCGGCCTCGTTGAACGCCGCCGAGGCCCGCAAGGCCCGGAGCAGGTGGGTCGAGTAATCGCCGACTGCCCGAACCCGGTGTGAGGCAAACAGATCCGGGAACACCCTGGCCATGGTGCGACGGTTCTCCATCACGTATGACACACCCGACGGCGAGCGCAGGTTGTCCTCGAGTACCCGGAAGTCACCGTGCTCGTCGCGGATGAGGTCGATACCGGCGACGTGGATACGAACTCCGTTGGGAGGCCTGATACCCACCGCCTGACGATGGAAGTGCTCACACGAGGTGATCAGCCGCTTGGGAACGACCCCGTCGCGAAGGATCTCCTGCTCGCCGTAGATGTCGTCGAGGAACATCTCCAGGGCTTTGACCCGCTGGGTGATCCCGCGTTCGAGCTTCGCCCACTCACCTGCCGAGATGACCCGGGGAACCACGTCGAGCGGGAAGGGACGCTCCTGCCCCGACAGGGAGAACGTGATCCCCTGGTCGATGAAGGCCCGACCGAGAGCGTCGACGCGGGTGTCGAGGTCGGCACCGTCGTAGCTGCCCAGGGACTTGTGGATCCCCCGGTACGGTCCGCGAACCTCGCCGTTGTCGTCGAACATCTCGTCGAACGCGCCGTCGTAAGGGCCCGCGGCGTAGCCGTTGAAGATGCCACTCGGCTTCGCAGCGCCTTTCGCCGCAGTCTTCTTGGCCGGCGGCTTGGAACCGTTGGCTTTCGGCCCGGCCACCTTTGCCGGCTTCTTCTTGCCCGTCGTGGTCTCCGCTGACACCTTGGTACCGGTGGCGCGATTGGCCACGGCGCGCTTTGACCCTGCTGCAGTTGCCGCACTCATGTGAACATCGTGCCGTAAGTGGCTGGTGTTGGCAGTCTTGCCTGCGGTATCCGCTACCTGCACCGCTGCGATTTGGGTGCATACCGGGCCGACTGGTAACGTAGTGCGCTGGTGCTGACACCAAAACCCGTATCGCTGAGCTAAGGAAAACACACGCGTGGCAAACATCAAGTCGCAGATCAAGCGGAACAAGACCAACGACAGCGCACGGCTGCGCAACCAGTCGGTGAAGTCGTCGCTGCGGACCGCGATTCGCTCCTTCCGCGAGGCCGTCTCAGCCGGCGAGAAGGACAAGGCTTCCGAGCTGCTGGTCAGCACCAGCAGGAAGCTCGACAAGGCCGCGAGCAAGGGCGTCATCCACGCCAACCAGGCAGCCAACAAGAAGTCTGCGATGGCTGTCTCGCTCAACAAGCTCTGATCGAGCCCGCCCGATAACTGGGCACAACTGAACTTTTTGTACCTCGCTCACCCCGACGATCCCCCACGCGGTCGTCGGGGTGAGCGTCGTCTGTTCACCCGCCATCCCGCATGCCGCGCCCCGGATTGCTCCAACGAGTGCCTGACCGGGTGGGCCCTGTCAGCGGCGACGAGAGGGACGCAGATCGGCGACCGCGGCCACCGCGCGTTGCAGACTGTAATCCGCGTCGGCGGCTTGACCTTTCACCTCCCCGTTCAAGGTCGCCACCACGGTCATCGCCTTGGCGATGGACACCGAGTCCCATGCCGACGCCTGGCCCTGAACCTTCTTCACCCGCCACGGCGGCATGCCCAATTCCGACGCAGCCGAATACTGATCCATCCTGCCGATACCGCGCACCCGGGCGATCGCATGTACTGCTTCGGCCAACGCATCGGCGAGCAGAACGTGCGGAACACCGTGATGATGAGCCCACTGCAACGATTCCAGGGCTCCAGGCCGGTCACCGGTGACGGCCTTGTCGGCGACTTCGAAGCCGGTGATCTCCGGGCGACCCGAGTAGTAGCGGGCGACGGCGGCCACATCCACCTTGCCCCCGGTGTCGGCGGCCAGCTGACTGCACGCTGCAGCCAGCTCGCGCAGATCTGCCCGTACCGAATCCAAGATCTTCTCGATGACGTCGGAGCCCGCCTTCACTCCGTGACTGCGTAACTCGTTGCGGACGAAGTCCGCTCGTGCCGACGGTTTGAGCGCAGCACAGTCGTGTTCTTCGACACCCGACTTCCGCAAGGCAGTGACCATGGACTTCGCGCGCCCCGACCCGGAATGGACCACCACCAGCGTGACGCCGTCAGGTGGACTCGCTGCCACTTCGGTGACCAGCTTGGCCGGTTCCTTCCCGGCTTCACCGGCGGCCTCCAGGATCACGATGCGATCTTCGGCGAACAACGACGGACTGAGCAGTTCTGCGAGTTCGTGTTCGGTCGCATCTCCGGCGCGCAGCCGCGTCACCGGGATATCACCGGGGTTGTCCACCGACCCCCTGACGGCGGCAACGATGCCTGCGGTTGCCCGCTCACAGAGGAACTCGTCGTCGCCCAACACCAGATGCACACTGCTCACCCGGCCATCGTGCCAGAGACCGACGACAGGTCACCACAGAGTGATCGTGGCCATCGGAAGGGAACTCAACTGCTCGGCCACCACCACCATCCACCACAGGGCCGGACCGACAAACCGGACCAGCAACGTTGCCAGCGGCGGGCAGAGCACCACCAGGGCCGCAGCGGCCGTCCCCAGCACCGTGATGGGCGGGACCGCAAGGGTCACCGCGATGTTCGCGACGATCGCCACCAGGCTGATCTGACCGCTGATCATCACGACGATCGGAAGGGTGACCACCTGCGCCGCGACCGCGACGGCCAGCACCTCGGCGACACCACCCGGAACGCGGTGCCGTCGAAGCCGATCCACGATCGGCGGTGCCATCACGATCAGCCCCGCAGTTGCCGCGACCGACAGCATGAAACCCGGATGGACGGCGAAGGCGGGCCAGATCAGCAACAGCACAACGATGGCCGTACACAACGCAGGCATCGCCTGGGCACGTCGCCTGACCAGCAGTGCCAGCAATCCCACCGCACCCATCACAGCTGCCCGCACCACACTCGGACTGGGTCGGACGAGCAGCACAAAAACCACGATGGCGCAGGCGATCACAGCCACCGACAGACGAGGCCCGGCACCCACCGCTCGCACGGCCAGCAGCAGAGCGCCGATGATTATTGCAAAATTGGCACCCGACACAGCCGTGAGGTGGGACAGCCCGCACGTTCGAAATGCGGTCTTGAGGTCTTCGTCCAGAGTCGAGATGTCCCCCAGCACCATTCCGGGCACCAATCCCGATTCCGGGGTACCCAGTGCGCGTGAGGCCGTCTCCTGGAACCGGGTACGCACCTCTGCTCCGGCGCGCTGATACCAGGGCGGCGCACGCACCCGGCTCGGCGGTGCGGAGACGGTCAGCGTGGCCACGGTGAGGTCCGGGCGCCGCGGTGCCGACACCATGGCGACAGTCGAGAGTGTCTGTCCCGGAACAAGACCGGACCATCCGTCCATCGGCCCCAGCACGGTCGCCGCCGCGTCGGCGACATCCCGTCCCCGCACGGACACCACATCGACCGCAAGCACCACCCGATCGGTGCCGGCGATGATCCGCGGGTCGTCTGACACCCGAAGGGTCATGGTTGTCTTGCTTCCGCGTATCGACTCGGCCGCCAGCGGGTGCTCGCCCAGTTGATGCTGACGCACCACCAGCGCCCACCCGAATCCGGCCATGGTTCCGGCGACCCCTAACACCACAGGCAGTACCAGCAGCCGAGATCCGTGTGCCGTCCAAGCGATCGCCACGAGCGCGACCACGCTGGCCGATAAGCTCGCGGCAACCGTGATACCAAGGGGGCCAACGATACCCACGACCGTCATCGTCCACGCTCCGACTGCCGCGGGCACCAGCCGCACGTCGAGACCCACCGACGTGGGCGCTCGGACGTCGGTGCCGTTCACACCGTGACCTTGTCCTTCAGTTTCTCGAGGCGGGCGGGACCGATTCCGTCGACTTCGGCCAGCTGCTCGACCGAGGTGAAGCTCCCGTGGGCCTGACGCCACGCGATGATCGCGGCCGCGGTGACCGGGCCCACCCCGGGCAGCGTGTCCAGCTCTGCTTCGGTCGCCGTGTTCAGGTTCACCTTGCCCGACCCATCGGCCGTTCCTGCCGGAGCGGGCCCGGGTTCTGCGGTGCCGGCAGCGGCCGGCGGACTCCCGGCACCGTCCACCGCGACGACGGCACTGCGCATCTGGAAGCCTCCCGCCGGGTCGGTGAAACCGACGAGTACCTGATCACCGTCGCGAAGCGGCTGAGCAAGGTTGAGGCTCAACAGATCTGCGTTCTGCTTCGCTCCCCCTGCCTTGTCGATGGCGTCGGCGACACGAGCTTGTGGAGGTAACCGCACCAATCCGGGACGGTGCACCAAACCGACCACGCTCACCACCAGTTCCGCCGGGGGCGCAGCGCTCGAGGCGGGCGGCGCAGTGTCCAGCGGGGCTGGAACCCCTGCCGATTCCGGGAAGCTGACGGGAACCTCAGATCCGGCGTCGGGCCCGGCGAACGCGGTGTACAGAGCGATCAGAGTTGCCACGATGCCGACCGCCACCAACCCGATCGCCGCTGCCGGGGTCGAACGCCAACGCCGTCGCAGTGGTCCGGCATCGACGTCGTCGGGGTCATCGGTCCAGTGACCACGTGCGCGGCCGGCCGCACCCGCCGGCGGGACATCGCCACCGCCATCGGGCGAATCAGGGTTGTCGTGCATCCACTGCGCCGAACCGAGCCACGCAGGGGCCATCGGTTCTGCCACCGGGACGGGTGCTTCAGGCGTGTCCGACGCGGTCGGCGACGCCGTCAACCGGTCCAGGTTGCTTCTCATACCCGAACGGTAGGAGGCAGACGTCTGCGTTCAGATCAGAAAGTCACCCGGCAACGCGGTGCTGTGGACAACCCGGCGAGTGTTGACAAAGTCAGTCGACATCGATGTGGTCAAGCGACGTTGTCACAGCGATCCCCACCGCGCCGCTCCCCACATGTCGCGACAACACGGGCCCGAGGTCGGACTGCACCAGCGAGGTGATGGTGAGCTTGGACTGCAGGGAATCGATGATCTGCTCGGCCAATTCGGGTGCGTCGCAATGCTGTACACCCAGCGTGATGGGACGGCGTTCGGCGACGTCCACGGCCGTGTCGATCATCTTGGCGATCGCCTTGGACATGGTGCGCTGTTTTTCCTTGAGCGCCAGCGTGCCGTCGACCACCCGAAGTATCGGCTTGATCGCGAGGGCCGAGGCGAACAGGCGGGTGGTTGCACCGATGCGACCACTCGACCGCAGGTTCTCGAGTTGTTGTACGCACAGCAGACACTCCGTGGTGGACCCCACCCGGATCGCTGCTTCATACGCCCGGTCCATGTCGGCACCGGTCTCCGCGGTCTGCGCAGCGGCGATCGCCGCGAACCCGACCCCCAGGCCCACGGTGCGGGAATCGACCACTCGGATCCGGCCCTGGAATTTCTCGGCCGCCAGTCTCGCCGAGCCCCACGTCCCGCTGAACCGCCGCGACAGATGCACGGCGATCACGCCATCGCCGTCGCTGAGGTCGACCGCTTTCTCATAGGCGGCCTCGAGATCAGCCGGGGAGACGCCGGACGTGGTGGTCTGCGGATCGTTGAAGATGTCCGGGCCGATGTCGTCGACATCCTCGAGCAGATCCTGATCGGCGGTCAGCACATGCATGGGTACTTGCTCGATGCGGTACCGCTCGCGGATCGGCGCGGGTAGGCGGGCCGACGAGTCGGTGACGATGGTGACGGTCACAGTGCCACGCTAGTCGCGGTCGCGGCGGCGACGGCATCGCCCACCAGGTCGGCCACCTCCCGATGACAGCCGAACCCCCAGTGGATCCCGTCCGGGTTGCCTTCACCGTCATCAAAATGGCGTGCCGTCGGCTCCAGCAGGTCGACCAGGGGCACCTGCGCCTGCGTTGCCCAATCAGTGATCGCGCCAACGGTTTTCGGTCGCCCGGCATGTACGTTCCCGTAGTACGGACTCCGATGGGTGGACGGCAGGCAGGCGACCACCGGCAGGTCGGGGCGAACCGCGACCAGCGCCTCGTGGATCTTCGTCAGGTAGTCGGTGGTCAACGCGGGCGGCAGCGCCAACGGCCATCCGAGAGGTGAGAGTCGCGGTTGCAGCCACCCGTATGCGTTGCGCACCTGCTGACGCAGGGCAGGAGGACGGATGTACCGAATCTGCTCACGAAGGGCTGTCGGCAGTGGGGACGGCAACGAATCCATCCCACCGAAGGCGAACACAACGGCCTTGGCCCTCGGAACCGCCGACCAGATGCGCGGGTCCTGGGTGAGGGCCCACCACACGTCACGGCTGGTCCAGCCGATGCGCCCGAACAACTCCAGACGCAGATCCAGGCGATCGGCCGCCAGGACCGGCCAGATCCGGGGGTCATCGGCAGGTAGACCACCGGTGGGTCCGTAGTAGGACAGCGAGTCGGACAAGACCAGCAGGCTGTCGCGGACCGGCGGTCGACTCGGCGAGATGCCGTCGCTTGAACTCATCAACAGGTCACTGCACTGCGTCGTCGGCGACCTCGGCCGACGCGTTCCACACATCGAGCCGCCACGTGGTCTCGTCGTCGGCGCCGTGACCGCTCAGCTGGACCCAGCTCGTGTTGGCGAGACCCCCGAGGACGGGCCAGTGGCTCACCGGCAACCGCAGCAGGCCCGCCGTCATCGCCGCAATGACCCCGCCGTGAGCCACCAGGACCACGGGGGCATCCGCGTCGTCTCCGCGCCCCCAGTCCCCCAACTCGGCCACGAGTTCGTCGACCACCGGCATGCTGCGCTGGGCCACATCGGTGCGACTCTCGCCACCGGGCGGTCGCCATGAGGCATCGTCGCGCCACACCTTGCGTGCCCCGGGCATCTGGTCATCCACCTCATGGTGGGTCAGGCCCTGCCACTCACCGAGGTGCGTTTCACGGAGACGGCGATCTGTGGCAACCTCCATCCCCACCTGATCAGCGAGGGCAGCCGCAGTGTCGCGGGCCCGCCGCAGATCGGAGGAGATGATCAACCGTGGGCCGCGGGAGGCCAACACCTTCGCCGCCGCGGCGGCCTGCCGAACTCCGAGTTCGGACAGGTCCGTATCGAGTTGCCCCTGCATGCGGCTGCCGGCGTTGTAGTCGGTCTGACCGTGCCGCAGGAGAAGAAGTCGTCGTACAACCGGGGTCATCCGTTCGACGCTCGAGTCGTGACCATCCGGCCGAATCGACTCATTCACCAAGGTCACCCCGATCGCTGTCACCGGCTTCCACAGTGGATTCGATTCCGGGGATCTCGATGATCGGGCAGTCTTTCCACAGCCGTTCGAGGGCGTAGAACTCGCGCTCCTCGTTGTGCAGCACGTGGATCACCACGTCGATGTAGTCGAGGAGGGTCCAACGGCCTTCTCTGGTCCCCTCCCGGCGGACAGGCTTGTTGCCGGCCTCGCGAAGCTTTTCTTCGATCTCGTCGACGATCGACGCGACCTGACGTTCGTTGTCGGCCGATGCGATCACGAAACAGTCGGTGATCACGAGCTGTTCGGACACGTCGATCACGATGACGTTGGCGGCCAACTTGTCGGCGGCCGCGTGGGCGGCCACGGTTGCCATGGAAACCGCCTCGGATGACGCTGTCACTGAATGCCTTTCGATTGGTATAACTTTCGCTTGCTGATGTACTGCACCACCCCGTCTGGGACGAGGTACCACACCGGCCGGCCGGCCGCGGCACGCATCCGGCAGTCGGTCGAAGAAATGGCCAGCGCCGGTATCTCCATCAGATGAAGGGTATCGGGCGGCAGCTTGTCGAGGTGCTGGTCGAGATGCGCGGCGCCGAGTTCGTACCCCGGCCGACTCACGCCGACGAAGCTCGCGAACTCGAACAGACCCTCCCAGTTCTGCCACGACAGGATCGACGCCAACGCGTCGGCGCCGGTGATGAAGAACAACTCCGCGTCCGGATTGAGTGTGTGCAGGTCGCGAAGGGTGTCGACGGTGTACGTGTCCCCTTGACGATCGATGTCAACCCTACTCACCGAGAACCGGGGATTGGCCGCGGTGGCGATCACCGTCATCAGATATCGGTCTTCCGGAGGGCTCACGTTCCGGTCCGACCGGTTCTTCTGCCACGGCCGGCCGGTGGGGACAAAGATGACCTCATCCAGGTCGAACCGGTCGGCGACCTCACTCGCCGCCACCAGGTGACCATTGTGGATCGGATCGAACGTGCCGCCCATCACCCCGATCCGTCGACCGCGCGGCTGCTGTCGGTCTGGCGCGATGTCGGGCATAGGCGCTGAGTGTACTGAGCGTGAGAGGTCCACAGCAGATCAGACCGGCAGCAGGTTGGCGATGACCTTGGCGAGTTGGCCTGCGTTGCGACATTCGTGCATCTCGATGACCCCGGAGTAGGTGCCGGCCACCGAGTCCCCGGTATCCCAGTTCACAGCGGCTTCCGGATTGAGCCAGTAGGCATGCCGTGTGCTCTCGACCATGCGCGTGAGCGCATCGAGTTGGGGGTCGTGGTAGTTGTTGCGTCCGTCGCCCAGGATCAGCAGGGCGCCGCGGCGCGTGAGGGCATCGAGGTGGTCGTCCGCGAAGCCGCCGAACGCGTGACCATAATCCGAGTGGCCGTCGCGGGTGATCAATCGGGCGCCGGCGAGCATCTCGCGCACAGCTGTCGCGAAGTCGAGATCAGGCCCGTCGAAATGTTCGGTGACTTCGTCCACGGTGTCGACGAACGCGAACACCCTGACCTTCGAGAACTGTTGGCGCAGGGCGTAAACGAGTTGCAAGGTGAACTGCGAGAACCCGGCCACCGAGCCAGAGACATCACACAGGACAACCAATTCGGGCCGGCCGGGCCGAGGTTTGCGGCGCACGAGGTCGATGGGCACGCCTCCGGTGGACATTGACGCCCGCAGCGTTTTGCGTACATCGATCGACCCACGGTGGGCGCGTCGCCTGCGGATCTCGAGGCGCGCCGCCAGCAACCGTGCGAGTGGAGCGATCGTGCGCCGGACCTCCGCCAGATCGGCTGCGCCGGCGGAGAGAAAGTTGACGCGTTCGGGGAGATTGGGGACCGCGTATTGCGAGACCTGCTCGCGGCCGTTTCGCTGCGCCATCCGGCGCCTGGTCTCCGCTTCGATCAACGACCTGAACTTCTGTACCCGGTCGGCCGCTGCCCGCCGGTACAGCGGTTCGGTGCCGGCGGTCTCATCTCCCGCGCCGGCAGCCATGGCGGCGGCGATCTGCGCGATGAGGGTCTGCGGGTTGATCGTCGACATCGCCTGATAGGTGGAGAACGCCGGACCGCGATTGGATCGGTAGCTGCCGAGCTGCGCCACGGCCATCGCCGCGAATGCGGCCAGTTCGGCCTGCGCCTGCGGTGAGTCGTCCGCGAGCAACTCGGCGAGCCGTTCACGCACCGCGTCCACGTCGATCTTCCCGTCGACGTCAGGGGTGAAGGCGCTGTCGTCGACGCCGCTGCGTTCGCCCATCCCCAAGGGGAACCAGAGGTCGAAGACGGAATCGAACACCCGGCGGTGTCCGTTGTCGTGCAGGAGTGTGCACGCCATCCCTTCACGGAAGCTGTCCCGGTCGAGCAGATCCAGCACTGCCGTCGCCTGGCCCGCATCGATCAGGTTGGCCGGTCCGACGACGATGCCCCGGGCCCGCAGATCATCCACGAATCCGGTGAGCTGGCTGATGAACGGGGCATCCACGGGCGCGCTCAGCTCAACTTCAGCTCTTTGAGCGCGGTGGCGAGGTCGGGACGATGTTTGAGGACCACGCCAAGGGTCTTCGCGATGACCCCCTCGTCGATCCGCGACCCGGGCTTCTCCCCCACTCCCAGGGCCAGCAAGGTGTTGGCCCAGTCGATCGTCTCGGCCACCGATGGCTTCTTACGGATGTCGAGGGTGCGGAGGACACCGATGATCCGCACCAGTTCCTTCGCGACGGATTCGGCGAGCTGCGGGACACGACTGGCGAGGATCTCGCGCTCGCGGGCCGCATCGGGGAAGTCGATGTAGAGGTACAGGCAGCGTCGCTTGAGGGCTTCGGACAGTTCGCGCGTCGCGTTGGAGGTGAGCAGCACGATGGGCCGCCGGTCGGCGGTCACGGTGCCCATCTCCGGGATGGTGATCGCGAAGTCACTGAGCACCTCGAGCAGCAGGCCTTCGATGTCGACGTCGGCCTTGTCGACCTCATCGATCAGCAGCACCGTCGGGCCGGGCTGCGAGATCGCTTTCAGCAGCGGCCGGGGCAGGAGGAACTCGTCCGAGAAGATGTCGGCTTTCGTCTCGTCCCATCCGCGCTGCCCTGTCGCCTGGATGGCGAGGATCTGCTTGGCGTGATTCCACTCATACAGTGCACGGGCCTCGTCGATGCCCTCGTAACACTGCAGTCGCACCAGATCGGCGTTCGTCGACTGCGAGATGGCGCGGGCGAGTTCGGTTTTACCCACACCGGCCGGTCCCTCGACCAGGAGCGGTTTGCCCAACCGGTCGGCGAGGAACACCGACGTGGAGGTCGCCTCGTCGGCGAGATAGCCGACGCCGGCAAGCGTTTCGCGGACGCCGGGCACATCGGTGAAACTAGGCTGTACGCCCACAGGTCACTCCTCAGGATCGAAAATCAGGTGTCGGCCGGCTCGTCCACCGGGTCAGCGAGGCCGCGTCTGGCCGTTCCCCCACGCGATCCACTTCGTGGACGTGAGTTCCGGGAGTCCCATCGGTCCACGGGCGTGCAACTTCTGTGTGGAGATACCGATCTCGGCGCCGAAGCCGAACTGTTCACCGTCGGTGAATGCGGTGGACGCGTTCACCATCACTGCGGCGGCATCGACGCGATTGGTGAACTCCTCGGCGGCAGCGAGGTCCGTGGTGACGATGGCCTCGGTGTGGCTGGTGCCGTAGCGGTCGATGTGGTCGATCGCCTCGTCCATCCCACCCACGATCTTCACAGCGATGTCCAGGGTGAGGTATTCGTCGGCCCAGTCCTGCTCGGTGGCCGGAACCATGCCCGGTTCGTCCCCGTGGATGGTCACCCCCGAGGTCTGCAAAACCTGGGTCAGTCGCGGCAGGGCGGTCTCCGCGATGGCCCGGTCGACCAGGACGGTCTCGGCGGTGTTGCACACGCTCGGCCGGCGGGTCTTGGAGTTGATCACCAGATCCTCGGCCATGTCGAGGTCGGCGGCTGCGTGAATGTAGATGTGGCAGTTGCCCGTACCGGTCTCGATGGTCGGCACGGTCGCGTTCTCCACCACTGCCTTGATCAACCCGGCCCCGCCACGTGGGATCACCACGTCGACCAGTCCACGAGCTCGGATCAGATGGGTCACACTCGACCGGTCATCGGACGGGAGCAGTTGAACGGCATCAGCCGGTACACCAGCGGCGGTCAGGGTCTCGCGCAGGATGCGTACCAACTCTGCATTCGAACCCGCCGCGGACGACGACCCACGAAGCAGCGCTGCGTTACCCGATTTCAGCGCGATGCCGAATGCGTCGACGGTGACGTTGGGCCGCGCCTCGTACACCATTCCGACAACACCGAGGGGCACCCGGACCTGACGCAACTGCATCCCGTTGGGGAGCGTCTTGCCCTGGATGACGTCGCCGATCGGATCGGGCAGAACCGCGACTTGCCGCAGGCCCTGGGCGATGCCCTCGACGCGGTCGGCGGTCAGACGCAGGCGGTCGATGAGACTGGACTCCACACCCGCCGCCTCGGCCCGGGCGACATCGCCGGCGTTCGCCGCCAAAATGGCATCGGTCTGCACGAGAAGAGCCTCCGCTGCGTCATGCAGCACCTGGTTCTTCTGGATGGTCGTCAGCCGGGCCAGCATCCTGGACGCAGCTTTCGCCGCGGTCGCCTGGGCGCGAACGATCTGTTCGACATCAGCCGCAGTGGTGATGGAAGCACTCATCGGTCCAGGATAAGGGTTCGGGGAGTTCAACCCTGATCGACGTCATCCTGGCGGCCACCCTGTGCGCTGTCGAACGACCCGTGGCGGCCCGCTCCCCCTGCGAACCGAGAAGCACCGGCCACGGCGTCGCTCGCCAACGACGTCAGTCCGTGAGTGAACTCGCTGCGCAGCGCGTCGCTCTCAGTCATACCTTCCTGCTCGATCACCGACAGCCGGTCCTGCCGCAGACACGTCTGCGGGAAGGCAGCGATCTCCCGCGCGAGATGCGTCGCCGCGCGCACCGCTTCGCCGTGCGGCACCAACCGGTTCACCAAACCGATGTGATGGGCTTCTGACGCCGAGACCGCCCGTCCGGTCAGGATGAGGTCCATCGCATGCGAGGTGCCGATCAGGCGCGGCAACCGCACGGTGCCGCCGTCGATCAGCGGCACACCCCACCGGCGACAGAACACACCGAGTACCGCATCGTCCTCGGCTATCCGCATGTCGGCCCACAGGGCCAGTTCGAGTCCGCCGGCGACCGCGTGTCCGCTGATGGCCGCGATCACCGGTTTGGACAGTCGCATTCGCGTCGGTCCCATCGGGCCGTCGCCGTCGGGCTCCACGCGGTTGACCTTGTCCCCTGTCGCGACCGCTTTGAGATCTGCACCGGCGCAGAAGGTTCCACCCTCTCCGTGCAGTACCGCGACCGCCGCATCGGAGTCTTCGTCGAACGCGCGAAAGGCGTCCGCCAGCGCTGCGGCTGTCTCGCCGTCGACGGCGTTGCGCACCTCGGGCCGGTTGATGCCGATCGTGGTGACCGATCCTTCGCGGTGCACCACCACTGTGTTTGTCATGGTCTCTCCCTTGGCCGGATGGTCCGAACGTATCGCCGAAACCGTAGCGGCGACTCCACTTCGCGCAGCCGGACCTACCTGGGGGAAGCGACGTAGTCCGTCGCTCTGGCGGCGGACCGGCGTGCCGCCGACTGCAGATCCGATCCCGCGGCAAGGTAGGCAGCAAGTGAGCCGACGAAGTGGTCACCGGCTCCCGTTGTGTCTCGTGCGTGCACCTTCTCGACGTCGAATGTCTCAACCGAGCCGCCCGTGGCAACCACCACGCCGCGGGCGCCGAGAGTGATGACCACCGACCGCGCCACCTCCAGCAGTCGCCGGGCCATGTCTACGGGATCGGTCAGCCGTCGGTCGTCGCAGTAGTACTCGGCCTCCACCGCGTTCACCACCAACGGGTCGGCCGCGCTCAAGATGTTGTTGTCCAGCGGCGCGACCGGGCTGGGGTTGAGGATGAAGCGGCAGTCACCGCCTTCGGTCCATCCCACCACGGCCGACGTCACCGATTGCGGCGATTCCAGTTGCGTCAGAACCACTTTCGGGGCAAGAGCGTCGAGCGCAGCGGTGACATGGTCCGCCGAGACCTGATCATTGGCACCGGAGATGACAATGATGCTGTTGTCGCCATCGGCATCGACCTCGATGACGGCGCGGCCACTGGCGCCGGCCACCTCGACGACGTGGCGGGTGTCCACGCCGGCGGCGTCCTGGTGCCGGCGCATCGTTGTACCCGCGTCGTCGTCGCCCACTGCACCGATCAGGGCGGTGGGGCCGATGTCTGCGGCCGCCAGTGCCTGATTCGCTCCTTTACCGCCGGGCCGTTCGACGTAGCTCGTGCCCATCACCGTCTCACCGACCCGTGGCCGGCGGTCGGTGCGGACCACGAGGTCCAGGTTCAACGTGCCGACCACTGCGACCAGTGGCGAGCCGACGTCCGATGCTGTTGCAGCTGCTGTCTCGGGACTACGCATGTCTGCAATGGTCCCCCAATTCGTCGGCAGTGCCCATCACCGCCGCGGACCCAATTCGGAAGTCTCGGCGCGCTCGACAGCATTTCGGCCCGATCGGCGGGCAGGATTCAACAGGTGGCCAAAGCCTTGCGGAGCACGGGATACGACGCGCGGTCGAGATACAGCCCGTACGCTCGGACAACCCTGACGAACTGGGTTGCGTACTGGCAGTGGAACGCCGCGTTGGCGGGCATCCATCGCGAGGGCTGCTTGTCGCTCTTGTCCTGGTTCGCTTCCCCGTCGACCGCCACCAGGTTCGACGGATCGTTCGCAAACCGTTGTCTCACAACAGCATCCCAGCGACGTGCACCCATCGACCAGGCGTAGGCGAGCGGCACGATGTGGTCGATCTGCACCTTGGCGCCGGACCCTTTACCCCGTCGGAAGACAATCCAGCGTCCGCTGTACGGGCTCTGCAGTTCACCGGAGGCCACTGCGCGTGGACAAGTGTCGATGGCGGTGAACACCTTGTCGCGCAGATCCCGATCGAGGATGTCGTTGCGGGTGTCGCATCCGTTCCCGGCTCCGCGCGCATCGGTGCCGTCAGTCCACGCCTCGCCGAACGAGCTGCGTTCGTAGTCGGTCGATTTCGGGCGCTCCGCAAGTGCGGGGATCAACGCCAAGTCGGCCAGAACGGCTCGGGCATCGGTGGATGCGATGTGCGAATCCACACCGGTGAGCCCGTCGCTCGCCGCGAACACCGCCGCCATCGCGAAGGCGAACAGCGCCACCCACCACTTCAGGGCAACGGTACCGCCGTCACGACTTGTCCAGATAGGCCAATCGGACGGGCCCGAGGATCGAGTCGACAAGACCCGCCATCGGCTTGTGGTCGACGAGCGTGAGGTCGCGGCCCACCACCTCATCGGCAAGGGCGCGAGTGTCCTCGATGAGGTCGCCGTCGGTGAGGAGAGAGAGGAACTTGAGCGACGACGTCTGTCCCGATTGGAGGGAGCCAAGCAGATCACCTTCCCTCCGCTGCGCCAGGTCGACAATCGACAACGCGAATCCGTCATTGGACTCCGCGACAGCCCGTAACCGTTCCATCGCCGGCGACATCTCCGACGCACCGGTCACCAGAAGACACAATCCGGGCAGACCACCACGACCGACGCGGCCCCGCAATTGGTGCAGTTGGCTTACCCCGAATCGCTCGGCGTCGACGATCACCATGGTGGTCGCATTGGGCACATCCACTCCCACCTCGATCACCGTTGTGGACACCAGGATGTCGATGTCCCCTGCGGTGAAGTCGGCCATCAGCAGGGCCTTCTCGTCCGCAGGCAGTCGGCCGTGCAGGAGGCCGAGGCGATGAACACCCAACGGCCCTTCACTCAGCGTTGTGAACATGTCCACCGCGGACGTGGCCGGTTCGGCTGCGGCCTCGGCGCCTTTGCGCTCCGACTTCTGCCCGGCCGCAGTCCCGTCGTCGCCGATCCGGGCGCACACCACGTACACCTGTCGACCGGCCTCGACCTCCTCGTTCACCCGCTCCCAGACACGCTGGACCCATTTCGGGTTTCCACGCGGGACCACACTCGTGGTGATGGGTTGACGACCACGCGGCAGTTCTCGGAGCGTGGAGGTCTCGAGGTCTCCGAACACGGTCATGGCCACAGTGCGCGGGATGGGGGTCGCGGTCATCACCAGCAGATGCGGGACGATTCCGTCGCGTCCACGGGACCGCAACGTATCGCGCTGTTCCACACCGAATCTGTGCTGCTCGTCGACCACGACAAAACCCAGATTGAAGAAGTCGACGTGTTCCTGGAGAAGCGCGTGGGTGCCGATCAAGATGCCCACCTGGCCGGTGACGGTTTCCAGAAGCGCGGTGCGTTTGGCCGCCGTCTTCATGGATCCGGTGATCAGCGCGATCCGGGTGGCGCCCTCCTCACCGTCGAGCTCACCTTCGCGCGCGAGTCCTCCGAGCATCGCCTCGAGCGTCCGGAGATGCTGAGCGGCAAGGACTTCCGTCGGAGCCAGCAACGCGCACTGGTAGCCGTTGTCGATCACCCTCAGCATCACCAGCAGCGCCACCAATGTTTTACCGGAACCGACCTCACCCTGCAGCAGTCTGCTCATCGGCGCGACGCTGGACTGATTGGCCGCGGTGATCGGGGCCGCGAGGTCGGCGCTGATCTCGTCGATCACGGTCGCCTGACCTTCGGTCAGAGTGAAGGGCAGCCGTGCGATCATCTTGTCCTCGAGGCCACCGGGTACGTGCCGACAGACAGGGCCGGCCGCACCGCGGTCGACGTGCCGTCGCTGCGCCAACGCCAGTTGCAACGCGAGCGCCTCGTCGAACTTGAGTCGGGCACGCGCCTGGTCGATGTCGTTCTGCCCCTCGGGCACGTGAATCTTGCGAAGCGCCTCGTCGGCACCGATCAACCCGCGGGCGAGCCGCTCGGTGTCGGGCAACGGGTCGTCGATCGGATCGAGTTGGCCGAGAACGGCACGCACGCACTGCCAGATGGTCCACGCCTGCAGCTTGGCCGTGCCTCGGTACACGGGGATCACATCGCGCAAGAACTCGGAGAAGTCGATCGACCCATCTTTTTCCCCGCCGCCGTCTCCTGCGTCCACCGCAAGCGCTTTGGCGATCCCCGCCATCACCGCCGACCCCACCGCATCGTCGGCCTCGATCGACGTGCCGTCCTCTGGCAGCAGCAGCCAGTTCGGGTGTGTGAGCTGCAGTTCGTTGCGGAAGTACTTGACCTCGCCAGCCATCATCACCCGTGTCCCCTTGGGGAGCTTCGCGGCGATCCACGGCGAGTTGAAGAACGTGACAGCGATCCGGACGTTCCCGTCGAAGACGACGAGTTTGACCATCTTCCGGCGGGAATTGCGGATCGGGATCGTCTTGTTCTCCTCGACCCTGGCCACCACGGTGAGGCGCTCACCGGGCTCGGGTTTGCGTTCGCCCGAGAGGTCACCCTGTTTGACGTAGCGGTCGGGAACGTAGCGAAGGAGCTCACCGACGGTCTGCACCTTGATCTGCTCTTCGAGCATGTCGGCGGCCTTGGGGCCGAGCACCGTCTCGAGCGCGTCGGATAGCGAAACCACTAGCGCGCCATGCCTATTCGACCCCAACCTGCAAGAGCTCGCCGACCTGGCCGCCAGGGTAGCTGACGAACTCGACGCCGGGGTGGTTGGTGTTCACGTGGTGCTCGAGTTGCTTCAGAACCCCTGGGTCGAGGTTGCGGCCCGCGAGCACGCTGACCATCTCGCCACCTGTGCTGAGCAGCAGATCGATCAGACCTGTCGCAGCGCCGAGGATCTCCCTGTCGATCACCAGGACTCCGTCGCCGATGAGTCCGAGATGGTCACCCGGCCGGCAGGTTCCGGCAAAGGTCAGGGCCGTCTCGGTGGCCACCACCACCGCGCCGAAACGCGTTGCGGCGGCTGCTTCTGCCATGGCGTAGGCGTCGTCGTCGGCCAGTTCGGTCGGGTCGTGGACCGCCATCGCCGACAGACTCTGCACCATCGACCCGCCCGGGAGGATGACCACCGAGCGCTCCCGCGAGCGGGCAGCGGCAGCGACAGCGACGAGGTCCTGAGCCGGCAATGCCCCGTTGCCCATCAACACCACATGTGCACTGTCGACCTCGATGATCGCCTTGGCCAACGCATCCGCATCCAGTTCACCGGCGCCGTCGGTGTCGGCCCGGACCACCACGGCCCCCTCCTGTTCGAACAACTCGGCAGCCTCGTCGCCGGTGACGACGGCGACCACCGCGCGTTTACGTTTGGGAAGGTGTCCGGAATCGTCGTCCTGGCCTCGATGGGCATCGAGCAAAAAGCAGCTGATCCGGATGTCGGAGACCTTTCCCAGGGCCAGCCCCGCCTCGACTGCTGCACCCGGTTCACAGGTGTGCACGTGAATCGAGAATCGTTCACCTGCTTCGTCATCGGCGCTGTCGCCGACGATCACCACCGCATCGCCGAGATCGTCCAGATTGCGCCGCAACGTCGAGATCTGCTCTGCGGCAGCACCTTCGAGGAGGTACATGACCTCGAAGTCCATCTCGTCGTCGCCCTCGCACGTCTCGCCGATCTGGTGTCCGATGCGGTCCCCGCCACCGGCAAGCGCACCCTGATAACGACGGCGGCGTGCAGATACACCGGTGAGTACCTTGACCAGTTCGTCGAAGATCACGAGCAGACCGCGTCCGCCGGCGTCGACCACCCCGGCCTGCGCCAGCACGTCGAGTTGGCCGGTGGTGAGGTCGAGATCCTCGGCGCAGCCGTCGGCTATCGCCCTGGCGAGGTCGGCAGGCGTCGCCTCGATGTGTTCGGCGGCATTCTGCGCGGCGCGCCGCAGCAGCGTGAGGACGGTGCCTTCACGCGGCTGGCTCACCGCGCGGGTGGCGGCCAGCGATCCGAGACGCAGGCCGGCGACCCACAACTGGTTGAAGGAGACACGGCCACCGATGGAGTTGACCTCGGCAGCGTCCGCCAGTCCGACGAGGACCTGCGAGAGAATGATGCCCGAGTTACCCCGCGCCTTGCCCACGGCACCATCGGCCATCGCCCTGGCGACCGTCGCCGTATCGGCGTCGGCCTGCACCTCACCCACCGCATCGGCTGCCGACATCATCGTGTGCAGCATGTTGCTGCCGGTGTCCGAATCCGGGATGGGGAAGACGTTGAGGTCGTTGATCTCGGCGCGGACGGCGCCGAGCCCTGCCACCGCGCCCTCGATCCAATCGCGCAACAACCCGGGATCCATGGCGGGAACACCAACCTGCTCCGTCAATGTCCGCACCTCCCCTCATGTGGTCTGTTCCACAGACTAATCTGAGGGAACGACCAACCGGACCCGGCCGTATCAGCGAGACGGGGACGTGAGGCTATTTGGATCGCAGCCCACCGAGCCGCTATCCTTGCAGGGTTGCCTATCGGACGCCGGCGTCACGCCGAACACCGAGGGGCCATGACCACCAGTTTCTCATTAAGGAGTTCGACGATGGCTGCCGTCTGCGACGTATGCGCCAAGGGCCCCGGCTTCGGTAAGTCGGTCTCTCACTCACACCGGCGTACCAACCGGCGCTGGAACCCGAACATCCAGACCGTTCGGGCCCAGATCGCTCCCGGAAACCGCAAGCGCCTGAATGTTTGCACCTCATGCTTGAAGGCCGGCAAGGTCGTCCGGGGCTGACCCCGTGACCGACACACGGCCGGAATCGACCGTCGAGTCCGATTCCGTCCAGCTCAGCGACGACGGCGTTCTGCGGATCGCCGTCGCGTCTGACAAAGCGGGCAACTCCCTCGACCGCGGTTACTTCAACCGCGGCACCGAGGTCTTGCTTCAGGTGGCGCGTGGCGAGATCAAAGCCGGCGCCATTCTTCTCGTCGGTACCGGCGCCAACTTCTGCGCGGGCGGCAACGTTCGCGACTTCGCGGCTGCCGACGACCGACCTGAATTCCTCGGTGGTCTCGCCGGTGACTTCCACCACTTCATCCGAGCTCTCGTCGGAGCCGATCTCCCGATCGTCGCAGCAGTGCACGGTTGGGCCGCCGGCGCCGGGATGAGTTTGGTGACGCACAGCGATGTCGCCATCGGTGGCACATCCACCAAGATGCGTCCGGCCTACATCGGGATCGGCCTCAGTCCGGACGGCGGCCTCACGTGGTCGCTTCCCCGGGTTGTCGGAGCCGCCCGTGCCCGCGACATCATCTTGACCAACCGGATCGTGGACGCGGCCGGTTCACTCGAACTCGGTTTGCTCTCACGCGTCGTCGAAGACGACGAGGTTCTGGCGACCGCAGAAGCCGCTGCATCGGCGATCGCGGCCGGCCCGTGGCGAGCGTTGTCCGCCACCCGGGCACTTCTCACGAACTCCCCGACGTCCACGCTCAGCGATCAGCTCGACGCCGAGGCGGCATCGATCTCGGCACTGTCCGGCCAGCCCGACGGAGTCGAAGGCGTCGACGCATTCGTCGGCAAACGCAAGCCGGATTTCTCCTCCATCAACGGCAAGTAGTCGCCGGCGCCGTCACGGCAGGCGCCAATCCACCTCATCGGCACCCTGTTCGGCGAGCGCGGCATTGGCACGCGAGAACGGCTTCGACCCGAAGAATCCGCGGCTTGCCGACAGCGGCGACGGATGCGGAGACGTGATCGTCGCGACCCCGGGCAACCAGGGCGCAAGCGATGCCGCATCTTTCCCCCACAGAATCGCCACCAACGGACGATCTCGAGCCGCCAAGGCCTTGATGGCACACTCGGTGACTGCCTCCCACCCCTTGCCGCGATGGCTCGCCGGGGTCCCGGGCGCGACCGTGAGAACCCGATTGAGCAGCAGTACCCCTTGATCCGCCCAGGGTGTCAGGTCCCCGTTCGACGGTCGCGGCAATCCGAGATCGGAACCGTACTCGGTGAAGATGTTCCCGAGGCTGCGAGGAACCGGTCTCACCTCCGGTGCCACCGAAAAGCTCAGTCCCACAGCATGTCCGGGTGTCGGATACGGGTCTTGGCCCACCACGAGAACTCTCACCTCGTCGAAGGGACGGGTGAACGCGCGCAAGACGTTGGGCCCCGACGGCAGATACGTTCGCCCTGCGGCCAGCTCGGCACGCAGGAACTCACCCATCCGCGCGACATCGTCGGCCACCGGTTCGAGGGCTTTCGCCCAGCCCGCGTCCACGAGTTCGGACAGTGGTCGCCCGTCGGACATATCGCTCCTCACCGTGGGAAAGTGCCGATCACCTAGTCGAGTCGCCGCAAAGCGGTTCGGTAGTAGGCGGCATTGTTGGCATAGAGGTCGACGTTCAGGTCGATGTGACCTTCCGGAACCTGGTAACTCTGACGGATTTTCGCCGGTACACCGAGCGCCATCGAACGCTCGGGTACCTCGAACTTGAACGGCACCACCGCCCCGGCGCCGACGATGGAACCGGCTCCGATCCGAGACCCGTTGAGTACCACCGACCCTGAGGCGATCAGGCAGTTGTCGCCGATCACGGCGCCCTCGATGTGCGCGTTGTGCCCGATGGTGCACCGCGCCCCGATCACCGTCGCATCCACGAGTGTGCAGTGGATGACGGTGCCGTCCTGGATGTTTGTCCGCTCGCCGACGGAGATGGTTCCGTAGTCGCCGCGGAGCACGGCGCCGGGCCATACCGATACCCCCGCTTCGAGCGTGACGGCTCCGATCACCACCGCGTCAGGATGGATGTAGACCCCTTCGCCCAATTGAGGCTCTCGGTCATCGAGTGCGTAGATCGCCATGGCAGCCACAGTATCGCGGGCCCCCGGCCGCGACCGCAGCGGTCAGAATGTCCGCCAGCCATCGTCGAGGTCGGACACATCCAAGCCCGACACCACCACGGACGGGCCGCTTTCAGCGGCGTGCACCGAACCGATGGCGGTCCACCCCGCCGGCAGTTCACCGGGCGCGAAGGCAGCGAGTAGTTCATGGTCTTCTCCACCGGCCACCGCCCAGAGGATCGGGTCGACCCCCAGCTCTGCTGCTGCTGTGATCAGGTCGGCGGGCACCGGAATGGCGTCGGGGTTCACCCGAAGGGACAGACCGGACATCCTTGCCATCGTTCGCAGTTCACTCGACAGGCCGTCCGAGATGTCGGTCATCGCGTGCACGCCCGACTCCGCTGCGGCCAGGGCCAGCTGTAGGTGTGGTTTCGGAACGCAGTGCGCGGCAACAAGATCAGCGAAGCCGTCGACGCCCGCCTGCAGGAGGGCAAGGCCCGCGGCGGATCCACCGAGCGGACCCGATACGGCGAGAACGTCGCCGGCTACCGGCGTGGAGAGACGAACCGGTGCGCGGTCGTCCATCGCACCGATCGCCGTCACCGCGATCACCAGCTGGTCGCCCGCGGTGAGATCGCCACCGACGACCTGCGCCCCGTACCGCGCTGCGGCCTCACGCATTCCGTCACGCACACCGACCAGTGTTGCCGTGGGTGTCCGGTCCGGGCACGTCAGCGAGACCACAAATCCGGTGACCCTGGCTCCCATCGACATCACGTCGGCGGCATTGGCCACCACCGCTTTGGCGCCCACCTGACGTGGTGTGCTCCAGTCGAGTCGGAAGTGCTGTCCGTCGACGAGTGCATCGGTGCTCACCACCACCGGCCCGCTGCCGACGAGAACCGCGGCGTCATCACCCGGGCCCACGAGCACCCCATCTGCAGGAGCGGGGTCGTTCTGTGCGGTGAACAACGCGATCAGCTCGTGCTCACCGACATCGCCGACCGTGCGGACGGGATCGCTGGACAGGTCCCCTCACCGCCCCTCTGTTCATCTCGAGTCTGTTGATTGGCCTCTGAGCACCGTTGTCGGTGAGAATATGTGCCAGTGTATTTGGGTCAGCCACCGGTTGATCGCAGTCGCCAGCGAAAGGAACGCCGTGGTTCAGGCATACATACTGATCCAGACCGAGGTCGGAAAGGCCGCCGTGGCAGCGGCCACCATCTCGGAGATCGACGGCGTCGCCTCGTCGGAGGAGGTCAGCGGCCCTTATGACGTCATCGTGCGCGTGGATGCGACCGACGGGACGCACCTCACCGAATCGGTGGTTCCGAAGATCCAGCAAGTCGAAGGAATCACCCGGACGTTGACCTGCCCGGTGGTGACCGGTACGACGAGGCAGGGGTGAGCGACTCGTCGACGCGCCGGCTCAGTCCGGCCGTGATAGCCAGCATCGTTGCGATCCCCGTCATGGTGATCGTGGGGTTCATCACCTATGCGGTGGTCGGGACAGACGGCGCAACCTCCGACGACACCCCGCTGAAGACGATGGCGGCGCCCGAACGGGACTCTCCGGAGTGCGCGAAACTCATTGCCGCCCTTCCCGAGAGTTTTGAGGGATTCGGCAAGCAAGAGACCGCTGCGGACGGCCTGGTGACCTGGGCGCCAGGCGACCAGGTGGCCGGGCCCGTACAGGTGCGTTGCGGAGTCGATCGGCCCGAATCGCTCTCGCCGACCTCCGGTTTGCAGGTTGTCGATCCGGTGCAGTGGTTCTCGGTGTCGGCGACAACCGAGGCCAAGGGCTTCCTCTGGTACGCCGTCGACCATCGGCCCTATGTGGCCATCTGGCTACCCGAGAACGTCGGAAATGGCCCCATCCAACAGGTTTCGCAACTGATCGACCAGAACCTCACGAGCGCACCCATCGATTTGGGCGGCTGAGGACGTCACGTTACTCCGGCTTGGTCCGTCGGCCGAGCAGTGAGTAGATAGCCTCGGTGACCGTGAGGCCTTCGTGGCAGACCTGGTGAACCGCTTCGGTCAAAGGCATGTCCACACCGTGTTTCTCGGCCAGTGCACGTACCGACGTGCACGACTTCACACCCTCGGCGACCTGACCGTTGGTGGCTTCTTGCGCCTCTGCCAGGGTCTTGCCCTCCCCCAGCCTGCTGCCGAATGTGCGATTGCGCGACAGCGGTGAGGAGCATGTGGCGACGAGGTCACCGACCCCGGCCAGCCCGGCCAGTGTTTCGGGTCTCGCCCCCAGCGCGACGCCCAAGCGGATCGTCTCGGCCAGACCGCGAGTGATGATGGATGCCAGGGTGTTCTCACCGAGTCCGACACCGGACGCCATCCCACATGCGAGCGCGATGACGTTCTTGACCGCGCCCCCGATCTCGCAGCCGACCACATCCGTATTGGTGTACGGCCTAAAATATCTCGTACTGCACGCCTTCTGGATGTCGCGAGCCCGGGACTCGTCCTCACACGCGACGACGGTCGCGGCGGGCTGGCCGACTGCGATCTCACCGGCGAGATTGGGCCCCGACAGCACCGCGACGCGATCGGCGGCGGCACCGGTCACCTCGGCGATCACTTCGCTCATCCGCAGCAGCGTCCCGGTTTCCACGCCCTTGGACAACGACATCAGGGTTGCGGTGTCAGCGAGGTGCGGCAGCCAGGTCTGCATACTCGCGCGCAGCGACTGGGAGGGGACGGCACAGACCACCAGGTCGGCGCCCGCGAGAACCTCGGCAAGGTCGGCGCTGGCGCGCAGGCCCTCGGGCAGAGGTACCTGCGGCAGATAGTCGGGGTTGGTGTGGGTGCGGTTGATGGCGTCCGCCAGTTCGGGTCTCCTCGACCACAAGACCGTCGGGGTGCCCGCGTCGACCAACACCTTGGCCATCGCAGTGCCCCACGAACCCGAGCCCATTACGACCGCCTGCATCACGCCACCACCTTCTCCATCGTTCTCAGCCGTCCGACTGTGCCGACATCCGCTGCCCGGACCGACCCGATTCTCTCGAACGGTCCAAGACTAGAGGCCACAGAGGTGGTGGGGTGCCTTTTCCCCCCGCGACCACCGGCGACCATGATGGAGGTCATGGATACGCGATCGATCGCAGTCGTCATCGCGGTCAAAGAGCTGAGCGCAGCCAAGACACGGCTGTCGCCGGGCGTCGACGGCAATGCCCGACGCCAACTGGTGCTGGCCATGCTGACCGACACCCTCGCAGCGGTGCGAGCCGCGGGACTCGATCAGGTGGTGGTGGTCAGTCCCGACACATCGGTGGCCGAGGCCGCGCAGGCGAGTGGCGCTCGCACTGTGGTGGACCGCGGCGACGTGCTCAACGGCGATGTTCTCAACGCCGCCTTCGCGATCGGCATCGACCACGCTCTGTCGTTGTGGCCGGGCAGCCGAATCATGGTGCTGCAGGCCGATCTCCCCGCGGTGAGGCCCGAGTCGCTCGTGGCCGCCATCGACCGGTCCTCGGATCTGGAGCGGGCATTCATCGCCGACCATTCGGGCACCGGTACCACCGCGCTGTTCCTGAACGCAGCCGATCTCAGCGCTGCGGACACCCTTCGGTTCGGGGCTCATTCGGCCCGAGAACATCGTCGCCGGGGCGCAGTCGAACTCACCGAGGACTCCGGTCGCTGGCCGGACCTGAGGATCGACGTCGACACCGTCGAGGATTTGCTGACCGCACGGCGCCTTGGCCTGGGAACTTCCACCAGTGCCGTTCTCGAACGCTTGCAATTGGATGAACAAACCTGATCTCCCGGTGTCGGGGCTCCGACAGATAGGCCATGATGGTCTGGTGAGCACAGCCGAATCAACGACCCCCGCTCCCCGGCCGCGATCGTCGATGCCGGCCGCCCCGCCGGCAGCCACCGCCGCCCCCACCGCCACAGCGGACCTTCCCGAAGACCGTTACCTGAACCGGGAACTGAGTTGGCTCGACTTCAACGCCCGGGTTCTGGCGCTGGCAGAAGACACGTCGCTGCCTTTGCTCGAAAGGGCAAAGTTCTTGGCCATCTTCGCCTCGAACCTCGATGAGTTCTTCATGGTGCGTGTCGCCGGGCTCAAGCGCAGACACGAAACCGGCCTGTCGGTACGGTCCGCCGACGGATTGTCGCCGCGCGAGCAGCTCGCACTCATCGCACAGCGCACACAGGTGCTGGCCGAACGTCACGCCCGGGTGTTCCTCGACTCGGTCCGCAAGGCACTGGCGGACAACAACATTCACGTCATCACCTGGGACCAGTTGACTGACGACGAGCGCCGCCGGATGGCCGAGTACTTCCATGAAGAGGTCTTCCCGGTTCTGACCCCGCTCGCGGTCGACCCGGCGCACCCGTTCCCGTACATCTCCGGCCTGAGCCTCAATCTTGCGGTGACCGTCAAAGACGTCACCGAAGGTGGCGAACATTTCGCGCGCGTCAAGGTGCCCGACAACGTCGACCGCTTCGTTCAGGTCGATCGGTTCATGCCGCCGGAATTCCGGCAGAACTACGCGAAAACCGCCGACTCCCCCGTGAAAACGGTTCTGCTGCCGCTGGAATATCTGATCGCAGCTCACCTCGATCAGCTGTTCCCCGGAATGGAGATCGTCGAGCACCACGCTTTCCGCATCACCCGCAACGCGGATTTCGAGGTGGAGGAAGACCGCGACGAGGATCTCCTGCAGGCACTCGAACGAGAACTGGCGCGGCGACGCTTCGGTTCACCGGTCCGCCTCGAGGTCGCCGACGACATGACCGAGCACATGCTCGAACTGTTGCTGCGTGAGCTGGACGTCGACCCCGCAGACGTCATCGAAGTCCCCGGGCTGCTCGACCTGTCGAGTCTGTTCCAGGTGGCCGCCGTGGACCGTCCCGCTCTCAAGGACCCGCCGTTCGTCCCGGCCACCCACCCAGCTTTCGGTGAGCGCGAAACACCCAAGAGCATCTTCTCGACCCTGCGTGACGGCGACGTCCTGGTCCATCACCCGTACGACTCGTTCTCCACCAGTGTGCAGCGGTTCCTCGAGCAAGCCGCCGCCGATCCCCAGGTGCTGGCGATCAAGCAGACGCTGTACCGCACCTCGGGCGACTCCCCGATCGTGAACGCTTTGATCGACGCCGCCGAGGCCGGCAAACAGGTTGTCGCGCTTGTGGAGATCAAGGCCCGCTTCGACGAGCAGGCCAACATCAAGTGGGCCCGACAGCTCGAACAAGCCGGCGTGCACGTCGTCTACGGACTCGTCGGGCTCAAGACGCACTGCAAGACATGTCTCGTCGTGCGTCGTGAAGGATCCACCATCCGCCGGTACTGCCACATCGGAACGGGTAACTACAACCCGAAAACCGCGCGGCTCTACGAAGACGTGGGCCTGTTCACCGCGGCTCCGGACATCGGTGCCGACCTGACCGATCTGTTCAACACCCTCACCGGCTACTCACGGAAGGTGGCGTACCGCAACCTGTTGGTCGCCCCACACGGAGTCCGCGCGGGCATCATCGACCGGATCCTCGGAGAGTGTGAACGGCGTCAGGCCGGCCACACCGACGCCCGGATCCGGTTGAAGATGAATGCTCTGGTTGATGAACAGGTCATCGACGCCCTGTACCGGGCGTCGCAGGCCGGAGTTCCTGTCGAGGTCGTGGTGCGTGGTATCTGTGCGCTCCGGCCGGGCGTTCCGGGTATGAGCGACAACATCACCGTCCGCTCCATACTCGGACAATTCCTGGAGCACTCACGGGTTCTGCACTTCCAGTCCCTCGACGAGTTCTGGATCGGCAGCGCCGACATGATGCACCGCAATCTCGACCGCCGCGTGGAAGTGATGGCGCAGGTACGCGATCCACGACTGACCCGCGAACTCGACGACGTCTTCAATTCGGCGATGGACCCGACCACCCGCAGTTGGGTGCTCGGCGAGGACGGCGGATGGACGGCGTCGCCTGCCGCGGGTGAAGAGGTACGTGATCATCAGCGCCAGATGATGCGTCGCAACCGTAGCCGGGCCGACCTGATCCAGTGAGCAAAGCGGCAGGCGGCAAGAACACTGTTGTCTATGCGGCCGGCGGAGTCGTGTGGCGCGAGAACCCCGCCGGTGACGTCGAAGTCGTGATCGTCCACCGCCCGCGGTACGACGACTGGACGCTGCCCAAGGGCAAGGTCGAGCCGGGCGAGACGTTGATCAGCACCGCGGTTCGGGAGATCAAAGAAGAGACCGGTTACGACGTCCGGCTGGTACGGCACCTACGCATGATCAGCTACGACCTACGTGGACCCGGTCGCAAGCACGTGCACTACTGGTCCGCCGAAGCGGTCGACGGCAGCTTTACACCCAACCACGAGGTAGACGAAATACGTTGGCTGCCAATCAAATCGGCCGCCGAGCAACTTTCCTTCCGGTTGGACCAGAAGGTCCTGGCAACTTTCGAACAGCTACCCGCACGACTCGATACGGTGCTGCTGGTACGTCACGCCAAGGCGGGCCGCAAATCTCGGTACCACGGCGACGACCGTCTGCGGCCGTTGGAGAAGGTCGGCCGAACCCAGTCCGAGGCATTGCTCGGACAGTTGCTCGCGTTCGGGCCCACGCACGTGCACTCCGCTGACCGCGTTCGGTGCGAGCAGACAGTGGCACCTCTTGCTGATGAGCTGGGTGTGTCGATCATCAGTGAACCCAGCCTGGCCGAGGAAGCATTCAACGAAGATCCCAAGCCGGGGCGGCGGCGGATCCGAGAGATCGGTTGCGAGAGCGGGATCCATGTCGTGTGCAGCCAGGGCAAGGTCATCCCGCCGCTGATGAAGTGGTGGTCGGCGCACGACGGTGTGAAGCTGCCGCCCGCACGAAATCGTAAGGCGAGCGTGTGGGTGCTTTCTTTGTTGGACGGCAAATTGGTTGCTGCCAACCACATCGACAGCCCACTGCCCGGCAGCCCCGGCACCTGATCTCGGGGCGTCCCGCGTTGCCGTAGCGCGTAGGGGTGGCCACACAACACAAAACAAACCCCGGCGGAGGGAAGGTCCGCCGGGGTTTGTTCGGTCTGGTGCTGGTCTGGCTACTTGCTTGTGCGCTTTGCAGCGGTCTTCTTGGCCGGAGCCTTCTTGGCAGCGGTCTTCTTGGCCGGAGCTGCCGTGGTCTTCTTGGCAGCAGTCTTCTTGGCCGGAGCTGCCGTGGTCTTCTTGGCAGCAGTCTTCTTGGCCGGAGCTGCCGTGGTCTTCTTGGCAGCAGTCTTCTTGGCCGGAGCTGCCGTGGTCTTCTTCGCGGCGGTCTTCTTGGCCGGAGTGGCCGCCTTCTTGGCCGGAGCCGCCTTCTTTGCGGCGGTCTTCTTGGCCGGTGCACTGCTCGAAGCAGTTGCACTGCCCCGCTTGACTGCTGGTCCCGACGCGCTCAGCTTCTGCTTGCCGGAAACCACCAACTTGAACTGGGCGCCCGGACGGAATGCCGGAACCCAAGTCGGACGGACCTTGACTGTTTCACCGGTGCGGGGGTTGCGGGCAACCCGTGCAGCGCGGCGACGCTTTTCGAAAACACCAAAGCCGGTGATCGTGACGCTCTCGCCTTTGTTCACAGCGCGAACGATCGTATCGACGATGTGCTCAACGGCATCTGTAGCCGTCCGGCGATCGGTCCCCAACTTCTTTGTCAGTTCCTCGATGAGCTCTGCCTTGTTCATGGATTCAACCTCCGCAAACTGTTGGCCCACTTTGGGCCAGCTACAGGACACGGTAAACGTCAAATGGCAAAACGTCCACGATCCACGCCAAATTCACCCGGCGTGGCGAAAGGTTTGTCCTCTAACAGGTTACGTCAGAGGCCGGCTTCAGGCTCCCGAGGGAGGGACCGGCAGGGTTTTCGGTTTCCATACGGGCCTTACCTTTTCAAACGCAGAAATGGCTTCGACCTGCCGCAATGTCAGTCCGATGTCGTCCAGACCCTCCATCAGACGCCACCTTGTGTACTCATCAATTGCAAAGCGCACCACTAGGTCCCCTGCGGTGACGGTCTGATCTTCAAGGCTCACCGTCAATTCCAGTCCGGGCTGCTCTTCGAGCCGTTTCCAGAGCAGTTCGACGTCCGGCTGCTCCACCTGGGCGGCCACCAAACCCGCTTTTCCGGCGTTCCCGCGGAAGATATCGGCGAATCTCGACGAGATGACAACCCGAAATCCGAAGTCGGATAACGCCCAGACGGCGTGCTCGCGCGACGACCCGGTGCCGAAGTCGGGCCCGGCCACGAGCACCGAGCCGCGGTTGTACGGCTCGGTGTTGAGGACAAAATCGGGGTCGTTGCGCCACGCGGCGAACAAACCGTCCTCAAAGCCCGTGCGAGTCACCCGCTTCAGGTAGACCGCCGGGATGATCTGATCGGTGTCGACGTTGCCCCTGCGCATCGGGACGCCGATGCCGGTGTGCGTGGTGATCGGTTCCATCGTCTGTTCTTTCTATTCGGCCTGTGAGGTTTATCGGACGGGATCGGGCAGATCCGTGGGCGCAGAAAGCCGACCGCGGATCGCGGTGGCCGCCGCCACGGCCGGTGAGACCAGATGGGTTCGGCCGCCCTTGCCCTGTCGCCCTTCGAAATTCCGGTTCGATGTGGACGCACACCGTTCCCCTGGCGCCAGCTGGTCCGGGTTCATCCCCAGACACATCGAGCACCCCGCCTGTCGCCACTGTGCGCCTGCGGCATCGAATATCTCACCGAGGCCCTCCTGTTCGGCCTGCAGCCGCACACGGGTGGACCCCGGGACGATCAGCATGCGCATCCCGTCGGCGATCTTGCGACCGTCGAGGATCTCGGCCACCGCACGCAGATCCTCGATGCGCCCGTTGGTGCACGATCCGACGAAGACGGTGTCCACCTCCACCTCACGCAGTGGGGTTCCGGGCTTCAAATCCATGTACTCGAGCGCCTTCTGCGCCGAGGCGGCCAGTCCCTCGTCGGTCATCTCGGCCGGGTCGGGCACTGTGGCACCGAGGGGCGCGCCCTGACCGGGGTTGGTCCCCCAGGTGACGAACGGCGTCAGCGACGCGGCGTCGATGTGCACCTCGGCATCGAAGACAGCGTCCGGATCGGTACGCAATTGTCGCCAATTCTCCACCGCCGCGTCCCAATCGGCACCCTGCGGGGCGTGCGGACGGCCCTTGATGAACTCGAAGGTGATGTCGTCGGGAGCGATAAGACCCGCCCGTGCGCCGGCCTCAATCGACATGTTGCACACGGTCATCCGTGCTTCCATCGACAGCTTCTCGATCGCCGACCCGCGGTACTCGAGAACGTAACCCTGCCCCCCGCCGGTGCCGATCTTGGCAATGATCGCCAAGATCAGGTCCTTGCTCGTCACGCCGGGCGGCAGCTCGCCGTCGACGGTGATCGCCATTGTCTTGAAGGGGCGCAACGACAATGTCTGAGTTGCCATGACGTGTTCGACCTCGGAGGTGCCGATGCCCATCGCGATCGCACCGAAGGCGCCGTGGGTCGAGGTGTGGCTGTCACCGCAGACCACTGTCATACCCGGCAGGGTGAGTCCGAGCTGCGGCCCGATGATGTGGACGATGCCCTGTTCGGCGTCGCCCATCGAATGCAGTCGGATACCGAACTCTTCACAGTTGCGGCGAAGGGTGTCCACCTGCAACCGCGAGATGGGGTCGGCGATGACCTTGTCGATGTCGACCGTCGGGACGTTGTGGTCCTCGGTCGCGATCGTGAGGTCGGGCCTGCGCACCGGACGGTTCGCGAGGCGGAGCCCATCGAATGCCTGCGGGCTGGTCACCTCGTGCACGAGATGTAGATCGATGTAGATCAAGTCGGGGTTGCGTGAGGATCCTTCTCCCTCACCGCGGACCACAACATGCTCTTCCCAGACCTTTTCGGCCAGGGTCATCGGACGGTCGGTCACCACAATCACCACTTTTCTGTCTTACCGAGTTGGGGCTGGCATCTCAGTATGCGAGAGCATAGTATCGGCTTGTGAGAAATGATACCGCATCGGCCACCTCCAGTGGCATCGGTGTTCTGGACAAATCCGTTGCAGTTCTGCACGCCGTCGCCGAGGGCCCGTGCAATCTGGGAGAGCTCTGTTCACGCACCGGCCTGCCCCGCGCCACCGCGCACCGATTGGCGGTCGGCCTCGAGACCCATCGACTGCTGGCACGCAACACATCCGGCTTGTGGTGCCCGGGTCCGGTCTTGGGCGAATTGGCTGCCGGAGCCACCGACACGGTCCGCGAGGCCGCAGCCCTGGTGCTGCCGAGGCTGCGCGAGATCACCGGGGAAAGTGTGCAGCTCTATCGCCGCGAGGGTGCCGACCGCATCTGTGTCGCGGCGATCGAACCGCCGTCGGGACTTCGGGACACGGTCCCGGTTGGCGCGCGTCTGCCGATGAACGCCGGTTCCGGAGCGAAGGTTCTTCTTGCCTGGTCTGATCCGGCGACCGCGCGATTGTTGTTGGGAGAGAACGGATTCAGCGAGCGGACATTGCTCGAGGTGCGTCGACGCGGCTGGGCGCAGAGCGTCGGAGAACGCGAGCCCGGCGTCGCGAGTGTGTCCGCCCCGGTTCGCAGCCCCAGCGGCGAGGTGATCGCGGCGATCTCGGTATCCGGCCCGATCGACCGGATGGGCCGGCGGCCGGGATCGCGATGGGCCGCTGACCTGCTGGCTGCAGCCGATGCGATCAACAAGCGGCTGTAGCGCGGCATTAGTGTGTGAGAACACGTTCATCTGAGACGGAGATTGAGGGGCGATCGACCCATCACTCTCCCGCGGCGAGAGGGCACCGAGTGGGTACGAACGAGCGCGGCAAGATTGTCATGAGCGAGGACGAGATCTCGACGTTCATCGTCCAGAGCCGAACCGCGACACTGGCAACGGTGTCCGCTCAGGGCAGGCCTCACCTCGTCGCGATGTGGTACGCGGTGATCGACGGCGAGATCTGGTTCGAGACCAAGGCCAAATCACAGAAGGCGGTGAACGTGCGCCGCAACCCGATCTGCACCGTGATGATCGAAGACGGCCTGACCTACGACAAACTCCGCGGCGTCGCAATCGAAGGCACCGCATCGATCCACGACGATCCCGACACCATCCTGAAGGTCGGGATCAGTGTGTGGGAACGCTACAACGGCCCGTACACCGAAGAGATGCGACCGTTCGTGGACCAGATGATGAACAAGCGCGTGGCGGTCCGGGTCTCACCCGACCGCGTCCGCAGCTGGGATCACCGCAAGCTGGGTATGCCCGAGATCCCGTTGGCCGGCAGCACAGCTGAGTTCTTGAACCAGCAGTGATCGCGTGCACCGACCGCCGAGTGTGTGATCACTCGGCCAGGTGCGCGGCGATCTCGTCCAGGACCGGGTCACCGTCGTTGGCCTTCTGGACCTGATCGCGCCACGACGACAATTTCGCATCCCTCGCATGGATGTCGTCCGCACTCTCGGTGGCGCTGGTTGTCGATGACGTCCCCGGCATATCCGGTGATGATGATCCGATCCTCAGGTCGAGTTCGGTGAGCAGCTCGTTCTTCGTCATCTTCTTGGTCATTGGCCAATCCTGCGTCAGGCACGTGGCTTTCTTCAACTCGCCGCCCGAACGACGCGTCACAGACGCACGAGCGATGGATCCACTCCCCTGTCCGACGGCTTTTGTACGCTCATCGGGTTGACCCCGTACTCGAGGAGGTACCGATGGTGCACTATCTGCGCCTCGTCTCGGACTCTGGCCGCGAGTTGAACTACCGGCTCCATCACGATGCCGATCCCGACTCGATCCAGACCTGGCTCGCCGAAGGCGTTCGAGCGCAAGCCTTCGTCAACGTCCCGATCGTGATGGACGGCCAGGTGGAGATCACCACGCTCGCCGTGCAACCGGGGCGCTGGGCGGCCTGGATGGTGTTCCACGTCGCCCAACCTCTCTGACGCGACCGCACCCGACAAGACACCAAGGAGACGCTGCCGTGGCAAATCCCGTCTGGCTCGCCGACGTTCTGCGCGCAGAGGGTGTGGAGACCGTGGAGTATCCGGGCTGGCGCGACCGCGGCCACGGCGACTTCGGGGAGATCACCCATGTCATGGCACACCACACCGGTGGAAACGCCAGTCCTCGATCCATCGCTGAGCACCCCGATTTGGGACTGAGTTCCCAGATACACCTTGCCCGCAATGGAGTCGCGACGGTTGTCGGCGCGGGCATCGCCTGGCATGCCGGTCCTGGCGACTGGCCCGGCATTCCCACCGATGATGCCAACCGGGTCTCCATCGGGATCGAGGCGGAGAACAGCGGCACCGAAGGATGGTCCGCGGCGCAGTACTGGGCTTACGTGAAGGTGTGTGCAGCGATCTGCCGACAGCTCGGACTGGGCGCAGATCGGGTCATCGGCCACAAGGAATGGGCCGGCCGCTCGCAGGGTAAGTGGGACCCGGGCGGCATCGACATGGATGCGTTCCGGCAAGACATCCAGCAACAGATCAACCGAGGCCCGACACCGCCTGCGGTCAACCAGATCGATGAAGTCCAGAAGGCCGCGGGTTTCTGGCTGGGAGAACGTGAGACGCCCGGTGAGATGATCTGCGGATCAGACGGCGCAGGCAGGTACGCGAAGTTCCGCGCCGGCTACATCTACTGGCACCCGCGGTTCGGCGCACATGCGGTGAACATGCGCATCTTCGAGTACTGGGCCGGATTGAACTGGGAGAACGGTCCTCTGGGATACCCCGTGCGCGGGCACACCTTTGTGGAGGGCGTGGGCGACATCCAGGCGTTCGAACGCGGCGTGGTGTTCCGCAGATTGGGCGCCGACCCCGGACATCACGTGCACGGCGTGATCGGCGACGCGTACTACCGCCGAGGGGCCGAAACCGGTGAGCTGGGTTGGCCGGTGTCCAACGAGTACGAGTACAACGGCGGCCGAGCACAGGACTTCGAAAACGGCTCGCTGGCCTGGCATCCCACCGGGGCCGTTCGTATCTCCACACCGTCCACCGATTGAATCGGGGAGACAGACTCTGCCGACCTAGAGACGCTGCTGCCCTGACCCAAAACAAAAGACCCTCTCCCCTGCGTTGCAGATGAGAGGGTCTTTCTGTTGTAGCCCCGACGGGATTCGAACCCGCGCTACCGCCTTGAGAGGGCGGCGTCCTAGGCCGCTAGACGACGGGGCCAGAACTGTCACAGCTGCGCTGTGAACGCTGGGGTACCAGGACTCGAACCTAGAATGGCGGTACCAGAAACCGCTGTGTTGCCAATTACACCATACCCCAATGGCTGCTTTCCAAGCCGCTTGTGACCGCCGGAAAAGCGCCGAAAAGAAGGGTATCAAACCCCCCGCCAGAACCTACAATCGCCAGCTCAGAACGGGTTTTCAGCAGAAGTTTGCCCGGGCTTGCCGCAAACGATCGAGACTGCGCGCCTCGCCGAGTAGCTCGAGCGACTCGAACAGTGGCGGGCTGATGTGGGATCCGGTCACCGCCACCCGCACCGGACCGAACGCCTTGCGCGGCTTGAGCTCCAGCTTGTCCACCAGCGAATCTTTGAGGGCCGCCTCGATCGCGGGGGTGGTCCACTCGTCCAGAGCGCTCAGAGCGGCGATGGTGGCGTCGAGCACCGGCCCGGCGTCAGCTCCCAGGTTCTTGCGCGCAGCCGTCTCGTCGATGGCGAACTCGCTGTCGGGAACATAGAGGAACGCGATCAGACCCCATGCGTCACCGAGAACCTGGATGCGGGTCTGCACCAGATCGGCCACCACGGTGAACTGTTTGTCGTCCACAGGCTGGGTCAGCAGCCCAACGGAGACCAGGTACGTGCGCAGCCGGTCGGCGAAGTCCTCCGGAGCCAAGCGTCGAATGTGCTCGGCGTTGATTGCGTCGGCCTTCTTCTGGTCGAACCGGGCCGGGTTGGAGTTGACCTGACGGATGTCGAACGCCGCGATCATCTCGTCGAGGGTGAAGATGTCGTGATCGTCGGCGATACCCCAGCCGAGTAGCGCCAGGTAATTCAGCAGCCCCTCGGGGATGAATCCCCGGTCGCGGTGGTGGAACAGACTCGATTCCGGGTCGCGCTTCGACAACTTCTTGTTACCTTCGCCCATCACAAACGGAAGGTGACCGAATTCTGGTGTGCCCTTTGCGATTCCGATCCGGGCCAGCGCCTCGTACAGCGCGATCTGGCGAGGCGTGGACGACAGCAGATCCTCACCCCGCAGTACGTGGGTGATGTTCATCAAGGCGTCGTCGACCGGATTGACCAACGTGTACAACGGATCACCGTTGCCGCGTGTCAAGGCGAAGTCGGGGACCGTGCCCGCCCGGATCACCGTGCGGCCACGCACCAGATCGTCCCACTCGATGTCGCGGTCGGGCATCGGCAAACGCACCACCGAGGTTCGGCCTTCGTCACGGTAGGCCTGCTTCTGCTCATCGGTCAGGGTGCGGTCGAAGTTGTCGTAACCCAACTTGGGGTCGCGGCCGGCCGCCTTGTGGCGGGCCTCGACCTCGTCGGCCGTCGAGAAGGCCTCATACGCTTCGCCGGCCTCGAGCAGCTTGGCGACCACGTCGAGATGCTGTGCCTTGCGCAGCGACTGACGGTACGGCTCGTACGGGCCACCGACCTCGGGGCCCTCGTCCCACTCGAGCCCGAGCCAGCGAAGGGCGTCGAGCAAGGACTGGTACGACTCCTCGCTGTCTCGCGCCGCGTCGGTGTCCTCGATGCGAAACACGAAAGTGCCGCCGGTGTGCCGCGCGTGGACGAAGTTGAACAGCGCGGTACGCACCAGACCGACGTGGGGGGTGCCGGTCGGTGATGGACAGAAACGGACGCGGACCTGCGAATCACTCATGTGCCCAGGCTATCGCTGACCGCCGGCCGGCCCTCGCCCGGTCGCGGCTCAGCGGGCGTGCTGGTCGAGGAACCCGATCAGCAGCGAGTTCACCTCGTCGGGCTGCTCGAGATAACCGTAGTGTCCGGCCTTCTCGACAACGCGGTACTCGGCGCTGCCGATCGCGTCGGCGACCTCGCGCGCAAGGTGAGGTGGCAACGTCCGATCGTCTGCGAAGCCGACCACAAGAGACGGCGTGTTGATGCCCGCATAGGCTGACAGCCGGTCGCTCTCGCCGTCGTGCAACGCCAGCTGCGCACGTACTCCCGCGGTGTTGGATTGACCCGAGAATTCGATGACGTCCAGCCAATCCCGGACGGCGACGTCGTCGTCGAGTGTGTGTCGCGACAGGTTCAGGTGCGCGGTGATCGCGGCGTAATAACGCGGCGGGAGCGTGATGCCCTGGTCATACAGGGCACGCTCACCCTCTGAGATCGCCTCTTGGAGAGGCCCACTGCGGCCGTACGTGGCGATCATCGCCGCGCACTTGACGAGTTCTGGACGAGCCAGCGCCAACTCCTGGGTGATCTTCGCTCCCAGCGAGGTGCCGACCACCGCGGCCGGACCCGCACCGATGAACTCGATCAGCGCAGCGGTGTCGGCCACCATGTCGGCGAGGGTGAACCCGCCGGGACACTCGCTCGACGGCGAGATCCCACGATTGTCGAATGTGATGACCCGGTAGCCGGCCTTGACCAACGCCGGCTGCTGGTGCGCTTTCCACACCCGGCCGGGGCTACCCGTCCCCATCACCATCACGACCAGCGGACCGGTCCCCGCGTCTTCATAACTCAGCTGAATTCCGTTGACCTGAGCGGTCTTGGGTTGTGGGCGCATGTCACTTGCCCCGATCGGCGATCGGATTGGTGAGGGTTCCGATGCCCTCGACCGTCACGCTCACCGTCTGGCCGGCGTTCATGGGGCCGATACCTTCTGGGGTGCCCGTCAGGATGACGTCGCCCGGAAGAAGTGTCATCACCGCGCTGATCCACTCCACGATCTCACCCACGTCGTGGAGCATCAGACTGGTCCGACTGCGCTGCCTCACCTCGCCGTCGAGTTCTGTGCGGATCTCGAGATCGCTTGGGTCGAGCTCGGTTTCGATCCATGGGCCGAGAGGACAGAACGTGTCGTGCCCCTTACCGCGGGTCCACTGACCATCGGCCTTCTGCTGATCGCGAGCTGTCACATCGTTGCCGACCGTGTAACCGAGGATGACGTCTTTAGCGGCAGAGGCCTTCACATCACGGCACGGGCGCCCGATGACAACGGCCAGCTCCCCCTCGTAGTCGACCCGGTCCGACGACTTGGGTCGGAGAATGGGCACCTGGGGACCGATGATCGACGTGTTCGGCTTGATGAAGATGACCGGGTTCGCCGGCACGTCCGTCTCCATCTCCGCCGCGTGCGCGGCGTAGTTCTTACCGATGCAGATCACCTTGCTGGCCAGGATGGGCGCCAACAGCCTAGTGTCGGCCAGTTGCCAGCTGCGGCCCGTGAACGTGGGTGTGCCGAAGGGATGCTCGGCGATCTCGCGGGCTGTGGCGTCACCGCCTTCTCCCTCGATACTGACAAAGGCAACCCCGTCGGGGCTCGCAATTCGACCTAGACGCATGGTCGCCACACTATCGCACCGGCGCCGTCTCACAGGGCGGGAGCCGGGTTGGTTGCACTCCCTAAGTGTTTTAGAATGTGGGCATTCAGTTTCATATGTTGAGATCAGTGGAGGTGTGTGGTGCCCACGGAAACCCGACGTCGGGCGATGCTCGCCGCCTCCCTCACGGCAGCCATGGCAACTACCTGCGTGGTCAGTGGAATAGCCTTCCTGATCCCGGAGCTGCACCGATCCGAGGGGATGTCGCTGACGGCCGCCTCAACCCTTGCCGCGGTTCCCATGGTCGGCCTGCTGCTCGCGACCATCGCCTGGGGGGTCGCTCTGGACCGCTTCGGTGAGCGTCGCATCTTGCTGTTGTCGTTGACGTTGACCGTCGCGGCCACCGGATCCGCCTGCCTGGCCGACGCTTTGGAGGCGCCGACCCTGGTCCTCGGCGCGTGCCTACTGGTCGCGGGAATCACATCGGCGGCAACCAACGGCGCCGGCGGGCGCATCGTCGTCGGATGGTTTCCTCCCGATCGCCGAGGCACCGCGATGGGCGTCCGGCAGATGGCGCAGCCGTTGGGCATCGGGGTCTGCGCATTGACGATTCCGGTGCTGGCCGAAACCTTCGGCGTCACCGCGGGTTTGGCTGTTCCCCTGGTGGTCACATCATTGGCGGCCGTATTCGTGGCAGCAGTGATCGCCGACCCACCCCGTGAGACCAAGGCGGACGGATCCGCGGTCGAGTCCCCGAATCCCTATCGCGGGAGCAGCTTCCTGCCGCGAGTTCATGGCGTCAGCGTCCTGCTGTCGATCCCGCAGGGGATGTTGTGGACCTTCGTCCCAGCGTGGCTCATCGTGCAGCACGAATGGTCAGCCCTCAGCGCCGGGATACTGGTGACGATCAGCCAGGTACTCGGCGCATTCGGCCGTATCGCCGCCGGGCGGTGGTCGGACTCGTGGGGGTCGCGCACCAAACCCATTCGGCTGATCGCCGTCGGCGCGGCTGCCTCGGTCGGCTTGCTGGCGTTCACGGACTGGCTCGACAGCCCGACCGCAGCCATCGTCATGGTGGTCGCGAGCGTGATCACCGTGGCGGACAACGGGTTGGCCTTCACCGCCATCGCCGAATTCGCGGGCCCAGGGTGGAGCGGGCGCGGACTCGCGATCCAGAACACCGGACAGTATCTCTGGATGGCTGGATCCACTCCCCTGTTCGGAATGGCGATCGGCGCCTTCGGCTATCCGGCGGCCTTCTTGATCTCCGCAGCCGCGCCGGCCATCGCGATCGGCTTGGTCCCGGCCGACGAAGAGCCACCAAACAAATCCGCTCCACCTACTTTCGTTCGCACCGGTTGCGACGGGAGCGAACAGAAGTAGGTGGAGCGGATTCTCGGAGGTATCCGATTCAGCCGAGTGCAGCCTTGATCCGGGTCCCGACCTCGTCGGTGGTCACCGGCTGATCGCCGCGGCCCGCGAGGTCCGCAGCAACTGCTTGGTCGATGCGGTCGGCTTCGGCGTCGTGACCGAGATGGCGCAGCAGCAGTGCCACCGACAAGATGGCAGCCGTCGGATCGGCCTTGCCCTGCCCGGCGATGTCGGGTGCGCTGCCGTGAACCGGCTCGAACATCGACGGGTTGGTACCGGTGGCATCGATGTTGCCGGATGCCGCCAAACCGATACCGCCACTGACCGCCGCGGCGATGTCGGTGATGATGTCGCCGAACAAGTTGTCGGTGACGATGACGTCGTAGCGCGACGGGTTGGTGACCATGTAGATGGTTGCCGCGTCGATGTGGTTGTAATCGACCGTCACTTCCGGGAACTCGGCCGCGACCTCGTCGACGGTGCGCTTCCACAGCGACCCGGCGAAGGTCAGCACGTTCGTCTTGTGAATCAGGGTGAGGTGCTTGCGGCGTGCCTGGGCACGCGAGAAAGCATCTCGGACAACACGTTCGACGCCGAAGCGAGTGTTGACACTGACCTCTGTGGCGACCTCGTTGGGGGTGCCCACACGGATCGCGCCACCATTTCCGGTGTACGGACCCTCGGTGCCCTCCCGTACCACCACGAAGTCGATGTCAGGATTGCCGGCCAGCGGCGAACGCACGCCCGGGAACAACTTGCTGGGGCGCAGGTTCACGTGGTGATCGAGCGCAAATCGCATCTTCAGCAGCAGCCCGCGCTCGAGGATGCCCGGGGTCACCGACGGGTCCCCGATCGCACCCAGCAGGATCGCGTCGTGTTCGCGGATGGCGGCGAGGTCGCTGTCCGTGAGCAGTTCGCCCGTGCGGTGGTAGCGCTGGGCGCCGAGGTCGAACTCTGTTTTCTCGACTCCCGGAAGCACCTGATCGAGAACGGCCAGCGCCTGCCCGACGACCTCGGGCCCGATGCCGTCGCCCGCGATGACAGCCAGTTTCACGACAGGTTCACCTGCTCGATGAGGGTGGCGTCGACAGCCTCGCCGATGGCCTCGACGACAGCTGCGGGAACTTCCTGGCTGACGCGGAGCAGGATGGTTGCGCCTTCGCCCTCGGCGTCCTGGGAGAGGCCGGCAGCCTGGATGTCGATACCGGCGTTGCCCAGCAGTGTGCCGATCTTGCCGAGCGATCCGGGCTTGTCGCCGTAGGCGACAACAAGGTTGCGGCCTTCGGCACGCAGGTCGAAGTTGCGGCCGTTGATGTTCACGACCTTCTCGACCTCGGCCGGACCCGAGAGGGTGCCGGCCACGTTCAGCACGGTGCCGTCACCGAACACAGCGCGCAGGTCGACCAGGTTTCGGTGGTTCGGGCTCTCGGACGCCGTGGTGACCTCCGAGGTCACGCCACGCTCTGCAGCCAGAGCCGGAGCGTTCACGAACGTGACCGGCTCCTCGATGACCGCCGAGAACAACCCGCGCAGCGCGGACAGACCGAGCACGTCCACGTTCTTGACGGCGATCTCGCCGCGCACGTCGACGGTGAGGTTGGCCGGAACCTGACCGGACAGCGCTCCGACGAGGACGCCGAGCTTGCGGACGAGTTCGAGCCACGGCGCGACCTCGTCGTCGACAGACCCGCCCGTGATGTTGACTGCGTCGGGAACGAAATGGCCGGCCAGGGCCAACCGAACACTCTTGGCGACGTCGGTGCCCGCGCGATCCTGGGCCTCCGAGGTGGAGGCGCCGAGGTGCGGGGTGACAACGACCTGCGGCAGCTCGAACAGCGGCGAATCGGTGCACGGCTCGGTGGCGTACACGTCGAGCCCGGCAGCGAACACCTGACCGGACGCGATGGCGTCGGCGAGAGCCTGCTCGTCGATCAGACCGCCACGGGCGGCGTTGACCACGATGACGCCCTTCTTGGTACGGGCGAGCTGCTCGGCGCCGATCAGCCCGAGGGTTTCCGGAGTCTTGGGCAGGTGCACCGAGAACATGTCGGCACGCTCGAGGAGTTCATCGAGGCTGACGAGTTCGATGCCGAGCTGCGCGGCGCGAGCCGGGGACACGTAGGGGTCGTACGCGATGATGTTGGTCTCGAAGGCCGCGAGGCGCTGCGCGAACAGCTGCCCGATCCGGCCGAGCCCGACAACACCGACGGTTTTGCCGAAGATCTCGACCCCGTTGAAGCTCGACCGCTTCCATTCGTGCTGACGCAGCGTCGCATCGGCTGCGGGGATCTGGCGGGCCGCGGACAGCAACAGGCTGACGGCGTGCTCTGCGGCGGTGTGGATGTTCGAGGTCGGCGCATTGACGACCATGACACCGCGTTCGGTGGCGGCCGGCACGTCCACGTTGTCCAGGCCCACTCCAGCGCGGGCGACGATCTTCAGATTTGGTCCGGCGGCCAGGACCTCGGCATCAACCTGAGTGGCCGATCGGACCAGGATCGCATCGGCATCCTTGACGGCTTCGAGCAACTTGGGACGATCCGGGCCGTCGACCCAGCGCACCTCGACATCCTCACCCAGTGCAGTAACGGTGGACTGGGCCAATTTGTCGGCGATCAGGACGACTGGGCGGCCGGTGGGACTCACGGTGATTTTCTCCTGGTGTCGGGCCGCGCCCGGTGCTCTACCGGGAGCAAACTCAGTTGGCAACTCCAGCGATCAGCTTAGAGGCCCTCTCCTGCGGATTTCCCGCGGGTGGGTAGAGCGACAAGCATCCGACCTGCGTGATTAAAGAATCTTCATTCGCGTGCAGGCAATCTAGCCCCCTGTGACTTGCGTTACGGTTATATTGCATCCGGGCGGGGGGCGCTCAGGTGGCCCGCACACACGATTGGGGAATCGAAATGTTCAGGAAACTGCTCGCCGTCTGCGCTGCGATCGCGATGGCCGCACTCGTGCTGGTGGGGGCAGGCACGGCGAGCGCGGATCCCGCCAAGGTCACCCTCGGAGGCGGGTCGGGAATCCTCATCCTCACCGGGGGCAACACCGCAGCCGCGTGCACCCTCACCACCATCGGCACCGACAACCGAGGCGACCTCTACGGGCTGACGGCGGCGCACTGCGGCGAAGGCGGCCAGCGTGTCATCTCCGAACAGTTCCAGAACCGGGGCCTACTCGGCCGCATCGCTTTCTCCAATCACAAACTCGACTACGCCATCATCAAGTTCGACAACACCAAGGTGACCCCCACCCGCACGGTCGGCAGTGTGACCATCCGCGGCGTGCAGACCACTCCCCCGGCAGTCGGCAGCATCGCCTGCAAAGAGGGCCGCACCACCGGCAACACCTGCGGCATCACCTGGTTCTCCAACGGCACCGAACACATCAGCCAGATCTGCGTTGTTGAAGGCGACTCGGGAAGTCCCGTCGTAGTCGGCGACAGGCTCATCGGCATGGTCAACGCCTACTACTTCGTCGGATGCATCGGGCCGGAGACCGGCACCAACATCAAGGCGCTCCTCGATGACATGCCCAAGCGGGGCGTCGAGGGCTTCAAGGTCTTCTGAAACCACGAGGCCCGACCACAACAACAAACAAGCCCCGGTCCAATATGGACCGGGGCTTGTTGTGAAACTACTGCGTATCAGGCAGTTTCGGTGATCGGACGATCAACCCAGCTCATCAGGTCGCGCAGCTTCTGGCCGGTGACCTCGATGGGGTGTTCGGCGTTCTGCTTGCGCAGGCCTTCGAGCTCTTTGTTGCCGCCTTCGACGTTGGCGACCAGGCGCTTGACGAAGGTGCCGTCCTGGATGTCCTTGAGGATGCCCTGCATACGCTCTTTGGTGCCCGAGTCGATGACGCGGGGACCGGAGACGTAGCCACCGAACTCGGCGGTGTCGGAGACCGAGTAGTTCATGCGGGCGATGCCGCCTTCGTACATGAGGTCGACGATGAGCTTGAGCTCGTGCAGCACCTCGAAGTACGCCATCTCGGGCGCGTAGCCGGCTTCGACCATGACCTCGAAACCGATCTTGACCAGTTCCTCGGTGCCGCCGCAGAGCACGGCCTGCTCGCCGAAGAGGTCGGTTTCGGTCTCTTCTTTGAACGTGGTCTTGATGACGCCCGCGCGGGCTCCACCGATCGCAGCGGCGTAGCTCAGGGCCAGGGCCTCGCCGTTACCCTTGGGATCCTGATCGACCGCGATGAGGCACGGCACACCCTTGCCGTCGACGTACTGACGACGCACGAGGTGTCCCGGACCCTTGGGGGCGACCATGCCGACGGTGATGTTGTCAGCCGGCTCGATCAGGTCGAAGTGGATGTTGAGGCCGTGGCCGAAGAACAGCGCGTCGCCGTCGTTGAGGTTGGGCTCGATCTCATCTTTGAAGATCTTCGCCTGTGAGGTGTCGGGGGCGAGCACCATGATGACGTCGGCCCAGGCGGCGGCCTCGGACGCGGTCAGGACCTTGAGGCCCTGCTCCTCGGCCTTGGCGCGCGAAGCGCTGCCCTCGCGCAGGCCGATCACGACCTCGACACCCGAATCACGCAGGCTCAGCGAGTGTGCGTGTCCCTGACTGCCGTATCCGATGACCGCAACTTTGCGGCCCTGGATGATCGACAGGTCGGCATCGTCGTCGTAGAACATCTCGACTGCCACTTGGTTTTCCCTTCTTCGGTGAATCTCCCGGCCCTCATTGGCCAGGGACTAGTTCTTTATTCGACTCGAACTTCTGGTGTGGTGACGAACTCGGGCCCTAGAGACGAGCCGAGCGCATTCCGGCGAACGCCTCAGCGGGCCGCCGACATACTCTTCGGACCTCGACCGAGCGCAACGATGCCCGACTGGGCGATCTCGCGAATGCCGTACGGATCAAGCATTTTCAGCAGTGCCTCGAGCTTGTCGGGAGTACCGGTCGCCTCGACGGTGATCGATTCCGGCGACACGTCGATGACCTTCGCCCGGAACAGGTTGACCACTTCGATCACCTCTCCGCGCGCCGACGCATCCGAGCGCACCTTGATCATCATGAGCTCGCGGGCCACGGAGGTGTCCGGGTCCTGCTCGACGATCTTGATCACGTTGATCAGCTTGTTGAGCTGCTTGGTGACCTGCTCGAGAGGGAAATCCTCCACCGCGACCATGATGGTCATCCGCGAGACACCCTTGAGTTCGGTGGCTCCCACGGCGAGGGACTCGATGTTGAACCCGCGGCGCGAGAACAGTGCCGAGACACGGGCCAGGACACCTGGACGGTCCTCGACGAGCACGCTGAGGGTGTGATGCGTCGTCATTTCGTCTCGTCTTTCTCGTCACTGATCCGGGTGGTCTGCACCGATTCGACGCCGGCGATGTCTCCGCCGGCCATCGTCCGGTGGATCTCGGCGGGTTCGGTGGATGCGGCCTCGTCGTCGTCGAACAAGGGCCGGATTCCGCGGGCCGCCATGATCTCGTCGTTGCCGGTTCCCGCGGCGACCATGGGCCACACCTGGGCGTCGGCACCGACGACGAAGTCGATGACCACCGGACGATCGTTGATCGCACGCGCCTCGGCGAGCACGGCATCGACGTCTTCCTCGCGCTCACAACGCAATCCGACACAGCCGAGCGCTTCGGCGAGCTTCAGGAAATCCGGGATCCGCACCGACGACTCGGAATGGTGAGTCGAGAGGTTGGTGTTGGAGTACCGCTCGTCGTAGAAGAGGGTCTGCCACTGCCGGACCATGCCCAGATTGCCGTTGTTGATGACGGCGACCTTGATGGGGATGCCCTCGATGGCGCAGGTGGCCAGTTCCTGATTGGTCATCTGGAAACAGCCGTCGCCGTCGATGGCCCACACCTCGGTGTCGGGCATACCGAGCTTGGCGCCCATGGCAGCCGGCACGGCGTAACCCATGGTGCCCAGCCCGCCCGAGTTCAGCCATGTACGCGGCTTCTCATACGAGATGAACTGTGCGGCCCACATCTGGTGCTGTCCGACGCCCGCGCAGTAGATCGCGTCCGGGCCGGCGGTCTTGCCGATCGCCGAGATCACGAACTCCGGCGACATCGAGCCGTCGGCCGGGCGGTCATAGCTCAACGGGTAGGTACGGCGGATCCCGTCGAGGTAGCTCCACCATGTGCTGAGGTCCGGCGCAGCCGCGGTGGTCGCCCGCTCGTCACGGATCGCCTCGGTCAGCTCGGTGATCACCGCACGGCAATCCCCGACGATCGGCACGTCCGCATGCCGGTTCTTGCCGATCTCGGCAGGATCGATGTCGGCGTGGATGACCTTGGCATCGGGAGCGAACGAATCGAGCGCGCCGGTGACACGGTCGTCGAAGCGAGCGCCGAGGGTGATCAGCAGGTCGCTGCGCTGAAGAGCCGCGACCGCGGCAACCGTTCCGTGCATTCCGGGCATTCCGAGGTGCAGCTTGTGGCTGTCGGGGAACGCGCCGCGGGCCATGAGGGTGGTGACCACGGGAATACCGGTCAGTTCGGCCAGCTCGAGCAACTCAGCGGAGGAGTCGGATTTGATGACCCCGCCACCGACGTAGAGCACGGGTGAACGCGACGACGCGATCAGCCTGGCGGCTTCCCGGACCTGTTTGCCGTGAGGCTTGGTGACAGGACGGTAGCCGGGCAGATCGAGCTGCGGCGGCCACGAGAACGTGGTCTGGGCCTGCAGCACATCTTTGGGGATGTCGACGAGAACCGCTCCGGGACGGCCACTTTCGGCGATGTGGAACGCTTCGGCCATCACCTTCGCGATCTCCGCACCACTGTTGACCAAGAAGTTGTGCTTCGTGATCGGCATGGTGATGCCGGAGATGTCGGCTTCCTGGAAGGCGTCGGTACCGATCAGCGCGCGGCCGACCTGCCCGGTGATCGCGACGATGGGCACAGAGTCCATCTGCGCGTCGGCCAGGGGCGTGACCAGGTTGGTGGCACCGGGACCAGAGGTCGCCATGCACACCCCGACGCGTCCGGTGGCCTGCGCGTAACCGGTGGCGGCGTGGCCGGCCCCCTGCTCGTGGCGGACCAGGATGTGGCGGACCTGCTTGGAGTCGAACAGGGGGTCGTAGACCGGGAGGACCGCTCCGCCGGGAATGCCGAAGACCGCATCGACGCCGAGTTCCTCGAGGGCGCGCACTACTGCCTTGGCACCACTGACCCGCTCCGGTGCCACCGTTCGACGGGGACCGGTTGCGGACGGGGCTACCGGCGAACCATTCCCTGGCGTACGCCGCGGGGCGACGGGCCCCTTGGCCTGCTGCGTTGTCTGACCACCGGGGTGGGACCCCGGCTGGGTGCGTGCTGCTGGTGCGCTCACTGCACCTTCCCTCTGTTCGGACACCACGGCCCTGGGCCGCATGCGTCGGTGGACAACAAAAAACCCCCGACAGCCGTTGCTGTGCGAGGGTGGCGCGTCGATGCTTTGTGAGTACTCGTGGGAGATACCCGGTCAGGCGATGACGCGCCGGCCGAGTACGAGAATCTGTTTTTGCATCACAGTTAGCCAGGCTAGAACTGCAGATGCAGTGAGTCAAACTCCTTGAGATCCGATCCCACATCGTGGGATCAGGTCAATGCCCAGGCCGCAGGGCTGTGTTCATCGCCGATTCCGTCTGCGTCTTCGGGGATGCCACAATGTCTCGGTGTCCGAGACCGAATCAATCGAGCTGCCCGCGGTGTTCCGCATCACTCCGGTCGCCTACTTTGCTGCGTTCATGATGGCGGTGACGTCGCTGGCCCTGGCGGGCGCATCGTTGCGCTATCTCGGCTGGACCCTGGTGGTCCCGATCCTGCTGGCCTTGTGGATCCATCGGCTGCGCACCATCGTCACCGAGGAGGGGGTCACCGCCGTGAGCCTGCGGGGTCGCCGGTCGGCAACGTGGGACCAGATCGCCGGGCTGCAATTCCCCAAGTGGGGCGCCGTGCGTGCGGTCCGGACCGACAAATCCAAACTCGTGCTGCCCGCCATCACCTTCCGTGACCTACCCCGCCTGTCGGCGGCCAGCCGCGGACGCATACCCGATCCCTACGCGATCGACAGCCCCGAGCAGGAACGGATAGCCGAGGTCGAGGAGCCCAAACCCGAGCCGGCCTCGTCCACCGATGACATCATCTCCGACAACGATGGGGACTCCGGCACCAAACCTGGCGAGGGTACGACCACCTGAGCCCTGAAGGTCTCCCGCCGGTCCAATCCGCCTCGAGATGATCCGCCCCGGCCGAAACCCGCACTGAGCACTGCTGACTCCGTACGGCCGCGCAAAAGCGGCCGCGCGCACGGGAGTACGGTTGACCGCGCAACTATTCCGTGCCGCAGCCCGGCCGGATCTGGTCGAGCAATCGAGGAATCAGCAGCCATGCCGAATTTGAGGTCACGCACCACCACCGTCGGACGTAATGCGTCGGGCGCCCGCTCGCTCTGGCGCGCCACCGGGATGACCGACGACGATTTCGGCAAACCGATTGTGGCCATTGCCAATTCGTATACCCAGTTCGTACCCGGCCATGTGCACCTCAAGGACGTGGGCGAGATCGTCGCAGAAGCTGTTCGTGCTGCGGGAGGCGTGCCGAGGGAGTTCCACACCATCGCTGTCGACGACGGTATCGCGATGGGCCACGACGGCATGCTCTACTCGCTGCCCAGCCGGGAGATCATCGCCGATTCGGTGGAGTACATGGTCAACGCCCACACTGCCGACGCGCTGGTGTGTATCTCCAACTGCGACAAGATCACCCCGGGAATGCTGAATGCGGCCATGCGGCTCGACATCCCCACCGTCTTCGTCTCGGGCGGCCCGATGGAGGCCGGCAAGGCCGTTGTCGTCGGAGACACGGTGCATCCCTCGTCAGACCTGATCACGTCGATCTCGGCCTCGGCCAACGACGCCGTCGACGATGCCGCGCTCCGGGAGGTCGAACTCGCCGCGTGCCCGACCTGCGGTTCGTGCTCGGGCATGTTCACGGCCAACTCCATGAACTGCCTCACCGAGGCGCTGGGACTGGCCCTGCCGGGCAACGGTTCCACCCTCGCGACCCACGAAGCGCGCCGCAGTCTGTTCAGCAGGGCCGGACAGGTGATCGTCGAGGCGGCACTGCGGTACTACCGAGACGATGACGAGTCGGTGCTCCCCCGGAACATCGCCACTCCCAGTGCATTCCGCAATGCCATGGCGCTCGACGTGGCCATGGGCGGCTCGACGAACACCGTTCTACACGTATTGGCTGCCGCCCAGGAAGGCGAGGTCCGCGACTTCGACCTCACGGTCATCGATGAGATCAGCCGCCGCGTGCCCTGCTTGTCGAAGGTGTCGCCCAACTCGGACTACCACATGGAAGACGTGCACAGGGCCGGCGGAATCGCCGCCATCCTGGGCGAGCTCCGGCGGGCAGGACTGCTCGACGACACCACCAGCACGGTTCATTCGCCGACCATGGCTACCTTCCTTGACGACTGGGATATCCGCGGCGGCAAGGCAACCGACGAAGCCTTCGAGCTGTTCCACGCGGCCCCCGGTGGCGTTCGCACCACCACACCGTTCTCGACTGCCAATCGATGGAGCTCTCTCGACACCGATGCTGCCGGCGGATGCATCCGCGACATCGAGCACGCCTACACGGTCGAAGGTGGGTTGTGCGTGCTGCGCGGCAATCTCGCCGAGGACGGCGCGGTGCTCAAGACGGCCGGCATCGACGAGGACCTGTGGCACTTCCAGGGCCCGGCTCGCGTGGTCGAGTCCCAGGACGAAGCCGTCCAGGTCATCCTGAGCAAGACGATCCAGGCCGGCGAAGTGCTGGTGGTGCGGTACGAGGGTCCTGCTGGTGGGCCCGGCATGCAGGAGATGCTGCACCCCACCGCCTTCATGAAGGGCACGGGCATGGGCAAGAAATGCGCGCTCATCACCGACGGACGTTTCTCGGGTGGGTCCTCGGGGCTGTCGGTCGGCCACATCTCGCCGGAAGCCGCCGCGGGCGGTGTCATCGGACTCATCGAGGACGGCGACCAGGTGCTTATCGACGTGAAGACCCGCAAGCTGGAAGTGCTCGTCGACGACGAGGTCCTTGCCGATCGTCGAGCGAAGATGGACGCATCCGAACGCCCGTGGCAGCCGAGGCAAGCCCGCGATCGTAAGGTGACCACCGCGCTGCGCGCCTACGCCAAGCTCGCCACGTCAGCCGACAAGGGCGCGGTCCGCCAGGTCGATTGACCGGTCTCGATCGGCCCTGAGATCGGCCCGTTGCGAGGCCGCTGAGGGACATACTCCCCCGGCGGCCCGCCACGGCGACGAAGTTGGCGAAGTTGAGGAGGGCCTGACTACTGGGCGGGGTTACCCGGCGATTCGAACGGGTTGGTTCCGTTGAACAGGAACCAGATCGCCACCGGTGCGGCGATGCCGACAACAAGCCAGGCGACCGACCCGATGAACGGCCGGGTGGCCCAGCCCCGGTTGAAGTCGAGAGAGATACGGCCCGGCCCGGTCAAGATGATCACCGCGGCCGCCAGACCGAGGAACAGTTCGTACTCGATGCCCTTGTTGGTGAAGTCGGGGTCGACCGCGAAGAACCACACGCCGCCCGCGAGGGTCGACTTGAACAGCGCGGCGACAACCATGACGCCCAGGACCGCCGCGCCCGCGATGGGGGTCAGCAGTCCGAGCACCAGCATCAACCCGCCGATGGTCTCCGATAGCGCGCCCAGCACGGCAAGCCACTTGGCGGCATCCGGGTTGAACCCGATGTTGGTGTTGGCCGAGTTGACGAGGTAGTCCTCGAAGCCGCTGAGCCGGGGGCCGTTCCACCACCCGAACAGTTTCTGGCTGCCATGGGCCATCGCGATCAGGCCGACACCCACCCGCAGGATCAGCAATCCCAGATCGGTGGTCCCTCGCCGAACGGGCGCCTCGGTGACCACCGGACCGACGGGTTCGGGCTCAGCCGGGCCGCGGGTCGCGAAGTCGTCATCGTCGTCGTATCGCGGCTGCGGACCGTGCTGACGATGGAAGTCGTCCCGGTCCACACCCGCTGTCGGAATCCGGGTTGTCGCGGTGGAGGGCGCCGCTGCAGCGGGCCTGGCCACCACATCGGTGTCCTGGCGGGACAGATCGTCATCGACCGCCTGGGCACCTGCCGGCGTGGCGCCGGCAGGCTGCTTGCGCATGGTCGGGATCTGCTCGGTTTCTTCCAGTTCCGCCTCGTCCTGGGCGAACTGACCGCCTTCGCCGGAGCGAGGTGAGCGGTAGGGCGCGTAGCCATAGGCGCCGGTATCGCCCTCCGGCCGGGTCGCCTGCGGGTCGCGCGCCGCATTCTGCGGCACTCCGATCTGTTCGGTGGGCTCGTCGTAGGGGCTCGACCCCTGGCCGTCAGGATCTCGTTCGGTCACAGTTCGACCTTAGAGGCTCACCGCGCAACCCAAGTGTTCGCCGGGCCGGGCGCGCCCGATCAGTAGGGTGGACGCCATGACAATGCACCACGGGTCTGCGATCGCACGGATCGTGATCATGCTGGTGGCGGCAGCCACCGTGGTGACCGGATGTGCCGACGGCTTCGCCGAGCAGGACCGCAACCGCGACGCCGGCCAGTTCTCCACCAACCCCAACCCGCCGATGCAGCAGCAGGAACAGACACCGAGCAGTCCGCCACCGACCGATCCGGGTGCTCCGACGGGTCCGTGCCCAGACCCCGACCCCACCGTCATCGCCACATGTCTCGACACCACCAGTGGCGTGCTTCCTGGAAATGCCGACGCGACGGCGACCGTGGTAGCGCAACGCACCACGGGAAAGATCGTGCGCACCAAGCGCGGCGGGCCGACTCAGGACGTGGCCTCGTTCGAGGTCGATGCCTCCGGCGACGGAGGCCTGCTGGACTTCGCCTTCTCCCCGGATTTCGCGCAGGATCAATTGCTCTACGCGTACATCACCACCCCCACCGACAACCGGGTTGTCCGCTTGGCCCCGAATGACGTGCCCAAGCCGATTCTCGTCGGCATCCCCAAGGGCCCGGTCGGGAACATGGGAACCATTCATTTCAAGAGTCCGACCGAATTGCTGGTGGCCACCGGCGACGCTGGCGATCCCCAGTCGGCGTCTGACCCGTCATCGCTGGCGGGCAAGATTCTGTCGGTCACGGACCTGGCCTCGGGTAGCACCACCCCACCCCGGGTACTGACGTCGGGACTGGGATCGAACCCGGCTCTGTGCCCCGACGTCGCCACCGGTGCGCTGTACCTCACCGACCGCGCCCCCGCCGAGGACCGCCTCCAGCTGATCAGCGCCACCGGTGTGGCACGCACGTTGTGGACCTGGCCCGACAAACCCGAAACCGCGGGCTGTGCTGCGGTCAACGGCATGATCATGGTGTCGCAGACCAAAACTCAACGACTTCAGGCCCTGGCGGCACCCACCGAGGAGAAGCCCACCACACCTGAGCCTGTCACCGTCCTGGAGAAGCGATACGGGTCGCTCGGACGCCTCACGGCTGTACCCGGTGGCCTCTTTCAGGTCGCGACGGTGAACAAGCAGACCGGTACGGCCGGCCCCACAGACGATCGGGTGATCATCATCCCGATGCCGCAGGGCCCCGCCGACACCAACATCTGAACCGCTACTGGCAGGCGGCCAGTACCAGTTCCTTGACCCGGGCCGGATCTGCCTGTCCCCGTGTGGCCTTCATGACATCGCCGACGATCTTTCCTGCGGCGGCCACCTTGCCGCTGCGGATCTTCTCCGCGATGTCGGGGTTGTTGATCAACGCCTCGTCGACGGCCTTCTGCAGTGCCGAGTCGTCGCGCACGACCTCCAGGCCCCGGTCGGCGATGATCTGTTCGGGTTCGCCCTCACCGTCGAGCACTGCCGTCACGACCTGCTGCGCGAGCTTGTTGGTGAGTTTGCCCTCGTCGACGAGAGCGACAACTGCCGCAACCTGGTTCGGGGTGATCGGCAGATCCGCCAGCTCGGTACTCCGGGAATTCGCTTGCTGGGCCAGGAACGAGACCCACCAGCCGCGCGCGGCGTCCACCGACGCGCCGGACTCCACTGTCGCGATGATCAGGTCCACGGCACCGAGGTTCACCAGGTCACGCATCACCTCGTCGGACAGACCCCACTCCTGCTGGATCCGTGCGCGCCGCAGCCATGGCAGTTCCGGGATGGTCTCGCGAAGTTCCTCGATCCAAGCCGAATCGGGTTGCACCGGAGGCAGATCCGGTTCGGGGAAGTAGCGGTAGTCTTCTGCGGTTTCTTTACGGCGACCGGCCGAGGTGGATCCGTCGGTCTCCTGGAAGTGCCGGGTCTCCTGGATGATGTCGACCCCGGACTTGAGCAGCGCACCCTGGCGCCGCATCTCGTACCGGACCGCGACCTCGACACTCTTGAGTGAGTTGACGTTCTTCGTCTCGGTGCGTGTACCGAACTCGGTGACGCCCTTGGGCATCAACGACAGGTTGGCATCGCAGCGCATGGAGCCCTGGTCCATACGGACGTCGGAGACACCGAGCGACTTCAGCAGATCACGCAGTGCGGTGACATATGCGCGGGCGACCTCCGGTGCCCGCTCCCCCGCTCCTTCGATCGGCTTGGACACGATCTCGATCAGTGGCACGCCCGCGCGGTTGTAGTCGAGGAGCGAGTGGCTCGCGCCGTGGATACGACCGGTGGATCCGACGTGCAGAGACTTGCCGGTGTCCTCCTCCATGTGTGCCCGTTCGATCTCGACGCGCCAGGTGGTGCCGTCGTCGAGCGCGACGTCGAGGTAGCCGTCGTAGGCGATGGGGTCGTCGTATTGCGAGATCTGGTAGTTCTTCGGCTGATCCGGGTAGAAGTAGTTCTTCCGGGCGAAGGTGCTCGACGGACGGATCGAGCAATTGAGGGCCAGGCCTATACGGATCGCCGACTCGATGGCCTTCTCGTTCGCCACCGGCAGGGAGCCGGGCAGGCCGATGCAGACTGGGCACACCTGGGTGTTCGGTTCGGCGCCGAAGGTGGTCGGGCAGCCACAGAACATCTTGGTGTTGGTGCCCAGCTCGACATGCACCTCCATGCCCATCACGGGGTCGAATTCGGAAATGACATCGTCGTAGTCGAGCAGTTCGGTCATGCACCGAGTTTAACTGGCCCCCACACCCCCGATGATGTGCCCTTTTGGCGGCGCTCACCTGGGCTTTTACTCGCCGTAAGGGCACATCATCGGGGTGGGGAGTCAGCCGAAGAAGGCCGCGGCGTCTTCGTAACGGTTCTGGGGAACGAGTTTGAGCTCTTTGGTTGCCTCGCCGATGGGAACCAATCCGATGTTCGGCCCCTGGAGGCTGACCATCATCCCGTAGTCCCCGTTGTGCGCGGCGTCGGCGGCGTTGACCCCGAATCGGGTGGCCAGCACCCGGTCGTAGGGAGTCGGTTTGCCACCGCGCTGCACGTGACCGAGCACGGTCGTCCGTACTTCCTTGTTGATCCGGCGCTCGATCTCGACGGCGAGCTGTTGAGCGACCCCGGTGAACCGCTCGTGTCCGAACTCGTCGAGCCCACCCTTGAGCACCGAGAAGTTACTGCCCTCGGCCGGTTTCGCCCCCTCTGCTACCACGCAGATGAAGTGCGAGTCACCGCGCTGGAAGCGGCGTTTGACCAGACGGCACACTTCTTCGACATCAAACGGTTGCTCGGGGATGAGGATCATGTGTGCACCGGACGCGATGCCCGAATGCAGCGCGATCCAGCCGGCGTGGCGGCCCATGACCTCCACCAGCATCACGCGCTGATGCGACTCGGCGGTGCTGTGCAGACGATCGATGGCGTCGGTCGCGACGGTCAGCGCGGTGTCGAACCCGAACGTCACGTCGGTGCAATTGATGTCGTTGTCGATGGTCTTGGGCACCCCGACCACCGGGACGCCTTCATCGGACAGCCAGGATGCGGCGGTCAATGTGCCCTCGCCACCGATCGGGATCAGGACGTCGATGCCGTTGTCGTCCAATGTCTGCCGGATCTGGTCGAGGCCGGCACGCAGCTTGTCAGGATGTGTGCGGGCAGTACCCAGCATGGTGCCGCCCTTCGCCAGCAGCCGATCGTTCCGGTCGTCGGCGGCGAGATGGATCCGCCGGTCCTCGAGCAATCCCCGCCAGCCGTCGAGGAATCCGACCACCGCCGACCCGTATCGGACCTCGCTGGTCCGGACCACGGCCCGGATCACCGCGTTCAATCCTGGGCAGTCACCGCCACCGGTTAGCACTCCAATGCGCATCTGGTGTTCCCGCTCCCTCTTCATCAATGCTCAGACTGTCATCTCTGCTCGGACAGCACGCGCTCTGCGGGCGCCACTCACGTTCAATTGTGCAACCGAATGCAAGCCCTGGCTCAGCGCACGCCGTTTTCGTAGGCATAGACGACCGCTTGCGCGCGGTCGCGCAGCTGCAACTTCGACAGCAAATTGCTGACATGGGTCTTGACCGTCTGCTCGGCCACAAAGAGATGGGTCGCGATCTCGGCGTTCGATTTGCCCTCGGCCACCTGCTCGAGCACCTCGCGTTCGCGAGGGGTCAACCCCGAGAGTTCGCTCGACGGGGCGCGGCGAGGACGTTGCCTGCTGGTCACCTCGGCGATCAGCCGGCGGGTCACCGACGGCGCGAGCAATGCGTCACCGGCTGCCACCACGCGGACCGCACGCACAAGCTCTTCGGCCGGAGCATCTTTGAGCATGAAGCCCGAGGCGCCGATCCGCAGGGCCTGATAAACGTAGTCGTCGATGTCGAAGGTGGTGAGCATCAGGATCTTGCTGGACACCTTGGCCGGTCCGGAGAGCAGTTGTTCAGCTGCTGCGAGGCCGTCGAGGACGGGCATGCGCACATCCATCAGCACCACGTCCGGGTGGAGCTGACGGACCGCCGTCACCGCTGCCTTGCCGTCCGGCGCATCCCCGACCACCGAGATGTCGGACTGAGCGGCGAGCAGGGCACCGAAGCCCTGTCGAACCATTGCTTGATCGTCCGCAATGAAGACCGTGATCGACACGTCGACAGCCTACTTTTCCACCATCCCGGCTTGCAGACCCGACTGTCCTGAATCGTCGACCACACCCGGCGCCCGGATCGGCAGGCGTGCCTGCACAACAAACCCACCGTCGGGTTGCGGTGCTGCGGACAGCACACCACCGACAGCCTTGGCCCGCTCGATCATTCCCGGAATGCCCAGTCCCCCTTCGGAATCGAGCCCGATGGGTTGTTCCGTCGGAGCGGTGTTGGCAATGGTCACCGCGAGTTCGGTTCCCTTGACCGTCACATCGACACGCACCTGCGACCCCGCCGCGTAACGGGTGGCGTTCGCCAGCGATTCCTGCACGATCCGGTACGCCACCAACGCACACGCGTCACCCACCTCGTCCGCGCCGACGGCCGGGTAATACGTGACGTCGATCCCCGCGCCCCTCGTCGCGGAGATCAGCCCGTCGATCTGCGCCAACCCTGGGTTCGGGTTGCGTGCCAGTGCATCGGCGGCCGAATCATCTTCGAGACGAAGCACACCCAGCATGGTGCGTACCTCGTCTAGGGCCTCACGTGCGACGTTGGCGATGGCATCGAACTCGGCCGCAGCCGCGTCGCCGACACCTTCGATCCGGTATTTCGCGGTCTGTGATTGCACCACCACCACCGACATCCGGTGAGCCACAACGTCGTGGAGGTCGCGGGCGATGCGGGTCCGTTCCGAGAGCACCGCATTCTTCGACTTCTCGGTGTCCTTCAGTTTGGTCTGCTGGGCGAGTTGAGCACGGGATCGCACGATGATGCGGATCAGCACGCACATGATGCCGGCGACAGCCAGTCCGATCACCCAGCCGACCTCGGCCTCACTCGGTGCAACCGAGAACATCACCAATGCCGACACCAGCCAGATCACCGGCAGAAGGCGTAGCGGCGCCTTGAGGTAGGCGAGAACCGTGAGCACCACCAGTTCGATGAAGTGCACCACCTGGATGGAGTAGTTCCAGGTGTCGAGCCGATCGATGGTCAGCCCGATGACCTGTGAGGACACCACCGAGATCGCCCAGCCCAGTGTGGGATTGGCCCAACCCAGCATGATCGGGAGGGCCGCGAACGCGGCGACGACGGGCATCAGCGCAGGCTGCACGTCGTGCGTCACCGCAAGAGTCGGCCACGCGATGGCGTACATGATGAGCGCGACGAGCGTGAAGAAGATGTTGACCTTGCGACTCAAGAATCCGATGACCGCCGGGTCGGCGGTGATCGGTAGTTTCTTGGCCTCGTCGACCACATAGTCGGCGGCAGCAGTCCACAGTTTCATTGGTTCGACATTAGCCACCCGTTCCTCGTCCGACCCCATACCTGAGAGTGAGATCTGCGCCGACCCGCAGGTAGCACGCGCACCCCCGGTGCACCTCGTTGTAGCCACCGGACAACGCGTCCGACGACCGATGCACTCGGGTGCTCCCGATTCCTACGTTCAATCCATGCGAGCCGTACACAACCGAATCTTCCTGTCCAGCTTGGTGATCTGCTTCGTGGTGGCGTTGGGTCTGTGGCCGGCAACCGCCGCCGCAGCCACCTCCGCCCCGGGGATGTCGCCCGCCGAGGCCGCCGACATCCGTACCCCGGCCGGCGCGGCGATTGTGGCATTGACAGGGCCGAGGCCCGCCGATGCGATTGCTGTACTGCCCTCGGATTTCGAGGCCGAGATGGGCTATCGGCCCGAAGTGGTCGACGGCATGCCGATCGATCCCGCGGGTGCCTGCTCATCACCCATCCCGTTGCCCGACCGGTTCGAACCGCTGTGCAAGACACACGATTTCGGATACGACCTGTTGCGTCTCGCCGACAAGAACGGTGCTCCGCTGACCGGTTGGGCCCGGGTTGCACTCGACACCATGCTCGCCGAGCGTATGCATGAGGTCTGCGACGATCCCGCCTGCGACTGGGCCGCCGATCTCGCCCGGGTGGGGTTGAGCTTCAACACCTGGCGTCAGCACTCGGGCGCCCCGGTCGCGCGGGAGTCTTTCCCGGCGATCGTTGCATCCACCTTCGTCCGCGGTGGCGAGTCGCTCGCATCTCTGGTGGGTCTGGCATGAAGGCACGCACGTGGCCACACCCGTTGGTGACGGCCGGCACCACAGCAGGCGCGGCAATCGCTTTGGCCCCTGGCTCGCTGCCCCGCGAAGCACTGATCCAGGGCGTGCTGCTCGCGGCGTTCGCCGGCATCGGTGCCCTCATCGGCATGCTGGCGTCCCGCTTCGTCCCGTGGCCGGCTGCGCGCGCGAGGAAGGCCACTGCCGTCGCCGGGGGCCTGGTCATCGTCGGGATGTTCGTACAGATGATCTGGTGGCAACTCGAGTTGCGATGGGCTCTGGGCACAGAGACCCCCGACCTCGGATGGGTGGCCGTGGCCGCCGCGCCTTCCGGGTTGGTGGCCGTGGGTGTTGCCCTGCCTTCCCGTAGTCGCATCATCGGCGCGGTGCTCGCAGCCGCCATCGCACTGTCGGTCGCCCCTTCACCTGCCGGTGCTGCGGGGTCAGGCGAGTCTGTGGCGCACAAGTTCACCGCTGTCGGCGCCCAGTCCACATCGCTACGGGTCTACGGAGAACTCGACACCCGCGACGTCACCAACCGCGCTCAGGATTTGGTGAAACGCTGGCAGGCAGCGGGTGGGATGCACCGCAGTGCGGTGGTGGTCGCAGTACCCACCGGATCGGGGTGGGTGGACCCGGACGCTCTGGTCGGGATCGAGTCGAGGATGGCCGGAGATGTGGGAGTCATTGCCCTGCAGTACAGCGACATTCCGTCTTGGCAGGCTTTTCTGTCCAGTTCCGCACCGGCCCGTGACAGTGCTGTCGCGGTCACGGCCGCGCTCATCGATGCCGTCAACCGGTCGGCCTCGCCCAACCGCCCGCACATCTACCTCTACGGCCAGAGTCTGGGTGCGGTCGGCGCCGACGCGGCACGGCAATGGGCACAGGACAATCGTCCCGGCGCGCTGTGCCACACGGTGCTCGCGGGCGCCCCGGCGGGCACGGCGTCACTGTCGGCGCCGTCGACCACCGTGTTGGCGAACGGATCGGATCCCGTGGTGCGCTGGTCCCCGCAGTTGATCTGGCAGCCGCCGGAGCTGGCGTCCGGCATCACCCACGACTTGCCGACACCACCGTGGCTACCGTTGGCCGGGTTCGTCCAGGCCAGTGCGGATCTGATCGGGGCACTGTCGTTCCCTGCCGGTCACGGTCATCAGTACGGAACCGAACAGGGTCACGTGATCCCCCTCTGCCCCCGATGATGTGGCCTTATGGCGCACCCCACCTGGGGTTTTCGTCGCCAGAAGGGCACATCATCGGGGTGTGGGGTCAGACGATCGGGCCCCGGGCCGCCTCGTACGCGGCGCCGACGCGGTACAGCCTCTCGTCGGCCATCGACGGAGCCATGATCTGCAGTCCCACCGGGAGTCCATCGTCCTCGGACAACCCCGACGGCACCGACATGGCGCAGTTCCCGGCCAGGTTCACCGGAAGGGTGCACAGGTCGAAGAGATACATGGCCAGTGGGTCGTCGACCTTCTCACCGATCGCGAACGCTGTTGTCGGAGTGGTCGGCGACACCAGAACGTCCACGGTCTCGTACGCCTTGGCGAAGTCGCGGGCGATGAGCGTGCGAACCTTCTGTGCCTGACCGTAATACGCGTCGTAGTATCCAGACGACAACGCATAGGTCCCGATCATGATGCGGCGCTTGACCTCTGGACCGAAGCCGGCCGCACGGGTCATCGCCATCACCTGTTCGGCGCTGTGGCTGCCGTCGTCGCCGACCCGCAATCCGTAACGCATCGCATCAAAGCGTGCGAGGTTGCTCGACACCTCGGACGGCAGGATCAGGTAGTAGGCACCGAGTGCGTACGTGAAGTGCGGGCACGACACCTCGACCACTTCGGCGCCACGCTCACGCAATGACTCCACGGCCGCATTGAACGAGGACAGCACGCCGGCCTGGTAACCGTCACCCTGCAATTCGGCGACGATACCAACCTTGACACCTGAAAGATCCTGCGAAGCACCAGCTTTCGCGGCGGCGACCATGTCGCCAACCGGCTGGTCGATCGACGTCGAATCCCGCGGGTCGTGCCCGGCGATCACCTGGTGCAGGAGCGCGGTGTCCAGCACGGTGCGCGCACATGGGCCGCCCTGATCGAGCGACGAGGCACATGCCACCAGTCCGTACCGCGAGACGGTGCCGTATGTCGGTTTCACGCCCACGGTCCCGGTGACCGACGCCGGCTGACGCACAGAACCGCCGGTGTCGGTGCCGATGGCGAGCGGCGCCTGGAACGAGGCCAGGGCCGCCGCACTTCCGCCACCCGACCCGCCGGGGATTTTTGTTGTGTCCCAAGGGTTTCGGGTGACCCCGTATGCCGAGTTCTCGGTGGACGATCCCATCGCGAACTCGTCCATGTTGGTCTTGCCGAGGATCGGGATGCCCGCAGCGCGCAGCCGTGAGGTGACGGTGGCGTCGTACGGAGGCACCCAGCCCTCGAGGATCTTCGAACCACAGGTGGTGGGCGCGTCGGTGGTGGTGAACACGTCCTTGAGGGCCAGCGGGACACCGGCAAGCGGCGATGCCGGGGACTCGCCCGCAGCAATGGACTTGTCGACGGCCGCGGACGCCTGCAGTGCTTCGTCGGAATTGACGTGCAGGAAGGCGTTCAGCTCGCCGTCGACCTCGGCGATCCGGTCGAGGTGCGCGCTGGTGACCTCCACGGCAGACAGTTCACCGGCATGGATCTTCTCCGCCAGTTGGGCGGCGGACAGGCCGGTGATCTCGCCGGACTGGCGGGTGGGTGCGGTCACTGTTCTTCTCCAAGGATCTGCGGCACTGCGAACCGTCCCTGCTCGACCGCGGGTGCACCCGAGAGGGCTTCCTCGGTGGTGAGGCTGGGCACGATGGTGTCGGGCCGTAAGACGTTGGCGATGTCTGCCGGATGTGCGGTGCCGGGGATGTCGGCCGCGGCGACTTCAGAGATGTTGGCGACGTGGGACAGAATCGAATCGAGCTGACCGGCGTAGTGGTCGAGTTCGTCGTCGGTCAGCGCCAGCCGCGACAACCGGGCGAGATGCGCAACCTCATCACGCGAGATGGCAGACACGAGAGATGCACCCTTTCTGTTCGAGGGCGGCCCACGATGATGTCGGCCCGAACCCCGGTCCAGACTAGTCGGCGCCGGTCCCCCGATCGCCTCAGGTGCCGCGAGCCCTACAACCAGCGTTTGAGTCGCGCGGTGATCCACGGCAGCAGCAGGTACACCATCAGCGGTGTGCTCACCACTGTGGCGATCAGCGTCTTCATCACCAGCGGCGTGTCCCCCAGGTGGGCGATGATGCCGATGTTGATCGCCAGACTGAGCGGAAAGAAGCCGAGCCAGATGGTGATCGCCTGCTTCCAGCGTGGTGGCGGAGCGCCCATCACGCGTACCGCCTGCGTCAGCGTGGACTGCGGCTCGAACCATCCTTCGATGCCGGACAGGCGATGGGTGGCGTACTCCACCGCGATCCCCTCCCCACGCGAGAGCCAGGCCTTGCGCACCGGCGACGACACCCAATCGTCGACCTGTGCGTGGTTCTCGAACCGGTACATGACGTAGTACTCGCCGGGCACCTTCGAGGAGCGCAACCATCCTCCGCCGAGGAAGCCCGGGAACGTCCGGGCCAGTGCGATTCCGGCGTCGGTCCAGGCGATGAAGTCGTGTTCTCGATCAGGCTCGATCCGGCGTGCCACGGACGTGGTCACGTCGGAATCATCGCGCGCATCGTCGATTGCCATTCGCTCATTATCGAGCCCGACCGGCAACCGCCCCGAACTCTGGGCCTGCGTCGTGATCAGGCGAATATCCGGCAGGCGGATGATGGGTCGCCGACGTATCGTCTCGTTCATGATCATCGTCACAACAAACGACATCCCCGGCTACCGAATCACCTACACCTTCGGCGAGTGCTTCGGACTGACCGTCCGGTCACGCAACATCGGATCGAACCTCGGTGCCGGCTTCAAGGCGATGGCGGGTGGTGAACTCAAGGGAGTCACACAGCTACTCCACGATTGTCGCCAGGAAGCGCTGCAGCGCTTGGCCACCGAGGCGCAGCAACGCGGCGCGAACGCCGTGGTGGCGTTCCGGTTCGAGACCACCGAGTTCGGTGGAACCGGTATCGAGGTGTGCGCGTACGGCACGGCAGTAGGCGTCGAATCGCTCCCCGGAACCACTCCTCCGGCCTGAGCACCGGCCACTGAGCACCGGCCACTGAGAGCGGGCCACACGGCAGGGCCGACGTGGCGGTGGGAGAATGTCGACCGTGTCCTATCTGCTGCGCGTCTACCTCCAGGACCGACCCGGATCCTTGGGCCTCCTGGCCGTTTCCCTGGGTTCGATCGGTGCCGACATCCTGTCGCTCGACGTTGTCGAACGCGGCGAAGGGTACGCAGTCGATGACATCGTCGTCGAGGTTCCGCGCAGCTCGCTGCCCGACACCCTGATCACTGCCGCGGAAAAGGTTGATGGTGTGCGGGTGGATTCGATCCGCCCGTACACCGGCGTCCTCGAGACCCACCGAGAACTAGAGTTGGTCAACGAGATCGCGGCCGCCGGCCGCGATCGGCTGCAGGTCCTGGTCGAAGCGGCGCCCCGGGTTCTGCGGGTTGCGTGGGCCACCATCATCACCTCAGGCGCCAACGGGGCGATTCAGCTCTTCGGGAGCTCTGGTGCCCCGGAAACCCAACTCACCGATGCGAGTTGGCTGCCGATCAACCATGAGGCCGAGCTGGATCCCGAATCGCCGTGGGTGCCGCAGTCCTGGCGCGACATGGACACTCGGTTGGCCGCCGCGCCCATCGGTTCACCGGGCAAGGCGTTACTCCTCGGTCGACCCGGTGGCCCGGACTTCCGTCCGTCCGAGATTGCCCGGATCGGTTACCTCGCGAAGATCGTGACGACGGTCCTCAAACAACCGTGACCCGGGTCGGCCGCATCATCACTCCTGCGGCGCGTCACCTTCGTCCACGTCGGCAGGTGATTCGTCGGTCTTCGCCGGCGGAGGCCCTTCTGCGAGAAGCTTTTTGAACCCGTCTTCATCGAGAATGGGTACGCCGAGCTGTTCGGCCTTGTCCGCCTTGGTACCGGGCGAATCCCCGACGACGACATAGGCCGTCTTCTTCGACACCGACCCTGACGCCTTGCCCCCGCGCACCAGGATGGCCTCTTTGGCGCCGTCGCGGGAGAAGTCCTGCAGCGAGCCGGTGACCACGATGCTCAGGCCTTCCAGCGTGCGCGGGATGGAAGCGTCTCGCTCGTCCTCGAGCTGCACACCCGCCTCACGCCATTTGCGGACGATCTCACGATGCCAATCGACCGTGAACCAGTCAGCGACGCTCTGCGCCAACGTGTTCCCCATACCCTCCACGCTCGCGAGCTGTTCGGCTGTTGCCGATTCGATGGCCTCCAGGCTGCCGAACTCGGTGGCCAATGCGCGTGCGGCGCTCGGGCCGACGTGCCGGATCGACAACCCGACCAATACCCGCCACAGCGGTACCTTCTTGGCCGCAGAAAGGTTCGCGAGCAACCGCTTACCGTTCGCAGAGAGATCTCCCGATTTGGTGGTGAACAAAGTGGTCTTGCGGAGATCGTCCTCGGTCAGACTGAACAGATCACCCTCGTTGTCGAGCACCCCGGAGCTCAGAAGCGCGGTGGCAGCCTCGTATCCGAGGGCCTCGATGTCGAATGATCCGCGACCGGCGATGTGGAACAGCCGCTCTCGCAGCTGGGCCGGGCACGATCTGCTGTTGGGACAGCGGATGTCGGCGTCGCCCTCCTTCTGCGGCGCCAATTCAGTGCCGCATTCGGGACAGTGCGTGGGCATCACGAACTCACGTTCGGTGCCGTCTCGCAGGTCGACCACAGGTCCGAGCACTTCGGGGATGACGTCTCCGGCCTTCCGGATGGTGACGGTGTCGCCGATCAGAACGCCCTTGCGCTTGACCTCGGACGCGTTGTGGAGCGTTGCCATGCCGACCGTCGAACCAGCCACCAGAACGGGCTTCATCGATGCGAAAGGAGTGACCCGACCGGTACGTCCGACATTGACCAAGATGTCCAGCAGTTTTGTGGTCGCCTCTTCGGGGGCGTATTTGTACGCGATGGCCCACCGCGGCGCGCGCGAGGTGGACCCCAGCCGACGCTGGAGCGAGATGTCGTCCACCTTGACGACGATCCCGTCGATCTCGTGTTCGACGTCGTGGCGGTGTTCACCCCAGTAGGCGATCTTCTCCAGGATGGCGTCGGCGCCGGTGAGTTTGGTGGTGTGCTCGGAGACCGGCAGGCCCCAGGCGCCCAACGCCAGATAGGCGTCGTGGAGTGTCTTGGGCGGCGTTCCGTCCATCCGGCCGAGCCCGTGACAGATCATGCCCAGTCGTCGTCTGGCGGTGATCTGCGGGTTCTTCTGGCGGAGTGACCCGGCTGCGGAGTTGCGTGGGTTGGCGAACGGCGCCTTGCCCGCCTCCACGAGAGACGCGTTGAGTGCCTCGAAGTCCGCTACTCGGAAGAACACCTCGCCGCGCACCTCGAGCAGGTCGGGTATCGGGTAGTCGTCGGACGGGGTGAGCCGGTGCGGTACGTCGTTGATGGTCTTTGCGTTGAGAGTGACGTCCTCGCCGGTGCGCCCGTCGCCGCGTGTGGTGCCGCGAACGAGGACACCCTTTTCGTAGACCAGTGCAAGGGCGACGCCGTCGATCTTCAGCTCACACAGATAATCCAGGCCCGAACCGGCGTCAGCCTCCACACGCGACACCCAGCTGCGCATCTCCTCGGCGTCGAACACATTGTCCAGCGACATCATTCGCTCGAGATGGTCGACGGCCTTGAACTCGGTGGCGAAACCGCCGCCGACCAACTTGGTGGGCGAATCGGCGACAGCCAACTCCGGGTACTGGTCTTCGAGGGCCTGCAGGCGGCGCAACAGCGTGTCGAACTCACCGTCGGTGATGACGGGAGCATCTTTCACGTAGTAGCGGAATTGGTGGTCACGCACCTCCTCGGCCAACTGCGACCACCGCTCTCTGGCCGCAGAAGGAGTCGGCTCCGCGGGCGTCTGCTCACTGATGTCTGCACTGTTGGCCACCCCTCGAAGATAGTCCAGGGGGCTGACACCGAAACCGGACTCGCGGGGTTCGATCCATCGGCACGGACCGTGCGGTGGAGACCCCGCAGGGCTCTAGCGGCCGATGGATCGCAGGTAGTTCCCGACCGTGACCACAGCCTGCGGATTCCTGGGGCCCTCCACCAGGGCGGCGTAGGGCAGCGCCATGATGTGTCCCTCGCGGACCGCGGCCGAGCCCGACATCAACGGGTGCGATTCGAGCTGACGGATCTTCGCGGCCACGGAGTCGGCCGGTCCCGCCCCGTAGTCGACGACGATGATGACCTCGGGATCACGCTGGGCGGCAGCCTCCCACGAGGTGGTGGTCCACGAGTCGTTCAGGTCATCGAAGATGTTGCGGCCACCGGCCTCGGTGATGATCTGTTGAGGTGCAGCGGTTCTGCCCGAGGTGAAGGGTTCGGGGGCGGCACTGTCGAAGAGGAAGATCCTGGCCGGGTCACCCTCTCGAGGCACAGCCGCGTTCACACCGCGCACCAGGTTCCGGTACTCCTGCACCAAGTTGTCCGCACGCTCGCGGACCCCGAAGATGTCACCGAGATTCTCCAGATCGGCATACAGGGCATCGAACGGCGCCATGATCCCCCGGCGCGTTGTTCCGGGCTGACGACATGCCTCGGTGAGTTGGTACGGGACGGCGCCGATCTGTTCGATCCAGTCAGGTGTCAGACCGGTCGACTCCCGGAAGCCGTAATTCCATCCGGCGAAGACGAAATCGGGGTCGGCCGCCTGCACGATCTCCCGGGTGAATGCCTTGCCGAGTTCGGGGGTCGATTCAAAATCCGCCTTCCAAGGCGAGGTCTGCACGTCACGTTCTTTGCCGGGATAGGTGGTGTACCCGACGAGCCGGTCGGCCAGTCCGAGCGAGAACATCATCTCGGTGATGCCGGTGTCATTGGTCACCACGCGGGTGGGCGTCCCCGATACCGTCAGTGGCGCACCGCAATTCGTCACCGTCACCGTGGGCCCGCCGGACGGGGCCTTCTGCTCCACGTCGGCGCCGCACGCGCTGACTGCCACCGCCATCACGATCATCGCAAGGGCACAACGATTTCGGTACATTCAGCTCTCCTCGTGGTGAAGTGCATGGGGTGCGTGGTTCGGCACCGGTTTGTGCCCGTCGGAGACGGCCCCGTTGAGACCGTCAGAGACCGGTCTGCGGAGACCGTCAAAGATGATCTGGGGAACGCCTAGGCGGGGATGGGCGACGATGTGGCAGCCGATCGAGAACCACCGGTTGATCACGGTTTCGGTGAAGACCTCATGAGGGGTTCCGGCACACACCACCGCGCCGTCGACGAGCACGAGGACACGGTCGCAGTACTGCGCGGCCAGGTTGAGGTCGTGCAATGCCGCTATCACCGTGATGCCCAGCCTTTTTGCCGCGCCGAGCACGCCGTGTTGATGTTGCACGTCGAGGTGATTGGTCGGTTCGTCGAGCACGAGCACCTGTGGTTCCTGGGCCAGAGCACGAGCGATCAGGACGCGCTGTTTCTCGCCGCCGGACAGAGAGGAGAACAATCGTGAGCGCAGGTCGCCGGCATCGGCCTTGTCCATCGCCTCCCCGATGGCCTCGTCTTCGGCGGCACGGTCGCGGGCGACGATCCCGCTGTGTGGCAATCGCCCGGTGGCGACCACCTCGCGCGCTGTGAAGTCGAAGTGCAAGGTGTTGTCCTGGGTCAACGCGGCCACTTGACGGGCATTTTCGCGCATGCTGATGGCACGAATGTCGCGCTCACCCACCACGATACGACCATCGGACGGTTTCAAGGCCCGATACAGACAGCGCAGCGTCGTGGATTTGCCGCTGCCGTTGGGCCCGACGATCCCGACGAACTGGCCCGCCTCGACGGTCACGTTCATGTCGCCCACCACCAGGCGGCCGCCGATCTCGACATCCACGTGATCGAACTGCACGCGCATCAGATCTGCACCATCGATGCATCACGGCGTCTCATCAAGAACACGAACACCGGTACCCCGACTGCCGCGGTGATCGCCCCCAGCGGCAATTCCTGTGGCGGAACCACCGTGCGTGACAACAGATCTGCAGAAACGAGGAAGACGGCGCCGAGCAAGGGCGTCACGACGATGAGTCGCCGGTGATCGGCGCCGACGAGCAGTCGCGCCACGTGTGGGACGACCAGACCGACGAATCCGACCGCGCCACACACCGACACGAAACAACCCGTCATCGCGGCCGCGATGACGAACAGGAGGATCCTGAACCGCGATGCGTTGAGTCCCAGTGCGGCACTGACCTCGTCGCCCATCGACAACGCGTTCAGGCGTCGCGCACACAGGGCGATGGACACCATCCCCACCGCGGCGACGACCACCACCAGTGGCACCATGCGCCAGCTGACGCCCGACAGGCTCCCCAGGAGCCAGAACATCACGCTGCGCGCACCGTCGCCTTGCGGTGCCATGAAGATCAGCACGGTGGTGACCGCCGAGAAACCATATCCGAGCGCGGTTCCCGTCAGCACGAGCCGCAAAGGCACCAATCCGGCTGCGGATCTCGCCATCAGATAGACGAGGGCGGTGGCACCGAGAGCGCCCAGGAACGCGGCGGTACTCAGCGCGTAGATACCCAGCGCACCGAAAGTGCCGAACAGGACAACCGCGGTCGCGCCCACGGATGCTCCCGAGGAGATCCCGAGGACGTACGGGTCTGCCAATGCGTTGCGCACCATCGCCTGTACGAGCAGACCCACAGCACTGAGTCCGGCGCCGACAAACATTGCCACGATCAGTCGCGGCATTCTGGAATCGACCACAATCCGGTAATTGGGCACGTCGTCCGCGGGTATTGCGCCTCCGACCAACTCGGCCCAGAGGAACGAGGTGGTGTCACGCCACGGAACGTGAACGGTACCGAACATGAGCGCCACCACCGACACAGCGACCAGCGCGAAACACAACCCGACCACCAACGCAGTCACCGAATGAGGGCGCATCGCCGCACTTTCCGCTGTACCGGATGCCGGCCGACCTGTACGCATGCGTCAGCGAATGAAGGCGCGCGCGAGCACACCATCACCGCGTCAACCGTGTCCCTCGGAGTCGACGGGCGACCACGCCGGCGGCGCGGTCGCGTTGGCAGGTCTTCGGACTCGTGGACATGGCACCGAATGTTCGGTGTCTCCTACCGGCGGTCGCTTCCCAGGCATACACCCAGTGCTGGTGACCGCGTTCGTTTCCACTCACCGCTGCGGGGCAGTTCCGGATCTTCACCGGATTCCCTCTTACGATCCGCCGATCACTGACCGGCGGAAACCAACGCCCGGTCAACCTAACATTTCACCGGCACCCGAACAGACACCGGTTCTAGACTGTCGCCATGCCCCACCCGATCATGTACTCCGAGGACGACCCCGTCCTGATTCGACTGCGCACCATTGCACTCGCGTTCCCGGATGCGACGGAGAAGATCGCACACGGTCGCCCGACGTTCCGTGGCGGAAAGATGTTCGGCATGTACGGCGGTGGGGTCAAAGGCGGACCACAGTTCGAGCAGTCGCTGCTGTTCAAGGTCGAGCAGACCGAACGCGTTGCACTGGAACAGGACTCGCGATTCTTCTACCCGGCGTACGTGGGACCGTACGGATGGATGGGGATCGACCTGTCGGCACGGCCGGATTGGACGGAGGTGGCCGAACTACTCGATGCCAGCTACCGCTCTGTCGCGACCAAGAAGCTGATCGCCCGGCTCGACGCCGGCGAGCGTCCCGACGAACTGTCCTGACGTCATCGCTCGGTTGCTGCGCCGGGGCCGAACTCATCACCGTCCTCGGCGGGCTGAGGGCCCGCATCGTCACGGCCATGGCACGGGAGCGGCGAGATGAAAGTGCCGCCCTTCATCGCGGTCCGAAACCGCGTCGGTCTCGCGCATATCCGTGCGCGGCAGGCGAAGTTGTCCATACCTCATCAGAGGCTGCACAGGCTATGAATGTTCCCGATCGACCGGGCCGGGTCGCTATACCGCGGTCGGGTCGGCGAGCAAGCCGGCCGCCGCTGTGGTGCACAGCGAAAGCGCAGTCTTCGCCCAGGCGGCATCGGCACCGGCCAGACCGCACGCGGGACTGATAACCACCTGTTCCGCCAGGACCTTCCGGGAGAGCCCGATTCGGTCGGTCAGAGCGGCGCACGACGCGGCCACCTGTTCCGCGGCGAGTTCGGTTGCGGGGGCAGCTGTGGGCACGGCGCCCAGGATGACGTCCCGACCCTCGTCGAGCAGCTGCCCGATGCCGTCGAGATCCGCCGTGCGGATCTGCGCGAGATCCACACTCACTGCAGCAAATTTGGTGCGCTCCAACAGCTCCCAGGAAAAGTTTGCCGAGCAGTCGTGCATCACCACCGGCCTGCCGACGACATCGATGAAGCCGTCGTACTTCTCGGCGAGCACAGCGACGGGTACGGGCCTGATGGTGTCGAAACGGGTGAGCGGCTCCACCGAGCCCTCGATCACCCGCCCGATCATCGGCTCGTCGATCTGGACGATCACGTGAGCTCCGGTGCGGCGACGGACCTCGTCGGCATGCACTCGCAGGCCCTCGGCCATCGAATCAACGAGATCCGACCACGCCCCGACATCGTGCAGGATCTTGTGACCGTTGCGCAGTTCCACCGACGCGGCCAACGTGAACGGGCCGCACGCCTGCAGTTTGACGAACCGGTCGGTCGCGGCCATCCCGGCCCGCTCCCAGGCCTCTTCGAAGGCGTCGAGGTCGGCGTTCAAGAAGTCACGCGCGCGGCGGGTCAATCCGGATTTGCGCGCGGACAGGCGGTAACCGGAGGCCACGGTGTCCATCGGCATGTCAACCAGCAGGGCAGCCGACCGCCCGATCATGTCGGCCCCGAGCCCGCGCTGCGGCAGTTCGGGGAGAAACGCCAACTCGCACTCGCCCAGGCTGATGCCCGCGGATTCGATCGGATCGGTACCCGGCATCGATCCGACACCGGTTCCGGTGCCGGCCGGCAGGACGGTCACGTGGTGGCGCTGCTGACGAGATCCGACGGGACCGAACCGGTGACAGCGATTCGTCCACTGCCCAGGACCAGGTCACCCGACACCGAATCCGGCTCGTACAGCACTGCCGCCTGCCCGCGGGCCACCCCGGTGAGGGGGCTGCGCAGGGTGATGCGGATACCCGGGCCCTGCCCGTCGACACCGTCTGAAGGCTCCAGCTCGATGGCCTCGGCAACGGCCGGCGCCAAGCCCCCGTGGGCCCGGACCTGGACCATGCACTCGAACGGTTCGGTGGGAGTGTTTCCGGATGTCCAGATGGCCTTGCGGGCGATGATCGTCCACACCTGGAGATGCTCGGAGGAACCCACCGTCACGGTTCCGGAGTCGGGATCGATCTCGGTCACGTATCGCGGTTTGCCGTCGACAGCCGGTGCATCGATACCGAGCCCCTTGCGCTGTCCGATGGTGAACCCGTGGACGCCTTCGTGCTGGGCCAGTTCGGCACCGGAGTCGGCGTCGACGACCTTGCCGGGCCGGACACCGATCGTGGCACCGAGGAACGCCCGGGTGTCACCGGTGGGGATGAAGCAGATGTCGTGTGAATCAGGCTTGTTGGCAACGGACAGGCCCCTAGCGGCGGCTTCTTCCCGGATCTGGTCCTTGGGTGTGTCGCCCACCGGGAACATCGCCCGCGACAGCTGCGCCGGAGTCAGCACGGCGAGCACGTACGACTGGTCTTTGTCGTGGTCGACCGCCCGACGCAACCGGCCGCCTTCGAGCCGTGCGTAGTGGCCGGTGGCAACCGCGTCGAAGCCCAGGGCAATAGCGCGTTCGGCCAGTGCCGAGAACTTGATCTTCTCGTTGCACGTCAGGCAAGGATTGGGGGTCTGCCCGGCCGCATATGCCGCAACGAACTCGTCGATGACGTCATCTTTGAACCGATCAGCGAAATCCCAGACGTAGAAAGGGATTCCGAGAACATCCGCGGCCCGCCGGGCATCAGACGCATCCTCACGCGAACAGCAACCGCGGGACCCGGTCCGCAGCGCACCCGGCGCCGTGGACAGGGCCAGGTGCACCCCGACCACATCGTGTCCGGCGGCCACCGCCCGTGCGGCAGCCACCGCCGAGTCGACACCGCCACTCATCGCTGCGAGTACTCGCATCAGCGCTCTCCTGCCATTGCCGTGGCCATCCCGGCGGCGCGGGCGCGGGAGACCACTTCACCGATGACAGCGCCTACGGCGTCGATGTCATCGCGGGTTGTCGAGGGCGCCAGCGAGAACCGCAGCGAACTGCGGGCCCGAGCAGTGGATACGCCCATCGCGGTCAGCACATGAGATGCCTGGGCCACGCCTGCGGTGCAGGCAGAGCCGGTGGAACACTCGATGCCGTTGGCGTCGAGCAACATCAACAGCGAATCACCCTCGCAGCCAGGAAAAGACACGTGCACGTTGCCCGGAAGCCGTGCCGAGCCGGTGGGTCCGTTGACCACACAGTCGTCGGTGTTCTCGGTCAGCACCGCGAACAGATGTTCGCGCAGGCTCGTCACTGCCGGGACGGTGGCCGGTAGCTCTCGCACCGATTGTTCAAGCGCTACAGCCATTCCCACCGCGGCCGCTACGTCCGGGGTGCCCGAGCGAACATCCCGTTCGTGGCCACCACCGTGAAGCAGCGGTACGCAGTCCACATCGCGGCCCAGCAACAGCGCGCCGATCCCGTGGGGCCCACCGAACTTGTGTCCGGCGATGCTCATCGCCGAGAGGCCGCTGGCGGCGAAGTCGAGGGGAAGGTGTCCGGCCGCCTGCACGGCATCGGAATGCATGGGAACGCCGTACTCCCGGCAGATCGCGGCAAGCTCCGCGATCGGCTCGATGGTGCCGACCTCGTTGTTCGCCCACATCACACTGACCAGTGCTGTGTCCTCTGCGTGCGCGGTGAGCGCGGCGCGCAGATCTGCCGGGTCCACAAGACCCTGATGATCGACGGGCAGCCAGGTGACCTCGGCTCCCGCAGTGTCGGCAAGCCAGAGCACCGGGTCGAGAACGGCGTGGTGTTCGATGGAGGACGCAATGATGCGGCGGCGGCCGGCGGCCGGCGAACCCGACTTGTTGCGCGCCCAGAAGATGCCCTTGACCGCGAGGTTGTCGCTTTCGGTTCCGCCCCCGGTGAAAACCACCTCGGACGGTCGCCCACCCAGTGATGCCGCGATGGATTCCCTTGATTCCTCCAGGTGCCGGCGGGCGCGCCGTCCCGACGCGTGCAGCGACGATGCGTTGCCCGCGGTGCCCAGGATCTGACTCATCGCCACGACTGCTGCAGGCACCATCGAGGTTGCCGCTGCGTGATCGAGGTAGATCGGGGCCCGGTCGGAGGAGAACATAACCAATCCAGGATAACCGCTCGCAGAGCTGGTTCTATTCCACCGGCGTCCGGGCAGCGCCCCGACCACCGGGACCGTCCGGTGGTCAGCTCACCATCGCGGCGGGGATGCCCGACGAGAGACCGATCAACGAAGGCTCTCCGAACACGATTCGCTCGCAGCGGTCGGCGAGCTCACGCCGGTCCGATCCCGGCAGTTGGGGTTCGCAGAGGCGGACGTGCACGGTCAGCCCTTTGGCCCGCAGGACCCGACCCATCGTGTCGGCGATGTTGTCGGTCCCGATGAAGGCCGCGACCGGGCTGATCGCGCCGTCCGGTGTGTGAAAGCTCACCACCAGTGGCTGGACCGGGACCCCTGTTTCGACCGCGGCCTGGAAGATCGCGGGACGGAAACGACCGCCGCCGCGACCGCATCGCGTCGTCCCCTCGGGAAACAACCCGACGCTGTCCCCCGCTCGGAGTCCGTCGACGGCGTCCGAGATGACGGACGGAAGGTCGCGCAACGACTCGCGGCGGATCGGGATCACACCCAGGCGACGGGTGAGCGTTCCGATCACCGGCCATCGGGTCAGTTCTGCCTTGGCCACGAAGCGGGCAGGGCTGACGGTCGCGATCGCGAGGATGTCCAGGAACGAGATGTGGTTGGCGACGATCAAGCCTGCGCCTAAGACCCGCGTGTCCCCCGCAGACAATTCGCTGTGCCGGACGCGTACCCGGATGCCGATCGAAGCCAGCAACACGACGGCCATCCACCGCACGTACCCGGCACGCGCCGACCGCGGCAGCAGAGGCACCAGGACCCCGAGGGTGACCGCGAACGCCACGGTCGTCATCAGTGCGATGACGCGCCAGCTCCTGCGTACCCGCCCCGCTTCGCAGCTCGAGGTGGACAGGCAACTGCTGTCACAGGCACTCGCCGGAAACCAGCTGTGCCGAGCGGGCGCGTTTGTGACCACCGGGTCATCTGTCATCGGGCACCCGCTCGGCAGCCTGGCGGAGACGGTCCAGGTACCGGGTGTTAGCGCGTTCGCGATCGATCAACGTGAAGAAGTCGGCCACCCCGAAGTCGGGGTCGTAGGCCGGTTCTCCGCACACCCAGGCCCCCATCCTGAGATATCCACTGAGCAGCGGTGGGAACGTCAGGCGTTCGGGCGGTGCGATGTCGTCGAGCCGCAGGCCGTCGAGCACCACCGGCCTGTGCGGGTACACCTCCCAGGGACCACGGTGCCGGTCGCGCACGAAGTCCCGGATACCGCGAACCTGTGCGCCGGGCCGGTCGCGGTCGCTGTCCTTGCAGATCGGCACCGAGGTCGCACCCATGAGATACCGGTAGCCACTGAGATCCAGATACCTCAGGATGCCCGCCCACATGAGAGCCAGAACCGATCCGGACCGGTGTTCGAGGGCAACACACGCCCGGCCCATCTCGACCGTTTGCGGCGCAATCGAATCCAGTTCGTGGACGTCGAATTCCGTAGCGGTGTAAGGGCCTCTGGCGGCGATGGCACCCGGCGGCGGCAGGAGGCGATAACAGCCGACCACGACACCGGTCATGTTGTGGCGCACCATGAGGTGGTCACAGAACTCGTCGAAGGGGTCGCAATCGCGTCCGTCGGTGACTCCGGCCATCGCGCCGCCGAAACCCGGCTCGTTCGCGAAGACCTGGTATCGCAGACGCGAGATGACGTCGATGTCGGAAGGGTCGGTACTCAGATACAGGCTGTAGTCGCGCCCGGAGACGAGTGCGGTCGTGCTGATGACTGCGGGTGTCCTCATGGGCACAGGTGTATCGAGCGCGTCGGACCGGTCGGAATCGGCGGCGTGTCGTGTCGGTGCAACGTGCATGAACAGCAGATGACCCCCCGGCAGGGTGCCAGGGGGTCATCTGTGGTTCAGCTGCGAGCGGTGTTACTTCCGCTTCTTGACCGCTTCGGTGAGCTGCGGTGCCACGTTGAAGAGGTCACCGACGATGCCGTAGTCGGCGATCTCGAAGATGGGAGCTTCTTCGTCCTTGTTGACCGCCACGATGGTCTTGGAGGTCTGCATACCCGCACGGTGCTGGATGGCGCCTGAGATACCCAGAGCGACATACAGTTGCGGCGACACGGTCTTACCGGTCTGGCCCACCTGGAACTGGCCGGGGTAGTAACCGGAGTCGACAGCCGCACGCGAGGCACCGACAGCGGCACCGAGCGAATCGGCGAGTTCCTCGACGACAGAGAACTTCTCGGCACTGCCGACGCCGCGTCCACCCGACACGACGATGGTGGCCTCGGTCAGTTCCGGACGGTCACCGCCGACGTTCGGCTCGACCTTGGTGATCTTGACCGCGTTCTCGGGAACCTCGGGCACCTCGACGTCGACGCGTTCACCGGCGCCGGCCTGCGGGGCTGCCTCGACCGCGCCGGGACGCACCGAGTACACCGGGACGTCGCCGCCGGCCTGTGCCTCAGCGGAGAAGGCGCCGCCGAAGATGGAGTAGACGCCCACTCCGCCTTCTTTGACCTCGACCACGTCGGCGTGAACGCCCGAGCCGAGCCGTGCGGCAAGGCGTCCGGCGATCTCTTTGCCGTCGAAGTTGGCGGTCACGAGTACACCCGCCGGGGAGACTTGCTCCACCAAGGTGCCGAGGATGTCGACCTTCGGCGTGATCAGGTAGCCGTCGACGTCGTCGGACTCGGCGACGTAGATCTTCTCGGCGCCGAACTCCTTGAGCTCGTCGGCGATGGCGTCGGTTGTTCCGGGCTTGGCCGCGACGACAACAGACGGGGTGCCCAGTGCGCGGGCAGCGGTGATGAGTTCGGAAGTGACCTTCTTCAGGGCACCTTCCGCGTCAAACTCGGCGAGGACGAGTACTTCAGCCATTTGTTAACTCCTTGCGGTGTGGTCGATGTCGGGGGATGTGATCGGCGGGGATCAGATGATCTTCTGACCGACCAGGAACTCGGCGACCTTCGTGCCGCCGTCACCCTCATCGACGACCTTTTCGCCCGCGCTCTTCGGCGGCTTGGGGGTCGCGCTGGTGACCGTCGATCCGGCATTCGCCAGTCCGACCTCTTCGGCTTCGACGCCGATGTCGGCAAGCGAAAGAACCTGAACCTCTTTCTTTTTCGCCGCCATGATGCCCTTGAAGGACGGGAAGCGAGGCTCGTTGATCTTCTCGCCGACGCTCACGATGGCAGGCAGGGTGGACTCGAGATGGAAGATGCCCTCGTCCGTCTCGCGCTCGCCGGTGATCTTGTCGCCCTCGATGGTGAGCTTGCGCATGTGCGTGAGGTGCGGGAGCTCGAGGTACTCGGCGATGATGGCCGGCACGGCGCCGACGCGACCGTCGGTGGCCTCGTTGCCCGCGATGACGAGTTCGACGCCCTCGACGGTGCCCAGCGCGCGGGCGATGACCCAAGCGGTCTGGATGGCGTCGCTACCGTGCATCTGGTCATCCTTGACGTGGATGGCCTTGTCGGCCCCCATCGACAGTGCCTTGCGGATGGCGTCGGTCGCGCGATCCGGTCCGACCGTCAGCACGGTGACTTCACCGCCGTCCGCTTCTTTGATCTTCAGAGCCTCTTCGACGGCCTTCTCGTTGATCTCGTCGAGTACGGCGTCGGCGGCTTCGCGATCGAGGGTGTAATCACCATCGCTGAGCTTGCGCTCGGAGTAGGTGTCAGGGACCTGCTTGATCAGAACGACAATGTTTGTCATGGGTCTTCGTCGACCTCCTGCGTAGGGTTCTGGACAACTTACCCGTCGGTAAGTACTCCTGTTTCTTTACCACCTTAGCGCGCACTTCGGGCAGGTCGAACACCCGATTGCAGGGGAATGAAGTCGGTCACACTGCCTTGCCGAACCGCGCATCGCGAGGGTCACCGCGAGGTCCGCCTCCGGCTCCACACACGGCCCACTAGGCTCTGCTGGATGGTCAGCCCCACGCATGGATCCAACAACGCCGTCGGATCGCCTGCCCCGATCGGCGCCGAGGACGGCGCAACAGCCCCCGAGCAGGGTTTATCCCTCACCGGGGAGCGGACAGTTCCCGGAATTCCCGAGGAGAACTACTGGTTCCGCCGCCACGAGGTGGCCTATGAGTACATCGCCGACCGTTGTCGCGGACGCGATGTCCTGGAAGCCGGATCAGGCGAGGGTTATGGCGCCGACCTGCTCTCCGCCGTCGCCCGATCGGTGACGTGCGTCGACTACGACCAGTCCGCCGTCGAGCACACCCGGGCCCGCTACCCGCACCTCACCATTCATCAGGCCAACCTGATCGACCTGCCGCTTGCCGACGCCTCCATGGACAGCGTTGTCAACTTCCAGGTGATCGAACACCTGTGGGATCAGCCCGCGTTCGTGGCCGAGTGCCTGAGGGTGCTCCGGCCCGGCGGTGAGTTGCTCATGTCCACGCCCAACCGGATCACCTTCTCCCCCGGCCGCGACACCCCACTCAACCCGTTCCACACCCGGGAACTCGATCCCGCCGAACTCCACGAACTGCTCAGCGCAGCGGGCTTCTCCGTCACCGAGCAACTGGGCGTCCGTCATGGCCGGGGACTGCGCGAACTCGACACCAGATGGGGTGGCTCGTTCATCAACGCCCAGATCGATCGGGCGCTGTCCGGTCAGGCCTGGCCCAGCGACTTGACCGCTGACGTGGCGGGGGTGAGCACCGCCGACTTCGACATCTCCGGAACCGACCTCGACAACAGCCTCGACCTGCTGTTCGTCGCGGTGAAGCCGTGACGGGAGCGGGTCTTCGCGACGATGGGGTCGCGGATGCCGTCCCCGGCATGTTCGCCCTGGTCCTGCACTCGCATCTCCCATGGCTCGCCAATCACGGCCGATGGCCCGTCGGCGAGGAGTGGCTGTACCAGTCGTGGGCCGGCTCCTATCAACGTGTGTTCGCAGTCCTGAGGGGACTCGCAGCAGATGGATACACAGACCAACTGAGTCTCGGGATGACGCCGGTGCTGGCGGCGCAGCTCGATGATCCGCATTGCCTGGATTCGATGTATCAATGGCTCGCCGATTGGCAGCTGCGGGCGGGTGAGGCCGCGGTCGCCGAGAGCCCAGGCGGCGGACCCTCGGACATCAACAACCTCGGCGCCCGCGAATACCGCAGTGCGGCAGAAGCCCTCGATGACTTCGAAAGCCATTGGCGCCACGGCGGTTCCCCGCTCATCCGGTCGCTGGTGGATGCAGGAATCGTCGAGTTGCTCGGCGGTCCGCTGGCACATCACTTCGGCCCCCTGCTCGATCCGCGCCTCCGGGCGTTCTCCCTCTGGGAGGGACTGGCGGATGCGGGCCAACGCTTCGGCGTGCGTCCGCGCGGGATCTGGGCACCCGAGTGCGCCTACGCACCCGGCATGGAAGAGGGTTACGACGAAGCCGGCGTCGAGCACTTCATGGTCGACGGCCCTGCGCTGCACGGGGACACGGCACTCGGACGCCCGGTCAGCGGCAGCGATGTGATCGCGTTCGGCCGCGATCTACCGGTGTCGTACCGGGTGTGGTCACCGCGTTCGGGATACCCCGGGCACAGTGCCTACCGCGACTTCCACAGTTACGACCACCGTTTCGGACTCAAGGCATCGCGGGTGACCGGCCGCTCCGTCGCCGCCGGCGACAAGAAGCCGTACGAACCGGAGCGCACCCATGCAGTTGTGCAGCGTCACGTCGACGACTTCGTCACCCACGTCCGAGCCCGGTTGATCGCCGAGACCGACCGGATCGGAAGGCCGGCACTGGTTGTCGCCGCCTTCGACACCGAACTGTTCGGCCACTGGTGGCATGAAGGCCCCCAGTGGCTCGATGCAGTGTTGCGTGCACTCCCGCGCGCCGGCGTCCGTGTGGGCAGCCTGCAGAGCGCCAAAGCCGCAGGCTTCGTCGGCGATCCGGTCGACCTTCCCGAGACCTCTTGGGGCTCAGGCAAAGACTGGCGGGTGTGGAACGGGCCGCAGGTCGACGATCTGGTCCGGATCAACGCTGAGGTCGTCACCGCAGCCCTGGCCACCGTCGACAAACGCATGGACGATCAATCCCCCGGACGTGACCGGGTCAGCGATCAAATCCTGCGCGAGACCTTGATGATGCTGTCGTCCGACTGGCCCTTCATGGTGTCGAAGAACACCGCAGCCGACTATGCGCGCCGGCGCCTGTACACCCACGCGCACGCTGCCAGGGAGATCTGCGACGCCGCCGACCGGGGTCGCGAACAATGGGCCGAAACCCTCTCGGCGCGTTGGAATCTCGCCGACAACGTATTCCCCGGACTCGACGCCCGCCGTTTGCCGGCCGACGCGATCACATGAAGATCCTGGTCGTCTCCTGGGAGTATCCACCGGTGGTGGTCGGCGGCCTCGGCAGGCACGTCCACCACCTGGCAACCGAGCTCGCCCGAGCGGGACACGACGTGGTGGTGTTGTCGCGACAACCCACGGGCAGTGACGGAGACACACACCCGGGGACCGACACGGTGTGCGACGGGGTTCGCGTGATCGCTGCGGCCGAAGATCCCCCGCATTTTGTGTTCGGTGAGGACATGATGGCGTGGGTCCTGGCGCTCGGCCACACGCTGATCCGCGCCGGTCTCGAGCTCGGGCATCCGAAAAGTGTTGACGGCAAAGGCACATGGGTCCCCGACGTCGTGCACGCCCACGACTGGCTCGTCGCCCATCCGGCGATAGCTCTGGCCGAACACTTCGACGTGCCGTTGGTGAGTACCTTCCACGCCACCGAGGCGGGCCGGCACAGCGGATGGGTCAGCGGACGGGTGAACAAGCAGGTCCACTCGGTGGAGTGGTGGCTGGCAGCCGAGTCCGACGCCGTGATCACCTGTTCGGCGTCGATGCGGGACGAGGTGCAACGGTTGTTCGGCCCAGAACTGGCCGAGATCCACACCATCCACAACGGCATCGACATCGATGCGTGGCCATTTGCGCGCCGCGTCGCGCACGACGGCCCCCCGCGCCTGCTGTTCGCGGGGCGCCTGGAATACGAGAAAGGTGTCCAGGACGCCATCGCGGCCCTCTCACGCATTCGGCGCACCCACCGGGGAGCGGTGCTGACGGTCGCCGGTGACGGCACGCAGTTGTCGTGGCTACGGGACGTCGCCCGCGACCACAAGGTGTCGCGGGCGGTCCGTTTCGTCGGTGCCGTCGACAAGGCGGGACTGGCCGAACTGATGAAGGACTGCGACGTGATGGTGCTTCCCAGCAGATACGAACCGTTCGGCATCGTGGCCTTGGAGGCGGCGGCCACCGGCGCCCCGCTGGTCACCTCGACCGCCGGCGGTCTCGGCGAGGCCGTCACCGACCGGGTCACCGGGCTCAGTTTCGCCCCGGCCGACGTCGGCGGTCTCACGGCTGCGATCCGCGCAGCTCTCGCCGACCCCGTGGCCGCTCAACAGCGCGCCATTGCCGCACGCGTTCGGGTGTCACAGGGATTCGCGTGGGACCAGGTGGCGGCGCGCACGGCGGCGGTCTACGAGAAGGCCACACGGCGCCCTCGGCGTCCACTGGGGCGGCCGACCATCGTGGACAGGCCACTGCCGGAGCGGGACCCGGCGGGGCCGATCTAGTCCGTCGATGTGAGCCACCGCTGGTCAATCCGCTGGGTTCAATCCTCCTGGGTTCAATCCTTCTGGGTTCAATCCTTCTGGGCGGCAGCCTTCTTGCGTTCGATGTCGGCGAGCGCACGCTCGAGTTCGGCCCGCTCGGCAGCATTGCTCGCCCAGTCGTCCATCCGGTTCTTCACCACTCGTGCAGGTGCACCGACCGCGATGGAGTAGTCCGGGATCGTCCCCTTCACCACCGCGTGAGATCCGAGCACACAACCCCTGCCGACCAGGGTGTTGCGGAGCACCGACACCTTGGCCGCGATCCAGGTGTCCGGGCCGATCCGTACAGGCCCCTTGACGATCCCCTGGTCTTTGATGGCAACGGTGATGTCGTCCATCCGGTGGTCGAAGTCGCAGATGTAACACCAGTCCGCGACCAGTGTCGATGCGCCGATCTCGATGTCCAGATAGGTGTTGACGACGTTGTTCTCACCGAAGACCACCTTGTCGCCGATGCGCAGCGAACCCTCGTGGCACCTGATCGAGTTGCCGTCTCCGATGTGTACCCACCGGCCGATCTCGAGCCGAGACAGTTCAGGGGTTGCGTGGATCTCGACGTTCTTCCCGAGGAACACCATCCCGCGCAGGATCACGTGTGGATTGGCGAGTTTGAACCGGAGGAGCCGCACATACCGCACCAGGTACCAAGGCGTGTACGCCCGATGTTCCAGCACCCACCGCAGCGATTCCCGGGTGAGGAAACGGGCCTGCTCCGGTTCCCGCCGCATCCCAGCACGCCACCGGCGATGCAGCGGTGCGTTCCACATGCTCGTCATGGATACGAACACTAATGGACGCCGATACCCGATCCTGCGGGTCACTCGCGATAGGCTCAGGCCCGATCTGCCGAAGCAACGAAGAGGAGCACGATGGGGCGCCGGACCACCGCACGAGCCGCCGCGGCCCTGGTGATGTTGCTGGCCGTTCTGCTCAGTTCGTGCTCTGACGGTGTCGACGACGTGCGTTCGGTGGCCAGCGCAGGCTGGTCCAGCTATGGGGGCAACGCCCACAACTCGAACTTCGTGTACCCCAAGACCGGCGAACTCGAGCTCTCGTGGTCGCGGCCGGTCGGTGGGCCCATCTCCTCACCCCTGACGATCTCCGGCCGATCCAACGTAGGCGTCACGGCCGCCACCCCCGGAGGCTGCAACACATTCCTGTTCGACCAGCGTGCCGGACGGAAAAACTTCTGCAAGTACTACGGACCGGGCATCGAACTCAACTCGATGCTGTTCGACCAGTACGAGAACATCTACATCGGTGACGCCGGCATGTTCTACGGGCTCAACGGAGCGGGAGATTTCCGGTGGCGTTTCGGCGTCGTCGGCGTGCCGCTCTCGGCAAAGTTCGCTGCGCCGGGGCTGGTGCTGATGGTGAGCCATCTCGGCCAGATCCTGCTGTTCGACTCGCAGACCGGCAAACTTGCCGCACCCGGGGTTGCGTTGCGTCCTGATGCCGATCCGGCACAGCCGCTGTACGGGCTCGGCGACTGCGTCTCGGGTGGTCCCCGTTGCCCCGTTCAGGCGCCTCCCGCAGTCGATTCCGATCGCGAGCGTTTGTATCTCAACTACTGGCCCGAGGGTGTCATCGCATCCGGGGTCCGCGGCTACGACTACTCCGAGGAGAACGGCACCCGTTCGATTCGCGAGTCGTGGAAGGCGGAGATCCCCGGCGGCGTCATCGGGACGCCGACGCTGTCGGCGGACGGTCGCACGCTCTACGTGTTCAATCGCCTCGGCAGCATCTACGCTCTCGACGCCCTCACCGGAACGCCCAAATGGGACTACTTCGTGGACAACTACGGTTTCGGGACCATGACCGTCTCACCCGATGGCCTGATCATCCCGACCGGACTGCTCAACGCACCGGTGCGCGCCTACCGAGACCTGGGCGACAAGGCCGAACGAGTGTGGCAACGCACCGATGTGCAATCGGTGGGGCTGTCGGCACTCACCACCTCTGGGACCGCTTGGACGGTCGTGCGCGAGAACAACGCGGACGAACTGACATTGATGGAAGTCGATTCCGCCGACGGCGCCACGGTGCGGAAGTTTGCGATCCCCGGGTCGGTCGGTTTCACCACGGGTGTGGCGGTGTCGAACACCGGCCAGGTCGCGACTGCGACCAACCTCGGTGAGGTCTACTTCTACGACGCACCGAAGGACAAATAGACCGCACACATCGTGGTGGTCATCAGCGTTGCCGCATCCCTTCTTCGCAGATGAACATCACCCCGCGCCGCCCGATCCTGGTGATCACCACAGCGTGGGCCGCAGAACCCTTGAGCTTCAGTCTCTTACGCAGCCGGTCGGGGTCGATGTCGACACCGCGGACCAGGATTTCGAGGGTGCCACAGCCCAACTCGGCCAGCCGTCGCTTGAGGTGTTTCTCGGAGAAGTTGAACTGTTCCATCACCCGCCATCCGCGTTCACCCGTCGGCAGGTGATCGCCGCTGAGATAGGCGATCTGGGGGTCGAGTTGCCACAGCCGGTGGGCTTTTGCGAAGTGGCGAACCAAACCGGCCCGGACGACGGCGCCGTCCGGATCCATGATCCACTCCCCTGCGTCATCGACGCCTGCATCGTCGTCGGCTGCGTCGGTGATCTCGAAACCTGTGCCGTCCGTGCGGATCACGGTTGCCCGGCGCTTGACGTCAGGGCGAGGGTCGTTCCACAGGCACGCTTCGCGCACCGCGCCGTTCAGCGAGATGATCTGTACTTCACCTGCGAATCCGTAACGATCGCGCAAGAGTCGGTAGTCGAGCCCGGGCGCGCACTTGACCACCAGTGAACGGCCGGCGTAGACGGTCAGCAGTTCCAGGAGCGGCGGCGCGGTGTCCTCGATCCGGAAGCTCCGGCGGCCCCCGCTGCGGCGGGCGGGGTCGGCCGCATAGACGTCGGCAGCACTCGTCGGCGTGAGTGCATCGGCGCGGGCCAGCGCGGCCTGGGGCACGTTGTGCGCCGCCATCGCGAGCCTGGTCTGGTCGATGTCGCTGCCGATCACGCCGCCCAACCCGTCGGCCTGCGTCAGCGACGCGAGATCAGCGCCTATCGAACAGGTGACGTCGTGGACGGTGGCACCGGGATATCGGGCAGCGAGTTCAGCTGCCCGGTGATCGGCGACCGGGTAGGCCGTGGCCTGTTGAAGGGCGTCGGAGGTCAGCAGCCAGCGATGCGGGTCACGCAGTTTCCCGGCTGCCCGACGGCGACAGGAGACCGTCTCCACCAGCGCCGCCTGCCGTCCGGGATAGGCAGCGGTCAGACGTCCGATGTCGGTCATCAACGAATGTGGCTGCAGAGCAAGCGAATCCGCCAACCTCAGTGCCTCACGTCCGGTTTCGGAACGGAGGAACGCCACATCGTCGGTCGAGAAGTCGTAGCCCACGGGTATAACAGTATCCGTGCCGAAACCGAGGAGAACGTGAACCGACCCGAACAGGGCCGCCACCTGGCGCTCACGTTGCTGAGTGTGCTGGCAGTCGCCTCCTGTCAGATCCAGGACGCGCCCGCCCCACCCGGTAGTCAGACCGCGGCCCGCCCTGCCCAACCCGACGCGCCGACGGCCCAGAGCCCCGCGCTTGCGCAGCTCGACTCGCTGACGGTCAAGGGCCGAGCACCCAAGACCGGCTACAGCCGCGAGCAATTCGGGCAGGCCTGGACCGACGACGTGAATGTCGCGCAGGGCCACAACGGATGTGACACCCGCAACGACATCCTGCGTCGCGACCTGACGGTTGTCACGGTGAAGCCCGGTACACGCGAATGTGTCATCCTCACCGGCGTCCTCGATGACCCCTACACCGGCCGTCGCATCGACTTCGTCCGAGGCGAGAAGACCTCTCCCGCAGTACAAATCGACCACGTGGTGGCGCTGTCTGACGCCTGGCAGAAGGGAGCAGCGCAATGGGACCGCGCCAAACGGACCAACTTCGCCAACGACCCGGCCAATCTGCAAGCCACCGACGGGCCGACCAACCAGAGCAAGGGCGCAGGAGACGCGGCCACCTGGCTTCCACCCAACAAGTCCTACCGTTGCACCTACGTGTCCCGGCAGATCGACGTCAAGGCGCGCTACAGCCTGTGGGTCACCGAGGCCGAGAAGCAAGCCATGGCCCAGATCATGGCCACCTGCTGACCCGCTAGAGGGCTTGGGCCGTCTCGGCGAGTCGCGGCAGGATGCTGCCCTGCCATCCGGGCCCCATCCGATCGAAAGCGGCGGCCATCCTGGCGTCGTTCAGATCAAAACCGGAATGCTCGAGGAGTAGGCGTGTTCCTCTGCCCTCCGGCACCAGCGTCCATGTCAGGGTCCACTGCGGGGTGAAGCTGTAGCTCAGTAGCGAAAACGGCTCTGAGCGAAGGATTTTGCACGGCTGACGACCGAACCCGGGCATCTCCAGGGTGAACTCGTGACCCACCTCGGCCGAGATGTCACCGGGCACCCACCACTTCTCCAGGAGTTCTGGTTCGGTGAGCGTGCGCCACACCTTGCGAGGTTCGGCCTGCACGAACTGATCGAGCTTGATCGAGGCAGCGGTCGTTTCGGTCATTCCACATCCTTTGCAATGTCGGCAAGGGACGACAGACGTCCCCGCCAGTACTTCTCGAAGGGATGCAACCACTCACCGAGATCGGCCAGGGGCTCCGGCGTCAACTCGTAGATGCGCCGTCGGCCGGAAGCCTTGTCGGCAACAAGTCCGGCTTCTCGCAACACCTTCAGGTGCTCGGCCACCGCAGGCCGGCTCAGCGCGAACTGATCGCTGAGCGCACCTGCGGACTGTGGCTGCTCGGCGAGTATCTCCAGAAGCCTGCGGCGCACCGGACTCGCCAGCGCCGCGAAGACGTCATCTGTTGTGGTCACGACAACCACAATATGTCGGAGATTACCGACATGTCAATAATCTCCGACACTTCCGGTCGGCCGAGTCCTCACGGGTGTTGGACTACTCCGGTTTGGTGCCCGTGATGATCACGTTGTAGAAAAACTTGGGCGGCACCACTTTTCGCAAGATGTTCTCGTCCACCCAGGTGAGCCGCTTCCAGCCGCCGAACGCGAACCGCGCCCAGCCCCAGCCGAGCTTCTCCGGCGGAACGGCGGCCTCGAAGGTCCGAACCGGCCAGCCCAGCATGGCGGCGGCAAACTCTTCGGTTGCTGTCTTCACGTTCACAGCTCCGGCAGATGTGGACATCCGCTCGAGGTCGCTGGGATCAAAGGTGTGGATGTCGACTACGGCCTCGAGCGCCGCAGCGCGCGACGACTCGTCGAGTTCGGCCTGCGGTCGGCGCCAGTCCTGTAGCGGCCCCAGTTTGGTGACCTTTGTCGTCGCTGCCCACGTGGCACGCGAGAGCCACCGTGCGTAGAAGTCACCGATGGTCGACGGTTCGCCGGCGAAGATGAACCGTCCCCCGGGCTTGAGTACTCGCAGCACCTCACGCAGCGACTTCTCGACATCGGGGATGTGATGGAGCACCGCATGACCCACCACGAGGTCGAAGGTGTTGTCGTCGTAGGGAATCGTCTCCGCGTCGGCCACCCGGCCATCGACGTCCAGACCCAGGTTCGCCGCGTTGCGCAACGCCACCTTCACCATGCCCGGCGACAAGTCGGTCACCGAACCTTTGGTCGCAATCCCACCCTGCATGAGATTGAGCAGGAAAAACCCCGTGCCACAACCCAATTCGAGCGCGTGCCCATACGGCAACGGCTCGTCGGCCGCAACGGCGTCGAAGCGACCCCTGGCGTAGTCGATGCAGCGCTCGTCGTAGCTGATCGACCACTTGTCGTCGTAGGTCTCGGCTTCCCAGTCGTGGTAGAGAACCTGCGCGAGCTTGGTGTCTGCGAGTGCGGCCTCGACCTCGTCCGCTGTGGCATGCGGGTTGGGAGCGGGATCACTGGTAGGCGAAGTCATTGGTTCCACAACTGCTTTCGGATCGATACTCATTTACCCGTGAACTCTGCTTTGCCCGGGCCGTTCTCGACGAACGACGCCATGCCGATCGCCCGGTCGTCGGTGGAGAACAACGCGGCGAAGAGATGCTCCTCGATCTTGAGGCCGGTGCGCAGGTCGACGTCGAGACCCTGGTCGATGGCCGCCTTGGCCGCGGCAAGCGCCACGCTGGCCGCACCGGAGAACTTCGACGCCCACCGAAGCGCCGCGTTGTAGACCTCGTCCGGAGCGACGACCTCATCGACGAGTCCGATCTGCAGAGCCTCGGCGGCGCCGACGAATCGGCCCGTGAACACCATGTCCTTGGCCTTGGCGGGCCCGATCAGCCGTGCCAAGCGCTGGGTGCCCCCACCACCCGGGATGACGCCCAGAAGGATCTCCGGAACGCCAAGCTTCGCATTGTCACCGGCGATCCGGCGATCGGCACCGAGCGCAACTTCCAGCCCGCCGCCGAGGGCGTACCCCGTGATGGCCGCAACGGTCGGCTTGGGGATGGCGGCGATGGAACTCAGACCGTCCTGCAACTGGCCGGCGACCTTACGCATCTCGGCGTAGGTCATGTCGTTCATCTCTTTGATGTCGGCCCCTGCGGCAAGCACTTTCGGTCCGCCATAGACAACAACCGATTTGATGTCGTCACGGCGGGTGGCTTCGCGGGCGGCCTCGGCCAATTCACTCTGCACCTGCCGACTCAGAGCATTCATCGGAGGGCGGTTGAGAAGAATCGTGCCGACCCCGGGGAACTCGTCGGACGTCTGCAATGTGACGAACTCAGGCATGTATCGGAGGCTACCGGGTGTCCGGTCCATCCCCTACTGTCGGGGGATGGCAGCTAGCTCGCACGGCGAGCCGATCGAGATCTCCGTGGGCGACCGCGTCGTGCGCGTATCGAGTCCCGAACGGGTGTACTTCCCTGCCCGGGGCGAGACCAAGCTGGATCTGGTCAACTATTACCTCGCCGTCGGTGACGGAATCGTCCGCGCCCTGCTCGACAGGCCGTGCATGTTGCACCGGTATCCCAAGGGGGTTGCCGGACAGAAGGTGCACCAGAAGCGCATTCCGTCCGGAGCGCCGCCATGGCTCGAGACGGTGAACATCTACTTCCCCAGATTCGGCCGGACGGCCGACGAGGTCTGTGTCACCGAACTGGGCAGTGTCATCTGGGCGGTGCAGATGTCGACCGTCGAGTTCCATCCGTGGAACTCGCGTCGTTTCGACACCGAGAAGCCCGACGAGTGGCGCATCGACCTCGACCCGATGCCCGACTGCCCGTTCGACCGGGTGCGCCGCAGTGCACACGTCGCCCATGAGGTACTCGATGAGTTGGGCATGACGGGCTATCCGAAGACATCCGGCGGCTCGGGCCTGCACATCTACGTTCGGATCGAGCCCGAGTGGGGTTTCGCCGACGTCCGCCGCGCGGCGCATGCCTTTGCCCGGGAGGTGGAACGCCGCGCCCCTGACGACGTGACCACCACCTGGTGGCGCAAGGACCGCGACCCCGCCGCGGTGTTCGTCGACTACAACCAGAACACCCGCGACCACACCATCGCGAGCGCCTACTCGGTTCGCGGCAACCCGGAGGGAACGGTGTCGACCCCGATCCGCTGGGACGAGATCGACGATGTGGAGCCGAAAGACTTCACGATCGCAACCGTTCCGGCTCGGTTCGCCGAACTCGGTGACCTGCATTCGGAGATCGACGATCACGCCTACCGGCTGGACACACTCCTCGAATGGGCCGACCGCGACGAGCGTGAGGGTGCCGCACCGCCGCCCGAGCCCGAGTGACCCGTCAGGCCAGATCCGTCCGGTAGCGGCGGTAGTCGGACTCCCCGTCGAACCGGACACGCATCCGCTCGCCGGTCGACACGACCTCAGGGAGGATCGACACGATCTCGCGTTCGGCCGCGAGGAGGTCGGCAAGACTGTCGTAGGCGCTGATCTCCTTGAGTTGAGTCCAGGTGGGCGGCAACAGGAAGTGTTTCCCGTCGTCCCAGGCCTCGAGCGCCGCACGAGGCGTCGCCCACGCCGTCTCCGCGGCCTCGGTGGTCTCACCGTCTGCCTGTTGGCCTTCGGGCAGAGCAGCGAGGAAGAACCTGGTGTCGTAGCGACGGCTCTCCCCGATCGGCGTGATCCAGTGCGCGAGCGGACGCAACAGGTCCGCGCGCAACGACAGGTCGTGCTCACGCAGGAACTGGGCGAACGACAACGATTTGTCGACGAGAGCCGCCCTCTCGGCGGTGAGGGCAGAGGTGTCGGGGAACGTGCCATCCGGGCGTGCGGCGAGCAGCACACCGCATTCCTCGAACAGCTCACGAACGGCCGCGCACACCAGAGCCTGCGCAGTGGCTGCATCGGTGTTGAAACGCTCCGCCCACCAATGCTCGTCGGGCCCGATCCACGCGAGATCAGCCTCGGCGTCGCGGCGGTCCACCCCACCACCCGGGAATACGGTCATCCCCCCGGCAAACGCCATCTGCTTCACCCGCCGCATCAGGAAGACCTCGATGGGCCGCCCATCCACCCCGCCGCGGACAAGGACCACCGTTGCCGCATCGCGCAGAGGGACGGACTCGGGATCGGAAACCTGCCCGAAGATCATTCGGCACGCCGCCGATGGCCGCCCGCGCGACGTGCCCGCCGAGCGAAGAAACGACCGCCGGTGTTGGTCAGCACGATCGACTGGCTGAAGGCGCTCGACAGGTTCTCCGACGTGACCACATCTTCGATCAGGCCCTGGGAGACCACCGCACCCTCCTTCAGGAGCATCGCGTGGGTGAACCCGTTCGGGATCTCTTCTACGTGGTGTGTCACCAGAACGATCGCCGGGGCGTCGGGGTCGGCGGCAAGGACCTCGAGTCGCGCAACCAATTCTTCGCGGCCGCCCAGGTCGAGTCCCGCGGCCGGTTCATCGAGAAGGAGCAGCTCGGGATTGATCATCAGGGCACGCGCGACCAGAACCCGTTTGCGTTCGCCCTCGGACAACGTGCCGAAGGTGCGGTCGGCCAGGTGTTCGGCACCCATCGATTCGAGGGTTTCCAGGGCCTGTTCGCGGTCGACTTGGTCGTACTCCTCTTTCCACCGGCCGAGCACCGAGTAGCCGGCGGAGATGACGAGGTCACTCACCCTTTCGTCATCGGGGATGCGTTCGCCGAGCAACGCTGACGTGACGCCGATACGAGTGGTGAGCTCTCTCATCTCGGTGCGACCGACCTGCTCACCCAGCAAGAAGGCGCTCCCACTGCTCGGATGGGTCTGGGCGGCGGCCATGCGCATCAGCGAGGTCTTTCCAGCGCCGTTGGGACCGAGGATCACCCATCGTTCGTCGAGTTCCACCTTCCAGGTGATCGGCCCCACCAAGGTGTTGCCGGAGCGTCGCAAAGCGACGTCCTCGAAGTCGATCAGCAGGTCCGGATCCGTTTCACGCACCCCCCTATCGTGCCGCACCGGGACGCGAAGGCGACGCAGGCGGGCCGAATACGTCCGGCACTTTGCCGACCGGGTTTGTGGTCCCCGAGGTCAGTGCATGGTGAAGTCGGCAAAGTCGAAGCCGGGCACGACAATACAACTGACCAGCGACGGTTCGTCTCCATGCGGCTGCGCGCGCTGCCATTCGCCGGGCGCGACGATGTACTGCGGGCGATGACCGGCGGTGATGTCGGCGCCGACCAGCACGGTTCGTTCCCTTGCAGGCTCAGGTCCGTCACCACCGAGACCGAGCGCCACCGGAGCCCCACGGTGATACAGCCAGATCTCAGCGCTGCGTACGGTGTGCCACGCGGACTGCTGTCCCGGCAACAGCAGGAACAAGATTGCCGTACCAGCCGCTCGTTCAGCCGGATATTCCTGCGGCAGAACATCTTTCGGGATGGTCAGATCGCTCACCCAGGTCTGCCGGTAGAACCCGCCTTCAGGATGCGGTTCCAGGTGCAGTTGGGCGGCCCAGTCGGGGAGCTCGGTCATGGCGCCAGACTAATCGGCAGAGCCCGGGCCGTCCTACCCTATTTCGGCGATCACGGTCACCGAGCCCGGCGCGATCTCGGTGAATCCGGCATCGCGCACCGCAACCGCATGGCCGGTGAGGTCGGCGTCGATCAGCCGCGTCCAGTCGGTCGGCGACGCGGTGCGCACCCGTACCGGGCATCCGTCGGACCACCATCGCTCCGCGTCCACCAGGGACATCAATCGGACGACCAGCATCGCAGCGTGCCCGACCTGTGCGGCGAGCTTTCCGACCGTCATCTCGAGAGTCGGATTGACCCACAACACCGGTCCGGTGCCCACGTCGGCATCGTCGCCGGGTACGTCGGTGCCCCCGATCTGGAGGCGTCCGATCCGCCGGTCGATGTCGCCGACCGGACCGGGGACGATGGCCCGGGCCTCGGCCGAACCGCATCGTGCGGTGACCCCCGGGACTTCTTGTGCCGCAGTCCAATGCGATCCACGTGCGCGGCGTGCGATCTTACGGATCCGCGCGTCGCACCAGGCGTCCATCGGTTCCGACCACGGGCCGTCGCCGCCCGAGCGCGGATCGAGGCACAATGCCGCGACCGCGGAAGCCGCAGCGTTGAGTAGCTCGGTCCTGGGCGGAGGTTCGGTCTTGGGGATGTGCAGCACCATCGGCATCGCCAGCACCTGCCCCGGATCGACCGGATCCGAACCGCCACCGACGTACTCGGTCAGTCGCCGGTACCGCTGCCCAAAGGTGTTGTCGGCGTCGGGCGCGACCATCAGTTCAGCGGCACCCGGCGCAACACACCGTCGACGGCGTCAGCGGCCTCGATCTCGTCGCGTGTGACACCGAGGATGAAGAGGACGGCGTCCAGGAACGGGTGCGACAGCGCGGCGTCGGCGACTTCCTGCAACGCCGGTTTCGCGTTGAAGGCGATCCCGAGGCCGGCAACTGTCAGCATGTCGATGTCGTTGGCCCCGTCACCGACTGCGATGGTCTGCTCCATCGGAACACCGACGCTGTCGGCAAACGCACGCAAGGCCTTCGCCTTCCCGGCCCGGTCGACGATTTCGCCCTTCACGCGGCCGGTGAGCTTGCCCTCGGAGATCTCCAGCGTGTTCGCCTTCACGAAGTCGAGTTCGAGCTCATGGGCCAGCGGTTCGATGACCTGCCGGAAGCCACCCGACACCACGCCGCAGTGGTAACCCATGCGGTGGAGGGTGCGGATGGTTGTCCGGGCACCGGGCGTGAGCTGCAGTTCCATCGCCACTTCGTCGAGCACCGATACGTCGAGGCCGGCGAGTGCGGCCACGCGCTGGTGGAGAGACTCCGCGAAGTCGAGCTCACCTCTCATGGCGGCCTCGGTGACTGCGGCGACCTCTTGTTCGCGGCCTGCCCGAGCGGCGAGCATCTCGATGACCTCACCCTGGATCAGGGTGGAGTCGACGTCGAACACGATGAGGCGCTTGGCCCGCCGGGCCAGGCCGCCTCGCTCGACGGCCACATCGATGCCGTACTTGCTGGCCACGGCGGCAAGTCCCTGGCGCAGTGCGGCATCGGCGGCGACGCTGTCCTTGTCGACGCTGATGAGTAGTTCGAGTCCGGTGACCGGGTAATCGGCGATTCCGCGAATCGAGTCGATGTTGCCGCCCTGGCGGGCGAGTTCACCAGCGAGCGCGCTGAACCCCTTGGCGCTGACCGGGCTGCCGAGGATCACCACAGCGTGCGTGGACAGCCTGCGGTCGCCGTTGGCTGCTCCCACCTCGACCGTGACATCGATTCCGAGGGAATCCATGGCCTGCTCGATGACCTCTTGCAACTCTTCGCTGTCGCCGATGCAGCTCACCAGCACGCCGAGGGTGAGGCGACCGCGGATCACCACCTGCTCGACGTCCAGCACGCTGACGTTGCGGGTGGACAGGGCTCCGAACAATACCGACGTGACGCCTGGTTTGTCGTGGCCGGTGACCGTGATCAGCACCGAGGTGCCGATCGGTCTTGCTTCTTCCGAGCTTTGGCTGATGTTGTTTCCCACCGTCAGAACGAGTTGGGTTCGGTGGATGACTCGGTGCCACCGACCGTCAAAGGATCACGCTTGGTCTGTTCCGCTTTTTCACTGGCGTGGCCGACGTGTGCTTCTTCGCGCATCCGGTCGACCATGTGCGGGTAATGCAACTCGAACGCCGGACGCTCCGAACGGATCCGCGGCAGCTCGGTGAAGTTGTGCCGCGGCGGCGGGCAACTGGTCGCCCACTCCAGCGAGTTACCAAAGCC
>NZ_JAHVCV010000004.1:0-637736 GCF_051487485.1 Williamsia muralis | reverse complement strand
ATGTAAGCATGAGAAAGCGGGTCTCCTTCGAGTAGCTGATGAGTGGTCAGAGACCATCAGCATCGAGGGAGACCCGCCCTCGTTGGCGGTGCCACACGGGTGGGGAATTTCAGTGAGCGTTACTGGGGAATTTCAATGAGCGCCGTCAGCCATTCCGATCTACGGCAACTTTGCCGATGCCCGCGACGCAGTAGCGCTCTGCGGGGCAACCACCGTGGCCGTCACCTCAGCAGAAGTACTTGGGCATTCTGCGATGCGCGAACTCTCGTGGGACCTCGAGGGCATGAATGTAGACATGCTTGTCTCGCCAGGAGTCGTCGACGTTGCCGGCCCGCGAATGATGGTTCGTCCAGTTGCCGGCCTGCCCCTGTTGCACATCGATAAGCCCCGATACGACGGTGCCAACCGATTCTTGAAGGCGGCGTTTGACCGTCTGGGCGCACTCGTTCTCATCATCGCGCTGACGCCAGTACTGGTCGTGTGTGCGATCGCGGTCAAGGTCGGGTCGAAAGGACCGATCTTTTATCGCGCCGAGCGCATTGGAGTAGGCAACGCCCCATTCGACATGTGGAAGTTCCGCACCATGATCGACGGTGCCGACCAGCAGAAAGCCGCTCTCGCACAGAAGAACGAGGGCTCGGGGGTGCTCTTCAAACTTCGGGACGACCCTCGTGTCACGCCGATCGGGAAGATCTTGCGCCGGTACAGCCTCGATGAGCTGCCGCAACTCTTTAATGTTGTGGGCGGAAGCATGAGTCTGGTCGGGCCACGACCGCCGCTGCGTGACGAGGTCGAAAAATACAGTGGCATGGTCACGCGACGGATGCTTGTGCGTCCCGGCATGACCGGTCTCTGGCAAGTGTCGGGGAGATCAGATCTTAGCTGGGAAGAGTCTGTGCGATTGGACCTGACCTACGTAGAGAACTGGTCGATTATGCAGGACGCGATGATCCTGTGGCGCACTGCGCGCGCAGTCTTGAGCAGTGATGGGGCCTACTAATGCGGTGGGTCAGCACAGGATTCTTATTAAGGTAGGGAGTTTATTGGCGGCGCTCAAACTGTATGCCGCCGGAGCCTTGTTACCAGATCAGTCGTGCCCAGTCTTGGATAACGCGAATATGTGGCACGCTCCCTCAGGGGTGCACAACCGGACTTATGAAAAGAGGTCATAATGCGGATGACGGTACTGGGAACTGGCTACCTCGGCGCAACTCACGCCGCTTGTATGGCAGAGTTGGGCCATGATGTGCTCGGCATTGATGTAGACGAATCGAAGATTGCCAAGCTGCGAGCTGGGGAAGTTCCTTTCTATGAGCCGGGGTTGGAGGCCCTCTTGAAAAAGAATCTCGCCACAGGTCGTCTTATGTTCACCGACTCGTACCAAGACGCGGCAGATTTCGCAGATGTCCATTTCCTCTCTGTCGGAACACCGCAAAAACGCGGCGAGTACGCCGCAGACCTTCGATTCGTAGATGATGTCATAACCGAACTGGCTCCGAAGATAGCGCGCGACTCGACGATTATCGGAAAATCCACTGTACCTGTGGGTACCGCGGAACGCCTCGGAGTACGAGCCCGCCAATTATCACGCGCTGGCATTGACGTCGAAGTCGCTTGGAATCCCGAATTTCTAAGGGAAGGGCACGCCGTCGAGGACACATTGCGACCCGACCGGATCGTCCTTGGAATTGATCGTACGAGCGAGGGAACCGCGGAATCGATCGCCAGGGAGATCTATTCAGCCGCACTAGAATCTGGCACCCCGTTTGTCCGAACTAATCTCGCGACTGCAGAGCTTGTAAAGGCTTCCGCAAATGCCTTCCTAGCCACAAAAATCTCATTCATCAACGCAATCGCAGAGGTTTGTGAGGCGGCAGGTGGGGATGTAACTGAACTGGCCGACGCAATTGGCCACGACGAGCGAATCGGAAGGAAGTTTTTAAACGCCGGCATCGGGTTCGGGGGCGGCTGCCTACCAAAAGACATCCGGGCTTTCATGGCACGAGCTGGCGAGCTGGGAGCCGACCAAGCGCTCACGTTCCTGCGCGAAGTTGACAACGTGAATATGCGGCGCCGGACACGAATGGTTGAAATGGCGCGGCAGACGTGCGGATCGTTTCTTGGCGCACGCGTTGCTATTCTAGGTGCAGCGTTCAAGCCGCACTCTGATGACGTCCGGGATTCGCCCGCGCTGAGCGTTGCGGGGCAGATCCAGCTGCAGGGGGCGGCTGTCAGTGTGTTCGACCCGCAGGCGATGGAAAATGCACGCATGCACTTTCCGACACTCGACTACCGATCGTCGATTGATGACGCATGTGAGGGAGCGGACGTTGTTCTAGTACTGACTGAGTGGCCAGACTTCGTGAACATGGATCCCGTGAGGCTCGCCACCATAGTCCGAACACCAAAAATCATTGACGGCAGAAACTGCCTCAACCGAACTGCTTGGAGAGATGCCGGCTGGAACTACCTCGGAATTGGGCGTGGGTAGCGTGGAGTTGGAGCAGTCTCTGGCAAACTGGTTGAAAAGAGCAGGCCGGTCGCCGGTTCATGCAGCGGGGCAAACTTCATTGCCAAGAACCCAAACCGTTCTCCATATCAGCGAGGCATTCGGCGGAGGAATACAGACGGCGCTCGCAGGGTACATTGAGCAATCGCCTTCATTCGATCATCGCATTTACGCCCGGTCGCGAAAGAGCGACACGGTCACAGGCCTAACTCGGCTGGAGAATTGCAGCCAGGAGATCGTCGATGTCGGCCTACATCGATTTCTGTGGGGAGCTGTTAGCGAGATCAGGAGAATCGAACCCGACATTGTACACCTTCATTCGAGCTACGCGGGTATCCTGCGGCTCGTTCCGACTCGGATGGGCAAAACCCTGGTCTATTCCCCTCATTGTTTCGCTTTCGAACGGCTCGACATCGGGAAGCGCAAGCGGTGGCTCTATAAAGCTATCGAGCGACTCGCGGGGTATAGGCGGCATACCATAGCTGCGGTCAGCCCGCATGAAGCGGAACAAGCTAGTCGACTCTCCGTCAGGGCCAGAGTTAGTGTGCTCCCTAATCGGCCTCACGGCTTTAAAGAGGATTCTGCCGTAAACCGCCTGAAGTCCAATGCAGTAACACCAAACAAGGTGGTCGTGACAGCAGGCCGGTTGACAATGCAGAAAGACCCGAGTTTCTTTGCCGCAGTAACGAACTACGTGTCAAGCGACGTGAAATTCGTTTGGATTGGAGACGGTGATCCTATCCTTCGTGGCAGTCTGGAACAGATTGGCATCACGGTTACTGGCTGGCTGTCGACCGAGAGGGTGGCCGAGGTCTTCTCTAATGCTGGCCTCTATGTGCACACGGCTCTTTGGGAAGGGGCCCCGATAGCTCCCCTTGAAGCACTTGCGGAAGGCGTACCTACGATCGCGCGCCAGCGCCAAGTGATCAACGGCCTTGGGTACACGACGTTCGGCGACGCAAATGAGCTGGGCTCCGCCGTCGACCGATTTTTCGCCGACCGTCAGTACCGTGATTTGATCATAGACAGCGAAGCTCTTCGCGCAATGAGCCTGACCGCAGACGCCCAACGCCTCGCTTTGCGAGATATATATTGCGTCGGACGATCTCGAATTGAACGCCCAGCTAAACTAAGCGAGGGCCGACCGACTGGAGAGGTGCATAAATGAAGGTTGTTGTGACTGGAGCGGCCGGGTTTATTGGATCGCATTTCTGTCAGCTAATTGCAGCCGACCCCAGGAACGAAATAGTAGGAATAGACTCGTTTACTGACTACTATGATAAAAGCTTGAAGCAGGTAAACCTGAGTTATATACCGCGCGCCAAGTTTGTATTCTTGGAGAAGGACCTGAATCTTGTTAATCTCCCGTCGGTTCTCGATGGTGCAGACGTGGTTGTACATCTAGCAGGACAACCCGGCGTTAGAAAGTCGTGGGGCGTGGACTTTTCGGACTACGTCAACAACAACATCGTGGCAACGCAAAAGCTGTTAGAGGCTGCGCGACAAACAAAATCGGTCCGCAAGTTTGTATACGCTTCCTCGTCCTCGGTGTATGGTGACGCGGAAGCGTACCCGACAGTGGAGACAGCGCTACCGTCACCCAGGAGTCCATACGGTGCGACGAAGCTGGCGGCCGAACACTTGTGCGGGATTTATGCGAGCAGCTACGGGCTCCCTGTCGTATCACTTCGCTATTTCACAGTGTTCGGTCCTCGTCAGCGTCCAGACATGGCGTTCACCAGGTTCTGCCGTGCGGCCGCGTCTGGCCACCCCATAACCATTTATGGAAGCGGCGAGCAAATCCGCGACTTTACTTACATCGACGATGTCGTCGAGGCTAATCGTCTCGCAATGACTGCCGATTGTGAGCCCGGCACCGTAGTAAATATTGCGGGTGGTGGAAACATTTCGGTGAACTCGACTATTGAACTCATCGAAAGCTTTGCCGGTGTCAAAGTGGAGGTCCGCCGTACCGAAGCTGCGCGGGGAGATGTCTACCGGACGGCAGCGGATACCCAAGCTGCGCTCGACAAACTGGGATGGGCAGCAAAGGTCCCTGTCGAGACGGGCCTTCGGCTGCAGTATGAGTGGGCCACGGAATCCATTAGTTTTCGGGCGGGCGCAGTATGAGCTGTACCATCGCGATACCTTTTACTGCGATAGACCGGAATCTTGAAATAGCAATTAAATCAGTCTTCGCCCAAACATCTTCGGATTGGTCCTTGCTGTTGGTGGCAGATGGTGTGCCCGATGTTGGGCGACTGGAGGCTATCGATGATTCTCGGGTGACCGTTGTAGGCAACCGGAACAGGGCAGGGTTGGCAACTCGATTGAACGAAATTGCTTGGCTCGCTTCAACAAGACTGCTATTCCGAATGGACGCCGACGACATAATGCACCCCCGGCGCCTCGAACTACAACGAGAGGTGCTTCACTCCGGCGGCTACGACGTAGTGGGCACTCGGTCGGTTATGATTGACTCCGCCGGCAAAGTTCGGGGGGGCTTCAATGAGCCCAGCCTACCGACTAGTGCTGCTGGCTTTTTGGCTAGTAATGCATTTTCGCACCCCACCGTCGCTGGCCTTACGGACTGGTTTCGAGCGAACCCGTACGACAAAGCGATGTTGCGCTGTCAAGACAAGGAACTCTGGATTAGAACCGCTGCGGCATCCAGCTTCTACAAGATGGATGACTCGCTGCTATTCTATCGAATAAATCAGGCGCTGTCCGCGGAGAAACAGGCGCTGTCTAGTAGATTTGATCGTAAGATCCTAAAGAAGTACGGACCTCGGACTGTCGGTCATGTCGCAACAACCCGTCTCGTCGTGAAGTCTCGGGTCAAGCAAGCAACGTTCGGATTGGGTTGCGCACTCGGGCAAAACGATAGAATATATATGCGGAAGTTTTCTACGCTAGACGCAAACGAGAGATATAGGCTCGACCAACTAATCAACAGTATTGAGCGGACTAAGATCCCAGGCTGGGCGCCCTTATGAGACCTGATCAGACTGCGGGGCCTGTCGTCGCCGACGTGTGTGCGGTGTCTGTTACTTACGGAAATCGTTCTGGACTATGTATGCAAATGGCAGACGCGGCGCTGGCAGCGGGCGCTGCACACGTTCTTGTTGTTGCGAACGGCTGCCCGAGGAACGTTGTCGAATTGCTCATGGCCCGGGCCGAGGCCGGACCAGACTTTTCTATCATACTGCTAGATCGGAACTTCGGATCATCAGGGGGGTTCAATAGAGGCATTCGGGAGGCTATCGCGCGGGGATGGTCGACCCTTTGGTTGCTTGATGACGATAATACGCCGGCTAAATCGTGCCTGAAACGCCAGATGGCCGTCATGGCGGGCCAAGACGCCGGTGTAGCGGTCGTGGCTAACCGCGTAATGAACATCAACCACAGGCGCCTAGCAAACGGTGAGGCGCCAGAGGCAGTTTTTGCACCACCGGGTTCGTTTTTGTATCAGGATCTCGGAAGGCGTCTGCGATCTCTTCTTAGTCGTAAACGGAAGGCCAGCGGCATCGTCACTCGCTACCGACCTATGCCCTCGCCCCCACGAGTGCCTGCATCCGAAATCAGCCAGGCTGTACAGATTCAGCTTCCGTACGCGCCCTACGGTGGGCTACTTTTGTCTGCCAGTGTCATCAGAAAGATCGGCTTGCCGGATGAATCGCTTTTTTTATACGAGGATGACACCGAATACACATCGCGAATAGTAAGTCTCGGCGGGAGTTTGCTATTCTGCGCGGCTGCGATCGTGGAAGAGGTTGACTCGAAGTGGACAGATGCAGCGAGTGGTTCGCGGTTCGCTGCAATGCTTCGATCGAGTGAAACGGATCGCTTCTTCTTCTCAGTGCGCAATCGTGTCTTCTTCGACAAGACCCGTTCAGTAGGTGCCGTTGAACGATTACGCTACGTTAGCAACAAGGTTGCCATCTCAATAGTTGTTATTGCTCTCAGCATTAGGACGCGAGACCGGTCTGTATGGAGTCGATACGCCACGGCAGTGAATGCGGGCGAGAAGCTCGCAAGGATGCCGTATCGGGAAGCGAGTTAGAGTGACAAGAATAAGTAACATTGCAGTTCTCTGCGATCTTGAGGCAAACTTGGGTTTGTTGCCACACAGAGAACTCAGCAAGAAGGACCTGCTGTCGTGCGTTCTGACTCTGCGGTTTGTATCAGTCTTTTTGTTTCGTGTAGCTCAAGCGGTCGGTCGTAGGACGACCCTAGTTGCGGGCATAATAAAGCAGTTCAATCAGTTTGTCACCGGTGCAGATGTGGCCTGGCAAGCTAAAATTGGCCCAGGGCTTATCTTGTACCACCCAAACGGTGTTGTAATAGGCCCGTTTTGTTCTGTCGGACACGACTGCTCGATTCAGCAAGGCGTTACTTTGGGCGGCAACGGGTCACGTGAGGGTGGCGCGACAACTTCGCCGACAGTTGGTTCGCGTGTCACGATAGGATCTGGAGCTAAGGTATTTGGTGCAATCCATGTCGACAATGACTGCATTATCGGTGCGAATGCCGTGGTTAACAGAAGCAGCGGTGGAACGGGCCGGCTCGCGGTTGGAGTTCCGGCGAGGTGGCGAGACCTAGATACCGGATCGGGTAGAAGTCGTGTTTGAACTGGTCTTGCTGACTGCCATCGGATTGGTCCTGTGCCGAGTGGCGGCCGATGATTGGTTGAATCCGTTTACCCTTTATTCCTGCACATGGGCGCCGCTGGCGTGCTACGCCTGGTACTTCGATCTTCTCGGTAACGGCGGAATTACTCAACGGGTCTCGGACGTATTACTTGTAGTCGGCGCGTCAGTGCTTGCAGGGACTATCCTAGCGGTTGTATTTAGGTGGACAGTTCCGTTGGTTACGTCCGGTAAGGACTTGAAACGGCTTGTGGTCGACGAATTGACACTGATGCGAATTCATTTGATCAGTAGCACTCTGCTCGTCTTGTATGGCATGTTTGAGGTGGGACGCTCGTGGGCGCTTGTGTCAGCCGCCGGTGGTTTTTCACAGATCTTTGGTGGGACGTCGGCGTCGGGAAGTGATTTTCGTAACCAACAGCTCGCAGAGCATATTAAGAACTCCGGCGATGCGTTCTCGGGCGGTTCAGCGTTGGTTGGACTCATCGGTTACATTTTATTTCTGGGGAATGTATCGGTATTTACTGGTGCGTTACTGTGGCGAACTGGTAAGCGAGTAGTTGCGCTCGTTCCGCTCTTGGTGACCGCGGTCTACGGCCTACTGACTCTGCAACGCACCTCTCTCGTGATTGCGGTATTGTTGTTCGTGGTGTCTATATGGCTTTTCCGAAGGACGAGAGTTGAATCGTCGGGAAGTCGAAAGGGATCTCCCGCAAGAACTTTCGTGATCTTTGGTTGGAGCGCAGCAGTCTTTTATCTTGCGCTGGTCCTTCCGTTACAGATCCGAAACCGCGGTACTGGGAACGCGACAGGTCTGCAATCGATCGAGAATTACCTGTTCTCCGGGTTTGCGGGTTTGGGTGTACGGCCCGAGATATCGGCGAGTTCGCTCCCGAGCGGGTCAAGTGCTATAGGTCATTCAGGCCCGCTTCCAGGTCTGGGTGCATACACCTTCGAAGGTGTGTATCGCATTCTGCGTCGTGCGGGTATCGACGTTCCGACAGCACCGTCCTTCTCGGATTATAGGACGACACGAATCGGCGAAAACATTGTCGAATCAAACACTGCAACAGGTGCGTCCGATTGGTGGTTCGATTTCGGTTTTATAGGCTTGATCGTAATTCCCGGACTTATTGCGCTCATCGGCATGTTACTTCTAGTACGTATTCGTGCGGGTAGCTGGTATATGGTGCCGGTCTGCGCATTTTTCTTTACTTCTACGTTGTGGTCTTTCTACGGAAATACGTTACTCTCAGACGCGAGGTATCCGGTGATGGTCGCCGGTGCGAGCGTTATTTTTAAGGCACTGACCGGTTACAGAGTATCTCAATCGAGATCGAGTCGGGCGGTCGCTAAAGGTGCCGCTGTTGTCTAGGATGAGCGTACTCCGATCGCGGAGACGCATTTCCGATAATCTTCGTTGGATGCTCTTCTCGTACGTTGTTGGCTTCTCTTTCCAGGGTCTTTACTTCATAATTCTTGCTAAGGGGCTGGGCCCGTCGCAGTACGGGCTTTTCGCGGCCGTATTTGCGGTGTCCACAATGTTGGGGGTCCTGGTGGGTCTCGGGTCAGGCAATGTAATGGTTATGCACACCTCGCGCCTAATAAGTTCCTTTAGCGGGCAGTATGGAACTGCACTAATCTACATTGCGGTGAGCGCACTTCCTTTCGGGTTTGTCGGAATCCTTCTGGCGCTTTCAGGTTCCTCTGTAATGTTAAAAGTCGCGGTCCCCCTCTTGCTATCTGAACTAGTCTTTAACAGGTGCCTGGACCTCGGCTATCAGGTGTGCCAGTCTCATGATTTTCTGAAGGGAACTGCGCTTTTCAACATCGCGGCCGGAGTTTTGCGGTTCACGGCGGCGGCAGCATTTTTCGCTGCCGGTTTCTCAGGTGTGGTGAATTGGAGTTACGTGTACCTCGTCGCAAACGCCTTGCTCGCAATTTCAATAACCGCGTTCTGTATGGTTCGGTTTGGGACTCCAACTTTAGACCGGGTGTCGCTCAGGACGACATGGCGAGTCGGTATCTTCTTTAGCCTTGGGATGGCCTCGCGTACTGTTTATGTCGATTCCGATAAATACCTACTGGGCGTTTACAACCCGAATGCTGCTGTGAACGGCGTCTACGCTGTTGGAAGCAGGGTCATCAATTTCATGTTCATTCCTATTCAAGCCGCCGTATATACTCGGAATACAGATTTCTTTCGCGCGGGCGAGTCTGGATACGTGGCGGTCTGGGGAATCGTGCGCCGATTGCTGTTGCCAACTTTAGCATACGGCGTTATATGTTTTATATGTATTCTATTTGGCGCGCACCTGTTGGTTCCGTTGTTGGGCGAGTCATATGCGGAACTCGAACTTGTGCTTCCTTGGTTTGCGCCTCTAATTCTTCTCCAAGGTGTGCACTATATTTTCGGAGACGCTTTGATGGGCTTGGGTCGGCAGTCGACTAGGGGGATTGTTCAGTTTTGTGTAGCGGTGCTGTCCGCGGCCCTTGGTGCAGTTCTAATTCCTTTCATGGGTTGGCAGGGAGCCGTCTTGACCGTGCTTGGTTCGGCTTGTGTGCTAGCCGTGACTATGAGTGCGATCTTCTTCATTGGACTCTTGAGAGAGAATCGCGAGACAGCGGCAATCTTGGGAGGTGTTTCCTCCCGAGTCGGCACGTAACAGTTCCGTTACTGGCCACCGGTTGGTAACGGGGCCGTCGCGTGGCACGAAGAGTAGGAGTGTTCATACTGCGGCGCCCGTTTGGGCAGGTTAGGATCTGGCGAGGAGATGTTTAGCAAAGAACGATAGTATGTGATCTCATAGCGTTTGACCGGTCGATTGGCCTTGAATGCCCGTGCTGCAGCACGATTATTGACGAGGATTGGATCTGAGTATGATCGAGAAGCGCGCGAGAATGGGCATTGCTGAAGGCAGTGTTCTGCGCTCTGCCGTCGCGGTGGTCAAAAGCGGTTGGCTTACTGTCCTGGCTGTGGGGTTTGTTTTTGGACTTGCGGGTTTGGTTATGAGCGCCGTTCAGGCGCCCGAGTACAGATCTACAGCTACGCTCTATGTCACCTCTGGGTCGGAGAACAGCGCCCAGACTGCCTACCAAGGTTCGTTGGCTTCTCAGCAGCGTGTCACCTCGTACTCGGAATTAGTTCAGTCAGATGCCGTGCTCGAGCGGGCTCTGGCTGAGCGTCGCCAGAACATTACGATGGAGGATGCAAAGTCGGCGCTAAGCGCGTCGACCACTCCCGACACAGTGTTGCTCAAAATTTCGGCAGTGAGTCACGACAGTGCCGCAGCTGCCGACCTTGCAAACTCCGTAGCCGTAGCAATGACGACCTACGTCGAGCAGTTAGAGACACCGAGTGGTGGTGGGTCTCCGCTCGCGAAGCTGACCGTTGTAAGCCCGGCGACCGTGGAAGCAACCCCGGTGGGCCCGCAGACCGCGCGGAACACAATTATTGCGCTAGTTGTCGGTGTGCTGATTGGTTTCTTCGTCATTTACGTGCGCGATCGATACAACAACAAGGTTCGAGGAGAGGAGGAGTTCGCCGCACTCACGGAATCACCGGTTTTGGCTTCGATTCCGAGTGATGCACTCCTCAAGGAGCGCGGATTGATTGACTTCGGTTCGGGAGCAACCCTCGCCGCGGAGTCGTATCGCAAGCTGCGGACGAACCTTTCGTTCACGAGCGTTGATCGACCATTCCGTCGGATCATCGTCACCAGTGCACTGGAGGCTGAGGGCAAGACCACCACCGCCATCAACCTCGCAGCAGCGCTTGCCGAGACCGGGCAACGAGTCGTTCTGGTCGACGCCGACCTTCGCCGGCCCCAGGTGAACCACCGGACCGGCCGCATGGGCGACGTCGGTTTCACCAACTACCTCAAGGGCGACGGTGGCATGAATGACCTGCTGCAGCCCACGGAGGTCGAGAACTTCTGGGTGCTCGCCTCGGGACCAAAGCCTCCCAACCCGGCTGAGTTGCTCGGCTCAAAACGCGCGGGCGAGGGCATCGAAGAGCTCGCAGCCCACTTCGATTACGTCATCATCGATACTCCGCCCCTGCTTCCGGTTACCGATGCTGCGGTGATCGCGCGGTGGGCAGATGGAGTACTGCTGGTGGCCCGCGCCAACCAGACTCGATTTCCGAACATCACCGCAAGTATCGAGCAGCTCGACGCGGTCCAGGCGACCCTGATCGGTCTGGTGCTCACCGACGTTCCCACCCGCGGTGGCGCCTACAAGTACGGCTACACCTACGGCGCCACACCGGAAACGAAGAGCGGTCCATTCAGTCGGTTCCGTAGGAAGCCCAAGCACAAGGCCATCGAGACCGTGCTCGATCCCAACGCGGAAGGGTAGGTCATCGAACACCTTGAAGGGGAGGTAGTTCGAGTGCGGTCTGCACTGTGGGAGGCGCAGGCGGCTAGATCGTCATGTTTGGCACAGGTCGCCCGGAAACGTGAGGGCGAGTGATGGGCGAGGATCTCCGTCAGCCACTGACCCGCGCCCAGCTGGCTCTCTGGATTGTCCAGGAGACCCAACCGGGTATTGCGGTCAATGTTGCGCAATACATGGACTTGCGTGGCCCCCTCGACCATGAGCTGTTCATGTTGACCGGAGTGGAATTAGGCCACTGGCAACAGATGCTCTTCACCCGGTACGAGCACACAGCCAACGGTCCGGTGATGCTCATCGATCATTCTCTCCGCGATCGACCTCACTATTTCGACCTGCGCACCGACGCAGATCCCATTGCTAAAGCGCTGCAGTGGATGGAGGACGACTACACGCGGCCAATAGATCCCACCCGGGATAGAACTGCCGAAGCCGTCCTTTTTCAGATTGCTGACGATCGTCACTTCTTTTACGAGCGCGGCCACCACTTGAGCTGGGACGGCGCATCAGCTACGTCGCTGCGCAACAAACAGGCAGCGAGATATACCGCGCTGCAAAAGGGCGCTTCAGAACCGCTTCCACCGCCGCCTGACCTGTCGGTGCCGGACCGCGCTGACGCTGACTATCGCAGTTCCCGGAGATTCAATACCGATCGGGAGTACTGGCTAGGCGAACTCGAGGGCCTCGCGAAAGCAACGGTTCTCGCAGCGCGCCCCGGCCCACCCCACCCGGTCAGCCACCGCATCACCGGAGCGGTTCCGCTGTCCACCGGCAAGCGAATCAAGGCAGTGGAGGCGTCGCAGCGAACCACGTTGCCCGCCATAGTGGCCGCGGCGATCGCCGCGTACGTCGCTCGCCTGCGCAATGTCGACGACATCACGCTCAGTCTGCCCGTCGCAGCTCGAACCACAGCCGCGTTGCGAGACACACCCTTGCCCGTCAGCAATGTGCTCCCGATTCGCACCCGGGTGAGCCCGAAGTCAACGGTGAGCGAGGCGCTCGTTACGACCCAGACTGCTCTTATCGGAGCACTTCGCCACCAGCGTTATCGGTTCGAAGACATCAGGCACGACGCAGCATCGCGGCGAGACGGCGATAGCGCGCTGAGCCTCACCGGTTACGGCGGCCCGCCGATCAACCTCATGCTTTTTGACCGCACGATGAAATTCGGTGAGTGCACCGGCACCTTCCACGTCTTGACCACCGGGCCTGTCGATGACATTGCCTTCAGCCTCTACTACTCCGGAGAAATAGCACCCGAAAACTTGCGGTTCGATGTCCAAGCGAACCCCAATCGCTACACGCTGGCCGAAGCCGAGGCCATACATCGCCAGATACTGGCCGTGTTCGAAACCTACGCTGACGCCCTCGACACCGAGCCTGAGTCGCTGGTCTCATCCCTTCCGCTGCTAGATGAGGCCGTGGAAGAGACGCTGCCGTCTCCGGCTGGCTTCGTTCAACGACCGCGCGCATCCCGCTCGGCCGGTTTGACCGTGGTCGACCGCATCATGGACGCGGCGCAGCGGTATCCCGAACAACCCGCGATCATCTTCGATGGCAACGTCCTTGACTTCCGAGAGCTCACCGATCGAGCCCGTGCGCTTGCGGGTGAACTGCAACGTCACGGGGTAGGACCGAATTCTCGGGTGGCAGTGATGGTTCCGCGCAGTGACTTCACGATGATCGCCCAGCTCGCAGTACTGATGTGCGGTGCGGCATACGTACCCATCGATCCCGAGTACCCGGCCGCCCGGGTAGCGATGGTTCTCGAAGACAGTTCGCCATTGGTTGTGGTGGTCACTGAACTCCTGCTTGAAGTTCCTGACGCGATGCAGGTCCGGGCCGACTGCAACTACCCGCTGACGTCGTGGACACCGCCACGCATCGATCCGTCAGACCTTGCTTACATCATCTACACCTCAGGCTCTACAGGTCGTCCCAAAGGCGTTGCCGTCAACCATCGCGCGTTGTCTGCGATGTTGGATGCCTGCGATGCTATCTACGAACCCGATGTGGGCGACGTGTTCAGCTGCACCCACTCGACTGCCTTCGACTTCTCGGTCTTCGAGATCTTCCTGCCGTGGGCGGCCGGTGCCGCCGTGCTAATGGTCGACAACGACACCGCCCGAGATCCGCAACGACTCTGGGCGACCGTGCTCGCCAACCAGGTGTCTGTGCTGTCGCAGACACCGTCGGCGTTTGCTCCACTCGCCGAAGTTGCTGCTATATCGAACGATTCGGGCGTACTGCGCCACGTGGTATTCGGTGGCGAAGCTCTGTATCCCGGCGTTCTCGCTACCTGGAACTCCGCGTTCGGTGATCGAGTGGCGCTGACCAATATGTACGGTCTCACCGAGGCCACCGTCCACGTCACCGCCACATCGGTTCGGCACTCCGACTCCCGTTCCCTCATCGGGGGGGCCATCGGCGAACTACGCGTTGACGTACTCGACGACGAACTGAGATCCACACCCATCGGGGAGTGGGGCGAATTGTATGTGGCCGGCACTCAACTTGCACAGGGTTATTGGGGCAACACCGCACTCACCGCATCGCGCTTCATCGCTGCCGCCGGTGGTCGCCGGATGTACCGCACGGGCGACATCGTGCGCCGCACTGACGACGGAAACATCGAATACCGCGGCCGTGCGGACAATCAGGTGCAGCTGCGCGGTTACCGCATCGAGCTCGACGAGGTCGCTGCCGTTCTTCGATCAGCGCCCGGCGTCGCCGACGCAGTGGCGACAGTGCACAATGGCGATCGAGCCGGAGGCGGCGACCTTGTCGGTTACGTTCTTGGGGTAGCCCTCGATTCTTCTGCCGTTCGAGCATGGTGCGCTTCGCGGCTGCCGGACTTTGAGGTGCCGGCTCAGGTGGGCGTCGTTGAGCACTTTCCACTCACCCCGTCCGGGAAAGTTGATGTAGCGGCCTTACCGGCCATCGAGCGGATCGTTGTCGCTGGCAACAACGAAACCGATCCGATGTTGAACATAGTTGTCGCAGCCATCGCGGACGAGCTCGGCGTAGACCCACAGACCATCGACCCCGCAGCGAGCGTCTTCGCCTCCGGCGTGAACTCGCTCGGGGCCATGAGCATCTCGCTGGCTCTGGGGCGCAGCACCGGACACCCGGTATCAGTTCGGGCGCTGGTTCAAGCGCCCGATCTGTATGCAGTCGCGAGGAAGCTTCGGCTGGGCACGCCGCAGGGAACAGATAAAGAGTCAATCCCGAAACGGGCCGGCGAAGAACGCATTCCGCTCACTCCCCAGCAGGAAGCGTTGTGGCTGCGATGGCAACTCGACCCCGCGGACATCAGCTACAACATGTCCGCGGCCATCAACGTCGATGATGTGCCGGCCGAGCAACTGTGGGGTGCCGTCAGATGGCTCGTGCAGCGGCACGAGGCGTTGCGCACGACCTTCTCCCAGGATGACACCGGGCCCTACCAAGTTGTCCGCGCCGGGGACGACCTCGAACTCGACCTCACGCCAGTACCGACCAGTGACCTACCCGGTGCTTTGGACCAATTGGCACGTTCGTTCGACCTCAGTGTCGAATTGCCCTGGCGTGCAGCCGTTTTTACTGTTGATGGGCAGCGCTGGCTTGGGGTGGTTCTACACCACATTGCCGTCGACGGGCATTCGGTGCGTCTGATCCAAGACGATCTCGAGCGGTACCTTTCGGGTGTCGTCGATGAGTCCGAACGTTCGATCGGCTATCCCGACTACGCTCTCTGGCAACATGGTTCCGAGCCCGCCGTACTCGAACACTTCTGGCAGGACGTTTTCGCTGATACGCCGGCGCCGCTACGGCTTCCCGAAGTGCACCCGCGAACGCCGGGAGACCGCGAGACCGGTCACGCTACTGCCGCGATCGGAGCTGCCGACTATCGTCGCCTCACCGACTTCGCCGCCTGGTCGCGAACCACACCGTTCATCACCGTCCACACGGCATTGGCCACTCTGCTCAGCAGACAGAGCGGCAACGCGGACATCGTCATCGGGACGGCCACCTCAGGCCGCAACCATCCGGAACTCACCGACGTGGTCGGAATGTTCGCTCGCACGGTCCCGTTGCGAACACAGATCGACCTCGAGAAGTCATTCAGCGCTGTCGTCGCTGACGTGACCAACCGCGATCTCGATGCCTTTGCGCATGCGGACATCTCGCCACTTCGCCTAGCCCAGATCGTCGACCCGCATCGCCACGCCGCCGATGCGCAGATCTTCGACGTGTTCTTGGCTGACACCGACGCGAGCGCAACCCCAGCCGGCGCCTATGTGACTCCACCGCACGCACGCTTCGGGTTGGACTTCTCAATGAATCGCGCGCCCGACGGCAGCGGTCTCGAACTGCAACTCCACTACGCCGTAGGCGTGATCGACGAAAACCGCGCGCAATCGTTGGTGGATGGTGTGTTCGATCTCCTCCAGCGAGCGGTGTCCGCGCCCGATGTTCCGATGTTCACGCATCTTCTCGGTGCCGGTGAGCGGGACCTTGCGGTGTCGCCGCCGTCGTTGGCCACAATGTATGACCTGATGGCTGGGTCGGCCACGAGGTTCCCCGACGCAATTGCGCTGGAGGACACAGACACCGGGACGGTCCTGCAGTACCACGAGCTCGATGGAGCCAGCACCTCGATCGCTCGCGAACTGATCAGCCACAACGTCGGAACCGGCGACGTGGTCGCTATCGGCACCGGGCGGTCGGCAGCGTCGATCGTCGCAATGTGGGCGGTTCTGAAAACCGGCGCCGCATTCGTGCAGTTGAATCCGGCGGATCCGCACACTCGCAATGAGCTCATCGTGCAGCAGGCCGGAGTCACGGTGGGGGTCCATGCCGGGCACGCACCTGGCGATGGTTTCGGTGTCCCGTGGATCAACGCCCGGCCCCCCACATCAACTGTGGCCGTACAACCGTTCTCGACGGAGGAACGCGTTCGTCCAGTGCGACTCGACGACGTCGTGTACGTGACATTCACTTCGGGAACAACTGGGACACCCAAAGGGGTGATGGTCACCCACCGCGGTATCGCACCGTTCGTCCGCGCCGTCGCCGAACGCGTTGGGCTGCGTCAGGACAGCCGCGTGCTGCACAACTACAACGTCACCTTCGACGCGCATCTCATCGAGCTGATCCCGACTTTCAACGCGGGCGCCACGGTGGTGGTGTGCCCGCCGCACATCGTTGCCGGCACCGAACTGCGCGACTTGATCATCGAGCAATCCATCTCGGTGTTCTTCTCTACGCCGTCGGTCCTGGCCACCATCGATGCAGACACCGTGCCTGGTCTCGAAACGGTGATCGTCGGGGGAGAGGCACTGCCGCATCACCTCGCAGTCGAGTGGTCCGCTCGCACTCGGCTCGTGAACTTCTACGGACCCACCGAGGCAACGGTCGCGGCCACCGGCGATGCGCCGGTCGATTCCGCGAGACCCATCACCATCGGTACTGGCCTGCCCGGTATGGCGACGCTGATCCTCGACGGCCGTCTGCGGCCCGTGCAGAACAACACCGTCGGCGAGCTGTACCTCGCAGGGCCCGGGGTCGCCCTCGGGTACATCGGCGACAGCGCGGCAACCGCTCACCGTTTCATCGCCAATCCGTTTTCCGAACCGGGCCTCCGCATGTATCGCACCGGAGACCTCGTACATCGCCGCGATGACGGCCGGATGGTGATTCACGGCCGCGCCGACGACCAACTGAAGCTGCGAGGCATGCGTCTGGAACCTGACGAGATCAACACCGCGCTGCGCGATGTTGACGGCGTGCGCGGTGCGCACACCGGACTGGCGACGAGCACGTCGGGTGAAGATCTCCTCGTGTCGTGGGTGACCGGCGACGTCGACGGCGACAGCGTGCGTCGCAGCCTACGAGAGGTTCTGCCCGCCCGCTTCATCCCGTCGTCGGTGCTCGTGATCGGCGAGTTCCCAGTCACCGCCAGCGGCAAGATCGACCGTAAGGCGTTGCCGTCGCCGTGGTCCAACAGCAGCACAGTCACAGCGCCGCGGACGCCAACCGAGCTCCTGATCGCGAAGGTTTTCGCCGACGTGATCGGCATCGGTGTCGAACAGATCGGAGTGCACTCGGATTTCTTCGATCTCGGTGGCAGCTCGCTGGCCGCCACCCGTGCGGCGAGTCGCCTGACTGAACACACCGGCCGCACAGTCATGGTTCGGAGTCTGTTCGAATCGCGGACCGTGGCCGACCTCGCCGTGGAGATCGATGCATTGGATTCGGCTGAGGAATCCGTTGTGCCGGTGCATCTTCCCGATGCTGTTGATCTTCCGTTGTCGTACTCGCAGCGTCGGATGTGGATCCTCAACCGGCTCGACCCGACCTCCACCGCCTACACGGTCCCGGTGGTCCTGCGCATCACCGGAACACTCGACGTCGAGGCGCTGCTTTCCGCAGTCACCGAACTGGGTCGCCGCCACGAATCGCTGCGCACCGTATACCCGGAAACGCCCGCCGGCCCCTACCAACGCGTCCTGTCGCCGGACTCCGTCCCGACGACCAGATATCGACGAGTCGAGACAACTTCCGTCGGCGATCTCGAGACCGAATTGGTCTCAGCCCCCTTTGACCTCACGACGCACCCTGCGTTCCGCAGCGAACTGATCGAGATCGCGGACAAGCACGAGTTCTTGCTCGTCATCGTCATGCACCACGTCGCCATCGACGGATGGTCGATGCGTACGCTACTGACCGACCTCGTCCAGAATTACCTACTCGGAACGGGCCGGGCGGCGCCGTCGCAACTCACGTACGGCGATTACACGGTGTGGCAATCGAAGTGGCTCGGCGACCCGGAAATCCCGGACAGTCGTTTCCGCCGCCAACTCGACTTCTGGCAGACCACACTCGATGGGGCCGGCGATCCGATCGAACTACCGCGTGTGGAAGGCACTCCTCGTTTTGGTGGTCGCCAGCACGCGGACATCGATGACGAGGTGCTGGCCGGCCTCACCAGGCTCAGCGTCCGCGAGTCGGCCACCGTGTTCCACGTCGCCCACGCCGCTCTCGCGGCACTGCTGAGTTACGCGACCGGACGTGACGATCTGGTGGTGGGCACGCCTGTCCTGGGCAGGTCACACCCGGCCTGGGAATCGGTGGTGGGAATGTTCGTCAACACCATCGCCTTACGGACCAGGATCGACGCGGAGGCGTCGATCAGCCAGGTCCTCCGCGCCACCCGCGATGTCGACCTTTCTGCCGTCGACCACAGCGACGTCCCATACGACGCAGTCGCTCGCGCCGCCCGCCCCGACCACCGCGGCGGAGGCGACCCGCTGATCTCGGTCCTGCTCGTCGAACAGGACTACGAGTCGATGCTCGATCCCGCACTCGGTCTCGACGTCCCCGGCGTGCAGATCGAATTGCTCACCCGGCAAGACGCGTTGGTAGGGGCCAAGTTCGACCTGGAAGTAGTGCTCACCCATCAGCCCGGGCGTCCCTTCACCGTGACGATGATCCGAGCCGCACACGTCAGCGCCGACTTCGTCGACAGCCTGCTGCACGCGTACGTTGCAATGCTGAGCGCGGCCGCCACCAACGCCGACCGCCCTTTCCCAACGCCGGAGCTGGCGACAACATCCGGATCTGTGTCGAAAGCTGTTGCTGCTCCGGCGGTAGCGCAACCGGCAGATCACACCGTCGCTCTCGAGGTGGCTGCAGCGATGGCCACCACGCTGGGTGTACCAGCTGAGTCGGTGCGCCTTGGCGACGACTTCTTTGCCCTCGGCGGATCGTCGCTGTCGGCAACTCAAGTCACTGCGCTGCTCGGCCAGCGACTAGGACTGACCATTCCCGTTCACCTATTGTTTGAAGCGGCAACCCCTTTCGCGCTTGCAGCCGCAATCAGAGACGCCGATGCCGGGTCATCCAGCGAGCTGCCGCCCCTCACCGGCCCAGGCGCCGTGGCTGTTCCCGACCCGCTGCCACTCGCACCCACACAGCGACGGCTGTGGGTGGTGCAACAAATGGCGCCGACGTCGACGATGTATCTGATCCCAGTGCTGGTGCCCGTCCCGGGCCATGTCCCCGATGCCGAAGTACTGGATGCCGTGCAGTTCGTCGTCGACCGCCACGCCCCGCTCCGCACCAGCTACCCGAACTCGCCGTCCGGCCCGGTACAGCACGTCCACGAGCAGCACACCGTCGAGTTGAGCCTCGTCGACGTCGACGGCATGGACCCAGGATCGTTTGTCCGCGAACAACTGTCGACTCCGTTGGATCTGGAACTCGAAATACCAGCCCGCTGGTCACTGCTCTGGGATTCAGCCGGCAACCGCGCCGTGCTGCTGATCGCTCACCACATCGCGGTCGATGGCAGCTCGGCGCGCATCATCACCCAAGATTTGGCCGCTGCGCTTGATGGCGCCCGGGCAGAACCGCTACGCGTCGACTACGCGCAGGTGACCAAATGGCAACTCGCTGCGCATGAACTTGTCGGCGATCGACAACGAGCATTTTGGGCCGCGCAGCTGGCCGGCTATTCGGGCATTCTGGATCTGACCCCCGAACGCCCGGCGGTTCGCAGCAGCGCGACCGCACAGACGGCCGTGGAGGTCAGCCCGGCGATCAGCGCTGCCATCGCTGCGGTGACCGCACGCGTCGGAGTCACCGAATTCCATGTACTGCACGCCGCACTGGCCTTGACCCTGTCCATTCAGGCCGGCACCGACGACATCGCCATCGGCACGCCGGGTTCACTGCGCCACCACGTCGAAACCGCGGACATGGTCGGGATGTTCGTCTCGACCATCGTGCTGCGCACTGTGATCAAGCCGGGCCTGAGCACCGAAGACCTGCTACATCTGGTGCGCCGCACGGACCTCGATGCGCTGGACAACGCACTGGTGCCTTTCGACGATGTGGTCGCGCTTGTTGACCCGCCCCGAGATCCGGGGCGGCATCCGCTCGTACAGGTCGCGCTGTCGTACTTGGCCGAAAGCACCGCGGTCTCCGCAATGGGTTCGGCCTCGGCCGGAGTGATCGGAAGCCCCGACAGTGAGTTCGATCTGCAGCTGACAGTGGGCAGATCGGACAGCGGTCTGTATGCGGTATTCACTTATGCCACAGACCTATTCGACGCAACAGTCATCGAGACCATTGCTCGACGCTGGGAGCTGGCGCTCGAGTCGATCGCCACACCGGCGCCGGCGTCCCTGGACCTCATCGACCTCCGGTTGGAGACGGAGCGCCAGCTGGTGTCCGAGCCGAGGAAGCGCTCCCGGCGCACTCTGGGCGAGATCTTCGCTGCGACGGCTCGCGCACACCCGTCGGCGGTCGCCATCGAATCATCCTCAGGGTCCATGACCTACCGCGAACTCGATGAGTGGACTTCACGAATCGCTACGCATCTACGAAACAGCGGCGTGCGGCGTGGCGGCCGCGTCGCGGCGGTCCTGCCTCGATCGATGGACTCGGTAGCCATGTTCTGGGGCGCGGTGAAAGCGGGCGCGGTGTATGTCCCCATCGACCCGCACTATCCCGCAGAACGCGCTGAACGGATGCTGCGGCGTGTCGACGCCGATCTCGTGATTCGTGAAGGCGGTGTGCCTACCAGCTCGGCCGTCATCGATCGCGGAACAGATCTGCTTCCGGAAGCGACATCCTCTCTCGAGGATGCGGTCGCCATATTGTTCACATCGGGCACACTTGGTCAGCCGAATGCGGTGGCGCTGACCCACCGTGGAATGGAAAAGTTCACCGACGGCAGTGTGTTCGACATCCACGTCAATGATCGGGTCGCGCACGCCGCCAGCATCAGCTTTGACGCCGCGATCTTCGAGATGCTTCTGGCCGTAGGACCGGGCGCGACGCTGTCGATTGTCGATCCCGATGTCAGTGGCGGCCCCGGTGCTACCGCTGAACTTGCTGCACGCCAGGCGACCTGGATGTTTGCCACCCCGTCGGTGCTGGCAACGCTCGACGAGAGCAAGCTGCCCGACCTGCGTGGCATCGTCATCGGTGGTGAACCGTGCACCGGAGAACTCGTCCGCCGATGGGCACCCGGGCGGAGACTCATCAACGGATACGGTCCCACCGAAACCACGATGTGCGTCACCGTGCATGAGCTGACCCCTGGCCGCCCGATTCTGATCGGAAACCCACTCGATGACGTGGTGACAGAAGTTGTCGACACCCATATGCGTCCGGTTCCGGACGGTGTCGCCGGTGAGCTCTACCTCGGCGGACCCGCGCTGGCGCAAGGGTACGTCAATGACAATTCGCTCACCGCTGTACGGTTTGTCGCCGGGCCTGATGGCGGGAGATGGTATCGCACAGGCGATCTGGTGCGGCGTACAAACGAGGGTCTGCACTACCTGGGCAGGATCGACCACCAGGTGAAAATCCGGGGACAGCGAATCGAGCCTGCCGAGATCGATCTGGCCTTGATGAGCGCCGGCGCCGAATACGCGGCGACGGTTGTGATCGAACGACCCACCGGCTCGGTGCTCGTCTCATACGTCGTCGGTGTCGATGAAGACGATGTGCGGCGACTGCGTGCACACTGCGTGGCCACGCTACCCAGCGCAATGGTCCCTGCGCGCATCGTCGTGGTCGGCGAATTGCCCCGCACCGGCGCAGGCAAACTCGACACGTCGCGGCTGCCCGCGCCCGACTGGGACTCGCAGGTCGGCGGACAGCCAGATACCGAGCTCGAGCACCTCATCGTCCGAGCCTTCCGTGACCACCTCGAAACCGACGCGGTCGGCGTCGACGACGACTTCTTCGTCTCGGGTGGCGACTCGCTGCTTGCCACCCGTGTGGCAGCTGCACTCGAGGAGCAACTCGGTCGACGGGTTCCGGTACGAACCTTCTTCGAGCAACCCACTCCACGCGGGCTCGCTCAGCTACTCGAGAGGTTGCCCCGCCTGGACTCCCGGGTGCTTCCCGCCCTGGGCTCGATCCCCGATGAGGGCGATGTCCCGTTGGCACCGAACCAACGTCGACTCTGGTACGTCCACGAGATGCTGTCCGGATCGTCGCTCTACACCGTGCCAATCTATGTTCCGGTGCCGGCCGAGGTCGGCGACGCCGCGATAGTGCCCGCCGTCGAGACTCTGATTCGTCGTCACGCCCCGCTACGAACCAGCTATCCCGCGACTCCTGCAGGTCCGCGGCAGCTGGTGCACAACAACTTCAGCGCCCGTGTCTGGCACGTGACCGAGGACGAGCATGCGGCACGGGTGACGTTCGACGAAGTCAGTGCCCCGTTCGATCTACAAACCGAACCACCCGTGCGAGTTGTGCTGTTACACCACGCACATGGACGCGGTGTGCTGTTCGTCATTCATCACATCGCCGTGGACGGCGACTCGGCAAACGTGATCACTGCAGATCTCACCGCACTGCTGCGAGGTGAACAGCTGCGACCGCTCACTGTCGAGTACCCACAAGTCGCGCGCTGGCAGGCAGCGGTGAATGCCGAACTGCGAGAAGAGCAGTTGCAGTTCTGGACACACACGCTCGCCGGGTATTCGGGTGTTCTTGACCTCGTGCCCGACCGGCCGCGCATGCGGTCGCTGGCGACCGCATCGCTGACGACCGACGCCGACTCTGCCGTGGTCGGCCGGATTCCGGGAATCGTCGATCGCCTGTCAGTCACCGAGTTCCATGTCATTCACGCAGCGCTGGCGTTGGCACTGTCGATCCAGGGCGGCACCGATGACGTCGCAGTGGGAACACCCGCCTCGATGCGTCGCCATGTCGAGGTCACGGACCTCGTTGGCATGTTCGTCTCAACTGTGGTGCTCAGGACGGTCCTGCGTCCGGGTATGACGTCGCACGATCTGATGACCGCCGTACGCGACGCGGACGTCGCAGCTCTCGACAACGCTTTCGTCCCGTTCGATGAGGTTGTCGCGGAAATCGACCCGCCACGCGATCCAGGCAGGCATCCGCTCGTGCAGATCGCGCTGTCGTTCTCTGCGGCACAGAGCACGAGCAACGTCGGACTGCCGAGTCCGGACAGCGAGTTCGATCTACAGGTGACGGTGGTACGGGGTCCGGGTGGACTCGGGGTGACCTTCACCTACGGCGCCGCGCTGTTCAGCTCCGCGCAGATCGTTGAGTTCGCCCGGGTCTTCCACGCGGCGCTTGATCTGGTGACCGCCGCTACGCCGAAGTCGTTGGACAGGTTCGACATTCGAACCATTGAGCAGCAAGAGATCAAACCCATTCGGACTGGCTCACCCGTTCGTACACTGGGGGAGATCTTCCGGTCTGCAGTGACTGCGAACCCGGACGGCATCGCAGTGTCTGACGGGGTTCGGACGCTGACCTACCAGCAGCTCGATGACTGGGCCGCGGTAGTTGCCCAAACTCTGACCGGTACCGGGGTTCGTCCGGGCGACAGAGTGGCGATGATGATCCCGCGTTCAGTGGAATCGATTGTCGCACTGTGGGCCATCGTCAGGGTCGGTGCGGTGTACGTTCCGGTTGACCCCGCATACCCCAGTTCGCGCATCCACCGCATGCTCGAAGTCAGCAGGGTCACCACCGTGTTGTCGATGGACACACTGATGCCTCAGCCCATAGATCCGGTTACGCGCGTCGACTATGCGCTGGTTTCGCCCGACGCGTCGGCGTACCTGCTGTTCACTTCGGGCACCACCGGCGCGCCCAATGGCGTTGCTGTGACCCATCGTGGTCTGTCGAAGTTCACCGACGGCAGTGTTCTGGACATCGGGCAGGATGATCGTGTCGCCCATGCCGCCAGTATCAGTTTCGACGCCTCACTCTTCGAGGTTTTATTGGCCGTCGGTCCGGGTGCCACGCTCGAAATCATCGACGCAGGCTCGGTGGCGGGACGCGCGGCCACAGAGCATCTGGCCGCGCGACAAATCACCTGGATGTTCACCACACCAACGGTTCTGGCGACTCTCGACGAAGGCCGCTTACACGGTGTGCGAGGCATTGTCGTCGGCGGAGAGCCGCTGAGCCCAGACCTGGCGTCGCAGTGGGCCCGCGGACGCCAACTGATCAACGGTTATGGTCCGACCGAAGTCTCGATGTGCGCGACGATGTTCCACTGCGACGTTGATGGTCCGGTGTTGATCGGGTCGCCACTCGACGACGTCACTGCCACAGTGCTCGACACACATCTGCGGCCCGTTCCAGACGGAGTCGCCGGAGAGCTGTATCTGAGCGGCGCCGCTCTGGCGGAAGGATATTGGCGAAATGCGACACTGACTGCATCCCGCTTTGTCGCCGGGCCGCAAGGCAGCCGTCTCTACCGCACCGGCGATCTCGTGCGCCGCACCTCACTGGGTATCGAATACCTCGGACGAACGGACAGACAGGTCAAGATCCGTGGGCAGCGTGTGGAGCTCGCCGAAATCGATTCGGTGCTGATGGCAGCCGGAGCACATCAAGCGGTCACCGTGGTGGCCGGTGAACCGAGTCAGCCGCGGCTCGTTTCATACGTGATTGCCGATCAGTCGAACTCGAATGCCCAGCAGCTACGTGATCGCTGCGAACAGGTCCTGCCACATCACATGATTCCCTCCTCGATCATGATCGTGGAGTCGCTGCCCCGAACGCCGGCTGGCAAGCTGGACACGGACGCACTGCCTGAACCGGCGCGAGAAGTGGCCGCCGGGGGAGAACCGCGCACGCCTACCGAGAAGGCGGTCGTCGATATATTTCGAGATGTGCTCGATAACAACGATATTGGCGTGCACGACAGCTTCTTTGACGTCGGCGGCAACTCGCTGCTCTTGCTCGAGATCGCTCGCGGTGTCACCGAACGGCTCGGTGTACCGGCCCCAGTGGCGACCCTGTTCGACCATCCTTCGCCCGCCATGCTCTCTGCGGCGATCGACTCCGCCCGGGATCTCTCGGAATCGCTCGGACAGATACTGCCACTGTCGGGCACCGGTGACGTGGACGGACCGACGCTCTGGTGCGTGCACCCTGCAAGTGGGCTCGCCGCCGACTACCGGCCTCTCGCGCAGGCCATCGAACCGATGGTCGTATTCGGCCTGCAGATGCCGGGTTTGGCGGACCCCAAGGCACCAACGGTGTCGTCGGTGGAAGAGCTCGCTGCCCGTCACATCGAAGCTGTGCTGACCGTGCAGCCCGAGGGGCCGTACCGTCTGCTCGGATGGTCGTTGGGAGGTGTCCTCGCTCACGAAATGGCCTCCCAGATGTCGAGCCGCGACATGGACGTCGAGCTGCTGGTGTTGCTGGACACCAACCCGATCGTTGATGAATCGAGCGAAGCCGTAGAAGCAGCGATAGCGCTGGACCAAGAACTTGCAGCCGCCCTCCGTCGAATTGACCCGGTGCTCTTCGATGATTATCAGCGTCGACGGACAACGCTCCTCCACGCAGCGGCGGCGTATCGCCCCAAGCCGATCGAGGTCGGTACTGCGGTCTACATCGCGGCGCAAGACAACGAGGAAATCTCCCGGTGGGAGAATGTCTCCGGCACACCGTTGGTGTTCGAGAGGGTCGGCTACGATCACGCAGATTTAGGAAATCCAAAGGCAATGCACGAGATAGCCGAACGGTTGGGTTCGCTGATTCCCGATATGTTCACGTACAGCGAGGGGGACCGGTGACGGTAGCCGACGAGACGCCGAATGACCACACGCCGAACGAAGACGGGCGGACGCCACCACGGCGTCGAGGGCGGCGCGGACGATGGATCGCCGCCGGACTACTTCTGCTGTTGCTGATCATCGTGGCGGTGGGCATCTACGTGGGCTATCTCGCACTGAAAGTCAAAGACGACATCGAGGCCGCACGGTCTCAAGCGACGCAAGCGCGTGAAGCGATCCTTGATGGCGATGTCGCCAAGGCAACGGCCGCTGCGACGGCCGCGGACGAAAAGGCCGAGAGCGCTACGTCGAACTCCCACAATCCGGTGTGGACAATCGCGGCTGCGGTGCCCTGGTTGGGGAGTCCCCTGAATTCGGTGCGCGAGATGACTGATGCAGTGAACGACCTGACGAGTGATGTCCTCAAACCCACTGCCGAACTGTCCGAGGTGATCAACCCGGACTCGTTGCGCAACAGTGACAGCGGCATCAACGTCGGAGCACTGGCAAATGCCCAGGCGCAACTCGCGCCGATCGCAGACAGCGCCGAATCGATCAACGACAACGTGCGTGGGATCGACAGCACGTGGCTCGGCATGGTCGGCGACGCAAAAACCGAGTTGTTCGAACAGACCGATGAAACTGCACGATTCGTCCGAGGCACCGACACCGCGGCCCGGCTCCTCCCTCCGATGCTGGGCGCTGGCGGCGATCGTTCCTACTTCCTCGCCTTCCAGACTCCATCAGAGGCGCGGGCCACCGGAGGGTTGGTTGGGGCGTTCGGCATTGTCAATGCGCGTGGCGGTGAGGTCACCGTCGAAGACATCGGCACCAACGCTGAATTGCGGCCGCCGAGGACGCCGTCAAACTTCGGCCCGGAGTTCAATCAGATGTTCGGGTTCAACAAGCCGTACACAGATTCGCGGAACAGCAATATCAGCGCTCACTTCCCTTACGCCGCCCAGATTTGGATGAACATGTGGCAGCAGCAGAGCGGCCGCCAACTCGATGGCGCGATCGCCCTCGACCCGATCGCACTGAGTTACATCCTGAAGGGCACAGGCCCGATCACGTTGCCTGACGGCGAGAAGATCACCGCAGAGAACGTCGTGCCGATCACTTTGTCGACGTCCTACGAGCGGTTCGGCGGTGACAACGCTGCACGCAAGGCTTACCTGCAGGAAATCGCGCGTACAGCGGTGACCAGTCTGTCGTCGGTGCGGGGTGATACCGGCCAGATCCTCGACGGACTGGGCAAGGCGGTGCACGAGCGACGCATCATGATCTACAGTGCGAACTCGGACGAACAGAAGTTGCTCGAATCGACCAACCTCGGTCATCAGGTCGCCGAAACCACGTCGCCCTACGCAAATGTGGTGGTGCAAAACGCAGCCGGCAACAAGATCGACTACTACCTCAAACGCGAAATCACGTACACCGCCGGTAACTGTGATGCAGACACCCGTGAAAGCACAGTCAAGGTGCAATTGACGAACACGGTGGAGGACATGACCTTGCCGCCGTACGTGATCGGCCACCTGGGCAATGCCCAGAATGTCGAGAACGGCACCAACATCGCGGTTGTGCAGATCGACGGGACCGCGGGCGCGACACTGAATTCGGTTCTGGTGGATGGGCAGAGCAACTTCTTCTCATCGGGGACCGAGCTCGGACATCCGGTGAGTTTCTCGCAGGTGATGATTCCGCCGGGCAAAACGGTGACGGTCGAGTTCCAGTTCACCGAACCCACCAGCGCCACCGGACCTGCGGTGGTTCCGGTTCAGCCGTTGGTCGATGACCCGGTGGTACGGGTCGATGTTCCAGAGTGCGGTTGATGGGCGTGACGTTCCTGGCTACGCCGTGACCGAGACGCCGGGCAACGCCATCTCAGTGGCGCAGCTCGTCAAGCGGTTCGGCGATGTGCTGGCGGTTGATCACGTCGACCTCGACGTGCCTGCTGGCAGTGTTCTGGGGCTGCTCGGACCAAACGGCGCCGGCAAGACAACGGTTGTGAAGATGATCAGCACTCTCATCCGGCCGACGTCGGGGCTCATCACGATTGCCGGAGTCGATGTCATATCGAGCCCGCACGCCGCCCGTAGCCGAATGGGTGTATCCGGTCAAAACGTCGCAGTCGACGACATGTTGACCGGCCTGGAGCAGCTCACCATGGTTGCGCGGCTGGCAGGGTTCGATCGGGCATCGTCGCGACGCCGGGCTACCGAATTGCTTGAGCAGTTCGACATTGCAAGTGCGGGTAAGCGACGCATCGGAACATACTCCGGAGGCACGCGGCGCCGACTCGACCTTGCCGGCGCAATCGTGGCAAAGCCGCCGGTGGTGATACTCGACGAGCCGACGGCCGGGCTGGATCCGGTCAGTCGGTCCGTGTTGTGGAACGCGGTGCGCGAGCTGACCGCCGAAGGCACCTCGGTTTTGCTCACGACTCAGTACCTCGAAGAGGCCGACCAGCTTGCCGATCAGGTCACAGTCCTCCTTCGGGGCAAGGTCGTCGCCCGCGGAACGCCCCGTGAGCTGAAGCAAACCATCGGCAACTCGGTGGTTCGGCTGTCGCTGACCGAGGACGAAACGGGTGAGCGGGCGGTGGGGGTGCTGGCGTCGTCTGGAATCGCCGACGCTTCGGTCGATAATGGTGTTTTGACCTTCAGCGCCCAGGACGGTAGCAGCGCGATGGCTCGAATGATCGCAACGTTGACCAACAGCGGAGTCGGAATTGTTGACGCCTCGGTGCAGACCCCCACGCTCGATGATGTCTTCGTCAGCTTGACCGAGGAGCGTTGACGATAGTGGAACCATCGAGCGCAAGGGCAGTGTCGATGCCTCCGCCGCGGGGACGCGGGACAGCTGAACTTCTGGTGGACTGTCGGGTTGTCGCGGTTCGTAACCTCAGGGTTCTTGTTCGGATGCCGCAAATGGTGCTCGGCATGGTGCTCCAACCGCTGATGTTCGTGTTGCTGTTCTCCTATGTGTTCGGAGAGGCGCTCGGCGGGGACCGCTACCGGGAGTTCCTGATCGGCGGCATCATGACCCAGTCGGTTGCATTCAACGCCGGCTTCACGGCGCTCGGTGTGGCGACCGAACTGAATCGGGGCATCATCGATCGCTTCCTCCTGTTGCCGATGTCGCGGCTGGCTGTGGTCATCGGCCGCTCCCTGTCCGACGTATTGGTCAACGTCGTCAGTTTGTCGGTGATGTCGCTGACCGGGCTTGCGATCGGCTGGCGGCTGCACGGTTCATTCTGGAGCATCGCAAGCGGCTACCTCATCGTGCTCCTGTTCGGGTTCGCGATGTCGTGGGTTGGCATTGTCATCGGGTTGATTTCGGACTCGGCTGAGGCGGCGCAGAGTCTGATGGCGAGCATCCTCTTTCCGCTGTCGTTCATCTCGTCGGCGTTCGTGCCGGCGCAGACACTCCCGACACCTTTACGCATGGTTGCCAACTGGAATCCAGTCACCTCTGTGGCCCAGAGTCTGCGTGAAAGTTTCGGTAATCCGACGTCAGTCAACCCGGCATTGCCAGAACCGGTTACCTGGGCATCGGAGAACGCGCATCTGTATTCGGGGCTGGTGTGTGCCGGATTGTTGGCAATCGCGGTCCCTGCAACGGCGCTCGTTCTGAACCGAACGCAGCGGTAGATCGCGGTCGAGGTACTGATCAGACTGCACGCTGTTTGGACTCATATGGTCGCGCGTCTGCGTTGCGGAGACTGATTCACAGGTAGCTCTGGCACGATGTATAGATGACGGTGCTGTCAATTGTCTCTCTGGTGATCGCATGGCTGGCCCTCGCGGTGGTGGTCGCGGTGTCGGTCGGTCGTGCGGCACGTCTGCGAGACAAGCGCGATGCACGGCCGCACCCACCCGGTAACGGCGACACCGGCCACAAAGCTTCGTAGTTGAACTGGCGGCGGCTGAACGCCCCTGAACTCTCGCGCTCGCATCGCGCCCCCGAGATCGACGCGCTAACACCAACTTTGGGCAGGTGTCAAGGATTTAGACCACTGCCCGAGCCGCTCTGGGATCCCGGAGTGTGGGATGGTTGTCTTTGCGATCGCGGATTGCGCAAGGTGGCCAATGTGATTGTCCTCACAGTACGAAAGCTGGGTCGGTGATCTAATCCCCTCTCGGGTCGCGAAATGAGTGAAGCAGGTTACTGCGGGGTAGGAAACGAGCGCAAACCGGGCACTTCCCGATCCAATCTGAACGTTAAGATCATCTTTGATATCCGTAATGTCCCAGGTCGTCGCCTTGCGCCGCGGTCGAATGGACCGCATGCTCGGGTCTGTTGCCAATGCAGGCGCTCACTACAGCGTGGAGGCGGGATGTTCGAGGCCAAGAGAAATGACGGTGATTCACTCGCCGTTGATTTCACATCGGTTGTGGACTCGCTGGGCACCGGGGTGCTTGTCATTTCCGCACAGGGAGAATTGCAGGCCGCGAATGCGAGCGCGAAGCGCATATTCGAACTGGATATCCGCAGCGACGGAAGCCGTGGAAACGCAAACGATCATTTCCCTCTTGTCGACGCCGATGGCCGCGAACTCGCGCCCGAAGATCACCCGGACAAAATCGTTGCGCGCACCGGGCGTGCAGTTGCCGGCATGGTCGTCGGCTTCGACCGCACCGACGGTCAGCGGGTGTGGGTCACGTGCAACGTCGGTCTGGTGAACCCGGCGGACCCGGCCAACTCGGCGATCGCTGCATCGTTCACCGATGTCACCGCACAGCACGTGGGCCGCGCGATGCTCCAATACGCAGCCGACCACGACATGATGACCGAGCTGCCGAATCGTGCATGCGTGATGCGTCGATTGAACGAAGTGGTCGCGAACTCCCAGCGGCGCGAACCGGCCGAGTCGACCGTCGTGATGTTCATCGATCTCGACAGCCTGAAACAGGTGAACGATTCGCTGGGTCACGGCGGCGGCGACGTTGCACTGGTGACTGCGGCAAACCGTCTGCGCGGCATCCTGAACGAATACGGCATCGTCGGACGATTCGGCGGTGACGAGTTCGTTGCTGTTCTGTCAGGGATCTCCGGAGCGGACAGAATCGCTGTGCTGTCCAAGCGTGTTCACGACTCGCTTGCGGAACCTGTGATCATCCAGGGACGCCTTCTTCGTATCCGCGCGAGCGTCGGCATCGTGGAGGTCACCCCGAGTGACATGCGCAGTGCCGAAGAAGTGATCCGCGCAGCGGACACCGCGATGTATCAGGCCAAGTCGGCAGGCGGCGGGCACAGCGTGGTTTTCGACACCAACCCAGTGCCCCGCCGGTTGACCGGCGCGCGCTAGCTCCTGGCACCGTCAGGCGTTGTCACGAACCTGTCCCGCCAACAACAGCGCGGAGGGTCAAGATGATGATCTTGATGTCGAGCCAGACCGACCAGTTCTCGATGTAGAAATTGTCGTAGATTGCTCGGTCGTCGATGCTGGTGTCACCACGAAGCCCGTGAATAGCCGCCCACCCGGTGAGGCCGACATTAACGCGGTGACGGTCGCGATACGACGGAACCGAATCCTTGAATTGGTCTACGAAGTGCGGCCTTTCAGGCCGTGGACCCACCAGCGACATGTCGCCGCGCACCACGTTCCACAGTTGCGGTAGTTCGTCGATCGAGGTCTTGCGAATTAATTTGCCGACCAGGTTGACCCGGCTGGTTTTGTTCGGGTTCCAGTCCTTGTCTGATTCCGATGACGCGATCGGACGCATTGAGCGGAACTTGTAGAGAGTGAACTCCTCACCGTTCCTGCCGACTCGCACCTGGCTGAAAATGATTGGCGAACTGATATCGGACAGCTTCACCGCAAGCGCTGTTACGGCCAGCAGTGGCGACAACACGAGCAGCGCACCGGCGGCACTGGCGAAGTCGAACAGACGCTTGCAGTGCCAATACCAGGTGCGATAGATGTGTCGGCGAACCCTGATGAGAGGAACGGTGTGGATTCTGTCCATGTCGGACGTCAGGTGAACGAACTCGAAAAGCCGCGGAACGATGAAGATCTCGCAATCGAGGCCGTCGCATTCGCGAAGCGGCGACACCAACGTGGAATCCGGAACGTTGCGGAAGGACACGATGACGGTGTCGATCTGCTCGGTTTCGACGATGTGTCGCAAAGGTCGGCCCGAGATGACCGGAATTTGGAGGTGGTCGGTACCGAACATGGGATCGGTGTCGACGACGACGATGGGTTCCAAACCCAGTTCGGGGAACTCCGCGATGCTCTCCACCAGTTCTGCGGCGACCACCCCGCCTCCGACGATGGCTGTTCGGCTTCGTGAGTGTGGAGATCGTCTGCGCCGTCTCCGTCGGATCGCGTAGTAGACAAGGCGAACGACAAAAAGGATCGTGAACACGTAGACCGACAGCAGCAGTGCGCGCTGTATCTGGGCATCGAACTCGAACGCGACGGTCACCACGAAGGCCGCGATGATGCTGATGGCTGCCAACCGTGGCATGACATTGAGTGCAGACAGGGTGATCTGGGAACGATAGTTCCCCGAGATCTCGATCATCACCGCGACGAGAGCGGCTCCGGCAAGAGCCGCAGCGACGGATTCGGAAAACGCGATGAGACCGGCTGCGACGGCGACGAAGTCGAGAATCAACAAGAGTACGTCGGTACGGCTGCGACTGAAGAAGTACTTGCGGCGAGACGGCGCCGGCTTACCTGTCTGACTCTTGGACGCGTCCAAGCGAGATGAAATCAATGGGAGCATCGCGCGTCTCTTAGGCTCGGTGGAGTCAGGTGCGACCTGTTGTCGCCACGGGGGTGATGAAAGCCAAGCGTATCCGTTGGTGTCATCCACTGCTGGGCCCACGTGAGCTTTTCGGATTCGGAGCCCTCGGCGTTACAAGGTGGGGCTCTGCAGGGCAGCCGTCTGGCCGCGTCCTGCTGAGCGACCTCGCGTCATCGCCTTGGCGCGAGAGAGCCCGCGCCAAAACATGCGAACAGGTTTGGGGACCGGAGACCTTAGTACGGCGTACTTGCGCACGAACTCCGGCACGTGCCACGTTGTCCAAGAACCTGCAGGGAACAGAACCGCGTCGCCCGGACGCAAGGTGAACTCCGAGCCATCGGCGTTCGTGACGACGACTTCGCCCTCGAGTATGTGCACCAGTTCGTCGCAGGTGAAATTCCAGCGGAACGTTCCGGCGGTGCAACTCCACATCGCCATGGTCACCGTGCCGTCCGAACTTGTTGCCCACTCCCGCGATTTCGCGACCGGCGCCCCTTCGAGAATCCAGTCGGGGTTCACCGGTGACAGCGTCAACTCGAACTCGTCGACTGACGGGCAACGAACGGTTATCAAGCGCTTCTCCTAGCGGCGGGCACAGTCTGCGCGCTGAGATTAACATCCGTTTACCGGTCCTGCTGCTGAATGGAGTCGTCGTCGATGACCATCGCGACCACGACCGCCATTGCGTGACAGTCGGTATGCGACAGCGACACCGAAATCGACGACCAGCGCTGGGCCCGGGCCTCCTCAGCAATGGATCCGTGCAGGACGACGCGAGGTGGTCCAGCAGGGTCGTTGACGACCTCGATCTCACGCAGCGGTGTCGCCATATCCGGGAGCGCCAGGGCCTTGATGGTTGCCTCTTTGGCGGCGAAGCGTGCGGCAAGCCGTTGTCGTTGCTGCGTGCCGACGCAGTAGCGGAGTTCTCGATCAGTGAACACCCTGGCGAGAAACCGGTCGCCAAACGACTCGACGGATTCGTCGATGTCACCGAGGCTGACGAGGTCGCATCCGGTGCGGCAATTCGAGGGAAGGTTCATCAAAGGACTTGCTCGACCAGTTCACGCATCGACCGACGAAAAGCGGCCCGTGAGAACGTCTGCGCGTGAGTAGAAATCGCTTGATGGTCGTAAGCGGCAGACTGGAAGGATGCGAGCACCGCGGCGAGGCCGGCGATGAGCTCGTCATCGCCGGCGTTCTGAATGAGTTGGCCGCTGAGTCCGGGGATGACCGTGTCCAGCGCTCCACCTCCGTCGACCGCGATGACAGGTGTTCCGCAGCCCATGGCCTCGACAGGGACGATTCCGAAGTCCTCGACGCCGGGCATGATCAGCGCCCGGGCACTTCGTTGCAACCGGAGCATCGTCTCGTCGCTGACGCGCCCGAGGAAGGTGGTCTCGGGTCCAGCAATCCGCCGGCATTCTTCGGCGAGTCGACCGGATCCAGCGACGATGAGCTTCACTCCCGCGGCTTTCGCTGCGAGGATCGCGATCTCCGGCCGCTTGTAGGGAACCAGCCTGCCTGCCAACAGAAAGAAGTCTTCTCGGTCGACGGAGCTGTCCATCGAGTAGCGAACGGTGTCGACGGGGGGATGGACGACCACGGAATCGCGATTCCACCACCGCTTGATGCGGCTGGAGACCTCGGTGCTGTTCGCGACCACCGTGGTGATCTGTGGCGCCGCGCTGGATTCAGACCTGCGGGCGACGGCGGCGAGTACCGACAGGGCGGATTTGCCGGCAATGCCCGATGCCTCACCGGCACGCATTGCCGGGTCCCATGCCCACCGCGCCGGAGAGTGCACGTACGCGATGCTCGGAATCCCTCCAGCACTGTGGACGGCGGACAACGCCATTGCGTGGTGCGAGATGATGAGGACCTGGGCATCGCCGAAGTCTGTGTGCCGCAACACGGTGGGCACGAATGGTAACAATGGGGCGTAGGACCTGCGGCCTGCAGCCCGGTAGACCCCGTCCAGTGGGCTGGTACGCACCCTGCCCCGCAGGATCGGGGCCACCGCCGCGGGATCCGCAAAGGGTACGTGCAGCGTCGCGTCCGGCCACTCGGTCGCCAATTGCTCCACGACATGTTCGGAGCCGGCGACCTCGGTCAGCCTCTCGTGTACCAGTGCAATACGCGGTTCGTCACGCATGCGACACCATGATCGTGGTGGTGGTCGTGGCGTCGATGGACGACACCCGGCCCGCAGGGACGTCACTTCCGGTGCCCTCGATTGCAACCCGATAGGGCAGGCCGGCAGCGAGGTGGAAGTAGTTGTCGGCGGGGCGCCATCCCGGTGTGTCGATCTCGACCCACCTCAGCGCGGCGTCCGATGTCACGTCTAGTCCCCACCTGCCGTCAGGTCCCTGTGATGCAGTGGCGCGCAGGGTGCATCGCACCGGCGCCGGATGAGGTTGGAGCACAAGAACATCCCGTCGATATAGGTCGGCGCCGTCGGTTATCTCCACCTGCACGGCCTGGGCCATCGCCGGGCCGAACTTGTAGGCATGTGTGAGGTCTCGGAACACACCGGTGATGTCGGGGTCGCCGAGCGTCGAGCCCGAGTGGGCGGGCACCTCGATCGTGACAGCGCCTTCGGCGACGATCTGGCCGGTCGCATTGGTCGCTGTCAGTGACGCACGCCCGGTGATGGGGGAGGGGGCGTCGTTGGCGACGTCGATGCGCAGACCGCTCAGGCCGGCATCGGACACCATCACCGCGATCGGCTGCCATGACCTTGCGAGAGCGAGCAGGGGAAGTTTGGCATCCCCGTCCACGTCGAGCAGACCCCAACCTGCGCCCGCGACAATGTCTTTCGCGGTGAGTATCAGGGCTCCACCACAACCCGAATCCCGGCGTCTCCAGTACCTGAAGCACTCAGTCATCGCGGCTGCGACAGCGATACGCCCCATCTGCAGATAACGGTCGGGGTCGACACGGCGGAGCTGTAGAGGGTCGACGGCAAGAATCTCGCGGACGTAATGATCTCGAACGTCCTCAAAGTCCCAGGACGCGCCTTTGTCGCGGGGAACTGCCGACTTCCACACCGGATGATGCCCCGCGACGGCTGACGACCCGAAGTGGCGTTCTATCGCGTCTGCCGACGGGGGGATCGAGAAAGCCAGTGTCTCCGCGGCGAACCGGACTCCGGCGGTGCGGACATCGTCCACCGGCCGCATATATCCGCCGACACCGAACCAATGTGCCACACCAGTATCCGGTCGAATCGCCAGCTGGCCGGACCCTGAGGGTGCTGCAGGGCTGGATGGTACGTAGGGAACGTTACGAGACCCTGCGATCGCCGCCAGATGGGTTTCGATCAGTGTCATGTGCCGGGAGTTCGGTGGCAAGCCGAGCATCTCTGGTTGCTGTACGGTTTCGCTACCGCCGCTGACCACGGCAAGCGCGGGATTGCCGCTTGTCGCTCGTAGTGTCGACGCGAGCTCGCGGACGATGGTCGACGTCAGCTCCTCAGGGGGATCGAAGGTCGCCACCATTGCGTCCTGCCACACCATGATGCCGAGTTCGGCGCACGCCTCGAAAAACTCTTCCTGCTCGTACACCGTTCCGCCGGGGATGCGCACCATGTTTGCCCCGGCGGATGCGAGCCGCGCCAGCACCGTACGGATCGAGGACCCGTCGGCATGTAATGCCGCGGGCTCAGGCGGTATCCATATCGCTCCGCGGCAGAAGATCTCGATGCCGTTGTAATACAGAGTGAATCCGTCATCGACTGACAATGTGGACCGAACCGAACCAAAGCCAACCCGTCGCGTGGTGGTCTCCGTGCCCACCATCACGGTGACGTCGTACAGGGGCTGGTTGCCGTAACCACGTGGCCACCACACTTCGGGTTCACCTACGGTGAGGTGTCCCTCAAAGGTTCCATCGGCGGCAACGGTGAACTCGTTGAAGTCATGCACCGTACCGTCCCGGTCGACGCGGACTGCCACGGTGTCTCCGCCCGCCGGATCGCCATCGACTCCGATGCACCGCCCTGAGATCAGTATTAGGCCATCGGCCGCGTCGCAATGGATGTCGAGAGTTTCGACCGCAATCTCACCAACTACGTGCACAGGGCGCCAGACCCCGACCGGCGCCGGTGCGCCCGAATACGCCGAAGAGCGACCCAACAGTGTGGTTCGTGCCCAGCGCATACCTTGCTGGGCAACCAGATTCGAGCGCCAGCGGCCGCGGGGCCGCCGCTTCTTGAGCCACCGTGTCAGTGAACCGAAGCGGATGGCGATCTCGTGTTCACCGGCCGGCACGGGTACATCGACGGGTAGGAACATGGATTCCACCTCGGCAACGGGCTGCCCGTCAACGAAAATGGACGCTGGGAACGTCAGCCCCGCGAAGTGGATTCGAACCGGTCGAGTCGCGTTGACAGACGCGAACATCCACCAATCGGCATCGTCGATGTCAGTGCCGTGGGGTGCCAGGAGGGCATCCCATCCTGCCTGCCGAGCGACCACTCCGAGCGTGCCGTCCGGTATGGATGTCCCATGCCTCGATTGCGGAATCGCTGCAGGGTCATCGAATTCGTCCGCTGCTGTTGCGACCATCCGACAGTCGGTGAGCACCCTTACTCCACCGCGTCCGAAACGAGGTCCAGTGCCTTCGCCCACGACTCCGACATCTCGGCCATCGCGGCGTCGACGTCGACCTTCCTGCCGCGAGCCGCCCTCGCCAGTTTGAACTGAACAGCTTTGGCGCCCTGAGCAACCTGAAGAAAGGGCTCAGCTGCTGCTGCCGCTGCGGGCGCCGGCCCCGAGCCGAGGAGCGTCGCGAGATCGGCCGCCAGTTCGGCGGATGCCCCGCATTGCCGCAAAGTCGCAAATGCCCACTGGTGAAACGTCTCCAGTCCGCGTTCGGGGAGCCACGTGACCGCATCACGGATCGAATCGGCAAGCCGCGCCATGGGATCGCCGGAGGCGCGCCGCGAGAGATGCTCGCGGACGACGGTCAGGACGGCATCGGGCTGCACCCGGCCAGGAAAGTAGCGGATCTGCTCGACGTAGGGCGGCAGCAGGCCTTCGGGCTGGTCGCCCAAGCCGAAGATTCCGACGAAGTCGTCCCCGTCGAGCTCGAACAGGCCGGCGTTGTGGAAATAGACCATCGACTGCGCATCACGATCGACGCGGGCGGGGAGGATGGTGGTCTTGACGTGACTGCTGCGGTAGTCCGTGCCCGCGGTGTCCGGGAGCCACCAGCTGTCCACTTCGACTGTGTGCAAGAGGTTTCGTGCGGGGCCACTCTCGACGGTGTCGAGAATGGGTCGCCACACGGTGTCCTCGGTGACCTCGAGCCCGTACAGAACGCGTAAGTCGGACTGTTCCATTTTCAGAAACGTCCACTGCTCGCCGTCGTGGTCGGCGGAAAGTGCTGCGGCGAAAGAAGCAACCGGATCGTGGCCGAGCGCGTGCAGCGTCTCGATCCACAAGTCGACATAGCAATTGGTCTCGCGCCAGATCCGGGTTTCCGCCGAATGGCTGAAATGCGGTTGATAGGAACGCGGGTCGAGCGCGGAAATCGACTGCAGTCCAGCGTTCGAAAGGGAACTCACACTGATTCACCGGACAGTCGGGAAACGACGGCCTCGATATTGTCCACGGACGCAAACGTTGCCTTCTTCAAATCCTCGTCGGGGAACTCGATGTCGAACTCGTCCTCGAGTGCCAGCATCACGTTCACACTCGCGTGGGACGTCAGGCCGAGCTCATAGAGGTCGGCTGAGGATTCGACGGAAGTCGGATCCGTTGCCATTTTGCCGTGGGAAGCAAGTATTTCGCGGATCCGGGATTGCATACGAGAGCGTCCTTACGTCTGGCGGATGGAGTCTGGCGACTGTCGTGTGTGATGAGAAGCGAACGGCCTGTGGTCGGGGTTACTCTTTCGGTGAATCCATGCGACCCCGCTCGACAGTTTCACGTTAGTGTAGTGTGCCACGGGAACCCCGGCTAACGAACACTTGCGCAAGCCGACTTAGGACGAATCCGTGACGACCACCTCCGCCCCAATCGTTTCCGATAGTGCGCGCCCTGATGCATCGGCCGCAGTTGCCGCAGCTGCAGCTGCCGCAGACGACGTCGACCGGAACTCCCGATTCCCTTCCGAAGCCGTGGATGCGATGCGTTCGGCCGGGCTGCTGTCCTGCTCACTTCCGGACGATCTCGGCGGCAAGTCCGCCTCGATCACCGAGCTGGCAGCCATCGCGCGTTCTCTTGGGTCGGCATGTAGTTCAGCCGGAATGGTTTTCGCGATGCATCACACCCAAGCGCTCAGTCTGCGCTGGCACGGGTCCGGTGGTGACCTCGGTGATTTGACACGCAAAATTGCGATCGAAGAATCCTTGTTGGCTTCTGCCACCACCGAAATCTCGACCGGCGGTGATGTCCGGACATCGAGCTGCGCGGTGGTCGCCGACGGTGACCACATCATTCTTGAAAAGAATGCACCGGTCATCTCTTACGGGCAGTACGCGGACTACATCTGCACGACTGCGCGACGTTCACCGGACAGTGCACCCACCGACCAGGTGCTGGTGGTGTGCCCACAGTCGGATACCGAGCTCGAGAAAGTCGGGACCTGGGATGTCCTCGGGTTTCGGGGCACTTGCAGTCCGGGATTTCTGTTGCGTACCCGCACCGCGGCCACCAACGTGGTGTCTGCTGAATACGCGACGATCTCCGCGCACACCATGTTGCCCACCTCCCATACCCTGTGGGCTTCGGTGTGGCTCGGTATCGCCGACGCCGCCATTGCAAAGGCTCGCAAACAAGTTCGTGCCGCCGCCCGGAAGGCAGGCAATTCGACGCCGCCTCAGGCTGCCAAACTTGCCGACCTCATGGTCATTCATCAGAGGTTCGCCTCGTCTGTCACACAAGAAGTTGCCCGTTACGAGGCCTTCCTGGCAACAGGGGAGCCCGAGCCAACTGTCGGATTCACCTTCGCAATGAACAACCTGAAGCTCGATTCGTCCGTTGCCGTGGTCGACGTGGTCGCAGGTGCACTGGCGCTGTGCGGGATCAGCGGTTACCGCGAAGATCACCCGGCGTCGATGGGCCGGCTGCTCAGAGACTCGTTCGGTCCGCAGCTGATGGTGTCCAACGATCGAATACGGGCCAACAATGCGCACCTGGTGCTGGCTCAGAGAGGTACCTGAGATGAGCGCATCGCCGCAGTCCCTGACGGCAGATTCGGCGGGCGAGGGATCAGACCTCGATCGTGAGCGAGCAGCATTTCGGGACGCGCTCGTATCGGCGGGCCTGCTCATTCCGACCGGCATCGACGGACTCTATGGCCGGGGCGCCGATTTCGAGCAGATCATCGACGCTGTCGATCGCCTGGTACTCAAAGCGGGAGCCGCCGCGCACGGCAACCGCCCCGTGAAAATGCGTTTTCCACCGGTCTTTCCGAGAACAGCTTTCGAAAAGACCGACTACATTGCGTCATTTCCCAACCTCACCGGTGCGATTTCCACATTCGACGGCGACAACAAAGCCCATCGGGCATTGCTTGCCGACCGCGAGGCCGGAATCGACTGGGACCACCACCTTGCATCGGCGGGAACGATGCTGGTGTCGGCGGCATGTCACCCCAGCTATGCCACGCTCACCGGAACCCTGCCCGCCGACGAGGTTCTCCTCGACGTGTATGGCTACTGCTTTCGGCACGAACCCGCCATAGACCCGGCGCGGATGCAGGCGTTCCGTATGCACGAGTTCGTCCGTGTCGGTTCAGCACAGAGTGCGCGTGATCATCGGGACCTATGGATCGACCGGGGGCTTCAAGTTCTCGCCGACCTGGGTCTGACGGCGAACGCCGAGGCAGCCAATGACCCCTTCTTCGGACGCGTCGGTAAGATGCTCGCCGCCAATCAGCGCGAAGAGAACCTGAAAACCGAACTGGTGGTTCGGCTTTACGGCGACCTCGACAGCGGCACCGCAGTTGTGTCATGCAACTGCCACCAGGACCATTTCGGTGAGACGTTCGGCATCGTCACAGCGACAGGGGAGGTCGCACACAGCGCGTGCGTCGGCTTCGGCATGGAACGGATCGCGCTGGCGATGCTGCGTACATTCGGACTCGACATCTCGGGGTGGCCGGCGCCTATTCGCGCGCACCTGAGCGAATAGGTGTCCATGCGGATCCACATGACCGGTTCCGAATGGTTCGGAACGGCCCGTGGTGGCCTCAACCGATATTTCACAGACCTGTTCGAGGCGCTCACGGTAGCCGACGGAATCGATGTGTCGGGCTACGCATTCGGTGATCCTCCGGCCGGTGGATCCAGCTGGGGCGACCCGGTGGGAGGAACCGCTGCCAGGGTGCGTGCATCACTGACCCCACTGCCGGAGCGTGGTGCGATCCTCGACCGACACTTCGCGCTCTACGGGCCGCCTGCGGTCGGCCGGCGCAGCGGGACCCGACTGGTCACCCACTTTCATGGCCCATGGTCGGCCGAAAGCGCGATGAGTGGTGAGTCGGCCGGAGCCGCACGCGCGAAGTACCTGTTCGAGCGCGGCCGGTACGGCCGCAGCGACCTTTTCGTTGTGCTGTCCGACTATTTCCGTGATGTCCTCGTTGAGGACTACCGGGTTGATCGCGACAGGATCGCCGTGATCCCGCCGGGAGTCGATCTCGCGAGATTCACTGATCCGGGATCGACCACAAACGTCCCGGGTTCTGACGGGCCGCCTGTGGTGCTGTGCGTACGCCGGCTGGAGCGTCGGATGGGTATCGATGTTCTTCTGCAAGCGTGGGATTCGGTGCGAACCCAGATCGATGACGCCGAGTTGGTGATCATCGGCACCGGCAGTGAGGAAGCGGCACTGCGGGCCCAGGCCGAGGCCGGTGGGCACCCCGCATCCGTCACTTTCGCCGGCAACGCCTCTGATGCCGAACTCGCGCAAGCGTATCGGCGCGCGTCGATCACGGTGGTCCCCACGCGGGCGCTGGAGGGATTTGGACTGATCGCGCTGGAATCGATGGCGGCGGGACGAGCGCCGATCGTCACCGACGTCGGCGGATTGCCCGACTCCGTCCGCGGTTTCGACGACAGTCTGATCTTGGCACCCGAGGACACCGACGCGCTCGGCGACCGCATCGTGCGAGCGCTGATGGGTGAACGCCCGTCGCCGAGTGAATGCCGTTCTCGCGCCGAGCAGTTCACGTGGGAACGGTGTGTCGAACGTCATCGACTGGCCTACTCGGTGATCGCGCCATGAGGCAGTCCATCCGGCGAAGACGGTACGCGCGTGGCGACGACCTGGTGACCTTCATCTCTCACACTGCCGCCGCATCCGGAGCGGAACTCGCGACGGTTCGACTGGCAACGGCCCTCGAAGCCAAGGGCGTGGCGACGTCTGTGCTGTTCACGGACACAGGGCCGATGGTGGCAGAACTGCGCCGCAGGGCAATACCGGTGAACGTGGTCTCCGGACCGTTCGACAGCTCCCGGGTCCGAATCGGCGGTTCCCTCACCGCACTGCCCATCGGCGTGTGGCACATGGTGCACACCGGATGGACGTTGGGTGGTTTCGCGAAGCAGTCAGGGAGCACGATCCTGGTGGCCGAATCCACGAAGGCGCTGCTCATGGGCACCATAGCGGCTCGCCGAGCGCGCCTGCCCCTCGTCTGGCACGTTCACGACCGGATCTCCTCGGAGTACTTCGGCACAGCACTTGCGTCGATCATCCGGGTACTGGGCTGGGTGGTCAGCGCTGGATACATCGCAAACAGCACGTCTACGCTGAAGTCATTACTCACCTCGCGCAAGCGGGCAGTGGTGGCCTATCCGGGCATTGAGCCGGTCGTCGTGCCGTCCAGGGAGCCGCGCCCACCTGCCGAGGTCGAGATCGCGATGGTCGGGCGCCTCGAGCGATGGAAAGGTCAGGATCTTTTGCTGCGCGCGCTAGCTGTCTCGGCATTCCGGCCGTCCGTGACCTTCGTCGGCGGTGCGCATTTCGGTGAGGATTTCGGCACCGAGCTCACCGAGCTCGCTCGCGAATTGGGCCTGCAGGACCGGGTCACCTTCGCCGGCCATGTGTCCGACCCGACCTCGATTCTGGCCGACGCCGATATCGCCGTTCACTGTTCGCGGACCACCGAACCGTTCGGACAGGTGATCGTCGAGGCGATGGCCGCCGGCTGTGCGGTGATCGCCGCGAACTCTGGTGGCCCGCTCGAGATCGTCTCTGACGGTGTGGACGGACTCCTGGTGGACCCCACGGACACGACGAGCTTTGCCGCCGCGCTCGATTCGCTCATCGAAGATTCGGACCGCCGAAGCGAGATGGCCGAGCGCGCTCGAGCCACCGCTACGCGGTTCACCATCGACGAGACCGCTGCGATCGTCGCGCAATTCCTCGGTGTAGCCGACCGCGACGGCGTGGGAGGCCGCGGACGTGGGTAAGCATTCGGCCGGACGTGATCATGGAACCCGAGAAACCGGCGGACGTAAATCGGCGATCATGGCCAAGGTGATGCTGGTCCGCGACGTCGGACTGGTCTCGTTCGGCAAATACGGGCAGTACCTGATCACCCTTGTGACACTGCCGCTGATCGCCCGGATCCTTGGTACCGAGGGCGTCGGCCTACTTGCCATCAGCATGTCTGCCTACTTCTTGGGCGCTCTAGTGATCGACCTCGGAATCACCACGTTCCTCGCAGCGGAATTGCGGGACGAAGACGTACGGACGATGCGAAGTAACTACCTCGCCATCCGTCTAGGAATTCTCGGCGTCATCGCCGTCGCTGCCGCGGCGGTATTCATCTTCGACAACCACATCCACCTGCAGATGATCATGCTCGGTCTCCTGTGCGGTGGCATCTCGTCGATGGGAGAGGGCTGGATCCTCCTCGGGCAGGCCAAGTTCGGGCGTCTGGTGATCATCGAGATGTCGGGACGCATCGTCTACCTGGTCCTGTTGGTGTCGATACTGCCGCACGTCCGCACCGCTGAAGCTGCAATGCTCTGTCTGGTCGCCTCGAGCGCGATACCGGTCGCGTGGACCTGGATCGTGACGGTTCGAGATTTCGGGATGCCGCGTAGGCCAAAGGGGATCGGCCCGATGCTCCGGCTGGGTGCTCCGGTCCTGACGTCGCGCCTGCTCGAGAACACCTATGAGCAAGGTGTCGCGACACTCTTCTCGATGGCGTTGTCCACGCGTTCGATGGGCATCTTCTCGGCCAGTGACCGTCCGATCCAGGCGATTTCGTCGACGCTCGACGCGATCGGTTTCAGCCTGTTGCCTCGGCTCGCCGCCCGCAAGCACGACAGCGACTTCTGGACATCGATCCGGCGGGGAATCGTGTCGGTCTTCGCGATCGCGGTCGTGGCCTCCATCGCAGCCGCGCTCATCGCACCGATCGCCATCCCCCTCATCTTCGGCCAAGAGTTCGAAAAGGCTGTTGCCGTCATGCAACTGCAGGCGTTCATCCTCCCGGGTACGGCGGTGGCATCGTTCGTCACCACCGCAGTGCTGCCCATCTGCCGCGACACGCGGGGCGTTCTCTTCGGGTCGATGATCGGTACCGCCTGCATCCTGGTGTTTCTCGCGGTGGCGTTGAACAATCACTCAGTCTGGGCGATGGTCACCGGGATGCTCGTCGCGGAGAGCGTGGTCGCCGTGTTCTATCTGTTCCGGGTTCGTCACCTCATGCGCGTCCATCCTTCGTTGAAGCGGACCGACGAGGCGCCGGCGACCACCGAAGTCGCGCACCTGGGGGCCGGTGGGGCATGAGAGTACTTTTCGTCGGCGACGACTGGCTCGGCAGCAACGCTCGCTCACTGGCCGATGGGTTCCGCCAGGCAGGGCACGAGGTCTACGTGATCGATTCGAGCAGGGTCACGTTACCCACCCGGCTCAGTCTGCCTTGGGGTTACGCCAAGGTCAGCGGCCGGCGAGCGCCCTGGACGACCACCGCCGTCCATGAACAGATCGACGCGGCGGTCGAGGCCATCAAGCCGGACATGTTGTTCTGCTACAAGACCATTCATCTTGACCAGGAACGACTGCTACAGGTGCCTGCATCGATCCGGGTCCACTACAGCGCCGACGATGTGTCCAACCCGTACAACACCTCGCCGGAGTATCTCGCCGCCGAAGGCGGGTGGGACGCCGTGGTGACCACCAAACGGCACAACGTCCCCGAGATCGTCGCCAGGGGCGCCAAGCACGTCACGTTCGTCCTGAGCGCCTACGACCCGGCATGGCATCAGCCATGCGCGGCGCGGACGACCCGCCGCTACCTGGTTGGCTTCATCGGGTCACGACGGCCCGACCGCGCGCCGATGCTGCATCGGCTGGCCCGCCAGTATCGCGACGAGATGTATCTGGCAGGACCGGGCTGGCAACGTGATCCGGTTGTTGTGGGGTCGGCCGCCAAAGTCGCGGGGGCTCAATACGGGCAGGATCTGTCCATCGCGATCGCGCCCGTCACAGCAAACCTCGTCCTGCTCAACTCCGACAACCGCGACACACACACGTGCCGGACGTTCGAGGTCCCGGCTGCCGGTGGACTGTTCGTGGGCGAGCGCACACCAGAACACTCAGAACTGCTCGACGACGGGACAGAGGCTCTGCTCTTCTCCGACGAGGACGAGATGCAGGACCAGCTCGCGCGCTGCCGGAGCAACCCGGACGAGGCGGCTGCCATCGCCGCAGCGGGGTACCGCAGGATCGTGGACGGCGGTCACCGCTACGTCGACCGTGCCCGGGAGATCGTGGCCGATGTTTGTTGAACCACTTTCGCCCTACAGCCAGCTGCTTTCAATCGCCGTTGCGTTGCTGGCGCTGGCAGCAATTGCGTGTTTTGTACCCATCCTGGTCCGAGTCCTTTTGCTGGCACAGGCCGCCTATTGGGCGCTGTCGTTCTTACTGCGCCCCATCGTCCTGCTGCAGGTGCAACCAGCCCCTCAGTTCGCCGACAACATCGCCGATCCCCGGATAGCCCAGATGGGCTACCCGTACGCGGTTGCGCACGTGTTGCATCCGGTTGCTGTCGGGTTGTGGATCTACGTTCTGGTGGTGGCGATCTACGCGCTGTGGACGGTACGGCGGGGACGCCTCCCGACGGCACGTCCACGGGATTGGCGGTCGAACCCGCACATCGTTCCCACCTTTGCGGTCGCGTACGCCCTGGGTCTCCTCGGCCGACTGGCGTCGGTTGCAACCGGCTCGGTGGGTGAGGCCGGCGACGTCACGAGTTCGAATCCCTACCTCGACATCGTTGCAGGAATGGGCAGCCTCGGTGCGCTCGGTCTGATCATCTACTTCCGTTCCACGCGCCGAGGACTGACGTCCGTTGTGCTCTGTGTCTTGCTGGCCGGCGAGCTGGTCTGGGGCATTCTCGCCGAATCCAAGACGCCCATGCTCGGTGCCGCGCTGGCGGTGGCGCTCCGGTTCGCGCTCGACGGTTTCACCAGACGGCGGTTGATCACCGTGGCCGCAGGCGCCGTCGGCGTCGGCGTCGCTTTCGGATGGTTGCAGTCGTTCAAGGTGAGTTCAGCCGATCAGATCGCATCGGCGATGGCGGAATCGAATTATCCTGAGCCAGTTCGCCCGCTCCTGAGCATCATCGGCAGATTCGATCTGTTCGCAGCCTCGACCGACGTCTTCTACATGAACGGTCGTGGCTGGATCGACCCGGTGTTCGCTGTCAGAACCATGTTCACCAACCTTGTGCCGACTCAGCTGGGGGTCGAAAAGTTTCAATCGGGCACTCAATGGGCGCAACAGGTTCGGGGGTCGTCGGTGGACATGCGGAACGTGAGTGTGTCCCTGGCCGAAGGACACATCAACGAGGGTTTGATCCTTGGCGGATATACCGGGGTCCTGCTGGAGTGCATTTTTGTGCTGGCGGTGGCAGTCGGCGTCGCGAGACTGCTGCAGTCGCGATACCTCGTGCTGATCACGGTCGGGATCAGTCTCGTGGCGGTGCCCACTCTCTTCGAGCGTGGCGCCCTGGGGATCAGCGAGACATTGGGCAAGAGCTTGCAATACGCCGTCGTGGCCTGGGTGCTCTACACCGTGGTCGTCGAATGGCGAAAGCGATTCGGGACAGATGATTCGGACGTCGGGGGACAGACGATGAGGGGCAGGGAATTGTCATGGGTGTGAGCGATTACGTGCGGGTCGTACGGCGACGATGGGCGCTGGTGGTGATCGCGACGCTGGTAGGTGCACTTCTCGGCGGCGCGTACGCCGCCACGAAAGAGGTCGAGTACACCTCGACGAGTCAGCTGTTCGTCGCCATCGCCGATCAGAACGGGAGCGATCCACTGCAGGCCGGCCAGGCTGCCCAGCAACGGCTCGTATCGTATGCGTCGTTGGCTACCGGCCAGGCTGTCACCCAGGGCGTCATCGATCAGCTCAACCTGGACGAGACGACAGGCGATGTGGCGGACCGCATCACCGTGCAGTATCCCCCCGGCACCGTCTTGCTGAACATCACGACGACCGGCGATTCCGCGGCGCAGGCCCGAGAACTCAACGGGGCCGTGGACGACCAATTGCAGGCGGTCGTACGCCGATTGGAGTCGGTACCCGGGGGAGGTACCCCGGGCGCGAGTCTGTCCGTGGTCGATCCACCGTCCGAGGGCACTGCCGGCGGGCGCAGTTCATTGCTCATGATCATCCTCGGGCTCATCGCCGGCCTGGTGGTCGGAGCCGTCATCGCCCTCGTCCGGGATCGCGCCAAGCGAACCATCGACACACCTGCAGATCTGATGCGCGCCCTCGACGTTCCCGTGGCGGGTCCGGTCGACGCCGAGCGGCCCGCGGTCACCGATGTGCGGTTGTTGCGGACCAAGCTACTGACCATGATTCGCGCCGAAGGTGGTCCTCGTACCGTGCTTTTGACCGGGCTTGGTGTGGACACCGGGTCCATCGCCGGTGCGCTCGCAACAGCGCTGATGCACACCGGGCAGCGTGTCGTCGTGGTCGATGCCCGTTCGGAGGCCGTGGCGGGCAGCCGGTTCCGTGGACCCGGACTGGTCGACGTCCTCTGGGGCAGGGTCGGTGTCGCCGAATGCCTGCAGGAACAGGACGGTGGCCTCGTCGTACTCCCAGGGGGCGACCTGTCGGGCACCGCAGCCGATCTGCTGGCCTCGGACGCTTTCGGTGCGCTGCTTGGCGAACTCGAGAACTCTGCCGACCTGGTCTTCGTCCACGCGGGCGACCTCGCGCAGTCACCAGAGATCGTCACCATCGCAGCGCATCCGTTGGTCGCGGTGGTCGCGATACCGCTGGCGGTAGCCGATGGGAGATCTGTCGTCGCACACACCGCTGACCTGATCGCGGCTGCGAACGGGGTCGTCGCACTTCCCGTTCAACGGCAGACGACACCGGATTCGTTGCGTGGCAGATTCTCACGCAACACACGATCGGGAGCCCACGGCGGGCGTGGAACCGCAACCGCAACCGCAAGTGCACCTGCCTATCCCATCATCTCGGCGCCAGACGGCGAACGCCCCGGCGGCATGGCTGATCGCGGCGGCGAGAGGCATCGGCGATGAGCGGACCTGTCGCAACGGTTGAGATGCCGACTTACTTCGGTCCGGTGGACAGCCCACTGTTCGGTGCCGTACACCTGCCCGCCGACCATCGTGTCCGCGGCGCAGTGGTGATCTGCGGCTCGATCGCCAAGGAACACATGGACACCGTCAGGGGCTTGCGGTTGCTGGCCGACGAATTGGCCTCCCGTCGCATCCTGACGCTGCGGTTCGACTATCTGGGCGTAGGGGATTCGGCCGACGCACAGGTACGCGACGACACGGTCGCGCGATGGAAGCAGAGCATCTCGACCGCAGTAGGTTACATCCGCGACTGTGGTGTCGAGGAGATCAACGCTGTCGGTTTGCGCGCCGGCACCCTGATACTGGACAGCGTTGTCGGGGAAATCGACTCGATCCGTAATATCGTCTATTGGGACCCGGTGGGACGGGGGCGCGCTTTCATCCGTGAACAACAGAGTCTGTACCGCCTCACCGTCGGCAGCGATGACGCGAGTCCGGATCGAAACGTGGTCGAGATGATCGGCGCGAGCATGTCGGCTGCGGCCGCGAAAGAGTTCAGCGACCTCGACATTCGCGGAAACTCCGAGCATGTCAGCAACTGGCTGCTCGTCTCGCGGCCCGAGGCCACCGACAGGCGAGTGGCCGAAATGGGCTCGCGGGACGACGTTACCCATCTGCGTGCCGAAGGGTTGGCTGACTTCACCCAGCCTTCCAGCTTTCTGGTGCGAGTACCGGTTCAGACGGTCGGCACCATAGCGACGTGGATCGACGACACCACCAGGAACGACCTCGTCGTCGCGGAACCCGTCATCCGGACCACGGCCGCCTTCACTCCGACGGGAGCGAACGACAGCCCCATCATCGAGACCATCGAGTCACTCGGAGAGAGAGGCGCGTTCGCGATCCGATCGCGGCCCGGCGACGCCGGCGTCGTGCTCGAGAAGACGGTGGTGTTCTTCTCCACGGCGAACGACACACACATCGGTCCCAACCGGGAATGGGTGGACTTGGGCCGCGCGATCGCTGCCGCAGGCGGGCAGGCGTTGAGATGGGACCGGACCGGTGCCGGCGAATCCGGCAAGCCGGGGGCAGACCTACTCGGGATCTACACCGAGGATGCGATCAACCAGTCGGTAGAGATCGGCCGGCTTGCCGCGGCCGACCCGCGCGCTCTCATGGTCACCGGGGTCTGTTCCGGGTCCTGGTACGCCGCCTATGTGGCTCGGGCCCTCGGCGCCGGCTCGGCAGTCCTCGTCAACTCGATCGCGTGGTCGTGGCGCCGTAAGAGCGCGATGACCGGCGAGATAGAACCAGACGACCTGGGGGTGCCTCGAAGCGACCCCGAATGGCAGAAGACCCCGCGAGCCAGGGTGAAAGCCATGCTGCAGCGCCACCTTCCGTATTGGATGTGGCGTCTGCTGGGCGTGAGGGGCGTCACTCAGGTTCCGGAGGTTTTATTGCGGCCATTGGTGCGTGGAGGCGTTTCGACCACGGTCATCCTGTCACCGCACGACCATGACTGGTTCGGGTCACAACGCGGCCCCGAAGGACTTGCACGGCTGGAACGGAGCGGACCGCTGCCCCGGATAGTGACCACCGGGATCGGCGACCACACCGCCTATCACCGAACCGTGCGGTCGGTCATCCGCAACACGATCCTGGGATGGGTAGAACCGGAAGCAATGACATGAACATGTTCGGTAGGCAGCACGCGCGATCCCGAGATGCCACGGACGATCCGGGGCCGGAGCAAGGTGGCGGTCCGATGAACCGGCGCCGCCTGCTCGCGGGTTCGGTCGCAGTTGCGGCGGCGGTGCCACTGCTTGCCGCGTGCGGTGACGATGATCAGCCCGCGGCTCCACCTGATTCCCCAGATCTCTCGGAGTCGCCGAATGCTCGTAACGTCAAAGCATTCGGCGCTGTCGGGGATGGTCAGGCCGACGACACCGACGCCTTCTTCAGAGCGTGTGAAGCGGTCGACGACAGGGTCGTCGTCTACGTCCCGGCCGGTACGTACAAGGTGACGCGATTTCCCGAGTTGCCCAGCTTCGCATCCGTGGTCGGTGACGGCGGGGACGTCTCGGTGATCGTGTACGGCGGCACACAGACGTTGATCACTTTGGCAGGTAAGCAGCGCGTCTCGTTCAAACGGCTGGGGATCTTCCTGACCGCGCAGTCGGCTACTGCAGTCACCGTGTCGGGGTCGTTTCGTTGCTCGTTCGACTCGGTGGTCCTGCGCGGGAACCACTCAGGCGACAACTACCCACAGTTCGACAAGCAGCGGGGTGTGGTCCTCGACGAGAACAGTGGCGGAACCGCATTCATCAACTGCGACATCAACAATTTCGGAGTGGGACTCACCACGAGGTGCATCCAGAACTACGTGACCTCGTCGAAGTTCACGAGTAATCGGACCGGTGTGCTTGGTACCGGCGACGACAACAATGCGGGACTGTCTCTGACCAACGTCGAGTTCGTGAGCGACAACGCGCCCGGAACCACCGACACCCACCTTCGGGTCGACGGTGCTGCCAACGACTGGTGGCTGACCAACGTGTGGTTCGAGGGGTGTACGAACGCGATCGTCGTAGGCGGTTCCACCGGTGGCCCATCGCAATTCGGACTCATCAACGCCAAACTTGCCGCACGCGAGTTGTGTCTGGACTTGCGGGCGTGCAGGCAGCCTTATCTCGCCAACGTTGCATTTGACCCCGATGCCGATTCGGATCCCGAGGAGATCCGGGTGAACGCCGCCAACTGCGCCGAGGGAACAGCGATCAACCTGATCTCCGGGAGCGCATTCGATCTCCCGGCCACACTCTTCCCCCCGAGCTGGAAGGTGATCGGACGAGGCGTCGAGTCGGGAAGTACCTTCATCAGTCCCGTGGTGATGCGCAAGTCCGACGAGAATGCCGACATCCTGCAGTTCCAGGGCGACGAGTTCAAGGTCACCGCTGCAGTGAACGCGAGCGGCGCCTGGATCTCGGAGAATGCGGACGCCGGGATCGTCCTGAAGTCGCCTGCCGGACGTTATGTGCGGCTGACCATTGACGCAGCGGGACGTGTGGCGACCACCGATCTCGGCACAGCCCGGCCGCGTTGACCGGCAACGGCACTGCCCCTCATCGACCGCTTCACCGACTGCGGGCAAGCATGCGCCTGCGGGTGGCGACGCTGGTGGCACTCGCCGTCATCGTTGTGCTCGCGATGTCCACAGTGATCAACACCCTGTACGTGAATCCGGCGATCGCCGAGCCGCTTACGCGAGCGGACGCCGTCGTCGTTCTCGGCGGCACACCGTACACGCGGTTCGAGTACGGGATCGAGCTCGCCGAGCGTGGGCTGGCGCCCGAGGTGGTGATATCGAATTCGGTGGGTGCCGACGATGCCCGGATGCGCCGAATCTGCACGACCCCGACGTCGGTTGAGCTGACGTGTTTCTTGCCCGACCCATGGACCACTCGCGGGGAGGCTCAGGAAATCCGCACATTGGCTGAGCAGCGAGGCTGGAAGAGCATCATCGTCGTCACCACCAAAGCGCACATATCCCGTGCCCGTTATATCCTCGGCCGATGCTTCGGGAGCGACATCATGATGACCGACTACCCGGAACATCTGTCTCTCGTCGATCACGTGACGGGCTGGATCTATCAGACGGCCGGATGGATTCGCGCCCTCACACAACGCGGCTGCTGAGCGCGACATGACCTCCGAACAATCGACCCGCGGCGAGCCCGATCAGATGGTTGCTGGGTTGCCGCTGATGGTCTCGCAACTCGGAATGCGTGACGGGCAGCTGACTGAGCCATCGAATCCGGCATATTCGATCGCCATGCTCGTCTGGTTCGCCGGCCAACCTCATCCGCAACTGGTACGACAGGCCGCCGAACACACATGCCGGGACGCTCAAGCCACCAATGTCGTACTCGGTGTGGACGAATCGGGGTCCTGGACCCAGAAGGTCGCCCCAGCCGTGGCCGGCTCGATCGACATGATGGATTTCTCCGCCGCGGACGATCCCGAGCAAGCGTTCCGCGCGTGGCTGTCGGAGACCGTGGCAGTTCCGTTCACGCTGGTCGGGTCGCCGCTGTTGCGGCAAACCGTTGCGGTGGTCGACGACCGGGTGGCTTACGTGGCGATCGCTCACCACATGGTGATCGACGGTTTCGGTGCAGCGCTCGTGCAGAGGCGTTTGGTGAGCGTCTTCGCCGCTTTGTCTGCCGGAGAACCGGTCCCTCCCAATCCGTTTGCGTCATTGCCGGAGCTTGCTGATGCTGTGCGCGTCCCGAGCCCGGATGACCTGCCCTACTGGATTGACTACCTCAAAGATGGCCCATCGATTCTCTCGTTCAGTGGGGATGTGGCCGCCCCGGCTCCGGCGGCGATCACCCGCGGCACTGTGGTCTCCGGCGTCAGGCGTCACGGTCAGATGTGGACCAGACTGATGATCGGCGCCATCGCGGCGTACACCGCCCGGCACACGGGCATGGACGAAGCGATCGTCGGGGTACCGGTCTCCAATCGTGGAAACCATGTCGAGCGCCGCACACCGGCGATGTTGATGACGGTGCTGCCACTGCGGGTGCCGCTTAATCGCGCCGACTCCCTCCGAGTGGTCGCGCGAGAGGTCGGTCGGACGATGGCGCAGTTGTCGAGGCGCACTTTGCATCGTCCGGAGACGCTGCGGAACGCAGTGCCGTCGGCCTGGCGTTCCGGGCGACTTCACGGACCGATCGCGAATATCGTTCCGTTTGAGGTCGAATCGGTGGGTGGCGACACCAGGTACACGGTAGAGATACCGAATCATGGTCCCGTGGAGGACGTTTCGTTGCTGGTTGCCCCGGAGAACGGAACCGATGTGCGGGTGGAACTGACCATGAACCCCCGTCTGTACACCCCTGCCGAAGCCGATGAGCACATGGAAAGGCTGGCCGCGTGGCTCCAGGCCGTGTCCGACGATCCAGATCGCCCGGTCCGGGATATGCCCTTCTTGACCGCCGATGAAGAGCGAGCGCATGAACGAGTCGGTGGCGACTCGTCCTGGCCGGTTGGTCCGGGCGCCGTGGTCGCGTGGGATCAGCCGACGACCCCCGCCGCTCTGGCCGCGCACGCTGGGATCGACGGTGACGTCGTCGGTGCGCTTGTGCTCGACCGGGTCGGCGCACAGGTACCGTTCAGCCGCCCGGGCCAGGTCTGGCTGGTGCCCGGTGACGGTACGGCTCCGATCGAGACCGGTTTGCTCGCCTCTATCGATTCCACATCGATGTTGTTCCGCGGGCGTCTGTCAGATGTTCGTGTCGTGCACGGGAAGTCCATCGACGTGGGCAGGCTCGCGGCTGAGGTGCGCGCTCATGATGGCGTCCTGACAGCAACTGTCGATCCCACGCAAAGCAAGGCGCGACTGCTGGTCGAGGTGGGCCCGGGGACCGATCCCGAAAAGACACGACGCTATTTGGCTCGTCTGCTGCCCGCTGGGGTCCGGCTCAGGGTGCAGACGAGATGATCGGAATCTCCCACCGCGCAATGGCTTCTAGCCTGAGTTGAAACTCCAGCCGGTGAGCCTCGCGTACTAGCGGATTCTTTCGTGTTCTGATTGCGGCAGCGTCCAACCAAGGGATCGAGGCACCGTGAATCGGATTGACGTCGGGTCTGGCCGAGTCGGCAGGCGAGGGTTGATAGCCGGCAGTCTCGCGTTGGGTGCCGGAACTGCCGCCGCCATAGGCGGATTGGTCAATTCTCCCCCCGGAAACGACGAAGTAGTTCTCGCAGCCGTGGCCGATGCCTCGCTCCCGCTGAATTGGGTGAACGTGAAAGCGGCCCCTTACAACGCCGGTGGTGCGGGCAGTACAAATGACACCGCAGCGATAGCAGCCGCGTACGCCTCAGCCCGAGACAACAAGCGGCCCCTGTACTTTCCGCCGGGCACCTACAAGGTGACGTCGCTCCCGGCTTTTGCGAACAACACGAACGTGATCGGCGCGGGTGCCGACCTCGTGACCATCCTTTACGAGGGCACCGGGACGTTGCTTAAGCTCAATGCGCAACGGGTGTCGATCAAGAACCTGGGCTTCTGGGTGACGGGCGTATCGGGGACCATCGTCGACCTGTCGAATTGTTTCCGGTGTTCGTTTGACTCCGTGGTCTTTCGCGGCCAGCACACCGCCGGGAGTGGTGCGACGTTCCGCAATCAAAAGGGAATCGTGCTGCGCGACAACACCGGCGGCACTTCGTTCGTGAACTGCGACATCAACAACCTGGGCACTGGGCTGGTCACGTCGTGTATCCAGAACTACATCTCGAACTCCAAGTTCGCCACCAACTACATAGGTGTGCGAGGCACAGGGAACAATTTCAATGCCGGTCTGTCTTTGTCGAACACCGAGTTCGTCTCCACGAAGGCGGCCACAGATCGGCACATCTTCATCGACGGTCAAGCCAATGATTGGTGGCTGACGAACGTGTGGTTCGAGGGAGCCACGACGGGCATCGTCGCCGGGGTTGCCGGAGTAGGCGGGCCGTCGCAGTTCGGGCTGGTCAATTGCAAGATTGCCGCTTCGTCGACGGTGGTCGACATTCAGCACTGTCGTCAGCCCTATCTTGCGAACGTGATCTTCGACGCGGACCCGGGATCCAGCCCAACCATGTTGCGGATTAACGGAACCTACGCCCCAGAGGGAACCGCAATCAATCTGATCCACGGCACGGCAAGCGATTTCCCGACGTCGGTGTTTCCGGCAGGGTGGACCTTCCTCGGTCGTGGGAAGATGCTCGCGGCGGGCGGCCCGGTCGTGAAGTCACCCGACGGACGAAGCTGGCAGATCGTCGTAAGCAACTCCGGGGCACTCACGACCCGATCACTAGGCGCAATCTGACCGCCGGTGATCGGCGAGCTAGTTTGCGATATCCTCCGCCGGGACCGGGCGACCGTAGAAGTAGCCCTGCGCGTGGGTGAATCCGAGCTCACGTAGTCGTGGGAGTTGGGCTTCGTCCTCGACGCCCTCGGCGACAGTCGCTATTCCGAGCGAATCCGACAGCGAGCACACCGCCCGAACGATGGTGCGAATGGTGTCGTCCGTTTCGACTTTGCTGATCAGCGAGCGGTCGACTTTGACGACCTTCACGGGTTGCTCCACCATGTACCGTAGGGCAGCAAAACCGGTACCGAGATCATCCACGCACACGGTGCATCCGAGTTCGTCGAGCTTAATCAGCGCTTGCTCCGCCGGTGAACCGATCCGAATGAGGTCGCGTTCGGTGACCTCGATCCAGAGCGTGGACGGCGGAACCCCCGTCTCCTCCAAGCCTTGACGCACCAGTTGCACCAGGCCCGGGTCACTCAGTTGCCGTACCGAGAAGTTCACCGATACGAACTGGCGATGGTCGCCTGCTGCTTGCCACTTGGCCAACTGGTGCAGTGCGGCAATGACGCCGAGCCGGCCAATCGGAACGATAAGGGAGGTTTCCTCCGCTGCATCGAGAAACGCTGCGGGCGGGCGGATCTCGCCGCCGACACGCCAGCGCAACAACGACTCGTGGCCAACCACCGCCGAGGATTTGATGTCGACGATCGGTTGATAGAAAAGGTCGAAGTCGCTGCCCACAGAACTGGACAATTCTGTGGTGCGAGACACCTCATCGCGCAGGCGGTCAATCGATCGCGCGTCGGAGTAGCTGACCGCGACGTCAGAGACCAGGGCGCAGTGGACTGCGGCCAGGGCGGATTGGACGAGACGCGAAGGGTCGCCCGCGGTGGGCGCTGATTGCGCCGTCGCCACGCCGAGTTTGGCCTGCACAAAGTAGTCAGCACTGTCGACCCTCGTCGGCCTGCTCATCCTTTCTATGAGTTCGCCGACCAGCTGTTCGGGTTGATCACGAGAAGCATCAAAGACCACGAGGAGCTTGTGGTCGTAGGGACCGAGAAACACTGCTGCCCGCGGGCTGAGCAACTCGCGGAGGGCGGTACCCATCGCCGGCCGCAGGCGCTCGGTGAGTTCCCAGCCTTCAGCCGCGGCAAGCAACCCGGTGGGGTCGAGACTGATGACGACAACGCCCAGCCGATCCATCCCGATGGCGTCAACCGCCGTCCTGAAATCGGGGTCTGTGTCGAGCGAGCGGCCGGACACGACAGGAGGACGCGGCACCCGAGAACCTCCCTGCCAGCCCGGTTTGGACGTGAACACATGGGTCTCACCCATGCGTCAGATGGCCTCACTGTACAGCGATCCCAACGGGATTCTCAGCACCGTCGCCGAGTGTGGCGAACTTTGACTACAGTGATCGGAGCTGGTTGCAAATCGTTCATCCGGCTGTGCATCGGGGCCCTGCGGGGAGCGCGCTCTGGATGCATCGCTGTCCACTCCTGGAGTTGCGGCCCTCACCGGGCGCCGTTGTTTCGTTAGGCTGGTAGTCGCTTGTCGTGAGGCATTTCTGGGGGCGCTTCGACGCTCGGTCCACAGCTGTCCTGGTGAGTACTGCCGGTGTGTCCCCGCTGCCACTATTCGCTTTTTTCGCGCCATCGTTCATCAACGACGGCCAAATGGTCTATGTCGCCGTCATCTGGCTGTTCACGGTCGCGAGCCTCGCAGTCACCCTCCGCCAAGGTCGCCTTGGTGATCGGGAGTTCATGGTCATCGGGCTGGGTGCGATGGTGTGCATCTTCGGGGCGTCGTTGGTCGTGACGGATCCGGCCGCGGCTCGTGCGATCGTGTCTCTGCTTGCAGTTCTTCCGGCTATTGCGGCTATGGGTTCGTCCCGATGGGTGACGGGCGCGTTCACGTTGATCGCAGTGTCATTTGCGGTGACGTCGTCTGTCGTCGAGGTGACGTCGTCGACCGCGCTCCTGGTCGCGGGCACTGCGGCGGTCATCACGGTCATCGTGCCGGTGTCCATGGTGGCGGCACTGCGCGCGTCGCTGAGGATGGCCATGGACAAGCTCGCCCGACTCGGCGAAACGGACCCGCTGACCGGCCTTCTCAATCGGCGCGGACTGTTGAAACGAAGCGGGGGCTTGCTCGACGCGGTCACGAAGGCAGGAGGCTGCGTTGGCTTCATGATGATCGACGTCGACAACTTCAAGACCGTCAACGACACCTACGGGCATGCTTTCGGTGATTCGGAACTTCGCGGAACCGCTGCGGCAATTCGACGGACATCGGGTTCGGATGCGCTCGTGAGCCGGATTGGTGGCGAGGAGTTCGTCGTGATGTCAGCGGTGAACGGGGCCGCCGAGCTGGTGCAAATTGCAGAACGGATACGTGAAGGTGTAGCTGACGAATGCATGGTCACCATCAGCGTTGGTGCTGTCTGCGCGCCGGTGGAGCGCACAGCACAGGGGAGCCCGAACATCGATGAAGTCATCGACAGTCTCACCCGGTCGGCGGACAAATGCGTCTACTCGGCCAAAGACACTGGGCGCGACCGCGTCATGTCTTGCGAGATATCGCAGATCGCCTGGGTACCCGGGGCTCCCAGCGAATTGGAACATGAGATTTCAGACGAACGCAGCACGAGCATTCTCGACCTCGTCCGCCGTACCAATCCTGGTCCGGGCTGAGCCGCTGATCAGCTGCGCTGTCAGGTGAGTTCTTCGGTCTCCAAGACGAAACCGGCCGATTCGAGGCGTTCGATGAGAACGTCGCCGATCGCCGCCGCGGGGGTGAGCACGCCGGTCCGATTCGGCAGTACATCCCGGTGCAACGCAAGGGAAAGTGCACTCTCGGCGAGCATGACCGCGGTGGCCTTGTACCCGGGGTCGCCTTTGGCACGCATCCGCGACCGGTAACGCCTTCCGGTGCTGGTCGTGGTGTAGGTCTCGGTGGTGAAATGACCTGTCTCGCGGACCTTTTCGCTCGGCCCCTCACCTGGTTTGGGGAGGATCCGGTCGAGTACGGCGCGTACCGGTCCCACGGACATCGCGCCGAGGAAGGCCACCGTCCCGGCGCCGACGGCACCGGCAACAGCCGTCGAGATTCCGGGGACGCCGCCCACGTACATCGCTTCGCCGTAGTGGAAGTCGTCGCCGTAGGCGCCGTCGAGCAGAGCGTTGGATCGACGGACGATGCGGGTGTTGTAGCTCGCCATGAAAAACGGCGCGAGCGTTCCCTTGAGCGATGGATCAACTTTGGAACCGCTGATCATCGCCATGTCGCTGGGCTCTGCGCTGCGTTTGATGCCTGCTCTCTCACCGGGGGCCGTCGAGAGGGCATGAGGGTCGAGTAGCGTTCGCCGCGTCTCGGGATCTGCGGCTTCTTTCGCGATGACCCGCATGGAGTCCACCGTGCCGCCGCTGACGCCGCCGCGGAAACTGCGTACGACCATGGTGGTGTCACCCATCGAGCCCGCCTGGTCTGCGGTGATGCGCTTGTGGAGGAGATAGACGCCGAGATCCGATGGCACGGAGTCGAACCCGCAGGAGTGCACGATACGTGCACCGCTTGCCTCGGCCTGCTCGCCGTACTTGTCGATCGACAGGCGTACGAAGGGCACTTCGCCGGTGAGGTCGACGTAATCGGTACCCGCGTTGGCGGCAGCGGCCAGCACGCTCTCGCCGAACTTGAGGTAGGGGCCGACCGTGGTGCAGATGACGCGAGTGCGCGCGGCCATCGCATCGAGGGAGGCGGGGGAGTTGATGTCGGCGACCACGAGAGGCCAGGTATCTGCCGGTGCCGGCAGGTCGAAGCGCACCTGGGCCAGCTTGTGTTCACTGCGGCCGGCAAGGGCGATCTTGGTGCCCGCTGGTGCGAGCTCGGCCAGGTAGGCGGCAGTCAGCTTGCCGACAAATCCTGTGGCCCCGAAAACGATGACGTCGAACTCCCGATCACTCATGACCCCGACCTTACTGACGCGAGACGCGGCCGGCGAAAAATCTCGCCAACCGCGTCTCGTCAGTTGTGGTGTGTGGCGGCAGAGCCGCTGCAGACGTCAGTAGTAGTGCGCTCGTCCACCGACCTTGCGACCGGTCGCACCAAGAATCCAGAGCACAGCCCCGACCACGATCAAGATGGCTCCGACGATGTAAAGAATGTTGATGCTGAACACAAGACCGAGAATCAGCAGAAGCAATCCCAGAATGATCATTTTGGCTCCATTACGCCCCCGTACCAGCCCGGCATGCCCCGTCGATGTCTTCGACGATCGGCCGAACTCACGTCTCCCGCTGTTTTGGCCGTTCGTGCACCAGGGAGCCGCATGAGATCGAATACCCTAGTTGCAAAACGCTAAACAAATAGGCTGTGACCTGGGCTACAGACGCAGGTGTTCGCTACACCGACACCGTTTCTGATGCGGCGGCAGGATGACGGCGACGAAGCCACCATTGATAGGCGCGCGCAGCGAACGGCGCGACGAACAACATGATGAGTACCCGGAGCATCTGGGCCGCGACGATGAATGCCAGGTTTCCACCGGTGGCCGATGCCGTCGCGAGTACTGCGTAGATGCCGCCCGGAGTGGTCGCGAGATAGCTGTCGAACATCGACTCGCCCGTCCACAGACTCAGCAACGCGCCGAGCCCGGCTGAAGCCACGGCGATCGCGACGATGAGCACGGTGGCGAACGGCAGGATTCTGGCGATGGCCACCAGGGCCGACTTCGTGAACCCGAGCCCGGCCTGCCAGCCGATCACCGCATAGGCGACCTGCACCAGGACAACGGGAATTGCGGCGGCGGTGGTGATCCCGAGCAATTCTCCGGCGACGGACAAGATGAGCGGGCCGAGAAGGCCCGCCGCCGGCAGTCGGATGATTCGGCCGACCCCATAGCCGACGACCATGCAGACCGCGAGGACGAGTAGCCCCCACCACGGGTTGCCGTGATTACCCGAGAACTCGCCTCCGCCACCCGATACCGACTTTCCGTAGACGAAGATCGCCACGAGCGGCATCGACATCGTGATGATCGCGACGCGAAGGTATTGGACAACGGCAACGATGCGCTCGTCCCCGCCCAGTTCTCTGGCCAGGGCCACCAGGCCGGAAGCGCCGCCTGCCACCAGGGCAAGTGACCCGGTCAGCGAATCGACGTTGCGGTGCAGTCCGAGCAGTGCCCCGCCGACCACCGACAACACAAGCGTCGCAAGGGCCATGGACAGCACGGCAGGCCAATCCGAACCGATACCCGAGAGGGTGTCGGTGGAGATCAACGTGCCGATGTACACACCGAGCACGCCCTGGGCCGCCAGTCCGATCGGCCGGGGCATCGCAGGTTTGTCGCCGCGGGCCCGCGGTGCCCACCCGACGACGGCCAGGATTGCTGCCACCACGAGGCCGGCGAACAACGCCGCCGAGGGGACCCCGGCCACAGACAGGCCGACACTCGCCACGGCGGTGACCATCATCAATCCGATCCACCGCATCACTACTGCAAGGTTACGCTTGCAATTAATCTTCTTCCACCGGGGCAGATCTACGTAAAAACCAAGTATGATCTTGGTATGTCCAGAGCTGACCAGGCGGCAGGGGTGTTGGATACCGCGGATGCGACGCGTCTTCGTGAGGCGATGATGGCGGTCACCCGGCAGGCGCGCAGACATCGGCCCGCCCACGGACTGACGATGACGCAGGTCGCCCTCCTCGGCGACCTCGACCGCAACGGGGTCAGTACGGTCGCCGAGTTGGCGGAACGAGCGCAGGTGAAGGTGCAGTCACTGACCTTGAGCATGAACCGTCTCGAAGACCTCGGGCTCATCACCCGGCGCACCGACACCGTGGACCGCCGTAGGCAGTTGGTCGAACTGACCGAGGCCGCGGTGCCACTGCTCGAAGCCGACCGCAGGCAACGCGACGAGTGGCTCGCCGAAGCCGTCAACGGCTTGTCCGACACCGAACGCGGGCTGCTGATGCTCTGCGTGCCGGTTCTCGAAAAGGTTGCGGCGTCGGCGGAGTGACAACGGTGGTGTTGCCCGGGTCAGACCGTCGACGATCTCCGATACGGCTCGCGTCCCACGGGTTGCGTCGGAGGCTCTCCGGCGCGGGTCGGTGGAATTGCCAGCGTGATCGGCTCGTCGTTCAAGACGAATCCCTCGCCGTGATGCACCAGTTCCATCTTATCCCCGTGCACCAGTTGATAAGTGGCCTCGCCGGCATCGATCTGGACTTCGATGCACCCGGTGCCCACCGCCAAGCGGAACACCATCCGGTTCAGGCGTGACGGCAGCCGGGGCGCGAACGACAACGTTCCGTGGTGGTCGCGCATCCCGCCGAAACCTGCGACGCAGCAGAGCCACGTGCCCGCGAGTGAGGCGATGTGCAGACCACTCGACGAGTTCTGGTGCAGGTCATGCAGATCGGTGAGGGCAGCCTCCACCAGGTAGTCGAACGCCAGGTCGAGGTACCCCACCTCGGCAGCGATGACCGATTGTGCGCATGCAGACAGCGACGAATCGCGCACGGTGAGCGATTCGTAGTAGTCGAAGTTCCGCTTCTTCTGTTCGGGGGTGAACGCATCGCCCCGCAGGTACATCGCGAGCACCAGATCTGCTTGCTTCACAACCTGTTTGCGGTACAGGTCCTGGTAGGGGTAGTTCAGCAACAGCGGATAATTCTCTGCCGGGGTGCCGTCGAAGTCCCACAGTGCCTGACGGGTGAAGGACTCGCTCTGCTGGTGCACTTCGAGCGACGAATCGTATGGAATGGACATCCGCGCGGCGCAGTCTTTCCAGTGCGCCGTCTCCTCGTCGTTCACCCCGAGTCGCCGCGCATCCGAGGGATGCCGGGTGCACGCCTCCGCCGCATCGCGAAAGTTCTTCTGCGCCATCAGATTCGTGAACAGGTTGTTGTTGGCGACCGCGGAGTACTCGTCGGGGCCGGTCACCCCGTCGATCCGGAAATGGCCGTGCAGATCGTGATGTCCGAGTGACACCCACGAACGAGCGGTCTCCACAAGCAGTTCGAGGCCGTGGTCGACCTCGAACTGCACATCGCCGGTCGCCGCGACGTACTGCGCCACGGCGTAGGCGATGTCGGCGTTGACATGCACGGCAGCACTGCCTGCCGGCCAATAGCTCGAGCACTCCTCGCCGTTGATCGAACGCCACGGGAACATCGCGCCGACCTGACCGAGTTCGCGGGCGCGACTCTTGGCCTTGTCCAGCGTGGAGTGCCGCCATCGCAGGGCGTCGGCCGCTGCGGCGGGCACCGTGTAGGTGAGTACCGGCAGCACATACGTCTCGGTGTCCCAGAACGCGTGACCGTCGTAGCCGGGACCGGTGAGTCCCTTGCCCGGGATCGCCCGGGTTTCGCCGCGTGCCCCGGCCTGCAGGACGTGGAAGAGGGCAAACCGGATCGCCTGCTGGAGTTCGGCATCGCCGTCGATCGTGACGTCGGCGGCCGACCAGAAATCGTCGAGGTACCTGCGCTGGCGGGCGAGCAGCTCGTCCCAGCCGTTGTCGAGCGCAGTGGCCAGGGCAGCGTCGACCTGGGCCCGCAGAGCAGACGGCGACCTCTGGCTGGACCAGCCATAGGCCAGGTATTTGGTCAGCGTGATCTTGTGACCGACCTCCACCTTGGCGGTGACCGTCAGACGGGCCAGGTCGCCGCTGAGGACCTCGCAGCTCACCGAGTTCGGTGCGTCGAGTTCGTGGTCCATGGCCGCCGCCATGCGCAGCCCGGACTCCCTGGTGTGATGCCCGAGTACGGCACGATGCCCGTGGGCTTCGGCGAAGTCGGCCACCAGGGGACGATCCAGCGCCGCAGAGACCCGCGGGTCCTTACCTTGTTGTGGCGTCGACTCATTGGCGAGCAGATCCGACTGCAGGACCAGCTCCATGTCGTGGTCGAGGGGTTCGACCTCGTAGCGGATGGCCGCGACCGCACGCTCGGTGAACGAGACGAGTCGTTCGGTACGCACGCGCACCCGTCGCCCGGTGGGCGAGGTCCATTCGGTGACCCGCTGCAGGGTTCCGGCACGGAAGTCGAGGGTCCACTCGTGTTCCTGTGTGCTGCCGTACCGCAGATCCATCGGCTCGTCCTCGACGAGAAGACGGATGATCTTTCCGTTGGTCACGTTGACCACGGTCTGACCGTCCTCGGGATAACCGTAACCGGCTTCGGCATAAGGTAATTCGCGCCGTTCGTAATAGCCGTTGAGGTAGGTGCCGGGGTTGAACACCGGTTCGGCCTCCTCCAGACAGGCGCGTAAACCGATGTGGCCGTTGGAGAGCGCGAAGATCGACTCGATGTGTGCGAGCTCGTCGGCCTTCGTTCCGCGCCAGATCAGCTGCCACGGCGCGACCTCCAGGCCGCCGCCCTGGGTCATCGGGGATCCAGCAGTTCGGTCAGGGCATCGACAACCACGTCGGCACCCGCCTGCTTCAGTTCGTGCCCGTGCGTGTCACCCTCGGTGCGGTCGACGCCCACCACATGACCGAAGGCCCCGGCGTGGCCGGCCTGCACGCCGGAGACGGCGTCCTCGAAGACGGCCGCCTGAGCGGGGGCCACGCCGAGCGCCTTCGCCCCGGCGAGAAACGAGTCCGGCGCCGGCTTGCCCGCCAGCCCCTGTTCGGCGATCACCAATCCGTCCACGCGGGCCTGGACGTAGGAGTCGAGCCCCGTCGCACGCAGGATCTCCGCGCCGTTCTTCGACGACGTCACGACGGCGATGGCCAACTGTGCCTCCTGGGCTGCGTTCAGGTAAGTGATGGCATCGGGGTATGCCTGTGCGCCTGTGGTTTTGAGGATCTCCAGAAAGAGGGCGTTCTTGGTGTTGCCGATTCCGGCGACGGTGGCGTCGTGCGGGCCGTCGTCCGGGCTGCCCGGTGGCAACGTGATGTTCCGGGACTGCAAGAACGTGGTGATGCCGTCGTTCCGGGAGCGGCCGTCCACGTATCTCAGGTAATCGTTCTGGTCGAACGGCCGCTTCTGGGTGGCGTCATCGGCCGGATAGGTCTGGAGGAAGGTGTCGAATGCCTGCTTCCACGCCTGGCTGTGGATGACTGCGGTACTGGTGAGCACCCCGTCGAGATCGAACAGCAGCGCGGTGACCGAGCTCGGTAATCCAATCACCGCCCCGACGCTACCCGTGCACTCGCGACAGCACCGGCCGTGTGGCGCATCTGATCGGGCCGGACCACCCGTCCCGACCGCGGTTAGCCTGAAGTAATGAATCCCTCGACTCTGCAGGCCCGAGTGATCGTCGACGAGATGATCCGCGGCGGCGTACGCGAGGCGGTGCTGTGCCCCGGTTCACGTAATGCGCCGTTCGCCTTCGCCCTGCACGCCGCCGACGCAGCGGGCAGACTGCGACTCCACGTCCGGGTGGACGAGCGCACGGCCGGATATCTCGCACTGGGCCTGGCGGTCGCCTCCGGGCAGCCGGTGCCCATCGTGATGACCAGCGGCACCGCGGTCGCCAACATGAGCCCGGCGGTGTTCGAGGCCAACTATGCGCGGGTGCCGCTGGTGGTGGTCAGCGCCAACAGGCCGTATGAACTACTCGGCTCGGGTGCCAACCAGACCATCGAACAGTTCGGGATCTTCGGCACGCAGGTGCGTGCCGCCATCAGCCTGGGCCTCGCCGAACAGAACCTCGACACCAACAGTCAGTGGCGCTCGGCAGTCGGACGCGTGCTGGCCGCAGCGCGTGGAGCCCGCACCGGCAACGCCGGCCCCGTCCAATTCGACATCCCGTTGCGCGAACCGCTGGTGCCCGAACCCGGCGTCGGACCGCACGACGACCTCGGCAGCTACAGCGGACGACCCGGCAACGCGCCGTGGACCGCGACAGCCGTCGGAAAGCTGGACGTACCGGTGGAGATCGACCTCACCGAGCCGACCGTGGTGGTCTCCGGGCACGGCGCCGGACACCGTCCCGAACTCGCCGCGCTGCCGACGGTCGCCGAACCGACCGCACCTGCCCCCGAGAACCCGCTGCATCCGCTGGCTCTCACCGCGGTGCGGCCCACCCAGGCCATCATCTGCGGCCGGCCCACCCTGCACCGCCAGGTGTCGACGCTGCTCGCCAACCCGTCGATCAGGGTGTATGCCCTGACCACCGGGCCGCGGTGGCCGGACGTCTCCGGCAACGTCCTGGCGACGGGTTCGCGGGCCATCACCACCGGTGAGCCCGACGAGGACTGGCTCAAGGACTGCGCCGCCGCACACCAGCGAGCGGTCGGGGCGGTAGACGCCGTACTCGATGCCACCGACCTGCCCACCGGGTTACACGTGGCCCGGGTTGTCAGTGCCGCGATGTCGCCGGGTGAACAGCTTGTGGTCGGGGCATCCAACCCGATCCGCGACGTCGCCCTGGCCGGCCGGGTGGGACCAGACGTCCGGGTGCTGTCCAACCGGGGTGTGGCAGGTATCGACGGCAACGTCTCCACGGCGATCGGGGCCGCGTTGGCCCGTGATGTGCGCACCGTGGCGTTGATGGGTGATCTGACGTTTGTGCACGACGCGACGGGTCTGTTGATCGGCCCGGCCGAGCCGCGACCGGGCCGGCTGACCATCGTGGTGGCCAACGACGACGGCGGCGGCATCTTCGGGTTGCTCGAACAGGGCGACCCCCGCTTCGACGGGCCCGACTACCTCGGCGCGCACGAGCGGGTGTTCGGCACTCCACACCGCACCGACCTGGCGTCGGTGTGCGCGGGCTTCGGTACCAAGCATTCGCTGGTGACACCGGCCGAGCTACCCGGGGCGCTGAGCGCTGCGGGCGAGGGCATCGACGTGGTGGAGGTACACACCGACCGCGCGTCGCTGCGGTCGGTGCATGCCGCCATCAAGGCGCGCCTCTAGGCCGATCGGGCCTTCTCGGTTCGCCGGTGGTGGGTCACGGCTTGAGCAGGGTGAACTGCATGACGTCGACGTAGCCCTGCCGGAACAGCTCCGCGCACCCGGTGAGGTACTTCATGTACGTGTCGAACGTTTCCTGCGAGGCGATCTCGACCGCTTCGTCATGTCGGCGCTCCAACGCGGCCGACCACAGGTCGAGCGTTCGTGCGTAGTGCAGCTGAAGTGGGTGCACCCGGTCGACCGTGTATCCGACACGCTCGGCGCCCTCGACAACCCACTTCGGTTCCGGCAGTTGCCCGCCCGGGAAGATCTCCCGGGTGATGAACCGCGTGAACTCGAGGAGCTTGCGGTCGATCGGCAGACCCTTGTCGCGGATGTCGTGCCGGTTGTGACCGACGATGGTGTGCAACAACATTCGACCGCCAGAAGGCAGGAGTGAGAACGACTTCTCGAAGAACGCGTCATACCGTTCCTTGCGGAAGTGTTCGAACGCGCCGATGCTGACGATGCGGTCGACCGGTTCGTCGAACTCTTCCCATCCCTGCAAGCGCACCGAAGCCCGTTCCGCGGGCCAACCACGGTCGTCGATGAGCCCTTCGACATACTCGAATTGGTTCTGCGACAACGTGAGTCCCACCGTGTCGACGCCGTACCCCTCCACTGCCCGCATCACCGTGGCGCCCCATCCGCAACCGATGTCGAGCAGGCGCATGCCCGGCTGGAGGTCGCATTTGCCCAGTGCCAGATCGACTTTCGCTCGCTGAGCCTGCTCCAGCGTGTAGTCGTCCTGCTCGAAGTAGGCGCAGCTGTAGGTCCGCGTCGGATCGAGGAACAGTGCGAAGAAGTCGTCCGACAGATCGTAATGAGCTTGGACGTCGTCGAAATAGGGTTTGAGGTCGGCCATGAAAGGTCCAATCAACGAGACTGAGCGACCGCAACCAACGCCCGAGGGTTTCAGCGCAGCGGCCACTGGTCCCGGGATATTACGGGTAACTAGGGCTCAATGTTGGATGAACAACATTGTTGTCCTGATGAGTCGGCGGTCACAGGGTTCGGTGGGGAGGCGGCCAGGGTCGCTATTGTGGCCTGCATGTCCGCTACCGTGCTGCGCCGAGTACAGATCGGACTACTCACGGTCGGGGTCCTGGTGACCATCATGATGGCCGTGATGGTCGCCGGCTCGTACCGCGACGATGCGCTGATCGACGACGACAAGGCCACCGCCGTGGCCGACGTGGTCAGCGCCGGCCCCACCAAGGCCACCGTCAGCTTCTCCACGCCGGACGGCATCTTCCGCAGTCCCAGGCTCGGGGTGTTCTACCCCGGACGACTGACCGAGGGGCAGCGGATCAGCATCGAATACTCCTCGACCAACCCCGAGCTGGTCCGGGTGGCCGGACGCGACGCAAGTCTGTCGATCCTGCCCGCACTGTCGGTACTGGTGTATTCGTGGCTCGCCATCGCGGCGATCATGGTGCTGCTGGCCGAAACACACCGCCGCCGCGCCAATGGACGTTCACCTACGGTTCGGCCTCCGGTCACGGCGTCGCAGACCTCCTGACAGGTCCGGTGCCCACACTGGCACCGTGCGAGTCGCAATCGTCGCGGAGAGCTTTCTCCCGAACATGAACGGCGTGGTGAACTCCGTGCTGCGGGTGGCCGAGCATTTTGAGCACGCCGGGCACGAAGCCATGATCATCGCGCCGGCCCTTCCCCGGTCGGCGAGCAAGGGTGAAAAGCCGTCGCGCGGGCCGGACGAGGTCTCTGGCGCTCCTGTCCACTACATCCCTTCCGTGATGGTCCCGAAGGTCAGTTCACTGCCCGTCGGTGTGCCCGCGCCGTCGATGTTCCGCGCACTCGCCGATTTCGAGCCGGACGTGGTGCACCTGGCATCGCCGTTTGTGGTCGGGGCCGCGGGAGCTGCCGCAGCACGGCGCCTCGATGTGCCGTCGGTGGCCGTGTTCCAGACCGATGTCGCGGGCTTTGCGGCGAGCTACGGGATGAAACTGGGCACTCGCGCTGCCTGGGCGTGGACCCGCAAACTCCACACCGCCTGCGACCGCACTCTTGCGCCGTCCACCGTGTCGGTGAAAGCCCTTCGAGATCACGGCATTCCACGGGTGTTCCAGTGGGGCAGAGGTGTTGATGCCGAGCGGTTCCATCCCGATCGACGTGACGAATCATTGCGGTCGAAGTGGAGCCCACAGGGCAAGTTGATCGTCGGTTTCGTCGGCAGATTGGCGCCCGAAAAGCACGTTGAGCGCCTCGCGGTGCTGTCCGGACGTTCGGACGTGCAGCTGGTGATCGTGGGCGGTGGGCCTGAGCGCGACCGGCTCGGCAAGCTGATGCCCGACGCGGTGTTCACCGGGGAACTCGGCGGTCTCGACCTCGCCCGCGCCTACGCCAGCCTCGACGTCTTCGTGCACGCGGGCGAACACGAGACGTTCTGCCAGGCGGTGCAGGAGGCCCTGGCCAGCGGTGTTCCCGCGATCGGCCCCGACGCCGGCGGTCCGCGTGACCTGATCACCCACTGCCGGACCGGATATCTACTCGCCGTCGAAGACTTCTCGCCCCGGCTCGTCGATGCCGTCGCGACCTTGCAGGACAAGAGGACCCGTGACGAGTTCGGCACGGCCGCCCGGCGCAGCGTGCGTGGACGCACCTGGTCGGCCATTGCTGACCAGCTGATCTGGCATTACGACGACGTCCTCGGCCGCGACGACCTGTTGCGTCGGCGGTCGGCATAGAGGTTCACGGGGAGTCTTCTCCAGCCGGTACGGTGGCCGTTATGTCTCGTGCATCGCTGGCCAAGGATCCCGCCGACGTCGCGGCCATGTTCGACGGAGTGGCCGGCCGCTACGACCTGACGAACACGGTGCTCTCGTTCGGTCAGGACAGGGGATGGCGGGTCGCCACCCGCAAGGCGCTTGCCCTCGGACCCGGCGATGTGGTGCTCGACCTTGCCGCCGGTACCGCGGTGTCCACCGAGGAGCTGGCCCGCTCGGGCGCGGATTGTGTGGCTGCCGATTTCTCCATGGGGATGCTGAAGGCCGGCGCCCGGCGGTCGGTACCGAAGGTCGGGGCCGATGCGCTTCACCTGCCGTTCGGAGACGAGTCGTTCGATGCCGCGACCATCTCCTTCGGTCTGCGTAACGTGAACGACGTCGACCAGGCGTTTGCAGAACTGTTCCGTGTTCTCAAACCCGGTGGGCGAGTGGTGATCTGCGAGTTCTCCACACCGGTGTTCGCGCCGATGCGCGTGGTGTACATGGAATACCTGATGAAGGCGCTGCCCTCGGTTGCCAGGAAAGTGTCCAGCAATCCCGACGCCTATGTGTACCTTGCGGAGTCGATCCGCGAATGGCCCGACCAGGCCGCTCTCGCGCAGCGGATGAAGTCCGCAGGTTTCGAGCACGTCCGCTGGCGCAACCTCACCTTCGGCATCACCGCCCTTCACCGCGGCATCAAGCCCCGCTAGCCTGTCCAATCCCGCCCCCGCCCCCGCCCCCGATGATGTGCGGTTCTGGCGGTCGCGACCTGGGGTTTTGTTCGCCAGAAGGGCACAACATCGGGGGAGGGGGTCAAGTGAAAGGTGGGCGGGAGTCGAGTGCGCTGCTGGTCATGCCTGCGACGCGCCAGGCCCGGGCGATCAGGTCGCTGTCGTCCTCGGTGATCAGATTTCCCATCACCCGCACCACCATCGACATCAGCGCTGCCGAACGGATGCCTGGGCGGCCCAGGACGGGCACCACCCGCGGCACGGTCAGGACGGCTGCGAGTCGGCGGGCGGCGGAGAACGCCAACGCGTATCGCGATCGGAGCAGGTCCGGCCAAAGAGCCGAAAGGTCTTGCTGGTCAAGCACTTCCACGGCCAGTCGCGCGGTCTCCAACGCGTAGTCGATGCCCTCGCCGTTGAGTGGGTTGACGCAGGCGGCCGCATCGCCGATCAACACCCAGTTGCCGCCCGCGACGTTGCTGACCGCTCCGCCCATCGGCAACAGCGCCGAGGCGATGCGCATCGGCTCGCCGCTGAGCCGCCAGTCCTCACGCTGAGAGTTGGTGTAGTGCTCGATGATCGGGCGAAGCGCCATGCTCGCCGGGCGTTTGTCCGTCGCAAGGGCACCCACCCCGATGTTGACCAGCCCGGTCTCCGAACCCAATGGGAAGACCCAGCCGTATCCGGGCAGCAGTTCGGAATCGGTGCCGCGCAATTCCAGATGCGACCCCATCCAGGGGTCGTTGCAGCGTTCGGACTGCACGTAGGCCCGCGCGGCCACGCCGTAAGCGGTGGTGCGGTGCCACGACCGTCCCAGCGCGTTGCCCAAGGCCGAGCGCACCCCATCGGCGACGATGAGCTTGTCGACCTTGATCTCCGCGGGACCGTCGTCTGTATTGACCTGTACCGCAGTCACTTTGCCGTCGACGACGGTGGCGCCGACCGCTTTGGTGCCCGACACCATCGTCGCTCCGGCCTCCACGGCATGAACGCGGATCCGGTCGTCGAGTTCGGTGCGGGTGACAGCGCTGCCGTAATCGGGGAAATGGTCCGACTTCGACGGCCAGCGAACGAGCTGACGGCCGCCCCAGCCCTGCATGTCCAGTCCGAGAATTCGTGGACCCGAGAACGCGTCGCCGAGGCCGAGGGCGTCGAGTTCGGCAATGGCGCGGGGCGTCAGTCCGTCACCGCACGTCTTGTCCCGCGGGAACACCGCCGAGTCGAGCAGAGTCACCTCGTATCCCGCCCGGACTGCCGCATACGCCGCGGCCGAGCCGCCGGGACCTGCGCCGACCACAAGCACCTGGGTGCGCGACGGACATGGGATGGGTGCACTCACCCGGCCAGTATCGCGCACCATTAGGCTCGTCCTATGACAGGAGCTGGTCAGGCGTGAAGACGACGTTCGCGGGTCTCGATATGGGTTCGGAAGACTTCGCCGCAGATGTGGGCAGGTCGCTGGAGAGCGTCGAGAAGCTGCTGCTCGAGGAGTTGTCCTCTGGTGAGGACTTCCTGACCGAGGCGGCCACGCATCTGGCCAAGGCCGGCGGCAAGCGGTTCCGGCCGATCTTCTCGATCCTGTCGGCCCATTTCGGCCCCAACCCACACGCCCACGAGGTCATCATCTCGGCGACCGTCGTGGAGATGATCCACCTGGCGACGCTGTACCACGACGACGTGATGGACGAGGCCGAGCTGCGGCGCGGTGCCGTCAGCGCCAACAGCCGGTGGGGCAACAGTGTTGCGATCCTGTCCGGCGACTTCTTGTTCGCGCGGGCTTCGCGTCTGGTGTCCACTCTCGGGCCGCACGCCGTCCGTATCATCGCCGACACCTTCGCCGAGCTGGTCACCGGTCAGATGCGTGAAACCGTGGGCTCGCAGGGCAAGCTCGACCCAGTCGACCACTACCTGAAGGTGGTCTGGGAGAAGACCGGTTCGCTGATCGCGGCCAGTGGCCGGTTCGGGGCGATGTCCTCGGGTGCGGACGAAGAGCAGATCGAACGCCTGTCCCGGCTCGGCGACTCGATCGGGACCGCTTTCCAGGTCAGCGACGACATCATCGACATCAGCTCGGTGGCCGGTGATTCGGGTAAGAACCCGGGAACCGATCTGCGCGAAGGCGTGCACACCCTGCCGGTCCTCTACGCCATCGCAGACCCCGACGAAACCCGGTTGCGCGAGTTGGTACTCGCCGCCGACGGCACGCCCCGGCCGCTCACCGACGACGCCGAGGTCGCCGAAGCACTCGAACTCCTGAACAAGTCGGCGGGCCTGGCCAAGGCCCGAGCCACTCTCCAGGGGTATGCCGATGCGGCCGATGCCGAACTGGCCCAGCTCCCCGAGGGGCCCGCGCACGATGCGATGAGCTCGCTGGTGCGGTACACCATCGACCGGATCGGCTGACCTGCTGCGCGGTCCGGCTCTGACCGGCCTGGGATCGGGAACCGTGAGGTCGGGCCCGATCGTTGTGCTGCCGTGTGTACAGACGGGAGTGATGGATGAGTGGTCATGCCAACGGCCTGAAGACCGTCCTGCTGCTCGGATTCATGTCGGCGATCATCGTCGGGATCGGGGCAGCGTTTCGCAGTCCCGCCATCCTGTTCGTCGCCGTGGTGGCTGCGGTCGGATTCAACGCCTACATCTACTTCAACAGCGCCAAGATGGCGCTCAAGGCCATGCACGCACAGCCCGTCACAGAGGTGCAGGCGCCGGCGCTGTACCGGATCGTCCGCGAGCTGGCGACCGTGGCGCGCCAGCCCATGCCCGCGTTGTACGTGAGCCCCACCGAGGCGCCGAACGCCTTTGCCACCGGACGTAATCCGAAGAACGCCGCAGTCTGCTGCACCGCAGGAATCCTGCAGATCCTCGACGAGCGCGAGCTCCGCGCCGTCCTCGGCCACGAACTGTCACACGTCTACAACCGCGACATCCTCATCTCGTCGGTGGCCGGCGCGATGGCCGCGGTGATCAGCGGCATCGCCAACTTCGCGTTCTTCTTCGGCAGCAACCGTGAGGGCGGCGCCAACCCGATCATGTTGTTGCTCATCACATTTCTGGGCCCGATCGCTGCAACAGTGATCAAACTGGCGGTCTCGCGCTCACGCGAGTACCAGGCCGATGCCTCGGGTGCTGAGCTCACCGGCGACCCGCTGGCCCTCGCGTCGGCCCTGCGCAAGATCTCCGGCGGGGTGCAGGTCGCCCCGCTGCCGCCGAATCCCGACCTCGCCGCCCAGTCTCACCTGATGATCGCCAACCCGTTCCGGGCCGGCGAGCGGGTGGGCAAGCTGTTCTCCACGCACCCCCCGATGCAAGACCGCATCAGGCGCCTGGAAGAGATGGCCGGCCCACACCGCTGACGTCGTCGAAAGCCACCACAATCGTCCCGCCGGTGGGAAGGCAAGGGGTATCTACCCTCTGCGCCCTCTGAGCGGGACGATGTGGGTGTGGGGGACTAGCGGTAATTCACGAACTGCAGGGCGATCTCGAAATCCTTGTTCTTCAGGAGCGTGATCACGGCCTGCAGGTCGTCGCGCTTCTTGCTCGAGACGCGCAGCTCCTCACCCTGGATCTGAGCCTTGACGCCCTTGGGCCCCTCGTCGCGGATCGCCTTGGTGATCTTCTTGGCCTTCTCCGAGTCGATGCCCTGCACCAAGGTTCCGGTGATCTTGTAGGTCTTGCCCGAAGTGACGACCTCGCCGGCGTCGAAAGCCTTCAAAGAGATGTCGCGTCGGATGAGCTTCTCCTTGAAGACCTCCAGGCCCGCCTGGGCGCGCTCCTCGGCGTCGGAGGTGATCACGATGTTCTCTTCACCCGACCACTCGATCTTGGTGTTGGTGCCCCGGAAGTCGTACCGCTGCGACAACTCTTTCGCCGCCTGATTGAGAGCGTTGTCGACTTCCTGCCGATCGAGCTTGCTGACCACGTCGAACGATGAATCTGCCATAACCGACAAGCCTAGTCGCCGCCCCTGCAGTGATGGGCCCGATGGTCTCCGGGGCCGAAACAGGCGGCCATACGCAGGGCATTTGTGCTCAGGGGCCATGCCCGTTGTATTCTTTGCGGCGTTGCTTTCCGCCGGTCCAAAAGACTACGGAAAGTAGCCCGGCAGGTTGCCCGAGCGGCCAAAGGGAGCGGACTGTAAATCCGTCGCGCAAGCTACATAGGTTCGAATCCTATACCTGCCACAGCACCGCAAAACGGCCTCGAGCTGGGTGAACCGGCCCGAGGTCGTTTGGTGCGGCGAGACAACTACACAGGCGATTTGGCGTGTACCAGCGCCGCTGTGTAATCTCGTTAAGGCTCTTCGTGCGTTGCCAGGTAGGCAGCACATGGAAAGCGAACGCCCCCTTAGCTCAGTCGGTAGAGCGTTTCCATGGTAAGGAAAAGGTCGACGGTTCGATTCCGTCAGGGGGCTCGCTGGACTCAGATCCTGGGCAGCGGCGCAGCTGATGCCAGACGCGCTGTCGGACCTGGAATCGGGGCCATGGCGGTGTAGCTCAGTTGGTTAGAGCGAACGACTCATAATCGTTAGGTCGCCGGTTCGAGTCCGGCCATCGCTACGAAGTGTCGTCTCCGACGACGCGCTACGAAGTGTCGTCTTGCGACGATGCGCCACAAGTACCGCCTCACGGTGGTACACCACACGATCCACCTGAAAGGCAATCCCGTGGCCTCCTCAACAGACGTGCGCCCCAAGATCACCTTGGCCTGCGAGGTTTGCAAACACCGCAACTACATCACCAAGAAGAACCGCCGCAACGATCCCGATCGCCTAGAGATCAAGAAGTTCTGCCCGAACTGCGGCAAGCACCAGAACCACAAGGAATCGCGCTAACTCCCACGCCGGGCGGCCGTTCGAGGCCGCCTGCGCAGCGGGGGCCACTGCGGCGCCCCAGCGAAGTCGGCCCTTCTCGGCCGACGATTGTCCGGGAGTAGCCACGGCACCCGCGGCGCGGCCCACATCGACAAGCCGCCGGAGTCGACGAAAAGTCGAAAGTCAGAGGTCGGTTTAGTGACGAATGTGAGCGAAGCCCAAGCTGCCGAGCGCATCCAGGCCATCCGGGACGGCGTCAAGCTGACCCCCGAAGAAATCGCCGAACACACGCAGGCGCTGGTGGGGTACAAGTACACCGTCGACGACTACTACGAGGTCGGCCGCGAGAAGGTGCGCGAGCATGCCCGCGCCGTCCAGGACACCAACCCCGTCCACTGGAACGAGGCCAAGGCCCGTGAGATGGGCCACGACACCCTCGTCGCCGCGCCCACATTCGTATCCGTCCTCGGGATCATCGCCCAGCGGCGCCTCTTCGAAGATGTCATCACCGGCTACGACCTCTGGCAGATCATGCAGAGCGATCAGCGGCTGGTGTTCCATCGGCCCATCAAGGTCGGCGACCACCTGATCTGCGACGTGTCCCTCGACTCGTTCCGGCAGATGTCGGGCACCGACCTGATGGTCACCAAGAACGTCGTCTGGAATCAGCACAACGAACCCGTGATGACCACGTGGACGAGCCTGGCCGCCAGAGCCGCCATCGAGGTCGACCCCGCGCTGATCGACAAGATCGAACACGTGATGATGGACGAGCCCCCCGGCATCGACCCGGGCAAGACCATCCACGGCCCGTTCGACCGCTACACCGACCCGGACCCGGCTGTCGATCCAAAGCCTTATGCCGCAATCGATTTCGACACGCTGACGGTCGGACAAGAACTCCCCGCGCGGACGTTCAAGCTGACCCGTGGAAACCTGATCAACTACGCCGGTGTGGCAGGCGATCCGAACCCGATCCACTACAGCGACGAGGTCGCCAAGGTGGCCGGCCTGCAGGACGTGGTGGCCCACGGCATGCAGACCATGGGTCTCGGAGCCAGTTTCATCGGCGAGTTCATCGGCGACCCGGCGGCCATCTACGAATACAACGTGCGGTTCACCAGTCCGGTGTACGTGCCGGCCGACGACTTCGCGGCCGTCGACTTCACCGGCAAGGTGAAGTCGCTTGATCCCGACACCCGCCGCGGCCAGATCTCGATCGTTGCCAAGCAAGGTGAGCGCAAGATTTTCGGACGAGCACTGGTCAGCGTGCAGTTCAATTGATCGTGGGTACGAATGACCTGCGGTTTCCGCGGGTCAACACCGAGTTGGAGTTCAACCCGCCCGGTGACGTACACTTCAATAGTCTGAGTTCTACTCACACTTGCGCGCTGCCCTGAGGGTGGCGCGTTGGTTTTGTGTAGTGCAGACACCGGGTCGACGTGGCCTCGAGACCATCGCAAGGTGGTCACCGAGTAACTCGCCGTCCCAAAGGGGCGTAGCTCAACTGGCAGAGCAGCGGTCTCCAAAACCGCAGGTTGCAGGTTCAAGTCCTGTCGCCCCTGCCCTTGACGGTGTGCACGTCGGCACCTCAGGGCACCCGATGTCAGCTGTTCGGTGCCCAGGCACATCGCCTGCCGCCGAACATCCGACTTCAGCCACGAGAGGATCAAGTTGAGCAAGCGCGACCGTGCCGAACGCGCCAAGAGCGCGGCCGAGTCGAACGACGAGGTCGAGGTCGACACCTCAGTCGACGGCGAAGCCGGTTCGGTGGACGAGTCCGATGCTGAGAAAGTCTCCGACGGAGACACTCAGACGGCGGCTCGCCCGACGGGTAAGCGTTCGCCGCGTGGCAAACGGACGAACCTGACGAAGAGCGACGACGACGATTCAGCGGGATCGGCCGTCGCCACCAAGGAAAAGACCAAAGACAAAAAGAAAGACGGCAAACGCAAGCGAGTCCGGCCCGAGGACAGCCACAATCCCTTCATCCGGTTGTGGATCTTCCTCAAGCAGGTTGTCAGCGAGCTCAAGAAGGTCATCTGGCCCACTCGCAAGCAGCTGATTCAGTACACGATCGTCGTGCTGATCTTCGTGATCATCATGGTCGCGTTCATCTCCGGGCTGGATCTGCTCTTCGCAAAGGCCGTTTTGTGGCTGTTCGGGTAATCACCCGTACGGCCGCTTCGAGGAAAGGGAGCGTGGGCTGCAGTGAGCACCCCCGAGAACGACGCTGAGATCAGCGAGACCGAAACCGACGTCACCGATCAGACGGTCGGTGATTCGGAGGCTGTTGACAGTGGCATCTCCGACCCCGAAGCGCCGGCTGATTCCGACAGCAGCGACCAGGACGCCTCCGATGAGGCCGACAGCACCGATCAGGACGCCTCCGACGAGGACACGACCCCCGAGGTCGTCGAACCCGAGGAAGAAGAAGACCCGGTCGAGGCCCTCAAGAAGTCCCTCAAGCGCGCAGCTGGCGACTGGTATGTGATCCACTCCTACGCCGGTTACGAGAACAAGGTGAAAGCCAACCTCGAAACCCGCGTGCAGAACCTGGATGTGGGCGACTACATCTTCCAGGTCGAGGTGCCCACCGAAGAAGTCACCGAGATCAAGAACGGCCAGCCCAAGAAGGTCAACCGCAAGGTGCTGCCGGGCTACATCCTCGTGCGCATGGATCTCAACGACGAATCGTGGGGCGCAGTGCGCAACACCCCGGGCGTCACGGGCTTCGTGGGATTGACCTCGCGTCCTTCGCCGTTGTCCATGGATGACGTGCTCAAGTTCCTGCTGCCACGTGCCGAGCCGAAGAAGTCGTCGGCGAAGTCCGGCAGCGACGCCGGTTCCGACCTGGCTGCCGCCTCCGCACCCGTTGTCGAGGTCGACTTCGCGGTCGGCGAGTCGGTCACCGTCATGGACGGCCCGTTCGCGACGTTGCCCGCATCGATCAGCGAGGTCAACGCCGAACAGCGCAAGGTGAAGGTGCTCGTCTCGATCTTCGGTCGCGAGACCCCCGTCGAACTCGCCTTCAACCAGGTCGAGAAGATCTAAGACTTTCGCGTCTCCAGCGGGCGCGAAACCGGGCTGACGGAGTGTTGTCAGCCCAAACGCAATCAATCAGAAACAGGGAAAAGGATGCCCCCCAAGAAGAAAAAGAAGCTGTCCGGGATCATCAAGCTTCAGATCCAGGCCGGCGCAGCCAACCCCGCACCCCCCGTGGGTCCGGCACTCGGCCAGCATGGCGTGAACATCATGGAGTTCTGCAAGGCGTACAACGCCGCGACAGAAAGCCAGCGCGGCAATGTCGTGCCCGTGGAGATCTACGTTTACGAAGATCGCTCCTTCGACTTCAAGTTGAAGACCCCGCCGGCCGCCAAACTGCTGCTGAAGGCCGCCGGTCTGCAGAAGGGTTCGGGAGAGCCGCACAAGACCAAGGTCGGCAAGGTCACGATGGACCAGGTCCGCGAGATCGCCAAGACCAAGCAGGAAGACCTCAACGCCAACGACGTTGAACAGGCCGCCAAGATCATCGCCGGAACCGCCCGCTCCATGGGCATCACGGTCGAGGCCTGAGTCTCTTCCTCGAACAGACATCACGTGGGAGGGCCGGCTCGGTCCGCACCACCAACCCGCATGAGTTGCGGAGAAAGACAGAGCAAACATGAGTAAAACCAGTAAGGCCTACAAAGCCGCTGCGGAAAAGGTCGACAAGTCCAAGCTCTACAGCCCGCTGGAGGCTGCCAAGCTTGCCAAGGAGACCGCTTCCACCAAGACCGACGCAACCGTCGAGGTCGCCGTCCGTCTCGGCGTCGATCCCCGTAAGGCAGACCAGATGGTGCGCGGCACCGTCAACCTGCCCCACGGCACCGGCAAGACCGCCCGCGTCATCGTGTTCGCCGCCGGCGACAAGGCCAACGAGGCCGTCGCCGCCGGAGCCGACGAAGTGGGCGCCGAGGATCTGATCGAGCGGATCCAGGGCGGCTGGCTCGACTTCGACGCCGCGATCGCCACCCCTGACCAGATGGCCAAGGTCGGCCGGATCGCGCGTGTCCTCGGACCGCGTGGGCTGATGCCGAACCCGAAGACGGGCACGGTCACCACCGACGTGACCAAGGCCGTCAACGAGATCAAGGGCGGAAAGATCAACTTCCGCGTCGACAAGGCAGCCAACCTGCACTTCGTCATCGGCAAGGCTTCCTTCGACGAGAAGAAGCTGGTCGAGAACTACGGAGCAGCCGTCGACGAGATCCTGCGTGTGAAGCCGTCAGCAGCAAAAGGCCGGTACCTGAAGAAGGTCACCGTTTCGACCACCACCGGACCGGGCATCCCGGTGGATCCTGCGGTGAACCGTAATTACCTCGAAGAGGACTGACCAACTCTTACAGGCTGAGCATCACAGTGCCGGGACTCCGTAACGGGGTCCCGGCACTGTGTTTTTGGCTCGCTGGCGCTCGCGGGCGGATGGCCTTTCTCGCGTCGTCTTCCCTCGTCTTCGCATCGCTGCGCTCGCTCATCCTCAGTCCAGACGACGCGGGCCATCCGCCGGGCGGTTTCGCTTTGCTTCGCTCGCTCTAGGGGTGGATCAGACCTTCGCGGTCTTCATTGCCTCGGCGGTGAGCTCGAGAGAACGGATACGTCCGGCACTGGTCACCGACTGATGGGCCACGATGACCTCATCGGCCTGGGCCAACTCGGCGAAGTCCTCCAAGAAGCCGCGGACGTCCGCGCCCGTGCCGACGCCGGTGTACTTCATCATGTTGGCGATGCCGCGGCCCTCGCGGGTGGTGAGGAACGCATCGATCTCCTCATCGCTGTATTCCGGGGTCGACGGCCCGCGGGAGATGAACATCCGCACCCGGATGCGACGCAACGCCTCGTAGTCCCTCGCCGCCTCGTCGGCGTCGTCGGCCGCGACAACGTTCGCGCCCGCGATCACATAGGGCTCCGACAGCTGAGCCGAGGGCTTGAACTCGCGGCGATAGAGCGCCACCGCCTGCTCCAGGGCGTCAGGCGAGAAGTGCGACGCAAAAGCGTAGGGGAGCCCGAGAGCAGCGGCCAGCTGAGCGCCGAACAGTGACGAACCCAGGATGTACAGCGGTACATCCGTGCCCGCGCCGGGAACGGCCTGAACGCCGGGGATCCGCGACTGTCCACGCAGGTAGGCCTGCAATTCGAGGACGTCCTGAGGGAAGCTCTCGGCCGAGCTGTGGTCTCGGCGCAGTGCGCGCATCGTTGCCTGGTCGCTACCGGGTGCGCGGCCCAGACCCAGATCAATCCGGCCGGGGTGCAACGTCTCCAGGGTGCCGAACTGCTCGGCGATCGTCAGCGGCGCATGGTTGGGGAGCATGATGCCGCCGGCACCCAGACGGATTGTCTCGGTGTGCGCGGCGATATGAGCGATCAGCACACTGGTGGCCGATGAGGCGATCGACTCCATGTTGTGGTGCTCGGCGTACCAGACTCGCTTGTAGCCGTTGCGTTCTGCGGCCTGGGCCAGCGCAACACTTGCCTCGAAGCTCGCGTGGGCGCTCTCACCGGGCGCAATCGGTGCAAGATCGAGAATCGACAGGGTCAAGGACATAGACGGGCCTTCTTCACTGCTGGAAAGTAGTCATCACGCGAATTAGTTGTACGTGTGCAACAACGCCTGAGCGCGTCACTACCTTCCCGAAACCGAGCAAAACCTGCCCGGGCTGCTCAGCCAGAGGAGTCTCAGGGTCGTTCGCGTTCGACCACCCTGCCCGGCAGACCCCATTCGGTCCGGCCCAGACGGCTGACCGGTGCGAGCCTCGTGAAGTCCGGGTGGCCGTCGGCGGCGGCGACAGCGGGATCAACCGTCACCGCGACCACACGCCCCATCACCACCTGCGAATTGCCGACCTCGATGATCTGGTGGAGTTCGCATTCGATGGCCACCGGGCTGTCGCGGACCCTCAGGCAGTCGACGACCGTGGCCGGTGCCGAGGCGACCCCCACGGCGGTGAACTCGTTGACGTCCTCCGCGAAGCCGGCCGACGTGGCATTGACCTGGTCCATCATCGGCTCCGTGGCGATGTTGACGACGAACTGCCCGGTGGCCGCAGCATTGTCCGCGCTGTGCTTGCCGCCGACCGCGGTGAACTGCACGACCAGCGGATCGGTGGAGCTGACGGAGAAGAAGCTGAATGGTGCGAGGTTGTCCACGCCCTCGGCGCTGCGCGAGGACACCCAGGCGATCGGCCGCGGGACGATCGCGGCGGTGATCAGCTTGTAGAAGTCACGCGTGGACGTGTTGGAGTGGTCGAACAGCGTTCGACCGGCCAAGGTTTCGTCGACATCTCGATTCACCCGTCCAGCATCGCACCAGCCGCACGACGGCGTCGTGCGGCCGTCGCCCGGTCAGAGACGACTCATGCCGCCGAGACCCGGTAGACGCTCTGGGTCATCCCGTTGCCGAGCGTTGTGGTGCGCACGTGATCGAGCGGGATGTCGTGATCGATGGCGCCGAACAACGGCAGACCGGATCCGATGATCACCGGTGCCGTGGTGATCGTGATCTCGGTGATCAGGCCACGCTGGAGGAAGCTCGTGATCAGACGACCGCCGTCGGCATAGACATGACGGACACCCTCGTTGTGGGCGGCCTCGAAGAGTTCGTCGAGACCGCGGTGCACGGAGATCCGGTCGTCGGCTCCGGGTTCGAGGGTGGTACTGACCACGAACACGCGCATTCCCTCGTAGGGCCAGGTGTCGAAACTGCACCCCACCTCATAGGTGTTGCGGCCCATGACAATTGCGTCCGTGGTCGCGATGAAGGCGTCGTAACCGGTCTCGCCGAGGTTCTCGTCGCGACTGAGCAGCCAATCGATGCCGCCGTCGGTGCGGGCGATGTAACCGTCGACGCTGGTCGCGATGAACACCGCTCCGGTGACAGGGCTCGGGGAAGGGGATGTGGTCATTGTTGTCCTTTCATGTCCAGGTGGTGATGAGTCGATCGAACTCGTCGCCGAGGGCGTCGATGAGGGAACCGTGCGGTTGGACGGTCCAGCCGAGGAAGGTGCCCTCCAGTAGCGCGAACAACGTTCGGGCAGCGGCGGGGGGAGGAGGCGCGCCGGATAGTTCACCGCTGTCCACGGCCCGGGCGATGACGGCTTGCAATTGTCGTCGCTTCTTGTCCCAGCCTGCGGCAAGCAGTCGAGTCAGTTCCGGATCGCCGAGATCCATCGCCAGTGAGGACACGTGATTTCCGGCCTCGTCGGGGTCGTCGCTGTCGGTGTAGGACCCCACCGACAATCGGCGAAGCGCCGCCAGGACCGGTTCGCCCGGGCCCCCGACGTCGTCGAGATCGATCGCGTCGACCCAGCGCTGCGATGACGCGATGAGCAGTCCGCGTTTGGAACCGAAGCGCTTGACGAAGGTCGCCGCCGAGACGCCGGCCTCCCGGGCTGCCATCTCGAGGGTGAACCGGGCCGAGCCGGTCTGCGACAGGACGGCGTCGGCTGCATCGAGCAGGTGATCATCGGAGTTCACTCGAGGGCGCGCCACGCAGTTAGTAAATCATCATTTCCTAATGCTGCCAACGAGGGGTTTGTCCACAGAGGCCGCGTTGTGAACATGACGTTGGCGCAGGCGGGGGAGCAGTCACACCGACGCCTTAGGGTTGTGAGCGTGCAAGACGACAAACTCCTGACCCGCATCTCCGGTTTGCTCAGGCAGGCAGAAGGCACCGACAACGAGCACGAGGCGCAAGCCTTCATGCAGGCGGCGCAACGGTTGGCCACCGCAGCGTCCATCGATCTGGCCGTTGCGCGGGCCCATGGGAAGCCCGAACAGCGCACGTCCCCGGTGCAACGCAACATAGCGATCGGAACGGCCGGCAAGCGAGGGCTGCGCACATATGTCCAGCTCTTCGTGGCCATCGCCCACGCCAACGACATCACCTGCGACGTCGCGAGCAACTCGACGTTCGTCTATGCCTACGGATTCCCCGGCGACATCGACACTTGCGAGGCGCTGTACAGCTCGCTGGTGGTGCAGATGGTCGCCGCCAGCGACAGCTATTTGAAGTCGGGTGCGTACAAAGGCGAGACCTTCGCTCGTGTGGTCACCGAACGTCGCGGCTGGGTGCAGCGCAGGGTGGTCGAGGAGAAGCCGTTGTCGCCGATCACGGCCCGGCTGAACTTCCAGTCCGCGTTCGCCGAACGTATCGGCAAGCGGCTCACGCAAGCCCGTGATGAGGCGCGTGCGGATGCGGTAGCCGCGGACGGGGGCCGTTCGGATTCGGGAACAGCGCTGGTGCTCCGGAACAAAGAGGTAGAGGTCCGGGATTTCCACAAGGAGACGTCCACCGCGCGGGGCACGTGGCGGTCCCAGAGTGCGTCGGCCGGCTACTCCGAGGGCGCGCGGCGGGCAGGGGACCGAGCCGGCCGCCGGGCACGGATCAGCGAGGACAACCAGTTGGGTGCTGCGCGTGGGGCTCTGGAGGCGTGAGTGGGCGCGCTGAACCGTGAGTGGGCGAGTTGACGCAGCGTGACAGCCAACGTTCGGCGTTGTACTCCGCAGAAGCGCTGGTGCACAACGTTTTCGAGCGTGCCGCACGCGGTGGCTCCACGCTGGAGATCGCCGGCACCTCGGTGACCCTGCCGCCGGAGGCGCGGTTCGGCTCGGTGGACTCGGTACGCGACTACGTGAACCGGGTGCTCTCGCTGGACAGCGTTATCGACAGGTTCCCGCGGGCCGCAGTTCCGGTGAGGGTTCGATCCCGCCGGGGACAGCGCGAAGCCCACTACGAGTACCGGTCGGCCGACGGCGACGGGGCGATCGCGGTACCCGATGCAGCCGAAGGCCGCTGGGCGATGCGCGAGCTGGTGGTGCTCCACGAGATAGCCCACCACCTGAGCCCGGGGTCGGCGCAGGACAAGCACGGCCCGCGATTCGCGGGCACCCTCATCGACCTCGTCGGTCTGGTGCTCGGACCTGAAGCTGCACTGATCTACCGGGTGACCTTCGGCGACAGCGGTATCGCGGTCGGTTGAGAACCCGCGTGCCCGGCTACCAGCCTGGCTCGCCCACCGTCAGGAACGTGAGGTGGCTCTGGTGGAACGGGTCGAGAACGATTCTCTGCGAACGGAATCCGGACTTCACCAGGTCGGGGACCACGGCAAGGAAACGGGGCATGCTCGCCGCATAGACGTCGACCCGCAACCGATGCCCGACGTCCAGTAGCGCATCTGTGGACACCAGGTCGATGTCGAGGTCGATGGGTACGTTCGGGATCACCTTCAGTTTGCGTTTGCGGCTGAGTGGGTGATGGGCGACGAGCAGTGAGCCGTCCTCGGCGTAATCGCTGAGTTCTGGGTCCAGAGATCGGTTGGATGCGGTCAATGAGCCGTTGGTGAGCACGGTCGAGGTGCCGTCCGGCGCAACGTCGTTGAGAGTCACCGCCCAGAGGGCGTCGCTACCGGCACAGGTTGCGTGCAGGTGCAGATTCAGCGCGCCGGAGATCTGTACCTGTTCGGTGACGGGCGCCGTGGTGAACGAGAGCGCGCCCCGTTCCTGGAACCGGGCATCGGTGGTGAAGGCCTTGCCGAGAAACATGGTGGCGCCGGCGGTCACCTGGGTCATGTCCCGGGAGATGAAGCCGCGCACGCCCGGCTTCACCTTCAGTTCGGCGCGCGAGGTGTTCGCCTCCGCCCCCAGACTGCCGTCGTGCACACAGTGCCCGGCGGTGTCCGAACCGTCGGGCGACAGATACAACCGCCGAACCCGCGCCTCGGGGCGGGGGAAGCTCTGGCCCGACGTCCACATACCGCCCTGTTGCTGCAGGGTCACCGGGCCGTATTCGTCCACGCCGTTGTCGAGGCCTTTGAGCCACTTGTCGAACCACGCGCGTTCGAGCACGTCGACGCGCGGCGGGCTGACCCGGCCGCCGAAGCCGAGCCCGGCATCGAGGTGATAGCCGTCGGCCATGATCAGCTGCTTCTGCCCGGGTGGCAGATTGAGCTGGTTGTAGATGCGGGTTGCGCTGCGGCCGAAGAGGTCGTGCCACCCACCGAAGACGAATGTCGGGGCGGTGATCTCGTCGATCTTGGGGTCGCGCTCGTCGAAATAGGGATCGTCGTAGATCCGCGGGTCGCGGCCGGTGAGGAAGCCCCACGCCAGCGAGCCGATCTCGGTGGCGGGGGAGCCGACCCGGTCCTTCAGCCAACGGACGCCGTTGGTGCTGAGGGCATCACCCACCGCTGTGGACGGGTTGGGCAGCCACTTGAGCAGATTCACCGCCGACAGCCAGATCGGGATGAACGCCGACGGCGCACCGCCGGTGATGTAGATGTCGCGGACGATGTCCTCACATCCCTCGATGGCGAACACCGCCTTGAGGTGCGGTGAGCCGTTGCCGGCGGCCTGCAGCGAGTTGATCGCCGAGTACGACCAGCCGGCCATCCCGATGTTGCCGTTGCTCCAGCTCTGCGCGGCGGCCCAGTCGATGACCTCGATGGAGTCGCGTTGTTCGCGTTCACCCAGGATCTGCCAGCGCCCGTGCGAGGCGCCGGTACCGCGGACATCGACCACGAGCTGGGTGTATCCGCTTTGCACGAGCTTGCGGTTGATGCCGAAGACGTCGAGGGCACCGCCGGACAGTGGGGGGAGGGGAAGACGATGGGTGGCCTGGTCGATCGCGTCGAGCAGGGCGCGGTTGTAGGGGTTGATGGTGACCACCGTCGGCAGCGGGGTCTGCACGGGTTCGCCTGACATCTTCACCGGCCGTACGAGGGTGGCTCGCAGGCGGACGCCGTCGGACATGGTCAGCTCGAGAGAACGGTCGATCGTCACCTTGGGAAACGCGGGACGGCCGTCGACCTGTTCGCGCCACCAACGGGCGTTGGCGCCGCCGGTCGGGTCGCCGAACGGGAGGGTCGGTGCAGAGTGTGGAATCGCGCTCATCCGAGGCTCGGTGTTCTCGAACGGGTTGATCTGGTAGACCACGGCGTTCACCTCTCTGCGTCGAGCGGGCCACGCGTTCCGGCAATGCCCCGTCTGAGCAGGGCATATCTCGAAAACTGTGGCAACACTCCGTCGTGCTGCGGTACCGGGTGGGTCAGGAGGTATTCGTGACCGACCTCACACCGGATGGTTTGATGTCAATGTAGCCGAGCGGGTGTTCGGTCGCGACCCTGGGCCAGAACAGCCGCCGGTCCTTGACCCCGATGTGCCTGATTTGTGATCCGGCCCGTCGTGCCGGTACTGTTGGACCTTGGTGTTCGCAGGTCATCGGCCTGCGAGCGTCAGTTCAACCAGAGACCGTTGGTCACCGGTACGCATCGCGCGACCGGCCGAAGGCCCGACACACGTCGGCGGCCCACGCAGGGAGAACGAGGATTCGCTTTCGAAGCGGCGTCAGAGCCGCTTTGCTCGTGTGCGCCCCGTGCCCTGTGCCGGGGCGTTTGTCGTTGGTGGGGCCCGCGGCCGATCGTACGAGTCGGACGAGGTGCCAACCGACACGTCATGAGAGGAGGCGAAGTATGGCAAATAGTGAAAAGGTCACCGCGGTTGCGGAGATCACCGAGCAGTTCAAGGGAGCCACTGCGGCAGTCGTCACGGAATACCGTGGCCTGACCGTCAAGCAGATCTCCGAGCTGCGTCGCTCACTGGGCGAAGGCGCTGTTTACTCCGTCGCCAAGAACACCCTGGTCAAGCGCGCTGCTGCTGATGCGGGCGTGGCCGGTCTGGACGAGCTGTTCACTGGTCCCACCGCAATTGCCTTCATCGAGGGCGAACCTGTGGTGGCTGCCAAGGCGATCAAGAATTTCGCCAAGGACAACAAGGCTCTCATCATCAAGGGCGGGTACATGGACGGCCGTGCGCTGTCCGTGGACGAGGTCAATCAGATCGCCGACCTTGAAACACGCGAGATTCTCCTTGCAAAGCTCGCCGGTGCCATGAAGGGCAACTTGGCAAAGGCCGCGGGTCTGTTCAGTCAGCCCGCTTCGCAGGTCGCACGTCTTGCGGCCGCACTGCAGGAAAAGCAAGCCGCGGGCGCACCCGCAGAAGCGGCCGAATAAACCCCCAAAACCCTCCTGCGGTCGCATCATCGCGCGGGCGCAGGAAAGACAGAAAGGATTGCCACCATGGCAAAGCTCTCCGCTGACGAGCTCATCGATCAGTTCAAAGAACTCACCCTGCTGGAACTCAGCGACTTCGTGAAGAAGTTCGAAGAGGTCTTCGAGGTCACCGCTGCTGCTCCGGTCGCCGTTGCCGCCGCCGGTGCACCCGCTGCCGCCGAAGCCGCTGTCGAGCAGGACGAGTTCGACGTCGTCCTCGAATCGGCCGGCGACAAGAAGATCCAGGTCATCAAGGTCGTCCGCGAGGTCGTCTCCGGACTGGGTCTGAAGGAAGCCAAGGATCTCGTCGAGTCGGCTCCCAAGGCCATCCTCGAGAAGATCGACAAGGACGCTGCCGAGGCTGCCAAGACCAAGCTCGAAGAAGCCGGCGCCAAGGTCTCGGTCAAGTAAGACAAGCACGTCAAAAGCGATTGTTGATCCCTGTGTAGGGGTCGATCGCTCCACAACGATGGCCCGTAGCGACAGCTACGGGCCATCGTTGCGTCTCGGGTGGGGTGTGGCGCCACAGATCGGGGTGCTGACGGCCCTGGCTACTGACGAGTAGAACCCGCTCCGACCTGGATTTGCGTCGCGCGGAAAAAGTTTTTACGGTGATCCAAGTTACCCGCGAGTAACTGTTCGTTTGATCTACCTGCGGCGATCGGGAAGAAGCCGTCGGGCAGGTGGGTCGGCGAGGGTGCGACGAAACTGAGAAAGATCGACAGCTCGTATATTCGTCACGCTGTGTGCGTTAGAGTGAGCCGAACCACAGGCTCCGCGCGGGGGCGGACTTCGTTTTGGAGGGACTAAATCAGTGGGCGTTGAGGTCAGTGTCGAGAATCTGACGAAGTCGTTCGGCTCGCAGAATATTTGGCGTGATGTGTCGCTGACCCTGCCCCAGGGTGAGGTCAGCGTGTTGCTCGGCCCGTCGGGTACCGGTAAGTCGGTGTTCCTGAAGTCGTTGATCGGTCTGCTCCATCCGGAGCAGGGATCGGTCATCATCGACGGCACCGACATCACCAAATGCTCCAGCCGCGAGCTGTACGAGATCCGTAAGCTGTTCGGTGTCCTGTTCCAGGACGGCGCCCTCTTCGGTTCGATGAGCCTGTTCGACAACATCGCCTTCCCCTTGCGTGAGCACACCAAGAAGAAGGAAGACGAGATCCGTCAGATCGTCATGGACAAGATCGAGCTGGTGGGTCTGACAGGCGCGGAGAACAAGCTCCCGGGCGAGATCTCCGGTGGTATGCGCAAGCGTGCCGGCCTGGCCCGTGCTCTGGTCCTGGACCCGCAGATCATCCTGTGCGACGAGCCGGACTCGGGTCTGGACCCGGTCCGTACCGCGTATCTGTCGCAGCTGTTGATCGACATCAACGCGCAGATCGACGCCACGATCCTCATCGTGACCCACAACATCCAGGTCGCTCGTACCGTTCCCGACAACATCGGCATGCTGTTCCGTAAGGAACTGGTCATGTTCGGTCCGCGCGAGGTGCTGCTCACCTCGGACGAGCCGGTGGTCGATCAGTTCCTCAACGGTCGCCGCATCGGACCCATCGGTATGTCCGAGGAGAAGGACGACGCTCAGCAGAAGCGTGAGCAGGAGATGGTCGATGCCGGGCACTCCGATGGTGGTACCGCCGAGGATGTGCGCGGTATCGTGCCGCAGCTGCAGGCCACACCCGGACTGCCCGAGCGCAAGGCTGTCGGACGCCGTCAGGCCCGTGTCCGCGAGATCCTGCACACGCTGCCCGAGCCCGCCCAGCGCGCGATCGAGGAGAGCTTCCAAGAAGAGGAGCGAGCTCAGGAGAACGGGCGCGAAGCCGCTCGTAAGACCCAGAAGGTGGGCGCCGGTTCCGGTTCCGCCTCCACATCCTCTTCCTACGACGACTCCAGTTACCAGGGTTCGGACGCTCAGACAGAGCAGTTCCCCGCATACCGCGCCGGTGACAAGGCTCTCTAGATGACCAGTGCCACTACACGTGGCGTCGACAGGGTGGCGAAAGCCGGCTCCGGGGCACTTTCTCAGACCGGCAACATCGTTCAGCTGTTCATCGACGTCGCACGTCAGACTTTTGTGCGCCCTTTTCAGTGGCGTGAGTTCATCCAGCAGGCCTGGTTCATCGCCAGCGTCACGATCTTGCCGACGGCGCTCGTCGCCATCCCGTTCGGCGCGATCGTCTCGCTGCAGACCGGGTCGCTGATCCGCCAGCTCGGTGCCGAATCCTTCACCGGTGCAGCCAGCGTCCTGGTGGTCATCCAGCAGGGTGCGCCGCTTGTGACCTCGCTGTTGGTCGCGGGCGCGGCGGGATCAGCGGTGGCTGCCGACCTCGGTGCCCGTACCATTCGCGAAGAGATCGACGCGATGGAAGTGCTCGGCATCAATCCGGTTCAGCGACTTGTGGTTCCGAGAGTGCTCGCCATGGTCCTGGTGGCCGTGCTGCTGTGCGGGCTGGTCTCGGTGGTCGGTATCGGCGGCGGTTACTTCTTCAACGTGATCATCCAAGACGGAACGCCCGGTGCGTATCTGGCCTCGTTCAGTGCGCTGGCGCAGTTGCCCGACATATACGTTGCCGAGGTGAAGGCTGCCGTCTTCGGCGTGATCGCCGGCGTGGTCGCTGCCTACAAGGGCCTGCACCCCAAGGGTGGCCCCAAAGGCGTTGGTGATGCGGTCAATCAGAGTGTCGTCATCACATTTTTGTTGTTGTTCTTCGCGAACTTGATCATCACCGCGGTCTACTTGCAGATCGTTCCCGCCAAGGGTTCATAGGAGGACTTCGGAAGTGACCATCGCCAAAGGTCGGGGAGACCTGGGATATCGGGCGGCCAAAGTCGCGCGTGTTCCTTTGCGCGTCCTCGACGGCGCGGGCGACCAGATGTCGTTCTATGGCCGCGCGATCGGCTGGTCGCCGCGCACCATTCGCCGTTACCCCAAAGAACTGCTCCGGCTTCTCGCCGAGGTGGCATTCGGGTCCGGTGGACTCGCGGTCATCGGCGGCACCATCGGTGTGATGGTGCTGATGTCGGGATTCACCGGTGTCGTCGTCGGTCTGCAGGGCGCCAATGCGCTCGATCAGCTCGGGTCGCAGGCCCTCACGGGGTTCCTGGCGGCCTACGCCAACACCCGTGAGGTCGCCCCGCTCGTCGCCGGACTGGCCCTGTCCGCAACTGTCGGTTGTGGTTTCACCGCTCAGCTCGGCGCCATGCGCATCTCCGAGGAGATCGACGCACTCGAGACCATGGCCGTCCCGTCCATCCCGTTCCTGGTCACCACCCGCGTGCTGGCCGGCTTCATCGCCGTCATCCCGCTGTACGTGCTGGGCCTGCTGTCGGCCTACTTCGCCTCCCGGCTGATAGCCACGCAGTTCACCGGGCAGTCGTCGGGTTCGTACGACCATTACTTCAATCTGTTCTTGCCACCTGCGGACGTCCTCTGGTCGTTCGGCAAGGTCATGATCTTCGCGTTCGTGATCATCCTGGTGCACTGCTACTACGGCTACTACGCCACCGGTGGTCCGGCCGGCGTCGGCGTGGCGGTGGGTCACGCGGTGCGTGCGGCCCTGGTGATCATCGCGGTGCTCGACTTCTTCCTGGGCCTCGCAATCTGGGGGACCACCACCTCCGTGCGAGTAGGGGGATAAACCGATGAAAGCTCTTCGCCGCCGGGCTCTGGGCCTGGTGTTCTTCATCGTTGTCATCTTGTTCCTGACGTTGACGATCATGCAGTACAACAAGTCGTTCACGAAGTTCGTCGACATCAAGTTGGCGACCAGTTCGGCCGGAAATGCGTTGCCCGCCAACGCCGACGTCAAGGCTCGTGGCCTGATCGTCGGGCAGGTGCGCAGTGTCGAACCGGACATCAAGGACGGCTCGGTTGTGGTGACCCTCGGGCTGCAGCCGGACAAGGTCAAGATGCTGCCCACCGACACCACGGCCAGGATCTTGCCGAAGACCCTCTTCGGTGAACGCTATGTCGCGCTGCAGGTGCCCGACGGTCAAGAGGGATCGCCGAGCGATCACCTGACCAACGGCGACACCATCGACGAGGACGTGTCGGGTAACGCGGTGGAGCTGCAGCAGTTGTTCGATCAGCTGCTCCCGGTGCTCGACGCGATCCCGCCTGCCGACCTGAACATCACCCTGTCGGCGCTGTCGAAGGCCTTGTCTGGCAACGGCGAACGCCTGGGCACGAGCTTCGAGCAGCTCAACACGATTTTCAAGGACATCAACGCGAACATGCCTGAACTCCAGGGCACGCTGCGTGGCCTGGCCAGCTTCTCGGAGACCTATTCCGAGGCCCTGCCAGATCTGGTGGACTCGCTGGACAATCTGCGCACGACCACCAACACGCTCTATGAGCGCCAGGGCGACCTCCGCACACTGATCGCGTCGGTGACCCAGGTTGCGGTGGACGGCACGAACTTCCTGACCACAAACCGGAAAGACCTCGTGGACTTAGCAATTCAGTCTGAGCCGCTGCTGACGGCGCTGGCGAGGTACTCGCCGACCTTCGGCTGCACGTTCAAGAACTTCGCGGGATTGGTCCCCGAGGCGAACATCATCACGGGTAAGGACACCGAGAATCCCGGTGTGCGCGTGAACCTCCAGTTCGTCAACCCGCGTGGCCGTTACCTTCCGAACCAGGACGAGCCGCGACTGTTCGACCAGCGCGGACCGATCTGCTACCCGCAGGCCCGCAACGGCCGGCCGTTCCCGCAGTACCCCTACGGGTCGGTCAATGACGGTTCGTACCAGGTTCCGTCGCGGAACGCCGGTCCCCGAGACCTGCCCGTCCTGCCCGAGCCGCAGTTCTCCGGTATCCCCTCGGGGACGATCGGTGAGGCCCAGCAGCAGCAGGATCCGCCGACCAACTACAGCGATCCGCGGAACAAACTCCAGGTGCGCGCCATCGTTGCGGCGTCATCCGGTAAGGACCCCGCCGAGATACCGGGATGGATCACGATGGTCGCAGCACCGACGATGCAGGGACAGCAGGTGAGCATTCGATGAAGAGTCTTGTCGGACCCCTCGTCAAGCTGATCGTCTTCTCTGTCATCACGGTTCTCGCCACCTCGGTCCTCGCCTTCGCGGTGGCCAACGGTGGTGGCGGTGGCGGCACTGATTTCAAGGCGATCTTCACCGACGCCACCCAGGTCGCCAAGGGCGACGACGTCCGCATCGCCGGCGTCCGGGTGGGTCAGGTCAGCGGAGTGGAGATCGTCAACCGCGACGAGGCCCAGGTCAGCTTCTCCGTCGACCGGGGCCGGCTGCCTGCCGGCGTGCGGGTGGCGATCAAGCTCCGCAACCTCACCGGCCAGCGGTACCTGTCCCTGGAGAAGGGGCCGGGCGACCCCGACGACACCATCGGCGGCGGCAGCACCATCGGTCTGCCGAACACCACCGAGGCCATCAACCTCACCGAGCTGTTCAACGGTTTCCGGCCGCTGTTCCAGCAACTCACCGCCGACGACGTCAACAAGCTGTCGGCAGAGATCATCCAGGTGTTCCAGGGTGAGAGCGGCACGATTTCGGAGCTGGTCCGCGACACCGCCAGCCTCACGAACACGATCGCCGACCGCGACCAGGTGATCGGCACGCTGATCGACAACCTGACCGTGGTGCTCAAGAACCTCAACGACCACGACGACCAGTTCACCGCGTTGCTGACGAACACCGAGAAGTTCGTCACCGGCCTTGCGGCACAGCGTGGTTCGGTCGGATCTGCGATCACGTCGCTGTCGAACCTGACGGCGGTGACGGCATCGATCCTGCAGCCGACGCGCCCGTCCATCCAGGGCTCGATCGCTGCACTCAACGATCTCGGACAGACCGTGGTGCAGCGTCAGGACGAGATCAAACAAACACTGACCAACCTGCCGGTGAAGCTCCAGAAGATCGGGCGGGCAGCCACATTCGGTTCGTGGTTCCAGTTCTACCTCTGTGGACTGGATGTCACCGCGGGGAACGGCACCAGCAGCTTGCTGACGCAGCCGCTGATCCCGCTACCCGACATCAACCACGTCCTGTACACCAGCGCAGCTACCCGCTGCTGGGCAAACGAGGATCCACCGTGAACGAGATGACCCACCATGCAAGGCGAGAAGGGGAGGTGAGCAAGTGAGCGACCGTTCCAGTTCCGGACGTAGTCCGGTCACCGTGGGTTTCATCGGCATCCTCGTGCTGCTGATGCTGTCCACCTCGGCCTTCTTCCTCAACTCACTGCCGCTCATCGGCGCCGGTGTCATCTACTCCGCCGACTTCTCCGAAGCAGCCGGTCTCAAGCCGGACGCCGAGGTGCGAGTGGCCGGGGTCAAGGTCGGCAACGTGCGCGCCGTCGAACTCGAAGGCGACAAGGTCCGGGTCGACATGCAGGTCAGTCAGGCCTGGATCGGCAACCAGACCACGGCGTCGATCCAGATCAAGACTGTTCTGGGTCAGAAGTACATCGCGCTCGACCCGCAGGGCAGCGAACTCGCCGATCCAAAAGACGTCATCCCGCTGAGCCGCACCACCTCGCCGTATGACGTGATCGAGGCGTTCTCCGACGCCGCCGATCAGATCGAGGAAGTGGACACCAACCAGCTCGCGACCAGCATGCGCACGTTGTCGGATGCCTTCTCGGGCACTCCCGCCGACCTGCGTGCCTCGCTCGATGGGCTGACCCGACTGTCGGAGACCATCGCCAGCCGCGACCAGAAGGTCCAGGAACTGTTGGAGGCGACCAAGGACACCTCCAAGATCCTCGCCGACCGCAACCAGGAGTTCGAGCGGTTGATCAACGGCGCGGGACAGTTGCTCGAGGAACTCAACAATCGTCAGCAGTCGATCTCACGGCTGCTCTCGAGCACGATCACGCTCTCCGATGCCCTCAGCGGAATCGTCAAGGACAACCAGGAGCAGATCGGCCCGACGCTGGAGACGCTGCGTCAGGTGATCGAGATCCTCAACGACCAGAACGAGAACCTGCGTCAATCGCTCACGTACATGGCGCCGTTCTACCGGCTCTACGCCAACGTGCTCGGTAGTGGTCGCTGGTTCGACTCGGTGGTCACCAACATCCTGCCGCCGGCTCTGCCGCAGCAGAACACGACAAGGCTCCCGGTGCAGCAGAAGCAGCTCAACAATGGCGGCGGAACGGTGGCCGGACAATGATGACCTCGGCAAGCAACACACAGGACACTCGCGGTCCCGGCCGCTGGTTCACCCCGAAGCACATCGTCTTCATCGTCATCGCGCTGATCCTGGCGCTGTTGGTGGCGGGGTCGTTGTGGTGGGTGTTCAAGCGTGTCAACAGCACTCAGGTCACCGCGTACTTCAAGAGCAGCGTCGGGATCTACGACGGCAGCGACGTGCGTGTGCTCGGCGTTGCGGTGGGCACGGTGGAGAACGTCAAGCCCGAGGGCGATCAGGTGCGCGTCAAGATGCGCGTCGACGGCAACGTCAATCTGCCGAAAGATGTCGGCGCGGTACAGATCACACCGTCTGTGGTGGCCGACCGCTACGTGCAGTTGACTCCCGTCTACACCGGCGGCCCGAAGGCGCCGAAGGACATCAGCCTGCCGGTCTCCAAGACGATGGTGCCCGTCGAGGTCGACGAGCTGTACTCATCGGTGCAGAAGCTCTCGACCGCGCTCGGTCCCGACGGCGCCAACAAGAACGGCGCGGTGTCCGAACTGGTAACCACCGGAGCGCAGAACCTCGCCGGCAACGGTGAAGCACTGCAGTCGACGATCACGGGGCTGTCCAAAGCGGCGAACACCCTCAACGAGTCGCGGGGCAACATCGTCGACACGGTCAAGAACCTCGACAGCTTCATCGGCATGCTCGCGGCCAACGACCAGCAGGTGCGACAGTTCAACACCCAGATGGCCGACTTCAACAACTTCCTCGCCGGCGAGCGTGAACAGCTCGGAACCGCACTCGACAAGCTGTCGGTGGCGCTCGGTGATGTGGCCGGATTCGTCGAGGACAACCGCGAGGCACTGGGCGACCGCGTCTCGGAGTTGATCCCGACCACACAGATGCTCGTGGACACCAAGAGCTCCCAGAAAGAGATCCTGACGGCTCTGCCGCTGGCGCTGTCAAACCTGGTGAACGCCTACAACGCGGAGTCGGGGACTCTCGATCTGCACCTGACCATCCCCGAGTTGCAAGACCTGCTCGGCGCTCAGTGTGGGTTGCTCGATCTGGGCAAGCTCAAGCCAGGTGACCCGGCGTTCGAACAGTTCAGCAAGACGCTCCAACCGCTGATCGATCAATGTACAAATGTTGCCGACCAGATCACCGCAGGTATCAAGACGCCGACGCTCAACCTGCCGTTCGGCATCCTGAGCAACGACAACCTGCAGAATCGCGGACCCGTGCCGGGCACGGTTCCGGGCAATCCGGATCCGGCACTGGAGGGTGAGAACTGATGAGGTCACCCCTTCGTAAGAACGTCGTCGGACGTCAGCGACTGGTGCAGGTCGGTGCCGCGGCACTGGCCGGTGCTGCGCTGATCGCAGTGAGTGGTTGTGGCACACAAGGGCTGCAGTCTGTTCCGCTGCCCGGTGGCGCCAGCCTCGGCGACTCGCCGCGCACGTACAAACTGCAATTCCTCGATGTCCTCGACCTGGTCCCGCAGTCGACGGTCAAGTTCAACGGCATCGAGGTCGGCCGGGTGGATTCGATCAAGGTCTCGCCCGACCAGTGGACGGCCGAGGTGAAGATCGAGGTGCAGAACAGCGTCGATCTGTCCGACGCGTCCACCGCGGAGATCCAGCAGACGAACCTGCTCGGTGAGAAGTACGTGGCACTCGAGGATCCGCAGGAGAACGCGAACCTGCCCCGGCAGAACCCGGCCGAGACCATCGGTTGCCCCGCAGTTGGTGCGCCGGACTGCCGCACGCGTACGGCGACGGATATCGAGCAGGTTCTCGGTGCGTTGTCGTTGCTGCTCAACGGTGGTGGTGTCTCGCAGATCAAGCCGATCGTCGACGAATTGAACACCGCACTCGACGGCCGCGAAACCCAGGTGAAGAGTCTCCTCAACGAGACCGCGACCCTGATCAGCGGACTCGAAGAGCAGAAGAACAACATCGTGACCGCGCTCGACGGCCTCGACAAGCTGTCGAATCGGGCTCGATCACAGACCGATCAGATCAACCGGGTTCTCGATGAACTGCCCAGAGGCGTAGCGGTTCTCGAAGAGCAGCGACCTCAACTGGTGGCGATGCTCGAACAGGTCGACCGGCTGGGTGTTGTCGGGGTGCAGGTGCTCGGCACCGCTCGCGAGGAGATCATCACCGACCTCAAGGCCCTGCGGCCGACGCTGCAGGCACTGGCCGGTGCGGCTCCGGACCTGATCACCTCGTCACCGCTGCTGTTCACCTACCCGTTCCCGGACGCTTTGCTCCCGGGTGTCAAGGGTGACTCGACCAACCTGTTCGCCAACCTGGACCTGCGGCTGCTGAACCAGCTCGAGGCCCTCGGGGTGGGACAGGGTGAGCCGGTGTACAGCCCGCCACGGACCGGACCTCAGCCGATCATCGACCCTGCGAACCCGTACTACAACGGCAATGGCCCGCGGCTCGGGTGGCCGACCATCACGCTGCTCCCGCTGCCGAATGCTCGGCCGGGGCCGAACACGCCGCCCTCGGGCGGGCAGTACGCGCTGATGCCGGAAGAACGCGGGCAGCAGAGCTTCCTGCAGGGCCCGATGAACATGCTGGCCAACGCTAACGTCGGAGCTTCATCATGATGACCAAGATCGTCCGATGGCAGCTGATCATCTTCGTGGTGATCGGTGTGGTTGCCATCGTCTACGTGGGTGCCACCTACGCCAAGCTCGATCGGATGGTCGGCGTCGGGTCGTACTCCGTAAAGGCGGAATTCCCGGACTCCGGCGGCATCTTCACCAATGCCGAGGTGACGTATCAAGGTGTTCCCGTAGGCCGGGTCGGCGCGTTGACCCTCCAGCCCAAGGGCGTCCAGGTCGAGCTGATCCTCGACTCCGATGGCGCGGACATCCCGGATTCGGCTGTGGCCGTCGTCGCCAACCGATCGGCGATCGGCGAGCAGTACGTGGACCTTCGCCCGAAGAACAACGACGGTCCGTACCTCAAGAACGGCTCGGTCATCACCGACACCAAGACGCCGCCGCCGCTGCAGGACGTGCTGAAGTCGGCCGTCGACTTCACCGGCTCCATCCCGGTGGACGACCTGCGCACGGTGGTCACCGAATTGGGCAAGGCCTTCAACGGCAATGCGGAGAACCTGCGGTCGCTCGTGGATTCGCTGACCAACCTGTCCCAGGCCGGCCTCGACAACCTGCCCCAGACGATCTCGCTCATCCAGAACAGCGACACCGTTCTGAGCACCCAGGCCGAGCAGTCCGATGAGATCCTCAGCTGGTCACGCAATCTCGAACTCGTGACGCAGACCCTGCAGGCATCCGATCCTGCCATCCGGCGGTTGCTGACCACCGGAACCACCAGCGCCACACAGATTTCCAGGCTGCTGCAAGACAGTGGCGGCGACATCACCACCGTTGTCCGCAATCTCGCCGAGGACGTCCGGACCATTTCGCCGACCTTCTTCGCGGCGGGCCCGGCGCTGGCGCTTCTGTCTGCGCTCTCCAGCGGCAGCTACAGCCCGGCGCCCGGCGACGGCACGATCCACTTCGGCATCGTCCTGGAGGTCAACAACCCACCTGCGTGCACGCTCGGATACGAGAGCACCCAGGACATCATCGCCGCCGAAGAAGCCCGCAACCCGGACTTCGACATCAACTACGACGACTTCCCGTTCAACACCGAAGCGAAATGCACGGTCGCACAAGGCAATCCGACCGACGTTCGTGGTGCTGCCCGGGCGGTGTACGCCAACCCGAACATCCCGCAGCCGTGGGACGACAACCCCAAGAAGATGCCCGACACGCTGAATCTGAACCCGATCGCGGAACAGATCGCCGGCCTTCTGGGTGTGCGGGACAAGTGATGTCGAAGATGTGGTCTGACCGGTTGACCGGGATGACGCCGGAGCCGGAGCTCGTCTCATCGGCGGCGTGTACCTTTGGCGGGCGATGACTGAGACTTCAAAGCCCGGCGGTAAGCGGCAGCACGGATCGCAGACGCTGTGGTTGCGGATCGGCGCTGCCCTGGCAGTGGCCGGCCTCGTGGCCGCAGTGGTGTGCGCAGCGGTCTTCGCGATCGGGTGGAAGGACGCCTACGCCGAACACAACGCCCAGCAGACCCGCGACAGTGCGCAGGACGGTGCCGAACAGGTGATCCTCAACGTCACCAACATCGACCCGAAGAATCTGACGGCGTTTCGCGAGCAGGTCGACGCATCCCTCACGGGTAAGGCCAAGACGCAGATCACCGCGGAGGACTTCGAGAACCTCACCAAGCAGGTGGACGCCAACGGCGACCAGACCGCGACGTTGTCGTCGGTGGTCAAGCGCAGCGGCGTCGTCGAGTTCAACAAGGAAGACAAGACCGCGAAGGTGCTCGTCTACGTAGATGTCACAAGTACGGTCCAGGGAACGCCGCCGGCCACGTCGAACATGGGGTTCTCGGTCGACGTCGTCGATGTCGACGGCGGCTGGAAGGCCTCGGACATCCAGTCGATAGATGCGATCGGACTCCAGGACCCGGCAGGCAGCACCCAGGCACCGGCAGGCGATCCGGCTGCCACCCCGGCGCCGGTTGAACCCGCTCCCGCCACAGGGGGCAACTGATGGCAGGCACACCGCGTAAGCCGATCCGTCCGGCCGGACCCCGCGGCAAGATCCGCGTCGCAGGCAGCAGCCCGTCGGCGCGCAAGGTCAACCCATCCGAGAACGCCGACGAGTCGGGCACCACGGACAACGTGACGCCCGAGACGGCAGCACCGGAGACGTCGGCACCTGAAGCGATCGAGTCCGCTGAGTCCGGAACCGCTGAGGCGGGGGAGCCCACGCCCGGCGCCACCGCCGAAACCAGTGACAAGGCGTCGACCGGCGAAGCCACGGCAACAGCCGAGACCGCCTCAACAGACAAGGCCGACGCCACCGACAAAACGGTGACACTCGGCAAGCCGGCCGCGAAGAGCAAGCCGAAGGTCAAGGGTGCCTCGCTCAAGAAACCCGCAACCGAGCGTTCGTCCGACGACAAGCCGGCACAGGTGGCCGAACCGAAGACTGCGAAAGCGGCATCGGGCTTCCTGACCTGGCGCAAGGTTGCGATCGTTGCGCTCCTGGCCGTCGTGTTCGCGGTGTTCGCCGTGGTCGCGGCGTTCAAGCCGGGTGCATCGACGCAGTCGAACATGGCGTTCATCAACTCGTCGGAGACCAGTGCCCTCAAGGCGCAGGCCGGCGACCGCATCTGCGCCGTGCTCTCGATTGACCCCACCAAGTTCGACGACTGGGCCGACAAGGCGAAGACCGGTCTGACCGGCGAAGCCCTCACCGAGTTCAACGAGTACCAGAGCACCAGCAGGGACCTGGCGGCCCAGAGCGGCCAGGGAGCCGAGTGCAAGGTGGACCTCGTCGCGGTCAGCAACATGGACGACTCGAGCGCCACCGTCATCGCCACGGTGCTGATCAGTACCACCCAGCAGGGTGTGGCAGTCCTGAGCGGTCCGGGCCAGGCGCGTACCGAACTCGGTATGCAAAAGGTTGACGGACAGTGGCTCATCAACCGCATATCTGACTTTTAAGCGTCTTTCCGCGCGTTCCTCTTGACGCAGGGCCCCGTTGGTAGCAGTCTGTCCGCAGTAACCAAAAGGGGTTGTTTACGTGCGCCCATTTTCTGGTACAGTAGGACGTTGCGCTGGCTGCCTCCTGTCCATCTCTCGATCTCACCTTCTCGCCACGACCGTGTGTCGTCTCAGGTGATCGCCGTTGACCAGGTCGTACAGCAGCGAAAACACCACTTAGGCACTACGAGTTATTCGTGTTGGAAGGACATATCTTGGCAGTCTCCCGCCAGTCCACCTCAACCATTCCAGGTGCGCCTCGGCGCGCCTCTTTCGCGAAGATCAGCGAGCCCCTCGAAGTACCCGGACTGCTTGATGTGCAGCTCGAGTCGTTCGAGTGGCTGGTCGGTTCAGCGGAATGGCGTGAGCGCGCTGCTTCCCGCGGCGACGGAAACCCTACCGGCGGCCTGGAGGACATCCTCGCCGAACTGTCCCCGATCGAGGACTTCTCCGGCTCCATGTCGCTGTCTTTCTCCGACCCACGGTTCGATGAGGTCAAGGCCTCGGTCGAGGAGTGCAAAGACAAGGACATGACGTACGCGGCCCCGCTGTTCGTCACCGCGGAGTTCATCAACAACAACACCGGCGAGATCAAGTCGCAGACCGTCTTCATGGGCGACTTCCCGATCATGACCGACAAGGGCAGCTTCATCATCAACGGCACCGAGCGTGTCGTGGTGAGCCAGCTGGTGCGTAGCCCCGGTGTGTACTTCGACGCGACCATCGACAAGGCCACCGAGAAGACCCTGCACAGTGTCAAGGTCATCCCGGGCCGCGGCGCATGGCTCGAGTTCGACATCGACAAGCGCGACACCGTCGGCGTCCGCATCGACCGCAAGCGTCGCCAGTCGGTCACCGTTCTGCTCAAGGCACTCGGCTGGACCAAGGAGCAGATCGAAGAGCGCTTCGGTTTCTCCGAGATCATGATGTCGACGCTGGAGAAGGACAACACCGCAGGCACAGACGAGGCCCTGCTCGAGGTGTACCGCAAGCTGCGTCCGGGCGAGCCCCCCACCAAGGAGTCCGCGCAGACCCTGCTGGAGAACCTGTTCTTCAAGGAGAAGCGCTACGACCTCGCCAAGGTCGGCCGTTACAAGGTCAACAAGAAGCTCGGACTGGTCGAGAACCCGATGGCCGGCGCACCCGTGCTGACCGAAGAGGACATCGTCGCCACCGTCGAGTACCTGGTGCGTCTGCACGAGGCCGACCCCAACGTCACCAGCACGATGACCGTGCCCGGTGGCGTCGAGGTGCCCGTCGAGGTCGACGACATCGACCACTTCGGCAACCGTCGCCTGCGTACCGTCGGCGAGCTCATCCAGAACCAGATCCGCGTGGGCCTGTCCCGCATGGAGCGCGTGGTCCGTGAGCGGATGACAACTCAGGACGTCGAGGCGATCACGCCGCAGACCCTGATCAACATCCGTCCGGTCGTCGCGGCGATCAAGGAGTTCTTCGGAACCTCGCAGCTGTCGCAGTTCATGGACCAGAACAACCCGCTGTCGGGCCTGACCCACAAGCGCCGCCTGTCGGCGCTGGGCCCCGGTGGTCTGTCCCGTGAGCGTGCCGGCCTCGAGGTCCGTGACGTCCACCCGTCGCACTACGGCCGCATGTGCCCGATCGAGACCCCTGAGGGCCCGAACATCGGCCTGATCGGTTCGCTGTCGGTGTACGCGCGGGTCAACCCGTTCGGATTCATCGAGACGCCGTACCGCAAGGTCGTCGACGGGTACGTCACCGACGAGGTGCAGTACCTCACCGCTGACGAAGAGGATCGTTACCTGATCGCCCAGGCGAACTCGGGCATCGACACCGACAACCGGCTCTCCGACGACCGCGTGCTGGTCCGTAAGAAGGGCTCGGAGGTCGAGTTCGTCTCGACCAGCCAGGTCGAGTACATGGACGTCAGCCCGCGCCAGATGGTGTCGGTCGCCACGGCCATGATCCCGTTCCTCGAGCACGACGACGCCAACCGTGCCCTGATGGGCGCGAACATGCAGCGTCAGGCGGTGCCGCTGGTTCGCAGCGAGTCGCCGCTGGTCGGTACCGGCATGGAACTGCGTGCCGCGATCGACGCCGGTGACGTGATCATCTCGGCGAAGGCCGGTGTGGTGGAAGAGGTTTCGGCCGACTACATCACCGTGATGGCCGACGACGGCACTCGCGACACCTTCCGGATGCGCAAGTTCGCCCGTTCCAACCAGGGCACCTGCGCCAACCAGCGTCCGATCGTGGACGAGGGCCAGCGTGTCGAGGTCGGCCAGGTCCTGGCCGACGGTCCTTGCACCGATCAGGGTGAGATGGCCCTCGGGAAGAACCTGCTCGTGGCGATCATGCCGTGGGAAGGCCACAACTACGAGGACGCGATCATCCTGAGTCAGCGTCTGGTCGAAGAGGACGTGCTCACCTCGATTCACATCGAAGAGCATGAAATCGACGCCCGCGACACCAAGCTCGGTGCCGAGGAGATCACCCGGGACATCCCGAACGTCTCCGATGAGGTGCTCGCCGATCTCGACGAGCGCGGCATCATCCGCATCGGTGCCGAGGTCCGCGACGGCGACATCCTGGTCGGCAAGGTCACGCCCAAGGGCGAGACCGAGCTCACCCCGGAAGAGCGTCTGCTGCGCGCCATCTTCGGCGAGAAGGCGCGCGAAGTGCGCGACACCTCGCTGAAGGTTCCGCACGGTGAGACCGGCAAGGTCATCGGCATCCGCGTCTTCTCGCGTGATGACGACGACGATCTGCCTCCCGGTGTCAACGAGCTGGTCCGGGTGTACGTGGCCCAGAAGCGCAAGATCCAGGACGGCGACAAGCTCGCCGGCCGTCACGGCAACAAGGGCGTCATCGGCAAGATCCTCCCGCAAGAGGACATGCCGTTCCTGCCCGACGGCACCCCGGTCGACATCATCCTGAACACCCACGGTGTGCCGCGTCGTATGAACATCGGCCAGATCCTGGAGACCCACCTCGGGTGGATCGCCAAGACCGGCTGGAACATCGACGTTGCCCAGGGCGTGCCGGAGTGGGCGTCGAAGCTGCCCGAGGACATGCTCTCGGTGGAGCCCGACACCAACACCGCCACCCCGGTGTTCGACGGCGCTCGCGAAGAGGAGCTGACAGGTCTGCTGGCCTCGACGCTGCCGAACCGCGACGGCGAGGTGATGGTGAACGCGGACGGCAAGGCGACCCTGTTCGACGGTCGTAGTGGTGAGCCGTTCCCGTACCCGGTCTCGGTCGGCTACATGTACATCATCAAGCTGCACCACTTGGTCGACGACAAGATCCACGCGCGTTCGACCGGTCCGTACTCGATGATCACGCAGCAGCCGCTGGGTGGTAAGGCGCAGTTCGGTGGTCAGCGTTTCGGCGAGATGGAGTGCTGGGCCATGCAGGCCTACGGTGCGGCATACACGCTGCAGGAGCTTCTCACCATCAAGTCGGACGACGTCGTCGGCCGCGTGAAGGTGTACGAGGCGATCGTCAAGGGCGAGAACATCCCGGAACCGGGTATCCCCGAATCGTTCAAGGTGCTGCTGAAGGAACTTCAGTCGCTGTGCCTGAACGTCGAGGTGCTCAGCTCCGACGGTGCTGCCATCGAGATGCGTGACGGTGACGACGAGGACCTCGAGCGGGCTGCGGCCAACCTGGGGATCAACCTCTCGCGCAACGAGTCCGCCACTGTCGACGACTTGGCGAACTGACCTGACCCGCAAGCGGTCAGGCGGCTCGCCAACTGATCGTCCAGATTTACTGACTGAGCAACTGAAAGGTAAATAGTGCTCGACGTCAACTTTTTCGATGAACTCAAGATCGGTCTGGCCACCGCCGACGACATCCACAACTGGTCCTTCGGTGAGGTGAAGAAGCCGGAGACCATCAACTACCGCACGCTCAAGCCAGAGAAGGACGGCCTGTTCTGCGAGAAGATCTTCGGTCCCACCCGGGACTGGGAGTGCTACTGCGGTAAGTACAAGCGCGTCCGCTTCAAGGGCATCATCTGTGAGCGCTGCGGCGTCGAGGTCACTCGCGCCAAGGTGCGTCGTGAGCGGATGGGTCACATCGAGCTGGCCGCGCCGGTCACCCACATCTGGTACTTCAAGGGTGTGCCCAGCCGGTTGGGTTACCTGCTCGACCTGGCGCCGAAGGATCTCGAGAAGATCATCTACTTCGCCGCCTACGTCATCACCGCGGTGGACGACGAACTGCGCCACAACGAGAAGTCCACTCTCGAGGCCGAGATGGAGGTCGAGAAGAAGGGTGTCGCAGACACCCGGGACGCCGACCTCGAAGAGCGCGCCAAGAAGCTCGAAGAGGACCTGGCAGAGCTGGAGCGCGAAGGCGCCAAGGCCGATGCCCGCCGCAAGGTGAAGGATGCCGGCGAGCGCGAGATGCGCCGTATCCGCGACACCGCGCAGCGCGCTCTCGACGATCTCGAAGAGATCTGGGACAAGTTCGTCAAACTCGCTCCCAAGCAGATGATCATCGACGAGAAGCTCTACCGCGAGCTCCAGGACCGCTACGGCGAGTACTTCACCGGAGCCATGGGTGCCGAGGCCATCAAGCGTCTGCTCGAGGACTTCGACATCGCGGCCGAGGCCGAGATCCTGCGCGACACGATCCGTAATGGCAAGGGGCAGAAGAAGCTCCGTGCACTCAAGCGGCTCAAGGTCGTCGCAGCGTTCCACCAGTCGGGCAACTCCCCGCTGGGCATGGTTCTCGACGCCGTTCCGGTGATCCCGCCGGAGCTCCGCCCGATGGTCCAGCTCGACGGTGGCCGTTTCGCGACGTCCGACCTGAACGACCTGTACCGCCGCGTGATCAACCGCAACAACCGCCTCAAGCGACTGATCGACCTCGGTGCCCCCGAGATCATCGTCAACAACGAGAAGCGGATGCTGCAGGAGTCCGTCGACGCACTGTTCGACAACGGCCGTCGTGGCCGTCCGGTCACCGGACCGGGTAACCGCCCGCTGAAGTCGTTGAGCGATCTGCTCAAGGGCAAGCAGGGTCGTTTCCGTCAGAACCTGCTCGGCAAGCGCGTCGACTACTCGGGCCGTTCGGTCATCGTCGTCGGCCCGCAGCTCAAGCTGCATCAGTGTGGTCTGCCCAAGCTGATGGCACTCGAGCTGTTCAAGCCGTTCGTGATGAAGCGTCTGGTGGACCTGAACCAGGCACAGAACATCAAGTCCGCCAAGCGGATGGTGGAGCGTCAGCGCCCCGCCGTGTGGGACGTGCTCGAAGAGGTCATCGCCGAACACCCGGTGCTGCTCAACCGTGCACCCACCCTGCACCGTCTGGGCATCCAGGCGTTCGAGCCGCAGCTCGTGGAGGGCAAGGCCATCCAGCTGCACCCGCTGGTGTGTGAGGCCTTCAACGCCGACTTCGACGGTGACCAGATGGCAGTGCACCTGCCGCTGAGCGCCGAGGCACAGGCCGAGGCCCGCATCCTGATGCTGTCCTCGAACAACATCCTGTCGCCCGCGTCGGGTCGTCCGCTGGCCATGCCGCGTCTGGACATGGTGACCGGTCTGTTCCACCTCACCACGCTCAAGGAGCAAGCGGTCGGCGCGTACACCGCCTCGACCGACGGCGACATCGAGCGCGGCGTGTACTCCAGCCCGGCCGAGGCCATCATGGCCGTCGACCGTGGACTGCTGAGTGTGCAGGCTCCGATCAAGGTCCGGCTGACGCACCAGCGTCCGCCGGCCACCATCGAGCGTGAGCGTTTCCCCGAGGGCTGGAAGTTCGGCACCCCGTGGGAGATCCAGACCACGCTGGGTCGGGTGATGTTCAACGAGCTGCTGCCCAACGACTATCCGTTCGTCAACGAGCAGATGCCGAAGAAGCGTCAGGCCACGATCATCAACGACATGGCCGAGCGCTACCCGATGATCGTTGTCGCGCAGACCGTCGACAAGCTCAAGGACGCCGGTTTCTACTGGGCGACCCGTTCGGGTGTCACCATCGCCATGTCCGACGTGCTGGTCTCGCCGGACAAGAAGCAGATCCTCGACAAGTACGAGGAGCGTGCCGACGGCCTGGAGCGCAAGTTCCAGCGTGGTGCTCTCACCGGCGCCGAGCGTCGTGACGCTCTGGTGGAGATCTGGAAGCAGGCGACCGAAGAGGTCGGTGCGGCCATGGAGGCGCACTACCCCGATGACAACCCGATCCCGATGATCGTGAAGTCCGGTGCCGCGGGCAACATGACCCAGATTCGCTCGCTCGCGGGCATGAAGGGTCTTGTGACCAACCCGAAGGGTGAGTTCATCCCGCGTCCGATCAAGTCTTCGTTCCGCGAGGGCCTGACCGTGCTCGAGTACTTCATCAACACCCACGGTGCCCGTAAGGGTCTGGCCGACACCGCGCTTCGTACCGCCGACTCGGGTTACCTGACCCGTCGTCTGGTGGACGTGTCGCAGGACGTCATCGTGCGCGAAACCGACTGTGGCACCGAGCGTGGCATCAACACGATCATCGCCGAGAAGCAGTCCGACGGTTCGCTCATCCGTGACGCCCATGTCGAGACGTCGACGTTCGCTCGTACGTTGGCCACCGACGCTGTCGATGAGAACGGCAACGTGATCATCGAGCGCGGCCACGATCTCGGTGATCCCGCGATCGAAGCCCTGCTCGAGGCCGGCATCTCGCAGGTGAAGGTCCGTTCGGTCCTCACCTGCAGCACCGGCACCGGCGTCTGCGCCACCTGCTACGGACGGTCGATGGCCACCGGCAAGCTCGTCGACATCGGCGAGGCCGTCGGTATCGTCGCGGCCCAGTCGATCGGTGAGCCCGGTACCCAGCTGACCATGCGTACCTTCCACCAGGGTGGCGTCGGCGACGACATCACCGGTGGTCTGCCGCGTGTGCAGGAGCTGTTCGAGGCCCGTGTCCCCAAGGGCAAGGCCCCGATCGCCGAGGTCTCCGGACGTATCCGGCTCGAGGATGATGATCGCTTCTACAGGATGACCATCACGCCTGACGACGGCTCCGAAGAGGTTGTCTACGACAAGATCTCGAAGCGTCAGCGTCTGCGCGTCTTCAAACACGACGACGGTAGCGAGCGTCTGCTCGCCGACGGCGACCACGTGGAGGTGGGACAGCAGCTCATGGAAGGTGCTGCCGATCCGCACGAGGTGCTGCGTGTGATGGGTCCGCGTCAGGTGCAGGTGCACCTCGTCAACGAGGTCCAGGAGGTCTACCGGAGCCAGGGTGTGTCGATCCACGACAAGCACATCGAGACGATCGTTCGTCAGATGCTGCGTCGTGTGACGATCATCGACTCCGGTGCCACCGAGTTCCTGCCCGGTTCGCTCACCGAGCGCGCCGAGTTCGAGGCGGCAAACCGTCGTGTCGTGGCCGAAGGTGGCGAGCCCGCTGCCGGACGTCCGGTGCTGATGGGTATCACCAAGGCATCGCTCGCGACCGAGTCGTGGTTGTCGGCGGCGTCGTTCCAGGAGACCACTCGTGTGCTCACCGATGCGGCCATCAACAGCCGTAGCGACAAGCTCATCGGTCTCAAGGAGAACGTGATCATCGGTAAGCTCATCCCGGCCGGAACCGGTATCAACCGGTACCGGAACATCCAGGTGCAGCCGACCGAAGAAGCACGTGCGGCCGCGTACGCGGTGCCGTCTTACGACGACACCTACTACAGCCCGGACGGCACCTTCGGTGCCCCGTCGGGTGCGGCTGTCCCGCTGGACGATTACGGCTTCAGCAGCGACTACCGGTAACCAGCGCAACTCAAAGCGGGCGTCCTCTTCGGAGGGCGCCCGCTTTGTGTTGTCGCACCGTTGTCGCGCCGCCCCCGCCGCGGCCCGCCGCCCTCGAATTCGCTCCACCTGCTTGCGTCTGCTCCAGGTGCACCCGGCGCGTTCGACGGCAGGTGGAGCGAATTCTGGTTGTTCACAGGGCGGTTGGTATCCACAGGTCGCCGAAATGCCGGTCGGACGGGTCCGGTTGCCGTCGGTGGCTAACCCGAGCCTCGGTGCATGAGCGAATCGAAGATCGAAGACCCTAATCTTGTCCGACGACGGGATGCATTGCAGATCGGCGAACTCGACCGGCATCTGGCCGCTCGTGTCAAAACCGGGGGGCTGCGTCGGCTGTATCGCGGGTTCTACACGTTCACCTCTGACCTCGACCAACTCGATCGTCATGTCCGCGACACGGAGATCTATCGGCGCACCGTGCTTGCGGCGGCGGACAGCGGTGAGCCGAACAAGGCCATCAGTCACTGGTCGGCGGCGGTCCTGCACGGATTGCCGGTGCTCGATGGTGACTGTTCCCGTGTGCATTTCACCGCGAATCGAATCGGGGGAGGACGTCGCAGAGGCCGGGCATGTGTTGTGCACGGCTCGACATGGGAGACCGACGAGGTGGTGATGGTCGGCGAGTTCCTGGTGACCTCGCGGGCCAGGACGGCAGTGGACGTCGCGCGGTCCGGGACATTCTTCCAAGCCGTCTGTGTGTTCGATGGCGCGCTACACGCCGGCGTGCCCCGTGGTGAACTCGAATCGGTGTTGCGACGAAGCGTCGGCCGTACCGGCATCTCTGTTGCTCGCGCGGCGCTGGCAGTGGCAGACGGGATGTCCGAGAGCATCGGGGAGTCGCTGTCTCGCGCCCTGATACTCAGTTTCGGGGACATCCCGCTGCCTCGTTTGCAGCACACATTCATGACCGGCGACGGAACCTTTGTGGCTCGCACCGACTTTGATTGGGGCGGGTTGGTAGCGGGAGAGTTCGACGGCTACGCCAAGTACATCCGCTACCTTCGTCCGGGCAAACCACTGAGTAGGCGTACGAGCGCGAGAAGTGGCGTGAGCAACGGCTGCATCGCATCGGAGTTGTTGTGGTGCGCTGGAACTGGCGCGATCTCCAGAATCCGGAGCGTTTGCGTCGAATCCTGGTGGACGCTCTGACTGCACACGGGCTGATGCCCTCCGCCTGAACAGAATTCGCGCCGCCTACCGGCGTGCGCGCCCGTTGCAAGCGGCGCACGCGCAGGCAAGCGGCGCGAATTTGGGGGTGGGGGTCAGCGGGGCCGCGGGGCCGGCCGGGGTGGGGGCTAGGAGTTGTTGCGGTACGGGAGGTACTGGACGGCCCAGTGATTGCCGTCGGGATCGTCGAAGGAGAGGAAGTGGCCCCAGGCCTGGACGTCGACTTCGCCGGGTTCGATGCCGACGGACCGGAGGTGGGTCTGGGCCTCGTTGATGTCGGAGACACAGACCTGCAGGCCTTTGACGGAACCTGGTTCGGCCTCGGTGAGGCCTTTGCCGAAGGCGATGGAGCACGCTGAACCGGGAGGCGTCATCTGCACGAACCGGACGTCGTCCGACACGACGTGATCGTGGTCGACGTTGAATCCGATCTTCTTGTAGAAATCGCGGGTGCGGTCGACGTCGGTGACGGGCAGGATGACGAGTTCGAGTGTCCAGTCCATGATGTGCTCCTCCGGTTGTGGCTGTCGGTTGCTGCTGAAACAAGGTTCTCAGCAATCGCGGACACTTCCGGTCCTAATTGTGAACTTTCAGCGAATGATCTCCACCGTCAGCGTGACCACGTCACCTTCGGCGGCTCCGACCGCTCGCCGGACCGCCTTCTTCACCGGCAGAACGTAGGTGCCGCGCTTGGAGTCCGGAAAGATCGATGTCTGCCACTCGGTCTCGTCGATCGCGACGGAGACCCGGATCGATCCGAATCCGGGCCCAGGTTCCACGGTTGCCCGAATCTCGTCGGCGGAGTCCGCGGGCAGCGAGACGAAGTGCCACGCTCCCATCTCCGGAGCGGTCCAGATTTCGGCGTCGAACGCGATGATCACCCCGACAGTGTGGCCCAGAGCTCTGACGTCTCAGTAGTACACCGGGCCGGGAACGCCGCCACCTGCTGCGATGGCGTCCCCGGTGATCGCGACACTGCGCGGTGAGGCCAAGAATGCAACCACGTCGGCCACCTCGGATGCGTCGACGATCCGCCGGATCGAGTTGGTGGCCAGTTCGTTCTCCAGGTCCGCGACGGCTAGACCGGACTCCGCCGACCGCTCCGCGAGTTGATCGGTGAGCCGCTGTGTCCGGGTACGGCCCGGGTGGACAACCGTGACGTTGATGCCGTGCGGACCCAGCTCGTCGGCGAGGTTCTTGGTCAGCGCCGCGACGCTCACGTTGCGGATGGTCTGGGCGATGGAGTTCGCTTGTCTCGCACCGAGACCGCTGATGTTGATGATCCGGCCCCAGCCCTGCTCGATCAGGTGCGGCGCCACCGCTCGAGCGGTGCGCAGGTACCCGAGCACCTTGATCTCGACCTCTCGTCGGACGACGTCATCGGTGGTTGCCGCGAAGTCGGTCGGTTTACCGGCGCTCCACGGTGTGGCCGCCGAGTTGACCAGGATGTCGATGCCGCCCAGCTCCGCGACCGTACGGGTCACGAGGTTCTGCACCGACGCGTCGTCACCGGTGTCGACGGGTATCGCGATGGCTCGCCGGCCGGACTGCTGGGCGATGTCGGCGGCGGCGGACTCCAGGGCCTCGACCCCGCGTGCGGCGATCACGACGTCGGCGCCCTCTGCGGCCAGGGCATGAGCGATCGCCAGGCCGATGCCCTTGCTGCCGCCTGTCACCAAAACCCGTTTTCCGGTCAGACCCAGATCCATCTATGTACTCCTCGTGGTCGGTGGACTCATGCTTGTGTACTCGGGAACATACTTGCCCAACAGCACTGCGCCCCCGGCCGACAGTGCGGCCACGGCGAAAACTGCCGCCGACAACGGGAACACGGCCGCGGACAACGCGATCGACAACGGGCCGACGAGAAAGCCACTGTCGTGGGTCAGACGCCATGCGGCGAGGAACTCGGCTCGGCCGGTACTCGGGGCGACGTCTGCACCGATGGTCATGATGACCCCGTTGCCGAGGCCGTTCCCAACACCCATGACCACCGCGACCGCAGTAAACGTGAAAAGCGTTGTGGTGAAGGGCAACAGCACATACGACACGGACAGCACCACAATCGATGGCACCGCCACCAACGTGCGCCCGAAACGGTCCATCAGATGGCCTGCGGGGTAGGCGAACAGCACGTCGGCAGCGGCCCCGACACCAAAAAGGAGGCTGGCCACAGCCGGCGACAACCCGATGTGGCTGGCCCACAACGGCAAGATCGCGTCACGAGCACTGCGTGCCACGCCGAGCAACAGCGACCCCGCGCCGAGGGTCGACAAGAGTCGACCGTGCTCTGCGAAGACCTGGGAGATGTTGTGTGACTTCGACATCGGCCCGGCGCCCGGTGGATCGGGGAGCCGGGCCATCATCGACCCGGCGACCACAATCGCTGCCAGCTGCACCAGGAATCCGCCGCGAGTACCGAACACGACGATGGCGCCGGCACCGAGAAGCGGTCCGACAAAGAAGCCGAGCCGCATCGCGCCGCCGAACAGCGACATCGCCCGCGCCCGCCAGGCGAACGGAACGGCCAGCGACAGGTAGTTCTGCCGCGCGAGGCCCCACACCGCATTGGCCAGTCCGACCGCAAAGATCCCCAGGCACAACGTCCATACCGCCGGTGCGAGAAGGCACGCCAGCGCACCCGACGCCGCCAGCAGACTGGCCACGATGATCGACCGCCGCTCGCCGATCTTGGCGACGATCTGCCCGGAGCACGTGTCGCCGACGACCTGGCCGAGTCCGACGATCGCCACGGTGAGGCCGGCCAGAGCTGGGGATGCGCCGAGCTCGAGGGCGGATAGCACCATCACCGGCGCGGCCGCCCCCTGCCCGATCCCGTACGCCGTCGCCGGCAGGTAGACGGTGCCGGCGAGCGATCTCAGGGGGCGTTCGACGCGTCCGGCCGTCTTCGCCGGATCGTCGATCGATGTCATGCGCTGGCTGCCGCCGGCTCCTTCTCGACGGATCCGGACGGCAGTTCGATGCCGTAGTGGCCGCGGAGGGTGGATGCGGTGTAGTCGTCGCGGAAGCGGCCGCGGGCCTGCAGGATCGGGACGACGTGGTCGACGAAGTCCTCGAGGCCGCCGGGCAGGTAGGGAGGCATGACGTTGAAGCCGTCGGCCGCGCCCGCGTCCACCCAGGCGATGAGGTCGTCGGCGATCTGCTCCGGTGTCCCGGTGATGGAGCGATGGCCGCGACCGCCCCCGAGGCGGCCGATCAGCTCACGGATCGTGAGATCTTCGGACGCGGCGAGTTGACGTACCAGCGTCGATCGACTCTTGTGGCCCTGGATCTCCGATTCCGGAGGTAGGGGAGGCAGCCGGGAATCGAGTGGCAGTCCGGTGAGGTCGACGTTGAAGAAGTTCGACAGCTGGCCCAGCGCATAGTCGGGGGAGATCAGATCGGTGAACTCACGTTCGAGGTCACGTGCTTCTTTCTCGGTGCTGCCGATGAACGGCACGATGCCCGGGAGGATCTGGAGGTCTTCGGCGCCGCGCCCGTAACGCGGGAGACGGCGTTTGAGGTCGCGATAGAAGTCCTGGCCTTCCGCGATGGTGCGCTGGGCAGTGAAGACCACCTCCGCGTAGCGGGCTGCGAGGTCTTTGCCGTCCTCAGATGATCCGGCTTGCACCAGAACCGGCCGACCCTGCGGTGATCGGGGCGAGTTGAGCGGGCCACGGACCCTGAACGCCTCTCCGACATGGTTGATGGGATGCACCCGGTCGGGGTCGGCGAAGATCGCGTTGTCGACGTCGAGCACCACGGCGTCGTCCTCCCAGCTGTCCCACAGCCGGTTCACGACATCGACGAACTCTTGGGCGCGGCGGTACCGACCGGCGTGGTCGGGGATGGTGTCATAGCCGAAGTTGAGCGCCTCTTGTTCCTGACCGGACGTGACGATGTTCCATCCGGCACGCCCCCCGCTGATGTGCTCGAGCGAGGCGAAGGCACGCGCCAACGTGTACGGGTGGTTGTAACCCGTTGAGGCAGTAGCGATCAGACCAACCTTGCTGGTCCCGCCCGCGATGGCGGACAGCAGTGTGATCGGCTCGAAGATGGCCTGGGTGTTGCGGCGGATGTTGGGGCCCACGGCCAGTCCGTCGGCGAAGAACACCGAGTCGAGTTTTCCGCGTTCGGCGATCTGGCCCAGCCGCACGAAGTGGGCGACGTCGAGCACTTCGTGTTCGGAGGTGCGTGGATGGCGCCAGGCGGCCTCGTGATGGCCGACGCCCATCAAGAAGGCGTTCAGGTGCAGGGTGCGTGTCATGTGATCAGTCCTAGTGTGATGTCGAGTGATTTCAGTTGGCGGCAGGTGTTCGCCAGCGTGAGAATCGGCGTTCGAGCAGAACGAGTACGTAGTTGAAGACGAGACCGACAAGTGCGATGGTGAGGATGCCGGCATACATCTGCGGGATCTGGAAGTTGAGCTGGCTCGCCATGATCAGGTAGCCGAGCCCAGAACGCGCACCGACCATTTCGGCTGCGATGAGTACCAGGATCGACGATGCGGCCGAGAGTCGGATGCCGGTGAAGATCGTCGGCAGGGCCGCGGGCAGGATCACCTTCTGGAACAGCCGGTACGCGGGAAGGCCCAGTGAGCGAGCAGATTTGATCAACAGCGGGTCAACTGTCCGCACACCAGAGATCGTGTTGAGCAGGATGGGGAAGATGCAGGCATAGGTCACGAGCGCGACCTTGGAGGTCTCGCCGATGCCGAGGATGAGCACGAAGACGGGGAGCAACGCGAGTGCAGCCGTGTTTCGGAACAGTTCGAGAACCGGGCTGAGGTACTGCGCAAGAGGTCGGTACCAGCCGATCAGGATGCCCAACGGCACGGCGAACACCACCGCGATGGCGAAGCCGCGCAGAGCTCGGCCCAGACTCGCGGAGATGTGTTCCCAGAGTTGACCACTCTCGGCCAGGTCGACCAGAGCCTTGGCGACCACCGAGAACTCGGGGAGGAATGTTCGGTCGACCAGACCGATTCGCGGCGCGACCTCCCAGAATGCGACCAGCAGCACCAGGGCGATCGAACTCCGGAAGACCCAGGAGCCGGACTTTCGCAGTTTCCCTCCGACCCGCCGGGTGGGTGAGGCGACGGGTGCCGGCGCCGGGGATGCGATGTCCCTCACCGGTGCCGGGCTCGAGACCTTTTCCAACGTGACACTAGACATGGCTACCTACTCCGATCGTTTCGGCGGCGGCACCGGCCACCTCGGGACGCAACGACAGCCAGATCCGGTGCCGGTAGTCGCGGAACTGCTCAGATGAACGGATGTCGTCGACGGCATCCCGGTCGATGTCGATCGGCAGGATCTCCTTGATCCGACCGGGACGTTCGGTGAGGATGGCAACCCGGTTGCCGAGATAGATGGCTTCGTCGATGCCATGGGTGATGAACAGGATGGTCTTGCCCGTGGCCTTCCAGATCCGCAGGAGCTCGCCCTGCAACCCCTCCCGGGTCTGGGCGTCGAGTGCGGCAAACGGCTCGTCCATCAGCAGCACTTCGGGGTCGTACGAGAGGCTTCGCGCGATCGCCACACGCTGTTTCATGCCACCCGACAGCTCGTGTGGGTAGTGGTCGCCGAAGTTGCCGAGACCGACGAGCCCGAGGTACTCATCGGCGATGGCCTTGCGCCGGCGACGCGAGATGCCCTTGGCCTCGAGACCGAACTCCACGTTCGCGCGGGCCGTTCGCCATGGCAGCAGCGCGTACTGCTGGAACACCACGCCCCGGTCCAGTCCTGGTCCGGTGATGGGCTTTCCGTCCAGCAGGATCTCACCCGCAGTGGGCTTGGTGAGACCACCGACCAGGTCGAGCAGGGTGGACTTCCCGCTGCCGCTGGGGCCGACGAGGACAAGGAACTCTCCTTCGGCGGCAGAGATGCTGATGTCGTCGATGGCCACGAACTCGGGTTTGCCCGGCGCGGTGAACGACTTGCGCACCCCGCGCAATTCCAGTTTGGGAATGGTCATTTCGCTGCCACCACCGGTGCGCCGTCAGGTCCCGAGTCCGGCTGGTACGTGCCGTCGGCATAGGGGTTGTCGTCGTTTGTGAAGATGTCCTGCGGTGTCAGCTTGCCCTTCTCGAGCTCGTTGTTGCGCACAAGCCAATCGATCCACAATTGGAACTCCTCGGGCTTGATCACCCCGCCCGGCGTGGGAATGGACGAGCTCTTCCAGTACTCGGCCAGAGCGGGGTCCTCACCGCGACCGCGCTTGGTGATGATGTCCTTGAAGCGGGCGACAACCTCTGCCTGTGGAGTCACCTGCGTCCAGCGGATCGCGCGAGCGGTGCCTTGGACGAAGTCCTTCACGGCCTCGGGGTTCTTCTTTTTGAAGTCGTCACGGAACACGTAGCTGCCATAGCTGAAGTCTCCGAAAATCCTGTCGGTGAACAGCTCTCGGATACCACCGTTCTCCAGCGCGCGCTGCTGGAAGATGCCGTTGAAGGCGCCGACATCGATCTGTCCTTGGCGCAGCGACGACTCGTTGTTGATCGGCGGCACCACCAGCAGCTGGACGGACGCGATCTCGTCCTTCGAAAGGCCCTCACGGGCAAGCCATTCGCGAATGACGAACTCCGAGTGCGCGCCCAGCGTGTTGATCCCGACCTTCTTGCCGATCAGGTCCCGTGCGGTGCGGATCGGGGAGTCCTCCAGCACATAGAACCCGTTGAACGTCTTCTCGTCGGCGCCGTAGGAATCGACGACGGCGGTGATCGGTGAACCCGCCGACGTCAGCTTGACGATCGCGCCGTTGAAAGCGTGCCCGAAGTCGGTGTCGCCGGTGGCGGCGGCCTGGATCGACTGCGGGCCGCTGGTGGTCTCACCGACCGCCTTGATGCTGACTTTGCTGAAGTACCCGAGATCGGCTGCCAATTCCGGAAATTGAACGGTCGCGGGGAAGCTGAGGTACCGCAGCTCGGTCTTGCCGTCGGCGGTGACAGTGGCCTCGTCGGCGGAACCGCAGGCGGCAGTCGTCACCCCCACGAGAAGTGCCAGCGCCGCCGCGATGCGGACCCGCCATGGGTGTTTGTGACTCACTGCTTTTCCTTTCGGGTTTCTCGGATTCGAAAACGGCTGTGTTCGTGATCCGAAATTGTTCATCGATTCGTTTCACTGGCATCGAATACTTCATTCGCACGGCGAAACACTCTGCCGGGCATGGCACTTGGGGTCCGAAGTACATTCTTTGGTACCGCCCCCGTGGTCTCCAACAACCTATTTCACATCATGGAAATAGAGGCCCGATTAAATCGTGGCGGGTAAAAGGCGGTCGAAGTTCGCCCTCACCGAACCGTCGGCGACCGCGTCGCGGAGCATTTCCGCGGCCTGGCGCATCGCCGGCTGAATGCGGACGATCAGGTCCTCATCGAGTCGTGCGCTGCGTGCCTGGACTCCGATGGAGGCGCGCACCTGTCCTCGGGCATCGAACACGGGGACGGCCACCGCCGTCACGCCACCGGCTGACGACACCGTGAAGCCGCGCCGGCGGGTGGATGCCACGTCCGGAATCGTCCCGAGGCGCCGATCGCGTCGATGGCCGAACGCGACGATGGCCTGGCCCATTGCGCTTCCTTCGACCTTGGTTCGCCGGCCGGGCAGTTGGTGGGTACAGAACATCGACGGTGGTCGGGCCGAGTACACGGTGACCGCGTCGGTGTTGTCGATGACACCGAGGCTGGCCGTGATCCGGATTCCTGACGACAAAAGATGCAGGTGGGGGGCGGCAGCGTCGATGTTGATCCGCTGAGCCGCGGTTTGTGCAAGCGCAGTGATGCCATCGCCGATGCGATAGGCGCTGTGACCGTCGCGTGCCAACAGTCGGCCCCGGACAAGCGCTTGGACGATGCGATGTGTGGTGCTGACCGGCAGATCGACCCGGCCCGCCAGTTCGCTGACCGTCACCGGCCGGTCCTCGCCTTCGAGTGCGTAGAGCACCGCGATTGCCCGTTCCACCGACTGTGAACCGGTACGACCCGGCTGACGCGTCGAGGCCATGTCCTACCCCCCTCCGGTTCGCTCTGATGCTTGTCGCCATGGTGGTTGCCGAACCGGGAGAGGTGAAGATTTCGGCCCGGCGTGAACCTATCTCCGCTGGTGGCCTGGGTATTTCGACTCGACGGGCCGCCAGGTTTCACATTGTGGAAGCTGTGGTTGCCACGCATATGCGGTCTCGGTAGCCAATGGAAATCGTCAACCACTGAATGCAAAGGATGGGATCTGCGATGACCACATTGATCGAGAGCCGCCAATCGGTATCAAACCGTTTGTCCGTCGAGCCGATTGCCGGCTACCTCGGCGCCGAAGTGTCGGGCGTCGACCTGGTCGACGGGTTGGACGCGGTGACGCAGCGCGAATTACGTGATGCCCTGTTCGAGTACAAGGTGCTGTTCTTTCGGGACCAGGTGATCGACCATGCACAGCAGATCCGCTTCACTAGTTATTTTGGGCCGGTCACGGACGCTCATCCACTCGGGTACACGGACAAGTCGCCGGCCGGCTATCCGCAAGTGCTGGAGGTCGATTCGCGAACCTATGCCAGCCGTGGAGGATCGCGCCGATACAGCTACGCCAACTTCTGGCATCAGGACGTCACGGCACTGGTGAACCCGCCGGCCGTGACCGTGCTGCGTGCCGAACTCGTTCCCGAGGTGGGTGGCGACACCACCTGGGCAGACCTGGGTGCCGCCTACGACAACCTGCCCGCCTCGCTCCAGCGGTTCCTGGAAGGTCTGTACGCGGAGAACCGATTCGGAGGACGTGAAAAGCGTTGGGAAAAGGGGTCAGAAGCCGAGTCGCTGACCCAACAGACGCCGATCATCAGTGAGCACCCGGTGATTCGCGTGCACCCGGTGACCGGACAGAAACTGATCTACGTCAACCCGGGTTTCACCAGCAGGATCCTGGGAGTCAGTCCCTCCCAGAGCGATCGCATCCTCGATCTGCTGTTCGAGGAGATCACCAACCCGGCCATCACGGTTCGGGTTCGCTGGACACCCGACAGCATCGGGGTGTGGGACAACCGCGCCACCATCCATCAGGCGCCCACCGATCTCGACCATCTCGACGTGGTGCGGGTGCTGCACCGCACGACGGTGGAAGGCGATGTGCCCGAAGGAGTTGATGGCCGGAGGTCCCGATCCGTCTCCGGCGAGCCGTTTTTCGCCAAGAAGAGTGCCTGAACCCCCCCAACCTGAGGACCACAGCCATGACAATCACCCAATCCGTCACCCGCACCACCCTCGAGTTCCGGCCGATCGCCGGACACATCGGAGCCGAGGTCAGCGGCGTGGATCTGCGCCTGCCCCTCGACGACGACCAGTCGACGGCAGTGATCGACGCGTTGCATCGGCACAAGGTGCTGTTCTTCCGGGACCAGCAGATCGGCCACGCCGAGCAGATCGCCTTCGCGCGGAACTTCGGCCCCGTCACCGCCTCGCACCCCTACGACGACGACGCCCCGACCGAGTTCCCCGAGATCTTGGCAATCGACAACCGAGACTACGAGCGCAAGTTCGGCGTGAAGGCTGCCGGCTACACCAACGAATGGCACACGGACGTCACGGCTTTGGTGAACCCTCCGGCCGTGAGCATCCTGCGGTCGGCCATCGCTCCGGCGCGGGGCGGGGACACCAGCTGGACCAACCTCGCGGCCGCGTACGGCGGGCTGCCCGACTCGATCAAGGAACTCGTCGACGGCCTTCGCGCCGAGCACCGCTTCGGTGGCCGCCACCCGATCTTCAAGGCCGAGAGCTCCTACGGCAAGAAGGTCAGCAAGGCGCCGCTGATCAGCGAACACCCGGTGGTCCGCGTGCACCCGGTCACCGGCGAGCGGATCCTGTTCGTGCAGCCGGGATTCACCAGCCGGATCGTCGGCTACAGCCGTCGACAGAGCGATGCCCTGCTCGACCTGTTGTTCGAGGAGGTGTCTCGGCCGGCCTACACGGTGCGATTCCGCTGGTCGGCGGGAAGCATTGCGGTGTGGGACAACCGGGCGACCGCGCACCTGGCTCCGGGGGACATCAACCATCTGGACGTCACCCGTGTGCTGTATCGCACCACCATCGAGGGTGACATCCCCGTCGGTGTCGACGGCACGCCGTCGACGTCCATCTCGGGCGAACAGTTCATCGGTTCCTAGCCCGGCGGGTGGCAGCGGGAAACGCACGGTTCCGCCGGGGTCGTCCGTCGCATATCGTCGGGCACGATGACCACACCACCGATCCGGCGCTTCCGCGCGATCCTGCACATCGACCTGGACCAGTTCCAGGTGTCGGTGGAGCGTCGCCGGAACCCGGACCTGATCGGCACACCGGTCATCGTCGGCGGCACCGGTGACCCGACCGAACCGCGCAAGGTCGTCACGTGCGCGTCGTACGAGGCCCGTGATCAGGGGGTACGGGCCGGTATGCCGTTGCGGTCGGCATTTCGCAAGATGCCCGAGGCGATCTATCTGCCGCTGGACCACACGTCGTACGACGAGGCGTCAGCCGAGGTGATGCAGACGCTCCGAGACTTCGGGTATCCCGTCGAGGTGATCGGATGGGATGAGGCGTTCCTGGGTGTTCCGGCATCGGAGACCGATCTTGACATCACCGAGCTGGCCCAGTCCGTCCGTCAGCGGATCCTCGATGAGCGCAGGCTGTCGTCGGCGGTCGGCATCAGCGACAACAAACAGCGCGCCAAGATGGCGACCGGATTCGCCAAAGGTTCACCCGAGCACGTCTTCACCCTGGACAACCAGAACTGGATGCCCATCATGGGGGAGCGCGGTGTCGGCGACCTCTGGAGCGTCGGTCCCAAGACGACAGCAAAACTGGAGAAGCTGGGAATCAACACCGTTGCCCAGCTTGCGGCAGAAGATGTCGGGCGGCTGGTGGCCGAGTTCGGACCCCACCTCGGCAATTGGCTGTACCTGCTCTCGCGTGGCGGCGGCGACATCGAGGTGAGCGCAGAACCGTACATTCCGCGGTCGCACAGCAAGGTCGAGACCTTCCCGACCGACCTCACCGCCCGCGCCGACATCGACGAGGCGATTCGGAAGCTGACCCGGGAACTGTTGGCGCAGGTCATCTCTGAGGCACGGGTGGCTTTCCGGGTGGCCGTGACGGTCCGGACCATGACGTTCTACACCCGGACGAAGTCGAAGAAGCTGCCCGCCCCGTCCACCGACGCCACCGTGATCGAGGCGGCGATGCTCGAGGTGCTGCACAAGTTCGAGCTCGACCGCCCGATCCGGTTGTTGGGTGTGCGTCTTGATCTGGTGATGCCGGCAGAAGACATTCCGCCCGACCCGTAGGTGGCCGTACCGCTTCGGTGCTAACTTCCGGGCAGGGATCGGCGAGCAGGAGGGCATCACATGCGGTGGTTCAGGCAGGCCTTGGTGACAGCGGTCCTGATCGGTCTGGCGACCGTCGGTCTGGCGCCGACCGCGCAGGCGGCTCCGCTGCCGGTGCAGTACAACTTCCTGGCCGGCATACCCGCCGAACTCGCCAACCCGAATGGGTCCCTGCCCGGATCCAACGATTACGCATGCAAGCCGTCCGCTCAGCACCCTGATCCGGTGGTACTGGTCCACGGCACCGCGGGCAGTCAGCAGACCAACTGGATCTCGCTGGTGCCGGTGCTCAAGAACGAGGGTTACTGCGTGTTCGCGCTCACCTATGGCGAGTTGTCGCAGCAGTGGCCGTTGTCGCGGATCGGTGGGCTGGGCGCCAAGGACGTCAGCGCCTGGGAGCTCAAGGTGTTCGTCGACAACGTGCTGGCGAAGACGGGCGCCGCACAGGTCGACATCGTGGGCCATTCGCAGGGCACGCAGATCCCGACCTACTGGGCGAAGTACTACGGGGGCGCGGGAAAGATCGACAAGTACGTGTCGCTCGCGCCGTACTGGCAGGGGTCGGACGGCGACGGCGAGGGCCGGTCGGAGCTGGTGGAGATGTTTGCCGACCGATTGGGATTGCCGCCCGCTGCAGTACCCGACACCGAATGTCCGGACTGCACCGCTGCGCCCGGCGACGGTGACTTCGCGGCGGCCATCGATGCCCCTGACGGCCCATACGTCGCCGGCATCGACTACACGAACATCGTCACCCGCTACGACCAGCTCGTGACCCCGTACACCAGCGGTATTTTGGCCGGTCCGCCCGGCATCGAGGTCACGAACATCGTTGTGCAGGACACCTGCTCGCAGGACCGCTCAGATCATCTGTCGATCGTGTCCAATCAGCGCAGTTCGGCGTTTGTGCTCAACGCCCTCGATCCCGCGCATCCCCGACCCGTTCCCTGCCTGGACGTGCCGCCTTACACCGGTGCGTGAGCCAGTTTCAGGAATGCGTCGAGCAAGGTCGCGCAGTTCTCCTTGGATTCGGCAGCGCGAGCGGTGATCTCGGCCGTGATCTTGTCCAGGTCGATACCGCGTTCGACGACCAGTTGACCCTGGCGGTTGGCTGCCCAGCTCGCCTGCCAGGTGGCCCACACCGCGGGTGAGATCTCCGGATGGAACTGAACGCCGAGGTTCCGGCCAAAGGTGAAGGCCTGCAACGCTGCTCCGTTGCGGGCGATCTCGCGAGCACCGGGCGGGAGGGTGAATCGGTCGTAGTGCATCTGCATCCATGGTCCGCGTGCGACGAGTTCGGGGGCAACGGTGTCGACGGTGACGTAACCGTGCTCGGGGTGGTCCGACCGCTTGACCTTTCCGCCGAGCACCCGGCTGAGCAGCTGGCCACCGAAGCACACCCCGAGAATCGGTACGTTTGCGGCGAGCGCAGCCCGCAGATAGCTGATCTCGGACGCCAGCCAGGGGACCGAGTCGTTGTAGGCGGCTTCCGAAGAACCCATCACGACAACAAAATCGAACCCTGCGACCTCCGGTAGGTCTTCGGAAGGGTGCACGATCTCCACCTCGTAGCCCCGGTCGATGACGTGGTCGCGCAGGGTGCCCGTGTCGGCGATACCGCGATCCCGGTCGTGATCGTGCACGACGAAGAGTGCGCGGTTGCGAGACGCTCCGGGATCTGGCTCGGTCATCACAACCGGTCGCGGAACCGGGTCGCGACGATGCAGGCCATCGATGGCGCGACAGCGACGTCTCGTGCTGACAATTGCACTGGATACTCCTGGTACACGCCGGATCGGTGTCCGACGGTGGTGGGGTTTTGTTCAGTATGGCCAGAACACGGGGCCGCCGCTCATCAGAGGCCGGCTCAGGCGGCGCTCTGGCAGGCGATCCGCGCATCGGCGCAGGTGGGGATTCCTGCGACCATCGGGTACCCCGAGGCGCATCATTGATTCATGGCCGATACGCATGAGGTGATCAATCAAGTTCCGCTCCTGAGTGGATACAACCCGGCGACCAACCCGGCGCTGTCGGAGTCGCTGACCCGCGAAGGTGGTGGCTGGGGCTCCGACGAGATCTTCGAACTGGGCGCCATCGCTGCCGGTGAGGAAGCTCAACGGTGGGGTGAACTCGCCGACCGGAACCAACCGATACTCCGCACGCACGATCGGTACGGTCACCGCGTCGACGAGGTCGAGTACGACCCGGCGTACCACCGGTTGATGGATGTCGCTGTGACACACGGTCTGCACGGAGCACCCTGGGCCGACGGGCGCGCCGGCGCGCACGTGGTCAGGGCAGCCAAGCTCGGGGTCTGGACGGTCGAGGCAGGTCACGTCTGCCCGATCTCGATGACCTACGCCGTGGTACCGGCCCTGCGGCACAACCCCGACCTGGCCGCCACCTACGAGCCGTTGCTGACGTCCCGAACCTACGACCCCCACCTGTCGGTCCCGGCGGGCAAGTCCGGTCTCATCGCCGGGATGTCGATGACCGAGAAGCAGGGCGGTTCCGATGTCCGCGCGAACCAGACGGCAGCTCAACCCAATTCGGACGGCTCCTACACGCTCACCGGGCACAAGTGGTTCACCTCCGCCCCGATGTCCGACCTGTTCCTGGTGCTCGCCCAAGCCCCCGGTGGGCTCTCGTGCTTCTTCCTGCCCCGGGTACTGCCCGACGGCACCCGCAACCGGATGCGGTTGCAGCGACTGAAGAACAAGCTCGGCAACCACGCCAACGCGTCGTCGGAAGTCGAATACGACGGTGCGACGGCATGGTTGGTGGGGGAGGAGGGACGCGGTGTCCGCACCATCATCGAGATGGTCAACCTCACCAGGCTCGACTGCGCGCTGGCCAGCGCGGGCAACATGCGTGTCGGACTCACCCAGGCCATGCACCACAGCCAGCACCGGAAGGTGTTCGGCGACTACCTGATCGATCAACCCCTGATGCGGAACGTGCTCGCGGACCTCGCGATCGAAGCGGAAGCAGCCACCATGGTGTCGATGCGGATGGCGGGGGCCACCGACGCGGCCGAACGCGGCGACGACACCGAGGCCCTGCTGCGACGTATCGGGCTGCCCGCGACCAAATACTGGTTGTGCAAGCGGGCCACCGCGCACGTCGCCGAGTCGATGGAGTGCCTGGGCGGCAACGGCTACGTCGAGGACTCCGGGATGCCGCGGCTCTATCGCGAAGCACCTCTTTACGGGATCTGGGAGGGCAGCGGGAACGTCAGCGCCCTCGACACGCTGCGTGCGATGGCCACGGCACCCAAGTCGGTGGATGCACTGTTCGACGAATTGGAGTCGGCGACAGGCATGGACACCCGGTACGACACCTACCTCGACACCTTGAAAAGCCAGCTGGCAGAGGCAGGCCAACCGACCGCACGCAGGATCGCCGAGTCGATCTGCATCGCCCTGCAGGGATCGCTGATGCTGCGGCACGGACATCCGGCCGTGGCGGAAGCCTTCGCGGCTACCCGACTCGCAGGCGACCGGGCCGGCGCTTACGGCACGTTGCCCACCGGTCTTGATCTCGCGCCCGTGCTCGAACGGGCACTGGTCAAATAGACGCCGGCAGACTCATTCCCGCGGGATGGCCAGCCGGGTCATGTGCGCCGTCGAGTCCGGCGTCAGACCCAGCTGGTCCCACGCGGTCTCGGTCTCGACCACCGCGTACGCGGACGTGGGAAAGCGTGGAATGTGCGCTGCCGGATCGAGCGTCATCGCCGTGTCCGGCATCCCGGGCTCGTGCCCGATCACCAATATCGTGGCAGCGTCCGCGGGCGCGTGGAGCCTGACCGCCTCGCACACGTCGTCGGCGTCGCCGCCGTAGATGTCTTCGACAAATGTGGCCGGTGCGTCGATACCGGTGTGCTGCAACGTCTGACGTGTACGGACCGCGGTCGAGCACAGAACCGCGTCGACCGTGAGTCCGTCGTCGGCCATCCACCGGCCTGCCAGAGATGCTTCTCGCCGACCGCGCTCGGCGAGCGGACGTTCCTGGTCGGGTGTACCGCTGGGATAGGCCGACTTGCCGTGCCGCATCAGGATCAGTGTTCGTGCCACGAGGTCGACGGTAGCGTCACCGCGTTCGCCTGTCAGGAAACCTTGCGATGCCGGCCGGTCGACTCATCGGCTCCGCACCGGGCCAGAGCGGAACGCAGGAGTCGCACCGTGTGATTCCAGGCCGATGCTTCCTGCTCGAGGTGCTGGGCGATCTCCTCGTTTCCGCGGTCCCACTCCAGCTCGGCCAGTTCACGCAATTCGACGACCTCGTCGAGTCCGAAGGCGACAAGCTCTTTGATGGAGTCGATGTTCGAGCAGGCCCAGTCGATCTGATCACGCTGCAGCGTCATCAGACGCTCCAGGTCATCACGCAGGGCCGCCTGCGCCGATAGGGATAGACCACTCACCTGTCCCAGGGTGCCCCACCTGCCGCGCGAGTACTAGTTGACGCGCCGACAGCGACGCCGATCATCTAGGACCACTTCCACTCGCGGATCTCCGGCATGTCCTCGAAGTGGGTGGTGACGTACTCGGTGTGGCGCTGCAGCTGCGACCGGCAGAACTCGGCGAGTTCCTGGCTGCGTTCGGGTACCCGACGGGTTCTGCGCAGGGCTTCCAGGACCAGGTGGTACCGGCTCATCTTGTTCTGCACCACCATGTCGAAAGCGGTTGTGGTGGTGCCCTGTTCGATGAAGCCACGCACGTGGAACCGGTCGGCGCGGGTGCGCCCGTGCAGTTGCTGGTGGATGGCCCTCGGATAGCCGTGGAAAGCGAACACCACATCGGTCTCTGCGGTGAACAGATCGAGGAACTTCGATTCGGGCAACCCATGTGGATGTTCGTCCTGGGGCAACAGCACCATCAGGTCGACCACGTTGACCACGCGGACGCGCAACCAGGGAACCCACTCACGCAGCAGATGTGCGGCCGCCAGGATCTCTTCCGTTGGGACGTCGCCCGCGGCGGCCAGCACGATGTCGGGATTTTCGGGGTCCGCGTCGTTCGTCTCACCCTCGGTACCGGCCCACTCCCAGATCGAGGCCCCGGCTTCAGCGTGTTTGTGTGCCTGTTCGAGGGTCAGGTACTGGGGGTGCTTCTGCTTGTCGACCACCAGGACGTTGACGTGGTCGCGGCTGCGGAAACAGTGGTCGGCCACCGAGAGCAGGGTGTTGGAATCCGGTGGCAGCCAGACTCGCACCACGCCGGGGGCGAGTGGGATGACGGCATCGATGAGGCCTGGTCCCTGATGGCTGAAACCGTTGTGGTCGTTACGCCAGCAGGTACTGGTGAGCAGCACGTTGAGCGATGCCACCGGTTCGCGCCATGGCAATTCGGCGGCGTGCTGCAACCACTTGGTGTGCTGCACCAACATGGAGACGCTCACCATCGCGAAAGCCTCGTAGGTGGCGAACAGACCGTGGCGGCCGGTCAGCAGATAGCCCTCGAGCCACCCCTGGCACAGGTGCTCACTGAGAACTTCCATGACGCGACCCTCGGGCGACAGGTTGTCGTCGTTCTCGTTGGTCGGCAATTGCCAGCAGCGGTCGGTCTGCTCGAATACCGCCTGGAGCCGGTTCGACGAGGTCTCGTCCGGGCTGAAGAGCCGGAACGATCCGCCGTGGTTCTCGTCCGAGTTGTCGCGGTAGATGTCGCGCATCAGCTCACCGAGCACCTTGGTGGTCTCGTAGGCGAGCGCACCGGGCGCCTCGATGTCCAGGGCGTACGACTCGAGCGGCGGGATCTTGAGGGGCACCAGCGCGCGGCCGCCGTTGGCATACGGCGTTGCACCCATCCGCAACTCACCCTTGGGTGCCAGGTCGGCGAGGTCGTCGATGAGTGCACCCGACTTGTCGAACAGGTCGTCGGGCTTGTACGAACGCAGCCACTCCTCGAGCAGTGCGAGGTGCTCCGGGCTCTCGCGGACCCCCGACAACGGGACCTGATGACTCCAGTGGGTGCCCTCGATCAGTTTGCCGTCCACCTCGTGCGGTCCCGTCCAGCCCTTGGGGGTGCGCATCACGATGGCCGGCCACTTGTCGCCTGTCGGATTGCCTTCCCGGGCCCGGGTCTGGATCTCGACGATCTTGTCGTGCGCGTTCGAAAGGGCCTGAGCCATCGCCGGGAACACCTCGTGGGGATCGTCGCCTTCGACGAAGACGGGATCCCAGCCCTGGCCCGACAGGAACGCCGCGATGTCGTTGTCACTGGTGCGGCCGAAGACCGTGGGACTGGCGATCTTGGCGCCGTTGAGGTGCAGGATCGGCAGCACCGCACCATCGCGAGCCGGATTGAGGAACGCCGGGATCTTCCAGGAGCCGGCCAGGGGACCGGTCTCGGCCTCACCGTCGCCGACCACACACGCGACCACCAGATCGGGGCTGTCGAACGCGGCGCCCGCGGCATGGATGAGTGCGTACCCGAGTTCGCCGCCCTCGTGGATCGAACCCGGTGTCTGCACACTCACGTGACTCGGGATCCCGCCGGGCGTGGAGAACTGCCTGCACAGCGCGCGGACCCCGTGCGCGTCCGGGGACACGTGTGGATAGATCTCGCTGTAGGTGCCCTCGAGGTAGGTCGCCGCCACCAGCGCGGGGCCGCCGTGCCCGGGTCCGGTGATGTAGAGCCACTTCGAGTCGGTCTCGCGGATGCGCCGGTTGAGGAGGGTGTAGATCATCGAGAGCCCAGGACTCGTTCCCCAGTGCCCGAGCAGGCGGGGTTTGATGTGCTCGACGCTGAGCGGCTCCCGCAGCAAGACGTTGTCCTGCAGATAGATCTGCGCAACCGTCAGGTAGTTGGTCGCGGACCACCACCGCAGATCGAGTTCGAGTTCGGAATCGGTGTATCCGGCCAACGTCATATGCGCACCTTCTGGGTGTTTGCGGACAGGGCAACTTGATTATCGGGTGGGCTCGGGTGTCCCGCCACGGCTCGAGTACCCAATTGTCGAGAGTTCGCGCCGCTGTCACCGAGGTTTTGTTGTCCGACGAGATCGACTCGCTCACACTCCCAGCGCGAGAGCACGCTCGCCCCCAGGTCCGGCAAGTATTGTCGGCAAAGTGCACTTGTTCCTCCCGGCGCTGCTGGCGACTCTGTCGGCGCTCCTCGTCGCAACAGGGACACTCGTGCGTCAACGCTCCTCGACGGCGTCGGGTGGGATCACCAAACGGTGGTGGCTCGGAGTTCTGATCGCAGCTGCCGGATTCGCGTTGCAGGCGGTGGCGCTCGGCCTCGGGTCGTTGCTCCTGGTGCAGCCGTTGATCGTGCTGTCGGTGCTGTTCGCGCTGCCGATGGAGGCCTATCTCGACCATCGCCGCCTGAACTTCCACGAGTGGAAGTGGGGAATCATCCTCACCGTCTGCATCGCCGCGTTCGTGGTGATCGCCCGGCCTGAGGCCGGGGAACACAACGTGTCGGCCGGAACCCTGGCGGGAACCATCGTCGTGGTGGTCGCGGTGCTCGTCGGTCTGGTGGTCGCGGCCCGGCTCGTGTCACCGCATCACCGGGCGCTGCTCTTCGGATCGGCGTCGGGTCTGCTCACCGGGGTGCAGGCGTTTCTCCTCAAAGCGGTGGTGACCCAGCTCGGGGAAAGCGTCGTGGAGGTGTTGACCCACCCGGAGATCTACCTGATCCTGCTTGTCGCCACCGCCTCGGTGATCACCCAGCAGCTCGCGTTCGCCGCCCACGATCTGCAGACGTCGTTCCCGGCGATGACCGTGATGGAGCCCGCCGTGGCCATGGCGCTCGGTGTGGTGCTGCTCGGTGAAAGCGTCGACGTGAACATCTTCGACGGCATCATCGCCGGCCTCTCACTGGTCATCATGCTGCGGGCGGTGTTTGTGCTCGCCAGACATGCGGCCGAGCGTGAGACCGAGTTCGAAGTGGCGTTCCCCAAAGCGCCCGCCCCTGCTCCCGGAGGGTCGGCAATGGGCCCGACCGACCACTAGTCGCCTGTGCAGAACATCATGTCGGCGGTACTGGCGGTCGCTGCCGCCTGCCTCATCGCCACCGGGACGGTCTTCCGGCAACGTGCATCGGCGGCCAGTGGCGCCATCACACCGGGTTGGTGGCTCGGTGCGGGTCTGGCGGTGTGCGGATTCTCCCTACAGGCAGCAGCCCTGGGTCTGGGCTCCATCCTGTTGGTCCAGCCGCTGCTCGTCCTGGCCGTGCTGTTCGCGCTGCCGCTCGAAGCGTGGTTCGACCATCGAACGCCCACACGCACCGAATGGGCGTGGGGCGGCGCACTGACCTGCTGCGTGGCGGTGTTCCTCTGCCTGGCATCACCGAGATCATCCGATAGCCGCCCCGACCCCATGTTCTTTGTGCTCACGGTGGTGGCGGTGCTCGCCTGCCTCGCGGGTTTGGTGATCGCGGCCGAGAGCTGCAACAACCACATGCGGTCGCTGTTCTACGGCCTGACCGCCGGAGCGCTGTTCGGGATCTCGGCGCTGCTCATCAAAGCCGTCATCGGGCAGGCCACCGACGATCTGCCCCGGGTCGGTTTCCATCTCGAGATCTACCTGCTGCTCATCGTCATAGCTGCGGGCATCTACGCCCAGCAGCGAGGCTTCGGCTCGGGTGATCTGCAGACGTCTTTCCCGGCGATGACGGTGATGGAACCGGCGGTGGCCATGGCTCTGGGCATGGCCCTTCTTTCCGAGCGAATCTCGGTCAGCGTGTGGGAGGCCGGGGTGGTGGGGCTGGCGCTTGTGGTCATGGTGGTCGCCGTGGTCGAACTGGCCCGGCACTCCGCCATCCGGGGCACCTGAGGACTGGAACCGGCCCGTCGGCGATGGCAGGGTGGGGTGATGACTGAATCGACCGCAGAGACGGACAGTTCGATCACCGAGTACGACGTCATCGTCATCGGAGGCGGCCCCGCAGGAGAGGTCGCCGCGCAGTACGCGACCGCTGGTTCTGATCGAACCGCCGCCATCGTCGAACACGAACTGCTCGGCGGGGAGTGCTCCTACTGGGCCTGCATGCCGAGCAAAGCACTGCTCCGTCCGATCGAAGTACATGCGGCGGCATCCAACCTCGAAGGAATCAAGGTCGGGGAGAAACTCAACCCCGAGGAACTGCTGCGTCGCCGCGATACCTGGGTGAGCCAGTACGAGGACGGGGGACAGGAGAAGTGGGCCACCGGCCTCGACATCGCCGTCCTCCGGGGCCACGGGGTCATCTCGGGTGAGCGCACGGTGACCGTCGACAACGGTGGTCAATGTCAGACGGTGCGTGCGCGACTGGCGGTGATCGTGGCCACCGGCAGCACGGCCGTGATCCCCGACCTGTTCGCCGACGCACAGCCGTGGACGTCCCGGGATGCCACCGGGGTCAGGGAGATCCCGGGCTCGTTGATCGTGGTCGGCGGCGGTGTGGTGGCCTGCGAGGCCGCCACGTGGATGGCGGCGCTGGGCAGCAAGGTCACCTTGCTCTCGCGCGGATCGCTGCTGGGTAAGACCGAACCTTTTGCCGGTGAGATGGTGGCCGAGGCGCTGACCGCCGCCGGCATCGATGTGCGTCAACACGTCGACATCACCGAGGTGCGCCGTCCTGTCTCCGCGGACACCGGCATCGGCCGCATCCACGGTGACCCGGCGACCGTTGTCGCCGGTGGTGAGGAGATCACCGCAGACGAGGTCCTGGTGGCGACCGGGCGCCGGCCCGCCCGAAGCGGCATCGGGCTGGACGACGTCGATGCCGAGGCGTCGTGGTTGTTCTTCGTCGGCGACGCGTCCGAGGGCCCGGCGCTCACCCACTGGGGCAAGTATCAGGCCCGCAACGTGGGCCGGCTGATCGCCGCCCGTGCCGACGGGCGCCCCGACCCGGTTGTGCCCGACGGAGTTCCGGTGCCGCAGGTGATCTTCACCGACCCACAGGTTGCCAGCGTTGGCCTCACCGAGCGTCAGGCAACCGACAACGGGATCGACGTGACGGTTGCCGAGATCGCCTTCGAGTCGGTGGCCGGATTCGGGCTGCTCCGCGACGACGCCCACGGCAAGGCGAGGCTGGTGATCGACAAAGCCGCCGGTGTCATCGTCGGCGCGACATTTGCGGGTCCCGAAGTCGACGAACTCGTCCATGCGGCGACGATCGCCATCGTGGGCCGCGTTCCGGTCGACACGTTGTGGCACGCGGTGCCGTCCTACCCGACGGTCAGCGAGGTGTGGCTACGCCTGCTGGAGTCCTTGCCCGAGTCGTAGGCGGGTCACCTGCGCGCGGGATGTGAGGCAGGCGCAGGCTTTTTGTCCGGATACCGGCACTGCAACGCCTGCAGACAGACACAAAGCCTGCAGATTCTCGACGAATCAGACCTACAACATCGTCCCGGGATTGAGGATGCCCAGGGGATCGAGCGTGTTCTTGATCCGCTGCGTCAGCTCGATGACGTCGGGGCCCAGCTGATCGGGCAACCAGCCCTTCTTCAAACGGCCGACACCGTGCTCGCCAGTGATCGTGCCGCCGAGTCTGATCGCTAGATCCATGATTTCCCCGAACGCGAGATTGGCTCGTTCGGTCTCATCGGGATCGTTGGGGTCGTGGACGATCAGCGGGTGCGTGTTGCCGTCCCCGGCGTGGGCGATGACGGAGATCAGCACCCGCCGGTCGGCGGCGATGGCCTCGATGCCGTCGATGAGATCCGGCAACTTGTGCAGCGGAACCCCGACATCCTCGAGTAGCAGGGGACCGATCTTCTCGACGGCGGGAATGGCGTACCGCCGCGCGGCGGTGAATGCCTCGCCCTCGTCCGGATCGGTGGTGGCGAACACCTCGCTGGCGCCGCAGGTGGTGAATGCCTGCTCGATGACCTCGACCTCGGCGGCTCCGGCCGCGCCCGGCGCATCGGACTGGGCGACGAGCAGGGCCCCGGCGCTGCGGTCGAGGCCCATCTTCAACTGGTCCTCGACGGCGTTGATCGCGACCTTGTCCATGAACTCGAGCATCGCGGGCCGGATGGTCGACGTGATCGCGAGGACCGCCTCGGAGGCGGCATGCACCGACGAGAAGGTGCCCACCACGGTCGACGCCGGCGGCTGTGGCGGCAACAGCCGCAAGGTCACCTCGGTGATGATGCCCAGAGTGCCCTCGCTGCCGACGAACAGTTTGGTCAGCGACAGCCCGGCGCTGTCCTTGAGCCGCGGCCCGCCCAAGCGCACTGCCCGCCCATCGGCGAGCACCACTTCGAGGCCGAGGACGTAGTCGCTCGTGACGCCGTACTTCACACAACACAGGCCGCCAGCGTTGGTTGCAGCGTTCCCACCGATAGAGCAGATCTCGAACGACGACGGATCCGGCGGATACCAGAGTCCGTGTTCCTTGACTGCGGCCTTGACCTCCGCGTTGAGCAGCCCTGGCTGGGAGACCGCCGTACGGGTGATCGGATCGACGGTGATGTTGCGCATCTTCTCGGTGGTCAGGACGATGCCGCCGTCGATCGCCGTGGCTCCTCCGGACAGCCCGGTGCCGGCTCCACGCGGGATCACCGGTACCGAGTTGGCCGCGCACCACCTCACGGTCGCGACGACGTCTTCGGTGCTCGTCGCGCGGACCACCGCCATCGCGGTGCCCGCGGCGGGGTCGAATGCCCGGTCCTGGCGGTAGCCCGCGACGATGTCCGGATCGGTGACCACCGTCCCCTCGGGCAGGGCGGTCACCAGGTCGTCCAACACCGTCTTCGTCGACATGTTCGCAGCGTAATCGTCGCTGTCGGGAGGTGCCGCGAAGTCGCCGATCAGTGCCGACGACGTGGGCGCGTCAGCGCAGCGCGGGAGAGATGAGCGAGGAGATCTGCTGCGCCCATTCGGCCGCCTGCACCTTGGCGCTCACCTTCGACGACGCATCGTGGCGCCCGTGCTCGCCCACCTGGGTGGCGCCGAGTTCGGTGAGTTTTTCGGCCATGATCTCGCCGCCGCGGTTGTAGGTGTCGTCGTAGACGCTGTCGCCGAGGCCGAACATGGCAAAGCGGAGACCGTCGAGGGTGGGCTTCTCGTCGTCGAGGGCCTCGGCGAACGGTTCGGCTCCGGTGGGCAGTTCACCTTCGCCGTAGGTCGAGCAGACCACCACGTAGAAGTCGTCGGCGGAGAGGTCTTCGACTGCGAACTCGGACATGTCGTACATCGACACGTCATGGTTCTCGGCCAGCACGTCGGAGATGGAATCGGACACCACTTCGGCGGTTCCGGTCTCGCTGCCGTACAGGATCACAACAGACATCTTCTTCTCTCTCCATCCGGTCTCGTCGGCAACTGAGGGTACCCTATGTTGCGGTAGGTGCCGGGTGCCCGATCAGCGATTTTAGCGATCGACGGGTCAACTTCACAGTCCGTGCCGCCCGGGGATGTTTCGGGCCGGTGGCCTGCGTGTCGGTGCGGCGCGGGAACCGCGTCTGCCCAGGGATAATCACCTGACATCGCCGACTCGGCTCGATACGCTCCGAGAGACGGTGTTCAAGCAAAGGAGCAGTCGATGGCCGAAGATTCAGAGACCAAACGTAAGTTCCGAGAAGCGTTGGAGCGCAAGAAGAATCGCGATCTGCCCACCGGCGATCACAAGGATTCGGCATCCAAGGCGTCCGGCCAGCACGGGCCTGAAGGTGGCCCGCATCAGTTCCGTCGCAAAACCGGGTAGTTCCGAACAGGTCATCTACTGCTGGGGGTCGCATTACTAGGAAGTCCTAGTATATAGTGACAGGGACAACACAGCAGTAGATGACTTGTGAGGACCTCATGACCAGGCAAATCGACCATTTCGTGGACGGCGCACCGCTCGCCGGGACCAGCGGGCGCACCGCTGATGTGATGGACCCCAGCACCGGCAAGGTGCAGGCAACCGTTCCTCTGGCCAGCAAGGCAGAGGTCGACGCCGCAGTCGCCAGCGCTGTCGAGGCGCAGAAGATCTGGGCAGCGTGGAACCCGCAGCGCCGTGCACGCGTGATGATGAAGTTCGTCGCACTCGTCGGCGAGAACATGGACGAGCTCGCCGAGTTGCTCTCCAAGGAGCACGGCAAGACCGTTCCCGATGCCAAGGGCGACATCCAGCGCGGCGTCGAGGTCATCGAGTTCGCGATCGGCATCCCGCACTTGCTGAAGGGCGAGTTCACCGAAGGCGCCGGCACCGGCATCGACGTGCACTCGGTGCGTCAGCCGCTCGGTGTGGTCGCAGGCATCACCCCGTTCAACTTCCCGGCCATGATCCCGCTGTGGAAGGCCGGCCCCGCGCTGGCGACCGGAAACGCGTTCATCCTCAAGCCGTCCGAGCGCGACCCGTCGGTGCCCGTGCGCCTGGCCGAACTGTTCCTCGAGGCCGGACTCCCCGCAGGTGTGTTCCAGGTCATCCACGGTGACAAGGAAGCCGTCGATGCGCTGCTCGACAACGACGACGTCCAGGCCTACGGTTTCGTCGGCAGCTCCGACATCGCGCAGTACATCTACTCCAGCGCGGCCGCCAACGGTAAGCGCGCACAGTGCTTCGGTGGCGCCAAGAACCACATGATCATCCTTCCGGACGCCGATCTCGACCAGGTCGCCGACGCCTTGATCGGTGCCGGATACGGCAGCGCCGGAGAGCGCTGCATGGCGATCTCGGTGGCCGTGCCCGTGGGTGAGGCAACCGCGAATCGACTGCGCGAGAAACTGGTCGACAAGGTCAACGCGCTGCGCGTCGGCCACAGCCTCGACATCAAGGCCGACTACGGCCCCCTCGTCAGCAAGGCTGCTCTCGAGCGCGTCAAGGACTACATCCAGCAGGGTGTGGACGCCGGCGCCGAACTCGTCATCGATGGCCGCGAGCGCGCCACCGATGACCTGACCTACGACGGTCAGAGCCTGGAAGAGGGCTACTTCATCGGGCCGACCCTCTTCGACCACGTGAAGAAAGACCAGACGATCTACACCGACGAGATCTTCGGACCGGTGGTCTGCATCGTCCGCGCCGCGGATTACGAAGAGGCTCTGGCCCTTCCGTCCGAGCACGAGTACGGCAACGGTGTCGCGATCTTCACCCAGGACGGCGACGCCGCCCGCGACTTCACCGCCCGCGTCCAGTGCGGCATGGTGGGCGTGAACGTGCCCATCCCCGTGCCGGTGGCCTACCACACCTTCGGTGGCTGGAAGCGCTCCGGATTCGGCGATCTGAATCAGCACGGACCGGCGGCGATCCAGTTCTACACCAAGGTCAAGACCATCACGACTCGGTGGCCGTCCGGTATCAAGGATGGCGCCGAGTTCGTCATCCCGACCATGGACTGAGAGACCGGCCGGTGTCTTTCGACATGGATGACGATGACAAGGTCATCGTCGACACCGCCTCGGCGTTCGCGCGCAAGAGGCTCGAGCCACACGCCCTCGACTGGGATGAGCGCAAGCACTTCCCGGTCGAGGAGCTTCGCGAGGCCGCCGAACTCGGCATGGCGGGCATCTACACAAGCGAAGACGTGGGCGGAAGCGGTCTGCGGCGAATCGACGGCGTAAGGATTTTCGAGGAGTTGGCCAAGGCCGATCCCACCACGGCGGCCTTCCTGTCGATCCACAACATGTGCACGTGGATGGTCGACTCGTACGGCACGGACGATCAGCGCACCACGTGGGCGGTCAAGATGGCCTCGATGGAGGCCGTCGCCAGCTACTGCCTGACCGAACCCGCGGCCGGGAGTGACGCTGCGGCGTTGCGTACCAAGGCAGTTCGCGACGGCGACGACTACCTGCTGAACGGGGTCAAGCAGTTCATCTCCGGCGGCGGCGTCTCCGACGTGTACATCGTCATGGCCCGTACGGGTGCCGACGGTCCCAAGGGGATCTCGACGTTCATCGTGCCGGCGGACACGCCTGGACTCTCGTTCGGCGCCAATGAGCAGAAGATGGGCTGGAACGCGCAGCCCACCGCTCAGGTCATCATGGAGGACGCGCGGGTACCGGCGGCCAATCTCCTTGGTGGGGTGGAGGGTACGGGCTTCGGCATCGCGATGAACGGACTCAACGGTGGTCGCATCAACATCGCCGCATGTTCGCTGGGCGGTGCCCAGGCGGCCTACAACAAGGCCATCACCTACGTGTCCGACCGAGAAGCGTTCGGCGGCAAGCTGATCGACGAACCGACCATCCGGTTCACGCTTGCCGACATGGCCACGTCGCTGGAGACCGCCCGCCTCATCCTGTGGCGGGCCGCCGATGCACTCGACGCCGGTCATCCCGACAAGGTCGAGCTGTGCGCGATGGCCAAGCGGTATGTGACCGACACCTGCTTCGACGTCGCCGATCAGGCGCTGCAGTTGCACGGTGGATACGGATACCTGCGTGAGTACGGTCTGGAGAAAATCGTCCGAGACCTCCGGGTGAACCGAATACTGGAGGGCACCAACGAGATCATGCGGGTTGTGATCGGCCGCGCAGAGGCGGACAAGTCGACAAAGGGGCAATACCTATGAGCACCATCGCGTTCCTCGGTCTGGGCCACATGGGCGGACCCATGGCAAAGAACCTGGTCAAGGCCGGGCACACCGTGCACGGATACGATCCGTCGCCCGAGGCGGCAGTGGCTGCCAAGGAGAACGGTGTGGAGGTGTTCGCCGGGGGCATCGAGGCGGTTGCCGACGCCGACGTGGTGATCACCATGCTCCCGCACGGCAAGGCCGTCATCGAGTGCTACGAGCAGATCCTGCCCGGCGCCAAGACCGGTGCCCTGCTGATCGACAGTTCCACCATCTCGGTCGACGACGCCCGCAAGATCCACCAGCACGCGGACGACCACGGGTTCGCCCAGATCGACGCCCCGGTCTCCGGTGGTGTGAAGGGCGCTGACGCCGGGACGCTCGCCTTCATGGTCGGGGGCACCGAAGAGGCGTTCGTCGCTGCGCAGACCATCTTGGAGCCGATGGCCGGAAAGGTCATCCATTGCGGTGATCCCGGCAGTGGTCAGGCCGCGAAGGTCTGCAACAACATGGTTCTTGCCGTGCAGCAGATCGCGATCGGTGAGGCTTTTGTGCTCGCGGAGAAGCTCGGGCTGCAGTCGCAGGCGTTGTACGACGTGATCACCGGCGCCACCGGTAATTGCTGGGCCGTGCACACCAACTGTCCGGTTCCGGGTCCGGTGCCGACCTCACCGGCCAACAACGACTTCAAGCCGGGGTTCGCCACCGCACTGATGAACAAGGACCTGGGGTTGGCGATGGCGGCGGTGGAGTCCACCGGCGCGACCGCCCCGCTCGGAGAGCACGCGGCCACCCTGTACGCGGACTTCGCGCAGAACAACGCGGGTAAAGACTTCAGCGCGATCATCGAAACGCTGCGCTGAGACGCTGCCTCGGGGTGCAGATGGGTCGACCGACCGAACGCTAGTACGGCCATTCTGCCGACTGGGACTTCGTTTGCGTGAATGATGGGTGGGGACGCCTGTAGACGATCCCTAGGAGCACCCCCATGGCACCAACCCACACGCAGAAGTTCTACATCGACGGACAGTGGGTGGACCCGGTGTCCACCTCGACCCTCGACGTCATCAACCCGGCAACCGAAGAGGTCGTCGCGACGATCGCCCTCGGCGACGAGAAGGATGTCGAACATGCTGTCGCCGCGGCGCGCAAGGCGTTCGAGACGTTCTCCGAGACCACTCGCGAAGAGCGTATCTCGTTGCTGGAGAAGATCATCGAGGTGTACTCGCGGCGCCTCGGCGACCTCGCCGAAGCGGTCAGCATAGAGATGGGTGCTCCGGTGAGTCTCGCTCAGGGAGCGCAGGCACCGGCAGGCCTGGGGCATCTCATGTTCGGCCTGGAGGCTCTGAAGAACTTCGAGTTCGAGGAGAAGGTCAACTCCACCACGGTGGTTCGCGAGCCGGTCGGCGTCTGTGCCCTCATCACCCCCTGGAACTGGCCACTGAACCAGATCGGCGCAAAGGTTGCTCCGGCACTTGCCGCCGGCTGCACCGTGGTGCTCAAGCCGTCCGAGATCGCCCCGCTCAGCGGACTCGTGTTCGCCGAGATCCTCGATGAGGCGGGCGTGCCGCCGGGCGTGTTCAACCTGGTCAACGGCGACGGCCCGACCGTGGGTGTGGCGTTGTCCTCGCACCCGGAGGTCGACATGGTCTCGTTCACCGGGTCCACCCGCGCGGGCATCGAGGTGGCCAGGAATGCTGCTCCCACGGTCAAGCGTGTGGCGCAGGAACTCGGCGGCAAGTCCGCCAACATCATCCTCGACGACGATGCGCTCGCCGACTCCGTGGCGCGCGACGTCGCTGCGATGGTGGTCAACTCGGGCCAGTCGTGCAACGCGGGATCACGCATCCTCGTTCCGGCGGGCCGGATGGACGAAGCCGCTGAGATCGCCAAGGAGACGGCCGCCAAGATCGTTGTCGGATCGCCCGCGGACGAGAACACCCAGATCGGACCGGTGGTCTCGCAGGCTCAGTTCGACAAGATCCAGCGGCTCATCGACACCGGTGTAGACGAGGGAGCCGACGTGGTCGTCGGTGGCCCGGGCCGCCCGGAAGGCGTCGACGTCGGCTACTTCGTGAAACCGACGGTGTTCGCGAACGTCACCAACGACATGACCATCGCCCGCGAAGAGATCTTCGGCCCGGTGATGGTCCTCATCGGGTATCAGGACGAGGACGACGCAGTCCGCATCGCCAATGACTCGAGCTACGGGCTCGGCGGCATGGTCTCGTCTGCGGACACCGATCGGGCGCGCAAGGTCGCCCGCAAGATGCGCACCGGAACCGTGCACATCAACGGTGCCCCACTGGCAATGGATTCACCGTTCGGTGGCTACAAGCAGTCGGGCAACGGCCGCGAGTTCGGCAAGTTCGGTATGGAGGAGTTCTTGGAGGTCAAGTCGATCTTCGGGGACAACGCCTAGCCCGGGAGAGCGTTTCACCTCGTCCAGTCGCTCGAGTTCGCTAGAGTAGAACGTGTTCTAGTTTTCTTGCGAATGGAGTGGTCATGGGTCAGGTGCTCGACCGGATCGAAGAACATGCCGAGGAGATCCGCGCTGCGGGTGTCGAAGGCGACGAGTTGATGCGCCTGCCGGATTCCTCCGCGCAGCGGTTGCGGGAGTCGGGAGTGATCCGGCTCCTGCAGCCGGTCGAGCACGGAGGGTTGGCTGTCCACCCCCGTGAGTTCGCCGAGACGGTCATGGGTGTCGCGGCCATGGACGGGGCTGCGGGCTGGGTGTCCGGAATCGTCGGAGTGCACCCGTGGGAGTTGGCGTTCGCCGACCCCAAGGTGCAGGAAGAGATCTGGGGCGACGACCCCGACACCTGGGTGGCCTCGCCCTATGCGCCGATGGGTGTGGCCAAGCCGGTCGACGGCGGGTATGTGCTCAAAGGTCGTTGGTCGTTCTCGTCCGGCACCGACCACTGCGACTGGATCGTCCTCGGGGCGATCGTGGGCGACGCAGACGGCAAGCCGGTGATGCCGCCGACCATCTTGCACGTCTTCCTGCCCCGGGCCGACTACACCATCATCGATGACTCATGGGATGTCGTGGGCCTGCGTGGTACCGGCTCGAAGGACGTGGTGGTCGACGGCGCCTTCATCCCGACCTACCGGACCCTCGACTCGGCAGACGTGATGGACGGCAGTGCGCCACGGGCGGCCGGGCGCACCGAGTCGACCTATCTCATGCCGTTCAGTTGTATGTTCCCCCTTGGCATCACGGCGGCGGTGATCGGTATCGCCGAAGGTGCGCTGGCGTGTCACATTGCGGCGCAACGGGATCGGGTGGCCATCACCGGCCAGAAGATCAAGGAGGATCCGTACGTCCTCTATGCCATCGGCGAGTCGGCCGCCGAGATCGCGGCGTCGCGGGCCGCCCTGCTCGAGACGGTGGATCGTTTCTACGACAAAACCGAGGCGGGCAAAGAGATCTCGTTCGACGAGCGGGCCATCGGGCGGCGCACCCAGACCGCTGCTGCCTGGCGTGCGGTGCGGGCGGTCGACGAGATCTTCGCGCGGTCGGGCGGCGGCGCTCTGCACCGGAAGTTCCCCATGCAGAGGTTCTTTCGCGATGCGCACGCCGGACTCGCCCATGCCATCCACGTGCCGGGCTCGATCTTCCACGCGTCGGCGCTCACTCAGCTCGGCGGTGAGCCCCAGGGCATGATGCGCTCGATGATCTAGCGCTCAGATGTCTCCCGAGTGCTTTCGGACGGCATTGATCGATTTGACCAATGCCGCCGATTGCGCCTCGGTCATCCCCACGTCGCCGAAGACCTCTCGGTTGAGGGCGAGGGTTGCCTCTTCGACTGTCGTGCGGCCCGATTCGGTGATCTCGACCAAAGTGGTGCGACCGTCGGTGGGGTGCGGAACCCGCCTGACGAGACCCGATTCCTCGAGGCGACGGATCGCGTGCGTCACCGAGGTGACGTGTACCTGGAGCCGGTCGCTCGCCTTGGTGATGGGCAGTGCACCGCGGCGGCTGAAGGCCAGCAGCCGAAGGAGTTCGAACCGCGAGAAGCTCAATTCCCAGGGCTTGAGTACCGATTCCACCCGTGCCAACAAGATCTGGTGCACCCGCATCACCGAGGTCACCGCCTGCATACCGCCGGCCACATCACCCCAGCCGGCGTTCTCCCAGTTCTTCCGGGCCTCGGCGATCGGGTCGGGTCTGACGTCGCTGGACATGCCCCCATTCAACAGCAGACGAGCGGGCGTTTTCGCGTCTCCGTATCCGTGGCGCCGTTGCCGCTCGTGCATGGCACAGTGATCATTGACACATTCGAGACAGGGGCCTAGCGTCGGAATCACCTGAGAGCTAGGAGGCTCGATGTCAGTACCAGCACGAGAAGCCATCGCCAACAGACTGCTGGCGGGTTCGGTGAAACGCTCGTATTCGCCGGTCGTCGACCTGGATTGGGACGCTCCGCTCGACCCGGACAAGTACTTCCTCCCACCGCGGGTGTGCAGTCTCTACGGCACCGAATTGTGGAACGGCCTCACCGAGGAGCAGCGGATCGAGGTCTCGCGGCAGGAGATGGCCAACATCCTCTCGGTCGGGATCTGGTTCGAGAACCTCCTGAATCGGGCTCTGCTGCAACGGCTTCTGTCCGAAGACCCCGCATCGGCGCAAACCCACTACGCGCTCACCGAGATGGGTGACGAATGTCGGCACATGGTGATGTTCGGGCGCGCCATCGAACGAAGCGGCGCCAGGCCCTACGGATTGCTGTGGTGGGAGCGGTTGATCATGACGATGCTGCCCTTCGCGATGCGGGGGTCGCTGTTGTGGGTTGCTGCGCTGGTGGGAGAGGAGATCTTCGACGCCCTGCAGCGCGAGATGCTCGACGATCCCGAGTTGCAGCCGCTGGTGTCGCGCCTGATGCGCATCCATGTCGCCGAGGAATCCCGCCACATCGGATTCGCCCGTGACGCGGTGGTCCGTCGTCGCGCCGTACGAAGCCGCTGGGAGACATTTGTGGCGGCCAACCTGCATGGTCTAGCCGCACTGCGCTTCAAATACCTGTTCACCAACTCGGCGATGTACGCGCGAGCCGGCCTCGACCGGCAGGAGGCGACGGCCGCGGCCCGAGGCAATCCGAACTTCCAGCAGATGCAGATCGTCGGGTTCTCGAGCCTGGCCGCGTTCCTCGAGGAGAACGGCTTGATGACGCGGTTCTCGCGCACACTGTGGCGCCGGGCCGGATTCCTCGAATGAGTGCGCTGAAGGTGGGGCTCGAGGGCAGCGGACCCGTACTCGCCGGCGTCCGTGACCTGCTGCGGGCGTCACCGTTGGAGATCGAGGTCGCCTCGGACTCCGGCGGTGATCACCCTGCCGACGTGGTGGTGACGTCGACGCCGGCCCCGACAGGCAGCTTCCTGGGCGTGGCAGATCCTTCCCGGCCCAACGTCTTTCACACCGGAGACGCAACCGCACCCGCGCGGCTGGTGGCCGGCTACATCGTCTCGGCGATCGAGGAGATGATCGTTGCGGGGGCCGTCGAGATGAAAGTTCGGGTGCCCATTGCCCGGTCGTGGGCCGGATACGCCGCGGCCAACTGCGGCGGTGGCCGCAAGCTGATCCGAAAGCTGAAGCGCTTCGACCCCGCGGACTACGACTACCGGTCGGCGCACGACGACGAGGACATCTACGACGGCACCGCCGTCATCGAGCACGACCTGGAGTCGTTCGACTGCCGCATCCGGGTGGGCGGCTACTTCGACCCTCTCGACGGCCATTACCACTGGGCCGGAATCGCATTCGGGGAATCGGTTCGAGAGCTCAAGGACGCCCGGGCCCGCGATGTCCTGGTCGCCGTCGACACACGCGACGGGGTCCCGGCCCGTCTCACCGAGATCACGCCCTGGGGCTCTGTGCGCATCGTCGGTGTCGGGCAGCCTCCCTACGCACTCGACGACGTCGAGGTCCTGCGCTCTTCGCCGGAGCAACACCGCGTGGGCTCGTAGACTCGGACGCACGGGCGTCAAGCCGGGGTGTGAGGTCGAGGAGGAACCATGGGCAGAGAGATTGACCCAGCCAGACGCAACGCCGTGAGGCAGACGGTAGCCGCCCATCCCGGACTGGTGGTGTTCGCACTCAGTCCGGCGATCGTGGTGTTCGGCGTCCTGTGGTTGCTGACGAACTTCTGGCTCGCACTCATCGTGGGTCTTGTGGTGGGAGGCGGCGCGGCCTGGACGCTGCTGCGCAAGTAGGGCCGGCGTCATGGCTGAGCCCAGTACCCGCGTCGACAGCTGGATCTGGTCGGTCCGGCTGACCAAGACACGATCGGCGGCAGCATCCGCGTGCCGGGCGGGGCATGTCCGGGTGAACGGGACCACCGCCAAACCCGCCCAACACGTTGCCGTCGGGGACGAGGTCCGGGTTCGGGCAGCGGGCCGTGAGCGCATCGTCGAGGTCACCAGGGTGGTGTCCAAACGTGTCGGACCGTCGGTGGCCGCCGAGTGCCTGATCGACCGCAGCCCCCCGCCACCGCCCAAGGAACTGTTGTCGGCGCTGCCGTTACGTGACCGCGGAGCCGGCAGACCGACCAAGCGGGAACGGCGAGAGACCGACCGACTGCGCGGACGTTGACGTCGCATGGGGACAAGCGGCATGCAGACACACGCCGACATCGGCAGCGGCATCTCTACACTGCAACCTGTGGACTCCAGGGGTGGCAAACCGACCGGAACCGGTCTGAGACGAGGACAAACTCCGCTGCGCTACGTGGTGGTCCTGCTCGCGGCCGCGATGCTGGTGCTGGCCGGTTGTTCCGACGGCGGATCGAACGGCGACAGCCCCACCACGGAGACCGAGAGCGCACCCGGCAAAGCCGGCGAAGGGCCGTTCTTCGGTGAGTGCGGGGGAGTCACCACCGAGGACGTCGCGCGGGTGACCAAGGTCGCCGGCCTCACCAACACGGTGAACAACCCGTCGGTGTGCGAGTGGGTCACCTCGCAGGACCAACTCGGACCGCAGTTCTCGTTCAACTGGTACCGCGGCAGCCCCATCGGGCGGGAACGCGCCACCATCCAGTTGTCCCGCGATTCGGTCGAGGACATCACCATCGACGGTCACAGTGGCTTCATGGGGTCGAGTACCGGCATCTGCGAGATCGGTATCGCTTTCGGGGCCGACTTCTTCGAATGGTCGATCTCCTACGGCCTGCCCGCAGACGGCCAGAGCAATCCGTCCGACGACGACATCTGCGCCGCCGCGAAGACGCTGTCCACCCAGTCGATCGAGAACGCCTCATGACGCGGCTCAAGGTTGTTCCCCTGATCCTGGCTCTGCTCGCAGTGGTCGCGTTGTCGGCCGGGTGCACCCGCGCGGTCGACGGTGACGCCACCTCGATCGGTGGCGGCGACGGTACGTCCGACGGCAACGTCGACACCGATCGTTTCGACGGTCTGATGTACGAGTGCGAGATGCTGACGCCGGAGGCCATCGGCAAGGCCGTCGGCGGGTCCATCGCCGAACCCGGATTTTTCGGCGCGATCTGCCGCTGGGTGGTAATCGGTCCGGTCATCACCGACGTCACCTTCAACTGGTTCGAGTGGGGCGACATCGAAGTCGAGAAGTCGACCGCAAAAGAGCTCGGTTACACCACCGAGAACATCAAGGTCGCCAGCGTCACGGCGTTCACGCAGCGCAATCCGGCCCGTCCGGCTGCGTGTGGCGTCACCGCCCGTTCACCCGACCGCGGCGTCTACACCTGGTGGGTCGAGCCCCGCAGTTCCACACCGAGCGGCGACCCCTGCGCCGCGCCGACCAAGCTCATGGAACTGCTTCTCGGCGGCGGGCAGTAGCCGCTCAACGCACGTCAGGGTCGTTTGGTGACGGTGACCGTCGCAGCCACCTGATCCTCGACGATCAGCCACATGCGCAGTTGATCGCCGACACGCTCTCGCCGGATGGTGACCGTGGTCGCCGGGGTGATCGCCCGTAGATATTCGATGACGGCCCGGTGTGGGGCGTCGACCAGGTCGGGGTGGTCGAGGAGCTCGTCTTCGACCGCAGCCCAGTAGGCGGCGTTGTTCAAATGCTTGAACGGGTCGAAGTCGGTGGCGCGCAAGACATGTACGCGGTCGCTGTCCGATGCCTCGGGCACGGGCGCGGTGTTCATCGACTTCCACCGCAGGCGGTGCTCGTCGGTGGTCTGACTGAGCGTCTCGAAGGCGTCGTCGGACAACCGTGTCGGCATGCCCTGGTCGTTGACGTTGATCCAGAACGCCTCGGTCTCGATCAGGCCGTCCTCGCGGGGCTCGGGATTGAAGCGGTTGGTCTCGTGGACCGATGTCACCCGCACGCGCATGTTCGTCCACCGGGTCGACAGGGCGCCGCACCACCGCTGCAGGGTCACGTTGCCCGGCCACGACACCGGGCGGATCACGTCGATGACGGTGCGCCGCACGATCCAGTAGGGGTCGCTGGTGTGAAAGGCGGTGGCCTCGATGTTGTCGTTCGCGATGTCCTGCAGGTAGCGGCTCAGGCCATCGAGGCGCAGACGCATCTCCTGGTCGACATCACCGGTTCGCACCCGGTAGTTCGACTCGAAGTAGCTCGCGCCTTCCTTGCGTTCCGGTAGATCTGCCGGATTCATCGCGATGTCGGTCGGATCGATGGTCGATTTGTCTGGGCTCACCGGGTTCCCTTCGGTTGGGACGATGTCCGCTGCGGGATGAGCCTCGGGCAGGACTCGATCCCAAATGGGCAGCATAGGTTGCTTCATGTGGAGCGGGGTTGGCACTACCGCCAATGGAACTGACGTCCTAAAGTGTCTCAGTCGGCGGTCTGAATTGTTGCCGCCTGTGAGCAGAGAACTACGCTTGCCTTCGGCGGGTATTGGCGGCTGAGGTAAATTCAAGTAAAAATTGGAACACGTTCCATTTTCGGGGAACGCCGAGAGTACTGAGGTTGAAGGCGTATGGCGCACGTGATCACGCAGCCTTGCTGCAACGATGCCAGTTGCATCAGTGTCTGCCCGGTGAACTGTATTCATCCGACACCGGATGAACCCGAGTTCGCCAGCGCGGAAATGTTGTACATCGATCCCGACACCTGCATCGACTGCGGTGCCTGCATCGATGAGTGCCCGGTGGAGGCGATCTTCCCTGACGACTCGCTCGACGAGGGCCAAGAGCGTTACCTGCAGATCAATGCCGACTACTACACCGACCACGACGTGTCGGGTGGTCTGGTCGCACCCCGTAAGAAGCCGCCGCTGCCCGCAGGCAAGGAACTCCACGTCGCGATCGTGGGTGCCGGCCCCGCTGCGTTCTACGCCGCCGAAGAACTCGTGAAGCACTCGGCCATCAAGGTGGACATGTTCGATCGTCTGCCGACGCCGTACGGGCTCGTGCGTGCGGGTGTGGCACCGGACCATCCGTCCACCAAGGGTGTGGAGAAGACGTTCGCGGCCACCGCCGCCAAGCGCACCTTCGAGTACTACCTCAACGTGGAGGTGGGCAAGCATCTCGATCACGGTGAGCTGCTGGACCACTACGGTGCGGTCATCTACGCCCATGGCGCCTCGACGGACAAACACCTCGGCATCGACGGTGAAGACCTGCCCGGCTCCATCGCCGCCACCGACTTCGTGGCCTGGTACAACGGTCACCCCGACCACGCGGACCGCGACTTCGACCTCTCGGCCGAGCGCGCAGTGATCGTCGGCAACGGCAACGTGGCGCTCGACGTCGCCCGTATCCTCCTCGACGACCCCGACCGGCTGGCCAAGACCGACATCGCAGATCACGCGCTGGACAAGTTGCGCAGCAGCAATGTCCGGGAGGTCGTGTTGCTGGGCAGGCGCGGTATCGCTCAGGGCGCGTATACGAACTCCGAGTTCCTCGCGATGGGGGACATGCCCGGGGTGGACGTCGTCATCGACCCCGACGAACTGGTGCTCGATGCCGCGAGCCAGGAAGCCCGCGACGCCGGCACCCTCGACTCGACCATCGCGACCAAGGTGCGTATTGCAGAAGAGTTCGCCCAGCGCGCCCCGACCGATGGCAACAAGCGCGTGGTGTTCCGGTATCTCGTCTCACCGGTGGCCATCGAAGGGTCAGACGGTGTCGAAACCGTCCGCTGCGTGCGCAATGAGTTCGTGAATGCGCCCGACGAAAGCGCCGATCACGCCGGCCAATCGCCCAGGCCCGCATCGGGGCGTGTCGCGATCAAGCCGACCGGTGAAGAGTTCGACCTGAAGGCCGGCATGGTGTTGCGCGCCATCGGCTACACCGGGCTGCCGCTGGACGGCCTGCCGTTCGACGGCGCCCAGGGTGTTGTCCCCAACGAGTCGGGCCGCGTGCTCGACGCCCGCGGCGGCAGTCCCGTGGAAGGTGTGTACGTCGCGGGCTGGATCAAGCGAGGCGCAACCGGTGGCATCGGCATGAACCGCATCTGTGGTCAGGAGACGGCGCTGGCCGTGATCGCCGACTTCACCGAGGGCAGACTTTCCGAACCGGCCAAGTCGCGCGAGCAGATCCCGGATCTCATCGCCGAACGTGGTGCGGGCCGGGTGGACGGGTCGGGTTGGAAGAAGATCGACCTCGCCGAACGGACCGCAGGCAAGGAAGCCGGAAGGCGCCGGATCAAGTTCGTCAGCATCGAGGCGATGGAATCGGCGGCAAGGGCCTAGTGGTCGCGGTCATGCAGCGCGGTCCGAGGACCGACGTCATCGGTGTGCCCCCTTTTTCGCCGGTGAGCGAGGCAGGTACCGGGCAGCTAACGTTACGGCCAGTAATGGCCCGGTATGAAAGGTCCCAATGCGCATAGCACTGCTGTCTTACCGGAGTAAGCCACACTGCGGAGGACAGGGCGTCTACGTGCGCCACCTTTCGCGGGAACTCGCATTGCTGGGCCATCAGGTCGAGGTCTTCTCCGGGCAGCCCTACCCCGATCTCGACGACGAAGCGGTGGCTGCCGGCGTCACCCTGACCAAGGTGCCGAGCCTCGACCTCTACAACGACGTGAATCCGTTCCGGACGCCATGGCCGTGGGAGATCAAGAGCTGGATCGATGCGCTCGAGGTGCTCACGATGTGGACGGCAGGGTTCCCTGAGCCGCTGACGTTCAGTCTTCGTGCGGCTCGTCTGCTGCGTCGCCGCACCGACGATTTCGACGTGGTGCACGACAACCAGTGCCTGGGGTACGGCCTGCTGCAGATCGAACGCAGTGGTCTGCCAGTGGTCGCGACCATCCACCACCCGATCACCCGTGATCGCGAACTCGCCGTGAAAGCCGCCAAGGGGTGGCGCAAGCTGACGGCCCGCCGCTGGCACGCATTCCTGCGGATGCAGGGCCGCGTCGCCCGGCGAATTCCCCGGCTGCTCACGGTATCTCGCAGCAGCGAGGTCGACATCCGCAAGGCTTTTGCCATTCCGGAGGGCCGGCTCACCACCATCCCGCTGGGCGTGAACACCGAACAGTTCCGGCCGTCGCCGGAGCGGGTCGCCGGGCGCATCGTCTGTGTTGCCAGTGCTGACGCCCCGCTCAAGGGGGTCTCGTACCTTCTCGAGGCGGTCGCGAAGGTGCGGGCGGAACGGCAGGTCGAACTGGTCCTGGTGTCCAAGTTGGTCGAGGGCGGTCCGTCGGACACCCGGATCGATCAGCTGTCCATCCGCGACAGCGTGCAGGTGGTGTCCGGCCTGGACGACGACGAGCTCGCCGAACTCCTGGCATCGGCCGAAGTGGCTTGCGTGCCTTCGCTTTACGAAGGCTTCTCGTTGCCGGCGGTGGAGGCGATGAGTTGCGGTACGCCGCTGGTCGCCACCCGCGCCGGGGCGATCCCCGAAGTGGTGGGCGAGCAGGAGGAAGCGGCGCTGCTGGTACCGCCGATGGATTCAGGTGCCCTGGCCGAGGCGCTGGGCAAACTGCTCGACGACTCCGAGCTGCGCACCCGCCTCGGCGAAGGTGGTCGGGCACGGGTGGAAGAGCGTTACAGCTGGGCGGCGGTCGCCGCGAAAACGGCTGAGAACTATCAAAAAGCGATCGATCAGTTTGCTCGAGGAGGCAGCGTTGCTAACCGTTGATTTTGATCGACTGGGCGTAGGACCGAACACCAAGGCCATCGATATCGGTGCGGGGCAGGGGCGGCACTCGTTCGAGATGTTCCGGCGCGGCGCCGATGTCATCGCATTCGATCAGTCCGAGAGCGACATGTCCGAAGTCGCCGAGATGTTCGACGCGATGATCGCCGAGGGGCAGGTGCCGGCTTCGGCCAAGGCCCGCGCCGAGGTCGGTGACGCGCTGCGGCTTCCCTTCGGTGACGGGGAGTTCGACGTGGTGCTCATGTCGGAGATCCTCGAGCACATCCCCGACGACACCGACGCCATCTCCGAGATGGCCAGGATCCTGGCGCCCGGCGGTCTGGCCGCCGTGACCGTTCCGCGGTACTGGCCGGAAAAGGTGTGCTGGACGTTCTCGGACGAATACCACGCCAACGAGGGTGGCCACGTGCGCATCTACAAGGCGTCGGAACTGGCCGGAAAGCTCAGTGCCGCAGGTCTCGAGGTCACCGGCACCGGTCACGCCCACGCGCTGCACGCGCCTTACTGGTGGCTCAAATGTGCTGTGGGAGTGGAGAACAACGACAATCCGCTGGTCAAGGCCTACCACAAGCTCCTGGTGTGGGACATGATGTCGGCGCCCAAGCTCACCCGCGTCGGCGAGCAGGTGCTCAACCCGGTCTTCGGCAAGAGTGTGATCATCTACCTGCGCAAACCGGCTGATCACCCGACCACCGCGTCCGGCTCCGGCTCCGACTGAGCATGACGCCGATCCCTGAACTCGCGGACCTGATCAGCGCCGAAGAGTGCCTGGCCACCGGGCGGGCGATCGCGGCGATGCAGGAAAGCACCGGCGCGATGCCCTGGTTCCCGGGCGGTCAGACCGACCCCTGGGACCACATCGAGTCAGCGATGGCGCTCAGCGCCACCGGCTTGATCGCCGAGGCAGAGGCGGCGTACGAATGGTCGCGGCGTACCCAGCGCGCGGACGGGTCGTGGGCGATCCGCACCGTGCTGGGCACCGTGACCGACCACAACACCGACAGCAACTTCTGCGCCTACGTGGCGGTCGGGGTGTGGCATCACTACCTGATCACCGGTGATGACCGGTTCCTGGAGAAGATGTGGCCGATGGTGTGCTCGGCCATCGACCTGGTGATCAAGTTCCAGGCGCCCGATGGCCAGATTTATTGGGGCGCAACATATCCTCTGCCCGATCAGTCGTCGGGTACGTATCCGGGGATCTATCACGAGGCTCTCATCACGGGGAACTCGAGCATTCATCAGGCACTCGGATGCGCGGTATCGATCGCCGAGGAGCTGGGCCAGCCGGCCGAGGCGTGGGAGGCTGCGCAGACCAGGCTCGGGCACGCGCTGCAGAGCCACCCCGAACTGTTCGCCCCGAAGTCCGAATACTCGATGGACTGGTACTACCCGGTGCTCGGCGGTGCCGTCCGCGGCCGTGCCGGGCAGGAACTGATCGCCCAGCGGTGGGACGACTTCGTTGTCACCGACTTGGGCATCCGTTGTGTCGATCATCGCCCGTGGGTGACCGGCGCCGAGACCTGTGAGCTCGTCTTGGCTCTTGATGCACTCGGTGACGTCGCGGACGCGACCGCCTTGCTCTCGGACATGCAGCATCTGCGGGACCCGGACGGCTCGTACTGGACCGGTCTGGTGTTCGCCGACGGCAAGCGGTGGCCGGTGGAGAAAAGCTGCTGGACCTCGGCAGCGGTGGTGCTGGCCGTGGACGCGCTGAGCCGTACAACCCCTGCCAACGGCATCTTCCGCGACGCCGATCCGCTCGCGGACGCCCCCGGTCTGCACAAGTTGGCCAAATATAGAACGTGTTACTGTCTGTCTGCCTAGACTGGTGTCCAGGCACCGGTCCATGACCGGTTTGGAGCTGCAGCGGGAGGCACGATGGACTTCGGGATCGTCCAATTCACCAGCGACCGGGGCTTGGCTCCGGCCACGTTGGCACCTTTGGTGGAAAACGCCGGTTTCGACGCGTACTTCGTACCGGAGCACAGTCACATCCCGACCAAGCGGGATGCCGCCCACCCGCAGACCGGCGACTCGTCGCTGCCCGACGACCGCTACATGCGCACCCTCGACCCGTGGGTGTCGCTGAGTGGGGCGGCAGCGGTCACCAGCCGGATCCGGCTCGGTACCGCGGTGGCACTGCCCGTCCAGTCCGACCCGATTACCCTGGCCAAAATCATCGCGACGCTGGACCATCTGTCGGGTGGCCGGGTCACTCTCGGCGTCGGGTTCGGATGGAATCTCGACGAACTCTCCGACCACCATGTGCCGCCGAAGCGCCGTCGCACGATGCTGCGCGAGTACATCGAAGCCATGACAGCGTTGTGGTCGCAGGACGAAGCCGAGTTCGCCGGGGAGTTCGTCAACTTCGGTCCCAGTTGGGCATGGCCGAAAACCGTCCAGCAGCCGTCGCCGCCCGTCCTCGTCGGAGCCGCGGGCAACGAGAAGAACTTCAAGTGGATCGCCAAGAGCGCTGGCGGTTGGATCACCACGCCGGGCGAGCAGGACATCGAGGCGTCGGTGGTGTTGCTCAAGCAGATCTGGGCCGACGCCGGTCGCGAGGGTGACCCACAGATCGTGGTGCTCGACTTCAAGCCGGTGGCCGAGAAGCTGGACAAGTGGCGCGAACTGGGCGTCACGACGGTTCTGTACGGAGTGCCCGACGACAGTGAAGAACGTGCCGGCGCCTACCTGACCAAACTGGCCGGGAAACTGGGACTGAGCCCGGCGACGGTATGATCACCGAGCGGGTCGTCGAGGCCCCGGAGTTTCCCGAACTCGGTTGTTATGGGCTGGCCGGGCATTCTGCGAGCCCGCACGATCTCGTCGACGAGGTTCAGCAGGCCGAGAAGCTGGGTCTCGGCTCGGTCTTCCTGTCCGAACGTTTCAACGTCAAAGACGCTGCGGTGCTGGCCGGCGTCGCGGGTGCGGTGAGCCGGCACATCGGGATCGCCACCGCGGCAACAAATCACAACACCAGGCATCCGCTGGTGACGGCGACGATGGCAACGTCGATGCACAGGCTCACCGGCGGTCGCTACGCCCTCGGACTCGGACGGGGTTTCAATCTCCTGTTCGATGTGATGGGTGTTCCGCGGGTGACCTCCGCACAGATGGAAGACGCGGCCGGCATCTACCGCACCCTGTGGAAGGGTGAGGCGGTTGTCGGACACGATGGCCCGGCGGGGAAGTATCCGTTCCTGATGCAGGATGCGTCGTTCGACGAAGACATTCCGTTGATGCTGATGGCGATCGGTGATCAGACCCTCAAGCTCGCGGGGCGAATCGCGGACGGCGTTGTGCTGCATACGTTCTTCAGCGACGAGACACTCGAACGTTCGGTGGCGATCATCCGCGAGTCGGCGGCCGAGAGCGGCCGGGACCCGGCGACGATCCGGATCTGGTCGGTGCTTGCGACCGTCGAGGAATCGATCCCCGAGGAGTTGCGTCTGCGCAAACTCGTCGGCCGGCTGGCGACCTATCTGCAGGGATACGGTGAGGTGCTGGTCCGGTCGAACGGCTGGGATCTGGCCGACCTCGAGCGATTCCGCAATGATCCTTTTGTGCAGGGCTTTTCGGGGGCATTCGACGCCGTGGGCACTGTCGACGACCTGACCAGGATCAGCGCCCTGCTTCCCGATCACTGGCTTGCTGCCTCGGCCACCGGCAATGCGGCCCAGTGCGCCAACCGAATCGCAGACCAGTTCACCGCAGGCGCCGACAGTGTGATCCTGCACGGCGCCACCCCAACCGAGCTCGCGCCGGTACTCGATGCGTGGCGCTCCATCCGCCCGGGTGATCGATTCGACCGCCTGCCCGCCAACCCCGGAAGGGCCTTGCCGTGATCACCGAGATCGTGACGTCCGCCGAAGATCTGACCGCCGCCTGGGTGTCGGCAGCGCTGGGCCGAGAGGTCGAGTCGATTGACGCCGCCGCGGTCGGGACAGGCCAGATCGGTACGTGCTACCGGCTGGACCTCACCGGAAGTGATGTGCCTGCACGGCTTCTCGCGAAGTTGCCAGCGTCAGACCCGGCAACCCGGGAAATGCTCTCGGGCGTCTACCGCTCTGAGGTCCGTTTCTACACGGTGATCGCCGAGACCGTTTCGATTCGGGTACCGCGGTGCTTCTACTCGGCGTCATCGGAGACCGGTGCGGACTTCACGCTGCTCCTCGAAGACATGAGTCCGGCCGAGCAGGGCGATCAGCTGGCAGGCTGCACTGTGGATCAGGCGCGCGATGCCGTGATCAATCTCGCCGGCCTCCACGGCCCCCGGTGGTGCGACCCGACCCTGCTCGACATCGATGGGATGTCCATCAACGGCCCCGACGATGCCAAGATGATGGCCGAACTCTACGGTCCTGCGACGGAGATTTTCGTCGAGGCGCTCGGTGACCTGATCGCCGACGAGGATCGCCGGACGTTGTGGGAATGCGTGGACGTCTGCGAGGCCTGGACGCTGGGACGAGCCGAGCGCTTCGGTCTGGTACACGGCGACTACCGGCTCGACAATCTGCTCTTCCCACCGGATGGCGGGCCGGGGGTGTCGGCAATCGATTGGCAGACATTGAGTTTGGCGCTGCCGGCACGCGATCTCGCATACTTTCTGGGGACCAGCCTCTCACCGCAGCAGCGGCGCGCCCACGAATCGGCACTGGTCGCGGACTACCACCAAGCGCTTGTGTCACAGGGTGTGACCGGCTACGACCTCGATGCGTGCTTAAACGACTATCGGTTCGCGATGGTTCAGGGCCCATTGGTGTCGGTGTTCGGGTGCGCTTACGGAAGTCGCACCGATCGTGGCGACCGGATGTTCGCGGCGATGGTGGCGCGATCGTGCGCTGCGATCCGCGATCTCGGGACCATCGCGTTGGCAGCCGGATCCCCGACGAGCTGAAGGTCGGCTGATGCCAGGCGCTGCTGAGGGTAAGACGCGCGTGATCCAATGGGCCACCGGGGCAGTGGGTGTCGAGGCCCTGCGCGGCATCCTCGACCACCCCGACCTCGAACTGGCCGGTGTCAGGGTGTACTCGAGCGACAAGCATGGTGTCGACGCCGGTGTGTTGGCCGGCCGGTCGACGGTGGGCGTCACCGCTACCGCCAGCTTCGACGAGGTGTTGCAGTCGGATGTCGATTGTGTCCTCTACACACCCCGCAGTCCGTCGATCGATGATGTGTGTGCACTCTTGGCGTCCGGGAAGAACGTCGTGACAACATCATTCGGTTTTCACACCGCACGTACTGACGGTGCTGACAAGGATCGCCTGCGCAAGGCCTGTGAGGCGGGCGGAACGTCGTTGCACGGTACGGGCCTCAACCCCGGCAACCTCGGAGTGGTGTTGCCGTTGGCATTGTCCGGGCTGACGCGCGACATCACGAACGTGAAAGTTCAGGAGCGGGCCGATTGGTCGGTGTACGAAAGTCTGGACATAACGTTCGACCAGATGAGGTTCGGAAGTCCGGTCGACGAGGTGACACCGGAGTGCACAAGCCTGAAGTTCACCAGTGATTTGTTCCGCGAGCAGGTGTGGCTCGTGGGGGACGCTTTGGGTTTTGACCTGGACGAGGTGGTGACCGACCTGCAGGTGATCCCGGCGTCCGTCGACCACGAGGTCTTCGGTCGCACGCTCAAGGCGGGCACGGTGGCAGGTCAGTGGTGGCGGTGGACCGGTCGCTCAGCGGGGCACATCCGCGTCGAGGTGGAGGCCGTGTGGACGGTAGGGGAGCGCCCGCCGTCGGATTGGCCAGCGCCTCAACATGGTTGGACGATCACACTCGAGGGCACCCCATCGGCTCAGGCCCACATCGTCACACTCGCCAGTTTCGTTCGTGATGTCTCCCTGGCCGAACACGTGAACGCGGCCAGCGTTGCCACTGCCGCTCAGGCCGTCAACTCGGTGGCTGCAGTGGTTGCCGCACCACCGGGGTTTGTCACCATCGCGGATTTGCCCCTGATCCGGAACCGTCATGCGGCGGCCAGCGCGAGCTGAGCTGTGGTTCGCGTTCAGGCCGTGAATCCGTGTGGACGTGTTGTAAACGTTTGTCCGTACTGGGTTGTCCAGGTAATTGATCGGTCGGTGTGCATACGCGATGCCCAGTAGCCGAGTGTTTTGCGTTTGTGGTCCGGGCGGCACGCAGCTTCGAGGTTTTCCTCGATCGTCCATCCGCCTGATTCGGGATCGGCGTGGTTGAACGGGATGATGTGGTCGATTTCGCAATCGGCAGCTGGTGTTGTGCATTCGGGTGCGCGACAGGTGCCGTCGCGCGCAACGATGAACTCTCGCAGTGCCTGTGAGGGCTGGTAAGTGAGAGCTCCAGGTGGTGGTTCGGTAAGTCCGCCGTGGCCGTCGGCTGGGAACAGCCCGGGTGGTGGCGACATCGCGCCGGGCTTACGATGGCGGCCCTGAGCGAAGTTGTTCGCTTCTTGAAACAGTCCTTGCCAGGTGGCGTCGGCGGCGAGTTGTCGGGCCAGAGCGGGATCGATGACACCGTAACCCTCGAGAAACGGAACTCGTCCGACCAGGCCGGCCAACGTTTGGGCGTCGGTGTGGATCTTGATCAACGGTTTGGGTGATGCGGGCGTCGGGTGACGGTCTTTTTCGGGGCAGTCATCGCGCTCGCAGATGCAATCGAGGTGGCCCCAGCCCCGCATGACTGCAACGAATGCGTCAGCTCGTCGTTGGTGAGGTTGACGTCGGTCGCGGGCACAGACGGAGTCCATCACTGCCCTTATCCGGCTGTCGAGTTCGGCGGCTTCGGCGGCACTGATGGTAGCCGAGACGTTTGCCAGCCCGTTCAGATCTCGAGACGACCGATAGTCGCGATGTGGCTCTACTGATCTGCGCCGCTCAGCAGCACCATGGGGGTCGGCGGCGATGACCAACCGGTCGAGTTCGTCGCGCAAGGTGGTTCGAGGAAGTCGTTGCCGGGCAATGACAATCGCCTCGGGTTCGAGTTCGGGCAGCAGGTTGTCGTCCAGGCCCTGTAGTGCGGTGACAATCTCGCGGACATGAGTAAAGCCGATGTCGCCTGCCTCGAAAGCCGCCCTCGTGTGGTGGAAACGGTCGCGTAGTTGCAGTCCGTTGTCGATATAGATCTCGGCCATAGTGCGCGAGATATCGAGGAGCATCGACACCTCGGCCACCGGTATACGGGCGGCTTTGTCCAGGTTCCCTGAGATGGCGAGTTCTTCCTGCACCCGCAGGTCTGCGAGTTCGACAACGTCCGCGATTTTTCGTGCGAACCGCCGGTTCTCCTCCCGCGGAACCAGTAGCAAATCCTCGGCCAACTGTGCAATCCGAGTTCCCCCCTCGACCAGCATCATGACCCCAGTCTAGAGACGGGGTCTGACAATTTTTCGAGCGAACAAGGCTGCCTCGCAACGCTTGTCGGCCCGCATCGTGCGCCGAAAGATCTACCCCAACAACAACTCGCCGCTCTTGACCCCGGCGACCACGCCTCCGTCGACGAGGAGATCGGTACCGGTGATGAAGCCGGCCTTCACCGGGTCGAGCAGGAACTCGGCTGCAGCAGCCACGTCTTCGGCGGTGCCGAAACGGCCGGCCGCAGATTGGTTCACCATCGCCTCGTACGCCTGATGCGCAAACGAGGCGTTGAACTCGGCCCAGCCCATGGCGGTGGCGATGACGCCGGGGCTGATGCAGTTCACCCTGGCGCCGCGCCGCGCCCATGCCGGCGCGGCGTACTGGACCCGTAACTGATTGCCGCGTTTGCAATAGCCGTAGGTCAGGGCTCGGGTCAGATCGTCCGGCAGGCCCGTGATGTCCAGGACTTTGGCTGTAGACAATTCGTTGGCGGGCGCTGTCGCGAGTATCTTTGCCGCCTCTTCGTCGACCGCGGCACCGAGGATATGACCGGCGACGCTGGCGATGTAGACGCCTGCGCCACCCTCCTCGATCACACTTCCGAACACATCCAGCGACAGCGCCGTCCCGACGAGATCCACCTCGATGATCCGAGCGGCCGGGGCCTGGGCGGGGGAGAGACCGGCCGTGTGGACAAGCCCGGTGATCGAGCCCAGGCCGAGGGCGAACTCGGCGAGACGGCTCAGTGACTCGCGGTCGCTGACATCGACCTGTTGGGTGTGCACGTCGTACCCGTTGTGTCGCAAGATTTCTCCGAGCGACTCGAGTCTGTCGACGTCGAAGTCGGCCAGGACAACCGGACGCCCGGTGCCCAAGCGCCTCGCTATCGCTTCACCCATGCCGCCCACGCCGATGACAACCAGAACAGATTTCGACATCAAGCACTCCTCGTTTTGCCCGGTCGCCGCGGGGCGCCGGGGTTGTTTCAGGTCGGGCCGGACTGCAGGCCGGGCAGCACGTACCGGCGGATGTACCGCAGAACGGCCGCGTCGTCGTCGGGGTCGAGTGTGTCGCCGGGAACGGTCGCGATGCTGATGAGCGAACGCGCCACCCATTCCGAGGCCTCGACGATGTCGATGTCGGGATGGAGTTCGTTCTTCTCCTGGGCGATCTCGAGGTAGGGCCGCCAGAACGCGGCGAGGTCGGGAACCAAGCCCTGCACACCCGCGCCCGCACAGGCGGCGAACTCCTCGGGCTCATTGACCCGCAGCTTCATCAACAAGGCTCCGGGAGCGTCGTATGCGCTGCGGCCGATGCGCACGCCGGCGGCCACCCGGCGGTCGAAACCCTCCACCTCGGCCAGTGTCGAGTGTGAATCCGCCCAGAATGTCTCGTTCAATCGGACGATCGCGCCGCCCAGCAAGGCCGACTTGTCCGGGAAGTGGCGATAGAGCCATGCCCGCGACACCCCGGCCACCTCGGCGACCTCGAGCACGGTGGTTGCGCGAATACCTTTGGCGGCCAGACACTGTTCGGCGGCATCGAGAAGCCGATCGTGCACGCTGCGGGTGTCGGCGGTGTCGGTCACGGGCGATGGGTCCTCGCTGTTGTCGGCCGGGCAGGGGGCAAACGTACCAAAACGCGTAGACAGATTCTCGATTCTGTGTACTCTCCGTGTGAACAGGTTCTAGTTTCTGTCTACTTCGCTCACTAGGAGCCGCTATGCCAGGACCCACCACCGCCATCATCGGCGCCGGAATCAGCGGACTGACCGCCGGCAAGATGCTGGCCGACTACGGCGTGCCGTACACGTGCTTCGAGATGTCCGACCGGATCGGCGGCAACTGGGCGTTCGGAAACCCCAACGGGCACAGTAGCGCTTACCGCTCTCTGCACATCGACACTTCGAAACACCGGCTGTCTTTCCGTGACTTCCCGATGCCGGAGGACTACCCGGACTTCCCGCACCACACGCAGATCAAGTCGTACCTCGAGGACTATGCCGAGGCGTTCGACCTCAAGGACAACATCGAGTTCGAGAACGGCGTGAAGCATGCCCGGCGTCTGGACTCCGGGGGCTGGGAACTGCAGACGCAGGACGGGCAGACCCGGCTTTTCGACTTCCTGGTGGTCGCCAATGGGCACCACTGGGACCCGCGCATGGCGGACTTCCCCGGCGAGTTCACCGGTGAGTCGATTCACGCCCACCACTACGTCGATCCGCAGACCCCGCTCTCGTTCACCGGCAAACGGATCCTGGTGGTGGGTATCGGCAACAGTGCAGCCGACATCGCGGTGGAACTGTCGTCGAAGGCGTTGAGCAACCATGTGACGCTGTCCACCCGGTCCGGTGCCTGGATCGTCCCCAAATACATCGCGGGCCGTCCTGCCGACAAGTACTTCAAGACCAGTCCTCACATCCCGCTGTCATGGCAGCGAAAGCTGGTGCAGCTCGGTCAGCCGCTCAGTGCGGGGCGACCGGAGAACTTCGGGCTGCCCACTCCCAATCACAAGTTCTTCGAGGCGCATCCGACGCAGTCGGTGGAACTGCCGTTGCGGCTCGGTTCGGGCGATGTCATTCCCAAGCCCAACGTCAGTCGCCTCGACGGGGCCACAGTGCATTTCGACGACAACACACAGTCCGACTTCGACATCATCATCTACGCCACCGGGTACAACATCACCTTCCCGTTCTTCGACGAGGACTTCGTGAGCGCTCCCGACAACCACATCCCGCTGTACAAGCGGATGTTCAAGCCCGGCATCGACGATCTGGCCTTCGTTGGATTCGCCCAATCGACACCCACGTTGTTCCCGTTTGTCGAGTGCCAGTCCCGCCTCGTCGCGGCGTACGCGGCCGGTCGTTACCGGCTGCCGCCGGTGGCCGAAATGGAAGAGGTCATCATCAGCGACCAGCAGAAATACACCGGCCACATGCTCGATCGTCCGCGGCACACGCAGCAGGTCGATTTCTTCATCTACGAGCACGACATGAGGGTGAAGGAATTGCCGACGGGGTTGCGCCGCGCCAAAGAATTGGGTGCACCAGCATGGGCGGGGGTGTCCTGAGATGAGCTCAGCCGAGAACACTTTCAGCGACGTCAGCTTCGAGTCGGACGGAACCCGTTGCGCTGCGTGGCACTTCACCGCGACCACTGATGCGCTCGATGGCCCGGCCGGCCGGCCGGTGGTGGTGATGGCGCACGGGTTGGGCGGCACCAAGGATTCCGGACTCGGGCCTTTCGCCGAGAAGATCGCCGCAGCAGGCATGGACGTGCTGGCGTTCGACTACCGCGGCTTCGGAGACTCCGACGGCTCCCCACGGCAGACGGTGTCGATCAGCGGCCAGATCGACGACTACCGCGCCGCGATGACAACCGCGGCCGCCCTGCCGGGTGTGGATCCGAACCGGATTGTGCTGTGGGGGGTCTCGCTGTCCGGGGGTCACGTGTTGACCGCGGCCGCGGGCCGCGACGACGTCTGTGCGGTCGTCTCGCTCACACCGCTGGTGAACGGCGCTGCCGCCGGCCGCCTGGCCTTCGCGCACCACCCCGTGTCGGCCATCGCGAAATCAACGGCAGCAGGCGTGCGCAGCCGCCTGTCAGGCCTGCGCGGCGGCGCCGGGGTCATGATGCCGATCGTGGGCAGCCCGGGCGAGGTCGCTGCCCTGACACTGGACGGTTCCTACGCGGATTACATGGCCATCGCAGGGCCCACCTGGCGCAACGAGATCGACGCAAGCATCGGGCTCGAGCTGGGTCGCCTCCGGGCCGACAAGTCGGCCAAGGATGTGCGGTGCCCGGTGCTGGTGCAGGTGGCGGACTTCGACCGCAGTGCACCGCCGCACGCCGCAGGCAAGGCGGCGTTCACCGCGCGGGCCGAGGTGCGCCACTACCCGTGCGACCACTTCGGTGTGTGGCCCGGCCAGGACTGCTTCGAATCGGCCGTGGCACATCAGATCTCGTTCCTCCGCAGGCACCTGAAGGCAACGGCGAACGACGTACCCCGGCAAGAGTCCCCGGCTGCCGCCGAACCCGTGGCCGCCGGCTGACGCCGCTGCCGAGCCCCCACAAACGACCAGTTCCGAACAGATCGAGGTAACGATGGCCGACACGATCCAGCAACTTCTCCGCCAACGCGCTGACGACACGAATGTGGCGGTGAAGTACGGCGACCAGACGTGGACCTGGAGCGAACACATCGCCGACGCCGAAGCGCAGGCATCGGCGCTGATCGGCGTCGCAGACAAGGGCCGCCCCCTGCACGTGGGTGTGCTGCTGTCCAACACCCCGGACATGCTCAGCGCCATGGCGGCTGCGGGTCTGGGTGGCTACATCCTGTGCGGTATCAACAACACTCGGAGGGGTCCGGGCCTGGTCGCCGACATCGTCCGTGCGGACTGCCAGATCCTGATCACCGATGCAGAGCATCTGCCACTCCTGGACGGTCTGTCGCTGCCGGGCGTACGGGTCTTCACCACGGACTCGGCGGAGTGGACCCAGCTCAAGCGCGACGCGGGACCTCTTGTGCCGCATCACGAGGCGCAGGTCACCGACACCTTCATGATGATCTTCACCTCGGGAACCAGCGGTGATCCCAAAGCGGTTCAGGTGGCGCACATGATGGTGCTGTTCGCCGGTCAGATGCTGGTGGAGAAGTACGAACTGGGTCCGGCCGACACGTGTTACCTCTCGATGCCGCTGTTCCATTCCAACGCGGTGCTCGCCGGCTGGAGTGTGGCTGTCAACGCCGGGGCCGCCATGGCTCCGGCCACGTTCTCGGCGTCGCGGTTTGTCGACGACATCCGGCGTTACGGCGCAACGTACATGAACTACGTCGGCAAGCCACTGGCGTACGTGCTGGCCACCGAAGAGCGACCCGACGACGCGGACAATCAACTACGGGTGGCCTTTGGCAACGAGGCAACCGACCGCGACATCATCGAGTTCGGACGGCGTTTCGGCTGCACCGTCTGGGACGGATTCGGCTCCACCGAGAGTGCTGTCATCATCACCCGCGAAGAGGGCACCCCCCTGGGGTCGATCGGCAAGGGTTTTCCGGGAGTCGCGATCTACAACTCCACCACCATCGAAGAATGCGCCGTGGCGCAGTTCGACGAATCGGGCGCGCTGGCCAATGCCGATGAGGCCGTCGGCGAACTGGTCAATCTCGAAGGGGCAGGGTTCTTCTCGGGCTACTACAACGACCCCGGCGCCACGGAGGACCGGATGCGTCACGGGATGTTCTGGTCCGGAGACCTGGCCTACCGCGATGCCGACGGGTGGATCTACCTGGCCGGCCGTACCGCTGACTGGATGCGGGTCGACGGAGAGAACATGGCTGCCGCACCGATCGAGCGGATCCTGCTGCGCCTACCAGAACTCAATCGGGTTGCCGTGTACGCGGTTCCCGACGTCGCGGTCGGCGACCAGGTGATGGCCGCGATCGTGTTGCAGGACGACGCCACGCTCACCCCGGAGCGATTCGAGGAGTTCTTGGCGGCACAGCCCGACCTGTCGCCCAAGGCGTGGCCGCGTTACGTGCGAGTGGCAGACGATCTGCCGTCCACCGCGACGAACAAGGTGCTCAAGCGTGCCCTGGTGGCCGAAGGGCCGACCCCGGGTACCGGTGAACTGTGGATCCGGGAGGCGCGCGGCACCTCCTACGACATCGCCAGCACGGCGGTGCACTAGACGCCAGAAGGCATCTGCGGGGCCAGAAAGTCAGGCCCCGTACACGTCCGGGCCCACCCGGCGGGTCATCCGCCGGTATCGGGTCATGGACCAGGGCCAATTGTGGGTGTCGAGCCCGTCCGCTTGCTTGTACCAGCTGTCGCATCCCGACGCCCACACCGTGCCCGGTTGCCTCGTGCGCACCGCGGTCATGAAGTCGGCGAACACTTTTCGGCGCACTTCGAGAACGTCCAGGGCGCCGCTCCGCAGACGCTTGACCGCAGCGACGACGTGGTCGGCTTGGGCCTCCATCAGGTAGATCACCGACCCGGAGCCGAGATTGGTGTTGGGACCGTACATGAAGAACAGGTTGGGGAAGTCGGGCACCGAAAGTCCCAGGTAGGCCTCGGGGGCGCCGGCCCACTTGTTGTGCAGTGTCAATCCGTCTCGACCGGTGATCGACACGCTTCCGGCGAACCCGGATGTGGCAAAGCCCGTGGCGAAGACCACAACGTCGATCGGACATGGCCCGGCATCGGTCTCGATTCGTCCGGGCCGGACACCGATGATCCGCTCGTTGGACACGGTGACGTTCGGCCGCTGCAGGCTCTCGTGGTAGCCGTCCGCGATCAGGATCCGTTTGCATCCGATCCGGTGGTCCGGAGTGAGTGCTGTACGCAAGCCCGGATCACGTACTTTGTGCCGCAACATGATCCGGTGGATCAGCGCAAGCGAGGTGAGCATTCGGGGCCAACGCCAGAAGAACATGCCGAAGAACTCGAGGTAGAGCCACATCAGTTGCCGAGCAGCTCTCCTGAGCAACGGGCACCGCCGGTACACCGCGCTGGTGCCGGGACCGTACGAACCGTCCGGTTTCGGGAACACGAACGGTGCGGAGCGCTGGAACACGGTGAGGTGTCCGACCTCCTGCGCGATGGCCGGGATCACCTGGACGGCGCTGGCCCCGGTGCCGATGACGGCGACGCGCTTCCCTGCGAGATCAACATCGTGCCGCCATCGCGCAGTGTGAAAGGCCGGGCCGGAGAACGTCTCCAGGCCGTCGATGTCGGGAACAACCGGAATGTCGAGTTGGCCCGTCGCACAGACCACAACCTGCGCGTCCACCCGGGAGCCGTCGGTCAGCTCGAGCTCCCACCGGTCGTCGAGCCACGTCGCCGACGTGACGCCCACGCCCAGGCAGAACCGCTCGGTGATCCCGGCCTCGTCGACGCAGCGCTGAAGATAGTCACGGATCTCCGGACCGGGCGCGAAGCGCCGAGACCAATCGACCTGCTGGGCAAAGGAAAAGCTGTACACGTGGGACGGTGCGTCGCAGGCGGCACCCGGATACGTGTTGGCCTGCCATGTACCCCCCACGGCTTCGGCCTTGTCGTAGACCACGAAGTTACCCTCGCCGGCGGCCTGCAGCTTCAAAGCCACTGCGATGCCGGAGAATCCGGCTCCGATGACGGCAGTCCCGACCGATGGATGCGCCTGCGGATCGTGAGCAGTGCTCACCCCGGTACCACTCCACCCAACTCGGCGGTGATGTCGTCCGCGGTGTCCCGCAGCCGGTGACCGATGTCGCGGAGTTCGCCACCCGTGATCGCTTCCGGCACGTCGAGCAGGCACAGCGATCCGACAACCGTTCTCTCGCGGTCGAAGACAGGTGAATTGACCGAGAGCGGTCGGTAGAGCTGGGCGTCGTCTATCTCACCGACGAGCATCTCCACGTTGAGTCGTTCCTCCTGCCCGCGGGTGAACCGGGACGCGCGCTCGGAACCGTAGGCGATGGATGTCGCCGAGACCGCAACGTCGCGGAAGGCAGCGGGCTCGGGCGGATACTGCTCCACCGCAAAGCGCCGGTCCCGGATGAGGTCGAGCACCGCCCGATACCGGCTCGAGTCCTCGGCGACAACGGGATTGCGGTCCAGCCACGCGGTGATGGCGAAGTCGTCGGCCCACGCCACCAGAACCGAACCCAGCGGTGGCCGATGGGTGATCTTGTCCCCGGCCCGCACACCGAGGAGCGGGCGGTCGTCCGGTTCGGGATGGGCGACCTCCGCGACCACGAGGTCGCCACCGGACGGCACGATCAGGCAGCACACGTTGCCCGACTCGATAGCCAACCGCGACATGGGTTTACGGGCCGGCGCGATCGCGTTGATGGCGATCCGCGCCGAATCACCAACGGGGGCGAGCCGGGGTCCGAGCCGATAGGTCTTTTTGGTCGGGTGTTTGACCACCCAGCCCACTCGCGTCAGCTCGGTCAGCATCGGGAACAGTGTCGCCTTGTCTGCCCCCAGGGTTCGCGAGATGTCGGCGAGGCTGCGCCCGTCGGTGGGGCGGTCGGCCAGGTACTCGACGATCTCGACCAACCGCTCGGTCTGGGGTGAACGTCTGACCATCAAACACCCATTGCTGCCACGTGTTTGAGGATGTCGGGATATCTGCGGGTGTGCGCGCCGCCGTTGAGGTCGAATGCGGCTCCGCTCACCCAGGACGCACGGTCTGAGGCCAGGAATGCCACCATCTCCGCCACTTCCTCCGGTTGTCCACTGCGGCCGAGGGGTGTGTTCTCGATGTAGTCCTCGGTGAGACCAGGAACCAGGGCCAGGCCCGCGACGAGTGGGGTGTCGACCAGGCCGGGGGAGATGGCGTTGACCCGGATTCTCCGCTCGCCAAGTTCGAGGGCCGCGACCTCGGTCAGCATCAGCACACCGGCTTTCGCGGCGCAGTACGCAGCCATGCCCGTTCCCGGCTGCCGGCCGTTCAGCGATGCGATGGTGATCAGGCTCCCGCCGTCCGTGAGATGTCTGGCCGAGTGTTTGGTCACCAGGAACGCCCCGGTGAGGCAGACATCGATGGTGGTCTGCCAATCGGCCAGGGCCAGGTCGGTTATGGCGCCGGGGATCGTGAGTCCGGCGCAGTTGACGACGCTGTGGAGCTGACCGTGTTCGGCCACGATCTCGGTGAAGGCGCGGCCGACGGATTCCTCGTCCGTCACGTCGAGCCGCTTGGACGTGACCGACGGGCCGATCTCGGTTGCCCGCTGTGCGGCCTGCTCGGCGTTGATGTCGGCCAGGACAACGGTGTCGCCGCCTTCGGCCAGCAGTCGAGAGGTTGCGAGTCCGATTCCGGAGGCGCCGCCGATGACAAGCGAGACCTTGCTGTGGGTGCTGATGATGGCTCCTGTGTTCTCGCTGGTGCCGGTCAGCCGACCAGCACCTGTTGCGGTTCGATGAGTACTTTCTGCTGATTCGACGGCGACCCCAGTTCGGCGATCAGCCGACCGAGGTCATCGAGCCCACCGCGCCCGGTGATGAAGTCGGAGACGTCGATCCTGCTTTGCTGCAACAGTTTTGCGGCAAGTGTGAACTCCTGCCTGGTGTAGTACGAGACGAAGCTCATGTCGATGTCCTTCACCACGCCGGCGACGGACATGAAGCCGTCCTCTTCGAGGCACACTCCGGCCACCACGATCCGGCCGCGGGGTGCGACGGATTCGAGGCAGGCGGCGATCATCCCGCGCGAGCCCACACATTCGAAGACGACGTCGAAACCCTCACCTGGGTGATCGGCGGTGGGATCGACAACCGAGGACGCGCCATAGAGGACCGCTGAGGTACGCCGGGAGGCGACCGGATCGGACACCACGATCTCGTCGACGCCTTGGCGGACTGCCCAGAGCAGGATGGCGATACCGACCGGCCCCGCGCCGATGATCAGGACACGATGACCGGGCTTGATGGCCCCGCGGGCAACGGCGTGCAACCCCACGGCCAGAGGCTCGGTGACCGCGCCGACCGCGCTGGGCGCGCCGTCGAATCGAACCGTCTCGCGGGCGCTGACCCGGATGTACTCGGCGAAGCCGCCGGCGCGTCCACCCAGGCCGAACGCCTCGACCTGTGTGCATCGGGCCACGTCCCCGCACACGCAGGAAAGGCATGTGCCGCAACCGCTCACAGGCATCGCGGTCGCCGGTGTGCCGATTTGCCATTGAGCGGCGACATCGCGCCCGGCCGCGACAACGGTGCCGGAGAACTCGTGTCCCATGATCGTGCCCGGGGGCAGAAAGGGTGCGGTCTTGATGTCCGACCCACAGATGCCGCACGCGCTCACCTCGAGGATCAGATCGTCGGGGCCGGGCGTGGGATCGTCCACCTCGCACACCGAGAACGTCCCGGTGTCGACCACAGCTGCCCGCATGTTCGCTCCCCGATCACGGACGGTGCGCGCACCGTCCATCGATGCGACCCACGTCACATTTGTTCCGTCATTAGTTCACAGCAGCGAGGTACTGTCAACGACAATGCCGCGTGTGAGTGTCAAGTGGCGCAACCGCTTTCGAAAAGTGTTTGCACTGTGCAAATCATTGGTGGGCCGAAGCCTGCTCAGTAGACTGCCCCGGTGACCAATGGGACAAACGGCGGCGGGACCACGTCGGAGCAGGTGACTGTCGGTGATCTGACGTTCGACATCTCGGTGTCCCGGCCGGAGTCACCGCCGGCTGGGACCGTGCTGATGCTGCACGGGTTCCCCGAATCGCGAGCATCGTGGAGAGCTGTTGCCGACCTCCTGCGGGACGCCGGGTACGCGACGATCGCACCTGATCAGCGCGGCTACTCGGCCGGCGCCCGCCCCGTGGAGGTCGACGCCTACCAGCTCGACGAACTCGTCTCGGACGTCATCGCGATCTGTGACGCACTCGGGCTGGACACCGTGCATCTCGTGGGACACGACTGGGGAGCTGCCGTCGCATGGACCGTGGCCGCGCGGCATCCCGAGCGGATCTCGTCGCTGACCGCTGTATCCGTGCCGCACCCCGCAGCTTTCGCGTGGGCCAAGAGCGAAGACCCCGAGCAGCGGGAGCACTCGGGGTACATGGAGTACTTCCAGATACCGGACGAGCCCGAGTTCAATCTGCTGGCCGACGATGCCGCTGCGTTGCGGATGGGTTTCGGGGATGCGGTTCCCAGTGATGTGGCCGACCAGCATGTGCGGGTGCTCAGCGCTCCGGGGGCGATGACCGCCGCCCTGAACTGGTACCGCGCTCAGACCCCGGCGAGCGAAGACGTTCCCGTCGTCGACGTCCCGACCACGTTTGTGTGGAGCTCGGGCGACATCGCGATCGCGCGGGCCGGAGCCGAGCGATGCGGCGAGTTCGTGCGTGGCGACTACCACTTCATCGAGATCCCAGATGCCTCGCACTGGCTGCCCGACGAGCATCCGGAGGCCATCGCCGACGCGATACTCTCGCGCATCGGCCGGTCGCCGGCCACCACGGCACGAGGGGAAGCGCGGACATGACACCACCGATGACAACGACTGCGGGTCGCGACAGGAAGGTCGCCTGATGGGCGCCGAGTTCGCGGTGCTCAGCGGGGGTGCCGGCCTGTCGTTGATGTCGGCCGTGCCCGGGCCCGACCTGGCCGGCGCCGGGTATGACGAGGGTGAATACGCGGTGTCGGGGGTGGCGACGAGGTACACCGCCGCCGACCTGCCGGTCGATGGCCGTTTCGACATCGAGCCGGTCGACGACGCCGAGTTCATCACCCGTGTGGTCACGCGGGCGCCCGCCGACGCCGATCGCTTCAACGGAACGCTGGTGGTGGAGTGGCTGAACGTCAGCAGCGGACAGGACGCGGCGCCCGACTACACCTATCTGAGCGAGGAGATCGTCCGGGGCGGATACGCCTGGGTGGGGGTGTCGGCGCAGTTCTCCGGCGTTCAGGGTGGCTCGGCGACGGTGGCCGTCGGCGATGGCGCGCCGAAGGGCCTGGTCGGTGCCGACCCGGAGCGGTACGGCGGCCTGCATCACCCCGGCGACGGCTACAGCTATTCGATCTTCTCGACGATCATCGACACCTTGCGAAACGGTTCTGCGACCCCACTGGCACATCTCGACATCCAACGGGTGCTGGCGGTCGGTGAGTCCCAGTCCGCGCTCGCCATGACCACGTATGCGAACGGCGTCCAGCCGCACGACCGTCTCGTCGACGGGTTTGTCATCCACAGCCGGGCAGGCGCCCCGATGCCGCTCGGGGAACCTGGCCGGGCCATCGATCTCGTCGCCGCTCTGGGAGCTCCCGCCGTACGAATCCGCGACGATCTCGATGTCCCGGTGATCCTCGTGCAAACCGAGACCGACATCTTGGGTCATCTCTGGTACCACCCTGCCCGACAAGCTGATTCGGCCCGACTTCGACTGTGGGAAGTCGCAGGCAGTGCGCACGCCGACCGATTCCAGATCGGCGATTTCGAGACGTTCCTCGGATGTCCCACCGCGGTGAACGACGGCCAGCAACGCTTTGTCGTCCGGGCGGCCCTGCGTCACCTCGCTGCCTGGGTGAGCGACGGGCGCGAGCCGCCTGCCGCCGAGCAGATGGCGGTGGACAACACCGGGCCCACTCCGCGGTTTGTCACCGATGCGGTGGGCAACGTCGCCGGGGGAGTGCGCACCCCGAGCGTCGAGGTCCCGACGTCGGTCCTCAGCGGGTTCAGCACGGCCACAGCGTCTCGGATCTGCCAGCTGTTCGGGTCTACCGTCCCGTTGTCGCCGTCTGAACTCACCACGATGTACGGCACACCCGAGGCCTATCTCGAGCAGTACTCGGCTGCCGCCGACCAAGCGATCGCGCGTGGATTTGTCCTCGCCGAGGACCGCGCGGAGATCCTCGGTGATGCCCACCGGGTCGCTGCCGGATGGTCGGCAGGCCGATGAAGGCGTAGATCGACGGCTCAGATCGACGGCTCAGATCGACTGATCGCCGGGCGACGCCGCGGGCGGTAGAACTGTGGTCGTGAAACTGTTGCTGCTGGCCGACACCCACATCCCCAAGCGCGCCAAAGACCTTCCCGCGGTGGTGTGGGACGAGGTCGACCGGGCGGATGTGGTGATCCACGCCGGTGACTGGGTCGACCTGGCAAGCTTCGAAGCACTCGAGCGCCGGGCGAAACGACTGATCGCGTGCTGGGGGAACAACGACGGCCCTGATCTGCGCTCGCGCATGCCCGAGCGCGCCGATGTGAGCCTCGGCGGCCTGCGTTTCACCGTCACGCACGAGACGGGAGCGTCAGTGGGTCGGGAAAAGCGGATGTCGATCGCGTACCCCGACACCGATGTGCTGGTGTTCGGGCACAGTCACATCCCGTGGGACACCACCACGGGCACGGGTCTGCGTCTACTCAATCCCGGTTCGCCCACCGACCGGCGCAGGCAGCCGTATTGCACGTACATGACTGCTCGTGTGGCCGATGGCGACCTCGGCGATGTTGTTCTGCATCGGATCGAGAGGTGAACCGCTGACGCCCGGCCCGTGGCCGGACGTCAGCGATCAGGAGTCAGGCCGGTAGCGGCTGACCCGGTGTTCCGCTGTCGCGACGCAGCACCCGAAGCGACCCCTGCGCGCCGACCTCGGTGAACTGCCCTGTCTGCAGGGCCTTCTCGTAGATCTCGAACGGTGGCCGGCCACCGTCCTCGGGGTTCGGGAACACGTCGTGGATGAGCAGGGCGCCGCCCACCCGCACCCAAGGCGCCCACCCTGCAAGGTCGTTCTGGGCTGCTTCGCTGCTGTGGCCACCGTCGATGAACACGAAGTCTGCGGCACGGCCCCAGACCTTTGCCGCCGCCGTCGAGGTGGCGAGCAGCCCGATCACCGTCTCCTCGAGACCGGCGTCCCACATGGTGCGCCGGAACCGGGCCGAGGTGTCCAGTGTCCCCGTGTGCGGGTCCACCAGCGAGGTGTCGTGGTATTCCCAGCCGGGCTGATGCTCTTCGGAGCCACGATGGTGGTCGATGGTGACGATGGTGGCGCCGGTCGGTTCTGCGGCGGCTCCGAGGAAGACGGTCGACTTGCCGCAGTAGGTTCCGATCTCAACCCCGATGCCCACCGCATCCGGAGCCGACAGGTATTGCTGCGCAACCCGATACAGTGCGACGGCCTCGTCGATCGGCATGAAGCCGGGAGCCTCGGCCGCGGCGTGCAGGTGCCGTTCGCTCGGCTGGTCGTTTCGGGTTTCGGATACAGATGTCATACCGGTGATCCTATCGGCGCCTCCGCGTAGGGTTGTGCGTTATGAAGGCGCAGATACTCACCGAAGAAACCGGCCCGAGCGGATTGTCCCTGAACGAGGTCCCGGACCCGGAGCCAACCGGCACCCAGGTGCTGGTCGACATCAAGTCCTGCGGCGTCTGCTTCCCCGACCTCCTGATGAGCCAGGGCAAGTACCAGCTCAAGGTGCCGACTCCGTTCACGCCGGGCACCGAGGTGGCGGGTGTCGTGTCGTGGGTGCCCGAGGGATCCGACCTGTCGGTGGGCGACCGGGTTCTTGTCATGTCGGTGGTGGGCGGCTTTGCCGAGAAAGTGGCGGCGGCCCCCGAGCAATTGCTGCCCATCCCGGACGGCCTCACATTCGACGAGGGTGCCGCCATGGGCATCAACTTCCAGACCGCGCTGTTCGCACTGAAGACACGTGCCCATCTCGAGCCGGGTGAGACCGTCGGCGTTCTCGGAAGCGCCGGGGGCGTGGGCGTGGCAACCATTCGCGTGGCAAAGGCGATGGGCGCCAGGGTGATCGCCATCGTGCATCGCACCGGAGCCGAAGAGATGCTGCGGGAGATGGGTGCCGATGAGGTGGTTCAGCTCGAGGAAGGCTGGGGCTCGCGGATCAAGGAACTCACCGGCAACGGGGTCGACGTCCTGATCGACCCGGTGGGGGGCGAGGTGTTCGACGAGGCGCTGCGGCAGGTGGCCCCTGACGGCCGGTTCGTGGTCATCGGGTTCGCGGCAGGCGGTATCCCCACCGTCAAGTTGAACCGGGTGCTGTTCCGGAACATCTCGGTGGTCGGAGCTGCGTGGGGCGAGTACGTCCGCACCCACCCCGGACTTCCGGCGCAGATCCACCAGGAGCTGACCACCATGATCGCCGACGGCATGCGGCCACCGATGAACGTGACCTATGAACTGGCCGATCTGCCCCAGGCTCTCGACGACCTGGCGGCAGGCAAGGTCCTCGGCAAGGCGGTAGTCAAGATATCGGAATAGTGGGAGTGGAAAACAATGTGTCGCAACATAACTGAGCTTCGTGGACTCGAACCCCCGGCCACCGACGTTGAGATCGAGGCCGCAGCCCGCCAGTACGTCCGCAAGGTCAGCGGCGTGCAGAAGCCGTCGGAGGCGAACCAGCAGGTGTTCGAACTCGCGGTCCTGCGGGTGACCGCTGCGACGCAGGAGTTGCTCCAGTCGTTGCCGCCCCGGCGACAACCCCCCAAAACTGTTCCGCCCCTGCGTCGTCCCGAAGTGCAGGCACGGATCGCGGCGCGGGCGGCGCGCGGCGCCTAGCCGAGTCCGAACAACTCCGACGCGTTGTGGTGCAGCACCCGGCGTAACCACTCGTCGCCCATGTTGAGCCGGGTGACTGCACGAAGTGCCGTCGCGTAGCCGTAGGGGATGTTGGGGAAGTCGCTGCCCCACAGGACGCGGTGGCCCAGATCGGCCAGCTGTGCCCTGCGGTCGTCGGGAAACGGTGCCATCTCTTCGGCGAAGTCGGTGAATGCCATCGTCGTGTCGAGATGAATCCGTTCGTGGTGGCTCGCGATATCGAGGAAGTCCGCGTATTCCGGCATGCCCATGTGCGCGATGATCAACGTCAGCGTCGGAAACCGCTGCAACAGTTCGGCGATGGGCTCCGGACCGGTGAAGGTCCCCGGCGCCGGGCCCGATCCGCAATGGATGACAACCGGTGTCCCCGCATCGGCGATGGATCCCCACACCGGATCGAGCAGTGGGTCGAGCGGACTGTAGTTGCCGACCTGGATGTGCGCTTTGAACACCGATGTGCCCGATTCGATCGCGGCGTCGACGTACGCCGGTGCAGAGGGCTCCGGATAGAAGGTGGCAGTTCGCAGACAGTCTGAGGTGTGTGACGCGAACTCCGCGGCCCAGCTGTTGAGCCAAGCGGCCATGTCGGGTTTGTGCGGGTAGATCATCGACGTGAACGTCGTGACCCCGAAATCGCGCAGTGTCTGTACGCGCTGTTGTTCGTCGGTGCGGTAGGTGATCGGCCACTGCCTGCCGACGAGCGGACCGGCGGCATCGAAGTAGGCCCAGACCTTGTCCATCACCGACTTCGGCATGAAATGGGTGTGGACGTCGATCATTCCGGAGAGGTCCAGGTCGCTCCAGATCGTGCGAATGGCGTGCACCTCGGCCGGGGACGCGGGGGAAGGCTCGGACACCTCGCCCACGCTACCGACTGCGCTGCCAAGGTCGACATCGCCTAGATGGACTCATGTCCAGACACCTGTATGTTTTAATGGTCGGAGTCCGGCGGGGAATTGCCCCGCGAGTCCGCGATAAAGGTGTGTTGATGTCAACTGATCGCATACTCGTCACAGGAGCTTTCGGCCTGGTGGGTGCCGAGTTGGTCCGCACCCTGCTGGCCGGTGGCCACGATGTGGTGGCCACCGACCTCGACATCGAGCCCAATCACAAGAAGGCCGCTCGGCTCGCCGGCAAGAACGGGCTCGACGTCAGATGGGCCGACCTGACCGATCCCGCTGCGCTGAATGCGCTTGTGTCCGCGGTTCGTCCGACGGCCATCGTGCACTTGGCCGCAGTCATCCCGCCCGCTTGCTACGCGCGCCCTGACCTCGCCCGCAAGGTCAACGTGACGGCCACCCAGTCCCTGGTCGATGCTGCCGTTGCCCAACCATCGCCGCCGCGGTTCATCCAGGCATCGAGCGTGGCCGTGTACGGTCCGCGGAACCCACACCGCGTGGACGATGTCCTCACCCCGAACATGGCTCTGACACCGTCGGACCTGTACGGCGCGCACAAGGCCGAAGCCGAAAAGATCGTCACCGCTTCGCATCTGGACTGGGTGATCCTACGGCTGGGTGGGGTGATGACAGCCGAACCGCGCTGGGACATCGACAAGGACCTGGTGTACTTCGAGGGGTTGCTGCCCACGGACGGCCGCATCCAGACCGTGGACGTGCGCGATGTAGCCCATGCGTTCGCCGCGGCCGCGACCGGCCAGATGAGCAAGGAGATCTATCTGATCGGCGGCGACGAGTCGCACCGCATCACACAGGGTTTCCTTGCCCCGGCGGTCTCGGAGGCGATGGGTCTCACCGGTGGACTCCCCATCGGCAGGCCAGGAAATCCGGACAGCGACCGCGACTGGTTCGCCACGGATTGGATGGACACCCGCTCCGCGCAGGCGGCCCTTGGATTCCAGCGGCACACGCTTGCAGGCCTCATCGCCGAGACCCGCGATCGGGTGGGTGTCAGGCGTTACCCGCTGCGGGTGATGGCCCCCGTAATGCGCAGATACTTGCGCGGTCAGTCGCCGTATCGCCACACGCCGGGCCGGTTCGCCGATCCGTGGGGAGCGATCGCCTCGAGGTGGGGCAACCCATCGCCCGACTCACTGTCCTGACGTCCGAAGGCCCTGTAGCACAGCGGATGTGACCCGGCACGGTACACCGTTGACCACCTGCGTGTTGCTCGGTACGTCGAACAGTTCTGGCGGATTGAGCAGGTTGGCGTTCGAGCCCGGGTGCGTGTTGGCGGTGGCGAGCCTCGTGCCGGCCACGCCGTGCCCCCAACCGTGTGGAAGGCACACCACCCCCGGCATCATCTCGTCACTCACCTCCACCGGTGCCGTGAGTGAACCGGCGGACGTGGTGATGTCGGCGGGCGCACCCTCGATGAGGCCCAGCCGTTCGGCATCGGCTGGGTGCACCAACACGGTGCAGCGGTCGCGGCCACGCATGAGCGCGGGGACGTTGTGCAGCCATGAGTTGTTGGATCGCAGATGCCGCCGGCTGATGAGCACCAACTCGTCGGCTTCTCGGTCGATGCGCCGTTCGAGTCGGCTGATGTCGGCGGTCAGGTGCGGGTGCACCAGTTCGATGGTGCCCGAGGGTGTGCTCAGAACCTCGTCGAGACGGCCACCTTCGAGTTCGCCGAGCCTGAGTCCGTTCGGGTGATCGCGTACATCGTCGAGTGTGAGGCCGCCGGGTCTCTGGCCGAGATCATCTCCCCACGGCCCCAGCCTGATTCCCAGATCGACGAGTCGTTCGGGTCCAACACCCCGGAGGGCTTCAACTGATGCGGTGGCATCGCGGCCGGCCAAAGGTGTGTCGGGACTGGCGCACAGGGTTGCCACCAGACCACCGACATAGAGGTCGTCCATGGCGGCCACGTCCACGTCGGGGACCGGGGTGCCCAGCACGGCGCCGCTCAGCCGTAGCAGGACCTCCCACTCGGCGGGCCGGCTCGAGTCCGGGGCGAACACCGGTTCGGACCACTTCACACACGACGCGGTTGCGTAGTTCCAGTACAGGTCGTCGGCGTGGAAACGTTCCAGCGGAGACAGTCCCGGGAAGATGACATGGGCGTGACGGGTGGTTTCGTTCAGCCAGTTGTCCACCGAGACCATGGCGTCGATGGTGCCGAGAGCGGCGTCGAGCCGAGCCGATCCCGGGGCCGAGATCACCGGATTGCCTGCCACGCTGATGAAGGCGCGGATCTGCCCATCCCCGGGTGTGTCGATCTCCTCGGCCAGGACACTGATCGGGAACTGGCCGAACACTTCGGGGATGCCCCGGACGCGGCTGTGATAGCGGCCGAACTGCCAGCCGGTGGCATCCTGATCGGGCGGCTTCATGAACATCGGTGACCAGACCGCGGGTTTCGGGAAGAGTGCGCCCCCCGGACGGTCGATGGCGCCGAGTGCGGTGTTGAGCACAAAGACCAGCCACGTGGCCAGCGATCCGAATTCCTGTGTGCACGCACCGATTCGGCTGTACAGAACCGGGTTGCCGGCGTGAGCGAGCCCGGCGGTGAGGCGACGGATGGAGTCGGCGGAGACGCCGCATGCCGGCGCCACGCGTTCGGGTGTGAACGGCGCTGCCATGGCGATCGCGTCGTCGAGTCCGGTGACCCGGCCCTGAAGGTGTTGCGGCCGCTTCACCCAGCCGTTCGAAGCGAGGGTGTGCAAGATCGCGAACAACAGCAGGGCGTCGGTGCCGGGACGGATGGGTACCCATTCGTCGGCACCCTGCGCGGTGTGGGTGCGTCTGGGGTCGACGACCACGACCCGACCGCCCCGGCGCGAGATGTCGCGGATCTTGCCCATCACGTCCGGTGTCGAGAGCATCGAACCCTGTGACGCAGCGGGATTGGCGCCCAGAACCACCAGATGATCCGTGCGGTCCAGGTCTGGGATCGGTGCGTTCCACATGCCACCGAACAGCAGCGCACCGACCACATTGAGTGGCCACTGATCAACCGTGCCAGGGGAGTAGTACGTCTGCATCCCCGCCGCCTGGCCCATCCCGATCAGGCCGCCGATGTAGGAGCTCAGCGAGACATTGTGCGCCACCGGGTTTCCCACGTAGACGGTCAAGGCCCGCGCCCCGTGACGTTCGAGGACCGGTCGCAACACCCGCTCCGCCTCCTCGTACGCGTCGTCCCAGGACACCGGGACGTGCTCGCCGTTCGCGCGTTTGACCATGGGTTCGCGAAGACGGTCCGGATCGTCGTGCAGGTGTCCGAGGACGGTGCCCTTGGGACACAGGTGCCCGCTCGACCACACGTCGTCGCGGTCCCCGCGGATCGACGTGACGGTGTTGCCCTCGGTGTGGACACGAAGACCGCACATCGCCTCGCACAGTGGGCACGTCACCGAATGATCGGCCGGACCCACCGTGAGGTTCGTGTTGCTCGGTTCAGCTCGGTCGGGCATGGGCGATCACCTCGATGGGAACCCCGTTCATTCGCGCCATCCCCGCGAGCCGCTCGAGATCGGCCGGGTCGCTGGAGATCAGCTGATTGACGTTGGCACCCCCGCTGCCCGAATCGGCACGGGCGGCGTCGTTTGCCCGTGTCCAGCCGCCGGAACCGTTGTGACCCCAGCCATGCGGGATGGCGACGACGCCGGGTGAGATGTCTGCCGTGACGGTGATCGGCAGGACGATCTCGCCGTGCGCCGACCGCACCGACACGATGTCACCGTCGGCGACCCGGCGGGCATCGGCGTCGTCAGGATGCATACGCGCCGTGTGGCTTCGCCCGCCGCGCAGGAGCATCGGCGAATTGTGCTGCCACGTGTTCTCCGAGCGGACCTCACGCATCCCGATCAGAAGCAGTGGCAGGTCCGCGGGCTCGTCGAGGTCGAGGCGCCCACACTCCTCGACGAGTTGCGGTGCATCCAGTTTCACCTTGCGACCACGATGGGTGACCACGGTGCGCAGCCGGCCCGGACGGAGGTGCTCGGCGACCACGACACCGCTCGGCTCAGCTCGCAGCCGCGCCAAATTCAGGCCCCGCCGACGAATGCCGAAGCGATCGCCGCCCTGACCCATCCTGATGAGGCCGTTGATCACCCTCTCCGGGTCCACCGGACGCCCCACCCTCCGAGAGACCCTGTCCACGAACGCCATTGCACGCATCTTGGTCGACAGGTCCGCAAGGCCGCCGGCGAGTTCGTTGAACACCTGCCACTCGGGGCGGCTCTCGCCCATCGGCGCGATGACCGGATCCGTGGCCTGTTTGAAGGGTGTGGTGTAGAGCGACTGGAACATCAGCACGTGATCGGGACGTTCGTACATGGTCGGAGCCGGGAGGATGAAGTCGGCGTGGGCGTTGGTCTCATTGCGGTAGAGGTCGAAGGACACGCAGAGGTCCGTCTGCCCGAGCGCGTTGGCGAGTTCGGCGCCATTGGGTACCGACAGCACGGGATTGCCCGCGCAGAGGAACAGCGCCCGCAGCTGTCCGGGCCCGGGTGTGGTGATCTCCTTGGCCATCAACGACGCCGGTGCCTGCCCGGCCACCTGAGGGAAGCCGCCGATGCGGCTGGTGCGTGCACCCCAGCCGAATCCGCCCGACCGCTGCATCGCACGCGCGATCGCGCGCTCGGCTGGAAAACCCATCGTGCCGAACATCGAGCCGCCGACCGAGTCGAGATTGCCGGCAAGCAGATTGACGATGTCGAGCAAGGCGGTGGTCAACGTACCGTTCCGGCCCAAGCACGTGCCGACGCGTCCGTAGACGGCTGCGCGAGACGTGCCGACGAGATCGCGCGCGAGCCTGCGCGCTGTCGCCGCCGGTACCCCCGTTCGGTCCTCGGTCATCTCGGGTGGATAAGGGGCACTGAGCTTCTCGATGGCAGCAACGCCGGTCGCCTTCGCGGCGACTGCTCGGAGGTCGACGAGCCCCTCGGCGAACATCACGTTGATGAGCGACAGCATCAGCAGGGCATCGGTGTCCGGGCGGATCGGCATCCAGTCGAACTCACGGGCGGTCTCGGTGCGCCTCGGGTCGATCACCACCACCCGTCCGCCTCGTCGGCGGATGCCGACCAACTTGTCCCGAACCCGAGGAGTGCTCATCAAGCTGCCGTGGGACACGACCGGATTTGCCCCGACCACAACGAGCAGCTCCACCCTCTCGATGTCCGGGATGGGTACGGCGAGGGCGTTGCCGTAGAGGAAATGGCTTGCTGCGTAACGGTTGTTGGCGTCCTGGGAATTGGAGCTGTAGATGTGTGGGCTGCCGAGCATCTGGAAGAACAGTCCGCTCCAGATCATCAGTCCGGTGTTGAAGACCGATGGATTGCCGAGGTAGCCGCCGATCGACTCGCCACCGTGCTCGGTGTACACCCGGCGCAGTCGGGCGATGATCTCCGACATCGCCGAGTCCCACGACACCCGATCGAAATCACCGTCGGGCCGTCGGCGCAACGGATGCAGAACCCGATCGTCGTCGTTGACGATGTCGCTGAACGCAATGCCTTTCGGACAGGCGTATCCCTCACTCAGCGGATGTGCTGGATCAGGTCTCAAACGGAGCAGGCGGCCGTCCGAAACGGTGGCGATCATGCCGCACATCGGTTCGCAGATGCGGCAGAACGTCGTCTTGTCCACGGGCGCGGTCACGGCGACAACCAGCTCGGCGCAGGTGCGACCGTCGACCCTGACAACACCATCAGAGCGATGTTGTACGCCAGGAACGCCACGTTGAGTAGACCCGCGAGGGCGAGCAGTCGCACGACAACGGGCAGGGCGCCCGGCAATATGTCGATTCCGGGATCGAGAACACTGAAGCGGTGGCCCCCGCGGAAGAACATGAGCATGCCCGGAAGCGCCCACAGGAAGCCGAGCATGATGCCCTCGTACACCGGCCACTGATCTGCCGTACCCGCGCTGATCGCGAGGTTGTCGGCCACCCTGTTCCACACGAGCAGGCCCTGTGCGATCCCGGCCATCTCGAATGCGGCGTCCAGGACGACGAAGATGAGCCACACCGACAGCACCAGCAGGAGTGGTGAGTGGAGACCGATGCGGTGAAGTCCTCGCAGGATGGCGTAGCTGAGCAGACCGAAGATGGGCAACAGGGCGAAGAACACCAGGGCCTCGAACAGTGGCTGCGAGAGGGTTGGCCCGTCGACGGGGGAGAACGGCAGGTGACTCACCCAGTCGCCGCGATCGCGAAGATGGGCGTTGTAGGTGAAGTTGTGGTCCAGAGCGTTGACGAGGGGTTCCTGCCAGTAGACCGCCGACCACGCGAACGTCAGCAGCAGCGGCCACGTGAGTCCCTTTGCGCGCCAGAAGGAAAAGACCAGAGCCGCAATCCAGACAACAGTCAATACGATCAGGATCGCTTCCGCGCGATCGACATTCGCCATCACCGAGGCCGGCACCGGGTCGTTGCCTTCTGGCTGTTTCGCCGGATCGGCGAGAAGCCAGGCGATATACCCGTACACCTGGATCGCGACGAAGATCAGTCCGACGGCGGCGAGGATCAGCGCCGTCTTCGACGGTCGCAGTGGACCTTTCGTGCGGTCTGGTTGCGTCGGCACCATGTCTGACGTGACAGGGGGTCCGGACATAAGTGCTCTTCCGTCCTGCAGTCGGCCACCTCGTGGTGGTCGCGTGGATGGGCTGTTGGATGGTGGTCAGGAGTGGTGGTGTCATAGTGCAAACAAGTGAGACCTACGTCACATTTCCCGGTTTCATTCAGTCACAGGGCCATCTGAGGTGTCAACACTCGCGACTCCTGGCGGTTGGTGACTTCCCTCGTCTCCGTACGAAGGAGTAGCGTCTGTAAACGAATCTCTTTAGTCGCTAGGAGTCCTCAGTGTCCATTGATCACCCTTCGCCCACGCGGGCGGCGGCGTCCGAGGTGCGGGCCGCGCGCCGCAGTCGGATGACACGCGAGAGCGTGATCTCGGAGGCGCAGGCCCTTGTCGACGAGCTGGGTACCGAGGCCTTGACGATGACGGCTCTGGCCTCGCGATTGCAGGTGCGGGTGTCCTCGCTCTACAACCACGTCCACAGCCTCGAAGAACTGCGCAGCGAACTACAACTCCACGCGATGCGCGAGCTCGGTGACCTCGCGCGCAGGGCGGCCATGGGGCGTACCGGGGTGGATGGGTTGCGGGTTCTGGCCAGGGTGTTCGTCGACTATGGCGAGCGCTGGCCCCATCGATGCCGATCGCTGCTGCGAGTTCCCATCGACCTGCCTGCATTTCGTGCCGCCAGTGCGGAGGCGGGGGAGGCCCTCGCGGTGATGATCCGTACCGCCGGTGTGCCCGAAGACCGGGTGCTGCAGACGCAGCTCGCGCTGTTCGCCGCGATCAACGGGTTCGTCTCCCTGCAGCTGTCCGGGTTCTTCGATGTCGTGGGCAACGCCGACGACGTGTTCGAACAGATCCTTCAGGGCGCGGTCACCGCAGCGGTCCTGGGCAGCTGAACCCGCCCCAGGCCACCGACGGTTGACGAGGGCCGGCCCGCGGTGATGTGACAAATCTGGCTGTTGCGGTCCGTGCCTGCTCACGCCCCGATATCGCCGAAGACCAGCGCCGATCCGATTGACAACGTAGTGTCGCGGTTGTACGAATGGCATTCGACAGAAACGAATGCCTTTCGTTTTCGCAATCGACTCCGACGAGGACATCATGCGACGCTTGAGTGGAACCGACTCGCTGTTCCTGGCGGCCGAGACACCGTCGTGGCATCAACACGTCGGTGGCCTCACGATCTTGGAACCGGGGGACTCGGGACTCGGATACGACGACGTCGTTCGGCTCACACGCGAGCGGATGGAATACGCCCCCAAGTTCCGCTGGAAGCTCAAGCAGGCCCCGTTCGGACTCGATCGCCCGGTGTGGGTGGATGATCCGGATTTCGACGTCCGACATCACGTGCACCGCATCGGTGTTCCCTCCCCCGGCGGCGCCCGCGAGGTCGGCGAGGTGGCCGGTCTGCTTCTCAGTGCCCAACTCGACCGCAACCGCCCGCTGTGGGAGGTCTGGCTGATCGAAGGCCTCGCCGGTGGACGGGTGGCTTTGCTCATGAAGTACCACCACTGTCTGCTCGACGGTGTCGCAGGCGCCGGTCTCGCGACCGCGATGCTCGACATCGAACCAGACGCGACAGCGCCGCTGGTGGCCAAGCCGTCGCGCGAGGAATCATCCGCCGGCGATCAGGGTGTGCTCGACGTCGTCGGCGGTCTGGCGAACAGATGGGTCAAAGGCCCCGCGACCTATGCGCGTTATGGATTCGACGTTCTCTCCAAGGCCGCCGCCGTACTGGATGGCGCACGCAGCGGGGGATCGTTGGCCTCGGCCATCCCGAGAGGCCCGAGCACTCCGTTCAATGCGTCGATCGGAGTCCGCAGGCAGCTGGCGTTCGCCGGCATCGCGTTCGACGACATCCGTCGCATCAAGGAGGCGCACGGGGTCAAGGTCAACGACGTGGTGCTGGCGTTGTGCGGGACCGCGCTGCGTACCTATCTGCTCGCGCACGACGCCCTGCCGGATCGCTCACTGGTGACAGGCGTGCCGGTGTCGACCCGCGCCGAAGGCGACGACACGCAGGACAACCAGATCACGACCGTGTTCGTGGAATTGGCCACGCATCTCGATGACCCGATTCAGCGACTCAAGACGGTTAGCGAGACGGCAGCGGGCGCCAAGGAGATGTCGAAAGCGATGAGCGCCAAGCAGATCCAGTCGCTGGGTGAAGTCGCCGCCCCGCTGATCCTCGGTACCGCGATCCGGGCGATCTATTCGGCCGAGCTGATTTCACGGATGCCACTGCGGATCAACACCCTCATCTCGAACGTCCCCGGTCCGCCGCTTCAGCTGTACATGGGCGGCGCCAAGGTCACAGGTATCTACCCGAGTTCGGTGATCCTGGAAGGGATGGGCCTGAACTTCACGGTGCTGTCGAACATGGAGCGGATGGATTTCGGTCTGCACGTCGACCCGAACCTGGTTCCTGATCCGTGGGAGATCATCGATGCGCTCGAGGCGGCGCTTGCCGAGTTGCTGGCGGCCAGCGGTCTGGAAGGTCCCACTGCCGTTGATGATCCGTTTGCTGCCGACGAGCCGTCGGACGGATCGGGCGACGAGACGCAACGGCCACCGTCCACGACGGACCGACGGACGAAGAGCGGGGTGAAGTAGTCCGATGGAGCGCATGACCGGACCGGACGCGTTGATGCTCAACATGGAGACCTCGACGACGCCGATGCACACCCTGAAGGTCGCGATTCTGGACTCGTCGAACCGTGGCACACCGGTGACTCTCGCCGAACTGCGCGCGTTGGTACCACGCTATCTAGGTCATTTCCCTCGGGCGACCCAGCGGATCGAAGCGCTGCGTGGCCATCGAGGACGTCCTTTCTGGGTGCCCGACATGAGCTTTCGGATCGCCCACCACATCGATGAGCACACCCTTCCGGCCCCTGGCGATCAATCGCAGCTCGATGAACTGCTGGCCGCGCTCGCCACGAAACGGCTCTCACGCGATCGGCCGCTCTGGGCCATGACGCTGGTACACGGGCTGAGCGGCGACCGGCAGGCGGTGGTCATCCGGGTGCATCACGCGGTGGTGGACGGTCTGGCCGCGCTGAACTGTTTCCGCACGGTGACAAGCGACAGCCCGGGAGCGACTGCGGCTGAACCGAATCCCTGGTCCATCGATGACGCCACACCTCCCGACCGCGCAGAGATGCGTGCGATGGCCCGGCGAGAATCGGTTCGCCTGATCCGCGACCTACCGCATGTGGCGGCAGATGTGTACCGCACCGGGGTGGCGGCCCGTCGTTTCGAACAGCGCCGCGCCGTACCCCACTTCATGGGCGCCGACCGCACGAGTTTCAACACCCCGAGTTCACATCGGCGGCGCTGTGCCAGTGCGTCGATTCCACTCGCTGACGTGCGGCGGGTGGCGGCTGCCACGGGCACAACCGTCAACGGTGCTTTCCACGGGATCGTGGCAGGGGCGATCCGCGCGGAGCGTCTGGCCCGCCGAGAACGCACCGATCGTCCCGCAGTCGGGATGTTCGGGGTGTGCCGCGACCTCTCCTCGCCCCGCCGCCAGGGCAACGAGCTGGCGACGGCGACGGTCTACCTCCACACCGAGATCGTCGACCCTGTCGAGCGGGTGCGCGCCACTGCATCGAGTTGCGCTGCGGCTGTGTCCCTTCGCAGGCAGCTGGGTTTCGACCTCACCGAGCATCTCGCGACCTACACCGGTCGCCTGGGACCCTGGGCGCGTCCGATCGCAGCGCCCATCGCGCCTCTGGTGATGAACCACATCACCACGGCGAACATGCCAGGACCGAAAGAACATCGATGGATCGGCGACGTGAAAGTGGAGCAATGGACGTCTTTTGCACTGGCGATAGCCCCAGCAGATGTCAACCTGACCGCGTACAGCTACGCGGGGCAACTGTCGATGGGTCTGATCACCACACCCGAGTCCATGGCTGACCCGGCGGCATTCCTCGGCCGGGTCCAGGCGTCTCTGGACGAATTGACCTCGGCACTGCGCACGGCTGAGATGCTGGATCGATGACGGCCACACCCGGGCCGGATCGTGGTCGCTGGCAGAACAGATTCGACTCGTCGCTTACACGGATGTCGCTGCTGGCCGAAGTCCTGCCCCGGGCGGTGCTGAGCTCGCGCAGCGCCAGCCATCGCGCCGCGGCCACGGGCATCCCACCGTCGGCGTTCGGCGTCCGCCAGGTGGGTGAAACAGCGCTCGACGAGTTCTTCATCGCCGGCTTTTCACTGCTGCGCGCCGTGCCCGATGAAGACGACATCAGAGCGAACGTGGACAGGTGTGCGCTGGTGGGCAGCAGGCTCAGGGCGCTGCCGATGACCGAGGCGAACCCGGATCCCCCCGAGCTCCGAATCCAGCGGTCGATCCGCCGGAAACTGGGGCCGGTGGCGTACGAGCGGCTGGACTACGCGAGTCCGGACCCCCACCCGCTGTTGCTCTCGGGCGACAAGACCAAGACGGCGGCAACCGTGCGTGTCCTCGAACACCGCGAGCGGGGACACCCGTGGCTGCTCTGGATCCATGGCGCCGGTCAGGGCCGGATCGACGACCTGATGTCGTTGCGCGCAGCGTTTCTGCACGAGGAACTCGGCTACAACGTCGTGTTCCCGGTCCTGCCGGGGCACGGGTTGCGACGCAGCAAAGGCGTGACCTTCCCCGGCTTCGATCCGATGGCCAACGTCGCGCTCACCGCTCGCGGGATCGCGGAGGTCCGTGCCCTGGTCCGGTGGATGCATGCGCAGGATCCGACCCCCATCACCGTCGGTGGCATCTCGCTGGGCGGTCCGGTCGCCGCAATCGTGGCCGGCCTCGAACCGCAGGTGCAATCGGTGATCGCAGTGGTCCCGATGCTGGACCTGCACGCGACCATGGCCCATCATCTGCTCCGGGGCGGTGACCGGGGTCGTGCGATCGCAGAACTGTTGCGGTCGGATCCGGTCCAGGACGTGACGAGTGTCGTGGATCCCCTCAGGGTGACACCGCATGCGCAGGCGGACCGCCGTCTGGTGGTGGCCGCCCTGAACGACAGGGTGACATCGGTTGCCGCCGCGGAACGTTTGCACGCCCATTGGTCAGGGCCGGTGCACTGGTATCCGGGTGGGCACATCGGCGGGGTGATGTCGTCGGCCGTGCGCGCGGCGATCACCGACTTCGCCTCGGCGCAGACCTAGAACGACCCGCGCCGGAGGCGCCCCTCGCGGAGGTGGTCGGCCGGAGCAGGTTGGTGGCCCACGTGGTGGTCGGGGTACCGTTGCCAGCTGTGCCTGATCAGTCCCCGGTTGAAGCCACTCGTCGACGACTGACGGGCAAACGTGCCGACACGGTGTTGAAACTGGGTGCGGCCACCGTCGAGGTACTCGGCGAAGTGGGCTACTCGGAGCTGACGGTGCCACTCGTCGCGGCCAAGGCGGGCCTTGCCCGCGCGACCGCCTACATCTACTTCTCCTCGAAGGAACACCTCGTCGCAGAGGTGTACTGGCGCCGGCTGACCACGGCCACACCTCCGGCCAACGACTCTCCGGAGATGATCGAGCGCGTCGTGAGCGTGCTGCGCTACCTGGCCCTCAATGTCGCCGACGAGCCCGAGTTCGCCGCGGCGGTGACGCAGGCATTGCTCAGCAATGACTCCGACGTCGAACAGCTCCGCTTCCAGATCAGCCGCGAGATCCATCGACTCCTGGTGGCAGCCGTCGGGTCGCAGGGGAGCTCCAGAGATGTGGGACTGCTGGAGTTGGTCTACACCGGCGCGATGGTTCGCGCGGGGATGGGTCACCTGTCCTACGGCGAGGTCGCGGACCAGCTCGAGGCTGCCGCGCGCCAGATTCTGGCTTGAACGCTTCCGCCTTCAATAGTCAAGTCGTCTAATAGCTTTCGCCAGTTCCGGCGCTGAATGCGCGCCGGGTCCGGTGCGTGTGACCGCTGTCGAGAACTCCACTCAATCACACAACTGGACACCCGTCTATACGGTTGACGATACGAATGTCTGTGCGTAATGTCTGACTGGCTTCGAACAAAGTGATCTGCATCACCAGCCGCCCCATCTCCCGCTCCTCGCGAGCCCACTGAGAAACCAGTCCTCCGTCGTGGATGGCCGGGCGATGGCGTCTGGCGCTCGATCGCCCCATCCATGGATCGTGAAGGGTATGAAATATGAAGTCACGCAGGACAAGTCGCAGCCGCGGCCAAGTCATCTTCGGCGTCGGTGCCTCGGTGCTGTTGACAGTTCTCGGCGTCAGCGCGTGCAGCGACGGTTCCGACAGTGACTCCCCGGATTCGTCGCTGCCCACAACATCCCTGCCGGCAGACGCGGCCACTGGCGCCCCGATCAAGGTGGGCTTCATCAACAGCGAAGGCGGCTCGTTCGCCTCTTTCCCGGCCAACCGCGAAACCGCTCAGGCCGCAGCCGAATACATCAACGCCAACGCGGGTGGGGTTGACGGACGACCCATCGAACTCGTCATCTGCAAGCAGCAGGAAGAACCGGCTTCGGCGACGAACTGCGCCAACCAGATGGTCGAGCAAGGTGTTGTCGCAGTGGTGGTTCCCGGTGGAGCCCAGGGCCCGGCGATGTTGCCGATCCTCTCCGGCGCAGGCATCCCGTACGTCGGCCCGGTCGGCGTCACCCCCGTCGAGCTGACCTCGCCGGACTCCTTCATGTTCACCGCCGGACTGCCCGGCGTGCTGGCCGGTATGGCTCAGTACTCGGCGCAGAACGGCATCAAGAAGCTGGCCCTGATGTCCGGTGACGGCGGAGGCACCCCCGCGGCGATCTCCGCGATCGGTGGCCCGATCTTCCAGGCGGCAGGTGTCGAACTCAAGGTCGTACCCATTCCGACCGCCGTGCCCGACCCCACGCCGCAGCTCACCGCAGGGCTGTCCGACAACCCCGATGCCGTTGCCATCGTCGGCGACGCCAACATGTGCATCTCGGTGCTGAAGACCATGCAGACCGTCGCCCCGGGCAAAGACCGACTGGTCGTGCCCACGTGCGTCGCCCCTGACGTGGTGAAAGCCGTTGGCGGATCGGTCATGGAAGGTATCAAGGACTTCACCACCGTCGACATCTACTCAGACGATCCTGACTCGGTGCTCTACCGCTCCGTGATGGCGCAGTACGCGCCGGAGACCGACATCGGCGGCTACGGTTACACCGGATACCAGGGCGTTCTCGGCCTGTACCGGGTGATCGAGAATCTGACCGGCGACATCTCGCCCGCAACGGTGACCGGAGCGCTCAAGGCAGCCAAGGACATCCCGCTCCCCATCGGGGCCGGACTGAAGTTCACCTGCAACGGCACCGCGATCCCGCAGCTGCCGTCGATCTGCAGCAAGACGTTGCTCGTCGGTCCGGTCGACAGCGAGGGCAAACCCACGAACCTCACGAGCGTGGGCTAGATCCACCGCGAGAAGACCACCTGAATCATCGAAAGAAGTTGGAACAGTAGATGACCGAGCACTTTGCCTATCTCTTTCTCGGCCTGGGCAACGGAGCGGTCTACGCCGCCCTCGGACTCGCGTTGGTTATGACCTTCAAGAGTTCGGGGGTGGTGAACTTCGCGACGGGAGCTGTCGCGCTGTACACCACGTACACGTATGGGTTACTGCGTGAGGGAGAACTCCTCATCCCGGTACCCGGCTTCCCGTCGACGATCGAATTGGGTGGCGAACTCGATCTCGTTCCCGCCGTCGCGATCTCGCTGGTGATCGCGGCGGCGCTGGGAGCGCTGCTGTACCTGGTGGTCTTCCGCCCGATGCGGTCGGCGCCGGTGGTCGCCAAAGCCGTTGCATCGATTGGTCTCATGTTGGCCATCCAGGCGCTCCTCGCGCTTCGGGTCGGCACGACAGCGGTTCCGGTGGCACCGATCTTCGAACCGGGAGTCCTCTCCATCGGTGACAGTCAGGTGCCCACGGACCGCATCTGGCTCGCCGTGGTGATCGTGGCCCTGGCGACAGTGGTCGCGCTGGTGTACCACTTCACGCGATTCGGCGTGGCCACCGAAGCCGCCGCGGAATCGGAGAAAGGTGCGTTTGTCACCGGGCTTTCGCCCGATCGCATCGCAGTGAGCAACTGGGCTCTGTCGTCGGTGATCGCAGGCCTCGGCGGTATCCTCATCGCCCCGATCGTGCCCCTGAGCCCGATCGCCTACACGATGTTCATCGTGCCCGCACTGGCTGCGGCGCTGGTGGGCAACTTCTCGTCCATGGCTTTGGCCGTCGCGGCCGGGCTGGGCATCGGAATACTGCAGGCTGAGGGAACGCACCTGCAGAGCCTCTACAGCTGGATTCCGAGATCTGGTGTCTCCGAGGCGATCCCGCTGCTCTTGATTTTGGTGTTCCTGGTGGTCAAAGGTCGGCCGTTGCCCAGTCGTGGCGGTATCGTGCACCAGAACCTCGGTCGGGCACCGCGTCCGAGATGGATCTGGACGCCAGCGGTTGTCGCCACCGTGGTTGCCGTCATCGCCCTGTCGGCGACGTCGGGCAGCTACCGCGGGGCGATCATCGCCACCTTCATCTTCGCCATCCTCGGACTCTCGCAGGTGGTGGTGACCGGGTTCGCCGGACAGGTGTCGCTCGCCCAGCTGACCCTCGCGGGTGTCGGTGCCTTCGGGCTGAGTGTGGTGAACACCGAACTGGGGATACCTTTCCCGTTCGCGCCGATCCTGGCTGCACTGATGGCCACGGTCATCGGGGTGGTGGTCGGGTTGCCTGCCCTCCGGATCCGGGGGCTCCCGTTCATGGTGGTCACGCTCGCCCTTGCGGTGTTCCTGGAGACCTTCTGGTTCCGCAACCCGTCGTTCAACGGCGGACTCAAGGGCTCGAACTTCGACGCACCGAGCATCTTCGGGATCGATCTGGGTATCGGCGCCGGGGAGAACTATCCGAGGATCTCGTTCGGGATCCTGTGCCTGATCATCGTGGTGATCGCCGCGGTCGGCGTCGGTCTGCTGCGGCGCAGTCGGCTCGGCTCGGCCATGCTCGCCGTCCGAGCCAACGAGAGGTCTGCGGCCGCCGCGGGCATCAACGTGTCGCGAACCAAGTTGGCCGCGTTCGCAATCGGCTCTTTCCTCGCCGGGCTCAGCGGCACATTGCTCGCCTACCAACAAACTCTCGCAACCGCTGATCCGTTCAGTGTGTTCGCCGGTATCGCGATCTTCGCCATCATCTACACCGCCGGGATCACGTCCGTGTCGGGAGCCTTGCTGGCCGGTGTCCTCGCGCCCGGCGCGCTGCTGTACATCGTGCTCGACCGGGCCTTCGACTTCGGTGACTACTACGCGCTGGCCAGTGGGGTGCTCCTCATCCTGACGGTGATGATCAACCCGGACGGCATCGCCGGACGCATCACCCCTCTGGTGCAACGGTTCTCGCGGACCGAGACACCCCGAGCCACGGCCGGGGAGCCCGATGCCTCGACGATGCCCGCATCCGGCCGGCTCGACGCCGATACACCGGTGATCGATCGTGACCGCACGCTGCTGAAGGTCGACTCCGTGTCGGTGCAGTACGGCGCAGTCGCCGCTGTCAGTGCCGTGTCGTTCGAGGTGTTCGACGGTGAGATCGTCGGGCTGATCGGGCCGAACGGCGCCGGGAAGACCACACTGATCGACGCCATCAGTGGCTTTGCGTCGGCGTCGGGACACATCACTCTCGACGGAACCGACGTGACCGATCTGGCTCCGCACCGCCGCAGCCGACGTGGATTGGGCCGCACCTTCCAGGATGTCGAGCTGTACGACGACCTGTCCGTGCGGGAGAACGTGACCGTCGGCGCGCGTGGCGGTAAGGCTTCCACCAGCGACGAGAGCGTCGACGGTGTTCTCGGATTGCTCGACCTGCACGCGGTCGCCGATGTCACCGTTGCCTCACTGTCACAAGGACAACGGCAATTGGTGTCGATGGCGCGGGTGCTCGCCGGCAATCCCTCGGTGGCACTGCTCGACGAGCCCGCCGCCGGTCTCGACAGCAACGAGAGTCGGTGGCTCGGTGAGCGGTTACGCGCCGTCCGCAACAACGGAATGACAATGCTCCTCGTCGACCACGACATGGAACTTGTTCTGTCCGTGTGCGATCGGATCATCGTCCTTGATCTCGGCAAGGTCATCGCCAGCGGGACCCCCGATGCCATCCGGGCCGATGAGAACGTCATCCGCGCCTATCTGGGTATGCCTGCGGGTGGTCGAGACACCGACGAGGCCACATCGGCGACCGGGCTCACGGAACAGAAGGTGATTTCATGAGTGTGCTGGAATGCAAGGGCCTGGAGGCCGGGTACTTCAAGCGCAGCCCCTGTGTGCGCAACGTCGACCTGAACATCGGCGCGGGCGAGGTGGTGTCGCTGCTGGGGCCGAATGGTGCAGGCAAGACCACGTTGTTGCTCACCTTGGCCGGGCTGTTGCCGAGTTTCGGCGGAGAGGTCTTGGTGGGTGGGCAGACCCTTCGTCGCGGAAGTCCGCGCGCGGCAGTGGGTTCCGGCCTCGTACTTGTGCCCGACGACCGCGCGCTCTTCCGCGGGCTGAGCGTGCGCAAGAACCTACAGCTCGCGACCCGCGGACGTGACCGCGGCAAGCAGGCCCTGAACGAGGTGCTCGAGTACTTCCCGGCACTCGGTGCTCGCCTCAAAGTCGACGCCGGTCAGTTGTCCGGAGGTGAGCAGCAGATGCTGGCCATCGGCCGCGCACTCATCCAGCGACCAAAAGTACTGCTCATCGACGAGCTGAGCATGGGGCTCGCACCCGTTGTGGTGGAATCGATCCTGCCGATCATCCGCGCGGTCGCGGACCGGGGCGACACCGCGGTGGTGCTGGTGGAACAGCACGTCCACCTCGCCCTCGGGATCGCGGACCGAGCTGTGATCATGGTGCATGGTGAAGTGGTCCTCGACCAGCCGTCGTCGGTGCTGTCGGACGATCCATCGTTGGTCGAACGGGCTTACATGGGTGCGCGCAAAGATGACTCGGAGAGTGTTGTGGGCTGAGTTGGGCTCTTCTGCGGTCGGAAAAGTTGTCAGACCTCGCGGTTAGACTAGGCAGTTCGGCACTGTTTGTTTCTCGAAAAAGGTTGCGGCGCAGAGAAAGAAGTCGAGTTCGAACACTTGTACGAATGGCGATTCTGCTCTAAAGTTGAGGCATGGATATCGGGGGAATCCGCACAGCGTTGGCTGTGATTGCGCAGGGGTCACCGCCTGAAGCTGATGCCGTCTTGGCCGAGCAGGTGGTGGCCTTGATCAAGGTTCGTCATCTTGTTGATCACGTGTTGTCGGTGTGGGCGGGGGCGCTCGATCGGCGTGGTGTGGCCAAGCGGCTCGGAGCGGCGTCCACTGCTGCTCTGTTGATGACCGCGGGCCTTGCGCCGGGATGTTCCCATCGCACGGTGCGGGTAGGTCGTGCCTTGGCGTTGTTGCCGAAGGTCGAGGATCATGCTCGCGACGGTGACTTCTCCGGCGAGCAGGTCGACGCGATCGTGCGGGGCATAGCGCATGTCGAGCGAGCTGTGCCCGGATTGCCGGACGCAGCCCGCGACGCCTGTGTGAACCGCCTGCTGGCGCAGGCGTGGTCGGGTGCCACACCCACTGAGATCGGCGAACGGGCTCGTGGTGATGCGTGCGCGCTCGCGCCGACAACAGGTGCGGTGCCGGTGTCGGAAAACGCTGCGCTGAACGGCCTCACGGTGACTCCCGGTGGTGACGGGCGGGTGCGTGGAAAGTTCGACGTCGATGCAATTCTCGGCGAGAAATTGTTGACCGGGCTGGATCCACTGACCAGGCCGATGCCGGCCGACGATGGCACACCTGACCCACGCTCGACCGAACAACGAATGGCCGAAGGCCTCGAGCGCTTGATCGACGCCTACTTGCAGGCCGAAGACCGGCCGACGGTGGGTGGGGTGCGCCCGCATCTGACGATGACCGTTGATGCGCGTGAGCTGGCCGAGGAGGGAGCTGCACCGCCGGGGTCAGGGGCGTCGACAGATGAGTACGCGCAGTTCCTCGATGAACGGGGTTATACGAGCCCGTTCCACTTGCAGTGGATGGGACCGATCAGCGGTGAAGCCGCACGGTTACTGGCCTGCGATGCCACGTTGACGTCGATGATCCTCAACGGTGAACGTGTACCTCTCGACGTCGGTCGAGAACATCGCACGGTCACTCCCGCGATACGGAAAGCATTGTTGGCGCGGGATTGTGGGTGCGCGTTCCCAGGATGCGGCCGCCCTGCCGGATGGACCGATGCCCATCACATCGAGCACTGGTCCAAAGGCGGCAAGACCAGCCTGAGCAACACCGTCCTGTTGTGTCGGCACCATCACCGAATGGTTCACCACCAGGGGTGGGCAGTCGCGATAGGCGGCGATGGGCATCCGTGGTTCACGCCACCGAAGAGTGTCGACCGACGACAGAAACCGATACCTGCTCACCGACGGTCGCAGATCGTCGCGCCGGCTGCCGCCTAGAACTGACATCTCGAACCGCAGACCTTGTGACCGATCGACCAGCTCCTTGACAACTACACAGTGTGAGGCCGAGTCAGTCCCGATCGTTTGGGGCGTCAGTTCCTCAGTGCGGGAAGCACTTTCTCGCCGATGAGGTGCACGCTGTCCCAGGAGGGTTGCTCAGGCATGCCGCCGCACACTGGGTGGCTTGTCACCAGGCGCACTTCGCGACTACGGCATTTCTCGACCAGGTCGTCCGGGGTGCAGACCAGATAGCCCGTGCCGCTGCGAAGTTCGTCCACGGTGGTGGAGCTGTCTCGAACATGCGAGGCGTGGTCGCCGTGCCACGCTTCGTACGCCTTCGCGTCGGCGAGCAGGTACGAGCCGTAGTGGTGCCAGAACCGGTCGGGGTCTTCGGAGCAGAACACCGTCGACGGCCCTGGTGGCGGCGTCATCACAAAACCCGGTTCGCGGCCGTGCGCACGGCATTCCGATTCGTACAGGTCACGCAACGCGGTGTCGGCGACCTGGGGTTGGAAACCGAGGTCGAGTCGGGCGGCGCGCAGAGCAGCAGCCCTGGAGCCACCGCCGTAGAACAACATCGGGTGGGGCTTGGACAACGGCGCCGGGGTCACCTGCACTGTCCGTCCCTCGAACTCGAACGGTTCTCCACTCCACGCGGCCCGGAGAACACCGATCAGTCGTTCGATATCGGCGCCCCGACTGACCCACGGCCGACCGAATTGTGCGTACTCGTGGGGCAGGTACCCGAGTCCGAGCGTGTACGACACCCGGCCCCCGCTGAGGTGGTCGAGGACGGCGATGTCCTCGGCCAGCCGCAGCGGATCGTACAGATTTGCGACAAGCGCCGACACCGTGATCGAGATCCGAGACGTTCGCGCAGCGAACGCCGACGCCACCAGCATCGGACTCGGGAGGTAGCCGTCGGGCGAACCGTGGTGCTCCGACAACATCAGGGCGTCCTGGCCGTGCGTGTCGAGGTACTCCGCCTGCTCCACCGACCGCGCGAACAGTTCGCCGCGGGCGGCGGGGGTGGCGCCGGGAGCGCGGAAATCGAATCGAGTCGCGAAGAATGTCACCGGACCACTCTCAGTCCGCTGCCCGCGTCGCCTTCTTGTGCTTCTTGATGACCTCGCCGAACATCATGTTGAGCCGGGTACCTTGCGGCCAGCCGATGTAATAGCAAAGGAACAAAGCGATTTCGAGTAGCTGATCACCATCGAGTTCGCCGTTCCCGAGTGCGGCGCCGGCCTGGATCTCGGCGACATCGGTCTGCCCGGTTGCGGCCAGCGCACCCAGCAGCAGCAGTCTCCGGTCTCGCACGGTGAGCCCCTCACGGGTCCACACCTCGGCGAACAGCTGATCGGCGGTGTGCGCGAAGAAGTCGCCCGGGCCGTCCTGCATGTCCCATCCGTACACCTTGGACATCATGTCCAGGCCGCGTTGACGTCGCTCTGACGTGCCCTCAGTAGTCATTGTTTTGCCTTTCCCACACCCAAGCCGTCAGCGAAACGATCCAAAGAGATATGCCCGAGCGGCAGATCGACCCCGAGTTCGGCGCCGAGCTGCAAGGCGAGTGCGAGGTCCTTCTCGCCGAGATCCCGCACGTGCGTGAAGATTCCGTACCAGAAGTCGTCGGGATCGATGGGCGCCGTGGTGTCCCGCAGCATGATCGCACCCGGCCCGCCTGTTATCGCATCGGTGTGCCGGACCACCTTGCCGAGCTTGGCGATGTCGATGCCCGCCGCCTCCGCCAACCGCGCCGCCTCGGTGGTCGCGGTGAAAGCGATGAAGTGAAGCAGATTGCGGGCCAACTTCATCCGGGTACCGGCACCCACCGGTCCGGCGTGCACCATCATGTCCGAGACCGATGAGTACGGCTCTTTCAACTGTAGATAAGCCGACCGCTCACCGCCGACCATGATGGCGAGCTTGCCTTGTTGCGCTCCGGGGGCGCCCCCGGACACCGGTGCATCCACCAGCTCCACGCTGGACTTCGCGCACACCGCGGCGAGATCGATCGCGGTCTGCGGACCTATCGTGGAGTGGATCGCGATGACCGTGCCGGGCGCCGCGGTCTGCAGGATGCCGTCGGGGCCGGAGACCACCGTCTTGACCTGCTCGTCGTTGAGGACGGTGATGCCGATGACCCCTGCGGTCTTGGCGACCTCGGCAGGCGAAGCGGCCAGCGTGGCGCCGGCTTCGACCAGCTTGTCGGCCGCCTCGGGCCGGGTGTCGCAGACAACCAGGCCGCCGGGCCAGGCGAGCAGGCGCTCGGCCATGGGGGCACCCATGTTGCCCAGACCGATGAAGCCGACTGCTTTCTGATCTGTCATGACCGGATGATCTGTCCGCCATCGACATTGAAGATCTGACCGGTGATCCAGCCGGCTTCGTCCGACAGCAGGAACAGGAGCATGCCGACCAGATCATCGGGTGTGCCCATACGAGACAGCGGCAGCTTGCTGACCATGTCCTTGACCATGCTGCCCGGCGTTGTCGACTTGGTCGCCTCGGTGTCGATGGGCCCCGGTGCGATCGCGTTGACGCGGATGCCGGAACCGCCGAGTTCGGTGGCGAGCTGCTGGGTCAGACCGTTCACTCCCACCTTGGCCAAGCCGTAGAAGCCGCTGTACAGCCATGCCGCCGTAGAGGACTGGTTGACGATCGCGCTACCGGGCTTCATGTGGCCGTAGACGGCGCGGGTCACGTTGAGGGCGCCGTCGAGGTTCACGCTCATGAACTTCTTGTAGTAATCCCACGGGACGGTGATGAGGAAGTCGAGCTTCATCCCGCCGTAGATCGCGGCGTTGTTCACGAGATAGTCGATCTGCCCGTAGGCATCGAGGGTGGCGGTGGCCAGGGCCTGCGCCGACTCGGGATCGGAGACGTCGGTGTTGACGTAGAGCCCACCGAGGTCGGTGGCGACCTGTTTGCCGGCCTCGTCGTTGAGGTCGGCGACCACAACGTTGGCGCCCTCGGCGGCCAGACGGCGTGCATAGATCTCGCCGATACCACCGGCGGCGCCGGTGACGATGGCGGTTTTGCCTTCAAATCGGTTGTTGCTCATACATGCTCCTTATGCTGGTGCCGCGATGGCTTTGAGTTCCAGGTATTCTTCGAATCCGGCAACGCCCATCTCGCGTCCGATGCCGGATTGCTTGTAGCCGCCGAACGGCACGTCGGCGCCGTACCAGATACCACCGTTGATGCTCATCGTCCCGGTGCGAACACCGTCGACAACGTGCTGGATGCGCTCCGGGTCCGTGCCCCACACAGCGCCGGACAGGCCGTAGGGGGAATCGTTGGCGATGTTGATCGCGTCGTCGTCGCCGTCGTGGGGGATGATCACGAGCACGGGACCGAAGATCTCTTCTTGCGCAACACGTGCGGAGTTCTCGACCCCCGAGATCAGGGTGGGCTCGATGTAGTAGCCCTTCTCCTTGTTCGCGGGCCTGCCGCCACCGATCTCGATGGTGCCGCCCTCCTCGCGCGCCAGCTTCAAGTAGCCCTCGACGCGGTCTCGCTGCGTCGCGGAGATGACCGGACCGCAGATGGTTCCGGCATCGGTGGGATCTCCGGCAGGTAGTCCCGCCATCGAATCACGGGTCAGCGCAATGGCTTCGTCGTACTTGTCGCGGGGAACCAGCAGTCGCGTGGTCAACGCGCAACCCTGGCCCGCATGGGTGACCACGGAGAAGCCGGCCATGGAGCAGGCCGATGCGAGGTCTGCGTCATCGAGCACGATGAACGCCGACTTGCCGCCGAGTTCGAGGAAGACGCGCTTGAGGCTGTCGGCAGCTGCCGCCATCACCTTCTTGCCGGTTGCGGTGGAGCCGGTAAACGAGACGATGTCGACGCGGGGATCGCTCGAAAGTACCGCTCCCACAGAGTGATCGCTCGAGGTGACAATGTTGATCACACCGGCCGGGATGTCGGTTTCCTCCGCGATGACCTTGCCGACCAGTGCCGCGCACCAAGGGGTGTCGGGGGCGGGCTTGAGGACCACCGTGCAACCGGCGGCGAGCGCGGGGCCGATCTTCGCGAAGTTGATCTGATGCGGGAAGTTCCACGGCGTGATGGCGCCGACCACACCGGCGGCCTCACGCTGCACGCGCCGCTGGGTCTTGATGCCCATCGGTTTGGCCCGACCGAGGTCACTTTCCCATTCGTAGCTCTCGGCGAGGTCGGCCAGCCAGCCGAGATCGTTGATCGGGCCCTCGAGTTGGGGGCCTGAGGTCAGAAAGTGGGGGGCGCCCACCTCGGCGATGGTGATCTCGCGGAGCTCTTCGATGTGGCCCTGCAAGGCGTCGCGGAGTTGGCGCAGGCACTTCGCCCGGAAGGCGTGGTCGTGGCGCCAGGTGGTGGTGTCGAAAGCCGTGCGCGCGGCGGCGATGGCGGCCTCCATGTCGGCGACGGTGCCGTCGGCGGCCTGCCCGATCACCTCCTCGGTGGCCGGGTTGATGATGTCGAAAGTGCCACCGGAACCGGGTACGAGCTTCCCGTCGATGAGCAGCTCAGAGCTGGTTTCTGGCTTCAGCGCCATTGCTGGTCGCCTCCTTCTGGACACGTGTCTGGACTCGAGTATGAACCTAGTGTAATGTCAGCGTCCATGTCCAGTCCGGTTTCTTTCGAATCCACTCGCCGGCGGCTGACGACCGCTCAGGCGGAGACCGTCAACCGGTTGACCGCCGCGGCGGTGGAGGTGTTGCGGGAAGTCGGATACGACGCCTTGACCGTGCGATCGGTGGCCAAGCGCGCAGGCGTCGCACCTGCCACGGCCTACACGTACTTCAGTTCCAAGGGGCATGTGGTGGCCGAGCTCTTCTGGCGCCGGCTGGCCGAGGGGATCGCCGACCCCGACCCCTCGTTGCCCAGAACCGAACGGGTTGTCACCCAATTGCGTTCGGTGGCATTGGCTGTCGAGGACGACACCCATCTGGCCCGTGCGGTGACCGCATCGCTTCTGGGCTCGGACCCAGATGTCGAGCACCTCCGGTTGCGGATCGGCGTGCTGATCCGGCAACGACTGGCCACCGCCCTCGGCGGTGACCCCGAGGCCCCTGAGAACGAGGCGCTGCTCGAGGCGCTCGAAATGCTGTACTCCGGCGCGCTCGTGCGTGCCGGCATGGGATACGAAACCTATTCCGCCATCGCCGACCGGCTCGACGCGGCGGCACGACTACTGCTGGAGAACCGATGACCGCAGGTATGCAGACCCGGGTCCCGTTCGACCCCTACGACTACAACTTCCACGAAGACCCCTATCCCACGTATGCCCGCCTGCGCGCCGAGGCGCCGGTCTACCACAACGCGGACATGGACTTCTGGGCATTCGCCAAGCACGAGGACGTACGCAACGGGTTCCGCGACGCAGTCCGGTTGTCCAACAGCTGGGGTGTGTCGATGGACCCGGCCGCCTACGGCCCCGATGCGCACAAGTCGATGTCGTTCCTTGCTCTGGACGACCCGAAGCACATGCGTATCCGCAAACTGGTCTCCAAGGGCTTCACACCCAAGCGGGTCGCGGAGCTGGGTGACCGGATCGCCGAACTGACCCAACAACACTGGAGTCGCTGCCTGGAGATGGGGGAGTTCGACTACGTCACCGAGTTCGCCGGTCTGCTGCCGATGGATGTGGTGTCGGAGTTGCTCGACGTGCCGGTGGCCGACCGCGCCCATCTGCGTACCCAGTCAGACTTACTGATCCACCGCGAAGAGGGTGTGTTCGACGTTCCCGAGGCCGCGGTGCTCGCCTACTTCGAGCTGACCCGTTACTACACCGAGCTGCTCGTCGAGCGCCGCAAGAAGCCGGGTACCGACCTGGTGTCCGCACTCCTCGACGCCGAGGTCCTCGACGACGAAACCGGTGAGAAGACCAGGCTCACCGAGGACGAGATCATCGGGTTCATGATCCTGATGATCGTCGCAGGCAACGAGACCACCACGAAACTGCTTGCGAACGCGGTGTATTGGGGATGGCGGTTCGCCGATCAGCTCGCGATACCGATGGCCGACCCCGAGGCCGTGCCCCAGTGGACCGAAGAGACCCTGCGGTACGACAACTCCACCCAGATCGTCGTCCGCCGGGTCATGGAAGACGTCGAGTACGGCGGCTACACCATCCCCGCCGGTCAGCGTGTGCTCTTGCTCCTGGGCTCGGCGAACCGCGACGAGGATGTGTTCGAGAACCCCGACAACTACGACATCACCAGGGACAGCTCGCAGGCCCTGACCAGCTTCGGCCTCGGCACCCACTTCTGCCTCGGCGCACACCTTGCGCGGCTGGAAGCCAATGTCGCACTGGGGCAGATCGTCAAGTCGATCGACCAGATCGACATCGACATCGAGAACGCCGCCCGGGTGCACTCGGTCAACGTCCGCGGGTTCGCAGCCCTGCCGATGAAAGTGAAGGTGCGCTGATGCCACGGTTCCCCGGACACCCAGAACGCAGGCCGGTGGTCGTCGCCGGTGCCTCGTCCGGCATCGGTGCGGCGACGGCCGTCATGCTCGGTGCGGCCGGCTACCCGGTGGCACTGGGCGCCCGGCGGGTGCAGAAGTCACAGGAGTTCGCCGACCAGATCAACGAAGCCGGTGGCGAGGCGATCGCCCTGCCGCTCGACATCACCGACGCCGACTCGATCGATGAGTTCGTCACCAAGGCCGAAGCCCAGCTCGGTCCCATCGAGGTGGCAGTGTCCGGTGCCGGTGACCTGGAACCGGGACGCTCGTTCGAAGTGTCCACCGACGACTTCGCCGCGCAGGTGAACATCCACCTGTTCGGTGCACAGCGTCTGTACCGCAGGCTGATTCCCGAGATGATGGGTCGCCAGCGTGGTGATTTTGTGTTCATCAGTTCCGATGTGGTGGTGTCGCCGCGTCCGCAGATGGGCGCCTACGTCGCCGCGAAGTGCGGTGTCGAAGGACTCGCCGAGGTCGCCAGGATGGAGCTCGAGGGCACCGGTGTGCGCGCCAGCCTCGTCCGTCCCGGCCAGGTGATGACCGGCATGGGGATGAACTTCTCGCCAGAGGTCGCCGAATCGGTGCTCAACGACTGGATTCCGTGGGGCCTGGCCCGGCACGGAAACTTCCTCAAGCCCGTCCATCTGGCCACCGCGGTCACAACCATCGTTTCCATGCCTCGGGGTGCACACATGCGCCTGGTCGAGGTCGAGGCCGAAGCCCCGGTCGCTCGTACTGAAGGAGACAGCAAATGACACTGACCAAGCCCAAGCGCGTATCCGGTGGCGACGGCGAGCACGGCCATCTCGACGAGTTGTCCACCGATCCCATCGGCCTGTTCAAGAGGGTCCGTGAAGAATGCGGCGACGTCGGGATCTTCCAGCTCGCCGACCGCGAGGTCGCGCTGGTCTCGGGCGCCGCGGCCAACGAGGCCTTTTTCCGTGCATCGGAAGAGGACCTGGACCAGGCGGCGGCCTACCCCTTCATGACGCCCATCTTCGGTGAGGGTGTGGTGTTCGATGCCAGTCCCGAGCGGCGTTCGGAGATGCTCCACAACCAGGCGCTCAAGGGCGCCCACATGAAGAACCACGCCGTGACCATCCCGCTCGAGGTCGAGCGCATGATCGCCGACTGGGGTGATTCGGGCGAGATCGATCTGCTCGAGTTCTTCGCCGAGTTGACCATCTACACGTCGTCGACGTGCCTGGTGGGCAAGAAGTTCCGCGAACAGCTCGACGGCAGATTCGCGCATCTCTACCACGATCTGGAAAAGGGCACCGACCCGATCGCGTACGTGGACGCCCATGCCGACATCGAGAGTTTCCGCAAGCGTGACGCCGCCCGCGAGGGACTGGTCGCCCTGGTCCAGGAGATCATGGACACCCGCATCGCCGAGCCGGACGAGAGCGACGACAAGGATCTGCTCGACGTGCTGGTCTCGATCCGCGACGAGGAGGGCAACCTCCGTTTCACCGCGGACACCATCACCGGGATCTTCATCTCGATGATGTTCGCCGGACACCACACCACATCCGGCACCGCCGCCTGGACGCTGATCGAACTGCTGCGCCACCCCGACTATATGAAGCAGGTCACCGACGAGCTCGACGAGATCTACTCCGGTGGTGCCGAATACAGCTTCGGTGCGATGCGTCAGATCCCCAAGCTGGAGTCGGCGCTCAAAGAAGCCCTGCGGTTGCACCCTCCGCTGATCGTGCTGATGCGCGTGGTCCAGAACGAGTTCATCGTCGAGGACTTCGAGATCACCGCCGGCCAGACCATCGCCGCGTCGCCCGCCATCTCCAACCGGTTGCCGGAAGACTTCCCGAACCCGGACAGCTTCGACCCGGATCGCTACCTTGAGCCGCGTCAGGAAGATCTCGCCAACCGGTGGACGTGGATTCCCTTCGGCGCGGGCAGGCACCGTTGCGTCGGCGCGCAGTTCGCCATCATGCAGCTCAAGGCGATCTTCTCCGTGCTGCTGCAGAACTATGAGTTCGAGATGAGCCAGCCGTCCGAGTCGTACAAGAACGACCACTCGAAAATGGTTGTGCAGCTGGCCCAGCCGTGCAAGGTGAAGTACCGCAAGCGCGCTCGCTGAAGACAGGAGCAGCCGATGAGAATCGAAGTCGACCTGGATCTGTGCCAGGGACACGCAATGTGCGAGATGGAAGCGCCGGATATCTTCGAAGCCGAGCGCGAATCGGTGAATCTCCTTGACCCGCAACCGGATGATAGTCATTTGGAGGACGTCAAGCGCGCGGTGCGTTACTGTCCCACTCAGGCCCTCAAGATCATTGAAGAATGAAAGTTGGTTATTTCCATGGCATTTGATCGCGCTGAGCTCGACGAGATGGTCGAGCGCTGGCTGCAGGGGAACGTCGATTGCGAGAAAGCCGGCGACTGGCGTCCCCTTGCGGAGTTCTACACCGAAGACGCCACATACGGCTGGAATTACGGCGCCAAGCACGACTTCATGGCGGTCGGTCGAGATGAGATCCGTGACTACGCGATCGGCTACGAGATGGACGGTCTCGACGGGTGGACCTACCCCTACCAGACGTGGGTGATCGATGAGAAGACCGGCGACATGCTCGGACTGTGGAAGCAGATCTTCGAGGCCACCCGCCCGGACGGTTCGCACTATGGGCTGGAAGGGATTCAGGGCAGCTGGTTCAAGTACGCCGGCGATTTCAAGTGGGGCTGGCAGCGGGACTTCTTCGACTACGGCAACGTCACCGCGCTGTTCATGGAGATGATGACCGACGGCGTGATGAGCAAGGGAATGCAGGGCCGCATCGACCGGGTCATCAACGCCAAGGAGTTGCTGCCAGGGTGGTACCCCCTCGGCAAGACTCCAGTTCCGATGTGGTGACCTGCAGATGTCATACGCGGACCTGAGTCGCGCCCAGCTGGCCAAGCTGGTGCCAGAACTACTGCTGTCCGGCCAATTGATCGACCGGTCCGGAATGGCGCACTGCATAGCGGCTTTCGGCCGCGAGACCATGGCGCAGATCGCGATCGAGGAGTGGATGGCCGCGAGTCCGGTCTACACCGGGCGGATGCGAACCGCTCTGCAGATCGACGGTGACGGCGTGGCGGACATGTTCAAATGCCTGCAGCTCGACATCGGCGCACCACCGCAGTTCATGGACTTCCGGTACACGATCTTCGACAAGTATCACGGCGAGTTCGTCCTCAACCACTGCGGCGCGTTGATGGACGTGGAGCCGATGGGCGACGACTACGTGACGTCGATGTGCCACGACATCGAAGACCCCACCTTCGACGCCACCGCGATCGCCACCAACCGGCGGGCACGGATTCGCCCGATCCACCGGCCACCTCGCCGTCCGGCGGATCAGCACCCGCACTGCGCGTGGACGGTCACCATCGAGCCGGACCGCGAAGAGCTGCCGCTGCCTCCCGAATCCATCGAGATGTCGAAAACCCGGGCTGCGACGCTCGAACTGTCGCCGATCGACCCGGAGAGCGAGGGTCACGGCGACTACATCGGGCCGGTCTGGGAAGACCTGCGTTTCGAGGACTGGTCCCACTCGGCCCTGGTGCGTATCGCCGAAGAGGTTGCACTGCAACACCATCTGCTGGCTTTGGGCTTTCTGATGTCGGTGCGGGGCAAGACCGACGACGACAAGGCAGCCGAGATCTTCCGCAAACAGTTGACGGGAATATCCGGTCTGACGGCCGATCGGTTGCGTAAGTGCCTTGGCCTCGGACAGGGTGCCGAGGATCTGGCCGCAGTATTGCGGATACATCCGATCCTCGGCCCTGATCAGTACGCGGGCACCGAGGTGTCGGTGCACGGCACGGGGGAGTCCGCCATCGTCCGGCTGCGTATCCCTGCCGATTCCAGTGCGGTCGCCGACGGCGGCTGGCTGGCACACATCGATCAAGACCATCTCGAACCGGTCCTGGCGATGGCCACCGGCGTCGATCTCACCTGGTCGGCGGTGACGGGTTACCGCGACGGTGGCGACGTGGTGGTCGAGATCGCACATGCCGAGGCCATCAAGGAACTCGGTGAGGTCGCGATCGCGCGATTCAGCGGCGGATCGACCTTCGAGTTCGCCGATCGAGGTATCCCGCTGTCGATCACGCCGGTCAACACGGGCGCCTGACCTCCGTGGCCGAACAGCATCTCTCCGGCAAGTGCGTGGTGATCGCCGGTTCGAGCCGGGGAATCGGTCGCGCCGTGGCCGAACGCCTTGTGGCCGAGGGTGCATCGGTGGTGATCAACGGACGCGACGGTGACGTGGCGTCCCGCGTCGCCGCCGATGTGAGGGACCGCGGCGGCGTCGCTGTGGCGGTTGCCGGTTCGGCGGCCGACGACGGCGTCGCCGAAGCACTGATCGCGGCATCGACCGACGGGTTCGGCCGTTTGGATGCGGTGATCAACTGTGCCGGGATCGCCGAACCCGAACAGTCGTCGATCCTCACCATGTCGACTGCCGACTTCCGCGCGCAGCTCGACGCCCACCTGCTGAGCACTTTCGAGTTGGCTCGGGTGGCGGCGCCGGTCCTGTCCCGGCAGGGTCACGGGTCGATCGTGGCCACGGGCTCGGCGGCCGCGGCCGGAAACTTCGGTGGCACCGGATACCCGGCGGCCAAGGGCGGCGTCAGCGGTCTGGCGCTGGCGCTGGCCGCGGACCTGAAGCCGCATGGCGTCCGGGTCAACGTCATCTGTCCCGGTGGGAAAACGCGACTGTCGACCGGTGCCGGCTACGAAGCGCACATCAGGGATCTGTTCGAGCGCGGGTTGCTCGACGAGTTCACCCGTGACGCCGCGCTCGATCCGGCGCCGCCGGAGTACGTGGCCCCCCTGTACTCGTACCTGGTCAGCGATTTCGCATCCAAGGTGACCGGTCAGATATTCAGTGCAGCAGGAGGATTCATCGGCCGATACCCGGCGTTCGAGCCTGCTTTCGTGGCGTATCGCGGACATCAGGACGAACCGCCCTACACATTGCCGGAGTTACATCGACTCGTTCCCGACTGATCCGCGTGGGCAACGGTCGTGATAGGCAGTGGACATGACCGATTCGTCTGGGCCGCTGACCTCGCTCGCCATCGAGTACTCGAAGACCGACGCGGGGGTTCGGTCTTTTCGTCAGTACGTGGGGACCGGATTGCTGGATCACCGCGGTGATGCCGGACTGACCTCGGTCGCCACACTCGCCGAGATCGTGGGCGGCTCCGAGTTCTATCATTCGCAGCCCGCGGGATCGGCGACAGTACAGGCCAGGCTCGCGCTTTCGATGCCCGTACCCGTGGCCGTCGGCACCTCCGTGCAGGGGTTCGGTCGCGTGGTCGGGATGACGGGCGGACATGGGGTGACGTCGGCGGAACTGGTCGACGACGGTGGCCACGTGGTCTGTTTGGCGATGGGGCGAGGAATTGTCGTCAGCAGACCGACCGGCGAGGTGCCCGAGGGAGAGGCCGGCCACGTCGCGGGGTCTGCCCGCCGTGTTCATCAGGCGCCTGCGCCCCCACCTCTCGACAACGCGCTCACCGGTGTCGACATACTTCGCGGTCTGGCAGAGGGCAGCATCGGGCACGGACCCGTGCAGCGGATGTTCGGCATCCGGGTGGCCGCGGTGGGCGACAAGAACATCACCGTCGCCGTCACGCCAACACCCGGGATGGCCAATCGGATGGGCACCATGCACGGCGGCGTGGTGGTGGCCGCGATGACGGAGGCGTGCTCACTCGGGGCCGAGTTGCCCGCGGCCGCGAGAGTTCGTTACCGGATCGTCGACATCACGCTCAGCTACTTCCGGTCGCCTGCGATAGACGCGGGTGAGCTAATCATCTCGGTCCAGCTGATCAAGGCAGGCCGCCGGATCGTCTCTCTGCTGGCCACCATGGTGGGCGCCGACGGAACTGTCCTCGCTGAAGCCACGGCCGATGCCGCAGCGGTACCACCGGACTAAAACAAGCAGCAGTGCTTGCTTTAGCTCCCGGGTCGTGTGATGCTGGCCCGGTGAGCATCGTGGCCGAGTTGGTGGCAGACCTGTCCGCCGAGATCGACGTCGTCGACAGCATGGTTGCAGACCTACCCGAATCCGGTTGGTTGGCAAGCACTCCCGCTGTCGGGTGGAGGGTCATCGACCAGGTGGCACACCTGTCGTGGACCGACGAGCAGGCGCGCGTCGCGGCCACCGACGCCGCAGCGTTCGACGACATCCTCAAGACGGCATGGGAGAAACCCGCCACGTTCGTCGATGACGGGGCTCGTGAAGAGGCGGCGAAGCCGCCCGCACAACTCCTTGCCGAGTGGCGTACACGCCGACGTGCTCTGATGGACGCGCTCTTGTCCCACCCTCCCGGCGAGAAGCTGCCGTGGTTCGGGCCGCCCATGTCGGCGGCATCGATGGCCACGGCCCGGCTCATGGAGGTGTGGGCTCACGGCCTCGACATCGCCGATGCGCTGGGAATCTCCAACGAACCGACCGCTCGACTGAAGTCGATCGCACATCTGGGGGTCAGAACCCGTGATTTTGCGTACCAGGTGAACCAGATCATTCCTCCCGCCGAGGAATTCCGGTATGAGCTCGCGGCGCCCGACGGTTCGGTGTGGACGTGGGGACCAGAGGGCGCTGCGCAGAAGGTGTCCGGTTCGGCACTCGACTTCTGCCTCTTGGTGACCCAACGCCGCAACCCGGCGGATGTCGACATCCACACCGAGGGTGACGATGCGGCCCGGTGGGTGACCATCGCGCAGTGCTTCGCGGGTCCTCCTGGAGGCGGCCGATGAGCGCGGTACGCATCGGCAACGCGTCGGGTTTCTACGGCGACCGCTTCGCCGCGATGCAGGAGATGCTGACCGGCGGTGATCTCGACTACCTGACCGGCGACTACCTTGCCGAGCTGACCATGCTCATCCTCGGACGTGACCGACTCAAGGACTCCACGCTTGGATACGCGAAAACCTTTCTGCGACAGGTGGAGACAAATCTCGGCACGGCGATGGATCGCGGTGTCAAGATCGTCAGCAACGCGGGCGGTGTGAACCCCGCAGGCCTGGCCGAGGCGTTGACCCGGCTGGCCGACGAACTCGGTCTCTCACCCTCCATCGCCTACGTCGACGGCGACGACCTCACCGCGAGTGCCGCCGATCTCGGGCTGGGAACGCCACTGACGGCAAACGCGTACCTCGGTGGCTTCGGCATCGCCGCCGCCCTGCAAGCCGGCGCCGACATCGTGGTGACCGGTCGTGTCACCGACGCGTCACTGGCCGTCGGTCCCGCCATCGCCCACTTCGGCTGGGAGCCCGACCATCTCGATCAGATCGCCGGAGCCATGGTCGCCGGCCACATCATCGAATGCGGCACCCAGGCAACCGGCGGAAACTATGCGTTCTTCACCGAGATCGCAGACCTGCGTCACCCGGGATTCCCGATCGCCGAGATCGAGGCCGACGGGTCGTCGGTGATCACCAAACATGCCGGAACGAGCGGAGCGGTCACGGTTGGTACCGTCACCGCTCAGCTGCTGTACGAGGTGGGCGGACCGCGCTACCTCGGGCCCGATGCGACCACCCGTCTCGACACGATCGAGCTCGAGGATCTCGGCGACGACCGCGTGCGGGTGACCGGTGTGCGAGGCGAGGCTCCACCGGACACCCTGAAGGTGTCGCTGAACCACCTGGCCGGATTCCGTAACGAGATCACCATGATCCTCACGGGTTTGGACATCGAGGCAAAGGCCGAACTGGTGCGGACGCAGTTCGAGTCCGAGCTACGCCACGCACCGGCCGACCTCACCTGGACCCTCACCCGCCTCGATCAAACCGACGCACCGACGCAACAACAGGCGAGTGCGGTGCTCCAGTGCGTCGCCAAAGACACTGACCCGAAGGTCGTCGGGCGCCAGTTCTCCTCGGCTGCGGTGGAATTGGCGCTGGCCAGTTACCCGGGCTTCACGATGACCGCCCCGCCGGGGACAGGCTCTCCCTTTGCGGTGTTCGAGCCCGGATATGTACCGGCACACAGCGTTCCTCACCGTGTGCATCTCGCGGACGGATCGACGCTCGACATCGATGCCAGCCCGGTGGCGACGTCGGCTCCGGTTGCCGACACCTTCTCGCCGGACGATGCGGACGAGCCGGCCGATCCCGCCCGGTGGGGCCTCACCCGGCGGGCGCCGCTCGGCGACATCGCCGGCGCACGCAGTGGGGACAAGGGCGGGAGCGCGAATGTCGGTGTGTGGGTGCGCAACCCGGACCACTTCGAGTGGCTGGTGGCAACGCTTACGACCGATCGGTTCACAGCCCTGATCCCCGAAGCCGCCGAACTGACGGTCCATCGCCACGTCTTCCCCAACCTGCTGGCGATCAACTTCGTGATCGAGGGCATTCTCGGTCGCGGTGTCGCTGACAACGTCCGGTTCGACCCTCAGGCCAAAGGCCTGGGGGAATGGCTGAGATCACGACACATCGACATCCCCATCGAATTCGGAGAACTGACGTGAGAACACTCGAGACCCCGGCGTGGAGAACTGACGAGCGGGCGCAATTGCGCAGTACCGTCAGGGCTTTCGCGCAGCGACACATCTTGCCGCACCAGGACGAGTGGGAGCGCCTCGGCGAGCTGCCGCTGGACCTGCACAAGCAGGCCGCGGAGGTGGGACTCCTCGGGTTGGGCTTTCCCGAAGAAGTCGGCGGCTCGGGTGGAGACCTGATCGACGCCACCATCCTGGGCGAGGAACTGCACTACGCAGGGGTGTCCGGAGGGGTGTTCTCGTCGCTGCTCACCTGCGGGATCGCGCTGCCGCACCTGATCGCGGCACGAGATGCCGAGCAGATCGACAAGTGGGTCCGGCCCACGCTGGCCGGAGAGAAGATCGGCAGTCTCGCCATCACCGAACCCGGAGGTGGCAGCGATGTCGGCCACCTGACCACCGCTGCGGTTCGCGACGGCGATCACTACATCGTCAACGGCGCCAAGACCTACATCACCTCAGGTGTCCGTGCGGATTTCGTCGTCACCGCGGTACGCACCGGCGGGCCGGGTGCAGGTGGCGTCTCCCTGCTGGTGGTCGAGCGCGGCACCCCCGGCTTCACGGTCACCCGCAAGCTCGACAAGATGGGTTGGCGCGCATCGGATACCGCGGAGCTGTCGTACGTGGACGTCCGCGTACCCGTCACCAACCTCGTCGGTGCGGAGAACTCCGGGTTCGTGCAGATCGCGCAAGCCTTTGTCACCGAACGGGTCGGCCTGGCCGTGCAGGCCTATGCCAGCGCCCAACGGTGTCTCGACCTCACCCTGGAGTGGATCCGTGAGCGGCACACCTTCGGCAAGCCGCTGATCGCCCGGCAGTCGGTGCAGGCAACGGTCACCGAGATGGCCCGCAAGATCGACGTGGTCCGCACCTACACCCACGCCATAGTGGACGCTGCAGCAGCCGGCGAGACCGATCTGATCGCCGAGGTCTGTTTCGCGAAGAACAGCGCGGTCGAGGCCGGGGAGTGGGTGGCCGACAAGGCGGTTCAGCTGTTCGGTGGCGCGGGTTACATGACCGGCACCGAGGTCGAACGCCAGTATCGCGACATGCGGATCATCGGTATCGGCGGCGGAACAACCGAAATCCTCACCGGCCTGGCCGGAAAACGATTGGGGTACCACCCGTGAGCGCGCCCGACATCGACGACGCCACCACTTCGATGCTCGGCAAGATCGCCGAGATCGAGGAACTGTTCGCTCAGGCTGCGGCCGGTGGCGGCGAGAAGAAGGTGGCCCGCCACCGCGAACGCGGCAAGCTGCTTGCCCGCGAACGCATCGAGTTGCTGGTGGATGAGGACAGTCCGTTCCTGGAACTGTCGCCCATCGCCGCGTACGGGTCCGACTTCCCTGTGGGGGCCTCGATCGTCACCGGCATCGGTGTGATCGAAGGGGTCGAATGTGTACTCGTGGCCAACGACCCGACCGTGCGTGGCGGCACCTCCAACCCCTGGACACTTCGTAAGGGCCTGCGCGCCAATCAGATCGCTCTGGAGAACCGTCTTCCACTGATCAACCTCGTGGAATCCGGGGGAGCGGACCTGCCCACGCAGAAAGAGGTGTTCATCCCCGGAGGCGCGATGTTCCGGGACCTCACCAAACTGTCTGCGGCCGGGATACCCACGCTGTCACTCGTTTTCGGTAACTCGACCGCCGGCGGCGCCTACCTGCCGGGCATGTCCGACCACACCGTGATGATCGAAGGCCAGTCTAAGGTGTTCCTCGGCGGACCGCCGTTGGTGAAGATGGCCACCGGTGAGGTCAGCGACGACGAGTCCCTCGGTGGTGCCCAGATGCACGCACGTACGTCCGGGCTCGCCGACTACTACGCCACCGACGAACGGGACGCCATCCGGATCGGTCGGCGGATCGTCGCCCGGCTCAACTGGCGTAAGCGCGGCCCGGGACCGGTGGCCGCGAGCATCGAACCGCGCCATCCCGAATCGGATCTGCTCGGGATCGTGCCCGGAGACCTGAGGATCCCGTTCGATCCTCGCGACGTCATCACCCGCATTGTCGACGACAGCGTGTTCGACGAGTTCAAACCCGAGTACGGATCGTCGCTGTGTACGGGATGGGCGCGCATCCACGGCTATCCGATCGGGATCCTGGCGAACGCCCAGGGGGTGCTGTTCAGCGCCGAGGCGCAGAAGGCAACCCAGTTCATCCAACTCGCGAACCGCTCGGACACCCCATTGCTGTTCTTGCACAACACCACCGGGTACATGGTGGGGCAAGAGTACGAGCGGGGCGGCATCATCAAACACGGCTCGATGATGATCAATGCCGTATCGAACTCCACCGTCCCGCACATCTCGCTGCTGATCGGCGCGAGCTACGGAGCGGGCCACTACGGCATGTGCGGACGGGCGTACAACCCCCGCTTCCTGTTCAGCTGGCCCAGTGCGAAGTCGGCGGTGATGGGCGCAGCCCAACTGGCCGGAGTGATCTCGATGGTGTCGCGCGCCGCGACCGAGGCCAGGGGCGGAACGGTCGACGAAGAGGCCGACGCCGGTATGCGGGCGATGATCGAAGCTCAGATCGAGAAGGAATCGATGCCGGCGTTCCTCTCGGGAATGCTGTACGACGACGGCATCATCGACCCCCGGGACAGCCGTACGGTTCTCGGGCTCTGCCTCTCGGCGATCGACAACGGGCCGGTGCAAGGCACCAGCAACTTCGGCGTCTTCCGGATGTGATGGGAAACATGCAAACAGTACTGGTGGCCAACCGCGGCGAGATCGCGCGCCGGGTCTTCGCCACATGCCGCCGTCTCGGATTCGGCACCGTCGCGGTGTACTCGGATCCCGACGCCAATGCTCCTCACGTCCGTGAGGCAGATGTGGCAGTCCGGTTGCCGGGCAACACCTCTGCCGACACCTACCTCAAGACCGATGCGGTGATCGCTGCCGCGCGTGCCGCCGGTGCCGATGCGGTGCACCCGGGCTACGGCTTCCTGTCCGAGAACGCCGCCTTCGCCCGAGCGGTGATCGAGGCCGGGCTCACCTGGATCGGCCCCGATCCATCGGCGATCGATGCGATGGGTTCGAAGGTGAACGCCAAGGCGATCATGGCCGACGCCGGTGTACCGGTGTTGAGCAACCTGGATCCGGATGCCATTGCCGCCGAAGATCTTCCGGTCTTGATCAAGGCATCCGCCGGCGGGGGTGGCCGAGGTATGCGCATCGTTCGCGACCTCGCCGACCTGACCGCAGAGGTGGCGGCCGCAGCTCGTGAAGCGCAATCGGCATTCGGTGACGCGACGGTGTTCTGCGAGCCGTACATCGAGCGTGGCCACCACATCGAGGTGCAGGTGCTGGGCGACGCAGCAGGAAACGTGTGGGCGGTGGGCGAGCGGGAGTGCTCGATACAGCGACGCCATCAGAAGATCATCGAGGAGGCGCCGTCCCCGCTCGTGGAGCGAATCGGCGCCACGTTGCGCCGCGAACTCTTCGATGCTGCGGTGGCCGCTGCCTCGGCCATCGGTTACACCGGAGCCGGGACCGTCGAGTTCCTCGCCGACGACAACGGACGGTTCTTCTTCTTGGAGATGAACACCCGGCTGCAGGTCGAACACCCCGTCACCGAGGAGACCAGTGGGCTCGACCTGGTCGCGTGGCAACTGCACATCGCCGAGGGCGCGCATCTGCCGCCCGAAGCTCCGGAACCGCAGGGCCATTCGATCGAGGTTCGCCTGTATGCCGAGGATCCCGGCGCAGACTGGCAACCCCAGTCCGGCACCGTCGATCACGTGCACATCGCGGGCGATGCGGCCTTCCGCCGACTGGGCGCACCCGGTGTGCGAGTGGACTCGGGCATCGAGGACGGGAGCGAGATCTCGGTCTTCTACGACCCGATGCTCGCGAAGGTGATCAGCTGGGCACCGGACCGGCGCACCGCGATCAACATTCTTGCAGGGGCGCTCGAGTCGGCGGAACTCCACGGTCCACGCACCAACCGCGACATGCTGGTGACGATGCTGCGCCGCAACGAGTTCCGTGATGGCGACACCACCACCAAGTTCATCGACGAGATCGGTCTCGACGTCCTCTCGGCCCCTCTGGCTGGTGAGGAGCGACGACGCGAGGCGATCATCGCCGCCGCACTCGCCGACGCCGCCGACAACCGGAGCCGTGCAGGCGTGGATGGGGGACTGCCGTCGGGCTGGCGCAACCTGCCGTCGGCCACGCAGACGAAGGACTACACGTTCGGGGAGAACACCGACGAGACGACGGTGCGATACCGGGTGACACGTGACGGTGTGGTGCTGCCGGATGACCCAGCGGTGACGGTCAAGACGATGCACAGCAACGCAGTGACCCTCACCGTTGCAGGCGTGGACCGCACCTTCCGGGTACGTCGACGCGACGCCGCGCGCTGGGTCGATTTCTCAGGTGGGTCGGTGACGCTGACCAGGGCACCGCGATTCGTCGACCCCGCCGAGATGAGTGCCCCCGGATCGCTGCTCGCGCCGATGCCGGGGTCGATCATCAGGATCGCCGTCGTGGAAGGTCAGACCGTCACGAAGGGCGAGCCGCTGCTGTGGCTCGAGGCGATGAAAATGGAGCACACCATCTCGGCCTCCGCAGACGGGATCGTCGAGAAGCTGCCCATCGGGGCAGGACAACAGGTGGCCGTGGGCGAAGTGCTCGCCGTCATCTCAGAACATCGGCCGAACGAGATCGAGGGAGAGACAGCATGAGCTTCGTGGAAACAGATGAGCAGAAGGCGTTACGCAGTTCGGTGGCCGGTCTCGGCGGCCGTTTCGGCCACGAGTACTTCCTCGATTGCGCCCGCAGCGGCCGCAAGACGGATGAATTGTGGTCTGAGGCAGGAAAGCTGGGCTTCATCGGTGTCAACCTGCCCGAGGAGTACGGCGGCGGTGGCGCGGGAATGTACGAGCTGTCGATCGTGATGGAAGAACTGGCGGCCATCGGTAGCGGACTGCTGATGATGGTGGTCTCCCCGGCAATCTGCGGAAACGTCATCGCGCGCTTCGGCACCGAAGACCAGAAGAAGCAGTGGCTGCCCGGACTCGCCGACGGGTCGATCACCATGGCTTTCGGTATCACCGAGCCCGATGCGGGGTCCAACTCGCACAACATCACCACCACTGCGCGGCGCGACGGTGGCGACTGGCTGCTCTCGGGTCGCAAGATCTATGTGTCCGGCGTGGACCAAGCCCAGGCCGTGCTGATCGTGGCCCGCACCGAGGACGCAAAGACCGGCCGGCTCAAGCCCGCGCTGTTCATCCTGCCCACCGACGCACCGGGTTTCGAGTTCAATCAGATCGAGATGGACCTGGTCAATCCCGAGAAGCAGTTCCTGCTGTTCCTCGACGACGTGCGCCTTCCGTCGACCGCGCTGGTGGGTTCCGAGGATGCGGCGCTGAGCCAACTGTTCGCCGGTCTCAACCCCGAGCGCATCATGGCAGCCGCGTCAGCTGTCGGGATGGGACGCTTCGCTCTCGGCCGTGCGGTGGAATACGTCAACGAGCGGACCGTGTGGAAGACGCCCATCGGCGCACACCAGGCCATCGCGCATCCTTTGGCAGTCGGCAAGATCGAGATGGAACTGGCCAAACTGATGATGCAGAAGGCCGCAACGCTGTACGACGCCGGTGACGACTGGGGTGCGGCCGAACCGGCGAACATGGCCAAGTACGCGGCGGCCGAGGCATGCGTCAAGATCGTCGATTCCGCCGTACAGTCGCTCGGCGGCAACGGTCTGTCCACCGAGTACGGGCTCGCGCCGCTGCTCAACCTGTGCCGGATCGCCCGCGTGGCGCCCGTCAGTCGCGAGATGATCCTGAACTTCGTGGCGCAGAACAGTCTCGGCCTACCCAAGTCGTACTGAGAGCGGACCCCGAGAAGCGATATGGACAACATCGTCGGATACGCCGCCGAAGCGGGAATCGCCACCATCACACTGGATTCGCCCGGAAACCGCAACGCGATCTCAGGCGCGCTGGTCGAGCAGCTGACCGCACGACTGGACGCTGCCCGCGACGACCAAGCGGTGCGGGCAGTGGTGTTGACACATACCGGCGGGACCTTCTGCGCAGGAGCCGATCTCAGTGAGGCGGGCAGAACCGGGCCAGAGGTGATGATCGATCTCATGCGGTCGATCATCGAGTTGCCCAAACCGGTGATCGGACGGATCGATGGCCACGTACGAGCAGGCGGGTTCGGGTTCGTCGGGGCCTGTGATCTCGTGGCGGCGGGCCCGGCGAGCACCTTCGCGTTGACCGAAGCGAGAATCGGCGTTGCGCCATCGATGATCTCGCTTACGGTGCTCCCCAGACTCACGTCCCGGGCGGCCGGCCGGTACTTCCTCACCGGCGAGAAGTTCAACGCCCACGTGGCCGAGGAGATCGGGCTGATCACCACCGCAGCGGCGGACTCCGAAGCGCTGGCCGGCATCGTGGCGAACTGGTGTGCCGATCTGCGCAAGGGTTCTCCGCAGGGTCTCGCCGCGAGCAAGCGGCTGACCACGACGGCTATTCTGCGTGAATTCGACCGCGATGCAACACGATTGGCGAGCGAATCAGCGGCCCTGTTCGGTTCGGACGAGGCCAGGGCGGGAATGCTCGCATTCTTGAACAAGCAACCGCCACCCTGGGTGGCCGAGCACCCATGACGCGCGGCCCGGTACGAACTCCCCAGCAGGACCGCAGTCGGGCGACGCGGCAACGCCTACTCGACGCGACCATCGACGTCCTCGCCGTCGATGGCTGGGCGGCGTGCAGTGTTGGTGTGGTTGCCGGCCGTGCGGGGGTGTCCCGTGGTGCGGCGCAACACCATTTCCCGACCCGCGAGGACCTCATCACCGCCGCACTCGAGCATGTCTTCGAGAACCTGACGATGCGTGCCACCGACGAGGCCGAGCGACTTCCACCTGGTGCCGGACGGATCGAGGTCGCCGTCGCCACGGCCGTCGAGTTCTACACCGGTCAAGAGTTCAAGGCGGCGTTACAGGTCTGGTGCGCAGCGGCATCGGACGAATCGCTCCGCCGGTTGATCCTGCCGCTCGAGGGCCGGTTCGGAGCCGCGGCCCATTCGATGACGGTGCACATGCTGGGGGTCGACGATTCGGACCCCAAGGTCCATCGGCTGGTGCAGGCCACCCTGGACTTCGCGCGTGGGCTCGGATTGGCCGATACGTTGTCCGACGACTCCGCGCGCCGCAGGCAGGTCGTCGGGGCGTGGGCGGAGCAACTCCGGGTGTCACTCCGCTGATTTGTGCAACCAGAAGGTTGCATATCGGAACCGGGATGTGCAATCCTTGGGTTGCAGATCAATCCGACACGGAGGACACCATGACTGAAGACTTTGACCGCATCGAGCGGCAGATCGACATCGACGCACCGGCCGATCGGGTGTGGTCGCTGATCAGTGAACCCGGTTGGTACATCAACGACTCCGAGATCACGCCCCACCGGATCGAGCGGTCCGGCGACGTCGACATCGTGCATGATCCGGTGCACGGTGCTTTTGCCCTTCGCACCGTCACGCTGGACCCGCCGAAGTACGCTGCTTTCCGCTGGATCGCCGATGTGGCCGACACCGCGGGCGCCTCGACGTTGGTCGAGTTCTGGATCGACGAGATCTCCTCGGGGTCAGTGGTTCTCAGGGTTGCCGAGAGCGGGTTTGCGTCTCTGCCCGGAGACGCCACCGAACGGCGCAAGAAGTTCGACGACAACACCGAGGGATGGACCCAGGAACTGGGTATCGCCAAGCGGCATCTCGAACTTGCTCAGGTCGATGTCCGGAGCTGACACCGAACTGCCGGCAGTCTTCGCCGCGCTCGCCGACGACACCCGCTGGGGGCTGCTCGTCAGGCTGGGCAGGGCCCCGGCGTCCGCGTCGGCGCTCGCGGCGGAGTTCCCGGTCTCGCGACAGGCCATCGCCAAACATCTGGCGATCTTGGAGGAGACCGGCCTGGTCTCGTCGTCGAAGTCCGGTCGCGAGGTGAGGTTCACCGCGGTGGGCGCCCGGCTCAGCCGGATCGGCCGCGAACTCGATGGCATCGCCGCCGGCTGGGATCGTCGTCTCGCCGACATCAAGACGCGTGCCGAGGCCGATCCGAACACCTAGGTCCAACTTCTTCCGCTGCCGGCAGGCCACCTGATATGAATCGGTGGTGACTGACACGAGCGGGGACGCAGCAGGCCGGCAGCGGGTGACCTGTGAGGTCGCCGATGGGGTCGCACAGGTGCGGCTCAATCGGCCGGACAAGATGAACGCCCTCGATCCGGCGATGTTCGAGGCGCTCGTCGACGTCGGATCAGCGCTCATCGACCGCGCCGACGTCTCCGCGGTGGTGATCGCCGGTGAAGGCCGGGCGTTCTGTGCCGGTCTCGACATGGCCCAGTTCGAACTGATGCAAGGTGGGGCTGCCGACGTCGTGGCCGACCGCGAACCCCTGGGCGCGGCAACAGCTCTGGGCCAACAAGCCGTGCATGTGTGGTCACTGGTGCCCGTACCCGTCATCGCCGCCCTCCACGGCGTCGCGTTCGGTGGGGGATTGCAGGTGGCGCTCGGCGCGGACATCCGGATCGCCGCGCCCGACACCACTCTGTCGGTGATGGAGATCGTCTGGGGATTGATCCCGGACATGACCGGCACGCAGATACTGCCTGAGCTCGTCGGTCGCGACGTCGCCAAGGAGCTGGTGTTCACCGGTCGCAGATTCAGTGGAAGCGATGCAGCCGCACTGGGTCTGGTGACCCGCACCGACGACGACCCGCTGTCGGCGGCCACGGCGCTGGCCACCGAGATCGCAGGCAACTCCCGGGGCGCACTGGTCGAGGCCAAGGCTCTGCTCGAACTGGCCGGGCGAGTGGACCTCGCCGCTGGATTCGACGCCGAGCAGGTCGCCATCCGGAAGCTGATCGGCTCACCCGAGCAAATCGAGGTGGTCCGCAGACGCACCGAGGACATGGCACGCCGCCGACGCTGACGCGCGATGTACGGCGAAAGCCCGCACCCCAGCCGAGATGGGTGCGGGCCTTCGTCGCGAGTCGTCACGCCGAGTGGTGGATGACCCCGCGGATGTTCTTGCCGTCGCGAAGATCCTGGTAGCCCTGATTGACCTGTTCGAGTGAGTAGGTCTGAGTGATCAGCTCATCCAGTTTCAACTGGCCGGCGTCGTACAGTCGCAGGAGTTTGACGATGTCGTACTGCGGATTCATCGATCCGAAGAGCGACCCCTTGATCGTCTTCTGGTTCAGGGTCAGATCGGTGCCCGACACCTGCACCGTCAACTTCGTCGGGTCCGCCAGGCCGGTGATCACCACCGTGCCGCCTTTGCCGATGACCGCAGTCGCGGCCGACACCACTTCCTGGTCGACGGTGCCGACCAGGATCAGAGCCGCGTCCGCGCCTTGGCCCCAGGTGAGTTCGTTGACCTTTTCAGCGGCACTGGCCGCATCGGCGAATGCATGTGTGGCACCGAACTTCAGCGCCGTCTCGCGCTTGAGCGGCACGGGGTCGACCACCACCACGTACTTGCAACCGGCTCCCACCGCACCCTGTACGGCGTTGATGCCCAGCCCTCCGATGCCGTAGATCACCGCCGTGTCGCCGTTGCGGAGGTTACCTGCATTGACCGCCGTCCCCCAGCCGGACGGCACACCGCAACCGACCAGGACGGCGGTCTCCAGCGGAAGCCAATCGTCGACCTTCACCACCGAGTGCTGTGAGATGGTGGCGCGTTCGGCGAACGTACCGAGCATGCACATGGCGCCGAAATCTTTTCCGTCCCCGTGGAATCGGAAGGAACCGTCGGGCATCGAGCCCTCCAGGATGGTGGCGCCCATGTCGCATAGGTTCTGCCGACCGGTCGAGCAGTAGCGACAGGTGCCACAGTTGGGGATGAAGCTGCACACCACGTGGTCGCCGGGTTTCACCTTGGTGACGCCGGGTCCCACTTCCTCGATGATGCCTGACCCTTCGTGTCCGCCGACGATCGGATAGCGCGGCGGCAGATCGCCGTCGGTCAGGTGGAGGTCGGAATGACAGAGTCCGGCGGCGGTGTACTTGATGAGCACCTCGCCGGGGCCCGGCCCGTCGAGTTCGAGTTCCATGATCTCGAACGGTTTGCCGGCCTCGAGTAGCACTGCGGCTTTGGTTTTCATGATGGTCCTTTCGGTGGTGTGAAGGAGGATGTCGAGAAGTCTTGTCAGAGAGCGATGTTCACCGATTTGGTCTCGGTGTAGAGATCGATCGCCGAGTTGCCGAGTTCGCGGCCCCAGCCGGACTGCTTGTAGCCACCGAACGGCATCGCGGTGTCGAAACCGTTGTACTGGTTGACCCAGACCGAACCGGCCTTGATGCGCCTGGCTGTCTTGTGTGCCTTGGACAGGTCTCGGGTCCAGATGCCGGCGGCGAGTCCGTAGATCGAGTTGTTCGCGGCAGCCACCACGTCATCTCCGTCGAAGGGCATCGCGGCCACCACGGGCCCGAAGATCTCTTCCTCGACGATCGAGAAACTCGGCTCGACGTCCACGAAGACAGTGGGTTCGATGAAGTATCCTTCCGTGCCCCAGCGTTTTCCGCCGGTCAGCGCCCGAGCGCCGTCGGCAAGACCCTGAGCGAGATAGCCGCTGACCTTGTCGAACTGCTCCTGCGAGATGAGCGGGCCGAGCTCGGTGGTGGGGTCCAGGCCCGGACCGATCTTGGCCTTCGATGCAGCCTCTGCGACGGCGGCGGTGAAGTCGTCGAAGATCGGGCGCTCCACAAACAGTCGTGTGCCCGCGACGCAGCACTGGCCGTGATTGAACATCCATGCGGCGACCGAACCGGCCACGGCCTGCTCGAAGTCGGCGTCTGCGAACACGATGTTTGGGCTCTTGCCACCCAGTTCGAGAGAGACCTTCTTGAGATTGCCCTGCGCGGCCGCGACGATCTTCTTGCCGACCTCGGTGGACCCGGTGAACGCGATCTTGTCCACGTCCGGATGTGCCGTCAGGGCGGCGCCGGCATCACCGAAGCCGGTGACGATGTTGACGACCCCGGGAGGAAATCCTGCCTCCTCGAAGATCTCGCCCAAAAGCAGTGCAGTCAACGGGGTTTGCTCGGCAGGTTTGAGGACCACGGTGTTGCCGGCCGCGAGTGCGGGGGCCAGCTTGAACGACGCCATCAGGAGGGGGAAGTTCCACGGGACGATGAGGCCGCATACCCCGACGGGGTCACGGAGGGTGTACGCGTGGAACTCGCCGCCAGGGACAAAGGGCATCGACACGTTCACCGTGGATCCGAAAATCTTGGTGCACAGCCCCGCGTTGTATCGGAAGATGTCGGCCGACCACGCTGTGTCGACAGCCGCGGCGATACCCGCTGACTTGCCGTTGTCCAGGGCTTCGAGCTGGCCGAACTCCTCCGCGCGTTCGGTCAGCAGATCCCCGACCCGCCAGAGCAGACGTTCGCGCTCGTTCGGCTTCATCCGGGCCCATGGCCCATCATCGAATGCCCGCCGGGCGGCCCGGACCGCTCGGTCGACGTCGGTGGCGTCGCCGTGGGCGACGTCGGTGATGGGAGCCGTGGTGGCCGGGTCGAAGGTGGTGAAGGTCTTGCCCGATACGGCAGCCGTCCACTCGCCCCCGATCAGCATCGAACGGTCGGTCGAAATGAAATCTCTTACCCGCGAGGTCAATTGGGGCTCGGCAATGGCGGTCATACATTCTCCTAGCGTCAGCATGCACAGTCGCTTATGTGACTGCGGTCATAGTGCCAACGAAAGGTGGTGCCCAACTGTCCGGAATCTGTACACCCCGCCGGACGCTGCGGAAGGACTCAAGCGTCTACTCGGCCTGTCGAGCGAACGATCCTCAGTGATCGATGTCGAGGGCGCGTAGCCGGGTGTACAGCGTGCTGCGACTGATGCCGAGCATCTTGGCCGCGTGGACCTTGTTGCCGTCGCTGGCCTGCATGGCCTCGACGATCGCCTGACGTTCGGCCCGGTCTCGTCCGGACAGCCGGTGCGCGCGCGTGGTGGTCTGATGGTGCGCGGGCAGGTCGGCAACCGTGATCACCCGATCCGCGCGGCGGGCGGCATTGTCGGCCGCGGTTCGCAGAACCATCGTGAGTTCGGTCAGGTTGCCCGGCCAGTCGGACGAGAGCAGGGCCTCACCGGCTGCCGCACCGAGCACGGCACGAGGCGCGATGCGCGACAACACGTTTCCCGCCAGAGCCGGCAGGTCGATCGTGCGATGGCGCAACGGCGCCAGATCTATCCGGCGTGGACACAGAGCGATGAGGGCGGCGACCGGACCAGGTGACTCGGGCAGCGGGGGAGCGGTCAGTACAACCGGTGGGGTCCCCTCGAGAACCGCCGTCCTGAGCGCGGACAGACTCAGCGGATCAAGGAGATGCACGTTCTCGATGAGCAGGGTGGTCTGGTCGGTGCCGGTGAGATGGCCGATCAGTCCGCCACCGCCCGAGCCGGTCACCAGGGCCGCGGCGTCCACGGCACGGACCGGGCGGTCGCCCAGCAGTTCAGCCGCGGTGCTGGTCCGTCCACTACCCGGTTCGCCGGTGATGGCGGTGTTCTCCCACACGCTGCGAGGTCGGTCTGTCCGCAGTCCGGCGCCGGTCTGCGAGCGCGACTTACGGGCAATCGGCACGTGGGGCAGATCCAGAGGTCGCACCCGGAAGAGGGCGCCGCCGGCACTGCCGGACACCCGCCGGCCGACGACCTCCACGACGTTGCCCGACACCAGTGCGAGTTGCGTTCGGCGCTCGTCTGCACCCAGATCGGCGGCCAGTGCGCGGAGGGTTCCGAAATCCGCGGAGGCGAGGATGTCGGCGGCAAGCGCATTGGTCAGCAACAGATCGTCGCCGACCGCGACGACGGCGACATCGCGACGCGGCGCGACACGCTGAAACGCCTCCACCACCGCCGTCTGCCGCGCTCGCGACCCCTCGAGGAGACGCTGCTCGATATCGCCCGCGATCCGGTCGACGAACGGCGCGAACAGCGGATTGACGGTCGGTTCGAGGTTGCTCATGCAGACGATCCCCTCCAGCCGACGAGAGACGGGATGGAGGATGGGTCGCCCATAGCAACTGATGGTGCGGAACTGCTCGAGGAAGTGTTCGGCGGCATTGATGACGATGCCGTCCCGGATCTCGAGCGGGGTACCCAGCGCGGTGGTGCCCATCGTGTCCTCGCTGAACTCGGCGCCGCACACCGCGCCCACCGATTCCAGTGCCTGCTCGACCTGGACCCCGCCGAACGTGCGGGACACGAGCCGGGCGTCGGAATCCACCAGCAGCAGAGCCGTGTTGGACTCGGCCAATTGATGTGCGATGGCGTCGATGACCGGGCCGGCGGCCCGCAGCAACGGGTGCTCGGTTGATGAGATGTCCACAGGCCGCACGTCCGGCGAGTCACCTGGCTTCAGCCCACCCAGCATCGATCGCTGCCACGACCGGGCGATGTCGGGGCGATTCGGTTGGTTGTGCGATCGGCTGTTCATCGGCACCTGCGACGCTACCCCCGCGGTAGGCGAGAGCACTGCGGAACCGGACGCTCCCGATGGTCGATGTCCCTGGGGAATCGATCGCCGGACGAGCGCCGGTGGCGCAGGACTACGCCGCCGAACCCCAGGCCGAATCAGAGGAACCGGACGATCCTGACCCACAGTTGTTGACCAGCTGACCCAAAGCGACGGTGTCGGCCAACTTCTGGTAGCCGGCGGCGCTGAGGTGGAGGTGATCGCCGTCGTCGTAGGCAGGAAGGAGAGCAGAGGGGTTCGCCGGGTCGGCGACGGCCTTGTCGAAGTCCACGACACCGTCGGCCGGACTGCTGGTGCGGATCCACTCGTTGACCTGGTTGCGCAGATCGTTGGTTGCACTCGTGCCGTAACTGCCCTGCCCGGTATGGCCCCCGGCAGGAGTGATGGTGCCCTGTAGGACACGGATTCCGCGCTGGTGCAGCGAGTCGATGATCGTCTGATAGTTCTGGGTCAGCTGATCGACGGTCACGCCGGGGGCCTGGCCCAGATCGTTGATGCCTTCGAACAGGACAACGGTACGCACGTTGGGAACCGACAGCACGTCTCGGTCCAGTCGAGTCGATGCCGAATCTCCACGAGAGGTGTTGATGAGTCCTGATTGCCCCTCGGCCGCATCGAAACTGACCCTGTTGCCAGATATTCCGGCGTTGACAACCGTCAGCGGCAGTCCCTGCTCGTTGATCCGGCGGGCCAGGCGGTCGGGCCATCGGACGTTCTCGTCGAGGCCGGCGGGCAGTTCGGGTGAGGGGCCGGTCGGGTTGGGTGCGCCCGTCTGATAGCCATCGGTCAGGGAATCCCCAAGTGTGACAACCGCTCCCGTTCCGGGAGTCAGTGTGTCCATCCCGGTCACGAAGAGCCGCGACGTCGTGGTGGTGCCGAACGCGGCGCCACTGGTGTCGAGTGTCTTGTCGCCGGCTCCGGTTGCCGTGAGGTACGAGCGCTGACGCGCCACCCAGTGCCGGGTTGCCGACGCCACGTCGTCAGGGGTGAAGGTACTGATCGACAGTGCTTCGAAAGCCTGGAAGGCGTACGGCATGGGGTCACTGACCACCTCGCCGCCGGCAGGCACCGTCACCGTCGGCTGTCCACCGAACAAGAGGGGAACGGGATCGGACACGCCTGCACCGGTCGCCTGTTTTCCAACACTCACCGATGTGAACGTCACCGGCGCCTCGCCGTACTCGTTCGACAGGTCCACGCGGAGGACCTCGCCGGCGCGGGTCGGCACGATGACAGACCGGACCGTCGAGTTGTCGACCTCGGGATTGGGCACGAGGCTGGGGTCGACGGGCGGGAAGTAGGGACTCGGAGGCCCATCCGGGGACAGTGCCCCGTCGCTTGCCGGCGCGCTCCAGGCCCCCACCCACGGACCGAAGGCCGGGCAGACGATCGGTGTGGGCGCCGCTGCCGCCGGGCCGGATGGGGCGACGACCAAGCCCGCGCCGACGGTGAGAGCAACGAGGAACGGGCCGCAGCAGCGTCGTGCGGTGCGCGTCATCGGCGACAGCGTCCGCTCAAATGGTGACATTTGCTAACAGTAAGGCCGGACGCCGGCAGGTGGGCGACGAACAGCGTTGTCCGATCAGGGGCGGGCACAAGCGAATAGACTCTCCGGAGCCGAGAACTGGTCTGCAACACCGGCCCGAGATGGAGTCGTGGTAACCGCCTTGACGGAAGTATTCGCCCGCTTACCCGGGGTCGCGACCGCGCGGCAGTATCGCCGGGAGTGGCTGCGTTCCGACATCACCGCGGGCCTGGTCTTGACCGCGCTGCTCATCCCGGCCGGGATGGGTTACGCAGAAGCGGCCGGGTTGCCCGCGTATGCCGGCCTGTATGCCACCATCGTCCCGCTCCTCGCGTATGCAGTGGTGGGCCCGTCGAAAATCCTTGTCCTCGGACCGGATTCGTCGCTCGCGCCCCTGATCGCCGCAGCGGTGGTGCCGCTGGCGGTCACCGGGGACCCGGAGACCGCGCTCGCCCTCGCGGGAATCCTCGCAGTCCTTGTCGGTCTCATCTTGCTCGTCGCCGGGTTCCTGAGGCTGGGGTTCGTCACCGACCTGCTGTCGAAACCGATCCGGCTCGGATATCTGAACGCGATCGCGCTCATCGTGGTCGTCGGCCAGTTGCCGAAACTGCTCGGCTTCTCGGTCGATGCCGACAACCTGATCGAGCAGGGTTGGGAGACCGCCCACGCTGCATTCAGCGGCGGCGTCGACCTCGTCACCGCCACAATCGGTTTCGGCTCACTGGCGATCATCGTCGCCTTCCGGCTCTGGTTGCCCCGCGTGCCAGGGGTTCTCGTGGCCGTCGTGGTGGCGATCATCGTCTCTGCGGCCCTGGGTCTCACCGATGACGTCGGGATGGTCGGCGCGTTGCCCGACGGCATGCCGCTGCCGTCGTTCGGGGGAGTCGACTGGTCGGACGTGGCCGAGCTCGTCGGGCCCGCGGCCGGCATCGCGTTGATCGCTTTCGCCGACACCGGTGTCCTCTCTCGCACGTTCGCGGCCCGCCACGGCGAAGAGGTGAACGGCAGCACGGAGATGAAGGCAATCGGCGTGGCCAACATCGCGGGCGGCCTTTTCAGTGGCTTCCCGATCTCGGCGAGTGGATCGCGCACCCCCGTGGCCGAGCAGGCCGGGGCCAAGACCCAACTCGCCGGAGTCGTCGGGGCCCTCGCCGTCCTGGTCTTCGTGCTCGCGGCTCCGGGCGTCACCGCATACCTGCCCGACGCCACGCTCGCCGCCGTGGTGATCGTGGCCGCCACCGCGCTGGTCGACGTGAGCGGCATGGTCCGGATGTTCCGGATGAGCAGGATCGAGTTCGCTCTCGCGGTCGCGGCCTTCGTGGGCGTCGCGCTGGTCGGGGTACTCGAAGGTGTCCTGGTCGCGATCGGCCTGTCCTTTGTCGCGGTGGTCGCGCGGGCCTGGCAGCCCTACCGCACCGAGCTCGTCCAGGTGGCCGACCGCCCCGGCTTCCACGACATCGCGCGCCACCCGGCCGGTCGCCGCATCCCGGGTCTTGTCCTCGTCCGCTTCGATGCACCGCTGTTCTTCGCGAACGGCGGCATCTTCGACGACTACGTCCGGTCGGTGGTCGCGGCGGCCCACGAGCGGGTCGATTGGGTGATCGTGGCGGCAGAACCGGTGACCGGCATCGACACCACCGCGGTCGACGAACTCATCGATCTCGACACCTATCTGGCGAGCAAGGGCATCCGTCTGGTCTTCGCGGAGATGAAGGGGCCCATGAAAGACAGGCTCATCCGATTCGGCCTGGCAGACAGATTCGGCCCCGGCCGTTTCCATCCCACGATCGAGGCGGCGGTGGACGCGTTCAGGAACCGCGAGGGCTGTTGAGCGGCTGCGCACGAACAGCCGACAACCTGCGGGATCGGTCCGCTCGGCGGTCGTCCTGGACGATTTTGACCTGCGGTCGCACGGTCGGTAGAGTTGACCGCTGGTGCCCGGCCTCCGCCATATTTCTAGATCGGCCGGGTCCATCTGCGTGCCTTCAACTGCCGCGTCGGGCAATTTCGACACGCCCGACTAAGGGGTAGGGAAGGCCACACCTGACCAGGGCTTTTGCCTCGGTGGGGCGTACTGCGGAAGTGCCGACCACGTCGGACTTGCCCGGAGCAGAAACCGCAGCAGAGACGAAGAACGCCAAACAAAGGAAGAACTCTCAGTGCCAACTATCAACCAGCTGGTCCGCAAGGGCCGTCACGACAAGCCTGCCAAGCAGAAAACGGCAGCGCTGAAGGGCAGCCCGCAGCGACGCGGCGTGTGCACTCGCGTCTACACAACCACCCCGAAGAAGCCGAACTCGGCGCTCCGGAAGGTGGCTCGTGTTCGTCTCACCAGCTCGGTCGAGGTGACCGCATACATCCCCGGTGAAGGCCACAACCTGCAGGAGCACTCGATGGTGCTCGTTCGCGGTGGTCGTGTGAAGGACCTCCCGGGTGTGCGTTACAAGGTCATCCGCGGCTCGCTCGACACCCAGGGTGTCAAGGCTCGCAAGCAGGGTCGCAGCAAGTACGGCGCGAAGAAGGAGAAGGGCTGATGCCACGTAAAGGACCCGCACCGAAGCGCCCCCTGATCAACGACCCGGTCTACGGCAGCCCCGTCGTGACCCAGCTGGTCAACAAGATTCTGCTGGACGGCAAGAAGTCGACCGCCGAGCGGATCGTCTACCAGGCCCTGGAACAGGCTCGTGAGAAGACCGGTACCGATCCGGTCGTCACCCTCAAGCGCGCGCTGGACAACGTCCGTCCGGCCCTCGAGGTCAAGAGCCGTCGCGTCGGTGGTGCCACCTACCAGGTGCCCATCGAGGTCAAGCCGGGCCGCGCCAACACCCTCGCTCTGCGTTGGTTGGTGACCTTCAGTCGCCAGCGTCGCGAGAAGACGATGGTCGAGCGTCTCGCCAACGAGCTGCTCGACGCCAGCAACGGTCTGGGCGCGGCAGTCAAGCGCCGCGAGGACACCCACAAGATGGCCGAGGCCAACCGGGCGTTCGCGCACTACCGCTGGTGACAACGGGCCGCCGGCCCTCCAGGCCGGCGGCTACAACAACTTTCAGGCAATACAGAGTGAGGAATTAAGTGGCACAGGAAGTGCTCAGCGACCTCAACAAGGTTCGCAACATCGGCATCATGGCTCACATCGATGCCGGCAAGACCACCACCACCGAGCGAATCCTCTTCTACACCGGCGTCAACTACAAGATCGGCGAGACGCACGACGGCGCCTCGACGACCGACTGGATGGAGCAGGAGAAGGAGCGGGGTATCACCATCACCTCCGCTGCGGTGACCTGTTTCTGGAACAAGAACCAGATCAACATCATCGACACCCCCGGGCACGTCGACTTCACCGTCGAGGTGGAGCGAAGCCTGCGTGTGCTCGACGGTGCGGTAGCGGTGTTCGACGGTAAAGAGGGTGTGGAGCCGCAGTCCGAGCAGGTCTGGCGGCAGGCCGAGAAGTACGAAGTCCCCCGTATCTGCTTCGTCAACAAGATGGACAAGCTGGGCGCCGACTTCTACTTCACGGTGCGCACCATCGAAGAGCGTCTCGGTGCCAAGCCGCTGGTTCTCCAGCTGCCGATCGGTGCCGAGGACGACTTCGACGGTGTCGTGGACCTCATCGAGATGAAGGCCATCACCTGGCGCGGCGTCGTGCCGACCGGTGCCGAGCCGACCATCGAGGAGATCCCGGCCGATCTGCTGGAGAAGGCCAAGGAGTACCGCGAGAAGCTGATGGAGACGGTCGCCGAGACCGACGAAGCGCTGCTCGAGAAGTACTTCGGTGGCGAAGAGCTCAGCATCGCCGAGGTCAAGGCGGCCATCCGCAAGCTCACCGTCACCCGTGAGCTGTACCCGGTGCTGTGTGGCTCGGCGTTCAAGAACAAGGGCGTGCAGCCCATGCTCGACGCGGTCATCGACTACCTGCCCAGCCCGCTCGACGTTCCCTCTGTGGAAGGTCACGCGGTTGGCAACGAAGAAGAGATCCTGTCGCGCAAGCCGTCGTCCGACGAGCCGTTCGCGGCGCTGGCATTCAAGATCGCCTCGCACCCGTTCTTCGGCAAGCTGACGTTCGTGCGTGTGTACTCCGGACACATCACGGCCGGCACCGGCGTGCTCAATGCCACCAAGGGCAAGAAAGAGCGCATCGGCAAGCTGTTCCAGATGCACGCCAACAAGGAAATGCCGGTCGAGGATGCCACGGCAGGCCACATCTACGCGATGATCGGCCTCAAGGACACCACCACCGGTGACACCTTGTGCGACTCGAATGCACCGATCGTCCTGGAATCGATGAGCTTCCCGGACCCGGTCATCAACGTCTCGATCGAGCCGAAGACCAAGTCCGACCAGGAAAAGCTGGGTGTCGCCATCCAGAAACTGGCCGAAGAGGACCCCACGTTCTCGGTCAAGCTGGACGACGAGACCGGCCAGACCGTCATCGGCGGCATGGGCGAGCTCCACCTCGACATCCTGGTCGACCGCATGAAGCGCGAGTTCAAGGTCGAGGCCAACGTCGGTAAGCCCCAGGTGGCCTACCGAGAGACCATCCGCAAGACGGTCGAGAAGCACGACTACACCCACAAGAAGCAGACCGGTGGCAGTGGCCAGTTCGCCAAGGTCATCGTCAAGCTGGAGCCGTTGGTGGATGCCGAAGACGGCGCCACCTACGAGTTCGTCAATGCCGTGACCGGTGGTCGCGTCCCGCGTGAGTACATCCCTTCTGTGGATGCCGGCGCCCAGGACGCGATGCAGTACGGCGTGCTCGCGGGCTACCCGCTGGTCAACTTGAAGTTCACTCTGCTCGACGGCGCCTACCATGACGTCGACTCGTCGGAGATGGCGTTCAAGATCGCCGGATCGGCTGCGATGAAAGAAGCAGCCAGGATGGCGGGCCCGGTGATCCTGGAACCGTTGATGGCCGTAGAGGTCACGACGCCCGAGGATTACATGGGTGACGTGATCGGCGACCTCAACTCACGCCGTGGTCAAATCCAGGCCATGGAAGAGCGCAGTGGCGCCCGTGTCGTCAAGGCACTGGTTCCGCTGTCGGAGATGTTCGGCTACATCGGAGACCTCCGGTCGAAGACCCAGGGCCGGGCAAACTACTCCATGGTGTTCGACTCGTACGCTGAAGTACCGGCGAACGTGTCGAAGGAGATCATTGCCAAAGCAACGGGTGAGTGATTTCTCTCCCGTCGCCTCGGCGATAGCGCCACCGGCGCACAGCAGATAAGAATCGCTTGCCGGCGGGGGACGTGAGTCCCTTGCCGCGCAAGAACTAAACACCCAGTGAAACCCGGAAGATTCCGGTTCACGACAACAAGTCCAGGAGGACAATCAAGTGGCGAAGGCGAAGTTCGAGCGGACCAAGCCGCACGTGAACATCGGCACCATCGGTCACGTCGACCACGGCAAGACCACGCTGACGGCGGCCATCACCAAGGTGTTGCACGACAAGTTCCCGGATCTCAACGCGAGCTTTGCGTTCGATCAGATCGACAAGGCTCCGGAAGAGAAGGCTCGTGGTATCACGATCAACATCTCGCATGTTGAGTACCAGACGGAGAAGCGTCACTACGCCCACGTCGATGCTCCTGGTCACGCGGACTACATCAAGAACATGATCACCGGTGCAGCCCAGATGGACGGTGCCATCCTCGTGGTCGCCGCCACCGACGGCCCGATGCCGCAGACCCGCGAGCACGTGCTGCTCGCGCGTCAGGTCGGCGTGCCTTACATCCTGGTCGCGCTGAACAAGGCCGACATGGTTGATGACGACGAGATCATCGAGCTGGTCGAGATGGAGGTGCGCGAGCTCCTCGCTGCACAGGACTTCGACGAAGACGCTCCGGTCATCAAGGTCTCGGCCCTGAAGGCACTCGAAGGCGACCCCGAGTGGGTCAAGACCGTCGAAGAGCTCATGGACGCTGTCGACGAGAGCATCCCGGAGCCGGTTCGTGAGACCGAGAAGCCCTTCCTCATGCCTGTGGAGGACGTGTTCACGATCACCGGTCGTGGCACCGTCGTCACCGGTCGTGTGGAGCGTGGCGAGGTCAAGGTGAACGAGGAAGTCGACATCGTCGGCATCCGCGAGAAGAGCACCAAGACCACCGTCACTGGTATCGAGATGTTCCACAAGCTCCTCGACTCGGCACAGGCGGGCGACAACGCCGGTCTGCTGCTGCGTGGTCTGAAGCGCGAAGACGTCGAGCGTGGACAGGTTGTCATCAAGCCGGGCACCACCACCCCGCACACCGAGTTCGAAGGACAGGCCTACATCCTGTCCAAGGACGAAGGCGGACGGCACACCCCGTTCTTCAACAACTACCGTCCCCAGTTCTACTTCCGTACAACTGACGTGACGGGCGTTGTGACCCTGCCCGAGGGCACCGAGATGGTCATGCCCGGTGACAACACCGAGATGTCCGTCAAGCTGATCCAGCCGGTGGCCATGGACGAGGGCCTGCGCTTCGCGATCCGTGAAGGTGGCCGCACCGTTGGTGCCGGTCGCGTCACGAAGATCAACAAGTAAGCAGTAACAGAACAAACCGAAAAGCGCCCGACCCCATCTGGGGTCGGGCGTTTTTTGTGTGCATGGGCCGATGGATACGTGTGACGTGGTTTACAAGTAACTCCGCCAAAGATACGGTTATAGAAATTCGTTTCTTCGGAGGTCGACGTATGCCCACCAAGTTCTCGCAGATCCCTTCCGGGAGTGGCCTCAAAGAGGTCCCCTTCTCGACGCGCAACGGAGTCATGGAGGTCCTGGCCATGCGCCACGACCCGTTCAAGCAGTCGGACGAACGCCACGCCAAGTACGGGCGGGTCTCGGGTATCAACGCATTCGGGCAGAAGATCGTCATCGCTTCGGGCCCCGACGCCTGCGACGAGATCCTGATGAACAAGAAGAAGGCCTTCGCGAACGGGCCGGCGTGGACCTATCTCATCGGGCCGTTCTTCAACCGGGGCGTCATGCTGCTCGACTTCGACGAGCACCGTCACCACCGGCTCATCCTGCAGCAGGCGTTCAACGCCAAGGTGTTGCGCGGATACATGGACGCGATGCAGCCGATCATCCGTGACAGGGTCGCCCAGTTCCCCACGGGAAAGGTGTTGTTGTTCCACGAGTTCAAGGCGCTGACCCTCGATGTCGCTCTCGAGGTGTTCCTCGGTATGGAACTGCCGAAAGCCGAGGCGGACAGACTCAACAAGGCCTTTCTGGAGACCGTCCAGGCAGGCGTCGCGGTGATCCGCAAACCGGTCCCCGGTACCCGGTGGTGGAAAGGTCTCCGCTCACGCAAGATCCTCGAAGAGTTCTTCTACAAGCACATCCCCGCCAAGCGGGCGACCGAGACACCTGACCTCTTCTCCGTCCTCTGTCACGCCGAAAGCGATGAGGGACACAGCTTCACCGACGAGGACGTCGTCAATCACATGATCTTCGTGCTGATGGCCGCCCACGACACCTCCACCATCACGATGACTCAGATGTGTTACCGCATGGCCAAGTCGCCGCAGTGGCAGGTGCGCGCCCGCGAGCAGTCCCGCGAGCTGGGTTCGGAACTGAGCTACGACGACCTCGCCGCGCTGACCGACCTCGACCTGATCATGAAGGAGTCGCTGCGGATGTGCACCCCGGTCCCGGCGCATCCCCGGATGACCGTGCAGGACACCGAGATCCAGGGTTACTACCTACCCAAGGGGACCATGGTGACGGTGCCCAGCATGATCAACCACCTCGACCCCGAGTACTGGAAAGACCCGTGGACCTTCGACCCCGAGCGTTTCAGCAAGGAGCGGGCCGAAGACAAGGTCCATCGCATGGCGTGGAGCCCGTTCGGCGGCGGCGTGCACAAGTGCATCGGGCTGTACTTCGGCCAGATGGAGGTCAAGACGATCATGCATCAGCTGTTGCGCAACTTCGAGTGGTCGGTGCCCGACAGCTACGAGATTCCGATGAACTACGCGTCGTTGCCCATCCCCAAGGACAGTTTCCCGGTGACGCTGCGTCGGTTGTGATATCTATTCACCTCGACAGCCGGTGACAGTTGGGGCCGAGAACCGCGCCCGGACCGGCGGGGTGAGGGTGCCACAGCATGAGCTTTTTCGGACAGGGTGATAGCAACCGCGAACCGAGCTTCTTGCGGACGTTCGTGCCGATTCTGCTGTTCACCCTGCTCTGCGGAATCGTCGGTCCGATCTTCCTGGTCGCGTATTTCCTCATCGACGACCCGCTCACCGGCTGGATGTTCTACGCAGGTCTGGGGATCACGGTCGCAGACGTGGTCATCGGTTACTTTGTCGCGCAGTCGCTCTACCGTCGCCGACGCAAGCGGTACAACCTGGAACAGAACGGCAGGTTCGGCATCGGCGAGGTGCGCTCGGTGGACCAGACCAACGTGCGCATCAACGGACAGCCGATGATGAAGATCTCGCTGGCCATCTCCGGCGACGGCATCGCTCCGTTCGAGGCGACCAAACGCGTGGTGGTGCCGTTCATGTTCTTGCCGGCTCTGCGGTCGCACAGGGTTGCGGTGCTCGTCGACACCTACTCGGGTGAGTTCGACATCGACTGGCAGCGCACCGCACTGCTGGCCGGGACGGCGCCCGCGCGGTTCACCGACACCGAAACCGGCGAGGAGTTCGATCTGTCCGGCAAGAGTGATGCTCTGATCGAGATCATGAGGGTCTTCGCGGACAACAACATCCCGTTCGGAGGCAGGGTGGACCTGAGATCGAATCCGATTGTGCGTGAGCAGGTGATGGATATCGCGCGACGTCACGGACGTCCGGACGGGTTTGCCCAGCAGGCGCCGCCGGGCCGGCCCACATCGGCGCCTCCGGACATGAGCAAACCGAGCGCGGCTTCGTTCACACGCCCACCTGCCGCGCCGCCCGGTCCACCACGCACACCTGGCCAGCGGCTGGCCGAACTCGAGTCGATGCGTGCAGCGGGCACCATCAGCCTCGAGGAGTACCGCGCCGTACGTACCAGGATTCTCAACGATTTCTGACGTTTGCGTTGCTGCCGTCGGCAGAACCGCTCAGGGCCGATCTGCTCTGGGCAGCAACAACTTTCGCTCGCCCCGGGCTGGGTCCACAGTGAGGTCATGAGTGACAACCACGCACCTCCGGCCATCATCGACGACGAATTGCAGTCGCGGCTCTTTCACCAACGGGTGATCGTGCTCGGCGATCAGCTCGACCAGAAGCTCGGCAACAGGCTGTGCAGTCAGCTCCTCTTGCTGTCGGCCGACGATTCACGCAAAGACATCAGCTTCTGGATCAACTCGCCTGGGGGCTCGGTGCCGGCGATGCTCGCGATCATGGACGTCATGCGTGCCATTCCGAACGACGTCAGCACCCTTGCCCTCGGAATCGCTGCCAGCGCCGGCCAATTCCTGTTGTCGGCAGGGACGCCGGGAAAACGTCATGCGCTGGCGCATTCCAGGATCTTGATGCACCAGGGTTCGTCCGGCATCGGGGGAACCGCGGTCGACGTCGAGTTGCAGGCCGACGACTTGCGGCACACCCGCGACACGGTGCTGGCGCTGATCGCCGAGCACACCGGACAGCCCGCCGAGAAGATCTGGAACGACTCGCTACGGGACCGGTGGTACACGGCGGAGCAGGCGGTCGAGTACGGATTCGTGGACCGCATCGCCGACGGCGTCGCGGACATCTACCCGGCGTCGGCCCGCCCGGTTGCGCTGGGAGGCGTCCGATGAGCACGTGCACGGTGCCGTACGTCGTGGAGAAGACCGCAGCGGGGGAGCGTTCGATGGACGTCTACAGCCGCCTTCTCTCCGAGCGGATCGTCTACCTGGGCACCGAGATCGACGACGGGGTGGCCAACGTGCTGATCGCGCAGTTGCTGCATCTGGAGTCGGACAGCTCGGAGATGCCGATCAACCTCTACATCAACTCACCCGGCGGGTCGCCGGCCGCGATGCTCGCCGTGTACGACACGATGCAGTTCATCCGGCCCGACGTCGCGACGACCTGCGTCGGTCAGGCCAGTGGTCCCGCGGCGGTCCTGCTCGCCGGAGGTGCGGCCGGACAACGATCGATCCTCCGGCATGGCCGAGTGGTGTTGCACCAGCCGTCGATTCAGGGTCAGGGGTCGATTCCTGACCTGATCATCCACGCCGACGAGGTGGTTCGCGTACGCGCAGAACTCGAGGAACTGCTGGCGCGGCACACGGGTAAGGACCTCGAGGCCCTCCGTCACGACACCGACCGTGAGCTCATCCTGCCCGCGGAGGCCAGCGTCGAATACGGGTTGGCCGACCAGGTTCTGGAGTACCGGCCGATGCGGTGACCCTTCGGAACTCGGCCGACGACCAGGTCAGGACGCCAGAAGCAGGTGAGCGCGGTTCGAGGATGAGGCCGGCCGCGACACCGAGGAAGCGGTCCGGGGGAGTCCGCCTACCGTGATGACCTGGCCGGCTGTGTCGTTCGCGGCGCGTTCGATGATTGCGGCGACGCCTTTGGTGATGTCGAGCAGTGTGAGCCCGAGCGCGCCGGCGACAGCGGAGAGGATCTCCGACGACGGCTCTTTGCGTCCGCGCTCGATCTCGGACAGATATTGGGGCGACACACCGGCTTCGGCGGCAACCCCGGTGAGGATCCGGCCCTGCTCGCCGCGGACATCACGCAGGTACGTCCCGAGGACGTCGCGCCACAGCGGCTCGGGCTCGTGCGGTTGTTCGCGCTGCCGTGGCTGTGGCTGTCTCTCCGCCGGCCGTGAACGGGCACGGAGATCGGCGGACGTGGTGTCGGTGATGGTGAGACTGCGGCCCATCCACCGAACGTAGATCGAAGGTCGGGCCGGTGCACCGCGAATCTGCTCAGAGCAGAAGCAGCGCACGGATTCGGTTCGGATGCGGGCAACGCGCCGTTGTGTAGGCGAGAACCAAGAAATATTTCGCGAGTGGCCACTCTCTATGTTATCGTTGAGTTATAGAGTGATGGAGGTCACACATGAGTCTGCAGGCGGACACCACGACACCGGTCGACGGCAACGGACATGCGGGAGGCGGCGACGCCTCGTACGACATGGTTGTCCGCGGGGGCACCTGGTTCGACGGCACCGGTCAGCCAGGTCTGCGCCGCGACCTCGGAATCCGGAACGGCAGGGTTGTCGCGGTCTCCGCCACACCTCTGCCCGTCGGGCCGGACACCCAGCTGATCGACGCAGCCGGTCAGTGGGTGATGCCCGGATTCATCGACGTGCACACCCATTACGACGCCGAGGTGCTGGTGGCGCCGGGTCTGGGTGAGTCGGTGCGCCACGGCATCACCACCGCGATCATCGGCAACTGTTCGCTGTCCACCGTGTACACAACCCCTGTCGACGCTGCGGACCTGTTCAGTCGTGTCGAGGCCCTGCCGCGTGAGCACGTCATCAAGGCCCTCGAAGGCGGGAAGACGTGGACTGATCCTGCGTCCTACGTCGAGGCGATCGACGATTTGCCGCTGGGTCCGAACATCGCAGCCTTCCTCGGCCATTCCGACATCCGGACCGCAGTGATGGGGCTCGGCCGCTCCACGGATCGATCACATACCCCGAGCAAGGCGGAGATGGACGCGATGCTCAAGGCGATCGACGACGCCCTCGATGCGGGATTCCTCGGGGTGTCAGGGATGACGAACCCCTGGGACAAGCTGGACGGCGACCGCTACCGGTCGCGGTCACTGCCCTCGACCTATGCCCACTGGAGCGAGCGCCGCAAGATCAACAAGATACTGCGGCAACGTGACCGGGTATTGCAGACGATCCCCAACCTGAACACCAAATACGACATCCTCTTCTTCCTCGCCGGCAGTACCGGGCTCGGCCGCAAGCCCCTCAAGACCTCGGTCCTCGCGGCCGCAGACGCGAAATCGGACCGGTGGGTGCGGCGCATCTTCGGGCCGATCGCGACAGTGGCCAACAACTGGGGTCGGGGCGCTCTGCGCTGGCAGCATCTGCCGGTGCCCTTCCAGGTGTACAGCGACGGCATCGATCTGGTGGTGTTCGAGGAATTCGGTTCAGGCCGTGCGGCATTGCACCTGCGCGAGGAGATGGGCCGTAACGAATTGCTTTCCGATCCCGAGTATCGGCGATGGTTCCGCAAGGACTTCGAGACAAAGTTCAGCTCGAGGATCTGGCATCGCGACTTCGACGATGCCGAGATCACCGAGTGCCCCGACGAATCGATGATCGGGAAGACGGTGGAACAGGTGGCCCGTGAACGCGGGGTCCACAGCACCGACATGTTCCTCGACCTCGTGGTGGACCACGGCACGAAGTTCCGCTGGCGCACCGTGATCACCAATGACCGTCCGGAGATCGCCGACTGGTTGATCAAGCAGAACGGCGTGACCATCGGCTTCTCCGACGCCGGTGCGCATCTGCGCAACATGGCGTTCTACAACTACGGAATCCGTTTGCTGCAACGTGTGAAAGAAGCCGAACACGGCTCGCGCACACCATTTCTCACCATCGAGGAAGCGGTCCACAAACTCACCGGTGAACTCGGGGAGTTCTACGGCCTCGACGCCGGATTCCTGCGCGAGGGGGACCGCGCCGATTTCGTGGTCGTCGACCCAGCGGGACTGACCGACCAGACCAAGGAATACGCTGAGGCAACCATGACCGAATTCGGGGGGATCAAGCGCATGGTCAATCGTAATGACGACGCGGTGTCTGCGACCGTGGTCGGCGGCCGGTATCTCTACGGTCGTGGCAACTTCGCACCGGGTTTCGGCACCACGGTGCAGGCCGGGCAGTTCCTGCGCGCAGGGGCCGCGCGCGGGACGGTACGCGCGAGGTCGACCGCATAGATGGGAGAGGCACGCCGCACCCAGGAGCAGCGCCGGACAGCGACGATGGCGCGGCTGGTGGATGCGTGCGTGGAGTCGCTGTGCGAGCTGGGATATCAACGCAGCACCATCAGTGAGATCTGTGCGCGTAGCGGAGTGTCCCAGGGTGGGCTGTTCCGCCACTTCCCGACTCGGCTGGACCTCGTGATCGCGGCCGCCGATTCCGTGCGTGCCAGACAGTTCGAGGCCTTTTCGCAAAGTCTGGCGCTGCTGGGAACCGGAACGTTGGCCGACTGCCTGGTGCTCGTCCGGCAGGCGTGCCGGGCGCCCATCAACGGCGCTTGGTACGAACTGCTGATCGCTGCGCGGACCGACGCGGGGCTTCGGGATCGACTCGCCCCCATGCTTGCCGAGTACCACGATCAGATAGCGCAGTTCGCGCGCACTGTTCCCGCCGTCCAGGGATTGCCCGACGGACAGATTGAACTCGTGGCGCTGACCATCGTCCATCTCTTCGACGGGGAAGCCGTTGCGGCGGCAGTCAATCCACAGCCAGAGCTGGAGCAGCAGAGGCTCGAACTCGTGCTCGGCTGGCTGGCCGGCGCGGCAGATCGGTGAATCGTTCATGACGGTCCCCGCGGTGTCTCCCGTTCCGTCCTACGAAGAGATCGCGGAATCGGTCGTGGTGGTGGCGCTGCCCATGCGCATGCGGTTCCGCGACATCACCACTCGTGAGGTGATGCTGTTCCGGGGTCCGGCCGGATGGGGCGAGTTCGGTGCCTTCGTCGAATACGACGACACCGAATCGGCCGCCTGGCTTGCGGCGGGAATCGAAGCCGCCTACCTCGGACCACCACCCGCGGTGAGGGACTCGGTTGCGGTCAACGCCACCGTTCCGGCGATCCCGGCCGACCAGGTGGACGAGGTGCTGGCCCGGTATCCGGGCGCGCACACGGCCAAGGTCAAGGTGGCGCAGGAGGGCCAGACGCTCGACGACGACGTCGCACGCGTGGAGGCCGTCCGATCCCGCATCGACCATGTCCGGGTGGACGCGAACGGTAAATGGACTGTGCAGCAAGCGATCACAGCGATCCGCGCGCTCGGTGAGCTGCAGTACGCGGAGCAGCCCTGCGCCACCATCGACGAGCTCGCTGCCGTCCGGGCCGCCGTCGACACACCGATCGCGGCCGACGAGAGCATCCGCCGCGCCAGTGACCCTCTCAAGGTCATCGCCGCCGACGCTGCCGACATCGCCGTCCTGAAGGTGGCGCCGCTCGGCGGCATGCGACGGGTGCTCGATCTCGCCGGCCGGATTCCGATACCTGTGGTCATCTCCAGCGCCCTCGATTCCGCGGTCGGCATCTCCGCCGGCGTGGCCACCGCGGTCGCGTTGCCTGCCGAACCCCCTGCCTGCGGGCTCGGCACCGGCGGACTGTTCGTCACCGACGTCGCCGAGCCCTTTGTGCCGGAGATGGGTTCACTCAGTCCCCGGCTGGTCGACATAGACCCCACCGTGCTGCCCCTCGCCGGCGAGGACAGGCGGGACTGGTGGCTGGAGCGTCTGCGCCGCTGCCTGGCGATACTCGCCGACAACTGAAAACCGCAACCGGCTGTGCCTGGACGTCGCCAGAAGATACAATTTTGCGAAATCGTTCCAACAGCGGAGGTTCAGCAATGTCGGTCATCCTGGCGGAGGCCCCATCGGGCAGCGGTCTGAAGTCGATCGAGGGTTCGGACACCAACGGGGCGATCCAGATCCTCAAGATGCGCCGCGACCCGTTCGCCTTCAGCGACGCCCAGCAGGCGGCATTCGGTCGTGTCTCCTTCATGAACGCCTTCGGGCAGAAGCTGGTCACCTGCCGGGGACCCGAAGCTGCCGACCAGATCCTGATGAACAAGGACAAGGCGTTCGCAAACGGTCCGGCCTGGAGCTTTTTCATCGGCCCGTTCTTCAATCGCGGCGTGATGCTGCTCGACTTCGAAGAGCACCGCCACCATCGGCTGATCCTCCAGCAGGCTTTCACCCAGCCCGTGCTCAAGGGCTACATGCAAGAGATGCAGCCGATGATCGTCGAGCGCATCAAGCAGTTCCCCGTCGGCGAGGTCAAACTGTTCAGCGAGTTCAAGGCACTCACCCTGGACGTGGCGCTCGAGGTCTTCATGGGTCTGGAACTGCCCAAAGAAGAAGCCGACCGCGTCAACAAGGCCTTCATCGACACGGTCCGCGCAGGAGTCGCGCTGGTTCGCCGGCCCGTCCCCGGTGGTCGCTGGTGGAAGGGGCTGCGGTCACGCAAAGTCCTCGAGGAGTTCTTCATGAGCCACATCGCCGCCAAGCGGGCGGGGGAGTCGCCCGACCTGTTCTCGGTGCTGTGCCACGCCGAGAGCGAGGAGGGGCATCGGTTCACCGACGAAGACGTGGTCAACCACATGATCTTCGTGATGATGGCCGCCCATGACACCTCCACCATGACGATGAGTCAGATGGCGTACCGCATGGCCAAGTCGCCCGAGTGGCAGGACCGTGCCCGTGCCCAGTCCATGGAACTCGGCACCGAGCTCGGCTACGACGACCTGGCCAAGCTGACCGATCTCGACCTGATCATGAAGGAGTCGCTGCGCATGTGCGCTCCGGTTCCCGGGCAGCCGCGAATGGCGATCAAGGACACCGAGGTACTCGGGCACTACGTGCCCAAGGGTTCGATCGTGTCGGTTCCAGGGCTGACCAATCACTACGACGCGGAGTACTGGTCCAACCCGTTCGTCTTCGATCCCGAGCGGTTCACCAAGGAGCGCGCCGAGGACAAGAAGCACCGGATGGCCTGGATGCCCTTCGGCGGCGGCGTGCACAAATGCATCGGGTTGTATTTTGGACAGATGGAAGTCCGGACGATCATGCACCAGTTGTTACGCGGTTTCGAGTGGTCGGTGCCGCAGGACTACACGATGCCGATGGATTTCAGCTCGCTCCCGGTGCCCAAGGACAAGCTGCCCGTCACCATGCGGCGCGTGTGATGGCGCGGTCGTCGAGTCCCACCGAAGAACGGGCATCATCATCGCGCAAGGTGCGCAACACCGCATCGCCACGTGAGCAAGAAGACGCCATCCTCGAGGCGGCGCGAGGCGAGTTCGAGGACAACGGCATTCGCCGTACCGGCGTCGACGATGTCGCCAGACGCGCGGGCGTCAGCCGCAGCACCCTCTATCGACGGTTCCCGAACAAGGAGGCGCTGCTGCTCGGTGTGGCCGAACGCATCTACCTCGACGGAATGCTGTTGCTCGAGCAGGCCACTGTCGGCCACGGACCGCAGGAAGCGGTCGTCGAGGCGTTTCTCGCCGGTGCGCAGCTGGTGAACAACGACCCGTTGATCCGCCGCATGATGGTTGACGAACGCGACGCGCTCAAGGGCATCACCAACTCGGTGACCGGTCTGTTCATCGAAATCGTGACCGGACGGATCATGAAGACGCTGCGGGCGGCCGGCGCGAAAATGCCCGATGAGGATTTGCACGCGGTCACCGAAATCCTTGTCCGGCTGGTGATCTCGTATCTCGATACCCCGGCGATGGACGAGAGCAGATCGGAGCCCGAAGCGGTTCGCGACTACGCGCAGCGCTATCTCGCGACGATGGTGTGGTGAGGCGTCGCGTGTCGAAGCTGAACCACGTGCGTACCGAGTTGGCGGCGGTACGGGAACTGAGGTGCGCCGGCGCGATGCCGGGTGTGCGTCAACTGCCCCAGGTCGCCAAGCTGCGTCGTGCGGCAGGTGAAGCGGCGGGGCCCGCGATCTATGCGGCCATCCACGGCAGCCGCGTTGCGCTGATCGACCCGCAGGGATCGGTGACGTACAGCGAACTGGCCACGATGTGCAACGCGGTGATGAACGGCCTGGGTGAGGTCCTGTCAGGTCAGGACCGTCCCACCGTGGGAGTGATGTGCCGCAACAGCCGCTTCGCGGTGATCGGTTTGCTCTCCGGCATCGGACTCGGTGCACGAGTGGTGCTGCTGAACACCGATCTCGGCGCCAAACAGATGGCGGAGGTGACCGCTCGCGAGAAGGTCGACGTGATCCTGCACGACGCGGAGTTCACCGGCGTCCTCGACTTGGTCGACCAAGGGGTCCGCCGGTACGTCGCGTGGACCGGCCAGGCTGAGGGTGAGCCGGGACCCGAAACACTCGACCACCTGATCGCGTCGAGCTCGACCGAACTGCCGCGGGCGCCGCGGCACCAGTCGTCGCTGGTGATCCTCACGAGCGGCAGCACCGGAGCGCCGAAGGGTGCGCCGCGCGACGGCGCCGTGTCGATGTCGTTGCCGGCCGGGTTCGTCTCCAAAATTCCGATCCGCGGTTCCGACACCGTGCTGATGTCGGCGCCGGCGTTTCACGGCTGGGGCCTGCTTGCCACGATGGTGTGCCTGCTGACCGGCGCGACAGTGGTGATGGACCGACGGTTCCGGGCACCGGAGTCGCTCGATCTTTTGATTGAACACCGTTGCACCGCAATGATGGTGGTGCCCACCATGCTGCGCCGGTTCATGGATCTCGACGAGCAACAGCTCCGTCGCATCGACCACGGCCGGCTCCGGATGATTGCTTCCGGCGGCGCCAAACTCGATGCATCCCTGGTGCTTGCCGTCGGCGAGCGGTTCGGGCCGGTGCTGCACAATCTCTACGGCGCGACCGAGGCTTCCTACGTCACCATTGCGACTCCTGACGATCTCGCGGCCGAACCCACCACCGCCGGCCGCCCACCGTTGGGTGTCGAGGTGGCCATCATCCGAGATGGTGCTCGGGTACCGACGGGGGAGTCCGGACAGATCTTCGTGCGGTCGGGCAGCCAGATCAGCAAGTACACCAACGGCACGAGCAAAGAGACTCTGCACGGGATGTTGAACACCGGGGACACCGGACGTCTCGATGTCGCGGGAAGGCTGTTCGTCGAGGGCCGCAGTGACGGGATGATCATCTCCGGCGGGGAGAACGTCTTTCCCGAAGAGGTGGAACTGGCACTCGGCAAACATCCCGACATCGTCGACGCCGCAGTTGTTGCCGTCCCCGATCAGGATTTCGGCCAACGACTCCGGGCATTTGTGGTGCCGCGCGACGGCGCCGACGTCGAGGCGGCCGACGTGAAGACCTACATCGGTGCCGAGCTGTCGCGGTCGCGGGTTCCTCGTGACGTCATCGTGGTTCCCGACCTGCCGCGTGGCGCACAAGGCAAGGTCACAAAAACCACCCTCGATGCGCTGGCTGAGGAGCACAACACGGCGTAGGTCGGCAGAGGCCGGTAGCCCCGCTCGGTGTTCTGGCGGTTGCTCGGTCTGTATTCCGAGCGTGTGCGGGTTTGGTGCGCCGCCAAACGGCCTCGCTCGGTGTTCTGGCGGTTGCTCGCTCCGTAGACCGAGCGTGTGCGGGTTTCCCGAGCCGACCCCAGCCTCGCGTGCGAGTCTCGTTGTTGCGCGGTCTGTAGACCGAGCGTTTGCGAGGTTCCTGAGCAACCCCGCAACCCGGCGTACGATTCTCGTCGTTGCTCGGTCTGTAGCGCGAGCGTCTGCGGGTTTCGCCAGCCGTCTATCGGCCCCGTGCGCGACTCTCGTGGTTGCTCGGTCTGTAGTGCGAGCGTAGGCGGGTTTGCTGAGCGGCCCGCCGGCCTCGCTCGGTGTTCTCGTCGTTGCTCGTCCTGCAGCCCGAGGGTTCTCGAGTTTCCCGAGCCGACCCGCAACCCGGCGTGCGACTCTCGTCGTTCCTCGGTCTGTAGCGCGAGCATCGACGAGTTTCCTGAGCTGCCCCTCGGCCCGTGCGCGACTCTCGTCCTTGCTCGCTCCGCAGACCGAGCGTTCGCGAGTTTCCCGAGCCACCATGTCACTTCGCTCGGTGTCCCGGCCGTTGCTCGGTCTGTAGCGCGAGCGTCTGCGGGTTTCCTGAGCCGACCCGCGGCCCGGTGTACGAAGTTCGTCGTGGCTCGCTCCGCAGACCGAGCGTCTACCAGAACCCCGATCAGCCACCCAGCGGATCAGAGGTCACGTTCAGCCTGGAGTGCTTGCGGCCGTAGATGAGGTAGTAGCAGATCACCACCGACACCCACAGTCCGAAGAAGACGAAGGTGTACCAGTGCAGTCCCCACAGGATGTACATGCACGCCGCGATGGCCAGAACAGGGGTGACGGGATAGAACGGGACCTTGAACGGTCGTTCCAGGTTCGGCTCGCGGCGCCGCAGGATGATCACGCCGAGACTGACGACGGTGAAAGCGGTGAGGGTGCCGATCGACACCATGTCGATCAGGTAATCCAAGGGGATGAAACCGGCCATCAGAGCCACGACGACGGCCACCACAACCGTGTTGTTCACGGGCGTCAACGTCGTGGCGTTTACCCGCGTGAAGAACTTCGGGAGCATGCCGTCGCGGCCCATCGCGAACAGGATGCGGGTCTGTCCGTACAAGGTGACCAAGGTGACCGAGAAGATGGAGATGACGGCGCCCGCCGACAACACAATGGACGGCCAGGTCGACCCGGTCACGTCCTCGAGGATCTGGGCCAGGCCGGCTTCCTGCCCCTTGAACTTGTCCGCCTGTTGCGCACCGACCGCGGCCAGTGCGACCAACACATACACAACGATGACGGTGATCAACGCGGCCATCAGTGCCCGAGGCATGGTGCGCTGCGGGTCCTTCACCTCTTCGCCCGCTGTGGACACGGCGTCGAGTCCGATGAACGAGAAGAAGATGACGCCTGCTGCGGCGGTCACGCCGTGGGCGCCGTTGAGGAAAAACGGGCTCATGTTGTCGGTGTTGAAGGCGGAGAATGCGACCGCTACGAACAGGGCCAGCACCGACAACTTGATGGCCACCATGATCGTGTTGGCACGTGCGGACTCGCTGGCTCCCCGGATGAGCAGAATCGCGCAGAGGCCCACCAGGATGATCGCGGGCAGATTGACCACGCCGGGGTTCTCGTCCCACGGTGCGGCGCTGAGCGCATGCGGGATCGCTGGTAGGTGGAGGTAACCGAGGAGTGCGTTGAGGTACTGACTCCAACCGACGGCGACCGCGGCGGTCGCCACCCCGTACTCGAGCAGCAGACAACCCGCGACAGCCATCGCGACGACCTCGCCGAGCGTGGCGTACGCGTAGGAATACGTCGACCCCGACACCGGCACCGATGACGCCATCTCGGCGTAGCAGATCACCGCGAGACCGGCGGCGATGCCGGCGATGAGGAATGAGATCACCACGGAGGGCCCGGCATCGGGCACCGCGTCGCTCATCACGAAGAAGATGCCGGTGCCGACGGTGGATCCGATACCGAAGCACGCCAGCTGTGTGGTGGTGATGGTGCGCTTGAGGCCGGTGTCCGCTTCTACGAGGTACCCGGTGGGAACGGGTTTTCGCCGGAACAGGGTGGAGACGTTCAGTGGTGCTTCGCCGGCGGAGGCCGGCTCCTTGTTGACATCCATGGTGGGTACCTCAGCCGGGGAAGATGATCGTGGGAACGGTCGCGGCAGCGATGATCTTCGCCGCCGTGGACCCGAGGAATACGCGTTTGACGGAGTCGCGAGGGGTCGTGCCGATGGCGAGGATCTCACCCTGCGGCCAGTCGATGCCGTCGAAGGCCGCGTCCCAGTTGTCGCCGGTGCTCACCGACGTCCGGACGCTGTCGTCGATCACGTTGCGGTGCACCAGCTCTTGCATCGACGCTGCCATCTGCTCGCGCCAGGCCTGCATGACGCCGCGTTCGGCATCGAATCCGACCTCGGGCGGGAACATGTCCGCCGGCCGCACCCCGAACGTCGCCACACGTAGCGGGACGGACAGTCGCCCGGCGAGATCACGTGCCGAGACGACCACGTCTTTGCCTCGTGAGTCGCCGGAGTACGCGCAGGTGACACCGGTGATGGCGGTGCAACGGTAGCCCCTCGGAGCGAGCGCAAGCGGTACGGAGCTGGAGTGCATCAGACGGCTGGTGGTGGCACCGAGCGACATTCGGCCGCCGTCGTCGCCGTGGGTTGTTCCGAGCACGAGGACGTCCGCGTCCAGGTCGTCGAGCGCCGCGTGCAGTGACTTGGAGACCGAGCCTTCACTGACGCGGCGAAAGCTCACGCTGGTGCCCGGTGCGCGGCTCTGTAGGTGAGCTCGGGCGGCGGCCTCGGCGTCGTCGCCGTAACGCTGTGCGTATTCGGCGAACTCGGCATCGACCCGGGCCATCGATGGCGTCTTCCAAGGCTTGGGGGTGGCGATCACCAGTACCAGGCTGGTGCCGAGCGCATCGGCCAGGCCGCACCCGAGCTCGATCGCCTCATCGCCTCCGCGGCCGGGCTGATATCCGACGACAACGGTCACGGCAGGGGCCGCGCTGGGTTCATACGTCCGCCTCTTCCGATGATCTCCACGTTCACCCCCGCAAGAAATGTAACCGACCCCGGCGCACCCTGTCGGAATGTCGGGCGGGCCGTTCTCGCCGACCGACACGCGCCCGGCCGCCAGAAGCAGGACCCGTACGGCGGCCGGGTCTCTAGGATGAACCGGTGCTCAACGCCCGCGCACTGCTGTCCGCCACTCCGGCGGAAGAGCGTGCCCTCATCGCGAAGGACCGTGCTGCACGGGCAGATCTACGCGCGGCGGAGTCGGCCCTGGCCGCGCTGGAGGCGGAACTCGGCGAGCGTGACCCGGTTCGATCGCCGGTGTGGTTCCGGATTCTCGTCGCTGCGGTCGCGTTGGCGGCCGTGGCAGCCATTGCCGGTGGATACCGATACGTCACCGCAGACGGCGGGTTCAGCGATGCCGACTACCAGCAGGCCGCGCGTGAACGCGTCGAGCTGCTGCTGACTCCGGCTGCCGACGATGCCGCCGGACGTAGCCGGAAGATCATCGCCGGGTCCACGGGGACATTCCGGGACGAGTTCGCCCAATCCGCCGATGCGTATACGAGGTTTGTGCAACAGATCGGCGCCCAGGCGACGGGAACCGTTGACGGCGTGGGTGTCTCATCGCGATCGGGTGACCGGGCGACTCTGCTGGTCACGGCTGCCATCGCCACCCGTACCGAGGTCACCGACGATCCCGCCAACACCGAGCCGGGCGGCGGACCGGACGATCGGCGGTTCCGCATCCAGGTGGACGTGGTTCCCGAGAACGGGTCCCTGAAGATCTCGGACCTGGAGTTCTTCCCGTGAGCGTTGATGCGAAGCGCAGTTCGCCCACCGGCGTCTGGGGCGGGCTGGCGGTCGCGGTGCTCGTGATGGTCGTGTGCGCCGGTGCTCTCACCTGGGCCTGGCAGGTCGACGACGACGACGACCTGCTCGCCGCCAATCGCAGCCAGGCGCAGCAACAGGCCGGACCGTTGGTGGCTCAGGTGTTCTCGTTCGCAACCGACACCTACGCGCAGGACCGTGAACGGGCGCGCTCGCTGGTGACCGATGAGTTCGCCGAGCAATATGCGACGTCACTCGATCCGGCGGCGGTGCCCGACTACTCGGTGAGCTGGACTCCGATCGAGACCGGGATCTCCGACGTCGGTACCGATCATGCCGAGCTCGTGGTGTCGGCCGAGGTGGCCCAGACACGCACGGGCACGGAACCGGCAAGGTACGTCAAGGCAGTCGACGTTCGGCTGGAGAAGGTCGGCGGCGACTGGAAACTCGCCAGGGCGGACGAGGTGCTGTGAGCGCGCGGACCACAGCCGGCAGTGGGGAGGAGACGGGCGGGAGCTCCACTCGGCTGCGCTTGGCGCGCGAGCGTGTCGCGGACGCGCGGGCGACCGCTCGCAGCGCTCGGTCTGCAGCGGCGCCCGCATACGCCGCCCGAGACCGACGCCGCCGTGGCCGGCTCGCTCTCGCCGGCGGGTGCGCGGCCGTCGTCGCTGTCGTACTGCTGATCGCAGCGATCGTTCTCGCCGTGCAGCACCGTGCCGCCGAGCAGGACCGTGCCCGCGACTCCGCAGTCCTCGACGACACCCGATCGGCGATTGCGACCCTGCTGACCATCGATCCCGCAGAGCCTCAGCGGTTTCTCGATGAGGCGCTCGCCGTGACGTCCGGTGAACAACATCAGCGGCTCGTGGACGCACGGCCCCAGGTACTCGAACTCGTCGGTCAACTCGAGGCACCCAGTACCGGCCAGGTGCTCGCCGCCGGCATCACCGGTGACGTCGACGACGACACCGCCCGTGTGTATGTGGTTGCCGAGGGCACGAACCCGGCACTGCTCGGTGCCGGTGCGGGACAGAATCGGGTGGCTCTGGTGGTCACCATGAAGGCCGACGACGGCCGCTGGAAGATCGATCGGACACAGCTGCAATGACAGAGCACGACCCGACCGAGCGCGACATGACCGGGCCCGGCCGCACCCCGCCGGCGTCTCGCCCCGAGCACCTGGGGCAGCGAAGAAAAACGATTGCGGCGATTCTGGGTATCGCCCTCATCGTGTTCGTCACCATCGCCGTGGTGGGGTTCATCGGCCCGCAGACACGAGGTGACGAACGCGAGGGACAACGACGCGAGGTCCAAGCCGCCACGTCGGACGCGGTCAGTGCGTTGATGACGTTTACTCCGCAGACGCTCGCCGATCAGCAACAAAGGGTGGGACCGCGGCTCACCGGCAGGCTGCTGCTCGATTTCCGTAGTAGAGGGCCTGCGGTGGTCCTGCCGGCGGCCGTGGACCTCGGTGCCCAGATGTCGGCCCAGGTGATGGCGACGGCGGTGAACCGGATGGACTCCGACAGCGCGCGGGTACTGGTGTTCGTCAACCAGGACATCACCGTGCCGACCGCCGACCCCGCTCAGCAGGTGGTGGCTGTCTCGCGGTGGGCCGACATGCGTAAGGTCGACGGCAATTGGCTGCTCGCCGGGCTGCAACCGGTGGGACCGGGCTGAAGATGTCAAATCAATGTGCATGCCGTATCCAGGATGTGAGGTGGCGATGAGCGCCGCGATCGTGATTGTCGGAGCCGGGCTCGGGGGAGCCCGACTGGTCGAAGATCTCCGTAATGAGGGATACGACGGGGACCTCGTACTGATCGGCCAGGAAGAGCATCCGCCCTACGACCGTCCGCCGCTGTCGAAGTCGGTGCTCATCGGCGACCAGGACCGGGTCGACCTCAAGCCGGCCGAGTTCTACGACGACAAGAAGGTGGACCTGCGCACCGGAACCCGGGTCATCGCAGTCGATCCCACGTCGCACACCGTCACCACCGAACCGGTCGGCGGCGGCGCGCCGGAGACCCTGTCCTACGGCACGCTCGTGCTGGCGACCGGTTTGAACCCGCGCACCCTGCCGTTCGCCCGCGGGAAGGCGGGCGCGCACGTGCTGCGCACGGTCGACGACGCGCTGGCACTGCGTTCGGAGATCGACGGCGCCCGCACCGCGGTGGTGGTCGGTGCCGGCTTCATCGGCTGTGAGGTCGCCGCCAGTCTGCACACCCGAGGTCTCGACGTCACCGTGGTGGAACCGGCCCTCGCGCCCCTCGCGGTTGCGCTGGGTGAGCAGGTGGGCGCGATGGTCGGCCGAATTCACGCCGAACGCGGTGTGAAGATCAAGACCGGGATCGGCGTCTCCGACATCGTCGGCGATGACAAGGTCACCGCCGTCACTCTGGCCGACGGCACCGAACTACCCGCCGACATCGTCGTTCTCGGCATCGGTTCGACGCCGGTGATCGACTACCTCGAAGGTTCGGGTATCGCGTTCGCCGACGGCGGCGACGGTGGGGGCATCGCGTGTGACGAGACCGGACGAACCAGTGCCCCCGACGTGTACGCCATCGGCGATGTTGCCAATTGGCGTGACGCACAGGGCAAACCGTCGCGGGTCGAGCACTGGAACAACGTCATCGAGCAGGCGGCAAAGGTGGCGTACACGATCCTCGGCACCGAAGCCGATAACCCGCGGCCCTTCGTGCCCTACTTCTGGAGCGACCAGTTCGACATCAAGGTCCAGGCACTGGGCCACCCCTCGCCGGGCGACGACGTGCACGTGATCTCCGACGACGGAACCAAGTTCGTGGTCTATTACAGCCGGGACGGGCTGCTCACCGCCGTGGTCGGGGCAGGCAAAGCCGGAGCGGTGATGAAGATGCGTAACAAGCTGCTCGCCCACGCGCCGATCTCGGACGTACTGGAGTGAGTGGACTGAGGTGATGGATGCCGCCGGCACCGCCGAAACCCTCTCGGCCGCAGCGGTGATGGCGGCCATCGACGAGGCCGGGGATCCGGATCGAGCCGCGAGCTCGGCGAAGTTCTTCCGGACGGGGCCGGGTGAATACGGCGAGGGCGACCGCTTTGCCGGCGTTCCCGTCCCACAGCAACGGAAGATCGCCAAGCGATTCCGTGGCCTCGACCGCAGTCAGGTGAATGTCCTGCTGGACAGCGACATTCACGAACACCGGCTCACCGGATTGTTCCTCTTGCGCTCGGGGTTCGAGAAAGCGCAGAGCGACCAGGACCGCCGCGGCTGGGTGGACCTCTATCTGTCCGCGGTGGACCGGGGCCGGGTGAACAACTGGGATCTTGTCGACTCGTCTGCGGAATACATCCTGGGACAATGGCTTCTGCGCTGCGACCGGGAGAGGGGCGAGCAGGACCACACGCTGCTCCTCGGGCTCGCCGCCGAGACAGACCTCTGGCGTCGGCGGGTGGCCGTGCTGGCCACCTTCGCATTCATCAGAGCCGGTGACGGCGCAACGCTTCTCGCGTTGGCCCCCACACTGCTCGACGATCGTCGTGACCTGATCCAGAAAGCGGTCGGTTGGATGTTGCGGGAGACGGGAAAACGCGTCGACCGTCGGCTGCTGATCGACTTCCTCGACCAGCACGCCGCCGAGATGGGCCGTACCGCACTGAGTTACGCCACCGAACACCTCACCGCGCAGGAGCGGGCACACTACCGGTCACTGCGGTGACGCTTCCGGAGGCGTGGGTCAGAACTCGATCTTGAGGGTGTCGGACGTGGGACGGGCCTGACATCCGAGGATGTACCCGTCTTCGATGTCCTCTTCGTCGAGAGCCCCGACGTTCTCCATCGCCACGGTGCCTTCGGTGACCGTGCACGCGCACGACCCGCATTCGCCTTCACGGCAGGAGTACGGAACGTCCAGCCCGGCCGACAACATGATGTCCACCAGGGTCCGGCTACGGGGCCACGACAACTCGTGCACCTCGCCGTCGAGCTCGACCTCCACCGATGCGGCGTCGGCGATCTGTTCCTCGGTGAGTTCTTCGGGCTCGGAGTCTTCGAACGGGTCACCGGAGAGCGAGGAGAACACCTCGGCATGCACCTGGTGGTGCGACATCCCGACCTCGGCAAGGGCCTTGTGCACCACGTCCATGAACGGACCCGGGCCGCACATGTATGCGTTGTAGGCCTTCAGTGGACGCAAGAGTGTTGCCAGCTTCTGCATCGTCGGGAGGCCCTGGACCGTCTCCAGCCAATGCACCACGGTGAGCCGTTCGGGGAACTGTTCTTGCAGCGCACGAAGTTCCGCGGCGAAGATCACGTCGTTCTCGCTGCGGTTGGCGTAACAGAGGTACACGCGCCCGGTGCCCTTGAGCAGAGCGGACTTGAGGATCGACATCACGGGCGTGATCCCGCTGCCTGCGGCGAGGAGCAGGATCGGCGCGCCGAGATCGGCCGGGGTGAACACACCTGAGGGCGGCAGCACCTCGATCTGATCTCCGGCGGACACGTTGTCGCAGACCCAGTTCGACCCGTAGCCATCTGCGGTGCGCTTGACGGTCACCTTGGGCTTCTCCGAGGCGAACGGGCTCGAGGCGAGTGAGTAGCAGCGAGCCACCGATCCCGTCTGATCACTCGGTATGCGCAACGTGAGGAACTGACCCGGCTTGTAGCGGAATCGTTCGGCCGACTCTTCCGGTACGTCGAAGACCAGGGACTTGGCGTCGCCGGTCTCGTCGATCACCTCGGCCACGGTCAGCACAATGCTGCGGGTGCTGTGCGGGGACACGGTCACCGGCCTACCTCCTCGCCTCACGGCATAGCGGACGCCACGGACAAAACTGGAACACGTTCTAGTCGAGATTACCAGTGCGTCCGAGCGGCCCCAACTCGCTCGTGAGGCCCACGCTCAGGATATGGCTACCGCGCGTGAGCAGGTCGCCCAGATCGGAGTCGGGCCGGTCCAGCCACTGCTGGTACGCGGCGAGCGCCACGGCGAGAAGCATCCAGGCGACCGTCTGGGGGCCGTGATCGGAGGCATCTGTGCCGGTGCGCATCGCGACGAACTCGGCGACCACATCACGCCATCCGGTGTACATCAGCATCGAATGCGCCTGCAGGGCCGGAACGCTCAGCAGCAGGTGCATGCGTCGACGGTGATGGTCGAGGTGCTCGTCCGGGATCTCGTTGAAGGCGAGCAGTGCGGTGCGCAGCGCGTCGGCGACGGGCATGTCCGCGGGAAGGTCGGCAAGCAACCTGCGCATGTCCTGCAGGTGCTCGTCGAAGTCACCCCACGCGATCGCGTTCTTGGAGGGGTAGTAGCGAAACAGGGTTCGCCGCGCGATCCCGGCGGCGGCTGCGACGTCGTCGACACTGGTCTCGTCGAACCCGACCTCGGTGAACAGGTCGATCGCGGCGTCGGTGATCTTCGCCTTGGTGGTGCTCGGCCGCCGCCCGATCTGAGCGGTCACGCCGATCGCCGTCCACTGGGCACGGCTTCACCTCCGGTGCGTCTCGCGGTCGCCGGCGTGCGACATCGCCCATGGTAGATGTCGCGCAGCGGCCTGGCCCTGTTGCCTCAAAAGGCTCGCCCCAATGCCTCAAAACGATCTGGCACCTGGTGCCGATCAACTACGATTGCCCCACTTGCCGGGGCATGAAGTGAACGAGCGTTCCCTCACCTCGACGGCGTGGCCGGGGCACATCGATGCCGCTCCGGACAGACGGTGATCAGACGTGAATGACGTTGAGAGGGAACACGATGCGTAGAACAGTATTCGAGACCGAGCACGATCAGCTCAGGGAGACAACCCGCCAGTTCATTGAACGGGAGATCGCACCTCATGCCGAGCAGTGGGAACGGGACGGCCAGGTCGACCGGTCGGCGTATCTCGCCGCCGGCAAGTACGGGCTGATCGGGTTCAATCTGCCGGAGGAGTTCGGTGGTGGCGGGATGGAGGATTTCCGCTTCAACGCCGTCATCGTCGAAGAGCTGGCGAAGTTCGGATCCGCGACGCCTGCATTGAGTCTGCAGAACGATGTGGTCGGGCCCTATATGGCCAAACTGACCAACGACGAACAAAAGCAACGCTGGCTTCCGGGCTTTGCCTCCGGCGAGCTGATCGGCGCCATCGCGATGAGCGAGCCCGGCGCAGGCAGCGACCTCGCCGGCATCAAGACGTCCGCAGTCCTCGACGGCGACCACTGGGTGCTCAACGGCTCCAAGACCTTCATCTCGGCAGGCATCAACTCCGACCTGGTCATCGTTGTCACCAGGACTGATCCGAACGGCGGGCACAAGGGGTTCACCCTGCTGGTCGTCGAACGTGGAATGGCCGGATTCGAACGCGGCCGCAAGCTGGACAAGATGGGCCAGCACGCGCAGGACACCGCCGAACTGCACTTCACCGACGTCCGGGTGCCGGTCGAGAACGTTCTGGGTGAGGTGAACAAGGGTTTCTACCACCTGATGCACAACCTGCCGTCCGAGCGGCTGTCGATAGCCATCGGTGCCATCGCCGGAGCGCGCCAGGTCTTCACCGACACGCTGCAATACACCAAGGACCGCAAGGCCTTCGGGCAGCCGATCGGAACGTTCCAGCACAACCGGTTCGTCCTTGCGGAGATGAGCACCGAGCTCGACATCGCAGAGCAGTACATCGATCGGTGCCTGGCCGCGGTGGTCGCGGGAGAGCTGACGGCGGTGGACGCGGCGAAGGCCAAGTGGTGGACCACAGAACTCGCCAAGCGAGTGATCGACCACTGTGTCCAGCTGCACGGTGGGTACGGCTACATGAACGAATATCCCGTGGCCAAGGCCTATGTCGACTCGCGGATCCAGACGATTTTCGGTGGCACCACCGAGATCATGAAGGACATCATCGGCCGCGACATGGGGCTGTAGTACCTGTCCTTTCGGACGATTTTCGCCGAATTCTCGTGTTGATTCGACTCAACCTCTGGCGTTTGTGCACTGAGTGCCATTATGGTGGTCGTCACACCCACAACAGGAGGTAATCCCCATGACAGCTCAGAATCCTTCGCAGTCGGACGCCACCACCGAGACCGAACTGGTCACCGAATCCCTGGTCGAAGAGGTGTCGATCGACGGCATGTGCGGCGTGTACTGACGTGACTGTCACCGACTTTGGCACGGTCACGGGTCGAGCTCCGGCTTCGCCTTCGTCTCCGTCGGGTCGAGCAACCGCGTTCGATACCGATCGCGCGTGGGTGCTGAACTCGTCGGTGGCACTGCGCCCCGAGCCTTTCGGAGCGCTGTTGTACCACTTCGGCACTCGTAAGCTGTCGTTCCTCAAGAACCTGACGGTGGTCGAGGTCGTGCAGTCGCTCGGTGATCACGCGAGTGCTGACGACGCGCTGGCCGCTGCCGGCATCGGCGATGTCGACCGGCACCTGTACGTCAGTGCGCTTTCTGCGCTGGCTGTTTCGGGAATGATCGTCCCCAACTCCTAAGTCCGGCATGACCGCACGCGTCGCAGCCCGGCGCGTGCGGTCCGGCAAATCCCTGCCGCCGTACGTGTTCTGTGAGGAACCCCCATGACTTCTGTTCTCGATCGCCCCTCGGCATCGCGTCAGCCCGTCGGCCGTCTGGTCGATCAATTCGAAAAAGGTCTCGATGCTCCGATCTGCCTGACGTGGGAGCTGACCTACGCGTGCAACCTGTCGTGTGTGCACTGCCTGTCCTCCTCGGGCAAGCGTGACCCACGGGAACTCGACACCGCGCAGTGTAAGGCCATCATCGACGAGCTGCAGCGCATGCAGGTGTTCTACGTCAACATCGGTGGCGGCGAGCCGACGGTGCGGCCCGACTTCTGGGAATTGGTCGACTACGCCACCGATCACCAAGTGGGAGTGAAGTTCTCCACCAACGGCCTCAAGATCGACAAGAAAGTCGCCCAGCGTCTCGCGGCCAGCGACTACGTCGACGTGCAGATCTCACTCGATGGCGCGACCGCCGAGGTGAACGACGCGGTGCGTGGCCCGGGGTCGTATGCGATGGCGATCAAGGCGCTCGAGAACCTGCACGAGGCGGGCTTCGCCGACGCCAAGATCAGCGTGGTGGTGACACGGCAGAACGTCACCCAGCTCGATGAGTTCAAGGCGCTCGCGGACCGTTACGGCGCAACCCTGCGTATCACCAGGATGCGGCCGTCCGGTCGGGGCGCCGACGTCTGGGACGACCTGCACCCGCTACCCGAGCAGCAGCGCGATCTGTACAACTGGCTCGTCGCACACGGTGAAGGGGTACTGACCGGCGACTCGTTCTTCCATCTGTCCGCGTTCGCCGAGTCGGGCCAGGGCGCGCTGCCCGGCCTGAACCTCTGTGGCGCCGGCCGTGTGGTGTGCCTGATCGACCCCGTCGGTGATGTGTACGCCTGCCCGTTCGCCATCCACGAGAACTTCCTCGCCGGAAACATCCTGTCCGACGGCGGGTTCAAGACCATCTGGCAGCAGTCCGACCTGTTCCTCGAACTCCGCGAACCCCAGAACGCGGGCGCCTGCACCAAGTGCCAGCATTTCGACGCATGCCGCGGAGGATGCATGGCCGCCAAGTTCTTCACGGGTCTGCCGCTGGCCGGACCCGACCCCGAATGTGTTCAGGGTTATGGCGAGGAATTGCTGGCGGGCGACCGCAGCGTGCCCTCGGCCAACAAGGACCACTCGCGTGGTGTGCCGCTGACCCTGATGACCCGCCCGCCCTCGCGTGACTGCGACGAGAACCCGCTGGCCGGATTCACGCCGGCGGCCGCCTCGGCCTGCCACTGAACGGCGCGGCTTCACCCGGAGTTGCCTTCGAGACCGAAGGCGAACTCCCACACCACAACCCGGCAAAGTCGCCGGTGAGCAAAGGAATCAACACCCCATGGTCAATCCCTGGTTCGAGAGTGTCGCCGAAGCCCAGCGGCGAGCGAAGAAGCGACTTCCCAAGTCGGTGTACTCGTCGCTGATCGCCGGAAGTGAGAAGGGCATCACGGTCAACGACAACGTGGATGCGTTTGCCGAACTCGGGTTCGCGCCCCACGTCGTCGGCGCGCACGCCGAGCGGGAACTGTCGACAACCGTGATGGGTCAAGACATCTCGATGCCGGTGATGATCTCGCCGACCGGTGTCCAGGCCGTCGACAAAGAAGGCGAGGTCGCCGTCGCTCGGGCAGCCGCCGCCCGCGGTACCGCCATGGGTCTGTCGAGTTTCGCCTCCAAACCGATCGAAGAAGTCACCGCAGTCAACGACAAGATCTTCTTCCAGGCCTACTGGCTCAACTCTCGCGAGGACATCCTCAAGCGCGCAGAACGGGCCCGGGAGGCCGGCGCGAAAGGTCTGATCGTCACCACCGACTGGTCGTTCTCGATGGGACGTGACTGGGGAAGCCCCGAGATCCCGGAGAAGGTCGATCTCAAGGCCCTGCTGAAACTGGCCCCCGAGATCGCGATGCGACCGCGTTATGCCTGGGACTGGTTCAACAAGGGCAAGCCCATCATCCCCGACCTCACCGCCCCGAACGTGGTGGACAAGGCACAGCAGGCACCGACCTTCTTCGGCGCATACGGCCAGTGGATGCAGACCGCGCCGCCGCGGTGGGAAGACCTGCAGTGGCTGCGCGAGGAGTGGGGCGGGCCGTTCATGGTCAAGGGCATCACCCGAATCGACGACGCCAAACGCGCCGTGGACATCGGGGCCACCGCCATCTCGGTCTCGAACCACGGGGGCAACAATCTCGACGGCACCCCGGCCACCATCCGCATGCTCGGTCCGATCGCCGACGCCGTCGGCAAGGACATCGAGGTACTCCTCGACGGCGGGGTGCGGCGCGGCAGCGACGTCGTCAAGGCCCTCGCCCTCGGTGCCGATGCGGTGATGATCGGCCGCGCCTACCTCTGGGGCCTGGCCGCCAACGGTCAGACCGGTGTCGAGAACGTCCTCGACATCATGCGCGGCGGAATCGACTCGGCTCTGATGGGACTGGGCCGCCGCAGTATTCACGACCTCACCCGCGACGACATCATCATCCCCGAAGGCTTCGAGAAGCGATTCGGCGAGACCACCTCGTAGGGCCCGGCGCCTCCGCGGGTTGATTCGACTAGAACACGTTACAGTTTGTTGTAACGTGGCGTGGTACTCAACCCACGTTCAGATCGACGGAGGCAGTGGCCGATATGGGAGATTTCGACGGCAAGGTCGTCTACATCACGGGCATCGCCCGCGGGCAGGGCCGCAGTCACGCGATCCGATTCGCCGAGGAAGGCGCATCGGTCATCGGGCTCGACGTGTGTGGTGAGGTCACCAAGATCGGTTATCCGGTGGCCACCGCCGAAGACATGGAAGAGACCGTGCGCCAGGTCAAGGCCGCGGGGGGCAATATTCTTGCCCGCCAGCTCGATACCCGTGACCTGGCGGGCCAGCAGCAGCTCGTTGCCGACGGCGTCGCCCAGTTCGGCCGACTCGACTACGTCATCGTCAATGCCGGTGTGCTCACCTGGGGCAGCGTCCACGAGATGACCGAGAGTCAGTTCATGGACGTCATCGATGTCAACGTGAACGGATCCTGGAAGACGCTCAAGGCGACCATCCCGGCGATGCTCGAGGCGGGCAACGGGGGCTCGATCGTGATCATCAGCTCCGTTGCCGGAATCAAGTCGATGCCGATGCAGGCGTCCTACTCGGCGTCCAAACATGCCCTGGTCGGGCTGGCGCACACAACCGCAAAAGAGCTGGGCCGCAGCAAGATCAGGGTCAACACGGTTCACCCCTACGGCGTCGAGACCCCGATGTGCATCGAGGACGCCGATGCCTTCAAGGTGTTCGAGATGCCCGAGTACAAGGCGCACTTCGAGCCGATCCTGCCCGGTATGGCCAAGTCCGGCGACATCACCGACGCGGTGATGTACCTGTGCTCCACACGCGCCAAGTTCATCACCGCCTCCTCCATCGAGGTGGACATGGGCGCCACCAAGGTCTAGTCGGCCACACAGCCGGCGGTTACGCCAACGGCCCACCCCGCACGCGGGGTGGGCCGTCGTTTCGTGCGTGCGGTCGGTCAGTCCTGCCAGAGCGTGGCGGGGTCGGCCGCGGTGCGGGCCGGTGCGGCGGGTGTGTCGGGCACTGTCCGCGAAAAGCGCGGTGCCACAGAGGCTTGCATGACGCCGTCGATCTCCACCAGGGATCCACGACTGGCCAGATGCTTGTTCTGCGGCGCCTCTTCCCAATCGAGTACCGGCGTGGCGCACGCGTCCGTTCCGTCGAAGATCGCGGTCCACTCGTCGCGGGTCTTGGACTTGAACACCTCGGCGAAGCGGATCTTCATGGCCGGCCACTGAGGCATGTCGAGCTGGTCGGGGAGTGTCTTGTCATCGGCGAGTCCCATCCCGTCGAGCAGGAGGGCATAGAACTGAGGCTCGATGGCGCCCACGGCGAAGTACTTTCCATCGGAGGTCTCGTAGACGTCGTAGAACGGGGCGCCGGTGTCGAGCAGGTTGGCTCCGCGCTCATTGCCCCACAGGCCCGTCCCGCGGAACGCCCACATCATCTGGCCGAGCACCGATGCGCCGTCAACCATTGCGGCGTCGATGGTTTGGCCCTTGCCCGACTTCTCGCGCTCCACGAGCGCAGCCAGGATTCCCTGCACGAGGAACATGGATCCGCCGCCGAAATCGCCGAACAGATTGAGCGGTGGGGTGGGCACCTCGTCGGCCCGGCCGACGGCATGCAGCAGGCCGGTCAGCGAGATGTAGTTGATGTCGTGGCCGGCCACCTGCGACAGCGGGCCGTCCTGGCCCCACCCTGTCATCCGTCCGTAGACCACACGGGGATTGACGGCTGCGACATCATCGGGACCGAAACCGAGGCGTTCGGTGACGCCGGGACGGAAGCCTTCGATGACCACATCGGCCCTGGCGATCAAATTCATGATCGCCTCTTTGTCCGTAGGATCTTTCAAGTTCGCCTCGACCACCGTGCGGTTGCGCAGGAGCTGATCGGCGACCTGTCCTTCTTTGGGAAGCTTGCCGGGGCGCTCGATCCGCACGACGTCTGCGCCCAGATCTCCCAGCATCATCGCAGCGTGCGGCCCGGGGCCGATGCCTGCGAACTCGATCACGCGTATTCCGCTCAGCGGTCCGTTCTTTGCCATGTATCGCACCTCATCGTCGAGTGGTCCACCACGCACGCCACCCGGCGGGCGCAGAGCGTCACATCCAAATACTGTCGGGTGCCAAGTAAACCAGGTGCCGAGCGAATGCTCGGGCGGCAAAGCCCTTCGGGGCGAAGCGGCAACGGTCTACCATTGTCCGAATGACACCTTCGGGCGGGCTCGGCTTCCGAAGCTGGACCGAGTTGGATGATCGGTCGGCCACGGTCCTCGTCCCGTTGGGTTCCATCGAACAACATGGGCCACACCTGCCACTCGACACCGATGTGCGGATAGCGACTGCCGTTGCCGATGCCGCAACCGGATCGGGCCCGGAGCCGTGGGCTCAGGGGGTCGACCTGATGGTTGCGCCACCACTCAATTACGGCGCGGCCGGGGAGCACGAGGGATTTCCCGGAACCATCTCCATCGGGCACGAGGTGCTGCACTCGGTGCTTGTCGAGTACGGTCGCAGCGCCTGCCGATGGGCGGCGCGCCTGGTGTTCGTGAACGCTCACGGCGGCAACGGGAGAACGTTGTTGTCGGCGGTGTCGCAACTGCGCACCGAGGGTCGGGAAGTGGCATGGTTCGGATGCGCCTCACCGGGCGCCGACGCTCATGCCGGTTACACGGAAACGTCGCTGTTGCTGCACATCTCGCCGATGGCCGTACGCGTCGAAGAGATGGTCAGCGGCAACGTGACTCCGGTGTCCGAATTGATGGCATCGATGCGCGCAGGGGGAGTGGCAGCTGTGAGTGACAACGGGATACTCGGCGATCCGATGGCGGCTTCGGCCGCCGAAGGGAGGCGAATGCTCAGCGACATGGCCGTACGGCTGGCCGACGCTGTCGGTCGGTGGGAGCCTGACTCGAACGGAATGCTCAGGTGATCGCCGGAAGTCGGCAGGACGAGCGCGAAGACGAAGGTGGCGATCCGGACGGATCGCAGGTCGACGTCCCGGTCGATCCCGATGTCGCGGTCCCGCCGCCCGGATTCCAGGTGCAGCTCGATCCACGCTGCATGATCTCCGACGATCGTCGCCACATCATCGGGGGATCGCCGACCCGGCTCCTGAACCTGTCCGAGTTGGCCGGCGACCTGCTCGACGCCGACGGCCGGCTCACGGTGCACGACCGCACCACCTCGCAACTGGCCAGGAAGTTGCTCGACGCCGGCGTCGGTCACCCACGGCCGATGTTCGGCCCTACCGACACCGACGTCACCGTCGTGGTCCCGGTGCGCGACAACCAGTCCGGAATCGACCGGCTGCTACCGGGTCTGGCCGGGCACAAGGTCATCGTCGTCGACGACGGGTCGGCCGTACCGATCGAGGCGCCAGGCGCCCAGGTGATCCGCCTCGAGCAAAGTCGTGGACCCGCAGCGGCGCGTAACAGGGGAGCCGCCCACGCGGACACCGAGTTGCTCGCCTTCCTCGACTCCGACGTCGTGCCAGAGCATGATTGGCTCACCAAGTTGCTCGGCCACTTCTCGGACCCGAAGGTCGCCCTGGCAGCGCCACGAATCGTCGCGCTCGAGCCGGGCGGCGGCGCCACATCCCGGTACGAAGCCCTGTGTTCTTCCCTCGACATGGGCCGCCGAGAAGGTCCGGTGGCGCCCCGGTCGCGCATTCCTTACGTCCCCAGCGCCGCAATGATCGTGCGCCGCAACTGTTTTCGCGGATTCGACGAGTCGATGGAGGTCGCCGAGGACGTGGACCTGTGCTGGCGGCTGCATGCGGACGGGTGGTCGCTGCGATACGACCCCATCGCAACCGTCGCCCACGACCACCGGCATCGTCTCTCCAAGAGCCTCGACCGCAAGCGGTACTACGGCACCGGCGCGGCGCTGCTTTCGGGCCGCCATCCGGGTATGGGTGCTCCCTTGGCCCTCACTGTTCCCATGGCGGCTGCGATGGCGGCTCTGGTCACGGGGACGGTCTGGGGGGTCATGGCCGCCCTCGCTGTCTTCGGGGTGATCGGCGGGCGGCTGCACCGTCGGGTGTCGTCCATGCCCGATGCCGCCCGCACGGCCGCCAAACTGACAGCGCAGTCGGTGGGATTCGGGGTGTTGCAGTCGGCGTCTGCGATGTGTCGCCACTACTGGCCACTGTCGATTCTCCTTGCCTTGGTGTCCAAGCGTTTTCGGCTGTTGCTGCTCACTGTTGCGGTGGGGGAGGCAGCATACGAGTGGGTCCGGTTGGAGCTGGTGAATCCCGAGCCCGGTGCTCGCGTCGGCTGGTGGCGGTTCATGGTGCTCAAACGGCTCGACGATCTGGCCTATGGCGCAGGTCTGTGGCAGGGGGCGCTCGCCGGCCGCAGCATCGACGCACTCTATCCGCGGATCAGTAATACGGTGTCGACCGAAGCGCGCCCCCGCGTCGCCCCTCGATGACCTGATGAGCGGAGCTGCCGATTTCGGCGCGGACGTCATCGTTGTCGGCGCGGGCAGCAGCGGGAGTGTTGTCGCCGAGCGCCTTTCCCGAGATCCGGATCGGCGGGTCCTGTGGCTCGAGGCCGGGCCCGGTTCACCGGGCTCATCCGCGCTGCGCCTGGATCGACTTCCCATCGGACCGGGTTCGGACCGGGTGGCGCGGTATCGGAGCAGGCAGGGGTTCGACCTACCCCGAGGGCGCGGTGTGGGTGGCTCGTCGGTGGTCAACGGCGGATACTTTCTGCGTTGGCATCGTTCGGATTTCACCGGTTGGTCCGAGGAGATCTGGCCGCTGTCGGTCATCGCCGACACCTACGACCACCTTGATGGTGGCGCGCAGGGCGGCGGCTCGATGCATGTCTCGGCATTTGCCGACGGTGAGATCCGCGGGTATGCCGAGGCATTCGAGAGTCATTGGGAAGCAAAGGGTTTTGCGCGTATCGATGCGCCGTGGACCGATGTGGGAATCAACCGGGTGCGTTCGAATCGCGATGGCCCCCTCCGTCGGTCGGCAGCGCACTGGATGGATGACGATGGCGGCCGGCGTGGCCTGCGTCTGCTCACCGGCGCTGCGGCCACCGAGCTCGTGGTGCGGGGAGGGCGCGTCACGGGAGTCGCCGTCGGTGACGACGTGTTCACTGCTGACGAGGTGATCGTCTGCGCGGGGACCCTGGGAACTGCAGAGCTGCTGATCCGGTCACCGGATGTGCAGATGCAGAGCCTGGATGTGTGGGAGCACCGCGAGGTGCTCGTACGGTTCGCCCCCTCGACATCACCGGTCGCGAAACCCCCGGCGTTGCTGCAGTCTGTGGTGCACACATCCGACGGTGTCGAGTTGCGTTGTTATGGAAGCGACTTCGCCGACTTCATCGACGGGCTGCCGGCAACGGGACCGGCTTTCGGGGCCGCCCCGATGCGCCCGCACCGCGCCGGATCCCTTTCGTGGGATGCGACGCGCGGGCTGCAGGTCGACCTCGGTGAGCTCGACGACGCTGACACGCGCACCCTGGGCGTGTGGGCGGAGCGACTGCGGGCGATGCTCGAAGGTGATCACTTCTCTGCGTCCGTGGAGAAGGGGAGTGCTCTGATCGATCCGGTGCTCAGGACTTCACAGCACGCCTGGGGCACACTGCCGATGGGTGGGGCCACGGACTGGGCCGGAGCAGTGCACGGGGTCGATGGTCTGAGGGTGATCGATGCCTCCATCTTGCCGACGGCCGGCTCGTCCGGGCCGCACGCGACGGTCATGATGGTCGCGACCCGGATCATGGATCTGATCTACTGATTTACCCATGTGAATGTCCGGTTGTCTTCCGTCAACGCCGGTGGCTACGGTAGGGCCATGGACGAATCTCGGTTGACCGTCGTGATCCCGGCCTACAACGAGGCCGAGACTCTCAGGGGTTGCCTCGACAGCTTGGTACCGCAACTGAACCACCTGTACGAGATCGTGGTGGTGGACAACAACTCGACGGATGAAACCGCTTCGCTTGTTGAGGAATTCGCTTCGAAGTATGGCAAGTTCCGGTCGGTGGTGGCCGCCGAACAGGGCGTGATCCACGCCCGCACAGTCGGTTTCGACAATGCCCGGGGGGATGTGATCGCTCGCATCGATGCTGATTCGCGCGTCGGTCCCGGGTGGGCGCAGTCGATCAACAAGTTCTTCGACCAGCACGGTGACGTTTACGAAGCGGGCACCGGGTTGTGCACTTCCTATGATCTGCCGTTCCAGGATCGCTTTCGCCGATCACACATGGGCATCACCGACGATGCGCGGGCCAAGCTGGCGGCGATGTCGGAGCGACAGGGGTCCGAGGGGCCAGATCTTCAGCGGTTGTTCGGGTCGAACATGGCAATGTCAAAAAAGGCGTGGGAGCAGGCGCGCTCGTGCAGTTGCATGCGCTCGGATGTGTTCGAGGATCTTGATCTGACCCTGTGCCTGAAGCGGAACGGTGTCCGGATCGGCCTGATCCCCGGCGCCGACGCAGCAATCTCTGGCCGGCGATACCTCACCTCGCCCCCGGCATACTTCCGGTACTGCCTGCGAGATCAGCGGACCTTCAAGGTGCATGGGTTGCCCAAGGAGCGAGCGAAGGCAGTGGTGCAGATGCTTGTTGTGGCCATGCCCTTTTATCTCATCAACTGGGTGCCCTTTCGGGCGTACGATCCAGCCTCGCAGCGATTCGCGATTCGGAACCTGATCCGTCCGCCACAGACTCGGCTCACTCCCCGCGCCCACCGCTGACCGCCGTCGAGCGTTCGAGGCCCGAAGGACTCACAAGCAGAGCACGCGGTGGGTGATCCCGCCGCGGATCTTGCCCGCCTCGTGAGCGACGTGATAAATCCAGCGACCTGTGTTCATGCGGGTGACCGCCTGCGGCAGAAGGGGATTGCGAAGTGCGAGCGACGTCACCACCAGCGGGAACAGCAGCGGCCGATTGTATTGGGTGAACCCCATCTCGCGGTAGCGGGCATGTATCTGCGCCGCTCCCCGGCCATAGATGTAGATCTGTTTCCACAGCGACCGGTAGGTGCTGCGCAGTCGGTATTCGAGCAAGGCTTCAGGGCTGTGAACAAGCACGTACCCAGCCAGTTGTGCGCGCCATACGTAGTCGTTGTCCTCGGCCGTGTGGACAAAGGTCTCGTCGAAGCCGCCGATTCGGTCGTGGACATCGCGCCACACCCCCATGTTCGCGCCGATGGCGGTCGGATACCAGCCCGGTACCGGCCAACCGTCTTCGGGCAAGGGGATAGGCCGCCACGCACGAACCTGAGGGGAGTTGAGCGCCTCCGTGTCGAGGGATCCTGACACCAGGTCGGCGGCTTCTGCGGTGGCCGCCATGCTGCTGAGCCAGTGCGGACGTACCCGGTCATCACTGTCGACGAACGCGAGGAAGTCACCTCGCGCGGCCACGGCGCCTGCATTGCGCGCACGCGACGCCCCGGGGACCGCAGAACTGTCGACGTAGACGACGTGAAGACCGTCGGGGCTCGCCGGGCCGTCGATGAACTCCCGTAATCCGTCGGTCGACCCGTTGTCGCTGATCACCACCTCCCAGTCGCCTTGATAGTCCTGGGCGGCAAGAGCTTTCACTTGCTCGATCAGGTACGGCATGCCGTTCCTGACCGGGATGATCACCGAGACACATGACGGTCGTCGGCGCTGCGCTCGTTGCGGGGGCATTGTCGCTGACCTCAGATGATGGCGGCGCGGTGCGCCTCGAACGACTCGCGGACGATCTGACAGTATTCGCCGATGTCGGGCATCACTGTGGAGTCGACCGTGATCGACATGGCGATGTGGTCACCCCGGTCGGAGATCGCGTGTGCCAGAGTCGCACCCGAGCCGACCGGCTGCATGGTGAAGCTGTCCACGATGTCCATCCCGCAGAAACTACCGTGTCTCGCGATCCCGGGCAGGTTGGTGATCACCACGTTGAAACGGGGCGGCGCGACAGACTTCTTGCGGCGCGGCCGCCCGGATCCGAGCAGTCGGAGCACCGGTGCGGGCACGATGTCGACGAAACCTGTCGTCTGTTCAGCCAAGCTCTGTTTGACCTTGCTCTTCTTGCGTGCGGTCTCCGCGGCGATCAGCGGTATCCGCACCCGGGGATCCGCTTCGGTGGTCACCAGATCCACCACCACCGGCACGAACTGGTTGGCCGCATCCGCTTCCCGCATTCCCCTCGTGGACACCGGCACCAGAGCAGACAGCGACGATGTCGGGGTCTCGTTCCTGCGGCCGAGATAGTCGTGAACAGCCTGTCCGACAATGGACAACATGAGGTCGTTGACCGTGGCGCCACCCAACGAGGCCTTCATCTCGAGCACATCGTCGCGGTCGAAGAGGATGTGGCCTGCCGTGCGGGGGCCGCGGAAGTCGTGATTGAACCGGGTGACCGGCCACACCGGGTGACCGGCCACACCCGGTGGTGGGGCCGACCACCGCCCGCCTGTGCTCGCCTCCGCTGTCTCGACGCCCGCACGATCCCGATGCCCTCTTTTGCGAACCGGGTCCAGAGCGCGGGTCCACGCCGGAGCTCCCAACGGGTCAGCGCTGCGCGAGAGGCGGTGCCCGTCCCGACGACCCGGCCTTCTGCACGTGTTGCGTCGCTCACGACACCGTCGTCGAACACCTTCTCGCCCAAAGTTGCCGAGGTGACGCCATCGAAGGCGATGTGATGGAACCGGAACACCACAAGACTGCACAGGCCGGCGTGGCCTGGCACGCCGGTGACGTCGGGGATGACGTGCATGAGCCAGGGGGCGTGGGACAGATCCATCGGCGTCTCTCCGAATTGCTCCACGAGGTCGATCGCCGACGCCCACGTGCCGACGTCGCGGTGCACCTGCAGGTGGGCGGCCGCGGAGAAATCCGGATCAGGAACCCAATAGGGGTAACCGATGTCTGCGGGTAGCCGGATCAGCTTGCTGGTGAACAGGTCCGAGATCCAGATCCGTTCGCTGATCCACTCCAGGAGGCGATCCTCGGTGAGCTCGAGCGGTCGGTCGCCAGGGTTGACGACGACCTGGCAGCTGACCACCGTGGCTGTCGCGACTCCGTCCCCGAGATAGAGGTATGCGGCGTCACGCGCGGTGACCTGTTTCATTCGGTGATCTCCGGTGATGTGCAGAGCCGTCCCACGCAATCCCCTGTGGCGCTGCGGGACCGCGATCTGGACGGGCGGGGACGAACAGTGGGTTGGTCGGCCGACAGTCTCAACCGACCTCGGCCTGGTGGGTCTTGAACGATTGCTCGATGATGCGGCAGTACTCGGTGATGTCGGGAAGGGACGCACGATCGGCCGTGATGGACACCGCGAGCTTGTCGGCCCGGTTTGTCATCACGTGAGCCAGTGTCGATCCACTGGCCACGGTCTGGACTCCTAAACCGCCCACCACTTCCAGTCCGAAGATCTTGCGTCGCATCTGGACACCGTTCACGTTGGTCACCACGATGTTGAACGCCGGGGACGTGGAGCCCGACTTCGATTGCCGCCGTGTGAGAACTCCGAGGAGGCGCAGCAATGGTGCGGGCATCGCGTCCACCACCGCGACGTCTGCCCGGGTCGCCTCCTCGGCGATGCGCTTCTTCTCGCGGCTCGTCTCGGCGGAGATCAACCGGACTCGCGTGGTGAGATCGGATTCGGCCGTCTGCAGATCGACCACCATCGGGACGAACTGGTTCGCCGAAGCGGACTCACGCATCGCCCGCGTCGACATCGGCACAAGCGCGGACATCGAGGACTCGGGGCGCTCGCCCACCTGGGTGAGGTAACGATTGGTCGCCTCTCCGATGACGGACAGCATCAGGTCGTTGAGGGTGGCGCCGGGCACCCGGGACCTCAGCTCGAGCACGTCTTGTAGATCGAGCATCACGCCGTCGGCGATCCGTGGCCCGCGGAACGGCGCGTTGAACCGGATGACCGGCCAGATGCGACGCTTCCCGGGCTCTGATGTCTTCGCCTGTTCCCGCGTCCGGCGAATCGTCGTTCCGCAGACACGGGCGAAACGCCAGAAATGACCGGGCAGGCCGATCAGCTCTCTCCGCGCCGCCACCGCACGTGTTTCTTCGGCATCCCCGACAACCCGGCCTGCTGCGCGGATCTCGTCGGTGACCTCCAGGTCGCTGAACATGGTGGCGGTCAGGGTGCTGAACAACATCCCGTCGAACGCGGCGTGGTGGTAGTGGAGCGCCACGAGCGTCGACAATCCGGTTTGATCCGGTGCATCGGGGATGTCGGTGATGACGTGCATCATCCACAGCGGACGGGACGGGTCGAGTGGTGTGGCCGCGATGTCCGCCACCAGGTCTCGGGCCGCGGACCAATCCGCCACGGCATGGAACCGGACGTGGGCCGCGGGGTCGAAATCCGGATCCGGCACCCAGTAAGGCAATCCGATGTCACCGGGTAGCCGCATCAGTTTGCTGGTGAACAGATCCGACACATCGAGGCGTCCGCGTAGCCAATCCACTGCGGCGGTGTGATCGATCGTCAGCGGTAGCCCGTCGGGGTTGGGCATCAGATACGACGACACAATGGTCGACGAGTTCACATCGCCGAGATACAAGTAGGCGGCGTCGCGTCCCGCGATCTGTTTCATCGCGTCGGTTTCTGGGGCATAGGTGTAGATCGTAGGCAACAACACCCCAACTCGGCGGTTTTCGAACAGGCCAGACCGGCCAAGAGGACGGTCAGGTCCGCGAGGCCGCGGCTCGTCGGTACCCGCGCAGTGCCGGGTACGCGAAGATCACGATCGCCCCCACCGCCCAGGCGATCGTCTTGATCAGACTCTCGGCCACCGGTCCACCGATGGCCAACGCACGCATGGTCTCGATGGCGCACGTCATGGGCTGATTGCGGACCAGAGGCTGCAGGATCTCCGGGTAGGCCTCGATCGGAGAGAACCCCGAATTGAAGAACATCATCAAGCTCGTGATGAGCGACATGATGGGCACCAGGGGCAGGTTCGACGCCGAAACCGCCAGTGTCAGAACAATCGTCGAGTACGCCGCACCGTAGAGGAGCGCGACCCCGAAGATGCCGATGGCCGGCAGAACCCCTTGGTTGAAGCGCCATCCGATGGCCAGGCCCGCGGTTGTGAGGATCGCTGTACTGACCAGGATCCGGATCATCTCGACATTGACACGCGACGTCAGATCCGCAGCCCGATGTACCGGTAGTACATACAGGCGCGTCAGCAGTCCTGTTCGCCGTTCGCTGATGAGACGGGTGCCCACGGCGAGCGATCCGAACATCGCCCCGACCAGGACAACCAGGGGCACAGTGCCATAGGCACTGTTCTGACCCGTGGCCTGTCCGACGGCGTCTCCGAGCACAACCTTGAACATGACCATGCTCAGCAAGGGGAACAGCATGCTCTGCATGAGGGTGAGTCGGTCCCGCGTGACGACGAGCAACTGCCGACCGGTGAGGATGCGGGCGTGCCGCAGGAACGCCTTGACACCGCGTTCACTGGCCTCGGGGTGATCGGCAAACGCTGTCGCGAGGTCCTTGCGGTGGTCGCCGGCCGACTCCTGCTCGGCCGCGTCGACGGCAGCAGCAGCGGCGGCGATCTTCTGCACGTCCAGACGAACGGTCTGGGCCTGCTGGAGTTCGGCCGATACGTGGCTGGTGTCCAGAGCGCCCGGATCGGTGAACTGGGTGAGCTGCTGACCCCGGTATGCGGTGGCTCCCGCACGTCCTGAAGGGCGTAGGACTGCTTGCTCGGCGGTCCAGTCCGCGGCTGCGGCCCCAGGGGAGAGGAGTGTCCACGGGCCGACGAATGTCCGGTTGGTGGCAGTGACGGGGGCTTCGTAACCGGTCTGGTCCGCGTCGCCGCGGTCGAGTCGCTCGAAGCGTGTGGTCGGGAGGTCGTCGGGACGGCTTCGGCGTCGTCCGGACGGGGGCTGCTCGGTGCGCCACCAGTGCTGGAGTCCGGCGGCGTCGCCGTCACCCCGGTGTCGGGGGCGACGCGGCACCACCGGTACCTGTGCCTCCTGCGGCGGACGTTTGTCTTCGTTCAACGTCGGCTGCTCCGAATCATCACCCAGGCCCCGCCGATGATGGCGGCGACAACAACCCCTGTGGCCCACAAGATCGAGGGCAACGCGAGACGCAGGGTCACCTCACCGCCGTCGAATCCCCGCATCAGTTCGGTGAATTGTGAGATCGGCTGGTTGCGTGCGAATGGTCTGATCCACTCGGGGAATCGTTCTTCCGGAACAAATCCGGTGGAGAGCATTCCGAGGATCAACTGCGGAAGGGCGAGGGCCTGGCTGGTGGCCTGCGGGTTCCGGGACAGGGCGCCGATCGTGTCGGCGCCGAACGCCAGGATGATGCCGACGACAAGGGCGACGCCGAGGAAGCCTGCGAAATTGAGCAGACCCGACTCCGGTCTCCACCCGATCACCAGCCCCGAGATGATGGCCCAGCACAACGAGATGATGAGCAGTACGACGTTCGCGGCCAGCCTGGCCATGAGTGGTACCAGGATGTTCACCGGCATGCTCCGCAGCCGGTTGCTCAACCCGAGGCTGCCGTCGGTGGCGGCCCGCATGGCAGCGGAGGTGGCCACAAATCCCACGGACTGCAAGCAGATCACCGGCATCAGGAACTGGGCGTAGTCCATCCCGGGGTACAGATCCATGATCGTCCGCAGCGGGACGTAGAAGCAGACGGTCAGCAGTACCGGGGAGACGATGCACAGAAGGAACTGTCCTTCGCGCGCCATCCCTCGGAGCGACCGGTTGGTGAGGGCCAGCCACTGCTGGCCGGCATGCACCGAACGATCGCTCCCGGAGGACACGACCCGATCTGGGGTCAGCGTCGTCATCGGCGGTCCCGGTCTGCCGTGGAACTGTTGGCCGGAGACGACGCGGGGGAGCCGCCGGTCGGCGACTCGGTCAGCTTCAGGAACACGTCGTCCAGCGACGGACGACGGAGGCCGACGTCGGTGAGTTCGATGCGGGCGGCGTCGGTGCGGCGCACGATCTCCACGAGTGTCTGCGTCGCGTTGATCGCGGGCATCGTCAACGAGGTCCGGGACATGTCGATGCGGATCTGGTCCGGTGGAACCATGTCGGCCAAGAGCTGCTTGAGCTTCTTGAGGTCGTCGGGATAACTGGGGATCACCTCGCAGAAGGTGCCACCGACCTCTTCCTTCAACGCAGAAGCCGTGCCCTCGGCGATTACGCGCCCCTTGTCGATGACAACGATCCGGTCACTGAGGAGGTCGGCCTCTTCCAGATACTGAGTGGTCAGCAGCGTGGTGATGCCCTGATCGCGCAGCGACGTCACGATGTTCCAGACATCCTGACGGCTTCGCGGGTCCAGGCCGGTGGTCGGTTCGTCGAGGAAGACCACCTCCGGCCGGACCACCAGACCGCAGGCGATGTCGATACGCCGCCGCATTCCGCCGGAGAACTTACCCACCCGCCTCGACGCAGCCTCCACCAGATTGAACGCCTCGAGGAGTTCATCGGCGCGGCCGTTCGCCTCGCGTTTGCGCAGACCCATCAACCTGCCGAACAAGATGAGGTTCTCGCGTCCGGTGAGAGATTCGTCGAGCGCAGCGAACTGCCCGGTCAGCATGATCGACTTGCGGACCGACGCGCGATCCTTGACCACGTCGAAGCCGGCGATCGAGGCGCTGCCGCCGTCGGGGGTCAGCAGGGTCGCCAGCATGTTGACGGTTGTGGTCTTCCCGGCGCCGTTCGGTCCCAGGAGTCCGAGCACCGTCCCGGTCGGCACCTGGAAACTGATGCCGTCCACGGCGGTGAAATCACCGAATGTCTTGACCAGGTTGTTTGCCACCACAGCGTGCTGAATCCGGCCGCCGCCGAGGGGCTGCTGGCAGGTGGAGGGGGCGCCCGAGGAGGCTCGTACGCCGTCCTGGTCGTCGCTGTTCTGCGTAACTCGGCCCCGCCTCGCCTGCATGTCCGTCCCGTCATCGTCATGGTCGCCATGGCGACGCGATCACACCTGATGATTCGTTACGAACCTATCGCACCCAACGGGCCGTAACGCTACGGCTCGACGCAGCGATATCGTCCGTATGAATGGAATGTTGGGCAATTGGTATTCAATGGTCTGACAATGGCTATGCTTTGGTGACCTGGACGGGGCTATTGCAGGGATCCGACGAATTGCACGAGAAGAACGCATTCGGCGCACGTTTTGAGAGGGAGGGCGTTGTGGTACTGCAGCTCCGCCGTTATGGCAAGGGGCCGTCGGCCCGATCCGACGCACGCGGCTCTCGTAACCGAGAGGATCGCACACTCACGCAGCTCGTGATGGCTGCTGCCGATATCGGCCGTGATCGGCCGGCGGTGGTCGGTCAGGGTTACGCGGTGAACTTCGGCGAACTCAAGGGGCGCGCACAGGGTGCCGCCATCGCGATGGCGAGCGATGCGGTGGATGATTCCGCCCTCACCGTCGCGCTCATGACTTCCGTACCCGGGCTGGCGGTGTCGGGCCCGCGCGGCCTCGCCGATACGCTTGCCGGGATACGCATACAGGCAATGATGGTTCTCGCGGAAGCCGAACTGGTCTGATCCGCTGTCCGCCGGCAGTCTGTGCACCCGATGCGGGGTACGGACCGCCGGCGGTGGTGTGTGTCGACCGTGGTGCACGCGTAACCGAAACTGGAGAAGGGTCCGCTCATGAGCAATCCATTCGATGACGAAGACGGCCGATTCTTTGTGCTGGTCAACGACGAGAATCAGCATTCGCTGTGGCCGACATTCGCCGACATCCCGGCCGGGTGGAACAAGGTCTTCGGCGAGGCATCGCGCGCCGAGTGCCTCGACTACGTGAACGAACACTGGACAGACCTGCGCCCGAAGAGTCTGATCGAGGCCATGGAAGCCGATTCTCAGCAGTAAGTGCCCGGCCGCGGGCCTGCGGGACACACCGCCGTAAAGGTCATGGCGTCTGTCCGAAACACGCGGTGACAATGACACGAATTCGCATCGAATGTTTCATTTTCGATGCGTGCTGCGCGCTTGTTCGCGCAGGTCAGAGGCTGTGCACTCAAAGTGTGTCATAGATCACACCCCGATCTTGTAACAGCTGGAATACTTCTCTTCCCTTACCGCCCGGGTACTGTGAATATTAGCTACGCCGACCCACTTAGGGTCGAGGCAGATGCACAGGGTTGGTGAGCAGATGGCTATTTCAACGATTCGGCCGCAACAGCGGGCTATGGCGCCTTCATCTCAGAGGGTGGACCTGCCTGCCGCGGTGGGCGAGATCACTCGAGTGACCCCCGACCGGGTGGTCGTCCGGTACAGATCGCGTGCGCTGACGTACCGCGACCTCACCGGTGCGATCAATCTCATGATGCCGGTGACCCGCAACCAGTACATGGACGACCGGTCTGCGGTCGTTGCCGCCATCTTCGCGGGCATCCCGGCTCTCGGTGCCGAAACCGACGGCTCGGTTGTCGCCGGAATCGTCGACGATGCACTTGCTCAGATCCGCGGCGACTTCGACGAACTGCACACCGCGACCGCACCGCCCCAGCAGCGCGTCACTGCCGGTCGGACGAGTGAGATCGACCTCCGTGTGATCGCCAGCAGGCTCGCCGGCGGATAGTTCACCCGTCACCGGCCCTCGCGCCGCCCGATATTTGACACCCGGCCCCCTCGGACGCACACCGCGTACGAGGGGGCCGGACTCGTCGGTCCTGGTGACAGCCACCGATCGAACGTCAGCGATGGTGCGCAAGGCCTGGTCTATACTTGACTGCGCTGCCGGAGACGCCCGATGGACTCGCCAGAACCGCGATGTCGAGCTGATCCGGGCCGCCGAAGCGACGGTGTAACGGCTATGACAATCTGGTCGATAGGTCACAGAAAGGCATGCCATTCGAGTGGCAGATATCTGCGACTCGCCTGCGTGGTTACTGTCTAAATGACCACTTGCGGGTTGAATGTGAACAACGAAGACACCGCCATTACATTCGCAGATACAAGTATTCATCGTCACTGAGGCCGAGGCGAGCAAGCGTTCGAGATTGGAGCGGCAAACTTTGAGTGCTGGCCGTTCAGACGTACCAGCAGAAGCGCCCGGCGACCCATTTGAGCTGTCGGCGGCGCAGCGTGGGATCTGGTTCGCCCAGCAAAGTCTGGGCGAGGTCGCGATCAACATCGCCCAGTACGTGGAGCTGGTCGGCCCGGTAGATCTCGATACCCTCACCCGGGCATCGCAGTTCGTCGGCCGCGAGATGGGATCGGGATACCTCGGTCTCGTCGAAACCGACGGCCTGCCCTTGCAGCGTGTGGACGGCAGCATCGACGACACCATCGAGTTCGTCGACCTGGTCGATTCCCCCGACGCCGAGACCGCGGCGCAGACGTGGATGCGCGACGAGTACCGCCGCCCGATTGATCTTCTCCGGGACCGGCTGACCGTCAGCGCCCTGCTGCGCATCAGCACCGACCACTACTACTGGTACATCCGCACCCATCACATCGCGCTCGACGGCTTCGGCGCGATGGCGATGGTGACGCGCATCGCCGAGGTGTACACAGCCCTCGCATCAGGTGCCGAGATCCCGCCCGCCAAGGGTGCGGCCTTGCCCGAAATCATCGCCGATGAACGGCGCTACCGGGAATCGGACCGATTCATCAAGGACCGCGAATACTGGGCGGAGCGAACGGCGGATCTGCCTGCCGCGCTCTCGTTGTCGCAGCAGCGCGCGGTCCCGGGTGAGTTCTCGCGACTCGCCTCGTCCACGCTCCCCGACGACACCGCTGCGCTTCTCGACGAGGCGGCCCGCGACGCGTCGGGCAGTTCGGCTCCCGCGGTCATCGCGGCATTTGCGGCGTACCTCGCGCGGATGACCGACAGCGAAGACGTTGTCCTGAGTCTGCCGGTCTCCGCTCGCAACACGGCCAAGCTCCGGCGGGCCGGGGGAATGGTGTCCAACATCGTTCCGATGCGTCTGACCGTCACACCGTCGACCCCTATCGCCGATCTGGTCCGCACCGTCCAGACCGAGCTGACCGGCGCTCTCCGGCGGCAGTTGTACCGGCACGAAGACATGCGCCGCGACATCGGCCAGGGCACCGGGCAACGCGGCCTGTTCGGGCCGTCGGTGAACCTCATGATGTTCCACCCGGTGTTGCAGCTCGGCGACGTCGTCGGTCATCTGCACGTCCTGACCACCGGACCAGTCGAAGACCTGTCCATGAACCTCTATCCGGGGGTTCAGGGATCGAATCTGCGTGTCGACTTCGAAGCCAACCCGCAGACGTACGCCGACGAGGAACTGCAGCGGCACCACCGCAGGTTCACCGATTTCCTCGCCCAGATGCTGCGGGCCGCCCCTGAGACCCCCGTCGGTGCGCTCAATCTCGGTTCACCGGCCGAGATCGCCGCCACGATGGTCCAGTGGAACTCCACCGAACATCCGGTGGCATCGCACGACCTCTTCGAGATGTGGAAACGGCAACTCGCTGCACGCCCTGACGCGATCGCGGTGGTCGACGGCGATCGCCGCTTCACCTTCGCCGAGTTCGATGCGTGGACGAACAAGCTCGCTCGTCATCTGATCGGCGCCGGTGTCGGACCGGAGGTCCGCGTGGGCGTTGCGCTCCGGCGCTCCGCCGAGATGTTGGCCGCGCTCTACGCCGTCCTCAAGGCCGGCGGCGCCTACGTGCCGATCGACCCCGACCATCCCAGCTCGCGCATCTCCGATGTCCTGCAGACCGCCGAGCCACTCTGTGTCTTCATCGCGGACTCCGATCGTGCCGTCGTAGATCTCGGCTCGATCGCCACGGTGGATCTGCATCACTTGGATCTGGATTCGCTGGCCGACGGCCAGGTCGACGACGCCGAGCGCATCGCGCCGCTGCGTCCTTCCTCGCTGGCGTACGTACTGTTCACCTCGGGGTCCACGGGCAAGCCCAAGGGTGTGGCCGTACCCCATCACAGCGTTGCCAACCAGTTGGATTGGCTCGCAGGGCATTACGAGATCGGGTCGAACGACGTCATCCTACAGAAGACGCCGACCACCTTTGATGTGTCGGTGTGGGAGCTGTTCGCCCCCACGGTCGGTGCCAGACTTGTCATCGCCGAGCCGGACGGCCACCTCGATCCCGAGTACCTTGCCGGTGTGATCGCGTCCGAGGGTGTCACGGCCACCTCGTTCGTTCCTTCCATGCTCCAGCTCTTCCTCGGCGAGATCGGCCGGATCGAGCCCGGCTCACTGCGTTTGCTCCTGGTCGCCGGTGAGGCGTTCCCGGCCAAGCTTGCGGCTCAGTCACACCAGGCGCTGCCTGGTGTGCAGATCGAAAATCTCTACGGCCCAACCGAATTCACTGTGCACGCGACGTATTCGGCGGTCGACGCCGAGTCGGTGCACACCGTGCCGATCGGACGCGCGGTGTGGAATTGCCGAGCATGGGTTCTCGACCGCAGGTTGCGGCCCTGTGTGATCGGTGCCGTCGGTGAGCTGTACCTGTCCGGCGCGCAGGTCGCCCGCGGGTACCTCGGGCGTCCGGACCTGACTGCCGAACGTTTTGTTCCGTGTGTGTTCGGCCCGGACGGATCAGTCATGTACCGGACCGGAGATCTCGTGCGCTGGTCGGCAGACGGGTCACTGGAGTATGTGGGCCGCAGCGACTTCCAGGTCAAGGTCCGCGGCCTCAGGATCGAGCTCGGCGAGATCGAATCCGCTGTGCTGGCTGACGATTCGGTTCGCGAGACCGTGGTCGTGGTGCACCGCAGTACGCATGGTCAGCGTCTTGTCGCGTACGTGGTGGGCAGTGGTGTCGACACCGCGCAGTTGATGAACACCGTGCGGGCCCGGGTACCCGAGTACATGGTTCCCGACGCGATCGTCGAACTCCCGCAGATGCCGCTCGGTGCCAGCGGAAAGATCGACCGAAAAGCACTGCCGGAACCCGACTTCAGTGCTCAGAGTGTGACGTTCCGTCCGCCGACGACCGACAAGGAACGTGCGATCACCGACCTGGTCGCCGACCTGCTGGGTCAGCCCCGTGTCGGACTCGACGACTCGTTCTTCGGTCTCGGCGGCGACAGCATCATGTCGATCCAGTTGGTGTCGCGTGCGCGGGCGATCGGTCTGCACTTCTCGTCGCGAGAGGTGTTCGAGCACAAGACGATCGGTGAACTGGCCGAGGTCGCCCGGGAAGAGAGCTCGACCCTGGTCGCCGAGGAGCTCGACGGCGGCGGGGTGGGCGAGGTCGCCCTGACTCCGATCATGAGCTGGATGGCCCAGGAACCGGCGGCCGTCGGTCCCTACTCGCAGTCGGTTGTGGTCTCCGCTCCAGAGCCTTTCGACGTCGATGTTCTCCGTGCGGCTCTTGCAGGCGTCCGTCGGCACCACGATGTGCTGCGGTCGCGACTGACGTTCGGCGACAACGGGTTACACCATGTGATTGCACCGGCGGACGACTCGTCCGAGGTGCTCGTAGACGAGATCACCGTCGCCGCGTCCAGGGGTTCGTCGGCGTTCGACGATGCGATGGAGTCGGCGGCAACCGCCGCGACCGATGCCCTCGACCCCGAGTCCGGCCGCGTCATGTCCGTCACGGTGGTCGAGGCGCCCTCTGGCGCAGACTCCGAGCGGCGACTGCTGATCGTCCTGCATCACCTCGCGGTCGACGGCGTCTCGTGGCGCATCCTGCTACCCGATCTCGCCACGGCGTGGGCCCAGATCTCCTCGGGGGAGCCGGTTGCGCTCGATCCCGTGGGCACATCGATGCGCCGATGGGCACATGGTCTGAAGGAGCTGGCGGGCGATCCTGCGCTTCTCGACGAACTCGATCACTGGCGGTCGGTGGCGTCGGCAATCGACAACCCCAGCCTGGCGGTTCAGCCCGACCGGGATCTGGTCCGAACACTCAAGCATCGGGAGCTCGTGCTCTCGCCCAAGTTGACCGACACGTTGCTGACCCGGGTGCCCCAGGCATTCCACGGTGGTGTGAACGACGGACTGCTTGCCGCGTTCGCGTTGGCAGCCACCCACTGGCTGCGGGAAAGGGGCGAGTCGGCGACCTCTCTCGTCGTCGCACTGGAAGGCCACGGCCGAGAGGAAGAGCTGCTGCCCGGCGCCGATCTGTCGCGCACGGTCGGCTGGTTCACCACCCTGTATCCGGTGCTTCTGACCACCGCCGGAATCGACGTCGACGACGCGCTTGCAGGTGGGCAATCCGCGGGCAGTCTGGTGAAGGCGGTGAAGGAGCAGCTCGCCACCGTCCCGCGGCGCGGCGTTGGTTACGGATTGCTCCGCTACCTCAACGACCAAGGCGCAGAAGTTCTCTCGGACGCGCCCGACCCTGCGATCACGTTCAACTACCTCGGACGCTTGGCAGGAACCGACGGATCTGGCCCGTGGGTCCCCGACGGCGAGAAGGCCATCCGCGGCACCCGTGGTGCGGCCGTGCCGGTGCGCACGGCTCTCGACGTCAACGCCATGGTGACCGAGTCGGCGTCTGGACCGCAACTGTCGGCAACCATCGACTACCCCGCGTCGGTTCTCGACGACGAGTCGGTGGACCGCCTCATCGAGTTGTGGCACCGTGCTCTGGAATCCATTGCACTGCACTCGGTCTCACCGGGCGCGGGTGGTCTGACACCTTCAGACCTCGAGCTGGTGGACGTGCGGCAGGGTCAGATCGATGAGATAGAGCGGCGATTCGACGACATCGCCGACATCTGGCCGCTCACCCCGTTGCAGAACGGGCTGCTGTTCCACGCCGAATTGGCCGCAGGTGATGTGGATGTCTATGCGGCACAGATGGTCCTGGATCTGACGGGAGTGGATCCCGAACGCATGCGGCGCAGTGCCGAGTCGTTGATCGCGCGACACCCGAACCTGCGCAGTGCATTCATGACCGACTCCGAGGGCGCCGCGGTGGCGGTCATCCCGTCGGAAGCGCCGACACCCTGGACCGACCACGATCTGACCGGACTAAACCCGGCCGACCGTGAGGCCCGGCTGACCGAGCTCACCCACGCCGAGCGCATCATGCCGTTCGCGATGGATCGGCCGCCGCTGATCCGCTTCACGCTGATCCGGCAGAGCGAATCGGTCCACCGGTTCGTGGTGACGCTGCACCACATCCTGCTCGACGGCTGGTCGATGCCGATCTTCATGACTGATCTGTTGGCCATCTATCAGGCCGGCGGCAGTGCGCAGACCCTGATCTCGCCGCGCCCGTACCGAAATTACCTGGCGTGGCTGCAATCTCAGTCGCCGCAGGAGTCGCTGGCTGCATGGTCGCGCGCTCTCGACGGTATCGAGGAACCGACGTTGCTCTTCCCCGGTGCCGACACCCACGGCGCAGGCCAGGTGCCGCGTCAGGTGGACGTCGTGCTCGACGAGACGTTGTCGACGAGGTTGACCGAGTTCGTCCGTGAGTCCGGGGTGACCGTCAACAATGTCCTCCAGACCGCCTGGGCGCTGGTGCTCGCCCGCCTGACCGGCCGCGACGACATCGTCTTCGGGACCACCGTGTCGGGACGGCCTCCGCAGGTCACCGGCATCGAATCGATGCTCGGCCTGTTCATCAACACACTGCCCGTGCGGATCCAGCTCGAGGCGGCCGCCGACCTTGGTGGGCTGATCAAACGTGTTGCGCAGGAACAGGCCGAGCTGCTCGACCATCACACGGTCGGCCTCGCCGAGATCCTGGGCGAGACAGACGTCGATTCGTTGTTCGACACCATGATGGTCTACGAGTCCTACCCACTCGACCGGACTGCGCTGACCGCGGCGGCGGACATCGACGGGATGCGCGTCGACCACGCAGATGTCCTCGACGCCACGCACTACCCGCTGACCCTGATCGCCATGTCCGATCCGGGCCTGCGACTGTCGGCGAAATACCTCCCGGGCATCGTGGAGCGCGAGCAGGCCGAAGCGATCCTGGACATGATGGTCCGGGTGCTCGGACAGGTTGCTGCCGACACCGGCGTGCGTGTCGCCGATGTCGACATCCTCGATGCCGACCAGCGTGCCGAACTGCTGGGTCAGAGCGGTGTCGGGACCACCGGCCTCGCGACGTTGCCTGAGCTCCTCGACGCGGCGGTAGCAGCGGCGGGTGAACGCGATGCCGCGGTCTCTCCGGCCGGGTCGATCACCTACCGCGAGCTGGACGAGCGATCGAATGCCCTTGCGCGTCTTCTGATCTCCCGGGGGATCGGGCCGGAAAAGATCGTCGCTCTCGGCATGGGCCGCTCCATCGACTTCATGGTGGGTCTGTGGGCGGTCGCCAAGACCGGCGCGGGTTACCTGCCGGTGGACATGCGCTACCCGGCCGAACGCATCGAGCACATGCTGCGTGACTCGGCGGCGGTGTACGGCCTATCCACGTCGGCGTGGCGTGCAGAACGTCCCGACACCGTCGAGTGGCTGGAGCTCGACTCGGACGAGGCCATCGCGGTGGTCGCAGAACAGTCGACTGCCGTGTTGAGCGACGGCGAACGCATCGCACCGATCCGCGTGGCCAACACCGCGTACATGATCTACACCTCGGGAACCACGGGAGTGCCCAAGGGTGTGACCGTCACCCACGGTGGTCTGTCGAACCTGCTGCACGAACAAGCGGATCGCTTTGTCCTGACCGAGCACTCGCGCACACTGCACTTCGCGTCGCCGAGCTTCGACGCCTCAGTGCTGGAGGTGCTGCTCGCGCTCGCCAACGGCTCGACCATGGTGATCGCGCCCACCGAGGTGTACGGCGGCGACGAACTGCACGACTTCCTGGCGCAGTACGGGGTGACCCACGGCTTCATCACCCCGGCAGCACTGGCCTCGGTGGATCCGGCCGGGCTCGACGCATTCGAATCGGTGGTCGTCGGCGGCGAGGCGTGCCCGCCTGAGCTGGTCGATCGCTGGGCACCGGGCCGCCGCATGTTCAACGGCTACGGCCCCACCGAGACAACATGTTTCGCTGACATAGCCGGACCCATGCAGCCGGGTGAACGCATCACCATCGGTTCGCCGGTCCGCGGCCTGACGTCGCTGATCCTCGACAACCGCTTGCAGCCGGTTCCCGTCGGAGTCGACGGCGAGCTCTACCTCAGCGGTCCGGCGATGGCGCGTGGGTATCACCGCAGGCCGTCCCTGACCGCTGACCGGTTCATCGCCAACCCCCACGGCGAGCCGGGTGCGCGGATGTACCGCACCGGCGACGTCGTCCGGTGGGTCCGGCGTGACGACCGACTCGAGGTCGAGTACATCGGCCGCAGCGACTTCCAGGTGAAGGTTCGTGGCTTCCGCATCGAGCTGGGTGAGATAGATGCAGCGCTTGCTGCGCATCCGGGAATCGACTTCGCGGCGACCTCGGGCGCCGAACTGCCCTCCGGTGTGACGGCGCTGGTCTCACACGTGCTTGCCTCACAACCGTTGGACGCCAGGGAGGTTCGCGAGTTCGTCGGGCAGCGGTTGCCGTCGCACATGGTGCCGAGCGCAATTGTGTTCCTCGACGAGATCCCGTTGACCCGTTCGGGAAAGCTCGATCGTGCCGCCCTGCCGGAAGCCGACCTCGAGGCGTTGATCGGTGGCGGGGCCGAGCCGTCCACGGACACCGAGCGCGCCCTGGTGGACATCTTCGCCGAGGTCCTGGGGTTGCCCTCGATCGGTGTCGGTGACTCCTTCTTCGATCTCGGTGGTAACTCACTCGTAGCCACCAAGGCGGTCGCCCGCATCAGCAGCCTCGTCGGTCGGCGTGTTGCGGTGCGCGAGATCTTCGAGAACCCCACCGTCGAGTCGCTGGCCGCACGACTCGACCAGACCGACCCGGGTAGTGCGGGCCAGGACGCCACGCCTGCGCTGGTGCCGGGGATCGCCGGCGAACGGCCGCCACTGTCGCTGTCGCAGCAGGCCATGTGGTTGCTCAACCGCATGGATGCAGGTTCGCCCGCGTACAACATCGTGCTGCCCCTCACGCTGAAGGGCGCGCTGGACATCGGCGCGCTGCGCGCCGCGATGGGCGATGTACTCGAACGCCAGCAGTCGCTGCGGACGATCTTCCCGGATACGCCGGACGGTCCGTACCAGCGAGTGCTGCCACTGTCAGAGGCAACAGTCGATCTCGAGCCCGTCGACGTGGCCGACACCGATGCGATGTTCGCTGCCGCAACCGAGTTCGCAGGCAACGGCTTCGACGTCACCACCGAGCCGCCTGTGCGCGCGCGTTTGCTCCGGTCCGGCGACGACCACCTGCTCATCGTGATCGTCCATCACATCGTTGCCGACGGCGCGTCGATGGCACCACTGGCCCGTGACCTGGTCATCGCCTATGCAGCCCGAAGCTCGGGATCCGAACCTCACTTCGACGCACTGCCGTTGCAGTACACCGACTTCGCCGCATGGCAACGCGGTGTCCTCGGTTCGCCTGACGATCCGGCGACAACGGCAGGCAAGCAGCTCGAGTTCTGGCGGTCGGCGCTGGCCGGTGTTCCAGAGGTCATCGAACTGCCACTGGACCGCCCGCGCCCGATGCGCCGGGAGATGCAGGGTGGCGCTGTGCCACTGGAGATCCCGGCGGACATCGTGGGATCCCTCAACGAGCTGGCCCAACGCAACCAGGCGTCGTTGTTCATGGTGGTGCACTCGCTCGTCGCCACACTGCTTGCCCGGCTGTCCAATTCAGACGACATCACGGTCGGTACCCCCGTCGGGGGCCGCGACCACGCCGACCTCGAACCGCTGGTGGGAATGTTCGTCAACACTGTCGTCCTGCGCACCCGGGTCGACGCCGGCGACCGCTTCGACGACCTCTTGTCGCGCGTTCGCACCGCCGATCTGGATGCGTTCGCCAACGACGACATCCCGTTCGAGAACGTTGTCGGTTCCCTCGTGCCCAAGCGGCAGAGCTCGCATTCGCCGTTGTTCCAGGTGCTGCTCTCGTTCGAGAACAACGAAACAGCGCGGGTGGATCTGCCCGGACTGAGCGTCGGTGTCGTCTCGGACATGGCCACCGGTGCGAAGTTCGACCTCACCTTCACCCTCGACGACAAGACCGTCGGTGAAACCGGTGAACGTACCCTGACGGGCCGGATCACCTATGCCAGTGACGTTTTCGATCACGACACCGTTGCGACCATCGCCGAGCGCTTGGTGATCCTCGCTCGCGCCGTCGCAGAGGACTCTGCTGCAGTGATCGGCGATGTGGACATCCTCACCGACGCCGAGCGGCTGGACTCCGAACCCGCTTTCGACTCGGAACCCGAGCCGACGAAGTACACGGCGCGCGACCTCGCAGCGCTCCTCGCTGCGGCTGTCGACATCGACCCCGATGCGGTTGCCGTGGATCACGACGGCACACGGATCACCTACCGCGACTTCAACGAACGCTTCTCGCAGCTGTCGGGGCCGCTGTCCGAGCGGGGTATGGATTCCGATGCCATCGCCTCGGTGGTGCTCAGTGGGCTGGTTCCGACGATCATGCTGGCGCCCGAGGGCTTTGCCACCGTCTTGGACACCGTCATAGCCGACGCCGCGCGGTTGGTGGGCGGCCGCTCGCTCGAGCGTTACCGCACGACCACGGCGCCAGCCGCAGACAGCACGGCCGCGCCGGAGCAGGGTGTGGTCGCCACGCCGCTCACCGAGTGGGACGAGCGTGTTCGCGAACATCCGGGTGCACTTGCCGTGCGCAGCCCCGAGGCGTCGTACACCCGTTTCGAACTCGACCAGAGTGCCAATCGTCTTGCCCGCGAACTGATGTCACGAGGCATCGGTCCCGACGACGTGGTGGGCCTGCTCACCCCACGGTCGGCGAACTGGGTGCTGGGCATGCTCGCCTCCTGGAAGGCGGGCGCGGCATACCTGCCTCTGGACCCGGGCGCGCCTGCTGAACGGGCCGGATCGGTCATCGAGGACACCGGCGCCACGGTGGTGGTCGCCAGTCAGAACGCCATCACGGACGAATTCCGCACCCGGATCGCGGCGACCGGTGCGCTCCTGATCGAACTGGGCGACAGCGCGACCGAGGAGCGGCTGCGGCGACTGGATGCCACAGCGCTACCGGATCGCTGGACCGAACCCGGTGCCGGCAGTCGACTGGGTTACGTCATCACCACGTCTGGTTCGACCGGCAGGCCCAAGCCGACTCTCGTACCCGCGGCCGGACTGCTCAACATGTGGAACTGGTATCGCGGCCAGGTCACGTTCGGCGACGGTGACACCGTCCTGATCGCTTCATCGCCGCGATTCGACATGACGCAGAAGAACATCTGGCTCGCATTGCGGGTCGGTGGTGTCATCCGCCTGGCCACAGAGGGATTCGATCCCGAGGAGATCCTCGGCATCATCGCGTCCGAAAAGATCGACCTGTTCAACGTCGCCCCCAGCGCACTCGAGCTCCTGGTGGAGCTCGACGAGCACCGGGTCGTCACCAGCATTGCCAACGTCACCGCCGGTGGTGAGGTCCTGCCGCCGCGGGCCTACCGAACCTTGCTGGGCACCGACACGCACCTGCTGTCCACATACGGGCCGACCGAGACGGCGGCCACCAGCTCGGCGACGGCCGTCGAGATGGCCGACCACGCACCGAATGTCGGCGACGAGGCCCGCGACATCGGGCCGATCACACTGGGACGTTCCATCCCGAACGTGACCCACAAGGTTCTCGACGGGCGGCTGCGCCCCGTCCCGGTCGGAGTGGTCGGCGAGCTGTACATCGGCGGGATAGCTCCCGCCCGCGGGTACGGCGGCATGTTCGACACCACCGCAGCGCGTTTCGTCGCCGATCCCTACGGCAAACCCGGCGCGCGGATGTACCGCACCGGTGACCTGGTCCGCCGGCTACCGAACGGCGACGCACAGTTCATCGGCCGCAGCGACTTCCAGGTGAAGGTGCGCGGACTGCGTATCGAGCTGGGGGAGATCGAGTCCGCACTGACAGCGATCCCGGGAATCCGGCAGGCCGTGGTGTCCGCCCACGGCGCGTCATCCGACCGCCGACTCGCGGCCCACATCGCAGGCTCTGCCGACCTCGATGCCGGCGAGATCAGGGCCGCCCTCGGCAAGGTGCTGCCCGACTACATGGTCCCCGAGGCCATCGTGATCCTGGATGCGCTGCCGCTGAACCCGAACGGCAAGGTGGACCGAAAGGCTTTGCCCGAACCCGAATTCGGGCAAACCCCCGAAGAGTCGTTCGTCGCGCCGCGCACGCCGCTGGAGGAGATCATCGCCGGGGTGTTCGCCGACGCGGTCGGTGCCGAACGGATCAGCGCAACGGCATCCTTCTTCGAACAGGGCGGCAACTCGCTGAGCGCAGCCCGGCTCGCCACCCGACTCTCCGATGCCCTCGGCACGGCCGTCGGTCTGCGCGACGTCTTCGAGAAGCAGAGTCCCGCAGAACTCGCAGAGTTGATCGAACAGCGCCGCACCGACGGTGTGGTCGCGACCGGCCGAGCGCCGGCCCGATTCGTGAAGCCCGAAGGCCCCACGCCCGAACGCATTCCGTTGTCCTTGGCGCAGCAACGGCTCTGGTTCATCAACCGCTACGACCAGGAGTCGGGCGCCTACAACATCCCGATGACGTTGTTGCTCACCGGAGATCTCGATGTGGAGGCGATGGGCGCCGCCCTCGTCGACCTCGTCGAACGGCAGCAGGTCATCCGGACGATCTACCCCGAGAGCCCCGAGGGACCGGAACAGCGCATCATCCCGATCATGGACGCGCTGCCGCCGTTGCGTCTCGATTCGATTCCGCAGGGCGAGGTGTGGGAGCGACTACAGGCGTTCGCCCGTATCGGTTTCGACGTCACCAAGACCGTCCCGTTCCGGGCGGCTCTCTGGCGGATCGAACCGGAGTCGCCGAAACCGGGTGCGGCCGAAGAACACCTGCTGGTGATCGTCGTGCACCACATCGCCTCGGACGGTCTGTCGATGCGACCTCTGGCCACCGACCTGCTGACCGCCTACCAGGCTCGCCGGGAAGGTCGCGCGCCCGGTTGGGCGCCGCTGGAGGTCCAGTACGCCGACTTCGCGATCTGGCAGCAACAGAACTTCGGCAGCGGTGCCGCGCCGGGAAGTCTGGCGACGACCCAGCTCGATTTCTGGCGGGAGAACCTCGCCGGGCTGCCCGAGGTCATCGGGCTGCCCACCGACCGCCCGCGTGCCAACACCCGTACCGGCGTCGGGGCCAGCCATCTGTTCTTCGTCCCGCCGGGCCTGCACAAGCGGGTCGTGGCGCTCGCCGGTGCCCACGGCCTCTCGAACTTCATGGTCATCCACGCCGCTCTCGCGGTGATGCTCGCCCGTTCCGGCGCGGACAACGACGTCGCCTTGGGTACTCCGATCGGCGGGCGCGGAGCCCCCGAGCTCGACGCGCTGGTCGGCATGTTCGTCAACACACTCGTGTTGCGGACGCAGGTACCGCTGGATCGATCAGTCGCGGACTTCCTGACCGAGGTGCGCACTCGGGACCTCGACGCGTTTGTCCACAGCGATGTGCCCTTCGAGCAGATCGTCGACGCGCTCACACCGCACCGGTCGACGGCCCACACCCCGCTCATCCAGGTCATCTTCGGGCTGAACAACAATGCGCGGCCGATCCTGGACGTGGAAGGCCTCACGGTGACCCCCGGTGCGGTGGACACCGAGTTCAGCAAGTTCGACCTCGCCTTCGAGTTCACCGAGCAGTGGGATGACGACGGGAAACCTGCGGGCATGGCGGGCTTCCTCGGCTACGCCACCGACATCTTCGACGGCTCCACGGCCGCCTCGCTGACCGAACGTCTCGTGCGGGTGCTGGAGGGAATGGTCGCCGATCCCGGTGCGGTACTGGGCGAGATCCCCTTGCTCGACGACAAGGCGATGTCCGACCTGGTGCCGGTCCGAGGTGTCGATCCGGTGCCGCCCGCCACGCTCAGCGAGCTGCTCGACGCCGCGGTGGACCTCAACCCCGACGGGGTCGCGCTCGTCTGCGGCGGACAGAGCATGACCTACCGCGACCTCGACGATCGTTCCAATCGGCTTGCCCGCGAGCTGATCTCGCGTGGTCTGGGACCGGAAGACGTGGTTGCGCTGGGCATCACCCGCAGCATCGAATCGGTGCTCGCGGTCTGGGCGGTGGCTCGTTCGGGTGCCACCTTTGTCCCCGTCGACCCGAATTACCCGGCCGATCGTGTCGAGCACATGCTGACCGATTCGGGTGCGACGATCGGCCTCACCAGGCGGGTCGATGCCGTCAGGTTGCCGCAGACGATTGCCTGGCTCGACATCGACGACCCGGTCCTGCATCGCCATCCGGCCGGCCGTATCAGCGCCGACGAGCGCCGCGCCCCGGTCCTCACGGCCAATTGCGCGTACATCATCTACACCTCGGGTACCACCGGAAAACCCAAGGGTGTCGAGGTGACCCACGGCGGCCTGGCGGCGTTCAACGCCGAGCAGCATCGTCGTTACAACACCGACAGCAACTCGCGCACACTGCATTTCGCCTCGCCGAGCTTCGATGCATCGATCCTCGAGTTGCTGCTGGCAGCCGGGGCCGGCGCCACGATGGTGATCGTGCCTGCCGGTGTCTACGGCGGCGAAGAACTGCGAGAGCTGCTCGCCGACAACCGCGTCACACACGCCTTCATCACCCCGTCCGCGCTGGCGTCGGTGGACCCGACCGAGCTGCCGCACTTCTCCGACGTGGTCGCAGGCGGCGAAGCCGTCCCGAGTGACCTGGTGGACCGTTGGGCTCCCGGCCGTCGCCTCTACAACGGTTACGGTCCGACCGAGACCACGATCATGACGAACATCAGCGATCCGATGGTGCCGGGTGAACCGGTCACCATCGGCGGCCCCGTCGCCGGTGTCGAAGCGCTTGTTCTCGACGGTCGCCTACGTCCTGTCCCCGCCGGCGTGCCGGGGGAGCTGTACATCAGTGGTCCGGGTGTCTCGCGTGCCTACCGCGGTCGACCCGATCTCACCTCGCATCGGTTCGTGGCCAATCCCTATGCCGGCGAAGGCGTCCGGATGTACCGCACCGGCGACGTGGTGCGGTGGGTCGAGGTGGCCAAGCCCGACGGCCGGACCGTTTTCGAGATCGCCTACATGGGTCGATCCGATCAGCAGGTCAAGGTCCGCGGCTTCCGGATCGAACTGGGCGAGATCGACGCGGTACTGGCGGGACACCCGGCAGTGGACTTCGCAGTGACGATCGGTGTGGACGGACCGAGTGGTGACACGGCTCTGGCGGCATACGTCAAACCGACCTCGGGCAGCACCATCGATGCCCGCGACCTGGCCGACTACGCCGGGGGATTCCTGCCGAAGTTCATGGTGCCGTCGTCGATCGTGATCCTCGACGAGGTCCCGCTGACGCCGGTCGGAAAACTGGACAAACGTGCACTTCCCGCACCCGAGTTCCGCGGTGCCACAGGCGAACATCGTGAACCCTCGACTCCGATGGAGCACGCTGTGGCGGCTGCGTTCGCAGACGTCCTGGGAGTGGACACCGTCGGCGCCGACGACTCCTTCTTCGAACTCGGCGGTAATTCGCTGGCCGCCACCCGTGCCATCGCCAGGATCAACGAGATCCTGGGTGTGCGCCTGGGCGTACGGATCCTGTTCGATTCGCCGGTGGTGGCGGATCTCGCCGAAGCGATCGGTGCCTCGCCCGATCTCGACGGCATGCCGATCCGACCGCTCACCCCGCAGAAACGGCCGGACCGGATCCCGCTGTCACTTGCGCAGCAACGGATGTGGTTCGTCAACCGACTCAACCCCGATGCGGCCGACTACAACATCCCGCTCGGTCTGCGGCTGCGGGGCTCTCTCGACGAGAGCTCTCTGACCGCTGCCCTGATGGATGTGATCGAGCGCCAGGAGATCCTGCGTACGGTCTACCCCGACTCGGTGCAGGGCCCGTATCAGAAGATCCTTCCCGTCTCCGAGGCTGTGCCGCAGTTGATCACCCGCACGGTGGGGTCCGAAGACGAGCTGCTCGAGATGTGCGTCGAACTCGCCACCGAGGGATTCGACGTCACCGCGGCGCCACCGTTGCGGGCGATGTTGCTCGAGATCGCCCCCGACGACCATGTGGTGCTGCTGGTCATCCACCACATCGCAGCAGACGGTTCGTCCCTGGTCCCGCTGGCCACCGACCTGATGACCGCGTACACGGCGCGGGTTGCCGGTGCGGCTCCTGCCTTCCGGCCGCTGAGTGTGCAGTACGCCGACTACGCGATCTGGCAACGCGGCGTGATGGGCTCCGAGGACGACCCGGATTCGCTTGCGTCCCGGCAGATCTCGTTCTGGCGTGAGCACCTCGCGGGAATGCCCGAGCTGCTCGACCTGCCGACCGACCGGCCCCGCACCGACAAGCGGTCGGTTGCCGGTGGCGAGGTCACGTTCACCATTCCCGCCGAGCTCCAGGCGCAGCTACAGGCGCTGGCTCGCGAGAACGACACCACCATGTTCATGGTGGTGCACGCCGCGTACTCGATCCTGCTCGCCCGGTTGAGCGGCTCGGACGACGTCGCCGTCGGCACGCCGACCGCCGGCCGGAATGCCTCGGCGGTCGATGGACTGGTCGGCATGTTCGTCAACACGCTCGTGTTGCGCAGCACCGTCGACATGTCTTCGTCTTTCGTGTCCACCCTCGCCGCGGCGAAGTCGGCCGACCTCGCCGCGTTCAACAACGCCGACCTGCCGTTCGAGCAGGTTGTCGAGGCCGTGGCCCCCACCCGTTCGCGCAAGTACGCGCCGCTGGTCCAGGCGATGCTCACCATGCAGAACATCGAGGTGCCGACGGTGACCCTGCCGGGTCTCGAGGTGAGTGGGCTCGACTCACCGATCCGATACGTCAAATCCGATCTGGGCCTGACGGTGTCGGAGAACGTCGGCGCCGACGGCCGCGGCCGCGGGATCGACGCGATCCTCGACTTCGCCGTGGACATCTTCGACGAGTCGACCGTGCAGACGATGGCCGAGCGGTTCCTCGCCGTGCTGACCGCCATCACCGAGGACCCCGAGGTCCCGGTCGGCGACATCGAGATCCTGACCGAAGCCGAGCGTTCGGCGATGGGTGGATCAACATCGGCAGACGAGGCGGCAGGGTTCGGTTCGGCACTGTCGGACCTGAAGGGCAAGTCACTCGCCGAGCTGCTCGCCACCGCAGCGCGGATCAACCCTGATGGCATCGCGTTGTCGCACAACGGGACCGATGTGACCTACGGCGCGTTGCATGCGAAGTCGACCGAACTGGTCGCAACGCTGGCGGCCGTGGGCGTGGGGCCCGAAGCCGCCGTCACGGTCGCTTTGTCCACACTGCTTCCGGGGCTGCTCGAAGGCGCGGCAGCAGAAGGTTTCGCCGAGCAGTTCGCGGGCATGCTCGCCTCGGTGATCGCCGAGTCGGGCTCAGCCGCCGATCAGGGCGAGCCCACGCTGGCACGGTTGTTCGAAGCGCAGGTCGAACGCACCCCCGACGCCAGAGCACTGGTGTTCGAGGACGCGACGCTGAGCTATGCGGAATTCTCCGGACGGGTCAGTGCCCTGGCGCGCCATCTGATCGCGGCCGGGGTGGGTCCGGAAGTGTATGTCGCACTGGCGATGCCGCGTTCGTTCGAGCTCTTGATCGGGATGTACGCCGTCATGGAGGCCGGCGCATCGTACGTGCCGATCGACCTGGCGAACCCGGTCGACCGGATCGCCTACGTGCTCGACAGCAGCAAGCCGAAGATGGTGCTCACCACCTCCGGTACCGGGTTCGAGATCCCCGAGGGGACAGCGGCCGATCCCGACATCCTCGTGATCGACGCCCTCGAACTCGATGGCTACGCCACCGGACCCATCACCGACGAGGAACGGACCGCACCGCTTCGAGGCGACAACACCGCCTACGTCATCTACACCTCGGGATCCACCGGACGTCCCAAGGGCGTGGCGGTCAGCCATCGCTCGATCGTCAACCGCCTACTGTGGATGCAGGCCGAGTACTCCCTGACGGCCGACGACGTGGTGATGCAGAAGACGCCTGCGACCTTCGACGTGTCGGTGTGGGAGTTCTTCTGGCCCTTGCAGGTCGGCGCCACACTTGTCATCGCCATCCCCGACGGCCACCGCGACCCCGAATACCTGCGGCGGCTGATCGCCGAATGTGGCGTCACCACACTGCATTTCGTGCCGTCGATGCTCTCGGTGTTCCTCGCCGAGGCCGACAGCGCCTCGCTGGCGGGTCTCACGCGGGTCTTCGCCAGCGGTGAAGCGCTGCCGCCGGCCACCGCGGCGCGGTTCGCCAAGCTCACCGACGCCGGGCTGCACAACCTCTACGGACCGACCGAGGCAGCAGTCGACGTCACCTATCACCAGTACACAGCCGACGACGTGAACGTGGTCCCCATCGGGCGTCCGGTGGCGAACACCGGCGTGCACGTTCTCGACGCCCGTCTGCGGCCGGTGCCACCGAACGTCTCCGGCGAGCTGTACCTCACCGGTGTCCAGCTGGCCCGCGGCTATGTGGGACGGCCGGATCTGAGCGCAGACCGTTTCGTGGCGGACCCGATGGCCCGCGGCGAGCGGATGTACCGGACGGGCGACCTCGTCCGCAGGCGCACCGACGGCGAACTCGAGTACATCGGCCGTACCGACTTCCAGGTGAAGCTGCGCGGCCTGCGCATCGAGCTGCCCGAGATCGAAGCCGCACTGACCGACCACGAGTCGATCGCCGACGCCGTTGTGGTGGTGGTCGACGTGGCCGACGACAAACACCTCGTCGCCTACGTGGTCGCCGAACCCGGGCAGCCCGTCGACAACACCGACCTGCTGCGGCTACTGCGTGACCGGTTGCCCGCCTACATGGTGCCCAGCGCCATCATGGAATTGGACTCGTTCCCGCTCACCGCCAACGGCAAGCTCGACCGCAAGGCACTGCCCGAGCCCGAGTTCATGGACAGTGCAGCGGAATACATCGCTCCGCGCACGGCGGCCGAAGAAGCCGTCGCCAAGGTCTTCGGCGACATCGCCAAGCGATCACAGGTCAGTGCCACCGACTCGTTCTTCGACATCGGCGGAACCTCGCTGGGCGCCACCCGCGTGGCCGCCCGGGTGCAGGCGGCACTCGGCATCGAGATCAGCGTGCGAGACATCTTCGACCACCCGACGGTCGCCGAGCTGGCAGAGCTGACCACCTCGCGTTCCGGTGGAGCGCAGGCACGGCCCGAGCTGGCCCCGAGGCCGCGCCCCGAGCGGATCCCGCTGTCGCTCGCGCAGTCGCGGATGTGGTTCATCAACCAGTTCGACACCAGCTCGCCCGCATACAATCTGCCGCTCCCTCTGCGGTTGTCCGGCGAACTCGATGTCGACGCACTGCGCACCGCGATCGTCGACGTCGCCGAACGTCACGAGTCGCTGCGCACCACGTTCCCCGACACCGCCGACGGTCCGTACCAGCTCATCCATCCTGTGGACGAGGCGGTCACCGGGATCTTCCACGAGGTGGAGGTGCGGTCGGATCCAGAGGCGATCGCCGATGAACTGAGGCGCCACGCGATCGCCGGGTTCGATGTGACAACCGAACTCCCGATGCGAATCGTGTTGCTGCACATCAGCGAAACCGAACACATCCTGATGCTCGTCGCCCATCACATCGCCGCAGACGGTGCGTCGATGGCTCCGCTCTTCGGCGATCTGGTGCTCGCCTACGAGGCGCGGCGGGCAGGGGAGGCCCCGGACTACACCCCGTTGGCCGTTCAGTACGCGGACTTCTCGATCTGGCAGCGCGAAGTTCTCGGAGACGAAAAGGACGCAGGCTCGGTCGCCGCGGAACAGATCGGCTACTGGCGAAAGACGCTGTCCGGCTTGCCGGAATCGGTGGAACTCCCCACCGACAGGCAACGCCCGGCCATGCAGTCGCTGCGCGGCGCCGCACTGCCGTTCACCGTCGCGCCGTCGGTCAGGGAATCGCTGCAGCGCGTCGCGCGGTCTCACGACGTCAGCATGTTCATGCTGATGCACGCCGCCCTGGCGGTGCTCATCGAGCGGTTGACCGGTGAGGCCGACATCGCCATCGGTACCCCGATCGCCGGTCGAGGCGAAGAAGCCCTCGATCCGCTGGTCGGCATGTTCGTCAACACCGTCGTGCTGCGGGCCGAGGTCGATCCCGAGGTCCGTTTCGTCGATCTGCTGGCGCAGGTCCGAACCGCCGACATCGACGCGATGGCCCACGGCGACATCCCGTTCGAGCGTCTCGTCGAGGTGCTCGACGTCCACCGCTCCACCGCTCACCACCCGCTGTTCCAGATCGCGCTGTCGTTCGACAACAACGAGGCACCAGAACTCACCTTGCCGGGTCTGAAGGTGTCGCCCGTCCGCGCCGACTTCGACGTCGCCAAGTTCGACCTGCAGTTGTCGATCGGCGACAACGACGAGCCGGGTGCGCCGATCAACGCCGTCTTCACCTACGCGACGGACCTTTTCGACGAGTCGTCGATCAACACGTTCGCCGAGCGGTTCGTGCGCATCCTCGAAGCTATCGCCGTCGACCCCGACGTGGTCGTCAGTGACGTCGACGTGTTGAGCGAGACCGAACTCGCCGATCTGACCTCCGTCTGCGGCCCTGAAGGTGTCGAACCGCAGACCCTGCCCGACCTCCTCGCACGAGGGGTCGAGGCCAACCCGGCGGGCGTCGCGGTGTCCTACCGTGGCCAGACGCTCACTTACCAGGCGCTCGACCAGCTCACCAACAGGCTCGCCCGGCGGCTCATCGAACTCGGAGCCGGCCCGGAAACCGTGGTGGCACTCGGTGTCCGCCGGTCGATGAGCTCGATCATCGGCACGTGGGCGATCGCGAAGACCGGCGCGGCGTATCTGCCGATCAACCTCGACTACCCGCTCGAACGGATCATGGAGATGATCCAGGACTCGGGTACGGCCTTCGGTCTGACCGTGCTCGGCGACGACGAGGCGCTGCCCGCCTCCGTCGACTGGTATGACCTCGACGAACTCGACGCGCAGACCGGAGACCGCTCCAAAGCCGTTGTCACCGATGCCGATCGGATGTCACCGCTTCGCATCGACCACCCCGCTTACCTCATCTATACGTCGGGTTCGACCGGAAAGCCGAAGGCCGTGGTGGTGACCCACCACGGGCTCGCCAACCTCGCCACCGACGTGCGCGAGCACTACGACGTCACCACCTCGTCGCGCTTCCTGCACGTGGCCTCACCGAGCTTCGACACATCGGTCGGCGAATTGCTGGCGGCATTCACCGCCGGCGCGACACTGATCGTGTCGCCGCAGGACGTGTTCGGCGGTAGCGAGCTGGCCGAACTGATCCACACCGAACGCATCACCAATGTGGTGATGACCCCGACCGCTCTGATGACCGTCGACCCGGCGGGGCTCGACACGGTGCATTCGGTGGTGGTCGGCGGAGACATCTGTCCGCCAGAGCTCACCGAACGCTGGTCCGGTGCGCTGCGAAATGCCTACGGCCCCACCGAGGCCACGGTCATCGTCACGATCACCGCGCCGTTGTCCGCGGGCTCCAAGGTCACCATCGGGTCGCCGTTGCGTGGCGTGACCACCCGCATCCTCGACTCGCGGTTGCGTGTGGTTCCCCGCGGTGTCGTCGGCGAGCTGTATCTGGCCGGCCCGGGTGTCGCCCGCGGGTACCACGATCGTCCGCAGATCACCGCACAGCGGTTTGTCCCGGATCCGTACGGTGAGCCGGGCTCGCGGCTCTACCGCACCGGCGACCTCGTGCGTTACAGCATGGACCCCGGCAGGAACGGGCACTCGCTCGAATACGTCGGGCGCAGTGACTTCCAGGTGAAGGTGCGCGGGTTCCGTGTGGAGCTGGGCGAGATCGACAAGTTGCTCGATTCGCACCCCGACGTCGATTTCGCGGTCACGGTCGGTACCGCCGGACCCGGTGGCGACACCGTGCTGGCGTCGTACGTCCTGCCCAAGCCCGGACACGAGGTGGATCCGGAAGCGCTCAAACGTAATGTGGGCGAACATCTTCCACAGCACATGGTGCCGTCGGCGGTGACCGTCCTCGACGCCATCCCGCTCACCCCGATCGGCAAACTCGACCGTCGTGCGCTGCCCGAACCCGTCTTCACCGTGGGCGACCGCGTGTTCCGCGCTCCGCGCAATCCGGTGGAGACCACCCTCGCCGAGGTGTTCGCAGAGGTGCTCGATCTGCCCGAGGTGAGCATCGACGAGAGCTTCTTCGACCTCGGTGGCAACTCACTGAGTGCCACCAAGGTCGTCGGCCGCGCAGGGGCCGCCCTGGGCGGGAAGATCGGGGTGCGTGAGCTGTTCGCCGCTCCGACCGTTGCCGAACTCGCCGAGCGACTGGCCTCCGGGACCGGTGTACGTGCCCACCGCCCGCCGCTGGTGGCACGACCACGCCCGGTCCGGATCCCGTTGTCGCTGGCCCAGACCCGCATGTGGTTCCTCAACCGCTTCGACCCGGAATCGGTTGCCTACAACATCCCCGCCGCGGTGACGCTGGTCGGCGATCTCGACGTTGCAGCCCTGCGGCGCGCGATCAACGACGTGGTCGCGCGACACGAATCGCTCCGGACCATCTACCCGGACTCGCCGACCGGACCGCATCAGGTGATCCTGACGGCGGAGCAGGCCGCTCCGGAGATGGAGATGGTCGATGCCACCGAGGACACGCTCTTCGATGAGCTGACCCGGTTCGTGGCACGGGGCTTCGACGTCACCACCACCGTGCCCGTGCGAATCGCGTTGATGCGACTGGACGAACAGCGCCATGTGCTGTCGATGGTTGTGCATCACGTCGCGGCCGACGGTCAGTCGATGGTGCCGTTCGTCGGCGATCTCGCGGTCGCCTACGACGCGCGTTCGGCCGGACGGGCTCCGGAGTGGACGCCGCTGCCGGTGCAGTACGCCGACTACTCCATCTGGCAGCGTGAGTTGCTCGGTGACGAGTCGGATCCGACCAGCGTGCTGGCCACCCAGGTGGAGTTCTGGAAGAAGAACCTCGCGGACATCCCCGACCAGCTGGAGCTGCCCACCGACCGGCCGCGTCCTCCGGTGCAGTCGCTGCGCGGACGCCAGATGTCGTTCTCGATCTCTGCCGAGGCCCATCGCGGCCTGGCCGACCTGGCACGCGCAAGGGGAGCCAGTGCGTTCATGGCCTTCCACGGCGCCTTCGCGCTGCTGCTCGCGCGTCTGAGCGGCAACCCCGACATCACCGTCGGTACGCCGGTGAGCGGAAGGGTCGAGAGCGAGGTCGAAGGTGTCATCGGCATGTTCGTCAACACCCTCGCCATGCGCACCGAGATCGATCTCGGCCGTGGTTTCGGTGCGCTGCTGGACACCGTCCGCGACCGTGACGCCGAAGCGTTCTCCCACGCCGATGTGCCGTTCGAACGCCTCGTCGAGGTTCTCAATCCGGTGCGTTCGACCGCCCACCATCCGATCTTCCAGGTCGGCCTGTCGTTCCAGAACATCGAGCGCGCCAGCCTCGACCTCGCCGGCCTGCGCATCGAACCCGTCGAGATGCCCGAGGGCGTCGCACAATTCGACCTGCATCTGATCCTGTCGGACAACTACGACGACGACGGACTGCCGGCCGGACTCGACGCGGTGTTCACGTACGCCGACGACCTGTTCGACCCGGAGACGGTGAGCGCGATCGCCGACCGCTTCGTCACGTTGATCGACGAGATCATCGACGAGCCGCTCGTTGCCGTCGGTGACCTGCCGATGCTCACCGGTCGACAGCAGCGTGAACTTGTCCGTGGTCGCAACAACACCGCTGTGGTGCTGTCGCCGGGCACGCTCGCGACCCGACTGTCGGAGTCGATGCGAGACAACGCAGAAGACGTCGCGCTCGAGGCCGATGACGGCACCGCGCTGACGTACGGCGACCTGGCTGTTCGGGTGAACGCGTTGGCCCGGATCCTGATCGACCGTGGGGTCGGACCGGAAACCACTGTCGGACTTGCGATGCCGCGGTCGATCGACCTGGTGGTGGCGATGTACGCGGTCACCGTTGCCGGTGGCGCCTACCTGCCCATCGACCCGGACCATCCGCTGGACCGCATCTCCTACATAGTCGACAACGCCCGGCCCGTGCTGATTCTGGTGGCAGGCGAGCGACCGGCGGGGCTGCCCGAGACGACCCAGACGCTCGATGTCTGTGGCCTCGATCTGACCGGAGTCTCCTCGGCGCCGGTGGAAGAGGGCGACCGCCTGGCTCCGCTGCGACCGCACAACACGGCGTACATCATCTACACGTCCGGGTCCACGGGTCGACCCAAAGGCGTTGCGGTGCCTCACGTCGCGATCGTCAACCAACTCGACTGGATCGCCGCGCAGTACCGCCTGGACGCCGATGACGCGGTGCTCCTGCGCACGCAGGTCACCTTCGACCTCTCGGTGTGGGAGTTCTGGTGGGCCGTGACCGCGGGCGCCCGCCTGGTGATCGCCTCGCCGCAGGGACATCGCGACCCGGCGTACCTGGCCGAACTGATCCGGCGAACCGCGATCACCACAGTGACCTTCGTGCCGTCACTGCTGAACGCCTTCCTGCAGGAGGCGCGGGCCGACCAGCTCACCACACTGCGGCACGTCCTGTGTATCGGCGAGGCATTGACCCCGGACGTCGTCTCGCGATTCCGGGTCTTGACTGCCCAAACGTCATCGGGCGTGGAGATCCACAACCTGTACGGGCCCACCGAGGCCGCGGTCAGCATCACCCACCAGGAGGTGCCGTCCGAACTGGGTTCGGCGGTACCGATCGGCCGGCCGGAATGGAACAGCCAGGTCTTCGTGCTCGACAACCGGCTGCATCCGGTACCCGACGGGGTGACCGGCGAGCTGTACCTTGCCGGTGCGCAATTGGCCCGCGGCTACCACCAGCGCAGTGACCTCTCGGCCGAGCGGTTCGTCGCCAACCCGTTCGGCACGCCGGGCAGCCGGATGTACCGCACCGGCGACCTCGCGCGCTGGACCACTGTCGCCGGTGACACCAGGCCGACCCTGACATACATGGGCCGCAGCGACTTCCAGGTGAAGGTTCGCGGGTTCCGCATCGAACTCGGCGAGATCGAACGCGTCCTCACCATGTCGCCACAGGTGGATTCCGCGGTGGTCACCGTCCACAGCGACCCCCACGTCGGTGAGCAGCTGGTGGCGTACCTGGTGCCGTCCGCAGGCGCGGCTCTCGACACCCGCGCGGTGCTGTCGACCGCTGCCGAGGAACTACCCGCGTACATGGTGCCCGCGCTCGTGGTGCCGATCGAGCGGCTCCCGCTCAGTGTGAACGGCAAACTCGACCGTAAAGCGTTGCCGCAGCCCGAGTTCGGATCGTCGGACAACTATCAGCCGCCGAGCAGTCCGGTGGAGGAGATCGTCGCCGGCATCTTCGCCGACGTTGTCGGGGCCACGATGGTCGGTGCCGGGGACAGCTTCTTCTCGCTCGGTGGCAACTCGCTGTCGGCCACCCGTGTGGTCGCGCAGATCAACGCTGCAGTGGGCTCGAACCTGGCTGTGCGCGACCTGTTCACCGAGCCGACCGTCGCCGGACTCGCCCTGCTGGCCGAACGCGCCGACGGGGACCGGGCGCGTCCTGCGCTGCTGGCGACCGAGCGTCCGGCGTTCCTGCCCCTGTCGCCCGCGCAGAGCCGCATGTGGTTCATCAACCAGTTCGACACCAGCTCACCGGCTTACAACATCCCGGCCGTGATCGCGATGTCCGGCGACCTCGACGTGGACGCACTGCGCGAGGCCGTGACCGATGTGATCAGCCGGCACGAGGTGCTGCGTACCCGCTACCCGGATGACGGCGACGGACCGCGCCAGTTGATCCTCGACGTGGACGAATTGCCCTCCGCGGGGCTCTCGTTGGACGTGCGTGAGGTGTCGGGCGACGACGAGTTGCATGCGCAGCTCGGTGTGTTGATCGGCGAGGGGTTCGACGTGACCGCTGCCGTGCCGGTCCGCATCGCACTGCTTCGACGGTCACCGTCCGAGCATGTCCTGGTGGTGGTGATCCACCACATCAGTGGCGACGGCGCATCGATCGCACCGTTGGCGCGTGACGTCATGGTGGCCTACACCGCGCGTACCGGGGGCAGTGAGCCCGGCTGGTCGCCGCTGGCGGTGCAGTACGCCGACTACGCCCTCTGGCAGCACGAGGTACTCGGCGACGAGAACGACCCCGAGAGTCTGGCCGCGCGTCAGATCGACTTCTGGACCCGTCAACTCGACGGCATCCCGGATGTCATCGATCTACCGATCGACCGTCCGCGACCGCCGGTGCAGTCGACCGCTGGTGCGTCGTACGAGTTCTCGCTCGATCCTGAATTGCGCAAGGGCCTCGCGCGCGTGGCATCCGGCCATCACGCCACGATGTTCATGGTCTGTCACGCGGCGCTGGCCGTGCTGCTCGCACGGTCGGGCACCACGGACGACATCGCCGTCGGGACCGCGATCGCCGGGCGCGGCGAGGCCGAACTCGACGACCTCGTGGGCATGTTCGTCAACACACTCGTGCTGCGTACCGAGGTCAGGCCCGGTGAGCCGTTCAGTGAATTGCTAGCCCGGACACGCGCCACCGACATCGCCGCCTTCACACACACGGAGGTGCCGTTCGAGCGTCTGGTCGAGCACCTCGCGCCCGAGCGTGAGACCTCGTACGCGCCGTTGTTCCAGGTGGCTCTGGCGTTCCAGAACAACGAGCGGGCCGAGCTCGAGCTGCCGGGCATGCACGTGTCCGGACTCGAATCACCGATCACGACAACCAAGTTCGATCTCCAACTGACCCTTGCCGACGAGGTCGACGACAACGGCGACACGGGTCTGACGGCGCTGTTCACCTACGCGACCGCGCTGTTCGACCAGTCGACCATCGCCGCGCTGGCCGAGCGTTTCAGCGCGATCGCGACCGCCATCGTCGCCGACGCGGACGTACGGATCGGTGACATCGATCTGCTGACGCCCGCGGAGCGGTCCGAATTGTCGCCGGTCGCCGGCCCGCCGGATGTCCCATCGCGCACCATGATGGAGATCTTCGACGCCGCGGTGCAGAGCAACCCCGACGGTGTGGCGCTCGTGTGCGGCTCCGAATCGCTGACCTACCGTGAACTCGACTTCCGGTCGGGTGTGTACGCCGAACTGCTCGTCGACCGAGGTGTGCGACCCGGGATGCCCGTTGCCCTGGCGATCAGCCGATCGGTGAACTCGATGGTCGCGTTCTGGGCCATCGTCAAGTCGGGCGGCGCGGTGTTGCCGATCGATCCGAACTACCCGGCAGACCGCATCGAGCACATGGTCGCCGACGCCGACGTGACCATCGGTCTGACGACCGACGAGATCGTGGACCGCCTCCCTCAATTGGTCAAGTGGCTACCGGTGTCCGACGAGACCATGGACCGATACGGCCGCCGCACAGTTGAGACCGGCGGGGATGTACCTGCCTCGTTCCCGGCGCACGCGCCCGTCCTCGACGACCTCGCGTACGTGATCTTCACCTCCGGTTCGACGGGCCGACCCAAGGGTGTCGGTGTCACCCATCGGGGTCTGGCCAACCTGTTGGCCGAGATGGGTCCCCGGTTCTCGCTGACCTCGTCGTCACGGGTCCTGCACTTCGCGTCCCCGAGCTTCGACGCATCGATCTTCGAGATCATGATGGCGATCAACGCCGCATCCACACAGGTGATCGCGCCGGCATCGATCTTCGGTGGCGAGGACCTGGCAAGGCTGCTCGCCGAACAGCGGGTCACCCACGCGTTCGTGACACCCGCCGCGCTGGCCACCGTGCCCCCGGACGGTCTCGGAAGTGTCGAGATGATTGCTGTCGCCGGCGACGTCTGCCCGCCCGAACTGGTGCGGCGCTGGGCTCCGGACCGTGCGATGTTCAACCTCTACGGCCCGTCGGAGGCGACCATCTGGTCGACGTCCACGGACGCCATGGACCCGTCCCAGCCGGTCACGATCGGTGGCCCGATCACCGGTGTCCGTGCGCTGGTGGCGGATTCACGCCTGCAGCCCGTGCCGCCGGGTGTCGCCGGTGAGCTCTACGTGTCCGGGTCCGCCGTCGCGCGCGGATACCTCGGCAGGTTCGATCTGACAGCTCAACGTTTTGTGGCCGATCCGTTCGGCGAACCCGGTTCTCGGATGTACCGCACCGGCGATGTCGTCCGGTGGAAGCGGACCGCTGACGAGCGCCTGGAACTGGAGTTCCTCGGCCGGACCGACTACCAGGTGAAGGTCCGCGGCTTCCGCATCGAACTGGGCGAGATCGACTCCGCCCTCGGCGAGCATCCCGACATCGACTTCGCTATCACGATCGGGCACACGCATCCCCACACCGGCCAGACCGTGCTGGTCGCCTACGTGTACCCACGGCCCGGCCGGAGTGTCCAGGCGACCGAGATCAGTGCCCGGCTGGGTGAGCGGTTGCCCTCGCACATGGTCCCGTCATCGATCACCGTGCTCGACTCGGTGCCGCTGACCCCCGCCGGCAAGCTCGATCGACGCGCACTGCCAGAGCCGGTGTTCGACGGCAACTCCGGCGCCTACCGGGCCCCGAGCACTCCGATGGAGCAGCGGCTGGCCGACCTCTTCACCGAGGTACTCGGTGTGGAGCGGATCGGTGTCGACGACTCCTTCTTCGCCCTGGGCGGCGACAGCATCGTCTCCATCCAGCTCGTGTCCAGGGCCCGCGCCGCCGGCATCGTGCTGACACCGCGCGACGTGTTCGATCGGCGCACCGTGGCGGAGCTGGCCGAGGTGGCCAAGCTCGCCGCCGACGCCGAGGTTCGCATGCTGGCCGAACTGCCCGGTGGCGCAGTCGGTCCCGTACCGCTGACCCCGATCATGCGGTGGCTTGTCGACACCCGCCGCCACTACAAGCAGTTCTCGCAGGCGAGCTTCCTCACCCTGCCCGCCGATCCAGGACATGAGCGACTGCTCTCGGCTGTCGGTGCCGTCCTGGACCGCCACGATGCCTTGCGCGCGCGGCTGCTCGTCGACGACACGAACCCGGAATCGTCCAGCCTGGTCGTCCCGCCGGCCGGCACCATCGATCCGGCCACGGTGCTGACCCGCGTGGAGTTCTCCGAGACGCCCGGGACGCCGGAGTTCAAGGCGATGGTCGCAGCCACCACCGCGGCGGCGGTCGACCGCCTCGACCCGACCGCAGGCGTCATGATGCAGGTCGTCTGGTTCGATCCCGTCGACCGCACCGCCACCGGCCGGCTGTACGTGCTCGTCCACCACCTGGTGGTGGACGGCGTGTCGTGGCGGATCCTCCTGCCCGACCTCGCCATCGCCTGGGGGCAGAGCGAGAACGGCGGCACCCCCGACCTCCCAGCTGTGGGAACCTCGTTGCGTGCGTGGGCAACTGCGCTCACCGAGACCGCCACACACCGCGACGACGAGCTCGACCACTGGTCTGCGGTTGTCGCCACCGACGATCCCGCTCTGGGTGATCGCCGGATCGATCCCGACCGCGACACGGCGTCCACGGTCGAACGCCTGGACGTCGAGTTCCCGAACGACGTGACCGAGTCGATGCTGACCGGCGTCACCTCTGCCTACCGGGGCGGTGTCAACGATGCGCTGCTGACGGCACTCGCTCTGGCCGTGCGGCAATGGCGCGCGCGTCGGGGGGTGCACTCGGACACGCTGCTCATCGATCTGGAAGGCCACGGGCGCGAAGAAGAAGCCGTCGGTGGAGCCGACCTGTCTCGCACGGTCGGCTGGTTCACCAGTATGTACCCGCTGGCCATCGACCTCGCCGGCATCGACCAGGGCGACGCGTTCGCCGGTGGCCCTGCTGCGGGCTCGGCCTTCAAGGCCGTCAAGGAGCAACTGCTCGCAGTGCCCGGCAACGGCATCGGATTCGGCGTCCTCGCTCACGGTGGAATGCGTTCGGTTCCCGCGCTCGCCGCCTACGAGGGCGCCCAGATCGGCTTCAACTACCTCGGCCGCGTCAGCGCCGGGAACGACGACACGGACCCGGTCGCAGACGCCAACGGGTGGCAGCGAGCCACCGACGGTGGGGGATCGGTTGCGGGCGCACAGGATCCAGGCATGGTGGTGCCCGCGGTCCTGAGCATCAACGCGGTCACCACCGACCACGCCGACGGTGCCCGGCTATCGGCCTCCTTCGGCTACGCGGGGGAAATCCTCGGCCACGACGATGTCCAGGAACTCGCCGACCTCTGGGTGTCTGCGGCGACCGCGCTCGCCACCCACGAGCGCAGTGGCCGGGCCGGCGGACTGACCCCGTCCGATGTTCCGCTGGTTCAGATCAGCCAGCGTGAGATCGAGGAACTAGAGCGCGATTACCCCGTCGTGCACGACATCTGGCCGCTCTCGCCGCTGCAGATCGGTATGCTCTTCCACGCCGAGGTGGCCGGTCACTACGTCACGGACGTCTACACCGCCCAGGTTGTCCTCGAACTGCGCGGGATCGTCGACGAACAGCGCCTGCGTGCGGCGATGGCTACTCTCGTGCGACGAAACCCCAACCTGCGCGCAGGATTCCGGCACATCGGCGACGGTTCGGTTGTCCAGGTGATCGCCGGTGGTGTCGACATCGCCTGGGAGGTCGTCGATCTCACCGACAATTACCGGACCGACAGCGCAGCCGCCGACCACGAGGTCGACCGGCTGCTCAGGGCTCACCGCAGCGACCGGTTCGACATGGCCGCTCCGCCGCTGATGCGCGCGCTGCTCCTGCGTATCGCCCCGGATGCCGACGGAACCCCTCGCTACCGGATGTCGCTCACCAATCACCACATCCTGCTGGACGGGTGGTCCGGGCCGCTTCTGATGGAACAGCTGTTCACGCTGTACGCCACCGGCGGCGACGACTCCTACCTGCCCCGCACCCGTTCGTACCGCGACTTCCTGGCCTGGCTGGACCAGCGCGACATGGCCACGGCCGTCGGATCGTGGCAACACGCCCTCGACGGCCTCGACTCGGCGACCCTGCTGGTCGATGAGCCGGCCGTGGAAAGCGCCGGAGATCAGATCCCCATCGAGTTGGGACTGGACCTCGGTCGTCGGACCGCCGAAGGGCTCGCGGATCTCTCGCGGGACCGCGGCATCACGATGAACACCTTGGTGCAGGCCGCATGGGGTCTGGTGCTGGCACGCACCCTGGGCAGTGACGACGTGGTGTTCGGTGCCACGGTCTCGGGTCGACCACCCGAGATCCCAGGTGTGGAGTCGATACTCGGACTGTTCATCAACACCATCCCGGTGCGGATCAGGCTCGACGAGAGGGAGACCGTTCTCGCACTTCTCGAACGGATCCAGTCCGAACAGGCAGGCCTCCTCGACGCCCACCACGTCGGGCTGCCCACGATCCAGCGTTCTGCGGGACTGCCGATCCTGTTCGACACGCTCACCGTCTTCGAGTCGTACCCGGTGGACCGCGGCAAGCTCGACGCGCAGTCGGACATCGACGGGATGTCGATCGCGGGCGCACAGATCAACGACGCGTCGCACTACCCGGCAACACTTCTGGCACAGGCGGATCCAGATCTGTCGCTGAAGTTGAAGTACCTGCCGTCCCTGGTGCCGGACGACCGCGCACAGGTGCTGGCCGATCGACTGGTCAGGGTCCTGGACACGTTCGCGCAGGCAAGCCTGACGCCGGTTCGCGAACTCGACCTCCTCGACGCGGACGAACTGCACGCGCAACTGGACACCTGGAACTCCACCCGTAAAGAGATCGCCGACCGCACCGCCATGGAACTGTTCGCCGAGCAGGTGGCGGCAACTCCAGACGCCGTCGCGTTCATCGAGGGCGAGCGGTCGCTGACCTACGCGCAGTTCGACGCTCTCGGCAACAAACGGGCGCGGGCTCTGATCGCCCGTGGTGTCGGACCCGATGCCGTTGTGGCCGTGGCAATGTCGCGCAGCCTCGAGCAGGTCGCGACCGTCTACGGGATCCTCAAGGCGGGTGGCGCCTACCTGCCGCTCGATGTGGAGGCGCCCGACGACCGGTTGCGCACGATCGTCTCGGACGCCGACGTCACCTGCGTGGTGGCCGATTCGGCACAGCTCGGCCGGCTGCGTTCGGCGCTGCCCGGCGTCAACTGCCTGGACCCGACCGTGCCGGATCTGCAGTCCATCGACGACAGCCCGATACGTCCCGGCGAACGCAGGGGCAGGGTGCGTCCACGTTCGCTGGCGTACGTCTTGTTCACCTCCGGATCCACCGGCCGGCCCAAGGGTGTCCAGATCTCCCAGCGGGCATTGGTCAACCAGCTCCAGTGGATGGCGTCCGAACACGGATTCGGAGCGGACGACGTGGTCCTGCTCAAGACGCCGTTCACCTTCGACGCCTCGGTCTGGGAGATGTTCGCGCCCACCATCGTCGGTGCCACCACCGTGATCGCGGGTCCGCAGGCACATCGCGAAGCCGATGAACTGGTGTCGCTGGTACAGCAGCACGACGTGACCGTGGTGCAGTTCGTGCCGTCGGTGCTGGCCGTGTTCGCGGAGTCGGCAGAACCCGGATCGTTGAAGTCGTTGCGCACGGTGTTCAGTGGTGGCGAGGCCCTCCCGGTGTCGCTTGCCCAACGTGTGGCCGACCTCGCCGACGCGCAGGTGGTGAATCTCTACGGGCCCACCGAGGTCACCGTCGATGCCACCTCGCAGGTTGTCGCCGTACCGGGGACGGACCTGAACGGGCACGCAACCCGTGCCGATGCGGCGCCGATCGGCCGGCCTGTCTGGAACACCCGCAGCTTTGTCCTCGACCGGTGGCTTCGGCCCTGCGCGGTGGGTGCGGTGGGTGAGCTGTACCTCGCCGGTGACCAGCTGGCACGCGGGTACCTCGGCCGTCCCGACCTGACTGCCGAACGCTTTGTCCCGAGTGTGTTCGGACCTGCCGGGTCCCTGATGTACCGCACCGGCGACCGGGTGCGGCGCCTCGCGGACGGCACACTCCAGTACCTCGGCCGAGTCGACTTTCAGGTGAAGGTCCGCGGTCTGCGCATCGAGCTCGAAGAGATCGAATCCGCGTTGGCACAGCATGACTCGGTGGCCCAGGCCGCCGTGGTGATGCACGAGGACGGCGGACGGCAGCGTCTGGTCGGGTACGTCACCGGACACGACGCAGATCCACAGGCGGTCCGTGCACACGCCGCTCGCACACTCGCGCCGTACATGGTGCCCGAGGTGATCGTCCCGCTGGAGGAGTTCCCGCGCAGCCGGTCGGGCAAGATCGCACGACGTGAACTGCCACTACCCGAGGCCACTTTGGCTGCGGGCCGGGCACCGTCGACCCCGACCGAGGAAGTGCTCTGCCGCATCGTCGGCGAGCTGGTGGGTGCCGACACGGTGGGTGCCGACGACTCGTTCTTCGAACTCGGCGGCGACAGCATCCTCGCGATGCAGCTCGTCAGCCGGGCGCGGTCGGCCGGAGTTCACTTCACCGCCCGGGATGTGCTGGAGCACCGCACCATCGTCGCGCTCGCTGCTGCGGTGGATCGCGCAGCCGCCTCTGACACTGATGAGACGGCTGCCGCGAGCGTCGAACCCGTTGGCGCGCCCGGTGACCCGACGCTGGCCCCGCTCAGCCCCGCCGCAGCGCGCATGATCGAACGCGGCGGAGACACCCGCAGGTTTGTGATGCCGATGGTGGTCAACCTTCCTACCGACGTCACGGCAGACCAGATCGCGGCCACCATGGGCGCGGTCATCGACACCCACGTCATCCTGCGGTCGCGGCTCGATCGCGACGCCGGGGCACTGCTCATCGGTGCACCAGGATCTGTGGACGTGCACTCGTTGCTGCGCCGCGTGACTCTGGCGGACGACAGCCGTCCGGGTACGCCTGGATACCAGAACGCCTTGCGTGAGGTGTTGTTCGAAGAGATGGACCGGCTCGCTCCTGAGGACGGCGTCATGCTGCGGCTCGCCTGGCTGGATGCGGGACCGGATGCCGCCGGCAGGCTGCTGATCGTTGCGCACCACCTCGTGGTGGATGCGGTGTCGTGGCGAATCCTGGTGGCGGACATCGCCACCGCGGGTTCGCAGGTCTCCGCAGGCGCTCCCGTCGAGCTTCCCGACGCGGGAACGACGTGGCGGGACTGGACTGCCGGCCAGCATGAGCGGGTCGCGGACCGGCGAGGTGAGCTCGAGTACTGGACGTCGATCCTCGACGGTGATGACCCGGATCTGGGCAGTCGCCGGCTCGACCTCGACCGCGACCGGACCGACCTGCTCACCAGGACGTCCATCGAGATCCCGGCCGACATCGTCGAGCCACTGATGAGCGCCACCGGCGACGGGACGACAATGGCCGACCAGCTGGTTGCCGGCCTGTCTGCTGCGGTGGTCGGATGGCGACGGGACCGCGGCATCGAGGTGCCCAGTGCGCTGCTGACCCTCGAGGGTCACGGACGTCAGGAAGACGTGGTGCCGGGTGCGGACCTGTCCCGGACGGTCGGCTGGTTCACGTCGATGTTCCCCGCGAGGATCGACCTGTCCGGCATCGACATGGCCGCGCTGTTCGAACGGCCCGACATCGCCCGCGAGGTGTTGAACCGGACCAGCGAGGCGATGGCGGCGAACCCGGACCGGGGCATCGGTTACGGCATGCTGCGCTATCTGGACCCGGAATCGGCTGCAACCCTGGCCGCGCTGCCCGAGCCCCAGATCGTGTTCAACTACATCGGGACGGTCCCGGGCGGCGACATCGCCGACGAGATCGCGGCGGCGCCGTGGTTCCCGGACGTGCGTGGGCCGCAGTTGGGCAGCACGGACAGCGATGTGATGGCACGAGGGAACCGGATGCCGGCCCAGGCCGAGATCGACATCCAGTCGATGGCCACCGACACACCGGACGGGCCGGTCGTGCGCGCCTTCGTCACGTATATCGCAGATGCCGTCGACCCCGAGGACCTCGACGAGTTGATGGAGCATTGGCTGTTGGCTCTTCGGAGCCTGGCCGGTCGCTGAGCCACGCTCGCTCTGTCGGTAGACCGAGCTTGTGCCGGTATGGCGAGCGCAGTTTGAGCCCCGGTCGGGAAACTCGCGCTAGCTCGGTCTGTAGACCGAGCGTTGGCCAGTACCGCGAGCGCCTTCGATGGCCCGCTCGCGACACTCGCGCGCGCTCGGTCTGCAGCCCGAGCGTGTGCCGGTACTGCGAGCAAGCTCGAGCCCCGCTCGGGAAACTCGCGCTAGCTCGGTCTGTAGACCGAGCGTTGGCCGGTACTGCGAGCGAAGCTTGAACCCCGCTCGTGAAACTCGCGCTAGCTCGGTCTGTAGCCCGAGCTTGTGCCGGTACCGCGAGCGCTTCTGACGGCCCGCTGCCAAAAGTGGGCGTCGCGTCGTTTGCAGGCAGGTACCGCGAGCGCTCCCGGTGGCTTTCTTGTGAAACTTGCGCTAGCTCGGTCTGTAGACCGAGCGTCGGCCGGTACTGCGAGCGAGGCTCAAGGTCCGCTCGGGAATCTCGCGCGCGCTCGGTCTGCAGGCTGAGCTTGTGCCGGTATCGCGAGCGCAGCTCGCGGCCCGCTCGTGAAACTCGCGCGCGCTCGGTCTGCAGCCCGAGCTTGTGCCGTACTGCGAGCGAAGCTCAAGCCCGCTCGATCCAGCGACTGAGTCGATATTTCGCGCGTTCATACGAGCGACAAGCGAAATGCAGGGCAATTACACGTGCATCCTCTAATCTCGTAAAGTGAGTGACGGCGCATTGTTTTGCGCGCCGCTTTTCATGAGATATGTGGCATGTGGAGCATTGAGCAGCCAATTGTCCACCCAGGTCGTCGAGGCGAGGGGGAGCTGTGTCCATTTCAGTGGTCATACCAGCATTCAACGAAGAAGTTTCGATCGGTCGGTGTCTCGATAATCTCGTCGAACAAATCGACGACATCGCAGAGATAGTTGTGGTCAATAACAATTCGACCGATAAAACGGCAGATATAGTCGCCGCTCATCAAGCGACGGTCCAGAAGATACGACTGCTCGACGAGAGTCGCCAGGGAATCGTGCCCGCTCGCAATCGTGGCCTGGCGTCGGCCACGAGCGACGTCATCGCACGGATCGACGCGGACACCATCGTCGCGCCGGGTTGGGCCGCCGCGATCGACAGATTCTTCTCGTCCGCGGGCCCCGAGTTCGGCGCGGCCGTGGGCCCGTTCACCCAGTACGACATGCCTCTTCAAGGGGTGCACCGCGCTCTGATGCGGATCGCGACCACGTCGCGAAACGGCCAGACTGACGAGGTCAAGCAATCGCCTGGCGTGTACGGGGCCAACATGGCGCTTCGGCGCGAGGTGTGGGAGCAGATCGAGTCGTTGACCCACGACGAGCCGGGAATCTGGGAGGATCTGGACATCTCGATCGCGTTGCGGGCTGTCGGTCGGAAGATCGCCGTGGTCGAGGGCATGCGGGTGCAGGTGTCCGGCCGGCGGATGCTGACGAGCCGAAAGTTGTACTGGCAGTTCACCCGGGGCGTTCCCCGCACATGGGAGTTGCACGGCGACCGGTCACGAGCTCGGGCGTCGTGGATCAATGTGTGGATCGCGCGTGCGATGTACCTCGCGTTCTGGGTACCCACCCGTACGTACGATCCGATGACGCGGAAGCACAGCATCAGGCGACTGTTCGCCGACCGAGAAGACCGGCCGATCGCCTGATCCCGAACCGTCCACTCGGGCGCCGGCCGATGGGCAGGCCCCTCACAGAAGGATGTACGCGTGACGACAGCTGTAGACCAGATCGAACAGGAGACCGCAGACATCCTGCGGGCGGAGATCCCGGGGGATCGGGTGGCCGTTCTGGACTACCCCAACCACTTCAATTCCGGTGACCTCCTCATCTATCGCGGACAACTGGCGTACCTCGACCGGCTGGGGATCGACCCCGCATATGTCTGTGCGACCCATACATATGACCGCGCAGCCCTTTCGCGTCGACTGCCGACGGGCCCCCTGTTGTTGCAGGGTGGTGGCAATTTCGGTGATCGATATGACCGATTTCAGCTTTTTCGTGAACGGGTGATAGAGGAGAATCCGAACCGGAAAATCATCCAGATGCCGCAGACGATCGATTTTCTCGACAAGTCTGCGCTGGAGCGTGCGCAGGCCGTTTACTCGCGGCATCCGGATCTGACTCTGATGATCCGCGACAGGGCGGGCTGCGAGATGACCCGCGAATTGTTTCCCGACAATCGGGTGGTCTACTGTCCGGACCTGGCATTCGGAGCCCGTCCATTGCCACCGGTAGGGGAACCGAGCCGCGACGTGGTGATGCTCAAACGCCGGGATCAAGAATCGATGCACGAAAAGGACGATGTGGGCCGGGCGTTCCCGGGCGTGCCGCGGACCGAATGGCATGCATCGGTGGCGGACAACTTCAAGTGGTGGCCTGTCAGCCTGGTGAACTCGGCGATGCACAAGGTGCCGCGGGTCCGGGTGCGGGCCTACCCGTACGCCCGGTGGGCGTTCGATTACCAGTGCGACCTGATCATCCGCAACGCGGTGGACATCCTGTCCGAGGGCAAGGTTGTGGTCACCGACCGACTCCACGCAGCGGTCTTCTCGGTTCTGCTCGACAAGCCGGTGGTGATGGTGGATAACGCCAACAAGAAGATCTCGGCCATCTACCGGGACTATCTCGGATCTGCTCCCGGCACCCATCTCGCCGGGGACTTCGACGAGGCCGCGCGGATCGTCAAAACCCTGCTCTGACGTTCCTCCCGGCCCGAGTCAGTCTGGCGTCAAGGGCACGGTGCCGGATGTGTCCGCGCATATCCCGGGTCGAGGGCAGCGAGGGTGATCCACACCGAACGTGGGCTGCTGGTGACCTCCATGTGGTTGGCCTCAGCGCCCTCGCAACCGTCTTGCACCCACACGTTCTTCACGGTCGCGCCCGGAACCGGATTGAGGAACGAGTGCTCCGGTGGCGTCACCATCGTGTCCTGCTTGGTACCGACCGCCACGTAATCGACCCCGGGACGGGTGTCCCCGCCGGCGGCCAGCTCGCGAAGGAACGGGGAGCCCGCCATCTGCTCGATGTACGAGGGCCCCACCGTTGCGGCGGCAAGCGTGACCACGGGGATACCGAGCATCTCGGCGATCGCACCGAGCTGCTGGTTGATGTTGAAGCTGGTTCCTTGATTGGTGCCGGCAAGGCTGACCAGGGTGCGGACGATGTTGCGCTCAGGACGAAGGGCATCCGAGCCGCCGCCCGTCTTCAGGTACGACCGGGCGACAAGCGCTCCTTGAGAGTGCCCGACCACATCGACCTGCGGCGCCCCGGTCGCTGTGCGGACGCGCGACACGAAATCGCCGAGACTGCGGGCCGACCGCTCGATGGTGTCGCCGCCGACGAGGTCGAGGAGGTTCTGGAGCGTGCCGGGCGCCCTCGTTCCGTAGTTGAGAGCGAAGACGCAATACCCCTCGGCCTTGAGCGCCGGAGAGAGCGTTTTCCATGTGGTGGCCATGTCGGCCCATGTCCCGTGGACCAGGACAACCGGGCGGGGATGTGCCGGGCTGGGGATGCAGGACCAGTCATTGGCGCCCTCCGGTGACTCGTCAGCCGCTGTCGGTGCAGGTGCCGCCGTCGCAGGCGCCGCGAGTGCGGTCAATCCCAGGCACATCACCGCCATGCATACCAGGACGGTTCGTCCCGTGAGCCATCGTCGATCCAGCGTTCGCAGCAAACCTTGCCCCTCATCCGATCACAAACTGTAAACCTCTCGTTGAGAGTTTACGGGATGATGCCGGGGCGCCACCAATCGCCGTGACGTGGTCAGGACGACGCGTACGGAAGTACCCGCGTCTTGTGTTTGGAGAACAGCTGTTTCAGCGAGTACCGGCCCTTGACCGGGTCCCACGCACGTGACGGCAGCCAGAAAATGCGATGGAGCACCCGCATCGTCCGGACGTTGGCCACGGACCTGCGAGCTTGCTCGTGCATGCCGCGCGCCTCATACGTGGCGGGCATGTAGTCGGTGAACTTGCGGTACACCTCCACGCTCGAGAGCATGCGGCGTCCCGAGGCGCTGATGTCCATGCCTGGGATGAACACACTTCGCTGGCCGACCTCGGTCACACACAACGTGATGTCGAGGTCGTCGAAGATGCCGTTCTGATCGAGCAGGATCGGGCGGATCTGTTCCCAGGTCGTTCGGCGGATCGCCATGTTCGCGCCGAACAGCGACGGAAGGTCGCCGCCCTTCTTGTCGGCCGACTTCAGCGCAACCGTCAGCAACTGCCTGTGCACCCATTGCAGGGGCATGTCGTATTGGTCGAAGAAGCCGGTGCCCGCACCGATTGTCTCGTCGGCAGTTGCGAAGAACTCGCGGACCGCGCGGGCCCAACCGGGCTTCGCCCTGGCGTCGGCGTCGATCCTTCCGATGATGTCGCCGGTCGCGCTGTCGAAACCTGCATTGCGCGCGGCGATGACTCCTGGCCGCTTCTCGGTGACAACGCGCAATTGGGCGATGCGATCGGTGAACCCGGCGACGATCTGCGGCGTCTCATCTGTGGAGTTGTTGTCGACGACGATGATCTCGTCGAGCTGGTCCAATTCGGTCATCAGGGACTCGAGTAGCCAACCGATCGAATCGGCTTCGTTGTACGCGGGAATGACCAGCGACAAGGTGGGGGAGGTCATGAATCAGGAGTATTTCACGTCAAACCGGCGGCGGCGTCTGTTCATTCGCGAATGCAAACAAAAAGCAAAGAGCGAAATTGACCGTGACGCTCACTTATTTCGATCTGCGCGAATGTCGGCGGCAACTCTGTCACCTGCAGTGATCAACGTCATAAATAGACAGGGTGCCCGCGCAATCAACAGCCCATCCGACATTTCTGTACGTGTGGCACCCTTAATCCACCTCGCCACCGGCGAGAGAAGAGCGAAAGCGGAGATCCTCGTGAGCGATACGATTTCGGCGTCCGAACGTCCGGCGGAAGCGGGTGTTCCGGCACTCTCCGTCATCGCGAAGACCGCGGCAAGTGAGCCGGATCGAGTGGCCGCGCAATACGGTGGCAGCCTTGTCACCTACGGACGCCTGCACATGATCATCGAAAAATATCGCATTTTGATCGCTGAGCTCGGTCTCGACGACAACGCGGCGGTGTACGCGGCCGTGATGCACACTCTTCCCGGCCTCGGCGTGATCGACGATCCCTATGAGATGGCGGGTGTGGTCACCGCATTGCTCTCGCGCATCGTCGACACGGACCTCACGCCGTCGGTCAACTGATCGCACCTCGCCCGAAAGGCTCGAGCAGGCCGCGATAGACCTTCGGGATCGGCGGTGCGAGCTCGCCTGTGTTCCGGGGTCGCAGACCCATGGTGACCAACGACTGAACCAGTAAGGTGCCCGCGGCGACTCCGTCGACCACAGGAATGCCGATCTTGGCGCTGATCACCTGTGCAAGATCGGCCATACCGGCGCAACCCAGGACGATCGCGTCGCTGCCGTCCGCCTCGGCGGCCGAACGGCACGCGTCCACCAGGATGCCTGCGGTGTCGGGGTTCGTCTCGAGTTCGAGCACCGGGATCTCACACGCGTGGATGCCGCGGCAGCGGCCCGCCAGTCCGTACCGTTCGGCGAGCTCTTCGGCACGACCGATCGTTCTGCCCAGCGTTGTCACCACCGAGAAGGTGCGGCCGAGCAAGGACGCGGCGTGCATAGCGGCTTCGGCGATACCGACCACAGGAACCGAGGCCACTTCGCGGGCTGCATCGAGTCCGGGGTCGCCGAAGCAGGCCAGTACGTAGGCGTCGGCGGGATGCTCGCTGCGCTCACTGCGGGCAATTGCTTCGATCACGCCGGGAACGGACAAGGCCTCGTCGTAGTGCGACTCGATCGAGGCAGGCCCCATCGAGGAGGTGACGCCGACGATCTCGGTTCCCGGCGCCGCCACCGACCGCGCCGCGGCCGCGATCTGCTCGGTCATCGACACGGTCGTATTGGGGTTTATGACGCTGATACGCACGACAACCAGTATTCCTGTCCCGGCACGAGAACCGCCCGGGTGACCGGCTGCAGACGCAGCCGGCCACCCGCTGTCGGAGAAATGATCGGGTTGATCCGGTCAGATGGCCGGTGCCTCGGACGGCTCGTCGGTCCGGGTCCGGGTGCCATAGATCAGCTCGGTGGGAAGCAACTTCATACCCAGCATGTAGATGACGAATCCGATTGCCGCACCGATGAACCAGGTGAAGCTGGCCTGGTAGCTGGTGCCCCAGATGACCACACCGATGGGGACCAGCGCCGCGACGATGGTCGCCACCACTGCAACCGGGTTCACGCCTCCGCGGAAGTAGTACATCGAGTTCTCGTTCATCGTGAACAGGTCATCGACCTCGATCTTCTGCTTCTTGATGAGGTAGAAGTCGGCGATCAGGATCCCGAACAGTGGCCCGATGACCGCACCCAGCGTGTCGAGTGTGTAGTGGATGGCGTCGGGATTGTTGTACAGGTTCCACGGGGTGATGAGGATGGAACCGACCGCCGCGATCATTCCGCCTGCGCGCCAGGTGATCTTGGTCGGTGCCACATTCGAGAAGTCGAATGCGGGGGAGACGAAGTTGGCGACGATGTTGATCCCGATGGTCGCGATGGCGAATGTCAGGACACCCAGGACGGCAGCAGTGGTGTTGTCGATCTTGTCGACGATGTGCACCGGATCGGTGATGATGTTGCCCGCCTCGTCCGTACCGATCACCGTGGCGCCCGCGGACACCGTGCACACCACCAGGATCGAGAAGAACAAGAAGTTGACCGGCAATCCCCAGAAGTTGCCCTTCTTGACCTCGCTGTAGGACTTGCCGTAGCGGGAGAAGTCGCCGAAGTTGAGCATCGGGCCCGAGAAGTACGACACCACAAGGGCAATGGCACTGATCAAAGCGGTGATCGATGCCCACCCGGTTTTGCTGGGGCCGACCGACAGATCGAAACTGACGTTGTCCCAGCCGGCCTTCCAGATGAGGTAACCGGCGAGGATGACCATGACCACGTAGACCGCCGGTCCGCAGAAGTCGATGAACTTACGGATGGTCTCCATGCCGTTCCAGAAGACGATCGCCTGCAGGACCCACATGAGCATGAAGCCGGCCCAGCCGAGCGGTGACAGACCGAGGAAGGCCATGTCGCCACTCTCGCTGTAATTCTCGAGTGAGGGCCAGAACTTGAGAGCGAGGAGACCGAACGCCACCGAGGCGAGATAGGTCTGGATCCCGTACCAGGCCACCGCGATCAGACCGCGGATGATGGCCGGGATGTTGGCGCCGCGGACACCGAAGGCGACGCGGGTTGTCACCGGGTAGGGCACACCCGCCTGCTGGGACGGTTTTGCGACGAGGTTGCAGAGCAGGTTGACGATCACGATGCCGATCACCAGGGCGACCAAGACCTGCCAGGCGGCGATGCCCAGCGCAAAGAGGCTGCCCGCGAAGACATATCCACCGACGCTGTGCACATCGGACATCCAGAACGCGAAGATGTTGTACCAGGTCCACGTCTGGTGGCGCAGTGGCGCGAGATCCTCATTGGTGAGGCGCTGGTCGTAGCCGAGCTTGATGACGCTCTCGCCCGCTGCATTGTTGTGATTGGTCGGTATCTCGGGTTCAGAACCTGGAGTCTTGACGTTTGTCATGGGCGGCATCCTCGAGTCGTTTCGAACCGTTTCGGAGTTCCTTTGCGGCTGAGAAAAACCTAAGTTCGCTGTGTTGCACCCTGATTACGTACGTGACAAATCGCCTGGGACAACGCCAGGGAATGCGATATATTCTGCGAGCGCCGACCAGAAACCCTCTGGTAGAGCGGGGATTGCGGGCTGATCAGCGAGGCGGCGGCTGATCCTCACGAGCCACGTTCAGCTCTGCGGCGGTCTCGATGATCACCGATTCGAGCCGGCGATGGTGGGCCTGTGCGATCGAGATCAAGTCGCCCGCGTCACGCCTGGCCATTGCGTCGATCATCTTTTCGTGGTCGCTATGCAGTTGCAGCTGGGTGGGCCCGGTCGCCCGCTGCATCACTTGGAACGGTTCGGTGATGTCCCACGTGGAGTCGAACATGTTGAGCAGGCGAAGCATGCCGCACGGCGCCGCGAGTGCGCGATGGAACAGACGCGAATGCACGTGGTACGCGCGTCTGTCGCCGGCGATGGTGGCTTCCTGCAGTGCCTCGTGCTGTCTGCGCGCGCGGTCCAGGTCGTCGTCGGTGGCCAGCTCGCATGCTCGGCTCAAGGCGGCCTGCTCGAGGACACCCCGGACGAAGTAGATCTCTTTCAACTCCGTGAGGGTGAGCTGCGCGACGAAGTAGCCCCCGCCGGTCTGATGGCCTACCAGGCCTTCGCCGATCAAGGTCTTGAGCGCCTCTCGCACCGGGATCGCGCTGATACCGAAGAGATCTGCCACCTCACCGACCGGGATGGCGGTACCGGGCGCCGCGCTGCCGTCGAGGATCACCCGCCGCAGATCACCCAGCACACTTGCCTGCGCCGACCCCGAGCGCTCGCCGCTCAGGTACGAGACCAACGGCGGCTGCGACTGGTGTGTGGACACGTTTTCCTCTGTGATGGGTTGCTATCGACTACTGGCTATCGGTGCCGGGGTGAGCCGGCTGTGGCGAAGGCGTCGAGCACCCAGTCTCGCAGGGCCTCGGTGAGCACACGCTGATTGTCCCGTTTCACGATTTCGTGCCCCTCGTCGGGGAAGAGGATCAGATCGGCCTTCTGCCCGTGTGCGCGGGCGGACTCGACGACCTGCTCGGATTCACTGACCGGGACGTTGGTGTCGTGTCGGCCGTGGATCACCAACAGCGGTGCCCGTAGCTCAGAGATGCGATGGATGGGTGACAGGTCGCGCAACAGTTCCCGGTCGGCGTCGGGATGTCCGTACTTTGTGTAGGCGGCCACCGCGATCCATGGTTCGGTGTTCTCGTAGAACGACTGAAGGTCGCTCATCCCGCAGATCGCCACGCCGGCTGCGAACGTCTCGGCGTGGAAGGTCAGACATGCCAACGTGAGGTACCCGCCGTACGACCTTCCTGCACAAGCGATCCGGCCGGGATCGGCATAACCTTCGCGGACGAGGAAGGCCGCGCAGTCGGCGGCATCGTTGATCCCGGCATATCTGCCGTACCGGTCGTCGGCGTGGGCGAACAGCCGGCCGGAACCTCCCGAGCCGCGCACGTTCGCCGCGAGGACGGTGATGCCTGCCTCGAGGAGGGCGGGGAAAAGGAAGCTGTAGTCGGGCCGGGCCTGGGCTTCGGGTCCGCCGTGGAAGTAGATGAGTGCCGGTTGCGCGCCGGAGCCCCCACCCTGACCCGCCCGCCGCGCACGAGCGGCCCTGGATGCCGATTCGTCCGGGTGATAGAGCCAGCCCGACAACGGCATCCCGTCGCGGGCGAAGAACTCGACGTGGTCGGGCTCGTTTGTTCCGCGGCGACCCGTGGTGCTGCCGTCGATGGCATCGGGGTGGTCGAGGGGAGTCCAGTGGGCCTCACGCCAGTTCACCAGGCCCACCTCGGGAGGGACGTCGGGTCCCTGCACGGTCATCGCGATCAAGGAGCCCGTTGTGCTGATCGACAGTTCGCTGACGACCGCACCGGGCAACTCGATCGGTGGGTGCTGCGTGCGGTCTGGCAGTGTCATTACCTGTAACTCGCTGCGTCCCTTGTTGTTCCACAGGATGGCCAGGGTGCTCTGGTCGTAGCTGAGCGCGAACTCGTCCAAGCCGCAGTCCGGCCGCTCGGCGATGACCGCGAATCGGATGCCCTCCCGCGCGGACTCGATACCGAGCAGTCGGGGGAACTTGGCGTCGAAGTCGCTGCGCACCAGGGCCTGCACACTGTCGAGGTCCTTGTGCAGCTTCGGCAGGCCGAGGCCGGGAAAGAGCAGAGACGAGTGCTGGTAGCCCTGGTCGAGGATCACACCCTGGTCGGTCGTCGCCCCGGTGTCGTTGGGGAGCAGTGGGGTGATTGTCGTGGCGTGCGGATCGGACTGCGCCGAACGACGACTGTCTCTGCGCAGCAGCAACATGTCGCGATAACCACGTGGCCCGACCCGCAGCAGGGCGGCGTCCTTCCACGAATCGACCAAGTGCCCACCCACCCGGGCATCGAGGTCGATGACGTACTGCGACAGGGGATCGGCGATGAGAGCATGGGCGGTTCCGTCGGCCTCGGTTGCGGTGAGCTGCACCCGGTTCACGTCCCACCCGATCAGCTCGACCGTGGCGTAGTCATCGGCGGCGGCCACCCGGTGGGCGGCGGTGTCGTGGGGATCGGTGGTCACCACCCACACTTGATGGTGTTCGCCGCCTCCGGGCGCGACCTCGCATGCCAGCCAGTGCCCGTCCGCCGAGTGGATCAGCTTGCGTACAGGCCCGGTGCACGGCAGATCGACCATCCGCAGCGGTCCGGCGCCCGCCCTGCTGAGAGATCGCTGCACTGCCCGCGGGTACCCCGTGCCATCGTCCAGGATGTAGGCGAGCGCCTTTCCTCCCGGCGACACCGACGCACCGTAGCTGTGGCGCTGACGGGTGTTGTCCGAGGTCGTCGCGGCCGACGTGCGCTGCGCAGAGCTGCCTGTGACCGCCGGTGTCACCTCGACCCCGGCGCGCCTGTCATCGACTCCATGCTTTGTAGCCACATCTCCAGCATGGCGACCTGCCACAGTGCGTTGGAGCCCAGGGTGGTGCGAGTCCGATTCGGGGCGGCCAGCAGTGCGGCGATGGCATCGTCTTCGTACAACGCGCGCCGACGCGCCGACTCGGCTCGCAAGGTGTCGTTGACCAGGTCGAGGACTCCGCCGTCCAGGTGGCGGATGCCGGGGACGGGGAAATATCCCTTCGTGCGGTCGATGACCTCAGCAGGCAACAGGGCGCGGCTGGCCTCCTTGAGTACCCCTTTGCCGCCGTGCGCGAGTTTGAGCCCCGGCGGGCACGTGGCCGCGAGTTCGACGAACTCGTGATCGAGGAAGGGGACGCGACCTTCCAGACCCCACGCCATGGTCATCGAGTCGACGCGTTTGACTGGGTCGTCCACCAGCATCACGGTGGTGTCGAGTCGCAGGGCCGCGTCGACGGCGGTGGCGGCACCCGGCGCGTTCTGGTGCTCGGAGGCGAACTGCCAACTGGGGTCGTGATCCAGGCGATAGTCGTTGCGCAACAACGTGTTCAGCTCGTGGTGCGAACGGTCGAAGAACACCGAGGCGTATGCCTTCGTGACATCTTCGCGCGGAGTGTTCTCCAGGGGCGGATACCAGTCGTAGCCGCCGAGGATCTCGTCGGCGCCCTGTCCCGACTGCACCACCTTGATCGACTTGCTGACCTCCTGGGACAACAGGTAGAACGCCACGCAGTCGTGGCTGACCATCGGCTCGCTCATCGCCGCGACGGTGCCCGGAATGGCGGGGAGCAGACGGTCGGTACCGATGTGGATCTTGTGGTGGTCGGTTTTGAACGTGCTCGCGATGAGGTCGGAGTACTCGTATTCGTCGCCGGATTCTCCACCGGCCGAGTCGAATCCGATGCTGAACGTCGCGAGGTCGCGTTGTCCCTGCTCGGCGAGCAGCGCGACGACCAGGGACGAGTCGATACCGCCCGAGAGCAGCACACCGACCGGGACGTCGGCGACCATCCGCCGGCGTACCGCCACCCGCAGGGAGTCGATCAGGGCTTCGCCCCATTGCGTCTCGTTCCAGTCCAGACGATCGGGATGAGGCTCGAAAACCGGTTCCCAGTAACGCTTCTCGGTGGAGGTGCCGTCGGCCCTGATGGTGCGGACTGTGGCGGGCGGCAACTTGCGGACACCGGCATACATGGTGTGCGGCGCGGGCACCACCGAATGGAACGTGAAGTAGTGGTGCAACGCGACGCGGTCGATCGAGGTGTCGACGCCACCGGCTCGCAGCAGTGCCGGGATGGACGATGCGAAGCGCAGCCGAGACGCCGTCTCGCTGATGTACAGGGGTTTGATGCCGAGGCGGTCGCGAGCCAGCGTCAGCTCACCGGTGTCGGTGTTGACGATCGCGAACGCGAACATGCCCTTGAAATGCTGGACGCAGTCGGCGCCCCAGCGGTGGAACGACTTGAGGATCACCTCACTGTCGGCGGTCGAGAAGAAGGAGTAGCCGTGGCCCGCGAGTTCATCACGCAGCTCGCGATAGTTGTAGATGCAGCCGTTGAACACCAGCGACAAACCGAGAGCGGTGTCGACCATGGGTTGTGCACCTCGGCCGGACAGGTCGATGATCTCCAGTCGCCGGTGTCCGAGGGCCACGTTGCGGTGGAGGTAGACACCCTCGCCGTCGGGTCCGCGGGCGGTCATCGTCTCGGTCATGGCTGCGACGGCCGCGAGATCGGGCCGCTCGCCGCCCCAGGTGATCTCCCCGCTGATGCCGCACATGCGCTACCGCCTTTCGGGAGGGGTCTGCGGGCAGGCATGGTCCCGCGACGATCCGCTGAGAATCCACGTGTCCTTGCCGCCTCCGCCACGGGAAGAGTTGACGATCATGCTGCCCGAGGGCGCGACCCTGGTGAGGGCCGCGGGCGCCATGTGAGCCGAGACGTTGCCCTCCCCGTCGGCCCGTAGGTGAACAAATGCACGTAGGTCCACGTGGTGTGGGTAGAGCCCCTGACCGTCGAACGTCGGGTGGGTGGACAACCGGACAACGTCTTGGGCGACAAACCGTTCCGGGTGCCCGATCAGGTCTTTGCGTCGCTCGGCCAGCTCCTGCTCGGTGGCCTCGGGTCCGATCATGACCCCTGAGCCGCCGAGGCCGTCGATCGGTTTGACGACCATCTCGTCCAGGCGGGAGAGCACGTGGTCGCGCTGATCGCGCTCGGCACACAGCCAGGTGGGGATCTGGTCGATCGCCGGCTCCTCACCCAGGTAGTACCGGATCATCGCCGGGACGAATGCGTACACGGCCTTGTCGTCGGCGATCCCGTTTCCGAGAGCGTTGGCGATCGCGAGCGTTCCGGCTCCGAGCGCGCGGAGGAACGGATGCCGCAGGGGTGCACCATCTGATCCTGTCGACGAGAGCAGCATGTCCTCGTCCATGCGGGCGTAGATGACGCTGAGCGGCACGTCCTTGCCGTGGATCCGCGCCACGATCCGGTTACCGTCTCCACGAAGGTCGCCGGTGTCCACCACGGCCAGCCCGGCGCGTTCGGCGATCATCGTGTGTTCGAACCACGCCGAGTCCTCCCACCCGGCGCTCAGGACCACGATCGCGCCGTTCGGGTCGCCGCGCGGTGGACGCGCGGCGACGAGTGTCTCGGCGATCATCTGCGGCATGGTGTCGACCGGCAGGATCTCGTCGGGACACCTGATCTCGCCGAGGAACCGGGTCATCAGGGCACGGTTGGAGATCGCGTAGGCGACGCCCGAGGGCACCCGCAGGTTGTCCTCCAGGACACAGAACTCGCCGGGTCCCGTCGACACCAGATCGGTACCGCAGATGTGGGTCCGAACCTGTTGCCACCGTGGGGCATTGCCGGCGCTGCGGTACCCGGGGGCCCGGTCCAGGATCTCAGGCGGGATCACGCCTTCGGAGATGATCTCCTGGTCGCCGTAGACGTCCAGGAGGAAGGCGTTGAGGGCGAGGGCGCGCTGTCTCAGCCCCTTCGAGACCCGGCCCCAGGTGTCGGCCTCGATGATCCGTGGCACGGCGTCGAGGGAGAAGATCTGTGCCCGGTCCTGGCCGCTGACACGGAAGGTCATCCCGCCCGCGCTCTGCTCGCTTTCCATGTGGTGTTGCCGGTTGCGCAGGGTGACCGGGCCCAGGGTGGTCAGCGTGTCGATGACCCCGCGGTAGGCACCGCGTACGTGGCCGTCGGCGTCGAACACCTCGTCGTAGAGGTCGGGTTGTGGATGGTCGTGGCGGGTGTTGTAGCTGTGGAGCATCGGGTTGGCGGGATCGGCGACGGTCGGCGGGGGTGGGGCAGCGCCGGCGGTCTCGGTGATCAGACTGTCCACGACGTCCGACAGATGTCCACGCCGCCGCAGCGCACGTCGTTGCCTTGCCGACGAGCTGCCGACACCGATCGCCTGGTCGATGAGCTCGGTGACGGTCTCCCAGTCGCCGCAGGACTCCAGTTCCGGCTGCAGCATCGACGCCAGTTCGCGCACCATGTCCTCGGCCGGACGCGGTTTGGCGGCGACCATGTCGACGAGGTCTGCCTCCAAGCCCGATCGCGCAGCCTGCCACAACGCCGCCCGATAGATCGTGGGTGACACCTCGACGCCGGGTTCGCCGTGGGCCATGGCGGTGATCTCGTGTTGCACCAGTGCGCGGAACAGGCCAGCGACGAGTGCGACGGTGTCGACGGAGGGACAGCTGTCGCAGACCCGGAGTTCGAGTGTCGGCTGCCTCGCCGAGGGCCGCACGTCGTAATAGACCATTCCCGGGTCGGTGATGACCCCGGTGTCGATCAGGCGTTGGATCTCGGCGTCGTAGTGAGCGGCGGACTCGAGTCGGAGGAAGGGTCCGGTGGTGGGCCACCGTTGCCAGACGAGTGTGCGTGAGCTGGCATAGCCGGTGTCGGTGCCGTCGGCCCAGAACGGGGAACTCGCGGACAGCGCCAGTAAGGTCGGCACGTAAGGCGACAGTCGCCACGCGACCTGGACCGCCTGGTCGCGATCAGCGACATCGACGTGGACCTGGGTTCCGCAGATGAGCTGTTCCCGGGCGAGGAGTTGGTAGTCGGCCAGCATCTGGCGGTAGCGCGGGGTCTCGGTGACCTGGAGTTCGGTGGGGACCGCCAGTGGCATGGCGCCCGCGGCGACCACCCCGATCCCGAGTTCGCGGGCAGTGTCCGCCAAGACCGCACGATGCTCACGCAGATCGTCACGCAACGACGAGAGCCTGCTGAACACAGCACTGTTCACCTCGATGACGCAGCGTTGCAATTCCTCCACGTAGCCACCCGTATGCGGCAGGGCCTCGAGCAGTTCAGGTGCCCGTGGGGTCAGCCGGCGGGTGCGGAGATCGACGAGGTGGAACTCTTCTTCCACCCCGATATTTCTCGGCTGACCGTTCATTTGAGAAGCCTAAGACCAAATTCGGCAGTCGGCACGGCGACGAAGCGCCCGAGGTGGTCACCCGAGGTTCATGACGGCGTCACCCAGGTGGTGATGGTGCAGTGGACCACTTCGACGCCGTCGCGGTCGGTGATCGTGATGTCCACCGGCACCTCGCATCCCTCGGTCACTGCCGCGAAGTCGACCGGCTCGGACAGCGTCGCGACCGCATGCAGACCGGTGGTGGCCTTGGCGAGGTAGCGACTCTCCATCCCCTTCGGGATCCAGCGGTGCGTGCTGGGCACGGTGGCCTCCATCAGCATCCCCATCGCGACCTCGGCGAGATTGCACGCCGCGATGGCGTGGAACGTGCCGAGGTGATTGTGGACGCCGAACCACTTCGGCGCGACGACCTCGCACCTGCCGGGTTCCATCGTCTTCACGAACGGGACGATGGTCGCGAAGTAGGGGACTCGCACACACATCCCGATCGAGAACAGCACCGAGCCCAGCCGGCCTGCTGGGAGTTTCTGACGGAAACGATGGGTGGGGCTGCTTCGAGGGGGCTGGACGGAAGATGTCATGACGGCATCTTACCGGCGAGTAAGTTAGCGCGGCGCGCAGCTGACCGGGGCGGCGGAGGAACCTGGTTCGCGGCCGTCGAGTGCTTCGCGCGCCTCGTGTCGTCCCACATTGAATGCCGTGGGTCCGTGTTCGTCCGCAAGGTCGCGCTCGATGCCAACCAGGACACATTCGTGAAGGTCGACGGGTAGCCCCAGCAGCGCTTCGGTTGCGTCGGGGGACAGGCTCGCCAGATAGATCAGATCGACCTTGCCGGTTCGCTCGAAGCGGTCGACGTTGGCCTGGGCAATTCGTTCGTCCGGGTTGTAGACCGCAAACGACAAAGCGGCGACCATGGTGAGAAACCCCAGAGCTCTTGGCAATTGGCGGGTGCCGAGTCCGGCGCCGGCGATGATGAGGGCGACGAGGACGGCTCCAAGCCACAGCTCTGTCGCCATCACACCGACGCGCAGCCGGGTGGCGCCGAAGGTGTCCATGTAGAGGTCCATCCGGTGCAGCGCCGAAGCCACGACGGCCAGCGCCGCGATGCAGAGCCCGCCGAGGATCGTCCGCGTCAGTACCCGCCCGACCGACGTGCTGCGGTCCGCGCGTTGCCAGGCGATCGACACCACCAGGATGGTCAGCGCCGTGACGGCGAAGAGTTGCCAGAATCCGGTGCGCGCATAGTCGGCGTACGTCAGACCCGCCGTCTCCTGCACGTAGTCGTCACCGCCGAACATCGCCCGTGCCTGGGTGATCAGGAAGGCGATGTACAAGACGAGCACGGTGCCGGTGGGAACTGCCCACATCCACGGTTCGGCCGACATGCGCGGTGACCGGTCGGCCAGGCGTGGCCGGGCGTAGCGCAGGTAGATCCCGATCGCGGTGGCTCCTCCGATGACAAGACCGAGGACAACACTGGGGCCCACCTCGGTGTCGCCGACGTCCGGCAACACCGTGCTCAGCAACGACTCGAACGTCGCGTCGGCGCCGGCGAACAGGGCGCCGAACACCACCAGCAGCACCACGGTCACCACCGCCACCTGGAGTACGGCCCCCAGATTCTTCACCGGACGGTCCCGTGCGCCGTCGGCGATCCCGCGCCCCAACCACGCGGCGGCCGGGACGAAGGCGACGATCGGCGCGACGACGGCTGCGGCCATCTCGCGAATGGTCCGCGCGCCGACAATAAGCGTCCCCGTGGCCAGGATCGCGAGGGCTGTACAGACTGTGGCCAGCCATTCGGCGCTGCGCCAACCCGAGACGAGCAGTAGTGCAACGATGCAGGTGGCGGTGATCAGCTCGGGCACGGTGGGGCGCTCGGGCGATGCGGCGAAGACGGCCGCCAGCACCGCGACACCGGTCAGCGCGATGCCGATCCCGATCGCGTCGGTCGGCACCAACGCCATCGCCAGTACTGTGGTGACAGTAGCTGCCACAACGACTTTCGTGGGTGCGACCCCAGGCAACGACGTGGACAGGGTGACCCGGCGGACCTTGACCGGTTCCTTGGTGAGCACCACCGATTGGTAAGCCTGCGGAGCATCCGAACTGTCTGTTTTCGGCATGGGTGTAGCACCTCTCGGAGACGTTGGAGCAAAAATGGCGCCGCGATCTGCGGCCTGTGGTGTGTTCGTTCGAGCAGTCGTCAGTCGGCAGGCACGAGCGGTAGGCGGATCCGGATCCGGCATCCCCTCGGATCGTCGACCACACCGATGTCGCCGGCGTGCAGTGTGATCACCCACTGGGCGATGGCAAGGCCCAAACCTGTTCCGCCGTCGCGAGATCCGCCACGGCTGAACCGCTCGAAGATGCGCAGCCGCTCGGCGGGCGCGATACCCGGGCCCTGGTCGGCCACGTCGATGACAACCACCTCGCCGTCGGGCCAGGCACTGACCTCCACGACGCCGCCGGGAGGGGAGTGGCGAGCCGCGTTGTCGAGGAGATTGGCGAGCACCTGATGCAGACGGCCCTCGTCGGCGTGGACGTGGAGTGCCGCCGCGACGTCTATCGCAAACGAGATGTCGCCCGGTGAGCGGAGCCGGCATTCGGCGACGGCGGTCTCGGCGAAGCATGCGAGATCGATGCGCTGGTGGTCGAGCTGGGCGACCCCGCCTTCGATCCGGGACAGGTCCAGCAACTCGGTGATCAGCCGCCCCAGCCGGTCCGTCTGTGAGAGCGCCAGTTCGAGGGTCTCCTGGTCCGGCGTCCGCACGCCGTCGACCATGTTCTCCAGCACCGCGTGCAGTGCGGCGACCGGCGTCCGCAACTCGTGGGCGACATTCCCGATGACCTCACGGCGATACTGGTCCTCGCCGGCGAGGTCATCGGCCATCTGATTGAATGCCGTTGCCAGCGTGCCGATCTCGTCGCGGGACGTCGCTCGGACGCGCGCGGTGTAGTCGCCGCGGGACATCCGGCGCACCGCTCCCGTCATCTCGCGCAGCGGAGACGTCATCCCGTGGGCGAGCACAAACGTGACGACGATCGCGACCAGCAGTGCCATCAGCAGGGCGTACCGGAACTGCCACTGCGCGGTGATCCAGAACGACACGCTGGAGGTGAACAGTGCGCAACCGACCACAACCGCGGTCTTGAACTTGAACGAGTGCAGCGGGTCCAGCGGTCGGGGCAGCATCATGGCGATCCCTCGGTTCCCGACACTTCGCGGACCTCGAGCGCGTAGCCGATGCCGTGCACGGTCCGGATCCGAGACGAACCCACCTTCTTGCGGAGGGAACGAATGTGGCTGTCGACCGTCCGGGTCTCTCCGGCGGCGGGCCAGTGCCAGACCGCGTCGAGCAACTGTTCACGACTGAGCACCGCGCCGGGGTGGCGGACCAGGAACGCCAGGAGGTCGAACTCGGTGCGGGTGAGATGTACCTCTTGCCCTTCGACCGTCACCTGCCGGGCAGCGTCGTCGATGCGCAGACCGTCCCTCACCTCGTCGACCGGATCGGCCGCCGCAGACTGGGCGGCGGAGTCGGTGAACGGGCCGTAGCGTTCGGCACGTCGGAGCAGGGCGCGGGTGCGCGCCACCAGCTCGCGCATCGAGAACGGCTTGGCCAGGTAGTCGTCGGCGCCCACTCCCAGTCCGATGACGAGGTCGGTCTCGCCGGAGCGGGCGGTGAGCATCAGTACCGGGGTCGCCGAATGTGCCTGGATGCGCCGGCAGACCTCGAGGCCGTCCATCCCCGGAAGCATCAGATCGAGGATCACCGCGTCCGGATTGGTGCTGCGATGAGCTTCGATCGCAGCAGGCCCGGTGTCGGCCGTGGTCACCGCGAAGCCCTCCGCGCCCAGGCGGTCCGCGATCGACTGCCGGATCAGCGGCTCGTCGTCGACGACCAGCACCGATGGCGTCTGCGGGTGTGGGGTCATGACTGCGACGGTAGTGCTCCGATGTCCGCACCCTGCGCAGATGTTGTGAAGAGTCTGCGAAGGTTTTGTGCGGAGAATGCGCGGTCGCGGCGGCAGGGTCGTGACCTGGGCCGGGGCAATTTGGACCTGGGCCGGATCTATTGCATACTTGTCGGGTTGCCTTGATCGGCAGCGCGGCCCTGTATGTCTGTCGTCTGAGCGTGCGAACGTCCAGACCAGGTGGCAGGCCCCCGTCGATCAGAGAGCATCACCGGACGAACTAAGCGGTCACGAACTGGTTCGAGCTTCCGTTGTGGTGCACAACAAGCAAGTACGACCCGCGTCCACCTGGACGCACACCGGCACCACGGGTTCTGCGCATGCGCAGAGGTATGTGTAGCGATTGCGACACGCCCGACTGCGTGGACCGGACGGGCCTGCGGAAGCAGGCACTGAACAACGACAGATGAACAGCGTCGATCACCACCGCAAGGTTCTGGTCACGGGGATGCGACTACACAGTTGCGTCGTTCGAGGTGTTCATCTGTGCAGCCGAAATTGACGGAAGAGGACACAGCGTGGCGGGACAAAAGATCCGCATCCGGCTCAAGGCCTACGACCATGAGGCGATCGACGCGTCGGCGCGCAAGATCGTGGAGACCGTGACCCGTACGGGTGCACGTGTGGTCGGCCCTGTGCCGTTGCCCACCGAAAAGAACGTGTATTGCGTCATCCGCTCGCCGCACAAGTACAAGGACTCGCGCGAGCATTTCGAGATGCGTACACACAAGCGACTGATCGACATCCTCGACCCGACGCCGAAGACCGTTGACGCCTTGATGCGTATCGATCTGCCGGCGAGCGTCGACGTCAACATCCAGTGAGTGGCGGGAATCATCAGATGACTCAAAGAAATGTGAAGGGAATCCTGGGCACGAAGCTCGGGATGACCCAGGTCTTCGACGAAGACAACCGGGTGATCCCGGTGACCGTCGTCAAGGCCGGACCCAACGTGGTCACCCAGATCCGCACCGAAGAGACCGACGGTTACACCGCCGTGCAGCTCGCCTACGGTGCCATCGACCCACGCAAGGTCACCAAGCCTGTCGCCGGTCAGTTCGCCAAGGCCGGGGTCACCCCGCGCAGGCACCTGACCGAGATCCGCGTCCACGACGTGTCCGACTACACCGTCGGACAGGAACTGACCGCCGAGATCTTCGCCGACGGAGCACTGGTCGACGTGACCGGGACCTCCAAGGGCAAGGGCTTCGCCGGTGTCATGAAGCGCCACGGCTTCAAGGGCCTGGGCGCCAGCCACGGCGTGCACCGCGTGCACCGCTCGCCGGGATCCATCGGCGGTTGCGCCACCCCCGGTCGCGTGTTCAAGGGCATGCGGATGGCCGGCCGGATGGGCAACGACAAGGTCACCACTCAGAACCTCAAGGTTCACAAGGTGGATGCCGAATCAGGCCTGCTGCTGATCAAGGGAGCAATCCCCGGTCGCAAGGGCGCTGTTGTCATCGTTCGTGACGCAATGAAGGGCGGTGCGTAGCCGATGAGTGTCAACACTGAAAAGCAGCAGACCCGCACGGTTGACGTGAAGGCCTTCGGTGGCAAGACCGACGGCACCGTCGAGTTGCCGGCCGAGATCTTCGATGCTCCGGCGAACATCTCGCTGATGCACCAGGTCGTCGTCGCGCAACAGGGTGCCGCCCGTCAGGGCACGCACTCCACCAAGACTCGTGCCGAGGTTCGCGGTGGTGGCGCAAAGCCGTACCGCCAGAAGGGAACCGGCCGGGCTCGTCAGGGTTCGACCCGGGCGCCGCAGTTCGTCGGTGGTGGAACCGTTCACGGACCACAGCCGCGTGACTACAGCCAGCGCACCCCCAAGAAGATGAAGGCCGCCGCCCTGCGCGGAGCCCTCTCGGACCGGGCCCGCAACGAGCGCATCCACGTGATCACCGAATTGGTCGCCGGACAGGATCCGTCGACCAAGACGGCTCGTCAGTTCCTCGCGGAACTGTCGGATCGCCGCAAGTTCCTGTTGGTCGTCGGACGTGAAGACGTCGCCGCATGGAAGAGCGTGCAGAACCTGCAGCATGTTCTGCCCATCGCACCCGACCAGCTGAACACTTACGACGTGCTCGATGCCGACGAGGTCGTGTTCAGCCGTGAGGCACTCGGCGTCTTCATCGACGGCGCCAAAAAAGATGAGAAGGAGGCCTGAGGAACATGACAGTTCAGGCAAACCCCCGCGACATCATCCTGGCGCCGGTCATCTCCGAGAAGTCCTACGGACTGATCGAGGACAACGTGTACACGTTCTTCGTGCATCCGGAGTCGAACAAGACCCAGATCAAGATCGCCATCGAAGAGATCTTCGGCGTGCAGGTCTCGAGCGTGAACACCGCCAACCGTCAGGGCAAGCGCAAGCGCACCCGCTTCGGCTACGGCAAGCGCAAGGACACCAAGCGCGCGATCGTGACACTGACCGCAGACAGCAAGCCCATCGAGATCTTCGGAGGCCCGGTCGGCTGACGCCGCTCGGACTCCACCGAAGAAGTAGAGGACAAGAAGACTCATGGCTATTCGTAAGTACAAGCCGACGACCCCCGGTCGTCGTGGCGCTTCCGGCGCGGACTTCTCCGAAGTCACTCGTGACACCCCGGAGAAGTCGCTGGTTCGTCCGCTGCATGGTCGCGGTGGACGAAATGCCCACGGCCGCATCACAACCCGTCACAAGGGTGGTGGCCACAAGCGTGCCTACCGTCTGATCGACTTCCGTCGCCACGACAAGGACGGCATCAACGCCAAGGTCGCTCACATCGAGTACGACCCGAACCGCACTGCGCGGATCGCGTTGCTGCACTACGTCGACGGCGAGAAGCGGTACATCATCGCGCCCAAGGGACTCAAGCAGCACGACGTGGTGGAAAGCGGTCCGACCGCCGACATCAAGCCGGGCAACAACCTCCCGATGCGCAACATCCCGACCGGTACCCAGATCCACGCTGTGGAGCTGCGACCCGGTGGCGGCGCCAAGATGGCTCGTAGCGCCGGTGCCTCGATCCAGTTGCTCGGTAAGGAAGGCCCCTACGCCACGCTGCGTATGCCTTCCGGTGAAATCCGTCGTGTCGACGTGCGCTGCCGCGCAACCGTCGGCGAGGTGGGCAACGCCGAGCAGAGCAACATCAACTGGGGCAAGGCCGGCCGTATGCGTTGGAAGGGCAAGCGCCCGACCGTCCGTGGTGTCGTGATGAACCCGGTCGACCACCCGCACGGTGGCGGCGAGGGCAAGACCTCCGGTGGTCGCCACCCGGTCAGCCCGTGGGGTAAGCCCGAGGGCCGTACCCGCAAGAACAAGGCCAGCGACAAGCTGATCGTCCGTCGCCGGCGCACCGGCAAGAACAAGCGATAACAGGAGGGAGTTAGAGAATGCCACGCAGCCTCAAGAAGGGCCCCTTCGTCGACGACCACCTGTTGAGCAAGGTCGACGTTCAGAACGAAAAGGGCACCAAGCAGGTCATCAAGACCTGGTCCCGTCGGTCCACCATCATTCCGGACTTCATCGGTCACACCTTCGCCGTCCACGACGGCCGCAAGCATGTGCCGGTGTTCGTCTCGGAGTCCATGGTCGGTCACAAGCTCGGCGAGTTCGCGCCGACGCGCACCTTCAAGGGACACATCAAAGACGACCGGAAAGCGAAGCGTCGGTAGATGAGTACTGAAACAACCAATCCGACCGCCAAGGCGACCGCGAAGTTCGTGCGTGTCACGCCGATGAAGGCGCGTCGTGTCATCGACCTGGTCCGCGGCAAGAACGTGGACGAGGCCCTCGACATCCTGCAGTTCGCGCCCCAGGCTGCGAGCGAGCCGGTTGCCAAGGTGCTCGCCAGCGCCGTGGCCAACGCGGAGAACAACCTCGACCTCGACCGTCGCACCCTCGTGGTGTCGCAGGCGTTCGCCGACGAGGGTCCGACCATGAAGCGGTTCCGTCCGCGCGCCCAGGGGCGTGCTTTCCGGATCCGTAAGCGGACCAGCCACATCACCGTCGTGGTGGAAAGCATCGCCAGGAGCGACGCGGCCGCCGGCCGCAATCGCCGGAAGGGAGCTCAGTAGTGGGCCAGAAGATCAACCCGCATGGCTTCCGTCTCGGTATCACCACGGACTGGAAGTCCCGGTGGTACGCAGACAAGCAGTATGCGGAATACGTCAAAGAGGATGTCGCCATCCGCAAGCTCCTGGCCACTGGCCTCGAGCGCGCCGGCATCGCCAAGGTGGAGATCGAGCGCACCCGTGACCGGGTTCGCGTCGACATCCACACCGCCCGTCCGGGCATCGTCATCGGTCGCCGCGGCGCCGAGGCCGACCGGATCCGTGGCGACCTGGAGAAGCTGACCGGCAAGCAGGTCCAGCTGAACATCCTCGAGGTCAAGAACGCCGAGTCGGAAGCTCAGCTGGTGGCACAGGGTGTCGCCGAGCAGCTCAGCAACCGCGTGGCTTTCCGCCGGGCGATGCGTAAGGCCATCCAGTCGGCCATGCGTCAGCCCAACGTCAAGGGAATCCGGGTCCAGTGCTCGGGTCGCCTCGGCGGTGCGGAGATGAGCCGCAGCGAGTTCTACCGCGAAGGTCGGGTGCCGCTGCACACGCTGCGCGCAGACATCGACTACGGCCTCTACGAGGCCAAGACAACCTTCGGCCGTATCGGCGTGAAGGTGTGGATCTACAAGGGCGACATCGTCGGTGGCAAGCGCGAGGCACTGTCCTCGTCGGCTGCTCCGGCTGAAGATCGTCGTCCGCGTCGTCCGGCCCGCCCGAAGCGGAGCGGTTCGTCGGGTACCACAGCGACCAGCACCGAAGCTGGACGCGCGGCCACCGCGACCGCAGATGCGCCTGCGGCTGTCGACGCTCCAGCGACAACGCCTGCCCCCGCGCAGGCCGAGAACCAGGAGGGCTGAGGCATGTTGATCCCTCGTCGGGTCAAACACCGCAAGCAGCACCACCCCAGCCTGAAAGGTCAGGCCACGGGCGGCACCAAGGTGACGTTCGGTGACTACGGCATCCAGGCTCTGGAAGCTGCCTACATCACCAACCGTCAGATCGAGTCAGCTCGTATTGCCATCAACCGGCACATCAAGCGTGGCGGCAAGGTGTGGATCAACATCTTCCCCGACCGCCCGCTGACGAAGAAGCCTGCCGAGACCCGCATGGGTTCCGGTAAGGGTTCGCCCGAGTGGTGGGTTGCCCCGGTCAAGCCCGGTCGCATCCTGTTCGAGATGAGCTACCCCAGTGAGGAGACTGCTCGCGAGGCCCTGCGCCGCGCGCAGCACAAGCTCCCGATCAAGACCCGCATCGTGACCAGAGAGGAGCTGTTCTGATGTCAGTCGGAATCGCCGCCGCTGAGCTCCGTGAGCTCAGTGACGAAGAACTGGTCGAACGTTTGCGTGAGTCGAAGGAAGAGCTGTTCAACCTTCGGTTCCAGATGGCCACCGGTCAGCTCGACAACAACCGCCGGCTGCGTACCGTGCGTCGCGAGATCGCGCGCGTGTACACCGTCATGCGGGAGCGCGAGCTCGGCCTGGCCTCAGGACCCGAAGCCGAGAGCGGTGACGACGCATGAGCGAGGACCAAAAAGTGACTGAAACGTCCACCACCGAGGAGCGTGCACGCCGCAAAGAGCGGATCGGATACGTCGTCTCGGACAAGATGCAGAAGACCATCGTGGTCGAGCTGGAAGATCGTGTGAAGCACCCGCTTTACGGCAAGATCATCCGCACCACCAGCAAGGTCAAGGCTCACGACGAGAACGAGACCGCCGGCATCGGCGACCGCGTTCGGCTGATGGAGACCCGCCCGACCAGTGCCACCAAGCGCTGGCGTCTGGTCGAGGTCCTCGAGAAGGCCAAGTAAGCCAAGCAGTTTCACGAAAGCGGCCCGTCCCTTTGTTGGGGCGGGCCGCTTTTGCTGTCAGCCACCGAAAACGTCCCCGTGACCGTGTGCCGAGGGAGTATTGCCCTCCGTGCATGTCGGCGGGGACGATCTTGGTGGCCCGGCGCGAGCTACTTGCCGCCGATCACCACCGGCAGCAGGTTCCACGGGCGATCGGTGAGCCAGTCGATGACATTGGAGAGCCCAGGTGCCTCGTCGGCATCGAGGTCGTCGAGAAGCGGATCCCGTGCGGGGTCGTCTTCGGACACACCGGCATTGGGTGAGGGTTCGTCGCACACGATCATCGTGTTGTCGGCTTCGCCCCATGCCTCCTCGAACTCGTCGAGTGGTACTTCCATGCGGTCGCCGTCGGGATGGCCTGGGTCGCTGAGGTAGACCACACCCTTGTCGGTGTCGATCTCGCTGATCACCACGCAGTGATCACCTCCCTGGTCGCGACCCCTGGCTTCGTCGCTCTCCTCCTGTTCTGGATCCCAGTACTCCCCGGAGTCGACGTACAGCATGACGCCGCGGCCCTCCTCCAGAGCCGTCGCGAGGTCGTCCATCGTGCCCGTCTCGACGGTGGCCGGGATGCCGTTCTGTTCGAGGAGGTCTGCCGCGGCGTAGATGGGCATGCCGTTCTCGATCTCGCCGTCGAGGAAGTAGCCGTTGTCCTGGGCCATCTCGACAAAGGCTTCCTCGCTCTGGATGTCTTCGCCGCTGTACTCCGCGACGATCTGGGCGACACTCGCCGGCACGCAGGTGCCGTTCACGGCTTGCTGGAACCAGTGTTCGGAGTATTCGTCGGCGTTGCCGCCGCCGACCCCGTCAGACGGTTCCGCAGGCTCGTCCGGCGGGGCTGCATCCTGATCGGGCCAGAGTTCGGTCAGCACGGACTCGAGCTCATCGAGTGCGCCGGTGTCGTCGGCCGCCGACGCTGTCGAGCTGTCCTGCGTGCTGTATTCGGCATCGCCTTCACCCATGGCTGTTCCCTTCGATCAGATCCGATGTCGATTGGATCGGAGTGAGGGCTCGAATGTTCCCGTGATGACCAAACCCGGAACGTCGAGCGTCCAGGAAGCTCACAGCCAGGTGCCAGAGTTCTACGAGTTCGCGTTTCTACCTTGTGAGGAGTCGGCCCGTGCACATCCGGGTCGGGCTTCAGGAAGGGAGGACACCATGCAGGTCAAGAAGGCATTGACGCGGACGGTCGCGACGGGAGCGATCGGCCTGGCTTCGCTGGGGGTCGGCGGGACAGTGGCCGAGGCGACAGCAGCGCCGGCGGCGACGTCATCCGCAACGACGCAGGAGGGCCCCACCCGGTCGACCACCTCGTCCCCGGGTGCGGTCAAACGCCCGGATCTTGCGACATTCACCTTCCGTGGGCACGAGGTCACCCCCACCTACGACCGGTTCAAGCGTGGTTGGGGCTTCTGGTTCTTCGGCTTCTGGGTCCCGGTCGTTCTCTGACAACTGATCGGCAGCCTCGGTCGGCGAGACGAAATAATTCGGACCACGGTCCGGTTATGATGATCGTAGCTTCTACCGAGGAGGTAGCCATGCAGTTCGGAATCTTCACCGTCGGCGATGTCACCGTCGACCCCACCACCGGTGTGGAACCCACCGAGAACGACCGGATCAAGGCAATGGTCGCGATCGCCAAGAAGGCCGAAGACGTCGGGCTCGACGTCTTTGCCACCGGTGAGCACCACAACAAGCCGTTCGTGCCATCGTCTCCCACAACGATGCTGGGCTACATCGCAGCCCAGACCAAGACACTTCAGCTCTCGACGTCGACCACACTGATCACCACCAACGATCCGGTGAAGATCGCCGAGGATTTCGCGATGTTGCAGCACCTGGCCGACGGTCGTGTCGATCTGATGCTGGGCCGCGGCAACACAGGCCCGGTCTATCCGTGGTTCGGCAAGGACATTCGGCAGGGCATCCCGCTCGCGATCGAGAATTACCATCTGCTGCACAGACTCTGGACCGAGGAGGTGGTGGACTGGCAGGGCAAGTTCCGCACGCCGCTCACCTCGTTCACCTCCACGCCGCGACCGCTCGACGGCGTCGCCCCATTCGTCTGGCACGGGTCGATCCGTAGCCCGGAGATCGCCGAGCAGGCCGCCTATTACGGGGACGGCTTCTTCGCCAACCACATCTTCTGGCCCAAGGAGCACTTCCAGCAGCTGATCGGCTTCTACCGCGAGCGCTACGAGCACTACGGCCACGGCACCGCGTCTCAGGCCATCGTGGGACTGGGCGGACAGTTCTTCATCCGCCCCAAGTCGCAGGATGCGGTCAACGAGTTCCGGCCGTACTTCGACAACGCGCCGGTCTACGGCCATGGCCCCTCGCTCGAGGAGTTCACCGAGGACACACCACTCACCGTCGGCAGTCCACAGCAGTTCGTGGACAAGACGCTTGGCTTCCGCGAGCACTTCGGCGACTACCAGCGCCAGCTGTTCCTGGTCGACCATGCCGGACTGCCACTGAAGACCGTCCTCGAACAACTCGACCAACTCGGTGAGGTACTGCCGCAACTCCGGGCGGGATTCGCCGAGGGGCGCCCCTCGGACGTTCCGGACGCGCCCACCCACGCATCGCTGGTGGCCGCACGAAGCTTTGCGGTCAATAGGGAAGACACAGCCGAGGTGGGGGTCAGTCGATGAACCGGACTCGTGTGGTTGTGGTGAGTGCCGGAGCCGGCGAACCGTCGTCGACCCGGCTACTCGCCGACCGGCTCGCCGCTTCGGTTGAGTCGCAGCTTGATTCGGCTGTTGTCGACACCGTCGATCTGCGGGGGATCGCGGTGGACATCGCCCGGAGCATGATCGCCGGTTTCCCGGTGGGTGCTGCGGGTCCGGCAGTGAAGGCGGTCGTGGAGGCCGATGCCGTCATCGCCGCGACGCCGGTGTTCAACGCCTCCTACAGCGGATTGTTCAAGTCGTTCTTCGACATCATCGACAAGGACAGTTTTGCCGGGAAGCCAGTGCTGATCGCTGCCACCGGTGGCAGCCCGCGACACTCGATGGTGCTCGATCACGCTGTGCGACCGATGTTCTCGTATCTGCGCGCTGTGGTTGTCCCGACCGGTGTGTACGCCGCGTCCGAGGACTGGGCGGGCACCTCTGGGGACACCGCCACGCTTGCCGACCGGGTGGACCGTGCCGCCGGGGAACTGGTGGCGCTGTTGGGCGGGAGTTCCACGACGGCAGCGCCGGTCGACGGAGATGAAGCCGGGATCGCCAACTTCGCTCGGTTGCTGGGGGAGTCGTCGGGCCGATAGGCCACATGTGGTGATCAGTGCGTGTCACGCCGAGATCTGTCGATCGGCCTCCGTTTTCGTTGCCTGCGCATATGTTGTGCCGGAGCAGTCGGCGAGGTTGTTCCTCACGCGCGGTCCTAGGGGAAATGTTGGGATCGGTAGCGCGGGCAGCAGCCTTTACTTCTCTCATGACGGCGTCAAAGAACGGCGCCGCACAACGAAAGGGAAGACCAATGAAACGAGTCCTCACAGCCACCCTCGGACTGATCGCCAGCGCAACCCTGCTGATGGCCTGCTCGGACGACAGCAGCAGCAACGCAGACAGCAGCCCCGCGGCCAACCCGGTCGCAACCAGCCAGTCGAACGGAACAGAGGTTTCCACCGGCGGCGACACCGAGGTCAAGGTAGAGGGCAAGGATCTCGCCGGCGTGGACCTCAACTCTGTGAGCTGCGTGAAGCAGGCCGGCAAGATCACCGTCGGCAGCGGCTCCACCGGTGGCCAGCAGGGCCTCGGCATCGTGATGACGGATGAGGCCACCCCGAAGGTCGAGTCGCTGGGACTGGTGGTCGACGGCAACGCACTGGCAGTGACCAACGGGATGGGGATGTCAGTCGGTTCGGCGAAGGTCTCGGTAGACGGTGACACGTACACCATCACCGGTGAGGCCGAAGGCGCCGACATGAAGAACCCGACGGCCGGAATGATCAAGAAGGAGTTCAGCATCAAGGTGAGCTGCAGCTGATCTGAGCCGAGGAGAATGCGGCGGACGTGCATCGCACGTCCGCCGCTTTCGTGTGTGGTGCCCGTGTATGCGGTTGCCCGCTGGTCCGCGATCAATATGATGCAGCCATGTCGGTGGCCGGTGATCTGGAGCGTGCGCGCGACCTCGCCTGCGCCGACGACCACGCTGCGGCGCGCGATCTGTTGATGTCGCTGATACCGAGAATCGAACAGCTCGACCGTGACGATCTGATGCTCGAGGTGCTTGCCCAGCTCGGCGCGATCTACCTGACCCGCGGCGCTCACGACGGCGTCGTCGAGTGTGTCCACAGAATCCGCGATTGCGTTCGCATCTATTCGGAGATCCTCGCCGGAAGGATGCCCGAAGCCGCAGCGCAGGTGACGATGTCATTCGACGACATGACACGGATGGTCCACCGCTACGCCGGGCGTGCGGATGTCCTCGACATCGGCCTGGCATCAGCCCGCGGTGACCACGACCAAGCGGCGCGGCAGCTTGTGCATCTGACCGGCAACGCAGTGGGCGAGTCCGAGTCGGACCCGGACCGAGCGTTCAATGTCGCACACGCACGCATCCTCTGCGCCATCGCGCTCGGTGATGTCGACGAGCACGTCGCTGCCGCGCCCCTGTGGGAACTCGGTCTCGAAGAGTTGCACGTCGCGAGACGAATCGCGCCGGAACCTGGCCCGCCCTCGTCGTCCGATGCCTGGAGTCGGCCGGGTTCGGTAGGTGTCGACCGGCTTGCGGTGGACGCTGGGCTCGGTTACGGCAGATTCTGTGTGCAGACCGGACGGCTCGACGAGGCGGGCTCGCATCTTCGGCGTGCGGGTGCGCTTGCCTCACAACGCAGCTGGCCTCTGGCGTCGGCGCGCAGCGAACTCGAACGTGCGGCCCTCGCCTGGGCTCGGTCCGACCATGAGGACACCGAGCGCCTGGCCCAGGCGGCGTACCCGGTGTTGGCCACGTATGCGATCGCGCATGACGTCTCGAGATGCTGGTTGTATCTGGGGCTCACCCGGATGGCCGCGGGCGAACTACAGGCAGCCGACCACTGCTGGGAACAGGCCCAGCGGCACTGGGACGATTTGGGTATACCCCTGCATCGTCACCGGATCATGATGCAGCGCAGTTGGATACCGGTGTTCCGCGGACAATTCGACCGCGCCCGGGAGATGGTCGGGCAGGCCCGGATGCTCCTCGACGCGACCACCCATGCGACCTGGCTGCACCACGCCCGCCTCGATGACCTCATGGGATCGATCTGGCGAGCAGAGGCCCTCGCCGACATGGGATTCGACGGCATAGGTGATCCGCTCGCCGACTGGAATGCGGTGGAGGCGCGCGTTGCGATGTCGGAGGGCATCACCACGGCGGCCGACGGGTCGGCCGGCCATCTCCTGGCCCAGCCCAAGTTCGAACAGGCCGCCGCGTTGAAGATACCCGCGGCGCTTGCGGTCGACAGCGTGCGGCATTCGATGCCTGACGCCGACGCTCGTTCGCGCTGGGCCCAGTCGGTCTCGGCCCCGGTGATGGCCGGCGCATTCGCCGTGGCGTGGGAATGGGACAACACGTCATTGGTCGCCGAGATGATCGAATATGTCAGTGCGCGGGGAACATTCGGCCTCGCCCCGAGAGTGTCCGATGCTGTCGGCGGTGAGTGGGCACTGACCGCGACCGGGGCCACGCCGTTGCACTCCGTCGCCGATGTCGTCGCCGATGCCGATGCCGACATCGACGAGAACCGGGCGGTGGCTGCCGGGGCCACGACCACTGCGGTCACCGGCGGTCTGACCCGGTTGGGTCCGTTGCCCCCGCTGCAGATGGACCGCGGCGCCGGCGCAATCCTGGCAGAGTATCGACGGCTTGCCGCCGAACGCTACGGACGCAAGGTCACGAGTGACGAGCCGATGTGGCCCACGTGGAGATGACCACCGCGCCACCAACCAGATTGGTCCTGCGGTTTGCCGACGTGGGGGTTGCGACATACGCCAGTCTGCGGGTGGTGGGCGAGCCCGCACGCACCGTCACCTGGGTGGTGGAGGAGCCTTTTGTGTTGGCCGCGATCGAGCAGGTGGCCGATGAACTGCCCTCGCCGCGCGACGCCGAGACGATGGTGGATGCCCTTCAGCGGTCACTCCTGTCGGGCCCGTTTGCCGATCCGTCGACCGAGTTGCGTGCCTCATACCATCTCGGACTGCTGTTGCTCTCACAACAGGCATGGTCTCTGTTGCTCGAATGTGTGGCGGCCGTTCGTCCCGTCCTGCATCTCACTCCCACCGCGCGGCTGGCACAGATCCCGTTCGCCCTGCTCGCGTTGCCATCGGTATATCCGACCGCCGACCAGCTGGTGCGTGCCAAGGCCGGCGCCGTGTTGGCCACCGGGGAGGTGCTAGCGCGATTGCCTTGGAAGGCAGACGATCTCACCGCGTACACCGAGGGTTATCGGTTGATGGAACTGGTGGATCTCGTGATGTCGCCCCCGGCGAACATCGTGAACGCCCCGAGGCGCCCGGCGCGCTGGGAGGAGCGCCGCACGTCACCTCCGGTTCTCATCCTCGATCCCCGCGTGCCCGGGCAAACGGCTTCCTCGCCTCTGGGTTCGGTGTTGGGAAGACCGTCGCCGGACAGCCTGGTGTCAGAACACTTCTCAGGCGCACTGGCGCGCCATACCGTGTATCCGCCGGTGTCAGGCCCGGTGGAGTTGTTCAGGCGCCGCGACACGGACCGGAACTGGTTGTCGGTTGTGTTGCAGGACAAGCCGAGCAGGATGCTGTTCGTCGGTCACGCCAGTGCGGCCTCGAGCGAGGTGGGCTACGCCGAGCGGTCGGCGTTGCACCTGTCGTGTACAGCTCTGCAGCCCGGACTGGCGGATCCGGTGGGCAGCCATCGACCGTGGACGGCCGCCGATCTCCTCGCCGATACCGGGCGCTGGCCGATGCCGCCGCGAGTGGCTCTGGTGGCGTGCGCCTCCGGGACCGATCACCGTTTCGACGAGCCGAACGGTTTGGTCGCGGCCATGATCTTGGCCGGGTCAGAGCTGGTGACGGCAACGCTGTGGTCGTTGCCGACAACGGCCGGATATCGAAGCCTTGCCGAAGGCGATGCCGCCATCGATCCCATGGGGGAGTTGATCGCTGCTGTGGACAGCGCTCACGAGAGCGATGACCCGGTGGTGGTACTCGGTCGGTGGCAGCGTGCGCAGATGAGACGCTGGCGATCGGGGGATGTCACTGCGCACCCGGTGTTCTGGGCATCCTTGGTCACCTTCGCAGTGGCCGATCGCGGAGCGTGAGGTCGGCGCCGTGCCGGCTCAACTGCGCGGGACGCAGACCGCGACATGGGAGGAATCATCGGGGCGGTAGTAGGTGTCGATGATGCTGCCGGGCTCGACCTTCGCCACGGAGGTGGCCGGGATGAACGTCACCTCGTGTGCGGGGAACTGGCCACCTTCGGGGCGGTTGACGATCACGTCGAGCTGGACCTGACGGTAGTCCTCGCACACCCGGCCGGTCGGCTTCATGGCCGTCACCACCGCATGTGACTTGACGCCGCGCCGGATGAGGTCGAGTTTGTTTGCCGTGGTCAAGCCCTTACGGATCAGCATGGTGTCGAAAGCTGCTCGCGCTGCGGTCATGTCGTCGGCCAGTGTGACTTCGGACGGTCGCTCCGGGTCGAACCGGACGGCGAGCACCACACCCGGCCTCAGGGTGACACGTGAGCCCTCGGCATCGAATCCGTGATGATTCAGGTGTCCCCGAAAGTGCTGCCCGGACACCGTTTCGACATCGACGATGACTGAGGGTACTGCGGCCCCTGTCGCCAACCCGAGCCCTGTCACCGACCGGCGGCGTTTCCTCGACGGCACGGACTGTTGCGATGCCGATACCCGGTTCGTTGATAGGCATGGACTTCGGTTCGTGGTGGGAGCAACGGCTCGTGCGGGACGACGGTCGCATGTCGCCGACCGACACCAGAGCCGCACCGGCGAGGGCAACGGCCCCCACCACGAACACCGCGGCGCTCGGCAGGAGGAATGCAACGGTCGCGACCAGCGCGACCGTCGCGCATGACGCCACGGTCGCCACTGCGGGTGTCGAGGTCGGACCAATCAGGGGATGGGGTGCTTGTTTCATGGATCAAGGGTCACTGCAGGTGCCGGCTACCGAACCCAACTTGTCGGGCTACGCGGCTCTGGTCGAGCGCACAGTGCCTCGTCTAGCATCACCTGGTGACTACCGGGTACGACGAGGCGACGGAGGTCGCCCTCGCCCGCCCGCGTCGGGCGGTCATCGACGATGCCTGGCGCCGGCTCGGTCCCGGTGTGGAGGTGCTCAGCGGCAGCGACGGTGGCCCTCTGCGCCGGACCGTGAAACGTATTCTCGATCCGCTCGTGTTGCGGCTACGTGCGAATCCTCAGTTCTCGGCCGCGATCCTCACCCCCGACGTGGCGCGCGATCTACATGACGTGATCATTGCGCACGGCGATCAATTGCTCTGCACGGCACAGTGGTTCGAGGTGCTCAAGATGGGTCGCAGGCGGCTGCGCATCACCACCGGTAACGCCCAGGAACTCTATTTCCCGGTCTCGTACGAGCTGGCCGTCACCCGTGGCGCGCCGACGGGGGACGTGGAGGCCGTCGCCGATGCCGTCCTACGTGACGTTCATTCGGATCGGGACCGTACCGCGACCGCAGCTCTGGACAAGCATCTGGCTGCCTCCCAGACCATCTCGATCCTCACACGACAACTGGAGAGGAGCTGGCGCGACGTGCGTCCCGGTGGGGCAATCTCCGGGCCGTTCCTGTCGGGATTGAGCACCGTACTGGCGGAGACGGGCGACCATCGGGCGCGGGCGGCCCGGCAACGGGTGTGGACGGCCCTGGTCGCCGACGACACGCCGTTCAACTTGGGGGCGGGCGCACGGGTCGATCCTTCGGCGTTGCCCTGGCGGCTGGTGGACCTCGGTCTGACATCAACTGAGCCACAACGACGTCCGCATCTGACGGAGAGGTCCTCCGGGGAGCGGCCGCTCGACCGGGCCGTGGTGGACCGTGTCCGCGCCACACTGCGTCGCGCGCTTGACCGCGAAGAGCTCCCCGACATCCCGCTGTTGTGTGCCGAAGAGGTGGACCGTGCGTGTTCCCCCTGGGGTCTGCTGGCAGAGGACATCCAGGCAACTCTTGTCGCCGGCATCGAGGTGGCTGTGGAATTGATGCCGTTGGACGAAAAACACAGCGCCCGATACGGATTGGCGGCGCTGATCCAGGCCCGGCTGCGCAAGGAGGCCTACGTGTTGCACGCCCGCCGGTGCCTTGCCGCAGGCGCCCCGGTTCATCCGCGTCAGCAGCGGGTCGTCGACGACCTACGTGCGTTTCGCCGCCCGTATCTCAGCCGGCTGTGGGCCCGGCTGCACGGCCGTGATGTCTGGCAGGAGTCCTGCGACGATGTCGAGGACATCCGCTCACTGCTCGACGGGGTCGCCCGGTCGGCGAGTCTGGATCAGCGGCAGCGGATCAAGGCCATGCTTGCGAATGTGAGCGGGTCCGAGATCGAGGTGTCCCGGTGAGGGTCGTGCCATGAAAATCGGAGTCGAGTCGGGGCTGTGGACCACCGGCAATGTGGAGCGTGCACTACCGCTGGTGACGGTGCTCGAGGTGAGCGGCGCGGTGATGTCCTGGACGCTCGACGAGCCGAACTCGCCGCAGATCGAGTTCATCGATGCATCGCGTGCCGACTGGCTGTGGCGGGTGGTCGGTGAACGCGGCCATGTCGCGGTCGCGGCGGTCACCGACGGCCCGACCGACTCCGCGGTGGCGATCGAACTCGACGGCATCGACGTGGACACAGAGGCCGTCGAGATCCCCCGACGACTCGCCTTGGGACATTGGTTGCGCAGATGGTGGCCAGCCGGTGTCGGCGATGGCATCACCGCTCTCGACCTGCCTCTGCTCGACGCGGAGATCGCGATCCTCACCTCCGCTGCGGAGGTCTTCTTCACCGACGACACCATCGATTCCGGTGTCGCCGAACTGCTCTCGCCGCACGCGGCGGCGCTCACCGAACATGTGCGTTCGGGCGATCCACGTGTGGTCGAGATGGTGCGTCAATGCGTTGATTTGGTGGAGGAGGTGGGAATCGGCGATCCGGTCCACCGATCCGAATGGGCGGAGCTCTCGGCAGTCACTGCGCACATGGACGCACTCGATACGCCGCCTCGAGGACGTCAGGATGATTACGCCCTGGCAGCGGGAAGTGATTCGGCGCCTCGTACCGATGCGATCGCCACCGGCACCGACACGATTCGCTGGGGTGGTGTGCCTGCGGGCATCTTTGATGCTGCCGAAGACACCGTCAACTGGCACGTGCGAGCCGACCCGGCTGCCGCCGTGATCGTCGCGGCGGCGGTGGTACCCGGCGCCGACCCTGCAGGCATCAATGTGTCGGTACGCGCAGGCAGCGTCGGCGGTTCGGCGGTCCTGGGATCAGATGGCCGGGCACATGTCCCGCTGGTGGACACCGACGGTGAGCCGATGAACGACGACCAGGCGTGGTCTCACGACTGGTCGTCCACGTCGGTCACCGTCGGGGTCCCCGTCGATGAGACACGCGAAATCAGGGACCGGGTGCGGGCATTCGCGCGCCGCCGGCTCGGTGAGCCAGGGCCGGACGCGTTCCTGGCGGAGATCCTGGCCGCAGAGGCCGACTACTGACAGTCGTTCACCGGTCAGCGGCTGGCGACGGTCCGGTAGCGCCACAGCGACAGCGGGACGAACACCAGCAGGATTGCACAACAGGTCGCCAGCGAGTACCCGACGGCATGGTCGGCCACCCATCCTGTGGCCTGCGGGAAGTCCGGGGGAGCGGAGTTGCCGAGCAGATCACGAGCTGCCGTGGCCACCGCGGTGATCGGGTTCCATTCGGCGATCGCCTTGAGCGGTCCGGGCAGGCTCTGAGCCGAGATGAACGCACTCGAAAGGAACGTCGCCGGGAACATCCACACGAAGCCGATACTCTGTGCCACCTCGACGTTGCGGGCCATCAAGCCGGTGAAGGCGCCGACCCATGACATGGCGAAGGCCAGCAGAAGGATCAGACCGAGCGCGAGCAGGGCGTCGGCGAAGCTGCCGCGGATCCGCCAACCGATCACCAGTCCGGTGATGGCCATCACCGCAACACTGACGATGCTGACCACGAGATCGGAGAGGGTTCGGCCGAGGACCACCGCCAGCGACCACATGGGCAGGGTCCTTAACCGATCGACCAAGCCCGACTGCAGATCGCCCGCCAGTCCGACGGTGGTGAAGGCCGAGTTGAAAACGACTGTCTGCGTGAAGATGCCGGCCATCAGGAACTCACGATACGAGGCCCCGCCCAGCGTTGCGCCGAAGACGTACGCGAAGAGGAACACGAACATGAACGGCTGAACGGTCGCGGAGACCAGCAGGGTCGGGACGCGGCGGATGGTGAGCAGGTTGCGTCCGGCCATCACCGAACTGTCGGAGAAGAGTCCGCCACCGGACATCGTCGGTGCGGACTTCGAGGAGGCGGCTCGCGGTGCGCCGGTCTTGGCAGATCGGGCCTCGGTGGTCGCGGTCATGCGGCGTTCTCCTCGGGATCGGGCGTGGGGTTCGACGTGAGGGACAGGAACACGTCGTCGAGCGTCGGTGCTTCCACGGAGAAGTCGTGCACCGTGACACCGGCCTCGGACAGGGCCTGGATGATCGTTGCCGCGCTGGCAGTTCCGTCACTCACGGCAACCTGCCACTCGGTGGAGTGTGCGGTTCCGTGCGGTTCTGAGGATCCGTGCTGGGACAAGACGCGGTGCACCAGATCCCGGTCGATGTCGAGTCCGACCTCCACGGTCAGCAACGTCGACTGGCTCGCGGCCTTCAGCTCGGCGGCCGAGCCCATCGCAACCACTTCGCCGTGATCGATGACGGTGATGGTGTCGGCCAGTGCGTCGGCTTCTTCCAGGTACTGGGTCGTCAGGAGCACCGTGGTGCCGCCGCGCACGAGCTGATTGATCAGAGCCCACATCTCGCGTCGACCGCGCGGGTCGAGTCCGGTCGTCGGCTCGTCCAGGATCACCACACCGGGCTGCGCGATCAGGGCGCCGGCCAGGTCGAGACGGCGACGCATGCCGCCGGAGTAGGTGCGCGCCGGACGGTCGCGCGCGGACTCGAGCCGGAAGTCGTTGATCAGTTCGTCGGCACGGGTGCCGGCTGCACGCTTGGTCATCCCGTAGAGACGCGCGACCATCCGGAGGTTCTCCCAGCCGGTGAGGTTGCCGTCGACGGCCGCGTACTGACCGGATACGCCGATGCTGCGGCGCACCTGTGCCGGATGCGCGAGCGCGTCGATGCCGAGTACGTGGGCCGAGCCTGCGTCCGGCTTGAGCAGGGTGGAGATGATGCGCACGGTGGTGGTCTTGCCCGCGCCGTTGGGACCGAGCAGCGCGTGCACGGTTCCCCGACGCACCTTCAGATCCACACCGCCGAGTGCCTGATGGGATGCGCCGCGGCCGAAGCGGCTCCCGAATGTCTTGAACAGGCCCGACACCTCGATCGCGAACTCGGACCCGTCATTCACCGTGTTCTCGGGCGCCTCAACGCCGGGCCCTTCGTTCACCGGGTGGTCGAGATGCGTCTGCGTCTCCTCATCCATTGATCCACCACTCGCCGTCGCGAGCCGAAGCGGCGACGGCCTTGCGTTCTGGCATGGATCGCTTCAAGCTCGCCGGCGCGATGTCGCGCCAGTTCTGCTCGACGAACTGCAGGCAGTCCTCGCGTCCGGACGGCCCGTGCTGCGAGGTCCACCCGCCGGGGACGGGAGCGAAATCGGGCCACAGCGAATGCTGGCCCTCGTGATTGACCAGCACGCGGAAGGTACCCCGCTCGTCATCGAATGGATTGATCATCATTGGTCCTTTCATCAAGTGTTGCAAGGTGATCGCCGAGTGCCCCGGCGACTGGATGGACGTGATCACCGTCGAGTAGCTGGCTGTGCCGGCAGTAGGCGACGGTGTGCCCGATGTCGCCGGTGACGTGGTGACGCCAGTCATCGACAGCGGGCCGTCCGGGTGGTGGGTCCTCGGACGCGGTGACGAACAGGGCTGCGCCGTCGTACACCCGCGGTGTCCACTCGCGGGCCACCGCAGTGGCAGCGACATAGGCGTCGTACAACGACTCGAGATCGGTGACCGACAGATGCGCCAACGGGCCCTCGGAGGCGCGGATGATCTCGGTCGCCTCGTCGATGCCGATGTCGCCGCCCACATCGCCGGTCAGCTCACCGTCGCCGAAGCCGAACTCCGTCAACAGTTCTCCGACCGACGGTGTTACATCGAGTTCGGGTCGGCCGGGGATCACATACGAATCGAGCAGCATCAATGTCTCGACCTGGTGGCCTTGCTCCCGTAGTTGCACCGCCATCTCATGCGCGATGGAACCGCCCAGCGACCAGCCGATCAGGTGATACGGACCTTCGGGTTGCACGGCCCGGATCTGCTGCAGGTAGTACGCGGCGAGGTCGGGTACCGACCGAAGTCGGGGACCGCCCGACAGCGCCGGGTTCTGCAGCCCGTACAAGGGCCGGTCGGAGTCGAGATGCGGTAGCAGTGCGGTGTAGCTCCACGCGACACCGAGCGCCGGATGCACCGCGAAGAGCGGAGCCCGGGTTCCCTGCGCCCGCAGGCCGATCAGCGGAGCAAGCGCCGGGTCGATACCCGCCGCGGCCCCGGTATCAGCGGGGTCGCTGTCGGCGCCCTGCTCGTCGATCCGTGCCGCGAGCTCCTCCGGGGACGAGTCGCTGAACATCCAGCCGACCGGAACCGTGATACCGGCCTCGTCGCGGAGCGTCGCGATCACCTTGGTGGCCAGGAGCGAGTTGCCCCCGAGATCGAAGAACCCGTCGACGGCGCTGACCGATTCGATATCGAGGGCCTTGGCGAAGGCCTGCGCCACAATGGTTTCCGTTCCCGGCGCCGGTTCGCGTCCGGGCTCGGAGGAGAACTCCGGCTTGGGAAGCGCCTTCTTGTCGAGCTTGCCCACCGGTGTCAGGGGCATCGCGTCGATGACGGTGATCGCCGACGGCACCATGTGACGAGGCAACTTGTGGGCCAGCTTGTCGCGGAGAGCGGCGGTGTCGATGTCCGCACCGTCATCGGCCACCACATAACTGAGCAGCCGGGCGGAATGGCCTGCCTCCTCACCGTTGTCCACGACGGTCACCGAATGCTGTACCTGCTCGAGGCCGGACAAGACGGCGTCGATCTCGCCGAGCTCGATGCGGAACCCGCGCACCTGAACCTGATCGTCACTGCGGCCGACGTACTGCAGTGTGCGCGTTGCCGTCCAGCGCACCACGTCACCGGTGCGGTACATCCGCTCGCCACCGACACCGGTCGGATTGGCAACGAACCGGGCCGATGTGAGGTCGGGGCGCCCGAAGTAACCGCGGGTCACCTGATCCCCGATGAGGTAGAGCTCACCGGCCACCCCCACCGGGGTGGGGTGCAGGCGGGAGTCGAGCACAAGCGCCCGGACGCCGCGATTGGGCGCGCCGATCGTGATCGGGGTGTCGGGCGACATCGGTTCACTGCTGGTGGTGATGATGGTGGTCTCGGTGGGGCCGTACACATTCAGCATCAACCGGTCAGCGGACCAGCGGCGGACGAGATCGCTGCCGAAGGCCTCGCCACCCACCGCGATGGTGCGCAGTCCGCGAACCCGTCGGTGATCCAGGCTCGCCAGTGCCGCGGGGGTGATGAAGGCGTGGGTGACCGCGCCGAGCTCGAGGAAGTCGGCGAGCTGATCGCCACCGAAGACATCGGTCGGGCTGACCACGAGCGCGGAGCGCCCCGAGATGGCCAGCAACATCTCGAGGATCGACGCGTCGAAACTCGGCGATGCGAAATGCAGTACCCGCGAGGCCGATTCGGGCGACATCTTCGCCTTCAGCTCGTCGTGCACGGCCGCCAGACCTCGATGGGGCACCATCACACCCTTGGGCCTCCCGGTGGAACCGGAGGTGTAGATGATGTACGCCAGCTGATCGTGCCGCGTCCCGTGCCCGACCTCGGCCGGGGTGAGAGGCAGTGCGGACATCGAGACGGTCGCCCCCTGAACCGCGGAGTCGTCGAGAACGAACCAGTCCACCGCAGGTGGCATCGACTGTGCGTACTGCTCGATGGTGATACCCACGCGCACCCGGCTGTCGGCGAGCATGTGCTCGATGCGACCTGCCGGGTAGGTGGGGTCAACCGGCAGGAATGCCGCGCCGGTCTTGCTGATGGCGATGGTGGCGATGATCGCGTCCACCGACCGCGGAATCGCCATGGCCACCAACGAATCCGGGCCGAGCCCGCGTCGCAGCAACAGCCTGGCCAGTTTGTTCGATCGGGTGTCGACCTGCCGGTAGCTCACACTCGTGTGAGCGTCGATCAGCGCGGTGCCGTCGGGGTTGTCGTTGACCGCCGCGGTGAACAGCTCCACCAGTGACCTCGGCTTCGGGGCGGGCAGACCACGCACCGGGGCCAGGGTGGCTTCCTCGACGAAATCGGTGACGGGTGTGTCGCCGACGGGCATCGTCGGTGAGTCGGTGACCGCTCGGAGAACACGGATCAATCGCGCCGAGATCGCCTCGGCGGTCCGCTGGTCGTAACGTGCCCGCGCGTAGGTCATCTTGATCCGCGCCTGACCTTCGGCGCCGGGATTGATGCCGGTGACGGTGAACTGCAGGTCGAACTTCACCGACTCCGTGTCGACCTCGGTGACCTGGGCCAGAAGGCCTGCACCTGCGTCGAGGTTTCCGCCGAGGGTGGTCTCGGACCAGTCGTGAACGGACAGGGCGATCTGGAAGAGGGGATGGCGTCCGGGCACACGCTGAGGGTTGACGGCGCTTACGACGTCATCAAACGGTACGTCGACGTGTGCGAGTGCTTCGAGATCGCTCTCGCGGATCGACGACAACAGCTCGGTGAACGACGCGGCGGGATCGAGTGTGCTGCGCAGTGCGAGGGTGTTAACGAACATGCCCACGACTCTTTGCAATTCGGGTTCGAACCGGCCGGCCACCGGGGTGCCGATCAGCACATCGGACCCCGATCCCATGCGGTACATCAGAACCGCGAGCGCGGCGTGCATCAGCATGAACGGGCTGACACCTTCTCGGCGTGCGAGTTCCGCGATGGCGCCGCGCAGGTCGTCGTCGATGGTCAGCACCGTGTGTCCGCCACTGTGTGCGGCGGCAGCATCGAGGCCTGCGGTTGTCTCTCCCTGCGAAGGGATCGTGGAATCGACGGGGGCATCGGCGAGTACACCCCGCCAGTAGTCGATCTGCCGGGCCGCGGCGCTGCCGGGATCGTCGGGTGAACCCACGGTGGTGTGTTGCCACAGGGTGTGGTCGATGTAGCTGACCGGCAACGGGTCGAACTGCGGTGCCTCGTCTGCGCTGCGCGCGCGGTAGGCAAGCATCAGATCACCGAGCAGCGTCGGCAACGACCATCCGTCCGCGGCGATGTGGTGCAGCACCACCACCAGCGTGTGACTCAGCGGTCCGGTACGCAGCAACCGGACGCGAATGGGCGGCTGGTTCGACAGGTCGAAACCCTGTGCGGCGGTGGTCAAGACCAGGCTGTCCAGGTCTGCGGTGTCGTGGTTCTCCACCAGCAACCGGTGACCGATCACCTTCGCTGCGTCGGGCTCGGGCACCTGGGTGGCCTCCCCGTCGACCTCGGGGAACAGCGTCCGCAGACTCTCGTGACGCTCGACCAGATCGATCAGCGCCGAATGCAGTGCTTCGACGGACAATTCGCCGTGGAACTCCACCGCGAAGGGCACGTTGTACGCCGCCGACTCCGGATCGGTGCGGGACAGGAACCACAGGCGCCGCTGAGCCAGCGACAGCGGTGCCGACGTGGCGTGGTCGCGATGGCTCAGCGTCGCTCGCTCACCTCGGTCCGCAACCACGTCGCCTGCCGCAGCGAACCGGGCGAGGTCGGAGACCGTCGGATGGTCGAAGACCACCCTCACCGGCAGTTCGGTACCCAGTGCCCGGTTGATCCGGCTGATCAACTGAGTGGCGGTCAGCGAGGTGCCGCCGAGTTCGAAGAAGTCGTCGTCTGCCCCGATCTGGTCGGCCGGAACACCGAGCACCTCGGCGAACAGCGTGGCAAGCGTCTCCTGGGCATCGCCGGCCACGGGGCGGCGCTCGCTGTCGGTCCCGCCCACCACAGGTTCGGGGAGGGCGGCGCTGTTCAATTTGCCGTTGGGGGTCAGCGGGATCGAGTCGATCGGGGTGATCGAGGCAGGCACCTGATGGCGCGGCAGTCGGGCCTGCAGGTGGCGCCTCACGTCGTCGAGATCCACATCGCCGTCGACGGGGACGACATAGCTCGCCAGCGTGGCACCCTCTCCGCGACCGCGCACCACCGTCACCGCGAAGCGGATGTCGGGTCGTGCGGTGAGTGCGGTGTTGATCTCACCGAGCTCGATCCGGAACCCGCGGAGCTTGACCTGGTTGTCACTGCGTGAGAGGTAGGTGATCACGCCGTCCGGGTCCACCGCCACCACATCGCCTGTGCGGTAGAGCAATCCGCCCGGTTCACCGTAGGGGTTCGCGACGAACCGGGTGGCAGTCAGACCCGCACGCCGGACGTATCCACGTGCGAGACCCGCCCCGCTGAGATACAGCTCGCCGGGTACACCCGCCGGCACCGGTCGCAGTGCGGCATCGAGAACCACTGCGCCCTCACCGCGTACGGGCGTGCCGATCGGGATGGGTCCGCGCGGCAGCGACCGGTTGTCGTCGCCGTTGATCGTGGCCATCACGGACACGACAGTGGTCTCGGTGGGGCCGTAGGCATTGAGGAACGTGCGTCCGGGAGCCCAGGTACGGACGAGGTCGGGACCGCATGCCTCGCCGCCCACAGCCAGCGTGCGGAGATCAGGCAGATCTGCGCTCGGAACGGTGGCTAGGGCCGCGGGTGTGATGAACGCATGCGTGATGCGCTGCGAACGCAGGAACTGCTCGAGTTCGGACCCACCATAGATTCGTGGGGCGATGACCATGGTGGCACCGGCCGAGACGGCCAGCAGCAGTTCGAGCATCGAGGCATCGAAACTCGGGGACGCGAAATGCAAGGTGCGCGACTCGCTGTCGATCCCGTACCGCTCACGTTGTTCGGCCGCCAGCGGTGCCAGACCACGGTGGGTGACCGCCACCCCTTTGGGCACTCCCGTGGAGCCCGACGTGTAGATCACGTACGCGATGTTGTCCGGCTGGGCCCACCTGTGACGGGTGAGTCGACGACCACTCATGGTGTCGACGGCCGCACCGAGTAGGCCGTCCAGGCTGATCCACCGCACACCGACGGGGAGATCATGCGCGGTCGCCTGATCGGTCAGTCCCACAACGGCTTTGCTGTCGGTCACCATGTGTTCGATGCGCTCAGCCGGATAGCCCGGGTCCACCGGCAAGAAAGCAGCGCCGGTCTTGGTGATCGCCCACATCGCGGCCACCGAGGTGGCGCCGCGCTGCAGGGCGATGGGAACGATGTCCTCGGGCCCGATCTCCAGGCTGAGAAGGTAACGGGCCCAACGGTTCGACCATTCGTCGAGTTCCCGGTAGGTGAGCATCTGACGACCGTCGTCGGTCAGCGTGCCCGGACCGGCTTCCGAAGCCGGCCACTGGCCCGCGTCGAAGACGATTGCCGGCGCGTCCGGGTTGCGGCTCACGGCATCGGCGAGCAGATCGGGCAACAGGGTCTGCTGGTCCGACCAGGCGTCGCCCGCCTCGTCGGTTCCAGCGGCTACGCCCTCGGGCCACTCGTCCTCGGTCAGCACATCGAGGTCGCCGATGGTGATCTCGGGGTCTGCGGCGACGCTCTCGAGGACGCGGACGAAGCGCTGCGCCATCGCTTCGATGATCGCTGCCGGGAACTTGTCCCGCGCGTAGGTCAACCGCATCATGTGCCCGGTGACCCGGAGTTCCAGTTCGAAACGCGTTCCTGCGGTGTCGATCTCGGCGATGTCCGCGATCAGCTCACCGAGCTGGAGGGCAGGGCCGGATTCGTCGGCGAACGCCAGGGCGACCCGGACGAGGGGATCCTGCTGGCGGCGGTCGTCGGCGACCGCGGTGGCCAATTGGTCATAGGGGACGTCGGCGTGAGAGAACGCGTCGATGTCGGTGTCGCGAACCCGGTCGATGAGCTCGGTGAACTGCGCACCGGATGTCACCGGCGTGCGCAGCACAACGGTGTTCACGAACATACCGACCAGGTCGGCGAGATCGGGGTGGTCGCGTCCGGCGACCGGGCTGCCGATCACCACATCGGAATCGGCCCCCTCGAGATGGACGTCGGCGTGGGTGCTCAGGCGGTGAAGTAGCGCGGCGAACGCGCTGTGCATCACCATGAACAGGCTGGCGTCACGCGAGCGGGCGACGCCGGACAATCCATCCAGCACCTCGGGGGCGATCTCGAAGTCGACTGTTCCACTGCCGTGTTCACCGGTAGCGGTGTGGGCGAGGATCGACTCCCGGCTCACCCCTGACAGGGTGTCGCGCCACCAGGTCAGCAAACCGCTGATCCGGCTGCTCGGATCCTGGTCGTCTCCGAGTGCAGCCCGCTGCCACTCGGCGAAGTCGCGGAAACGAACGGGCAGCGGGGCCAGGTCGGGTGTTCGTCCCGCGCACCGCGCTTCGTAGGCGATGGCGAGATCGGTTGCGAGGGGACGCAACGACCAGCCATCGGCGGCGATGTGGTGGATCACCATCGTCAGCACGTGGGTGTCGACATCGGTGCGGACGAGTTCGGCCCTGATCGGCGGGGAAGTGCGCAGATCGAACCCTTCGGCGCCCAATGCTGTTTGCCGCTCGGCCAGCTGATCGCCTGCCGATTCGGCAACCGGCAACTCGAACCGCGGGGCTTGGAGCACCTCGACCTGTGGCCTGCCGTCGTCCTCGGGGTAGATGGTGCGCAGCGGTTCATGGCGGGCGACCACGTCGGTGAGTGCGAGTTCGAGCGCCGCCACATTCAGTGCGCCCCGCAAGGTGACGGCGAAAGCGATGTTGTACGCGCCGGATTCGGGTTCGAGTCGATTGAGGAACCAGAGTCGTGAGGCGGCGAGCGCGGGCACGGAGTCACGCCCGAACGCCGGGCGTTCACGGGCGACGAGTTCGGGGAGAGGCGCGGCCGCGTCGTCGCCGGGCTCTGCTGCGCAGGCCCGGGCGAGGCGCGCGATGGTGGGGTTGTCGAAGAGGGTGCGGACCGGGACGCGACGTCCCCGCAAGGCCTCGAGACGCGCGACCACCTGAGTGGCCATCAGCGAGTTGCCGCCCATCTCGAAGAAGTCTTCGCTGCGGCCGATGGTGGCGACGTCGCGGCCGGTCACCTGCGCGAACATGGCGGCGATCTGCTGCTCGAGAAGCCCGCGCGGTCCACCGCCGTTGTCGGTCGGGCTGTCCGCGGAACGCGACGGCTCGGGAAGCGCGCGGTAGTCGATCTTCCCGCTGGGGGTCACCGGCAGCCGATCGATCACCATGATGGACCGCGGCACCATGTGGCCCGGGAGTTGAGCTGACAACCGTTCGCGCAGCGAATCGGCCTGCAAGGTGTGGGCGGTCACCGGGCTGACGTACGACACCAATTCCGTGGTGCCGTCGCGGCCCGGCCGGGCGACCGTGACGGCCTCGGCCACCAGGTCGTCACGAATGAGGGCGGCATCGATCTCGCCGAGCTCGATGCGGAAGCCACGCACCTTGACCTGGCTGTCGGCACGCCCGAGGAACTCCAGTTCACCGGCCGATGTCCACCGCACGAGGTCACCGGTGCGGTACATGCGGTCACCGTCGCGCCCGAATGGGTTGGCCAGGAACGACTCCGACGTGCGCCGTACCCGTCGGTGATATCCGCGCGCCAGGTGTCCGCCGGCGAGGTACAGCTCGCCAACGGCGCCGGTCGGTACCGGCTGAAGCCGTTCGTCCAGGACCAACAGATCCATGCCACGTACCGGCCCGCCGATGCTCAGGGTCTCATCGGGTGCGATCGGGTCGGTGATGGTGGCGGCCACGGTGGCTTCGGTGGGACCGTACGCGTTGAACAGGCGACGACCACGGGCCCATCGTGAGATGACCTCGGGGTTGGGATGCTCGCCGCCGACGATCACCGTGGACAGGGCGGGCAGGGCGTCCGATTCCATGGTGGCCAGCACCGACGGCGTGACAAACGCGTGCGTGACCGACTGGTCGGCCAGCACGTCTTGGAGTTCGTTGCCGCCGAGAACATGTGGGGGCGCGATCACCATGGTCGCGGCCCCGCCGACCGCCATGAGGACCTCGAGAACGGAGGCATCGAAGCTCGGCGATGCGAAATGCAGGGTGACGCTGTCGGTCTCGACACCGAACCGCTGCACCTGTTCGGACGTGAAGTCGACCAGGCCGTGATGGCTGACCACTACACCCTTCGGCACGCCGGTGGTCCCGGAGGTGTAGATGAGATACGCGGGGTTGTCCAGTGTCAGTGGGGCGACCCGGTGGTGTGACCGGACCGGGTTGTCCGGGGCTGTGCGCAGTTGCTCGAGCAGTTCGGGGTGGTCGACCGCGATCGCAGGGGTACCCAGCGGCGCCACCGGCGAATTCCGCACGGTGAGGCACAGTTTCGCCCCGGAATCAGCCAGGATGTGGTCGATGCGCTCGGCCGGATACCGCGGATCCACCGGCACCCAGGCAGCGCCTGTCTTGGCGGTGGCCCACAGCGCGATGATCCATTCGAGCGAACGGGGTACCGCAATGGCCACGAAATCTTCCGGGCCGATGCCCTCCGCGATGAGGAGGTGTGCGAGGGCGTCCGAGCGGGTGTCGAGTTCGACGTAGGTGAGTTCGCGGCCGGCTTCGCGGACCGCGACCGCGTCGGGATTCACCGAGACCGCCTCGGCGAGGATGTCCGGCAGCACCCGCGCGCGACGTGGGGTGGGACCGGTGGCCGGTACAAGCGCCATCTCCTCCGCGCGACCGAGGATGTTGATGTCGCCGATCGGCCGGGTGGGGTCGGCGATCACACCACGGGCGACCTGCTGCAGTCGCTTGCCCAGTGTGCGGATCGTCGCGTGGTCGAACAATTCTGCGGCGTAATCGATCTCGACATCGAGGCCGGCCGGCTCGCCGTTCGCCGCGTACTGCTCGGTGACGGTGAACTGCAGGTCGAACTTGATGACCCCGGCGCTGATCGGTGCGGCCGACACGGTGAGACCCGGCAGTTCGAGGGAGATGTCGGTGTTCTCGTTGAGAGCGATACTCACCTGGAACAGCGGGTGTGCCGGATTGGAACGGTCGGGATTGACTGCCTGCACCACCTGTTCGAACGGGGCATCGGCGTGTGCCAGTGCATCGACCGTGATGGCCTGCAGACGGGATACGAGATCGCCGAAACTGTCCGACTTGCTGATCGATGCGCGCAATACGACGGTGTTGACGAACATGCCGACCAGCTGGTCGAGGGCGTCGTCGCCGCGGCCACCCACCGGTGTGCCCACTGCGACGTCGTCGTCGTTGGCCATCCGGCGCAACAACGTCGCGACCAAAGCGTGGACAACGGTGAACAGCGTCTGCTCACCCGGCGCCTGTGCGGCGGCGAGTAGTCCACGATGCACGTCGGCATCGAGTTCGACGGTGTGGCCGCCGGCGCGCATGGTTGGGTTCGCCGGCCGCGGCCGGTCCGTCGGCAGATCGGTCTGCGCCGGCATGTCCGCGAGTGTGAGCGACCAGTAACGAAGTTGCGCCGCAATGGAATCGGGGCTGCTGTCATCGGCCAGTTGCTCGGCCTGCCAGATGCTGAAGTCGCTGTACTGCACGGGCAGCGGCTGCCAGCCGGGTTGGTGACCGGCCGAGCGGGCGGTGTAGGCGATGGACAGGTCGCCGGCGAGCGGGGCGAGTGAGAGGCCGTCGGCCGCGATGTGGTGCAGGACGACGACCAGCACGTGTTCGGTGTCGGACATGCGCAGCAATCGCGCACGGATCGGGATCTGCTCACCGAGGTCGAAGCCCTCACCGGCCACCTCGCGGCTCACGCGTTCGATGTCCGATCGACCGACGTCGGTCTCGGCGAGGTCGAGACCCACCTCCTCCACCGGCAGAATGCGCTGGAACGGTCCGTCGTCGTCGAGTGGGAACACCGTCCGCAACACCTGCTGACGTTCGGCGACATCGAGCAGTGCCTGTGCCAGTGCCTCGTGGTCGAGCGTGCCACGCAGCGTCAGGCGGAACGGGATGTTGTAGGCGCCGGATTCCGGATCTGACCGGTTGATGAACCACACCCGCTGCTGAGCCGCCGAGAGTGGGATCCGGGTGTGAGCGGTGGTGACCGCCTCGATGGTGGTGACGGCTCGATCGGGTCGGATCAGCGCCTCGTCGACGCCCATGTCGCGCAACGCCTCCGCCAGATCCGAGGGGGTGGGCGCCGCGAACAGGGTCTTGATGCCGATGCGCCGGCCGGCCAGCGCGGTCAACCGGGCGACGATCTTGGTGGCGAGCAGTGAATTGCCCCCGAGATCGAAGAAGGATGCCTCGGCGCTGACGGTCTCTCGGCCGAGTATGCCCGAGAACAGTTGACACAGTGCGAGTTCGAGGTCGTCGCGAGGGGCGACAGTCGTGTCCTGGGTGGGGACGAACACCGGTTCCGGCAACGCTCGGCTGTCGAGCTTGCCGTTCGACGTGGTGGGGATCTGGTCGAGTTCCACGATCACCGACGGGATCATGAACTCGGGCAACGTCTTTCGGAGCGCCCGGCGGATGTCGGCCGTGTCGGGGGATGCCCCGCCCGACGGCGTGATGTAGCCGACGAGCATGGGATCGCCTGTGCCCGGATCCACGCGGACGACCACCACGGCTTCGCCGACGCCTCCGGCGGAGGTCAGCGCTGCCTGGACCTCGCCGAGTTCGATGCGCTGACCGCGGATCTTCACCTGGAAGTCGCTGCGCCCGATGTAGTCGAGCGTGCCATCTGCGCGCCAGCGGACGAGGTCGCCGGTGCGGTACATCCGTCGACCCGGCTGATGGGGATCGGCCACGAACCGATCGGCCGTCAGGTCCGGGCGTCCGACGTATCCACGGGCCAATTGCGTTCCGGCCAAGTACAGTTCGCCGACTGCGCCGACAGGCTGGGGGCGAAGCTGCTGGTCGAGTACATACACAGCGGTGTTCCACACCGGGCGGCCGATCGGCACGGAGGCGCCGGTGCTCGAGGCGCTGTCGTTCTCGAAGGTGACGTCGACGGCGGCTTCGGTGGGTCCGTAGAGATTGTTGACCGGAGCGTTGCTGACGCTGCGGAACCGCACAGCCGTCGCCGTGGCGAGGGCCTCTCCACTGGTGAAGACCAGCCTCAGGTTGTCGAGCCCATCGCGACCTTCTGCGGTCTGCCGATCGGACTCGAACGCGGAGACGAAGGCCGCGAGCATCGACGGAACGAAGTGAGCGACCGTCACGGCATGCGCCGACATGACGTCGCGCAAGTACCACGGATCCCGATGTCCGTCAGGGGTGGGCACGATGAGATGCGCGCCTGCCACCAGAGGCCAGAAGAATTCCCACACCGATACGTCGAAGGTGGCCGGGGTCTTCTGGATGACGCGGTCGTTCTGGTCGATGTGATATTCGTGCTGCATCCACTGCAGCCGGTTTGTGATCGCTCGATGACTGACGGTGACGCCCTTCGGTTTACCGGTTGAACCCGAGGTGAAGATCACGTATGCGGGGTGCTCCGGTCGCAGGGGTGCGCGGCGGTCGGTGTCGGTGATCGTCCGGTGGTCGACGTCCGAGGTGTCGTCGAGGCCGATGTCGAGAACGGTCGCGGCGGTCTCGGGAGCCTGCTGATCGGTGGCGACCAGCACGATCGACGGAGCGGCCGTGCCAAGGATGTGCTCGATGCGGTCCGCTGGGTCGTCAGGATTGATCGGCAGATACGCGGCACCCGATTTGATGACCGCATGGATGGCGACCACTTGTTCGACGCTGCGGGGCAACATCACCGCCACCACCGACTCCGGCCCCGCACCCTCCGCGATCAGACGTCGTGCCAGGCGGTTCGTATGCCGTGCCAGGTCTGCGTAGGTGAGCGGGTGCGCGGCGGTCTCGGCCTCCTGAAGGGCGGGTCGGTCGGCGTGGAGTTCTGCTGCCGCATCCAGGAGTTCCGTCAGCGTCTGCGCCGGCAACTCCCGGTAGGTGTCGTTCCAGACGTGCAGAAGTTGTCTGCGCTCGTCGGCGGGTACGGTGCTGACCTGCGCAATGGTGCGGTCGAGGTCGCCGCGGACGATGTCGGTGAGCAAGGCCTCGATACGCCGGTGGTGATCATGGACCTCGTCGGGCGAGTACCGATTGGGATTCGCTTCGAGGTCGAGCATGATGTGCTGATTGCCGAAGTTCTCGTAGACGTTGAACGACAGATCTTCGACAGGTCCGGTGGACAGCAGGTGCACCTCACCGCTGACGGATCCGAAGTCGATGTGGCTGAAGAACAGCATGACGTTGACCATCGGCCCGTAGAAGTCCCGCTCGGTGCCGGTGTCGCCGAGCAGCTCCCTGTTGATGTCCTCGTGGCGGAACCGCTGGTGCTTGAGGCCGTGTTTGATGTGCAGGTTCGCCTGGGCGAAGAGTTCACGGATCGTCATGGCCGGGTCGGTGGGGACCTCGATGGGCAGAACGTTGGACGTCATCCCGGCGCTCACACGCAGCATGTCCGAGGTGCGAGCGGCCACGGGGAGACTGATGACGGTCTCATTCCGGCCGGTCAGTCCGGAAAGGTACAGGGCCACAATGGCAGTGATCGCGGAGGCCGGCCGAACACCACAGGCTTTCGCCGCGGCACGCAGGTCTGCCGCGAGTTCCTCGCTGAGTTCAGAAGAGGCGATGGTGGCGGTGAGCGCGGCAGTCAGGTCGTCGGTCTCGGCGCCACGCCGCAGCACCTCGCTGCGGGTGAGTGACGCGCGCGCGGTCGCCGCGACGTCAGGGTCGATGCTGTCGAGCTGGTCTTTCCAGTACTGGCGGTCGGTCTCGAACCGCTCTGATGCGCGGTACTCGCGGTCCATCTCGGAGATGTGCAGCATCGACGCGGAGGTCGGGGGTGTGTAGTCGCGTCCTTCGACGATCGCCCCGTAGTGCGCGGCGACGGCGGTGAGCATGAACATGGCCCCGTAGCCGTCGAAGGCCAGGTGATGGCCCCAGCAGTACCAGATCACATGCTCGTCGGCGAGCTGGAGTACGTAGGTCTCGAGCAGGTGGTCGGTGACCAGATCCACCGGTTTGAGCCGATGGGTCTTCATCCAATTCAGAGCTGCCGCATGGGGATCGGCATCGTCTCGTAGATCGACGTAGCCGAGTTCGACCTCACGGTCACGATCGACGGTCAGTACCGGCTCGTCGTCGGTCTCGATCACGCGAAGCAGCGCGGACTCGGTGTCACGGGCGGTCTTGTGCACGGCGTCGGCGAGGACGTCGAGGTCGACGGGCCCGCGCAGTTCCACATAGGCCGAGACCGACAGCGGAACCTCGGAATCGAACTGGTGGGCGTACCAGATCCCGCGCTGAGCGGCGGTCATCGGGAAAGAGGGCTGTGTACGTGCCTCGTCCGCCTGCCTGTCCTCGTTGCCCAAGGTGAACTCTGCGACGACCAGGTCCTGGTCGGTGCCGATGGTTTCAGGCATGCTTGTACCGCTAAAGGCTCGCTTCACAACGCCCCTCCCGTAAGTTGGTCGCTCGTTGTGCAGTGTCTTGCGTAGTTGTTCGGTACCGACGCTGCAATAGATTGGTCAGACTGACTATTAGTCTCGCCCCGATGGAGTCCGGCCTGGTGACAGCCCTATCGCTGTCCGGAAATACTTTGTTACACCGGGGGTTACAGGCACGGCGGGCTAGATACCCACGGTCGCAACGCAATAAACGGAAAGATTCGTCAGATGGTCACCCGGTGTTTGCGCACAGCCGTTATCGAATGATCTTCGCGGTCACGATTGCCGTTAGCATATCTATGATTTCGTCAGGTTCGGAGTCCGATTGCATGCCGGCTTCGGTACGCCGCTCGTAGTCGGCGATCAACGCGAACATCGTCGTCGCGACGGCTGCGACCCGTCGGTTACGTGCTGCTCGATCGGCGTCGATCGATTTGGTCAGTCGTTCAAGTACTTTGGGCCATTCCGTATCGTGGCGCTGCAGTGTCTCGTCCGGCCAGGCCGTCCTGATGACCTCGAGAAACCGTGCGTAGTGGGTGCCCTTCATCTGGAGAATGGGCAAGACCAGGACGCTGATCAGGTCGCGAATGCTGGGCTCTTTGTTCTGTGCGGCAAGCTCTTTCAGCATCTGTGATCGCACGAGTTCCATGGGTCCGAGACGTCGGGCGACGATCGCGGCGATCAATCCCTCGCGGTTCCCGAAGTGATACTGCACGGCTGAGTTGTTGCGATGTCCGGCTTCGATCGCGATGTCGCGGAGGGGGACCTCGTAGCCGCGGGTGGCGATCAATCTCTCGGCGGCGTCGAGCAATTCTCGCTTGCCGCGGTCGGTTCCGGTGTCCGTCACTGTGGCCCCTCCCGTCTCATTCCGCCGAGTCGGCCCGAATGAAGTTCGTAAGCCACATCACCGTTAAGCGGCCATGCTTATATTGAACGATGATTACCGACCCGCTGCACAAGAAAGTGGTCTTTGTCACTGGCGCCTCGTCCGGTCTGGGATCCGCTGTGGTCGAACTGTTTTCTGCGCGCGGCGCAGAAGTGTTCGGCTTTGCCCGTGATGCCGATCGGCTGGCGGCCGTGTTCGACGGCGTGCCGGACGGCCGATTCCAGATCGGCGACCTCGTCGATGCCCAGCAGTGCCGGCAAGCGATCGAGGCCTGTGTTGATCGGTTCGGCAGGATCGACGCACTCGTGAACGTCGCGGGCGCACACACCATGCGTCACACCACGGAGGTGACCGACGACGACTGGCAGCGCGATCTCGCTGTCAATTTGAGTGGTCCTTTTCATCTGATCCAGGCGGCATTGCCTCAGCTGATCGAGAACCGGGGGAGCATCGTCAACGTCTCGTCGGTGGCGGGGGTCCAGGGTCAGGCGTACTCGGCCGGATACTGCGCGGCCAAGCACGGCCTCGTCGGCCTCACCCGAGCGCTCGCTGTGGAGTATGCCCACACGGGACTGCGGGTCAATGCGGTGTGTCCTGGAGGAATGTTGACCCCGCAGGTGACAAACTTCGCACCGCCCTCGAACGCCGACTTCGATCTGGTGATGCGAGCGGCGTCGCCGCGAGGGTTCGCCGATACCGCGGATGTGGCGAAACTGATCGCCTTCCTCGCCAGTGACGACGCCGCGGCCGTGCACGGCGCGGTCTACGCGGCCGACAACGGCCGGTCGGCGGACTGACTCCGTTGTCGGTCTGACTCAGTTGTCGGTCGGCCGCCATGGATTGGTGTAGCCGTCGGGGATCAACCCGTCGAACATCGCACGCATGTCGTCGGACAGTTTCATCAGTTCGACGTAGGACCCGATCGGACCGCCGCCGATGTAGGCGAACTCCATACCGACGCCCTCGAACACGCCGTCCTGGAGGATCTGTGTGCCCGCAGCCTTCAGGTCGGCGATGGCCGCATCGAAATCATCTGGTAGCCAGGCGATGTGGTGAAGGCCCGGCCCGTGCGCATCGAGGAATTCGGTGTAGAGATTGACTCCTGAGACGGGCTGGATCAATTCGAGCTGCTGACCGCCGGCGTATCCCAGTGATACGTGAATCGAGTAGTCGGCGGGTGCGCCGCGGTAGGAGCACGCGCCTGGGCCGAACGCCACGTCCGGGATGCGTAACCACGATCGGACGCCGTAGCGGTCGGTGAATTCCTTTTCGGCGGCGTCGATGTCGGCCACCACCCACGCGACCTGAAAGATCGGCCCGCCGGCCACGTTCACCTCAGGAACCGATCGCCAGCGCGAGTGCCATGAAAAGCATGAGGACAAATGACGTCATGAGGCCGCCGATGGCAATGCCCGTCCATGCCTGGGCCTCGCCTGTCTCCCCGGTGTTCTTCATCTGACCCAAGCCCACGAATCCCATGATCACCGCCGCGGGGGCGAGCAGCGCACCCAGGCAGATGAACGTGGCGGGAACGGAGATGAGGGCGCAGATCATGGCCGCGTTGGCCATCGAGTTCGTCCGGGGGCGGGCAGTCGCATACGGATTGACCGGGTACGCGTAGAGGCCGGGTGAACCGCCCGGATACGTCAGTGGCGGGTAGGCCCCGGGGTACGGGGGATACGCGGGGTCGAGGCTCGCGAGGGGGTCTCGGAATCCACCCGATCCTTCGGGGTCGTACGGCGGCCAAGGGCCGGATGACCATGAGGCGGTGGCGATGGGCTCTGTGCTGTGCGTTCGACCGGCGGGCGTGGGCTTGGTGAGATCAGGCCGTTGACGATCGGAATCCTGGCCTTGTGTCATCGGTGCGCTCCGCTCATTCGGCTGTCCATCGCCTGCTCGTGCCAGCTTATGCGCCGCCCAACAGGAGTCGGCGGAAACTGTGGCGCATTCGGTGGCCACGGCGGTCGCCTGAGACAACGAAGCGCGGTGCCCGGCCACCGAGGTGACCCGGCACCGCGCATCGGCTCCGATCAGGTTGCGGTCGCGTCAGCCGCCGTGCGTGGACCCCATGGAGGCGAGGTCGGTGACGGACGATCCTGCAAGCTTCCAGGTGCCGTCGGTGTAGACGTAGTCGATGGGCATGGCCACCGGCTGCGGGGTGTGCGGGCTCGCCACCTCGACGTTCGCGGTGGCCTTGTTCTCTCCGTTCACCGTCACCGTGGTGACCGTGAACTTGTCCGGTGTGTAACCGGCGGCGGTGAAGCCGCGCGACAATCCGGTCAGCTGCGCGCCGATGGACGGATCCGTCGAGTCGACCAACTTCGCCGAGTCGGCAGGCGCGGTCTCGGGCGTGAGGACCGTGCGCAAGATCTCCTGTGCCGTGGAGCTCTCGAGGGTCGACCCCGACTCGGTGGCCGTGCCGGACGTGTCCGCAGAGCTCTGGGATGTCGCCGAGGCCGTGGTCGAGGACGCGGATTCGGACTCGCTGTCGTCGCTGCACGCGGCGACTCCGAAGACGGTCAGGCCGACCAGGGCGAAGCCGGCCACACTCTTGCGAAAGTTCATATGCACTCCTAGAACCGATTAAGTAAGCCAACACTAACCTAGGTGCGCGCGACGTGTCCGACGAGGTCAGGTGCCCGTCCGCCGGATTTCGATGCCTCGATCGGCAGTACGGGTGCTTCATCGGCAAGGTTGGTCTGAGCGGTGCGGACGACTAGTGACCCTTGCGAAAGATGTTGTGATTGAGCCTTTTACGGCATCAAGCGCTAGATTTGCGGTGCCGGTCGCCATCCGAGGAGGGGGTTGCGGTCGGTGCAGTGCACACCATCGCGGCGGGTCGTCGTCGACACGGCGTGTGCTGCGACGGTCATCACGGAAGGGGGAGCGAAGTCCATGACAGTCGAAGATGTGCATCCGGGGCGCACTCCCGGCGCGGGGGGCCAGGCGGATTCGGTGGCCGTACCCACCCTGTCGCCGCGGGAGGTAGAGGTGCTCCTGGCCTGGTTTGCGGCCGACTCCAAAGTCGAGGCGGCAGCATCGCTGTTCATCACGCCGGCCACAGTCAGCACCCACATCACCCGGATCCGGGGCAAGTACGATCTCGTCGGACGACCGGCCCGTACAAAAGCGCAGCTTCTCGCGCGGGCCATCCAAGACGGGTACACGCACCTCGATGACTGGTGAAAACCCGACGTCACTGTTGTGTCTCCGGTCCTTCTCGCAGCAATTTGGTTTCCACCTGCTGGTTCTCTACACTTGAGCGGTTGCCTGGGCACAGTTGTGCCCGGGCGGCGAGACCGCGTGCGTCGGGTCGGAAATTCGGCGTGCAAGAAGTAAACCAGGTCAAGGAGACTACAAAGTGATCCAGCAGGAGTCACGCCTGCGGGTCGCCGACAACACGGGTGCCAAGGAAATCTTGTGCATTCGCGTGCTCGGAGGCTCGTCACGGCGCTACGCCGGCATCGGTGACGTCATCGTCGCCACTGTCAAAGACGCCATCCCCGGCGGAAACGTCAAGCGGGGAGAGGTTGTCAAAGCGGTCATCGTGCGCACCACCAAGGAGCGCCGCCGTCCGGATGGTTCGTACATCCGTTTCGACGAGAATGCCGCCGTCATCATCAAGAACGAAAGCGATCCTCGCGGAACCCGCATCTTCGGCCCGGTCGGCCGTGAGCTGCGTGAGAAGAAGTTCATGAAGATCGTCTCGCTGGCTCCGGAGGTGCTCTGACATGAAGATCCACAAGGGCGACACCGTGATCGTCGTCTCCGGTAAGGACAAGGGCGCCAAGGGCAAGGTCATCGAGTCCTACCCGCAGCGCAGCCGAATCCTCGTCGAAGGCGTCAACCGCATCAAGAAGCACACCTCGGCCTCGCAGAATGAGCGCGGCGCATCCTCGGGCGGCATCGTCACCCAGGAAGCCCCCATCCACGTCTCGAACGTGATGGTCGTCGATTCCGACGGCACCCCGACGCGCATCGGCTACCGCACCGACGACAACGGCAAGCGCGTGCGCATTTCCCGCAAGAACGGGAAGGACATCTGACATGAGCACAACTGAGAAGATCCAGCCGCGACTGAAGCTCCGCTACCGCGAAGAGATCAAAGACGCGCTGAACAAAGAGTTCGCCTACGACAACGTCATGCAGATCCCCGGCGTCGTCAAGGTCGTGGTCAACATGGGTGTCGGCGACGCCGCCCGTGACGCCAAGCTGATCAACGGCGCCATCAAGGACCTGGAACTGATCACCGGTCAGAAGCCAGAAGTTCGTCGGGCCCGCAAGTCGATCGCACAGTTCAAGCTGCGTGAAGGCATGCCCATCGGCGCTCGCGTCACCCTGCGTGGCGACCGCATGTGGGAGTTCCTCGACCGCCTCGTGTCGATCGCACTTCCGCGTATCCGTGACTTCCGCGGCCTGAGCGATCGCCAGTTCGACGGCAACGGCAACTACACCTTCGGTCTCAACGAGCAGTCGATGTTCCACGAGATCAACATCGACAACATCGACCGTCCGCGTGGTATGGACATCACCGTCGTCACCACCGCGACCAACGATGACGAAGGTCGGGCACTGCTGCGTCAGCTCGGCTTCCCGTTCAAAGACCCCAACGTGAAGGACAACTGACATGGCAAAGAAGGCTCTGGTCAACAAGGCCAACAAGAAGCCCAAGTTCGCCGTGCGTGGCTACACCCGCTGCAACCGTTGCGGTCGCCCGCACTCGGTGTTCCGCAAGTTCGGCCTGTGCCGAATCTGCTTGCGCGAGATGGCACACGCGGGCGAGCTGCCCGGCGTGCAGAAGAGCAGCTGGTGATCTGGTAGCCACCAGGCTCACCGTCAGGCTTTGACGAAAGGCGCTCCACCTTCGGGTGGGGCGCCTTTCGCGTCGGCGGGGAGCGCGTGGTCAAGGTCTGTTCTTGCGTCGCTGCGTGTGACGACGCTGGGCTCGGTTCGGTCCGGCGTGTGGGGTGATGACTCGCGGGCCCCTCGGACGGTTGTCAGCGCTCGGCAGGACGCCCTTGAGCAGCTGATGTTCGGGACGCAGAGCGTAACCCTCCTCCCACGGGTGCTGCCCATACTCATCCGGCCAAACGACCTGCAGCGCAGGCGAATCGGGGAACAATTCGTTTGTGATGATCAGATCGTCCTTGTCGATCAGTTCGATGAGGCGGACAGGGACATCGATCGATTGCAGTGGTACGTCGACACTCTGGTCGACGATGTCGGTCCACTCGTAGCGGTGGAGCACGTTGCCGAGCTCGTTCAGGACCGAGCCGCTTGTCCTGGCGTCGAGCCCGTACACGACGAGCTCCGGTAATGAATGCAGGCCGAGGCCGGTCGTGTAGGCGAACGAGCAGTCGGGCGGCTCGCACTCGGGCGAGTTGCACTCGCACTCCTCGCTCACGGCTGTGACAGCCCAGCCGTGGGCACGGATCCTCGAAATGGTCGCGTTCACCCGCGGATCGCGGTGCCAGCGTGGAAGTCCTCGGATGGCTGCAGCGTGGTCGGACATGTTCACTCCTTCGTTCGGTTGCGACCACTAGAGCAGTGGGGTCGGACAAGTCACCGCGATCAGCCCGCTGCGTCGCCATCGAAGGAAATATGCCCTTCGCTGCAGGTCAGGGGGATGATCCTGGTGCGACTGGGGCCGTCGACCTTGTTGGTGCGTCTGATCGCCATGGAGATCGGTGTCTACAGTCGTCCGGAGCTGCAGCAGCAGGGGCTGGACGGGTGGCAGCTGCGAAAACAGGTTCGCGACGGTTCGCTGATCAGGCTGCGCGCTGGCTGGTACGCAACTGCGACGGCCAATGCTGTTGTTGCCGAGGCTGTTCGACGCGGCGGCGCGCTCAGCTGCGTGTCGGCCCTGCGCCATCACGGACTGTGGGTGCCGCCGGGCTACGACCGCGTTCACGTGCGGGCCAGTAAGCACAACAAAACGCACGGCACGCGTTCGTGTCAGGGCCACGGGCGGCCGATGCCGGTCACCACCGCGGTCGACTCGATTCCGGTGGCGCTCGACTGCGCTGCGCGCTGCATGGGTGCGGAGGACTGGATTGTCGTCTGCGACTCGGCGCTGAACTCGGGCGGCCTGACGATCGCCGGGCTCAAGATGTCGATGGGCGCTGTGACACAACGGGTTTCGGATCTGATGGACAAGTGCGAACCGCAAGCTCAGTCGGGGACCGAATCGATCACGCGCCTGCGGCTTCGTGCGGCGGGGTTCACCGTGATTGTGCAACCGGTGGTCCTCGGGATCGGTCGAGTCGACATGCGGGTGGGCCGGCTGCTGATCGAGTGCGACAGCCAGAGCCACCACACGAGCCTGGAGAACTACCGCAATGACCGTCGTCGCGACCGAAAGGCTCTGCTGGACAGGTGGCTGACGATGCGGATCACCTACGACGACGTCCTGTACGGCTGGGAGGATGTCCTCGCCGACATCCGGTCCATCACCCGGACCGACCGCCATCGAATTCGCACCCCGATCGTCCCCGTCAGCGGTGGCTAAGGGCTATCTGCCCTCGGTGGCCTTGCTGCGGGATGAAGGTGTTGGGTCAGCGCCCCAGTATCCGCCCGAGCCCGCCCCGAACCCTGGATTGCTGCCCACCGCCGGATCCCACCCCGATCGTCCCCGTCAGTGGTGGTGAAGGGCTATCTGCCCTTGGTGACCTTGCTGCGGGATGAAGGTGGTGGGTCAGCGCCCCAGTATCCGCCCGAGCCCAGCCGAACCCTGGATTGCTGCCCACCGCCGGATCCCACCCCGATCGTCCCCGTCAGCGGTGGCTAAGGGCTATCTGCCCTCGGTGACCTTGCTCCGGGATGAAGGTGGTGGATCAGCGCCCTAGTAGTCCGCCGAGCCCGCCCTGGACACCGGATTGCTGCCCACCGCCGGTTCCACCGATGAGTCCACCCGGCGGCATCTCGGACGGCTGGACGACCACAAAGCCCTGGCCGCTGAACGCGAGCGTGAAGCGCTCGCCGGTGCTGCGTCCCATCAGGGTTCCGAGGTTGAACGAATCGTTGCGCTTGACGCTGGTCTGCAGGCTCGACGACCACGCGACCGCGGCATTCGGGTCGGCATAGGTCTGCTGATCGACGGTCAGCACTACCGGGTTGCCGTCGGTGGTGATGGCAATCCGGCCGCGGCCGGTGAAGACGCAGTTGAACAGACCGGCATTGCTCTGCGCGGCTGCGCCCTGCATCCGTTTGACGTCATAGCGCAGCGTGGAGTCGAAGGCGAGAACGTTGGCGCCGTTGATGGTCAGGCCGTCGGTGCCGTCGAGGTCGATCAGATGGACGTCGCTCGCGGCATCGGCAAGGAACAGATCGCCGCGTCCGGTGACCTTCATCAGCGGGACGCCCTCGCCCGTGAGGGTGTTGCGGATGGCCCGGCCGATACCGCCGGATCCGAGGGCCTCGAACTTCAGGTCGCCCTGGTAGGCAACCATCGACCCGGATCGGGCCATCACTTCGCCGTTCATACCGACCCGGCACATCTTGCTGCCTTGTTTCTGGATTCCGGTGCCCGACACCTCGGCATGTGCCGGTGCGAAAAGGTCACTGTTCATGGCGTGGACTCCCTGGTTCTGGGGTGATGGCATGTTCGTCGGCTGTGACACCGGTTGCGTCGGGGTGTACGACGATGCAGCCGGGGGCTGCGTGGGCTGTCCGGCCGGGGGCCAGGGCATGGGGTCGGGCGCCGGGGGAGTGGTCACCGGATCGTCGTCGACCTGGATGCCGAAGGCTTTCGCGAGTCCGGCGAGTCCGTCGTCGTATCCCTGGCCGACGGCCCGGACCTTCCATGTGTCGCCGCGTCGGTACACCTCCATGCACACCACCGCGGCCTCGGTGGTCAGACGTGCCGGGGTGAACGACACGGACGGCACACCCGCGCCATCGCTCAATTCGGCGCGCAGCGTTCCCGCGGTGGCGAAGGTGGTCGGACCGTTGCCGTCGAGACTGGCGGTGATGGCGATGGTCTCGATGTCGGCGGGCACCCGGCCGGTGTCGATGCTGATGACGTCGGAGGCGCCGGCGTCGCGATAGCTGACACCGGGCCCTGACGCCTGGTTGTAGAAGATCAGGTCGTCGTCCGAACGCACCCGGCCGTCGCGGCCCAGCATGACCGCCGACGTGTTCACCGGAGATGCGCAGGTCACCGACACGTTGATCTGCGGCGACGGGATCGCGGTGTTCTCTCCTGGAGCGAGTTCTCTCATGGTGTGTGCCATTGTTCCAGGTACGTGCTCGTCCTAGCCGTCACCGACGGATACGCACCGAAATGGTGTGGGTGCCGACGGCTGGCGAGAAGGTCGACAATTTGGCCTGAGCAGCGCCGTTCCCTACACTAGAACGGTTGCCTCGGCTGACCCGTGCCTTCGGTCGGTCAGAAACGCCCAGGTGACCACTTTTTCTTGGCTTCCGGCTTTGAAAACTCCCGAGTGCATCCGTGCATTCGGGGGAGCACTACCCCCGACTGGCTTGCCAGTCGGACTGAACTGCCCTGACCGGCAACGGTCGGTCAGGGACACGTAACTCACTTCGTAGTAGGCCCACGATGTGACGTGCAAGGCCCGCGACGGCCAGGCGATCGCCTGGAGGTCAACGGAACCGGTATGCGCATGCTGCATGGGAACCGCCGCGAGAAAGGTTGACGGTCTGATATGACCATGACTGATCCGATCGCAGACTTCTTGACCCGTCTGCGCAACGCCAACTCGGCGTTTCACGATGAGGTGAGCCTGCCGCATTCGAAGATCAAGGCCAACATCGCCGAGATCCTCAAGCGCGAGGGCTACATCACGGACTACCGCAGCGAAGATGCCGAGGTCGGCAAGAACCTCGTCGTCACGCTGAAGTACGGCCCCACCCGCGAGCGGAGCATCGCCGGTCTCCGGCGCGTCTCCAAGCCGGGTCTGCGCGTGTACGCGAAGTCCACCAATCTGCCAAAGGTGCTCGGCGGCCTGGGCGTGGCGATCATCTCCACTTCCTCGGGTCTGCTGACCGACCGCCAAGCCGCCAACCAGGGCGTGGGCGGCGAAGTCCTCGCGTACGTCTGGTAAGGGGCAAAACTAATGTCGCGTATTGGAAAGAACCCGGTCGCAATCCCGGCCGGAGTAGACGTGAAGATCGACGGCCAGACCGTCAACGTCAAGGGCCCCAAGGGGCAACTGTCAGTTGACATCTCGGAGCCGATCAGTGTCGCAGTCGAAGATGGCACCGTTGTGGTGACCCGTCCCAACGACGAGCGACGTAACCGTGCACTGCACGGCCTGAGCCGCAGCCTGGTGGCCAACCTGGTCACCGGAGTCACCGAGGGCTACACCCGCAAGATGGAAATCTTCGGTGTCGGTTACCGCGTGGCACTCAAGGGCAGCGACCTCGAGTTCGCGCTCGGTTACAGCCACCCGGTGCCCATCAAGGCGCCCGAGGGCATCACCTTCGCGGTGGAATCGCCCACCAAGTTCTCGGTATCGGGAATCGACAAGCAACAAGTCGGACAGATCTCGGCGAACATCCGCCGCCTGCGCCGTCCGGACCCCTACAAGGGCAAGGGCGTTCGCTTCGAGGGTGAGCAGATCCGTCGCAAGGTCGGAAAGACGGGTAAGTGACATGAGTGAAACTGTGAAGACCAAGCGTCTGCCCCTGGGCAAGGACGTGTCCACCCGTCGTCGTGTCTCCAACGCCCGCCGGCACTTCCGGCTGCGTAAGAAGATCAGCGGCACTCCCGAACGGCCGCGGCTCGTGGTGAAGCGCTCCTCGCGCCACATCCACGTGCAGCTGGTCGACGATCTCGCCGGCAACACCGTGGCCGCAGCCTCGACCATCGAGGCCGACGTCCGCAGTGCCGGTGGCGACAAGTCGGCACAGAGCAAGAAGGTCGGCGAACTGATCGCCGCCCGCGCCAAGGCTGCCGGTGTGCAGGCCGTGGTGTTCGACCACGGTGGCCACGGCTACCACGGTCGTATCGCTGCTCTGGCGGATGCCGCCCGTGAGGGAGGGCTCGAGTTCTGATGATTGATACGAATACTTGCAACGGAAGGACCATCTGATGCCGGGACGTCAGCGTCGTGACGGCGGTACCGGAAGCGGACCCGCCGGAAGTACCAGCAATGACCCCAACGCCAACAACGCGGGCGGCGACCGCCGCGGTGGCGGCGGCAACCGTGATCGTCGCGACAACCAGCGCGGTGGCGGCCGGGAAGACAAGAACCAGCTCGAGCGCGTCGTAGCCATCAACCGCGTCTCCAAGGTGGTCAAGGGTGGACGTCGGTTCTCCTTCACCGCTCTGGTGGTCGTCGGTGACGGCAACGGCCTGGTCGGTGTCGGTTACGGCAAGGCCAAGGAAGTTCCCGCGGCGATCCAGAAGGGTGTCGAAGAGGCTCGTAAGAACTTCTTCCGCGTCCCGATGATCGGCGCGACCATCACCCACCCGGTTCAGGGTGAGGCTGCGGCCGGAGTCGTGATGCTCCGTCCGGCCAGCCCCGGTACCGGTGTGATCGCCGGTGGCGCGGTGCGTGCCGTGCTCGAGTGCGCGGGTGTCCACGACATCCTCGGCAAGAGCCTGGGCAGCGACAACGCCATCAACGTCGTGCACGCAACCGTGGCAGCGCTCAAGCTGCTGCAGCGTCCCGAAGAGGTGGCTGCGCGTCGTGGCCTGCCGATCGAAGACGTCGCACCGGCCGGTATGTTGCGAGCCCGAGCAGGACAGGGAGCGTAGTGAAATGGCAGAACTGAAGATCACCCAGGTGAAGAGCACCATCGGTTCCAAGCGCAACCAGCGTGACAGCCTGCGGACCCTCGGACTCCGGGGCATCCGCAAGACCGTCACCCGCGAGGACAATGCCCAGAACCGCGGCCTGATCAATGCGGTCCGGCACCTCGTGACCGTCGAAGAGGTTTAGTTCCATGACAATCAAACTGCATCATCTGCGGCCCGCCCCCGGGTCGAAGACAGAGAAGACCCGCCTGGGTCGCGGTGAGGGTTCCAAGGGTAAGACCTCGGGACGTGGCACCAAGGGCACCAAGGCACGCAAGAACGTGCCTGCTCGCTTCGAGGGCGGGCAGATGCCCATCCACATGCGGCTGCCCAAGCTCAAGGGTTTCAAGAACCGCAACCGGGTCGAGTACCAGGTTGTCAACATCGGCGACATCGCCCGGCTGTTCCCCGAAGGGGGCACCGTGGGTGTCGACGAGTTGGTCGCCAAGGGTGCCGTTCGCAAGAACGAGCTGGTGAAGGTTCTCGGCGAGGGCGAATTGTCGGTGGCCGTGCAGGTCTCCGCCAACAAGTTCTCGTCGTCCGCGAGCGAGAAAATCGCTGCCGCGGGCGGGTCCACGACTGTCCTGTAGGGCAGACGTCGATCACCCACCACCCAGGACTCGCTACAGTGGCGGGCGGTGCGTTTGCAATTGCGCGCGCCGCCCGCCACTTCAGTGGTCGCACGCCGGATCCCCGGCGCGTGACTGTTAGAGTCCAAGAGTTGTTTGTAGCCCGGTGCAACGCTGCTGCCGGAGCGACATTGCCCAGGAGGAGTTAGTGCGTTCCGCCGTCATATCGGCCTTCAGGACACCCGACCTGAGGCGGAAGATTCTCTTCGTACTGGGAATCATCATTCTTTATCGTCTCGGCGCGACCATTCCGTCGCCCGGCGTGGATTACAAGCAGGTTCAGCAGTGTCTGGACGCGGCGTCTCAGGGCGACTCGGCCGGCATCTACTCCCTGATCAACATGTTCTCCGGTGGAGCCCTGCTCCAGCTGTCGGTGTTCGCGATCGGCATCATGCCGTTCATCACCGCCAGCATCATCGTTCAGCTGTTGACCGTGGTGATCCCACGTTTCGAGCAGTTGCGTAAAGAGGGCCAGTCCGGCCAGGCGAAGATGACGCAATACACGCGGTATCTGACGCTCGCCCTGGCCCTGTTGCAGTCCACCGGCATCGTCGCTCTCGCCGACCGAGGCGATCTGCTCCCCGAGTGTGAGAACGGCGACCAGATCCTGCGGGATCAATCGATCTTCGGGTTGTTCATCATCGTCCTCGTGATGACTGCGGGCGCGCTCGTGGTGATGTGGTTCGGTGAATTGATCACCGAGCGCGGCATCGGTAACGGTATGTCGCTGATGATCTTCGCCGGTATCGCCGCCCGCATCCCGGCCGAGGGCAAGACGATCCTCGACACCCGTGGTGGCCTGGTCTTCTTCCTCGTGTTGCTGGCCGCACTGGCCATCGTCGCGGGTGTGGTGTTCATCGAACAGGGGCAGCGCCGGATCCCGGTGCAATATGCCAAGCGGATGGTCGGCCGCAAGATGTACGGCGGTTCCTCCACCTACCTCCCGCTGAAGGTGAACCAGGCCGGCGTCATCCCCGTCATCTTCGCGTCGTCGTTGCTGTACCTGCCGAACCTGATCCTCCAGCTGACGCAGAGTTCCACCGAGGAACCCTCGTGGTGGCAGCGTCAGATCCAGACGTATCTCGTGGATCCGAGCAATCCGGTCTACATCCTCGTCTACTTCATGATGATCATCTTCTTCACGTACTTCTATGTGGCGATCACGTTCAACCCACAAGAGCGTGCGGACGAGATGAAGAAGTACGGCGGCTTCATCCCGGGCATCCGCCCGGGCCAGCCGACCGCGGACTACCTCGGCTACGTGTTGAGCCGGATCACTCTGCCCGGCTCCATTTATCTCGGCACCATCGCCGTGTTGCCCAACCTCTTCCTCGAGATCGGCAATTCGGGATCGGTGCAGAACATTCCGTTTGGCGGCACCGCGGTGCTGATCATGGTCGGCGTCGGGTTGGACACCGTCAAACAGGTCAATTCGCAGCTCATGCAGCGCAAGTATGAAGGGTTCCTCAAGTGAGACTGGTGATTCTCGGCCCGCCCGGCGCCGGCAAGGGTACGCAGGCAGAACTCATCTCGGAAAGCCTGGGAATCCCGCACATCTCCACCGGAGACCTGTTCCGCGCCAACATCTCGCAGGGCACCCCGATCGGGCTCGAAGCGAAGAAGTATCTTGACGCCGGCAACCTGGTGCCGTCGGAGATCACGATCGACATGGTTCGCGCTCGTGTTGCCGAGCCGGACGCCGCCAAGGGGTTCATCCTCGACGGGTTCCCCCGATCGACCGACCAGGCCGATGCACTCACACACATCCTCGACGAGCTCGACACCAAGCTCGATGCAGTGCTGTCGTTCGGCGTCGACGAAGATGTTGTGGTCAAGCGGATGCTGGCTCGCGGGCGTGCGGACGACACCGAAGAAGTGATCCGCAACCGTATGCAGGTCTACCTCACGGAGACGGCGCCGTTGCTCGAGTACTACGCCGACACGGTCAAGACCATCGACGCCATGGGCGACGTCAACGAGGTACACCAGCGCGTGTTGCGGGCCATCGGCGCCTGAACATCTGAGAGTTGTAGGTTCTGATGGGGTTTCGTAAACCCAAGCCCGTTCCGTTCCGTTCGGCGGGCGAGGTGGATGCGATGGCCGCTGCCGGTGAGGTTGTCGGCCGTGCGCTGGTCGCCGTACGCGAAGCCGCCAAGGCAGGTGTCTCCACCCTGGAACTGGACGAGGTCGCCGAGACGGTGATCCGCGAGGCGGGGGCCGTCCCATCGTTCCTGGGTTACCACGGGTTCACCGGGTCCATCTGTTCGTCGGTCAACGACGTTGTGGTGCACGGCATCCCGTCCAAGGACGTGGTGCTCGCCGAGCACGACCTGGTGTCCATCGACTGTGGTGCGATTCTCGACGGCTGGCACGGTGACTCCGCATGGACCTTCGGGGTGGGTGACCTGTCGGCGGCCGATCAGGACCTCAACGACGCGACCCGCCTGGCCATGGAGGCCGGTATCGCGGCGATGGTCGACGGCGGCCGGCTCACCGACATCTCGCATGCGATCGAGACGGCCACGCGTGCTGCGGAGAAGACCTACGGCCGGACCTTCGGCATCGTGGACGGTTACGGCGGTCACGGTATCGGACGGGAGATGCATCTGGACCCGTTCCTGCCCAATGAGGGTAGGGCGGGCCGGGGCCCGCAGCTGGTGATCGGATCCACGCTCGCGATCGAGCCCATGCTCACCCTCGGCACGGTGGAAACCACTGTGCTCGACGACGGTTGGACCGTCATCACCAACGACGGCACCCGTGCCTCGCATTGGGAGCACACCGTTGTTGTCACTTCCGACGGTCCTCGCATCCTCACCGTCCGCCCGTAATCCCATAGTGGTGGGTTCGGGTGGGTAAACCTGCAGGTCGGGTTCACCGGAACCCACTAAAATCGGGGCTCAGACCTCGAGCATGATGGTCACCGGGCCGTCGTTGACCAGGCTGACCTGCATATGCGCCCCGAACCGTCCGGTCGCAACTTCGGCACCCGACGACCGCAGGGCTGCGACCACCTCGGCCACGAGTGGTTCTGCCACCGAACCCGGTGCTGCCGCATTCCACGACGGGCGACGTCCCTTGGCGGTGTTGGCGTACAGGGTGAACTGACTGATGACGAGAATCGGTGCGCCGAGATCGGCTGCAGACTTCTCTCCGTCGAGGATGCGGAGCCGCCAGATCTTGCCGCCCAGGGTCCTGGCGTCGTCGACGCCATCGGTGTGTGTCACCCCGATGAGCGCGACCAGGCCATGGCGACCGTCACCGGGTTCGATCCGGCCGACCACCTCACCTTCGACCTCGACCGACGCTTCGGTGACCCTCTGCAGAAGTGCTCTCACCCGGCCAACTTAGCGGGTCACCGGGCCTACTCGCCGGAGGCGACCATTCCCGATGACGCGGTCAGCCGGTCGCGGATGGAGTCGGACGTGCGGTCGAGGGCGGCAACCTGGATCGGCACGCCGGTCATGTTGGCCATCCCTGCCAGGCGCTCGAGATCCTCGGGGTCCGACGAGATGAGCTTGTTGACGTTGACCCCGCCGGTGCCGAGGTCGTTGCTCGCTGCGTCGTTCGCCTTGGTCCACCCGCCGTTCCCGTTGTGACCCCAGCCGTGTGGGATGGCGACGACACCCTGTTTGATGTCGTCCGTCAGCGTGACCGGAAGCGCGATCTGACCGTGCCGCGAGGCCACACTGATCAGCTCGCCCTCCGCGATTCCTCGGTCGGCGGCATCGGTGGGGTGCATGCGGGCCGCATGAGTTCTGCCGCCGCGCAACAACATCGGGGCGTTGTGCTGCCAGCTGTTCTCCGAACGGATCTCGCGCATGCCGATGAGCCGTAGAGGGTAGCCGGGGTCGGTGTCACGCTCGAGTCGGTCGATCTCGGCGAGCAACTCGGGCGCGTCCAACCGGATCTTGCGCGCCCGATGGGTGACGATCTTGCGCAACTGGCCGGGTTGGAGATTGTCCGCGACTATCTTGCCGTGTGGGAACTTGTTGATCAGCTTCTCGAAGGTGAGGCCACCGCGGCGAAGACCGAAACGGTCACCGCCGAGCCCGATGCGCACCACCAGATCGGAGAGCGTCGTCGGGGTCCACGGCTTGCCGACCAGATCGGCGAACTTGTTGAACAGGTGCAGCCCGCCCAACAGCGGTGCCTGTTTGGCAAGCGACGCCACGAGTTCGTTGATGATCTCCCACTCCTCGCGTGCTTCCCCGCGGGGCGGGATGACGGCTTCGGTGGCCTGTTTGAACGGCGTGGTGAACAGGGCCTGGAAGGGGAGGAGGAAATCGGACCGCTCGTACATCGTGGTGGTGGGCAGGATGTAGTCGGCGTGAGCGTTGGTCTCGTTCTGATAGAAGTCGAGGGACACCATCAACTCCAGGTCGCCGAGCGCCTTGGACAGTTCGTCGCCGTTGGGCACCGACAGGACCGGATTGCCCGCACTCACGAACAGGGCCTTGAGTTGTCCTTTGCCCGGGGTGAGCATCTCCTTGGCCATCACCGAGGCCGGGGCGGTGCCCAGAACCTGCGGCAGATCGCCGATCCTGCTGCGCCGTCCGTTCCACGCGAACCGCGAGACATGTTGCAGCGCCGCCACTCCCAGGCGTTGTCCGGGTATGCCCAGATCGCCGAACATCGATCCGCCTGCGACGTCGAGGTTGCCTGCGACGAGGTTGACGATGTCGAGCAACGCGGTGGTGAGGGTGCCTGCGCGTCCCAGCGACGTGCCGATCCGGCCATAGATCGCGGCGCGGTCGGTGACCACCAGGGTGCGGGCCAGCTCGCGCACGGTCTGGGGATCGATGCCCGTGCGATCGGCGGTCACCTCGGGTGCGAATCCGGCTGCCAGTTGTTTGATCGACTCGATGCCGGTGGATTGCTCGGCCAGCTGATCCTCGTCGGCGAGCTTCTCGGCGAACATGACCTGCAGGAGCGACAGGAGCAGCAGTGCGTCGGTATCCGGGACGATCGGCTGCCATTCGAACTCGCGGGCGGTCTCGGTGCGGCGAGGGTCGATCACCAGCACGCGTCCACCGCGGTGGGTGATTGCCTGCAGGTTTTCCCGGATACGCGGTGAACTCATCACACTGCCATGGGAGACAACAGGGTTGGCGCCGATGATCACGAGGAACTGCACCCGGTTGATGTCGGGGATCGGTGCGGCCACCGGGGTGCCGTAGAGGAAGTGGCTTGCCACGAATCGGTTGTTGACGTCTTGTGACCCGGCCGAGTAGACGTGCGGTGTGCCCAGCAGTGTCGTGAAGTTGGCCACCCAGAGTGTGTGGCCGGTGGAGAATGTTGCCGGATTGCCGAAATACCATCCGATGCTGCCGGCACCGTCACGGCGGTGGATGGCGCCGAGGCGAGAGGTGATGTCGGACATCGCGGTGTCCCAGGAGACCTCTTCGAACTCGCCGAACTCGTTCTTGCGCAAGGGGTGCAGGACGCGGTCGGGATCGTTGACGATCTCCGTGAAGGCGATGCCCTTGGGGCAGGCGAAGCCTTTGGACAACGGGTTCTGCTTGTCTGGCCGTAGCGAGAGCAGCTTCCCGTCCTCGACGGTGGCGATCATCCCGCAGAGCGGTTCGCAGATCCGGCAATAGGTGGTTTTCTCTTCTTGCACGCGCTGCCTCCTTGTGACCCCGTTCACATCTGACAACGAGTGTTTCACGATTGCGGGGCGTGCGCCAGCGGTGTCAGATGTCGGTGGCCTGATCGCTCGGTGTGGCGCCCACGGTGGAGGCCCGCGCGACCAGTTCCGGCTGGAAGAGAATGTGCTCGGGACCGGTGCCCGGCGCCCGGTCCGTCTCGGCGAGCAGCAGGTCCACGGCGTGAGTCCCGAGCTGGCCACTGGGTTGACGGATCGACGAGAGGGGAACGACGGCGGACTGTGCGAAGTCGATGTCGTCGTACCCGATCAGAGCGATGTCTCCGGGAACCGACACGTCTCCGAGCATCGTCAGTGCTTGCAGTACGCCGATGGCCAACAGGTCGTTGGCGCAGAAGATGGCGTCGGGACGGTCGGCCGCCGGTCGCGAGCGGATGGCCTCGCCGGCCGCGCGGCCCGCGAGCACGCTCAACGCGCCCGTCGTGATGACCTCGAGATGGGCGCCCTGGACCTCGGCCACCGCCTCGCGTGCACCGCGTAACCGGTCGGCGACCTGGTGAAGACCTGCCGGTCCGCCGATGAAGGCGATGCGCCGGCGATCGATGGCGCAGAGATGTTCGCAGGCGAGTCTGCCGCCGGCGACGTCGTCGACTGCCACCGACGAAAACGGGCTCCCCTCGCCGCGGCGATCCACCAGAACCACCGGGGTCCCGCGTCGGTGGAGCTCGGCGAGACGGCTCAGGTCGTCTCCGACGGGGGAGACCAGGACGCCGTAAACGCGTTGTTCGTCAAAGGTTTCGACGTATGCGCGTTCTCGTGCCGGGTCATCGTCGGAGGTGCCGAGGAGTACGGTGAGCCGGTTCTCGGCGGCCCTGCGTTCGGCCGCTCGCGCCAGGTCGGTGAAGAACGGGTTGCCGACGTCGAGGACGATCAACCCGACACATCGTGACCGGCCCGCCTTGAGCTGACGGGCAGCGTCATTGCGGACGAATCCGAGGTCGGCGATGGCTCGATGGACCCGCTCGACGGTGGTCGGGGCAACCTTCTCCGGTGCGTTGAGGACATTGGAGACCGTCCCGACGGACACCTCTGCCGCAGCGGCGACGTCGCGAACGCTCACCGCCATCGCCGCACGCTCCTCTCGCCGCCGCCCAGGGGACCGTAGACCGGGTGATCGGTCGAACGGGGATCTGTCCGAAAGGCTATCGGGTCGTCACCGCCGAGGGGCCGTGTGCGGGCATCGGGGCGAGTCGGACGAGTTGGGTGACGTGCCCAGGGTTGAGCTCTTCGAGACAGGTGACTCCGAGCAGTCGCATGGTGCGTTCGATCTGCTCGGTGAGGATGTCGAGGGCGCGGTTGACGCCGGCCTCGCCGCCCGCCATCAACCCGTACAGGTAGGCCCGGCCGATGAGGGTGAACCGGGCGCCGAGCGCAATGGCCGCCACGATGTCAGCGCCCGACATGATGCCGGTGTCGAGGATGATCTCGGTGTCGCGGCCGACCTCGGCTGCGACGTGGGGCAACAGGTGGAACGGGATCGGGGCCCGATCGAGTTGCCTGCCTCCGTGATTGGAGAGCACCAGCCCGTCGACCCCGAGGTCGACGACGGCTTTGGCGTCGGCCACCGTCTGGATGCCTTTGACGACAAGCTTGCCGGGCCACTGGGCGCGGATCCAGGCCAGGTCGTCGAAGGTGACCGTGGGGTCGAACATCGTGTCCAGCAGTTCCGCGACCGTCCCCGACCAGCGGTCCAGGGACGCGAAGGCCAAGGGTTCGGTGGTCAGGAAGTCGATCCACCATTGGGGGCGGGGCAGTGCGTTGATGACCGTGCCCGGTGTCAGGGCCGGCGGTATCGACATCCCGTTGCGCTTGTCACGCAGTCGGGCCCCGGCGACCGGGACGTCCACGGTGACCAGCAGGGTGTCGTACCCGGCCTTGGCTGCGCGGTCGACAAGCGCCATCGAGCGCTCGCGTTCCTTCCACATGTAGAGCTGGAACCAGTTGCGGCCGAGCGGGTTTGCAGCCTTCACATCCTCGATGGATGCAGTCCCCATGGTGGACAGCGAGAACGGGATGCCTGCGCGCGCGGCGGCGTGGGCGCCGGCGATCTCGCCTTCGGTCTGCATCATCCGGGTGAAACCGGTGGGTGCGATACCGAACGGCAGCTGCACCGGGCCGCCGAGCACGTCCCAGCCGGTGGAGACCTTGGACACGTCTCGCAGGATCGCCGGATGGAACTCGATGTCGGCGAAGGCCTGACGGGCCCGGGCGATCGACAGCTCGGCCTCGGCCGACCCGTCCGTGTAGTCGAATGCTGCGCGCGGGGTCCGGCGTTTGGCGATGGCGCGCAGGTCCTCGATGGTCAGCGCGGCCTCGAGACGTCGCTTCTTGCCGTTGAACTCGGGCTTCTTGAACTGCATCAAGGGGGCGAGGTCGTGGGGCTTGGGAATCTGCCGCTTCATCGTCATGCCTTTCTCAGAGCCGCTGGTCGCGGATCATACTGCTGTGGGGGGAAGGCCGCCGCGACCATCGCGCGAGCAGCGGCGAGATCGGCGCCGATCAGTTGTTGGGTGCGAGCCGAGATCAATACGTTGCCGATGGCGGTGGCCTCCACCGGACCGGCGAGCACCGGCAGACCCAGCCGGTCGGCGGTCAGCTGACACAGCAGACGGTTCTGGGCTCCACCGCCGACCATGTGCACGGTGCGTACCTCGGTCGCCGAAAGTTGCGCGGCCTGTTGCACGCGTTCGGCAAAAGCGGCGGCCAGACTCTCCAAGATGGCGCGCACCATCTCCGCATGCCCGTTCGGGGCCGGTAGGCCCCGCTGGGTGTACCACCTCGAGATACGCGAAGGCATGTCGCCGGGGGTCAGGAACTCGTCGGCGTCGGTGTCGAAGACCTGGGCCGGAGGGTGGGCGAAGGTGGCCCCGTCGATCAGGTCGGGGAGGTCGATCACGGTGCCCTCACGTTCCCACTGCCGTACCGATTCGCTTAGCAACCACAAACCCATGACGTTGCGCAGGAAGCGGATACGACCGTCGGCACCGACCTCGTTGGTGAAGTTCGCCGAGCGGGCGGCCTGATCCACCACCCGGTGGGCCAGTTCCACACCGACCAGGCCCCACGTTCCGCAGGAGATGTAGGCGGCGGTGTCGGGGTTCATCGGTACAGCGGCGACGGCCGATGCGGTGTCGTGGGATGCGACCGCGTTCACTGTCACACCCTCTGGCACACCCAGACCCGAACCGACCGACGGCAACACCTGCCCGAGTTCGCAACCGGGCTCGATCAGCGGACCGAACAGGTCTGTCGGGAAGCCCAGGGTCGACATCAGGTCGTCGTCCCAGTGCCCGTGGATGTCGAGTAGACCGGTTGTCGAGGCGTTTGTGCGCTCGGTACGCATCTGACCGGTCAGCCAGTATCCGATGAGGTCGGGGATGAGCAGTGCGTGGTCGGCCAACTCGAGGGTGCCGCACGCCTTCTCCGCGGCCAGCTGATACACCGTGTTGAACGGCAGGAACTGAAGTCCGTTGCGCGAGTACAGGATTTCCGGCGACACGGCGTTGTGCACGATCTCCGTGCCGGCGGAGGATCGGTCGTCGCGGTAGTGGTACGGCAGACCGAGCAGGCGGCCATCGCGGAGCAGGCCGTAGTCCACCGCCCACGAGTCGATCCCGATGCCCGCCAGATCGGGCGCCCGCCTCGCCGCCAGTGCCAGCCCCTCTCGGATGTGCGCAAAGAGTCCGGGCACATCCCAGTGCAGGCCCGTCCGGGTCCCGTCCCAGATCGGTAGGGGCCCGTTGGCGAACCGGGTGAGTTGCTCGATGCGCAGTTGCCCGCCACCGACCTCGGCGAGCATGACCCGGCCGCTGGTGGCGCCGAGATCCACCGCCACCAGCTGCCGTGTCGGCCCTGACCTCGTCATCGCAGGAAGGCCGCCGCCACACCGGCGTCGACCGGCACGTGCAGGCCGGTCGTGTGCGACATGTCCGCGCTGCACAGGACAAACGCCGCGTTGGCGATGTTCTCCGGCAGCACTTCACGTTTGAGCAAGGTGCGCTGTGCGTAGAACTCGCCGAGTTCTTCCTCTGGCACTCCGTACACCGCGGCGCGTTTGGCGCCCCATCCACCGGCGAAGATCCCCGAGCCACGGACGACGCCGTCGGGGTTGATGCCGTTGACCTTCACCCCGTGTTCGCCGAGCTCTGCAGCGAGCAGGCGAACCTGATGTGCCTGGTCGGCCTTGGTCGCCGAGTAGGCGATGTTGTTCGGGCCGGCGAACACCGAGTTCTTCGACGAGATGTAGAGGATGTCGCCGCCCATCTGCTGCTCGATGAGGGCCTTGGCGGCCGCCTTCGACACCAGGAAGGAGCCACGGGCCATCACGTTGTGCTGCAGGTCCCAGTCCGCGGCAGTGGTGTCCAGCAACGACTTCGACAGGGAGAGGCCGGCATTGTTCACCACCAGGTCGATACCGCCGAAGGCAAGCACACACGCGTCGACCGCTGCTTGCACCTGCTCTTCGTCGGTGACGTCGGCACGGATACCGATTGCCACGTCGGACGAACCGATCTCCTCGGCGGCTGCCTGTGCCTTGTCGGCGTCGAGATCGGCGATCACCACGCAGGCACCCTCGGCGGCCAGACGCTGCGCGATGGCCTTGCCGATACCCGAAGCTGCCCCGGTGACAAGCGCGATGCGCGTCGCCAGTGGCTTCGGTTTCGGCATCCGGGCCAGTTTGGCCTCTTCCAGCGCCCAGTATTCGATCCGGAACTTCTCGGCCTCGTCGATCGGGCTGTAGTGCGAGATGGCTTCGGCGCCGCGCATCACGTTGATGGCGTTGAGGTAGAACTCGCCGGCGACCCGTGCGGTCTGCTTGTCCTTCCCGTAGCTGAACATCCCGACCCCTGGGATCAACACGATCGCCGGATCGGCACCGCGCATGGCGGGGGAGTCGGGTGTGGCGTGCCGCTCGTAGTAGGCCGTGTAGTCCTTGCGGTACGCGGCGTGGAGCTCCTTCAGTCGGGCGATGCAGTCGTCCACGGATGCGTCGGCAGGCAGATCGAGCACCATCGGCTTCACCTTGGTGCGCAGGAAGTGATCGGGGCAGGAGGTGCCGAGGGCTGCCAGCTGCGGATGCTCTGCAGCGGAAAGGAATTCGAGGACAGGATCGGTGTCGGTGAAGTGACCGACCTGAGGGTTGTCGGTGCTCACCAGACCGCGCAGTGTTGGTGCCAACGCGGCCGCCTTGGCGCGCCTCTCCTTGTCGGGCAACGGCCCGAACCCACGCAGCGCCGGGCCGAAAGGCTGTGGTCGCCCGTTACGGGCGATGTACTCTTCGGCCGCCCTGATGATCTCCAGTGAGTTCGCCTCGGCTTCTTCGGACGTCTCACCCCATGCTGTGATGCCGTGTCCACCGAGGATGGTCCCGATGGCCTGCGGATTGCGGCGCTTGTGTTCGGCGATGTCGAGGCCGAGCTGAAAACCTGGTCGCTGCCACGGGATCCAGATCACCCGGTCGCCGTAGATCTGCTTGGTGATGGCCTCACCGTCCGCAGCGGTGGCGATGGCGATCCCGGAGTCGGGGTGCAGATGGTCGACATGCGCGGCGTCGACGAGGCCGTGCATGGCGGTGTCGATCGAGGGCGCGGCGCCGCCGCGTCCGTGCAGCGTGTAGTCGAATGCGGCGACCATCTCGTCTTCGCGCTCGACACCTGGGTAGACGTCGACCAGCGACCGGAGCCGATCCAGACGCAGGACGGCCAAGCCCTTCTCGGTCAACGTACCGAGGTCGCCGCCGGACCCCTTGACCCACATCAAGTCGACGTCGGCGCCGGTGACAGGGTCGATGTCGGTGCCTTTGGCAGAGGTGTTGCCGCCGGCGTAATTGGTGTTCTTGGGGTCGGAACCGAGTCGGTTGGACCGTTCGATCAGCGCGCTGACGGTGGGGTTGGTACTCGGAGGTGCCTGGGTTGTGGCTGCTTTGTCGGTCATTCGAATCTCCTTCGGTGAGCTCATGCGTTCCAGGACGACTGGGTGCCCGAAGCCCGCTCGGTCGCCATTTGTTCTCGATAGCCCGACGCCGCGAACGCGGCCATCGGGTCGGCGGGCAGTCCGCGTTCGGTGCGCCACTGGGCCAGCATCGGCCTCACGTCCGTGTAGAAGGCGTCCATCACGATTCCGTTGGCACCCAACACGTCTCCCGCTTCTTGTGCGGCGGCCAGTGCGTCGGTGTCGACGAGCAGAGCTCTTGCTGTCATCTCCTGCACGTTGAGCACGGAGCGGATCTGCCCGGGGATCTTCTCTTCGACGTTGTGGCATTGGTCGAGCATGAGGGCCACCGGGGAGTCGGCGTCGAGACCGCCGCCGCGGATCACCTCGCACATGATGCGGAACAGCTGGAACGGGTCAGCCGCCCCGACGATCAGGTCGTCGTCTGCGTAGAAACGCGAGTTGAAATCGAACGACCCGAGCTTCCCCAGTCGCAGCAACTGGGCCACGATGAACTCGATGTTGGTGCCGGGTGCGTGATGCCCGGTGTCGAGGCAGACCATCGCTCGCTCGCCGAGAGCACTGACCTGCGTGTAGGAGGTACCCCAGTCCGGCACGTCGGTCATGTACATCGCCGGCTCGAAGAACTTGTATTCGAGCACGAGTCGCTGACTCTCACCGATGTGCTGGTAGATGGTTGCCAGCGACTCTGCGAGGCGATCCTGCCGGCCCCGGATGTCGCCCTGCCCGGGGTAGTTGGTGCCGTCGGCGAGCCAGATCTTGAGGTCCCGCGACCCGGTCTGGTTCATCACCTCGATGCATCGCAGGTGGTGGTCGATCGCCTTCTGGCGCACGGTCTTGTCGATGTGGGTGAGGCTGCCGAACTTGTAGTCGTCGTCCTGGAAGGTGTTGGAGTTGATGGTGCCGAGCCGCACGCCCTGGTCGGCGGCGTACCGCCCCAGCGCCGAGAAGTCGTCGGTCATGTCCCAGGGGATGTGCAACGCAACCGAGGGTGCCAACCCGGTGAGGCGGTTGACGACGGCGGCGTCGGCGATCTTCTCCTCGACGGTGCGAGGCGTGCCGGGCGTACCGAAGACCTTGAAGCGGGTCCCGGAGTTCCCGAATGCCCAGGACGGCAACTCGATCGCGAGGTTCTCCAGAAGGGACCCGGGTGCGTTCACAGCTGTCATCGGTGTGGCGTCCTTGAGATCGTCGGGTCGTTGAAACGTTTCAATACTGGCATGTCGAGGTGACGCCATCGCTACAGACCCCCACCCGTGGGCACGGAGGCGGGCGCCGCTCGGTCAGCGGTCTCGGACTGGACTGCATGATCCGCAGTCACATTCGAGGCGGTCGCCAGTTCCGGACTGAGGGGTTCGCCGTAACGCTCGATCTCGATCTGCTGCAATGTCTTGCCGCGGGTGTTCGGGGCGGCGATTGCACCGATGATGAGGGCGACCGTCAGCAGGGTCACGAGCAACAGGCCGACCCAGGCCAGTCCGACGGCAGCGAGCAGGGTGGGGAAGAAGTAGCTCAGTGCCCCGGTCGCCGTGCGGACCACGAAGAACATGAACCCTTGTGCACTCGCGCGGTACGGGGTGGCGAACAACTCACTGGCCCAGAGACTGTAGAAGGCCTGCGCGCCGATACCGCTGGAGATGCCCCAGCAGATGGCGAAGATGAGCAAGGTGGGCAGACCGCCGTCGGTGAACAACACCAGCACGCCCCATCCGATGATGCCGGGGACGGCGCCGGCCACATACAGCGTGCGCTGCGACACGCGATCGCCGTAACGCATGAACCCGAAATAGGTTGCCAGAACGGTCATTCCCCACACCAGGACCTGCAGTAGGTTCTGCTGCACCTCGCTGTCGAGGCCTGCGGTCTCGTACACCCGGGGCATGAAGATGCCGGCCTGGCCCGCCACGGTGTTCCAGAACCCGTAGATGCCGATCAGGACGAGGAGTGCGGTGATGTTCTTCTTGCGCGAGAACAATCCGCGCAGACCGTTGCCGCCGCTGACGCGCTGTGCCTGGTCTGTGGTGGTGTCATGGCCCTCTTCGGTCCAGATCTTCGATTCGACGAGGCCTTGCCGGATCCACCAGACGATGGCCGCGACGACAAACAGATGCAGGAAGATCAACCGCGAACCCAGCAACTCCAGCGGCGCCAGTGCGGCGGCCAGGGCGAAGCCGATCAGTGGCCCGACGGACCACGCCAACTGTGCCGTTCCCACATGGCGGGCCCGCGCATTGGAGGGCGCCTGTTCGGCGATGTACGTCCACGATGCCGGGACTCCCGCACCGACTGCCAGGCCGGTCACGACAAATGCCAGTAGCAGCATGGTGAAGTTCATCGCGAACGCGGCGATGAGCACGCCGACCATGTACAGCAGCAGGTCGTAGGTGTAGATCGCCTTGCGGCCGTACCGGTCACACAGAGGCCCGCCGACTGCTGCGCCGACGGCTGCACCAAAGGCGTTGGCGCTCAGTGCGGCGAGAAGGCCCACCGCGAAGTTGCTGATCCCGAACTCGTCTTGCCAGAATCCGAGGCTCGTGGCGATCGCGATGATCGAGCCGGCCTCGATGTAGTTGGACATGGCCACAGAGATGGTTGCTTTCCATCCCGTGGTCTTCTTGGCCCCCAATTTCATGGGTACTCCTTGTGGGGTGAGTCTTGTGCAGGGTAATTGGTCGATGCGATCTGGCGGCTGCCGATGAGACGCAGCCGCAGCGGGATGGGCAGGGGATCTCCCCTCAGTCGAGGTGGAAGTAATCGGTGAGTCGTTCGAGCGTCTGATCGGGTCCGCGACCGGCGGGATCGGTGAAGTACTCGGCCATCGAGGACTGCCAGCGGGCGTTGATGTCTGTCGCGTCCATCTCGGCCACCGCGCGGTCGAAGTCGTCGGTCTCGAGGTAGCCGACGACCAGTCCGTCGCCGCGTCGCAGGAAGAGCGAGTAGTTGTGCCAGCCGGCGGTGCGCAGGGCATCGAGCATCTCGGGCCAGACGTGCTCGTGCGCCGCGAGGTAGTCGTCCACGCGTTCGGGTCGCAGGTTCATGGTGAAGCACACTCGCCGGCGTGCCGGTGGTCCATCTCCAGCCCGGGAGTCCGTGAGATGAGTGGTCGGGGTGGGAGCCATCGTGGGTCCTTGAACTGATCGGGCATCCGGTCGGGGAGCCGGCGGATGAGGCGGGGGTGAACGTCTTTGAAACGTTTCAAATCGATGTGATTGGAGTCACCGTAAACTGACGGGGGACGGCCGTCAAGAGGTGATTTTGTGGTCCTTCGGAATCCGACCCGCCGCACCTGCGGGTAAAAGGCGCCGCGACAAGGTGCCGAAAACGCCCGGTCGGCGGGGATTCGAGCGGCCCGAACTGGGCGTATTTGTCCTGAGCTGCGCGAACGCGTACCGTAGATCAACGGTGCGCCCGCGCGCCGGGTTGTTTTTGTGCCCAGATCCGCAGAGCTCGTTCGAGTCCCCTGCAAACTGAGACTCGAAAGCCCGGGACAAGTGCGTGCCAAGAAGGTAACCGAACAGAACTGTTCAGGTGTGGTCAACACACCAGAATCGTGGAGGCTATGGCCAAAGAAGGCGCGATCGAGGTCGAGGGCCGTGTTGTCGAACCCTTGCCCAATGCGATGTTCCGCATTGAGCTGGAGAACGGTCACAAGGTGCTTGCCCATATCAGCGGCAAGATGCGGCAGCACTACATCCGCATCCTGCCCGAGGACCGCGTGGTCGTGGAGCTCTCGCCTTATGACCTGACCCGCGGCCGCATCGTTTACCGCTACAAGTAAATCGACCGGTACCTCGGCCCGCTGATGCGGGCGAGAGGGCCAGTGCAACATGCCCGGTACCGCCGGGTGTGAACACCAACGACAGGCGTGGCCCCAGGGCCACGCCGCAGGCTTTGAAGGAGATCACTGACGTGAAGGTTCAGCCGAGCGTCAAGCCGATCTGCGAAAAGTGCAAAGTGATCCGGCGTAACGGCCGAGTCATGGTGATCTGCGAAAACCTGCGCCACAAGCAGCGCCAGGGCTGATCAGCACTTGTAGGAGATCGCTTGTGAGAGCGACACAACTCAATACAGGCACGACAGAAGACCTTCCAGCACCAGCGGCCATAAACGGATGACCGCCTACCCCCGGCACGGAGGCCGGGGCCCCTCGCAGAGTAGGGGACGGACTGGGAGCAGACCTCCGAGAACCAAAGGAAACGCCACATGGCACGTGTTGCTGGTGTTGATCTTCCGCGCGAGAAGCGCCTGGAGATCGCACTGACCTACATCTACGGAGTTGGCCGCACCACCTCCAAGGAAATCCTCGACGCCACCGGGCTCAGCCCGGATCTGCGCGCCAAGGACCTCACCGACGAAGACGTCTTGAAGCTTCGCGAGTACCTCGAAGCCTCGGTCAAGGTCGAAGGTGACCTGCGCCGCGAGGTCCAGGCCGATATCCGTCGCAAGATCGAAATCGGTTGCTACCAGGGCCTGCGCCACCGTCGTGGCCTGCCCGTCCGCGGACAGCGCACCAAGACCAACGCTCGGACCCGCAAGGGCCCGAAGAAGACCATCGCCGGGAAGAAGAAGTAATCCATGCCTCCTAAGTCACGTAGCGCTGGCCCGAAGAAGGGCACTCGCCGTCGCGAGAAGAAGAACGTCCCGCACGGCAGCGCGCACATCAAGAGCACGTTCAACAACACCATCGTCTCGATCACCGACCCCGCCGGGAACGTCATCGCGTGGGCATCCTCGGGCCACGTCGGCTTCAAGGGCTCACGTAAGAGCACCCCGTTCGCCGCGCAGCTCGCTGCCGAGAACGCTGCCCGCAAGGCGCAGGAGCACGGCGTCAAGAAGGTCGACGTGTTCGTCAAGGGACCGGGCTCCGGTCGTGAGACCGCGATCCGCTCACTGCAGGCCGCCGGCCTCGAGGTCGGCACGATTTCCGATGTCACCCCGCAGCCGCACAACGGCTGCCGCCCGCCCAAGCGGCGCCGGGTCTAACGGGAAAGAGAGAACTAGAAAATGGCTCGTTATACCGGACCCGTCACCCGTAAATCCCGTCGCCTCCGCGTCGACCTCGTCGGCGGAGACCAGGCGTTCGAACGTCGCCCTTACCCGCCCGGCCAGCACGGCCGCGCGCGGATCAAGGAGAGCGAATACCTGCTGCAGCTCCAGGAGAAGCAGAAGGCGCGCTTCACCTATGGAGTGATGGAGAAGCAGTTCCGTCGCTACTACGAAGAGGCCAACCGTCGCAACGGCAAGACCGGTGACGAGTTGCTGAAGATGCTGGAGACCCGTCTCGACAACGTGGTGTACCGCGCAGGCCTGGCCCGCACGCGTCGCCAGTCGCGTCAGATGGTCAGCCACGGCCACTTCACCGTCAACGGTGTGAAGGTCGATGTGCCCAGCTACCGCGTCTCTCGTTTCGACATCATCGATGTCCGCCCGAAGTCGCTGCAGACCACCCCGTTCCAGATCGCCCGGGAGATCCAGGCCGATCGCAAGGCGCCGGGCTGGCTGCAGGTTGTCCCTGACACGCTGCGCATCCTGGTGCACTCGGAGCCTGAGCGCGCGCAGATCGATGTGCCGCTCACCGAGCAGCTCATCGTCGAGTTCTACTCGAAGTAACCGCCGTTCGTCGCTGGGCAGGGTTTCGCCCTGCCCAGCGTCTGGCCGGCCCCTGGCAGCAGACACAAGGGTCTGCTGCCGCAGTCGAGCGTCATATAGCGGACGTTCACACAGGAGGAAAAATCTATGCTCATTTCACAGCGACCCACACTCTCCGAAGAGGTCATCTCCGGCGATCGCTCGAAGTTCGTCATCGAGCCGCTCGAGCCGGGTTTCGGGTACACGCTCGGCAACTCGCTTCGCCGCACCTTGCTCTCGTCGATCCCCGGCGCTGCTGTCACCAGCATCCGCATCGACGGTGTGCTGCATGAGTTCACCACCGTCCCCGGGGTCAAGGAAGACGTCACCGACATCATCCTGAACCTCAAGGGCCTGGTCGTGAGCTCCGAAGAGGACGAGCCGGTCACCATGTACGTGCGCAAGCAGGGACCGGGTGCAGTCACCGGTGCCGACATCGTGCCTCCGGCCGGTGTCACCGTGCACAATCCCGATCTGCACATCGCCACCCTGAACGACAAGGGCAAGCTGGAGATCGAGCTCGTGGTCGAGCGCGGTCGCGGTTACGTCCCGGCCGTGCAGAACAAGGCCTCGGGCGCCGAGATCGGCCGTATCCCGGTCGACTCGATCTACTCGCCGGTCCTCAAGGTCACCTACAAGGTGGAGGCCACCCGCGTCGAGCAGCGCACCGACTTCGACCGTCTGGTCCTGGACGTCGAGACCAAGAACTCGATCACCGCGCGGGATGCGCTGGCCTCGGCCGGCAAGACCCTCGTCGAGCTGTTCGGGCTCGCTCGTGAGCTGAACATCGAAGCAGAAGGTGTCGAGATCGGACCCTCGCCCGCCGAGGCCGATCACATCGCATCGTTCAGCCTGCCGATCGAGGATCTCGAGCTCACCGTCCGCTCGTACAACTGCCTCAAGCGCGAGGGAGTGCACACGGTCGGCGAACTGGTGGCCCGCACCGAGTCGGATCTTCTCGACATCCGCAACTTCGGTCAGAAGTCGATCGACGAGGTCAAGGTCAAGCTGCACGCACTCGGCCTGGCACTCAAGGACAGCCCGGCCAGCTTCGATCCGTCCCAGGTGGCCGGATACGACGTGGCCACCGGCACGTGGTCAGATGACGCCGCTTTCTCCGATGCCGATGCCGGCGAGGATTTCGCGGAAACCGAACAGCTTTAATCGCAACCCAGCTCACGGCCGAGAGGCCGAGAGTTAACCCTAGGAGTTCGAAATGCCCAAGCCCACAAAGGGTACCCGCCTCGGTGGGTCGGCTTCGCACCAGAAAGCGATGCTGGCGAACCTCGCCACCTCGCTCTTCGAGCACGGCCGGATCACCACCACCGAAGCCAAGGCGAAGAAGCTGCGTCCCTACGCGGAGAAGCTGATCACGCACGCGAAGGCCGGTAACCTCGCCCACCGTCGCGAGGTCCTCAAGGACATTCGCAACAAGGACGTCGTGCACGCCCTGTTCGCGGAGATCGGCCCGTTCTTCGCCGACCGCAACGGTGGCTACACCCGCATCATCAAGACCCTGCCGCGCAAGGGCGACAACGCCCCCATGGCAGTGATCGAGCTGGTCCGGGAGAAGACGGCTTCGTCGGAGGCCGATCGGGCCACCCGCGCAGCTGCCTCGAAGAAGGCTTCCGAGCCTGTCGCCGAGGTTCCCGCCGAGGTGACCGAGGGCGACAACGTCGTCGAGGCCACCCTGGATGAGGCCACCGACGCGCAGGTCGAGAACGCCGACGCTGTCGCCGAGGGCTTCACCGAGGAGACGACCGCGGAGAGCGCCACCGAGATCGTCGACGAAGGCAAGGCCGAAGGCTCCGACGACAAGAAGTCGGACGCCTGAGCGAGAACATGTCTGACGAGCCCGCCACCGGAGTTTCCGGTGGCGGGCTTCGTCATTTCACCTCGCCGGTCCGGCTGCGTATGCAGATCGGCTATGACGGAACAGATTTCGTCGGATGGGCCAGACAGCCCGGGCAGCGCACGGTGTGCGGGGTTCTGGAGCAGACACTGTCCACCATCGTTCGCGAGCCTGTCACCCTGACGGTCGCCGGACGGACCGACGCCGGCGTGCACGCCACCGGTCAGGTCGCCCACTTCGACGTGTCCGGCGAGGCGTTGCAGACCAGGTCGATCGCCGGTGAACCCGCGAACCTCGTTCGACGGCTGGCCAAGATGTTGCCGCCCGACGTTCGGGTGAAGGATGTCGAGACCGCACCTGCCGAGTTCGACGCTCGATTCTCGGCGTTTCGTCGGCACTACGAATACCGACTGGCCGATGATCCCTGGGGTGCCGAGCCGGTGGCTGCCCGCACCACCGCGGCATGGACACGGCCCCTCAACGTGGACAGGATGCAGCAGGCATCAGCAGAACTGCTGGGTCTGAACGATTTCGCCGCTTTCTGTCGCCGGCGTGACGGCGCGACCACCGTTCGTGACCTACAGCGATTCGAATGGGTGCGTGACGACTATGGCGTGCTCGTGGCCCAGGTGAGTGCCGACGCTTTCTGTTGGTCGATGGTGCGCTCACTCGTGGGTGCGGTCGCCGTGGTGGGGGAGGGCCGACGCACACCCGAATGGTGCGCCGGACTACTCCGACAACGGGTTCGCTCCAGTGAGGTGCCCGTTGCACCGGCGTGCGGGCTGAGTCTCGTCGGTGTGGACTACCCTCCCGATGAGGAAGTCGCCGAACGCAATTCCGTGACCCGTGAGGTCAGGTCGGCGATCGACCCGGCCGGGTGTTGCGGCGACTGACCGGCTTCGCCGGCAACAAACAATTCCCGGCCCGACAATGGTCAGGGACGCAGCTTGAATCCCCGCGGGTCTCGCACCGCGCCGGTGAACATCATGATCGCATCGATGATCACCCAGATGCCGAGGCCGAACAACACAAGCCAGCCGACCAGGACGAGGGTCAGCAGCCATCCGACGAAGAGCGTGATGAGCTGGGTGACGGCGATACCGTTCGAGCCGAGGTAGAAGCGGCCGGCGCCGAAGCCTCCCAGAAAGAGCTGCAGTAGGCCGGCCGTCGCTTTCGACCTGTCGGACAACGGTTCTCCGGTGAACGGGTCACGACCGAACGGCGCGCCCGGGTCGCCGCCGAACCCATACCCGGGCCCGTGGGGCTGGTTGTAGAACGGTTGCGGAGCGAACTGCGGCGCTGGAAACGGTTGCTGCTGATGATGCGTCTGGTCCCAGGGCTGCGACGGGCGCGCCGGCCGCGTCGGATCGTATGGATCAGGAAGTCCCGAATCGTCGTATGGCATGGGGTAATTCATTCTGGTACCTCGCTGGTCGACCGGATGGGTCAGGAGTTGTAGAAGGGCTCGCCCCGTCGCGATGCGGTGGTCGAGAAGTCCTCGGCGACCGTGGCCGCCAACTCGACAAATGCCCTGCGGGTCGACTTCCCGAGAAGATCGAGGTCGACCTCCGCGCCTTCGGCGAGGTGGTCGTCGAACGGGATCTGCTGCACCGCGCGACAACGGGTGAGGAAGTGGGCGCTGAGCTGGCCGGTGTCGATGGTGGACGCCCCGGGGCGCGACGAGCTGAGTACCACCACCGCGCCGGAGACCAGGTGCCCGAAGCCGTGCGCCTGCAACCAGTCCAGGGTGGCGCCCGCGCTGCGGGCACCGTCGATGGCGGGCGAGGTGACGAGGATGAGTGAATTCGCCATGTCGAGCACACCGTTCATCGCCGAGTGGCTCAACCCGGTGCCGCAGTCGGTGATGATGATGTTGTAAAACCGCTGCAGCACCGTCATCACGCCGCGATAGTCGGTCTCGCTGAACGCTTCGGCGACGGCGGGATCACGTTCGGAAGCAAGGACTTCCAATCGGCTCGGGGCCTGGGAGGTATGAGCGCGCACATCCGAGTACCTGTAGATCGATTCATCGGAGAGCAGGTCGCGCACGGTTGACCGCGTCTGCTGCGGAATGCGCTGAGCAAGCGTGCCGAGGTCGGGGTTCGCGTCCACCGCGATCACGCGATCGCCGCGCAGAGAAGCGAAGGTCGATCCCAAACCGACTGTTGCGGTTGTCTTTCCCACGCCTCCCTTGAGGGAGAGAACCGCTATGCGGTAGTCGCCGCGCACCGGCTGGTTCACCCGATCGAGGAGTTGCTTGTAGATCAGGTCATCCGGGGACTCGCCTGGGTTGATGGCCCCAGCGGACAACTTGTGGACGGTGCGTCGCCATCCACTGGCCGGGGCACGCCGTGCCTTGCGGAGTAGCGCCACCTCGTCGAGGGTGGCCGGCCCCGACACCGGGGGTTGGGATGCGAATCCCGCCGGGCCGGGATAAGTATGTGGCGCATGGTGCTGGGGAGTCATGTGCTGGGCCGGGCCGGAGCCGGTCTGCGATGCCGGTGGCGGGGTGTGCGGTGGCGGCATCGTCGAAAAGTGTTGAGAGGGTGCGGGGCCCGGTCCGGTGACGAACGGCGGAGTGGCGAAGTGCTGGGCGGCCTGCTGATCCGGGGTCGGGTACTGCGGCGGGCCGGGATGGTGCGGCGGACCGGAATGTGGTGGTCCGGGTTGCGGTGGGCCGGGTTGCGGTGCCGGGGCCGACGAATTGCTCTGCGACATAGGAGGATCGAATGCCGTGGGCGCGGGCCCGTCATGCGCGGCGCTGAAGTGTTGCTGCGGAACTGCTGTCGGCACCACGTTCGGCGTTGGGCGGTTGTGCGGCGTGGGCGTCGGGTGTCCGTCGCGAGTTGATTGTCGTTCATCTGTCGGAGGTTCGGAACCGCTCGCGGGTGCCTGCCCGTGCCTGCCCGGTGCGTGTTCGGTCGACGGTTCCTGCAAACGGGTGTCGGAAACCGGTGACGAATCATGCTGTGGGACTGCGGGATCGGTGGCTCGAGGCGCGCCGAACGCGGCGACATCCACCTCTGCGGCGTCCTGCAGCCATGGCGGAGCCGCCGGCACGTCGGCATTGTCGAAACTCAAAGTACTGCCCCCTGTTGCACGATCGAACCCCCGGACACAGTTCTTCGATCTCCCCGAACTGCCCCGCACCCCGGCGTGCTCACGGCGCCGGCGACATCGCCGGCCCTGTCTTGCACACCGCCTGCACGGACTATAGACCAACGGGCGGTTCGCCGGATGTTCTGGACTGGCGTTGTCGGCGCTTGTGGGTACTATCTGCAACCACAGGGGAGAAGAAATCTAGGGGGGAACGTGGCTGCCGCGACTTCGCGTACCGGGAACATTGCTGTTTTGACCACTGATCAGGGGTTGCCCACATCGGTGAAGATCGAGCCTGCTGAGCTCCGGAAAGACCCAGGGCTGTTGGCCGCCGAGGTGCTCAGGCTGTGTCAGCAGGCCGCGATGAAAGCCGGTGTCGCGCGGCGTGACGAACTGCGTGCCGGCGGGGTGAGTAACGAGATCATCGATGCGATGAACCTGCCGCGCCCCGACGACCTCGCCCGGGCCGAGTACGAGGACGACGCGGTCGCCGGTGCTCCCGGTAGCTGGATGAGGTCGGTATGAGTTCGGCCATGGACGAACTCGAGGCGCGGGCGCGGGCCCAGCTCGACGGACTCCGCGAGGTCAACGAGAAGCTCGCTGCCATCTCGGTACGGGAGACCTCACCCGATGATCGGGTCACGGCCGAGGTCGACGGGGTCGGTGCGCTGACCGGCTTGTGGTTCAGCCCCACTGCACACGCCATCGGCGCGACAGAGCTGGGTGATCTCGTGGTCGCCACCGCGTCCACCGCTGCCGCTCAGGCTTTTGCCCGGCGTGCTGCTGTGCTCGAGGACTTCAACGAGTCCTTCACCGAGCTCGTCGCCAGCCGACCCGGCGCCGCGCGTCCCCGGTCGCCGATCGGAACCACACCGCATTCGTCGGCGTCCTAGTTCACGACGCAGTCACTAGCACGACCGGCCTCGGCCGGTCCGCTTCTGCAAGTACATGCTTCACCATTCACATCAACGGGGGTTCGATGTCCGAGATCACTGCTGTTCCTGCTGCCATCGAGGCGTTCGGTGACACGGCGGCACTCATGTCCGCTGCCGTGGCCAGCGCGGGATCCATCAACGCCGCGGCGAACATCGCGCAGATGGTGCCGGTCTTCGGTTTGATCGGCCAGGAGTTCCTCCTGGCGTTCGCCGGGGCCCAGGCCAGCCACCTGCTCGGGGTCGGTCAGCTTGCAGCGGTGCATGCGGGGACGGCAGCCGCTGCGCTGGCAACGGCATCGGAGTTCACGGACACCGATGATGGGGCCGGCCGAGAGTTCACAGCCATCCAGTCGGCGCTGTGAGACAGCGCGACCAATGACCGAATCCGAGCCTGCCCCGCTGGCTTCATCTCCTCCTGTCGACCCCACCATCAATGACCTCCTGCAGGCGAGTCCGCTGGGTCCGATCCTGGACACCCCGGTCAGTCAGGTGCTCAAAGACCTGGGAATAACCGGTCTTCCGCAGCTTCCGCCTGCTCCGCCGATGCCTGGACTGCCGCCGCTTCCGCCGCTTGATCTGGACGTCCTCGTCAAGCCGCTCACCGACCTGCTCGGTGGTTTCGGAACGGGGAACCTCGGCGGTGGGGACTTCGATCCGACCTCGATACTCCAAGGGCTCTCCCAGATCCTCGACCTGTCGATGTCCATGGGTTCGGGGGCGCTCAAGGCGCTCGACCAGGTCTGGACGGGCCAGGCGGCCACTGCCACCGCAGCCAAAAGTGTGCAGACAAGCGCTGATACGGCCGCTCTGTCCGCGCAGGGAACCACGATGACGGCCGACACCCAGGGTGCCGCGGCGATCGTCGGCACCGGACTGGCGCTGGTACAGGGCATCATCGCGAAAACTGTTGCGATCATTGCCGCTTCGGCCCCTTTCCTGGTGACGCCTCCGGGTCAGGCAGTGGCACTGGGTGCCGCTGCCGATGGTCTCGCCGAGGCCACGGCCGTTGTCGCGGCCACGCGGGCAGAGCTGTTGGCGCCGACGGGGCACATGGTCGTCAACGGACAACCGGTGCCGGTGACCGGGGCACCGATGGCGGGTCCATCGCCGTTCTCCATCGCCGGGACGGTGCTCGACAGTGTCGGCAAACCCATGGTCGCGGGCGTCGGGCAACTCGGCGGGATGGCAGGTCCGGCGGGCACTCAACTACTCAGAACCCATGAGGCACAACTGAAGAACTCGGCTAGCGGTCCATCGATGAATCCCGCAGGAACCATGCCTGCCGGCCTTGCGGGTGGCCTGGGCGGCGGCGGTGGTGGCGGAGGCGGCGGTGGCCTGGGTCCAGGCGGCGGGCCCAGTGCGCTGAGCGCCCGTACCACCCCAGGACTGATGAGCGGCGCCGGGCCGGAAGGTGTTCCGGCAACGAACAATCGCAATCAAAGCACGGTGGTCCCGGCTGCGATGGGAAGCCCGATGGCGCCGATGGGTGCGATGGGAGCCGGTCGCGGAGCTGGTGCGTCAGACGACCAGCACGAGACCGCGGACTACCTCGTGACCGAGCTCAACGGGACCCAGATCATCGGGGACATACCGAACGTCGCGCCCCCTGTGCTGGGAGAAGTGCAGACCGAAGACCGTGAGTCCACACCTGACGTGCGGTTGCGCCTGGGACCGTCGGGCAGAGACCAGGAGATATGACACCGATGAACAACGGAGAAACGATGACCGGCTCGCAATTGAAGGTCGACCCCGACGAATTGATCCGCGCGGCAACGGATCTCGACCGGCTGGCCGATCAGCTGGGCAGTGCCCTGACACAGCATCTGCCGACGCTGTCCGTCGCTCCGGCCGGCCGCGACGAAGTGTCGACCGTCGCCGCACAGACCCTGACAGCAGTGGGGGCCGAGTTCGCGGCGACCACCTCGGCCGGAGTGCACGAACTACGAAAGATCGCGGCCGTGCTGCGGGCTCAGGCCGGGGGCTACCGCGGTGCCGAAGAGAGTGTCGAGGAGGCTTTCCGGCTGTGACCGGGTTCACGGGTGTGGTCTGGGAGGCGCGGCCCGCGCAGCGGCTCGCCGCGGATCTCGTCGAAGGCGGCGCCGGGTCGACACCGTCTGCGCAAGCGGCGCTCGCCTGGGGCTGCGTCGCGGGGGTGCTCGCCGATGCGGGACTGGACTACGCGGCAATTCTGACGCGCCTCGGAACCGGTTGGGAATCTGCGACGTCCGACCACGCGTTCGCCAGGCTCGCTGATTTCGCGACCTGGTTCACCGAGGTTTCCGCGGCCGCCGTGGAGAACGCGGGGAAGGCCACGGCTCAATGCGCCGCCACCACCGTTGCTCATGCCAACATGCCCAATCTGCCCGAGATCGCTGTGACCAAAGGTATTCGAGACACAGCGGCTACCGTGGGTGCCGCACTGGGCGCGCCGATCGGTGGCGTTGCGGCAGATGCCGAACGCGCTCTGCACGACCAGAAGCAGCGTGCTGCCCGGGTCATGGACACGTACGAGGCCGCCAGTGCACCCCTTGCCGAACCGTGGCTTCCGCCGCGTCTGACGGAGGTCGTCTCGCCCACCGCGCTGGCCGGCGAACAGGTGTCACGTCAGCCTGCGCATGTCGCGCCGGTATCGGCACCCGCCTCGACGACATCCACCGGGCCACTGGTCTTGGGCGGATTCGCGCCGGTGCCACAGACTTCGCGCGAGAAGACGCGTTTTGCCACAACGGTTCTGGCCGGTACCACAACTCCGTCCGCAGTGGCCGAGGCTGCGGGCCAGCCGACACCTCAGCGGTCGGCAACTGCGATGACGCCTGCGCCCCCGGTCTCGCCGCTCGCGACGGTCGGCCAGGAGCCGGCACGTGCGGCCCGGTCGCCGCAGGGCGCGGGTATCGACGCAGCGGCCGTCACCCAGGACCCGACCGGTCGGTTCGGTGACGAATCGGGCCCGGCAACCGAGGTCATCGACGCTCGATACCGAACGGGTGCACTCGATTTGCCGCCGGCGACGTCGGTCCCGGCAGTCCTCGGTGCCCCGGACACAGGACGATGACAACGATGTGGACCAAGGACACCGCACCGGAGTACCACGTGACTCTCAGTGATATCGACTTTCTCGCACAGGTTCTCGACATACAGACGTGGCCGACGGTGCTCGATGTGACGCCGATTCACGACACCGCAGTGCAGCGAGCCGCGGCGCATGCCTCCGCGTCACGAAAGCTGCTGGATGCCGGGATCATGAGCAGGGATGCCTGTTCGACAGCCGGCGTGACCGAGCCGCTGGCGGACGCGCTGGCCGTCCTCGCCAACCCCGAGGCCGTTGTGGAGCTCCGGCGATACGGCATCGAGATGTCGGCGCGCATGTGTCTGGCCCGGAGCGGCGGCAGACATGTTGTGGCACATCGACGTCCGGACGGACTCACCATCCGAATGCTCGGGACGGTCGACGCGAGCGAGGTCGGGCCGCTGATCGCCGCTGAACTCGGTGCGATGTCGGCGGCGGACGTGCAGTCGATCAGCGCGCCCGCGGCCGAACTCCGCGAACGACTCGATCGCGCGGCCACGGCGGCCGACTATGCGGATGCGCTCTACGCCGTCGGTGCGACGCACGCTGACGCAGCCAGGTATGCGGCGGCATTCGAATCGTGTGTCGGCCATGCCGAGATTATTGCGCGGGAGGCAGGCCCGGGCACAAATCTACGAACGTCAGGCGCGGTCGCGGTGTACGACACCGCCCGTGGCCGGATCGTGGCGAGTCCGACCATGTCGCCCGATGGCCGGATCTGGACGACGCTGTCCGCGGGTTCACCGCACCGCATCGCGCAGGCAACCGACCTGTTGATGGAGACGTTGCCGACCGGCAGATGGATGCCGTGATCGGGGGGAATCGAGAGGGGGAGGAGATCCCGGCCGTCGAGGCTGATCGACGAACGGGAGTCAGTCGCTGTACACGCGGACGTCATCTGATTCCGCGGCAATCACACACAAAAGGGGAAGCATCATGAGCACCGGAACCAACGGTCTCGATCTCGACGTCGCGGCCGGTTTGGCCTCGACGAAATCGGTGGGGGACATCGTCGACGACATGGGCACCGTCCTGGCTCGCATCACCGCAGACGCCGAAGAGGCGCTTGCACTGTGGAAAGGCAACGCGAGCGGGGCCTTCCAGGGCGCGGTGACCGCTTGGAAGGACGAGGCGACGCAGTTGCAAACAGCTCTCGACACACTCAAGACGTCGCTGTCCACCGGCTTCAACGGCTACGACGCCGACGACCAAGACAACGCCGGCATCTTCAACAACGTCGCCGGATCCGGACCCGCGCTCAAGCTCTGAGCGCTCACACTTCCACCGAGTCAGAAAGCAGACCAACCATGAGCATCATCCAGTACAACTACCCGCGGATGGAAGAGCTGGCATCTCAGCTCAACAGCAACTTCAACCAGCTCGAACACCTCGCCACCACCTTGAAGTCCGAGGTGTCCCGGCTGCACGAGAACTGGCAGTCGCAGCAGGCATCGCAGGCGTATGGCGCTGCTCAGCAGTCGTGGGACACCAGCTTCACCGACTCCCGCGCGCTGCTGACCGCGCTGTCGTCCAAGGTCACCGAGGCATCGAGCAACATGCAGGCTGCCGACCAGCGGACGGCCGGCTACTTCAGCTGATCGTCGAACACCTCGAACATCCCGAAGCCCGCCGGCCACCTGAGTCGGCGGGTTTCGGCGTCTGGCAGGTGGGGTCTTATTTGCGACGCACTTCCTCCGACTGCGGTGAGTTCCTCCGGTTGCAGCCGGAGGTTGTGGCGGGAGTCGGAGGGTTTGCCGACCACACCACGCCGATCGACCGGGTGCCTCGGAGCCGCCAATTTCGTTGCCGTAAGAATCTTCGTGTGCATCGCGGCGGATTGGGCAATCTACGCCGGTTGCGTCCGATAGTTTGCAGACAGGCTGCACGCTGGGGCACGCCGCGTTCGAGTGAGGGAGTTCCTGCATGGGTAATCCGCTGACACGGACAAAGTCCGTAGAGCAATCGATGGCTGACACCGAAGAACCCGGTTCGCAGCTGAAGAAGAGTTTGACCTGGTGGGACCTCACGGTCTTCGGTGTATCGGTCGTCATCGGTGCCGGCATCTTCACGATCACCGCGTCCACCGCGGGTAACAAGGCCGGACCGGCGATCTCGCTGTCATTTGTGATGGCCGCAGTGGCGTGCGCACTGGCGGCCCTGTGTTACGCCGAGTTCGCTTCCACGGTTCCGGTCGCCGGGTCTGCCTACACCTTCGGATATGCCACCTTCGGTGAGTTCCTGGCCTGGATCCTCGGCTGGGACCTCATCCTCGAGTTCGCGGTCGGCGCCGCGGTGGTGTCGAAGGGGTGGTCGAGCTATCTCGGCACAGTCTTCGGATTCGCGGGTGGCACAACGGAAATAGCCGGGCACACCGTCGACTGGGGTGCCTTGGTGATCGTTTCGGTGATCACCGTCCTGCTGGTGCTCGGCACCAAACTGTCGTCGACGTTCAGTGCAGTGATCACGGCCATCAAGGTGACGGTTGTGCTGCTGGTCATCGTGGTGGGCTTCTTCTACATCAAGGCCGACAACTACAAGCCGTTCATCCCGGAGTCGCAGCCATCGGAATCGGGTGGCAAGTCCGTTGACTCGACGCTCTTTTCGTTGATCACCGGTGGTGGTGACTCGAGCTACGGCTGGTATGGCGTGTTGGCGGCGGCGTCGATCGTGTTCTTCGCGTTCATCGGATTCGACGTGGTGGCAACAACTGCCGAGGAGACCAAGAACCCCAAGAAGGATGTTCCGCGAGGCATCCTCGGTTCCCTGGCCATCGTGACGGTGCTGTACATCCTGGTCACGATCGTGGTGACCGGCATGTTGAGCTACAAGGAACTGGCGACATCGGCGGGTAACGGCGAACCGAAGAACCTGGCGTACGCGTTCGGCCAGAACGGCGTCACCTGGGCAGAGAAGGCAATCTCGATCGGTGCCCTGGCCGGACTGACAACCGTTGTGATGGTGTTGATGCTGGGCCAGTCCCGGGTGTTGTTCGCGATGGCCCGAGACGGACTCCTGCCGCGCTCGTTGTCGAAGACGAGCAAGTTCGGCACACCGGCCCGAATCCAGATCATCGTGGGCGTCGCGGTCGCCGTTGTCGCGGCATTCTTCCCGATCGAGAAGCTCGAGGAGATGGTCAACGTCGGCACGCTGTTCGCCTTTGTTGTGGTCGCGGCCGGAGTCATCGTTCTCCGACGCACCCGCCCGGATCTGCCCCGCGGCTTCAAGGTGCCGTTGATGCCGTTCCTGCCGATCGCGGCAATCGTGGCCTGCCTCTGGCTGATGTTGAATCTGTCGGCGCTGACGTGGATCCGATTCCTGATCTGGATGGTCATCGGCGTAGCGGTCTACTTCCTCTACAGCCAGCGTCATTCCATGGTGGGCAAGCGCCAGCGTGGCGAGATAGACGACGCAGTCGGTGACGCGGCATTGGCCGCGGAAGCGAAGAGAGCGGGACCGAACCGGCCGTAACGGCTGACTCGCACAGAGCCCCGGTCGAGAGTCCAACTCTCGATCGGGGCTCTTTTGTGAACTGGGGCACTTTACAAATTACCTCGAATGTATAGACAACGGACGTGACACTGGTTATTGTCAAACTCATCACGTTCTACTCGACGAGGAGGTAGTTGATGAGCACCGATCTCACGGCACAAGGTGGCCAGGGGGTGTCGCCGGCTCTCGAGTGGAGAGACCGCAAGCGATACCTGTGGTTGCTCGGCCTGATCCCCCCGACGGCACTGTTTCTCGCGGCCGGTCTGATCGCCGGCTTCAACGCACTCGGATGGAGCGCGGTGTCACCGGTGTGGTGGTGGATCGGACCTCTGCTCGTCTACGGTCTGCTACCCGTCCTCGACATCTTCTTCGGACCGGACGGTCAGAACCCTCCCGAAGAGCTGATGGAGCAACTGGAGAACGACAAGTACTACCGGTATTGCACCTACGTCTACATCCCGTTCCAGTTCGCGAGCCTGATCTTCGCCTGCTACCTGTGGACAACCAGCGAACTGAGCTGGCTGGGTGTCGACGGCGGACTGGGCATCGTCTCCAAGATCGGTGTCGCGCTGTCGATCGGTGTCATGGGTGGCATCGGCATCAACACCGCTCACGAACTGGGCCACAAGAAGGATTCGCTCGAACGCTGGCTCTCGAAGATCACCCTCGCGCAGACGTTCTACGGTCACTTCTACATCGAGCACAACCGGGGCCATCACGTCCGTGTCGCGACACCCGAGGATCCGGCCAGTGCCAAGTTCGGTGAGACGTTCTGGGCGTTCCTGCCACGCAGCGTCTGGGGTTCGCTCACCTCGGCGTGGAAGCTTGAACGCACCCGGATGAACCGCCTGGAGCACTCGGTCTGGAACATCCGCAACGACGTGCTCAACGCCTGGCTGATGTCGGTGGTGCTCTGGGGCGCGCTGACGATCATCTTCGGCTGGGAGATATTGCCGTTTATGGTGATTCAGGCGGTGTACGGGTTCAGCCTGCTCGAGACGGTCAACTACCTGGAGCACTACGGGCTGATGCGCCAGAAGCTTCCGAGCGGCCGATACGTACGCGCGGCACCCGAGCACAGCTGGAACTCCGACCACATCTGCACCAACATCTTCCTCTATCACCTGCAGCGTCACAGCGACCATCACGCCAATCCGACCAGGCGCTACCAGGTCCTGCGGAGCTTCGACGACGCCCCGAATCTGCCCAGCGGCTACGCGAGCATGATCACGCTGGCGTACTTCCCTCCGCTCTGGCGCAAGGTGATGGACCACAGGGTGATCGACCACTACGACGGCGACCTCGCCAAGCTCAACGTCGTACCCGGCAAGCGGGAGAAGGTGCTCGCCCGAGCGGCTGGGAGCAAGCAGAAATGAGCGCTTACCGATGCCCGGTGTGCGACTACGTCTACGACGAGTCGGCCGGGGCGCCGCGCGAGGGTTTCCGGCCGGGCACAGCGTGGAACGACGTGCCGGACGACTGGCCGTGCCCCGATTGCGGGGTCCGCGAGAAGGTCGACTTCGAACCCGCTCCAGGGCGCTGACCGCAGCGGCCGAATATCACCGATGACATCGCCACAACAGACATCACCACCAAGGACATCACCATGAACTACAAGCTGTACGTCTGTATGCAATGCGGGTTCGAGTACGACGAGGAAAAGGGTTGGCCTGAAGACGGAATCGCGCCGGGAACCCGCTGGGACGACATTCCGGACGACTGGAGTTGCCCGGACTGCGGTGCCGCCAAGGCTGATTTCTACATGGAGGAAGTAACCCGGTCTTGACCGCCGATACGGTGGAGCCGTTGCGGCCCGGTGTCGCGGTGCGTGCGGGCACGCGCACACGGGCCGTCGGGCACACTGCCGCCGACCGATATCCTGGCCGCATGTCTGAACCCCCTGTCGAACCGGCGTCGGCACGCCACGCACCACGGGGTACGGCACCAACGGACGTCGGTTCGGTCCCGGCGCCGCAGACCCCCTTCGCGCAGGCGAGCAAGAAGCTGTTGCGGGACAGCCTTCTCGACGGGATGCGTGATCTCCTCCGCACCCGCGACTGGTCGGCTGTCACCATGGCCGATGTTGCGGCGGCCTCCGGGGTCAGCAGGCAGACCGTCTACAACGAGTTCCGTTCGCGACAGGGCCTTGCCTCGGCGTACGCACTGCGGTTGGCCGACGAACTCGTGGACCTGGTGTCAGCCGCGATCCTGGCGCACGAGGGGGAGGCGAAAGTCGCCTTGGCCGAGGGGTTCTCGGACTTCTTCGCGACTGCGGCCGACGACCCACTCATCCAGTCGCTGCTCACCGGGCAGGCGAAACCGGACCTGCTCCGGCTGATCACCACCGATGCGGGGCCGTTGATCACGCAGGCCAGTTCCCGGGTCGTGGGCCTGTTACAGACGAGCTGGGTCCAGGCGGACGAGACGGCGGCGGTGAGAATCGCCCGTGCCATCGTCCGGATGGCGCTGAGCTATGTGTCGATGCCTCCCGAGGCCGACCGCGACGTCGCAGACGATCTGGCCGAGATCTTTGGGCCGGTGGTGGATGCCGCAGCCGGGGGCCGAGTCGGTTCATCCACCCGTTAGCCTGGTACCCATCATCCAAGTTGGACTTGAGGAGTGGTTAATGACATCGGTCCAGACCGGTTCGCTCACGGCGGACACCCGCAACGGTATCGACTTCAAGGTCGCCGACCTTTCGCTTGCAGAATACGGGCGTAAAGAGATCGGCCTGGCCGAACACGAGATGCCGGGCTTGATGGCACTCCGACGCGAATACGCAGATGTGTTGCCGCTCAAGGGAGCTCGGATCTCCGGGTCTCTCCACATGACCGTGCAGACCGCTGTGCTGATCGAAACCCTGGTGGCTCTCGGCGCTGAAGTGCGTTGGGCCTCCTGCAACATCTTCTCCACCCAGGACGAGGCCGCCGCGGCCATCGTCGTCGGACCTCACGGCACCGTGGACGAGCCCAAGGGCGTCCCCGTGTTCGCGTGGAAGGGCGAGAGCCTCGAGGAGTACTGGTGGGCTGCCGAGCAGATGCTCACCTGGCCCGGTGAACCGGCCAACATGATCCTCGACGATGGCGGCGACGCCACCATGCTGGTGCTGCGTGGCGCTCAGTTCGAGAAGGCCGGGACCGTGCCACCCACCGACGACGACACCGATTCGGCCGAGTACAAGGTGTTCCTGTCTCTGCTGCGCGAGCGGTTCGAAACCGACAAGGGCAAGTGGTCGGCGATCGCGAAGTCGGTCCAGGGCGTCACCGAAGAGACCACCACCGGTGTGCTGCGCCTGTACCAGTTCGCCGCTGCCGGCGAGCTGACCTTCCCCGCCATCAACGTCAACGACTCGGTCACCAAGAGCAAGTTCGACAACAAGTACGGCACCCGCCACTCGTTGATCGACGGCATCAACCGCGGCACCGATGTCCTGATCGGCGGCAAGAAGGTGCTGATCTGTGGCTACGGCGACGTGGGCAAGGGCTGCGCCGAGTCCCTCGCAGGCCAGGGGGCACGCGTGCAGGTCACCGAGATCGACCCGATCAATGCCCTACAGGCGTTGATGGACGGATACGACGTCGTCACGGTCGAGGACGCGATCGGCTCCGCCGACATCATCATCACCTCCACCGGCAACCTCGGCATCATCACCTTCGAGCACATGAGGCAGATGAAGCACCACGCCATCCTCGGCAATATCGGTCACTTCGACAACGAGATCGACATGGCCGGCCTGGAAGCGTCGAAGGACATGACCCGGATCAACATCAAGCCGCAGGTCGACCAGTGGATCTTCCCCGACGGCAAGGCAATCATCGTTCTGTCCGAGGGTCGTCTGCTCAACCTGGGTAACGCCACCGGCCATCCATCGTTCGTGATGAGCAACAGCTTCTCGAACCAGGTCATCGCCCAGATCGAACTGTGGACCAAGAACGACGAGTACGACAACGAGGTCTACCGGCTGCCGAAGGCCCTCGATGAGAAGGTCGCGAAGATCCACGTCGAAGCGCTCGGCGGCAAGCTCACCAAGCTCACCAAAGAGCAGGCCGAGTACATCAACGTCGACGTCGAAGGGCCGTACAAGCCCGAGCACTACCGGTACTGATCCACATCTGAACAGGTAACGACAGAGCACCACCGAAATGGTGGGTCCAGCGGCATCACTCGGTGATCGCCTCGGGGCCCACCATTTTGGTGTCGGGGCTGCGATGGGCGATCAGCCGGTGATGATCCCGCCGCCTTCTGGTTCGTCGGAGGTTGAACGCTCGGACAGGCTGGGGCAGAAGCGCCACTGATCCTCTTCGTTCCGGAATGCCCAATGCACCTCGCCCGTCTCGGACTCGATGGTCATCACGCCGTCGATCTTGCCGACGATGCCGCTGACCGTGACGTCCTGGATGTCGATGCGGGCGGTGATCGACCCGTTGCGGTCGAAGAGATCCTGATACCCGGCCACGGACTCGGTTCGTGAGTCCGCGGCGCAGGCCATGTCGTGCAGCCCGATCGCGTCCTGGTCGTTGATGAGCTGAACGCGCTTCTCCGCAGCGGCCTGGACGGCGTTCTCCTCGGCCGTACCGTCCAGTCGGCCGGTTGTGGTGACCGGGCCCTGGGTGGATGAGGACGGTGCTGCGAACGGGTCGCTGTTGTTGCCGCCGTTGAACGAGAGGACGGCGGCCAACCCCACGGCCAGCACGACCACCACGCCGATGACTCCGGCGACGATCAGTCCGGTGTGTGAACCTTGTGGAGGTGGAGGTGGAGGTGGAGGCGATCCCCATGGAGCCGGCCGGCCGAACGGCTGTGCCGACGGGGGAGACGGGTTCCATTGACCGGACGGTGCGGGCCCCCACTGCCTCGGCCCCGGCGCCTGCCATTGACCGTTCTGTCCTGGCACGTTGCCGGCACCATGCCGGCCGCTCGGTGGGCCGGGCTGTTGTGAGCCGCCTTGACCGGGCTGCGGCTGACCGTGTGTGCCGGGCCGTCCGTGCGGGTCCGACGAACCTGGGTCACGCCAGGGCGACGAGCCCGGTGGTGGGTGGGTCAAGGAGTCCTTCCCGAGGACCGCTCAGATTTCTCGGGTCGAGCAGATCAGCCAGTCCCCGGAGCGGTTCTCCATGTCGAAGGTATAGCGATTGGTGTCGAGGTCGGATTGGTTGTCCGGGTCGACGAAGGTCAGTGACACCGTTGCCTGCGCGCTGTCCCCGGTGACATCGATACCGGTGACCGAGTTCAGCTTCATTCCGACGGTGGCGGTGTCCTTGGCCTGGATGTCCTCGATCGTCGCCTCCTCGGCGCCACAGGTGACCGCGATCGCCGCGTCCCAGTCGCGGGCGGTGAACGCCGTCGTGTACTCGCGCACGGCCGCCTCGATCTGCTCCTCGGCGTCGGCGGTCGAGGTCTGTGAACTGTCGGTGGTGTCCGACGATCCGGTGGATTCCGAGGTTTCCGTCGAGCTCGTCGGCGAGGCTTTCGGGTCGTCGTCGTCGCCGCCGAGAACCAGGAACAGCACAACGCCCAGGGCGATGACCACGGCCGCTGCGATCCCGATCCCGATGATCCAGGGCGTCTTCGACGGCTTCGGCCCGGAGGGAGGACCGTAACCCGGCCCGCCGGGGCCGCCTCCCGGTGGCGGCGGGGTGGCGCCGTACGGCTGCTGGTAGCCGCCGTACTGGCCGGAGTTGTACTCACCCGGGCGGTACTCGCTTGTCGGTTCGTACTGCGGTTGTCCGCCGCCGGGCGACGAGGGTTGTCCCCAGCCGGGCTGTTGTCCGGCCTGACCGCCCCAAGTGGGTTCGCCGGGTTGGCCCCAATTCGGCTGCTGTCCCGGTTGTCCGCCCCAGGTCGGTTCACCCGGACCGGAACCCCACCGAGGGTCCCCCTGGTTGTCGCCCGAGCCGTAGGGGCCTTGCGGTGGTTGCGTCATCGGGGCCTCCGGGCGAGTTCGTGAGTGGCTGGGGTGTCAGCTCGGTGTGTGGTGAATAGCGTTTGCGCAGCGGCGGTTTGCTGTGTTCGAACATTACTGGGGATACCGGCACCCACCAACAGGGGAGTCGACCACACGCCGGGTCGTTGCCGACATGTGATGGTGGTGACAGGCGGTTTCCGTGAAATCAAAGATAATGGATAGGCGATTCACTATCGCTTGGTTGGCACATCTTCCAGCCGGTTTGCTCGCGACTGAAGTGGGTGAGTTCGGCAGGCCGGGCGGAGATGGCCCCGTTCGTGGGCCCGGCGATCGCCAGCGTTACGTGTGCGGTTGCCATCTGGTTGTCGCCCGATCCGATGAACTGGATGTCGGCTATGCGGGTGACACGGACGAGCGCCCCTTGCGAAGGCGGCCCGAGGGCCTGGACGATCTGGTGTGCGACAACGCCCTGCTGATCGCAGTATGTGAGCGAGAGCGCGGCCGGGTCGCGGCGATTGAGCGCGTCGATCTGCTGGTGGACCAGTTCGCGGATCTGGCTTTCGTCGTCGGCTGCGGCAGGTCGCAGGGCAAGACCGGACCACACCAGCGCGATGTTGAGGACCAGGACAACCAGGGCGAGCAGGGCTGCGGTGCGGACGGGTACGTACTGAGTCGGGTGGGGCAGCGTAAGGCTCATGCGCTGACCTCCCTCCACCCGGATGGTCCAGCGCGGATGCTCCTCGGGGACGACCTAGGTCTCTGGTCGAGAGGCTAGTGATGCGACGGTATGCGGCAGCGGACATAACGGCTGTCGTTGCAGTGTCTTGACCGAGTTGTGATCGCTGGTCGGGATTTGGCTATCGCGCAACCCGGGGAGGTCGTCGCTAGATGGCGATCAACCGGTCCGCGAGCTCGGGATCTGCCTCGGTGCCGAGCCGCGACCACGGCGACATCCAGCCCATCTCGGCGAGCGCGCGGTAGACGAGCCCGGTGCGTTCCTGGAGCTCGTGGTCGCGCTCGTAGTGGTCGCGCAGGCGTGAGGCATCCAATTCGGCGCGCGACTTTGCTCGGCCGATCGCGACATCGGTCGGAACGTCGAGCAACAGATGATGATCGGGTACCGGTAGCCCGAACCTGCTGAACTCCAGAGTCGTCACCCACTGCACCACTTCGCCATCGGCGTCCTGCCCCAAACGGGCTGCGCTGTATGCGGCGTTCGACGCCACGTAGCGGTCCAGGATCACCGCATCGTTGGCAGCCAACAACTTTCGCAAATACTCCGCGGCGTCGCGGCGATCGAGGGCGAACAGGATCGCCATGGCGTGCACGCTCGAACGCAGATCGCCGTGTTCTCCGTGCAGTGCCTCGGCGGCGATGTCGGCGGTGACGGACTCGCTGTACCTCGGGAACGTCAACGTCTGCACCCGATAACCCTGTGTGGCCCAACGGTTGACGAGTCCGGTGACCAACGTGTGTTTGCCGGCGCCGTCGAGACCTTCCACCGCTATCAATACGCCCACTCCTGCAGGGTAGCCGCGTTCGGCGGCCAAACGCCGCAGCCCGGTGGGATGGGCCGGTCGGCGCGTCAACCACAAATAAGGGCCATTCGGTGACACGATGAGACGATGAAACCCAGGATTCTGGTTGTCGATGATGATGCGGCATTGGCGGAGATGCTCACCATCGTGCTGCGCGGAGAGGGCTTCGAGCCCTTCGTGGTCGGCGACGGCACTCAGGCGCTCACGGCGGTTCGCGAGATCCGGCCGGATCTGGTGTTGCTGGACCTGATGTTGCCTGGGATGAACGGGATCGACGTGTGCCGGGTGCTCCGGGCGGATTCGGGAGTCCCGATCGTGATGCTGACCGCCAAGTCGGACACCGTCGACGTGGTCCTCGGGCTCGAATCCGGCGCCGACGACTACATGATCAAGCCGTTCAAACCCAAGGAACTGGTCGCCCGGGTACGCGCCCGCCTACGCCGTACCGAGGACGAACCGGCCGAATTGCTTTCGATCGGTCCGGTCGAGATCGACGTTCCCGCACACAAGGTGACGCGTGAGGGCGTGCCCATCTCGCTGACCCCGCTGGAGTTCGATCTCCTCGTGGCGCTCGCTCGCAAACCCCGTCAGGTCTTCACCCGGGACGTGCTGCTCGAACAGGTGTGGGGCTACCGGCACCCGGCCGACACTAGGCTGGTCAACGTGCACGTACAGCGCCTGCGGGCCAAGGTCGAACACGATCCGGAAAACCCAGAAGTGGTTCTCACGGTGAGGGGGGTCGGCTACAAGGCCGGACCACCGTGATCGGACGCCCTCGGCGCCGCATCAATGGTTCGTTCGGGCCGTGGATGCGTCGGGTGGGCGCGGTCGGAAGGATCGTCGGACAGCTGTGGCGGCGTTCGCTGCAGCTGCGTGTTGTCGTGTCCACGCTCGCTCTGTCGTTTGTGGTGCTCCTCATCCTGGCGTTTGTGCTGACCAGTCAGATCACCGATCGGCTGCTCGACCTCAAGTTGCAGGCGGCCACCGAAGAACTCGACCGCACCCGGGTCGCCGTCGAACGCGACCTCTCCGGCGCCGATCCGAACACCTCACTGGTCAACCGGCTGCGGCAGACCCGGTCGATCCTCACCGACCGCGATGTCGACTCGGGCGATTCGTCGGGTGTGGTGGGTACCTTCGACACGGTGTTGCTCGCACCAGGCTCCGGACCCACCGAACCGACAGGTGTCGGCCCGGTGGGGGAGATCCCGGAGAACCTCCGCCAGATGGTGCAGGGCGGCCAGATCGCCTACCGATACTCGTCGGTGACGGGGTCGAGTGGGCACCAGAGTCCAGCGCTGATCATCGGCAGCCCCACGAACTCCGACATCCCGGGCCTCGAGCTGTATCTGGTCTTCCCGCTCACCAATGAAGAGAACACCGTCTCGCTGGTGCGGGGCACGATCTTCACCGGTGGAATCGTTCTGCTCGGGCTCCTCGCGGCCATCGCGATCCTGGTGTCGCGGCAGGTGGTGATCCCGGTCCGATCGGCGTCGAGGATCGCGGTGAGGTTCGCGGACGGACGTCTCAAGGAACGTATGCCGGTGCGCGGTGAGGACGACATGGCCGAGAGCCTGTCGAAGCAGATCACCCACCTCGAAGAGTTCGGCGGTCTGCAGCGGCAGTTCACCTCGGACGTCTCCCACGAACTGCGCACCCCGTTGACCACCGTGCGGATGGCTGCCGACGTGCTCTACGAGAGTCGCGAACAGCTCGAACCGGTCCTCAAGCGGTCGGTGGAACTGCTGGACAAAGAGCTCGATCGATTCGAGACGCTGCTCAGCGAGTTGCTCGAGATCTCCCGCCACGACGCCGGAGTGGCGGAACTCGCCGCCGACAGGCTGAACATGTCGATCCCGATCGATGCCGCGGTCAGGACCGTGCAGCATCTCGCCGACGAGACGGACACCGAACTGATCCTCGATCTCCCCGACGAACCCGTGATCGCGGAGATCGACCCACGAAGAGTGGAACGTATTCTGCGAAATCTGTTGGCCAACGCCATCGACCACGGCGAACAGCGACCGGTGACGCTGACGATGCGCAGCGACGGCGATGCCGTCGCCGTGACGGTACGAGACCAGGGAATCGGTCTACGACCAGGTGAAGAGAAACTGGTGTTCAACCGATTCTGGCGATCCGACCCCTCGCGGTTCCGAAGGTCGGGCGGCACCGGCCTCGGGTTGGCCATCAGCGTCGAAGATGCGCGACTGCACCAGGGCCGGCTCGAGGCCTGGGGAGAGCCGGGGCAGGGCGCCTGCTTCAGGCTCACGCTTCCGCTGGTCCGTGGACACAAGGTGCTCGGCAGTCCGCTACCGCTCAAGCCGGCTTCGATGCGACGCAGCCGGGATTCGGGGCAGACCCATGTATGAGCGATCGAGGACCCTCCGGACCGGGATCGTACTGGCGGTGGTCATCGCGGCCGCGGCCCTGCTGTCGTCGTGCGTGTCGATCCCGAACAACTCCAGTCCACAGCCGCTGGGGTCGCTCGAACGGCATCAGCCCACCCGCAACGTCCCCACACCGCGCCCGGACATGGACCCCGAGGCGTTGGTGCGCGACTTCCTGAAGGCGTCGGTGCAGCCGGGATCGGGCCATCTCGCGGCTCGTCAGTTCCTCACCCAGGAGGCGTCGAACTCCTGGGACGACCAGGGTGGGGCACTGCTGCTCGACGAGATCAACGTGCTCAGTGACAACCGCACCGACGACACCATCACGGTGCGGGTGAACGGCGAGAACACGGGTGAACTACAGCCCAGCGGCCAACTGATCCCGAGCTCGGGACGGATCGAGACCCGATTGTCGCTGCGCAAGGTGGACGGGCAGTGGCGCATCGACGGTCCGCTCCCGGTCGGGGTGGTGATGGACCGCGAACAGTTCGAGGCGTCGTACCGGCCGCACGTGCTCTATTACCCGAGCACCGACGACCAGCACCTGGTGGCCGATCCCCGGTGGATGTACTCCGGCGGCGACCAACTCGCCGACCAGCTCATCGGTCTGTTGATCGCCGGACCGGTCGACGACCTACGAGGCGCCGTCACCAACGAATTCCCGGCCCGGTCGTCGTTGCACGGCTCGATCGAGTCGCTGCCGACGGGCGGGATCAGACTCGATCTCGCCGGCCTGAACGGCGTGGGTGACGCCGAACGTAATCGCCTTGCGGCGCAGATCATCTGGACGCTCAGCGAGTCCGACATCACCGGGCCGTACGTGATCGACGCCGACGGCGCACCGCTCGACGAACGACACTCGGGCGGATGGCAGACCAGCGATGTGGAGTCGCTCGATCCCAGCCCGGCACCGGACACACCCATGGGACTGCACATCATCCGCGGCGGATCGCTGTCGCTGGTGGCCGACAACGCGGTCACGCCGGTGCCCGGGGCGCTCGGGTCGACGCGCAGTCTGCTGTCGGCCGACATTTCGGCCAACGGCAGGCGGGTGGCGGTGGTGTCGCAGAACACGGCACCGGGTCCGGCGCCGCGCCTGGCGCTCGCGGTCGGGGACTACGGCGCCGCCGTCACCCCGGTACTCGAGGGCGAGATGATCACCCGACCGTCGTTCGCGGGTGACGACCAGACGATGTGGGCAGTTGTCGACGAAACCCGTGTCACGCAGGTCACCCAGGGTGCCGGTGGTGGACAGATCACCGAGACGGAGGTCGACTCGTCGGCCATCAGGGCGGTGGCCCAGGGGCCGATCACCGAACTACAGGTGTCGCAGGACGGTGCCAGGGCCGCGATGATCGTGAACGGTCAGGTGGTGCTCGCCGTCATCGAGGACCGGGCCGACGGCAGGCCGGTGCTTACGAACGCGCAGGGCGCCGCGGCGCTCAACATCTCGGGTGCGGTGTCGCTCGACTGGTTGAGCAGCGAGATGCTCGTCATCGCGAGGAACGCATCCGACGGCCCCGTGGTGCAGTTGCGGATCGACGGCACGCCACCTGGGGCGCTGCCGAGCGGCAACCTCAGTCCGCCGGTGACTGCGGTGGTGGCCGGCCAATCGACCATCTACGCCGCGGACAGTCGCGGAGTGCTCAGGCTCGGGAGCACCAACGATGAACCCGACCAGTACTGGAGTGAGGTCACCCCGACGATGGGGTCGGGCGCAATCCCCGTCCTACCGCACTGAGCCCTGCTGTGGACAACCACCGGGCTGTGGACAGCCCCTTCTGGCACAGTCGCGCACCGCTGTGCGAGTGGATGTCGCCGCGATGATGGCGGCATGGTCAGACGTGTGGTCGACGCCCTCACCGACCTGGTGGTGCCGCGACTGTGCGGCGGCTGTGGGCGTCCCGGCCTGAACTGGTGTGCGCAGTGCGCATGCCTTCTCGCCGATGCACCCACGGCTGTGCAGACCCGCGTGCCACTGGCGGTGCCGGTCTATGCCGTGGGCCCCTACACCGGGCCGCGCCGCCGGGCCATCCTCGAACTCAAGGAACACGGCCGCGTCGATCTCGCCGCGCCGCTGGGACGGGCGCTCGCCGATGCACTCCGGATTCTCGATGGTTGGTCGGAGTTACCGATGGCCACGCGCCTGGTCCTGATCCCGGCTCCGACGAGGAAGCTCTCGGCACGTCGGCGCGGTGGCGATCCTGTGACCGCGATCTGCCGGTCCGCCGCGGCGCACCTGGGCTCGGCGGTGGCGGTCCTCCCGGTCCTGACGACGTCGCCGTGGGCCCGGGATTCGGCCGGACTGTCGGCGTCCGCTCGCAGCGCGAACCTGGCCGGCGCGATAGGCATCGGCGGGCGCGCCCTCCGCGACGTCGCGACCGCGCGGGCCGGCGGCACCGCTGTCGTCTTGGTGGATGACGTGGTGACCACCGGAGCCACGGCGGCCGAATCGATCAGAGTTCTCGATCGAGCAGGAATCGGCGTACATCTCGTGCTGGTGATCGCAGCAGTATGACGGGGTTCCTCGTGCTTGTCATCCGTTGGCGCCGAACATGTTTCGTGGCACGGGGGTAGGGGTGCCGAAGCCGGCCGGCGCGCCGCCGGAGGTGAACACCTGTTGACGAAACTGTGGCGAACACCTGCCGGGCGGACTAACGTCAGGGGTGCGATCTGATTGCCAGACCCAAGGCCACCGACGGTGGCGACGGGGGGAGGTGATGCCGAACATTCAGACCGGTACCAGGTCGCTTGCGGCCGCGGTACCGGAAGTCCTGTTCACCGATCCAGGAGGTATCGCAAGTGACGACAAGTGTCGGCAGGAATGCCGTTTCCGAATCCAGCGTCGACAAGCAAGCCAGTGTCGACCCCGAAGCCGCAGGTGCCCCCGAATCCGCCGCGCACGATCCGTTTGATCCCGGCATATACATACGAACCGAATCCTCCGACGCGCCGTCGCGACCTGATGCCGAAGTCCAGGTCAGCGGCCGCAACGTCGAGATCCCCGACCACTTCCGCATCCATGTGATGGACAAACTCTCCCGGGTGGAACGTTTCGATCCCACGATCTTCCGCTTCGACGTGGAACTGCACCACGAACGCAACCGGCGTCAGTCGAAGATCTGTCAACGACTCGAGATCACCGCACGCGGCAAGGGCCCCGTGGTTCGAGGCGAAGCCTGCGCCGACAACTTCTACGCCGCCCTGGACGCAGCGCTCACCAAGCTGCAATCCCGTCTACGTCGCACCAAGGACCGGCGCAAGGTCCACCACGGCCTGCGCACCCCGATCTCCGTCGCCGAAGCGACTGCGGCCGCCGATCCGCTCCTCAACGGCAATGCGCCCGCACCGGCCGGCGAGGTCGACGACGACCGATGGGCCGACCACAGTCCCGAGGCCGCGGGCCCCGGTCAGATCGTCCGCATCAAGGAACACGACGCGGTGCCGATGACCGTGGACGACGCGCTCTACGAGATGGAACTGGTCGGTCACGACTTCTTTTTGTTCCATGACAAGGAAACGGACAAACCCACGGTTGTGTACCGGCGGCATGCGTTCGACTACGGATTGATCCGTCTGTCCTGACCATCAAGAGGCACCTGATCTGCCTCGCGTGACCGCGATGGCGCTGACCGTGGCTACCATGGAATCCGACCTGCTCCGAATCTGCAGGTCGGATTTCGTGTGTAGTCAATTGGATCGAGGATAAAACCAGTGCTCAACAAGCTGCTGCGCGTCGGCGAAGGCCGGATGGTCAAACGCCTGGATGCCATCGCTTCGCATGTGGAGACGCTCGACAACGAGACCGAGGCGCTGACCGACGAGCAGCTGCGGGCCAAGACCGACGAGTTCAAGGAGCGCTACGCCGGTGGCGAGGCGCTCGACGATCTCTTGCCGGAGGCGTTCGCGGTCGCCCGGGAGGCCGCCTGGCGGGTGCTCTCGCAGAAACACTTCCACGTTCAGATTATGGGCGGCGCCGCCCTTCATTTCGGCAACATCGCCGAGATGAAGACCGGTGAGGGCAAGACCCTTACCTGTGTGCTGCCCGCCTATCTCAACGCGTTGGCCGGCGACGGCGTGCACGTGGTGACCGTCAACGACTACCTCGCCAAACGTGACTCCGAGTGGATGGGCCGCGTGCACCGCTTCCTCGGGCTCGAGACGGCCGTCATCCTGACCGGGATGACGTCGGATCAGCGCCGCGAGGCCTACAACGCCGACATCACCTACGGAACCAACAACGAGTTCGGTTTCGACTATCTCCGCGACAACATGGCGCACTCGCTGAACGACCTGGTGCAGCGCGGGCATCCGTTTGCCATCGTCGACGAGGTCGACTCGATCCTCATCGACGAGGCCAGGACACCGCTGATCATCTCCGGGCCCGCCGACTCGTCGAGCAAGTGGTACGCCGAATTCGCCCGCATCGCGCCGCTGCTCAAGAAAGACGTGCACTACGAGGTCGACATCCGTAAGCGCACCATCGGTGTGCACGAGGAGGGCGTCGAGTTCGTCGAGGACCAGCTGGGCATCGACAACCTGTACGAGGCGGCCAACTCGCCGCTGGTGAGCTACTTGAACAATGCGCTCAAGGTCAAAGAACTCTTCGAGCGTGACAAGGACTACATCGTCCGCAACGGCGAGGTCCTGATCGTCGACGAGTTCACCGGCCGCGTGCTCGAGGGCAGGCGTTTCAACGAAGGTCTCCACCAGGCGATCGAGGCCAAAGAGCGGGTGGAGATCAAGGCCGAGAACCAGACCCTGGCCACGATCACCCTGCAGAACTACTTCCGCATGTACGACAAGTTGTCGGGCATGACGGGTACGGCGCAAACCGAGGCCGCCGAGCTCGACCAGATCTACAAACTCGGTGTGCTGCCCATCCCGACGAACAAGCCGATGGTGCGCGCGGATCAGACGGACTTGATCTACAAGACCGAAGAGGCCAAGTTCGACGCGGTGGTCGACGACATCCTCGAGCGTCACCAGAAGGGCCAGCCGGTCCTGATCGGTACCACCAGCGTCGAGCGGTCCGAGTACCTCGCCCGGCAGCTCAAGAAGCGTGGCGTTCCGCACAACGTGCTCAACGCCAAGTTCCACGAGCAGGAAGCCCAGATCATCGCCGAGGCCGGCCGCAGCGGTGCGGTCACCGTGGCCACCAACATGGCCGGCCGTGGTACCGACGTCGTACTCGGCGGCAACCCCGACATCCTGGCCGACATCCGCCTGCGCAAGGCGGGGCTGGATCCGGTGGACACTCCCGAGGAGTACGAGGCCGCGTGGGACGAGATGATCGAGCTCGTCAAGAGCGAGGTCGCCGACGACGCGGAGAAGGTCCGGCAGGCCGGCGGGCTCTACGTACTGGGTACCGAGCGGCACGAGTCCCGCCGTATCGACGACCAGCTTCGTGGTCGTTCAGGTCGTCAGGGCGATCCCGGCGAATCCCGTTTCTACCTGTCGCTCGGTGACGAGCTGATGCGCCGATTCAACGGCGCAGCCCTCGAGGCGATCATGAACCGGGTCAACCTCCCGGACGACGTGCCCATCGAGGCCAAGATGGTCACCAAGGCCATCCGCAGCGCACAGACGCAGGTCGAGCAGCAGAACTTCGAGGTCCGTAAGAACGTCCTCAAGTACGACGAGGTGATGAACCAGCAGCGCAAGGTGATCTACGCCGAGCGTCGCACCATCCTCGAGGGCGAAGACCACCGCGAGCAGGTCCAGCGGATGATCGACGACGTCGTGGGCGCCTATGTCGATGCCGCCACGGCCGAGGGTTACGTCGAGGACTGGGACTTCGAGCAGCTGTGGACCGCGATCAAGACGCTGTACCCGATCGAGATCGACTACAAGGAACTGGTCGAGGAGAACGAGTTCGGCGAGCGCAAGGAGATCAGCGCGCAGGAACTGCGGGACATGCTGATCGCCGACGCGCACGCGGCGTACGAGAAGCGTGAGAAGGAGATCGAGTCGATCGCCGGCGAGAACGCTATGCGCCAGCTCGAGCGAACCATCCTGCTCAGTGTCCTCGACCGCAAGTGGCGGGACCACCTCTACGAGATGGACTACCTGCGCGAAGGTATCCACCTGCGCTCGATGGCGCAGCGTGACCCCGTGGTCGAGTACCAGCGCGAGGGTTACGACATGTTCACCGGCATGCTCGAAGGCCTCAAAGAGGAGTCGATCGGCTTCCTGTTCAACGTGGCTGTCGAGGCGACACCTGCACAACCGGCCGCCGCAGTTGCACCGGCTGCCCCCGCAGCGCCTGCTGCTCCCACGGCACCGGCACCCCTGCCGACCGAACAGCCGGTCCCGGCGCGTAAGCCTGCTCCGGCAGCCTTGCGCGCCAAGGGGATCGACGACTCGGCCGATACTGCGCTGACCTACAGCGGTCCGTCGGAGACCGGTGGCACCGCAGTCCGCCAGACCGGTTCGTCGAACGGCCAGGCGTCCGGTACCCGCAAGGAGCGGCGCGCTGCCGCACGCGCAGGCACCAAGACAGGTGGGCCCAAGCCGGCCAAATCGCGCAAGAAGCGGTGATACTGACGGCGATCTGAGGTCGCCGTCAGCGTCACCTCTCGGGACAAAGGAACCCGGATACCGCAGGGCACGTCGTACTGCTGGTATCCGGGTTCCCCGGTTTACCGGGCCGGCCACCAGCGCCGGTCGTGTGCCGATGGGTCCGGGGGGACCATGACAACAACAACGCTCGGGCCGGCCACGGAGCTCGCCCCGATCTCAGAGTCGAGCTCACCCGCACAAGAGGGTCCGCTCGTTGGTTCTCGGTCGATGGGGGCGACCGATTCGTTCGCCGCGGAGGTCGTGGATCGCGCATGTCTCCGGGTGACCGCCGCACCCCGATACGAACCGGAACCGGTTGATCCGAGTCACCCGCGGGTGATTCCACTCGGCCGGTCGGCTCCGCGCCGTCGATCTCCGGTACCCGTGGTGTCCGACGGTGTCGACCTCGAGATGCGGCAATTCGCCATCGGGGCAATCAAACTCGTGCTCGAGGTGATGAACCGTCGCCGTCCCGTGACGCAGTTGTCGGCGGTGGCGATCCCGCATATCGCCGACCAGTTCCGAACGCTGCTGTCCTCGGGATCCGACCGGGGTGGCCCGCCCGCGGCGTTGCTACGCCTGCATACGCAGAGCATCCGGCCCGACGTCGCGGAGATCACCGTCGTCTACGGACGGGGCGACAGAGTGTTCGCGATGGGTGCTCGTGTGGAGCGCCGCCGGGTCGTGACGCGCGCAGCCGAGCCGGGGGGAGCACGCCGGCGAACGCAGCGCTGTCTCCTGACCGCTGTGACCGTCGGATGATCGGCGACCATGCGCTCGCCTGCCACGAGGCCGCAACGCCGGGGTGGCGGACAGGTGGGCCCGTTCGGCCACCGACGGCTAGCATCGAACTGTGAATCGGCTGTCGCCCCAGGACTCGATGTACTACTACCTCGATGAGCGCGGCACCACCACGCAGGTCGGATCGCTCCTGATCCTGGAACGTCGCCCTGGGGGACTGGACTACGCGAGTCTGCTGACGACGGTCGAGTGCCGCCTGCAACTGGTACCCCGATATCGGCAGAAGATCCGCGAGGTGACGCTGGGGTTGGCGCGGCCGGTGTGGGTCGACGACCGCGACTTCGACATCACCTATCACGTGCGACGTTCGGCGCTGCCGAGTCCCGGCGCCGACGACCAGCTGCACGATCTCGTGGCGCGCCTGATGTCGCGACCGCTAGAGCGCAGTCGGCCACTCTGGGAGATGTACCTCGTGGAGGGCCTCGCGGACGACCGGATGGCCATCCTCACCAAGACCCACCGGGCGCTCGTCGACGGGCACGAAGCGCTCGAAATCAATCAGGTGATCGTCGACGACACCCGTGAACCCGCCCAGATGCCCGAAGACCTCTGGCTTCCCGACCGGGAGCCGAGCAACAGCGAGCTGGTGGTCGGGGCGATCACCGACGTCATCACCCGGCCCTGGGAGATGGTCGACCAGGTGCGAGCCGCCACCAACCAGGTGACCTGGTTGGGCCAGGCCGTCACGGCGACGGCACGCAGGGTGGAGACGGTGATGAAGATGGCGGCCAGCACCGCGCCCGCGAGTCCACTCAACGGTGCGACGGCGCCCACCCGTCGATTCACGGTCGCCTCGTTCGCGGTCGAGGACTGCGTGGACATCGCCGAGCGGTACAGCTGCCAACCCAACGACGTGATCCTCGCTGCCATCGCGGGGGCCATCAGACGATGGCTGCTCTCGCGCGAGCAAGCTGTGGGCCAGGTCGAGACCATCCGCGCCATGGTCCCCCTCTCGGCGTACCCGGTCGACAACGACGCGGCGGAGTCCGAGGCCGACATCGAGGCCCGCGGCATGGCCACTTCGGCCGAATGGATGGCAGGCGGTCTACACGGGTTTGTCACCGATCTCCCTGTGGGAGAAGCAAATCCGGCTGTCCGCCTCTCACAGGTCGCGCAACTGGCCGAACGGCACTCGCAGTCCAACCGACGGGGATCGGTGGGCGTGGAACCCTGGATGCCCGAGATCGGGCCGGCAACCTTCCATGCGATGAGCGCTCGCGCGACAGCCTCGCTGTCGCGTCGGTCGTTCAATCTGCCCATCACGATCGCCCGGGGTCCGAGGGCTGCGCAGTACCTTGGTGGCAACGAGATCCTCGCGATCTACCCGGTTCCGGTTCTGGTGCGCAACCGCGCGCTGGCCGTCGGCCTCACGTCGTACAACGGCAGGATCTACTTCGGCCTCAATGCCGACCGCGGTGTGATGTGGGATCTGGGCGCGATGGCGGAGTACCTCACCGACTCGTTCGACGAATTGCTTTCCGGCGCGCGCTGAGCCCGTGCCGGTCCCTCGAGAAAGGTCACATGAGAATCTATCTGCCCGCCACACTGTCGATGCTGTTCGAACTCAACCAGTCCGGTGAGTTCCGGCCGGTCGGCGGTACGGCATTCGCGCTGACTCCGGCGCTCCGAGAGGCGTACCACGACGGTGACGACGAGGAACTCGCCGAAGCAGCCATCCGTGAAGCAGCCAGGGCGTCGCTGCGGTTGCTGGCCGCAGAGGACGACGATCGGTCCGACGAAGACGGGCAGTCGCAGCTACCTGCCAGGCGTGTGGTGATCGCCGCCGATGTCGACGAGGTCAAGTTGCGACCCGACCTCGACGTGGCGGTGGTCAAGGTTCCACCGGTGGTGGACCGCTCGGCGATCGCGTCGGTTCTCATCGACGGTGGTGATGCCGAGGACAAGGTGGTCCGAGCTGTCGGGCTGGTGGACTCGGCCGACCTCGGCGACGAGGACTCCGAGCTGGCGATCGGTGACATCGAAGATTTCGACTTGGGTTGGTATGCAACGCAAGAGCTTCCATTCCTGTTGGAGCTGCTCTAGGCGCGCGGGCGCCGACCTCCCTGTGCGCCCGTTCGACGCGTAACCTACGGTTGCGTAAGTTTGCGCCCGAGAAATGACGGCGGCAGTTGAATGGAGGCACTGGAGATGGGTTGGCGAGAACGTTTCGAGGCACCGGTGCGGGGCATCGCCAGCAGCAACCGGGCGGCCAACACCGTCCGTGCGGTGGCGGCAAGGATCACCACCCCGTTGTTGCCGGACGACTATCTGCACCTTGCGAATCCGCTGTGGTCGGCGCGTGAGCTGCGCGGCAAGATCGTCGAGGTCCGGCCGGAGACGCCGGACTCGGCGACCATCGTCATCAAACCGGGGTGGGGGTTCTCGTTCAATTACCTCCCGGGCCAGTACATGGGGATCGGGGTGCTCGTCGAGGGGCGCTGGACCTGGCGTTCGTATTCGCTGACGTCGGTGCCGCAGACCTCGGGCGGTGCCCGTAGCCGAGTGGTCACGATCACCGTCAAGGCGATGGCCGAGGGCTTCCTCTCCGGGCACCTGGTTCGGGGTTTGGCACCGGGCACCGTGGTCCGGCTCGCGCCGCCCCAGGGTGAGTTCGTCCTTCCCGCGGACCTGCCCGAGAAGCTGCTGTTCGTGACCGCCGGTAGCGGCATCACCCCGATCATGTCGATGCTGCGCACGATGGAGTCGCGCCATCAGCACACCGATGTGCGACTGATCCATTCGGTGCCGACGGCGGATGACCTGATGTTCGGCTCGGAACTCGAAGCGGTGCAGGCGAGCGGGCTGCTCGACGCCCACATCCAGTTCACTCGCAGCGAGGGCAAGGTGGACATCGAGCGTCTCGATGATCTGTGCCCGGATTGGGCGTCCCGACAGACCTGGGCCTGTGGTCCGGCCGCGCTGCTGGATTCGCTGACCCACAAGTGGACCCAGGCGGGTCTGCGGGACCACCTGCACATCGAGCGGTTCGCGTTGGAGCGTGGCGAGGTCGGTGCCGAGGGCGGCACGGTGACCTTTTCTCGGACCGGCAAGACGGCGACCGTGGACGGTGCCACCACACTTATGACGGCCGGTGAGGATGCCGGCGTGCAGATGCCGTTCGGCTGCCGGATGGGTATCTGCCAGAGCTGTGTGGTGATGCTCGAGAAGGGTTGCGTGCGAGATCTGCGCAGCGGCGCCGAACACGTAGAGGGAGAACGGGTTCAGACCTGCGTCAGCGTCGCGGCAGGGGATTGCACCCTCGAGGTCTGACACACCGACCCCCGATGATGTGTTGTTCTGGCGGAACTCACCTGGAGGTTTGTTCGCCAGAAGGGCACATCATCGGGGGTCGGGACGTGTAGCGGCCTCTAGCGTGCGGAGCCGGTCCGGCTTGAGGTGCTGCTGCGACGGCTGCCACCCTGGCCGGTGTGGCCGCGGGTACGGCCGTTCTCGGCGCGGCCACCTTCGGATCGCGCGCTCTGTCCACGGCCACGACCCTCATACGGCGCGGAGCCGTTGGCGGTCGGACGGGCGGGGCGACGGCCACCGGCGGAGCGGCTGCTGCCGGGCGCCTTCGCCGTCCGGTTCGGGACGTTGCTCACGGCAGGCGGCGCAACCAGGTCGGCCGGTTCGCCGACCAGTGTCTTGAGCTGCTCGGAATCGGCGGTCACCCGGATCGGGGTGGCCTTGATCGCGGCCTTGCGCAGCAGTTGCGACATGTCGCGACGCTGTTCGGGAAGGGTCAGGGTCACCACGTCGCCGGCACTGCCCGCGCGAGCTGTGCGGCCCGAACGGTGGAGGTATGCCTTGTGCTCGGTGGGCGGGTCCACGTGCACAACCAATTCGACGTCGTCCACGTGCACGCCGCGTGCCGCGACGTCGGTGGCGACCAGCACACGGGCCTTACCGCTGGAGAAGGCGAGCAGGTTGCGATCGCGGGCCCCCTGCGACAGGTTGCCGTGCAGGTCGACGCTGGGGATGCCGGCGTCGGTCAGCTGCTTGGCGAGCTTGCGGGCCTGATGCTTGGTGCGCATGAACAGGATCCGGCGACCACGCCCCGAGGCGAGTGCGAAGACGACGCCCTTCTTGGAGTCCTGTCCGGAGACCTCGAAGATGTGGTGGGTCATCGCGGAGACATGCGAGGTGGCCTCGTCGACCGAGTGCATGACCGGCTGGTTCAGGAAACGCTTGACCAGCTTGTCGACACCGTTGTCGAGGGTGGCCGAGAACAGCAGTCGCTGTCCGCCTTCGGGGGTGGCGGTCAGGATGCGGGTGACGCCGGGGAGGAAGCCGAGGTCCGCCATGTGGTCGGCCTCGTCGAGGATGGAGATCTCGACGCGGTCCAAACGCACCAGACGCTGGCGCATGAGGTCTTCGAGGCGGCCCGGGCAAGCCACGACGATGTCCACTCCGGCGCGCAACGCCGAGGCCTGACGGCCCTGCGGGACGCCACCGAAAATGGTCGTCACGGTGAGTCCGAGGGCCGCGGCCATCGGCTGCACGACAGCGGTGATCTGGGTTGCCAGTTCGCGGGTGGGCGCCAGGATCAGGCCGCGCGGGCGGCCGGCTCCTGCGGGGCTTCCCGCGGACAGGCGGGCGACCAGCGGAATGGCGAAAGCGAGGGTCTTGCCACTACCGGTCTTTCCGCGACCGAGTACATCGCGGCCGGCGAGACTGTCGGGCAGCGTGTCGGCCTGGATGGGGAACGGGGCGGTGATGCCGCCGGCGGTGAGCACCTTGACCAGGCGCGGGGGAACGCCGAGGTCGGCGAAAGTCGTTGAGGCAGGACTGGATACAGAAGTCATCAAAAAATCACGTTTTCCGTGTTACGCGGTGCTCCGAGCTCGATTCACCGCTGGTTGGCGCGACTGCCGCTGATCAGGGCCGAATATTTCGGCCACCATTCGGTGGGCAGTAACGATCGCCGTGTGAAAGCTCGGTGGGGTTGATCAACTCGCACATGATGCGCATCGAATCTCTTCGGGTGCGACGGTGCGAGGAAGCAGTTCCACGACGGTTCCGCGCATATGGCGCGGAGTACCCGTCAACTATAGCCCGCGATCGCCGCGTTCCGGGTATTTGCGCCTGCGTGACCTGAGTCTCACCGCACTGGACAGCCTCGGAATCGGAACCTACGATTGCGTAAGTTACGTTCCCGTAGGTTGCTCTCTCGATCCGGTTCGGCCTCCCCCAATCCTCGAGAAGAGAGGTTTGATTCAGATGGCAATAGCTGACATCCCCGAATACGCCCACCTGACCGACGCCGATGTCGAAGCCCTCGGCGCGGAACTCGACGCGATCCGCCGCGACATCGAATCCGTCCGTGGCGAGAAGGATGCCAAGTACCTCCGCAACACCATCCGCTTTCAGCGCGGCATGGAGCTGACGGGCCGCGCGCTGCTGTTCGGCGCCCGCGACCGCAAGCTGTGGGCACTCGGTGCCGGCGCCCTGGGCGTCTCCAAGATCGTCGAGAACATGGAACTCGGCCACAACGTGATGCACGGTCAATGGGACTGGATGAACGATCCGGAAGTGCATTCGACCAGCTGGGAATGGGACAACACCGGCCCATCCGCCCACTGGAAGCACACGCACAACTTCATCCACCACAAGTACACAAACGTGCTGGGGATGGACGACGACGTGGGCTACGGATTGATCCGGGTGACCCGGGATCAGCGGTGGAAGCCGTTCAACCTGGGCAACCTCGCCTACAACACGCTGCTCATGCTGTTCTTCCAGTACGGCGTCGCCGTCCAGCACCTCGAGCTCGGCCGGGTCGCCGCGGGCAAACACCCCAACCCCGACGAGTTCAAGAAGGACCTCAAGGACGTCGGCATCAAGGTGGGCCGGCAGATCAGCAAGGACTACGTGGTCTACCCGGCGCTGGCCGGCGCGGCCAACCGCTCGTGGACGAGCTGGGGGCGGGCGATGACCGCCACGCTCGCCGGCAACACCATCCGCAACATCTGGACCAACGCAGTGATCTTCTGCGGCCACTTTCCCGATGGGGCCGAGAAGTTCACCAAGCAGGACATGGAGAACGAGACGCAGGCCCAGTGGTACCTGCGGCAGATGCTGGGCAGCGCCAACTTCCATGCGGGCAAGCCACTCGCCTTCATGAGCGGCAATCTCTGCTACCAGATCGAGCACCACCTGTTCCCCGATCTGCCGAGCAATCGGCTCGCGGAGATCTCCGTGCGGGTTCGCGAACTGTGCGAGAAGTACGACCTGCCGTACACCACGGGCCCGTTCCTGGTGCAGTACGCGAAGTCCTGGCGCACCATTGCCAAGTTGTCGCTACCGAACAAGTACCTCAAGGCGACCACCGACGACGCACCTGAAACGGCATCTGAACGGCGCTTCAAGTCGCATCCCGAGCAGCGACTCGTTGCCGAGATCGACCCGACGACAGGCCGCCGCCGCGGATTGCGCAGTGCGATCAACAGTCTTCGTGGTCGCCGCTCACCGGTGATCTCCATCCGTAAACGCACTCAGACCGACGGCGTCAGGGCTGCCTGAACGTACCGGGTCGCCCCCGACAACCCCGGCGTGGACAATGGTGGAACCACCAAAGTCCACGCCGGCTTCATCCGGTGGACAACGCCGACAAGGAGTTACAAGGCGCGATGGCAATCACTGACATCAACGCGTATGCGCATCTGACCGAAGCCGACGTCGAGGCTCTCGGCAACGAGCTCGATGCACTGCGACGCGAGATCGAATCCGACCGCGGCGAGCGCGATGCCAAGTATCTGCGGCGCACCATCGCCGCGCAGCGATTCCTGGAGGTCGGCGGTCGGCTGACACTGCTGGGAAGCCGCAACCGGCTCCTGTGGCTCGGTGGCACGGCCATGCTCTCGGTCGCCAAGATCATCGAGAACATGGAACTCGGCCACAACGTCATGCACGGCCAATGGGATTGGATGAACGATCCCGAGGTGCACTCCACGTCGTGGGAGTGGGACATGGTGTGCGCTTCAACCCACTGGAAGCACTCGCACAACTACATCCATCACAAGTACACGAATGTGGTCGGCATGGATCACGACGTGGGCTACCGGGTGCTGCGAGTGACGCGCGACGAACCGTGGCAGTGGAAGCACCTGCCCCAACCGTTCATCAACCTGTTCCTCGCGGCCACCTTCGAGTGGGGAATCGGTCTGCACGACTTGGAGATCCGCGAGTATCTGGCGGGGAACAAGCCGAAAGAGATTGCGGTCCCGCAGATCAAGGACTTCTCGAAGAAGGTCGCCAAGCAGCTGGCCAAGGACTACGTGATCTTCCCGCTGCTGTCGGGCAAGGCTGCTCGTCGTACCCTCACCGCCAACCTGACGGCCAACCTGGTTCGTAACTTCTGGGCGTACCTCGTCATCTTCTGCGGTCACTTCCCCGATGGCGCAGAGAAGTTCAACGAGGAAACGCTGATCGACGAGACGCACGGCCAGTGGTACCTGCGTCAGATGCTCGGCACCGCCAATTTCAATGCCGGCCCGGCGATGGCGTTCATGAGCGGCAACCTCTGCTACCAGATCGAACACCACCTCTTTCCTGATCTGCCGTCGAATCGCTACGCAGAGATCGGTGTCCGGATCCGTGAGCTGTGCGAGAAGTACGACCTGCCGTACACCACGGGGTCGTTGCCGAATCAGTACTGGCTGACGTTCCGGACCATCTGCAAGCTGGCACTACCTGACGGTCTGCTTGTCGACACCGCCGATGATGCTCCGGAAACCGCATCGGAGAAGAAGTTCTCGGGCCTGCGTGGCGCCGCTGCGGTCAGTGGCCGACGGCTCGCCGCCGACAAGCGCGAAGGCCTCAAAACCGCTCTCGTCGAGGCACGTTCACGGCGCAAGGCCCGCACAAAGCAGTTGCGCGCCTAGTCCCAGTGGTTGGCCACGCTCAGCGCCGCCAGTAGTTCGCGCACAGCCATGGCGCGTCGATGGTGCTGGCCCTCGAGTGCGTCCAGAGCGCACTCGGGGTCCGCGGGTGGCCCCAGGTGGGTGCAACCACGGGGACAGGCCTCGATGGCGACGGCCAGGTCGTCGAAAGCCTTGATGACGTCCTCAGGGCCGATGTGGGCGAGCCCGAACGAGCGGATGCCGGGTGTGTCGACCACCCATCCGCCGCCGGGTAACGGCAACACCACCGACTGTGTCGAGGTGTGCCGGCCCTTGCCCACACCTGACACCACCGCGGTTGCGCGGTATGCGTCGGGAACCAGTCTGTTCACAAGCGTGGATTTGCCGACGCCGCTGTGCCCGATCAAGGCGGTCAGCTTGCCCTGCAACAGTTCCTGCGCGGGTTCGATGGGATCGTCCCGCCCGGCGATCAGAACCGGCAGGTCGAGGTCGGCGAACGCCGCGCGAAAGGATTCCGGGTCGGCCAGGTCCCCTTTGGTCAGGCACAGTACCGGGGTGAGACCGCCGACATAGGCTGCGGCCAAAGCTCGTTCGACGAACCCGGTGCGTGGGGGTGGGTCGGCGAGTGCGGTGACGATCAGCAGTTGCTCGGCGTTGGCCACCACGATGCGCTCGTATGGGTCGGTGTCATCGGCCGTGCGCCGCAACACAGTTCGTCGCGGCGCCACCCGGACGATGCGTGCCAGGGTGTCTGCTTTGCCGGACAGGTCGCCCACCACCGAGACGTCGTCACCGACCACGATGGGGGTGCGGCCGAGTTCGCGGGCGCGCATGCAGACAACTCTGGTGTCGGGGTCGTCGGCGAGTACGCATCCCCACCGTCCGCGATCGACGGAGACCACCATGGCCGTCTCGGCATCTTCATGTGTCGGACGGGTTTTGGTGCGTGGCCGAGTGCCCCGGCCCGGGCGTACCCGGACATCGGTCTCGTCGTACTGCCGCTTGCTCAAGCGTTGATCATCCTCACCCACATCGCCGGGAAGTCGGGGAGTGTCTTGGCGGTGGTGCCGATGTCGTCCACCGAGACGCCCTCCGTGACCAGTCCGACAAGAGCGCCTGCGGTGGCCATCCGGTGATCGGCGTACGCACGCCAGGTCCCGCCGTGCAGGGTTCTGGGCTCGATGACAAGACCGTCCGGGGTTTCGCTGCACCGCCCACCCAGCCGGTTGATCTCGGCGGTCAACGCCGCGAGGCGGTCGGTCTCGTGGCCCCGCAGATGGGCGATGCCGGAGAGTGTCGACGGTCCTTCCGCGAGGGCGCACAGTGCGGCGACGGTCGGGGTCAGTTCGCCGACGGCGCTCATGTCCCACGAGATGCCTTGCAGCCCAGTGGGTCCGGTGATCGAGAGAACGCCGTCCTCGTTCCGGCTGCGGCACCCCATCGCCTCGAGGATCTGGACGATCACCGCCCCTGGCTGAGTGGTCGTCACCGGCCACCGGGGAACCGAGATCGTGCCGCCGGTGGCTGCCGCGGCGGCCAGGAAGGCCGCGGCGTTCGACAGGTCGGGCTCGATCCGCCAATCGACGGCACGGACCGTACCCGGCGCCACCTGCCAACGGTTCGCGGTCGAGACGTCCACCGCGACACCGGCTGTGGCCAGCATGTCGATCGTCATCGTGATGTGGGGGGTCGACGGGACGGGGTCACCGACGTGGATGATCGAGAGTCCATTGTCGAAGCGGGCCGCACTGAGCAGCAGGCCCGAGACGAACTGCGATGACGCCGACGCGTCGATGGTGACCTCGCCCCCGCGCACCCCACCCGACCCGGTGATGGTGAACGGGAGGGAATCGCCCTCGACCTCGACACCGATGTCGCGTAGTGCCCCGAGGATGGTGTGCAACGGCCGGCTGCGGGCCTGTTCGTCACCGTCGAACTCCACGACGCCGTCGGCCTGGGCAGCCAGCGGAGGAACAAATCGCATGACCGTGCCGGCCAGCCCGCAATCGACTTTTCCGCTGTGCAGGGGCCCGGGGGTGATGGTGACGGTGGCGGGATCGTCGGGATCGATGTCGACCCCCACACCGAGCTCGGCCAGCGCATCGAGCATCAGGTCGCTGTCACGGCTGCGGAGTGTGCCGGTCAGTGTCGACGGACCGTCGGCCTGCGCCGCCAGCACCAGTGCCCGGTTGGTGATCGACTTGCTGCCGGGGAGGCTGACAACGGCGTCGACGGGCGCGGGAGCGTGGGGGGCGTTCCATGCATTCACCCAGACAGTCTTTCATGCCTTCGCAGCAGGTCCGATGGTCCGAGGCGGCCTCGGGGCGCCGTGGGGCGAGGGTGGTCTGCCGAATAGCTGACAAGACGGGAATTTGTGGCTGTTCGCCCGCTATGTTCTTTCCATGAACCTTCGCCCAACTCGCCCCGCCGCGCTCGTCGCACTATGTGCCGCAGCCGTTTTGACCCTCTCGGCGTGCTCCGACGACTCATCGGACAGTGCGGATCCGTCCGCGAGCGCGCAAACGTCCTCGAGTTCGGAGCCCACGGCCGCCGAACTCGACGCCCGTGCCGAAGACCTGATGCTCCCCGAGTCGGAGTTCCCTGGCGGCGGCACGTATGTGGTGATGGACAAAGCCGCGATCGAGGCCGACAACGAGTCAGATCCCGAGGTGACGCCGACGGGCTGCGCGAACATCGCCGATGAGACCGATGCCAGCAAGCAATTCGACCGGGCGAAGGTCAAGTACGACCTCGAAGACGGCAGCACCATCGAAACCCAGGTCATCCTCGGTCAGGACGGATCCTTCGAGGAGCTGGAGAACGACATCGCGTCCTGTCCTGCGATGACCATGCGCGACGACCTCCCGGACGGTTCGCAGCTGGTTGCCGAGATGGAGAACTCGCTCGAAGACCCCCAGGGCACCACCGTCCCGGCGAAGACCGTCGTGAGTACCGGCACCGCAACCGTGGGTGCCGACACCTTGCCGCTGACCATCCGGTCCACCGGGGCCTACGTCGACGGCGTCACCGTGAGCGTCGACGTGACGCTCATCGGAGACGACGCCGGCAGTTGGGGCAGCGCTGACGAGGCAGCAGTGGTCGACCTCCTCAACAAGCAGATCGCCATCGTCCAGGACGCAGCCAACGCCTGATACCGACCGAACCGGCGCCCTCTCGACCTGTCGAGGGGGCGCCGGCGTTCGTGTGTGCATGCGTCACTGCCGCGGTCGGCGCTCGCGCCGGGGATAATGGGCGGCATGTGTGGGCGATACGCCACGACGGCGAGTACATCAGATCTGGTTGCCGCGTTCGACGCTGCTCTGGCCGCCGAGGACGCGGCCAAACTCGACAATCCGTCCTACAACGTGGCCCCGACGACAACGGTCCCGACCGTTCTCGAACGGGCGGAGCGATCTGAGTCGGACCATGTCACCGATGGCGAGCCCGCCGTGCAGCGGCAGTTGCGGGCACTGCGCTGGGGACTGGTGCCGAGTTGGGCCAAGGACCCGTCCATCGGCAGTCGGATGATCAACGCGCGATCGGAGACGCTGACCGAGAAGCCCTCGTTCAAACGGGCCGCCGCGAAACGCCGCTGCATCTTGCCGGCGGCAGGCTTCTTCGAGTGGACCAAGGGAGAGGACGGCAAGAAGCTGCCGTTCTTTCTGCACGACCCCGACACCCCCATCCTCGGTTTCGCGGGTCTCTACGAACTGTGGCCCGGCCCGGGCAAGGCCAAGGATGATCCGGACCGTTGGTTGTGGACCACCACGGTGATCACCCGTCCCGCGGCGGATGCACTGGGCCACATCCACGACCGCACGCCGGTCATCGTGACCCCGGACATGCGCGACGAGTGGCTGGATTGCTCGAGCGGCAAGGTCGATGTGGCCCGAGACCTGCTGGCGGCCCTGCCCGAGCCGCACCTGGTGCCGTACCGGGTGTCCACCGACGTGAACAACGTCCGCAACAACCGCGCGGATCTGATCCAGCCGCTCTGAGGGTCCGCGCAGCACGGTTCCTCAGCGCTTCAGCAGTCCCGACGCCTTCAGGAAGTGACGTCTGCGACGACGGCGTCGGTGACGGCGATCAGATCGGCGGGGGACAGCTCGATCTCGAGGCCGCGTTTGCCCGCACTGCAGAACACCACCGGCCACAGCTCGGCTGTCTCGTCGACGACGGTGGGCAGCGGCCTGCGCTGACCGATCGGTGACACCCCGCCCAAGACGTAGCCGGTGACCCGCATGACGTCCTTCGGCTCGGCCATCGCCGCCTTGCCACCGAGCCCGAGCGCGGCAGCGGCAGCTTTGAGCGAGAGCCGGGTGGGAACGGGGATGACCGCCACGGCCAGCGCCCCGGCCACATCGAACACCAGCGTCTTGAAGATCTGGTCGGGTTCGGCACCCACCGCGTCGGTCATGAACGTGACGGCCTCAGGACCCCAGGCCCCGTCCGAACTCGTCGAGTATTTGTGAACCCGGTGGTCGATGCCTGCCGTCTGCAGGGCAAGCAATGCCGAAGTCGCTGCCATGGATATCCATTGTCCTGCCCGAGATGGTTGTTCGGTCCGGCCACCCCGTTGTCGGGACGTGCACGGCACCTCGCGGAAGCCACTGATAAAGCCCAGGGTGGGCAAAACCTGACGTCTTCCGGAACAAGGTGCGCGGCGATGGTGTTCTTTACTGCGAAGGAGGTGTGGTGTGCACAGCAACTCAGCAGATACCGGGTCGGTAGGCTTGCTCGACAGACCTGATTTTCCCGCAGGTCTCGAAGGGATTGTCGTGACCGAAGCCGAAACACCGGAAGAGCACCCAGAGACCCCGGAAGAGCAGTACGCGCGATTCGAGCGCGACGCTCTGCCGTTGCTCGATCAGATGTACGGGGCCGCGTTGCGGATGACCCGTAATCCGGCCGATGCCGAAGATCTGGTGCAGGAAACGTATGTGAAGGCGTTCACCGCGTTCAAGTCGTTCCGTGCCGGGACCAACCTGAAGGCGTGGCTGTACCGGATTCTCACCAACACGTACATCAACGGCTACCGCAAGAAGCAGCGACAGCCCGCGCAGTACCCGACCGACGAGATCACCGATTGGCAGCTGGCGGCAACCGCCGAGCACACGTCGGCAGGTCTGCGGTCGGCCGAGATCGAGGCGCTGGACGCCCTCCCGGACGACGACATCAAGGCAGCTCTGCAGGAGCTGCCCGAGGACTTCCGGATGGCCGTGTACTACGCCGACGTCGAAGGTCTGCCCTACAAGGAGATCGCCGAGATCATGGACACCCCGATCGGGACCGTGATGTCGCGACTGCACCGGGGTCGTAAGCAATTGCGCGACCTGCTCGGCGACGTCGCTCGCGAGCGAGGATTCAACAGAGGAACTGGCGGCCGATCGGCCGGTGGCCGCAAAGGTCACGAACAGGAGGTTGCCGGATGAGTACCGGGAATGCAGGCGATGGAGTGGGACGCGACGCGCGTGCCGACGAGGCCATCGACGAAAACGACCGGCTCGACTGTTCGGCGGTGATCGCCGACGTCTGGCTGCTGCTCGACAACGAGTGCGACCAGAACGCGCGGGCGCGGCTGCAGACGCACATCGATTCGTGCGCGCCATGCCTCGAGCACTACGGGATCGAGAAGCAGCTCAAGAGTCTGGTGAGCCGCAAATGCGGTGGAGATCAGGCACCTGAAGGCCTGCGCGAACGCCTGACGCTGGAGATCCGCAAGACGGTCATCGTCCGCGAGACCCGCGGGTAGTTCCTACAGACAGCCCCTCAAGCAAACGATCCACTTATCTGAAGACAGTCCGCCGTGCAAGCGGATCGTCCTCGGATAAGTGGATCGATTGTTTTTTCGGGCACTCTTCGATGAAGCGCCCAACGCTCAGGCGTTGGGGCGCTTACCGTGGTTGGCCGCGTTCTTCTTGCGGGCCCGCTTCTTACGTCCACGTTTTCCCATGACAGTCTCCTTTCGACAGCGCTCCATTGTGACACGAAGGGGGTCGCCGCCGAGAATCGCGGACGCTCTTCGTGCGATAGGTTGATACCGCAGAACATCAACTTGGGAGGACGGCATGGCAGAAGAGGTCGTGGCAGAGATTGTGGCGAGCGTTCTCGAAGTGGTCGTCACCCCTGGTCAGGCGGTGGAAGCCGGTGACACCATCGTCCTCTTGGAGTCGATGAAGATGGAGATCCCGGTACTCGCCGAAGAGGCGGGCACGGTGACCGAGGTCAAGGTCAATGTCGGCGACGTGATCCAGGCCGGGCACCTCATCGCGGTCATCGACAACTGACCGCCCAGCTCGCGGTCGTGATGTCGACCAACACTGACGTGCGCGCCGCTCACACTCTGAACAAGCGGGGTCTGTCCTGATGTCGACGCTGTCCGAGCTGCTCGCCGAACACACCGAGCTCTCCGGCGCCGCAGGCGGCCATCTCCAGCGTGTGGTCGCCGAGTGGCAGTTGCTGGCCGACCTGTCGTTCGCCGACCTGCAGATGTGGGTTCATTCGCAGCGGACCCACGACAACTCAGACGACGATACGGCCGGGGACACCACCCACATGGTCTGTGTCGCCCAGTGCCGTCCCAACACAGCGCCCACCGTCTTTCCGGCCGACGTGGTCGGTACATCGATCACCGTCGACGAGAATCCTCAGGTGTTCGGTGCACTGGTCAGTGGCCGTATCTTGCGGGAAGAGGATCCGACGTGGGTGGGATCGGTCGCGATCCGGCGTGAAGCGGTGCCCGTCAGGTTCGAGGGATCGGTTGTCGGAGTGCTCGCCCGAGCCATCAATCTGACGCAGCCGAGGCTGCCGTCACCGCTGGAGCTCTCATACCAGGACTGCGCAAATGACTTGTGCCAGATGGTGTCTGAAGGCACGTTCCCGCAAAATGAGGGCAACCCGAGGGGCTTGTCCACGCCGCGCGCCGGCGACGGTTTCATTCGCGTCGACGAACACTGCGCCGTGCAGTACGCCAGTCCCAACGCACTGTCGGCATATCACCGGATGGGGTGGACGTCCGAGCTCGGCGGCAACAATCTCGCCGATGTGACCGTGTCACTGCTGACCGATCCGTTCGAATCCGAAGAAGCCGCTGCGATGTTGCGCGCCGCCGCCGAAGGGCACGCCGGCATGCGGATCGAGGCGGACGCGCACCGTGCCACGGTGCTGATCCGCGCTGTCCCACTCCGGCCCCGCGGCGAACTGGTCGGCGCCGTGATCCTCGTGCGCGACGTCACCGAGGTCAAGCGCCGGGACCTGGCCTTGATCAGTAAAGACGCGACCATCCGCGAGATCCATCACCGGGTGAAGAACAATCTCCAGAGTGTATCGGCGTTGCTGCGTCTGCAGGCCCGCCGTACCCCCAACGAAGAGGCCCGGCAAGCGCTCGGCGAGGCGGTACGCCGGGTCGCCTCGATCGCGCTGGTTCACGAATTGCTCTCGGGCAGCGTGGATGAGGAGGTCGATCTCGACGTCGCCATCGACCAGCTCGTCCCGGTGATGGCGGATGTAGCGTCCGGCGGCAGTGACGTCGTTGTGCGACGGGTCGGAAAGATCGGCGTGGTGAAGAGTGATCTCGCTATGCCGATGGTGATGGTGCTCACCGAGCTGATCCAGAATGCGGTCGAGCACGGCTTCGCTCCCGAACAGTCGGGTCTGGTCTTGATCGAGACCTCCCGAACCACCCGCGAACTCGTGATCACGGTGCACGACAACGGGATCGGGTTGCCGCCGGACTTCGATCCGCAGAAGTCCGATCGACTGGGGTTGCAGATCGTGCACACGCTGGTGCAGATCGAGCTGTCCGGAACATTGGAACTGCGCAGCGGAACCGATGGTGGTACCGATGCCGTGCTCACCGTTCCGTTGCGCTGAAAAGCGCTGACGCTCTTGAACTTTGAGCCTGAAACAACACAAACCCGGTGGCTGGTGTGCCACCGGGTTGGGTTGTCTGTTGTCGGGTGATCAGTGGGCTGTGATCACCCAGGTCGGGCTATACGGAACTGCGTGTGCGACTGCGTGCGTTGCGCCGCTTGAGCGCACGCCGCTCGTCTTCGCTCATTCCGCCCCAAACGCCTGCGTCCTGTCCGGACTCCAATGCCCAAGTGAGGCAATCAGCTGTAACCGGGCAGCGGTTGCAGACGAGCTTCGCATCAGCAATCTGCGCGATGGCCGGGCCACTGTTTCCCACCGGGAAGAACAGCTCCGGATCCTCGTCGCGACAAATTGCGTTGTGACGCCAGTCCATCCCTCTGCTCCTTCAGGCGCTTCTTCGCGCCGCTCGTAACCGTCAGTTCATGCGTGCGTAGTTATTGTTTCCGCACTGTTGCTTGTGAATACTTTCACGAATCCAGATGAAGTCAATGGTGTTGCGTTAACACGTGTGCAATATCACTGTGTAGGGGGTGCCTTCATTGGTCCACCTCCCGTTGTACTACTGTGCAGACGGTTTTGCCTGTGATTTATCAGGCAAACATGGTGTGACCTCGGACTCTTTACAGATGTCCAACGATCAGCTAACACGCGGACGAGAGGCACATCACTCGGGCGGAGCGACCACTTCCAACGCACCGGGCTTGCAGCCGAACGTCAGGGCGGTCCGCGTCCCGAGGTATTCGCCGTCCATCTGCATGTCTATCGGTGTCGTGCTGCTGACCACCACGGATGGGACGTCGTCGGCCCTGAGCAGGTGGCGTGCGCTCGGCTGCGCCGCGCGCGAGAGCAGTTGGCGGGCGAGCGGCAGATTCCGCAGCGGACTCATCGATCTCGACGCGAACACGCCCAGCTGTCCATCGAAGCTGGTGTCCGGATTGGTCTCGATGGGCCGCGCGCCCAAATAGGTCCAGGGCCGGGAGTTGGAGACGAACAGATAGTGGACGCCGTCTACAGGTTCGGCGCCGGGGAGGGTGACGGTCAGGGTCGGCTGGTGGCCCGCGGCCCCGATGAAGGTGCGCACTGCGGTCCACAGATATCTCGTGGCGGAGGCCCGGTGACCGGCCACGCGCTGTTCGTCGATCGACTTCACCACTTGAGCGTCGAGACCCAGGCCCGCGTTGAACAGAAACCAGCGGTCATCGGTGTGCCCGAGACTGACTCGGCGCCGTGCCCCGCCGGCGAGCAGATCCACGAGCTGGCCGGTGGCCTTGAGCGGATCGGGGTCGATACCCAACGCCCTGGCGAAAACGTTTGCGCTGCCTCCCGGAACCACCGCCACGGCAGGTGAGGGCAGACCGCTCGACTGAGCCGATCCGGGCGGGTCGATGACGCCGTTGACCACCTCGTTCACGCTGCCGTCGCCGCCGTGGACCACAACGACGTCGTAACCCTCGAGCCGAGCCTTCGACGCCAGTTCGCCGGCATGTCCACGGTGCGTGGTGTGTTCGACGGTGATCTCGACAAACGGGGTCCGGTGGTCCCCGGGTCGGCGCAGTGATGCAGTCAGGGTGCCCACCAGCGCATCCCGGCCCGCCTCGGTGGTCGAGGTGGCGAAGGGGTTGACGATCAGCATCGCGCGCACGAGAAGTGAGCCTAGCGGGATGTGGGGATCCACCGCCGACGCGATCCTCCACCGTCCGGCCGATCGCGGACCACTAGGCTGGTCCGGTGCCGGAATCAACTCCTCCGATCAACGTTCGCCGGGCAGGCGCCATCGTGGCGCTCGAGGGCGCCGCCTTCATCGTCTATGCGGTTGTCGCCGTCGTCCGCGGCCTGATGGGCCACGAAGAGGAGGCGATCAGTGGGTACGGCACCGCAGCGTGGTTCGCGATCCTCGGCGGTGGCATCTTCGCCGGTGGGCTCGCGCTGCTGATGGGCCGGCGGTGGGGGAGGGCGATCGCGGTCATCGCCCAGGTCCTGCTGCTGCCGTTCGCCTTTGCGCTGATCACCGACAGTGACCTCCCGGTTCTCGGTACGCCGATCCTGATCGCACTGGTGGCCGCACTGGTGTTCCTCTTCAGTCCGTCCTCGATGACGTGGTTCGCTGCCGCGTACGCGATCGACGGTCCGGACGACAACGCGGAAGGGGCTGTGGCAGACAAGGAATCGGCTCCGAAACGCGCGCAGTCACGCAAGAAGAAGCGTCGCCGGTAGCGGCGCCGCGCTCGGTCCCACCCTTGGTCGATGTTGGGGGTGGCTGTTGGTCAGGACACGCCGGAGGCGGTCACGTGACGGTTCGCACATGGGCCGGACGGCCCGCATCCACGTAGTCGGCGCTGCGATAGCCGGTGATCCCGAGGGACTGGATCTGATGGGTCTCACCGTCGAAGCCGAGAACCGCCAGCGACGCGGGCAGCATTGCAAAATGAGCGCCGAATCGGACCGGCGCACCGATCCACCGCGCGAGCAGCGACCGCGAGAAGTGTCCGTGGCCGATGACCACCACCGATCGATCGCGTAGATACTGCACGAGATCGGCGATCACACCGTCCATACGGTCACTCATCTGCTGGGGTGACTCACCATCGGGTCCGCCGCGATTCCAGACCGTCCAACCCGGGTCGGTCTCGCGGATCTCCGGTGTGGTGAGTCCTTCGTATCGGCCGTAGTCCCACTCCGCGAACTCCTCGCCCGTACGGGTGATGGTCAATCCGGCCAGATCTGCGGTGTGGCGGGCGCGCAGCCTCGGCGACGACAGCACCAGCGGATCGGTCAGGAGCAGCTCATCGAGCGGCGCCCGCAGGCTCTCGGCCTGCTGTTCACCGAGCTCTGTCAGCGCGATATCGCTCGACCCGGTGTGCTTTCCCACCTTCGACCACTCCGTCTCACCGTGGCGGATGAGGATGAGGCGATGGATTGCCGAAACTGCAGCGTTCTCTGCGGACAAATTGCTCGGTGGGCGCATAGGGTCAAGGGAACACAGGCTGCGACGGCACCGCAAGCCATCTTCTGTTCCTGACCGGCGAACAGAACATGTAATTGTAGGCGCTGTCGGAGACAGAGCAGGGCGAAGCTCGATCAGCTCTTCCAAATGCGTGGCCGGAGGGAGTCAAGCAATGAGCAAGGTACTTGCCGTGGCGAATCAAAAGGGTGGCGTCGCCAAGACGACAACCGTGATCTCGCTGGGGGCGGCGTTGGCGAGCATGGACGTGTCGGTCTTGGTCGTGGACCTCGATCCTCAAGGCAGCCTTACGTTTTCGTTGGGCCACGACCCTGACAAGTTGCCCATCTCGGTACATGACGTGTTGCTCGGTGAAGCGGAGATCGCCGACGTACTGCTCGACACCGAAGACAAGATGACATTGTTGCCGGCCACCATCGACCTCGCCGGCGCCGAGGCCCTGTTGCTGATGCGGCCGGGGCGCGAGTACGCGCTCAAACGTGTGCTGGCCAAGGTGGCCGACGACTATGACGTGATCATCATCGACTGCCCGCCGTCCCTCGGCGTGCTCACCTTGAACGGACTCACCGCGGCGGACGAGGTGATCGTGCCCCTACAGTGCGAGACGCTGGCGCATCGGGGTGTCGGTCAGCTGCTGCGCACGGTCACCGAGATCCAGCAGATCACGAACCCTGATCTTGCGCTGCTCGGCGCGTTGCCGACTCTGTACGACGCCCGCACCACCCACAGTCGCGATGTGCTCGCCGACGTCTCCGACCGGTACGACCTCCCTGTGCTGGCTCCTGCGATCCCGCGCACGGTGCGCTTTGCCGAGGCGTCCGCGACCGGGGTCAGTGTGCTCGGGGGTCGCAAGAACAAGGGGTCGGAGGCGTACCGCGAACTCGCGGAGAACCTGTGGAAGCACTGGCAGGTGGGAGCCGACCTGGTGACGATCGATGCGGAGTGATCTCCGCTCGGCCTAGGCCGCGGAAGGTTTCAGTACCGAGATCGTCGATCCCCATTGCTGGACGACGTTGTCGCCGATCAGTCCGAGTGTGATGATGCCGCCGCCGTAGCCGCTGCGCTGCACCGGGATCGACCGTATCGGCCTGCCGTCGACGATGTTGTGTTCGCTGATGCCCGACGCACTGGGCAGCAGCAGAGAACCTGCCATCACCACGCCGGGTCCCAGAGTTGCCGGCACCTGGAATCGGGCTTGCAACGTGCTCGCGTCCAGGACCACCGTGGCCTCGCCGGTCCAGAAGGTGATGAGTCCGCCGCTACTGATCGGTTTGCTCTCGACACCCACCGCACGCCCCAGCAAAGTGGTGCGGCCCCGCAGGGTGCCGTCGAGTGCGTAGGTCTCGAGCATGGGGCTCGGCGACGAGACGTAGACGGCCACGCCGTTCGCGCCGACCGCAATCACGCGGGGTGGTGAACCGAGATCAGCGGTGATCAACGTCGACCCTTGCTCGTCCAGCTTCTCGTCTTTGTCCAGCGTCGCACCGAGAACCGTCAATCGGTACCCGGGTTCGATCCCGCACCGCTCGACGACTGCCACTCGGCCGGAACCGATTGCGCTGGAGAGCATCTCGCAGCCGGACCGGGGTTGCGCGCCGGGGTTCACGGGTGCGTCCACGCGACCGTATTCGATGGTGCGCACCAGATCGCTGCGCCACGTCTCCAACCGGGTGTCGCCCCGTGCCAGGAAGTAGTCCTTCTCGACGCTGAAGTCGAGAGTGCTGTCGGCGTCGCTGCTACGGGACGCCGCGCGCTGCCCGGTCGCGGAGTAGAGAGCTGTCACCTCGCTGCAGCCGCGGGCATTGCGATACACCGCGATGACGTAGTCGCGTCCCGACCCGGGCCAGCCGGCGATCCCGCACAGCGGCAGGTCGCGGCGATAAGACCAGAGTTCCCGACCCGTCGACGGGTCGTGTCCGATGACGGTCCCGCCGTCGCCGGTGACCACCACCGGGCCGATCACCACGGGCACCGTGGTCGCGTTGCTGGCAGCGCGCCAGGCCTCGGTGAGACCTGACGGCACCGACGATGCCGAAGGTGGCACAGGTACCGAGTTCTGAGCGGGGTCCGAGCTGGTCCCGCGCACGGCGCTGGTGGACCAGATGGCCACGCCTGCAACGACGATCACCACAACGATGACCGCGGCCACCGCGAGATCGACCCGTGTCCGCCGCTCAGGCTTTGGCACCGTCAGTTACTCCGAGGTGCTGCTCACGGTCTCGCCGTTACCTTCGGCGCCGCCCGAGGTCTGCCCGCCACGGCGACGTCGACGACGCCGCGGACGGTCGCCGCCCTCGGTGCCCGGCGCGGACGTCTCCGACGGTGCGGTCGGGGCGGCCGGCCCGGTGCTCGCGGACTCGGTGGTGGTGGTTGCCTCGCCGGACCCACCGGCGCCGTCGCCCGGTGTGCCGCCGCGGGTGCGACGACGCTGACGAGAGGGGCGCTGTCCTCCCTCTCGCTGGCCGGACTCGCGGCCTGCGGATTCGCGGCCGCCGGTGTCCCGGCTTCCGGATTCGCGGCGACCCGCGCCCGAGGAACGTCCACCCGAGCGGGGTTCACGTTCTTTGCGGTCTTCGCGCGCCGGGCCGCCTGATCCGATCCGGCCGTTGGCCGTCTCCGGGATGTTGAGGTCGGAGCGCAGATGCGGTGAGCTGGAATAGGTTTCGGCGGGCTCGTCCTTGGCCAGGTCGAGCGCCTTGCTGATCATCTCCCAGCGGTGCAGTTCGTCCCAGTCGACCAGCGTCACGGCGATTCCGGTCCGCCCGGCGCGCCCGGTGCGGCCGATGCGGTGCACGTAGGTCTTCTCGTCGTCGGGGCACTGATAGTTGATGACGTGGGTGACGTCGTCGATGTCAATTCCTCGGGCGGCGACATCGGTGGCCACGAGTACGTTGATGCGCCCTTCGCGGAAGGCCGTCAGGGCCTTTTCGCGCGCAACCTGTCCGAGGTCTCCGTGAACGGCACCGACGGCGAACCCGCGCTCTGCGAGGTCATCGGCGACCTTCTGGGCTGTGCGCTTGGTTCGGGTGAAAACCATTGTGGCGCCGCGCCCCTCGGCCTGCAGGATGCGGGCGACGAGCTCGGCCTTGTCGAGGGCGTGGGCGCGGTACACGTACTGGGTGGTGCGCTCGTGGATCGCCGAATCGTTGGCGTGCTCGGCGCGGATGTGCGTCGGCTTGGTCAGGAATGTGCGGGCCAGGGTCACGATCGGTCCGGGCATCGTTGCCGAGAAGAGCATGGTCTGACGGGCGTCCGGCAGCGAGCTCATGATTCGTTCGATGTCGGGGAGGAATCCCAGGTCGAGCATCTCGTCGGCCTCGTCGAGAACCAGAACCTGCACCTTGCCCAGGATCAGGTGGCCCTGGCGGGCGAGGTCGAGCAGACGCCCGGGAGTGCCCACCACGACGTCGATGCCGATCTTCAGCTCGCTGATCTGGTGCTCGAACGGCCGGCCGCCGAAGATCGAGAGCAGGCGGATGGGCCGGTTCTGCCCATCCGCGGTGTCGACGTGCAGGCCCTTGGCAGCGACTTCGAGGTCGTCGGTCACCTGGATGCACAGCTCGCGCGTGGGCACGATGATCAGCGCGCGGGGAGTGCCGTCGAGCTTGCGGATGCCGGGCTCGCCGGCGTCCGCGGTGGCCTGCGACACCCGCTGCAACAGCGGGACGCCGAAGCCGAGGGTCTTGCCCATGCCGGTCCGTGCCTGACCGATGAGGTCGTCGCCCGCCATGGCCAGGGGAAGCGTGAGCTCCTGGATCGCGAAGGTGTTCGTGATGCCGTCGGCGGCGAGGGCGTCGACGATCTCCTGCCGGACGCCGAGCTCGGCGAAGGTGGGGGAGACGTGGTCCTCGGCGACGATGACGTGCTCTTCGGCCTCGACGACGTCGTCCAGGGAGACTGCAGTCTCGGTGTTTGTATCTGAGGTGTGATTGTCGGTGTTCAGTTGATTGCCTTCCGCAAAGTGCTGTCCCGCGCGCACTGCAAGAATCAACCAACAGGTCAGCTCTGGATCCTCGATCTGGCCGAGGACTCGCATGACCGGTATCGGGCGAATCGGGCCGATCTTGTTCAATCGGGCTGCCGTCGGTGCGCGCACAATGTCCGTGTGAGCCAGCTAAGGCGCTTGGCTTACTCCTCGCAGTGTACGTGTCCTCGGCATATTGCCAACATCGAGTCAGCGAGCCGCCGGATGTCCGTGCAGCTTGCCCGCATGCTGAGTCGCCGCGGACGGTGAGCTGCTGACTACACTGGGGACCATGTCGTCTGGTTCACAAACCGAACCGCCGGTGTCGGATGTCGCCACCTCGGTTCCCTTCGATCACCCTGGAATCACCGAACTCTTCGGGGTTCTGGCGTGCGGTGAACTGGCCGCGTTCTACCGCCTGACCTCCGAGGCCGTGATGGCCCCGGGAATCCGGGGACGCGTGGCGATGGCCAGCATGGCCGCCGCGGAGATGGCCCACTTCGAGATCCTGCAAGACGAACTGCGGGCGCGTGGGGTGGACGTGTACAACGCGATCGAGAAGTACGAGGCCGTTCTCGAGCGGTACCACGCCTCGACCGTTCCGAGCAGTTGGCAGGAGTCGCTGGTCAAGGCCTACGTCGGCGATGGTCTGGCCGCGGATTTCTATCTCGAGATCGCCGGCACCCTGCCGTCGGAGGCCGAGGCGGTGGTCCGCAAGGTGATGTCGGAGACCGGGCACTCGGACTTCGCCGCCACCGCCGTCCGTGACGCGGTCGCCGCAGACCCCGACCTGAAGTCGCCCCTCACCCTCTGGGGACGCCGGCTTCTCGGGGAGGCGATCACCCAGACGCAGTACGTGCTGGCGGGCCAGGAGGAATTGACTGAGCTGCTGTTCTCGGTCCAGTCCGATCTGAACCGGATCGTGACGTTCTTCGATTCCATCCAGGAGCGGCACGCTCGCCGGATGTCCGACATGGGCCTGGGCTGAGCCGCCGCCTCTGGGCTGGCGTCGTCGGCACTCGTGAGTGCGGCTAGCCTTGGAACGAGAGTCGGGACCTGTTCACCGAGCTCGACCTGTGAGATCCAATCGTGAAGACCTGTGGAGGATTCTGTGGCCGTTGATGTGAAGATCGGGATCACCGACAGTGCACGCGAGATCGTGGTGCACACCGATCAGAGCAGTGATGACGCCCATGCCGCGGTGGAGTCCGCGCTGGCCGGCGGCGATCAGCTGCTGCGTCTGCAGGACGACAAGGGCGCACGTTTTCTGATCCCGGTCACCAAGATCGCCTATGTCGAGGTCGGCATCTCCGATGCACGCAAGGTCGGTTTCGGCGCCATCTAGCGCTCGTCCGACGGGCCGGGCTAGTTCTCGAGAATGCCGGAGGATTGCTGAAGCGGCACTCGGGACAGCCCGCCCCAGAGCATCGTCACCGTGATGTCCACGGCCTCTTCCTTGGTCACCGGACGCTTGGCGTCCAGCCAGTGCCGGGCGTTGACCTGGCTGGTCCCCACCAGGCCGGCCGCCAGCATCCTCGACCGGTGCGGATCGAGTCCCGAGTCGTGCATCACCAGTCCGTAGACGGCGTCGACGCACGCTTCGGTTGCGCCTTCGACACGCCTGATCGCGGCCGGATCGAGGGCGTCCGAGCGGAAGATGAGCCGGTATCCCTGGCTGTCCTCGTCGATGAAATCGAAGAACGCCTGCACGGCGGCACGCACCCGATGACGGTTGTCGGTGGAACTGAGCAGCGCCCCGGTGACACGGTTGACCATCGACTCGGCGTGCGAATCGAGGACGGCGAGATACAGGTCGAGCTTGCTCGGAAAGTGTTGGTAGAGAACAGGTTTGCTGACCCCGGCGTGTACGGCGATCTCGTCCATCCCCGCCGAGTGGTAGCCGCGTTCGACGAAGATCTCGCTGGCGGCGTCCAGCAGTTGTAGACGCCGCGCGCTGCGCGGCATCCGGACGCTTCGACGTCCGCCACCGGCGGTGGTCGAGTTCGTTCCGGTGCCTGCGGCAGCCGATTCAGTCATGGTCTGAGGGTATATCCGCCCGCGATGTGCGCCACCGGTGGTTGCCTACAGATGAATCGTGGATGCCTGTGAGAAGGTTTAACGGTGACTGGTGCGGGCGGCTCGGGACCGACGGAAACGCGGCGTACGCCGCGCGACACCGCCGATCCCGAACGGACCCGTCGGACCGCCGGCTCCGACCGGAAGCGGCGAAGCGCCGACCCCGATCAGACCAGCAGGACCGTCGATCGGGCGCGCCGCGCCGCCAGGCGTGCGGCGGAGGCCGACGCCCACCTCGCGAACCAGGAAACCGACGTACACCGTCCCGTCTCCGGTCGGCCCGCCCCTGACCAGCCGTTACGTGCCCGCTGGGATCCCATCGATGAACCGGGCAGGCCGCGTGCGGACCGCGCGAAGGACCGTAAGAAGCAGTCGGCGGTCGGTCGATTCGTCACCACCTACGGGTGGCGGGCGTACGCCATCCCCGTCCTCGTCGTGCTGACGATCGTGATGATCGTGCTCACCGTCCAGTCCCACCAGGACGGCGGTTCCGACCGGGTTGTCGACTCCGATCCCGATGCCGTCCGCAACACCAACGTGCGGGATCAGACCACCGCCATCGGTGCACCCCCGAAGTCCGTGCCCCTGGAGCAACTGCCTGCCGGTGTCCTGCCAGCCGGCGGCCCGTTCACGGAGAAGGGCGCGGCCGGGTATCACGTGGTGCCCGGGACCACGACTCGCGTGGGCACCGGGGGACAGGAGTACACCTACACCGTCGAGGTCGAGAACGGCCTGGCGTCGGGCGACTTCGGCGGCGACCCCACGTTCGCCAAGCTGATCGACACGACACTGGCCAACCCGAAGAGCTGGATCGGCGACGGCACCGTGTCGTTCCGTCGGATCGACAACGGCGATCCCGATTTCCGGGTGACGCTCACGTCTCCCGACACCACCCGGCAGCTGTGCGGATACGAGATCAAGCTCGAGACCTCGTGCTACTACCCACCCGAATCCCGGGTCACGCTCAACGAGGCCCGATGGGTGCGCGGCGCGACGTCGTACCAGGGAGACGACCTCGGCTACCGGCAATATCTGATCAATCACGAGATCGGGCATGCGATCGGGTTCGAGGCGCATGAGCCCTGCAAGATGAACGGCTCCCTGGCGCCGATCATGATGCAGCAGACCTTCGGCACCGCGAACAGCGAGATCATGGCCCTCGATCCGGACATGAAGGCCAACCGCGACTACGTCTGCAATCCCAACCCCTGGCCTTTCCCCGAACGCTGAGCTCGGCCACCGCACAAGCCGAGGCTGCCGGAATCTTCCCGGGCAAATGCTCGTTGCACCTACGTGGGGTGGTCGGACCGACGACCATCACCGTCACGCGCACTTCGTGAGGAGCCCGAGATGTCAACGTTGCCGCCACTGGTCGAACCCGCCGCAGAGCTGACCCGCGACGAGGTCGCCAGATACAGCAGGCACCTGATCATCCCCGACCTCGGGGTCGACGGGCAGAAACGTCTGAAGAATGCCAAGGTGCTGGTGATCGGCGCGGGTGGACTGGGTTCCCCGGCGTTGCTCTATCTCGCGGCAGCCGGGGTCGGAACGATCGGCATCGTCGAGTTCGACGAGGTGGACGAATCGAATCTCCAGCGTCAGGTGATCCACGGGCAGGCCGATGTCGGCCGGCCGAAAGCCGATTCGGCGCGCGATTCCATCCTCGAGATCAATCCGCTCGTCACGGTGAACACCCACAAGGTGCGACTGGACAACGACAACGCGATCGAACTGTTCAGCGCCTACGACCTGATCGTGGACGGTACCGACAACTTCGCGACGCGCTACCTGGTGAACGATGCGGCTGTCCTGGCCGGCAAACCTTATGTGTGGGGTTCAATCTACCGGTTCGAGGGCCAGGCCTCGGTGTTCTGGGAAGATGCGCCGGATGGCCTCGGTCTCAACTACCGCGATCTCTACCCCGAGGCCCCGCCGCCCGGGATGGTGCCGTCGTGCGCCGAGGGCGGCGTGCTCGGAATCCTGTGCGCATCGATCGGGTCGATCATGGGAACCGAGGCGATCAAGCTCATCACCGGTATCGGCGAGACGCTGCTCGGCCGGTTGATGGTGTACGACGCGCTGGACATGCGGTACCGCACCATCAAGCTCCGCAAGGACCCGGAGGCGCCGAAGATCACCGAACTGATCGATTACGACGCATTCTGCGGTGTCGTGTCGGATGCGGGTGTCTCGGCTGCGGCCGACTCGACGCTGACGGCCGTCGAACTCAAGCAGCGGCTGGACTCCGGCGAGAAGATTGCCCTGATCGACGTGCGTGAGCCGGTGGAGTGGGACATCGTCCGGATCGACGGCGCCACCCTGATCCCCAAGGGCGACATCGAATCGGGCGAGGGGTTGGCCCAGCTGCCACAGGACCGGCCGGCGGTGCTCTATTGCAAGACCGGTATCCGGTCTGCAGAGGCGCTGGCCGCGGTCAAGAAGGCCGGTTTCGCCGACGCCACCCATCTCCAGGGCGGGATCACCGCGTGGGCGAAGCAGGTCGATCCGGCATTGCCGGTCTACTGACGTCATCGCCACCTGCGGCAGGTACGGGCGCTGGTGCGGCGACACCTGCGCTGCCTGCTCTGAATCTCGCGGTCACGCCGGTAACGTTTGACGGGTGACCTCTGACTTGACCTCCGTCGAGCCTCCGGAGCATGTGCTGCAGACCTTCGGGCTGACGCAACATCCCGTGGTGGCTCTCGGTGAGGGCTGGGAAGGTGGTTGGCGGATCGGGGAGACGGTGTTGTCGCTGGTTCCCGACCACGCCCGGGCCGCCTGGTCGGCCAAGGTCAGAGAAACCCTGTACGTCGAAGGCGTGCGCATCGCGCGCCCTGTGCGATCGTCCGACGGCCGGTACGTGGTGTCGGGCTGGCGCGCGGACACGTACATCGCCGGAACTCCGGAACCGCGTTACGACGAGGTCGTCTCGCTGGCCGACCGGCTGCACGAGGCGACCGCCGAGCTCGAACGCCCGAGATTCCTGATGCAGCCACCCGCGCCGCCCTACAACGACGTCGACGTGTTCACCGCCGCCGACCGCGCCGCCTGGGACGATGTGCCGTTGCGTTCGGCAAAGGCCGCGGGGATGGGCGACCCCACATCACCCGACGGGGTCACCAGTCTGGAGATCCTGCACACGCTCGCAAAGCTGCGCACCAAGGTGTCGTCGCCGTCCCAACTTGTCCACGGTGACCTGTTCGGCACGGTTCTGTTCGCCGGCGCCGCGGCCCCCGGGATCACGGACATCACCCCGTATTGGCGACCCGCCGCGTGGGCGGCCGCCGTCGTGGTGGTCGATGCGCTTGCCTGGGGCGGCGCAGACGATGGTCTCGTGGACCGCTGGGAAGACCTTCCCGAGTGGCCGCAGATGATGTTGCGTGCCGTCATGTTCCGTCTTGCGGTGCACGCGTTACATCCGCGATCCACCGCTGGAGCCCTTCCCGGCCTGCAGCGCGTAGCCGACATGGTGCGCTTTCTCGTCTGACAGCACCCTCTGAGCTGGGAATACTCAGTTCGGCCCGACATCTGGCGGGTTTTCGAGCTCCAGCCTTCTCACGTCCGGTGACGAACCGAAGTGAGAACACTGTGATTGTTCGGTCATTGAATGCAAAATTGCGGCAACACCCGTTTCCTACCGTTCTCCTCAGGCACCCGCCAATTCGCGCCGGACCCCTGAGGAGGGCCTAGTGACCGTTACTGGCACCAAACGAAAGCACTACATCACCGACTGGGATCCAGAGGATGTAGAGGCTTGGGACAACGGCAACGCTGCCATCGCCAAGCGCAATCTGATCTGGTCTGTGATCTGCGAACACGTCGGATTCTCGATCTGGTCCATGTTCTCGGCTCTGGCCCTGCTCCTCGGACCGGAATACGGCATCAGCCTCGACCAGAAGTTTGTCATCGGCGCCACCGCGACATTCGTCGGTTCGTGTCTGCGGATTCCCTACACCCAGGCAACCGCCATCTTCGGCGGCCGCAACTGGGCGATCTTCTCCGCGGTTGTCCTGATGATCCCCACGGGCCTGACGTTGATGCTGGTGTTGAACCCCGGTGACTTCGGGTTCGGATGGTTCCTCTTCGTCGCCGCACTCACCGGCTTCGGTGGCGGCAACTTCGCCTCCTCGATGACCAACATCAACGCCTTCTACCCCCAGCGGCTCAAGGGCTGGGCCCTCGGCCTCAACGCCGGTGGCGGCAACATCGGTGTCCCCGCGATCCAGCTGGTCGGCCTGTTCGTGATCTGGGTGGCCTCGGACAAGCCCGAGATCCTCTGCGCCATCTACCTGGTGCTTCTCGCGGTCGCCGGTGTGGGTGCAGCGCTCTACATGGACAACCTCGACCACCAGACCTCGAGCGGCAAGGCGATGCTCGAGACGCTGAAGTACAAGGACACCTGGATCATCTCGCTGCTCTACGTCGGAACATTCGGTTCGTTCATCGGATTCGGATTCGCATTCAGCCAGGTGCTCAACATCTCGTTCACCGCCAACGGCGCCACCAAGCCGGCCCTCGCCGCAGCCCAGATCGCCTGGATCGGACCACTTCTCGGGTCGATCAGCCGGCCTTACGGCGGCAAGCTCGCCGACAAGATCGGTGGCGGCAAGATCACGATGTACTGCTTCATCTCGATGGTGGCCGCGTCGTCCATCCTCGTGGCTGCCAGCGCCCTGTCCGATGCCAACGACAAGAAGATCACCGGTGGCACCCTCACCGCATTTGTCATCGGCTTCGTGTTGCTCTTTGTCATCTCGGGTATCGCCAACGGTTCGGTATACAAGATCATCCCGGCCATCTGGGAACACAAGGCCAAGGTCAACCCTGCGCTCAATCCGCTCGGCAAGGCCAACTGGTCGCGGTCGATGTCCGGAGCCCTGATCGGTATCGCCGGAGCGTTCGGTGGACTCGGCGGCGTGGCCATCAACCTGGTGCTGCGAGACAGCTACAAGTCGAATCAGTCTGCCACCCAGGCATTCTGGATCTTCCTGGCCTTCTATGTGGTGGCCGCCGGCATCACCTACTGGTTCTACGTCCGCCGGTCGATCGAATCGACCGACAAGACCCGCGCACTCGAGGACTCGTCCACCACCACACCGGTCACCGCCTGATCATGACTGCTGAAGCCGTGTCCATCGATCTGCCCCTCGGCGAGCCGGGCAACCGCTCCGCCGGCGAGTTCGCCGCGGGGTCGGTCGGGACCGCCACACACTGCCCGTATTGCGGTCTGCAGTGTGCGATGAACATCAGCGGCAACGGAGCCGCCGATGCCGTGGTCACGCCGCGGCAGTTCCCCACCAATCGGGGCGGTCTGTGCCAGAAGGGTTGGACCGCTGCCGATGTGCTGCGCAACCCCAACCGCCTGACCGCTCCGTTGGTGCGGCGCAACGGAGTCCTGACACCGACCACGTGGGAGGACGCGCTCGACGTCGTCGCGTCCGGATTTGCCCGGGCCCGTAGCGAGTACGGCGCTGACGCGGTTGGGATCTTCGGTGGCGGTGGACTGACGAACGAAAAGGCTTACCAGCTGGGCAAGTTCGCCCGGGTGGCACTGGGGACGTCGAACATCGACTACAACGGCCGCTTCTGCATGAGCTCGGCCGCGGCCGCGGGTATCAAGTCGTTCGGACTGGATCGGGGATTGCCCTTCCCGCTCGCCGACCTCGGTTCGGCCGAGTGCATCGTCATCCTCGGCGGCAACGTCGCCGAGACGATGCCGCCGATGGTCGGTCATCTGATGACCGCCGCACGAGCCGGCGGACTGGTCGTCGCAGACCCACGCCGGACGGCCACGGTGGAACGGGCGGTTGCCGACGGCGGCGTTCATCTGCAACTGTCGCCGGGCACGGATCTGCCTCTGGCACTGGGGCTCGCGCACATCGCCGTCACCGAGGGTTATGCCGATCTCGACTACGTCGCCGACCGGACCAATGGCTTCGACGACTTCTGGCGCGCGGCTGCGCAATGGTGGCCCGAACGTACCGAGCGTGTCACCGGGGTTCCGGTGAGTGCGTTGCGGCGCACGGTTGCGATGCTCGCCGACGCCCGCGCGGCGGGCAAAGGGGCGTATGTGCTGACAGCACGTGGCGCCGAACAACATTCGAGCGGAACGGACACGGTCAGTGCTGTCATCGGCCTGTCCCTGATCCTCGGCCTGTGCGGTCGTGAGGGCAGCGGCTACGGCTGCATCACGGGTCAGGGGAACGGGCAGGGTGGCCGCGAACACGGCCAGAAAGCCGATCAACTGCCGGGTTACCGCAAGATCACCGATCCCGCCGCCCGCGCGCATGTCGCCGAGGTGTGGGGCATCGACCCGGACGATCTACCCGGCCCGGGCAAGAGTGCCTACGAACTGCTCGAATCGCTCGGACAGCCCGGCGGACCCAAGATGCTGATGGTGCACGGCGCGAACCTGGCCGTCTCGGCGCCGCGGGCGGGACACGTGGTCGAGCGCCTCGAGTCGCTGGAGATGTTGGTGGTCAACGACTTCTTGCTGTCGGAGACAGCGCAATTGGCCGACGTGGTGCTGCCGGTTCTGCAGTGGGCAGAAGAAGACGGCACCATGACCTCCCTGGAGGGCCGGATCCTTCGTCGTCGCCAGGCGGTCCCCGTTCCCGACGGGCCCCGCAGCGAGCTCGAGGTCCTGTCCGAACTCGCGGTCCGCCTCGGTCAACCGGCACACCGCTTCAAGACCGACCCTCGCGAGGTGTTCGACGAACTGCGCGCGGCGTCGGCGGGTGGCGCGGCCGACTACACCGGGATCACCTACGAACGACTCGACGACGACGAGGCGCTCCACTGGCCGTGTCCCACGATCGGCCATCCCGGCACCCCGAGGATCTTCCTCGACCGGTTCGCCACCGATGACGGCCGCGCGAAGTTCATCGCGGTCGACTACCGCGGACCGACGGAACCAGTGAACGCGCAATACCCGCTGGTCTGCACCACGGGCCGGGTACTGACGCACTACCAGTCCGGTGCGCAGACCCGGTACGTCAAAGACCTCGCCGACGCAGCCGGTCCGATGTTCGTCGAGGTGAACACCGACACCGCAGAACGCCTCGGGATCGCTGACGGTCAGCAGGTGCGCGTGACCTCGCGGCGGGGGACGATGACCGCCGCGGCACGCTGCGTCGAGTCCCTGCGACCGGACACGGTGTTCCTGCCCTTCCACTATGCGGGTGACCAGCGGGCCAACCTGCTCACCAATCCCGAGTTGGACCCCACCAGCCGTATGCCCGAGTTCAAGGCGTGTGCGGTGCGGTTGGAGCCGTTGGAGTTGCCGGTTCGACCAGGTGCGGGGGAGACGCAGCGCAGCGGAGCTCGAGCAGGTGCGGGGGAGACGCAGCGCAGCGGAGCTCGACCAGGTGCGGGGGAGACGCAGCGCAGCGGAGCTCGACCAATCGTCGGGGAGGTGTCATGACCAGGCGTGTGGTGATCATCGGAAACGGAATGGCCGGCGCCCGATTGCAGGAAGAACTGCATCGGCGGGATCCCGCGGGCGAGCACGTCACCAGCGTGGTCATCGGCGACGAGCCCGGGTCGGCGTACAACCGCATCCTGATGTCGAACGTGGTGGCCGGCCGGATCACACCCGCCGACACCAGGCTTCGCGCCGACAACTGGTATTCCGAACGGAACCTGCAGACGCACACCGGTGTTCGGGTCGAGCGTGTGGACCGCGACACCAAGACCGTGCACTGCGACGACGGCACGGTCCATGGCTACGACAGTCTGGTGTTCGCCACCGGCAGCCGTGCTTTCATCCCGCCGATCGACGGTGCGCTCGCGCAATCGGGTCGCCCGATCGAAGGTGTGATCGCGTTCCGTAACCTGGCCGACTGCGAATCGATCGTGTCCTCGCTCCGCGAGGGAACACGAGTGGTTGTTGTCGGTGGCGGCCTTCTCGGACTCGAGGCCGCACGCGGCGCGCTGCTGCGTGGGGCCCAGGTGACGGTTGTCCATCCACGGAGCTTCCCGATGGAGAAGCAGATGGACTCTGCCGGCGGCGCAGTGCTGACCCGCGTGCTGCGTGAGATCGGGATGGACGTGGTGCTCGGCAGCCGGGTCACCGCGGTCCGCGACGAGCCGGGAACAGGCCGGGAAGTGGTGCTGACCGACGGCTCCACCCTGGGCGCCGACCTCGTGATCGTCACCGCCGGCATCGCTCCCAACGTCGAGCTCGCCACCGCTGCGGACCTCGCCGTCGAACGCGGCATCAAGGTCGACGATCATCTGCGCACAAACGATCCGTCGATCTACGCGATCGGCGAATGCGCCCAGCACCGCGACATCGTCTACGGCCTGGTGCAACCGGGCTGGGAGATGGCCGAGACGGTGGCACAGAACCTGCTCGGTGATCATCAGGCCGCCTATGAGGGGACACAGCAGATCCTGCGTCTGAAGGCTCACGACGTGGATCTCGCATCGATGGGGGAGGTCGATACCGACCCCAACGACCTCGAAGCGGAGGTGCTGACCCTGTCCGACCCTCATCGCGGGCGGTACGCGAAAGTGGTTGTGCGCAAGGACCGTTTGGTCGGCGCGGTACTGCTCGGCAATCCCGAGGTCGTGGGCACCATCACGCAGTTGTTCGATTCCGGCGCGCCGGTGCCCAGCGATCGAATGCGCCTGCTGCTCGGCCACCTCATCGGTGGCGCAACCGAATCGGCGAGTCCGGCTCAGATGCCGGGCGACGCGATCATCTGCCGGTGCAACTCGGTGTCCAAGAAGAACCTGACCGATGCGTGGCGCAAAGGTGCGCGCAGCCCTATGGCGATGGCCGATGCCACACGGGCCACAACAGGTTGCGGCAGTTGTGAGTCCGTTGTCGAGGGACTTTGTGAATGGCTGGCAACAGCCGATGCCTGAGAGACCAACAGAAGTACTAGGAGGGGTACCAGTGCCCAGCAAAACAGTTGTGGTGGTAGGCCATGGGATGGTCGGCCATCGGTTCGTTCAGGAACTCCGCGAACGTGACGTCACCGACCAATGGCGTGTGGTCGTCGTCTGTGACGAACCCAGCCCTGCCTACGACCGCGTTGGACTCTCGTCCTATGTGAACAGTTGGGATCCCGACGCGCTGGCGCTCGAGGGCAACACCTACCCGGGCGATCCGCTGGTGACCTTGCTGGTGGGCCGGTCGGTCACCTCCGTCAACCGGGTGGCGCGTACGGCGGTCCTCGACGACAACTCGAGCATCGTGTTCGACGCCCTGGTGCTCGCGACCGGCTCGTACCCGTTTGTGCCGCCGGTACAGGGCGCTGATTCGCCGAACTGTTTCGTCTATCGCACACTCGACGACCTCGACAAGATCCGTGCCACCGCAGAGGCGGCACCGGCGGGGGCCAACGCGGTGGTTGTCGGTGGCGGCCTGCTCGGGCTCGAGGCGGCCAACGCGCTCAAGCTGCTCGGCCTCAAACCACATGTGGTTGAGTTCGCACCGCGGCTCATGCCGCTGCAGGTGGACGAGGGTGGCGGCGCGCTACTCGCCGGCCTCGTCACCGAGCTCGGGGTGAGTGTGCACACCGGTGTCGGGACCACGGCCATCGAACCGGCCGGCGACAACACGTTGCACGTCACCCTCTCCGACGGCAGCAGCATCGACAACGCTGCCCTGCTGGTGTTCTCGGCCGGCATCCGGCCCCGCGACCAGCTTGCACGCGATGCGGGGCTCGACGTCGGCGAGCGCGGTGGGGTCCTGGTGGACGACGGATGCCGCACAGTCGATCCGGACATCTACGCCATCGGCGAGGTCGCCGCGGTCAACGGTGTCTGCTACGGGCTGGTCGCCCCGGGCTACAGCACCGCCGAAGTCGTGGCCGACCGGCTCCTGGGTGGCAAATCCGAGTTCCCGGGCGCGGATCTGTCCACCAAGCTCAAGGCGCTCGGCGTGGATGTGGCGAGTTTCGGCGACGCGATGGGTGCCTCCGAAGGCGCACTCGAGGTGGTCTTCAACGACCCCGTTGCCGGCACCTACGCCAAAGTTGTTGTCTCCGATGATGCCAAGACCCTCCTGGGTGGAGTGCTCGTCGGCGATGCCGGCCAGTACGCACTACTCAAACCGATGGTCGGTGGCCCGTTGCCCGGCGATCCCGCAGCGCTGATCGCGCCGGCCGCCGGCGAAGGTGTGGGTCTGTCTGCCCTTCCGGATTCTGCCGAGATCTGCTCGTGCAACGGGGTCAGCAAAGGCGACATCTGCGACGCGATCGCTCATGGCGCCCAGGACGTCACCGCGGTGAAGACGTGCACCAAGGCGGGCACCACCTGTGGCGGCTGTATCCCGTCGATCAACCGCTTGCTGGCAGATTCCGGTGTCGCGGTGTCGAAGTCGTTGTGCGATCACTTCCACCAGTCGCGCAGTGAACTCTTCGAGATCGTCCAGGCGACCGGTATCCGGACCTTCACCGACCTCGTGGCACGGTACGGCAAGGGCGGGGGATGCGAGATCTGCAAGCCGACGGTGGCCTCCATCCTCGCCTCCACCTCGAGCGACCACATCCTGTCGGGAGAGCAGGCCGCTCTGCAGGACACCAACGACCACTTCTTGGCCAACATGCAGAAGAACGGCACGTATTCGGTGGTGCCACGGATGCCCGGTGGTGAGGTCACCGCCGAGCAGCTGATCGTGATCGGCGAGGTGGCCAAGGAGTTCGGGCTTTACATCAAGGTCACCGGCGGCCAGCGGATCGACATGTTCGGGGCCAGGGTGGAGCAGTTGCCGCTGATCTGGCGCAAGCTCGTCGACGCGGGGATGGAGTCCGGTCAGGCCTACGGCAAGAGCCTGCGCACGGTGAAGAGTTGTGTCGGTACGAGCTGGTGCCGCTACGGCGTGCAGGATTCGGTGGGCATGGCCGTCGACCTCGAAAAGCGTTACCGCGGTCTGCGTTCGCCCCACAAGATCAAGTTCGGGGTGTCGGGTTGTGCCCGAGAGTGTGCCGAGGCCCGCGGTAAAGACGTGGGTGTCATCGCCACCGAACACGGGTGGAACCTGTATGTGGGTGGCAACGGTGGTCAAAGCCCCGCGCACGCACAGCTTTTGGCGTCCGGCATCGATGACAGGACGCTTGTCGCCTACATCGACCGGTTCCTGATGTTCTACATCCGCACCGCGGACCGGCTGCAGCGCACGGCGCCGTGGATCGATTCGCTCGAGGGTGGTCTCGATCACCTCAAGGCCGTCGTGTGTGATGACAGCCTGGGAATCGCAGCCGAACTCGAAACGGCGATGGAATCGCATGTCGCCGGCTACAAGGATGAATGGTCCGGAGTCCTCGAAGACGAGGAGAAGCTCTCCCGGTTCGTGTCGTTTGTCAACGCACCTGCCCAGCCGGACCCCACCATCGAGTTCTCGGAAGGTAGCGGACGCAAGGTACCGGTACTCTTGGGAACACCGCAGCCCGGCGTACGCCCGCCGGCGAACGGAGGAAGCTGACCATGAGTCTCGTTGATGACACTCGGGTTGATGAAGTCGCAGCCACATGGACTGCGGCGTGCCCGTTCGACCAGCTCGTACCAGGGAGGGGAGTGGCCGTGCTCCTGCCCGGGGACGAACAGGTGGCCTTGTTCCGACTCACCGACGACACCCTTCATGCCGTGGGGAACATCGACCCCTTCGGACGTGCCGCGGTGATGTCTCGCGGCCTGGTCGGGGACCGCGCCGGTGAGCCCACCGTGGCCTCACCGTTGCTCAAACAAGTTTTCTCGCTGGTCGACGGACGTTGCCTCAGCGACGAATCCGTTGTCCTGCCGGTGTACGACGTACGGATCAAGGCCGGTCTCGTCCAGGTCAGGCCCCGTCGAGTGCAAACGTCGATCGCGTGAGACATGGAGGTCTAGTGAAAGCGGGTGATCGAATCGCCGACTGCGAATCCGGTCCATTGACCGGATTCACGATCGGCATCACGGCGGCCCGGCGTGCCAACGAGTTCGCCGCGTTGCTGGAACGACGCGGCGCGCAGGTGGAGCACGCCCCGGCGATCGAGATCATCCCGCTGGCCGACGACGCAGAGTTGCGGTCGGTCACCGACCAGATCATCGCCAACGCGCCGGAAATCGTTGTCGCCACAACCGGTATCGGGTTCCGCGGTTGGATGGAGGCGGCCGAGGACTGGGGTGTTGCGGAGCGCTTGGTCGCCGCGCTCGAACCCACCCGGCTGCTGGCGCGGGGGCCGAAAGCGAAGGGCGCGATCCGCGCCGCCGGTTTGCGGGAGGAATGGTCGCCACCCAACGAATCGTCGAGTGAAGTTCTCGAGCACCTGCTCGACGAGGGTGTCGAGGGCACCCGGGTGGGCGTGCAGCTGCACGGCGCCACCACCGAGTGGGAGCCGCTTCCCGACTTCTGCGAGGTGTTGCGCGAGGCGGGTGCAGAGGTGCTGCCGATCCCGGTCTACCGGTGGCTACCGCCGCAGGACACCACTGCGATGGACCAGATGATCTCGGCCATCGTGGGCGGTGAGATGGACGCGGTGTCGTTCACCAGTGCCCCGGCCGTCGCATCGATGCTCGGTCGCGCGCAAGACACGGGGCGGCTCGACGCGCTTCTGGACGCTCTGCGAACCGACGTCCACGTCATGTGTGTGGGTTCGGTCACCGCTGGGCCCCTCGCGGCGTTGCGAGTGCCCACCTCGCGGCCGAATCGCTTTCGCCTCGGTGCTCTTGCCCGGCACATCGCCGAAGAGTTGCCCCGTCGGGTGCCGACTCTGCGCGTCGCCGGTCACGACATGTCGATCCGCAGCCGCTCGGTGATGGTCGACGGCGAGCTCCGGCCGCTGTCGCCGGCAGGTCTGACCCTGCTCAAAGCACTGGCGCGTCGCCCCGGCAGGGTGGTGTCACGGCATGCGCTGCTCACCGAACTCCCCGGAGGCGGCGGCGACACCCACGCCGTGGAGACCGCCATGGCACGCCTGCGAGCGGGCCTCGGTGACCCCCGGATGATCCAGACCGTTGTCAAACGTGGCTACCGCCTCTCTGTCGATGTCGAGTACGAGGAAGGGGAAAACGCATGAGAATCAAGGGAATCGACGCGCAACCCATCCTGGTCGCACATGGGACCCGCTCCGAACACGGTGTATCGATGATCGCCGACCTCGCGGACAAGGTCTCGGCCCAGATCGGCACTACGCGCGTCGCGTTCGTGGACGTACTCGGCCCTTCGCCGTCAGAGGTGCTACGCGGGATCGACGGGCCCGCTGTGGTCGTCCCGGCGTTCCTGGCCTCGGGCTACCACGTCCGCAAAGATCTCCCCGAGCACATCGAGGCCAGCGGTCATCAGGGCGTCTCGGTCTCGCGGTCGCTGGGTCCAGATCCCGAACTGGCGCGGGTCTTGGCGTTGCGTCTGTCCGAAAGTGGCTGGCGCCGAGGTGATTCCGTTGTGCTCGCCGCAGCGGGATCTTCCGATCTGTTCGCGCTCGGCCAGGTCCGGCGTGCCGCCAACCTGTTGGGCACGATGATCGGTGAGCCGGTTCCCGTCGGGTATGTGGCCACTGCCCAGCCGCGCATCGCGGACGTCGTTGCCGACACCAGGGCTCGCACCGGGCGCCGCGTGTTCATCGCCTCATACCTGTTGGCGCACGGGTTGTTCCACGATCGGCTCCACGACGCAGGCGCCGATGGTGTGGCTCAGCCCCTGGGTACCGACCCCCGTGTCGTCGATCTGGTCGTGCGCCGGATGAGGTCAGTGCGGCCTGTGGTCGCCGCCGGTCTCTGAGCCACTTTACAATCACAGAATTCGCGCCACCTACCGACATCCGCGCCGGCTACAACCGGCGCGAACCTCGGTAGGTGGCGCGAATTTTGTGGTTGCTGGGTGGGGTAGGGGTGCGGGTCAGGCGAGGTCGGCTCGGGCGGCCTTCATGTCGACTCGGCCGTCGAACACCGGAACACCCTCGGCGCGAAGGTTTTCGAGCTGACGGTCACGCAGGTGCGGGGCCGGTGTCCCGGCGGCGCTGATCACCCGGTGCCACGGTAGGTCAGCCGAGTCGGTCCGCATGATCCATCCGACGATGCGGGGGCTCGACAGGCCCGCGGCCGCTGCCACGTCACCGTAGGTGGTCACCTTGCCGGCAGGTACCGAGGCGACGATCGCGCGTACCCGTTCCACCTGATCGTCGGTGATCTTCGCCATCAGCTCTCGGATCGTGGACGCGCCAGGGCGTCCGCGACCAGGCGTGCGGTCAGTTCGGGGCGTGCGAAGGGAACCATGTGGTCGCAGTCCTCCTCGTACAGCGAGAAGAGCTCTCCCTGTTGTGCCGCAAGAGCTTCGAGTAGATCGGCGGTGACGTACGGCGGTTGCACGCGCAGGGCCTGAACCAGATCGACCGGCATGTGCGGTGGGGGCAGCACAAAGGGCCGGGCCAATTCGCTCCATGTGGTGACGACGGTCCCCGGGTGGACGCGCCAGCTCATCCGGTCACCTGCTGTGATCAGGTGGTCGGCGACCTCTCGATCCAGCAGTTCCGGAGGTAGCTCGGCCCACGACTCGCCCAGCTTCGCCGCACGTGCGGCTGCTTCATCCGGGTAGTCGTGATGGGTGATGTAGCTGGTCGCGATGTCCATGAGCCGGGCGGGTTCGAGGCCGATGGCCGGGTCGAGCAACACCAGTGACCGGATGCGGTCGGGGACCAGTCGTGACAGATGTAGGGCTAGTGCTCCGCCGAAGGAATGACCCACCAGGACCACAGGGGACGACGCGTGGGCCTCGACCACCTCGGCCAGGGCAGCCACGTGTGCGTCGATGGACCACGGAGGTTCCCAGGTCGAGAATCCGTGTCCGAGCAGGTCGGGGGCGATGATCCTGGCGTCGGGCAGCGCTGCGGCGAGGTCCGCCCACCGCTTGCCGTGGCCGGTGACGCCATGCAATGCGAGGACGGGGTCGCCGTCTGCGGGGCCGTACAGTTCCACGTTCACACCAGCCATGGGACCAATCGTGCCCGACCGTGGTCGGGCACGCAGTACCGACCCGGCGCGGGTGGGCGGTGGTGGCGCGGTCGACATGTCGGTCACCCGTGACACCATCGTGGAGGAACCAGAGGAAGGAGACCGTGTGCCAGCCATGACGACGCGACTGGTGTCGGCGACCATCCCTCCGGCGCAGCCGCGTACTTGGCCAGAGCGGGTTCAGTCGCTGATCGACCGTCCCGGCGGCGCCGCGTCACCGGGTTTCCACCCACTGCGGGTTCACGGGGGCCCGGGCACGGGAAAGACGTCGCTGATCGTGGACATCGCGGTGGCCCGTCTCGCCGACCCAGCGATTGATCCGGAGTCGCTGCTGGTCCTGGCCGCTGGACGCCGGGCAGCCACCGAGTTGCGTGAGCAGATCACCGCCCGCCTGCTGGCTCAGCGCGCCGGGGGAGCGGGCCGCGCTCCGCGGGCCACCCGCGAACCGATCGTCCGCACCGTGCACTCCTATGCGTTCGCGGTGCTTCGACTGCAGGCGGCCGCACACGACAATCCGCCGCCGCGCCTGATCACCGGCGCCGAGCAGGATGCGGTGTTGCGGGAACTCCTGGCCGGCGACATCGAGGACGGCGCCGGCTACTGGCCGCCGCGATTGCGGCCGGCTGTGGGCACCAACGGGTTTGCGCAGGCATTGCGGGACATGATGATGCGGGCCGCCGAACGCGGTGTGGGGCCCGAGGACCTGATGGCGCTCGGCCGCAGGCACAAGCGTCCGGAGTGGGAGGCGGTCGGCAAGGCCTACCGTCAGTACGAGCAGAGCGGTCTGCTGCGCGGAGCGGTCGGGTTGGAGGCACCTCAGGCGACCGCGCCCGCAGTCGACGCCGCAGAGCTGGTGGGCTCTGCTCTCACGGCATTCGCGACCGACCCCGATCTGCTGCGGCGCGAGCGAGCGCGGGTGCGGTATCTGCTGGTGGACGACGCCCAGCACCTCGATCCGCAGGCGGCCACCCTCGTCGAGCTGATCGGGGCGGGAACACACCAGACGGTGGTCGCCGGAGACGGCGACCAGGCGATCTACGGCTTCCGCGGGGCCAGTTCGCGGTTTCTCGACGAACTCGACGACCCGGAGCGAGACATCTTGCTCGACAACAACTTCCGGTCGAGCAAGCCCATCAGCGACCTGGGCGCGGCGATCGCCGCGCGGCTCCCGGGTCCCCGTCGGCGCCGAGCCGAGGCCGCCGACCGGGGTGGGCCGGTGCCCGTGGTCAAGATCTACGGATCGGCTGCCAAAGAGGCCACGGCCATCGCCGACATGATGCGCCGGGCGCACCTCTACGACGATGTCCCCTGGTCGGAGATGGCGGTCATCGTCCGATCGGTGCCCCGCGCGATGGCGCCACTGCGGCGCGCGCTGCGCTCGGCCGGTGTGCCGGTGATGACACCGGCCAGTGAGATCCCACTCGCGCGTCAACGCTCGGTGGCGGCGATATTGCTGGCTCTGCGCGCGGTGTCGGAACCGCTGGAGCCGGAGGAAGCGCTGGAACTGCTTGCGGGACCCATCGGCGGAGCCGACCCGGCAGCGCTGCGGCGCCTGCGGCGTGGACTGCGTCGTATCGAGACCGAATCCGGCGGGGACCGCGACTCAGCGTCGGTCATCGCCGAACTGGTCACCGGCCACCGGGTGCGGGTCGAGCATGACCCCATCGATGTCGACCACTACCTCGACGGGCTGACCGACGCCGAGAAGCAGCCGCTGACAAGGGTTCTCGCGGTCATCGGCGCAGCTCGTGTGGCATACGAAAACCGCCGCGGTATCGAAGAGATTCTCTGGGAGGCGTGGCAGGCCACCGGACTCGGCCCGCGCTGGTCGAATCAGGTGATGCGCCGTGACCACGGACCCGGTGGTGCCCAGGCCGATCGCGACCTCGATGCGATGGTGGCGCTGTTCGACGCCGCGGCGAGTTTCACCGACAGCCTGCCTGCCGCGACACTCGGTGGGTTCCTGGATTATCTCGGCGCATTGCAGATCCCCACCGAATCCCGCATGGCACAGGCGTCATCGGACGCCGTCACGGTGTTGTCCGCGCATGCGGCCACCGGTCGCGAGTGGGATGTCGTGGCGGTCGCGGGTGTTCAGGACGGTTTGTGGCCGAGCCTGCGCAGCCGGGGGAGCATTCTCGGTACCGGACAATTGGTTGATCTTCTCGATGGCGTGGACGCCGATGCGCTGGACACCATTTCGCGCACCGCAATGGCTCTCGCCGAAGAGCGTCGACTGCTGCTGGTGGCATGCACGCGGGCTCGCGATCGACTGATGGTCACTGCTGTCGACGATGGAAGCGGAGATGCCGCGCCCTCACGGTTCGTCGGCGAATTGGCCGCGATCGTCGAGAAGGGCGCCGTGGACGACGACGAGATCGAACTGGAGCTCCCGGTGGAGCCCGGTCTGCGACGGGTGCTGTCGCTGTCGTCGCTGGTTGCCGAGTTGCGCGCCGAGGTGTGCGCAGCCACCGATACGCCTACGGAGCGGGCGAAAGCCGCCGCAGACATGCTCGCCGAGCTCGCCGACGCCGGTGTTCCGGGTGCGCATCCCGACCAGTGGTACGGCCTTGCTGCTCCCAGTTCGGAGATCCCTCTGTGGTCGGAGTCGGCTGGGCCGCTGACCCTTTCGCCGTCCAGTGTCGAGGCTCTGGGAACCTGCTCGCTCCGCTGGATGCTGGAGCGGTACGGCGGCCGCGACGGCGATTCGCGTCCGGCCGTCGCCGGAACGCTTGTCCATACGCTTGTGCAGGCCGTCGCCGGAGAGATCCCACCCGACGATGTCACCGCTGCGCTGCGGCGGGTCTGGGACCAGGTGGATGTCGGGGCACCATGGTTTTCGCGCCGCGAACTCGAACGCACCGAGGAGATGCTCACCAACTTCCAGCGCTGGCTGAAGGTGTCCCGCGAGACGCTCACCGAGGTGGGTGTCGAGGTGGACGTGGATGCGCGTATCGAACCCGCCACGGTCCAGGACGCCGACGGTGAGACCGTCGACATGCCCGAGGTGCGGTTGCGTGGGCGCATCGACCGGCTCGAACAGGACAGCGCCGGACGCCCGGTGGTGGTGGATGTGAAGACCGGCAAGACCACGCTGTCGGTGCAGGCCGCCCAGGAGCACGCGCAGCTGGCCACCTATCAGCTCGCCCTGCGGCTCGGTGGTGTGCAGGCTGTCGGACCGGTCGAGCCGGGTGGTGGGTCGCTCGTCTACGTCAACAATTCGAACAACAAAACCGGTGCGGCGCAACGTGATCAGCCGCCCCTGTCGGACGAGCAGGTGGAGCAGTGGCTCGCCGTGGTGCGGGCGGCCGCCCATCGCAGTATCGGACCGCAGTTCGTGGCCACCCCGAACGACGGATGCGGGCACTGTCCACTCACCGCGAGCTGTCCGGCACAACTCGACGGCAGGACGGTGACCGATGGCTGACACCGGAACGATGACGAGGATCTCGGCCCGGGTCCTGTCGGCGGCGCTCGGTCTGCCCTCGCCCACCGATGAGCAGGTCGAGGTGATCGAGGCGCCGATGGAGCCCGTGCTGGTGGTCGCGGGGGCGGGTGCAGGCAAAACCGAGACCATGGCTTCTCGGGTGGTGTGGCTGGTGGCCAACCGTCTGGTCGAGCCGGATGCAGTGCTGGGCCTGACATTCACCCGTAAGGCGGCCCAAGAACTAGCCGCGCGCATCCGCCGGCGGTTGTCGATGCTCGCGGGATCGCCTGCGATGCAGAACTGGGACCCCGACGGCACGTTGCGTGGCCGGCTTCGGTCGGCAGACCCGCAGGTGAGTACCTACCACGCCTACGCCGGCCGGCTGATCGCCGACTACGGCTTGCTCCTGCCTGTCGAGCCCTCGGCCACCTTGCTCAGCGAAACGGAACTGTGGCAACTGGCGTTCTCGGTGGTGGCGGGGTGGACCGATGACCTCGAGACCACCAAAACCCCTGGCGGCGTGACCGAATCGGTGCTGAAGCTCTACAGCGAGCTCGCCGAGCACCTGGTGGATCTCGACCAGCTCGCCACCGCGGGCGACTCGCTCTACGAGCTGATCGACACCTTGCCCCCGACCGGCAGGCAACGCCCTGAGCCGCCTCAGAAGCTGCGGTCCATCCAATCCGTCATCGATGAGCGGCGCGCGTTGATGCCGCTGGTGGCCGCGTTGGACGCCGCGATGCGCGAGGCGAACGTGCTCGACTTCGGTAGCCAGATGTCGCTGGCTGCCCAACTCGTCGCCCGTCACCCCGAGGTGGGTGAGTCCGAACGCGCTGCCATCGGCGCGGTGTTGCTCGACGAATACCAGGACACCGGACATTCGCAGCGCGTGCTGCTGTCGGAGCTGTTCGGAACGCCGCCCGGGGTGACGCGGGGCGCCGGGATCGCGGTGACCGCGGTCGGTGACCCGATCCAGTCGATCTATGGCTGGCGCGGCGCATCGGCTGCCAATCTGCCTCGTTTCACCACCGATTTCCGTTGCAGTGACGGAACTCCCGCGCAACGCCTGGAGTTGCTGACCAGCTGGCGCAACGCCCGCCACGCCCTCGACATGGCCAACGCCGCGTCCGAGGAGCTGCGACGGCGGGGCGTGCCGGTGAGCATCTTGCGGCCGCGTGACGATGCCCCGACCGGGACCATCACCATGGCTCTGACCGAGACCGTGGTGCAGGAGCGTGAGTGGATCGTTGACCAGATCGAAGACGAGTACAACCGTGCCGAGGGTCCACCGCCGACGGTGGCGATCCTGGTGCGCCGCAACGAGGATTCGGCGCCGCTCGCGGCCGAACTCACCGATCGTGGCATCGCGGCGGAAGTGGTCGGCATCGGCGGCCTGCTAGGTGTACCGGAGGTCCAGGACGTAGTGGCGATGCTTCGTCTGATGGCTGATCCCATGGCGGGGACGGCTGCCGTGCGACTTCTCACCGGACCGCGGTGGCGGCTCGGGGCGCGTGACATCGCCGCGCTGTGGGCGCGTGCGCGGGACCTCGCCGCCGGTACCAACATCGTCACCGGCACGATGACGAGCCTGGAAGAACTCGACAGCGCACTCGATTCGGCAGTGCCGACCGAGGTGGTGGATCAGGCCGGTCTCGGTGATGCACTGGCCGACCCCGGTCCGGCGCAACGGTATTCACCCGACGGGTACCGCAGGATCAAATCATTCGGCCACCAGCTGACCATCTTGCGGGCTCGGATGGGGCAACCATTGCCCGAGTTGGTCGCCGAGGTGGAGAGGGTCATCGGCGTCGATGTCGAGGCGCAGATCCGGGCACGGGGTTTACGAGGCAACATCACGGGTCGCGAACACCTCGACGCCTTTGCCGAGTACGTGGCCGACTACACCGAGCGGTCGGCTGCCACCCTGCCTGGACTGCTCGCCTTTCTCGAGTCCGCAGCCGACATCGAGAAGGGCCTGGAACCGGGCAAGGTCGAGATCGCCGAGGACCGCGTCCAGATCCTCACCGTGCACGCGGCCAAGGGCCTCGAATGGGATGTGGTGGTGATCGCGCATCTGTGTACGAACATCTTCCCGGGTGGAAAGGCCGACGGGACCTGGCTCGGTAGTGCGCGGGAACTCCCCGCGGAGTTGCGGGGCGACCTTGCCGAGACTCTGGGCGCCGAGGGCTTCCCACCGCTCGAGCTGGCCGAACTCGACAACCGCAAAGAACTCGAGGACGCAATTGAGGCCCACAAGGACGCTTTGCGCAACCGCAAGCTCGAAGAGGACCGGCGATTGCTGTACGTGGCCTTGACGCGGACCAAGAGGGCATTGGTCATCTCAGGGCATCACTGGTCCGACGGCGGCGACAAACCTCGTGGACCCTCGATCTTCTTGACCGAGTTGCACGACATCGCTTCTCGTCTGATCGAGACCTCGACCGACGGCGCACCGGGCTTGACCATCGCGGGCTGGGCAGCGACTCCCGAAGACAACGCAGACAATCCCTTGGCGGCGTTGACCGCCGGCGTGCCGTGGCCTGCTGATCCGCTCGGTCCCCGCCGTCCTGGCGTCGAACGTGGCGCCGATCTCGTGCGCGCCGCGTTGCGAGCCCGCGGCGAGCCGGCCCTCTTTGACATGGGCGCTGAGCCCGAACCCGACCTGTCGGCCGACGACCCGCAGGTCCGCGATTGGGCCAACGACCTCGCGGTGCTGCTCACCGAACGGGAAAGTGGCCTTGGCACTGACATCGAGGTGACGATGCCGCAGCATCTGTCCGTCAGCCAGCTCGTCGAACTGGACAAGGACGAGGAGACGTTTGCCCGGCGCCTGCGCAGGCCGCTGCCGTTCAAACCGAATCCACTGGCCCGCCGCGGCACCGCCTTCCATGCCTGGGTGGAACGCAGGTTCGGCGCCACCCGACTTCTCGACATCGACGAGTTGCCGGGTGCGGCCGATGCCGAAGGGGGCTCGGATGCCGACCTCGAGGTGCTGCGGGAGCAGTTCCTCCGGTCCCGGTGGGCTGCGCGGAACCCCATCGAGGTCGAGGTGCCGTTCGAGACGGTCATCGCCGACACCATCGTCCGGGGCCGGATCGATGCGGTGTTCTCTGAACCGGACGGCGGCTTCACCGTGGTGGATTGGAAGACCGGTGCCCGACCCACTGCGGCGCAGGAGAAGTCGGTGTTCGTCCAGCTCGCCGCCTACCGGGTGGCCTGGGCGGAACTGACCGGCGTCGACCTCGAGAAGGTTCGGGCAGCATTCCACTACGTACGGTCGAACACCACGCTCGAGCCCACGAACCTGCCCGACCGCACCGGTCTGGCCGACCTCATCAGGCGCGATAAGAGAGAACGACCCTGAACCGGTCAGACCTTTGGTGCGGTTTTCCAGACTCGCCAGCCCGCCCACACCATGGGGAACTGGAAGGGCAGGCGAGCCCACGCCACCAGCCGGTAGGGCAGCGGTTTGTTGCGGTAGATGCGCACCATGTTGATGTTCCCGGGGTACACGCCGATGAACAGCAGAACCGAGAACAGTCCGGCGTAGCGACGGGTCTGGGGAGCGAGGAGGGCGCCACCGACCGCAAGTTCCACCAAGCCGGAGCCGTATGTGTACACCCGCGGATCACCGGGAAGTTCTTCGGGAATCAGGTCGTCGAAAGGTTTCGGTGCGAGGAAATGCAGCGCGCCGATTCCCAACAGACCGATGCCCATCCGTTTCGCCAACGTCGCATCATCGGGAAACATCAACTGCCGCAACTTGTGCTCGCCACTGTTCATGCGTCCACCATGCCTGATCGCGACGAGATCGGTGATGATTACCACCGGTGCGGAAAAGGACTACAGTCCCCACTTGTGCGTATGCAATTTTCCCGGCGCCGTGTCGGCGCCTTCGTCGGGAGGCGTTGATGCCCGCGGGCAGGCTCCGCCGGCGGTTCAAGAGCGAAGAGCTGACCGACATGCCCGACCACGCGCTGGTCGGTGTCGTCCGCATCCCCGAGATGCAGTCCAGCCCGGGTCGGGCGATCTCTCGGCGGGTCATCTTCGCCCTGGTCGCCCTCTTCGCCGCCGTCTTCATCGTCTACCTCGACCGCGATGGTTATCGAGACGTCCAGGACAGCGAACTCTCGTTCCTCGACTGTCTGTACTACGCCACTGTGTCGCTCTCGACCACTGGCTACGGCGACATCACCCCGTTCACCCCGGAGGCGCGACTGATCAACGTGCTGGTGATCACGCCGCTACGCGTCATGTTCCTGATCGTGTTGGTCGGCACCACGTTGGAAGTGCTGACCGAGCGATCCCGTCAAGCTCTCAAAATCCAGCGTTGGAGGAACAAGGTGCGTAATCACACCGTGGTGATCGGGTACGGGACCAAGGGAAAGACAGCAGTCAAGGCGATGATCGCCGACGGCCTGAAGCCCTCGGAAATCGTTGTGGTGGACGGTGACCAGACGGTGCTCGACAACGCTGCCGCCAAGGGGCTGGTGACCGTGCGCGGTGACGCGACCCGATCCGACGTGCTGCGACTCGCGGGCGCGCAACATGCGTCCTCCATCATCGTGGCCGCGAACCGCGACGACACGGCAGTCCTGGCGACGTTGACCGCCCGCGAACTCGCGCCGAACGCGAAGATCGTCGCGTCCATCCGCGAAGCGGAGAACACCCACCTGATCCGTCAATCGGGAGCCAACTCGGTGGTGGTGAGTTCGGAGACCGCCGGGCGCCTGCTGGGGTTGGCCACCAGCACTCCCACCGTCGTGCAGGTGATCGAGGACCTCCTGACTCCTGACGAGGGGTTCGCGATCGCCGAGCGGGACGTGGAACCCGACGAGGTCGGTGGGTCGCCTCGGCACCTGCCCGAGATCGTCCTCGGCGTGGTGCGCGACGGCACGCTGCACCGTATCGACGACAGCAAGGTCGACGCAATCGAACACGGTGATCGATTGCTCTACGTGCGGCAGGGCCAGGGATGACCGGACCAACCGGCCGAGACGAGATCGATCCGAGGCGAGAGGTGAATCCGCTTGCGGCGATTTGAGTTCGACAAGCCACCGATGTTGTCGCGCGCGGTGTACAACCGTGCCGACGAGATCAGGCACGACATGCAACGGCTGACAGAAGGATGGCCGCACGCTCTGCTCCTGCAGATCGACCCGTCGGGCCGGTATCCGGTGGGCGAGGACGGTCTGGGCTGGATCATGGCGGTGGATGTCGGAGACGAACCTCCGCCGGAGGCGGTGTTCCTCGGCCTGCATCCCGAAGAGGGCAGCGACATGTGGGCCATGCGTTTCGATGTCATCGACGGGCCGAAAGACGACCCACGGCGTGGCGCGCAACTCCTCGGCGCCGACGAGGCCGGAATCCTGTCCACCGCGCTGGGAGTGCTCAATTGGCATGACTCAGCCCGTTTTTCACCGGTCGACGGCAATCCGACCGAGCCTGCGAAAGGCGGCTGGGTTCGCCGCAACACCATCAGTGGCCGCGAGGAGTTCCCTCGAACGGATCCGGCGATCATCACGGTGGTCCACGATGGCGCCGACCGGATACTGCTCGGCAGACAGTCGCAGTGGCCCGAGCGCTGGTTCTCGACGCTGGCCGGATTTGTCGAGCCCGGCGAATCGCTGGAGCAATGTGTGGTGCGCGAGGTGCACGAAGAGGTGGGGCTGGACTGCTGGGACCCGCAGTACGTGGGGTCGCAACCGTGGCCCTTTCCCCGGTCCCTGATGGTGGGATTCGAGGTCACGGCAGACCCGGATCAGGCTCTCGACTTCATCGACGGAGAGATCGCGGACGCCGAGTGGTTCAGCCGCTCAGAGGTGCTCGAAGCGCTCGAAGCCCAGCAGGATTGGATAGGGGCCGACGGAAAGCCGATCATCGACGACGCCCGGCTCAGATTGCCGGGATCGATCTCGATCGCGAGTGCGCTCATTCGCGCCTGGGCGACCACACCCGCAGACACAGACCACCCGGCATCCCGCGTCGGGGGAGCCGGGCAGTCGGAGCCGGGTCGGTTGGTGCCACCGCCCGATACATCTGACGGGGTCTAGACCCCGAGCTTCTTGCGGACGTCGGCGACCGTCGGGTTCGTCGCGGTGCTGCCGTCGGCGAACTTCACGGTGGGAACCACATGGTTGCCGCCGTTCACGCTGCCGACGAAGTCTGCGGCACCGGGGTCCTGCTCGATGTCGATTTCCACCCACTCGATGCCCTGACTGCGCAGGCCCATCTTGAGGCGCTTGCAGTACCCGCACCAGGTGGTGGTGTACATGGTCAAAGTCGCGTTCTCGGTAGTCACGCCTACATAACACCACGACCGCCGCAGCTGTTCCCGTCCGCTGCGGCGGGCGGACGCAGTGGTGTCGGCCCTCGTTGGAATACTGAGCACATGGACTCACTGGACCCCGAACAGCAAGCGGCGGTGCTCGCCCCTCGCGGCCCGGTGTGTGTGCTCGCAGGCGCCGGCACGGGCAAGACGCGCACGATCACCCGGCGGATCGCGCATCTGGTCGGCGACGGTCATGTGCGGGGCAGTCAGGTGCTGGCGGTCACGTTCACCGCGCGCGCTGCCGGAGAGATGCGGACCCGGCTCCGTTCATTGGGGATCGCCGGGTCGGGTAACGCCGTGCAGGCGTTGACCTTTCACGCCGCGGCCATGCGGCAACTCAGGTATTTCTGGCCGCAGGCGATCGGCGAGAACCAGTGGGAACTGCTCGACAACAAGTTTCCCGTGGTGTCCCGCGCGGCCCGGTCGGCGGGGGCGCCCACCACCACCGACTCTCTCCGTGACCTGATCTCGGAGATCGAATGGGCAAAAGGCTCGTTGATCGGCCCGGACCAGTACGCGGTGGAGGTGTCCAAGTCGCGGCGAGAGGCGCCGATGCCGGCGGAACAGGTCGCACTGGTCTACGAGCGCTACGAGCAACTCAAGGTGTCGCCCTCGGGAGATCAGCTCCTCGACTTCGACGACCTGTTGCTGATGACGCGGGCCATCCTCGACGATCATCCGGTGGTCGCCGAGGAGTTCCGCGACCGGTATCGCTGTTTTGTGGTCGACGAGTATCAGGACGTCACGCCTGCGCAGCAGGCGCTGCTCAATGCCTGGCTGGGTGAGCGTGACGACCTCACGGTGGTGGGCGACGCCAACCAGACGATCTACTCGTTCACCGGCGCGACCCCGAGTTATCTTCTCGACTTCTCCCGGCGGTTCCCGGAGGCGATGGTGGTCCGGCTCGAGCGCGACTACCGGTCCACCCCGCAGGTGGTCGGTCTGGCCAATCGGGTGATCGGGGCCGCGCGGGGTCGCATCGCGGGTACCCGCCTGCAGCTCATCGGGCAACGACCGCCCGGGCCCGCGCCGGACTTCGCCGAGTACGACGACGAGCCGGCCGAGGCCGCTGCGGTCGCGAAGGCGATCAAACGGTTGATGGCCCAGGGTGTTCCCGGATCCGAGATCGCGATCCTGTATCGCATCAACGCCCAGTCCGAAGCCCATGAGCAGGCGCTGACGGCGGCAGGCATCCCGTACCAGGTACGGGGAGGCGAGGCGTTCTTCGCTCGGTCAGAGATCCGGCAGGCGATGCGGGCCGTGCAGCAGACCGCCGGCCGCGACGACCTGCCGGCTGAGGCAGATGTGGTCACCCTGCTGCGGGCCATCCTCGTCCCGCTGGGTCTGAGCGACGAACCGCCGGCCGGTGCCCAAGCGCGAGAGCGCTGGGAGTCGTTGCGGGCCTTGATGAATCTGACCGAGGAGATGGTGCATGAGAACGAGCACCTGACCCTGACCGAGTTGTCCCGCGAGCTGGCGGCCCGTGCTGAAGCGCGGCATCCACCGACCGTGCAGGGCGTCACTCTGTCGTCGCTGCACGCCGCCAAGGGGCTCGAATGGGATGCCGTGTTCCTGGTGGGCATGGTGGATGGCTCCGTGCCGATCAGCCAGGCCATCAACGCCGGCGATGTGGCGATCGAAGAAGAGAGGCGGCTGCTGTACGTCGGGATCACCCGGGCCCGCGAACACCTGCAGCTGTCGTGGGCGCTCGCGCGCAATGAGGGTGGCAGGCGTTCGCGACGGCGGTCGAGATTTCTTGCCGATCTCGTCCCGGACGACTCGCCCGCCTCCCGGATCGCCGAACCGAAACGAAAACGATCGGGGCCGCGGTGTCGAGTCTGCGGGAAAGCGCTTCTCGGCAAGACCGCCTCGCTGTTGGGTCGATGCGAGAGTTGTCCGTCCGACCTCGACGAGGGCTTGCTGGTCGCTCTCAAGGAGTGGCGCAGCGGCCGGGCCAAGGAGCAGAAGGTTCCGGCCTACGTGGTGTTCTCCGACAACACCCTGATCGCCATTGCCGAACAGCAACCCGGGGATGTGCCTGCGCTCGTTGCCATACCGGGGATCGGTGCCAAGAAGTTGGACCAGTACGGCGAGGATTTGCTCGCACTGGTCCGCGACAACGGCGCGGGCTGACCGGTCGGCGATCCTTGGCCTGACATTTCGGAAAAACTGCAGGTCAAAAATAGGTTGTGCAATCTCGGCGTCGCCGTTTAGGCTGTTCCACATCACCAAGGCGAGGGCTTACTCGATGTGTTCGAGTGATCACCGAGCCACCACATCGCACCGAATGTGCATCTCGAACGAGCAGGAAAGGACAGGAACCGTGAACGATTTCATCAGCGCCGCCGGCGTGTGCGAGTCGTGGCATCTGCCTGTCCAAGGCCTGCGTCCGCGACCCGGACATACCCCCGCAATCGCCGCCATGAAGCCGGAACTCCTGGCTCCCTATGCAGCGATTCCGGCGGTAAACCGCTCAGCGCTTCCCGTGCGACCCCGACGAACGTCGATCTGACACAGATCAATTCATTCGAGGCCACGGCGAGTCGCAACAGCGAACCCGTGGCCTCACTTGTGTGAACTGGAACTTTTGTAGTTCCCCCACTGTGAGCCCGGGTTTTCAAGACAAATCCGAGAGCACATTCGACAGTGGAGGAACTGATGACCGAGTTACTCGAGTCATATATAGGCGGCGGGCTCGCACTGGACATATCCAAGACCGAGTTGCCATGCCAGTACGCCGATGCGGACCTGTGGTTTTCCGAGAACCCGAGTCAGCTCGAGCAGGCAAAGGCGTTGTGCGCCGATTGCCCACTACGACGAGAATGCCTGGCCGAGGCACTCGAACGCGGTGAGCCGTGGGGCGTGTGGGGTGGAGAGATCTTCGATCAGGGTGTGGTGATCGCCCGTAAGCGTCCCCGTGGACGGCCACGTAAGAATCAGACGGCGGCATGAGCTCGCCGGCGCGACGACAGAGCGGGCGGTCTGTGAGAAATACACAGACCGCCCGCTCGTGTGCCTGAATCTTGCCGGTGCCCTTCTACTCGGCCAGCCCGTCGACCCACTTCTCCATGATCGCCCGATAGGGGGCCTCTGCGTCGAGCTGGGCCGCGATACCCACGCAGCCACCGAGAACCCGGAACACCATCACATATTCCTTGGGACAGTTAAGGTTTCGTGATGTGCGGTATACGTCGCCACGTGGATCCGAGGCTGCGCCCGCCGCCCGCTGCAGCCATTTGCGGGTGAAGTGGAACGACTCGCTGTAGAGCGGGTCGACGTACGGACGCAGGTACGCCTCGAGGTCACTCGGGGTGACCTTGTCCTGATGTGAGCGCTGAATGAAGTTGGCTCGCACCATTTCTTCTTTGAGCTCGTCGTACTTGTTGTCGCGGCACAGCCGGAGGATCGGCCCGGTCGCCGCGGGCAGGCCGTTCGGGTAGATGCCCACGGCGCCGAAGTCGAGAATCGCCATCCGGCCATCGGCGAGGAACTGGAAGTTACCCGGGTGGGGATCGCCATGGACCAGTCCTACCCGCTTCGGTGAGCTGACCTCGAACTCGGTCATCTTCGCCGCGGCGTCGTTTCGCTCCTCCTGGGTGCCGTTCTTGATCACCTTCGACATGGGTGTTCCGGTGATCCATTCCGACACAACAACTTTGGGGGCCGAAGCGACCACCCGGGGCACCACGAAATTGGGGTCGTCGGCAAATCCCTTTGCGAAGGCCCGCTGGTTGTTGGCTTCCTTCGTGTAGTTCAATTCGTCTTCGGTGCGCTCGATGAGCTCGTCCATCATCGACTTGACGTCGGTACCGGGGGACAGGCGTTTGAGCAGCCCGGTCATCCGCGACATCGTCTTGAGATCGGCCTTGAGGGCGTGGTCGGCGCCGGGGTACTGCACTTTCACAGCGACGTCGCGGCCGTCGTGCCACACCGCCTTGTGTACCTGGCCGATGGACGCCGATGCGGCCGGTTCGTCGGAGAACTCCTGGAATCGGTCACGCCACTTGGTGCCCAGCTGGTTGTCGAGCACGCCGTGCACCTTGGCTGCGGGCAGTGGTGGAGCTTCTGCCTGGAGCTTGGTGAGAGCCTCACGGAAGGGTTCGCCGAACTCCTCGGGGATCGCCGCCTCCATGATCGACAGCGCCTGACCCACCTTCATGGCGCCGCCCTTCAGCTCGCCCAGGACGGCGAACAGCTGCTCGGCGGTCTTCTCGAGCATGTCTGCGGCGATCTCATCACGGTCCCCACCTGCCAACCGCCTGCCGAACCCCGTAGCCGCCCGTCCTGCCACCCCGAGCGGAAGCGAGGCGAGCTTGGCATTGCGCCGTGCTCCACCTCGTGTGATCTCAGCCATTGAGTGTTCCCCTTTCCCGATTCTTCGAGCTTAGATCACGCCGGCACGCCGCAACCGCATAGCGGGTGCGGCGTCCACTGTCTGATCTGCAGAGATGTTGCATTCGGTCGCAACTCGATCGTCGCGTTCACAGTGGTGGGTGGATCGTGTTCCGGCGATGGCGACGCCGACGCCGCAGCGCTGGTGACAGCCGTGATGTGTTCGATCTGTGCCACGGTGAGGGCCACGGTGCCCGCGATGGTCGCCGGGCTGGCCCACCCGCGTTGACCGAACAGCTGGGCACAGACGATGGGCCACTCGGCGTCGCGGTCGCGCCGGTGGTGGTCAGCGCACACGAGGCAGCTCGTGAGCCCGGGCAACACCAGTGGCCCGATCACTCCGGACCCGTCGCGCAGACGGACGGTCAGGTGCGGAACCCGCGACTTCATCAGATCCGATATCAGCCAGGGGTCGTGCGTGAGGAAGTCGGTCAGCACAACAAGATCGGCCGACCAGGTCGCGAAGGCCTTCTCCGTGTCCGGGTGGTCAGGTGCGAGTCGAGGTCGCCGAACCGATTGCCGAACGCGGTGGCCCCCGGCGCCGACCGCTTTGGCAACTGCGCTCGCCAGTGGTCCCGAGCCGTGCACACGGATGGTCAGTGGGCGGTGGGAACTCACGTGTGCGGCGTGGTGTCCGATCCCGTCAGCAACCAAACGGTCGAGAATGCCGCGGACCTCGTCGAGGTCGAGCCCGATGTCCGCCGCTGCGGCCGTCACCTCGGTGACCGACCGGGGCCCGGTCATCCACCGCAGCAGTCCGGCCAGACGGGCTGGGGAAACGTGAACCGGCGGTTCGAGCACAACCGCGGTCTCCGGGTCGCATCCGACCTGCACCCGGCCGCCCGGGCGCAGCACGATCACCGTCTCCGGCCGTAGCCGGGGCAAAGACATCACAACAGCCATGCCGCCACTCAACCACCGCGACATGGGGACCGACGCCTGCTGACGTCAGTTATCCACAGGGCAAAATGCAGCTTGAGCAGGACGTATGTGGGCCGGTGGAACTCAGGCGCCCGGGGACTTCTGATCGCCCTCGTCGTCGGTGGGCGGGCGCTTCTCGGCGCGTTTGGCCTCGTCCGCAATGGTCTTCTCGAGTTGGGCGATCGGGTCGTCGAAGGCGTCTACTCCGCCACCGATCACCCGGTCGATGAACGCCGCCGGATGGTCGAGGTCGTCGGCGTCGGGAACCAGGTCGGGGTGCGCCCACACGCCATCGCGCGTCGTGACGTCCGACGATTCCAGCAGTTTGCGCCAGAGGTCGGCGGCTTCGCGCAGCTTGCGCGGACGTAGTTCGAGTCCGATGAGGGTGGCGAAGGTCTCCTCGGCCGGTCCACCGGTGGCCCGTCGCCTGCGCATCGTCTCGGTGAGCGCACCCACCGACGGGATGCGGTCGTGGAGAGCTTGCGAGACAACGGTTTCGACCCATCCCTCGATAAGCGCCAACAGTGTCTCCAGGCGGGCCAGGGCGTGCTCCTGAGCGGGGCTGGTCTTCGGCTCGAACGCCGCGCCACCACCGAGGAGGTCCTGAAGCTTGCTCGGATCGGACAACAGTTGGGCCGGATCGATGCCCGCTGCGGCGTCCTGGATGCCGGAGAAGTCGATGGAGATCCCGCGCGCGTACTCCTCGACGGTGGCAAGCAGGCGTTGGCGGAGCCAGGGCACGTGCGAGAACAAGCGCACATGGGCGGCCTCGCGCGCCGCCAGGAACACGATGATCTCCTGGCTGGGCTGTTCCAGGCCCTCGCTGAACGCGGCGATCGCCTCGGGGAGCAGCACAGCCGTTCCGGTGGGAGCCAGCGGCAATCCGACATCGCTGGAGGTCAGTACTTCCTTCGCGAGCTGGCCCAGACCCTGCCCGAGCTGGGTTCCGAAGGCCATTCCACCCATCTGGGTGACCATACCGAGCATGGGGCCGGCAAAATCTCGAGCTTCTTCAGGCAAGTTCTTGGACCAGGTGGTTGCCATCTGCTCGGCGACCGGATTGCACAACGTCTTCCACACCGGCAGGGTCTTCTCGAGCCAGTCCACGGGGGTCCATGCCTCGGTGGTGGTGACTCCAGCGGGCAGTGTGGTCACGGCATCGAGCCACACCTCGGCCAACCGGACCGAATCGGTGACCGCAGACTTCTCGCGGTCGCTGACCGGGGTGTGTTTGCCGATCTGCTGGCGGGCCAGCGAGGTCGCCACCTGGTAGTTGACCGGCTCTCCACCGCCGCCCGTGCCCATACCGGCTCCCATGCCGGACAACATCTGACCGAGCTGCGAGAGCATCTGCCCGAGCTGATTGGGATCGAAATCGCCGGGTTTCTTGCCGCGCTCGTCACCGTCCCCGTCGTCGCCGGACGAAGGAGAGAAACCGAAAGGCAAGTCATTCATACCTCTACGGTACCGGCGCATGCGCCCGGATCCTCCTGCGAATCCATCCGCTCTCGGCGAACGGTCACCCTCTACGCTGGGCCTGGTGAAAATGCAGTCCCTCAGAGTTGCCCCGGAATACCGGCGGGTCACCACGTTGCTGGTGGCGTTGGCGTTCCTGGTTGCGTTCGTCTTGCTGGGAACGCTGGTGAAGGTGCCCTACGTGGCACTGGGACCGGGTCCGACGGTCAACACGCTGGGCCAGCTGAAAGACGGATCGAACGGCGAGATGATCGATGTCGTCGCGATCGGTGGGACGCAGACCGACCCGACGACAGGCAACCTCAATTTGACCACCGTCTCGGTGACCGACAACCTGACGCTGTTCCAGGCGATGGGATTCTGGTTCTCCGGTGACGATGAGCTGCAGCCGCGCGACCGGGTCTACCCGCCGGGCAAGTCCAACGACGAGGTGGACGCAGAGAACAAGCAGCAGATGACCGGCTCGGAGAACTCCGCGACGCTTGCCGCACTGAACTATCTGGGGCGGCCGGTGGAACAGGTGGTCGGTGGTGTCGACGACAACGGACCGTCGGCGGGCAAGCTCGAACCCGGCGACGACATCGTCGCGGTCGACGGCGTGGCCGTCGACGACCCGAACGCCCTGCGGGCCGAGCTCGGCCGGTTCGCCCCCGGCACCGAGGTGACGCTCGACGTCCTACGCGATGGGAATCCGGTCACGGTGCGGGTGACCCTGGGTGCCAATCCCGACGACAAGTCGAAGGGAATCCTCGGCATCACGCTCGCCGAGGAGAACGGCGACCCCGGGCTCGACGTGGATTTCAACGTCGGTGACATCGGCGGACCGTCGGCCGGGTTGATGCTGACGTTGGCCGTGATCGACAAGTTGAGCCCCGGAGAACTCACCGGCGGCGACTTCATCGCCGGCACCGGGACGATCACCCCGGATGGGGACGTGGGCGAGATCGGCGGCATCACGCACAAGATGCGGGCTGCGAAAGATGCGGGGGCCGAAGCGTTTCTGGTTCCGTCCGGCAATTGTGCCGAAGCGAAATCGGACACACCGGACGGTCTGACCCTGGTCAAGGTCGACACATTGCAGAACGCCGTGGACGGCTTGAAGGATCTCGAAGCGGGTCGCACGCCACCGGGCTGCTGACCGACGCGCCAGCTCCGACGACTGCTCCTCCGACTATTCCTCCGGCGGGGTGTTCTCCAGTGTCCCGGCGAGCGCGGCCAGGAGACTGGGCGCCAACTCGGGATGTTGCAGCAATTCGATCGGGGCGTCGGGATCATCTTCTGTGCCCGGAGCAAGCTGCAGGAGGCTCAATGCCCGTCCGTCACGCAGTACCGCTGCGGCCAGACGCGCCCCGCGACTCTCCGGATGCGCTTCGGCGGCGCTGCGCGCAGCGTGGTCGGCAGCGTCGGGATCGGAGAGCAGCGGGCCCAGCGCCTCGTCCAGATCGCTCTCGGCCTCCGGTGGCAACACGATGATCTCTTGGACCAGGGCGCACCCTTCGACTTCCGGTGGCCAGCTGGTGGTGGCCAGCACATGCTCGAGTTCGGCCATGCCACTGTCGGGCGACACGGGCAGCGGGGCCTGTTCGATGAGCGTGAGCTCGGACGTGTCGTGGTCGTCGACCCAGTCCGGTTGGGTGTCTGCCAGCAACGCGGTGGGCACGAGCGCGAACAGCTGCGGCGGCTGACCCCACCCCGCGGCGTCGACAAACTCCACGACTTCTCGGATCGCGCTTCCCAGTGCGTCGGGGGAGAGGACGGGCGGCTGCGGATCGGTCACCGGACAATAGTGACATCTACGGCTCCGTATGCGGCGAATGATCCGGTCGAACACACCTGTCAGCGGCCCCCGGACCCACGTTTCCACCCGCCGGTGAGCAACGCCATACACGCACAAGACGGTTCACAGCTGCGATCGGTACTGTTCTAAGTAATGCGGAGTAGAGGGGCCGATACCGGCCGCTCTCTCGGCTTTCAACGCTCAGCGAGGCAGCGGGGCGCCGCAAAGTAAAGTGTTGGTCAAGACCGGGTGCGGTGCCCCCGGCATAAAAGTTGGAGTAGAACACGTGGGAATCCGGGGTCCGGCAGCAATGCCGACGTTGTCGCGGCGAAGCAAGGCGCTCATAGCCACTGCCGTCATCGTTCTGGTGGTGTTGCTGGTGGGGCCGAGGCTCATCACCATCTACACCGACTGGTTGTGGTTCAAGGACATCGGCTACAGCTCGGTCTTCAGCAAGATCATCTGGACGCGCATCGCGCTGTTCGGTATCTGCGGCGCCCTCGCCGGGCTGATCATCTTCGGTGCGTTGTGGCTCGCCTATCGCAGCCGGCCGGTGTTCGTTCCGACGAGTGGGCCAGGCGATCCGATCGCGCGCTACCGCACCGTGGTGATGAGCCGGATCCGGTGGTTCGCCATCATCCCGACGTTGCTGGTCGGCCTTCTCGCAGGCCTGGTTGCGCAAGGCTCGTGGTCCACCGTGCAGATGTTCCTCAACGGTGAGAGTTTCGGTACCAAGGATCCGGAGTTCGGCCTCGATGTCGGCTTCTACGCCTTCGACCTGCCGTTCTACCGCTTTGTGCTGAACTACCTGTTCGTCGTTGTGGTGATCGCGTTTGTCGTCAGCTTGGTGACCCACTACATCTTCGGCGGGATCCGTCTCGCCGGGCGCGGCGGAACGCTGACCAACGCGGCGCGTATCCAGCTGGCGGTCATCGCCGGTACGTTCTTGTTGCTCAAGGCCGTTGCGTATTGGCTCGACCGGTACACGCTGCTGAGCAGCACCCGTAAGCAGGAGATCTTCAACGGCGCCAGCTACACCGACATCAACGCGGTGCTGCCGTCGAAGTTGATCCTCATGGCGATCGCCATCATCTGTGCGTTGGCGTTCTTCGCCGGCGTGGTTCTTCGCGACCTTCGTATCCCTGCCCTCGCCACCGCCATGATGTTGTTGTCTGCGTTGGTGATCGGCGTGGGCTGGCCCGCAGCCATGGAGCAGTTCTCGGTGAAGCCCAACGCGGCCGAGAAGGAAGCCGAGTTCATCAACCGGAACATCGAGGCCACCAAGGCGGCCTACGGAATCGGTGACGACAGGGTGAAAACCCAGGCGAACTGGACCGGCGAACCGGCCAATGCCAACCAGGTCGACGCCGACGCACCGACCCTGTCGAACATCCGGCTCCTCGATCCCAACATCGTCTCGCCGGCCTTCGCTCAGCTCAAGAGGCAGCAGAACTTCTACGGGTTCCCCTCCCAACTTGCCCTCGACCGTTACACGGTCGACGGCGAAATGCGTGACTTCGTGGTCGCAGCAAGGGAACTCGACCCCACCAGGTTCGAGGCGAACCAGCAGAACTGGCTGAACAAGCACACCGTCTACACCCACGGCAACGGTTTCATCGCCGCTCCCGCGAACACGGTGAACGAAGCCGTCTCCAGTGAGAGCGACGTCAACGGTGGCGGTGAGCCCGTCTTCAACGTCAGTGATCTGAGTAATTATCAGACCGACGACTACAAGGCGAACGCGCCCATCAAGGTGACGCAGCCGCGTATCTACTTCGGTGAACTGATCTCCAAAGTGAATCCCGACTACGCGATCGTCGGCAACACCGGTGAGCCGCGGGAGTTCGACACCGCGGACACACCCAAGTACACCTACCAGGGCGACGCCGGCGTGCCGTTGTCCAACTGGTTCAACCGATTTGCCTACGCGGTGAAGTACACCGAGCGCAACCTGCTGCTCTCGGGGGCCATCAACGAAGAGTCGAAAATCATCTACAACCGTGATCCTCGTGACCGAGTCAAGAAGGCCGCACCCTGGCTGACCGTCGACTCGAAGACCTATCCGGCCGTGATGTCCGACGGCTCGGTCAAGTGGATCGTCGACGGGTACACCACTCTCGACGCATTCCCTTACGCGCAGAAGACGTCGCTCGAAGATGCGACCACCGATGCGCAGCAGCTCAATCAGGGCCAGACCGGACGCACTCAGGTCAACCGGCAGGTCTCGTACGTCCGCAACTCGGTGAAGGCCACCGTGGACGCCTACTCGGGCGAGGTCACGCTCTACCAGTTCGACGACAAGGACCCCGTCCTGAAGACCTGGATGAAGGTGTTCCCTGATTCGGTGAAGTCGCGCGCGGAGTTCGACAACGCGGAGAACGCAGACCTGCGTGACCACGTGCGCTACCCGGAGGATCTGTTCAAGATCCAGCGTCAGCTGCTGACTAAGTACCACGTGACCAACCCGCAGACGTTCTTCCAGGGAGACGCCTTCTGGTCGGTGCCTGCCGATCCGACGGACAGCGCTGCGGTCACCCGGGGGCTCGATCAGCCGCCGTACTACTTCGTCGCCTCCGATCCTGAGACCAAGAGGTCCTCGTTCCAGTTGACGTCGGTGTTCAACGTCCTGAAGCAGGAGTTCTTGGCGGCGTACGTGACCGTGTCCTCCGACCCGGAGAACTACGGTCAGATCACCATCAAGAATCTCCCACCGAACACGCAGCGTGAAGGTCCCAAACAGGTCTTCAGTGCGATGGAGACCGACACCCGCGTGGCAGAGAGCCGCAAGAACCTCGAGAACACCGCGGACGTCACCTTCGGCAACCTGCTGACGTTGCCGGTCGGTGACAACGGGGTGCTGAACGTGGTGCCGATGTACGCGCAGGCGAAGTCGACAGCGGGTACGTTCCCGCGTCTGGTCCGTGTGATCGTGCGGTACGACGACAGCAGCGGCCAGCCGCCTCGGGTGGGTTATGCGCCCACCGTCGCGGCAGCGCTCGCGGGTGTCGGGATCGATCCGTCGTCCGTGACGCAGATCCCGGGGGCTGAGAGCGCGCCGGTGGTTCAGCCGGGTACTCCACCGCAGCAGGGGCAGACCCCGACGCCGCCGCCGGCCGACGGTCAGGCCGCGGTACCGCCGTCACCCCAGCGAGACGCGATCGTCAAGCGGATGGACGATGCGCTGACCGCCATGCAGCAGGCCCTCTCGGCGGGTAACTTCACCGCCTACGGTCAGGCACAGACGGATCTGCAGGCTGCGGTGCGCGATTACGAGAATCTGCCGACGGGCTAGCATTTGCCCAGTTCAGAAGCGTGACCGGCGTTACAGGCGGGCGATTTGCACTTCGCAGGTGCCCGCCTGTAACGTTGTGTTCACCGCCGCGGGGTGGAGCAGCTCGGTAGCTCGCTGGGCTCATAACCCAGAGGTCGCAGGTTCAAATCCTGTCCCCGCTACGAAGACAAGAACCCGCGTTCTGCATCACGCAGAACGCGGGTTCTTGCTATGTCAGGGGTGGTGTTCCAGTCGGTGGCGAAGGGCCCTCGATCAGGATGGGTCTTCGTGGGTGACCGCCTTGTAGCCACGCGCACCGGCCCGATCGACCGCAGCTTTGACGAGGCCGAAGATCAGGCCCTGCAGTGCAGCGGCGACCAGGACTTCGGTGTTGCTCCTCTGGAGGTCTTTGGGATCAGGTGCCTTGGCATCATTGCCCAGACGCTTCCAGACCTGACCGAATGCGGCTGACGCCGCAACACCACCAAGCACGCTTGTAGCTATCGACAGCGGCTTGTAGGCGGCTTTGGACACGGCGCTCATACGATCTCCCTCTTCTTCGAACGGCGACGACGCACAACAACGAGCAGGACGAGCAGCACTGCCCCGATCGCGCCGGAGGTCGCCAGGACCTGCTGGTTGTCTTTGGCTTTGATCTGCGCGGTGTGGGCGGTGTCTGCGGCAGCCGTTTTGACGCGGGTGGGGACATCGAACTTCTGCGCCAACGCGTCCACAGTCTGGGCCAGTTCGGCGCGCTGTTCCTCGACCGGAGGCACATCGGTGGGCGCAGTGGTTCCGGGTTCGGGTGTTGCGCCCGATGACGTCGGTTCGCTCATCAGAGATGCTCCCTCACGGTGTTGATGTCTCTCTGGATGCTGTGCACGGTTGCCTGCGGCGCCGGCGGCACGGCCTTCTTGGCACGAGACGCGCCGATTGCGGCAGCGATGGCTCCGATGACGACCAGCACGGCCGCGACGATGAGTGCGGCGAGCCATGGGTCCACCGCGGTGGCCAACCCCAGGACGGCCGCTGCGATGAGTGTTCCGAATCCGAACAGCAGTAACAGGGCACCTGCTCCGGAGATGCCGACGCCGATGCCGAGCTTTGTACCTTTTGTCTTCACCTCATCGAGTGCGTTCCGGACTTCTGTTTTGACGAGGGTGGAGGTCTGCTCGGAGAGGCGTTCGATCAACTGGACGGTCGAGAGATCTGTCGGTGGGGGCTGATTCATCGTTCCTCCTTTGACTGCGGGCTGCGACGCAGTGATCAGCTCAGCCGACCTACCGAGCCGCGAGTCACGGACAGGCGGTGATTACCCAGCGCAACATGTGAGCAAACCGGACAACAAAAGACGATGTGACCCTTCAGAGTGCCGCGGCGGCGGGCTTTTTCATCTTGCGCACCGTTTTTCCGTCGGCGTATTCGCCCAGCGCGGTCATCACCCAGCCGGATGGTTCACGAACCATCTTGCACATCAGGACCCCGGTGGTGGGTCCTGAGTCGGAGAGTTCGAATCGGACCATCTCCTGGCCGCTCCCGTGGTCGACGAGCCGGCAGAAGGCCCGTCCGACGTCGGTGAATCGCTGGCCCGAGAAGGAGTTCACGGTGAACACCAGGCCGGTGACCGAATGGGGCAAGCGCCCCAGGTCCACGGAGATCACCTCGTCGTCGCCCTCACCTGCGCCGGTCAGGTTGTCACCCGAATGTGCCACCGCGCCATCGAGAATCGACAATTTCAAGAACCAGCAGGTCGCCACGACCTTGCGGTTCGCATCGAACGCGATGCACGACGCGTCGAGATCGATCCGGCCCTTGCCCGCGACCGGATCCCACCCGAGTCCCATCCGGACCTTGCTCAGCAGGGGCTTGCCGAACTTCGTCAGCACCACCGACTGGCGTTTTTCGAGGACCACGTGACCTTTGTCGAGGTTCGGCCGATGGTTCGCCGAGTCGGTGGGGGTAGTCGTCTGGACGGCGGGAACCGCTACCGGCTCCACCGTCGGCGCAGTCTCGGCCGGGTCGTCCACGCTGATGCCGAAATCTGTTGCGATCCCGGCCAATCCGTCTGCGTAGCCTTGCCCGACCGCACGCAGCTTCCATCCGCCGCCGCGTCGATAGACCTCGAAGACGATCAGGGCGGTCTCGCGGGAGAGGTTTGGCGGGTCGAACGTGGCGAGCACGTCACCGTTCGCCGCATCGATGACGCGTGCATGTGGATTCGTCCCGGCGAACGTGGTGGCCGGGGGATCGAGACTGGCCGTGATGACCACCTTGTCGATGGCCGACGGGATGGCGGCCAGGGTGATGCAGACGGCATCGGGACCATGGGCGGTACCGGGCATGTGACGTAGCCCCGGCCCGACGGGCGCGTTGAAGAAGATCAGGTCGGCGTCGCTGCGCACCTTGCCCGACGGGGTCACCAACAGCGCCGACACGTCCAGTTGCCGCCCGCTCACGCCTACCTCGACGCGGACTTCGGCGGCCTGCAACGCGGTGTTCGCGCCCGTAGTCATCGGGATGCTCATGTCGCGGTCCGCCCTTGTTCGACGCGTGGCCTGTGGGCCCGGGAAAGGACTGTCGCCACGAAGCTACCGAAGTCCGGCGATCGGTGTGGGTGTGTTGTCGATTCGATACCTCCGGCCAGATACGCCACGGCCCGTCGGGGCGGATCGGGTGCCGGTTATTGTCCTTCGAGCACAACCACTCACCTCTTCACAGAACACGGAGGGCTCCTGTGCCCGAGCTCGATGGTGCTGCCACTGCACTGGTGCTTATCTCGACCGCGATGGTTCTTCTGATGACTCCGGCGCTGGCGCTGTTCTACGGCGGCATGGTGCGCAGCTTCAGCGTGCTGAACATGATGATGATGAGCTTCATCGCCATCCCGCTGGTCGCGGTCGCGTGGCTGGTCGCCGGCTACAGCCTTGCGTTTTCCGACGACGCGGGGTTCGGCCTCATCGGTGGCGTGGATTCGTTCGGGCTGGCCGGGATCGGGCCGGAGTCGTTGCACGGGTCCATCCCGACCCTGTTGTTCGTGACGTTTCAGCTGACGTTCGCTGTGATCACCGCGGCATTGATCAGTGGGGCCATCGCCGACCGTGCCCGCTTCGTCGCCTGGATCGTGTTCGTACCGATCTGGACACTGCTGGTCTATGCGCCTGTGGCGCACTGGGTCTGGGGTCCGGGCGGCTGGATCGCCGAGCTCGGGGCGCTCGACTTCGCGGGCGGTCTGGTGGTGGAGGTGACCTCGGGTGCCTCGGCGCTGGCACTCGCCCTCGTCCTGGGGCCCCGCCTCGGATTCCGCCACGACACGATGCGCCCGCACAATCTGCCCTTTGTGCTGCTCGGCGCGGGACTGTTGTGGTTCGGATGGTTCGGCTTCAATGCAGGCTCTGCGCTCGCGGCCGACGGCATGGCGGCAGCAGTCCTGCTCAACACCTTGATCGCGGGCGGCCTGGGAATGGTCGGCTGGCTTGTGGTCGAGACCAATCGTGATGGGCACCCGACCAGTTTTGGCGCCGCGTCGGGCATTGTCGCCGGGCTGGTGGCGATCACACCGTCGTGTGGATCGGTGGGGCCGCTCGGCGCGGCCGTTGTCGGCCTCGCAGCCGGAATCGTGTGTGCCTACGTCGTGTTGTGGAAGTTCAAGTTCGGCTACGACGATTCACTGGATGTCGTCGGCGTGCACTTCACCGGTGGTGTGGTCGGCACCTTCCTCATCGGACTCTTCGCGACTTCGATGATGACGTCCGATGCCGAAGGACTTTTCTACGGCGGCGGACTGGCTCTGCTGGGTAAACAAGTGATCGCCATCTTTGCAGTAGCTCTTTACACATTCCTGATGTCATTCGGAATCGGGAAGGTCATCGATTGGACCATCGGGTTCAGGGTGTCGGCGAAAGATGAACGAGAAGGGGTCGACTTCTCCGAGCACGCCGAGACTGCCTACGCCGACCTCGAACGCTGATCGCCACCTCTGGGGATGGGATCAACACAAATGGCTAATCGGCCAATGTCAATCAGCCGAATCGGGTATTCCGTAATTCGGTCGATATGATCGTCACGTTCAGAAATTGCCGTTCGACGTTGCTGCGATGAACCTTCGGGCGAACGGTCGCCGCCTTTATGTCTGGGCGAGTGCGCATGGGCGGTCCACGTCCCGCCATTGTTAGTCTGAGTTGTGCGTCTGACTCCATTCGCGCTCATCAAAGTGTACGTCAGCCGCAGTTGCGTTGGTCTAATTGACGCCTTGCCTATTATTGGAATCAGGCACTATTCAATTGATGTGGTCGGGTAATGCCGTGGAAAGAATGCGCTGACTGCTTTCAAGAAATTGAAGATAAAAATCGCATTCCGCGAAACTTTCTGGTTCCTTACTTTCATACTCGGGGCAAGCGGGTCGGACTGGCTGGCCCTTTTGTGTAGGCGAGGTTCAATTATGAGTTTGACGGTCACAAAACGTAATCGCCGCAAGATCCGAGCGATTCTTGCGGCGGGTTTGGTGCTCGGTGTGGGAGCAGCGGTGACACTTGCGGCCTGGAGTGATTCCGTCTGGGGCCAGAGCGAGTTCGCCACCGACAAATGGAACGTTCAGGGCAGTTTCAACGGTGGCACCAGCTGGGGTGAGTTCGCAACGGGGCCGACGGCCGGCACGTTTACATTCCCGCTGGCCGATGCCACGAGCCTCACGCCCGGTGAATCGGTCAAAGCCCCGGTGTCGCTGCGGGTCGGGCCGGCGGTATCGGCACTGAATGCGTCGGTGACCCTCGCTCCGTCGGGCAACACATCTGCGTTGGCCGGCGAACTCGAACTCACCGTCACCGAGGCCGCCAGCTGCAGCGTCGCGGGTACCACGCCCTCAGGCTGGCCCGCAGGTGGAAGCGTCGCAACGGCGGGCGGAAGCACCCCGATCATCCTCAACGGCGACATGACCCCGCGGCACTTCTGTTTCACTGTGACGTTGCCGGCTGACGCGGCGCTGCTCGATACGTCGACAACAGGGCAGGTTCTCTGGGAGTTCAAGGCAACCAGCGTCGAACCATAGGCATCTGCCGGCCGCCGGGCCAGTGGTTCATTGCAGAGCCCCGGCGGTCCGGTAGCCCTGATGTCGTGCGCGTCCGCGTCGTGAAGTCCGGAAATCTATAGGAGTCATTGATGTTTCATGCTGATCCGGTCGACCACGCCGAACCATCGTCAGCGCCGAGACGGCGATCCGCGCTGTCGGTCGTCAGCAGTGTGATCATGAACCTGCTCGCGGTGGGCGGGCTCGCGTGCATCGTGATGGTTGTTCTGGCCGTGGTGTTCAACGTCTCGCTCATCATGTTCAAGACCGGGTCGATGGCGCCGTCCATCCCGGCGGGATCGCTGGCCGTCGTGCAGACGGTGCCGGCGGCGTCTGTGGAAGTGGGCGACGTGGTCACCGTCAAACGGCCGGGTCAGTTGCCGATCACGCACCGGGTGATCAAGACCTCGCCGGGCGCCGACGGCACAACGATGCTCGAAATGCGTGGTGATGCCAATTCATTCGACGACCCGGGTGGCTATCAGGTGAAGGAGGTACGCAAGGTCCTATGGTCGGTACCGGGTCTTGCCAAGGGCGTCATCTGGCTGTCGAATCCGTTTGTCTTACTGGCGATCACCATTGGCGCTGCGTTGCTGGTGCTGTGGGCCTTCTGGCCGCGAAAGAACGAGGACGACGTCGATCCCGATGATGGCGTTTCCGGCGCCCGGATCTCAGTGCCCGAACGTGGTGCGGGCGCCCAGTCGCGGATCGAGGCCTGAACAGTGGGTGGCCATCACGGCAAGGCGCTCACCGACAGAGGTGCTGGGCAGCGGCACCGCCGACGTCTCATCGGGGTGGCGGCACTGGCAATCCTGGCCGTCGTCGGCGCGTCCGCACTGACCGGGGCGTTCGCCGACCGGACTCTGGCCGCCTGGGGAGACAAAGTCTGGGGGGCAAGCACATTCGGTGTCGACCCGGCATACGTACCCACAGGGTGGGCACGGGCATCAGCGGGAGCGGGCACCATCGAGCGCCCCAGCCGTTCACCGCTGAGCACGGTTGCTACATTGTCGGGTGGCTCGGTGACCCGTGCTGCTCCCCAACAGGGGAGTTCGACGTCGTCGAGCACATCGAACGGTGGATTGCCGTGGCCGGGCAGTGTGGACTTCAGCCTGACCTCCTCGCAGTGTGCGCGCCACGCTGCCGGGGCACAGTGTGGATCTCCGCCGGCCGACGCCATTTCGAGCGCAGCCACCAGGACATCGAATCTGAACTTCAAATACGAAGGCGACGGTTTACTTGGGGTGAGCTTGTTGGGGGTCAGCAGTCCCGTTGGATTGTCGACTTCTTGTCGACCGGGTCAGCTACTGGCTCCGACCCCCAGCGGGCGGGTGACATTTCTTTACAACGGATTGTTCGTGCGCGAAGTTTCCGTTCCGACTGTCGCCAACGGGCCGCCCAGCTACGGGGTAGGAACGGTACGGGAGATGTGGATCTGGTGGAAGGTCGACCAGACTGCGACCTCCATCCGGTCTGAGCTGATCATGACGTGGACCCAGCCACGCGTGCTCGCGACGCTGACTCCGGAAGTGAATCTGCGCAACGTTGTCCTCGCCCGCGCCGAATGCGGCACCGCAGGTCAGCCCCCGCCGCTGAGCGCCCCGTCGGCGCTGAGTTCGCGCCAGGCGGCGCAGGCCACGTGTCCGGCCGTTGTGCCTGCCGGGGGCGAGGAAATAGCCGCTCCCACCACGACGACAGGCACCCCGACCACCACGCCGGCCCCGCCCGCTGTGGACGCTGACCAGGACGCGCCAGTAGATGACGCGCCAGTAGATGACGGGACAGCCGACTGCGGTGGTACTGACCCCGCAACTTCTACTGCTGATCCGAGCCCGGCCGGTACGCCGATCAACACGCCATCACCTGACGAAACAGGCTCGACCACAACCACGTCCGACACTGCTGAGGCCATGCCGGTGAGACCGCCGCCGGAAGGTCCGGTCGATACCGCAGAACCCTCACCACCGCTGATGGTCCCGGTCGGGCCCACCACACCCTCACCCGGGGAAGAGTTCGCCCTTGTCGGCACGGATGGTGCTGACTTGGGCGCAGCGCGTATCGACGAGGTGCTTGTTGACCAGAGCTGCAACACTTCTCCCGCGGTGACCGTGGCGGTGCGCATGACGGTGACCCCGTCAACGCAAACCGGTGACTACGCGCTGGATGGTATGGAGTCGTCTCAGTTCAGTCAGGGCAACGGTTCTGGCACGTCGGTTTCGAGCTGGGGTCAGCCGTGTGGATCTCTCGGGCAAACGCTTTCCTCTTTGACTCCAGGCCAAACCTCCGCCGGCTGGGTGATCTTCGCGGTCCCCGATCCTGTCGCGCCCGTGCTGTGGCGACCGAACGGCACAGCTGGATGGGTGATATCGCTGCCGGTCCTGGCGGCGTCGCCGTCCGAGGCCCCGTCCCCGCCACCCACATCAGAGTTGCCTACCTCACCGTCGGCCTCGCCGCCGTCGGCGTCTCCGGACTCTGAGCAGAGCGAGGGGAGCGACAAGGAGATACCGGGATCAACCGAGCCGGATGAGTGACTCGAGACGTGAATCGTCTGTGACGCAAGCTAATCGAACAGCGACACTCACGGCAGTTCGGCGAGCATTCGATCTACCGCTCGCGTTGTGCCGTCGCCGGAGGCAAGACGGTCACCGATCGCCTGCGCCGATGTGGAATAGCCGGGCTCGTCGAGGATCCGCGACAACGCCGAGGCGATACGAGCGGCCGACGCCTTTTTCCGCAGGACGATTCCCGCACCCGCTCTGGCCACCGATCGACCCACCATCGGCTGGTCCAACAGTGGGTGCATCGGCATCACGATGAGTGGAAGTCCGTGGGCAAGGGCCTGGAACGTTGTCGAGTGTCCACCGTGACCGATGACCGCGACGCACTCCGGCAGGACGTCGGCATGCGGGACGAACTCATGGAGCTCGGCGTTGGCGGGCACGCGCAACCGGGACGGGTCGATGGCGGGCCCGGTGGTGGCAATCAGCCGGATGGGCAGGGTGGCCGAAGCGTCAAGGATGTTCTGCATGGTCTGCTGCTGGGCCGGGAAATAGGTGGTGCTCAAGCTGGCCAACACCGTTGGGGGAGTGCGCGGGGTGAGGGGTCTGGCGGCCGGTTCGGCGGGCCCGGCCCAGAAGATGTTGCCTGCTGCGCCGTGTCGGCGGCCGGCAGGATCGAGTGCCTGGTCGGAGATCACCACCTGCAGATCCGTGGAACCCCAGATCCGACGTGAACTCAAGCCGCGCAGCCGGGCGACCACTCCGATGGGGCCGCGGCGCCACGGCCCGTCGAGATAGGCGTAGTAGGCGTGGAACAGGGCGATGGTCGGCTGCGGCTGAGCGTTCAGCGCGGACATCACCGGCAACAGCATGCAATCGACAACCACCAGGTCGGCCGCACGTGAGGCAGTGACGGCGTCATCAACCAGAGTCCGGGCGGTGAAGAGCGCGAGGTAGCCCCACAGCGTGGACGCGGTGCTCTTGTGTCGGCTGGACGACCACGACGGCGCGTTCGAGTACGCAATGAACTCGAACTCGGCGGCCTCGACCTTGCGCCTCTGCTGTGCGTGGCCGAGAACGGTCACGTGGTGACCCCGCCGGGCGAACTCCCGCCCGAGCGTGATGACCGGCGGAAAGTTCCCTCCCGCGTCGAAGGTGACAAACAGAATCCGGGCGGGCTGGGTCGGCGTCGGCACGGCCTGAGCTTATGCAGCCGCGAGTATCGCCGACACCATTCGCGATACCCGGCGCTGCGCTGTGCTCCTCGACAACGTGCGGTCACGGCACAGCAGCTTCCAGGTGTACACATCGGTCGCCACCACCAGCATGTCGATGAGCTCGGTCCGTGCCGCAGCGGACCGGTCGGCCAGCTGTGGGGCGAAGACGGTACTCACCCACGCGCGGTGGGCCTGACGTTCGGATTCGGTGAGCTGGGCGGCGCGGCGGTCCCACCCCTCCTGACCCAGGAGCATGATCACCGCGTCCCCATGGGCGTCGAAGTGGTCGAACAGCACCTCCAGAGCGGCCCGGACGTCGCCCGGGGGACTGGATCGATGTGATCGGAGTTGTTCGGCGACGAACTCTGTGACGGCATCGAGCAGACCATCACGGCTACCGAATTGGCGCAGGACGGTCTGCACACTCACGCCCGCCCGCGCGGCGACCTCAGGGAGCACAATCGTTGCGAACGGCTTCTCACCGGCGAGTGCGACGGTGGCCTCCAGTGCCCGCCGCCGGGTCAGACCGGCGGACTCGGCACGCGAACGCATGACGTAGTTTCGCGTCGTTTTCATCGGATCCGACGCTAACCGTCGAGTCATTTCGTGTCAACGTGCGCTACCTCGAAATGAGGTCCTCACATGAATCTCGCCCGGACCGCGGGTGCGGTCCGGGCGAGATCGGTTCAAGCTGGGGTCAGCTGTAGAGGTACTGCCCGCAAACGGGCCAAGCGCCGACACCCTGCGAGGCGAGCACGTTCTCGGCCACTCGGATCTGCTCCTCACGGCTTGCGTCCGACGCAACGCCGACGCCGCCATTGGCCTCCCAGGTCGACTGGCTGAACTGGAGTCCGCCGTAGTAGCCGTTGCCGGTGTTGATGGCCCAGTTCCCGCCGCTCTCGCATTGTGCGACGGCGTCCCAGTTGTGGGCACCTTCGGCCGAGGCAGTTGCTGCGAACGCACCCATCGGTGCGAGCGTCAGGGCTCCGGCGATCGCCGTGCGGGCGGCAAGCTTGCGCATGTTGGTCATGGTTCCTCCTCTGCCGCTTGCCCAGACTTCAGGCGAGCGGGATCGTTGTTTCCAGGACTTTCGTGTTGCCGTCTTCTACGACACGTTCAGCGACGCTACGTACTCGAAGGGTTGAGGTCACGTCGGGGTGTTGGGTACAAACGTACGGTTCGGGCACTTGATGTTTCGTCGTCAATGCTGGTCAGATCGGTGTTCTCGAGGCGTTGCAGGCCGGGGATGCAATCGAGAAAATGTGATCGTCGCCACGGGTCAAATGTGATGTGGCACATGCTCCGGGCGGGCGGATCACGCCTCAAACCGCGCCCGAGGCAACAAAAAACCCCGTCCGTACCCCTCGATGCGGACGGGGTCCTTCGTCCATCAGATCACTTGAGTTCTGCGCTCGTCTTCCCGAGAACTCGACGTGCGATGATCAGGTTCTGGATCTGCTGGGTTCCCTCGAAGATATCGAGGATCTTCGAATCGCGGGCCCATTTCTCCAAAAGGGAGCGTTCCGAATAACCAAGGCTGCCCGCCAGTTCGACGGCCTTGGTGGTCACGTCGGTGACCGTGCGCCCAGCCTTCGCCTTCGACATCGAAGCCTCTTTGGAGTTCGGCTCCTTGTTGTCGGCCATCCACGCTGCCCGCAGTGAATGCAGGTATGCGGCTTCGAAATCCGATTCCATCCGGATGAACTCTGCTGCAGCGGCGTGCTGGTTGTTGGCCGGCTTGTCGTAGTCGATGTCCACGCCTGCTTCTTCGAGCAGTGCTCGGAGCTCCTCGAGCGCCGCCCGCGTCAGACCGACCGCCATTCCCGCAACCATCGGGCGGGTGTTGTCGAAGGTCTGCATGACCCCGCCGAAACCCTTCTTGGTGTCGACTTCTGGTGAGCCCAAGAGGTTTTCGGCCGGGACGCGGCAGTTCTCGAAACGGATCGCGGCAGTGTCGGAAGCCTTGATGCCGAGCTTGTGCTCGAGACGTTCGATCGTCACACCTTCGTGTTCACGGGGAACGACAAAGCTCTTGATCGCCGCACGGCCGGCGCTCTTGTCCACGGTGGCCCAGACGACAATGTGGTCGGCGCGGGATCCGGCTGTCACATAGATCTTTTCGCCGTTGATGATGTAGTCGTCGCCGTCCCGGGTCGCGGTGGTCGAGACCGCGGCAGAGTCGGAGCCGAAGCTGGGTTCGGTGATGGCCATCGCTGCCCATACCTTGCCGAACTTCTGGAGCTGCTCTTCGGAGGCGACGGCCGCGATGGCGGCGTTGCCCAACCCCTGATAGGGGATCGACAGCATCAGACCGACGTCGCCCCACGAGGTTTCCATCGTGTTGAGCACCGACTGCATGTTGCCGCCGTTGACGATTGCGCCAGCGGGGAGTTCTTTCTTGTTCTTCTGCTGGCTACGTCCGCCGTCGGCGCCGGCTCCGGCGGCTCCCGCTTCATTGAGCCCGTCGTACAGACTCGCCAGGGTGTCGAGCTCGACCGGGTAGTCGTGTTCGCGGAGGTCGTACTTACGTGAGATGGGCCGGAAGATCTGCGCCGCAGCCTGATGGGCCTGGTCGACCGTCTGATGCAGCTTCCGGGGAAGTTCGAGATTGATTGCCATGGCTTGATGTCTTTCTGTGCAAGTGTGTCGGGTCGGATGGGGGAGCGGTCGTCAGATGACGACGATGCCCTCGCCGATGGCCGCACCGCGCAGATCGCGGAACCAGCGCTCGACCGGATGTTCCTTGGTGAAGCCGTGTCCGCCGAGCAATTGCACTCCGTCCGAACCGATCTGCATACCCTTGTCCGCGGTGAGCTTGCGGGCCAGCGCCGCTTCTCGGGCGAAAGACAGTCCCTGCTCGGCGCGAGCAGCTCCACGCAGGGTGACAAGCCGGATCGAATCGAGCTCGGTCGCCATGTTAGCGACCATGAATGCCACGGCCTGACGGTTGGAGATCGGCTCCCCGAACGCCTCTCGCTCGTTGACATACGGGATGACGTAGTCGAGGACGGCATGGGCTGTACCGACTGCCAGCGAAGACCAACCGAGCCGGGCCAGCCGGACCACGTCGCGGTAGTCGGCGAAGGCGCTGTCGCCTTCTTCTTCACCGAGCAATGCGGTGGCCGGCACGGTCACGTCGGTGAGCAGCAGTCGGCCGATGCCGGCGGCGCGCACACCCATACCGGGATCTGCCTCCACGACAAGACCTTTGGAGTTCGACTCGACGATGAACAGAGCGGGGCGGCCATCGAGCTGTGCGCCGATGATGAACAGTTCCGAAGACGCCGCAGCAGGCACAAACGACTTCACGCCGTTGAGGCGGTAGCCGCTGGGTACCCGGGTTGCCTTGGTCTGCAGCGACATTGCGTCGAACAGCGGCCGTGGCTCGGCGATGACGACGGCGGCCTGGGGCACGTTCTCGCCCGCGAAGTCCGGCAGGTAGGTCTTCTGCTGCGCGTCGCTGCCGAACTGGGTGAGCGTGGTGGCGACACCGCTGGGTGCCAGCAGCGGCAGTGCCAAGCCCATGTCGCCATACGCCATCGCCTCGGCGACGAGCGAGTTGGTCACCACGCCACGCTCGGTGGCGGCGCCCTCGAACTCTTCGGGCACGTTGATCATCGTGATGCCGAGTTCGGCACTGCGAGCGAGGATCTCGGGTGGGGCAGCGGCTGCGGCGTCGGCGTCGTGGGCTGCGGGGCGCAAGATCTCGCCCGCGAATTCCTTGACGGTGTCCGCGATCATCTTCTGTTCGTCGTCGGGGAACAGGTTGAAGTAGTCCTTGGGTGTGGTGGACAGGCGCTTCGCCTTGTCGCCACCCTGGGCGCGGGAAAAGGCGCGGGTTGCGGCGCCGATCGTCTTGAACCCGGTCTTGGTTCCCTCGTACGCGATGCGATTCAGTGGTTCGCGGATCTTGTACTTGTCGGCGAAATCGGAGCCGGTCACCGTGGTCAGGACTCGCATCGCTGCTCCGATGGCGCTGCGGCGGTGGGGGTTCTTGCCCACAGCGGAGGTGTCGCGGGGCTCGGTATGAGTGCTCATTCTCACCAGCTTGTCTTCTACGTGTTGGGCGTGAGGTGTCGGTCGGAAGACCGCGTCTCACCGATCTTACCGGTCGGTAAGAAAGCGGACAGCACGGACCTTACTACTCAGTAAGGTCGGTTGTCACGCGCCCGTTCGGGCCGGCCGCCGCAGAAGGGTGCAACTACCAACCGATTAGCAATGCGAACTATTGTTTGCGCAGCTCACGAGGATTTTGACCGGCCGTCATTCAAATGTTCAGAAAATGGTCCAGGACCAGCGCAAGCCCGGTCCCGTGCCATATCCTGCTCCTCATGACACAACCTCCTCCCGGGTATCCGGCACCGCCACCCCAGCCGCAGGGCGGCCCGTACAACGACACCTTCTACGCTTCGATCTTCGGCCAGGAGCAGGGCCCGATGGGGTACCAGGACCTCGCCGGGCTTGTCCGCTCCGGACAGGTCAAGCCCGAGACGCAGGTGCGCACCCAGTCGAGCAACTGGTTCCCTGTTTCTCAGGTGCCCGGCCTGTTCTCTGACAAGGAATGGCTCACTACATTATTAATCTCCCTGTTTGTGGGCGGTTTCGGCGTCGACCGCTTCTACCTCGGTTACACGGGGTTGGGAGTCGCCAAATTGCTCACCTGTGGCGGTCTCGGAATCTGGAGTCTCATCGACCTCATCCTGATCGCCATGCGCAAGCTCCCAGACTCCAACGGTCTGCCCCTTAAGTGAATACTGCTGCGACTAATGTCAACGTCGTTCACCTACAAGTGGAGGCCTAATCACCATAGGTGATTAGGCCGCTGTAACTGTCTTGTGCGCAGCGCTTTTCGCTTATGGTGTGTGATATGACGCAACCTCCTGTACCGCCTTATCTACCGCCGCCCCCAGGCGGCATGCCAAATGACATCTACAGCCAGACGTACTACGTGTCTGTTCTCGGGCAGGAACAGCGCCCGTGTAGTTATCGGGACCTACAGGGTCTCGCTCGCTCGGGTCAACTTGCACCGAATGCTCAGGTCCGAACCGAACAGAGCAACTGGTTTCCAGTCAGCCAGGTGCCAGGCATATTCTCTGACAAGGATTGGTTGACGACCCTTCTCTTGTCGATTTTTCTCGGGTGGCTGGGCGTCGACCGCTTCTACGTCGGGCAGACTGGACTCGGAATTCTCAAGCTGCTGACTTGCGGGGGCCTCTACATCTGGTGGCTTATCGACATCATCTTGATTGCGGTCCGGAAGTTTCCGGACTCGAATGGTCTACCGCTGAAGTGACGGCCAAGCCCACAACCTACCGGCGGCAGTCCGAACGAAATGTTCGGGTTGCCGCCGGTCTCGGTCTGGGTGCGGTCGCCACGGCGTTCCTGATCAGCCCCGCTCTCAGCACATCGGGGCCCACGCTGTGCCCGGTACGGCTGGTCACCGGGCTGCCTTGCCCCGGTTGCGGGCTCACCCGCAGCTGGACGGCTGCCGCCCACGGCCAGTTCTCTGATGCATTCGCCTACAACTTCTTCGGCCCGATCAGCCTTGCCGCGACCATCGTGTTCGTAGCGCTCGCCGGCGTTCTGCTCGCACGGCGACGATCGGTGGCCGGTCTCGCGCGAGCCGTCAAGCATCCCGTTCTCTGGGCGGTGATCGCACTGTGGATCGGGTACGGAATCGCGCGCGTCGTCGACCAGGTCGTCGGTGGTGGTCTGTTCCCCGACGTCTCGTGATCGGCTGAAGCCGTCACGTCAGGTCGAGCGCGTCCTCCCCGGGCAGGACAACGAAGTCGGTTGCAGGATCACTCATCTCGGACAGCCGGCTGTAGTGCATCTTGAGGCCCGCATTGCCGAGTAGTCCTTGGTGGATGGGGAAGGCCACCCTCGGCGAGACTGCGCGCAGATAGTCGATCGCTTCGCTGATCTTCATCCACGGCGCCATGGTCGGCATGGCCAGCACGTCCACCTCCACGTCCGGCACGAACAGCGAGTCCCCGGGGTGCATCAGTTGTGCCCGACCGACGTCGTCGCCCAGCAGATAGGCCACGTTGTCGATGGTGGGAATGTCGGGGTGGATCACCGCGTGGGTGCCGCCGGTGATGCGAGCCGTGAGGCCGCCGACGGCGAACTCGTCGCCCGGGTGCGCTGCGGTCCACGAGCCTGCGACGTCGTCGTCGTTGAGCTGACGGGTGGTCTGCGGATCCGCGTACAACACCGCGTCGGGATTGCCTGCGACCAGGTCTGGCAACGCCGCGACATCAACGTGGTCGGGGTGCTGGTGCGTGATCAGGATGGCGTCGAGCCCGGTCAGTCCGGTGAACCCGTGTGAGAAGTTGCCGGGATCGAAAAGGATTGTGGTGCCGTCGTGTTCGACCAGGATGCAGGAATGCCCGAAGTGTGTGATCTGCATGGTGTCAGTATGCGCCGTCGCCCTGCCGTAGCGCGGAGAGAACGGCAGCATGCAACGTGCCGTTTGTGGCGATCGCACTTCCGCCGTGGGGGCCGGCCGTTCCGTCGAGCGAGGTGAACGTCCCGCCCGCCTCACGCACCAGGATGTCCAGCGGCGCGAGGTCCCACAAAGACACTTCCGGCTCCGCGGTGATGTCCACCGCGCCTTCGGCAACGAGGCAGTAGTTGTAGAAGTCGCCGTAACCGCGAACCCGCCAGACAGCATCGGTCAAGGCGATGAATTGATCCCGGATCCCGCGGTCGCGCCACCCCGACAGGCTCGAGAACGCGAGGCTCGCCGCGTCGAGTTCGGTCACCTGCGACACCGTGATCGGCCGCGCCGAGCCGTCCGGACGCTGCGCGAACGCGCCCTCGCCCGCTGAAGCCCACCACCGGCGCGCGAGAGCGGGCGCGCTGATCACACCCACCTGCGGCACCCCGTCGACGAGGAGCGCGACCAGGGTGGCCCAGACCGGCACCCCGCGCACGAAATTCTTTGTGCCGTCGATCGGATCGATCACCCATTGGCGACCGCTGATCTGCGCCTCGCCGCCGAACTCTTCGCCGAGAACCGCGTCGTCCGGGCGCAGGTCCGCGAGCCTCTCCCGCAGCATCGTCTCGACGGCGAGGTCGGCGTCGGACACCGGGGTCAGATCGGGTTTGGAGTCGACGCGCAGATCCACCGCGCCGAAACGGTCGATGGTGATGGCGTCGGCGGCGTCGGCCAGTGTCAGCGCCACGTCGAGGTCGGACTGCGTCGGCGAGGTCATGGACGCTAAAACTACAGAACACCCGCTTACCGGCCGATGTCGCCAGGTCGTCCGGCTAACCTGAACTCAACCGACAGGCGTGCCGCGAACGACCCGACCGGCGACCGCTTCCGACCCCAGGAGTGCGATTTCATGTGGTTCTCGATCATCATCACGCTGATGCTCGCCGGGTTGCTCGCGGTGCTGTTGATCCAGTGGCAACGCGGACGGTCCGGTGGCGCCGCTGCCCCTCGCGAGGGCAGCGCCGCGTTCACCGATCGGGTGCCCGGCACCCTCACGCTGACCGGCGTGGCAGACAAACCCGTCGAAGGTGACAAGAACCACCAAGCCTTCTGCACTGTCTCGGGCACGATCACCGGGCCGGACACCGCCCCGACCGATGTCTACGGCCGCTTCGTGATGCCGATGTCGTCGGCGTGGCCGCAGATCGGCGACCAGGTCCCGGTCACCTACAAACCGGGTAAGGCCGAATCGACCTGGCAGATCGCCGGGCCGATCGGCGGTGGTCCGGGCACGTCGGGTCCAGACCTGCACAAGCACTGATCCTCGAGAGTCCCGCTGCGGCGGTCGCCGCCATGGTCTGCAAGGACCGGTAGCCTGGGTGACCGTGCATCCAGACGTTTCAGCAGACCTCGACGCCCTCGACTCGACCCTCACCACAGTGGAGAAGGTGCTCGACCTCGAGGAGCTCCGGCGACGGATCGACGAACTCGAACACCAGGCCGCCGATCCGGAGCTGTGGAACAACCAGGAACACGCCCAGCAGGTCACCAGCGAGCTGTCCCACGCCCAGGGTGAGCTGCGGCGCGTCTCCGAGCTGAGGCAGCGACTGGAAGACGTGCCACTCCTCTACGAATTGGCCGAATCCGAGGAAGGCGCGTCCCAGACCGAGGCGATGGCCGACGCCGACGCCGAGCGCATCGCACTGCGGGCCGACATCGAGGCGATGGAGGTCAAGACGATGCTGGCGGGTGAATACGACCATCGTGACGCGCTGGTCAACATCCGATCCGGCGCCGGGGGCGTGGACGCCGCGGACTGGGCCGAGATGTTGATGCGCATGTACATCCGCTGGGCGGAGAAGCACAACTACAAGGTCGAGGTGTACGACACCTCCTACGCCGAAGAAGCCGGACTCAAGTCGGCCACCTTCGCGGTCAAGGGGCCGTACATGTACGGCACGTTGTCCATCGAGATGGGCACCCATCGGTTGGTGCGGATCAGTCCGTTCGACAACCAGGGGCGCAGGCAGACGTCGTTCGCAGAGGTCGAGGTGCTTCCTGTGGTGGAAACCACAGATCATATCGAGATCCCGGAAACCGAACTGCGCGTTGACGTTTACCGTTCATCCGGACCTGGTGGACAGTCGGTGAACACCACGGACTCCGCTGTGCGTCTGACACACATTCCCACCGGTATCGTGGTGACCTGTCAGAACGAGAAGAGTCAGTTGCAGAACAAGGTAGCCGCCATGCGCGTGCTGCAGGCCAAGCTGCTCGAGCGCAAACGCAAGGAAGAACGCGCCGAGATGGACGCCCTCAAGGGAGACGGCGGATCCAGCTGGGGCAACCAGATGCGGTCATACGTGCTGCATCCCTATCAGATGGTCAAAGACCTACGGACCGAGTTCGAGGTGAACAACCCCACCGCGGTCCTCGACGGCGACATCGACGGCTTCATAGAATCCGGCATCCGGTGGCGGATGGCGCAGAACGCCTGAGGCCGCACAACGCCTGACCGCACCACCCGCCTGAACCGGTGTCCACCGGCCGCGTGCTTCGAGTAGGCGCCCGGACGGTATTGGCTCGATCCCGAACACGACCCGGAGGAGCAACCCGATTTGATGCAAGACCTCGTCGCGCTTGTGACCGCAGCGCCGGAAACCCCGGCCGGAACCAGTCGCTTCGTCCGATGGCTGTCCCTACAGGGACTGAGCATCGTTCTCTGGGTGCTCGGCGCCCTGCTCGCGACCCGATTCATCCAGTGGGTGGTCGGACGGATCACCGCGCGCATCGACTCGCAGTTCACCGAATCCGATGCCCTCGTGCGCTCGGAGGCGATCAAGCATCGCCACTCGGTGGCGCAGATCCTCGCCTGGGCGGCGATCGCGATCGTGTACATCATCGCCGGCTTCAACATCGTGCGGCAGTTCAACGTCCCCATCACCGGATTCGTCGCGCCCGCGACAGTGCTCGGTGCGGCCCTCGGTTTCGGTGCGCAGCGCATCGTGCAGGACCTGCTGTCCGGCTTCTTCATCATCACCGAGAAGCAGTACGGATTCGGTGACGTGGTCAGCCTGGCCATCGTCGGCGCGACCGAACCCGCCGAGGGGACGGTGGAGGACGTCACACTGCGCATCACCAAACTGCGCTCCGCCGATGGCGAGATGATCACCATCCCCAACGGCCAGATCGTCAAGGCCATCAACCTGTCGAAGGACTGGGCACGGTCGGTGGTCGACATTCCGTTGCCGATCGGTGCCGACATGAGCAAGGTGAACGACCTCATCGCCCAGATCGGACACCAGGCGTTCACCGACTCGCGCACCCGCAACCTTCTGCTCGATGAGCCGACCGCGATGGGCGTGATCGACATCGAGGTGGACACCATGACGGTCCGCATCGTCGCCCGCACCCTGCCAGGCAAACAGTTCGAGGTGAGCCGCGACCTCCGCTCGCGCATCGTCCGGGCATTCGGTCGCGCCGGTATCGCGCTGGCCCCGGGCAGCGCCATCGAAACCGATTCCGTGTCACCCGTCGCCGCCGAGGAGGGAAGCCGATGACCGACAACCAGCAGAACCCGGACAACGAGCCGTTGAACTCGGCGAACATCCCCGCCGGCGGTGCGCCCACGCCTGCCGCCCCAGAGGCCGAGGACCGCCCAGCGTGGTGGCATCGGATCCCGCGCACGCTCTTCGGCGGGAGGGTTCGGACCACCACAGCCGCGCTGGTGTTGCTGTTCATCGGCGCGATGCTCCTCTACGGCCAGCGGTCGGAGTACTACAGCAATCTCGACGACGAGAAGGCGCAGGCGACGACCAGCCGGCAGCAGCAGGTCCCCACCACCACACCGCCGCCTCCGGAGACCACCGAGGAGACGACAACCACCGCGACGACAACCACACCCGAGACCACCGAGTCGTCCGTGGAGGTCGAGCCACCCTCGAGCTCGTCGACCATCGAGACCACGGTCCCCACGCAGACCGAGCGGCCCCGGGGCGGGCTGATTCCGGGATTGGAGATCCCCACCCCCAGCATCGCGCGGTGATCCCGGCCCCCGGGCCCGGGCAAGTCTGAGCCGGATGGCCAGGATCCGTGGTTACACTGGCAGACCGTGATCAGCGTCAAGAATGTGACGATGCAATACAAGGCATCGACCAGGCCCGCCTTGCGAGATCTTTCTCTCGAGGTGGACAAGGGCGATTTCGCGTTTCTCATCGGCCCCTCCGGATCAGGCAAATCCACCTTCTTCCGGCTCCTGTTGAAGGAAGACAAACCCACCTCGGGTGATGTTTATGTGGGCGATTTTCACGTGAACAAACTGCCGGGCAGACGCGTGCCGAAGCTTCGCCAGTCCATCGGATGTGTTTTCCAGGACTTCCGGTTGCTGCAGCAGAAGTCGGTGGCCGAGAATGTCGCGTTTGCCCTCGAGGTGATCGGGAAGCCGAAGAGCACCGTGTCGAAGGTGGTTCCGGAAGTCCTCGAGTACGTCGGGCTGTCCGGCAAGGCGGACCGCATGCCTTACGAGCTGTCGGGCGGTGAGATGCAGCGCGTTGCCATCGCTCGCGCTATCGCCAACCGGCCGCTGCTGCTGCTCGCCGACGAGCCCACCGGCAACCTGGATCCCGACACCAGCCGGGAGATCGTCGAGGTGCTCGATCGGGTGAACCGACGCGGGACCACGGTGGTGATGGCAACACACGACCGCCAGATCGTCGATGCGATGCGGCGCCGTGTGCTCGAGTTCAGCAACGGCCGTCTCACCCGTGACGACGCCCATGGCGTCTACGGGCTCGGCGGCTGAGCCGGCTCCGACCCTTCGACTTTCACCTACTTCTGTAGTCCCGACCGGGAGGACACCCGAACTCACATGCGCGCGAGTTTCATATTGAGCGAGGTCCTGAACGGACTGCGCCGCAACGTCACGATGACCATGGCGATGACCATCACCACCGCGATCACGCTGGGCATGTTCGGCGCGGGGTTGCTGGTGGTGCAGATGGCCGACAAGACCCAGGACATCTTCCTCGACCGGGTGGAGATGCAGATCTTCATCTCCGATCCTGTGACCGACGCCGACCCCGACTGCAAGGCCGCGCCATGTGCGCCGTTGCGGGAGCAGATCGAAGCTGCCCGTGGCGTGGAGTCGGTGCAGTACATCGACCGCGCCGAGGCGTTCAAAGACGCCAAGACCAAGACATTTGCGAACAACCCGGACATCGCCGCGTTGGTGCGAGAGAACACTCTTCCCGCATCGTTCAAGGTCAGGATGGCGGACCCGAATCAGTTCGGTGCTGTCCTCGATCAGTTCAAGGACGCCGACGGAGTGGACGGCGTCCTCGATCAACGCGAGCTGGTCAAACGGATCTTCAGCGTCCTCGACGGGGCACGAAATGCTGCCTTCGCCATCGCGCTGGTGCAGGCGATCGCCGCGATCTTGTTGATCGCCAACACTGTTCAGGTGGCTGCCTACACCCGACGCACGGAAGTGGGCATCATGCGCCTGGTGGGTGCGACACGCTGGTACACCCAGCTGCCGTTCCTCCTCGAAGCGGTGGTCGCGACCGTGGTGGGTTCACTGCTGGCCATCGCGGGACTATTCGGAGCCAAGGCGTTGTTCTTCGACCGGGCACTGCAAGACCTCTACGGGGTGAACATCCTGGCCAAGATCCAGACGGCCGACGTGTTGTTCGTGGCCCCGTGGCTGATCATCATCGGCGTGGTGCTCTCGAGCGTGACGGCATACGGCACGCTGCGGTACTACGTCCGCGAGTGACACCGCCGATCTCGGCCGGTAGACAAATCACGCGACGTCCAGACGCAGCGTGTGTAGTGTTGCGTGGCTCGGTGAAATGAACAGCTCGGCGCACCACAAGCGCAAGAAGACGGGACGAAGGTAGGTGAATCGATGAAGGAAAAAGGTCGCAAGGCGATTGCGACGAACCGTAAGGCGCGGCACAACTACGCCATTCTCGACACCTACGAGGCGGGCGTCGCGTTGCTGGGCACCGAGGTGAAGAGCCTGCGCGACGGCAAGGCGTCGCTGGTCGATGCCTTCGCCACCGTCGACAACGGCGAGGTGTGGTTGCGAGGCCTTCACATCCCGGAGTACGGCAACGGTTCGTGGACAAACCATGCGCCACGCCGCAATCGCAAACTGCTTCTGCACCGCCGCGAGATCGATGGCCTGATCGGGAAGATCCGTGACGGCAACCTGACCCTGGTACCGCTGTCGATGTATTTCAGCGATGGCAAGGTCAAAGTGGAATTGGCACTGGCGCGCGGTAAACAGGCTCACGATAAACGGCACGATCTGGCCCGTCGCGACGCCGAACGCGAGGTCACTCGTGAATTGGGCAGGCGCGTCAAGGGAATGCGTTAAAAACACCCACTGCATATTCGGCGTTGCCGCAAAAATTGGCCGTAGCCGATTCGTCGAATTGTTCACCGTGATTTTTCTTCGACTGCTCGCGGAATTGCGCGCACCGGGTTTCTTCTAAATCGCCGATCGGGCACCGTGCCGGACTTTTGAGTCGAGAATCATGGTTCGTCGCCCGGCGGGTGATCGGATGCCGGCCGAGAGTCGCTCGGCCACAAGCGGACACGAACTACCTCATCGCACGGTCGGCCGTGTCCGTGGACTTCATTGAGCGATGAAGATCACATTCATGGGTCTCGGTGGCCCAAACCTCAAGTGCTGCGCCGACGTGAACCATTGCGTTCACCTGTCGCGCCCAGCAATTTGTGTGCGCGTGCCTTTCTCGCCGCGCGCCGTTCAATCGGATGACAGATGATCGCCATGTGTCATTTCTGGAAAGCCCTCGTTGATGCGGGTGGCCAATCGGCCGTTTTCGGGCACGTCGTAAAGAACATGTCGCCCTTTGTGGTGCGTGTCAAAACAGGAGCAACCGAGCATGAATCGAACGCGAGGCCACACCGGGGGCCTCACCTCTTCACCGGCCAGACGCCGTTTACGGGGTTCTGTGCTGGGCGTTGCCGCGGTCGCGGCAGCGGCGATCTCGCTGACCGCCACACCGCAGGTCGCATCGGCCCGGCCGATCAGTGACTGTCCGGACCTGCACGTGGTGGTGGTACCGGGCACGCTCGATTCGAGCGTCAACCGGGACCCGCACCAGCAGGCCGGAGTTCTGGCCCCCACGATCGAAGAAGCTGGGCGTGGGGTGCCACCAGGGGAAATGCAAACCACCTATGTCCCGTATCCGGCAGACTTCGGCTACACCGCCGACGGGACCACATACGCCGACTCCTCGGCGCGAGGAGTCGAGGCCACCAACGCCCAGATCCGCCAGATCGGGGCGCAGTGTGGACCGGGCACCGACATCGCGATCGTCGGATACAGCCAGGGCGCCGACATCGCACACAAGGTCGCCGCGGACATCGGCGAGAACCGGGGGCCCGTGGCGCCCGACCGGGTACGCGGTGTGTACCTGATCTCCGATCCCAACCGCGCCGCCGGTACGGGTCTCGTACCAGGGGCGCCGGGCCTTCGGGCACCGCTCAACGGTGCTCGCACGTTGTCCGGTACCACTGAGGTCGCGGTCGGCGGCGGCATCGGGTCGGCCGGATCGGCCGGATTCGGTGCGCTCACCGGTCGGGTCGTATCTCTCTGTGAGACAGGTGACTTCGCGTGCTCTATTCCCGAGGATGCGCAGGTGGTCCGGACGGGCGCAAACATCGCCGAACAGATGCACATCGACACCACCGACCCGTCGGGCATTGCATCTGATCTCGGGAACGCACTTGTTCGGACGGCACTGCGGACCGGTGCGTACGTACTCGCCACGCCGGACTGGCTGTCGGGTTCGGAATCGCTCGGCCGGGCAGTGGAGAAGAACAGTTCGCCATCAGTTGCCGTGCCCACCCCGGACGATCTGTCTGTCTCCGGAGTGCTCGGTTTCGTGGTGGATCTGCCCGTCTCCTGGGAGGCGAGACTCCAGTACGAGAGGGAGGCCGGCCTCCGCGACAATCTCGGGCTCGTGACGATGGCAACCGAACCCAGCTACTGGTACCCGGGGCCGAGTCACGTCAGCTATTTCGACCAGCCTGCCGATTCGTCGGGGCGTACGGGCTCGGAATACGTGAGCACGTGGTTGCGGGAGTCGGCGGTGAACGACTCGCCGGCGGGCGACACTCCGGTGGCGTCCATCGATTCGACGGTCGATGAAGCCTCGGCTTCGTTGGCCGATCAGGCACCGGACGCAGTCGAGATCGCAACCGCCGTCGTCGAGAGTGTTGGCGTGGTGGCACCGCAGCTTCCCGAGGTGGTCGACGTGGTGCTGGACTCGGCAGAGAAGGTGCTCACCTCGCGCGACCCGCTCGCCGAGGCGCTGGCAGTGATCGGTACAGGCGTGCAGCCGGCCTGATCACAGCGCCCGAGAGGGTGACAACACTGCGGCCCGAATCGAAATGGGAATGATTCGGGCCGCAGTGCTTGTTACGATGTATGTCTGCCGTACTTCGGTGCGGTGGAACCTATCGAGGGGCTGAACGGTTTCGACTGCGTGCGTCAAGGTAGGGGAAGCGTGTCGGTGCAGGCTAGAGACCACCGTAAGCGTCATAGCAACCAATTAAGCGCCGATAAGAATCAGCGCGACTACGCCCTCGCTGCCTAAGCGACGGCTGGTCTGTCGGCCCGGGTGAGCTCTCGCCCCGGGTACCGGCATCATTCAGAGAGCTAACCGTTGCGGGCGGTCGCGGACCGCAATGGGACATCAAACAGCGACTGGGATCGTCATCTCGGCTTGTTCGCGTGACCGAGAGATCCGAGTAGAGGCTTAGCGAACTGCACACGGAGAAGCCCTGCTGAAACGGCGAAGGACCCGGGTTCGATTCCCGGCAGCTCCACCGTCAGATCACGGATACGGGGGGAGAACCAAACAATGGTTCTCTCCCCGTTTTCGTGTCCAGGGCACAACCAATGAGGAGAGTACGACGATGACTCAGGTTCCGAACATCACTCTCAACGACGGGAACACCATTCCGCAGCTGGGCTTCGGTGTCTTCCAGATCAAACCCGAGGACACCGCCGATGCGGTCAAGACGGCACTCGACATCGGCTACCGGCACATCGACACCGCAGAGATGTACGGCAACGAAAAAGAGGTGGGCGAAGGCATTCGCGCCTCGGGTATCCCGCGCGACGAGATCTTCGTGACGAGCAAATTGAACAACTCGTTCCACGAGCCCGATGCTGCGCGTAAAGCGTTCGACACCACCCTGTCCGATCTCGGGTTCGACTACATCGACCTGTTCCTCATCCACTGGCCGCTGCCCACCCAGTACGGCGGCGATTACGTCTCCACCTGGAACACGATGATCGAGTTCGCGAAGTCGGGCCGTTCGAAGTCCGTGGGTGTGTCGAACTTCCAGGTGGAGCACCTCGAGCGGCTCGCGAGGGAGACCGAACTGGTGCCGGCGGTCAATCAGATCGAGGTTCACCCGTACCTGGCCAACGACACCGTGCGCAAGTACGGCAGCGACCACGGCATCGCGACCGAGGCCTGGTCACCAATCGCGCAGGGCAAGGTTCTCGACGATCCGGTGATCACCGACCTGGCTGCCGAGGTGAGCAAGAGCCCGGCACAGGTTGTGTTGCGCTGGCACATTCAGCGCGGCGACATCATCTTCCCGAAGTCGGTGACCCCCAAGCGGGTGCAGGAGAACTTCGCGCTGTTCGACTTCGAGCTCGATAGCGACGCAGTCTCCAAGATCGACGCGCTCGACAAGGGCGAGGACGGCCGGGTCGGCCCCAATCCCGACACGTTCGATTACGTCGGCTGACCGCTCAGGCTCGCCCCTCAGGCTGACCACTCAGGCCGAAATTCGCGCCGCACACTTCGAAACGCTCCGGTTGCAACCGGGGCGTTTCGTCGTAGGTGGCGCGAACTTCGACTACAGGAAGCTGCGGACGAAGGTCAGCGAAGTCGATTGCCACGTCCAGACGTGGTCGAGCATGGCGTGGCCGCCGCCCTCGATCGGCACGAACTCGGCGTCGACCCCACGCTCGCGGAGTTGCGTGATGCCCTTTTCCGTCCGGGCCGAATACGTTCGCTGGTCGGCGGTCCCGTGTAGCGCCAAGACCCGTGCCTCGCCATGGATGTACTCCCAATCCGCGTGCTGCCACCACGGCGCCAAGGCGAGAACGCCGGCCACCCGCTTGTCGGCGGCGAGATGCGCGGCGACCCTGCCGCCCATCGAATGCCCGACCAGGATCACCGGGGAATCCGGATGCGCGTCGATAAGGCGGTCCAAGGCGGCCTGGGCGGGAGCGAGGGGACTGTTGTGCTCGCCGTTCCACCCGTGGACGTCGTAGACGGCCTGGTGCACCACCACTCGCGGAAGCGCACGCAGCGACAACGTGAACGGGTACATCCGCATCGGTGCAGGTTGGCGTCGGCTGAACGGCGTTGTCGAGTTGTCGGTGCCACCGGGCAACACCAAGACCGATGCCGCCACCGGCAAACCGGGTATCAGCATGTGCTGGGTGCCGGCGCCCCTGCCAGGCGGTCGTTGAGGTAGCTCAATGCGATCGGGACACCGGCCGCGATGGTGGAGCCGTGGTCACCGGGGACGATCACTGTCTGTACCCGCGTTCCCTGTCGGCACCAGTGTGCAGCGGTGGCCAGCACCCGGGACGTGGGAGTGAGCTGGTCATCGGCACCCTGGTAGAGCAGCACCGGCATCCGCGGCGCGCCCGGGAACATCTGGACGCTGTTGCGGTTGAGGGCATCGACACCGGCCTGGGTGTTGGCCAAGGTCCCTGAGTCGACCACGTCGGCGATCTTCATGTTGGCGCCGGCATCGATGATCGGGTCGGTGCACGCGTTGCGGATCTGGTTGGCCAGCGCGACACCCCGACCATTCAGCTGCTCAGACAACGACACCTCGTTCGGGTACTCGCGCTCGAGGCCGAGGGAGGCTGCAAAGCCCAGGCCGAACAGCGGGTTCGGGGCCACACCCAGCGTGCGGGCGATTGCCTCGAGATTGACCGGTGTGCCCCCCGCGGACAAACCGACAAGATCGAGTTCCGGGGCGTACGTCGGTGCCAACACGCCTGCGAAGGCAGTGGCCATGGCGCCACCCGAGTACCCGGCGAGTACCGTGCGTGAATCGCCGACCCGGAATCCGGGGCTCGACTGGACGGCCCTGACGGAGTCCAGGGTGATGGTGCCGCCGAGTCGGGCAGCCCCGTAGGCGCTGGTCGGTCCCAGGTGATCGGGGATGTTCACCGCGACGCCACGCGCCAGCGCCACACCGATGAGTTGCTGCTCCTGCAGACCGCCACGGAAGATCTGATGCGAGGGCGCGCACTGCGGCCCGAGAGAGTTGGTGAACGGCTGATACGACAGCAGGTCGTGGCGAGCCCCGCCGTCGGGAACGATGACCGTCGTGACCGCGGCGATGGGTTCACCCTGCGAATTGGTACTGCGGAACAACACCTTCTGGGCACTGGATCCGGGGAACGGACTCGGCAGCGCTTGCACGCGGAGCACGTCGCCGTTGGCTGCATTCTCGATGCCCGCCGGTTCTGCATAGAACGGATCCGAGTCGGTGGCCGGCATGAACGGGGCAGCGCTTGCGGGCGCAGCGGTGAACCCGATGGCAGCGGCGGTTGCGAAGACGGCGGCCGCGATCTTCACTCCCAGCCCACGCCGAAACAACGTGTGAACGCGCATTGATGTGCCTCCGTCACCCCGACCGAGGTCGTCCGCCCAGACGTTTGGAGCGGTGTTCGGGAGGAGTGTAACCCGCGCCAACCCCATGGCGACCGCGATCGGTGGCAGAATTCGGGGGGTCCAGTCAAAGACGCCGAGGATTGTGACCGCCGCCCGCCGGCCGGTCGCAGACAACCGGAAGGATTTTCAATGGCTCACCCGCGTGCGGGGACCCTGGCACTACCGGAAGATCTGATTGATGTGTCGGCGGTGATCGACGCCTACTACTCGGAAAAGCCTGACCCGGAAAACCCGGCCCAGCAAGTCGTTTTCGGCACGTCGGGCCATCGCGGTTCCAGTCTCGACGGTGCGTTCAACGAGGACCACATCATTGCGACCACCCAGGCGATCGTCGAGTACCGCACCGTCGCCGGCATCACCGGACCGCTCTTCATCGCACGCGACACCCACGCGTTGTCGCTGCCCGCATGGCAGACGGCCATCGAAGTCCTCGTGGCCAACGACGTCCATGTGCTGGTGGACAACAAAGACCGATTCACTCCCACACCGGCGCTGAGTCATGCGATCCTGACGCACAACAGCGGCGGGGGACCGAGTGCCGATGGAATCGTCGTGACGCCGTCCCACAACCCGCCTCGAGACGGTGGCTTCAAGTACAACCCGCCCAATGGTGGACCCGCCGACACCGACATCACCTCGCAGGTCGCCGCTCGCGCCAACGAGTTGTTGCAGAGCGGTGTGGGCAGCGTCAGGCGAATCCCGTTCGAGCGGGCCAAGGAGTCCGAGTTTTACGGCACCTATGACTTCGGCGCCAATTATGTGGACGACCTCAATTCCGTGGTCGACATGGACATCATCAGGAACTCCGGGGTGCGTATCGGTGCCGATCCGATGGGCGGCGCGTCAGTTGGGTACTGGGCCGAGCTGGGTGCCCGCTACACACTGGAACGACTGACTGTCGTCAATCCCATTGTGGATCCCACGTTTTCGTTCATGACTCTCGACACCGACGGCAAGATCCGGATGGATTGCAGTTCCGCGAATGCGATGGCATCGCTGATCGACGCTCGGGATTCCTTCCAGATCGCCACCGGCAACGATGCCGACTCCGACAGGCATGGCATCGTCACGCCCGACGGCGGCCTGATGAATCCGAACCACTTCCTGGCGGTTGCCGTCGACTACCTGTTCACCCACCGGCCCGACTGGCCCAAGGGCGCGGCAGTGGGGAAGACCCTCGTGTCCTCGTCGATGATCGATCGGGTGGTCGCGGGGATCGGCCGGCAGCTCGTCGAGGTGCCGGTGGGCTTCAAGTGGTTTGTGCCCGGACTGCTCGACGGTTCGGTCGGTTTCGGTGGTGAGGAGAGTGCGGGCGCGTCATTCCTGCGCAAGAATTGGCAGGTGTGGACCACCGACAAGGACGGCATCATCATGGCGCTGTTGGCCTCGGAAATCCTTGCCGTCACCGGCATTTCGCCGTCCGAACGGTATGCGCAGCTGGCCGAGCAATACGGCGGGTCGCCCGCGTATGCGCGTCGCGACGCCCCTGCCACCCGCGAGCAGAAAGCGGTACTCGGGAAGCTGTCGGCCGAGCAGGTCAAGGCAACCGAGCTGGCCGGCGAGGAGATCACCGCAGTACTCACCGAGGCGCCGGGTAACGGCGCGAAGATCGGTGGTCTGAAGGTGACCACCAAGAACGCCTGGTTTGCGGCTCGGCCTTCGGGCACCGAAGACGTGTACAAGATCTACGCCGAATCCTTCAATGGCGCAGACCATCTGGCCCAGGTTCAGAACGAGGCCCAGGAATTGGTGGACGGCGTGCTCGGATCGAGCTGAAAGCTCAGACGCCGCACGGTCTTGTGCGTCCCGCTCCGGTTCGAACCGAAGCGCGACACGCAAGGCCGTGCGTGGGCGGTGTCAGCCGCCCGCGGGCACCCCGATCGCGAATCCGACGAGATAGGTGGCACCGGCCGCGATGACACCGAAAAGGAGTTGTCGCAGCGCGCCTTTCCAGATCGGTCGGCCGGTGATCCGGGCAGCCAGTCCACCGACCAGGATCAGGCCGGCGGCACCCACGAGCAATCCAGCCGTGAGCGATTCGAACCCGAGCAGGTAGGGGATCAGCGGGAGTACCGCGCCGATCGAGAACATCACGAACGACGAGACCGCTGCCACCTTCGGTGACGGCTTCTCATCGGGATCGACGCCGAGCTCCTGCGTCAGGTGCAGGCTCACGGCCTTGTCGGTGTCCTGGTGGATCTCGGCGGCCGCCGCCGTCGCGGTCTGTTCCGACATCCCCATCTCGATGAACGCTTCGACCAGCTCGTGCAGTTCTTCTCGGGGGTGCTTGCGCATCTCACGACGCTCGACAGCTACCTCCGCGTCCACCTGCTCGTTCTGGGTGGAGACCGAGGCGAACTCACCGAGGGCCATGGAGAACGCTCCGGCCACCAGCCCGGCAACTCCGCTGAGGACGATGGTGTGCCCGCTGGCGCCTGACGCGCCGACACCGGCGACGAGGCTGATGTTGGTGACCAGGCCGTCCATCGCGCCGAATGTCGCGGCACGGAGTCGACCGCCTGCCACGTTGGCGTGGGTGTGCCCGACCTCTTCCACACCCACGTCGGCAGGATGCGGTGTCTGGTCCGAGGAACCTGGAATGGCCACCACGAGATGGTATCGGCCGACACCTGTCGACCTCTGCTTCGCACGTGTTCGAAGCTGCGTGCTTTTGCTAAGCGACCTCTCAGGCGGTGGTCGTTAGGCTGGTGCGTGTGTGGAGATACGTCGTGAGCGTGCCGGTTCGTATCGGCTTGGCGGCGGTATGGCTGGTAGCCGGTGGCATCAAGGCGGTTGATCCCGACCAGTCCGAGATCGCGGTGAAGGCGTATCACCTGTTTCCGGATTCGACCGCGTACGCGGTGTCGCTGGTGCTACCCATGGCTGAGATCGCGTTGGGACTGCTTCTGTTGATCGGGTTGGCCGTACGTCCGGCGGCCATCGCCTCGGCGGTGTTGCTGGTACTGCTGATCGCGGCCATCGTGTCGGTGTGGGCACGGGGCTACACGATCGACTGCGGTTGTTTCGGAGGCGGTGGGGAAGCCGATGTGTCGTGGCGGAACTACCTCACCGAGATCCTTCGGGATGTCGGGTTCCTGGCACTCGCAGCGTGGCTGATCGTTTTCCCGCGAAGCCCCCTGGCGCTCGGCCCGGGCTCTCGACCACGGGTGGCCCGCGACGACCACGACGATGACTCCAACGACCCCGCGACGGCCGCGGGTGTAGATGATGAAATGGCAACCGAGGAAAAGCATTGAGTAGCAACAGCAAACGGCCCGCTCCGAAGACGGCGAAGTCGAAGTACCAGCCCCAGGCGCAGTCGAGCACCACCACGTATGTGCTCGCCGGCCTCGCGGTGTTGGTGATCGCGGCGGTGGTCATCGGCGGCATCATCTGGAACAGCCAGCGCAACAAGGGCGGCGCCGACAGCGCCGTGTTGTCCAACTCCGCGACGTTCGTGGTGGGCAGCCCGACGGCTCCGCACACCATCGACATGTTCGAGGACTTCCAATGCCCGGCGTGCGCCAGCGTGGAGCAACAGTCCGGCCAGACCATCACCGACGCAGTCAACAGCGGGCAGCTGCAGGTGCGGTTCCACATGCTGACCTTCCTCAACGAGCAGTCGGGGTCGGGTGACTACAGCTCTCGGGCAGCGGGCGCGATGAAGTGCGTGGCTGACGCCGAGAATCAGGACGTGAAACTTGCGTTCCACTCCAAGCTCTTCGCGGTGCAGCCGAAGGAGGGCGGCGACGACCACGACAATCAGACGCTGGCCGGGTTCGCCAAGGACGTCGGCGCTTCGGATGCCACCCAGCAGTGCATCGCCGACGGCACTCAGGTCCAGGCTGCCGAGTCCATCGCCGACGAGTCGCAGACGCAGCTTGCCAAGGCGCTCGACGGTCAGGTCGGAACTCCCAGTGTGTTGCAGGACGGCAAGAAGGTCACCATCACCAACGGAACCGGCTGGGTTGATCAGATCCTCGGCGGCGCAAACAACTGACAACATCGCACCCCCGGTGAATGCGGGGGAGAACCCGGCCGAAGTCGCCGCTACAGCGGATTTGGCCGGGTTCGCGCCGATGGTGTAATTTCGATCGAGCACGCAGCACCAGGGCAAACAACCTGGCGCGGGTGCAAAAACCGAATACGGGGCTATGGCGCAGCTGGTAGCGCACCACACTGGCAGTGTGGGGGTCAGGGGTTCGAGTCCCCTTAGCTCCACTTCACAAAGGGCAGATCAGGGACTACTCCGATCTGCCCTTTGTCGTATGAACCCCCGCGGTGGGTCAGGAGTGGTGGGGATCAACCACCGAGTCAGGCAACGTCCGTCAGTGACTGATCTTTAGCCGTCAACCTCATCACCCGTGATTGGCCTCGATCTGAGTTCAGCGTTGACGACGGCGGCCTCAACGATCTGTCCGACGGGTATCAGCTACTTCTTGTACGGTCCGCACGGTCGTAAAAAGGCACTCGCGCCCGCCGCGCTATTTGGTCCAGAATGGGTTCTGGATAAAATAGATAGCCTGAAGCAGGCAGCTATTCAGTGTGCGGCGCGGGGAGGACCAGATGGCGTACAGGACGTTGAGGTCGATCTTTCATCAGCGAGATCGTGTTGGTACTGACGCCGAGGAACGAGCTCGACGAGATTCGCCTGCCGCCCTCCACTGGGACCTGATGATCGGCGAACACTCGATGTTCGCACTGATGACACCCCAAGTCGCAGCCCTGATCGAACGGATCATGAGCTTCGAGCCGACGATTCGAGCCGAGTGGGAAGGGCTGCCGGGCGCCGCGCGCCGCCACTATCTGGATCGCATGGTGATCGACGAAATCCAGGCGACGAACGAGATCGAACATGTCCGCTCAACCCGGAAGGAGATCAGCAAGGCAATCGAGGCCGTGCGGGCGGAACGACTCATCACGGATAGGCGGTTCGCGGAGATGGTGCGGCTCTACCTCGCCATCGGCGACGACGAGGCCGAAAGTCCGCAGACGCTCGACGACATCCGGGCTGTCTACGACGCGGTGACTCGGGGCGAAATTCGTGACGAAGACGCCCCCGATGGACAGCGGTTCCGGCAAGGACCGGTATCGATCGAATCAGGAACCAAGGTCGTGCACACCGGTGTGCTGCCCGAGTCGGCGATCGACGACGCGCTGACTCTCATGCTGAGCCAGGGGCGCGACGACTCGATCCCGCGTCTGATCAGAGCGGTGGTCTCGCACTTCATCTTCGAGTACACGCACCCCTTCTACGACGGGAACGGCCGAACCGGGCGCTACCTTCTCGCACTGGACCTTCGGCAGGTGCTGGCACCGTATGCGAGCCTGGCGCTGTCGGCGACTGTCGCCGACAACAAGGATCGCTACTACCGAGCATTCGCCGACGCGGAGAATTCGCTGAACCGCGGGGATCTCACGCCCTATCTGATCGACATGCTGGAGATCATCGCCGAGGCGCAACATCGTTTGCTGCTCGACCTCTCCGAGCGTCGACGGAAGATTGACTCAATCGCGGCGAGTATCCGGGTTCTGCTTGAAGATGAGCAATTCCCCCTGAGCGTAGGACTCGATCGCGAGTCGGCGCCGCCGGTTGATCGCGATGACGTCGGTGCAGTCCTGTACACCCTGGGACAGGCTCACCATTTTGATGCGAACCGCACCGTCAAATTGCAAACCTTGGCCGACGCGGCTAAACGGTCGAGTCAGTTCATCCGCCCGCGACTCCAGCTGCTGGACGATGCCGGGATCATAGAAACGGTGACGAAGAAACCGCTGCGCTTCGGACTCACCGCGCGGGGCATATCGCTCCTCGAGCTGGATGGTGAGTGATTCTTGCCCATCGAAGCCCACCGGTAACAACTTTGCGATCATGAACGAGGAATCAAAGAAGACGTTCATTCGTGAAAGGACCCCGCTGCCGTGAACCTGCCGAAGAGATCTGGGCAACCGGGTCGGGTGTTCCTCATCGCGGCGGCGATACTGCTCGTCGTGGCTGCGGCGTTCGCGTTCTGGCCGGTCGACAACTCGCAGGGCACGGGCTGCGGGAGCTGGGCGCTGAAAGACGATTCGTCGGCAGTGGCGAAGGACGCCGAGTTCAACCTGGGCGACACCACCAAGGATTTGACCCGAGCGCTGGCCGATCGCTACCTCGGTGACAACTCCGCCAACAGTCTCGGGCTCGGCGACAACACCAGCCAAGTGCAGGCATGCGAGTCCGCCCGCGGAGACCAGACCAGCGAGGTCGTGATCTTCGGATTGGCCGGTGCGGCTGCACTCGTGGTGGGCTTGATCCGCAGGTATCAGCCGACGCGGGCCACCTGACACGGGTGGACGGTTCGCGCCCGAAAGTCGGAGGTTTGTGACTTCACCCAAATGAACATCGTGCCCGGTCATACTGGGCCGATGAGCGATCTGGGGCGATGACCGGCCTCTCCGACGCCAAGGCGGCCATGGCGCGCGACGAATGGACCGCCGCGCTGGCTCTGCTCGCCCACGAGACTTCCTCCAAGGCCGATGAGGTCCGCGCAATGGCGCACTACGGGAACGGCGAGTTCGAAGTTGCTGTCGGTGTGTGGGAGTCGTTGTACGAGCGTCGACGCGATGCAGGCGAGCATGCGGGTGCGGGCTGGGCTGCAGCACATGTGGCACTCCACCTTCTGGTCGACACCGGCTTGATGGCACCGGTTCGCGGCTGGGTCGCGCGAGCCGAACGCGAGCTCGCGGGGCTCGGTGAGGTGCCGGCTCACGCGTTGCTCGCGATGGTGAGAACGTACGAACGTTTCATGTGCGGTGACCCGGACGGAGCACGTCGGCAAGCTCAGCGATCAATGGAACTCGGTGCACAGCTGGACGTCTCGTCTGCCGTACTCCTGGGGCAGGTGGCGACCGCACGTCTGCTCATCGCTGACGGCGAGGTGGAACCGGGCCTCGCAATTCTCGACGATGCTGCACTGCAGCTCATGTCGGGCGCCGTGGATCCGTTCACCACGGGGATGCTCTATTGCGAACTCATCTGCGCCGCGCAGGGGTTGCTCGCCTACGACCGGGCTCGCGAATGGACCGACGTCATGGACCACTGGCGCCACGGTCACGCGTACGGGGGCTTACATGGGCGGTGCCGCGTGCACCGCGCCGAACTACTGCGAGTCAGCGGCCCCGGCGCCGCGGCCGAACACGAGGCGCTCGCGGCCTGTGACGAACTCCGTCCCTGGATGCGTCGCGAATTCGGTTGGCCGCTGGTCGAACTCGGCAACATCAGGCTCCGCCTCGGTGATCTGGATGGCGCGGAGGGTGCGTTCTTGGAGGCGCATCGACGGGCGTGGCCGTCACTGCGGGGGCTTGCGCTGCTGCGGCTGGAGCAGGGTGAGATCGGTGCGGCGACAGAACTCATCGCTGACGCCGTGACCAACCCGCCGGATCTGCCGTGGAAGGAACGGCCGCCGTTCGGAGACCTGCGGCTCGTACCGTTACTCGACGCCCAGTCCGAGATCGCCTACGCCGGTGGCGACGCCGCTACGGCAACACGGGCAGCCGCGCGCCTGCGCAGCATCAGCGAACGGTTCGTCGGTCAGGGTCTGGCCGCCTGCGCGGCGCTGGCCACAGCGCGGGCACACCTGTTGGCCGACGTCCCCGAGCTCGCCGTCGATGAAGCCGGCATCGCCGTGGTGCAGTGGTGTGAGCTGGACGCACCCTATGAGGCAGCCGTGGCCCGCGTGGTGCTGGGGATTGCCTGTGCAGCTGCGGGCGACTCGGTGCGAAGTCGTCTCGACTGGCAGGCTGCTCACGCGGAGTTCGAGTCATTCGGAGCGGTCAGGCGGGCGGCCGAGGTGGCCGCGCTGCTGGCCGGGGATTCCTCGGCGACGACCGCCGAGCCCATGGCGGCGACGATGACGTGGACCGGTGACCGGTGGCGACTCGCGTTCCGCCACACCGAGACGGTTCTCTCCGACCTCAGAGGCCTCCGATACCTGGCGACGTTGCTGTCGCGGCCCGGTCACGAGTTCCGGGCGATGGACCTGTGTGGAGGCCACGAGGTGGCCGACCCGGTCCCGATCATCGATGAACAGGCCCGTGCCGCGTATCGCCGGCGATTGGACGACGTCGATCAGGACATCGCGGAGGCGGAGCACAACAACGACATCGCGCGGGTCGAATTGGCGCAACGCGACCGCGAGTTCCTGCTCGCCGAATTGAGTGGCGCGGTCGGTCTCGGCGGACGACTGCGCCACACCGGTGGGGCCGCCGAACGAGCCCGGACCAGCGTCACCAGATCATTGCGCTATGCGCTCGACCGTCTCGCCGAGCACGATCCCGTGTTGGGAGACCACCTCAAGAAGACCGTTCGGACCGGAAGCTGCTGCAGCTATTCACCCGACACCGTTGCGCCGATCATGTGGACGGTGCTTCGTTGAGTGGTTCGTGGCACGGCCTCTCCTAGGGCGTCGCGGCGGCCAGCTTGGTGAGCATGTGATCCATCACGGCGCCGTGCTCGACCTGCGGGCTGAACATGACAACCTCTGTGTCACGGACAACGCGTACCGAGTGTCCCGGTGGCCAGTAGTACACATCGCCGCCGACGCACGTCTCGGCAGCGCCGTCGGTGAAGCTGACGACCACCTCGCCGGAGATCAGGTAACCCCAGTGGGGTGAGTGGCAAGCGTCGTCGGCCAAACCTTCGAGTAGCGGCGCGATGTCGGTCCCCGCGCCCAGGCTGAAATACTCCGCGCCCACGGGCCCGGCGGACGCCGACCCGAAATCGGGCAACTGACGTGCCTTGGCCCCCGGTACGTCGATCTTGACCGGGATCTCACTCTTGGTGATGTGCATGGCGACTCCTGACGAAGTGGTGGATTGCCTTTCATCAAGTGAGGCGTGACAAGTGGTTGTCACAATGCGACAACCACAAACTCCTTGACCTCGGCGATAGTGTCCGACGTATGGACAGCAATGCGGGAAAGCCCCGACGTATCGACTCGTTCAAGCTCTTGTCGTTTGCTTCGCACATCGACGACAACACGATCGAGCAGGCGAAAGAGACCGCGTCGATGCCCTTTGTGCACCCACATGTCGCCCTCATGCCAGATGCCCACTCAGGCAAGGGTTCTGCCGTGGGAACGGTCATCCCCACCATCGACGCGGTGATCCCCGCAGCGGTCGGCGTCGACATCGGCTGCGGAATGATTGCACTGCGAACCCGATACAGCGAGCACGACCTCGCCGGCCGCGATCTGTCGGTGCTGCGGGCATCGATCGAATCTGCCATCCCGCTGTCGCCGGGCAACTACAACCGCTCGCTCGACCGGTTCCCGTTCACCGCGGAACGGGTGGCGTCGCTGGCCGCGGACGCTGCGACGGATCGGGTGGACCTGTCCCACTCACCCAAGTGGCGTGAGCAACTCGGCTCGCTTGGAGGCGGCAACCACTTCATCGAGTTGTGCATCGACAACGTCGGCGGCGTCTGGCTGTTTCTCCACTCGGGTTCGCGGGGCGTTGGCAACAAGATCGCGCAGAAGCACATCAAGATCGCTCAGAAGTTGTGCAAGCAGTGGCATATCGGGTTACCCAACGCCGATCTCGCTTACCTGCCGGCGCAGACACCGCAGTTCGACGCATACCTGACCGAACTGTCGTGGGCCCAGCGGTTCGCGTTCGAGAACCGCGCGGAGATGATGGATCGGTTCAGGCAGGTGTTCGCGCAGTGGATCGGCCACGACGGCGATCCTGCCGACATCGCGACGGACTCGGTGAACTGCCACCACAACTACACCGTTCAGGAACGCCACGCGGGTAAGGACGTGTGGCTGACCCGCAAGGGAGCCATCGATGCACACGATGGTGTGCGTGGTGTGATCCCCGGTTCCATGGGCACCCGCTCATATGTCGTGCGCGGCAAGGGAAATTCGGCGGGCTTGTGCTCGGCTCCGCACGGGGCCGGTCGCCGGTTCTCCCGCACCGAAGCCAAGCGCCGGTTCACCGAGGCAGATCTGGACAAGGCGATGGTCGGCATCGAATACCGGCACGGACCCGACTGGATCGACGAGATCCCGGCGGCCTACAAAGACATCGACGTTGTCATGCGCGACGCGCGAGAGCTCGTGGACATCGAGTTCGAACTGCGTCAGGTACTCAACGTCAAGGGAACCTGAGGTCGCGAGGGTGGTTCACTGCTTTGGATCCCGGTCCGGGGCGGCAGCGTCATCGCGTTCGCCCTCAAGGAGACGCATCACCCTCGCGGCGCTCACACCGTGCACCACCACCGAAAGCACGATCGTGAAAGACAGTGTCGCCCAGAGCATGTTCGCCTGTGGGAGGTCGGTTTCGGCGACCGCGTAGGCGAGGTAGTAGATCGAGCCGATGCCTCGGACCCCGAAGAACGCGGTGGCCCTGCGTTCTTTGGGCCCGAGGTCGGCGCAACCCTGCAGCGACAGCCAGCCGACCACGGGTCGGATGACAAACACCAGGGCCACACCCACCAAGACGCCGCCCCAGGTCAATTCGGCCAGCAGTCCGGAGGTGAGGGCAGCGCCCACGAGAAGCAGCACAACCAGGGTCAGGACGTGCTCGAGTTGTTCGATGAGACTGTGCATCTCCTCGTGGTAACCGCTGGACCGTTCGACGTTGCGGATGGCCAGGGCGCAGGCGAACACCGCGAGAAAGCCGTAACCGCCGACGAGTTCGGTGAGGCCGTACACCGCGAAAGTCGCGGCCAGTGCGACGATCGGCTCGCCGCGATCGGCCAACCGCGCGTGTTTGATCGGGAAACGAAAGAACCCGCGGCCGAGCAGGTCCCCGGCGAACCAGCCGACCAGACCACCGATCACGATCTTGCCGACCAGCTCCCACGCCAGCCACGGCACGATCCAGTCCTCGATCGGCCCTTTGGTCGCCAGGAATATCGCCAGATACACGAACGGGAATGCGAGTGCGTCGTTCAGGCCGGCTTCGGACGTCAGCGCGAATCGGACCTCATCGTCCTCCTGGTGGGAGCCCTCGCCCGATGTCGGTCCCTCGACTTGGACGTCAGAGGCCAGCACCGGGTCGGTCGGCGCCAGGGCAGCTCCGAGCAGGACCGCAGCGGCGGGGGTGAGCGCAGCGGCCCACCAACCGAGTACTGCGACCCCCGCGATGCACAGCGGCATCGCGATGAGCAAGAGGCGCCAGGTGGAACTCCAGGTGCGCCAGTTGAGCGGTCGATCGATGGCCAGTCCCACGCCCATCAACGCCACGATGACGCAGGCTTCGGTGAGGTACTCGGTCACGGCCGGATGGGAGAGAGGGGAGACCGGGTCGGTGCCGGTGTCCCCGACGATGAGTCCGGTGATCGCTCCGATCGCAAGGACGATCATCGGGGCCGACAAGGCGCGGTCTCGGAAAAGTCGGGGAACAGTCGCAGCGAGTAGCAGTGCGACGCCGGCCGACACGTAGACGATTTCGACGTTCAGCGCGGGCGCTCCGGGATGTGTGGTCTGACCATGACCACTCCGTACCCCGAAGGGCCGGTACCGAACCTCAGCACCGGACCTCCGCCACGGATCAGGTGGCCGAGATCACGCCTCGGCGTGGATTTGCGACCTCAGTCGCAGGATCCCGTCGCGGAGCCGGGTCTTGAGGGTCGGCACCAGAATTCCGAGACGTTTTGCGGTCTCACCGTGCGTCAGGTTGGCGAAATAAACCATGTCGATGCTCTGACGCTGACGGCTCGACAGCTTGCTGAGGTGCCGCCGGATCTGAAGGTGCTCCTCGCGCAGCAGGAGGGGCTCATCGGCTCCGCCCTGCGGGATGTCGACCGAGAACATCGCGAGGACCGCGGTCTTCTTGCGCAGCCGTTCTTCTGCCCGCACCCGGTCTATCGCCCGCCGGTGACAGATCATCATGAGCCACGACAGCGGCCTGCCCATCTCTGGCTGGTACTGACCGGCCTTTTGCCATACCTCGATGTAAACCTCTTGGAGGGTTTCCTCGGCGTACCCGAGGTCTCGAACGGTCTTGTAGATCAACCCGAACAGACGTGCCCGGGTGGCGTCGTGCAATCGCCGAAACGCGGCTTCGTCTCCTGTGGAGACACGCTGGAGAAGTCGACCGAGGTCGACCTCTGACTCCGTCTCGGGTGCGTCGGTCATATTTCCGTATAGGAACATGTTCTCAGTCCGTTACAGTTGCAGCTGTCCATCGCCCGGCCCCGAGACGGGTTTGAATTGTGAGTGGAGAAGTCGAGCAAGGGCTTTCGCGTACCGCTGGTACTCGCGCAGCCCGGTAAAGCCGGTACTACTCGTCAGTAGAAGTGGATTCGACCGTCCGTAACGTCGCTCTCAATGCTGTTTGGCGACGCAATTCGGATTGATGCAGTGCGGCTCGGTCTTGGTCTTGTGGATGTCGCCCCCGAAAGTCCGGAACTCTTTCACCTCGACCTCCATCTGCTGGCCGCAGGCTGGACAATGGTGAATCACTGGTTTGCTATAGGTCTTGGTTGCCATGCCCCACCGTAAGACTGTGATGTAGCTCACGTCTAGGCCCAACCGGCAGAGAGTTCCCCATTGTTCACCTGTTTGTTGGCGAGGTGCGCCGGGTATCCGGATCGGCGAGTGCAGAACGCGCCAAAAGTACACGTGCACAACACTTCGACCGGAGGTTTCAATGGCAAACGAACTGAGTGGTCAGAAGATCGCATTCTTGGTGGCGCCGGAAGGTGTCGAACAGGTCGAACTCACCGAGCCCTGGGAGGCGGTCAAGAAAGCCGGCGGAACACCGTCCCTGGTCTCTCTTGAATCAGGGCAGATCCAGGCTTTCAACCATCTCGACAAAGCTGACCAATTCCCCGTCGACAAGGTGGTGGCCGAGGTCCCCTCTGCGGACTTCGACGCGTTGGTCCTGCCGGGCGGTGTCGCCAATCCCGACAATCTGCGAATGAACGACGAAGCCGTCAAGTTCATCTCCGGCTTCTTCACCGAGGGCAAACCGGTCGCCGCGATCTGCCATGCCCCGTGGACGCTCATCGAGGCCGGTGTGGTGTCTGACCGCAAGCTGACATCGTGGCCCAGCCTGCGCACCGACATCACCAACGCCGGTGGGCAGTGGGCCGATGAGGAAGTGGTTGTCGACAACGCCGGTTCGAACACGCTGATCACCAGCCGTAAGCCAGACGATCTACCCGCATTCTGTGAGGCGTTGATCCGGGAGTTCGCCGCCGACAACAGGTGACATCGGGCATCATCACCCTGAAGTAAGGGGAACCGTGCGAACACCCACGAAGACCGCGGATTTGCTGACCCTCATGGGGAGCGCGAACAACACGGCGAACGTCATCATGCAATTGGCGATGGCGCCTGTGGGCCACGGGGTTCGGGAAAGTCGGGTCGATTCCGGGAATGTCTTCATCCATCCGGTGAAGCGGGCACGGACAACTTTTTCCTTTCTCGCCGTCGCGTTGATGGGCGACGACGAGGACAAGGAGTTCGTGCGGGAGCAGCTTCGATCCGTTCATCATCAAGTGGTGTCCACGGCCGCCAGTCCCGTGAAATACAGCGCCAATGACCCACGCCTGCAACTCTGGGTTGCGGCGTGCCTGTACCGCTGGTTCGTCGACCAATACGAGTTCCTGTACGGACAGATACCTCCTGGCCAGGCTGATGCCATCTACCAAGATGCCGCCACATTGGCGACCACTCTCAATGTGCGACCACACATGTGGCCGGCCGACCGAGAACAGTTCGAGCTCTATTGGGATGAGCAGCTCGGGTCGATCCGCATCGACCCGGCGGTGCGCAAACATCTGATGGCCATCGCGGACCTCAGTTTCCTTCGCGGTCACGTGGGTCCGGTGGGCACCTTGCTTCACCTGACTCTCGGAAAGCCCTACCTGTTCATGACCACAGGTAGCCTGCCGCAGCCGTTCCGTGACGAGATGGGCCTTCGGTGGTCGCCCGCGCAGCAACGTGCCTTCGACGACATCCGGCGGATGGTGGCAGTGGTCGATCGTGCCGCGCCCGTGCTGAAGCTGATGATGCGCGCGCAAGTGTTGGACGTGCGGCTGCGGCGACGAGCCGGGATCCGGGTGTTCTGAGGTGCCGGCAGCCAGGCATGCTGGGTGACATGAGCGAACACCCGATGTTTCCGCTGGGGATGACGCTGCTGCCCGGCGAACCGTTGAGCTTGCAGGTGTTCGAACCTCGCTACCTGACGATGGTCGCCGACTGCACTTCCGCGGACGGCGACAACACCTTTGGCGTCGTCCTGATCGCTCGAGGCCACGAGGTGGGCGGCGGCGAAGAACGCGTGGACGTCGGCACACTTGCCTTCATCGAGGAATGCAGTCCACGGCCCGACGGCCGCTATCACCTGTCGTGCGTGGGTACCGAACGATTCCGGGTGAGGTCGTGGCTGCCCGACGACCCGTATCCGAAGGCAGACATCGAGCTGTGGCCGACGCCGCAGACCGATGAGCTGAACCTCGATCTCCAGCCGGTGGTCCACCGACTCGACTCTTTGGCAGAAGCCCTGATGAGGATCCGGGGAATCGCGGTCGGCGATCGCCTCATCGAACCGCTCGACAACGACGAGACAGTGGAGACGAAGGTCTACGGCACCGCGGTGCGGCTGGGCCTCGGCCCGGCCGATCGACTGCGCATCCTGTCGGCCCCGACGACTGCAGAGCGTATCGATGCACTCTGCCAGGCCCTCGACGACCTGATCGCGGTCATCGAGTTCTCAGGACTGCCGAGCAATTGACGCCGCAGTAACGGTGGTCAGCTCGATCCGGAGCCTGCCGCGACCAGGATGACAAAGCCGATGATGCCTATCACCGAGATCGCGATTCCGATCCAGCCGAGGATCTGTCCGGCCTGGGCCATGCCCTTGCCGCTCTGCGTTCCCTGAGATTGGTCGATCTCTTTGATCGCCTTGTTGCCGAAGATCACCGCCGGAATGCTGACCAGGCCGCACACGAGCACAAATGCACCGATGCCCAGCACCAGCGAGATGACCGCACTGGTGTTGGTCTGGGCGACGGGGGTGTAGGGATACCCCGCTGGGTTGAACCCGGGCACCTGACCGTAACCCGGCTGGCCGTAGCCCTGTTGCCCGTAACCCTGTTGCCCATAGTTCGGCTGGCCGTAGCCCTGCTGGCCGTAGTCGGGCTGGCCATAGTTGGGCTGGCCGTAGTCGGGCTGCTGGTAGCCGAATCCGGGGTCCGCGGGCGGCGGGTTGTCGCCGGCGCCCGGATCTTGTTTGCGCAGCGGATCGTTGGAGGGCGGCTCGTACGGCGGGGGATAGGTCATGGCCGTCACCTTTCAGGCTCGACTGGAGCGCTCGGCCCAGCTGGAGTTGGTCAGGCAGCGGCCCGATTCGTGTGCCGAGTGTATCCGGCTGACGCCCGGGTGTGGCGGTGGATTCCTAGCCGCCCTCGGTCAGCGCGGCCGGAGCCGGGTCGGCGCCGGACAAGGCGCGGTACTCACCGTCGCGCAGGGCAAACCCGTTGAGTGATCGGGTGTTCAGGCAGTACAGGCCGGAATCATCGTTCAGACATTGGAAGGTGCCGACGGAGATGGTGGAGCCGGTGGGCAACACCGAGCCGCGAACCCATACCCACGGTGTGTCGGCACAGGTCCCCTGGGTGGGGGTGTCGGTGAGGACCACGTAGTCGGCCTCCCAGTTGCAGTAGTCGCGGCTGGTCGTGGAGCCGCCGGCGGGGTTGGTGGGCTCGCACGCAAGGGTCGGCCGGTCACGCTGCACGGTGGAGCAGTTGACCGCACCGTCGGCTGTCGCGAAATGAAACTGCGACGTGTCCTCGATCGGACCGTCCTCTGTCTGCGCGGCCTGGTGATACATGCTGTTGTCCACGCGGGGGGCGGTGCTGATCGCGGTGGCAACGGTGAAGCCCTGCGACCGCCCGGCCGTCGTGCTCCGCGTGGTCGTGGTGGTGGAGGTCGCCGATTGCTCGGTGGACAATTCGTCGGTGGGCGGCAGTTCCGTGCGGGTGGGGCCGTCCTCCGGAAAGCAGCCGCCGAGCACCACCGCGGTCGCGACGGCTGCGATGGCCACGGCGATCGATCTGTTCCACATGTCCGTACCCTTACCCGTGTGTCGACACCCAAGATCGTGCTGTTCTACGTCTTCACGCCGCTGGCCGATCCAGAGGCAATCCGCCTATGGCAGCAAACTTTATGCGAGTCGGCGGGCGTGACGGGCCGGATCATCATCTCCGAGCACGGCATCAACAGCACCGTCGGCGGCGACATCACCGCGGTGAAGCGCTACGTCCGCGGCACCCGGGCATATCCCGCGTTCAAAAATGCAGACATCAAGTGGTCCGACGGCGTCGGGGACGATTTTCCTCGCCTCAGCGTCAAGGTGCGTCCGGAGATCGTCACGTTCGGAGCGCCGGACGAAGTGCAGGTCGATGTCGGTGGCGTCGTCGGCGGGGGTGCGCACCTCACGCCCGAAGCTCTCCATCAGCTGGTCGCGGACCGCGGAGACGACGTCGTGTTCTTCGATGGCCGAAACGCGATCGAGGCGCAGATCGGTCGTTTCCGCGACGCGGTGGTGCCACCGACGCAGACCACCCGCGACTTCCTGGAGGTCATCGAGCGCGGTGACTACGACCACCTGAAGGACAAGCCCGTGGTCACCTACTGCACCGGCGGTGTTCGGTGCGAGGTGCTGTCGGTTCTGATGCGCAACCGCGGGTTCGGTGAGGTCTATCAGCTGGACGGCGGAATCGTCCGGTACGGCGAACAATTCGGCGACGACGGCTTGTGGGAGGGCTCGCTCTACGTCTTCGACAAACGGATGAGCGTCGACTTCTCTGACCACGCGAAGGTCGTCGGACACTGCACACAATGTGGCGCAGCCACCAAGAACGTCGCCAACTACCCCGACGCCGACGGCAGAGACCTTGTTGTCGTCTGCCCCGACTGCCTCGCCGGACCGGAGCGATGACAACCGTTCCTGTTCTGATAGTCGCGGGGTTCCTGGGTGCCGGCAAGACAACACTGCTCAATCACCTTCTGCGCAACCGGGCCGGTCTGCGAATCGGTGTGGTGGTCAACGACTTCGGAGCGGTGAACATCGACGCGATGTTGGTGGCGGGTCAGGTCGACGGCACGGTGGCGCTCGGTAACGGCTGCATGTGCTGCACGGTCGACGACGAGGGACTCGAGGCCACCTTCGCCGCGCTGACCACTCCGCGCGCCGCTCTGGACCTGATCGTGGTGGAGGCGAGCGGCCTGGCCGAGCCGCGCAATCTGGTGCGGATGGTCGCGGCGAGCACTCATCCACGAATCGAGTACGGCGGTCTTGTGTACCTCGTCGACGCGGCGAACTATCCGGCCACACGGGAGCGTCACCCGCAGATCGATCAGCACGTGGCGCTTGCCGACATGATCGTGATGAACAAGGTCGACCTGGCCGAGCAATCGTCTGTCGACGCCGTGCGCGACCGGCTCCGCGAGCGAAATGCCACGGCGCCGATCGTCGCAACCAGCGACTCCGCGATCGACGTCGGACTGCTGTTGGATGCCGACGAGAAACAGGTGGATGACAAGGCTCCGCGGCAACTGGGTCTCGACGAGCTGCTGCTGGCCGAGGATCTGGGCGGTGAAGACGGCAGCGAGGAGCACTGCGGTCATCTGCACCACGACTACCAGTCGGTCTCCGTGACCGAGAGCGCCCCGATGAACCCGCGGGCGCTGGCGGCCTTTCTCGAACAACCGCCTGCGGGTGTGTTCCGTATCAAAGGATTCGTCTGGTTCGACGTGGCGGGGCATCGGCAGAAGTACGTCCTGCACACCGTGGGGAACTACGTGACGGTCCACGCCCAGCGCTGGGAGAAAGACGAGCCACGGCGTACCGAACTCGTGGTGATCGGGGTGGGCATCGACGAGGACCAGGTGCGCCGGGTCTTGCTGGAGGCTCGCGCCGACGGTGACGTGGACAAGCAGGCCATGCTCAGCCTCACCCGCTACCTGCGGTAGCGCAGGGTACCTGCGGATCTGCTTGTCCCGACCTGTGCCGCCGCACAGTTACGCATCGACCAGATCACAAGCCAACAACGGTTTCTCAGGTGCAGGTCGGCAATTTCCCAAAAGTCTCGACTACTGCTTGACTGTTACTGAAGTGAATATTGTGACTGATGTTGCGCCCATCGGGTGGAACTCGGACTCGATTTCAGGCGTACTCGAAAGGAACACCGTGACCAAGAAGAACCTCCGCGTCGCCGGGCTCACCTCCCTGGCGGTTGCGGCCTCCCTGATCGCGATGCCCACTGCGGCCAATGCCGAACCTGCACCGCCACAAGGGAACACGCTGGCAGGCAAGACTGTTTTCCTCGATCCCGGACATCAGGGATCGGCTGCGGGCAACGATCTGAACAAGCCGGTTCCCGACGGGCGTGGAGGCACCAAGCCGTGCCAGACCACCGGCGCCACCAGCCCCGACGGGGTGCCTGAGCACAAGGTCAACTGGGACATCACCCAGCTGGTCAAGGCCGGACTCGAGAGCCAGGGCGCCAAAGTTGTCCTGAGCCGCCAGGATGACACCGGGTGGGGAGGGTGCATCGATGAGCGGGCCAACGCGGCCAACGCCTCGAATGCCGATCTTGCCGTGAACATCCACGCGGACTCCACCTCGCCCGGTACCGACGCGGGTAAGAGTGGCTTCCACATCATCGTCCCCGAACTGCCCATTCCTGACGCGGCCGTGAACGAGGTGCAGTCGGGCAAGGGGCGCAAGGCCGCCGAGCAGATGCGTGACGCATTCAAGAGCGCAGGGTTTGCACCCGCGAACTACGCCGGCGCGCAGGACGGACTGCAGACCCGCGCGGACGTCGCGGCCGTCAACCTGACGAAGGTGCCGGACGTCTTCGCCGAACTGGGCAACCTGTCGAACCCGGCTGATGCCGCTACGTTGTCGGGTGCCGAGGGCCAGCTCAAGTACGCCATCGCCATCGTCGACGGTGCCATCAGGTACTTGCTGACGGGTGCCACCGCGGCTGCGCCAACGACGGGAGCCGCGCCAACCACGGGAACCGCGCCGACCACGGGAACCGCTCCGACCACGCCGGCGGCATCCACGGTCGCACCGACCGCACCTTCCGCGGCCGCGCCATCAACCACAGCGCCCTCAGCGACGACTCCGACGACAGCGGCTCGATCGACCACGACCCCTTCTACGACGCCGTCGACGAGCACCCCGAAGGCTGCCACGCCGTCGACAACGCCCTCGACAACACCGAAGACGACCACCACGACTCCCTCGCCGGGTATCGCGTTCCCGCAGTTGCCTCTGGCCGGTCAGCAGTCCACAACACCCACCACGGAGCAGAGTGAGGGAATCGATCTGAGTGGTCTGCAGGCAATCCTGCCGCTGCTCGGACAGCTGACGCAGACCGACGATCCGGAGGCGATCGAGGGTCTGCTGTCGAGCGAGGGAAGTGACGCCGCATCGCAGGTTCTGCAGGCGATGTTGTCGGTCGTCTACGAGATGTTTGGCGGCAAACTCCCTATCTGAGTGCGGACGTGACCCGTAGGGTTGGGTCATGAGTGTTCGAGATCTGTTGGTGATGAAGGCTCCTGTGCCCACCCTGCAAGGCAAGCGGGTCCTGATTACCGGTGCCGGGAGCGGGATCGGCAAGGCCACTGCCGTGGCGGCCGCGCGTGAGGGTGCAGCGCTCGTGCTCACCGACATCGCCGCGGACAATCTCGACGAGACCGTCGCCGAGATCAAGCGCGCCGACGGCAAGATCCTGTTCCATCGTCCAGGTGACGTCTCGGATTACGAGTGGGTACGCCGGTTCGCCCAGCAGGTGGACGCCGAGGTCGGTGTGATGGACGTGGTGATGAACATCGCCGGTGTATCTGCTTGGGGCACAGTGGAAAACCTGGAGCACCGTCACTGGAAGAAGATGGTCGACGTCAACTTGATGGGCCCGATCCATATCATCGAGTGTTTCGTTCCCCAGATCGTGCGCCGTGGCCGTGGGGGCCATCTCGTCAACGTGTCGTCGGCGGCGGGCTTGCTCGCCCTGCCTTGGCACGCGGCATACAGCGCCAGCAAGTTCGGGGTGCGCGGCGTGTCAGAGGTGCTACGAATGGACCTGCGCCGCCACAAGATCGGGGTCTCGCTGGTGTGCCCGGGCGGTGTGGACACGCCACTGGTCAACACCGTCGACATCGCCGGCATCGACCGGGACAACCCGAAGGTTCAGCGGCAGATCGAACACTTCCACAAAGTGGCCGTCTCTCCCGAGCGTGCCGCCCAGGCCATTTTGCGTGGGGTGCGTAAAAACCAGTTCATGGTGTACACCTCGCTGGACATCCGGTTCGGCTACTGGGTGGCCCGCAAGTTCGCCTTGCCGTACGAGGTGGTCATGCGTATTGCCAACAACCGATTCGACCAGCTGGCAAGAGTGAGCGGGCGCAACCTCGAAGCTCTTGCCGTGCAGTCGGATTCGAATACTAGCTCGTCCACCAGTCGTCAAAAGGGCTGACCGGCACCGTTCGCTTGTGGCGGGTACGCAGGAACAGTGATTCGATCCGCTTGGCCACCTGACCGTCCACCTCATGGCCCTCGAGGTAGTCGTCGATCTGGCTGTAGGTGACACCCAGCACCTCTTCGTCCGGCAACGCCGGCCGATCATCTTCGAGGTCGGCGGTGGGAACCTTCGAGGTCACCGAGTCGGGTGCACCGAGATGCCGGAGGATCTGTGCGCCTTGCCGTTTGGTCAATCCGGTGAGGGGAGTGATGTCCACGCCCCCGTCGCCGTACTTGGTGAAGAATCCGGTGACGGCCTCCGCCGCGTGATCGGTACCGACGACCAGGAGGTTGTCGTGGGCAGCGATGGCGTACTGCAGCACCATGCGTTCGCGGGCCTTGATGTTGCCGCGCACCAGGTCTTCGAGCGGTTCGCCGATCGTCTGGACGACTTCCTCGGCAGTGGCGTCCGATCCCGGCTTGACGTTGCACACCACCGACCGGTCGGGTGCGATGAACGTCAGTGCGATCTGGGCGTCGTCTTCATCGGCTTGTTCGCCGTAGGGAAGTCGTACCGCGACGAAGGTGGCTTCGGTTCCTTCTGATCGCAGACCTTCGACCGCCAGCTGGCACAGTTTGCCGGTGAGGCAGGAGTCCTGACCGCCGCTGATTCCGAGGATGAATCCTGCCGAGCCCGCAGCCTTCAGATACTGCTTGAGGAAGGCCACTCGCCGTTCCACCTCTGCTTCGGGGTCGATGGTGTCCGACACCTCGAGCTCGGTGATGATGCGCTTTTGCAGGCTGGTCATGAGGCGATGGTAGTGCGCCCTACGGTGATCCGGCACGCTGGACGGGTGAGCGCAGACGAGTACCGCAAGCATCAGCCCGGAGTGCACCCCGATTTCTTCATGGCCGAGGCGGCTGGTCTCCGGTGGCTCGCTGCCGCTGGAGCTCCTGTCGTGCGGGTAGTGGATGTCGGAGCTGAGCACATCACCTTGGCCAGGGTGGCGACGTCGGCGCCCGGCAAGGCCGCCGCACGCGACTTCGGGTCCGCTCTGGCGATGATGCATGATGCGGGGGCCGATGAGTTCGGGAGCGGGCCACCTGATTTCGACGGCCAGATGTTCATCGGCCGGCGTCCGATGCCGTCAGACCCGACCGCCACGTGGGGCGCCTTCTACGCCCGCCAGCGAGTGCTCCCATTTCTCGACGATGCGGTGTCCGCGGGAAATCTTGGTGCGGTCGACGAATCGGACACCAGGGCGGCGTGTGAGTTGATCGGCGCGGGGGTGTTCGACGACGGTGAGCGCCCGGCACGAATCCATGGTGATCTGTGGAACGGAAACGTGATGTGGACATCGAAAGGGGTGGTGATGATCGATCCTGCCGCGCACGGCGGACACCGTGAGACAGATCTGGCGATGCTTGCGTTGTTCGGCTGCCCGGAACTGGGGTCGGTGATCGAGGGGTACCAGGACACCCACCCGCTGGAACCCGGTTGGCGCGAGCGGATTGCGTTGCATCAGTTACATCCGCTGGCCGTGCACGCGGCCGGCCATGGTCCGCACTACGGGGTCGAACTGGGCCGGGCTGCCCGCCGCACACTGGAGATGGCGCGGTGAGCAACATCCTGGTGGTGTCGGCCACCCGATCAGAGGCAGCCCACGTACCTGCCGAACTGCCGCTGCTCATCTGTGGGATCGGCAAGGTCGCCGCGTCGATTGCGGTGACCCGGTCGTTGGCGGCCCACCCCGATCCCGCGTCGGTGACCGTGATCAACGTGGGCACCGCCGGAGCGCTCCGGCCTTCGATGGCCGGCCTGTACGTGCCATCGGTGGTGCATCAGCACGACATCAGCAGCGCCGCTCTCACCGCGATGGGTTACCCGGTGGTGGACCGGATCGAATTGCCTGACGGGGACGGCAGCGAACTGGCCACCGGAGACACCTTTGTGGCCGACCCAGCTCACCGCGATGCGCTGGCGCATCGGGCGGCGCTGGTCGACATGGAGGGTTTCGCGATCGCCCGGGCAGCCGGAGAATTCGGGGCGCGCTGCCGGTTGGTCAAGGTCGTCAGCGACCAGGCAGATGCGCAGGCCATGGACTGGCCCGCCAGAGTGGATACGGTGGCCGGACTCCTCGGCGACTGGCTCAGAACCCACGTCGCGGAGGCGTACTGACCCGGAGGACGTTAGCTGGGTTCGCGGTATCGGAGCCGGGGGGCGTTGGTCAGATCATCGGGTGCCCGGTAGGCCCGTGCGCCCGGCGGCGGTGGGTCGTCGTACGACGATGCACGCCTGCGACGCGGCTCGGGGGCTTCCGGAACAGCCCGGCGGCGGCGAGGGGCCGCAGCCGGATCCGATGCCCGGTTGGCAGCGCGTTCGCGCGGCTCGGTGGATCGGGCGGTGCCCGCCCGAGGCGCTTGGCCACTTCGCGACCGCGAAGTGGTCGCCGCGGGTGGCGTCGACTCGTCGGACCGGTTCGCACGGGTTCGCGCCGGAGCGTCTGCGGATGCAGCAGGGCGTCGTCCCGTTGCCGGGCGACGATCGCTCTTGGTCAGGACCACTGTCTTCTTGGGATGTGTCAGCCACACCCGGGCCGCTGCGATCGCGAGCACCGCGACAAAGGTCCAGCCCATCAGAGGGAAGAGCTTCGCAACCGGAAGAGCCACGTTGAAGATCAGCCGCTTCACGCCGGAGTCACTGTCCGACACCAGGAAGTAGAGGGTTACCACCGCGACGACGAACAGGATTAGCGGGGGTTGTGTGACGGCGGTGAACAGCGCGCGTCGGCGTACCGCGAGTACCGCGGCGATGCAGCCGATCACATAGAGCGCCCGGAATCCGAACCCGAGACTGGTTTCGTCACCGGCGAGCGCGAGCACAGCACCCAACACCGTCAGGCCACCGGCGAGCAACACCGCGCCCCACCACGGAACCCCGGGTGCGGTGGGAAGTGCGGATTGCTCATCGAGGGGAACCCCCGAGCGAGAGCGCGGGCCAGAAATCACATGTCGACCGTACCGGTAAACCCTGAGAAACCCGGTAACGAACCCGTTGGATCGAACTGTGGCGAGTATCGCTAACGGGGGCCGTCGAGCGAGGCCCGGCCCGGCAGTCCCGACCCGGGAACGCTCCCCACGCGGGTTCCCGTGAACGTCGCGGTGATGGCATTCGGGCACGTGAAGTCCGCCGCCCGCGCCAGCGTCCGTGGTCCGCGCCGGTTGGATGACTGCACGGCTCGTTCCCGAATCAGCAGGCTGCGCACGTGGTCGGCCGATCCGACTCTGGTGCAGCCGGGCTGTTGCCCGGTGGTCCGAGTCGCGTTCACTACGGCCGCGGTGACCTTCGCGTGTGTGAGAACACTGCCGAGCGAGCCGGTGTTCGTAGGTTCGACATTGGCGGCCACGGTGGCCGCAGGCGTGATCACCTCACCGGTCAGCTCGCGGTCGGCGTTGTCTCCGACCGCGAATGCAAATGCACCCACGGCTGCGGTGGTGAGGAGCCAGCCACTGATCACGCCGGCGCTGCGAAGAGTTCCGGATGACGGTGTCTGAGGAACGCGGCTGACATACATGTGACTGACTCCAGGCTTTTGAAGGGAACTGGAATCACTGTGTCGTCTGCCGCTTGGACGAGGCTTGAAGATGACTAGGAAGCCGCGCGACGGGGCCTTCCAAGTCGTGTTGTCCATTCCAAGAAGGCCGATTGATGAACGTCAGACCAGTCCGGCGCCGGTGCGTCTGGGCTGGGAGTCGATCGGAACCGGTGGGGCGAGGTCATCGAGGTCGGCGAATGCGTCGAGTTCGGACAACTTGCGGGCGGTGACGGTGATCCGTGAATCGATGGTGCCGATCGCACCGTTGTAGGAGTCCACGGCCTTGGACAGCGAACCCCCGAGCTTGTCCAGGTGGCGGGTGACCATCCCAATGCGTTGATACAGCTCTTTGCCAAGATGGTGGATCTGCTGGGCATCTCGGGTCAGAGCTTCCTGGCGCCATCCCAGCGCGATCGTCCGGAGCAGGGCAACCAGATTGGTGGGGGTGGCGATCACGACGTTCTGATCGAATCCGAAATCGAGGAGGTCTGGGTCGGCGCGGCACGCCATCTCCAAGATTGCCTCACCCGGGACGAACAGCACCACGAACTCGGGTGAGTTGCCGACCGATTCCCAGTAGGACTTCGACGACAGCTGCTGCACGTGAGCGCGCAGGGCGCGAGCGTGCGCGCGGTAGCCCTGCGCCCGTGCGGTGGGATCGGTGCTCTCAGCGGCTTCCAGATATGCCGACAACGGCACCTTGGCGTCAATGATGATGTCTTTGCCGCCGGGAAGGTGCACCACGAGGTCGGGCCGGACGCGGCTCGAGTCGTTGGTGGTTCCGGCGGCCTGCGTCGTGAAGTCGCAGTGGCGCTGCAGGCCCGCCGCCTCGATCACGCGCTCGAGGTGCAGTTCGCCCCACCTTCCACGGGCTTGTGGGGAACGCAGCGCTCCGGCCAATTGTTCGGCCTGCGACCCCAGATGTGCTGTGGTCTGGCGCATTCCGGTGACCTGCTCGGAAAGGCCGGCATAGGCCGCGATGCGGTTGCGTTCGGTACGGCGCAGTTCGCCCGCGAGAGAGTCGAGCGTGTCACGCAGCGGGCCGACGATGTGCGAGACCTGCTGCCCGATCGCCCCCGACTGGCGGCGGGCGGCATCCTCGCTGGCTGTCGACAACGATCGCACCAGTAATTCGTGATTGGCGTGCGCGGCTTCGGCCTCCGCCCGCGCGACAGCCACTTCGGTGTTGGATCGGCCGGCGTGCACAAACCAGCCGAGCGCGAATCCGATCACCAGCCCGAGGACGAGCAGCAGAACTGCGGTGGTACCCATGGTGTTGATGGTGCATCAGGAGTCGGACATCGTCGGGGAGGCGCGGTGGTCTCAGGCCCGTTCTTCGTGGGCGATCAGCCATCGTTTGACGTCGAGGCCGTACCGGAACCCCCCGAGGGTCTTGTCGGTACGCAGCACTCGATGACACGGGACGAACAGTGCCGCGGCGTTGCGGGCACATGCGCTCGCAGCGGCGCGGATCGCGGCGGGTCTGCCACTGCGGGCCGCGTACTCCGTGTAGCTGACCGGAGCCCCGGCGGGCACTTCTCGCAGCACGTCCCAGGCATGTTCGAGGAACTCACCCGATCGTTGTCGGACAGGGATGCTGTCGATGGCCGTCAGGTCGCCTTGGTGGTACGTCTTCGCGGCAGTGGTGACCTCACCCAGATCGGGCTTGTCCACCAACGTCAGCGGACGGATCGACTTGTGGACAAGGGCTTTGAGGTACTCGGGATCGTCGGACCATCCGGAGGCGAGCACCTGACCGTCGCTGTCGACGATCATGGTGAACGGTCCGGTGGGGGTCGAGATGGTGGACCAGGCGGCTGTACTCATCAGATCTTCTCTCTTGTGGGTGCAGGGATAGAGGTGGTTGCAGACGCCAATATCGGAACGGTTCGTGCGAGTGCATGGGCCCACAGGTGCATCGATGCGTACGAGCGCCACGGCGACCAGTGCCCGGTGGCGCCGAGATCGATCCCCAGGTCCTGGGCCGAGCGTTTGAGCACCAGGTCGGTACTGAGCAGCACATCGGGGTTGTTGAGCAGTCGCATCGTCACGTAGTCCGCGGTCCACGAACCGATTCCGCGTTGGGCGAGTAGCTGGGTACGCACCTCTGCTGCCGGCATCCCGGGGTGGATGGTGAGGCGACCGTTGGCGACGGCTCGGCTCACGTCGACGATGGCCGAGGTGCGGGCGGCCGGCCCGGTGAGCACCTGCATCCCTCGCTCGGCCACCGCGTCGGCCGTGGGGAAGAGGTGGGTGATGTCGCCGTCCGGCTCGGTCAGCGGTTCCCCCAGGGCCGCAACCAGTTTGGCGGCGTGGGTCCGTGCGGCAGGCAAGGAGATCTGCTGGCCGATCATCGTACGCAGGAGAACCTCGAAGGCGTCGGTACATCCGGGGGCCCGGATGCCAGGGCGTTCGGCGATCAGGGGTGCCAGAGCAGGATCCGCCGCGAGAACCTCGTTGGCCGCGGCCACGTCGGCGTCCAGATCCAGCAACTGCCGGATGCGGTGCACGGCGACCCCCAGGTCGCGCATGTCGTGCAACCGGAGGTCGGCGCGGACATGATCGGACAGGATCTCCAGACCCACGATCACCGGCCCGTGCGGGAGCGACATCGAACGTCGGTAGATACGGCCATCCCAGCTCTCGACACCCGCCACGGCGTGCCCGGACAGGAACCACCGCAGCCAGGGCGGTGTGAATGGCTGGCGGACAGCAAGTTTGAGTGTGACGGCACTACCGGTCGCACCGGGTGCGTTGGTGGCACCCTTGGCGCGCAAAGCGGTGGGCGTCTGCGCGAACACCTCGCGCACCGTGTCGTTGAACTGCCGGATGCTGGCGAAGCCCGCGGCGAATGCGATGTCCGACATCGGCATCGTGGTGCATTGGATGAGCATCCGCGCGGTGGTGGCCCGATAGGCCCTGGCCAGGGCGAGTGGTCCGGCGCCGATCTGTTCGCCGAGAACCCGTCCGAGTTGGCGTGGGGAGTATCCGAGGTGCTGGGCCAGGCCGTTCACGCCGCCCCGGTCCACGATGCCGTCCTCGATCAGTCGCATGGCGCGTGAGGCGAGGTCGGAGTTGATGTTCCAGCGCGGTGAACCCGGGACGGCGTCGGGTAGGCAGCGACGGCAGGCGCGGTAGCCGTTCTGCTGGGCGGCCGCGGCGGTCAGGACAAACGAGACGTTGCGCGGCTTGGGAGTGATGGCCGGGCACGATGGCCGGCAGTAGATGCCGGTGGTGCGCACCGCTACGAAGAACTGACCGTCGAACCGGGCGTCGCGTGCCTGCAGCGCGCGGAAGCATCGGTCGAAGTCGAGTTGGCTCGCGCTGATCGCGGTGGTGGGCATGGCACCACTCTTGCAGTATTCCGGCGCTCGTACTAGCGGGAATCGGACGCGGCCGTCACCGGGATTCTGGGCGGTTCACGCACGTCTGACGGCCCGCGTGAGACGCTGTGTCCCAGATCACGTCGAGGCTGTCACGGTTGTCCCGGAACGGTCGACTTTCAGGCTCTTTGCGCAGGAAAAGGCGGACAAAACGTCAAACCCGTGCCAGAGTGGAAATATGTACGTAACACGATGGGGACGCAAAGAGGCGCCGTTGTCGCAGTTTCCCGGCTGGGGCGTCGAGATCATGATGGGTCTGTACGGCGAACAGTCGGTGCGGTCGGCGATCGAGGCCGAGAAGAACGCTTCTGCCGGGTCGGTCCGGCCCGCGGCGGGTACGGATCTCCCGCAGCCGAAGGATGTGGACCCGGTGCAGCAAGACCTCGACGCGGTCGGCGGAATGTTCCGCTGGCTGCAGCGGCGACGCGCCTAGAGCATCACTCCACGGTGTCGATACCGGCGAGTTCGACGCCGCGGAACTGGGCCAATCTCTCGGCCTCGGCAGCGATTGCTTTTTGCATCTTGGTGGTGTGACGAACCCACGGCTCGACCTTAATTCGTAATTTCTTGCCCGACTTGGCGGGACGCCAGGTGCCCACAGGTTCGGCTGCCGCAAAGATCACTCCCGGTCTGCCCAGGACCGGCCACACGGTTTTACGGCGATCAACCTCGGGGACCAGCATCTCTCGGTCGCGTCCTTGCAGCAGGGCGTCATAAGGTCCGGCGAGCCGAACTGCCGTCGGCTGTGGGGGATCGGTGAGTAGGTCGATTGCATCGACTAATGCAGATTTGCCCTGACCGTCGACGTCGACATCGAGAACGTCATCGGGCCAGTGCGCCTTGACTTCTTTCACCGGTGAGTCCAAGAACGCCGCCACCTCTTGGGCCGTGGAAGGGCCGTAGAACCGCAGGTAGTTGCGGATGAGGTCGAATCGTGGCGACGCATCGGCGTCAGGCCTGCGGAACTCGTTGGGGCGCAGACCCTTCACCCTGTGCAACACCGGTGGACTGGTGTTCGGGAGCAGTTCGAGACCGGCCTGCAGAGCCGCGAGCCGGAACGTCTGCTCATGTGGGTGCACCGCACCGCACGGTTTGCAGTCCCGAAGGTGGTGCTCCGGCAGTTCGGCGGACAACCGGCTCGACATCTCGCCCTTCACCATCGTGTCGGTGACGATGGCGCGCATCGTGGTGGCAAGCTCGCGCAGCGCCACAAGGGTGTCGACGCCTGCGTCCTTGAACTTCTTGTTGGCGTCGAAGATCCGTTTGGCGGCATCGAGTGACGAGTAGGGGCTGACGGCCACCGCGACATCATCGAGGTCTGCCCGACGGTAGTAGTGCGGCGCTCCACGGACCGTCCAGGCCACGGTGAGATCCTGCATCGCTGCCGCTGACATCCCCCGGATCGTCAAAGCCCAAGGGGCGCCGTCGGGTCCGGTGTCCTGCACACCGAAGTCGAGCAGATCGCAGTCGTCGCCCGTCGGGTCAGGGCGCTCGAGTTGCTGAGTGAACCACCGGGCAGCAAGAACCTGTTCGCGACGAATCGACTGCATGATGACCTCCTCGTGACAACCGTACGGAGCACCGGCGACATCCTGTGAGCCGTTCGATGTCGAGTTCGGTCCCGGTCGGCGTCATATGTGACGATCACACCATGGCAACAACACCGTCGGACGACCCCTCGGAGCAGGTTCGGCCCAAGATCACCAAGTCGGTGACCGGTCCACGCCGCCGGTCTCACCCCACCCGCGGCAGGGTGATCGGGAACGGTATGGCGTGGACGGCCAAGCACAGCCTCCGGATCATCTTGATCACGATCGCCGCGTGGATTGCGGCGTGGGTCGTCGGCAAGTTGTGGACGATCTTGTTGCCCATCGCCATCGCGATCATCATCTGCACGGTGCTGTGGCCGCCCGTGCGTTGGTTGCGGTCCAAAGGTGTCGCGCCTGCGGCTGCCGCCGGTTTGGTCCTGGTCCTGGCACTTCTGGTGGTGGCCGGGGTGATCAGTGCGATCGCGCCGTCCATCGTCGATCAGTCCACGGACCTGGCCAACCAGGCCACCGAGGGTGTCGAGAAGGTGCAGGAGTGGCTGCACGGTCCGCCGTTCCGGTTCAGCGAAGACCAGCTCAACAATGGCGTGGACGCCATCACCAGCCGCATTCAGGACTCGAGCGCGACCATCGCCTCGGGGGTCTTCTCCGGAGTCACCGCGGCGACGTCTGTTCTGATCACGCTCTTCACGGTGATCTTCCTGGTGTTCTTCTTCCTGAAGGACGGACCGCGTTTTGTGCCATGGCTCCGCCGGGCGAGCGGACAGCCGGTCGCCGAGCACCTCGCAGAGGTGTCGACGAGAGTGTGGTCCACGTTGGGTGCCTTCATCCGTACCCAGGCGTTGGTCAGCTTGATCGACGCCGTGCTGATCGGGCTCGGCTTGGTGATTCTCGGTGTGCCACTTGCCTATGCGTTGGCCATCATCACGTTCATGGGCGGGTTCATCCCGATCGTCGGTGCGTTTGTCGCTGGCGCTCTGGCGGTGTTGGTGGCCCTGGTCGGCAACGGTGTGTGGACTGCCCTGATCGTGCTGGGCATCATCGTGGCCGTGCAGCAGTTGGAAGGAAACGTGCTGCAGCCGTGGCTGCAATCGCGATCGATGAACATGCATGCCGTCATCGTCTTGCTGTCGGTGTCGCTTGGTGGATCGCTGTTCGGCATCGTCGGTGCCTTCTTGGCGGTCCCGGTCGCCGCGGTCGGCACGGTGATCCTGCGGTACCTCGACGAGCAGATCGCCATCCGCGCCGGCGAGACGGTGAAAGCGGACGAAGAGGACGACGATCTGGTGGTTCCCAAGGGCGAATTGCCCACCGATCCCGAACCCACGTAGGCACTCACGCGGCGCCGGGGATCGTACGGCGCGCCGACGTGCTCCGGGCGGCAACTAGACTGGTCGGTTGTGAGTCTTACCCTCGGTATCGTCGGACTGCCCAACGTCGGCAAATCCACCCTTTTCAACGCGCTGACCCGCAACGATGTGCTCGCCGCGAACTACCCGTTCGCCACGATCGAGCCCAACATCGGTGTGGTGGAGTTGCCCGACTCGCGGCTGGCCCGGCTCGCGGAGATCTTCTCCAGCGAGCGGATCTTGCCGGCCACGGTGTCGTTTGTCGACATCGCGGGCATCGTCAAGGGCGCCTCGGAGGGCGAGGGGATGGGTAACCAGTTCCTCGCCAACATCCGCGAAGCCGAAGCCATCTGCCAGGTGGTACGGGTGTTCGCCGATGACGATGTGGTGCACGTGGACGGCCGGGTCGATCCGGTGTCCGACATCGAGGTGATCGAGACCGAACTCATCCTCGCCGACATGCAGACGCTCGAGAAGGCGCTGCCGCGGCTGGAGAAGGATTCGCGGAAGAACAAGGACCTCGTCGAGGTCGTGGCGGCCGCCCAGGCCGCGCAGAAGGTGCTCGACGAAGGCAAGACCCTGTTCTCGCAGAAGGACTCGCTGGACTTCGCGAAACTTCGTGAGCTGCATCTGATGACCACCAAGCCGTTCCTCTACGTGTTCAACGCCGACGAGTCCGTGCTCACCGACGCCGACCGCATCGCTGAACTGAAAGCTGTTGTGGCCCCGGCAGACGCGGTGTTCCTGGACGCCAAGGTGGAGAGCGAGTTGCTCGAACTCGACGCCGAGGATGCGCAGGAACTTCTCGACTCCATCGGCCAGGACGAGCCCGGCCTGCATTCACTGGCTCGCGCGGGATTCCACACCCTCGGGCTGCAGACCTACCTCACTGCGGGACCAAAAGAGTCGCGCGCGTGGACAATTCACAAGGGCGACACCGCACCCAAGGCTGCAGGTGTCATCCACACCGACTTCGAAAAGGGCTTCATCAAAGCCGAGATCGTGTCATTCGACGACCTCGATGCCGCCGGTTCGATGGCTGCGGCGAAAGCTGCAGGCAAAGTCCGGATGGAAGGCAAGGATTACGTGATGGCCGACGGCGATGTGGTGGAGTTCCGCTTCAACGTTTGAGATTGCGGGTCATAGGGCCAACCTTGGCCCACCGTCAGACGTCCCGCAGCAGGTTTGAGAGCCTCTGCGAACATGGCCTCAGAGGCCTTGCGAGTGCGATCGTTGGCGTCGTCCCGCAGGTGGCTGTATGTGTTTAGCGTGAGGGTCGCGGTGCCGTGGCCGAACGCGCACTGAACGGTGACCACGACGCAGCCAGCTCGTCTCAGATCAACACGAACTACCGACCACTGAGCAGTCTCCCGGCCAGACTCGGGTCGGCGTTCTGCGCCGCTCTCCCGGAAACCAACTGCACATGCTCGCGCCGCGGCCGCACCCCACAATCACGGGGATCGTTGGGCGACTTCACCGACGCGCAACCTCAGCTACCCGCCAACAAGAACTTGGGTGTCGGAACCAATACGGGCCCGGCCGCCGAAGACCCGGACCTCGCTTACATGAAGATCTTCGACATCGACCTCGACACCTCATCCGAGGTAACCGCCGATATGCCCTACGACGCCCGCCTCATCCTCACGAGGGTCAACACATCAGTCGAATGGCGCGTGCACCACCTCGGCAACTACGTCTTACCTGAAGACATCGAGCACTAGGACCGGTCATTCACTCCGGTTCGGGACCGTGGGGTCAACGAACGGGCCCTGCGAGAGCTTGCGCGGCCGGACCGCCAACGTCTTGTACTCACCGAGCTGCCTTTGCCGGCCGCTGCCCAACAGCCAGCGCCGACGATGGTTCTCGTAAGAGTTCCAGAACCAGAACGGCTTCCGGTATCGCCACACCTCCATCGCTGGACGCTGGCCAATCTCATCCCACAGGTTCAACCGGGTCCGCACCGCCTCGCTTACCAACATTGGGCGGCCGAACAATGTTGTGCGCGTGGCACCCCACGACAACACCAGCCAGGCGTTCGCGGCCTGCTCCTCGGTCAGCCGGACGTCCCACTCGATCGGCGGTGTAGAGGAGTCGAGCAAGGCGACACGATCCGAGTGCAGATTCTCGAGACCCGCGTGAGTGATGTCCAATCGAGCAGCATGCAATTTGCCCGGACCATGCGACCACACCTTGATCGCATAGTCACGATCGACGGCACCGTCTGCCTGTCGCTGCGGTATCGAACTGATCATGGTGGTCCGGCCGACCGACTCAGCCTGCGCGATCACCAGCTGACGCCACGCAAACCAAACACCGAGAATTGTAAGGATGCCGACCAGCACAGTGTTCACAAAGGCCACGCCTGGACTGTAGTTGCTGAATACTCCCGGGGTAGGACCCCTCAGCACATACAGAGCCGGTGATCGCGATGTAGGTACCTCGCAGTCCTGAACACCTGAGTTTGTTCCAGAACGGGTTGGGCCGACGTTTCGGCCGCAAAGTTTGCCCTCCACCAATTACTCAGTTTCGCGTCGCTGGGGAGCAAGTGCTTCGAGCCCGGCAACTTCTAATTGATATCAGCCGCGCTCACAACTGGCGCCGGGGCCGCCGGCTAGATCGGCGGTCGGCTGCGGCAGATTGTCAGACCTCGAACGTATATTCGAGTCATGAGTTGGGCGGGGGCCACCACGATGGACGCTGAGGCGTTGGAGTTGTTGTCGCGGGTGCAGTCTGGGGTTCGTGAGGTGAATCGGGCGTGGGCGCGGCGGCTCGATGACGGCCTCGAGTACTACCGGTATGTCTCCAGCAACGACGACGAGAACGGCACTCGAGCGGCGGCGTGTGAGATCGCGGTGGCGTGGCGATGCACCACCGGGCAGGCCGATCATTTGTTGCGGTGTCGGCGGTTGCTGGATCACCTGCCGGCTTTGGCCGAGGCGTTTGATGCCGGTGAGGTGAGCATCGGCAAGCTCAAGGCGCTGCATCACCGGGCCTCGCGGGGGTACCGGGACGCGCTGATGGACCTGGACGGTGTGCTCGCGGACGACGCGATGCTGTTGGGTGAAAACTCATTTTCCGAAGAACTGGATCGTCATCTGATGTTGTTTGAGCCGGAGGCCGCGGACGATGACGAGGTAGCCGATCCGGCTCGGCGGGTGGTGGTGCGTCGGCGTGCGGGTGGGATGGCGAGTTTGATCACCGCGTGCACTGCGGAAGAAGCGGTCCGGGTCAAAGCGCAGCTCGATGAAATGGCGCCGGACCGGGCCGGACAGGTGGACGCGGTGCTCGATGCGATCGCAACCAGCCATGGCCAGACTGAAGCCGCTGCGGACGAGACGTCGAATCCCGCAGAATCAGCCGTCGGCTCAGAAGCAGACACGCGCGACCTGGCCGATGCAGAGCGGAATCCCGCGCGCCTGGCGCCACGTGCGTGGACGGAGCTGGTGGTTGATCTGCCGACCGTGCTGGGGTTGTCGTCGAATCCGGGATATCTGCTCGGGTATGGGCCGCTCGATTGTGAACAGTCGCGGACGTTGGCAGGTCGGTCCAGGTGGCGGGGCTTGGTGACGATCGGGGAAAAGGCTGTCTCTGGACTCCTCGACTTGTTCACCACAGCCGCAGGCGCGGCGATCACCCGTGACGACATCACGGCGGTTTTGATGAGCTCGGTCGACGGCGGAAGTCGAATCGTGCTGGGGGAGAAGAACCTGGGCCTGCCGCCGCCCCTGAAAGCGCCACCAGATCAGGATGGCCACGGTGGTTGGAGTACGCCGCCGCCGGGCGCGTTGCGATATCGACCCGGGGCAAGGCTGAATCGAATAGTGCGTGCGCTCGATGGGCATTGCCGTTATCCGGGCTGTTTCGTTCCCGCGGACAAATGCGAGCTCGACCACATCGTGCCGTTCAACCATGCTGACCCCATGGCCGGCGGGTGGTCGATCGAAGCGAACTTCGAGTGCCTGTGCAAAGAGCACCACGACCTCAAAACCCGGGGCATCATTCGAGTGGTCCTTAATGGCGACCGGAAGATCTGGATCAACACACGCGCCGGACAGCAGATTGCTACGCAACCTGCGATACGCCAAGCCACGAAGTAGCTCGAGACGAAGTCGACCTACTTGCTTCGGTACCCTACGGGGGTATAGTCGAGTTTGGCCGACACGAGGAGGGTGAGATGACGCGTACGCAGCGCACTGACCCCGCCTTCGTCGGTCCAACGGCCACTGTCGCGGCGTCGGCGTTTGCAGCGCTCCTGGCAGTCCTCCTCATGCACTCGGTGCCCATGGTGCACGCACCGGCGCATGGTGTCGCAGGCGCACATGCCGCAGTCACCACGCACCACGAGCATGCGGGCCACACAACCATGGCCCCGCCGGCGATGGCAGCCGACAGCACCCACTGGACGGCGCACGCAGCCATGGCCCTTTGCATGGCGTTGATAACCGTCGCGTCAGTGTTGCTGATCGTGCGTCGGCTACTCGGGCGCCAAAGCGTCGACGCCGGACCGCGAATCCACGTCCCTGGCAACGGCAGATACGCCTCGCGCGCCCCACCCTGGGCCGCGCCCTCCCTCGAAAAGTTGTCGATCTTGAGGATCTGATGGACTCCCGCCCGTTTCCCGCGGGCGAGTCCTCGTCATGGCGTGTGTCTTTCGCACGCCGATCCCTATCAACATTCGAAGGAACAATCATGTACAAAACACGTTCTCGCCGAACCGGTTTCGCGCTAGTCGGCATCGCTGCTTCGGCAACCCTACTTCTTGCGGGGTGCAGTTCTGACAACGGTGACCACGACATGGGCTCGATGTCCCACCAATCGTCCGCTGCTCCTTCGGCATCGAGTTCGGAGCAGGCCGCCACGTTCAACGATGCCGACGTGATGTTTGCGCAGATGATGTACCCCCACCACGCGCAAGCCGTGGAGATGGCCCAACTGGTCGACGGTCGGACCACCACTCCGGAGGTCGTCCAGCTCGCCGATGCCATCGAGTCGGCTCAGGGGCCGGAGATGGAGCAGCTCGCCCAGTGGTTGAAGCAGTGGGGCCAACCCGATCCCAGCTCGGAAAGTGGAGATCAAGGCGACATGCATCATGGCGACGACACCATGAGCGGAATGATGTCGGAGCAAGAGATGAAAGACCTGGCGACCAAGAGTGGCGCGGAGTTCGACCAGGCCTGGCTGGCGATGATGATCGAACATCACGCCGGCGCCATCGAGATGGCAAACGCCGAAATCTCCGACGGAGCACACCAGGCAGCCAAGCAACTCGCGACGACGATTGCAGCGACTCAGCAGCAGGAGATCGACACCATGAGGTCGCTCCTGCAGTCCTGACCGCACAAGAAATCGAAATACCAAGCAAAGGCGCTCCGGCTACGGCGGGAGCGCCTTTGTTGTTGAAGAGCTCCTCGACAGATACCCCTGGGGGGTATACATTCGAGGCATGGACACGATGCACAACCACTCGGCTCACACCGAACATCACGGCACTCATGAGGGAATGGACCACCAGGGTGGTCATCGGGGACATGCCGGCCACGGCGATCACGTCGGACAGTTCCGCCGACTGTTCTGGATCATGCTCGCGCTGGCAGTCCCGGTCGTCGGCTTCTCGGGCATGTTCGCGATGCTCGTCGGCTACGAAGTACCCGACCACGGGTTGGTCTCGTGGATCTCGCCGTTGCTCGGCACGGTCATGTTCGTGTGGGGCGGCCGTCCGTTCCTCAGCGGTGCGATCAGCGAGATCCGCTCGCGGGCACCAGGAATGATGCTGCTCATCGCTCTTGCCATCACGGTCGCGTTTGTCGCGTCTTGGGGGGCAAGTCTCGAGGTGCTCCATCATGATCTGGATTTCTGGTGGGAACTCGCGCTGCTGATCGTCATCATGCTTCTCGGGCACTGGATCGAGATGCGCTCGTTGGCACAGACGTCATCGGCACTCGACTCGCTGGCAGCGTTGTTGCCCGACGAGGCCGAGAAGATCGACGGTGGTACCACGGTGCTCGTGCCTCCCGCGGAACTCCGTTTGGATGACGTGGTTCTCGTGCGCCCGGGAGCGAGTGTGCCGGCCGACGGGACGATCATCGACGGGACCGCCGAGGTCGATGAGTCGATGGTGACGGGCGAATCGCGCACCGTCGGCCGGACGGTCGGGGACGCGGTGGTGGCCGGAACCGTCGCCACCGATTCTGCTCTGCGCGTTCGCGTTACGGCCATCGGTGACGACACTGCGCTGGCAGGAATCCAGCGACTGGTGTCCGAGGCACAGAACTCGTCGTCGCGGGCACAGCGCCTCGCCGACCGCGCGGCCGCGTGGCTCTTCTGGTACGCGCTCGGTGCCGCAGCCCTCACTGCAATCGTCTGGTCGGTTCTCGGATCCACCGACGACGCGGTGGTGCGCACCATCACCGTGCTGGTGATCGCGTGCCCCCACGCTCTCGGGCTGGCGATACCTCTCGTGGTCGCAATCGCCACCGAGCGCGCTGCCCGCGCAGGTGTGTTGGTCAAAGACCGCCTCGCTCTCGAACGCATGCGGTCGGTGGACGCGGTGCTGTTCGACAAGACCGGCACGTTGACGCAAGGCGAGCCGACGGTCGTCGCGGTCCACGCGGTCGGCACATCGACCGAGAACCACGTGCTTGCCGTGGCCGCGGCGGTGGAGTCCGACAGCGAGCACCCGTTGGGCAAAGCGATCGTGGAGGCCGCCAAGGCGCGACAGCTGCAGATTCCTCCGGCCGAACAGTTCCGGGCGTCGCCGGCCGAAGGGGTGTTGGCGTCGGTGGAAGGGCGGCAAGTCCGGGTCGGGGGCCCGCGCATGTTGGAGCGGTATCAGCGCGCCGAGGTCGAGGTGGCCGAGAAATGGCGTGCCGACGGAGCCATCATCCTGCACGTACTCGTCGACGACGAAGTGGTTGGAGCACTGAAGTTGGCCGACGACATCAGGCCGGAATCGCGGGAAGCTGTTGCGGCACTGCATCAACTCGACATCGAGGTTGTCATGATCACCGGCGACGCCGAAGCCGTGGCCCGGTCGGTGGCGACCGAGCTGGGCATCGACCGCGTGTTCGCCGGTGTTCGGCCGGAGGACAAGGCGTCGAAGGTCAAGGAATTGCAGGGCGCCGGACGCACGACCGCCATGGTGGGTGACGGGGTGAACGATGCGCCCGCGCTGGCCCAGGCCGACGTCGGCATCGCCATCGGCGCCGGGACCGATGTCGCGATCGCATCGGCAGGGGTCATCCTGGCCGGAGACGATCCGCGTTCGGTTGTGTCGGTGATCGAGTTGTCCAAGGCGGGCTACCGAAAGATGAAGCAAAACCTGTGGTGGGCAGCCGGTTACAACCTGATCTCCGTACCGCTGGCTGCTGGACTGCTGGCCCCGATCGGGTTCGTGCTGCCGATGTCGGTGGGCGCCATCCTCATGTCGGTGTCGACGGTTGTGGTTGCACTCAACGCGCAGCTCCTGCGTCGGCTGGATCTGCGGCCGGACGCCCGCGCTGCAGGAAACAAGGCCGAGAACACTGGGCAAGGTGGGGCAGACATGGCAACATCACGCTTGTGACCAGCGACTCCGCCGCCGCGCAGAACCTTAGAGACCTTGCTCTGCTGCGACGTGTCCGCGATCGGATCGACCGCGAGTACGCCGAACCACTGAACGTCGAAGCCCTCGCCCGGGGAGTGAACATGTCGGCAGGTCATCTCAGCCGCCAGTTCAAGCTCGCCTACGGCGAGTCGCCCTATTCCTATCTGATGACCCGGCGGATCGAGCGTGCGAAGGCGCTGCTCCAGCGGGGTGATCTGAACGTCACCGAAGTGTGTTTCGCCGTGGGTTGTTCATCGCTGGGAACATTCAGCACCCGCTTCACCGAGTTGGTCGGGATGTCGCCGAGCACCTACCGAAGTGAGGCCGCGGGTGAGACCGCAGGTATGCCGTCCTGCGTCACTAAAAAGGTGGCCAGACCGATCAGGAATCGAGAAGCCAAAGGCGTCGCGGCCCAACTAGCGTGAGCGCCATGGACATCAACATTCATTCGAGTTTCCTTCCGCACACCGACCCCGAGGCTTCCAAGGCCTTCTATCGGGACACCCTCGGCTTCGAGGTCCGCAACGAGGTCGGCTACAACGACATGTACTGGATCACGGTCGGACCGAAGGGCCAGCCCGACGTCAACATCGTGCTGACCCCGCCGGGTGCCGACCCGGGCATCACCGACGATGAGCGGCGCACGATCACCGAGATGATGGCCAAGGGCACGTACGCGAGCCTGCTGCTCGCCACCAAAGACCTGGACGACACGTTCGAGCGTGTGCAGGCAAACGGCACCGAGGTGGTGCAGGAGCCGACGCAACAGCCTTACGGCATCCGGGACTGCGCGATCCGTGACCCGGCAGGCAACATGATCCGTATCCAGGAAGTCGCGTGATGACGGACAGCAAACAAGCGGACGGCCGCAAGAGTCGCGGTAAGAAGCCGGGGCGGTTGTCGCGGTGGATGCAGCAGCGCACGAACAGACGGACGATCACCCGCATGCGACGGGGCAAGGCGACCTTCATGGGTATGGACCTTCTTGTCCTGCACACCGTCGGCCGACGTACGGGGGAGCCGCGGCAATCACCGGTGACGTGGTTCGAAGACGGCGAGGGTGCCCGGCTCATCATCGCGTCGGGCGGCGGGGGCCAGAATCCTGATTGGTACGCCAATCTGATGGCCGCTCCAGACCGGGCGTCGATGGAATTGCCAGGTCAGGACGTCGTTGCGGTGACGCCGCGACGACTGGAAGGACCTGAGCGCGAACCGGCCTGGCAACGAATCGTCGAGGCACAGCCCCGCTTCGCGAAGTATCAGAAGAAGTCCGACAGGCAGTACCCGCTTGTTCGGCTCACCCCGCGCTGATCCTCAACTGGCACCCAGGGTCCGGGAAACCCAGTACGCTGTACGAAACTAGACCGAGTCGGCGCTCTGCCGCGACGTCGCGCCAACAGATGGAGACCGGAGCAGCATGGCCACCACCAAGAAACCGCAATCGCAGGAACCCCACATCGCCGACACCCACGACCTGATCCGCGTGCAGGGTGCTCGGGTGAACAATCTCAAAGACATCAGCGTGGAGATCCCGAAGCGCAGGCTCACGGTGTTCACCGGTGTCTCCGGTTCGGGCAAGAGCTCGCTGGTGTTCAGCACCATCGCTGCCGAATCGCAGCGCATGATCAACGAGACCTACAGCGCTTTCCTGCAGGGGTTCATGCCCACGTTGGCCCGTCCGGAAGTCGACGTCATGGACGGCCTCACCACCGCCATCATCGTCGACCAACAGCGAATGGGATCAGACCCACGGTCCACTGTCGGAACGGCAACCGACGCCAACGCGATGCTCCGAATCCTGTTCAGCCGCCTCGGCAAACCGCATATCGGTTCTCCGCAAGCATTCTCGTTCAACGTCGCGTCGATCTCCGGCGCCGGTGCGGTGACGATCGAGCGTGGGGGACGGGAGACCAAGGAGCGGCGGACCTTCAGCATCACCGGTGGCATGTGCCCGCGGTGTGAGGGTCGGGGGTCGGTGTCCGACATCGACCTCACGGCGCTGTACGACGCCGACAAGTCACTCAACGACGGCGCCATCACCATCCCCGGGTACAGCATGGAGGGGTGGTACGGCCGAATCTTCCGGGGCTGCGGCTACTTCGACCCAGACAAGCCGATCAGCAAGTTCACCAAGAAGCAGTTGAATGATTTGCTTTATCGGGAACCGACCAAGATCAAGATCGACGGCATCAACCTCACCTACCAAGGGCTGATCCCGCAGATGCAGAAGTCGTTCCTGTCCAAGGACATCGATGCGCTGCAACCGCACATCCGAACGTTTGTCGAACGGGCGGTCGCCTTCGCGACGTGTCCGGAATGCGATGGCACACGGCTGAGCGAGGCGGCCCGCTCGTCGAAGATCAACAAGATCAGCATCGCCGATGCCTGTGCGATGCAGATCAGCGATCTCGCCGAGTGGGTGCGTGGACTGGACGAGCCGTCGGTGGCCGGTTTGTTGTCCAACCTGCAGCAGACACTCGACTCGTTTGTCGAGATCGGGCTGGGTTACCTCTCACTGGACCGACCCTCAGGCACCCTGTCCGGTGGAGAAGCGCAGCGCACCAAGATGATCCGGCATCTCGGGTCATCGCTGACCGATGTCACCTACGTCTTCGACGAACCGACGATCGGGCTGCATCCACACGACATCGAGCGCATGAACGGTCTGCTGCTGCGGCTGCGCGACAAGGGCAACACCGTGTTGGTGGTGGAGCACAAGCCGGAGACCATCGCGATCGGCGACCACGTGGTGGATCTCGGTCCGCGCGCCGGCACCGAAGGCGGTCAGGTGATGTTCGAGGGCACCGTGGAGGGATTACGTGCCAGCGACACCCTGACCGGGCACCATCTCGACGACCGGGCCCAGCTGAAGCCCTCGGTGCGTGAACCGTCGGGCGCTCTGGAGGTACGCGGGGCCGATGCCCACAACCTGCAGAAGGTCGACGTCGACATCCCTCTCGGCGTGCTCGTTGTCCTCACCGGGGTCGCCGGATCGGGTAAGAGTTCGCTCATCCAGGGCTCGGTGACCGGTCTCGACGAGGTGATCTCTGTGGACCAGGCCCCGATCAAGGGGTCGCGGCGGAGTAACCCGGCCACGTACACCGGATTGCTCGACCCCATTCGCAAGGCCTTCGCGAAGGAGAACGGCGTCAAGCCTGCGCTCTTCAGCGCCAACTCGGAGGGCGCCTGCCCCACCTGTAACGGCGCGGGCGTCATCTATTCCGATCTGGCGATGATGGCCGGGGTGGCCAGCACCTGTGAGGAGTGCGACGGCAAACGGTTCCAGGCCGCGGTGCTCGAATACACCTTCGGCGGACGCGACATCAGCGAAGTGCTGGGCATGTCGGTGGCCGAGGCGGAAGCGTTCTTCAGCGATGGTGATGCCAAACTGCCTGCAGCCCACAAGATCCTCGACAGATTGGCCGATGTGGGGCTGGGCTACATCAAGCTCGGACAGCCGCTGACCACGTTGTCCGGTGGTGAACGGCAGCGGATCAAGTTGGCCACCCAGATGGCCGGCAAGGGCGGGATCTATGTGCTCGACGAACCGACTACCGGCCTCCACCTCGCCGACGTCGAGAATCTTCTCGGCCTGCTCGACCGGTTGGTCGAGTCGGGGAAGTCGGTCATCGTCATCGAGCACCACCAGGCCGTGATGGCACACGCGGACTGGATCATCGATCTGGGGCCGGGGGCCGGCCACGACGGTGGCCGGGTTGTCTTCGAGGGCACACCCGCCGATCTCGTCGCGGCTCGGTCCACCCTCACCGGCGAACACCTCGCGGCGTACGTCGGCGCCTGAACGCGCCGCTGGGGGCCGCTTCGCGCGCCGTAACGACGAGTTAGGTGTGTGCGATGATCTGATCAGTCGCACACGGTGTGCTCGCGCTCGATCCCGCCCCGTGGATTCGTTGTCGGCAGGGCCACAAGCGCGTCGGAGAGGGTTGGGCGGCGCATGGCCGGATTCGTGGAAGACCCGCAGATCCTGCGTGCGATCCTCGAGTTGTCTCCCGACCTGATCGTGCTGTCCGAGTTCTCGGGACGGGTGCTCTACGTCAATCCCGCCGGCCGGGAACTGGTTGGTCTGCCGGCCGACACGCTGCCCGATCCGGAGTTGTCGACGGCGGACTTCTTCACGCCGGCAGGATTGTCGATCTCTGATGAGGTGGAGGAAAACCTCAGGTCACGGGGGTACTGGCGTGGTCGCAGTGAGCTGCAGCATTTTCAGACCGGTACCCGCATCGCAGTGACACTCACGACCTTTGTGGTGGAGCGGTCCGACAGCCAGCCGTCGGTGCTCGCGACCATCGTCCGTGACCGCCGCCGGGGAGATGAACGCGACCGCCGGCTGCGCGAGGTCGCCGACGCTACAGCTCAGTTCGGTGCCGAACAGAAAGCCGTCGCCGAGTTGAGCCGGCTCGCGCTGGAGGCCGAACTTCCTCAACTGTTGACTGCAGCGACCGCGGCTGCGGTGACACTGGTCGGGGTGGAAACCGCCATGGTCACCCGGGTCAACGAGTCGGACAGCACACGTCTGAGCCTGGAGGCGGTCACCGGCCCACGGGGAGACGGTTTCGACGTGCCCGCGGGCAATCACTCGCTCATGGGCTACACCCTGAGCACAGCCGACGTGGTGGTGTGCCCGGACCGCCTGGCGGAAACCCGCTTCCCCACAAAGGTGATGGAGAGCTACGGCCTGCGCAGTGGTGTCGGCATACCCATAGCCGGCACGACCGCGCCGTGGGGAGCGCTCTCTGTGCACAGTGCTGCCGCGCGCGACTATGCCGATCGCGACATCACGTTCCTCCAGACCGTGGCAGATGTGCTCTCCGCGGCCATCCGGCGCATCGAGCTCGACCGTCAGGTGCGCCAGCGCAGCATGCATGACCCTCTCACCGACCTTCCCAATCGCGCTCTGGCCTATGCGTGCATCGACGAAGCCCTCGAACGGGCAGACGCTGCCGATACCCATGTTGCTGTGCTGCTCTTGGACGTCGACGATTTCAAACTCATCAACGACAGCTTGGGCCACGAAGCCGGCGATCTCGCCCTCGTTCGGTTTGCTCAGCGACTGAGAACCGCTGTGCGAGAACAAGATGTGGTGGCCCGTCTCGGCGGCGACGAGTTCCTGATCCTCTGCGAACAGGTGCACGACATCGCCGAAGCACAGCAGATCGCCCATTCCATCACCGAGCTGCTGGGGGCTCCCTACGCGCACGGCAGTGCGCCGACGCCGCTGAGTGCCAGCATCGGTGTCGCCGTCAGCGAACCGGGCTCGTCCCGGCGGGAATTGATCCATCGGGCCGATCTCGCGATGTACCGGGCCAAGGACATGGGCGCCGGCGGCCATGCGGTCTATGACGATGACGACGTGTACGACGCCGAGCGGATCAGGTCGTTGTCCATCGACCTGCGGTCGGCGCTCGAACGCGGCGACCTCACCTTGCACTACCAGCCACTGGTGGAGATCGCTTCGGGACGGATCGTCGCAGTCGAGGCGCTCGCGAGATGGAATCATCCCGTGCATGGCCCGGTCAGCCCGGTGGAGTTCGTGGCTGTTGCCGAAAGAACCGGATTGGCAACAGATCTCGGGACGTGGGCTTTGGCCGAGGCGTGTGCACAGGCAGCCAGGTGGCGTGAGTTCACCACGGTGTCGATCCGGGTCAACGTGAGTGCACTGCAATTGCGCGACCCGGCCTTTCCGCGGGTGGTCTCACGGGTACTGGCCGCGACCGGCCTCGAAGCCAGCGCACTCGGGCTCGAGATCACCGAGACGGTGTGGGTCTCCGATACAGCAAGGGTGGCAGGCACACTCACCGAGCTACACGACATGGGAGTGTCCCTGTTGCTCGACGACCTCGGCAGGGGACACAGCTCGATCTATTACCTGGATCGCTATCCGGTGTTCGAGTGCTTCAAGATCGACAAGTCGTTCATCGCCGACCTACCGGGCGCCCGACCGGAGGCGATCGTGTCCGCGATCGTGGGCCTGGCGCGAGCTTTCGACGTCACCGTCGTGGGCGAAGGTGTGGAGACCGCCGAGCAACTCGAGGCTCTTCGGGCGTGCGGCGCGGACTATGCGCAGGGTTATCACCTCGGCCGGCCCGCCGCTGCGGACGACGTGACGGCAACGTTGCGATCAGCGATTGTGTGACCAGGCGTAGGACTCGACGCCAACAGGAGATGAACTCAGATCTGCTCGTCCCGCCCAGGAACCGCCCGTGCGTTAGGTTTTCGCGGTACCAGACGACAGGGATGGGATGGCTGTGCGAAACAATCTCTTGGCGACAACGGTGGCCGCGATGGTCGCCACGGTGGGACTGGTCGCGTGTGGCAGCGACTCGACCGATTCGACCGAGAGCGCGACGACAGTGCAATCGGCGTCCGGAGCGGAGTCGCCGAAATCATTTGACCTGCAGGCACATCGCGGTGGACGCGGCGAGTACACCGAAGAATCGCTGCATGCGTTCGACCAGGCCCTGTCCCTCGGGGTCAGCACCCTCGAGTTGGACATCGTGCTGACCAAGGACAACCAGCCGCTCATCTGGCACGATCCGAAGATCGACGAGACCAAATGCACGGACACCGCAGCGGCGACGCCGGGCGACCCGCAGTTCCCGTACGTCGGCGACCTCGTGCATGATCTGACGCTCGCGCAGATCCGAACCCTCAACTGCGACAAGGTGCTCGTCGGCTATCCCGAAGCGCAGCCGGTGGCGGGGAACAAGATAGCGGTTCTGCCGGAACTGTTCACACTCGTCGAGACACGGGGCGCCGACGCGGTCCGCTTCAACATCGAGACCAAGATCGAAGCGGAGAAGAGGGCAGACTCGGCGACACCGGAGGAGTTCGTCGACGTCACCTTGGCGGCGGTGAAAGAGGCCGACATGCTCGGACGGGTCAGCATTCAGAGCTTCGACTGGCGCACACTGCCGTTGGTGCACGACGCCGAACCGAGCATCCCGCTGGTGGCGCTCTGGGATGAGACCACCTGGAAGCAGGATTCCCAGTGGCTCGGCCCGGTCGACTTCGATGCGGTGGGCGGCGATGTGATCAAAGGCGCTTCATCGATCGACGGTGTGACGGTGTTGTCGCCCGGCTATGTGAACCCGTACCCCGACGGACAGGTACCGCCGGCGGGCTACACGCTGGTGGCCGACGAGGACTTCGTGTCCCGCGCGCATGAGTCCGGCCTGGCCGTGATCCCTTGGACCATCAACGATCCGGCCGTGATGGACGCACAGATCCAAGCGGGTGCAGACGGCATCATCACCGACTACCCCACTCGCCTGCGAGAGGTGATGGCCACGCGGGGGATGACCTTGCCCGCGCCTGCGTGAGTCGGTTGGCCTAAGCGTTGTCGAGTGAGGTCGACAACCCGGCGAGCCCACTGCCGACCGAGTTGCCCGCCTTGGTGGCCGTGACCGTCCCGAACTCGACCGGCGCATCGACGGTCGCGCCCGCATAGGCGAAGATGCCATATATCCCTGCGGGGGCCTCCGGCGGAACCGTGTACGTGACCGTTTGTTCCATCGTCTGCCCGGGTTTGAGGTCCACCGGAATCGGTGCGAGAACGCTTGTGCCGGTTGCGCTGCCGGGTTGCGCCACATCCACCCACACCTGTCCGACGTAGGGTGCATCGACGGGTGCGGAGACCATCAGCTTCGCGTTCAGGGGGCCACCGCCCTCGGGCAGTTTGGTCGGTGTCTCCGGGGAGAGTCGGACCTGTACCGGGAGCTTGGTCTGCGGAGCCGCAGGCCCCGTCGATGCGGGTGAGCCGTCACCGACCTCCGGCCAGCCGTTGGCCCACACGATGCGGTCGATCATCCCTTCACGTCGCTGGGCGCCACTGGGCAACTGGAGGTCGTCGCGTGGAACGGCGTGATACACAATCCAATCCGCTCCGGCGTCGTCGGTGACAACGGTGTTGTGACCGGGGCCGGCCCATGCCTGACTGCCGGCGAGGATGAGCGCGCCGCCGCCGGCGTTCAGGTCATCGCCCTTGCGGTCGAGGTACGGCCCGGTGAGCGACTGCGAACGGCCGGCGAGAACTCGGTATGCGGTGTCGGCGCCGTTGCAGCAGTTGCCCGCCGAGACGAACAGGTAGTAGTAGCCGTCGCGGAAGATGATCTCGGGGCCTTCGAACCGGTCGTCGGCCACCCGGACCGGGGCTCCGGCCGCCGCATTTCCCTCCGCGTTGAGCGGTATCGCGTACACGCCGTGGAAGTTGCCGACAAACAGGGTCTTCGTTTTTCCGTCGTCCCAGAGGAATGGGTCGATGGTGCCCTCGACGCCGACGTCCTGCGCGCAGAAGACCGGATGCCCCAGATCGGTCCACGGTCCTGTGGGGCCCGGTGCCGTTGCCAGGCCGATGCAGGGGTTCTTCTCGTCGTAGAGCGCGTAGTACAGCGAGTAGGTGCCGTTCGACTCCGAGATGTCCGGGGCCCAGGCGAGTCTGCCTGGCGGGTGCCAGCCGGGCGCCGCGTCGAACACATCGCCGACGTACTTCCAGTCCACCAGGTCGAACGAGGTGAACACGGTCATGTTGTGCTCGCCTTGGCCATCGCCCCAGTCGTCGGCGGTGGCGTACATGTAATACCGACCGTCTTGCGCGCGGATCACGGTCGGGTCGGCCGCCACCGGCTGCACAATCGACTGTGCCATCGCGGACGGCACCGGCGCGAGCATCACAACGAGCAGAGCCATGAGAGCGGGAACCGCGATACGGCAGGCGTTAACCCAACGACGCCCAACTGTCGGTCTCGTGTTCGAATCCATCGGTTCAGCGGCCGGAGCCCCCCACGCGTGCATGTCGCTCCTCGCCACAACTCACCATTCAGGTCGCGGCAAACATATCCAGCTCAAGTTGAGGTTGAGACTTCAGCCACGCTGCGACACCTTGCTGTGACGAAACCGTGTTCGGCTGGTTATGGCGCTCAGCGCGGCGAATTCAGGCGAGCTGCAGGGTCTCGATGATCAGCCGGGTGGCCGCGCGGCCCTCGGGGGTTGGTGTCAGCGGGTAGATGTGCAGCCCGGAAGGGCAGGTGTTGAGCTCCACTTCGGAACCCGCCGCGCTCGCTTGCTCGTGGAATCGCAGCGCATCCGGATACAACATGTCGTGGGTGCCGATGTGCACCGTTGTCGGGGCGAGCCCTCCGAGGTCGCCGTACATCGGGCTGACCTCGGGGTGCGTCAGTGGTTTGTCGGGAGCCCACACCCGTGCTGCCATGTCCAACGTGGACCGGTTGAGCCATGGGTCGTGACGCTCGACGCGAGCGATGTCGGGATTGCTGAGGGACAGGTCGAGCCAGGGGGAGATGAGAATCAGGCGTTGAGGTGGACGCAGGTTCTGGTCACGCGCCGTCTGCGCCATCAGCAGCGCCAGGCCCCCGCCGGCGGAATCGCCGACCAGTGCGATGGGCGATCCGGGGTGTTCGGTCACCAGTCGCTGGTACACCGCAGTGATGAACGGGAGGGCGTCCCGATGGTCGTAGCGGGGAGCGAGACCGTACATCGGCACCTCGACCCGCATGCCAGCGTCGGCGAGTTGCGCGATGAAAGCCCAATGCTGGGCACTGATCTCGCTGACATACGCGCCACCGTAGAAGTACAGCACCGTGGTCTGGGGGCGGACGCGACGCGGGGTGATGCTGTAACTACGGAAACCGCCGATCGAGCGGCGTTTGATGATGTGCGAGGTGTACATCGGTTCCGGGGGCGACACGACCTTCTTGGGCCGGTAGATCTGTCGGCGTGCGCGCTCCGCGGTGCTGGTGAGGGACAACCCGTTCAGCCTCAGCATCGTCGACAGTGCTTTCATCTGAATACTCATCTGTGTCGAGATTAGACCGTGGACCTGTGTTCAACCCGCACCAACGTGTGAGATTTTGCTGATGATCCGGCGAGAGCTATCTCACGGTCGGGGTGGGTCATGGAATCGGCACCTGGCCGCGGGGGTTGAGGTGTGGCGTGACCACACCAGCACTCTTCACGCCCTTGACCCTGCGCGACCTGACCATCGCAAACCGCGCCTGGCTTGCACCGATGTGCCAGTACAGCTGTTTTGCCGAAGACGGCGTGCCCACCGACTGGCACCTGGTCCATCTCGGCGCCCGGGCCACCGGCGGGTTCGGCCTCATTCTCACCGAAGCCGCTGCAGTCACGCCCGACGGGCGGATCAGCCCCCAGGACGCCGGCATCTGGAATGACGAACAGGCAGCAGGATGGCGTCGAATCGTGGACTTCGTGCACGGGCAGGGGTCGGCGATCGGCGTCCAACTGGCGCACGCGGGCCGCAAGGCCTCGACGTACGCCCCGATGGCCGACGCCGAGGGCAGCATCACCGACGCAGATGGGGGTTGGGTGACCAGCGCCCCGTCTGCTGTTGCCTTCGAGGGTTACGCCACGCCGTCGGCCCTGACCCGCGATGGCATCGCAGGCATCGTCGATGCGTTTGCCGCCGCGGCGTCCCGGGCACATGATGCCGGCTTCGACGTCGTCGAGATCCATGCTGCTCACGGGTACCTGCTCCACGAGTTCCTCTCGCCGTTGTCGAACATCCGTGAGGACGAGTACGGCGGGGATTTCGAAGGCCGCACCCGGATCTTGCTCGAGGTCGTCGAAGCCGTTCGCCGTGTGTGGCCTGACGGAAAGCCCCTGTTCGTGCGGCTCTCTGCGACCGACTGGACAGAGGGTGGGTGGACGGTGGTCGACAGCGCTCGCCTGGCCGCCCTCGTCGAACCGCTGGGAGTCGACCTGATCGACGTCTCCAGTGGCGGGAATGTCCTGGCAGACATCCCGGTGGGCCCCGGCTACCAGGTCGATTTCGCCAAGGCCATTCTCGAGCAATCGGGTGTCCCCACTGCGGCGGTCGGCCTGATCACCGAGCCGGGGCAGGCCGAGAAGATCCTCGAGGCGGAGTCCGCACACGCTGTCCTGCTGGCACGAGCTGGTCTGCGTGAGCCGGCGTGGCCACTGCGCGCGGCGCACGAACTGGGTCTGACCTGGCGAGAGGCCCCATACCCGCCGCAATACACGCGCGGCGCCTGGCGTTGACCGATCCCGGGTTGCGCCTACGCGCGATATCCCGACAATCGAGTAGGTGCCCCCGGATCTGCTGAGCCGCCCCGTCGATCGGTTCGAACGAAGGCTACGACGAGTGTCGGCGCTGTGCGTGATGGTCGCCTGCATGTTGTCGGTGCTCACGGGAGTCCTGGTGTGGGACATGGCCGAACGGTCTCCCATCGCCGAGCCGGTGGCGGCGGTACGAGCGGTGACCGACGAGGCGGCCGTGCCCGCCACCGCCCAGACGATCGGTACCCCGGCCGTGGCGGTCCGGGCGCACTGGGAGTGGGAGTCGCAACGACGTGACGGTGTGATCGCAGTACCGTCAGGTACCCCCGCGGGCAGCAACCGCGACATCCCCGTCGACGAGAACGGCGACTGGGCACCGGCCGGTGCTGCCTTCGGGCGACCGATCCCACGAGTGGGACCGGCGGTGCTACTCGCGATGCTGGTGGGCGTAGGCGGAATCGTTGTGATCCGGCAGGTGACCCGCAGAGCGGTCGAACAGCGACACGACCGCTATTGGACCGAACAACTCGCCCGATTCTTCGCCACCCGGCCGGACTGACGGATCAGCAGCAGCGGCCCTGCGGATTCCGGTCCTGATCGCGGTACCGGGTACGCCAGTAATCGCGCTCGGTCATCGGGGCATCGGCCGGGTGGTGTGCCCGGTGGTGGGTGAGGTAGCGCTGATAATCGCTGTCGCCCATCATCGCTCCCACGTACCAGCGCACCGCGTCTGAGCCGCGGCGGAGTACGTCCATCACGGAGCCGGCCTCGCTCCCTTGCTCGTACCGTGCCCGTTCGGATCACCCGTCGCCGAAGCCGTCGAAACCCTGTCGGTTTTCTCGAACTCGGCCCATTCCCGTTCGATCTGCTTCTCTGTGGGTGTGGCGATCAGGCCGCGGGGGGCAAACCTTTTCGACTCCACCGGGGTGTCCTCCGTGGTGGGCAGTCCTCCTGACCGAATCGCCTTGACGCACACAAACGCTGCCGCGATGACGACGATCAGGACCAGTACCGCGAACACGATGGACAACGTGCCCTGGATGAAGGTGTTCCGGATGACGGCATCCATCTCGCCGACGTTCTTGGCGGTTTTGAAAGCGGTCTCTCCGCGGTCCTTCGCGTTCTGGAAATCGCTGTGCTGCTGCCAGTACCCGATGGCGGGATTGCTCGAGAAGATCTTCTGCCATGAGGCGCTCATCGTGACGATCAGGTCCCACGCCAGTGGGATGCCGGGAATCCAGGCCCACTTGAACAGCCCGCGCTTGAGCACGATCACCAGGACGATCGTCAGTGCGATGGCCGCGAGCAACTGATTGGCGATACCGAACAGCGGGAACAGGGTGTTGATGCCGCCGAGCGGGTCGGTGACACCCATCAACAAGATCGAACCCCACGCAGCGACAACGATGAAGGTGCACAGCCACGCGCCCGGTCGCCACGACGGATCCTTGAATCGCTTGCCGCCCTTCACATTGCTCAGTCCATCCGAGAGCATGAACCGGGCCACACGGGTTCCGGCGTCGACGGTGGTGAGGATGAACAGGGCCTCGAACATGATCGCGAAGTGATACCAGAAGGAACGCAACGACTCCCCGCCGAATGCGCGCTGCATGGTGTCGGCCATACCCATCGCCAACGTGGGTGCGCCGCCTGTTCGGGAGATCACCGAACTCTCGCCCACAGCCTTGGCGTCCTGCTCGAATTGAGCGGCCGTGGCAGGGTCCCCGGGAAGATTGAGGCCGTTCACGTAATCGGCCGCACCCTGCGCGGTCCCGTCGGTCAGCGCCTTCGGCGCGTTCATCGCGAAGTACAGATGCTGGTTCAGGATGCAGGCTGTGATCAGGGCCATGATGGCGACGAAGGATTCGGTCAACATGCCGCCGTAACCGATGATGCGTGCCTGGCTCTCCTTCTCCAGCAACTTCGGCGTGGTACCCGAGGCGATCAACGAGTGGAAGCCCGACAGCGCGCCGCAGGCGATGGTGATGAACAGGAAGGGGAACAGCGAACCGGCGAAGGCCGGGCCCTGGCCGTTGTGTGCGAACTCGCTGACCGCCGGTGCCTGCATCACCGGTCGTGCGATCACGATGCCCGCCGCGAGCAGCACGATGGTGCCGATCTTCATGAAGGTGGACAAGTAGTCGCGCGGCGCGAGCAACAGCCACACCGGTAGCACCGCTGCGGCGAACCCGTAGATGACGATGGCCCAGCTCAGGAACACCGGCGAGAGGCTGAACATGTCTGCGCCCCAGCTCGACTCGCCGACCCATCGGCCGGAGATGATCGCGAGCATCAGCAGCACGAAGCCGATCAGCGACACCTCTGACACTCGGCCGGGACGCAGGAACCGCAGGTACATACCCATGAACAAGGCGATGGGGATGGTCATCGCGATCGAGAACACACCCCACGGGCTCTCGGCGAGCGCGTTGACCACAACAAGTGCCAGGACCGCGATCAGGATGATCATGATGACGAAAACGGCGATCATCGCCGCGAAGCCGCCGATGTCACCGAGTTCGTCGCGGGCCATCTGGCCGAGGCTGCGGCCGCGGCGACGCGTGGAGATCGACAGCACCAGGTAGTCCTGGACGCAGCCGGCGAACACTGCGCCGATGATGATCCAGATGGTTCCGGGCAGGTAGCCCATCTGCGCGGCGAGGACGGGTCCCACCAGTGGCCCGGCGCCCGCGATTGCTGCGAAGTGATGCCCGAACAACACCCGCCGGTCGGTGGGCATGTAGTCCTGAGCGTTGTCGAGGACTTCGGCCGGGGTGGCGTGGTCGTCGCGGGGCCGAACGACTTTCATCTCGATGAGGCGCGCGTAGAAGCGGTAGCCGATCACGTATGTGCACAGTGCCGCGATGACAAACCAGATCGCGTTGACCGTCTCTCCGCGGACAAAGGCGATGATCGCCCAGGCGCACGCCCCGATGATCGCGATGATCGCGAACATGATGCGTTTGCCGACGGTCATCGGACTTCGGTCGATGATGGCGACGGGCGGAAGATCGGGGTCGGTGCGGATGAGATCGATGTGGGGATCTCGGTCGCGTTCCTGAGTGACGGTCACCGTGGCTCCTGTGCGTTGTGGGCGGTAGGAGGATTCACGCCTGCTGTCTGCCGCAAGCGCTGTATCCGGCGCCACCCTGACCCGTGGGTTCACAGTCCAGTGTGGCGCCGGTCACTCTACGCCCGGCCAAGAACAGTGATTTTCAGACCCCTTTCCGTGCCGAACGACCTCACTCACCGGTTGATGGTGCTCTTCCCCAGCGCGAGTCCACCGAACGCGATGACCAGCCAGACCCCGCTCACCACACCCGGGAATCCCGGCAGCCCGAATGCGCCGACGGTGACGATGACGGGGAGTACCGCGAGCACGCTGACCACCCCGATCCAGCGAGAGACCAGACGCTCGCCGAATGCCAACCAGGCGACGGCGCCCGCAGCGACCGTGACGCCGAGGTACCCGATGAACGAACCGAAGTCGTTGAGAACGTAGAGCACGTACAGACCCGACTTGTCGAAGGCTTCGTCCTCGGAGCCGCCGTTGTACAGACCCATCGCGCCCTTCCAGCCGTAACCCAGGGAGAGGGCACCCGCCGATGCGGTGAAGCCGAGAGGGACAACGCGCGCCGCGGTGCTCGACGGGGTGCGGGGTTCGACGTGGCGCTTCCACGCGGCGGCCAGCACCAAGAGCAGGGCGACAGTGAGGTAGCCGGTGATGATCGATGCGTGGGCTTTGCCGCTACTGACATCGTCGACAATGTCCGCGTTGTAGGGCGTGTTCTCGTCCCACTCGGGATGCAGATCGAAAGCCAGAGTGGCTGCCAATGCGCCTATTCCGGCAGCCACGCCCACCCACGGCCAGCGTCCCCTCGTCGCCGTCTCCGTGGTGTCGGCCAAAGCCTGTGTCGTGGGTGTTGTCATTGTTGTTCTCCTTTGTCTTGGGGTGCGGGCCGATTCCGTCCGCGTTGTCGGTGGACCTGTCGGGAATGGACATGACAGAACTGTCTGGGGGGACGTGTCCCGGCCGACAGGGACGCCGGTCCCTGGTTGCCGGGAACTTCGCGTCTGCAGCGGTTTTCTGCGAACCGCCGTGCCACGATGACCTGGTGAGAGCTACCGCCCACGGTCTCGCCGACAAGATCGGTGATTCCGCGCTTCGCCGGATCGCGCTTGTGCTCGGGGTCGGCGCGGTGACGTGCATCGTGGGAGCGCTTGTGCTCCACCAAGAACTCACCGAACGTGTGAGTGCCGAGCCGATGTTTGCGAGTGATCTCGTGCTCGGTTCGGTATGGCCCGTCGCGGGTGTGGTGCTGCTGTGGCACCAACCGCGAAATCGCTGCGGCTGGCTGTTGGTGTCGACGGGGTTGATCAGTGTCTACCTGCTCCTCGGGCAGTACAGCGTCTGGAATGCGAAGGTCTCGCCGCTGCCGGGTTCGGCGGTGGCCGACTGGATCTCGATGTTCGGCTTCGGCGTCTACTTCGTTGTGCTCCCGCTGCTCACACTGATGTTCCCCGAGGGCGGCTTCGGGTCGCGGCCCGAAAAGATACTGGCGATCTCCGCGCTCTCGGCCGCGATGGCGGCCGTCGGCGCGCGAATGGTGGTTCCAGGTCGCGCTGATGTCGACGCGGCTGTGCAGAACCCCATCGGGATCGATGCGCTGGAGCCGCTGAACTACGTGACGTTGGTGAGTTCGTTCTATTGCCTGGCGGTGGCGACGCCGATCGCAGTGGTCGCGCTGGTGTTGCGCACGCGACGCGCGGTTGGCGTGCAGCGGGCGCAGTTGCAGTGGTTCATGGTCGGCGGCATCGTCATGGCGTGCGCGCTCATCTTGGCGCTCTTGCTCGGTGAGACCGGGCCAGGCAATGCGGCGTTTGTCGTCGCGCTTCTGGCGCCCCCGGTGGCGGTCGTGTCGGCGACCCTGCGTTTTCGACTGGTCGACGCCGAGTTCGCGCTGAGTCGTTCGATCGTGCTGGTACTTGTGGTCGCTCTGGTGGCCGCGGGCGGCGGCCTGATGCTGTGGCGGTTGGACCCCGAAATGGCAGGATCTCGAGCCGGAATCGCCCTTGTGGTGGTGCTTGTGCTGGGAGCGTTTGCCGTCCGCGCCGTGCTGCAACGGGTCATCGACAACTGGTGGTTCCCGCAACTGCGCGGCAGCCGCACGCTTGCGCCGCGCATCTCCGAGGCGGTGACACTGTCGTCGGAACCGCGTGCAGCACTGACCGACTTGATCTCGGCATTGCGCACGGAGTTGCGCATGCCGTACGTGGCCTTCGACGGTGTGGTGCGGGCCGAACAAGGAGTTCGGCCTGCCCACGTGATCACCATCGACGCAATTGCGTTGGGACGCAGAGTTGGTCAGCTCGAGGTCGCACCAAGGCGGGTCGGTGAGGGGTTCAGCGCTGAGGAACGCCGACTCCTCGAACAGGTCGCGGCACACGCGGCGATGATGGCCTACGCCACGTCGCTGGTGACCGAGACCGAGCAATCTCGTGCCCGTATCGTCGCGGCCCGGGAAGAGGAACGACGACGGCTGCGCAATGATCTGCACGACGGGGTGGGCCCGGGTCTTGCGGGAATCGCCCTGCAGATGGATGCACTGGCTGCTGAACTCCGCCGAAAGGGCGATGATGCCCACGCGGACAAGGCTGATGGGATCCGGGACCGGGTTCGCGAAGCCGTGGTCCAGATACGTGCGGTGTCTCGTGGTCTGCGGCCACCGGTTCTGGACCAGCTGGGGCTAGCGCAGGCGCTGCGTCAACTCGTGGACGGTCTCGGTGCCATCGAAGGTGTTGTGCAGCTTGATGATATGGGTGAACTTCCTGCGGCCGCGGAGGTCGCCACCTACACCATCGCCGCCGAAGCTGTCACCAACGTGGTGCACCACAGCGCGGCGTCACGGGTGAGGATCGACGTGGAATGCGACGAGGAGAACCTCGAACTCCGGGTCAGCGACAACGGTCGAGGTATGCCAGGCCGGCCGACACCTGGCGTGGGATTGACGAGCATGCGGCAGCGTGCCGCCGAAGTGGGTGGCCGCGTGGAACACCTCGCCGCGCAAGGGGGAGGAACAGTGGTGCGGTTGGTGGTGCCCGTGGCATCCGTTGTTGTTCCCAGAGAGGCTGTGCGTCAATGACATCGGTGCTCGTGGTGGACGACCATGCGCTTTTTCGCGCAGGCATGCTCGCGGTGCTGTCGGCGATGGACGACGTCGAGGTCGTCGGGGAAGCCGCCGACGGCGAGTCGGCGCTCCGGGCTGTCGAAGAATTACGGCCGCAGGTGGTGCTCATGGACTTACGGATGCCCGGTATCGGTGGGCTCGCGGCCACGGCACGGGTGGTGGACAGATATCCGGACGTCGCAGTGGTGGTCCTGACGATGAGCGAGGACCCGGACTCGGTGTTCGCAGCCCTGCGGGCCGGTGCCCGAGGCTATCTGCTCAAAGAAGCCGAAGCCGGTGATGTGCACCGCACGATTGCAGCGGTCGCCCGGGGTGAGGCCGTCTTCGGACCGCGCGTCGCCGAACAGGTGGTCGGGTTCTTCTCGGCGATGGCCCCGAACAGTGTTGGACCTCAGGCCTTTCCGGAGCTGACGAGCCGTGAGCGTGAAGTCCTGGAATTGATGGCGCGGGGTTTGGACAACGCTGCCATCGCCCGCCGATTGTTTCTGTCCGAGAAGACCGTTCGCAACCGGGTCAGTGAGATCCTGGCGAAGATGCGTGCTCGGACGAGGGCTGAGGCGGTGGCCAGGGCGAGGGACGCAGGTGTGGGAGGGCAGCCAGGCTGACGCGACGGGTTGATGTCGGAGGCTGGTGGTAGCCTTCGCCCGAAGGGCGTGTGCGCTCTCCTCGTTGGCGAAAGCTGTTGTTGGACAGGAGAAATCTGCAAGTCGACCCTTGCGAACATGTGTTCGAATACGGTATTATGAAGACATCAGTCGGGCAGCTGGCGCGGAGTTCGATCGATGTCACTGCTGTGGGGGTCCCTGGGGAGGGGTATGAGGATGCGGGTTCTCGATGTGGTCGACGATGTGATGGGAATGGCCGTTCCTGATGACCCACCGAGTGTTGTGGGTCTGGTCAAGGACCTGATCACCCTTCGCAATGCGACCGAATGCAAGTTGTCTGCTGCGGCAGCGCATATCGAACGCTTGGGAATAGCGAAGAAGTCAGGCTCTACCACCTCGAAGCTGTTGCAAGCCAACGGAGTGGCTCCAGCGGTTGCATCTCGGTGGTTGCGGATCGGGACCGGACTGACCGGTTTGGATCGCACCGCTGGCTACTTCCGCGACGGATTCCTGTCGACCGAACACGTTGATGCGGTGGTGAGGGGGTGCGCGCACGTCGTGGCCCGGGCGGGATCCGAGATGGTTGCCGAGGAGCGGACGGACATCGAACGGAAGTTGTTGAGCCACGCCATCTCCGGCGCCTCGCCCGACGAGGTGGGCAAGGCCGCGCGCAAGCTCGGAAATCAGGTCTCTGGGAACACGGGTGGGCTCCCGGCGTCCGAGGATTCGGCGATGAACACCGTGGACTTTGCAGTTGTCGACGGTCGGTTCGTGGGAAAGTTCGATCTCGATGCGGTGATGGGGGAGAAGATGCGATCTGCCCTGAACGTCTGGAGCAAACCGCGCCCTGAGCCCGACGGAAGTGAAGATCGCCGGTCTCCCGCGCAGCGCAGAGCCGATGCGCTGCACCAGCTATTGGACTGCGGTGGTGGGCAAACATCGGCGCCGGCCCCGAGAACGGAAGTGATCGTGACTGTTCCGGCCGATGAACCCGATCGTGCATCGTTGCGGTGGATGGGCCCTATCACCGAAGCCACTGCCGCCGCGCTTGCCTGCGACTCGTCCATCACATCGGTGACCTTGGACGGCCAAGAAGTGCCGATTGATTTGAGCCCACCACGCCGCCTGTTCACCGGCCTGCTGCGCAAGGCGATCATCATTCGCGACGCGTGCTGTGTGAAATGCGGAGCACCCGCGGAATGGTCCGACTGCCACCACATCGTCCACTGGCAAGAAGGTGGCCCGACCACCCTGGAGAACGGGTGCCTGCTGTGCCGCACCTGCCACCGCGCAGTTCACAACACGGATTGGGACGTTGTCATGGGACCAGACAAACACCCATGGCTACTACCGCCCGCTGACCTGGACCCGCTGCGAAAACCCCTGCCGGCCTACAACCGTAGGACGCTCACCCTCGCTGCGTGAATGCGGCCGAGCCGCACAAAGCTGCACGACCACACCGAACTGCTAGGCCGATAGATCGATAGACCGACTCGCAACCGGCCACACGGCTGGAACCGCGATAGAACATTGACAACTTCACAGTGTGAACCACCCGCGCGATCAGCGAACGGTACGAGCCAGGGTCAGGCCCCGGGCGAGTCTGCGGATGTTGTCGGCGATGTCCCGAACCCGTCCCACGAAGGTGTCGTGCGTGACGCCGGAAGAATGCGGCGTCATCAGCAAATTGGGGAGTTCGGCATAGGGCAGATCGCCCGGCACACCGCGACCATCCGGGCCTGGGTACGAGTACCAGACGTCGATGGCGGCCGCGCGAATGGTGTTCGTGCTGAGGGCATCGTAGAGAGCCTGCTGCTGAACAAGTGGCCCCCGTCCGACGTTGACCAAGACTCCATCCGAACCGAGCGCCTCGAACTCCGCGGGACCGATCATTCCTCGGGTATGAGCGTTCAGCGGTGCCGAGACGACAACGACGTCGGACTCGGTCATCAGGCGGCCCACATCGGTGGCATCGCCCGCCCATGACAGGCCCTGTGCTTCGGCGTCGACGGTGCCGCGGCCGGTGACCGCCGACGCGGTGCACCCCAACGTGCGCAGCAGGTTCCAGCTCTTCGACCCGATGTGGCCGAACCCCACGAAGCCGATGTGCGCGTCCCGCATGGTGAGGGGTTGGGGAAGGGAGTCGTCGTACACCGATGTCGCCCACACTCCTTGACGGAGTGCCCGATCGTGAGCGAGGAAACCACGGCGCAGCATGACCGACGTGGACAACACGTATTCGGCGATCGAGTCCTCGTGATGGAACGTGTTGGCGACTTTGGTGCGAGGTCCGAGCGCGTCGAAAGCGACATTGTCGGTGCCCGCCCCTGCCACGTGCACCAGTTGCAGTCGCGGGGCGGCGGCGGCCATTGCTGTGGTGAACCTGCCGCCCACGTACACATCGGCTGCCGGGAGATCGCTGATGATCGCCCGCTCGTCGAAGCGCTGGTGCCACCGGACCTCACTCTCGGCAGGCAGCAAGCTCTCGAACAACTCGCGATGCGGCAACAGATTCCGGTCGCCGACGACGATCACCATCCGGCCCCATGGATCGCTCATGCCCGAACCAGTGCTGGACGCTTGCTGTCGAAACTCCAGCCCGGTACCAGAAATTGCATCCCGACCGAATCATCGCGGGACCCCAGGCCCTCGCGGAGGTACAGCTCGTGTGCGGCGTCGACCTGGTCCATGTCGAGCTCGACACCGAGACCGGGCCGGTCGGGAACCGTGAGGTGACCGTCGCTGATCTCGAACGGCTCCCTGGTGATCCGCTGACCGTCCTGCCAGATCCAGTGGGTGTCGATGGCCGTGATGTCGCCGGGTGCGGCAGCGGCGACGTGAGTGAACATGGCCAGTGAGACGTCGAAGTGGTTGTTGGAGTGCGATCCCCACGTCAGGCCCCACACATCACAGAGCTGAGCCACCCGCACCGATCCGGCCATCGTCCAGAAGTGGGGATCGGCCAGTGGGATGTCGACCGCGCCGGATCGGATGGTGTGCCCCAACTCCCGCCAGTCGGTGGCGATCATGTTGGTGGCGGTGGGCAGCCCGGTGGCCCTCTTGAACTCACTCATCACTTCACGCCCGGAGAAGCCGCCCTCGGGTCCGACCGGGTCCTCTGCGTAGGCGAGCACGTCGCGCAGTCCGCGGCAGGTCTCGATCGCCTCCGAGAGCAGCCAGCCGCCATTCGGATCAAGCGTGATGCGCGCGGCCGGGAAGCGTTCGGCGAGCGCGGTCACCGCGGCCGCTTCCTCCTGGGGTGCGAGAACCCCGCCCTTGAGTTTGAAGTCGGAGAAGCCATATCGAGCGTGCGCGGCCTCGGCGAGAGCGACGACGGATTCCGGGGTCAGCGCCTCCTGGTGCCGTAGTCGAAGCCAGTCGTCGGACTCACCGGAACCGTCGAGGTAGTCGAGTCCCGTCTTGGTGCGGTTGCCGACGAAGAACAGGTATCCCAGCGCCTGGACGCGCTCACGCTGCTGGCCGTCGCCGAGGAGGGCGGCAACCGGCACTCCGAGGTGTTGGCCCAACAGGTCGAGCAAAGCGGATTCGACTGCGGTGACGGCGTGCACAGTGGTGCGAAGATCGAACGTCTGATTGCCTCGGCCACCCGAGTCGCGATCGGCGAAGGTGCGCCGCATGTCGCCGAGAATTGCGTTGTGATCACCCACGTGGCGTCCGACAACCATGTCGATTGCGTCGCACAGGGTCTGACGAATCGGCTCGCCGCCCGGCACCTCGCCGACCCCGGTGTTGCCGTCCGTATCGGTGATCATCACCAGGTTCCGGGTGAAGAACGGAGCATGTGCCCCGGACAGGTTGAGCAGCATGCTGTCGCGGCCGGCGATCGGGATCACCCGCATCTCGGTGACCGCGGGAGCACCACGCGATATTCGCGATGTGGCTGATGACGTCATGGTGGAGCCTTTCGCTGTTGTGATTTCAGATGATCTGTTGCCCGATGAGCAGGACAGCCCCCACCGAGGAGATCGCGATGGAGAGCCTGCGTAGCCGCACGGGGTCGAGCAATGTGTTGACGAATCGAGAGGCCGCGTAGCCCAGCACAATTGCCGGGATGAGGATCAGGAACATCTCGGCGTTCTCCCGTTCGATGGCGCCGGCGGCGGCCAGCACCGCGATGGACATCAACGACCCGACCAAGAAGAACGCGCTCATGTTCCCGCGCAGCCGGGGGCCGCTTGATCCCTGCAACACCAGGGCCATCGGCGGCCCACCGATCGAGGTCGCGGTGCCGAGCAGACCCGACGCAGCGCCCGCAGTCGCGAGGTTTCGTCGCCGCGGTGGTGGCGCCCAACCCATCGTCGCCATGACCACACCGGCCAGCACCACCGCCGCGAGCAGCAACGCCAGTCCGCGTTCGGGCAGGAACAGCAGTAGCAATGCCCCCGCGATAGTGCCGGGGACACGGCCGGCCAGCGCCCACCCGGTGCCCCGGAGGTCGAGGCTCTGCCGTTCACGGACCACGACGAGCAGCGTCACCACCACCGCGGACATGATCAGCGTGCCCGGGATGAGCGATGGGTCGACCAGTGCGACGATCGGTGCGGCAAGCATTCCCATGCCGAAGCCGATCGACGCCTGCATGCAGGCGGCAGCGAACACTGCCACGCAGATCACGACGAGAGCGGTGATGCTCACCCGACCGCGGCGGGCATACCGAGCGACACCGTGTTACGCGGGTGGAAGCACTCGGCCACGTGTGCCGGACCGCTCAGCGCTGCCCGGATCGATTTGCGCTGTGGAACGTCGGTGGCGACGGGCGGCGCCGACTCCGCGCATTCGGAAGTGGCGTGCATGCAACGAGTACGAAAGCGGCAGCCCGACGGCGGATTGAGCGGCGAGGGCACCTCGCCCTCCAGGATGATCCGGGTGCGCCGGGTTCCGGGGTCGAGAGTGGGTGCCGCGGACATCAGCGCTTCGGTGTACGGGTGCATCGGGGTGTCGAAAACCCTTTCGGTGGGCCCTGTTTCGACGATACGACCGAGATACATGACGGCGACGCGGTCGGCCACGTGCCGCACGACCGACAGATCGTGCGAAATGAAGACGTAGGAGATGCCGAGTTGCTGCTGCAGGTCGTTGAGCAGGTTGAGCACCTGGGCCTGCACCGAGAGGTCCAGTGCCGACACAGGCTCGTCACAGATGACCACCGACGGGTTGAGGGCCAGCGCTCGGGCGATTCCCAACCGCTGGCGCTGCCCACCCGAGAATTCCTGTGGCGAGCGGTGCTCGTCGCTGGGGCGTAGACCCACCAGATGCAGGAGTTCGCGAACCCGCGCGGCCCTGTCTCGCTTGGACTTGTAGAGGGTCTTGTGGGTCCGCCACGGCTCGGAGATGATCTCGGCGGCCGTCATCCGCGCGTTGAGTGAGGCATACGGATCCTGGAACACCATCTGGACGCGGCGTCGCAGGGCGAGCATGTCCTTGCCCTTGAGGGTGTACGGATCGACGCCATCCCAGCTGACCGTCCCGGCGTCGGGACGCTCCAGCATCATCAGAGTGCGGGCGAGAGTTGACTTGCCACAACCTGACTCACCGACCAGACCCAGTGTCTCACCGGGGGCGAGATCGAGGTCGATCCCGTCGAGCGCCTTGAGCTCGGTCTTGCCGTCTTTGCCTGCCGGCACCCGGAACGTCTTGGTGAGGTCGCGGACTTCGAGGACCGACGATCCCGTCGATCTCGGTTGTGCGGACTCAGACATTGCCGACCTCCTCGGTGAAATGACATGCCGCGGAACGGCCGGTGGCGATTGACTTCAGTGCAGGTCGGGAGGTGGCGCAGATGTCCTGTGCCAGGGGGCACCGGGCCTGGTACACGCACCAGGTCGGGATCGAGTGCAGGTCCGGGGGAGTGCCACCGATGGACTTGAGATCTTCGCCGCGTTTGGCGTTCACGGGCACCGAGTCGAGCAGCCCCTTGGTGTAGGGGTGTCTCGGACGGGAGAACACCTCGGCGACCGGACCGGTCTCGACGACGTTGCCGGCGTACATGATTGCCACACGGTCGGCCTGCTCGGCCACCAGTGCCAGGTCGTGCGTGATCAAGATGACCGCCATGTCGAACTCGGCCCGCAGATTCTGCAACAGGGACATGATCTGTGCCTGCACGGTGACATCGAGCGCGGTGGTCGGTTCGTCGGCGAGGAGCACCTTGGGGCTCAGGGCCACCGCCATCGCGATCAGCAGTCGCTGCCGCATGCCGCCCGAGAACTGATGGGGATAGGAGTCGATACGCGACTCGGGCTCGGGGATGCCGACGTGCTCCATCAGCCGGATGGCCTCGCGTTTGGCGGCGCGCGAAGACATCCCGCGATGGATACGGAACGGCTCGGCGAGCTGGGTGCCAACCGTGTACACGGGGTTGAGCGCGGTCAGTGCGTCCTGGAAGACGATTGCCAATTCGGTTCCGGCGACCTGGCGGCGCTTGCGCTTGCTTGCGGTCGTCAGGTTGGTGTCCCCGAGCATCACCGTGCCGTCGGTGACATCGGCGATCGGGTCCAAGAGCCCGACCAGGGCCTGGGCGGTCATGGACTTGCCGCATCCGGACTCGCCCAGCAGGGCCAGCGTCTCGCCGCGGCGGGCGACAAACGAGACGTGGTCGACTGCCCGCACCACCCCGGTGGGGGTGCGCAGGTCGACGGTCAGGTCGGTGACGTCCAGGGCGATCCGCTCGTCGGCGGTGGTCGCGCCGGGATCGGCGATGGCTGGTGCGCTCATGCGACTGCCTTTCGTGAGGAGAACAGACGGCGGCGGGCACGCGGCACGGTGAGGCGCCAGCGCTGGCCGGGATCGGTGGCGATCCGGGCCCACGCCGCGAGGATCGTGGCGGACACCGTGGTCACCACGATGGCCAGACCGGGGAAGAACGACAGCCACCATGCGGTCTGCAGGTAGGTGCGTCCCTGCGACACCATCAGGCCCCAGCTGATGTCCGGGGGCTGGATTCCGATGCCCAGGAAGCTCAGCGACGACTCGGCCAGCATGACAAAACAGAAGTCGAGGGTGGCAACGGTGAGCAAGGTGGGCAGCAGGATCGGCAGGACATGCGAGCGGATGATCGATCCGCTGCTGGCGCCGAAGGTGCGGGCCGCGTCGACGAAGACCCTGCTCTGCAGTTCGGCCGACTCCGCCCGTGCGGTACGCAGGTAGATGGGGATACGTGTGAAGGCCAGCACCAGAACGATATTGGCCGCACTCGGCGAGAACACGTAGAGCACCACAACCGCCAGCAGCAGAGACGGAAAGCTCATGATCACGTCGGCGACCCGCATCGCCGTGGTCTCGCGCCAGCCGCGGTGGTAACCGGCCCACATGCCGATCACCGAACCGATGACGCAGGAGATCACCACGGCGGGCAGGGCCACCATCATCGTGGTCTGACAGGCGACGATCAGACGGGCCAGCATGCTGCGACCGAGCGGGTCGGTGCCGAGCACGTTCATCCAGCCGGTGTCGAGGTCGAACGGGGCCAGATTCGACTGGTCGAGGTTCTGATCGGTGGCGGCGCTACCCACCAGCCACGGTCCGAAGCAGGCGACGAGGAGGACAAACGCGAGGATGCCGGCGGCGACGGTGGCCATCGGATCCCGCAAGAGCAGTCGCCAAAGGGGCATCTTGCTGGACGGAACCTTGCCTGTGGCAACGGAATCGCCGGTGATGTCTGTGGGCGCGACCAGCGAACCGGTGGGATCGGTGACTGTGGACTCGGACGGTCCGGTGACAATCGACATGACGTTCTCCTAGACCTTTACCTTTTCGCGGACCCGCGCGTCCAGCAGCGCGTAACCGGCGTCGATGACGACGTTGAGGATGAAAATGCTGACAGCGGTGAGCAATACGGCGGCCTGCAGCACTGCGAAGTCGCGTTGCAGGATCGAATCGATCATCAGCTTGCCGATGCCGGGCCAACCGAAGATGGCCTCCACCACCACCGCACCGTTGACCAGTGCGACGGCGAGGTCGCCCGCCACGGTCAACGCCGGTGCGGCGGCGTTCCGCAGCGCATGGTGCGTGACGACGCGCATGTCGCCGGCGCCTTTGCTGCGGGCAAGTCGCACATACGGCGCGGAGAGCGCCTGCACCATCGCGCCCCGGACCACCTGGGTCAGGACTCCCAGCGGCCTGATCAGCAGTGTGGCGATCGGCAGGATCCAGGAGAGGGTGCTGCCCGTACCGGACGTGGGCAGCCAGCCCAGGACCACCGCGAAGATCCAGATGCCGGTGATGGCGAACCAGAAGTCGGGGACGCTCGCCGCGGTCATCGACAGCAGCGACGAGAAGCGGTCGGCAAGAGAGTTGGGCCGGAAAGCAGCCCAGCAGCCCAGGATCACGGCGCCGACGATGGCCAGCAACATGGTGAAGAACGCCAGCTGCAACGTCGCGGGGAATGCCCGCAAGGCCATCTCGGCGGCCGACTCGCCGGTGCGCAGGGACTCGCCGAAGTCCAGGTGGACCACGCCGCCCAGGTAGTCGAGCATCTGGTTCCAGACGGGCTTGTCGAGACCGTTCTCGGCCGCGAACTCGGCACGCTGATCCGGGGTCGCAGACACCGGTAGGTAGAGGTTGGTGGGATCACCGGTGAGTCGGGCGAGCAGGAAGACACCGAAGAGCACGACCAACAGGGGGATGAGGCTGGTGTACATGCGGCGTCGCAGGAAGGCGAACATCTCTCACCGCTTTCTCGAGGACATGGGGCTGGTCATGACAGGTTCCTTCGGGTGGTGTGGAACGCGGGGGTCAGTCGTTGCCGGAGGCGGTGGCATGGGTCATCTCGGCCAGTCGCATCTCGTCGCCGGTCGCCGAGTTCGGTTGGTAGGCAACCGACGGCGCCTTGGCCAGTACCGCGTTCATGTGGGCGAGGTAGGCGTACTGACGGATCTTGCTCGGCTCGTCGGCGAGGACCGCGGCGAACGCCCCCTGGCGGGCATCACCGGTCTGGTTCTGGGCTGTCTCTATCTCGGCGTCGAACTCGGGCGTGCCGTAGGTGCTCTGGTAGCCATCGCTCAGCAGGTACTGCTCGGCGGTGAACTGGGCATCACCGGCCTGGTTGCCGTGCTGGATCATCAGCAGGATCGGTCCCTCGTCGGGGAAGGGGCGGATCTGATAGAGCATCTGGCCCGAGGTGTCCATCATCTCGATCTTGACGTTGAGACCGATCTGGTCGAGTGAGTTCTGGATGACCTCGATGGTCTCGTTGATCTTCGGGTACATCCCTGTGCGCCCGATGAGCTTGATCTGCTTGTCGACCGGCACTCCGTCTGCTTTGGCTTCGGCCACAAGCGCTTTCGCGCGGTCGAGGTCGTAAGGGGTGGCAGAGATCGTGTCGTTGAACCCGATGATGCTCGGGCCGACGAGCTGGGCTGCCGGATCCCCGAGGCCGCGGAAGAGGGCCTTGATGATCCCGTCGCGATTGATCGACAGGTCGATGGCCTCGCGAACCCGGTAGTCGTCGAGCGGTGGTTCATCCGCCTGCATCCGCAGCGCGGTGGTCTCGTTGTTCGGGTACGAGACACCCAGGTCTCCGGCGCCGTCTTCAGGGCCAAGGTAGGTGGCGATCTCCGCCTCGTCGTTGGTCACCATGGCTGCGCGCACGCTGCCCTCGGTACGCCACTGGTACACCGCACGGCTGTACTCCGGGGTGGGGCCGGCGTACTCGGGATTGAGCGCCAGAGCCAGCTTTTGGCCCGGATCCCAGTAGTCGACCCGGTAGGGCCCGGTGCCGATCGGGATACGCACCTTGTCTGTGGTGTCGGTAGTGGTCGGGACCATCTCGATGAACGAGACACGCAGCGGCAGAATCGGATCCGGCGTGGGGGTGGTCACTGTCACCGTCGCCGGATCGGTCGCTTCGACGACCAGTTCGTCGTCACCGAACACATAGCCGTCCACCTCGCAGCCGATCGTGGAGTTGATCGTGCGATTGATGGAGAAGGCGGCGGCTTCGGCATCGAACGGCGTGCCGTCGCTGAAGTTGACGCCCTGGTGGATTCGGAACGTCCAGGTGTTGGGAGAAGTCTGTTCCCATGAGTCGGCCAGCTTCGGCTCGAGGTCACCGGTATCGGGATTGCGTTCGATGAGCGGCTCGGTGATGTTGGACCGGACCACGGGACCGGTGGCCGTCAGCGAGGCATCGCACGGCTCGAGCGTCGGAGGCTCCTGCGGGAGCACGATGCGCAGGGTGTTCGGGTCGGCAGCGTCGGTCTGTGTCGAGTTGGCGACCGAACAACCGGTGGCCAGGGCGGCCACGGCGGCCATGGCGACGACCGCCCGTACGGAATGGCGTCGGGATGCCGGCTGCGGGGCTGCGGCGTGCATGGGTCCTCCGTTGATGATGGTGAATCGCGTCGATCGAGACGCTGGCCGTTTGTGACGGTAGCCACAACCTAGAAGTGCCCCGAGGAGGCGTCAACAGGCCAAAACGCCTGCAAACCGCCATTTCTGTCGGTGATGGGCGTCACTGGATGTCCGATCTGGTGACACGACTCACCTGCAATATAGCCTCTGACCTGCCGCATTACGGATTGCTCGTCGCCGAGCCCACTCGGCGGCCAAGCCAGTGATGCCGTTTGGGTATCAGTCCATGTTATTTACGAGTTGGACAGGTATTCCTGAGGCGGCTTACCGTACGGGTAACTCGATGAAGACCATGATGGTCTTTTTCTGTCGTCAGGAGGCACGATGGCCGATGTCGCACCAGTCGCGGCACGACCGGCGAAAAGCGCTGCACCACAGCAGTATCGCGACTCGGCAGATGAGGCGGGACGGGTGCTGCAGGTCGGCCCGCTCAAGCCGTCGCTCGCTGAGTCCCTGGCCGCCGGCTACGGAGCGTTGTTGCTTCCGGACGACAGTTCCAGAGAAGGCTTCCTCGCCACTCGGGGCGATGCCGTCGCCGCTGTTGTCACCTCTGGCCGCACGGGCGTCGACGCGGCGCTGATGGCGCAGTTGCCGAACCTCGGCGCGATCATCCACTTCGGCGTCGGTTACGACACCACCGACGTCGAGGTTGCTCGGCAGCGGGGCGTGGGCGTGAGCAACACCCCGGACGTCCTCACCGATTGCGTTGCGGATACCGCGGTGGGACTGCTCATCGACACGCTGCGCGGTTTCTCTGCCGCGGACCGGTACGTGCGGGCCGGCCGGTGGGCGGACGAGGGTAACTTCCGCCTGACGCGCAAGGTGACCGGCGCCCGAGTAGGAATCATCGGACTCGGCCGAATCGGTTCGGCAATTGCCGAGCGCCTCAGAGGTTTTGGCTGCAGCATCGCCTACCACAACCGCCGCGAGATAGTCGGCTCGCCGTACCGGTACTCATCGTCGCCGGCCGAACTGGCGGCGTCGGTGGATGTACTCGTCGTGGCGGCTTCCGGTGGTGAACACACCCGGCGGCTCGTCGATCGTGATGTCCTCGAGGCGCTGGGGCCCAACGGCTTCCTGGTGAACGTGGCGCGGGGCAGCGTGGTCGACGAAGAAGCGCTGGTCGACCTGCTCACGTCCGGCGGTCTGGCCGGCGCGGGTCTCGACGTGTTCGCCGACGAGCCGCACGTCCCGGCTGCGCTCGTCGGCCTCGACAACGTGGTGCTGCTGCCCCATGTCGCCAGTGGCACCACCGAGACCCGCGCCGCGATGGAAGCCCTGACGCTGGCCAACCTCGACGAGTATCTCGCCCAGGGCACGCTGAGGACGGCCGTCCTGCAACCTGAACCGAAAGGAAGGCCGCGCCCATGAGCGTTGTGCTGAGCTATGTTCCCTCTACAGAGGGGCGCGGTGCGTTGTCGTTCGGTTTCGCCGAGGCACGCATGCGCGGAACGGATCTGATGGTCATCGCCGAGGACGACAGCGGATCGTCTCCGGAGTTCGAATCGGATCTCGACGCTGCACGCCGGGCCGCTGGTGCGGCCGACGTGGCTTTTGCGATCGAGCCGAACGACCCGGCCCTCTCTCACGCCGACAATCTCATCGACGCGTCGTATCGCGACGATGTCGAGCTCATCGTAATCGGTATCCGTCGCCGTTCACCGGTTGGCAAACTGCTGACCGGCAGCGCCATGCAACGGGTTCTGCTCGACGCGCAGTGCCCCGTCGCCGCAGTCAAACCCCCGGTACGCTCGGCTGTGTGACGACTGCTTCACGGTTCGACATCATATCCATTCGCGTTGCGGTAGAACGTCTTCCATGATTCGTGCCAGTGCCGGATTCGGATTGTCAGGGCGCCACGCGGCATTCATCTGAACCGGGCGGTCCCGAACCGCGGTCACCTCTTTGAACACGACGCCCTCGGGATGCATGGTGGCGGCCGATTCCGGCACCAGTGCCATTCCGAGACCGGATCTGACCAGCACCAGCATGGTGTGCACCTGGGTGACGTATTGGACGTAACGCGGTGTCGCGCCGACGATGGTGAACGTGCTGATCAGCAGCTCGTGAAAATAGCGGGCGTCGACGGGGGAGTACATCACCACAGGACGGTTGTCGAAGTCCTCGATGGTGAGGTGCTCGGCATCGATGAGATCGTGATCCGCGGGCAAGGCGGCGATCAGCCGCTCGTGATGGATCGGCCGGCTACTGATACCTGGACGGGTCATGATGGGGCGCACGAGTCCCAGGTCGAGCTCTCCGCCGGACAGCGACTCGATCTGTGCGGAAGAGACCATCTCGCGCAGAACGAGTTTGACGTCGGGCAGTACCTCGCGGGCGGTGGCGAGCAACCGCGGCAGTACTGCGTGCGCAGATGCGCCCGTGAAGCCGATGATCACGGTGCCGAGATCGCCGGCAGGCACTCGGCGCACGGTCAGTACGGCGCTCTCGGACAGCCGCACGATGCGGCGGGCGTCGGGCAGAAAGGCCGACCCGGCGGCGGTCAGCGTGACCGAACGACTGGTCCGGTCGACGAGTTGCACCCCGAGTTCGTTCTCCAGTTGCTGGATCTGCCTGCTCAGTGGCGGCTGCGTCATGTGTAGACGTTCGGCGGCTCGGCCGAAATGGAGTTCTTCGGCGACGGCGATGAAGCAGGTGAGGCGAGCCAGCGAGAACATTGATCCACTCCCGGTATCGGAATTGGGCGCGTAAGCGGCCCAGTGGATCAATGTACGCGCCGGTTCAGCGCCGTACGAGCGGGTTCACCAGCGCGGGCAGGTGTTCTCGAACGACGGGTCGATGGTTTTCATGTATCCGGTGTCGTCGCGGTCCCGGATGCCGCAGTCGAGATATTGCTGGTGCAGAGCCGCGAGGGCATCATCGTCGATCTCGACACCCAGTCCCGGCCCCGACGGAACCGGCACTGCGCCGTCGACGATGGACAACGCTCCCGCTTGTACGACGTCCTCGGTTTTCCACGGCCAATGAGTGTCACAGGCGTAGGACAGATTGGGCGTTGCGGCGGCCAGGTGGACCATGGCGGCGAGGCTGATTCCCAGATGCGAGTTGGAATGCATGGAAAGGCCCAGCCCGAAGGTCTCACAGATCCCGGCGAGCAACCGCGACCGTTGCAGGCCACCCCAGTAGTGGTGGTCGGAGAGAACCACGGACACCGAGTTCTGCCGGACCGACGGTTCGAGCTGGTCGAAGGCGACCACGCACATGTTGGTGGCCAGAGGCATCTTTGCTTCCGCCGCCACTTCGGCCATGCCCTGCAGGCCCGGTGTCGGGTCTTCGAGGTACTCGACGACGCCGGCGAGTTCGGATGCCACCTCGATCGAGGTGTCGACCGTCCACGCCGCGTTGGGGTCCAGCCGCAGCGGCAGGTCGGGGAATGCCGCCCGCAGCGCCTTCATGGCCGCGATCTCCTGCTCGGGAGGAAACACGCCGCCCTTGAGCTTGATCGCCTTGAATCCGTACGTGCCGATCATCCGCTGCGCCTGCCGGACGAGACCCTCCGGGTCGAGCGCCGCACCCCACTCGTCGGGGTCCGCTCCGGGATGGGCGGCCCACTTGTAGAACAGGTACGCACTGAACGGCACCTCGGTGCGCACGGCGCCGCCGAGGAGATCCGATACCGGCCGGCCCAGAGCCTTGCCCTGGATGTCGAGGCACGCCACCTCGAAGGGTGACAGCACCCGGTCGGTGGTGCTGGCGGTGGTGATCATGCCGGCCACACCGTCCCCGCCGCTGACCGACAGCGTGCCCAAGGTGGCATCGATGGTCGTTCGCAATGCGTTGAGCGCGAACACATCGTGTCCGGTGATCGCCTTCGCGGACGCCTCGAGCCGAGCCAGATGCGCGGTGTCGGCGTAGGTTTCACCCAGTCCGACGATTCCGGCGTCGGTATCGAGCTGGATGATCGCCCGCAGTGCGAAGGGCTGGTGGACGCCGACGGTGTTGAGCAGCGGCGGATCGGCGAAGGCGACCGGGGTGATGCGGGCGCCGGTGATCCGGATCGGTCCAGTGGGCATCAGACCGCGACGGCCGGTGACAGGGCGCCTTCGAGGACGGCCCGGCCGGCAGCGGTGATCTCGATGAGCTCCTGCTGGTGCGCCTGTGTCAGCGGCACGAGCGGTGCGCGAACCGGTCCGGCATCGAGACCTTCCATCGTGACGCCGAACTTCACCATCGACACCGCGTAACCGGGGACCTGGTTGCGCAGGCGGACCAGCGGGTGGAAGAACTTGCGCAACAGAGCTTCTGCGAGTTGGTCGTCCCCGGACTCCAGGGCGTTGTAGAACGCCAGCGCGATCTCAGGGGCAAACGCGAAGGTTGCCGAGGAGTACAGGGTGACGCCGATGGCTCGGTAGGCCTGCTGGGTGATCTCGGCTGTGGGCAGACCGTTGAAGAACAGGAAGTTCTTGCCCGAAGGGGCCAAGGCGTCCTTGACGGCCATCACGATGCGGGCGACGTTGTCCAGGTCGCCGGTACCGTCTTTGAACCCGATGACGGTGGGCAGCTGCGCCACCTCGACCGCGGCAGCCTCGTTGTAGACGGCCGAACCGCGGTTGTAGACGATGAGCGGGAGGTCGGTGGCGGCAGCGACGGCGCGGGTGTACTCCACGAGCCCCGCGGGCGGCATCGTCACGAGGTACGGCGGTAGGAGCAGGATGCCATCAGCGCCCGCGGCCTCGGCGCTACGTGCGAATTCCTTTGCCTGGACCAGCGATCCGCCGGCACCGGCGAACACGGGCACCCGTCCGGCCACGACCTCGACCGCCGTTGCGACGATCTTGCTGAACTCGTCGAGCCCCAGAGCATGGAATTCTCCTGTGCCGCAGGCAACGAAGACGCCACCGGGCCCCGCGGCGACACCCTTCTCGAGGTGCTCGGCGAGCAGGGTGTAGTCCACATCTCCGGACGGGGTGAATGGGGTGACGGGAAAGAACAGAACTCCGTCGAGCATCAGATTTCTCCTTGAATGGGTGGGGTTGGTCAGTCTTGGACGAGGCGGCCGTCAATGCGGCGCCACAGCTGGTCGGGGTTGCCGTCGGCGATTGCCGACGGCAACAGTGCGGGTGGGACGTCCTGGTAGGCGACCGGCCGCAGGAACCGCTCGATGGCAAGCGATCCGACGGACGTGGTGCGCGAATCGGACGTCGCTGGGTACGGGCCGCCGTGGACCATGGCGTGACCGACCTCGACCCCGGTGGGCCAGCCGTTGAACAGGATCCGGCCCGCCTTGAGTTCGAGAACGCTCAAAAGCTCGCCCGCCGCCCCGAGGTCGTCGTCGTCGCAGTGCACCGTTGCGGTGAGCTGGCCTTCCAGGCGTGCCGCGACGGCGCGTACCTGGTCGGCATCAACGCATTTGACCACCAGACTGGTCGAGCCGAATACTTCCTCCTGCAACACTTCTGATGCCAGGAACGTGTCGGCGTCGGTGCTGAAGACAGCGGCGCCGCACGTGTTCGGCCGGTCGGTCGTCGGGGCCTTCGCCTCGGCGGTCGCTGCGGCCGAGAACGCCTCGACGCCGTCGGCATACGACCTCGCGATGCCGGGGGTGAGCATCGGTGCAGGGGCGGACGCGGCGATCGCGTCGCTTGCTGACCGCACGAAGTCATCCAGAGCGGGGCCGTCCACGGCGATGACCAGGCCGGGGTTGGTGCAGAACTGCCCGGCACCCATGGTCAGCGACCCCACGAATGCCTGCCCGAGGTCGGTGCCCCGGTTCCGCAGGGCGGACTCCATCAGGAACACCGGGTTGACCGAACTCATCTCGGCGTAGACGGGGATGGGTTCGGGCCGGCCTGCGGCGGCAGCGACCAGAGCGGTTCCACCAGAACGCGATCCGGTGAATCCGACAGCCTTGATCCTCGGGTCTGTCACCAGGCGGGTACCGAGGATCGGTCCCGAGCCGTAGAGGAGCGAGAACGTTCCGGCAGGCATCCCCGTACGGGTGATTGCCTCGGTGATGGCGCGACCGACCAGTTCCGAGGTACCGGGATGAGCGTCGTGTGCCTTCACGACCACCGGGCAGCCGGCGGCGAGAGCCGAGGCCGTGTCGCCGCCCGCCACGGAGAACGCGAGGGGGAAGTTGCTGGCGCCGAACACTGCCACCGGTCCGAGGGGGATCTTGCGTTGCCGGATGTCGGCGCGTGGCAACGGTGTGCGATCGGGCTGTGCGGGATCGATGCGTGCACCGTTCCAGCCGCCGTCTCGCAATACGCCTGCAAACAAGCGCAATTGTCCTGCGGTCCTGCCCACCTCGCCGGCGATCCTGGGGCGGGGGAGACCCGATTCGGAGCAGGCTCGGTCGACGAGGGTGTCGCCGAGAGATTCGATGTTTTCTGCGATCGCCTCGAGGAATTCGGCGCGGACGGTGGACGTGGTCGCCCGATACCGGTCGAAGGCGGCAGCAGCAGCGGCACAGGCGGCGTCGACGTCACTGTCGGACCCGTAGGAGTAACCCGGTTCGAGGACGTCGCCGGTCGCCGGGTCGAGACCGTGCACGGTGTCGCCCTGTCCGGTGACAAAGGTGCCTGCGATGATCATCTGCCCGGTCAGAGCGTTCATCTGCGCCTGCCCTGTCGCGCGATCTTCTGTCGTCGTCATGTGCCGACTCCTACCTGTTGTGCGTACTTGTACGGCCATCGCGATCGCGGCCGACCTGCGTCGTCGACCCAGACCACGCCGCCCAGCGGCAGGCGTGACCTGGGTCATACATCGACCGTAGGCCGCTTATTCATTCATGTCCAAGTCAAATATGGACGTGTTCAATAGCCAAGTTGTATCGACCGACGTAAGCGGACGGTTGCGGGTAACAGATAGGCGCCCGATCTGCCCGTGGCGGTGAAGTACGTTCGTCGAATGGAGCGAATGACACCCATCGATGCCCAGATGTACTGGATGTCGAGTCGAGTTCCGAACGACCAGTTCCTGCTATTCGCGTTCGACGGTGAGGTCGGCAACCTCGAGTCGGCCATCGACGACGTGCTCCGGCGTGCGGCGTCGAACGTCGATCTGACATTGCGGATCGCCGACCCCGGCTGTGCTTTCGACTACCCCTACTGGGTCCGCCATGGGGTCGGACCAGATCACGTCGCAGTGCACCAGTTGCCGCAGCCCACCTGGTCGGGTTGCCTTGCGGCCGTTCAGGATCTGTTCGCAGATCAGCTCGACCTCCGCGACAGCGTGTGGCGTCTGCATGTGTTCGAGGGTGTCGGGGAAGTTCCCCGTTGTCAGGGGCCGGCGACGGTGGTGGTCCTGCAGATCGGACACGCCCTCGCCGACGGCCGCCGTGCGACGGGCGTGGCCAGGAGTCTGTTCATCGATGCCGGAGAACCGCGACGCCGCATCGTTGTCGCGAAGCCCGAGAGCGGCTACTCGACGGTGCGGGCGGCAACGGTCGCGGCGATCCGGACACCCAAACAGCTCGGCTCATTGGGTCTGCGTGGGCTGAATGCTGCTGTGACGCACCGAAGGCTGGTCACGGACGTGGCCGACGGATCCGTGCCCCCGCAGGCCGATGTGCGGCCGGCGCTGCCCACCAACAACCGGCCGGAGGGTCGCCGCGAGATCCGCACGCTGGTTCGTGACCGCGACGACTTTCCGGGGCCAACCGTCACCGTCGGAGCGCTCGCAGCCATCTCGCTGGGGTTGTCGGAGCACCTCGCCAGCCGCGGTGTCGACACTGCCACGCTGGGTGCGGAGCTGACTGTCGCGAAACCAGGAAAACCCCTCGCTCGCAACCATTTCCGGAACGTCGGTGTCGAACTGTTCAGCACCACGGCCTCATGGGAACGAAGAACCGAGCAGATCGCCGAGGCGCTGATGCATCGTCGATCACGTGGTGCTCATCCCGCGTTGAGAGCAGCCGACGAAGCCTTCGCGGCAGTCCCGGCTCCTTTGTTGTACTGGGGAACAACGCAATTCGACCCGACTGCGGCTGCACCCATGGTCATCGGGAACACGGTGGTGTCGAGTATCAACCGCGGCCCGGCCGACCTGACATTCGGCGGGGCGCCGGTTGCGTTCACGGCCGGCTACCCGGCCCTGTCTCCCGCGATGGCCGTCACCCACGGGGTGCATGGAATCGGCGACACGGTGGCGATCAGCGTGCACGCCGCAGAGTCGGCGATCGGGAACATCGACGACTATCTCGAGTCGCTGAGTGCGTCCATCGCTTGGAACCGTATCGTCGCCGGACGTTGACCGGCGCTCTTGTGTGACGTCAGTGGTCGTCGGTTCCGTTCTTGGTGCGTACCAACCGTTTCGGCAGTCGGCCGACGAGTTCGCCCAGCGGGAGCACGGCCTGGCCGAGGACTTCGGCGGCGTCGTTGAGCTGGTCCACCGTCTCCTGCAGCTTCCGGATGTTCGGCGCGAGCTCGCCGATCACCTCGACGAGTTCGGTCAATCGGTCCAGTGGCCCGCCCGGCGCGATGGTGCGCTCGATCGCGCCGTTCTCGCCCAGGAGTTGCTCGAGCAGCCCCTCTTCGGCCACGAGGCGGTCCATGAAGCCTTCGTCCTCGGCGAGACGGTCGAGCAAGCCGCCCGTCGTCGTCAACTTCGCGAGGATTCCGTCCTCGGCGAGAAGTCGGTCCACCGGGCCACCACGAGAGAGGAGCCGATCGAGAGGTCCACCGTCTTCGGTCATCTGATAGAGCACGCCGTCGTCGGACAGCATCCGGTTCACGAGTCCGTCATCGGACACCAGCCGCTCCAGGGGGCCGTCCTTGGCCAGGATGCGGCCCAGAGAACGGTCGTCCTCGAGGAGTTCGGCCACCTGGCCGATCAGTTGGAGGGGACTGCGTCCGGGAGGTCCCTGAGACACCCCCATCGCCACCGTGATCTCGTGCTGCACGTTCTCGATGGCGATACGACTGACCGCCACGCTGGCCTCGACGGCCGACAAGGCCGCCCCTGCGATCGCGAATCCCAACCGGGTCGGGAGTTCGATCACCAATCTGGCATCCATGCCGTTCACCCTAAGACGTCCCCTCCATGCCGGTGGCCGATCACCCTGCTTTGGCCTTTGCCTTCTGTTCCTTCTTGAAGGCCCGCACCTTCTGCAGGGATTCCTCGTCCACCACGTCCGCCACCGAGCGGTACCCGGCCTTGCTGTAGTCGCCGACCGCCTTCTGCCAGCCGGTAGGGGCGACGCCGCATTGTTTGGCGAGCAGTGCGGTGAAGATCTTGGCCTTCTGGGCGCCGAAACCCGGCAGTTCGTTGATGCGTTTGACCAGATCCGGTCCGTCCGCCGCTTCGTTCCAGATCCGTGCGGTGTCGCCGCCGTACTGTTCCACCACGATGGTGGCCAGAGCCTGCAGACGTGCGGCCATCGACCTGCCGTAGCGGTGGACGGCCGGAGGAGTGGCACACAGGTCGGCAAACGAGTCGGGCTCGGCGGCGGCGATCGCGGCGGGATCGAGACTGCCGAACCGTTCCCTGACCTTGGCAGGCCCGGCAAATGCTCGCTCCATAGGGAACTGCTGGTCCAGCAACATCCCGGCCAGCAACGCGAAGGAATCGGTACTGAGCAACTCGTCGGCGGACGGGTCGCCCGTGATGTGCAGACTGGTCATGGACACGAAGTCTAGTGCCGGGCACCCAACCCACATCGACGCGCGCGAGGACCCGTCGCACCGAACCCCGATCACCGGTGACTCGGTGGTGATTGAATGCTCGACAGGACGGTCCGGGTCGGGGAGAGCGGAGTCGGTCATGTGGAGACGTACGCGAGTTGCGGCGGCGGCCCTGGCTGCCGCGGCCACGATGTCTGCGCTGGCCGCCGGCCAGTCCTCGGCCGAGCCGTACACCGAACCCAACCTGGTCGACACCGTGCGCTGCGACAGCGCCGACCCGTGGTCGCCGGGCAGACTCAGGATCGACATCGACGTGTACAACGATGTCGTCTTCCCACCCGACGGGGTGCGTGGGCCTGTCCTCTACCTCAGTGCGAACAACTCGCGTCCTGGCTTCCTGCTCGAATACAACGTCGAGGCAACCGTCCGCTGGGTCAACACCACCACCGGGGCGCGCGGGACGACGATCATTCCGGCGCGGGGCCGTTCGGCCAGTTGGGAAGGTTCCCTGCCGACCGGCCGTGGCCACGTGGCCTACGTTGTCACCCAGAAGATCGGTGCGCTCGCCTTCATGCCCATGGTGAACCCGCAATCGTCGACCTGTCGCGGCGCTGCGACGGTGTGACCACCGGTCGGGTGGGGCCGTGGAGTTCCCCTTCTCGCGCCTGCGTAAACGCCTGCGGCCCCGATAACCGGTGACCGACTTGTGACCGACTGTCTTTCGGGGACTTGCGAACTCGCCTGACATGACAGGAGTAACGTCAGCTCTTGGCGTATGTCGTCGGCGGTGATTGCCGACCGCCGTCCGGAAGGTGGGTACCCCCGATGTCCACAGGTGCAGCCAGTAGATCCAGCCGGCCGGTCGGGGGTGAGGCCCACGTAGCCAAGGTCATCGGTGTGACCGTCGCCGCAGCCGTCGGCGGATTCCTCTTCGGTTTCGACAGCTCGGTGGTCAACGGTGCTGTCGAATCCATCGGCACGCATTTCGAGCTCAACTCGTTCATGAAGGGCTTCGCGGTAGCCATCGCACTTCTCGGGTGCGCGCTCGGTGCCTGGTTCGCCGGTCGGCTCGCGGACATCTGGGGCCGCAAGAAGGTGATGCTGCTCGGCTCCGCGCTGTTCATCGCCTCGTCCATCGGCACAGGATTGGCGTGGTCGGTCCCAGACCTGTTGGTCTGGCGTGTGATCGGTGGCCTCGGTATCGGCATCGCGTCGGTGATCGCTCCGGCGTACATCGCCGAGATCGCCCCTGCCCGATACCGCGGTGCACTCGGATCCCTTCAGCAGCTGGCCATCACCATGGGCATCTTCGTCGCACTGCTGTCGGATGCGCTGCTCGCCGACAGTGCCGGCGGTGCCTCGAACGACCTGTGGTTCGGCATCGAGGCCTGGCGCTGGATGTTCATGGTCGGCGTGATCCCGGCCATCGTCTACGGCGTTCTGGCCCTGCTCATCCCGGAGTCACCCCGCTATCTGGTGGGTAGCAATCTGGACGAAGAGGCAGCCCGCATCCTCACCGAGGTCACGGGCGAGGCCAACCCACTCGAACGTGTCAAAGAGATCCGGCTGACCCTCAAACGTGAATCCAATGTGTCGATCAAGGACATCCGCGGACCTTCGTTCGGCCTGCATCCCCTTGTCTGGGTGGGTATCTGGATCGCGGTGCTCCAGCAGTTCGTCGGCATCAACGCGATCTTCTACTACTCCACCACGCTGTGGCAGTCCGTCGGATTCAGTGAGAGCGAGTCGTTCAAGACGTCGGTGATCACCGCCGTGGTCAACGTGGTGATGACCTTCGGGGCGATCCTGTTCGTCGACCGCATCGGCCGCCGCAAGCTCCTGCTGATCGGTTCGGTCGGCATGGCCATCGGACTCATATTGGCGTGCGCGGCCTTCACCCAGCAGCAGGGCTCGGGCGACGACATCACCCTTCCTGACAACTGGGGCGTGGTCGCGCTGATCGGTGCCAACCTGTTCGTGGTCGCGTTCGCGGCCACATGGGGGCCGGTCATGTGGGTGATGCTGGGCGAGATGTTCCCCAACCGGATCCGCGGTGTGGCTCTCGGCGTGTGCACCGGCGTGAACTGGCTCGCGAACTTCACCATCTCGCTGCTCTTCCCGGAACTCAACTCGCGCCTGGGTCTGGCGTGGATCTACGGGTTCTTCGCGTTCTGCGCGATCGTGTCGTACTTCTACGTGCACTTCAAGGTTCCCGAGACCAAGGGCATGGAACTCGAGGACATGGACACCCTTGGCGACGTCGAGGCCGCGCTCAAAGCCGACAAGGCCGCGGCCAAAGAGAAATAGCGCTACAGCGAATCGGTGAACAGCGGCGGCCGTCCCTCTTTGCGGGCGGCCGTCGCTTCTTGGAAGTTGGCGGTCAGCAACCGGACGTAGAGCTGGCCGAGGCCTTCGGCCTGCATGTGCGCGTCGAGGCTGGAGGCCTCCATGCCCGACCAGAGCGTTCTCTTGGTCAGTTCGATTCCCGGGCGCGACAATTCGGCGATCCGGTCAGCGACGCGGCAGCACTCGTCGAGCAGGTCGGCGTCGGGCACAGTTCGCGACACCAACCCGATACGGGCCGCTTCGGCGGCGTGGACATCCCATCCGGTCAGCATCATCTCGGCGGCATGTGAGCTGCCGACGGCTCGCGGCAACAGGTAGCTCAACCCCAACTCGCTTGCGGTGAGGCCGTTGTTGATACCCGCCGCACGGAAATAGGCCGCCGCGCCCGCGATGCGGATGTCGCATGCCAGCGCCAGACACAGCCCGCCACCGATCGCGGCGCCGTTCACGGCGGCGATCACCGGCTGATGCATGCGGCGGATCGCCTTGATCGTCTCGTCGAGCAGCTCCAAGGAACGAAGCGCGATCGTGGGTGCGGTCAACCCGTCGATGCCGGGTATCTTGCCCGCCGACTTCTGGTCGGCGCCAGAACTGAATCCGCGTCCGGCGCCCGTGATGATCACAGCTCGGACCGCATTGTCCGCGCTGATCTCCTCGAGCTTTTCCTTGAACGGAAGCATGACGTCAAAAGCCATGGCATTCATGCGTTCTGGGCGATCCAAGGTCACCAGGGCAATGTGTTCGCGGGGATGGTCCACCCGGACATACGACATTTCGCCATCGTGACACGAGCGGCGTTCCCTGAGGTGCGAATCAGGGAAGTCGGCCACAAAGATCAGGGTCGATCCCCGATGGCAGGGGCGCTCGACGTCCATACATTGGGACAGGTGAGAGCGGCTCGGTGTCGCTGGGGGGCCTTAACAGAAAGGAATGACATGGACGAATTGGTTCGGGTTTCCGAGGGCAGGATGCTGGGAGGCGTCTGCACCGGCATCGCACGACGGTACGGCTGGGACGTGAATGCGGTGCGCGTGGCATTCGTGGTCTCGTGCCTGCTGCCGGGGCCGCAGCTGGTCGTTTACCTGGCGCTCTGGTTGGTGATGCCGATGCAGGGCAAGACCGCTCACGCCGGCGGGGTCACGCCGGTTTGAGGTCGCCTGGCGTGGCGCCGCCGGGCCAGTGAGTCGACGCCGTCGAGCAGGAACATCTGAGCGACGAAGTAGGTCGACAGCACGGTTGCCTCGCTCATCGCGCGTGGGAGGTTGCCGCGCAACAGATACCGGCGATTCATCAGCAGCGCATCAGACAGCATGAACAGGATCCCACCCGTTGCCAGTCGGCGGGTGGGATCGTTTTGTGTGCCCGACGACAGGTACGGGTCGGCGGCGGTGGCCGCCATCACCGACAGGGCGGCTCCGTAGGTACCGAGCACGGGCAGCAGCCTGGGCTGGTTCAGGATCAGCAGTGCGGCAACCTCGTTCATCACTGCGAACCGGGGGAGCAGTCGTCGACGTGTCGGCCGGGCACCGTGCCGGGCGAACAGACCCAGGTAGGCCAGGTGTGCCGCGCCGAACATGGTTGCGCCGGTTTGTAAGTGCCGGTCTTTGCCCGGACCGTCGGCAAACTCCTCGCGATACATGAAGTAGTCGCCGGCTGCCGAGGCGATGATCGTGGCGGCCAGCAAGGCGTTGTCCGCCGGTGCCCGTCGCCTCGTGCCGCGGGCAACGGTGATCGCCAACATTCCCAGCGCTGCCGGCTTGACGACAGCGACCACCGGTCGGTGGCGAACAGCTCCCGCTGCCGCCACCAACACGGTGGTCACCGCAAACGCCTTGCGCTCCGGATACTTCCAGCCGGATACCCGCATGTCTGGATCAGCCCGCGAAGATTCTCTCGACGAACCCTGAGGCGTCAGGCAGTGCGGCCGCAGCCGTGCCCTGACCGTCGGACGGATACGTACGGACCGTCACGTTCTGCCCCGACGCCTGCACCCTGTTGATGAAGTCGAGTGTGTACGGCAGCACAACCGTGGTGTCGAGCAGACCTTGTCCGATGAACACCGGCTTGTCGTAGCCGCGATCGGGAACACTCAGATAGGCGTCGACGACAGGCCTGATGTTCGGGATCGACGCGACCGGCTTGGTGAACAACTCGTTGAGTCCGGTCGAGGCGACCGAGCGCTGCAGTTCGGCGGAACACACCTTGAGGGCCTTGTCCACGAGTGCCTTGCCCTCGGTGCTGAGGTAGGAGTTCAGATTGAGCTCCGGGTACGAGCCGCGGATACCGGCGATCGCGTAGAGCACCTCGGCGGTGAGATCGGTGGGCAGCGGCACGGGGATGAAACCCGGTCCGGCACTGAGCACCAGTTCGCCCAAGTTGGCGGGCACGCTGGTGGTCACCGCGCCCCGGAAGTCGAGTTCTGGGCCCTGCCACGCGATGGCGTTGCGCGCAGTCGCCAGCGCCGAGGTGGCCCCGCTTCCGTTTCCGTTGACGATCCACTCGTCGGACAGGTCCGGGGTGATGTCGTGGGCGGCCTTGACCGCGTCGACGATGTTGCGTGCTTTGATGTCGCCCTGCAGGTCCGGCGTGGCCCCTTCGACACCGAGACCGGCGTAGTCCGAGGCGACCACGGCGTAGCCCTTGCGGAGCCAGGGGGTGATGTCGTTCCAGTGGGCGGCGGACTCGGTCTTACCCGACCACGACGGCGCGCACTTGTCGGCCAGGCCGACGGTGTCGTGCGCCCATGCGATCACCGGCCAGCCGCCTTCGGGCGCAGTGCCTCTCGGCAGGTACACCGCGGCACTGCTGATCTCGCTGCGACTCTCGGCCGCGGTGGTCCAGTACGTGAAGCGGTCGGCGCTGCCGGCGCCGGTGACCCAGCGGTCGTCTGGCAGACCGATGTTGGCGTGGACGGTGCCCGCTGTGGCGGTCGGCGCGGCGGCTGCGACGCCGGTTCCGATCGCGGCGGCCACGGTCGCGGCCAGGGCGGCAACGGTCAGACCGCTGACACCCATCCGTCGCAGTGCTTGTGTGTGAACACTTTTCATGACTTCTCCTACAAGAAAACGCTGATACCGAGCTACGCCTGGGTGATCCCGATCATCGGGAAGAAGAAGCAGCTGCGGTTTCCGTTCTGGACGGTGCCGAAGACTGCGGACAACACTGTGCCGTTGCCCGTCTCCACCGGTGCCAGGCGGGCACCCTTGACGCTGACGTTGTTCACCACAGCCGAGATGCGGTCGGCGATCGCGGTACGGATTGCGGCCGGGAAGGAGGCGGGGACGTTCTTCATCAGCAGGTCGACGATTGTTGTGCCCACCGGCGCCATGTCCGCGAAGCCGCCCTTGAGTGTGTTCACGTTGAACCAGGCGACCTGCATTCCGGTGGCTGCGCCGTCGGCAGTGATGCCGGCCGGGAAGAAGCCGAACAGCGTCTCACCGTCTTTGATCAGGTTGGCGTCGAGTCCTTCGGGAAGCTTCAGCCCGGGCAGGAAGTAGGGGCCCGGAATCGCTCCACCTACCGCGGGGACCAATCCGAGGGGATTAGATTCGGTCGGGGCTGTGCAGTTGAAGGCCGCCGACGGGTTGATGAAGCTCTGGATGCCGAGCTTGCGCAGACTCTCGTTGGCCTCGGCGAGAAGGCCGAACATGTCGGCGGAGTCAGCCGCCGGCGTGGCCGCAGGGCCGGCGACCTCGGTCGGCACCTGACCTGTTCCGCCCAAGAGCGCTTTCGCCGCGGCCAGGGCGGTCGGATCACCCGAGGTCTTCTTCAGCGTTCCGATCGCCGATGTGAGCTCGGCGTCGCTGGGGGTGTCCTTCGGAGCGGTGAGGGTCGTGTCGATCGGTGCCGCAGGCTCAGCCGAAGCCAGGGCAGGCATCAGCAGCGCTCCGGACGCTGCGATCGCAAGTGCGGCGACGCCTCGGCGAAGCATTGGTGAGCTGGGCATGGTTCCCCCTTGAAGAGAAGATGATGGGCCACCTGTTACCCGTGTGACAGATGTGGCCAATGGTGCGCTTGTTACACACAACCATGTGATTCAAGGAGAAGGCAAGCTGCGACGCTGACCTGTGATGCAACTGCTACCGTTCCGGTTTCCCTGCGGGTCAACGGATCTCGGCGGGACTGTTCGCAATGGTAAAAGAAACAGGCGCCGACCAGATGGTCGGCGCCTGTTGCTGTGCGGGGGAAGGCTAGATGTTCACCAAGCCCACGGTCGGGATGATGGTGCAGCTGACCACCTTGCCCTCGGTCTTGGTGGTGACATTGCCGTAGATGGCCGAGATGACCCGGCCCTTACCGGTTTTCGCGATCGTGGTGAAAGTTCCGGGGCCTTCGGCGACGTTGATCTTCTCGTTGCGCTGCAGGCTCTGCTGGCCGGTCTTGCCGGTGTCGATGTTGACCCAGGCCACAGTCAGCGGTGCTTCTTTGTTGTTCAGTGCAGGCCCGGTGCCGAGGCTGGTGTAGACGAAGCCGGCTTCGCCGCGGGCGGGACCGGGAGCGGGTGCCTGCTGCGGTCCTGCGGTCGCGAGCGCGGTGCCCACGGAGTTGCCTCCGGGAATGCACCCGTTACCCAGGGTCGGGTAGAGGAATTGCTGGATCACCGGTGCGCCGGGGCCGGTGGGAATGGCGGGACCGCCACCGCCGGTGCCCTCGAGGAAGCTGATGACACGATCCCAGATCTTCGCGAGGTCTGGCGGCAGTCCGGAGTCGGCTGCCAGGGTCTTGGCGTTTGCCATCAGATCGGCATTGACCTTGCCGTCGGGGCCCGGGGTCGCGGCCGAACCGATGATCGCCGGGACGAACGCGCCCAGCGACTGCAGTGTGGCCTCGCTGACCTTGGGTGTCGGCGCCGGCGCCGGTGCGGCAGAGGCCGTGGCCGGAAGTGCGAGCGCAGCGCTGGCGGCAATCGCGACGGCCGTGACGACCCGGCGGGCGGAAAGGTTGGGCAACGGCTTGCGTGAACGCTTGCTGCTGCGACCTGTCGGCTCACTGAATAGCACTGTGTGGTGTCCCATCTTGCGTTGATTGCCCGCGATCTGACGGCTGGTGTGTAAATCGCCGTGCTGACGGTAACCGTTCCGTGACCATCCCGCCAACAGGGGGACGCGCCGCGAGAATCGATTTCTGTCGCCAGGGGACCATAGCGTGTTACTGGAGTGACTCATGGGACTGGAGACACAATTGTTATGTGTCATTCGGGCCACGACCTCGCGTACTGGGCGAGAGGGCCGCGTCGAGTGCCTGGTTAGATCATTGATGACCAGCACCACCGCACCTCTGGAGGCTCGATGCGTCGACGACATCAATTCGTAGCAGCGCTGCTCGCTGCCGCGATCGCCGCAACCGCCTTGAGCGCCTGTGGCGACTCGGACACAAGCGACGAGGTGGTGTTGCTCACCCACGACTCGTTTGTGCTGCCGGACGAACTCCTGGCCACCTTCGAGGACCAGACCGGATTGACCCTGAAGGTGGTCAAGGAAGCCGATGCGGGTCAGCTGTCCTCCTCGGTCGCCCTCACGGCCGGATCGCCTCGCGGCGACGCCGTGTACGGCATCGACAACACCTTCGCGTCCCGGGTCATCGACGCCGGTGCCCTGGTGGAGTACACCAGCCCCGACAACGCGCTCGGCCCCGCCGACGACGCGTTGCCGCCCCCAAACCTGCTCACCGCCGTCGACCGGGGAGACGTCTGCGTGAACGTGGACAACACCTGGTTCGCCGACCGCAACCTGCCCGTACCCCGGAACCTGGCCGACCTCACCGACCCGCAGTATCGCGGGCTCACGGTCGCCATGGATCCCGCCACGTCATCACCGGGAATGGCGTTCCTGCTCGCGACCATCGCCGCCTACCCGGATGGGGCGGACGGCGGATGGCAGGGCTACTGGCAGCGACTGCGCGACAACGAGGTGGCCATCGCGCCCGGATGGACCGAGGCGTACAACCAGGAGTTCACCGCGGGTGAGGGCAAGGGCTCCAAGCCGATCGTCGTCTCCTACGCATCGTCCCCCGCATTCCTCCCCACCACCACCGCATTGCTCGACACGTGCTTCGAGCAGGTCGAGTACGCCGGCGTGCTGCGCGGCGCGTCGAACGAAGACGGCGCCAAGAAGGTCATCGACTACTTGATCAGTGAGCCCGTTCAAGCGGCGCTACCCGAGTCGATGTACGTCTACCCGGTCCGTGAAGGAACGCCCCTGCCGGCCGACTGGGCTCAGCACGCTCCCGAGCCCCAGTCCGCCGCAACCATGCCCGCCGACGAGATCGCAACGAACCGCGAAGCGTGGCAACAGGAGTGGCGCACCGTGATGGGCCGCTGATCGAGGTGCCGACGGCTCGGCCGGCACATTCGGCCCTTACCGGCCGAGTGGCGGTGACGGCTCTGGGCGCCGCCCCGCTGGTGTTCGTGGCGGTGATGTTCGGCTGGCCACTCGTGGCCTTGGCGGAGCGGGCGTTCGCCGACGGCTCCGCGTCGAACCTGTGGCAGCTCCTCGATGGCGCCAACGCCGCTCATCTGCTGTGGTTCACCGTCGCGCAGGCCGCGGCGTCCACTGCACTCACCCTGCTGGTCGGCCTTCCGCTCGCGTGGGTGCTGTCCACCTATGAACTCCGAGGTGCCCTGCTGCTGAGGGTGCTCGTCACCATCCCTTTTGTCCTGCCCACTGTTGTTGTCGGCGTGGCGTTCTCGGCTCTATTGGGTGATCGCGGCCCGCTCGCCGGTTTGGATCTCACCGCATCGGTCTGGGCGATCCTGTTGGCGCACATGTTCTTCAACGTCGCCGTGGTGGTGCGCACGGTCGGGTCGGTGTGGTCCGGAATCGATCCTCGCTCCGAGCAGGCCGCCCGGACGCTCGGAGCCGGACCCGTCAGGGTGTTCCGCACGATCACCTTGCCCGCGTTGGCCCCGGCCATCGCCTCTGCGGCATCGGTGGTGTTCCTGTTCTGCGCGACCAGCTTCGGGGTCATCCTGATACTCGGTGGCGGCAGGTTCAACACGCTGGAGACCGAGATCTACCGGCAAGCAATCGGTTTCTTCCAGCTACCTGCTGCGGTTGCGCTCTCGATGGTCCAGATCGTCGTGGTCGCCGTGGTGGTTGCGATCAGCGCGATCCTCGGTCGCCGGGCCCGCGCGACAGCTGCTCCGCGATACCGCAGGCGACCACGCGGCCGTGAGTGGCCGGTGATCGGCTCGATTCTCGGGGTGTCGGGGGTGATCTTGCTGGCCCCACCGGCAATCCTGGTGCTGCGCTCGGTGCGACCCACCGTGGGTGGAACCTGGAATCTGGACGGTTACCGGGCGCTGTCGGAGTCGGTGAACGGTCAGACGCCGCTGGACACCATGCGGTACTCGCTGCTCAGTGCGACGTGGGCCACGGTCATCGCGATGGTTCTCGGTCTTGCCGGCGCCGTTGCCATCTCCCGGGCGAGGGGGTGGTCGGGCAGTGCCGCCACGGTGATGACGATGCTCCCGCTGGGCGTCAGCGCAGTGACAGTCGGCCTCGGGTACCTCGTTGTCCTCACCACGATGCCGCGGGAGGTGAGCACCTCGCCGGCCATCGTGCCCGCGGTGCAGGCCCTGATCGCATGCCCACTGGTCATCCGGATTCTCGTGCCCGCAATGGGTCTGATCGACCAGCGGCTGCGCCAGGCGACGGCCACCCTGGGAGCCGGTCCATGGCGGGTGTGGTGGACCGTCGACTTCCCGGTCATCAGGCGAGCACTGTGCGCCGCAGCGGGTTTCGCTTTTGTCATCGCGCTCGGGGAGTTCGGGGCAACCAGTTTTGTCGCGCGTCCCGACACCACAACGGTGCCGGTACTGATCGGTTCGTCCCTTGCCCGGCCCGGGTCGGGCAACTTCGCGACCGCAATGGCGTGCTCGGTGATGATGCTGGTGGTGACCGCCGTGGTGGTCACCCTGATCGAGGTCGTCCGTCGCGAAGAACGGGGAGGCGAGTTCTGAGATGCTCCAATTGTCCTCTGTGACAGTCGGTTATCGGTCCGAAATCGTCCTCGACGACCTCAGCTTGTCGATCGGCACCGAGGGATCGGCGATCACGGCTCTGTTGGGTCCGTCGGGATGCGGCAAATCCACCCTCATCCGTGCCATCGCCGGCCTGGAACCACTGACCGGCGGCACGATCACATTCGACGGGGCAGACCTGGCGCCGATCGCGACACATCGGCGCGACTTCGGGGTGGTGTTCCAGGACGGCCAGCTGCTGCCCGGACGCAGCGTCGCAGACAACATCGGATACGGATTGCGTGCCCGGCGCTGGCGTAGAGATGCCACCGCCGCCCGAGTGGCCGAGATGCTGGACCTGGTTGATCTCTCCGGCTACGGGAACCGGCAGGTCGCCGAGTTGTCGGGTGGGCAGCAGCAGCGGGTGGCCCTGGCCCGCGCTCTTGCCCCTCGTCCTCGGCTGTTGTTGCTCGACGAACCCCTTTCGGCCCTCGACCGGCAACTTCGTGAACGGCTCGCCGTCGAGATCGCCGAGATCATCGACGCCACAGGCACTCCCACCATCGTGGTGACCCACGACCACACCGAGGCTGCATTGATGGCCGACCACATCGCCGTCATGGACCGGGGCCGGATCATCCAGCACGACGACCCGGCGTCGTTGTGGCGCGCACCGCGAAACGAACGGGTGGCTCGGTTCATCGGGTGCACAACCATCTGCCAAGGGACCGTTCGCGCCGGTGTGTTCGACAGCGAGCTCGGCGCGGTTGCGCTGGATGTTCCCGATGGAAACGTGCAAATAGGGCTACGGCCGGATGCTGTCACGGCCGTACCGCTTGCAGATGCCGGGCGGTCGGCGCCCGTCGGAACGGTGCGGCATGTGGCGTCGCTGCCGGAGGGGACACGGGTGCGGCTGTCGGTGGCGGGGATTGATGTCGACGCCGTGAGCAGCGCGGCGGTGTCGTTGGGTGATCGGATGGCAATTGCGCTCGACGCACACCGGCTTGCGGTCATCACCGAACACAGCGCGGAGGAGAGCGGTGCGTGAAGTCGTCGCCGGTGCAGTGATCGGGGATGGTCGGCTGCTGCTCGCCCAACGGACCTATCCCACGGAGGTCGCCGGGTTGTGGGAACTGCCGGGCGGAAAGGTCGAGGCGGGGGAGACCCGTGAACAAGCTCTCCGCCGCGAACTCGGCGAGGAACTCGGCATCGAGGTACGAGTCGGTCGGCAACTCGGGAACCCCGTACCGCTGCGCGCCGACCTCGTCCTGGTGGCGCTGGCCGCTGATCTGCTCAAGGGGTCGCCCCGGCCGGCGGAACACTCAGCCGTGCGGTGGGTCGAGACCCCGGAACTCGAGTCGATGGCGGCGCGGGGTGAACTCGTGCCTGCGGACGCTGCCTGGCTAGATGACCTGATCGAACTGCTGGCCGTCAGGCAGCGCGGGAACGGACCTTCTTGAGGGCCTTGGTGAGTTCCTTGTTGGACATGCCCTGATCAGCGAACTTCTGCATCTTGTGGATCACCACGGGGCAGCGAAGGCACCGGGTGGACGATCGACAGCACTTCTTCTTCGCCTTCATGCTGCAGACGTCTACCGCCTTCTTCTTGCCCACTGCTGACCTCTTCGCGTCGGTGCCTACCCGGGAAAAGTTAGGTTAGCACCACCTTAATTTTGGGGTCGATGTGTCCTGTGACGGCGCTCTCACCGGGGTACCGGATACCCTGTATTGGTCTGAGCACCTCGCTCGACCTTTTTGACATGCCCACTTCACGTCCGGAGAACTTCAGTGACTGCTGCCCCCAATTTCCGCAACGTCGCGATCGTTGCGCACGTCGACCACGGGAAAACCACCCTGGTTGATGCGATGCTGCGGCAATCGGGCGTTTTCGAGGAACGCGCCGAACTCGTCGATCGTGTGATGGATTCCGGCGACCTCGAGCGGGAAAAGGGCATCACGATCCTCGCCAAGAACACCGCGGTGCACCGTCGTCAGCCCGACGGCACCGAAGTGGTCATCAACGTCATCGACACCCCCGGCCACGCCGACTTCGGTGGTGAGGTCGAGCGCGGCCTGTCCATGGTCGACGGTGTTGTGCTCCTGGTCGACGCGTCCGAGGGTCCGCTACCGCAGACCCGGTTCGTGCTGCGCAAGGCCCTTGCCGCCTCGCTGCCCGTGATCCTGTTGGTCAACAAGACCGACCGACCCGACGCCCGCATCGCCGAGGTTGTCGAGGAAAGCCACGATCTGTTGCTCGACCTCGCTTCGGACGTCGATGACGAAGCTGCCGAGGCCGCCGAACTGGCCCTCGATCTGCCCGTCCTCTACGCCTCGGGCCGCGCCGGTATCGCCAGCACGAAGGCGCCCGAGAACGGCAACGTCCCCGAAGGCGAGAACCTCGACGCCCTCTTCGACGTTCTGCTCTCGTACGTTCCCGCCCCCAAGGGCGATCTCGATGCGCCTCTGCAGGCCCACGTCACCAACCTCGACGCGTCGGCCTTCCTCGGTCGCCTCGCGCTGGTCCGTCTGTACGCCGGCACCTTGAAGAAGGGCCAGACCGTCGCCTGGCTGCGTGAGGTCAACGGTGAGCCCGTCACCGAACGCGCCAAGATCACCGAGCTCCTGATCACCGTCGGTGTCGAGCGGACACCCGGCGAGGTCGCCGTCGCCGGCGACATCGTGGCTGTCGCCGGCATGCCGGACATCATGATCGGCGACACCCTCGCCGACATCGATCACCCGATCGCACTGCCACGGATCACAGTCGACGAGCCGGCGATCTCGGTGACCATCGGCACCAACACCTCGCCGCTCGTCGGTCGGGTCAAGGGCCACAAGCTCACCTCGCGCATGGTCAAAGACCGCCTCGACAGCGAACTGATCGGTAACGTCTCGCTGCGCGTCCTGGACATCGGCCGCCCCGATGCCTGGGAGGTCCAGGGTCGTGGCGAGCTCGCGCTGGCCATCCTCGTCGAGCAGATGCGCCGCGAAGGCTTCGAGCTGACCGTCGGCAAGCCGCAGGTGGTCACCAAGCAGGTTGACGGCAAGCTCCACGAGCCGTTCGAGCACCTGACCATCGACGTCCCCGAGGAGTACCTCGGTGCGGTCACTCAGCTGCTGGCCGCCCGCAAGGGTCGGATGGGCGACATGACCAACCACGGCAGTGGCTGGGTTCGGATGGAGTTCATCGTTCCCTCCCGCGGATTGATCGGTTTCCGGACCGACTTCCTGACCGAGACCCGCGGCACCGGTATCGCCAACGCGGTGTTCGACGGCTACGCGCCGTGGGCCGGCGAGATCCGCGCCCGCCACACCGGCTCGCTGGTCTCCGACCGCGCGGGAACGGTGACCCCGTTCGCGATGATCCAGCTCGCCGATCGCGGAACGTTCTTCGTCGAGCCGGGTGCCGACACGTACGAGGGCATGGTCGTGGGCATCAACCCGCGCATGGAGGACCTCGACATCAACGTCACCAAGGAGAAGAAGCTGACCAACATGCGTCAGTCCTCCGCCGACGTGATGGAGACCCTCGCCAAGCCCATCAAGCTCGAGCTCGAGGCCGCGATGGAGTTCTGTACCGACGACGAGTGCGTCGAGGTCACCCCGGAGGTCGTCCGGGTGCGCAAGGTCAACCTCGACTCGAACACCCGCGCACGCGAGCGGTCGAAGACCAAGGCCCGCAACCAGAGCGTCAGCTGACTCGCTGTGTGAGCTGACATCGGGCGAAGGATCGACGACGGGGAGTTGATGACGGGCGACGCTGCCGGACAATCGCGGTTGAACACCGAGGCGCTCCGCGCGCTGAGGTGCTTGGGGCTCGTCGCGGCGTGTCTCATGCTCGTCACGGCGTGCGTCGCCGACCCGCCGCCCCCTGTGCAGCAGACCAATTCGGTTCCGCCCGAGCCCACCGAGCCGTCGGGTCAGGTGCTGTACGTCGCCACCGACTCGATCGGTATCGGGTTCAACCCGCACCTGGCCGCGGACCAGTCGGCGGTGACCACGGCGGTCGCGGCGATGACGTTGCCCAGTTCATTCCGGCCGGTTGCCGACGGCCCACGGGTGGGATGGGTGATGGACCCGGCTCTGCTCACCAGCGCGGAGGTGACCGGCACCGCGCCGTTCACGATCACCTACCGCATCCACGAGGACGCGCAATGGTCCGACGGGCTGCCCATCACCGCAGAGGATTTCATCTACCTCTGGCAGCAGATGTCGCGGCAACCCAACGTCACCGCGCCGGCCGGATACCGGCTGATCACCGATGTCCGCAGTGGCGGCGGTGGCAAAGAGGTCACCGCGACCTTCGCGGCGCCGTACCCGGCATGGCGGGAGCTGTTCAACGACCTCCTGCCGTCGCATGTTCTCAAGGGCGCACCCGGTGGCTTCCAGTCGGGCATGGACAGCGGGTTCCCGGCGTCCGGAGGCCCCTTCACGATCAGCGGCATCGACCACAGCCGCGACGAGGTGCGGATGATCCGCAACGATCGGTTCTGGCTCAAGCCGGCAATCGTCGACCGGTTGACCCTCCGGCGCGCCGGCACCATCAGCCAGGTGGCGGACTCGATGCGCTCAGGCGACACGCGCGTCGCCGCGATCAGCGGCGGGCCGGCCCTGGGCGCCAACCTCGGCAGCATCGGCGGCGTGCAGACCGGGAAAGTGGCCCAGTCCCGCACACTCGGGATCACGGTGAACACCCGGACCGACTCGATGGCCGATCTGGATCTGCGGCGGGCGGTGCTCGGTTCCATCGACACCCAGCTCGTCACCTACGCCGGAGCGGACGACACCGAGGTGCTGCCGGCCATGAACTCGGTGTACGCACCGTCGGACCCGGGTTACTACCCGGTTCCGCGCACGGTGGCCACACCTCAGCAGATCGATGGGTGGATATCGGCCGCCGGATATCGCCGGGGACTGGCCGAACCGCCGCCGACCCCGTCGGACGAATCGATCCCGTCGGATGCGCCGGTCTCGACGACAACGGAGACCACGACCACTGCACCCGGTTCGTCTGACGTGTCGGGCACATCGACCCCGCAGACCCCATCCGGCGATCTGCCCCGCCTGCCCGTGGGCGTCCAGCAGGTGGAGCGGGACGGTGAACCCCTCATCGTGCGGGTCGCCTCGGTCAGCGGCGATCCACGGACCGGTGCTGCGGCCGCGAACATCGTGGACCAGCTGGGCCGCTCGGGAATTCGCGCCGAGACCGTCAGTCTGTCCACCGCCGACCTCTACAGCTCGGCTCTGACCGGCCGACAGGTCGACATCGTCGTGGGCTGGAGCCGCGCGGGCGAGTCGCCCGCCACCGCACTCGCATCGAACACCGAATGCCTCAGCACCGAGGCGACCACGGAGACACCGGCCTCGGGTGAACCCGGTCCGAGCCCGTCGACGACACCCTCTGCCGGCCCCACCGAGTCGGCGTCGAGCTCGTCGCAAGCACCCGAGGAGCGCACCGAACCGCGGTACACCAGCAACGTGTCCGGTCTGTGCGACCCGGCACTGCAGGCTCTGTCGGCGCGGGCCATCTCGGCCGACGACCCGACCGAAGATCTCCGCGGCGCCCAGCGGCTCCTCGACGACCAGTCGGTCTATCTGCCCGTCTATCAGGACGTCCTCACCACGGCGGTATCGCCGTTGGTGACCGGCGCACCTGTCACCGGGCCGGTTCAGACGGGTATCTTCGGTGGGTCCGCGGGCTGGCAGCAGCAGACCGGAAATTGAAAAGAGAACTCTCACCTTGAACCGTTTGCTGTTCGTGCACGCCCATCCCGACGACGAGACCATCACCACCGGCGGCACAATCGCGAAGTACCTGGCCGACGGAGCCGAGGTCACCGTCGTCACCTGCACGCTGGGTGAGGAGGGCGAGGTGATCGGTGAACAGTGGAGCGGTCTGGCCGCAGACGGCGGTGCCGATCAGCTCGGGGGCTACCGGATCAGCGAACTGACCCGAGCCCTGGCGGAGTTGAGCGCCCCTGCGACCGAATCCCTCGCGCCGGTGTTCCTCGGCGGTGCCGGCCGGTGGCGTGACTCGGGTATGGCCGGGGCGCCGTCGAACGATCACCCGCGGGCTTTCATCGGAGCCGGTACCGTGCCGGCCGAGGTCTTGGCCGAGCTGATCTGTCAGACGCGTCCGCAGGTGCTTGTCGGTTACGACCCGGTGGGCAGCTACGGGCATCCCGACCACATCCAGGTGCATGCGATCTGCGGCCGAGCCATCGAGCTCGCGGCGGCGTCGGAGACCCGGCCGTGGACGGTGAGCAAGCACTATTGGACGGTGACCGAGGAATCGGCGCTTTCCGACGGGCTGGCCTCTGCGCAGACCCGGGTGCCTTCGGGCTGGCGGATGCCGCTGGCAGGAGAGCTGCCCAGCCATCCCGATGCCGAGGTCACGACGGCCATCGACGTGCGAGAGGTGTACGACCACAAGGTCCGGGCACTTGCCGCACATGCCACTCAGGTCACGGTGTCAGCATCGGGTACCGAGTACGCGTTGTCCAACAACATCATTCAGCCCATCTTCGCCGAGGAACACTACATCTTGGTGTCCGGGGTCCAGGGGCCTTCGGGGCCGGGAGGCCGTGAGTCGGACCTGTTCGGGGGGCTGTGATGCGCAGGGCTCTGCTGGTTCTCCTCTGGCTGGACGGATTCCTCGTCGGGATCGCCTCGGTGGCGTTCCTACAGCTGACCATCGGCACCGTGCAGATTCCGATCAGCGCAGTGGTGGCGGCCGCTGCGAACTGTGTGCTGCTGTGGTGTTGCGCGACGCTCACCGAGGGCACGGCCCGATTCGGCGCTCTCATCGCGTTCGGCCTCGCCTTCTTCGTGGCCACCGCAAGTGGCCCCGGGGGTGATGCGCTGATGCCTCAGGACTGGCGAGCATTCGCGCTGCTGGGGCTGGGTGTGGGAGTTCCCGCCTTCGTGTCGTACGCCGGACTGTTGCCCAGGGCTGACACCGCCAAGACCACCGCGGCCGCGGGGGCCAGGGAATGATCGGGCAGCCGGGGAGCATTATCTGATGGTGACCCCAGACCAGCTGACCTCAGAGGCGCAGACGGACGGGCCGGTGTCTGCAGCGGTACAAAACGCGTTGAAGCAAGCTCGCGAAGGCGCCCTCAGCCCGGAGCAGGCCACCACGTTGCTCGCAGTGCGCGGCAATGAGCTCCAAGAGTTGTGTCGCATCGCAGCTGACCTACGTGACGTCGGGCTCGCAGAAGAAGGCCGCGACCGCCAGATCACGTACTCGCGCAAGGTTTTCATCCCGCTGACACGCCTGTGCCGCGATCGCTGCCACTACTGCACCTTCGTCACGGTGCCGGGCAAACTCAGCCGAGCGGGCCACGGCATGTTCCTCGAACTCGACCAGGTTGTCGATATCGCCCGGCAGGGCGCTGAATTGGGTTGCAAGGAAGCATTGTTCACCTTGGGGGACCGGCCTGAAGACAGGTGGCCCGAAGCGCAGCAGTGGCTCGACGAACACGGCTACAGCTCCACCCTCGACTATGTCCGTGCCGCTGCGATCCGGGTTCTGGAAGAGACCGGCCTGCTGCCCCACCTCAATCCCGGGGTGATGAGTGCCGAAGAGATGTCGCGGCTCAAACCGGTTGCCCCATCGATGGGCATGATGCTCGAGACCACGGCACGCCGTCTCTTCACGGACCGGGGTAACTGTCACTACGGCAGTCCGGACAAGGACCCAGAGATCCGTAAGCGAGTACTTGTCGACGCCGGACGGATGTCCATACCGTTCACCACGGGGATCCTCGTCGGAATCGGGGAGAGTTTCGCCGAGCGTGCCGACTCTTTGATCGAGATCGGCAAGATTCACAACATCTTCGGCAACATCCAAGAAGTCATCGTCCAGAACTTCCGGGCCAAGCCCGACACCGCGATGCGCGGAGTAGCCGACGCCGAGTTCGAGGAGTTCCTGGCGGCAGTCGCGGTGGCGCGCATCGTGCTCGGGCCGCGGATGCGAATCCAGGCCCCGCCGAATCTGGTCTCTCCTGCCGAGTGTGCAGCTCTCGTCTCGGCGGGCGTCGACGATTGGGGTGGTGTGTCGCCGTTGACGCCCGACCACGTCAATCCCGAACGGCCCTGGCCCAATCTGGAATCCCTGGCCGAGATCACCTCCGCCACGGGCTACACCCTCACCGAGCGCGTCACCGCGCAGCCGCGTTACGTCCTGCAAGGCGCGCCGTGGATCGATCCGGCTGTCGCGGACCACTTGCAGGCGGTGGCGGATCCAGCAACCGGCCTGGCCGCCGACATCCGTCCGAGCGGTCGGCCTTGGGGGCCGGTTCGCGAGGCGGGCCGAGCCCCGGCTCGGGGTATGCCGGACTTCGGCGCAGCGTTGGACCGCGCACATGCCGACCCGGCCGGCTGCAGTCCCGACGACTACCTGACCTTGGCGCACGCCGACGGCGAGGAGCTCGATGCTCTTGTCGCGCTGGCAGATTCGCTACGTCGACAGACCGTCGGCGATGACGTCACCTACGTGTCCAGCCGCATCATCAACACCGCGTCCGTGTGCGAACCCGGCTGCCGATACTGCGCGACCTCCACCCACTCGGCTCTGTCGGCCGAGGAGGTCGCCGACCGGGCCTGGGAAGCATCGATCGCCGGGGTGGATGAGGTCTCCATTCGAACCGACTCCAACGCCACCGCCGCAGAGTGCTGCGAGTACATCCGCGCCATCAAGGCCCGGGTGCCGTTCATGCACGTGAGCCTCCTGCTTCCCGCGACGATCGACGTCGCGGTCCGTGCGGGTGGGCCGGTGGCCCACACCCTCCTGGCCGAACTGCGTGACGCGGGCCTCGACCACATCGGTGGCGCAGCGGGACTCCGCATGGCGACAAACGCGCTCTCGGTGGCCCACGAGCTGGGGCTGCGTTCCACCGCGACCCTGGTGTACGGCCACGGGGACGGCCCGTCGGATTGGGTGCGTGAGTTGGGCCTGGTGCGCGAGATGTTCGACCGCACCGAGGGATTCACCGACTTCGTGCCGCTTCCGTTCTCGCATGCCGGAGCCCCTGCCCTGTCTGTGGCCGCCACGAAACCGACGATCCGCGACAGTCGGGCAGTGCACGCTCTGTCGCGTGTGATGTTGCATGGTCGGATTGCGACGATCGGAATCAGTCTGCGCGGTCTCGGGGTCGCGGATGCGCAGTTGATGTTGCAGAGTGGCGCAAGCGATCTGGGACGGACCGCAATCGAGGAAACCATCGCGCGATCAACCGGGTCGCATCATGGCCTCGCGTGGACACCCGCAGAGATGCGGTCCGTGGCTGGAGCAATCGGCCGACCCGCTCGTGAGCGAATCGTCGCCGGCGTCCGAAAAGAGAGTGCCGCATGAAGTTACCGTTGCCACCGGCAAAGCACCTGAGTGATCACGAGGTCGCCCGGTTGCTGTACACGGCCACCGGATTGATTGATCCCGCCCTCGGTGCGGTGGAGCACCTCGATCCCCTGGGGATCAAGCACAGAACGTTTCGGGGACCCGAACAGCAGGCTCTGTCCGCGTCCGAGGTGCCCGCCGAGGGAATCGCGAAATTAATTGCGGCGCTGGACGACTCGCTCGTCAAGGTCACCGATGCTTCCGGCTTCCCGGGGACGGCGAAATGGGAGAGCTGGACCGCTGATCAGCGCCGCGATTGGTGGGTCGGCCGCATGGGAACGGTGACCACGGCCCTGGTGGCCTATCCCGGGGTGTTCGGCGTGATCGCCAATCGGCTGCCGATCCAGGTGATCGCCGGATTCGTGCAGCAGGCGGTTGTGCTGTGCGCGGTCGCCCGGGCATACGGCATCGACGACCGTCATGCGCAGACCGACTTGCTCGCCCACGTGCTCTGCCGCCGGAAACTGGATTCGCGTGCTTTGCTGCACAATCGGTCCGCAGACGAAGGTCACGCCTCGGTGTGGGACAGGCTGGCCACATCACGTGCCATCGTCGGTGAATTGGCTCGTCGTCCGTCGCCGCGTCAACCGTGGCGGATGCTGGGTGCCCTACCGGTCATCGGCGCCGTGGCCGATTTCATCGGCGAGCACTCCGCCCTTCGTCGGGCCACGGACTCCGCGGTGGAGAAGATCCAGCACAACAGCTGACTGGGGGTCAGCGGGCGGGCTCGGCCAGCCCGGCTTCGACGAGTGCCTCGAATCCTCCGACCACGTCGGTGGCCCGGTGGAGGCCGAGTTCCTGCAGCGACGCGGCGGCCAGGCTCGACGTGTATCCCTGCGAGCACAGCACAATCCACTGGACGTCATGGTCGACCGCTTGGGTGATGCGGGCGTCGGAAGTGGGATCGAGTCGCCATTCGAGAACGTTGCGTTCGATGATGACGGCACCGTCCACTTCGCCCTCGGCGGCGCGTTGGGCTGCGGGCCGGATGTCGACGAGCACTCCACCGTGCTCGACGGCGATCGGCACGTCCGCCGCTTCCAGGCGCACCAGGCCCTCCCGCGCACGGGCCAGCACCTCATCGATCGTCAGACGTGTTGCCACAGAACTCATGCTGCCCCACCGTCGGTGAGAACGGTCTTGGTCCTGCGTAAAGACTGCGAGTCGGTGACTTCGTAGTAGGATATCGCGGTCAGCGGTGGCGAATACGCGTGCACGCTGAGCGTCGGCTCGCTGGTCACCTCGCGGGTGGGGCTGCGGACCACGTCGTGGACCCAGCCCAGCGGGAACGAGGCCTGGTCGCCTTCGTCGAGAGTGCGTGCCCGAAGAGTGGATCCGGTCCACCGGTATTCGGTCAGTGCGCCCGACAGCACGGTGAGCGCGCCCAGCGAACCGGCATGGTCGTGCAGGTCGGTTGATTCGTCGGGAGTCCAGCTGATCAGCCAGATGTCGACGTCGTCGTCGTAGTGCAGACGTGTTGCCCACCGGTTTTCCCGGTCCCAGTACTTGGGGAGCAGGTCGTCGTGGCGGCCGTCGAGGACGTCGCTCGCGCTCTGGTCGGTCAGCCGCAGCAGATCGGCCGGCCGCAACCGTGTCGGGAGGTGGTGGGTGGGCACTGCGGCGGTGGAGAGCGGGCGGTTCAGTGTGGAGGTCATGACAAGTGCTCCTGGGGAAAGGTCGAATGGTGCGTGGTCGCTGGGTCAGCGACAACACATTCGGTTCCACAGGGGCATCTGGCGCACGATCACGTCACCCAGGATGGATCGCGCCCGCCGGAGTGCACAGGGTTAGGACCGTTGTGATTTCAATCGAGGCCCAACTGATCGGGAGAAAGGGCACCTTGCCTCACCCGGTTTTGACTTGATATGTGCAACGCGGATACTAGGAGGCGACAAGCGGGCAGTCTGCCGTCCTTTTTGTGGTGGAGGGCGTGCCCGCTTTTGAGCGCGTGCAGCCCACGCGCGAGTAGCGAAGACGAGGAGGGTGGTCGGTGACCTATATCATCGCTGAGCCTTGCGTTGATGTGTTGGACAAGGCATGCGTCGAGGAATGCCCTGTCGACTGCATCTATGAGGGCGAACGGATGCTCTACATCCAGCCCGACGAATGTGTCGACTGTGGTGCCTGTGAGCCGGTGTGCCCGGTGGAGGCCATCTTCTACGAAGACGATGTGCCGGACGAGTGGGAACCGTATGTCAACGCCAACGTCGACTTCTTCGATGATCTCGGTTCGCCTGGCGGTGCCAGCAAGGTGGGCAAGGTCGCGCACGACTCGCCGTTTGTCAAAGCGCTGCCTCCGATGAACACCGAGGACTGACTGCCCGATGACAGTGGTGCGTGGCCGCGAACCGGTTTCCAGGCGGCTTCCGGATTTCCCCTGGGACACCCTCGCGGTCGCGAAGGCTCGGGCGACGGAGCATCGCGACGGCATCGTCGATCTCTCCGTGGGAACTCCGGTGGACCCGGTTGATCCGCTGATCCGGTCGGCACTGGCCGAGGCGTCGGGTTTCCCCGGTTACCCGGTGACCATCGGGACACTCGAGGTCCGCAGCGCCGCGGCGGCCGCTCTTGCGCGCAGGCACGCGGTACCCGGCCTCGACGAGACCATGATCCTGCCGGTGATCGGAACCAAAGAGGTCATCGCCGGTCTGCCGTCGACTCTGGGTATCGGACCGGGCGATCAAGTGGTGATTCCCGAAATCGCTTATCCCACCTACGAAGTCGGTGCCCTGCTCGCCGGTGCCGAGCCGGTTCGCGCTGATTCGCTCACGCAGCTCGGACCGAGTTCGCCTGCCCTCCTGTATCTGAACTCTCCGTCGAACCCCACCGGGAAGGTTCTCGGGCTCGAGCACCTCCGCAAGGTGGTCCAGTGGGCGCGCGAGCGCGGGACGATCGTGGTGTCGGACGAGTGCTACCTGGGCCTGGCGTGGGACGACGAACCGCTGTCGATCCTCGACCCACGGGTCACCGACGGTGATATGACCGGTCTGCTGGCAGTCCATTCGCTGTCCAAGACGTCGAACCTGGCGAGCTACCGCGCTGGTTTCCTTGCCGGCGACCCAGCGTTGATCGGGGAGCTGCTGGCCGTGCGCAAACACGCGGGGCTGATGGTCCCGTACGCGATGCAGGCGGCGATGGCCGCTGCGCTCGGCGACGACCATCACGTGGGCGCCCAGCGGGAGCGTTACCGCGCCCGCCGCGAGACTCTTTCGGCGGCCGTTCGCAGCGCTGGGCTGCGGATCGATGAATCGGCCGCAGGTCTGTATCTGTGGGCAACCCGGGACGAGCCGTGCCGAGACACCGTCGACTGGCTTGCCGAACGGGGCATCCTCGTGGCCCCAGGCGATTTCTACGGCCCGCGTGGTGTGCGCCATGTACGGTTCGCGCTGACCGCCACAGACGAACGGATTACCGCTGCGGCCACTCGCCTGGCGTCCTGACCTGCAGATACATCACCTGTAGCCAATCTGAGACCGTTCCGTTACCCCATTTCGGTGAGTTTGGGCGAAGCTGTGTTCAACCAGCTGGATCGTTCGTCGAAACAGCTACCGCTACAAGGGATTCGAATGGCCGGCGCCGTCCACTCGTGAACCGGGTGAGGGAGGCGTGATGAGCACAGAGCTGACCGGATCTTCCATCGCGTGGCGTGCCCCGATCTCCGACCTGCTGGGCGATCTCGCGGATGCGGGGTCCCTACGCTTCACCGAGGTGGTCGCCGAGAACATGACGCCCGGCGCGTTGCCGGACGGGGTGATCGATCTGCGCGCCCGAGGAGTGACGATCGTGGCGCACGGCGTCAGCCTCGGGCTTGCCGGGGCAGATGTACCCGACCCGGGGCGCTTGCGCCGACTGGCCGAACTCGCACGTGAACTCGAGTCGCCGGTGGTCAGCGAGCACATTGCGTTCGTGAGGGCCGCCGACTCGCCTGATCCGCTTCATGGCGACGTCCTGGAGGCTGGTCACCTGTTGCCGCCTCCCCGAACACGCGCGGCGTTGACAGTCTTGTGCGACAACATCTCTCGCGCCCAGGACGCAGTGGGTGTGCCGCTGGCACTAGAGAACATCGCGGCGCTGATCGCCTGGCCGGAGGATGAGTTCGACGAACCCGACTATCTCGCCGAGATCGTCCGGCGCACAGGGGCACAGCTGGTTCTGGATGTGGCCAACCTCTTCTCGAGCGCCGTCGCGCAGGGGACTGATCCGCTCCAACAGTTACTGCGATTCCCCTTGTCGCACATTGCCTACGTGCACACCGCAGGCGGGCGTTACCGCCAAGGGCGATATGTGGACACCCATGGCGATCCGATGGTGGATGATGTGACGACGTTGCTCACGCAGTTCGTGGCGGGATGCCACCGGGTTCGGGTTCGGGTTCCCGGGATCATGCTCGAACGGGATACGGACATCAGACCCGAGACGGTTTTGCCAGGCTTGCGCGCGATCGACGCCGCGATCGAGGAAGGCCGGGTCCGTGAAGTCGACCACTGCGCTTGACCGAGAACGCGCGGCGCTCGCCGCCCGTCAACGCGAGGTGGTGGGTGACCTCCTGGCAGGCCGGGTCCCCGCCGGCTTCGACCGCGTCGGATCGATGCTGACAAGCGACATCCTGGTCGGGAAACGCGCTTCGGCGGCGCTGCGTGCCGGCCCTCAACTCGAAGCCCTTCCGCGCTGGCGTTCGCGGTTCAACCAGTTCGGCAGAGAGAACACGCTTCGGGGGTGCGCGCATGACGACGTGGCCGCTTTCACGGCGTGGCTCGAGCGTCGCGAAGATCTCGACCCCGAGGCAGCGGATTGGCTCGCGGTCGAAAAGGTGTACGCAGGTGTCCGCCGGATAACTTGGGTGCGCTACCGCGGACGTCGGGAACTGGTGATCGGAATGGGTTCGGCGACCTGGCATCTGTCGGGGTCGCGTCCAGGAGTTGTCGACGAGGAGGGGTTGTCATGAACGCACTGTTCATAGCTCTGGCGGTGGGGATACCGGCACTACTGTTTGTCTTGCTGACCCGATCGGTGCGACCGGAGCGCCGCCGCAGGCGTCGGGGAGGCTGGTCCGGCGACGGCGGCGGGTGGATCGGCGGATCCGATGGGGGAGGTCACGGCGATGGCGGGTTCGGCGGTGGTTCGTGTGGAAGCAGTTGCGGCGGCGGCGGATCGTCGAGTGGTGGCGGTGGCTGCGGGAGCAGCGGTTAGAAAGGCGAGGCGATGACAATTCTGATCGTGATCGGCGCGTGTTTGGCCGGCGGGGCGCTGATCGCCCTCATCGCCGTGGTCGGTTCCCGCTCGTCCAGATCAGCCGATCGGTATCGGGCTCCTGGCCGGGGGCGTGGGTACAGCAACAGCTGCGGCTCGGGCCACCAGCACAACTGCAGCTCGAGCAGCTCGTGCAGCAGTTCAGGATCGTGCAGTTCGGGGAGTTCCTGTGGCTCAGGGTGTGGTGGTGGCGGAGGCGACTGACCGTCGACTCCGCCCCACCGCCACCTCGAGCGTCAGTTCGCGTGGAGTGCCGCGTTCAGTTCGATCCCGTCGCCCTTCCAAGGGGCAACCTCCACGGCGCCGGTGGTGCTGTTGCGACGGAACAAGATGTTGCTCTTGCCCGACAGCTCCCGCGCCTTGACCACGGTGCCGTCAGGTCCGGTGACCTTCGTGCCCGCAGTCACGTAGAGGCCCGCTTCGATCACGCAGTCGTCTCCGAGCGCGATACCGCACCCGGAGTTCGCCCCGAGCAGGCAACGCTTGCCGAGAGAGATGATCTCTTTGCCGCCGCCGGACAGGGTGCCCATCGTCGACGCGCCACCCCCGACGTCCGACCCGTCGCCGACGATGACCCCGGCCGAGATGCGACCTTCGATCATCGACTGCCCGAGTGTTCCGGCGTTGAAGTTCACAAAACCCTCATGCATCACCGTTGTGCCCTCGGCAAGGTGCGCGCCGAGCCGTACGCGGCCCGCGTCTGCGATCCGGACGCCGCTCGGCACAACGTAATCGACCATTCTGGGAAACTTGTCGATGCCGTAGACGGTGACCTGGCCACGAGCCCTGAGCTTGGCGCGGGTCAGCTCGAAGCCCTCGACGGCACACGGGCCGAAGTTGGTCCACACCACATTCGACAGCTTCCCGAAGACCCCGTCCATGTTCGCGCCGTGGGGCACGACGAGCCGATGTGAGAGGAGGTGCAGTCGCAGGTATGCGTCGTGGGCGTCGGAAGGTGCATCGGCCAGCACGATCGACGTGCGGACCGCCACGGTGCGCACACCGCGGGCGGTGTCGCTGCCCACGAGAGAGGCGAGGTCGGCGGGTACGTCGTCGCCTTCGAGGTGAGCTGTACCGGATTCGGTCACCTCGGTGAGTTCGGGCGAGGGATACCAGGTGTCGAGGACCGCCCCGTCATCGGTGATGGTGGCGATGCCGATGGCTGAGGCTCCAGATGCGTTGGTCACGGGTCAGGAGTTTACGCGGAGCGACTTCACGCAGGACAATCCAGAGCATGTCCGAAGCCGTCACCTACCGCGAACATCGCTCGTCGCTGGTGCCCGCGACGATCTGGTGGCGCAACGGCCCGGCAGGGCCCAGCGAGATACTGCCGGATGGGTGCATGGACCTGATCTGGACGGGAACAGATCTCATGATCGCCGGACCGGATACCGGCCCCGTCTGGGTGGAGGGATCGCGAGCAGCAGACATGACCGCTTTGCGATTCGAGCCGGGCATGGCCCCGGTCGTCTTCGATTGTGCCGCAGATGAACTGATCAACAGTAGGGTCGCGCTCGCCGATGTATGGCCGGCCCGGGCGGCACGCCTGCTCACCGAACAGGTGGCGACCGCCGCGGATCCGGCAGCAGTACTACAGAAGTGCGCCGCCGACAGCCTTGCCCAGAGGCCGCCACCGCGATGGCTCCGTCCGGCGACGGCACTGTTGGCGCAGGGTCAGCCGGTGAGCCGGGTCGCCGACGAGGTGAGCGTGAGCCCTCGTCAGCTCCAGCGATGGTCACGGCACCACTACGGATACGGCGCCAAGGCGCTCGCCCGGATCCTCCGGGTGGGCTCGGCACTGGAGGGTCTACGGGCCGGCGCCCCGCTCACACAGGTCGCCCACTCGACCGGATACGCCGACTACGCGCACATGTTCAGAGAGGTCCGAGCGATCACCGGGAAGCCTCCGGCCCATTTTGTGCGTGGTCAGGTCGAGGGGGCGTAGAAGTCGACGCCGTTCCCATCGGGATCGACGACGGTCGCGTAGCGCTGGCCCCAGAACGCGTCGAACGGTTCGAGCCGGCCGGTGTGTCCGGCTCCGGTCAGTTCCGCGTATCGAGAATCCACCTCGGCCGGGTCAGCGCATTCGAATGCCAAAGAGATCCGCCCACCCTTCGCGGGCGCCGACCATGCGGGGTCGAACTCGGCGATGTTGCGGGCAGTGTCGAGCAGGATCCGGAATCCCCCGAATGCAGTCGACTCGGTATGAGGGGCATCGACCCCGTCGTCTGCGAACTCGAGACCGCACGCTCGGTAGAACGCGACGGAGGCGGCCATGTCTTCGACCACGATGGACAGCGCGTTGAGGATCGGTTTCGGCGATTTCATGAGCGTCAACGTATCTGCGATGGCCGGGCATCGGTCATGAACGTTTCGGACAACGTGGACAACTCGTGCGGGGGAGCGGTGGGCGACTACGGTGAACCACGTGAGTATCCCGGCCCTTGACCTGCGCGCCGACCCGATCGACCTGACGGCGGCGCTCGTCGACATCCCCAGTGTGAGTCACGACGAGGCAGCGATCGCTGATGCTGTGGAGATAGCGATACGCGAGCAGACTTCCGGTTTCGAGGTGGTGCGCCACGGCAACCGGGTGCTCGCTCGCACCGATCGCGGTAAGCCCCGCCGAGTGGTGCTGGCCGGTCACCTCGACACCGTCCCCATCGCCGACAACGTCCCGAGTCGCCGTGAGAACACAGGCAGTGACGGCGACGTGCTCCACGGTTGCGGCACCGTCGACATGAAGTCCGGCGACGCAGTCTTCCTGCACCTCGCCGCCACGCTCGACGACCCGAACTGCGATCTGACCCTGATCTTCTACGACTGCGAAGAGATCGCTGCGAAATACAACGGCCTCGGTGTCATCGAGCGTGAGTTGCCACAGTGGCTCGCCGGTGACGTCGCCATCCTGGGTGAACCGACCGCCGGTCAGATCGAGGCGGGTTGCCAGGGCACCCTACGGGTGAGGTTGAGCACCGCAGGTGTGCGCGCCCATTCGGCTCGCTCCTGGCTGGGCGACAACGCGATCCACAAGCTGGGCTCGGTGCTCGAGACCCTGGCCGCCTACAAGGCGCGCCGAGTGGACATCGACGGGTGCGAATACCGGGAAGGGCTCTCGGCCGTGCGGATCGAGGGCGGTGTCGCGGGAAACGTCGTGCCCGACGTGGCGAGCGTCGACGTGAACTTCCGGTTCGCACCGGACCGGTCGGTGGAGCAGGCGACCGACCACGTCCGCCAGCTGTTCGCGGATGAAATCGCCTCGGGCGCAGTGACCTTCGAAGTGACGGACTCGGCGGCGGGAGCGCTGCCCGGGCTGGGGCACCCGGCGGCCGCGGCCCTTGTCGACGCAGCAGGTGGGCAGTTCCGGGCCAAGTACGGGTGGACCGATGTGTCCCGGTTCTCAGCGCTCGGGATCCCGGCGGTCAATTTCGGGCCGGGTGACCCGAATCTCGCGCACAAACGCGATGAACGGGTGCCCACCGCGCAGATCACCGAGGTGGCCGACGTTCTTCGGCGGTATCTCACCGCCTGACCGCCTGGTCGGGGGCCGACATCTGCTGACCGTTGCTAGCGTCGTGGCATGTCAACACCCGACCGAGACACCCGACTCAGCTATCGCGGGGCGGCCCGGATCCGCGAGGATCACGACAAGCCTGTTCAGACCACGGACCAGCGACTGCTGCGATCACCCGATTCGGCACGTGACCCGTGGAGGGTGCTGCGCATCCAGTCAGAGTTCGTCGAGGGTTTCGACACCCTCTCGACGGTCTCGTCCGCGGTGACCGTGTTCGGTTCGGCCCGCGTGCAACCAGGTTCCCCGTTCTACGAATTGGGCCGCGAGCTGGGTGCGGCGCTGGCCGACGCGGGGTATCCGGTGATCACCGGTGGCGGACCCGGCCTGATGGAAGCGGTCAATCGCGGCGCCTGCGAGAACGGTGGCTACTCCATCGGGCTCGGCATCGAGCTGCCGTTCGAGCAGAATCTGAACGAGTGGGTCGACCTCGGAATCAATTTCCGGTACTTCTTCGTCCGCAAGACGATGTTCGTGAAGTATGCGCAGGCCTTCATCTGTCTGCCCGGGGGCTTCGGAACGCTCGACGAACTCTTCGAGGCTCTCACGTTGGTGCAGACCCGCAAGGTGGTCCAGTTCCCGATCGTCTTGCTGGGCAAGGACTTCTGGGAACCTCTCCTGGACTGGGTTCGCACGACGATGGCCGGTGAGGGCCTGGTGTCCGAAGCGGACATCGAACTGTTGCAAGTGACCGATTCGGTGACCGAAGCAGTCGCGATCGTGAACGAATCGCGCCAGCGGCAGGGCAAATCATGAGTGCGATCTGTGTGTACTGCGCGTCCGGATCGGTGCCCGCCGAGTACCTGCAGCTGGCGGCCGAGCTCGGCACCGCCATCGGCAGCACCGGGAACACGCTGGTGTCCGGGGGTGGCAACGTGTCCATGATGGGTGCGGTGGCACAGGCGACCCGCGATGCCGGTGGCCACACCGTAGGGATCATCCCCAAAGCGCTGGTGCACCGCGAAGTCGCGGACACCGACGCCGATGAACTCGTTGTCACCGACACCATGCGCGAGCGCAAGCAGCAGATGGACGACCGGGCCGATGCGTTCATCACCCTGCCCGGAGGTATCGGGACACTCGAAGAACTCTTCGAGACCTGGACCGCCGGTTACCTCGGTATGCACGACAAGCCTGTGGTCCTGCTCGATCCCGGAGGACATTACGACCCGCTTGTTCGGTGGCTGCGCGATCTGACGGCAACCGGGTTCGTCTCCATGCATGCACTCGACCGGCTTGTCGTCACCAAGTCGGTCCGCGACGCTTTGGCAGCGTGCAATATTTATCTGTGAATATCGGTAACCTCATCGCGAACGTGCCGTGCGGAGCTCTACGGAGCTCGTTTGGGGGCACAACGGACAAGCATCGGAGCTCAGGTGGCAAGTGAATCCCGGACAAGTGTTGGACTTCTCGACGTTGCGAAGGGCGCGCTTGCGATGGTGCCGGACGTACCCGGCATCGTCAGGCACGCACCGGGGCTGATCCTTCGCAGGCCGTCGGCGGAGTCGACGATCGGGTCGGTGTTCAACTCGCTGGTGGCCAAACACCCCGAGCGGCCTTTCATCCGGTTCGAGGGCAATTCCATCACCTACGGTGAGGCCAATCGCCGGATCAACCGCTATGCCGATTTCTTCAGCAAGAACGGTGTGGGACAGGGCGACGTCGTAGGCGTACTCGCGAAGAACCATCCACAGACGCTCCTGGTGATGATCGCCGCGGTGAAGCTCGGCGCGGTGGCGGGGATGCTGAACTACAACCAGCGTGGGAAGGTGCTCACCCACAGCCTCGGGATCCTCGAGGCCACCGTTCTCGTGGTCGACCCGGAGGTTCGCGAGGCCCTCGAATCGATCGACGACGACCACGTGCTGCCTTCGGTCACAGTTGATTTCGATGAACTCAACGAGGCCACCGAAGGCCTGAGCGACGAGAACCCTGCGGTCACTGCCGGCCTTCCCGCAAAGACCAAGGCGTTCTACATCTTCACCTCCGGAACCACGGGGATGCCGAAGGCCAGCATCATGTCGCACTACCGCTGGATGGCCAGCATGGACGGCATCGGCGGCATGGGGGTGCGGCTTCGCCACAGCGACACCATGTATTCGGCGCTGCCGCTCTACCACAACAATGCACTGACAGTTGCGCTGTCGTCGGTGCTGGCGTCGGGCGCATGCCTCGCGATCGGTAAGTCGTTCTCGGCGTCCCGCTTCTGGGACGACGTGATCCAGAACCGGGCCACTGCGTTCTGCTACATCGGCGAACTCTGCCGGTACCTGATGGCCCAGCCAGAGAAGCCGACCGACCGCAGCCATGGCGTGAAGGTGATCGTCGGCAACGGCATGCGGGCCGAGATCTGGGAAAAGTTCACCCAGCGCTTCGGCATCGAGAGGGTTGTCGAGTTCTACGGCGCCTCCGAGCTCAACCTGGCGTTCATCAACGTGTTCAACCTGACCCGCACCGCGGGCTTCTGCCCGCTGCCGTACAAGGTCGTCGAGTACGACCACGAGACGGGCGACCCGAAACGCAATGGCGACGGCCGCCTGACGAAGGTCTCGAAAGGCGAAGCGGGACTGCTCATCTCAGAGATCTCGGACCGGGTGCCCTTCGATGGGTACACCGATGAAGAGGCGTCCAACAAGAAGATCATCTCCGACGCGTTCAAGGACGGTGACCGGTGGTTCAACTCCGGTGACCTCGTGCGCGATCTCGGTATGTCGCACATCGCCTTTGTCGACCGGCTCGGTGACACCTTCCGCTGGAAAGGCGAGAACGTCGCGACCACCGAGGTCGAAGGTGCTCTGGCGGGCGTCGACACCCTCGATCAGGCCGTGGTCTACGGCGTGGAGGTGCCGGGCAGTGACGGCAAGGCCGGAATGGCTTCGGTGACCGTCCGCGAGGGCGCGGACCTGGATCCGAAGGCGCTCGCGAAACACCTCTACGACGAGCTGCCCCCGTACGCGGTCCCGCTGTTCCTCCGGGTCGTGGATCAGCTCGAGCAGACATCGACGTTCAAGAACCGGAAGGTCGAGCTGCGCGATCAGGGTTACTCGGACGTCGGCGACGATGCACTCTATGTTTTGACCGGTAGCGAGGACGGGTACATCGAGTTCTACGATGAGTACCCCGATGACGTTGCCGGAGCCAAAGTCCCCCGCGGATAAGCCGATCCCGAGCGCGCAGACCGTGAGGCCTGATGCGTGGTCGGCGCACGCGCCGGTGTCGCCGACCCTCTGTGGCCGTGCGGTCGCCACGGATCGTGCGTTGGTCATGGCGATCGTCAATCGGACACCTGATTCGTTCTACGACCGCGGGTCCAGCTTCACCGACGTTGGCGCGAAGTCCCGAGTCGAGCAGGTCGTCGCCGAGGGCGCCGACATCGTCGACATCGGTGGGGTGAAGGCTGGTCCCGGTGCCGAGGTGGACGCCGCAGAGGAAATCGACCGGGTGTTGCCGATGGTCGAGTGGATCCGCAATCGGCACCCGGATCTCATCATCAGCGTCGACACCTGGCGGGCCGATGTGGCCCGCAAAGCGGTGGATGCCGGGGCGGATCTGATCAACGACACGTGGGCGGGGGCCGATCCAGACCTGGTCTCGGTGGCCGCCGAGATGTCGGCGGGCATCGTTTGTTCGCACACCGGGGGAGCGGTACCGCGTACCCGCCCCCACCGGGTCCGGTACCCGGACGTGGTGGCCGACGTGCTCGCCGAGGTGACGAAGGCTGCCGACCGCGCGGTTGCCGCAGGTGTGCGCCGTGATTCGATTGTCATCGATCCGACGCATGACTTCGGGAAGAACACCCATCACGGGTTGGCTTTGTTACGCCAGGTGAACGTTCTGGTTAATACCGGCTGGCCAGTGCTGATGGCACTGAGCAACAAGGATTTTGTAGGGGAGACTCTAGGGGTAGGCCTGGAAGATCGGCTGGAGGGGACACTGGCCGCGACAGCACTTGCCGCTTCATCGGGAGCACGAGTGTTTCGCGTTCACGAGGTTGCCGCCACACGAAGGGTGGTCGAGATGGTTGCCGCAATAGCCGGGACCAGACCACCTGCCCGAACAGTAAGGGGTTTGGCATGACCGCTGGAAAACACGTCACTGGAAAGTCCGACCGCGTCTGGACGCCCATCGCGTCCGCGCCCGAAGATTCGCCGCAGGCCGAGTGGGCCGCCGATCACAGCTGGGACCGACCAGACTGGTCTGTCGAGGAGTTGGTGGCCGCAAAACGCGGCCGCACGGTGTCGGTGGTTCTGCCGGCGCTGAACGAGGAAGACACCGTCGCGGATGTGATCGCCTCGATCCGTCCACTCGTCGGCACCCTGGTCGATGAACTCGTGGTGCTCGACTCGGGCTCGACCGACGCCACCGCCGAGCGAGCTCGCGCGGCCGGTGCTCAGGTGATCACCCGTGAAGAGGCGGTTCCCGAGGTGGAGCCGGTTCGCGGTAAAGGTGAAGTCCTGTGGCGTTCGCTGGCCGCCACCACAGGTGATCTCATCGCGTTTGTCGACTCCGACCTCATCGATCCCGATCCGATGTTCGTGCCGAAACTGCTCGGACCGCTGCTGATCAACGAGGACATCCAATTGGTGAAGGGTTTCTATCGACGCCCGCTCCGCACTGGTCAGGGTGAAGACGCCAACGGAGGCGGCCGCGTCACCGAACTGGTTGCCAGGCCGCTGCTCGCGTCCTTCAAGCCTGATCTCACCGCGGTATTACAACCTCTCGGAGGCGAATACGCCGGCACGCGGGAATTGCTGTGCGCCGTTCCATTCGCCCCCGGTTACGGTGTGGAGATCGGGTTGCTCGTCGACACCTACGACCGCTATGGGATGGCCGGCATCGGCCAGGTCAACCTGGGTGTGCGTACCCACCGCAACCGCCCTCTTGTGGAGCTCGGGGTGATGAGCCGCCAGATCGTCGGCACACTGATGGGTCGGTGCGGCATCGAAGACTCCGGTGTGGGGCTCACCCAGTTCAAAATTCAGCCCGACGGCACCTTCACGCCCAAGACCACCGACGTCTACCTCGCTGATCGGCCCGCGATGAACACCTTGCGGCCGATGGCCACCACGCGAGCGCGCCGCGCCTCGTAACGGTCGACCCAACCGTCACCACAGCACCAAAGACGATCCACCTGCAGAGCAGGTGGATCGTCTTTGCATATGCAGCGCCCCGGTCGGCTACCGTAACTAGAACATGTTCTAGCAAGGTGTCCTTTCACACTTCGGGGAGTCGGTCGATGTCAGGTTCGATGACGGGTAAGTCCGTTCTGGTCACAGGTGGCGGTAGTGGGATCGGCGCGGGAATCGCCGGTGCACTCGCCGAGCAGGGGGCCAAGGTGACGATTGTCGGTCGCAACGCCGAGCGCCTCGGCGAGACGGCCGACAAATTCAACGCAGCACTGGTGGACGGTTCGGTGCACGCTCACGCCGGCGACATCACCGACGAGGATCAGGTCGCGGACGCGGTGGCCGCGGCCACGGCTCTCACCGGGCGCCTGGACGGAATCGTCGCGTGCGCCGGCGGTAGTGAGACCATCGGCCCGATCACGCAGATGGACACCGCTGCGTGGAAACGCACCATCGACCTCAACCTGAACGGCACGATGTTCACCATCAAGCACGGCGGGCGCGAGCTCGTGCGGGCCGGCGGCGGGTCGATCGTGGCCATCTCGTCGATCGCGGCGAGCAACACGCACCGATGGTTCGGGGCGTACGGCGTCACCAAGTCGGGCGTCGATCACCTCGTTGCCCTGGCCGCAGACGAGTTGGGCGCCAGCAACGTTCGCGTCAACGGGATCCGACCGGGGCTGACCCGCACCGAGTTGGTGGGCATGATCGTGGACGACCCGACGCTGAGCGAGGACTACCGGGTGAGTACCCCGCTGCCTCGCGTCGGCGAGGTTGAGGACATCGCCGCGCTGGCGCGGTTCCTGCTCGGTGACGAATCGTCTTGGATCACCGGGCAGGTCATCAATGTGGACGGGGGCCAGATGCTGCGGCGTGGTCCCGACTTCAGTTCCATGCTCGAGCCGTTGTTCGGAGCCGATGGCTTGCGCGGAGTGGTCCACACGGAGAGTGACGGAGCAGTCGAGAACACAGAGGAGGCAAGGTCATGACCACCGCACATCAGGTGTTGGGCGCCGAGGTGCAGATGCCGGTACGGGTCCGTGATGCGAGTTGTTTTGTTGCCGGGTTCACCGCCTCGGCGTCAGCGGCGCAGGCCGCGATCGACGAGACAGGGCTGCAGGTGATGCAGGTGCGTCCGGGCCGGGCGATGTGCATGCTCGTATTCGTCGATTACGTGGACGGAGATCTCGGTCCCTACAACGAATTCGGGGTGTGCCTGCTCGTCGGTGATCGGGAACGCCGTGGCGCGTCGATCGTTTCGAATCTGAGGGATCTGGCTGCCGGGCGGGCACGTGCCCTCGTGCACCGACTTCCCGTCGACGGCGAGTTCACTCTTGCTGCGGGCCGGGGTATCTGGGGTTTCCCCAAGACACTGGCCGACTTCGATGTCGACCATCGCAGCGCGACGAAGCGGGGCGTGGTCAGCGAGGGCGGTCAGATGATCGCTGCGTTGACGGTGCGGCCGGGCATCAAGGTTCCCGATTCCAGCGCCACGACGGTCTTGCGTGCCTACTCACATCTCGACGGGGTGACCAGGGAGACCCCGTGGGTGTTGAACAACACCAAGAACACCCGCACCCGCCTCGGCGGCGCCGATCTGCAGCTGGGTTCGCATCCGATCGCCGATGAGCTGCGAAGCCTGAAGCTGGGACGTCGGGCGTTGATGACATCGTCGGTGGGCCACCTGGAGATGACGTTCGAGGACGCCGAGCGGGTGTCATAGTGGATGGGTGCTGACGTTACTGCTCTACCTGCTGATCATGATCGCCGTGATCGGTGTCGTGTTCGCCGTTGTCTGGGTGGTGTTCGGGCGGTCGGAAGACCTTCCGCCCCTTGAACCGGGCACCACACTGACGCGGCTGCCGCGCGCCGGGATCACCGGCGACGACATCCGGTCCCTACGGTTCGCACAGGTGACCCGCGGCTACAAAGCGGGCGAAGTGGACTGGGCCCTGGAGAAGCTTGCCAGGGAAATCGATGAACTCAGGTCGGCGCTTTACCGGCTCCAGGCGCGCGACGAGGTCGAAAGCCCAGCGCAAGAGGCAGAATAACCCGTCAGTAGTCCGTACTATAGAAGCCGACCAGCGTATAACCGCGCGGTGTCAACGGATATTGGCACCGACCGAATAAGATCAGACTTCGACGCCGACTGCGGCAGCGAATCTGAAGGGAGCAGAGATGGCGGCGATGAAGCCACGGACCGGGGACGGTCCCCTTGAAGCAACCAAGGAAGGGCGAGGAATCGTTGTACGCATCCCCATCGAGGGTGGCGGCCGACTGGTTGTCGAGCTGACCTCGGACGAGGCAGCGGCATTGGGTGAAGAACTGCGTGGGGTGACCGCCTGATCCGGTGACACGCAGCAACAACAAGGAGACGATCGACCATGCTTTCTGCAGTGGTCGATCTCTTGTGTTGTCCGGTGTGCCGGGCACCATTCGAGTGCGCCGACCGCACTCTCTGGTGCACCGGCGGCCATAGTTTTGACATCTCGAAGCAGGGATACGTCAGCCTGCTCGGGGGCGGGGGGAGCAGTTTTCGTTCGGATACCGCCGAGATGCTCGGTGCCCGAACAAGATTCTTGAACGCGGGTTTCTACGGCCCGATTCTCTCCGCGGTGCGCGATCAGTGCGCGCCTGGCGCAACGATTCTCGATGTGGGTGCAGGTACCGGGCATTACCTGGCGGCCGCGGTCGAAGCGTCGGGCGGGCGCGGCGTCGGCATCGACCTCTCGAAGATCGCGGCGCGGCAACTCGGTCGGCTGCCCGGGGACATCGGTGCCGTCGTCGCTGATGGCTGGCAACCCTTTCCGGTCGCCGATCGGACGATCGACGTTGCGTTGTCGGTGTTCTCGCCGCGCAACATACCGGAGTTCGCACGAGTGCTCAGGGCCGACGGCAAGCTGGTGGTGGTGTCCCCGACACCTCGCCACCTGCGCGAACTGGTGGACGCCGTGGGCATGATCGGTGTGGACAAGGACAAGTCCGAACGGATCGGCAACAGCATGGCGGGCACCTTCGTCCGCATCGAACGCACCCTGGTCGAGTACTCGGTTGCCCTGTCGCACTCGGAGATAGCCGATGTGGTCCTGATGGGTCCGTCCGCATTCCATCTGACAACAGGCAATGTCGCCACGAAGCTCTCCGGTCTTCCCGACCCACTGTCGGTGACGGTGTCGACGACCGTCCAGGTGTATCAGCCTGTGGCGCAGACAGTTTCGTAGATCGACAGCGTCTGCTCGGCGATCGAGTCCCACGAGAATTCGGCGATGGCGCGGTCGCGGCCTGCTGCGCCCATGGCGGCGGCCTGAACCGGGTCTGCGACCACCCGATTCACCGCTGCGGCGAGATCGTGTTCGAAGTCGCGGGTGTTGTCCTCGCTGTAATGCACCAGTAGGCCGGTGACCTCGTCTCGGACCACCTCTGGGATGCCACCTACGTCAGAGGCCACCACCGCGGTTCCGCATGCCATCGCTTCCAGGTTGACGATCCCCAGCGGCTCGTAGATCGACGGGCAGATGAATACGGTTGCAGCCGAGAGGATTTCCCGGACCTTCTCGGTGGGCAACATCTCGCGCACCCAGAACACCCCCGAGCGGGCGGCGGACAGGTGCTCCACGGCTTCGGCGATCTCGGCACCGATCTCAGGGGTGTCGGGTGCCCCGGCACACAGCACCAGTTGCAGATCGGGGTCCATGTGGTGGGCTGCGGCGATCAGGTGACGAACACCCTTCTGCCGGGTGATGCGACCGACGAACACCGCGATGGGGCGCGTCGGATCGACGCCGATGTCGGTCAGGACCGACGTCGAGTCGGCGGCGTCCACCGGATGCCACGTGTGGGTGTCGATGCCATTGCGGACCACATGCACCTTGTCCGGGTCGAGGCGCGGATACGCATCACAGACATCGATCCGCATGCCCGAACTGACCGCGATCACTGCATCTGCGTATTCGACGGCGTTCTTCTCCACCCAGCTCGACACGCGGTATCCACCACCGAGTTGCTCGGCTTTCCAGGGTCTGCGGGGTTCGAGTGAATGTGCGGTCAGCACATGGGGTATCCCGTGCAGCTGCGCGGCCAGGTGGCCGGCGAGCCCGGTGTACCAGGTATGTGAGTGAGCGACCGATGCACCTTCGGCGGCCACCGCCATCCGTAGATCCGACGACAGTGTGGTGATCGCCGCGTTGGCACCTTCGAGGCCGGGGTCGACTCCGTGGACCTGAGCGGTCTCACGCGGAGCGCCCATGCAGTGCACGTCGACCGTGGCGAGGTGGCGCAGATGGCGCACCAATTCGGTGACGTGGACTCCGGCGCCGCCGTACACTTCTGGTGGATATTCCCTGGTCATCATCGCCACGCGCATGGGTCTGACGCTAGTCGGACGAAGGCCGTAACGCCATCGGTGCACCTCAATCCCACCGTGTGATCAGAAGTTGTCTCGCGATAGCGCAAGCGATTTCGAAACTCTCGCCTGTTGTCTCTGGCCGCGACGTCAGTTGACGGATAGGTTTAAGGGGTGATTTCACAGCGCCACGTCCTCGGGATCGTCCTCGCCGGCGGCGAGGGGAAACGACTCTTTCCGTTGACGATGGACCGCGCCAAGCCAGCCGTGCCGTTCGGTGGCGGATACCGGCTCATCGACTTCGTCCTCAGCAACCTCGTCAACGCCGGGTATTCGCGGCTGTGTGTGCTCACGCAGTACAAGTCGCACTCGCTCGACCGCCACATCTCGCAGACCTGGCGGCCATCGGGGTTCAACGGCGAATACATCACGCCTGTCCCGGCGCAGCAACGGCTCGGACCCCGCTGGTACACCGGCAGCGCCGATGCGATCTTCCAGTCGTTGAACCTGGTCTACGACGAGGAGCCCGAGTACATCGTCGTGTTCGGCGCCGACCACGTCTACCGGATGGATCCCGAGCAGATGGTCGAGGCCCACATCGCTTCTGGTGCCGAGTGCACGGTGGCGGGCATCCGGGTTCCGCGCGCGGAGGCGGTGGCGTTCGGCTGTATCGATTCCGACGACAGCGGCAAGATCACCCAGTTCCTCGAGAAGCCCGCCGATCCGCCCGGCACCCCGGACGATCCGGACGCGACGTTCGCCTCGATGGGCAACTACGTCTTCACGGCCGATGCCTTGGTGAGGGCGATCAAGGCCGACGCCGACAACCCCGACTCCGACCACGACATGGGCGGCGACATCATCCCGGCCTTCGTCGACCGCGGCGAGGCGTTCGTCTACGACTTCAAGGACAACCAGGTGCCCGGGGCCACCGACCGCGACCGCGGATACTGGCGCGACGTCGGCACCCTCGACGCCTTCTACGACGCCCACATGGACCTGGTGTCGGTGCACCCGATCTTCAACCTCTACAACCGGCGCTGGCCCATCCACGGCTCTGCGGACTATCTGGTGGCGCCTGCGAAGTTCGTCCAGGGAGGCCTTGCGCAGGAGTCGATGGTGGGGGCGGGGAGCATCATCTCCGCAGCCACCGTTCGCAACTCTGTCCTGAGTTCCAACGTGATCGTCGAAGACGGCGCCACCGTCGAAGGCAGCGTGCTGATGCCAGGTGTGCGGATCGGTAAAGGGGCGGTCGTTCGAAAGGCCATCCTGGACAAGAACGTTGTGGTGTCAGACGGCGAGATCGTCGGCGTCGACGAGCAACGTGATCGCGAGCGGTTCGCTTTCAGCAACGGCGGCGTCGTGGCCATCGGCAAGGGCGTACGGGTCTAGCGACCGGGTGCAGCGCTGAGGGCTGCGTCGATCAGCGCCGGGATGGCGGGGTGTTCGGTGTTCTCGGGCAGCGCGTCGATGGGCCACCAATCCAGGTCCACCGACTCGTCGCTGCGGACGATGGCAGGCAGGGAGCCGTCGGCATTGTCGTCGGCAAACGCCGCGAATCGTAGGTCGAGGTGCCGGGTGGGTACACCCAGCGAGCAGGTGATCGGGTGCGTGTGGATCTGGACCAGCTCCGGTACGACGTCGAGGCCGGCGATCCCGGACTCCTCCCGCGCCTCGCGAGTGGCGACGTCGGCGATGGTCTCGTCCGTGTCCTCGCAGTGACCACCGAGCTGGATCCACTTGCCGACCCGAGGATGCAACGTGAGCAGCACGTGGGTGCGGGCCGCGTTGATCACGATGGTCGACGCAGTGATGTGCCCCGCCGCACTCTCGCGAAGGCACCCGCGCGGTGCGGCAGCCAGGAACGCGAGCACGGTGTGACGTAACGAATCCTGGTGCGGGTCAGGGGCCTGCCACCCGGTGAGCAGTTCGGTGGTCGACCGGTGCAGGCTCTGGGTGCTCACAGTTCCACCACCAGGTCGTCGACGTTCGCGGGTGACCTCGGTTCGAGCCGGTCGGCGGGGAATCCGATGGCAACCGTGCCCAGCGGTTCCCAGTCGGCAGGGAGCCCGAGCTCGGCTCTCACCACGTCCGGCGCGAAGATCGTCGAACCCACCCAGCAGCTCCCGACATCACGCACGGACAGGGCAACGAGCAGGCCCTGTACGGCGGCGCCGGCGGCCACGGTGAACATCGTGTGCTCCGCCGCTGTCCTCCGGGCGTCCGGATAGTCGTGCCGCCCATCGCCTGTCAGCACGGGAATGACGACTTCGGGCGCCCGATACAGCAATTGACCGCGCGCCACCCTCTTGCTGATCGACGATTCGGTCTTGCCGTCTTCGGCCAGGTCGTCATGCCACTGCCGTGCCATGGCGTCCAGCAACGCAACGCGACGGGTGCGGTCGCGCAGCCACAAGAAGCGCACCGGACGGCTGTGGTGCGGTGCAGGTGCGGTCAGGGCATCGGCGAAGGCTGCTCTCATCACATCGGCCGGTACCGGTTCGTCGGTGAAATCACGGACCGATCTGCGCGTCAGCAGCGCTTGCCGTCGACCCACATCGATGGCTTCGGCAGTACCCAACCAGAACAGGTCTTCATCGCCGGGGCGGAGGAGATCCCTTGCGGTGGTGCCGTTTTCGCGCGGGGTCAGACCACGCACCACGGCCACCGGGATCTCGCCCAGTTTGCCCTTGACGAGATCAGCAGCTGCGGCGAGTTCGTCGGCGACGGCGATGTCGGTGACGATCAGCGGATTGCCGTACTCATCGACAGAACCCTCGTACGGGTGGGTGACAGCGATACCTGCGGCTCCAATTGCCACGTCGGTCTGTCCGACCCGCCAGGCCCGTCCCATCGTGTCTGTGATCAACACGGCCACGTCGATGCCCAGTCGGTCGCGCAGCGACGCGCGCAGAGCCGCCGCGCTGGCGTCCGGATCGGTGGGGAGCAGTGCCAATTCGTCGCCGTCGACGTTGGAGCCGTCGACGCCCGACGCCGCCTGAACGATCCCCAGCTTGTTCTCGGTGATCAGCGTGCGACCTTTGCGGGCCACCACCCGCACCGCTTCGGAGTCCACGAGGGCGCGACGGGCGATGTCGCGGGCTTCAGGCTCGGTGGGGGCCGGCACCATCCGGCCCTCGACCTTCGAGATGATCTTGCTGGTCACCACCAAGATGTCGCCGGTACGCAACCACTCGGCAGCCGTTGCCAACGCACCGGCGAGGTCGTCACCCGCCCGGAATCGCGGCAGTCCGGTGATCGGCAGGATCTCTATCGTCCCGCCGGCAGCGTGGTCCTCATCCATGCGCCACACCCACGAGATCACATGCGTCGCGGACCATCTGGGCCGTCGTGTCCGGAGTGGTCATCAGCAGGGGAACGGACGTGACCGCCACCCCGGGGATGTCGGCGGTGTCGCCCTGTGCGATGAGCCACCCGTCGAGGATGCCGTTGCCGCTACGCGCCCCATAGTGTCGACCGACACCTTCCGGGCTCGTCTCGACGCCGATGACCGAGAGACATTCGTCGGCCATGCCGCGCAGGGGACTGGTCCCGATGATGGGGGAGATGCCGACGACCGGCGCGGAGGTTGTCCGCAACGCTCCCCGGATGCCGGGGACCGAGAGGATTGCGCCGACACTGACCACGGGGTTCGACGGTGCGAGCAAGACGATGTCAGCATCGGCGATGGCGTCGAGAACCCCGGGCGCGGCTTTGGCATCGTCCGAGCCGACCTGCGCGAACCCGTGGGTCGGGATCTGCGCACGGTGACGCACCCACCACTCCTGGAAGTGGATGGCGACCTTCTCGTCCTCTTCCTTGCTGACGACGACGTGGGTTTCGTGGCGGTCATCGGTGGCGGGCAACAGGCGAACGCCCGGATCCCACCGCCGGCACAACGCTGCGGTCACATCGCTGAGCCGGTAACCCGCGTCCAGCATCTGCGTGCGGATCAGATGGGTCGCCAGGTCGCGGTCACCCAGTCCGAACCAATCGGGGTCGGCGCCGTAAGCAGCGAGTTCCTCCTTGGCGTGCCACGTCTCCCCGCGTCTGCCCCAGCCGCGCTCGGTGTCGATGCCGTCACCGAGTGTGTACATGCAGGTGTCGAGGTCCGGACAGATCCGGACCCCGTGCATCCACGCGTCGTCTCCCACGTTGACGATTGCCGTCACCTCATGGTCGGCCGGGGCGCGACCGGACGCGAGAACCTCCGGGAACGGGGTATGTCCCAGGAGCTCACGTACACCTTGCAGAAACCGGGCGCCACCGACGCCTCCGACGAGAACCGTCACCTTCACAGGGAACCAGGGTAGGCGCTTGCCGAGAGTGCCAGCGAAGCGAGCCGAGTGCACGTAACGTTGCTCACGGCGACGTCGCGCAATTTGGGGGTTTTTGCGGCGATTCGATATCCTCGCCTGACTTTTCCTCGCTCTGTGCCGTGTCGAGACAACGAAATCGGGCAGAGGGGTGATAAAGCAATTTCCCCGCTGCGCTTGACCTGGACACCCAAACCCGTGTCTAATCACATCAGTGTCATTCCCTGTTTTGACAGCGAGAATTGTTGCGGGGCACGGGAATCGATCACTTGTTCGAATCCGATTGACCAACTGCACAATTCGAAGTGAGATGAGGAGGCGGGACGATGGCTCTGGAACACATGGCTACCAACAGCCTTGAACCGCAAGTCGATTCGCAATCGAATGCATCCGAAACCAACCAAACTGAACGTCCTCGCCTGAGCCTGGTCACGTCGGCATTCGATGATATGTTCGAAGCGGTCGAAGACCAGTGGCAGGACCGTGCGCTGTGCGCACAGACCGATCCAGAAGCCTTTTTTCCTGAAAAGGGTGGTTCGACCCGGGAAGCCAAGCGCATTTGCCAGGGTTGCGAAGTACGTCCGGAATGCCTGGAATACGCGCTGCACAAAGATGAACGCTTCGGAATCTGGGGCGGTCTGTCAGAGCGCGAACGTCGCCGTATCAAGCGCGGGATCGTCTAGGTCTTTCGCTTTTCTCTGCATACCCGTTCTGTAGCTCCGAGCGTCTGCCCTGAAGCGGCGACGGACTCGGCAAGAGCGGTCTCTCAGGTCGGTGGCGGGTCGATGGTGTCCTCGTCGACACCGAGGTGTGCTGCGACCTGCTGCACCAGGACCTCGTGCACGAGGTCCAGCAGATCTGCCCCTTTTTTCGCCCTGCTCTCCAGCGGGCGGCGGAACAACAATATGCGCGCTTTGGTGGCACGCCCCTGCGAATCCATGCCGGACGGGATGAGCCGGGCAAGAGGTATCGGGCCATCGGCCGTCACCTCCACCGGCCATTGAACGGTCTCGGGGTCGCGCGGAAGCATCCTCGGCACGTCGTCCACCGCGATGTCCAGGTCGGTCAGTCGGGCATGCCACCGCGCGTCGATCTCGGCGAAGGCCTCGAGCACCATCGCATCGAACGACTGTGACCGGCTCGTCCAGGCAGGGACGTGGGTCGGCAGCAACGTCGAACGCAGTCCGCGACCCCGCCGATCACGGACCCGGGGCACACCACGTGAGGTTCGCCGGCGCCGCGGTCGTGCCAGCGGAGGACGAATGGGAGCCATAGAGCGCAAGTCTAGGCAGTTGCGGACGGTGTGTCCTGCTACGACCCGCCAGTCGGTCGGGATAATCTTCCTCCGTGAGGCTCCCACGTCAGTGTTCCAGGCCCGGTTGCGCCAATCCGGCGGTGGCAACTCTGACTTTTGTGTATTCGGACTCGACCGCGGTGGTCGGTCCGCTGGCGACCTCGGCCGAACCTCATTCGTGGGATCTGTGTGACACGCACGCCACGCGGATCACCGTGCCGCGAGGGTGGGAGATGTTGCGCAGTGAGGGTGGGTTCGCACAGCCTCTGCGGGACGAGGACGACCTGACCGCACTTGCCGAGGCTGTCCGTGAGGCAGCCGGCGGTGGCGGACTGGTGCCCCGCTCGTCGCCCGTGCGTGCCGGCGACTCGATCGGATCCCATGAGCGCCCCGCGCCTCGCGGCAACGGTTCGCTCAGCGGACCCGATCCACTTCCTCGTCCTCGACCAGGTCGCCGCGGGCACCTTCGAGTACTGCCTGATCCTGTGGACTGAACGCCGCCGGCGAATTCGCCTGTAGCCGTCGGGATTTGCGGTTCGACCACGCCCGCTCGCCGTAGTGGCAACCGACCATGACGAGCGCGGCCAGGCCCCAGCCGAGGATGAGGTCGATCACGTAGTGCTCGGCCGAATACACCAGCGTAAACGCCATCACCAGTGCGTATCCGGTGTACATCGTGCGTCCGAAGACGCGGGTGCGGCCCCACATGAACATGGCCAGCAGTGCGGTGACACCGGCGTGCAGCGACGGGATCGCGGCCACCTGGTTCGATTTCTTCTGCCCGACCTCGAGCACCTCGCGGACGGGTCCGATGTGCAGGACATCCCAACCGCGACTGGAGATGCGCTCGACGTAAGGCTGTGCGCCATCGTGCCTCGGCTGCACCGGGCCCAGCAGGCCGCCGTCGGGGGCGTCTTCGACGGGCTGGGTGATGCAGAGCGGGAACGCCGATCCGTCGGCGACCTCTGCCGGGGTGCACTTGGCCGCCGCCCATGGCGGTGCGGCCGGTACCAGGATGTAGCCGATCAACCCGATGAAGAAAATCGTGATGAGCCGCAAGACGAATCGACGCCACTGCAGACGATCTTTGAGCCACAGGAAGCCGGCGACCGCGTAAGGAACGATGAAATAGGACATGTACACGAAGCTCGTGAACACCTCCCACCACTGCGCCTCGGCCATCTTGAGGTGTTCTTGCAGCCACACGGTCGGCACGACGTGGAACATCCACCGGTCCGCGTCCACCGCGAGGTGCCACTGGGTCGGCATCCCAAGGAAGGCTGCGATACCGCGAGTGGAGTCGTAGACCGCCAGCAGCACACCGAACGGCAGCCAGTCGCGCACCACCGACAGGATGTTGCGTCGTCCGATGGACGCCGCGGCGAGCCCGAGCCCGAGGGCCACGAGAACGTACGATCGGCCGAACGACATGGTCCTGGTGGCGAGCAGCACGATGATCGTGGCGGCCCAGATGGTGACCGTCACGCGGCGGACGAGGACCAGGTTCACTCTCTCGGAAACCAGACGCGCCGCCGCGAACTCGGCGAATCGAGTTCGGGCGTACCAAGATGTAACAGGGGCGTCAGTTTTTTGGGGGCTCTGCAGTTCGGTCATGATTGCGCGGCGACCCCGGTGTCGACCGAGCAGTTTTTCGCCAGTTCCAATGGATGCACATGCACCCGATGAGAAGGAGCCATTCCGTGGATCGTCCCGCACAGCTGTTCAGCCCCGAGTTGGTCAGCGCCGTCATCAAGGCCTACGACGTACGTGGTCTCGTCGGCGAACAGATCGACTCGGAGTTCGTCAGGAGCGTGGGAGCTTCGTTCGGCCGCCTCATGCGCACCGAGGGCCAGTTGGGATTGGTGGTGGGCCACGACATGCGGGAGTCGTCGCCGGAACTGGCTGCTGCCTTCGCGGACGGCGCGCTGGCCGAGGGACTGGACGTCACGATGATCGGCCTTGCGTCCACCGACCAGCTGTACTTCGCCTCGGGATTCCTGGACCGGCCCGGCGCCATGTTCACCGCGAGCCACAACCCGGCTCGGTATAACGGCATCAAACTGTGCCGCGCCGGTGCAAAACCTGTCGGTCAGGACACCGGACTGGCCACCATCTCGCGCGAGCTGGTGCACGGGGTGGACGGCACGGCGGCCCCCGAGAGCACCAGGGGAACCCTGACCGAGCGCGATGTGTTGGCGGACTATGCGGCGTATCTGCACAAGCTCGTCGATCTTTCCGGTCTGCGGCATCTGACGGTCGCCGTGGATGCGGGCAATGGCATGGGTGGTCACACAGTTCCGGTGGTCCTCGGCGGATCTGAGGCGTTCACCGTGCGTTCACTCTACTTCGAGCTGGACGGAACATTTCCCAACCACGAGGCCAACCCCCTCGATCCGAAGAACCTGGTGGACCTGCAGGCGTATGTCCGCGAGACCGGGGCCGACATCGGTCTGGCCTTCGATGGGGACGCCGACCGCTGCTTCGTGGTCGATGAGCTGGGTGAACCCGTGTCCCCGTCAGCGGTGACCGCGCTGGTGGCCGAACGTGAGCTCGCAAAGAATCCGGGCGCCATCGTGATTCACAATCTGATCACCTCACGCGCGGTTCCCGAGCTGGTCACAGAGCTGGGCGGGACGCCGGTGGTGACCCGTGTTGGGCATTCGTTCATCAAGCAGGAGATGGCCGACACCGGTGCGGTGTTCGGCGGCGAACACTCTGCGCACTACTACTTCAAGGACTTCTGGAACGCCGACTCCGGACTGCTCGCGGCGTTGCACGTCCTTGCCGCGCTTGGTGCCTCGGACCAGCCGCTGTCGGCGATGATGGCGCGTTACGAGCGCTACAAGAGCTCAGGTGAAATCAACTCAACGGTCGACGACCAGGTCGCACGCACGGCGGCCGTTCTCGCGGATTTCGGTGACGAGATCACCGAGACCACCCGGATGGACGGCGTCACCGTGGATCTCGCAGATGGGTCCTGGTTCAATCTGCGTGCCTCCAACACCGAGCCACTGCTGCGGCTCAACGTCGAGGCGCCGACCGCGGAGCGGGTGAACGAGCTGGTCGACCGCATCCTCGGGGTGGTGCGGGGCTGAGCAGACCGCGGTGAGGGGCGGCTCGGACGGCAATTCTTCCGCTCCCGAACGGGTGCGGACCATTAGTCTGGTCTCATGCTGACCGGAGCTCCAGACCTCGACGACGTCGCCGCACTGCTCGACGCAGACGTCGACGGTCTGCTGCCCGCTTCGGCGCTGGCCGGTGCGCAGTGTCGCGCAGTGTCAGCGGCTCTCAGCGAAGGATTTCTGGAGCCGCTGGGCCACCTACGGCCACGGGCCGTGGTGATCGTCTGTGGAGTCGGGCCGGCCGGACGAGCGGCGGCCTTGGTTCTGGCGCTGGCCGCGCCCCACATCGACGTTCCTCTGATCAAGTCCGAAACGGTGCCGTCGTGGGTGGGTCCTCTCGACGTGGTCGTGATCGCCGGTGACGATGCCGGTGATCCCAGGCTCGCCGACGCTGCGGCCCGTGCCGGACGCCGGCAGGCCGAGGTTGTTGTCGCCGGACCTGTGGAGGGGCCACTGCGCGACGCGCTGGCCGGGCGGGTGCTGGACATGTCGCCGCGGGTTCCGGTGCCTGCGCGTTTCCGCTTTACCCACTATGTATGCGCCTACCTGGCCGTTCTCGCCGGCCTGCAATCGGTCCGGGTGACCGGCCGCCACCCCGACCTCGAAGCGCTCGCCGACCAGCTCGACACCGAAGCCGCCGGGAACCACCCCGCCAACGAGCTGTTCCACAATGCCGCAAAGGAACTGGCGGCGCGGTTGGTCGGGCATCCCACGGTATGGGCGGCAGACACCCCGGCCGCGCTGGCGCTCGCCGTGCACGCGTCGAGGAGCGTCTTCGCCAGTGCCGGGATCGTCAGTACGGCAACGGATCTCGGCGACGTGCTGGCGGCGGCACCGGTGCTGGCCAAAGGGGGAGGAGCATTGTCGCCCGACTTCGATCCCATCTTCCACGACGCGCAGATCGACGGCCCGGTCGCCGGACAGCAGGTCCGGGTACAAGTATTGACCACTCCCGATCGCGAGTGGCAGATCCGTCGTCGCCTCGGAGTGCTGCCGGATGCCGATGTGGTGACCAGTGGCCCCGCGTCCCCACCGGTCGCCGGGCAGCCGGCGCCCGGCACACATGCCGACGGGCCGGCGCCAAGCGGACTGGAAGATGTTGTGCCACTGATGATCTTGGGATTGAGGGTTGACATGGCGGGTGCCTACCTGCGGCTGGTCGGGGATCGTTGATGCGCCTGCTCGATGGTGTCGTCCGTCCCTATGCCTGGGGATCGCGTACTGCGATAGCAGCCCTGCGCGAAATGCCCACACCCAGCGCGCATCCGGAGGCCGAGCTGTGGTTCGGAGCCCACCCGGCAGCGCCCGCGATCGTTCGTGATGACGCGCGGGAGAACACACTCTTGGAAGTCATCGACGCCGATCCGCGTGCAGAACTCGGCACTCTCTGTGCCGAACGGTACGACGGGCGTCTGCCGTTCCTGATGAAGATCCTTGCCGCCGAGGAACCCTTGTCACTGCAGGCCCACCCCAGTCTGCAACAAGCCAAGGAAGGGTTCGCGCGAGAGAACGAGCGTGGCATCGACGTGGGTGCACCGGACCGCAATTACCGCGACGAGAACCACAAGCCCGAACTCGTCGTGGCACTGAGCGAGTTCCACGCCCTGGCCGGCTTCCGTGACGTGCGCGAGACGGTCGACCTGCTGCGCGTGTTACAGGTTCCCGAGCTGGACAGTCACCTCGGAATGATTGCCGGTCAGCCGGACTCGCAGGGTCTTCGGGCGCTGTTCACCACCTGGATCACATCGCCCGAGTCGGCCTTGTCCACTCTCATCCCGGCCGTTCTGACCGGGGCCATCCGGTACCTCGAATCCGGTCAGGACCGCTTCGCCGCCGAGGCCCGCACGGTGCTGGAGATCGGCGAGAACTACCCGCTCGACCCTGGCGTTCTCGCTGTGCTCCTGCTCAATCGGGTCACGCTCGCGCCGGGGGAAGGCCTGTATCTGCCGGCCGGCAATCTCCATGCCTACCTCTGGGGCACCGCTGTGGAAGTGATGGCCAACTCCGACAACGTCCTTCGCGGTGGTCTCACCCCCAAACACGTCGATGTCCCCGAGTTGTTGCGTGTCCTCGACTTCACCCCGGTCGCTCCGGGCGACATCGCTCCCTCGATCCACACCCTGAATTCCGAACTGATCTATCAGACTCCGGCGGCGGAGTTCAGGCTGTCGAAGGTGGAACTCGACGGGACCGGTCTACGCAGGCCGTCGTCGATCCTCTTCGATGTTCCCGGTCCGCAGATTCTGCTGTGTACAACGGGTTCGATCGAACTGCGGGGTCCATCAGGTCATCTGGTGGTGCCCCAAGGTCGGGCGGCGTGGCTGGGTGACAACGATCCCGACGTCATCGTGCATGCGGCATCGGCCCACACCACGTTCTTTCGAGGGTTGGTCCCCGGACACTAACGGTCCGGTCCGACGGGGTCAGACCCTCGAAGGAACCGGCAGCGTACTGCCGATGAATGCCATCTCGTCGGGCGTCGCGACCATCGTCACCATTGCACTGCCGGTGGGTGTGGCAACCCAGATGTCTTGAGGAGCGGCTTCATTCTGTTCCAGCCGGACGTCGGCCGGTTCACCCGGTGAGCCGGGAGGAATCACGGTGATCACGGTCGGAGCATCGACGGGCGCCGGTGCCACGCCATGAAAAACCGCCACGGTGTACTTGCCCTGGGGGTTTCGCCCTCCTGCGAGTGCGAGGAGACCCGGATCCCCGACAGCGGTGACGAATTGTTGCCAGACGGCGCCGTGGTCGGTGTAGACGAGGACTCGAGCGCCGACTGCGATGGCGCGCAACAACACCTGCTGGGCCAGATGTAGGCCGCCGGCGATCGACACCCGATGTGCGGGACCACCGAGCAGGTCGACCGCCACGGCCCTGCCTGCGTGGTCCGCCCCGATGAGCTGACCACAACCCGTTGCCGACAGGGCCACTTCGGACAGGGATTCGAACGGCACCGTCCGCCTGCCGATCGGGGGGAGCTCGGCGGCCGCCCCCACCGGCAGACTTGCCGCGAGCGCTGTGCGCTGACGGCCGGGCAACTCGATCAACCCGGTGATCGCCGAATGATCAAGGGACGGGGAGTTGAACCGGACGAGCGTCCGCATGGCGACCTCGCCCGGCCCTGCCGGCGACAACCGCATCGTCACCGTCGTGGAGATCGACGGAACGGCCCACACCGTGCCGAGGACCTCGTCGAGGTGGTCGGGATCGACCGCATACGTACACATGCGCATCCGTTCGGAGGTCACCGCATCCCAGTCTTCGCGCACCTCGCCGGTGTCGGCGCCGTGAGCGAGGTGGCCGGTCGCGGCGGTGATCTGTGCCGCCGTGAGAATGCTGGCCGACAAACCCTGTCCCGCAAGCCGGTTGGCGACCCGTCGGGTCGCGATCATCGCGGTGCGCAGAGCGCCTTCCGAACCACCACCCCGACGTGCGACGGCATCAGGACAGTGCGACGGGTCCAACCGCAGCACAACAAGCACCGACCGATATGCCGTGGCAGGCAACGGGCCCAGCGTGCGCCGGTAGACCTGGGCCACCGGCCCAGTGCCGTGAGTGCGTATCCCGTGACTGATCACATCCACCGACTCCAGGCGGATGTCGAACTGGCGAACGCATTCGGCGAGGGCGGACAGGGGGATCGGCGGAAGGCCGCGACAACCGCTGGGGTCGAGAAAACTCAAGGTGGGTGGGGGAGTGTCGATGCGCACCACCGTGACCAGAGCCGTTCCGTCCCAACGTGCACCGATCGCATTCGATCCGGACACGGGTATGTCGAACGGTGCCTGATCCGGTTTCGAACCGTCCGACTCCGCCGCACCGATGAGCCTTCTGCGCCACAGGCCCAGTCGCAAACCGATCCGCTCCGCCAGCGACATACGGCCCGGCAGCGCGACAAGCGTCGCGGACAACGCGATTGCCGTCACGATTCCTGCCCACCAGAGCCCGCCCACGTCGTGAGACAGCACCAACGCCCCAGCGATCAGAACTTCGATCGCGACCACTACCTTCATGATCCCCCCAAGAATCATCAACACCGCACGTCATGTACGAGCCCCGCTCGCATCCCCCCGGTTGCGATACGTCTACTGCAGGTCTGGTCGAGCTCCGTACGTCTCCGCCGGCCCAATGGTGCTATACGCTACACGCCGGGGAGATGGGGGGGGGACGGCATGCCGGCTCAATTGACGACGAAGGCTCAGGTCAACGGATACCGCTTTTTACTGCGCAGACTCGAGCATGCGCTGATCCGTCGGGACGTGCGGATGTTGCACGACCCGATGCGGTCGCAGCTGCGGTCGCTCATGGTCGGATTGGTACTCGCGATACTGGTGCTTGCCGGGTTCGGGGTATACGGGTTGATCAAACCGCAAGGCTCCGTTGGTAAGTCGCAGATCATCATCAGCAAGAAGGCCGGCGCGATGTACGTGGTGGTGGACGGCCGTCTGCACCCTGTCCTCAATCTCGCGTCGGCACGTTTGATCACCGGCAGCGACGAGTCCCCGAAGTCGGTCGGTGAGAAGAAGTTGACGGGATACGCCCGCGGCCCGCTCCTCGGAATCCCCGGAGCGCCCGCGGCGCTGCCCGGCCCTGCCGACACGAAACATTCGAACTGGGTTGTCTGCGACACGACGTCGGCCGGTCAGGTCACCACCACCGTGCAAGGCGTCGCCCCCGTACTCGGCGAACAGATCCGTTCGGCCGGCGGAGCCGACGGGCCCGGGGACGAGGCCGTTCTCGTCTCCTCCGCGGGGCAGGTCCACCTGATCGGTGCCGGGCGCAGATCCCGCGTCGACACCGAGAGCGTGCCGGTTCGCCGAGCTCTCGATCTCGACCACGCCGAGGTGCGCGAGGTCAGCTCAGGCGTCCTCAATGCCTTCCCGGAAACCGATTCCATTGCGGTGCCCGACATTTCGAATCGGGGTGCCCCTTCGGCTCTCGGTCGGGACACCCCCGTCGGATCGGTGTTCAAGGTGACAGCGTTGTCGGGTGAGGCGACGTTTTATGTGGCGCTGGCGCAAGGAGTGCAACGGATCGGTGAGGTTGCTGCGGAGATCATCCGACAGGCCGACCGCTCGGGTGCCGACAGTGTGCCGACACTCAATCCCGGCGCTCTGACAGGGGTGGAGACGGTCAACATCCTCCCCACGGACGACTTTCCGACGGCACCGCCACGATTCGCGGACGCTACGGCCGACCCCGTCGTATGTGCGGCCTGGTCACGGTCGGTGGACGACCACGAGGCGTCGCTACGGACACTGCTCGGTTCCGTCCTGCCGCTGAGGCCACGCGACAAGCCGGTTCCGCTCAGCGGCGCCGACGGTCCCGGCCCAGGTCTCGACGCGGCGTTCGTCACCCCCGGACGCGGACACTACATCCAGGCGACTGGATCAGAACCCGACAGCACGCGAGCCGAATCTCTGTTCTACGTCAACGATTCGGGGGTTCGTTTCGGCGTCCCCGACGCTGCGACCGCCGATGTCATCGGACTCGGACGAAATCCGTTGCCGGCCCCTTGGTCGGTCATCTCACTGCTCGCTGTCGGGCCGACACTGAACCAATACGACGCATTGGTGTCCCACGATGGCATCGCGCCGGATCTGTCCGGTGCGCAGTTCGAACCACCCGGCAACTAGACGGATCGATTCGGGATGTCCCCGATGCGGGCCGGCGAACTCAGCGTCGCGGCGGCGTCAGCGCCCGCACGAGTTCTTCCCAGCGGTCGCCGATCTGACCGAGGGCCATGTGGTGGTTGTGGAGCATGTGGTGCACGGCAGGCGCCTCCAGTGGTGCCAGCACCGCCATACACATCAATTCGAGATTGCCGCGAAAGCCCATCTGTGTGAGCAGCATTCGGGTGTGGGTGACCACAACGGTCCTGGTGGGATGGCTGAACCGCTGCGGTCCGGTGTCCTCGGCTTCGAGCAGTAGATCAAGGTGCGCCGCTGCCATCGCCAGGCGGGCGCGGCCGAACGCGATCAACCGATCCAACGGGTCCACCTTCTCGCCCGGGTCCCCGGGGCCCAGTGGCGCCGGGCCGGTGAGGAAGGCTTGTTGCAGCTGGATCTCGGAGTGGTTGAGCAGCGCGAGCATCAGGCCGGACCGGTTACCGAATCGGCGGAAGACGGTGCCTTTGCCGACGCCCGCCTCGCGTGCGACCGCGTCCATGGTGACCGCCGACGCGCCGCACGATTCGATGAGGCGGGTCGCGGCTTCCATCAGCAGCTGACGGTTGCGAGCGGCATCGGCCCGTTCCGGCTCCTGGCCGTCGACCAGTGGAATTGCGGCAGGGTGGCGCTCGGCCAATGCGAGGGGAAGGGGCGGTTGAGGTGTGTCGGGGGCATCGATCAACGGCAGCTCGGCGCGGGTCGCGCTGGACTGCTCGGAGTTCGCCCCGGGTGCCGGGTGCCGTGCGGGCTTTGACACACCTTGACTGTAACGCGTGCTGCGACGACGGAATTATTCGGACCATAGTCCGGTTGAGTGGATCGTAGGTCTAATCAATCGTGGAGGAAGAGCAGTGGCAAACGAGAACAAAACGGAGTCGACGAAGATCGTGGTGCTGGTCGGGAGCCTGCGACGCGAGTCTGTGAATCGTGAGCTGGCACGCGTGGCCGCGGAGAATGCGCCGGGCGACGTCGCAGTGGACGTGTACTCGGGCCTGGAACTGTTGCCGTTCTACAACGAGGACCTCGACACCGAACCGGTTGATGCCGAGGTTGCCAGGGTGCGCCAGACCGTGGGAGAGGCGGACGCTGTACTGATCGTCACCCCCGAGTACAACGGCACCATTCCGGCGGTTCTCAAGAACGCCATCGACTGGCTGTCACGCCCGTACGGCACCGGCGCCCTCACCGATAAGCCGGTCGGGGTGCTGGGCGCAGCGCTCGCGCAGTTCGGTGGGAAGTGGTCACACGACGACACCAGCCGGTCGGTGGGTATCGCCGGAGGCCGGGTGGTCGAGGACGTCGAACTGCACCTCACCATCGGCAAGCTGGACGGCAAGCCGGTGGCCGAAGTGCCCGAGGTGGTCGATCAGCTGCGGCACGCTGTCACGGTGCTGGTCGATGCCGTCGACGCCACCGTCGCGGCCTGAGGGCGGGGTTCGCACAGCCGACAACACCTCTGACGGACCGCCGTGGCGAGATCGATCGACTCGCCGCGGCGGTCCGTCCGTGTTTGGTGTGACATGTGACGAACGACACGCCGAGACACGCCAGATGCGGATTTTTTCGGAGCTCCCGACCTGGGACTTTCATGAATGTGATTCGCAACGTGTTGTGTCGCTCCCGAATGTCAGACACTAGGTGTAGTGTTTGGAACACTGAACGGCACGACGGGGTTGACTCTTATGAACAGCACTGACAGGCCGGCCAGATCGAGATACGAAAGACACGATTTGCTGCTCGAGACACATTTTCGGCAGCGATAACCGGTCCGCACACAGGGAGTTCTGGGATATGACTACTTCGGCCACCGCAACGATCACCGTCTACACCAAGCCTGCTTGCGTGCAGTGCAACGCCACCTACAAGGCGCTCGACAAGAACGGTCTCGACTACGAGGTCGTCGACATCACCGAGGATTCCGAGGCCCGCGACTACGTGATGGCCCTCGGTTATCTGCAGGCGCCCGTGGTGGTCGCCGGCGATAGCCACTGGTCGGGATTCCGTCCGGATCGCATCAAGGCGCTCGTCGCAGCCGCAGCCTGATCCACGTCGTCTCATCCTTTCTTAGCTCTACCGTCAGCACCATCGCGGAGGTCGGGACATTGGGGAAGAATCCCGTACATTCCGCGGAGGCCGGATCCGATGGCCCCCCGCTGATCGTGTACTTCTCGAGCGTCTCGGAGAACACACACCGATTCGTCGAGAAGCTCGGTCTGCGGGCGGTCAGGATCCCCCTGTTCGACCCCGAGGGCACGTTTGTCGTCGATGAGCCCTACGTCTTGATCTGCCCGACCTATGGGGGTGGGAAGGCGTCAGGAGAGCCCGGCGGATTCGTTCCCAAGCAGGTCATCAAGTTCCTCAACAACAAACACAACCGTTCGCTGATCACCGCGGTCATCGCGGCAGGGAATACCAATTTCGGTGAAGAGTTCTGCCTCGCAGGCAACATCATCTCGAACAAATGCCAGGTGCCGTACCTGTACCGGTTCGAGCTGATGGGCGACGCCGAAGACGTAGAGCGAGTCCGCACCGGCCTCCATCAATTCACACTCGATCAACTCGCACAGGAGCCAGCACAGTGTCGCCAACCGCAACCGCAGTAGAGACCTCGGCAAGCAAGTCAGGCGCACATGCCGACCCGTCGGGGCGTAGCCCGGGTGAGATGGACTACCACTCGCTCAACGCGATGCTGAACCTGTACGACGCAGACGGCAAGATCCAGTTCGAGAAGGACCGCGAAGCGGCCAACCAGTACTTCCTGCAGCACGTCAACCAGAACACTGTTTTCTTCCACAACCTGGAAGAGAAGCTCAAGTACCTCGTCGAGGAAAACTATTACGAGCCAGAGGTTTTGGCGAAGTACGACCGCGAGTTCGTCAAGGGGCTCTTCGATCACGCCTACAGCAAGAAGTTCCGGTTCCCGACCTTCTTGGGCGCGTTCAAGTACTACACCTCGTACACACTGAAGACGTTCGACGGTAAGCGTTACCTCGAGCGGTTCGAGGATCGAGTGTCGATGGTGGCGTTGACCCTCGCCGACGGTGACACCGCGCTGGCCCGTCACCTTGTGGACGAGATCATCGAAGGCCGCTTCCAGCCGGCAACCCCCACCTTCCTCAACTCGGGCAAGAAGCAGCGCGGCGAGCCGGTGTCGTGCTTCCTGCTCCGCATCGAAGACAACATGGAATCGATCGGGCGCTCGATCAACTCCGCGCTGCAGCTCTCCAAGCGCGGCGGGGGAGTGGCCTTGCTGCTGACCAACATCCGCGAGCACGGTGCCCCGATCAAGAAGATCGAGAACCAAAGCTCCGGTGTCATCCCGATCATGAAGTTGCTCGAGGACTCGTTCAGTTACGCCAATCAGCTCGGTGCCCGGCAGGGTGCGGGCGCGGTGTACCTGCATGCGCACCATCCCGACATCTACCGCTTCCTCGACACCAAACGCGAGAACGCGGACGAGAAGATCCGCATCAAGACGCTGTCGCTGGGCGTGGTGATCCCTGACATCACCTTCGAGCTGGCCAAGCGCAACGACGACATGTACCTGTTCAGCCCGTACGACGTGGAGCGCATCTACGGTGTGCCGTTTGCTGACATCAACGTCAGCGAGAAGTACCACGAGATGGTCGAAGACCGTCGTATTCGCAAGACCAAGATCAAGGCACGTGAGTTCTTCCAGACGCTGGCCGAGCTGCAGTTCGAATCGGGTTACCCGTACATCATGTTCGAGGACACGGTGAACCGCGCCAACCCGATCGACGGCAAGATCACCCACTCCAACCTGTGCTCGGAGATCCTGCAGGTCTCCACGGCCTCGGAGTTCAACGACGACCTGTCCTACGCCAACATCGGTAAGGACATCTCGTGCAACCTGGGCTCGCTGAACATCGCCAAGACGATGGATTCGCCCGACATCGCGCACACCATCGAGACCGCGATCCGCGGGCTCACGGCCGTGTCGGATCAGACCGCGATCACGTCGGTGCCCTCGATCCAGAAGGGCAACAACGAATCACACGCCATCGGCCTCGGGCAGATGAACCTGCACGGGTACCTGGCGCGGGAGCGGGTCTACTACGGATCGCCCGAGGGCATCGATTTCACGAACATCTACTTCTACACCGTGCTCTTCTACGCGCTGCGCGCATCGAATCGCATCGCGAAGGAGCGCGGTAAGGCGTTCGGTGGATTCGAGCGGTCGAAGTACGCGAGCGGCGAGTTCTTCGACAAGTACACCGACCGCACCTGGGCGCCGGAGACCGACAAGGTCCGAGAGATGTTCGGGCAGGCCGGGATTGCGATCCCCACGCAGGACGATTGGCGTGAGCTGAAGGCGTCCGTGCAGGAGCACGGCATCTACAACCAGAACCTGCAGGCCGTTCCGCCGACGGGTTCGATCAGCTACATCAACCATTCGACCAGCTCGATCCACCCGGTCGCCGCCAAGGTGGAGATCCGCAAAGAGGGCAAGATCGGGCGCGTCTACTACCCGGCCCCCTATATGGACAACGACAACCTGGACTACTACCAGGACGCGTACGAGATCGGCTACGAGAAGATCATCGACACGTACGCCGCAGCCACCCAGCACGTGGACCAGGGGCTGAGTCTCACGTTGTTCTTCAAGGACACTGCAACCACTCGCGACGTGAACAAGGCGCAGATCTACGCATGGCGCAAGGGAATCAAGACGCTGTACTACATCCGGTTGCGTCAGATGGCTCTCGAGGGGACGGAGGTTGAGAACTGCGTCTCGTGCATGTTGTGACTTCGCTTCCCGTGGAGTGAAGTCCGGCCAAGTTAGTCGAAAAGAATAAAAAGGTCTGGCCCCGCGGCAACGGGACCAGACCTCAAACCGGCCCGAAGGCGCGGGTGACTTCATCAGTCAACATCAGCGTAGCGGAAAAGTTGGGGCGTTTTGCTCCATTCTCTCTTCGGGCCCTGAACTCTTAGGAGATCTGGCTATGAAAAAAATCACTGATGTATTCGGAATCAACCGAAGTGTCCCGTTCATCGATGTCGCGGTCGATGCCGACAATCGGATCTTTGTTGATCCACACGCGATTCGCGTTCTACCGCAACCGGATTCGCACGCAATCGCGGCGCTAGACTGCCTAGATACCTTCTTCGGCAGCGTCGCCAGTTGCGCGATGTCAACAACTGCATCCGACCGTCGTCGTGGTGTAGCGCTCCTGCAGCGCTTCACTGAACCCTGGGAGACCCGCCTCGGCATGTCCGCGGACGGCTTCCGTGGCCACGGCGGTTCGCACGAGGTCGGGACATGGATCTGGGATGCTCTGACGACCGATCTCGCTGCACTCCTCACTGTGGGCGTGCTCGCGCAGCTCGAAGATCTGCCTCTGTTTGTGGAAGGCGTGGATCGAGATATAACGTCCGACATAACGACCCGAATCATTTTCGCTGCCCTGGCTGCATTCACCCAGGAAGTGCTCGCTGACTACCCCGAGTTCAGCACAGGTGGGCACACGTTGGTCACCGTGGAACGCCAGATCTGGGATCCTGCACTACGCGAGTGGAATATGGTGCAGATGGAGTTGCCACAGGTCGACGGGGACCCGCTCCTTCTGGTTCCGTCTAACTGGGCGCGACACAATTTGCTGATGTCTGCCAAGCGGTTTTATGAGACGACGGTGCTGTCGTTTGCTCAAGACGAGCAGGCTGTAGTTACTAGCCGAGGTAAGGTGTCACGGACACGGAAAGACCTTCTGAAGCGCCAGCCGGCTCTCAAGCGTGGTCGTGTCACGAACCTGAACGTGACACGCCGTGCGGTGGCGAATTCGCAGGATCTCATCGAGATGTTCAAGCTCTTTGTCGCACGTAAGCTGGCTGACGAGAAGCTACGGGATCAGGCTGGCTAGTGGACCGCTGACGTCGGGCACTTCGAGTCCGACTGCTCGGTGTGCAGGCGGGCGTCGCGCATTAGCGCCTTCTACGCTTCACCTGTCTGAAATGGCGGCGAGACACTGTCTCGCCGCCATTTCCTATGTCTGTCAACTGGATTCGACGCTCGGAGGTCTACGAATTTTTGGGGCAATCGAGACATCTGAACTACATGGGTGTAGTTTTGGGGCACGGAATGTGGGTCGCAGGGCTTCGAGCCCTGGGTCGCAGGGCGGGCTCTTGACCGCAAGTAAATCGATCCGAGCCCGAGGCAATAGGATCAAACGCAAGCGAGTAACACCTTCAGAGTGGGGAAAACGAATGACGTCCACCCAGAGCCACCGCCCGGCCGACGGAGCACCGATCAAACTGGTCAGCCGGGTCTCGGCGATCAACTGGAACCGGGTTCCCGACGAGAAAGATGCCGAGGTGTGGGACCGCCTCACCGGCAACTTCTGGCTACCGGAAAAGGTGCCGGTGTCCAACGACATCCCGTCGTGGGGCACCCTCACCGAGGTCGAGAAGCAGCTCACCATGCGGGTTTTCACCGGTCTGACGCTCCTCGACACCATCCAGGGCACCGTCGGCGCCGTCAGCCTGATCCCGGACGCCACCACCCCTCACGAAGAGGCGGTGCTCACCAACATCGCGTTCATGGAGTCGGTGCACGCCAAGAGCTACAGCTCCATCTTCTCCACCCTGTGCTCCACCAAGGACATCGACGAGGCGTTTCGCTGGTCCGAAGAGAACCAGTACGTGCAGACCAAGGCGCGCATCGTCATGGACTACTACCGCGGCGATGACCCCCTCAAGCGCAAGGTGGCCTCCACGCTGCTCGAGTCGTTCCTGTTCTACAGCGGCTTCTATCTGCCGATGTACTGGTCGTCGCGAGCCAAGCTCACCAACACCGCTGACCTGATCCGGCTGATCATCCGTGACGAAGCGGTGCATGGTTACTACATCGGCTACAAGTACCAGCGGGCGCTGGAAACCCAGACGCCAGAGCGCCGTCAAGAGATGAAGGACTACACCTTCGAGTTGCTCTTCGAGCTGTACGACAACGAAACCGGTTACACCGAAGAGCTTTACGACGATGTCGGCTTGAGCGAAGACGTCAAGAAGTTCCTGCGGTACAACGCCAACAAGGCGCTCATGAACCTGGGCTATGAGGCGATGTTCCCTCGGGACGAGACAGACGTGAACCCGGCGATCCTGTCGGCCCTGTCACCGAACGCCGACGAGAACCACGACTTCTTCTCCGGCTCGGGCAGCTCGTACGTCATCGGCAAGGCCGTCAACACCGAAGACGAAGACTGGGAGTTCTGACCCACCCCCGAATTCGCTCCACCTACGACAAAACGCTCCGGTTGCAACCGGAGCGTTTCGTCGTAGGTGGAGCGAATTTCCTCAGCTGACCTCGTTGAGTTTCCCGGTGGCGACATCGAACACGAACCCGCGCAACGACGTCGTCTTGGTGATGAACGGGGACCTCTCGATCCGCGCCACTGACTGCCGCACGTCTTCGTCCAGGTCGCCGAACGACTCGGCAGACCATGCCGGCTTCACCCCGACCTCGTCCTGGATGGCTCGTTTGAAGTCGTCGTCGGTGAAGGTCAGCATGCCGCAGTCGGTGTGGTGGATCAGGATGATCTCGGTGGTACCGAGCAGTCGCTGGCTGATGGCGAGTGACCGGATCTCATCGTCCGTGATCACACCGCCGGCATTGCGGATGACATGTGCCTCACCGGGATTGAGGCCGAGAATGCCATAGACATCGAGCCCGGGCGTCCATGCATGCGACGACGGCGACGTGCTTGCTGGGTGGAAGGGGCAGGGGACCGGAGAAGTCGGCCGCGTACGCGCGATTGTTGTCCAGGTATTCATCGGTGACGGTCATGCACTCATGCTCATGGGTGCATGTGCGCGCCGACAGAGTTGCAGCCACGATGATTCCAACGCAGTCCGCCGCCATGATCAGGCCGAATGCCTTCGGCGAACCTGGTGAACGGGGGGCCTTACACCAGTGAGTTGCCGACGTTGAAGAGCACTATGTTCGCCGCAGACAATCCTCCCGAGCCGAACCAGACGTCGTCCTCCACGATGCGCACGCGACCCCAGCTCGGTGCACCCATGTCGCGCCACCGATCGCTCTCGAGGACCGAGGTGCCATGCTCCAGCCCGGCAGGCCCGTCGAATCCGACGTAGATGACATCGCCGTCGGCTATCTCGAAGTTCTTGTCGTCTATCGGCGTCGGCTCCGGCTCACGCTGACCGGGCGGACGTTGCACACCCATGTCGGTCAGGACGCTCGCAGCGAATCCGCCGGTGCCCTCCACGGTCTCGGAGTCCTTGCCGAACCGCACAAGGGAGGCCTGATTGTATCGCGCGCCGAGTCGGTCGCCGGTCGTCTTGGCAGCGTCGTCGTAGGCCTGCAGTCGTTGCTCGCCCGCGTCACCGCGGCCCACCGCCTCGGCGACCGCCGAGAACCGCTCGCGCCAGTCCTGCGCCGGATCGATCTCGACGGTTCGGGCCGAGCCCATAGCACCGTCGAGTGGGGATTCGCCGACCGTCAGCAGGAGGTCAGGATTGCTCGCGGCCGCCCGTGCGACGTCTGGCCGGCTCTTTTCACCGACGGCGGGGAGATCCTGTACCGCTGTGCCCATGTACGAGGGGAGTGAGCCGCCGACGGTGGTGGATGCGACCACTTTGCCCTGTACACCGAGCGCGCACAGAGCGTCGAGAAGGCTTGGGTCCGCGACCAGGATGCGACCGGGGTCGGGGGCTCCGGAGTCGACCGGCGCAGGTGTCTGACATGTCTGGTTCTTGTCGCGATCGGGGTCCGCGAGATCCACCGAGGCGATGCGTGTCGTCGTCTTCACGATCGACCCCTCGCCCTCGGGGACGGACGAGTCGAGGCATCCACTCACACCTGCGCTGACCAGGGCGGCAAGCGCAAGCGTCGCCAGAGCGCGACGGCGACGGATCACTTCGCTCACAGGTTCTCTTCCACTCTTCGGTTGCTGCCCGATGACGGCTGAATCCCGAACAAACTAGCACTGCTCGACCGGGTGGAGACCGATGTCGAAAGCCGCGTTTGCCCACCCCCGGATCGACTACGACAGTTCGTAGGACCCGATCGGCTGCGGGCCGTATGAGGGTCTAGGATCAACATCAGCGCACATTCATGGCCGTCGCTCTAACGTCCTCCGCGGAACACACTTCCGCACCTGACGCAGGCGAGAGGCCACGCAGGCAGGAGGATCAGTGACCGCGGTAGACCAGCCCACCACTCAGGTGGCTCCGGTTCGGCCTTATCCCGAGCGCACGGGTGCCAAGGGTTCGTTCATCTACAAGATGTTGACGACGACCGATCACAAGATGCTGGGCATCATGTATTTGGTT
>NZ_JAHVCV010000033.1:0-1106 GCF_051487485.1 Williamsia muralis | reverse complement strand
CAGGAGGATCAGTGACCGCGGTAGACCAGCCCACCACTCAGGTGGCTCCGGTTCGGCCTTATCCCGAGCGCACGGGTGCCAAGGGTTCGTTCATCTACAAGATGTTGACGACGACCGATCACAAGATGCTGGGCATCATGTATTTGGTTGCGTGTTTTGCGTTTTTCCTCATCGGTGGCTTGATGGCGTTGCTGATGCGTACTGAGTTGACGGCTCCTGGTCTGCAGTTCTTGTCGACTGAGCAGTACAACCAGTTGTTCACCATGCATGGCACGGTGATGTTGCTGATGTATGCGACGCCGATTGTGATCGGGTTTGCCAATGTGGTGTTGCCGTTGCAGATCGGTGCGCCGGATGTGGCGTTCCCGCGGTTGAATGCGTTCAGTTTTTGGTTGTTCGTGTTCGGTTCGACRGTGGCGATTGCCGGGTTCATCACTCCGGGTGGTGCGGCTGACTTCGGTTGGACTGCGTACACGCCGTTGACTGATGCGGTGCACTCGCCGGGTCCGGGTGCGGATATGTGGATTTTGGGTCTGGGTGTGTCGGGTCTGGGCACGATTTTGGGTGCGGTGAACATGATCACGACGGTGGTGTGTTTGCGTGCGCCGGGTATGACGATGTTCCGGATGCCGATTTTCACTTGGAACATTTTGGTGACGAGTGTGCTGATCCTGCTGGCGTTCGGGGCGCATCTGTATGACCCGTCCAATGGTGGTGCGATTTTGTGGCAGCACTTGTTCTGGTTCTTCGGTCATCCCGAGGTGTACATCATTGCGTTGCCGTTCTTCGGGATCGTGTCGGAGATCTTCCCGGTCTTCTCCCGCAAACCCATCTTCGGCTACTCCACACTTGTCTATGCCACCTTGGCGATCGCAGCTCTGTCGGTGGCGGTGTGGGCGCACCACATGTATGCCACCGGGGCTGTGCTGTTGCCGTTCTTCTCGTTCATGACGTTCATCATCGCGGTGCCGACGGGTGTGAAGTTCTTCAACTGGATCGGGACGATGTGGAAGGGTCACATCACGTTCGAGACGCCGATGCTGTTTTCGGTGGGCTTTTTGGTGACGTTCTTGTTCGGTGGTCTGACCGGTGTGTTGCTGGCGAGC
>NZ_JAHVCV010000032.1:0-1389 GCF_051487485.1 Williamsia muralis | reverse complement strand
GGGACTATCCCGTTAACGGTGTTTCGGCCGTTTTCCATTAGTAGGTTTCTGATCCGGGCCAACGGTCCGCGAAGGTGATCGCGAAAGCGTTCAGAGCGGGCTTCCACCGTGTGATCCATCGTGCCTGACCTCTGCCGGTCGGGTCCAGCGAACGGGTCACCAGGTACAAACATTTCAACGCGGCCTGCTCGCTGGGGAAATGACCTCGTGCTTTCACCGCACGCCGGTACCGCGCATTCAGAGACTCGATAGCGTTGGTAGAGCACAAGACTCGCCGTATCTCGGTGTCGTAGTCGAGGAACGGGATGAACTCTGGCCAGGCGTTGTTCCACATCCGGATGATCGCCGGATACCGTGTGCCCCAGTTCTCGGCCAGGTCGTCGAAAGCAGCTCGGGCGGCGGGCTCGCTCGGTGCTGTGTAGATCGGCTTCAGTTCCCGTTTGAGCGCGTCCCAGTGCTGCCGTGCCGAGAGCCGAAAGGTGTTGCGGATTAAGTGCACGACACATGTTTGGACGGTGGTGGCCGGCCAGACGTTCTCCACCACCTCCGGCAGTCCTTTGAGACCGTCGCAGACCAGGAAGAACACGTCCTTGGTGCCGCGGTTGCGGATGTCGGTGAGCACGCTCATCCAGAACTTGGCGCCCTCGCCACCGGTGCCGGCCCACAACCCGAGTACGTCGCGGCGSCCGTCCAGACTCACCCCGATGGCGGCGTAGATCGGCCTGTTCGCGACCTGGCCGTCGCGGACTTTGACGACGATGGCGTCGATGAAAATCGCCGCGTACACCTCATCGAGCGGCCGCGCGGACCAGTCCTGCATCTCCTCGATCACCTTGTCGGTGATCCGCGAGATGGTCTCCTTCGAGACCGATGCRCCGTAGATTTCCGCGAAGTGCGCGCTGATCTCACCGGTCGTTAAACCCTTGGCGTACAACGATAAAACGATCTCATCCACGCCGTTGAGTCGGCGCTGTCGTTTCTTGACGATCTGCGGTTCGAAGGTGCCTTCGCGGTCTCTGGGGACTTCGATCGGTACCTGGCCGGTGGACTCGGTCAGCACCGTTTTCGGCCGGGTCCCGTTGCGGATATTTGTTGACTCCCGATCGGGCTTGGCTTGGTTCTTGTCGTGCCCGAGGTGCTCGGTCATCTCCTCGTTCAGCGCGGTTTCCAGGACCGTTTTGGTGAACTGCTTGAGCAGCCCATCCGGACCCGTCAACGACAGGCCCTGCTCCTTCGCCAACCGCACCAGCTCAGCTGCCGCCGCCTCCTCGGCCGACGGTGGTGTCGATTTCTTCTTCGTCACATCATCTAGTGTCGTCATCACGGCACCCTTCCCGCTGAGCATTCACCCAGCGTGTCGGGCCAAAACACCGATTAAGAAACAGTCCC
>NZ_JAHVCV010000031.1:0-1465 GCF_051487485.1 Williamsia muralis | reverse complement strand
CCGATCTGGCCAAGACCACGGCCACGCCGTACTGGATCGACCATCAAGGAGGGACGCGACCCGGCGAGTCCATTGCCATCCGGTTCGCCTTCATCGCCGTCGACACATGGCGCGGCGATCAGCCCCGCATCGACATCGATCGTCTCCTCGATCGCGACTCCGGACAGATCGACGATTGGGCCGTCCGCACCGACGAGAACAACTACCCGCGACCACTGCGACGGCAGCTACGCCAATCAACGTTGTCGCCGCACGACCAGGCCACGATCGACGAGATGCGGGCGCATCCCATCGGCAAACTCGCCTACCTGGCATGTTCGACGGCGACGGCGATCGAGCAGAGCCGATCGTGGAAGCACGACATCCTCGACAACAAGATGATCCGGGTCGACCTCGATGCCGAGGTGGCGGAGATCAGCCGCAGCTGCGCGCGGTTGCGTGCCTCCGTCGACAAACTTGGGGCCGGTCCGCCCAACGACCTCGGCGACGACCCCGAGCTCACCGCTATCCACGCCGCGCGGTCGCAGGTGCATGACGAACGGCTGGGCCAGCTCGTCCAGCGACTGGAGGCGTTCACCCGCTACCGAGCCGGCGTCGAGCAGGTGGACCGTCAGCTGGCAAAGCTCGAATGGGTGATCAGCGTTGTGGTCGACGACGATTCGGACGAATATGTCGCCGCGGCCGAAGACGAGCTGGGGTCCGAGCGATTGAACCGCGCGGCCGAGGAGTTCGACACCGTGGCAGGCGCGATCATCGAGACCATGCTCACCGACGCCAAGCGCCTTTCGCGGATCGTGCGCTACTCGTAGGCGCCTTACGGGTCAGCGTGGCGCCGACACGCCCAGTCGCCGTTGTTCGATGATGAGGCAGCGGTCTTCCACGTACAGCAGGCCCGCATTCTCTGCGATCTCGCGAGCCTCCGCCGAGGCGATGCCCAGCTGAAGCCACAGTGCTGTGGCCCCGGCGGCCACAGCCTGCCGGGCGATCTCGGCCGTCTGGTCCGAGGGACGGAACACGTCGACGAGCCCGATTTGTTCGGGGATGTCGGCCAGTGTTCGGTAGACGGGTTCCCCGAAGAGTTCGTCGGCTTTGGGGTTCACCGGGATGATCCGCCAGCCGTGGTTCTGCATGTGGGCGGGCACGGTGTGCGCCGCCTTGGCAGGGTCCGCACTGGCCCCGACCACGGTGATCGTGTCGTACTTGCTCAGGATCTGTTCGACAACATCATCGGTGTTCGACATGGTGAAAATCCTAGGGTTCGCGGGTGCGGCCGCGACGTCTGCCCGGCCTCCATGGTTCAAACGAGCCACCGAACCGGTTTCTTCCCAGTTGCATTTTCCGGAGGATGGATTTCCGTCGACCCGTGTCCAGGACCCCGCACGCCGCGCCCCGCGGCACGACATACTCACATGATGGAGCCCTGGCAGATCATMCTGGTGGTAGTCATCGTCGTAGTGGTCGTGGG
>NZ_JAHVCV010000030.1:0-1547 GCF_051487485.1 Williamsia muralis | reverse complement strand
ACCGAGGCCGTCCGGAAGTGTTGTTGCACGGATGAGCCGGCACTCATCGAGTATCTCGGGCCCGCCCACGCGGTGGATTGCGCCGTCGACACCACCGCCGCCCAACATTGACGAGTTCGCAGCGTTGACGATCACGTCGGCTCGCGTGGTGGTGATGTCCCCGTTGGCGACGTCGATGATGGTCATTGTTTGGCCTCTCGTGTCGTGACGCCCGCTTGGGCGTCGGGTGCAGTCGGACCCGTTGCCCTACCGACGACCCGTCGTACGGTTGCAACGAGGTCGACCGAGGTGTGGCCGGGATAGCCATGGAGGAGGGACGTCCACTCCGATGGGATCACCGAGGCTCCTCGGCAGGCTCCCACCAGTCCGCCGGCGATGGCCGCGGTGGTGTCGGTGTCGTTACCCGCACGCACGCAGTATTCCAGCGTCTCGGGCAGATCGCAGGCAGCCCCGGTCAGCGCCCACCAGGCCGTCTGCAACGCATGCACCACCCAGCCGTTGTTGGGAAAGTCTGCAGGCGACCCGTTTTCGGCGATGTCGAGCAGCGGCCCCCAATAGGCGCGGACCGATGCAGGCGCCTGCTCCACATAGACCCGCACCCCGTCAGGCGACCCGGTGAGCACCGCGTGTCGGATTCCCCAACTCCACATCTGGCACGCTTCTCGCGCGCGTTCGTCGTAGTGCGTGAGATCGCTGACGGCACCCGCAGTGCGCACGCACCCCTCGGGGTTGTCGAGAAACGCCAGTGCCACTGGCGCCGTGCGCATCAGGGAACCGTTGCCACCGGTGCGTCCGGTCAAGCTCGCAGCCCTGTCGGTCATCGCGCGTGCCGATGGCCACCGGCCGCTCAACACCGCCCGCGTCTGCGTCCCGATATCAGGCGGGCCGGAGTCGTACCAGCGCACAAACGACCTGGCGATCGCATCGAGATCAACATGGCCGTCGGTCAATCCGTCGGCTACGCAGATCGCCATCGACGTGTCGTCGGTCCACTCACCAGGGTCCCAATCGAACATCCCGCCGCCTTTCATCCGGATCTCCGTGTGCGCCGCGGGGTAGGTGAACTCGTAGCCCGCACCGAGTGCATCTCCTGCTGCCGTCCCGAGCAGGACGCCGAGGGCCCGGTCGAGCTGTTCGTTGTCGAGAACCATCGCTCCTCCTTAGATCAAAGTTGAGCTAAAGGTTAGCGCAGATGTGCGCTAACATCAACGAATGGTGTGGCTCGATGCAGCAGGCAAAGCTCTGACCGACTACGACCGGCCGTCGGTTGCCGTCGACGTGGCTGTTCTGACTGTGCAGGACGACGCGTTGGCCGTGCTGGTGGTGAAGTCCGAGCGCGGCCTGGCGCTACCCGGAACCTTCCTGCACCGGGGCGAGACCCTCGCCGATGCGGCGAGCCGCGCCTTGCAGACCAAGGCAGGCATCCGCGGCCTGGCCTTCCATCAACTCGGCATGTACGACGACCCTTCACGGGACGATCGCGGGTGGGTGTTGTCGATGGCACACGGTGCAGCAGCCAGGCGCCGGCATCTTCCCGACGACGCGCT
>NZ_JAHVCV010000003.1:0-651701 GCF_051487485.1 Williamsia muralis | reverse complement strand
GCGAGACGGACTGAAAGCGGCCATTGCGGGCGAACCAGTCCTGACGTCGAACAACCGGGTTTTGGGGTATGCAGTGCCACGGAAGGGATCCGTGAGTGTGAAGACGCGTGAAGATTGCGGGCGAGGTGGCTGTGCTGATGCACCACACCCAGCTCAGAGCTGAAGTCGAGGACCGGGGTATGTCGGATACTCGCACTTGGAAAGACCCCAAACGTCACCTGTGGCCGCTGTGTCTACTCGTGCCTGCCGGGCCGTTCATCGCGTGCCTGCTGGCCAACAGTGTGTCGGGGTTGCTGTGGGGTTTCGGTGGTTACCTGCTCCTCGTGGTCGTCCCACTTCTCGACCTGATCCGGGGGCCCGACCGTGCCGGACCGCCCGATGATGCGGTGCGGACGTTGTCGGCGGACCGGTACTACCGGTGGTGCACCTACATCTTCGTCCCGCTCCAGTACGCGGGTCTGCTTTTCGGCTTCTGGTGCCTTGCCTTCGCGGACATGACCAGGGGTGAGCGAGTTGGCCTTTCGATCACACTGGGCATGAGTGCCGCAATCGGTATCAACGCCGCGCACGAGTTGGGCCACAAACGCGAGAAACTGGAGCAGAGCCTGGCCAAGATCGCGTTGGCGCAGTCGGTGTACGGGCACTTCTACGTCGAACACAACGTCGGCCACCACGTGAAGGTCGCAACTCCCGCAGATCCGGCGAGCGCGCGATTCGGTGAGTCTTTGTTCGCGTTCTATCCCCGCGCGCTCTATGGAGGACTCGTCTCGGGTATCGAGCTCGAAACCGCTCGTCTACATCGTCAGGGCCACCGATTCTGGAACTGGCGCAACACAATTCTCCAGTCCTGGTCGGTGAGTGTCGCGATCGTTGTCGTCATCGTCGCAGCCTTCGGGTGGGCAGTGCTGCCATATTTCGCGCTGCAGGCGGTCATCGGCATGCTTGTACTCGAAGCGGTGAACTACATCGAGCACTACGGATTGCTGCGAATGCCCACTCCGGATGGAAGATTGGGAAAGGTGCGTCCCGAGCACAGTTGGAATGGTGACCACCTCGTCAGCAACGTCGTCTTGCTCAACCTGCAACGGCACTCCGACCATCACGCGCGCGCCGGACGGCGGTACCAGGCCCTTCGTAGCTGCAGCGAGGCCCCTCAATTTCCTGCGGGCTACGCCATGATGGTGGTTCTGGCGTTCTTCCCACCGCTGTGGCGCAAGGTGATGGATCCCCGCGTGCTCAGCCACTACAACGGCGACCTTTCCAGGGTGAACGTTCACCCGCCCAAGGCCGTCAAAATCGAGCAGCGCTACGGCGCCGCCTTAGCCGGGAGCTCTGCCACATGAGCGCAGTCAAGGTAGTGCGCGGAAATGTCCGCTCGGGCCGGCGATTCGGACAACGTGGGGATACACGTCATCAGCCTGCGGCTGGAGCAACGCACGTGCGCTTCGCCAACGATGACGAAATCGCGCGGTGGGACGAACTGGTCCTGCTGAGCCCAGACGAGGGCACCGTCTATCGCGGTCGCGCCAACATCGACGGCATGGCCTTACAGGGTGCCAGGCCCATCTATCTCATCGTGGGCGGTTACGCAGTGACGGCGTTCCAGGTGGACGTGCCGCTTGTGGGAGCGCTCTGGGTGCTTTTCGGACCGCCTGTCCTCGACGTTCACGATCTGATCCGGTCTGGCCGCGCAGTGGCTGCGTTCGGGGCAGAGAACGGGATCACCGCGGTTCGGGTGCGTTCCCAACTGAAGGCGAACGCAGACGACGCCAAAACCCTTCGTGTCCAGGGTTTTATCCGTGTACCGACGTGGTTGGACGACAGCACGGTCATCGTGGATCTGCGCGGCTCCGAACTCGACGTTCAGGCTCGCTTCAAAAAGCGAGCGCGAAAGTCGATCCGTCGTGCAGCGCAGGAAGGTGTCACGGTCGAACGGGTGCCGGCCACCGACGAGAACTGCCGCATCCTGTACGAGATGCTCGACGCCACCAGTGGCGGCCGGTTCAGGATTCCCGGCCTCAAGACGTCGACTGCTCTGTTCCAGCAGTACGAAGCGTCGGGCGACGGTCAGCTTTTCCTGGCTCGGCACCAGGGCGAGGTGGTGGTCGGCGCGTTCGTCTCGAAATTGGGCAAGAATGCGCTCTACCTGGGGGCGGGCTCGATTCGCAAGCGCCCCGGCGACCCTTTCCTGTGTGGATTGGGAGGTAGCCGCGCCGCGTACGCGCTGCAGTGGGAGATCATGCAGTGGGCGCGGGAGCAGGGATGCGAGCGTTACGACCTCGACGGGACACCGTCGACGTCGACCATTTCCGATCCATCTCACCCCCGACACGGGGTAGGCCAGTTCAAGACCGCGTTCAGCGAAGAAATCACCGACTACCTCGGCGCCTACCAAATAGCCGTTCGTCCCCGGCGCGCATGGACGCTGCGTCAGCTCGAGATACTCACGTCACTGATCGACGAATCGCCACGGCTGAATCGGCTACGCGGTCGTCCGGTGCGTCCGAATCCGGACTACGTGTGGCTTGAGCACGGACCTGTCTGGAGCAGGTTACGTCGCCTGGGATGAGACGGCGGGAAAGTCGTCGGCCGAAGCGGACGCAGGATCGGACTGAGTCAGAGAGCTGCCGTTCCCCGGCCGTTCACTCGAGTGTTACTGCGCAACGCGTTCGAGAACTTCAAGTAACGGTTCGGCGCAGGGGCGCACCTGAACCTTTGGGCCCCTCGATGATTGAGGGCATACTGACTCCCGTGTCTGCGCCCGTTCCCGCACCGGTTGTTCTCGTCCACGGGATTCGTGTCAGCGGGGCATCGTTGCACCGAATCGCTGCCGCGATCCCGGACCGCGAAGTGGTGTTCCCGGATCTGCCCGGTCATGGCACACGGGTGGGGGAGCCGTTCACACTTGCAGGTGCCGTTGACACGGTGGTCAAGGCCATCGAGGAGCTCGGGCCACCCGCGATCGTTGCAGGCATGTCGATGGGCGGGTACGTTTCGATGGCCGTCGCGGGCAGGCGTCCAGATCTGGTCAGTGGGCTGGTGGCGATGTGCGCGACAGCACAACCCAGTCGGTTCTATGCAGCCCCGTTTCGGGCGTTCGGGGCGACGACCGCGTACCTACCCGAGCAGGCAGCGGCCATCAGCAGGTGGCTCACCCGCGCTTCGGTCGGGCGCCGAGTCGCTGACGACATGGAAGTCGGCGGCCTCGCATTGGCTTCGATCAAAGATGTTGTCGCCGAGGTCTCCCGATTCGATGCCCTCGGCGAACTCGCGCGGTATCCAGGACCGATCGAATTCATCAACGGCGGCTGGGACCAGTTCCGCGTCAATGAACGCCGCTTCGAAGCGATTTCGCCCCGTGCTCACCTGACCGTGATACCTCGTGCCAGTCATTTGTTCCCGCTCATCCAGCCGGATGTGACGGGCAAAGCGATCGCCACGTTCGCACGAGCGGTCGACGCAGGCGCCCTGAGATCCGTTTCCCCGTCGGCGGACGAGCTCCGGCGGACATCTGGTGGCGGCTGACACCTGCAGTGCCCAGTCGGCGTCCCGCCGGAAGTCTTGTGAGAGACAGACTGTTTGGCTCACGGTCTAGCTGGTTGGCGGCAGGGCAGCCACGCGGTGTGCCCAAGGCATTGCCTGTTCGAGTTGTCCTGCGAGACGTAGGAGCATGGCTTCGCCTCCCAATTGTGCGGTGAACTGCACTCCCATCGGTATGCCCTCCGGGGTCCAGTGAAGTGGCAACGACAGTGCAGGACGTCCGGTCAGGTTCGCCAACTGTGTATAGGGCGCCCAACTGAGGTTGTCGTGGATCATGTTGTCCACCAAGGGAGCATGTCGCAACAAGCCGGCTGTGCGAGTCCTGAGTAGACCGGCTGCCGCCATGCGCGCGGGGCGGGGAGTGTTGAATGCACCGATGCGTGGCGGAGGCTCGGCCAGAGTTGGCGTCATCAGCAGGTCATACTTTTCGAAATACGCTGACAGTCGTCGTACATGGTCGTGTCGGCGCATGACCGCGTCGATGTACTCGACGCTGGTGTGGGCTCGCCCCAGTGCGGCCATCACACGCGTGTCGATCTCGAAATCGGAGTCGCTGCAACCGGATCGGCGCTTGGCGTCGTCCATTTCCCACGCCAGGTACACAAACCAGGTCAGTAAGAAGTCGCGGGCCAACGCCAGGTCGTCGAACGGCTGCTGGTCCAAGATCTCCACATCGTGGCCGAGGTCGGCAAGGGCCTTCGCGGTGGCGTCGTTTGCCGCCACCGCTTCTTGGTGTGGGGCGGGATTGATACCCGACTGGGAGCAGACGCCGATGCGTAGCCGTCCGGGGTCGGCACCCACCTGTGACAGATAGCTGTCGGCTGGGGTGAATGGCAGAAACGGGCCGCTCGGCTCGCCTCCCGCAAGCACGTCGAGCATCGCCGCGGTGTCTCGTACCGACCGGGATACAACTCCTTGGGTCGCGGCGCCATGCATCGCCTCACTGATGGCTGGACCCATGGGTAGGAGTCCGCGGCCCGGCTTCAGGCCGACGAGTCCGCAGCAGGCGGCCGGGATCCGGATCGAGCCACCGCCGTCGTTGGCACCGGCGACCGGGACGATGCCGGCAGCAACGGCCGCGGTGGATCCGCCCGACGAACCGCCAGGTGTCCGAGCCAGATCCCACGGGTTGCGCGCGGGCCCGAACAGTTCGGGCTCGGTGATCCCCTTGGCGCCGAATTCGGGGGTGTTGGTCTTGCCGAAGATCACCAATCCGGCATCCAGCCATCGCTGAACCACGGTGGAATGTTCACCCGCGAGGACAGTCACGAGTGATCGCGAACCGCTGCTACTGGGTAGGCCGCCATAGTCCTGAGCCAGGTCCTTGATCAGGAACGGGACGCCGCTGAAGGGGCCCATCCGTTCATCGGCGACGTGATCGTCCGCCTGTGAGTTCATGAAGCGGACGATTGCGTTGATCCGAGGGTTCACCTCGTGTGCCCGTTGCTGCGCGATATCGAGTAGCTCGCCGGCCGTCATGTCACCGTCTTTGACGAGTTGAGCGAGTCCGAGTGCATCGAAGTCCTGATACTCATCAAAGCGCATACAGCGAACGATAGTTCCCCGTCTTCACAGCCGGTCGGGTGGACAGGAGAGTGCTTTCAGGGGTGGTCCAGCGACTTCTCGGGGGGCCAACGGTCGGTGATCATCTTGGTCATCTCGTCCACCCAGGTGTCGTCGAGGGCTGCGTCGCTTCGGATGAGAATGCGAAAGATCGCAGTGCCCGCGACCACCTCGGCGAGCATGGGCAGATGGTCGTCGTTTCGGCGCTCTTGTCCGAATCGAGATTCGAATGCCGTGAGGTTGCCGCCCAATCGGGTGATCATCATGGCATGCAGATCAGGATCGGCAACGGTGTCCGCGATCAGACCCGGTAGCGCCAACCGCACCTCCGGTCTGTCGAAGATGATGCGGACCGTCTCGACCAGACCCCGGATCTCCGCGCGGATGTCGCCGGAACCGTCTGGCACGGGTACCGATTCGGCGTACAACACGGCTTCGTGAACGAGCTGTGCCTTGCCCGACCACCGGCGGTAGATGGCAGCAGTTGTGGTTCCGGCACGCGCAGCGATCGCCGACAGTGACAACGCGGAGTAGCCGGTCTGGAGGATCAGTTCGCGTGTGGCATCGATGATCGCGGCATCGATCCTGCCGTCACGCGGCCGCCCGGGAGCGGACTGCGCAGAGCCCTTGTTTTCACTGCCGCTTTCTGCTGTCATGGCTTCACCATAGTTCCAATACGGTACGCATCGTATTTGAGGAGAGCTAGTGCATCTGAGCCCGCTCGACGAGTTCCCCATTCATCAAACGCCCGCGCCTCTGACCTGGCCGGCCACGTCCGATCGAAATTTCTACGACCGGTCGTACTTCAACGTGCTCGACCGCGAAGGGCGCTTCATGGCCCTGACAGGTATCGGCTATTACCCACGCCTCGGCGTCAAGGACGCCTACTTCGTCGTTCGTCGCGGCGACACCCAGACCGCGGTGCACCTCAGCGACGCCATCGACGACGATCGCCTTCATCAGAACGTCAACGGCTACCGCCTCGATGTCATCGAGCCGCTACAGCAGGTGCATCTGACATTGGCGCAGACCGAAGGTATTTCCGCCGACCTCACCTGGCGCGGGCTGTTTCCCGCCGCTCTGGAGGAGCCGCACCAGATGCTCACCGACAGGCGGGTGACGTTGCAGGCGTCTCGCTTTGCGCAGGTCGGTTCGTGGCAGGGCTGGATCGATGTCGATGGCGAACGACTGGAAGTCAGTCACGACAGCAGTGTGGCGAGCCGTGACCGCTCGTGGGGCATCCGACCTGTCGGCGAGGCCGAGCCTGCTGGTCGGCCAGACGCTTCGTTCCGTGGAATGTGGTGGCTGTACCTGCCGTTGGCGTTCGACGACTACCAGCTGTTCTTGATTCTGCAAGAAGATCCCGAAGGTCACCGCAGCCTCTACGACTGCACCCGCAGGTGGCGAGACGGTCGCGTCGAGCAGCTCGACGGAGTTCGGGTGAGCATTGACTACCAGCCCGGCACAAGAATTCCACGGAGCGCCCATGTGGAGTTCATGAACCGCGCCGGAGACAAGATCGAGTTGGACGTCGAGTCAAAGCTGTTTGCTCCCATCGCTTTCGGCTCGGGCTACGGTGGCGACTCCTCGTGGGCGCATGGCAGCTGGAAGGGTGCACCATTCGCTGAACGCGTCAGCTTCGACCTGACGGATCCAGAGGTGATGGCCCGGGCGCCGTTCAGTCTCATCGACCATGTCGGCAAGGCCGTGTGTACCGAAGCTGACGGATCGGTTCGCGAGGGCGCAGGCTTGTTCGAGCACGGCGTGATCGGACCGCATCATCCGTCGGGATTCTCCGACTGGACCGACGCGGCGAGCTAGGCGCAGGTATGAAGATCATGACAGCGCTGTTTGGGCCAACCGATGCACTCGAACGGGCGCAAGTGCTCAAGGAAGCCGGCGCATCAGGCGTGTTCACCTTTGAAGGACCGTTCGACGTCTTCACCCCACTGGTGCTGGCATCGTCGGTGAAGAATCTCGATGTCATGTCGAATGTTGCGATTGCATTCCCTCGCAACCCAATTCAGCTCGCCCATCAGGCCAACGACCTTCAGCTGATCAGCGAAGGACGTTTCATCCTGGGTCTGGGCACGCAAGTTCGCGCGCAGATCGAGAAGCGTTATGGAGTCGAGTTCGATCATCCGGTAGCACGGATGAAGGAATTGGTGGGGGCGCTACGAGCGATTTTCGCCACGTGGAACGAGGGTGAACGACTCGACTTCCTCGGCGAGTACTACCGGCACACCCTGATGACGCCGACCTTTGTACCCGGCCCCAACCCGTACGGTCCGCCGCCGATCTATCTCGGCGCGCTCGGACCCCGGTTGACCAGAGCCACAGCAGAAGTGGCCGATGGCTTGTTGGTGATGCCCTTCGGGTCGAAGCGGTTCCTTCACGAGTCGACACTGCCTGCGGTGCGCGAGGGATTGGCTGCTGCGGGCCGCAGCGAGAGCGACTTCGAGGTGGTCCCCGAGATCATCGTGTCGGTGGATACCGGCCGCGATGACGATCACGCCTCGACTCGGATGTTGCTGGCGTTCTACGGTTCCACACCGGCGTACCGGCCGGTCCTCGATGCCCACGGATGGGGCGATCTGCAGCCCGAACTGAACGCGATGTCCAAGCAGGGCCGCTGGCAAGAGATGGCCACGCTGATCGACGACGAGATACTGCACACGATTGCCGCGTGTGGCACCCCATCCGAGGTGGCTGCGCACATCCGCGACCGGGTCGACGGTGTCTCCGAGCGGATCTGTCTTTATCAACCGGGTCCCATCGAGGTCGACGCGCTCGCGGAGATCGTGGATGAATTGGGAGGATCGTCATGACGTTGACCGCGGTCGAGTTCGACGAGGTTTTTGACGGTCGTTACGGTGGAAAAGCGGCAGGCCTGGCACAGTTGCGCCGGTTGGGACTTGCTGTGCCAGTCGGATTTGTGATCGCTGACGCTTCCGACCAGATCGCCGTCGATGATGTGGCTGAACGTTTTTCCCAGATGGCCTCGGCGGGTGCAACTCCGGTCGCCGTGAGGTCTTCGGCAGTCGGCGAAGACGGCGACGACCAGTCGTTCGCAGGACAGTACGACACCGTGCTGGGAGTCGACTCCGTCGATGACTTTGCTGCGGCTGTCCACACGTGTGCGGCGTCGGTTCATTCGGGACGCGCGTCGTCTTACAGTGGACAGACCACGGCCACAATGCATCTGGTGGTGCAGCACATGGTCGATGCGCGAGCCGCAGGAGTCGTGTTCACCGCAGACCCGGCCACCGGCCGGCGCGACCTCATGGTGATCGATGCCATTGCTGGGCTCGGCGAAGCGCTTGTCGACGGGTCGGCGTCCCCAGACCACATTGTCCTGGATTCCGAGGGCAACTCAGCCGTTCGCGAGGTGGGTGAGGTGCCGGTCCTGTCGCCAGAGGAGGTCTCGGAGATCCGGGCGGGCGCCTTGCGTGCTGTGCAACATTGGGACAAACCGATGGATCTCGAGTGGGCCATCGACCAGTCGGGGAAGGTCTGGTGGCTGCAGGCTCGTCCTATCACCACTCTGCCCGGCGATCTGGGCGAGATGGATTCGCCACTCGCGGGTGCAGACCATGTGTACACCCGCTGCAACATCGGCGAGATGATGCCCGGGGCATTCTGCCCGTTGACTGCTTCGGTCTCCGGTTTCGCCATCGATTACGCGATGCAGATGACGCAGGTGGTGGCGCGAGCGCAGCCGAAGTACGAGAAGCCGTGGTTGCAGGTCGGCTATTTTCAGGGGCACATGTTCTTGAACCTGACCGAGGGCACCGGTCTCAGCTCGGGAATCCTGGGCAATTCGCTGGAACAATTCTCCACCTCGATCTGCGGTCGGGTGGTTGACGAGTTGAAACCGAAACCGCCAAAACCGTTCTTGCGCCGACTGATCAACACCGTGCGGCTCACCACGTACGCGTTGTCTGCCGGCCCCGCGATCCGGCGATTGAAGGATCAGATCGCCGAGTTCGAGGTGCCGACCGGTGATGACCCTCGGCGGGTGTTGCGGCAGCTCGAATCCGGGGTGGAACAGTACTGCGACATCACCTTGACTCATGTGCGCTCGTCGTCGCGCGCGGCAGTCGCCGCCAACGTCCTCGAGAGTGTCTTGATGAGACAGGCAGTCAAAGAAGGACGTAGCGAAGACGAGGGTCGCGCCGAGGCGACCAGGCTCATGGCCGGCGCATCCGACGTCGAGAGCGCGCTCATGCTGGAAGAGCTCGACTCGGTGGTACACACCATCGCGGCCGACGACGTGGCTGCCACGAAGTTCTTGACGGGGGAGCCGGGTACCGCGGTAGGGGAGTTGCGTGCCAGCGGCAGCGCGGCCGGAATGGCGCTGGAGCAGTTCCTGGAGCGCCACGGCCACCGTGGATACCGCGAGCTGTGCATGCGCGATGCGTCGTGGGCCGAGGACCCCGAAGGGCTCGGTGCGATGATGCAGGTGATGGTGCGGTCGGCGATCGATCCGCCTGATCGTGGGTCGGCCAAGATCCGGCCCGAGGTGCCAAGCGCAGGGTCCATCAGATTTCTTGCCAGGTTGGCGCAAGGAGGCGCACGAGGGCGCGAGGAGACCAAGTCGAAGATGGCGCTGATGGCGCATTCGCTCAAGCTGGGCTACCGGCATCTGGGCGAGGTGCTGGCCGCAGCCGGACGACTCCCTGATCCGGATCTTGTGTTCTTCTTCGACCGGGAAGAACTGAACCGCGTCGTCGGTTCCGGCGATATCGACGCTCTTGTGCATCGAGCAGTCAAGCGCCGGGAGGCTCTGGCATTCCAGGACTCACTCGAGTTCGACGACGTGTCTGTCGGACGGCCGACACCGCTCATCGCCCGGCCACAGCGGGGTGTCACCGACGATGAGATCATCGGCCGCCCGGCAAGCCGCGGAACTGTCGAAGGCGTTGTGCGCGTCGCCAAATCGATCATCGACGCACGCGATGTGCAGCGTGGAGAGATACTGGTCGCGCCGGTGACCGACGTAGGGTGGACGCCGTACTTCACCGTCATCGGTGCGCTTGTCACCGACATCGGCAGCTCGGTGTCCCATGGTGCTGTGGTGGCGCGCGAATACGGACTGCCGTGCGTCGTCAACACGTTGGTGGCCACGCAGTCGTTGAAGACCGGTGATCGTGTCCGCGTGGATGGAGACCGAGGGGTGGTCACCCGTCTCGACCGCTCGTGAGCTGGTGGACGCTCATCGCACCCGCCCGGGGCGGTGCGCAGTAATCCGGCAGAGGACTTCTCGTTTCCGTCCGATCGACCAGGGGTATGTCGGCTTCAGGACAAAGGAGGCCGCATGACTGCACCGCAAGATGACAAAGGCGATGACACCTACGATCCCGACGGAGATCCGGACATGGTGACGTCCACGACCGAACAGCCGGACCAGGCTGAAGGCGCGGACGACCCGGACGAAACGTCTTAGTCGGCGTCTTCGAGAACGAGCGCCGGCCTACGGTCGGCGCCACGACCCGTCGGGTACAAATTGGACGGCCTGTGGACCCATCAGCGCCATGCCCCCGTCGACCACCAGCGATGCCCCGGTCATGTACGACGACGAGGGTCCTGCCAGAAAGTCCACCACAGAGGCGATTTCGCGGGCATCGCCGGTGCGGCCCAGTGGAACCCCCGGTCGTGGGTTGTCTCGTGGGTCTTCGTCCGTCTGACCCGTCATCGGCGTCGAGATCTCGCCGGGTGCAACCGAATTGACGGTGATCCCGTGCTCGGCAAGCTCGATCGCCATGACCTTAGTGAGTGCACCGAGCCCGGCCTTTGCGGCGCAGTAAGGCGCGGCACCCACTTTGGGTAGGTGTTCGTGGACGCTGGTGATGTTGATGATGCGCCCTCCCGTCTTCTGCGCGACCATGAGTCGCGCCGCGCGTTGGCTGCACAGAAATGCGCCGTCGACGTCGACCGACAGCACGGTTCGCCAGTCGTCGAAGTCCAGATCGAGGAACGGTGTGGCGGTACCGGTTCCCGAACTGTTGACGAGTACGTCGAGGCTTCCGAGGTCGGCCGCCAGGGCGTCGATGGCAGCCGCCGCGTCCGGTAGGTCGGTGAGGTCCAGGTGCGCCGAAGCGCCTCGGCGTCCCGTTGCCTCGATCTCCGCGACCGTGGCTTCGGCGCCGTCGCGGTCGGAGTTGTACGTGACCGCGACATCAAGACCACTGTGGGCAAGAGCGACCGCCACTGCGCGGCCGATACCTGAATCACCACCGGTGACGATCGCATGGCGAGGTGTGAACTCGGAGTTGGGATGAGGTGTGTTCATCTCACTCGAATGCCCGCCACCGATGGAGCCAAACCTGGGGTGACGGACGGCGAACACCGCTGCACCGGCATCGACCGCCGGCGCCGCGGGCGCCAAGTCAGGCGTCTGCTGACGACAGCACGTTGGCCACGAAAGCCTCGACGCGAATGCGCAGCCCTGTCACCACCTCGGCCCTCAATGCGTCGAGGTCGGTCTGCCGGTGGAAGGCGGGTGGGAGCCGGCGGACGTTGCGTGAACAGCTGAAGTCCTCGCAGGCGAGAACGCCGATCGTGTCGCCGCGGCGCCCAGCAGAACCCATCCGGCGAGTCGAGAACATGACCGCTGCGCTTGTCAGATTGACATCGCGACACCAAGTACACATGGCCCGTCGCTTGGGGACGGCTTCAGCCTGCGTCAACAGCAAGGTGATGACGTCGCCCTGATGAGGGACGCAGATGTAGCCACGACGGGGGATCTTTCGGTCCCGCCACCCGTAGAAGTCGAGCGCGTCGAAATCGGTGTCGTCGAAGTCGGTCGGGAATGTGACTCGCTTGATCTCGCGGCGCGTCGCGCCGCGAAATGAGTCGATGATCTGCTGGTGGGTAAGAGGTTTCATGGTGGATCCATCCGTGCAGGTACGCCTATCGGAGACCTGCAGTGAGACCGCGTCCGGGACGCGGTGAGCCGATTGCCCGAAACATCGGGGCGAGGACATGACTGAGTTGCCGACCATCACGGTCGGCTGCGGGGCGCAGTCATCTCATAGAGGCGCGCGCGGCGCCAGCACCTGCTTCGACTCGACGGAACACCGAAACACCGTACCGGTTTTTCAGCGGTTGTTGCATCCCAGTTTTTTCCGACAAGTCATCGGGCGACGAGGAACGCTGCGAGCAATCGGTAGACCGCCGCCATTCAGTCTCGTACGGTTCGTGTATGCAAGCGGTCGCGACTCGGCAGCGCTCTCAGCCGCCCCCACCCTGGGTTGTGTTCGAGGACTTGGCAGATCCCGGCCGCGTTTCCGGCCGGCCGTGGCTGCATCTGCTCGACGACGAGACGCCACCGCGTGTTCTTTCCACCCAACGCCCGACACTTGTTGTGTGGTCATCGATCTGGGCGAAACGACCCGACGCGACCATCCAGTTCGACCTGACGGAAAGTGGCAGCGAGACCGCACTTCGATGGACTCTGCTGCTGGAGCCGCCCGCTCCAGATGACCGCCTGTTCCGGCAAATGTGTCAGCGCATCGGAGAACTTATCAACGCCGATCTCCGCTATACCTACGGACACTGACGTCGGTCGACGACCACGTGGCCCGACGAACCGGGGGAGTCGTATTGACGTGTCGGTCATCGGTATTTACGCCATCCAGCGCGTCTGCTGGGTGATCGAGACGCGCCGGTCTAGTTGTCACACGGGGCTATCACTGGTCTAGGTGAATGTGACTCGCTCCTACTTCTTGGCTGCATACCGGAGGAGCACCGCGCCAGACGGAAACGTACGGTTCTCAGTCAGCTCCAACGAGATCCAGTTGTCCAATGTCGGGAAGAACGGCAGCCCACCACCCACCGCCGCGGGGGTGACCACCATGTGGAACTCGTCAACGAGGCCAGCCTGGACCAACGGCGCGGCGAGCGTGGCACCGGCAACGTCGATCACCCCGTCGGTGTCCGCCTTGAGTTTGGTGGCGAAGTCGACGACATCGCCGCGCTCCAGTCGCGAGTTCCAGCCGACCGAACCGAGGGTGTTCGAGAACACCACTTTCGGCATCGCGCGCCACAGCCGGGCGTACTCGGCCTCCACCGGAGACACGTCGGGGGCCTCGTCGGCGGTCGGCCAGTGGGCGGCCATCAGCTCGTACAGCTTTCGCCCATACAACGACACCGCTGTGTTGCGGACCTGGTCGTTCCAGTACTGGTGCAGTTCGGCGTCAGGGTCGCTCCACCCGATATCGCCGTTCCTGTCGGCGATGTAGCCGTCCACTGAGATGTTCATGCCGTAAGTGAGTTTGCCCATGCGAGTTAGACCACCACAACGACTGAAACTCATCGGACTCGCAGTTGGCCGGAGACTGGTTGCATTTTCCCGATTCGCTGCTTGACAGCCAGAGTTGGAGGTAAGGAGGAACGAGCATATGTCGGAGCCGACCCATCGATGGAGAAACCGTTCATGACGCAACCAGAAGCGATGGCGGGCGGCGGGCAGTACAACGAGCATTCGACGGCGCAGTTGAGTGCTGCGGCTCGCGCCTTTCCGCTGCTTCGCCAGGCAGCCGCAGTAGTGCCACCAACCTCCGACGGGTCGCTGACGATCGCTGACTATGGATGTTCAGAGGGGCGCAATTCGTTGGCTCCCATGCGCGCCGCGATCGAGGAAATGCGCCGCGTTCATCCGGCAGATACGCCGATCAGTGTGGTCCACACCGACCTCCCGCTGAACGATTTCAGCTCGTTGTTTGCCACTGTCGCAGACGATCCGGACACCTATGCCGGTCCCGCTGTTTACTCCAGCGCGGTCGGGCGGTCGTTTTACCAACACATACTCCCGCCGCGATCGGTCTCTCTGGCGTGGAGTTCGATTGCGCTGCATTGGCTCAGCGCAGCTCCGGGGCCGCTCGACGGCATGTGGTACACCGACGGGACGCAGTCACAGCGTGACCGATGGGCACTGCAAGCGGGGGACGACTGGGCCGGGTTTCTCGACGCCAGAGGTCGAGAGTTGTTGCCGGGCGCACGTCTCATCATCGTGGTCGGGTCGGCTGATGCGGCCGGCAACAGCGGGGCCGAAACCGTGATGACGACACTCCGGCGCGTCGCCGGCGACATGATCGAAACAGGACGTCTGCCCAGGACGTCGCTCACCCCCATCCCGGCGTGGTACCGCACCGCAGCCGAGTGGCATGCGCCGTTCCCGCACGCCGCCTTCACGCTTGATCATTTCGAAGAGGTAGTCCTGGGCGATCCGATTGCCGAGCAGAACGTGGACGGCGACCGTGGGCAGTACGCCCACGACGTTGCCGAGGCCATTCGGGTGTCGTTCGGCCCGTCACTGCTTGCGGCCGTACCGCACGAGGACCGCGCGGCGATCGAGCACGAGTTGTTCACCGACCGGCTGACGGCGGCCATCGAACAAGACGCCGCAGTCGGCTTCGACTGGCGGCTGGCAATCATGATGCTGCGCAGGCGTGACGCCGTCGGCGAATAGCGCGATCCCTGCGGGACCAACCGAACTGCGCGTCGACGCCATCAGTGCCCACCGGGGCTACGCGACAGAACAACTATCGGCCGCTCACCTAAGAAGCCACACACGGTGAACGAAGATGCTCGCGACCCAAAGCCGTCGATATGGACCCCAACGCACTGCTCAGCCAGTAGCATTCGACGGAATTCGGGGATCTGTGTGGACGATGCGTCGCATTCGTCGCGCACTAGGGGGTTGATGATGAAACGTCTACGGTTAGTTGCCATTTTGATGTTGGCAATCTGCTTTGTCGCTACGACGCGCGCTACGGCTACCGCCGCGCCGCTGCCAGTCAGCTATGACTTCAACACGGGGATCGTCGCCGAGTTGACCAACCCGAACGGCTCATTGCCCGGTACCAACGATTGGTCGTGCCGGCCAAGCCCGGCGCACCCGCGACCTGTGGTGTTGGTACACGGAGGATTTGCGAGCCAGCAGGTCAATTGGGGAGTGTACGGTCCGCTGCTGAAGAACGAGGGCTACTGCGTCTACGGGTTGACATATGGCCAAATCGACAACGCGCCCTGGCCTCTTTCCGCAATAGGTGCCCTCGATCCCTTGGACGACGATGCCGCCGAACTCTCGGCATTCGTCGAACGCGTTCGCACGTCAACACGGGCTTCGGAAGTCGACATCATCTCCCATTCGCAGGGAAGCTTGGTGTCGGGATATTACGCAAAGTTCCTAGGGGGCAAGGACGTTATCTCCAACCTCGTCGCCCTTGGCGCGCTCTGGAACGGCACTGCTGGACCTGCGGGGGAAGACTATCTACAGGAGATACAGGAACAGCTCGGACTATCAGGTGCGCTCTCGATTCCGTTGTGCCCGGCCTGTTTGCAGGCAGTAGAGGGATCTGACTTCATCACGACACTGAATGCCGATGGCTCGCCCTATGTTCCAGGCGTCCGGTACACGAACATCGTCACGAAATACGATGAGCTCGTAATTCCGTACACGGCGGGTTTGACGCCGGGCCCCGCCGGCACAGCAGTGAACAACATCGTGGTCCAAGATGGCTGCGCGATCGACCGAACAGCGCACCGGGGCCTTGCCGCAACACGCCGGGTCGCAGCATTTGTACTCAACGCTCTCGATGACGCTTCGCATCGTCCAGCGCCATGTGCGGTTGTTGAACCGAACTCCGGAGTCGGCTAACACCCTGTCCTCTATGGATTGCGCTTAGTACGCTCCGAACCATACGATTCGGACTTTTGGGGGCGAGATGCCAGTCGTAGTTGCTACTCGTATGAAGGCCGGTCGTCTGCGGGATGTGCCAAGGTTTGTCTGGGCCAGCCTGGTGATTGCCGTGCAGGCCCGCCGTAGCCAAGGGTTTCTGGGTGGGCGTCTACGCGTGAGTGCCGATGGAGCTTTTTGGACGGTTACCGTTTGGACGGGCGGTCAGACGATGACCAGATTCCGCGACAGCGGTGTTCATGCCACGGTGGTACCACTCGCCGAAACGTGGGCCAGCGAAGCAGTGTTCGGGGTGTGGAACAGTGCGAACGGGCGCGTGCCAAGCTGGCGTCGCGCAGCCCAACATATCGGCGAACATCCCAACTTCACCAAGATTCTCGAACGCCCGACCGAAGCGCATCGACAGCGAAAGCCGCCGACGTCGCCACGGCTTGGCTTGAGTGCTCCGATCGTCCGGCCTCGCCGTTCGCGCAGCAGTCCTGAACGGCGTGTCCGTCACTGAGGTGGCGAACTTCCGAGTAAGGCAGAACTTTTCAGGCGCGGCCTGCTGCTTCCACGGCGGGGTTCAGTCGAGCACACCGAGGCGATCGCGCAACCATTCGTCGATGTCGTTCAAAGCCGCCCGAGCCATCGAGGTCGAGTGCCCGCTGAAGTCATGTGGTGAGGCGGGGTAGAGGCGTAGATCGACCTCGACGCCGGCGGCCGCGAGTCGTGTTGCCATAACCAGGTTGTCCTCCAAGAGGACGTCTTCGGTACCGATCACGATCATGACGGGAGGCAGATCGGTGAGGTCAGCAAATACGGGCGACAGGTCTGGGTGGGTCCGGTCAGGTGCATCACCGGCGTACGCATCGAGGAAGTACTCGGCGGCGATCAATCTGCCCGCCGGTGTTTGTGCGGAGAGGTCATAAGTTCCACATTGGAGTACGCCCCCGCTGAAAGCTCTGAGTCGACGCTCGCGGAGTCGGAGCAGGGTTGCCATCGTCAACGTGGCGCCGGCAGAGAAGCCGACCATCGCGAGATTCGTTGTGCCGAAACGTGCATGGGCATTCTCAGCCAGCCATAGCGCGGCGGTTTCGCAGTCGTCCGGTGCGGCCGGCCAAGGATTCTCGGGCGCGAGGCGGTAGTCGACACTGACCACAGCGACCCCGAGCGTCTCGACAAGCCGACGGTTGCGAAGGTCGCTGCCGGCTGCCGAGCCCATGAAGAAGCCGCCGGTGTGGATTTCGAGGATCGCGCCGCAGGGAGCGATTCCGGTGGGCTGGTGGATCCGTACCGGAACGGTTCGGCCAGCGGCCGACGCCTGCTCGAGAAGGGGCTTCGGTTCGCAGACCGCGGGGGAGGGTGCTTGCAACCTGACAGCTCGCAACTCGTCGAGGTTACGTGCACCGCGGCCGGACTGCCGGCGGGCATAGAAAGCTCGCGACTCATCGGCGAGGGACCAGAGCTCAGGATCGATTAATGAAGACAAGTCGAACCGCACGAGTCAACAGTAGATCCATCGTTGGTACCAGCTGAAGATCGGGGGAGAAGTCGCCGAACCAGTGTGTCGCGGTATAGAGCGGCCTGCTCAGCCCGTCGTCGTGACGACTTGACAGACTTGACGGTACAATTGTACAACGTTGTGCGACAGTCTATTTGGGAACAGTGTCGATGTTCTTGCAGTTTCATGCTCGTGGAAGATTGCCCGTCGGTTTGTTGCGGACACTTACGTGTCGGCCACCGTTCCCATCTGCTGTCACGAATCAGCTGTCGCCACGGTCTAGATAGATGTATCCGCAAACTCCACAACAGGAAGGTTGTCTCGTGCAAACCGTATTGGTGACATCATCTCGGTCGGAGCATCTCAACACCCGTCGAATTGCCGACGCCATCGGCGAGGTCCTAGGCGCCCGCGTGCTGGCTCCCGAAGAAGCAACTCCTACCGTCCTCCGTGAAGCCGATCGAGTCGGGTTTGGCTCGGGGATCTACTGGATGGGCTTCGACAAGCGGCTCCTGCACTGCATTCAAGCGCTTTCCGACATGACTGGCCGCGAGGCATTCGTGTTTGGTACCAGCGGGCTGCCGGAGCCGCCTTTTCTTCGGTACACGCAGCGGCTGGGGAGCATTCTTGAGAACCGTGGATTCGAGGTTGTGGGTTCGTTTACGTGTCGAGGTGTCGACACGTGGGGACCGTTCAAACTGACTGGCGGCGTGAACAAGGGCCGCCCTGATGACAACGACGTCCAAGCAGCTCGACGCTTCGGGGAGACGATTCAACGGCGCGATCGCCGCCGTCTGTGAGGACGGCGCTATTGGACCGCGCCGAATCGTGCATTTACACCTGGGTGTCGGGGCGCCTCACCGCGACCATCATGTCGGCCAAGTCGTTCAACAGACGCCCGAAGTGCGGATCGGCCAGTGCGTGCTGGTGCTGACCACTGTGGGAGCTGGCAACGACGACTCCGGATTGGCTGAGGCGGGCAAGATGTTTGGTCACGCACTGGCGGGAAATGCTGAGCCTTCGTGCAAGCTCGCTTGGGTTACTGGGTCCAAATCGGAGTGCCAGCAGTATTTCCGCACGCACCGGGTCAGACAGTGCGGCTCCGAAATCTGCGAGCACGTCCCGGGGGATCGAGGTCTCCATTTCGCGAACACTACATCGAGCATTGTCGTATTCGCTCGGTTATGCGAGCAGGCCCGAGCAGACCCGAGGCGACAAGAACGCCGAACGGCAGGGGTACCGCGATCGTCCGCCGGGGCTGTAGTCCGCGCGCGGGCTCGTGGCGGTGACCGGGTGGATGACGTCGTTGAGAAGGGTGCGCTGGGCCCTGGGTGTTAGGAGATGGACACCGGGCCGGTCCTGCCGGTGACCTGCCAACGACCGTCCAACTTTCCGACAACGTAGGTCAGAGCTAATCCGCAAAGACCGCCGCACCAGTAACCGGCACCAACATGCACCGTTCCGTCGCTCTGATGCGCCAGGGCGGCGAGGCCGACGATGACTCCATCGTTTTCGACTCCGGTGAGGCCCTGACGTTCGGGGTTGGCTTTGTCCTCGATCTCGGCGATGAACTCAACCGGGGGCATCTCGTCGGGCTGGTTCGCTATCGCACGCCTGAGTTCAGCGTCCAAGGGTGGTCCGTCAGCCACGATGAACAGGTCGCCGCTCCGCGATGCATAGCTGTCGATCACGTACACCTGCTTAAACGGTGTGGGTGGCCCACTGCCGAAAGAGTGGTCGAGGACTACCAACTGCCGAACGACAGCCGCATAGATCTCTAATTCGGCGCGCGGTGCAGCCACCGGTTCGGAGCTCGAAGCCGACGCGGGTTCAACGTCTGAAGGACCGGATGTTGAGACTGCACAGCTGGCGAGTGTTACTACAACGATTGTCGACACTGACGCAACTGTGATCCGCATGTCTTGACGCTACCGCTGCAACGACATACCCCGGACGAATTCGCGAGCTGCTGCTGTCGCTCGATCCGGCCTAGCTCGCCGCGAACAAATCAATGCGCAAGCGCTACTGCAGGTCATCGTCGGAGGTCGCCTCGGCACCACATTCTCATATGCCGACGGCCTCGCCCTGTGGGAGACAGCTCCGAATGCGAAGGGCTTCCATGTCGTGAACGGTGCAGGTCACTACGAGATGTACGACGAGCCGGCTTACGTCAATGAAGCAGTCGACGTGCTTGACACCTTCTACAAGGAATCCCTAGCCGCGGTACTCGAAGACAGCGTTGACGCGGACGGTTGAGCCCCGCAACGGTTCCACCCGGCAACTCAGCGCGGGGTTCAATCCCGCAGAAGGTCACTATCCGTAACACTGCACTCTCAGGTGAAGCGACAAACTACTCTATGCGTTGCGCATCAATTGCTTTGATCCTCAACGGGACACAATCAATTAATTGGCTCGGCGGACGACAAACGGCTGACCTTTACGGGGTTGGCACGTGTCTCGGCGAGGGGTGACCCGAGGCATTCAACTCCATCGGCCGGGCAAAGGTGAGCCGTTACGTGAAGATGCCCGCTGTCGCCACGGTGACCCGTCGTCGCGCGGCCACAATGTCGTCCTGGAAGCGATCCACCCCCCACGACAGGGTAGTGACCAGCTCAAAAACCTCATCGGCGGTGATGGATTCGGCCACGTCGCCTGAACTCTTCGCGGCGCCGAGAAGGTCTGCGGTCGCGGCCGCGAGCGGGTTGCACGCGTCAGTGACGGGAGAGCTCGGGTCGGAGTGGGCAATGGCGATGCAATACGGCAGGTCGTGCCAAATGCGTAGCTGCCACGTCAGGTAGATCAGCCACTCCACGAGCGCCTGGCGCGGCGCCATGTTGCGCGACAACTCTTTTGACTCGAGAACGGCTGCGTCGATGTTCGTTTCTATGACCGTCGACAGCAGGTCGTCGCGTGTGGGGAAGTTGCGATACAGCGTGGCATTTCCCACGCCCGCGAGAACGGCAATGCCATCGAGAGAAGCCAGTACCCCTTCGTTGTCGAATGCCTCACGCGCAGCGCGCAGGATGGCGTCGCGGTTCCGCTTGGCGTCAGCGCGCAACGGACGCGGCGCCTTCGCGGTGGCATCTGACACAGCCATCAACCCGCCCTTCTTGACTATGCGGGGAGCATCCCCACATACTGTTTATGGGGAGCATCCCCATTTATAGGAGGAGTCTAGATGAACAAGTCGTTGGCCGGGCGGACGGTGCTAGTCACCGGAGCAAATGGCGGTCTTGGAGAACAATTCGTTGCCCAGGCGCTTGATCGCGGAGCCGACGCGGTCTATGCCGCGGCGCGCACCCCGCGGCAGTGGGATGACCCGCGCATCCGGCCGTTGACGCTTGACATCACGAATGTTGAGGATGTGTCGCGCGCCGCCGCCACCGCATCGGATGTCGATCTCTTGGTGAACAACGCCGGAATCGCACCGGCCGGCGACCTGATCTCGGGCCCGGAGGAGGACCTTCGCCGCATCTTCGAGACAAACTTCTTCGGCACACTACGGGTCGCGAACGCGTTCACCCCGGTGCTGGCCGCTAACGGGGGTGGGACCCTGCTGAACGTCCTGTCCCTGTCGAGCTGGATCAACCTTCCAACTGGATACGCCGCATCGAAGGCCGCGACATGGTCGGCCACCAATGCGTTGCGGACGGTGCTGCGCGGACAGGGAACGCAGGTGGTCGGCCTGCAGGTGGGCATGATCGACACGCCGATGACTGTCGCCTTGGACGTTCCCAAGGTGAGTTCGGAAAGTGTTGTGGCGCAGGCCTACGACGGCGTGGTGAACGGTTCGCTCGAGGTGTTGGCCGACGACACGACCCGGGAGTTGAAGTCGCGCCTCAGCGTAAGGGCCGAGGAACTCTATCCGTGGCTTGACGAGCAGTTAGCCGGGTTCACCCCCTGACAGATGGTCGCTTGGCACCAGCCCGCCATGTCGTCTTTACTTGACATAATGTTTCTTATCGGCGTTGGTGTAAGACCACTGGAGACCAATGGTGACGCCGCTTCGCTGCACGCTCGAAGCCTGCGCGCCCTTAAACGGCGCACATGTGAGCTGGTTTCGCCTTCAATCTTTCACTCACGGTTTACAGCCCAGACTCGATGCGACCGGCGGCGTGCTGAGTTCGTATGGCCGAGCTCGCGTCGAAAATCTCGTTCGTCGCGCGAACTGCCAATATCCTGCGTCGACAGTCACCTAAGGCTGTAAGCGACGACCATGCGTATGTTCTCGCCTAATCGGGACGGTCCTCGGCGCGCCAGGCTGATACCGCCGGTACTCTTTTCCGTCACGTGTGACGAAACTACAGGGCGCGGCGGGGCGAGCTACTCGTCGTCAGAGCCCTCGGCCTGTACCTCAAGATGTGCGAGCATAGCTTTCGCTGCTTCGAGCTCCTGGCTCAACTCATCGATCCTTTTCTGGGCCGCCGCCCGTGCCGACTCGATCACTGCGTTGACGGCTTGGATCGCGGCGTCGTCACCGAGCATCTGCATAGCTCGCGCCACTCGGTCTGAGGTGACATCGGTGGCCTTGCCCTGCTTCTTGGTTCCGTGCGACAACGACACCGTCCACGCGGTGTCGCCAACCGACGTGATGGTGACACTCACCGCGGTGGCAGGTTTAGGGCGTCGCACCGGTTTTGGCGTCGCAGGGTTCGGTTGCACCGATGGTGTTTTCACAGGTTCAGATGCTGGCTTTGTCTCCGGCGCAATGGTTTTCGGTGCGGTCGACGCGCCTGACGGTGCGGATGGCGCGGGCGTCGCCTTGACCGGCCGCTGGCGCGCTGGTGCTGGGATTGCTGCCGTCCGGGTCTTCAGCAGTTCATCGGCCTCGAACGGCAATTGGTCGTCGACACCTTTCGGGCGCACTGTCACAGTTGACCCATCGACGGATATCACGCGCGCCGATGCTCCCGCGGGCAGATCAAGCGATGGCATCGGATCACGGAGGTAGACGGTGACCCGCTTGCCGGCAGCAAGCGCCGTGGTCAGCGATGCCAAGTCATCGGTACTCAGTCCGGTCTTTCCGCGCGCGTTCATCTAGATCATATTCGCACATGTGTGCGAATAACGCGACCATGGCAGAAGGGCGGAGTCCAGCCGCAAGAACCGTCATGGGTGCGGTGTTCTTCGAGAGACCGACACCTCGGTAGTGACTCCTCGTCCGGCGTCGTCCAGAATGACGTCCACTGCACGGGCTGCGCTCTGGCAGGCGCCCTCCATGGTGGTTGTCCAGTCCGTCCGAGTCCAGTCCCCCGCGAGTGCCAACCCGCGAACACTGGTTCGCTGGTCGGGCCGGATGCCGGCCGTGCCTGGCCGCTGGGCGAACGTCGATCGCGGCATGCGCACCACGTGACTGTGGACCACCTGAGCATCGCTGGCCTCGGGGTAAAACCGACGGAGCATGTCCATCTGTATCCGGGTGATCTCGTCGTTCGATTTCTTGATGAGCTCGTAAGCCGCTGAGACGGTTGTCGAGTACAGGTGATGACGTGATTGGTCGCGCTCATGCATCCGCTGTCGATCCCAGACCTGCTCGAGCACACCTGTTCCGCCGTAAAGGATCTCGCCCCAGTCGGTCATGCCGATGGATCGGTCCAAGTAGAGATTGACGCTGACGATCGGTACGGGCGTCAGCTGTTCGATGGCTTCGTAGATTTTCTCGTAACCGGGAACCTGATCGAGCAACCCCTTCACGCTCCACACAGGTACCGCGCAGATGACTGCGTCGGCAGCGATGCGCTCGCCATCGGCAAGCGTCACGCCCGCGACAACGCCGTCGGACACATCAACGGCAGTCACCACGGCTCGATGTCGGACCTGTACCCCTTTGTCGGCGAAGATCTTCTCTGCGCCGTCAACGAACAATGTGTCGAGATCGACTGTGGGATAGCCGATCGAGATCGGTGTCTTTGTTTCACGGGCACGCCTGAAGCCGGTCACGAGTAAATCGGCGGGCACCTTCGCCGACGAAATCTCGGGCTTGTCGCCGGTCAGGCCGATCACGATGCCATCCCAGAGTGCGTCACGCGCCTTCTGTGGCATACCGATTCGACGGAACCACTCGTCTGCTGTGATGTCGTCGAGCCAGGTCGGCTGCCGCAGGGCTTGGCGAATCAATGTCACCTGCGCCCGTGCGGTGCGAAGCCGATCCAACCCGGTGACACCCGGCAGGTCGCCGACCGCAGCGCGTAGTCCGGACAGCCCGCCGAACGCGGACACGCGGCTTCCGCCTCCCGGCATCCGAATCGTCATGTGGCCCGGGAACTCGACGTGGGCCCGCGTCCCCACACTGTCGAGGTAACGCATCAGATGCTGGTACCCACTGGCGAACACGTGCTGCCCGTTGTCGGGCACATCGTCGACGGCGGCGACCGGCATCGCGATAGTTCGTCCGCCGAGTGATCCGCGCCGCTCCAGCAACGTGACTTGGTGCCCCGCCTCGACGAGCCACACCGACGAAGCCAGTCCTGCCAGTCCCCCGCCGACCACCACACAGTGCATTCCGCCACAGTAACGGTCAGTGCTGACTGTGTGGTCGGACTGGGTAAACCTCGCGCATGGCCGCCGGCCCGGGTACGGCAAGGGGGTCAAGGTCGGGTTTTCAGGTCATCGACCGGTGGCCCTCGGGCGACATGACCGATGGGCCGGCAAATCGACGGTGCTTGTCCGCTAAAATCCCGATGGCGGAAGACCCGTTCTACCGGAGAGGCGTTGTGATGACATCTATTGATCCGAGTCTCGCAAATGTGCGATACATCGTCACTGACGTGGATGCTGCGATCGCCTTTTACACAGAACACTTCGGCTTCACTCTGCGTTACAGCGCGGCTCCCGCATTCGCCGATGTGGTTCGAGGTCCACTGCGTCTGTTGCTCTCCGGACCGACGAGTTCCGGCGCTCGCACCCAGCCGGACGGTGCGGTTCCAACCGCGGGCGGCTGGAACCGGATTCACCTGATCGTCGAAGACTTGGCCGCGGAAATCGACCGACTCCGAGCTGCCGACGTCCCATTTCGCAGTGACATCGTGACCGGCCCCGGAGGTCAGCAGATTCTTGTCTCTGACCCCTCAGGCAATTTGGTCGAGCTGTTCCAGCCTGCGTGATCCGTTCATCGAGGTCGTGAGCAATCGCCTGCCTCGGGTAACGAAACTGTCAGGACTTTCCTCGTTTGGGCGTCTGCGATGCGACGCCGTGTCGTAGCGGAGTGTTGTCGTCCGGACTTTGCTGCGGGTTGACCGGCGATCCACCGGCCGTCCCTCTGACGGGAGGAGCATTGCTCGGATCGCCGCCAGACGGTTCAGCTCCCTCGGCCAGTTGAAGTGCTTGCGCGTGGTCGACCGAAAACGGGCTCGCAATTCGCCCTGATGACCGACGACAAGGGGGCTTGTGGCCGGTACGTCTCACTCGCGCAATCGACGCTCCCTATCGCCATCGCTCAGGCTCGTCTGCTCGGAGAAACTGACTCCAGACCGCCTCGGTTAGAGGCAGCCACGAGCGGGTCCTGATAGTTCTGGCCCGTTCCGAAGGACGGAGTGCTTCGATGACCGCCACCACGACGCCACCACAGGCACCAGCGTCACTGAAGGCGCGGATGCAGACGTTCATCACGGACGAAGTGATCCCGGTCGAGATCGATGTCATCCGCAACAACCTGCGGGTAACCGACGACATGCGTCTCGAGCTCCAGGAAAAAGCCAGAGCTGCAGGAGTTTTCGGTCCGCTGTCCTCGCGTGAACATGGTGGGTTGGACCTGAGTTTGACGGAACTGATCGACGTGATGGAGGTGGCGGGCACCAGCCTCCTCGGTCCGATCTCGGTGAACTGCTCGGCACCCGATGACGGCAACATGCATCTCTTGGAGCACGCCGGAACACCGGACCAGAAGGAGCGGTACCTCGCTCCCCTGGCGTCCGGCACGGTTCGATCGTCGATTGCGATGACAGAACCTGCGCCCGGCGCCGGCTCTGATCCTTCGATGCTCATGACTTCGGCGCTACAGACGTCGACCGGTTGGATCATCAACGGAGACAAGCACTTCACCACCGGAGCAGATGGTGCGGCGTTTTTCATCTGTATTGCCGACACTGCACACGGTGCCACGATGTTCATCGTCGACGCCGACAACCCCGGTGTTGAGGTCGTGGAACGGATGACCACGCTCGACCGATGTGTGCCCGGTGGCCACTGCATTGTTCGTTTCGCCGACTGCGAGGTCGGTGATGATGCGCGCCTCGGTGAGGTGGGTGGCGCGATGGTCTACGCGCAGGCCCGTCTTGCTCCCTCCCGTGTCATCTTCTGCGTCAATTGGCTGGGCGTCGCAATTCGAGCCCATCACCTGGCCTGCCGGCATGTGACCACTAGGACCTCATTCGGATCGCCGATTGCGGAGAGCGGCTTTGCACAGGCAATGATCGCGGACACCGAAATCGACATTGCGGCGAGCCAGGGGCTGATCCGACGGGCGGCGGAAGTGATCGATGCTCAGGGGCCTGCTGCCTCTGATGCACGTCATGCCGCGTCGGTGGCCAAAGCATTTGTGGCAGAGGCGGTGTGGCGGATCCTCGATCGCGCTGTCCAGCTGCACGGCGGGCTCGGCGTCTGTGAGGACCACCTGGTGGCCAGGTTCCTGGTGGAGGCCAGGGCATTTCGGATCTACGAGGGGCCGACGGAGGTGCTGCGCTGGTCGATTGCCCGGCGTGCACTACGCCGGCTACCCAACTGACCAACATCAACTCCAGGAGAATCATGTCAACCAGCTCCACAGTTCCTGTCGGCAGCTTCGGCGCGGCCTTCGGCAACATCGACTACGCCGATCCCGACTTCGAAACACTTCGATCACGCTCTGACGAGATCGTGCCCTTCGGCAAGCATGTGGGAACAACGATCACCGTACTGACCCCAGAACACGCCATAGTCGAAATAGGTGGCGAGGCATCGGGTCTGAACCACATGGGTACCGTGCATGCGGGCGCGATCTACACGGCGGCGGATATCGCAGGCGCGGCCGCGTTTGTCGGCGCCGCAGCGACCAAGCTGCACACAATCGAACGTCTCGTGCTCAAGTCCGCCACGGCGTCGTACCGCAAGCCCGCGATGGGTGTCCTGCGAACCGTCGCGACGGTCGACGAACGCGAACTCCAGGTCATCACGTCGTCGGTCAGCACCGGCCGTCACGAGATCTCGGCCAAAGCGGTGGTCTTGAACACCGACGACATCACCGTTGCGAAATTCACGTTCGAGTACGTCTGCGATGTGGTGCACGGAGAGGCCGTCTGATGACGCAGACAACCGGGCGTCCGGACGCGTTCAAACAGCAAGAGGCGATCGTCGTCGAGTCGGCACCGGGCATCACGATCACCGTGCGCGTCTGGCCCACGACCGACGCGCAGGCACCCGTTGTCCTGATCCTCCCCGCGATGGCGATGAAGGCCAAGCACTATGCGCCCCTGATCAAAGCACTCAACAAGTCCGGAGTGCAGGTGGCCACCTGCGATCTACGTGCGCAAGGTGAAGCGCGGCCGGCACTCGCTGACTGTCCCGACTTCGGCTACCGAGAGATGCTCGAAGAAGATCTCCCTGCGATCATCGACGCCGTCTGTCAACGATTTGAGGCGACCCGGATACACCTCTTCGGGCACAGCCTGGGTGGCCAGCTGGCTCTGCTGCGAACCGCTGCACAAGGAACGCAGGGCCCGGTCGCCTCTGTCACGATCATCGGGACCGGCACCGTCTTCTGGCGCGCATTCGGGCCTCGACGCTGGATCGAGGCGCTGTCAACCATCCAGTGGATCGGACTCGTGGCTCGAGTCCGGGGATCCTGGCCAGGCGGGATCCTGATCCCTGGTCCGATGGCCGGCGGAGTGATGATCGACTGGTCGAGGCATTCGTTGACCGCCCGTTACAGGCCGAAGGGCACCAAGCTGAACTATGACGAGCTCATCAGCAAGCTCGACCTCCCGGTGCTGGCCATCTCGCTGGACGACGACACCCTCGGGCCGAAATCGAACGTCGACTTCCTGGTGCGGAAGCTGGCTTCCGCCAAAGTAACTCGCTGGCACATCGAAGGCGACTCTTCGATCACCCATCGCGGTCACGTCGATTGGCTGGCCGATTCGCGATTGCTGGCGCCCGTGGTGCGACAGTGGATCGAGACCGGCGAGCTTGCCACACCCGGGCCTGTCGAATGAGCGAACTGTTACTCGATGGGGTGACCAAGCGATTCGACGGGACGACGGTACTCGAGTCGGTTGATCTGACCGTACCGAGCGGCGAGTTCATGGTGCTCCTGGGACCGAGCGGATGTGGCAAATCGACCCTGCTGCGCATCATCGCCGGTCTGGAGACACCGACCGAGGGAAGCGTGGTGATCGATGGCACCGATGTCACGGAAGTACCACCCCGAGAGCGCAATCTGGCGATGGTGTTCCAGAGTTACGCGCTGTACCCACATCTGACGGTGGCAAAGAACATTGGTTTCCCCTTGCGTACCGCGAAAGTGGCCAAGCAAGAGGCAAAAATGACGGTCGAACGTGTGGCCGCTTCGCTGGGCCTGACGGAACTACTCGACCGGCGACCGGGACAGCTGTCGGGCGGTCAGCGACAGCGTGTCGCACTGGCACGAGCCATGGTTCGCGATCCCGGCGCGTTCCTGATGGATGAACCACTGTCGAATCTGGACGCACGACTGCGTGCCGTCACCCGTACCGAGCTGATCGAACTGCACAAGCGCGTCAACAAGACCTTCCTGTACGTCACCCATGACCAGGTCGAAGCGATGACGATGGCTGACCGAATTGCGCTGCTGAACAAGGGGCGCGTCGAGCAGGTCGGTACTCCGGAGGAGCTGTACGACACGCCCCAGTCGGTGTTTGTCGCAGCCTTCCTCGGCGCCCCACCGATGAATCTCATAGACGTCGACGTCGTTGTCCAAGCGGGTCGACTGGTCGCACATGTCGGGAACTCTGTTGTCCCCCTCGGCATAGAGGCCACACCGGCAGAGGTGAACACCGCTCGCTTGACCCTCGGTGTCCGGCCCGAGCGTCTCCGACTGGACGACCGCTTCGAGGAACACGTCCAGGACCCCACCAGCAACGTGGTGCGACTGCCTGCCGTGGTGACGCTCACCGAAAACCTCGGTGGCGATGTCCTGCTGCACTGCTCGGTCAACTCGGTCGCGTTGTGCGCCCGGGTGTCCCGGGTGGGCAGTGTCCGCGACATCACCATCGGATCGGAGATCACTCTCGTCGCGGACAGCTCCGATCTTCATCTCTTCGATCCCGAAAACGGCCGGCGGCTGCAGTGGCAGCACCCGGCGGCACGACCCGTCCATCCTCAACTCTCTTTTACGTAGGAGCACTGCCGTGAAGGCCAGACTCAAGATCGCCGTGCCGTTGATCGCGTCACTGTTGACGCTCACCGGCTGTTTGTCGAGTACCTCGGACGAAACAGAAACCTCAGCCATTCCCGAATTGGCGGACGACCAGAAGGTCTCGATCGTCTTCGAGAGCTACAACTATGGACTGGCGGGTGCGTGGACGGACACGTTCAACAGCTTGCTCGCAGACTTCTCGAAAGAGCATCCGAACATCACCGTCACCCCGCAGAAGCCGGCTGGAAACAGTCCCAACCCGGCCACCGACACCATTTCCAGCATCCGCAATCAGATGACCGCCGGCAATCCCCCTGACGTTGCACAGCTGGGATTCTCCGATCTCGACTTCACGGTGAATCAACTCCAGGCCAAGTCGCTGGATCAATTGGTCGGCGAAGAGGCAGTGGACAAGAACTTCGAGGGCACCACGCATCCGTTCGCTCCGACTGCCCGAACGTTGAGCGACTGGGACGGTCAGACATACGGCGTTCCGTTCGTGTTCTCGACGCCGGTGTTCTACTACAACGCAACACTTTTCGAGCAAGCCGGCCTGGACCCGAACAACCCGCCGCGTACCTGGGACGAAGTTGCGGTCGCTGCCAAGGCCATCGCCGACAAGACGGGCAAGGGCGGCGCCTACATCGACTGCCTGACCAAGACCGCCAAAGACTGGTGCTTCCAGAGCCTGGTGCGCTCGAACGGCGGCCGGGTGATCTCCGAGAACCGGGACACGCTGACGTTCGCCGACCCGGCTGCGGTCGAGGTGGTCAGCATGGCACAGCAGATGGTCAACTCGGGAGCCACTCCGAAGCTGACACAAAAGCAGGGGTATGAAGCATTTGCTCGCGGCGAGATGGGAATGCTCCTGGAGACGAGCGCGATTCAAGACCAGTTCGTCAAGGGCGCCAAGGACAAATGGGACCTGCGATCCACGACGATGCCGAGCTTCGGCGACAAGCCCGTCGTGCCGACCAACTCCGGTGCCTCGCTGTTCATCTTCTCGCAAGACCCCGCCAAGCAGCGTGCTTCGTGGGAGCTGATCAAGTTCCTCACCAGCGAACAGGCCTACGTCAAGATCTCCAGTGGCATCGGCTATCTCCCGCTGCGCACCGGTTTGATGGACGACCCGGCCGGATTGCAGGAGTGGGCGGCTCAGAACCCGCTCCTCGAGCCGAACCTGGAGCAGCTGAAGTCGATGGAACCGTGGATCTCGATGCCCGGCAATGAATATCTGCAGATTCGCGACGGCATGATGTCTGCCGTGGAGTCCGCGGTATTCCAGGGTGCCGATCCGGCGACTGCCTTGACGGCCGCGCAGGAGCAGGCGAACACGCTTCTGCCGGTGTCATGACCGGGCCCGACCACACCGTCATCCAGCTCACCGACACGCATTTGAGCGGCGGCGGCGATCTGATGCACGGGATGATGGACACAACACGGAATCTGCGTAAGGTTCTCGACCACCTGGACGCTTGGGAAGGGTCGGTGGACGCGATCATCGTGTCCGGCGATCTCGCCGACGCGGGGTCCCCCGAGGCTTACCGAACGCTGCGAACGATGTTGGAGCCCACCGCGGCGAGGCTCGGCGCAACGCTGTGTTACGCGATGGGAAATCACGATGACCGCGCCGGGTTCCGCATCGGCCTGGACTTGAGTCGCAATGGGTCGACCGACCTCGGCGCGCCGTACGATGCGGTCCACCACATCGGTGGACTGCGCATCGTGGTACTCGACAGCACCACGCCGGGGCGTCATGACGGCAGTCTCGAGGATGTCCAGCTGGACTGGCTGGCAAAGGTATTGGAGGACAGGGCCCCGCGCGGCACGCTGCTGGTGATGCACCATCCGCCGGTTCGGTCGCCCGTCGCCACGGTCGACTTTCTCCGACTGACGGACCCGAGCGCGCTCGAGTCGGTCATCGCCGGCTCGGATGTGCGAATGATCCTCTGCGGCCACGCGCATTACACCGGCGCCTCGGCCATATCGGGCATCCCGGTCTGGATCGGCCCGCCGCTGTCGTACCGCACCGATCCGGTACCGCCGCAGGGAAGGCACCGGGCCGGTGTCGGTTTCGGGTTCAGCCGAATCGATCTGTTCGGTGAATCTGCGGTTGCCACATCCGTCGACGTCGTCGGCGTGGAGGATGTGTACAGCGAACCGCAGTCGGTGGCCCTCGAACGACTCTGGTCGCTCACCCCGAACGCGAACTGATCCACGATGTTCGTTCCGGTCGAGACACCGACGCCCGTACACAGTTCGACGACCACCCCGGTACCGCCTGTGCGGTCCCGGCGGTGGTCGCGGCTCACGCGGGGCATCGTGCCCTATCTGTACCTCACCCCGGCGTTGATCCTCTTGGTGGTGTGGACCTACCGGCCGCTTGTCCAAGCGGTGCAGTTGTCCACCGTGTCGTGGAACCTTCTTCCGGCAAGTCCCATGAAGTCGGTGGGCACCGACAACTACAAGCAGTTGTTCGAACTGCCGGCACTCGGTGATGCCGTGTGGCTGACGGTTGTACTCATCATCGGTCTGCTGCCGTTCACCGTGGTGGTTCCGGTGGTGATCGGGTTCGCGATGCGGGGTGTCTCGGTACGAAGCTCGCGGATCTACCAGGGGTTCATCTTCGCGCCCTTCCTGGTGGCGCCGGTAGCAGGGGCAGCGGTGTGGCGGTGGTTGCTCGATCCCAGTGGCGGAATCGTCAACAGGGTCTTGCGAACCGACCACAACTGGATCTACGACAAGAACACGGCGCAACTGGCGATCATCGTCATCACCGGATGGCACCTGATCGGATTCGCGGTGCTGGCAGTGGCCGCCGGTCTCGCCGGCATCAGCTCGGACTACGACGAGGCCGCACAGCTCGACGGAGCAACCCGGCTCCAGATCGGCCGGCGGATCACCCTGCCTCTGCTGTCGCCAACTCTTGTGTTCCTCACTCTCATGACCATCCTGCTCAGCGCCCAGTGGAGTTTCCCGCTGATCGACACCCTGACCCAGGGTGGGCCGGCCGGTGCGACCACAAACATCTATTACCTCCTCTGGGACTACGGATTCCACTCATTCAATGCCGGCCTGAGCGCGGCGGCAGGCATCGTCCTGTTCCTCGGATTCGGCGTTGTCGCCGGCTTCTTGGTCTGGCTGTCGGAACGGATCACCTTCCATGACAACTGACAGCATGTTGAAGACAGAGGACAAGGCGGAGCCTGTCCGTCCTCCCCTGCCGACATTGCCCGCCTCGACCGCGGGCGCGGGACGTGGTGTGCTCGCGCGGATCTGGGGGCACCTCACACTGGCGGTCATCGCACTGACGTGTATGTTCCCGATCTACTGGCTGGTCGCGACGTCGCTCCGGCGTCCCGGCGACGTCAGCTCCTTGACGCCCCTGCCGTGGCCGCTGTCGGTGGAGAACTACTTCGACGCCGCCGACAAAGTCGACGTGACGAGGTTGATGCTCAACACTTTCGGTGTTGCGCTTGCCTCTACCTGCGGCCAGCTTCTCATCGCGATCCTCGCCTCGTACGCGTTTGCGGTCTATCGGTTCAAGTTCCAGGGCCTGCTGTACCTGGCGTTTGTCGGCACCTGGTTGGTGCCTTACCAGGTGACCATGCTGCCGAATTACGTTCTGCTGAACCAGTTGGGACTGCTCAACACACTGTCCGGGGTGGTTGTCCCAACTCTCAGTTCAGCGCTCGCCGTCCTGATGATGCGCACACACATGTCCGGATTCCCGAAGGAATTGATCGAAGCAGCACGGATGGACGGGCGATCCTCGTGGTCGATCCTGTGGACAGTCGTGGTTCCGAACCTGCGTCCGGCGTTGGCGGCGCTGGCCATCTTGTTGTTCATCAACTCCTGGAACGAGTACTTCTGGCCCGCAGTGGTACTTCAATCAAGCAACGACGTCTTGCAACTCGGTCTGCGGAGTTTCATGGGCACCGAAGGCGATCAGTGGGGTCCGATGATGGCTCTGGCCGGTCTGGCGTGCCTGCCGATCTTCGTTCTCTATGTCATCCTGCAGCGCCACATCGTCAACGCCTTTGTGCGAAGCGGTCTCAAGTAGATCAGCTCCGGCGATAGCACTGCCCGATCGGTCCATGACAAAGAGCCCCGTCATCCCCTCCCGGCGGCGGGCCCGCAGAAGACTGGGACGCGAGATGAGGACACTACAGAGCGCTTCTGCCACCGACATCGACAACTTGCTGCGCGCAGTGTGCGACTACAGCATCAACTATCTGGCCGACGACAACTCCGAGCGTGTGATGGCCCGCGCCGAGCTGGAGGCCTCCTTCGCCGGGCCACTACCGGACCAGGGTCTGGACCCGTGGTCCGTGCTCGGCGAGCTGTTCACCAAAGGGGAACCCGGACTGCTGCATTCAGGTGCTCCGACGTTTCTCGGCTTTGTCATGGGAGGCGCATACCCGGTGGCCATTGCGACCGAATGGGTCACCTCTGTGTGGGATCAGTGCGGCGCGCTCTACGCAACCAGTCCGACAGCGTCCGTTGTCGAAGAGACCGTCGCCCGGTGGCTGGTCGATATGTTCGGCCTGCCGGAGGGCACATCGACCGGTATCACCTCCGGTTGCGCGATGGCCAACCTCAGCGGCCTAGCCGCTGCCCGCCACGCCGTGCTGGCCAGAGCCGGATGGGATGTGGAGCGCCACGGCCTGTTCGGCGCTCCGGTGCCCCGGGTGCTGGTCAGCCGCGGCTGCCACACGACCGTCTATCGGGCGCTTCGGCTTCTCGGCATGGCTGGGCAGATACACCCCGTGGATGTGGACGATCAGGGCCGGATGTCGATTCCGGCACTGGAGGCGACTCTCGAGAACACAACCGGGCCGTTGATCGTCTGCGGTCAGGTGGGGAACGTCGACTCCGGATCGGTCGACCGGCTGGACACCATCGCCGAACTGGCGCATGCACGAGACGGGTGGGTGCATCTCGATGCCGCCTTCGGAATGTGGGCGGCCGCGAGTGCTACTGCGCGACAACATGTCGAGGGTTTGGCGTCGGCCGATTCGTGGGCCACAGACGCTCACAAGTGGCTCAACGTGCCCTACGACTGCGGTTTGGTCTTCTGCGCCGATCCCGAGGCCCATCGCGCCGCGCTGCGCACCACTGCCGACTATCTCACCGTCGCACCCGAGGGTGCCCGTGATCCCGCCGACTACACACCTGATCTGTCTCGCCGTGCCCGTGGATTGGTGTTGTGGTCCACGTTGCGGCACCTCGGAACACGTGGTGTTGCCGAGCTGATCGATCGATGCTGTTCGCTGGCAGGGCGATTGGCCGATCAGTTGGTACTCGTCGACGGGATCTCGATAGTCAACGACGTGGTACTGAATCAGGTGCTGGTCGTATTCGACACCGACGACCCTCATGATCCCTCGATTCGTCTCGACCACATCGTCGAAGCCCTGCAACGCGGTGGCACGGGCTGGGCAAGTCCCACCGTCTGGCGTGGCATCCCCACGTTGCGGCTGTCGGTGTGCAACTGGCAGACCACCGCCGAGGACATAGACGCCTGCGCAGCGGCAATCATCAAGGCATACACCGACACCACCGAAAGGCCTCTGGTTCCATGACCATTGCTCAACCTTCATCAACTGATCCCATAGTCACCTCGGACCCCGACCTCGCGGCAGTCGTCGCCACGCTGTCGTGCGCCTTCGCCGACGACCCGGTCATCAAATGGGCCATCCCGGAGGATGTTCCGGAGCGGGCGCGTTACCTCGATGCGTTCTTCGACATCACCACACGGCAGCTGCTCGACAACGGGGGTGCCGTCGCGGCGACGACGTCCTATGATGGCGTGCTCGTCTGGTCGGGGACAGAGGCATCGAGCGAAGAGGACGACATCGCGGTCCTGGCCGAGTTGGAACAGGCATGCGGACCGTGCGGTCCCAAGGTCAGCACGCTCATGCAGACTCTCGATGCGCACCACCCCACTGATCTGCCGCTGCACGTTCACGCGTTGTACGCCGCTATCCGACCGGAAACCCGCGGTACCGGAGCGCGCGAGATGTTGATCGGCGCCTTCCGCGAACTCCGTGTCACGCACGGTTTCGGGGTGTACGCCGAGGCTTCGTCGCTGCGCAGTCTCCGGCTGTGGGAACGTCTCGGATCGAAGCGAATCGGTGGCGAGATCACACTTCCGGGGGGCCCCAGTCTGTATCCCATCTTTCGGTCCGCGTAGGCAGGGAACAGATGACCGACAGTCCCCGCGCACCGCAGGCCCCGCGAACCAAGACGGTGAGCAATGCGTATCTGCACCGGCTGCAACGTCGGCACTTTCTGCTGTTCGACATCCTCCCGATCGTCGGAACCGTAGCGGCGCTGGCGTTCCTGTTCGTACACCCCCTCGGACTCACCGAGCTCGTCTTGTTCTTCTCGCTGTGGTTGCTGACGGGCCTGGGAATCACCGTTGGTTACCACCGGCTCTTCACTCATCGCACTTTCAAGGCGAAGCAGTCGGTGATCACCGCGATGGTGATCCTCGGATCCATGGCGGGTCAAGGAGGAGTGGTCTCATGGGTCGCCCTGCATCGCCGACATCATGAATGCAGTGACCGGGACGGAGACCCCCACTCCCCCAACCTTTATGGTTCCGACGTCAAGGGACGTCTCCGAGGCCTGATGCACTCACACTTCCTGTGGATGCGGCGACACGAGTATCCGAACGTCGTCCACTACGCACCGGACCTCATCAAGAATCGTGCCCTTGTCCGCGTCGCGCGCCAGTACTACTACTGGGTTGCCTTGGGTCTCATCTTGCCCGCCGTGATCGGCGGTGTGGTGTATCAGAGCTGGACCGGGGTGATCAGTGGGCTTCTGTGGGGTGGGTTGGTCCGGATGTTTGTCCTCGAGCACATCGTCTGGGCCATCAACTCCTTCCTGCACATGTTCGGTACGCGGCCCTACGCGTCGAGGGAGAACAGCCGCAACGGCGGAGTGTTCGCGCTAGTGACGCTCGGCGAGTCCTGGCACAACAACCACCACGCTTTCCCGGAGTCGGCTTCGTTCGGATTGGACTGGTACCGGCTTGACCCGGGGTACTGGCTCATCAGGTTGCTGGCAGCGTGCGGGCTCGTCTGGGATGTCGGCCTACCGTCAGACGAACGTAAAGCGGCAAAACGCATCCCCGACAACACCTGTGACACATCGACGAGTGGAGTGCCGGCATGAGTGACAAAGACATGAACGCTCGCAGCGACGAGATCGTCAGTTGGTGTCAGGACTACGTGGGCAACATCTTGGGAGTGCCGGGCGACAGAGTGAATCCCGATGCGACCTTCGACCGGCTTGGCATCGACTCGGCCCTGGCGGTGTCTCTGCTCATCGACGTCGAAGGGCATTTCGGAGTCGAGGTTCCGCCAGAGGCCCTGTTCGACAACCCGACACTCCGGGCAGTGGCCGGCTACGTACACGAGAAGTCCGTGCGACTGTGATCGCCCGGGTCGACGAGATCGCCGGAGAGGAGCGGAAGTCCGCCGCCACGCGCGCCATTCGTCATCACTACGACGTCGGCAACGATTTCTACGGGCTCTGGCTGGATTCGTCGCTGTCGTACTCGTGCGCCATGCCCACTGTCGCAACGGACACACTCGCTGTCGCGCAGCACCGCAAACTCCGCTTCCACCTCGATGCGGTGCGGGCCGACACTGCGCGTTCGATCCTCGATGTGGGATGCGGATGGGGCGCGATACTCGAGCAGGCGTCGGTGGAGTACGGCGTGACACGTGCGGTGGGTCTGACGTTGAGTGAGGCTCAAACTCGGCACATTCGGGAGCTCGCCCTACGCGGCGTGGAAGTGCGCACCGAGAACTGGATGGACTTCGCGCCCGATGACCGTTTCGACGGAATCATCTCCATCGGTGCTTTCGAGCATTTCGCCCGACCAGACGACACCCCTACGGAGAAGATCGGGATATACCGCGAGTTCTTCTCCCGGTGCCGCACCTGGCTCAACACAGACGGGACGTTGTCGCTGCAGACCATCGCCTACGCGAACATGTCCCGAAGCGACGCCAATTCGTTCATGCAACAGGAGATCTTTCCCGACGCCGACCTTCCCTCGTTGGCTGAGATAGTCAGCGCCGCCGACGGATTGTTCGAGGTGCAGTCGGTTGCCAACGGCCGGCTCGACTACGCCTGGACCTGTGAACAGTGGGCTCAGCGGCTTCGCGCCCGTCGTGAGGAAGCCACTGCCCTCGTCGGTGAAGATGTGGTTGCTCGGTACGAGCGGTACCTGAAGATGTCCGCAATCGGGTTCCGGATGAATAAGATCTGTCTTCTGCGCCTGGTTCTACGGCCGTATGCCGACGGCCACTTCGGCGGTGCGTCGAGATGACCGGCACCACATCATCGGTAGCTCGCGAAGGTCCGACCCCCGTCACTCCCCCCGGCACAGTTCGACCCGTGCCACGGTTCAACCCCTTCAGCGCCGCGTTTCGCGACGATCCCTATCGTCAGTACCGCACCCTTCAAGAGCAAGCGGCACCGCACAAGACACTCGGTATGTGGGTGTTGACCCGACACGCGGATGTCGAATCGGTGTTGATGGACCGGACGTTCAGCTCAGCGGTGATACCACAATTGGTGAATCGGCAAGCAGATCGTCTGTCGCAGAGCAACGTTGCGCGGATCGAGCGATTGGGAGAGAAGTCGCTGGTGTTCACCGACAATCCGGACCACGCGCGGTTGCGCGGCCTGATCAATCAGGCGTTCAGCAGTAGAGCTGTCGCCTCGCTACGGCCACGAATTGTCGGTGTCGCGCAGAAGTTGTTCGAGCAGACGCGGCACGACGGCATGGACATCATCGGTGACTATGCCGCACCTTTGCCCGTGACCGTGATGTGTGACTGGATGGACGTTCCGGACAGCATTCGTGCACAGGTCGGGCCGTGGACTCGGGATATCCGGTTCCTGCTGGAACCAGGCCTGATGAGTGCCGCGGTCTTCAGTCGAGTGTGCGACGTGGTGGAGGAGTTCACCACTGCGTTCGACGACGTGGTGGCTCACCGCAAAGCGCACCCCGGCCCGGACCTGATCAGCAACCTACTGGCCGCGAAGACCTCAGGGGGCGACGCCTTCGCATCCGAGGAGATCGTCTTTCTGTGCATCATGTGTTTTGTCGCCGGCAACGAGACCACCAAATCACTGATCGGGAACGCTGTGCTGGCCCTGTTGCAGCACCCCGAGCAACGAAACCTGCTGACGTCGGACCGGTCCCTGGCAACCGCAGCGGTGACAGAGACCCTTCGCTTTCAGAGCCCGCTACAGATGACCAAACGAGTCGCCACCCGCGGAGTCGAGATCAGCGGGAGCGAGGTGGAAGCCGGCGACCAGATACTGCTCTGTATCGGGGCTGCGAACAGAGACCCCGCTGTGTTCGAGAAACCAGATGAGTTCGACTTGACCCGCACCGGTCAGCGGCACCTCGCGTTCGGTCACGGCATGCACGGCTGCCTCGGCGGCCTCCTCGCGCGGCTACAGGCAGAGGTTGCGATCGGCGTTCTCTTCGGCGATCCCGTACGGCGCCTGGAACTGGCGACCGAGCACGTCGACTGGCAGACAGACAGTTTGATCGTCCGCGGGCTCTCCCAGCTCCCGGTTCGACTGATAAATGGGGCAGCATGACCACGTCCGTGCTGTTGAGGGGCGCCGACGACTCCCCTGTCCATTTGATATGCGTCCCGCATGCCGGCGGTGGCGCGGCGTCCTTCAATCGATGGCTCGGCCTGTTCCCCACCACCATCGCAGTGGTGCGAACCCAACTTCCTGGCCGAGAGGATCGAGCGGCCGAGCCGCACTTTCGCCGGGTCGGCGAGGCGGTCAGTGCATTGGTCTCCGACATTTGTCTTCTCGACTCACGGGTTGCGCTGTACGGCCACAGCATGGGGGCACTGGTGGCGTTCGAACTGGCGCACGAGCTCTGTGCTGCCGGTGCGCCACCTGTTCACCTGTTTGTGTCGGGACGGCGAGCACCTCACCGTTCGCCGAGTAGGACACCGATACATGACGTTTCAGAACCGGACTTGATCACCGCGCTGCGCGCGATGGGGGGCATGGGTGATATCGAGGCAACGAGCCCGGAGTTCCGTCAGTACGTGCTGGCCCTGATCAGAGCCGACCTGGAACTGTCCGAGAAGTACACGTTCGGGCGCACAACAACACTGCCGTGTCCGATCACGGCCTTCTACGGGACAGGAGATCCGGTGGTTGACCCCGAAGAAGTTCGAGCTTGGGCAGCACACTCACACAATGCATTTCGATCGTATGAGTTCACAGGAGACCACTTCTTCCACCAGCAGCACCGCGACGCCATCGCTGCTCACATGGTCCGTGCGCTCGACAACGTGGTGCCGGCGACGTGAACGTGGCGCAACGGTCCCCGACCGAATCGACGACGGCGACGACGTTGCCGCAGTTGCTGCGTGAACGTGCAGACTCAGATCCGGACAGGAAAGCGTATGTCTTTCTGGATGATTCGGGTGTCGAGACGGTGACGCTGACCTACGGGGCACTGTACCGGCAGGCCACGGAGGTGGCGTCGCGACTGCTGTCGTGCTGCCGACCCGGCGATCGCGCGCTTCTGGTGTTCCCTCAGGGTCCGGAGTTCATCGTCGCCTACTTCGGGTGCCTGTACGCAGGAGTTGTCGCTGTGCCGGTTGTTCCGCCGGGAGCACATGGGTTGCGGGCCACCACAGCGAGCATTGTGCGGGATTGTGAACCCACGACTGTCCTCACCGTGAGCTCGATGCTGGAGTCGGCACAGGCGCTGCCGGCGCTGACCGTGCAGACGATCAGCTGGATTGTCGTCGACCAGATGCCACCTACAGGCACCGACTTCACCGACCAGATGGATGCGGAACTGGAGGCGCGGCGCCCCGCAATCGGCGACGTCGCCTTTCTGCAGTACACCTCTGGCTCGACCTCGGACCCCAAAGGGGTGATGGTCACGCACGGCAATCTTGTCGCCAATCAACGGATGATCCAGGCGGCTTTCGGCCATGACAGTCAATCGACCGTGGTGGGGTGGGCGCCCTTCTTTCACGACCAGGGGCTGATCGGCAATGTCCTGCAGCCGCTCTACGTCGGTGCCACCAGCGTCCTGATGTCACCGTCGGCGTTCATCCGGCGGCCACTGATGTGGCTGTCGGCGATTTCGCGCTATCGCGCGCACACGAGTGGAGGCCCGAACTTCGCCTTCGATCTGTGTGTTGCGCGGGCCACGGACGCCACGGTCGCAGGACTCGACCTCAGCCACTGGAAAGTTGCGTTCAACGGGGCCGAGCCGATCCGCGACGACACCGTACGACGGTTCGCTGAACGATTCGAACCCGCAGGGTTCACCGAGGCCGCGTTCATGCCTTGCTACGGCCTGGCCGAAGCGACGCTTCTGGTGACGGCCGCGAGAAAAGGCCGGGGCGCTCGCCACATCGGGGTCGATCCCGCGGAGCGCGGTCGTAAACGCCTTGTTCCTGAGACGAATCACAGTCCGGAGCAACCGTCACCCACGCTTGTCGGATCGGGAACAGTCCTGCTGCGAGAAGATGTCCGCATCATCGATCCTGATACCCGACGGCCAAGCCGCGCCGATCAGATCGGTGAGATCTGGGTGGCCGGAGATCATGTGGCACAGGGTTACTGGCGTCGACCAGACGAGTCGGCAGCGACCTTCGATGCCCACATCGACGGCTCACCCGCTGTGAGTTTCTTACGTACCGGCGATCTCGGTGCATTCATCGATGATGAACTCTTTGTTGTGGGGCGCCTTAAAGACATGGTGATCATCCGGGGAACGAACTACTACCCTCACGACATCGAACACACAGTACAGACGGCACATCCGTCGGTCCGGCCTGGTGGTTGCGCTGCGTTCTCCACGTTACGAGACCGTGTGGAGGCCCTGGTGGTGGTAGCGGAGATCAGAGGCGAAGAGCCACTTCCCGAGTCGCGGTGTCACGACATCTCGTTCGCGATTCGAGGCGCGGTCACGCGCGAACATCAGGTGACAGTCAGCGATGTTCTCTTGGTGACGCCGGGACAACTCCACAAGACCACCAGCGGGAAGATCATGCGAGCCGCAGCTCGACGTCGCTACGTCGCAAGGGATTTCGAATGTGTACAGACACAGACCTCAACGCTGGATCCGCATCGCATCGACTCGGATTCAGTATTCCCAGAAAAGGACGGTAGAGATGGAAGCTCCAAACCCTGATTTCGAGCAGGCGGTGAGGGACGTCGTCCTCAGCATGCCCGCGGCCAAACATCTGGGGTTCGATTTCACCCGCATCGAACCCGGGGATGTCGAACTCGTGGCGCCCTACCGCGAGGAGCTCACCCAACACAACGGATTCTTCCAGGGTGGCGTCATCGGCTCCCTGGCAGACTTCGCCGGCGGTTCGGCAGCCGGAACGTTGCTCCCACCCGGCTGGATCAACATGACGGTCGACTACACGATCAAGATCTTGGCACCGGCACAGGGCGACAAACTGGTGGTTCATGGTCGAGTACTCAAGGCAGGCAGCACCATCACGGTGGCTGCCGCAGACGTGTTCACGTCAACCGCAGTCGGTGACACGTTATGTGCCACCGGGTTGGTGACGATGCGCAACATCCGACTGATGAAGAACTGACACCAGCGATTCAGCTACGTGCCCTCGGGCCGATCACTGAGTTCTGGACACCTCTGCGAGGAAGTCCGCGAGATGAGCTGAAACCGCCGCCGGCTGTTCCACCGTGCTGCTGTGACCGCAGTTGTCGATCACCTGCAGTCGGGCCGTCGGTATCGACGACACGATGTGTTCGGATTCCGACGGTGGCGTGGCGACGTCGTCCGCACCGACGAGCACAAGAGTGGGTATGGCGATCGCGCCGATTTCGTGATCTACCGAGGCGCGTTCGGCAACGCCGTACACCGCCTTGCGCACGCTGGCGCGCGTCCGTCGTCCCACCGCTTGTCGCCAGCGATCGAGCGACGCCTTGTTCCGCGGGTCGCGCCGATACGACGGGCCGAACATGTGCGGCGTGACCATCGATGCGATCGGTCCGAATCCGATCACTTGCTGCGCCCACGCCAGCCGCTTGTACTCCCGTACAGTGCCGGGCGTTTCGGCACGGGCGCTGGTGTCCAACAGTGCGAGGGACCGAAGCATCTCGCCGTGGCGGGCGCCGAGGCGCAAACCGACAAATCCCCCCATCGAGAGCCCCACCCAGTGCACGGGCCCGATGTCGAGAGCCCGGAGCACGCCCAGCGCATCCCTGGTGAGGGTTTCGATGTCGTACCCGTCGACCGTCGGGGGTGATGTTCCCTGCCCTCGCCAATCGAAGGCAACACACCTGTAGCGTCCCCGCAGCACCTCGACCTGCGCCTCGAACATCGTGCTGTCGAACAACAACCCGTGCGCAAACACCACTGTCTGCGCGCAGGGCACGCCCGCTGGAACGCCGGTGTCGTGGTACCCGATGGTGGTCCCGTCCACCACCACCTCAGACATGCCTACTCCCCCGTCGAACGCACTACAGCGACGGCCAGTAGGTCGCACTTTGCGCCGGGAAGTGCACACCCGCACCGCGCAGGATGCCCACGCGGGTGTGGAATGCGGCACCGGTCATGACGTGATGCGCGATGTCCGCGGCGCGACGGTTGCGGGCGGACGCCAGATGCGTTCCGGCCGCCCAGGAATTGAACGCTCCCATGGCCGGGCCGCACCACACTTGGTAATCCGCTGTTCGGGTCTCGTCCCCACCGATGCTCCATCCCGACGAGAGGCCGAGGTACCACCGGAACACCAGCGCCATCCGGCGCCGCGGGTTGTTCTGGGCAGCCGCGATCTGGTTCGGGTCACGTTCGGTGAAGTAACGCACGCATTCGTCCCACACCGATTCCAACGGCCGGCGGAAGATGTCGCGTTCGAGCCCGTCGCGCACCTTCTGCGGGATCGCGTCGATCGAGTCGTAAGCGCGGTACGCGTCGTACAGCTGAGCGGCGCGGCCGGCGAACATGGTTCCTCGTCGAAGTACCTGCACCTGCACGCCCATCTCGAACATGTCCGAGGACGGCGCCATCACGCAATCGGCTGAACCAGCGGTGGCCAGAAGCTCTTTCGTGGCCGCGGAGGTACCCGCCTCCACACTTGCCTGATTGATCGACCCGGTCACGACGTACGCCGCTCCCAGTCCGAAAGCCGCCGCGGCGGCCGCCGGCGTACCGATGCCGCCCGCCGCCCCGATTCGAACATCCGCGGCGAGAGGTGATTCCCCGGCGATGCGGTCGCGCAGCGCGATGATCTCAGGTAATGCCACCAGCAACGGCCGGCGATCGGTGTGACCACCCGAGTCCGCCTCGACGGTGACGTCATCGGCCATCGGTACCGTCGCGGCCAGGTGAGCCGCGTCTGCGGTGATGTCACCCGATTCCATGAGCTGACGCAGCAACGCAGCGGGCGCCGGCCGTAAGAAGGCCTCCGCCACCTCGAGCCGGGACACCTTCGCGACCACCCTGTGACCCCGGACGATTCCCCCGTCGGGAGCGGATCTGAGCCCGAGTACTCGATAGCGGACCAGTTCCGCCGTCATGGACATGAAGGCGGACGCCTCGACGCAGGTCACCCGATGGCGCAGGCATGCATCCACGATGGCGCGCTCGAGAGCGGGTTCGCTCGGACTGTGGATGACGTTGCAGGCAAAGGGGGTATCGCGCAGTGTTGCGGCCAACTCGGCCAGCGCAGCATCGACCTTCGCCGGTACGACGCCTGCAGCGCCGTAGGAGGCAAGGTATCCGGCCTTGGCCAGCGCGCTGACCAAATCGGGCGATGCGATTCCATTGGCCATCGCGCCGGCCATGTACCCGTAACGCACACCGTGAAAATGCTGGAAGGATCGATCGCCGAGACGGTCGGGCGTCAACGCCCCGACGGCAGTGAGCACCTCTGACCGAGCTGCGACTGCCTCGTCAGACGTCACCCGGATGTCGTCTTGGTCCCGGATCACCCAGCACGGTCGCGAGAGGTCTGACAAAGCCGCTGTCGTCTGGGCGATCTCATCGGTCCCGGATGTTGTGGAGGACGCAACCATGTCAGATCCCTTCCCTGAGTTCAACCGAGATGTCGATGAGTTCGTATATGCGCAACCCCGGTTTCCACAACGACGCATCTGCGACGACAACAACCGAGTCCGACTGGGTACGAATGTCTTTCACGTGGACTTCCAGCTCACAATGACCGTCGTCTGGGACGAACTGACCGCGGTACTTCCAGTTGAAGGGCACGTTCTCGGGAATGTGGAACTGCGGGTCACGCCATTGCCGGTGCATCCCGGCATCCACCATCCACTCTTGGATGCACTGGATCACCGACTCGACGCCGAGCGAACCCGGTATCACCGGGTCGAGGTAGAAGTGGCAGTCGAAGAACCACTCGTCTGCCTCGATGTCGCGGGTCATGTGCAGATATCCGTTGCCGTACTGGCCACCTCCGTCGACCACATCGACGTGGTCGACCAGAGCCAACGCCCCCGTGGAGCACAGCGGTTCGCGTCGGTCCCTACGTGCCGCCACATCGATGGTGCGTATCTGCGGTGCCGACTCCAGTGTCTCGAGCCAGTTCGGTCGATGGCGTCCTGCGTCGAGCCCGGTTTGATTGTCCAGGGCCGAATCGCTGAAATACCCGAACATGGTCGTGCCGCTGTAGAACTCATCTCCATCCACCCGAAGGGAGTAGTCGAAACTCTGTAGCGATGACCCGGGCATCAGCGTCGTCGACACGAGCGTCGAGCTTTGATCTATCGTCTTTCCCCTGAGGTCGAGTCTGCGACTGACCGTGGCGGTTCCGCCGAGGTTTCGAAGTCGCAGGGTTTCTGTGGACCCGAGCGTGGGCCCGAGGTAGTAGCCCATCAGCAGCGCGGCCTGCAACGATGTCTCCATGTAGACGAAGTGCGGCACGGATCCGTTTGCAGTGTCCTCCAGATACCACGCGTCGGCAGGCACGTCGTATTCGGTGCGATAGTCCGCACCGGCGTCCCAGTTGCCTCGTGTGCCGGAGAACTCTGTGACCCGGTCAACCAGCAACAACCCGCCGGTGGGCAGCCGGGTGGCCCGGTTGCCGGTGTAGCGCGAGAACTCAGGTCCGAACGCGATCCCCTGATCACCGCGGGCCAGATGCGCCATGTGGAACTCGCTCAACAGTGCCTGCCGGCCGGTGGTCGCCACGCGTCCGGTCCAGTCCTGCAGGTGACCGTTGGTACCGGGGCCCAACGCGACACCACCGCGAGGTATGAAGTCAACGGTGACATCGAAACCGTTGTCCGGGGATGGTTCTGACCCATCGATACTCACGCGCGCCCGTAGATGCGGAATCGGGACGAGATCGATCTCCACCACGCGCAATGACAATCGTTGTGACGACGGTGGATTCGGTGTGGTGCCGTGTGCCTGCGATTCGGCCACGCAATCGGACATGCACAGATGCAGACCTACGAACACACCGAAAATCTCGGCCGCGGACCGTGCGGCCGCAACGGGGTCACCGTCGTACCTCACTGTGAGGCCGCCGAAGTCGGCCCCGCGTGCCGACGACTCCAGACCTTCGATGCTCTGTACCTGTCCGTGGGACGCGACCGTCAACATGCTGTTCGCGGTGGTGGTTCGGCCGGTCGCATGATCGGTGGCGGTTTGGCGGTGCGTCGGGCCGAACACCTGCTCGATCCCGCCGCGGGTGAGGACATCGAGGTCTTCGGAGGACAGCTCCCGTTTGGCGGATCGGGCCAGAGGTCGAAAGCAACGCACAGCCGCGAGTTCGGCAGCGCGAGTGGTGGAGAACGTGTCCACGGTCTCGGGCCACGTCCTTTCCACCAGTTGTCTCGGTGCCGGGTTGAGGCCACCGTGCAGTGTCGCCCGTGCGACAGCCGACGCTGCAGCAATGGTGGCCTGGTGAGCACGGACAACGCTGTCTCGGACTGCGGCCAGCTGTGCCATCGTCCCCACCGGCACAGCTTCTCGCGGTGCAATCGATTCGCGCGTCCGGCTGCCGGCGGATCTCGGCGCGGCCTCCACCACGTCCGCGGGTCGGGGAGGTACGGGATTGAACACGATGCCGTCAAAGCGGATGTGTGCCATAGATCTTCCTGTCTTCGATGCGCGGTCCCGGGTGGTCAGTTCCATTGCCGGGCCGACTCAAGGAACATTGCTGAAAGGTCCGGCGCGGTGACCACCGACACGTCGTTCCAGCGTTGCAAGACCGTGTTGTCCTGCGCGACCGCCACCGCATCAACAGTGGCCGACAACGCATCGCGCCTGAGATTGTCGGCGACGATGGTGAATGCCTCGCCGGTCGGCAGTTGGTGGTAGAAGTCTATGGAACCCACGCCCATCGGCAGGCACGCCGCTCCCAGCGCGCTGTGCGCGAGTACCGGTGGCACCTGCAGGATCAGGTCGGCTTGCACGGGATTGTGCAACATTCCCTGATACGCACCAAGCGCCACAACCGCTTCGGGTAGCGAGGCGGTGACCACCAATCGCGATTCGGACAACTCCAGAACCTCCGCGAGCCCACGAAGGGCTGGTCCGTGGAACTGCCGCCCCTCGTCGTAGATGAACTGAGCGTCCTTGCCGACGTGGCCCCAGTCGGGATCGAATGCGGTCGGCGGCTCGTTGTCGGCCAACAGGAGCTGAGCGACGTAATGAGGGATGACGCGTTCACCGTCAACACTCGTGACCCGGACCGACAACGTGGTCGCGTCGCGTGTCGGCTCGGCATGTACCAGCAGCTGCGGAACCGTCGAACCCGACGGGAAGGAGACGCCGTTGAGTACACGGAAGTCTCTGACCCCTCGGACGCATCGACCCGGCAACGCTCTCTCTGCCACGTTGATCATCGCGCCGAGTGCGAAAGTGGCGGGGAGGACCACCTTCTCGCCGATCCGGTGCGCCTCGATGATCGGGTGGCGCGCCAGATCCTCGATGACGCGGTGTGCGGTGAAGGCAACCGGATCCGTGGCGGACCCGGAAGCCAACGGACGCGTCGGCCCGATCAAGACCACTACATCGTCCCTGCGTTCTGCCGAGAACTGTTCTGCGAAAGCCACTGCGCCGGTTCGTGGGTGGAGTAACTCGACCCCGTTGTCGCGGAAGTGCGCCCGTAGCACGTCATCGACCATGCCGGCGTCCCACGCTCCCCAGTCGATGGCGGTGACGTGAAGGTCAGGGTGCCGACGCTTCGTGGCAACCGCGAATCGACCCAGGGCTTCGTTGGCGGTGGCGTAATCACTCTGACCCCGATTGCCGAAGAGCCCGGCCACGGAGGTGAACAACACCAGGTGCTCGACCGGCGAGTCATCGGTGGCAGAGTCCAAGGCGTCCATCAGCGCGTCGATCCCACGCAGTTTCGGGGTGAGGACCCGCGCGATCTCTGAATCTTCTTTCGTCGCGATCAGTGAGTCGGCAAGAACACCTGCACCGTGGATGATGCCCGTGACCGACTGCCTGTAGGGCGCAAGCGCAGTGCGCAATGCGTCGGCGTCGGTCACATCGACGCTCAGGTATCGCCCACGTTCTCCCAGCGCGTCCAAGGTTTCCCGAATCTCGCGTCCCGCCCGCACGCCCGCACAGCGAGCGTTGATGTCGCGGGGCGTCAATCCACTTCCGGCCAACGCCCTGATCGCCGCACCCTGTAGCGAGGCGTCGTCGACTCCCTTCGCCCAATCCGGGTCCGGTGAAGGATCGGTGCGCCCCAAAAGGATGAAGCGGGCTTCGGTGCGGGCGGCCAGTTCACGAACACAGAGGGCGGTCACGCCGCGGGCTCCGCCGGACACCACCAGGAGATCGTCCGCGCCCACCGACATGTCGTGGAGCGGGTCCTCACCGACCGCAGACAACTCTGTGGACGGGGCTCCGTGTCCGCTGGGAACCAGGGTGTGCCGCTCCCCCAGCTCACCGACACCCACCTCGAGGGTGTCGACCGCCGAATCGTGTGACTCGTCGATGATCGTCCGGGCGAACTGGTCCGGGTCGACCAGAGGATTGACATCCACTGTGCGGCAGAACAGCTCGGGCCTTTCCGCAGCAAGAGTCTTCACTGCACCGCCGATGCCGGCGGCCATGGCCGCCACCGGGTCGACATCGAGGTCGCCGAAGCCGAGGGCACCGTCGACGGTGGTGACTGCCAGCAAGGCGGCGCGCCGATCCCTCGGGATGAGTGCTTTGGAGGCTGCCTTGATGGCGAGGATCGAGTCGGTGAGAACTTGTTGAGCCTCTGAGATCGTCGTCGGCTCACCCAGGATCACCACGCAGAGGTCAGCCTGCGATTCCGCCGGCTGATCCGTTGCAGTTTCGGACGAACCGTTGGTGCCGGAGTGCGCATGTGAGCCCGTCACCCGCCAGCGCTGCGCCCGCAGTGCTTCGGACAGCGCGTCGACGAGCCGGGAGCTGACGTTCCCGACGATGAACAGGGATGCGGTCGGATCGGCAGTGAACACGTCGACAGCGCGGTCGATCCGAGGCAGGGCGACGAGTTCGACCGGTGTCCGTTCGGCCGAAGGAATTACGGAGATCGGATCAGTGTGCTCTGAGGTCAGGGCGTGATCAGTGAGCCGCGGCGCCACCGCGGCCGGCGCTTTTGGGTAAGCATCACTCCCCTCGGAGATGACCTCGACGATTTGGTCGATCGTTCGAAGCTCACCGAGTTGCTCGGGACCCAGACTCGGTAGATGTGGGAACCGCTCCTGTACCGCTCCGAGCACCTGAACCCGTTTGATCGAGTCGACGCCCAGGTCGGACTCGAGATCCATCGTGCTGCCGATCATCTCGACCGGATACCCGGTCTTTTCGGCGATGACCTCCCGAAGGGCGGTGTGCAGGTCATCGGCAGCAGCCTCGTTCCCGTCCACTGCCGGCACGCTAGGGGCCGCGGAGGGCTCGGCGGCCGGCTCCGACAGATCCGAACCGGGTATCGAGGGCTCGGCCGGAGGCGTCGAGGTGGTGCTGACCGATGCAGCATTGTCCTGCCGGGCAGTGTGCGCGGCCGGAGCGTTCGGCGTCTGATCGGACCGTGACGGCTCCGTGCCGACTGGTGCGGAGATGGCGGGCGCCGGCGACGACTGAACGGTGACAGACCGCCGAGCGCGGGCCGGGACCGCAGTTGCCTCAGGCGACAACCCTGCTTCGAGCTCGGCGAGCCCGACCAACACGTGGGCTGCCTGGGAATGGCTGTCACTCAATGCGACCGACTGATTGCTGACCGCTTCGATCGCTCGGATCGATCCGTCGTCGAGGTTGCCGCGACGCAGCGCGTCGGCGAGGTCGCGAGCGATTCCGAGTTGGGCCCCCAGGAACTCGCGGTGGGTGTCGAGGTGCTGATTCAATGCCGAGTTCAGGTGACCGTCATTCGGGTCCCCGGCGCGGGAAAGGTGTTGTGTCACTGTGAACTCCTCAGGACGTTCTACGGGTGTGAGTGGTGTGGTCGTCGGGTGTTCGTCGGCATCGAGCGGTTGGGGGCGGACCGGAGCGGGTCGAACGGGGTCATCGAGGTCGTCAGTGCCCACCGTCTTGATCCGATAGCCGTTGGCCAGTACGTCGGCGTACGCCTTACGACGGGTTTCCGGAACGTATTCCGGTGCTGAGATGGTGACCGCCATCGCCGACGTGCGCGGTGGGGCCGGCGGGTCGGCCTGATACCGATTGATGCCGGACAACGGCATTCCCAACACCGCCAGGGCGACCGCGGCCCGTTTGAGCCCGAGGTCCCCGTCTCCCATCGGTCCGATGTCGGTGGGAATCGCGATGACCTCATCACCCAGCGTGCGCCGAACCAGAGACGTGAGCACCTGTTTGGGACCGAACTCGACGAAGGTCGTGCAGCCCGCGTCGCGCATTCCTCGGAGTACCGCCACGAACTCGACGGGGTGCATCAATTGATCGACGAGGATGTCGGCGTTGCCTGCGGCGTCGGGTCCGTAGGCACGTTCGGGATCGTTTCCGTACACCGCGCCCTGGGGGGCGCCGATGGTGACCGAGTCCACCGCCTCGCGGAACGTGCCGGTGGCGTGTGCGACATAAGGCGTATGGAACGCCGCCGACACCGGCAATGCCCTTGTGTTCCAGCCGAGCTCAGCGCATTGTTCGGCGAAGTCCGCCACGGCTTCACTGCCACCACCGACCACCACTTGGTCAGGGGCATTGTGATTGCACACGTAAACGTCGTCGGTGCGGTCGACCAGCTCGTCGACGTCCGAGCGCGAAGCGCGAACGGCCAACATCGCTCCCCGGTCCGAGCCCGAATCTTTTGCCATCGCGGCGCCGCGAGCGCGCGCCAGCCGGAAGTAGTCTCCGGTCTCGAGTGCGCCGGACGCCCAGAGCGCGCCCAGCTCCCCGAAACTGTGTCCGCCGAACGCTTCGGCGGTGAAGCCCAGTTCTGACAGGAATCGGTACTGACCGACCGATACCGCTCCGATCGCCGGTTGCGCATGCTCTGTGAGCTTGAGGAGCTCCTCCTGCTCGGCCCGTTCATCGTCGTCGAAGGCCGGGGGCGGGAACACGATGGAGCCGAGTCGGCGCTTCACACCTTCGAAAGCGGCGTTGGCGTCATCAAAGGCCCCTGCCACCGGCGGTAGGTTCATGGCCGAGGACGACGCCATGTTGACGTACTGGCTGCCCTGTCCGGAGAACAGTGCGCCCACCTTGAGGTCGGCCTGCGCATGCCGGCGAAAATATATGCCTTCTGGGTGATTCCAGGCCGGCGAGTCAGCGTCGCGCGCCAATGTCTCCAACGCGACCTCGATGAGCCGGGTGCGCTGTTCCTCGTCGACCCACACGAAGCCGATTCTGGCGTCGGTTGGCGGGATGTCGCCCCCATCGACCGGCGAACCGCTCTGGAGTTTCTCGATGAGCGCCGGCACGTCCTGCGCGTGCCAGAGCGACGCCGTCGGCGTCTGGTGCCAGGTCCGCACCTCACTTCGGTCCGTGTCTGCTTCCTCGAGAACCATGTGAAAGTTCGTGCCGCCGAATCCCATTGCCGAGACCGCCGCCCTCCGCACCGGGCGATGTGGATCGAGCACCCAGGGGCGGGTGAGGCTGTTGACGTAGTAGGGCGCGCCATCTGTGATGACCGGGTTGGGACGGCTCACGTTGATGGTGCCCGGCAGGATCTTGTGATGCAGGCCAAGCGCCAGTTTGATCAGGCTGGCTGTACCGGCTGCGCCTTTGGTGTGCCCGATCTGCGATTTGACACTACCGAGCGCAGCAAACGCCTCCTCATCGGTGTTGGCACGCAGCATCTTTCCAAGTGCGGTGAGTTCGGTCTTGTCGCCGACTGCTGTACCGGTGGCGTGTGCCTCGAACAGTTCGACCGACGAAGGCTCGCAGCGGGCATCGTCGTACGCACGTTGGAGCGCCACCCGCTGGCCATCGGCGTGGGGAGCGTAGATGCTGTTGGATCGTCCGTCACTCGATGACCCGATTCCCTTGATGACCGCATAGACCTTGTTGCCGTCCCGACGTGCGTCCGACAGTCGACGCAGGGCAAGCATGCAGATGCCCTCACCGAGGAGCGTGCCGTCGGCGTTGTCCGAGAAGGGGCTGATCTGCCCGGTCGGCGACAGCGCGCCGACCTTGGAGAAACAGAGGTAGATGAAGATCGAGTTCTCTGTGTCGACACCACCGGTGATCATCGTGTCTGCTCGGCCGTCGACCAACTCCGCGATCGCGGTACGAATGGCTGCCAGCGATGCGGCGCAGGCGGCATCGACGGTGCAGTTCATACCGCCGAGGCCGAACCTGTTGGCGATACGCCCTGCGACGACGTTGGCGAGGAGGCCTGGAAACGAATTCTCTTCCCACGGCGCAAAGGCGGCCACGTACTTCTCGGCAACGGCCTCGGTGTCGGCCTCGCTGAGACCGCAGCTACGAGCGGCCGCCTTGAGGACCGGTGTCGACAGCCGGGCGGCAAGAGGATGCATCAGAGGCACCGGACCGGTGGTGCCGATGACGACGCCGGTGCGGGAAGGGTCATACCAGGACGAATCCTTTGCGCCGGCGTCTCCGAGGAGGTCACGCACAACACCAAGACTCAGAGTCTGCATGGTGCTGGTCACCTCGAGCTGATTCGGTGGCATACCGAACTCGATGGGATCGAACTCGACGTCCGGGATGAACGCACCCCGATTGGAATAGGTCTTGTCAGGCGCAGTCCTGTCTGCGTCGTAGTAGTCCTCCAGGTCCCACCGCGACTGCGGCACCTCGGTGGTGCAGTCCGTCCCGTCGACGATGTTCTGCCAGTAATCTCGGATGTTCTTGGCGCCGGGTAGCAGCGCTGACATGCCGACGATCGCGATCGGGGTGTCGGCCAGCCGCCGGTTCACATATTCGGTGTCGGGTCCATCGGACTGCGGCGAATCGCTTCTGGGATCGCTCGATTCGGGGCCGTGGCCGGCCGCGTCGTGGGGTGATGCGAGTGTCACGTCTGTCTCCACTGGAGTTGGTAGTGCGAGGATCGATCGGGTCAGGCCGCGAGGTCCGTGTCCGCACGCCGTGCGATGGTTGCCGCAATGGACTGCGCAAAAGTGCTGTGCCCGAGCGCATTGGGGTGCAATCCGTCTGCCGACCAGAGGTCACTGCGCGCCCACTGCCGGTCGGCAGCGATGTCCAGCAGCACTGTTTCGGTGCGGTCGCACACGTCGGCCAGTACGGTGTTCGCGTACTCGAAACGTTCGCGGAGCAGATCGGCGAACGATGCGGGGACCGGCAGACGAGCCGGGATGTCGGGGTAGGTGGCCGTGAACACGGTCGGTGATACAGCTCTCAATGTCTCGAAGATGGTGTTCACGTTGTCGCTGAATCGATTTCGGTCGAAGTCGCTGACAAGGTCGTTGACGCCCACGATGACTCCGGTCAATGGTGCCCGCGCGCTGATTGCCCGCTCGAGTTGGTCACTGATCACAACGGAGCTGGTGGCGCCGTGCGCGCCGAGGTTGCAGACCTTGGCCGAGCGGAGGCCGAGTTGGCCGGCAAGTCGAGGAACCCATCCGCGGAAGCCGCCACCGGCATTCTCATCGCCCCGGCCTTCGACGAAACTGTCGCCGATGGCACATAGCCCGTAGCCGCTCATGCCTGGACCAGGTGCCGATCGCCGACCGGCAGATCGACGGTCGCGTACAACTCTGCGAGATTGTCGGGCGCGAAGAACTCTTCACCCGGGTACCCACCGGCAATGAGACCGAAGAACTTCGTCGTGTAGTCAGGGCTCTTGCTCGCAGCCCGGAAGACCGAGTCGTAGTACGGGGTCAAGGAGAGCTCCGAGATGCTCTTGGTGAGTTCGTACGTCCCGGCACTCTGAGCGTCCCGATCGGCTTGATAGGAGGCGAGGGCGTCGTACAACGGGCGCTGGCCGCCCAGGCCTTCCACCAGGCGATGCGCGAGCATCTCGCCATACTTGAAGGCGTCGGTGATGCCCCAGCCCGTGAACGGGTCCTTGTGATAGCCGGCGTCGCCCACCAATGCCCACCCCGGGCCGAAAGAGGTACGGCGGTAATTGTCCGGGTAGGTCATCGGCCGCAACCGCTCCACCCGGGTGCCGTTGTCACGGAGGCTCTCTCCGTACTTCGGGTCGATGGCGTCCACGATCTCCTGGATGTTCGCATCGGGGTCCTTACGGAACTCCTTGAGACGGTCGCGCTTGCGCATCACGGCAACAAGATAGAGATCGTCGTTCGTCGGCCATGCGGCGAACTGCTGTTCCCCGAAACCGGTGCGATGTTGCATGCCCCAGTCGAGCCCGGAGTAGTACGAGTAGTAGACGAAGCATGCGCCGGCCGACTGGTCGTACTTCTGCGCGTCGACACGCTTGGCCACGGTGGAGTTCGCGCCGTCCGCTCCGACCACGAAGGCGGCTCTGAACTCTTCGGTGGACCCACCGGCGCGGCTGCCGCGGATACCCACCACCTGGTCACCCTCGAAGATCAGGTCGCGCACAGTGAATCCCTCGATCATCTCGGCACCGGCCTCACGCGCGGCATCAACGAGAATGGAATCGAGCACAGTCCGGCGAGGGCAGTACACCGCATCGATTCCGTCGATGGGGTCGGCCATTCCGCTCAGTGCGATGTCGGTGTAAGAGAAGTTCAGGTGCCGAATGGGCGGGCAGCCGCTGGCGATCACCCGGTCGAGCAGTCCCCAATCCTGCAGTCGGGACAGCCCGGCCTGGTGGATGTAGTGGGTGGAGACCGTGTCGCTCGGGAATGTTGCCCCGTCGACCGCGAGCACCTTGAGCCCACTGCGTGCCAACAACATTGCCACCGACGATCCCGAAACCCGGGTGCCGACCACGATTACGTCGTACATGCGATTCTCCCTGCGATCAGTGCGATCTGATGTGTGATGACTTCAGTCTTCTGCGGAATGGATGAGGGCTCCAGGCCGTCATGCGTAGTCTCATCGGTCCATCGACGTAAGCTATTGCCAGCTAACAGCTTTCAGAATTCATCGCGCGTTCATGCTGCTACGGACTGGTTACACCCGGATTGCGTACAGCTCATCGACAAGATGCCGGTGTGTGTCGATGATGTTGCTGCGCTTGAGTTTCAACGATGAGGTCAGGAGGCCTTCCTGCACCGTGAAGTCACCGTCGACGATTCGGAACTCGCGAATGGACTCGGCACGCGACACCAGGCTGTTGGCATCGTCGATCGCCTGCTGCACAGCGCGGGTCAACCGTGTATCCGTGAGGTCGTCGGTGGCGTCCGTCGTTTCTTTCCGCCAGCGAGCGTACTGGGCCTGATCCAGCGTCACCAGTGCGGTGACAAATGGTCGGCCGTCGCCGATGACGATGCAATTGCTCACCAGCGGGTGCAGGCGGATCCTGTCCTCGAGTGGTGTGGGGGCGACGTTCTTTCCCCCGCTGGTCACCAGGATCTCCTTCTTGCGGCCCGTGATGACGAGGTACCCGTCGGCGTCCAGCTCGCCGATGTCGCCGGTGTGGAGCCATCCCTCCGCGTCCACGGCGGTCTTGTCCGCGGCCGCGCCCCAGTACCCACGGCTGACGTTCACTCCTCCCACAAGCACTTCGCCGTCGTCGGCGATCGCGACCGTCGTCCCCGGGATGGGGCGTCCCACAGTGCCGACCCGGTTGGTCGTGGGCTCGTTGACCGTCACGGCGGTGGCGGTCTCTGTCATGCCGTAACAGTTGAGGAGTCGCACCCCGAACCCCGCATAGAACGCAACAGTTGTCGCATCGAGCGATGCGCCACCTGAGATCACGTTGGTCAGGCGACCGCCGAGCAATCCGGCAACGGGTTCGGAGGCTTCGAGTTCGGTCGACGTCAACGCCGTGTGACCACGCGCGATCGCTCCGGCCTCGTCTGCCGGGGTGAGACCTTGCCGGGCGATCTTGCGGATCTTCTCCAGTGCGTAAGGCACCAGGGCGAGAAAGTTCGGCGAGATCGAGGGAAGTTGCGGGATCAGCTCAGGGATGCTGCTGATGAAGTGGGTCTTGGTGCCGCCCAGCAAACCGGCGAACAAAATCGTCTGACCGAACACGTGCGACAGTGGCAAAGCCAGAGCTGTCACCGCTGTTGGATCGACGAACATGTCACCGGTTCGCAGCACGGTGTTCGACGCCGCTGCGAACATGTTGCGGTGGGAGATGACACATCCCTTCGCGGGACCCGTTGTGCCGCTGGTGTATACGATCATCGCGACGTCGTCGGCCACACACGCTGCCAGAGTGTCCTCGATGTCGAGCGCGGCCGCCGACGCGTCGATCAGATCGTCGAAGGTGATCGCCGGTACGCCCCCTTCGACGAGTCGATCACTGTCCGTGTCGGTGTCGGCGATGCCCAGTACCGCCCCCGAATCGGCCAGAATGTGCGCGATCTGGTGGGCGGACGACGTCGGGTACACCGGAACCACCACGGCTCCGAGCGCGAGAACAGCAAGGTCGATCAGCACCCAGTCGAGGCTGGTTGTCGACAGGATCGCAACCCGATCACCCCGGCGCACACCACGCTCGGAGAGGATCCCCGCACGCTGGCGAACCTCGTCGTCGGCCTGGGCGCCGGACAGCGCGGTTCCATCCGCACCCGCGACGAGTATCTGCCGTAAAGAATTGCTTCCGAACACTTTTCGAACCCGGTCGTACAGGTTCTCGTCGGCCAGGAGGTCAAGGCCGGTACCGCCGTGCGATATCTGCTTCATGAGAACAATGGTTGTTCGTGGCCTTCCGGCAGGGCAGTACGAGCGTCACTTTCCGACCGTGCCAGAGGTTTTGCCTATGGCAGTCAGTGAACAGCAGCAATCCGGTGGCCCGGGCCGGCCGGAGATTGTGCCGGGACCCGGGACGACGAGGTCCTGGACACGTTCTGCGAATGCGCATCTGGAGGAGTGTTCTGTGACTGAGCTGCCAACGTTCCGGCGCGCCTGGCTGTTTCGTCCTCGTCACATATCTCGTCGACGCATTCGACGAAGGCATCCACCGCGCTGTTCACCGTGGAAGCCGACCACACCATGTACAGGTCGATGGTGGGAATCGGGTCAACGAGTTTGACCGCCACGGAGGACGCACCCGCGGTGCCCATGCCCACTGCCGCCGCTCGCGACAGCGATGCAAATGCGACATATGGTTTCACCGCAACCATGTGCGCTGTCCCGCTCGGGTCGTCCGAGGTCTGCGCGATCGTCAGTGAAACCCCGGCCTCCGTCGCCGCAGCGACGATCACGTCGTACATCGCGGGGCACTGTTCGCGGGCGAACAGCACGCATCGTTCGGCGGCCAGCTCTGCGCATTGCACGCTCGACCGGCCGGCCCACGGATGCGAGCGACCGACCACGGCCACGATGGGAACCTTGGACAACAGCAACCTGGCCCGCAATCCCGGCAGCTGCGGCCGACCGTAGACCAGGGCGACGTCGAGCGAACCGTCCTGGAGCCCGCCGAGTTGTGGTCCCGTGCGCTTCTCCCACAGAGACACTGCCATCCTGGGGTGCCGCTCGTTGAGCCTGGTCAACGCCGCGGGCAGGACGTGTCTGCTCGCCGGGAAGTTGTAACCGATGTTCAGAGATCCGACCTGGCCGGCGGCTGTCGACTTCGCGACATCGACAGCCTTTTCCATCTGTGCGACCACCACTCTGGCCTGCTTGGCGAACTCGACACCCGACGATGTCAACTGGACCTCGTGGGACGTGCGGACCACGAGAGTGACACCCAGTGACTTTTCCAGCTTCTGCAGTTGTGCACTGAGCGACGGCTGTGACAGATGCAGACGTGCGGCGGCCCTGCCGAAATGCAGTTCTTCAGCGAGCGTGATGAATGACTTGAGATGTCGAAAATCCATTGCGCCCCCTTATCTGGACTCGCTCGGAAGACTAGCGAGGCCGGGTGACCCGCGGTGAAACGTCAGGTGCCCCCTCGGTGTCGAAGGAACCAAGCCGACGCGGGACCCTGAGATCAATGTGTGCCCGGTCACCTGCGGCGGCACCTAGGCGTGTGGGATATTTCGTCCGCACCTGGGTACAGCTCGCACGTGTCGAAAAATAGTGAATCCGCACCCCTCGATCAGCGCCGGCCCGAAGGGGTCACCGATGCCACCGTGTCGGCCGTCGGCAAAGTGTCCGAAGCTCTCGAATGCGCCGATCGTGCGCGTGGGCACCTCTACTCCTTCCACCAGCTCATGGGTCACGCCGACCTCCTGCTCGGAGAGGCGGTCGAAGCACTACGCGACGCCGGCCATCACGAGCAGGCCGACCGATTGCAGGAAGACATGGTCGGCCGGAATGTGATCGAAGACAGGTGGACCTTCCAGATCGTCGAAGACTTCGACGACAACTACTGGTCGCAGTTCCGACAGCACGACCAACAGATCAGGGATGAACTCCAAGGCGGTGTCCGGCATGTGTTCGAGGCGGAGATGAAGCAGCGTCGGCGCACCCACGGCCGACGCCATCACGAAGAGAAGCCCTGACCAGCGAAACCATTCTGTGGTCCCGGTCACAATGGCGGGCCAAATCCGGTTCAAACAGCCCGGCGCGGGGAACCACTTGTCCGCAGACACCCACCGAGACTCACACCGAGTACTCGAACAGATGTCACCAGAAGGAGTCTTTTCAGATGAATGAGGACAGCAAGGCCGACCAGGCCCGCAAGGGCCTCTTCGACTCGGTCAAGGGCAAGGCCAAAGAGGTTGCCGGTGCCGTGACCGGCAACGACTCGCTGACTGCCGAAGGCCAACTCGAGCAGACCCAGGCCCAGGAACGCAAAGAAGCCAATAGCGTCGAGGCCGTTGCGGATGCCGAGGCCGAGCAGGCACGGACGCAGGCCCAGAAAGCCCGGGCCGAGAGCGCCGAAGAGCGCATCGAGGTGAGTGCGGAGACGGCGGCAGCGGAGCGCGCTGCTCATGAGGCGCAGCAAACTCAGAAGCGTGCTGCAGAACAGCAAGAACAAAAGAAGGTCGCGGTCGAGCAGACCCAGGCCGAGCTCGACGCCCGTGCCAAGGAGAAGCAGGCAAGGGCCGAGGAGCGCGCTGAGCTCGCCGATGCTGCCGACGACGTGGTCGAGGCCGCAGATGAGCATCAAGAGTCGGTCAAAGAGGCATCTGACGCACAGGCAGAGGCCGATCGAATCCGCCGTCAGGCCGACAGCCTCACCGATCAGGCAGACCTTTCTTAGAGCAACGCGCTCATCAGACTCAGGAGTACACCCATGAACGTCATCCAAGTTCCGTTCGCAGTACTGCGCGTGCAGTACAAGATTGCCCGATTCCCGTTGCAGTTGATCGAGGACCGAGTCGTGTCACGGCTCGACTCCGAAGCACCCGCACGCCTGCTCTACGAGCGTTCGCTCGGAGTGCTCGACTCCACAATCGGCGGTCTGCTCGGTGATCCGGCCATCGAAAAGCGCGGTTCGGCCCTGACCGAGCGCAGTGAGAAGCTGGGTCGGGCGGCGCAGCTCGAAGAGGAGGCGACGCGCAAGCGTCAGCAGGCCGACGCTGAGCTGAAGGCCAAGCGCGACAACGCGATCGACGAGCAGAAGCAGGCCCGCGAGAACAAGCAGCGCGAGATCAAAGAGGCCGAGCAAACAGCCGCCGAGCGCAAGCAGGCCGCAGAAGAGGCCGCCGAGGAAAGAACGGCCAAGGCGAAACAACAGGCCGACGAGCTGGCCGCCAAGCGTAAGCAGGCAGCCGAGTCCGCAAAACGCGATGAGCAAGCCAAGATCAAGGCCGCCGAAGACAAGGCGACCTCAGCGGCGAAGGCGAAGGCGCAGGACGCCGCCGCCAAGCGTGATGACGCCGAGAGCAAGCGTGCGCAGGCTGATCGAGTCGAGGAATTGGCCGACGCCGAGAAGTCGAAGCGGCAGGCCGAGCGCGCCAACAACAAGAACTGAGTACGGTCCGGGCTCACGGTGCAGGTCACCGAGTAGATGATCACGGCGCGTGAGCCCGAACCCGGCCGCAATGGCCGGCACACTCACAACTACATGACGATCGGGGACGTGGCGGAATTCCTCCATGTGCCCGTCAATATCGACGACGATCCACTGACGCCAGGGCTTCTCGCCTCTGGCGTCAGTGTCGATTCGAGGCAGGTACGGCCCGGCGACATCTATGTGGCTTTGCCTGGTCACCGATTCCACGGAATGGACTTCGTCGGCGAAGCCGCCAGGCGAGGGGCCGTCGCGGTGGTCAGCGATGCGCCCACATCGATGTTGCCTGCGCTGGTGGTGGACAGACCGCGGGCGGTGCTCGGTCCGCTGGCCTCGGCTGTCTACGGGGACCCCTCACGTGACATGGACGTCTACGGCGTAACCGGCACGAACGGTAAGACGTCGGTTGCCTACCTGATCGATGCGGCACTCACCGGGGGCCATCGCACCACCGGGCTCATCACGGGTGTTGTCGTCCGAGGCCCGCGAACAAACTGTCCCGGGCTCCGAACCACTCCTGAAGCGCCGTCACTGCAGGCGACGCTCGCATCATTTCGCGACCAAGGTGTCGATGCCGTGGCGTTCGAGGCCTCGAGTCACGGTTTGGCGTACGGCAGGGTTGATGGCACATATCTGCGTGCCGGCGTCTTCACGAATCTTTCCCCGGACCACCTCGACTTCCATCCGAACATGGACGAGTACTTCAGGGTCAAGGCCTCCCTCTTCCGCGCCGAGCGGTGCCGGTTGGGTGTGATCAACATCGACGACGAGTACGGCAACCGACTCGCCGCCCAGATCGGTATCGAGACGGTCAGTGTGTCCACTGCCGATCCAGTAGCCGACTTCTACGCCGCGGACGTACGAGCGCACGCGCGCGGAACGTCCTTCACCCTGCACAGCCCCTATGGCCGCTTCCCCGTGAATCTGCAGCTGCTCGGATCTGCTCAGGCGGACAATGCGTTGGCTGCGGTCGCGGCGGTCGCGGCCACCGGAAACGACATCGTCTCCGCGATTCGTGGTGTCGAGAAGCTCACCGGCATTCCGGGTCGGCTCGAACCCGTCAATGCGGGGCAGTCGTTCCTGGCGTTTGTCGACTACATGCACAACGCCGCAGGCCAGCAGACCGTTTTCCCATTCCTTCGGTCGTTGACGTCGCGTCGGGTCATCGCAGTGATCGGGGCGACCGGCGATCGCGATCCCGGCAAACGGTTCCCGCTCGGCTTCACCGCCGGCGGTATGGCAGACATCGTGGTGATCACCGACGAAAGTCCCCATTCGGAAGACCCTGTGAAGCTGCGCGCACCGGTGGTCGCCGGAGCCCGGGCAGCCTGTGCCGCCCACGTCGTCGAACAACCCGGCCGCGCCGCAGCAATCGAGCTCGCCGTCGGTCTAGCAGAGAAAGGCGACGTCGTGGTGGTGGCCGGACGTGGTCACTCCCCCACCCTCGTCTCTGGTGAGAGAAGTCAACCCTTCGATGATCGAGCGGTGGTGCGCGAGGCAGTTCTGCGTCGGCACCCATCGAGCACGCAGCTGCCGGCCGGATGAACCGGCCGGCAGCTGCCGAGACAGACGAGCCCTGATCAGTCCGGGATTGCGTCCTTCAGCTTGCCCATGACGCCCTTCTCGGTACCGAGCTGAGCATTCTGCGGCGTGCCCTTCGAGCCGTCGTAGGTCGCATACAGTTTCGGATCCGGCGGCGGTGTCGACGCCTTGTTTCCGAGTGGCTGGGGATCGGCGAGGAAGCCCATCTGATGAATACCGTCGGGGGCAGTGCGATTTGCCCATCCCCCGGTCGACGAGAACTCTCCATCCGACAGATGCCAGATGTCGGTCGCGTGCTCTGCATGCTCTTCATCGAGGAGCGCATCAGGAGCAACCACGCTGGCCAGGCCATCAGCCTGCAATTCCTCGATCGCGGCCAACCAGAGGTTCTGATGGTGTGTGTCGCGGGCCAGATTGAACTTCAGCATGGCCTTCACGCCCGGGTCGTCAGTCATGTTGTAGAGGCGTGCTGTCTGCAGTCGACCCTGAGACTCCGCGGTGACGTTCGCACGGAAGTCGGCTAGCAAGTTGCCGCTTGCGATGACATAGCGACCGTTCCAGGGGTAACCGTTGCTGTCGGCGGGAAGTGCTCCGCCGCCGGCGACAATCGCCTGTTGCGGGTCCATCCCGCCCATCACAGCAGCGACCACTGGATCACCGCCGGCAGCCTTGCTGGACTCCGTGGCAGGTGCGCCTTCGAGAAGCCGCGCGACCATGACCGCCAACATCTCGACGTGCCCGATCTCCTCGGTGGCGATGTCCATGATCAGGTCCTTGTACTTGCCCTCCATGCGACAGTTCCAGCCCTGGAAGAGATATTGCATGGTCACTGTCATCTCACCGAACGCGCCGCCGATGAGTTCCTGCAGTTTGTGGGCATAGACCGGGTCCGGCTTTTCTGGTTTGACGTCGAATTGCAGGTAATCGGTGTGCTTGAACATGGGTCCTCTTTCAATCGGAATCTGCGGTTCCTGATTGCAAGGCACAGGTCTCACAGGTCGATACCGAGGTACCGTCCCCGACACAACGCACGAGGCGTCTGGTGAACCCGACCTTGCGGCGATGCCCGGCCATGCTCATTTCTCGACTCCGGGTTGCGTCGAACACCACCTAGCGGCCGTCTGCTGCGCAACCGAACATGAACAACCGCTGCAATCGCGATACCCGGCTACAGATGCAGTCAAACCAGCCGATCTCCGAGACCGAGAATGCGACTACTTCGAGTCGGCGGCGGTACGGTGAAGTGATCGTGAGCATGGTCTAAACCTGGCGTTGCTTGCCCGCGCGTGGTGCCCGGGAGACGATGCGGATGCCTGCTTCGAGTGAAACCTCAACTCCGACTAGACATCTGCAATCTCGGGGTATGGCGGCGACGGCTCGATGCCGAATCGGCAGACCGGGTCGTCTGCGGCGGGGCGACCTAGATCGACGACCTACAACGAACACCTGCTCGACGGCCAGATGGCCCAAGGAGGCGACCATGACCAACCACACCGACGGCGCACGGAATGTACATGCGGCCATTGCCGAGTTGGCCCGGCAACTTCACGCCACCGAACAACGCGATCTCCAGTCTGTACTGGCAAACGTCGCCGAGGGTGCGGTGTCGAACGTGCCCGGTGCGGAGTATGCCGGCATAACTGTCACAACCAACCGGGACACCTTGACCACTCAGGTAGCGACGGATCCGATTGCCGAGTTGCACAACGATATTCAGATCAAGCACGGACAGGGGCCATGCCTGGTGGCCGCCTGGGACCAGCCCGTCGTCCGGGTCAACGACCTCACTTCGGAGACTCGCTGGCCGGCCTACGCGGCAGACGCGGTCGCGCTCACCCCCTTTCGTTCGCTCATGTCTTTCCGGCTGTACACACACAGCGAGACGCTGGGTTCGTTGACGCTCTACTCGCGCGCCCCGCTCGCGTTCACCGAAGAATCCGAGGAAATCGGCCAGGTCTATGCGGCACATGCCGCGGTGGCGTGGGCCGCGACCGAACGGGGTTCGCAGTTCATGAGCGCTCTGGCCAGCCGCGACATCATCGGCCAGGCAAAGGGCATGATCATGGAGCGTTTCGACATCAACGCCGTGCAAGCATTCGAACTGCTCCGCAAATTGTCGCAGGACACCAACACTCCCCTTGCCCGATTGGCAGCTGATCTGGTCCACAAAGACCATCCGCCGAAGCAGTGAAGACGACGCCCACGCATAGGATCGAACAATGACCGACAACAAGAAGAAGCCAGAAGACAGCAAGGTCGAGGAGCCCAAGGGTGGACGACCCGGGCCTGTCGACGAGGGTGGCTCGGGCGGCATGGCAACGCGTGAGGTGACTCCCGAATTGGTCCATCGCGACGGCGAAGACAACGACGACTGACCCTCACACTCGCGGCGGGTCCAGGAAGCCAAACGGCTTACATCCGCAGGAGCCGGGGCGATTGCTGTTGCCGCCCTTGATTGGTGAGCCATTCGGCCTCGTGACTTGATCAGGTGAGTGATCGTCGAAGACCACTCGCACAGTGCCCGGCGACGGCTAAGCTCAGGCGGCGGACTCCGGGAAGAAGACTCGGCTGTGCCGTGGCAGACCCAGTGCAGTAAGTGCTTTCGGGCGCTCATCGATACGTCGTTCACGCAGCCCCGTGGACGGCGTGCCACGTCGACCAACAACTGGAGTGATCATGTCCACAGATGCGATCGTCATTCTCAAGCAGGACCACAAAGACATCAAGAAGCTCTTCCGAGAATTTCGCGCCGCCGGTGAGGGCGCGACAAAGAAGAAGGGCGACATCGTCAACAAGATCATCGAGGCCCTCACTGTTCACACGTACATCGAGAACGAGGGCATGTACCCCGATGTGCGCAAGCGCGTGCCCGATGTCGAAGACGACATCCTCGAGTCCTACGAGGAGCACCACGTCGCGGATGTGTTGGTGATGGAACTCGCTGCTCTGAGCCCCGACAGCGAGCGGTTCGATGCCAAGACAACCGTACTGATCGAGAACGTCGAGCACCACATCGACGAAGAGGAATCAGAGTGGTTCCCCAAGGTCCGAGAAGCATTGGGGCGCAAGGAACTTCAAGAGCTGGGTGAGCACCTGCTCGAGCTCAAGAAGAAGGCGCCGCGCAGTCCGGCGCAGCCTTCGGCTCTCAAGAAGACGATCGACGCCGTCATCAAGTAACGCGCCTTCGCGCCAACGGCTCCGGCCACCGACCGACAAGTCGGTGGCCGGAGCCTGTTTCAGTCGGCGGCAGTGCGGCGCAGGGACCGCACGAGACGGGTGAAACGCGGGTGCGCTGCCAAGTCATCCACCAGTACCGCCTTGCCGTCCCCGTCCGCCAGCGGAACCGACCAGTTCGCGTACTGGCTCGAGTCGGTGCCCGGCTGGTTCTGGATGCGTCGCTCACCGACCGCATCGGTGAGTGCAACGCCCAGCAGCATAGATGGACTACGCGTGATGAGCGAATGCAGGGCAGCCACCGTCTGCTCCTCATCGGCATCGGCAGGCAGCAACCCCCGCTCCCTGGCGACGTCGAGGATGGCCTCACGGTCGCGGGCATCGTTCGCTCGCTCGGTTGCCTCGTCCTGCTCCAGCAGGCCGAGTTCGGACCGCAGCCTGATGTGTTCTGCTGCGAGATATCCGGCGGTCGGCGGCAGGTCGTGCGTGGTGACCGAGGTCAGGCACAGACGCCGGTACTCCTCAGGGGGAACGGGTGCATCCGGACCGTGTTCGAACCAGAGAATGGACGTGCCGAGGACGCCACGCTCGCTCAGGTAGTCCTGCACGATCGGTTCGAACACGCCGAGGTCTTCGCCGATCACCACTGCTCCGGCCCGTTCGGCTTCGAGAACGAGAACTCCGATGAGGGCCTCGTAGTCGTAATGCACGTACGCACCTGCTGCCGGCGACTCGCCTTCAGGAATCCACCACAGCCGGAACAAACCCAGGATGTGGTCGATGCGCAAACCTCCGGCACGTCGCAGGACTGTGCGGAGCATGTCGCGGAACGGGAGGTAGCCCTGTTCCGCCAACTTCCATGGGTGCCAAGGCGGTTGGTTCCACAGCTGGCCCTGCTGGTTGAACGCATCAGGCGGGGCGCCGACCGACACACGAGGCGTCAGAGCGTCTCCGAGTGCCCAGACGTCGGCGCCGCCGTGCTGAACTCCCACCGCGAGGTCGTGGATGATGCCGATGTCCATACCGGCCGCGACCGCCGTAGCCTGTGCGGTGGCGAGTTGCTCGTCACAGATCCATTGCAGCCAACTGTAGAAGGCGATCCGGCCGGCCAGTTTTTCGCGGAGCTCGGCAACCCGTGCCGGATCCCTCAGCGACTTACCCCATTTCGGACTGTTGGCACCGTATTTCTCGACGAGCGCGCACCATGTGGCGAAACCGAGCAGGCCTTCGCCTTCCTCCTCGAGGTAGCGGTCGAACTCGCCACGTCTGCGCGGGCTCAGCGGCACCGCGTGAATGGCCTCCAGCACTTCGAGTTTGGACCGGTACACAGAATTGCGGCGGATCTTGCCGGCGTCTCGGTTCCACCGTGAGTACTTGTCGGCGAACTGCCGCATGGCGTGATACTCGGCATCGGGGAGGCGCGCTGCTTCCGGGATGTCCTCCACCCTGATGTAGATGGGATTGACGAACCGCCGGGTTGTCGGCAGATATGGGGACGTCTCGAGCGGGGGCTGCGGTTGTGCAGCGTGCAGTGGATTGGCCAAGACGAAGTCCGCGCCGTGCACCGAGCCTGCGATGTAAGCGATGTCGGCCAAATCGGACAGATCCCCGATCCCCCACGACCGTTCGGACCGCACCGAGTACAGCTGCGTCGTCAGGCCCCATCGTTGCTGGGGTCCCAGCTTCTCGGCCGTTGTCAGGCGCTTGGGCGTCACCGCGAGTGTGGTCTGCGCCAGGGTGCCGGTGCCCACCTCTGCGTGCAGGGTGTGCCACCCGGTCGGCAACCCATTCGGCACGGCAAACGTTGCGCGCCCGATCATTTCGCCGTCGATTTCCTTCGGATCGACCCAGATGTCCAGCTGTGGAGCGTTGAGCCGCTCGCCATCCTCGGTGATCACCCACACCGAGACCGGCTCTCCATGGGGCACGTGGACAGGAACAGGGACAACCGCGTCTTCGACCATGACGACCACAGGAGGCAGGACCTGACGCCACGGTGCCTCGTCGAGAACCTGGAGCGATCGACGGATCTCACTCTCCGAGCCAGCCGCCACACCAAGGGCGGTCAAGATGTGCCGCAACGTGTCGTCGCTGACGTCGCGGCGTTCTTTGTCCCAGCCCTCATACGACGTGGCAACGCCACAGCGATCGGCCAGAACTCTCAACTGCTCGGCGTAACCCACCGCGCCGATGCTGCCAGGTTTCAGAGGTCCCCGCTCGCCCACCGGGGTGCCCTCAGCCGTCTTGTCCTGGTCGCTGCCGCCGGTGTTCGCTTCAGTCGCGGTATCGCGGGTCAAGTTGCTCCACAATCTTGTCCGGGCGCACGGGCAGGTCCCGCACGCGTACTCCTGTTGCATTGAAGACAGCGTTGGCGATGGCGGCCGCCGAACCGACGTTGCCGATCTCGCCGATGCCCTTGCTGCCCATGGGATTGATGTTGTCGTCCACCTCGTCGATCCAGACGGCCTCGATGTCTCGCACATCTGCGTGCGAGGGCACGTGGTAGTCCGCGAGGTTCTCGTTCCCGAAACCGCCGTACTGCGCGTCCGGATGTCCTTCTTCCATCAGAGCCATTCCCAGGCCGAAGGTCATTCCGCCGATGAGTTGGGAGCGGGCCAGACGTGGGTTCAGGACCTTGCCGACCGCGAACACGCCGAGCATGCGATCAACCGTCACCTCGCCGGTGTCCACGTCGACCGCGACCTCCGCGAAGTGCGCACCGAACGCTTCGCGATGGAGATCGGAGGCGGCTTCGACGTCGGCGGTGGTGTCGGCGAACTGCTCGACGGGTCGATCGACCGGTCCGCTCCCGATGTTGTCGCGCAGGCTTTTACACGCCTTGTGGACAGCGAATCCCCAGGAAGACGTTCCCGCCGACCCGCCGGCGCCCGGCGCCTTCGGGAGTGCACTGTCCCCCAGGTGAAGTCGCACCCTGTCCGCCTGCACGTGCAGTGCGTCGGCAGCGATCTGGGTCAGTACGGTGCGAGCGCCGGTCCCGATGTCCGACGCGGCCACCGACACGTCGAAGGTGCCGTCCGGTTGAGCGACTGCCAGTGCTGTACTCGGCGAGGTCATCGTCGGATATGACGCCAGTGCCACACCCATCCCGACCAGTTTGCGTCCCCGCCGAATGCTGCCGGGAGTGGGATCGCGTCGCTCCCAGCCGAATTGGTCCGCGCCCCTGCGTAACACCGACACCACGTTCCGGGAGCTGAAAGCGGTACCCGACGCCGGATCCACGTCGGGTTCGTTGCGGGTGCGCAAGTCGATCGGATCGAGCCCCAGTTCATGAGCGAGTTCGTCCACCGCCGACTCGAGCGCGTAGATACCGGGAGATTCGCCGGGTGCGCGCATCCACCGCGGGGTCGACACGTCCAGTGCTGCCACTTCGTGGGTGGTTCTGATGTGCTCGGTGTCGTAGATGTGACGCGTCGCCTCGGCGGTCTGTTCGACGAACTCGACGATCTTCGATGTCTGTTGCACGGTGTCATGACAGACGACCTCGAGGTTGCCTTTCCCATCGGCGCCGAGTGCGACCCGGGAAAATGTGGGCGTCCGGTAGCCGACAAACGCAAACGTTGCCGATCGGGGAAGCACCACCCGGACCGGCCGGCCGACGAACCTGGCGGCCATGGCGGCGAGGACGGCGTTGGGCCTGGTGCTCCCCTTGCCGCCGAACCCTCCCCCGACATGCTCGGCGATGACGCGGACGTTGTCGGGCTCGACGTCGAACAGGGTCGCCAGATCGCCCTGAACACCCGAAGGCGCCTGCGTCGAGTCCCAGACGGTCAGGGTCTCCCCGTCGTCGGTCTGTTCCCAGCTCGCAATGGTGGCGTGCGGCTCCATCGGTGCGTTGTGCATTGCGGGGGTCGAGTACCAGTGGTCGACCACGTGGTCGGCGTCTGCGATCGCTGCCTCGGGATCCCCGCGGCGTGCCTCGGCGGGGAATCCCGCATTGACCTCTTCGGGTGTGTACCGCGCGGGGTGGGTGGCGTGCAGGACGTTGTCGAAACCCTCGGCCCGCTCGTAGGCGATGTCGAGCGACTCGGCGGCAGCGCGCGCCTGTTCGACGGAAATCGCGATGACTGCCGCGACGATCTGCCCTCGGTAGTGGACGTCGGGTCCCTGCAGTACGTGTAGCTCGGCGTCCTCCGATTCACCCAGCCGCGTGGCGTTGCCATGCCACATCACGCCCAACACCCCCGGCATCTGCATGGCGGCGCCATCGTTCACGCCTGTCACCCGGCCGACGTTGATCTGCGCACCGACGTGCACGCAGTGGACGATCTGCTGTCCAGGCGGCACGCGGTCGGCGGTGTAGTGCGCCGTGCCCCCCACCTTGTCCTGGGCTTCTATCCGAGCGTGCGCAGTTCCGAGTGAGGTCATCGCGATGCCTCCTGCTCGTCGACCAGACCCATCAAGGCCTGTGTCACCACAGAGCGCACCAGCGGGATCTTGAAGCCGTTGGAGGACAACGGTTTCGCGTCGGAGAGCTCAGAATCCACAGCGCGGGCGAACTCGGCGCGGCTCACGACCTTTCCCCGTAGCTCTTCCTCCGCTCGCCGAGCCCGCCAGGGCTTGTGCGCCACTCCGCCCAGCGCGATCCGCACATCGGCGACAACCCCGTCCTCGACGTCGAGAATTGCGGCAACCGACACGAGCGCGAACGCGAACGAGGCGCGATCGCGGACTTTACGATAGGCCGAGGATTGCGCGGCCGGGTTGTCCGGGATGGTCAGCGAGGTCACCAGGTCGTCCCGGTCCAAGGTCGTGTCCAGCTGTGGCTGCTCGCCCGGCAGCCGGTAGAGCTCGTCGAAGGGGACCGAGCGCGGTCCGGCCGGTCCGAGCACATCGAGATCCGGCTCCAGGACGGCCATTGCCACGGCCATGTCCGAGGGATGCGTCGCCACGCACTTGTCAGACGCACCCAGGATCGCCATGTCGCGGTTGAGGCCGTTGACGGCCGAGCAGCCCGTACCCGGTTCGCGTTTGTTACACGCCTTTCCCGGATCCATGAAATAGGGGCACCGGGTGCGCTGGAACAGGTTTCCCCCGGTGGTCGCCATGTTGCGGAGTTGCCCCGACGCACCGGCCAGTAGCGCTTGCGACAGCACCGGATACCGCGACCGCACGAGCGGGTGAGCAGCGAGATCACTGTTGGGAACGTTGGCGCCGATGCGGAGTGCTCCGGTGTCGGTGACGGTCACGTCGTCGAGCGATAGTCCCCCGATGTCCACCAAGGTGGTGGGCGCAACCACACCCAACTTCATGAGATCAACGAGATTGGTGCCACCGGCGAGTATTCGTGCCCCGGGATCCGACCCGAGACGCAGCATCGCCTCGTCTGTGTTCTGAGGTGCCGTGTATTCGAAGGTCTTCATGATGCGTCCTGGTCGGCGAGTACGTCTCCGGCGACGGTGCGTACAGCGGCCAGAATGTTGACGTAGGCGCCACATCGGCATATGTTGCCGCTCAACCGCTCGCGGATCTCGTCGTCGTCGAGCAGACCGTCTTCCACGCCGGACGCCGGTGTCACCGCACTGGGCCACCCGCGTTTGGCTTCGTCGAGCATGCCGACTGCCGAGCAGATCTGTCCCGGAGTGCAGTAGCCGCATTGGAAGCCGTCGTGATCCACGAACGCCTGCTGCAGGTCAGATCCGGACTCGAGGTCGGCGATGCCTTCGATGGTGGTGATGCGGCGATTCTGTGCGGCCACGGCAAAGATCAGGCAGCTCACCACCCTGCGCTCGTCGATCAGGACCGTGCAGGCTCCGCACTGACCGCGATCGCAACCCTTCTTCGATCCGGTCAGGGACAGATTGTCACGTAGTGCATCCAAAAGCGTTGAGCGCGAATCGCATTGCACGTCGAGATCGCGGCCGTTGACGTTCAGGGTGATCGTTTCGAGCGAGGTGTCGGAGGAATGATGGCACGATGGGGGCTGGTCGTCCATTGGGGTGGTCTACCCACCCGGAGCTGCACATAAACAGTTCCCGAACGGCGCCCGATCACCTCATTTGCCGGCGCGGGTATCCCGTCTCAACGGGTGATCCGCGGGCACCTCGACGATGATGATCTTCAGTCCGTCCGGGTCGGCGATGTGCATCTCCATCAGTCCCCACGGCTCGGTGCGGGCTTCGCGCAGGATCGCGACGCCCCGACCTTCCAACTCCGACCTCGTGCCGGCAATGTCGCGGACCTGCAACCACAGGACGCAGCCCGGTGACGGCTTGTCGCCTCCGCCCATGTGTGCCGCGACTTCGATGAGGGCGGTACCCGCGTGGAAGACGACGCCGCCGGGGTACTCCCGTGCGATGGCCAGACCCAGCTGATCCCGATAGAAGCGGACAGCCGCTTCGGGGTCGGAAGGCTGCACGATGACTCGACCGCTGAGTACCTCCATGGGTCATGTCTACCGGACCGTTCCGATCCCCCGAATGGTGCATGCCCCGAGGGCGAGGGAACGGCTGGTATTGATGGAAGGGTGAGACAAACGGGCGAAGCAACGTTGTGTTCGTCCGACCTGATCGAACAACCCTGAGGAGTCCGACCATGGGACAACCGATTCCCGCCCCGGACCGACCGATTCCCGAACCGGGGACCGAGCCGCCCACACCCCCGGTGCCGTCGCCAGAACCACCGCTTCCGACACCTGACCCGGTGCCGTCTCCCTCGCCGCAGCCGCCGAATCCCGATCCCTCCCCGGGTCCGACGATCATCTGAAAGATCAGAATCCACCCCGGTCCGGTCGGGCGTCGACGCGGGTCAGTGGTAGACGGTGAGCGCCAACGGATCGAGTTCCAGGTCGATGTGGTCGACCGGTCCGGTGACCTCGCCGTCGTGGGCGGTGAGGATCGGTCCCGAATGGGACTCGATCACCAGGTGATCGGCTTGGATCGCGCCGAGCACCCGAGCCCGCTCAACCGTGCCGAACAGTGATGCGGCGATTGCCGTTGTCCGCCCGAGACGACGGTCCGCTCGGAGGTATTGGACGTCGAGGACGCCGTCGGCAAGGCTCGATCGATTCGACGGGGTGAGGCCGCGGGGTCGGTACTCCCCGTTCCCGATGAAAATCGCCCACACCGAGCGGCGCTTGCCGTTGATGACGAGATCGAGCGGTTTGTGGCCGCTTAATGTCCGAAACAAGGCCACGGCGGCGGCGGGCCATTTGCCGATCCGGTGCTCCAACCGTTCACGAAGCCGCACCATCTCCGGATATCCGCCCAGGCCCGCAGTGTTCAGGAACAGACAGCCATTGATTCGTCCGACATCAACCGTGCCTGCCGAGCCGGCGACCACTGCCCTTGCGGTATCGGCGTACGTCTCAAGGCTCAGCGCGCGAGCAAAATGGTTCAGGGTGCCGGCCGGAAACACTGCGAGAGGGAGATCTCTGTCGATGGCGATCTGCGCCACGGTGGCGGCCGTTCCGTCTCCCCCGGCCACTCCCAGCGCACGCGAGTCGTCTGAAATCTGTTCGTCGAGTGGGTAATCGGGATCCCAGTGCACGATCTTCGCATCAGGTAAGAGAGCGAGGATGCGAGTGTCGGCGCCTGCCGATGACCCGGATTCCGAATTGAGGACAACGGTCAACCCCGCACCTCGTGGGAGCGCAGGAGCCGACCCGGGACCCGTCTGCGCAGCTGTGGTGGGCACCGCCGGCCACAGGCGTTGGCCGGCCAGGGCGACACCGCCACCGATGGCCGCCCCGGCGATCACGTCACTCGGGTAGTGGACGCCGACATGCACACGTGAGTACCCGACCGCGGCTGCCAGCGGGAACAGCACGGCGGCGGTCCGGGGGCGCTCGAGTGCTGCGCCGACGGCAAACGCGGCGGCCGAAGCGCTGTGTCCGCTGGGAAACGACGACGTCCACGGCATCCGAACCAGCGGATGCGGATGGGCGGGGTCCAACGTCGGCCTACGCCGCCCGATCAGTGGCTTGAGAACGGTGTTGGACACCAGACTGGCGCCCGCAAGCGAACCGAGTCCGCGTAGACCCGCGCGCCGCTGTCTTTTTCCGATCAGCGACATCACCACCGCGATGGCCATCCACAACTTGCCGTGGTTGGCCGCCAGTGTGAGCTGTCGCAGCGCGGTGTCAGACCAACTGGGGGCGATCACCGTGCGCCTTGCGTCTTTGGGTGAGAGCACCCTCGGAGTCTATGGCGCTGCCGGGCAACCGCAATGTTTTCGCCGGGTGCGTAGTCAGGCGGTCAACGTGAAAGGTCGGCCGAGTCGTCGTACCTTGGCAGGACTTCGTACACCACCAGATCTTTTGGTGTTCCCTTTGCCCGAAACCGTCTGCGCCGCTTGATGTACTTGGACTGGTCGGTTGCCGCGAGTGTTGCCTCCGTGGCGAGCACCTCGCCACCGGACGCCGCGTCGGCGACGCGGGCGGCGATGTTCACGTCGACGCCCAGGTAGTCGTCTCCGACGTGGCGTGGCTCGCCGGTGTGCAGACCGGCGCGTAACGCCGGGCGATATCCGTCCAATGTGATGGCACTGACGGCAAGGCCCGCCTCATGTGCGGCTTCGATCGCCTCGGCGCCGTCGGCGAACACCGCCATCAGACCGTCGCCGAGGTGTTTTGTGACGATGCCACCCCGCCGCTTGATGACCGCCGCGCTGGCGTCGTTGACCTGACGCAGGAGTTCGAGCACCGCATCGTCACCCGCACCCAGCGCCCACGTCGAGAATCCGACAAGGTCGGTGAACAAAATGGTGACCGGGCCATCGGATCGTGGCTTCCCGCTGCGGCGGCGGGTCACGATCGCCTGCCACGACTCGACGGCTGCCAGCGCCAACTCGCGGGTTGCACTGGCCCGCTCCCCGCGCGCCTGCGCGATCAGACTGGCAACTCGTTCCGAGTGCCTGAGCCGAGCAGGATCCACGTCGGGACTGGCACCAGGTACCGCTCGGCGTGCGGCACGGGCGACGCGAAGGACGTTGTCGTTGCTGTCGGCGCGAGACAAGAAGTCAGCAACCCGCCCTATGGACGGTCGCTGCCCTTCTGGGCGATCGCTGCCGCGGTTGTTGGCCTTACTCACAGCTCGAAGTCTAGGTGCACCGGTGTCCTACGCCACCTTCACCTTTGACTCGCGCAATTCACGCAGAGCGGTTCTCAGACCGCGCCGAGTGCCTGTCTGGGGATCGGAGGCGAACCCGGATTGCATGCCTTCGCGGATGTTGAAGCGAAGTTCGGAGGCCGTTTCCGGTGCGTCGTCCGCACTGGCAGACAGCAGAGCATTGGGCAGCGCAAGTTTCGCGATGGTCCGGAAGGTCAGCATGTACTGGTGCCACAAGGTCCCGGTGGTGTACGGCAGGTCGTACTTGTCACAGAGCTCGCGGACCCGGACGCCGATCTCTTCGTACCGGTTGCTGGGGAGGTCGGGGAACAGGTGGTGCTCGATCTGGTGACTGAGATTGCCACTCATGAATCGCATCAAGGTACCGGCCCTGAAGTTGGCGGACCCGAGCATCTGACGCAGGTACCACCGCGCCTGGTCCTCGTTCTCGTACTCCTGCACGGTGAACTTCTCGGCCCCATCAGGGAAGTGGCCGCAGAAGATGACCGCATAGGTCCAGTAGTTGCGGATGAAGTTTGCGGTGACGTTGGCCGCGATCGTGTGTTTCCAGTTCGGCCCACTCAACGCCGGGAAGATCAGATAGTCCTTGGCCGCTTGCTTCCCGACCTTGCGTCCGATCACCCGGAGGTCACGACCCACCTCGCGCAGGCTCTTCTCGCGTTTGCGAACCTTCTCGGTCTCGACATGATGAAGTGCGACACCGTATTCGAAGAAAGTGCCGAGAACGAGGTTGTACACCGGATTTCCGATGTTCCACCATTCCCACGGTTGGTCACGGGTGACCCGCAGGATGCCGTAGCCCACGTCGTCGTCCATCCCCACGATGTTCGTGTACTTGTGATGGATGAAGTTGTGTGAGTGCTTCCATTGACTGCTCGGGCACGTGGTGTCCCATTCCCACGATGACGAGTGGATTTCCGGGTCGTTCATCCAGTCCCACTGCCCGTGCATCACGTTGTGCCCGAGTTCCATGTTCTCGATGATCTTCGCCAAACCGAGCATCACGGTGCCCGCGGCCCACGCCGGCTTCTTGTTGCTCGCGAAGAGCATTGCGCGTCCGCCGACGGCCAGTCCACGCTGGATGGCGATCGCGCGACGGATGTACCGAGCGTCGGCCTCCCCGCGAGACTCCTCGATGTCTCGCCGGATGGCGTCCAACTCCGCGCCCAGCGCGTCGACGTCGGCTTCTGTCAGGTGTGTGTATCGGTCGATATCGGTGATCGCCACTGGTGGGATACCTCCTGTTGGTCTGGATGTGTGCAGGTCAGAGGTCGAGCGTGCATTCACCGGAGACCGTGCTGATGCACGTCTGGATCCGGTCTCCTTCTCGACGCTCATCTCCTGAGCGCAGATCCCGTACGTAGCCGCCGCTGAGCGGTACCACGCACGACTGGCAGATGCCCATTCGGCAGCCGAACGGCATCTGGATGTCAAGCCCTTCTCCGGCTTCGAGAAGAGTTGTCGCGCCGTCGATTTCGGCGGTCTTACCGGATTTGGCGAAGGTGACCGTGCCGCCCTCGCCGCCCTTGTCGGTGCGGGCGATCGCAAAACGCTCGATGTGGAGATGGTCGGAGCGCCCCGCTTCTTCCCAGACCTGTTCGGCGACGTCGAGCATTGCAACGGGACCGCAGGCCCAGACCTCGCGGTCACGCCAGTCGGGAACCAGCGGAGTGAGGTCGGCGAGGTCAACCTTGCCGTTCTCCCTGGTGAACTGCATCGTCAGTTTGTAGGTCGACGAATTCTCTTGCAGCGCAAGGAGCTCGTCGTGGAAGATGACACTCTCGCGGTCCGGTGCCGAGTGGACGTGGACGACGTCCGGCATGTCCCCTCGGTGCTGTAGCGCCCGCAACATCGCCATCACGGGTGTGACGCCCGAGCCCGCGGTGACGAAGAGGATCTTCTGCGGCGGCGGATTGGGTAGCGAGAAGTCACCTTTGGGTGCCGCCAGGCGGATCACGGTGCCAGGTGAGACACCGTCGACCAGATGGCTCGACAGGAAGCCATCGGGATTGGCCTTGATGGTCACCGAGATCACCTTGGCGTCACCGGCAATCGAGGTCAGCGAGTAGGAACGCCAGTGCCAGCGGCCCCCGACCTGCAGTCCGATACCGACGTACTGTCCGGGACTGTATCGGTGGCTGAAACCCCACCCGGTTTCGATGTCGACGGTGGCTGTGTCGTCGGTTTCCTTGCGTACGGCCACAATTCGGCCACGCAGTTCCCGAGCCGACCACAACGGGTTGAGCAGATGCAGGTAGTCGTCGGGCAACAGCGGTGTGGTGGCACGCGCCACCAACCCCCGCAAAACGTTCACCTGGGGCTTGGTTGCCTCGACCTCGGCAGCCGGGCGCTTACTCCACTTCAGCAGATCCACATGCACTCCGTTCGCAGGCACGGTGTCGTGGCGGAGGCTGAGAGCGAGATTGGCCACGACGGTGCAATGTGATTCGAGTGTACACATGTACACCGTGCAAACGGCCGTTTCGGATACCGGGCAGATATCCGAAACGGCCGTGTACGGGGACTACGTGGTGGTGACTGCGTTCTTTTCCGCTGCGTCCGTGGACGCTCCTCCGTCGCCGCCTTCACGCCTGTTCGCGAGAATGCTGGAGATGGCAGCCGCACCGATGAATGCGACACCGACAAGACCGGTGATGACCTCGTTGATGTGGTACTCGATGCTGACGAACAAGATGACCGCCAGTGCACCGATCGCCCAGTGTGCGCCGTGTTCGAGGTAACGGTATTCGGAGAGAGTTCCCGCTCGCACCAGGTAGACCGTGATGGAACGGACGAACATCGCACCGATGAAACCGAGACCCAGGGCGATGATGATCGGATCCGCCGTGATCGCGAACGCACCGATGACGCCGTCGAAAGAGAACGAGGCGTCGAGGACCTCGAGGTAGAGGAACAGGAAGAAGCCGGCCTTACCGGTCGCCTTCACCAGCTGCGACGGGCCACCGTCTGCCGCCGCTTGGTGTTCCTCGTCGAACTGCTCGGTGTGGAAGAGCGATCCCAGGCCGTCAACCGCGATGTAGGTGATCATGCCGAGGACACCGGCAACCATGATCGTGGCCCGGTGGTCGTCGTCGGCCAGGACCTCCGCGACCAGCACCAGAGTGCCTCCGGCGATGACAACTGCCAGCTGGTCGAGCTTTCCGAGAGTGGCCAACGGCTTCTCGAGCCAGGACAGCCAGGTGATCTCGCGGTCGGCGAGGATGAAGTTGAGGAAGAGCATGAAGAGGAACATGCCGCCGAACGCTGCGATCTGCGGATGCGCGGCGGTGAGTATCTCTTCGTAGGATTGCTGCCCCGATCCCTCCTCGGGAACGTTCATCGCCAGATCAAATGCTTCGACAGGGTTCAATCCGGCGGTTATCCAGACGATCACCAGCGGGAATGCGAGCCGCATGCCGAAGACGGCGATGAGGATGCCGATGGTCAGGAAGATCTTCTGCCAGAAGTCGCTCATCCGTTCCAGCACTGTGGCATTGATGACCGCGTTGTCGAAGGACAACGAGACCTCGAGGATGCCGAGGATCGCGCACAGTGCGAGCGCCGTCCAGCCGCCATACAGGAACGCCACGACAAGCGAGACGAGCGTGACCACGATCGAGATCCCGAATACGCGGATGACCACGCGGACTCCTTCTTTTGTTACGTATGAACAGCGCTATCGCGGACCCGTCGGGTTCCGCGATAGCGCTGGCGTGCAGATTCTGGCGTCGTTCTGACCAGTCGAACTAGACGTTGACACCGTAGTCGCGTGCGATTCCGGCCAGACCGGAGGCGTACCCCTGGCCGATCGCGCGGAACTTCCACTCGGCCCCGTTGCGGTACAGCTCCCCGAAGACCATTGCCGTCTCGGTGGACGCGTCCTCGGAGAGGTCGTAGCGGGCGAGTTCGTTTCCGTTGGCACGGTCGACAACGCGGATGTACGCGTTGCGAACCTGACCGAACGACTGCGAGCGGGCGTCGGCATCGTAGATGGAGACGGGGAAGATCACGGACTCGATGTTCGGGGGCATCGCAGCCAGATCGACGTTGATGACCTCGTCGTCACCTTCACCCTCACCGGTGGTGTTATCTCCGGTGTGCTCGATCGCACCGTCGGGCGAGCGCAAGTTGTTGAAGAACACGAAGTGCTGGTCCGAGACGACCTTCTTGTCGCCACCGGCGCCGATGGCGCTGGCATCGAGGTCGAAGTCCGTGCCGGTGGTGGAACGGATGTCCCAGCCGAGTCCGACCGCGACTGCGGTCAGGTTCGGAGCCTCCTTGGTCAACGAGACGTTTCCACCCTTGCTCAAGCTGACGCCCATGTCAGTAACCCTTTCGTGAGGTTGTTCCAAAACTTCGTAGAAGCAGACCACGATGAGCGGGTCCCTCCGGAGCCGCTCCTTGTGAGTAACCGTACGTGAAAGTGGACATCGGCGGGAGTGTGAGGACCATTCCCCGGAGCCGTTCGAATGACACGCCGGTGAGCGCAACTGTCCTGGGATCACGTTCGGCTCACCGGGTACCGGGCCCTGGTCCCAGTAGGATGCGGCTGTGGCCCGGGGCTGGTTTCGACGAGAGGACCGAAGCGTCGGTGGCAGGCCCACTGACGCCATCGACCGTGCGCGCAGCGACATGGTCAGTGCGTTTCTCCAACTCGATCAGCGCTTGTCCATCATCACCGACGGGGTCGAAGCCGCGGCGGCACTCGGCATGTCGGCTGAACTGGTCCGGGCATTCGCTCCGGTTCGCGAGGCCTGTTACGAGACCATCAACGACTATCTGACAATCAGCGGCCAGGACGCGGCCACAACCGCACCCGGCGATGTGCAGCGCACGATGGCCCGGATCATCGAAGCGATCCAGCTTCTCGACCGGTTCTATGAACGAAACTCCACCCAGCTCGAACACGCCCGGATCTCCTACGCCGCGGTCCCCGATGAAGCTGCCACGGCCCGAACACAGTCGGATCAATTGCTCACCCGGCTGAGCACGCTCCCCGCCGACCAACTCTCCTATACGTCGGTCAAAACAGCTCGCGAACAACACGATCAGGCCCGGTTGCAGCTGGAGGCGGCTCAACTCGACGTGTCGGGAGGGGGCGGCGACCGGGCCGGCCTGAGGAACAAGGCTGCCGCTCTGGTCGCCGCCACCGACAAGTTGAGTCAGGCGGTCGACCGTGCTCCGACCCGGGTCGGCGAGGCCACCGCTGCGCTCGCCTCGGTCCGGACGAGGTTGTCTGCGGTACGAAACCGCAGCGCACGCATGCCCGAGGCGTACTCGGCACTGCTGCGGGAGTTCAGCGCGGCGTGTTCGAAGGACCTGATCGGCCACGACCAGCTCAGCGCCCGGGACATCGACGCGGCAGCTGCTGAAATCGACACCGCCGCACAGGAAATAACGTCCGATCCGGAAGCCGCATTGGCGGCGATCACCCGCGCCCGTTCGGCTCTGGCAAACGCTGAGCATCTGGTGGACGGCGTCACCGATCGATTGAATGAACTTCGCGTGGTCCAGAAGGATCCGCCGGCCGCGGCCGGTAGGGTTCGCTTCCAGATCCGAGACGCCCAACTCCTGGCGGTGAATCTCGGACTGGTCGAGCAGTGGGGCTCGGTCCTCGACGCCCAGGTCTTGCGCGTGGACCGGGCCGTTGCCACACTGACCGGGCGGCACCCCGACTACTGGGGCTATCTGGTGGACCTACGGGCCATCTCCGACTTCGTGACCGGAGTCGTGAACAAGATGAAGGACGAGGCGCGGCGTTCATGACCGAGAGAACACTCACCGACGGCACAGACGGCAGCCGTGGTGATGGGGCGCAGTCCCATGCTGGGCCGATCAAACAGATTGAACATTTCGCCGATCTCGACCCCAATGAGCGAGAACGCCTCTTTCATCGGTTACCTGAACGAATCGATGTGGATGCGACTCCCGAACTCCTCAGCGTGGCCCTCGGTGCAACCCTGTACATCCCGGCGAATCGGGAGCGTTTGGCCGAGCTGATCCTCCGCCAGGCACGGAGTGGATCCACGTCCATGGTGATCGATCTCGAGGACGCGATCGCCGACCACGACGTGGAACTCGCGATGAGCAATCTGTCGACGGTGCTGGATGACTTGGCCCTCCGCGACGAACGGGTACCGATGTTGTTCGTCCGGGTGCGCCGCGCCGAGCAGATCGATGAACTCGTCGGGCGACTCGACGCAGGGGCCGGTGTGCTCTCCGGTTTTGTGCTGCCCAAGTTCACGGCAACCGATGGTGGTGACCACCTGGACCGGATCGGTGCCGCGAGCACGCGGATCGGACGGTTGCTGTACGCGATGCCGATCATCGAGTCGACCTCGGTCTTGCATCTCGAGTCGCGTGCATATGCTCTGGAGACCATTCGCCAGGTGCTGGCCCAGCACCGGGACAAGGTGCTTGCGGTGAGGATCGGTGGCACCGACATGTGTGGCGCGCTCGGGATCCGGCGTGACCCGGACCTGACCATCTATGACGTTCATCCGGTCGCCGAGGTCATCGGCTCGATCGTGAACGTGCTCGGGCGGGCCGACGGCACCGGGTTCACCATCACCGGGCCCGTCTGGGAGTACTACAACACCCACGACAGGATGTTTCGCCCGCTGTTGCGCCACACGCCTTTCGAGCAGATCGATGCAGTCCGGTTCCGCACGCACCTCGTCAGCCGAGACCTCGACGGGCTGCTGCGTGAGCTGGTATTGGATCGGGCCAACGGGTTGCAGGGAAAGACGGTGATCCATCCTTCGCACGTGAACGTCGTCCACTCGATGAGTGCGGTGCCGCACGAAGAGTACGTCGATGCGGTGGCGGTGCTCGGTGTCGATGACGCGGGCGGGGTCGAGCCGTCGGCGTATCGGAACAAGATGAACGAGCGGCGGCCCCATCGGAACTGGGCGGTCAAGACCCTGATCAGAGCGCAGATCTTCGGGGTACTGCAACCGGAGGTCGGCGTCGTGGACCTGCTCACGTCAGTGGTCGACCGATGAACGTCCCGACAATCGGCGACAAGTCGACAACGCTTGCAACCCCCTACGCCACAACCCGATTCGGCCTCGCGGCAACCCATGGGTCCGGGTACCGATCTTGGCGAGTCGAGGATCTGATCCGGCCTGGCCTGCGGCGCAATCCCCGGCGGGCACACCTCTGGGTGTCCACCGTCCTCGGTAAGCACATACCGGTCGCCCCGTCGGACATCTTCGCCGCGGCAGACGATCTCGGCGATCTGGCCGTACGGACACTTGCGGATCGAGAGCAGCGCGACGGGCTCGTCTTCGGGTTCGCGGAGACGGCCACCGGGCTCGGTCACGCAGTCGCCCGGCGAATCGACGCGACGCTGTACCTGCAATCGACGCGACGTAACGCGGCCGATGTGCCGGTGGCCGCGCGTTTCGAGGAGGGACATTCGCACGCGACCGACCATCTCATCGTCCCCACCGATCCTGCGGTTCTCTCCAGCGATCTTCCTGTGGTGCTCGTCGACGACGAGATCTCCACCGGTGCAACTGCATTGGACGCGATCCGTTCGATGCAAGAAATTCATCCGCGGTCGCTCTATGTCGTCGCGGCGCTGGTCGACATGCGAACGAGTGACGACATCGTGCGATGTGAGCAGCGTGCCGACGCGCTCGGGACATCGGTCGACTTCATCAGCCTTGCGCAAGGGGCGACTTCGATCCCGCCCGACCTGACCGATCGGGTGTTGCAACTCCCGGCACCCTCACCGCCCGTTGCGCACCAGAAGGGTCACGTCGAGCGACTGGACGTGGCATGGCCATCTCACGTTCCCGACGGCGGACGGTACGGATTCTCGCGGTCCGACTGGCCCCACTTCGATCGCGCGGTCACGGAGGTCGCGCAGCGAGTTGTCGGCCGCCTCGACCCCACCCGGCCGACAGTGGTCATCGGGCATGAAGAACTGATGTACCTCCCCCAGCGGATCGCGGCCGAGTTGGCCGAGTGGAGCCAAGCCCCGGTCTTGAGCCAGACCACAACCCGCTCACCGGCCCACGTCATCGACGACCCCACCTACCCCCTGCGTCGGGGGTACCACTTCCAAGCTCCGGAGCCCGATGACGCTCGAGACAGGTACCTGTACAACGCAACTCACGACCACGACGGCGCCCGGGTCGTGATGATCGTCGATTCTCCCGCGGACACAACGGCATTGAGCGAACCCGGCGGTCTGGTGGACGTGGTGAGCGCACGCGGTGACGACCTGCTCCTCGTTGTCGTCCCCGCGACCGACTACCAATTGCTGCGTGCGGCAAGGATGGACGGATGACCGAGCAGAGCGCCGTGAGGTACCAGGAGCCGCTCGTCGGACCTGATTTCGGCAGTTACGCCGCCGACGAGGTTCGTTGGCTGCTCAAAGACCTCTCGCACCTCGCGCTCGAGGGCGATGTCACCCTCCGCGAGAAAAGGATTCAAGCGGGTGTGGCTCACTACGCGGAGACTCTCCCGGTGGAGTTCCAGCCGGATGCGGCCTACCAGGAGTTGTTCCATCGAGTCCTGGCCGGCAGCGCGCGACGGTTGGCGGTAGCGGTCGGGGCGGTGACCGATCTCGTGCTGGCCGAACGAGGCTCTGACATCGTGCTGGTGTCGTTGGCCAGAGCCGGAACCCCGGTGGGAATACTCATGCGGCGCTGGGCGCAACGTCATGGTCTGGAGCTGCCCCACTATGCGGTCTCGATCGTGCGCGACCGGGGGATCGACGCGAACGCCATGAGATATCTGGCAGCCCACCACGACCCTGCGTCCGTGGTGTTCATCGACGGGTGGACAGGGAAAGGGGCGATCGCACGTGAACTCGATGAAGCGTTGACGCAGTTGGCCGCCGATGGTGGCCCGGTGTTCGACCCGGAGCTCGCCGTACTCGCCGACCCCGGCTCCTGCGTGCGCACATTCGGGACGCGAGACGACTTCCTCATCGCCTCGGCATGCCTCAATTCCACTGTCTCCGGGCTGGTTTCGCGCACCGTTCTGAACGAAGAGCTCATCGGTCCCGCCGACTTCCACGGGGCCAAGTTCTATGCCGAACTCGCCGATCAGGATGTCTCAGGGGTGCTGCTCGACGCGGTTACCCGGGAGTTCGATGCCGCCGCCGACGAAGCGGCGATCCGTCGGGCGGAGATCGAGGCATCTGATCGAACGCCGACCTGGTCGGGCTGGCAATCGGTGGAGGCCGTACGCGCGCACTACGGAATATCGTCGGTCAACTTCGTCAAACCAGGGGTGGGTGAGACAACGAGGGTCCTTCTCCGCCGGGTACCGTGGCGTGTTCTCGTCCGAACCCCGGACGACCCCGAACACGAACACATCCGAGTTCTCGCCGACGCACGCGACGTACCCGTCGAAGTGGTGCCTGACCTCGCATACAGCTGCATGGGATTGGTGAAAGAACTCCGGTGACATCCACAGACACCACGCCATCGACCACCGCGTCTCGACGTGCCCTGGTGACGCTGGATCTCGACCGTACCCTGATCTACTCGGCGCATGCGATCGCCGAAGGTGCCGGCCCAGGGGCAGATGCCGATGCGGTGCTGTCTGCAGCGCAGTGTGTGGAGATGTACCAGGGCCGTCCGCAGTCGTTCATGTCGACGATGTCGATGACCCTCCTCGGCGACCTGCACGCCGCCTCGGACGTGGTGCCGACCACCACCCGCACGATCGAGCAATATCGGCGGATCCGATTGCCGATCGGCGTTCCCCGCTTCGCCATCACCAGTAACGGCGGCAACATCCTCGTCGACGGCCACCCCGACCCGGAATGGAGCAGGCGGGTCGCCTCTCTGCTGGGCCGCCTCGCAGTGGGTGTGGACGAGGTGTATGCCCGCCTCGCGCAGGATACGGCCGACGCCCCCTGGCTGCGGACCATGCGGATCGCCGACGGGCTGTTCTGTTACGTAGTGGTGGAGCTCGATCTCCTTCCGCCGCATATTGTTCCGGCATGGGCGAGCTGGGCGGCGGAACTCGGCTGGAACGTGTCCCGCCAGGGCCGCAAGGTGTACGTGATGCCCGACCCCGTGACCAAGCAACTGGCAATCGATGAAGTTCGGACGAGACTCGACTCGCCCCCCGACGTGACGTTAGCCGCCGGCGACGGGGTGCTCGATCAACCGATGCTCGTCGCAGCGGATGCGGCGATCCGCCCACGTCACGGCGAACTGGAAGAACTCGGATGGGTTCATCCCAATGTCGCCGTCACCGCAGGGCGCGGTCTGGCCGCGTCGGAAGAGATGTTGGTCTGGATGCTGGAGCAGACAGGCACAATGGGGGGCATTGGCGAATCGGACATCCGCGCGAGCGCGCTCCCGGCCCCCGGAATCGCGAAACAATCCACACCCAACGAAGGGCTCAGGCGATGACAACAACTCTGGTCAAAGGACAAAACGGTCCGCTGTCCGCACCGACGGTTGAGATCACGGTCGACCTTGCCACCGCCGGCGACCTGTCCGCTCTGCTCGTCACCGACAGTGGCAAAGTCCGGACAGACGCAGACTTCGTGTTCTTCAACCAGCCGTCGGGACCGGGTGTCACCTTGCAGCCGGGGACCGGCGTAGGCACGTTGTTGATCTCGCTGGCTGCGGTGCCCGCCGACATCAGCCAGGTCCGAGCAGTGATCACGCTGGAGAACGGCACATTCGGCGCCGTCGCGCCGCCGGTCGCGCGGGTTTCCGCCGGTGGACAGTCGCTGTATGAATACCGCATCGACGGCTTGTCGAGTGAGTCCATCGTGATCGCGCTGGAGGTGTACCGCCGCGGCGGCGACTGGAAGGTTCGCGCGGTCGGACAGGGTTACGCGGGAGGATTCGCCGCACTCGTGACCGATCACGGTGTCTCGGTCGATGATGCCCCGTCGCCCGCTGCAGCGCCGCCTCCTCCCGCGCCTTCTCAGCCGGTGCAGAACACCGCACCCCCGAGCTACACCCGCCAACCGACCTCGGCCCCGCAGAACCCGCCGCAACAGAACTTCCCACCGCCCCAGCAGGCCGCGCCCCAGCAGCAGCCCGCTTACAACCAGCAACCTGGGTATGCCGCACCCCCGGCGCCGGCAGCGCCCGCCGGCAGGCCAGAGGTGAGTCTGAGCAAAGACCGCCCGGTGAGTCTCGCCAAGGGCCAACGCGTGTCGCTGAACAAAGAAGGCGGCGTGGCACTGACGAACATTCAGATGGGTCTGGGCTGGGACCCGGTGACCGTCAAGAAGATGTTCGGCAACCGCAGCGCCGACATCGATCTGGACGCGTCGGTGGTCATGTTCGCCGATACACAGGTGGCCGACGTCGCCTATTACGGTCAGCTCACATCGAAGGACGGCTCGATCCGCCATCTCGGTGACAACCTCACGGGCGAGGGTGAAGGCGACGACGAGGTGATCACGGTGGATCTCACGCGGGTGCCGATCCACGTGAACGCCTTGATCTTCATCGTCACCTCCTACCAGGGACAGACCTTCGAGCAGGTGCAGAACGCATTCTGTCGTCTGGTCGACCAGACCAACAAGGCCGAATTGGCCAGATACACGCTGGCCGGTGGGATGCCCTATACCGGTGTGGTGATGGCCAAGGTGTTCCGCGAGGGCGGCACGTGGAAGCTGCAGGCGATCGGCGAGGGCATCACCGCCCGTCACGCCGGTGAAGCGCTTCCGCAGCTGCAGCGGTTCCTGTCCAACGAGTACATGAGATAGCCCGCGAGGTCCGAGCGGGATGAAGAAGCTGGTCGCCGGCCAAAATGCGCCCGTCGAGGTGTCGCACATCAGCTTTCGGGTGGCGGCCACCGGTGAGGACGTCGACCTGGTGGGCCTTGTCGTGGATTCCGACCTCCGGGTCCTCGATTCCGGTGATGTGGTGTTCTACAACCAGCCGGCGACAGGCGGGGTCCGGCTGGACGGTCCGCAGCTCACGGTCGACCTGGACGGCGTCCGGGGCGGCGCGACCGTACTGTGCGCCGTCAGCGCGGAGCCGGCCCCGGGCTCGGGGGTGCATGCGGAACTGACCGGACTACCGGACGGCGAGGTCCTGTTCGGATTCGATGCTCGGCCCGCGCACGGCGAGACGGCGCTGCTCTGTTTCGAGCTCTATCAACGCGGCGGGCGTTGGCGGGTTCGTGCTCTGGGTCAGGGCTACAGCGGCGGGCTCGCCCAGTTGCTCACGAGTCATGGCGTGGACGTCGACGACCCGCCGCAAGCGGAATCGAGCGCGCCGGCGCAGATTCCCGATGCTGCTGCAGGACAACCTCATTCACGTGGCGAACTGGATCCGGCGTCTGTGGTCTTGGGATCGGACTACACCGCTGCCATCGCCCGCGCGCAGGTGGTCTTCGAAGATGCGGCCCGGTCGGCAGCGGGATACGTACAGGCTGAGGCATTTGCGACGGACCGTCTCGACCAGGAGCTGAGCGACGCGATCTCCGATCCGGCACAACGTAATTCGCCTGCAGCCTCACATCAGCGCGAACAGGCGCAACGTCGCTGCGACGAGCTGATCGCTGCTGCACGAAGGCGATTCGACGCCGATTCACAGGTTCTGATCGCCGAACTGGCAGCCCTCGATCCCCAGTTGCCACCTGCGATGGCGTCGTGGGCATCGCCGGCCTGGACACGGTTGAACGGGCCACCTGCCAGCGGTGTGCGCATCGGTGAGTTCGCAGCTCCCGAACGTGGCGAGCTACGACTGCCCTTCTGCGTGCCGACACCCATCGCGCGCCCGATCTGGGTTCTGGACGGCGACCTGCCGGCCCTGTCAGCGGTCACGTCCTTGGTGTTGCGACTGGTCGTCGCCGCGCGGGCAGTACCGAGCTCCTTGACAACCGCGGCCAGGTCCGTGGCGGTCGATGTGTTCGACCTCACCGGTTCGCTTGCGCCGCTGTCGGATCTGCTGACGCCGCTACTCGGCTCCGCGGCAGTCACATCCGCGGACGTGTTGGTCGATCGTCTGGGCGCGCTGGAATCGTCTCTGGAACTGGCGCAGATGGCGCTGGAAGCCGGGGACGTCGCCGACGTCTACAACAGGGTTGTTGTCATCGCGGACCTGCCGTTCGGATGGGATGCGGCAACCATGGCCCGATTGCTGCGCATCATCGACAGAGGCGGCCGGCTGGGCTGGTCGTTCGTGTTGTCAGGGCCGGTCGATGAGCATGACGCCGACCCGCTGGTCAGCATGATCGCCGACCGCACGCTGATGTTCCCGATGTCGGCCGACGCCACGGCGCACGACCCGTGGGTGGGTCTGCAATGGTCGGTGAAGCCCGAACAGATCGAGCCACAGTCGCCGCAGGCGCGTCAGATCGTCGCCCGCCTCGCCGACCCGGCGCCGCAGCCCGGGGCACGGCGGCAGCTGTAGCGAAACCCGGCCGTCGGGCCCGTCAGCGCCACCGCTCGGCTTCTTTGGCCAGAGCCACCAAATCGGCGCCCAGCTCGGCGAGTTCGGATCTGTCGGCCTCCTCGGCAACCGCCGTAGCAATGTCCTCGGCCGCGCACCGCAGCCGGAACAGCCGTTCGATCAGTTCGTCGGCTTCGCCCGCGCTCAGAACCACTGCATCGGCCGGGATGGAAGAACCGGCGACCAGACTGCGTTGCTCGTATGCGCGTTGGCGGCACGACTGCTTGCAGTACTTGCGACGACGGCCCATGTCCGACTCGATGACCTCGCGGCCGCACCACGAGCAGGAATTGCGGGTCCGGCTTCGTCTTGCCGTCGTGGACGAATGATCCATGGACGATGACGGTACCGGGCCGCAGACCCGAACTCGTGGAGCGACCGCGGCGTCTCGAGGACGTATTTCGCACGTGGTCCCGCAACGCGCGTAAGATGGATAGGTAATCCAACGAGAGGACAGTAGTTATGGCAGATCGAGTCCTACGCGGCAGCCGTCTCGGAGCGGTGAGCTACGAGACCGATCGCGATCATGACCTTGCTCCCCGGCGCATCGTCCAGTACCGCACCGACAATGGTGAGATTTTCGACGTCCCGTTTGCGGATGACGCCGAGATCCCGTCGACGTGGCCGTGCAAGAACGGTATGGAAGGCACCATTCTAGAAGGTGCCGAGCCGGAAGAGAAGAAGGTCAAGCCGCCGCGTACCCACTGGGACATGCTGCTCGAACGTCGAAGCGAAGAGGAGCTCGAGGTGTTGCTCGCCGAGCGCCTGGACCTGCTCAAGGCTCGTCGCCGGGGCGCCAGCTAGATCCGGTCGATTCACGACATCGCCGCGGCACCTCACGGTGCCGCGGCGTTTTGTCATTTCCGGCGGAGCTTGGCCATCCGGTTGGCCACTCCCCAGCGAGGGACCTTGAAGGCTGCCTCGCGGACGATGCTCCCGCTCATCTTCGACTCCCCCAGCTCGCGCTCGGTGAACGTGATGGGGACTTCGGCCACATCGAACCCGGCCTGGACCGTTCGCCACCCGAGGTCCACCTGGAAGCAGTAGCCGTGAGATTCGATCGACGACAGGTCGAGCGTTTCCAGCACATGGCGGCGATACGCGCGGAACCCTCCGGTGATGTCTTTGATCTTGACCCCGAGCGCCAGCCTCGAGTAGACATTGCCACCCCGCGAGAGGATCTCGCGTCGCCGCGGCCAATTGACCACCGTTCCTCCCGGAACGTACCGAGACCCGATCACCAGGTCGGGACCCTCGTTGAGGCGGTCGAGCAGTCGATGCAGCTGCTCCGGAGCATGGCTGCCATCGGCATCCATCTCCACCAAGACGGTGTAGTCGCGAGCCAGGCCCCACTTGAAGCCGGCGATGTATGCGGCGCCGAGACCGTCTTTCACGGTGCGGTGCATCACGTGGATGCGGTCAGCGCCGTCGGTCGCCGCCAGCTTGTCGGCGAGTTCGCCGGTGCCGTCGGGACTGCTGTCGTCGACGATCAAGATGTGCACCGCGGGCTGCGCTGCGTGCACACGCTTGACGATCAACGGCAGGTTCTCGATCTCGTTGAACGTCGGGATGATCACCAGGGTGCCCGCCCCGTCGGCCCCGACCGGCCGCGCAGCCTGCGAGTTGTGCTCAGGCTCCGTCACCATGCTCCTCCTTTGACCATCCCCTGAACCTAATGCCTGGCGCCAGCAGGAACAAAAAGGCGCAGACGCCCAAGAGTACGGCCAATCGCTCGGGCCACGGCCCGATTTTCGTGGCGATGGTCTCGCCGGTGTGCAACGGAATCGTGCCCTGCAGGGTCGCGGGTTCGAAGAACCCGCTGCGTGAGCTGGTGTGGCCGTCGGGCGCGATGATCGCGCTCACACCGCTCGTTGCTGCCACCACCACGGTGCGCCCGTGCTCGACCGCCCGCAGCTGTGACATCGCCAACTGCTGGTAGGTCATCTGCGTGCGTCCGAAGGTGGCGTTGTTCGTGGGCACCGAGAGGAACTGGGCCCCCGATTGCACCGCCTTACGTGCCGAACGGTCGAACGCGATCTCCCAACACGTCGACACCCCCACGGTCACGCTCTGCCCACCGGTGGTCTCGACGGCGACAACACCGGGGCCGGTGCCCGCGCGGAAATTGCCTGCCTGTTCGGCATACGAGGAGAAGAGAGTGAAGAAGCTTCGCCACGGCAGGTATTCGCCGAACGGCTGAATGATCTGCTTGTCGTACCGGCCACGTATCTGGTCTCCGGAATCGCGCCGTCCGTCCCACACGAGCACGGTGTTCGTCGGGCGTCCGTCGGCGTTCCGGACGAGCGTGCCCACCAGGATCGGGGCGCCGACAGCTGCTGAGGCCGCCGTGATCTCTTCGGCTGCATCTTCATTCGCGGTTGGGTCGATGTCCGAGGCGTTCTCGGGCCACACCACGATGTCGGGACGGGCGGCGTCGCCGGCGTCGACCGCGGCAGCCAGACGTAAGGTCTCGCGTACGTGGTTGTCCAGGACCGCCCGACGTTGATCGTTGAAGTCGAGGCCCAGCCGGGGGACGTTGCCCTGAATCGCGGCAACGGTGATGTCGTCGTCAGAGCTGTTTCGGCTGTCCACAGAAGGCCACAGGGCGGCCGCGACAATCGGTGTGATGAGCGCGAGCACCAGGGCCGGCACCACGGTCTGCCATCTGACCGGCCGTCGGATCGCCGCCCCGATCACTGCGGTGAGCGCTGCCCCCGTCAAGGCCACCGAGAACGACACCAGAGGTGCACCCCCGATCGAGGCAAGCGACAGCATCGGTCCACCGACTTGACCGAAAGCTGTACGACCCCAGGGAAACCCACCGAATGGGAATGATGAACGTGCCCACTCGACGGTGACCCACATGATCGCGAACCACAACGGTGCCGCAGGCCAGGTGGTGGTACGGCAGGCGATCACGCCGAACAACCCGGTGTAGAGCGACATCACCACTGCCAGCGCCACCCACGGGAGCGGCCCCACGTACACCCCGATCCACGGCAGCAGCGGGAGGAAGAACCCCAGGCCGAAGACGAATCCGTACCAGAATCCCTCGCGGAATCGAACAACGCCTCTGAGCGCGGCCGCCAGCAACGCCAGCGACAGGATGCCCAGGAACCAGAGATCGCGCGGCGGGAACGCGGCCCACATGAGCACTCCTCCGAGTGCACTGACCGCGGTGCGAATCACCCATGGCCGCTGCGTCGCGTCTCGGAGCCGGGCGATCGTTCCGCCCTCGGACTCCCCTGGCGCGATAGCCGTCGTCACAGCCCCGCCCGGTCGTAGATCGTCACGCCTGCCCTCACGGTGCGAATGCACTCCGGGAGCCGGCTGCCTGAACTCAGGTCGGGAAGTGCAGGTACGCGCGATCGCGGGTCGGTGGACCACCGGGCCACGGCCGGATCAGCCGATCCGGCAACAACAAGGTTGTCCACGTCCCAGACGGCGTAATCGGCGGGCGCGCCGGGAACGAGGGTTCCGGCCACACCGTCGCGGTGACCACCGGCCCGCCACGCCCCTCGGGTGACCGCTGCAAAAGCTGCTCGAACGGAGATGGCGCTGGCCGGGTTGTTGTGATGCGCGGCCGCGGCGATTGCCTCCCACGGGCGCATCGAGGTCACCGGCGCATCCGAGCTGAAGGCCAGGCCGACGCCTGCTTTGGCCAACTGGGCGAAGTTGTTGAGTGAGCGGCCACGATCGAGGCCGAGACGCTGCTCGTACAGCTGGCCCGGGCCACCCCAGAGGGCGTCGAACAGCGGCTGCATACTGGCGATGACGCCGCAGGCAGCAAGAGTGGTGGCCTGATCGGCGGTGATCATCTCCGCATGCTCGATGCGGTGTCCCAATCGGGCCATCGCCGGCCCGCCGAACTCCCCCGCCACTTCGCCGAACGCATTCACCACGACGTCCATCGCGCCGTCGCCGATCACGTGGAAGCCCGACTGGATACCGGCAGCGGTGCAGGCGCGTAGATGAGTGGTGACGGTGTCTTCGTCGAGGTAGCAGACGCCGTGGGTGTCGGCGTCGCTGTAGGGCTCTCGGAGCAGGGCGGTGTGTGACCCGATGGCCCCGTCGATGAAGAGGTCACCACCGAGACCGTGTGCGGCCGTCTCGGCCTGCAGAGCGCGGGCGTGCTCGGCGTCGGTGACGGCTTCGCCCCAGTATCGACGGATCTCGACGGGGTGGTCGAGGTGGGCCAGTGACAGGAAGTCGTCGCGTCCGCTGATGTCTGGGCCGCCGTTCTCGTGGACCGCCACGATGCCGTGGGCGGCTGCATCGTCGAGAGCTGCACGCTGGGCGCGATGTCGGCCGTTGGCGCTCAACAACATCCGGGCTGCGGCACGGACGCGGTGGTGGGCGTCGGCGGTCAGCGGTCCCTGCTCGTCGTAGCCGTGACTGCCCACCAGACCGTCGGCCCGAGCCCGCAACGCAGTGGACACCACGGCCGAGTGTTCGTCGATGCGCGCCAGATACACCGGTCGATTGCCGACCACGGCATCCACTTCGGCTGTTGACGGGCAGGTCAGATCCGGCCACGTCGATTCATCCCAACCCAGGCCCCAGATCAGGTCGGTGTCGGTGTGTTCGGCAGCGTATCGACGGATCTGTTCGAGACAGTCGTCCCGGCTCACGGCGTCACTGAGGTCCAGGCCACGTAGAGCCAGCCCGGCCGACGTCAGGTGCACGTGCGAGTCGACGAAGGCGGGCGCCACCAGTGCGCCGTCGAGATCGATCACCTGCGCGTCGGGGTGCAAGGTACGGCCGACGTGATCGGAACCCACCCAGACGATGGTGCCGTTCGCAACTGCCATGGCCGTCGCGTCGGGGGCACTCGGGGTGTAGATATGGCCACCGATCAGCAATTGACTCTCCACGAGCGTCCAGTCTGCCTGTCGAACCGATCGTCAGTCGCTGCAGGGCTGTGAATATGCTGCCGCCGCGGCCGGATCGGTTTCGATGGGCAACCGGATCAGAGCTCGGTGTAGGGCTTGCGGAGTTGGGGACGTGCCGGGTCGAAGCCGGTGGTTCCCGTGGTTTCCGCACCGGAGGTATCGATGACCTGGCCGTCCACGACGGTGACTCCTGCCATGCCGCGGCCATACCGTGCGTAGTTCTTCTCCATGGCGCTGACCACCTTGCGTGTCCCGACGGCGATGACCATGGGCCGCAACAGAACGCGAATGGGCTTGAGGAGCAAGAGGATACCGACCGCACTCGACACCAGGCCGGGGATGATCATGAAGATCGTCGCCGCGGCCAGCAGTGCGGTGTCGGCGACGGGTGCTGCCGAGTCGGCCGGATCGACCGGACTGCCACCTGCTGCGCTGCGCCCGGCGTCGCGCAGATTGGCGAGAGTCTTGGCGCCCTGACGACGCAGCAACCAGAACCCGCCGATGACCGTTGCGACCACCAGTAGCAGTGTCCAGCCGAAGCCGATGGCGTAACAGAGTCCGACGAACGCAGCGATCTCGATCGCCACATAGAGCAAAAAGAGTGCGAACTTCATGATGTCAACCGTCCCGACTATCGGCATGTGCGTACACCGGGACAACGAACGACATGCCCGATTTTCTCCCGACCCGTGGGATCGACGATCTCAACGGTGTTCACCAGCGCAAATCGAAGCCGATGAGCTCAGGCGCCCTCGATGTCACCCTCGGTTTCCAGGTACACGCGGCGCAGCTCGTCGAGCATCTCCGGCGGCGGCGCAGACCACATCTGACGTTGGGCCGCCTCGAGCAGTCGCTCGGCGATGCCGTGCAGCGCCCACGGGTTCGACTTGGTCATGAAGTCCTTGTTGGCCTCGTCGAGGACATAGGACTCCGTGAGCTGCTCGTACATCCAGTCGGCCATCACGTTGGTGGTCGCGTCGTAACCGAAGAGATAGTCCACGGTGGCGGCCATCTCGAAGGCGCCCTTGTACCCGTGCCGCTGCATCGCACCGATCCACCGTGGGTTGACGACTCTCGCACGAAACACTCGTGTCGTCTCCTCGGACAGAGTGCGTGTGCGCACATTGTCGGGCGTGGTGCTGTCCCCGATGTACGCCTCCGGATCCCGACCGGTCAGAGCGCGAACGGTTGCGACCATGCCGCCGTGATACTGGAAGTAGTCGTCCGAATCGGCGATGTCGTGCTCGCGGGTGTCGGTGTTCTTGGCGGCCACCGCTATTCGCCGATACGCCGACCGCATGTCCTCGACGGCGGCGACACCGTCACGGCCACGCCCGTACGCGTAGCCTCCCCACGCTGTGTACACCTGCGCCAGGTCCTGGTCGGTGCGCCAATCCTTGGAATCGATCAACTGCAGCAATCCCGCGCCATAGGTACCGGGCTTGGAGCCGAAGATCCGGGTGGTCGCCCGGTCGATGTCACCGTGCTCTGCGATGTCGGCCCGGGCGTGTGCGGCAACGAAGTTCACATCATCGGGTTCATCAAGAGCGGCCACCATTCGGACCGCGTCGTCGAGGATGGTCACCACATGGGGAAAGGCGTCGCGGAAGAATCCGGAGATGCGCACGGTGACGTCGATTCGCGGTCGGCCGAGTTCGGCGGGCTCGATCAGATCGAGGGAGGTGACCCGTCTCGAGGCCTCGTCCCAGATCGGCATCACTCCGAGGAGCGCGAGAACCTCGGCGATGTCGTCGCCCGATGTGCGCATGGCGCTGGTCCCCCACACCGACAATCCGACCGACTTCGGGTACTCGCCATGGTCTTTCAGGTAGCGCTCGAGCAGCGAATCGGCCATGGCGCGGCCCGTCTCCCACGCGAGCTTGGACGGGACCGCCTTGGGGTCGACGGAATAGAAGTTGCGGCCGGTGGGAAGCACATTGATCAAGCCGCGCAGCGGCGATCCACTGGGACCGGCGGGGATGAAACCGCCGTCGAGAGCATGCAGTATCCGCGGTATCTCCTGGTCGGTCTGCCGCAGCCGTGGAACGATCTCCGTTCCGGCGAACTCGAGGATCTGAGCCACCTCGCTGGAGTGCCCGGCGGCCACCTCCGCGACGGTTGTCATGTCCCAGTTGCTCTTCGCGCATGCAGCCACGAGTTCGCGTGCCTGGGCTTCGATGTCGTCGGTGGCGCCGCGGCCTGCGGTGCCGTCCTCGACAAGACCGAGTGCCTCCCGCAGCCCGGGCAGGCTCTGTTTTCCGCCCCAGAGCTGACGTGCGCGCAACATTGCCAGCACCAGATCGACTTCGACGTCATCGGCCGGCGGCTGGCCGAGAATGTGGAGCCCGTCGCGGATCTGTACGTCCTTGATCTCGCACAACCAGCCGTCGACATGCAGCAGCATGTCGTCGAAGACGTCTTCCTCAGGTCGTTCGGACAGCCCCAGGTCGTGATCCATCTTCGCCGCCTGCAGCAGCGTCCAGATCTGCTGTCGAATCGCAGGCAACTTGCCCGGGTCGAGCGCGGAGATGTTGGCGTGCTCGTCCAGCAACTGCTCCAGACGTGCGATGTCTCCGTAGCTTTCGGCTCGCGCCATCGGCGGGATCAGGTGGTCGACCAGCGTCGCATGGGCACGACGCTTGGCCTGGGTGCCCTCGCCGGGGTCGTTCACGAGGAACGGGTAGATCATCGGGAGGTCGCCCAGTGCCGCGTCGGTTCCGCATGACGCCGACATCCCGAGCGTCTTGCCGGGCAGCCACTCGAGGTTGCCGTGTTTGCCGACGTGCACCACTGCGTCGGCGCCGAACCCGTTCTCCGCGGCAACCCACCGATAGCAGGCCAGGTAGTGGTGGCTCGGTGGCAGGTCAGGGTCGTGGTAGATGGCAACGGGGTTCTCGCCGAAGCCGCGTGGCGGCTGGACCATCAGGACGATGTTGCCGAATTGCATTGCCGCAATGACGATATCGCCTTCGGGGTTGGCCGACCGGTCGACGAACAACTCGCCGGGCGCAGGCCCCCAGTGTTCGATCATCGACTCTTGCAGGTCGGCGGGCAACGTCGCGAACCAATCGCGATAGTCCCTTGCCGACAGACGAATCGGATTGGCCGCCAATGCTTCCTCGGTGAGCCAATCGGGATCTTGTCCCCCCGCCGCGATCAGCGTGTGGATCAGCTTGTCCGAATCGTTCTCTGCCAAACCGGGTACGGCGCTGTCGCCGACTTCCGGACCGATGTCATACCCGGCGGTACGCATGGCCTCGAGGAGCCGAAGCAGACTCTGGGGCGTGTCCAGGCCGACGGCATTGCCGATACGGGCATGCTTGGTGGGATAGGCCGAGAGCATCACTGCGATACGTCGTTGCGGTGTAGGAATATGCCGTAAGCGTCCGTGCCGCACCGCGATTCCTGCCACTCGCGCACAACGCTCGGCGTCGGGTCGGTACCAGGGCAGTCCGTCGTCGCCGATCTCCTTGAAGGAGAACGGGACCGTGATGATCCGACCATCGAATTCCGGGACCGCCACCTGCGTCGCCACGTCGAGGGGTGACATCCCGTCGTCGTTGGCGGCCCAGCTCTCACGGGACGAGGTCAGGCACAGGCCCTGCAGGATCGGCACGTCGAGACGCGCGAGTTGCTCGATGTTCCAGTTGTCGTCGTCGCCACCGGCGGACGCCGTCGCGGGTGTGGCGCCGCCGGCCGCGAGGACGGTGACCACCAGCGCGTCGGCGACCGCGAGTTGTGCCAGCAGATCGTCGGGGGCAGTGCGTAGCGACGCGCAGAAGATGGGCAGTGCCCGGCCACCTTTGTCCTCGATGGCATCACACAGTGCATGGATATAAGCCGTGTTCCCCGCCAGGTGCTGAGCCCGGTAGTAGAGCACCGCGATGGTCGGCCGACCGTCGGTGTCGGATGGCGCCGAACGCTCGAGCAGTCCCCATTGCGCGGTCGCGACGGGACCCTGGAAGCCGTGGCCGGTCAACAGGACGGTGTCGGACAGGAACGCGTGGAGGTTGGCGAGGTTGTCCGGCCCGCCTTGGGCGAGGTAGTTGTGTGCGTCGGCGGCAACACCGGGTGCCACCGTGGACAACGACATCAGATCAGGATCAGGTAGCTGCTCGCCCGAGAGCACCACGGTGGGCAGCCCCGCGGCCAGAACGGCGTCAAGGCCTTCTTCCCACATCCGTCGGCCACCGAGGATCCGGACCACGACGAGATCGGCGCCGTCGAGCAGGACCGGCAGATCCTCGCTGACCAGTAGCCGCGATGGGTTGGCCAATCGGAAGTCCGCGCCGCTGGCCTTGGCCGTCAGCAGATCGGTGTCCGAGGTGGACAGCAGCAGGATCACGGGGTTCCTCCTTGCCGGGATCTCGCGCCCAGCGGGTTGGTGTGGCGGTACGGCAACGAGGGTCTGACTCCGGGTCTCCCCGACACAGTGGCGCGACCGCGCCGGATTTCCACCGGCTTCCCCGTTGCGGGTCGGGCTCAGCCTATAGAAGCCCGCAGTCAAGTGACCACGTCTGGTCGTCGATGGCTCGGCTGCCGGTGACCTGCCGATCCGGCATCACCCCACGCACGGCCAGTACCGTGGACCCCATGTCCCGTCCCGCCGATCGTTGTCCGGGCGTGTTCTCGGCGCATCCCGCGGCCGACGGCCATCTGGCGCGTATCCGTCTCCCCGGCGGCCGCATAACTCCCGCCCAGTTGCAAGCTCTGGTCGTGGTGGCGGACGAGTTCGGGGACGGGCACATGGAACTCACTTCGCGCGGGAACCTGCAGCTACGGGGAATAGCGGACGTGGCAGGCGCGGGCGACATGATCGTCGACGCTGATCTCATCCCGACGCCGAGTCACGAACGGGTGCGCAACCTGCAACTGTCGGCGTTGAGTGGTCGCCGCGGCGGGCTGCTCGACGGCCGACCGGTTCTCGACCGACTCGACGTCGCCCTTCGCGGGGACGACGTGCTGGCTGCCCTGCCGGCTCGTTTCCTCTTCGGCGTCGACGACGGGCGCGGCGACGTGCTGGCCGAGGGACCCGACGCCGGTGTCGTCGCGGTCGACAGCGAGCATTTCGACCTCGTGGTCGCCGGAAGCCCCACCGGCCGGCAGGTCACAGCAGATCGCGCGGCCGTGACCATGCTCGATGTGGCTCGCGCGTTCCTCACCGACCGTGCGGACGAGTGGCGAGTACAGGACCTTGATGCTTCGCCGACGATCACAGGATTGCTTGAAGGTCTTCCCCGAACTCGACCCCACACACCGCCTGCCCCACCGTCGGAGCCGCTGGTGGGGTGGCTCGCGCAGGACGACGACCTCATCTCGTTGGGTTCGGTGGTGCCTCACGGTCGATTGTCTGCGCGTATCGCCGAGTTCCTTGCCGCCATCGAGCGCGACATCTACCTCACGCCGCGCAAGGAAATCCTCATCTGTGATCTGACCGACGGAATGGCGGACACGGTGGTGCGGGTGCTGGCCCCCATGGGTCTGATCTTCGATGCAACGTCGCCGTGGACGCGGGTGAGCGCCTGCTCTGGATTGCCGGGATGCGACAAATCGCATGCCGATGTGCGTAGGGATCTCGAGCAATATCTGGCGGTCGGCGACCAGTCCGTTGACAGCCGCGAGCACTGGGTGGGCTGCGAACGCGGCTGTGGATCGCCGCACGCTGCTCACATCCGGGTGCAGGCGACCCCGGTGGGGTACGAGCGCCGAGCGTTCTGATCGACCAACTATGGTGGCTTTCACCATGTACACCTACATCCGTGACGGCGCGGAGATTTACCGTCAGTCGTTTGCGACCATCCGCGCCGAGGCCGATCTGGCCGAGTTCGACGACGATTTGTCTCAGGTCGTCGTGCGGATGATTCACGCCTGCGGTCAGGTGGACCTCACCGACGATGTGCGCGCATCCCCGGGGCTCGTCGCGGCGGCGCGCGACGCACTGAACCGCGGCGCTCCCGTGCTGTGCGACGCGAACATGGTTGCGTCCGGGGTCACCCGCAAACGTCTGCCTGCAGACAACGATGTGCTTTGCCTGCTGACCGATCCGGCCACCCCGCAGCTGGCGGCCGACCTGCAGACCACCAGAACCGCTGCGGCGGTGGAATTGTGGCGGCCTCGACTGGAAGGGGCGGTCGTGGCCATCGGGAACGCGCCGACGGCCTTGTTCGCCCTGCTCGAACTGATCGATGCCGGCGGGCCTCGACCTGCCGCCGTGATCGGGGCCCCGGTGGGTTTCATCGGCGCCGCCGAGTCCTGTGCAGCGCTGGCCGAGCGCGACGACATCGAATTCTTGACCGTGCTCGGCCGCCGCGGCGGCTCCGCCATCACCGCTGCGGCCATCAACGCGTTGGCATCGACGGTGGAGTGACATGGCAGTACAGGGAAAACTCTGGGGCGTCGGAATCGGCCCGGGTGACAGCGAACTCGTCACGGTGAAAGCAGCCCGCATCATCGGTGAGGCAGACGTTGTCGCCTACCACTGCGCTCGGCACGGCAGGTCGATCGCGCGATCGGTGGCCGAACCGTATCTGCGCTCGGCCCAGCTCGAAGAAAAGCTGATGTATCCGGTGACCACGGAGACAACCGATCATCCCGGTGGGTACCGAGGGGCGCTCGACGACTTCTACACCGAAGCGGCTGACGTTCTTGCGCAGCATCTTTCGGCCGGCCGCTCGGTTGCACTGCTGGCCGAAGGAGACCCGCTCTTCTACAGCTCGTACATGCACATGCACAAACGGTTGGCGAGCCGGTTCGAAACCGAGATCATCCCCGGTGTGACGTCGGTCAGCGCATCGGCGGCGGCCACCGGATTGCCGCTTGTGGAGGCCGACGAGACGTTGACGGTGTTGCCCGGGACGCTGCCGAAGGACGAATTGGTGCGCCGCCTCGAGGACAGCGACGCCGTCGCGATCATGAAACTCGGGCGTACCTTCCCAGATGTCGTTACGGCCCTTGAAGAGTCCGGACGTATCGATCACGCCTGGTACGTGGAACGTGCTTCGACGGGCGCACAGAAGGTCCTGCCCATATCTGATGTGGACATCACCTCGGTCCCCTACTTCTCCATGGTGGTGATACCGGGCCGGCTCAACAGCCCACCTCTATCGGAACCGGCTGTCCAGGGCGAGGTGGTGGTTGTCGGCCTGGGGCCCGGGGCGGCGCGCTGGACCACGCCAGAGGTTCGGGCGGAGCTCGCAAAGGCCACCGATCTGGTGGGTTACAAGACGTACCTGAACCGCATCAACCCGCGACCTGGCCAGCGAATGCATGCCAGTGACAACCGTGTCGAATCCGAGCGGGCCTGCCTGGCACTGGATCTGGCCAAGAACGGCGCGCGCGTTGTCGTGGTCTCGTCGGGCGATCCCGGTGTGTTCGCCATGGCAGCCGCGGTTGTCGAGGAGTCCGCCGACGACCAGTGGCGCGATGTGCCGGTCCGAGTTGTTCCAGGGGTCACCGCAGCCAATGCCGTGGCAAGTCTCGCCGGCGCACCCCTGGGCCATGACTACGCGGTGATCTCACTGTCGGACAGGCTCAAAGGGTGGGACGTCATCGTCGAGCGAGTGCGGGCAGCGCTACGTGCTGATCTGGTGATCGCCATCTACAACCCCGGTTCGGCCAGCCGGAACTGGCAAGTAGCCGAGCTCAAAGGCATTCTGCTGGAACACAAAGCGCCCTCGACGCCCGTCATTCTGGGGCGAGACGTGGGCGGACCCGAGCAATCTGTTGTCATCAGCACGGTCGCCGATTTCGATCCGGCAGCTGTCGACATGCGGACGCTGCTCATCGTGGGGTCGTCCACCACCACGGTGATCGAGCGGGCCGGTGGTCCGGCGGTGTTCACCAACCGCCGTTACGACAGCACCCGCTGACGGACCCAGCGGGCCGCGTCCTCAGGCCTTTCCACAGCCGTACCGGTCAGGGTGACCGGTCGCTGCACCATGATGACCGGCAGTTCGAGCTCACGAGCTGCATCCAGTTTCGCTCGAACCAGATCTCCGCCGCTGTTCTTGGTGACGACCACATCGATTCGGTGCTCGCGCAGAAGCGTGCGCTCACCTTCGAGGGTGTACGGCCCGCGGTTGCGCAGGATCAAGTGCTGCGGCGGAGTCTCGCGCTCGGGTGGGTCGACAAGACGGATCAAGAACCAGGCGTTCTCGACGTGAGCGAAAACGTCAACATCTTGCCGACCTGTGGTGAGGAAGACCCGGAGACCGGGCTGTCGGTCGGCGTGCTCGGCGACTTTCGCGGCCGCGCCGGCGATATCCGGAACGTCCAGCCAATGGTCCCCGGCCTGCGATTGCCACGGGGGCCGACGAAGCGACAGCAACGGCAGTCTCGCCGACATCGTCGCTGCCGCCGCGTTGGCGGAGATCTTTCGGGCAAAGGGATGCGTGGCGTCGACCACACCTATGCACTGTTGCTCGCGCAGCCAGGTCAGGAGCCCGTTCACTCCCCCGAAGCCGCCGATACGAACCTCACCCCTGGGCAGCGCCGGGTTCTGGACGCGGCCTGCCAGCGAGGTGATGATCGGGATGCCGTCCCGATCGAGTATCTCGGCCAGAGCACGTGCTTCCGCGGTGCCCCCGAGGATGAGAACGGGGCCGCTCACGACGACACGTCGTCGTCACGGAGCTTGGTCATACGAGCCGACGAGTACAGGTAGCTATCCGGAAACTGTTCAGCAGCAAGTACTTTGCCCACAAATATCACTGCGGTACGCCGGACATCCGCCTGTGCGAGGCGACCAGGAAGTTCACGTAGAGCGCATCGGATGATCTGCTGATTGTCGCGGGTGGCAAAAGCAACCACTGCGACGGGGCAGTCGAACCCGTAGTGCGGCCCAAGCGCATCCGTGATCTGTTCGGCTTGATGCGCCGCCAGGTGAAGCGCCATCGTGACACCTGTACGCGCCAGTTCCGCGAGTTGTTCGCCTTTCGGCATGTCCGTCGACAGTGTCGACACGCGTGTGATCAGCAGCGACTGTCCGACGCCTGGCACCGTCAGTTCCTGGCCAAGTGCGGCGGCCGCAGCCGAGAACGCCGGGACGCCGGGAACGATCTGGTAGGCCACGCCGTGTTGCTCGAGGAGTCGCACTTGTTCTGCGACAGCCGAGTACAAGCTGGGGTCGCCGCTGTGCAAGCGCGCTACATCGTGGCCGGACCTGTCCGCCGACACGATGTGTTCGATGATCTGGGACAACGGCATCTTTGCGGTGTTGATCAGGGTGGCGTCGGGTGGGCAGTGTTCCAGCATCTCGGCTGGGACGAGGGAGCCCGCGTAAAGGCATGTGCCGCATTGCGATAGGAGTGTCGCACCACGCAGGGTGATGAGATCGGCGGCTCCTGGTCCGGCGCCGATGAAGTAGACGGTCACTCGACGCTCCTGGGTTTGTCTGCGATCCACTGCGTCACAGGCAAAGTGGGACGCCACGTTGTCATCGAGCCGAGTGGTTCGGCATGGTCGATGTGGAAACGTCGTAGCGTTCCGCCCACCAGAGATCGCCATCTCACGAGCACTGCCTCTGATTCGATGGTCACGGCGTTGGCCACTATGCGGCCGCCGTCGAGAAGGGCTTCCCAGCAGCCATCGATGATCCCTGGCGCCGTGACTCCCCCGCCGATGAAAATCGTGTCCGGGTCGGGCGCGTGTTCGAAATCGTCGGGCGCTCTGCCGAGTACGGTGAGAGTGCCGCTGACACCCATGTCTGCCGCGTTCCGGGCGATTCGCTCGCGCCGCACCGGGTCGGATTCGAACGCTATCGCTGTGCAACTGGGATCGGTGCGCAACCACTCGATGGCAATGCTGCCCGCACCTGCGCCCACATCCCACATCAGCTGGCGCGGCGCCGGGCGCAACGCGGTCACCGTCAGGGCACGAACGCCCTGTTTGGTGAGTTGCCCATCGTTGGAGAAATCGGTGTCGGGAAGTCCTGCCTGACTGCTCACCGCGGGTCCCACACAGTGCACGGCCACAAGGTTGAGCCGGTCGACAACCGGCGCTCCCCACGTTCGGGCGATCCCGGTGACATGCCGTTCGCGGTCTGATCCGAGTTGCTCGAGCACCGTGACCTGCGACCACCCGAATCCATGCGTGGTCAGCAGTTCTGCGATTTCAGCCGGCGATGTCTCGTCGCGACTGAGGATGAGCAAACGTACGTTGTCGGTGACCGCCGACAGGATCGAGTTCAGTGGGCGGTCGACGATGCTGCGGATCGACGTCGTGGACAGGTCCCAGCCCAGTCTTGCGGCGGCGAGACTGACGCTCGACACCGCCGGGATGATTCGGACATGTTGCGCTCCAACTTGTTTGACAATGGATGCGCCTACGCCGTGAAACATCGGGTCGCCTGAGGCGAGGATGTGGACCGGTTCGGGTTCTGCACCGGCGAGGACATCGCGAAGATGTTTCGACATGGGGCTGGTCCACGGACGCAATTCAGCCTGGACGGGTGCGAGAAGGTCGATCTGGCGGGCTGATCCGTAGATGACGTGGGCGGACTGCAATTCCCGCTGGGCTGCCACGGTGAGACCGTCCCAACCATCGGCTCCGATCCCCACCACGACAAACCGCGGGTCGATCATCGTGGCATCCGACGCCAGATGGCCCGAGGCAGCAAGCGCATGATGAAGAACATGGGGCGCAGTGCAGCCGGTATCCATACCTCTGTTTTGCCGGCATGCAGAGCTTTGACCACTGCGTCTGCCACCTGAGGAGCTGTCTTCGACATCGGTGCGGGTTTGACGCCCGACGCCATCAGTTCTTTGGTCATGTTCCCGATGACGAACCCGGGGCGTGCCAGTAGTAGACGAACACCCGTGCCGTGCAACGCGTCCGAGAGACCGGAAGCGAACCCGTCCAGTCCTGCCTTGGTCGATCCGTAGACGTAGTTCGCGCGACGGACCCGTACACCGGCGACCGAGGAGAAGACGATGAGGTCGCCGCTTCCCTGGGACGTCATGGCTGCGGCCAAGGGGGTCATCACGCTGATGTGCGCCAGGTAGTCGGTGTGGGCGATCTGCAGGGCGTGCTGGGTGTCCACCTCGGCGCGGGCTTGATCGCCGAGGATGCCGAAGGCGATGATCGCCACGTCGATCCTGCCGAACTCGGCGACTATTTTCCTGATCAGCTCGTCGTGCTGCGCCGTGTCATTCGCGTCGAACTCGATGGTGTGCACCTCAGCGGCGTTTTCACCGAGCATCCGTTCGCGCTGATCAGCCAAGTCATCGGAACGACGCGCGGCCAGGATCACCGTCGCTCCCCCGGCGAGACGGGCAGCGACCTCGACACCGATCTCGCTACGTCCTCCGAACAGAACCACCACTCGACGATTGCTCACCGGTCGAGTATTCCAAACCGGACGCGGGCTCTTGTGGGTCAGGCCTCTGAGCGGCTCATGCTCAGGGATGACGTCAAGTTGACTATTCTCTGTAGATGTCCAAAACAGCAGCCGACCTCACCCCTGAAGCGCTCGAGTTTCTGAGCGCCCGCCATCTGGGAAGCCTGACCACCGTGCGGCAGGCCGGGACGCCCCACGTTGTTGCGGTCGGCTTCACCTACGACGAAGAAGCCGAGCTCGTCCGCGTGATCACCTTCGAAGGAAGCCAGAAGGTACTCAACGTAGAGCGCGCGGGGTACGCGGCGGTCTTCCAGGTGGATGGACCGCGCTGGCTGACCCTCGAGGGCCCGGCATCGGTGCACCGCGACCCCGACGCTGTCGCCGAAGGTGAACGTCGCTACGCGAACCGCTACAAGCAACCGAAGGTCAACCCGCGACGCGTCGTCGTTCAGATCGAAGTCAAGCGAGTACTCGGCTCCCGAACGCTCCTTGGAACCACTGACTAGTTCGTAACGCACAGCCGGAACACATTGGCTGTCAATACGTATCAGTCTGGCGAACCAGATTTCTCAAGATCGTCGTTACCGGTGTCCATCCGCTCGTCAGTACTCTGTTGCTGTAGCTGCACGCGTTGTTCGCGTTCGTCGAGTGCCTGTTGGCGTTCGGCGATGATTTTCTGCCAGGCCGCCTCGATGGTGTGGTCGGTGTGGTGGGCCCGGTTTATTCGTGGTTGTTGGTCCGGGTCGATGTATTTCGGTGGGATCCACGCCACCCGGCCGGCGTCGGGGCCGTCGGTGACCATCACCGTCTGCCACTGATCTTCGCCAGGTCCGATCATCGCGTGATGCGGAATGCACGCCGGGGCCAGCTCGTCGATGTCAGTGTGCCCGCCGTCGGCCCAGGCGGTGGTGTGATGGATTTCAGTCCAGGAGATGGGGTTACGGCAGCCTGGGCTGGTGCAGCCTCGGTCTTTGGCGAACAACGCCATCCGCTGCCCTTGCTGGGCAGTACGTTTGGCCCGCGCGAAATACAGGACGTCGGCGGAGTGGTTGGCGAACACCGCCAACGACCAATCCGCCCGGGCGGCCAACTCCAAGGCATCCTTCACGGGTACATCGACGCCGGAGGCGGTGTGGGCGATTCCTGCCGCCTCATCAAGCTGTTGTTTGGTCATGGTGATGATGACCTGCACCGGCAACCCACGGTGGGAAGTACCGAGCAGTTTGTACTCCAGGATGGTCTTCAAGATCGCTTTGAATGCGTCGTGCTGACGCTGGGCACGCGAACGGGTGTCACGGCCGGCCGCGGCTTCGATGATCGCTGGATCCATGGTCGGGTCGTCAGCGGCGCCGGTCGATGAGTTCGGGTCATCGGGATTGTTCATCCCGGGTGCCGCCCACACATCCATCACGGTTCGAAACAGCGCCAACGTTGCCGGGTCGAGGTTGCCGGTGAGCTTGCTCATCATGTCCAACCCTTGGGGACCGTCGGACAAACCTCGGTTGCGTTTGCGGTCAGCGTCGTCAGTGAGTGTCCCGTCCGGATCGACCCGCGCCAACACTTCTCGCCCACACACTTCAAGCTCGGTAGGTCCTAGGGTGCGGGCGTTGTCGGTCAGCCACGCGTCAACCACGTCATACACTTCCGGTGCTGATTTGTGCGGGATCTTGTCGCGGACTTTGAGCATCACATCCATGTGCGCCAACCCAATCGCACCCTCGGCCAACGCTTCCGCGGCGGCCGGGCATTTCGGGGGCAACGGCTGCCCCTGCATCGACCACAACACACCGGCAGCATCAAGTGCTTTCAACCGTGAGGAGGCATCACCGCGAGAGACTCGCAGTTCACTCATCACAAACCGATGCAACGTCGAATGGCCAGCCTTACGAAACAAGCCTCGATCATTGACCTCCTGCAACCGCTTGAGGCCCTGAAACGACAGTGCCCGAACAACTTTCTCGTTCACCCGCACTAACTCAGCCACCTGCACATCATCAACATCCGCTGCTGACGCACCAGCAATCCGCTGCAGCAGAACATCAAGATCGCGATACAACCCCACCAACACCGGCATTGGCGGTGGATCCACCGTCACCGAATCACTCATCGACAAGCCCCCCAGCCCTCGAACCCCTTTCATTAAGTCTACCAACAGAATCCGATATTGTCGAACATGTGTTCGATGTCAACGGGCATACGACAACATCGTCGAACGAGGCCTCAGTGGCCTATCACGAAAACAACGATGCGCGAATCATGTGGCGAAAGAACATGATTCACACACCGCTGACCCCCGAGGTAGGCGGCCCTGATGCAGACCCGCTTCGCCGCAGAGGTTCCCGGGGTCGGGTCATCGCCGAACGATCAATCCGGATTGTTACCGGAGTCGGTTCGGGACGGCTACTCCGCTACTGCCGCCGGCCGCGGCCTGCTGATTGCCGTCGTCGCTCCTGCAGCCTTTTGGCTACACAGTGGGTCGAAAGCGCGCCGTCAGACCGACTTCAGCTCGTGAGGCTGCTGATTGAGTGATTCGCATCCGTCGGCCGTGACGACGACGATGTCTTCGATTCGTGCACCCCATCCACCGGGGAAGTAGATCCCGGGTTCGATGCTGAAGGCCATCCCGACCTGCAGCTCGATATCGTTTCCCTCAACGATGTAGGGCTCTTCGTGGACTGACAGGCCGATTCCGTGACCGGTCCGATGGACGAACTTGTCGGCCAGTCCGGCCTGGGCCAGCACGTCGCGGGCCGCTGCATCGATCTGCTGGGCACTGACACCCGGCCGTACTGCCGCCACCGCTGCACGCTGGGCTTCTTCCAGTATCCGGTACTGACGGGCTATCTCTCCGGAAGGTTCACCAACACAATAGGTTCGGGTGCAATCCGAGTTGTACCCGGGCTCGACAGGGCCGCCGATATCGACGACCACCACATCACCGTCTTCGATCACCCGGTCGGACACCTCGTGGTGTGGGTCGGCGCCGTTGGGGCCGGAGCCGACGATGATGAACTCGGCGCCGGTATGACCCTCGGCGACGATCGCGGCCTCGATGTCGGTGGCGACCTCGCGTTCTGTCCTTCCCGCCGAGAGCCATTCGCCGACGCGAGCATGAACCCGATCGATCGCCGCACCCGCTCGGCGCAAGGCGTCGATCTCGGCGTCGTCTTTGATCATCCGTAACTGACGTAGAACCCCTGTGGCCAATTCGGGGCTCGAACCGAACCGGGCTGCCAAAGGAACGGTGTGAAGTGCCGGTGCCGCATCAGAGACGGCGTAACGGCCTGCGCTCACGCCGGCTGCTTCGACTGCGATGGCATACGGGTCCTGACCGTCCACCCAGTCGTGGACAACCAGGCCCAGCTCGCCGACCGCAGACTCCCTCAGGGCCGCGAGTTCCAGCCTCGGAACCACCACCTGCGGATCCCTATCGGGACTGATCACCAGCGCAGTGAGACGTTCGAACGTACTGGCGCGGGAACCGGTCAGGTAGCGCAGATCAGGTCCGGGCGTGATGAACAGAGAAGTCAATCCGGCTGAGGCCGTCAACTGCTGGGCACGTTGAAGTCGGGACCGATACACCTCTGCTGAGAATCGCTCGTGGGCCATGTCCATCAGGCTAACGGGCCCTCGAAGAGGGCTGTCCTCCCGGTGAGCGATCGCTGAACGGGCGAAAACGGCCGGATCGACGGAAGATGTACAGATGGGATCGAAGGACAGCACTGTGAACCGTGGACGCGAGCCGCGCAGACTCCGTGCGGTCCCGAGTGCGCATACCGACCCGCAGTTCGCGACTCTGCACGGTTACAAGCGCGCATTTCGTATGGCAGGGAGCGGTCCGGCCGTCTTGTTGCTGCACGGAATCGGTGACAACTCGCTCGCCTGGGAGCCGGTGTTCGAGCAGCTGAGCGAGAAGTACACGGTGATAGCTCCCGATCTCCTGGGTCATGGACTATCGGACCGGCCCCGAGCCGACTACTCGGTCTCGGCATTCGCGAACGGGATGCGTGATCTGCTCACGTACCTCGATGTCGAACGCGTCACCGTGGTCGGACACTCGCTGGGCGGGGGCGTGGCCGGACAATTCGCCTATCAATACCCCGAGATGGTGGAACGCCTGGTTCTCATCGGCACCGGTGGAGTCACCAAAGGTGTCAACCCAGCTCTCCGAGCGCTGTCGCTGCCCCTCTCCGAACTTGCCTTGGGTGTGCTCTCTGTACCCGGCGTGTTCCCGACCTTCTCGACGGCAGCCCGGATGATGCAGAACCTGTTGCCCATGGCGATGTTCCGCGACAACACCGAGGTGGTCCGTGTCCTCGAGCGGATGCCGGAGAAAGGTTCGGCCGAGGTGTTCGCGCGGACTCTACGATCGGCTGTCGACTGGCGCGGTCAGGTGGTCACCATGCTGGACCGCTGCTACCTCAGCGCCGCCATCCCGACTTTGATCGTGTGGGGGTCCGACGACCAGGTGATCCCGGTGAGCCATGCCCATATGTTGCACAGTGCGATGCCAGACTCGCAGCTCGAGATATTCGAGAAGTCAGGCCATTTTCCGTTCCGCGACGAGCCCGACCGGTTCGTCGAACTCTTCCTCCGATTCGTCTCAGCCACAAAGCCTGCGTCGATCAATCGCAACGACGTGAAAGTGGCTCTGCGACAAGGACCCCCGCCCAGGCCACTGACGGGCGATCCTCATACGCGAATCGCAGTTCTCGACGCGATAGACAGCGACGAACGAAGCGCGACGTAGAACTGTCGCCGACCGTCGTCTGCGGACATCGTTCGAATCGACTGGGATCACCGGGACGAGCAATCACCCGTTGGTGGATCTGGCATGGTTTACGCCATGAACCAACCAGTGATGCTGCTAGACGGTGCGAGTCTGTGGTTCCGGGCTTTTCACGCTCTTCCGGAGAAGATGACCGCTCCTGACGGACGTCCGGTCAACGCCGTCCGTGGATTCCTCGACATGATCGCCGCCCTGGTCACCCGCGAGCATCCCCATCGATTGGTTGTGTGTCTGGACCTCTCGTGGCGACCCACATTTCGCACGGACCTCATCCCGTCGTACAAGGCGCACCGTGTAGCCGACGCCGCGGGAGACGGATCGGAAGAGGTGCCCGACACACTGACACCCCAAGTCGACATGATCATGAACGTTCTCGCGGCAGCCGGGATCTCAACCGCCGGCGCAGAAGGCTGCGAGGCCGATGACGTGATCGGTACCCTCGCCCACACCGAAGCCGTGGATCCGGTGGTGGTGGTCAGTGGAGACCGAGACCTCCTGCAAGTGGTGGCAGACGACCCTGTTCCGGTCCGGGTTCTGTACGTGGGACGCGGGCTCGCGAAGGCCGAGATGTACGGACCTGCCGAACTCGCCGAACGATACGACGTGCCGACATCCGACCCGGGTTCGGCGTACGCCGAGATGGCCATCCTCCGGGGTGACCCATCCGACGGACTGCCCGGGGTGGCCGGAATCGGGGAGAAAACAGCGTCAAAACTGTTGCAGGCGTTCGGGACTCTCGACGAACTGGAGCGCGTCGCTTCAACCACCGCCGACAAGCGGATCTCCACCCGCCAACGCACGTCTCTCAAGGCTGCCGCCGACTATCTGAGTGCCGCTCGCACGGTTGTGTTCGTTCGAACCGACGCAGAGATAATCAGCAGCGGGGACGACCGGTTGCCCAGCGAGCCGGCAGATCCGGCCGCGCTGGCCGACCTGATCGAGGAGCTCGGCATCGGCTCGGCGGTCTCCCGACTCGGGAAAGCACTGGGCTGGCAGTTCCCCTGATCAGTAACGACAAGCGGCCGACCGCAGGCATCAGCCGGCGGTCGGCTGACCCACCTCGTATTTGCCGTCATCGTCGAGGAACGTGATCTTGACCTGCTGATTGGCGCCGCTCACCGTCACCGTGCAGGTGAAGCTGTCGCCCTTCTTGATCTCTTTGTCCTTGGGGCACTTGACGTTTTCGACGCCCTCTGCCTGATAGTCGTTCTCCAGAACGGTTTTGACACCCTCCTGGGCCGCCTCCTGGCTGAGTACCTTCGTGACGGCGAATCCCGGTGCGAGAAACGCTGTGACGGCCAAGATCACTGCGATCAACGCCACCACGGACGCCCCGATGATGAGGGGCAGCTTCTTTCCCGACTTCGGCTGAGCCATCGCCGAGAACTGATCAGAGCCACCGGGGCCCGGCTGTCCGTACTGCCCGGGCTGCCCGTACGGACCAGGTTGTCCGTACTGGCCCTGGGGCTGGCCGTAACCGGGTTGCTGACCTTGAGGTTGGCCGTAATTGCCAGGCTGTCCCTGTGGCTGGCCGTATTGGCCGCCCTGCTGCGGGTAATTGGGCGGCTGATACTGGCTGGGCCCCTGCTGACCTGGGTTCTGCTGAGGCGGGTACTGCTGCGGCGGCTGCTGACCCCACCCCTGCCCCGGTGGCGGGCCCTGTGTCGGTTGACCCCACGGGCCCGGTTGCTGACCCTGCTGCCACTGTTCAGGCGATCCGGGGTTGTTGGGGTCGTTGGGCCCGCTCATGTGTTCCCTCCGCTTGTCCGCACCGTGGAGACTCGCGGTGCCAGAATTACCGACCCCGAACATACCGCACACCCATCAAACGGTTCAGCAGACGCGACCGGCAAACGCAGAGGTAGACCGGCCGGAGCGCACGGTTCAGCCGAGTTCGACGGCCACCACGCCTTTTCGGATACTGGCGATGGCCGCAGAGGCGGAGCGGGTCAGACGCGACTGCCCTGATGTCTGCAGGCTTGCGGCGGTTCTGATCTGTTCGAGCAGGTCGATGACCTGGCGGCTCCATCGGACAAAATCACCGGCCGGAAGTGAGGTGCCGCGCTCCCCGGCCGCCGCGAGCACCTCGGTGAGACCTCGGCCCGATGCCCACAGATGAATCGCCGTGGCGAACCCGGCGTCGGGCTCCCGCGTGGGTTCCACGAGGTGCTTCATCTCCAGGCGGGTCAGGTCGTGCCAGGCCGAGTGGGTCCGGTGCAGTGCGTCGCGCACACTGACCACTCCGGTGACGAGCTCGGCACCACCGTACGAGTCGCGGCGGGATTCGTAGACCACCGACGATGCGACAGCCGCGAGTTCGGACGGACCCAGCTCATCCCACAGGCCGTCTCTGATGCACTGACAGATCAACAGGTCGCTCTCGCTGTACACGCGGCTCAGGGTGTCGCCTGCCGACGTGATGTTCAGCTCGCCCTCCGACTCCGCCTTCTCGAGGTAACCCAGTTCGATGAGCACCGCCACGATGCGGTTGAAGTTGATCGACAACGTCGACGTCCGCTGAGCAACCGACTCTTCGAGCGCCGAGATCTCACGCGCAACCCGGTTTCGTCGTTCGGCCAACCGAAAGAGTTCGTCGTCCTGAGGAATCTGATGTGCTGGGTGATTGCGCAATTCGCTACGCAAACGACTCAATTCGCGGTCATCTGCCGCACGGGCGCGCTTCGCCTGTTTACCGCGGGGCATGTCGATGCCCGACGACCGCAACGCAGACGCGAGGTCTCGTCGACCACGCCCCGTTCGCCTGTCGATCTGCTTGGCGAGCCGCATGTTGCCGAGTACCTGGGGCGGGTTCAGGAAGTCGCGGGGACCGACCCTGCCACACCAAGCGTCTTCGCAGATCACGAGCGGCTTGGGATCGCGAATGTCTGTCGCCGGTTCGAGAACCACCGCGAGCCCTCGGTGCCGGCCACCGTGCAGGCCGATGACCTGACCGCGCTTGAGTGCGGACAGATCTTCGACCGTGCTCTGCTGCGAGGCCATCCGTGACTCGAACTTGAGAGAGCGCTCTCTAGACCGGATCTGCTCACGCAACCTGGTGTAACCCAAGAACCCGTCGATGCCCTCGTCGAGGCCGCGGCCCTCGGCGCGGCCTTCCAGTTCGACCTCGATCTTGCGCAGTTGACGGCGCGCGGTGTCGATCTGCCGGGCCTGACCGACCACCGACTTGTCCGCCTGAAACTGTGCAAACGACCGATCCAGCAGATTTCGTGCACCCGCCAAACCCAACCGCCCGATCAGGTTCACGGCCATGTTGTACTCGGGCGCAAAGGAACTGCGCAACGGGAACGTGCGGGCACCCGCCAGGCCTGCGACCCGCGTCGGTTCGAGATCGTCGGTCCACACGACCACTGCGTGGCCCTCGATGTCGATCCCTCGACGCCCGGCTCGCCCGGTCAGCTGGGTGTACTCCCCAGGCGTCAGGTCGACATGCGCCTCGCCGTTGAACTTGATCAACCGCTCCAAGACCACCGATCGTGCCGGCATGTTGATGCCCAAAGCCAGTGTCTCGGTGGCGAACACGGCTTTGACGAGACCCTTGACGAACAATTCTTCGACGGCATGACGAAACGCGGGCAGGAGTCCGGCGTGGTGGGCGGCGAACCCTCGTGTGAGACCTTCGCGCCACGCGGGCACACCGAGTATGTCCTGATCGGCTGCGGAGAGTTCGGCGACGTATTTGTCGACGATGATGTCGACCTGCTTGGCCTGGTCGGGCTCGAGCAACCGGAGGCCTGAACGCAGGCACTGGCTCAGTGCACCCTCGCATCCTGCTCGCGAGAAGATGAAACTGATTGCGGGCAGCAGACCTTCACGATCGAGACGCGCGATGAGGTCGGGCCGGGAAACCGGTCTCGGAACGCCCCCACGACGCCCCTCGCCACGTTGGGGTCCGCGCCGACCGCGTCCGCGTGGAGGAAAATCGTCATCGCGTCGCGCCGCGAGTTCACGATGCCGGATGTAGCGGGTGAGTTCTGGATTGACTGCGGGCTTCTTGTTCGGTGCAGTGGCATCACGGTGGTCGAACAGGTCGAAGAGTCGGTTGCCGACCAGCATGTGCTGACTGAGTGGCACGGGCCGATGTTCGTCGACGATCACCGTGGTGTCTCCACGGACGGTCTGGATCCACGCACCGAACTCTTCGGCGTTGCTGACCGTCGCCGACAGGCTCACCACACGGACCGAAGGAGCAAGATGCAGGATGACCTCCTCCCACACCGCGCCGCGAAAGCGGTCGGCCAGGAAGTGGACCTCATCCATCACCACATGCGAAAGACGTTCGAGCGCGGGCGAATTGGCGTAGATCATGTTCCGCAACACCTCGGTGGTCATGACCACCACGGGTGCCGAGGAATTGATCGACGAATCGCCGGTGAGCAGACCGATGGACTCCGCACCGTGTGCCCGGACCAGATCCGCGTACTTCTGGTTGCTCAACGCCTTGATGGGGGTGGTGTAGAAGCACTTGGTGCCGGCGGCCAGGGCGAGATGCACGGCGAACTCGCCGACAATCGTCTTGCCTGCACCGGTGGGCGCGCATACCAGGACGCCGTGTCCGTCGGCGAGCGCCGAGCAGGCATCACGCTGGAACGGATCGAGGGCAAATGGCTGACGCCCCGCAAACGTGTCCAGCTCTAGTTGCGCCTCAGAGAGTGTCATCGAAGTGATCGGCTCCGCTCATCGAAGGGGCCGTCGACACCGGCGCGGGGCGCTCGACCGGGCCGGAAGCGGGCACTGATCCTGTCGGGCCGCCGATCGGCGAGGCCTCGTCATCACTGACGTCTCCCCATTCGGCTTCCTGACGTTTTGCCTTGCGGTAGTCGTGGAGATGGGCGATCTGGATGGCCATCTCGAGCAGGATCGTCAACGCACCCGCCAACGCGAGCATCGTGAACGGATCAGAGCCCGGTGTGAAGAACGCGGCGAACACGAACATGCCGAAGATCAGTCCGCGGCGCCAGGCCTTGAGTCGCTCGTAGCTGAGCACGCCGATCATGTTCAGGGCCACGATCAACAACGGCAGTTCGAAACTCACCCCGAAGATGATCAGCAGATGCAGCAGGAAGTTGAAGTACTGGTCGCCGGCGAGCGCGGTGATCTGCACGTTGTCACCGATGGTCAGCAGGACCTCGAACGCCTTGGTCATGACCAGGTACGCAAGCACCGTTCCGGCGAGGAACAGCAGGGCCGCGCAGCTGACGAACGAGACCGCGTACTTGCGTTCCTTCTCAACCATGCCCGGGGTGATGAACTCCCACAGTTGGTAGAACCAGATCGGGCACGCCATCACGAAACCGGCAGTCAGCGCCACCTTCAATCGCAGCATGAACTGGTCGAACGGACCGGTCGCGAGAAGACGGCAGGCATCGTCGCCGGTGAGATTGGCGCGGGAGGATTCCGGCAGGTTGCAGTAGGGCTCACGCAGGAGATCGCCGAGCGAGTCGATACCCAGGAAGCCGTGGGAGTACCACACGAAACCGAGGATCGTGGTGAGTGCTATCGCGGCCACCGAGATCAGCAGCCGGGTCCGCAATTCACGCAGGTGGTCCACCAACGACATCGTTCCGTCGGGGTTCACCTTGCGCTTGCGGCGCCGAGGGTCAAGAGGAATGCGCACGGTGTGAACTATTCAGGTCAGTGAGAGGTGCGCCGAACAGAAAGCGACCTCTCCGGTCCGCAGTGTGGTCCATGAAGAGGTCGTCGTCCTGTGCCGGCCGTACGGCGGTGGAAACGCTCAGGCAGATCTGCGTTCGGATTCGGTGCTGGTGGCCGAAGCAGCGTCCGTACCCGTGGTGATCTGTCGTGGGTCCGGGGTCGCGGCGGTCGTATTCGGTGTCTCCGTGTCCGACTTGCCGTCGTTCTGCATCTCCTTGACCTCGCTCTTGAAGATGCGCATCGACCGGCCCAGTCCGCGCGCGGCGTCAGGAAGCTTCTTTGATCCGAAAAGGATCAGAAAAACGACCACCACCAGGATGATGTGCCAAGGCTGTAATGCGTTCATGGTGCGGTTACCTCTCCCAATCGAGTATGTCTGCGATGCTACCCGGAAACCGGGCAGTCGACGTGTGAGTGCCGACGCTCGGCGGTTGTTCAGCTGTACATCGCCAGCGTCGCAGCTGCCCTGGCCTGGATGTCCGCGGCCATCTCGTCGGCATTGAGCACCTTGATCTTGCCACCGAAACCGAGAACAAACCGGGTGAGCCATTCGCTTGACCCGTACGTCATCGTCGCCAGCACCGGCCGATCCGAACCCGCGATCCCGTCAGGATCAACCGGCTCGATCAGGTAATAGTCGAGAACCCAGACAACCTCCGGATCGATCTCGATCACCGCCTGCGGCAGCGTGGGGTCGGATTCGAAGAGCGCAAGCGTCTGGTCGGACTCCGCGGTAGCCGGTGGCCGGGCCACCTCGTCGAGTACCGATGCCTCGTCGATCCGGTCGAAACGGAACAACCGGATACCGCCACTCGAACGGCACCAGCCCTCCAGGTATCCGCGACCGTCCACCGCCTGGATACGGATGGGGTCGACGACCCGCTCGGTGACCTCGTCGCGAGATGCGGAGTAGTACCGCAGCCGAACCGCATGACGCTGACGTACTGCATCCCGCACGGCGATCACCGCAGGCGACTCGGCAGGCTCGGAGTCGGCGGTCGGTGTCTCGGTGACGGCTTCCCCTATCGGGGTGCCCATCGCGTTCTCGATCTTGGCGATCGCCCGCCGCGCAGCAGCAGCATCCACCACCCCCGATGCGTCGATCAGCGAGCGCAGGGCCACCAGCAGTGGTGCGGCTTCGGCCGCGGTGAGCTTGAGCGGTCGGTCGATGCCTGCCGAGAATGTCACCTCGACGCTGTCCTCGGTGAACGACAGGTCGATGAGGTCGCCGGGCGAATACCCCGGCAGTCCGCACATCCACAGTTGATTGAGGTCGTCCATCACCTGCTTCGGCGTGGTACCGAGGTCCCGAGCCGCTTCTGCAGCGCTGACCCCGGGGTTCGCCAAGAAGTACGGCACCATCACGAGCAGGCGGGTGAGCCGACTTGTTCCCGAGCTCACGAGCTCGCCCCCGCAAGGCTTTTGAGACCGTCGATCACCGTGTTGCGTAGTTCGGGGGGATCGATCACCACCGCGTCTGTCCCCGCTCCGAGAACCTGTCGGGTCAATCCGTCCACCGACCTCATCTCGATCTGGAGAACAGACCCCTGTCGCCCGTTGTGGTCGCCGGGCTCCTCCCCCTTCGCGATCCGTCGCAGCCCGGCGGCGCGGTTCGCGGCGACCCACACATGGGCAGTGACCGCAGGCCCCGAGCGGTCGACGGCCGCGCCCACGATGGCCCGTAAATCCACATCTCCGGGCCGGGCGACGTCGCCGGCCTTGCCGAACGGGGTGACCGATGCGATACGCGTCAACCGGAACGTGCGGGTTTGTCCGCGGTCGCGGTCGTGGCCGACGAGGTACCAACGACCTTGATGGGTGACCACGCCCCACGGTTCGACCGTGCGGGTGACGTAGGGCGCGGTGCGCGATGAGCGATGTTCGAACCGCACCGGCCGGCTCTCCTCCAGAGCGGCCAGCAACGTTCCGAGGACTTCTGGCGACCCGATTCCACGAGGGGCACTCGAGTGGATCGCGGTGGCACCGGCGTCGAAGGCGGATTCGGAATCCATCTGCACACCTGCGGCACGCAACTTCATCAGCGCGCTGTTGCTGGTGGCCGCCAACTCGGGGGTGTCCCACAGCGCGGCGGCCAAAGCGACAGCGGCGGCCTCGTCGGTGTCGAGGTCGATGTCGGGCAACTCGTAGGATTCGCGGTTGATTCGGTAACCGTCGACCGGCGAGAACCCAGAACTGCGCCCCGTCTCCAGCGGGATGCCGAGATCGCGCAACTCGGTCTTGTCCCGCTCGAACATCCGATTGAATGCCTCGTCGGATTTGGAGTCCTGGTATCCGGCGACACTACTGCGGATCTGGTCGGCCGAGAGGTATTGCCGGGTGGCCAGCAGACAGATGACCAGGTTCATCAATCGTTCAACCTTATTGATCGCCACCCGGACAGCTTAATGTCGGCCTCGCTACATAGAGGCAATCAGGCGATCGACGCGCTCATCGACATTGCGGAACGGGTCCTTGCAGAGCACCGTCCGCTGCGCTTGGTCGTTCAATTTCAGATGCACCCAGTCGACGGTGAAGTCGCGGCCGGCCTTCTGCGCGGCCGCGATGAAGTCGCCGCGAAGCTTGGCGCGCGTGGTCTGAGGCGGTGTGTCCACCGCCGCGGCGATGGCCTCGTCGGTGGTGACGCGCGCGGCCAGGCCCTTGCGCTGAAGCAGATCGAAGACACCGCGGCCTCGTTTGATGTCGTGGTACGCGAGGTCCAGCTGAGAGATCTTGGGATCAGACAGATCCATCGAGTAGCGGTCCTGGTAGCGCTGGAACAGCTTGCGCTTGATGACCCAGTCGACCTCGGTGTCCACCTTGGCGTAGTCCTGCTGCTCGACCGCATCGAGCATCCGGCCCCACAGGTCGACGACCTGGGTCATCTGCTGATCTGGTTTACGGGTGCGCAGGTGCTCGACAGCTCGGGCGTGGTACTCCCGCTGGATGTCCAGGGCGCTGGCCTGGCGGCCGCCGGCCAGGCGAACCGGGCGGCGTCCGGTGAGGTCGTGCGACACCTCGCGGATCGCCCGAATCGGGTTGTCCAAGGCGAAGTCACGGAAGGCGACGCCGGCCTCGATCATCTCCAGGACCAGAGCTGCCGAACCCACTTTGAGCATCGTGGTGGTCTCGGCCATGTTCGAATCGCCGACGATCACGTGGAGCCGGCGATACTTCTCGGCGTCGGCGTGCGGCTCGTCGCGGGTGTTGATGATCGGCCGGCTGCGGGTGGTCGCCGATGACACACCCTCCCAGATGTGCTCGGCGCGCTGCGACAGACAGAATGTGGCCGCCTTGGGCGTCTGCAAGACTTTGCCTGCGCCGCAGATCAATTGCCGGGTGACGAGGAACGGGAGCAGGACGTCCGAGATCTTCGAGAACTCACCGGCACGCACCACCAGGTAGTTCTCGTGGCAACCGTACGAGTTGCCTGCGGAGTCGGTGTTGTTCTTGAACAGGTAGATGTCCCCACCGATACCCTCGTCGGCCAATCGACGTTCGGCGTCGATGAGCAGATCCTCGAGTACGAGTTCGCCCGCGCGGTCGTGCTCGATCAGTTGTTGCAGGTTGTCGCACTCGGCCGTGGCGTACTCGGGGTGCGAACCGACGTCGAGGTAGAGGCGTGCCCCGTTCTGCAAGAACACGTTCGACGAACGGCCCCACGACACCACCCGGCGGAACAGATATCGAGCGACTTCATCGGGACTGAGCCGGCGGTGCCCATGAAAAGTACATGTGACACCGAATTCGGTTTCGATACCCATAATTCGTCGCTGCACGATTTCAACCCTACCGCCGAGTATCCGAGTGGGTACGGATTCAGCTTTCGGTTCCAATGGAGCCACCGGCACCGGTCGCGCCGGTGGCGCCATCGGAGTCGGTGGAAGGACGTTCTGGCAACAGGTCCACCAAAGCGGTTCCGGTCAGCCGTCGGAACGCTCGTCGAGGCCGTCCGTGATCCAGAATTGCCACCTCGAGGTCGCCCGGTTCGAGCTTGCGCGGCTCGGCGACCGTGGCGCTCGAGCTCGAGCCGGAGCTCGAACCGTTGGGCGCAGGCGGGGTTTCGAGCGCCTTGATCGCCGAGGCCAACGCGCCTCGTAGATCGGCGTTCCCGTCGTAAGCGTCCTTCATGGAAGCCGAGATCGCCTCGGTGGCGCCACCCATGACCAGGAACCGTGTCTCGTCGACGATGGATCCGTCATAGGTGATCCGGTACAGCTGGGACGGGCCAGGCTTCCCGGGCCGACTCACCTCGGCCACACACAGCTCGACCTCGAACGGTTTCGGCTGCTCGGTGAACACCGAGCCGAGTGTGTTGGCGTAGGCGTTGGCGAGCGACAACCCACTCACGTCGGCGCGGTCGTAGTTGTAGCCACGCATGTCCGCGTGCTGGATACCGGCCTTGCGCAGGCTCTCGAACTCGTTGTACTTGCCGACCGCGGCAAACCCGATCCGGTCATAGATCTCGCTGACCTTGCGCAGTGTGTTCGAGGGATTCTCGGCGACGAAGAGCACTCCGTCGGCGTAGGTCAACGCGATGACGCTGCGGCCCCGGGCAATACCCTTGCGTGCCAGTTCTGACCGGTCACGCATGATCTGTTCGGCGCTGGCGTAATACGGGAACGTCATGACTGAGTCCCTTCGACGGCGGAGCGACGGGTGATCACCGATCGGGCCGCCTCTTCGATCTGGGCGGCCGACACCTCGGCTGCACCTTCGGCGGTCACCACCGCGGCAGTCGGGTACAGCCCCCGGACCATGTCGGGACCACCGGTGGCGGAGTCGTCGTCGGCCGCGTCGTACAGCGATTCGACAGCGATCTCGAGAGCTTGGGGGCCGGTCAGGTCGTGTCGATAGAGTTTCTTGATAGCCGACTTCGCGAACACCGAGCCCGACCCGATCGCCTGGAATCCGCCGTGTTCCTCGTGGCGGTCCCCCGCGACGTCGAACGAGAAGATGCGACCCGGCCGCTGCGGGTCGATCGAATCGGAGTCGTAACCGACGAGCAGAGGGATGGCTGCGAGTCCGGCCATGGCCGCCTGGAGGTTGGAGCGAACCATCGAGGCAAGTCGATTGACTTTGCCGTCGAGGGTGAGCGAGACACCCTCGATCTTCTCGTAGTGCTCGAGTTCGACGGCGAAGAGCCGGATCATCTCCACGGCGACGCCCGCTGTGCCGGCGATACCTGCCGCCGAGTAATCGTCAGTGATGAACACCTTGCGCATGTCGCGACTGGCGATCATGTTGCCCGCGGTGGCTCTGCGGTCGCCGGCCAACACCACGCCACCCGGATAGGCAATGGCGACGATGGTTGTTCCGTGCGGGATGTTCGCAGTTACCCCCTCGGGAAACCGGTTGACCGGCAACAGGTCTGGCGCGTGGTTACGCAGGTAGTCGGAGAACGACGAGATGTCCTGACCAAGTGACTGGATTCGATCGGTCACTGGCCGCCCTTCTGGACATAGGCGCGCACAAAGTCTTCGGCGTTCTCCTCGAGCACGTCATCGATCTCGTCGAGCAGGTCGTCGGTGTCGTCGGCCAGCTTCTCGCGACGCTCTTGACCCGCGCCCGAATCCGAACCGGCATCGTTGTCGTCGTCGTTACCGCCTGAACGCTTGGTTTGCTCCTGCGCCATCGCTGCCTCCTTCAGAACACGGCCCCGCCGGGGCCGTCCGTATATTCACACTACCGTTCAAAGCCGACACCGCTCGGGATATACGAGTCGTGCCAGATCCTCAATTCGTGAGCTGCTCCACGAGTTCGGCGGCCGACTTCACCGAATCGAGCAGTTCGCCGACGTGTGCGCGGCTGCCTCGTAGCGGCTCCAGGGTCGGGATGCGGACCAGGGACTCGCCGCCCAGATCGAAGATGACCGAATCCCAGCTGGCGGCGGCTATGTCGGCGCCGAACCGCCTGAGGCATTCACCGCGGAAGTACGCGCGGGTGTTCTCCGGGGGATTGCCGACGGCGTCCATCACCTGTTGCTCGGTGGTGAGCCGCTTCATCGAACCGCGCGCCACCAGTCGGTTGTAGAGGCCTTTGTCGAGGCGGACGTCGGAGTACTGCAGATCGACCAGCTGCAACCGGGGTGCCGACCATGCCAAGCCCTCGCGGTTGCGGAAACCCTCGAGCAGGCGCAGTTTCGCCGGCCAGTCGAGCAGGTTTGCGCATTCCATCGGATCGCGTTCGAGCTTGTCCAGGACGTCGGCCCACGTGTCGAGAACGTCCTTGGCCCTGAGGTCATCGCTGTTGTTCTTGTCGTGGAACGCGGCACAACGCTCGTGATAGATCCGCTGGATCGCCAGCGCCGTCATCTCCCGCCCGTCCGCCAGCGCGACCGTGGTCTGCAGCGTGGGGTCGTGGCTGATGACGTGTACGGCGTGGACCGGGCGAGCCAGTTCGAGGTCGCCCAGTTCGACGCCGGCCTCGATCAGATCCAGCACGAGCGAGGCGGTTCCCACCTTGAGGTACGTCGCGGTCTCGGCCAGGTTGGCGTCGCCGATGATGACGTGCAGCCGGCGATAGCGCTCGGGGTCGGCGTGCGGTTCGTCGCGGGTGTTGATGATGCCGCGCTTGAGGGTGGTCTCCAGACCCACCTCGACCTCGATGTAGTCCGCACGCTGGCTCAGCTGGAACCCGGCATCGTCACCGGATTGGCCGATACCGACGCGGCCGGATCCGGTGATCACCTGTCGGGAGGCGAAGAACGGGGTGAGTCCGGTGATCACCGAGGTGAACGGCGTGGACCGGGCCATCAGATAGTTCTCATGGGTGCCGTAGGAGGCACCCTTTCCGTCGATGTTGTTCTTGTAGAGCTGTAGTTTCGGCGCCCCGGGAACGCTGGCGACGTGCCGCGCTGCCGCTTCCATCACGCGCTCCCCCGCCTTGTCCCAGATGACGGCGTCGAGTGGATCGGTCACCTCGGGCGCCGAGTACTCGGGATGGGCGTGGTCGACGTAGAGCCGGGCGCCGTTGGTCAAGATCATGTTCGCCGCACCGACCTCGTCGGCGTCGATGATGGGTGCCGGGCCCGAACTGCGACCGAGGTCGAAGCCGCGTGCATCACGCAGCGGCGACTCCACCTCGTAGTCCCAGCGAGTGCGCTTGGCGCGGGGCACCCCGGCGGCCGCTGCATAGGCGAGGACCGCCTGCGTCGACGTCATGATCGGGTTGGCACCGGGATCGTTCGGAGCCGAGATTCCGTACTCGACTTCGGTTCCGATAATTCGCTGCATTCCCCGAGCGTAGCCGGGGGTCGCCGGGCACATACCGAGCGCTCCCGCCGAATTGTCCGGCCGTCTGATGACGGGCTGATGTACAGAAGTTCTCGGGGGTCGCGAACCCGCTGTCGCGTGGGTAGGGTTTGCTCGGTGAAAGCACTGCGCCACTTCACCGTCCGCGCCCACCTCCCAGAGCCCCTTTCAGCCCTCGCCGAACTGTCGACCAATCTCCGATGGTCGTGGCACCCGGCCACCCAGGATCTGTTCGCATCGATCGATGCAGATCTGTGGGCGACCGGCAAGGATCCGGTGCGGCTGCTCGCCGATGTCGGACCGCAGCGGCTGTCCGAACTTGCCGCCGACGAAGGGTTTCTTCGTCGCCTGGACGAGTTGGCGTCCGATCTGCAGAACTATCTGAACAGCCCGCGATGGTTCCAGGAGCAGGTGGCCTCGGGCAATCGATTCCCTCGCTCGATCGCCTACTTCTCGATGGAGTTCGGTGTGTCGGAAGTGCTGCCGATCTACTCCGGTGGTCTCGGCATCCTCGCGGGCGATCACCTCAAAGCGGCCTCTGACCTGGGCTTGCCGCTGATCGGTGTAGGACTGCTCTACCGCTACGGCTATTTCCGTCAGTCTCTGACGGCGGACGGATGGCAGACCGAGCGCTACCCGAATCTCGACCCCCAGGGCCTGCCCGTGCGAGCGGTGCTCGACGCCGAGGGTAATCCGGTGACGGTGCGGGTTCTGATGCCCGACAACCGCGTGCTGCACGCCAAGGTCTGGATTGCCGACGTGGGCCGAATCCCACTGCTGCTCCTGGACTCCGACATCCCCGACAACGACACCGATCTACGGATGATCACCGACCGGCTCTACGGAGGGGATCAGGAACACCGGATCAATCAGGAAATCCTCGCCGGTGTCGGTGGAGTGCGCGCGGTGCGGGAGTACACCCGGATCAACGCTCTGCCCGACCCCGACGTCTTCCACATGAACGAGGGGCACGCGGGTTTCCTGGGCGCCGAGCGGATTCGCGAGCTGGTGGGTCCGGCCGGCGCCGGGCTCGACTTCGACACGGCCCTCACCGCGGTGCGCGCGTCGACCGTGTTCACCACGCACACACCGGTTCCGGCCGGAATCGACCGGTTCCCGATCGACATGGTGCGCCGCTACTTCGGCGACGACGGCGGGCAGTCGACGCTGCTGCCCGGGATCGAGTTGGCGAGGATCCTCGAACTCGGCCGGGAAAAGGACCCGACCGTGTTCAACATGGCGCACATGGGTTTACGGCTGGGTCAGCGCACCAACGGTGTGTCCAAACTGCACGGGGCGGTCAGTCGCGAGATGTTCGGTCCACTGTGGCCGGGCTTCGACGCGGCCCAGGTACCCATCGGATCGGTGACCAACGGGGTACACGCACCCACGTGGTCGTCGCGGCGTTGGGCGGAATTGGTCACTGACGGCGAGTCAGTCGGTCTCACCGAGACCGAGGCGCTCGCTGCGATGAAAGATGTTCCGGCAGAGCAGATCTGGAAGACCAGAAATGAACTGCGCACCGAGTTGATCGCCGAGGTCCGCAGGCGCCTGCGCAAGTCGGGGCTCGAGCGCGGCTACTCGGCCGCCGAGCTGGGCTGGACTGCCGGCGTGTTCTCCGCGCGAGTGCTGACCATCGGTTTCGCCCGACGCGCAGCGACGTACAAGCGGCTCACCCTGATGCTGCGCGACACCGATCGCCTCAAAGCGCTGTTGCTCGACAAAGAACGTCCGGTGCAACTCGTGGTGGCGGGCAAGGCCCATCCGGCCGACGAGGGCGGCAAGGCACTCATCCAGAAGATCGTTCGCTTCGCCGACGCCAACGATGTGCGGCACCGGATCGTGTTCCTGCCTGACTACGACATGTCGATGGCTCGATACCTGTACGGCGGATGCGATGTGTGGCTGAACAATCCGCTGCGACCGATGGAGGCGTGCGGTACCTCTGGCATGAAGTCGGCGCTCAACGGCGGGTTGAACCTGTCCATCCTCGACGGATGGTGGGATGAGATGTCCGACAACGAGAACGGATGGGCCATCCCGACAGCGGACGGCGTCACCGATGAAGTCCGGCGCGACGATCTCGAGGCAGCCGCGCTGTACGAGTTGCTCGAGAACGTGGTGGTGCCCAAGTTCTACGACGTTGGGCAAGACGGGGTCCCGGCCCGATGGGTGGAGATGGTGCGCCACACGTTGCACACCCTTGGGCCGCAGGTCCTGGCCTCGCGCATGGTGCGCGACTACGCCGAGCAGTTCTACGCGCCTGCAGCCATCTCTGGCCACGCGGTGTCGGACAACGACTTCGCCGGGGCCCGTGAACTGTCCGGATTCCGGGCGCAGGTGGACGAGGCCTGGCCGTCGGTGAGGGTGCGTCATGTCGACACAGCCGGCCTGCCCGACACTCCCCTGCTCGGCTCGACCATGACGATCACCGCTCATGTCGACCTCGCCGGTTTGAGCCCGGACCAGGTGCTGGTCCAGGCCGTCGTGGGTCGGGTCGATGACGAGGAGAACCTGTCGCAGGCCGTCACCACGACGATGTCGGTGAGTGCCGGTGGCGGACTGCCCGACGAGTCGACCATCTTCGAGGTCGCGGTGCCGCTTCCGATGACCGGACCGGTGGGATACACCGTGCGGGTGATGCCCACACATCCCTTGCTCACCAACACTGCCGAGCTCGCGAAGGTGGCCTTCGCCCACTAGGCCGCAGGTACTGCGTCGGCTAGAGAGACTTTTTCTTCAAGACAGTGACTTTTTCTTCAAGACCAGGCGGCGGTAGGTGAACCAGGCGAGGATCAACGCGATCACCGTCATCGCGCCGTAGGCGAGGGCGGCGTTGGCAACCGTCTGATCCCAGATGGTCTCTTTCTGTGTGGACGGTGAGGACGGTGAGACCGCGCGCAGATCAACGGCATTCGCTGCCGCGGCGTACCCCCACCGGGCGGGGAAGATCCACGACAACTGTTCGAGGCCGACCCGCCCGGCCAGAGGGAACAGCCCGCCGCAGAAGACGAGTTGCACCATCACGACCACCACAAGTGGCGGCATCGTCTGTTCACTCGACCGAACCGCCGCCGAGATGGCCAGTCCGATGAGCGTGCTGACGCATCCCAAAAACGCGATGGCGACGAACAATTCCACAGCACCGGCGGTGAACAGGCCCGACCCGGGAACTTCCTTGCCCGCGTACGTGATTGCGACCATCACCGCACACTGCAACACGGAGACGACAAAGAAGACCACGACTTTGGCCAACAGGTAGGCGCCGGGGCGAAGGCCCACTGCCCGTTCCCGGACAAAAATGGCCCGCTCCCCGACCAGATCACGCACGGTCAGAGCCGCGCCCATGAAGCTCGCCCCCACCACCAGCACAACCAGGATCTGAACTGTCTCACCAAGACTCGTGCTGCTGTTCACATCAAAGCCCGCGGTGCCGGGGATCACCAACGACAGGAGCCCGAGCACAATCGGCAGCAGCGCCAGGAACACCAGATAGCCGGTGTCTGCCAGGATCAGCCGAACTTGTCGTCGCGAGACCGTCGACGTCTGGCGCGCGACACTGGTCTGGGGCGGACGTATCGGTGACCCGGCCCGCCGACTCGGCGGTCTGGCCGGCGGGCGTCGATTCCGGGCCCGATAACGCTCGTGAGCGGCGTCGGGTTGTTCTGCGACATACGCGAAGATCTCAGCCCAGTCCTCGGTACCCATTGCCGGGCCCACGGCGCCAGGACTGCCGCAATAGGCGGTCTTCCCGCCCGGAGCGAGCAACAGCACCTGGTCACACATCGACAGGTACGTCAAGGAATGGGTCACCACGATCACGACACGTCCGGCGTCGGCGAGTCGACGAAGAGTCGACATGACCTGACGGTCCAGCGCGGGGTCGAGTCCTGAGGTCGGCTCGTCGAGGATGAGCAGAGAAGGGCCGGTGAGCAACTCCATCGCCACCGACGCCCGTTTCCGTTGCCCGCCGGACAGCTTGTCCACCCTGGTGTCGAGGTGCTCGATGAGCTGCAGTTCGGCCAACACTCCGTGAATGACGTTGTCGCGGTCGGCCTTGCTCATGTCCGGCGGCAACCTGAGTTCAGCTGCGTAGCGAAGCGCCTGTCGCAAGGTGAGCCGCCGATGCAGCACATCGTCCTGTGGCACCATTCCGATGCGCGTGCGCAGCGCCTCGTACTCGGCGTGGACACTGCGGCCTTCGAATGTGACGGTTCCGGTGGACGGGTTCGCCCCGCCTGCGACGATCTTCGAGACCGTCGACTTACCCGCCCCAGAAGGTCCGATGACGGCGGTGAGGCTCCCGGGCCCGGCCGCGAACTCGACTTCGTGGAGCAATTGTTTGCCGTCGATGTTCAGCCCGATCGCCTGCACGTGCAGACCGTCCGCGACCGCGGCCTGTGACTGTCCCCGGACAAGTGTTCCGCCCTGGACCACGAAGTCGCTGTTGCCGATGGTGACCACGCTGCCCTCGGTGAGCAGCTGCCTGCTGATCCGCCGGCCGTCGACGTAGGTGCCGTTCACCGATCGGAGGTCCTCGATGACCAGTCCCTGCGGCGATGCGGTCAATTGGGCATGGCGACGCGAAGCGAGGACGTCGCTGACGACGATGTCGTTGTCCGGGGTGCGGCCGATACTCATTCGCGCCGATGCCCCGATGTCGATGGCCTCTCGCTGCCCGGAGCCGGCCTGCGGGCTGATCTGGCCGTCCGGACTGATCTGGTAGACCGCCGACACGTTCTGATGCAGTGCTTGCAGGTGTGGTGCCGCCGACGCCCCACTGAATCCTGGGGGTGCCGGACGCATCGGCGCCGGGGTTGCTCGAGGGGGTGGCTGGGCACCGCGGTGTGGAATCGGACCCGATCGGTACTGGGCCGGTGCAACGTGTCCACCGGTAGCCGGTTGCATCACCGCGATGTCGACCAGCGGCCCGACCACGTTGTCGCCCAGTCGAATACGACGATTGCCCGACAGCGTCATGCCGGTCAACCGCTTGCCGTCCAAGTAGAAACCGTTGGTGCTGCCCACATCGACTATTCGCCATGCGTCGCCCGACCACTCGATGGCCAGATGGTGGCGCGAGACCATCGGGTGGACGATCGGTATGTCATTGTCCGGGGTGCGCCCGATGGTGAAGCGTCCGGCCTGTCTCAGCCGCTGCTCGGTGCCGTCGACCCAGATGCGGAGCGGCGTAGGCGATGCGTTCATTAACGCATCACTGTAGACGGCCCCGACCGCGGCGCCGCGGTTCGTGCGGACAATTGAGCATCCGCCGTTCGGAGACAGAAAAGCGGTGGGGACGAAGTTCTCGACTTCGTCCCCACCGCTCCTGACTCTGCGTGAGGTGTTACAGGTATTGACCGGTGTTGGTCTCGGTGTCGATCGCCCGGCTCGCACCCGAGCTCTTGCCCGTGACCAGTGTGCGGATGTAGACGATCCGCTCACCCTTCTTGCCCGAGATCCTCGCCCAGTCGTCGGGGTTGGTGGTGTTCGGCAGGTCTTCGTTCTCAGCGAACTCGTCGAGGATGGAATCGAACAAGTGCTGGATCCGAAGGCCTCCCTGGCCCGTCTCCAACTGCGACTTGATGGCGTACTTCTTCGCGCGGTCCACCACGTTCTGGATCATGGCTCCGGAGTTGAAGTCCTTGAAGTACATGATCTCTTTGTCGCCGTTGGCGTAGGTGACCTCCAGGAAGCGGTTGTCGTCGCTCTCTGCGTACATCCTCTCCACGACACGCTCGATCATCGCCTTGACGCACGCGGCCCGATCCCCGCCGAACTCGTTGATGTCGTCGGGGTGCACAGGCAGTGTCGGGACCAGGTACTTGGAGAAGATGTCCATCGCCGATTCGGCATCGGGACGCTCGATCTTGATCTTCACGTCGAGTCGACCTGGACGCAGGATGGCCGGATCGATCATGTCCTCGCGGTTGGAGGCGCCGATGACGATGACGTTCTCCAGCCCTTCCACACCGTCGATCTCACTGAGCAGCTGAGGCACGACCGTGGTCTCGACATCCGAGGAGACGCCGGAACCGCGGGTACGGAAGATCGAGTCCATCTCGTCGAAGAAGACGATGACCGGGGTGCCCTCGGACGCCTTCTCGCGAGCCCGCTGGAAGATCAGGCGAATGTGACGTTCGGTCTCGCCCACGAACTTGTTGAGCAACTCGGGGCCCTTGATGTTCAGGAAGTACGACTTCGCCTCCTTGGCATCATCACCACGGGCCAACGCGATCTTCTTGGCCAGCGAGTTGGCAACAGCCTTGGCGATGAGGGTCTTGCCGCAACCGGGAGGGCCGTAGAGCAGCACACCCTTCGGTGGCCGCAGCGAGTACTCGCGGAACAGGTCTTTGTGGAGGAACGGCAATTCGACGGCGTCGCGGATCTGCTCGATCTGCCGGCCGAGTCCACCGATGTCCTCGTACCCGACATCGGGCACCTCTTCCAGAACCAGGTCCTCGACCTCGGCCTTGGGAACCCGCTCGAAAGCAAAGCCGGCTTTGGTGTCGATGAGCAGGGAGTCGCCCGGGCGTAGTTTGCGATTGCCCTCGACCTCCGAGAGAACACTCTCGCTCAGCGGTTCGGCCAGCCACACCACCCGCTCCTCGTCGGCATGACCGACCACAAGCGCTCGCTGGCCGTCCTCGAGGACCTCGCGCAGGGTGCTGATCTCACCCACGGAGTCGTAGGATCCGGCCTCGACGATCGTGAGGGCCTCGTTCAGACGCACGGTCTGACCGCGACGAAGTGTGTCGAGATCGATGTTGGGAGAGCACGTCAGCCGCATCTTGCGGCCCGAGGTGAAGACGTCGACCGTCGAGTCCTCGAAGATCTCGAGGAGGACGCCGTAGCCACTGGGCGGTTGACCGAGCCGATCCACCTCTTCGCGCAGGGCGATGAGCTGGGCCCGGGCCTCTTTGAGGGTCTCGAGCAGCTTGGCATTTCGCGTCGTGAGCGTGTCGACACGTGCCTGCATGTCGTCGTCGCCGACTTTGCCGTACGAGCCGCCTCCTGGTGTGGGGCCGGCCCCGGTGGCAGGGCGCGAAGACGATCCCCACTCGGCATCGGTTGCGGCCGAATCTTGTGGACCGCGACTCTGCCGAGGCTCGTCGTTGCTGGAATCCGTCATTTCTGACTCCTCTCCCCGAGTCGACTCTGCGCCACCACCACGTGGTGCCCGTGCGATCGACTCGTTACCCGAGGTTACCGGCGAATCGACCGGCTTGCCTCACGCCCCGCGGCACGTGGTGTTGTCGATGTGTTAATAGTGTGTCGCCGCAAGGTTTTCCGACGCTACACCAAGCAGGTCAGCCCTTGCTGGGACGCCGATGAGGCCGCGGCGGTGCGGTACCCTCCGCGAGGCGTCGGGTGGTCACCAGAAATGCGGTGTGACCTTGCATTTTGTGCCCGGGACGCACGGCGAGGCCGACCACGTTCCAGTCGCGTACCAGTGATTCCCAGGCGCGCGGTTCGGTCCAGCACTGTTGCTCACGGATCGCTTCGACCACTCGGGACAATTGGGTCACCGTCGCCACATAAACGGTCAGCACGCCGCCCGGCTTCAGGGCGCGACGCACCGTGTCGAGCGTTTCCCACGGCGCCAGCATGTCCAGCACCACGCGGTCGACGTCGGCCGTCCCGGGGTGGTCGGACAGGTCGGCCAGGGTCAGGTCCCAGTTCGGGGGTGGTCCGCCGAAGAACTCGTTGACATTGCGGACCGCATGTTCGGCGTGGTCCTCGCGCACCTCGTAGGACAGGACCCGGCCGTGCTCGCCGACAGCGCGCAACAGGGAGCAGGTCAGGGCGCCCGACCCCGCACCAGCTTCGAGAACGGTGCACCCGGGATGGACGTCGCCCTCCATCACGATCTGTGCCGCGTCCTTGGGGTAGATGACCTGCGCGCCACGAGGCATCGACAACACGTAATCGATGAGCAACGGACGCAACGCAAGGTACGGCGTCTGCGAGGTGGACTTGACGACGATTCCCTCGTCCGACCCGATGAGGTCGTCATGCGCGATGGCGCCCTTGTGCGTGTGGAAGCTCTTGCCGGCTTCGAGCCGGACGGTGAACTTCCGGCCCTTGGCGTCGGAGAGCTGCACGCGGTCGCCGACGGCAAACGGACCTGTTGTTGACATGGGGCGGTGAGCCTTCCCTCGATGCGCGGATCTGAACCTGAGCGGCATCGGATACCCACGGACTCGAAATGATCGTTGTTGTCGTTGGTCAGGCATACCCTGCCAGGTGTGAGTCTCAGTACCGAATTGTGCCCCGACACGAGTGCAGCCGCCCGGCCGGCTCGAGGAGTGCCCACGCAGACCGGCACCACTGCCAAGGCGGTCCGGGCCCCGGCGCTCTCGCCCAGCCGTGCAGGTGACTACAAGCAGTGCCCGTTGCTCTATCGGTACCGGGCGATCGACCGGCTTCCGGAGAGCCCGACGCAGGCCCAGGTCAAGGGCACCGTGGTGCATGCGGCTCTGGAGAACCTGTTCGACATGCCGGCTGGGCTGCGGGTACCCGAGTCAGCCGAGCTACTCGTGGACGGCGCGTGGGGTGCACTGTGCGAGGAGACACCCGAACTACGCGATCTGGTTCCCGATGACCAGGTCGACCGGTTCCTCGCCGACGCACACAAACTCATCTCCACCTATTACACGCTGGAGAATCCAACCGCCTTCACACCGGAATCGTGTGAATTGCGGGTGGAGGTCGACCTGACCGAGGACGACGACGACCCCGATCGAGTGTTGTTGCGCGGCTTCGTCGACCGGATCGACGTCGCACCGGACGGCCGCGTACGTGTGGTCGACTACAAGACCGGGCGCTCCCCCGGCGAGAGTTTCGAATCCCGCGCGCTGTTCCAGATGAAGTTCTACGCGCTGGCGATCTACCGGCTCCGTGGGATCGTTCCCGCCCGCCTCCAACTGCTCTATCTCGCAGATGGTCAGAGCCTGATCTACACGCCCGAGAAGGCCGAGCTCGATCGATTCGCCAAGACACTGACGGCGATCTGGAAGGCGATCCTGAAAGCCGGTACAACAGGGGACTTCCCACCGAAGCGCAGTCGGATGTGTCAGTGGTGCGACCACAAGGCCCATTGCCCGGAGTTCGGCGGGACGCTGCTGCCCTACCCCGGATGGCCGTCGTCGCCGGGTGAGACGAGCTATGCGGAGGCCGTGTCGGAGTAGGTGGTTGAATCACCCCTTGTGTCTGCGCAACCCGCCTACTTCATCCCTCTGGGCCATGACGGCGAATTCGACCATTTCGAACCCACCGAACACACGGTCAGCGTGTGGGGTGCCGATCTGCAACACGGGCGGCCCACCGACCGGATTGCTGACTCGAGCACTGCTGCGTCACGAGCCGGACGCGTCACATTCGTTCACCCGCATCGCAATCGACATCCTCGGTCCGGTGGGGATGACCGAGAACCGGGTGTCGACGACCGTACTGCGGCCGGGTAGGCAGATCAGTCTGCTCGCGTCAGAGCTGTCGGTTAAACAACCCGACGGCAGCTTTCGGATTGCCGCGCGAGCCACCGGATGGCGTCTTGCCACGGCCGACACCGCAACGGTGGAGCATTCCGTCACGCCCGGTCTGACGCCGCTTCCGGACGAGCTCGAGGGATCGATCGGCCTGGCCGGCGTCGGGCCTCTCGACGCCGCGGACTGGGGGTCTGTCGGGTTCGTGGGCACCCTGGAACACCGTCTGATCGACCGCGCCGCACAGGGCCCGAGTCGTGCCTGGGTCCGTCCGACCCTGCCGCTTGTCGCCGGCGAGGAGACAACCGACCTCGAGAAGTTCTTCACGGTGCTCGACGTCGCGAACGGCGTCGGATCGCGACTGGCGATCGGCAATTGGACGTTCATGAACACCGACACCACAGTCCACCTCCACCGCGAGCCGGTCGGAGACTGGACGGGCATCTCCGCCGAGATGGCGGTCGGCCCGAACGGCTATGGCGCGACGTTCGCCGATCTCTACGACGCGGCTGGGCCGGTCGGGCGATCCGCGCAGACCGTACTCATCCGCCCGGTGTAAGGCGTCGCTCAGAAGCGGCAGGACCGGATGTCGGAGGCGAGGATCGCCTTGGCACCCAGTTCGGACAGCTCGTCCATCAGGTTCTGGTGCTGTTTGCGCGGTACCAGCGACCGGACGGCCACCCACTTGTCGTCGGCCATGGGTGCAACCGTGGGCGATTCGAGTCCCGGCGTGATCTTGATCGCCGACTCGAGCAGACTCTTGGGGCAGTCGTAGTCGAGCATGACGTACCGCTGCCCGAACACGACGCCCTGCACGCGGGCGATGAAGCGGTCGGCGGCCTTGGAGCGGTCGGCACCCGCCCGTTGCACCAGCACTCCCTCGGAGTCGCAGAGCGAGTCACCGAATGCGGTCAGATCGTGCTGACGGAGTGTGCGACCGGAGCCCACCACGTCCGCGATGGCGTCGGCGACGCCCAGCTGGATCGAGATCTCGACAGCGCCGTCGAGCCGGATGATGGTGGCCTCGATGCCCTTCGACGCGAGGTCACCGCGAACGAGATTGGGATACGAGGTGGCGATGCGCTTGCCCGCGAGGTCGGCTACCGACCACTGCTGCTCGGTCGGCGCCGCGTAGCGGAACGTCGATGAACCGATTCCGAGAGCAAGGCGTTCTTCGACATCCGCACCGGAGTCGAGTGCCAGATCCCGCCCGGTGAGACCCAGGTCGAGTTCCCCGGACCCGACGTAGATCGCGATGTCCTTGGGGCGCAGGAAGAAGAACTCCACCTCATTCGCCGGGTCGAGAACGGTGAGGTCTTTCGCATCCGAACGGCGCCGGTAGCCGGCCTCGCTGAGGATCTCGGCGGCGGATTCGGAAAGCGCCCCCTTGTTGGGAACGGCAACGCGCAGCATGTGTGGTCCTATCGGGGAACGGACGGTTCGGGAAGACGGCGGCAGGGCCATCTCACAAGTGTTTGTAGACGTCGTCGAGAGTCAGGCCGCGTTTGATCATCATCACCTGAAGCCAATAGAGCAACTGAGATATCTCTTCGGCGGTTGCCTCCGCACTCTCATGCTCGGCCGCGAGCCACACCTCGCCGGCTTCCTCGATGATCTTCTTGCCGAGGGCGTGCACTCCCTCGTCGAGGGCGGCAACCGTTCCGCTTCCCTCGGGACGGGTGGCGGCCCGATCGGTCAACTCGGCGAACAGCTCATCGAAGGTCTTCACGGTGCTCAAGTGTTCCATTGGACGCCGCAGCGAGGTCGTCGAGGGTCAGTCCGACGAGGCTCTCACGCAATGTGCGACGCGGACCACCGGGAACCGGTGCCTCCGACGGGATGACGATCACCGCGCAGCCTGCAGCACTTGCCGCCTGTGACCCGGTCGGCGAGTCCTCCACGGCCACACACTGTGAAGGGTCGACGCCCAGCAGCCGTGCCGCCTTCAGATAGGGGTCGGGTTGCGGCTTGCCGAGCGGCACCTCGTCACCGCACACAGTCGCCGCGAACCGGTGTCCCCCGATTGTCTCGAGCGCTTCGTCGGTCAACTCGCGCTCAGTGTTGGTCACCAACGCCATCGCGATCCCCTGCGCACCGATGAGGTCGAGGGCCTCGCGAGCTCCGGGCATCCAGGGAATCCCGAGCTTGAACAACGCCGATACCCGCGCGCGAAGCCACGCGGCCCGGCCGGGATAGTCGCGTTCGCCGTCGGGCACGTCCGCGGCCACGAACACCTTGGTCAGCGCGTCGGTCATCGAATTGCCGAGTGTCGATTGCCGGAGTGCATGGTCCATCTCGATGCCCAGGTCGGCAGCGAGGTCGGCCATCGCGACGTCCCACAGCTTTTCCGAGTCGAGCAGTGTGCCGTCCATGTCCCAGAAGACGGCGTCGGGTAGATCGCTCACCACGTCATCCTTCCCGACGCCGGCCCAGGAAGAAAATCGTGCTGCTTGCGTGGCTACCGCATCCGGCTGAACCCCACCTTCGTTAACGCTTGCCGGCACTCCACGCATAGGGCAGTTCGGTGCCGTTGAGGACGTACGCCCCGACCGCCTGCGATTTGAAGATCGACGGATTGTGCGTGGAGATCGTCCGCGCATTGCGCCAGTGTCGGTCCAGTCGCAGGCTCTCGGAGGTGATGGATGCCCCGCCGACCTCGAAGAGCTGTGTCGTCGCGGTCAGGACCAGATCGATGACAGTCAATTGTGCTTGTGCCGCAGCGAGTTCGGCACGATCGAGCAACTCGGGATCCTGAGCGGTCGAACTGTCGACAAGCACCTCGTCGAGGACGTCGGCAACTGCCAGCACCGCAGCGCGCGCAGTGAACGCGGCACTCGACAGCTTCCCGATGACCTGCTGCACCAGCGGATCCTCCCTGGGCAGATCCGCGGCGGCATGGGTGTACGAGCGAGTCCGATCGCGAACCCATGCCGCGGCGTCGTCGGTGGCGCGCTGGGCGATGCCCGCCAGCACGGCCAACTGCACCAGCTGCAGATACGACGTGGCGTAGGTCTTTCCCGCGCCTCCGTACCCCGGCCCCAGAATTCGGTCTGGGCTGACCACGACATTGTTGAATTCCGTTGTGCCGCTGGCCGTCAGCCTTTGTCCGAAGCCATCCCAGTCGTCATGTTGGGTGACGCCGTCGGCGTGTGCGTCGACGAGCACCGACACACGTTCGCCGTCCTGGTCCGCGGCGACCAGGATGTGGTCCGAATACAGCGACCCGGTGCTGTAGTACTTCGTACCGTTGAGCACCCACTGGTCGCCGTCGCGGGTCAGGCGCGTCTGATACCGGTCCACGGCACCCACGCCCGGTTCGGTGATCGCGTTTCCGACGAGAACACCACCGGCCGTCGCACGAAGCCAGGTGTCCCGGGCGTCGCTCACCTCGGCGAGCCGCTGATCTTCGACGAAACTGAAGTGGACACGCAACGCCTGTGGAAGGTTCGATTCCGCCGCGGCGAGGTCGATGAGAAGTCGGAACTGTTGGCGCACAGTGGCGCCGAGCCCGCCGAACTCCACGGGCACCCGCAGCGCTCCGAAACCCAGTTCACGTAACCGGCCGACCTCGTCGTATGCCAACCTTCGATCCACCTCCCGCTCGGTCGCACCGGCGGCGATGCTCTCGAAGGCCGGACGAAAACGATCGTCGAGTTCGGTGTCGGTGAAGGCTCCAGCAGCAGCAACAGTTGATGTCATGGCATGAAGTGTTGGCCACGACCGCGCCAGAAGCACCAGTTCGACTCACACTGAATCGAACTGGTGCCCACCTGACGAGCTGCCGCCTACGTGTTGAAGTACTTCGCCTCGGGGTGGTGCAGCACAAACGCATCCGTGGATTGCTCCGGATGGAGCTGCAACTCGTCCGACAGTTCGACGCCGATGCGACCCGGGTCGAGCAGGTCCATCATCTTGGTTCGATCCTCGAGATTCGGGCAGGCGCCGTAGCCGAACGAGAAGCGCGCGCCCCGGTACTTGAGGTCGAAGAAGTCCTGCGGGTTGTCCGGATCCTCCGCGGCCATGGCGGTGTCACCGAAACGCAGTTCCTCGCGCACCCGCTGATGCCAGAACTCGGCAAGCGCCTCGGTCAGCTGCACACCGATGCCGTGCACCTCGAGGTAGTCGCGGTAGGCATCCTCGGCGAACAGCTTGTTGGCGAAATCGGCGATCGGCTGCCCCATGGTGACCAGTTGGAACGGCAGAACGTCCACCTCACCGGTTTCGATCGCGTCGGCACGCGACCGGATGAAATCTGCGATGCAGAGGAACCGCCCTCGCTGCTGCCGCGGGAACTCGAAGCTGTGCCGGATCGGCGCGTCTGGGCGCGGCTCGGTGAGCACGTGCACCACGTCGCCCTCGCTGACGGCCGGGTAGAAGCCGTACACCACGGCGGCGTGCTGCAGGATGTTCTCCGTCGCCAGCCGGTCGATCCAGTACCGCAGACGAGGACGCCCATCGGTCTCCACCAGATCTTCGTAACTCGGCCCTTCACCGGCCCGGGCGCCGCGCAGACCCCACTGCCCCAGGAACAGGGCACGCTCGTCGAGCAACGACAGGTACTGAGCCACCGGCACACCCTTGACGATGCGTGAACCCCAGAAGGGAGGCGTGGGCACCGGAAGCCCCGCGGCGACATCTGAGCGCTCGGGCACCACCACCGGTTCCGCCTCGGCCTTACGCTTCTCGGCGATCCGCTTGGACCGGTCGTGGCGCTTCTTGCGTTCGGCGGTCTTCTCCGCCGCGGCCAGCGCCTCGGGACTGTCCGGTGCCGGAGCGCCGCCACGCTTGGTCAGCATGATGTCGTCCATCAACCGCAGGCCCTCGAAAGCGTCTCGCGCATAATGCACGTCGCCCTCGTAGGTCTCGCTGAGATCGTTCTCCACATAGGAGCGGGTCAGTGCCGCACCGCCGAGCAGTACGGGGAACTTCTCGGCCAGACCCCGACTGTTGAGTTCCTTGAGGTTGTCCTTCATCACCACCGTGGACTTCACCAGCAGGCCGGACATCCCGATGACGTCGGCGTTCTTGTCCTCGGCGGCCTCGATGATGTTCGCGATCGGCTGTTTGATGCCGATGTTGACCACTTCGTAGCCGTTGTTGGACAAGATGATGTCGACAAGATTCTTCCCGATGTCGTGCACATCGCCCTTGACCGTCGCCAGTACGATGCGGCCCTTGCCGTCTTCTCCGGTGGCCTCCATGTGTGGTTCCAGATGCGCCACAGCCATTTTCATGACCTCTGCGCTCTGGAGCACAAACGGCAACTGCATCTGTCCGGACCCGAAGAGCTCACCGACTGTCTTCATGCCGGAGAGCAGCGTCTCGTTGATGATCTCGAGCGGAGGCACCTGCGTCATCGCCTCGTCGAGATCATCGGTGAGGCCGGCTCGTTCGCCGTCGACGATCCGGCGCTCGAGACGCTCGAAGAGCGGTAGCTTCGCCAGTTCCTGCGCGCGGCTCTCCCGCGCCGACGCCGCCGACACGCCCTCGAACAGCTGCATGAGCTTCTGAAGCGGGTCGTAGCCTTCTCGGCGCCGGTCGTAGACCAGGTCGAGGGCGATCTCCCGGTGGTCATCGGGGATCCGGGCCATCGGCAGGATCTTGGAGGCGTGGACGATGGCCGTGTCGAGACCTGCCTCCACACACTCGTGGAGGAACACCGAGTTGAGCACCTGACGGGCGGCGGCATTGAGTCCGAAGGACACATTCGAGATGCCGAGGGTGAAGTGGACGTCGGGATGACTCGCCTTCAGCCGGCGGATCGCCTCGATGGTCTCGATGCCGTCGCGGCGAACCTCTTCCTGACCTGTCGAGATGGGGAACGTGAGGGCATCGATGATGATGTCCTCTTCGTTGAGGCCCCAGTTCTCGGTGATGTCGGTGATGAGGCGCTCGGCGACCTTCACCTTCCAGTCGGCGGTTCGGGCCTGGCCCTCTTCGTCGATGGTCAGCGCGACCACCGCGGCGCCGTGCTTCTTGACCAGCTTCATCGTGCGGGTGAACCGCGATTCGGGGCCGTCGCCGTCCTCGTAGTTCACCGAGTTCACCGCGCAACGGCCACCCAGGTGCTCGAGCCCGGCCTCCAGCACCTCGGGCTCGGTGGAGTCGAGCATGATCGGCAACGTCGACGACGTCGCCAGCCGGCTGGCGAGCGCGGACATGTCGGCGGCGCCGTCGCGGCCGACGTAGTCGACGTTGAGGTCGAGCATGTGTGCACCGTCGCGCGTCTGGTCCTTGGCGATGTCGAGGCACTTCTGGTAGTCCCCGGCGAGCATCGCGTCGCGGAATGCTTTCGACCCGTTGGAGTTGGTGCGCTCACCGATCATCAGGATGCTGGCGTCCTGATGGAACGGCACCGAGCTGTACAACGACGAGATCTCGGCGGCATGTTCCGGACGCCGTTCGGCCTTGTCGGCGCCGCGAACCGCTTCGGCGACCTGCCGGATGTGCTCGGGTGTGGTGCCACAGCATCCACCGACGAACGACAGTCCGTACTCCTCGACGAAACCCTTGAGTGCCTCGGCGAGTTCTTCTGGCGTGAGCGGGTACTCGGCACCGTCTTTGCCCAGGGTCGGCAGCCCGGCGTTGGGCATCACGGACACGGGCACCCGGGCGTGCCGGGTGAGATACCGGAGGTGTTCGCTCATCTCGGCGGGACCGGTGGCGCAGTTCAGACCGATCATGTCGATGCCCAAGGGCTCGAGCGAGGTGAGTGCGGCGCCGATCTCCGAGCCCAGCAGCATGGTGCCGGTGGTCTCCACGGTGACGTGGGTGATGATCGGGATCCGGCGGCCGAGTTCGTCCATCGCCTGCTGTGAACCGAGAACGGCGGCCTTCACCTGCAGCAGGTCCTGGGACGTCTCGATCAGGATGGCGTCGGCACCGCCCTCGACCATTCCCAGCGCACATTCCTGGTATGCATCGCGGATCGCTGCGAAGGTGGTGTGGCCCAGAGTGGGAAGTTTGGTGCCCGGGCCGATCGAACCGAGAACAAAGCGAGGGATGCCGTCGGCGCTCGGTCCGACCTCGTCGGCGACCTCCCGGGCGAGCTTGGTGCCCTTGAAGGCCAACTCCCGGATGCGGTCGGCGATGTCGTAGTCGCCGAGGTTCGAGAGGTTGCAACCGAACGTGTTGGTCTCGACCGCGTCCGCGCCGGCTTCGAAATAGGCGCGGTGGATCTCCCGCAGGACGTCCGGACGGGTGTCGTTGAGGATCTCGTTGCAACCCTCGAGTCCCAGGAAATCGTCCAATGTCAGGTCCGCTGCCTGCAACATTGTTCCCATGGCACCGTCACCGATCAGGACGCGTTTGTTCATCGCGGCGAGCAATTCGGTATCGAATGATGCTGAAGTTGCGGCAGACATGGTTATCAGGGTAGTTCGCTCTCCATCGGTGTTCGGTCGTAGGCTGGATCAGTGAACGCTGAGCAGAGCGCAAACCTTCCACGATTGCGCCGCCCCACGCTGGTTGCTGCCTTTGAAGGGTGGAATGACGCCGGTGATGCGGCCAGCGGAGCGGTCGAACATCTCGAACTCGTCTGGGATGCTGTTCCGCTCGCCGACATCGATTCCGACGACTACTACGACTTCCAGGTCAACAGGCCGACCATCAAACAGATCGACGGGGTGACCCGGCGAATCGATTGGCCGACAACATCGATCTCGTACTGTACGCCGCCGGGATCGGACCGGGACATCGTTCTGCTGCGCGGTATCGAGCCGAACATGCGCTGGCGGGGGTTCTGCGCCGAGATCCTCGACATCGCCCGCAACCTCGAGGTGGACACCGTGGTCATCCTGGCCGCTCTGCTCGCCGATACCCCGCACACTCGTCCGGTCCCGGTCACCGGTGCGGCTTACAGCAGTGAATCGGCCAAACAGTTCAAGCTCGAGGAAAGTCGGTATGAAGGGCCTACCGGGATCACCGGTGTGCTGCAGGACGAATGTGTGAAGGCAGGGATCCCGGCCATCTCCTTCTGGGCGGCCGTTCCGCACTATGTGTCCACCCCACCCAATCCCAAGGCATCGGCAGCACTGCTCAGTCAGCTCGAGGAAGTGCTCGATGTCGAGGTGCCACTCGGCGAACTGCCGGAACAGGCAGAGGAATGGGAGCGCGCGGTCACCGAGATGACCGAGGACGACGAAGAGATCGCCGATTACGTCCGCGGCCTCGAGGAGCGCGGCGACGCGGAGGTCAGCGTGGACGAGACACTCTCGAAAATCGACGGCGATGCGCTGGCAGCCGAGTTCGAGCGGTATCTCCGCAGGCGTGGTCCGGGCGGCAGTTTCGGCGCCTGAGGGCGCAGAACCGACCTTGATCACCGTCCGGCGGCCGGCGCGGTGAGTTCTCGACAATCGAGATGTAACGCGGCTGCAAGTAGTGGTTCATCGAGTTCACGTTTAGTGACGGCATGTCCAGTACTCCGAAGTTCTTGCAGGGTGTCTTCTCGTTCACCGGTACCGGATTGACCAAGGCAGCGCCGTTGGACCCTTCTCTGACGTATCAGGTGCCGCCCGGGATGACCGTTCAACCGCTGTATTTCCGGGGAGGAAACAGCAGTTCAGAACTCGTCTACGTGGCGTTGCACCGTGATCAGCAGCCGATGAGATGGTTCCCGATGGGAGCAAGGGCATCGGTCAACGTTCCGTTGCGCGTCGTGGAAGACGTGGATCCGGACAGCTTGCTCGAGCTCGTCTTCGCCGCGCCCGAGGGGTGCAGCGGCGAAATCGTCGTCGACTTCGGATTCGTGGAGTTCTGATGGAACGCCTGGTGGTGGTCGGCAACGGGATGGCAGGCGCGCGAACCGTGGAAGAGATACTCGAGCGCGGTGGGGGGACGCGATTCGAGATCACGATGATCGGCGACGAACCGTACGGCAACTACAATCGCATCATGCTCTCGCACGTACTCGCGGGTGAGAGTTCCATCGACGACGACGATCTGATGCTCAACCCGATGGCCTGGTACCGGGAGAACGACGTCAAGCTCTATGCCGGTGACCGCGCGGTCGCGCTCGATCGCTTCGCCAAGACCGTCACCTGCGAGAGCGGCCGCCTCATCGATTACGACACCCTGGTGATCGCGACCGGCAGCAACACCTTCTTCCCGAACATGGACGGCCTACGGGCAGCCGACGGGCACCTCGCCCGCGGCGTGTTCGGGTTCCGCACCATCGAGGACACCAACGGCATGTTGCAGATGGCGTTGTCCAGGGACGGTATGCGGGCAGTGGTGATCGGTGGCGGACTCCTCGGCCTCGAGGCGGCCTACGGACTGCGGACACAAGGTATCGACGTCGACGTGGTGCACTCCCCCGGTCACCTGATGAACCAGCAATTGGACGAACGCGGCGGCCGGGTGCTGCGCAACAAGATCGAAGAACTCGGTGTCGGGGTCTACACATCCAAGCGCACCACCGCTGTGCTGCGCGACGACGAGGGCCGGGTGACCGGAGTCGGTTTCAATGACGACACCTCGCTGCCGGCCGACATGATCGTGGTGACCGCCGGCATCAGACCCAACGTCGAGTTCGCTCGCCTCGGCGGACTGGTGGTCGAGCGCGGAATCGTCGTCGACGACCAGATGCGTTGTGAGGACGAAGGTTCCATCTACGCGGTCGGCGAATGCTGTCAGCATCGCGGCGAGGTCTACGGTCTCGTCGCACCACTGTGGGAGCAGGCGGGTGTGCTCGCAGACGTACTGACCGGAGCCGATCCCAAAGCGGCCTACCACGGTTCGCGTCTGACGACCAAGCTGAAGGTGGCCGGAGTCGATGTCGCGGCCATGGGTGTCAAGGGTCCCGAACGCGATACGGACGAGTTCGTCCAGTTCTATGAACCTCGCAGCGGCACATACAAATCCGTTGTTGTGCGAGACAACAAGCTGATCGGTGCGATGTTGCTCGGCGACATCAGCAAGGTCAGCTTTCTCACCCAGGCCTTCGATGAGAAGGTGCCGCTACCCGACGAGCGCATCAGCATGCTCTTCGACATGGGCACACCCAGCGCCGCGACAGGTGCAGCCGAACTGGCCGACGAAGTACAGGTGTGCAACTGCAACGGCGTCACCAAAGGCGACATCGTGGCGTGCGTGCATGCCGGGGCGAAATCGGTCGGCGAAGTGGTTGCGAAGACACGCGCCGGAAAGGGTTGTGGCTCTTGCAAGGGCCTGGTCGCCGATGTCGTCGCCTGTGCCGCGGGCGGAGCGCTGGCCGAAGACCCGTCTGCGGACTGGTACGTACCTGCCATTCCGCTGAGCAAGCCCGAGCTGATCGAACAGATCAGGGAACGCAATCTGCGATCGGTGTCGGCGATCCTCGCCGAACTCGCACCCGATGGCGAAGACGTCACAGCCAAGATGCCACTGGCATCTCTGCTCCGCATCATCTGGGGCAATGAGTGGGAGGACGAACGCGGCGCGCTGTTCATCAATGACCGCGTGCATGCCAACATCCAGCGCGACGGCACCTTCTCTGTTGTGCCCCAGATGAAGGGCGGTGTCACCAATCCCACCCAGCTGCGCAAGATCGCCGATGTGGCCGACAAGTACGACATCCCGATGATCAAGGTGACCGGTGGACAGCGGATCGACCTGCTCGGTATTCGCAAGGAAGACCTGCCCAAGGTCTGGGAAGACCTCGACATGCCCTCGGGATACGCCTACGGAAAGAGCTTCCGGACGGTGAAAACCTGTGTGGGAACCGATTTTTGCCGGTTCGGTCTCGACGACTCCACCGGCCTCGGGATTGCGATCGAGGAGCGCTACCAAGGGCTCGAGTCGCCCGCCAAGCTGAAACTGGCGGTCACGGGGTGCCCACGCAACTGCGCCGAAGCGCTGTGTAAGGACTTCGGTGTGGTGGCTGTCGGTGATGGCCGTTGGGAGATCTATGTCGGCGGGGCTGCCGGTGCCCACATCCGTAAAGGTGATCTGCTCGCGACCGCGAACGGGGCCGACGAGGTCATCCGCATCTGCGGCGTTTTCATCCAGTACTACCGCGAGACGGCCAAGTGGCTCGAACGGACCTACGCATGGGTGCCCCGAATCGGCATCGAGGAGCTGCGGGCGATCCTGATCGACGATCGTGATGGCATCGTCGACGGGTTGCTCGAACGTATCGGCATGTCCATCGCGGCCTACAGCGATCCGTGGAAGGAGCGGTTGGCACCGAAGTCGCCGGCACAGTTCACTCCGGCCCTGCCGCTCATCAAGCTGCCTCTGGTGCCGGTCCGATGAGCGCGCCCGCATCCACGGCGGTGGGCCCACTGAGCGACCTCACAGTCGGAGAGGGCCGGGCCTACGTGGTGGACGGCAGCCAGGTGGCCGTCTTCCGGATGTCGGACGGCACTGTGCGGGCGTTGGGCGCGGTCTGTCCGCACCGCGGCGGGCCGATCGCCGACGGCCAGACCGACTCGACGAAGGTGATGTGCCCGTTGCACCAGTACACCTTTTCGTTCGAGGACGGCAGATGCACCAACAGCGACGACATCGAAGCGCTACCGCACTACCGAGCCGAGGTCAGAGACGGGATGATCCACGTGTGGGCCTGATGGCCGTCGATCGGGCCTCTGGTGCGAACGAGGGCCAGGTCGGCAGCGCTGGCGGCACGGTCGACGGGTTTCAGGGCACGGTTGGCGCGGTGTCCGGTGGGGTCAGGAGATCCGCTCGATCGAGACGACCGGTGTGGTGATACGCCAGGTACGCACATCGGGGTCGTCCGCGGCGCGCACCCAGAATTGCGCCGACTCTCCGACCCGGCACGACTTCACGCCCAGCAGAGGGATGTCCTCGGAGTCGCGGCGCAATCGACTGACGGCCCAGTCCTCGTCGTCGGTGCCACCGACGCCGGGAGCCCGTAGCAGGGTCATCTCACCGAAGTCCAGCAGATAGGTCGACGTGCGGGTCACCACGGTCCAGACGCCATCGTCGGTGCTGGGATCGATCTCTCGAACGTTGGCCACGGAGGGAACCTTACCCAAGCCGTCAGCGGGATTCGCTGTCGGTGAGAACAATTGGGGACCCTTCGGCCCCGGTGTCGGTGAGTGGGACCCCGAGGAGGGCGTCGACGGCGGCACCGAGATCCGCAGGCGCGGAGGCGACACTGCCCAGACCGTCGAGACTGTCGGCCGCCCAGGCATCGATCGCCGCAAGAGCCTTGGGCGTGTCGAGGTCGTCGGCGAGGTGCTGACGTAGTCGCTCGATCGTCGGGGCGGCGTCCGGTCCTGCGCTGCGCTGCACGGCACGACGCCACCGGTCCAGGCGCGCCGTCGCCTCCGCGAGCACGTCGTCGGTCCAGGCGCGGTCTGTGCGGTAGTGCCCGGCCAGCAGGCCCAGTCTGATCGCGGCCGGATCGACCTGTGCCGCCCGCAGTTTGGACACGAAAACGAGGTTGCCCCGCGACTTCGACATCTTCTCGCCGTCGAGTCCGATCATTCCCGTGTGCACATAGTGCTTGGCGAATCGGCGGACACCCGTCAAAGCCTCTGCGTGCGCCGCGGAGAACTCGTGGTGCGGGAAGATCAGGTCGTTGCCCCCACCCTGCACATCGAACTCGGCACCGATCCGGTTCAAAGCTATTGCGGCACACTCGATGTGCCAACCCGGGCGGCCACGGCCATGCGGTGAGTCCCACGACGGCTCGGACTCGCGGGCGGCACGCCACACCAGGGCGTCGAGGGGATCGCGCTTGCCCGGACGATCGGGGTCACCGCCGCGTTCGGCGAAGAACCGCTGCATCGTCTGGTGGTCGTAGCCTGATTCGTATCCGAATTGCTCTGTGGCGTCGGTGCGGAAGTAGATGTCCGGGTATTGCGGATCGTCGACGATGTAGGCGGCGCCTGAGGCCAGCAGCTTGTCGACCACCTCGACCACCTCGCCGACGGACTCCACCGCACCGATGTAGTCGCGAGGAGGAAGCACCCGCAACGCGGCCATGTCTTCTCGGAACAGGTTGATCTCGCGTTGACCGAGATCCACCCAGTCGATCCCATCGCGGTTCGCTCGTTCGAACAGGGGGTCGTCCACGTCGGTGATGTTCTGGACGTAGTGGACATCGTGACCGAGGTCGCGCCACACACGGTTGACGAGGTCGAAGGTCAGGTAAGTGGCTGCGTGACCCAGATGTGTTGCGTCATAAGGTGTGATGCCGCACACATACATGGTCGCCGTGGGGCCGGGGCTCACCGGACGCACCTGACGGTCGGAGGTGTCATAGAGCCGTAGAGCCGGCCCTCTACCGGGTACTGGCGGAACGGCGGTGTCAGACCACGACTGCATGACAACACCTTAGGGCGGGGACGGGGGAAACCGATTTCTGGGCCGAACTTGCGCTCGGGTAAAGCGGGCCAGGCACGGCGACGGCGCTCAGAACGCCGGCCAGGGAATCGGCCTGGACCTGTTCGCGTCAGGCATCACGGGGTCACCGAGCATGACGGCCGCACGCATGGCCAGGGCCTCGATCTCGGCTGCGGTGATGAGCCCGCTGAGCATCTCCCGAAGCGGTGAGGTCTCCTCTTTCAGCGCGTCGAGCAGGCCGCCGACGTCGTCGAGGAGGTGCGCCGGGATGTTCTCGCCTGCCCAGCCCCACAGGACCGTGCGGAGCTTGTCGTCGCTGTGCAGGCAGATGCCGTGATCGACGCCGTACACCTGACCGTCGAGGCCTTCGAGGACGTGCCCGCCCTTGCGGTCGGCGTTGTTGATCAGCACGTCGAGTACGGCCATCCGTTGCAGGCGCGGGTCGTCGGCATGCACGAGCACCACGTCCTCGCCCCGGGCGTCGATGGCCGACAGGATCACTTTCCAGCCTTCCGGAACCAGGTCCGGCGAACAGAGGTCGACCACGTCGAGCCGCGTGGGCAGTCCGTCGCTGGGCTCGGGGGTGTCGATCCAGCGCTGCACCATCCCGGGGCCGAAGGGTCCGTCACGCAGCAGCGTCACCGGGATCACCGACCATCCCAACGCCTCGGACACCAGGTACGACGCGACCTCCCGGCCGGCCAGCGTGCCGTCGGGGAAGTCCCACAGCGGTTGTTCGCCCCGCACCGGCTTGTAGACGCAGCGGACCGAGGTCTCCCCGACCACCGCGTCGCACACGAGTGTGGCGTTGCTGGCGGACCGGATCTGCCCGATCAGTTCGAGGTCGCCCTCGGCGAGCACCTCTGCCACATCGACGGGTTTCTCACTGGGTGCTGCCACCGTGGACTACCGACCCGGCTCGTCGCCGGAGGCGGGACCGGGGTCGTCGCCGGGTTCGTCGTCCTCGATGCCTTCGAGGAGGTCTGGATCGATGAACTCGAGTGAGGGGCCGAACTCGGTGTCCCGGCGGTATCCGTTGGTGCGGACGCAGATGTGCCCGGCGTTGTCGAGCGGTTCGCCGCAGAACGGGCAGGGTTCGCGTCCGGCAGAGATGACGCGGCTCGAGCGGGTCGCGAACTCACGCGCGGCGCCGGTGCTGAGGAACACGCGGACGGCATCGGGCCCGTCCTCGGTGTCGTCGAGCACCACACTCTCGTCGAACTCGCCCTCGGTGATGGCCAGGAGCTCCACCACCACGGCCTCGGATTCCGAATCCCAGCCGAGTCCCATCGTGCCGACCCGGAATTCGGCATCGACCGGCATGACGAGCGGGCTGAGGTCTTCGACCCGGGACAGTTCCGCGGGCAGTGGCGTGCCGAAGCGGCGGTGCACTTCTTCGAGCAACGCGCCGATCCGGTCGGCGAGTATCTGGACCTGCTGCTTCTCGAGCATCACGCTGATCACGCGTGTCTCGTGGACAGCCTGTAGATAGAAGGTCCGGTCGCCCGGTTGGCCCACCGTTCCGGCGATGAAACGGTCGGGACTACGGAAGACGTGTATCGCTCTGGCCATGGCACCTCCCTTTTCCGAGTTCGATTATCCCCATTTGATGGCGGTTCGCCCACGACACGAGGCCGCCGCTGGATGCCGCCCACGCGCCGTGGCGGTCAGGTGCCCGTCGAGCCACCCACCACCGCCTCGTCGGACTGTGGTTCGCCGGAGTCGGAGGGTTTCTGTTCCGCTGTTTCGCTCGGTTTCGGCGCACTCGGGATCGACGGCAGCGTGGAAGTGCAGTTCACCGCGTGTACGTACGGCCTGGCCAGGCTGTACCGGATCACACTCATCGACGCGGGCTCGACCACGATCCGCTGGAATGCGTCGAGATGCATGCCCATCGCGTCGGCCAGCACCGCTTTGATGACGTCGCCGTGCGTGCATGCGATCCACACACCGGCGCCGTCCTCGCCTGCGAAGCTGGCGTCCAGTTCACGAACTGCCGCCACGGCGCGCGACTGCACCTGCGCGAGCCCCTCCCCGCCCGGGAAGATGGCCGCGGACGGTTGTTGCTGGACCACGCGCCACAGCGGTTCGGACAAGAGCTCCTTGATCGGCCGCCCCGACCACTGGCCGTAGTCGACCTCCACGAGCCTGTCCTCGACGATCTCGGGACAGCCGAAGTGCTCGACAAGTGGCGCAACGGTCTGCTCACATCGCTGCAGGGGTGATCGGACGACGGCTGCGAGTCCGCTGAGCCCGCCCAGTCGTTCGATCAATGCGGCGGCCTGGGTGCGGCCGTGGTCGTCGAGGTTCACGCCCTCGGTACGACCGGCCAGGACCCCGGAAGTGTTGGCCGTCGACCGACCATGGCGAAGCAGAATGACCGTCACACGAATCAGCTTAGGCGGACGAGGGCACTGCGCCCGGTTGCGGACGCAGCGTCGAACAGGAACAGATTCTGATGAAGGGACTCAGGTGGCACTGATCGCCCCGCCGGCGAGTAGACCCATGACGACCAGTCCGAGGATGATCCGGTAGGCGACAAACCAGTTCAGGGAGTGGTTGGCGACGAACTTCAGCAGCCAGGCGATCGAGGCGAAACCGATGACGAAGGCGACCAGGGTGGCGACCAGCAGCTGTGGTCCACTCGCCTGCATGCCGTCGCCACTCGGGCTGAAAGCATCCGGCAGGCTGAACAGCCCCGACGCGGTCACGGCCGGGATGGCCAGCAGGAAGGAGAAGCGCACCGCAGCTTCTCGCTCGAGGCCCAGGAACAGTCCGGCGCTCGAGGTGGCACCGGAACGGGAGACACCGGGGATCAGAGCCAGGCACTGCGCAAATCCCATGACAAGACCGTCGCGCCGGGTGAGTTGTTCGATCGGTCGTTTCTTGGCGCCGTACCGTTCGGCCAGAAAGATCACCAACGAGAAGACGATGAGCATGGTGGCGATCAGCCACAGGTTGCGTGCGCCGGTGCGGATCTGGTCTTTGAACAAGAAGCCGAGGACGCCGATCGGAATGGTGGCGATGATCACATACCAGCCGATCCGATAGTCGAGATCCCGGGCTTCGGGGCGGCGCAGGCCGCGGAACCACGCCGCGATGATGCGGACGATGTCCCGAGCGAAATAGACCAGCACCGCGGCCTCGGTGCCGAGCTGGGTCACCGCCGTGAACGACGCGCCGGCATCGTCGCCGAACCACACCTCCGAGACGATGCGCAGGTGGCCGGAGGACGATACGGGCAAAAATTCGGTCAGGCCTTGCACGGCACCCAGGACGATCGACTGGGCCCAGCTCATCGAGTCGGTCACGGCAGCCGATGCTACGGGACGTGCGGCCTCGCTCCTGTCCAGCGACGCGCACTCCCCCCGGCCGTCCATGCCCCGGTCGTCAACGAGCAAGATGGTTCCCATGAATGTGCGCGGCAGAGGCCTGATCGTGGCAATGGTGGTCGCGGCACTCGTGGTGGCGGGTTGCTCGGATTCGGAAGAGACTCCGGACGTCCCGACTATCACCCCGCAGACCCCGATCGCCGCACCCGCGGCAGATGGGTCCGATCGGCCCGCCGGCGTTGTCGTGCCGGTACCCGGAGCCGGGACTGCATTGGCGTTCTGCCCGAGCACTTCCCAGCTCGCGCTGCTGTCCGACGACGGGCGGACGGTTCTCTTCTATCCCACCGCCGGTCTGGCACCCGGGAGTGCGCCTGCTCGCACAGTCACCTTGCCCGACAGGGCATCCGGGTTCGGAACGTTCAGCGGTGGGAAGCTGCAGGTGCTTGTCGCCGACGCGATGTTGACCGTCGATTCGGCAGACGGCGCGATCACGACCACCGACGTGCCGGGAACCCCGTTGTCGTCGTTGCTGAGCTCGACCGGGGAAACCTTCATCGGTACCGAGGGTGGTGAAGTCCTCCGCGTGGACGCCCAAGGCGCGGTCACGGGGACGATCGACGGACTCGTCCGGGCGGATGCACTCGCCGAACACGACGGCCAGGTGGTTGTTCTCGACCGTGCGCAGTCGTCGGTGACCGAACTCGACTTGGCGGATGACGACCTCGGGGTCGCAATCCGTGCGGGCGATGGTGCGACGAATCTCACGGTCGATCGCTTCGGGCGTTTTCTGACCACCGACACCCGCGGAGGTGAGTTGCTGGCATTCAACGGCGACCCGTTGGTCAACAAGTTCCGCTATCCGGTGGCCTTCGGACCGTACGCCGTAGACTACGACGACATCCACAACCTGGCGTGGGTGAGCACCACCGGAAACAACAAGGTCACCGCCTACGAGTTGTCCACCGGAACACCGGTTCAGCAACGCCAGTTCCAGACAGTCGGGCAGGCGAACTCGATGGTGGTTGACCCGAAGACGGGAACGGTGTATCTGCTCTCGGCCCGTGGTGAGGGTCTGCAGATCATCGGCCCCGACCAGCAGTGAGGTGACTTTCGATTGGCAGGTAAGCGCAACCGTGGATTTCCGCGGGAATGGGATATGTCGGCAGACGACTACGAATACGTCCCCCTGCGCCTCCCGCCCGACGTGACGCGGGTGACGGCATCGATGCGGCTGTCGATTCAGGCGGAGTTCGGGGGGTGGGAGCTGTCGCGGGTGCGGTTGTATTCGGACGGTAGCCGCAAGGTCCTGCTCCGTAGACGCAGGCCGAAGCTGGCGCCGACCGACCTTCCCGACACCGGGTTGAGCGCGTGATCGAGTCGCTCTATCGGCGGCTTTATCCGCTGCTCCTCACACTGATGTTCCGTGTACCGGCAGAGCGGATCCACCGCGTCGCGGCGGCGATCATCATCTTGGTCGGCCGGGTCAAACCGCTTCGCCTCCTCGCCGGTCGCGTCTTGATGACCCACGATCCGGTCCTGCGCTCGCGCGTCTTCGGGATCGACTTCCCCGCGCCTCTCGGGTTGGCCGCGGGATTCGACAAGAACGCGGAAGGGATCGACGCCTGGGGCGCCCTCGGCTTCGGATTTGCCGAGATCGGTACGGTCACCGGAGCTGCTCAGCCCGGAAACCCGGGACCCCGGCTGTTCCGTCTGCCTGCCGACCGTGCGCTGATCAACAGGATGGGCTTCAACAATCATGGGGCGGGCGCGGCAGCCAACCTGCTCAGACAACGCAAGACGACAACGACGATGGTGCCCATCGGTGCCAACATCGGCAAGACCAAGGTTGTCGCGGCCGACGATGCGGTCGAGGACTACCTGATCAGCGCTCGACTACTCGGACCGCTGGCGGACTTCCTCGTCGTGAACGTCAGTTCGCCGAACACGCCGGGACTGCGGGATCTTCAGGCCGTGGCCTCGCTGCGGCCGCTGCTTGCCGCGGTACAGGAGTCGGTGGACATTCCGGTGCTGGTGAAGATCGCCCCCGACCTCGCCGACGACGACATCGACGAAATCGCGGACCTGGCAGTCGAATTGGGGCTGGCGGGCATCGTGTGCACCAACACCACCATCAGCCGGGACGGGTTGGCCACGCCTGCGCATGAGGTCGAGGCGATGGGCGCAGGTGGGTTGTCGGGCGCTCCGCTCGCGGACCGCTCGCTCGAGGTCCTACGCCGACTGCACGCCCGGGTGGGCGGCAGCTTGACGCTGGTCAGCGTCGGCGGCATTGAGACGGCAGATCAGGCCTGGGAACGCATCCGGGCCGGTGCGTCGCTGATCCAGGGTTACACCGGCTTCATCTACGGCGGTCCGTTGTGGGCCAAGCACATTCATCAAGGACTGGCCGACAAGGTGCGCGCTGCCGGGTACACCTCGATCACCGAGGCGGTCGGCAGCGCGGCACCCTTGTCCGACTAGTCCCCGGCCGGCTGCTCGTGCGTGCCGTGAATCACGGCACGTCCGATCGCATGGCTGAACAGATTGAATCCGAGGTAGGCCGGCGTCGCACCCTCGGGCAGTCCGAGGCTCTCGACATCCACCGCGTGCACCACGACGAAGTACCGGTGCGGGCCGTGCCCGGGTGGCGGGGCGGCGCCGATGAACCGCGGCGCCGAGGCGTCGTTGTTGAGGGTGACGGCTCCGGACGGAAGTGACCCGTCGGCCCCATCACCGACGCCGGCGTCGAGCGACGTAACCGACGCCGGGATGTCCGCGACGGCCCAGTGCCAGAATCCCGACGCGGTGGGAGCATCCGGGTCGTACACGGTGACTGCGAAACTCTTGGTGTCCTCCGGGAAGCCGGACCAGCTGAGCTGAGGCGAGACGTCCTCGCCGCCGGCTCCCATGATCCCGGAGACCTGCGCCTTGCCGAGTGGTGCGCCGTCGGTGATGCTCTCGGACGTCAGGGTGAAACCGGGCAGATGAGGTAGTGCGTCGTACGGGTTGTAACTCGACATGTCGTTCGCGTCCTTTCCGTAGGGGTCAATCCTTGAAGCGTGTGGCGATCAGCTGTGGAGCAAGAAGTGCTCGAGGACATCGGTACCGAACAGAACCGACTCCACCGGTACCCGCTCATCGATTCCATGAAACAGCGCGGCGAAATCGAGGTCGGTCGGCAGTTTCAGCGGAGCGAAGCCGAAGCACCGGATACCCAGGCGTGCAAAGGCTTTGGCGTCGGTGCCGCCGGACAGCATGTACGGCACGGTGCGGCCATCGGGATCATGGGCCAAGATCGCGTCATTCATCGCATCGACGAGGTCGCCGTCGAACGTGGTCTCGTACGAGTCGAGTTTCGTGACCCATTCCCTGGTGACCTGTGGCCCGATGAGGGCGTCGACCTCGGCTTCGAAGGCAGCCTGACGCCCGGGCAAGACCCGGCAGTCCACCACGGCGGTGGCTTTCTGCGGGATTACATTGGCCTTGTACCCGGCATCGAGCATCGTGGGGTTGGCCGTGTCCCGCAGGGTGGCTCCGATGATCCGGGCGATCGAGCCGATCTTGAACAGGGCGGTTTCCAGATCCGGTGTGTCCGGATGCAGTTCGAGCCCGGACTCCTCCGACACCGCGGCCAAGAACTCCGACACCGACTCGGTCATCACCAACGGGAACGTGTGCCTGCCCAGCCTCGCGACAGCCTCGGACAAGATCGTGACGGCGTTGTCGTCGTGCAGAAACGATCCGTGGCCGGCTGTTGCCGTTGCCGTCAGCCGCATCCAGGCGATGCCCTTTTCCGCCGTCTCGACGAGATACAGGCGCTTCTGTCCGCCGTCGGGCCGGTCGACGGTGAGAGAGAAACCGCCCACCTCACCGACAGCTTCGGTGACCCCTTCGAAGAGATCGGGCCGGTGTTCCACCAGCCAGTGCGAACCCCACTTGCCGCCGGCCTCTTCGTCGGCGAGAAAGGCGAACACGATGTCGCGAGGAGGAACGGTGCCGTCGCGTTTGAACTGCCGGGCAAGGGCCAACGCCATTCCCACCATGTCCTTCATGTCGACCGCGCCCCTGCCCCAGATGTAACCGTCCTCGACAGATCCGGAGAACGGATGGACGCTCCAGTCGGCAGGCTCGGCCGGTACGACATCAAGATGGGTGTGCAGCAACAACTTGCCTCGGGTGGAGTCGCTGCCGGGCAGGGTTGCGAAGACATTGCCCCGGCCGGGCTGGCCCGATTCGACATACTCGGTCCGGTAGCCCACTTCCTCGAGTTGCTGCTGCACCCAGCGGGCGCATTCTTCCTCGCCCTTGGTGGTCTCGAGCTCACCGGTGTTGCTGGTGTCGAAGCGGATCAGCCTGCTGACCAGGCCGACGACTTCATCGGTTGCGGAAGGAGTGTCGGTGTCGGGGCTCACCTGCTCATTCCTATCATCCTGACGACGTTCGGACCGGGCGCTCAGCGGAGTCGATGAGTCGAATGTCAGGTCAAATGGTCGAAATCGCCCCGCACCCAACCGATGTGGCGTTGCGCCGAGTGCTGGACCGCGGTGGCCGCATCGGCGGCGATGAACTCGGCGAAGTTTCCGTACAGGCGGTCGAACCGGAACCTCCCGAGGTCTCGGGCCAACCGGTCCACCACCGCCGCCGACAGTGGGATGCGGTTCGGATAGCTACGCATGAAGGACACGGTGGCCCGGTCGGGATTGGGCAGGACGGTGTCTCCGGAAAGCAGCACGCCGCGCCCCTGCGCTCCGGCACCCCAGTACGCCACGGCACTGCCGGGGAAATGCCCGCCCGGTTGCGCGAGTGTGACCCCCGGCAGGACTCCGAGGTCACCACTCCAGGATTCGATGACCGGGTCCGTCCGGGCCAACCACTCGAGATCGGCATCGGCCACCAGGACCGGTACCCGCCCCAGTGCGTGGCTCCACTCCACCTGGACACCGAACATGTGCGGATGACTGGCCACGATGGCCACCACATCTCCTCGATCGCGGACTGCGGCAACCGACCGCTCGTCGATGAAGCCGGGGGGGTCCCACAACAGATTTCCGGCCTGGGTGCACAACAATTTGCTCCGCTGACCGATCCCGACTCCCGGTATGGCGCACAGCTCGTGGAGCCCCGGTTCGAGTTCTTTGATCTCGACGTGATGGCCTTCCGCCGTCAGCTCGGCGAGAGAGACCCACTGTTGCCCACCTGGCGGTACGTATTGGCGCTCGTCGGCACAGATTCGGCACGTCTGTGGTCGCTCGCTGCCGTGCTCGACGGCGCAGGTACGGCAGATCACCGTGTCCAGGTCCATGAGACAGATTGTTAGCACCTTGCCCGCATCGGTAGACCAGAATCGTCTCGCGATGGTCGTGTCCTGGGGATTTGGGTTGCGGGCCGGCAGTCGGCTAATGTTATCCGGCGCTGGCAGGTTGACTGTCGGCGTGACTGGTCCGAGTGGCGGAATGGCAGACGCGCTAGCTTGAGGTGCTAGTGCCCTATTAACGGGCGTGGGGGTTCAAGTCCCCCCTCGGACACACTTTGCCGGTACAGCGTGATGCTGCACCTGGCTGTCGATCGAAAAGCAACTATCGGCGCACTCGCGCACGGCCTACTGTGCTGGGCATGGATCAATCCGCGTTTTATGGCGTCGTGGCGGCCACCAACTTCACACTGCTGGGTCTCTGGTGGGTCGCGGTCAAAGACCGCGACGACCTCACCGGCCGAGACGGCCGCGGCAGCAACCTGGCGTATCTCGTCTCGCTGCAATTTGTTGTCGCCGCCGCGGTCTCGTTGTTCGCGCAGGTGGCTCCCGAGATCACCGCCGTGTGGCGCACCGGCTTCTCGGTCGCCGGACTCATCGGTGCCATCGGGATCGCAATGCTCGCGGTGCAGTTCCGCACGCACACAGAGGCGAAGGTGATGCCTTGGGTGCTCGGCGGTGCGGGTGTGCCGCTGTACGTCTTGGTGTGTGTCGTCGCCCTGTTCCCCGACGTGGTCGGTGCGATGAATCTGAGCCTGTCCCCCATCGAGGCCGAAGGACTGCTGCTGTCGATCATCGTGGTCCTCGGAGTCCAGGAAGCCTGGTTCGTCACGATGACGCCTCCGCGGGCGCTACCGACCGACGACGGTGCCGGGGAGGCGGGCCCCACCGGCACCACCGTCCCCGGAGTCGCCGCAACTGGGCGCTGACTGCCACGCTCGGCCGGAAGCGGAGGGACGTATCGCGGCGGTCAGGGTGGTCGATCGAGCGCACTACAATACTCGGGTGCACGCCGACCCCATCGATCCCGCCGACCTGGCGGTCTTCCACCGTGTCCTCGACCAGGTGACCGAACTCGACGCAGATCATCCTGATTCGATCACGGTCCAACGGGCCGTGGCCTTGATGTTCAAGCGAGCCAAACGGCGCCGCAAGAAACAGGCTCATCAGACCCGACTCGACGCCGACCGGAAGGTGCTGGCGGCCACCGCGACGGGTTCGCCCGACCGCATCGACGACGAGACCGCCGGCCTACCGCTGACGGGTGCGCCCGGCAGCACCGCCGGAACGCTCATCCGCCCCCAGCCGTGCTACATCTGCAAGCAGGACTACACCCGGGTCGACGCGTTCCACCATCAACTCTGCCCACGATGCGCGGCCGCCAACCGCGACAAACGCAACCAGCACACCGACCTGAGCGGGCGCCGCGCGCTTCTCACCGGTGGCAGGGCAAAGATCGGCATGTACATCGCGCTGATGCTGCTCCGCGACGGTGCCGACCTCACCATCACCACCCGGTTCCCCAAGGATGCCGCCCGGCGATTCGCCCGGCAGCCGGACGCCGACGAGTGGCTGCACCGCCTGAGCATCGTCGGTATCGACCTCCGCGATCCCGCACAGGTGACAGCGCTGGCGGATTCGGTTGCGGCACAAGGACCTCTCGACATCCTCATCAACAACGCCGCACAGACGGTCCGGCGCACCCCCGGCGCGTACAGTTCGCTCGCCGACGCCGAACGAGCACCGCTCACCGGCCCCGCGGCAGCGGTACCGGTGCTGACCATGGGCGACAGCAGTGAGCTGCATCCACAGTCGCTCGCCTCAGGCGGCGATTCGGATTCGGCGGCCAAGGCGCTCGCCTCCCTGGCGATGACCGCGGGATCTGCGGCTCCCGCACGCATCGCAGACGGAACTGCCATCGACGCGGGCGGATTGCTGCCCGACCTGGTCGACAGCAACAGCTGGGTGGAGACAGTCGACCAGGTGGACCCGCTGGAGTTGCTGGAAGTCCAGCTGTGCAACAGCGTGGCTCCATTCATCCTGCTGTCACGGCTCACGCCGGCCCTCCGTGCGTCGACGGCACGACGCAAGTATGTGGTGAACGTGTCGGCGATGGAGGGCATCTTCTCGCGTGGCTATAAGGGGCCCGGCCACCCCCACACCAACATGGCGAAGGCGGCGCTGAACATGCTGACGCGCACGAGTGCCGGCGACCTCTATGAGGACGGGATCCTGGTGACCGCCGTCGACACCGGGTGGATCACCGACGAACGGCCACACACCAGCAAGATCCGACTGGCAGAGGAGGGCTTCCGTGCTCCCCTCGACCTCGTCGACGGAGCGGCCCGGGTGTACGACCCGGTGGTGCAGGGCGAAGCCGGCATCGACCTGTACGGCTGTTTCCTCAAAGACTTCGAGCCGTACCCGTGGTGACGTCGGGGCAAGACGACGCCGAAAGCCGTCTGGCTGCACCGACTCTGGCGATCACCGGTGAGAGCCTGTCGTCGATGACGGAAATCCTGAAGAGCCTGGGAGACGAGCTGGCCAACACCAGACCGGATCTGCCGGGCGCGAACAGTCCCTACGCCATCGTGTTCCACTGTGTCGGCGTGATCGAGCACTGGGCGGGGTCGGTCATCGCCGGCCTGAGGATCCCGCGGGACCGCGCCGCCGAGTTCACTGCCACCGGCCGGGTCGATGACCTGATCACCCGGGTCGATGATGTTCGTGCGCGTCTGCCCGAGTGGGTGGATGTCGCACTACGCGAAGGCATTCGCGATCGGACCGTCATCGGTTCCACCCGTCCGGAGGTCGCAACCGCCACCCCGGAGTGGGTGTTGACCCACGTGGTGCGCGAGCTGGCCCAGCACCTCGGCCAGCTCGAGCTCACACGCGACGTCCTTCGTCAGGCGTGATCTTTACCGACTTTGTATGCGGCACCGCCTAATTCGCGCTTCTTCATCGCCTGGATGGCGGCGTGGTGGCGGCGGGCGTGGTACGCCAGCGGGAAGTAGGTCAGTCGCTCGGGCAGCACCTTGTACGAACCACGGATCACGGTGTGCATCCGCTCGAGGTCACGCTGCTCGCGGTCACTCCACGTGAGGCCGAGAATCTCGCGGACGCGTGGATCCATCACCCCGACCGTGGTCAGGTAGTTCAGGTTCTGAACCGGTGACATGGCGAACTTGGCGGCCTTCTTCGCCGCCGGTCGCAGCGCGGCCGGAACGGAGTCGGGAATCGGGGGCGCTTCGCGCATCTGACCGATCAACTCCAGCGCGACCTTGTGCGCGACCAGCTTGTTGTTGACGAAGTCTTCGTAGTACTCGCCGAACTCCTCGATCGTGGTCGGGTAACCCTTCATCGGCACCTGCACGATCTTGGCGATACGACGGTTGTCGCGGAAGATCTCCTGCTTCTCCTCGGCGTTGAATTCCCGGCCGATCAGCAGTGGTCCGGCCTTGATCGTCGTGGGATATGCGGTGGCGATGACCCACTGGTACGCCTCGGGATTGAGTGCGCTGATGTGTTTGCCCTGCGAGTTCTTCATCTGCAGCGGCTGGTGCATCCGGCGCAGTCTCTTGCCTTCTTCGATCGCTTCCTGCCCGCCGTAGATCCAGCGGAGAACAGAATCCACCGACCGGATCGCCCGCCCCGCGGGGTCGGTGCGAAACACCGAGTACTTGTCCACCACGTCACCGATCACCGGGAGCATCACCTGCATGACAAAAGCCGCGCCGTTGACCGGCAGGAAGGTGAAATGTCCGGTCAACTCGGCGGTGATCGAGTCCTGCGGGATCAGCTCGATGTCGCCGTCGATGTTGTTGATCAGAGAATCTTCGCCTTCACCGGGCGCAGCGATCCGGGGACGTGCCGGCGCGGCAGTGTTGGTCGGAACGGACTCGGCAATCGTCATCGGAAACCTTCCATCGGGAAACGCTTGTGATCAGATTAGCACCAAAACGAGAACACGTGCCAGTTCCGGCACACTTTCTCGGCACCATTCCGGCCATCCACTAGGGTCATCGGGTGGTTACAGTCCCCCTGATCTTCGATTGCGACACGGGCATCGACGACTCGCTGGCCTTGCTCTACCTGCTCGCCCATCCGGCCGCAGATCTACGTGCTGTCCTGTCGACCGGGGGCAACGTGCCGACGGATGTGGTGTGTGGGAACAACCTGGCGTGGCTCGAACTGTGCGGCCGGGACGACGTCGAGGTGTGTCTCGGAGCACCAGGCCCACTCACCGGGTCGCTGATGACCACCGAGGACACCCACGGGCCGCTGGGGATCGGTTACGCGCAGTTGCCGGCGCCCACGTCGTCCCCCTCACATCGCGATGCGGCCGACGCCTGGATCGAACTCAGCGAAGAACATTCGGGTGACCTCGTCGGTCTCGTCACGGGGCCCCTGACCAACCTTGCGCTTGCCATCCGGCGCGATCCGGCCCTGCCGACCCGGCTGCGGCGGCTGGTCATCATGGGCGGGACGTTCCATCACCCCGGTAACACAACGCCCACGTCCGAATGGAACATCGCCGTGGATCCGGAGGCAGCAAAAGAGGTGTTCGCGGCATTCGGTGTGGATGGTGCCCCACGGCCGATCATCTGCCCGCTCGATCTCACCGAGACGATCCGGATGACGCCGGACCACCTGGGTCGCCTGGCCGCGCTCGCCGAGTCGAGTCCCGTCGAACAGCCGGGACCCGATGATGAACCGGGGGTCCGGTCGGTTGCGAGCAATGTTGTCGTCCGGCATCTGGTCGACGCCGTCCGGTTCTACTTCGAGTTCCACGAGGCCCACGCCGAGGGATACATCTGCCACATGCACGACCCGTTCGCGGCCGCGGTTGCGCTCGATCCTGCTATCGCGCGTACTCGGCCCGCGTGCGTGGACGTGGAGACCGAGGGTGCTCTCACACGTGGGACGACCATTGCCGACGAACGGCAGTTCTGGGGTAGGGAGAACAACGCGGACATCGCCGACGGAACCGATCCCGAACTGTTCTTCGATGCGCTCATCGAACGCGTGGCGGCGTTTGCGGTGACGGTGCAGCGGACGCTGCCAGCGCCTCCCTGATCCTGGTCGCCGACTGAATTCGCTCCGGTTGCCTACGCGCGCGCCTGTTGTAAGTGGTGCGTTCGCGGGCAGCAGGAGCGGATTTGGTTCCGACGACTAGCCGTCGAACGCCTCGACGATCCTGGTCGCGGCCAGCGCCGGCGTCAGGGTGCCGGCCCGTACCTCTTCCTCGATCCGGCCACGGATCCCCCGCACTGCCTTGCTCGAGTCCAGTCGGCGGAGCAACTGGTCGGTGACCATCGACCACATCCAGTTGACCTGCTGCTTGTTGCGCCGAGCCTGGAACTCCCCCGCTTGCTGGAGCACGTCCTTGTGCTTGAGGACAGTCTCCCAGAACTCCCGGACCCCGACATTCTCCATCGCACTCATGGTGAGCACCGGAGGCCGCCAGAGGGCGTCATGTGGCGACAGCAACCGGAGCGCACCCTGGAGTTCTTTTGCGGCACTGCGCGCCTCGCGTTGATGCTTTCCGTCGGCCTTGTTCACCACCACGATGTCGGCGAGTTCGAGCACGCCTTTCTTGATGCCCTGCAAGGAATCTCCCGTGCGGGCGAGGGTGAGAAAGCAGAAGACGTCGACCATGTTCGCGACGGTCACCTCCGACTGGCCGACCCCGACGGTCTCCACCAGGACCACGTCGAAGCCCGCCGCCTCGAGCAACACGATGGTCTCGCGAGTGGCCTTGGCGACGCCGCCGAGCGTTCCCGACGTCGGTGATGGCCGGATGTAGGCGTTCGGGTTCACCGACAGCCGACCCATCCTGGTCTTGTCGCCGAGGATCGACCCGCCCGTGCGTGTCGACGACGGGTCGACCGCCAGCACCGCAACCTTGTGGCCCTGCTCGATGAGGTGCATGCCGAGCGCTTCGATCGTGGTGGACTTGCCGACTCCCGGCACGCCGGTGATGCCGACACGATAGGAATCGCCCGAGTCGGGGCCCAGCGCCAGGAGCAACTCTTGTGCCTGCGCCCGGTGATCGGCCCTCGTCGACTCGACCAGAGTGATGGCTCGAGCAAGATCGGGCCGTTTGTCTGCGCGGATGGCGTCAGCCAACTGCGCCAGATCCAGTGGTGGTCTGGCCATACCTATGAGTGCCTCAAGACGCCAGCTCGTGCCCCAGTTCGGCGGCCAGCTTCGTGATCAGCTCGACCGCCGAGTCGGCGATGACCGTTCCCGGCGGGAAGATGGCTGCGGCGCCGGCGTCATAGAGCTCCTGGAAATCTCCCGGCGGGATCACGCCACCGACCACGATCATGATGTCGCCGCGCCCGACCTTGGCCAGCGCGTCGCGCAGCGCCGGCACCAGGGTCAGGTGACCCGCGGCCAGCGACGAGACCCCCACGACGTGAACGTCGTTGTCGGCCGCCTGCTGGGCGACCTCGTCGGGGGTCTGGAACAGGGGGCCCACGTCGACATCGAAGCCGAGGTCGGCAAACGCGGTGGCGATGACCTTCTGGCCGCGGTCGTGGCCGTCCTGCCCCATCTTCGCCACCAGCACGCGGGGACGGCGCCCCTCGGCCTCGGCGAACTTCTCGACGATGTCGATCGCCGCGTCGATGTTGCTCACCTGTCCGGCCTCATGTCGGTACACCCCACTGATCGTGCGGATCTCTGCCTGATGGCGACCGTAGACCTTCTCGAGCGCTTCGGAGATCTCGCCCACGGTCGCCTGATGCCGCGCCGCCTCGATCGCCAGCGCCATCAAGTTGTTGTCCATGCCGCCCTTGTCGTCGGCGGCGGCGCGGGTGAGGTTTGCCAGCGCGGCCTCGACCGCGTCGGAATCCCGGTTCGCGCGAAGCGTTTTCAGCTTCTCGAGCTGTTCTCCGCGCACCTTGGAGTTCTCGACCTTGAGGACCTCGACCTCTTGGTCCTCGTCGACCTGGTATTTGTTGATGCCGATGACGGGCTGTTGACCCGAATCGATCCGCGCCTGGGTACGGGCAGCCGCCTCCTCGATCCGGAGCTTCGGGATCCCCTCGTTGATGGCCTGGGCCATCCCGCCTGCCTCTTCGACCTCGGCGATGTGCGCGCGGGCCTTGTTGGCCAGCTCATGCGTCAGCCATTCCACGTAATTCGAACCCGCCCATGGGTCGATCGGCCGGGTGGTGCCCGACTCCTGCTGCAGCAGCAGCTGGGTGTTACGCGCGATCCGGGCCGAGAAGTCCGTGGGCAGCGCGAGGGCCTCGTCGAGGGCATTGGTGTGCAGCGACTGGGTGTGGCCCTGCGTCGCGGCCATTGCCTCGATGCACGTCCTGGCCACGTTGTTGAACGCGTCCTGTGCCGTCAGCGACCAGCCCGAGGTCTGCGAATGTGTGCGCAGCGACAGCGATTTGGCGTTCTTCGGATCGAACTTCGCGACCAGCTCACTCCAGATCAGCCGGGCGGCCCGGAGTTTGGCGACCTCCATGAAGAAGTTCATGCCGATGCCCCAGAAGAACGACAGGCGCGGCGCGAACTTGTCCACGTCGAGGCCGGCTTCCATGCCCGCCCGGATGTACTCGACACCGTCGGCGAGGGTGTAGGCCAGCTCGAGATCGGCTGTGGCCCCGGCCTCCTGGATGTGGTAGCCGGAAATGGAGATCGAGTTGAAGCGCGGCATCTTGGTGCTGGTGTACTCGAAGATGTTCGAGATGATCCGCATCGACGGTTTCGGCGGATAGATGTAGGTGTTGCGCACCATGAACTCTTTGAGGATGTCGTTCTGGATGGTCCCGGCCAGCTTCTCCGGGGGAACACCCTGCTCCTCTGCGGCCACCACGTACAGTGCCAGGATCGGGAGTACGGCACCGTTCATGGTCATCGACACCGACACCGAACCCAGATCGATACCGTCGAACAACTGACGCATGTCGAGGATGGAGTCGATCGCCACGCCCGCCATCCCGACATCACCGGCCACTCGTGGATGGTCCGAGTCGTAACCGCGGTGGGTGGCCAGGTCGAAGGCGACCGACAGGCCCTTCTGGCCGGCAGCGAGGTTACGGCGGTAGAAGGCATTGGACTCTGCGGCGGTCGAGAATCCGGCGTACTGCCGGATGGTCCACGGCTGGTTCACGTACATCGTCGGGTACGGCCCGCGAAGATACGGAACGGCACCGGGCACGGTGTCCAGCGGATAGGGGTGCTCGCCGTCGGTGGTGATGGCATCACGGTCCGAGCGGGTGTACAACGGGCGGACGTCGATCTGCTCGGGGGTGGTCCACGTGACCTGCTCGGTCGAATAGCCATGTGCCTGAGCGAGATCGGCCACGAGTTGATCGCTGTCTCCCGGTGCCGCGACCGCGGCCTGTCCCGCCAATGGGACGTCGGCGAAACTGTTCGGCACCCCGGACGGCGCGGTGGTCGACTTGTTCTGAGTACTGGTCATGTCAGCTCTCCGCCTCGATCGTGTCCAGCAGTTCTGTCAACGTCGAGATCGCGTCGATCCCGATCTGCAGGTACCCGTCCGGCGCGTTCTGCTCATCAGTCCACGCCTTGGCGGGGCCCGCTAGCAGGACGGTGTGGAATCCGGCCTCGCGAGCGGCCGCGAGGGCGCCTGCGCCGTCGCTCTCATAGCGCGGGTTGGCCGCGCAGAGGACCGCGACAACCGGATCTCCGGACGTCGCCCTCGCGGCAGCAATGGCGTCGGCGGTCAGCGGTCCCGGATTGATCGACTCGATGCCGCCGGCCGCCAGCAGGTTCGCGATGAACGTCGTACGGGCGTTGTGTTCGGCGACCGACCCGAGTGGGAGCAACATGGCGAGCGGCCGTTCTCCGTGGGATGCGAGAAACGCATCGGAACGATCACGCAGACGCTCGAACGGCCGAGCGGTGCGGGCCAGATTCGGCGCTGCGGTCGGCAGGTTGACGAAGTCGGCCGAACCTGGTGTGGTGAGCGGCTTCTCGGCCAGGTTGGGGAACTCGTTGATGCCGGTGAGCGAGGTGGTCCGGTGGGCGACGGCCTCATCTCGGGCGGCCAGGGAGATGGAGACCTGCTCGGCGATCCATCCGTCGTCGAGGGCCTTTTGATACCCGCCCTTGGCCTCGATCTCCTGGAACAGTGCCCACGCCGATGCAGCGAGGTCGTCGGTGAGCGACTCGACGAACCATGCACCACCTGCGGGGTCGAGCACCTTTGCCACGTTCGACTCCTCGATGAGGAGCAGCTGGGTGTTGCGTGCCATCCGGCGGGAGAAGCTCGGGCTGGTGGTCCGGTCTGCCGGTGGCAGCGCCACGTCGAAGGGCAGCACGGTGATCTGGTCGGCACCGCCGACTCCGGCGCCGAAGGTGGCCGTGGTCACCCGCAGCATGTTCACCCAGGGGTCACGCTGACTCATCATGCTCAGCGCGGTCACCCCGTGGGTCACCGCTCCCCCGGCCTCGGGTGCTCCGCTGACCTCGGCGACCCGTCCCCAAAGGCGGCGGATCGCGCGGAATTTGGCCACCGTTCCGAATTGGTCGTCGGTGGCCGACAGTGCGAACGTCAGCTGGTTCAGGGCCTTGTCGACAGCCAGTCCGGCCGCGGTGAGGGCCCTGAGGTACTCGACGCCGGCGGCGGTGACCAAAGCGAGTTCTTGCACATCGGTGGCGCCACCGAGGGCGAAGTCGGTGCCGTCCACGCGGATGGACCGCACGGCCGCGCCCGCCGATGCCGCCACCCCGATCGCATCGGCGAGTGCAACCGCCGGACGCCCGGAGAACGCGGCAGTCAGAGGTGCGAGGCCATAGGAGCTGACCGTGCCGACCGTCGCGGAGTCCGGGAGGAGCGGCTGAAGGACCTGCGCGGCCTCGATGCCCGCGGCACCGGCGTCGAGTGTGACCGGGACCAGGTCGAGGTAGACGCCGTCGAGAACAGCGGCGAGATTCTTCGGAGCGATGGCAGAGTCACCGACCGTGAGCCACAGTCCGCTGGCCCCGTTGTTCAGCGCCTCCAGAATCGCCTGGTTCAGGGCCGCCGGATCCTGGGGCTCGCCGACCGGGTCGCCGAAGCGCTCGGTGACACGCCACCCCATGTTGACGTCCCGGACGCGGTCGCTGCCTCGGACGAACGGGTAGGACCCGGGCAACCCGGGCTCGTCGAGTTGGTCGCGCCGCGTGTAGAGCGGCTTGATGGTCAACGCATCCGGGGTGGTGGTCGACAAGAGCGTCTCTGGGGTGTCGCGCAGATCGGCGACGTCGACGCGCTTGGACTTCGCGAGCACCTGTGCGGCGGAGTCGGACCATTGCTGGTAACTGGACTCCAGGTCGTTGAGGTCTGGTCGGGTATCCGGCATTCGGCGTGAGCCCTTCGATCTGCTTGTGACGTCGTGATCTCTATCGCATCTTGAGGTGAATCGACACTATCCGATCGAACGCTCGGCCCGGTACGGGGAGTCGGTGCCCGGACAGTGGCGTCGCGCACATCTTCGCGACTTTTTTCGCCCGTATCCTTGAGACCGTGAAATTCAGTGGCCGGCTCACCGGGCGAACCGCGGTGATCCGGGCGCTCGGCGGACTGGTGGTGGTGCTCGCCGTCCTGCTCGGCGCCTACCTGATCCCCTTGCCCTCGGTGGGCAGGCTGCGAGACTGGGCCGACTCGTTCGGGCCGAACTTCGTCTGGATCTTCTTCATCGCCTATGCCGTCATTGCGATCGGACCCGTACCGCGCTCGGCGTTCACGGCAGCATCCGGTTTGCTGTTCGGTCCACTGGTGGGTTTCGTCGGTGCGATGCTGGCCACCATATTCGCGGCTTTGATGGCTTTTGTACTGGTCAGACGCTTGGGACGAGAACGTATCCGGCCTTATCTGCGCCACCCGGTCGCGCGGTCGGTGGAACTGCGCATGGAACGCCGGGGATGGCTTGCGGTCGGGTCACTCCGACTGATCGCCGCGTTTCCGTTCTCTGTCACCAACTACGTCGCAGCTCTGTCTGCCATCAAGTTCGTGCCCTATGCGCTCGCCACGGTGATCGGTGTGGCACCGGGAACAGCTGCCGTGGTGATCCTCGGCAATGCTCTCGCGGGAGACGGCGATCCGGTCATGCTGGCATTGTCGGCGGGCCTGTTCAGCCTCGGCGTCTTCGGTCTGATCCTCGACACGAGGCTGTCGGTGAGGGAACCCACCGATGGCGATGTGGAGAACACCGACAAGCCTGCAGGTGAACTCTCGAACCGTGCTGGTTGAGCGAAGGTGGCTCCTGCCCCAAGGATGAGCTCACCGAGGGCCGCCGTCCGACAAGGCTGAGAACGGAATTCCTTGAAGTAAAGGCTTCTGGCTTGATACCCTCAGATCAAGGTTATGCACTTGATACGGACGGGATGCCCGATGTACGTCGTCACCATCGACCAACGGCACAGCCGACGAGAAGCCGACCGGGTACCCCACGCGCTGCAGTCGCTGACCCACATCCCGGTCATCCGCCCGTTCGATCGAACCGCGGGAGATGAGTTCCAGGCGGTACTCGACGACCCCGCCGCAGTCATCGACACCGTGCTCACCCTCGCCGAAGAAGGTGGGTGGAGTATCGGGGTCGGAATCGGCACCGTGGAACTCCCGTTGCCGTCCATCACTCGCGCCGGGCGGGGGCCCGCGTTCGAACGCGCACGCGACGCGGTCAACGCCGCGAAGACCAATCCTTACAGCGTCGCCGTCGTGGGGCCGGATCCGGCGCCCTGCACATACGCCCAGACCGGGCTTCGGTTGCTGGCCCGCACGATCGCCGGACGGTCGGATGCCGGACACGCCGCGGCCCGTCAGATGCGTTCGGGACAGACTCAGTCGGTGGCTGCTGCCACACTCGGGATCACCCCGCAGGCGCTGTCGCAGCGATTGCGTGCCGCGGACTGGTACATCGAGGAGGAGACGCGTTTGCTGGCCATACATCTACTGCAGTCGGCACATTCATGATCATCGCTGCGCTTGTCCTGCTCGGGGTCACCGCGGTGCTGCCACTGGTCCTTGCTGCAGCGCCGATCGGCCATCGGACCGGTCCGAACCTCATCGCCGCGGTGGCCACGCCCTTGGCTCTCGGCGGGGTGGCGGTGCTCGCCCTGCTCGCGGATCGGGCCTCCGGCGCGGCCGCGGTGATCACCTACTGCCTCACCGTTCTGGCCGCGGTCACCGGCGGCACCTTGCTGGTTCGCGGCGCCTTGCTGCTCGGGGGCATAGAGCCGTGGCAACTGGACGCCCGGCCACCGGAACCGGAGGCGGCAGGCTCCGGAGATGCACCGGAGCCACCAGCGCCGACGCCACTGCGCGGAGGACGCGTCATCGGATACCTGGAGCGAATCGCGGTGGTGGCAGCGCTGGGTCTGCGATGGCCCGAGGCGATAGCAATAGTGCTGGCGGTCAAGGGACTGGGTCGCTATCCCGAACTCCGCGAACCGGGCGCCGCCGAACAGTTCATCATCGGGACGTTGGCATCGGTGCTGTGGGCTGCCGCGGTGGCCGGCACCGGATATCTACTGCTGCACTGAGATCGGAGCTAGTGCTCAACCCTGCCGGGGTCGATTGCCGGCGTCTGCCAGTCGGGCTGGTCCGATGCCCCAGCCTGATCGGTGCCCGGATCCGTGCGCGGCCGGGTCAGGAGCGGGTCGTCATCGACCGGCTTGCGAGCCACTGCCTCGGCCTCGGCGACGGCCTGGGCCACCTTGGGGTCGGCTGCGGTTTCGAACCAGCTGGACATGTCGGTGTCGTCCGGCTGGGCGCTGCCGTCGTCGGCGGGCGGCTCGTACCGGAACACCCCGTCATCGGACTGGACACCGAATGATCTCGCGAATCCCTCTAGCGCCGAACCGAAGTCACTCGGAACCACCCACACCTTGCTGGCTTCGCCCTTGGCCATCTCCGGTAGTTGCTGGAGATACTGGTAAGCCAGCAGTTCCGGGGTCGGTTTTGCGGCTTTGATCGCGGCAAAGACCTTCTGGATCGACTTGGCTTCACCTTCGGCGCGGAGGTACGAAGCGGCGCGGTCGCCCTGCGCCTGCAGGATCCGTGACTGCCGTTCGCCCTCCGCGGTCAGGATGGCGGCCGCCTTGGCGCCTTCGGCGTAGAGGATCTGACTCTGCTTGTTGCCCTCGGCGGTCTTGATCGCCGATTCCCGCTGGCCCTCAGCCGTCAGAATTGTGGCCCGCTTCTCCCGGTCGGCCTTCATCTGTTTTTCCATCGACTCCTGGATGGACGGCGGCGGGAGGATGCTCTTGAGTTCGACCCGAGCCACGCGCAGCCCCCAGCGGCTGGTCGCCTCGTCCAGGACTCCGCGCAACTGCGCGTTGATGGAGTCTCGTGAGGTCAGCGTTTCTTCGAGGGTCATCCCACCGACGACGTTGCGCAGCGTCGTGGTGGCCAACTGTTCGACGCCGACGATGTAGTCGTTGATCTCGTACACCGCCGCCTGCGGCACGGTGACCTGGAAATACACGACGGTGTCGATCAGAACGGTCAGGTTGTCCTCGGTGATGACGGGTTGCGGGGCAAACGACACCACGCGTTCTCGCAGATCGATCCGGGCGCGGATGCGGTCGACAAACGGCACCAGCAATGTCAGCTGACCTGACACCGTTTTGGTGTAGCGGCCAAGGCGTTCGATCACCGCCGCCTCGGCCTGCGGGATCAGCGCGATGGACTTGACGAGGATCACCCCGACCACCAGCACGAGGACGGCGATGATGATGAGTCCGACGATCACGGCGTTCATCCTTTCCACACGACGGCGGTCGGACCGTCGATCTCGAGTACCGTCACCGATTCGCCCTCGGAGAAGTGGTCACCGGGAGTGGCTGCGCGGGCTGACCAGACCTCGCCACTGAACTTGACCTGTCCACTACGTTCGTCCACCGGTGTGATCACCAGGGCCTGTCGGCCCACGAGTGCCTCGGTGTTGGTGGCAAGGCGGGGGCGGGTGAACATATGCCTGCGCGCGACCGGGCGTACGGCGAAGAGCAGGAGCAGGGACACCACCGCGAAGACAACCCCGTCCACCCACAACGGGGGGTCGAACACTGCGCTGACACCCGCGGCCGAAAGCGCACCACCGGCCAGCATGAGCAGGATCAGATCACCACTGAGGGTCTCGGCGCCGATCAGGATCAATCCGGCGACCAACCAGAGGAGTGCGCCCATTCCCCCAGTTTGCCATGCACACCACCGGTCGGTGCGGCTCTAGGAGTCGACAGCGGTGACGAAGTCGATCAGTTCCTCCACTGCGCGGATGAGCGGCACCTCGATGTCCCGGAAACTCGACACCGAGCTGTTCACCTTGCGCCAACCGTCGCGTGGCGAACCCCAGCCCAGTTCGTTGCACACCCCTGTCTTCCAGTCGATCCCGCGCGGGATCTTCGGCCACGCACTGATGCCGACCGCTGCCGGTTTCACCGCCTCCCACACATCGATGTAGGGGTGCCCGCAGACCAGCACATGCGGACCGACACGTTCGGTGAGCCGCGATTCCTTCGATCCGGCGACGAGGTGGTCGACCAGGACACCCGCCCGCCGGGTCGGCCCGGGCCCGAACTCGGCGAGGGCTTCATCCAGATTGTCGAGGCCGTCGAGGCTGGCGACCACCACACCTTCCACCCGCAGGTCATCACCCCAGATGCGTTCCATCAATGCAGCGTCGTGCACACCTTCGACGAACAACCTGCTGGCGCGGGCCACGCGGGCTCTCCTGCTGACCGGAGCCACGGAACCCGAGGCCGTGCGGGCCGGCGCCCCAGGCGCCTTTTGAACGGGTTTGACCAGGGTCACCGGTGACCCATCGATGAGGAATGCTGCGGGGCGCAATGCAAAGATCCGGGTCAATCCTCGCCGGTCTTCCAACCGCACGAACTCCCCGTCGTAACTGCGTTCGAAACCGACCACCGCACCGCAGAATCCGCTGGCAGCGTCCTCGACGACCAGGTCCCGTTCGGCCTTCACCTCGGGAACCGCCGGGCGAGTGGGCCGCCGGGGCTCGGAGAGTACATCGCGACCGTAACGATCCGGGACTCGGTGATGTGGTCCAGTGCTGTTCACCGCCACCACGTTAGGGCCCGTTCCGGGTGCATTCCGCCAGGCACGCCGCGTACCCGTTTTCGGCGCTAAAGTGGCCGGGTGAACGGGCTGAGCGTGGCTCGCAGAACAGCAACCAGGAAGCACGATGACTGACGCGGATTTCGAATACCCGACCGACACGCAGGGCGTGAGCAGCGCTCTGGGTGCGTGGGGTGCAGCCTGGCAGTCGGGCCGATGCTCCCCCGACGACCTACTCGACGTCCTCGGTTGGTGGAGCGCGCGACATCGCGTACTGGCTGCTGATGCCATTGCGGCGCAATCGCTTTCACTCGACCCCCGAGGTGAGGAGAGCGACGCCCTGCTGCGGCTCGTTCGAGGTGGCAGCTCGACGCAGGGACTGGCGGTACTGCTCGTGGCTCCCGGCGACATGCTCGGCTTGCCGCCTCGCGGACCGATCACCAACGCAGCACTCGAGTCGGGTGAACTCCTCGTCGTCCCCGGAAGGTATGCCCTCGTCCCCCGCCGGCTCGACCGGTACACGATCGGCTGGGGTGTGCACACCGTCGAGACGGCGATGATCCCCGTCATCCATTCCCTCGGCGCCGTCGAATACGACCTACGGGAGGGTATCCGCTCTGCCGCCGACCTTCTGGACGGCTTGCGGATGCCACGATCGACGGCAACGGATTCATTGACCGACCCTCGCAAGAAGGTCGCAGAACTGACCCGGCTGGCGGCTCAGCAGTTGCCACCGGGAGTCAATGCGCGCGCGGAACGCATCCTCGAACAGGCGGCACACGTGGCGGCCATTCTCTCCGTGGCGCAGCACGCGGCCCCCGATTTCGGGTACAGCGTCGGCGAACAGCAGACCGGCGATTCAGCCCTCCGTGATCTCGCCCGCACCGTCCGGGTGGCCCGGATGAGTGCGACCAATGCAGTGATCTCAGAGTTGTTGTCGAACAACCGGGTCTGAGGTCAGGCGGGCCGTCGCACCGGCGCGCAACATCCCTGCGCACAGGGAGAACCGTTCTCGGTCATCCCCGGCCGAAACGGCACTTCCCCGGCAAGCTGCTCGCTGATCAGCGAGACGATCATGGAGATGAACCGCGGATCGGTGCCGACGGTGGCGGCTCGCTCGTACGTCAGCCCGAGTTCGCCGGCTTTGTCCTTGCCTTCGTTGTCCAGATCCCAGAGCACTTCGAGATGGTCTGACACGAACCCGATCGGGCACACGATCACCGATGGAACACCCTGGGCTGCAACGTCTTCCAGATGGTCGCAGATATCAGGATCCAGCCACGGGATCTGGGGTGGTCCCGAGCGCGACTGCCAGACCTGGTCGTAAACGTCGAAACCCGCAGCGGCCGCGGCCAATCGGGACGCCTGGGCGACCTGCTTGCTGTAGAGCCGTCCCCCGTCCTCGGGCGGGCCGGCCGCCTTGTCGGCCGAGTCGGGGATCGAGTGGGCGGTGAAGATCAGCCGTACGTCATCCCGTTTGTCTTCCGGGAGACGTCCGACGGAAACGCGGATCGCGTCGGCGCACGCAGCTGTCATCGCCGGGTGATTCCAGAAGTGTGGCAGTTTGCGCAGCACCATCGAATCCGCATCCGGCCCCAGCGAGTCCAGGGCACGGGCGATGTCCTCATCGTACTGTCGGCAGCCCGAATACCCGCCCCACGCCGACGTCGGGAACACCAGCACCCGACGGTGCCCGTCCGAGTGGATGCGCGCGAGCGTGTCCTCGATCATCGGGTGCCAGTTGCGGTTGCCGAAATAGACGGGTAGATCGATGCCCGACCGCGCGAGTTCGGTTTCCAACGAGGCGATCAGGTCGCGGTTGAGCGCATTGATCGGAGACACACCGCCGAAGTGGTAGTAGTGCTCGGCGACCTCGTCGAGCCGTTCCGGTGGCACACCCCTACCGCGCGTGACGTTCTCGAGGAACGGCCGTACGTCGGCGGGCTTGTCGGGCCCACCGAAGGACAACACCAGAACAGCATCGAAGTCTGCGCTCATCCGGTGGACCTACATGTCTTCCGGGAACCAGGTGTTGTGGCTGGCCCCGCCGTCGACGTAGACGATCGACCCGGTCGTGCCCGGCAGCCAGTCCGACAGCAGCGCGCAGATCGACTTCGCCACAACGGTGGCGTCATCGACGTCCCAGCCGATCGGCGACGCACCATCCCAGTACTCGTTGAGCTGGTTGAGCTTCTTGGCGTCGCCGGTGGCCGTACCCGCGATCGCCTTGGCGGCAAGGGTTTTGATGGGGCCTGCGGCCACCAGGTTGGAGCGGATCCGCTTGGCCTCGCCCACCTCACGCGCCACATACCGATTCACCGATTCGAGCGCGGCCTTGGCCACACCCATCCAGTTGTAGTAGGGCATCGCCGTGCGCGGGTCGAAATCCATCCCCACGATCGAGCCACCCTCGTTCATCGCAGGCAGAACTGCTCGCGCGAGTGCGGCATAACTCCAGGCAGACACCTGGAACGACTGCGCTGCATCGGGGCCGGGACCTTCCAGGAACGGCTTGGCCTCGGGGCCCATCAGGGTCCTCGGCGCGAAGGCGATCGAGTGCAGCACACCGTCGATACCCTCGGGCGCAAGCTCTTTGAGCCGGTCGGCCAGCGTGCCCAGGTGCTCCTCGTCGGTGATGTCGAGCTCCACGGCGGGAGGGACCTCCTTGGGGAGTCGCTGAGCGATCCGGTCGATCAACCGCAGGCGGTCGAATCCGGTGATGATGACTCGCGCGCCCTGCTCCTGCGCCATTGCTGCCGCGTGGAACGCGATCGAGGAATCGGTGATGATCCCGGTGATCAGGATGGTCTTGCCGTCGAGAAGTCCGCTCACTGGTGCTCCCTTGCTTTGGATGTGGGCTGTTACAGGTCAGACGGTCAGTGGCCCATGCCCAGACCGCCGTCGACAGGGATCACGGCACCGGACACGTACGCCGAATCGTCGGACGCCAGCCAGCTCACCACGGCGGCCACTTCTTCCGGCCTACCGACGCGCGCCGCGGGGATCAGCTTCACGGCCTGTTCCTTGTATTCGGCCGGTAGTTCGGCGGTCATGTCGGTGTCGATCAGTCCGGGCGCCACGACATTGGCGGTGATCGAACGAGATCCGAGTTCACGGGTGAGCGATCGGGCCATGCCGATCAGTCCCGCCTTGGAAGACGCGTAGTTGATCTGGCCGGGGGTCCCCATCATCGCCACCGCGGATCCCAGGAAGATGAAGCGGCCGAATCGCTTGCGCAGCATGGACCGGCAGGCGGCCTTGGCGACGCGGAACGAACCGGTGAGGTTGGCGTCCACGACCCTCTCGAACTGCTCCTCGGTCATCCGCATCAGCAGGGTGTCGTCGGTGACACCGGCATTGGAGACCAGCACCTCCACCGGACCCTGGTGTTCCTCGATGGCCGCGAAGGCCCGGGTGATCGATTCGGTGTCGGTGACGTCGCATTCGACGCCGAACAAGCCCTCGGGCGCGCCCGAACCACGGTGTGTGACGGCCACTTTGTGCCCATCCGCGGCCAGCCGCTGCGCGATCGCCAATCCGATTCCACGGTTGCCCCCGGTCACCAGAACCGATCGGGACACCTGTTCGTTGCTGTCAGCCATGACGGTCAACCTATCGCCTTGTTGTCGGTGGAGGTGTACGTGGTCCCATCAGGGCAGGCGCCGGTTGATCGCCACGGCACTGCCGACCGCGAGGAGTACGAGCAGCGTGCCGGCGATCAGCCACGGGCGGGACGCGTCGCCTCGCCGGGTCTCGTAACCGATCTGATCCTGGAGATTGCCGTAGACCTGGTTGAGCTCATCGAGACTCGAGGCGGTGAAGAACTTGCCCTCCGACAACTGCGCGATCTTGCGGAGTGAATCGTCGTCGACGGGTACCGGGATCCGGTCGCCTTCCAGTTCGACTGTGCCGCCGCGGGTTCCGAACGAAATGGTGTTGACCGGAATTCGGTCCTCTTTCGCCTTACGGGCCGCGGTGAAAGCTCCGCGGGGGTCGTCGGGGTCGTCGGGCACCGTTTCCTTGCCGTCCGAGAGCAACACCACCTGCGCGGGCGGAGCGCCCTTGTCGCCGCCGAGCACGGCATTGAGGGTCTTGATCTGCGTGACCGCGGCGAGGATGCCTTCGCCGGTGGCGGTCTTGTCGTCGAGGCGCAATTTGTCGATCGCGTCTTTGGTGGCGGCACGGTCAGGTGTCGGCGACACCAGAGTGGTGGCCGTTCCGGCGTACGAGATCAACCCCAGGTTGATGCCCTCGGTGAGTTCGTCCGCGAACTTCTTACCGGCCTCTTGAGCAGCCTTGAGCCGCGACGGGGCCACGTCGGTGGCGTCCATCGATCGGGACACGTCGATGACAAGCATCACGGTGGCCTTGTTACGCGGCACTTTTCGGTCGGCCTGAGGACCGGCCATCGCCACCGTCAGCACGAGCAGGGCGATCACCATCAGCACGATCGGAATGTGCTGCGTCCGGTTGCGGGTCTGTGGGGCGACCGTGTTCAGCAGATCCAGATTGGCGAACTTCAGGGCGCGGTTCTGCCGTCGCCGCTGCATGTAGATGTAGCCGGCCACCACCGCGGCCACCACGAGGATGATCAGCAGCCACCAGGGGGACGCGAAGTCGAACCAGCTCATCGGGTGGCCCCCGCGTTCATTCCCCGCCTCCGCTGCGCGATGAATCGTACGACGTCGGCGATCCAGTCGCGGTCGGTGCGCAACGCCAATGTCGGTGCGCCACACTGCCTCAACGCGCGCTGCACCGCCATCCGGTGGTCTTCGGCGGCTCTGGCGAAATCGGCCCGCACCTTGTCGGTGATCGTCAGTTCGCGGATCTGTCCCGATTCGGCGTCGCGCAGCACCACCTCACCCACCGCAGGCAATTCCATGTCGCGCGGATCGAGGATCTCGACACCGAGGACATCGTGGTGACCGGACACTGCCCGCAGTGGGCGGTCCCAGTTGATCGGCCCGAGGAAGTCGCTGACCACCACGGCCAGCCCACGGCGTCGTTCGGGCCTGCGCAAGGCGTCGATGCCGGCGAACAGGTCGCCGCGGACACCGTCGTTCGCGCGGGTGGTGGTGCCGATGGTCTTGAGGGTGTTCAAAGCGTGGGCCCGGCCACCGCGGGCCGGGATTCGCACCACCTGATCGCCGGTGCACACCACCGCGCCCAACCGGTTACCTCCGCCCAGCGTGAGGTGGGCGATGGCCGCACACGCCGCCACGGCCAGGTCACGTTTGGTGGTGTTGACCGTGCCGAAGTCCAGGCTCGCCGACATGTCGACGACAAGCCAGGTCTCGAGTTCGCGATCGGCCACCATCTGACGGACGTGAGCATGGGTTGTCCGGGCCGTCACCGACCAATCCATCCGGCGTACGTCGTCGCCGGGCTGGTACTCGCGGGCCTCCCCCGGCTCGGTCCCCGGTCCTGGGATGAGCCCGAGGTGTTCACCCTGCAGCACCCCGTCGAGTTTGCGGCGAACCACGATCTCCAGGGTCTTGAGTGCTGCGGTCAGCTTGGGGTCCTCGAGGGTACCGCCGCCGAACGACGGGAGCGTGCTGTTATCCGCCATAGTGCGACTGGTTGCCCTGCGCCGGGTTGGCTTGCGCGGCAGCAGGTTTGGTCAGAGGACCAGGCCCCTGCGAATACGGCTGTTGGCCTTGCTGTGGCGACTGCTGCGGCGGGGCCTGTCCACCAACGGTGGGCGGGGTGGCCAGCGGCTGCGCGCTGACCTGGGGCAGACCGACCGTCTGCAACACGCGGGTGATGACGGCATCGGCATCCACCTCGTCGGCCAGCGCGTCGTAACTGAGTACCAACCGGTGGCGGAGCACGTCGGGAATGAGCTCGACGACGTCCTGGGGAATCACGTAGTCGCGGCCACGAACCAGCGCGAGTGCGCGCGAGGCCGCAACGATGCCCAGCGTGGCGCGTGGGGAGGCGCCGTATGCCAGCCATCCCGCGACATCGTGCATGCCGAGTTCGGCCGGTCGCCGGGTCGCGTTGATCACGCGGACCACATAGTCGACCAGGGCGTGATGCACAAAGACATTCGCTGCGGTGTTCTGCAGCCGGACCATCGTCTCGGCGTCGAGAACGCGGGATGCCTTCGGTGGGACGTTGCCCATCCGATAGACGATCTCGCGTTCTTCCTCGACCGCCGGGTAGTCGACCAGGATCTTGAACAGGAACCGGTCGCGCTGCGCCTCGGGCAGCGGGTACACGCCCTCGTTCTCGATGGGGTTCTGCGTCGCCATCACCAGGAACGGGTCGGGCATCGGATAGGTGGTGCCGCCGATGGAGACATGCCGCTCGGCCATCACCTCCAGGAGCGCCGACTGCACCTTCGCGGGTGCACGGTTGATCTCGTCGGCGAGCAGGAAATTGGCCACCACAGGCCCGAGTTCGGTGTCGAACTCTTCACGACCCTGGCGATAGATACGGGTACCGATGAGGTCGGTGGGCACCAGGTCGGGGGTGAACTGCACTCGCGAGAAGCTGCCACCGATGACAGTCGCGTACGTCTCGACTGCAAGGGTCTTCGCCACACCCGGTACACCTTCGAGCAAGATGTGACCGCGGGCGAGGAGACCGACCAGGATGCGTTCGACCAGGCGGTCCTGACCGACGATGACCCTCTTGACCTCGAACATCGCCTTCTCGAGCAAGGCGACGTCGGACTGCGTGAGCTTGAATTCCTCTGCCGAGGTCTTGCTGTCGTCCTGCGCTGAGGTCACCGATACCCTCCGGGGTCTGTTCGATCGTTGTACTGACTGCACCGAGGGTACTGGGCCGCCGGTGGAGCCAGCCACGTCCGGCATCTGCGGCGGGTCGACATGCGGCCCCGGGCCGGGCTGGATCGATCAGATCAGGCGAGCCGCACCACGTAGGGCATCGCTCCGCTGGTCCGCAACGGCGAGATCTTCACGACGTCACCCGACTGCGGCGCCTCGATCATCGTGTTGTCCCCGAGGTAGAGGGCGACGTGCTGGCTCGCGTTGGGCCCGTAGAAGATCATGTCGCCGCGCTGCATCTCCGAGAGCGGGAACTGCGGACCCGACGTGTACTGATAACCCGTGTAGTGCGGAAGCGAGATCCCGATGCCGGCGAATGCGTAGATCATCAGCCCGGAGCAGTCGAAGCCCACCTTGTTGTAGTCGCCGTACGAGTCGGCCACGCCGCCGTCACGGATACCGAGGGTGGGGCCATTCGCGTCACCACCACCCCACGAATAGCTCACACCCAGCTGCGACATCGCGCGGTTGACCACGATTTCCACCGCAGCGGGGCCTTCAGCGCCCGGGTCGACCGTCCCCGGTCCCGGGGTCGTCGGCGTGGTGGGCTCAGTCGGGGTGGTGGGGTCGACAGGGGTGGTCGGATCGGTCGGGTCGACCGGGGTGGTCGGAGTGGTCGGATCGACCGGAGTGGTCGGCGTCGTCGGCTCATCGATGTCGGTGTGCGGCGGGGTCAAAGATCCGACCAGCGCAGCGAGCATCTGCTGGCTGGTGTTCAGCGCCAGCTTGCCTGCCGCATCGGCCGCAGCACGCAACGCAGCCTGATGCGCCTCGTCCTCGATCGCGGCCTGCTGATCGGGCAGGATCGAGCCCGGTGCACCCGGTGAGGTGACAGGCGTCGGCTGTCCTCGGAGCGCCTCGAGCTGCCGCTGCGCCTCGTCACGATCGGCTTGCAGCTTCTGGCGCCGGGAGTTCTCGGCTTTGACTGCCTCCATGGCCTCGGTGATCGCGCTCTGCGCGTCGGCCTGGCGGTTCTCGGCGGTGGTGGCGGCGAACGAGGCCTGTTGTTCGGTGGCCTGCGCGGTGGCCGCACGGTTGGCCTCCTCGTTGCGGGCCTGCTGCAGCCGGTCGATCGTCTCCTGCTGATCTTTGCTCAGCTGATCGATGACCGAGGCGCGATCGAGGACCGCACCGGGATCACCGGAGAGATATGCAGCCATCGATCCCTGGCTGTTGCCCTGGGTGTACAGACTCCGGATGAACCCGTCGAAGTCGGTCTCCGCCAGGGCGATTGCGCCGGCCGCGCCCTGTAGGGCCTCCTGGGCCCCACGCACGGCGATGGCCGCCAGTCGCTGCGCTTCCCTGGCGTTCTGGAGGTCGACGAGAGCGCGGTTGACCGCTTCGCGCTTCACCGCGACGTCGCCGTCCAGGTTGACCAGGTTCTGATTTGTATCGGCGATCTGATTGATCAGTGTGGCGATCTTGTCGGCACTGCTGGGTGGCTCGGCGACCGCTGTCCCTGCGGACAACTGCCCGAAGCCCACCGCGACCGCCGCAACAAACGCGACTGCCACCGATGTTCGGGCACCACCACGCCGTCGGGTTGACACGGAAAAAGGTCGACGGCGTATGCCGAATGCAGTGCGTCGCCTCACAAAGAACTCCCTCGCAGATCTGACATTGCGCCGGTCGCCGCCGAATCAGCGGCATACCTGGCCATCGCCACGATGGTGATCAACTTCCCCATTAGCACCACCGATGACATACGGAACCGTACGCCACAAGAACCCCGAAGGAAACAGCAGTCACAAATTACATTAGCGTCATTACCTGCGGAAACGCCGTGAACTCGGACAATGCCGAAGGTCACAAATTGGATATCGCAGAACTACATTTGTGTAGTTCTGGCGTCAATTCAGACGGTGGTGGCAGAAGAGCCGTCGCCGGCGCGCGGTGTGGCCGACGCTTCAGGGGCGGTATCGGCATTGGCCGGATCGGTCTCGGCGGGAGTTCCCTTGCGCAACTGCAGCTTGCGGGCCACCACCGCACCCACGGCCACCACGGCGATCAGCACGAGCGTGACAACGGTCCACGGAACCTGGGTCTGCTCGGTCATCCGATCCAACATCTGCTCGGCTGCGACGGGAGGATTCGAAATCGTCAGATTGTCGGTGGCCTGTTCCAATTGCACCCGGCTGAACTCGTCACTTGCCGAACCGACGTAATTGCCTCCGAGAACGATGACGGTGCCGCCAGTGTCCTGCTGCAATTCGGTGGCGATGTCGCGGTAGTAGGTAATCCGGGGATACACCTTGTCCGTCACCACGAAATGCACGTCGTAGCCCTTGTCCTTCGCCTCGGCGACAACCTGCAGGATTCGCGGGGTCATCTCCGGTGGTGCCACCACTCCGTCATCGGCCAGTCCGGCCTGCAGCTCGGGCAGGTTCACGTCCGGCGGGATGATGGTCAAGCTCGGCGTGGGTGCCACGTGTTCTCCGAATCTGTGGATCGGGGGCATTGCTGGCAGAAGCCAACCTACGGCTGCACATTACGACACAATTGGGGAGTCCCAGCATCACCGCGCCTGTCCGACACACCGGACATGCCCGGAACCGACCCGGCGGCTTTACCAGTACGCTCGTACTGCTAGAATCGTCGGTAGAGCGCATGCGGTGCAGCCCACTGCTTGCGTCCAGATCGGTGAAGTTGCCGACAACTATCCGGACCGGCACAGCCCCCGCCGGCCGACAACACGAAGAGTGGAGCTGACGTAAAGCGATGAGTATCGATTCCTTTGGCGCCCGCGGCACGCTGACGGTCGGTGAGAACTCGTACGAGATCTTCCGCCTGAACGCTGTCGAGGGAACCGACAAACTCCCCTACTCCCTCAAAGTTCTCGCCGAGAACCTGCTTCGCACCGAGGACGGCGCGAACATCACCAAAGACCACATCACCGCGATCGCGAACTGGGACGCCACCGCCGACCCCAGCATCGAGATCCAGTTCACGCCTGCGCGCGTGATCATGCAGGACTTCACCGGCGTGCCGTGCATCGTCGACCTCGCCACCATGCGTGAGGCCGTCCAGGAGCTCGGCGGCGACCCGAACAAGGTGAACCCGCTCGCTCCGGCGGAAATGGTGATCGACCACTCGGTGATCATCGAGGCCTTCGGCAACGCCCAGGCCTTCGAGCGCAACGTGGACATCGAATACCAGCGCAACGGCGAGCGCTACCAGTTCCTGCGCTGGGGCCAGGGCGCCTTCGACGACTTCAAGGTCGTCCCGCCCGGCACCGGCATCGTGCACCAGGTCAACATCGAGCACCTCGCACGCTCGATCATGGTCCGGCCGAACGCCGACGGCGTACAGCAGGCCTACCCCGACACCTGCGTCGGCACCGATTCGCACACCACCATGGAGAACGGCCTCGGCGTTCTCGGCTGGGGCGTCGGTGGCATCGAGGCAGAGGCAGCCATGCTCGGCCAGCCCATCTCGATGCTCATCCCCCGCGTGGTCGGCTTCAAGCTGACCGGTGAGACCAAGCCCGGCGTGACCGCCACCGACGTGGTGCTCACCATCACCGAGATGCTGCGTAAGCACGGCGTGGTCGGCAAGTTCGTCGAGTTCTACGGCAAGGGTGTCTCGGCGGTCCCGCTGGCCAACCGCGCCACCATCGGCAACATGAGCCCGGAGTTCGGCTCCACGTGCGCGATGTTCCCGATCGATGAAGAGACCATGAAGTACCTACGGCTCACCGGCCGCAGCGAGGAGCAGCTCGCGCTCGTCGAGGCCTACGCCAAAGAGCAGGGCATGTGGCTCGACGCAGATACCGAACCGGTCTTCTCCGAGTACCTCGAACTCGACCTCAACGAGGTTGTCCCCTCGATCGCGGGACCGAAGCGTCCGCAGGACCGCATCGGCCTGTGGGATGCCAAGACCGCATTCCGCAAGGACATCTACAACTACGTCGAGAACGGCGATTCCGCTCACCACACGCAACTCGACGAAGCGGTCGAAGAGACGTTCCCGGCCTCGGATCCGGCGACGCTCTCGTTCGCCGACGACGACGCAGATCTGCCCGCGAGCCAGAAAGAGGTCCTCTCCGCAGCCAAGGGCGCGGAGGGACGGCCCACCAAGCCGGTGGAGGTGGAAACAGAGAACGGCAAGATGATCCTGGACCACGGGATCGTCTCGATCGCATCGATCACCAGCTGCACCAACACCTCGAACCCGTCGGTGATGCTCGGTGCCGGCCTCCTGGCCCGCAACGCGGTGGAAAAGGGCCTGACGTCCAAGCCGTGGGTGAAGACATCGATGGCCCCGGGTTCGCAGGTCGTCACCGGTTACTACGAGAAGGCCGGACTCTGGCCTTACCTGGAGAAGCTCGGCTTCTTCCTGGTCGGCTACGGCTGCACCACGTGTATCGGCAACTCCGGCCCGCTGCCCGAGGCGATCTCCAAGGCCATCAACGAGAACGACCTGACCGCCACCGCGGTGTTGTCGGGTAACCGCAACTTCGAGGGTCGCATCAACCCCGATGTGAAGATGAACTACCTGGCCTCGCCGCCGTTGGTCATCGCCTACGCACTTGCGGGCACGATGGACTTCGACTTCGAGTCCGATCCCCTCGGCAACGACACCGACGGAAACCCCGTCTACCTCAGGGACATCTGGCCCTCGGGTGAGGAGATCGAGCAGACCATCACGGACTCGATCTCACCCGAGCAGTACGCGTCGGATTACGCAGACGTCTTCAAGGGCGACGAGCGCTGGCGGAACCTGCCCACCCCGGACGGCAAGACGTTCGAGTGGGACGAGGATTCCACCTACGTGCGTAAGCCTCCGTACTTCGAGGGCATGCAGCGAGATCCCGCGCCCGTCACCGACATCAAGGGTGCACGTGTGTTGGCCAAGCTGGGCGATTCGGTCACCACCGACCACATCTCCCCTGCATCCACCATCAAGCCGGGCACTCCGGCGGCCCAGTACCTGGACTCCAAAGGTGTTGAGCGCAAGGACTACAACTCGCTCGGTGCCCGACGTGGTAACCACGAGGTGATGATCCGGTCGACGTTCGGCAACATCCGGTTGCAGAACCAGCTGCTCGACGGTGTCTCCGGCGGCTACACCCGGGACTTCACCCAGGACGGTGCGCCGCAGTCGTTCATCTACGACGCTGCGCAGAACTATGCGGCCGAGAAAACCCCTCTGGTGGTGCTCGGCGGCAAGGAGTACGGCACCGGATCGTCTCGTGACTGGGCGGCCAAGGGCACCTCGCTACTCGGTGTGCGTGCGGTCATCACCGAGAGCTTCGAACGTATCCACCGGTCGAATCTCATTGGTATGGGCGTCATCCCGCTGCAGTTCCCCGAGGGTGAGTCACACGGCTCGCTCGGCCTGGACGGCACCGAGGTGTACGACATCAGCGGCATCGAAGAACTCAACAACGGCACCGTTCCCCAGACGGTGAAGGTGACGGCCACCAAGGACGACGGCAGCACCATCGAGTTCGATGCCAAGGTTCGCATCGACACGCCGGGTGAGGCGGAGTACTACCGTAACGGCGGTATCCTGCAGTACGTCCTGCGCAGCATGCTCAAGAGCTGACCAGAGGACTCCGCGGGTGCCCAAGGTAAGCCAAGACCACCTGGAAGCCCGGCGACGTCAGATCCTCGACGGTGCGCGCCGTTGTTTTGCCGAGTTCGGTTACGACGGCGCCACCGTGCGTCGGCTCGAGGAGGCAACCTCCTTGTCCCGAGGAGCGATTTTTCATCACTTCCGGGACAAGGAGGCGCTCTTCCTCGCGCTGGCACACGAGGACGCCGAGCGGATGGCCGACGTGGCCGCGAACGAAGGTCTTGTCCAGGTGATGCGCGACATGCTCAACCATCCCGAGGAGTTCGATTGGCTGGGAACACGTCTGGAGATCGCCCGTAAGTTGCGCACCGACGCGGCGTTTCGTTCTGGTTGGAAGGAACGTTCCGCCGAGCTCGAGTCGGCCACACTGGCTCGCCTCGAGCGGCAGCGGACAGCCGGACGGTTGCGCGACGACCTACCCACACGCGTTCTGGTGGCCTATCTCGATCTCATCCTCGACGGGCTCACCACCCGGCTGGCATCGGGCGCTGCGACCGACGATCTGCACGCGGTTCTCGACCTCGTGGAGGAATCGGTCCGCCGTACCCGCTGACGGCGCCGACCTTGGCCCCCGTCCATCGTGCCCCTGGCGCGGTGGACGGGGGCTTTTGCGTGCCGCGTCCACGACATCTGTTACGCCGGCCTCATGACTCCTCCGGATAACTCCTCGGCAACGGTGAGGAATGTGATAGTTCTGGTTAACATATCGCGGCCGTTCGGGCCGCCTCGTGGATTCGCTGAGCCGGAGGTCGTTGATGTTCCCGGGCAATTTTGTCGCCACCACCCCTGACAAGGTCGCCGTCGTGCGACCGGCGACCGGTGAGTCGATCACCTACGCCGAGCTCGACAGGCTATCGACCCAAGTCGCCCACTACCTGCGTGACGACCTCGGCCTCGGCCGCGGCGACAACGTTTCCATCGTCTCCAACAACGACATCCGCGTGCTCGTGATCTATTGGGCGGCAGTGCGTTCGGGAATGTACGTCACCGCGATCAACAACCACCTCACCCCCGACGAGGTCAACTACATCCTCGGCGACTGCAGCGCGGTCGCCCTGTTCGCCTCCGCCGAGGTGGCCGATGCGGTCAGCGCTGCGGATCAGGTGTCCGGAGTGACACACCGAATCGCCTGGGGTGGCGACATCCCGGGCTTCGAGTCGTTCGACGAGATCCTCGCCAACGCCTCTGACGAGCCCCTGACCGACCAGCCTCGCGGCCAGGACATGCTGTATTCGTCCGGTACCACCGGCCGGCCCAAGGGCATCAAGGTACCGCTGCAGGACGGGCAGGTGAACGAGATCCCCGACCCGTACACGGCGGTGTTCTCACTGCTGTACGGGTTCGACCAGGAGTGTGTGTATCTGTGCCCCGCTCCGCTGTATCACGCTGCGCCGCTACGTTATTGCGGCATGGTCAACTCCGTCGGTGGCACGATCGTGCTGATGGACAAGTTCGACGCCGAAGGTGCGCTCAGCCTGATCGACGAGTACCGGGTCACCCACAGTCAGTGGGTGCCCACGATGTTCATCCGCATGCTCAAACTGCCCGAGGATGTCCGCGCCAAATACGACGTCAGCAGCATGAAGATCGCGATCCACGCGGCAGCGCCGTGTCCTCCCGAGGTCAAGCAGGCGATGATCAAGTGGTGGGGCCCGGTGATCCACGAGTACTACGCCTCCACCGAGGGTGCCGGCGCCACGTTCATCAACAGCGAGGAAGCCCTGACCCACCCCGGTTCGGTGGGCAAACCCTTGCTGGGTGTGGTGCGCATCTGCGACGACGACGGCAACGAACTGCCCACCGGCGAGATCGGCACGGTGTTCTGGGAACGCGACGAACTGCCGTTCGAGTACCACAACGATCCGGAGAAGACGAAGTCCGCGCAGCATCCCGAGCACCCGGCCTGGACGACAAGCGGCGATGTCGGCTACGTCGACGCGGAGGGTTTCCTGTACCTCACCGACCGTAAGTCGTTCATGATCATCTCCGGCGGCGTGAACATCTATCCGCAGGAAGCCGAGAACGTCCTCATCGGGCACCCTGACGTCTTCGACGTCGGCGTGATCGGGGTGCCCGATCCAGATCTCGGTGAGGTCGCCAAGGCATGCGTTCAGCTCGAGCCAGGTGTGAACCCGTCCCCTGAGCTGGCTCAGGAGATGATCGACTTCGTGCGGGAGCGCCTTGCGCACTACAAGGCACCCAAGTCGGTCGACTTCGTGGACGAACTCCCCCGCACGCCCACCGGAAAATTGGTGAAGCGGGAGTTGCAGAAGAACTACGTCTGACCAAGAACCCGGAAGTGGTGGGTTTGTGCGGGCGCGACCTGCGCACATGCGCGCCCGAACCCACCACTTTCGGGGGTTTGGGTCAGGCGAGTTCGATGAGCTCCTGGTACTCGGCTGACCAATGGTCCTCGGTACCGTCGGGCAGCAGGATCACCCGTTGCGGGTCGAGCGCTGCCGCTGCACCCGGGTCGTGGGTGACCAGCACAACCGCGCCCTTGTAACTCCGTAGCGCATCGAGCACCTGTTCCCGCGAGATCGGGTCGAGGTTGTTCGTCGGTTCGTCGAGCAGCAGAACATTCGCGGCCGACGAGACGAGCCCAGCGAGTGCCAACCTGGTCTTCTCACCGCCGGACAGCGTCCCCGCGGGCTGATCGAGCTGGGGCCCGGTGAACATGAACGCGCCGAGCAGGCCACGTAGATCTTGCTCGCCGGCGTCGGGCGCCGCATGGCGGATGTTGTCCCACACGCTCGCGTTGTCGTCGAGGGTGTCGTGCTCCTGCGCGAAGTAGCCGATCTTGAGTCCGTGGCCGGGTTCGAGTGTGCCGTGCTCGGCCTTCTCGGTGCCTGCCAGCAAACGCAGCAACGTGGTCTTGCCTGCGCCGTTGAGCCCGAGCACCACCACCCGGCTTCCGCGGTCGATGGCGAGGTCCACACCGGCGAAGATCTCCAGCGATCCGTACATCTTCGTCAGGCCCGACGCCATCAACGGAGTCTTGCCGCAGGGTGCCGGCTCGGGGAACCGGATCTTCGCGGTGCGGTCGGCCACCCGTTCTTCATCGAGGTTGTCGAGCATGCGTTCGGCGCGCTTGAGCATGTTCTGTGCCGCAACGGCTTTGGTTGCCTTGGCGCCCATCTTCGCCGCCTGTACCCGCAGTGCGCCCGCCTTCTTCTCTGCGTTTGCACGTTCACGCTTGCGGCGCTGTTCGTCCGTCGCCCGCGCGTCGAGGTACTTCTTCCATCCCATGTTGTAGATGTCGGGCTCGCCGCGTACCGCGTCGAGGAACCACACCCGGTTCACCACGTCGGCAAGCAGTTCCACGTCGTGGCTGATCACGATGAGTCCACCGTCGTGGTTCTGCAGGAAACCGCGCAGCCAGCCGATCGAGTCGGCGTCGAGGTGGTTGGTCGGTTCGTCGAGCAACAGGGTGGTGCCCGATTTGCCGCCGCTTCCGTCCGAGGCGGCGAACAGGATGCGAGCCAGCTCGATCCTTCGCCGTTGACCACCGGACAACGTCTTCAAGGGCTGCGCCAGCACCCGGTCGGGAAGGCCGAGGCTGTTGCAGATGCGGGCCGCCTCGGATTCTGCGACATATCCGCCGAGCGCCGAGAAACGGTCTTCCAGCTGCCCGTACCGATTGACAGCTTTGTCGAGCACCTTGTCGTCGACGGCTTCGGCCATCAGTGCTTGCTGTTTCTCCAGGTCGCGCAGCAGCGTATCCAGGCCTCTCGCGGAGAGCACACGGTCCTTGGCGATGACCTCCAGGTCGCCTTCCCGGGGATCCTGAGGGAGATATCCGATCTCGCCGCTGTTGGTCACCGAACCGGCGTAGGGTTCGCCTTCGCCGGCGAGTATTCGCATCGTCGTGGTCTTGCCGGCGCCGTTTCGACCGACCAATCCGATGCGGTCACCGGGTTGCACCCGTAGCGCCGGACCAGGGGCGCTCAGTAGGGTGCGTACGCCCGCGCGTACCTCGAGGTCGGTTGCCGTGATCACGACGCGCCAGTGTACGCCAAAACGATACCGTGCCCTTATGAGCGAGGCGGGCGACGACCACCACGGAGGTCGTACATATGACGTGGCAGTCGTCGGTGCGGGTCCGGCCGGCCGGGCGGTCGCCGCACGATCGGCGGCTGCAGGCCTCGACACCGCACTGGTCGATCCGGCGCCGGACCGGGCCTGGCACGTCACCTACGGAGCGTGGTCCGACGAACTCCCCAGCTGGGTCGGCACCAAAGTCATTGCCGCGCAGTCCGACACGGTCGCCGTGTTCACCCCTGGCCGCCACGTGATCGAGCGCGCGTACGTCACTCTGAACACCCGTGCTCTGCAGCAGAGCCTCGACATCTCCGCTGTGAAGACCTTCGCAGACACGGCCACATCCGTGAGCGCCGACAACGTCGGCCTGCAAGATGGCCGAAAAGTGACGGCACGCACAGTCATCGATGCGCGCGGTTTGCGAGCTCCACACGCGCCGGCGCAGTCGGCGTTCGGGATCTTTGTCGACAGCGAGATCGCAGCGCCCTATCTCGGCTCGGACACCGCGGTGCTGATGGACTGGAGAGGGGTCGAGCCCGATCGAGCCCCCTCGTTCCTCTACGCGATCCCCGTGGCCGGTGGCAGGGTGCTGCTGGAGGAGACCTGCCTCGCCGGCGCCCCGCCGGTTCCGCTGGCCGAACTCCAGGATCGGCTACGGCGTCGCCTCGAACACATGGGGATCACCCGGCCGACCGTCGACGCCGCGCCGACCGAGCGGGTGTACTTCGCGTTGTGTGGTGCCAACTCAGTGCCACCATGGCGGTCCGATCCGCTCCTGTTCGGCGCAGCGGGTGGGTTGATGCATCCGGCGACCGGATACAGCGTGGCGGCATCGTTGACGGCGGCCGACGCAGTCGTCGACGCCATGGCGAACGAACGTGATCCGAAGGCTGCGCTGTGGACCGCTCAGGCCCGCGCCGTCCATCGGTTGCGTCGTCGCGGCCTGTCCTCGCTCCTCGGACTCGCTCCCACCGACGTGGTCAGGTTCTTCGACGGGTTTTTCGAGATGTCGCTCGAACGCCAGCGGACATATCTCAGTTCGCGCGACGACCTCGCCGGGGTGGCCTTGTCGATGAGTCGCATGATCGGGCTCACCGACCGCACCCTCGCCCTGCGCATCATGCGCGGTGCTGTGCTCTCCCGGACCTGACGGCTGTTCACCGGCGGGCAGTCCTACTGCTCAGTGATTGGGTTCGCGGTGCAGCAGCATGCGTACCTGGACGTCGCTGCCCCGGAGTGACGACAGGAGCAGCTCCCTCACCCCGCTCACGGCGGCGCCGAGATCGTCGTCGTCGGCGGTCGGAGAAGCCGTCACCGTGATCTCTACGACAGGGGTCACGCCGTCGACGTACGACCGGACCGCTGAGGAGCGGACATGACGATGTCGTTCCAGGGACCTGCCCGCCGCCCGGGCCACGTCGGTCACGGCGATGTCGATCTCGCCGACAAACGGTTCACCCTGCGGTCGAACGGTCACCGACCGCAGACGATTCGGCGAGATGTTGGCCAGCAGCAGCCACGCACCACAGATCCCCAGCAAGACGGTCGCGGCCAGCAGCGCCCAATCCCACCACGGTTGTCCCGACGACGAGTAGATCTGATCGGTGTCGACGTTGCCGACCGCATCGGTCACCGGTCCCACGCCCGCCCAGCGGAGCAGCGCGATCAGGCCGGCCGCGGCGAGAAGCAAGCCGATCAGGCCCACCGCGAGGCGGTCAAGAGCGTTCAGGGTGCGCCGCATCAGGCTCCCTCTCGTCGATTGCGGTCGAGCTCGGATGGGAGACGCCACGAAGATCCACGCTCACGCGGGGCGGGTGGGCCAACGTTGCCGCCGATGCCTCGAGGCGGCCCGAGAGGTCGCTCTCCGTCGGTGAGGTGACGAACACACGTACATGGGCGCGGCCCGGCGTCACCTTGGTGGTGGCGGACACGGTGTTGTTGTCGTCGAGTGCGATGGCGCTGAGCCGGCGGGCCACGTCGGTGTCGCGAGTCCACACGCCCGTGACCCGTAGTGGTCGGTGGGTGCGACGTCGAGGCCGTACGGCCGCGTACAGGAAGTAGAGCCCCACCACCACGCACACCACGGCGACCACGACCATCCACGGTCTCCACTCGGTCCCCGACACCCAACGAGCAGAGGGTTCGATCCAGGCCTCGGACCGGTAGTGGCCCTGGACAACGGCATACTCCCGGCCGGCGACAACGGCGAGTGCAAGCAGTCCGAGGCCCAGCACAGGCGCAAGCCATCCCGCAGTCGGAAAGCTTCGAGGCGGCCCGCCCTCGGCCCTGGTGCGACTGTGCGTCGGCGCCGCCTGGGTGCCCGTGTCCGCGCCGGGTTCGGCAGTGGACACTCCGGCCAGCTCCTCCCCCAGCAACATCCTCGATTGGACAACCTCGGTGACCTCGACATCCACTCGCGCCGGCCGGCGTCCGGTCAATCGGGTGGCCACCTCGATGACGTGTTGCTGAACCCGCTCGGCGACATCAACTGCCGGCATCGGCCAGCTCACCGCGATCTCCACGGTGATCGCCGGATGGCGCGGATCGGAATCAGCCAGTGCGCGAGGCAGATTGCGACCTGTGAGTGACCCCAACGTCACCGAGTACGGCACCACGCCGTCGACCTCGAGCGCTGCCTGGCGGGCGATCTGAGAGATCACGCGCGATTCGATCTGCAGGGAGCCTCGGTGCTCGGGTGCCGGTAGGTGGGAACCGCCGAAGCGCTCGGCAGTTGCCGCCTCAGCCACGGCCTTTGCTCCGCAGCAGTGCACCGAGGTCGATGCGGCCGTCACGATGGGCGCCGACGGCCACGCCGATGGCCGCGAACACCACCGCGACCATCAGACCGGAGAACCCTCCGGTGGTGACCGCCAAAGCGAACAGCAGGCCGACGAACAGCCCGATCACGGAATTGTTCATGATTGACTCGTTTCTGTGGAGGTACCCCGGCCGGTATCCGGAACTGCGACTCGAAAGTCCTGGCGCGCAACAACATCTTCGACGACGACGGTGTAGCCGATCGCTCCCGGTGCGGCCGACACCGCGGCCGCACGGACGTTTCGGGCCACCCCCGCGACGTCGACGTCGAGGTAGGCGACCACATGGATGTCGACGCCGGCACGGCCGACTCGCACACCGTTCACCCGCCGGCCGGGCAGATGTGTGGCGTTCTCGCCGAAGGTGCCCGCGTGCAGGTCTGCCACGCCGTCCACGGACAGCACCCGTTCGCGGATGAGCTCCGCGGAGGCCGCTGTGATCGTCACTGGACCCGCGGTGTCTGGCCGTCGAGCGCTGTGGTCGGGTCGTCGGTGTCGAGGTGGACGTCGTGCACGGTCACGTTCACCTCGGTGACCTCCAGACCCGTCATCTTCTCGATCGCTTCGATCACGTTGGTCCGGATGGACTCGGCAAGCTGGTGGATCGCCACGCCGTAGTAGGCAACCAATCCGACATCGACTGCGGCCTGCTTCTCCCCGACTTCCACCGACACACCTTGGGTGACGTCGGCAGCGGTTCCCGGCAGGGTTTCGCGCAACTTGCCAACCGCCCGCGCCGCGCCGCCACCGAGGTCGTAGACGCCGTCGATCTCGCGAGTCGCGATCCCGGCGATCTTGGCCACCACGACGTCGGCGATCGACGTCTTGCCCCCCGCGTCACTCTGGTCGGGCCCACGGCCGCCGCTGTCACGGTGTTCGTCCCCGGCAATGGTGGGCTCGTCATCCTGCCTGGAGGTCGTGGTGGTCATAAGGTGCTCCCTCGTCGGTTCGGTGTGCGGATGGCAGACCGGATGATCTGCTCTCCCACCCGTTTGACGGGTTGAGAACCGCATGTTGCACGCACGACTTTCTGGCACGCTGAACAAATGGATGCGCCCGCCGAAGAATCATTGATTCGCGCGGCTGCCCTGGGCGATCGCCAGGCGTTCGACCAGCTGATGCGGTGCCATCTGACGCCCGTCCTCCGGTACACGACCCGGCTGACCGGATCTCCGACAGCAGCGGAGGACATCACTCAGGAGACGTTCCTCGCCGCGTGGCGCGGATTGGACCGGTTCGGGTTCCGGTCGAGCTTCCGCACGTGGCTGTTCACCATCGCCTCGCGCAAGACGGTCGATCTCCAGCGACGGCAGAGCGCCGTCGTGGTTTCCGACAACACCTTCGAGGCGATGGAAGTGCGGGCCCCCGGCCCAGCTGCTCGCACGGTTGAACACTCGTTTTTCGTCGCACTCCAGACCGAGCTCGGCAGGCTCGGTTACCAGGCGCGCGCATGCTGGTGGCTACGCGAGGTCGAAGGCCTGTCGCACGACGAGATCGGCACGGCGCTCACCATCTCGCGCGGGTCGGTGCGTGGACATCTGCAGCGTGCACGATCACAGTTGGCCGAACGACTCTCCGCGTGGCGACCCGACGGCCCCGATGCCGACGAGATCAGATCATCCGGACGCATCCGACATCAGATCCCGCGACCGACGACGGAAAGAAGGCGAGATGACAGTCCAGCGCCCCGATGAAGCGGATACCTGGATCAGCGATGCCGCCGCCCACCTCGAGCACGGCGACGAGGGAGCGGTCCTCGAACGGCTCGGGCCCCGGCTTCGCTCGGCCACGCGGTTGGGTGTCCCGATCGTCACCGACGATCCCGGCATCGAGATCAACGAGCGAGCGATCCGCCCGCTCCTTGCCCGCGCGATCCACCGATCATGTCGGCGCGATGTCGCCGCAATCCACATCACCACCGACCACGGATCCGTCCGCAACATACGCGTCGAGATGGTCGCCCGGTACGGCGATCAGATCGGCGCGATGAGCGAGCAGGTCCGTGACGCCGTCCGCGGCCGGCTCGGTTCATTACGGATCACCGTGGCCGACCGCGTCGACGTCACGTGGGTGGACGTCCAGCCCGTTGACCCCGCGAGCCCGGCAGATCAGCCGCGCTTCATCCCTGGGTGACGTCAGAGTCGGGGATCCACCGGCTCGCTCTCCAGCGCCAGGATCGCGAAGACACATTCGTGGATGCGCCAGAGTGGCTCGGACCGTGCCTGGCGGGCGAGGGCCTCACGTCCCAGTTGATACTCGCGCATCGACATGGACCGCTTGTGCCGCAGGTCGCGTGACCGGAGGGTCGGCAGATCATCCAAGTAGCTGGGTCCATAAACCATCCGCAGATACTCGCGGCCGCGGACCTTCACACCCGGATCGATCAGCTTGCCGCCGACACGGGTGAGGTTCCCGGCCGGTTTGACGACCATCCCTTCGGATCCGGCCGCGGTCAGGTTCTCCCACCACCGAGCTCCTTCCAGGCACGAAGCCTCCGAACCGGTGTCGACCACGATGTGCCGCGTCGGCCGGAAGAGAACAGGGTCGGCCGCAGCGAGCCGCGCAGCCACCTCCAGGTGCCAACCGTGCGACGACCCGCCGTATTCGGTGCCTGCACTTGCCAATACCTCGAACGGCGCAAGCGACACGGTGTCCGGCCGCGCGTCGACATCGACGTAGCGAAGATAGGCATCCGTGTACGCCTTGACATCCGCACGCCGTTTCGTGTTCGCGTCGATCATGGTCTGGACATCCAGACCTCGGTCTGCGGCCGTCGCCAGTTCTGCGCCGAGTGCATGCAGCTCGGGGCCCGCCGCTGCCGAGACAGAGGCGAACTGGTCGCGAATCAGGCCTTCCCCCTTGACGTTCCATGGCAGCAACTCGGCATCGAGGATCAGCCAGTCGGAGTCGAGCTGATCGAACAATTCAGCGCACGCTCGCCGGATTCGGACAATCAGTTGCTCCGTGACCGACGGTTCGAAGAAGCTGCGACCGGTCCGGGTGTAGAGCGCGCCACTGCCCTGTGTGACGCCGAACGCCCGCGCCGCTGCGGACTCGTCCTTCGTGACCACGATGATCGCCCGGGAACCCATGTGCTTTTCCTCGCAGACAACCTGGGAGACACCGCGTGTTGCGTACGACTCGAACGCTGCACGCGGGTCTTCGAGCAGATCGGCCCGCCCGGGAGAAACCGGGGCCATCGTCGGCGGCAGGTACCGGATCCAGCGTGGATCAACCGCGTACCGCGACATCACCTCCAATGCGGTGGCGGCGTTGTCCTCTCGGACGGTGATCGGTGGCCCGAATCCGGTGTCGATGATCCGCTTACCCACCACGTCCGACAGGTTCAGTGTGGTTCGCACGCGGACGTCCGCGCGTGTGGTCCCGAAACCCATCGGTCGGCCGGGGTCGTGGTAGGTCTGCTCGGCAGGGACGGCCGACAAGACCATCTCCGGGTAGTGCAGCGCCGTCAATCGACCCCCGAACACGCAGCCGGTGTCCACACACATCGTGTTGTTGATCCACGCCGCGTCCGGGACCGGGGTGTGGCCGTAGACCACCCGTGCCGAGCCTCGATAGTCCGCCGCCCAATCGAGCCGTACCGGGAAACCCCAGCGATCCGTCTCCCCTGTCGTCTCGCCGTACATAGCTTTGTCACGGACGCGGCCCGATGCCCGCCCGTGGTACTTCTCTGCCAGCCCGGCGTGGGCGACGACGAGCCGGCCGTCGTCGAACACGTAGTGCGACACAAGGGAATCGAGAAAGTCGACAACATCCCGGGTGAACTCGGGAGGCTGCGCGTCGAGTTGCGTCATCGACTCCGCAAGACCGTGGGTCAACGCAATCGGCTGCGCCTCTCGGGAACGGCCGCTGCGCTGACGAAGGACGCGGAGCAACTTGTCCTCGTGATTTCCGCGCACGCAGAACGCACTGCCCTGACGAACCATCGACATGACCAGCCGCAGGACAGCCGGAGTGTCCGGGCCACGGTCCACCAGATCCCCGACGAAGATCGCTGTCCGTCCCGGCTCGGGCGGTACGGCGCCGACAACGATGCCGTCCGTGTCGGTCTGCAGACGCCACCCGACCTTGCCGAGCAACGTGGTCAACTCGGTGAAGCAACCGTGGACGTCACCGATGATGTCGAACGGGCCATGCCGATCGTTGAGGTTGCTGAACAAGGGGGTACGCACGATCGTCGCGGCATCGATGTCCGCAACACCATCGAGCTGATGGACGTGTCGAAACCCTTCCTTGCGCAAGCCCTTCCGATTGCGCTGCAGGTGCGCGTACTGGCGTTCGACAACACCGACCGTGATGTCTGTCCGATCGCGGGCACGCTTGCGCAACTCGTCCGGGGGCACGTCCAGGGTGATGGCAACAGGTAAGACGTCATGGGACCTCGCCAGCGCGACAAGCCGCTTGCGGTCCTCGACGCGGACGCTGGTCGCATCGATCACGGTGAGGCGCCCGGCCGCCAATCGTTTGCCCGCAACCAGCTCGAGCACCTCGAACGCGTCGCCGGTTGCCTCCTGTGACGTGGGGTCATCGGCGACCAGACCTCGGAACCGATCGGACGACAACACCTCAGTCTCACGAAAATTGTTGGCTGCGAACGTCGACTTGCCTGCGCCGGTGACACCGATGAGCACCACGAGCGACAGTTCGGGGATCTCGAGTGCCGTCATCGCTGGGCCTCCGGCGCCTCTGCGTCGATCCGGCGGAAGACTGCCAGCTGACTCGATGAGCCCACATCCATGTCCATCTCTCCGATCGCGCTCGCCGTCACCGAATACCGGTATTCGTCGGCCACCCGTTCACACCAGTGCTCGAACTCGGCGCGGCTGAACTCGAATCGGTGATCAGGATGGCGGAATTCGTTGCAGCCGAGCCCATAGAGCTCGTTGTAGTCGCGGTTGGGGGTCGTGACGATCACCGATGACGGAGCCATGGTCTCGAACACGGACGACTCGACTGTGTCGAGGCGATCAGGCTCGACGTGCTCGATCACCTCCATCAGCACGACGGCATCAAATCCTCGGCACCGGTTGTCCGAGTACATCAGCGACGACTGCCACAGTTCTACCGCTGCGAATCTGGACAACGAGTCATTGGCCCGGCCAAGCGCGGCAACCGACACATCCACTCCTGCCAGTCGGCCGATGCCCGGCTCGGTGACGAGCTCCCGCAAGAGGCTGCCTTCCCCGCATCCCGCGTCGAGGACCGACCGTGCGCCGACCATACGAAGCGCGTCGACCACTGCGGTACGACGCAGCTCCTGCATCAATGTGCGGCGTTTCGGCAGTGGTTCGTGCGACGCGGTGTCGGGTATCAGCCGTGCCAGCGCGTCGTTGGTGAGCGAATGCAATCCCTTCAGGTACCGCCGTGTGATCTGTTCGCGCGCAGGATGATTCGGCAGCCAGCGCGAGCCCAGACGCAACAGCTTGTCGACCTCGTCGTCACCGATGAAGTAGTGCTTGTCCGCCGCGAGCGCGGGGATCAGCACATACATGTGCGACAGTGCGTCGCGCACCGTGAACTCACCACTCATCTGCAACTGCACAAACCGGGACGGGCCCCACTCATCCGGCTGCAGCACGGTGGCAGTGGAAAGCACCGCCCAGCCCAGCGGTTCGAAGAAGTCGCGAGTGAGATCGGCGCCGCCGGTGGTGGGCACCGAGCTCACCGTCACCTGCAGCTGCCACACCGTGTCGACCAGGTCAGGGCGGTGTACACAGCGGCCACCGAGCGCATCCGACATCACCTTGGCCATCGCCACCATCAGTCGAGACGATCCCGCGTACGGCAACGTGTTCACGTAGCGGTCAGCAGCCCCCAGCGTGGACCGTGAGGGGTCTTCGCCCCCGACATGAAGAACCACGCGGCATCGCGAGGCGTCGGCGAGTGGATAGAAGACGGTCGCGGTTCCACTCGAGGTGGCGAACTGCTGGACCCGATCCGGGTGCTTGTGCAACAGGAACCCGAGATCGGTCGCAGGAATCCGGTGATCGGACGATGATCCGGTCGTTTCGATGGTCAGCAACACTCTGAGAACAGTATCGGTGACCACAACCGATTTACGTCGATCCCAACTCGCCTGTCCACGTCATCTGCGTCGCCGGAGTTCGCGCCATCGCTCCACCATCGCCTCGACGTCCACGGTTCGGACGATCACATAGGACGCCGGCCCGAGACTCGGTGCGAGCCGGTCTCGCCGGACCCGGCGATTGAAGTCTTCGAGGACATGACGCACCGCCGACTCCTCACGGAGAGAGGCAAGCGATTCCGGAAACCCTTGGGCCTCCCGGCGCAACTGAAGCGTCGGAGGCAACAGCGCCGAGCTGTCGAAGTTCTCTTCCTTGATCTTGCGCTTTGCCCACCATTCGGGGTCGTCGGCATCACTGAGATCAAGCGGGCGGCCGGCACCGCGCAGGTTGTCGAACTCACCGCGTTCTTGTGCTTCCCGGATCAGCCGATCGATCCGGGTCTCGAACGTTTCTGCCACTGCCCCAGAAGGGTCAGACGGTGAAGCCGAGCGCCCGCAACTGTTCGCGGCCGTCGTCGGTGATCTTGTCCGGGCCCCACGGCGGCAGCCACACCCAGTTCAGTTCGATATCGGTGCACAGACCGGATGTCACCAGGACCGACCGGGTCTGATCCTCGATCACGTCGGTCAGAGGGCAGGCCGCCGAGGTCAGTGTCATGTCGATCTTGGCTACCGCGTCGTTGGTGACGTCGAGTCCGTAGACCAGGCCGAGATCAACGACATTGATGCCGAGTTCGGGGTCGACCACGTCGCGCATGGCCTCCTCGATGTCCTCGATCTTCGGCAGAGAGGTCTGAACTTCCTCAGGCGCCTTGATCTCTGTCGGCGGGGCTTGATCGCTCATGCTGACTCCCTAGCGGAATTGTTGTTGTCGGCCGGTGCTTCTCTGTTGACCACCGTCTGTGCCAACGCGTCTTTGAATGCCATCCATCCCAGGAGCGCGCACTTGACGCGCGCCGGGTACTTGCTCACTCCGGCGAAGGCCACTCCGTCGCCGATGACCTCTTCGTCACCGTCGACAGTGCCCCGCGACGTCATCATCTGGTTGAACGCGTCGACGGTCGCCAGGGCTTCCTGGACGTTCTGCCCGACCAGCTGCTCGAAGAGCACCGACGTGGACGCCTGAGAGATCGAACACCCCTGGCCGTCATACGAGACGTCGGTGACCTTTTCTCCGTCGTCGGAGAGCTGCACGCGCAAGGTGACCTCGTCCCCGCACGTCGGGTTGACGTGGTGGACCTCGGCACCGAACGGGTCACGCAGACCTCGCCCCTGCGGGTGTTTGTAGTGATCGAGGATCACTTCCTGATACATTTGCTCCATCCGCATCAGGCACCGACCCCGAAGAACTCCTTGGCACGGACGATCGCCTTGGCGAGCGCCTCGACCTCGTCGAGGGTGTTGTACGCGGCGAACGAAGCGCGCGCTGTCGCGGCGACCCCGAAACGCTTGTGCAGCGGCCACGCGCAATGGTGACCCACGCGGATCGCGACACCCTCGTCATCGAGGATCTGCCCGAGATCATGCGCGTGGATGCCGTCGACCACAAAGGACACCGCACCTCCGCGCCGATCTGCGGTGGACGGACCGACGATGCGTACTCCTTCGATCTCCGACAGCGCCTTCAAGGCCGCTTCGGTCAGCGAATGTTCGTGTGCCGCAACCGCCGCCATACCCAGTCCCTGCAGGTAGCGGACGGCTGCGCCCAGACCAATGACCTGAGAAGTCATCGGTACGCCCGCCTCGAACCGTTGGGGAGCCGGCGCGTAGGTGGAGACCTCCATGGTGACGGTCTCGATCATGGAGCCACCGGTGATGAAGGGCGGCAGCTCGGCGAGCAACGCACGCTTGCCGAACAGCACACCGACACCCGAGGGACCGAACATCTTGTGTCCGGAGAAGGCGGCGAAGTCCACGTCGAGCTCGGCGAAGTCCACCACCATGTGAGGAACCGACTGGCAGGCATCAAGAACCACGAGGGCACCGACAGCGCGAGCGCGACGGACCAGTTCCGGGACATCGGCGATGGCACCGGTGACGTTCGACTGATGGGTGAACGAGACGACCTTGACCGAATCGTCGAGCACCAGTGAGTCGAGGTCGATCCGGCCGTCGTCGGTCACGCCGTACCAACGCAGCGTCGCCCCGGTCCGGCGGCAGAGTTCCTGCCACGGAACGAGGTTCGCGTGGTGCTCGAGTTCGGTGATCACCACGGTGTCGCCGGGTCCGAGTGGTTTGCCGCCCAGGACGCCCGCGCTCCGCTCGTCACCCAAGGTGTACGTCACCAGATTCAGCGACTCGGTGGCGTTCTTGGTGAACACCAACTCATCGAACTGGGCACCGACGAACTCGGCGATGACCGCGCGCGCGTTCTCGTACGCGTCGGTGGCCTCTTCGGCCAGCTGATGCGCACCGCGGTGAACCGCAGCGTTACGGGTCACCAAGAACTCTCGCTCGGCGTCGAGGACCTGTACCGGTCGCTGGCTGGTGGCCCCCGAGTCGAGGTAGACCAGCGGCTTGTCGTCCCGCACGGTCCGCCCCAAGATCGGGAAGTCGGCACGAACCGCGGTCACGTCCAGCGCGGTGACCTCATGCGATGTCGGGGCAACAGCCTGATCGATGCTCGTCACGTCTGGCCTCCTGGAAGTTCGAACCTCAGGCGTTCGCAGCCTGGGTGAATCGGATGTATCCGTTTTCTTCGAGCTCGTCGGCGAGCTCGGGTCCACCGGATTCGACGATCCGGCCACCGACGAACACATGCACGTGGTCGGGCTGGATGTAGCGCAGGATCCGGGTGTAGTGGGTGATGAGCAGAACGCCGCCGTCCTCGTTCGCCTTGAAGCGGTTCACGCCCTCGGAGACCACGCGCAACGCATCGACGTCGAGGCCTGAGTCGGTCTCGTCGAGAATGGCGATCTTCGGCTTGAGCAGCCCGAGCTGCAGGATCTCGTGGCGCTTCTTCTCGCCACCGGAGAAGCCTTCGTTCACGCTGCGCTCGCCGAACGACGGATCGATCTCGAGTTCGCTCATGGCTTCTTTGGTCTCTTTGACCCAGTGACGCAACTTCGGTGCCTCACCGCGCACGGCGGTGGCAGCGGTCCGGAGGAAGTTCGACATCGACACACCGGGAACCTCGACCGGGTACTGCATCGCGAGGAACAGACCGGCCCGGGCGCGCTCGTCGACGGTCATCTCGAGCACGTCTTCACCGTCGAGGGTGATCGAACCCTGGGTGACCTCGTACTTCGGGTGGCCGGCGATCGCGTACGACAGCGTCGACTTGCCTGACCCGTTGGGGCCCATGATGGCGTGGGTCTTGCCCGACTCCACGGTCAGGTTCACACCTTTGAGGATGGAGATCGGTTCGGCGTCGGTGTCGGTCTGCTTCACGTTGACGTGCAGATCGCGGATTTCCAAAATGGCCACGGTTATCGAATTCCTTGCTGGTATGGGCTGAAGTGTTGGGGCTGGGTGCGGCTCAGGCGCCTGCGACCTCGAGTTCGGCTTCCACAGCCGCCTCGAGACGTTCGCGCAGTTCCGGCACACCGATCTTGGCGATGACCTCACCGAAGAACCCACGGACCACCAGTCGGCGAGCCTGGTCCTCGGGAATGCCACGAGCCTGGAGGTAGAACAGTTGCTCGTCGTCGAACCGGCCGGTTGCACTTGCGTGTCCGGCTCCGACGATCTCGCCGGTCTCGATCTCCAGGTTGGGGACGGAGTCGGCGCGGGCGCCGTCGGTGAGGATCAGATTGCGATTGAGTTCGAAGGTGTCGGTGCCCTCGGCCTCGGCTCGGATGAGCACATCGCCGACCCACACGGTATGGGCTTCGCGACTGCGGTCACCCGCCACGCCCTGCAACGCGCCCTTGTAGACGACGTTCGACCGGCAATGCGGCTGCGAGTGGTCCACCAGCAGGTGCTGTTCGAGGTGCTGCCCGGCATCGGCGAAGTACAGGCCCCACAGTTCGGCGTCGCCGCCGGGACCGTCGTAGTGCACCACCGGGCTCAAGCGGATGAAATCTCCGCCGAGGCTGATCGCGAAGTGCCGGAGCACCGCGTCACGTCCGAGCCGGGAATGGTGGGCTGCGACGTGGACCATGTCGTCGGCCCAGTCGTGGATGTTCACCACTGTCAGGTGGGCGCTGTCACCGATCACGAACTCGATGTTCTCGGCGTACGTGCCGCTGCCCCGCTGGTCGATGACCACCACGGCCTTGGCGAAGGCACCGAGCCGGACCTGGACATGACCGAACGCGGTCTCGCCCTCGCCGGGGCCATCGATGGTGACCGTGATCGGTGAGGCGATCTCGGTCTCCTTGTCCACGGTCACGACCGTGGCTTCGGTGAACGACGAATACGCCTGTGCCGCAATGCGATCGAAGGGAACGCCACCCTGTCCGAGACGGGCGTCGTCGCGCCCTACGGTCTCGACGCGAGCTCCGTCCACCAGACCGTCCACGGCGACCGTGGCCTGTCCGGTCGGCTGCGCCGAGCCGTCGTGCAGTCCACGAAGGCGCCGGAAAGGCGTGAAGCGCCAGGCCTCGTCCTTCGACCGCGGGATCTCGAATGCGTTGACGTCGAACGAGGTGAACTGCTCACCCTTGTTGACCGCCGGGCCCTGATTCTCGCCGGAGACAGCGCCGACCACACCAGTGGGAGAACTCATCCGACCGAACCCTCCATCTGCAGCTCGATCAGGCGGTTCAGCTCGAGGGCGTACTCCATGGGCAATTCCTTGGCGATGGGCTCGACGAACCCGCGGACCACCATGGCCATGGCCTCGTCCTCGGTGAGGCCGCGGCTCATCAGGTAGAACAGCTGGTCATCGCTGACCTTCGAGACGGTCGCCTCGTGACCCATCGTGACGTCGTCCTCGCGGATGTCGACGTACGGGTAGGTGTCACTGCGCGAGATCTGGTCGACCAGCAACGCATCGCATTTCACGGTCGACCGGCTGCCGTGTGCGCCCTTGTTGATCTGGACCAGCCCACGGTAAGAGGCCCGGCCACCGCCACGGGCAACCGACTTGCTGACGATGTTCGACGAGGTGTTCGGCGCGAGGTGCACCATCTTGGAACCGGTGTCCTGGTGCTGACCCGGTCCGGCGAACGCCACGGACAGAACCTCGCCCTTGGCGTGCTCGCCGGTCATCCACACGGCCGGGTACTTCATGGTGACCTTCGAGCCGATGTTCCCGTCGACCCACTCCATGGTGGCGCCCGCCTCGGCCTTGGCCCGCTTGGTGACCAGGTTGTAGACGTTGTTCGACCAGTTCTGAATGGTGGTGTACCGGCAGCGACCACCCTTCTTCACGATGATCTCGACCACGGCCGAGTGCAGCGAATCGGTCTTGTAGATCGGCGCGGTGCAACCCTCGACGTAGTGCACGTATGCACCTTCGTCGACGATGATCAGGGTGCGCTCGAACTGACCCATGTTCTCGGTGTTGATCCGGAAGTAGGCCTGAAGCGGGATGTCGACGTGCACGCCCGGGGGGACGTAGATGAAGGATCCACCGGACCAGACCGCGGTGTTCAACGCGGAGAACTTGTTGTCGCCGGCCGGGATGACCGTGCCGAAGTACTCCTGGAACAGTTCGGGCTGCTCACGCAGGGCCGTGTCGGTGTCGAGGAACAGCACACCCTGGGCCTCGAGATCCTCGCGGATCGAGTGGTAGACGACCTCGGACTCGTACTGCGCTGCCACACCCGACACCAGACGCTGCTTCTCGGCCTCGGGGATGCCGAGCTTGTCGTAGGTGTTCTTGATGTCCTCGGGCAGATCGTCCCAGGTCGCTGCCTGCTTCTCGCTCGAGCGGACGAAGTACTTGATGTTCTCGAAGTCGATGCCGTCGAGGTTCGAGCCCCAGTTCGGCATGGGCTTGCGCTCGAAGATCGACAAGGCCTTGAGGCGTGCGGCGAGCATCCATTCGGGCTCGCTCTTCTTCGCCGAGATGTCGGCGACCACGGCTTCGGAGATGCCGCGCTTGGCGCTGGCGCCCGCGACGTCGGAATCCGCCCAGCCGTACCCGTACGCGCCGAACGAATCGATCGTCTCTTCCTGCGTCAGCACTGCCGCAGCGGCAGTTGCCTGTGTGGGTGTCGGGTCTGTGACCGTCATGAGTGACTCCTTCCGGAGGCTGCCGGTGCCGACGCGGGCTGGGCGTCGACCTGATTTGCCACCTGCGGATTCGCAAGCGGCACATGAGTGGTGCATGCGCAGTCGCCGTTGGCGATGGTTGCCAGACGCTGCACGTGTGTACCTAGGACTTTGGTGAAGACCGCTGTTTCGGCTTCGCAGAACTCAGGGAACTCCGCTGCCACGTGCGCGACCGGGCAGTGGTGCTGGCAGATCTGCACACCATTACCAACGCGCCGGGTAGTCGCAGAAAATCCCGCTTCGGTCAAAGCTTCGGCAATTTGTTGCGCGGTGCCCTCCCGATCGGCGGCCGAATCCCCTGCCACCGGCACATCGGCCACGATCTGCTCGGCACGCTCGAGGGCGAAGTCCTCGACCGCTGCGTCGCCACCGATGCGCCGCAGGCGCCGCATCACCGCGCCTGCGAGGTCGTCATATGCGTGCTTGAGACGACCACGACCTGCGGCGGTGAGCTGGAAATGCTTGGCAGGACGACCCCGGCCCCGATGGGCGTAGCGGGGCGCCGCGGTCGCGACCACGTCGCCCGAGGCGATCATGGCGTCGAGATGGCGGCGTACCGCGGTGGGCGTTATCCCGAGAGCTTCTGAGATGTGACCTGCGGTAACCGGGCCCTGCTCGAGGATGAGGGTGACCACCGCGGACCGGGTCTGTCCGTCGTGGGTGACCGGGACCGGGCTGTGCACGTCGTCCGCGATGTGGATTGCCGGCGCAGCGTCGATCGATGCCACGTCCGAGGCATGCGAGATTTCGTGAGCCGTTTTCACAACACAAGTGTTACCGAATTAGGAGACTATTTCCACCAAGGGTGCCCTTGCCTGGTCCGGCTGGCCCTTTCAGGGCCTCTTTCTCCGACCATCCGGACGACGATGATCACCGAACATGCAGGCCGGGGCCGCTGCCCAGGAGCGACCACTACAGTCTCTGCTGTGCCGGAAACCACAGTCACCGAACCCGAGCCGAAGGCATCGGCGCCGGCCCGATCGACCCCCGTGCGTACCGGTTTCCGCCGAACCCTCGATTACCTGGGGCTTCGGAACGGGGACGGCCCGCCCGACCGCGACGCGACCGGCGACTACGGGCTCACCGTGGCGCGATTGCACGGCGACGAGGGCGAGGTGGGTCCACTCAACCCCGAGGAATCCAAACGACTGCTGCGGATTCGTCTGTTCGGCGCAACCGGCGCGGTGCTGGTCCTGGTCGGCTCATTGGGGACCGGTGCGCTGCCGGTGCTGCAGAACCCACTCGCCGGTGCTCGCGTGCTGTCGCTGCCGTCGCGGATGTGGCCCACAGCGCTGACCTTCTCTCTTGCGGGCACCGTGATCCTCGTCCTCGCGTGGCTTCTCCTCGGCCGGTTCGCCGTCGGCCGGGTGGGCGGCGACGTCATGAAAGGGCATGCCCCGCCGCGGCGGATGACCCGCAGGCAAGCCGACCGCACGTTGCTGGTCTGGCTGATGCCGTTCGTCGTGGCCCCGCCGATGCTCAGCAAGGACGTCTACTCCTACCTCGCGCAGAGCGAGATCGCCGCCCGCGGCCTTGATCCCTACGTCGTCAGCCCCGCCGCCGGACTGGGCATCGACCACGTCTTCACCAGATCGGTCCCCAATCTGTGGCGCGAGACGCCGGCCCCCTATGGGCCGCTGTTCTTGTGGCTCGGTGACAACATCACCCACGTCACCGGCGAATACATCCCCGCGGCACTGGTGGCGCATCGGGCACTCGCCCTCTTCGGGGTCGGCCTCATCGTGTGGGCCCTGCCGCGACTGGCCAAGCGGTGTGGGGTGTCGCCGGTGGCCGCCCTGTGGCTCGGAGCGATGAATCCCCTGCTCATCTTGCATCTGGTGGGTGGCATCCACAACGAAGCCCTGATGCTCGGGATGATGCTCGCAGGTATGGAACTGTGCTTCCGGGGACTCGACTCACCAGACCGGCTCCGAAGACCCGGTTCGGTGTGGCCCAGCCGGGCCGGGCTGCTCCTGATCGCGGGCGCCGTCGTGATCGCCGCCTCCTGCATGATCAAGATCGCGTCCATCCTGGCCTTCGGTTTTGTCGGCATCGCGCTGGCCCGTCGGTGGGGAGCGACCCTGCCGGCATTGCGGCACGCGCCTCCCCGCGAGTACTGGCAGCGGTCCAGACGGAGTCTCGGAGCGTTGTCGGCATCGGCCGCATTCCTCGGCGTCATCCTGGTCGCGGTGATGGTGGCGATCTGTGTCGGCACCGGTCTCGGGTTCGGATGGACCAAGACCCTCTCCACCGGCGACGTGGTGCGCTCGTGGATGTCCATGCCCACGTTCCTGTCGGTGACGACCGGACGGATCGGGGTTTTGCTCGGCCTGGGCGACCACACCCAGGCAATGCTCGATGTCGCGCGCCCGACCGCGCAGGCGGTTGCTGCGGTCCTCGTCGTGCGCTGGCTCTTGGCGGCCCTGGCGGGCCGGCTGCACCCGGTCGGCGCACTGGGATTGGCGATGGGAACCGTCGTGCTGTTCTTCCCCTTCGTGCAGCCGTGGTACCTGCTGTGGGCCATCATCCCGCTCGCCGCATGGGCGACCGGGCGGTGGTTCCGGATCATCGCGGTGTCGATCTCGGCGATCATCTCCGTCGTGGTGTTGCCCACCGGGGCGGGTACCCGCGGCTTCCAGCTGGCCGAGGCCATCGTCGCCGCGGTCCTGTTGGTGGCCGTTCTCACAGCCCTGTTCTTCGAGGAGATGCCCTGGCAGCGCCGACGGCGCGCCAAAGTCGCACAGGCAGCACCTGCCGCGGTCGACAACTGATCGGCGACGCAACCGGTTCGCCTCACCCGTGTACCGAGGCGGGCAAACGGGCGCTTACTCTTGGTGGTTGTGAGCAGCCCATCGTCCGCCCCCGGTATCGCCGGCGTCGGAGTCGATGGACCCGCGCTGTCGGTCAAGGGACTCGTCAAACGTTTCGGTGACACCACCGCCGTGGGCGGCCTCGACCTCGAACTGCAGCGCGGCGAGATCCTGGCGATTCTCGGTCCGAACGGAGCGGGTAAGACCACCACCGTCGAGATCTGTGAGGGTTTTCAGGCTCCTGACGAGGGCGAGGTGAGTCTCCTCGGTCTGGACCCACTCGCCGACAACGACCAAGTACGAAGCCGGATCGGTGTGATGCTCCAAGGTGGCGGAGCCTATCCAGGCGCCCGTGCCGGAGAAATGCTGCGCCTGTGCGCGTCGTACTCCGCCGACCCCATCGACACGGACTGGCTCCTGGAGAACCTCGGACTCGTGGACGCCCAGCGCACCTCCTACCGACGGCTGTCCGGTGGGCAGCAACAACGACTTGCCCTGGCCTGCGCGTTGGTGGGTCGTCCCGAAGTGGTGTTCCTCGATGAACCGACTGCCGGCATGGACGCCCACGCTCGGATCATGGTGTGGGAGCTGATCGATCGCCTGCGGGCCGACGGCGTCTCGGTGCTGATCACCACTCACCTGATGGACGAAGCCGAAGAACTGGCCGACCAGGTGCTCATCATCGACCACGGTATCGAGGTGGCCAAAGGCACTCCCGCCGAACTGACCAGCCGCGGCGCCGAGAACGAGCTGCGATTCCAAGCACCACGGGGACTGGACCTTACTTTGCTCAGAACTGTTCTGCCCGAAGAGTATTCGTGCACCGAGGTGACCCCCGGCGGTTACCTGGTGACCGGCCAGGTGACGCCGCAGGTGCTGGTCACCGTGACGTCGTGGTGCGCGAAGATCAATGTCCTCGCCACCGACCTCCGGGTCGAGACCAGGAGTCTGGAAGATGTGTTCCTCGAGCTGACAGGCCGGGGCATGCGCGGATGAGCACGCCGAACCGTTTCGCTGCCGGCACTTTCAGCCCACGTCCGAGACCCGCCCCCATCCGTCAGATGATCGTGGCGCAGTCCCGGATCGAGCTGATGTTGCTGCTGCGCAACGGCGAGCAGCAACTCCTGACGATGTTCATTCCGATCACCTTGCTGGTCGGGCTGTGCCTCCTGCCGATCGGTGACTTCGACGAATCTCGTACGGACACCTTTGTTCCCGCCATCATGACCGTGGCCGTGATGTCCACCGCATTCACCGGTCAGGCGATCGCCGTCGGATTCGACCGTCGGTACGGCGCACTGAAACGGCTGGGCGCGACACCGCTCCCGCGATGGGGTGTCATTGTCGGCAAATCCGTCGCGGTGGCCATCGTGGTCAGCGGACAGGCCGTCGTGCTGGGGCTGATCGGTGCAGCACTGGGCTGGCGACCGTCGATCGGCGGGCTGTTGCTCGGCATCATCGCGATCGCGATCGGCACGCTGGCGTTCTCGGCGATGGGACTGCTCCTCGGAGGCACGCTCAAAGCCGAGGTGGTACTGGCTCTGGCCAATCTGCTGTGGTTCGCATTCATCGGCATCGGGTCCATCGTGGTGATCGGCGACCGCGTTCCCGACCTCGTCGAATGGTTTGCCCGATGCACTCCGTCCGGAGCCCTCAGCGAGGCACTGCACCAGGCCACCGCGGGCTCTGTCGATGTGTTCGGACTCGCCGTCCTGGCGATCTGGGGCGCCGCGGCAGGCATCGCCGCCGTCCGGTATTTCCGCTTCACCTGATTGCCTCACCTGGACCCAGGTCACATTCGCCCTGCCCCTACCATCGAAGGCGTGTACCGCCTGTTTGTCCGGCTAGTCGACCGGCTCCCCCTCCCCTCGCTCCGCGTCCAGACCCTGCTGGCGTTGGCGGTGGTGCTCACCCAGGCGGGAATCGCGGTCACCGGATCGGTGGTTCGCGTGACGTCCTCAGGCCTGGGATGCCCGACGTGGCCCCAGTGCTTCCCCGGCAGCTTCACACCCACCGCGCACCCCGAAGTCGCAGCGATTCATCAGGCCGTCGAGTTCGGTAACCGGCTCCTCACGTTCGCAGTCGTGCTCACCGCCGCGTTGATCGTCATCGCGGTCACCAGGGCACGACGCAGATACGAGGTCCGGGTGTACGCCTGGCTGATGCCGGCGTCCACCGTGGTTCAGGCCGTTGTCGGCGGCATCACCGTGCTCACCGGACTGCTGTGGTGGACGGTCGCCATCCATCTTCTGTTGTCGATGGCCATGGTGTGGTTGTCCGTACTTCTTCTCGAGAAGGTCAGGGAGCCGGATGACGTGCAAGCCGTCCCCGTGGTCCCGGCTGCCCTCCGGTGGCTCACCGTCCTGTCAGCTGTGGTGATGACCGGAGTTCTGATCGCCGGAACGATGGTGACCGGAGCCGGCCCGCACGCCGGTGACAAGAGCATCGACACGCCTGTTCCCCGTTTGAAGATCGAGGTGACCACACTGGTGCACCTTCACGCCGATCTCCTGATCGCTTACCTGTCGCTGCTCCTGGCGATCGGTTTCGCGCTGTTCGCGGTCGGCGCTCCGAGCAGACTCAAACGCCGGCTCTACGTGGTGGTGGCTGTGGTCGTAGCGCAGGCGGTCATCGGGATCACCCAGTACCTCACCGACATCCCCGCGGCGCTGGTGGTCATGCACGTCGCCGGAGCGGGAGCCTGTGTTGCCGCGACAGCAGCACTCTGGGTGGGAATGCGTCCCCGATCAGCAGGGAATCCACTGACGGCGTCGCCGGCCGAGCCACGAGCGGCGGCAGCGGTCTGACGACCCCCTTCGGATAGGGGCGGCTGCCGTTTAGGTGTTGGCCACCCAGCCGGCCATCTTGCGGTAGTGCCCGGGACGGACATCGACCGCCGACGTGAGGTCGCGATCCCACTCGCCGATCTCGACCCCGTCGACCTGTTCCACGATCTGCTTTGCGGTCTCCATATCCCGGACCACCTGATCGCCCAGGATCCCGCCCGCTCCGCCCACCAGGGTGATGCGGACGCCTGAGGCGCCGATCCCCTGCAGGACAGCGGTGGCCGAACCACCCTCGCGGGCCACGAACTTCGAAATGGCCGAGATGACACCCTTGTGGTCGCTCATGTGTCACAGCATATTGCGCACCGCGGCGGGGCCGATCACCGGACACTCTGAGGGGCTCGGTACAACTGAAGTCATGCATGCGATCCAGGTCAGTCAGCACGGTGGGCCCGAAGTGATGGATGTGGTCGAGACCGCAGACCCCGAACCCGGTGCTGGTGAGGTCCTGGTTCGCGTCGCGGCGATCGGCGTGAACTTCATCGACACCTACCAGCGGTCCGGCATGTATCCGATGACGCTGCCGTTCATCCCGGGCAGTGAGGGCGCCGGTGAGGTCGTGTCGGTCGGCCCCCATGTGGACTCGATATCGGTGGGCCAGCGGGTCGCGTGGTGCGATGCACCCTCGAGCTACGCCGAACTCGTCGTGGTGCCGGCAGCGCGCGCCGTGGCCGTACCCGACACCATCGCCGACGACGTCGCGGCGTCCGCTCTGCTCCAGGGGATCACTGCGCACTACCTGCTCGATGGTGCCGCCCACCCGCGCCCGGGCCACACCGTCCTCGTCCATGCCGGCGCAGGCGGCGTCGGCCTGGTGCTCACCCAGATGGCCAAGGCCAGAGGACTGCGGGTCATCACCACCGTGTCGAACGACGCGAAGGAAGACCTGTCCCGGCGGGCCGGGGCCGATGAAGTGCTGCGCTACGGGGACCAGGTGGCCGAACAGGTGCGCGCCCTCACCGGCGGCGCGGGTGTGTCCGTCGCCTACGACGGCGTCGGCGCAGACACGTTCGAGCAGAGTCTTGCCGCGACCGCGGTCCGAGGAATCGTTGTTCTCTTCGGCGCGGCCAGCGGACCGGTCCCGCCCTTCGACCTGCAACGACTCAACGCTGCGGGCTCACTGTCGGTCACCCGGCCGACCCTCAGGCACTTCATCTCCGACCCCGAAGAGTTGGCGTGGCGCGCCGGCGAGGTGATGAACGGGATCGCCGACGGCAGCGTCACCGTGCGGGTGGCGCACTCGTATCCACTGGCCGAGGCGAGGCAGGCGCACATCGATCTGGCCGCACGCGCGACCACGGGGTCGGTTGTCCTGACGCCTCAGTCGAGATGAGGCGCAGGCCGGTCATCCTTCGGGTGTGAACACCGGCGGATTCTGCGCCAGGTCGACGGTGCCGTACAGGTAGTCCGTGACGGTCTCCGTCTTGGTCTCGGCCGGTCGTGAACCCGACACGGTTGTGCGGAATGTCACCGACCACGCCATCTCGCCGTCGACCGACACTTCCTCGGGGTTGTCGTATCCCAGGCGGTAGTCGAGCGCAGGCAGTTTCGCCGGCGCAGTCCATTTCGCCGAGCCCGGTTCGGCGTTGTAGGCGTACGTCCGCTGGCCGCAGTCCGGCTTGTCCGTTGCCGCGTCGACCTGGACCGACAACGCGCACTCGTCCAGGTGGGCCTGGACCGCCGTGTTCACCGCGTTCTGTCCTTTGCCGCTGAGTTCAGCAGTCAGGTCCGGGAACGACCCGTAACTCGTCCCTGCGACCGGGAAGTCCTTTTCTTTGCCGTTCACAACCGCGAAGTTCTCGTCGGCACTGCCCCACTTCACGGGCCCGGGGAACACATACACCTTGGCCTCGCCGTCGACAGGGACGCCGAAGGCGGTGAGCCCTGGAATGCCTCCGAGGCTGCTGACGTCCACTGCGACGACACCCTCGTCCAGCCGCCAGGAATCCCCGGTCTTGTGCAGGACAAAACTCTCGTCGGCCTTGCGGTCTCCGAATTGGTAGGTGGCCTGGACCGTGGCCATCTCGCCCATCTTCTGGACATCCACGATCGAGATGTCCGAGATCTTGGCGATCTCCTGCTGTTGTTTCAGGATGTCGTCGGTGAGCAGGAGTTCGGACGCCGGAGATTTGGACAGGTCCAGCGCCTTGGCGGCATCGCCGTCGGACAGCGCCGTGAGATACCCCTCCACTGCTGACTCCGGATCGCTACTCGCGCCTCCCCCGCCGAGCGCGACGACGAGGGCAACCACAACAGCCACGACAACGAGCACTGCGACCACGACGAGGCCGATGATCAGCGGCGTGCGTGATTTTCGGGGCTGGGGCGGGCCCCACTGCCCGCCGGCAGCCGGGTAGGGCTGATACGGGTTGTAGGCGGGATCGGGCTGGCCGTAGAACGGGCCGCCCTGACCGTTGTCTGGCGGCGGCTGCTGACCGTACTGCGATGGACCGAACTGGGGTTGGCCGACCTGAGTCGGCTCCGAATACGGCCGCCAGTCGTTGTTTCCGGGCCCCTGACCCTGCCCAGGTGGGTACGACATGTTTCCCCCAAATCACCTCGCACCGGCCAGCGGCCGGTGGTGCCTGTCAGAACAGGCTTGTCAGCGTCGGCAATCCGATCACCGAATCGATCGCCAGTCCGCAGAAGACTATCGCGAGATATTCGTTGGACTGCAAGAAGACCTTGAGCGGGGTGACTTCCTCACCGCGCAGGGTGGCGCGGTAGAGCTTGTGGACCACGTAGATGAACCAGCCGCCCGCGGCGAGGGCCACGGCCGTGTAGATCCAGCCCGTGGCCAGACACAACACCAGCGTGCTGAGCACCGTTGCCCACGTGTAGAACAGCATCTGCCGGGTGACCTGGATCTCGGTGGCGATGACGGGGAGCATGGGCACACCCGCTGCGCGGTAGTCCTCTTTGTAACGCATCGCGAGCGCCCAGGTGTGCGGTGGCGTCCAGAAGAAGATCACCATGAACAGCACAACAGGCTGCCAGCTCAGGCTGCCGGTGACGGCAGCCCAGCCGACGAGGGTCGGCATACATCCGGCCGCTCCGCCCCACACGACGTTCTGCCACGTACGGCGCTTGAGCACCATCGTGTAGACGAAGACGTAGAACGCGATCGTCGCCATCACCAACAGGGCGCTGAGCAGGTTTGCCATCGTCGACAACACCGCGAACGATGCCGCGCCCAGCACGATCCCGAAGATGAGTGCGCTTCTGGTGGACACCGCGTGGCGGGCCAGAGGCCGGCGTTCGGTGCGCTTCATCTTCTGGTCGATGTCGGCGTCGACCACCATGTTGAGCGTGTTGGCGCTCGCTGCGCCGAGCCAGCCGCCCAGCAGGGTCCAGGCCATCAGGGCCAGGTCCACCCGACCGCGGTCGGCCAGCAGCATCACGGGGATGGTCGCCACGAGGAGCAACTCGATGACCCGTGGCTTGGTGAGAGCGAGATAGGCCAAGGCCGTTCCCGAGATCCTCCCGCGCATGCTGGTGGGGCGCTGCATGGGCGGAGCCTCACCACCACCTGACGCTGGGGAGGAGGCGAAACCGTGTCCGCTCACACGTTCCCCAATCCGCACTAGATCTCCTGACTCGCTCATCTACTACAGGGAATGGTAGACGGCCGGTACCCCAGAACGGCAATCGAGGTCGGATCCGGCGCCTGACCTCGCCGGTCAGGTCCCCGAAGGTGAACCGGAGAGTTATTCAGTCCCGTATCGCGCCATGGGACCGGGAGACGTCTAGGCTTGACGTGGGCTGTTCGCAGCCTGCCATGTACGGAAAGTCGAGCTTGGAGGAGTTCACACAATCGTGTCAGCAACAGATGAGATTCGCGCGCTAACACAGCCCTCACACCCTGCTGACTGGAGCGAGGTGGACACCAAAGCCGTTGACACAGTGCGGATTCTGGCCGCAGACGCGGTTCAGAAGTGCGGCAGTGGACACCCCGGCACAGCCATGAGTCTGGCGCCGCTGGCCTACACGCTGTTCCAGCGAGTGATGCGGCATGACCCCACGGATACGGACTGGATGGGCCGCGACCGCTTCATCCTGTCCTGCGGACACTCGAGCCTGACGCTCTACATCCAGCTCTACCTCGGCGGATTCGGCCTCGAACTCGACGACCTGAAGGCGCTGCGCACCTACGAGTCCAAGACGCCCGGCCATCCCGAGTACCGCCACACGCGCGGCGTGGAGATGACCACCGGGCCACTCGGTCAGGGACTTGCCTCGTCGGTCGGGATGGCGATGGCCGCCCGCTACGAGCGTGGACTGTTCGATCCGGACGCACCGGTCGGACAGAGTGCGTTCGACCACTACATCTACGTGATCGCTTCCGATGGCGACATCGAAGAAGGCGTCACGTCGGAGGCCAGCTCGCTGGCAGGCACCCAGCAGCTGGGCAACCTCATCGTGTTCTACGACAAGAACCACATCTCGATCGAGGACGACACCGACATCGCGCTGTCCGAGGACGTCGCCGCTCGCTATGAGGCCTACGGCTGGCACGTCCAGCACGTCGAGGGCGGCGAGAACGTCACCGCGATCGAGGAGGCCGTCGAGAAGGCCAAGGCCGTGATCGACAAGCCGTCGATCATCGTCTTGCGCACCATCATCGGCTACCCCGCACCCAACAAGATGAACACCGGCAGCGCCCACGGCAGCGCGCTCGGCGATGATGAGGTCGCCGAGACCAAGAAGCTGCTGGGTTTCGACCCCGACCAGACGTTCGAGGTCGCGGACGAGGTCATCGCGCACACCCGGCAGCTCGTGGACCGGGGCGCCGAACGGCGCAAGGCCTGGGAGAAGTCGTTCGACGAGTGGGCCGAGGCGAATCCGGATCGCAAGGCCCTGCTCGACCGCCTCGTGGTGAACGGTCTGCCCGACGGCTGGACCGATGCCCTCCCCAAGTGGGAGGTCGGCGACAAGGATGTGGCCACCCGTTCGGCGTCGGGCAAGGTGCTCTCGGCTCTCGGACCCGTTCTGCCCGAACTGTGGGGTGGGTCCGCTGACCTCGCGGGCAGCAACAACACCACCATGGACGGAGCCGCGTCCTTCGGCCCCACCGGGATCAGCACCAAGAACTGGAGCGCGAACCCATACGGGCGCACGCTGCACTTCGGCATCCGTGAGCACGCGATGGGTGCGATCTTGTCGGGCATCGTCCGGCACGGACCGACCCGCGCGTACGGCGGAACGTTCCTCCAGTTCGCCGACTACATGCGGCCGGCCGTACGACTGGCCGCGCTGATGAAGACCGATCCCATCTATGTGTGGACCCACGACTCGATCGGACTGGGCGAAGACGGACCCACCCACCAGCCGATCGAGCACCTGGCGGCGCTGCGCGCGATCCCCGATCTCGACGTGGTTCGCCCCGGCGATGCCAACGAGACGGCCTACGCGTGGCAGGCCATCATGACCCGGCGGCACAATCCGGTCGGGCTGGCGCTCACCCGGCAGAACATCCCGATTCTCGAGGGAACGTCGGCCGAGGGTGTGGCGAAGGGCGGATACGTCCTGTCAGAGCCCGAGGGAGATCCTCAGGTCATCTTGATCGGCACCGGCTCCGAGGTGTACCTCGCCGTCGAGGCACAAAAGGCGTTGAAGGACAAGGGAATCAATGCCCGCGTCGTGTCGATGCCATGCATGGAGTGGTTCGACGAGCAGGACAGCAGCTACCGCGATTCGGTGCTGCCGCCCACGGTGAAGGCCCGAGTGGTTGTCGAAGCCGGTATCGCGATGCCGTGGTATCGCCTGGTCGGCGACGCCGGTGAGATCGTGTCCATCGAGCACTATGGCGCCTCTGCCGACTACAAGGTGCTCTACGAGAAGTTCGGTATCACCGCAGAGGCCGTCATCGCCGCCGCCGAGCGTTCGGTCGCAAAAACCAACTGAGATCTGCACAACATTTGAATTGGAGCGCAAAATGAGCGAACAGAACGCCAATCTTGCCGCACTGTCCCAGGCCGGCGTCTCGGTCTGGCTCGATGATCTCTCTCGCACCCGCATCCAGTCCGGCAATCTCGCCGAACTGATCGCCACCAAGTCGGTGGTGGGTGTCACCACCAACCCGTCGATCTTCCAGGCGGCATTGTCCAAGGGCAACGCCTACGACGATCAGGTCAATGAGCTGGCCGCCCGCGGCGCCGATGTGGATGCCACCATCCGCACGGTCACCACGGACGACGTGCGCAATGCCTGTGACGTGCTCGCCCCGCAGTACGAGTCATCCAAGGGTGTCGACGGGCGGGTGTCGATCGAGGTCGACCCGCGTCTCGCCCACGATTCCGACCAGACGGTGGCGCAGGCGGTGGAGCTGTGGAAGATCGTCGATCGTCCCAACCTGCTGATCAAGATCCCCGCAACCGAAGCGGGCATCCCGGCCATCACCAAGGTCATCGCCGAGGGCATCAGCGTGAACGTGACGCTGATCTTCTCCGTCGAACGCTATGAGCTGGTCATGGGCGCCTACATCGAGGGCCTGGAGAAGGCATCGGCAGCCGGGCACGATCTGTCCAAGATCCACTCGGTCGCATCCTTCTTCGTCTCTCGCGTGGACACCGAGATCGACAAGCGACTCGATGCCATCGACAGCGACGAGGCGAAGGCACTCAAGGGAAAGGCCGGCCTGGCCAACGCCCGACTCGCCTACGTCGCCTACCAGAAGGTGTTCGAGGATCAGCCGCGCTTCCGCGCACTGGCCGCTGCCGGGGCCAATGCCCAACGCCCACTGTGGGCCTCCACCGGCGTCAAGGACCCGAGCCTGCCGGACACCCTGTACGTCGGCGAGCTGGTGGCCCCCGGAACGGTGAACACGATGCCCGAGAAGACCATGGATGCCTTCGCCGATCACGGGAAGGTCAACCCGAACTCGATCATCGGCCAGGGTCCCGCGTCGCAGGAGGTGTTCGATGCGCTCTCCGCGATCGGGGTCGACCTCACCGACGTCTTCCTGACGCTGGAGAACGAGGGCGTGGACAAGTTCGAGGTGGCGTGGCAGGAACTGCTCGACGCCACCGCGGAACAGTTGGCAGCCGGCTCGAAGGCCTGATCCCTTGGCCAAGGACGCAGCCGGGCAGTGGACGAATCCGCTGCGCGACGACCGTGACAAGCGTCTGCCCCGCATCGCCGGGCCCAGCAGTCTTGTCATCTTCGGCGTGACCGGCGACCTCGCGAAGCGCAAGTTGATGCCCGCGGTGTACGACCTCGCGAACCGGGGGCTTCTTCCCCCCGGTTTCGCGCTGGTCGGATTCGCCCGCCGGGACTGGGACCACGAGGACTTCTCCGAGGTGGTGCACGACGCCGTGCGCGCTCATTCCCGTACGCCGTTTCGCGAGGACGTCTGGGAGCGGCTCAGCGAAGGCTTCCGGTTCGTCCAGGGCACCTTCGACGACGACACGGCCTTCGAGAAGCTCCGGGACACCCTCGGCGAACTCGACGAGAAGCGCGGAACCGAGGGCAATCACGCCTTCTACCTGTCGATCCCGCCGGCGGCCTTCCCTGTGGTGTGTGAGCAGCTGTCGAAGTCGGGGCTGGCCGAGCAGTCCGACGACCATTGGCGACGCGTGGTCATCGAGAAGCCGTTCGGCCACGACCTGGAAAGCGCCAAAGAGCTGAACGCGGTGGTGAACACCGTCTTCCCCGAGCACTCGGTGTTCCGCATCGACCACTACCTCGGCAAAGAGACCGTGCAGAACATCCTGGCGCTGCGCTTTGCCAACCAGCTGTTCGATCCGGTGTGGAGCTCGCACTATGTGGACCACGTGCAGATCACGATGGCCGAGGACATCGGACTCGGAGGCCGGGCCGGCTACTACGACGGCATCGGCGCCGCCCGCGATGTGATCCAGAACCACCTGATCCAGCTGATGGCCCTGATCGCGATGGAAGAACCCATCTCGTTCGAACCACACGAGCTGCAGACCGAGAAGATCAAGGTCCTCTCCGCAACACGCAACATCCTGCCGCTCGATGAGAACACCGCACGCGGACAGTACGAGGCCGGCTGGCAGGGCAGCGAAGAGGTGCCGGGGCTCAAGGACGAGAAGGGCTTTGCCGCGGACTCGACCACCGAGACCTTCGCCGCCATCGCACTCGAGGTCGACAGCAGGCGATGGGCGGGCGTGCCCTTCTACCTACGGACGGGAAAACGCCTGGGCCGCAGGGTCACAGAGATCGCACTGGTGTTCAAACGCGCGCCGCACCTGCCGTTCGATCAGACGATGACCGAAGAGCTCAGCCAGAACGCACTGGTGATCCGGGTGCAGCCGGACGAGGGCATCACGTTGCGTTTCGGGTCGAAGGTGCCGGGGTCGTCCATGGAAGTCCGGGACGTCAACATGGACTTCAGTTACGGGCAGGCCTTCACCGAGTCGTCCCCCGAGGCGTACGAGCGTCTGATCCTCGACGTGCTGCTCGGCGAACCATCGTTGTTCCCGGTCAATGCCGAGGTCGAACTGTCCTGGAAGATCCTCGACCCGGTGCTCGAACACTGGGCAGCGAACGGAAAGCCCGACGGCTATGAATCGGGCACCTGGGGGCCGAGATCGGCCGAGGAGATGCTGGCCCGGCACGGACGGACCTGGCGACGTCCGTGATCGGTGTCGGGCAGATGGAGCAGCCGCGCTGCGAGTGCGACCAAGGAGTTGTAGTCATGCCGACGAAGGAGGTCCAGTCGTGATTGTCGAACTGCCCGATACCAGCACCACCGCGATCAGCAAGGAACTCATCAAGATCCGTGATGCCGGCGGTGCTTTCACGTCGGGCCGGGTGTTGACCTTGCTCGTCTGCTCGGACGAAGGCGAACCCACCGAAGGCGCGATCGACGCGGCCAACGAGGCCAGCCGCGAGCATCCCTGCCGGGTGATCGTGGTGTCGTGTGGCGACCGTCGGATGAAGTCTCGACTGGACGCACAGATCCGGGTCGGCGGCGACGCAGGCGCCTCGGAGGTGGTGGTGCTGCATCTCTACGGCGAATTGGCGAATCACGGTGAGAGCGTGGTCATCCCGTTCATGCTGCCAGACACGCCGGTGGTGACGTGGTGGCCGGGCCAACCACCCGAGAATCCTGCCGCCGATCCGATGGGGCAGCTCGGAAGGCGCCGTATCACCGACACCAACAAAGCACCCGATGTGCCCGCCGCCCTCGCCGAGCGACTGAGGACGTACTCCCCCGGCGATTCGGACATCGCGTGGTCCCAGATCACCCCTTGGCGCGCCTTGCTCACCTCGGCGCTGGATCAACCGCCGCACAGTGCAGCGGTGTCCGCCGAGGTCGAGGGCCCTGCGGGATCTCCCGCGGTCGACCTGCTCGCCGGTTGGTTGCATGCCGTTCTGGACGTGCCGGTGACCCGATCGGTCGGCAGCTTCAAGGTGACCCTCGAACGCGAGGCCGGACCGCTGGTGCTGTGCGTCGGTATGAGCAACCAGGCCATCATCTCCATCCCGGGCAAGCCGGACGGCAAGGTGGCCCTACCCGGTCGTGACATCCGCGACTGCCTCGCCGAAGAACTGCGGCGACTCGATCCGGACGAGATCTACCACCTCGCCCTGCAGGGCGTCGATGGGCTGACCCGAGCGAAAGACAAGGTGCACGCATGACCGCCGATGCGCAGGTGATCCACTGCGCGGACAAGTCCGCGCTCGTCGAATCGGTGGCGGCGCGGTTCATCGCCACGGTCACCTCGGCGCAGGCGGCGCGCGGCAGCGCCTCGGTGGTGCTGACCGGGGGTAGCAATGGAATCGCCCTGCTGGAAGCTCTGGCCGAGGACTCCGGCGACATCGACTGGTCCGCGGTGGACATCTACTGGGGTGACGAACGGTTCGTCGCCACCGACGACCCCGAACGGAATGCCGGGCAGGCCTATGCTGCGCTACTGAATCACGTTCCGGTGCAACCGGATCGGGTGTTTGTCATGGCTGCGTCCGATGGCGATTTCGGCGACGACATCGAAGCGGCGGCGGCCGATTACGCGGCGACGTTGTCGTCGAAAGCCGGCGACGGCCATCTGGTACCGGAGTTCGACGTCCATCTGGTCGGGATGGGCGGTGAGGGGCACATCAACTCCTTGTTCCCCCACAGTGCGGCCACTGCCGAAGCCGACGCCACCGTGGTCGCCGTCACCGACTCACCCAAGCCACCGCCCCAGCGGATCACGCTGACGTTCCCCGCTGTCGCCCGGGCCCGCGAGGTCTGGTTCCTGGTGTCCGGTGCCGAGAAGGCCGAGGCGGTGGCCGCCGGAGTCGGCGGGGCCGATCCTCTGGACTGGCCGTGTGCCGGGGCGCACGGCACGGACGCAACCGTGTGGTTCGTCGACCCGGACGCGGCGTCGCAGCTCACCTGATCAGCGGCGCAATCCCCCGCTGGCGTCGAATTCGGCCGACCGGCCTTCCATCTGCGCGTCGTGCCAGTTCTCCCGGTGTTTGCGCATGATCGTCTCGTGGAGCCGGGCGAACGGAGGGCAGATCCGGCGCACGGTTTCGATCAGCACCACCGCAGGCAGTCGCGCGATGATCCAGGCAATCCCGGGCACCGCACTCGGCATGTTGTACCGGCGGCGCGTCCACGGCATCATGAAAACCGCCGAATAGGCGGAATACATTGTGGCGTTGTACTTTTCCCGCAAGCGGCGAACACCGGTGTGACCATCTCGAGGTGCAAAAGCGGCTGGGAACGATTCGATGAGTTCGGCGCCGTGATCGCCCGCGTCGTAACTGCGGGTGGAGTTGACCAACGCCAGGAGCCGGAGCGAGTCGGCGATCGATTCGGGATACCACTGCATGCGGACGCCCAGGAGATGACCGAGATAGCGCTGATAGTGCAACAGCACCCTGATCTCCCGGAGCGAGGTCTGCACACCCACCAGCCAGAGAGCCATCGCCGGGACCACGCTGCCACCGAGCAACGTCAACAGCTGATACGACTGGCTGATGGGCACACCCCAGCGCTCGGTGTCCCATTCGGGATGCTCGGCGACCTTTCGCCGCACCCACACGTGCATCACCCTCACGCGCATGGCCGTGGCGCGGCCCGCGGACCCCGGTGTGAGCAGGGCGTCCGGTTCGGACACGTCGATCCAGAAACGGGCCGTCTCGAGGAACCTACGCAGGGCGTTGTCCCCGGCGTAACCGCCCGCCAACGAGAGCGGAGTGGCCACAGCCGCCTCGGTGTACATCTCCAAGGTGATGCCACCCGCCACGCTGAAGAGCGAGGTGCCCCATCGACGCCAGATGGCCTCTCCTTCGGCGATCATCGCCGGATCCACCCACTCGGGGACGGTCTCGAATTCCTCGAACAGCGCCTTCATCGCCGCGGGAGGGTTTTCGATGGAATCGAGCCCGTCGGTCAAGGCCTTGTCGAGAAGGGCGCGGGCAGCGGGCGCTCCAAGCTCGCCGTACACCTCGTCGACAAATCGTTCGGCCACCGGGTCGCTGCGGAACATGTCTTCGGCGAATGTCCGGATCTGTTCGTCCGTCGGAAAGAGGTCGCGACCAGTTGTCTTGGCAGCTGCTCGACGGACGGTCCTGAGCCACCGGTTGTCCTGGGCCGCGCTGTACTTGACGGCCGACGGGAAACCGGGGACGGGTACACGCTGGTCTGGCAGTGTCGCGGACACAGGTTCTCCTCGGGGTAGAGCAAAGGTTGAGACTGTTTTGCGTAATCGTCTCACATCGTCCGGCACATTTTCTGAATTCATGGACAAGCCGATGTCGAGAAGCACCGAGCGACTCCGTCCCCGTAGTGAAACGGCCACAATGGGCCGTACCCACCAAGGAGAAGAAGATGGCCAAGTACCTGTTGCTCAAGCACTACCGGGGTGGCCCGGCACCGCTGTTCGACACACCGATGGACCAGTGGAAGCCCGAGGAGGTGTCCGCCCACATGCAGTTCATGGAGGACTTCGCGACCCGCCTGCAACGCAACGGCGAGTTCGTGGACGGCCAGGCGCTGTCGATGGAGGGCACGTTCGTGCGCTACGACGGTGAGGGTCGCCCGCCGGTCACCGACGGCCCGTTCGCTGAGACCAAGGATCTGATCGCAGGCTGGATGGCGATCGATGTCGACAGCTATGACCGTGCTCTCGAGCTCGCTGCCGAACTGTCTGCTGCGCCCGGCGCGGGCGGTGAACCTCTTCGCGAGTGGCTGGAGGTACGCCCCTTCCTCACCGCACCCACCGCGATCACGGAGTGACACGCGGTGGATGAGGCTCTTTTACGGAACCTCACGCCTGCTGTGATCGGCGTCCTCGTACGTCGCGGAGTCGACTTCGCGACGGCCGAGGACGCCGTGCAGGACGCACTGGTGGAGGCGATGAAGCTGTGGCCGACTGATCCTCCACGGGATCCGAAAGGCTGGCTGGTCACTGTCGCCTGGCGCAAGTTCCTCGACTCGGTGCGGTCGGAGAACGCTCGGCGCGACCGTGAGGTCCGTGTGGAGAACGAGCCGCCACCCGGCCCTGGACAGATCGCCGACGACACGCTCCACCTGTACTTCCTCTGCGCCCACCCATCTCTCACGCCGGCGTCGGCCGTCGCGCTCACCCTCCGGGCGATCGGCGGCCTGAGTACCCGGCAGATCGCGCAGGCCTATCTCGTCCCCGAGGCAACGATGGCCCAGCGGATCAGCAGAGCCAAACGAACCGTGTCAGACGTCCGCTTCGACCAGCCCGGTGACCTCGCAACAGTGCTCCGGGTGCTCTATCTGGTGTTCAACGAAGGATATTCCGGCGACATCGACCTGGCCGGTGAGGCCATCCGACTGACCCGTCAGCTCGATGCGATGGTGCGGCAGGAGGAGGTCTCCGGCCTGCTCGCACTCATGCTGCTCCACCACGCCCGGCGGCCGGCACGGATAGGCCCCGACGGCGGCCTGGTGCCACTCGCCGATCAGGACCGGCGCCTCTGGGACACCGGGATGATCGCCGAGGGAGTCGACGTACTCCAGAACGCGCTCGCCCGCGACAACCTGGGCGAGTTCCAGGCACAGGCCGCCATCGCTGCCCTGCACGCCGACGCCCGATCGGCCTCGGAGACCGACTGGGTGCAGATCGTGGAGTGGTACGACGAACTGGTGCGACTCACCGACAGCCCGATCGTTCGGCTCAATCGCGCCGTGGCGGTCGGTGAGGCGGACGGACCGCGAGCCGGGCTGGCAGCCCTCGCCGGGCTCGACACTGCACTGCCCCGGTATACGGCCGTCTGCGCCTACCTGCACGAACGCGACGGCGACATCCAGACCGCGGCGCGACTGTATGCCGACGCCGCCCGATCGGCGCCCAGCATGCCCGAACGTGACCACCTCACGCGCCAGGCGGCACGATTGAACGCGGCCCTGCGCGAGTGATGGGGCGCCTGGCCGACCGGACCGGCCAGGCGAGCCGTCAGCCGCTGTTGCGCAGAGCCGTTGCCAGACCGTTCATCGTGAGCTGGATGCCGCGGCGGACCAGCTCGGAGTCGTCCCCGCCGCGGTAACGCCGCAGAAGCTCCACCTGGAGGTGATTCAGCGGCTCGAGGTACGGAAAACGGTTGAAGACCGACCGTTTGAGCGCTGGGTTGTCGGCCAGGAGATCGTCCGTCTTGGTGATCTTGAAGTACATAGCCGTTGTGCGTTCATGCTCGGCAGATATCATCCCGAAGACCTTGGCACGCAGGTCCTCATCCGGGACGAGTCGCGAATAACGTTCGGCCAGCCCGAGATCCGACTTTGCCATCACCTGCGCCATGTTCGACATCACCGTTCGGAAGAACGGCCAGCGCTCGTAGTAGTCCGACAACGTCTCCAGCCGGCTGCTGTCGTCTCCCACCCACTGTTCGAAGGCCGAACCCGTGCCGTACCACCCGGGCAGCATCACCCGAGCCTGAGACCACGAGAGCACCCACGGGATCGCACGGAGGTCAGAGATCTTCTCGGTTTGCTTGCGAGACGCCGGACGGCTACCGATGTTCAGCGACCCGATCTCCGACAGAGGTGTCGAGTTCACGAAATACTCTACGAATCCAGGTGTCTCGTGAACCAGCTCGCTGTAGGTACGGCGAGCCAGCGCAGCGAGTTCGTCGAGCACCGCGTACGCCGCTTCCGCTTCTTCTCCGAGGCCCTCGGTGTCCAGGAGCGACGACTCGATGGTCGCGGCCAGCAACGTCTCGAGATTGCGCCGGGCGACAACGGGTTCGGCGTATTTGGCCGCGATCACCTCACCTTGCTCGGTGATGCGGAGCGACCCCTGGACGGCGCCCGGCGGCTGGGCGAGGATCGCGTCGTAGCTCGGCCCACCCCCTCGGCCGACGGTACCGCCCCGGCCGTGGAAGAGCCGCAACCGGATTCCGGCCTTCTTGGCGGCTTCGACAAGGTCGAGTTCGGCGCGGTAGAGCGCCCAGTTCGCGGCGAGATACCCTCCGTCCTTGTTGGAGTCCGAGTAGCCGAGCATGATCTCCTGCATGCCCTCCTGCTGTTCAACCAACGCGCGGTACAGCGGAACATCCAGTGCTGCAAGAAGAGTGGCCGCGCCTTGCTGCAGATCCTCGATGGTCTCGAAGAGAGGGACGACCCTGACGGTCGATGTCGGAGGTGTCTTCGCGTCACCGGGGTCGAACAGGCCTGCTTCCTTGAGCAGCACGATCGCCTCGAACAGATCGCTGACCGATGTGCACATGCTGATGACGTAGTTCGGAACGGCTTGCGGACCGAAAGCCGCGACCGCGGAGGCTGCGGCTCGAACGATCGCGAGCTCCTTGTCGGCGAGCTCGGACAGTGTGGCGCCGGGCCCGACCAGTGGTCGACGGTTGCTCAGTTCCGTCGTCAGCAACTCGACCCGCTCGTGCTCGGACAACGACGTGTAGTCGTGATGGACCCCGGCCCAGGCGAGCAGTTCGGCCACCACCTCCTCGTGCATGTCCGAGTTCTGCCGCATGTCCAGGCCGGAAAGGTGGAATCCGAACGCGCGCACGGCTTCGCGCAGAGTCAGCAATCGGTCATCGGCGAGTTCGTCGTCGCCGTTCGCCCGTAGTGACGTATCGATGATGTCGAGGTCCGCCAGCAACTGCTCGGCATCGGCGTACGTCTCGGCACCGTCTTTGGGGAAGCCCCCGTCGTTGACGGCCACAAAACGATCGTCGAACAACGAACCGGCGGTTGCAGCCAATCGACGCCGAACGGCCCGCAATGCCTGGCGATAGGGTTCGTCGGCGTCGGGGGTTCCACGCTCCACGCCACCGAGGGTGAACACCTCGTCGTCGACCTCCGTCAGCCGCGATGTCAGGCTCAATTCCTGTGCCAGGGTGGTCAATTCAGAAAGATGGTGTGCCACAGCGGTTTCAGCGGCACGCCGGGTGGCCATGCCCACGATCTCACCGGTGACAAACGGATTACCGTCGCGGTCTCCACCGATCCATGAGCCCATCCGGAGAATCGGATCGTCGACGATGCCCGCAGTTGGATAGTGCTCTTGGAGCCACGCCCGTAGCTCGGCATTGACCCGGGGAATGACCTCGAAGAATCCCGCATCGTAATACCGCAGACCCACCTCGATCTCATCCTGGATCTGGAGACGCTCCAGTCGGATCAACGCGGTTTCCCACAGCGTGAGGATCTGCCGGTTCAGCGCGGTGTGAACCTCGTCGCGCTCAGCGGGTGTCAGTTCCGTACGTCCGGCGAAGCGCATCAGATCGGTGATGCGGCGCTGCACCTCGAAGACCGTGCGACGTCGGGTCTCGGTGGGGTGGGCGGTGATCACGGGCACCACGGTCGCATCTGCCAACGCAGATCCCACCTGCTCATCGGTCAGACCCGCGGCAGACAGCTTCGAATATGTGGCGGCGAGACTCGAGTCCTGCGGAGGATCGCCGGCGCGCACGTGGATGGCGCGGCGACGCTCGCGGTGAATGTCTTCGGCGAGGTTGGCGAGCAAGGCGAAATGGCTGAACGCCCGGATGACCGAGATCGCGTCCTGGACGTCGATGTCGCGGAAGAGGTCTTCGAGTTCGGTGCGGTCGATTTCGTCGCGGCGGATCCGGAACGACTCGACGCGCGCTTTCTCGACCAGTTCGAAGGTGTCTTCTCCGGCGTGTTTGCGCACGATCTGCCCGAGGATCCCGCCGAGCAACCGAATATCCTCGCGGAGTGGTTCGGTGAGCTCGCGGTCGGTACTGCCGGCTTCCGGACGGGGCACGATGGGGCGCTTGTCAGTCACCGGTCAAGTATCTCTGGCCGGTCCGTGCTCGCGCATCTCGGACATGGCCCGTGTCCGCCGAAGTTACGAGAGTTTGATGTCCAGACCGATGCCGAGGATGAAGATCAGCCAGATGACGCCGACGAACACTGTGAGGCGGTCGAGATTTCGCTCGACAACGCTGGAGCCGGACAAACTCGACTGCACACCGCCGCCGAACAGCGACGAGAGTCCGCCGCCCTTGCCGCGGTGCAGCAGGACCAACACGATCAACAAGACGCTGGTGACCACCAGTCCGATGTCCAGGGCAAGCTTCACGTGTCGTTTCCTATCAAAGAGTTGTACTGACGGCCGATCTTCAACTGTACCGGCCGCGTCCCCCATCCCAGAATTGTGCCCTTTTGGCGAACAAACCCGCAGGTCAGCACCGCCAAGAGGGCACAAAATCGGTTGGTCAGGGCAGCGGTCCCCCGGCGGCGATCGCCGACAGGGTGGCGAACTCGTCGGACTTGAGCGACGCGCCACCCACCAGGGCACCGTCGACGTCGGTCTGTCCGACGATCTCGCCGACGTTCTTGGCATTCACAGATCCGCCGTAGAGGATGCGCACCGAGTCGGCGACCTTGGCGTCGGCCAATTCGGCGAGCGTGGCACGCAGCGCTGCGCACACCTCCTGGGCGTCGGCGGCACTGGCAACACGGCCGGTGCCGATGGCCCACACGGGTTCGTAGGCGATGACAACCTTGCTGATGTCCTCGGCGGACAGACCTGCAAGCGATCCCTTGAGCTGCGCGATGTTGTGGTCGACGTGCTGACCGGCCTCACGCACCTCGAGGCCTTCGCCGACACAGACGATGGGGGTCAGCTCGTACTTGAGCGCTGCCTTGGTCTTCGCGAGCACCACGTCGTCGGTCTCCGCGTGCATCGTGCGCCGCTCGGAATGCCCGACCACCACAAATGTGCACCCGAGTTTGGCCAGGAACGCGCCACTGATCTCGCCGGTATACGCACCCGAATCGTGCGCCGAAAGGTCCTGCGCACCGTAGGTCAACAGCAACTTGTCGCCGTCGACAACCGTCTGCACGCTACGGATGTCGGTGAACGGGGGGATCACCGTAACGTCGACCTTGTCGAAGTACTTGGCGGGCAACGCGAATGCGATCTTCTGCACCAGACCGATGGCCTCGAGGTGGTTGAGGTTCATCTTCCAGTTGCCTGCGATCAGCGGCTTACGATTGGCCATCTCAGTTCTCCAACACCTTCAGTCCGGGCAACTCTTTGCCTTCGAGATACTCCAGAGACGCACCGCCGCCGGTCGAGATGTGCGAGAACCCGTCCTCGGGGAGACCGAGGGTCCGGACCGCCGCCGCGCTGTCGCCGCCGCCGACCACGGAGAACGCTCCCCCGCTGGTGGCTTCGATGATCGCCTGGGCCAGACCCTTGGTGCCGGCGGCGAACTTCTCGAACTCGAAGACACCGGCCGGACCGTTCCAGAACACGGTCTTGGCCTCGTGCAACACCGCCGCGAAGCGCTTGACCGACTCGGGACCGATGTCCAAGCCCATCCATCCGTCCGGGATCTCTTCTGCCGACACGGTTTTGGCCTCGGCGTCGGCCGCGAACTTGTCGGCCACGACCACGTCCACCGGAAGGTGGATGACGTCTCCGAACCGCTCGAGCAAGGACTTGCAGACCTCGATCTGGTCTTCCTGCAGCAACGACGAACCGACCGACAGGCCACGTGCGGCGAGGAAGGTGAATGCCATACCGCCGCCGATCACCAGGGTGTCGACCTTGGGTGCCAGGGCCTCGATGACGCCGATCTTGTCCGACACCTTGGAGCCGCCGAGCACCACCGCGTATGGCCGGGCGGTGTCGGTGGTCAGCTTGGCCAGAACCTCGACCTCGGCTGCGACCAGGCCACCGGCGTAGTGCGGCAACAGCTTTGCCACGTCGTACACCGATGCCTGCTCGCGGTGCACCACACCGAATCCGTCGGAGACGAACGCGCCCTCGTCACCGGTCAACTCCACCAGCGCCTTGGCGAGCTTCTCGCGCTCGGCTGCGTCCTTGGAGGTCTCGCGCGGATCGAACCGCACGTTCTCGACCAGCAGCACGTCGCCGTCGGTCAGACCTTCCGACCGGGCCAGTGCGTCCCCGCCGACCACGTCACCGGCGAGCTGGACGTTGCGGCCCAACTCGGTGCCGAGACGCTCGGCGACCGGCGCGAGGGAGAACGCCGGGTCGGGCGCCCCCTTCGGACGGCCCAGGTGTGCGGTCACGATGACCTTGGCACCTGCGTCGGACAGAGCCTTGATGGTCGGCGCCGACGCGACAATGCGTCCGGCGTCGGTGATCTTGCCGCCGTCGAGAGGCACGTTTAGGTCGGAACGGACCAGCACGGTCCTTCCTTCCACTCCGGTCTCGAGCAAATCGGCGAGGGTGGGAACCGAGGTGGTCACGGGTACGTCGTCTCCTGGCGCTGGAAGGACCGGATTACAGTGACTTGCCGACCAGGCCGATGAGGTCGACGAGGCGGTTTGAGTAGCCCCACTCGTTGTCGTACCACGACACGATCTTGACCTGGTCGTCGATCACCTTGGTCAGCGGCGCGTCGAAGATGCTCGAGTGCGGGTCGGTGACGATGTCGGAGGACACGATCGGGTCGGTGCTGTACTTCAGGATGCCCTTGAGGGGACCCTCGGCGGCAGCCTTCATCGCGGCGTTGATCTCGTCGACGCTGGCCGACTTCTTGAGGTTCGCGGTGAGGTCGGTGACCGAGCCGGTCGGGATCGGCACGCGGAGTGCGTAACCATCGAGCTTGCCGAGCAGCTGCGGGAGCACGAGCCCGATCGCCTTGGCGGCACCGGTGCCGGTCGGGACGACGTTCAGAGCGGCAGCGCGCGCACGACGGAGGTCACTGTGCGGTCCGTCCTGGAGGTTCTGGTCCTGGGTGTAGGCGTGGATCGTGGTCATCAGACCCTTGACGATGCCGAACTCGTCGTCGAGGACCTTGGCGATGGGGCCGAGGCAGTTGGTGGTGCACGACGCGTTGGAGATGATGTTCTGGCTGCCGTCGTACTTGTCGTCGTTGACGCCCATCACGATGGTGATGTCCTCGCCCTTGGCGGGCGCGGAGATGATGACCTTCTTGGCGCCGGCGTCCAGGTGGCCCTTCGCCTTGGCAGCATCGGTGAAGATTCCGGTGGACTCGACGACGACGTCGACACCGAGGTCACCCCACGGGAGCGCCGACGGGCCTTCGCGCAACGACAGCGCCTTGATCTTCTGATCGCCGACGACGATGGTGTCGTCACCTTCGAGCGAGACGTCCTGCGGCAGGCGGCCCAGGATGGAGTCGTACTTGAGCAGATGAGCCAGGCTCGCGTTGTCGGTGAGGTCGTTGACGGCGACGATCTCGACGTCGGTGGTGCCCAACGCCTTTTGTGCTTCCACGGCACGGAAGAAGTTGCGGCCGATCCGGCCGAATCCGTTGACGCCTACCCGAACGGTCACTGTGAGCTCCTTAGCTATGCGGTGTGCTGGGCCATTGTGTGGCTCCCGGCCTCTGCGGCAGTGATCAGCCTAGTCGGCCCCGAACAGCCAGGCACGCCCGGTCCTGGCACCGGGTGTGATGGGACGCCGAAGCGCCCGGCCGCGCTCGTCAGTCGTCGTCGAGCAGATCGGCGGTGACCGCCGACTCGGTGTCGGGGATGCCTTCGGTCCGCGCCTTTTTGTCGGCCATCGACAGCAGACGCCGGATACGGCCCGCCACAGCGTCTTTCGTCATCGGAGGATCGGCGAGCTGGCCCAACTCCTCCAGCGATGCCTGCCGGTGGGTGATCCGGAGCTGTCCCGCCGAGATCAGGTGATCGGGCACCTGGTCGCCGAGGATCTCGAGAGCGCGCTCCACCCGGGCGGCAGCAGCAACAGCGGCTCGCGCCGACCGACGCAGGTTGGCGTCGTCGAAATTGGCAAGGCGGTTGGCGGTGGCACGCACCTCGCGGCGCATCCGGCGCTCTTCCCAGGTGAGCCGGGTGTCCTGCGCTCCCATCCTGGTCAGCAGCGCGCCGATGGCCTCGCCGTCGCGAATCACCACGCGGTCGGCGCCGCGAACCTCACGGGCCTTGGCGGTGACGCCGAGTCGCCGAGCTGCACCCACCAGGGCCAGCGCGGCCTCCGGTCCGGGGCAGCTGACTTCCAGGGCCGAGGAACGGCCAGGCTCGGTCAACGATCCGTGCGCGAGAAATGCTCCGCGCCAAGCAGCTTCGGCGTCACCGATGGTGCCGCCGACCACCTGGGCCGGTAGGCCGCGCACGGGCCGGCCACGCATGTCCAGCAGACCGGTCTGACGGGCCAGGGCCTCGCCGTCCTTGGTGACGCGGACGATGTACCGGGCACTCTTGCGGATGCCGCCGGCACTGAGGACGTGGAATTCGGAGTTGTACCCGTAGAGGTCGAAGATCGCCTGGCGCAGCCGCCGCGCGACGTTGCCGAGGTCGACCTCGGCCTCCACCACCACTCGTCCCGCGACGATGTGGAGTCCGCCCGCGAAACGCAGCAGAGCCGAGACCTCTGCCTTGCGGCTGCTCACCTGCGTGACCGCCAGACGACTCAATTCGTCTTTGACCGCGGATGTCATCGCCACCGGACGCCGTCTCCCTCTGTGGTTCTTGGAACTATCGATCTGTAACTGGCGGCTTCACTATCGCACAGGCCGGCGATGAGAGCCGCCACGCGAGCGGGGTCATGGGTGTGGGTGCCAGGGACTGCCAGTTCGCCGTCGTGCAGGGTGGCTCCGAACTTCGCGGCAGCTCGTTCCACATGCTCACGTTCGCGTCCGAACGGCACCGACGCCGAGTCCACGACCACGTGGTCGACCCGGAAATCGTCGGCGTGAGCGAGTAGGACGTGCAGGTGGCGTTCAACCGAAAAACCGGCCGTCTCACCGGGTTCGGGTGCGAGGTTGACGATGAGGATCTTGCGGGCAGCCGTCCGTTTGAGTGCGGCGAGCTGCTCGGGTACCAACACATGCGGGATCACGCTCGAGAACCAGGACCCCGGGCCGAGGACCACCAGGTCGGCGCCGTCGATGGCGTCGACGGCCTCCGGGCACGCCGGCGGCTGGTGCGGCAGCAACCGGACCCGGCGCACCTTTCCCGGCGTGGTCGCGACCGCGACCTGACCGCGGATCGAATGGCTGATCCGCGGGTCGGCTTCGAGCCCGGACACATCGGCTTCGATGTCGAGGGCGGTGGCCGACATCGGCAACACCCTGCCCTGCACACCGAAGAGTGTGGTGATCATCTTCAGCGCCTTGACCGCGTCACCGGTGACCTCGGTGAGCCCGGCGAGCAACAGATTTCCGACCGGATGGCCGGCCAGAGCTCCGCGCCCGCCGAAACGGTGCTGCAACAGCGCGGCCCACTCCTCGGGTGGCTGTGCACCGGCCACCCCGGCGACATCCCGGCCCTCTGGTTCGGTGGCAGCAAGCAAAGCGGCAATGGCCATCCGGAGGTCACCGGGCGGCAGGACGCCGAGTTCGGACCGCAGTCGTCCGGACGATCCGCCGTCGTCGGCGACCGTCACCACGGCGGTCACGTTGCTGCTCAACCGACGCATGGCGGTGAGGGTGGCGTACAGACCATGCCCCCCACCCAGCGCGACGATCGAGGGGTCGCGGCCGGTCATTCGCGGCCCAGATCCCGATGGGCCACCCGCACCGCGAAAGCGGCCGCACCGTCTGCCGGGCACGACAATCGGGCGGCGATGGCCTCGCTCATCGCGACGCTTCGGTGCTTTCCGCCGGTGCATCCGATGGCCACCGTCATGTACCTCTTGCCTTCGCGCCGGTATCCCGCACCGACCAGTCTCAAGATCTGCTCGTATTTCTCCAGGAACTCATCGGCGCCCTCCTGACCCAGGACGTAGTCACGCACCGGCTCCTCGAGACCGTTGTGGTCGCGGAGCTCCGGCACCCAGTGCGGATTGGGCAGGAAACGAACGTCGGCCACCATGTCCGCGTCGATCGGCAGCCCGTACTTGAACCCGAACGACTCGACCACCACGCTCACGTCCGCGACCGACGCGTTCGCATATGCGCCCTCGATGATCACCCGCAACCTGGCCACCGACAGGTTCGAGGTGTCGATGACAAGATCCGCCCGTTCCTTCACCGCAGCCAGCATCGCCCGCTCGGTCGCGATGGCCGAGATCAGAGTGCCGTTGCCCTGCAACGGATGTCGGCGACGTACCTGCTCGAACCGCTGTACGAGCACCTGGTCGGACGCCTCGATGAACACCACTTTGGGATCGACACCGGTCTCGACCAGTTCGGAGCGCAAGGCATCGAGGGCCGAGGCGTAGGAGTCGATCTGGATACGCATCACGATGGCCATCCGGGAGATGGCGGAGTCGTCGCGGCGGGCCACGTCCACCATCGACCTGATCAAGGTGTGCGGGACGTTGTCGACGACGTACCAGCCGGCGTCTTCCAGCAGGTTCGCCACAGTACTGCTGCCGGCACCGGACAGTCCGGTGACCAGCAACACCTCGGTCAGCCCCGGGGCACCGGTTGTGGTGCCGGCCTGCGATTCACTCACCTGGCGGATCCTGTCTGTTCACTGCCCTGATTATGTTCGACAAGTGCCTCTTGCACCGCCCGAGCGGTGGTCTGGCCGATCCCGGGGACCTCGGAGATCTGTTCGATGGTGGCCTGCCGGAGATTGGCCACCGACCCGAAGTGCGCGACGAGAGCCGCACGCCGGGTTGCTCCCAACCCGGGCACGCCGTCAAGGGCCGAGGCGGTCATCCGCTTGCTGCGCTTGCTGCGATGGAAGCTGATCGCGAACCGGTGCGCCTCATCGCGCACCCGCTGCAGCAGGAAGAGCGCTTCGCTGGTCCGGGGGAAGATGACCGGATCGTCGTCGCCGGGCACCCATACCTCTTCGAGCCGTTTGGCCAGACCGATCACCGCGACATCGGTGATGTTCAACTCGTCCAGGACCGCCGCCGCCGCATGCACCTGCGGTGCGCCGCCATCCACGACAAACAGATTCGGTGGGTAGGCGAACTTGCGCGGACGTCCCGTCTTCGGGTCGATCGCCGCTTCCGGCGCCATGTCTCCCCCGTTCGGATCTACCTCGACGACGCCGTCGGCCGCGGTTCCCCCACCGATCGCCGCGGTTGTCACCGGAGCCGCGGCCGCGACATCGGCACGGTGGCGCAGGAAACGGCGGCGCGTGACCTCGGCGATCGAGGCGACATCGTCGGACCGGCCGTCCCCGGCGGCCTCACGGATCGCGTAGTGCCGATAGTCGGACTTGCGTGGCAGGCCGTCTTCGAACACCACCAACGATGCAACCACGTCCGTGCCCTGCACGTGCGAGATGTCGATACATTCGATCCGCAGCGGCGCGGTGTCGAGGCCGAGGGTGTCCTGGATCTCGGTGAGGGCGGCCGACCGGGTCGTCAGGTCACCCGCACGCTTGAGCTTGTGCTGGTTGAGGGCATCGGCGGCGTTGCGCGCCAGGGTCTCCATCAGCGCCCTTTTGTCACCGCGTTGAGGGATGCGCAGGTCCACATTGCTCCCCCGAAGGCCCGAGAGCCATTCGCGGACCTCGTCGACGTTCGGGGGCAGCGTCTGGACCAGCACCTCCCGGGGTACCGGGTCGGCCTTCGCGTGGCCCTCCTCCACGTCGATCGAGTCGGCTTGATCGACCTGCTCGCCGTAGAACTGCGTGAGGAACTGTCCGACCTGCTCGGCCATCTGGTCGTCGCCGGACTTCTCCACGATCCACCCACGCTGGCCACGGACGCGGCCGCCACGGACATGGAAGACCTGCACCGACACCTCGAGCTGGTCGCCGTCCATGGCCACGAGATCGGCATCGGTGCCGTCTCCGAGCACCACGGCCTGCCGTTCCAGTGCCCGCCGCAGGGCCCCGATGTCGTCGCGCAGCCGGGCCGCGCGCTCGAAGTCCAGGTCTGCCGATGCGCGTTCCATCTGGCCCTGGAGGTTGTTGATCATGCGATCGGTGCGCCCGGCGAGGAAGTCGCAGAAGTCCTCGACGATGGTCCGGTGTTCTTCTGCGCTGACGCGCCCGATGCACGGGGCCGCGCACTTGTCGATGTAACCCAGCAGACACGGTCGGTCGATCTGCTTGTGCCGCTTGAACACTCCGGAGGAGCACGTGCGTGCAGGAAACACCCGGGTGAGCAGATCGAGCGTCTCGCGAATCGCCCAGGCATGCGAATAGGGACCGAAGTAGCGGACCCCTTTGCGACGTGGTCCGCGGTAGACGAACAACCGCGGGTATTCCTCGGCCATCGTGACGGCGAGCATCGGGTAGCTCTTGTCGTCGCGGTAGCGGACGTTGAAACGCGGGTCGAACTCTTTGATCCAGTTGTATTCGAGTTGCAGGGCCTCGACTTCGGTGGACACCACGGTCCACTCCACCGACGCCGCCGTGGTCACCATCTGGCGCGTACGGGGGTGCAGCGAGGACAGGTCCGCGAAGTACGAGGTCAATCGCGAACGAAGACTTTTCGCCTTGCCCACGTAGATCACCCGATGGTGGATGTCCCGGAATTTGTACACACCGGGCTGGGTGGGAATGCTCCCCGGAGCCGGGCGGTACGTAGACGGGTCAGGCACGATTCCAGGCTAGTACCCCGCGCCGACAAGTCCGCACACGCGGCCGTCGCCCCCGGTGAGGACCCACGGTGCCCAGGTCAGTGTTCAGGGTCGCGGGTGTATCGGTCGCGCAGAGCACGGAACTCGTTCATGGCCGCGATCGCCTTCTCACCGTCGTTGGCCTGGATGGCCAGTACCGGGACGTGTTCGTCGTCCGGGAGCTCCAGCCGCGCCCAGTTCGCACTGTCCGGATACCAGACACCGCGCACGATGCTCCAGTCGAAGATGCGCTCCTGCAACAGGTTCCGAACCGCGACGCCCTCCGCCCCGACCCTGATGCGGGCGCGGGTCAGGGTGAGGAGTGACCCACCGATCACGCAACCGATCAACGCCATGGCGACCTGGTCGGAGGTGCGGAAGTACGCCCCTGTGTCCGAGACCCGAAGCAGCGCTGCGATCACGATGAAGACGATGATGATGGCGGCCGCCGCGACGGTCGCGTAACGCGGCGACTTCCGTGGTCTGTACACCAGCTGCCAACGGTCCTCGTCCCGGCTGCCGGAGGTGTTCGTGGTCACGGTCGAACGCAGTCTCATCGGACCTCGGCCGGGTTGTCGTCTCGGGCGAGTGTCCGCAAGGTCAGCGCCGATGCGATCGCCGCGGTGGCGGCCTGGGCGCCCTTGTCCTCTTTCGACTCGGGAAGTCCGGCACGGTCGAGTGCCTGCTGTTCGTCCAGCGTGGTCAGCACCCCGTTGCCGACGGGGGTCGACTCGTCGAGCGACACCCGGGTCAGACCTGCGGTGACCGCATCGCAGACGTATTCGAAGTGAGGCGTCTCGCCCTTGATGACCACTCCGAGGGCCACGACGGCGTCGTGGGTACGGGCCAGCGCCTGCACGATGACGGGCAGTTCGATGGCACCGGCGACACGGATCACCGTCGGCGCGTCGATCCCGGCCTTGGCCGCGGCCGTGGTGGCGCCGCTCAGCAGCGATTCGCAGATGGTCGAATGCCACTGCGAGGCAACGATCGCCAGACGCAGACTGCTCGCGTCACCGAGTTCGAGTTCGGGTTCTCCGGCGCCGCTCATGCGGGGTTGCCTCCGCTCACGTTGAAGGGGTGGCCCTGGTCGTCGTCGAGTCCGACCAGGTCGTGACCCATCCGGTCACGCTTGGTCCGCAGGTACCGCAGGTTCTCGGCGTTGGGACGCACGGGCATCGGCACTCGTTCGGTGACATGCAGGCCGTAGCCGTCGAGGCCTACCCGCTTGGCAGGGTTGTTCGTCAACAACCGCATCGACGACACACCCAGATCGACGAGGATCTGAGCCCCCAGACCGTAGTCGCGAGAGTCGGCAGGCAGCCCCAGCTCCAGGTTGGCGTCGACCGTGTCCGACCCGGCATCCTGCAGCTGATAGGCCTGCAGCTTGTGCAGCAGGCCGATGCCGCGACCCTCGTGGCCCCGCATGTAGAGGACGATCCCGCGACCTTCGTCGGCCACCATCTCCAGGGCGGCGTCGAGCTGGGGACCACAATCACAACGCAGTGACCCGAAGACGTCTCCGGTCAGACATTCGGAGTGGACGCGCACGAGCACGTCGTTGCCCTCGCCGTCTGCGCCGGCGATGTCGCCCAGTACCAGCGCGACGTGTTCGACATCGTCGTAGATGCTGGTGTAGCCGACAGCCCGGAACGTGCCGTGTGCGGTCGGGATCCTGGCATCGGCCACCCGGACCACATGCTTCTCATGGCGACGTCGCCAGGCGATCAGGTCGGCGATGGAGATCAGCGCGAGGTCGTGTTCGTCGGCGAACACCCGCAGTTCCGGGGTCTGGGCCATCGCGCCCTCGTCCTTCTGGCTGACGATCTCGCAGATCACCCCGGCAGGCGACAGATCGGCCATCCGGGCCAGATCGACCGCGGCCTCGGTGTGCCCTGGGCGACGAAGCACGCCGCCCTCCTTGGCGCGCAGGGGAACCACGTGGCCGGGCCTGGTGAAGTCCCCCGCCGTGCTCGCCGGGTCGGCCAGCAGGCGCATGGTGGCGGCGCGGTCCGATGCGCTGATACCTGTTCCGATTCCCTCGCGGGCATCAACCGTCACCGTGTAGGCGGTGCCGTGCTTGTCCTGGTTCATCGAGTACATCGGCGGAAGCCCGAGGCGGTCACAGTCCGCACCGTCGAGTGGCACACACAGGTATCCCGAGGTGTAGCGGACCATGAAAGCCACGAGTTCGGGGGTGGCCTTCTCGGCCGCGAAGATCAGGTCGCCCTCGTTCTCCCGGTCCTCGTCGTCCACGACAACAACGGCTTTCCCGGCAGCGATATCGGCGATGGCGCGCTCCACCGTGTCGAACCTGGTGGTCTGGCGCAGGCCGTCGACCTCGTCCGTTGGACTGTTCATCGCTGTGCTCCGATCGCGGCTAGCCGTTCGACGTATTTGGCGATCACGTCGACCTCCAGGTTAACGACCACCCCCGGGACGGCCGCACCCAGCGTCGTCAGATCGAGAGTGGTTGGGATGAGCGAGATCTCGAACCAGTCGGGTCCGATGGCCGAAACGGTCAGTGACACGCCGTCGACGGTGATCGAGCCCTTCTCGACGATGTACCGGGCAACCGCTGTTGTGGTACCGATCCGCACGACGGTCCAGTTCTCCGCCTGGTTCACGGTCTGGACGGTGCCGACACCGTCGACGTGCCCCTGCACGATGTGTCCGCCGAAACGACCACCGGCGGGCATCGCACGCTCGAGGTTGACGGGGCTGCCGGGACTGACGGTGGCCAGTGAGCTGCGCTTGAGGGTCTCGGCCATCACGTCGACGGTGAACTCACCGCCGGGCCGTAGTTCGACCACGGTCAGGCAGACACCGTTGACGGCGATCGAGTCACCGTGACCGGCATCGCTGGTGACCAGCGGTCCGCGGACGGTGAACCGCGCCGCGTCGGACAGGTCTTCACGCGCGACGATACTGCCGCGTTCTTCGACGATTCCGGTGAACATCGCCAACTCCTCACATCGCTGCTGCGATCTCAGGGCGGCGTCGCACGTGCCGATCCATCGGACCGGCCGTGGTGTTCTCTTTCATCCGGACTATCACCGTCGGCTCCGGAATCTCACCGGAATCTGCTGACCCCGCATCGGGTGATGCGGGCGCTCGCGGGCTCCGCAGGCGAACTGTCGCCCACGATTACCGCCGGTGGGGAATTGCACCCCGCCCCGAGAACTTCCACTTACGAAGTTAGCACATCCATCGATCCCGCTGACCAGCGAGAAGACCACGAAATGGCCGGTCAGCAGGTTGCAGTCAGGGTGAGCAGAACGTCGTCTCCGAGTGTCTCCACACGATCGGTCGAAAATCGCCTCGCCTGCTGCAGCGTGGTGACCGAGTCATCCGTGATTGCCGCGAGTCCCCCGCCTATCACCAGCGGGGCGACATACGCCTGCACGCGGTCGACCAGACCCGCCGCGAAAAACGCACCGAGCAACCGTGATCCGCCCTCGATCTGCACATTGCTCAGCTCGGCCAGAGCCTCCACCACCGCCGCCGGTTCGTGCTCACGAACACGGATCGTGCGCGCTCGACCGTCGAACACCTTTGCCTCCGGCGGAATGGCCGACGATCCGACAACAACTCGCAGTGGCTGGTGTTCGCGGAGTGAGCCGTCGGGGTACCTCGCGGTGAGACTCGGGTCGTCGGCCAGTACGGTGCCCGTGCCGACCACGATCGCGTCGATCTGCGCACGCTCGTCGTGCACACGCTCGCGCGCGGCCGGACCCGTGATCCACTGGCTCGAGCCGTCGGGCGCAGCGACCCGGCCGTCGACCGATGCGGCGAACTTGGCGGTCACCATCGGACGACCGTGCTCCTGGCGGAACAACCATTCACGCAGAGGGCCGGCGGCAACCGCGTCGGCGCACACGCCGCCGTGCACCTCGAGTCCCGCATCCTCGAGTCGCCGATGTCCGCCCGTGGCAACGGGGTTGGGGTCGGCGACCGCGTAATGGACAACTCTGATGCCTGCGGCGATCAGTGCCTCAGAACACGGCCCGGTTCGCCCGGTGTGATTGCACGGCTCGAGGGTCACCACCGCGGTCCCACCCGCAGCTCTGTCTCCTGCCTGCCCGAGAGCGACCACCTCGGCGTGCGGGCCCCCGGCCTCCCTGGTGTGTCCCACCCCGGCCACGTTTCCGTCGGCGTCCAGGATCACCGCGCCGACCGGCGGGTTCGGCGTACTCAGTCCGCGTGCACCGATCGATTCACTCATCGCGCGGTGCATCGCCGCTGAGACAGGGCCGGTCACGGGAGTTGCCGCGCTCGTCACTGTCGCGCGCTGAGCGCCTGTGCGCGAAGCGATACCACGGCTTGCGCTGGGTCATCGGCCCCGTAGACCGCCGACCCTGCAACAAAACAATCGACACCGGCCGCGGCCGCTTGTTCGATGGTGTCCGCGTTGATGCCCCCGTCGATCTCGACGATCACCCGCAATTCACCGGAATCCACGAGCTTCCGGATCCGCCGGACCTTGTCGAGCACGTCAGGGATGAACGACTGTCCGCCGAAACCGGGTTCCACACTCATCACGAGCAACGTGTCGAACTCTCTGAGGATCTCGAGGTATGGGTCGAGGGACGTGCCGGGTTTGATACTCAATCCCGCCTTCGCGCCGGCGGCCCGGATGTCGCGCCCCACGGCCACGGGATCGTCGGTGGCCTCCGCGTGAAATGTGACGTTGTGTGCCCCCGCCTCGGCATAACCCGGGGCCCACCGCTTCGGGTCCTCGATCATCAGGTGGCAGTCGATCGGGATATCCGTGCTCTTGAGCAGGCTTTTCACCACCGGTAATCCGAGAGTGAGGTTCGGGACGAAGTGACCGTCCATCACATCGACGTGTAGCCAATCGGCACCGGTCACCGCATCTGCTTCGGCTCCGAGCCTGGCGAAGTCGGCGGACAGGATGGACGGCGCGATCATCGGCTGATTCGACATGCAGTCATCCTAATGTCGGGTCGAGACCCAACCCAACGGACCGGTCCGGACTGCTGCACACGCGTTTTGACGCGTCGTATCCCGCCGATCAGTTCTTGCGGAGCGCCGCGAAGAACATGGCGTCGGTGCCGTGCAGGTGAGGCCAGAGCTGCACGTACGGCCCTCCGGTCAGATCGTCGACGGGTACCAGGTCACGGGTGTCCAGTGCGTTCACCGGCAACTCGGCGATCGCCCAATCCGCCACCTCGCGGGTTTCGGCCGGGTGTGGCGAGCACGTGGAGTAGACCACCACACCGCCCGACCGCAGCTGGTCCACCGCCGACGCGAGCAACTGCTTCTGCAGCGCGACAAGATCGGGAACGTCGCCTGGATTGCGTCGCCACCGGGCCTCTGGCCGGCGTCGGAGGGCACCGAGACCGGTGCACGGGGCGTCCACTAGGACACGGTCGAACCCGGGCTCCAGGCCCGGGTCACGCCCGTCGCCGACGATCACGTCGACGGGTAGCTCCCGGGTCGCCTTACGGATCAATTCGGCACGGTGCGGAGCTTTCTCGACCGCGGTGACCCGGGCACCATCTATGTCGGCAAGAGCCCCGAGTAGAGCCGCCTTGCCACCAGGACCGGCGCACAGATCAAGCCATCGACCGGCGTCATCCCCGTCGAGTGGAGCGATCGCCAAGGCGCGCGCCACCAGCTGACTGCCTTCGTCCTGGACCCCGGCCAGACCTTCACGGATCGGCTCGATGTCGCCGGGATCGCCGCTGTCGAGGTACACGCAGTAGGGCGAGTAGCGGCCCACGTCACCTCCCGTGACGGCGGCGAGTTCGTCGGCGGTGATCATGCCCGGCCGGGCGACCAGATGGGTCGACGGGCGTTCGTCGTCCGCAGCCAGTGCGGCCTGCAGAGCACCCGCCGAACCACCGAGCGCGTCGTCGAACACCTCGGCGATCCAGCGCGGATGGGCGTACTGAAATGCCAGATGGCCGATGAGGTCTTCACTGATCGACGGTGCGAGCGCGTCCACCCACAGCTCTTCGGTGCGCTGAGAGATCTTGCGCAACACTGCGTTTGCGAAACCCACAGGTCCGTGACCGGCGCGGGACCGGACGAGATCGACCGACGTCGAGACGGCGGCATGCGCGCCGATCCGCGTCCGCAGCAGTTGGTATGCACCCAACCGCAGCACATCGAGCACCACCCCGTCGATCTCCTCGACGGGCCGTTTCGCGACCTCGGAGATGATCTGGTCGAGCAACCCCACCGCACGGCTGGTGCCGTAGGTCAGTTCCGTGGCCAGCGCGGCGTCGCGACCGGTGATCTTGCGGTCGCGCAACATCTTCGGCAGCACCAGGTTGGCGTAGGCGTCGCGCTCACGCACTGCGGCCAGCACCTCCACGGCAGCCTGCCGGGCTGGATCTATCGGGGTGTGTTCCTGATCGTCAACGGGGCGGTTCATGTGAGTGCCTGTCCATCGGTGAGCCTGGCCCCGCGCGCCCAGTCGGGACCGGCCATTGCTTTTTTGCCCTGCGGCTGAACGGAATCCAGTCGAATCGGCACCGTCTTGGTACCTACATACAGGGCCTTCTTCGTCACGGCCAGTTCGCCCGGAGCCGGCGTCACATCGACCGGGTCGGTGACCATCGACGCACGTAACACCTTGACCCGCAGATCATCCAGCGTGGTCCAGGCGCCCGGGTGGGGTGTCATCGCCCGAATGTGCCGATCGATCAGGTGCGCCGGTAGGTCCCAGCGAATGCGTGCGTCGTCGATGGTGATCTTCGGAGCCGTGCTGATGCCGTCGGCCGGTTGCGGTTTGGCCTCCAGGTAGCCGTCCTCGATGCCGTCGAGGGTGGTCACCAGCAGGTGCGCCCCCGTCTCTGACAGCCGACCCAGCAGATCACCTGCGGTGTCGGTGTAGCGAATCCGTTCGGTCACCACGCCGAAGACCGGGCCGGTGTCGAGGCCTGCTTCGAGCCGGAAGGTGCTGGCGCCGGTCATCTCGTCGCCGGCAGCGATCGCCGCCTGCACCGGCGCAGCGCCGCGCCATGACGGTAACAACGAGAAATGCAGATTGACCCAGCCGTGGGTGGGAAGATCCAGCAGCTCCGGCGGTACCAGTCCGCCGTAGGCCACCACCGGCGCGCACTCGGGCGCCCACTCTCGTAGTTGCTCGACAGCCTCGGGATCTTTGAGCCTTCGCGGGGTGATCACGGGTATGGCGTGCTCGTCGGCGAGGGCAGCCACCGGTGAGCGGGTCATCTTCCGTCCCCGGCCCGCTGCTGCATCGGGCCGACTGATCACGCCGACGACCTCATGGCGGGACGACTCGATCAATGCCTTGAGAGACGCAACCGCGGGTTCGGGCGTGCCTGCGAACACCACCCGCATGTAGTACCCCAATCTCCGAGTTCGGTCCGCGTGTTCGCGGCCGACCAACAGCCTAGCCACCCAGAAGCCCTAGCCGATGGTGGGCGGATCCATCTGCACCCTGATCGGCTGTGAATCGTGTTGTGCATTCCGGCCGACCTGCGCTGCATGAAGCGCAGCAGCCAGTTCTCGACCTTGAGATCTCTTGCACCGCAGCAGTATTCGTTGCGGGTCGGAGATCTCGTCGCGATTGAGGCCTGAGGGCAACCGCACACCGGCGGGTAGCTCCACCGGACCGAGCACCTCACCACCCGGCGGGAGGTGGACGGTTTCGGCGAAGGCGACGATGGCCGGACCGGCGCCGTCGATCGAGGCCATCGTGACCGTAGGCGGGAACCCGAGTTCGGTCCGCTGTGCCACCTCGTTCTCGGCGAAGCCGACGGGGTCCCAACGGATCACCGACTGCACCGGACCTAGTCCCGCGTCGGCGACGATCACCACTGCTCCCCCACGTCCGTGGGGACGTACGAGCATGGCGGCGGACAGCCAGCGGCGAACCGCCTCTTCGCCGGCTCGCAGTTCGGTGCGGTCGAGCTGTGCCCAGGTGTCCAACAAGATGGCGGCGCCGTAACCGTCTTCGGCCACGGGCTCGGCGCCCGGGGTACTGACGACAACACGTGGACCGCTGCCGATGCTGTCGACGATCTTGTCTCCGCCCGAGGTGAGGACGGGAACACCCGGGAATGCGCGGCCCAGTTCCTCGGCCGTCCGGCGAGCCCCCGTCGTCAGCGCCCTCACCTTGGTGAAACCGCATTCGGTGCAGCGGAAATCGGCGTCGGGATGACCACACCACCGGCAGCTCAACAAACCCACCGAGTTGCTGTCGGGCCCGGCACCGTCGGTCGGCACCGGGCCGTCTGCCTGCATCGGCCCGTGGCATCGACGGCAACGTACGTGCGAACGGCACCGTTCACAGGCCAGCGACGGTAGATAACCGCGCCTGGGCACACTGAAGAGCACGGGGGCGTCGGCGGCCACGGCGGCGCGGGCCGCATCGAACGCGACGGCCGGGATTCGGGCCGACCGAGCAAGCGGGTCACGGGCCACCCGGTTGTCCTCGTCGGAGAGCGCCGAGATGCGGGGGGATCGTTCACGGACGACCGAGCGTGACGCGGTGAGGTCGTGAGCCCAGCCGGCATCGACGAGGGCCTGGGTTTCCGCCGTACGAGCGACACCACCGAGGACCAGTGCGCACTTGTCGCTGTGCGACCGCAGGACCGCCACTTCGCGGGTATGTGGGTACGGCGCACGTGGATCGCACAGACTGTCGTCCCCGTCGTCCCACACGCAGATCAGTCCGAGGTCGGGAATCGGCGTGAACACTGCGCTCCGGGTGCCGATCACCACCGAAGCCTGCCCGCGCAGTGCTCGCAACCAGCGCCGATACCGTGCCGAAGGGCCCAATCCCGCGGACAACGACACCACCCGGTCGCCCAAGATCGGCTCGCACGCTGCCTCGAGCCGTACCAGATCGCGCTGGTCGGGGACCACGATGATGGCGCTGCGGCCGGCGATCACCGTGTGGCATGCGAGCTCGGCCAGTCGCCGGGGCCAGTCCTCCCCGGGCACCGCCTGCCATGCCGCCCGAGCGGCTTTGCCATCGGCGACAGCAGCCAGGTACGACTCTGCATGCTCGTATGGTTTCCATCCGTCCACATCGACGGTCGGTGGCCTGGGGGTGCCTGGCGGTGCACCCACGGTCTGCTCGGTGCGCGCATGACGGGGCGGGATGGCCAGCCGCAGGACATCTGTCATGGTGCCCGCGTACCGATCTGCGACTGCCCGCGCCAACGTGGCCAGCTCAGGGGTCAGGACCGGTTCCGGCGAGACCACCCTCTCGAGCCACCCGAGCTTGCCGGGATGGTCGCTCGCCTCGATGCGGTCGAGTATGTATCCGTCGACGAGACGGCCGGAAAAACGCACCCGCACCCGGACGCCCGGCTGGGCGTCCAGGTGCTGGGCATCTTGTACCTGGTAATCGAACGGCCGGTCCAGATGGGCCAGCCCGAGCATCGGCAGAACACGCGCGACCGGCAGTTCAGGTGCGAGCTGCCGCTCTGGTTTCACGCGCCGGCAGCAGCCTTCAGCTTGTCGGCCCGGTCGGTGTGCTCCCACGGCAGATCGATGTCGGTGCGACCGAAGTGTCCGTAGGCAGCGGTCGGGGCGTAGATCGGCCGAAGCAGGTCGAGGTCACGGATGATCGCGCCCGGACGCAGGTCGAACACCTCGGAGATGGCCGACTGGATCTTGGCGGGGTCGACGGTCTCGGTGCCGAAGGTCTCGACGAACAGGCCCACGGGGGCAGCCTTGCCGATGGCGTAGGCGACCTGCACCTCGATACGGCTGGCCAGGCCTGCCGCGATTGCGTTCTTGGCCACCCAGCGCATGGCGTATGCAGCACTGCGGTCGACCTTCGACGGGTCCTTGCCCGAGAAGGCGCCGCCACCGTGACGAGCCATGCCGCCGTAGGTGTCGACGATGATCTTGCGGCCGGTGAGTCCGGCGTCGCCCATGGGTCCGCCGAGGACGAACTTGCCGGTCGGGTTGACCAGCAGACGGACATCATCGGTGTTGAGGAACGGCAGATCGAGATCGGCGAACACCGAATCCAGGACCTTGCTGCGGATGTCGGGGGTGAGGAGGTTCTCGAGGTCGATGTCGGCGGCGTGCTGCGTGGAGACCACCACGGTGTCGAGACGGACCGGCTTGTCACCGTTGTATTCGATGGTGACCTGGGTCTTTCCGTCCGGACGCAGGTACGGCAGCACACCTTCCTTGCGTACCTCGGTGAGGCGACGGGCGAGACGGTGAGCAAGCGCGATCGGAACCGGCATGAACTCAGGGGTCTCGTTGGTCGCGTACCCGAACATCAGGCCCTGGTCGCCGGCACCCTGGCGAGCGATCTCGTCTTCGGTGATGCCTTCCACGCGCGACTCGTACGCGTTGTCGACACCCTGGGCGATCTCCGGGGACTGCGCGCCGATGGCGACGTTGACACCGCACGAGTTGCCGTCGAACCCCTTGGCCGACGAGTCGTAGCCGATATCCAGGACCTTCTCACGCACGATCTTGGGGATGTCGGCGTACGCCGTCGTGTTCACCTCACCCGCCACATGAACCTGACCGGTGGTGACCAGGGTCTCCACCGCAACCCGGGCTCGCGGATCCTCGGTCAGCAGGGCGTCGAGGATCGAGTCGCTGATCGCGTCACAGATCTTGTCGGGATGGCCCTCGGTGACGGACTCGCTGGTGAACAAACGGGTATCGGTCATGTTTTCCTCTCGGAGGCGGTGGTCCTGAAGAGTTCGGTACGGTGCGCGACTACCCGCGGACCTCAAATTACACACGTGGGTCGAGCTACGGACATCGACCTTCTGCGCCAACACCATCTGTGCGTACAGCGTTGATCGCGTCAAGTATTCGGGTCGCCATGAGTGTTTTCGACCCGAGTGGCAGGGCGGTTTCTTCGCCCCCTGCGGCCAGGATCCAACCGGTGTTGTGGTCCATGCCGAATGCCTTGCCCTCACCCACCGCGTTGACGACCAAGAGGTCGCATCCTTTGCGGGCCAGTTTTGCCCGGCCGTGGTCGAGAACCCCGTGCTGGAGGTCGCCGGTCTCGGCAGCGAAGCCGACGATGGCCGTCGACTGCGGGACCGAGCCACTGCGGCGAGCGGTGACAAGACCGGCGAGGATGTCCGGGTTGGTGGTCAGTTCGATGGGGGCCGGTCCGCTGTCGGACTTCTTGATCTTGGCGTCGGAGACCTGGACGGGCCGGAAATCGGCCACGGCCGCGGCCATGATCACCACGTCGGTCTCGGGAGCTCGTTTCCCGATCTCGTCGGCCAGCTGCGCTGCGGTGGCGATGCGGATGATCTCCACTCCCGCGGGATCGGGCAGGTTGGAGGTGGCGCCGGCGACCATGGTCACCTGGGCCCCCCGCTGGGCAGCGGCGCGGGCCAGGGCGTAACCCTGTTTTCCGGAGCTGCGGTTGCCGAGGTAGCGGACGGGATCGAGGGGTTCGCGCGTGCCGCCGGCACTGATCAGGAACTTGACCCCGGCGAGGTCGTACGGGAGGGCGTCGGGGCGGTCGAGCAGCAGCTCACCGAGCAGCGCTATCTCCTGCGGGTCGGGCAGACGTCCGGCCCCGGTGTCGACACCGGTCAGTCGACCCGATGCGGGGGTCATCACGGTGGCGCCGTGCTCTCGGAGGGTGGTCACATTCGCCTGCGTCGCCGGGTGCTCCCACATCTCGGTGTGCATGGCCGGGACGAACAGGACCGGGCAGCGCGCGGTCAACAACGTCGACGTCAACAGATCGTCGGCGCGACCACTCGCAGCACGGGCCATCAGATCGGCGGTCGCCGGCGCGATCAACACCAGGTCCGCTTCCTGACCGAGACGGACGTGTGGCACGCGCGGCACATCGTCGAACACCTCGGTGCTGACGGGGTTACCGCTGAGCGCCTCGAAGGTGGCCGCCCCGACGAACTTCAATGCCGATTCGGTAGGGATGACACGCACATGATGGCCGGCCTCGGTGAAGTGACGTACCACCGAGCCGACCTTGTACGCGGCTATGCCGCCACCGACCCCGATGACGATGTTCTTACGCGTCGTACTGACGTTCTCGCCCACGAACTCTCGCCTCCGGACCGGGTAAAGGGAAGCTACTCGCCTTCGGTGTGCTCGAGAAGGTCCGCGTGGATCTCGCGCATGGCGATGGAGAGAGGCTTCTCCTGGAGGCCCGGCTCGACGAGGGGGCCGACGTACTCGAGGATGCCGTCACCGAGCTGGTTGTAGTAGTCGTTGATCTGACGCGCACGCTTGGCGGCGTAGATGACCAGCGCATACTTCGAAGAAGCGCGTTCCAGCAGCTCGTCGATCGGCGGGTTCGTGATGCCCAGGGGTGTGTCGTACGCGGTTGCGTCGACCTCGCCGATGAACTCGTCTGGGGTGGTCAAGCTGCTCACATTGCTCCTACGAATTATTCAAATGGGATTCAACCAGCAAGGATACCAAGTGCTTGGCCACCGAGTCGACTTCGTCGTTCACCACGACGTGATCGAACTCGTCGGCACTGTCCAATTCGGCCCTCGCGGTCTGCAGTCGCCGCTCGATCACCTCGTCGGATTCGGTCCCCCGGCCGCGTAGCCGGGACACCAGTTCTTCCCAACTCGGCGGCGCCAAGAAAACTGTCACAGCCTCCGGTACCGCTGCCCTGATGTTGCGGGCTCCGGCCAGATCGACCTCGACGAGCGTGGGCCTACCCTGCTCCATCGCCTCGAACACCGGCCGCGAGGGTGTGCCCGAGCGTTGCAGGCCCCCGTGGATCTCGGCCCACTCCAGCAGTTCGCCGTCGGCGATCAACCGGTCGAACTCACCCGGGGTGACAAAAAAGTAGTCACGTCCGTCGACCTCACCGGCGCGCGGGGCGCGGGTGGTCGCAGAGACGCTGAACATCAGGTCGGGCAACAGTTCGCGCAGACGGCGGACCACGCTGGACTTTCCGACAGCAGAAGGGCCGGCCAAAACGAGAAGCCGGCCCCTCTGTCGTTGTTCTGGGCTCACTGAGCAGCGATCAGGCGAAGTCGAACTTGGCCAACAGCGCCTTCTTCTGACGATCACCCAGCCCGCGCAGACGGCGGGTAGGAGCGATCTCGAGCTCGGTCATGATTTCCTGCGCCTTGACCTTGCCCACCTTGGGCAACGCCTCGAGCAGTGCCGACACCTTCATCTTGCCCAGGATCTCGTCGTTCTCGGCATCCTTGAGAACCTGCTGGAGATCGGTGCCGCCTCGCTTCAGGCGCTCCTTGAGCTCGGCACGGGCCCGGCGAGCGGCAGCTGCCTTCTCCAATGCAGCGGCGCGCTGCTCATCGGTCAACTGGGGAAGGGCCACGGTTCCTCCGATTTCGTCTGTGTGATTCTCTGCCCCGCGCCGGTGGCGTCAGGGCGGCCGCCTCTGTGGGGAGGCAGCGAAAGCGACCGTACCCACGCACGTCGCCTTTTGCGACCCCCACCCCGGCATTCCCCCACTAAAACGGGTGTTGTAAGCCTTTCGAACGAGCTTCCCCGTCGTCACACATCAGTCGCAGTTAAATCGGCCTAGTATCTGATTGATCCAGCGAATGCCGTTGCACGACAACGGGATTCGAGGTTCTCAACAGAAATGTCGGGCTGCATGACGTAGGTCACATCCGTGGTGCTGCTGTGACGGGTGTTCCGCATCGGGATTTTTCGAAGTTTTTTGCCGGTGCGCGCGTGTCGGAGGGCCGTGTGACCTGTGCGAATGCCCACCCGACCGCATCGATGGCCTCGTGAACCGCGTTCAGCGCCTCGTGTTAGATGTGGATCGCACACACTGACAATTCTCAGCCGGGACGGGGTTTCATCATCGTGACCAACCAACAGACTCCGCGAGAGAGTCTGCTGCCCGATCGGCTCCGGAACCTCTACGCGCTGACCCTGGGGGACGGCATCCGCGATGAGGTGTCGACCGAGAACGTCCTGCTGCACGACGAACCACACCGTCGTCTGCGCCGGTTCGGCAACACCGAGCAACTCCGTGCCGCCCGCCGCGCCGGGCACCCGCCGGTGGTCCTCGTTCCGCCGATTGCTGCGCCCGCCAGCTGCTACGACCTCGAGCCAGATCACTCGTTGGTCAACCATCTGCTCCAGACCGGCCGCATCCCGTACGTGCTCGACATCGGCGAGATCCGGAGAAGCGACCGACACCTCGGTTTCGAGGACTTCTTCGACGACATCGTCCCGCAGGCGATCACCCGCGCGCAGAGCGATTTCTACGCCCCGGAACAGGACAACTCCACGCGCACCGATGGCCCCGGTCAGGTGGACCTGATCGCGTGGAGTCTCGGCGGAACGATCAGCCTGCTCACCGTCGCCGCCGATCCCGCCCTGCCCGTCCGATCGGTCACAGCCGTGGGCACTCCCCTGGACTACGCGCTGGTGCCCCCCTATCCCCTCGTACGGCAGTTGACCCGGCCGACCAAGGGTCTGGCGGTCACCGGCATTCTCCGGCTGCTCGGCGGCATTCCCGCGCCCCTGGTGCAGATCGGTTACCGCGGCACAGCATGGCAACGCGAGCTGAAGAAGCCGGCCTTCATCTTGTCCAATCTCGGTGACACCGAGAGGCTCGCACGGATGGAGATCGTCAATCGCTTCCAGCGCGAATTCCCCGGCTACCCGGGCCGTCTGGCCGAACAGATGTGGGAGTGCTTCATCTATCGGGGTGAACTGGCCACCGGTGTGCTCGATCTCGGAGGGCGCCGCATCGATCTGACGAGCATCGCGATCCCGGTCCAGCTGTTCGGGAGCCACCGCGACGCCATCGTGCCGTGGGCCGCTGCCCGGCACGGTGTCGACCTACTCGAGGGATCACCACAGGTGCACTTCGACACCGTCGAGACAAGTCATCTGGGACTGATCGCCGGACCCGAAGCCGTGTCAGGGACGTGGCCGCGTATCGATGCATTTCTGGAGTCGCTACCGGTGGACTCTGCACCGGCAGACGATGCCAAGCCTCACCGCGACGGCCAGGCCGACGTACTGGAACAAGACGTACTGGAACAAGAGGTCTCGGGCTAGACCTGGTCCCCGAACGCCGCCTCGATCTCGTCCCGGGTGCGGCGTGCGGCATCGCGCAGTGCGGTCACGTCGGGGCCGTGTCGCAGCACCGATCGGGAGCTGGCCGGCAGCACCCACTTTTGATCTGCGTCCGCGAACACAGCGGGCAGATCGCTCGCCGCGGCTCCCTGGGCACCAAGGCCCGGAGCCAGGATCGGCGCGCCGAGATCCGCCAACTGCAGGCCGTGGTGCCGGGTGGCTCCGACCACCAGTCCGACGGTCGCGCGACCATCTGAGTTCTCTGCCGCAGCCGCATCGACGATGCTCTGGGCCACCGTCACGTCACCGTCGGTCCGGGCCCGCTGGAGCGACTCCCCCTCGGGGTTGGACGTGCGAGCCAGGGCGAACACGGCCCGTCCCTCCGAGCGCGCGAGTTCGATGGCGGGGCTCAGCGATCCGAAACCGAGGTAAGGCGAGACGGTGAGGGCATCGGCGCACAGCGGTGATTCCGGCTCGAGCCAGGCCCGCGCGTACGCGGCCATCGTCGATCCGATGTCGCCGCGTTTCCCGTCGGCGATCACCAGCGCGCCACCGGCCTGGCAACCGCTGATCACCGACTCCAGAGCCGCGAAACCCGCCGAACCGAACGTCTCGAAAAACGCCACCTGGGGTTTGATCACCGCTACGGACCCGGCAAAGGCCTCGACACAGATGTCTCCGAAGGCACGGACGCCGGCACCGTCGACCGGCAGGCCCCACGCCTCGAGCAGTTCCGGATGGGGATCGATACCGGCGCACAACCGGCCGCGGTCGGTGACCGCCGCCCGGTAACGGTCGGCGAACGATGAGCCGCCGACCGCCCCCGATCTCGCGTCCACCTACGCGCCCAGCATCGTCCGGTGCCGCTTCTGCAGCGACTGCACACCCATGGCCCCGCCCAGCGCGGCTTCGATGCCCTGGATCGCCGCGCTCGCGCCCTGCACCGTGGTGATACACGGGATGTTCACCGACACAGCGGCACTACGGATCTCGTAGCCGTCGATACGCGGCCCGGAGTTCCCGTAAGGGGTGTTGATCACCATGCCGATTTCCCCGGCCCGGATCCGCTCGACCACACTGACCTCACCCTCGGGCAGATCGCTGTCGGAATGCTTGTACACCTGCGTGCACTTGATTCCGTTGCGCCGCAACACATGCGCGGTGCCCTTGGTGGCGAGGATGTCGAACCCCAGATCAGCGAGCCGCTTGACCGGGAACACCAGGGCGCGCTTGTCCTTGTTGGCGACGGACACGAACACCTTGCCGGACACGGGCAGTGAACCGTAGGCGGCCGTCTGTGATTTGGCGAAGGCACGACCGAAGTCGGCGTCGATACCCATCACCTCACCGGTCGACTTCATCTCCGGGCTGAGCAGGGAGTCCACACCGGTGCCGTCGGCGCGGCGGAACCGGTTGAAGGGCAACACGGCTTCCTTCACCGACACCGGCGAGGTGTCGGGCAGTTCGGAGCCGTCCCCTTCGGCCGGCAACATGCCACTGGCACGGAGTTCGGCGATGGTGGCGCCCAGCATCACCCGCGCACAGGCCTTGGCCAGCTGGACCGCGGTGGCCTTGGACACGAAGGGAACCGTACGGCTGGCCCGCGGATTGGCCTCGAGGACGTACAGGATGTCGTCCTTGAGCGCGTACTGGACGTTGAGCAGACCACGGACACCGATGCCCTTGGCCAGCGCCTCGGTGGACTTGCGGACGTTCTCCAGGTCCGAGCGGCCGAGTGTGATGGGCGGCAACGCACACGCGGAGTCACCCGAGTGGATGCCTGCCTCTTCGATGTGTTCCATGACCCCGCCGATGTAGCAGTCGGTGCCGTCGTAGAGCGCGTCGACGTCGATCTCGATCGCGTCCTCCAGGAACCGGTCGACGAGAACGGGGTGCTCGGGCGTGATCTCGGTGGCCCGGGAGATGTAACTGGCCAGGGAATCCTCGTCGTACACGATTTCCATACCCCGCCCGCCGAGCACGTACGAGGGCCTCACCAGCACCGGGTACCCGATGTCACCGGCGATGGCCTTGGCCTGATCGAACGTGGTCGCCATGCCGTACTTCGCAGCGGGCAGACCCGCCTCGCTAAGCACGTTGCCGAACTCGCCGCGGTCCTCGGCCAGATCGATCGCCGCCGGGCTGGTGCCCACGATCGGAACGCCCGCAGCTTCGAGCCGGTGGGCCAGACCCAGCGGGGTCTGCCCGCCGAGCTGCACGATGACGCCCTTGACGGTGCCCGACTCCGACTCGGAGTGGAACACCTCCAACACGTCCTCGAAGGTCAGCGGCTCGAAGTACAGCCGGTCGGCGGTGTCGTAGTCGGTGGACACGGTCTCCGGGTTGCAGTTGACCATCACCGTCTCGTAGCCCGCCTCCGACAGCGTCATGGCGGCGTGCACACACGAGTAGTCGAACTCGATGCCCTGGCCGATCCGGTTCGGGCCGGACCCGAGGATCAGCACCTTAGGACGCTCGCGTTGTGGCGCGACCTCACTCTGTGCGGCGGGATCGAGCTCGTACGTCGAATAGTGGTACGGCGTGACCGCCTCGAACTCCGCGGCACAAGTGTCGACTGTCTTGTAGACCGGACGCACGCCCAGCGAGTGCCGGAGGTCGCGGATCGCGGTCTCGTCGTCCACGTCGTCGCGCAGCGCGGCGATCTGCCGGTCGGACAACCCGTTGCTCTTGGCCTCGCGGAGCAGATTTTCATCCAGGGTGTCCGCCTCGCGGACCCGCTGGCCGAGTTGGTGGACTGCTTCGATCTCGGCGAGGAACCAGGGATCGATGGCGGTCGACTCGAACAGCTGCTCCACGGTCGCGCCCATGCCGAATGCCTGCATCAGGCCGTACAACCGACCGTCCTTGGGCGTGCGGAGCCGTTCGAGCAGTTCAGGGAGCAACGGAGCCGGTTCGTCGGTCTCGGGTTCGGTCCAGAACCCGGCGGCCTTGGTCTCCAGCGAACGCATCACCTTTCCGAGCGCCTCCGCGAACGATCGGCCCAGCGACATGGCCTCACCCACCGACTTCATCGTGGTGGTGAGGGTGTCGTCGGCGCCGGGGAACTTCTCGAACGCAAACCGCGGCGCCTTCACCACGACGTAGTCGAGGGTGGGTTCAAAGCACGCCGGGGTCTTCTTGGTGATGTCGTTGAGGATCTCGTCGAGGCTGTAGCCGACCGCCAGCTTGGCCGCGATCTTGGCGATCGGGAACCCGGTCGCCTTCGATGCGAGGGCGGACGACCGTGACACCCGGGGGTTCATCTCGATGACCACCATCCGGCCGTCGGCGGGATCCATCGCGAACTGGATGTTGCAGCCGCCCGTGGCGACACCGACCTCGCGGATGATCTCGATGGAGAGGTCGCGCATCTTTTGGTACTCGCGGTCGGTCAACGTCATCGCCGGCGCCACCGTGACCGAGTCACCGGTGTGGACACCGACGGGATCGACGTTCTCGATGGAACAGACCACCACGACGTTGTCGCGGTTGTCGCGCATCAGCTCGAGCTCGTATTCCTTCCAACCCAAGATCGATTCCTCGATCAGGACGTTGGCGCTCGGCGACGCCGCCAGCCCGCCACCGGCGATCCGGTTGAGGTCGTCAGCGTCATAGGCCATGCCCGAACCGAGCCCACCCATGGTGAACGAGGGGCGAACCACCACCGGGTAACCGAGGTCGGCCACCGTGTCGTGGACCTCTTCCATGGTGAAACACACTCGCGAACGGGCGCTTTCGCCGCCGACCTTGGCAACGATGTCCTTGAACTTCTGCCGGTCCTCGCCGCGCTGGATGGCCTCGAAGTCGGCGCCGATGAGCTCGATGTCGTACTTGGCGAGAATGCCTTGATCGTGCAGATCCACTGCGGTGTTGAGCGCGGTCTGCCCGCCCAAGGTCGCGAGCACGGCGTCGATGGGATATCCGGCATCACGCTCGGCCTCGATCACCTTCTCCACGTAGGCGGCGGTGATCGGCTCGACATAGGTCGCGTCGGCGAACTCCGGATCGGTCATGATCGTCGCGGGATTGGAATTGACCAGGCTCACTCGCAGGCCTTCGGCCTTGAGGACCCGGCAGGCCTGTGTGCCCGAATAGTCGAACTCGGAGGCCTGACCGATGACGATCGGTCCGGATCCGATGACCAGGACGTGCTTGAGGTCGGTACGGCGGGGCATCAGGCACGCGCTCCTTGCAGCAGAGAGACGAACTTCTCGAAGAGGTACGCGGCGTCGTGGGGGCCTGCCGCGGCCTCGGGATGGTATTGGACGGAGAACGCTCGGCCGTCGATGAGTTCGATGCCCTCCACCGTGCCGTCGTTGGCACAGGTGTGGCTGATCCGGGCACGCCCGAAATCGCTGTCGAACTCTTCGCCGGCCTCACCCTCCAGGGCGAACCCGTGATTCTGGGCGGTGATCGACACGGCTCCGGTCGTATGGTCGACCACCGGGATGTTGATCCCGCGGTGGCCGAACTTCATCTTGTAGGTACCGCGGCCGAGTGCGCGGCCCAGGATCTGATTCCCGAAGCAGATGCCGAACAACGGGATTCCGTCACCGAGCACGCTGCGGGTGAAGTCCACCGGGTGGTCGGCGGTCGCGGGGTCGCCGGGTCCGTTGGACAGGAACACGCCGTCCGGTTTGATGTCGGCGATGGCGTCGTACGCGGTGCCCGCCGGCAGTACGTGCACCCGCACACCGTGCTGGGCGAACATGCGCGGGGTGTTGGTCTTGATCCCCAGGTCGAGCGCCGCCACCGTGAACCGGGCTTCGCCTTCGGGTTCGACGACGTACCCGTCGGTGGTCGACACCTCACCGGCCAGATCGGCACCGGACATCTCAGGCGCCTCGACCACACGCCGGAGCAGTTCGTCCGACCCGGCGAGCGCATCTCCGGAGAAGATCCCGGCCCGCATCGACCCGTGGTCGCGCAGGGTGCGCACGACGGTACGGGTGTCGATACCGGCGATGCCGACGATGCCCTGGTTGATCAGCTCGTCTTCCAGGCTGCCCGTGGCGCGCCAACTCGACACTCGTCGGCTCGGGTTGCGCACGGCGTACCCGCTGACCCAGATCTTGCCGGTGTCGTCGTGGGTGGAGCTGGGATCGTCCGCGCCGTAACGGCTTTCGCCGTCCTCGGTGTTCCATCCGGTGTTGCCGATCTGCGGCGCGGTGGCCACGACGATCTGCCGGTGGTAGCTGGGGTCGGTGAGTGTCTCCTGGTATCCGGTCATCGCCGTGCAGAAGACGGCTTCTCCGAGAGTCTGGCCGAGCGCTCCGAAGCTCGTCCCGACGTAACGTTCACCGTTCTCGAGTACCAGCACCGCGGTGGTGGCCGGTTGTTGCTGTGTCACTGCTTCTTCTTTCCGTCCTGCTCGAGAGGTTTGACCCATTCTGGGTAGATGGTCTTGTCGTCTGCGCGAATGCCCGAATCGATTTCGGTTCCCGACGGGAGGAGCCAGCGGATGACGAGGACGCCGTCGGCGGTCATCACCTTGCCTGCCAGTCCCCGTTCGGTGCGGATCGCGGTGATCTGGTCGTCCGGTATCCAGATCGGGTTGGCACCGGTGCGGTCGATGAGGATCCCGGTGTCGAAGCGGCTGATCTCCGTAACGGCGCGGTCCCCGTAGTCACCGACGGCCACCCGGTCCTGCCAGCTGGGCGCGATGGTCGATCCGACGTACAACCCGGTGTGCGGGCCCAGCCGGCGTGGTCCGAGAGTGGTGGGCACCTCTGGGAACGCCCCGAGGAGCAACTCCTGTCGGCGGCCGCGGCCCCGCCAGCCGAGCAGCATCAGGCCGACGATCCCGCCCCATGCGAGAACGACGATCAGGATCACCACAACACCGGTCATCGGGGCGCCCGGACCTTGCCGCCGTTGTTGGTCACCTCACCGCGCAACACCGTCGCGACCACAACACCGGGCAGCGTCAGACCGTCGAACGGCGAGTTCTCCGAGAGACTGGCCAGCGCACCGGATTCCACTGTCCATTCCGTGTCCGGATCGACCAGGGCCAGGTTCGCCGGTTCGCCGACCGCGATCGGGCGACCGTGGTCGGACAGTCCGGTGATCTCTGCGGGCCGTTCGCTCATCACCTTGGCGACCCCGCGCCAGTCGAGCAGACCGGGTTCGACCATCGTCTGCACGACGATCGAGAAGGCGGTCTGCAGTCCGAGCATGCCCGGCCTCGCGTTGGCGAACTCGCAGCACTTCTCCTGCGCGGCGTGGGGCGCGTGGTCCGTGGCCACACAGTCGATGATCCCGTCGGCGAGAGCCTGCCGCAGTGCGGCCTTGTCGCGACCCTCACGAAGGGGCGGATTGACCTTGTTGACGGGGTCGTAGGTCTCCAGGCGGCTGTCATCGAGGAGCAAGTGATGTGGCGTGACCTCGGCGGTGATCGAAATGCCCTGCCCGCGAGCCCATTTGAGCAGTTCGACCGTACCCTCGGTCGATGCGTGGCAGATGTGCACCCGGGCGCCTGCGTCGCGGGCGAGCAGCGCGTCGCGCGCGACGATCGACTCCTCGGCGGCCCGTGGCCAACCAGTGAGTCCGAGCCTGGCCGCGACGGCACCTTCGTGGGCGATGGCGCCTTCGGTGAGCCGCGGTTCTTCGGCGTGCTGGGCGATGAGTACGCCGAGACCCTTCGCGTACTCGAGCGCACGGCGCATGATCAGTGGATCGAAGACACATTTGCCGTCGTCACTGAACATCCGTACGCCGCCGACGCCTGCGGCCATCGCGCCCATCTCGGCGAGCTGGGTGCCACCGAGCCCGACCGTGACGGCGCCCACCGGATGAACATCGACAAGGCCCACTTCTTGGCCGCGACGCCAGACGAAATCGGTGATGACGGCGCTGTCGGCGACCGGGTCGGTGTTGGCCATCGCGAACACCGCGGTGTAACCACCCAAAGCCGCTGCAGCCGAACCCGTCTCGATGGTCTCGGTGTCTTCCCGGCCGGGTTCACGAAGGTGGGTGTGCATGTCGACAAAACCGGGCAGCAGCACAGCGCCCGCTCCGTCGAGCACATCCGCCGCCGCATCAGGGTCGATCGAGGCGCCGATCTCGACGATCTCGCCGCCGTCGATCAGGATGTCCACGGCGTCGTCGCCGTATGGCCGCACATTGCGGATCAGGAGCTGCACACTCATGCCACGCCCTCGCTCTCGGTTCCGACCAGCAACGTGAACAGCACGGCCATCCGCATATGCACTCCGTTCGAGACCTGTTGCAGCACAGTTGCTTTAGGTGAATCCGCCACAGAGAACCCGATCTCCATGCCACGCAACATCGGTCCAGGGTGCAGCACCACGGCGTGGTCGGCGAGCAACGCCGATCGGCGGTCGCTGAGCCCGTACCGAATGGAGTACTCGCGTGCAGACGGGAAGAAACCACCGTTCATCCGCTCGGCCTGAACGCGCAGCAGCATGACCGCGTCGACGGCCGCGAGTTCGGCATCGAGACTGTGCGACACCTCGACCGGCCACGCCTCGACACCGACCGGCAGCAGCGTGGGCGGGGCGACAAGAACCACCTGCGCCCCGAGCATGGCCAGGAGGTGAGCGTTGGAGCGGGCCACCCGCGAGTGCAACACGTCGCCGACGATCGCGATCCTGCGGCCTTCGAGTGAACCGAGCCGCTGCCGCAGCGTCAACGCATCGAGCAGCGCCTGGGTCGGGTGTTCGTGGGTTCCGTCACCGGCGTTGATCACCGACGGTCCGGTGCCTTCTTCCCAGGTCCACTGCGCAATCTGATGGGCCGCACCCGATGCGGGATGTCGGACGATCAATGCGTCCGCTCCGGCGGCGCGAAGGGTCTTGGCCGTGTCGCGCAACGACTCCCCCTTGTTCGCCGAGGAGCTCGAGGCGCTGACGTTGATCACGTCGGCGCTCATCCACTTGCCCGCGACCTCGAAGGACACGCGGGTGCGGGTGGAGTTCTCGTAGAACACGGTCATGATGGTCCGGCCGCGCAGCGTCGGCAGCTTCTTGATCTCGCGGCCCACCAGGGCCTGCTCGAACCGTTCGGCCTCGTCGAGGAGCTCGGTGGCCGACTCACGGGTCAGGTCGGACACCGACAGCAGATGCCGCATCAGATGTTCCCGGCTCGCAGGATCACGCGGTCCACACCGTCGTGCTCGCGCAGATGGACCTGCACGTCTTCGGTACGGGCGGTCGGGATGTTCTTGCCCACGTAGTCCGCTCGCAGGGGCAGTTCCCGATGCCCGCGGTCGACGAGCACCGCCAGTTGTACGGCAGCAGGTCGGCCGAGATCGCGCAGGGCATCGAGCGCGGCGCGGACCGTACGACCCGAGTAGAGGACATCGTCCACGAGGACAACCAGGGCACCGTCGACGCCACCGGCAGGGACCGCGGTCGGTTCCAGGGCGCGGTGCGGTTTGGCACGCAGATCGTCGCGGTAGAGCGTGATGTCGAGGTACCCGACCGGCACGTGGACGCCGGCGAACTCGGCGATGTTCTCGGCGAGACGGCGGGCGAGGAAGATGCCGCGGGTGGGGATTCCGATGATGACCACTCGAGGCGCATCGGCGTCGTCCAATGCGGTCTTCTCGATGATCTGATGCGCTATGCGCGCTATGGTCCGTCCGACATCGGCGTCGTCGAGTAGCTCGCGACCCGTGTCGGTACCGTCGCCCTCGGGAGTCGGCACAGTAATCGGGACCTCCTTCTCCGCCTCTCTGGACGGATCGTTAAAGGATGTCGGTCACTGCCGTGGACACCGACATCACAATGCCTTCGTCCGGAACAGTTCGTGCATCAGGTTATCAGGCCGGGGCCGCCACACCGCGACGGCACCGGCGGGTCTCACGCGTCCTCGGACGGTGACTGCTGCCCCAGCGACGCACGTACCTGCGGGGCGAGGAGAACGATGCGACCGAGCACACCGTTGACGAATCCGGGGGAATCGTCGGTCGAGAGTTCCTTGGCCAATTCGACGGCCTCGTCGACGACAACTGCGGTCGGGACGTCGGTGGTGTTGAACAACTCCCAGGTGGCGAGCCGCAGGATCGCGCGGTCCACGGCGGGAAGCCGCGGCAGCGTCCACTCACGTAGATGCGACTCGATCACCGAGTCGATCTGGCGGGCATCGCCAGCGACACCCTCGATGATCTGAGCGGTGTAGTCGTGGATCTTGCCCATACTGTCGTCGCCGAGCGCGATCTCACGCCGCTGAGCGATCAGCTCGATCGGTGACTCGTTCTTGACCTCGGCCTCGAAGAGCAGGTCGACCGCGCGTTTGCGGGCCTTGTGGCGGGTGCCGGATTTCTTGACCAATGTCACGAGTTGACGCGGCCGAGGTAGCTGCCGTCGCGCGAATCGACTTTCAGCTTGTCGCCTGTGTTGATGAACAACGGAACCTGGATCTCGGCACCGGTTTCCAAAGTCGCGGGCTTGGTGCCACCGGTGGACCGGTCACCTTGCACGCCGGGATCGGTCTGGGACACCAGGAGTTCGACGGTGACCGGGAGCTCGATGTACAGCGGCACGCCTTCGTGGGTGGCCACCTGCACGGTCATGTTCTCGAGCATGAACTTGGCTCCGTCGCCCACGGTCTCCGGGCTGACGTTCAGCTGCTCGAACGTCTGTCCGTCCATGAACACGTAGTCGCTGCCGTCGTTGTACAGGTAGGTCATGTCGCGGCGGTCGACTGTCGCCGTCTCCACCTTGACCCCGGCGTTGAACGTCTTGTCGACGGTCTTCCCCGAGAGCACGTTCTTGATCTTGGTGCGCACGAAGGCAGGGCCCTTACCGGGCTTGACATGCTGGAACTCGAGGATCTGCCAGAGCTGACCCTCCATGTTGAGCACCAAGCCGTTTTTGAAATCCGAAGTGTTGGCCACGTCTGTTCTTCCTCTCACCCGCCCCGGGCATCTTGTTGCGCGACGTCCTGCTCGCGCCGGGGCGCACGGTCAGATGACGGTGAATGTCTTGTCGGTGGTGGTGAGCAGATCGGGTTCGCCGTCGCGGATCACGAGGGTGTCCTCGATCCGAACGCCACCTCGGCCCGGCAGATAGACGCCGGGTTCTACGGTCACCGCTGCACCGCAAGGTAGTGTACCCGTGCTCAGCTTCCCGATGGACGGCGCTTCGTGTATCTGCAAGCCGACGCCGTGTCCGAGACCGTGCACATACTGCTCACCGAACCCCGCGGCGTCGATGATCGACCGGGCTGCCGCATCCACCTCGCCGGCATCGACGCCGGGTGCCAGCGCCTCCCGACCCGCCTGCTGTGCCTGCGCCACCAGGTCGTAGATCTCCCGTTGCCAGGACTCGGCCTTCTCCAAGACGTACGTGCGGGTCATGTCGGAGTGGTAACCACCGACCACCGCACCGAAGTCGATCTTGAGCAGGTCACCCGCCCCGAGCACGGCATCGGTCGGCCGGTGATGAGGAACGGCGGAGTTCGCCCCGGTCGCCACGATCGTCTCGAACGACACGGCCTCGGCACCGCGCTCGAACATCGCCCATTCGAGTGCCCTCGCGACCTGACGCTCGGTTCTGCCCGGAACCACCAGACCGTCACCGAGGATGTCGGCGAGGGCCAGGTCGGCCGTCTGACAGGCGGTCCGAATCTGTTCGATCTCGTCGTCGTCTTTGACCATCCTGAGGTCCTCGACCATCGCCCCCACCGGCTTCAGCGTCTCGGCGCCGGTCAGGATGGGCAGCAGTCGCTGATGTGTTTCGACTGTCACCACGTGTTTCTCGAACCCGATCCGGGCGCCGGACCCCACCAGGTACTCGGTGAGCGCGGAAGGGCAATCGCGCGCGATGATCGCGGTCAGGTCAGGGGCCTGTTCGGCGACCTGGGTGAGGTAACGCCCGTCGGTACTGATCCGGTCATCACCGGATGCGGTCACCACAAGAGCGGCATTGGACCCGGTGAATCCGGACAGATAGCGAACGTTGACCAGGTCCGTGACAAGGATAGCGTCGACGCCGGCCGCACTGAGTCCCGCTCGAAGGCGGTCCCGTCGCCCTGCGTGGGCCGCGTTCGCGGGATCTACGGCCACTCGACTGATGGGGGCGGCGGTCTGCGCCGAGGTGTCGGATGTAGCGCTCATGGCGTCCAGGCTAGTGCTACTTCGCTCTCGGGGGATGGTCAATGCACCCCCGCGACCGGGGACGCCGACATCCGAAAACGACGGTTTTGTGGGCCCTGCCACAAAAAGACGAGGCGCATCGGTACGCTGCTCACATGATTGCGTGGTTGCTTCGTGGCTTGGTGATGTCGGCGGTGCACATCGGTGCCCGGGTTCTGCTTGCTCTGGCGATCGTGCAGTGGCCGCTGGAAGCCACCTATTGGAAGACCATCGCCATCGCGTCCGTGGTCCTGGTGGCGCTCATCTGGGGCGGAATCGACGGTCTGCTCGACGGCCGCGCGCACCCGGACCCCGACGACTACGACGACCTGACCCTGCGCTGGCTCAAAGCCGGCCTGCTCGCCGGGCTGATCTCCGCCATCGTCGGCTGGGTACTCGGCAATTGGGTGTTGGCCGGAATGGGCCAGAACTCGCTGGCGATCGAGATCTTCGCAGGCGGCGCGTTCACCACGCTGCTGATCTTCGTGCCCGCGCTTGTCGGCGCCGCACTGGGCCGGTTCCTCACCCGTCGCCAGCATCGCAAGAACGAGGCGAACCGCGAGCATCGGGACGACAACCGCGGTGACCAGCGGTACGCGGATGACGACGATGCCGCCTACCAGCGCACCCAGCCCGTCGGCCTGAACAAGTAACCCTGCCGGGCAGGTAACGGCGTGGCCGACCGGCCCGCCACGATGGCCGGCCGGTCGATCGGTTGCCTAGATGAAGATCGCCCCGCCAGACGGTTCGTCCTTGGCGACGGTCGAGTAGGCGGCCGCGAGCAGTGCGGGATCGGGCGCTTCCAGACGGCCCGGTTTCGCCAGGCCGTCGAGCACCACGAAACGCAGCATTCCGGACCGGTTCTTCTTGTCCCCCGCCATGCCTTCGAGCAGATCGGGAAGCGCGTCCGGGTCATAGGCGACCGGCAATCCCACACTTTCGAGCACCGCCTTGTGCCGGTCCGCGGTCGCGTCGTCGAGTCGTCCGGCCAGTCGACCGAGCTCCGCAGCGAAGACGAGTCCGACCGACACCGCGGCACCGTGACGCCAGCGGTACCGCTCCCGGCGTTCGATGGCGTGTCCCAGCGTGTGACCGTAGTTGAGGATCTCCCGTAGCGCGGACTCTCGCAGATCGGCCGCGACCACCTCTGCCTTGACCCGCACCGATCGCTCGATCAGCTCGGTCAGGATCGGCCCCGTGGGGTCGAGCGCGGCCTGGGGATCTGCCTCGATCAGGTCAAGGATCACCGGGTCGGCGATGAACCCGGTTTTGATCACCTCTGCCATGCCGGCCACGATCTCGTTGTGCGGCACGGTTTCCAGGGTTGCCGTGTCGATCAGGACCGCCCGCGGTTCGTGGAAGGAGCCGACCAGGTTCTTGCCGGCGTCGGTGTTGATCCCGGTCTTGCCGCCGACAGCGGCGTCGACCATGGCCAGCAACGTGGTGGGCACATGCACCACCGGGATGCCCCGCATCCAGGTGGCGGCGACAAAACCGGCGAGGTCCGTGGCCGCTCCACCACCGAGGCTGACCACGACGTCGTTGCGTTTCATGCCGATCCGGCCGAACACTTCCCAGCAGAACGCGGCCACGGAGAGGTCCTTGCCGTCCTCCGCATCGGGAATCTCGACCCGGTGCGCGTCGAAATCGTTTTCTGCCAACGTCTTCCGGATCACTTCAGCGGTCTCGGCGAGCGTCGGCTGGTACAGGATGGCCACCGAGTCGGCACCGGCGACCGACTCGACGAGTTCGCCGAGCAGGCCCTTTCCGATGATCACCTCGTAAGGGCTCTCGCTGTTCACCGGTACCCGGATCGGTGTGGAGTCCGCGCTCATTGTCTCGCTTCCTGCGTGGTGAGTTGACTGATGATCTCGTCGGCCACGAGCCGTTGATGCGGCTGTGCGTCCACGACGATGGTTGCGATGTCTCGGTAGACGGGGTCTCGTTCGGCGAGCAGATCGGCATAGACCTGGGCCGGGTCAGGAGCCTGCAGCAGTGGACGCTTGGATCCCGAGACACGAGCGAAGCCCTGCGCCGCGGTCACATGGAGGTAGATGACGTTCTGACCGGCGAGCCGTTGCCGAGTCGAGTCGGAGAGAACGGCGCCCCCGCCCAGCGACACGACACCCCGCTCGCCAGCGAGCAGGTCAGCCACCACGTCTTCTTCCAGAGCCCGGAACGCGGGCTCGCCATCGCCCGAAAAGATCTCGGGAATCGTTCTGCCACTTCGCCGTTCGATCTCACCGTCACTGTCGATCCAGTCGACACCGAGCAAGCGGGCCAGCTGCTGACCGACCGTTGTCTTGCCGGATCCCATGAAGCCGATCAGCACGGCCCGTGGCCCGGACGTCACGGCTGCGGTAGATGCGCGGCGACGCGTTTGAGGTAGCCCGCCAGGTTGTCGGCGGTCTCGTGAGCCGAGTCGCCACCGAACTTCTCCAGCGCAGCCTGGGCGAGGACGAGGGCGACCATCGACTCGGCAACCACTCCTGCTGCGGGAACCGCGCACACATCCGACCGCTGGTGTATTGCGGTGGCCTGCTCGCCGGTGGTCATATCCATGGTGGACAGCGCCCGAGGCACCGTCGAGATCGGCTTCATCGCCGCCCGCACCCGGATGAACTCGCCGTTGCTCATGCCGCCCTCGAGGCCGCCGGCCCGGTTGGTCGACCGGACGGCACCGTGAGGTCCGGGGACCATCTCGTCGTGAGCCGCACTCCCCCGGCGACGGGCGGTTTCGAACCCGTCACCCACCTCGACACCCTTGATGGCCTGGATGCCCATGAGTGCGCCGGCCAGACGGGAATCGAGTCTGCGGTCTCCGCTGACGTGTGAGCCAAGGCCGATCGGGACTCCGGTGGCGACCACCTCGACGACGCCGCCCAGGGTGTCGCCGTCCCGCTTGGCGGCCTCGATCTCGGCGATCATCGCTGCCTCGGCATCGGTGGAGTAGGCCCGCACGGGACTGGCGTCGATCTGCGCGAGATCGGCGTGGGTGGGGGCTGCACCGATGTACGGATCGGAGGCGCCGATGGAGATGACGTGCGAGAGCACCTCGATGCCGAGCACCTGACGCAGGAAGTTGCGGGCAACCGTGCCGATCGCGACCCGGGCCGCTGTCTCACGTGCACTCGCCCGTTCCAGCACCGGCCGCGCGTCGGCGAAGCCGTACTTGAGCATGCCCGCGTAGTCGGCATGGCCCGGACGCGGGCGGGTGAGCGGCTCGTTGCGGGCGATCCCTTCGAGTTCCTCGGCGGGTACCGGGTCGGCAGACATGACCGACTCCCACTTGGGCCACTCGGAGTTGGCAACCTCGATGGCGACGGGTCCACCCATGGTCACGCCGTGGCGCACACCGCCGATCATGGTGACCTTGTCGGCCTCGAACTTCATCCGCGCACCACGTCCGTAACCGAGGCGGCGACGAGCCAGTTGGTCGGCGATCTCGGACGACGTCACCTCGACACCGGCCACCATTCCTTCCAGAACGGCAACCAGTGCGGGCCCGTGGGATTCTCCGGCAGTACTCCAGCGCAACACAGTGGTCAATTGTTCCACGCGTCGCCCGCCAGGCCCTCACCAGATCCCACAGACGAGTGCGGTGGCCGCGCACAGCGCCGGGCCGTGTGGCTGCGGCCGTCGATCTCCGGTGACCACCGCAGGCACCACGGTGAGGATGTGGGCCAGGACGATCACGGCCAGTACGGCTGCGGCGGAGCCGGCCAGGGCGCCCACGGTGATGGCCAGCTTCACGTCTCCGCCTCCGCAGGCGTGCAGTGAGAAGGCCACGAGGTAGATGCCGACGGCGACGACCAGACCTGGTGCGGCAGCGGGGTGCATCGTGACCGCGACGAGGGCGGCAACTGCAGCGGGCACCGTCAGTGCGTTCGGCAGCCGGCGCGTTCGGACATCGGACACGGACAAGGCCACGAACCAGATCGCCAGCACGGGCATGAGCATCTGCACAACGCCAACAATGGACGGTGCCACCGACCGCGAGGGCTCCGATCAGCGCGGCCTGTGGATGGCTGCGCTTATGTGGACAGATCAGGCCAGGACGGCGGCCATCGCCTCTCGGGGTGCCGGTCTGCCGGTGAATTGTTCGACCTGGCCGTACGCCTGGTTCAGCAGCATCACCAGGCCACCCACAACTGCGCCACCATGTTCGGCGACAGCGGTTGCCAGAGGGGTGGGCCACGGACTGTAGATCACGTCGAAGAGGCGGGGCGCGCCGGCAGCGGCTTCGACGAGGGGCTCAGCGGCGGCCGCAGGGACCGTGTTCACCAGCACCGCGCACTCGCGCGAACGCCTTGCCAGTTCCGGTCCGGGTTCGAAAGCGATCACCTCGGTCCGCAGACCGAACGCATCTGCGACGGCAGTGGCTTCCGCAGCCCGCGCGGCACTGCGTGCAACCACCGTCACGTGGCCCACGTGCACTCCCGCGAGTGCTGCGAGAACGGGCGCAGCGGTGCCGCCGGCGCCGAGGACCACGGCGGACGCACCGCCGAGCTCGCCGACACCGAGTTCGGTCAACGCTGCCGCCGCCCCATCGATGTCGGTGCAATCGGCCCGCCAGCCATCATCGGTCCTGACCAGGGTGTTGGCCGAACCGACCTTCGCTGCCCGCTCGGTCCGGGTCCGCGCCACGTCCAAGGCGGCCCGTTTACCGGGCATGGTCACCGACAGACCGACGTACCGATCGTCGAGCCCGCCCACCAGACCGGGTAGCTGTTCGGCCGTGCACTCGATACGTTCGTACGTCCAGTCGGTCAGGCCCAGCGCCCGGTACGCCGCCAGATGGAGGTCGGGCGAACGGGAATGACTCACCGGCGACCCGAGGATCGCGGCGGCCCGACTAACCACAGTTCGTCTGCAGCACGCCGTTGTCGCAGGCCTGCTGCCGATTGCGCTTGTGCTGCTCGAAATCGTCGGTGAACAGCGTTGTGCCCTGCTGATCGATGGACACGAAGTAGAGCCAATTGCCCACCGGCGGGTTCAGCGACGCCTCGAGAGCCGGCTGACCGACCGCACCGATCGGTGTGGGCGGCAGCCCCTTCTGCTGGTAGGTGTTCCACTTGGTGTCCGCGGTGAAGTCGTCGCCGGCGACGTCGATGTTCTGGATCGCCGAGGTGTAGTTCACCGTGGAGTCCATCTGCAGTGCCTGATTGTCGTCGAGCCGATTCACCACGACCCGAGCGACCTTGGGGTAGTCGTCGGCCCGGTTGACCTCGCGTTCGACGATCGAGGCGGTGACCAGCGTCTGATACGGGGTCATGTTGCTCGACGTGGTGCCCGATTCCGGCAGGCCCCACTGCGCGAACAGAGAGGCGCTGCGCGAGATCAGGTAGTTGAGCATCTGCACCGGGCTCAGATTCGGGTCGATCGCTTCACACAGCGTCGGCGCGATGAGCCCTTCGATCCTGCGGTGGTCGCCGGCCAGCGCGGTGACCGCGTCGGTCGCCCACGACGGGACGCCCAGTTCCTGAGGTGTTGCGGTGGCTGCCGCCTGGGCCAATTCCTCGACGGTCACCCCGCTCTCCTGTCCGTTCAGGGTGAGCGAAGTGGCTTCGGCGACGCGAGCGAAGACCCCCGGCGTCGTCTTGCCGTCGATGCCTTCTTTGGTGTCGAGCTGCAGGCCCTCGGGAATCACCACCCGGCCCACCCGGTTGTCGTCGGTGAGCATGGAAACAGCTGTGCTGGCGGGAATCTCGGTGCGCAGCTTGTAGAAGCCCGCCGAGATCGGCTTGCCGTCGGCCGCGGTGGTGAAGGCGCCCACACTGGCCACCACCTTGTTCTCCTTCAAGATCTCGCCGAACGCGGTGAGCGACGAGTCGGGCGGGATCTGCACCACCACATCCGACGTGCCCGCGGTGTTCGAGAAGTCGGAGTTGTCGGGTCCGCCGAACTGCCCGGCAAGCCGGAGTCCGGCGTAGCCGATTCCGCCGACGAGAAGCACCATGAACGCCACCGCTGCGGCGATGACAACCCTCTTGCGTTTGCGGCGCCGTTCGGCTGCCGCGCTGCGTTTGGGCGAGCGGTCCCGGGTGGGCAGTGCCGATCTGGGATCAGGGCGTCGTCGCGACGGCGCAGAGGCCGGATCGACGCCCGCAACGGCCACGCCGTCGCGTTCGCCGCGTTGACGCCTGTCGAAATCTTCACGGCCGGGGTCGACGTATGGGCCGGTCGCATCGTGTGGTGCCACGGGATCGTAGGCACGTGGGTGGCGAGAGCCACGGGGATCGGGCGGAACCGGGTTCGGTGGCGGAGCGTCGAATGGCGTGTCCATCCGCGACCCACTGCCCGGCGGGGGCCCGGTGGACGGGATCGGTGGACGGGTCGACTCGGGCGGAGCCCACGACGGATCAGACGATGGTCCACCGCCGGGCCACTGTTGTCCGGTGGGCGCCGCGTCGGCACCGCCCGGTCGGATGGTTCGCGGCCCGTGACGCCCAGAACGATTGCCACCACCGTCTGCGCCGCGGGTGAAGTATTTCAGCCGCTCCGGGTCGTAGTCCTGTGCCGAACGGCTGCGACGGTGACCGGGAGGCTGATGCTGTTCCCGGCGGTCGCCGTGACCGCGGCCGGTGGCCCGTTCATCGGATCGATCGTCGCTCACCCGCGTCCTTCCTGACGGCCCGCCTGCATGTCTTGACGGTTCGCCTGTAAATCCAACCATCCCTGCAAGATCGCTGTGGCGGCCGCCTGGTCGACAACCGATTTCTGTGCCTTCGCCCGCACACCCGAGCTGCGAAGGGCTTGCTGCGCGGTGACCGTCGAGAGGCGTTCGTCGCTGTAGAGCACCGGGATGGGTGAGATCCGGTCTGCCAGCGCGTTTCCGAACTCGGTCGCCAGTTTCGCTGCGTGGCCGTGCTCGTCACGCAGGGTTTTCGGTAGCCCGACGATGACCGCGACCGCCTCGTACTCGGCGATGATCTCTTCCAGCCGACGGAGGTCCCCGTCGCCGCCGGCAGTTCGCGCCACGGTCTCCACCGGAGTCGCGAGGATGCCATCGGGATCGCACGACGCAACCCCGATCCGGACACTCCCGACGTCGATGGCCACGCGCCGCCCCCGCGGCGTGAGCGTCATCGATTCGCGCCGACCAGGTCGCGCAGCCGAGACAACGCGGCATCGATGCCGGCGGCGTCGGTACCCGACCCCTGGGCGAGATCCGGCTTTCCGCCGCCGCGACCCGAGACCAGCGGCGCCAGATCCTTCACCAGGTCGCCGGCCTTGATACCGGCGTCACGGGCTGCCGCCGTGGTGGCGATCGCGAACGGGACCTTGTCGTCCGACACCGAGAAGAGGGCGACAACGGCGGTGTCCGAACCGACACGACCGCGCAGGTCACCGGCGAGCGTGCGCAGGTCACCGGCGTTCATCCCGTCGAGTTTGCCGGAGACCACCAGCACGTCACCGACCCGGACTGCGTCGTCGATGAGTGAGCCCACCGAGGCCTTCGCGGCGTCGGCGCGCATCTTCTCGATCTGTTTCTCCGCGTCGCGCAGTTTGTTGACCAACGTCTCGACCCTGGCCGGGACCTGATCCGACGGCACCTTGAGGCTCGAGGCCAGACCGGCCAGCAACGCCCGCTCCTTGGCGAGGTAGCGGTAGGAATCAAGACCGACATAGGCCTCGATCCGCCGCACCCCCGACCCCACCGAGGACTCCCCCAGCAACGTGACCGGACCGACCTGAGCTGACGCATCGACGTGGGTACCGCCGCACAGTTCCATCGAGAACGGCCCGCCGATCTCCACCACTCGCACAACGTCGCCGTAGTTCTCGCCGAAGAGTGCCATGGCGCCCATCGCCTTGGCCTCGGGCAGGTTGGTCTCGAAGGTGTTCACCGGGTAATTGGCCTCGACGGCAGCGTTGGTGATCTCCTCGATCTCCCCGCGCTGGGCCTCGGTGACCGGGCCCTGTGCACTGAAGTCGAAACGGAGATAACCCGGTCGGTTCAGGGAACCGGCCTGAGTTGCGGTGGGCCCCAGGACCTGCCGGAGCGCTGCGTGCACGAGGTGGGTTCCGGAATGACCCTGGGTGGCACCGTGACGCCAGGCGGTGTCCACCTGGGCGAGCACCACATCGCCTTCGGCGACCTCGCCTTCCTCGACCACCGCCCGGTGCAGCCACACCGTCTTACCGAGCTTCTGGACGTCCTTGACCTTGATCCGGAGTCCGGACGACGTCGTGATGCTGCCGATGTCGGCGATCTGGCCACCGGATTCGGCGTAGAGGGGGCTGCGGTCGAGAATGACCTCGACCTCTTGCCCGGCCGAAGCACTGCGAACCTTGCCTCCGTCGGACACGAGTCCCAACACCGTTGCCTCAGAGACCAATTCATCAAAACCGGTGAAGACGGTGGGTCCGCGGTCCAGGAACTCCCGATAGACACTGAGGTCGGCATGGCCGGATTTACGTGCCGTGGCATCGGCTTTGGCGCGCTGACGCTGTTCGGCCATCAGTTCGGTGAAGCCCTGTTCGTCCACCGACAGTCCGGCTTCGGCGGCCATCTCCAAGGTGAGGTCGATCGGGAATCCGTAGGTGTCGTGCAGCGCGAATGCATCTCGTCCGCTGATCCGGGTGGCGCCCGACGCCTTGGTCGTCGCCGCGGCGTCGTCGAACAATTTCGAGCCGGCGGTCAGGGTCTTGAGGAACGCATCCTCCTCCCCGACGGCCAGGGACACGATGCGCGAACGCTGTTCGGCCAGTTCGGGATACGACGTCGACATCGTGTCGATGACTGCCTCGGTGAACTTTTCGACCGTGGCGCCGCCGGCACCCAGGAGGCGGGCAGATCGAACGATGCGACGGAGAAGGCGGCGCAGCACGTACCCGCGGCCGTCGTTACCGGGTGTGATGCCGTCGGCGATGAGCATCACCGCGGTGCGCGCGTGGTCGGCGATCACCCGGAACCGGACATCGTCCTCGTGGTTGCCTGCGCCGTAGGTGCGGCCGGTCAGTTGCTGCGCGATCCCGATGACGGGGGCGAGCAAATCGGTCTCGTAAACGTTCTCCACCCCTTGCAGCAGGCAGGCGACGCGCTCGATGCCCATGCCGGTGTCGATGTTCTGCTTCGGCAGTGGCCCGAGGATCTCGTAGCCGTCCTTGCCGCCACCAGGTCCACGCTGGTTCTGCATGAAGACCAGGTTCCAGATCTCGATGTAGCGGTCCTCGTCGGCTTCGGGGCCACCTTCGACTCCGTAGGCGGGTCCGCGGTCATAGAAGATCTCCGAACATGGTCCGCAGGGCCCCGGAACACCCATCGACCAGTAGTTGTCTTTCATCCCCCGGCGCTGGATGCGCTCGGCGGGTACGCCGATCTCGTCGCGCCAGATAGCTTCGGCCTCGTCGTCGTCGAGGTACACCGTCGGCCAGAGCCGGACCGGGTCGATCCCGAAACCGCCGTCGGCCACCGGGTTGGTGAGCAACGTCCACGCGAACGTGATGGCCTCGCGCTTGAAGTAGTCGCCGAACGAGAAGTTGCCCGCCATCTGGAAGAAGGTGTTGTGGCGGGTGGTGATGCCCACCTCTTCGATGTCGAGTGTGCGGACGCACTTCTGAATGCTGGTGGCCCGGGTGTACGGCGGGTTCTGCTCGCCGAGGAAGTAAGGCTTGAACGGCACCATGCCGGCATTGACGAACAGCAGGTTGGGGTCGTCGAGGATCAGTGACGCGCTGGGTACCTCGGTGTGCCCGGCCTTGATGAAGTGATCCAGGAAGCGCTTCCTGATCTCATGCGTCTGCACTGGTTCAGTCCTTACTCATCGGGGCGTGCCGCTCGGCGTGTCGCCGGTAAACGGCCGTGTTCACACTACCGGTGTCGGCCCTGTAATCAGGTGTTGGAGCGGCCGCGGCCGCGAATGATGTTGCGGAGCCGTCCGAGACGTGGCCCGATCTCGCGCTCGTAGCCGTGGTCGGTGGGCTCGTAGTAGTCGACGCCGACCAGCTCGTCCGGCGGGTATTGCTGCCCGACGACGCCGCCGGGTGCGTCGTGGGGGTAGCGGTAACCCACGGCATTGCCGAGTTTCGCCGCGCCGGCATAGTGCCCGTCACGCAGGTGCGCTGGCACCGCGCCGGCCCGGCCGCCCTCGACATCGGCGATCGCTGCGCCGATGGCCGCCACCACACCTGCGGATTTGGGGGCCGTCGCCAGGTGAATCGTCGCCTGCGCCAACGCGAGCCGTGCCTCGGGCATACCGATGAGTTGAACCGCCTGCGCCGCAGCGGTCGCTGTCTGCAGCGCCGTCGGGTCGGCCATCCCGATGTCCTCGCTGGCGTGCACGACCAACCTGCGGGCGATGAACCGCGGGTCCTCGCCTGCCGTGATCATGCGGGCCAGGTAGTGCAGTGCGGCATCCACATCCGAGCCGCGGATCGATTTGATGAACGCGCTGATCACGTCGTAGTGCTGGTCGCCATCACGGTCGTATCGAACGGCAGCACGATCGACTGCTGACTCGACATGCGCGAGGGTGACCTTTGTCGGTGCACGGGAGGTACCGCCGTCGGCCATCGAATCGGCAAGTGCCGCATCGGCAGCCGCCTCCAGTGCCGTGAGGCCGCGACGCGCGTCGCCCGCCGAGATCTTCTCCAGGTGGTCGAGGGCGTCGTCGTCGATCGTGACCGCCCCGTCGTAACCGCGAGGGTCCGATGCCGCCCGTTGTAGCAACTTCCGGATGTCCGGCCCTTCCAGGGACCGCAGTTGCAACACAAGGGAGCGCGACAGCAACGGTGCCACCACGGAGAACGACGGATTCTCGGTGGTGGCCGCAACGAGCAGCACGATTCGGTTCTCCACCGCATCGAGCAAGGCGTCCTGCTGCGTCTTGGAGAAGCGATGAACCTCGTCGATGAAGAGCACGGTCTGAGTGCCCGCGATCAGGCGGCGGCGCGCAGCATCGATCACCGCGCGGACTTCCTTGACCCCCGACGACAGGGCCGACAGTGCTTCGAACCGTCCGCCTGCTGCGGTGGAGATCAGCGAGGCCATCGTCGTCTTGCCGGTACCGGGTGGGCCGAACAGCAGTACCGATGCGGCCCCCGAACCATCGATCAGCCGGCGCAACGGAGATCCGCTCTCCAGCAGATGTTCCTGTCCGACAATCTCTTCCAGTGTCTGTGGTCGCATCCGCACGGCCAAGGGTGACCCCGCGGAGGCGCCGGGCAGACCCTTGGTGATCGTGTCGGGTGGTGCCTCGGGTGCGGCGAAGAGCCCACCCTGTTCGTCGGTCATGGGAAAGGCCGGATATCGGTCATCTCGTACGGCCCCGTCAGTGCAGCCAGGACGAGTCCAGCGCCTGACCGACCGTGTCGGCGAACTCGGCAAGGTTCGGTGCATCCGCCCGGCGAGCGGCGTCAGCGAGACCGGCCCAGCGGTCGACGATCACCCGCGGGTCGGATGTGCTGATCGCGAGCCCGTGCGGCTCGTCGGAAGCACCGACGTCGGTGTCTTCGGCGGGCAACATCCAGACGGTGGAGAGCCATACCCACGCCAGCCGGGCGAGCACGGCCTTGCGGGCCAGCTCGCGGTCGGACGCCAGGCTGGGCCAGATGCCCTGGACTTCCGAGCGCCATGCGTCCAGCATTGCGGTCTCGAGTTCGACTATGCGCGTGGCGTTGTCGGCGGCGAGCCACGGCCGGAACGTCACCAGCGCATAGGCGATGTCGAGCGAGGCGTCGCGGAAACCGCCCCATTCGTAGTCCATGAACTGGACGCCCTCATCGTTGATGAGGATGTTCTCGGGACCGACGTCAGAGGGGCTGAATGCGCGGTGTTCACCTTCGCCGAACAACGCTCGGGCTTTGCCCAGGGCATCCAGCACTTCAGGGTCCACGGTCAGTCCGAAAGTGTCTGCGATCACCCGCGGCGCGGCGCTGACCGCCGCCTCGAACTGCGCTCGGAGGGCGTCAACGGCGATCCCGGCCGCGCCTTGGCGGAGCAGCGCGGCAAAGTCGCCTTCGCCGCCCACGGTGGCAGCGTGCATTCGGCCGAGAGCCTGACCCCATGCGCTCACAGCGTTGCTGGTGGCGGCGCGGTCGTCACTGCCCAGCAGCTCGGTCATGGATCGTCCATCTCCGAGGTCGCTCAACACCAGAACACGAGCGGAGAGGTCGAATGCGATCAGTTGAGGACCCGGGCGCGACTCGAGGGGCAGCGCGGTCGCGTATTTGTACGATGCAACCTCGCGAATGAATGCTTCGCTGGACTCGGCGTCATCACCGTCGCCGAGGACCTTGATCACCAAGGTGCGGTCGCCGGAGAACGGATTCTGGGCGACCCGGACCCGCACCACCTCGGTACGACCGCTGCCACCGAGGTCCTCAGGATCGGCTAAGGACACCGCGGAGCCGGCCCGAGCTGCGAGAATACGCTCGGCTGCCTGCACCGCGCCGGTGATCTGGCTATCGGCAAGAACAGTCATCGCCTCCAACTTACCCAATGGTGGCCTTACCCGGGCCCACCCGACGAGACATGTCAGATTTGTGGCGACACATCGACAGAGACCTCGATCCTGCTCTTGCGCGATTCGGTGTAGATGACCCCGCGCAGGGGCGGCACGTCGTCGTAGTCCCTGCCCCAGGCCACGGTGACGTGACGTTCGTCGACCAGTTTGTCGTTGGTGGGGTCGAATGCGATCCACGAGTCCCCGGGCAGCCAGACCGCGGCCCATGCGTGTGAGGCATCGGCACCGAAGATCCGTTCTTTTCCTGGTGGCGGGTCGGTGGCGAGGTAACCCGACACATACCGGGCAGCCAGACCCTGGGACCGCAGGCATGCGATCGCGACCCGTGCGAAGTCCTGGCACACGCCTTCGCGGCGCTCCATGACCGTGCCGACACGGGTGGAGATGGCCGTGGACCCCGAACGGTAGGTGAAGTCCTGAAAAATACGCGTGGTGAGGGTGGTCACGGCTTCAAGGAGTGGTCTGCCCGGGGTGAAGATCGCCGACGCATAATCCCTCACCGCAGGCGTGATCTCGGGAGGGTCGAGGTCGAGGCGGAACTCCGCTGCCCTGCCGCCGGCCATCCCGGTCGGGCGGGCTGATTCCCAGGGGGCCTGCGCGGCAGGCGATTCCAGCACATCGTCGTCGATCGGATCCACCTCGACTATCGAACGCCCGGTGACCTCGAGCCGCCGATGTGGGGTCCGGACATGGAAATAGCAGTCGTGATTGCCATATGTGTCGACACCGGTGGACCGGTCGGCGGGTTCGGGGTCGATCTCGACCTCGCTCGAGAGCACCCGCTGCCCGGGCATGTCACGGGGTTGCAGGTGTCCTCGCCCGTAAGAACTGGTGACCACGTCGTCGTAGTCGTAACGGGTGCGGTGCAAGACTGCGTACCGTCGACTCGGCGAGGCACTCGCAGAGCTCTCCCCCGCCGGCGCCGGTGGCTCGAAATCGCCCGGACGGTTCACAGTTGGTCCTCCGATCCGGCGCCCCAGAGCGGCTGCATCTCGACGGGGTACGCAAAGCGCGTCCGGCCGAGGACGTCGGATATCTCACGCAATCCGGCGCCGAGAGTGCTCATCAGTTCGGCGAGTTCGACTCGACGACCACCGGCACCGATCGCGGCGAGATCCGCGGGGTCGACTCTGCGCAACTCGGCGACGAGGTCTTCGACCAGCCGCTCGGCAGCGGCGGACCGTACGTCGGTGGGCAACGCCGTCAGATCGGCACGCAGAGTGTCCAATTGGTAGATCATCGCCCTGGGGTTGCCCTCGTCGAAGAGCAGCAGACCCGCGACCGGGCCCAGCCTGACGATGCCGCGGTTGCGGCGGCGGTAGATGATCGCGGACTCGTTGGCAACGAGGTATGCCTCGAGCAGACCCTGTTCGGTGTCGGCGTCGTGTTGCTGGACCAGAACAGCGGACGTGAGCGCGGCCAGCATCTGAGCTCGTTCGATGCGCCGACCGATGTCCATGAACAGCCAGCCCGCGTCGTGGACCATCGATTCGGCCTGCAGCCCGGCCAGCGCCAGGAGCCCGTGCAGAATTTCCTCGTGCGCACGGCCGAGTTCGGACCCGTCGACGTCCAGTTCCTCGTTCGTCTCGGCGCCCGAACCAGACAAGATGGCCGGCGGACTACCCAGTTCGGCGATCGCTCTGTCGACCGCTCCGAGCACCATCCATGTGCTGGTGGACATCTGATCCCGCACCGCGCGCGCGAGTTGCTGCAGCCGTTCGACGGCAAAGGCCACCGAACCCGATGCCCTGCGCGAGCTGGTCATCGAGTGCATACGTGCCGTGGCCGCCATCACCTCGTCGGGCTCGGGCGGGCGGCTGCTGTCGAAGTCGGCGATACCCGCTGTGTCCTCGAGGGCGGCCTCGCTGCCGGTGGCCGCTGCGATCGCGGACAGGAACAACGGAATGGACGCCGTCCCCGACATCCACGGCCGGTAGCGATAGTCCTCGTAACGTTCCCTGGCCACCTTGACCATTCGGGTGGTCAGTTCTGCTCGTTCTCCATATCGGCCGAACCAGAACAGATCCGACAGCACCCTCGGAGAGCTCACGACGGCGCTGTCGGTCACCGGTCGGTGGGCGCGAGTTGATCGGCGGTCCACCTGGTCGCCGTCCGCCGTCATGACCGTTGCCACTCGGTCGTGGTGGTCGGACGACTCGGGAACACGGGCCGTGGGCCCCGCCGGCTCGGTGGTGGTGACCCAGACGTCTTTTCCCGCAACCGAATCCCAGGAGGCTCCGGCAGTTCCATCGGCGAGCACGTGGCCCAGGCCGCCTGGCATCACGGCATAACCCGCCCCCTGGGCGACGCTGAACACGCGTAGGCCCACCGGCGCCGGACGCAGGCCCGCCCCGCCGGATCCGGAGTGCGTAGCGGCCGGGGTGGCTGACGGGGCCACCGAATAGTCTTCGAGCCGACGCCCCGCCCACGGCCACGGCTCGGCTTCGATCCGGGCGATCAGTTCATCGCGCGCTGCGGAGGTCAGACCTGGCCCCGAGATCTCTTCTCCGGTGCGGAAATTGGAGATCTGCAGGTAGGCCACGTCGGCGAGGATCTTGGCGCGGTCGAGATCGGTTCCCGCCCAATATGTCTCGACAGAATCGAGAAGCAGGTCCTCGTCGAGCAGGTGTCGGCTGACAGCGTGCAAAACGGTATGCAACGCCGGGTTCTCGAGGACCCCCGCGCCCAGGTGGTTCACCACCGAGACCGTCCCGCGCGACACGGCCTCCACGAGCCCGGGAACCCCGAGCCGCGAATCGGTGCGCAGATCGAGCGGATCGCAATAGGCCGCGTCGACGCGCCGAAGGATCACGTCGAGCCGTTTGAATTTGCCCAGCGAACGCATGTACACACTGCCACCGCGAACGACGAGGTCGGCTGCTTCCACAAGGGGGAAGCCCAGTGCAGAAGCCAGGTAGGCCTGGTCGAATGCGGTCTCGGACAACGAGCCCGGTGTCAGCACCGCCACCGTCGGGTCCTCGGTCCCCTGCGGCGCGTACTCGAACAGCGACAGGCGAAGGGTTGCCGAGAACGCTGTCAGAGGCCGGGGTACGCATCGCTGGAACAACCGCGGGAACGCCCGCGACATCAGTCGTCGATCGGCGAGGGCGTATCCGACGCCAGAGGGGGCACCGGCGCGGTCGGCATACACGGTGTGCGCCCCACCCGGGCCGCGCCCGACGTCGCAGGCGTGCAAGAACAACGAGTGCGGCCCGGCCTGCGGGAATCCCGCAGCCTTGCGGATGTACCCCGGGTGGCCATAAACCATCTCCGGCGGCACGACCCCGTCCGTGATCACCTGTTGGCCCGAATAGATGTCGGCGAGCAGGGCGTCGAGAACCCTGGATCGCTGGGCGATTTTTCGGTCGAGTTCGGCCCACTGCGCGCCATCGACGAGCAGCGGCACAGGATCCAGCTCCCAGCGCCGCCGCCGGGTGGAATCACCATCCGGGGCGTTGTAGGTGATGCCGTCGTCGTCGACCAGTGTGCGTACGCGTCGTTCGGCCCGGTCCAGCCCGGATCGGCCGAGACGCGAATAGCCGTCGACGAGCGGTTCCCACTGCCTGCGAACGGCCCCCGAGGCATCAAGCAGCTCGTCGTACGGGCCTGGAGACGAAGCCCCGGGGATACGAGCGAGATCGAACAATCCGAACCGGTCAGACCGATATCGGTCCAGGACTCCGGTGGGTTCGACCTTGGGCGATGTCACCGCAGAACTGTACGTGTGCGCAACTGGTCAGGGATCATCGGTACGCCCGGGCCGGTCGCGGCCGCGGACCGCGATCGTGGGCGACGAGTGGCCCCGCTACTGCGTGTCACCGCTGCGCGCGGACTTGCGGACGAGGGCCGACTTCCCGCGCCGTCGGCTGTGGGCCCGATGGATGAGGAGCACCGCGACCCCGGCAACCACGATCCCGATCAGGTTGATCACCAGCTGCGCGGTGGATTCGGCGGCGACCCGCCACTGCCCCAGGGTGGCGGCGACCGCCGCATACCCGGCGGCGGGCACCGTCGTGACCGAGATGAAGACGCCGACCAGCGCCGCGGACTTCGAGGACACCAGCGACAACATGCCTGCCGCGCCCGCGAGCAGTGCGACCACCAGCGAGAACGGTCCGACCTGATAGATGAAGTCGAGCTGGTCGGCTGTGGTCACGTCGCGCATCGTCATCCAGCCGAGACTCTGGGCGGCCAGCGCACCGAGCCCGGTCACCACCATGGCGAGCGGAAACCCCACCGCCAAAGCCACCACGGATCGCCGGGCCAGGGCGTATCGGCGGCGCACGATCGCCACGGCGATGGCGCCGAGTGGACCGAACTCGGGCCCGACGACCATCCCACCGACAACCGTGACGGGGGAATCGGTCACCACCCCGACAGCCGCGAGCAGACAGGCCAGGCACAGGAAAGCCAGGAACGTACCGCTCAGCGTCGAATCCTCGTTGGTGCGCTCGAGTAGTTCGTCCCACACCACCGCGTCTTCGGGATCTCCCGGGGCGTCGTGCTCAGCCCGATCGGCGGCCTCGGACAGCACCATGTCGAGCAGTTCGACGGTGATGGCACCTTCGGTCCGAAGCTCCAGTGCCCTGAGCTCTTTGAGCAGTTCGTTCGCGGCCTCACGGGTGACGTCGGCTTCGATCAGGTCCCCGGCCGGCTCCACTGCGACCCCTGGAATCCGGACCACGTGAGCGACCCCGACGTAGTCACGCAACGTCTCCACCACGGCATCAGATCGCTCCTGCGGGCTGATGATCCTGATGTGGAGCACAGGCCGGCAGCGTTCAGGACTCGGCGGGTGCCGGCGACTTCACGGCCTGTTTGTCCTTGGGCGCCGGTGGTTTCGCGTCGATTCCCGACTCCTTGCGTTGGGCCGGCGTGATCGCGGCGGGCGCGTCGGTGAGCGGATCGATCCCACCCCCGGACTTCGGGAACGCGATGACGTCGCGGATCGACGGTTGCCCGGCGAGCAGTGCCGTGATCCGGTCCCATCCGAAAGCGATGCCGCCGTGGGGCGGAGCTCCGTATGCGAAGGCGTCCAGCAGGAATCCGAACTTCTCCTGCGCTTCCTCGGTGCCGATGCCCATGATCTTGAAGACGAGTTCCTGGACCTCGCGCCGGTGGATACGAATCGATCCGCCACCGATCTCGTTGCCGTTGCAGACGATGTCGTAGGCGTACGCCAAGGCGGATCCGGGGTCGGATTCGAGCACCCCCAGCGATTCGGGCTTCGGAGAGGTGAAGGCGTGGTGCACAGCGGTCCACGCGCCCGAGCCGACGGCCACGTCACCGCTGGCGGTGGCATCGTCGGCCGGCTCGAACAGTGGCGCGTCCACCACCCACGTGAACGCCCAGTCGCCGTCCTTGATCAGGCCGAGACGTTGGGCGATCTCGCCGCGGGCTGCACCGAGCAGGGCGCGCTGTGCCTTGGCGGGCCCGGCGGCGAAGAACACACAGTCGCCGGGGGTCGCGCCGACGTGGGCCACCAGACCGGCCCGCTCGTCCTCGGACAAGTTCTTGGCCACCGGCCCACCGAGCGAACCGTCCTCTTGGACAAGCACATACGCCAACCCCTTGGCGCCGCGCTGCTTCGCCCACTCCTGCCAGGCGTCGAGCTGTCGCCGTGGCTGGCTTGCCCCACCCGGCATGACAACCGCACCCACGTAGGGAGCCTGGAACACCCGGAACGGAGTGTCCTTGAAGTAGTCGGTGCACTCCACCAGCTCGAGTCCGAATCGCAGGTCCGGTTTGTCGCTGCCGAACCGGCGCATCGCCTCGGCGTAGGTGATCCGCGGAATCGGCGTCGGGAGGTCATAGCCGATCAGCTTCCACAGCGCGACGAGGATCTGTTCTGCGACGGCGATCACGTCGTCCTGCTCGACGAAGCTCATCTCGACGTCGAGCTGGGTGAACTCGGGCTGGCGGTCGGCGCGGAAGTCCTCGTCGCGGTAGCAGCGGGCGATCTGGAAGTACCGCTCCATCCCGGCGACCATCAGCAGCTGCTTGAAGAGCTGGGGACTCTGGGGCAGCGCATAGAAGGTGCCGGGTTGTAACCGTGCCGGCACCAGGAAGTCGCGGGCGCCTTCGGGTGTGGATCGGGTCAGCGTCGGGGTCTCGATCTCCACGAAGTCCTGATCGAGCAGGACGGTGCGCGCGGCGTTGTTGACCTTCGAACGGAGCCGCAGGGCCGCACCCGGGCCTTCGCGGCGGAGATCGAGATACCGGTACTTCAGACGCGCTTCCTCGCCGGGGCTCTCGTCGAGTTGGAACGGCAGGGGCGCGGACTCGTTGAGCACAACGAGTTCGGTGGCATTGATCTCGATCGCACCCGACTCCAGGTTCGGGTTCTCACTGCCCTCGGGTCGCTGCTCGACGAGTCCGGTGACCTGCACGCAATACTCTGCGCGGAGCCGGTGCGCCGGCGTGGCCACCGCCTCGTCACGGAAAACCACCTGTGCGAGCCCGGAGCTGTCGCGCAGATCGATGAAGATGACCCCGCCATGGTCGCGGCGTCGCGCCACCCAACCGGTCAACGTCACGGTCTGTCCGGCGTTCTCGGCCCGTAACGATCCGGCGAAATGGGTGCGGAGCACAGTGTTCCTCTCGATTGCGGTCAAACACTTCGGTGGCTGAAGGGTTTTGTATCGTGCAACATCCTACGGGCGCCGCATTCGAGAGAGAACGCACCTGCTCGTGCCATGCTTGGCGAATGACTTTCCAAGGTGGCGGTCCACTCGACACAGGCAACGTCTCCGGCGGCGGCGGCGGAGGTCGTGGCCGGCTGGCCCTCGGTGGCGGGGCGGGACTGATCGTCATCGTCGTGGCCGCTCTGCTCGGGATCGATCCGAACGCGATCGGCCTCGGTGGTGACGAGACCGGTTCGAGTACCTCCTCGCAGCAGTCGGCGATCGACGAGCACATCCAGAGCTGCACCATCGAGAAGGCCAACGTCGACACCGTGTGCCGAATCGTCGCGACCACCAACAGTCTGGACCGCGTGTGGAGCGACATCATGCCGGGATACGAACCGCCGCAGACGAAGATCTTCTCCGGCAGCGTCGACACCGCCTGCGGCCCGGCCACCTCCGACGTCGGGCCTTTCTACTGCCCGGGTGATCAGACCGCCTATTTCGATCCGACCTTCTTCGACGTGCTGAGCGATCAGCTCGGCGGCGGCGACGGCCCGCTGGCGCAGGAATACGTGGTCGCCCATGAGTACGGCCACCACATCGAGTACCTCACCGGGGCCCTGGAGAAGGGTCAGCGCATGGGGGCCGCCGGCCCGACGTCGGGATCGGTGCGGATCGAGCTGCAGGCCGACTGCCTGGCCGGCGTTTGGGCGTTCAACGCAGACAAGGGTCCGGACGCGATGCTCGCGCCGCTCACCCAACAGCAGATCTCCGACGTGATCCAGACGGCGAAGGCCATCGGCGATGACGCCATCTCGGGCGACAGTTCGAATCCGGAAGGGTGGACACACGGTTCATCGGACCAGCGGGTGCGATGGTTCAACGTGGGATACAACCGCGGCGATGCAGCGGCATGCGACACCTTCGCGGCGAGCAGCCTGTGACCCGGGAGGCCACGGGGATCGACCGGATCGCGGAGGGATTCCTGGAACGGTCGTGTGCACTCAACCCCATCGAGGCCACGCATCTCGGTGTCGTCGGCCACGATCACCGGCTCACCGACTTCTCGCCTGCCGGTGAGGAAGAGCGGGCCATCGCCAAGCGCGACACCATCGCGGCACTCGCGGCCGAGGCACTCACCGACGATGTCGACCGGGTAACCGTGGCGACCATGACCGACCAGTTGAACCGGTCGTTGGCCGTCGACGACGCCGGATTGCGAACCGGTGAGGTCAACGTCATCGAATCGCCGTTGCAGGCGGTCCGCGACGTCTTCGACCTGATGGCCACCGATTCCCCTGCCGACCAGGATGTGTTCTTGGCCCGGCTGGATCAGGTCCCGACCTGCGTGGAGACCATCATCGAAGGGATCCGGGCCCGCCTGTCGTCCGGCCCCGCCCTGACCAGACGCCAGGTCGAATTGGTTGCGGCTCAAGCCGATAGCGCCACCTCGTCGATCTTCAGCAATGCGACGGCGATCGAGTCCACAGACCGCGTCGATCTGCTCGACGACCTGCGCGGACGCGTGGGTGCAGCGATGACACGGCTGGCGGCCGTCCTACGCGACGACGTGCTGCCCGGCACCACCGACGCCGATGGCGTGGGCCGTGATCGCTACCGCCTGCACTCGGCGGAGTTCGTCGGTGCCGACATCGACGTCGACGACGCGTACGCATGGGGCGTGGATCTGCTCGATTCCATTGTGGCCGAACAACAGACGCTGGCCGAGGTGATCGCGCCGGGAGCGGGTGTGAACGGTGCACTCGAGGCCCTCAACGCCGATCCGCGGTACCAGATGACCGATCGGGACGCGTTTGTCGCCTGGATGCAGGAGCTGTCGGACCGGGCCACCGCCGAGGTCGGCCGCGAACACTTCGACATCCCTGCCGATCTCACCGCACTCGAATGTCGGCTGGCACCGGCGGCCACCGGGATCATCTACTACACGACGCCAAGCGAAGACCTCAGCAGGCCGGGGCGCATGTGGTGGTCGGTTCCACCGCAGCAGAAGGTCTTTCACACGTGGCAGGAGACCACCACCGTCTTCCACGAGGGCGTCCCAGGACATCACCTACAGCTCGGTTCGGCGATGGTCAGTCCCGACCTCAACCGGTGGCGCAAATTGGCGTCGTTCACCTCCGGTCATGGTGAGGGCTGGGCCCTCTACGCAGAACGACTGATGGGGGAACTCGGCTGGCTCGAGGATCCGGGTGACCGGATGGGGATGCTCGACTCGCAGCGTCTGCGCGCCGCCCGCGTTGTCGTGGACATCGGGGTGCACTGCGGTCTCACCGCACCGGAGTCGGTGGGTGGAGGGACTTGGGATGCCGACAAGGCGTGGACGTTCCTCACCTCGGCCGTCGCGATGGACCGCACCGTCCTCCGCTTCGAATTGGACCGTTACCTCGGCTGGCCCGGCCAGGCGCCGTCGTACGCGCTGGGGCAACGGGTGTGGCAGCAGGCCCGCGACAACTACTTGCACCTCAACCCCGGCGGGTCACTCAAGGACTTCCACCGCAAGGCGCTGGCGCTCGGCGGGGTCAGTCTGGATGTCCTGCGGTCCGAACTCACCTGACCACCGATCAGGCGCCAGTCACCACCGACCGAGCCTTTCCGCCGCGCGGACTGCCCGCTCGGCGGATTACTCGGGCGGGTTCTCGGCGACCGGCAGACTCGGGGTGTGGGCCTGACTCCCCCATGTGCGTCCGGTGAACGGTGCCGGTTCGGGGTCTCCGCTCACCGTGAAGGTGCAGGCGACCGACCCGGTCATAACCAGTGCGGTCAGCCCGGCCGCGCACCAGAGCCGGCCCCGGCGGCTCATCGGCCTGCGGCCAGCTGCGAAGTCAGTTGCTGCACAACATCATCGAGCGCCAGACGCTGCTGGTTCCCGTTGCTCAGGTCCTTGAGCTCGACCTCCCCGGAAGCCAGCTCGTTCTCGCCGAGAACCAGTGCGAACCGCGCGCCCGATCGGTCCGCCGCCTTCATCGCTCCCTTGAGCCCGCGACCGCCGTAGGCGATGTCGACCCTGACCCCGGCCGCCCGAAGGCGACCGGCCACCTCGACGAGGGCGTCTTTGGCAGTGTCACCGAGTGGCACCCCGAACACCTCGCACCGTGCGTCCGTTGCCGCAGCGATCCCTTCGGCCTCCAACGCCAGAACGGTGCGGTCCACGCCCAGCCCGTAACCAATACCGGACAGCTCCTGTTTGCCGCCCAACTGCTTCATCAAGCCGTCGTAGCGACCACCGCCACCGATGCCCGACTGCGCGCCGAGCCCGTCGTGAACGAACTCGAAGGTGGTCTTCGTGTAGTAGTCCAGGCCGCGGACCAGCCTCGGGTTCTTCTCATACGCCACGCCGAGCCGGTCCAGGTGCCCGATCACCGCATCGAAGTGTTCCCGAGCCGAGTCCGACAGGTAATCGATCATCAGAGGGGCACCGGCCGTCGCCTCACGGATGTGCGGCCTCTTGTCGTCGAGCACTCGCAACGGGTTGATCTCCGCTCGGCGCCGCGTCTCTTCGTCCAGATCGAGTCCGAAGAGGAACTGCTGCAAGGCTTCCCGATACTGAGGCCGGCAGGTGTCATCACCGAGCGAGGTGATCTCGAGGCGAAAGCCCTTGAGTCCCAATGCGCGAAAGCCCTCGTCTGCGATGGCGATGACCTCCGCGTCGAGTGCCGGGTCATCGATCCCGATCGCCTCGACACCCACCTGCTGCAACTGGCGGTACCGGCCTGTCTGCGGCTTCTCGTAACGGAAGAACGGACCTGCGTAGAACAGCTTGACCGGGAGTTGGCCCCGATCGAGGCCGTGCTGGATCACCGCCCGCATCACGCCCGCGGTTCCTTCCGGACGCAGCGTCACCGACCGGTCGCCACGATCGGCGAACGTGTACATCTCTTTCGAGACGACGTCGGTGGATTCTCCGACGCCCCGCGCGAACAACGCGGTGTCCTCGAAGATCGGCAGCTCGATGTGTGAGTATCCGGCCAGTCGTGCCGCCCTGGTCAATGCGTCACGGACGGCGACGAACTGGGCCGATGACGGCGGAACGTAGTCTGGTACGCCCCGCGGCGCCTGGAATCCGGCATTCACAGTCCGTGACGTCCCTTCGATCGGTTGGTGGCCGGTCCATCCTGCCCGGGGTGGGACAGATCGGCCAAAAATGGATTGCCGGCACGTTCGCGGCCGATGGTCGTCTGCTCGCCGTGCCCTGGCAGTACCAACGTCTCATCCGGCAGCCCCAGCATCCGGTCGGCGATGGAATCGAGCAGTTGTTGGTGGTCTCCGCCGGGCAGGTCCGTGCGGCCGATGGAACCGGCGAACAGAACGTCGCCCGCGAAGCAGACCGGAACAGTCCCCTCCGGGGTGTCCACGTCGACACCGAACAGCACCGAACCCTGCGTGTGACCCGGCGCGAGGTCCACCGAGAAGGACAACCCCGCGACGTCCAGGTCTTCGCGATCGGCGAGATCGATCACCTTCTCCGGCTCCCGAAATACGGTGTCGCCGATCATCGCTCCGAGTGCCCGTCCGATTCCGGCCGCCGGGTCGGCGAGCATGTGTCTGTCCGCCGGATGGATGAATGCCGGGATGGCGTATTCGTCGCACAACTCGGTGGCGTTCCAGGTGTGATCGAGGTGCCCATGGGTCAGCAGCACTGCCACCGGGGTCAGTGAATGCTCGGCCAGTAGTGTGCGCACTCCCGGAGCGGAGTCCTGACCTGGGTCGATGATGATCGCCTCGCTACCGGGAGCGGGCGCCACCACATAGCAGTTGGTGGCGAACACGCCCGCGGGGAAGCCCGTGATCAGCATGGTCTGCACTCCTGGGTCGGGGAAGGTGTTCTTTCATCATCCCAGCACGGCAAAACGTGATCGCCCCGGCCACGTGCCGAAGTCGGCGCGCCAACGTCGCACCCATATAACGTGCTCTCAGCATTTGCTGGCAGACTCGCACCGGATGCCCCGCGCCCGGGGTGCAGCGAGACGGACGATTTATACGGAGGATCTCTGCGGTGTCGAGCAACGAGCAACGACGGCAGGCGGCGAAACGCAAGCTGGAGCGGCGGTTGGAGCGGCAGCAGCAGGCCGCGCGCAAGCGCAAGATCATCATCGTGTCGACGTCCGTGGTGCTGGTCGTGGCGGTCGCCGCGGTGGCGACCACGCTCATCGTGAAAAAGGTCGCTGACGACAACGAGAAGGCCCGCTGGACCGCGTGCAGCTACGTCGAGGACACCGCCGACCCGTTCGAAGGCCTACCGGACACCGTGCCGGCAGAGGTTCCGGCTGACCAGCAGCCCAAGTTCCAGCAGTTCCTCGGTGAGCTCAAAGCCGGTGCCGCCAAACAGCGTAAAGCGCCCATGCCCGGCGACAAGCAACTCAAAGAAGGCACGGTCGACGTCGTCTTCGACACCAGCCAGGGCGCAATCCCGGTTCAACTGAACCGAAAGGACGCCCCCTGCAACGTCGGCGCGTTCGAGAGCCTCATCAAAGAGAACTATTTCAACGACACCTCCTGCCACCGGCTGACCAGCGATCAACTCAAGGTGCTCCAGTGCGGAGACCCCACCGCCACCGGTCGCGGTGGGCCCGGTTGGCAGAGTCCTGACGAATTGCCGACGGGCTTCGCGCCGGCCGGCGAGGCCGACCCGACCACCGGAGCGCAACCGGTGACGTATCCCCGCGGCACCATCGCGGTGGCCAACAGCGGCACCAACCAGGAAACCGGAGCGGGAACCGGCGGAAGTCAGTTCTTCATGGTGATCCAGGACGGCGTACTGCCTGCCGATTACACGGTGATCGGCAAGGTCGAAGAGCCCGGCCTGCAGGTGCTGGACAAAGTGCTTGCCGGCGGCATCACGCCCGGCTTGCGCCCGAACCAGTCCACCGGGTCGCTCGATGAGAACCCGTCAGACGGCAAACCCGTTCTCCCGGTGGACATCACCACCGCCACGATCGGCAGCTGAGAGCCACCTCGGCCGTCTCGACCCGATGAGCGGCAGGGTCGACTATGCGGCCGAGGTGACCCGGTACACGTCGTAGACACCTTCGACGTTGCGGACCACGTTGAGGACGTGGCCGAGATGCTTCGGGTCACCCATCTCGAAGGTGAACTTGCTGATGGCCACGCGATCACGTGATGTGGTCACCGACGCCGACAAGATGTTCACCCGCTCGTCTGCGAGGACGCGGGTGACGTCCGACAGCAGACGCGACCGGTCGAGGGCCTCGACTTGGATGGCGACCAAGAACACCGACGACGGTGACGGCGCCCATTTGACCTCGATGATCCGTTCGGACTGCTCGCGCAGTGCTCCGGCGTTGGTGCAATCGGTGCGATGCACGCTGACTCCCCCACCACGGGTCACGAATCCCATGATCTCGTCGCCCGGAACGGGTGTGCAGCACTTCGCCAGCTTGGCCAGGACGCCGTCCGCGCCGGGGACCACCACACCGGCATCGCCCGTCTGGCGCGCCGGGGAAGGCATGGTCGACGGGGTGGACCGCTCGGCCAGCTCTTCTTCGGCGTCTTCGAGCCCACCGAGCTGCGCCACCAGACGACTGACCACGTGGCGTGCGGAGACATGCCCCTCACCGACAGCGGCGTAGAGCGCCGACACATCCGTGAAACGGAGCTCATGGGCAATCGCGCCCATGGAATCACTGTTCAGCAGCCTCTGAATCGGGAGTCCGCCTCGCCGAACCTCTTTGGCGATGGCATCCTTGCCGGACTCGAGAGCTTCCTCTCGGCGTTCTTTGGCAAACCACTGCCGGATCTTCGCCTTCGCGCGCGGACTGACCACGAACGACTGCCAGTCCCGCGACGGCCCCGCGGTGGCGGCCTTCGAGGTGAAGACCTCAACGACTTCACCGTTCTCGAGTGTGCGTTCGAGCGCGACGAGCCGACCGTTGACCCGCGCCCCGATACAGCGGTGGCCGACCTCGGTGTGGACCGCGTAGGCGAAGTCCACCGGCGTCGATCCCGTGGGAAGGGTGATCACGTCGCCCTTGGGTGTGAAGACGAAGATCTCCTTGACTGCGAGGTCGTACCGCAGCGATTCGAGGAACTCGCCGGGATCGGCAGCCTCTCTTTGCCAATCGAGCAACTGCCGCATCCACGCCATGTCGTCGATCTCGGCGGAGTCGGAACTGTGCTTGCCCTTCGTCTCCTTGTATCGCCAGTGGGCCGCTATCCCGAACTCCGCCGTGCGGTGCATGTCGCGGGTGCGGATCTGAACCTCGAGGGGCTTGCCCTCGGGACCGATCACGGTGGTGTGCAGCGACTGGTACACCCCGAAACGAGGCTGGGCGATGTAGTCCTTGAACCGGCCGGCCATCGGTTGCCAGAGTGAATGCACCACGCCCACAGCGGCATAGCAGTCCCGCAGGTCGTCGCACAGGATGCGCATGCCCACGAGGTCATGGATGTCGTCGAACTCGCGTCCCTTGACGATCATCTTCTGATAGATCGACCAGTAGTGCTTGGGCCGACCCTCGACGGTCGCCGTGATGCGAGATCCCGTGAGCGCGTTGATGATGTCCGCGCGAACCCTGGCGAGGTAGGTGTCTCTGGAGGGGGCCCGGTCGGCGACGAGACGGACGATCTCCTCGTAACGCTTGGGATGCAGGATGGCGAAGGCGAGATCTTCGAGTTCCCATTTGACGGTTGCCATGCCCAGTCGATGCGCAAGTGGGGCAATGACTTCCAGGGTCTCGCGAGCTTTGCGCGCCTGCTTTTCCGGTGGCAGGAAGCGCATGGTGCGCATGTTGTGCAGGCGGTCGGCGACCTTGATCACCAGGACCCGTGGATCACGGGCCATCGCGATGATCATCTTGCGAATGGTCTCGGCCTCGGCCGCGTTGCCGAGAGCGACCTTGTCGAGCTTGGTCACGCCGTCGACGAGGTGGGCGACTTCTTGCCCGAAGTCCTCGGACAGCTGTTCCAGGGAGTACCCCGTGTCCTCGACGGTGTCGTGCAGCAACGCCGCCACCAGCGTGGTGGTGTCCATGCCGAGGTCGGCGAGAATGGTGGCCACCGCGAGCGGGTGCGTGATGTACGGGTCGCCGGACTTGCGGAACTGCCCGCTGTGCTTGGCCTCCGCGGTGTCATAGGCGCGTTGGAGAACGGTGACGTCTGCTTTGGGGTAGCCGTCGCGGTGAAGAGCGACAAGGGGCTCGAGCACCGGCCGGATCGAACTCTTGGTCGCGGTCATCCGCCGGGCCAGGCGAGCCCTGACACGGCGGGAGGCCGATGTCGAGACAGCGCCGTTCGACCCTTTGACCGGGGCGACGTCCGCAGCCGGGGGTGCCACCGGGGCAACGCTGTCGCCGGTCGGGGCCTGCGTCAGAGCACCAGGCGTCTCTTCGGCCATCGGTCACCTCCTGTGATGTGAAGGATCGAAAACTACCAGTCAGATCATGTCCATCAACCCTAGACCTCAGCCCGGAGCCAGGGCAGACAGCCCGATGTCACCGACCGCCTCGCTGATTGCCGCCCGGCCACCGAGTGCGCCGAGTTCCATCACCACGGCCACCGCGACCGGTATCGCCCCGGCTTGGCGCAGCAGCTTGATCGCGGCGATGACCGTTCCTCCGGTCGCGAGCACGTCGTCGACGATCAGAACCCGCATCCCCGTGAGGTCGAGGCCGTCGGCCGGGATCTCCAGGCAGGCAGATCCGTACTCGAGGGTGTACTCCTGCATCAGCACCGGCGGGGGCAGCTTTCCGGCCTTCCGGACCGCCAGCACCCCGGTGCCGAGCTCGAGTGCCACACCTGAGCCCAACAGAAATCCCCGCGCGTCGATTCCCGCCACCAGATCGATCTGACCGGCGTCGCAGTCGGCGAGGCCGGCAATCACCGCACGAAGCCCGGCCGGATCGGCCAGCACGGGTGACAGATCTTTGAACTGGACTCCCGGCGACGGAAAATCGGCAACCATGCGAGTGAGCCGCTCGATTGCCGACGAGGCCTCGCGAGCGGTCTGTGCCTCGCGGCCGGTCTGGGTGGGGCTGTCCATGTTCTCAAGTCCTCATCTGTTCGATTACCACCGTTCGACGTCGTGCGCCTCGGTGGGCCTGCGTGGTCACAGAACGCGGGTCAGGTGTCCGACAGCATCCAGCGATCAATGTTCCATCCCGTACCGACGCGAGCGTTCCCGGGCACCACGTTGTCCACATTGTCTCCCGAAAGCCGCGTTCGCGGCTCGACGAACAACGGGAGGGCCGGCATGTCCTGCCACAGCAACAACTCGATCTCGCGTAGGAGAGGGAGCTGACCCGCGGGCCGAACCGTCACCGCGAGCTGGTCGATCAGGGCCGAGACCCTCGCATTCGAGTACCTGCCGATGTTGCTCGGATCGCTGCGATGGAAGGCGTAGGAATCCCGGATGGGGTCGGCGGCGCCCGTTGCCGCGAATCCGTTGCCGGAAGCGGTGATCAGGGCATCCACGTCGGCGCCGAGACTCGCCGGACCGATGGTCTCGGAGGCGGCGTCGACCACGGTGATGCCGGCACGCTGGCAGCTGGCCGTGATGGCGGCCACCATCTGACCCCTGCGCATATCCGGTCCGAGATATCCGATTCGGACGGTCATGGCAGCGCCTGCCTCTGACTCGCGGGCTTCCCGTGCGGCACGCTCTGGGTCGGCCCGCAGGTAGTCGCGACCGAACTCGGCATCGAGTGCAGCGGTGAACAGATCACCGGGCCCGAGCAGATGGTTGTTGGCGATCGGGGCGCCGCGGCCGAACTCACGGGCGAGACCGTCCCGGGGTACACACGCGGCGAACGCACGGCGCGCGGCAGAGGTGGAGAACACACCGCGACCGGCCATGACGATCCGCTCGACCCCCAGCGAGGCCGGTGGCATCGGCCCCGGAGGTGGCGCCGCGGTGGAGCTGGACTGTCGGCGCGGCGCCGGGTCGACGGCGCTGTAGGTTCCGGCCCCGATGTCGAGCACGTCGACCTTCGAGTCACCTTTGCCGTCTGCGAAATCGTCGCTCATCGCAGTGGACCGCGGCCACAGGGTCAGCTGCTGCTCACCGGCGGGTTGGCCCCACCATCGATCGTTGGCGGACAGCACCAGTCCGCCGTCTCGGGTGTAGTCCTGCACCCGGTAGGGGCCCAGTGCAGGGAAGTCTGCGGATTCGAACTCGCCGGGTGTCATCGACAGACCCGTGTTCCAGATCCGCGCCATCTGTCCCAGGACGCGGCGGTCGCCTCGGCTGATGGGTCCGACGACATCCGGCACGCCCGACGCCCGGGCAACCACCTGAGGAGGGATCAGTGTCCCCGCCCCGAACAGCCCCTTCCAGTCGCGATAGGCGCGGCCGGGCCGGAAGGTGACGGTCGCCGTCTTGGCGCCGGGGGTGCACTCGACGCTTTCGATGTCGCGATAGCCCGCGGTGGTGACGGGCTCGAATCCGGAGAAACGAGCGCTGTGGGCAGCCCACGCCAACGTGATCGCATCGCAGGTCAGCGGTACCCCGTCGGAGTACACAGCCCGGGGGTTGATCTGGTAGTTCACCGTCAGACGGGCAGGATCAACCGGTTGTGGCGTCGCGGTACCGATGTCGGTGTCCGCGATGACGCGACCGTCCGGCCCGAGGTAGCTGAATCCGGGCAGCACCCGCGCCAGAGCCATCTTCCCTCCGCCGATGCCACCGCTCAACGTCTCGGTGTTGTATGTCGTCACCGCGCCGTCGATCAGGTAGTTCACCGAAAACTCGGCATCTTTTGAGCAACCCGCGACCACTGCCGTCCCACACACCATCGCCAGCGATGCGGCAAGCAGTGCGCGGGTTCTCATCACCGCACAGGTTAGCGTTTGCGGCGCCGCTTACCCGACGGACGCGCCCCTGCATGTGGGGCGCTTCCCGACCGCTGCGCTCGAACCGGCGCGGGGGCGGTTTTGGTCAACGTGGTGGTGCCACCGACTGCGGGTGCGACGTCCTCGGTCGCCGGTACCGATCGACCCTCACGCTCGGTCCGACGGGCCAACACCTTGCGGGTGTGCGAGCCGATGTCCTTACGCCGTTCCTTGAGGGTGACAAGCAGCGGGGTGGCCAAGAAGATCGACGAGAACGTGCCGGTGATGACACCGACCATCTGGACCAGTCCGAGGTCCTTGAGGGTGCCCACTCCCAACACCCACACCGCGATGACCATCAGCGACAGCACCGGAAGCACCGAGATGACCGTGGTGTTGATCGATCGCATCAGGGTCTGGTTCACCGCGAGGTTGGCCTGCTCGGCGTAAGTGCGCCGGGTGGTGTGCAGCACACCACGGACGTTCTCTTCCACCTTGTCGAAGACCACGACGGTGTCGTAGAGGGAGAAGCCCAGGATCGCCAGGAAGCCGATCACCGTCGCCGGTGTCACCTCGAAGCCGACGAGGGAGTAGATGCCCGCTGTGGTGGCGATGTCGAAGAACAGGGCAGCGATCGCTGCCGCCGCCATCTCCTTGTCGAAACGGATGGCGATGTAGATCGTCACCAGCACAAGGAACACCGCCAGCGCGATCAGTGCCTTCTCGGTGATCTCACCGCCCCACGTGGAGCTGACATCGGACGAACTCACGTCGTTGGGCGCGAGCCCGAACTCGTCTGCCAGAGCGTTGGTGACGCTGATCAGTTCCTGGGCATTGAGGGTCTCGGTCCGGATCTGCACGGTCTGGCTTGCGCCCGACCCCGCGGTCTGGACCGACTGCGGATCCTCGCCCATGGCCTCGGCGTAAGTCGACTCGACCTCACTGGTCGACACCTCACCGGTCTTGGGGAACGAGATCTGGGTTCCGCCCTCGAACTCGATCCCGAGGGTGAATCCGCGGATCCCGATACTCGCGAGCGAGATGAGCACCAGCGCGGTGGTGATCATGAACCACATTCGCCGGCGGCCGACGATCTCGAAGGCGCCGGTACCCGTGTACAGGCGGGACAGCAGCGACCTGTTGGTCGCGGCGGTGAAGTCGGCGTCGCTGGTGGGTGCTCGGCGGTCGGTGTCAGCCATTGCGCACTCCTCCCGAAGTAGTGGTGGGACGCTCGGCTGCCGCCTGGCGCCGGTCCTTCGCCACCTGGGTGACCGCGCCGAGACCGTTCACGCTCGGCTTGGACAGGAAGTTCGACCGGGACGCGTACACCACCAAGGGATGGGTCACGAGGAAGACCACCACGACGTCGAGAATGGTCGTCAATCCCAAGGTGAACGCAAATCCCTTCACGTCGCCGACGGCGAGGAAGAACAGCACACCCGCCGAGATCAGGCTGACAGCGTTGCCCGACCAGATGGTGCGTTTGGCTCGTGCCCAGCCGCGTGGAACAGCCGAGCGGAAGCTACGGCCCTCACGCATTTCGTCCTTGATCCGCTCGAAGTAGACGACAAAGGAGTCCGCGGTCATGCCGATACCGATGATCAAACCGGCGATGCCGGCGAGATCGAGAGTGAAGTTGATGTACCGCCCGAGCAGGACCATGAGCCCGTAAACCATCATCCCCGACAGGGTCAGCGACAGAACCGTCAGGATTCCGAGCATCCGGTAATACGCCAAGGCGTAGATGAAGACCGCGATCAGACCGATCAGGCCTGCGATCAGACCGGCCTTGAGCGACGACCAGCCGAGCGTCGCGGACACCGTCTGTGCGTCAGATGCCTCGAACGACAGTGGCAACGACCCGTACTTGAGGACGTTGGCCAGATCCTTGGCCTCGGTCTGGGTGAAGTCGCCACTCACCTCGGTGGTGCCGTTGATGGCGCCGTTGATCTGCGGGGCGCTGACCACCTTCGAGTCGAGGGTGAAAGCTGTTGCCTTGCCGATGTTCTGGGCGGTGTAACTCGACCAGAAGTCGCGGGCGCCGCCCTTGTAGTCCAACCGCACGATCCATGCGCCTGCACCCTGGGTGGTCCCGGCCTCGGCCTTGTCGATGTCGCTGCCCTTGATGATCTGCGGTTCGAGCAGATACACCTGGGTCCCGTCCTCGGAACACGTCACCAGGTACTGATCGGGATCGTCGTTGCCCTGCAACGGATCCGGCGCAGAGGGATCGCAGTTCATCTTGGCCATCTGCGCTCTGAGCGCATCGGTGTTCGCGTCCTTGGGCGCCTGCCGCAGTGCCTTGGCCTCTGCGATCGCCTGTTCGGACGTCTGCCCCTCGGGTGCGGGCGGAGCGTTGGGCTGGGGGGTGGCCGCCTGGACATCGGCGACCGGGCGCACGTAGAGCAACGCGGTCTGTCCGAGTGTGCGGGCCTGTTTGCCGTCGTCACCGGGAACCGTGATCACCAGGTTGTCACCGTCGATGATCACCTCGGACCCGGAGACGCCGAGGCCGTTGACCCGCTGTTCGATGATCTGTTTGGCCTTGTCGAGCTGGTCCCGGCTCGGTGCGCTGCCGTCAGGGGTACGTGCGGTCAGGGTGACCCGCGTGCCGCCCTGGAGGTCGATACCGAGTTTCGGGGTCGCTTCTCTGCTGCCGGTGAAGAACACCAGCCCGTACACCACGATCATCAACAGGAAAAAGACGATCAACATCCGTGACGGAGGTACTTCACGGTTTGACGACGATGCCACGCTGCCTACGTCTCCTCAGTTGTCCTACAAACCCCGTGCAGACCGCAGGGGCGTCCGTCACGGTACGTGCTCCGACATCGCGATGTCGCGCACGCCCGTGTGACGCCCCCTCGGCCGGGAGAGCTCTATGACTTGTCTTGGTCTCCGCGAGACTTCTCGAGAGTGATCGAGTCGTCGTGATCGGCATAACTGTCCGCGTTGCCGTGGTCGGCAAAGCCGAAGTCGTCGTCGGAATCGGTGACCGTGTTGTCGATCAGCCCGACGCCGGGGTAGCTGTCGGCGAGGTCGTCGGCATGGACGACCTCACGGATCGCCAACCGGTTCCAGCGACTGACAACGCCATCGGCGATCTCGAGGTCAACGGTTCCGTCGGCCAGCCCGGCAACAGTGCCGTAGACGCCCGAGGTGGTCTGGATACGTGCGCCGATCTGGAGCGACTCTTGCATCTCCTGAGCCGCGGACATCGCCTTCTTCTGGCGACGAACGGACAGGATCATGAAGCCGACCAAGAAGACCAGCAGGATAGGAAATATCAATTCCATGGTGGTGTGTTCAGTCCTTGATTTGTCATTCGTGCACACGAGCAGCGCTCGCCATCACACCCAGTGTGCCATCCCGGGCGTGCCGGACCCGAATTCGCCGCTGAGCTCCGGCTGAGAAATGTCAGATCGCGGCCGGGTCGTCGTCACCGAACAGCGACATCATGGCGGACCCATCCTCGCGCACGCGCACCCCGAACGAACCGTTCAGGGCGCCGGCAGGCGGCGTGAGACCCAGGTGGTGCCACGCGGCGGCAGTCGCAACCCTTCCCCGCGGGGTGCGGGCGATCATCCCGGCACGCACGAGGAACGGTTCGCACACCTCTTCCACCGTGGCCGGCTCCTCCCCGACCGCGACGGCCAAGGTGGACACACCTACCGGTCCGCCGCCGAAGCCGCGGACCAGTGCGCCGAGAACAGCCCGGTCGAGCCGATCGAATCCGAGTTCGTCGACGTCGTAGACGGTCAGGGCAGCCCGGGCCACCGCGAGGTCGACAACGCCGTCTGCCCTTACTTCCGCGTAGTCGCGCACCCGACGCAGGAGACGGTTGGCGATGCGGGGGGTACCGCGGGAACGGGACGCGATCTCGGCACCGGCGTCCGGCTCCATCGTGATCCCCAGAATGCCTGCCGACCGGCTCAGGACACGCTCGAGTTCACTTTCCTCGTAGAACTCCATGTGTGCGGTGAACCCGAATCTGTCCCGCAGCGGGCCCGTCAGAGCGCCCGAACGCGTGGTGGCGCCAACCAAGGTGAACGGTGCGACGTCCAGCGGGATGGACGTGGCACCCGGCCCCTTGCCCACCACCACGTCGACGCGGAAATCCTCCATCGCGAGGTACAGCATCTCCTCGGCGGGCCGGGCGATGCGGTGGATCTCATCGATGAAGAGGACGTCTCCTTCGACCAGGTTCGACAGCATCGCGGCGAGGTCTCCTGCGCGCTCGAGGGCGGGCCCGGACGTGACCCGCAGCGCGGCACCCATCTCCCCCGCGATGATCATCGCCAACGAGGTCTTGCCCAGCCCCGGTGGACCCGACAGCAGAATGTGGTCGGGGGTGCCGCCACGGCCGCGCGCCGCCTGCAGCACCAGCTCCAGCTGTTCGCACACCCTCGGCTGACCGATGAAGTCGCCAAGCGACTTGGGACGCAGGCTGTTGTCGAGGTCGCCGTCCGCCGTGATCCGGCCGGCGTTGACGGTTCGGTTGACCGGTTCGGGGTCGGTGATCGGGTAACCCGAGTCATCGATGCCGTCGATGTCGTCGGGAGTCATCGGGTCTTACCCAACGACGCAAGCGAGGCACGCAGGACTGTCGCGGAGTCGGCGTTCGGCTGATCCGCCAGCACTGCGATCACCGTCTTCTCGGCGACGGGAGCCGCAAAGCCAAGGCCCACAAGCGCTTCGGCGACCTGGTCCCGCACCGACGAACTCGGCAGGCTCGACGCGTCACCTGCGGTGGTGTGCGGTCGGTCGACTTTGTCCCGCAGTTCGACCACCAGTCGCTCGGCAACACGCTTGCCGATGCCGGGGACGGTGATCAATGCCTTGGTGTCGCCGCCGGCCAGAGCCTCACGCAGGGCATCGGGCTCGAGAACGGCGAGTGTGGCCATCGCCAGACGTGGTCCGACGCCGGTGACGGTCTGCAGAAGCGTGAACAGCGAACGGGCATCGGGCTCGGTGAACCCGTACAGGGTCATCGAGTCCTCGCGCACGATCATGGTGGTGAGCAGCGTCGCCTCCGAGCCACGCCGGACCGAACCGGCTGTGCTGGGGGTGACGAGGACCTGATATCCGACGCCTGCGCAGTCGATGACGACATGGTCGAGCGCCACGTCGACCACGGGCCCACGTACCGATGCGATCATCGTCCGGCCGCCTTCTTGGCCAAGGCCACGCGATCGCGATACGCCTTCTGCTGCGCCAGCGCGACCGCCTGCGCCTGCTCCATCCGTTCCTGGATCGGCCCACGCCAGCAGTGGCAGATCGCAAGGGCAAGTGCGTCCGCGGCATCGGCGGGCCGGGGTGCCTGCTGCATGCCGAGGATGCGGGTGACCATCGCCGTCACCTGGGCCTTGTCGGCCCGTCCGTTTCCCGTCACAGCGGCTTTCACCTCGCTCGGTGTGTGGAATCGAACGGGTACCCCACGCTGGGCCGCGGCCAGGGCGATCACGCCACCGGCCTGAGCGGTGCCCATCGCGGTGCTGACCTGGTGCTGGGCGAACACACGCTCGATTGCCACGACATCGGGCCGGTGGGTGTCGAGCCAGTGCTCGGCAGCGGTGTGAATGGCGAGCAAGCGGTTCTCCAGTGCCATGTCGGGTGGGGTACGGATGACGTCGACGTCGAGCGCGGTCACCGAGCGGCCCGTGCCCGACTGGATGAGCGCGATACCGCACCTGGTCAGCCCGGGGTCCACACCCATCACCCGCATGCAAACCCGCTTTCGGCTACGACTCGAATCTGCTCGGGACGAACAGTTGTTCGATATCGTAACCGGCGGTCGCGACGGTCTCAGGCATCAACACGCGCCACCGGTGATGTCACTCCGATTCGAGCTCGGCGAGCACCTCGTCGCTGATGTCGACGTTGGAGTAGACCTCTTGCACGTCGTCGGAATCCTCGAGTGCGTCGATCAGTTTGAACACCTTGCGGGCGCCATCGGCGTCGACCGGGACCTCCACCGAGGCACGGAAGCTGGCCTCGGCGGATTCATAGTCGATGCCCGCATCCTGAAGTGCCGTCCGGACCGCGACCAGATCTGTGGGTTCACTCACGATCTCGAAGGTGTCGCCCAGGTCGGTCACCTCCTCTGCGCCGGCTTCGAGGACGGCCATCAGGATGTCGTCCTCCGTCTGGCCGTTCTTCTCCAAGGTGACGACACCCTTGCGCGCGAACAGGTACGAGACCGAGCCGGGATCGGCCATGTTGCCGCCGTTGCGGCTCATGGCGGTGCGAACCTCGGTGGCGGCGCGGTTCCGGTTGTCGGTGAGGCACTCGATCAGGATCGCGACACCGTTGGGGCCGTATCCCTCGTAGGTGATGTTCTGCCAATCGGCGCCGCCGGCTTCTTCGCCACCACCGCGCTTGCGGGCGCGCTCGATGTTGTCGTTGGGTACCGACGACTTCTTGGCCTTCTGAATGGCGTCGTACAACGTGGGGTTACCACTCGGATCTCCGCCACCCGTGCGTGCGGCGACCTCGATATTCTTGACCAGCTTGGCAAACATCTTGCCGCGCTTGGCATCGACCACCGCCTTCTTGTGCTTGGTGGTGGCCCATTTTGAGTGGCCGCTCATTCAGCAAGCCCCTTTCGTACTGCTCGGGTGTGTGGCGTCGAGAACTGCGGACCGATCCTACTCGCCACCGGCGGTGCGGCGACGAACCTCACTGCTTTCCCTGCGCCGCCCTGACCATCTCGACGAAGTACTCGTGGACCCGCCGGTCCCCGGTGACCTCTGGATGAAAGGACGTCGCGAGCACATCGCCCTGCCGGACCGCGACGACACGGCCCGCGGCCGGGCCGTCGGGAACCGTGCCCAGAATCTGGACCGAGTCCCCGGAAGCCTCGACCCAGGGAGCCCTGATGAAGACAGCGCGCATCGGTCCGCCATCGATCCCGTCGATGTCGAGGTCGGTCTCGAACGATGCGACCTGTCGACCGAATGCGTTGCGCCGCACCGTGATGTCGAGGGCGTCGAGATGTTGCGCGTCCGGTCGTGTGTCCAGGATGTCGCGAGCGAGCATGATCATCCCCGCGCACGATCCGTAGGCGGGCAGCCCATCGGCGAGAGCCTCGCGGAGCGGTTCGAGCAGGCCCAGCACCACGAGCAATCGGCTCATCGTCGTGGATTCACCGCCCGGGATGATGATCCCGTCGATGGAGTCGAGTTCCGAGGCCCGGCGGATCGACACGGGTTCCACGCCGATCTCGGCCAGAGCGGCGTGGTGTTCGCGGACATCGCCTTGCAGCGCGAGGATGCCGATCCGCACCGGCGTGCTCAACTCTCCCTCTTCGCGTGCTGGTCCGCGGGCAACTTTCGTCCGGTCCGCGCGAGACCTTCCTGGGTCACCGCCGCCACCATGACCCCGTTGCGGTCGTAGATCCGGCCCTGGGTGAGGGCCCGGCCACCTCCAGCCGACGGCGATGTCTGGTCGTACAAGAGCCATTCGTCGGCGCGGAACGGCCGAAGGAACCACATCGCGTGATCAAGCGAGGCGGCCTGGGCGTCCTCGTCGGGGTGGGCGACCTTCGCCGAACCCAGCAAGGTCATGTCGCTCATGTAGGCGAGTGTGCAGATGTGGAACACGGGCTCATCGGGGAGCTGGTGGCGGTACCGGAACCAGACACGTTGCTGAGCGGCAAGATCGCGACTACGGACGAGCTGGTCGTCCGGGACGATCCGGACGTCGAAGTTCTCCCACTCGCGAAACGGTGACATCGCCTTGCGGTCCTGCGCGGTGAGGACGTCGACCAGATCTTCCGGATCGGGCACCGAAGGCATCTGGTCCTGATGCTCGAATCCCTGGTCCTGGACGTGAAATGACGCGGACATCGTGAAGATCGCCATACCGTCCTGCACCGCCGTCACCCGCCGGGTGCAGAACGAACGGCCGTCACGGATGCGGTCGACCAGGTAGACGGTCGGCTCTTCGGGCTTCCCGCCGCGCAGGAAGTAACCGTGCAACGAATGGACCACAAAACGAGCGTCGACCGTCTTCGTCGCCGACACCAGGGCCTGCCCGGCGACCTGCCCACCGAAGGTGCGCTGCAGGTGGCTCGGGTGGGCGTGCCCACGATAGATGTCTTTTTCTATCGTTTCGAGCTGCAGAATCTCTTCGATCGTCGCCATGAGGTGGCACCACCTTTCCGACGACGATTATGGCTCACCGGGGGCGCGGGCCCAGCACTGCTCCCCTGCCGGCGGTCAGAGGTCGTCGATCGACACGATCCCGTCCTGGATCGCGCGGGCCACGAGTGCGGCTTTGGTCGGGGCAGGCCGACCGACCTCGTTGTACTTGACCCGGATCCGGGCGAGATGAGTGTTGACGGTACCCAGTGAGATGAACAGCGATTGGGCCACCGCCGACTTGGAATCAAGGTTCAGCCAAGCACGCAGTACCTCGATCTCGCGCTGCGACAGCTTGGGCGCGCGGTAAGCGGTGGTTGCGCCGGTGTCTGCAGACCCCTCTGTCCGCCCGCTGCGACCGTGACCCGACATGGGAACCGCAGGAGTCGCACAGATGACACCGGGCTGCGAATGCGGCGCCGCACGACCGGGCAGAGGCATCGTGCGCTGTTTGAGCCGAGCCAGCGCCTCCTCCCTGGTCATCCGGGCCGGGGTCGCCGGCCGGTAACCGACCCGCGTGCGACTGGGAGCGCCAAAGGTGTTGTGCAGTACGGTCATCGGTGATTCTCCTGGTCTGGGGGGCCGGTTTTCTCCTGCCCTCTGTCGAAGTGTCTAAACACTAAAACCGGCACACCGGACATGTCGATGGGTAGAACTACCCACCACATGAGCCCAGCTCAGAAGTGGTTTTGCCGAAGACCGACCATCAACTCACCACCGAGGCCGCCGCAGATGCGCCCACCGGCCGCCAGTAGCGGCCCATGCTCCCGATCAGCCGATCACGCCGTTGCGACGCGCCTCGGCATCGATCAGCAGCAGATCCTCGCGGGTCACCAATCGAGCGGCCACCGCATATTCGACCAGCTTGACCCGCCGGTTGCTGGCGAGCCGCCCCGAGCCGCCTCGGACACCGGACACCCCGATCTGATCGAACTTGTCACACACGTTGTCGAGTTTGCGGTTGAACTTGGTCAGCGACCAGCCGAGCCTGGCCGCGGCCTGCGCCGACGACGGAATCGAACTGGCACCGGTTCCGTTGCGTCGCAACACCTCTTCGGCCAGGACAACGATCAGCAGCTTCTGACTCTCCGTCAGGGACACCACCCCGATCGTGGTTTCGCCGCTGCGTGCCGGCTCTTCCACCGGAGCAAGATTCAACGGCATTGCGCCTGAATGGATTTCCAGCTCGTACGTCGTGGGGCCTGCCGAGAACACCACAGCCGTCACGCCGAACACCAGCGGCACCCGGGCACCGGGAGCCAGCGTCGCTTGGAATCCGGCGTCACCCGCCACGACCCCTGCGGACAGATGCGACCCCACGTTGGACAGCCACCACAACCCGTCTTCGTGGTGCAGCATGAGGAATCTGCGGTGCAGATAAGGGTTGTCGTCGATGTCGAGATCGGCCTCGCGGCCGATGTGGAACGGCTCATCCGGACTGACCGCCACCCGCTCGCCGCAGAACTCCACGAAGGTCTCGGCGATCGTGCGTTTGACGCCTTCAGGCTGACCGGGTTCTCCCGCCGGATCGGTGATTGTCATCGCCGGATCACGACGCGGGGTCGGAGACGTCCGGAACCGCCTTCACGTCAGCGATCGCGACGGTGACATTGTCACGGCCACCGGCCTCCAGAGCGGCCGAGACCAGCGCCTGCGCGGCCGCTGTCGGGTCATCGAAGCCGGCCAGGATCGCGGCGATCGCGTCGTCCGCCAACTCACCGGTGAGACCATCGGAGCACACCAGGATCCGGTCATCTCGCTCCACCGGGAACGTGAAGAAATCCGCCTCCTGCTCCATCCCGGCACCAAGTGCCCGGGTGATCACATTGCGGCGTGGGTCGACACGGGCCTGTGCTGCGGTCAGGAAACCCGCATCCACCAGCTCCTGCACCTGCGAGTGGTCGACGGTCACCTGCTCGAGCTTCGAATGGGCGAAACGGTACGTCCGCGAGTCCCCGATGTTCAGCACCAGCCAATGGGGTTGCCCGTCGCTGTCTACGAGCATCGCCCCGGTGACGGTGGTGCCGGCACGACGACCCGAGTCGGAATCGATGTTCTCGATCTGGCGGCGCGCCTCCCCCAACAGGTCCACCACCGAATCGCGCGTGCGGTTCACCCCTGTCACGGTCGTGTCCGACAACGCCGACAGCGCCGCCTCACTGGCGAGCTCACCGCAATCATGACCGCCCATACCGTCGGCCACCAGGATCATCCCAGGGCCGACCAGAGCTGCGTCCTCATTGGTCTCACGCAGCAGGCCGACGTCGCTGACCACAGCCCAGCTCACCTCGACCTGACCGAACTCGCCGACCCCGCTGCGTGTCTCGTCCCGGACGGTCCCGGTCGCTTCCATCGTCATGTGCCCTCCGCGTCCACGCCCAGGATCGAGTACCGCGTCTGTTTCACGGTCGAGCTCCGCCTTCGGCTCCGTCTCCGATTCACGGTCGAGCTCCGCATCCTGGCTCATCTCGCAACCTCGAAACTGCGCTGTCCGAGATGCACCACGGTGCCCGGACCCACCTCGTACGGATGTCCGGGTCGCATCGCGGTCACCGACTCGCCGGTGTCCAGAACCGATCGGACGTCAGGGCCCGTACTGATCATCCACAATTTCCCGTCCGCCACGCTGAACTGGACCTGCGTGTCGTCCGACGGTGGCGTCTCGATGGGGGTGACCACGATCTGAGCGCGCCCGTGCGACCACTCGACCGCCGGCACACCGAGGTATCCGGCACCGGACAGATCGGTGTAGCTGCCGTCGTCGAAGCGAAGCCGCAAACCGGTGCCGGCCCGGCGCAACGGCAGGGTGCGGGCGCCTGTGCTGGGGTCGATGCGATCGGTGATCGAATCTGCCGACTGCTCGCCGGGCTCGGCCACGCGTGCGCTGGGCGCCGTGATCACCTCGTACCCCGCCGAACCCACACTGCTCGCAGTGGTTGTGCCGGAAAGCTTCTCGTGACAACCGCGACGGGGACGGCCCCTGTCGATCAACACCGACATCGCTCCGGCGAACAACAGGACGTTGCTCAGGTGCAGTACGGCGGTGCGGGTCAGGTGCCGCCAGAAACCGATCGGATGGCCCGACCGGCCTGTGGTGATCGTCGTTCGCGCCAACACCTGACCCGGGGTACGGATGCCGTTGGCACGAGCGAGTGCCGACGAGATCCAGCTCGCAGCGGGCACTGCCACGCACACAGCCAGGGCCACGTCGAGGCCGAAGACCAGACCGGCCGCGAGCAGGGCTGCAACTGCAGCCAACAGGATGGCGACATCAACGAGGTAAGCGGCCACCCGCGAACCGTTGGAGGCGGGGATCCGTCCCGCCACCAGGGCCTCGCGCGGCGACCTCGGGACTGCGCCGCCTCTGGTGACGAACATCTGCTGTCCACATTCGGGACAGCGGGCGGACGCGGACGGGATCTGGGTTCCGCAGCGGCCGCAGCCGAGCGGAATCGCTTCGAAATCAGCGGACGCGCTGGTCATCTCCGATTCCCCGCCCCCGCGTCCACGTCAATTCACCAGCCGCGCTCGGCAAGTCGATGCGGTTGTGGGATGTCGTCGACGTTGATACCGACCATCGCCTCACCCAGTCCACGCGACACCTTCGCGAGCACGTCGGGATCGTCGTAGAACGTTGTCGCCTGCACGATCGCGGCAGCACGCTCTGCAGGATTGCCGGACTTGAAGATTCCCGATCCCACGAAGACGCCCTCGGCGCCCAACTGCATCATCATTGCCGCGTCCGCAGGGGTGGCGATGCCGCCGGCGGTGAACAGCGTGACGGGCAACTTGCCCAGCTCGGCAACTTCGACAACCAGGTCGTACGGCGCCTGCAGCTCCTTGGCAGCGACGAACAGTTCGTCCTTGGGCAGTGAGGTCAACCGCCGGATCTCGTCACGGATCTTGCGCATGTGTGTGGTGGCGTTCGAGACGTCACCCGTGCCCGCCTCGCCCTTGGACCGGATCATTCCAGCGCCCTCGGTGAGCCTGCGCAGCGCCTCGCCCAGGTTGGTTGCGCCGCACACGAACGGCACGGTGAACTGCCACTTGTCGATGTGGTTGGCGTAGTCGGCCGGGGTCAGCACCTCTGACTCGTCGATGTAGTCGACACCGAGGCTCTGCAGGATCTGGGCTTCGACAAAATGTCCGATGCGGGCCTTGGCCATCACCGGGATGGACACTGCCGAGATGATCCCGTCGATCATGTCGGGGTCGCTCATCCGCGAGACCCCGCCCTGTGCACGGATGTCGGCCGGTACCCGCTCGAGGGCCATGACTGCGACAGCGCCCGCGTCCTCGGCGATCTTGGCCTGCTCGGCTGTCACGACGTCCATGATCACGCCGCCCTTGAGCATCTCGGCCATGCCACGCTTGACCCGCGCGGTACCGGTGCCGGCACTTTCCGCTGGCACCGATGAACCTGGATCTGGGGCACTGCTCACGTCTATAGCTCCTGTGGTCTAGTCGATTGCTGAGCTTCCAGTCTAGGCTTTCTCGGCGCCGCGTGGTCCGGCGGCATCAGACGCCCCCATTCGACGTCGGGCGGGCTGGTCAGACGGGCGCTCGCTCGACGATCTCGAAGTACAGCGGGGTCGGTGCGGTGCCACCCAGGTGCAGCCATCGCACCGGTCGCCGGTTGCGGAGGGCCAGGGTGTCACGAACGGCATCGTTGTGGAACCGGCGGGCGATCATCACCCGGGTCTCGGCGTCGGCAAGCTCGGTGACCAGCTGCGATCGTAGCGACGAGAGGTCGATCTGGGCCAGCGCCGCCGACACCACGTTCTCGGCGGATTCACGGTCCGGCCGTGCCGAACCCTCTGCCCGGTCGGCAGCGATGATCAGTTCCCGGCCTTCCGGACCGAGGCCGGCGCCGATGGATCGCGCCACCACTGCCCGGCGGGCAAGCGCGGCGTCGAGCGCCTGCCAGCACAGGTCCACCCGCACGTGGAGTCGGTCGAGCCGGTTGGCGGTTTTGTAGGCCCAGCCCAGACCGAGTAACACCAGCACCGTGATGACGCCCAGGATCAGGACGGTGAGGGCGGAGATGGTCATGAAATCCTCTCAGAAGTGGTCAATCGGAGACGACGACCTTGCCGGCACCGACGACAACGGTGTCGTACACACGCAGGATCTGGTCGGCGACCTCGGACCAGTCGTAGCGGGCGGCGCGATCGCGTGCACGGCGGACCATCGCGGCCCGGCCGTCGTCATCACCGAGAACGGAGATGATCCCCTCGGCGAGTTGGTCGGCGTCCCCCACCTCGACCAGCACGCCGGCCTGTCCGTCGTCGAGCACCCGCCGGAATGCGTCCAGCTTGCTCGCCACCACAGCGGCACCGGCTGCCATGGCTTCCACGAGCACGATGCCGAAACTCTCGCCTCCCAGGTTGGGGGCGCAGTACACGTCCGCGGAACGCAGGGCGCGGGCTTTGACGTCGTCATCGACCTGGCCGAGGAACACGAGGTGATCTGCGAGGTCGCCGGCCTTGCCCCGCAACGCTCGCTGGTGGCCCCCGCCGACGACCAGGACACGCACGTCCGGGAAGCGGGCCACCACAGCGGGTAGTGCCTTGATCAGCACGTCCACACCCTTGCGTGGTTCGTCGAAACGCCCGAGGAACAGCACGGTCTTACCGGGGTGCGGATACCCGTCGAGCGGTTGGGCTCCGGCGAACATGGCCGTGTGCACCCCGTTCGGTATCTCGACCGCGTCCGAACCCAGCGATTCCATCTGCCAACGTCGGGCGAGTTCGGAGACGGCGATCTTACCGGCGATGCGTTCGTGGTAGGGACGAAGGATTCCCTGAAAGATGCTGAGTATCAACGACTTTGTCGTGGATGTATGAAAAGTGGTGACGATCGGGCCCTGGGCGACCATCAGCGACAACATGGAGACACTCGGCGAATTCGGCTCGTGCACATGGAGAACATCGAACTTCTCGTCCCGAAGCCAGGATCGCAGTTTGTGATAGGCCTTGGGGCCGAACGCGATCCGGGCAACCGATCCGTTGTACGGAATGGCCAGGGCCTCACCGACCGACACCACATAGCCGGGCAGTTTCTTGTCGTGTCCGGCGGGCGCGAGAACGCTCACCGTGTGTCCCCGATCGATGAAGACCTGCGCCAGTTCCATGACGTGGGCCTGCACACCGCCCGGGATGTCGAATGAGTACGGGCAGATCATGCCGATCTTCATCCCGCGGCGCCCTCGACATCCTCGTTGCTCCGAGAGGTGTCGGCCCCATTGATGCGCTCACGGCGCTCGTCGGACCAATCGGCCTCCCAGAGCGGTTGCAGCATGTGCCAGTCCTGCGGGTGGGCGGCGATGTTGGTCTCGAACACCGTTGCCAGCGCCTGGGTTGCCGCCTCCACTCCCCCGGACGTGTCGATCGGGCCGGTGAGCGATATCTGCGAGGTGTCCGGGCCGGTGTACCAGTGGTGCACCCCGACGAGGGCGGCGCCGGTATCGATGGCGAGCTTCGCCGGGCCCGCGGGCATCCGAGTCGGCTCGCCGAAGAATTGAACGGGGACACCGTGTCTGGCCAGGTCCCGTTCGCCGAGGAGACACACCACCCCGCCGCTGCGCAACCGCTTGGCCAGCTGGCCGTACGGGGGTTGTTCGCCGCCGCTGAGCGGGAAGATCTCGAATCCCAGGGTCTCGCGATATCGCACGAAACGTTCGAAGAGGGAATCCGGTTTCAGCCGCTCCGCCACCGTGGAGAAGTCCCCGATGTTCTGCACGAGCCAGACCCCGGCCATGTCCCAGTTCCCGCTGTGGGGCAACGCGAAGACCACGCCCTTGCCCTTCGCGAGGGCTGTGTCCAGCAGTTGTCGATCCGGTGGTGGCAGGTCGACCCGCGACGCGGCCACCTGAAAATCCATGGCGGGCAGCCGAAATGCCTCACGCCAATAGCGGGCGTAGGACCGCATGGCATCCCGCATGAGGTCGTCGGGTACCTCTGCGGGTGTACAGCCGAGCACTCTGGCGAGGTTCTTGCGTAGCTGGGCCGGTCCGCCACCCCGGCCGCCGACGTAGCCTCCCGCACTGTCGAACACCGTGCGCGCGACACCCTCGGGCAGGCGCCGCACGAGCGACCACCCCGCCGCGTATCCCAGGTCGGCAATACGCTCGCCGGCCGTCGTCACGACTCCGGTCCGTCCTTGCCCGGGGCCGCCCCACCGGGGGTGGGAGCGGCGATCGGCTGCAGATCGGTGGCTCCGGGCGACTTGTAGACCGACCACATCCGCTGGAACACCGTGATGATGCTGCCGACCGCGAGAAGCCACATCGCGATGTGGATGGCCCACGGCAGCCCGATACCGGTGAGGCCGGCGCCGACGAGCACGATGACGAGGCGGTCCGGGCGTTCGATGAGGCCGCCGTCACCGTTGAGTCCGCTGGCCTCGGCACGTGCCTTCGCGTACGAGATGACCTGCGAGGTGACCAGGCAGATCATTGTCGCGACGAACAGCCACTGGTGCGGCTTCTCCACCAGGCACCACCAGCCGAGGCCGGCGAAGATCGCGCCGTCGGCGAGACGGTCACACGTCGAGTCGAGCACCGCACCGAACTTGGTGCCGCCGCCGCGTGCCCGCGCCATCGCGCCGTCGAGCATGTCGAACATCACGAACAGCCAGATGACCAGGGTGCCGACGAACAGGTAACCCATCGGGTACAGCGTCACCGCTGCGGCGATGGTCGCCACCGTTCCGATGACGGTCATCGCGTCGGGCGTCAAGCCGGTCTTGATCAGGGCCCGCCCCAGGGGCAGGGTGACCTTCGACACCGGGGCGCGGCCCAGGACGCTCAGCATGGATCGTTCACGCTCTGCTTGGTCATGTTCCGTCCTCGAGTTGTCGCCATGCGTCGGCGAGCAGAGTCCTGGTGTCGCGCAGCAGTTGCGGCATCACCTTCGTCTCGCCGACCACCGTGATGAAGTTGGCGTCGCCACCCCAGCGCGGAACCACATGCTGGTGCAGGTGTTCGGCCAGCGAACCTCCGGCTGCGGCACCGAGATTGAGTCCGACGTTGAACGCGTCCGGATTGGAGACCGCCTTGATCGCGCGAATCATCTTCTGCGTGAACACCATCAGTTCACGGCTCTCGACCTCTGTGAGGTCTTCGAGGTCGGCGACCTGCCGGTACGGCACGATCATCGTGTGCCCGGGGTTGTAGGGATAGAGGTTGAGCACCGCGTACACCGATTCACCTCGGGCAACCATCAGCCCGGCCTCATCCGACATCCGCGGGATGTCGAGGAACGGGTGGACGGACTTGGCGGACGTGGTGTCGTCCCCGTCCGGGTCCCCCCCCGACCGCGGGGCAGCCGTGATGTACGACATCCGGTGCGGGCTCCACAGCCGCTGAAGCCGGTCCGGGTCGCCCGGCCCCTGGTCGCGGATGACCCCGGGGTTGTCGGTGTGGGTCACCGGGCCTCCCCGGCAGCGTCGGCGGCAGGCGTCACGACCAGTTCAGCGGTCGGGGATTCGTTGCGACGCTGAGCGACCCAGTCGGCGATCAGGGTGACCGCGTCTGCGACCGGAACCCCGTTGACCTGGGTGCCGTCACGGAAACGGAAACTGACGGCGCCGGCCTCCACGTCACGTTCGCCGGCCAACAACATGAACGGCACCTTGCCGGTTGTGTGATTGCGGATCTTCTTCTGCATCCGGTCGTCCGAACCGTCGACCTCGGCACGGACACCGAGTGACCTCAGCTGTGTCACGACGCCGTCGAGGTGGGGAACGAACGCGTCCGCGACCGGGATGCCCACAACCTGCACCGGGGACAGCCACGCCGGGAAGGCGCCGGCGTAGTGCTCGGTGAGCACACCGAAGAACCGCTCGATAGACCCGAACAACGCTCGGTGGATCATCACCGGCCGGTGCTTGGACCCGTCGGCACCGGTGTACTCCATCTCGAACCGCTCCGGCAGATTGAAGTCGAGCTGAATGGTCGACATCTGCCAGTTGCGGCCCAATGCGTCTTTGACCTGCACCGAGATCTTCGGGCCGTAGAACGCGGCCCCACCTGGATCGGGCACCAACCGCAGACCGGATGCCTCGCCGACCTCGGCAAGGGTGGCCGTCGCCTCTTCCCAGACCTCATCCGAACCCACGGACTTCTTCGGATCCCTGGTCGACAGTTCGAGGTAGAAGTCGTCGAGGCCGTAGTCCTTGAGCAGTCCGAGTACGAAGTTCAGGGTGGTGGTGAGCTCGGCCCGCATCTGCTCGCGCGTGCAGTAGATGTGCGCATCGTCCTGCGTCATCCCGCGAACCCGGGTGAGGCCGTGGATGACTCCCGACTTTTCGTACCGGTACACCGACCCGAACTCGAAGAGCCGCAGTGGCAACTCCCGGTAGGAGCGGCCCCGTGCATTGAAGATCAGGTTGTGCATCGGGCAGTTCATCGGCTTGAGGTAGTAGTCCTGGCCGGGCTTGCGCACTTCGCCGTCGTCGTCGAGTTCGGCGTCGAGGTGCATGGCCGGGAACATGCCATCGCGGTACCAGTCGAGGTGACCGGAGATCTCGTAGAGGTTGCTCTTGGTGATGTGTGGGGTGTTCACGAACTCGTAGCCCTCGGCGATGTGCCGATGGCGCGAGTAGTCCTCGAGTTCCTTGCGGATGATGCCGCCCTTGGGATGGAACACGGGCAGACCCGAGCCCAGCGCGTCGGGGAAGCTGAACAGATCGAGTTCGGCACCGAGCTTCCGGTGGTCGCGGCGTTCGGCCTCGGCCAGCAACTCGAGGTAGGCGTCCATTGCCTCGGCCGATTCCCAGGCCGTGCCGTAGATGCGCTGCAGGTCCGCGTTGTCCTGGTCGCCGCGCCAGTAAGCCGCAGAACTGCGGGTCAGCTTGAAAGCGGTGATGTACTTGGTGGTGGGCACGTGCGGACCCCGGCAGAGATCGCCCCAGATCCGTTCGCCGGTGCGAGGATTGAGGTTGTCGTAGGCGGTCAGTTCGCTGCCTCCGACCTCCATCACCTCGGGGTCGTCGGCCGAACCCTTGTCGTCGACCAATTCGAGCTTGTACGGTTCCCCGGCCAGTTCGGCCTTCGCCTGGTCGACCGACTCGTACACGCGCCTGGAGAAGCGCTGACCGGACTTGATGATCTGCTTCATCTTCTTCTCGAGCGCGGTCAGATCGTCAGGCGTGAACGGGTCGTCGACATCGAAGTCGTAGTAGAAACCGTTCTCGATCGGCGGTCCGATCCCGAGTTTCGCATTGGGGTCCAGATCCTGAACCGCCTGCGCCAGCACATGTGCTGCCGAGTGCCTGATGACGCTGCGTCCGTCTTCGGTGTTGGCCGCAACGGGCTCGACCACGACATCGCTCGTGGGCGACCACGACAGGTCGCGAAGCGTCCCTTCCGCGTCGCGGACCACGACGATCGCCTCTGGCCCCTTGTTGGGATGACCGCTGTCGCGCAGAGCCGCCCCCGCAGTGGTCCCGGCCGCCACCGTGATCGTGGCAGGGGGCGTGGCGGCGGCGTTCTCGGGCACCAGGAAACTCCTTGTCGAGGCAGACCACTCGACCGGCACGGCCGAGCTGGCGTATCAGTCCATGATCGTAGTGCCCGGCGGACCCACTACCCCCTACCGGTCGCCGAGAAGTTCGGGCCCGGTTACAGAATCGGGCTCTTCAGCCACGACCAATCGAGACCGACCCAACCGGCCGCCATCTCGAGCGCGCCGAGCAGCCAGAGCGTCAGGAGCACGATGGCGCAGGTCAGGATGGCGAATGCCGCCTGGACCGACCAGTGCTGCTTCTTGATCCAGTCCATCCACGCGTCGTACTTGCTGCGCGCGAAGTGGAGCAGTCGGCGCGCCCAGTCGAACTCGGACGCGAGGATGCCCAGACCTGCGAACACGATCAGCCATCCGGGGCCGGGGTACGGGATCGCCGCGATACCCACCAGGAGGACGCCCGTTCCGACCACGCCGACACAGCAGCGGTAGATGAGATTCAGGCGGCGTTGCTCTCGAATCTGGTCACGCTTGTTGCCGATGGCGGAGAGTATCCCGCCCTGGGACCGTTCTTCGTCGGCATCGACTTTCGCGTCATCAGGCATGACGTTCCTTTGTCCGAAATTGACCGTTTGCAAACCTTTTCCGGCAACTCTACGGAACTTGGCTACACGGGAGATGCAACAGGACTGCGCACGAACGTCAGTCGATTGAACGGGAGATGAAGTGGTCCCGGCTGGGATCGAACCAGCGACCTTCCCGGTGTGAACGGGACGCTCTTCCACTGAGCCACGGGACCTGACGTCTACCCCGGGCTGAACCGGGGTCTGCGACCGAAAGACATTAACACGCACACCCCGCCGGAACCCAAATCACATCCACTCGATTCACCCCGGGTGTCGCCACGGCCCTGGACCTGGGGATCGTTCTGCGACCGACCGTTTGACCAGCGGATTTGTTGCTTTGCGGGTACGTCCGATAATGTTCACGTTCGCACCCAGAGCAGCAGTTTTCAGGGTGCATGCGGATGTAGCGCAGCTGGTAGCGCATCACCTTGCCAAGGTGAGGGTCGCGGGTTCGAATCCCGTCATCCGCTCGGAGCACGATATTTCCACCGTGGCGGTGTGGCCGAGTGGTGAGGCAACGGCCTGCAAAGCCGTGCACACGGGTTCGATTCCCGTCGCCGCCTCCAGATCAGTTCGACAACTGAACACAATCTCGCGCGATTAGCTCAGCGGGAGAGCGCTTCCCTGACACGGAAGAGGTCACAGGTTCAATCCCTGTATCGCGCACCACCTGCACCACAGAATGACCCGGCGACCCCGGGTCATTCTCATGTGACGGGTACGGACGGATTGTTCATCACATCGAGTCACAGGAATTTAATGAACGACACTCTCGACCGCGACGTCTTGCAGTACACGCTCAACTGGGCGAGCACCAACGGGTACTCGGTGAGCGGAAGCCAGATCCTGATCGAGTTGCTGCCGATCAGCCGCGAGTACAGCAACATCGAGGAACGAGAACGGGCCCTGCACGCCGCTGCGCAGCAACTCGTGTCCGGCCAGGCCGAGCTGGCCACCAGCTCACGCTGAGTGACCTCACGCCGCTGAGCGGCCCGCGGGATGCCCGTGTTGAGATGATCGTCGTGAGCGGTCCCGAGATACTGGTGAACTTCACCGACGATCCCACCGACGCCGACGAATTGGCGGAGGTCGCGGCCGCGACCTTTCCCCTGGCCTGCCCGCCGGATCTGAGCGTCGACGACGTCGCGCACTTCATCGCGACCACATTGTCGGGTCAGCACTTCCGCAGATATCTCCGTGAGCCCGATCATCACGTCCTGAAGGCAACGGACAGCGCCTCCGGTGCCATCGTGGGGTACGCACTCCTCATCGACTCCGAACCCGACGACACCGACGTCCTGGCGGCCATTGCGGAACGTCCGCTGACGATGGTGTCGAAGTTGTACGTGCTACCCGGCTTTCACGGCGGGGCGGTGTCCGCGGCGTTGATGTCGGCAGCGCTCGCGCACGCCGCGGAGCAGGGCAGCGCGCGCATCTGGCTCGGCGTGAACGAGCAGAACCGCCGAGCACAACGGTTCTACGAGAAGATGGGTTTCACCATCGTGGGGCGCAAGTCATTTGTTGTCGGCGGCAAGAGATGCAGCGATTACGTGCTGGCGCGCACTCCCCCGCCGACGACCGTTCCGCATTGACCCTGACTGGCTACGCCGATTCCGCGAAGCGTGACAGTGCGAGCAGACGCGATGTCGCTCGGAGGTACTTCTTGCGGTAGCCGCCGGCGAGCATCTCCTCGGTGAAGATCTCGTCCAGCTTCGAACCCGAGACCATGAGCGGGGTCACAGCGTCGTAGAGGCGGTCGGCGAGCACCACGAGACGCAACGCGACCGTCTGATCCGCCGCGGGGTGCACACCTTCCACGCACGCCAGGGTGACGCCCTCCACGAGCGCCTTGTACTTGGACGGATGCAGCTTGGCCAGGTGTGCGCAGAGTTCGTCGAAGTTGTCCAAGGTGGCGCCGGGAGTGCTCTCGGCCAGGTTCTCGAGTTCTGCGTCGCTGTGGGGTGGCGGGGCCGGCGGCAGGTCGCGGTGCCGGTAGTCGGGGCCGTCGACGCGGATGGCCTCGAACACCGCCGCCAATTTCTTGATCTCTCGCAAGAAGTCCTGCGCGGCGAAACGCCCCTCGCCGAGTTGTCCCGGCAGCGTGTTGGACGTCGCGACGATGGAGACGCCCTTGGCCGACAGTTCGGTCAGGAGTCGCGACACCAGCATGGTGTCGCCCGGGTCGTCGAGCTCGAACTCGTCGATACACAGCACGGAGTGGTCCGAGAGCCGCTCGAGGGCATTGGCGAAGCCGAGAGCTCCGACGACGTGGGTGACCTCCACGAAGGTCGCGAACGCCTTGGGCCCCGGCATCGCGTGATAGATCGACGCGAGAAGGTGGGTCTTGCCGACGCCGAAGCCGCCGTCAAGGTACAGGCCCAGCCCTTGCTGCGGCGCGGACTTGCGCCCGAAGAGGCCACGCTTGCCGCCTTTTGCCTTGGTCGCGCGTTCGACGAAGCTGCGCGCGGCCTTGACCGCCTCGGCCTGGCTCGGCTCATTCGGGTCGGGAATGTACGAGTCGAAACTGACCTCGTCGAACATCGAGGGGGGCACCATCTCATCAACGAGGGCCTCGGGCGCGACCTGCGGAGTGCGGTCACTCAAACGTGCTGGCATGCGCCGAGCCTAGCGACGTGACGAGAATGGCTGTGTGTACCCACTGCGCAAAGCGACCCAGCTCACAACCGGTGACCTCGACGACAAGGCGCTCGCCGCCCTCTACGCCTATCCGGTCGGCCAGACGGGCGTCGCCCGGGTACGCGCCAACATGATCGCGTCGATCGACGGGATGGCAACGGTCGCAGGGCGATCCGGCGCCCTGGGGTCGTCGGGTGACCAGCGGTTGTTCTCGGTTCTGCGGGCACTGGCCGACGTCATCGTGGTAGGTGCCCGCACCGCTGTCACCGAGGGATACGGGCCGGTTCAGCCACATCCCTCGCTCGGCGAGCTGCGAACGGCCGAGGGCCGGCCGGCGGCCGCGGCGCTCGCCCTGGTGAGCAACACACTCACCATCCCGGTTCCCGGAGAGGGTGATTTCACGCTTGCACCGAGCACCATCGTCCTCACCTGCCGTTCGGCCCCCGCAGACGCTCGCGCTCAGCTGCGCGACGCCGGGGCGACCGTCGTCGACTGCGGCGACGAAGAAGTCGATCCGGCACAGGCGATCGGGTACCTCGCCGAGCGCGGGCTGACGCAGATCTTGTGCGAGGGTGGGCCGGCCCTGCTCGGTTCGCTGCTCGACAGAGATCTGGTCGACGAGCTCTGCGTGACGGTCAGCCCGGGGTCACTGCGGGTAGCGGCAAACACATGACGGCCGGTTCGGACGCGGTACGTGGAATGCGACGCGCCCACGTCCTCGCCGACGACGAGGACTACCTGTACCTGCGCTGGGTGCGCGATCAGGAGTGATGTCGTTCGCCAGTACCCTCGCCGATATGCAGCGCGCTCTTGTGACCACAGACGACCGCACCGGCCGGATGTGGTCGCTCAGCCGCCCGGATCGTTCAGCCCGTCGACGCTCGCTGCGCCTGGTGGCGGCAGCGATGGTGGCGGCGAGCATCCTCGCCGGATGTACCGCCGGCCCCGATCCCGGGCCCGATCTGGTCATCGAAGAGAACAATGGCGGAGGGCAGGCCCCGACGACCACGCCGCCGCCACCGAGCCTCGAAGTCCCCAAACAGGATCTGGCATGGCGAGAATGCGGCGACGATCTCCAAGAGCGGTTTCCCGGGACCGCTCTCCCGCAGGGCGTCACGTTCGAGTGCGGCAATTTCGAGAACTCGGTGACACCGGGCACCCAGAGCATCGACACCGTGACGGTTTCGGCTGTCCGAGCACGGTCGGCCAACACGCCCGCCGACGCTGCACCGTTGGTGCTGACCTCCGGCACCGACATACCGTCCACCCGCACACTGCTCAGCCTGGCCCAGGGCGGCGGTCGCAATCTGTTGTCCGCGCATCCCGTGGTCGCTGTCGACCGGCGCGGGACCGGCGCGTCGACGCCGCTGGACTGTATGACGAACCTGGAACGAAACACCCTGCTGAACAACGGCTTCAGCACCTCATCCGCTGACTACCCGGCGCGTGTGGAGCGACTGGCCGCCGCAGGGACGTCGGCGTCGGACGGTTGTACGGAAATCCTGAGCCCGCACCAGGTGCAGTTCACCGCCAACAATGCGGCAGCCGATCTCGAGAAGCTGCGCACGTTATGGCAGGTGGAGCGGATCGGTATCGCGGGCGTCGGGGAAGGCGCAGCTGTGGCACTCGCCTACGCAGGGCTCTACACCGACCACCTGGCCCGGCTCATCCTCGACACGCCGGCGCCGTACTCGACCAACGCCCAGACCACCGGGCAGCAGATCGCCGAGGGCACCGGCGCCGCACTCGGCTTGTTCGCCGATCAGTGCCGGGCCATCAGCTGCTCCCTCGGCGCCGACCCCGGCGTCGTCATCGCCGGCCTGCTCGATCGAGCCCGTACCGGCGGCCTCGACGGCATCGCCGACACCGACGTCCTGGCGGCACTGACCACCACCATCGCGTTCGCGCCCGGCGACCGGGCCACCGTCATCACCACAGCCGCCGACATGCTCAGTGCGGCCGACGGCGGTGCTCTCGGCCCGCTGCGCACGGCGATCGGTCAAGCCCGAGCCCTGCGCGGCACCGACGGTCAGCTGTTGTCACAGTGCAACGACACCTCTGAACCCGTCGGGCGCAACCAGATCGACGGGCTGATCGCCGAATGGGGACGCCAATACCCACTGACCGGTGCCAGCACGGCACTGGGCCTGCTGCGGTGCAATGGCTTCCCCGCCGGAGCCGCCCCGCCGACCATCGGCGAGATCCCGGTGCCGGTGCTGATGTTCACCGGCTCGGGCGACACCATCAACGGACCCACCGCGTCCGACGGCATCAACGGCGCCCTGATCGGCGCTGGTGCCACGTCATCGATTCTCTCGTGGGAAGGCCTCGGCTACTCGGTGCTGGCGCACTCGGACTGCGCCGGGGAAGCGGCCATCGCCTACGCCCGCTCGGGTGAACCACCCGCTCCCGGTGCGTGTCCGGCCTGACCTGATCAGCGGGACCGGCATCGGTTCGTGGTGTCGGGCACGGCGCAGGGCCGCTGCCGTAGTACGGTGCGGCAGTGTCGATCAATGACCCTTCCACCGGAGATCACCAGAAGACCGCCGCCGACGTGGGCCGGGAGCACGGGAAGCGACCCGGGTACGGCCTGGTCAACCGCTCGGGAACAACCGAACGCGTCCTGTTCCCGGGTGTCGACGTAGGCCGCATCATCTCGATGGTGCTCTGGCCCGTGGCCATTCTGATGGTGTTCCAGCGCACGGTGATCCTGGGCGTGGACGGCGACCGCACGGACGACTTCTCTCCGGTGTATCGCGCCGCTTTGGCGTTCCTGCGCAATGAGCCGATCTACACCGAGAACTACAACACCGTCGACCCTCACTACCTGTACCCGCCGTCGGGAACGCTGTTGATGGCTCCGCTGGGTTACATCGACCCCGAACGAGCGCGGTGGCTGTTCATCTTCGTCTCCGCCGCCGTGCTCGTGTTGTGCGCCTATCTGATCACCCGCATGTTCGGGTACTCGGTCCGGTCGTGGGTGATGCCCGTTGTGCTGTTCGTCTTCTTCCTGTCCGAGACGGTGTCGCACACCTTGATCTTCGTGAACTTCAACGCCTTTGTGTTGCTCGGTGAGCTGTTGTTCATGATGTTGGCGCTCAAACGGAAAGACCTGTGGGCGGGTGTCCCTCTCGGTCTCACCCTCGCGGTCAAGCCGGTTCTTGCCGTGCTGCTGTTGCTCCCGCTGCTCAACCGTCAGTGGAAGGTGTTCGTGGGCGCGATCGGGATCCCGCTGCTGCTGACCGCGCTCGCGTGGCCGCTGTCCGCCGACCCCCGGTCGTTCGTGAGCCGCACCGCGCCGTATCTGTTCGAGGCGCGCGACTACTACAACAGTTCGATCGTCGGCAATGCCGCCTACTTCGGCGTGCAGACCTGGCTCGTGGTGTTGTTGCGGATCGCCTTTGTGTTGATGGCCGCGTTCAGCCTGTGGTTCCTGTACCGCTACTACCGCACCACCGACGAGCTGCTGTGGATGAGCACTTCGGCCGGTGTATTGCTGTGCACGTCGTGGCTCGTCGGGTCGCTGGGCCAGGGTTACTACTCGATGCTGCTGTTCCCGCTGCTGATGACGGTGTTCATGCGGGGCTCGGCCATCCGGAGTTGGCCGGCCTGGCTCGGTGTCTACGGGTGCTTCACATTCGACGGGTTCTACTCGGATCGCTGGGAGGCGTTCGGGCGGGCGATCGAGTACAACAAGGTGACCTGGGGCTGGTCACTGCTGATGATCGCGGTGTTCTGCGCGCTGCTGTTCCGGTATCTGGACCTTCGCAAATCCGGGGACCATGAAATCCCCGGAACGCGAACGCGGTCCGCAGCCACCGTCGGCGCGTGAACTGACCCCGGAAACGGCGCAGCGGGGCAGCGCTGAGCGATGGACTGCTCGAGGGCAGCCGTCGCTCAGGGCAGCGCGGTGATGAGCTTGTCGACGTCGACGCGCGGGCCGGTGAAGAACGGGGTCTCCTCGCGCACGTGCATTCGCGCCTCGGTAGCGCGTAGATCGCGCATCAGGTCGACGATGCGATGCAGCTCGGGCGCCTCGAACGCCAGCAACCACTCGTAGTCGCCGAGGGCAAACGACGACACGGTGTTCGCCCGCACGTCCTTGTATCCGCGTGCCTGCTTGCCGTGATCGGCGAGCATGGTGCGTCGTTCGGCATCGGGCAGCAGGTACCACTCGTACGAGCGGACAAACGGGTACACGCAGATGTACTTGCCCGGTTCCTCACCCGCGAGGAACGCGGGGATGTGGCTCTTGTTGAACTCGGCGGGCCTGTGTAGCGCCACGTTGCTCCACACTGCGTTGCTGGCACGGCCGAGGATGGTGGTCCGGCGGAAGTCGGCGTAGGCGGCCTGGATCTGCTCGACCTCTTCCGAGTGCCACCAGATCATGAAGTCCGCGTCGGCCCGGAGACCGGAGACGTCGTACAAACCGCGGACCACAACACCTTTGGCCTCGAGGGAGTCGAAGAACTGGCGGGCGTCGCTGATCGCCCCGTCCCGATCGTCGCCCAGCTCGCCCGGCCGAACCGAGAAGACCGAGAACATGAGGTAACGAACAGTGGCGTTGAGTTCTGCATAGTCCAGGCGCGTCATGGCACCCATCCTGCCATTGCCAGGACAACGCGATGTCAGCGCAGGTGCGTGCTGCGCGGCCCATCAACAGCCAGATCGGCGACGAGTTGCCGGGCCGCCCGGTCTGCACGACCGACACATGCCGGTACCCCCACACCGTCGAAAGTGGCCCCGGCGAGCACCAGACCAGGCGGACGACTGCGGTCGACCTCTGCGACCAGGGATGCGTGCCCGGGCGCGTATCGAGGAAGTCCGCCGGGCCACCGCTGGACCACGGCGTCCCGCGGTCCGACACGCACTTCTCCCCCGCCGGCCAGAGCGATGACCGTTGCGAGATCGGCCACAGCCCAGTCGATCAGCTGGTTGTCCTCGATGCTCTCGAGATCGGTCCCGTAACGACCGAACGACACCCTCACCAAGACTGCGTCCGCGGCGAGGTGATTCCATTTGCGCGTACTGAAGGTGAAAGCCTTTGCGTGCACCAGTGTTTCGTCACTGGCGACGAGCACCCCCGAGAGCTGGGGCAAGTCGACACCCGCCTCGAGCGCCAGCGACACCACCGCCGACCCCGACAGGTCGACCTGCGTCAGCGGCTCGGCGACCTCGGGAACGGTTGCGCACACGCGGGCCAGGACGGGAGCCGGCAACGCAGCCACCACACCGTCGTAGCGGACGTCGTCAACCATCCAGCCGGAGCCCGCCCGGATCAGCTGTCGGATCGCCACGCCGGTATGGATGCCTGCGGCACAGCGATGGCCGAGTTCGTCGACCAGCTGGCGGTATCCACCGGCCAAGGCGCCGAACACCGGGCCAGAACCACCTGATGCAGCCAGGAGAGCGGTCACCGCCGCGGTCAGGCTGGGAGCGCCGGCGTCGAGTCGCGCTGCCAGGGCGGGAACCACGGCCCGCACTCCCAGGTCGTCGGCCCGCGCCGAATACACACCGCCGAGCATCGGGTCCACGCTGCGATCCACGATCGACCGGCCGAATCGGTCCCCTATCAAGGCCCCGATCGACATGTCTTGTCCTGCTTGCCAATCGAGGGGTCGCTGAGGCTCATCGGCCATGCGCGCAAGGTCGTCCGCCTCCGCGAGATGGCGTACGGCGTCCGGACCACCGGGGATTCCCATCACCGTCGGACGGGCCATCGCCTTGAGGGTGGAACCGCTGAGGACATTGGGGCCGAGAACACCGGGATGCACGAGTGACGGGGTCAAGCCGAGTTCGTCCACCAGAGCGGCGACTTCCGGGCGGCGCACCAGGAATGCCTCGGCGCCGACGTCCACATGGTGTCCATCGAGTTCGGCTGTGCGCAACGTGCCACCGAGAACGGGCGATGCTTCGAAGAGGTCGATCACCGCGTCCGGCCCGAGTAGCGTCCGCAGCCGGTACGCCGCGGTCAGTCCCGAGATACCGCCACCGAGCACCGCAACACGGGTCACAGCGAGTGCACCAACTCCACCACCCGGGTCAACACGGTCGGGTCGGTGGCGGGCAGAACCCCGTGACCGAGGTTGAAGATGTGGCCCAGGGCCCCCTCTGCCACCGCTCGGTCAGCTTCGGCGGCGATGCGACGGACCTCTTGTTCCACCACCGGCCACGGCGCGAACAGCACCGCCGGATCGAGGTTTCCCTGCAGAGCGCGGCCGGGCCCGATCCGCCGCGCTGCCTCGTCGAGCGGGATCCGCCAGTCGACCCCGACCACGTCGGCGCCGGCGGTTCCCATGTCGTGGAGCAACTCGCCGGTGCCAACCCCGAAATGGATCCGGGGAACGCCGTACGACGCCAGTTCTGCGAAGACACGCGCCGAATGGGGCCGGGCAAAGGCGTTGTAGTCGGCCACCGAGAGCGCGCCCGCCCACGAGTCGAACAACTGGAAGGCGTCCACTCCGGCATCGAGCTGGACCTTCAGGAAGGCGATCGTGATGTCGGCGAGCTTGCCGACCAGCTCGTGCCAGATGGCCGGCTGCCCGTACATCAGGGCCTTGGTGTTCTCGTAGTTGCGGCTGGGGCCACCTTCGATCAGGTACGACGCCAGAGTGAACGGGGCGCCCGCAAATCCGATCAGTGAGGTCTCGCCGAGCTCGGCCTTCAGCAGTTTCACCGCGGCCGAGACCGCACCGACCGCGTCGGGCGTCAGCAAGGGAAGGGCGCGGACATCGGCGTGCGTGCGGATGGGATGCGCGATCACCGGACCCACCCCGGAGACGATGTCGAGGTCGACCCCGGCCGCCTTGAGCGGAACCACGATGTCGCTGAACAGGATTGCCGCGTCGACACCGTGCCTGCGAACAGGCTGCATGGTGATCTCACAGACCAGTTCGGGGTCGAAGCAGGATTCGAGCATCCCGCGCCCGACCCTGATCTCCCGGTACTCGGGCAGTGAGCGGCCGGCCTGCCGCATGAACCACACCGGTCGGCGGTCGGGCTGTTGCCCACGAGCGGCCGCGACCAGCGGCGAAAGGGCGCGGGCATGTTGTTGAGTCATCACCTGACATGCTGCCATGCACTGCGCCCAGCACTCCAAGGACTACCGAATAGGGGCCGATCAAGCCATCGGCGCGCCTACCGTCGGTCCGCCCGGCTTGGACCTACGGTCGACGGGTGACCACATCCGAAGCCTCGAGCGAGCCTGCAGTTTTCCGCAGCGCCATCGAATCGATGCATGCGGCCAAGGTGCGGTCGGAGATCGAGCTCGGCAGCATTCGCCCACCTCAGCGGCTGGCACCCTTCAGTTATGCCGTGGGCGCCGAGGTGACCCAGCCCGACGACGGCGAGATCGCCACGGACTCCGACGGCAGCGCTTTCGGCCGGCTGATCCTGCTCTACGATCCCGACGGACACGAGGCCTGGAACGGCACCATGCGGTTGGTGGCCTTCATCCAGGCAGAGGTCGAAGCGGTCCTCGCCGCCGACCCACTGCTCCCAGAAGTCGCCTGGAGCTGGCTCACCGAGGCGCTGGCGCAACCCACCATCGAGATCACGGCCCTCGGCGGCACGGTCACCTCCACCTCATCGGTGCGGTACGGCGACATCTCCGGACCACCGCGAGCTCATCAACTGGAACTCCGCGCCTCCTGGACCGCGACCAACAGTGACCTCGACGGACACGTCGAGGCTTTCTGCGAGGTGCTGTCGCTCGCGGCCGGGCTGCCGCCGACAGGCGTCACGCAGCTCGGCTTCACCAAAGCGTGAGCCGGGGCGCCGATGACCGATCCCACGAGCACTGACCCGACGGCCGACATCGGCCCCGGCGATCAGTCTTCCGGCGACCCGTCTGTGGCGGACGGCGGCACCGCGGACGAGCCCAACCGTCCTGAACCGATTCCGCTGACAGAACCGGCGGATGGCGTTCCGCCCGTCTTGTCCACCCCAGCCGAGTTCGCCGAAGCCGGCCGACTGCTGTCCGAGGGCACGGGTCCGGTGGCACTCGACACCGAACGCGCCTCGGGCTTCCGCTACTCCGGGCGGGCGTACCTCATCCAGATCAAACGAACCGGTAGCGGTTCCTTCCTCATCGATCCCATCGATCATCCTGAGGCGCTGGCCCCGGTGATCGACGCACTCGACGGCCCCGAATGGATCCTCCACGCAGCCGACCAGGACCTGCCGTGCCTGCGCGAGCTCGGATTCCGATGTGCTCGCCTCTTCGACACCGAGCTGGCCGGTCGGTTGCTCGGGATCGCCCGGGTCAACCTCGCGGCGATGGTCGAGCACTTCTTGGGACTGGGCCTGGTGAAGGGCCACGGAGCGGCCGACTGGTCGAGACGCCCTCTACCGGCCGACTGGCTCAACTATGCCGCTCTCGACGTCGAGGTCCTGATCGAACTGCGTGATGCGGTTCAGGCCGCTCTGGTCGATGCGGGCAAGGAGACCTGGGCCGAACAGGAGTTCGCCGCCGTACTGGCCCGACCGGATCCACCGCCACGCACCGACAGGTGGCGCCGTGTGTCCCGTATCCACACGATCAAGTCGCCACGCATCCTCGCAGCCGTCCAGCAGCTCTGGAATGCCCGTGAAGAGATCGCCCAACGTCGTGATGTGGCTCCCGGACGCATCCTCCCCGACTCGGCCATCATCGCCGCTGCCACCGCGGACCCCAAGACACTCGACGAACTGTACAAAGTGCCGGTGTTCGGCGGCCCTCGCCAGCGTCGCCAGGCCTCCCGCTGGCTGTCGGCGCTGGATGCCGCGCGTCGACTGACCGACAAAGAACTGCCGTCGCGCCGGCCGGCAGCGGTGGGTCTGCCGCCTGTCAATCGATGGGAGGGCAAGGATCCCGAGGCTGCTGCCCGGTTGGCCGGGATTCGAGCCGGCCTCACCGACCTGTCCGAACAATTCTCGGTACCCGTCGAGAATCTGCTGCTCCCCGAGCTGGTTCGCCAAATATCCTGGGAGGGAATCGATCCGCCCACCGTGCAGGCAGTCGAGCAGCGACTGGCCGCGGGTGGCGCACGTCCATGGCAGATCGAGCTGACGGCACCGGTGATCAGCGAAGCACTGGGTCGGCCCCTCGATGACGAGGACGCCGACGGGCCGTCAACCGACGACGATTGACGACGATTGACGACGAGCCCGTCACCGGCCGGATTCGCGTGTGCGTGAACCGTTCTCGGGACGTACCACATCGTCGCTGCCCGCGAATCCGGAATCGAGATCGTTCTCGTCCGACGAAGACAACTGTGGTTGCATTCGAGAGACCATGGCGGTGATCGCCCGGGCAACGTCCTGAGCCGTGAGTCCGAGCTCATCGAGCAGCTGCCCACGCGAGGCAGGCGTCAGGAACTCCTGAGCGATACCGACATCACGAACCGGCGTCGAGATCCCCTTGGCCCGAAGGTTTTCCGAGACCGATGACCCGACACCACCGTGCACTCCACCGTCTTCCACGGTGATCACCAGACGATGCTCGACGGCAAGTTCGGAAATGGACTCCGGCACCGGCAGGACCCAGCGAGGGTCGACCACCGTGGTACCGATCCCCTGTTGCGCCAGCCTGGCCGCAGTGTCCATGGCCAATGAGGCGAACGGACCCACCGCGACGATCAGGACGTCTTCGGACTCGCCGCGACCAGGCCGGTGCAGCACATCGGTGCCGTCGGCGAGTCGGTCGATTGCCCGGATGTCCTCGGGCACGGCACCTTTCGGAAAACGCAGCGCCGTAGGGCCGTCGTTGATGTCGAGCGCTTCGGCGAGCTCCTCACGCAGCCGCACCGAATCGCGGGGCGCGGCGACCCTCATGCCCGGCACGATGGACATCAGGGACAGGTCCCACATTCCGTTGTGGCTGGGGCCATCGGGACCGGTGACGCCGGCGCGGTCGAGCACGAGGGTCACCGGCTGGCCGAGCAGGGCAACGTCCATCAGCAACTGGTCGAACGCGCGGTTGAGGAACGTGGAGTAGATCGCGACAACCGGATGCATCCCACCGAGCGCAAGTCCCGCCGCCGAGGTGAGGGCATGCTGTTCGGCGATGCCCACGTCGAACATCCGGTCCGGGAAACGCTCACCGAACGCGGCCAGCCCGGTGGGCCCGGCCATCGCCGCGGTGATGGCGACGATGTCGCGTCGCTGACCCCCGGCCTCGACCAGGGCCGCCGAGAAGACCGACGTCCAGTCCGGGGCCGACACCGAGGTCGCCTTGCCGGTGGCCGGATCGATGATCCCGGTGGAGTGCATCTGGTCCGCGATGTCGTTCTCGGCGTGGTGATAACCCATGCCCTTGCGGGTCACGGTGTGGACGATGACCGGTCCGCCGAATGCCTTCGCCTGGCGCAGAGCGTTTTCGAGCGCGTCCTGGTCATGGCCGTCGACCGGCCCGACGTACTTGAGGCCGAGATCGGTGAACATGGCCTGTGGTGTGAGCGCATCTTTGATACCGGTCTTGAGACCGTGCAGAGCGGAGTACGCGAGTTGCCCGAAAAGCGGCAGACGCAACACCGCACGCCGGCCTTCGTCGAGGACTCGCTCGTATGCGGGCTGTAGCCGTAGTCCGGACAGATGTTGGGCGAATCCGCCGATCGTGGGCGCATACGAACGACCGTTGTCGTTGACGATGATCACCATCTTGCGATCGCCGGCGGCGATGTTGTTGAGTGCTTCCCAGCACATGCCCCCGGTGAGGGCGCCATCCCCGACGATCGGCACGACGTGCCGGTCCTGACCGGTCAGTGCAAACGCCTTGGACAGCCCATCTGCGTACGACAACGCCGCGGAAGCGTGCGATGACTCGATCCAGTCGTGCTCGCTCTCGGCTCGCTCCTGGTAACCGGTGAGCCCGCCACGCTGACGCAGGGTGTCGAAGGCACCTTTGCGACCGGTGACGATCTTGTGCACATAACACTGGTGACCGGTGTCGAAGAGCAGCGCGTCCTGGGGCGAGTCGAACACCCGGTGCAGCGCCAAGGTCAGCTCGACGACTCCCAGGTTCGGCCCGAGGTGGCCCCCGGTCGCCGACACCTTCGCGATGAGGAACTGCCGGATGTCCTGAGCCAGTTCCTGGGTCTGCTCCAAAGAGAGCTCGCGCAGGTCGGCGGGTGAATTGACCGAATCCAGCACGCTCATCCCAGGTCCTTTCATGGCAATGGGCAACGGCGAGATGTTCGAGACCGTCGCTGCGCCGCCGGGCTGTGGCGGCGCGTGGTCACCCAGTCTACGGACGTATGCCGCTGCGGGCTCGTACCGCAGCCGACTGTGGCGAGGACCGCAGTAGTGCAATCGCTTCGATGTGGTGGGTCAGCGGGAACGCGTCGAAACCACGCAACCACTGCACCTCGTAGCCGCCGCGTCGGTAGTCCGCCAGGTCGCGCGCGAAGGTGGCCGGATCGCAACCGACGGCGATGATCGCCGAGGGTGCTGCGGCAACGATCTTGTCCACCACTTCCCTGCCCGCGCCCGCGCGGGGCGGGTCGGCGACGACAACGGTCGGGGCGGGCAGATCCGCCACGGTCCGGGTCACGCTGGAGTGGTGGAAGTGCACACGCGGGTCGTCGGCGAACGTCTCGGACCCCGCAGCGACCGCCTGTGGGTCCGTCTCCACGACGTGGACGGTCACCACCGCGCGGGTGCTGTCGCACTCGTCGAGGATCGCCCCGGCCAGTGTTCCGGCTCCCCCGTACAGATCCCAGGCGACCACGGACGGACCCAGGTCGGCCTGCCGGAGCAGATCTCGGACCGTGCTCGCGTACCCGGCCGCAGCCAGCCGGTGGGCCTGCCAGAAGCCCGACACCGGCAAGAGCCACGTCCGGTTGCCGACCGTGCGCTGAACCGATTCGGTGCCCGAGACGATTTCCTCGATCCGCGGCGCGGAGCGTTTCGAGCGTGACCGCTGCGCCTGACCACGTCGATCGTTTGCCCGCCGCTTCGCCGGTCGGCCGCGCTCGGGCGCCGGCGGCGCGATCTGCGAGATGTGCCGCTGTTCGTCGTCACCGATCGTGATCACCAGCTCGGCCCCCGGTGTCAGGCCGGTGTACTCGTCGAGCCCACCGAGCATGCCGGCGACCGGCTGCGCACAGTCCAATCGCGGGACCACCGCATGCGAACCGAAGGCCGCCAGGCCGGGCCTGCCGTCGTCGTCGACGAACAGCCGTTGCCTGATTCGCCATCCTGTCTCCGGTTCGGGTCCGGCATGCGGGTCGAGCGAGGTGACCTGGCCCTCCCAGGTGACCCCACCCATCCTGGACAGCAATTCGGTGAGCACGGACGACTTCAGCTCGCGCGCATGGCTTCCGGTGGTATGGGACAGATCACAGCATCCGGCGCCGCCACCGGGGGCTCCCGCCGGGCAGGCCGGGTCGATGCGGTGATCGGACGGGGTGAGGATGTCCACCACCTCGGCGCGACAGAATCCCTTGCCGCGATCCTCGGTGACCTGGACCCGCAACCGTTCTCCCGGCAGGGCGTGCCGGACGAAGACAACCCTGCCCTCATGGCGGCCGACACAGACGCCGCCGTGACCCAGCCGGTCGACGGTGATGTCGAATTGCGTTCCCAGCCAACCGGTTTCGTGGCGTTCTGTGCTCTCGGGGCCGCTCACTCGGGCCCCCGTCCGGTGCGTTCGCCGGGTGTGGAGCCGACGCCGCGCCGGGTGTCGCCCGGGGCGATGTAGACGCGGTCTCGTTTACGGCGGTCGGACGAGCTGAGCTGCCACGGAACCGACGTCACCATCACACCCGGCTCGAACAGCAGACGACCCTTGAGGCGCAGGGCCGACTGGTTGTGCAAGATCTGCTCCCACCAGTGTCCCACCACGTATTCCGGGATGAACACCGTCACCACATCGCGCGGTGACTCACGCCGCAGTCGGCGCACGTACTCGATGACCGGCCGGGTGACCTCTCGATACGGCGAGGCGATCACCTTGAGCGGCACGGTGATGTCGCTGTCTTCCCACTGCGCCACCAGTTTCCGGGTGTCGCGGTCGTCGACGTTCACGGTGACGGCTTCGAGGGTGTCCGGACGTGTGGCCCTGGCAAAGGCGATCGCCCGGCGGGTCGGCAGGTGCAGCGTGGACACGAGCACGATCGAGTGGGTACGGCTCGGCAACACCGCCTCGTAGTCGGAATTGTCCAATTCGGCCTGCACGGAGGCATAGTGCCGGTGGATCAGCTTCATCAGGCCGAAGATCGCGACCATCGCCACGATGGCGATCCATGCTCCGGCAAGGAATTTCGTCACCAGCACGATCATCAGGACCGAGCCGGTCATCACCAGACCGATGCTGTTGATCACCCGTGAGCGCTGCATCCGGGACCTCGCGCTGGGGTCCTTCTCTGTCTTGAGGTGCCGCGTCCAGTGCCGGACCATGCCGATCTGGCTGAGGGTGAACGACACGAACACCCCGACGATGTAGAGCTGGATCAACGCGGTCACCTCGGCGCCGAAGGCGACGACAAACGCGATCGCCGCCGCAGCGAGAAAGAGGATTCCGTTCGAGAAGGCAAGCCGGTCACCACGGGTGTGGAGCTGCCGCGGGAGGTAGCGATCCTGTGCCAGAACCGAACCGAGCACGGGGAAACCGTTGAACGCCGTGTTCGCCGCGAGTACCAGGATCAGTGCGGTGACGATGGTCACGAAGTAGAAGCCGGGCGTGAACCCGCCGAACACGGCGTGTCCGATCTGGGCGATCAAAGACTTCTGTTCGTATCCGTCGGGGGCGCCGATGAGGTCTTTCGCCGGATCCGATACGTACTTCACACCGATCTGCTTGGCCAGCAGGATCATGCCCATCAACAGGACGATGGAGATGCCGCCGAGCAGCAGCAGGGTGGTGGCCGCATTGCGGGACTTGGGCTTCTTGAATGCGGGTACCCCGTTGCTGATCGCCTCCACCCCGGTCAGCGCCGCGCAGCCCGACGAGAACGCCCTGGCGATGAGGAAGACGAACGCGATACCGACGAGGTGACTCTGCTCGGCCTTGATCTCGTAGCCTGCGGTCTCGGCGGTGAGGTCATCACCGAATACGAGAACCCGCAGGAAACCCCAGCCGAGCATCGCCACCATCCCGAAGATGAAGGCGTAGGTGGGAATTGCGAACGCAGTGCCCGATTCTCGCAGTCCGCGCAGGTTGATCGACGTCAGCAGAACGATCGCCACCACGCAGAACCACACCTTGTGGTCCTGGACCAGCGGGATGGCCGAGCCGATGTTCTCGGCCGCCGATGCGATGGACACGGCCACCGTCAAGACGTAGTCGACCAGCAGTGCGCTACCGACCGTCAGGCCCGCAGTGGGGCCGAGGTTGGTCGTCGCCACCTCGTAGTCTCCGCCACCCGAGGGGTATGCGTGGACGTTCTGCCGGTAGCTGGCAACCACCACGACCATCACCAAGGCAACCGCGAGACCGATCCAGGGTGTGTACGTATACGCGGACAGCCCCGCGACCGAGAGGACGAGGAAGATCTCCTGCGGGGCGTAGGCCACCGATGACATGGCATCGGAGGCGAAGACCGGGAGGGCGATCCGCTTGGGCAGCAAGGTGTGCCCGAGTTTGTCGCTCCTGAAAGGACGTCCCAGCAGCAGCCGTTTGGCTGCGGTGGAGGTCTTCGACACCGTGGACACCAAGCAAACAATAGGGCCTGTGCTGCCGTATAGCTACGTCGGTCACGGTAGCGTTCGGGAGAGTGGGTGGACGCGGCCGAGCCGGGCTCGGAGCAACAGTTCACTCAGGTGATTTGAGCGAGGAGTTCTCATGCATGTTGTGGTGATGGGATGCGGTCGCGTGGGCGCGTCCATTGCCCAGGAACTGCAAGGTTCCGGGCACGATGTGTCGATCATCGACCGCGACGCCACAGCGTTCCGGCGACTCCCCGAGGATTTCGGCGGAACCAAGGTCAAGGGCGTCGGATTCGATCAGGAAGTGTTGCGCCGCGCAGGAATCGCCGAAGCCGACGCCTTCGCGGCGGTCTCCTCCGGTGACAACTCGAACATCATCGCCGCACGTGTCGCCCGCGAGACCTTCAATGTGCCCAAGGTCGTCGCCCGGATCTACGACGCCAAGCGCGCCGCGGTCTACGAACGGCTGGGCATTCCCACCGTGGCGACGGTGCCATGGACCACTGACCGGTTCATCTCCGCGCTGGGCAGTGGCAGTGCCGACGATGTCGCGTGGACGGAACCGTCGGGCGAAGTCGCCATCGTTCAACTCACCGTGCACGAATCGTGGGTGGGTACCTCGGTGAACCTGTTCCAGGAGAACACCGGGTCGCGGGTCAGTTTCATCAACCGATTGGGCAGGCCCGTGTTACCCAGCCCGAAATCTGTTCTCCAGCAGGATGATCAGGTCTTCGTCGCCGCCCTCACCGACAACCTCGAGGCAGTGCGCACAGTTGCCGCCGGCGTGGCTCCGGAGTTCGACTGAGTTCTGCCCGCATCGCCCACCAGTCACGAACGAGATCTTTCGACCACAGCCCGTAGGAGAAATCATGAAGGTCGCGATCGCCGGAGCCGGCGCAGTAGGCCGTTCCATCGCGCGGGAGCTGATCGCCAACGCCCACGACGTCACGCTGCTCGAGCGCAATCCCGAGCACATCGACGAGGAATCGGTACCGGGGGCACAGTGGGTCGGCGGCGATGCGTGTGAGTTGGACAATCTCGAGCGGGTTCAGCTGCAGCGGTTCGATGTGGTGATCGCGGCCACCGGAGACGACAAGGCCAACCTGGTTGTCAGCCTGCTCGCGAAAACCGAGTTCGCGGTCCACCGTGTGGTGGCCCGGGTCAACGATCCCCGTAACGAGTGGTTGTTCGACGAGGACTGGGGCGTGGATGTGGCCGTCTCGACACCGCGGATGCTCGCCTCACTGGTCGAGGAGGCCGTATCGGTGGGTGATCTGGTCCGGCTCATGACCTTCCGGCAAGGGCAGGCCAATCTCGTCGAGATGACGCTTCCCGACAACACGCCCTTGGCGGGCAAGCCCGTGAAAAAGCTGCGACTCCCCCGCGACGCCGCTCTGGTCACGATCCTGCGGGGCGGACGCGTGATCGTGCCGCTCGCCGACGACGCCGTGGAGGGCGGCGACGAGCTGATCTTCATCGTGCCCGCCGAGGCCGAAGGTCAGTTGCGCGCAGCGATCATCGAGCCGGCGGGGCCTGCCCGCTGAGCCCGTCCGGCTGCTCCGGGGAGTTGCCTTCGGACACCCCGTCGATGGCGTGCGCGCCGGTGTCACGGGAAGTGCCTTCGTCGGGACCGGGTTCGCCTGCGACGGCGTCCTGATCCACAGACTCTTCCTGGTGTGCCCACCGGACCAAGAAGAACGTGGCAACAACTGCGGCCGCTGTCAGCGGCCACCCCATCCCGATCCGTGCGATCGCGAGAGCGCCGGTTTCGTCGTGGTCGTAGAGGAATGACTGCACCAGGTAGCGCACACCGAAGAGGGCTGCCCAGATGGCGGTCGCGATGTCGTAGGCGATCAAGGTGCGTCGATGACGACGCCAGTCGGTTCCGTTGCCGTTCAACGTGTTCCAGATCACGCCGACCAGGGGCCAGCGGACGATGATGGAGACGACGAAGACACCGGCGTAGAGCAGTGTCGTCCAGATGCCGAAGAGGAAGAACCCTTTTGCATTGCCCGTGCGGTGGGCGATGAACGCGCACACCGCCACGCCGATCACACCGGAGATCGCCGGCTGAATGGGTTCACGCCGCACCAGCCGGACCAGGAAGATGACCAGCGCGGTGGCCAGGGCGGCGTAAATGGCCACCGTCAGATTCCACAGCGAGTTGGCCGGGACGAACACGAGGATCGGCACCGACGAGTAGATCAGCCCCGATACGCCGCCCATCTGCTCCAGCAGCGTCACCGTGGGAGCGTCGGCCTTGTCGGTGTCACCCGGGATGTCGTTGGGCGGCACCCGCTCATCGCCATCTGGCTGCCGCCGATGAGCGCTGCCGTCAGCTCTCACCGAGCAACTCGTAGTACGGGTTGAACATCACCTTGTTGCCGTCGTGCTCACCGATTCGGCCGCGCACCGTCAACGTCCGTCCGGGTTCGATGCCGGGGATGCGATTGCGGCCGATGAACTTCAGGGTCACCACGTCGGTTCCGTCGAAGAACTCGGCGACGATCCCGGTCTTCATGGCCTTCGAGCAGGTCTGGACGGAGCGCAGCTCACCTTGCATGGTCACCTCGTCGCCTGCCGAACAATCGCAGGCGCGCTGTGCACCTGCTTGTTGCGACTGCTGCGAGATGTCCTCGGCATCGAGTTGATCGATGTCTTCGGTGAGCCTGCGGGTGAGGCGTTTGAGATATCCGCCTGCGGTCATTGCGCTTATGCACCCTTCGGGGACAATCGGGCTGGTGGGCACGGGGCTGTGCCTCCGCCAGAGTAGACCCCCGCACACCCGACTTCCACCCTCCACGGGAAGATCAACAGATGCGCAGTTCAGAGGGGTCGCGAACGTTCCCTACACGCGCCGATCCGGTGGTCGTGGCGCTGCCCGGGACAGGGTCGGATGCCGACTACGCCAGACGTGCATTCGCCTCCACGGGATTGCCGGTGGTCGCGGTGGATCCGGACGGGATCGGGCTGGTCCGGGGCTACGAGCTCGCTCTGGACCGTGCCGCCGCAGACCACACCCAGGTGATGGCGGCGGGCATCTCCATCGGTGCGTGCGTCGCGGTGCAGTGGGCGTTGTCGAATCCGGACGCGTGCGCCGGGGTGCTCGCGGCCCTGCCCCCGTGGCTCGGTTCTCCGCGCACGGCGCCCGCTGCGCACAGCGCAGCCTGGACCGCAGCGTTGATCCGCGCCCACGGGTTGGAGGAGACGATCAGGCAGATGTCTGCCGGCAGTCCGGCCTGGCTCTCCGCCGAATTGGACAGATCCTGGCGGGCCGCCGGCCCTCAGCTGCTGTCGCAACTGGACGAGGCCGCCAACTATGTCGCCCCGACCGCGGAAATGATTGCGGGACTGCGGGTTCCACTGTCGATCGTTGCGGTGTCCGACGACCCGGTGCACCCGGCAGTCGTTGCGAAGGCGTGGCACGATGCCGCCGACAGCTCGGTGTCGACCGAGATCTCGATGGCCCGATGGGGTGCGGACCCGGCGCTCCTGGGCCGACTTGCGATCCGCGGCTGGCGCGACCTCACGGCCGCGCCCGGCTAGCGCTTGGGCTGATTGCGCAGCTGCTGCATGGCCGAACCCCGAGACACCGGACCCGGTTCGACGTCCGGTTCGGCCGGGGCAGGCGGCTCCGATTCGGCGGCAGCGGCAGCGGCTTCGGCAGCGCCCTGCACCATCACGTTCGCCTGCGCCGACTGGGCCTGGGCCCCTGTGTCGGGTACGGCACCCGCGACGTTCTGCTGACCGGCCGCCATCTGCTGCTGTGCGGCCGCGACCTGCTCGGCCAGCACGGGCGGAAGCACGATTGCCAGCGGGGTTCGGGGTGGATGTGGTTCGTCGCCGCGGCGGACGACCGTTTCGCTGACGACAGCCCGGGCCACCTTCGACAGGCTTTCCGCGCTGGCGGTCGGCGCACTGGCAACACAGCGGATCATCCAGCGCGGGCCGTCGACGCCGATGAAACGATGGATTCCGCCGGGCACGGTGGCGACCACCTCACGCCCCCAGAAGCCGGTCTCGATGCTGGTCTCCGCTCCCTCGGCACGCAGGGACTCGGTCAGTTCGCCGACGACCTCACGCCACTGCCCACTCGATTTCGGCGCGGCGAAGGCTGCCACGGTGATCCGCCCATGCGGCGTCACCAGATACACGGCCTGGGGCTGGTGGTCGGCGGACATCTCCACGGTGACCTGACCGCCCTCGACCACGGGCACGAGTACCGAGCCCAGATCGAGATGTGAGTTCTCGAAGCCGGCGTCTGCCGCCAGATCGCCGATGTCGTAAGGGCCTTCACCGCTACCGATCGCCTTCGGCTCGACATCGGGCTCAGATGCCGCACCGCGGCCGCGGCGGCCACGCCCGATTCCCTTGTCGCGTGCCATGGTCAGACTCCCTTCGGCTGCGAGGCCCCCAACATCGCGTGGCCCCCACTCGATCCGTATCCGCCTGCGCCCCGCCTTGTCTCGTCCAGCTCGTCGACCTCTACGAAGTCGAGCAACTCGACCTTCTGGACCAGCAGCTGGGCGATCCGGTCGCCTCGGGCGATCGTGATCGCATCGTGCGGATCCAAATTGATCAGGCACACCTTGATCTCACCGCGATATCCCGAGTCGACGGTTCCGGGTGTGTTGACGATCGACAGTCCCGCGCGGGCGGCCAGGCCCGAGCGCGGGTGGATCAGCCCCACCGTGCCCATCGGCAACGCTATCGAGATGCCGGTCGGTACCAAGGCCCGATGACCGGGTTCGAGCACCACGTCGATCGTGCTCGACAGATCCACACCGGCATCACCCGGATGGGCCCGCGTGGGTAGATCGATGCCCGGATCGAGTCGCCTGACGGCGACGAACGGTGCATCGGCGGGGGTGCTGCCAGCGTTGGTTGCCACACCGGAAGACTACGCTGGGGACGTGCCACCTCTTCCATCACCCGACCCTGCCGGTGACGCTGCCGGCACCCGCCCGACCCCATCCGAAGGGGCCCATGACGAGCGGCTGCGCGTACCTGCCTGGTGGTGGCTGCTGGGCGTCGCATTGATCGGATTGCTCGGGTACGAGGTGCAACTGGCCCTGCATCAGAGCTCGCTGAGCTGGATCGCGTACGCGGTCCTCACCCCGCTGATCTTCTGGGGCCTGTGGTCGATGGGCCGCACCCGCATACGGGTGGCCGACGGTGAATTGTGGGCTCACAACGCCCATCTGCCGATCGAGGTGATCGACCGGGCCGCCGTGATCCCGGCCGCCGCGAAGAGTGCCGCACTGGGCCGGCAGCTCGATCCGGCCGCGTTCCTCGTGCACAAGTTCTGGGTGAAGACGATGGTCTTGCTGGTCCTGGACGACCCCGACGACCCGACGCCCTACTGGCTCGTCAGTACGCGACACCCCGAAAAGCTGGTGGCCGCGCTGGGATTACCAGACGCGGCCACCGAAGCCTCGGACCCGGGGTAGTCGAACCCGCCGGCGATCATCGCCGTCCGCCACACCGTTGTCGCGGACGGCGTTGTGTCAAGCGCAGTCGACGCAGATACGCGAGTTACCGTTCTCGGTCGCGAGTCGGCTGCGGTGGTAGACGAGGAAGCAGCTGGTGCAGGTGAACTCGTCCGCCTGCTTCGGGATGACCCGCACCGAGAGTTCTTCACCCGACAGGTCGGCCCCAGGGAGTTCGAACGACTCGGCGGTGTCGCCTTCGTCGATGTCGACGGAGGCGGCTTGCGCCTCACTCCGCCGCGCTTTCAGTTCTTCGAGGGAGTCCTCGGATACCTCGTCGGATTCAGTGCGCCTCGGCGCATCGTAATCAGTTGCCATCATTCCGCCTTAAAATAGAAGCGCCTGCGACTTTCAGGTTCCCGATGTGTGCAGGTTCCAAAAGTCCCAACAAGCCGCGTACTTCCCCATCTGCAAAGTTCCGCGACGATGCCCCTTGGACAACGAGCCATCGATCAGTATTCGTTGCCGAACAGGAGCATGATTTCTGTGATTTTCGCCACAGTTGGTGGATAGCCTCTTTTTGGGCTGTCCAACCGAGGCGGCCGAAGCCTAGCCCAGCCGTTGCTCAGAGTCAACAACAACGGCCGCACGAGAACATTCCCGCCTAAATTCGCGTGCCGCACATCATGCGCGACGCGGCCGGGTCGGCTGCGTGTCCAGCTGCGCGGCGTCACGGTGTGTACCGACTACAGTTGACTCGCCCCACAACTGCGCGCGGAAGGCACCTGAGAACCCGTGGTTTCCCAGATCACCTACGGCTACCCCACCGATGATCGCGGTCGTCCCTTCCGGCGACGTCGCTACCTCCCGGCCATCATCGCTGCGGTGGTGCTTGCACTCATCGCTGCGGTGGTGTGGGCCGGTGCGCTGTCCTCGTCCGACACGCAGGCGACCCCGACCGATTGTCCGCAACCTCAATCCCCGTCGGCTGCTCCCGAAGGTCCCACACCTGTGGTGGGTACACCGGCCGCCACCGACGAGATGCTGCAGGTTCCTCCCGCCGCGTTGAGCAGTTTTCAGATCCGGGTCCTCAACGCGACAGACGAACAGGGCATGGCCCAGACCATCCTCGACGACCTCACCGCACTCGGATTCCAGGCCGCGCCGGAAAACGCCTACGGAGACGATCCCCTGTATCCGGATCGCAATCTCGACTGTTTCGGGCAGATCCGATTCGGTGAAGGCGGCAAGGCCGCCGCTGCTGCACTGTGGATCGCAGCGCCGTGCACGCAGCTGATCAACGACGGGCGCCCAGGAACCGACGTCGACCTCGCACTCGGCAACCACTACGGCGAGAGTGAACAGAATCAGGACGCGCTCGCCGTCCTCGACACGCTGCGGGTGGCCAATCCCCAGGACCCGAACACCGGCGCCGACCCTGCAGTGGTGGCAGCGGTGCACGACTCCCCCTGCTGACCACCGACCCCTGCTGATCACCGACCGTCTGCCGGTGGCCGTCGACCAGGTCTAGTCCGGGATCGGCTCCAGGGCACCCAGCCGCGCCAGCAACTCGCCCAGTTCGTCGGCGATACCCGGAGCCATTGCCAGGGTGACGTTGCCCGCTGCGCTCCGTGAGGTGGCGTCGGGGATCGTCACCACGGCGCCGGCCTCTTCAGCGATCAGCGACCCGGCCGCCCAGTCCCACGGGCTCAGGCCGTGCTCGAAATGTGCGTCCACCGCCCCGCTCGCCACCATGCAGAGATCAAGTGCGGCCGAACCGATCCTGCGGACATCGCGGATGTGTGGCAGCAATGCGGAGATCAACTCGCCCTGGACGCGTCGGCGCGCCGATCCGTAGCCGAAACCGGTGGCCACCAGTGCGAGCCCGACCTTGTCGATGGGGTTCGTCCGAAGCCGGACCGGACCCGAGCCATCATCCGAATACGCGCCCTCCCCGCGGGTGGCGGAGTAAGTGGTGCCGCGGACGACGTCGACGACGGCTCCGGCGACTGTGCGCCCGTTCACCTGAGCGCCCACCGAAACCGAATACGCGGGGATGCCGTAGAGGAAGTTGACCGTGCCGTCGATGGGGTCGATGACCCACCGGACACCGGAAGGAACCTCGACCGAACCACCCTCTTCTTCACCGAGCACGGCATCGCCCGGACGCAGCGACGCGAGCAGCCCGCGGACCAGGCTCTCGGACTCGGTGTCGACGATCGTGACCGGATCAGTTTCAGTACTCTTTGTCGACACCGATTGCGGTGCATCGGTTTTCGTGACACCAGACCCGAAGACCTCGGGCCTTCGGGTGTGAACGTGCTGTGCTGCCTGTTCGGCAACCTGGATCGCCACCGCGGTCAGGTCGGCCGGCTCGAGTTCCGCCATTGCTACATGTGAGCACACCCCTGGCCGAAACGACGGGGCGACCCGGTGAACCGAACGCGAACAGATCCGCCCGACGTCGCGCAGAACCCTTGCGTGCTGACTAGCCTGAACAACGGCGGGCCGGTTGGTGTCACCGCCGTGTCGAGCCGAAGGAGCCGTTCTCGTGTCCAGTGAACCCGGGGTGTCCACCGAGTCGTTACCAGAGTCGAACAAGCTGGGGTTCGGCGTCGATGTCGGCGGATCGGGGATCAAGGGCGGGATCGTCGACCTGACCACCGGACAACTCGTCGGCGATCGATTCAAGATCCTGACCCCGCAGCCGGCCACCCCTGAGGCCGTTGCCGGCGGCATCCGCGAGGTCGTCGCGCACTTCGATTGGAAGGGACCCGTCGGCGTCACCCTGCCCTGCGTCATCACCGGCGGCGTCGCACGCACCGCCGCCAATGTCGACAAGGGCTGGATCGGCACGGACGTCTACAAGTTGCTCGGTGCCGAACTGGGTGATCGACAGCTGTCGGTGCTCAACGACGCCGACGCGGCCGGTATGGCCGAAGACCGGTACGGCGCCGGCAAGGAGTACAAGGGCGTGGTGATGCTGCTGACGTTCGGTACCGGGATCGGCTCGGCGATCATGTTCGGCGGCACACTCATCCCGAACACCGAGCTGGGCCACATGGAGGTCGGTGGCAAAGAGGCCGAACACCGGGCGTCGTCGAAGGTGAAGGAAGACAACGACCTGTCCTACTCCAAGTGGGCCGAGGAAGTGTCTGTCGTGCTGTCGGCGTACGAGGCACTGTTCTGGCCCGAGGTCTTCATCGCGGGCGGCGGGATCAGCCGAAAGGCGCACAAATGGATCCCTCATCTGACCAACCAGACACCCGTTGTACCGGCCACTTTGCAGAACACCGCCGGGATTGTGGGCGCCGCTATGGCGGTGGAGGCGGGGTTGCGACCCTAGGTGCCGTTACAATGGCATTCGACTGGCTGTACGCCGGTTCCCCCCAAGCCCCCAGCTTCGCCGAGTGACATCTCGGCGGGACACCGTCTCCGCGGCGAAACCCACCGGTTTCGGTGTCACGGAGATAGCCCGAAAGGTCGTACGTGGCAGCCACGAAAACCCGCCAAACCGAACCGGATACCGAGCAGTCGGAATCGGAGTCGGTGACCGCGTCGCGGGCGCGCAAGGCACCCGCAAAGAAAGCAGCCGCCAAGAAGACAGCCGCCAAGAAGGCCCCGGCGAAAAAAGCCCCGGCCAAGAAGGCAGGCGCAAAGCGCGCGACCAAGAAGGTCGACGGCGCGCCTGATGGCGACATCATCGAAGGCGACGGTCTCGAACCGGATCCCTCGATCGATGACATCGACGTACCCGAGGGCGAACTGACCGACGACGATGTTGTGGTCGTGGTCGACGACGACACTGTCGAGGCCGGAGTCGTCGCCCCGGGTAAGGGCAAGGCCAAGAAGGCCGACGAAGATGTCGAAGAACCGTCCGAGACCGACAAGGCCTCCGGTGACTTCGTGTGGGACGAGGACGAGTCCGAGGCATTGCGGCAGGCCCGCAAGGACGCCGAGCTCACCGCGTCCGCCGACTCGGTCCGCGCGTACCTCAAGCAGATTGGCAAGGTTGCGCTCCTCAACGCCGAAGAGGAGGTCGAACTCGCCAAGCGCATCGAGGCCGGCCTGTTCGCCACCGAACGCATGCGGCGGATCACCGATTCCGGAGAAAAGCTCACCGTGGCCCAGCGCCGCGATCTGTCGTGGATCTCGCGTGATGGTGGCCGTGCCAAGAACCACCTGCTCGAGGCCAACCTCCGTCTTGTCGTCTCCCTGGCCAAGCGATACACAGGCCGCGGGATGGCATTCCTGGATCTGATCCAGGAGGGCAACCTCGGTCTGATCCGTGCGGTGGAGAAGTTCGACTACACCAAGGGCTACAAGTTCTCGACGTACGCCACGTGGTGGATCCGTCAGGCCATCACCCGCGCCATGGCCGACCAGGCGCGCACCATCCGCATCCCGGTGCACATGGTCGAGGTCATCAACAAACTCGGACGCATCCAGCGCGAGCTCCTGCAAGACCTGGGTCGTGAACCCACTCCTGAAGAGCTCGCCAAGGAGATGGACATCACGCCCGAGAAGGTCCTGGAGATCCAGCAGTACGCGCGCGAGCCCATCTCGCTCGATCAGACCATCGGCGACGAAGGCGACAGCCAGCTCGGTGACTTCATCGAGGATTCCGAAGCGGTTGTGGCCGTCGACGCCGTGTCGTTCACCTTGCTGCAGGACCAGCTCCAATCGGTGCTCGAGACACTGTCCGAGCGCGAAGCCGGTGTGGTCCGCCTGCGATTCGGCCTGACCGACGGGCAGCCACGCACCCTGGACGAGATCGGCCAGGTCTACGGGGTCACCCGCGAGCGCATCCGCCAGATCGAGTCGAAGACCATGTCGAAGCTGCGCCACCCGTCACGGTCGCAGGTTCTGCGCGACTACCTCGACTAGGGGCCGACCGCCCGCATCATCCAGGCGATGAGTTCATTGCGTACTTGCGTACGGTTGGTCTCGTTCAGGATCTCGTGCCGGGCACCGGTGAACACCCGCACGGTGACGTCGATGAGCCCGGCGGACCGGTAATGGGCTGCCAATTGATCCACCAGTGCTCCCCCGCCACCGACCGGATCCTGGTCGCCCACCGCGATCAGGATCGGTAGGTCGCGGCGCATCATTCGCACGAGGGCCGGGTCGGCAAGTCTGCGGGCCCCGGTGAACATCCCACGGGTCGCCGCTGCATCGATGCCGAAACCACACAGGGGGTCGGCGACGTAGTCATCGACGATGTCGGTGTCCCTCGACAGCCAGTCGAAATCAGTTCGTGCCGGGGCGAAGGGTGCGTTGAACATCGACAGGTCCAATTCGCTGTCGAAGTCGAGCGCGGGCTCGAGGGCGTCCAGGGCCGCAGTCCCGCTCAGCACCACGGCGTCCACGTCGTCACTGTGCTCGAGTAGGTGCTGCTGCGCAGCGAACGACCCCATGCTGTGAGCGATCACCACCAGAGGTAACTCCGGAAACTCGGTCTTCGCCACATCGATCAACCGCCCCACGTCGGCCACCAAGGCATTCCAACCGTCAGGTCCGAGATCGCCGGGGACGCGGCCGGGCAGTACCGACGAACCGTGCCCACGATGGTCGTAGCCGACCACGGCAAAGCCGTCAGCGGTCAAGGCCCGGGCGGTGTCGTCGTACCGGCGAATGTGCTCACCCATGCCGTGTACCAGCAACACGGTGGCCACCGGCTTTCCGGCAGGCTCCCACCGCAAGCCGGACAACACTGCGCCGTTGGCCGAATCGACAACGAATTCAGACGGCATCTCGGTTCCTTCCGGCCGGGGCTTTCCGCGCTCGCGTCGAGAGCACACGTCAGCAGTCTGAATGATCATCAGGGGTAAATCCGGGTTTCTGCGAGGCTCGGCGCCCTCTGCTGTGCTTCCATATCCGCATGTTCGGTGTGTTGAGCCCATGCGTGGCGCATTTGGATGAAGAGTTGGGCGCGCAGTGGCGCGCGCACTTGTGCGGTGTGTGTCTGGCGTTGAGGTCGTCTCACGGACAGTTGTCGCGGTTGACGACCAATACCGATGCGGTGGTGGTGTCGGTTCTTGTTGATGCGCAGCGTGAGTCGGCGCCGGAAATGGTGTCGGCAGGGCGGTGTGCGTTGCGGGGTATGCGGGGGGCGCAGGTGGTCTCTGCGAGTGATGTGAGTGTGCGGTTGGGGGCGACGGCGTCGCTGACGTTGGCCTCGGCGAAAGCTGCTGATGTGGTCGCGGAGCGGGCTGCGGGGGTGGCGTCGCCGTCCGCGGTGCGGGCCGGGGGTGCGCGGTGGGCCGGGCCGCGGCTGCGAACTCGGGCGTTGGCGGATGCGCCGGTGTCGGCGGCGATGGGCGGTGGGGAGTTGTTGACTCAGCTGGGCGCTCAAGCGCAGGTGGAGTCGGGGTCGGTGTCGTTGGTGGAGATCACCGACAACGCGGCGGCCGCTGGGGCCGCGGTGTTCGCGGCGACGGCGGAATTGGCGGGAGTGCCGGGTAATCGGGAGCTGTTGGCGGGCATCGGTGGCGACTTCGGGCGGTGTGCTCACCTGCTGGATGCGGTGGAGGATCTCGAGCGTGATCGTGCAGGTGGGGATTTCAATCCGTTGATCGCAACGGGGACCAGCGTGGAGTTCGCGCGGACAGAATGTGTTCGGTTGGTGGATGCGATCAGGGTGGCGCTTGACGGGGTGCGGTTGCGCGATGACCGGTTGCTGCGGATGTTGTTGATCGGCGGTTTGAACCGTGCGCTGGTACGCGTCTTCGGTCCTGGCCCGGATGCCGTGTTCACCAGCCCCGGACAGCGTCGTCAGCCGCAACTGCCGCCGTTCTACAAACGGGTCCTGCCGTGGATGGGCGTGTACTGCACCGGCTACGCCTGCTGTGCCGATCACACCAATCCGTGCAACGGACGCCGGCACCAGGCCGCGTGCGACGGATGCGACTGCTGCAGCGCCTGCGACTGCTGCGACTGCTGATCAGCCGGCCCGGACATCGGCCAACGACCACAGCGGACCGACAAGCAGCCAGACAACCGTGATCACCCCTAGCGTGGGGAAGACACCGTACAAGCCACGTGCCTGATCACCGTCGGCTACGGTCCAGGCCAGCAGGAGAACCGCGGCGATCGACACCGCGGCGGCACAGATCCACCGTCCGAACATCTCCACCTCGTGCCGAAAGGCGTTCCTACCCTTGGATTCTCGTGCCAGGGGTGGCGGCCCGTCGGCAAACCAGTGCGCGAACCTGACATCGGCCCACCTGATCAGGTAGTGGGCGAACGCGACGGTCACCCCCAGATATATACCGGCTAGGCGATGTACCGTCTCGACCTCGCTCCCCCGCTGCAAGTCCACCGCGACCGCACCGAGCAGAACCACGTCGAGCAGGGGCAGCAGAGTCAAGACAATGATCGAGGCACGTTGCCGGTGCAGGAGATATCGAACCGCCAGTGCACCGAAGACGACCACCCAGAAACCGACTTCACAACCGACGATCACAGCGAGAACAGGCGATTTCATACCGACGAGTCTCGGTTGGTGGCCGCACCCGACACATCGGCCACGAGATCGAGAAGGAGTCATCACTTGGGACGACGACCGCGGTCGGCCGATGTGTTGTCATGGTGGGGTGCAAGGAGGCGCCGCGATGACAAAGCTCCCCATCGACCCGGACCACCGGCGCGATGTCGCAGTGGCCGTGGCATTTTTCGTCGTGGGCATCGCGCTCTACGTCGGCGACCTGCGCTACTTCTTCGGCGGTGAGCCACTGGTCTCTGTCGTTCCGGAGTGGGTCCCATATGTCGCACTCGCCCTTGCGTGCGCTTTCCAATCGCTGCGATCGACCCGCCCGGACATCGCTCTTGGCGGATGCCTGGCCGTCATGGCGCTCGACGCTTTCGCGGGTCCCACGATCGCGGTGTGGATCGTGTACTCCGACGTTGTCTACTCCGTCGCGAGGTACGGTTCCGCCCAGACGCGGCGGGCCATGTTGCTGGCGAACTGGCTGATCGCCGCGGTGGCCCTGACCACGGCGATCGCGGGTTCCGGTGACTGGCGGGTCGCCTTGATGGTCATGCTGCTGGTGACCGCACTGATCGCCTCTCCCGCCTCCTACGGCCACGCGATCAGGCAACATCAGATCGCAGCCGACAGCGAACGCGCCAGGGCTCAGGCGACCGAGGAACTGGCCGTCCGGGAACAGGAGGCCGCGATAGCCCAGGAACGCCGACAGCTGGCGCGCGATCTCCACGACGTGATCGCGGGCCACTTGTCGGGCATCGCACTACAGACTGCAGCCGCCCTGGAGACCACCGACTCGGCAACCCGCGAGGCAGTGCTGCGTACTGTGCGCACAAGCAGCGTCGACGCACTCGTCGAGATGCGCACGATGATCGAATTGCTTTCCGGGAGCGACGATGTCGATGCTCCGGCCACCGCTACCATGGCCCGGGTGGACCGGTTGATCGACGCCGCACGGGCCGCCGGTTCTCCCGTGCGGGCGACGATCGTGCACTCACGCCTGGCCCCGGCCACCGACATCGCCGCCTTCCGCATCGTCCAGCAGGCCATCACCAACGCAACAGTCCACAGTCCCGGCAGCGCCATCGACATCGATGTCCAGCAAGATGATTCGTCTCTGACGATCGCGGTGACGAACCCGGTACCGGACGGAACCACGGCAGCCCCGCCGGACGCCGGCCACGGCATCACGAACATGAGGATGCGCGCGTCGTCGGTGGGCGGCGTGCTCGAAGTGTCTGTCTCACAGGGACGATGGCGAGTGTTCGCGCAGTTGCCAACCATTGTCCTCGACGCCACCGCCGGCATATCGACCACCTCGGCAGGCTCCCGATGATCCGAGTCGTGATCGCAGACGACCACGCCGCCATCCGCGCGGGGCTACGCCTCATGCTCGACGGCGTGAACGACATCGAGGTTGTCGGCGAGGCCGTCGACGGAGATGACGCCGTCCGGCTCGTCGCGGAACTCCACCCAGACGTGGTTCTGATGGACATCCGCATGCCGGGCACCGACGGGATCGCGGCCACCGCTCTCATCGGCGCCACCCACGACGCCAACGTTCTGATCCTCACCACCTTCGACATCGACGACTATCTCTTCGCGGCGTTGCGCGCCGGAGCGGCCGGGTTCATGCTCAAGACCGCCACCGCAACAGAACTGGTGTCGGCCGTGACAGCGGTGGCGCGCGGGGACGCTGCCCTTGCCCCCGAAGTGACTCGCCGGGTGATCGAACGGTTCACCGACCACCCGTCGCCGCGGCCGCCGGCCGAACCCGATCGTGTCGTGGCACGAGGGCTGGCCGAGCTGACCGAACGCGAACGCGACGTGTTGGCGGCACTGGGACGCGGACTGTCGAACGCGCAGATCGCCTCGGAGTTGTTCATCGGAGAGACGACCGTCAAGACTCACGTGTCACGTGTGCTGACCAAACTCGGGCTCCAGTCCCGTGTGCAGGCCGCGATCATCGCCCGCGAACACGGTGTCGTCAGACCCGACGGCACGCGTTGACCAACTCCAGACCTGGCAGTCAGTTGAGTTGTGGATATCGACCGGAGTCATCCATCTCGTACCGTTCCACTCCGATGACCGCGCTTGTCGGCAGTGTGTCGTAGAGATGCGGGAACTGCATTCCGTCAGCACTCGGCGGGTCGCCGTCTTCCCACACGATCTCGCCGCCCACGCGTTGTGGATCGATGCTCAAGAGCACGAGATCGGAATGTTGTCGGTAGAGCAGATTGGCCGGGATGTGGACTTGGGTGCGTTCAGAGAGGTGTACGAACCCCTGCTGCGTCAGCGACTCCGGTTCCAGGACGCCACTCGAACGCGCCTCGAGCCAGTCGGATATCGAGCACAGATGAACAAGGTGGACGCCGTCACTCACCCTTACCAGCCTGCCGCATCACCCGGTACCTGCGCCAGAGTCAATTTCGGACGATCGCGCCGTGAAGACGATCGCGGCGACCACCAGCACCATTCCGCACATTTCGGTCCACGACGGCACCTGCGCCAATGCGATGGCACCCACCACCGTCGCGGTCAGCGGCAGCAGCGCGAGCAGCAGGGCGAACTGGGACCGTCCGAGCCGGGCTAGCACCACCTGGTCGAGCAGATAAGGCACGGCGCTCGACAACACGCCGACCGCGACCCCGAGCGACAAGACCCGCCAGCTCCAAAGTTCTCCGGGCGAGATGGTCGTCGTGATGCCTATCACCACCGGGGCGCAGATCGCCCCGGCGACGCTGAGACCGATGGCCAGGTCGTCGATCCCGTTGCGCCACGGAGGCCCGGCCGGCGCAGACTCGGTATGTACGTTTCCGGTCGACACCATCTTGCCGACCACGATGTAGCCGGCCCACAATCCCGCGGCCACCAGGGCGAACAGCACCCCGAGCGGCGCACCGGAGAAACTCGCCCCGCTGAGCAGGACGACGCCCACCAGCACCGACACCACCGCAACCCCGTCCGACATCTTCCGCGAACCTGCTGCTGCGACGACGATCGGTCCGAGGAACTCGATCGCGACGGCAACCCCCAGGTCGATATGGTCGATGGCCAGGTAAAAGGCCATGTTCATACCCATGGTGATCAGCCCGAAAGCAGCTGCGGTCGCAAGCCGGCGAGGTGGATAAGAACCCCGCGCCCTCGGCCATCGCCGCGCTGCGATCGGCCACCACAGTGCCAACAGCACGAGACCTGCCGCAGTGGCCCGAAGCCAGGCCACCGCGGCCGGATTGAGCTGGGAGAACAGCGGCACCGCAACCGATGCCCCGACGTACTGGCACACCGCCCCGATGATGAAGAGCAGAGGTAGATTGGCGGAGATCCGTTCCGACCGAGAGGGTTCGACACGGCTGCTCATGGGCTCACTGTAGGCACGACAACCGCGGGGAGGACCCGGCGAGGTAGCCGTTCTGGGACCTATTTCATAGGCCGCGATACGCAGATGTTGCCGATCGACAGCCTGCTGTTACGGGTGAGTGACGACACACGCCGAGGCACCCGGGAACAAAGCCGAATCCCTGATCGTCTGAAAGAGTGAGAGTGGATGCACCACCCCGGTGTGTTAGCTCGCGAAGGGACCGCGCCAGCGCAGGCCCGGGACGGAGGAAAAAATGTCAGAGACCATCACCACGCCCCCGATCTCCATGCCGTTGACCACTGCCGACCGCTGTGATCGATGTGGTGCAGCAGCCCGTGTACGCGCTGTTCTCTCCACAGGTGGCGAGCTGCTGTTCTGCCGCCACCACTTCAACGAGCACGAAGCCCGGCTGGTGGACATGGGCGCCACCGTGATCACGAACGAGGAAGAGCTCGTCTGACACGCCGACAACACAACACCGCCGCGGTTCACTCTGTGAACCGCGGCGGTGTCGTTTGTGCGGCCGATCTGGGCGCAGGACCTTCTCACAGGTCCTAACGCCAGGTGCGCAGCGCCTCGATCCGAGCCTGCAGTTGTTCTGCCGTGGCCATCGCGGTGGGCGGTCCCCCGAGCTTCGCACGCAACTCGTTGTGGACCAGCCCGTGCGGTTTTCCGGTCCGATGGTGGTGCATCGCGACAAGGCTGTTCAGCTCCCGGCGCAACGCACTGAGCTGATTGCCCACGGTGGGTTCGCGCGGTGTGGCCGGCTCAGCCGCAGGACTGGCACTGCGGGCCTCGATCTGATCGGACTGCCGCTTCTGCAACAGGTCCCGCACCTGGTCGGCATCGAGCAGCCCCGGGAGGCCTAGATAGTCGGCCTCCTCGTCGCTGCCGGAGAACGTGGCCGTACCGAACGAGGATCCGTCGAAGATCACCTGGTCCAACTCGGCGTCGGCGTGCAGGGACTCGAATCCCCGTTCGTCGTCCTTCTCGTCCTTGGTCTTGTTGGCGTCGTTCAGCAGCGCGTCGTCGAGTCCATCGGACTCGCGGTGTGGTTTGCCGAGCACGTGGTCGCGTTGGGCCTCGAGCTGGCTGGCCAGTTGAAGCAGCACGGGCACCGAGGGAAGGAACACACTCGCGTTCTCTCCCGGCCGCCGCGAGCGCACGAACCGGCCGATCGCCTGAGCGAAATACAACGGGGTCGATGCACTGGTGGCGTAGACACCGACTGCCAGGCGCGGAACGTCGACGCCCTCCGACACCATGCGGACCGCGACCATCCACTCGTCGTCGGAGTCACCGAACTCGGCGATTCGGCTCGACGATTTGGGATCGTCCGACAAGACAACCGTTGGCGCCTTACCCGTGATGGCCTGGAGCAGCTCGGCATAGTCGCGCGCAACGGTCTGATCGCTGGCGATCACGAGGCCGCCGGCATCCGGCATCCCTGATTTGCGGAGTTGCCGCAGCCGGGTGTGCGCGGCCTGCAGCACAGCGGGAATCCAGTCTCCGTGTGGGTCGAGGGCAGTCCGCCATGCGCGAGCGGTGTGCTCGGCCGACAGCGGCTCACCCAGGCGGGCAGTGAACTCCTCGCCCGCGTTGTTTCGCCAGCTCGCTTCCCCCGAGTAGGCGAGGAAAACAACCGGCCGGACCACGCCGTCCGCAAGGGCATCGGAATACCCGTAGACGTAGTCGGCGACCGAACGGGCTCCACCGCCCGGCTCGGGTTCGTAGTTGATGAACGGGATGGGGCTGTCGTCGGACCGGAAAGGGGTTCCCGTCAGCGCCAGACGGCGGGTTGCGTCGGAGAACGCCTCGCGGATCGCATCTCCCCAGCTCTTCGCATCGCCCCCGTGATGGATCTCATCCAGGATCACCAGGGTGCGGCGGTTCTCGGTTCGGACCCGGTGCCGAGCCGGGTGCGCCGCGACCTGCGCGTAGGTCACGACAACACCCTGGAAGTCCGAACTGGTCTGGCCGGTGCTGTTGCTGAAACGTGAATCGAGGGCGATACCTGCGCGTGCGGCCGCAGCCGCCCACTGGTGCTTGAGGTGCTCGGTGGGCGCGACGACAGTGACCTGATCCACGGTGCGGTCGGTCAGCAATTCGGTGGCGATCCGCAGACCGAACGTCGTCTTGCCTGCACCTGGGGTCGCGACCGCCAGGAAGTCTCGTGGTGCCGCGGACAGATATTTGGTCAGCGCGCGTCGCTGCCAGGTACGCAGCGACGACGCGGCGGGCGCGGGCGCTGGGTCGGACGTGACCTGTGATCCGGTGGCGGCAATAGGTCGGGTCACGACAGGGCACAACTCCTAGCTGCGATGAGATCGGATTCCACCCGTCCGAGCTGGTCGGACGGTCGGTGCCTTGCCGAGGGGCAGATCGGCCACTGCACGGGTCCGTCGGGCACCGGCAAAATGTTACCGCGCCCGCAGACGTCCGAGCGACCGCGGCGGCGGCGCGGCATCACACATCGCATCCGAACTTCGGCAATGCTGGACACCATCGCTCCTCCAACCGAACCCGAATCCGAACCCGCCCCGAAGAAGCCGGCGCGCGGTGCTCACGCAGACCCCCTCGACGCCCCGACGTCGCGGCCGCCGGTCCTCAGAACGATTCCCCGGCTGCTCTGGCGCACGATCACGAAGTCGTGGGACGACTCGATTTTCGCCATGTCCGCGCAGGCCGCGTTCTGGCAGACGTTGTCCTTGCCTCCGTTGCTCCTGGGCATTCTCGGCAGTCTCGGATACATCGCAGGCTGGTTCGGTCCGAACACCGAACAGATAATCTCCGACCGGATCATCGGCTTCGCGGAGCGTACGTTCAGCCAGAACGTTGTCGACGAGATCATCACCCCCACCGTCGACAACGTGCTCGTCAGCGGTCGCGCCGAGGTCATCTCGCTCGGCTTCCTGCTGTCGCTGTGGGCCGGGTCCTCGGCGATGTCCAGCTTTGTCGATTCCATCGTGGTCGCCCACGGTCAACACAACGTCCGGCACGCGGTGACTCAACGTCTGTTCGCGCTCTGGCTCTACGTCTGCTTCCTCGTCCTGTCGGTGTTCACCCTGCCACTGGTGGCCCTGGGCCCCACGTACGTGCGTGAGGTGGTACCCGACGCGTGGCGCGAGACCGGCTCACAGGTGGTCGACTACGGCTACTTCCCGGCGGTGGCCGTCCTGCTCTTGATCGGACTGACCACGCTCTACCGCGTTGCCCTGGCCAATCCACTGCCGTGGCACCGGCTGCTGTGCGGTGCGCTGCTCGCCGGCGCGGTGTTCTGGCTCGCCAGCGCGGTGCTGCGCTGGTACCTGTCGATCATCACCCAGACCGGGTACAGCTACGGGGCGCTGGCGACGCCGATCGCGTTCCTGCTGTTCACGTTCTTCCTGGGATTTGCCATCGTGATGGGTGCGGAGTTCAACGCCATCGTGCAGGAGACGTGGCCCGCGAATCCCAGCAAGATCGATCAGGTACGCGACTGGGTCTCGGCGCAGACCAGCGACATCACCGACCAGCTCAAAACTGTTCCGAAGAGACTGCCGACGGGCCCGATCCGTAAACCGGACCTCGAGGCGACCGAACCGCCGGAGTCGCTCCCACGACACAGCCCGGACCGTCCCCTCGACAGTGAGCGGTGATCAGTCCTTTTTCATGCGGGCGTAGATCTTCTTGCATTTCGGGCACACGGGTGACCCGGGCTTCGCCGACTTGGTGACGGGAAAGGTCTCGCCGCACAGCGCGACAACGATGTTGCCCATGACAGCGCTCTCGACGATCTTGTCTTTTTTCACATAGTGGAAGAACTTCGGGGTGTCGTCTTCGGTGGTCTCATCGGTGGTGACATCGGGGCGTTCGACGGTCTGCGTATCCATGGGTCCAATTCTGCATCGCTGCGGCGGTGTCGGCCAATGGGCGTGCCGTAGGGGTCACACCGCGCATGGTGGCTGTCCGGCCGGGAAAGGTGGATAGTGGAGCCGTGGGTCCGAAAGAGCACGCGACCGAGACATATCTGATCACCCAGGCGCAGACGTCCCTGGAGGAGCAGCACCGTACTCGAGTACGCAAATACCTGACGCTGATGGCGTTTCGCGTTCCGGCGCTTGTCATCGCGGGGCTCGTCTATGGCGCCACCCAGAACGGTCTGCTGGCACTCGGGATCATCGTGCTGTCCATCCCCATCCCGTGGGTGGCGGTCCTGATCGCCAACGATCGACCACCTCGCGCCAAGGGTGAGGTGCCCCAGTACAAGTACGGCCCGGACAGTCACCGGCAGCTCACCGACGGGGCCACCTTCAACGGGCTCGACCGACGACGCGAGTGAGCACCGCTCGATCCGTCGAAGACCTGGCGTCCATCGCGGCCGGTCTGCGCTCGGCGTTCCTCCGCACCGACTACTCCGCCGACGGGATCCTGAACTTATTGGGAACCGACGCACATGATGCGCTCGGTCGCGGCGAGCCCGTACCGGTACGGCGTGCGTGCGCCGACGGGGGCGAGCTGGGCGTCCTCATCCGCCTGCTGTTGTTGGGGGACACGTGCCCGGAGGGCGATGTAGCCGCTGCCTTCAAGCCCGTGTCGGTCGACGAGGCCGTTCGTGTCGGGATGCTCGATCACGACGATCACGGTGTACGAGCCGCGATCGATGTCCGGCCCGTCGATTTCGGGACGGGGTCGCGCTGGCTGTTCTCCGACCTCGACGGCAGCATGCGCCGGATCGCCATCACCGACGATCATGTCCTCGGCGTCGGGCAGGCATCGCTGTCCTTGCTCAGGGCAACGGCAACCGAGCCGGTCGGCACACTTCTCGACATCGGGACGGGCTGCGGTGTGCAGGCGATCCACGCAGCCGACTTCGCTCGCCACATCACCGCCACCGACATCACCGAACGATCACTGGCGATGACCCGCGCCGGCGTGGCCATCAACGACATCGCGCCCGAACGGGTCACAGTGGCGCGTGGTGCCTGGTTCGGACCGGTCGGGGGATCGCGTTTCGACCACGTCGTGGCGAACCCGCCGTTTGTGGTCGGCCTCCCGTCCGTGACGCATTCGTACCGCGATTCTGGCCTCGACCTCGACGGAGCGAGCGAGTTGATGTGCCGAACAGCACCGGACTTCCTCGCCGAGGACGGCACCGCGTCGATGTTGGCTTCGTGGACGATCCGCGGTGACGATTGGCGCGAGAGGGTCGCGCAGTGGATCCCCGACCACGGTGTGGACGCGTGGGTGGTCCAGCGCGACGTCGCCGATCCGGCGCTCTACGTCGGCACGTGGCTGCGCGACGCCGGGCATGACCTGCGCGATCCTGCGGCTGCGGAGTTGGCTGACCGATGGTTGAGCCATCTGGACGATGCCGGTGTGCGGGGCATCGGTTTCGGCTTCGTCTTCCTGCGCCGCACCGACGAGCCCACCGACCTGCTGGCCGAAGAGATGAGTCAGGCATTCGACGACCCACTGGGTCCCGAGGCGGCCGAGTATCTACGTCGGGTCGCGTGGTTACGCGACCACGATCTGGGCCAGGAACGCTTCAGCGTGCGCGGGGGCGCCGCGCTCGAACGGGTCGCGACCCTGACCGGCGACGACGGCTGGGAGGACATCGTCACCCGCATCCACCGCGGAGACGGACCCCGGTGGAGTCACGAGATAGATGCACTCGGCCGATCCCTGCTGGCTGGGCTGCGGCCCGACGGCTTGTGCCTCGACGAGGTGGCCGAGCTGCTCGCCATGGCCACCGGGTCCGACCCCCTGGATCCCGGCGATGTGCACGCGATGATCGAGGGTCTGGTGCGTCACGGAATCGTCGTCCCCGCGGGGATGTAGCGAACTCTGCCGGAAAAGCTCAGTTCACTCTCAGTAACTTCTCAGACCGTCTTCCCAAAGACGCAGGTCAGCGCATCCTGGGCGGGAACACGTCGCGGAACTATCTGGTGAGGCTCAGCCGTTGAACTCTGTGAAGACAATCGCACTCGAGGAGGCCGACATGTCCAGCCCCACCACCATCCGTCCGGCAATGACCGAACAGGACCTGGATGCACAGAGCCCGGCCGCGGACCTGGTCCGCGTCTATTTGAACGGTATCGGCCGCACCGCCCTCCTGAATGCCGAGCAGGAAGTCGAACTGGCGAAGCAGATCGAGGTCGGCCTCTACGCCAAGCATGTTCTGGCCACCCGCAAGCGTCTGTCCGCGGTGAAGAAGCGCGATCTGGCCCAACTGGTCCGCGAAGGTGAGTCGGCCCGCTCGCACCTGCTCGAAGCCAACCTCCGTCTGGTGGTCTCGCTGGCCAAGCGCTACACCGGCCGCGGCATGCCGCTCCTCGACCTGATCCAGGAAGGCAACCTGGGTCTGATCCGAGCGATGGAGAAGTTCGACTACGCCAAGGGCTTCAAGTTCTCCACCTACGCCACCTGGTGGATCCGTCAGGCCATCACCCGCGGCATGGCCGATCAGAGCCGCACGATCCGGCTCCCTGTCCACCTGGTGGAGCAGGTCAACAAGCTGGCCCGCATCAAGCGCGAACTCCATCAGCAGCTCGGCCGTGAGGCCACCGACGAGGAGTTGTCGTCGGAGTCGGGCATCCCGGCCGAGAAGATCGCCGATCTGCTCGACCACAGCCGCGACCCGGTGAGCCTGGACATGCCGGTCGGCAGCGACGAAGAAGCTCCCCTGGGCGACTTCATCGAGGACGCGGAGGCCACCTCCGCGGAAAATGCCGTGATCGCCGGTCTCCTGCACACCGACGTTCGCACCGTGCTCTCCACCCTCGACGAGCGTGAGCAGCAGGTCATCCGCCTGCGCTTCGGACTCGACGACGGCCAGCCTCGCACCCTCGACCAGATCGGGCGGATGTTCGGCCTGTCGCGGGAACGTGTTCGCCAGATCGAGCGCGAAGTGATGTCGAAGCTGCGCCAGGGCGAACGCGCGGAGCGGCTTCGCGCCTACGCGAGCTGATCGCGCCGCAGGTCTTCACTCGAGCGGAAAGCCGCCACCGAATCGTCGGTGGCGGCTTTTCTCGTTTTGTGGATTCTCAAATCACCCCAGACGGCGGGGACCTGAATCGTGTTTGGTGGGAACGGGCCCCACGTGCATGCGTGCTGCGAGCACGGCCACCCCACCCGGCGTGGCATGGATCGGGTCGCACACCACCTCGCGTGCCTCGGGGATGTCGTCGACGAGCGCCGAGATGCGGGTGACCAGGTCGATGAGCGCATCCTTGTCCACCGGCTCCGAACCGCCATAGCCCGACAGCAGTGGCGCCGACCGCGGCGCCTCGATCAGGTCGGCGGCGTCACTCTCGGTGAGGGGTAAGGCCCGATACGCCCTGTCCCCCAGCAGATCACTTGTCACACCGGCCAATCCGAACGACATGAGCGATCCGAACGACGGGTCGTCGCGCACCCTGATGACCGTGCTGATGCCCTTGGGTGCCATCTGCTGGACGTGCAGACGGGATTCGCCGGTCACCTCACCCAGTTCCACCACCGCGAGCCGCACCGCATGCTGGTCGGGTAGATCCAGACGCACACCCTCGCGATCGGCCCGGCCACGCCATTCTTCCGAGAATGCCTTGACCGCAACGGGATACCCGAGTTCGTCCGCAGCTGCGACGCTCTCCTCGACGCTGTTGATCTCCCGGAAGGGAACGATGCGGATGCCGTAGCAGGCGAGCACCTCGGCGGTTGCCGCGTCGTCGAGCTCGGTGACATCCCCGCCCTGTGCGTCGACTGCCTCCCGGACGAGACGGCGAGCGGTGTCGGGGTCCACATCGGCGGGCCGGCGGACCTGGGACGGTGGCCGCGACCGCCACTGCGAGTATCGCCACGAATATCCGAGTGCTTCGGCGGCGCGCTCGGGTCCTGGATAGGACGGGATCGATCCGCGTGCGGGTGTTCCGTGTGGTCCGAGGACGGTGAGGTTCTGCGGGATGCCCTCCACCGCGAGGAATGTGGTCACCACGGGTTTGTCGGAATCGGCCATCCCGGTCATCAGCGCCTGGGCGTAGCGGTCCACACTCACCGCCACCGGTGGGACGAAGACGGCTATCAACGCATCCACCCCGTCATCGGCGGCTGCCGTCCGAACGGCGGCCTCGAACTCTTCCGGGGAGGCACCGGGTCCGAGATCGACCCGCTGAACCGCTTCGAGGCCGAAGTGGCTACCGGCTTCCTGTGCCAGCACTCCCAGCGCCGTCGAGTTGCCGACGATGCTGACCCGGGGACCACGCGGAAGTGGTTGGTAGGCAAAGACCGTCGCGCAGTCGAACAGTGCCGATATGGTGCCCACCTGGATGACGCCGGACTGGGCGAGGATGGCCCGGGTGCTCTCGTCGTCGAGCGAATGGTCGGCGGCGGCCATCGCGGGTGGCACGGCACCGCGGCCGGACTTGACCGCGACAACCGGTTTGCCGCTTGCCACCCGCCGGGCGAGCCGGGTGAACTTCCTGGGGTTACCGAAGCTCTCCAGATAGAGCAGCACCACCTCGGTGTCCGGATCGCTGTCCCAGTACTGGAGCAGGTCGTTACCGGACACGTCGGCGCGGTTGCCTGCCGACACAAACGTCGACAGACCCAGTTGCCGTCGGGCGGCGGCGTCCAGGATCGCGATGCCCAGGGCGCCCGACTGGCAGAAGAAGCCGACCGCACCTCGCCCTGGAACCAACGGCGCCAGTGTGGCGTTGAGGCCGACAGCCGGATCGGTGTTCGCCACACCGAGCGCGTTGGGCCCCACCAGTCGCATACCGTGCTCACGGACGGACTCGACCAGACGACGCTCGGATTCGAGCCCGGAATCGCTGGTCTCGCTGAATCCGGACGACAGCACGAGCATCGTCTTGACACCCTTGGACAGACAGTCGTCGAGGACGTCCTCGACCGCGTCGGCCGGAACCGCGACGATGGCCAGGTCCACAGGATCCGGGATGTCGCGCACCGTCGGGTAGGCGCGGATGCCGCGCACCGCCCGGTGCTCGGAATTGACCGGGTACACCGGCCCGGTGAATCCCGCAGCAATCACGTTCGCCAGCACCGCATTGCCGACCTTCAGTCGGTCCACGGAAGCGCCGATGACCGCAACCGACGTCGGCCGCAACAGATTTGCCACACTGCGGGCCTCTGACCCGCGCTCGCGCGCGTTGCGCACCGACAGCAGGGCTTCGGTCGGATCGATGGTGAACTCGACGTGGATGGTACTGCCGTCGAAGCTGCGTCGCAGCTGATATCCCGCGTCCCGGAACACCGCCACCATGTTGGGGTTCTCGGCGAGCACCTCGGCTTCGAACTTCTCGAATCCGCATTCGGCAGCGGCCCCGGCGAGGTGTTCGAGCAGGATCGGGCCCAGTCCCCTTCCCTGGTGCTCATCGGCAACCACGAACGCGACCTCTGCCGTCCCGGGTTTGCCGTCGCCGGCCAGGCTCTCGTAGATGCCGATGGCGATGATCTCACCGCCGAGCATGCCGACAAACGCCACGCGGCTGTAGTGGTCCACGGTGGTCATCCGCGCGAGTTCGCGGGGCGGGATCTGCGGGAACGGCCCGAAGTAGCGCAGGTAGCGGGTGCGCTCGGACAGCCGTGAGTGGAAGCGGACGAGACGGTCGGCGTCCTCGGGCACGATCGGGCGCAGATGGACCACACCCCCGTCGCTGGCGAGAACGTCCGCGATCCAGTGACGCGGATAGTCGTGAGGGCCCCGCTGATCGGGTGGCACGGTGTCAGTCACGGGGGTCCTCCGGATCGAGTCCGCACAACGGGTACACCGCTCGGCGGGTGGCCATGATGGTGGCGTCTGTTCGGGTTTGGGCGGCATCGGTGACACCCGCCATCAGCGGTCCACCACCATCACCGTCCCACGGGAGGAAGTCGATGTCGCCCCCGTCGGTCATGCTGTTCACGGGATCGCCGCGCAGCGTTTCGTCGAGCGCTTGTGTTTCCTCTGTCGCTGCGCGGCACCAGCTTTCATCGATGGTGGTCACCGGGTCGATGTCGCGTCCGGTGACAGCCGCGATGAGGTGGGTCCAGCTGCGGGGAACCACGTCCACGATGCCGTACCCACCACCACCGACCGCCAGCCAACGTCCCTCGGCGTAGGTGTCGGCGAGGTCACGCATGGCCAGGACCGCGGCGCGCTGACCGTCGATCGTCAGCGACAGGTCGGTCAGCGGATCGCGGCGGTGGCTGTCCACTCCGCACTGGCTGACGATGATCTGCGGGCGGAAGCTCTCGAGCATCCCGGGCACGATGGCGTGGAAGGCGCGCAGCCACAGCTTGTCCGTGGTTTCGGGCATCAACGCGATGTTGACCGCGGTGCCCCTGCCGTCCTGCTCCCCCACCTCTTCCGGCCACCCACTGCCCGGCCAGAGGGTCGCCGGATGCTGGTGCAACGACACCGTCAGAACGCGGGGGTCCGCGGCGAAAACCTTTTGCACGCCGTCACCGTGGTGCGCGTCGATGTCGATGTAGGCGATGCGGTCGTACCCCTGCTCGAGCAGCCACCTGATCGCGACAGCGCAGTCGTTGTAGATGCAGAAACCCGCCGCGTGACCGGGCATCGCGTGGTGCATGCCCCCACCGATGTTCACCGCTCGACGTACCGAGCCGGACGCGATTGCCGCGGCGGCCGCCATGGTGCCGCCGACGAGAACGCTGGCCGCACTGTGCATTCCCTCGAAGATCGGGTTGTCCGTGCTACCCAGCCCGAACAGCCGCTCCAGCAAATGTGTTGCGCCACCGACATAGTCGTCGACCGCGGAGGCGCTGCGCACCGCGTCCAGGTAAGCGGAGGTGTGCACCGTCTGCAGCAGCCGGTCGTCGACGTTCATCGGCGGGGTGGTCTCGACGCCGTCGAGCACGCCGAGCGACCGCGACAGAGACATCGTCAGAGCCAGCCGCACCGGGTTCATCGGATGCGCCGCCGTCCATCGGTATCCGAGGAAGTCTTCACTCCAGATCACCGCGGCCGGCTCGGCACCGGTTCGGTCGACTGCATTGTTCATGCTGCGAGCCTAGTTCGACTGATGCGCAGTGGGGCCCTGTCGGCCGGGTTCACCCGGACGAGGGCACAGACGTATCGCGCCCCGTCGCCCCGCGCTACCGCCACAACCCACTCGTACAGGTAACCTTACTAGAGGACGAAAGGGATGGGGATCGTGAACGAACTGATCGACACCACCGAGATGTATCTCCGGACGATTTACGACCTCGAGGAAGAAGGCATTGTTCCGCTGCGGGCTCGTATCGCCGAGCGGCTGGAACAGAGCGGCCCGACGGTGTCACAAACCGTCGCGCGGATGGAACGCGACGGACTGGTGATGGTTGCGGGCGACCGCCACCTCGAACTGACAGACAAAGGCCGCAGCCTTGCCGTGTCGGTGATGCGCAAGCACCGGCTCGCCGAGCGTCTGCTGGTCGACGTGATCGGCATGCCGTGGGAAGACGTGCACGCCGAGGCATGCCGCTGGGAACACGTGATGAGCGAGAACGTCGAGCGTCGTTTGCTCGAGGTCCTTGACCACCCGACCACCTCGCCGTACGGGAACCCGATCCCGGGCCTGGACTTGCTGGGCTATGAGGACATCGCACCTCCCGGTCCCATGACACGCATCTCCGAACTGCCGCAGGGCGAACCGGTTGCCGTGATCGTCCGGCGGTTGTCCGAGCACGCTCAGTCGGACATCGAATTGATCAGCCAGCTCCGTGAGGCCGGTGTGGTGCCCAACGCGCGGGTGACCGTGTCGGTGAAGCCCGGCGCGATCGTCATCATCACCCCGGGACACGAAGGTCTGACACTGTCCGAGGAGATGGCCCACTCGCTGCAGGTAGAGAAGGTCTGACCGCACCGCGATGAAGCTTCTGGTCACCGGCGGAGCCGGTTATGTGGGTAGCGTCTGCGCTCGGGTGCTGATCGAGCACGGCCACGACGTCACCATCATCGACAATCTCTCCACCGGCAACGTCGACGCACTGCCCGATCACGCCGCGTTCATCCAAGGCAACGTGAGCGAGGTCGCGCCGCGAGTACTCGGCTCCGACTCGTTTGACGGCGTACTGCACTTCGCGGCGCAGTCGTTGGTGGGCGAATCGGTCGAGTCGCCCGAAAAGTACTGGTACGGCAACGTGATCGAGTCGTTGGCCCTCCTCGAGGCGGTTCGGCATTCGGGAACCCCGCGACTGGTGTTCTCCTCCACCGCCGCCACCTACGGGGAACCTGAGTCGGTGCCCATTCTCGAGTCCTCACCGACTCGACCGACGAACCCATATGGCGCAACAAAACTCGCGATCGACCACGCCATCACGTCCTACGCGGCGGCCCACGGCCTGGCCGCGATGAGCTTGCGGTACTTCAACGTTGCGGGCGCACATGCCGGCGCGGGCGAGAATCGTCAGGTCGAGACGCATCTGATCCCGCTGATCCTTCAGGTCGCCCTCGGACACCGGGACCACATCAAGGTCTTCGGTACCGACTACCACACCGATGACGGCACGGCGATACGCGACTACATCCACGTGTACGACCTGGCGCAGGCACATGTGCTGGCGCTCGAATCGGCAATCGCCGGACGTCACGCGATCTACAACCTGGGCAGCGGAACGGGTTTCTCTGTGCGGCAGGTCATCTCGGCGTGTGCCGAGGTGACGGGTCTCGACATCCCCGTCGTCGATGCCCCGCGTCGCGCCGGCGACCCCGCCGTCCTGATCGCCTCGAGCGACAAGGCCATCGCCGACCTCGGGTGGTACCCCGAGAAGACAGACCTGCCGGTCATTGTCCGCGACGCCTGGGAGTTCACACGGACCCTCGGTGATCGAGCACACTCGGCGGCCGCCGCCGCTCGTTGACGTCCGTTCTCAGGCCGCAGGCCGCATCACGGGTTCCGGAAGCGTCACACCCAGTGACCGCGCGACGATGAATCCTGATTCGGCGCATTCGCTGATCCGGTGGGGAGGGATCCCCCGCACGAGGGCATCGCTGTACAGCACCGCCATCGAGTAGTCCGGGCAGGCACGCAACGCGACGTCGAACGCGGTGCCTGCCATCGACCCGTTGCCGTGCACGTAGTAGATGAATCCGAGCAACGTAGCCGCAGCTGCCTGTCCGCGACCGCGGAGCCGACGAGCAGCCTGCGTCCACGCGCGTTCGGCGTCCATCCATCGGTCGGTGACCGCCAGCGCCAACAGTGAGTCGCGCACGTAGAACTCACGAAGGGCCTTGTCGAAGAACCGGAGATCAGCACACGTCAGCTCACGACCGTCCTCGAGCACGTCCAGGGCGCTCTCGAGGTCGAGCCTCTCCTGCAGCCGGCGAAGGCCATCGACCAAGGTCGGCAACGCAATTCGCTGCTCCGCCGCCGACTCGGCCCACTGTCGCAGTGTCGATGGAGCGACTGTCGTCTGGTCCAGTGACTGCGGGACCCGGTTCGCCCAGTGCGCGGTGTCGTCCACTCGACCACAGTCCTGTGGGTCCAGCTCGTCGTCCTCCCCTATGCCGAACAGCGCACTCTCCGCGCGTTCGTCGTGGATCCGCCAGTACGCCCTGTCATCGTCGGCGGCCACGGCGTGGGCGTCACAGGCCGCATCCGCACAGTGCGGAAGGGCTGACAAACTGTTCACCATCTCGACGCGGGTCATCAGTACCCGCCTGCCGTTCTTGACAGCACGTGCGATGGCCACCGGGCTGATCGTCGGGTCACCCACCACGCCCGTGGCCGGGCCGCTCCCTTGTTGTGCGTCGGACCTGTTGTCCCACATCGTTGTCCAGTGAGAACCGGCTGCGATGGCAGGCGTCACGAAACCGCCGTACAGTCCGCCGACCGCGGCCAGATGCCGATCGATGATCGCGAACAGGCGCCTATAGTGGGGGCTGTCGGCTGGATGGGCGCCGTCGATCACAACCCCCATCACGAGCTGTGCTTCGTACGACTCGCATACGTGCGCGAGGTGCTCGATGAGTGCGAGCATCTCCGCGGTCGGACGCCCCCTGTCATCGAGCACAAGGTCGTGTCGCATGGTGGTGCCGATCTCGCCACCGTCCCCGTCGAGGGTGATGAGGACCAAGGAACACTCCGGGATGAAGCCGAGGAGGGCCGGGATGGCGGTGATCAATGCTCCCGGGCCGGAAACCGATGTCGCGTAGCTGTCAGATGTCATGCACCGATGTTCGGGGCACCCGACAACAAAAGTGATGGCGCGAGGACCGATTCGGCCGGGTTGTCCACCGTTCCCGGGTTGTCCACAGCAGCCGACTCATCCACGCGAGCGAGAGACCGCCTTGGTGTACAACTCGTCGAGCGCCAACCCATCCGATCCGGGGCGCGGACCTGCGACGAGGGAGGTGACGTATACGCGTACCCCGTCGTTCTGGGCCACCAGCGCGGTCATCGTCTGTGTCATCGCCCCCGAGACCGTGACCCGACGGAACGCCATCGACTCGTCGGATTCCGCGGGCGAAGGAGGCAGGATCGTGGTGGTCACGGTGGCGGTCGCGCCGAATGCGTCTGTTGTGTACGACGGGCAGTTCTGGATCTGGGTCTGCAGGTCGGCCAGCGGCGAGTTCACCAGAACCGAGACGGCGCTGAGGGTTCCCGCATTGGGCCCTGCGCCGGTTGCCACCCATGCCACTGCTTGCCCGCCGCCACTGGGCAACGGTCTCGGGGCGCAGTTCGGTGGGTTCACACCTCCGCCGGTGGGAACTCCCGCCGTATCGGCGAGCACGGCGCCCAATTGGTCTCCGGTCACCTCTGTCGGCGAGTAGCCGGCCGGAAAGTCTGCAGCGGTGACGGACCGAGACGCGAGGTCGACGCTCGAACTCGAACTCCGCGGCTCCGCCGATCCCGTCGGTGCTGCCGTCGGTTCACCGTCGACCGCGGACGTACACCCGGCGACCGCGATGACAGCGACCATCGCCAGCAAGGACAACCCCCGTCGCCCCGCCCGAAAACCTGCCACCCGGCTCACCCCGACACCCAACTCACCGGACCCACTGTGCCACCGCGAGCAGGCCATCGGGGCGCGCGACACGATTAGACTGCCCACTAGTGACAGCCGCCGGGGCGACTGCTGCGCGAACATCACCGAAGACAGCGATCAGGCGACGCCGCGAGGAGAACAACGGTTATGGGGATCATCGGCAAGATCAAGGGTGAACTCGTCGACATCATCGAATGGATGGATGATTCGCGCTCCACGTTGGCCTGGCGGTTTCCCCGCTACCACAACGAGATCAAGAACGGCGCCGAGCTCATCGTCCGCGAAGGTCAGCAGGCTGTTTTCGTCTACCGCGGGCAGCTCGCCGATCGGTTCGGTCCGGGCCACTACCAGCTCACCACCGAGAACCTCCCGCTCCTGAGCACCCTGCAGGGCTGGAAGCACGGGTTCAACAGCCCCTTCCGGTCCGAGGTGTACTTCATCAACACCCGGCCGGTCACCGACCTTCGCTGGGGTACCGCCAACCCGGTCACCGTGCGGGACCCGGATTTCACCATGGTTCAGGTGCGGGCCAACGGTTTGTGTGTCGTTCGGGTGGCTGAACCCGACATATTTCTTCGCGAGGTGATCGGCACCGACAGCGAGGTGGACGTGGAGGAGATCTCCGAGCTGTTGAGGCGTGTCATCACACTGGCGTTCTCGGACATGATCATGGAAACCCGCCTCGGCGTGATCGACCTCCAGGGGCGCCAGGTCGAGTTGTCGCAGAGACTCCGGGACTTCGTCGCCGAACGCGTCGACGACGAGTTCGGGCTGTCGATCGACTCCATCACGATGAACATCTCTCTGCCCGACGAGATCACCTCGGCGATGACGCGTGGTGTCGCCCGCGGCGTCGAGGAGGGCGGCTTCCTGAACAACGTCGGCGACCTGGGCCGCTATCAACAGGGCAAGGCCGCCGACGCCATGCTCGCCGCAGCCCAGAACCCCGGCGGGGGTGCGATGGGCGACATGATGTCGGCCGGGATGGGCGTGGCGTTGGGCAGCCAGATGGCCGGCCAGTTCGGCGGGCAGGCGCAGCAGGCGAATGCTGCTGCCCCACAAGGACCTCCACCATTGCCCGGGGCCGCCGCGTTCCACATCGACAACGGTGGTCAGCCGGCGGGTCCCTACACTGTCGCCCAGCTGCAGGGCGCGGTCGCGTCGGGTCAGTTCACCGGGGCGACTCTGGTGTGGACCCAGGGCATGCCTGGATGGGCGCAGGCGGCGACCGTTCCCGCACTTGCGGGCCTGTTCGCGACCCCGCCACCCATCCCTACGACCACACCATCGGTGTAGCCATGAACGACGACGATTTCGGACCGCCGCCGCTGCCCGGTCATGCTCGGCCGGACGCCTCGCCTTCGGGCTACGCCGCGCCGTCGTCCTTCGACCCGCCACCATTGCCGACGCGTGACCCGCGACAGGCCGCGCCACAGCAACCGGTACCCGGGCCATCGGACCCCGAGCGAGCGCAGTTCCAGATCACCGAGCGGACCCGTACCTATCCCTGCGACACCTGCGGGGCACAGTTGGTGTTCGACCCGGCGTCACAGCAGTTGCTGTGTCCGAGTTGCGGTCGTTCTCATCAGATCGTGCTGGATCCGAACCGGCGGGTTGTCGAACACGACCTGGCCTCCACCATGACCCAGCTGCGCGGGCTGATCGCCGAGAACTCGTCGGGTCAGACGGTGAGCGAGCGCGAGATCGTCTGCCAGAGTTGTGGCGGCAGAACAACCTTCAGCGGAACCCTGACCGCCACCCGGTGTCCGTACTGTGCCACCCCGATCCAGCGCGACGACATCCACGACGCCCCCACGCGACTTCCCGTCGACGGAATCCTGCCGTTCCAGGTCGACGACAAGCAGGGTCGCGAGGTGATCGAGAAGTGGATCAACAGTCGCTGGTTCGCCCCTACCGAGTTCAAGAAGTACCGCGAGGTGGGCGCGTTCAGCAGCGTGTACGCCGCCTACTTCACCTACGACGCCGACACCACGACGTCGTACACCGGAATGCGCGGCGACAACTACACGGTGACGGTCGGCAGCGGCGACAATCGCCGCACCGAGACCCGCACGCGGTGGAGTCACCGTTCCGGTGTCGTGGGAGTCGACTTCGACGACGTGGCGGTTCTGGCGAACACCGGATTCGACACCGACAAAGTGCATGAACTCGAACCCTGGCCGACGGCTCAGGCAACGCCGTTCACACCCGAGTTCGTCGCCGGCCATCTGTGCCGTACCTACGACCACGACGCGGATCAGTGTTTTCCGGTGGCCCAGGCACGGATCGACGCCGGGATCGACCACGCGATCCGTCGCGACATCGGCGGTGACCACCAGCGGATCAACAGCAAGGACACCAGGTACAACGCCCTCACGTTCAAGCACGTCCTGCTGCCGATCTGGCTGCTCACCGTGGTCTATGCAGGCAATCCGTTCCAGGTCTTCATCAACGGGGTGACCGGCGAGGTGCAGGGCCAACGTCCGTGGAGCAAGGTCAAGATCGCCTTCGCCGTGCTCGCGGCCCTGATCGTCATCATCGCAGTGGTCGCCACGTGGGCGGCGCTGCGATGACCGCATCCACCGAGAGGCCTTCATGACCACCGCGGTCGTGGTCGTTGTCCTGGTCGCGTGCGTTGCCGCCGCGGTGGGTGTGTTCCTCATGACCCGCCGGATCCGAGACAGCGCGGTGCGCTCGAACGAGATCATCCCCGGCCAGCCCACCAATGCGCCTGCGGCATGGGCAGGTTCGCATGACCCGGAAGCGCGGCTGCACCGGCGCATTCGCGACGCGCTGGCCCTCCTCCGCGCCGACCCGAAACTCGAGTACGACGGCGAACGTATCGACGCCAGGGTCCGGATCGAGCTGGCCGCAACAGATCTCGACAATTGGCTGATAGCGGTGTCGAAGAGTCCCCCGCGGCTGCGAGAGACCGCGCTTGCTCACGCCGACTCCGCGGTCACCGAGTTGGAGAACGTGGCGGCCGCATTGTCCGGTGGGGCAACAGTGCAGCACGATCGGGTCGACGAGCTGATCACCAGGATCAGCTCGCCGCCCGCACTGGATGCTTGACCTCCCGTGAGGTCAGCTCCCGCGTTTGATCCACTCTTCGAGGTGTGGCGACTCGGTACCCACCGCAGTGGAATCACCGTGTCCGGTGTGTACTTTTGTCCCCGGATCCAACGTGAAGATCTTGGTCTGAATCGACTCGATGATCGTCGGGAAGTCCGAGAACGAGCGACCGGTGGCGCCGGGCCCGCCCGAGAACAGTGTGTCGCCGCTGAACAGCACCCCGAGTTCTGGTGCGTAGATGCATGACGAACCAGGTGAGTGCCCCGGGGTGTTGATCACGACGAGGTCGGTGCCTGCGACACTGATCTTCTGACCATCGGCCAGTTCCTCGGGAGCGACATCGGCGTGCGTCTGGTCCCACAGCATCCGGTCACCCGGGTGCATCTTCATCGGGGCGTCGAGCGTGCGCGACAACTCGGGCGCCACCGTGATGTGGTCGTTGTGGCCATGGGTGAGCAGCACGGCCTTGACCCTGCGCCCGGCGACCGCCTCGATGATCGGCGCCGACGAATGTGCGGCGTCGATGATGACAACCTCGGAGTCGTCACCGACGAGCCAGATGTTGTTGTCGACATCCCAGGTACCACCGTCGAGACTGAACGTGCCCGACGTGACGACGTGATCGACGCGAACGGTCACAGGATCACCACCGAACGCAAGACCTCGCCGGCCTCCATCTTGCTGAACGCGGCTTCCACGTCGTCCAGTCCTACCCGCTCGGTGACGAACAGCTCGAGTGGCAACCTGCCCTGCTGGTACAGGTCGACAAGCATCGGGAAGTCACGCTCGGGCAGACAATCGCCGTACCAGGACGACTTGAGGGCCCCGCCGCGAGAGAAGAAGTCGACCAGCGGCATCTCGAGGGTCATCTCCGGCGTCGGCACACCGACGAGCACAACGACACCGGCCAGATCGCGCGCATAGAACGCGGTCTTGTACGTCTCGGGACGGCCGACCGCATCGATGACCACGTCGGCACCGTTGCCGTCGGTGATGTCCTGGATGGCGGTGACGACATCGTCGGTCACAGAACCATCGATGGTGTGGGTGGCGCCGAGAGAGGTCGCCCACTCGAGTTTGCGGGCATCGCGGTCGACCGCGATGATCTTGGTCGCGCCGGCAAGCCTGGCGCCCGCGATGGCGGCATCGCCCACTCCACCGCAACCGATCACCGCGACGCTGTCGCCGCGGACGACACCACCGGTGTTCATCGCGGCTCCGATGCCGGCCATCACACCGCAACCGAGCAATCCGACCACGGCCGGATCGGCATCGGGGGCGACCTTGGTGCACTGCCCCTCATGAACGAGGGTCTTGTCCGCGAACGCACCGATACCGAGCGCAGGGGTCAGCTCGGTGCCGTCTTGCAGCGTCATCGGTTTGCTCGCGTTGAACGTGTCGAAGCAGTACCAGGGGCGACCACGCTTGCAGGCGCGGCACACGCCGCACACGGCGCGCCAGTTCAGTACAACAAAATCTCCGGGTTCGACATGGGTGACCTGCTCACCGATGGTCTCCACGATGCCGGAGGCCTCGTGACCCAGCAGGAACGGGTAGTCGTCGTTGATGCCGCCCTCGCGGTAGGCCAGGTCGGTGTGGCACACGCCGCAGGCAAGGATGCGCACCACCACGTCGCGGGGACCTGGATCGGGGATCGTGATCGTCTCGATCGTGGTCGGGGCCCCTTTTCCTGCCGAGACCACACCACGCACCTGCTCTGCCATGACTGCCTTTCGCTGCACTGACCGTGTTTGTGGGCGGTCTGACCGCCCAGGTCTTAACCCTAACGTTTGCTTGGTTTTCGCTCACGGCGAACTCGCTTTGGGAATTGACACCGTTCGAACTCCGTTGAGAACACTAGTCGCCATTGAGCCCGTGGTCAGGGCTGACTCCCGGCCAGGGATTGGTTGGAACGGTCGATCATGGGCGACAATGGAGAACACTTATCCACACGACAGCAGGACTGGGCAGCGAGGAGGTTCGCCATGGACGACAAGTCCACGCTCTACGAGCTCGAGTTTCCAGCGCCACAGGTGACCGGCGACGAGGGTGACGGACCGGTATTGGTCCACGCACTGGAGGGTTTCGCCGACGCGGGCCACGCGATCAAACTCGCGTCGGACCACTTGCGACAAAGTCTCGAATCGGAATTGGTGGCGACGTTCTCCACCGACGAACTGATGGACTACCGATCGCGCCGCCCTTTGATGACGTTCACCGGTGACCAGTTCACCGACGTGGCGATGCCCGAACTGACGCTGCACGCCGTGCGCGACAACAACGGCACGCCGTTCCTGCTGCTCTCCGGCGCCGAGCCGGATTTGCGCTGGGAACGGTTCGTCGCTGCCATCCAGGGATTGTCGGATCGGTTCGGGGTGTCCACCGTGATCGGTCTCAACGCCATCCCGATGGGGATTCCGCACACCCGGCCGTCCACCATCACCGCCCACGCGAACGACAAGGACCTGATCGCTTCGCTGCCCCGATGGGGCTCGGAACTGAAGGTTCCCGCCAGCGCGTCGATGCTGCTCGAACTCCGTCTGGGACAGCACGGTCTGACCACCGCCGGACTCTCCGTCCATGTGCCGCACTATCTCTCGCAGGCGGAATATCCTGCCGCGTCGCACAAGTTGCTCGAGTCGCTCGGCGAGATCACCGGACTGGATCTGCCGACGGCCGCACTGGCCAACGCGGCGGAGAAGGTCCGCAGCCAGGTCGACGCCGAGGTGTCGGGCAACCAGGAGGTCGAGTCTGTGGTCGCTGCGCTCGAAACGCAGTACGACACCTTCAACCAGGCGCAACAGGAGAAGGCATCGCTGCTGGCCGCCGAGGGCGATCTGCCCACCGGCGACGAGCTCGGGGCCGAGCTGGAACGGTTCCTCGCCACCCAGACCGGGGATGTCGGCAGCGACCGCAACTCAGACGATGATCCGGGCCAGGCGGGCGACGGCACTGCCGGCTGATCGCCGACGGTGGCCTAACCTGCATTGGTGACACAGTCCGCAGAGGCTCAGCCGCTTGCCTTCCCGAATCCCGGGGACGCGGACCCCGACGGCCTGTACACCGCGTTCGTCGACTGGTGGGCTGCGCGCGGGATCGAGGTGTATCCACACCAGGACGAGGCGCTGCTCGAGCTCGCCGCCGGGTCGAACGTGATCGTCTCCACCCCCACCGGATCGGGTAAATCGCTCATCGCCAGCGGCGGGCTCTATTTCGCTGCCGCACAAGGCCGTCGCGCCTTCTATACGGCGCCGATCAAAGCGCTGGTCAGCGAGAAGTTCTTCGACCTCTGCGCGCAGTTCGGTGCCGAGAACGTGGGCATGCTGACCGGGGATGCCTCGGTCAACGCCGGTGCCCCCATCATCTGCGCGACGGCCGAGGTGCTGGCGAACATCGCTCTGCGAGAAGGCTCTGATGCCTCCATCGGCATCGTGGTGATGGACGAGTTCCACTACTACTCCGAGCCCGACCGTGGCTGGGCGTGGCAAGTCCCCCTGATCGAGCTGACGCAAAGCCAATTCGTCCTGATGTCGGCGACCCTGGGCAATGTCGACTTCTTCATCGAAGATCTACGGCGTCGTACCGGACGTGACACCGCCGACATCACCGGCACGACTCGCCCGGTGCCGCTGGAGTATTCGTACTCCACCCGGCCCGTGCACGAGACCATCGAGGAACTGATCGCCAAAGACCGGGCGCCGGTCTACGTGGTGCACTTCACCCAGGTCTCGGCGATGGAACGCGCACAGTCGCTCCTCAGCGCCAACATTTGCAGCCGCTCCGAACGCGATGCGATCGCGACGGAGATCGGCGATTTCCGCTTCAGCACGGGCTTCGGCAAAACCCTGTCGAAGACGGTCCGGGCAGGAATCGGCGTGCATCATGCCGGCATGTTGCCGCGCTATCGGCGCCTTGTCGAACGCCTTGCCCAGCAAGGGCTTCTGCGCGTGGTGTGCGGTACGGACACCCTGGGTGTCGGCATCAACGTGCCGATCCGCACCGTCCTGCTGACCGGGCTGACCAAGTACGACGGCGTGCGTCAGCGTCATCTGCGTGCCCGCGAGTTCCACCAGATCGCCGGGAGGGCGGGGCGGGCCGGGTACGACGTCCGCGGTTTTGTGGTCGCCCAAGCGCCCGATCACGACGTCGAGAACGCCCGGCTGGTCGCCAAAGCCGGTGACGATCCGAAGAAGCTGAAGAAGATCCAGCGCAAGAAGGCGCCGGAGGGGTTTGTCTCCTGGGGTGAGGCGACGTTCGACAAACTCATCGACGCTCCGCCCGAACCCTTGCGATCCCGGTTCGGTGTCAGCACGTCCATGTTGCTGGAAGTGATTGCTCGCCCGGGCAACTGCTTCACGGCCATGCGTCACCTGCTCGAGGACAACCACGAGACCCGGGCCCGTCAGCGCTGGCACATCCTGCGGGCGTTGTCGCTGTATCGATCCCTGGTCAACAGCGGCGTGGTCCTGCGACTCGACGAACCCGACGACCTGGGCCGCTACGCCGTGCTGGCTGTCGACCTGCCGAACAATTTTGCCCTGAACAACCCGTTGTCGCCCTTCTCCCTGGCGGCATTCGAACTGCTGGACACCGAGTCCGAAACCTACACCCTCGACCTGATCTCGATTGTCGAGGCGACACTGGAAGATCCGCGTCCGGTGCTGATGGGCCAGCAGAAGGTCGCGAGGGACGCGGCCATCGCGCAGATGAAGGCCGACGGGATCGAGTACGAGGAGCGGATGGAACTCCTCACCGAGGTGACGTGGCCACGACCGCTGCGCGAGTTCATCTTCGAGGCGTTCGGCACTTACCAGCAGGGCCACCCGTGGGTGATCGACACTCCCCCACGCCCGAAGTCGATACTCCGCGACATGATCGAGCAAGGGATGGACTGGGGCGACCTCATCTCGCGCTATGCACTGGCCCGCAGCGAGGGCGTGGTGCTGCGGTACCTGACAGACGCTTATCGCACCCTGCGGCAGAGTGTGCCCAATGCGGCACGGACAGACGAACTCGACGACGTGATCGAATGGCTGGGCGAGTTGGTTCGCCGGGTGGACTCGAGCCTGCTGGACGAATGGGAGCAGCTGACACACCCGGACCAGGCGATCGCCGACCCGCTCGCGGTCGTGACGCCACCGGGCCGGGCGCCGAACACCCGGGCCACCCGAGTCGAATTGCGCAACAACATGTTCCGTTTCGTCAACCTGTTGGCAAACCGGAATTGGACCGCACTGCAGGCCGCCTACCCCGATCTCGACTGGTTCGACGAGACCGCGGAGTTCTTCGATGAGTACGGCGCTCCGGGCGCAGGGCCGGCAGCCAGGAGTCCGGCCCTGTTCTCGGTGGAAGCCGACGGTGACGAGTGGGTTGCCCGCCAGGTCCTCGACGACTCCGACGGTGACCACGGATGGTCGATCGTTGCCCGGTACAGCAAACCCGACACCGCCGAGGACGAACCCGAGTTGCTCGACCTGCACATCCAGGCCGGATGAACCATTGACAGCACACTGTCATATTGACAGGATGTTGTCATGTCCACAGATCAATCGACCTCCGTCGTCCACCTCGCCGTCTACAACACACTCGCCGACTGGGAAGCCGGTCATGCCGTCGCGCACATCAACGACCCGGAGCATCAGAAGAGACCTGGTCGCTGCCGGATTCGTACGGTGGGCCCCACCACGGACGTGGTGACCACCGCGGGCGGCGTGCGCATCGTGCCCGACCTCGCGATCGGGGACCTGGATCCCGATGACAGCGCACTGCTGATCCTCCCCGGCGCGGGCGCGTGGATGACCGGCGACCTCGGCGACTTCACGAACGCCGCCGCCGCCTTCCTGTCCGCCGGCGTTCCCGTCGCCGCGATCTGCGGCGCGACCGTCGGGTTGGCCCGAGCCGGGTTGCTCGACGGTCGTCGACACACCAGCAATGCCGCCGAGGCGTTGTCGTGGACCGGATACGCGGGTGCGGTCGACTACGTCGACGAACCAGCGGTCACCGACACCAGCACGCCCGGTCACCTCATCACCGCCGCCGCCATGCAGCCGGTGGCGTTCGCCCGCGAGATCTTCGCCGAGCTCGACCTCTATACCCCCGAGGTCCTTGCGGCCTGGTTCCGGCTCTACAGCGGCGACCCCGCCGGCTATCACGACCTGATGGCCCTTCAGGCATGACAGATCCTCAAGACCTGCTGAGCGATTCGGCCCTCACCACTTTTCGGCTCAACGGTCAGTTCATGGCCGTGGCAGAACAATTGGCCGAGCCTGCCGGGCTCACCGCAACCCGTTGGCAAGTGCTCGGCGCCATCCTCGGTGAGCCGTTGACGGTCTCCGACATCGCACGGACGATGGGTATCACAAGACAGAGTGTTCAGCGCACCGCCGATGTGCTTGCCGCACAAGGGCTCGTCGCCTACCACGACAACCCGGCCCACCGTCGGGCCAAGCTCGTGGCGGGCACCGACGCCGGGCGCGATGCCGTGCATCGAATCAACCCGGGGCATGCAGCCCTCGCCGCGCAGTTGTGTGGCCACCTGGGTGTCGAACGATGGGAGGCTGCGCTCGCCGGTCTGCGAGACCTGTCCGAAGCGTTGGAGTCGCTGGAGTCGGCGAAGTCGCCGCACTGACCGGACTCGAACGGCAGGCAGCAACTACACGGGGCGCGCAGCGCCGGACTCGGTGACCAGGTCGGCAATCAGTGTTGCAAGCGTGCGATATTCGGCTTCTCGTCCGCTTGTGACGCGCCACACCAGACCGATGCGCCGGCCCGGGCGCGGCGAGTCGAACTGTGCCGTTGCCAGTGAACCCCGGGCAGCTTCGGTACGTTCGGCTGTCGCGGGTATCAACGTGACCCCCAAGCCACCTTCTACGCACTGCACAGCCGTGGCCAGCGACGCCGCCCGTGTGGGGCCCATATCCGGACGCACCCCCGCGAGGCGGCAAACCTCCAGGGCCTGTTCGCGCAGGCAGTGCCCTTCGTCCAGCAACAACAGCGGAAGATCGGCCAGCACAGCCGGATTGACCTCACGTGCACCGGCGAGTGGATGGCCCGACGGCAGAGCGAGGACAAAATCCTCGTCGTACATCGGCATCTCCATCATCCCCGGCACCTCGGACGGCAACGCGATCATCGCCGCGTCGATCGAATTGTGACGCAGGGCTTCGAGCAACGGGCCCGTCCGGTCTTCGACCACCCTCACCGTCAGAGCAGGAACGTGTTCACTCAGTCCGCGCAACACAGTCGGCAAGACATACGGCGCGACAGTCGGAATCAGACCCAGTCGGAGAGTACCTGTCATCGGCTGGGTGACTCCCGCCGCGGCGTGGGTGAACGAGTCAACGGCGTCGATGGCGGACATGGCCTTGGGCAGCAGGGTATTTCCCTCGTTCGTCAAGAAGACACGCCGGGTTGACCTCTCGACCAGTTTGACCCCCAGCCCGGCCTCCAGGGCCGCGAGTGCTTGCGACAGCGACGGCTGACTGATACCGAGACTGGTTGCCGCAGAGCCGAAATGGCGATTCTCGGCGACGGCCGCAAAGGCCTTGAGTCCGGCGATGGTCGGTTGATAACTTTGATCGGCCATACCTATCACCTTAGTGCTACTCATCACGTTTCCTTTTCGCCCGTCTTTGGGCACGATGGTTCAGTGCGCACTGACGCGTCCGCACACATCGAAGATCTGAAAATCTCGCATCTCTAGTCGAATACCAAGGAGCACCATGGCTTTGCTGACCATCGGCGACCAATTTCCTTCCTACAACCTGACGGCCGTGATCGGTGGCGACCTCTCGAAGGTCGACGCCCAGCAGCCCGATGACTACTTCACCACCATCAGCAGCGACGACCACCCGGGCAAGTGGCGCATCGTGTTCTTCTGGCCCAAGGACTTCACGTTCGTGTGCCCCACGGAGATCGCCGCCTTCGGCAAGTTGAACGACGAGTTCGCAGACCGCGACGCCCAGGTGCTCGGAGCGTCCGTCGACAACGAGTTCGTGCACTTCCAGTGGCGTGCGCAGCACGAAGATCTGAAAACGCTTCCCTTCCCGATGCTTTCGGACCTCAAGCGTGAGCTCGCATCGGCAGCCGGCGTGCTCAACGCCGACGGTGTCGCCGATCGTGCGACCTTCATCGTGGACCCCAACAACGAAATCCAGTTCGTCTCGGTGACGGCCGGTTCCGTCGGCCGCAACGTCGACGAGGTCTTGCGGGTGCTGGATGCACTGCAGTCCGACGAGTTGTGCGCCTGCAACTGGAAGAAGGGCGATCCGACCATCAACGCCGGCGAGCTGCTGACCGCAAGCGTCTGACGCTCGCAACAAGGATTGGGTGAGACATGAGTATCGACAACCTGAAGAACGCCCTGCCCGAGTACGCGAAAGACCTCAAGCTCAATCTCGGGTCGATCGCTCGCACAACGGTTCTCAAAGACGAGCAACTGTGGGGCACCCTCCTGTCCACCGCAGCCGCGACCAAGAACGCGGTGGTGCTCAAGGAGATCGCCGACGAAGCGGCCGACACGCTGTCGGCAGAGGCGTACAACGCCGCACTCGGCGCCGCGTCGATCATGGGCATGAACAACGTGTTCTACCGTGGTCGGGGCTTCCTCGACGGCAAGTACGACGACCTGCGACCCGGGCTGCGGATGAACATCATCGGCAATCCCGGCGTCGACAAGGCCAATTTCGAGCTGTGGTCGTTCGCGGTGTCGTCCATCAACGGGTGCGGTCACTGTGTGGCCGCTCACGAGAACACCCTGCGCGAGGCCGGCATCGACCGCGAGGCCATTCTCGAGGCACTCAAGGTGGCTTCCATCGTCGCCGGAGTGGCAGCCGCACTGAGCACGGCCGACGTACTCGTCGGATAAGCCCAACACACAGAACCCACCCGTTCCGATCGAAGCCGGTCGCCGTTGTCGGCCGGCTCACCGGAACCGGTGGGTTCTGTTGTCGAATGACTAGCTCAGGGCGTCGGAGATCCGCTCGGAGAGCTCGGCCACCTGCGCGCCTGTCATCACAAAAGCCGGCGAGATCTGCAGTGCGCCTTGGCCTGCTGCCCGTCCGCTGACGCCGTGAGCGCGCAGAGCTGCCACGGCAGCAGGTGCCCGCGAAGGCTCCTCGAGCTGGACGGCGCTCACCGCACCGAGCCCGCTGCGTACCTCGCTGACCGCATCCAGATCGGCAAGCGGCGCAAGCGCCACATGCAGATCGGACTCCAAGCGGGCAGCATCTTCGAGCAGACCTTCGGTCTCGATGATGTCGAGATTCGCCATGGCAGCTGCCGCGGCCCCGGCATGACCTCCGTATGTGTAACCGTGGCGCCACCAGACACCGCCGGAATAGAACGGTTCGGCGACGTTCGGGGCGATGAACACCGCTCCCATCGGCACGTACCCCGACGTCAATCCCTTCGCGGTGGCGATCATGTCGGGTTGCAGGTCGAATCGGCTCGAGGCGAACCACGATCCGCCGATCCGGCCGAAGCCGGTGACCACCTCGTCGGCGACGAACAGCACATCGTGGTCACGGCAGATCTGGCGCACCTCGGCGAGGTAACCCTCCGGCGGAAGGTAGATCCCGCCCGCCCCGATGATCGGTTCACAGAAGAAGGCGGCGATGTTATCGGCACCGACCCGCTCGATCAATCCCAGCAGCCCTTTGGCGTCATCCCAGTCGACGGTGGCCGCATCGGCCATGAGATCGCCATAGTTCTCGCGGTTCGGGGGCAATCCGGACAGCGCGGTGCCGCCGACGTGCATACCGTGATACGCCTTCGTGCGGCCGACCACGATCTTCTTGTCGGGCCTGCCCATCTCATGCCAGTAGCGGCGCGCCAGTTTGACGGCCGAGTCGATCGAATCGCTGCCGCCCGAGGTGAAGAACACCTTGCTCCCCGGTACCGGAGCGAGCCCGGACAGACGGTCGGCCAATGCCGCCGTGACGTCCGAGGTGATGTCACCGAAGCCGGAGTAGTGCGCCAATGTGCTCAACTGGTTCGCCACCGCGTCGGCGATCTGCGTGCGCCCGTGTCCGACGTTGGTGAACCACAGACCTGCTGTGGCGTCGAGATACTTGTTTCCCTTGTCGTCCCAGATGTGGACGCCTTCACCCTTGGTGACCACAAAGGGTCCCGTGGCGCTCACCGCGCCCATGTCGGCGAATCCGTGCCAGAGACCGGCAGAAGTTGAGACTGTCATGTGAACATCATGCCTGGTGTCCCCCTGGTTTCCTCCGGGGCCGCAGCCACTCTCGTGTCGATCCGTGCTCGGGCGCGCCGGGAGCGGGGACACGGGTCCGCCGGACATTGCCGGATCCGCCGCTCAGGTAGGCTTGATCAGTTATGTCGACTTCGTCCAACCAGCCGGAACAGGCCGCCCGGCGTAAACGGCGACGACGTCCGACCAACCGCTCCACTCGCACCGACCGGCCGGATCCGGCCGTGATCGAGCGCCGACGCGCGCTCGTTCCCACGATCAGCTACCCGCCGCAACTACCGGTGTCCGAGGCCCGCGATGCCATCGCCGAGGCGATCTCGGAGCATCAAGTTGTTGTCGTAGCCGGTGAAACCGGTTCCGGTAAGACCACACAGCTACCCAAGATCTGTCTCGAGCTGGGGCGCGGACTGGCCGGCAAGATCGGTCACACCCAGCCTCGCCGACTCGCTGCGCGGTCGGTTGCCGAACGGATCGCCGAGGAAATCGGGACCGAACTCGGCGGTGTCATCGGGTATTCCGTGCGCTTCACCGACAAGGCAGGCGACGACACGCTGGTCAAGGTGATGACCGACGGCATACTGCTGCGTGAATTGTCCCAAGACCGGATGCTCCGTGACTACGACACCCTGATCATCGACGAGGCCCACGAGCGAAGCCTCAACATCGACTTCATCCTCGGCTACCTCAAGCAACTGCTGCCACGCCGCCCCGACCTGAAGATCATCATCACCTCGGCGACCATCGAACCCGGCCGGTTCGCCGACCATTTTGCGACCGATGACGCACCGGTGCCGATCATCGAGGTGTCCGGCCGGACCTATCCGGTGGAGGTCCGCTATCGCCCGCTGGTGGTCGACGACGAGGACGAAGCCGACCTCGATCAGCTACAGGCCATCGGGGCAGCCGTCGACGAGCTCTGCTCTCACGGCCCGGGCGACATCCTGGTGTTCCTGCCCACCGAACGCGAGATCACCGATACCGCGAAATCGCTTGCGCACCTTGAGTCTCGTGGCATCGAGATCGTCCCGCTGTTCGCCCGGCTATCGGCGGCGGACCAGCACAAGGTGTTCTCCAGCCACCGAGGTCGGCGGATCGTCCTGTCCACCAACGTCGCCGAGACATCGCTGACCGTGCCGGGAATCCACTACGTCATCGACGCCGGCACCGCCCGGATGTCGCGCTACTCCACGCGCACCAAGGTGCAGCGGCTGCCGATCGAGCCGATTTCGCAGGCCAGCGCACAGCAGCGGGCGGGGCGGTGTGGCCGCGTGGCCGCAGGTGTGTGTATCCGGCTCTACAGCGAAGAGGACTTCGAGAGCAGGCCCGAGTACACCGAGCCCGAGATCCTGCGCACCAACCTGGCGTCGGTGATCCTCACGATGACCTCACTGGGGCTCGGTGACGTCGGTCGGTTCCCGTTCGTCCAGCCGCCGGATCAGCGGGCGATCCGAGACGGCCAGCAACTACTGGACGAACTCGGGGCGCTCGAACCTGCGTCGGCCGACAACCCCGTACGCCGACTCACCCCGATCGGACGGTCACTCGCTCGCATACCTGTTGATCCGCGGCTGGCGCGCATGCTGGTCGAGGCCGACAAACAGGGCGTGGTCGGCCCGATGCTGGTGTTGGCGGCCGCACTGTCGATTCCGGACGTACGCGAGCGACCGGCCGAGCACCGCCAGGCAGCCGATGCCTCGCATGCGCGCTTCGCCGCTCCGGGGTCGGAGTTCCTGACCCTGCTGAATTTGTGGACCTACCTGGACGAACTCCGCTCGGAGTTGTCGTCGAACCAGTTCCGGAAGCGGTGCGGTCGAGAGTATCTGCACAGCTTGCGAATCCGCGAATGGCGAGACCTGCACGCGCAGCTGGTCCGGATCGCCAAGGACCTCGGGTGGTCGGTTCCCGCGACGGTGACCGCACCCGACCATGAATCACCGACGGCGGCATCGATTCATCAATCCATCCTGTCCGGTCTGCTCAGCCAGATCGGCGTGCGCGAGGGAGACGCCAAGGAGTTCCTGGGCGCTCGCGGGACGAAGTTCATGATCTTCCCCGGATCTCATCTCTCATCGAAACCACCACGGTTCGTGATGGCGGCCGAGATCGTGGAGACCTCTCGGCTCTGGGCGCGTACCGCCGCACGCATCGAACCGGAATGGGCCGAGCGCCTGGCCGGACACCTCGTCAAACGTCAGTACAGCGAGCCTCACTGGTCCGGCAAACACTCAGCGGCCATGGCCTACGAGCGGGTCACCCTCTACGGCGTCCCGCTGGTCACCAAACGACGGGTGAACTACGGCTCGATCGATCCCGCGGTTGCCCGCGAGCTGTTCATCCGCCACGCGCTCGTGGAAGGCGACTGGCGCACACAACACCCGTTCTTCCACCGCAATCGCGCGTTACTCGAGGACGCCGAGGAGTCGGTGCACCGGGTGAGGCGCACCGACGTCATCGTCGACGACGACCAGCTCTTCGCCTTCTACGACCGTCACATCGGCGGAGAAGTGGTGTCGGGCAGACACTTCGACACGTGGTGGAAGACCGCACGCAAAGCTGACCCCACCTTGCTGGATCTGGATCCCGCCGACCTCGTGGCCGACACCGCCGCCACCGACCCGGCCGGGTTTCCCGACCACTGGCGTCAGGGAGACACGAGTTATGCCTTGCGATACCGGTTCGAGCCCGGCACCGTCGACGACGGCGTGAGTGTGCTCATCCCGTTGTCGCTGCTCGTGCGTGCCCGGCCCTCTGGATTCGACTGGCTGGTCCCCGGCATGCGCTCGGAGCTGATCACCGAGCTTATCCGCACCCTGCCGAAATCCCTACGGCGGCAAGTGGGACCGGCCCCCGACCTGGCCGCGCAAATACTGGAGTCGGTTACACCGCGGAGCAAGCCTCTCACAGAGGCGGTGGCCGCCGAGATCCGTGTGCGCACAGGTGTTGACGTCGCAGCATCAGATCTACGACTGGCCGCACTCCCCGACCACCTGCGGATGACCTTCACCGCGGTCACCACCGACGGCGAAGTTCTCGGACGTTCCAAGTCGCTGCGCGAACTGCAGGATCGACTGGCCGGTAGATCTCGCGCGGCTCTGGAGAGTGAAGCCGGCACCGCATCCCGACCTGTGGCCACCACGTGGACCGCGGACACCTTCGGAGACATCAGCCGCACATTGCGCAGTTCTGTTGCCGGGCAAGACATCACAAGCTATCCCGCATTGACCCGCCGAGGCGGTGGTTTCACGGTGGTCGCCGTGCCCACCCAGGCCGAGCAGGCTGCGAACATGTACGACGCTGTTGTCGAGATGATCGTCTCCAGCGTTCCGCCGCTACGACCGACGGTGACCTCGACACTGAGCACCGCCGAGCGACTCGCCCTCAGTCTGAGCCCCTACCCGGACACCGCTGCTCTTCTGGCCGATTGCGTGCGGGCTGCCGTGGTGGACCTTGTACCCAACCCGCCGAATGTCTGGACGCCAGGCGGTTTCGCGACTCTTCGCGAGAATGTGGCCCGCCAGGCGACCGAGAGGGCAACGGACAAGCTACGCAGGGTGGCAACGATCCTGACCCGCGTGGCGCCCCTTCGCACGGCGATCACTGCGGCCGGCAGATCAATCGCCGCCGACGACGTGCGGGACCAGCTGGACGAGCTGTTGTTCGACGGATTTGTCTCCGCGACACGCGACGAACACCTCGCGGAGATACCTCGGTACCTCGATGCCGCGCGGTCGAGGCTCGAACAGCTCCCGGCAGGGGCCGCTCGCGATGCCCAGTCGATGGCTGCCATCGACCGGGTGGTGTCGGCGTGGACTGATCACCTGCGACACGTTCCGCCTGGTCGGCGGGACGCAGTCAACGAGCAAGCTGGATGGATCGTCGAAGAACTGAGAGTCGGATTGTTTGCACAGCACCTGCGTACTGCGTACCCCGTGTCGGAGAAACGGGCGATCAAGGCCATCCGGGAACTGCGCTGATTCGGCGGCACTACATGCCAGACGAAACCGGTCAGGGTTTGGCGGCTCGCAGATCGTCGATCTCTTTCTGGAAGTCTTCGACTGAGTCGAACGAGCGATACACCGACGCAAAGCGAAGGTAAGCGACCTCATCGAGATCCCGCAATGGGCCCAGGATTGCCAGGCCCACTTCGTTGCTGGGAACTTCGGCCGATCCTGAGGCGCGGACAGCCTCTTCGACCTGCTGCGCGAGCAGGTGCAGACGGTCATCGTCTACCGCGCGGCCCTGGCAGGCCCGCCTCACGCCCCTCATCACCTTCTCGCGACTGAAAGGTTCGGTGACACCGTTGCGTTTGACGACCGCAAGGACTGCGCTCTCCACCGTGGTGAACCGCCGTCCGCATTGCGAGCAGGCCCGCCGACGACGAATCGCCTGGCCCTCGTCGGCCACCCGTGAGTCGACGACCCGCGTGTCCTCGTTCTTGCAAAACGGGCAGTGCATGCAGGGTTCCTCGGACGTCGGCGGCCCCGTCGGAATGACCGGACACTCTGTTGTAGAGGATACCGCCCGGCCGATTGCTTGCCCGAGCACTGCAACTACCGCGCGTAGATCGGCGTCACCAGGGATTGCCCCGGCGACAACGCTGAATTGCTCATCGCGTTGAGGTCCATGATCTTCTCCACCACCGCTTCGGTCGGCATCTCGGGTGCGATTCGAGAGGCGATGTCGCCCAACGATTCTCCCGACTGCACATGGACGACCGCCGTTCCGGTGTTCGCCGGAGCGGCACCGCTCTCGACAACCCGGCCGAAGAACATGAGGAACAACACGAGCATCATCAGGCCGATTCCGACCACGGCGGCCCCGGCCCAGGCACGTCGGCGGAAATACACATCGCGCTCGACGACGGCAGCCGACGGTGCGGAACTGCCCGGTTCGGAGCAGCCCACCACAACACGGCGGTCTGCGGCGAGCCTGCGGTCGGCCGGCCGGCGAGTACTGTCGACACGCGCTCGCGCCGTGCGGGTGTACTTATCGGAGGCGACGGGCCCACCGACTCGGGCGAGGCGGCGACGGGGCCGCTCAGCGGCCGGGCGGCTGATGGTGGTGGCTGCAGTCATTGTTCGATCCTCGGGTCAACAGTTCGATCACTCGTTCGATTGAACGAATGTTCGAGTTGTATCACGGGGGTCCGACACACGCCACGCCCAATCGAACAAATGTTTGAGAGTTGTGACAGATTGCATTAGCGTGATCCCCATAATCCAACGAACAACGTGTGCGTTTTCTTCTCTCGACAGCTACGACACCTTGGCCGGACACCGTACGAACTGGAGGACCTGATGGCCGATACGACAGACACCCGGACGCCGCCGGACGCGGCGGCCGCGACGGTGGTCACTTCCGAACCGCTGGCCGAGGGGTCGCTGACCCCGCGCCAGAAAGCCGTACTGGAGGTGATCCGGGCGTCGGTCCGCGAACGCGGTTATCCCCCGTCCATCCGCGAGATCGGTGATGCCGTCGGCCTCACCTCCACGTCGTCGGTCGCTCATCAGCTCCGAACCCTCGAGCGCAAAGGATTCCTCCAGCGCGAGAACAACCGTCCCCGGGCGGTCAACATCCAGGACACCGACCTCAATCCGGCCACGGCTGCCGGCCAGGTCCAGGTACCCGACGAATCCCTGCCGACGCCCACGTTCGTTCCGGTCCTGGGCCGTATCGCGGCCGGTGGGCCGATCTTGGCCGAAGAAGCCGTCGAAGACGTGTTCCCCCTACCGAAAGAGCTTGTCGGGGAAGGATCTTTGTTCCTCCTGCGGGTGGTCGGCGAGTCGATGATCGATGCCGCCATCTGTGACGGCGACTGGGTGGTCGTCCGGCAGCAGAATGTCGCAGACAACGGCGACATCGTTGCGGCCATGATCGACGGGGAAGCGACCGTCAAGACGTTCAAACGCACCAAGGACGCGGTGTGGCTGATGCCGCACAACCCTGTGTTCGACCCCATCCCCGGCGACAACGCCGTTGTGCTGGGCAAAGTTGTCACGGTGATGCGGCGCCTCTGAGGCGTCCGGCAACATCCTCGGTGACCGGACAGCCGCGGGGACTACGCAGACACGAGTGGGGTGCACCTTTCGGTGCACCCCACTTCGCGTAGTTCTGTGACTCGTACTCAGACGCCGAGGCTTCGGCCGATGACTTCCTTCATGATCTCGGTGGTGCCGCCGTAGATGGTCTGAACGCGTGAATCGAGGAAGGCCTTGGCCACCGAGTACTCACGCATGTAGCCGTAGCCGCCGTGCAGCTGCAGGCAGCGATCGATCAGGTGGACCTGGTTCTCGGTGGCGTAGTACTTCGCCATCGCCGCGTCCGGAACGGTGAGCTTTTTCTCGTTCAGCAGCTCGATACACCGATCGACGAAAACACGGGTGGTCGCGGTGGACGTCGCCAGTTCGGCCAGCAGGAACCGCGAGTTCTGGAAGCTTCCGATCGGTCGGCCAAATGCCTTGCGGTCCTTGGTGTACTGGATTGTCGTCTCGAGGACCGACTCCATGGCGCCGGCCGCCACAACAGCGATCGACAGGCGTTCCCGCGGGAGGTTCTGCATCAGGTAGATGAAGCCCATGCCCTCCTCGCCCAGCAGGTTCTCGGCGGGCACCTTGACGCTGTCGAAGCTCAGCTCGGCGGTGTCCTGCGCCTTCATCCCGACCTTGTCGAGGTTGCGGCCGCGTTCGAATCCCTCCATACCGCGCTCGACCACCAGCAGGCTGAACCCCTTCGCGCCGGCCTCGGGGTCGGTGCGGGCCACCACGATGACGAGGTCGGCGTTGATGCCGTTGGTGATGAACGTCTTGGACCCGTTCAGCACCCAGTTGTCGCCGTCCTTCTTGGCGTTGGTCTTGATGCCCTGAAGATCGGAACCGGTGCCGGGCTCGGTCATCGCGATGGCGGTGATCAGCTCACCGGAGACGAAGCCGGGCAGCCAGCGTGCCTTCTGCTCGTCGTTGCAGAGGTCGAGCAGGTACGGCGCCACCACGTCGTTGTGCAGCGCGAAGCCGATACCGCTGTAGCCGCCGCGGACGGTCTCTTCGTCGATGATGGTGTTGTAACGGAAGTCGTCGACTCCCCCGCCGCCGAACTCCTCGGGCGCCTCCACCGCAAGGAATCCGTTCTTGCCTGCTTCGACCCAGACATCCCGATCCACCAGGTTCTGCTCTTCCCAACGTTCGTGGTTCGGCGCCACGTGCTGCTCGAGGAAGCTCCGGTACGAATCGCGGAAGAGAAGGTGCTCGGGCTCGAAAAGGGTGCGTTCCATCGTCAGGTCTCCATTACAGGTGGCATTGGTTGGATATCCAACTGTAACCGGATTCTACATCTGGCCCAAAGCTGCAGTTCAGGCCGCTATTCGCTCGACTCGGGAATGGCCAGAGATGCCAGCTGGCGCGACAGCGCGGCAGGCACCGTGGCCGTGATCGCGGTCCCGTCGGGCTCGTGACGTTCGGTCAACACGTCACCCTCGGCATGGATCCGAGACACGAGATCGCCACGCTCATACGGCACCCGGACGCTGACGTGCACGTCATTCCTGGCCACCGACTCGCGGATGCGATCGAGGAGTATGTCGATGCCCTCGCCGGTGGCCGCCGAGATGAACACGGCTGCCGGGAACAACCCTTTGAGCTGCGCCAGTACCAGCGGGTCGGCGGCATCGATCTTGTTGATCACGAGCAGTTCCGGCGGAGCTGTCGCCTTCTCCTCCTCGAGCACGGATTCGATCACCTTCCGCACCGCCATGATCTGGTCGGTCGGAACCGGGTCCGAACCATCGACGATGTGCAGGAGCAGATCGGCGTCGGCAACCTCCTCGAGGGTCGAACGGAAGGCCTCGACCAGCTGGGTGGGCAGATGCCGGACGAATCCGACGGTGTCGGTGATGACCAGTTCACGGCCATCCTCGAGCGACATCTGACGGGTTGTCGGATCGAGGGTTGCGAACAAGGCGTTCTGGACGAGCACGCCAGAGCCGGTCAACGCGTTGATCAAACTCGATTTGCCGGCGTTGGTGTACCCGACGATGGTCACCGCTGACGCGGCAGCCTGCTTTCGCTTGGCGCGCTTGGTGGTTCGTGACGTTTTCATCTCGCGGATCTCGCGCCGCAGTTTGGCTGTGCGTTCGCGGATCCGTCGACGGTCGGTCTCGATCTTCGTCTCACCGGGTCCGCGCAGTCCCACGCCGCCATTGCTGCCGGCGCGACCACCTGCCTGCCGGGACATGGATTCACCCCAGCCGCGAAGCCGCGGGAGCATGTACTCCATCTGGGCCAGCGCGACCTGCGCCTTGCCCTCTCTCGACGTCGCGTGCTGGGCGAAGATGTCGAGGATCAGCGCCGTTCGATCGACCACCTTGACCTTGACCACTTTTTCCAGAGCGGTCAGCTGAGCGGGGGTCAGCTCGCCATCGCAGATGACGGTGTCGGCGCCGGTGGCCAAGACGATCTCACGCAGCTCGTGAGCTTTACCGGACCCGATATAGGTTGCCGGGTCGGGCTTTTCACGGCGCTGGATGAGACCTTCGAGAACTTCCGACCCTGCCGTCTCGGCTAGGGCCTTGAGCTCGGCGAGACTCGAATTGGCCTGCGCCGTGGTGCTGCCCTGCGTCCAGACCCCCACCAGGACAACCCGTTCGAGTCGCAGCTGGCGGTACTCGACCTCGGTGACGTCGGTGAGCTCTGTGGACAAACCGGCGACGCGTTGCAGCGAACTGCGTTCGTCGAGCTGGAGTTCGCCGATCGTCGGCGCATCGCGCTGATCGTTGCCGGCTTTGTTGGTTTCCGTCATGAGATCACCATGGTGACACTCGGATAGGTGTGGTGCATACCGATTTTAGAGCCATCCCTCGTTGAGCACTCCGGCGCCGACGAGTACCGACGGGCCGCGCAGCGTTGTGTTCTCGTCATCGACTGTCACCGTGATCTGACCCCCGGGAACGTTGACGAGTACCGTCCCCTCGGACCTTCCCATGAACCGCAGGGCAGCGGCGCCGGCGGCGACGACTCCGGTACCGCAGCTGCGGGTTTCGCCGACTCCGCGTTCATGGACCCGCATCGTGATCTCGGCGTCCACGGCCTCGGCAGCGCCTGCGGACGACGGCGCGGTGATCAGCTCGATGTTCACACCATCGGGAAAGACTGCTTTGTCGAACGTGATCGACCCGCACAGATCGATGTCCGCCAGATCCTCCGGCGTCAACTCGTCGACCACGCACGCCAGATGGGGATTGCCGACATCCACCGACACCCCGGCGTACCGCCGGCCGTCGATCTGGGCTTTGCTGTCGACGCCGAGACGCGCGGGACCCATGCTCACGGTGACATCGGCCGACGAACCCGTCACAGCGTGCACCGTCACCGGTCGCGCACCTGCGCGCGACCCGACGGTGAAGGAGCGTTCGGACACGAGCTCGTGCGCGGCAAGGAAATGCGCGAACACCCGGACACCGTTGCCGCACATCTCCGCGATCGAGCCGTCGCCATTGCGGTAGTCCATGAACCAATCGTCGTCGGCTATGCCGGCGCCGAGCGCTGTGAGCACGCCCGCGTCGCGAAGTGCCCCGGCTTGGGCGACCCGGAGAACCCCGTCCGCCCCGATGCCACGGTGACGATCACACAGCGCCGACACGAACTCCGGGGTGAGGTCCAACTGCACGCCGGGGTCGGGCAACAGCACAAAATCGTTCTGTGTGCCGTGCCCTTTGACGAAGTCGACGCGTGCGAACATTCTGTCAACGATACGCGCCCGACCTCCTCATCTGCCTGCCGCGCGCAGCGCCTGACCAGTGAGGTCCGGCGACGACGCGTCGAGCCAGTGGATGCGAGGGTCACGGCGAAACCACGACCGTTGCCTGCGTACGTAACGCCGCGTACCGATGAAGGTCAGCTCCTGCGCGCGGGCCACGTCGTATTCACCGTCGATGGCCGCCATCACCTGTGCGTATCCGATGGCGCGAGCAGCGGTGACACCGTCCCGGAGGCCGGCCGACAGCAGTGTCTCCACCTCCTCGACAAAACCCGAACCGAACATCTCACTCGTGCGTCGCTCGATTCGCTCGTCGAGCTCTGCGGTGTCGCGATCGAGCGCGATCACCGTCGTGTCCCACCTGGGGGCACCGATCGTCGGCGCGGACGCAGCGAAGGGCTGGCCCGTCAGCTCCACCACTTCCAACGCCCTGACGATCCGGCGACCGTCGGTGTCCAGGATCTGCCGGGCGGCTTCAGGATCCACCTGCGCCAGCCGGTCATGCATCGCCCGTGTCCCGATTCGCTCCAGTTCGTCTTCATGGCGCCGTCGGACGGCCGGGTCAGTGGCCGGGAAGTTCCAGTCGTCGAGGAGTGCCTGGATGTACATCATCGATCCACCCACCACCACCGGCGTCTGCCCCTGCGCCAGGAGACGCTCGATGTCCTCGCGGGCGGCCTGCTGATAGCGAGCGACGGTCGCCGTCTCGGTGACGTCGAGGACATCGATCTGATGATGAGTGATCCCGCGACGCTCGTGCACCGGAACCTTGGCCGTACCGATGTCCATCCCCCGGTACTGCTGCATCGCGTCGACGTTCACGATGTCCCCGCCCAGCTCGACCGCCAGATCGAGCGCGAGGTCGGACTTGCCACTGGCCGTGGGCCCGATCACCGCAATGGGCTTCGTCCCAGCGCTCACGTGTTCCACCAGGCCACCGTGTACCCCACACCGAACGGCGCCCCCGCGTAGCGGACCTCGGACGCCAGAGATGGTCCGGCAAAAGCTCCGGATGCCAACTGCCACGCTGCCCTGCCCTCGACGCCGAACTCGGTACACCGCGTTTCGTCGAGCCCCGAGATCGTGTTGTGGTCGGCCGCTGCAATCGCGCCGTCGATCATGTCCTGGAACTCGACCGCACCGAGCTTCTGCCCACCGGGCGACTTCTCGGTGATGGTTGTCGCGCCGTCGGCCACCACGAGCAGACCCACAGGCTCCGGGGTCGACGCGAGCCGCGATCGCAGTTCGGAACCCTGCCGTAGGCACGACTGCGCCGGCGCAGCCGGGTCGACGACCTCCACCGTGAGCTCAACATGTGGAGCCGTCCGGGTCCGGAGCCATCCCCCGATCAACATGGTTGTGGGCATACCGGGATCAGTGGGCTCGTCAGATTCCGGGACCAATTCCACGGCCACATCGACACCGAAACCCGCCAGGGTTCCCCGCGCGGACATCTCACGTCGAGGGTCTCCGGCACCGACAAGTACCCAGCGACTGCACATTTCGGCGAGTTGTCCACAGACGTCGAATGCCGCGGCCCGCACAGGCGCGACTTCCGAGAGCGCCGGCCCGGACAGTTCTGGCACCAATACCGGCGCGCCCGGGACAAATGCAGCGGCAACCAACACCTGCGCCACGCTAGCCGACGCGCGTGAACCCAGAATGCGCCCGACCGGCCGATTGTCCACGAGTGTCCACACACAAGCCGGTGACCTGCTTCAATGATAGAGGCGGTGCGCCGCCACCCGGGTGTGAAGACCGTTCACCGCCGGTAGACAAACGCAACTGGCAGCCGTGTCGCGCGGCAGGAACTAGGTACTGAGATGACCGAGCAGCACACGCCCGCACCGGCCGCACCAGAGACACCGGCGCCCGCCCCGGGACCCAAGCCTGGTCCCCGGCCCGGCCCGCGACCGGGCCCGCGCCCCGGTCAGCACCCCCCGGCCAAGGTCCACCCGGCACCTGCGGAGGTGATACGTCCCGCATCGGATCCCTCGAAGTTCGGACGTATCGACGATGACGGCGCCGTGTGGCTCAAAACCTCCGAGGGCGAACACCAGATCGCCTCGTGGCAGGCGGGCACCGCCGCCGAAGGTCTGGCGCACTTCGGTCGGCGATTCGACGACCTCGTGGTCGAGGTCGAGTTGCTCGAGGAACGCCTTGAGGCCGGTACCGGTGATCCCCGCAAGACCAAGACCGCAGCGGCCGGACTGCTCGACACGTTGCCCACGGCAGCGGTCATCGGAGATGTCGATGCCGTCGCATCGCGACTGAAGCTGATCATCGACGGCGCGGACGGCGCCGCCGAGAAGGTCAAACACGACCGGGACGAAGCCCGAGCAAAGGCCGTCGCCCGCAAAGAAGAGCTCGCCGCCGAAGCAGAGCAGATCGGCTCGGAGTCGACCCAGTGGAAAGTCGCCGGCGACCGCATGCGGGTCATCCTCGAAGAGTGGAAGACCATCAAGGGCGTCGATCGCAAGACCGACGACCAGTTGTGGAAGCGCTACTCCAAGGCCCGTGACACCTTCAACCGCCGTCGCGGCGCACATTTCGCCGAGATGGACCGCGAACGCGCCGGCGCCCGCTCGCGCAAGGAAGAGCTGATCGTCGAAGCCGAGGCCCTGTCATCGTCGACCGAATGGGCTGACACCGCAGCGAAGTTCCGCGACCTGCTGACCCAGTGGAAGGCCGCCGGGCGCGCGCCACGCGACCAGGACGACGCACTGTGGGCGCGGTTCAAGGCCGCTCAGGATGTCTTCTTCAGCGCCCGCAACGCCGCGTCGTCACAACGCGATGCCGAGTTCGAGACCAATGCGAAGGCAAAGCTCGAACTACTTGCGCGGGCCGAGAAGTCCATCGATCCGCAAGCGGACCTCGAGGCGGCTCGTCGCGAGTTCCGCACCATCCGGGACCAGTGGGACGAGATCGGCAAGGTCCCGCGCGAACAGATGCACTCTCTCGAGGCTCGGATCAAGGCGGTGGAGAAGCGGATTCGCGACGCCGAGTCCGCTCAGTGGCAGCGCACCGATCCCGCGGTGAAGGCGCGCGCACAGCAATTCGCCGACCGCGTGGCCCAGCTCGAGGACCAGGCTGCCAAGGCGGAAGCCAACGGCAAGAGCAAGGATGCGCGCAAGCTACGCGAACAGGCCGAACAGTGGCGCGAATGGGCGCGTGCGGCCGAAGGCGCCATCGGGGACTGACGTCGACCTGGCATCCTCACGGATGCCGGGTGCCGGGGCTTGCTAGAGGTCGTCGCCCTCTGAGCGACGGCTGTCACGCCGACGTTCGGATGTGCGCCGCTGGAGCGCGAGCGCCCGCTGTTCCTCGGCCGCGGCCTCTTCGCGACGCTGCGCCTCGAGTGCCAACTGGTAGTTGGTACGGGCCCACACCACCCGCGACCAGTGGAAGGTGATGACGAACATCGCCAGCCACCCGATGATCAAGCCGATGCCGACGCCGCTGGGCGGCTCCTCTCCGGACACTCCCGGAGTGTTGCGCGACCACCACGCCAGTAGACCCGCAAAACAGGACACCGCACTGCCGCACAGGGCGATCCAGGCGAACACCCATCGGCGCGTGAGCAGTGCGAGCGCCGAGAAACCGATACCGAAGACCAGCTGCAGGATCACGAACACGCGAGAGGTGATGGTCACCCGCTCGGCCGCGGCGTCCGAGCTGAACGTGATCACGTCGATACCGGTCACGGACCCGGTGTGGGGCAGGACGAACGACAGGATCGCGACCAGCACCGCAACCGCCACCACCACGGCGCGGGCCCCGGGATCGATCTCGCCGGCGACCTTGCGTTCGGCCTTGCGCAGATCGCCTTTGAACTGATCAAAACCCGCTGGGTCCGGTCCGTTGTTCTTCTCGGTCATCAGAGCTCGCATCCTGCGCCACAGGCAGATTCAACCGGCGCTTCGACAGGCTTCCCGATCGGCGGCAGACCGAGTCCGACTCCGATCGGCGGGGTTTGGGGGGTGGTACCGGCCGCGTGCGCGTCGCCGGCCCGGGTACGCCGATGGCCGCGGATACCGTCATCGGCCAGCAGATAGTGCGGTGCCGCGCCGGTCACGACCGTGTCCACCAGATCCCCCGGACGGATGGCGTTGCCCTCGGTAACGAAGTGGACGAGCCGGCCGTCGCGCGCACGGCCGGTCATCCGGCCCTGATCTTTCCGGCCGTCGGCGGTCACCAGGACCTCTACCGGCGCCCCGATGAGCTTCTGGTTCTCCTCCAGGCAGATCCGGTCCTGCAGGTCGGTCAGCCGCATATAGCGCTCGCTCACCACATGCTTGGGTACCTGGTCGGCCATGTCGGCCGCGGGTGTCCCCGGCCTCTGCGAATACTGAAAGGTGTACGCACTGGTGAATCTGGCCGCTGCGACCACGTCGAGGGTCGCCTGGAAATCCTCTTCGGTCTCACCGGGGAATCCGACGATGATGTCGGTGGTGATGGACGCGTGCGGCATCGCCGCCCGCACCCGCTCGATGATCCCCAGGAACTTGGTGCTGCGGTAGCTGCGGCGCATCGCCTTGAGGATCCGGTCGGAACCCGATTGCAACGGCATGTGCAGTTGGGGACAGACATTCGGGGTCTGCGCCATCGCCTCGATCACGTCGTCGGTGAACTCGGCGGGGTGCGGCGACGTGAACCGCACACGTTCGAGACCCTCGATGTCACCGCAGGCACGCAGCAACGCGGCGAATGCTCCCCGATCGCGTCCCAGACCCGGATCGGCGAACGACATCCCGTAGGCGTTCACGTTCTGGCCGAGCAAGGTGACCTCGACGACCCCTTCGTTCACCAGCGCCTGCACCTCGGCGAGGACGTCTCCTGGCCGGCGGTCGACCTCCTTGCCGCGAAGAGCCGGAACGATGCAGAACGTGCATGTGTTGTTGCACCCGACCGAGATCGACACCCACCCCGAATACGCGGACTCGCGTTTGGCAGGCAAGGTGGACGGAAAGGCTTCCAGTGCATCGATGATCTCGACCTGGGCCTGCGCATTGTGGCGAGCGCGTTCGAGCAGCACGGGCAGGGATCCGAGGTTGTGTGTTCCGAACACGACGTCGACCCACGGGGCCTTCTCGAGGACGGTGCCGCGATCCTTTTGGGCAAGACAGCCGCCGACAGCGATCTGCATTCCGGGACGACTCGCCTTGACCGGTGCCAGGTGCGAGAGGTTGCCGTACAGCTTGTTGTCGGCGTTCTCCCGGACGGCGCAGGTGTTGAAGACCACCAGGTCGGCATCACCATCGTCGGATGCGCGGACATAACCGGCCTCTTCGAGGAGCCCGGAAATACGCTCGGAGTCGTGGACATTCATCTGACAGCCGTAGGTGCGGACCTGGTAGGAGCGCCCCATGGTGTCGGGGTGCCCGGTCTGCGGATCCGTCATCGAGATTGTCACTCCTACCAGGGTACTTGGCCCATCAGACCTGGTGAAATTGGCGGCTGAGCTGCGGCGATCCACCCCTCCCGCCCGCTATGTTCCCGGTCCCCCGCTGCTCGCCGACACGGGCACCTTAAGGTCGACAGTTATGACAGCACCTCGAGCGGGCTCGTCCGCGCCTCATCCCGACGGGCCGGCCGCCACACAGACCGCCCCACCGATGATCGCTCTGCGCGACGTGCAGAAGCACTTCGGCGACCTCCACGTGCTCAAGGACATCGACCTCGAGGTGCCCGCCGGCCAGGTCGTGGTCATCCTCGGTCCGTCGGGATCGGGCAAGTCCACCCTGTGCCGCACGATCAACCGGCTCGAGCCGATCGACAGCGGCGAGATTCGTATCGACGGGAAGTTGCTGCCCGCCGAAGGCAAGGCGCTCGCCGCCCTGCGCGCCGACGTCGGAATGGTCTTCCAGTCGTTCAACCTGTTCGCGCACAAGACAATTCTCGACAATGTGACGCTGGCACCGATCAAGGTGCGTGGCAAGGACAAGGCTGCGGCGAACAAGCGCGGGATGGAATTGCTGGAGCGAGTCGGCATCGCAAGCCAGAAGGACAAGTACCCGGCGCAACTCTCCGGCGGGCAGCAGCAACGCGTTGCCATCGCACGATCACTGGCGATGGACCCCAAGGTCATGCTGTTCGACGAGCCGACATCCGCTCTGGACCCGGAAATGGTCAACGAAGTCCTCGACGTGATGGTCTCACTCGCGAAAGAGGGCATGACGATGCTGGTTGTCACCCACGAGATGGGGTTTGCCCGCAAGGCAGCCGACCGAGTGGTCTTCATGGCCGATGGCGCCATCGTGGAGGACACCGATCCCGAGTCGTTCTTCACCCGGCCCGAGTCCGGGCGCGCCCGGGACTTCCTCGGCAAGATCCTCGGCCATTGAAGACGGCGGCAACGGGGAAGCGCACCATGCGTGAGAACTCGAAACACTGGATCCTGCTACCGGCCCTGGCCATCGTGGTGCTCTGCACAGCACTCACCGCATGCGGTAACACGAGCCCGCGCAACCTGATGGAATCGATCGAGAGCGGCTCGGTCATCCTCGGCACCAAGTTCGATCAGCCCGGCCTGGGTCTGCGACACCCCGACAAGTCGTTCACCGGATTCGATGTCGCGGTGTCCGAGTACGTGGTCAACACCATCGCGCAGAACAACGGGTGGAAGAAGCCGAAGATCACATGGCGGGAAACCCCATCGGCGCAACGCGAGACGCTCATCGACAACGGTGAGGTCGACATGATCGCCGCCACCTACTCGATCAATGCAGCCCGCTCGAAGAAGGTGAGTTTCGCCGGTCCTTATCTGATCAACTACCAGGGGCTGCTGGTCCGCGAGGATGACGACAGCATCACCACGCTCACGGATCTGAACAAAGGCAAGAAGCTGTGTTCGGTGACAGGCTCCACCTCCGCCCAGAACGTGAAGAACCAGTTGCCGAAAATCCAGCTGCAGGAATACGACTCGTACTCGTCCTGTGTGGAAGCTCTGCGCCGCAACAAGGTGGACGCCCTCACCACCGACGAGGCCATCCTTGCCGGGTTCTCCGACTTCTTCCCCGATGAATTCAAGATCGTCGACATGACGTACCCCAAGGACGCGTGCGTGACCTCGAGCGGGAAGAAATCGCTCAAGAAGGCCGGCACACCGTTCTCGACCGAGCGATACGGCATCGGGATGCCCAAGGACTATCCCGAATCCGTGACGGCGGTGAACGAGGCTCTCGAGTCGATGCTGGCAAAGCCTGCCGACGGCGGCGAGTCGGCCTGGGAGATCGCGTTGCGTGACGAAATCGGCGACAGCGAAGTCGATTCGATGATCGAGCGGGCGCAGGGTCCCGATTCCAAATATCAGTTCACCCCCGTGCCAGACGATCTGGACTTCCTCGAGTCGACATCCGACCCGTGCCCGGCGGGGCTGTCATGAGTGAACTCTGGTCCGACATCGGACCTCAGCTGTGGCCTGCCTACTGGGTCACGCTCAAGCTCACCTTCTACTCCGCCATCGGATCTCTCATCTGGGGTACCGTTCTTGCCGGCATGCGGGTCTCTCCAGTCCCCGTCATGCGTGTGTTCGGGACCTGGTACGTCAACATCGTCCGGAACACTCCGCTGACCCTCATCGTGATCTTCGCCTCGGTCGGCCTCTACCAGAACCTCGGGCTGAAGCTGGCGCAGGAGAACGACGAGTTCATCACCAACAACAACTTCTGGCTCGCCGTCCTGGCCTTTGTGCTGTACACGTCCACGTTCGTGTGCGAGACGCTGCGGTCGGGGTTCAACACCGTGCCACTCGGACAGGCCGAAGCGGCTCGCTCGCTCGGCCTGCCGTTCAGCAAGGTGTTCGGGATCATCGTGCTCCCCCAGGCGGTCAGATCGGTGATCGGTCCGATGGGCAGCGTGCTGATCGCGTTGACCAAGAACACCACGATTGCTTCGGCGATCGGCGTGGCAGAGGCCTCGTTGCTGATGAAAGAACAGATCGAGAACCACGCCGATCAGGTGGTGGGGATCTTCGTCATCATCGCCATCGGGTTCATGGTGATCACCCTCACCGAGGGATATGTCTTCGGTTTCCTCGCAAAGCGTCTGGCGGTCAAGCGATGAGCAGTGCAACAGTTCTCTACGACGCTCCGGGGCCCAGGGGACGGCGTCGCAATCAGGTCATCGCTGTCGGATTCGCGGTGGTGCTGCTCGCAATCGCGATCTACGTGATCGTGGCACTGGCCGGCAACGGGCAGCTCACCAGCGAGAAGTGGAAGCCATTCCTGGAACCGGACACGTGGACCACCTACCTGCTGCCCGGTTTGTGGGGAACACTCTCCGCCGCGGTTCTGTCGATCGTGTTGGCTCTGCTGCTCGGCGCGGTTCTCGGTATCGGCCGGCTGTCCGATCACCGCGCGATTCGCGGACTCAGCGGAGCGGTGGTCGAGTTCTTCCGGGCCATACCCGTGCTCATCCTGATGATCTTCGCCTACTACTTGTTTGCCGAATACGCCGTCTTCCCAGCCGAGGACCTGGCCTTCGCTGCCGTGGTGACCGGACTGACTCTGTACAACGGCTCGGTCATCGCAGAGATCCTGCGGGCAGGCATCACGTCGCTACCGAGTGGCCAGCTCGAGGCGGCGAACTCGCTCGGCCTACGCAAATCACAGACGATGCGACTGGTGTTGCTCCCGCAGGCGGTGACTGCCATGTTGCCTGCGCTGATTTCTCAGATGGTCATCGCGCTGAAGGACAGTGCTCTCGGATACGCGATCGGTTATGTCGAGGTGGTCCGGTCCGGCATCCAGTCGGCATCGTTCTACGGCAACTATCTGCCGGCCCTCGTGGTGGTCGCCGCCGTGATGATCCTGCTGAACTTCGGGCTCTCTACATTGGCCACCGTCATCGAGCGGAGATTGAGGGAAGGCAAGAATCGTGGACCGGTCGCAGATGTGAAAGTGGACGAACAGGCCGCTGCCATCTGATCTTCACTCGGCAGTGAGCTGGTTCAGTTCCTCGTTCACCAGACTCATGGCAAGAGACGGTGCGTACCCACGTCTGGCCAGCATCGCGACCAGTCGACGAACGTGCTTGTCCCGCTGGGCCCGGTCAGCGATGTCTTCGGCCGTCAGACGAGAGGTCTTGCGGCGCAACAGGTCTACTGCCCGCTCACGTTCGGCGTCATCGTCGATCTGATCGAGTGCGTGCTCGATCACGGGGTCGGCGACGCCCTTCTGCCGGAGCTCGTGCCGTAGAGCAGTGCGTCCCTTGCCGCTGTGGCGGTGTCGGGAATGCACCCATTGCTCGGCAAAATCGACATCGTCGAGCAGACCGGCCGCGATGAGCCGAGTCATCACCGATTCGATATCGGTAGGCGCAAAATCTTTGTCGTGCAACCGTTTGCGCAGTTCTGCCTGACTTCGTGCGCGGACGCCGAGCAGCCGCAATGCGGAGTCATAGGCCGATGCGGCGGTAGCGGTGCGGTCGCCGGAACTCTCTGGAGCAGGCTGCGTGGCCGACGAATCGACCGGAACAGAACTGCGGGAGAGGATGTCTGCGATTGCGGACCGCAGTTCAGCGGTGCTCTCGTGGACGTCCTCTCCCGCAGGCCTGTTCACCTGATCGGCGTCCTAGAACTCGACCGGTGCCGGCGCGACGGCATCCTCGGTCAAGACAGCGCCGATCCCGAGCTTTTCCTTGATCTTCTTCTCGATCTCGTCACGCACCTCGGTGTTCTCGAGCAAGAACTTACGAGCGTTTTCCTTGCCCTGGCCCAGCTGTTCACCTTCGTAGGTGAACCAGGAGCCGGACTTGCGGACAAAGCCGTGCAATACGCCCATGTCGATCAGCGAACCCTCTTTGCTGATGCCATGGCCGTACAGGATGTCGAACTCGGCCTGCTTGAACGGAGGGGCAACCTTGTTCTTGACGACCTTGACGCGAGTGCGGTTACCGACCGCCTCGGTACCGTCCTTGAGGGTCTCGATCCGGCGCACATCCAGACGGACCGATGCGTAGAACTTCAGCGCCTTACCACCGGTGGTGGTCTCGGGAGACCCGAACATCACGCCGATCTTCTCGCGCAGCTGGTTGATGAAGATCGCGGTGGTGCCCGAATTGCTCATGGCGCCGGTCATCTTCCGCAGCGCCTGGCTCATCAACCGCGCCTGCAGACCGACGTGGCTGTCGCCCATCTCGCCCTCGATCTCCGCACGCGGCACAAGCGCCGCGACCGAGTCGATGACCAGGATGTCGAGAGCACCCGACCGGATCAACATGTCAGCGATCTCGAGTGCCTGCTCACCGGTGTCCGGCTGTGACACCAGCAACGCGTCGGTGTCGACTCCCAGCCGCTGCGCGTAGTCGGGGTCGAGGGCGTGCTCGGCGTCGATGAACGCCGCGATGCCACCGGCGGCCTGTGCATTGGCGACCGCGTGCAGCGCAACGGTGGTCTTACCCGACGATTCCGGCCCGTAGATCTCGACAACGCGGCCTCGCGGGAGGCCTCCGATGCCGAGTGCGACATCGAGCGCGATCGAACCGGTCGGGATGGTGGCGATCGGCTGGCGGGCGTTCTCGCCGAGACGCATCACCGAGCCCTTGCCGTAGTTCTTGTCGATCTGGGCCAATGCCAGGTCGAGGGCCTTTTCGCGGTCTGGTTGGGCTGCCATGGTTTCCCCTAGTGTTTGCGCCGAGTTGTCGGCGGTGGTGGTGCCGCCGGTCTGGCGGGATCGGGCTTTCTTTCGCGTATTCGGCATCTCTTTGCGCACTGACGTCACGCTAGATCAGCCCTCTGACAATCCCGGATCTCGACGTTCCCGTCCTCGCGTCGAACACCACCCACTCTAGGCGAACGCTTGTTCGAGTCAACCACCCGGACATCCGACACGCCGGGGCAGATGAAGTACTGCTACCAGCGTTCCCGCGGGACGTCGAAGTCCCGGCACAGCGCTGTCCACACATCCCGGGGATCGATGCCGGCATCAAGCGCTTCGGCAGCCGTCCGGCCACCGAGGTCGGTGAGGACGTGGTCGACAAGCATCGAATTCGCAGTGGTGGACCCGAACTCGGTGCTGATGAGTTCGGAGAATTCGGTCAATCGCACGTGACCGAGCGTAGCGAAACCATCAGGACCGCGCTGCACCGACACATACCGCCACCGGGTCGACAACGTCGGCGCCGGTCCGGGCGCCGCGGCGGGCGGCTCCGGTGAATGACTTGTTGTCCAGCACCTTTCGGCACGCCGCGGCCAACGACTCGACGGTGGTGGGCCTGACCACCGCGGCACTGCCCCATCGGCGGGCACGCTGGGCCAGTTCCCACTGATCGCCGCCGCCGGGAACGAGCACCTGAGGCACGCCGGCCAGCATGGACTTCGCCAGCATTCCGTGCCCTCCACCGCAGATGACAAGCGCTGCGTCGTGGAGGAGCTCGTCCTGCCTGCCGTGTCCGGCCACGGCCCATGACGGTAGATCACCGACCTCGGGATCGAGTCCCGAGACAACCGCCCGCACCGGGCGTCCCAGGACGTGCGGGTCGAGCGCAGCCAGCGCCGCCTCCACCAGACCTGCCGAACCGGTCACCGCGGTGGACGGTGCAATGACAATCAACGGGGCGTCGCCGGGAGGACGTGTGAAGACGGTGTCGGTGGGTTCCCACAGCAGGGGGCCGACCACCTCGGCTCCGTCGGGCCAGTCCGGGCGGGGCACCTCCAGCGCCGGGAGGGTGGCGATCAAGCGCGCTCCCGGATTCGGCTGCGCCGGATCGAGTCCGATGCCCACCCGGGCGGCCGCCCGCTGTTGTTGTCCCACTCGAATGGATCGGCCGGTGGCCGCGCGCATCAGCGCATCACGCACCCTTCCGGACAGGCCCGTACCCGGTTCCAGGCCACTGCCGACAGGGGGAAGCCCCACCGAGGGCTGGTACAGCGGATGGGGCGAGAGTTCCACCCATGGGGCACCGATCGTCTCGGCGGCCCAGCCGCCACACACGGTGATGACGTCGCCGACCACCAGATCGGGATCGAGTTCGGCGAGCACGGGCGCCAGTTGCAGGCTCATCCGCGCCGCGCGTGCACTGAGTTTGTCGCCCGCATCGGTGTCGTCGTCAGCCGCCGACGCCGTCAGACCTGGGAGCTCCCGGACGTCGAGGCCGCGCGCGGTTGCCTTCTCGATCCACTGCGAACCCGTGTACACCACTGCTTCGATGTTGTTGTCCTGCAACAACTCTGCCAGCGCGAACACCGGAAAGGCATGACCGGCGTCAGAGCCTGCAACCAGAGCTGCCCGCACGCGTGTCCCCCGTACCGCCGATCACGAACCGATCTTGGTCGAACTCTTGTCAGTAGCTGCCCACTTGATCACTGCGACGATCCCGATCACCACGAGTCCGATCACCAGCACCGTGAGCAGACCCTTCACCACGGCCATGATCAGCCCGAAGGCCAGCCACACCACGAGTATCGCTAGAAGAACTTTCCACCACATGACATCTCCTGTCGTCCGAGTGACCTCAACGGTGCCAGTGCTCGGTTCCGTTGTCAGTCGAAAACGACCAAGATGGGGGGAAGTTCAGGGACTACCCTGACCCCGGGGACGTCAGTTGGCTTGCGGCTTCTCGATGTTCGTCTTCGCCTGGTCGACGGCCGGCGTCGCGGCCGAGTCTCCGGCAGCGAGTGATTCGCCCGCCATGGACGCGCGGATCTGCTCGAGTCGTGAGTGCCCTGCCATCTGCACGCTGGCCTGCTGCACTTCGAGCATCCGGCCCTGAACCGAATTGCGCGACAACTCGGCCGATCCCAGTGCATTCGCGTAGCGCCGCTCGATCTTGTCCCGCACCTGGTCGAGGCTCGGCGTGTTGCCGGGGGCAGAGAGTTCACTCATCTGGTTGAGCGATGCCGAGACCTGCTCTTGCATCTTGGCCTGCTCGAGCTGACTGAGCAGCTTGGTGCGCTCGGAGAGTTTCTGCTGCAGCGTCATCGAGTTCTGTTCCACCGCACGCTTGGCCTGTTCGGCCGCCTGCAGCGACTGGTCGTGCAGCGCCTTGAGGTCCTCGACGCTCTGTTCCGCCGTGACCAGCTGGGCAGCGAAAGCCTCTGCGGCGTTGGTGTATTCGGTCGCCTTGGCGGCGTCGCCGGAAGCGGCAGCCTTGTCGGCCAGCGTCAATGCCTGACGGGTGTTGGCCTGCAGGCGTTCGATGTCCTCGAGCTGACGGTTCAGCTTCATCTCCAGCTGGCGCTGGTTGCCGATGACCGCCGCAGCCTGCTGCGACAACGCCTGGTGCTGACGCTGCGCGTCCTCGATCGCCTGCTGGATCTGAATCTTCGGGTCGGCGTTCTCGTCGATCTTGGCGTTGCCGAACGCCATCAGGTACTTCCACGCCTTCACGAATGGGTTAGCCATTGCCCCGCCTTGTCTTGAAGTCCGAATCCGAGCAGTCTCGATCTAATCTATCGTCTGGCCCGGCCCGGTGGCACAAGACACCGATCACGCAGCCGCCAGAGCCGAGGCCGGCTGCGGGATGACCACCTTGGTCTCGGTGGCGATCGTCGTGTGCGTGGGCTGGGTCGCGGGCTGGTCGTGGCCGGTGCGGAGGGTATCGCGGACATCGAGCAACACGTCGGCGATCTCCACTTCCAGCGCATCGCAGATGGCGGCGAGCAGTTCGCTGGACGCTTCCTTCTGGCCGCGTTCGACTTCCGACAGATAACCCAGGCTGACCCGGGCACTGGTTGATACCTCACGCAACGTACGGCCTTGATCCATCCGGACCCGCCGTAGGCTGCCACCAAGTGCTTCCCGCAGGAGCAGTGCCATATGAGTCCTCCTCAACACGTCAGTCAGTCCAACGCCGCACGGGCCGAATCCGTTCCCGAACCCCCGAGCGCTGTGCAGCAGATCCTTCCGAGCGCTTCGTCCGTCGACCGTGTGGTCGAGACTAGACGAAGATGCCGGCGATCGCCGCGTAGCAACACCGGTAGAACCCCGATGCGGAACGAGCCATTCCCACCCGGCCACATCGGCGATCGGCCAAGCTCCGGGTGATCAGCGAGATGCCCCATCCGCCGACCGGACGACGACAAACCTTGGATTGCTTACCGGCTCCGGTCGGTCCGGCGCGCGGCAGCTGCGTCACGGCGACGCTGAGCCCGCTTCGCCAACGCTTGCCAGACATAGTCGACCCCGGTGACTACGGTCGCCACCAGAGCGGCGGCCATCACGGCGATCGCCAGCCAGTGCAGCGGCCCCGGAAGCGGCAGGATGAACAGCCCGATTGCGATGGCCTGGAGCAGCGTCTTGAGTTTCCCGCCCCGGCTCGCCGGGATCACGCCATGTTGCAGCACCCAGAATCGGAGCACGGTGATGCCCAGTTCCCTGGCGAGGATGACGATGGTGACCCACCACGGGAGCTCACCGAGCACAGACAACCCGATCAGTGCCGAACCGATCAGCGCCTTGTCCGCGATCGGGTCGGCCAGCTTGCCGAAGTCGGTGATCAGGCCGCGTTGGCGGGCGATACGACCGTCGTAGTGATCCGTCACGGCGGCGAGAGCGAACACGCCCCAGGCCATCGTTCGCCACCACGGGTTGTCGCCGTCGTCGATGAACAGGACCACGACGAATACGGGGACGAGCACGATGCGGAACATCGTCAGCACATTGGCAAGGTTCAGCACGGGTACATCAGTGCTGACCGGATCGGAGATCGGGTCAGGCTCCGGCTCGTTCACCTGCCGCCGTAAACGATCAGCCACGGGCTGCACCTGGTTCCGGTGATAAGAATTGCCCAATGCCCACGACCACAGGATAGGCGGAGGCCCCGTCACCCAGGGCCGTGGGTATCGGCCCGGTCCGGACGGCGGCCCACCGGCTCGGGTGTGCCCGCGTATTACTGTTCATCCATGGCACCTCACGACAGCTCGGCACACGAGCATGCCGCGACATCTGGACCGGCCGACCTAGCCGGTCACCACGATTCCCCCGTTTCGCGAGGCGACGTGAGTGTGCGCCGTGCCCGCACATCGGACGTACCTCGCATCAAGGAACTGATCGATCAGTACGCCGGACGGATTCTGCTCGAGAAGAATCTCGTGACCCTTTACGAGGCCGTCCAGGAGTTCTGGGTCGCCGAGATCGATGGCACGGTGGTCGGCTGCGGCGCACTCCATGTCTTGTGGGCAGACCTCGGTGAGGTCCGCACGGTCGCGGTCGACAAGTCCTACGCGGGCCGTGGGATCGGCCATCAGATCGTCAGCCGACTGATGGGCATGGCCCGGGAGTTGCAGCTTTCCCGGGTGTTCGTCCTCACCTTCGAGACCAGCTTCTTCGCCAAACACGGCTTCTCCGAGATCGCGGGCACACCGGTGACCGCCGAGGTGTACGAGGAGATGTGCCGTTCCTACGACGCCGGCGTCGCGGAGTTCCTGGACCTCAGTTACGTCAAACCCAACACACTCGGCAACACCCGAATGCTCGCCAACCTCTGAAAGGTCGAACAATGCCGCTGTTCAGCGTCGAATACACCTACCCCGTCGAGTTCGCCGACGGTCGCGACACCACTCGGCCCGACCACCGCGCCTGGCTGTCGAAGCTGAACAGCGAAGGTGTTGTGCGGATGGCCGGGCCGTACGCCGATGGAAGCGGCGCGCTGATCCTGCTCGACTGCGCCGACGAGCAGGCGGCCAAGGACATCTTGGCCGCCGACCCGTTCGCGGTTGCCGGTTACGTCGGCGAGGTCCGGATCAACAAGTGGGTCAGTGTTTTTGGTCCGTTTTCTGACTGACCGCCTGTTTGTCGGCGCGTCCCTCGTCGAATCGTGTCTTCGCCAGGCTGGCGATGGTGGTGATCACGAGGGTTCCGACGATCACGCCGAGCGACAGCGGGGTCGAGATCTCCGGCACCTTGACGTGTTCGCCGCCGTTGATGAACGACAGGGTGTTCTCGTGCAGAGCGTGCAACACCAACTTGATGCCGATGAAGCCGAGGATGAACGACAGGCCGAACGACAGGAACACCAGCTTGTCGAGCAAGCCGCCGAGCAGGAAGTACAGCTGGCGTAGACCCATCAGCGCAAAGGCGTTGGCGGTGAAGACGATGTACGGCTCCTCCGTGAGGCCGTAGATGGCCGGGATCGAATCCAGGGCGAACAGGACGTCGGTGAACCCGATGACGATCAGGACCATGAGCATCGGGGTCGCGAGGCGCTTGCCGTTCTCCTTGGTGAACAGCTTGTCGCGGTCGTAGTTGTCCGTGGTCCGCAGCGCCTTCTTCACGAAGCGCTGGATACGGCTTTCCCGTTCCTCTTCGACCTCTTCCTCGTGCCCGGACTCACGCAGCAGCTTCACCGCGGTGTAGATGAGGAATGCACCGAAAAGGTAGAAGACCCACGAGTAAGCATTGATCGCGGCCGCACCGACGGCGATGAAAGCACCGCGCATCACCAGGGCCATCACGATGCCCAGGAGCAGAACCTTCTGCTGGTACTCACGCGGCACGGCGAACTTCGCCATGATGATGACAAAAACGAAGAGGTTGTCGACCGACAACGCCTTCTCCGTGATGAATCCGGCGTAGTACTCGGTGCCCGAGGTACCACCCCATTTCCACCAGACGAACCCACCGAAGATCAGGGCGATGGTGATGTAGACGGCCGACCAGGAGCCGGATTCTTTCAACGAGGGAGCGTGTGGGGTTCTCACGTGGGCGAAGAAGTCGAATATGAAAAGTCCCAGGATCACCAGACAGGTGATAATCCACACGAGTGGTGATACGTCCACGCAGCCTCCAGCAGCAGTTTCGGAAAAGTAAAGACCACTTTACCGAAGGATCGAACCGGCCACGGACACCCGAATACCGTCGCTCACTCCGCCCATCGCGATGCAAGCGTCGACCAGACCCGAGGCGTGAACGGCTACTCCCGGGATTCTCCTGCAGCAGAGGATGTTCCGGCGGTCACAGCGCAGATGCGCTGCGACCCCCGTGACATCACCCGGTCAGACTTTTTCGCCGGTGAGACTTTGACAACACAACAAAACGGCCTCTGCAACGAGACGGGTACGGCTAATCGTCCGCGTCGTCCGACGTGTCACCGCCGCCGGTGATCGACGCGATCACCCCGGCCAGGTCTTCGGGTTTGACGAGCACATCTCGTGCCTTCGAACCCTCGGACGGCCCGACCACTCCCCTGGTCTCCATGAGATCCATCAGCCGTCCGGCCTTGGCGAATCCGACGCGCAATTTGCGCTGCAGCATGGACGTCGAGCCGAATTGACTGGACACGACCAGTTCGATCGCCTGCAGCAGGTCGTCGAGATCGCCGCCGATATCGGAGTCGATGTCCTTCTTGTCCGAGACCTTCTGAGCCGTCACACCCTCGGTGTAGTCCGGTTCGCTCTGCTCCTTGGCGAAGTCGACAACGGCCTGGATCTCTTCGTCGGTGATGAACGCACCCTGCATACGGACAGGTTTACTCGCGCCCATCGGGAGGAAGAGTCCGTCGCCCATACCGATCAGTTTCTCGGCGCCCGGTTGATCCAGGATGACCCGGGAATCGGTGAGCGAGGAGGTGGCGAACGCGAGCCGCGACGGGACGTTGGTCTTGATCAGACCGGTCACCACGTCGACGGAAGGCCGCTGGGTGGCCAGCACGAGGTGGATACCGGCGGCACGCGCCTTCTGGGTGATCCGGACGATGGCGTCCTCCACATCACGCGGAGCGGTCATCATCAAGTCGGCGAGCTCGTCCACGATGGCGAGGATGTACGGATACGGCTTGTAGACCCGCTCCGATCCCAGCGGTGTGGTGATCTCCCCCGAACGCACCTTGCTGTTGAAGTCGTCGATGTGACGAACGCGCGAGGACTTCATGTCCTGGTAGCGCTGCTCCATCTCCTCGACGAGCCACGCCAGGGCTGCGGCAGCCTTCTTCGGCTGCGTGATGATCGGGGTGATCAGGTGCGGGATGCCCTCGTAAGGGGTGAGCTCGACCATCTTGGGGTCGATGAGGATCATCCGTACCTCGTCGGGAGTGGCCCGGGTCAACAGCGAGACCAGCATCGAGTTGACGAAGCTCGACTTACCGGAACCGGTGGAACCGGCCACGAGCAAGTGGGGCATCTTCGCGAGGTTGGCGGTGACGAAATCACCTTCGATGTCTTTACCCAGACCGATGACCAGCGGGTGCTTGTCCTTGCGCGTCGACCCGGCGGTCAGCACGTCGGCGAGCCGCACCATCTCGCGGTCACTGTTGGGGACCTCGATACCCACTGCGGACTTACCCGGGATGGGTGCCAGCAGCCGCACGTTGTCGGTTGCCGCAGCGTACGAGATGTTGCGCTGCAAGGCGGTGATCTTCTCCACCTTCACGCCTGGTCCGAGTTCCACCTCGTAACGCGTGACCGTTGGGCCCCGGGTGAACCCCGTGACGGCCGCGTCGATCTTGAACTGCTCCAGCACCGCCGAGATGCGGTCGATCATCTCGTCGTTGGCCGCGCTGCCGAGCTTGGGCGGGTCACCCTCGATCAACAGGCTGGCCGGCGGAAGCCGGTAGTCGCCTTCCACGGCCTTGTCCACGACCAGTGCATCGTGGCCACTGCCGGAATCGAGATCAGGTTCGGGCTCGGGCTCGGGCCGCACCGGTTTCGGCGCAGGTTTGGGCACCGGACGCTTGCGGACCGGCTGGGCGCCGACCGGCGGTGTGCTCAGCGCCTCGGTCACGGCAGCTGGCACCGGCTCGTCTTCGATGATGGGTTCGGTCAGTGCCTCCCCCGCCGTGACCGCGGTGGACTGACGCCGACGCGCCGGCCGTCGCAGAGCTTCGGTCGCCCGGGTCGCGTTGTCGTCGGGCGGGTAGTTGTCGTACGGATCGCCGAAGGCTGTGTCCGCGTAACCACCGTCTTCGTCGTCGTCCACGTCCTCGTCGTCCCAGTGGTCGTCGACACCGAGCCCGAGGTAGGCACGGGTGACGTCGACCAGTTCACGGACCGTGAGACCGGACAGGAGCAAGAGCCCGAAGGCCAGGCACAGCAGGAGGATCGGCACCGACAACCACGCCGTCAGGCCGTCGGTCAGCGGACCACCTGCGGCCATTCCGAAGAATCCGCCGGCGTGCTGTCGCTCGGAGAAGTCCGTGGGCGCACCGGCGAAGATGTGCCACAGCCCGACGATGGGCAACGCGATGAGCAGGCCTGCCCCGATGCGCCGAGCGCGACCCGCGGGATCGGGTCCGTGACGCATCAGGATGAAACCGCCCACCAAGAGAACGATCGGGAGTAGTACCGCAGCCGACCCGATCAGCGCGCGAGTCGCCGAGTCCACGAAAGCACCCACCGGGCCGCCCGCGCTGAACCACACCGACGCGACCACGACGATCGACAGGGCGATCATGACGAGCGCAACACCGTCGCGTCCCTGTGTGTGCGGGTGCTCAGGTCTCGGGGGGAACGATCCGTCCGCGTCCCCGCCCTCGTCCCATCCGTCGTCGGCTCCGTACACGCGCTCGTCGTAGTCGGGATCGCCACTGCGTGAGCCGGCGCGCGCCATCGCGCCGACACCCTTGGCGAGCAGACCCCACCCCGCGCCGACGCCGCTGCCAACGGACTTCACCACGGACTTGCGCGGGCGGGCCGAGGCACGAGCTGTTGCGCCGGAACGCGTGGTGGAGGCGCGCTTCGTACCGGCCGACGTGCGGGTGGACGGCCGGCTCGCAGCCTTCTTCGCCGGTGTCTTGCGGCTTCCGGCGCTCGCCGACGACCCCTTCTTGGGAGAGGCCTTTCGGGGTGCAGCCTTGGTGGCACCGGCCTTCTTGGCCGGGGCGGCGCCGGAGCGCGCGGAACTACGACCCGACGCACCGGAACGACGGGCGGTGGACTTGGTTGCCATGGCTGACAGCCTAGTCGGCAACTGTCACAGCTACCTCATCTGCAACACGCGTATCGGGCTATGTGTTGAAATCGAAACGCTAGAGTCCGCGTTTGGCTGATTTGACCGCAGCGACAGCATCGGCGTCGCCGTCGTATTCGACCAGTGTCGCGTGACGCCCGAACGCGAACAGCAGCAGTTCGAGGGGATCACCGGTCACCGTGACCTGCGGCCCCCGGCCGCCGGTGGCCACTTTCTGTCCGTCGGTGGTGATCATCTCGACGGTGGCGGGCGACTTCGCGATCGCGCGCTTCCCCATCGCCTTGAGCGGTACCCGAATCGCTTTCTCGGTGGCCGGGTCGAGGACTCGCGGTTCCCAAGGTCCGCCCGCACGCCGGACGTCCTCGTGATGGACGAACATCTCGGTCACGTTTGCGAAGCGGTCCACCAACTTGAGCGGCGAGTACAGCGGAGGACCCGCGGCGAACTTGGCGAGCATCGCGTCCCAGTCGTCGCGCGCGGCCTGGTCCTGGGCCGATTTGGTTCGGCCGGCCAACGCCGGGACGAGGATGCCGGGCATCGCATCGAGCCGGTATTCGCGGACGATCATGTGAGCGGTCAGGTCGCGGGTGGTCCACCCTTCGCACAGCGTCGGGGCATCGGGGCCGACGCTGCGCAGGGTGGACACCAGCGCGGCGCGTTCATCTCGGGCAATGGTCATGCACACACCCTATGAGGTGCGGCGTCGTCAGTCCGCCGAAGACTCGCTGACGGTCATCACGGTTGGCACGATCATGGGGCGCCGCCGGTACTTGTCGGCAACCCAGCGACCCACCACACGACGGATCGTCTGGGCGATCCGATGAGTGTCCGTGACGCGTTCGACCGCCATCTGTGCCAGCGCCTGATCGACGAGGTCACCCGCCTCTTTCAGCGCGGTCGGATCATCCGAGAAGCCTCGGCCGGATACCTCGGCCGGATTGATCGCCCGGCCGCTGTCGGCGTCGATCACCACGGCGATGGCGATGAAGCCGCCCTCGCCGAGCACCAAACGCTCCGAGAGCGTCGACTCCCCCACGTCGCCCACCGAGAGTCCGTCCACGTAGACGTAGCCGACAGGGACACGGCCGGAGATCTGGGCACGGCCGTCGATCAGATCCACCACCACGCCGTCCTCGGCGAGGACAACGGCCTCCGGCTTGACGCCGGTGGCAACTGCCAGTGCTGCGTTGGCGCGAAGGTGGCGCCATTCACCGTGCACGGGCATCACGTTGGAGGGCCGGACTGCGTTGTAGAGGTAGAGCAGCTCACCGGCCGATGCGTGACCCGACACGTGCACCTTGGCGCTCTGCTGGGTGACCACCGTCGCCCCGCGCCGAGCCAGGCCGTTGACCACCGCGAACACCGAGTTCTCGTTGCCCGGTATGAGTGAGGACGCCAAGACGACCAGGTCGTCCGCGCGAATGTTGATCTGCCGATGTTCACCGCGGGCCATCCGTGACAGTGCCGACAGCGGTTCGCCCTGCGATCCGGTGGAGATGAGCACCAGCTTGTGGTCGGGAAGTGTTGCGGCCGTGTCGAGATCGACCACCACGCCGTCGGGCACCCGCAGGTAGCCGAGTTCCTGGGCGATCTGCATGTTGCGGACCATCGAGCGTCCGACGAACGTCACCCGGCGCCCGTGTGTGTGGGCCACGTCGACGACCTGCTGGATGCGGTGCACATGGCTGGCGAACGAAGCGACGATCACGCGCTGACGGGCCTTGCCGATCACCTGGTCGAGCACTCCACCGATCTGGCGCTCCGGTGTGACGAACCCGGGTACCTCGGCGTTGGTCGAGTCGACAAGGAAGAGGTCGACGCCCTCGTCGCCCAGGCGACTGAATCCGGCGAGGTCGGTGAGCCTGCCGTCCAGCGGCAGCTGGTCGAGCTTGATGTCGCCGGTGTGCAGGACAACCCCTGCGCCGGTCCGGATCGCCACCGCCAGAGCATCGGGGATCGAGTGGTTGACCGCGAAATATTCGCACTCGAAAGGTCCGTGCGTGGTCTTCTCGCCCTCGACGACCTCGACCAGTTTCGGACGCTGGCGATGTTCGCGGCACTTGGCAGCGAGCAGGGCGAGGGTGAACTTCGACCCGATGACGGGGATCTGCGGACGCAGTCGCAACAGGAACGGGACGGCACCGATGTGGTCCTCGTGGCCGTGCGTGAGGATAATCGCCTCGACGTCGTCGATGCGGTCCTCGATGTACCGGAAGTCCGGAAGGATCAGGTCGACACCGGGCTGGGCGTCCTCGGGGAAGAGCACACCGCAGTCGACGATGAGCAGACGACCGTCGTACTCGAAAACGGTCATGTTCCTGCCGATTTCACCGATGCCGCCGAGGGCGACGACCCGCAGGCCACCGGCCGGCAGCCGCCGCGGAGCCCCGAGTTTCTCGGTGGGATCGACACTCTTCGGCTCGGACCGCTTGTCTGCGACGGCCTTGCGTCCGCCGCCTTTGCGGTCTCGCGAGGGCCGCTTGTTGCCGGAGGTGTTCGAACCGGCTGCCTTCGGGGCCTTGGTCGCGGGCGACGACTGTTCCCTCGGGGCAGAAGGAGCGGATTGCGGGGTGTTCACGGGTTCTTGGGCTTTGGCCACAGGGGGTTTCGACTCGATTTTCTCTACACGGGGCTCTGCCGGCGGTCCGGCCTTTCGAATGACTCGTCCCCGGCGGCGGGTCGGCTCGACGGATTCACCGCCTGACTGTGAGGTCATGACAGCACCTTCGCTACGCGCAGATCGGCGATCAGGGCTTCGATCTGGGGGCCGGTGGCCGGCACCTGCGGCAGCCTCGGGTCTCCGACGTCGAGACCGAGGATGCGCAGTGCGGCCTTGACCATCGTGACGCCTCCGAGTCGGCCCATCGCGTTGACGAGCGGGATCATCGACGCATTCAGTTCGCGGGCGCGAACCAGGTCGCCTTTGTTCACCGCGTCGAGCATGTCGCGCAGCCGATCGGGTACGAGGTGCCCGATGACGCTGACGTACCCCGCCGCGCCGATCGAGAGCCAGGGCAGGTTCAGTGCGTCTTCACCGGACAGGTACTGCAGCCCGGTGTCGGTCATCAGCGACGCCGCCGAGTTCAGGTCGCCCTTGGCATCCTTGACAGCGACGATGTTCGGGTGGCGTGAGAGTTCGAGCAGTGTGCGGTGTTCGATCGGCACCACCGAGCGCGGCGGGATGTCGTAGAGCATCACCGGCAGGTCGGTGGCGTCGGCGACCGCTGTGAAGTGTGCGAGCAGACCGGTCTGCGGCGGCCTCGAGTAGTACGGGGTCACCACCAGGAGGCCGTGCGCGCCGAGTGCTGCCGCCTCTTTCGCGAACCAGACGCTCTCGCGCGTGTCGTAACTACCGGCGCCCTGCACGATGCGGGCCCGGTCACCGACCGCGGCGAGCACAGTCTTGAGCAGATCGAGTTTCTCGGCGGGCGTCGTCGTCGGCGATTCGCCGGTGGTCCCGGAGACCACCAGCCCATCACACCCGCCGTCCACGAGCTTCACGGCGAGTTCGCCGGCCCTGTCCAGGTCGAGCTTTCCATCGACGGTGAACGGGGTAACCATGGCAACACTGACAGTCCCGAAAGGGAAGCTCTGCGGTTGCGTCTCACCGGTGGTCATGGTGGCTAAGGTTACCGGAGGCCCTGCGCCGATCCCGCATCCGCGGCGCTGTCAGAGGTCGGCCGGTCCCGGCCCGACTCTCACCCCTCCAGTACGAACGGGGACGTCGCCACCTCCGACCCATCGGAGAGCCTCCCGATCTCGAAGTCCCCGAACACAGTTGGGGCGATGTCGAGCAGTTGACGCAGGCACTCGATGGCCAGCTGGCGGATCTCCACGTCGGCGTGCTCGGTGGCCCGCATACCGATGAAGTGCCGCCAGGCGCGGTAGTTGCCGGTGACGACGATCTTGGTCTCCGTGGCGTTCGGCAGGACCGCACGTGCGGCCTGACGGGCCTGCTTACGCCGCAGGATGTTGTTGGGCACATCGGAGAACTTCTCTTCGAGTGCCGTCAGCAGTTCGGCGTAGGCCGCGCGGCTGGCATCGGTGGCCGAGACGAACAGGGCTTCGAGTTCGGCGTCGCCCCGGATCGCCGGAGGGCAGACGACATTCGAATCATGTTCGGGCACAAAGCGTTGCGACAGCTGCGAATAGGAAAAGTGCCGGTGGCGGATCAGCTCGTGCGTGCATGACCGGGAGATCCCCGAGATGTAGAACGTGACCGTGGCGTGTTCGAGCAGCGACAGATGCCCGACTTCGAGGATGTGACGCAGATATCCGGCGTTGGTCGCGGTCCGCGGATTGGGCTTGTCCCAACTCTGGTAACAGGCGCGCCCGGCGAACTCGACGAGGGCTTCACCCCCGTCCGCGTCTGTGGTCCACGGCACATCGGTCGGCGGGTCGAACGACGACTTCGCCACCAGTTGCACCTTCAATGGCACCAGTTCGGACACCGCATTCCTCTTTCTTCGTGTTGGAGCACCGATTGTCCCCTTCACCGCCCCGGACCCGATGGTCGGGCCGAGGGCCGGTTCAGAGTCGAGCGTGCACGGCGGCTGTGAGAGGGGCTGCCAGATCGCCCCGCGAACCGACCTCGACCCTGCTGACGCCGAGCCACTGTGCCATGTCCAGCAGGTCCGCGGCCAACGCGGTGGCCACCTCCAGCGGATCGGCCCGGCTCTCACAGAACGCGCCGAGGACCAGCAACTGATCGCCTGCCCGGTCGGTCTTGAGGTCCACCCGGGCCACGAGCCGCTCGCCCATCAGATACGGGAAGACGTAATAGCCGTGCACGCGCTTGGCCTCGGGAACGTAGATCTCGATCCGATAGTGGAAATCGAACAGCCGCTCGGTACGGGGCCTAAAGAACACCAACGAATCGAACGGGCTGAGCAGGGCCGTACGTTCGACTTTCCGCGGTAGTCGCGCGGCGGGGTCGAGGAATGCCGGCTTCGCCCAGCCCTCGACCTCCACCTGCTGAACACGCCCGGCGGCGACGAGATCGTCCAGTGCCTCACGGGCCGCCTGCGGTTTGAGGCGGTAGTAGTCGCGGATGTCGACCTCGGTGCCGACACCGAGCGCGGTCACCGAACCGGCGACCAATTCGCGGATTGCCTCGTCGCGGGGCACGGTGACCGCGGCGTACTCGCCGACGATGTTCTCGGTGAGGTCGTAGTACCTGGCGAAGCCACTGCGTCGCACCGCGGACAGCTCACCGGCAGCGAACATCACCTCGCACAGGTACTTCACATGGCTGCGGTCCCACCAGGCGCCTTTGCGCGTCCGCTTCGCGTGGCCGAGATGATCTTCGAGCATCCCACTCGTACAGGGCCCCAACTCGGCGACTGCTTCGCGGATCTGTGCGCGCATCGCGGCGGCATGTGGGTCCCCAGCTGCTTCTTTGTACCGCCCGTGCTGGAAATCGTCCATCCGCCAATGGAACAGGGGCCAGTGCTCGATGGGTATCAACGCGGCTTCATGCGCCCAGTACTCGGCGAGCAGGGCCGGCCGGCGGGTTGTCGGGGCCCACGCGGCCTGCTCCAGGAGTGTCCGGTCGTACTCACCGAGCCGGCTGTACAGCGGCATGTAGTGCGCGCGCACCGCCACACTCACCGAGTCCATCTGGAACAGGCGGACCCTGCCCAGCACCCGCTCGATGTGCCGGCGGGTCACCGGACCCGCGGGGCGACGGTCTGCGAAACCCTGTGCGGCAAGGGCGATTCTGCGGGCCTGCGTCGCCGACAGCGATTCAGCCCGGGTTCGTCGAACGGTTGTCACGGCGATGCCGAGTACCGAAGGAATCGATAGCGGACACCGGTGGGCGACTCGAGCCAGCCTCCGTCGGATTCCAGCGACCACCGGCCGGGATCGAGTGCGGGCGCCCAGGTATCGGCATCAGGCACCTCGAGGTCGATCTCGGTGACATACGCCTCGTGCGCCGATTCCATTGCGGCGCCGTAGATCTCACCACCGCCCATGACAAAGACCGTATCGTCGAGATGGAGTCCGGCGTCAAGGGCCTCGCGCACGTTCGGGTGGGTCTGCGCCCCGTCTGCGGACCATTGCGTATTGCGGGTGACAACAAGATTGGCCCTACCCGGCAGAGGACGGAATCGAGCCGGGAGTGAATCCCAGGTACGCCGCCCCATCACCACCGGGTGCCCACCGGTGATCTGCCGAAAGTACCGTTGGTCCTCGGGCAGATGCCACGGGATGTCGCCACCACGACCGATTGCCCCGTCGGCAGCCTGAGCCCAGATGAGTGCGATTGTCATCGGCGAACTAGACCGCCACCGGCGCCTTGATGCCCGGGTGGTAGCGGTAATCCAGGACCTCGATATCGGAGTATTCGTAGTCGAAGATGGAGTCCCGCCGCGCCAGTGACAAGCGTGGGTAGGGATACGGGTCGCGCTGGAGCTGGGTGGTGACCTGCTCGACATGATTGTCGTAAATGTGGCAGTCGCCGCCGGTCCAGACGAACTCGCCGACATCGAGTCCCGCCTGCTCGGCCATCATGTGGGTCAGCAGCGCATACGACGCGATGTTGAACGGCACCCCGAGAAACAGGTCAGCGCTGCGCTGATAGAGCTGGCACGAGAGTTTGCCGTCGGCGACGTAGAACTGAAAGAACGCGTGACAGGGAGGCAGGGCCATCTGCGGTATCTCGCCCACGTTCCACGCGGAGACGATGTTGCGCCGGGAGTCGGGGTCGCTGCGCAGCAGCTCGAGCGCGGCGGAGATCTGGTCGATGTGTTCGCCGGACGGGGTCGGCCAGCTGCGCCACTGCACGCCGTACACCGGCCCGAGCTCGCCATCGGCGTCGGCCCACTCGTCCCAGATGGTCACGCCGCGGTCCTGCAACCACCGCACGTTCGAATCGCCACGGAGGAACCACAGGAGCTCGTAGACGATCGACTTCAGGTGCACCCGCTTGGTGGTGATCAGCGGGAAACCCTCTGCGAGGTCGTACCGGAGCTGATGACCGAACAGGCTCCGGGTGCCGGTACCGGTGCGGTCGGCTTTGGGCGTTCCCGTGTCGAGCACAAGCCGAAGCAGGTCCTCGTACGGGGTTGGGATCTTGGCCGCGTCCGTCACGGGGTCAAGTCTAGGGTGCGTCGGACTCGTCGTCGTTCCCGCGTGTCGCCGCGGCGAGCCAACCAGTCTTCGCCCACCCACGAGCAGGACGCGGCTCAAGCGATTGTGGCCGCCAGCACTGCACCCAGCTCGTAACACGCGTGACGCGTGGACGGGTCGATTGCCGTGATTTCGAGCGGCGCGGCCGCCGGCTCGAGTTCCAGCCCCGTTGCAAGACGCTGAACGGAAGCCACCGCCCCCGCGGTGTCGTTGTTTCCGTGTACCCACAAGCCATACGGTTTGCCGGTCACCGATCCGAGCACCGGGTAGTAGACGGTGTCGAAGAAGTGCTTCAGTGCGCCCGACATGTACCCGAAGTTGGCCGGGGTGCCGAACAGGAAACCGTCGGCGGCCAAGACGTCGGGCACGGTGGCCGCGAGTGCCGCGATGGGTCGCACTCGCACACCGGAGATCTCCGGGTCGGCCGTGCCTTCGAGCACCTTCTCCAGCAGCTCACGGGTCGGCGGCGAGGGTGTGTGGTGCACCACGAGCAATGTGCGCGCGTCAGCCATCAGCACGACCGCCGGCGGTACTCGATTCCTTCTCTTGTGCGACAGCGCGTTTCATCATCTCGCGGGCACGGGAACGGTCACCGGCGTAGTCATAGGCCCGGGCGATGCGGTAGGTGGCGCGCCAATCGCTGGGGTCTGCTTCCCATTCGGCCTTGACCTTCGCGAACAACTCGTCCGCCGCCTCGCGCTCGATCCGGCCGGACGGGCGCCTGGGCAAGGCGGAGACGTCCAGCTCGGTGCCCTCTTCTGCCATTCGTCTGGCGAGCCGCTGATGCGCGAGCCCGGCCCGCAGTGTTGCGACCACCATCCAGACACCCAGCAACGGCAAGATGAGCACTCCGATTCCGAGACCGACACCGACGGCCTCGCCACTGGTCAGCAGATCGACACCCCGCGTGCCCAGCAGAACGAAGTAGAAGCAGAGCACCAGAACCAGCGCCGCGATCGCGAGGACGATGGGCCGGGCATCTTTGCGCTTGTCACTCACCGGCGTAGCTCACAGGTCCATCAACTCGTCGAGACCCACGGTGAGGCCGGGCCGAGACGCTATCTGGCGGACGCCGAGCAGCACCCCGGGCGCAAACGATGTCCGGTCGATCGAGTCATGCCTGATGGTCAACGTCTCCCCCTGCGTCCCGAGGAGCACCTCCTGGTGGGCGACCAAGCCCGCCAGACGAACCGAATGGACACGAACACCTTCGACGTCGGCCCCACGTGCGCCTTCGAGTTCGGTACTGGTGGCATCCGGGCTGATCGGCACGCCCGCCGCCGCTCGGGCTTCGGCGATCAGTCGTGCGGTCCGGTACGCCGTCCCGGACGGGGCATCGGCCTTGTGTGGGTGATGTAGCTCGACGACCTCGACCGAGTCGAAGAAGCGGGCAGCCTGTTGGGCGAACCGCATGCTCAGCACGGCGCCGATCGCGAAGTTGGGTGCGATGAGCACACCGACGTCCGGCTTCTTCTCCAGCCAGCCGCGAACGGTGGCGAGCCGGTTGTCGTCGAAACCCGTTGTCCCGACCACGGCGTGAATGCCGCTGTGGATCAGGAACTCCAGGTTGTCCATCACGACGTCGGGGTGGGTGAAGTCGACCACCACCGACGTACCGGTCTCGACGAAACGCGTCAACGGGTCGTCTTTGTCGACGCCCGCGCTGAACGTCAGGTCCGAGGCGGCCTCGACCGCATCGACGATGGCTTGCCCGACTTTGCCACCGGAACCGAGTACGCCGACATTGATCTGGTCATTCACCCGGCCGAGTCTAGTCAGTGAGTCCCAGTCAGTGGGCCTGACGGTGGCGCAGGCCGTTCATGTTGCCTTGATCAGCTCGGCGCACTTCTCTCCCATGGCCATCACGGTGATGTTCGGGTTCACCGCGGGGAGCTTGGGCATTGCGGACGCGTCCACGACCCGCAGCCGCTGGGTGCCGCGTACGCGCAACTGCGGATCGAGCACGGCCATCGGGTCGCCGTCGGGACCCATCCGCGCGGTGGCCGCCGGGTGATAGACCGTGTTGTGCGTCTTGTGGATGTAGTCGAGGAGTTCGTCATCGGTGACGGCGTCGGGCCCCGGGGCCAACTCACGCGCGATCCACTGCTTGAGCGGTGATTGCTCGGCGATGGTGCGTGCCAGCTTCACACCGGCGAGCATCACGCGGTCGTCGTGGCCGTCCGGATCGGTGAAGTACCGCGGGTCCACCTTCGCGCGGTCACGGAAGTCGCGACTGCGCAGCCGCACGGTTCCGCGCGAAAGACCCTGTGTGACATTGGGAGTCAGACAGAAACCATTGTCGGTGGTCGGATAACCCCACCGGAGGGTGTTCATGTCGAACGGCACACTCCCGTAGTGCATCATCAGGTCCGGCAGCACAAGATCCGGCTCGGTGGTGGCGAACAATCCGATCTCCCACCACTGGCTCGACGTGGTGACCATCGGACGCGAGGATTCCCAGAACACCAGTCCCTCGACATGATCGTCGAGATTTGCACCCACACCGGGCGCGTCGACGCGCACCTCGATGCCCATCTCCCGTAGGTGCTCTGCCGGACCGATCCCCGAGAGCATGAGCAGTTTCGGGGTGTCGACGGCCCCGGCGGTCACGATCACCTCGCGCGTCGCAGACACCACGTCGTATCCGGTCAGGTCCGGCCGCTGATAGCGCACCCCGACTGCGGCGGTGCCTTCGAAGACCACCTCACTGACGAAGCACCCGGTGCGCACCTCGAGGTTCGGCCGCGACCGCAGAATGGGATGCAGATAAGCATGTGAGGTGCTCATCCTGGTGCCGTCTTCGTCGGCGTTGATCTGGAACCACCCGGCGCCGTTCAGCACGGTCTCACCGCGGTTGAAGCCCACGGTGGGCAGCCCGACCTGGGCGGCCGCCTCGAGAACGGCTGCGCCACAAGGGTCGCCCGGTGGCACGTCCCGCAACCGGACCGGGCCGTCGTGTCCGTGCGAGCCCTCGGCGTCGTTGCGTTCGAGCTTGCGCACCAGCGGCCAGATCGAATCCGGCCCCCACCCCGTCAGTCCCGACGCCTCCCACTCCGCCAACCCCTCGGCCGGCGGCCAGAACGCGATACAGGAATTGTGAGAGGAGCATCCGCCCAACACCTTTGCGCGGGCATGCCGCAGGAACGAGTTGCCGATCTCTTGCGGCTCGACCGGGTAGTCCCAGTCATAGCCCGAGTCGAGCAGGTGCATCCACGCCGCGAGTTCCAGGATGTCCTTGTTGTCGACATCAGTGGGCCCCGCCTCCACCAGGCACACCGTCACCGACGGATCCTCGCTCAGCCGTGCCGCGAGCACACATCCCGCTGTGCCTCCCCCGGCGATCACATAGTCGAAATGCTGCTGCGGCACAGGGATTCACTCCTTGGTGGACGATGCGTGAGATCGGAGCACCCCGATGTGGTGACGTCCTTTGAGGCCGTACCACAGCAATCCGGTGGCCAGGATGATGCCGATGTACACAAACGCACCCCAGGTGTTGTACCAAGGGGTGCCGTACACCGCTTCCCGCGGCCATGCGAGGTTCAGCGCCATCGCGGCTCCCCAGACGACGGCGACGATGTTGACGAACATCCCCCACCGCCCCATGGTGAAATAACCGTCCTCCTTGAGGTCCTTCGGCGGCCACTGTCCCTGCAGTCGCTTCTTGAGCAACGGACCGGTCACCATGAGGTACGCGAGATAGATCATGATGATGGCGATCGAGGTCAGGACCGTGAAGATCTTCGGCTGGTTGATGTTGATGACCAGGATCAGCACCGCCAACACACCGATCACGATGGCCGGCACCACCGGGGTCTGGGTCTTGGGGTGGACGCGGGCCAGGGCATTGCCGAACGGCAGTGCATTGTCGCGCGCCATCGCGAACGTGAGCCGGATCGCCGCAGTGTGCACGGCAAGCGAACACACGATGACCGCGATCACGATGCACACCAGGAAGATGTCGCCGAGCGGTCCCCACATGACGGCTTCGACGATGCCCTGCAGACTGCCTGATTGCTCGCCGAGCGCCGGATCGTCGAGGTCGGGCGCAGCCATGACGGCGAACACGAGGATGGCGCCGCCGATGACAAAGGACGCCAGGATCGCCCGGAAGATGGCCTTGGGCGCCGTGCGTCGCGGCTCCATCGTCTCCTCGCCGAGCGAGCTGGCCGTGTCGAATCCGTACATCACATACCCCGAGGCAAGCGAGGCGATCAAGAACGCACCGAGGTAGCCACCGCTCTCCCCGGCACCGTAGCCGTGCGTGGAGAAGAACACATCGGGGCCACGTTCGATGTTGGCCGCCAGGATGATCGCGATCAGAACAGCCGCGATGAGTTCGATGAACACACCCGCGCTGTTGATCCTGGCCATCAGCTTCACGCCGAGCGCGTTGATGACGGTGGTGATGATGATCAGGATGGTGCCGAGGATGACCGCGTTGCCCGCGTAGTCGTACTCTCCGGTGCCGTCACCGATGATCTGAAAGCCGCTCCACAAACGGGGCAGGTTGAGCTGTAGTGCGAGTACCACGGCCGCGAGCGTGACGATCGACGCCGTGAGCATCAGCCAACCCGATGACCATCCGACGATCCTGCTGCCCAACAGTTTTGACCAGTTGTAGACCGAGCCCGCGACAGGGTACTTGGCGGCGAGTTCCATGAAACAGAGAGCAACAGCCATCTGCCCGATGAACACCAGCGGCCAGGACCACAGGTACGCCGGACCGGCGGTACCGAAACCGAAGTAGAACAACTGGAAGGTGCCGGTCAGGATCGAGATGTAGGACACGCCGGCCGCGAAACTGGCGAACTTGCCGATACTGCGGTCGAGGCTGGGCTTGTAACCGAAATGCTCCATCCCCGTGTCGGCGGACGAAGATGTCGATCCGGGCGGGGGCGCGCCCCCGGGTTGCGTTGTGGTCATTGGGCCATAACCTTTCGAAGGACGCCTCGCCTAGCCGGAAAACCATCCCGCGGCGGGCGCCGCGGTGTTGTTCCAAATGTGTTTGAGCTCTTGGTATTCCGACAGCCCTGTCGGTCCGAGTTCGCGTCCGTTGCCGGATCGCCCGAAACCACCCCATTCCGCGGCCGGGGTGTAGTAGCCGAAATCGTTGACCCACACGGTGCCGTGACGCAGCCCGCGGGCCATGCGCTCGGCCTTGGCGGCATCGAAGGTGCGGACACCTGCAGCGAGGCCGTACTCCGTGTCGTTGCCGAGTTCGAGCGCCTCGGCCTCGGAGCTGAATCGCTCGACGGTGAGGATCGGACCGAATGTTTCCTCCCGGATCAGCCGCATGCTCCGATCGCAGTGGTCGAAGATGGTCGGCAGGAAGAAGAACCCGGACGCGAGTTCCTCGTCATCGGGCTGTCGTCCGCCGGCGACGAGGGTGGCTCCCTCCTCGGCGCCCACCCGGACGAACTCCTGCATCTTGCGCAGCTGCGCTTCGGACACCAGGGGGCCGGTCTTGCTCGCCGGGTCGAGGCCCGGACCCATCACGATCTGCTCGGCCGCGGTGACCAGCGCGTCGACGAAGTCGTCGGCCACCGACTCTTCGATGATCAATCGGGTTCCGGCCGAGCACACCTGGCCGGAATGAAGGAATACACCCGTGAGCACCTGGTCCACCGAATTGGCAAACGCCTGGTCGTCAGAGAGCGCATCGGCGAACACGATGTGCGGGTTCTTTCCGCCCAGTTCGACGAGAACCCTGGTGACATGCTTGGCCGCGACCTCGGAGATCTTCTGACCGGTGGCGAGTCCACCGGTGAACGAGATGAGATCGACGTCGGGGTTGTCGGTGAGCGCCCCGCCGACCGCGGCGCCGCTCCCCTGGACCAGGTTCACCACCCCGTCCGGGACACCTGCCTCCGACATCAGCTTCGCGAACTCGATGGTCGAAAGAGGAGTCACTTCACTGGGTTTGAGCACCATCGTGCAACCTGCCGCGAGCGCCGGAGCCACCTTCCAGGAGATCTGCAGCAGCGGGTAGTTCCACGGGGCGATCATCACGCAGACCCCTGCGGGTTCGGCCACCACCCGCGAGATCACCTCCGGGTTGCCGACATCGACGACCCGGTCGGCCTGGGTGCGCGCCAGATTCGCGTAGTACCGGAACACCGAGATCACATCGTCGATGTCGATGTGGCTCTCTGCCAGGGTCTTCCCGGTGTCGAGGGTCTCGATACGGGCCAGCTGCTCGCGGTCGCGGCCGAGGAGGTCCGCGATGCTGTCCAGAGCAGCGGCACGCTCGGCGACAGCAGTGGCGGACCATACCGGGAAGGCGGCGCGGGCCGCGTCGACGGCAGCACGAGCATCATCGGCACTCGCCTCGTCGACCGTTGCCACCACCGAACCGTCTGCGGGATTGATGCAATCGCGTCGCTCGCCCGAGGACGAGGCGACCCACTTGCCTCCGATCAACAGATCTGCCACGCGGTCGGACTCCTCTCGCCCTGGGCCGATCTCGCGCGGCCGGGTGTGTCGTGGAACAACTATGACGCCGGATCGACCTCCGTACGTACCCAATCATGAAACTCGCCGATGTGGTGCTCGGCGGGAACCAGTACGCCGCCGCGGCGGTAGGCACGAGAGGACATGCCCGGCTGAGTGCGCTCACAGGCGGCGAAGTCCTGGAGATTGACCCGATGGAACAACTCGACCGACTTGTCCAGGTCCGCACCTGAATCCACCACTTCTCGCCGATAGAGCCAGTCGCATTCGACAACCGTCGCGTCGACCGACACCGGGTACATCCGGTGCACGATCACATGGTCGGGGACGAGGTTGATGAACACCTGCGGCCGCACCGTGATCGCGTAGTACCGGCGATCTTGCCCAGCCGACAACGCCGGCAACGTCCCGTGGCCGGGCGAACCGTCGACGGTGAATCCTTCGACATCTTCGCCGAACAGTGCGCCGTGGCCCACGTAGTACTGGGCCGCCAGACCGTCGGCGAACTCCGGCAGCACCTCGGTCAACTCCGGGTGGATGGTGGCGCAGTGATAGCACTCCATGAAGTTCTCGATGATGAGCTTCCAGTTCGCGGCCACCTCGTACCGCTCACGTCGGCCCAGCACCAACTGATCGACCTCGTATCGCTCGATCGACTCGGTGCTCCCGAGCCTGTCCGTCACGGCGCCGATGACCTCGTCGGCAAACGACGGCGGGTTGTCGGCCAGACAGACCCACAGGTAGCCGAGCCACTCCGTGGCAGCGACCGGAATCAGACCGTAGGCGGCCCGGTCGATGTCACCGAGATCGGCCAGGTTGGGTGCGGCGACGAGTTTTCCGTCCAACCCGTAGGTCCAAGCGTGATACGGGCACTGCAGGTTGCGCCGCACCTGCCCCTCGGGCTGGTCACAGATGAGTGCACCGCGGTGGCGGCAACTGTTGAGGAACGCACGTAGTGTCCCGTCCCGACCCCGGACGACCAACACGCTTTCTCGACCGACCACAACGGTGCGGAACGCACCGACGGTGGACACATCGGCGGCGAGCACGGCGCAGAACCACATCTGCTCGAAGATCCGTTCCTGCTCGGCCGCGAAGAAGCCCGGATCGGTGTAGGCGTCGCCTGGCAGCGTGGAAATCAACGCCGGTCCCGAAGACGCAGACGAGGGGTCGGGGGCATGCCGCTCCGACGCCAGCGAATCCGCCGGCTCGGTGACGGTCATGCGCTTGCCAGTCTGGCCGGATCGAACAGGGCGATGGGATGATCGGTGGTGCCGTGCTCGACCAGATCGGCGAGTATCTCCCCGACCACTGGTACGAACTTGAAGCCGTGGCCCGAGAATCCGCAGGCGACCGCGACGTTGGTGTGCAGCGGGTGGCGGGCGATGACGAAGTGCTCGTCCGGAGTTGTCGAGTACATGCACGTGGCCGTGTCCAGAACCGGGCCGCTCAACCCTGGAAGCAGCTGCGCGACCCGGTCCACCATGTCCCTGCGCTCATCCGGGTGGACTTCCCGGTCGATCGTGTCCGGTGTGCATTCGGTTCCCTTGCGGAAGAACGCCACCTTTGCTCCGCCTGCAGGACCGTCGATCGGCGGGAATCCGTAGATCTGCTCGACCGTGTCGTTCTCCTGGATGTAGATCGGGCCGCCGTCCATCGGCGGCGACCCCGGCGAGTGATCGATCCAGTACATGACCTGTCGCTCGATCTTGATCCGGATCCCGATGTCCGACAATATTTTCGGCGCCCACGCGCCCGGGCACACGACGAGCTGCGCGGCGTGATAGGTACCGGCCTCGGTGTGGACGCTTACCCCGTCGACGTCGTCGGTCCACGTGAGCGCCGGTTCTCCGAAGTGGAGGTCGGCACCCGCCTGCTGTGCCAGCCCGATGTGCGCTCGGACGGTGAACTCCGGTCGTGCAAAACCCGCCATCCGCTCATAGAGTGCGTACTGCCCCGCGGGCGGCTCAAAGGCCGGAAAGCGTTGGTGCACCTCACGATCGGTCAGTACCTCGTGGTCCAGGCCCCACTGCTCCGATGCCCGCAGTGAGCCGGAGAACGTCATCGAGTCGGGTGGGCCGATGAACAGACCACCGGTGATCGAGTAGACGTCGATACCGCTGTCCTGCTTGAGCTCCTCCCACAGTTCGTACGATCGCAGCAGCAGTGGCACATAGGCCGGATCCTCGAAATACGACTGCCGGATGATCCGGGATCCGCCATGGCTGGACCCCTTGTCGTGCGCAGGCGCGAACCGCTCGAGCCCGAGCACCCGCATACCTCGACGCGCCAGGTGATAGGCGGCCGATGATCCCATCCCGCCCAGACCCAGGACGATGACGTCGTAGCTCCCCGCGCTGCGGTCACTCAATTGTTCACTCCGATCAGACCTTTGACACGTGCTCCCTCTGGGTCGACAAGCACCGGTTCGGTGATGTCGAAGTCGAGGAGCTCCCCGAAGTACTCCACGGCGACGGTGTCTCCGGCAGACAAGTGCGGCGCCAGTCGGGCATAGCAGATCGTCCGGCTCAACAGTGCGGAGAAGGCGGCCGAGGTGACAAAGCCGACCACCTGACCGGTCGCGGTCACCGGCTCGCCGCCCATGACGATCGCCTGTGGGTCTCGAGCAACGAGGGTGTGAAGCTTCGAGCGCACCACCCTCACCTCGAGCGCGTGCCTGCCGAGGAAGTCGTGCTTCTTTCCCACCGCGAAGGACAAACCTGCTTCCTCGGGAGACATCTCGGCATCCACGTCGGCGCCCCAGGCGCGGTACCCCTTTTCCAGGCGCAACACGTCGAGCGCCCCGCGCCCTGCCCACACCGCACCGAGTGGTTCTCCCGCCTCTGCCAATGTGTCCCAAAACAATTCGCCGTGGGCGGCGTCGGCGTATATCTCCCAGCCCAGCTCGCCGACGTAGGAGATACGCATCATGGTCACCGGAATGCCGCCGATGGTCGCGCGTGCAGCCTGGTAGTAACCGAGTGTGGTGTCGTACAGATCGATTGAGCACAGGGGCGCCACCAGTTCACGGGCCAGCGGCCCCCAGACACCCACGCAACAGGTGGCGGCGGTGATGTCGGTGACGGTGACGTCGGCATCGGCTCGATGCCGTTGCAGCCAGTCGATGTCCATCGGTCCATTGATACCGAGTTGAAAGGTGTTCTCGCCCAACCGGGCAACCGTCACATCACTGCGGACACCACCGGACTCGTCCAAGAGCAGCGCGTAGATCACCGTCCCGATCGGTCGCCGCACCGTACGGGTCAGCATCTTGTCGAGGAAGTTCGTTGCGTCGGCACCCGTGACCTCGATCCGCATGAGCGACGTCATGTCGTACAAGCCCACCCGGCGGCGGGTTGCGAGGGCTTCGGCCTGCACGATCGGCGACCAGTTCCGGCCGGCCCAACCGTCGTGCGGGTATGGGACGTCGCCGTCGACCAGGCCCGCGTTGCTCTCGAACCAGGCCGGCCGTTCCCACTCGCGGCCCGTGTGGAACACCGCGCCCGCCTCCACGTGCCTCGCATGGAACGGGCTCGTGGCGATGCCGCGCTGCACGGAGCGTTGGTCACGGGGATGGATGATGTCGTACACCTCGACGAAAGCTTGTGCACTCGTGTCGGCCACGTAATCGGCCGACAGCTGCGCGGTGGTGAACCGGGCGAGGTCACAACCGTGGAGATCGAGGTCAGGGGTTCCTTCTGTGATCCACCGGGCCATCGTCCTGGCCACACCGGCCGAATGCGTCACCCACACCGCCTCCGCCACCCAGAATCCGGACAGCTCGGGATGTTCGCCCATCATCGGGCCCCCGTCCGGGGTGAACGAGAAGATGCCGTTGAACCCCTCGCCCACGCCGACATCGGCGAGGGCAGGCAGAAGACGCATCGACTCGGTCCAGGCAGGAGCGAAGTCGGTATCGGTGAAGGGCAGCATCGAGGGCATCGGCTGGGCCGCGGTCAATTCGTCGAGAGAGGTCATGTCCACCGGCATCGGACGGTGCCCGTAATAGCCGATGCCCATCGCCTCGCCGTGCTGGCGATAGTAGAGGTCGGCGTCCTGATGCCGCAGAATGGGCAGGCTTGCGTCGGCGTGGCCTCTCGATTGATCACGATGATCCCGAAGGACAGGCAGCGCAGTGGTTTTCGCGTACTGGTGCCCCATCGGGACCAGAGGTACCCGCAGTCCGACGAGGTTCCCGAGTTCGGCGCCCCAGAACCCGGCACACGAGACCACGACGTCGGCCTCGAACGTGCGCTCGGTGGTGCGGACACCGGTGACCACACCAGCCCGTTGGCTGATCTCGATCACCTGCTGGCCACCGAAGAACGTTGCGCCCCGGTCGATTGCCCGCCGCATCTGCATCCCGATCGCGGCGGGGGCACCGGCCAGACCATCGGCGGGCGTGTGCAGGCCGCCCAGAACGATGTCTCGGTCGATCAGCGGATGGAGCCGCACACACTCGTCGACATCGACAACCGTGGCTTCGATTCCCTCGACCCGCGCCCAGCCCGCCTTCCGGTGCAGATCGGCCAGTCGCTCCGGCGTGGTGGCAACCTCGAGCCCTCCGACAGTGTTGAAGCACAGGCTGTCCGCTGTGTTCAGCGACCTGAGCTTGGTGGCCGTGTAGTGGGCGAACTCCGCCATGGTCCGCGACGGATTGGTCTGGAACACCAATCCGGGTGCGTGCGAACTGGACCCACCTGTCATCGGTGTCTGACCAGGGTCGAGTGGGCCGCGGTCGAGGACGGTCACCTCTGTGTACCCCAGCGCTGTCAGCTCATCGGCCAAGGCCGATCCGACCACACCCGCACCGATGATCAGAAATCGCGGTTGCACCACCCGGGCTCCAAACGTTTGCGGCGAGACGGCCCGAGCGTTGCGTATTACGCAACGCGTTCGTGCCCTACGCAACAAATGGTGAAGCCGCCCCAGGCATGTGTCAAGTGGGCAGGCCAATCGGGCAGCTCAGCCCGGGAAGCCGAGCCTCCGGCTCACGTCCAGCGCCGCACCACGTAACCGCGCCGAGAACGCATCCATCACCTCGGGTGTGAGCCGAAAGCTGGGTCCGGAGATACTCAGCGCGGCAATGACATCGCCGGTGTGGTCACGAACCGGCGCAGCGATCGCATTGAGGCCGTCCTCGAGTTCTTCGACTGCGCAGGACCACCCGCGCGCGGAGATCAGTTGCAGCTGCTCGCGCAACTCGGTCAGGTCGGTGATGGTGCGAGGGGTGAACCGCTCGAGTTCGTCACCGAGAGTCTGCCCCAACCGCCCTTCCGGCACGGCGGCGAGGAGGACCTTGCCGCTGGATGTCGCGTGCGCGGGCGAACTCTGCCCGACCCAGGTTCGCAGCGCAATCCCGAGCGGACCGCTCGCCTCGGTGATGTTGATGGCCCGATCACCTTCCAGGATCGCCAGATTCACCGTTTCCCCGGCCTCGTCGGCAAGTGCCTCGCAGATCTCACGACTCTCTTTGCCGAGATCGCGGGTCGCCATCGTCGCCCCGGCCAACCGCACGATCGTGAAGCCGAGCCGGTACTTGCCACGATCGGACAACTGCTCGACGAACCCTCGCGCCTCGAGGACCGAGACGATCCGGGACACCGTCGACTTGTGGACTCCAAGGGTGTCGGCGATATCCGACACCCCGCCCTGACCCTGGCGGGCAAGGATCTCCAGCACCTGGAGGGCGCGGTCCACCGACTGGATCGATGCGGGACGGGTTTCACTCTCGGCTTCAGTCATCGTCGCTCAGCCTAATGCGGCGCTGTCGGGACTCCGCCGGAACCGGCCGGTCGGCTTGACTGACGGTTCGCCGGATGCGACGCTGTTGCGCATACCGAACTCAGTTGCGTCTAACGCAACTTACTCGGTATGAGCTGCATACCGACTTCATCGAGGCTGCCATGACAATCACTCCTGACCAGGCCGTTCATCACTATCTTGTGTCCACTCTCGACGCGCTGCCGGCCGGAGAGGTCGTACGGGTCACTCCCCCGGGTCAACCACCCATCGCCGTGTTCCACACCGAAGGCGGGGTGTTCGCGATCGACGACACCTGCACCCACCAGGAGACGTCGCTGGCCGACGGCTGGGTGGAAGGCTGCGCGGTGGAGTGTCCGCTGCACGAAGCCTGCTTCGACCTCCGGACCGGACTGCCGTCGGGACCACCGGCGAAGATTGCTGTCCGCACTCATCAGACCCTGGTCGACGACGGCCGGATCTACCTGCAGCTCTCCGGGCACGACGGCGCGTGAGCGGGACGCCATCGGACGCCACGGCCGAACCATCGCTCGCAGACCCGTCCACCGCCTCCGTGGCGATCGTCGGGGCCTCGCTTGCCGGTCTGTCGACCGCCCGGGAATTACGCGCACTCGGGCACACCGGCGAGATCACCCTCATCGGGGCGGAGGACCATCTGCCCTATGACAGGCCGCCGCTGTCGAAAGCTGTTCTGTGCCAAGGCGTGACCAGCGCACCCGTCGGCCTGACCGACGACGAGGACCTGACCGCGTTCCGGTGGCGCCTGGGATCGTCGGCGATCGGCATCGACCATCACGCGGCCGGGCACGATGTACTGCTCGACGACGGTACTTCGGTCAACGCAGCCACCGTGGTGGTGGCGACCGGCGCTCGGCCGCGCACCCTGATCGGCGCAGACATGCCGGGCGTACACACCCTCAGAACCCTCGACGATGCGCTCGAGCTCCGGGAATCCATGCGGCGCGGTGGTCGCATGGTTGTGATCGGTGCCGGTTTCGTCGGATGTGAAGCGGCGTCGAGTGCAACAGCAGCGGGCATGTCGGTGACCATCGTCGAGGCGTCCGAGGCCCCCGGTGCGGCCCTGCTCGGTGCGCGCCTGGCGCACTGGCTACACACCGTGCACGCCAGGCACGGGGTGACCTTGCGTACCGGGACGGCGATCGAGACGATCAACGGAACCACCCGGGTGAAGTCGGTAACACTCGCCGACGGCACCGAACTACCGGCAGACACGGTGGTGATCGGAATCGGAGCCCTCCCCAACACCGAGTGGGCTGCCGCATCCGGGATTGCGATCGACCGTGGCTTCCTCACCGACGCACAGTGCGCCACCGCAGTGGCCGGCGTGTACGCGGTCGGAGACTGCGCGCGCGTGTACAACCCCGTCACGGCTGCCCATGTGCGACAGGAACATTGGGCAGCGGCACTCGATCATGCACGACGAGCGGCGCGATCGCTGCTGCGCCTGCCTCCACCGAAGTACACGGCGCCGTACTTCTGGTCGGACCAGTACGATCTGAGGCTTCAGGTGTGCGGGACCATCCCCGCAGGGCAATCGCCCAGCATCATCGAAGGCGATCTGGAGTCGGATCGCTTCGTGGCGGTGTACGGCGACGTCGACGACCCCGTGGGAGTGGTCGCGGCGGGCGGTGGTCGCACCTTCACCCGGCTACGCAAACAGATCGACCGTTCAGAAGATCGGCGCCGAACCGCGCAGGTGCTCGAACACCAATGACGTTGTCGTCCCGGCCACCTCGGGACGCGAATTGAGCATCTCCACGAACTGACGGAGCGTCTCTGTGTCGGCGGTGGCCACATGGAGCAAGTAGTCGTCAGTACCTGCGAGGAAGAAGACGTCGATCACCTCGTCGTGCACACCGATCTCTGCCACGAAGCGACGGATCTGGCCGCGCGCGTCCGATTGCAGACTCACCGCAACCATCGCCCGCAGCGGTCGCCCCACGGCAGCCGGATCGATGTCGGCGAAGAACCCGCGCACCACACCTATGTCGACCAACCGGCGAATCCGGCCGTGGCAGGTCGAAGCGGCGATGCCCACCTCGGCAGCCAGCGCACTGTTGGACATACGCGCATCGGCTTGAAGCAACGCCAGGATCTTGCGATCGACGTCATCCAGCCCGGCCGCCCGCGGTCGAACAATATTCGGCTCAGGTGTCACGCGAACCTCCAAGATCGAAGAATTGTCGGAACTACCCCGACTCCAGAGAATTATCTTCACATATATTGCGCCGGAATCGAACAAGTTTCACGCTTGGACCTACCTCAATCACAAGGAGAACGTCATGCGTGTCGGAATCCCACGCGAGATCAAGAACAACGAATACCGGGTCGCGGTGACCCCGGCAGGAGTGGCCGAACTGACTCGACGAGGCCACGAGGTCATCATCGAGCAGAACGCCGGCGCCGGCTCGGCCATCTCCGACACCGATTTCAAAGAGGCAGGCGCACAGATATTGGGCACCGCCAAAGCCGTATGGGACCAGGCCGAACTCCTGCTCAAGGTGAAAGAACCCATCGCACCCGAATACGAGCTGATGCGAGAAGGTCAGGTGCTCTTCACCTACCTGCACCTCGCGGCGAGCAGGGCGTGCACCGACGCCCTGCTCCAATCCGGTACCACTGCCATCGCCTACGAGACCGTGCAGGCCGCGGACGGTTCGCTCCCGCTACTGGCACCGATGAGCGAGGTCGCCGGTCGGCTGGCCCCGCAGGTCGGCGCCTATCACCTGATGCGGTCGGCCGGCGGACGTGGTGTGTTGATGGGCGGGGTCCCTGGTACCGCCCCCGCCGACGTCGTGGTGATCGGAGGCGGGGTCAGCGGCGTGAACGCCGCAACCATCGCAATGGGCATGGGGGCGACGGTGACCGTTTTCGACCTCGACATCGCCAAGCTCCGCGCGATCGACGCCCGCTTCTCCGGTCGCGTACACACTCGGTATAGCACCGCGCTCGCGCTCGGTGAGGCGGTCAAGAACGCCGATCTCGTGATCGGCGCGGTTCTGGTCCCCGGCGCGAAAGCCCCTGTGCTGGTCTCCAACACGCTGGTGTCGGAGATGAGAGAAGGATCGGTCCTTGTCGACATCGCGATCGACCAGGGTGGATGCTTCGAGGACTCACGACCGACCACACACGACGACCCGACGTTCATGGTGCACGGCTCGGTGTTCTACTGCGTGGCCAACATGCCGGGGTCGGTCGCCCGGACCTCGACGATGGCGCTCACCGGCGCCACCCTGCCGTACGTGCTGAAGCTGGCCGACCTCGGATGGACCGAGGCGCTGCGTCGCGACACCGCACTCGCCAAGGGCTTGAGCACCCACCGCGGTGAGATGCTCTGCCCGCACGTGGCCGCCGATCTCCAGATCGCCCTGGGCACATCGCCCCTCGACGATTCCGCTCACGCAGGGGGGTCGACGAATTCCCGGACAGACAAGTAGTGCGACATGTTCTCCATCCGCCGCTGGACCGCCGACACCTCTCGCACGGCCTGTCCGACAAGACTGCGGTCCAGCGGTGACAGTCTGGACATGGTGAGCACGTCGGTGGCCCTCTCCCCTCTGTCGAGTTGGGCTACCTGGTAGGTCAGCCGGATCTTCTGCAAGACCTCGAACACCTCGATGAGTGTGTTGGCGTTGTCCTCGGTCAGCATCGGGCTACCTGCTGCGGCGCCCAGCCGTGCGCGCGTACCCAACTCCGGACTCTGCACGCTCAACGCAGCCCACCGGGCGATGTTGATCACGGGGATCAACGCGTGGGACTTGATGTCGAATGTTCCACCGCGCCGCGACAACACGTCGCGCATCGAGCGGAGTTTCGCTCGGTACGACAACGATTCGGCAAGCAGCAGTCGCATGGTGCCAGGATGCGACCGCACGTTGCCGAACACCTCGGACACGGCCGTGACACCGGGATCACCCCAGATGGGCCGGCCATCGAGTAGTAGGGAGGCCAGGATCATGCCCTTGTTGTCCAGGGGCGATATCAGCCACTGCTGAGCCGCTTCCTGCCATTGACTGTGGGTGCGGGAGAACAGTGGCATCTCTGCCGACGCGCCGTTGCTGTCGATGCTGAGACCGCAGCCGCGCAAGACGTCACCGACCTCGGCGAACGCTGCGCGGTACGCCGCTATCGACTCCGGGTCGTTCACCGATTCGGCGAACGAGACCGCACTGTCCACGTCAGAACTGAGAACCGGTTCCCGGCGCGCATTGCTGCCGAGCGACAGCCAGGTGAGGGCGGCGGGGTCCAATTCCGGGTGCCCACTCAAGACGATTTCGAGGGCACGGCGCACCACGGCATCGGTGACCACCGACAGAACGGCGGTGACCTCGAAGGACGGCCGTCCACGTCGCAAGAGGTCGGCCACCAGATATCGCATCCGCTTGCCCCGGTCCTGCAGGGTATCGATCGAGTCGGCGCGCGTGATCTGTTCTCGCAGAGCAACACTGATACCCGCAGGGGCGTTGACGAAGTCACCGGGCAGAACAACTCCCCGGAGTTTTCCGCCCGGATCCACCACCGGGACACAGGTCAGATCGTGCTCCAGAATGTTGACGAGTACGTCGGAAGCGGGCGCATTGGTCACGGCGGTGATCGCGGGGAAGGTCATCACCTCGTGCACCGGGGTCCGCAGATCTGCTCCGGCGGCAACCACACGGGCGCGGATGTCGCGGTCGGTCAGAACACCGAAACGCCCGTCGTCACAGGGGATCACAATGTATCCGCTGCGGTGCTCGGTGATGACGGATGCGGCCTCGCGCACGGTCATCGATCCGGACCCAACCACCGGGGCCGTGCGGATCAACTCGTCCACGGTGCCGTAGTCGTTGATCGACAACGAGTCGGTGCGTTGCGCGACGGTGAGCTTGCGGGCGAGGAACTCAGCGCCCGCAAGGGACGAGAAGACCGCACGCACAGCATGATTGGGGACGCGACAGACCTGGACCGGGCCCGCCGCGATGGCCAGCGGCCCGATCGACGATCCGGTCAACATTGCCGAGTAGCCGAACACCCCGCCTGGCCCGAGGATCTCGTCCGGGCCATCGGGTTTGTGATCGGGCGAGTTCCACAGTTCCACCTGGCCGGCTACGACAACGGCGAGTTCCTCGACCGGCCGACTGAATCCGTCCATGATCTGGCTGCCGGACTCGTGGTGCTCGAGCCGCGACGACGCAGCGATCCGTGCGATCTCCGACTCGTCGAGTGAGTCGAACGGCGGGTAGGCGGCAAGGAACTCCGCGATCTGGACCATTGCCTCATCGTGCCAGGCCGGGGCCCGATCAGCAGATCAGGCCGGTCAGTGACTTCGGCAACTGCCGACGGGAGCGGTATGGACCGACCACCGCGGCCCCCATGGGCCGGCTCAGCAACTCGCCTGCCACCCGGCTCGTGTCGGCGACGGTGACCCGTTCGATCTTGCGGAGCGTCTGTTCGACGGAGAGTTGCTTGCCGTAGTTGATCTCGCCGCGTCCGTTGCGATGCATCCGGGACTGAGAGTCCTCGAGCCCCAGCACCATGCCGCCGATCAACGAACCCTTTGCGCGCACCAGTTCTTCCTCGGTGATGCCCTCGCGGGCAACCTGGGACAGGATCTCTCCGGTGACGGTGACGACCTCGGCCAGATGGTCGGGCGAACAACCGGCATAGACGGAGAACGCCCCGATGTCGGCAAACGAATCAACCGACGAGTAGACCGAATACGCCAGACCTCGCGACTCCCGGATCTCCTGGAAGAGCCGAGAACTCAGCCCGCCCCCGAGCGCGGTGTTGAGCACCGACAGTGCCCATCGATCCGGATTGCCCCTGCCAGGCGCGCGAACACCGAGGAGGATGTGTACCTGTTCGGTGTCGCGATAGGACAACTCGAGCGATGGCATGCCACCGATCGTTTTGCTTCCCACCCGAATCGGGGCGGGCGCGGCGTCGCCGCCGAGATGACCGGCGAAGGTGGACCGAACGGCTGCGAGAACGTCGGCGTGTGAGACGTTTCCGGCGACCGACAGCACCATCTTGTCCGGTGTGTACCGACGACCGTGAAACGACTTGATCTGTGTTCGGGTCATGTCGGTGATCGATTCTGCCGACCCGATCACCGGCCGTCCGATCGGATGGTCCCCGTACATCGCCGTCATGAACAGATCCGCGAGCAGGTCTTCGGGATCGTCGTCGCGCATCGAGATCTCCTCGAGCACAACGGTCCTCTCGACCTCGACGTCCTCGGCGCGGCAACGACCGCGCAGGACGACGTCACCGACGATGTCGATGGCCGTGGCCAGATGCTCGTCGAGTACGTGCGCGTAGTAGCAGGTGTGCTCTTTGCCGGTGAAGGCGTTGAGCTCGCCGCCGATGGCATCGATTTGCTGCGCCGTGCTCGCTGCCGTTCGCGTCGGCGTCGACTTGAACAGCAGATGCTCGAGAAAGTGTGCAGCGCCGGCAACCGACGGCTTCTCGTCACGCGAACCGACCGCCACCCAGAGGCCGACCGATGCGGACCGGACCCCCGGAATGTGTTCGGTGACCACCCGCAGCCCGCCGGGCAGCACGGATCTCCGTACTGCCCGGTGGCTTGCGGTCGACGCGGACTTCGGCCGCGACGAGGTCAAACCTGTTGCGTTGCTCAGGCGTTCGCCTCCGAGACAGGCTCCGCCTCGGCCGGGGCCGAAGCCGCGTCGTCGTCGACGGGGACAAGGCTGATCTTGCCGCGGTCATCGATGTCGGCGATCTCCACGCGGAGCTTCTCGCCCACGTTGACCACGTCCTCGACCTTGCCGATGCGCTTGCCCTTGCCCAGCTTCGAGATGTGCACCAGACCGTCGCGGCCCGGGAGCAGCGACACGAAGGCACCGAAGGTGGTGGTCTTGACCACCGTTCCGAGGAACCGCTCGCCCACCTTGGGCAGCTGCGGGTTGGCGATGGCGTTGATCATGTCGATCGCGGCCTGCGCAGACGGGCCATCGGTGGCGCCGACGAACACGGTGCCGTCGTCCTCGATGGAGATGTTCGCACCGGTCTGCTCGGTGATCGAGTTGATCATCTTGCCCTTGGGCCCGATGACCTCACCGATCTTGTCGACGGGCACCTTGACCGTGGTCACGCGAGGCGCGTACGGGCTCATCTCATCCGGCTCGTCGATGGCCTCGGCCATCACGTCGAGGATGGTGATGCGAGCGTCCTTGGCCTGCGCGAGCGCCGAAGCCAGAACCTTCGACGGGATGCCGTCGAGCTTGGTGTCGAGCTGCAGTGCGGTCACGAAGTCCTTGGTGCCTGCAACCTTGAAGTCCATGTCGCCGAAGGCGTCCTCGGCTCCGAGGATGTCGGTCAAGGCGACGTAACGGGTCTGGCCGTCGATCTCATCCGACACCAGGCCCATCGCGATGCCGGCAACCGGGGCCCGCAGGGGCACGCCGGCGTTGAGCAGCGACATCGTGGACGCACAGACCGAGCCCATCGACGTCGAGCCGTTGGAGCTCAAGGCCTCGGACACCTGTCGGATCGCGTACGGGAACTCGGCGACGCTCGGCAGCACCGGCATCAGGGCGCGCTCGGCGAGTGCGCCGTGCCCGATCTCGCGACGCTTGGGCGAGCCCACTCGGCCGGTTTCACCGGTCGAATACGGCGGGAAGTTGTAGTGGTGCATGTACCGCTTGCTGGTCTCGGGCCCGAGGGAGTCGACCTGCTGCGCCATCTTCACCATGTCGAGGGTGGTGACACCCATGATCTGGGTTTCGCCGCGCTCGAACAGGGCACTGCCGTGTGCGCGAGGAATGATGGCGACCTCGGCAGACAGCGAGCGGATGTCGGTGACACCGCGACCGTCGATCCGGAAGTGGTCGGTGAGGATGCGCCCGCGTACCAGCTTCTTGGTCAGCGACCGGTATGCGCCGCCGATTTCCTTCTCGCGGCCTTCGAACTGTCCGGCGAGCTGCTCGAGGATCTCACTCTTGAGTTCATCGGTCTTGTCGTCGCGCTCGGACTTGGCCGCGATGGTCAGGATCTCCGAGAGCTTGGCCGAACCTGCAGCCTCGACAGCGGCGAAGACGTCGTCCCCGTACGGCGGGAACAGCGGGAAGTCGCCGGTGGGCTTGGCTGCCTCGGCGGCGAGCTTCTGCTGTGCCTCACACAGACGGGCGATGAACGGCTTGGCGGCCTCGAGTCCCTCGGCCACGATGGCTTCGGTGGGCGCCTGCGCGCCACCCTCGATCAGTTCGATCACATTGTCGGTGGCCTCGGCCTCGACCATCATGATCGCGACGTCGGCGGAGTCACCCTCGCCCGAGACGATCCGGCCGGCGACGACCATGTCGAAGACGGCGCCTTCGAGTTGCTCGACGGTCGGGAAGGCGACCCACTGGCCGGCCTTGTTCTCGTCGGTCGGGATGAGCGCAACCCGCACGCCACCGACCGGCCCGGAGAACGGGAGTCCTGCGATCTGGGTGGACGCCGAGGCGGCGTTGATGGCCACCACGTCGTACAGGTCCTTGGGATCAAGGCTCAGGATGGTGACGACGACCTGGATCTCGTTACGGAGACCGTCGACGAACGACGGGCGCAGCGGCCGGTCGATCAGCCGGCAGGTCAGGATCGCGTCGGTGGACGGACGGCCCTCGCGACGGAAGAACGATCCGGGGATGCGGCCGGCCGCATACATGCGCTCTTCGACGTCGACCGTCAGCGGGAAGAAGTCGAAATGGTCTTTGGGGTGCTTGCCGGCACTGGTGGCCGACAGCAGCATCGTCTCCTCGTCGAGGTAGGCGACAACGGCGCCTGCGGCCTGCTGCGCGAGCCGGCCGGTCTCGAAACGGATGGTGCGGGTGCCGAAGGTGCCGTTGTCGATGACAGCGGTGGCTTCGGTGATCTCGTCGTCGTAGTCGACGGTGTCTGTGGTGGTGACGTCAGTCATGTGTTGATGGTTCCTCTCGTCAGGCGTCAGAGATGACGACCTGCTTACGGTCGGTCGACTCGCGGGCGAACACACGCGAGTAGGCCCTGAACCAAGAGGAGGCAATTGCACGTCGCGTGACGGCCATCGATCGAAGCCGCCGGAGAATCGTGTCTCCGGGAGCCACTACCGAGGACCGCTCACCTACTGCAGTGTGTCCGGGCCGCAGATGCCGACCGGGTACTGCCGCGCAAACGGCCGTGATCTTCTTGGTACAAAAGCCAACGCCGAGGATATCACTCGATATCCTCGGCGTTCGCACTCTCGGTGGTGCAGTGGCCTGCCGGGCGCCTTTCGGCACCTCGGCGACGGCCGGGTGGGGCCGTACTAGCGGCGCAGGCCCAGACGCTCGATGAGCGAGCGGTAGCGCTGCACATCGACCTTGGCGACGTACTTGAGCAGACGACGACGGCGGCCGACGAGCAGCAGGAGTCCGCGACGGCTGTGGTGGTCGTGCTTGTGCTCTTTGAGGTGCTCGGTGAGGTCGGTGATGCGCTTGGTCAGCATCGCGACCTGAGCCTCGGGAGAACCGGTGTCGGTCTCGTGCAAGCCGTACTCGGCGAGAATGGTCTTCTTCTGGTCAACGGTCAATGCCACAAAAAACTCCTGAAAATGCCGTCCGCGCGTTGATGGGAGAACTCCGGGTGGTTTTGACCCACCACCCTCGAAGATCTTGGTGCAGCCACCGCGAACCGCAGCACACACCGACTGGCCACTGTACCGGCGCGGCGGTCACCAGGCCAAATCGAGGCCTGGACCCTCCAGTGGGCCGATGCGCGAGTCAGACCTCTGGATTGGGTCCGGCTGCCAGCACCACACGGGTCTCTTCGACATCGGCTGCGATCTGGTCGATCAGCGACTGCACCGACTCGTACTTGACCTGCCCGCGGATGCGTCCGACGAAGTCGACTGCGACGTGCTGGCCGTAGAGGTCGGCCTTGGTGTCGAGAACAAACGCCTCGACGGTGCGCGTACGTCCGGAGAACGTCGGGTTGGTCCCGACCGACACGGCCGCCTGGTAACTCTCCCCTGGTTCGACCTGCCCGACGACCGGACCCGCTCCCAGAACGGTGAACCAGGCGGCATACACGCCGTCCGCAGGAATGGCCGAGTACATCGGCGGTGCCACGTTGGCAGTGGGGAAACCCAGTTCGCGACCACGTCCGTCACCACGGACGACCACGCCCTCCACCCGATGAGGCCGGCCTAGGGCCTCGGCCGCCGCCGCGACGTCCCCGGCGTCGACACAGGAACGGATGTACGTCGAGGAGAACGTCACCGCATGCTCACCCAGCAGTGACACCGCTTGCACACCGAATCCGAACTTCTCGCCGAATGTTCTGAGTACCTCGACGTTGCCCGCGGCCTTCTTCCCGAACGTGAAGTTGTCGCCGACCACGACCTCCTGCGCATGCAGGCGTTCCACCAGCACTTCGTGCGCGAAGTCCTTCGGGGACTGGGCAGCGAGCACGGGAGTGAACGGCATGACGCAGAACACGTCTATGCCCAGCTCTTCGGCGAGCTCGGCCCGCCTGGTGAGGGTGGACAACTGGGGAGGGTGACTTCCAGGGCGCACCACTTCGGCGGGATGGGGATCGAACGTCATCAGTACCGCGGGCACACCACGTTCCTCGGCGGCCTTGGTCGCGGTCGTGATCAACTGCGCGTGACCTCGGTGCACGCCGTCGAAGACGCCGATCGTCACCACACATCTGCCCCAGTCCGCGGGGATATCCTCAAGCCCTCGCCAGCGCAACACGGCACAAGCCTACGACCCCGCCCGCGGGACCGCGACACCGAACTCCCCGTGGCGATCTGACATCTCGTGTTGTCGCGTCCTAAGCTCGACTGGTGCCTCCATCTGATGCTCCCGAAGAAACAGGGAAGGATCTCACCGACTCCGCCGACCAGCGGGGCGTGTCCGAACTGTCCTCGGTGACGCAGGACTACCTAAAAGTGATCTGGACCGGCCAAGAATGGCGACCGGAGAAGATCACCACCAAGATGTTGGCCGAACGTCTCGGCGTGTCACCGTCCACCGCATCCGAGGCGATCCGCAAGCTCGCCGATCAGGATCTCGTGGTGCACGAGCGCTACGGATCGATCACGCTCACCGAGGCCGGCAGAACGGCCGCGGTACTGATGGTCCGGCGGCATCGTCTGCTGGAGACATTCCTCGTCCGCGAGCTCGGCTACGGATGGGATGAGGTGCACGACGAGGCCGAGGTACTCGAGCACGCCGTGTCCGATCGCTTTCTGTCGAGGCTGGACGCGAAACTCGACTTCCCCACCCGAGATCCCCACGGTGACCCGATACCGCAGGTGGACGGGTCGGTGCCGTCGCCATCGGCCCGGGTGCTCGCCGATGTGGACGTGGGCACTGCCGGACGGATCGCTCGCATCGCCGACACCGACCCAGAGATGTTGCGCTACTTCGACTCGGTGGGCATCGCGCTCGACCGCACCATCGCCGTCCGGGAACGTCGCCCGTTTGCCGGCACCATCGAGATCTGTATCGACGGCGGAACCCCGATCGATCTCGGAGACATTGCCGCACGGGCTATTTGGCTCGCCGACTGAAGTGACCCGAGCTGGACTCGGCCGGGGCTGCTCTCAGCGCAGTGTCGCCGGCCGGACCACCATCACCGAGCTGGCTCTGCGGCCCTTTTCCTGCAGCAGCGCGATGGTGTGGCCCTCGGGGTCGATGGCTGCGTAGACCCCCGCCATCCCGATCGGCTCGAGCCAGCGCCCCTGACTGATCGACTCGGCTTCCTCCGCGGTGATGTTGCGATGGGCAAACGCGAATTGCGCTGCCGCATCGATGTCGAGCGACACCGTCGGGTCGTCGGCCAATTCGGTGATCGTGCGCGCCACGTCCAGCCCGAACGGACCGACCCTCGTGCGTCGCAGTGCCGTGAGGTGGCCACCCACGCCGAGTTCGGCTCCGAGGTCCCGTGCCAGCGACCGGATGTAGGTCCCCGCCGAGCACTCGACCTGGACACGCACGTCGGTGTAGACCACCTCGCCGTCCTGGACGGTCTCGATGTCGACGACATCGAAACGCGACACCGTCACCTGCCTGGCCTTGAGTTCGAAGTCGGCGCCTTCACGGACCAGCGCGTGCGCGCGCTGACCGTCGACCTTGATGGCGCTCACGCGGGCCGGGATCTGGCTGATCTCCCCCGTCAGCGGCTTGACCTCGGTGTGGATGCGCGCGTGGTCGAGGTCGCTCGTGTCGGTGCGGGTGAGAACGGTGCCTTCGGCATCGTCGGTATCGGTGGTGGCCCCGAGCCGGATCGTCGCGTCGTATGCCTTGGTGGTCAGCGACAGGAGGCCGAGCATCTTGGTCGCCCGCTCCACCCCGATGACCAGTACACCGGTGGCCATGGGATCGAGTGTCCCGGCGTGCCCGACGCGCCGTGTCTTGAGCAGCTTGCGGCACGAGGCGACGACGTCGTGGCTCGTGACGCCGGCGGCTTTGTCGATGATCATCAGACCTGCGCCGTCAAGGCCTGTATGTGGTGGTCGAGAACTCACGGTCGACTCCTCAATGCACGATCGCGGTGACGATGAGACCGTCTTGGACCAACCAGCGCCCATCGAACCCGAGCAGGGGCTGTCCCCCGTCCACGGTGGCACCGTCCACGAGGAGTTCGGTACGGAAAGTGCCGGAGCCCTCTGCGGTCTGCTCGAACGTGATGTGCGCATCCTCGAAACCGAGCCATCGTTTGGCCAACGGGAACCACGCCTTGTAGGTGGCTTCCTTTGCGCAGAACAGCAGTCGGTCCCAGTGCACGTCCGAATCCCGGGCCGCCAACACTTCTCGCTCGGGCTCGATGCTGACGTGCTCGAGAACACCCTCGGGCAGGGCCTCGTGCGGTTCGGCATCGATGCCCAGGGAACGGACCTGCATCGCGTAGCCCGCGACAGCCGCCCGGTACCCGTCGCAGTGGGTCAGGCTGCCCACGATCTGACGGGGCCACAGCGGTTCACCGTTGTCGCCACGCAGGATGGGCACCGGCTCGACACCGAGTCTGCTCAGCGCCTCTCGTGCGCAGTTGCGCGTGGTGACGAACTCGCGGCGACGCTTGTCCACGGCACGGGCGATCAACGAGGCCTCGGCGGCCATCGGCTCGGCGTCGGCCATCTCGCCGAACGACTCGGCCACTGCGACCCCGGAGGGAAACAGCTTCTCGATCATGGTGTCTCGTCTCGCTTCTGTTCACGCTCGGCGCGGCGCACCTTCACGTCCTCACGTTTCTTGGCCAGCTTCTGGGCGAACTCCTCGGCGCGTTCCTTGTAATCCGGGGGCAGGTCGAACCGGGCGCCGTGTTCGGGCAGGTGCTCGGGCAGCAAACCGTCATCGGGAACGATCTTGCGCAGCAAGGGATCCGGCAGGCCACGGCGGCCCCACTCGCGCGGGTAGCCCACCGACACCTCTTCGAACCGCACCCCGTCGTACCAGGTGGTACGGGGAATGTGCAGGTGTCCGTAGACGCTGCACATCGCGTTGTACCGCAGATGCCAGTCGTCGGTGAGTTCGCTGCCGCACCACAGGGCGAACTCGGGGTACATCAACGCGTCGGTGGGCTCTCGCCGCAGCGGCCAGTGGTTGATCAACACTGTGCGCTCGGTGGGGTCGAGCCGGTCGAGCCGGCGGCGGGTCTGTTCGATGCGGGCCCGACTCCAGGCATCGCGCGTCTGAAATGGCTCGGGCGACAACAGGAACTCGTCCGTGGCCACCACGTTGTTCTCCCGGGCGACAGCCAGGGCCTGCAACTTGTTGACGGTGCCCTTGGGTCGAAAGGTGTAGTCGTACAACAGGAACATCGGCACCACGCGAACCGGCGCGGTCCCGTTACCGGGATCGAACAGCGGGTAGATGTCCTCGGGCGTGACCACGCCCAGATCGCGGCACATCTGCACCAGGTAGTCGTAGCGTGCGACGCCGAAGATCTGCATGGGATCCTTGGCGGTGGTGTACAGCTCGTGGTTGCCCGGGGTCCAAATCACGGTCTCGAACCGCGCCTTGAGGCGGCGCAGGGTGTCGGAGATGTCGTCGGTACGTTCGCTGACGTCACCGGCGACGATCAGCCAGTCGCCGTCGTCCTCGGGCCGGATCCGGTCGATGATCGATTCGTTCCCGCGGTGCGCGACATGCAGGTCACTGATCGCCCACAGTGTCGCCATGTCGCGTCCTTTCGCCGATGTTCACAGATCTGCCCGTCTCGTCTTCCGCCCCGTCACGCGAGGGTAGTCGAAGGTTCGGGTGGCCCCGGTTCAGGGCGCTGGGGTCGCCGGGCTGCGACCTCGGTCCACCGGCCACCGCGCACTCGCCAGGCACCGGTGATCAGCCGCAGCACCATGAACACGACAAGTCCGGTCCAGATACCGGCCAGACCCCAGTCGAACGCCAGGGACAACCAGATGAGCGGCAAGAATCCGATGATCGCCGACAGCAGGGTCGAGGTGCGCAGGAAGGCCGCGTCTGCGCTGCCGAGGAGGATGCCGTCGAGGGCGAACACGATTCCCGCGATCGGGAGCATCGCGACGAAAAACCACCACGGCGTGGACAGTTCGTCGAGTACCGCGGCGTCGGAGGTGAACACTCGCGGGAAGACGGCGTTGCCTGCGGCAAACATCGCGGCCAGAAGGAGCGACACACCCAGCGACCAAGCGATCACGCGGCGGGCGACTCTCCATGCTGCCGGGACCGCACCGGCACCCAGTGCCGCACCGACCAAGGCCTGGGCCGCTATGGCAAACGAGTCGAGGACGAGGGCGACGAAGTTCCAGAGCTGCAGGACGAGCTGATGGGACGCGACCGCTGCGACGCCGAACCGGCTCGCCACGGCGGCTGCGGACAGGAAACACACCTGAAAGGCGAGACTGCGCATGATGAGGTCGCGGCCAAGGGTCAGCTGCGCTGCGATGACCGTCCACTGAGGACGCCTGGACACCGTCGATACATCGCCAGGCCCGGCGCCCACCGGCTTCTGGCGAGTCACCGCACTGAACTCGCGGAGTACGCGGATCGCGAACAGGAGCCCGGCCAGACTCTGGCCGATGACGTTGGCGATCGCGCTGCCCACGAGCCCCAGGTGCGGCGCACCGAGCAGTCCGTGCACCAGAATCGGGCACAGGATTGCCGAGAGACCCAGTCCGGCAACCACGTACAGAATGGGACGCCGGGTGTCCTGCACGCCGCGCATCCAGCCGTTACCGGCCATCGACAGCAGGATCAGCGGCACCCCACAGACCGCGATGCGCAGCCAGTCGACCGCCTCGGTGGCCACCTCACCACCGCCGGTGAGCACCTCGAGGATCCAGGGGGCGGCCACCTGCATGACCGCGACGATGATCGCACCCACCGCGAGCGCGATCCACGTGGCCTGCAACCCCTCGCCCACCGCGCCGGCTCGGTCGCCTGCGCCGAACTTCTGCGCAGCCCGGGCCGTCGTGCCGTACGACAGGAACGTGAGCTGGGTGCTGACAACCGACAAGACGAGCACCCCGACACCGAGCGCTGCGAGGTCGAGACCACCAAGCCTGCCGACAACGGCCAGATCGAGCATCAGGTACAACGGCTCGGCCACGAGAACAACCAGAGCCGAGGCCGACAACCGCAGGATTCGGCTGTTGGTGGGAGTGAACTCCCCGACGGGCGCTTCGGTCACACCGAGCGCAACAACTGCCCGACGACCTCCGTGGCCGTCCCGGTGGCGCCGTATCCCGCTGCGAGCCGATGACCGCCGCCGCCGTGCATCCGAGCCAGCGGGACGAGGTCGACGTCCGACTTGGCGCGCATCGACACCGTCCACTGACCCGGCGAGGCCTCCTTGAACACAACCGCGACCTCGGCTTCGGAGGTGGTGCGCACGATGTCCACCACACTCTCGCTCTCCTCCCAGCCGAGCGCTGCGGTGGACTCGTGATCGACCACGGCGTACACCAGACCGCGTCCGGCAAAGGCGTGGGGAACAAGCTCCGCCGAACCGAGGGCGGCGGCAACCATCGTCAGCCACGCGAACCGGTGGGTGTCGAGAAGTCGCCGAGTCCATCTTCGGCCGTCGACGCCCAGCTCGAGCAACCGAGCGGCGATCCGGTGTGACCGGGGGCTCGCCCACTTGAATGACCCGGTGTCGGTGACCACGCCGGCATAGAGACAGGTGGCGACCTCGACGTCGAGCGGCACCTCGAGCGCATCGATGATCTCGAGAACGAGTTCGGCCGTGCAGTCGGCGGTGGGATCGACGAAGTTGATTGTCCCGAAGCCGTCGTTGGACGCGTGGTGGTCGATGATCACCGATGCCTGAGCCGCCTCCACGACGGCGGCCAGCGATTCCAGACGATGGATGCTGGCGCAGTCCACGGTCACCACAACGGGGTGGCCGACCACCTCGCTCGGCTCGACAAGCGTGTCAGCACCGGGCAATTCGGCCAGCGCCGCAGGTAGCGTCGTCGAATCCGGGAAGCTCACCTCCACCACGGCGCCTCGACGCCGCAGTGCCCCGGCTATGGCAAGACCACTACCGATGGTGTCGGCGTCAGGTCGCGTGTGACAGAGGACGGTGACGTGCTCGGCAGCTGCCAGCACGTCGACGATCGACCGTAGTGCGGAGGTGGCCGCCGTTTCGGTGGTGTTCACCTTTCGCCGGCACCCGCAGTACCCGTACCTTCGTCGCCGGGATCGCTATCGGCGCGGGCCGGTTCCTTGTAGGGATCCGGGTCGCCGGCCGGGGCGGCATCGCGGGCCAGCCGAGCGACCTCCTCGTCCTGCTGGCGGGCGCGCTCGAGTAGTTCTTCGAGATCACGTGCGGTGTCGGGCACCTTGTCCAACACAAAGCTCAGTGTCGGGGTGAAGCGCACGCCGGTTCCGGCTCCGACTTTCGACCGCAGGATGCCGGTCGCCTTGGCCAGACCGGCGGCCGCTGCCGCGTAATCGGGTTCTTCGTCGAGCGACGGACCCATCACAGTGTAGAAAATTGTCGCATCGTGTAGATCACCGGTCACCTTCGCGTCCGTGACGGTGATGTAGGCCAGCCGGGGATCCTTGATCTCCTTGGCGATGGCCGTGGCGACAATCGATGAGATCCGCTTCGCCAACCGCTGTGCCCGTGCGGGGTCTGCCATGGGACCTCACTCCTTCTGTTCTCAGACCGGCCCGTGAGCCGAGTTCTTCTCGAGTAATTGTGCTGACTGCGAGGTCAATCGTCGTCGCTGCTGCGAATTCTGCGCCGGACGGACAACACTTCGACCTCAGGCCGCTGCATGACCAGATCTTCACTGGCATCGAGTATTTCACCGATGTGCCGGGAATCGGTGGCAACTGCCGCGACCCCGATCCGCGCCCTGCGGTGCAGATCGTGGTCGTCGACCTCGGCGACCGAGACTCGCAGACGCGCCAGTGATGCGACGATGGGTCGCACCACTGAGCGCTTCTGCTTCAGGGACCGGACGTCTCCGAGCAGTAGGTCGATCTCCAGGGAGCCGACAAACATGACGTCCTGGTCCGGGATTACTCCCGGGCCTTCTCCCGCAACTCGTAGGTCTCGATGACGTCGTCGACCTTGATGTCCGTCGCCGACGTCATTCGCGTGCCTTCTCCCGCAACTCATAGGTCTCGATGACGTCGTCGACCTTGATGTCGTTGAATGTGATCGTGAGACCGCATTCGTAGCCGTCGCGGACCTCGGTGACATCGTCCTTCTCGCGCTTGAGTGAGGAGATGGTGAGGTTCTCGGCAACCACGACGTTGTCGCGCAGCAGACGTGCCTTGGCGTTCCGGCGCATGATGCCCGATGTGACCAGACAACCCGCGATGTTGCCGACCTTCGACGAACGGAAGATCGCACGGATGTCGGCCCGACCCAGTTCGACCTCTTCGTAGATCGGCTTGAGCATGCCCTTGAGCGCGCTCTGGATCTCGTCGATGGCCTGGTAGATCACCGAGTAGTACCGGATGTCGACACCCTCGCGGTTCGCGAGTTCGGTCGCCTTGCCCTCGGCACGGACGTTGAACCCGATGATGATCGCGTTCGATGCCGACGCCAGGTTCACGTTGGTCTCGGTGACGCCACCGACACCGCGGTCGATGACCCGCAACTGCACCTCGTCGTCGATCTCGATACCGAGCAGCGCCTCTTCGAGCGCTTCCACGGTTCCCGAGTTGTCACCCTTGAGGATCAGGTTCAGCTGCGAAGTCTCCTTCAGAGCCGAATCGAGATCTTCGAGGCTGATCCGCTTGCGGCTGCGTGCGGCCAGCGCATTGCGCTTGCGCGCATTGCGGCGATCGGCGATCTGGCGGGCGATGCGGTCCTCGTCGACGACCAGCAGGTTGTCGCCTGCACCGGGCACCGAGGTGAAACCGATGACCTGGACCGGGCGCGACGGGAGAGCCGCCGTGACATCGGCGCCGTGCTCGTCGACCATCCGTCGGACACGTCCGTAGGCGTCTCCGGCGACGATTGAGTCGCCGACCTTGAGCGTTCCGCGCTGCACGAGCACGGTTGCCACCGGGCCGCGGCCGCGGTCGAGGTGGGCCTCGATGGCCACACCCTGCGCGTCCATGTCCGGGTTCGCCCGCAGGTCGAGTGAGGCATCCGCGGTCAACAGAACTGCTTCGAGCAGCGCGTCGATGTTGGTGCCCTGCTTGGCGGAGATGTCGACGAACATGGTGTCGCCGCCGAAGTCCTCGGCAACCAGACCGTATTCGGTGAGCTGAGCCCGGATCTTCTGCGGATCAGCACCTTCCTTGTCGATCTTGTTGACCGCCACGACAATCGGCACGTCGGCCGCTTGTGCGTGGTTGATCGCCTCGACCGTCTGCGGCATGACACCGTCGTCGGCCGCGACCACGAGGATCGCGATGTCGGTGGCCTTGGCACCACGGGCACGCATGGCGGTGAACGCCTCGTGACCCGGGGTGTCGATGAAGGTGACCAGACGCTCGTTGCCGTCCAGTTCGGTGAGGACCTGGTAGGCACCGATGTGCTGGGTGATGCCGCCGGCCTCGCCTTCGCGGACCTTCTCGTTACGGATCGTGTCGAGCAGTCGCGTCTTACCGTGGTCGACGTGACCCATGACGGTCACCACCGGCGGACGTTGCTCGAGATCTTCCTCGCCACCGGCATCTTCGCCGTAGGTGAGGTCGAAGGAGTCGAGCAGCTCGCGATCTTCGTCTTCAGGACTGACGACCTGCACGACGTAGTTCATCTCGCCGCCGAGCAGCTCGAGCGTCTCGTCGTTCACCGATTCGGTGGCCGTGACCATCTCACCGAGATTGAAGAGCGCCTGCACCAGTGCTGCCGGGTTCGCGTCGATCTTGTCGGCGAAGTCGGACAACGATGCACCGCGAGCAAGGCGAATGGTCTCGCCGTTGCCACGTGGCAACCGCACGCCGCCGACTGCGGGAGCCTGCATGCTCTCGTACTCGGCGCGTTTCGCCCGCTTCGACTTGCGACCACGACGGACTGCACCGCCGGGGCGACCGAAGGCACCGGCTGCGCCGCCGCCGCGTCCACGACCGCCACCACCCGGGCGTCCGCGGAACCCACCGGGAGGACCACCGGGAGCACCTGTCGGGGCTCCGCCGCCACCGCCGCCGGGACCGCCGCGGTATCCACCGCCGCCGCCACCGGGACCGCCGCGGGCACCACTGGCACCGCCGGGTCCGCCACGTGCGCCACCGGGACCGCCGCGTGCTCCGCCGGGTCCGCCCGGACCGCCTGGGCGGGCCGAACGTGCCGGCATGGCACCGGGATTGGGGCGAGGAGGCATGCTGCCGGGGCTGGGACGGGGACCGCCCTGACCCGGTGCGGGGCGTCCGCCCGTCGCGCCGCCGGGTGCGGGGCGCTGGCCGCCGCCGGGGCGGGGACCGCCCGCGCCGGGTGCCGGACGTGGTGCCGGACGCTCGACCGGAGCGGCCGTCGAATAAGGGTTGTTACCGACCCGCGGCGCACGCGGACCGGGCTTGGGGCCCGGAGCGGCCGGCCGTGCGGCCGGAGCCGGACGGGAAGGAGCCGCAGGCGGGGTCGCGGAGGCTGCCGATGCTGCGGGAGCCTGAGGAGCCGCCGGTGCCGGACGCTGGGGAGCGGGCCGGTTCTGCGGGGCCGGAGTTGCCGCCGGGGGCGCCGGGGGTGCTGCCGGTGCCGCCTTGGCTGCGGGAGCCGCCGGGCGCGGGGCGCCGGGCTTTGCGCCGGTCGACGGCGCGGCCGGAGCCGAACCGCTCGGTGCCGGCGCCGAAGGAGCCGGGGTGCGCGCGGCACCCGGCTTGGCCGCAGATGGTTTTGCTGCCGGGGCGCTGCCTCCGGCGTTTGATGACGGTGCTCCACCGTTGGCGGCGGGAGCGTCCTTCCCGGGGAAGGACTGGCGAAGTCGCCGGGCCACGGGGGCCTCTACGGTCGACGACGCTGATTTGACGAACTCGCCTTGTTCGCTGAGTCGGGCGAGTACTTCTTTACTCGTCACGCCCAGTTCTTTGGCCAATTCGTGCACGCGGGCCTTGCCTGCCACTGCTCTCCTCACTTGGAGGTCGAGCGGCATTGCCCGCTACGACCTCGGTCTACGTCCGAAACGTGCTCATCGCAAGAACTTCACGGTGTGCTCATGTCTTCTGCTACCTGTCCTTAGTGGCCGACTGCTGCCGGCCTCTCTGTGTGGCTACCGACTCGATCTCTCGGGTCAGTAGATCGGCGTCGACGGTCAACCCGCCGAGCCGAAATGCCCTTGCGAAGGCTCTGCGCTGCACCGCCGTCACCAGACATACCGGTTCGGGATGCAGCCAGGCTCCTCGCCCTGGCATGGTCTTTCGATGGTCGATCACAACAGCCGGGAGACCGTCGTCGGTGCAGACGACCAGCCGAACGAGTTCGGCGGCCGGGCGACACTGTCGACATCCGACGCAGGTACGCATCGGAATTTTCTCGCGGTGGGGCGAAGGATCACTGTGGACCACCGCAAAGTCTACCGTCCTGGGCACTGCAGATGCCAATGCCACCCTTTCCGGCGAGTTTTCGGTCAGCTCGCACCCGCCGCCGACTCGACGTGGTCGGGATCGGGCTGGGCGTCGCTGCGGATGTCGATACGCCATCCGGTGAGCCTCGCCGCGAGCCGCGCATTCTGCCCTTCCTTGCCGATGGCCAGCGACAACTGGTAATCGGGAACCACGACACGCGCCGCCTTGGCAGCCAGATCGACCACCGTGACCGAGATGACCTTCGACGGCGAGAGCGCGTTGCCGACGAACACCGCGGGATCGTTGTCGTAGTCGATGATGTCGATCTTCTCTCCGGCCAGTTCGCTCATCACGTTGCGGACCCGCTGCCCCATCGGTCCGATGCAGGCGCCCTTGGCGTTGAGCCCGGCGACCCCGGTGTGCACCGCGATCTTCGATCGATGCCCGGCCTCGCGGGCCACGGCGACGATCTCCACCGACCCGTCTTCGATTTCCGGGACCTCGAGCGAGAAGAGTTTGCGGACCAGGTTCGGATGGGTGCGGGACAGCGTGATCTGGAGTCCACGCGCTCCGCGGGTGACGCCCACCACATAACACTTGATCCTCTCGCCGTGCACGTACTTCTCTCCCGGTACCTGTTCAGCCGGCGGCAGCACACCTTCTTGACCCGTTGCCTCGCTGCCGATCCGCACGACCACCATGCCGCGTGCGTTCGCCCGGGCGTCCTGCTGGACCACGCCGCCGACGATCTCGCCCTCGTGGGTGGAGAACTCGCCGAAGTTCTTGTCGTGCTCGGCATCTCGGAGACGCTGCAAGATGACCTGGCGTGCGGTGGTCGCCGCGATCCGCCCGAATCCCTCGGGTGTGTCGTCCCATTCGGAGATGACGTTGCCGTCCTCGTCACGTTCCTGGGCCATCACCCGCACCTGACCCGACTTGCGGTCCACGTCGATGTACGCGTGGGGCGCGAATCCGTCGGTGTGGCGGTACGCGGTCAGCAGAGCCGACTGGATGGTCTCGATGACGGTGTCGATCGAGATGCCCTTCTCGGCCTCGATCATTCTCAACGCTGCGATATCGATATTCATTTGTTCCCTTTCCGTCTTGCCTCGATCTGTTCGGGATCGAGGCCGCACTTCTCTAGTTCCGCAGGGGACGGTTCACCGAAGTCCACCTGTACGAACGCCTTGCGTACCGCCGCCAGCTCGATTTGCCGGGTGGTCAGTCCCCGGCCGGACTTGATGACCACCGACACGCTGTTCTCGTCGTCTGCCAGTCGCCCCACCCGCCCGGCGACCCGCTCGGGCGGCTCGCCGACGAGGTCGACCACAACCTTGCGGCCGGCGGCGCGTCGCCAATGACGCGCTGCCGTGAGCGGGCGGTCCACGCCCGGCGATGTCACTTCCAACACATAGGTGTCGAATGCGGCAACCGGGTCGGCCGACGTCGTGTCGCCGACGGAGTCGTCGGATGCGGCCGGAGCGTCGAGCACTTCGGAGATGGATCTGCTCAGGGCGGCCAGTTCGTCGAGTGTGGCGCCACCGTCGCGGTCGACGACCACCTTGACCACGTTTTCCGCACCGGAGGCGGACACCGTCAGTTCCTCGACGTCGTAGCCGTTCTGAGCGGCGATCGGCTCGAGCAGTGCGCTGATCCGGTCGTGGTCGATTGCCCCGGGCATCGGCGTCTCCTCCATGTGCAGTTGTCGGTTCCCAGCATGTCGAGCGGTCCATAGTCGGCCGCATGCCTTCGCATCGGCGATGCGGCGTGTGGCCATCAGCTTAACGCCCCGCGGACACCATTTCGCCCACCTGCTCGGTCGGCAGGGCACACGACCCACCGCGAACCGGCAGAGTCTTCCCTTGCCCAGCGCGACTGGCACTATGTGAACCTGTGACGGTCAGTGACGTACGAAACTCGATGGACGGGGTGAGGTCCGTGGAATCCTCTGGCTCCACCGGCTGGAGCCCCACGCGACGGGTTTTTCTGCGATCGACAGTTGTGTTGTCGGCGGGTGCGGCCGCGGTGGCGACGGTGGCTGCATGTGGTGACAGCGCGGAGGTCACCGCGAAACAAAAGCTCGCCGACCAGCTACTCCCCCAGGTCGCCTCGGCGAACGCCGATGCAACCGCCGCGACGGCAGCGGTGGCGACCAATCCCGACCGGGCCGCCGCACTGACCGTGATCGCGCAGGAGCGCAGCACGCATGCGCGGGCGCTGACCGACGAGATCACCCGTCTCGACAGCGGACGCGCGGACAGCGCATCGAGTTCCGCGGCGCCGAGTCCGAACCCGCCGGCCCCACCCACGATTGATCAGTTGCGTGCACAGCTGACCGCCTCCGCCCGGTCCGCCGGTGACCTGGCGGTGCAGACCCAGGGGTACGTCGCCGGCCTCCTCGGGTCGATCAGCGCCGGCACCACAACAGCTGTGGCGGTGCAACTCTCGTGACCGTGACCACCGACGCCCTCGCTGCGACCCTGGATGCGGAGAACGCGACGATCTTCACCTACGGGGTGGTGGCGGCGTACGCGGCCGCGGCCCGCGCACAGACCATCGCCGAGTTCACCGCCGAACATCGATCACGCCGAGAAGAGTTGACCGCGGCTCTCACCACCGCCGCGACGGAGGTGCCGGAGGCAGCACCCGGCTACGACCTGCCGCAGCCGATCACCGACCCGGTTTCTGCCCTCACCGTCGCGCTGTCCACCGAAGAGGACTGCACGATCGCCTACCGCGCCCTGCTGGAACGCGCCGAGGACGCCGCCGTACGCAGCCTGGCGCTGGGTGGATTGACCGACAGCGCCCGTCGGGCTGCGACATGGCGTCTGGCGCTTCGGATCTCGCCGTCGACCGTCGCGTTGCCCGGCAGCACGATCTGACTCAGCGGCCTGCGAGCAACGTCTCGACCGCCGCCTCGGAATCGACCTCGGTGGCCTCGCCGGTGAAACGATCCCGGATCTCCACCGTGCCGTTCGCCCAGCCACGACCGACCACCACGACCACCGGCATGCCCAGCAGTTCGGCGTCCTTGAACTTCACTCCGGGCGACGCCTTGCGGTCGTCGATCAACACCGACATTCCGGCTGCGTCGAGGTCGGCGGCCAGACCCTGCGCCCCGGTCCACGCCTGCTCGTCCTTGTTCGCGATCACGAGGTGGATGTCGAAGGGCGCCACCGACTTCGGCCACCGCAGACCCTTCTCGTCGTGGTGTTGCTCGGCGATCACGGCGACCATCCGGGACACGCCTACCCCGTAGGAACCCTGGATGAGCCGTACGGGCTTGCCGTTCTCGCCGAGGACGTCCACATCAAATGCGTCGGTGTACTTGGTACCGAGCTGGAAGATGTGGCCGATCTCGATCCCCCGGGCGGTCACCAGGGTGCCCAGGCCGTCGGGGGACGGATCCCCGTCGCGCACCTCGGCGGCCTCGATCGTGCCGTCGGGCACGAAGTCCCGGCCGACCACCAGGTCCACCACGTGCTTGCCCGGCTCGTTCGCCCCGGTGATCCACGCGGTGCCGTCGACGATCCTGGGGTCGACCAGATAGCGCACACCGTTGTCCTGCAGGGCCTTCGGGCCGATGTATCCGCGGACCAGGAAGGCGTTGGCAGCAAAATCGGCGTCTGTGATGAGTTCGGGCGCAGCAGGTTCCACAGCGGCTTCGAGCCGCTTCATGTCGACTTCGCGATCCCCGGGCACACCCACCGCGAGCAATTCGGTCGTGCCGTCGGGATGGCGCAGCTTCACGACCACGTTCTTGAGCGTGTCCGCCGCGGTGAAACCGCGATCGGGGAATGTCTCCTGGGCCCATGCCACGAGAGTGTCGATGGTCGGGGTGTTGCCGGTGTCGTGCACGCTCGCGTCGGGCAGGCCCTCGATGGGTCGCGCCGGCGGTGCCGGGGTGATGACCGCCTCGACGTTGGCCGCATATCCGGATTCGGGGCTGCGGACATAGGTGTCCTCGCCGACCTCGCTCTCGGCGAGGAACTCCTCGGACGCGCTGCCCCCCATCGCGCCGGACGTGGCGGCCACGATGACGTACTTGACCTGGAGCCTGCGGAAGATCGCCTGATACGCCTCTCGGTGGGCGTCGTAGGACGCCTTCGATCCGTCGGTGTCCAGGTCGAAGGAATACGAGTCCTTCATGATGAACTCGCGGCCGCGCAGGATGCCCGCACGGGGGCGTTCTTCATCTCGATACTTGGTTTGGATCTGGTACAGCGTGACCGGGAGGTCTTTGTAGGACGAGTACTCCCCCTTCACCAGCTGCGCGAACAGCTCCTCGTGTGTCGGTCCGAGCAGCATGTCGGCGCCCTTGCGGTCCTTGAGCCGGAAGAGGGCGTCGCCGTATTCGGTCCAGCGGCCGGTGACCTCGTACGGGTCCCGCGGCAGCAGCGCGGGCAGAGAGATCTCCTGGCCTCCGATGTTGTCCATCTCTTCGCGCACCACGGTCTCCACCTTGCGCAGCACCTTCAGGCCCAGGGGCAGCCAGCTGTACACGCCTGGGGCGACCCGACGGACGTAACCGCCGCGGACCAGCAGCCGGTGGCTGGGTACCTCGGCGTCGGCTGGGTCGTCGCGCAGCGTGCGCAGGAACAGGGTCGACATGCGTGTGATCACGGTGTCACCTTAACGGGGTCTGGGCGCCTTCCCAGCGGTGCCCGGTCGCGGCTGCGCGGTCGGCGATACGGTGTTGCACTGTGCTGATCGTGTTACCCCCCTCGGAGACCAAGGCCGGAGGTGGCCGCGGCGCTCCACTGGACCTGGACGCGTTGTCGTTGCCCACCCTGACACCCATCCGCCGTAAGCTGGCCGAGGCCATCGTGTCCCTCGCCGACGACCACGACGCAAGCCGCAAGGCACTGGGCCTGGGGGCGTCGGCAACACCCGAGATCGAGCGGAACGCCCAGTTGTGGACGAGTCCGACACGTCCGGCGATCGAGCGGTACACCGGTGTGTTGTTCGACGCACTCGACTACCCGTCGCTGACCCGGGCAGGCAAGAACAAGGCAATCGACCGTCTCGCTGTCGGCTCGGCACTGTTCGGCGTCGTGCGCGCGGGCGACCTGATCCCGGCGTACCGACTGTCCGCGGGGTCGAAGATTCCGGGGTTCAGAACCCTGGCGGCCGAATGGAAACCCGCGCTCCCCGAAGCTCTGGCCGCGTTGGGCGAGGACGTGGTCATCGACCTGCGGTCGGGTGGTTACCAGCAACTGGGTCCGGTCCCCGACGCCATCACGGTGACCGTGCTGACCGAAGGCACCGACGGCACACGCACCGTTGTCAGCCACTTCAACAAGCACCACAAGGGTGTCGTGGCCCGCTCGCTGATCCGGTCTCGCAAACAGGTACGCGACATCAACTCGCTGGCGGCAATCGTCGCAGACGGGGGTCAGCGAGCCGAGGTGGCCTCGGAGCGGGAGCTGATCGTCCTCACCGACTGACCGGTGGTCTCAGGGTCAGGCAGTCAGTTCGTTGGGGTCGATATCGGTGTGAGCGGCCTCCTGAGCCGCTTGCCCCTCTGCGACGTCCTCGGGTGTGAAACGCATGAACATCACCACCACACCGGCAAGGACGGCGATCGCGGCGCAGCAGACGAACGCCAGCCCATAACCGCTTGCGAGCGCGTCGAGCTGGCCGGCGTCCATCTCTTCCACCGGCCCGGTCACCCCGCCCTCGGACAATGTCCGCGAGGTCACCATCGCCCCGACTGCGACCAGGGCAATCGCTCCCCCGAGGTTCTGGGCCACCTGCGCGAGCGCGGTCAGCGGTCCGATCTCCGTGGGCCCAACCCCGGCGACCACAGACAGCGTCAGCGGGATCACCGCCATTCCCACGCCGGCACCGATCACGATCACCGGAATGAAGATGTGCGGCATGTAGGCGGGAGCATCGCGGGCGATCGCGGCAGCGTAGGCGCAGCCCGCGACCACCACCGAACCGCCGGCGATCACCAACCATCGCGGCTGGAAACGCAACGACAGTTTGGATGCGACGGCCGCCGCGATCCCGAGACCGAACGCGAACGGCACCACGGCCATGCCGCTCTGGATCGGTGAGTACTTGAGAATGCCCTGCAGATACAGCGAGATGAAGACCGCCATGCACATGATGATGGCGCCTGCCAAGAGAATCGCGACCAGCGCTGCGACACGGCTGTGGTTGGCGAACAGACTGAACGGCAGGATGGGGTTGTCGGCATGACGCTCGACCATCACAAAAGCGATCAGCGTACAGATCCCCAAGATGAGCGGGACCACGACGATCGGACGTAACCAGCCTCCGGGCCCTTCGTTCACCGCCAGCACCACCAGGGAACAGCCGGCGGTGCCGAGTACGGCACCCCGGACGTCGAGCGGCAGTCGCTCACCCTGTGATTCCTGGAGGACAAAGATGGCGCCTATCGCGACCAGCAGCCCGATCGGGACGTTGATCAGGAACACCAACCGCCAGGACAGCTCGGTGAGCACGCCTCCTGCGATCAGACCTGCCACCGAACCGATCCCGGTCATCGCGGCGTAGACCGCAAACGCCTGGTTGCGGGGTTTGCCCGGCGCGAATGTGGTTGCCACCAGGGCCATCGCGGTGGGCGCGGCCACCGCCGCCGAAGCGCCTTGCAGTCCGCGCCCGATGATCAAGCTGAACGGATCCCAGGCGAGTCCGCAGAGCAGAGAGGTGACGGTGAAGGCCGCCACACCCCCGACGAACATCCGCTTGCGTCCGAAGGTGTCGCCGAGCCTTCCGCCGAGCAGCATGAGACCACCGAACGCGAGCACGTACGCGGTGATGATCCAGGCTCCGGCGCTGTCGGAGAGCTCCAACGCTGTCTGTATGCGGGGCAGAGCCAGGGCGGCGACCGTGCCGTCGAGCACCACGAGCAGCTGCATACCGCCCAGCACGACGATCTGCGGGCCCCACACGCGGGTCTGTCCGACGTCAGCAGACATGCGTGTCGATGAGGTCATGGGCATCGACGGTACCGCCGCCTGGTCGCCATTTCACAATCAAGCTTGTCACGGTCCGGTCGCGGGAGTCCCGGTGCTGCCGGTTTCGGCGTCGAACCCGGCGACCGGACCGATCACCACGATCGCGGGCGGGCGAACGTTCTGCGAGCGTGCGTCCGCAGCCGCCGCAGCAAGCGTCGAGCGCACGACCCGCTGGCTGCTGAGTGTGGCGTTCTCGATGATCGCGACGGGCGTCGCCTCGTCGCGGCCGCCTTCCAGGAGCGCCGCGGTGAACACGTCGAGTCGCTCGACGGCCATCATCAGCACGATGGTGCCGCGCATCTTCGCCAGCGCAGGCCATTCGACGAGGGAGTCGGGGTGATCGGGCGGGATGTGACCGGAGACCACCACCACTTCGTGGGTCATCCCCCGGTGCGTCACCGGGATGCCTGCGGCCGACGGACCGGCGATGGCGCTGGTGATCCCGGGGACCACCGTCACCGGTACACCCGCGGCCACACACGCCGCGAGTTCTTCGAATCCGCGGCCGTAGACGTACGGATCCCCGCCCTTGAAGCGGACCACGAACTTGCCAGCCTTGGCGCGGTCGATGAGGACCTCGTTGATCGACTCCTGCTTCATCGCCCGCCCGTAGGGGACCTTCGCGGCATCGATGATCTCCACGTGCGGCCCCAGCTCGGCGAGCAGCGCCGGCGGCGCGAGGCGATCGGCGACGACCACATCGGCAGCGGCGAGCAACCGCCGGCCACGCACCGTGATCAGATCCGGGTCACCCGGGCCACCTCCGACGAGCGCCACCCCGGGCGGCTGTGAACCATGTGCCGCCGCCTCCAGACCGGCAGCGCCCAACTCCCCGCCGCCCAGCGCCTGACCGATCGCGGTCCGGACCGCGGCAGACCGTCGATGGTCCCCACCGGCCAGCACACCGATGCTCAGATGGTCGTGCCGCAACGAGGCAGGGGTCACGGCGGTACCGTGCCGCGCATCGTCGGCGCGAACACAGAAGATGCGCCGTGATTCGGCCTCGGCCACCACCGCGGCGTTGACCTCGGGGTCGTCGGTGCACGCGAGCGCATACCAGGCATCTGCGAGATCGCCGTCGCGGTACTCCCTCAGCGACAACGTGATGCCCGGAAACGACTCGACGGTCGGGGTTGCCTCGGGGGCGATGACGTGAATGTCCGCGCCGCTGTCGGCGAGGGTGCCCAATCGTCTCTGCACCACCGAACCCGCACCGATGATCACCACCCGACGTCCGGACAAACTGAGCCCCACCAGGTAGTGATCGGCCTGCTGGCCTTCGAGTTCCTTGTCCGACATGCGATAAACCGTACCCAGCGCACTTCGTGTGCACGGTCGGCACCTAGGGCGTCGCGCTCGTCAGTACTGCGAAACGCTGTCGAACGCGGTTCTCGCCGCCTTCACCAGGCGCGCGACGACCTCCGGCCGGCCTGCCGGATGAGTGTGCAGATACGACGCGTGCACATTGCCCTGTACCCAACCCTCGACATGGGCCACACCATCGCGCCGCCACCCCCAGGCGCTCGGCTTCGAGCCGTCGAGAGCCGTGATCGTGGTGCGGTGGAACTCGTGCCCCCGCATCCGGGAACCGGCATCGAACAGCACCGAATCCGTCAGGGCGACGGCGTCCCGGTAGCCGAGTGTCAGTGTCTTGCCGAAGGTTCCGCGCAACGGGAGCACTCCGGCCATGACATGGTCATCGAGGCTCTGAGCCAGGTAGAGCAGTCCCGCGCATTCGGCGTGGATGGGGATCCCGGAATGTGCGACTGTGCGCAGCTGGGTCAGCAGCCGCCGGTTGGCGGCAAGCGCGGCGGCGTGTTCCTCGGGGAATCCACCACCGATGACAACGCCGGAACACCTATCGGGCAACAGATCGGTGAGGGGGTCGAACGGCACCACCGAGGCACCGGCCGCGGCCAGGAGCTCGGAGTGTTCGGCGTACCCGAATGTGAAGGCCGCACCGGACGCGAGCGCGATGACCGGCCTGCTGTCCGCTGACACAGATTCGTCGACCCCCACCTCCAGTTCCGGTGACCACATCGGGCCGACGGCACCCGCGCCGATGTCGGCGGCGGCGACCAGGGCGGCCAGATCGACTGCGCCGCCGATCAATTCGGTCATGGCATCGATCGCGGCGACCGCTTCGGGCCCACGTTCGGCCGCGGGTATCAATCCCAGGTGGCGCGAGGGCACGGCCATTTTCGCGTTGCGGGGAACGGCGCCGAACACCTCGAGCCCGGCGCGGGCACAGGCCTGGCGAAGCACGAATTCGTGACGGGGCGAACCCACCCGGTTGAGGATCACACCCCGGATGTCGATGCCGGGATCGAAGCTGACGAACCCGTGCAGGATCGCGGCGAGGCTCTGACTGTGTCCGGATGCGTCGATCACCAGCACCACCGGCGCACCGAGTAGAGACGCGACCTGAGCGGTGGATCCGGGCGCGATCGCCGGCATGTGGTCTTCGGTGATGCGGCCGTCGAACAACCCCATGACGCCTTCGACGACGGCGATGTCGCAGCCCGCGGATCCGGCTCGATACAACGGACCGATGCGGTCCTCGCCGACGAGCACGGGATCGAGATTGCGGCCCGGCCGGCCCGCCGCCAAGCCGTGGTAACCGGGGTCGATGTAGTCGGGGCCGACCTTGAAGGGCGCGACCCGGTGCCCGGCCCGGGCCAAAGCGCCGATCAAACCGGTTGTGACAGTGGTCTTACCGCTTCCGGATGCCGGAGCGGCGATGACGAGTGCCGGTGGAGCCGTCACCATTCGATCCCCTTCTGACCCTTGCGACCGGCATCCATCGGGTGTCGGGTCTTGACCATCTCCGTGACGAGGTCGGCGGCGTCGACCAGCGCGGCCGGAGCGCGACGACCGGTGATCACCACGTGCTGTTTTCCTTCCCGGGACCTCAGCACCTCGATGACGTCGTCGACGTCCACCCACCCCCAGTTGAGTGGATAGGTGAACTCGTCGAGGACATAGAACTCGTGGGTCCTCTCGAGGATGCGGCGACGGATCTCGAGCCACCCCTGGGCAGCCTGCTCGGCGTGGTCGGATTCCTTGCCCGAGTGGCGGATCCACGACCAGCCCTCGCCCATCTTGTGCCACTGCACCGGACCACCCTGGCCTGTCTGGGCGTGGAGCTCACCGAGCGCGGTCAGTGCGGACTCTTCGCCGACCTTCCACTTGGCACTCTTGACGAACTGGAACACGCCGATGTCGAGGCCGGCATTCCAGGCACGCATGGCCATCCCGAATGCTGCCGTGGACTTGCCCTTGCCGTCACCGGTGTGAACAGCCAGCACCGGCAGGTTACGGCGCGCCCGGGTGGTCAGACCGTCGTCGGGGATGACCGATGGAACTCCCTGTGGCACAGCTCTTCCTCTCTCGGTGTGGTGGTCTGTGAGTGTCTCGGCGTCTACCCATCCGTGCTCAAGCAGCCGCGCGGATGACGCCGGCGACACCACCGGCGGTGAGGTCGGCGAGTTGCACACACTGACCACCGAGGCCGTGGGCGAGCGTTGCCGCAAGCCCGAGACGGATCATGCCGTGCTCACAGTCGATCACGATGGACGTGGTCCCGTCGCGACGAAGCCGGTCGGCCGCCGCAGCGGCCCTGGGCAAGGCGCCCGCACCGGCTGTGGCCCGGCCATCGGTGAGAACCACCACCAGTGGCCGTCGATGCGGCTCTTTGAATGCGTTCCGGCGGATCACCTCGCGGGCCGTGAGCAGGCCTTCGGCCAGCGGCGTCCGTCCGCCGGTGCGCAGACCGGTCAGCCTCCGTACCGCGGCGTCCACCGACCGGGTCGGCGGAACCGCGACCTCTGCGCCGTCACCGCGCACCGTCACCACGGCGACACGATCACGTCGCTGGTACGAATCGCGCAGCATGGACACCACTGCGCCGGACACTGCGTCCAGCCGCTTACGCGCCGCCATGGATCCCGACAGGTCGAGGACAAAAACCACCAGGTTGCCTTCTTTGCCGCGGCGCAGCGCACCCCGGACGTCTTGCGGTAGTACCTGCAGTCGCGTGTTGCCCCGCTCGAGGTGGCCTTCCGCAGCGGCCAGAACCGTGCCGATCAAGTGCACGCCACTTCCGCCTTCGGTGACCGCTCGAACTGCCTGCCCCCGTACGCTCAGCGATTGCGAACGTCGACCCGGCTCCCCGGCGCCGACACCCACGGCACTGATCGGTTTGACCTTGCCGGACGCCCGGGTCGGCGAGAATCCGCCGCTCGGCGGCGTTGCTCCCCCGCCCTTCGGGCCGTCCGGACCGGGGTCGTCGGGGTCGGGGTCGGTGTCCGCCGGATCGCCGGGCGGCGGTGACTCGGGCTCTGGCCCGGGCGCTTGTTCTTCCGAGTTCTGACTGTCCGGCTCGTGCGACTGCTCGTCCGCCTTCTGCAGGGCGTCGTCGAGTTGGTCCTCGGTGAGACCGGGCTCATCAAAGGGGTCGCGGCGACGCCGGTGCGGTAACGCGAGTTCCACCGCGCGCCGGACGTCGATGTCCTCGACGAGGTCCGATCCACGCCATGCGGCGTGAGCCCGGGCGGCACGGGCGACCACGAGGTCACCACGCAGACCGTCCACCTGGAGCTCCATGCAGATCGCCGCGATGCGTCGGAGTTGGGCCGACGGCAGCCGTACCGATCCGAGCACCGAGCGTGCCCGCGCGATGGCTGCGGCGACCTGGGCGTCCTGGTCGGTGAACTGGGCCGCGAAACCGGCCGGGTCGTCTTCATACGCAAGTCGGCGTTCCATCACCTGGACGCGCGTCGCGATCTCCTGCGGCGCGGCGACATCCACCGCCAGACCGAATCGATCCAGCAGCTGCGGGCGGAGCTCACCCTCTTCGGGGTTCATCGTCCCCACGAGGACAAAACGGGCCGACTGAGTGTGCGAGACGCCGTCACGCTCGATGACCACCCGGCCCGTCGCCGCTGCGTCCAGCAGCACGTCGACGAGGTGGTCGGCGAGCAGGTTGACCTCGTCGATGTAGAGCACTCCGCCATCGGCGTTTGCCAACAGCCCTGGCGTGAAGGCTTTTTCACCCTCGGACAGAATTTTCTGCAGGTCGAGTGAACCGACCACCCGATCTTCGGTGGCACCGATCGGCAATTCCACCACCGATGCCCCGGTGTCGGCGCGAGCAGGCAGCAGCGGACCGAGCGCTCTGACCACGGTGGTCTTGGCCGTGCCCTTTTCGCCCCGGATCAGCACGCCGCCGATCGACGGCGCTATGGCGGCGAGGATGAGCGCCAGCTTGAGCTGTTCTTGTCCGACAACAGCACTGAACGGGAAGGCGAGGTCCAGCCCGGCATCGCTGTCGTGCCCGGGGCCCCCGCCGAAGGCTGTCTCTCGGGAGAGCGGGTCTTTCACACCGTCAGCGATGTCCGCCGCCACGAACCATCGGCACGTGTGGGACGCCGTCGAGCAGATGCTCCTCGCCGTCGACGACGAATCCGTGCTTGGCGTACATGTCGATGAGGTAGGTCTGCGCATGGATGCGGCAGAGGTCCGAACCGACGTCTGCCAGAGCCGTCTGCAGCAGGCGGGTGGTGTGGCCCTGACCTCGGTGCGCGCGGTCGGTGCACAGGCGGCCGATCCGGTAGGACTTGCCGCCTTCGTGCTCTTCGAGCAGTCGCAGGGTGCTGATGATCTCGCCGTCTTCTTCGAGCCACAGATGCCTCGTGTCCGGATCGAGATCACGCCCGTCGAGGTCGAGATACGGGCACGACTGCTCGACGACGAACACCTCCACTCGCAGCTGCAGGATCTTGTAGAGGGTCGACATCTCGATGTCTTGGGCCCAGCTGCGGTGCAGGCTCGCGGTGGCGGTCATATGCAAGTGCCTATCACACGGTGCTCGGTGTCGCCAGATGAGCGCCACGCTCATTCGGCGTCGTCTCGACCGTGTTCTGCAGTCCGAGAACCTTGGACGTGTGGTCCCAGATCTGCTCGAAGAGACGGGGATTGTCGTTCAGTTTGTGGCCCAGCGAAGGGATCATGTCGGACAGCTGCGGCTGCCACGCCTCGTAGTGCTTCGGGAAGCAACGCTGCAACACATCAAGCATCGCCGGGACTGCGGTGGACGCACCGGGCGACGCGCCCAGCAAGCCTGCGATGCTTCCGTCCTCGGCCGCGATGACCGCGGTCCCGAACTCGAGCACTCCGCCGCGCCCCTGCTTGCGGATGACCTGCACGCGCTGGCCGGCGACGATGAGCTCCCAGTCTTCGCCCTGGGCCCTCGGCACGAACTCGGACAACGTCTCGACCCGATCCCCCGGCCCGGCGGCGAGCTCACTGATCAGGTACTTCAGCAGGCCGAACTCCTTCGGCGCGATCGACATCATCGGCAGGAGGTTGCCCGGTTTGATCGAGGCGGGCAGATCGGTGATCTTGCCCTCCTTGAGGAACTTGGGTGACCACCCGGCATACGGTCCGAAGAGCAGTCCTGCCTTGCCGTTGATCACGCGGGTGTCGAGGTGGGGCACCGACATCGGTGGCGCACCGACTGCTGCCTTGCCGTACACCTTCGCGCCGTGGTCGTCGATCAGATCGGGGTTGGTGCAGCGGAAGAACGCGCCGCTCACTGGGAAGCCGCCGAATCCCTTTGCTTCCTTGATTCCCGACTTCTGCAGCAGATGCAGGGCGCCGCCGCCCGCACCGATGAAAACGAAACCTGCTTTGACCGTGCTGGTTTCCTTGGTCCGGAGGTTCTTGACCTTCAGGATCCAGGTGCCGTCGGATTGCTTCTTCAGGTTGGTGACCGCGTGACCGAAGTTCACCGTGCCGGCGTGACCGATGTAGCCGAGCAACTGCTGGGTGAGAGCGCCGAAGTCGACGTCGGTTCCGCCGTCGAACCAGTTGAGCGCTACCGGATCCGCGAAATCGCGACCTGCCGACATCAGCGGCAGACGCTTGGTGAACTCCACGGGGTCGGTGATGTACTCCATCCCCTTGAACAGGGTCTCGCCCGCCAGCTTGTCGTAGCGCTTACGCAGGTAGTCGATGTTCGATTCACCGTGCACGAAGCTCACGTGCGGGATCGGGTTGATGAACTCCTCGGGGCGCCGCAGCACACCTGATTCCACCGAGTTCGCCCAGAATTGGCGCGAGACCTGAAACTGCTCGTTGATGTGCAGTGCCTTGGTGATGTCGACGTCGCCATCAGCTGTCTGCGGCGTGTAATTCAATTCACAGAGCGCGGAGTGTCCGGTACCGGCGTTGTTCCACGGATCGCTGCTCTCGGCGGCAGCCGCGTCGAGGCGCTCGAACACACTGATCGACCAGTCCGGCTGCAGCCGGTGGATCAACGCGCCCAGCGTGGCGCTCATGATTCCGGCGCCCACCAGCACGATGTCGGTTGTGATGACTCCGCCGTCGCGCGGGTTTGCTGACTCAGACACTCCGGCTCAACTTCCTGATTCGGCGAACTTTCGGATGTGTTCCATTGTCTCTCATGCGGGTGCGGTCATTGCAACGCGGTCGGCAGTTGCCTCGGGCACACTCCCCATGGCCGCGCGCACATCTACAGTGAACGATTGTGGCCCCTTCCCGCTGGCAGCCCGATGTACTCGGCCCCGACTTCTCGGCATCGACCTTCGACCTCGGCAACGACCCCGACGGTGAAGGTGAGATAACCGCCACCCTCGTCCGCCACGAGCCGTCCGGTCCGGTGACCGGTGCGGTGCTGTACGTCCACGGCTTCACCGATTACTTCTTCCAACGACCGCTAGCCGAGTTCTTCGCTCAGCGCGGGTACGCCTTCTACGCGTTGGATCTGCGCAAGTGCGGACGTTCGCAGCGACCGGGGCAGACCCCTCATCACATCACCGACCTGGCCGCCTACGACTTCGAGCTCGACCTCGCCGTCGCGGAGATCAACGCCGACACCGACGGGGTTCCGCTCCTGGTGGCCGCGCACTCCACCGGAGGCCTGATCACCGCGCTATGGCTCGATCGGCTGCGAGCACTCGACAGGCCGACGGCCCTCGATCCCCTGGTTTCGGCTCGCCCACGCGGGCTTGTACTGAACTCGCCGTGGTTCGACCTGCAAGGCGCACCGATCCTTCGGACGGCCGGGACCGCGCTGATCAACGGCGTCGCCCGGGTACGCCCCCTGGCTGCCATACCCCGCAACATCTCCGGCGCCTACGGCGAGAGTCTGCACCACAGCGTGCACGGCGAGTGGGAGTACGACCTCAATTACAAACCCCTGCAGGGCTATCCGGTCACGTTCGGTTTCCTCAGCGCGGTCCGTCAGGGGCAGGCCAGATTGCACCGCGGACTCGACATCGGCGTTCCCTCGCTGGTACTGCACTCGACCAAGACGACCCTCAGCGGGCCCGAGGCCGACGGCAGTGTCGCAGACATCGACTCGGCAGACGGAGTCCTCGACGTCCGTCAGATCGCCAAATGGTCCGGTTGCCTCGGTGGCCGGGTGAGCGTTGTCCCCGTCGAGGGCGCCCGCCACGACGTCTTCCTGTCGCGCACCGGGGTACGCGACACCGCCTATTCCGAACTCGACCACTGGCTTTCGAGCAACAACGACCGGATACGAGGTGTCATCCATGGCTGAATCGACAACGACCAACGGCCATCCACGCGTGCACGAGGTGGACCTGGCGATCATCGGTTCGGGAACCGGCAACTCGATCCCCGACGAGAGGTTCGCCGATCAGGAGATCGCGATCTTCGAGGAGAGCATCTACGGCGGAACCTGCCTGAACGTCGGCTGCATCCCCACCAAGATGTTCGTCTACGCCGCGGAGATCGCCCAGACCATCCGGGAGGGGGAGCGTCTCGGTGTCACGGGCTCGGTGGAGAAGGTCGACTGGCCGGGCATCGTGAATCGCGTCTTCGGAAGAATCGATCCGATCTCGGCGGGCGGTAAGCGCTACCGCGTCGAGGACTGCTCCAACATCACCGTCTACACCACTCACGTCGAGTTCGACGGGGTCACCAACGACGGCCGGTATCGGCTGCGCACAGCTGCCGGAGACGAGGTCGTCGCAACCAAGGTGGTGCTGGCCGCCGGATCGAGGCCGGCCATCCCGGACGTGGTCGCCGAGAGCGGGGTGAACTTCCACACCAACGAAGACGTGATGCGTCTACCCGAGCTGCCCAGGCACCTCATCATCATCGGCAGTGGGTACATCGCGGCCGAGTTCGCCCACGTGTTCGGCGCGCTGGGTTCGAAGGTGTCGATCATCGCCCGCAGTAACGCTCTCCTGCGCGCGCAGGACGCCGACATCTCCCGCAGGTTCACCGAAATCGCCTCGGCTGCATGGGATGTGCACTTCGAGTCCGCGATCCACAGTGTCGAGCAGGCGGATTCCGGCGACGTCCGGGTGCAGCTCGCCGACGACACCGTCATCACCGGAGATGCCCTCTTGGTCGCTGTCGGCCGAATTCCCAACGGCGACAGGCTGGCGCTTGACACGATCGGCGTCGACATCGACTCCGAGGGCCGCGTCTGCCGAGACGCCTACGGGCGCACCGCGGCCCGGAACGTGTGGGCTGTGGGCGACGTCACCTCGAAGTACCAGCTCAAGCACGTCGCCAACCACGAAGGTCGGGTGGTGCAGGCCAACCTCCTGCGCGACTGGGACGGCACCGAACTCGAATCCTTCGATCACCGGTTCGTGCCGGCCGCGGTGTTCACCCACCCGCAGATCGCGTCGGTCGGATTGACCGAGGACGACGCGGTACAGGCCGGCCTCGACATCACCGTCAAGGTGCAGAACTACGGCGATGTGGCGTACGGCTGGGCGATGGAGGACCTCACCGGTCTGTGCAAGGTGATCGCCGAGAAGGGCACCGGACGCATCCTGGGCGCGCATATCATCGGCCCGCAGGCGCCGTCGGTCATCCAGCCCGTCATCCAGGCCATGTCGTTCGGTCTCGACGTCAAGAACATGGCCCGCGGTCAGTACTGGATCCACCCCGCCATGCCGGAAGTCCTCGAGAACGCACTCCTCGGTCTCGAGGTCTGAGGGGTCTGGGCCCGGTCACCAGACGAGGAAGATCACCACACCGCTGAACGCAACGCGACCTCGCTCGCGAGCGCGGCCGCCGCGTTCTGCGGCACCCAGTGGTCGACGCCTTCGAGAGCAGCGAACCGGTAGTCGGAGTAGACGTATCGACCACTCCCCTCTGCCTGCTCGCGCCCCAGCGCGAAATCCTGGTCGCCCCAGAGCATCGTCGTGGGGGCTTCGATCGGCGGGCACGACAGGTGCGCCTTGATGTCGCCGGTGAAGTTCGCGCGGTACCAATTCAGCGCCGCTGTCAGCGCGGGACGCTCGGTCAGGGGCAGCACGCTGTCGTCGGGAACCAGCTCTCGCAGCATTCTCGCGTCGTCGGCGAGCATGGTGTCCTCTGCGTCGGGCTTGACGAAGTCCAGGATGTACGACGACCGTTCACGCTGATCGCTCGCGGCCAGGGACGTCGAGATCGCCGACGGGTGGCCCACGCTGACCGCGACGAGCCCGGTCACCCGATCCGGATGGTGTCCGGCCAGATGCCACGCCACGAGCGACCCGAAGTCGTGTCCCACCACCATCGTGTACCCGATGCCCAGGGCGTCGAGGATGCCGATGGCGTCGGCGGCCAGGTGCCGTAGTTCGTAGGCTGCGATGTCGTCGGGCCGGGCTCCGGGGCTGTACCCGCGTTGGTCCGGCACGATCGTGCGCAGGCCCGAATCGTGCAGCCGTCCGACGACGCCGTCGAAACAGGCTCCGGTGGTGGGGAATCCGTGCAGCAACAGCACTGACGGCGCCTTGTCCGGCCCACCGATCCTGACGTCGAACTGCAGGTCGCCCACGGTGAGGGTGCGGTGTTCGATACTCACCCGGTCAGCCTACGTGTCCGGGTACGACGATCGGGTCAACTCAGCGTGGCCGTGAGCGTCGGCAACCCCGGCGTCGGCCCAGCGGTGACCACGTCGGCGATGAACTCCATGTCGAGTTCGGTTTCCACCAGGTCGGCGATCAGATCGAGCTGCGACATCCTGGCCTGTTCGAAGGACACCTCCCCGGCCACAAAGCCGGAACGTCCGACGTGCCCGGCCACCCGGCGGAGATAGTCACGTCGGAACTCGTCCGATGCCAGCAACCCGTGCCAGTGGGTGCCCACAACAGCTCCACGCACACTGCCCTCACCGCCCCCCTCCGCATCGATCAGCAATGCGTCATCTCCGGAGGCGACCACTCGCCCGTGGTGTATCTCATAGCCGGTCACCGGATGTCCCCATGCCGAGCCCCTCACCTGTCGGAGCACCTTGTGCTCGCCGAAGACGATGTCGAGGGTGAAGATTCCCAGGCCGGCGACTTCTCCCGCGTGACCTTCCACGTCGTCGGTGATCGATCTGCCCAGCATCTGATAGCCGCCGCAGATCCCCAGGACGGGCCGTCCAGCGCTGGCGCGGGCGATCAACGCCGAGTCGATTCCTCTGGCACGCAACCACTTCAGATCAGACACCGTTGCCTTGCTGCCGGGGATCACCACGAGATCGGCAACGGCAACGCTCGCGGGGTCGTCCACCCACCGCACGTCCACTCCCGGCTCGCACGCCAGTGCCTCGACGTCGGTGGAGTTGGATATCCGGGGCAGACGTATCGCCGCCACCGACAACCGGTCCGTGCCCACAGCCGGAGCAGATCGCCCCACGGGGTGCCCGACCACGCTGGCCAGCGAGTCCTCGGCGTCGAGCCACAGACCCTCGGCGAACGGGATGACGCCGATGGTCGGCCGGCCGGTGAGGGCGTGGAGTTGCTCGAGACCCGGCTCCAATATCGATCGGTCGCCGCGGAACTTGTTGATCACGAACCCTGCGATGCGCGCCTGGTCGGCCGCCCCGAGCGACGCCAGCGTTCCGAGCAGATGAGCCAGGACACCACCGCGATCGATGTCGCCGACCACGATCACCGGCAGGTCACCCATCTCGGCCAGACCCATGTTGGCGATGTCGGATTCACGAAGGTTGATTTCGGCGGGTGACCCCGCGCCCTCACAGATCACGACATCGAAATCGTCGCGCAGTGAACGCAATTCGTTCCCCACGACACCGGCCAGAGCAGCTCTGCGACTGTGGTAGTCCACGGCACCGACGAACCCGTCTGCCTGTCCACGGACCACAACCTGCGAGCGCCGGTCGCTACCGGGCTTGAGGAGAACCGGGTTGAAACGCACCGACGGTGCCAGCCCGCAGGCCGCAGCCTGCATTGCCTGTGCTCGCCCGATCTCACCCCCGTCGAGCGTGACAACCGAGTTGTTCGACATGTTCTGCGCCTTGAACGGCGCCACCGACACACCCGAACGATGAAGCGCACGACACAACCCGGCGACGATCAGACTCTTACCGGCGTCGGAACTGGTGCCCGCGACCAGCAGGGCGCCTTTCATGGACGAAGGTCCGGGTGCGCCACAGGTCAGGCGTCCGGGAGGGTCAAGATCTCCGTCCCGGTGTCGGTGACCACCAGGGTGTGCTCGAACTGCGCGGTCCATTTGCGGTCTGCCGTGGCGACGGTCCAGCCGTCGTCCCAGATCTCGTATTCGAGGGCGCCGAGATTGATCATCGGCTCGATGGTGAACACCATCCCGGGTTCGATCAGCGTCTCGATGTTGGGCTGGTCGTAGTGCAGGATCACCAGACCGTTGTGGAACGTCTCACCGATCCCGTGGCCGGTGAAGTCGCGGACCACGTTGTAGCCGAAGCGGTTTGCGTACGATTCGATGACCCGCCCGATCACGTTCAGTTCCCGGCCCGGACGCACTGCCTTGATCGCCCTGTTCGTCGCCTCGCGGGTGCGGTCGACGAGATCGACCACCTCCGGAGCGACATCACCGGCGAGGAACGTGGCATTGGTGTCGCCGTGCACCCCGTCGATGTAGGCCGTGACGTCGATGTTGACGATGTCGCCGTCCTGGACGACGGTCGAGTCCGGGATCCCGTGGCAGATCACCTCGTTGAGCGAGGTGCAGCACGACTTGGGAAAACCCTTGTAGCCCAGCGTCGACGGGTACGCGCCGTGGTCGATCATGTACGCGTGGGCGATCCGGTCCAGCTCATCCGTGGTGACCCCGGGGGCCACGGCCTTACCCGCCTCGGCCAGAGCGTTGGCCGCGATCTTGCTCGCGACCCGCATCTTCTCGATGGTCTCGGGTGTCTGAACCCACGGCTCCTGGCCTTCGTTCACGGTCGATTTCCACACATACTCAGGGCGCGGGATGAACGACGGCACGGACAGAGTGGGCGAGATCTCGCCGGGGGTCAGGGCGGCACGAACTGGCATGTATCCAGCCTAACCTGCGGCTGTCCCCCGCACGATCACAGCCGTATCGCCCTAAGTAAGGTAAGGCTCACACTGTGTTGGGATGGAGTGCGACGATGGTCAACAACCGGTCTTCCGGTGGAAGAACTGCACCTGTCGTCGCTGCGCTGATCATGATCGTCGGCGTGCTGATGGGAGCTTGTTCCACGGCGCCGATCACCGACTCGGCGAACAGTTCGACGGTGCAGGACGACATCCTGCGGTCCGGTCCGCAGACGGCCGCACTCGAGGGCCCGGACGTCGAACCGATTGCCGACAACCCCGTTCCCGTGTTGCCGGTGACCGTGGATTCGGTGGGCGGCGGACGGGTCACGGTCGCCGACGCGAGCCGCATCATCGCGATCGATCGCTCGGGCACCCTGGCGAACATCGTGTTCTCCCTCGGGCTCGGTGAACGAGTGGTCGCACGTGACCGGTCCACCGTCATCCCCGGGGCGGGGCAGCTTCCTCTCATCACCGACAGCGGACACTCGGTCAACATCGAAGCGGTCTTGGCCGCCGATCCCAGTGTGGTGCTCATCGACGAGTCGGTGAATCCGCCGGGGACCATCGATCAACTGCGCGCCGCGGGGATCACGGTCGTGGTGTTCGCCAAGGACCGCACCATCGCCTCGACCGGCCCGCTCATCAATGCGGTGGCCGGAGCGCTGGGCGTGCCCGATCAGGGGCGGGCCCTTGCCGCCCGCACCGACGCGGAGATCGAGTCGGCACGGGCGTCGGTGCCCGAACGGGCGCATGGGTCGAAGATGGCGTTTCTGTACCTGCGCGGTGAGAGGTTCAAGCTCCTGGCCGGACCCGGCTCGGGCGCCGACGATCTGATCGAGGCGATCGGTGGCGTCGATGCCGGCACTGCGGCCGGGTTGACCTCCTCTTTCACCACCGTCGACGCGGAGGCGATGATCAACGCCGATCCCGCGGTCATCCTGGTGATGACGCAGGGAGCGGAATCGGTCGGCGGTATCGACAAGGTGCTGCAGTTGCCGGGCCTCGCCCAGACCGACGCCGGGCGCAATCGGCGTGTGGTGCAGATGGACCAGGCCGAGATCCTGACCTTCGGTCCCGACACCGGGCGGGTGCTCGCGGCACTGGCCGAAGCGATCTACGTGTGAAGGCACTTCGCGAGCAGATACCGACCGCCAGCAGCACCAAACGGGTTGTCTTCTCCCGCAATTCCCTCGTGATCGCCCTCATGCTGGCGCTGCTTGTCGTCTTGGTCGGGTGGTCGGCTGCCAGTGGCCAGGTGTACATCCCGCCCGCCGAGGTGTTCGGCTCGGTGATGCATCACCTGGGCCTCGACATCGGGCCGATGCCGAGTTCCCCCAATGGGGAAGAAACCTTGTGGACCGTACGGTTTCCCCGCATCGTGATGGGTCTGCTCGTCGGGGCGACCCTCGCCTGCGCAGGCTGTCTACTCCAGGGCGTCCTGGCCAACCCACTCGCCGAGCCCGGCGTCATCGGGGTGTCGGCCGGCGCCGCGGTCGGCGCCTGCCTGGCCATCGTGTCGGGCGGGGTCTGGGCGAGTGTGTGGGGGCTGGCCGGCGCCGCGTTCATCAGCGCATTGATCACCGTGGCCGTGGTCTACACCCTGTCGATGCGAGATGGATCGTCGTCGCCGATCATGTTGATACTCATCGGCATTGCCGTCAACGCGTTCGCCTCGGGGATCATCGCCTTCCTGACCTTCCTCGCCGATACCAACGACCGCGAACAGATCGTCTTCTGGCAGCTGGGGTCGCTCCAAGGTGTCGGCTGGCGTCCGGTGTGGGTGGTGTTGCCGGTGGCGACTGCTGCCATCGCCGTGAGCCTGCTGCTGGTCCGCAGGCTGGACCTGTTGTCGCTGGGCGAGATTCAGGCCGCCGCCCTGGGCGTCCGGGTGGAAACCGTTCGGCGCATTGCCATCCTGCTGGTCGCGGTGCTCACCGCTGCGGCCGTCGCTTTCACCGGGATCGTGATGTTCGTCGGATTGGTTGTGCCCCACCTGATGCGGTTGATCGTCGGGCCGCGGCACGTGATCCTGCTCCCCGCCAGCGTCATCGGCGGGGCGATCGTCGTGTGCGCCGCCGATCTGGGCGCCCGGACACTGATGACCGGCGCCGACCTTCCGCTGGGGATGCTCACGTCCCTGATCGGTGGGCCTGTGTTCTTTCTGCTGCTGCGTCGCAGCCGTCACACCGGAGTCGGCTGGTGACGGAGTCGACGCCCGGGCAGGCTCTCATCGCACGCGACGTACACGTCGCCATCGGTGGCCGTCCCATCGTGACCGATGTGGACCTCGAACTCGGCACGGGCGAAATCGTTGCGCTGGTGGGCCCGAACGGCTGCGGGAAGTCGACACTGTTGTCGGGCCTGGCGGGTCTGCGTCCCCTGGCCGCGGGGTCGGTCACGGTGGCAGGCGCTGACCTCGGGTCACTCTCCCCCGTCGAGCTGGCGCGACGGCGGGCCCTGGTGACGCAGTCACACCGTGAAGACAACCCGTTTCTGGTGCACGAAGTGGTTGAGATGGGCCGTTTTCCGTGGTCCAGGACCGAACGGGCGGCGCAGTCCGCAGCAGTGGTGGAGGCGGCACTGACGCAGTGCGACCTGCTGAAGGTGCGCGATCGGCCGTTCAGCCAACTGTCCGGTGGGCAGCAGGCCCGGGTTGCGCTGGCTCGCGCACTGGCTCAGCAGACACCGATCTTGATGCTCGACGAACCGACCGCGGCCTTGGACATCCATCACCAGGAACGGTTGCTAACGATACTGAGCGAACGGCGCCATGACGGCGGCGCAGTCCTGATCGTGGTGCACGACCTGTCGCTTGCGGCGGCGTATGCGGACCGGGTGCTCGTGATGAAGGGCGGCACGATGGTGGCCGCCGGGCCAACACGCGAGGTGATGACGGCCGCCCTGCTCAGTGAGGTGTACGAACATCCGGTGCTGACATGGATCCACCCCGACACCGGCCAATTCCTCGTGGTCCCGGATCGAACTGCCCCAGATCGGGCCACACTGGGTCGAACAAACGGATCGGCGGGGTACCCCCCTCAAGTGCCCCGCCGATCCGACTAGGAATCTGACGAGAGCTTCTCAGTTTTGGTTCCACCACGTGCCGGAATCGGCAAAAAATATTGGCACGATGTCTTTTACAAGGCTCACTACCGCCCGGACCAGCTCGAGCCGTTCAACGGGGCTGCAGTGCCGCCAAGAACTCGTGCGTGACGGCCACCGCGTTGTCCGAGCTGCCGCCGAGCACCACCAATGTGGCCCAGGCCAGGTCACCGCGGTAGCCGGCGAACCAGGCGTGCGAACCCGCCGCGACCTCGGCTTCACCGGTCTTGCCGAACACCTCACCGAGATCCTGCATGCGCAATGCGGTGCCTGACGAGATCACTTCGCGCATCATCGGGCGCAACTTCGTGACCACGGCGGGGTCCATTGCCGGGTGAGGCCCCGAGATGGTGGTGTCGCGGCCGACGATCAGCGACGGGATCGGTGTCGAACCGCGTGCCACCGTGGCTGCCACCATCGCCAGGCCGAACGGACTGGTGAGCACCTTGCCCTGGCCGAACCCGTCTTCCGTGCGCTGCACGAGTTCGGGCGCGATCGGGACCGACCCGCTCTCCGTCGGCAGGCCGACCACGTGATACTCGGGACCGATACCGAGAGATGCGGCGGTCCGCGTCAGATCAGAGGGACCCATCTCGCTGGCCAGTTTGGCGAAGGTGGTGTTGCACGACCGGGCAAAAGCGGTTTGCATCGGGACCGTGCCGAGACCGAAACCGTTGTAGTTCGGAACGCTGCGTTCGCCGATGGTGACCTCACTGGGGCACCCGACCATGGTCGATGGCTGGGCGAGCCCGGTGCTGATCGCAGCTGCGGAGGTGACCACCTTGAACGTCGAGCCGGGCGGATAGAGGCCGATGGTCGCGATCTGGCCGTCCTGGTCGGCCAGCTCGTTCTGGGCGATCGCAAGAATGCGCCCCGTGGACGGCTGGATGGCGACCATGGCCACCTGGAAATCTGTGCGCTGGTCCACCGCGCGCTGCGCCGCTTCCTGCACTTCGCGGGACAAGCTGATCTGCACCGACGGAGCCGGGGCCGGGGCGGTCTCGGCCAGCACATCGGCATCGAGTCCGTTCGGGTTGACCGACACCACACGCCAGCCGGCCTTGCCCTCGAGATCCTTGGACACTTCTTTCTTCACCTGGGTGAGCAGCGCCGGGGCGAACTTCGGGTCCGAGGCGACGAGGTCTGCCTGGTCGACCGTCGACACCCCGGGCAGACCCGCGAGCTGGTCACGGACTTGATCGAAATCACGCTGACTCAGCGTGATCACCGAGTATTCACCACCCAGCCCGGTTGCCTGCTCGGCGATGGCCTGCGCGGACATCGGAGCAAACCGACCGAGGACAGTCGCCAACGCCGTCGCGGTGGACACGACCGCGCCGGAATCAGCGGCCACCGCGGCATCGAACCGGACGTCGTACACAGTGCCGGGTACCAGCACATTGGTGCCGTCGCTCTCGCGGACCGCTGCGCGCTGGGCCTCGAGCGTGCGCAGTTGCATCGTCTGATTCCCACCGAGTTTCGGATGAACGTTCGACGGCACCCAGCGAACCTGCCAGCCCGCATCACTGCGGGACATCTGAACGGTGGCCCGGTACTCCCAGGTGCGCCCGCCGGGCAGTTCCCACGTGTAATCGGTTGCGACCGTGGCCGTGTCCCCGGTGACCTTCACCTGCCCGGTGTCGGCCGACATCTCGGTGGCGGACAAGCCCTTCCAGGTCGCGTCGATCGCGGACACCGCCGACTCGGGATCGTCGGTCAGGGCTCCGGCGCGGCTGCCGTCGTGATCGGCGAAAGCATTCAGGAATCGTTGCGCTGCAGCGCCCGGTCCGTTGTCATCACCTGCACAACCTGCCGACGCGACCCCGAAGACCACCACAAGGGCGATCCCGAGGAGTCGAACGGGCCACAGGTGAATTGATCGGATCATCACCGGTCATCGTATTTGCGCGCGGCTCTGCAACCCGGTTGCCACGCAGGCGAGACATGAACGACCCCACCGATTGCGGTCGGTCAGTCCACCAACACTGTCGCGAACGTCCCCACCTCGTGCATGCCGACTTTCCGATACGCCTCGCGCGCAGGCGTGTTGAACGAGTTGACGTACAAGCTGGCGGTCCGGCCGGCAGCCACGATGGCTTCGACAACGGCAGCGGTGCCCGTAGCTCCGAGACCAGTACCCCGACGGTGGGGGGCAACCCACACACCTTGGATCTGCCCGACCCGACGTGACATCGCACCGACCTCGGCCTTGAAGACGACTTCGCCGCGTTCGAACTTCGCGTATGCGCGGCCTGCGTTGATCAGGCCGGCGATGCGGCGGCGGTAGGACCGTCCGCCGTCTCCCGCGCAGGGGTCGATGCCCACTTCGCCCACGAACATCTCGACCGCGGCAGGTAGGTATGCATCGATCTCGTCCAGTCGCACCCGTCGCACGAAGGGGTCCGCACGGATCGCAGGCTCGGTGCCCAGAGCCAGAAGCGGCTGGCTGCAACGGATTTCGCGGGCGGGACCCCAGTGTTCACGGGCGATTTCCCAGAAGGGCATCACGAGCTCGGCCGGTCCGACGATCGATGAACAGGCCCGCGGATTGCGGATGGCCCGCTCGGCGAAGGTGCGCACATCGTCGGCGGTACCGAGCAGCGGAACGAGATTGGCTCCGGAGAAACACAACGAGTCGACCGGCTGTCCGTTGCTCCACAGCTCCCCGCCCAACGCTCGCGGATTGATGCCGTGGTCTTCCACCCGTGCCGCGACCATGCACGACGACACCGGATCGAGGGCGAGAGCCTGGCTGACCGCGTCGAAGTCCCGCTCGCCGAGCGGACGGTCACCCAACAGCTTCAGCACCGCGGCTCCCAGGTTAGTAACGGGCGTACGAGAGCGTACGTCGCCATTCTGCCAGCCCGCTCGGTGCCAAGTCAGCTCACCGTGACAATCGGTGCGCCGGCACCTGCCGCGTCACCGGATTCGCCTGCCGCTTCGGCGATTCGCATCGCTTCTTCGATGAGCGTTTCCACGATCTGGGCCTCGGGAACGGTCTTGATGACCTCACCCTTGACGAAGATCTGGCCGCGACCGTTTCCGGAAGCGACGCCGAGATCGGCCTCGCGTGCTTCTCCCGGACCGTTCACCACGCAGCCCATGACGGCCACCCGCAGTGGGATCTCCATACCTTCGAGTCCGGCACTCACTTCGTCGGCGAGTTTGTACACGTCGACCTGCGCACGTCCACAGGACGGGCAGGAGACGATCTCGAGCTTGCGAGGGCGCAGGTTGAGCGATTGCAGGATCTGGTTGCCGACCTTGATCTCCTCGACCGGTGGCGCCGACAGCGACACCCGGATCGTGTCGCCGATCCCTTCGGCGAGCAGGGCGCCGAAGGCCACGGCCGACTTGATCGTGCCCTGGAAAGCCGGTCCGGCCTCGGTGACACCGAGATGGAGGGGGTAGTCGCAGGCGGCGGCCAGCTGGCGGTAGGCCTCCACCATGATCACCGGGTCGTTGTGCTTGACCGAAATCTTGATGTCGCCGAAGCCGTGCTCTTCGAAGAGGCTCGCCTCCCAGAGCGCTGATTCCACCAGCGCCTCCGGCGTCGCCTTGCCGTACTTCTGGAGCAGGCGCGGGTCGAGTGATCCGGCGTTGACGCCGATACGGATCGGGATCCCGGCATCTCCGGCAGCCTTCGCGACCTCCTTGACCCGGCCGTCGAACTCCTTGATGTTGCCCGGGTTGACCCGCACCGCAGCACACCCGGCGTCGATCGCGGCGAAGATGTACTTGGGCTGGAAGTGGATATCGGCGATCACCGGGATCTGCGACTTCCTGGCGATGGCCGGCAGCGCCTCGGCATCCTCGGGACGCGGGCACGCCACCCGGACGATGTCACACCCCGACGCGGTCAGTTCGGCGATCTGCTGCAGAGTCGCATTGATGTCGTGGGTCTTGGTGGTGGTCATAGACTGCACCGACACGGGGTGGTCGCTGCCGACGGGCACCGTGCCCACCTGTAGCTGCCGCGTCTTGCGGCGCGGTGCGAGAACCGGCGGCGGTGCGGCAGGCATTCCCAGACCGATCGCGGTTGCATCTGCACTCATCGGGGTCACTTCCTGATCTGTAACTGTTTTCGGATGGTCTAGAACGCCTTGATCGGATTGATGATGTCGGCGGTCAGGGTGAGCGCCATGTATCCGCCCATGATCACCAGCACCACATACGTCGCGGGCATGAGCTTCAAGTAGTCCACAGGCGCACCGGCGGCGAGTCCACGAGAGCGGCGCAGCAAGTCACGCACCTTCTCGTAGCCCACTATCGCGATGTGCCCACCATCCAAGGGTAATAGCGGAACCAAATTGAACAGGGCCAAGAAGAAGTTGATACTTGCCAACAAGAAGATGAAGAACCACCAGTAACCCTGGTCGGCCGCATCCCCGCCGATGACCGAGGCGCCGTAGACGCTGACGGGGGTGTCGGCGGCTCGTTCCCCTCCGGTCACCGAGGTCCACAGAGCACCCACCTTCGAGGGCAGCGACAGCAGCGAATCCCAGGTCCTCGCCATCAGATCGCCGGTGAACTCCAGGGATGCCGGGACGGCGCCCGCGACCGACGGATGTTCGAAGGCGGGAGGGAGATCGTAGGTGATCCCCACTCTGCCAACGGTTTCCGTTCGCGTTGCACCGTTTCCATCCGACACCGGAACCTGAACGGGCTGCGGTGTGACGGCGATTTCGACTTCCTGGCCCGCGCGATCCACGATCAACGTGACGGGTTCGGTCGCCTTCTGCAGGATCACGCTCAAGTCGGAGTAGTCGGCGATCTTCTCACCGTTGGCGGCCACGATCACGTCGCCGGGCACGAGACCGGCCTGCTGAGCGGGACCCGCGGGCTTGCCGTCGCACGATCCGGTGTCTCCATTCGGCAACACATCAGCGACGCAGGTCACAGCCCCGACCTTGGCCGGCGCGTTTTCGGCGAGGTTGGGCAGCCCCCAGGCGAGCGCCATGATCACGATCAGCACAAACCCCAGGATCAGGTTCTGCACCGGACCGGCGAGCAGCACCACAACCCGCTTCCACGACTTCTGGCGGTACATCGCACGGGGTTCGTCCTTGGGTGCGAGTTCATCGTGGGTGGTCATGCCCGCGATGTCACAGAAGCCGCCGAGGGGTATCGCCTTGATCCCGTATTCGGTATCGCCTTGATCCCGTATTCGGTCTCGCCCCGTCGCGTCGACCAGAGGGTCGGGCCGAAACCGACGAAGTAGCGCCGAACATACATTCCGGTGCGCTGTGCAGCCCACATGTGACCGCACTCGTGCCAGGCGATCGACGCCAGCAACCCGAGTGCAAAGAGCACCACGCCCAGAGCAAACATCATCGGCCGCTACTTACCCTTCTCAGAACCCTGCTAACGGTGCACACCGGCGACGAGCACACGAGCGCGTTCACGCGCCCAGGCATCGGCCGCCAGGACGTCATCCACCGTACCTGGGTCCTCGGTCCACTGATCCGCAGCTGCAAGCACCTCCTCGATGATCCCCACTATCCGGGGGAAGGTGATGGCACCTGCGAAGAACCCGTCGGCAGCTGCTTCATTGGCGGCGTTGAACACCGCCGTCAGCGATCCCCCACGCGTTCCGGCGTGACGGGCGAGATCGATGGCCGGGAACACCGCGTTGTCGACCGGTTCGAAGGTCCACGTCGCGGCGGATGAGAAGTCGCACGGCGTCGACGCCCCCGCGATGCGGTCCGGCCAGCCCAGGGCGAGGGCGATCGGCAGCTTCATCGACGGAGGTGACGCCTTGGCGACCGTGGCGCCGTCGATGAACGTGACCATGGAATGCACGATCGACTGGCGGTGAACCGTCACGTCGATGCGTTCGTATGGAACCCCGAACAGCAGATGGGCCTCGATCACCTCCAGCGCCTTGTTCACCAGGGTCGCCGAGTTGAGGGTGATCATCGGTCCCATCGACCAGGTCGGATGCTTACCGGCCTGCTCGGGGGTCACGTCCTCCAGTGCTGCGGCGTCCCAGCCGAAGAACGGCCCGCCGGACGCGGTGAGCACCAGTCGGTCGACCTCGGCAGCCGTACCGGCCCGTAGGCATTGCGCGATGGCGGAGTGTTCGCTGTCGACGGGCACGATCTGATCCGGCCCGGCCGCGGCCAGCACCAACGCTCCCCCGGCGACGAGCGACTCCTTGTTGGCCAGCGCCAATCGGGCACCGGATCGCAGCGCCGTCAGCGTCGGCCTGAGTCCGAGTGATCCGACCACGGCGTTGAGCACCACGTCTGCCCCGGTGGCCTCGACCAGGTCGCTCATGGCATCGGGCCCCGACAGCACGCCGGTCGTCCCGGTGACGGACTCGACGCGTGCGGCCGCATCGGGATCGGCGACGGCAACCGCCGAGCCGGGGAGCTGCCACTGACTGATCTGCTTCGCGAGCAGGTCGACGTTGCCGCCACCGGCGCCGAGGCCGGCCACCGCGAATCGGTCCCGGTTGGCTGAGATCACCTCCAGCGCCTGCGTACCGATCGATCCGGTGCTACCGAGGATGAGAACGCGTGTGGTCACCCACCCAGTGTGATCGATCCCCTACTACCCGCGCGACCACCTCGACGAGCGGGGACCTGTCACCCGCCGGCTCCCGGCGCCGGATGTCGCTCGGCCCAGTGGCGAGCGATGTCGACCCGCCGGGCGATCCACACCTTGTCATGCGACTGCACGTGGTCGAGAAAACGCTCCAGGGCTGCCGTGCGAGCCGGGCGGCCCGCCAAGCGGCAGTGCAACCCGATCGACAACATCTTCGGGGCCCCCGCCTCACCCTCGGCGTAGAGAACGTCGAAAGCATCGCGCAGGTGGGCGAAGAACTGGTCGCCCGAGGGAAAGCCGGCGGGTGAGGAGAACTTCATGTCGTTGGTGTCGAGGGTGTACGGCACAACAAGATGATCAACGGTGCGGTCTCCGGTACCGGGGTCGCGACCCGGGACGGTCACCTTGTCCCAGTACGGGAGGTCATCGGCATAACTGTCGGAGTCGTACAGGAAGCCGCCGTGCTCGACGACCAGCCGACGGGTGTTGGGCGAATCACGGCCGGTGTACCAGCCGAGCGGCGCGGTCCCGGTCAGTTCCGTGAGGATCTCGACGGCTTCGGCCATGTGGGCACGTTCGATGTCGGGGTCGACCATCTGATAGCTGAGCCAGCGCAAGCCGTGTGAAGCGATCTCGTCGCCCCGTTCGAGAAAAGCAGCGACGGCCTCGGGATTGCGCGCCATGGCTTGTGCGACGGCGAAGATGGTCAGGGGCAGTTCGCGGCGGTCGAATACGCGGAGTATTCGCCACAGGCCGGCCCGCGAACCGTACTCGTACAACGACTCCATGCTCATGTGCCGGTTGGGAAACGATTCCGCGCCAACCATTTCCGACAGGAACGTCTCACTCCCACGGTCGCCCTCGAGGACGTTGTTCTCCGAACCCTCCTCATAATTGAGGACAAATTGCACGGCGATGTTGGCCTCACCTGGCCACTGCGGATGCGGTGGGGTGCGGCCGTATCCGACCAGATCACGCGGATAGTCGGCGCTTACATGATTTTCCAGCGGCACGGCGTTCATTCTGGCACCGGGTCACCGGAGGCGCAGCGGACACGGCGCCGGGATGGGGCACGACGCGACCAACCCCACGTCGGCCGAGGCCCTACCGCCCACGATATGCTGACGCGGAATAACTGTCGGTCCCAACCATCAGGAGTAGCCGTGGCCAGCACTGAGGTCGAGTACAAGCGCGAGCCCGCGGATGCGCCGTCGGCCCGATTCGGCTGGCACGGCGAAGGTCTCAAGACTTTCAAGATCGCCGGATGGGTCTCGATCGTGGCGCTGCTGGTCATGATGATCGGAAATCACGAAGGCCACGTCGAAGACCTCTTCCTACTCGGCTTCGCCTTGCTCCTTGCCTTCATCCTGATCCGCGGCGAGATCCTCAGCCGCAGAAAATGGGCGATCAAGAAGTAGGCGCGGTCGAGTCCTCGCCCTCCCGCCTGCGACGGACACTGTCCGCCACAGCGGGATGCCTGATCCTCCTTTGCGCTGCGTGCACCGCCACGTCCGAGCCCCCTCGCGCCGACATCACCGAGCCGTCGACCATACGTACATCGGTCACCTCCACAACGCCCCCGACGGCACCGCCGGCGTCGACACCCAGCCCCGATCCCGCACTGGAGATCAGGGATGCCGACGGACGCACACCCTTGGTCGCGGCCACCAAGGCTGGTGATGTCGAGACCGCGCGACGACTGATCCTCGCCGGCGCCGACGTCAACGCCAAGGACGATCTCGACGATTCCGCGTATCTCTACGCGGGCGCCGAAGGCCTCGACGAGATACTCGTCCTCACCCTCGACCACGGCGCAGATGTGCGGTCGCTCAACCGATTCGGGGGCACCGCCCTGATCCCGGCAGCGGAGAAAGGGCATCCGACCACCGTGCAGTTGCTGATCGACGCCGGGGTTCCGCTCGACCACGTCAACTACTCCGGCTGGACTGCACTTCTCGAAGCCGTTGTCTACGGAGATGGTTCGGCGCCGTACCAGGACATCGTGGCGCGCCTGCTCGCGGCGGGCGCGGACCGCGACATCCGGGACGCGCACGGACGAACTGCCCTGGCCAATGCACGCAACCTCGGTCAGACCGACATCGTGCGACTCTTGGGTGGTTGACCGCGGCCGGCGTGGTCCCGTGGCATCACCCGATTGAAGTCATTGGAGCCGGTAGAACCGGAAGATGTCATGGTCGATGTCGAGCACGGAGGCCCCGTCCAGTCCTGCCGACCGCGCGTAGGCATCAAGCGTGGACGTCCGCATCACAGTTCCGGTGGCCGCGCTGTCCCCGCCGGACATGCTGTCGGGGAGGCAGCAACCGATCGAGAACCCGTACAGCAGTTGTTCCACCGGCCCGGCATCAGGGGTGAAGGAGTCAGCAGTTCGTTCATCCATCACGATGATCGGCGCGCCGGGTTTCGCTATTCGACGCATCGTCGCGAGGAACGACACCGGGTCCGAGAGGTCGTGCACGCACTCGAAGGCGAAGACCGCATCGTGGCTGTCGGAATCCAGTTCTGACTGAGCATCGGCCACGGTCACCGTGACGCGGTCCGACACACCGTACTCGGCAGCGTTGCGCTGCGCGGCGGCCACGGAGTCCATGTCGATGTCGTAGCCGTCGACTGTGACGTTCGGATATCCCACCGCGAGGGCGATCGACGACCATCCCTCACCGCATCCCAGGTCGGCGATACGCGCACCCGAGGTCAACAACGCATGCAGATCGGGGATTTGCGGAAGGAACTCAGAAGTCAACTGCCCCATGTACATCGGTCGGTTGGCGTACGACTGCGCCTCGCGGGCATCGGCGCCGAGTTGCTGCCACGACACACCGCCGCCACTGCGATAGGCCTGCAGCAGTTCCGACATCTGACTACCCGTGGCGACCGACAACCGCGCCAGCGGGGCGAGGTACGACAGGCTGTCGCCGTTCACCAGAACCTCGGAATACTCTGCGGGCAGCGCGAATCGGGTGACCTCGGGCCCGATGTCGACGACAACGTAGCCCGACACCGCCTGATGCTCGAGCCACTCTCGGGCGTAGCGTTCGGCTGTCCCGGATCGCTGTGCCAATTCGGCCGGAGTCAGCGGGCCTTCCTTCGCGAGCAGTTCGTACCAGCCGAGCCGGTCACCCAGATACAGTGCCTGCACCTGCTGGGCGCCGAGTAGAGCACCGAACACGTGGTCGGCGAATTGGTCCGTGGTCATGGGCGCCTGGGAAGTCATGGTCTCGTCTCACTTGTTCGGGCGTGTATGACGAGTACAGCATCTGACCGATGTACGGCGGGCCACTTGTCGTGCGAATGCCGCACACATGGTGCGTGACGCCGGCCGAAGACCGGGCCGGGTGAACGGCGCCTCAGCGCTCTTCGGCGGCGAGTTGTCCGCAGGCCGCGGCGATCTCCTGGCCACGGGTGTCGCGGACCGTACACGAAACACCCTGCGCGATCACGCGTCTCACGAACTCGCGCTCGACGGGCTTGGGGCTCGCGTCCCACTTCGAGCCCGGCGTCGGGTTGAGGGGGATCAGATTGACGTGTACCAGGGGTCCGAGTGCCTTGCGCAGCTTCTCCCCGAGCAAGTCGGCACGCCACGGCTGATCGTTGATGTCGCGGATGAGGGCGTATTCGATCGAGACCCGCCGACCGGTGGAGTCCGCGTAGTAGCGGGCGGCGTCGAGCACCTCGCGCACCGACCACCGGTTGTTCACCGGAACCAGGGTGTCGCGCAGTTCGTCGTCGGGAGTGTGCAGTGACACCGCGAGGGTCACGGTCAGTCCTTCGTCGGCCATCCGCCGGATGGCGGGCGCAAGGCCCACGGTCGACACCGTGACCGACCGCTGCGAGATCCCGAGGCCTTCGGGAGCCGGTGACGTGATGCGCCGGACGGCGTCGATGACCCGCTTGTAGTTCGCGAGCGGTTCGCCCATTCCCATGAAGACAACGTTGGAGAGACGCCCGGGGTCACCGAGCTCCCCGTCGCGCATGGACCGGGCGGCGGCGCGCACCTGGTCGACGATCTCTGCGGTGGAGAGATTGCGGTCGAGGCCGCCCTGACCCGTCGCACAGAACGGGCAGGCCATGCCACAGCCGGCCTGACTCGAGATGCACAGTGTGGTGCGATCGGAATACCGCATCAACACCGACTCGAGCAGTGTGCCGTCATGAAGTCGCCACAGGGTCTTGCGGGTGGTGTTGTCGTCACAGGCGATATGGCGAACCACTGTCATCAGCTGCGGGAACAAGGCCTGACCGACGGATTCACGCATGGCCGCAGGCAGATCCGTCATCTCGGCCGGGTCGGCGTTGAGGCGGGCGTAGTACTGGCGAGCCAACTGATCCGCCCGGAACTTGGGTAGGCCGAGTTTTGTCACTGCTGCGACCCGGCCGGCGGCATCGAGGTCGGCCAGATGCTGTGGCGGCTTGCCCCGTTTGGGCGCGTCGAACACCAGCGGCAGCGGACTTGTCATAACACAAGGGTGACGGACTGGGGCCACAGAAGCCAATTCGGCCCGGTGATGATGCCAATTCGATCACCGTCATTGTCGTTCGGTGCGCGCTGACGCACCATGGAACACATGACTTACCAACAGCCCGAGGGTTACCCGCAGGAACCCGCGTACGACCCGGCAACCACCGGCAGCGCGCCTCCCCCGGACTACACCGGCAGCGATGTCCCCGCCGCCGACCACCGTGAGGAAGAGCGGCGCAAAGCGCTCGACGACGTGAAGCACACCCGTACCCGCGCAGCCTGGGTCGGGCTCATCATCGGTGTCCTGGTGACTCTTGTCCTGCTGATCTTCATCTTGCAGAACCTCGACAAACAGCAGGTCGATCTCTTCTTCTGGAGTGTGAACCTGCCGCTCGGTGTGAGCCTGCTCGTCGCGGCGATCCTCGGCGCCGTCATCACCGCGATCATCGGCAGTCTTCGGATGTTGCAGGTTCGCCGGGCGGTGAAGAAGGCTCGGCCCTGAACCCGGATTCCACCGACCGCGGCTGAGTCCGCGGTCGGTGACCGGTCAGAGTAGCGCGCCCAGCACGGCCCACACCACGAAGGCCGACGGCAGCACCGAGTCGAGTCGGTCCATGATCCCGCCGTGTCCTGGCAGCAGCGTGCCCATGTCCTTGATACCGAGATCCCGCTTCACCTGTGACTCCACGAGGTCGCCGAGTGTGGCGCACACGACCAGCACCGGCCCGAGGATCAGTCCGATCCACCAGTGGGAGTCGACGAGGTAGGTGACGGTGAGGACGGCACCGACGATGCCGAACAGCATGGACCCGGCCATGCCCTCCCACGACTTCTTCGGGCTGATTGCGGGAACCATGGCGTGCCGGCCGAAGGTCACTCCCGCCACGTACCCGCCGATGTCGGAACAGGCGACGACGATCATCAGCGTGAAGACTCTTGCCGCACCGTGCTCTTCGAGCACCATCGAGGCACCGAAGGCACCCATCAGCGGCAGCCAGGCGAGCACCAACGTGGTGCCGGCGAGGTCCTGGAGGTAGTTCTGAGGCGCCGCCTGTAATCCCTGCGAGAGCAGTTTCCAGATCATCGAGACCAGGACCGTCGCGGCGAAGGCCACCACTGATCCGGTGATCCCCCAGGGCCAGCTCACCCAGATGATCGCCTGTCCGCCCACGAGGATCGGGATCAGCGCGACCTTGATACCGGCATCTCGGAATCGTTTGGTGACCTCCCAGCTGGCGACCGCGATGGCCACCGCCACGACCGGGAACCAGACCTCGGGGACGAAGGTGAGGATCAGGATCAGCGACACACCCAGAGCGCCCCCGACCCCGATGGCAGCCGGAAGGTTCCGGCCGGCCCGCGAGCTGGAGCCCTTGGGCTGCGGTCCTGGTGTGTCCTGCGGCCGATCTGTGTCGGTCACCGTCTGCCCTGCTCCCCTGGAACTGCGTGAAGTCGTCATCGGATGACTAGACCTCGAGCAGTTCGCTTTCCTTGTGTTTGACCAATTCGTCGACCTGCGCGACGTACGTCGACGTGGTCTTGTCCAGATCCTTTTCGGCCCGGGTCACCTCATCCTCACCGGCTTCGCCGTCTTTTTGGATGCGTTTGAGTTCATCGACTGCTTTGCGGCGCACGTTACGGATGGACACCTTGGCGTCCTCACCCTTGGACTTGACCTGTTTGACCAGTTCACGGCGTCGTTCCTCGGTGAGCTGGGGAATGGCGACCCGGATGATGTTGCCGTCGTTGGTCGGGTTGACACCGAGGTCGGAGTTGCGGATCGCTGTTTCGATCAGGCCCAGCGACGACTGCTCGTACGGCTTGATCACCACCATGCGCGGCTCCGGGGTGTTGATGGACGACACCTGGGTGATGGGGGTGGGCGCACCGTAGTAGTCGATGGTGACGCGGTTGAACATCGCCGGGTTCGCTCGACCGGTTCGGACCGAACCCATGTCGTCGCGGGCCACAATGACGGCCTTCTCCATTTTTTCCTCGGCGTCGAGCAGCGCGTCGTCGATCATGGTGTCCTCCGTTGTCGTGTGGTGGTGGTGCCGCGGCCGGCCCGTCTCCGCGACGACGGGCGGGCCGAGTCGCGGGTCAGGTGCTGACCAGTGTTCCGATCTTCTCACCTGCGACCGCACGGGCGATGTTGCCCTGCTCGAGCAGGTTGAAGACCAGGATGGGCATCTGGTTGTCCATGCAGAGACTGAATGCGGTGGCGTCGGCGACCTTGAGGCCCTGTTCGAGCACCTCGCGGTGGGTGATCTCGCGGTACAGGGTGGCGTCCGGGTCGATCCTGGGGTCGGCGGAGTACACGCCGTCGACGCCCTTGGCCATGAGAACCACCTCGGCCTTGATCTCGAGGGCGCGTTGGGCAGCGGTGGTGTCCGTGGAGAAGTACGGCATTCCCATGCCGGCACCGAAGATGACGACACGGCCCTTCTCCAGGTGCCGCTGGGCACGCAACGGAATGTACGGTTCGGCGACCTGCCCCATCGTGATGGCTGTCTGCACTCGGGTGACGACGCCGCGCTTCTCCAAGAAGTCTTGTAGCGCAAGGCAATTCATGACGGTGCCGAGCATGCCCATGTAGTCGGACCGGGCGCGCTCGAGGCCCCGCTGCTGTAGTTCGGCGCCACGGAAGAAGTTTCCGCCGCCGATCACCACGGCCACCTGTACACCGGTGTCGACCACCTCGGCGATCTGGTCGGCGACGGTGGACACGACGTCGGGGTCGAGACCGACCTTGCCGCCGCCGAACATCTCGCCGCCCAGCTTCAGGACAACCCGTTTGAACCCGGCGCGTTGAGCTGTGGCGTCGTCGGTCATGTGGCGTTCCTCCATGGAGCGATTGTGGGCGCGGCGGGCTGCTGGTGCCGGCGGGTCCGGGATGCGTCCCGGGTCCGGCCCAATCCTAAACGAGCACAAAAGAACCCCGGCGAATCGATTGATTCGCACGGGGTTCTCTCATGAAAACTCAGGCCTGTCCGACCTCGAAACGAGTGAAGGACACAACCTGTGCCCCTGCCTCGTCGAGGACGGCCTTGACCGTCTTCTTGGATTCCTGGACCGACGGCTGGTCGACCAGCACGACGTCCTTGAAGAACCCGTTGAGCCGACCTTCGACGATCTTGGGCAGTGCCTGTTCGGGCTTGCCCTCCTCGCGAGCGGTCTGCTCGGCGATGCGACGCTCGGAAGCGACCACGTCCTCGGGCACCTCGTCACGCGAGGCGTACTTGGCGCGCAACGCAGCAACCTGCATGGCTGCTCCACGAGCAGCTTCCGCAGCCTCGGGGGTGTCGCCGGTGTACTCCACCAGGACGCCGACGGCAGGCGGCAGATCCGAAGCCCGCTTGTGCAGGTAGGACGCCACATTGCCCTCGTGGTACGAGACCCGGTTCAAGACCAGCTTCTCGCCGATCTTGGCGGAGAGCTCCTGGATCAGCTCGTCGACCGTCTTGTCCCCGACGCTGGTGGCCTTGAGGGCCTCCACGTCGGACGTCTTGGCGGCGACAGCAGCGTCGAGAACCTGAGCGGCCAGCGCCTGGAACTCGTCGTTCTTGGCCACGAAGTCCGTCTCGGAGTTGATCTCGATCATCGCGCCGTCTTTGGCGGCGATCAGACCTTCAGCGGTGGACCGCTCGGCACGCTTGCCGACGTCCTTGGCGCCCTTGATCCGCAGTTCTTCGACGGCCTTGTCGAAATCGCCGTCGTTGTTGGCCAGCGCGTTCTTGCAGTCGAGCATGCCCGCGCCGGTGAGGTCACGGAGCCGCTTGACGTCAGCGGCGGTGTAATTCGCCATGGGTGGGCGAGCCTCCTGTCGATTGTGTCGGGGGTGATGCGAAAGCCCGAGGGATCAGGCCTGCGCTGGGGTTTCGGCCTGCGCCGGGGCAGCTTCCTCGGTGCCTGCGGCCGGTGTGGTCGCCTGGGTGAGCAGTTCCTGCTCCCATTCGGCCAGCGGCTCGGTGGCGCCACCTTCGGGCTTGGCGTCGGCATCGGCACTCTGGCCGGCGCGAGCCTGCAAGCCCTCGGCAACCGCCGAAGCGACGACGCGGGTGAGGAGTGCGGCGCTGCGGATGGCGTCATCGTTACCCGGGATCGGGTAGTCGACGAGGTCGGGATCGCAGTTGGTGTCGAGGATGGCGATCACCGGGATGTTCAGCTTGCGAGCCTCGGAGACCGCGAGGTGCTCCTTGTTGGTGTCGACAACCCAGATGGCCGAAGGGACCTTCGACATGTCTCGGATACCACCGAGGGTGCGATCCAGCTTGGTCATCTCACGCGTGAGCATGAGGATTTCCTTCTTGGTGCGACCTTCGAAACCGCCGGTCTGCTCCATGGCCTCGAGCTCCTTGAGGCGCTGGAGACGCTTGTGCACGGTGGAGAAGTTGGTGAGCATGCCGCCGAGCCAGCGCTGGTTCACGTAGGGCATGCCGACGCGCAGCGATTCGGAGGCGATGGATTCCTGAGCCTGCTTCTTGGTTCCGACGAAGAGGATGGTGCCGCCGTGGGCAACCGTCTCCTTGACGAACTCGTACGCCTTGTCGATGTACGTCAGCGTCTGCTGCAGGTCGATGATGTAGATGCCGTTGCGATCGGTGAAGATGAATCGCTTCATCTTCGGATTCCAACGACGGGTCTGATGCCCGAAATGAGCGCCGCTGTCCAGCAGCTGCTTCATGGTTACGACAGCCATAATTCACTTTCATTGCAGTTCACGCCGGCGCCCGGTTGGTCGTCGGCCCTGGCGCCTGGCACGTGTGGAACCCCCGGTGAAGAACGATCACCGACGAGGACTGCCCACACGCTGTCTCGGCCGGCATGACGCTGACCGACTGCAGACGCGCGAAGTCACTCCCGCCGCAGCGAGAGCGCCATATGAGTCTACGCGCGTGAGGGCCCGACACGAAATCGCTTCCCGGACCGAAGCGGGCCCGATGTCAAGGCCTCGGAGAATATTGGGGACAAAGAGATCATTCATGCACATCTACGCAGGTCATCGCGTGATTGGCCCACAGATCCAGCAGTCTCGGACCCATGGCTTTCTGGTGGGCACTGTGTCGCGTGACAGCGCTGTTGGGCGTGATCGTTGCCGCCGTACCGCTGCTCGCGCTGCAGTCCCAGCCGACAGCACGCGCCGCACCCGCCTCGGCTCCGGCGCGTGGGTTCACCTGGCCTCTGATCCCGACTCCCCACGTTCTTCGCACCTTCGAGCCGCCCACGCAGCGCTGGCTGCCCGGCCACCGCGGTGTCGACCTTGCTGCGACGTCAGGCGCCACCGTTTATTCGGCAGGCGACGGGGTGGTGCATTTCGCGGGCTCCGTCGCAGGAAAGTCGGTGGTGTCGATTCGGCACCCGGACGGGTTGTTGACCACGTATGAACCGGTGAAGTCCTCGGTGCACGCCGGTACGCCGGTGGCCCGCGGCTCGCCGATGGGGGTGCTCGAGCCCGGCCATGAGGGCTGCGCTCGTCCGTGTCTGCATTGGGGAGCCCGTCGCGGAGCCGGCGCGTCGGCGACATACCTCGATCCGCTGGCCTTGCTCGGTGTTCTGCGGGTGCGTCTGAAGCCCCTCGAGACAGGCGACGCGTGAGGCCGGGCCGCCGTCAAGCCCTGGGGTGCGCCTGATCGTGGACCTTCCGGAGACGTTCGACGCTGACGTGGGTGTACAGCTGCGTGGTCGCAAGGCTCGCGTGGCCCAGCAGTTCCTGCACCACGCGAAGGTCGGCGCCTCCTTCGAGTAGATGGGTCGCCGCACTGTGGCGCAATCCGTGCGGACCGAGGTCAGGGGTGTCGGGCAGGCTCCGCAGTATCTGGTGGACCACCGTGCGGGCCATCCGCTGATCGAGCCGTCCGCCTTTGGCCCCGACCAGCAACGCGTTGCCCGCCTTGGGTTTCGCCAGCGCCGGCCGCCCTGATCTCAGCCACGTGTCCAACGCAGCGGCTGCGGGGCCGCCGAACGGCACCGTCCGTTCCTTGTTGCCCTTACCGATGACCCTGACGACGTTGCGTCCCGTGTCGACGTCCCCGATATCCAATCCGCACAGCTCCCCCACCCGAATGCCCGTGGCGTACAACAATTCAACGATCAGTTGGTTCCGCTGGCCGATGGGGTCAGCCGGGTCGGACGGGTTCTGCGAATCGCCGGCAGACGCCGGTTGCATGGCCGCTTCCGCCTGCTCTGTGCTCAACACCCCCGGAAGGGTGCGATGAGCCCGGGGTGCCTGCAGTCGGGTGCCCGGGTCTACGGCGAGGATGCCCTCGCGGGTTGCCCAGGCCGTGAAGCGTTTAGCCGACGACGCCTGGCGCGCGATGGTGGTGCGGGCTGCTCCCGCCTTGCTGTGCGCCGCGAGCCAGGCGCGCAGCAGACCCAGGTCGATCGCCGTCGGAGCGATGCCGCGGGCACCCGCGAAGCTGATCAGCGACCGGATGTCACCGAGGTAGGCGCGCACGGTGTGGTCGCTGTGCCCGCATTCGAGGCGCAGATAGCTCTCGTACTCGTCGATGATCGCGGCACTCACCGACTCAGCCAAGCGATCTCGGACCTCTACTGCAAGACGCCACACCCGACCGTGCGGCTTTTGTGTCCCGATCGCACCCGTGCGCGGGCATCAACGGGTCAGACTGCGCTGCCTGCCGCCTCTTCCTGCTTCTTCAGTTCGGCTTTCCATTGCCGGAAACCTTCTTCTGTCCGGCCACGACGCCAATACCCCGAGATGGAAGCGTGCGATGCCGGGACGCCGCGCTCTTTCCTGACATAGGCGCGCAGATTGTGCATGACCGCCTCTGCTTCGCCGTGGATGAAGACCTGAACCGTGCCCGGCAGCCACTCTGCCTGTTTGACGGCCGCGACAATGGGAGCGTTGGCGCCGGCTTTGTCATCCCCCACCTCATCCGACGAGCCGTCCCGGTGCAACCAGGTGATCTCCGCGGTGTCGGGGGCTGCGATGTCGACGTGATCGTCCGGCCCGGCGACCTCGATGAAGGCCTTCACGACGGCGCCGTCGGGCATCGATTCCAGGGCCGCGGCAAGCGCCGGCAATCCTGCTTCATCGGAAGCGAGCAGATGCCAGTCGACGTCGGTTCTGGGGCGGTATCCACTGCCGGGGCCCAAGAACCGCACCACATCGCCTGGCTGTGTGGATGCCGCCCATGGCCCCGCGAGTCCTTCGGTGCCGTGCACCACGAAATCGATGGCCACCTCGCGGGCCACCGTGTCGACCCTTCGTACCGTGTAAGTCCGCAGGACCGGTTGTTGACCTGGCTCGAACTCCTCCCGGATCCGCTCGAGGTCGAACGGTTCGGGATACCGGACGCCCTCAGGCGGAAACAGGATCTTGACGTACATGTCGGTGTCGTCCACCGGTGTGAACTCGTCGAACCCGGGACCGCCGAGATACACCCTCACCATGTGAGGGGTGAGTTGTTCGGTCCGTTGCACCGTCATGGTGTTGAGCTTCTTGGCCACGCGTTGGTTCCTCTCATCGCATTCGAACCCACGGTACCGGAAAGGTAGGTGACCCTAACTTCGGCGATCCGATATACCGTCGCTGCCATGCCCACCATATTGATCACCGGCGCCTCCCGCGGTATCGGACGCGCGACCACGCAGCGCCTCGCGAATGCGGGCTGGAACGTATTCGCGGGAGTGCGCGACGACGCCTCCGGCGCCGAGTTACGCGCGCTGGCCCCCGGACTGATCACACCCGTGGTCCTCGACATCACCGACGCCGACCACGTGGCAGACCTGGACCGCGTGTTGCCTGCCGAGCTGGACGCGGTTGTCAACAATGCCGGCATCGTGGTCGGCGGTCCGGTGGAAGCCGTGTCACCCGAACAGCTCCGACACCAACTCGATGTCAATGTCATCGGTCAGCATGCCGTCACCCGCGCGGTGCTGCCCCGGCTCCGGGCCTCCCGTGGACGAGTGCTGTTCGTGTCGTCGGTCAGCGGCCGGATCGCCACCCCGATGACAGGTGCCTACAACGCGTCGAAGTTCGCTCTCGAGGGCATGGCCGACGCGCTGCGAATAGAACTGCGGCCGTGGAAGATTCCCGTCGTGCTGATCGAACCAGGCCAGACGGACACCGACATCTGGCGCGACGCCGAATCCACTCTCGAAGACCTGGTGAGTGACATGTCGCGCGAACACCGTGCTCTCTACGCCAAACACATTGCCGGATACCGCAAGTCAATTCCCCTTTCGCAGAAGGTGGCGGTTCCTGCAGACGCTGTCGCCGCTACCATCGAATCCGCCTTGACGGCGCGGCGGCCGCGGGCCCGTTACGTCGTCGGTGCCGCGAACAAGGTTCAGGCGACGATGGTGGGCGCCCTACCGACCCCGGTCGTCGATCTGCTCTTACGAACCGTCGTCGGCGTTCCCCGGCGGCCCTGAGGCACTCACCGCGATCTGGCCAGTCTCCACCCGGATCCGTTGGTGCTCAGCAGGCCTCGCGTTTCCAGGATGGCCAGCGCAGAGCGCACCTCGCGTACGTCGAGTCCACTGGCGAAAGCGATCTCGCCGATGGTCAGTGATCCACGCGCAGGCACCGCGTCATAGGTTCGTTGCTGGGTGTCGTCGAGGCCGTCGGTCGCTCGCATCGCTGGCGTGCGAGCCTCCGGACCGGTCACACCGTCGGGCTCGGCCAGCCGGATGATGTCGTCTGAGCTGGTCACCAGTTGCGCCACACCGTCGGCAATCATCCGGTGGCATCCGATCGACGTCGCGGACGTGACCGGCCCTGGGACCGCACCCAGAGGCAGCCCCAGCTTCCGAGTCCACGCGGCTGTGTTTGCCGCGCCGCTGCGCCCGCCTGCCTCCACCACGACGACAGCCCGCGACAATGCCGCCACCAGTCGGTTCCGGGTCAAGAAGCGATGCTTGGCCGCCGTTGTGCCCGGGCGGTATTCGCTGATCACCACTCCGGTGCGAGCGATCTCTGCGATCAGCCTGGCGTGACCGGCCGGGTAGTCACGGTCGAGTCCGCATGCGAGTACGGCCACCGTGGTCCCGTCTGCGGCCAACGCACACCGGTGCGCCACGCCATCGATGCCGTAGGCACCGCCGGAGATCACCGACCACCCTTCGCCGACGAGACCGCCGGTGAGTGACGAGGTGACGTGCTCGCCGTAGCCAGACGCCGCTCGGGAGCCGACCAACGCCACCGAGCGGTCGACGGCGCTATCAAGCCTTGCCGGGCCACGAGCCCACAGCGCCAAGGGCTCACCGCCTTTGGCCGCGGTGTCCGCCCGGCCCAGGGCGAGAAGCTGCCAGCCGGGCCATTCGTCGTCCGCGGGGGTCACGAGCCTGCCTCCGAGTCGGGCGATCGCGGACAAATCTTCCTCGGCGGTGTTGACCTGGTGGCGAGCGGCCGTCGCCCGCAGCACTTCTTCGTGCCCGGGCGGCACCGACTGCCGTGACACCGCGCGCGCCGCCTCGGTGACCCCCGCCTCCGCAATCAACCTGTGCAGAGCGGCGTTCGGTGGCTCGGCCACACCGGCGAGGTATGCCCAGTCGAGTCGTGTCTTGTCGTCGAGCATGTTGTCCCCTCAGTTGTATCCGCGATCGCGGAACATCAATGCCTGCGCCACATGGTTTTCGGTCGGCTGGTCGGCTCCGGAGAGATCGGCGAGCGTCCACGCCAGGCGAAGTGCCCGGTCCGCTCCGCGTGCCGTCACCCGCCCGTCTCGCAGGAACAATTCGATCGGCCTGACCACCGAACCCGGCAAGCGAAAGTCACCCCGCCGCAGTACCGACCCCGGCACCTCGGCATTCGTCTGCCACCCGTGTGCCAGCCAGCGCTCGCGAGCAGCGGCCCGCGCCGCCATCACACGCTCGCGGACAACAGCACTCGATTCCGCGGGCCCGCCCGCCAGCGCCGCTGTCCCGGGAGGATCCATCCGAACCCGGATGTCCACCCGATCCATGAGTGGCCCCGACAGCTTGCCGAGATAACGACGACGTGCAGTGGGTGAGCACACACAATCCACGTCGTTCGCCGGAGCGCACGGGCATGGGTTGGCCGCCAGTATCAGCTGGAAGCGAGCAGGGAATCGAGCCACCCCGTCGCGTCGCGCCACTCGAACTTCGCCGTCCTCCAACGGAGTTCGCAGCGTCTCGAGCACCTTGACACCAAGCTCCGCGCACTCGTCGAGGAACAGGACGCCGCGGTGCGCCCGCGACACCGCACCGGGTTTGGCCATCCCCGTACCCCCGCCGATCATCGCAGTCACCGTCGTCGAGTGATGCGGAGCGATGAACGGCGCATCACGAATCAACGGTTGGTCAGCCGGCAACCCACCCGCAATCGAATGAATCGCCGTGACCTCCAACGCCTCAGCCTCGTTCAACGGCGGCAAGATCCCCGGCAACCGCCGCGCCAACATCGTCTTCCCAATCCCCGGCGGCCCCGTCAACAACAGATGATGCGCCCCCGCAGCAGCAACCTCCATCGCATACCGCGCCTCATCCTGACCCACGACATCACATAGATCCGGCCCCGCCGCCACCGACCGGACCGGCTCCCGCGGACCCACCGTGTCCAGCACAAACGTTCCCTTGAGCCAGGCAAGCACCTCCCGCAGATGACTCGCCCCACCCACCTCTACCCCCGACACCAACCCCGCCTCGGCAACATTGCCCAACGGCACCACCGCATGAGTGAAACCCGCCTGCCGAGCCGCCACCACCGCAGGCAACACCCCACGCACCGGCCGAACCCGCCCATCGAGCGCCAACTCACCCAAGAACACAGACTTCTCCAAATACTTAGGCGCATAATCATTTCCCGCAGCCAGCACCGCCAAAGCCAACGCCAAGTCGTACATCGACCCCGACTTGGGCAACGTCGCAGGCGACAACGCCAACGTGATACGACCCTCCGGCCACTTCGCAACAGCACTTTCGTCCCCGTCAGGACCCTTACTCGCCGCGGCAGTGTTGGTGATCGCCGCGCGCACGCGATCTTTCGCCTCCTTCAACGCCGCATCCCCCAGCCCCACCAGATGCACACCCGGCAGGCCCTGACCGATCGACGCCTCGATCTCCACCACCACACCCTCGACACCATTGATCGCCACCGACCGCACCCGCCCCAACTTCACCTCAGAACACCCCTCGCAAATGCGAAATCGACACACAGTCCTTCGAATCGAGTTGCACAGCAACCACATCAAAACGCACAACCGGCCAACGCCGCCCCTGCTCACGCAGCCACACCCCGGCCAACCGGCGCATCCGCTGATACTTGGCCACCGTCACCGCCTCCGCCACATCGCCGTACAACGACCCGGTCCGCGTCTTGACCTCCACCACCACCAACGCATCACCATCAACCGCGATCACATCCAACTCCCCATAACGACAACGCCAATTCCGCTGCACGAGGGCCCACCCCAAACCCACGAGATACTCCGCCGCAGCGTCCTCCCCCAACTGACCCACCTCACGCCGCGAACGACGCACACCCCCACCTGACTGATCCATACCGAAAACATCCCAAACCCACACACACCCACAGACCCCAGAACACGCCGACCACCACCAGCCTGTGCACAACCCACACACTGTGGACAATTCATGAATGGAATAGGCAATTTCGCATCGTGAATACCGACCGAATGGCAGCGAACCCAACATTCCCATCGGGTTCAATTTCGAACAGATCGGCGCTTTTGGAAAATGCATTCGCGAGAAAAGGATCGTTCACACGCAATAGTTTCTGAGCATTCCGGTTGCCCGACCACCAGGGAATCTGTACCGTCATCGACGAGAGCCGCATCGTTGTTCGGCACTCAGAGCACAATGACATCGAATTGTCTTCGGGGGCGTAGACATTACGGACAATACGACGTCTCGAGCCAAAAACGCAGCACTACAGCCGACAATATTTGTCGGCGCCGTTTTGATTGCCTCCGCGTTTTCGGCCCAGGACGTCCAGGAGATGACATGGTCAATTTCGGTCTCATCGATGATTGGAAGCCGCCTGCCGGCAGAGTGACCATTTGGTCGGCGTCTTTGGCATCGATCACACAGGCACAGCAGGCGCCCATTCACCCCACGCCACCCTCACACCAGCAGGAAGAGTATCTGCGGACTGCAGCTTGTCGGCAGAACTCGCAGATCAGGTCGTCGCGGCTGTATGTCGGCACCTTCGATCAAGATCACGCGCTTGATCACGCCGCCATGACCACAGCCGTCAACGCCTTCCTGCGGCGGCACGACACTCACCTCAGTTGGTTCTCCATCGAACCCGATGAGTCCGTCGCCCGTCGCGTCATCGATCCCGCGACAATTGATTTCATTCCGCATCACCACGATGTCATCGGCGACCCCGACGAGATAAGGGAACTGGTACAACGTGAGACGCCGGGCCCATTCGAGTGGGATTGCTTCACATTCGGCACCATCGAACACGACTGCGGCTTCACCATGTACGCCGCCATCGACCACCTGCACTCCGACCCGATTTCACAGGCGATCTCACTTGTCGACGCCATTGCGCTCTATGACAATGCGCGGCTCGGCCGCGACAACGATCTCGCTCCGCCCGGCAGCTACATCGAATACTGCCATCGGGAACGAACAGCCTCGGCTCAGCTGTCACTGGACTCCCCGCCTGTGCAGCGATGGATCGAACTCGTCCAGGCCAATGGCGGCCGCCTCCCGACCTTTCCACTGGACCTCGGCCAGGAAAGTACAGAAAACGCGCGGAGCGCACACCTGACGGTCACATTGTTCGACGAACAGGACGCGAAGACACTGGTCCGGATCTGCCGGGACAGTCGTGCAGGGTTCATCGCGGCGGTACTCGCCGTCGCCGGACTCGCTGCGCACGAGTTCACCGGCAATCCTCGTTATCTGGCGATCACGCCCAAGAGCACACGGACAACTCCTGCGGAGTTCAGCGCGGTCGGTTGGTTCACCAGTCTGATTCCGGTGCCGATCGACATCGATGAGTCGTCGACGTTCCGCACTCTGGTTCGCCAAACACAGGTTGCCTACCTGGCCGGACGCAAACTGTCCGACGTCTCGTTCCATCGAGTGCTCGAACTCGCCTCCGGCGAACCAGACCTCGGCATCAGAACCGAACCCGGATGGTCGGTGCCGATGGTCTCGATCATGGACGCACGTCGACTACCGGGCGTTTCCGAGTTCGAGTCCATCAACGCAAGGTTCTACGGTAACCGCGGTACGTCGGACGAGGTGTACACGTGGGTCAACCGATTCGCCGATGAGACATCGATGAGCCTGTTGTTCCCTGACACCGCGCAGGCCCGGGCATCGGTGGACATCTACGTGGACCGGGTACGGCAGATCTTCAAGACGATCATCTCCGAGGGCGACTACGCACCCAGCCCAGGTGTTCGTCAGGTGACAGCTTGAGGCCACGGGCTCCGCTCCTCGCTCCCACCACGACTTCTTGTCCCCGGGAAGATCCACCGGTGGCGTCTGCACGGAGAGCATCGTGGCCGGCTCTGGCCTGCTGTCTCATCGCAGTGTCCATGCAGATGGTCGACATGACGATCGTGAACATTGCCCTACCCAGCCTCGGGTCCGGACTCCACGCCTCTTCCGGCGAACAATTGCTTGTACTCAGCGCGTACACACTGGCTTTCGCGTGCTTTCTGCTGACCGCTTCCCGCCTGGGCGAACGGTGGGGCCGTCGACGACTGTTCATCGGAGCTCTCGCGGGGTTCACGGTGGCATCCGTGCTGTGCGGGACCGCCACCGGCGCAACAGAACTCATAGTGTTGAGAGCTGTTCAGGGCGTTTGCGCGGCACTGGCATCGGCGCAGACCATCGCGATCATCTCGGCCTCGTTTCCCAAGTCCCGGCATCCAGCGGTGTTCGGCATCTATGGCGCGACGGCCGGAGTCGCCGCCATGCTCGGACCGACGCTCGGGGGCCTCCTCATCTCAGCAGACGTGTGGGGGCTCGGCTGGCGCATGATCTTCCTCGTCAACCTTCCCCTCGGCCTGATCGCCTGCGTCGTGGGCCATCAATGTCTTCCGGCCCTTCATGCCACCACCCGTCCGGGCCTCGATCTCCCGGGAGTCGCGCTGTCGACCACCGGGTTGTTCCTGCTCGTTCTTCCACTGGCCACGGGGCGCGAGCGGGGTTGGCCCACCTGGCAATTGGCGATGCTGGTGGGGTCGGTGGTGGTGCTATGCCTCTTCATCGTTCACCAGCACCGCCTCGGCAGACGGGGTGGCCATCCCCTGCTCGACCTTCAACTGTTCACCCTCAAGTCGTTCGCCGTCGGATCAGTCCTGTCGCTGCTGTTCTTCGGTGTGTTTGCCGCATTCTTCTTCACCGTCTCGGTGACCGCACAATTCGGCCTCGGATTCTCACCGTTGCGAACCGGCCTGCTCACCCTCCCTTTTGCGATCGGCGCCGCGGTCGGTTCGGTTGTCTCTCCGCTGCTCGTCAGAAGAATCGGGGCACTGACACTGACGACGGGAGCCGTCTTGTTCAGCGGGTCACTCATCTACACCGCCGTGATCATCGACCCCGCCGCCGGCATCGAGGTGTCGTCGATCATGCTCCCGTTGGCCGTCGGCGGCGTGGCCATGGGACTCTTCGTCGCGCCGTTACAGGCGACGATGCTATCGGACACCTCCGAGCGGACCGTCGGCTCCGCTTCGGGGACCATCCCCACCGTCCAGCAGATCGGAGCATCCGTGGGGATGGCGGTGATCAGCCTGCTTTTCTTCGCCGCAGTTGTCGCACAATCGGAACGGGCTGTGCACGAGGCGCAAAGCAGTCTTTCGCAGAGTCTCAGTGCGTCCCAGGTGGCTCCACCCGCCAGGCCGTTCGTCGTTCAGGAGTTCGGTCGCTGCGCCGCTGCCCAGCTGGGTTCAGCACACCCGGACGCGCCCGGCCCAGGGTGCCCCGGCGCAGACGATGTCATCCAGCCGTACGCGGACGGGCCTCGTTCCGCCGTCGCAGCCCAAGCCGAACCTGACGTCAGCGCAGCGGCCCGCCAGGCCGCCTCGCACACCTTCCTGGCGGCCTTCACGGCCGTTCTGTGGACCCTGGCGGCGATCTCGGCGGCACTCGCCGGTCTGACCCTCGCCCTGCGCAACCATGGACGACGTCGGGTCGACCGCCAGTCGGCCGCACAGTCAGCCCCGACGCCGGCTAGCGGGTCAGGGCCGCGTTGATCATCGGCCAGGACTTGTGAAGATCGTCCTGCCAGTAACCCCAGCTGTGGGTACCGGTTGATCGCAGATCGACTGTGGCGGGAATCCCCAACTGCTGCAACCGGTCCCGCATCTTGAGTGTGCAGCGGTTGGTAGCCGTCTCGATGACCGCACCTACCGCGATCTGCTCGGCGAGCTTGGATCCGTTTCCATTGATGCCGGGTCCGTCGATCACGTCGTACTGGCCGGGCAGACCCGTACCGTTCGAGATGTAGATGGCTTTGCCGCGCAACTTCTCGGCGTTCACATATGGGTCGTTGCGAACCCATTCGGGATCGGTCGGCGGGCCCCACATGTTCACCGTGTTCCCACCGCCACGGATCTCGACGGTCAATCGGACGTAGGCCTGCCCTTCGGGGTCGCTGGTCATTGCGCAACCGCTGTACGAGCCGACGGCGCGGTACAGATCAGGGGACTTCAGGGCCAGCTGGAACACCGAGGTCCCGGCCATCGAGATACCCGCGATGGCGTTGCGCCCGTTGCCGTTCAGGAGCGCATCCATCAGCGGCGGTAGCTCCTCGGTCAGATAGGTGGCCCACTTCTGGCGACCGAGTTTCGGGTCGTTATTGCGCCAGTCCGCGAAGTAACTCGCCGCTCCACCCATCGGAACCACCACATTCACGTTGCGGCCCTTGAAGAAGGATGCGATATCGGTCTGATCGAACCAGCTGCTTCCGCCGTCGCCACCAGCTGCTCCGTTGAGCAGGTACATCGTGGGCGCAGGAGTCGACCGGTCCTGCGCCGGAAGCACCTTGACCATCAGGTCCGCCCGCATCGCGGCCGACCTCACGGTCACGTCCACGACCCCGTCGAGCTGTTCGACGACGTTCACCACACGAGAACCGTCGGCCGAGGTCGTATCGCCGACAATTGGTTGCCCGTCAGGCTCGGCAATTGCCGATCCCGAGCCGAATACTGTCAGGACCAATACGGCCGCCACAAATGTGACAACAGTGGTTTCTACATTTCGATGTGTGAGACGAGGTGTACCACCGATGCGCCACTTCACGAGAATCCTCTCTGGTGCGGCATCACAGGGTTCACCCGACAGTTGGGCACGTCAGAACCCATGGCGCCGCCACGACTTTGGCACATCCAACCACGGCGCCACTGCGCCACGGGTCGCAGACGGTACAACCCGCCTAGATCTTAAGGAAGATTTTTTGTTGTGTTAGATCTTTATTTCTCAACAGCTGTTGTCATCCGTTAATCTTCGCTGTAGTTTCACGGGTGCACGACAACGCGACGAAGGGTCGGGCCGAGGCGTCTTTTAGACGTCGTAGCGCGGATGTCGAACAAATTACTTGAAATGCATTTGGCATTTGTGTTGCGAATTGCCGCACACACAAAGCCGCCTGCTCGCAGTCAGTGCAGCGTTTCACCATTCGCCCCGGCCACCAGTGCGCTTTTGCGCTACTTCGACAGGAGCTGAACATGGTCAATTTCGGTCTGATCAACGAGTGGGAACCAGCCACGGGCCAACTCACGAGCTGGGTTGCGTCCCCTGCCTCGCTGGATGAGGCGAAGGGCGCTCCGGTGCATCCCACCCCGGCCTCACATCAGCAGGAAGAGTATCTGCTGACCGCCGCCCGGAACGAGACGGTCGGCTTCCGGTTCTCCCGATTGTGCCTGGTGGCGTTCGACTTTCAGACTCCGCTTGACGTCGATGCCATGACCCGGACGATCAACACGTTCCTCCGCCGGCACGACACCTTCCACAGCTGGTTCTCCTGCGAAGCCGACGGATCGATCGTTCGGCATGTGGTCGACCCCAGCGTCATCGACTTCCGACCCACCCCACACGGCGAGTTCGACTCCCCCGACGCAATTCGCGCGCACGTCGAGACCGAGACCCCCGGACCGTTCAACTGGGATTGCCTCACATTCGGCACAATCGAACACGCGACCGGTTTCACTTTGTACGCGGCGTTCGACCACCTGGTGACCGACGGCATCTCATCCGCACTCACCGTTGTCGAACTCCTGCAGCTGTATTCGAGTGAGAGCCAGGGAACACCGAGCGGTCTGGCCGACGTCGGCAGTTATGTCGAATATTGCGCCAGAGAACGCGCGGGTTCTGCCTCGTTGACGCTGGAGTCGCCTCACGTCCAGCGCTGGATCGATCTGGTCCACTCGAACGCGGGTCGGCTCCCCACCTTCCCTCTCGACCTGGGCGTCGCCAGTGCCGGCTATGCGCGCACCGCGCACCTGTCGACGACGTTGTTCAGCGAAGCCGACGCCGAGAAGTTCGCCACGGTGTGCCGTGACCACGGCGCCGCGTTCACCCCCGGAGTGCTCGCGGTTGCCGCACTGGCCAGCTATGAGTTCACCGGAGCGTCGAACTATTTCGGCCTGACCCCCAAGAGCACTCGCTCCACCCCCGCCGAATTCAGCTCGATCGGCTGGTTCACCAGTCTCATCCCAGTGCCGGTCACCGTGGACGAGTCCTCGACCTTCACGTCCATCGTCGGAGCCGCTCAAGCTTCGTACGACTCGGGCAAAGAGCTCACCGACGTCTCGTTCCACCGTGTGCTGCAACTTGCCGGACCAGACCACGGGGTCAATGTCGACCCTGGGTGGTCGGTGCCGATGGTGTCGTACATCGACGTCCGGAAGCTGCCGGGCGTCGATCTGTTCGACGCCATCAACACCGGGCTGTTCGGTAACCGGGGAAGTTCAGAAGAAGTCTTCCTCTGGATCAACCGCTTCAACGATGCGACGACGATCAGTCTGCTCTTCCCGGACACCGATGAGGCACAGGCTTCCATCAAGTTGTACGTCGACCGGCTGTCGGAGATCTTCACCACCATCGCTGCGCACGGCGACTACAGCCCGTCGGTGGCGGCCCTGGCGACATAGCAGTGTCCCTACCGGAATCTCTTGCGGTACAGCCACAACAGGCCGAGATCGCGCCGCGGCGGGCCTGGCTGGCATTTGCAGCCTGCCTGATCGCGGTGTTCATGCAGATGGTCGACACCACCATCGTCAACATCGCGCTGCCGAGTCTGGCCACCGACCTCGACGCGTCCTATTCGGCGCAACTCCTCGTCGCCACGGTGTACACGCTTGCGTTCGCCTGCACCCTGATGACGAGTTCGCGTCTGGGTGAGATGTTCGGCAGGCGCCGGGTGTTCCTGATCGCACTCGCCGGCTTCACCGTGACGTCGGTACTGTGCGGAACCGCCACCGGGGCAACCGAGTTGATTGCGCTGCGCGGCGCACAAGGCGTCAGCGCCGCGGCGGCGTCGGCACAGACGATCGCGATCATCTCCGTGTTGTTCCCGCGCGTCAAACACGGCGTGGTGTTCGGGATGTACGGCGCCACCGCGGGGGTGGCAGCGATGCTGGGCCCCATGCTCGGGGGCGGTCTCATCGCCGCCGACATCTTCGATCTGGGCTGGCGAACCATTTTCCTCGTCAACCTCCCGCTCGGCATGATCGCCTGCGTCCTCGCCTATCGCTATCTACCGGATGTCAAAACCGGCGAACGGGAGCCGTTGGACGTCACGGGGATGGTGCTCTCGAGCGCAGGGCTCTTCCTGCTCATCTATCCCTTGGCGCTCGGACGCGAGAAAGACTGGCCGATATGGCTTCTCGCGATGCTTGTCGTATCGATCGTGCTCCTGACGGCGTTTGTCTTCTACGAGCGCCGACTCCAGCGCCGCGGCGGAAGCCCCCTGCTGCGACTCGATCTGTTCCACAACCGGAACTTCACGGTCGGCGCCGTGTTGTCGCTGGCATTCTTCAGCGTCTTCGCCGCATTCTTTTTCACCGTGTCCATCGCAGCCCAATTCGGTCTCGGCTACTCGGCGCTTCGAACAGGCGTATTGACCTTCCCATTCGCGGTTGGTGCCGCAATAGGTTCGCTGATCTCCCCCATCTTGGTCGGGCGCATCGGTGCCCGCACCCTCGCGCTGGGAATGGTCGCGTTCGCAGTGTGTCTAGGCTGGACCGCCACCATCATCGATCCTGCCGGTGGCTCCCTGGACATCGCGGTGCTCGTGACGCCACTGTTGATCGGCGGCGTGGGCACCGGTTTGTTCGTCGCGCCGCTGCAGGCGACCATCTTGTCCGGGACCACCGAATCCAATGTGGGCTCGGCATCCGGTTCCATTCCCACCATCCAGCAGATCGGGTGCTCGATCGGGCTCGCCGTGATCAGCATCGCGTTCTTCAATCAGGTTGCCGCACAGTCGCCGTCGGCGGTGGATCAGGCCGCCTCCTCGCTGTCGCGGGGATTGGACACCACCTCGGTGGCTCCCCCGTTCCGGCCAGTGGTCGTCGATGAGTTCTCTCGGTGCGCGAATCTGCAGCTGTCATCGGCACATCCGGAACAGACCCCACCTGGGTGCGGCACAGCCGACGCTCAGAAGCCGGCGACACCGGGCGATATGCGGGCAACGGTGGCCGCTGCTGCCGCACCAGAACTCAAGATCGCCGCACGGGAAGCCGCCGCGCATTCGTTTCTCGCTGCACTGTCGATCATCTTGTGGGCGATCGCCGCAACGGCTCTTGCCCTCGCGATGATCAGCCTGCTACTCCGACGAACCGAAGCCGTAGCCGTCCCCCGCTAGTCGCCGAGCACGCCGTCCTCGGGCAGACGCAGATCCTGTTTTTCCAGTTCCTCGATGTTGACGTCCTTGAACGTGATCACCCGTACCTGTTTCACGAACCGAGCAGGGCGATACATGTCCCAGACCCACGCGTCACTCATCCGGACCTCGAAGTAGACCTCGCCGTCCGCATTACGGGGCACCATCTCGACCGCGTTGGCCAGATAGAACCGACGTTCTGTCTCGACCACGTAGGTGAATTGACCGACGATGTCCTTGTACTCGCGGTACAGGGACAGTTCCATCTCGGTTTCGTACTTCTCGAGATCTTCGGCGCTCATTCCCTCAGCCTAACGTCCTGCGGTCTCGCCCACGCGCACCCGTAGCCGCACATTGCGATAGGACATCCTGTGCTGTGGGGACGGGCCGAGTTCGTCGAGACACTGCATGTGCATCTCGGTGCTGTAGCCCTTGTGGACGGCGAACCCATATCCGGGCAGCGACGTGTCCATGTCGACCATGATCCTGTCCCTGGTGACCTTCGCAATGATGCTGGCGGCGGCGATACACGCGGCTGCGCCGTCGCCTCCGATCACCGGCAGGGAGGGCGCGGTGAGGCCTGGAACCCGGAAACCATCCGACAGCACGTAGCCCGGTTGGACACCGAGCCCCGCGACGGCTCGCCGCATTCCCTCGATGTTGACGACATGAATACCCAGCCGGTCGACTTCGTCTGCGTCGATGACCACCGCACTCCAGGCAACAGCGTGCCGGGTCACGGACTTGTACAACTTGTCGCGGGTCTTCGCAGTCAGCTTCTTCGAGTCGTCGAGATCGGCGAGGGAGATCAGCTGCGTCGGCTTGAGGATGCACGCGGCGACCACCAGTGGTCCGGCACACGCTCCACGCCCTGCCTCGTCCACACCGGCGACTGGCCCGAGACCGCTGCGGTACAGCGCTGCTTCCAGGGTTCGCAAGCCGGCGGATCGCCGTATCACCACACGAGGTGGCCAGGTGGTCGCCACCGGTTGCCTACTTCTGGGGGTCGACGGAGTCGACACCGCCGATACGCGAGAACGGGTAGATGATGTAGCGAACCTTGCCGCGTATGTCATCGACAGGCACCATGCCCCGCAGTTCGTCGTCCTGGTGGTACCGGGAGTCCGCCGAATTACCGCGGTTGTCACCCATCACCCAGACGAAACCCTCGGGAACATCGATCGGGCCGAAGTCAGCGCCGAAGCACGAATTGAGCTGGCCAGTATCGTCTTTGAGGTCGCCGGGACGCATCTGAGCGTTCTCTTCCTGAAGCTTCAGGTCGATGTACGGCTCGTCGAGGGGCTGACCGTTCACCTTGACCCCGGTGCGATCTGCGTTGCGGCATTCCACCCGCTGACCGCCCGTGGCGATGATCCGCTTGACGAGGTTGTTCTCGTCCGGCGGGGCGAACCCGAACCACGACATGGCATTCTGGGCGCCGCGGATGACCGTGTTGGATGACCGCGGCGATTTCCAGCCCTGGTCCCACGATGACGTGGGCGCTTTGAACACCACGACGTCGCCGGCCTCGGGGTCGCTCCAGCGGTACACCAACTTGTCGATGACGATCCGGTCATTGGTGCATCCGGTGCAGCCGTGCAGCGTGTTCTCCATCGATTCAGAGGGGATCACGTACTGCCGACCGATGAACGTCTGGAGAACCCACGTCAGCGCGAGCACACAGATCAGGATGATCGCGGTCTCGCGTAGCAGCGACGCCTTCTTTTTGGGTGCAGCATCGGCGGTTCCGTCTATCCGGCGCCACGGACGTGCTTGCCGATCGGGGTCGGCCGCACGGTCCGGGTCTGCAGGCCGACTGTCGTACGGCTCGTCGCTGTAAGGGTCTGAACCCTCAGGATTGCGGGGGGTGTTTACCACGCCGCAAGCCTAGTAGGTCAGCGCTTTTCTTTGATCTTGGCTGCCTTGCCGCGCAGGTCGCGCAGGTAGTACAGCTTCGCCCGGCGGACATCGCCGCGGGTGACGACCTCGAGCTTGGCAATGTTCGGGCTGTGCACGGGGAAGGTGCGCTCCACACCGACACCGAACGACACCTTGCGAACGGTGAAGGTCTCACGGACGCCGCCACCCTGACGACGGATCACAACGCCCTTGAACACCTGGACACGTTCCTTGGAGCCCTCGATGACCTTGACGTGGACGTTGAGGGTGTCTCCGGCGCGGAAGTCGGGGATGTCGTCGCGCAAGGACTTGTTGTCCAAGAAATCCAGTGTGTTCATGATGTCGGTTCCAATCTTGCTGTTGGCGTGAGTAGAGGAACCTGGCGGCTTTCGTCCTGGACAATTCAGGTGTGCGGCTCGACCGGTTCGTGCTCCGATTCGTGTGGTCTCCGCGACGAATCAGCCGACTCGGGCGGGCCCGGCGTCTGACCGTCAAACGGCAACTGGTCAATTGTGCCAGAACCACCCCCGACGGACGAAATCGCGGCGGCGAGCACCAGCTCCCCCGATTCGCCCGGGGCCGGTGCCGCGTGCACGGTGGCGTCCAGTTCCGCCTCGGCGCCGGACTTCGCGTGCGCAACGTCGGGTTTGCCTGCCATGAGGTCCTGAAGAAAGATTTTCGCGCGGATCAAGGGTCTGCGCACCCGCCGCTCGCGTTTCACCGCGGCGTTCATCTTCTTCGGGCGTTTTGTGTAACGCCAACGTGCCCACGGCGACGTCGGGCGTGCGAGTCGTATCGACGCCACCAGAAGAAGCGGGAAGATGAACAGTCCGATCAGCCCGGTCCAGATCTTGCCCTTGAGCAGCACGACCCCTGCCAGCAGGAGCACAAACGCGGAATAGAGGACGGCCACCACGATCGACACCACGTCCGCAGTGTCCACACCCGCCCAGTCGAGCGGGTGGAACCCCAGGAGAACCAGCCCCATCACCGCGACCGCCACGAAGACCGCGTCGATCGATGCGCGGCCCTCTTCGGCCCAGTAGACATCCCGCAGATAGAAGATGAGCGCGAACTCGTCGAGAACCAGCGCAGCACCGACACCGAACAGCGCGGCGAAGATGGAAAGAGTGGTCTGTGACCCGTTGATGGCGAGCGCTATCAGCCCGAGCCCCGACAGCATCGTCAGCACGGTCCCGAAGACGACGTGGTGGATGTGCATGCCACCGGGGGTGACGTTGTTGAACCACCAGCTGACCTCGGCACGGATCAGTCGGACGCTGATCCGGATTCCGAGAAACCCGAGGATGAAGCCGATGTACGCCATGAAGAGCGGCAATCGGCCGTTGTCGATGATCGATTCTTGGAACCAATGGCCCATCCGCTGAGATTAGTCGCCGACGTGGTCGCGCAGGAGGTTTGCGACCAAAGATGTCGACCCCATCGCTGCGGCCGCCTCACACACAACTTCGCGGAGCCCTTCCCGCCCCGTGCCCGCGGCGCCGAACTCCACTGCTGCCAGTGCACGCGCCCGGGCGAACTCTGTCCGGTACTCGGCTGGCCGGCCTGCATGAGACGCGGCAAAAGCCGCCGCATCAAACCGCCCTCGAAGAGATGCGATGGCCAGCTTCTGTGCGGGGCTGAGCGGTCTGCCGTTTCTCCAGCAGCTCAGCGCGTCGGTGACCGGACCCTCGGTGCGTACCGACGCAGCGTCGAGGGCCATCACCGCAGCGAGTAGGCCGGTTCGACTGATGTGCCGGGGGTTCACCCGATCCACGAGTCCGGCAACCCCCGACGCCAGGACATCGATGCGGTGAGGGCTCATTGTCCATCCCCCTGGCCGTTACCCTCGTCGCCCGACGATGTGGTGACACCGGCATCCGCGAGCTGGGAGCGGACCTCGGGAGTGGGAGGCGTGGTGGCGCAGACCGCCAACGGCACGAGGTCCCGGGCGGCGAGATAGTCGACGATCACCAGTTCAGGGAATCTGCCGTCACCGACGACAACCTCGTTCGGTTCGGGCACCGTCCCCGGCCGAAGGTAGCCGCCGGGTTCACTGGTGCCCACTACGACCACACGGCGTCCGTCGTGGTCTTGCCCGAGTCCCACGGCGATTCGGATCCATGGCGCCACCTCGGGTGGCTGCATCGAAGACAGATGCGCGGCCCGAGTCTGCAACATCGAGAGATCTGCGGCCGAGACATCGGTGGCAGCGGGCAGGTCGCCGCCGCGCATCTTCCCGGCCGCGGCCATTGCCGACCCTGCCCCCATCATGGCGCCGGGGATCATCGGTGCGCCGGCGGCGTTGCCCGTTGTCTGGCCGTGTTCGCTGTCACGATGCTCGGCTGCGTGGGCCGCAGCGGTGTCAGCGAGTTCCCGACTACCGGATTCGAAATCGCCGGCGACGGCGGCCAGCACGGTGGCAGCGGCGTGTTCGGCGCCCATGGCCGCGGTGATGTCTCCCGTCGTCACATCCACCACTTTGGCCGCCTGCAGGTCTCGATCCGCCATCGCCGCGGCCACGGTGAGTCGCTCGTGGGTCAGTACCACCAAGTCGGAGAATCGGCCTGCGAGATCTGATTCGGCGCCGACCAGATGCGCTGCCCTGGCCGTTTGGTCCGCGAGGGCGGTCGCCTTCGCCGCCAAAGCACTGCCTGTCCGGCCCTCCATCGCGTCGGCGACCCCTGCGGTAGCCGCCTCGATGGCGGACTGCAGGGCGAAAAGACGTTGCGCCACAACACGATACCGTTCGACTGACCGACCGATCATGTCTGGGTCGATTGCCGGCCAGGCCTCGCGCAGGAGCCGTTCTACCTGCTCACCCGGCGTGGTCAGCACCGCTCAGCTCCGGGTGCAGGAAGGTGCAGGCCGATATCGGCGGACTGCAGGTCGGCGCATGCGCGACCGATGCCGTCGACATGGTCCGCCAGGTGCATTCGGAGCTGATCCAGAACCGACGCGGTCGCGTGCGAGAGGTGCGCTGCGCCGAGCATGAAGACGGCGCCACCGACGTGGGACGAGCAGCGCGCCCTCAGCTCGGCGTCGACGGCAGCAACTTCTTCGCGGATGGAGTCGATTTCGCTGATCAGCGAAGCGAACTCTTCAACACCTGCACGCGCCGCTGTGTCATCGAGCCGAAACGATCCGGTTCCGTGCATTGGCCTGCTCCCCCGCTGCCGCATCCCTCAACCCAGCCGCCGTCAGTAAAGATCCGAATACCCTGGGCCTTGGTATTGGACGAGTTCCCCGGCCAGCCGGTTCCGTCGTTCGGTGAGCTCGTCGTCGGCGCGCCGCACCAGGAGAGCGATCTCATCGGCGAGCTGACCAGCGCGGTAACGTCGCATCGCCAAAGGGTCGATCGAAAGCCCGGTGAGCAATCCCCGCGCGTTGATCACCACCGTGATGAGGCGGTCCTTCGACGTCGCCTCGACGGTTGTCCCGCGCATCTCCTCGGCCAGCACACGCAGACGATCGCGCTGCTCATCCACCTCGATCAGTACAGCCGCCAACGCGCTGTTGCCGATATCCACCCGTCCGGGCTCGATCCCCATCAACGTCCCCCCTCGCGACGGAGATGTTAACCCGAGTCGGGTTGCCCACGCTCGATCGGCGGCAGTGCGGTGTGGTCCTACTGCTCAGGAGGTAGGAGATCGGGTCGACGTTCCCTTGTGCGGGCGAGGGATTGTTCGCGGCGCCACTGTTGCTGTTTTGCGTGGTCACCGCCGCGGAGGACGTTGGGGACCTCGAGCCCGCGCCACACCGGCGGCCTGGTGTAACTGGGCCCTTCCAGGAGGCCGTCGGAGAACGAGTCCTGCTGATGCGAGGACGCGTTTCCCAGCACGCCGTCGATCAGGCGAACGGTGGCCTCGACCATCGCCATGACAGCCACCTCACCGCCGATGAGGACGAAGTCGCCGATCGAGACTTCTTGTACTCGAACGCGTTTGGCGGCGTCGTCGATCACCCGTTGGTCGATGCCCTCATACCGGCCACAGGCGAAGACGATGTGCTTCTCGCGACTCCACGCCTGCGCGGTTCCCTGGGTGAAAGGGACTCCTGCGGGAGTGGGCACCACGAGAAGCGCGTCGTCAGGACACACTTCGTCGAGACACGGTCCCCACACCGTGGGCTTCATGACCATTCCAGGCCCGCCCCCATAGGGGGAATCGTCGACGGCGCGGTGCACGTCGTGCGTCCAGTCGCGCAGATCGTAGGTGTCGAGTGCGACGATCCCTTTGTCGATCGCCTTGCCCAGCAATGCCATTCGCATGGGCTCGAGATAGTCGGGGAAGATCGAGACCACCCCGATACGGATGGCAGGCCCCGCCTCGTCGGTCATTCCGGATCCAGCAGACCGTCGGGTGGGTCGATTTCGATCAGGCTCCGGCTCACCGTCGGCACGATCGCGGTCACGAACGGGATCAGGATCTCGCGGCCTTCGTCAGTGGTCACCGACAGCAGGTCACCGGCGGGCAGATGCAGCACATCGGCGACCACACCGACGTCGTCGCCATCGACAGTGCGCACCGGAACCCCCTGCAGTTCATGGTCATAGAACTCGTCCGGATCGTCACCGGACGAAACCTCGTCGGCGTCGATCAAGAACAGCAGTCCGCGTAGCGCCATGGCCGAGTCGCGGTCCCCGACCTCGGCAACAGACAGCAACAGCCGCCCGGAGTGGTTCCGGGCGGCTGTCACCGTATAGCTGTTCTCGACGAAGGTGTTCTTACCGGTGGACAGACGGCCTCGCAGCTTCTGCCCGATGGCAAAGCGCTCTTCCGGATCGTCGGTGCGGACGTCGACCACCAGTTCACCGCGCACGCCGTGCGTTTTAGTGACGCGGCCGATTACCAGGTCCATCGTCGTCGCTTTCGGTGTCTGCGTCAGCGGTCGGTGTCGACGATGTCGACACGAACGCCCCGGCCACCGATTCCGGTGACCAGAGTGCGCAGAGCAGTGGCCGTGCGGCCATTGCGACCGATGACCTTACCGAGGTCCTCGGGGTTCACATGAACCTCGACAAAACGTCCTCGCCGTCCGGTGACCAGTTCGACGCGGACGTCGTCAGGGTTGGCAACGATGCCGCGAACGAGGTGTTCGACGGCGTCGGCGACGACAACACTCACTTGTCAGCGGCCTCGGCTGGGGCCTCGTCGGCAGCGGCTGCCTCTGCCTTGGGGGCGTCGGCCTTCGAGGAATCGTCGGCCTTCTTGGCGGCCTTCTTCTTCGGTGTGGTGGCCTCGGCGGACGGTCCGCTGTCAGCGGCGGCGAGTGCGGCGTTGAACAGGTCCTGCTTGCTGGGCTTGGGCTCGGCAACACGAAGCGTGCCCTCGGCGCCCGGCAGTCCCTTGTGCTTCTGCCAGTCACCGGTGATCTTCAGCAGTGCTGCAACGGGCTCGGTCGGCTGCGCGCCGACTCCCAGCCAGTACTGCGCACGCTCGGAGTCGACCTCGATGAGGCTCGGCTCTTCCTTCGGGTGGTAACGACCGATGGTCTCGATGGCCCGGCCGTTGCGACGGGTGCGGGCGTCGGCGACGACGATGCGGTACTGGGGATTGCGAATCTTGCCGAGGCGGGTGAGCTTGATCTTGACAGACACGAGTTACTTCCTTCTATGGTCACAGTGCAATTCGGCGACGCCCCCTCGTTGGGGCGCCCGGTTTTGCTGTTCGGTGGTGTGACCGCCGGTCGGTGTCTAGCCGGGTCCGGCGAACCAGCGTCCCATTCTGCCAGAGGTATGGCCCCCAGAAGAAATCCGTCAGGGCAAGACGCGGACGGTGAGTCATCTAGCCCGCAGCCGCGACGGCTGCGCGAGCGTCGTCGGTGACGAGTTCCATGTTGATCGCGGACGCCGCAACCGCACCGTCGGCCGCCGCACCACCGACCTGAGCCATCAGGTTCGCCACGTTACCCGCGACATACACCCCGGGGACGTTGGTCAGACCGGTCTCATCCGCCTCGATGTACCGCCCGGCCCCCTTGGGGTGGTCCGTCAGAGTCAGACCCAGGTCGACGAGGAAGTCGGCACGGGCGATGAACCGAGGCATCACCACGATCACCTCCCGCTCCCAGACAGTTCCGTCCGCCATCCGCACCCCGGTCAACCGTCCGTCGGACGACTCGACGGCCGCAACCCGGCCCTCGACCACGCGCACCCCCCGCGCTGCGAGCTGCGCCGATTCCTCATCGGTCGGTCGCACCGACTCGTTGACGAACAAGATGACGTCGGCGCTCCACTGCCGGAACAACAACGCCTGGTGCGCGGCCTGCTCGGTGACCGCCAGCACGCCGAGCGCCTGGTCACGAACCTCCCACCCGTGGCAGTAGGGACAGTGCAGAACGCCTCTCCCCCATTGCTCGGACACACCCGGGATGTCCGGCAGTTCGTCGATGAGGCCCGTGGTGACGAGCATCCGACGGGCTCGGACCTCTCGACCGTCGCCCAGAACGACCACGAAGCCGTGATCGACGTCGCCTCTGACGGCCCGTGCCTCCGCATCCACCACATGCCCGCCATAGCTCCGGACCTCTTCCCGCCCGATCGCCACATACTCTTCCGGCGAGATCCCGTCTCGGGTCAGCAGCCCGTGCACCCCGGCAGCGGGAGCATTCCTGGGTTGGCCCGAGTCGAGGACGAGGACCGACCGCCGGGAGCGACCCAGCACCAGCGCGGCACTCAGTCCGGCTGCTCCGCCGCCCACGACGACAACCTCGTATTCGTCGAGAAGCCGCTCCCCAGTACTCATGCCCCGTGACTACCCCGAATCGTCCGGCAATAATCCTTGCCGAATCGGCAAACGAGGACGACGATGTCGAGGCATGGAAGACGAACTCCAACAAGCCCTCACAACAGTCGGCCCACGGTTGCGAGCACTGCGCAAGGAACGTGACATCACCCTCGCCGATCTGTCCGAGGCCACCGGCATCTCGGAGAGCACCCTGTCACGGCTCGAATCCGGCGGCCGCAAGCCCACACTCGAGTTGCTGCTTCCGTTGGCAAAGGTCCACGGCATTCCGCTGGACGAACTCGTCGGGGCGCCGGCGACCGGTGATCCCCGCATCCATCTGCGTCCGATCAAGCGGCATGGTCGCACCTTCATTCCGCTGACCCGGCGGGCCGGCGGTATCCAGGCCTTCAAACAGATCATCCCGCCGGCTAGCGGCCCCCAGGTTCCCACTCCGCAAACGCACGAGGGGTACGAGTGGCTATATGTGTTGTCCGGACGGGTCCGGCTGATCCTGGGAGAGCAGGACCTCGAGCTCAAGGCCGGTGAAGCGGCCGAGTTCGACACCCACGTTCCGCACTGGATGGGAGCCGCGGGGACCGAGGCCGCCGAGATGCTGTGCCTCTTCGGCACACAAGGCGAGCGAGCGCACGTCCGCGCCACGTCGTGACCCGGTCGCAAACCCTGAGATCAGACCACGTGCCCACCGCAGACGATGGCCGCGGGCGCACGCAGCGCGGCGAGATCGGCGAGCGGATCCGCTTCTAGCACAAGGACATCTGCGCGATCACCATCGGCGAGTGTGCCGGCATCGAGCCAGGTGCGCGCCGCCGAACACGCGGCGTCGACGGCCTGTGCCGGACTCAGGCCCACCTTCGACAGAGCCACGATCTCGTCGACGATACGACCGTGTTCGACAAACCCGCCTGCATCGGTGCCGGCGTACACGGCAACCCCGGCCTCGATGGCCTTGGCAAAGGTCGCCGGGGCGTCGGCGTACAGCTTTCGCATGTGCTTCTGATAGGCCGGGAACCGATCTGCCCCGTCGGCGATCGACGGGAAGTTCTCCACCTGGATCATGGTCGGCACCAAGGCGATGTTGCGTTCGGCCATGCGTGCGATGAGGTCGTCGTCGAGTCCTGTGCCGTGTTCGATGCAGTCGATCCCGGCATCGATCAACCCGTGCAACGCCTGTGCGCCGAAGACGTGGGCGGTGACCTTCGCGCCGAGATCGTGAGCAACCGAGACGGCTTCGAGAAGCACTTCATCGGGCCACAGCGGCGCGAGGTCGCCGAGGTCCCGGTCGATCCAATCACCGACGAGTTTGACCCACCCATCGCCCGCGCGGGCTTGACGAGCGACCTCCGCCGGCAGGTCTGTCACGTCGTCGAGGTCGACGCCGTAGTCGCGCAGATACCGTTTCGGTCGCGCGATGTGTTTGCCGGCGCGGATGAATCGGGGGCAGGTCGGATCGTCATCGAGTGGGTGGGTGTCCAGCGGCGAGCCGACCTCCCGGATCAGCGTTGCCCCCGCCCGCAGATCCTGGTGAGCAAATGACCGGGCCTGCTCGATGGTGACGCCCAGCCCGGGCGCGATCCCCACGTGGTTGTGCGCATCCACGAGCCCCGGCATGATCCAGCCGCCATCGGTGATCGTGGTGGCCCCGGCGACGGGAGTTCGTGTGATCACCCCGCCATCGGCCCAGAACTCGACGGGCTCGCCCGAGCCGACGCTAAGTCCGCGAAAGTGCAACTGCGGCAATGACATCGCGCCCGCTACCGCTACTTCTTCTTCGGCCGCTGGAACTGACTGACGTCGATCCCCTCGAGTCCGGGCGGCAACTGATCAAGTCCGGCGGGCATGTTCGACAGGTCCGGGAACCCGGCCGGCATGCCACCCATCCCGGGCATACCGCCGCGGACCTTGGGAGGTGTCGGGCCCCGTCCGCCCTTCTTGCCTTTCTTACCCTTTTTCCGGTTGACCTTCCGGTTCCCGCCCGGCATCCCGCCCATCCGGCCAGCCATCTGCGACATCATCTTTCGTGCATCGAAGAAGCGGTCGACGAGTTGGTTCACATCACTGACGGTGACACCCGAACCGTTGGCGATCCGGGCGCGCCGGGACCCGTTGATGATCTTGGGGTTCTCGCGCTCGGCGGGCGTCATGCCCCGGATGATGGCCTGCACCTTGTCGAGCTGTTTGTCATCGACCTGCGACAACACGTCTTTCATCTGCCCGGCGCCGGGCAGCATGCCCAGCAGGTTGCCGATCGGCCCCATCTTCCGGATCATCAGCATCTGCTCGAGGAAGTCCTCGAGCGTGAGCTCGCCCTGCGTGATCTTGGTGGCAGCGGCCTCGGCCTGCTGCGCATCCCAGTGCTCTTCGGCCTGCTCGATGAGACTGAGCACGTCGCCCATGCCGAGGATCCGGCTCGACATGCGGTCGGGATGGAAGACGTCGAAGTCTTCGAGTTTCTCGCCGGACGAGGCGAACATGATGGGGCGGCCGGTCATCTCGCGGACCGACAGAGCGGCACCGCCGCGCGCGTCGCCGTCGAGTTTGGTCAACACCACGCCGGTGAAGTCGACGCCTTCGGCGAACGCCTCTGCGGTCGCCACCGCGTCCTGACCGATCATCGCGTCGAGGACGAACAGCACCTCGTCGGGCTGTACGGCGTCCCGGATTCCCTTGGCCTGACGCATCAGCTCTTCGTCTATGCCGAGCCGGCCCGCGGTGTCGACGATCACGACGTCGTGAAGTTTGGTCTTGGCCTCCGCGACACCCGCGCGGGCCACCTCGACCGGCTCGGACAACGTGTCGCCCGACGAGACACCCAGCTCGCCGGTACCGCCGACACTGGTGCCGGGGTGCGGCGCGAACACCGGTACCCCGGCCCGCTCACCGACGATCTGCAGCTGGGTGACGGCGCCGGGACGTTGGAGGTCACAGGCCACGAGCATGGGCGTGTGCCCTTGCTTCTTGAGCCAGGACGCCAGTTTGCCCGCGAGCGTCGTCTTACCGGCACCCTGCAGACCTGCCAGCATGATGACCGTCGGCGGTGTCTTCGCGTACCGGATCCGGCGGGTCTCGCCGCCGAGGATGGTGACGAGTTCCTCGTTGACGATCTTGACGACCTGCTGTGCCGGGTTCAGGGCACCCGAGACCTCGGCGCCCTTCGCGCGTTCCTTGATGCGGCTGATGAATCCGCGGACCACCGGGAGCGAGACGTCTGCTTCGAGCAGGGCGAGACGGATCTCGCGACAAGTACGGTCGATGTCCGCGTCGGACAGCTTGCCCTTGCCGCGCAGATCGGTCAGTACATCGGCCAACCGGCCGGAGAGGGAGTCGAACATCCCCCTAGCCTATCGGCACCCCGGATTTACCGGAGTCCTCCTCTGGTTCGCGTGGCGGCGCCGGCGGCGGTACCACCGCCATGATCGACTCCTCGAGGCGATCCCGTGTGGTGGGTCCGTCGCCCGGCAGCCGTATGCAGAACGAGTCGACCACCGAACCGCCGAGGGTCGCGACCTTGGCCCAGGTGATGTTCGCACCGTGGTGTTCGAGCACAGCGCTCACCCGCGCGAGCAGGCCGAGCCGGTCACTGGCCCTCAGTTCCAGGATCACGCTGTTGTCGTCGTATCCGTCGAACCAGAGCACCTTCGGAGGGGCTTGGGCAAAGAGCGCGGGCACGGCCGGAACGGATGCGTCCTCGGACCCGCCCACCTGCTCGGGCGGGGTCGGCACGGGTGTCTCACGCTCACGCACATCGAGCCGGGCGATCACGTCGATGCCACCGTCGACCGCCTGGATGAGCTGCTGTCGCAACAGACCGACCTCGGGCGGCTCACCGAACAGCGGTGACACCAGGAAGGTGTTGACGGCACTGCCCGCATGGGTCTGTACCGAGGCACTCAGCAGCCGCAGACCCCGCAACGCCAGCACGCCGGACATCCGCGACAGCAATCCCGGCTGCTCCGGTGCGATCATCGTGACCGAGAACGTGTGCGGATTGTCGGTGGACACCAGTTCGACACTGACACCGCCCGCCTCGGCGAGCTCGGTCAACTCGGCGGTGAGCGGTTCGGGAACCGGCAGCTCACCCCGGTCGAGCAGGCGCAGGCATCGGCGCACGAGTTCCCCGATGAGTGAGGACTTCCAGTCCCCCCAGACGCCGGGTCCGGTGGCCAGCGAGTCGGCCTCGGCGAGGGCGGCGAGCAATTCCAGCAGCACCTTCGATCCGCCGAGGGTGTCGACCACACCCTGGACCGTCGCCGGGTCGTCAAGATCTCGACGGGTGGCCACCTCCGGTAGCAACAGGTGGTACCGGACCATCTTCGACAGGATCATGACGTCGTCGGGCCACAGGCCGATACGGTTGCCCACCTGGTTGGCCAACTCGGCGCCGACAACGCTGTGGTCGGCGCCACGTCCCTTGCCGAGGTCGTGGATGAGCGCCCCGAGGACAAGAAGGTCAGGCCGCGAGACCCGCGTCGTCATGGAACCCGCGTTGGCGGCGGTCTCGACGAGATGCCGATCCACTGTCCAGGTGTGGATGGGATCGCGAGGCGGGAGATCTCGAACGGCCCCCCATTCGGGAATCAGCCTGCCCCACAAACCAGTTCGGTCGAGTGCTTCGATGGGGGCGATCATGTGCGGCCCCGTGCCGAGCAGGACGAGCAGGTCCGACAGGGCATCGGCGGGCCACGGTTCACGCAGCTCGGGCGCGAAATCAGCAAGCCGGGCGAGCGTGGATGCAGCCATCGGCAGCCCGGTCCGGGCGGACGCTGCGGCAACCCGCAAGATCAGGCCCGGGTCCTTGCTGGGCAATGCGCTGCGGGCGAGGACCACCTCACCGTTGTGTTCGACCACCCCCTCGTCCAGCGGACGACGGATAGGAGATCGGCGGAGTTTGGAAAGTCCCTTGCGCGGAAGGGAGTTGGACGAGGTGCGCAAACCGACGTCCACGGCGTAACTGATGGTGCGAGCACTGTCGCTGATGGTTCGGGCGAGATCAAACCGGTCCCCGATGCGCAGTGCGGCGCCGATCTCGTCGGCATCCTGAGCGCGGAGCTGTTCACGGGGTCGCCCGGTGATCCGGTGGAGTTCGGTGCGCACGTCGAGCAAACGGGTGTACGCCTGGCGTAGCCCCCCACCGGGTGAGTCCGGGCGCAACGTCGCCATACCGTCGGTGAGCTGGGCAATCGCCAATGCGTCGAGCATGTGCACATCACGGAGACCGCCGCGGCCATATTTGAGGTCGGGTTCTGCGCGGTGCGCGATGTCGCCACTGCGCCGCCACCGTTCCCGCGCCTGGTCGACCAGCGCCGGAAATCGCGAGCGGATGTCGGTGCGCCACTGCTGTCGCACTCCGCCGATCAACAGCTTCGAGAGCTCTTCGTCGCCGGCGATGTGCCGGGCCTCCAGCAGACCCAGTGCCGCGGTCATGTCACTCGCGGCGACCTGTAGTGCCTGCGGGACGGTGCGCACACTGTGGTCGAGCTTGATGTGGGCGTCCCAGAGCGGATACCAGATCTGATCCGCGGTCTCGGCGACCAGCGCAGGATCCATCTCGTCGTGGAGCAGGATGAGATCCAGATCCGAGTGCGGAAGTAGTTCTTGTCTGCCCAGCCCCCCGACCGCGACGATGGCGAAGCCGCTACCCGGTTTGATTCCGATCTCGGCAGCCTTTGTGGCCAGCCAGAAGTCGTGCAGGTCCACCAGGACCCGGCGTAGGGCCGGGGCGTCGACGCGCTTGTGCCCGTCCACCCGGCTGAGCAGTTGCTTGCGGGCCGTCACCAGATCGGTCGCCGCAGCAGGTGTCAGATGAGACGGCTGCGGTCCTGCACCCGAGGGATCCTCGGAGGCAGGACCGCGACCGCCACGTACGAATGGCACTGTCTCTTACAGCGCGTCGCCGCCGCGTTCTCCGGTACGAACCCGGACAACCGCTTCCACCGGCGACACCCACACCTTGCCGTCACCGATCTTGCCGGTTCGGGCCGCTTCGACGATCACGTCGACCACCTTGTCCACGGCGGCGTCGTCGACGACGACCTCCACGCGAACCTTGGGGACGAAGTCCACCGAGTACTCCGCACCGCGGTACACCTCGGTGTGGCCTTTCTGGCGTCCATAACCTTGGACTTCGCTGACTGTCATTCCTACGACACCGGCTTGTTCCAGTCCCGCCTTGACGTCTTCAAGCGTGAATGGCTTCACGATTGCGGTAATGAGCTTCACTTAGATCATCCCTCCTTGGCCGTTGCGGCCACTGGAACGCTGTGACCAAATTGCGTGCTGGACCCGCCCAGTGATGCAAAATCGTACGCGGATTCAGCATGTTCGGATTCGTCGGCACCCTCGGACTCGGCTTCGGGGTCGAGTTTGAGACCGATGGTGAACTTCAAGATGAGCGCGATGATCGCGGTGACAACCGCCGAGTAGGCGAGCACTGCGAGCGCACCGACGACCTGGCGCCAGAGCTGGTCGACGCCGCCGCCGAAGAACAGACCGTCGACACCGGAGTAGGTGTCGGCAACCGCGACGAACCCGATCAGGATGGTGCCGACAAGGCCACCGACGAGGTGGACACCGACGACGTCGAGCGAGTCGTCGTAGCCCAGCTTGTACTTGAGGCCGACGGCCAGCGCACAGAGGATGCCGGCGACCGCGCCGATGATCAAGGCGCCCCAGGTGTTCACGGCGCTACAGGCCGGGGTGATGGCAACGAGGCCGGCAACGATGCCCGACGCCGCGCCGAGTGTGGTGGCGTGACCGTCACGGATCCGCTCCACGAGCAACCAGCAGAGCATTGCCGCTGCCGTGGCGATGGTTGTGGTCAAGAAGGTGCTCGCCGCAGTTCCGTTGGCGGACACCGCCGAACCGGCGTTGAATCCGTACCAGCCGAACCAGAGCAGGCCGGCACCGAGCATCACGAACGGCAGGTTGTGCGGGCGCATCGGGGTACCGGGCCAGCCTTGACGCCTGCCGAGGATGACCGCGAGAACCAGGCCGGCGATACCGGCGTTGATGTGGACCGCGGTGCCACCGGCGAAGTCGATCACCTTGAGCTTGTTGGCGATCCAGCCACCGGTCTCACCGGTGTAGCCGTCGAACGCGAACACCCAGTGGGCCACCGGGAAGTAGACGAAGGTCGACCACAGGGCGGTGAAGGCGGCCCAGGCGCTGAACTTCATGCGGTCGGCGACCGCGCCGGAAACCAGGGCCACGGTGAGGATGGCGAACATCAGCTGGAAGGCAACAAACAGTGCGAGGGGGATCGTGCCGAACATCGGGATGGCGACTTCAGCTGCGGGCTCGGTGCCGGTGGCCGGGTCGGCCAGAACTTCCGGGGCCGCGTTCCCGCTGATGACCCCATCGAGTCCGAAGTACTGCGTCGGGTCACCGATGAAGTTGCCCTTGTCCTCGCCGAATGCGACCGAGAAGCCGTACAACGACCAGAGCACCGTGACGATGCCCATCGAGATCACGCTCATCATGAGCATGTTGAGAACGCTCTTCGCACGGACCATGCCACCGTAGAAGAACGCCAAACCAGGCGTCATCAGCAATACGAGCGCGGAGCTCGCCAACATCCATGCCGTATCACCTGTATCCGGCAAATCCATAACGGGATAATCCGCCACCTTCAGTCCTCCTCGAGCTGTTCCCGCCGCGGCATTCTTGCCGCACCGTTGACCTGTCGAGAAGGTTGCTTGCTCCATGTTTCCGTGGTGGCGATAGCACGTTGCCGCTGTGTTAACGGAGCTGGGAGCCGTGTTTCGTCCAGATGTCGTCGCAGGTGGCTCTCCGAACGATGCGACCGAAATCTACGCAAATCGGAGAAGTCGGCAACCTTGTGTCGACGTCTACGAAGCGGGAACCATTCGTCGATCAGCCCAACAGGGCGTCCACGAACGCTTCTGGCTCGAACGGCGCGAGATCGTCTGCGCCCTCCCCGAGTCCGACGAGCTTGACCGGGACACCCAGTTCGCGCTGCACGTGGAAGACGATGCCACCCTTGGCGGTGCCGTCCAGCTTCGTGAGGACCACACCGGTGATGGAGACGACGTCGGCGAACACCTTTGCCTGGGCCAGACCGTTCTGACCTGTCGTGGCGTCGAGGACCAGCAGGACCTCGTCGACGGCGGCCTTCTTCTCCACGACCCGTTTGACCTTGCCGAGCTCATCCATCAAGCCGGTCTTGGTGTGCAGGCGGCCGGCAGTGTCGATCATGACCACGTCGACGCCTTCGGCCACGCCCTTGGCAACGGCATCAAACGCCACCGCCGCCGGATCTGCTCCCTCTTTACCTCTGACGACCTCGGCGCCGACTCGTTCGGCCCAGGTCTGCAGTTGGTCGGCTGCGGCGGCGCGGAACGTATCCGCGGCCCCCAGCAGGACCCGGCGGCCATCTGCGACGAGAACACGCGCGAGTTTTCCGGTTGTGGTGGTCTTACCGGTGCCGTTCACACCGACGACCAGCAGCACCGACGGGGTGCCCGCGTGGGGAAGCGCACGAATGGACCGGTCGAGGTCGGGCTCGATCTGTCCGATCAGCACTCGGCGGAGCAACGCACGGACCTCGGCAGCGTTGTTGACGGGGTTGGCGGCCAGTGCAGTTCTGAGCTCCTCGACGACGGCCATGGTCACCGACGTCCCGATGTCCGCGAGAAGCAGCGTGTCCTCGATCTCCTCCCAGGAGTCCTCGTCGAGGTCGCCTGCACCGAGCAGGCCCAGCATGCTCTTGCCGAACGCGTTCTGTGACCGTGAGAGCCGGCCCCGCAGGTGACCCAGACGGCCGGCGGTGGGAGCGATGTCGTCGAGCACCCGGCCTGGCGGGGCGGGTTCGACGGTTGTGTCCGAGATCGGCTCCGCGGGCGCGAGAGGCTCGCGCAGAGGCGTCTCGACCACCGAATCCTCGACGATCGCCGGTTCCACGACCTCCGGTTCGACGATCGCCGGGTCGATGATGTCGGGCTCGATGACGGTCGGTTCCGTGGCCCCGACCTCTGTCGCGGGCTGTTCGTCGACGGCCGGCGACTGTGGTTCGTCGACCTTCGGTTCGGGAAGTGGGACGTTGGTGTAACCCCGCTTGGGCGCGTCACGGGGAATCGCGGCATCGTCGCCGACACCGGGCTGACCGTCGGTGTCGGTGCGCTCGATGGTCGGCGTGTCACCGGCCTTCGGCGGTTCCGCCAGCGCGGTCGCCCCGCCCTGGGTGAAGGAGAAACCTCCCCCGGCCTTGTACCCGCCGGACTTGTCGACCTGCCGCGACCCGTCCGAGGGGGTGCGATCGGCACTGTCGCGCAGCGAGATTCGCCGTCGCCGCGACAGCACCAGACCGGTCGCCACCAGGGCGAGCAGCAGCACGACTACGACAACGACGATCGCGATAACGGCGGTGGTGTTCACGCGCTCAGTCTGCCAGGCCACCGCGCCGAGTGGTTCGACCAGCACCCCCCAATGCGGGCCACGTTGTCTCACATCCCCTCTGCCACAAAACCCGGCTCCGCTCCGCTTCGTCTCTGGGCGAAATTGCGACGGCCACGACGCCGTCACCGCGTACCGTGATTGTCAGACACCTCCTCCATACTCATTGCGCCCTGACCCTTCCCAGGAGACGAACATGAGCATCACGGTCGACCAATCCGCCCTCACCTCCCACTTTCTCGACGTCAGAGGCCTCACCGATGCGTTGACCGATCCGTTGTCCCCTGAAGACCAGGTACCGCAGTCGATGACCGACGCGAGCCCGGCGAAATGGCATCGGGCGCACGTCACCTGGTTCTTCGAAGAGTTCATCCTGCGGACCGACCCGGGCTACACGGTGTACGACGAGACGTTCCGGTATCTGTTCAACAGCTACTACGAGGCCGTCGGCGCGCGGCACCCTCGCCCGCACCGAGGTCTGGTGACCCGCCCCGGCGTGGAGGAAGTGACCAGATACCGCGAGTACGTCGACGCCGCGGTGGTGTCGGCGATGAGGGATGGCCGACTCGATGAGGAAGCGCTGCGGCTGGTGGAGCTCGGCTGCAACCATGAACAGCAGCATCAGGAACTTCTGCTGATGGACATCAAGCATCTGTTCTCGACCCATCCGTTCGCGCCGCAATACGTCGAGCGGGCGGCCGACGCACAGCCTGCTGAAGCAACTGCCCTGCAGTGGCATTCGGTGTCCGGGGGTCTCACCGACATCGGCGCCTCCGGATCCGGCTTCGCGTACGACAACGAAGGTCCACGACATACCGTGTTCCTCCAGGACTTCCAGATCGCCAATCGGCTGGTCACCAATGCCGACTGGCGGGAGTTCATGGCCGACGACGGCTACCGGCGCTCGGAGCTGTGGCTGTCGGACGGGTGGGCCAACGTCCAGGCCACCGGCCAGAACGCGCCCGGCTACTGGAGTCTCGACGACGGCACATGGACCACCTTCACTTTGTCGGGGCGTAGGCCGGTCGTCGATGCCGAACCGGTTGTGCACGTCTCCTTTTACGAGGCAGACGCGTTTGCGCGGTGGGCAGGAGCACGCCTGCCCACCGAGTTCGAGTGGGAGGCAGCCGCGTTGACGCTCGCTCCCCCGCAGGGCACGCTGTTGGACCCCGGTCGGTGTCATCCACGCGCCGCAGGCGCCACGATGATCGGCGACGTCTGGGAATGGACAGCGAGCGCGTATCTCCCCTACCCCGGTTTCGTTCCGGCGAACGGGGCCGTCGGCGAATACAACGGGAAGTTCATGAGCGACCAGCACGTGCTGCGTGGAGCCAGCGCTGTGACACCCGTGGGTCATCAGCGAGCCACCTACCGAAATTTCTTCCCCGCCGCGTCTCGGTGGGCCTTCAGCGGACTGCGGTTGGCGAGATGACAGTGTCCGAGTCACGCGAGGCCATCAATCCGCGGCTTGTCGAAGATGCCGTTGCCGGCCTGTGGCAGCAGCCACCCGTGCTGCCCGCGCGCTGGTTGTACGACAAACGGGGCAGCGAACTGTTCGACGAGATAACTCGCCTGCCCGAGTACTACCCGACGCGCCGAGAAACCGAGATCCTCGATCGGCATCGGTCGGAGATCGTCTCGACAACCGGCGCCCGCACGATGATCGAACTGGGGTCGGGAACGTCCGAGAAGACGCGGCTACTTCTGCAATCCTTCGCAGGGGCTCATGACGCCGCGTCTCTCGAGGACGGCTTCACCTACGTACCCCTTGATGTCAGCGTCGAAATGCTCACGTCGTCGGCACAGCAGATCGCCGCCGAGTTCCCCTCCATCTCGGTACAGCCGCTGCACGGCGACTTCAACGACCCCGACCTGACTCTGTCCACGTACCCCGGGCCGCGAATGGCCATCTTCCTCGGCGGGACCATCGGCAATCTCGACGAGACCCAACGGGCAAGCTTCTTCGGTCGAATCGCTCGGTCCCTGAAGTCCGGCGACTACTTCCTCCTGGGCGCCGACCTCATCAAGGACACCGGTCGGCTCATCGCCGCCTACAACGACCGAGCCGGGGTGACCGCCGACTTCAATCGCAACGTCATCGAGGTGTTGCGCACCGGGTTGGACGCCCAGGGGCTGTACGTGGACGACTTCGAGCACATCGCCCGATGGAATCCCCCCGAACATCGCATCGAGATGTGGTTGCGTGCCCGCCGGGATGTCGTGGCCCATTTCAGCGCCATCGAGCGAACGTGGGAGTTGCCGGCAGGCGCCGAGATCCTCACCGAGATCAGCACCAAGTTCGACCTCGACGTGCTGCACCAGGAAATGGCGCGCCAAGGACTCGAGCACACTCACACCTGGACCGACCATGCGGGCGACTTCTCGGTGGTGCTGGCCAGGGTCGGGTGAACCCGGCCCAACCGGAAATCAGCCGGCCGGGGCACCCACATCTTGCCCACGCATACGTTGCGAGATCACGGTGGTGATGCCGTCTCCCTGCATGCTCACGCCATAGAGAGCATCGGCGACTTCCATCGTGGGCTTCTGGTGCGTGATCACGATGAGCTGCGACTTCTCGCGTAGCTGCTCGAACAGGGTGATCAGCCGGCGCAGATTTGTGTCGTCCAGCGCGGCTTCGACCTCGTCCATCACGTAGAAGGGAGACGGTCGGGCGCGGAAGATCGCCACCAGCATCGCCACCGCCGTCAGCGACTTCTCCCCACCGGACAGCAACGACAGACGCTTGACCTTCTTGCCCGGTGGACGTGCCTCCACCTCGATTCCGGTGGTCAGCATGTTGGACGGATCGGTCAGCACGAGTCGCCCGTCGCCGCCGGGGAAGAGGGTTTTGAAGACTTCGACGAACTCCCGCTCGACATCGGCGTAGGCCTCGCTGAACACCTGCAGGATGCGGTTGTCGACGTCCTGCACCACATCGAGCAGGTCCTGGCGGGCCTTCTTGACGTCCTCGAGTTGGGTCGAGAGGAAGTTGTAGCGCTCTTCGAGCGCAGCGAACTCCTCGAGTGCCAGCGGATTGACCTTGCCCAGCGTGTTCAGGTCTCGCTGGGCTTTCTTGGCACGGGCCTGCTGGGTGGCGCGGTCGTACGGGAGGGGGGCCGGAGCCACGACGATCTCTCCGCGTTCCTTGGCCTGTTCGTACTCGGCGATCTCGAGATCAGTCGGCGGCAGGGCGACATCGGGACCGTACTCGGCGACCAGGTCGTCGGGACTGATGGCGAAGTCGGACATGATCTGCTCTTCGAGCTGTTCGATACGCATCGACACCTGGGCCTTGGCCACCTCGTCGCGGTGCACCGCGTCCCGCAGTGCAGCCAGCTGAGTCCCGACCTCTGCCGCAGCCTTCTTGGCGACCTCGAGAGCCTGCGTTCGCGACGCTCGTTCGGCTTCCAGCCGATCGCGATGGGACTGAGCTTGCGCCACAGCGATGTCGAGCCGCGCGGCGATCAGTTTCCCCTGTTCGAGAACCACCTCGGCTACGTCGGCGGCGTGGCGCCGGGCACGATTCTGGCGTTCGGCCCTGGCCCGCGCCTCGCGTTCGGCGCGGGCGGCGCGGCGTAGCGAATCCGCTTTGCCTCGCACCGACGACAGTCGCTCCTCGGCACTGCGCAGCGCCAGTCGCGCTTCCATCTCCACCGAGCGGGCCGCCGCGACTGCGGCCGCCGTGGTGTCGCGGTCGCTGTCAGGAAGGTCGTCGCCCTCGTCGCCGACAGCACTGTCGTCGCGAGCGAGCCTCAGCCTCTCCTCCGACTCGGCGAGTTTGGCCATCGCCTCGGCTCGCCCCTGCTCGGCCTTGGCTCGCTGACCGACGAGGCGGGTTGTCTCTTCCTGGGCTGCCCGCGCGGTCTGACCGAGCCGGGCGAGTTGCTCGTAGACCGCACCGAGCTGGGCGTCGGATTCATGCAGAGCTGCCAGCGCCTGTTCAGCCGTTTCACGACGATCGGTTTGCTGCGTCAGGGCGCCGGCCAGTGCCGCCACCAGTTCCTCGCTGCGCCGCTGGGCACCCTGGAGTTCGGCGGCGGCAGAATCGATCGCCGACTGCACCTCGATGGTCGACGGCCGGTCGCCGGTGCCGCCACTGCGCCAGCCGGCGCCGATGAGGTCGCCGTCGGCGGTAACAACTCGTAGCGAACCAAGATGTGGCACAGCAGCTTTGGTAGCGTCGAGCACGAGCTCAGCGGTGTCGATGGTGTCGGCGATGACGGTGTATCCGAGGAGCAGTTCCAGTGCGCCGCGCAATTCGGCGGGTGCCGAGACCACATCGAGCGCCCATGTGGCACCTGGCGGCAGCGATCCGGTGCCCCGGCCTGCCGGATCCAGACCGCCGATGAGCACCGCGGCCCGGCCGCCTTCGTTCTCTCGCAACGCTGACAACGCGGTGCGGGCAGCGGGCAGATCGGCGGTCGCGACCGCGTCGGCGGCCGGACCCATCGCCGCGGCGACCGCAGCTTCGTAGCCGTCGGCGACCTTGAGGAGCGACGACATGGGGCCGAGTAGCGACCCGCCCCGGTTCTCCAGTAGCCAGGCTCCGCCGTCCTTGCGTTCGAGTCCTACGGCGAGGGCATCGATGCGCGCCTTGAGCGAGGTGACCTGCTGTTCTGCTGCACGCTCTGCGGCCTGGAGTTCTGCCACCCGCTCGTTGGCCTGGTTCAGCGCGGCGACGCTGCGCTCGTGATGTTCGTCAAGGCCGAGTTCGGATGCGTCGAGTTCGGCGATGGTGGCCTGGGTGGCCTCGAACTCCTGTTGCGCCGCTTCGGCTCTGGCGGCCGCGTTGTCGATAGCAGCACCGAGGCGTGTGGTCTCGGCATCGATCGACTCGACCTTCGTGCGTAGATTGTCGACTTGGCCCTCCAGTCGGGCCAGACCTTCGCGTCGGTCGGCGACTGCCCGAACCGCGGCGAGATGGGCCTGCGTCGCTGCGGCCGCGGCCTGCTCCCGGTCGGTGAGAGTCTCTTTCGCTTCGTCGAGCACCAGCGCGGCGTCGTCGACCGCGTCGGCCAGTGCCGCCTCTTCTTCCGCTGCGACAGCTGCCTGGCGCTCGAGTTCATCGGGGTCGCGACCAGAGTCCGCCTGCACGGGTTCGCTGAGGTACCGGCTGCGCTCATCGGCGATCCGGCACGTGGCGCCGACGCGTTCGGTCAACGCCGACAAGGCAAACCATGCCTGCCCGGCCTCATTTGCCGCGGGCACGATCTGAGCCAGGTGTTCCTCGTTCTCACTCACCTGAGCGTTCAGTTCATCGAGTTGGTGCGCGTACTCGTCCTGCTGACGGCGCAGTTCGGCTTCACTGGTGCTCTGCTCGGCGAGTTCGGAGCGTCGGGTCACGAGATCGTCTGCCGCAAGCCGCAATTGGGCGTCACGCAGGTCTGCCTGAACTGTCTGGGCACGGCGGGCGACCTCGGCCTGGCGACCAAGGGGCTTGAGTTGGCGGCGCAATTCCGCCGTCAGGTCACCGAGCCGTGCCAGGTTGGCCTGCATCGCGTCGAGCTTGCGGACGGCCTTTTCCTTGCGTTTGCGGTGTTTGAGAACGCCGGCAGCTTCTTCGATGAACGCGCGACGTTCCTCCGGTCGCGACTCGAGAATCGCGGCGAGGCGTCCCTGTCCGACGATCACATGCATCTCGCGACCGATGCCGGAGTCACTGAGGAGCTCCTGCACGTCCATCAGTCGGCACGAGCTGCCATTGATCTCGTACTCACCGGCCCCGTCGCGGAACATCCGGCGGGTCACCGACACCTCGGAGTAGTCGATGGGCAGTGCACCATCGGAGTTGTCGATGGTGAGGGTCACCTCGGCCCGCCCGAGTGGGGCCCGGCCGGAGGTGCCGGCGAAGATGACGTCCTCCATCTTGCCGCCGCGCAGCGCCTTCGCGCCCTGCTCCCCCATCACCCACGTGAGCGCGTCGACGACGTTCGACTTGCCCGAACCGTTGGGACCGACCACGCAGGTGATCCCCGGTTCAAAACGCAGAGTGGTTGCCGACGCAAAGGACTTGAAGCCCTTCAGGGTCAGGCTCTTGAGGTGCACAGCGCTTCAGCGTACCCAGTACCCGGCGACAACTGGTCCAGGCCCGACCGCGAGCCGGTTCACCGTTCCACGAAACCGGACAACCCGCCTCGCGGCGCGCTCCGATCCACCACGACGGTGTCGACGCGACCGGGACTCTGACCTGCCTCGATGAGGTTGATCAACTGCCCACAAGCAGCCTCCGGCCCTTCGGCGACGATGAGCACCCGGCCGTCGGAGTGATTGGTCGCCGAACCCACCAGCCCCAATTCGAGAGCCCGGGCCCGGGTCCACCAACGAAATCCGACACCCTGGACGTGCCCGTGCACCCACGCGGTGAGCCTGATGGTGCCAGTGGTGTCGCCGCGCGAATCGGTAGCCATCGGCTACTCCGTATCGATGCGCAGCTCGACCTCGGTGCCGGCCTTGAGGGTGCGCCCCACCGTGCACACCGCATCGACCGCGCGTCGCACAACAACAAGGAGTCGCTCCGCGGCCTCGGGTTCCAGTTCGGACAGGTCCACTTCGAGGACCTCCTCGAGGCGGGGGTACACCTCGTTGTCACGGTCGGCGTCTCCGGAAACGCGGACGGTCGCGTCGTAGTCGTCGCCCAGGCGGCGCGACAGCGGCTTGTCCGAGCTCATCCCAGTGCACGCGGCCAGAGCGATCTTGAGTAATTCGCCGGGGGTGAAGACGCCATCGACATCAGCGGAACCGATCAGGACCTCGGCCCCGCGACTGCTGCGCCCTGTGTAGCGGCGTGTTCCGGTGCGCTCCACCCACAACTCGGTGGTCTGCTGGTCGGTGGTGACTGGTTCGGTGACGGTCATGTACGAATTAAACACGGAGCGCCCGCGCGCAATTCCGCCCACCGATCAGGCCCGGTCAGCGGACGAAGCGGTAACCCATCCCCGCTTCGGTGAGCAGGTGGCGTGGATGGGTGGGATCAGGCTCGAGTTTTCTCCTCAGCCCCGCCAGATACACCCGCAGGTAGTGCGTCTGGCCTCGGTACGCCGGGCCCCACACCTCGTTGAGGATCTCGGGCTGTCCGACGAGTTTTCCCTCGTTGCGCACCAACATTTCCAGGATGCCCCATTCCGTCGGGGTCAGGTGTACGGCCTGCCCTGCACGGGTGACCTGCTTGGTACGCAGGTCCACCGTGAACGATGCCGCTTCCACCACAGGGTGCTCGGCTTCTCGCGCCGGCGACGTGCCTCGGCGCACAGCGGCCCGAAGCCTGGCCAGGAACTCTTCCATACCAAAGGGTTTGGTCACATAGTCGTCGGCGCCGGCGTCCAGTGCCTGCACCTTCTCGGAGGAATCGGTACGCGCCGACAACACGATGACCGGGACATCGGTCCATCCACGGAGGCCGGCGAGCACCTCGAAACCGTCCATGTCCGGTAGGCCCAGGTCGAGGATCACCACCTGCGGATTGGTCTGTGCCGCAGCGGTCAACGCGCCCGCACCGCTTGCGGCGGTGGTCACGTCGAACCCTCGCGCCTTGAGATTGATGCGCAGCGCGCGCAATATCTGCGGCTCGTCGTCGACCACGAGCACCCGGATCTTGTCACTCATGACCGCACCTGCCCGGGCGGTCCGGTCTGCAACCCGATCACCATCGTGAGTCCCCCACCAGGGGTGTCGACGGCATCTATCGTTCCGTCCATGGCCTGGACGAATCCTTGGGCAACCGAGAGCCCGAGTCCGACTCCACCCCCGGTGTTCCGGTCGCCGAGGCGCCCGAACGCGGTGAACATCTTCTCTCTGTCGTGCGCAGCGACGCCCGGCCCGCGGTCGATCACAGAGATCTCACACCGCGCCGGGTCATCTCCCGTCAGCGCGGCCTCGACGGACACAGGAGCTGTGGGCCCGCTGTGGCGTAAGGCGTTGTCCATCACGTTCACCAGTACTCGTTCGAGCAGTCCCGGATCGGCATGGGCCGAGAGTTCGTTGTCGCTGAACGTGATCCGCTCGGCGCCCACACGGTCCGATCGTGCGATACCGGCTATCGCACGTTCGACGGCCTCGGTCACGTACACCGTCCGCATGTCGGGGCTGACCACACCTGCCGCCAGTCGTGAGGAATCGAGGAGGTTGTCGACCACGTCGATCAACTGGTCGGTCGACTCCTCGATGGTCGCCAGTAGTTCCGCTGTGTCGTCCGCGCTGAATGCCACGTCGGTGCTCCGGAGACTCGACGCCGACGCCTTCACCGCGGCGAGCGGGGTGCGCAGGTCGTGGCTGACCGCCGACAGGAGCGCGCGCCGAAGCTGGTCGGTGGCCGAAAGCGCCTTGGCTGCAGCCGCCTCGGTGGCCAGCGCGCGTTGCCTGACCACACCCGCCGCCTGGATGGCGACGGCGGCGAGTACCCGACGGTCCCCGCCGCCGAGGGTGGGACCTCGTAGCAGCAAGGCGAACTCTCCCCCGGGCACAGCGCAGACGGTATCGGCCTCGTCGGGGTGCGCCGGCGGATCTGCTCCCACCGCGGCCTCCACCACACCTGGCCCACGGCCGTCTGTTCGGACCACACTGACGGCCCGCTGGTCGTAGGTCTCGCGGACGCGTTCGAGGAGTCCGTCTGGCTCCTCGCCTCTGAGCACCGCGCCGGCGAAGGTGGCGAGCAACTCCGCCTCGCGGCCCGCGCGTCGGGCTTGGGCCCGTCGGACGGTGGACGAATCCACAAGGGCAGCAACGGCAACCGCGATCACCAACATAACGACAATGGTGATGAGGTTGTCCGTCTCATTGATCGTGAAGCTGTATCGAGGGCTGGTGAACAGGAAGTTCAGGAGCAAGCCGCAGACGATGGCCGACAGCGCTGCCGGACCGATACCCCCCAGCATCGAGACCGCGAGCACCACCACGAAGAACAACGCCGAATCGCTCGCCAGTCCCAGCCACCGGTCGAGCAGCGCGAGCACCCCGGCAGCCATCGCCGGAACCACAACCGCGGCGACCCAGCTCAGTGGATGGTGAAAACGGGACTGCCGGATGTCGAGCCGGTTGCGAGTGCCCGCCACCTCATGGGTAACCATGTGCACGTCGATCTTGCCCGATTCGCGGACGACAGTGTTTCCGACACCCTCGTCGAGCAAACGCTGCCACCGGGATCTGCGGGAGGTACCCAGGACCAGCTGGGTCGCGTTGACACCGCGGGCGAACTCGAGCAGCGTTTCCGGTACATCGTCTCCGACAACGGTGTGCACCTGCGCGCCGAACCCCTTGGCCAGGTCGGTCAGCCCGGCCAGGTCAACCGACGCCGGATCGGCCAGCCCGTCGCCGCGCACCACGTGCACGACAAGCAGTTCGGCGCTAGACCGTGACGCGATCCGACTGGCCCGGCGAAGCAGTGTCGCCGATTCGGGGCCCCCCGTGATGGCCACCACGACCCGCTCGCGGGCCTCCCAGGTGTCGGTGATCGCGTGCGCCGCCCGGTAGGCGGCCAGTGAGTCGTCGACCTGGTCGGCAAGCCACAGCAACGCGAGTTCACGCAGCGCCGTCAGGTTCCCCTGGCGGAAGTAGCTGGCCAGCGCACCCCCGGCACGATCGGTGGGGTACACCTTGCCGGCCGAAAGTCGTTGTCGCAGAGCCTGTGGCGAGATGTCCACCAGTTCGATCTGGTCGGCGCCGCGAACCACGTCGTCGGGCACGGTCTCGCGCTGGACGACGCCGGTGATCTGTGCGACCACATCGTTCAGGCTCTCCAGATGCTGGATGTTGATGGTGGAGAGCACGTCGATCCCCGCGTCCCGCAGCGCCTCGATGTCCTGCCATCGTTTGCCGTTCACCGATCCCGGTGCGTTGGTGTGTGCGAGCTCGTCGACGAGCACCACCTGGGGCCTGCGCTGTAGGACCGCGGACAGATCCATCTCGGACAACGTGGTCTGGCGGTATTCGTACTCTGTGCGCGCGATCACCTCGAGACCGTCGACCATCGCTTCTGTCGCGGTTCGGCCATGCGATTCGACAACTGCCACAACCACATCGACGCCTTCGTCTGCGAGCGTGTGCGCCTGCGCCAGCATCTCGTAGGTCTTGCCCACGCCGGGGGCACATCCCAGGAACACCTCCAGGGTTCCTCTACGAGTGGTGGCCGCCATCGTTCGACCCTAGCGGCAGTTCGGTGCGGTCAGCCCCAGCGCGAGGTTGACCTCCAGCACGTTGACCCGCGGTTCCCCGAGGACTCCGAGCTGTCTGCCCTCGGTGTGACTGTCGATCACCTCGCGCACCTGCTCGAGGGACATCGCGTGCACGCGCGCCAGGCGTGGCACCTGGATATCGGCATAGGCCGGGCTGATGTGCGGGTCAAGGCTCGAACCGGAACCGGTCACGGCGTCGACCGGCACCTGATCGGGGCGCACGTCCTCGCGTTCGGCGATGATCGCGCGCCGTGACTCGATCCACCCCGCCAATGTGACGCTGGACGGCCCCTGGTTGGTCGCCGCAGACGCAGCAGGGTCGCCCGGGGCCATCGGATCATCGGCCGCGCCCAGCACCCTCGCATGCAGGTAACCGTCGGGCCGACCGGGTTCGGCCTGCGGATCGATCCCGATCAGGGCGGAGCCGACCCTGCAGCCGGCGCTGTCGGTGACCACCGACCCCTCGGCGCTCGTCCGGTCGATACGCGAGACGCCCCACACCACTGCCGGATACACCACGCCGAGTATCACCGTCATCATCACCAGTACAGCCACTGCAACCACGCTCTGTCTGATCCATGTCGTACCGAGCTTCATGACAACTACCCCATTCCCGGGAGAAAACGGACGACCAGGTCGATCAGCCAGATACCGACAAACGGTGTGATGACACCGCCGAGCCCGTAGACCAGCAGATTGCGGCCCAGCAATGACGAGGCCGACGAGGGCCGATACCGAACCCCCTTGAGCGAGAGGGGGATCAGCGCGACGATGATCAGCGCATTGAAGATCACCGCGGAGGTGATGGCCGACTGGGCTGAATGCAACCCCATCACGTTGAGGGTGTCGAGCTGCGGGTAGATGCCACTGAACATCGCGGGCAGGATCGCAAAATACTTGGCGAGATCGTTGGCCAGCGAGAACGTGGTCAACGCTCCGCGGGTGATGAGCAACTGCTTGCCGATGGCCACGACGTCGATCAGCTTGGTGGGATCGGAGTCCAGATCCACCATGTTGCCTGCCTCCTTCGCCGCAGAGGTCCCGGTGTTCATGGCAAGTCCGACATCCGCCTGGGCAAGTGCCGGTGCGTCATTCGTTCCATCACCGGTCATCGCGACCAGCCTGCCGCCCGCCTGCTCGCGACGGATCAGTGCGAGTTTGTCTTCCGGGGTCGCCTCGGCCACGAAGTCGTCGACACCCGCCTCGTCGGCGATGGCCCGTGCGGTCAACGGGTTGTCACCGGTGACCATGACCGTCCGTATCCCCATCGCCCGGAGTTGCTCGAAGCGCTGGGCCATACCGGGTTTGACAACGTCCGACAGAGCGATGACCCCGATGACGCGGGCGGGTTGGTCGTCCGCGGTGGTTCCGACCACCAACGGGGTTCCTCCCGCCGATGCGATCTCCTCGACCCCGCGGGCCACTTCGGCCGGTACGGTTCCGCCGTTCTCACCGACCCAGGCGAGGAGTGAGTCCGCAGCCCCTTTCCGGATGCTCCGTAGACCCGACGCCTCCGGCACATCGACCCCGGACATCCGGGTGTGCGCGGTGAACGGCACCACCACACGATCGTGCCGGGTCTCGGCGTCGATCGACACCGGGTCGATGCCGAAGTCGTCGCGGCAGAGATCGACGATGCTGCGTCCCTCGGGAGTGTCGTCGGACAGGCTCGATCGGCAGGCCTCTCGCGCCATCTCGTCGTCGCTGACCCCGGGTGCCGGGATCAGCGCGGTGGCCCGGCGGTTGCCGAACGTGATGGTCCCGGTCTTGTCCATCAACAAGGTGTCGATGTCGCCGGCGGCCTCGACGGCGCGGCCCGACATCGCGAGCACATTGCGCTGCACCAACCGGTCCATGCCCGCGATGCCGATGGACGAGAGCAATGCACCGATGGTTGTCGGGATCAGGCACACCAGCAAGGCGATGAGTTTGATCGGGTCCGGAGACTGGCCTGCGTACTGCTGCATCGGCCCGGCTGCCACCACGGCGAGCAAGAAGATGATGGTCAGACTCGACAGCAGGATGTCGAGCGCGATCTCGTTCGGGGTCTTCTTACGCTCGGCACCTTCGACCAGGGCGATCATCCGGTCGACGAAGGACTCCCCCGGCGACGTCGTGATCTGCACGACAATCCGATCCGAGAGCACGACGGTGCCACCGGTCACGGCGCAGCGATCACCTCCGGATTCCCTTACCACAGGCGCTGATTCGCCGGTGATGGCCGACTCGTCGACGGTGGCGATACCCTCCACGACGTCGCCGTCACCGGCGATCACCTCGCCTGCGGTCACCAGGATCCGGTCGCCGATGACCAGTGAACCCCCGGAGATCTCGGTGATCGCTCCGTCAGGCCCGATTTGCCGAGCCATGGTGTCCTGTTTCACCTTTCGCAGGCTCGCCGCCTGCGCCCGACCCCTTCCCTCTGCAACAGCCTCTGCCAGGCCCGCGAACAGCACCGTGAACCACAGCCAGAAGACCACGCCGAAGGCGAACCAGGACGGCTGCCACACCGCCAGAACAGTGGTGATGATCGCTCCGAGATACACGACGAACATCACCGGGTTGCGCGTTTGGTCCTTGGGGTGCAACTTCCGAATGGCTTGTGGCACCGCACTGATCAGCTGACGTGCATCGAACGCTCCGCTGCCGACCAGATCGGCCGTGGCGGTGGATACCGTGTCCGGCACGGGTTCATCAAGGATTGTGCTCATGCCAATGCCTCTGCGATCGGTCCCAGCGCCATCGCTGGGAAGAATGTGAGTCCGGCAACGAGAAGTACCGTGCCGGTGAGTAATCCGCCGAACAACAGCCCGTGGGTGGGCAGCGTCGCCACCCGGTCCCGAGTCCGAACCGCGACTGCGCCCCCGGAAGAGGACTCGGGTGCCGCAGGCCGTCGTTGAGCCGCGAAGCGGCCGGCGAGTGCGAGCACAAAGATCATCGGAAGGAAGCGGCCGAGCAGCATGGCCAGCCCCAGGGAAGTCTGGAACCAGTCGCTGGTGACCGTGAGCCCACCGAAGGCGCTGCCATTGTTGTTCGCAGCTGAGGCGTAGGCGTACAGCACCTCGGAGAAGCCGTGTACCGAACCCGGGGTGCCGGGGTCACCTGCATTGCCCTGAAAAGTGCTGGTGGACTCGAGGATCACGGTGATGGACGTTCCGACGAGCACCAGAGCGGGCATCACCAGCACGTACAACGCAGCCATGGTGATCTCGCCCTGACCGATCTTCTTCCCTAGGAACTCCGGACCGCGGCCCACCAGTAGGCCACCGACGAACACCGCGATGATGGCCAGGATCAGCATGCCGTAGAGCCCGGAGCCGACACCGCCCGGAGCGACCTCGCCGAGCAACATGTTCCAGATCAGTGCGCCACCACCGGCTGCCGAAAAGCTGTCATGTGCCGAATCGACAGCGCCGGTGGAGGTTCCGGTGGTGGAGACGGCGAACAGTGCCGAGCCGGCGACGCCGAACCGCTGCTCTTTGCCTTCCATCATCGCGCCGGCCGCCTGTGCTGCAACGCCGTTGGTCTTCGACTCGAAGAACCACACGAGTGCGAGCATGGACGCCCAGATGACCGACATGACACCCAGGATGGTCAAACCCTGCCTGCGGTCGCCGACGAGAGTCGAGTAGGTGCGGGTGAGGCACACGGGGATGATCAGCATCGCGATCACCTCGGCGACATTGCTCAAGGGTGTCGGATTGGAGAACGGATGGGCCGAGTTGGCCGCGAGGGTTCCGCCGCCGTTGGTGCCCAGCATCTTGATGGCTTCCTGGGACGCGAAGGGGCCCATCACGCTGTGGCCGTTCGTGCCGTCGAGACTCACGAAGTCGATGCCGCTCCGCAGCGACTGGACCGCTCCCTGGGTCAGCAACACAAGGGCCATCAGCGCGGCCAACGGCAACAGGATCCGTAGCGTGCCGCGGACCAGATCAACCCAGAAGTTGCCCAGTTTGCCCCCGCCGGCGGCGACGATGCCGCGTACCAGCGCGATGGCGACCGCCAGCCCGACTGCGGCCGACAGGAAGTTTTGAACGGCCAGACCGATCATCTGCGCCAGATTGCCCATCACCACTTCAGGCGAATACGACTGCCAGTTGGTGTTGGCGACAAAAGAGATGGCTGTGTTGAAGGCCATCGCCGGGCTGACACCCGGCCGGCCGTCTCCGAACGGCAGGATCCCCTGGACCCGTTGCAGGACATAGAGGAACACAACGCTGATGAACGAGAAGGCAAGCACGGCGACCGCGTAGCCGACCCAGGTCTGCTGACGTGCCGAGTCGATCCGCGCCAGTCGGTAAATGAGTCGTTCAGGAGCGAGGTCGCGGCTGCTCCTGAACACCCGCGCCATGTAGTCACCGAGTGGCACATACGCGGCCGCCAAGATGACGATGACGATGCCCACCTGGGCGACTGCGGCCATTGTGGAGTTCACGGGTCAGAACCTCTCGGGACACACGAGAGCGACAGCCAGGTACAGCACCACGGCAATCGCGACGACCACGAGCACCACATTGGTCACGCCCTCGGCGGTCATCGGTCACCTCGCGCCGCGACCACCCGCACCACGACGAGGCACACCGCAAAACTCCCGAAAACCGCTGCCATGAAGGCAAGATCTGCCACGTCCCACTCCTGCACACGTGCCGGACTACTCCGACGAGTCCGACTGGTGGTGCAAGCATGTGCCGGCCGCCCACTCAGATCGACGGCGTTAACGGTCTTTCGACGCCGCGACCTGCGGTCTTCACGAGTTCTTTACGGCATCCGGTTCATGGGGCTTCCTTCCATGGTCCGGACCACCGGATCACCACCGGTCGAAGTGGATCACGTTGTCGAGTGGTTCTCGCGGCGCCGGCTTGAAGGTCTCACCCGTGTAGTACGCCGTCGGGATCAATGCCGCCTGGTGAAACCCCGCCGGCACACCCAGCAGGTCGGCCACCTCCTCCTCACGTTGCAGATGCAGTGTGGTCCAGGCTGTTCCGAGGCCACGAGCGCGCGCCGCCAGGCAGTAGCTCCACGCGGCCGGCAGCAGGGAGCCCCACAATCCGGCCTGATTGTCCGGCGGCAAGGTCTTGCCCGCCTTGATGCACGGGATGACAAGAACGGGCACCTCGCCCATATGCTCACCCAGCCACGCCACACTGCCCCCGACTCGCTGCTGGACCGGAGCCCGGTTCGGGTCATCGGCGAAGAGGGCAGCGGCCGAATGGCGAGAGTTCAGGTACTCCTCGGTCAATTCGCCGTAGATCCGGCCGACAGCCGCGCGCAGCTCCGGGTCGGTGATCACCAGCCACTGCCAGCCCTGACGGTTGGAACCCGACGGCGCCTGCAGCGCGACCTCCAGACATTCACGGACGAGTTCGATGGGCACCGGCCGCGTCAGGTCCAGGCGTTTACGTACCGTTCGGGTGGTGGTGAGCAATTCATCGGGTGTCAGATCCAGGGTCATGCCCCGATGATGCCCTAGCCATCACGGTCTAGATGCGCGGACGCACCTGGCAGCGTGGACAACTGAACGAGCTGCGGTTCATAAACGCCTCGCGCCGCATCGTCGCGCCGCAACGACGACAGGCCTCCCCTTCACGCCCATATGCGTTCAGTGAGCGTTCAAAGTAGCCCGACTGTCCGTTGACGTTCACGTACAAGGCGTCGAATGACGTCCCACCTTGATCGAGTGCGCGTTCCATCACATCCTTGGCGTTGTCGAGCACCGACCGTATAGCTTTCGCGGTCAACTTGTCGGTGAGTCGCCCGCCGTGAATCTTGCTGAGCCACAATGCCTCGTCGGCATAGATGTTGCCCACACCCGACACCACGGTCTGATCCAGCAGCGCACGTTTGACCTCGGTGTGTTTGGCCTTGAGCAGCCGGACAACGGCATCGGGGTCGTAGTCCGGGTCAAAAGGATCGGGCGCGATGTGCGTGATCGACGCCGGCCCCGGCCCTCCCGTCGCACGCGGAGCGTGCCTGCCGCCGTCAATGGTCGAACGATGAGACGGCAGCTCGACCAGGTCGTCGACCATCCAGCCGCCGAATGTGCGTTGGTCGACGAAGCGGAGTTCCCTGCCGTCGTCGAGTGTCGCCCGGATTCGGAGGTGTTTCTCGTCCTCGGCACCGGCGGTCTGCACCAACATCTGACCGCTCATTCCCAGGTGCACGACAAGAGCCAGTGCGTCGGCGCCACCGGCCGGGTCCGCTTGTAGCCACAGGTACTTGCCGCGACGACGCGCAGCCGTGACGGTCGCCCCGGACAGCAGGCCGGTCAAATCGAGTGGGCCGCCCAGATGCCGTCGGACCGCCCGTGGGTGCAGGACGTCGACGGAGACGATGCGCCTACCGACCACATGGGCGAGCAGACCGCGCCGAACGACCTCCACCTCGGGCAGTTCAGGCATCGTCTCCGGATCCGGAGATCGCCTTCCAGGCCGTTGAAGCCGCGAGTTGCTCGGCTTCTTTCTTTGTCCGCCCGATTCCTGACCCCATCGGGTCACCCGCAACCACCACCGTCGCGGTGAACTCCTTGCAATGGTCCGGTCCGGTCGAGGTGATCTGGTAGGCAGGCACCCCCAGTCCCTTCTCGGCGGTCAATTCCTGCAAGGAGGTCTTCCAGTCGAGTCCGGCGCCCAGGGCGGCAGACCGGTTCAGTGCCGGCTCGAAAAGCTTCAGGACGGTTGCGCGAGCGGTTTCGAGACCGTGCTCGAGGTGGACCGCACCGATCAGCGCCTCCATACCGTCGGCAAGGATGCTGGCCTTGTTCCGGCCACCGGTCATCTCTTCACCCCGGCCCAGACGGAGGTGAGCTCCCAGCCCGCCGGGGCCGAGTCCACGCGCGACATCGGCGAGCGCGTGCATGTTCACCACACTCGCCCGGATCTTGGCCAGCTCGCCTTCGGGGCGATCGGGATGGGTGCGGTACAGCTGCTCGGTGATCACCACCCCCAACACCGAATCGCCGAGGAACTCCAGCCGTTCGTTGGTCGGCAGGCGCCCGTGTTCGTACGCATAGGACCGATGGGTCAATGCCAAGGTGAGCATCTCATCGGACAGGGAGATATCCAGTGCGGCAAGCAGATCGGCATGATCGGAGTGCACTTGCGCGGCACCACGGTCGGTTTCGGTCACTTCTTCGACTCGGGTTCCTCGGCGAACTTCGCGGCGAGACCAGCCCACCGCGGATCGATCTTGTCGTGGTGGTGGCCGGGGTCCGCAACGGCCAGGCGTACACCGCATTCGGGACACAGCCCGGGGCAGTCAGGTGAGCACAGCGGCGCATTGGGGAGGTCGAGCGCCACCGCGTCGACGATGGCCTGCTCGAGATCGATGGTGTCATCGACGATGCGATGTACCTCGTCGGCGTCGGTGGTCTCGTCGGTCACACTGTCCGGATAGGCGAACAGTTCGGTCAGATAGACGCTCGACGTTCCCGCGATCGGCTCCAGGCAGCGAACACATTGCCCTTCGGTTTCTCCACTCACGCACCCGGTGACCAGAACACCCTCGGACACGGCTTCCAGCCGCAAGTCGAGGTCGATGTCACTACCGGCCGGGATTGCGATCATGTCCAACCCGATGCGAGGGGCAGAGGTGATGGCACGATGCACCTCCTGCATCGAACCGGCACGTCGTCCGAGACTGCGAATGTCCAGACTGAACGGGCCGGTGGCGGGGCGATCGTGGCGGGTTGAATTACTCTCACGCTGCGACACAGGGAACCACGATACGCCCCTGATCACCGCATGCGACAATCCTGACGCCGCGCCGTGTCCCCGATCAAGACGCGGTGGTCAGACCGCCATTCCGGTGCCGAAATCCCCACGGTGAACATGCTCGGCGTAGTCGTGCACGCCTGCGCCCGTCCGAAGCTGTTGCCGACCACGGTTGACCGAGCGGATCGTCCCGGTGAGGAGTTCCTCGAACTCGGCCAATTTGTTGTCCACGTAGATGTCGCATTCGCCGCGCAGACGATCGGACTCGACGTGTGCCGCGTCGATGACCCGCTCGGACTCGGCACGGGCAGCCTGGACCACCTCGGTCTCGGAGACGAGCCGTTGCTGCTCGGCGATGCCCTCGGCCACCGAGCGCTCGTAGTTCGCGTTGCCCGAGGCGATCATGCGTTCGGCCTCGGCGTGCGCACGCCCGGTCACGGACTCGTATTCACGATGGGCCGCCGATGCCACCCGTTCGGCTTCGGCAGTGGCGTCCGCGAGCAGTTGTCCCGAGTGCGACTGTGCCTCGGCAACCATGCGGTCGGCCTGCGCCTTTGCCTCCGACAGGAGACGATCGGCCTCTGCACGCGAATGCGCCAGCAACGAATCGGACTCCGCGGTGGCCTCACCGACGAGGGTGTCGGCGCGCATTCGCGCGTCGCCGATCAACTTGTCGCGCTGATCGAGGACGTCCTGCGCGTCGTCGAGGTCGCCGGGGATGGCGTCCTTGACGTCGTCGAGCAATTCGAGCACGTCGCCTCTGGGGACCACGCAACCCGCAGTCATCGGCACACTGCGCGCTTCTTCGACGATGGCGCCCAATTCATCCAGCGCTTCGAATACCCGGTACACAGCTACCTCACTCCTCGTCGCGACATCGGCCGGTGACCATCAAGTCCCCACCCGCGTGCAAACAGTGGTTGGTGTTAATTCTGTGACTATTGTGCCCACTGGTACGCCTGAGACTCGTCAACCTGCGGGGCGTGTCGTGATACCAAACCAGGATCTGTCCCGCGCAGCGGCCTGCCGGACCGGCCGGTCAACGAGCGGCGAGTTTGGCGAGCAGTTGTTCGTGGACCACCGGCGGCAGGAACTCGGTGACCGGTCCCCCGAGGGTGGCGACTTCCTTCACCAGCGAGCTCGAGACATGGGCCAGACGCGGGTCGGTGAGCATGAAAATGGTCTCGGCCCCGGTCAGATCGCGGTTCATCTGCGCCATCGGCAGCTCGTATTCGAAGTCCACGGCGCCGCGCAGGCCCTTCACGATCGTGTCCATCCCCTGCGAACGCACATAGTCCACAAGCAATCCCTGCCAGCTGTCGACCCGAACGTTGGGCAGATGGGACGTGGTCTCCTTCAGGAGAGCAATGCGTTCGGCGACCGTGAAGAGCCCACTCTTCTTCGGGTTGACCATCACGGTGATCACCAATTCATCGAACCGGGCGGCAGCCCGCTCGAAGACGAACAGATGACCCGAGGTCACCGGGTCGAATGAACCCGGACAGACAGCTCCCGACATGGGAGTCAAGTTATCAGCCTGCGGGCAGCCCTCTCACCCATGTGGCGGGCGATACACAGCAACCTCGACCCGGGTTTCCCCGTACCGGCGGATCAGGACGTCGTCGAACTCGACCGGCCACCGGGTTTCGGCCGCGCGCGTAGCCCGCTCCAGCACGACCAGTCCCTCCTCGGAGACCGCCCCGTCCGCGAGCTGCCGAACCAGGTGCGCAACCTCATCGTCGGGCAGATCGTAGGGCGGATCGGCGAGCACGAGGTCGTACGCGCCGCCGCTGCGCTCGAGATGTTCAGCCGCTCGGCGGCGGATCACTCGCCCACCCGACAACCCCGAGGCCCTGACATTCGCCTCGATGATCTTCACCGCCTTGGCGTCGGCCTCCACGAACGTCACCGATTCGGCCCCCCGCGACAACGCCTCGAGCCCCAGCGCGCCACTTCCGGCGAATAGATCGAGCACGATCAGCCCGTCGAAGTCGATGCGGGCCGCCAAGATGTTGAACATCGATTCCCGCACCCGGTCGGTGGTCGGCCGGGTGCCGGCGGCGGGCACCGACAGTCGGCGACCACGGGCCGAGCCGGCGATGATGCGGGTCATGCGTCCATTGTTTCGGGTGTCCGGCCCGGCTCTGGGACCAGGGTCCGGCGGCCCAACTACTTGCAGCCTGCAAGTTTTTGTGAGCCACCTCACAAACCACAGTTGAACAGGGCTTATACCGGCGCTTTTGCGACCAATTTCGACAACCGGGTGACTTTCGTGTGACACGTTGTTAACTTCAAATTCGATATGAGCCCAACTCAGATCAGCGCTACCCTAACCACCGCGCCGGACGCGGTGGCATTTCGTTCGCCAAAGGTTTCCGACGGAGTCCGGCTCTGGGAAATCGCCCGTGACTCGCAAGTTCTCGACCTCAACTCGAGTTACGCCTACCTCCTGTGGTGCAAGGATTACGCCGAGACATCGGTGGTCGCCGAAGTGGACGGACGCGTCGTCGGCTTTGTCACCGGTTATCTCCGCCCCGAACTCCCCGATGTGGTGATGGTGTGGCAGGTCGCTGTCGACGCCGACCAACGGGGGCTCGGTCTGGCCGGAAAAATGCTGTCCCAGTTGATGGATCGACTGGAGCCGCGCGGCATCACCACCCTGCACACAACGATCAGTCCGGACAACGAGGCATCGGTGGCCCTGTTCACCGCCCTCGCCGAACGTCGCGGCATGAGTATCACCAAGGAGAGCTTCTTCTCCCCCGCCGACTTCCCGGACGACCACGAACCAGAAGATCTGTACGCCGTCGCACCGCGACGCCCGAGATGATCTGTCGCGGTTAGCAATACCGCATCTGACCACCGCTACCCGTGGTCACTTCACGGCAGAGCCGGGACCGACCCGGCCGCCACATCTTCACCAGTTGGAATACAGCTGTATTTTTCGCACCCTACTGTGCTTCAGGCACACCCGGAGGACACGACAGACATGACTGCATCCATCCAAGAAACGTTTTCCAGCAACATCTTCGAGACCCGCGAGTCCGAAGTTCGTAGTTACAGCCGCGGCTGGCCGGCAATCTTCACCAAGGCCAAGGGCGCATGGCTCACCGACCGCGACGGCAAGCAGTACCTCGACTTCTTCGCCGGCGCCGGTGCACTGAACTACGGGCACAACAACCCCATCCTCAAGTCGGCTCTGCTCGAGTACATCGAGAACGACGGCATCACCCACGGCCTGGACATGTCCACCGTCGCCAAAGGCGAGTTCCTGCAGGCGTTCCAGGACAAGATCCTGCTGCCGCGCGGACTCGACTACAAGGTCCAGTTCCCCGGACCCACCGGTGCCAACACCGTGGAGAGCGCCCTCAAGCTCGCCCGCAAGGTCACCGGTCGTACGTCGATCATCAACTTCACCAACGCATTTCACGGTATGACGCTGGGAGCACTGTCGGTCACCGGCAACTCGATGAAGCGGGCGGGCGCCGGTATTCCCCTGGTGCACGCCACTCCCATGCCGTTCGACAACTACTTCGACGGTGTCGTGGAGGACTTCAGCTGGTTCGAGCGCGTTCTCGACGACTCGGGTAGCGGTCTCAACCGTCCGGCTGCCGTGATCGTGGAGACCGTGCAGGGTGAAGGCGGCGTCAATGTGGCCCGGCCAGAATGGCTCAGGGCCCTCGCCGAACTCTGCAAGCGGCGCGAGATCCTCTTGATCGTCGACGACGTCCAGATGGGCTGTGGCCGGACCGGACCGTTCTTCTCGTTCGAGATCGCCGGCATCGAGCCCGACATCGTCACCATGTCGAAGTCGATCAGCGGCTACGGAATGCCCATGGCGCTGACCCTGTTCAAGCCCCACCTGGACGTGTGGGCACCGGGCGAGCACAACGGCACGTTCCGCGGTAACAATCCCGCCTTCGTCACCGCCAAGAAAGCGATCGACACCTACTGGTCGGACGACAAGTTCGAGAACGAGGTCATCGCCAAGGGCGAGCGGATCCGCGACTCGTTCATCTCACTGTGCAGCGCGCACCAGGGCATCACGACCCGCGGTCGGGGCATGGTCCAGGGACTGGTGTTCGACGACGCCGAAAAGGCGGGCAAGGTGTGCGCACTCGCGTACGATCGCGGACTGCTCGTCGAGACGTCCGGCCCGTCAGACCAGGTCGTCAAATTGCTGCCGCCGCTGACCATCACCGTCGAAGAGCTCGATCAGGGTCTGGCGATCCTCGGCCAGGCCACGGCCGAGGTGCTCAGCGCCTGAGCAAACTCGACTCGACGAAAACTCAAGCGCGCGAAAGGACTACACGTGATCGTACGTACCACCAAGGAAATCACCGGCACCGAACGCGATGTCGAGGCGGAGAACGGCAACTGGCGTTCCAAGCGCATCGTCCTCGGCGGCGACAAAGTGGGGTTCTCGTTCCACGAGACGACCATCAAGGCCGGTTCGGTCAACGAGTTCCACTACGCCAATCATGTCGAAGCGGTGTGGCTTGTGGAAGGCACCGGCACCCTCACCGATCGCGAGACCGGCGAGGTCTACCCGCTCGGGCCCGGCACGATGTATCTCCTCAACGGGCACGAACGGCACACGGTCACCGCCGACACCGAGCTTCGCATGCTCTGTGTGTTCAATCCGCCGGTGGTCGGAACCGAAACCCACGACGAGAACGGCGTCTACCCGCTGGTCACCGTCGGCACCTGACCGGTTCGCCGGATGGCGGGCCCTGAACCCGGGCTTCGCTGGGTAGCGTTGTGCTGGCGCTTGTGCGATTGCGCCAGATGCCCGGGCCCTCCGACCGTCACCCGACGCGAACCAGCAAGAAACTCGGCACCCCGACGGGGGTGCCGAGTTCTCGTCGCCGGGGCGCTGTCGCGGTCGGGGTATTCTGGACGAGGTGCGAACCCGCCCCATCCGCTGGACACCGGCCCAGCCCACCGCACCGGACCCCGATCTGCCCCATCGGATCGACGAGCTGGCACAGTTGCTCCAGGGACGTCGTGTGCTCGCGCTGACCGGGGCCGGCATGTCGACCGATTCAGGGATACCGGACTACCGCAGTCCCGGAACTCCCCCACGGACACCGATGACCATCGAGATGTTCTTGAGTTCGAGCGACTTCCGCCGGCACTACTGGGCACGTAATCACCTCGGCTGGCGCCACATGGACGCGGCAGTTCCCAACGCGGGCCACCGCGCCCTCGCCGCCTTGGAACGCCAGGGCAAGGTGAGCGGCGTGATCACTCAGAACGTCGACATGCTCCACCTCAAGGCCGGCAACCGCGCCGTGCTCGAACTCCACGGCAGCTACGGGCGTGTTCGTTGCCTCGACTGCGAACACCGGGTCTCCCGGCACCGGCTTGCCGAACTCCTGGAGCCGGCAAACGCCGAGTTCGTCAGCAGGATTCGCGGCCGCGGCGCCATCGAGGTGGCCCCCGACGCCGATGTGGTTGTCGAGGACACCACCGACTTCGCGATGCTCGACTGTCCGGACTGCGGTGGAATACTCAAACCAGACATCGTCTACTTCGGCGAAAGCGTCCCTAAAACGGTTGTGCAGCAGGGCTATTCCATGGTTGATGACGCCGATGCGGTACTCGTCCTGGGGTCATCCCTGACGGTGATGAGTGGGCTGAGATTCGTTCGGCACGCCAGACGTACCGGCAAACCGATCGCAATCGTCAACCGCGGACACACCCGCGGCGACGAGTGCGCGACCATGAAGATCGACGGTTCGTGCTCGGAGGTGCTGACCGGGTGGCTGGAGTCAGACCGCGACAAGATCGTCGGCGTGAACCACCGGCCGTCGTAGATCCGGGGGCAGATCGGCCTTCGACTTGCCCACCATCTGGGCCACCTCGCCGGCGTCGTACGCCACGACTCCCCTGGCCATCGTGTGGCCGGACTGATCCGTCAGATCGACCACATCGCCACCGTAGAACCGGCCCGACACCGCGGTGATACCTGCCGACAGCAGCGATCGGCGGGCGGTGGCAACCGCCTGCACCGCCCCATCGTCGAGCACCAGACGTCCACTGGCTTCTGCGGCGTGCCGCACCCAGAACTTGCGCGCCGAAAGTCGTTGGGGTCGAGGCGCAAACGCAGTGCCGACCGAGGCATCGGTCAACGCTGCGGCAGCGTCGGCCGCCGCTGCCAGCAGCACCGGCAACCCGGCATCCGCGGCGAGGCGGGCAGCCGACAACTTCGATGCCATGCCGCCGGTTCCCAGGGCGCCACCGGTGCCGGCGATCACACCGTCGAGGTCCTCGGGGCCGTCGACCTCAGAGATCATGGAGGCGTTGCCCTTACGGGGATCCCCGTCGTAGAGGCCGTCGACATCGGACAGAAGGATCAGCGCATCGGCGCCTGCCAGGTGGGCGACCAGAGCCGCGAGCCGATCGTTGTCGCCGAAGCGGATCTCGTTGGTTGCCACGGTGTCGTTCTCGTTGACGATCGCGACCGCGCCGAGAGACCGCAATCGATCGAGGGTGCGCTGCGCATTGGCGTGGTGTGCTCGCAGCGAGATGTCGTGGGCCGTCAGCAGAACTTGTCCGACGGTGCGACCGTATCGGGCGAACGACGTGTTCCACGCGTGCGCGAGGGCCAGCTGACCGACGCTGGCCGCAGCCTGCTTGGTGGCCAGATCCTTCGGCCGGCTCTTGAGACCCAACGGCGCGATACCCGCTCCGATTGCGCCGGACGACACCACGATGACGTCGGACCCGGCCTGCATCCGCGCTTCGATCGCGTCGGCAAGAGCATCGAGACGACCTGAGTCCAGGCCGGTCGCCAACTCGGTCAGAGCCGAGGAGCCGATCTTCACCACAACACTGCGGGCTCCCGAAATCTGTTGCCGGGTAACACTAGCCACGTTCGTCCGGATCCTCGGCATCCACATCGAGGCCGCGCCGCAGCCGTCGTGCGATCTTGCGCTCGGAGGCGCCGATACGCTCCGGCCGATCCAGACGGATATCGGTGCCGCGACCGCTCATGGGGAAATCCTCCGCGACAGGCGTCTGCGGTTCCCACTCGAAGGACACGTCACCGATGGTGACCGGGCAGCCGGGCTCGGCGCCTTGCTTGACCAGTTCCGCCTCGACACCGAGCCGGTTGAGTCGATCGGCGAGATATCCGACTGCTTCGTCGTTCTCGAACTGCGTCTGCTTGATCCAGCGCTCCGGCCGCGTACCGCGCACGATGAAACCACCGGGTTGATCGGGATCGGCGATTACCGAGAAACCGTTGTCGTCGGTGGCGATGGGGCGGATCACCGGGCGCCTGGCAACCGGTTTCGGATGGTCGATGCGGTACTGGCGCACCATGTCGGCCAGCGCGTAGGTGAGTTCCTTGAGGCCCTTGTGGGAGACGGCGGAGATCGCGTACACGGGCCAGCCACGTTCTTGCAGTTCAGGGGTGACCATCTCGGCCAGTTCGGCCGCATCGGGCACGTCGGTCTTGTTCAGGATGACCACGCGAGGGCGGTCGGCGAGATGTCCGAGACCGGTGTCTGCCTGCAGGGCGGGTTGATAGGCGGCCAACTCGGCCTCCAGCGCATCGATGTCCGACACCGGGTCCCGACCGGGCTCGAGAGTGGCGCAATCGACCACGTGCGCAAGCACTGCACAGCGTTCGAGGTGACGTAGGAACTCCAACCCCAGACCGCGGCCGGCAGACGCTCCCGGAATCAGCCCGGGTACGTCCGCGACGGTGAAGATGTCCGAACCGCTGTTCACAACACCGAGGTTCGGCTGGAGAGTGGTGAAAGGATAATCGGCGATCTTCGGCTTGGCCGCCGAGAGCACCGAGACGAGTGACGATTTGCCTGCCGACGGGAAACCCACGAGGCCGACATCGGCGACGGATTTGAGTTCGAGGACGAGTTCGCGGACCTCGCCTTCCTCCCCCAGCAGAGCGAAGCCCGGCGCCTTACGCGCCTTGGACGCCAGCGAGGCGTTGCCGAGACCACCGCGTCCACCGGACGCTGCAGCGAAAGTGGTTCCCGCACCGACCATGTCGGCCAGGAGCCGGCCGTCGCGGTCGAGCACCATGGTGCCGTCAGGGACAGGGAGCACCAGTGGTTCCCCGTTTGCGCCGTCACGGTTGGCACCCGCACCGGGCCGGCCGTTACCGGCCTTCGCGTGCGGATGGAAGTGGAAGTCGAGCAGGGTGTGAACCTGCGGGTCGACCACGAGGGTGACATCGCCACCGTTGCCACCGTTGCCGCCGTCGGGTCCGCCGAGGGGTTTGAACTTCTCGCGGTGCACCGATGAGCAGCCATGACCACCGTTGCCCGCCGTTGCGTGAATCGTCACGCGGTCAACAAATCTGGACATGGAACCACCTGTGAGAGAGTTTGGAATTTTCTAAGGGGCGGGCGGGATCTGGTGATCCTGCCCGCCCCTTAGGAGCTGGATTGCATTGCGCCGGATCAGGCCTGCGCAGGCTCCGGAACGATGTTCACGGTCTTGCGGCCACGCTTGCTGCCGAACAGCACAGCACCGGGAGCCAGAGCGAACAGCGTGTCGTCGCCGCCACGTCCGACATTCACGCCGGGGTGAAAGTGTGTGCCGCGCTGGCGGACCAGGATCTCACCGGCGCTCACCTGCTGGCCGCCGAAGCGCTTCACACCGAGTCGCTGAGCATTCGAGTCGCGCCCGTTGCGCGAGCTGGATGCACCCTTCTTATGTGCCATGACAGTTCTCCTGAAAAGTGTGGGGGCGTGCTTACTTGATGCCGGTGACCTTGAGGACCGTCAACTTCTGACGGTGACCCTGACGCTTGTGGTAGCCGGTCTTGTTCTTGAACTTGTGGATGCGGATCTTGGGACCCTTGACGTGCTCGACGACCTCACCGGTCACCGAGATCTTCGCCAACTTGTCGGCGTCCGTGGTCAGATCTGCACCGTCGACGACAAGCGTCACGGGAAGTGAGACGGTCGCGCCGAGTTCACTGTCGATCTTCTCGACCTTCACCAGATCGCCTTCAGCGACCTTGTACTGCTTACCGCCGGTCTTGACGATCGCGTACGTTGCCATCGGAGAGCTACCTCTTACTGTCTGTCGTGTGTTGTTCGGGCTCTTGCCCGTTGCCGATCCGGCCGGGCGCCGTCTTTCCGAGCACAGCGCAATCCGTCCGCCGAATGGCGACTGATCCAGGTTACGGGAGTGTGGCGGGCCGGGTCAAACTGACCCGGTACGACCAGCGATCCTCACTCCTCCACCGGCGGACCTGCAGGTCGCCCGGCTGCGCGCCGTCGCGGCGTGCGTCGTACCGCCACAGCCGGCTCGGTGGACGTGGAGGTGCCGACCGGGCCCGAGGTGGTCACCGGCGAGGCGATGACCTCGGCGATGACAGCGGGATCGGTTGCCGTGGTGGGAGCCGCCGGCTTGCGCCGCACTGCGCGTCGCCGTTTCGGCGGGGCACTCGGCGGCGTTTGTCCGGGTTCATCAGCGGTGCTCTGCTGCGTGTCGCCGGACGCCGGGGTTGCCGGGCTGTGCGCCGTGTCGTCCACAGGGGTCGTGGTCTCGGATGTTCCGGACTTCTCGGGCTTCTGGAATTTCTCGGACTTCTGGGATCTCTTGGAGGCAACCGACGCCGACCGGTCTGCGTCCGATGACGTGATGGCCGGAGCGGGATCACCGTGAACCTTCGCCGACCCTGCAGCCGTGTCCTCGACGGCCGCAGACGCGGACACCGTGGACGTGGTGTCCTCCGTGTCGGTCACGTTGCGGGCAGCATCGTTGCCGGGCTCCTCCGAACCCGTCTCCGTGACCTCGAAATCGGTCTCGGTTTCGGGTGTCTCGGAATCGGGGGTGTGGCTGGCCATCGCCCGGAACATCGGGTGCTCGGCGGGACTGTGGGCAGCCGGTTTGCTCTCGACAGCTGCAGGCTGATCCGCTTTGCCACTGCGACGGTTGCGCCGCGCCCGCTTGGTGTTGTCTCCGCGGCCCGCCTGATCATCGCCGGACGAGATCTCGACCGGGTTTGCGTGCACGACGATGCCGCGACCGTTACAGCAGGTGCAGGTGGTCGAGAATGCTTCGAGCAAACCGGTTCCGAGGCGCTTTCGCGTCATCTGCACCAAGCCGAGCGACGTCACCTCGGACACCTGATGGCGCGTGCGATCGCGGCCCAGTGCCTCGGTGAGCCTGCGCAAGACCAGGTCACGATTCGATTCGAGGACCATGTCGATGAAGTCGACGACAATCATGCCGCCGATGTCGCGCAACCTCATCTGCCGGACGATCTCTTCGGCAGCCTCGAGGTTGTTGCGGGTCACCGTCTCTTCGAGGTTTCCACCCGAGCCGGTGAACTTGCCGGTGTTCACGTCGACGACGGTCATCGCCTCGGTGTGCTCGATGATCAGCGTTCCGCCGGAGGGCAACCACACCTTGCGGTCCAATGCCTTTGCCAGCTGCTCGTCGATCCGGTGCACGTCGAACACGTCCGGCGCATCGGCGTGGGCCTTCTCGAAGCGCTCGGTGCGGTCGAGCAGGTCGGGTGCGACGCCACGGACGTAGTTCTCCACCTGGTTCCAGGCACCGTTGCCCTCGACGATGAGCTTCTTGAAGTCTTCGTTGAAGAGGTCACGGACCACCTTCACGAGAAGGTCCGGCTCTTCGTATAACGTCTGCGGCGCACCGGATTTCGAGCTACCGGCCGCCGAGGTGGCCGCGTTGATGGTTTCCCACTGCTGTTGCAGACGTTCGATGTCGGCCGTCAGCTCTTCGGCCGAGACACCTTCGGACGCCGTGCGGATGATCACACCGGCGTCGTCGGGAACGATCTTGCCGAGGATCTGCTTGAGGCGTTTGCGCTCGGTGTCGGGGAGCTTTCGGCTGATCCCGGTGGAACCGCCGCCCGGCACGTACACCAGGTACCGGCCGGCCAGGGAGATCTGCGTGGTGAGACGGGCACCCTTGTGCCCGACGGGGTCCTTGCTGACCTGGACCAAGACCTGGTCACCGGGACGCAGGGCCTGTTCGATCTTGCGTGATCCGCCATCGAGACCGGCTGCGTCCCAGTTCACCTCACCGGCGTAGAGGACGCCGTTGCGTCCCCGCCCGATGTCGACGAAGGCAGCTTCCATACCGGGCAGGACATTCTGCACCCGACCGAGGTAGATGTTGCCCACCATCGACGAGGAGTTGGACGTGGTCACGAAGTGCTCGACCAGGACGCCGTCTTCCAGCACCGCGACCTGTGTGTAGTCGCGAGTCTGCTGGTTCGAAGAATCGGCGTTGCCGTCGGAGTGCGTATCTCCATGAGTGACCGTTGCGGCCACACCTGAGCGTTCGCGCACAACCATCACCCGGTCGACCGCTTCGCGGCGGGCCAGGAATTCCGACTCACTCAGGATGGGCGGACGACGCCGTCCCGCGTCGCGGCCGTCCCGGCGGCGCTGGCGCTTGGCCTCGAGACGGGTGGACCCGGAGATGCCTTGCACCTCATCACGGCCGCGCGACTTGTTCCGTGGCTCGCGTTCGTGCACCACCGTGTTGGGCGGGTCGTCGGCAGGCAGCGGTTCGTCGCCCTCTCCGCCTTTGCGGCGACGCCTGCGACGACGTCTGCGATTTGCCGAGGTGCCGTCGCCCGAGTCGTCCTGATCATCGGAGTCCGAGGAGTCCGATTCGGCCGACTGGTCGGAGTCGTCGTCATCGCCACCGGCGGTTTCGTCGGCGGGGGCATCGGACGGCGAGCTGTCTGCACCCTGTTCGTTGTCGCCTTCGGAGTCGGGCCGGGCCTTCTTCGGCCTGCTCCGCTTTCGCCTGTTCCCCGATTTCGTCTCGGGCTTCGCGGCTTCGTCGTCGGTGTCGGAGGCGTCGTCGGAGTCTGCCGAGGAGCCGTCTTGGGTTTCCCGAGCCGACTCTCCGCCCGAATCGGTGGCGTCGGTGTCCGAATCGTCGTCGCCGAAGTCACCGCCCGCCTGGTCACCGCGTCCACGACCGCGACCACGACGACCGCGACGCCGTTTCCGCGAACCCGACTCGCTCTCGTCGTCCGAATCGTCGGTATCGGTGTCGGCGTCAGCGTCGACCGAGTCGTTGGTGTCCTTCGGGATGGGAGCTGATTGTTCTGCCGACAGGAACAACGGCGATCCTGCCCCGGCCCCGGCAGAGGTTGTCGGCGTGTGCCGAGGCTGCTCCTCTTCCACCGCGGAGAAAAGACTGGGGATCGACCTCTCGAGTGGCGCCGACTCCGGTGCCTTGTCAGCGGGCTCGGCCTCGGCCGGCGCATCTTCACTGGGTGTAGTTGCCGCCGCAGCGCCCTCGGCATCCTGGGGCGGGGAGACATTCTCTGGTGCCGGCTCGGCGACAGGCGCAGTCGACTCCGCCGACTGCTCGGCCTCGACCGGCACGTCGGCCGACTGCGGGTCGGCCGGCGGCGCGTCGGCACCGGCGGTGATGGCGTCGTCGCCCTCCACCGACTCGTCGGCGGGTGGCGGATTGATTCGGTCGCGTACCGCGATGGCGGTACTGCGCACGATGCTCGACTGTGGGCTGCGAGCCGCGATACCCAGCTCAGCCAGATGCGCGAGCACCTCGCGGCTACTGAGGCCAAGAATTCTGGCCAGCGCGTGCACTCGTAGTTTGTGCGGAAATTCTTGCGCCGAACCTGTGCTGTTCAGTTCGTCCGGCGACTGCGTGTCGGCCACGTATTCTCCTCAAGCCCCCGGGCGCGGATAAACGCGGCCACGCGAGGGCTGTGCTATTTACCCGGACTGCGCCGGGATTGTAGGTCTCGCTTCGCCCTATGTCGGCGGGATGACCCCGCGTTCACCGGCGATGCCTGGCGTGATGACTGACTGATGTCGAGCGCCACGATGTCCACACCACGCCATGTGAAAACCACATGAGTGGGGACCGAGCACCCGAGCTGATCATCTGGCAGTCGGCGCCCGCGAGGGCTCGACAACCTCTGTCAGTATCCCACACAACTGTGGCCCGGCGGTCCAGACCTCCGACATCGCCGGCGCACAGGCCGACAGCGAGTCCGATCAGCCGAGGTCAGGGAACCAGAGACCGATTTCGCGCTCGGCCGAATCGGGCGAGTCCGACCCGTGTACAAGATTGAACTGGGTGCTCAGCGCATAGTCGCCACGGATCGTCCCGGGTACGGCCTTCTCCACCGGATCGGTTCCGCCGGCGATCTGCCGGAAGGCAGCCACGGCGCGCGGGCCCTCGAGCACTGCCGCGACCAGGGGGCCTGACGTGATGAATTCGAGCAGCGAAGGATAGAAGGGCTTGCCCTCGTGCTCCGCGTAGTGTCCCGCAGCGACGTCGTCGCTGACGGTCTTGAGTTCCAGAGCCACCAGGGTCAAGCCCTTGCGCTCGATGCGGCCGATGATGTCGCCGACCAGGCCGCGCTTCACACCGTCGGGCTTGATGAGTACCAGAGTCCGTTCAGTCACCCGGTCAGCCTAGCCCGCCGGTCGACGGCACTGCCCTACGGCTGGCAGTACGCGCCGTCGACTCCGAAGAACCCGTAGCTGAACACGCCACCCGTGGTGGGCGCCGGATCGATGACCACCTGGATGCAGCCGCCCGGCGACGCAAGCGCCTCTTGTACCGCGACGTCGAAACGTGCGGCCAGTGCCAGGTTCGCCGGCTTGTACTCGGCGGGCACCGGGAGCGACGCCACGAACTCCGGCAGGTCCATGTCTGCGGCCCGCTGAGTCAGAGCATGCGTCGCGGTGTAACTGAACTGACTGCCACCCACCGGCATAGGTGGGCCCGCGACGGCCGATGCCGAGCCCGCACCGAGTGCAGTCCCCGCGACGATGCAGGCGGCGCCGGCTGCGAGTACGGCAGGAACGGATGCGAGACGAGACATAAAAGATGGGCCTTTCGACGGTTACGTGTGTGTGCGATCTTGTCAGCGTCGATGGCTCCACGGAACCCGAAATGCGAGTTTTCAGGTCACGTTCCGGCAACAACAAAAATCGTTACCGGACAACACGATTTGACCTGCCTCAGTCGGTGATCGGCTCTTGCCCGTTCAGCAAGCCGCGTTCCATTCGAAGACGAACGTCCCGCTTGATGTAGGCGATGTACAACCACACCAGCAGGAACACCACGCCGACGGCTCCGATGGACCAGTGGACGATCCACCCGGCCACGGTGATCACTTGCAGCGCAAGGTCATACGGAAGCGCCCAGCTCCTGCCCTGCAGCCCGGAACCCAGGATGAGAGCGAGCGTCAGCACACCGAGATACACAGCCGACCACGCCGTCAGTCCGCCGCCGACCCGGACGACGATCGGAAAGGCCAGCATCACCACTATTGCTTCCAGGATCAGCGTTCCGGCCATCACACCCCGTAGACCACGCCACGGATCAACCGTCGGCGGCGTGAATCGCGCTGGCGGGTCAGGGTTTTGAGGGCTCATGCCGGATCCTTGCCGAAGAGGGTGCGAGCGGCGCCCGCAGTCACCACCGAGCCGGTGATCACCACGCCGGTTCCCGACATGCCCTCGGCCTCGTCGAGGTTCTCCTCGGCCAGTTCGATGGCGGCCTCGACCGCATCGGGCAGGAAGCCGCGAACCTGAACCCGATCCTCGCCGAAGATCGTGATGGCCACGTCGGCCAGTTGTTCCGGATCCATCGCCCGCGGGGATCCGTTGTGGGTGAGCACGATGGCGTCGAAGACCGGCTCGAATGCGGTGAGCAATCCTGCGACGTCCTTGTCCGCCATCACACTGATGACGCCGATCAGCCGCCGGAAATCGAACTCCTCGTCCAACGCGGCCGCCAACGCAGCGGCACCGTGCGGGTTGTGCGCCGCGTCAAGGAAGACAGTCGGCGCCGAACGCACCCGCTCCAACCGTCCGGGACTGGTGACCGCAGCGAAGCCGGCGCGCACCGCCTCGATGTCGAGTTGCCGGTCGGCACCGGCGCCGAAGAAGGCCTCGACCGCCGCGAGTGCGAGCGCCGCGTTGGACGCCTGATGGGCGCCATGCAGAGGCAGGAACAGTTCGGTGTATTCGCCGCCCAGGCCCTGCAGCGTGAGCATCTGTCCGCCCACCGCGGTCCGGCGTTCGAGCACTGCGAACTCCGAGCCCTCACGGGCCACGAAGTTGTCGGCCTCGACCGCGGCGCGCAGGAGCACGTCGGCCACCTCCGGCTGCTGGACGGCGAGCACCGTCACCGGGTCGGTCGGCACCAGGGCATCCGGGGCCTTCTTGATGATCCCGGCCTTTTCCCCCGCGATGGCCGTGAGGGTGTCACCCAGATAGTCGCTGTGGTCCATCGCGATCGGGGTGATCACGGCCACCGAAGCGTTGATCACGTTGGTGGCATCCCACCGGCCACCCATGCCTGTCTCGACCACCGCCACATCCACCGGCGCCTCGGCGAAGGCCGTGTAGGCCATCGCAGTGAGGACCTCGAACTTGCTCATCCGTGGCCCGTCGGCCGCGAGTGACCGATCGTCGATCATGTCGATGTAGGGCTCGAGTTCTCGGTAGGTGTCGACGTAGACACGCGGTGAGATCGGCTCCCCATCGATGGAGATGCGTTCGGTGGCCAACTGCAGGTGCGGGCTGGTGATCCGGCCGGTACGCCGATGCAGAGCGGTGAGCAGCGCGTCGATCATCCTGGTGACCGAGGTCTTGCCGTTCGTGCCGGCCACGTGGATCGCCGGATAGCCGTGTTGCGGCGACCCCAGCAGATCCATCAGAGCGGAGATCCTGGCCAAGCTCGGTTCGATCTTCGTCTCGGGCCAGCGGGTGTCGAGCTGCGCCTCCACCTCACCGAGTTCGGCGAGGTCCTCCGCGGTCGGTACCTGGGGGCCCGTCACGACCGCGAATCCAGTTCGGCCAGTTTGGCCTTGATGCGGACGATCTCTTCTTCGGCCACCTGCGCCCGGGTCTGGATCTTCGCCTTCACATTGTCGGGCGCCTTGGCCATGAACTGCTCGTTGGCCAGCTTTGCGGTCGTGGTGGCCAGCTCTTTCTCCGCTGCGGCCAACTCCTTCTCCAGACGACGCTTCTCCGCAGCCACATCGATCGTGCCGGAGGTGTCGATCTGCACCGTGACCGTCGTCGCCCGCAGGCGCACCTCGATGGTCGCCGTCGCCGCGAAGCCCGGCTCGGCTCTGGTCAGTCGTGCCAGTGAGTCGATGTAGTCGCGCTGTGCGACGAGGTCAGCGGCCTCGAGTCCGATCAGTTCGGCGGAGACTCGCTGCGACGGCTTGAGTCCCTGATCGCTACGGAACCGGCGGATCTCGGTGATCAATCGCTGGGTGTCCTCGATGCGGTGATGTGCGTCGCGATCGACCGGCTCACCAGATGTGGTGGGCCAGTCGGCAATGACCACGGATTCGCCGCCGGTCAAGGTCTGCCACAGAACCTCGGTGACGAACGGCATCACCGGATGCAGCATTCGCAGCAGCGAATCGAGCACGGTTCCGAGGACGATCTTTGTTGTGGCCGAGACGGTTTCGTCTTCGCGAGCGAATTGCACCTTGGCCAGCTCGAGGTACCAGTCGCACACCTCGTCCCAGGCGAAGTGGTACAGCGCCTCGCAGGCCTTGGAGAACTCGTAGGCCTCGAAACCCGCGTCCGCCTCGGCATGAACCTCGTCGAGCCGCCCGAGAATCCATCGATCTGCGTCGGTCAGATCTGCGCGCGGCGGCAGCTCCCCGACCTTCGCCCCGTTCATCAACGCGAACTTGGTGGCGTTGAACAACTTGGTGGCGAAATTGCGCGAGGACTGCGCGAGATCGTCGCCGACGGACAGGTCGCCGCCGGGGTTCGCGCCTCGCGCGAGTGTGAACCGCAGCGCATCGGCGCCGTACTGGTTCACCCAGTCCAGCGGGTCGATCCCGTTGCCCTTCGACTTCGACATCTTGCTGCCGTGCTCATCGCGAACGAGGCCGTGCAAGAAGACGTTCCGGAACGGGACCGGAGCGTCCGCACCGATCTGCTCGCTGATGGCCCCGGCGACGTACGTACCGAACATCATCATCCGGGCGACCCAGAAGAACAGGATGTCGTACCCGGTGACCAGGACGGACGTGGGATAGAACTTGGCCAGCTCGGCGCTCTCCTCAGGCCACCCCATCGTGGAGAAGGGCCACAATCCGGACGAGAACCAGGTGTCGAGGACGTCGTTGTCCTGCACGTACCCTTCGGGCGCCGACTCCCCCGGGCCCACGCACACCATGTCGCCGTCCGGGCCGTACCAGACCGGGATCCGATGCCCCCACCACAGCTGGCGCGAGATGCACCAGTCGTGCATGTCATCAACCCATGCGAACCAGCGCGGTTCGAGCGAGGCAGGGTGGATCACGGTGTCGCCGTTGCGTACCGCGTCGCCGGCTGCCTTGGCCAACGACTCCACCCGCACCCACCACTGCATGCTCAGACGTGGCTCGATCGGTTCGCCGCTTCGTTCGGAGTGACCGACGCTGTGCAGATACGGGCGCACCTCCTTGACGATGCGGCCCTGTTCGGCCAGCACCTCACGGACCTTGACCCGTGCCTCGGCGCGATCGAGGCCATCGAATTGCGTTCCGGTACCCGCGACTCGACCCGACTCGTCCATCATCGTCGGCATCGGCAGGTTGTGTCGGGCCCCGAGTGCAAAGTCGTTCGGGTCATGCGCGGGCGTGATCTTGACTGCGCCACTTCCGAATTCGGGATCGACATAATCGTCCGCGACAACCGGGATGCGGCGATCGACAAATGGGTGGTCCAGTTCGGTGCCGACCAGATGTTTGTAACGCTCGTCGTCCGGATGCACCGCGATCGCGGTGTCACCGAGCATGGTCTCCATTCGCGTGGTCGCAACGACGATGTGGGGTTCGTTGTCGTCGAGGGAGCCGTACCTGAAGCTGACGAGCTCGCCTTCGACGTCGGAGTACTTCACCTCGATGTCGCTGATCGCGGTCTGCAACACGGGCGACCAGTTCACAAGTCGCTCGGCGCGGTAGATCAATCCCTCGTCGAACATCTTCTTGAACACGGTCTGCACGGCCCGGGACAGTCCGTCGTCCATGGTGAAGCGTTCACGGCTCCAGTCGACGCCGTCGCCGAGGCTGCGCATCTGGGCACCGATCGCGCCGCCGGATTCGGCCTTCCACTTCCACACCCGGTCGATGAACTCGTCGCGCCCGATGTCGTTCTTGTCGATGCCCTGCCCCGTCAGCTGACGCTCGACCAGGGTCTGCGTCGCGATACCGGCATGGTCCATGCCCGGAAGCCAGAGCACCTCGTACCCCTGCATCCGCCGACGGCGGCACATGGCGTCCATCAGGACGTGGTCGAGGGCGTGCCCCATGTGCAGCGAACCCGTCACGTTCGGTGGCGGCAAGACGATGGAGAACGGCGGCTTGTCGCTGGACGGGTCCGCGGTGAAGTATCCGGCCTCTACCCAGTTCCGGTACAGCCGTCCCTCGTGTACGCCCGGGTCCCAGGTCTTGGGCAGGGCTTCGGGAGTGCTGTCGGAGTGCTGGGACGATTCGGTCACCGGCCAATTCTAGGCAGTCGGTGGTGAAGAGACGAAAGTGCAGGTCTCCTGCTCAGGGAACACGCAATCGGTGCAGGTCTTCGGGGGCGTTGACGTTGGTCAGCCAAGTCGGATCGCTCAGCGTCACCCGATTGGTTCGCAGAGCGTCCACTGCAGCCAGCATCCGGCGTTCGCCTCCCTGCACCAACTCGTCCAGCGTGGCCGCCGCACGGGTGCGGTACACCCCGGCCAGAGGATGAGCCCGTTGCGAGTCGACGGCGATGGCGGCATCGTCGGCGTCGGTGAGCCCACGCAGCAGTTCATCGACCATTTCAGCGGTGACAAGGGGCATGTCGGTGGCGCAGACGAAGACGATGTCGCGGCCACGTTCGGCGGCTGCGGCCAATCCGGTGGCGAGACCACCGAGCGGGCCGGCACCTTCGGCCTCACCGGTCACCCATGTGACGTCCGCGGAGCCGCTGTCAGCGGTGCCGTCGACACCATCATTGCCGGCCCGCAGGCCCTGATAGGCGGGCGATCCCTCCGGGGCGAGCACCAGCACCGGGTCGCATCGCTCCCCCACGATCCGGGTGATCCGGCCGAGCATCGATTCGCCGTTCCATTCCAGTGCTGCTTTGTCGCTGCCCATCCGCTTGGATGCGCCACCGGCCAGGACAACTGCGGCTACTCGCTCATGCTCCATGGAGACAGTTAACGCGAGCACGGGGGCGCGTGGGCGAAAACGGGAGCACAGGGTGATGATGGTCGTCATGGGACGAGTGACCAGTCGTACGCGGGTCCGCCGGATCCGACCGGGCAACACCGATTCGCGGGCCGACTCCCTCGCGGTCGAGGAACCCCTCGAGATTCGTGTTGGCGGAGAAGCGCTCTCGGTCACGATGCGTACACCTGGGTCCGACATCGATCTCACACACGGGTTCCTGATGACCGAGGGACTCATCGACGGTGCGGACGACATCAGCGCCATCCGATATTGCGACGGCGTGGACGATCAAGGCCGCAACACCTACAACGTCCTCGACGTCAGCCTGCGCGGCGACCGGCCGCTTCCCGCCGGCGCGACGCGAAATTTCTACACCACCTCATCGTGCGGTGTGTGCGGAAAGGCATCCCTCGACGCCGTTCGACTGGCATCCAACTACCGGTTGGAGCACGACCCCTCGACCGTGGACGTCGACACGCTCTTCACCATGCCAGAGCAGTTGAGGTCGCTACAGAAGACGTTCGACGCGACCGGCGGAGTACACGGAGCTGCCCTCTTCACCACCGACGGCGAACTCCTCGCGGTTCGCGAAGACGTAGGTCGACACAACGCCGTCGACAAGGTGATCGGATGGGCTGTGACACAACGATTGCTGCCACTACGCGCAACAGTGTTGATGGTGTCCGGCCGCGCGTCTTTCGAGCTCGCGCAGAAAGCCGTCATGGCCGGGATACCGATACTCGCGGCAGTGTCCGCGCCGTCGTCACTGGCGGTGGATCTGGGCAACGACAACGACCTGACGATCGTCGGATTTCTCCGCGGAGAATCGATGAACGTGTACTCGGCCGGTCACCGCGTTCTCGAATAGCCCAGCGGCTCAAGCGCTCTTGTCGCGCCGTTCGTCGCGCCGCGGCTTGCGGGGAACGATGGTGGGAAGAACGTTGTCGCGAACCGTCTCCTCGGTGACAACCACCTTGGCGACGTCGTCGCGACTGGGGATGTCGTACATCACCGGTTGCAGAACTTCTTCCATGATCGCGCGCAGACCACGGGCACCGGTACCCCGGTGGATGGCCTGCTCCGCGATGGCCTCGAGCGCCTCGTCGGTGAACTCGAGTTCCACACCGTCCATGTCGAACAGTCGTGCATATTGCTTGACCAGCGCATTTTTCGGCACCGACAGGATGTTGATCAAAGAGTCTTTGTCGAGTTTTGTCACCGATGCGATCACGGGTAGGCGGCCGATGAACTCGGGGATCAGACCGAACTTGATCAAGTCCTCGGGCATGACCTCGGCGAAGTGGTCAGCACTGTCGTCGTCGTTCTTGGCGACCTCCGTGCCGAATCCGATGCCGCGCTTGCCGATTCGATCCGACACGATCTTGTCGAGTCCGGCGAATGCGCCGGCCACGATGAAGAGCACGTTTGTGGTGTCGATCTGGATGAACTCTTGGTGGGGGTGCTTGCGACCGCCCTGCGGGGGTACCGAGGCCTGCGTGCCCTCGAGGATCTTGAGCAGTGCCTGCTGCACGCCTTCACCCGAGACGTCCCGGGTGATCGACGGGTTCTCGCTCTTGCGGGCGATCTTGTCGACCTCGTCGATGTAGATGATGCCGGTCTCGGCCCGCTTGACGTCGTAGTCGGCCGCCTGGATGAGCTTGAGCAGGATGTTCTCGACATCCTCGCCCACGTAGCCGGCTTCGGTGAGCGCCGTGGCGTCGGCGATGGCGAACGGAACGTTCAGCATCTTCGCCAGGGTCTGAGCGAGATAGGTCTTTCCACAGCCCGTCGGACCGAGCATCAGGATGTTCGACTTCGCGAGTTCTACGGGCTCCATGCCGCGCGAGTCCTTACGGTCGCCGGCCTGGATGCGCTTGTAGTGGTTGTAGACCGCGACCGCCAGGGTGCGCTTGGCGGTGTCCTGACCGATGACGTAGTTCTCCAGGAAATCCCGGATCTCCATGGGCTTGGGGAGTTCATCGAGTTTGACATCGCTGGTCTCGGCCAGCTCTTCCTCGATGATCTCGTTGCACAGGTCGATGCACTCATCGCAGATGTACACGCCGGGGCCAGCGATCAGCTTCTTGACCTGCTTTTGGCTCTTTCCGCAGAAAGAACATTTCAGCAGATCGCCACCATCTCCGATACGTGCCATCTGTCGCTGTACCTACTTCCCTTACCCTGATGCTCCAAAGACGTGAAGTCCGGTGGTCCGCCCCAGCCCATGCGGAGCACAGTAACCACGACCGTACCCGTACGTCGGCGGAACTTCGACCGATAAAGCCAAATGTCGCGGGCCTTTTTGCCTGCCCACGACCGCTCTTGCCCGCCGCCGAGGACGGCGGGCCGAGCGCGCGGCGCTACTTCTTTCCTGACTTCTTCCGGTACTCGAAAACCTCGTCGATGATCCCGTACTCTTTGGCCGCTTGCGCGGTCAGGATGTTGTCGCGATCGGTGTCCTTGCGGATCTTGTCCGCCGGCTGCCCGGTGTGTCCGGCGAGGATGTCGTCGAGTCGCTTGCGGATCCGCTCGATCTCGGCCGCCTGGATCTCGAGGTCGGACACCTGGCCCTGGTATGCACCGCCGGTGCGGGGCTGGTGGATCAGAACGGTGGCGTTGGGCAGCGCCGCACGCTTACCCGGCGTTCCGGCGGCAAGGACGATGGCCGCAGCCGAGGCCGCCTCGCCGAGGCAGACGGTCGCGATGTCGCAGTGGACGTACTGCATGGTGTCGTAGATGGCCAGCATCGCCGGCACGCTGCCGCCGGGTGAGTTGACGTACATGATGATGTCGCGGTCCGGATCCTGCGACTCGAGCACCAGCAGCTGGGCCATGATGTCGTTGGCAACCGTCTCGTCGATCGGCGTGCCCAAGAACACGATTCGCTCTTCGAACAGCTTTGCGTAGGGGTTGTACTCGCGAGCGCCGTTCGGCGTGTGCTCGATGAACGAGGGCAGGATGTACCGCGACTGGGGTGAAAGATTGTTCATGGTTCCAAGTTCTTTCCGATGAGTGTGCGAGGGGCCGGAGCCGTAGCGAAGCGGAGCTCGGCCATGGACACGATCAGGCGCGCGTGATCACGTGATCGACGAGCCCGTATTCCTTGGCCTGCTCGGCGGTGAACCACTTGTCGCGATCGGCGTCCGCCTCGATCTGTTCCAGGGTCTGCCCGGAGAACTCGGCGTTGAGCTTGTTCATCTCTTTTTTCGTCAACGCGAACTGCTCGGCCTGGATGGCGATATCGGCTGCTGTTCCGCCGATACCGGCCGACGGCTGGTGCATCATGATGCGCGCGTGCGGCAGGGCGTGGCGCTTGCCCTTGGTGCCCGCGGCGAGCAGGAACTGCCCCATCGACGCCGCCATGCCCATCGCGTAGGTGGAGATGTCGCACGGTGCCAACTGCATCGTGTCGAAGATCGCCATGCCCGCGGTGACCGAACCGCCGGGCGAGTTGATGTAGAGGTTGATGTCCTTGGTCGGATCTTCTGCCGACAGCAGCAAGATCTGCGCGCACAAGCGGTTGGCGATCTCGTCATCGACCTGCGTACCCAGGAAGATGATCCGCTCGCGCAGCAGACGCTCGAAGACCGAGTCTGACAAGTTCAGACCGATACCCGAACTCGCGGTTGCTCCGGAGAGCGCGGGCGTGTGGATCTTCGGCTCAGTCACGGTACCTACCTTCGACGTCCCGGAAAGACTTCCGGGGTTTTCGTTCAACGGACTCACAGTCATTTGATTGCTGTCTTCGACCCTAACGAATAGGGACGACGCCGATGGCCCGGCGTCGCCCCTATTCGCTGACAGCAGAAATTGTGCTGGCGTTTTACCAGCTACGACTCATCGGATGCCGACGCGTCGGCGTCCTCGTCGGACGTCGGCTTACCGAAGAACTCTTCGGTGTCGACGGTCTCGCCCTCGGTGTCCTTGACGGTCACCAGGTGCACGATCGACGACAGCGCCTTGCTCCGGCGGACCTCGGCGTACACCGCGCCCACCTGATTGGCCTGCTGCAGCTGCTGCGCAAACTCCGCCGGCTGCATGCCGTAACGCTGAGCCTGGAACATGATCTGCTGCATCAGCTCGTCCTGGCCGACCTCGGTGTCCTGCTGGTCGGCGATGGCGTCGAGCAACAGCTGGGTCTTGACCGACTTCTCGGCCGCCTCACGTGTCTCGGCCTCGAACTTCTCGCGGGTGGTGCCCTGCGCCTCGAGCAACTGCTCGAACGCCGCCTCGTCGTGTCCGAGGCTGTGCACCACCTGGTGGACCTGTCCGTCGACCTCGGCCGTGACGACTGCCTCGGGAAGCGGGATCTCGACCGACTCTGTCAGTTTGGCGACGAGCGCCTCACTGATCGCGTTGGCCTGCTCCATCTTCTTCGACCGTGCGACACGCTCGCGCAGATCCGCCTTCAGCTCGTCCACGGTGTCGAACTCGCTCGCCAACTGGGCGAACTCGTCGTCGACCTCGGGCAGCTCGCGTTCCTTGACGGTGAGGACCTTGACGGTGACCTCGGCCTGATCGCCGCTGTGCTCACCGGCGACCAGAGTGCTGGTGAAGGTCTTCTCTTCGCCGGCCTTCAGGCCGATGAGGGCCTCGTCGAGTCCGTCGATGAGCTCACCGGAGCCCACCTCGTGCGACAGACCGCTCGTGGCTGCCTCTTCGACCTCTTTGCCGTCGATGGTGGCGGAGAGGTCGATCGACACGAAGTCGCCGTCGGCGACGGGCCGCTCCACACCGGTGAGGGTGCCGAAACGTGCGCGCAGGGACTGCAATTGCTCATCGACAGCCTCGTCGTCGACCTTGACCGGTTCGACCTCGACCTCGAGGGTCGAGTAATCCGGCAGATCGATGTCCGGGCGCACGTCGACCTCGGCGGTGAACGTGATGCTCTCGCCGTACGCGAGTTCGGAGAGGTCGATCTCGGGCTGACCGATCGCCTTGATCTCCGTCTCGGCGACGGCCTCGCTGTACTTGCCCGGGATCGCCTCGTTCACGACCTGGGCGAGCACTGCGTCGCGGCCGACTCGGGCCTCGATCAGTTTGGCCGGGGCCTTGCCGGGCCGGAATCCGGGGATCCGGATGTCGCGGGCCAGCGTCTTGTAGGTGCGGGCGAAATCCGGTTCGAGTTCCGCGAACGGGACCTCGACGTTGAGTTTGACCCGCGTCGGGCTGATCTGCTCGACGGTGCTCTTCACTTGACTCCCTTGTCTTGCCTTCTCACGTGAGTCGGGATGACAGGATTTGAACCTGCGACCCTCCGCTCCCAAAGCGGATGCGCTACCAAGCTGCGCCACATCCCGTGTAGGTCCGCCCGCAGGGGTCTGTCACCGCCTGCGGAACCGAACGCAAATACTACGTGCCGTGTCGGTCTCCACCTAAACCGGTGATGGCGGCGAGGCGATTTTCGATCCGCGGGCCGGAGGCGGTACAGTCCTTTTCGCAGACGACGACGGTGGCGATCCCGCCGAAATCGTATGCACGCGGGTGTAGCTCAATGGTAGAGCCCTAGTCTTCCAAACTAGCTACGCGGGTTCGATTCCCGTCACCCGCTCCACCCTCAGAAGCCCTGGTCAGCGCGTTGCTGACGAGGGCTTCTGTCGTTCGAGCACCAGGTTCGGCGAACGCGGCGCCGCCGCCGTGTGGTCGAGGTGCGGGTGAGTACCGAGTGAGGCACACCACATTCACTTGTGCCACACCGGTAGACACGCGCCACAACTAGGCCTTTTGCGTTTGGCTGGCCGTCCTATGCGTGCAACTATTAATCCGCGCTTTCGGGGAGCGTATAAGCCTGTCGCCGAAGTTAGGGTCCAACTAGTGTCGACCAGTAAGTTCGCCTCCGGGCGCAGCGTCATCCGCCTCCTGACCGCCGTTGTCGGCGTGATCGTCATGGCGCTGATGATTCCGGCCACCGCAATGGCGCAGCCGGCTCCGACCATTCCGGGCCTGCCCGGCGTGCCGCTGCCGACCATCCCCGGTATCTACACTCCCGCTCCGCAGCCGCCCGCGCCGGAACCGATCCCGGAACCCGCGCCCGCGCCGCCCGCAGAGCCTGCTCCCCCGGTCGCCACCCAGACCGGCTGGGTCGCCCTCGCCGACGACGCCACGCACGAACTCACCGTCTGGCACGACGGCAAGGTTGTACGCAAGATGCCGATCTCGATGGGTAAGAACGAGAACCCGACTCCGAACGGCACCTACTACACCAAGGAGAAGTACCGGGACATGTACATGGACTCGTCCACGTACGGCGTTCCGGTCGACTCCCCCAACGGCTACCGCACCTACGTCGAGTGGGCGATCCGCATGTCGTGGGACGGCATCTTCATCCACGGCGCGCCATGGTCGGTCGCTCAGCAGGGCAACACCAACGTGAGCCACGGCTGCATCAACCTGAGCCCGGAAAATGCGCAGTTCGTGTACGAGAACTTCCCCGAGGGCACCCCGATCGTGGTGCAGGGCACCATCGGCGGGCAGTACGTCCCCGGCAGCTAGACCTTTCTGATACGACAAAACCGGCGCCGAGAACATACTCGGCGCCGGTTTTGTTGTGCCGGCCTGTTACTCCGCGCCCAGCTCGTACCCGTTGCCAACGCCGGTGACACGCGCGATGGCCCGCATCTTGTTCACCGCATCCAGAGCGGCAACCTTGTACCCCTCGGCGAGGGTCGGGTAGTTGAAGACTGCATCCACGAGGTAATCGATGGTGCCACCGCAACCCATGACCGTCTGGCCGATGTGGACCAATTCGGCTGCGTTGGAACCGAATACGTGAACCCCCAAAATACTGCGGTCCTGGGCGTCGACGAGGAGCTTCAACATCCCGTAGGCATCGCCCATGATGGTTCCGCGCGCGAGTTCGCGGTATCGGGCGACACCGACCTCGAACGGAACGTTCGCCGCGGTCAGTTGGTCTTCGGTCTTGCCGACGTAGCTGATCTCGGGGATCGAGTAGATGCCGATCGGGTGCTTCGATGAATCGGTCTCGCCGACCGGCTCCCCGAACGCGTCGTACGCGGCGCGCCGCCCCTGTTCCATCGCGGTCGCGGCAAGTGCCGGGAAGCCGATCACGTCTCCCACCGCGTATATGTGGCTCACCGTTGTCCGGAAGCTACCGTCGACCGTCAAGCGGCCACGTTTGTCGGCCTCGAGACCCGCTGCGGCCACGTTGAGTTCGTCGGTGACACCTTGACGTCCCGCCGAGTAGAGCACGGTGTCGGACGGGATCTTCTTGCCCGATGCCAGAACGGTCACACTGCCCGATTTGTGCTTTTCGACCATCTGCACGGTCTCGCCGAAACGGAACGTGACGCCGCGGTCACGCATCTGGTACTGCAAGGCCTCGACCACCTCACGGTCACAGAAGTCCAGCATGCTCGAACGCTGCTCCACCACGGTGACCTTGGTGCCCAATGCCGCGAACATCGACGCGTACTCGATGCCGATGACCCCGGCGCCCACCACCACCATGGAGGTCGGGACCCGGTCCATCCCGAGTATCTGGTCGGAGTCGACGATGGTCACGCCGTCGAACTCGACCGTGTCGGGGCGCGCGGGACGGGTACCGACCGCGATCACGGCGTGGTCGAACGTCACGTTCTTGTGGTCACCGTCGCCGGTGGTGATCTCGATCTCGTTCGGGCCGATGAAGGCCGCACTACCGAGCAACAACGCAACCCTGTTGCGCGACAACTGATTCTGGATGACGTCGATTTCCTTACCGACGACGTGGGCGGTGCGGGCCGACAGATCGCCCACGGTGATGTCGGTCTTCAGCCGATACGACTGGCCGTACAGTTCACGCTGGTTCAGGCCGGTGAGGTAGAGGACCGCTTCGCGCAGCGTCTTCGACGGGATGGTGCCGGTGTTGATGCACACTCCGCCCACCATGTTGCGGCGTTCGATCACCGCCGCGCGTTTACCGAGTTTGGCTGCGGCAATGGCAGCCTTCTGCCCAGCCGGGCCGGAGCCGATGACAACAAGGTCGTAATGGTCCACGTGACTTCTCCCAGCGTTGGTACGTCGGGATCAGTGTCGCCCACCTCGGGCCCCTGCACATTTCAGACGAGTGAATTGTTATGGCGGTGCGTCCCCGGATTGCAGTCAGGCGACGTCGTGACGAACGGTGTCAGGCACGAAAGTGGCCTGAACCTGAAGCCAACGACTCAGCATCTCGCACCCGGTGAGCCCGTCGGGATCGAACGGCTCGAAGCCATAGGCGATGTGGCGTCCCCCTCGCCGATTGGCGATGACCAGCCTCCCGAGACGCACCCGCGTCGGTAGGTAACCGGCCAACTCGACTGCCAAGGCACGCAGCCGTCGGAGGTCTCGTCGCCACTGACGAGGATGCAGCGATGTCTTTGCCGCGTTCTGAAAACTGTTGCTGCGCAATATTTGCCACAACCCACCGAACCAGCCCCGAACATCTCTCGTCGAGAACGTCGCGGTCAGATCGGCGAGGTCGCGCAGCAACGAGTCGTCGCTTGCATTACAGATCACGTCACCCGGATGGCCGATCCAGAGCGCTGGTAGGCCCTCGGGCAGATCTGGCCCGTGACCGGCCAGACCAAAGCCATCGCAGCCCGCGACGACGCCGGGCGGCTGATACGGATCGGCGACGAAACCGACAGCGGCCACATCTGCATGTGTGGTCGCCAACAATTGTCGGACGACCACCGCCCCCTGCGAGTAGCCGATGAGCATCACCGGTCCGGACGCCCGCGCCATTTCGGCGCGTAAATTGTCGACACCGGCAGCAACGCTCTCCCGATAACTGATCCCGTTACGTCGTGGCACCGGTCCGTAACTGGCCGGGTACCGGACCCACCGGCAGTCGAACCGCTCATCGAGTCGATCTGTCACCTGGGCCAGCATTCCGGACACCGCCGTACGAGGGTCCTTCCGGTGAGTCTCGCCCGTACCCCCGACCGCCAGGAGCGTCACAGTGGTCATCGCCCCATCGTGCCGGGTCAACCTGAGGCCTTGCTGTGTCGGCACCGATTCGGGTCCGCGACGCTCAGTCGGCTTGGCAGACCGGGCACCAGTAGACCTTGCGTGCGGCCATGTCGGTCATCAGGATCGGTGTGCCGCAGATCCGGCAGGGTTCACCGGTACGGCGGTAGACGTACGTCCGGGGTCGGTCGGGGCCGTACGACGGTGCGCCATGGTCGTCTTCGGGCCGGATGACGTGGATCTTGCCTCGCCGCACTCCCACGGTCATCAAGGTCACCAGATCCGCCCATATCGCATCCCATTCGTCGCGGGACACATCGTTGCCGGCGCGAAACGGGTTGATCGATGCACGGAACAGCACTTCGGCCCGGTAGACGTTCCCCACCCCGGCCAGCACTTTCTGATCCATCAGCAGTGCACCAATTGGCTTGCGTGACTTCGCTATCGCGTTCCATGCCTGTTCCGGGTCCGCATCTTTGCGCAGAGGGTCCGGTCCGAGCCGAGACGTCAATGCAGCCAGATCGGCCGGCGTGAACAGCTCGCACGCGGTTGGCCCGCGAAGGTCGGTTCCGTACTCGTCGGTCTCCATCCGCATCCGGACCTGACCGACCGGCGGCGGCAACGGGGAGGGGCCGTCGGAGAACGACCCGTACAGACCGAGATGGATGTGCACCAGTTCTCCACCGGCGTAGCGATGGACCAGGTGCTTGCCCCACGCCTCTGCCCGGGAGAACACCTGTCCGTCGAGTCGGGCTGCTGCGGCGGCGAACCTGCCCTGCGGGCTGGTGACAGTGACCGTCCGCCTGGCGAACTTCCGCTGGTGCAGTCGCGCCAGACGGTGAAGCGTATGCCCTTCCGGCACGGCCCGCCCCTGCGGTCAGTCGGCAGGCAGGGCCGGTGGGGTGCCGGTGCGCTCGTAGTCGGAGAGAATGTCGATCCGTCGCTGATGACGTTCTTCGCCGGACCACTCCGTGCTGACGAAAGCATCCACGATCGCCAACGCCTCTTCTTTGCTGTGCATGCGGCCGCCGATGCCGATCAGCTGAGCGTTGTTGTGCTGCCGCGCCAGCTGGGCGGTCTCCACGCTCCAGGCCAGTGCACATCGGGCACCGGGAACCTTGTTCGCCGCGATCTGCTCGCCGTTGCCACTGCCGCCGAGGACGATGCCGAGGCTCCCCTCGTCTGCGACGGTGCGGCGGGCGGCCTCCACGCAGAACGCCGGGTAGTCGTCGACGGCGTCGTATTCGTGCGCCCCGCAGTCGATCACCTCGTGCCCACCGGACGTCAGGTGTTCAGAGATCTGGCCTTTGAGTTCGAAGCCGGCATGGTCGCCACCTAGATACACGCGCATGGCGAACAGTCTGTCAGAGTCCACCACCGGATCTGTGCCCGACCACAGATCGTTCACGGTCGCCATCGCATAGGCCGCATTCCCCTAGATTGGTCTCGTGTATCCACCGCAGTTTCCGGCGCCGCCGCAGCCCGTCACCCACTGGCTGGCGCCCGCGCCATACGCCGGTCAGCCGCGGCGCCATCCGTGGGAGATCCCGATGCTGGTCCTCATCCTCGTCATCGGTGTGGGCGCCTATGTGATCGGTGTTGTGCTCGTGGCCGGCGGTTCGCTCGACACCTGGTTCATCCTGATCCTCGTCGCGCCGCTGTTGCTGTATCTGATCCGTGGCCTCACGTACGCGATGCCGCGCGTCAACGGCGTGAAGATGAGCCCCACCCAGTTCCCGGAGGGGTACCAGATGGTGGTCGATGCCGCGCGCCGTTTCGGGCTCGAACACGTACCCGACGCCTACGTGGTCCTCGGCAACGGAACCATCAACGCCTACGCATCCGGTCATGGTTTCCGGCGCTTCGTGGTGGTGTACTCCGACCTTTTCGAGATCGGCGGTCAGGCGCGCAGCCCCGAGTCGCTGCGCTTCATCATCGGCCATGAGGTCGGGCACATCGCCGCAGGCCACGTGTCCTACTGGCGTCAACTCGGGTCGATTGTGGGGATGAACATCCCGATCCTCGGGCAGGCCCTGTCGAGATCGATGGAGTACACGGCCGACAACCACGGGTACTACAACCAGCCGTCGGGTTCGCCAGGCGCAATCGGTGTGCTCGCCGCAGGCAAGTACATGTTGACCTCGGTGGACTTCGATGAGTTCGCCGATCGGGCGACCCACGAAAAAGGCTTTTTCACCTGGCTGACAAACCTGCGCTCCAGCCATCCCGTGCTGACCTGGCGCGCCGCCGCGCTGCGGAACCGGACCGCGCCCGGCCGGATGTTCTTTCGTCCGAAACACCTCGTCCGGGGCATCGGCAGCGGACATGTGCAGATGCTGCCACCGCCCGGGCCTCACCCGCCCGTGGTGCAAGGTCCCCCTGGATATCCCCCATTCCAAACACCGGCGGGACCGCCGGCCGGCCTCCCGAAGGACGACATCGACCAACAGCCCCGCCAAGAGGGCCCTGCGCCTCAGTCGAACTGAGGGTCTTCGTTCCTGCTGCGCTTGAGTTCGAAGAAGTGCGGGTAGCTCGAGAGCGCCACCGCACCGTCCCAGACCCTGCCCGCATCTTCCCCGCGTGGGATCCGCGAGAGCACCGGGCCGAAGAAGGCGACATCGTTGATGTGGATCGTCGGCGTTCCCACGTCGTCTCCCACCTTGTCCATGCCGGCGTGGTGACTCTTACGGATCGCGTCGTCGAAGGTGGTCTCGTCGGCGGCCGCCGCCAATTCCGCGGGAAGGCCCACCTCGGCCAGCGATTCGGCGATCACGGAGTCGAAGTCCTTGTTGCCCTTGTTGTGGATGAGCGTCCCCATGGCGGTGTACAGCGGCGCCAGGATCTCGTCGCCGCGCTCGGCCTGCGCCGCGGCGATCACCCGCACGGGACGCCACGCCTGTTTGAGCCCCTCGCGGTACTCATCGGGAATGTCCTTGCCCTCGTTCAGCACCGCCAGACTCATGATGTGGAAGCTGGTCTCGATGGTGCGAACCTTCTCCACCTCGAGGATCCAGCGCGAGGTGATCCAGCACCAGGGGCACAACGGGTCGAACCAGAAGTCAACACGATCAGTCGAGTCGGTCATGCGCAGATCACTCCTTCATCAGGGGACAGTCGGTTCGTCAGCAGATTAACCACCTGCAGGTGACAACAACCGGTGTCCGCTCGCATTCCCGCCCGTGGTCGCGCGTCCCCACACGGACAGGCCATACGGTGGGTGAGTACACATCGGCAACGGAAAGGCGAGGCAACGTGGCGGCACCAAACTTGACCCGTGATCTTGCGAGCGAGCGCTCGGCGAACATCTCGGTCTCCAACTACGCGATCGACCTCGACCTCACGGACGGTTCGGGTAAACCGGGTGAGAAGACGTTCCGTTCGTCTGTCACCATCGCATTCTCGGCCGAGCCCGGGTCCTCATCGTTTGTCGACCTCATCGCCGAGAAGGTGCACAGTGCCACCCTCAACGGGGAGTCGGTGGACCTGACGGCGTACACCGAAGAGCACGGCATCGCGCTTCCCCAACTGGCGGAACAGAACACACTCGAAGTCGTGGCCGACTGTGTCTATTCGCACACCGGAGAGGGTCTGCACCGCTTCGTCGACCCCACCGACAACTCCGTGTACCTGTACTCGCAGTTCGAGACAGCCGACGCCAAACGGATGTTCGCGTGTTTCGATCAGCCCGACATGAAGTCGACGTTCGACGTATCGGTGACCGCGCCCGAGGACTGGAAGGTGATCTCCAACGGCGGGGGAACCGAGACAGCGCCCGGCAAGCACACTTTCGCCACGACGCCCCTGTTGAGCACGTACCTGGTGGCGCTCATCGCGGGTCCCTATGCGCAGTGGACCGACTCGTTCACCGATGAGCACGGCACCATCGACCTCGGGATCTTCTGCCGATCTTCCCTGGCCGAGTTCATGGATTCCGAGCGCCTGTTCACCGAGACCAAGCAAGGATTCGCGTTCTATCACAAGAACTTCGGCATTCCTTACGCGTTCGGCAAGTACGACCAGCTCTTTGTTCCCGAGTTCAATGCAGGCGCGATGGAGAACGCGGGCGCGGTCACGTTCCTCGAGGACTATGTCTTTCGCTCCAAGGTCACGAAGTATCTGTACGAGCGGCGCGCCGAGACCGTGCTGCACGAGATGGCCCACATGTGGTTCGGCGATCTCGTCACCATGCAGTGGTGGGATGATTTGTGGCTCAACGAATCATTCGCCACATTCGCATCAGTGCTGTGCCAGTCCGAGGCCACTGAGTACAAGAACGCCTGGACCACCTTCGCCAACGTCGAGAAATCGTGGGCGTATCGACAGGATCAGCTGCCGTCGACACACCCGGTGGCAGCCGACATCCCCGACATCGCTGCCGTCGAGGTGAACTTCGACGGAATCACCTACGCCAAGGGCGCTTCGGTGCTCAAGCAGCTTGTCGCATACGTCGGCCTCGACCACTTCCTCGCCGGTCTCCGCGACTACTTCCAGGCTCACAAGTTCGGGAACGCGACGTTCGGTGATCTTCTCGGTGCGCTCGAGAAGTCTTCTGGTCGGGATCTTTCCGACTGGGGGTCGCAGTGGTTGAAGACCACCGGCATCAACGTGATGCGGCCCGACTTCGACCTCGACGATTCCGGCGCATTCACCCGCTTCGAGATCATCCAGGATGGTGCCGCGCCAGGCGCCGGCGAGACCCGCACGCACCGACTGGCTGTCGGCATCTACGACGACGTCGACGGGAAGCTGGTCGGGACCAAGCGAGTGGAACTCGATGTCGAGGGTGGCCGCACGACGGTCGACGACCTCATCGGCGTTGATCGCGGTCGGCTGATCCTGCTCAACGACGACGACCTCACGTACTGCTCGGTGCGGCTGGATCCCGACTCACTGGCCACGGCCACCAGCCGTTTGGGCGACATCAGCGAATCCATGCCGCGCACACTGGTGTGGTCGGCAGCGTGGGAGATGACCCGCCAGGCGGAGATGCGAGCGCGCGAGTTCGTGGCACTGGTCCAGGAGGGTATCGGCTCGGAGACCGAAATCGGTGTGGTGCAGCGAGTTCTGTTGCAAGCGCAGACCGCGATCGACGCCTACGCAGACCCGCACTGGGCGAAGTCGGAAGGCTGGCCGGGTTTCAGCGCGCGACTGCTGGAACTCGCGCGCGCTGCCGAACCCGGCTCGGACCATCAACTGGCCTTCGTCAACACACTGCTCGCGGGCGTCCTGGCGCCTGGCCAGGCGGAGATCGTGAAGTCGCTTCTCGACTCGGACCCCGCAGACCAAGGACTACCCGGTCTCACCGTCGACACCGACCTGCGCTGGTCGATCGTGAACGCCCTGGCCACCGCCGGTGCCATCGACACCGATCCGTCGACGACCCCTGTCATCGATGCAGAACTCGAACGAGACAACACATCGGCGGGCGAACGGCAGGCAGCCAAGGCCCGGGCGGCCCGTCCCCTCGCCCAGGCCAAGGCCGACGCCTGGTCCAAGGCTGTCGAGGACGACACGCTCTCGAACACTCTGGGTCGGTCCGTGATCGCCGGCTTCGTGCGTCCGGGGCAGGGTGAGCTGCTGGCGCCGTACACCCAGAAGTACTTCGAGGCGGTCCCGCAGGTGTGGCAACGACGCTCCAGTGAGGTCGCCCAGACGGTGGTTGTCGGTCTGTACCCGAACTGGGCTGCCGACGAGAACGGCTTGGCACTGGCCGACGAGCTGCTGGCCGCTGACCATCCTCCGGCCCTGCGTCGACTGATCTCCGAAGGCCGTGACACCGTGGCGCGGGCCCTGCGCGCACGGGAGTTCGACAGGAGCTGAGACGGTCACAGACAACAAAGGCGGGGCAACCACAGTGGTTGCCCCGCCTTTTGTGTTGGTATCAGATCAGCGGATCGTGACCGCCGAAGCGATGACTCGGACCGCCGAGATCAGTCCGTCGACGAGATCGCCCGCGCGGATACCGGCGATGGCGGCCGTCACGCCCAGCTGAGCCACCCGGTCGTTGAGCCGCGGAGCGACTTCCCGACCGGAGATGACCACCACGTCCTTGGTGTTCGGCGAGACCGCGATCAACGCTGCGTGTTCGGGTTCGGGCACGCTCGGCAGCACCGCGGATGCGCCTGCGAATGCGTCGGGTCCGAGGTCACCGATGTAGATCGAGAAGCGGATGCCCGTCCGATCCGTGGCGTCCGACAGCGCATCGTCGAGAGCAACCAGTTCGTCACGCCGAAACGGCGGCGTGGCCGGTGCGGCGCCGGGGAACCGGGCAGCCGAGACGCGCCCGCTGCCGGTCACCGTGGCACCCATCGGGAGGGTGTCAGGGTCGATGTTCGCCCTTACGATTTCACCACTTGCCACTTGCCGAGCCTCCGATCAGATCGTCATGTCCATGCCCGTGGTACCCGGGCGCAACCGGTGTGACGTCGGTGGCGCTGAACAGCAGCGGTTCGTGCTCCCACTTCTGGTCGATCGTGTAGGGCTGCACCTTCGGGTACTTGACACCAAAAGTGAGGGTCATCGAACCGATCACCAGCACAACCGAGATCACAGTGAGGATGACGACCGGTAAACCGATCGCCACAATCAGGTCTTCCACCACATCCGCCCTTCAGCAGTCGTCTTTCATCTGAGAACTTAGCGGACGCCGCTCCCGGACGCCTCGCCGAGGTCGCAGTGGCGCGTCGGACTCCTACGCGGCACCCGAGTCCAGGTACCGGGACCAAGCGGGGTCGAAGTCCTTGACGGTGGCGAGAAGACGCCAATGGCGTCCCTTGGGTGCGCTCAGAGTTGCCTTGAGGGTCCAGCCGAGTTCGCCGAGCAGCCGATCCGCCTTCTTGTGGTTGCAGGAGGCGCAGCACGCGACGCAGTTGTCCCACGTGTGCGTACCCCCCCGGCTCCGTGGGACGACGTGATCGATCGTGTCCGCCTTACCGCCGCAATAGCCGCAGCGGGAGCGATCGCGCTGCATCAATGCTGCTCTGGTCATCGGGACCACCGCCCGGTACGGCACCCGCACGTAGTTGCGGAGCCGGATCACCGAGGGCACCGCGAGCGCCATCTCTGCCGAATGAATGAGAGGGCCGGCACCATCCTCATGGATGACGTCGGCCCGTTCGCGCAGCACCAGGACTATCGCCCTGCGTATCGAGATCGCCGCGAGGGGTTCGTAGGTGGCATTGAGAAGGAGTACCCGGTGTTTTCCCCACCGTGTGTTCATCCGCGCAGGCGGCCCGCCGATGGCATCCACCGCGGTGCCCCGAGAGCCAGGCGTCAAGGTGGTCACAGACGAGCTACCGGGGTGAAGGGGCACGCGTTCAGACCCCGCGTGGACCTTTTCCCGCTGCGACTTCGTACGCGACATCTAACCTCCCGGCCAACCAACCGACCTCGATGGGAACGATTCAGTTCAACACGGATATCGCAGAAATGCACGACAATAAGACCAGCTGCAGCTGGTCTTTTGCGTGAACTCTGCGTATCGCGGGATATGCGCATGATGGTCCGGCTCTGGAACAATGGTTCCCGTGACTGATTCATCGCAGACGGACCCGGCCGGCGATGCCGGTTCCACGCAGACGGAGCCGGTCCGCACGTTCTACGACGCGGTGGGCGGCGAGCAGACGTTCGTCGACCTCGTGGCGCGCTTCTATCGGGAAGTGGCAGCCGACGAGATCCTAAGGCCGCTGTACCCCGAGGAAGACCTGGGCCCGGCAGAACGCCGAATGCGTATGTTCCTCATCCAGTACTGGGGCGGGCCCCGCACCTACTCCGACGAGCGCGGACATCCCCGGCTGCGGATGCGACACAACCCCTTCCGTGTCGGCCCACTCGAACGGGACGCCTGGCTCAGATGCATGCACACAGCCATCGCCTCCATCGATTCCACCCGGCTCGACCCGCCTCACCGGCAGGCGCTCACCGAGTACATGGAGATGGCGGCCCAGTCCATGGTGAATACACCTATCTGACCTGGCTCGCGGAGCGGCCCCGTGATCGCGGGCAAACAACGATCGTGAGGCAAGATGATGCGGGTGAGTGACGAGAAGAACGACCTTTCCGCCGCTGAAACCGGTGCGCCACACCAGGTTCAGCAGCATGTGCAGTCGGACTATCCACTGTGGTGGCAGAACGCGGTTTTCTACCAGATCTATCCGCGCTCGTTCTCGGACAACAACGGAGACGGTGTCGGCGATCTGGCCGGTGTGATCGACAAGCTCGGCTACCTCGAACTGCTGGGCATCGACGCCATCTGGCTCAGCCCCGTCATGAAGTCACCGATGGCCGACCACGGCTACGACGTGTCCGACCCGCGCGATGTCGACCCGCTGTTCGGCGGACTCGAAGCCCTCGACCTGCTCATCGCCGAGGCCCACGGGCGGGGCATCAAGATCACCATGGACCTGGTTCCCAACCACACCAGCGACCAGCACGCCTGGTTCGTCGAAGCCCTTGCCGCTGAGCCCGGGAGCCCGGCGCGCGAACGCTACATCTTCCGCGACGGCAAGGGAGAGAACGGCGACGAGCCGCCCAACAACTGGCCCAGCGTTTTCGGCGGCCCGGCATGGACACGCACCACCGGGCCCGACGGGGAGCCCGGACAGTGGTATCTGCATCTGTTCGCACCCGAACAACCGGACTTGAATTGGGACAACCCAGAGGTGTTCGCCGACCTCGAGCGCACGCTGCGGTTCTGGCTCGACCGTGGAGTGGACGGGTTCCGGATCGATGTGGCACACGGCATGGCCAAACCCGACGGCCTCCCGGACATGGACCACGAAGCTTTTGGCCTGCTCACCAACGACGACGACGATCCGCGGTTCAACAACGACGGTGTGCACGACATCCACCGCCAGATCCGCGGAGTGCTCGACGACTACCCCGATGCGATGACCGTCGGCGAGATCTGGGTGAAGGACAACACCCGATTCGCCGAATACGTGCGCCCAGACGAGCTCCACCTCGGCTTCAACTTCCGCCTGGCAAAGGTGGGTTTCGATTCCGAGGAGATCCGCGAAGCCATCGAGCATTCCCTCGAAGCCGTTGCAACAGTGTCCGGCACACCCACCTGGACGTTGTCGAACCACGATGTTGAGCGTGAGGTCACCAGGTATTCCCACGACACCGATCCACGCGCCGGGCTCGACCGTGCACGCGCGATGATCCTTGTCGAGCTGGCCTTGCCGGGTGCGGCATTCATCTACAACGGTGCCGAACTCGGGTTGCCGAATGCCGAGCTGCCGGACGAGGCACTACAGGATCCGGTGTGGGAACGTTCCGGCCATACCGAGCGTGGTCGAGACGGCTGCCGAATCCCCCTGCCCTGGGAGGGCGAGACACCGCCCTTCGCATTCTCCAGCAACACCAAGACCTGGTTGCCGATCCCACCGGAGTGGTCGACCCTGACCGTCGAGTCGCAACTCGAAGATCTGGATTCGACGCTGTCGCTCTACCGGCTGGCGATCGACCTGCGCAAGACCCGTCCGGAGTTCGCCGGAGAGAGCATCGAATGGTACGGCGCACCTCCCGGATGCCTGGCGTTTCGCCGGTCGCTCGGCAAGCTGGTGTGTGCTCTCAACGCCGGGCCGGACCCGATCGGACTACCACCCGGTGAACTGTTGCTCAGCAGCAGTCCCCTGGTCGACGGAAAGCTCCCACCGAACGCCGCGGCGTGGCTGGTCTGACCCGACCCGCCGGGCTCAGTTGACCTGGAGCGAAAACGCCATCGTGCGCCGCTGATAGACGGACCCGAATCGGGCGTCGAGTCGCGCCCACACCGCGGTGCAACGCACTCGCACGACTTCGTCGGCGTCGATGAGTTCGAGGTCTGACGTCTCGGTGACGTCGTGGTTGTCGGCCTGCCGCACGAAACCCATTGCTGTCAGAGCAAAGATCGAGCGCATCGATACGTTGACGACCTCGTCTGTCGTCTCCCCTGTCACGTCGAGGACCTGTTGGTCGAGCAGTGAGGTCGGCGGTCCGTGGCCGCTGCCTTGGGTGCGGGCCACCTCCGCCCCGGTACGCGACAGCTGGATCAGTACCCGGGCCGGAACGTCATCGACGTGGACGAATCCGTCGACGGCGGGCAGGGCACCGCGCCAAGCGCTGTCGAGAGGGAATCCGGTGTCCACCGACGCGGTCTCCGGGTTGTCCGCCTCCCGCCTCAGCGCGCTGCGCAATTCGGTTGCGCCGCAAACCACGTCGTCACCCTCGATGGATCCCGCGACCACCCGGGTGGCCAACACATCGAAGCCGGTGTTCACCCAGATTCCCAGCAGGCCATCGGGACGCTTCTTGATGCGGAGAACCGCGACATCGTCGGCGCGCAGAGCCCGGCCGGCGAACACGGCCAGATCGGTGCGGTCGCGGGCCGCCAGGGTCAACGTTGCCATCAGCGGATCGAACTCCTGAGCTGACGGGCCGCCACCGACAGCGTCGCGAGATCGAGTTCGCCCAATTCGGCGATGTCGGACAGCGTCGTCCGCACGCGGGCGAGGCGCGAGGAGTTGCTGAGTTCCCAGTCGGCGATCTTTTCGGCAGGCGACTCGTCGGGCTCGGCCGAATCCAGGATCACCAGACAGAGCGATCGCAGCGTGCTGTGCAGGTCGTCGCGCAACGCCAGCCGGGCGAGCGAGTGCCAGCGGTCTTTGCGGTCCAGCTCGGACACCGCGGTCAACAGATCCTCGACGCCGAGATGATCCATCACCGCGAAGTACAACTCCCCGACCTCGGCAGGCTCTCGGTCCGATATCTCGGCCGCGTCGATGATGTCGAGAAGGCAGAACCGGTGCAGGCTGACGGCGACGGCCTCGGCGATCTCGGCGGGCACACCGTCATCGCGCAAGCGCTGGGCGCGACGCTCGACCCCGTCGGCGGAACTGCCACGAAGCCAACCCGGCAACTGGGGCGACAGTTCGGCGACGAGTGCGGCGTAGCGCGTCACCTCGGCTGCCATCGCAAGAGGTTGCGGCCGACCCGCGATCATCCAGCGTGACGCGCGAAAAAGCAGCCGTCGCGCGTAGGTGATCATGGCGTCGGTGGTCGGGACAGAACAGGGCGCCGACGCGATGTCCTGCCACAATGCGTGCAAACCGAAGATCTGCGTGACCGCCTGAAATGAGCGCACCACGTCGAGCGACGTCGATCCGCTCCCCTCACACAGTCGGAACACATGGGTGATTCCAGCGTTGTCCACGAGGTCGTTCACCACTGCCGTCGTCACGATCTCGCGACGCAGCGGGTGGTTGGCAATCCCTTCGGCGAACCGCTCTCGCAGTGGCACAGGGAAATACGTCATCAGTCGTGGCGCGAAGACGTCATTGTCCGGCAGGTCACCGTCGAGCATGTCGGACTTGAGCGCCAACTTCACATGCGCCATCAACGTCGCCAGCTCCGGTGACGTCAGACCATGACGCCCGGTGGACTCACCGCGCTTGATCAGCTCGGCCGGACGAGGGAGGGCCTCGAGCTTCAGGTTGACCCCACGGCCGGCGAGCTCCTTGAGCAATCTCGCGTAGACCTCGGCCGCCTCGGCGGCCTGGGATCGGCTGGTGCCCAACTCGGCGTTCTGTGACACGTTGTCGGCCAGGACGAGGTCGCCGACTTCTTCGGTCATGGACTCCAGCAGCGGGTTTCGATCCTCAGCAGCCAACTCACCGGCCGACACCTGGGAATCGAGCAGGATCTTGATGTTCACCTCGTGATCGGAGCAATCGACGCCCGCCGAATTGTCCATCGCATCGGTGTTGATGCGTCCACCGCTCAGATCGAACTCGATCCGACCCAGTTCGGTGACTCCGAGGTTGCCGCCCTCGCCGACGACCTTGACCCGCAGCTCGTTCCCGTCCACGCGGATCGCGTCGTTCGCCTTGTCCCCCACCGCTTCATGCGACTGGGTGCTCGCCTTCACATACGTTCCGATGCCGCCGTTCCACAGCAGATCGGCGGGAGCGAGCAGGATGGCGCGGATCAGTTCCGGGGGTGAAAGCCTCGAGACCTCCTCGGGCACTCCCAGGGCCTTCGCGATCTGAGGGCTGATGTCGATGGACTTGCGGTCGCGCGACCACACGCCGCCACCTTCGCTGATCAACTCGGTGTTGTAATCGGCCCACGACGAACGTGGCAGCTCGAACAGACGCTGTCGTTCGGCGAACGACTTCTCCGCATCGGGGTCGGGATCGATGAAGATGTGACGGTGGTCGAACGCAGCGGTCAATCGAATGTGGCCCGACAGGAGCATGCCGTTACCGAAGACATCGCCGCTCATGTCGCCGATCCCCACCACCGAGAAGTCCTCGGTCTGGGTGTCGATGCCCATCTCTCGGAAGTGGCGTTTGACCGCCTCCCAGGCGCCTCTGGCCGTGATGCCCATCGCCTTGTGGTCATATCCGGCCGAACCACCGGAGGCGAACGCGTCTCCGAGCCAGAACCCGTATTGCCCCGCAACATCATTGGCGATGTCGGAGAACGTGGCGGTGCCCTTGTCCGCGGCGACCACCAGGTAGGGATCGTCATCGTCGCGGCGTACCACCCGGGTGGGCGCGGTGACGTTCCCCGACTTCTGGTCGATGTTGTCGGTGAGGTCGAGCAGTCCGGAGATGAAGTGGCGGTAGCACTCCACTCCTTCTGCACGGTAGGCGTCCCGATCCGCGGCGGCGTCCCCCGTCGGTAACGGCGGCCGCTTGACCACGAATCCACCTTTGGAACCAACTGGCACGATGACCGCGTTCTTCACTGCCTGCGCCTTGACCAACCCGAGGATCTCGGTCCGGAAGTCCTCACGCCGATCCGACCAACGCAATCCGCCGCGAGCCACCGACCCGAACCTCAGATGGACGCCCTCCACCCGCGGTGAGTAGACGTAGATCTCATACAGCGGACGTGGTTCCGGTGTCTGCGGAATGTCTCTGGGGCGCAACTTGAAAGCGAGGACGTTCCGCGAAGAACCGTGTTCGGCGGCGACATAGTAATTGGTACGCACGGTCGCCGAGATCACCGAGATGTAGGCGCTGATGATGCGATCGACGTCGAGGCTGATGATCGACCGGACGTCGGCCGACAGACCGTCGAGCACCTCCGACCGCCGGTCATCGTCAGCTACGTCGGGATCGAACGACGCCGCGAACAACTCGACGAGCGCCTTGGTGATCGCCGGGTGCGCGCCCATAACCGACGCCACGTGATTGTTGCTGTAGGACGAACCGCACTGACGCAGATATTTGGAATAGGCACGCAAAACTGCCGCTTCGCGCCAGGTCAGGCCGCAGCGAAATACGAGTTCGTTGAAGTCGTCCACCTCTGCATCACCGCGCCAGATCTGTGCGAATGCGTCGGTGAATCGATGTTCGACGTCGTCGGTGGTCTGTTCGTCGACCGCCATACCCTCGGCGAGCGAGAGACTGAACTCGTAGATGTGGCACGTCTGGCCATCAGGACGTCGTAGTTCATACGGCCGTTCGTCGAGAACGTTGACACCGAGGCTGTGCAGCACGGGCAACACCTCGGTCAGCGTCGCCGACCGTCCGCACAGATAGAAAGCGAACCGCCACTGCTGTTGCGCTGCAGCATCTTCCGCCAGCTCGGCGTCTTCGCCCACCGGGCGATACAACCTCACCTCGAACGCTCCGTCGTCGAGGCCCTGCACCACGTCGATATCGGTGTATGCCTCCGAAGGGGCACGGATGTCCTTGTAACTGTCGGCGAGGGTGGCTGCATAGAACGCGACCACTTCTGGTCCGACGGTGCTTGAGCGGTTCGCCGCCACCTGCCTCAGCCGTTCGTCCCAGCCTCGCGCGGCTGCGATGAGTTTGTCCTGGATGGCCACCTGACCCGGCGATCCGACGGCCAGATCCCCGAGCTCGGCGCACGCAGACGTGGAGATGCGCATCACCACATGCAGGAGCGCCAACGGCGATTCGCTGACCCTGGCGGTGTATTCCAGTGCGTCGCCGCCCAACTCACTCAACAGCTCGTTCTGCAACGTCTCTCGCAGCCGCGTGGTGTAACGGTCCCTGGGCAGATACACCAGGGCAGAGACGATCTCGCCGGCCGGGTCCGGTCGGAGAAATACCCGGAGCTGGCGATTGGGGACGGCTTCGAGCACCTCGGTAAGGGTGCGGGCGAGCTCGCCCGCCTGCAGGGAGAACAGCTCTGATCGCGGGAAAGTCTGCAGGAGTTCGAGCATCGCCATACCGGTGTACGACTCGGCCTCGACCTCGGCGGCCGCCAACACCTCGCCCACCTTGGTGTCCAGGACGGGGATGTCGAAGATGTTCTCGTGCAGAGCCGTTGGCGTGAACCTGCCCACGAAGACGTGTTCGCCGACGCGGATGCCGTTGTCGTCGTAGTCGTCGATCTGGATCAAACTCGGGAAGTTGGACCGCTGTATGCGAGTAGGCAGATACAGCTGCTGCACGGCGACAGCACCTGCTCCCTGGGTCGCCTTGTGTTCGACGTCCGCGGTGCGCCAGACGCCGAGGCCGGAGGACCGGTGTGGCGTGCGGTCGCGCCCGGCCCCGTCACAATGCAGGTAACCGAACGGGGTGAAATTGTTCTCCACCAGCCACCGCAAGAGACGCGCGAAGTCTTCTCCCGCGGCCCGGTCGAGCCCGTCGGGAAGGGTTGTCGTCAGATAGGACGAGTAGGTGTCGGCCAGCCCGGTCAGCAGATCGAGCATCGGTGCGCGGTCGTCGTGCACATCGGCGATGCGGCCGATCACGGTGTCGAGTTCGGTTCTCACCACATCGATGTCGATGGGCGACACCCGTGGGACAGCATCGACATGGATCCATGATTCGACCTGCTGGCCGGTTCGGACCGTGTCGCTGGGCTTGTCGGAATCGACTATCTCTTGCAGCTCACCGTGGCCGTCGCGGACGACGAGCATGATCGGATGGTCGATGCGGACCACCATCAGTCCAGAGGCCTCGAGTGCTGCGACCACGGATTCGACCAGCAACGGCATGTCATCGGTGACCATCGACACCGACACCGCACTGCCGTCGAACGCGACGTCGGTCACCGCAACGCCGTCCGCCCGCGTGTGAGCAATCTTCACGTGGGCGCTGAGCTGGGACCGTTGATCCGGCCCCAGCTCATCCCATGTGGTCTCGTCGAAACTGCCGGGCCCGTGGAAGTAGGGGGCCACAGCCTGCGGCAGAAGCGCTTTGATCGCTTTCGAGGAATCGTCGCCCCGCGAATCCGTCAGGTCCGTTTTTGTTGATCCGGTCATGAGCCGTCACTCTCGGAGTTCTGCGGATACCGCGGTGGGCGATGAAACAACTCTAGTCGCGCGTCAGCTTTCGGTGGGTGACCGAATGAGGTCGGGCCGCGTCCGCGCCGAGGCGCTCGATCTTGTTCGCCTCATAGGCCTCGAAGTTGCCTTCGAACCAGAACCACTTGCCTTCTTCGACGTTGCCTTCCCACGCCAGGATGTGGGTACAGGTGCGGTCGAGGAACCACCGGTCGTGCGAGATGACCACCGCACAACCCGGGAACAACTCGAGTGCGTTTTCCAACGAACCGAGCGTCTCCACGTCGAGGTCGTTTGTCGGCTCGTCGAGCAGAATCAGGTTGCCGCCCTCTTTGAGGGTCAGGGCCAGGTTCAGGCGGTTGCGCTCACCACCTGAGAGCACCTCTGCCTTCTTCTGCTGATCAGGACCCTTGAAGCCGAATGCACTGACGTAGGCACGTGAGGGCATCTCGTTCTGGCCGACCGTGATGAAATCCTGTCCTTCGGACACGACCTCCCACACGTTTTTCTTCGGGTCGATGTTCGAGCGGTTCTGGTCGACGTAGCTCAGTTTGACCGTCTCGCCGACCTTCACGATGCCGGAATCCGGTTCTTCGAGTCCGACGATCGTCTTGAACAGCGTGGTCTTACCGACACCGTTGGGGCCGATGACGCCGACGATTCCGTTGCGCGGCAGCGTGAACGACAGGTCCTTGATCAGCACGCGGCCGTCGAAGCCCTTGTCGAGGTTCTTGACCTCGACCACCACGTCGCCGAGGCGCGGCGGGGTCGGGATCTGGATCTCTTCGAAGTCGAGCTTGCGCATCTTGTCGGCCTCGGCAGCCATTTCTTCGTAGCGGCCGAGACGGGCCTTGTTCTTGGTCTGGCGCGCTTTGGAGCCCGACCGCACCCAGGCGAGTTCCTCCTTGAGGCGGCGTTGCAGCTTCTGGTCCTTCTTGCCTTGGACCTCGAGGCGCTCGGCCTTCTTCTCCAGGTAGGTGGAGTAGTTGCCCTCGTAGGGGTGCAGCTTGCCGCGGTCGACCTCACAGATCCACTGCGCGACGTGATCGAGGAAGTACCGGTCGTGGGTGACGGCCAAGACGGCGCCGTGGTACGCCGCGAGGTACTGCTCGAGCCAGAGCACACTCTCTGCGTCGAGGTGGTTGGTGGGCTCGTCGAGGAGCAGCAGGTCGGGTTTTTGCAGCAGCAGCTTGCACAGCGCTACGCGGCGACGCTCACCACCGGACAGGTGGGTGACCGGTTCGTCGGCCGGCGGGCAGCGCAGTGCGTCCATCGCCTGCTCGAGCTGGGAGTCGAGGTCCCACGCATCACCGTGGTCGAGCGCCTCCTGCAGCTTGCCCATCTCTTCCATGAGCTCGTCGGAGTAATCGGTGGCCATGAGCTCGGCGATCTCGTTGAAGCGGTCGAGCTGCTCCTTGATCAAGCCCATGCCTTCTTCGACGTTCTGCCGAACCGTCTTCTCTTCGTTGAGCTTGGGCTCCTGCATGAGGATGCCGACGGTCGCATTGGGATCGAGGAACGCCTCGCCGTTGGACGGTTGATCGATGCCCGCCATGATCTTCAGGATCGACGACTTGCCGGCGCCGTTGGGCCCGACCACACCGATCTTGGCGCCTGGGTAGAAGGACATGGTGACGTCATCAAGAATCACCTTGTCGCCGTGCGCTTTACGCACCTTCTTCATTGTGTAGATAAATTCTGGCACGCTCTGGCCTCTCTCACTGTGCTCGCAGGTGTCCACCGCGGTTTCTCGCCGGTCGGCCGCCGAGAAGGCCGTCCGCAACATCACCAGCGTAGTGGGTCGGTGATCTCCGGTCGGTCGCGGCGACCCTTCTCGGCGTACTGCGCGGCACCGAGGCAGCTCAAGCCGCAGCCGCCTCCCCCGAATCGCCTGTTGTCGGCACGGTCACCCCGGCCTGGGGCGCATCGGTGGATCTCGTCACCCTTGACGATCCCTCGTACGCGACCCGGCAGCGGGTCAGATCGAGCCCAACCGCCGTTGCGGTCATTTCCAGGTCTGACCGCCGTTCGCCGTTTTCCGACACGTATTCATTTGTCTTGAGCTGACCGTGCGCGATGATCGGCCGGCCTTTGGCGACCACCGGCGCGACCCCGTCGATGAGTCGGCGCCAGCAACTGACCGTCAGATACAACGCGGGCCCGTCCACCCATTCGCCACTTCGTTTGTCAACGCGTCTGGGGTTGCACACCATCCGGAACGACAGCACATCTTCGCCGGCCGCGGTCTGTCGGCGGCGCGGGTTCGTGATCGCGGTCCCGATCACGGTGGTGTAGGTCTCGTACATGTTCTCCCCCTGATGATGGGCGCCGAAGAACGGCGCGGATCTCTGTGGGTTCAGCATGTGCCACCGAGCGGACACGTCACCGGGTCTCGAGCACCTACCTGTGGAGCATTCCGTTGCTGTGGACAACCGGCGGAAAATTCGTCACTTGCGGGCGCCGGGACCTGTCTCGCTCGCGTCCACGTCGACAACCTCGTCGCCGTCCGCTTCGATGTCATGGTCATTCGCCACTGCGGTTGTCGTCTCCGCCCCGGTTTGCCCCGACCCACCTGGCTGACCGGCCAGCTGGGCGAGCATCGCGTTGTAGCTGGCCAACTCCGAGTCGTGGTCGCGATCTTCCCGTCGGTCGAACCGAGTCGCCTGACGTTGGTCCTGACGGCTCCATTGCACCAGCAGCGCCAACATCACCAGCACCAGCGGAATCTCGCCGGCCGCCCAGGCGATGCCCCCACCGAGCCGCTGATCACTCAGCAGATCGGGATTCCACGGCAACAGAAGGCTGTTGTAGTACGGCCGCGCGATGACGTTGTCGGTGCTCATCAGGGCGACACCGAAGAAGGCGTGGAACGGGAGCGACCCGAAGACCATGGCCAGTTTTGCCACCGGTGACAGGGTCCTCGGCGACGGATCGATGCCGATGACCACCCAGTAGAAGAGGTAGCCACTGACCAAAAAGTGCAAGTTCATCGCCACGTGCGCCGCGTGATACTCGGCCAACATCTCGAACAGGCCGCCGAGATACAGCACGTAGTAGCTACCGACGAACAGCACCGACGCGACCAGCGGGTGGGTGAGGAAGCGCGAGTACGGGCTGTGCAGGACGGCGAGAATCCACTCGCGTGGCCCTGGAGGAGCAGTCCTGCCCGCGGGCGGTATGGCTCGCAACGCCAGTGTCACCGGGCCACCGAGAACCAGTAGCACCGGTACCAGCATCGACAACATCATGTGCGCCACCATGTGGACGCTGAACAGCGCCGGCGCATATTTTCCGAGGCCCGACGACGTGGCGAAGAGGAATGCTGCGCACCCCAGCATCCAAGCGATTGTCCGCCCGATCGGCCACGCGTCGCCGCGTTTGCGCAGTCGGTACACCCCTCGCAGGTACACAACCGCCATGACGATGGCGAGCGTGCCGAACAGCAGATCGAAGCGCCAGTCGACGAATATCCGACCGATGGTCGGGGCTTCATCCAGTCGGTAGCCCAGGATCAACTCGGTGGCCGGCATGTCAGCCGGGTTGACGTTGGCCGGTGGCGGCGTGCGGGACAGTCCGACCGCGAGGCCGAAGGTCGCCGCAAAGACGAACAACTCGGCCAGGGCGAACCGGATCAAGGGTGTCCGGTCCTCCGTCGCCGACAATGTCGAGATCGTGTGACGTCGGTGCCAGGCCCCGAAGCCGCCGAGTACAACCAGTGCGACGGTCTTCGCCACGACGAGTTGGCCGTATGTCTCGGTGAACAGCTGATCGAGGTGCACTCGGATCAACGCATTGATCACTCCGCTGGCACCGACGACAACAAAACACCAGAATGCGATGCGCGAGTATCGCCGGACTGCCAGGGCCGTGTGACGACCGCCTCCGCGCGCATAGACGAGGACCGCGAAGAGTCCCCCCATCCACAGACAGGCACCCACGATGTGCAGGATCAGACTGTTGGTGGCGTAATCGTGACTGCCGCCGGTCGACGAGTGCCCGGCAAGAGCGGTGGGCATGAGTGTGAGCAGAGCCAGCGGCAATGCGATCAGCGTCCAGGTCCAGCGCAGGGCGATGCGGGCGACGACGGCGCAGATCAACGCGAAGATCGCGGTCCACAGCCAGGAACGCGCGTCGGCGATCTGGTCGAGGGCGGTGATCAATCGGTCGATGGACATCGTTTCCGACAGCGGGAATCCCGAGGTGTCCGAGACGGTGAGCGGGATCATCAGCAACGCCGCGATCGCCCACACCAGGGCCCCGACCGCGGCGAATCGGATGGCGCGGTAGCCACCGACGTCCAGTACCCCGTCCGATTGTGGGGGGACGAAGAATGCCGCGAACAACGTGCCGCCCACAGCCACGACGGCGCCGATCTCGCCGATCGTCTGGACGGTGGGCAGCCCGTACCGGGTCAGCGCACCGGGATCACCGACGCCGGCCAGATCCAGCACAACACTCGCCGAGATGGCCGTGACCGCGATGGCCACAGCCGCCGCGACCCAGGACAGAACCCAGCCGATGCTCGCCGCCCCGCTGCGGCGGATGTCGATCGAATCGGCTGTAGTCGTACTCATCCCACCAGGGTAGGCACCACACGGGTGTGAGCTGCGTCCGCCCGCGATTGCACCGGCCGATATACTCGCCTGCGCCGACAAGTCGGCACGCCTCCGTAGCTCAGGTGGATAGAGCAAGAGCCTTCTAATCTCTAGGTCGCAGGTTCGAGTCCTGCCGGGGGCACCGAGATCCGACGTCGCATGGTCAGTGCGACACCACTCGCAGATATTTGCCCCCGGGGCTCTGTTGCGGCGATTCTCCGGTGTCGAAGACCGTCATTCCCGGAACGCCCCGGTCGACGAAGAATGTCGTCAGGCCGGCCACCATCTCCGCAGCGACCACCGCACGGTCATCACCCGCGACCGGGCGAACACGCACCCCGACCCTGGTCGCAGACTCTCGGACGAATTGGTACTGGGCCCAGCGGGTCACGGCACCGAGTGCAGCGCCGATCTCCGAGGGGGCGAACTCCCTCACCCCGGCCGAAGACTCGACATGCAGGAACTCGGCGACGCGGCCGGACACCCGAAACGCCGGAAGGCGGTTGCCGCACTCACACGCATCCGACTTCATGGTGATGCTGTCGCCCAGCTGGTACCGGATGATCGGTTGAACCCGACGGAACAGGGTCGTCAGCAACACGGAGCGCGATGCGACGCCGGGGGCCGTGGGTCCCCCGTCTCGGTCGATCGGTTCGAGAACAACCCAGTCGGCGTTCAGGTGCTGCCAGCCCAGGTCGCATTCGCGCGCGATGAACATGCATTCGTTGGCCCCGTAACTGTTGACCACCGGCGCCTGCCAGGCCTCCCGAAGTCGCTTCGCCATCTCTGGAGTCATCCCCTCGGCAATCGGACGCACGATGACCGGCCTGATGTGCAATCGTCGTCGAGCCTGTTCTTCGGCGAGGAGCAACAACGTGCTCGAATAACCGCTCAGCACAGCGGGATCGAAGGCGTTGAGCTGGTCGACGAGCTCACCGATGGGTGTGTCCACCGGAAGCAATCTCGCCAACTGCCTCTGTCCGGTCTGGACCTGCTGACGGGCGAGCAGGGCCCGGGCCATGTGGTGACCGCTCGTCCCCGCGATCACGGCTGTGCGGCGGCCACGTCTGAGGAACTGCGCGGTCTCGACCACCGACATCCTGCGTTCCCGCGTGCCCAGGGCCCGCGTGACACGGAATGCGAACTCCTCGGTGACGAAATAGCCGACATGCCCGGTGGTGCCCGACGTGGTCGTCACGAGGTAGTCGCCGAGGAACGCCGAACCTGCCGAGGCCTGGTCGCCGACAAATCTCTGTACGCCATCCAGCGTCACCCGCGGATCGGTCACCCATTCGTCGAAGGAGTCCATCAGCTCGATTTTCGACGTGATCGGTAAGTCCGTGATCGTCGCACCGGACCAGGGAAGATCCCGGTAGAGCCGGCCGAAGTACGGCGAGTGTTGCCGGACGTGGGCGACGAGCTCGTCGAGCCGTCGCCGTTGTCGTTCGTCGATCCCGCAGGGCGCTTCACGCGCCGCATCACGTATGGCCCGTTGCAATGCCTTCAGATCGTCGTCCAGCTCAGTCACGAATCGACACTGTCACGAGCAACTGCTGACCGGCGTTCTTCTTGCCTAACTCGCGTTTGTGCGCGACAGTCGAATGTGACGTACACCACTTGGAGGTTGCCGTGCACCTGTGGATACAAGGCCATCACGTCGAGCGACTCACGTTCGATGACAACTTGACGTTCTTCTTCGACGGTCACTGCGAGCTGGTCTTGTGGTCGCCTTTCTCACTGACCTCACCACCCATCGGAGGACGCGGGATCGACCACGACGACATCGATCCGGCCAACGTGATCCCCGAACAACGCCCCTTGTTCACCATGCTGGGCAGCAGATGCGCGGTGGCCGAATGCACGGACGACGGGGACCTGCACATGGAGTTCGGCGACGGCAGCAGCATCGACGTTCCGGCAGACCCGGAAGGGCCGTCGTGGGAGCTGTTCGCGAAACGGCAGGGGTACGCCACCTGCGAGCGGTCCGGTGAAATCCGGGTGATCGAGCACCATCACGCCGCCCACTGAACCGGCAGCATCGCCCGTTTCGCAGGTCACAGCTAGTAGAAACTGGCATATAAACACTGTTGCATAGCGCGCAGTTGCACAGGTATGGTGCTGGCGTGGCACTCGAACACGCGATCATGACCTCGCTCGCCGAGCGTCCGGGCACCGGTTACGAAATCGGGCAACAGTTCACCCGGTCCATCGGCCATTTCTGGTCGGCCACACATCAGCAGATCTATCGGACGCTCAAGAAGCTGCACACCGACGGTCTGGTGAGTTTCGAATCCGTTGCGCAAGACGGCCGACCGGACAAGAAGGTCTACACGCTGTCAGCCAAAGGGCGTGTGGCGCTGAGGGAGTGGGTCAGCTCCCCCACCGAACCTCAGCAGCTGCGCGACGAACTGGGCGTCAAGATCAGGGCCGCCGAGTTCGGCAACCTACCCGGACTCATCGCCGAGCTGAAGCGCCATCGCGACCTGCACGAAGGCCGACTGAGGCTGTACCAGGAATTCGAGAAGAACGACTACCCCGACCCCGACGCCCTCAACTTCCGCAAGCTCAAGCAATACCTGGTCTTGCGCGGTGGAGTGCGTATCGAGATGGGGTTCATCGAGTGGTGTGACGAAGTGATCGGCGCGTTGAGCGCTCAGCTCGACGAACCACCCAGCAACTGAAAAGCGTCGCGGCCAGCCCCCGTGACAAGAAAGGTTCCACCCATGACCAATCCGTACCCAAAACTGTTCGAGCCCTTGACCATCAACAAGGTCGAACTCAAGAACCGCGTCATCATGGGCTCCATGCACACCGGTCTGGAGGATCGCCTCTGGGACGTCGACAAGCTCGCCGCCTACTACGCCGAGCGAGCCAAAGGCGGTGCGGCACTGATCATCACGGGAGGAATCGCACCAACCCGCGCGGGCCTGCTGTCGCCGTTCGCGGGCAAGCTCACCAACAAGCTCGACGTGATCCGCCACCGACGCCTCACCAGTGCGGTCCACAAAGAGGGCGGCAAAATCGCGATGCAGGTGCTGTACGCCGGCCGGTACGGGTACACACCGTTCAAATTCAGTGTCAGCTGGGAAAAGTCGCCAGTGCACCCATTTCAGCCGATCAAGATGAACGATGCCCTCATCAGGCATGCGATCTGGTCGTATGGGCGCTGCGCGAAGCTCGCGCGCGAGGCGGGGTACGACGGTATCGAGATCATGGGCGGCGAGGGTTATTTGCTCAACACGTTCCTGTGCAAGCGCACCAATGACCGCACCGACAAATGGGGCGGTAGCACCGAGAACCGCCAGCGCATCGTTGTGGAGATCGTCAAAGAGATCCGCAAACGAGTCGGCCCCGACTTCATGGTGATCATGCGCCAATCCATTGCCGATCTCGTCAAAGACGGCCAGACGTGGGACGAGATCGCCCTGCTGGCACGCAAGCTCGAAGAGCACGGTGTCGACGCGATCAACACCGACATCGGATGGCACGAAGCGCAGGTGCCCACCATCGTGACGTCCGTTCCTCGCGGGGCGTTTGTCAGTTACACCGAGCGCCTGCGCGAAGAGGTGTCGATTCCGCTCATCGCCTCCAACCGCATCAACACCCCCGAACTCGGCGAGCAGATCCTCGAGGGTGGACGAGTCGATGCCATCTCGATGGCGCGTCCTCTACTGGCCGACCCCGAGTTCGCCAACAAGGCGGAGGCCGGGCGGGCCGCGGAGATCAACACATGCATCGCCTGCAACCAGGCGTGCCTCGACCATGCTTTCGTCGGCAAGAAGGTGTCGTGCCTGGTCAATCCCCGCGCAGGACGCGAGACCACGCTCACGCTCGGCACCACCCGTAAGTCCAAGCGCGTCGCGGTGGTGGGGGCTGGACCGGCGGGCCTGTCGGCCGCTGTTGCCGCGGCACAGCGGGGGCACGAGGTGCACCTGTACGAGGCCGGCGAACACATCGGCGGTCAGTTCTCTATCGCAGCGCGGATTCCCGGTAAAGAAGAGTTCTCCGAGACCATCCGGTACTTCACAGCTCAGCTCGAGGCGACCGGTGTCCACGTCCACCTGAACACCTGGATCAGCGCCGAAGAACTGATCGACGAGAAGTTCGACGATGTTGTCGTGGCGACCGGCGTCACCCCTCGTATGCCTGACATCCCCGGTATCGACCACCCCAAGGTGATGTCGTACGCGGAGGCGGTGCTCGGCCACCGGGAGATCGGCAAGACCGTTGCAGTCATCGGGGCCGGCGGTATCGGCTTCGACCTCACCGAATTCCTCACCGTCGACGACTCCCCCACCCTGAACGTCAAGGAATGGGCAGAGGAATGGGGCATCACCGACGACCTGGGCGTACCGGGGTTTGTCGGTAAACCGCGTCCCACCCCCGCTGCCCGCACGGTGTTTCTCGTGCAGCGCAAAACGGGCCGGCAGGGTAAATCGCTGGGCAAGACCTCCGGCTGGGTGCACCGAGCGACCGTCAAGATGAAAGGCGTCGAGCAGATCTCCGGAGCCAGTTACGACAAGATCGACGATGCAGGTCTGCACCTGAGTTTCGCTCCGAAAGAGGAAGGCGGCGAGCGCACCACGCGCGTGCTCGACGTCGAGACCGTGGTGGTGTGTGCTGGTCAGGAGTCGGTGCGCGAGCTCGTCGACCCGCTGACCGTCGCGGGTGTGAGCACCCACGTCATCGGCGGCGCCGATGTGGCCGCCGAACTCGACGCGAAACGGGCGATCCGCCAGGGCACCGAGGTCGCCGCAAGTATCGTCTGAAGCCGAACCACGAAGGGTGGAGCCGTGACCGCACCATTTCCCGACAGGCGTTGGGGCTCGAGTAGCTCGCCGCTCAACCGGGTCATGTTCGCGGTGGCGGCCACCTCACCCGGAACCTGGTTGGCACGCAAGATGATTCCGCTGGACCGGCGACTTCTGATCCGTAGCAGGGGACGGTTCACCATCGCCGGTCCGGTCGGGGCCCCCACCATGTTGCTGACGACGATCGGCGCAAAGAGCGGGCAACGCCGCGTATCGCCCCTTCTGTACCACCGCGAGGACCCCGACCTCTACGTGGTCGGGTCCAACTTCGGGCAGGCCCACCACCCTGCCTGGACCGGGAATCTGCTCGCAAACCCCGCGGCGTGGGTGAACATCGACGGAACCGAGGTCGCGGCGACTGCCACTCTTGTCGAGGGCAGCGAAAAGGAACGCCTCTATCGCGAGTTCGAGAAGGTGGCACACAACTACGCGATCTATCGCAGCAAGACCTCGCGAGACATCCGCATGTTCCGGCTGTCGGCCACCTGAGGGCGTCCTCCCGATACGATCGGCGCCATGCCTATCCCCCATCCGACACCGTCAGCCAGGGCAGTGGTCACCGGCGCATCGTCGGGTATCGGCGCAGCACTCGCGACCGAGCTCGCCCGACGCGGGCACTCCCTGATCTTGGTTGCCCGCCGCGAGGAGATCCTGACCGCGACCGCGACCGAGTTGAGCGCAACGTTCGGTATCGAGGCGGAAGTGCGTGCCACCGACCTCTCTGATCCGACCGCGACCGACACCCTCTGCAACGAGCTCCGCGACCGCGAGATCTCCATCTTGTGCAACAACGCGGGCATTGCCACCTTCGGACCGTTGTCCGAGCTGGACCCAGAATACGAGCGAGCACAGGTGAGGCTCAATACCGTTGCGGTGCACGACCTCACACTCGCGGTTCTGCCCCAGATGGTTCAACGCAAAGCCGGCGGCATCCTCATGGTCGGATCGGCGGCGGGCAACATGCCGATTCCGAACAACGCGACATACGCGGCAACGAAGGCGTTTGTGAACACCCTCTCCGAATCGGTCCGGGGTGAGGTGGCCGACAAAGGCGTGCACGTAACTCTGCTGGCGCCGGGACCTGTGCGTACCCACACTCCGACGCCGGAAGAGGCAAGCATCGTCGACCGTGTGGTCCCCGACTTCATGTGGAACTCGAGCGAGTCGGTGGCAAAGCTCAGTCTCGACGCACTGGAGCGAAACAAGATGCGTGTGGTTCCCGGGGCACTGTCCAAGGCGATGTCGGTTGCCGGTGGCTACACCCCCCGCAAGTTCACCGCGCCGATCGTCGGCTCGTTCTACCGCAAGCTCGGCGACTAGGGTCTCCCCCTGGCGGGCCCAGGTCAGGGCGTGGCACCACAGACCGCTCAACTAGGGTTGTGGGGTGCAAGACAAACTTGTGTGGATCGACTGCGAGATGACCGGGCTGCAATTGCGCAGCGACAAGCTCATCGAGATCGCAGCCCTGATCACCGACAGCGAACTCAACATCATCGGTGACGGCGTCGACGTGGTCATCCACGCCGACGACGACGCCCTGGCGGCCATGCCCGCGGTGGTGAAGAAAATGCATGCAGCGTCCGGACTCACCGAAGAAGTGCGTGCGTCCACGGTGACCATCGAGCAGGCGCAGAAGCAGGTCCTCGACTACCTGCGCAAGCACATCGACACCGCCGGCGCGGTACCCCTTGCCGGCAACTCGATCGCCACCGACCGCGGCTTCATCGCCCGGGACATGCCCGAACTCGACGCGTACCTGCACTACCGGATGGTCGACGTCAGCTCCATCAAGGAACTGTGTCGCCGGTGGTACCCGCGGATCTACTTCGGGCAGCCCGAGAAGGGCCTGGCACACCGTGCGTTGGCCGACATCCGGGAATCGATCAGGGAGCTCAAGTACTACCGGGCAACAGCGTTTGTCGCCCCTCCTGGGCCCGAATCGTCGGCCATCGAGGAAGTGACCAAAACGCTCGGTCCGGCCTGATGGCGACAGGCTGGGTAACCGATTGGAATTCCGGACCGGCGAGCCGCTAGAGTAAGTCCCTGGTTCCGCTAACGCGGATCCGATGGTGGGCGTAGTTCAGTTGGTAGAGCACCAGATTGTGATTCTGGCTGTCGCGGGTTCGAGTCCCGTCGTCCACCCCAACACGAGGGCCGGTGTGAGCGCTGATCGCGCAAGCACCGGCCTTTGTCGTTTCGCGACTTTCTGGACTGCTGCCGACATCGCTCCATCGGGCGACCAGACCTTCGCCGCGCAATCTATTTCCCGCTTGCCTCATCACACAGCCTGTCCGGCACGACATCTCGCTGGCGCGTGGATGCGCCCGACGGACGCTGACGGCACAGCGGGGCGATACGGGCCCAGAAAAGGGTGAGAAGGCGTGGGTCGGCCTCTCACGTACGCAATTGCGCTTCGGAGGAGGACAGGGGCCGCATCATTCGGCCGGGGGACGGAAACGGCCAGCAACAAGGGCGAGCCGTTGCAAGGGCGGGGCTCTACGCGGCTCCGACGACGCAGCCGCGTTGGACTACTCCGCGTGCAAACCGCCCACGAGGCCGGGCTCACGACCCGGAGAAGACCCCCGATGTCCCATGACGGGGACGCTCAAACCTCAGGCGTTGCCCTGCTTCCAGGTTTCCCATGGAATGTTCCAGTCACCGAGGCCGTCGGTGCCCGACAGATCGGGACCCACAGTGTTCTTCACGGTGATGACGTCGCCTCGCAACGAATTCTGAACCCACCACAGCGCATTCTCCGGGCTGACGTTCAGGCATCCGTGGCTCGTGTTCTCGCTGCCCTGCGCGTACACCGACCACGGCGCGGAGTGGATGTAGATACCGCTCCACGACATCTGGGTGGCGTAGTCGACATCCAGCCGGTACCCGGCCGGCGAATTGACGGGGACACCGTAGGTGGACGAATCCATCACGATGCGGTCGAGACGATCACCGATGATGTACGTGCCGTTGTCGGTGGGCGTGGAATCCTTGCCCATCGACGTCGGCATCGTCTTGATGACCTTGCCGTTCTCCGTGATGGTGATGGTCTTGGTGTTGTCATCGGCGGTGGCGATGAGCTCGCGACCAATCGTGAAGTTGGTCTTCAGGTTTTCTTGGCCGAAGAGACCGTCACCGAGATCGATCCCATAGGTGTTGACCGCGACATCAACCTTGGTGCCAGGCTTCCAGAATTGCGCCGGGCGCCAACGCAATTCGGTGTCACTGAGCCAGTAGAAGCCACCCTCGGTAGGTGGGTCGGTACGGACCGTGATCGCGTCCTGCGCAGCCTTGCGGTTGGGGATGGCCTCATCGAATCGGATTGACACCGGCATCCCGACGCCAACAGTCGAATTGTCCTCTGGCAGTAGGTAGGCCTGGGTGAGGTTGTTGGGCGAACTCGTGGTGAACGAAGTGGTCGCCTTGGTGCTGCCACCGATGCCCTTGGCGTCAGCCGTCAGCGTGTAGGTCTTGTTGTAGCCGAACGAACCCGGGGCCACGGTCCAGCTCTTCTTGTCCGGCGAGAGGTTGCCCGGGACCGGTGCGCCCGCCGAGTTGGTGATCTGGACGTTGGTGAGACGCCCGTCGCTCGCGGTGACCTTCACGGGCGCACCGGGCGAGAACCCGACATCACCGTCGACCACGGGCTTGTCCGCAAAACCGGTGATCTTCACCGCCGGCTGCAGGAGATCGTCAAACGGTGTGGTGCTGACCACCTGATCGCTGTACTTGGGCGTTGGGGCATCAGAGGCACACGCCGACACCACGGCGGCGAGTGCGATCAGGAAAACCATGAAAACAGTGGACTTTCGAGCCCCTTGTCCTACCGAGGTCTGCGTGAACCCCATCACACTCCAAACATCCCCTAAAGCCCAACGAGTGGGCACCAACCAACTGAGGAGAGTCTACGGGCAATGTGTGACGGACAGGAAACGCGACGAGCGGTCAAAACAGACCGTTTTCACCTCTGCGACCACGCGATTTTCGTTTTCCGTATGAGTCCTGCTAACGTTCCAAGTCGCAACAACGCGCGCCATTAGCTCAATTGGCAGAGCAGCTGACTCTTAATCAGCGGGTTCGGGGTTCGAGTCCCTGATGGCGCACAACACCCGGCCCACCGTCGGTCGGCCCTAAGTCAACGCCGGTCATCAGCCAAACCGCGTTGACTCCCGTGCGAGCGTGAATCTTGTTACACACGCCCGCCAGGTCGCGCGGTAGCCGACCGAACGTTTCCCACTCCCGCCAGCTCGCCTGCGTGATCCCGCACGCTAGAGCGGCCTCTTTTGCGTTCCAGCCCATCTTGTGCCGCGTCAGAATGAGGCGCGAGGCAAATGTGGCAGTGGTCGGTACCCAATTCGGCTCATCGGTTGCTTGCGTCATGTGCGAATTATGGCATAAGGATCAGGGCATGATCCAGCGCGGCACGGAACTCGTGCTTGACGCGAATTACATACGTGTGGTTGTGTCTCCCACATGGCCCAAGTCGCGTTATGTGGCAGTTCTGTAGTCGCTGAGCGCTTCGGCGTCTCTCGCGAAACCGTTCGCCGCTGGGCGCTGACGGGCGTTCTCGTGCCTGTCGTGACTACCCCAGGTGGACATCGGCGGTACTCCGTTGCCGATGTCGATGCCCTGGCGTCCCGCGAGGACTCCAGCCATGAATCCGGTGATTTGGGATGCTGACGCCACAGAGCGGCCCGCCCCTTCATCGCGCGAGATGGATGAAACCCATCGCGTACCGCACTTCCGTGGCCCACCCACCCAAGCGGCCTCGCCTGGTCGTGCTGCGTAGCTCGTGTGGGCATGTGCTCGGCATTGGCTACGTGAACAAGCACCAGGGCTATGTGGCTTGGAAGACGTGCCGACGTGGGTGAGGTGGTCCAAGGCCCGTGGGGCCAAGTCAGCTGGCGCAAGGGCCGGCCGTTGCCGCCGGATGAGGCTGGCTCTCGGTCTCGTCATCCCGCCGGTAAGAAGCTGAAACCGTCATCGGCGTGGGTCGATACCCCATCGCCGTCTGGTCTCTACTGCAAGGTCTGTGAGCGCGTGTTCGCCGCCGGCCACCTGCCCACCGATGGCAACCTGACATGCCGCGACTGTCGCGATGAGGCCACCAGGCCGCCCGGTCCAACGTTGTTCGACCCAAACCTGTTCGGCCCCAACGGCGGTGACGCCTGATCTAACTCGACCGTCGCTCTGGGGTGGGTCCGACGTAAACCGACCGCCTGCCGGTAACGCAACAGCACAACTCCCGGCATGTGCTGGCTGTCTCAAATGTGGCCGTTTGGGACAGTTAAACCGCTGCTCCGCCGTAGAAGAGGAAAGTCTGCCCTCCGACACGGCGGCCCCAAGCAACGGCGGAGAACGGATATCTGGCGATTTTCCGGGGTGCCTTTATGGGGTGGAGGACGACCGCCACCCCAAGCGATCCCTAATCAACCTTCTGGAGGCGATGTGAAACACAAGCTGGCTGACCTGTCCGACCACGATCTGTGCCCTGACTGGATGCACATCCGTCAGTACGTCTACCTACTCAAGACACACGCACCGATCCTGCTGCAGGCCGTCAACAACACGCACATCCGTCTAGAAGGCCGGCGTGGTCGCACCGAGCACCACGCACCGGGATTCACTGCACACCGATCCGGCGGGCGATGCGCGTTCTGCAACGCCCCGATCAGCAACGGCGACCGCCTCATGTACGGACCCGGCGGCGTCCTCGGCCATGTCCTATGCCACGGCGCGCACGCGGCCATCACGGTCGCGGCGCAAGAGGCACAACGAGAACGCGACGCCGCCAAGGCCCGCAACCGACGAAAGAGGAAAACATGAGTATCGAGACCATCGGCCGGCACCGCCGCACTGACCCCGAGACAGCCACCCTGGCCCGCAAGCTCGACACCGAGCGGACCGCTGACCTGGTGGCCGAACTGCGCGAGACCTACGGCCGGCTGGCCACCACGCTCGATGACGCCACGGGCATGACTCATCTACTCCTGGCCAGCATCGTCTCCCAGCTCGCCGAACTCATCGACGCGATGGACCCCGAACATCCGCTCGATCTGTGGCCGACGCAGCGGTGACAGAGGTGGCGTCGCCTAAGTGCCACCAGTCCGAACACCCCGGCTCGACGTTGCTGTGCACGCGGCCGAATCGCCATGCGGGTGACCACTACGCGGCGTGGGTTCGTCGGTTCTGGCCGCACACGCGAACGTTCGACTGTGAGGTGCTGGCGCGATGGCCCAGGTGATGGAGTCCGACCAGGGCGTGGCGCTGCCTCGCCCTGGTTGGCGCGATCGGGCGGCGTGCGCCGGCACCGACCCCGAACTGTGGGTCGTGCCGAACGGTCACACGACTGTGCCCTCGCACCTGGCGGCGGTGTGTCTACGTTGCCCGGTCATCGCTGACTGTGCGGTCGATGCGATCGAGCACGGCGACCAGGGCGTGATCCGCGCGGCGACCGTGCTCGTGCGCAAGCGGGAGACCACCCGAGGCAAGCTCGGTAGTCTGCTGTCCGCGCTCGGTGTGCAGGCGGGATGAGGCCGTGGTCTGGGCGGTGGGTGGTCGAGCTGACGGCGCTGGTGCTGGCGACGTACGGCCGGCGGTGCCACCTGTGCGGTCGGCTGGGTGCGACCACCGCCGATCACGTGGTGCCCAGGTCCAAGGGTGGCAGTGATGCGCTGGTCAACCTGCGGCCGGCGCACCTGTCGTGCAACAGCTCTCGTGGTAATCGCTCGCTCGATGAGTGGTTCGCACTGCATCCACTGCCCACCGCCCGCGCCGCACCATCGTTCGACTGGACCAAGCCCCGCCCTATTCATAGCGATGAATAATCATGCGGAATATGCGTTATGCGTGCATGTTGCATATTCATGCATAACCGCAGGTCAAAGGGTTTTTGGATTCGCGATCGACCCCCGGAAGCCCAGCGCCTGCCCGATTTTCCCCCTGGTCAGTACAATCCGGGGGTAGGTACATACTGCATACTTATGCGGAGTGATCGAGAGGAATATACGAGTGGAACGCCAACGAGGTAATGAGTCCGGTCCGGTCTCCCAGATCGTGGCCGCCGAGGTGTCACGCCGCCGGCAAGAGTTCGGGTGGACCCGCCAGGTGCTCGCTGATGATGTCTCCAGCCGAGGGCGCAAGTTCACAGCCGAAGCAATCCAGAAGCTCGAAAGCAATCAACGCCGGATCGACGTGGACGACCTGGCTGCGCTTGCCGCCGCGCTCTACTGCGAACCGAGCGAGCTGCTAGGCCGGCCAGAGTTCGATCTGTCCGCACTGACGGACAAAGATGTTGCCGCGATTCAGCACCTCATCGGCCGGTTGTCTCGTGCCTAGGCCCGATCCCCGCGCACCCGGTGCCGGCCAAGCTGACTTGTTCGGTGTCGCGCCTGTTCCTGGCCCTGTCGATGGCCGGCACTCCAAGGCGGTCGACCGAGCGTTCTCGGCCGCCGCCGACGCCGATCTACTCCGCCCCGAGGATGAGGCGCTGGTGACGCTGGTCCGTTCGGCGGCCTGGTCGCTCGATGCATTCGAGGCGCAGAACAAGCCCTACGGCCCGTCCAAGCTGCTACAGCCGGTCACCGAGGCGCTGCGCGAGCTACGGCTCACCCCGGACTCCCGCGCGACCGAGACCGACGACTCACTGAAAGAACTGCTCAATGACCTTGGCGCGACCGACGATGCCCCCGCCGAGGTACATGACCCCACGCGATCCGAGCCGTAGAAGCTACGGGCGCAGTATCGGCAAGATCGCCGCCGCGCTCGGCCGCCCATTCATGCCGTGGCAGACCGCCACGGCCGCTGTGGCCAATGAGGTTGATCCGCTCACCGGCCGGTTGTTCTACTCGCTGGTGGTGATCACCGTGCAACGCCAAGCCGGCAAGACGATCAGCAACCTGGCGACCGGCGTTCATCGCTCGCTGCTGACTCCGAACTCTCGCGTGTGGTACACCGCGCAAACCGGCCTCGATGCTCGAGCGAACTTTCTCGAGATGGCTCGGCCGGCGCAGCTATCGCCGCTCGCGAAAACCTTTGAGCTCAAACGCGCGTCGGCCAACACCGCAATGGAGTTCTTGAACGGCTCCGAGTTCCGCGCGCACCCACCGACCGCCGGGTCACTGCACGGAAAACAGGGCGACCTGAACCTGGTCGATGAGTCGTGGGAGTACACCGTGCCCCAGGGCGACGCGCTCATGTCGGGCATCGCGCCGGCCCAGTCCACTCGCAGCGCTGCACCCTGGCCCGGTGCCCAGACGGTCATCCTGTCCACGCGCGGCACCGCGGATTCGGAATGGCTCGACGGCATGATCGAACGCGCTCGCGAGGAACCACGCGCGTGCCTGATCGACTTCGGCGTGCCCGACGACGAAGACCCCACCGACTTTGACGTGATCGCCAAATACCATCCCGCGTTCGGCCACACGATGGACATGGAAGCGCTGCACCGCGCCCGCTCGCAGATGTCGAGCGAGGCTGAGTTCATCCGTGGATTCGCCAACCGACCCACCGGAAGCAAAGACCCGTTGCTGTCTGAGACGGTGCTCGACACCGCGACCGTTCCTGACGCGATCCCCGAGACGGCCCCGTTCGCTATCGGCGCGGCCACGTCCTACGACCGTTCCTGGTCGGCCGTCGTCGTCGTGGCCCAGGTCGGCGATCGCTACGTGGCCGAGGTGATCGACTCGGCCCCCGGCGTCGTCTGGGCCGCCGAGCTGGTCGACACGATCGCCGACGCTCGCCGGCCGATCGGCGTCGGCGTCAACCCGGACGGCCCGTCTGGCCGGCTGGCCGACACGCTCACCGTCGACTACCGCGCACCCACTGGCCGCGAGTGGGCGACCGCTACCGACGACATGCTGGCCCGGATCAACCCGCGCAAGGGTGAGGGTCCGCCCACGCTGATGATGCGCCACGACGAAGGGATGCGCCGAGCCTGGCGCGGCGCGGTGATGCGCAACGTCGCCGAGGCCGGCCGCGTCCTGTCGCGCAAACACTCGGTTGGCTCGATCGCTGAAATCGAGGCGATGCTAGCCGCTCTGTGGGTCGCCACCCACGCCGAGCCAGAACAAGAGTTCGTGTTCACCACCACCACTGAGGAGTCGCAATGACCACCACCGCCGCCGGCGTCACCATCGATCACGGCGCGGTGCGCGTCGCTCTCTGCCAGTCATGCGAATGGCGTTTAGCCTCAACGTCTTTGGCGCACGTGTGGACGGGTGCGGCCCGTCATCTGCGCCGCGATCACGGCGACCTGGCCGGCGGTCGCAAGGCCCTACGCGCCGCGCTCACGGCCGCCGCGCGTGAACACCAGTCCTACCGTTTGCCGCATGGGATTGCTGACGACATTGCGCGACGCGGTGACGATGACCTCGGCGGCGTCGCGAGCGGTGCCCTACGAGAGCCCGTGGGCCTCACCAAATCACCTCGAACACTTCGACCTGCCACCGGGCGCGCCGGCCAAACTCACCCGTAGCGCCGCGCTCCGGGTGCCGGCCGTCGTCCGCGCCCGCCGGCTGATCGTCACCAACCTGCCGCGCTGCCCGCTGGTGCCCTACGCCGGCACCGCCGAACTCGTCGGCGCGAACCGGCCCCCGTGGATCGACAGCACAGACGGCCCCTGGTCGCCCTATCACCGGATGCTCTGGACGGTCGATGACCTGTTTTTCTACGGTCTGTCCGCGTGGGCCGTGGCCCGCGCCGGCGGCAACGGCCCGGTGATCGCCGCCGACCGAATCCCGTTCGAGCAGTGGACAATTGACCCGGACACCGGTCACGTGCTGTGGAACAACCGTGAGGTTGCGGCCACCGATGTGATCGTGATCCCCGGTGTCGATGAGGGAATCCTCGCCTACGGGGCCGATCCGGTCGGCCACGCCGCCGACCTGGCAGACGGTGCCCGCAAGGCCGCCCGGTCGCCGGTGTTGAACACGATCATCAAGCAACTCTCCGGTGAGCCGCTGCCCCCGGACAAGCGCAAGGCGGTGGTTGATGATTTTGTGGCCGCCCGTCGCAAGACCGACCACGGCGTGAGTTTCGCCTCGGCGAATGTCGATGTGGTCGAGGCAGGCAAGCGTGATCCGGCTCTGCTGGTCGAGGGCCGCAACGCTGCCGCGATCGACATTGCCCGCCTGACCGGCATCCCCGCCGCGCTCCTGGACGCCGACACCGGATCGGGCATGACGTACCAGAACACCAACGCCCGCATGGCCGAGCTGGTCGACTTCGGTCTGGCCCCGTACATGTCCGCGATCGCCGGCCGCCTCGGCATGGACGACATGATGCCCGCCGGCCAATCGCTCGCCTTCAACACCACCGTGCTGACCGGCGTCGCAGATGGCGACGTGGCACCCCCCGACGACGGCAACCAGTCCCGGCCCGTCACCCCGCTCGCGTCTGTGAGGCCCGCATGAGATACCCCGTTCGCCCCGGCGTTCCATCCGAGAACGGGTGGCCCATGTGCAACTCCGACCGCTGCGTGCGCGTCGGCATGGCCGACCTCGGCGTGCCGGCCGCCGTCGTGGTGCCGCTGCGCGCCGGCGACGTGGCCACGATCCTCGTCGCCTGGATGCTCCACTACCACCGCACCATCGAACCGATCCGCTCGCAGGTTTGGGGATGGTCCGCCGACAACGACGTGGCGAACTCAAACCACATGAGCGGCACCGCAATTGACATCAACGCGCCGTGGTACCCGTGGGGTGCTCGCACCATGCCGGCCGCCCGCGTCGCCCGTGTCGAGGCCGAACTCAAGAAGTTTCGCGGCGTCGTGTTCTGGGGCCGCTGGTGGGACCGCGCCGACGAAATGCATTACCAGATCGGCGTCGGCCCCAACGACCCCCGCGTCGCGGCCCTGGCCAACGAACTCAACAACGGATATCTCGGCATCTACGGACCCCCACCAGAGGAGAACGACATGACCCCCGAACAAGACCGCCTGCTGCGCGAGGTCTCCCGCCAGCTCGGCCCGTGGCCGCAGCTCGGCAAGAACGACAAGGGCCAGCCGCTGACCCTGGTCGATGCCGTGGCCGTCGTGCTGCGCCAGCTCGGGCCGTGGCCGCAGCTCGGCACCAACGACAAGGGCCAGCCGCTGACCCTGGTCGACGCCGTGGCAGAGCTGCGCGAGGACGTGGGCAAGCTCAAGGGTGGCCAGTGATCGGCGACCTGATCGGGCTCGGTGCGCTGATCCTGTCCGCGTTTAACACCATTGCGATTCTCGACACCCGCGTCGGTGTGGCTCGATTCATCCACAAAGCGGGCCGGCGATGAGTGCACGTGACAAGACCATTGCGCTCATCGGCGCGCTCGCCCTGGTGTTGCTGATCGTCGTCGCCCTGGGCTACGCGCTCCTGGCCGGCCGTGATGTGGCCAGCTATGCGCCGACCCTGCTCGGGTTCGCCACGCCGGTCATCGTGACCCTGTTCGCCGCGTCCGGGGCCAAGGTCGAGATGGGCAAAATCCAGGCCAAGGTGAACGGCAACTACGACGAACTCGCCCAGCGCAACGAAGAACTCGCCGCCGCCCTGGCGCAGGTCTCAGAACAGTTCACCGCCACCACCGGCCAGATGCCGGCCGTGGAAACCGAGACAGCCGCCCGCGCTGTGTACCCCGACGAAAACGTGGGCCGGCACCGGTTGCGAGGTGACTACCGATGACCGACGCAGCTGCCGCCGCCGACCCACGCCGGCGCATCATCGCCGGCGTGATCCTGCCCTACGACGAAGAGGGTTCGACCACCGGCGGCCGACTCACGTTCTGCCGTGGATCGCTGCGCATCCCCAACGACTTGTCAGACGTCAAGCTGCTCCGCGACCACTCCACCCACGGAGACGGCCCGGTCGGCGTCATGACGAACTGGTGGGTCGAGGACAACCTCGTCTGCGCAGAGTTCGAAATCCCCAACACCCCCACCGGCGACCAGGCGCTGATCGAGGCCCAGTCCGTCCGCAACCGATTCAGTATCGAAGCCGTGCCGATCGCCCAGAACGGCCCGTTCATCACAGACGCAGTGCTCCGCAAGGTCGCACTCGTTCCCATCCCCGCCTACGAAAGGGCACGTGTCATGACCGTTCACGCCGAGCACACCGAGAAACTTATTCTCGCCGAACACTCCACTGCCGCAGGCGATCCCGGCGCACAGCACCACCACCACTACTACGGCCAGCCCGCCGCGACCGCACCGCAGGAGCCGGCCCAGCCCGCGCCCGCGCAGCCGGCACCCGGCCAGCCGGCACCCGCGCAGCCGGCACCGGCCCAGCCCGCGCCCGTCCAGCCCGCGCCCGTCCAGCCGGCGCCCGCGCAGCCGGCACCGGCCCAGCCCGCGCCCGCGCCCGCGCAGCCGGCACCGGCTCCCGCCGCGCCGCAGTACGCCTACACCGCACCGCGGCCGGCCGTCGCTCCCCAGCCGATCGGGCCCGTTCGCACCGGCGCACCCGCCGCCGGCGCGAACACCGGCCTGTCACTGCGCCAGGTGCTCGATCACATCGGCAACGGCATCGCCGGCCGGCCCTCCGAAGTGCACGCCGAGCTGGCCGACATCACCGTGGCCAACCAGATCGGCATCACCGCGCCGGCATGGCTCGGTGAGCTGTGGTCCGGTGTCGCCTACACCCGGCGCATCATCCCGCTCTTGACGAACAAGCCACTCACCAGCCGCAAGGCCGTGGGCTACAAGTGGGTCACTAAGCCCAAGGTGGGCAAGTACTCCGGTAACAAGGCCGACATTCCGACGAACACCCCGGTCACCGAGCCGGTCTCGATGGACTCCGAGCGGTGGGCCGGCGGCCACGACATCGACCGTGCGTTCTTCGACTTCGGTGACACCGAGTACCTGGCCGCCTACTGGGCCGCGATGGCCGAGAGCTACGCCGAGGAAACCGACCTGGAGGTGGCCGACTGGCTCGACACCAACGCGCTGCCGCTCGCCACGGTCTACCCGGACATGGTGCGCGCCATCTCCGCCGGCGGCCTGGTGATCGACTCCACCGTGCGCCAGCCGGCCACGTTCGCGATCGTCAACCCGGACGACATGCTGAGCCTGCTCGACATCTCGATGCTCGAAGCGCCACACTACGGCGACATCGTGGGCATCGGCGCACCCAGCAAGTGGACCACCTCCACCGCCGTCGAACGGGGTTCCGCGCTCGTCGGGTCCAAGACCGCCGCCACGTTCTACGAACTCGGCGGCTCCCCGCTGCGCGCCGAAGCCGAGCACCTGGCCAAGGGTGGCCGTGACGCCGCTCTGTTCGGCTACACCGCCCAGCTGATGAACCGGCCCGAAGCGCTGCGCAAGGTCCGGTTCGCCGCTCCGGTCGCTGCCCCCGTCGCACCCTGATGGCGGCCCCGACCGCCGGCGCGGTGCGCGACGCCGTGGCGGCTCACCTGACCCTCTCGACTGAGCCAGAGAAACAACAGCTCGACGGCCCAGTCGGGGCCGTGCTCGCGCTCATGCGGCGCTGGCACGGTCTGCAGGTGGCCCCCGACGACGACGCCGCGCCGGCGGTCGAGGACTGGCCCGCCGACCTCTATCGCGGCGCGGTGATGCTGGCCGCTCGGCTCTACCGCCGCAAGAACTCACCTGATGCAATGCTCGCCGGCGATGGTGAGTATGGCGCGCTCTACGTCGCCCGCAACGATCCAGACATTGCCATGCTCCTGCGGTTCGGCAACTGGGCAGAAGCGTGGATCGTATGAGCGGGGTGAACATCGGCCAGCGACTCGACGCGCTGGTGACCGCACTCCGCGCCGCAGGAGTCAGCGCCAGCCTGACCGTCTCAGAGGTCAACGCCCCCGGCGTGCTGGTCGAGCTCGACTCGATCGGCCCCGCGACACTGGCCGGCCCGCCCCAGGTGGTCGCCGGCCTCGCGCTGCTCGTGCCCGACGTTGGCTTCCCCACCGTCTACACCCACCTGTCGGGCCTCATCGACGCGCTCGACGCGCTCGGTGTGGAGACCGTCGCATCCGTCACCAACCAGGCCGGCCAGGTAATCGGTTGGCGCGCAACACTTCCGCTCGACTAAGGAGAACCAATGACCGCACCCACGCCCGCCCGTCCACTCGCCCAGCTCGGCCCCGGCACCCTCACATTCGAGGCCCCCGGTGGCGGCGCGGTCAGCCTGGACATGTCCGCCCAGGTCACCAAATGCACGATCGCCGCCAAGGGCGACAGTGAGGACCCCACGCCCGTGCTCTCGGGCGGCGTCGTCGTCGGTGCCCGCACCTACGCCTGGACACTCAACGGGGAGCTATTCCAGGATGTCGCCAAAGATGGCGTCATCGACTGGTCCTGGCGCAACGCCGGCGCTGAAACCAACTTCACGTTCACCCCGACCTCGGGCGGCGAAAAGGTCAGCGGCCGAGTGCAGATCGACCCGATCGACCTCGGCGGCGACGTGAAGAAAAAGAACACCAGTGAGATCGAATGGGCCATCGTCGGCACGCCGGCATTCGCCCCGGCCGGCGGTGGCACCGCCGGCACCACGCCGGCGGTCTGATCGCCCGGTGCCGATCTACGTGGAGGGTGCGACGCGACTCAGCGCTACGCTGCGCCGCGCCGCCCGCCGCGCGCCAGAGATGGCCGGCCCCAACCGATCGGCCGCCCAGGCCACTGTGTCGGCGTCCCGGCGTGGTGCCCCTCGGCGCACCGGCCGCCTGGCCGCCGGCACCCGTGTGGCCGGCGCGAACGCCAGCGTGGCCACGATCAACAACCGCGTGCCCTACTCCGGCCCGATCCATTGGGGTTGGCCGGCGCGCCGCATCCCGGCTCAGCCGTGGCTCTCCCAAAGCGCCCGCGCCACCGAGCCGGCGTGGATTCGCAATTACAACGAACACCGAGACCGTCTCGTCAACTCAGTCCAAGGAGCGTAAACCCATGCAAGGCAACAGTTTTGTGATCGTGTTTGTCGATGACCGCCGCGAGACGGTCACCCCGCGACTGTCCGACACCGTCGCCTACTCGATGGTGTGGAAGAAACACGGCTGGCCCTCACCGACCGAAGACCAGCTACTGATGGGAGTGTTCACCGCGTTTGCCGCCGCCCGCCGCGAACAGAAGTTCGTCGGCAACTTCGAGTCTTTCCAGGACCAGGTGCGCACCGTCGAAGAGATCGCAGAGGACGACGACGACCCTACCGAGCCGGCCGCACCAGCGCCGGCCCCACCTACACCGGCCGTCACCGCGCCGCCGACCCCGGCGACCACGCCGCCGCCCCCGCCGTCGATGTCACCGCAGGAACCGGCTCCCATCGTCACCGGCGACCCGAACGCGATCCAGGCTGGTCACTCGCAGACCTGGCCCTCACCAGTGACGACGACCCCGGCCGGCTGATCGCCGCACTGGCCATAGCCACCGGCATCGCGCCGGCGGCCCTGCTCGAAGAGGACGACGTGATGGTTGCCACCATGCTCGACGTACTCCGCGAACGGGCCGAAAGTACCTGACTGACAAGGAGTTACACCGATGGCTGGCACCGGCTCGACGGCAATCCTGCGCGTTCGGATCATCAGCGACGCCGACAGCCGCGGATTCACCCGCGCCGCCGGTGACGCCGACCGGCTGACCAACCGGCTCGGCCGCACGGTCAGCAAGATCTCCGGCGTCGGGTCGGCCATCATGTCGGTGGCCGCCGTCGCCGGCGGCGCGGTCGGCCAGCTCGGCATCGGCCTGGCCGGCATCGGCATGCTCGCTTTGCCGGCCCTGGGCGCGGTGGCCCTGGGATTCGACGGCATCAAACAGGCCGCCTCGGCCATGACGCCCGCGCTCGATCGAGCCAAAGAGGCGGTCTCTGGCACCTTCGCTCGAGAGATGGCCCCGGCGTTCGAACAGCTCGGCGGCCTACTCGACGCGCTCACCCCGGCGCTGCAATCGGCCGCAACCGGATTCTCGTCGATGTTCTCCGAAGTCGTCGCCGGCGCGACCAGCTCGCAAGCCGGACTGATCGCTCTCACGGAAGGGTCGGGCCAGTTCTTTGCTGCGCTCGGCCCGCCTCTGAAGATGGCTACCCAAGACTTGATCAGCTTCGGTGCCCAGGCCGCCAGTCAGGCCGCCGCTGTCGGCTCATCGTTTGGCTACCTGATCCAGTCGATCACCGGCGCGCTCGCAGAGCTGCCCGTTGCGGACATCATGGCCGCGTTCGCCCACACCCTCGACGGGCTCGGCGCGCTCATCGGTCCACTCATCGGCCTGGTGGGTCAACTCGCCGCCTCTCTCGGTAACACCCTGGGAACGGTCCTGGCCGCGCTCGGCCCCGTCGTCACCAGTCTCACCGGCCCGCTGACCCAGGTCGCCGAAGTGGTCGGCGGCGCACTCGTGACCGCCGTGAACGCGCTCGCGCCGGCCATCGGACCGATCGGTCAGGCGTTCGCTGACATCATCGCCGCCGTCGCCCCCCTCGTCGGGCCGATCGCCGAGCTGGCCGCGATCATCGGTGGTGCCCTGGCCTCGGCCGCCTCGGCCGTCGCGCCGGCGCTGGCCTCGATCGCCGAAGCCCTCTCCGGTGCGCTCGCCGCCGCCATGCCGGCCATCAACACCGCGCTGCAAGCCCTGGCCCCGGTGCTCGGTCAGATCGCCGAAATCCTCGCCACCGTTTTGGTGAACCAGATCAACGCCCTGGCCCCGCTGCTGCCGATCATTGCCGACGCATTTCTACAGGTGGTCAACGCGGTCATCCCGCTCATCCCGCCGTTCGCCCAGCTCGCCCAAGCGCTACTGCCGGTGTTCAATGCCCTGATCCAGGCGATCATCCCGATCATCCCGACCCTGGTGGCCGCGATCCTGTCGATCGTCGCCGCGCTTATCCCGTTGGTGCCGCCGCTGGCCCAGGTCGCCACCGATCTGATGCCGGTGTTTGTCGACGTGATCACTCAGCTGACCCCGCTCATCTCGGCCGCCGCCGGCGTGATCGGGATGTTGGCCGGCCTGCTCGCCGGCCAACTGTCCATCAGCGTGTCGGTGGTCAGTGCGCTCATTCGCACGTTCGGCACGGTTGTGTCTGCCGTGGGCAGCACCGCCGCCACCGCCCTCAACCCGTTCATATCCGCGATCCAGACCGTGATCGGCTGGGTGAACTCGCTCATCAGCGCGATCAGTAGCATCGACTTTCCGAGTCCGCCCGGATGGCTCACGAGCATGTTCGACGCCTCGGCGCTGGCCCCGACGATCACCACCGGCGGAACAGGATTCATCGCCGCCGCGTACACACCCGGTGCCGGCATGACCGCCGCCGCGACCCGCGCCGCCGGCTCGGGCGGTGCCATCTACGTGGACCAGTCCACCCACATCAACGTCGACGGCACCGGCGTGGCCGACCCGCAGGCCGTTGCCGGCGCTGTGCGCGGCGCTCTGTCCCGCAACAACCAAACCCGGGGCATCACCCCGGCGATCCGGCTGTGAGGCCGTCATGGTGAATCCGGCCCCGTGGATCCTGTGCGATGGTGCGTACCTGTCGACCGCGACCACGACTGACGACCAGGGCCGCACGGTGTTTCCGTCCGACCGGCCGACCCTGATCAACGAACTGTCGATCGAGTGGGGCCGCGACGATCAGTGGACCCAGCCCGACCCGACCGTGCTCACGTTCACCATGTGGGAGCCGGCCCCCGGTGTGTGGCTCGGGAAGGTGGTGAACCAGACCGCGATCCGGCGCGGTGTCCTGGTCGGCTACGACCGTGGCGGCAACGACGCCGGCGTGCGCTACATCTTCCAAGGGTTCACCACCAACGTGGACGTGCGGGCCGCCCGCCGGCGCACCGCCGCCGGCATGACAGACGGGTTTCTGGTCCAGGTCCAGGCCGGCGATCGCTCGGCGTTCCTCGGGCAAATCAATTGGTATGCCGGCGTACTGCCGCAGGAAAATATGCAAGAGCGGGCGGTCAGGTTGCGCAACCAGGCCGCCCCGGTCGGCATTCGCCAATTCTATTTCGAGGACCGATTCAAAACCGGCCAGGTGAAAGCGGTCGACGTCAAATCTAAATCGGTACTCGACACACTGAACGAACTGTATAAATCGTTTGCCGATCAATGGGCGTACAACCCAAACCGAAACGTCATCAATCGAATCCCCACCGGCTCGCAATGGGGCACCTATTCCCTGACGTTCGGTGTCTCGACGGGCGATAACCGTATCCGGCTCTACCCGCCCAACTGGACCGACCCCACCGGCAAAGAAGACCCGATCGACACCAAGCCCTATCCGGGCGGATACATCGGCGCGGCCGACGTGGCTGGCGATATTTCGTTGTCATCCAACATGATTCAAGACATCACCGATATCGCGTGCACGTGGTTTAACGCACCGGGCAACCCTCCGGGCGACTTCACCACCAACGTCAACGTAAAGAACCAGACCCCACCGGCGCGCCTGGTGTTCGACAGCTGGTTTATCGACGGCATCTATGTCGACCCGGTGATCGAGGACGTTCGCAAAATGGTATCGGGCGACGGTGCCCGGCCGACGCATCCACAAATTGTTTGGGACACAACCAAAACCGGCGACATTCCCGACTGGCCGACGTTCGAGTCGATGACCCTGCCCGCCCAAACCATCCGCATGGTGGTGCTCGCCGGCTCCCCGTTCTCGGCCGCGACGAACTACGCACCGGTCTGGCACCCCTGTGGCGGCATCGTGCGCTACGTCGCCGGCAAATGGCATATCACCATGAACCTGTCGCCCACGTCGATGCCGCTGGCCGCGAACCACACGCCCGTCACCAGCGCCACGATCAATCAATCGATCACCCTCGGCAATCCGAACACGTGGCACATAGATAAATCCATCACCCCGTTTGATCTGTATTACGTCGGTGCCGGCGGCGTCTACGGTCAGAATTAGAGGACAAACAAATGCCCGGAACAACGACTAAATGGAAACTTCCGTACCTGCTGACCACCGATGGTCTGTGGCGAATCTCGGAAATCACCCAATCTCTGGCCAACCGCCTCGACACCATCATCACCTCGGGCGAACTCAAAGGCCCCAAGGGCGACACCGGCCCCGCCGGCGCAGCTGGCCCCGCCGGCACCCCCGGACCGATCGGCCTCACCGGCCCGAAGGGTGACACCGGCGCGGCCGGCCCCCAGGGCGTTGCCGGCCCCACCGGCGCGACCGGACCCACCGGCCCCAAGGGCGACACCGGCGCGACCGGCGCGCAAGGCATCCAGGGCGTCAAAGGCAATACCGGCGCGACCGGCCCCAAGGGCGACACCGGACCGATCGGCCCCGCCGGCCCCAAGGGCGACAAGGGCGACACCGGCGACATCGGACCGGCCGGCCCCGCCGGCGGCCCCGTCGGCCCCCAGGGGCCGATCGGTGAGACTGGCCCCGCCGGCCCCAAGGGCGACACCGGCGCAACCGGCCCGGCCGGCCCCAAGGGCGACACCGGCGCGACCGGGCTCACTGGCCCGAAGGGCGACACCGGCGCGACCGGACCCCAAGGCCCCGCCGGCCCCACCGGACCGAAGGGTGACACCGGCGCGACAGGTGCCACCGGACCGGCCGGCCCCGCCGGCGGCGTCCAAGGATCGCAAGCCGGCGTTCCCTCTGAGCTCATCCTGTGGACCGGCACCAAAGCCCAGTTCGACGCTCTGGCAACCAAACCCACCACCACTGTCTACGTAGTGACGGCATGAGTTTCGGCCCCGGCGCGCTCAACGCGAGCGCTGTGTATGTCGGCTCGACGCCGGCCGTCGCGGTCTACCTCGGCCCCACGCAAGTGTGGTCCTCGGCCGTCACGCCGGCGTTCGTCAACCTCGGCGCAAGGATGAACCTCGGTGCCCGCACTCGCGTCACGCCGTGGGTGCCGAGCGAGTTCTATCCGGGCACCGAAGTGGTGAACGACGAGATCGTGGTTGCCGGCGGTGGGCCGTCCACCATCACCGTGAACCTGAAGCGGCCGGGCTCGACGTACACGCTGTACGGGTGGCTCATGGTTAACGATGTGCAGGTGTGGGCCGGATCGACCGGCGGCACCGTCGTGTTCGGCAGCATCCCGTACACGTTCAACCCAGGCGACCGCGTGCGCGCCGAAGTCCAGCAATCCAGCGGCTCCACGGGCAGCACCTCCCGCCAGCTCTCCCCCGGCTCAGAGACGTACCTGTCGATCGACCCAGCGGCCTAGGCGGCCGAGCCCCACACGGTAGACGCCACCGCCCGCAGCGTCGGCGGCGCCACCAACGTGTACCGCGCCGTCGTCTCCGGCTTGGCGTGGCCCAGGAGTTCCTGAACCGCCCGCAGGTCTCCCGTGCGCTGGTACGCCAGCGTGGCGTACCTGTGGCGCAACGTGTGCGCGGTCCACCGTCCCGGTAGCGCCTCGGCCACCAGCTCGCCCACACGGCGCGCTGACAGGTGGCCGTCGATCTGGCCAGGGAACAGGTAACCGCGCTCCATCCGGCGAATCCTGGCCGCGAGCACATCGGGCAGCGGTACGGCCCGCTCCCGGTCGCCCTTGCCGCGCACCCACAACGACCAGCCGCCGTCAATGTCGGGTATCACGTGCTCGGTGCGCGCCTTGGCGCACTCAAACCGCCGGATGCCCGTGTCTGCTATTAGTTCGACCATGAGTTGCTCCCGCTCGCCAGAGGCCCGCATGGCCGCCCGCACGGCATCGTCGGGTGCCGGCCTCGGGACGCCACGCGGGGGCGTGATGGGCGGCAACGTGGCCGCCGGATCGACGCCGATCAGGTTGACGGCCAGCGCCCAGCGGAAGAACAGCCGATAGGTGGCGCGGTAGGACCGCCGCGTCTCCGCCGACCACGGCCGAGACCCCAGGAACTCGACCAGATCGGCCCGCGTGATGTCGCTCGGCTCACGTCCTGGGTGCTCCGCTGCAAGCCGGCGCAGGTGATACCGCCGTAGCTTGCGTGTGCTCTCCGGTCGTGAGGCTGCTCTCATCTCGGCGTCGAATCCGTCTGTCCACGTTGACCATTGGGTGCTCATGGCTGGCAATTCGATCACTTGACGACTGCCCAAATCTGACTTTCGCGATCATTCGCCTGAATAACAATGCTAACGCTCAGGTTGACGGTGAGGGAAGTCACATCTACCCGGTCGGTGCCAGCTCGACGGCCTGATCGACAGCCCGCAAGACTCCAAACCAGCGGGTTCGGGGTTCGAGTCCCTGATGGCGCACTTCTAGGATTGACTGCACCACTTCAATTCCGGCTCGGGCCGCAGCGGCCAAAGATCATTCCATCGATCGACAGCCACCTGACCGGTGGCGCGTGATCGATAGTCAACGGTCACACCTGAACACGCTCTCCCATTAATGTCATCCCAATGACGCGAGGGGCTGCTGTCGAAGCGCTCGGCGCCAGAATCGGTAGCCGACTGGAACGCTCGAGCTATGCCGTCCGATGGCTGGTCCTGGGCATCTCTATCGGCGTGGTCGCCGGACTCGGCGCGCTGGTCTTCTTCGAATTGCTCGAGCTGGCCGGCCGATTACTGCTGGAAGGCCTCGGCGGCTACGAACCTCCCCAGGCTGGGCGCGACGGCGACACGAGCCGCTCGGACAGTTTCAGCCGCCCCTGGGCGATCCCTCTCGTCGTCGCCGGCGGCGCGCTTGCGTCGGCTGTTCTTGTCGCACGGTTGGCACCGGAGGCAGAAGGGCATGGCACCGATGCCGCGATAGAGGCCGTCCATTCCGGTCCGCGCAGCATCCGGATGCGAGCGGTGGGCGTGAAGATGATTGCGAGCGCGTTGACCATCGGTTCGGGTGGTTCTGCAGGTCGGGAAGGACCGGCAGCACAGATTTCCGCGGGATTCGGGTCGCTGTTCACGCGATGGCTGAATTTGACCGACGACAATGGCCGAATCGCGGTGGCGATCGGGATCGGATCTGGAATCGGGGCAATCTTCGGGGCACCTCTGGGTGGCGCGGTGCTGTCGGGAGCGATCCTGTACCGCAACGACTTCGAGTACCGGACGCTCATTCCCGGGTTGATCTCGTCCGTCACCGCCTACAGCGTGTTCGGCGCGTTCGAGGGCTACGAACCACTCTTCGGATTCGTGGCCGACGACTACAGATTCGAGACACCCACCCAGCTCATCTGGTTCGCCGTGATCGGACTCCTCGCGGGCGGCGTGGGAATCCTGTATAGCCGCTTCTTCTACGGCACGGTCGGTGTCGTCGCCCGCATGCCCGGCAACCGGATCGTCAAACCCGCTATCGGCGGTCTGCTGGTGGGCCTGCTCGCCCTGGCGATGCCCGAGATACTGGGCAGCGGGTACGGCTGGGTGCAGGAAGCGATGAGCGCGCAGACGCTGGCCTCGATGCCGCTATGGGTGGTGCTGGCACTCCCCTTCGCCAAAATCCTCGCGACATCGTTGTCGATCGGTTCTGGGGGTGCGGGCGGCATCTTCGGTCCGGGCATGGTGATCGGCGCATTCGTCGGCGCTGCCCTGTGGCGACTGCTGGAGCCCTTCGCACCTGGTGTCCCAGATGCTCCGGCGGCGTTTGTCATCGTCGCGATGATGGCCTGTTTCGGCAGCATCGCACGAGTGCCTGTTGCAGTGATGCTGATGGTGGCCGAAATGACCGGTGGCTACACGCTACTGCCCGGCGGGATGGTCGCCGTGGGCGTCGCCTATCTGCTGGTATTGCGGAGCGGGGACTCGATCTACCGCGCTCAACGCGAGGATCGAGAAGCGGCCGCGGTCGAGCGGTCGGGGCCCCGACCGCTCGACTGAAGCCGCTCAGTAACTCAGGAGACGATCTTCTTGATGACGATCGCGACCACGACGACTCCGACCGCGATCAGCGTTCCCGCGACCGCAGGCTTCTGGAGGGTCACGAGCGCAGTGGCCTTGGCGTCTTCGGCCAGCCGCTGGGGGTTGGCACGGGTCGCCAGGGCGTCCAGGGTCTCGGCGAGTTCGTCGCGGGCCCGTTCGATCTCGCGCTCGATGCCGTCGGTATCGCGTCCCACAAGGTCCTCCATCGGTGAAGTCCACTCCCCGCGCTTGTACGAAGGCGCGAAGCGGCCGGTCAGTTCTCGGGCTCTACGGTAGTTCACAGTCCGGGTTGCCAGTGTTCCGCCACACGAATTGCGTCCTCGGCTAGCCTGAACCCGATGACTGAGAACACACGACTCGCAGTGGGCGACAAGGCCCCAGGCTTTTCCCTGCCGGACGCCGACGGGAACACCGTCTCGCTCGACGACTATCGGGGACGTCAGGTGATCGTCTATTTCTACCCCGCTGCCAGCACACCGGGCTGCACCAAGCAGGCCTGCGACTTCCGTGACAACTTGGGCGAGCTCAATGACGCGGGTGTTGAGGTCATCGGCATATCTCCGGACAAGCCCGCAAAGCTGGCCAAGTTCCGCGACGCCGAGGAGCTGACGTTCCCGCTTCTGTCCGACCCGGACAAGGCAATCCTCACGGCCTGGGGCGCGTTCGGTGAGAAGAAGATGTACGGCAAAACCGTCACCGGGGTGATCCGATCCACCTTTCTGGTGGATGCCGAAGGCAAAATCGCTGTGGCACAGTATAATGTGCGCGCCACAGGGCACGTGGCGAAACTTCGCCGCGACCTCTCGGTCTAGCCGAAGCGACCTGTGGCCATGGCCCAGCGGCAGTCCGGTACCGGCACCGGGGATTCCGGCGCCCTCAAGACCGGTGTCTCTCGGTTGCTCAGTTCCGAACCACTGGTTCCGCGCAAACGGCCCACACAGCAACGCAGCCAACTGCGGTTCGACGCGATGCTGGCGGCTGCACGCGACCTGCTGATCGAGGTGGGCTTCGAGTCGCTGACGTGTGAGCACATCGCCCAGCGCGCCGACGTCCCGATCGGGACGCTCTATCAGTACTTCGCGAACAAGTACGTCGTGGTCTGTGAACTCGATCGCGAAGACGCTGCCGGGGTACAGAGCGAACTGGCCAGATTCGCCGCGGAGGTTCCGTCTCTGGACTGGCCTCGCCTACTGGAGAAGTTCATCGACCACCTGGCGCAGCTGTGGCACGACGATCCGTCCCGCCGCGCGGTGTGGCTCGCCGTGCAGTCGACGCCCGCCACTCGCGCCACTGCCACCGTGCACGAGCGTGCGCTGGCGGAACTGGTCGCGCGGATCATCGCTCCACTGACCCCCGACCGCAGGCGCCGCGCCTTGATGTCCGAACTCCTGGTGCACACGGCGTACTCGCTGCTCAGCTTCTCGGTGCAAGAAGGTCAGAACCACTCCGCGACGGTCACCGAACTCAAGCGCATGCTGGGACGCTACATGCTCCTTGAGGATCCCGAAAACAACCGCAGCGCAAAGTGATTCGCAGGCGCAGAAACTACTGAGTCTGCGACTGCGGAGCCTCTTCGATCACCGCGACCGCACCCGCCATGTCACCGTCATGGGTCAGCGAGATGTGCACCACCGTTCCTGCCAGGTGCGTACCGATCTCACCGCCCAACCGGATCGCCGGCCGACCCCAGGCATCCGTGACGACCTCGATGTCGCCATGCCGGATCAGCGGGAGCAGGGGCGAGCGCGCGAAACGACTCACCGACCACGCCTTGATCACGGCTTCCTTCGCGGCCCATCGGGCAGCGAGATGCCTCGCCTCGTCCCCGGTACCCGAGGCGGCATCACGCCGCTCCCCCACCGTGAACCGATCTGCGAATGTGGTGCCGGGCTGTTTCAACTGCTCGGCGAAGCCGGGGATCGACACGAGGTCGATCCCCACTCCGATGACCGTCATCCGCCGTAGGTTCCGTTCGTCGACAGACGAGCCTCCGTGTCGAGCAGCATTGCCGCTTCCTGATCGCCCTCGTACGAGCTGTCGTCGAACCGGCGGTTCGGCGGCCGCTGGTAGGCGGGCTTGCCGCCGCACATGGCCTCGAGCAGACGCTGCTGCCCCAGTCGCGCACGTTCGGTTGCCGCAGCGCGGTAACGCTCACGTTCAGCCGGATCAAGCGAGGCCACAAAGGCTTCCGGGTGCACCACGGCGATGAGGCCGGACACGTGCCCGAAGCCCAGGCTCGTCAGGAGGCCGGCCTTGAGGGCAAACCTCTCGCCGAAACGCAACGGTTCGGTCGGCCACACCAGATGCTTGTGCTCGGCCATCACCTCGTCGACGCAGTCGAGACTGCGGTTGGGAGGGATGACGCCGTCGCGCAACACCTGGCACAGACCGATCAGCTGGAAGGCTGCCGCGCCGCCCTTGGAGTGGCCGGTCAGCGACTTCTGCGACACCACGAACAACGGCGCACCGTCGCTGCGACCGATCGCCTCGGCGAGCCTCTCATGGAGGTTCGCCTCGTTGGGGTCGTTGGCCTTGGTGGAGGTGTCGTGCTTGGACACCAGAGCCACGTCGTCCGGACTGACACCGAGCTGGCGGAGCGACCGGGCGATGCCCGAATCCTGGTGTCCGCGAGCGGCTCCGAGTGCACCGATGCCGGGAGCCGGGATCGACGTGTGTACGCCGTCACCGAAGCTCTGTGCCCAGCCGACCACACCGAGAACCGGCAGACCCATCTCCGCCGCCACGTCACCGCGGGCCAGCAGGATCGTTCCGCCACCCTGCGACTCCACGAATCCGCCGCGACGACGGTCGTTGGCGCGGGAGAACCTGCGGGCATCGATGCCCTTGGCTTCCATCGTGGCCGTCTCGGCGGTGGCCGACATGTCGCCGAACCCGACGATGCCCTCGATACCGAGGTCGTCGAACCCACCGGCGACCGCGAACAACGCCTTGCCCAACTTGATCTTGTCGACACCCTCTTCGACCGACACCGCCGCGGTGGCGCAGGCGGCCACCGGGTGGATCATCGCGCCGTAGCTACCGATGTACGACTGGACCACGTGCGCTGCAACAACGTTCGGCAGTGCCTCCTGCAGGATGTCGTTCGCCTTGGCCTCACCGGTGAAGGTGTCGAGGTACAGCGAACGCATCGACGTCATGCCGCCCATGCCGGTGCCCTGAGTGTTGGCGACCAGGCCGGGGTGCACCCACCGCATCAGTTCCGACGGTTCGAACCCGGAAGCGAGGAAGGCGTCGACGGTGGCGATGAGGTTCCACAGCGCAACCCGATCGATCGATTCGGCCATGTCGGCCGACACACCCCAGCGGGTGGGATCGAATCCGGTCGGGATCTGGCCGCCCACGGTGCGGGTCAGTTTGAATCGCCGCGGTACGCGGATCTCGGTGCCTGCCTGACGTGTCACCTGCCATTCGCCACTGTCCGGGTCGACCTTGATCTTGGTCTTGTCCGGTGCGGCCGAGAGGAAGGAGCGTGCCTCCCCCTCCGACGCCACCGAGAAGGTCAGATCGTTGTCGAGGTAGACCGACGTCAGCAGCGGCGACGAGTTGTCGATCATGTCGCCGTCGTCGGCGTACCGGCGGATTCCGCATCGTTCGACCACGGCATCGTGATACCGATCGGCAATCTCCGATTCCGCCACGGGATCACCCGACTCGGCGTCGTACCAGCCCGGCTTCGGAGTGGCTTCCCACGTGATCAGGCCTGTGCTCCAAGCCAATTCGAGAACACCGGCCGCCGACAGCTCGTCTTCGACCTCCATCTCGAACCGGGTACGCGAGCTGCCGTAGGGCCCGAGTTCACCGGCACCGACGATCACGACCAGGTCTTCGGGTCGTGCATCGACATTGCCCCAGCTGGGGGTGGTCGACTCCGGTGCCCGTGCCGGCGCGGGCAGGGCGGCGAGCGTCGGTTCGTCCGTGTCGTCGTCTTCGTCCACTGCTGCCAGCGCGTCGGCCTGGGCCTGTGCCAGCGCCTTCATGTCGAGCGTGGCGTCGGCGAGTCCACCGGTCAGGTCGAGCTGCAACGGCTCGGTCCTGGCCTGGGTCCGACTCTCGGGCGTCACCGCCGTGAGAAGTTCGGTGGCCATCTCGCGCGTCGACCAGGTCTTCACACCTGCGGCCTCGACGGCCTCGACGAGCCCGTCGTTGTGGCCCATCAGCCCGGTGCCCGTGACCCAACCGATCAGCGCATGGGCGAGGGTGACCTTGGAGTTCCACGAGTCCTCGGCGCTCCATCGCTTGACCAGCGCGTCGAGAGCGGCCTTGGATTCCCCGTAGGCACCGTCCCCACCGAACATCCCGCGGTTCGGGGAGCCTGGCAGCACCACATGTAGCCGGGCAGCCAGATGGTGGTCGGCGGCGATGTCGCCGAGACCGGCGATCAGGCGCTCGACCGACCAGAGCAGCACCTTCATCTCAAGTTCGGCGCGCCCGCCTGCGCCGGTGAGGTCACCGGCGACTCGAGGTGCGGCGAACGGGAACAGCAGGGTCGGCTTGAGGGCAGCCTTCACGACTCCGGTCTTGCCACCGAGGTTCTCGGTCTGCTCGCTACCGATCCACTCCACCAGTTCGTCGACGTCGGTGTAGGAGGACAGGTTCGCCGGGACCACCCAGAGCGCCGCGTCGCCGCGAGCACTGCGCCGGTAGAGCGCCTTGAAGAAAGCCAGCCGGCTGTCGTCCAGGCGCGACGTCGTCGCGACGACGGTGGCGCCACCTGCGAGCAACTGTTCGACCACGGCTGCGGCGATCGATCCCTTGCTGGCGCCGGTGACCACGGCGACGTCGTCGGCGTAGGTCTCGGGCTGAGGATCCTCGGCCGCATGGGCGATCTGCGCGTAGATGCGGGCATGGACCTGGTGTCCGTTGGCGAGGGCCTTGCCCTGCCACCAGGTGGCCTGATGGCAGACGGTCTCGCCGGCCCCGACGAACCGCGCGCTGATGTCGTAGAACTCGTTGTCGAGCAGATGCTCGTCTTCCAGCCAGATGCGTGCGAGATCTTCGCGGGCGCTGGCCCACCGGTCGTCGATGAGCACGGCGCGGCGCTCGTCGAACGCCGGCGCCACCACACGGAGCCAATCCGATCCCAGTTCGGCGCTGACGCGTTCGAGTACGGCGGTGCCGTCCTCTGCAGGCGCGGCCGTTTCCGGCTCGTCCACGAGGCCGAGCTTCTGCAGGATGGTCTGCGCCGCCGAGGCCAGAGCACCGGTACGTCCGGTGAACTGTTCGGTGAGCTCTCCGAGAGCTGCAGCGTCGACCATTCCGCCTCCGCCGCCCCCGCCGACGGCAGGCTTGCTCACCGAGATGCCCTTGTTGGAGCCGACTTTCGCGACCGCAGCATCGATGAGGGCGTCGATACCGTCGGCGTTCGAAGGCGCCTCCGAGACCAGGTCGCCCAGGTCGCCGCCGCGGACACTGACGCCGTCGCGGCTACCGAGAGCGACTGCAACACTGGTGTGTAGCGCCCAGCCGGGGCCGAGTTGCCACACCGAGGTGACGCGGTCTTCGATGTACGACGCGCGCTTGCCAACCGGTCCGAACACCTTGCGGATCTGGTCGCCGACGGCGTCGGTGAGCACCGAACCGAGCGGCTTGTAGCCGCGGGCCAGTGCGTTGACCGTCGAAGCGAGCGCGGGCATCTCGGCCTCTGCGGCGCCGTCGATGGCACCGAGGCCCAGTTCGCCGCCGATGTCGAGAAGCAGCTGGTTGCGCCGGGAGGACACACCGTCACACAGTGCCTCGATGGTGTCCGCAGCGCCGATCTGATCGATGCGGATCTTCGTCCACAGCGCGATGACAGCGTCGACCGCGTCGGACGGGCCGAACGAGATGTCCTCGGGACGGGGACCCGAATCCGCGGGGGCAGCGACGGGAGCCGGTGCCGCGACCGCTGTTTCGGCAGCGGGCGCCGCAGCGGCAGCCGATTCGTCGACGGCAGGTGCTTCGTCTTCCTCGACATCCGGTGCGCTGTCCTTCGCCAGGATGACGTCGGAGTCACGCTCGATGTTGAGCACCTGGACGGCGGACTGAAGGTAGTCGTCGAGCTTGAGGGTGTTGCCGGCCAGGCCACTGAGTGTGGGAGCAGACTTCACGCCGACCTCGACAAACCGCTCCACTCCGGCTCCGCCACGCTCGACCGGGGTGAACAGCAGATCCTGTGTTTCGATCCAGCGCACCGGGCTGGCGAACTGCCATGCGAGCAGCTCGATCAGCAACACGCGGGTCAGCTCACCGGGCTTGGTACTCCAGGTATCCCAGTCGGCCAGCACCTCGTCGAGCGGTTCGGACGGCACCAGGTCGGCGATCTCCTGGACGAAGTCGCGGCCCAGGTTGAACATGCGTGGGACGAGGTTCGGTACGTAGCGGCCCACGAGGATGTCGGGGTCGATGTGCTCGGGAAGCAGATCTTGCAGACGATGCCGGAAGTCGGGCACACCCGCACGCAACACGGTGGAGTGGAACGGGACGTCGATCCCGGGAACCAGGATGAACGAGCGTTTGCCGCCCGTCTTCGCACGGAGTTCTTCGATCTCCTCCTCGAGAACCTCGAGTCCTCGGACCGTGCCTGCGATCGCGTATTGCGAGCCGAGCAGGTTGAGGTTCACGACCTCCAGGAACTCACCGGCGCGTTCACCGACCTGGGACACCCAGTCCATGACGTCGGCGTCGGCCAGTCCGAACTGACTCGGACGGATCGCGGCCATGCGGTAATCGCTGCGGCCCTTGGCATCTCGCGGGACCAGGTGGTGCATGGCCTCGCCGCGCTGGAACACGACCTCGAGGACTGCCTCCAGGGGCAGCACTCCGGCGCACGCGGCGAGCGCGTTGTACTCGCCCACCGAGTGACCACAGGTGATGGCGTTCTCGACGAAACCACCCGACTCCTTGAGTTCGGCGATCTGCGCAACGCCCAGAGTGGCCATGGCCACCTGTGTGAACTGCGTCAGGAACAGCACGCCGTCGGGGTGGTGGTAGGTGGTGCCGCCTGCCGAGAGTGTGGTCGGGTTGTCGCGGACCACGGCCAGGATCGAGAAGCCGAGAGCATCCCTGGTGTGCTTGTCCGCCCGATCCCAGACCTTGCGGGCAGCCTTGGAGCGCGTCCGTGCGTCGAGTCCCATGCCCTTGCTCTGGATGCCCTGCCCGGGGAACGCGTAGACGGTCTTGGCAGGCGCGAGAAGGCCGGTGGCGTTCATCACGAGCAGGTCGCCGACCTTCGCGCTGACCTCGATGACGTCGCGGCCGGCGTCCATACCGACGCGGTCGACGCGGATGGTGACCTCGTCACCCGGGCGAACCATGCCCAGGAATCGAGCGGTCCAGCCGAGCAGTGCGCGAGGTACCGGGATGGGGTTCTTGGCGTCGGTGGCGGTCACGACGTGCTGCGCGGCCGCAGACAGCCACATGCCGTGAGCGATGGGGCTGCCCAGACCGGCCATCTTCGCTGCCGACATGTCGGTGTGAATGGGGTTGTGATCGCCTGAGACAAGGGCGAATCCGTGCATCCGCGACGGGGTTGCGATGGTGACTTCGCGGATCTTCTTGCGGGTCGCCTCGCCTGACTTGGCGCTCAGTGCACCACCGGCCCGGCTCGGATCGGTCAACTCGCCGTCGCCGGTGCGTCCGCGTACGGCGAACCGTTCGGTCATCTCGGCAATCTGGCGCTCGGCGTCGGAGATGGTGACCACCACGGTGACCACGCGGCCGAGGTCGGTGTCGACAACACCCGACAGCGCTGCGGTGACCGTCAAATCTGTTGCCACGCGCGGCAGTTCACCGACGGTGGACGCAACATGATCGAGGTGGACCAGATCGAGCAGGCCTTCGACCACAGGCTCGCCGGCCTGGGTCGTCGCTGATCCGATGACACTGAAGACGGCGGGCCAGCACAATCCGACCAGCGTGTCGGGGTTGGCGAACCCGGTGACGCCTTGCGGGACCGAAGCACTCAGATGCTCGGGAAGGGTGTACGCGGTGACCGCGGCATGGTCGGCGACCAGGTCCGGGTCCCACGTGATGGTGCGTGTGGCGGCGCCATCCGTTACCGACGCCAGGGAACCACCGGCTGCGACCGCGAGGATCTGACGCATGGCGCCTGCGGCGCCTTCGATGGTGACCTTGGGCGACCCACCGTCGAGGATCGACTCGTCGACGGTCATCGGGATGGCAACGGTGGCCTTGCCGATCGGGACGGTCAGGACAACTCCGTCGGAGGTGCGCTCGAGGACGGCCCCGGTCGGTTCGTGCTCGCCACGCTCGGTGGAGGGGAACTCCCACGCATCCCGGTCACCCAGCAGCGCAACGGGATTCGCGACGAGGCGCCCGGACCACTGCACGCTGAGTGACTCGACAACGGTGCCGAGCACGCCTTCCACGTCGACCAGACCCGCACGGAGCCGCGCGCTGACCGGCAAGGGCTCTACGCCGATGCCGTGGAGATCGGTGACCACCTGGGCTTCGAAGCGGTCGAGCAACTCGCCGACCGGTTCGTCGACGCGGGTGATGCCTGCGACGGCGACCGGCCCCGGGATGATGCACACCTCGTCTGCGCCGTAGCGCGGATCGTGGGCCTGCCACAGGGAGTCGCTGCGCCACCAGCGGCGCACGTCTTTGTCGATGACCGGGACGAAGTTGACCGGCTTGCCGGGGGTGCGGCACAGGTCGAGGAAGAAGATCAGGTCGGCCGGGTGCAGAACGTCGGTGTCGGCAGCCGGGTACACCGCGACCAGCGCATCGATGGCTGCGCCGGCATTGTCGGTGGCCGATGTGTGACCGAAGAGCGTCGGGATCTGACCACGGTCGGCATCGTTGAGGCGGGCTTCGGCGCGCTGCAGCATCTCGATGAAACGCTGACGCCACGTCACGTCGGCCCATGTCGCCGCCCCGGCGGCCTCACCGACAGCGAGTTCGACATAACGCTCGAGCCACTGGCGGTAGGTCATCTGCGCCACATCGCCGAAATACGGCTTCGCGGTTCCGGTGAGCGCCTCGATGATCTCGTCGCGACGAGCCTGCACGGCTTCTTCGTCACCGGCCACCTCGTCGAGCAGTCGGCCACATCGCGACGCCGCGTTGTCGACCTCGTGGATGTCGGCGCCGAGCTGGCTTCGGCCCGAGGCCATGCCGGCTGTTGCGTAACCTGCGCCGATCCATTCGTCGCAGCCCGGGGTGTTGACCAGGAGTTCTTTGACCGCCGGCGACGTGGTGGCCTCTTTGGTGGCCATGGCGGCGGTGCCGATCAGGATGCCGTCGAGCGGCATGAGCGGGTAGTCGTGGGCTGCTGACCAGACGCCGGTGAGGTATTCGCTGGCCCGCTCGGCTGTTCCGATTCCGCCGCCGACACAGATTACAACGTTGGGGCGGGCGCGCAGCTCGGCGTAGGTGGCCAGCAGGAGGTCGTCGAGATCCTCCCAGGAGTGGTGGCCTCCTGCGCGGCCCCCCTCGATCTGGACGATCACCGGGTAGTGCGGTACCTCGGCAGCAATGCGGATCACCGAACGGATCTGTCCGATGGTGCCGGGCTTGAACGAGATGTACGGGATCTGAGCGTCGGCGAGTTCGGACACCAGCGCCACGGCCTCGTCGAGCTCCGGGATACCAGCCGAGACGATGACACCGTCGATGGGCGCGCCGTTTGCACGTGCCTTCTGCACGAGGCGCTTGCCGCCGATCTGCAGCTTCCACAGGTAGGGGTCGAGGAAGAGTGTGTTGAACTGCGCCTGACGGCCCGGCTCGAGAAGTTCGGTCAGCTTGGCGACGTTGTCGGCGAATATGCCCTCGGTCACCTGTCCGCCACCGGCCAGCTCGGCCCAGTGCCCGGCATTGGCGGCCGCGGCGACGATTGCGGGGTCGACCGTTGTCGGCGTCATTCCGGCGAGAAGCATCGGCGATCGCCCGGTGAGACGGGTGAACGCGGTCTCCACCACGTGGCGACCGTTGGGAAGCTGAACGATCTTGGGACTGTAAGTGCTCCACGGGCGCTGGACATCGGGGATGCCTCCGGGCGCGAACAGGTTGCGCTGCCCACCACGTTGGCTCACCGAGATCAGGCCGACGCCCTGCCCGCGGACCACGGGAACGCTCAGCCGGGTGGCGACGTCGCCGGGGCCCAGGTCGAGGATCCACTTGGCGCCGGCACTGACGACGTCGTCGAGGGCATCGACCCAGTCGACCTTGTCGACCAGCACCGCCGCGGCGAGTCGCCGTGCGGCCACGGGGTCGATGCCGCACACGGCAGCCCAGTCGGAGACGAGATCGCAAGCGGCATCGAGCGCCGGATGGTGGAAGGCGATCGACACCGACAGCGGATCGAAGACCGGCGCGAAGGCGGTGCCGCCGGTCGTCTTCTTCTTGCGTTCGGCGGCTTCTGCGGCGGCGAGCGTCTCGCACTGGCTGACAAACGCCGACAGATGGCGGGGAGCTCCGGAGAGGACCACGGAGCGTCGTCCGTTGACGATCGAGAGCACGGGCGCCGATTCACGGTCCGATTCGCGCAGCGTCAACGCGTAGTCGTCGACGAGTGTCTGGATGCGGGCCGGATCGACCTGCGCGACCGACAGCATCGGGCTCCCGGCAGCGTCGGAGGTGAGGCCTCGTCGACGGGCGATGAAAGCACCCGCTGCGCCGATGAGATGCGCAACGGCCAATAGTGCGCCGTCACCCAGACCGCCGTCTTCGGCTGCGGCCTTGATGGCCTCGGTGCCCAGCACGCCCTGCGAGTGCCCGATCGCCGCGACAGGGGTCAGCTCGCCGAGATCGAGTCCCTGCTTGCGAGTGGCGCTGATGGCCGCCAACTGAGCAAGCAGAATGCCAGGCACCGACACCGGCGCCGCCGCGAGAGCATTGTCGGCAGGTACGGATTCTTCGGCGTTGTGTGCGTGCACCCAGCTGAGTGGGTGGAAGCCGTCGGGCCGGACCGCGGCGAGGCGGTCGGCAACCGGCTCGATGAGCCGCTCGGCGGCATCGACGATGTTGGCGATGCTGCGGTCGAGGTCTGCGTCGATGACCAGTTCGGCAAGGATCGGCAGCCAGGGTCCACCTTGTCCCCCGAAGCTGACCGCGTACGGCTCACCTTCTCGCAGTCGGTCGATCAGGATTCCGTCGGGGCGCGCGGCCCACGCTGAGTTTTCTTCGGATCCGGTGCGGAACTGGTGAATCGTCACGAGGCTCCCTCATGTAGCTGTGGTGTTCGTCGGTCGGCGGGCGTGACACCGCGGTAGGTCTTCGTCGGCCACTCGATGTCTGTGGCGGCGCGTGGACGTCTGGAGTCCACCCGTTGGCGGTCGCGGTGATCCGATTTTCGAATCACGCTGCGACGCACTCCTTTTCATCCCCGGACGCGCGGCGTCGATGCCGCGGTCTCCTGATGCGCACGATGACCATGTTTGCACACGAAAATGAGGTTTTCCTCATGTTTCGAGGTGACCCGCGGGTATACCGGCGAGTAACCCCCGGAGCCGCCGCAACACCGAACTCCCACTTCGTGACGCCTCGCCGCCAAACGCCTGCTCAGACGCCCCGAACGAACGCTCACCCAAGCGTTGAGCAACCGATTTGAGTCGTTATGGAATTGTTACATTCAAATTGGCCGACTCTTGCGCGCCCACTACGCTTGCCGCATGAACGAGTGCATTTTCTGCGCCATCGTCGCTGGGACCTCACCGGCCCATGTCGTCTACGAGGACTCCGACATCTTGGGCTTCCTCGACATCCGCCCGGTCCGGCCCGGCCACACACTGCTCATACCCAAGCGTCATGCCGCTGACCTGTCGGAACTCGCACCGGAGCAGGGCGCCAAACTGTTCCGGGCGGGCCAACTCGTTGCAGCCGCTCAGCGCGCATCCACCATTGCCGCCGACGGCGTGAACTTGCTGGTCAACGATGGCCGTGCCGCATTCCAGACTGTGTTCCATTCCCATCTTCATGTGGTTCCGCGGCACCACGGAGACAAGCTGACGCTGGCAAAAGGCCTCCTCACCAGGCGCGACAACGATCTGCCCGGCACTGCGGCCATCTTGCGGGCACAGCTGAAGGACCACGCCGCCGATGAGTGACCTCCACCTGCACAGCGATTTGGTGGCCTTGGTGCGCAGCGCCGAGTGGGTGACCGTGTGCTCCGGGGCGGGCATGTCCGCCGAGAGTGATGTGCCGACGTTCCGCGACGCCGAAACGGGCCTCTGGGAACGTTTCGATCCGACCACTCTCGCAACCCCCGAAGCGTGGTCGGATGACCCGGCTCTCGTGTGGGCCTGGTATCAGTGGCGTGCCCATCTCGTGCGGCGCGCGCTCCCCAATCCCGGGCACCACGCGGTGGCCGAATGGGGTCGGCACAGAACAGTGATGGTGGTCACCCAGAACGTCGACGATCTACACGAACGGGCCGGCAGCGACGTGACCGCCCATCTGCACGGCAGCCTTTTCGAACCCCGCTGCTCGCATTGCGGACTGCCCTACGCCGGTACCGATGCCGATCCGGACAGTGCCACCGAGACCCTACGGGTGGAACCGCCCATCTGCCCCAACTGCCTCTCCCCCGTCCGACCCGGAGTGGTCTGGTTCGGCGAGTCACTACCCCAGGACGCATGGGAGCGGGCAGCCGACGCGAGCGCCGGTTGCGACCTCCTCATCGTGGTGGGCACGTCGAACATGGTGTATCCGGCAGCTTCACTCCCCGAACGCGCTCTGGCAGCGGGGATTCCGGTGATCGAGATCAACCCTGCGCCAACACCGTTGAGCCGCAACGTCACTCATTTCCTTCAGACAACCGCGGCGGTGGGACTGCCCGCGTTACTGGGTGTGATCGCAGACGACTCCTAGTCCGCGCCGGACAAAGCCACCGGCGTCCAGGGCTCAGCAGATTCCTGGCCCGCCAAGTCCGGACCGACCGAGTTCGGCTGCACCCCTCGCCGATCGAGCTCTTCCCACAGACCGTCGAGAGCATGTACCGGGTCGAGCAGATACTCCGACTCGCGCACCCTCCAGAAACGCCACCCACACCGGCGGAGCTCGCGTTCGCGTTCCATGTCTGCACGGGCCTGCTCCGGGGTGCTGGTGAACTCGTCACCGTCGCACTCCACGGCCAGCCTTGCGTCGCTACCGGTGACCACCAGATCGATCGTGCGGTTGTTCACCACCACCTTCGGGTTCACGTAGTACCCGCGATCCACCAGTTCGACAAAGATCTGCTGCTCGAACAGCGAATCGAAGGGTTCGGTACGAGAGGTGGTGCTGACGTTGACTGGGACCGGATCCACCAGCGCGCCTTCGGTTTTCTGCATGTAGGTCAGCAGTGAGTACCGGAGATCGTTGGTCTTGAGGTCATCGGGTTGCACAGAATGCACAAGCCAGAGTTGCTCCATGGCCCGTGACGCCGCGACGTTGATGCGTCGCTGGGATTCGCTGCGCGTCAACGCGTTCACGTTGGTGTCGGGACAGACCACCATCGACAAGAAGATGACGTGCCGTTCGTCGCCCTGGAAATCCGGGGGTGTTCCGACGCGCAGATTGCGGTGACGCCAGACCTGCGGATCCAGCGCCTCACGAAGGGCCTGGGAGATCAGCTCCACCTGACGTTGGCCCTGCAGCACGACCACCCCGAATGACATCCCGTCGTACCGGGGGTCCTCGATACATCCGGCCAGCAGTCCCACCAATGCACCGGCCTCGTCGGCGTTGACCAACGACGAGTTGGATCCCGAACTGCGTGCACCTTCGACGAAGTGGGTACGCAACGGCGGCAGGCGGTCCGCGCCGAACTGACGAACCGGGATCAGAGGTGAATCGGGGTAGAACTGCCGACTGGAGAACTCGATGATCTCGGGCATCGACCGGAAGTGTTCGCGAAGCCGGACCACATGGCCGAATCGCGTCCGGAGCATCGAGAACAAACTCGACCGCGGCGTGAGGCTGTCCCGCATGTATTGCGGGATGTCCGGCAGGTAGGTGTCGAGTTTGGTGAACACCTCGTCCATCCCGGAACCGCCGAAACCTCCGGGTGCACATTGGCGGTCGTCGCCCACCACGATCACCCGTGGCGCCAGCCACAGCAGGAACAAACTCGATATGTCCGCCTGGCTCGCTTCGTCCACGATGACCACGTCGAACGAATTCTGCGCCGGCGCAACCGAACTGAGTACCTGGGAGATCGGCATGATCCACGCCGGGACCGCGGTCTGTGCCTGCGCCATGGCGGATCGGGCCGCGAGCCTGAACCGCTCGGCGTGCTTACCCGAACCCTTGCCGATGTTGGTGATGTGGTCGCGGTAGGACTGCAGTGCCTGCACCTGACTCACCGTCATGTGCTCGAGACATTCACGCCACGCACAGGCGGCGGCGAGCCGGGCGGTGAAGTGGGTGATGTCTGCCTCGACCTCGTCGAGGTCGGCTTCGAGCCGCGTCTCCCGGTGGGGGTCGCTGCGGTCCTGCGCCCACTGATAAGCGCGTCGCCACGACCACGCCGCGTCCAGCTCGGCCAGCCGCTCGTCCCAGACCGGGTCGTCGGCTGTTTCCTCGAGGAGCTTGACCAGAGCGGGCGCCTTCTGCTTGAGCCGAAGCTCCAGCAGATCCAGCGCGCCCTGACTTTCCCGCTCGGCACTCGCGGTGTGCCAGGCGCGACGGGTCTCCAGGATTGCGTCGGGGTCGGCGGCACGCACCGCGGCCAGAAGCGCATCGCCTTCCGGCGAGGGACCCTTCTCGATCTCGGTGGAGAGCGCTCGGGCGATGTCGTCGAGTTCGCGACGGGCCAATGTGCCGTCGTTGGCTGCGGCGATGGCACCGGCCTGCCGGGCGACCTCCTCGACTTCGTCGATGCTCTTCGGTCGCGGACCCCCGGGACTGATCGCGTTGAGTTCCCGGACCAATTGGTCGCGGCCGGTGAGCAATTCGGACACCCAGGCGAGCTGACCGTCGAGCTGCACGAGTCGACCGAGCTGCACCGAACGGGTACCGGTGGTGTCCATCGGTACGTTCACCTCGGCAAGGATCGCCTGTACGCGTGCGACGGCGTCCAGTACACCGAGGTGGTCGGCGACCAGGCGCATCGACGCGGCGTCGGTCGGAGGCCGGCCGTCCACCAGGTACTGTCCAGGCAGCTCTTCGACCGCCTTCTGCTCGGGCGCCTTCCGGAAGCGACCGCGCCACTGACCACCCGCATCGAGGTAGTCGGCAGCTTTCTCGAACACCAACGAGTCACCGGTGTTCGCGCCGGTCGCCTCGACCGTGTGGGTGCCGATCCTCTTGTCGCGTTCGGTCGCGTCGTCGATCACCTCGGACAGCGCCGTCACCCTGTTCCACAGGTACGACGCCTCGCCAGAGAGCAGCCGTTGGGCCATCTGCTGCAGATGTGGCGGAAAGGTGCGCACCTCGCGGACGGCGGCACCGAGCCGGTCGCACCGAGTCTTCACCCGCAGCAGGCGGGCGCTGTCGACGTCGGCCAGAATTGCCAGTAGCGAACCACTGCCGACCATTTCCTCCGACGGACGGTCACGGACGCGCGTGCAGATCCGTTCGAGCTCGACGGTGTCGGGCAGCACGTCGTCGAGGTCGGGCAGATGCTGGGCAAGTCGGTCAGACCAGTTCTTGCCACGTTTGCGGAGGAGGTCCAGGAGCCGTTCGAACTCGCTCGGTTCCAGCGGCGAGATGGCGCTGTGCAACGGCCCCGGCAGCCAATCATATTCCGCGGCAACGTCATTGCACTGACGGACGATCTCGGCCGCCGTCCCGCTGTACCCAGCGGCAACCCACTCGTGCTTCTCGGTCTCCGACTCGCGCAGTTGCCAGATCTCGCGAAGGATCTGCTCCCGCTTGGCTCTCGCCTGATCGCGTTTGGACCGCACGTTCTTGATCTCGCTCGTCGCGACCCGGGACTGGAAACTGCCCTTGCGGTTCGCGATCGCTTCGACGCTGTCGATGAGCGACTGCGAACCGTCCTTGGTCACATCGGTGATGGATACCGCGAGTTCCTGCAATTCGGCGGGCAGTTTGTCCCGCAAGACATGCAGCGCCTGAGCCTTCTCCGAGACCACCAACACGCGCTGCCCTTTGGCCAGCAGCGCAGACATCAGGTTGGCGATCGTGTGCGTCTTGCCGGTGCCGGGTGGGCCCTCGACCACAACACCGCTGTCGAGCCCCAGCTGAGCCAGGATGTCGCGCTGTTCGACGTTGGACGGCAACGGGTACAGAGCGTCCTCGACGAGTTCCTCTGCCGACATCGCGCCACTCTCGTGCAATCGCAGCACACGCTCGGAGGCTTCGACAGGCTCGACCAGCTGCGCCAGTCCGATCGGGATGTCGTTCTTTTCGTCGCGAACGGCGGCCATCATCGCCTCGTAGTAGTCGAGCAGCGGTGCTGAGCCACGGCGGCGCAGCACCAGGGCGGGCGCGAGGTCGATGGAGACCGAAGCCGGGTCGTCGACCACCCCGCGACGCCACTTGGTGAAGAACTTCTCGATGGAATCGGCCACCGGGGACCGCGTGGTTGCGAGTTGCTCGGCCAAATCGGCCGAATTAGCCAGGTCAAAACCGTCGACACCGGTGAGAAGGTGTCCCGCGTGCAGCTCGGGTTGCGATTCGCCCGCGAGTGTCACCCGGATGATGCCCGCGGCGTGATCGTGTTCGGCGACGACCGCCTGAGTGACAAGGTGCTCCCGGATCGATACCGGCGCCTGCACGGCGAGTAGTCCAGATGCGATGACAAGCTCAAGCGATTCGGGGCGTTCGGCGAGTTCGTCGATTGCCTGGGCCAGCGCGTCGTATCCGCTGTTCTGCAACGCGTTGTCGCGGGAGAGTTCCACGATCACCTGGCCGACCGCGGCGTCACGGATGATCGGGATGTCGTGGTCATCGCCGAGCCAGACCGTGGCGGCATGGTCCGACACATCACGGATGACCGTGGATTTGGCGCGAATCAGCTCGTGCAGGAACTGCAGCAGGCGCAGCACTCGCGCACGCCGGTCGTCGCCGGGCACCGATTCGGTCATCACGTCCTCGAGTTCAGCCTCAGGTTGACACTCTTGTTCACGTGAACGCTACCCGTTGCGGCCACGAGCTTCACAATTTGAGCGTCGTTTGTCCCGGACAGATCTCGGTGGCATGTAAACCGGACGGGTCAGCGCGGGAGGGCCGACTGCAGCGCCCTGAATCCACCGTCGACATAGTGGACGTTGGTGTAGCCCATCGCGGCGATCTGCTGGGCGATGCGCGCAGCTTGCGAATTGACCGAGACCACGTCGATTTCGGTGTCCAGTCCGCGGATGGCAGGTATTCGCTTGTCGGAATCCGGGCTGAATGCGGTGGCGAGCTCGCTCGGCTCCACCACCACAGCCCCGGGCAGACTGCCCTGGTGTCGGACCACCTGGGGCCGCATGTCGACTACAACTGCTTCGCCGCGATCGCGATGCTCGGCCGCTTCTTGTGCCGAGATCGGATCAGCCATCGCTACTGGACTCATCACCGTTTCCTAAATGCTTTCTGCTACTCGTCCCTCTGGTACGTCGCCGCCCGCAACGTAGGCGTTACGGGAAGGTGGCCGGGAATCGAACACGACCCCCGCAGAGTCACGCCGATGCCGGATGTTACTGGCCATCGACGTGATGTTCCACTCGAGATTTGCGCAGCTCACAGGTCATGGTGTAGTCGGGTGAGACCAGCAGGTCAGGCGTGTGATCAGTGATGATCAGGGGCGAGCGCGCCCGGCGACCTTCTGCGATCCGCGACGTTCACGGCTGAACGACTTTCCACTACCACCACGCGGGGCGGACGATGACGAACGTTGCCGCGGTGTGCCGTCGTCCTTCTTGATGCCGATGGGCACCCCGCTGATCCGCGTGCCGCGAAGCCGCGTCAGCGTCTCGCGATCCAAGTTGCGGGGCAGTTCGACGAGTGAGTGGTCGTTACGGATGCTGATGTGACCGAAATCGCCGCGGGACAGCCCGCCCTCGTTGGCGATGGCACCCACGATCGCTCCCGGGGTCACGTTGTTCTGCCTGCCGACTGCGAGACGGTACGTCGCGAACTCGACGTCACCGCCGCGACCTGAGCGCTCCGAACGCTCCTTGCGGTCGCGTTCCTTGCGCTCGCCCGCGGGCGGATCCGGCGACATCAGGAACCCGCCGTCCCGCGTCTCGAGAGCCAGCGCGGCGGCGATGTCTGCCATCGTCACGTCGTTCTCGCGGGCGTAGTCCTCGATCAGCTTGCGAAAGAGGTCGAGGTTGTCCGAACTCAGATTTTGGGTGATCGATTCGGCGAACTTGGTGACCCGCTGCGCGTTGACGTCGTCGACGCTGGGCAACCCGATCTCGTCGAGTGGCTGACGGGTGGCCTTCTCGATGGCCCTGAGCAGGTGCCGCTCACGGGGTGAGACGAACAACAACGCAGTACCCGATCGACCCGCCCGGCCGGTGCGACCGATCCGGTGCACATATGCCTCGGTGTCGTGCGGGATGTCGTAGTTCAAGACGTGCGAGATCCGGTCGACGTCGAGACCGCGCGCAGCCACGTCGGTGGCCACGAGGATGTCGACCTGACCGTTCTTCAGCTGCGCGATGGTGCGCTCACGCTGCGCCTGGGCGATGTCGCCGTTGATGGCAGCTGCCGAGAACCCACGCGACCGCAGCCGCTCGGCCAAGTCTTCGGTGGCTTGCTTGGTGCGCACGAACACGATCATCGCGTCGAACTGCTCAACCTCGAGGACACGGGTCAGCGCGTCCAGTTTGCGCTGGTGAGACACCTGGAGATACCGCTGAGTGATGTTCGACGCGGTACCGGTCTTGGCCTTCATCGTGACCTCGACCGGGTTCTTGAGGTACTTCTGCGACAGCCGGCCGATCGTCTTGGGCATGGTGGCCGAGAACAGCGCCACCTGTTTGGACTCCGGCGTATCGCGCAGGATGCGCTCGACGTCTTCGGCGAAACCCATGTTCAGCATCTCGTCGGCCTCGTCGAGGACGAGGTAGTCCAACTCGGAGATGTCGAGGGTGCCCTTGTCGAGGTGGTCGATGACACGGCCCGGCGTTCCGACGATGATCTGCGCGCCACGGCGAAGTCCCGACAGCTGCACGGTGTAGCTCTGGCCCCCGTAGATCGGCAGCACCTTCACACCGGGCAGATGTGCTGAGTAGCGGCCGAACGCCTCGGCCACCTGCAGCGCGAGTTCACGCGTCGGGGCCAGGATGAGCGCCTTCGGTTTGCGTGCCGACGAGTCGATGCCCGAAAGGATCGGAACGGCGAATGCGGCGGTCTTGCCGGTGCCGGTCTGCGCCAAACCGACGACGTCGCGACCTTCGAGCAGAGGCGGGATGGTTGCCGCCTGGATCGGAGAGGGGGTCTCGTAGCCCACGTCCGTGAGTGCCTGCAACACTCGGGGATCCATCCCGAGGTCGGCGAACGTTACGGTGTCTTCGCTTAAAAGGGCCGCGTCACGCACAGGGGGCCCATCAATACTGTCTGTCATTACTACCTACTGTAGCCGTGAACAGCTCAAATCCGTTATTCGCAGGACAAAACCCCACCACAGGGGAATCGCTGTCAGGGTGCCCTACTGACGAGTAGGTTCGAAAGGTAACCTAACCCACAGTTGACGGGTTCCGAGTGCCTCGGTTACCCGCCTCTCCGACACTCCCCTGCCGCAGGAGGCCCTTGTGCAAGAAGTTTCAGTGCCGTCCGACTTCGTCGTTCCGGAAAAGGCGTCCATCGTTGACTCGATGTTGCGGCACCGCGACGAGTCACCGACCAAGGGGCTGTTCAAGCGTCGCGGTGACGACGGCTCCTGGACTCCGATCACCACAAAAGAGTTCGCCGACCTGGTGGACAAGGTCGCCAAGGGTTTGATCGCGTCCGGCATCAACCACGGCGACCGGGTCTCGATCTGCTCGGCCACCCGTTACGAGTGGACTGTCCTCGACTACGCCGTGTGGCGCGCCGCGGGAACCACGGTCGCCATCTATGAGACCTCCGCCCCGTCGCAGGTGCAGTACATCGTCGAGAACTCCGAGACCTCCCTTCTGTTGGTCGAGACACCCGCCCAGAAGCAGCAACACAGCTCGGTACTCGCCGACAGCGCCGACCTCAAAGAGATCCTCGTGATCGACGAAGGCGCCATCGACGAACTCGTTCGCCGTGGCGAATCCGTTGACGATTCCGAGCTCGATCAGCGTCTCGCCAACACCCTGTCGAGCGACATCGCCACTCTGGTCTACACATCCGGAACCACGGGTAAGCCCAAGGGCGTCGCCCTCACCCACGCAAACTTCCTGCACGAATGCCACGGCGTGCGCGTCACGCTCGGCGACCTGATGTCCGAAGGCAGTTCGACCCTGCTGTTCCTGCCGCTCGCGCACGTGTTCGCCCGGATCATCTCGGTCGCCTCGATCGTGCACCTCGTACAGCTCGGCCACACCACCGTGGGCCCGACGCTGCTCGATGATCTCGCGGCGTTCAAGCCCAGCTACCTCTTGTCGGTCCCCCGCGTGTTCGAGAAGGTGTACAACAGCGCCAAGCAGAAGGCCGAAGACGGCGGCAAGGGCAAGATCTTCGGGGCTGCCACCGACACCGCCATCGAATACTCGAAGGCACTGGAGAACGGCGGAGCGGGGCTGGTCCTCAAGGCCAAGCACAAGGTCTTCGATGTGCTCGTCTATTCCAAACTCCGCGCTGCGCTCGGTGGCGAGTGCACGAGTGCGGTGTCCGGCGGAGCCGCACTCGGCGCCCGACTCGGTCACTTCTTCCGCGGCATCGGGATCCCCATCTACGAGGGCTACGGTCTGAGCGAGACCACGGCCGCGGTCACGGTCAATGCCGAAGGCGCACAACGGATCGGAACAGTCGGCCGTCCGGTGTACGGACAATCGGTCGCCATCGCCGACGACGGCGAGGTGCTGCTGAAGGGCCCCGTGGTCTTCGGTGGGTACTGGAAGAACGAGCAGGCCACGGCCGAGGCCATCAAGGATGGCTGGTTCCACACCGGTGACATCGGGACGCTTGATGACGGCTACCTGTCGATCACCGGCCGCAAGAAGGAACTCATCGTCACAGCCGGCGGCAAGAACGTCTCTCCCGCACAGATGGAGGATGCAATCCGCGCGCATCCGCTGGTCAGCCAGGCCCTGGTCGTCGGTGACAACAAGCCCTTCATCGCCGCACTGGTCACCCTCGATCCCGAAGCGCTGCCCGGTTGGCTCGAGCGCAACAACCTTCCCGCCGACACCGCGGTCTCGGATCTCGTCGACAACAAGACGTTGATCGCCGACATCGACGTGGCCATCAAGACCGCCAACGATCAGGTGTCAAAGGCCGAGGCCATCAAGAAGTTCCGGATCATCGAGAACGACTTCACCATCGAGACGGGCGAGTTGACGCCCACCCTCAAGCTCAAGCGCAACGTCATCCACGACTCCCACGCCGACGAGATCGAGGGCCTCTACAGCAAGTAGCGGCAGCAACAACAACGCGAGCGGTTGGCACCCACAGGTGCCAACCGCTCGCGTTGTTTTTTCGGGAGCGTTTCTTGGATGGCTCGGGCAGCCGAGGTCTACGTGTCGACAGCTACTTCAGGACGAGCACCAGCACGACAACCGCCAAGATCGCGGCCAGGATGAGCCACTCCCACTTGTCGCCGCCGTTCTTGTCTCCACTGTTCTTCCGTTCAGGCTCTGGTCTGTTGAGTGCACGGAATCCACTTGTCCATGGCGGCGGGGGCGGAAACGGACTCACAACAAACACCTTTCGAAGACTGCACTTTTCGGTCTGTGGGGCAAACGATCCGCGCCGGCGGTTTCGTTCCCGGTGGCGATCGACGTCACACCACAGCCTTGGCCGACGCCTCGCGCTCAATCCGCGGCAGTCACGACCTGGCCGAAAGATGTTGCGCTGTAAGACACATCAGTGGAGCTGCCCTTGTGAGTTGAGTTGCATCGTGTCGTTGTCTGCCAGAGACAACGCGGAGCCGACCGCCGACGCCACGGCAGTCAGGCCGTCGCGCGAAGTCGCCCAACTCTCCTCGTATGGCTGGCGGCTCAGCAGCGCAACCACGAATCTGTGATCCGGGCCGACGAACCCGGCGCTGTGGAGGTAGGCCGTCTGCTCGAAGCAGCACATCCACCCCTGTTTGACGACAGGGGTGTTCACCGCGCCGGGGGCGAGCAGACCGAAGTCTTGAGAGAAGCCGTCGGCCGCCACCGCCGGTGCCGACGCCAGGGCGCCCAGGATCAACTGACGGTCGGACTCCGGCATTGTCAACACGTGCGCGTAGAGCCGAACGACATCGGCAGCCGAGGTGACCATCTCGCCCCAGTACGAAGGATCTTGCGGCGGTTGGGTTTCGGAGAGTCCAAGTCGTTCAATCACCCGCCACACCGCGCCGTGCCCGTCGAACCGTGTCCACAGTTCGTTCATCGCGAAGTCGTCGCTGGGACCGAGTGCGCGCCCGATCAGAGCGACATCCGAGTCGGTCACGGGCAATTGTTCAGCACGTCGACGTTCGACGGTGTCGACCACCACAACCAACTTCGTGAGCGAGGCGGCATACATCGGTGTGGCACTGGCCGAACCCGACAACTCCCCGGTGCCGGTGTCTAGTACCGCCATTCCCAATTCGAGCCCCGGCCGGCCCAACGCAATGGATTCGGCAGCCGCAACCGCCCTGCCGACAAAGCCGCCGACCATACCGGTGCGGTCAGCAGATCCAGCCGGCGTATGGCGGTCCACATCCCGTGCGCTGCCCACACCACACACAAAGGCACCGACAGATGCCGTCAAAACCAGTTGCACAGCGATCATCGCGACCGCGACGACGATGCGAACGGGCCGCGTGGAGGTCAGAGTCGACGGACGCGCAGACATATTGCACTCCAGAGTCCTCGGGTTCGGCCGGGCCCGCCACCCGCGACGGCGGTGCTCACGTATTACGTTCGCCGGCAACCCCTTCCGCGGGTCGAAGCGCCCACCCAGGGACCCAGTGGGTCACCTTCTCCTCTCGCCCCTTGGCCGGGATGGTGTAGGTGACCTTGCCGAACCATTCACCCCATTCGGTCATGCCCCACTCGGTGAGCACTCCCATCGTCTTTTTTCGGAATTGGAGTCCATCGGGATGATAGGACCCCGAGTGGTGGGGTTGATAGGCGTACAGCGTGATCAGGTCGACCGTGACAGCCATGTGGTCGACTTTCACGAAGGCCGGACGGCGCGGTTGTCCGCTGTCTCCTCCGATTCCGGCCGTTTTCATGGTTCGACCATACGTTCGAATCGGTGCTAGTCTCAAGCCCGGCGGGGCGGTCACCTGTGGACGTGGATTTCGGACATGGAGGAGCCGCCCTGTCTATCGGCAACGGAGAGGCTGTGGGCGAACTCGCTGCGGTCTGCGTTCGGGCGCCGGTGTTTTGCGTAGGAACTCCGGGCAGCGGTCGCATAGATCTGTGGTGCGCGAGGGGGGACTTGAACCCCCACGTCCGTAGACACTGGAACCTAAATCCAGCGCGTCTGCCAATTCCGCCACTCGCGCGTGCAGAGCACAGCGTACCGGCTGACCAGCGCGTTGCAGTACTTAGGTACCGTCAAGATATGGCTCCCATCAAACACCGGCATCGACCAGCACTCATCGTGCTGGTGATCGTCGCCGCGCTGGCATGTCTCGCGCTGGCGTGGTGGCAGTGGGATCGCTTCGAATCGAGTTCGGGTACTGGCCAGAACCTGGGGTACGCACTCCAGTGGCCGGCCTTCGCCATATTCGTGGTCTACGCGTACCGCAGATTTGTGGTGCTCGAGTCGGACCCCGTCGAAGTCCTGAAGCTGCAATCGAACAAGGGCATGACGGAGATTCCAGAAGGAGTCCTGCCGCCTCGACCCGCCCCGGCCAGTCCCCCGGCGGACGACAGCCCCGAGAGCGGCCAGCTGGCCGAATACAACCAGATACTCGCCGAACTCGCGGGCAACGACCCGCGCCAGACCGGCCCCGACACCGACCCCGACCCCGACATGGTCGACACCGACCCGAACACGAACAACACGCAACGGAGCAATCAGTGACCGAGACCCCGGCCGAACAGACCGCGCCTGCAACCACGGCGACGCCGAGCAAGATCAAAGGCGCGTTGCTGCGGTACCGGGTGATGGCATGGGTCACCGGCCTCTGGTTGCTTCTCCTCGTGGCCGAGCTGGTCCTCAAATACGGCTTCGACGTCGACGCGCTCGACTTCGTGCCGATCGTTCACGGCTGGGTGTACTTCGTGTACCTCATCATGGCCATCGACCTCGGTATCAAGGTCCGCTGGCCTCTGGGCAAGGCCGTCTACACCCTGATCGCCGGCACCATCCCGTTCCTGTCGTTCTGGGTGGAACACAAGCGCACCCAAGAGATCAAGGCACAGTTCGGGGTCTGAGCCCTAGGGCCAGGAGCGGCTAGCTCCGTGCCAGTTCCTGCAGAGCGGGCACGAGTTGTGTCAGTGCACGACCGCGGTGACTGAGCGCGTCCTTCTCGGACGCAGACAGCTCGGCCGCTGTCCGCCCACCCGCCGACTCGTCATCGGGTACAAAAACAGGGTCGTAGCCGAAACCGTTGTCGCCCAGGGGCGCATCGATGATGCGGCCACGCCATTCACCGCGGACCACCACCTCCCCGGTGGCCGTCACCAGTGCGCACGCGGAGACAAAGGCCCCACCTCGGCGCTCGGCGGGTACGTCGCGCATCTGGCCGAGCAGCAGCGAGGTGTTCGCCTCGTCGTCGCCGTGGCGCCCCGACCACCGGGCCGACAACACCCCGGGCATACCACGCAGGGCATCCACCTCGATGCCCGAATCGTCTGCGATGCAGGCCAATCCGGTGGCGGCAAACCCGTCCCGAGCCTTGGCGAGGGCATTCTCTTCGAACGTGGCGCCGGTCTCGGGTGCCTCGTCGTACTCAGGCACCTCGTCCAGGCCGACGACCTCCAGACCGCTGATGCCCGCACGCTCGAGGACTCGTCTGAGTTCGGCGAGCTTCTTGCTGTTACGGCTGGCGACCAGGAGACGCTGAGCCATCAGCTACCGAAAGCCTTGCGCTTGCCGGGCACCTCGGGTTCGGGCAACGTGCCGGGGTACGGCAGGGCCAGAGCCTCGCGCTGGACCTCGAAGATCTTCTCGGTACCGAGCATCGCCATGTCGAGAAGGCGGTCGAGGGTCGATCGCGGGAAGGTCGCGCCTTCGCCCGTGCCCTGGATCTCGACGAGGGTGCCGGTGTCGGTGGCGACCACGTTCATGTCCACCTCGGCGCGCGAATCCTCTTCGTACGGCAGGTCGATCCGCACCCGGCCGTCCACCACGCCGACACTCACCGCAGCGATTGCGCACGAGATCGGTTGGGGGTCGGCCAGCTTGCCCGCGGCGTTGAGATAGGTGACCGCGTCGCAGAGCGCGACGTACGCGCCCGTGATCGCCGCGGTGCGGGTGCCGCCGTCGGCCTGGAGCACATCACAGTCGAGGGCAATGGTGTTCTCCCCCAACGCCGCCAGGTCGATACATGCACGCAGCGACCGGCCGATCAAGCGACTGATCTCCTGGGTGCGTCCGCCGACCTTGCCCTTGACCGACTCGCGGTCGGACCGATCGTGGGTGGCGGCGGGCAACATCGCGTACTCCGCGGTCAGCCAGCCCAATCCCGAGCCGCGCCGCCACCGCGGAACGCCTTCGGTGACGCTGGCCGTACACATCACCCGGGTCTGTCCGAATTCCACCAACACAGATCCAGCGGGGTGGTTGGTGAATCCGCGGGTGATGGTGACCTTCCGCAGTTCGTCGTCTACTCGGCCATCAGCACGTCTACTCACACCGACACCCTATCGACACCGCCCGGCACCGTGGGCGGGTGCCCGATATCTAGTCCGAGCACCCCGGGACTTCGTCAGCCGATATCGATCTGGTCGTCGCGACGCACAACGCGGATCGGGCCGTCGTACACCTCGCGGGCCTCGGCAAGCATGTCGTCGGGCCAGGTCCACGGTGGAAGATGGGTCAGGGCAAGGCTCTTGACGCCTGCCTTTGCCGCGGCCTCGCCCGCCTCCCTGCCGGACAAGTGCAGGTTCGGTGGCCTGTTCTCCGGGTCGTGGGTCCACGACGCCTCGCAGAGGAACACATCGGCGCCCTCGGCCAATTCGACGAGCTCATCGCAGACGCCTGTGTCACCGCTGTAGACCAGCACCTCTCCGCCTGGGCCGGTGATGCGAAGCCCGAACGTCGAAGGTGGATGGTTCACCTTCCGGGCGAGGATCCTCATCCCGCCCAGTTCGATCTCCTCCTGGTCGGTCCATGTGGACACGTCGAACGTGTCGCTGATGTCGTCGATCTTCCCTGGATACTCCGACGATGCAGCGCCGATCCGGGCAGCTGTTCCGGGAGGTCCGATGAGTGTTCCCTTGCCGATGGCGGGAATCGGGTTGTAGCGGCGCCACACCAGCAGACCGGGCAGATCAAGACAGTGGTCGGCGTGCAGATGGCTCAGCATCACCGCGACCTCGTTGGGGTCGGCATGCTGCTGCAACGAACCCAGGACGCCGGGGCCGAAGTCCATCACCACCGGTTGGCAGCCAGGGACCGTCAGCAAATATCCGGACGCCGGCGAATCCGGGCCCGCCAAACTGCCCGAACAACCCAGCACGGTCAAACGCATGCAGCCATGCTGCCACGCCGGCTCACCTTGCCGTCGGCGGACGGGCGATCAGGCGTGTTGAACTGCGCCGATGGCCGGGCCGAGGAAACGTGTGGCCAGCCGGGCGAACATCTCGGGATCACCGGTGGCCTGAAAAACCCTGTCGGCGGGCACGTCAGAGGGCGGTCGCAGCAGGTCGGTGGAAGTCAGCACCCGCAACACATCTTTGGCCGTTTCTTCCGCGCTCGAGACCAGGGTGACCTCGTCACCCACGGCCAGCTGAATGACACCCGAAAGCATCGGATAGTGCGTGCAGCCGAGCACCACCGTGTCGACGCCCGCCTGGGCCAGCGGCTCGAGGTATCCCTGGGCGAGGCCGAGAACCTGCCGACCGCTGGTGATCCCCCGTTCGACGAAGTCGACGAATCGTGGGCAGGGCACCGAGGTGATCACCGCGTTCTGGGCAGCAGCGAAAGAGTCTTCATAGGCACGTGACGCGATGGTCGCCTCGGTGCCGATGACACCGATGCGGCCCGATCGCGTGGCCGCCACTGCACGGCGAACGGCGGGCAGCACAACCTCGATGACGGGCACGGGGTAGCGCTCGCGCGCATCACGCAGGCAGGCCGCGGATGCGGTGTTGCAGGCGATGACAAGGGCCTTGACACCGCGATCGACCAACTCGTCACCGATGGCGAGTGCATGCGCGCGGATCTGGGGAATGGTCAACGGCCCGTAAGGCCCATTGGCTGTGTCGCCGATGTAGATGATGTTCTCGGACGGCAACTGGTCGATGACCGCACGCGCCACGGTGAGACCGCCCACCCCCGAATCGAAGATGCCGATCGGCGCGTCCACATCCGCGCTCACAGAGCTGAGCCCCGATTGTTCCCGAAGCCGTTGGCGCCCAAGCCGTTGGCGCCGTAGGGAGTCGGCGCGGTGGCGTGATCACGCTTACGGTCCTTGCCGGAGAGGTACCAGGCGGCCAGCACTCCCCCGATCGCCCCGAAGAGATGGCCCTGCCAGGAGACGCGGCCGTCGGTGGGGACCACGCCCCACAGCACACCGCCGTAGACGAAGAACACCACCACGCCCAGCAGGATCTGCCAGATGTCGCGGTTGAACAAGCCGCGAACCAGGATGTAGGTGAGCCAGCCGAAGATGATGCCCGAGGCGCCCACCGTGACGACATACGACGGCGAGAAAAGCCAGACACCGAGACCGGACACAACCCACACGATGAGTGTGGTGACGATGAACCGCTTGGCCATCAGAACCAGGAAGCCGAGCACCATCCCGGGAATAGTGTTGGCCAGCAGGTGTTCCCACCCATCGTGCAGGAACGGCGAGAACACGATGCCCGAGAGACCGTCCGTCTCACGCGACTCGATGCCCGCGCTGTCCAGGTCGTGATCGCTCACCGCGTCGATCGCCTCGACGACGTACAGCAGGGCGGTCAACGCGACGATGACAACCGCGGACCGTAGCCACAACGGCCAGGAGGTTCGCTTGGCCTCAGCGGAACCCGATGGCGTGAGTCCGCCACCGGCACCGCCGTACGGGCCGAGTGATCCGGTCATGTGTCTCCGATCGATGTCCGATGATCAGGCCCAGAGATGGCCTTCGAGCCCTTCACCTGCTTCGTCGAGGCTACCTTCGTACACCCCCGTCGACAGATACTTCCATCCGGCATCGCAGACGACAAAGGCGATGTCTGCGCGTTCACCGGCCTTGTCGGCCTTGCGCGCGACGCCGAGGGCAGCGTGCAGAATGGCCCCGGTCGAGATGCCGGCGAAGATTCCTTCGGTCTCGATCAGCTCCCGGACGCGGCGAACGGCGTTGTAGCTGTCGACCGAATACCGCATCGACAGGATCGTCTCGTCGTACAGCTCGGGCACAAAACCCTCATCGATGTTGCGGAGTCCATAGACCTCGTCGCCGTAGCGCGGTTCGGCAGCCACGATCTGGACTTCGGGACGGGCCTCGCGCAGATACCGTCCGACACCCATCAGAGTGCCGGTGGTGCCGAGTCCGGCAACAAAATGGGTGATTTCCGGCAGGTCGGCGACGATCTCGGGGCCGGTGCCCTCGTAATGCGCGAGCGCATTCGCGGGATTGCCGTATTGGTAGAGCATCACCCAATCGGGGTTGCCCACCGCGAGTTCCTTCGCCATCGCCACGGCCTTGTTCGACCCGCCGGCCGCGGGTGAGGAGATGATGTCCGCCCCGAACATGGTCAGCAGCTGGCGTCGTTCGATCGACGTGTTCTCGGGCATCACGCAGATGAGCTTGTAGCCCTTGAGTTTTGCGGCCATCGCAAGCGAGATGCCGGTGTTGCCGCTGGTCGGCTCCAGAATGGTGTCCCCTGGCTTGAGGACGCCGTCGGTCTCGGCCTGCTCGATCATGCGCAGCGCCGGTCGATCCTTTATCGACCCGGTCGGGTTGCGGTCCTCGAGCTTGGCCCACAGCCGGATTGCCGGCCCGCTGTCGTCGGCGTGCCAGCGCGGCGACAGCCGTTGCAGCCCGATGAGCGGGGTGCCGCCGACAGAGTCGATCAGCGATTCGTAACGGGTCATCGAGGTCGGTCAGCCGCCGGCGACGGCGGGCAGGATGGTGACCTCGTCGCCGTCGGCCACGGAGGTGTCCAGGCCGCCGGAAAATCGTACGTCTTCATCGTTGACGTACACGTTGACGAAGCGGTGGAGTTTGCCGGACGCGATCAGACGGTCCTTGAGCCCTTCGTGGCTGGCGTCGAGGTTGTCGATCAACTCACCGAGCGTCGCCCCACTGGACTCGACCCGCTTGTTGCCGTCGGTGTACGTACGCAGGATTGTCGGGATGGAAACGGTTACTGCCATGGCGAACTCCTTCTGTGTGGCCGAGCTGTGGTGTGCGTCGTGGCACACGCTTAGTGGTCGTCGATCGTGATCTGTTCTTCGGTGACCGAGCCGTCGACGATCCGGTAACTGCGAATCTCCTCGCCGTCGGCGTCGCGGGTGGAGATCAGCACGTAGTGGGCGTTCGGTTCGGATGCGAACGAGATGTCGGTTCGGCTCGGATAGGCCTCGGTCGCGGTGTGCGAGTGGTAGATCACCACGGGCTCCTCGTCGGCCCGGTCCATCTCGCGCCACACCTTGAGCTGCTCACCCGAGTCGAAGCGGTAGAACGTCGGGCTGCGCTCGGCGTTTGTCATCGCGATGAACCGCTCGGGCCGGTCCGTACCCTCCGGTCCGGCGATCACCCCGCATGCCTCGTCGGGGTGGTCGGCGCGTGCGTGGGCCACCATCTGGTCCACCAGCGATCGACTGATGTTGAGCACTCCCACCTCCGTAGTCGTGCACCCGTCACCGAGGTGCAAATGCTGAAGGCAACGTCTGGCGGTAGGACGGTATTCCGGCAACCGGATCAGCTGACAGGACAGCCTTGACGATGGCCCGCTGAACGGCAGTGGCAGCTGCTTCCCCGATCACGGCGACAAGGGCAGCTTGCTGGTTCATCCCAATCGGGATCGCCGGTTTCTCGCCCTCCGCCGGGGTGGGCGTCACGGCGCCGGTGGCCACCGCGAACAATGTGTCCCCGTCAAGCGGCGAGTGCGCGGGCCGAATGGCTCGTGCCAGACCGTCGTGCGCTGTCATCGCAACCCGTGTGGCTGATGCAGGGTCCAGGGCGGCATCGGTGACGATGACCCCGATCGTGGTGTTCAGTGCCGTCGATTTGGTTGTTAGCGAACGCAGTTGAGCAATCTCCTCGAGTGCGGGAGGACGCAGCCCGTAATAGTCGAGTTCTGACGGTCCCGCGCCCCAGGGCACACCGGTGGAAGGGTCGATCACTGCGCCGACCGGATTCGCCACCACCAGCGCCGCCACCGTGATGCCCGTGGCCAGCCCACTGGTGATGCGGATACTCGCCGATCCGATGCCACCTTTCAGTTCGCCGGCGCGCGCCCCGGCTCCTGCGCCCACCGAACCGGATGCCACATCGGTGCTCGCCGCTGCGGCCGCCCGTTCCCCGAACTCGCGATCCGGCCGCGCCGACCAATCGCCGACCGCGAGGTCGAAGATCACCGCGGCGGGAACGATCGGGACCACCGACCCGCGGGTGTCCATGACCAGACCTGTGCCCTGCTCCTCGAGGAAGGTCATCACCCCGTCGGCGGCGGCGAGACCGTAGGCGCTCCCGCCCGTGAGGACCAGGGCATGCGCTTGCTGCACGGTGTTGGTGGGATCGAGGAGGTCGGTTTCGCGGGTACCGGGACCCCCGCCGCGTACGTCGACGGCCGCGACTGCTCCGTCCGGCAGCAGCACGACGGTGGTGCCCGTGGCCCAGCCCGCGCCGGCCTGATCCTCGGTGGCCACGCTGACCTCGTCGTCGACCCTCTGATGGTGTCCGACTCGTACGCCGTGCACGTCGGCGATCGAGTCGGTCGGCCCCGGGATCATGGCTGGTTCCTCACGTACGGGCCCGCATCGAGATCATTTCCCGATCAGAGCGACAACAAGAAGTTCCTGGACAACCGTCAGCCAGTGGTAGACGTCGAGGTGAGCAGCCATCGGATCGCCCTCGGGCAACTGATCGGGAGTCGACTCGCTGATCCCGATCATCGCGCCGAGTGCGAGCCGTACGTCGTTGATCGCCGCGAGCCACTGATCGGCCTCGGCCTCGGTGAGCGACACCGGTCCGCCGCCATCGGGCAGCGAGTCCAGAACTGCTTGTGCCGCCAGCTGTTTGGCCGAGATGATGTGCGGTTCGTGCAGACTGCGCAGGGCGCCGTTCAGATCGCCGGTGACCGCGTCCACCGACGTCGACTCGTCTTGATCGGGTCGATGGAAATCTGGGAACAGGCGCCCCAGCGTCACATCTGACGGCGGTTCGGAGTGTCCCGCCTCGATCCCGGTGAGATCGGCGAGTTCGTCGGACGGTGCCGTGGACTGCCGTTCGTCGAGCAACTCGGTCATCGACGTGACCAGAGATGCGATCAGATCCGACTCGTGAGAGTCCAGTTCAGTGGTGATCCGGAGCCGTTCGCCGGAACCACGCCGCTTCCAATTGCGCACGCGGCTCAGCTGTCCCGCTGCATCGTGGCCCACAGACCTGCCGCGTGGAGCTTCTGGACATCCAGTTCGACCTTGTCGCGGTCACCGGTCGACACGACCGCCTTGCCCTCGGTGTGCACCTGCATCATCAGTTCCGACGCCCGTGTCTCGCTGTATCCGAACAGCTTTTGGAACACGTACGTGACGTATCGCATCAGGTTCACCGGGTCGTCCCACACGATGGTCACCCAGGGCCGATCAACTGCCTGGTCACGTTCGGCGACGGCGGTACTCGACGGGGTAGCCTCGTGCTGACCGTCGCCCGCTGCCGACACAGGGCCGAAGTGGTGAAGTGCGGTCATCATCTGTCCGCGCATGGCCCTAGGGTACCGATAGTGACCGCTTCGAACACAGCGCTGCTGACCGATCAATATGAGCTCACCATGGTCGCCGCAGCACTCGCAGACCAGAGCGCCCATCGGACGTGCACGTTCGAAGTTTTCGCGCGGCGGCTCCCAGATGGGCGTCGTTACGGCGTCGTCGCAGGTACCGGCCGTCTGATCGACCAGCTCACCAACTTCACCTTCGGACCCGAACAGCTCGCGGTGGTCGAGAAGTTCCTCGACGACGAGACGCTCTCGTGGCTCGCCGACTACCGGTTCTCCGGCGACATCGACGGGTACGCCGAGGGCGAGCTCTACTTCCCCGGCTCGCCCATCCTCACCGTCCGCGGCACATTCGCCGAGGCCGTCATGCTCGAGACGTTGGCGTTGTCCGTGCTCAACCACGACAGCGCCATCGCGTCGGCCGCCGCCCGGATGGTCACCGCGGCCGGGTCGCGGCCCATCATCGAGATGGGGTCACGACGCACCCACGAGGAGGCGGCCGTCGCCGCATCGCGAGCCGCGTACCTGGCCGGCCTCTCGGCCACGTCGAATCTCGAAGCCGCCCATCGCCACGGTGTACCGAGCGCCGGCACCAGCGCACACTCGTTCACCCTGGTGCACACCACCGCGGACGGACCCGACGAGAAGACCGCCTTTGCGGCACAGGTCGCCAAACTCGGTGTCGGCACCACCTTGCTGGTGGACACGTACGACATCACGCAGGGCGTCGCCAACGCGATCGAGGTCGCCGGGCCCCAGCTCGGTGGCGTCCGTATCGATTCCGGTGACCTCGGGGTGCTGGCCCGGCAGGTCCGCAAGCAACTCGACGACCTCGGTGCCACCGGCACACGCATCGTGGTCTCGGGAGACCTTGACGAATACGCGATCGCGTCGCTTCGCGCCGAACCGGTCGACGTCTACGGGGTGGGCACATCACTGGTCACCGGATCCGGTGCGCCGACAGCAGGTATGGTCTACAAGCTCGTGGAGGTCGATGGACTCCCGGTCGCAAAACGTGCCAGTCACAAGGAATCTCGTGGCGGGGCCAAGACCGCGGTCCGTACCGCCAAACAGTCCGGCACCATCGTCGAGGAGGTCATCTACCCGAGCGGTAGCTCTGAACCGATTCTCGATCTGCCTGCCCGCCCCCTTCAGATCCCACTCGTCAGGGGCGGTAAACCGGTGGAAGGCCTACCGTCACTGACCCAATCGCGTGACCACCTCGCCGCAGGCCTGGTCTCGCTGCCGTGGGAAGGTCTGGGACTCTCGCATGGGGATCCCGCCATCCCGACCCGATTCATCGCACCGTGAGGGGAATGATGTGAGCGAACCCATCCGCACCGCCTTGCTCATCGTCGACGTGCAGAACGATTTCTGTGAGGGCGGATCTCTTGCCGTCAAGGGCGGCGGTGCTGTTGCCGCGGCCGTGACCGCTTACATCAGTCGCGATCACGGGTACCACGCGATCGTGGCCACCCGCGACCATCACATCGACCCCGGCGGCCACTTCTCCGACAACCCCGACTTCGTCGACAGCTGGCCACGGCACTGCGTCAAGGGTACGCCGGGAGTGGACTTCCACCCCTCGCTTGCCACCGACGCACTCGATGCCGTGTTCAGCAAGGGTGAGTACAGCGCGGCGTACTCCGGATTCGAGGGATTCGACGATTCCGGTGCCGGATTGGCGGACTGGTTGGGAGACAAGCAGATCAACGCCGTCGACATCGTGGGACTGACAACCGACCACTGCGTGGTGGCGACCGCGCTCGACGCACAGGCCTCCGGATTCACCACACGGGTGTTGTTGCGCTACACCGCCGGTGTCAGCCCGGACACCACCAAGACGGCAATAGCCCGGATGACCGAGGCCGGTATCGGCGTGATCACCGGTGTGTCCGCGGCGGACCGTCCCGCATGATCTGGTGGCATGACACAGACCTGAGCCGCCGTGGACGATCACGGTGACGTCCATACCCGAGGTACCCGAACTGCTCGCCTCCGCGGTGCAGGCGCTCGGAGGCGCCAAACGCGATGGTCAGCTCAAAATGGCTTCGGCCGTGGCACATTCGATCGACTCCGGGGAACATCTGGCCGTGCAGGCCGGCACCGGAACCGGTAAGTCCCTCGCCTACCTGGTGCCGTCGCTGCGCCATGCCGTGGACACCGGGCACACGGTGGTGGTGTCGACCGCGACCATCGCCTTGCAACGCCAGCTCGTCGACCGCGATCTCCCGCGCACCGCAAAAGCGCTCACCAAACCCCTCGGCCGCGCACCAGAGTTCGCCATCCTCAAGGGCCGGGGAAACTATCTGTGCCTGAACAAGATCCATGCCGGAACCATCGAGGAACCCGACGGGGAACTCTTCGACGCTTTCACCGCATCTCGGATGGGACGCGAGGTGACCCGAGTGCGCGAATGGTCGTCGGACACCGATACCGGTGACCGCGACGACCTCGAGCCGGGCGTATCGGACCGGGCCTGGCGTCAGGTCAGTGTCAGTGCGCGAGAGTGCCTGGGAGCAACCAATTGCTCGTACGGGGCCGATTGCTTCGCCGAGAAGGCCAAGGCAAAGGCGGGCGCGGCCGACCTCGTTGTGACCAACCACGCGCTGCTGGCCATCGACGCGATGAGCCAGGCCACGATCCTGCCCGACCACGACGTGGTGGTGGTCGACGAGGCCCACGAACTCGCCGACCGGATCACTGCCGTGGCCACCGCCGAGATCTCGGGCACCTCCATCGCAGGTGTGGCCCGGCGCTGCGGGAAGTTGATCGACCAGGAGATCGCCGACGACATCGAGGGCAGCGGCGAGCTGATCGAGTCCCTCCTCGAGCAGCTCGAACCCGGTCGATGGAGCGGGCTCCCCGACGGCGCGCCGCTGGCGCTCGCGTCGTTGCGTGACCGTCTGTGGAAGGCGCACACCGCCATCGGGCCAGCGAAGCGAAGTGGCGAGGTGGACGCCGACGCCAGTGCCGCCCGCTCGGCTGCGCTCACGTCTCTGGAAGAGATGCACGACACCGCCGTACGGATTCTGGCCGCGTTCGACGATCCCGACGAATCGCGCCGCCTGGACGTCGTCTGGGTCGGGGACGACCTGGTGCGAGGTGAACGCAAACGCGTGCTCAGGGTGGCCCCATTGTCGGTCGGCGGGCTCTTGCGTGCCTCACTGTTCGCCAAGGCGACGGTGATCCTGACGTCGGCCACCCTGACCGTCGGCGGTTCGTTCGACGGGTTGGCGGCCGGCTGGGGACTGCCGCCACACCGCAGCGGCGACGCCGGATCCGACGTCGAGTCCGAGGCAACCAAATCGGCGCAGAGCATCACCGCTATCGGCAAGCCGCCGCCGTCCGACGAGAAGAAGATGCGGTGGAACGGGCTCGACGTCGGCTCCCCTTTCGACCACCAGAAGGCCGCAATTCTGTATGTCGCAAAGCATCTGCCCGCACCGGGCCGCGACGGCATCTCCACCCGCACGCTGGACGAGATGGTGGAATTGATCACCGCCGCAGGTGGCCGCACGCTCGGGCTGTTCTCCTCGATGCGCGCCGCCAAAGAGGCGGCCGAGGCCGTGCGCACCCGGATCGAGCTCCCGGTCCTCTGCCAAGGCGACGGCGCGACGGGGGCTTTGGTGAAAGAGTTCGCCGCCGACGAGAAGACCTGCCTGTTCGGCACTCTCTCGTTGTGGCAGGGAGTCGACGTGCCGGGCCCATCGCTCAACCTCGTCCTCATCGACCGGATCCCCTTCCCACGACCCGACGATCCCCTGCTGATGGCGCGTCAGCGTGCGGTCGCGGCCCGAGGAGGCAACGGCTTCATGGCCATCGCTGCCACCCACGCGGCGCTGTTGATGGCGCAGGGTACGGGCCGTCTACTCCGGTCCACGTCCGACCGAGGAGTGGTGGCCGTGCTCGACTCACGTTTGGCGACGGCGCGCTATGGAAACTACCTACTCGCGTCGTTACCACCTTTCTGGCGGACCACCGATGCCCAGCTGGTACGGGGTGCACTGACCCGATTGCAGGGCGCCGGCGCCGGGTGAGGGTGTCCGAGCCCGAGCCGATCGGGCCCGGGTCGCCTACGGTGGTGGTGCACGCGACGACATGACAGCGTTGGGCGACAACACTCTCGAAAGGTGGCGGACTCATTGATAGGGCGCATCGGGATCGATGACATTGCCCCGGTAGTCTCTTCTGGACAGTTTGCCGCGAAAGCGGTTGTCGGAGAGACTTTTCCAGTCACCGCAACAGTCTGGCGCGAAGGCCATGACGCGGTGGCGGCCACTCTGCACGTGGAAGGTCCCGCCCGCGGCGGAACCATCGACGTCCGGATGGTCCCGGCAGCAGAACCAGATACCTTCAACGCCGTCTTCAGTCCGACCAGCATCGGATATTGGACGTACCGCATCGACGCATGGAGTGATCCGTTCAGCACCTGGCGCGACGCGATGGACAAGAAGCTCGCCGCCGGTCAGGGAAGTGCGGAGCTGGCCAACGATATCGAGCGCGGGGCCCGCCTCTTGGATCGGGCCCTCGACCTCGTCCCCCCGAGCGATCGCGACGTCGTCGCAGGCGCATCGGCCTCCTTACGTGATGGCAATGCCGCTCTGCCCGATCGTGTCGGCCCGGCACTCTCGGCCGAGATGGCTCAACTGCTCACCGACCACCCCGTTCGGGAATTGATCACCAAGAGCCGCACCCACCGGGTCTGGGTCGACCGCACCAGGGCACTGTTCGGGTCCTGGTACGAGTTGTTCCCTCGATCCACCGGCGGATGGGACAACGAGGGACATCCAGTTCACGGCACGTTCCTGACTGCGGCCGAGGACCTTCCCCGCATCGCCGATATGGGGTTCGATGTGGTCTACCTGCCCCCGATCCACCCGATCGGTGAGGTGAATCGCAAGGGTCCGAACAACTCCGTCACCGCTGGACCAGAGGATGTCGGGTCCCCGTGGGCAATCGGGTCGGCAGACGGTGGCCACGATGCCATCCATCCCCGCCTCGGGTCCCTCGACGACTTCCATTACTTCCGCCACCGCGCCGAGGAGCTCGGCATGGAGGTGGCTCTCGACCTGGCGTTGCAATGCGCTCCGGACCATCCGTGGACCACCGAGCACCCCGACTGGTTCACGATCGAACCCGATGGAAGCATCCGCTACGCCGAGAACCCGCCCAAGAAGTACCAGGACATCTACCCTCTGAACTTCGACGACGACCGCAACGGGATCTTCCGGGGCGTCCTCAAGGTGGTGTTGCACTGGGTTGCCCAGGGCGTCAAGATCTTCCGGGTCGACAACCCTCACACCAAGCCACCAGACTTCTGGGAGTGGCTGATCATCGAGGTGAAGAAACGCGACCCCGACGTACTGTTCCTGGCCGAGGCGTTCACCCGGCCCGCCCGCCTCTACGGCCTGGCGAAACTCGGGTTCACGCAGTCCTACACCTACTTCACGTGGCGGACCGCCAAGTGGGAGTTGACCGAGTTCGGCAACGAACTGGCTTCGAACGCAGACATTGCGCGGCCCAATCTCTTTGTCAACACGCCCGACATCCTGCACGAGAGTCTGCAGCACGGCGGCCCCGGGATGTTCGCGTTGCGTGCCGCGCTGGCGGCAACGCTGTCACCGACGTGGGGTGTCTACAGCGGTTACGAGTTGTACGAGGGCCAGGCTGTTCGCGAGGGCAGCGAGGAATACCTGGACTCGGAGAAATATCAGCTCCGGCCCCGTGACTACAAAGGTGCCGCGAGCCGGGGTGAGTCGTTGGAGAATTGGCTCCGCTCGCTCAACGAGATCCGCCGGCGGCACCCGGCGCTCCAACAGCTGCGGTACCTCAAATTCCATCACTTGGACAACGACGCACTGATTGCATATTCGAAGTTCGATCCGAAGACCGGGGATACGGTGGTTGTCGTGGTGAACATCAATCCTTATGGAGCAGAAGAATCCACCCTGTGGTTGGACATGCCCTCACTCGGCTATGACTGGCAGGACCGCTTCAGCGGAGTCGACGAGGTGACCGGCGAGAACTTCCACTGGGGACAAGCCAATTACGTCCGGCTCGAACCATGGCGACAGGTGGCCCATGTAGTCGCGTTGCCCCCCATGCCCGAAGAGGCCCGCGCGGCCCTGTCGTTTCGGACTCCGTCATGAGCGCCGCCGCCTCCGAGGCCCCGGACGCAGCCGTCACCGACGGCGATCTGCATCGACTTCTGTCGGGAACCCATCACAACCCGCACGGCCTACTGGGCGCGCACCCGGCCGGCGATCACACGATCCTGCGCACACTCAAACCCGACGCCGTGTCGGTGAGCGCGGTGATCGGTGGCGTCGACTACCCACTGACACACCAGGAATCGGGATTGTTTGTCGCGGCTGTGCCGCTGACCGACCTGATCGACTACCGATACCGCGTGAGCTATCCCGCCGACGAGTCGGGTGTGGCCGACCGGGAGTTCGTGGTCGCCGATGGCTACCGATTCCTGCCGAGTCTCGGCGAACTCGACATCCATCTCTTCACCGAAGGCCGCCACGAGCGGCTCTGGGAGATCCTCGGACCGCAATCACGTGTGTACTCCACACCTGACGGCGAGGTGACCGGGACGAGTTTTGCCGTGTGGGCACCCAATGCCCAGGGCGTCACAGTGATCGGGAGCTTCGACGGCTGGCGTGGTCACACTGCGCCGATGCGGTCCCTCGGGTCCAGCGGGGTGTGGGAGGTGTTCATCCCCGACATCGGACCGGGTACCACCTACAAATACCGGATCACCGGCAACGACGGAGTGGTGCGCGAGAAGGCCGACCCCATGGCCCGCGCCACCGAGATCCCGCCCAAGACCGCATCTGTCATCCCCGAGACGTCGTTCGAATGGACCGACGACACATGGGTTGCCCAGCGTGAAGAGTCCGACGCCACCATCGAACCGATGAGTGTCTACGAGGTGCATCTGGGCTCGTGGAGACAAGGCCTCACCTATCGTGAGCTGGCTGAACAACTTGGCGACTACGTCGTCGAACTCGGCTTCACACACGTCGAGTTGCTACCCGTGTCGGAGCATCCGTTCGGCGGTTCATGGGGTTACCAGGTCACCTCGTACTACGCCCCCACGTCACGTTTCGGAAGTCCCGACGATTTCCGGTTCTTCGTCGACCACCTGCATTCGCTCGGGATCGGCGTCATCGTGGACTGGGTGCCCGCCCACTTCCCGAAGGACGCCTGGGCATTGGCCCGTTTCGACGGGACCGCGCTCTACGAACACGGAGACCCTCAGCGGGGCGAGCAGCTCGACTGGGGCACTTACGTGTTCGACTTCGGGCGCAACGAGGTCCGCAACTTCTTGGTCGCGAACGCGCTCTACTGGTTCGACCAATTCCACATCGACGGGTTACGGGTGGACGCGGTCGCGTCGATGTTGTACCTCGACTACTCCAGGCCCGAGGGTGGCTGGACGCCGAACATCCACGGCGGCCGCGAGAACCTCGAGGCCGTGCAGTTCATCCAGGAGATGAACGCCACCGTCCACAAGCATCACCCCGGTGTGGTCACCGTCGCCGAGGAATCGACGTCGTGGCCCGGCGTCACCCGCACCACCAACCTCGGTGGGCTCGGCTTTTCGATGAAGTGGAACATGGGTTGGATGCACGACACGCTCGGGTTCCTGGGGCGTGACCAGATCCATCGCAGCTTCCATCACCACGAGATCACCTTCTCGCTGATGTACGCCTGGAGCGAGAACTTCGTGCTGCCGATCAGCCACGATGAGGTGGTACACGGCAAAGGCACACTGTGGTCGCGGATGCCGGGAGATTCCAGGACCAAGGCCGCAGGGGTCCGCGCGCTGCTCGCGTACATGTGGGCCCACCCGGGCAAGCAACTGTTGTTCATGGGTCAGGAGTTCGCTCAGACCCCTGAGTGGTCGGAAGAACGCAGCCTGGCCTGGGAGCAGCTCGAGGGCTGGGAAGGTGAGCTGCACAACGGAGTCCAGTCACTGGTCTCCGACCTCAACAGCGTCTACAAACGCCACCCGGCTCTGTACAGCCAGGACATCACGCCGAACGGGTACTCCTGGATCGACGCCAACGACACCGCGGGTAACATCATCAGTTTCCTGCGGTGGGGATCCGACGGTTCGGTGATGGCCTGCGTGTTCAACTTCTCCGGTACCACTCGCACCGACTACCGGGTGGGGCTACCGCTGGCCGGCTCGTGGGACGAAGTGCTGAACACTGATGCGCCGTCCTGCGCCGGCAGCGGGGAAGGCAACCTCGGGCAGGTCATCGCCGAGGAAGAATCGTGGCATGGCCGGCCGGCCTGTGCTCGCCTGACGCTTCCGGCGAACGGTGCCATCTGGCTCACTCCGGCAGCCGCCACCGACTAGCACGGATCGGCGCGGCTAGAGTTTGGTCGTGGCCCATAGCTCCCGGCGAACGCCGGTTCTGATCGGTGCGCTGGTGGGAGCCTGCCTGCTGCTCGTTTCGGCGTGCGCCACGCGCGAGGAGCGTCAGGTGGTCAGCGGTGAAGCGGTGTCGGCGTACTCCGACCCGTTCACCGTCGCCGGGCTTCCCGTCACAGACGGGCCCAACGGACTCCGTGATGACGCGGCGGACACCGCGCTCGACATCCGCGGGGGCGACGACGGCGAGATCGACGACCTGATGGCTGCCGCGCTGGCGGACCTGGAGACGTATTGGAAGCAGGCATTCGAGCCCGCCTTCAAGACGAGTTTCAAAACCGGCCTGTCCTTCGTCTCGTGGGATGCCGAGTCTCCCCAGAGCCGGTCCGTGCTGTTCTGCAACGAGCCGACCTTCGGCCAGGTCAATGCAGCCTTCTGCCCCACCCGCGATGAGATCGGTTGGGACCGGGGAGTTCTGATGCCGGCGTTGGCGGACGCATTCGGCCCGATGGCGCCCGTCACGGTGATCGCGCACGAATACGGCCACTACATCCAGATGATCGGCGGTTTCGACAAAGACACCTCGCCCATTGTCAGCGAGCAGCAGGCCGACTGTCTCTCCGGGAACTTCATCCGATGGATCGCCGAAGGCAACGGCGAGTTCCTTCAGATCAACACCGGGGACGGGCTCAACACCGCGGTGGCCGCGCTGATCTCCGCACGCGACAGCCGCCGGGGCCGATCCGATCACGGCACCGCCTTCGAGCGGGCCCTCGCGTTCGAGAAGGGTTTTCGGTCCGGCCCGGCAACGTGTGCAGCGATCACTGAACTGACGATCGACGACCTACGTGACCAGATGCCGCCGAGGTTCGACAATGCCGGGGCCATCGACACCTCCCCGTTCACCGAAGCCGGCCTGGAGTCGGTGGTGCAGTCGGTCGAGGCATTCTTCGACCTGCCGGACACCGCCCGGCCGTCGGTGGTCACCGACCGGATCGAGCAACCGTGCAGTGGGACGCCCGACCAACAGGCCGCGCTGCCTGTCGCCTTCTGCCCGGACACCAACACCGTCTCGATGGACCCTGATGAACTGGCCCTGATCGCGACCAACGGAACCAGCGGGCCGTCTGGCCTGCCGAGCTTCATCGGCGGGGACTTCAGTGCGTATTCGCTTGTCGCCTCGCGGTATTCACTGGCTACACAGCGCGCGCGAGGCCAAGTGCTGGATCAGCCGGTGACCGCGGCCCGGGCTGCCTGTTTCACCGGCCGGTGGGCACGGTCGACAGCGGACTCCGGCACGTTCACGCTGCGCGGAGGCGACCTCGATGAATTGGTGTCGGGTCTACTCGTGAGTGGCGCGGTCGCCAGCGATGTGGAAGGTCGGTCGTTGCCGAGCGGGTTCTCGCGGATCGCAGCCTTCTCGGCCGGCTACTTCGGTGACGAGAAGGGCTGCGCCCGCTACGACCCGTAGGTCTCGATGGTCAGTACAGGGCGGTCGCCAGCTTGCGCCGGGCCGCAACCACAAACGGCTCCGCCGGGTCGAACAGCTCGAACAGTTCCAGCAGCCGGGTCCTTGCCTTGGTTCGCTCGTCGCCACTGGTCTTCGCGATCACCGCAACTATGCGGTCGAAGGCTGCCTCCGGCTGCTGATTCAGCAGTTCGACATCCGCGGCCGCCAGATGGCCATCGACGTCGTCGGCCTCGAGGTCCGTCAGCGACGCGGGATCGTGGCCTTGTGCCCTCGATACGAACTCGAGGTTGCGGACAAGCGATGCGGCCTCGACGTTGTCGGGTTCGGACGCCGCGATGTCCTTGTAGTCGGCGAGAGCACCATCGATGTCGCCACTGTTCAGCTTGTCTTCGGCCGCGGCCATCCGTGGATCGACCGGTTCGGGCTGCGGCTCATCGGAGTCGTCCGCCGGAGCTCCGGTGAAGGTGTGTCCGTACTTGGCCAAGATATCGTCGACCCACCCCTGGATCTGGGCGGCCGGCTGTGCGCCGGCGAACGCCGACACCGGCTGGCCACCGGCGATCGCCACCACGGTCGGGATCGACTGAACGCCGAACAGCTGCGCGATGCGGGGATTGGCGTCCACGTCGACCTTGGCCAGCACCCACTTGCCACCCGACTGCTGGGCAAGGGCTTCGAGCGTCGGAGAGAGCTGTTTGCAGGGCCCGCACCAAGTTGCCCAGAGATCGACGAGTACCAGCACCTGTTCCGAACGTGCGACTACATCGGACTCGAAATCGGCTTCGGTGACGTCATAAACGGCAGGAAAGGCGCCACCTGCCGGCACGGGTGCCGCCGAGGTGGGCGGGCCCGACGCGGGCGGCGTCGCCGGCCGGTTGGGTTGTGCGCGTTGGGCATCGGCCCGCTCTTTGAGAACGGACAGGTCCACTGCCCCGGACATCGCCGCTGCAGCTCGGGCAGCAGCCTGTTGACGTGGTTGCGGTCTGCTCACCCGTCCAGTCTGGCACGCTCAGAGACCGTGTGGTGCCCCGGTCCGCCCGCGTTCGCCAGCAGCGGACGCAGCTTTCTGCACAGACCCGGCGTCACCCGCACGCGGTCGGACCACCGGCGCCGCCACGAACGCGAACGCCATGCCGGCTGCAGCGATCCAGAGCGCGGTGCCGAGGGAGAACCAACTGCTCACCGGACCGATCACCGCGGGTCCGGCCAGCATTCCGACGTACCCGCACCCGACAACCAGTGAGATGGTCTGGCCACTGGACCGGCTGGAGATGTTGCCTGCCGCGGTGAACAGCTGCGGCACCCCGCCTGCCACCCCGAGGCCGAAGATCGCCCAACCGATGACACTGAGCACCGGTGTCGGCGAACAGATCACCAACGTCATACCGACCATGGCGATCGCAGATCCCAGGCGCACCACCGCAACCGGTCCCAGCCGTGCACTCACCGTGTCGGCCGAGAACCGGCCGACGACCATCGTGGCGCTGAACGCGCCGAACGCGATTGCTCCGACGGCCTCGGGCTGGTCGTAACGTTCCACCAGGTACAGCGCGCTCCAGTCGTAGGCGGTTCCTTCGGCCAGCATCAGACCGAAGGCAACCGCGGCCAGCAGGGCGATCCTTCCCCACGGCCGCGACGCGGCGGCGTTCCCGGTCTCGCCGGATTCGCCTGGCTCGTCGTCGGCGTAGCCGGTGATCAGGGTGTTCGACAACAACAGGGCGCAGCAGATCGCCAGTGCGCAGCAGGTTCCCAACGTGGCCAGCAGCGGTACGTCGAGCGCGAGGGTGGCGGCGACCACCCCTGAGCCGACCAATCCGCCGATCGAGAAGAACCCGTGGATCGAGGACATGATCGGGCGACCGTAGATCCGTTCGATGAGCACGGCCTGCGTGTTCATGGAGACATCAAGGGCACCATTGCAGAATCCGAAAATCACCATTGCCGCCGCGAGGGTGATCGGTCCGGTGGCCAGGCCCGGCAGAACGATCGCAACAGCCAGCGCGATCGCGCTGATCACAGTGGGGCCTCGCGAACCGAAACGGTCGATCAGCGGTCCGAGCAACTGCATGCCGACAAACGCCGATGCGCCCAACGCCAGCAACAACCCACCGAGAGTCGCGTTGTCGACGCCCGTCCGGTCCTGGATCACCGGGATGTGGGCGACCCACATCGATGCCAACAGTCCGTTCAAAGCAAAGATGCCGGACACCGCCACGCGTACGGCACGTGACGCGTGGACGGTGGCGGCGGTGTGCGTTGTCAGGAGGTGGCGGCCCTGGTCTGGGCGCCGGTCCCGTCGAGATGCCCGTTCCGCTTGGCCCAGATCTCGAAGATCAGGGTGCCGAATGGCGGGATGCTCGCAACGAGGGCGAGCCCGGTCGTGACCAGGCTCCACCGCAGGCGCCACGCAGTGAACAGAGCAACCACGATGTAGGCCACGAAGACCACCCCGTGCGTCATGCCCGGAATGGCTACCGCCTCTTCATGGCCGAGGACCCATTTGAAGAACATGGCGATCAGCAGGGCCAGCCAGGTCACGGCCTCAGCGATGGCGACAACACGGAAGATCTTTGCGGTGAGGTCGGTGGAGATCATTTCGCGGGCACCTTGATGATCAGCGCGTCGCCCTGACCGCCGGCTCCGCAGAGCGCTGCGACTCCGGTGCCGCCGCCGCGGCGGGCGAGTTCGAAGGCAAGGTGCAAGGTGATCCGTGCGCCGGACACACCGATCGGGTGACCGAAGGCGATCGCACCGCCGTTGACGTTGACCTTGTCGTCACTGAGTCCCAGCTCGGCGGTGGACGCCAGGCCCACTGCGGCGAACGCCTCGTTGATCTCGACGAGATCGAGGTCGGCAGGTTCGATGCCGGCACGCTTGCAGGCCTTCAGGATGGCCCGCGACGGCTGGTGTTGCAGCGTGGAATCCGGTCCGGCGACCACGCCGTGGGGCCCGATCTCGGCCAGCCATTCCAGTCCCAGCTCGGTTGCCTTGTCTTTGCTCATCACCACGACCGCTGCGGCGCCGTCCGAGATCTGCGACGAGTTGCCTGCGGTGATCGTGCCGTCCTTACGGAACGCCGGACGCAACCGCGCGAGCGAATCTGCGGTGGTGTCGGCGCGAATGCCCTCGTCCTCGGCGAACTCGATCGGATCGCCCTTGCGCTGCGGGATGCTCACCGGGACCACCTCGTCGGCGAAGAGGCCGTTCTTCCAAGCCGCGGCCGCACGCTGGTGGGATTCTGCCGCGTACGCGTCCTGCTGTTCGCGGGTGAACGACTCGACGTCGTTCTGCTGCTCGGTCAGCGCGCCCATCGGCTGATCGGTGAACGGATCGTGGAGACCGTCGAAGGCCATGTGGTCGACCAGCTCGGTGTTGCCGTACTTGAACCCGCCACGGCTACCCGGGAGGATGTGCGGCGCCTGCGTCATCGACTCCTGGCCGCCGGCCACCACGCAGTCGAACTCACCGGCGCGGATCAGTTGATCGGCCAGTGCAATCGCGTCGATCCCCGACAGACACATCTTGTTGATGGTCAGGGCCGGGACGTCCCAGCCGATCCCGGCCTTGACGGCGGTCTGCTTGGCGGGCATCTGACCGGCTCCGGCGCCAAGAACCTGGCCCATGATCACGTACTCGACCTCGGAGGCAGGAACCTTGGCCTTTTCCAGGGCGCCGCGGATGGCGATCGCGCCCAGGTCCACTGCGCTGAAATCCTTGAGCGAACCCATCAATCGTCCGATCGGGGTGCGGGCTCCGGATACTATTACCGATGTCGACATCTACTTCTGACCTCTCGTCAAAGCTGGCTGAATGGTGGCGCAACCACTCACAACGCTACCTTTAGACCATGAGTGCTCCGGAACAGAACCCCCAGTCAGCGGTACTGACATCCATCGGCGAACTGGTCACCGCAATCGACCATGTAGGTATCGCCGTCCCCGACCTCGAGGCAGCCAAGGCCTGGTATCTCGACAACCTCGGCCTGGTGTGCCTGCACGAGGAGACGAACGAAGCCCAGGGCGTCGTCGAAGCGATGGTCGGGCCTGCCGGCGCCGAGAAGTCGCACGCACTGATCCAGCTCCTCTCCCCCATCGACCAGACCTCCACCATCGCCAAGTTCATCGACCGCAACGGCCCGGGGTTGCAGCAGATGGCCGTGCGTGTCACCGATGTCGAAGAGGTCACCCGGCGGCTCGTCGCCAACGGGTTGCGGGTGCTCTACGACGCACCCCGCCGCGGCACCGCGAACTCCCGCATCAACTTCATCCATCCCAAGGATGCCGGTGGTGTCCTCCTCGAACTGGTGGAGCCTGCAGCCGCTCACTGAGTCGGTCCCGTTCTTCACCTTCACGACTGGCTCGCCTGGCCGGCAGTGGCCCAGCGTTGCAGTGCGGTAACACAGTTCACGCTGCCCGCCGGCTTGAACCGCTTTGGCGTCGGTGCAGCGTAAAATTGCGGCCATGCCATCTCACGAGGCCACATCTGCGTCCGGACTGCCTTTTGCCACGGTCATGCGCGGTTACGACCGTGATCAGGTCATCGACTTCTTTCGTCGTTTCGACGCCGAGATGCGAGTCATAGCCGCAGATCGTGACGCTGCCACCGCAAATGCGCGCGAACTCGCCGACAATCTGGAACTGGCACGCGAGGAGATCGAAGAGCTTCGCCGTGAGGTGAACAAGCTCTCGGTACCCCCGACCACGGTGCAAGGCATGAGCGAGCGCGTCTCGAGCATGTTGAGACTTGCGTCCGATGAGGCGTCCGAGATCCGCGCGCGGTCGGAAGCCGAAGCGGCGGAAACTCTTTCGATAGCCAGGCAAGAAGCCGAAGAACATCGCCAAGAGATCGCCAGGCAGACGCAGGAGATGAACGAGCGTCGCGAGGCGATGAACGCCGAGCACGAGGGGACCATGCATGCCGCGCACGAGGAGGCAGCGCGCATCGTCGCCGACGCCAAAGCCAAGGCCGAGGAACTCGATGCCCGGGCCCAGAGCAATCGCGAGCGTATCCAAGAAGATTTCGACACAACGATGGCCGCCCGCCGCAAGGAAGCCCTCGAGCAGGCGAAGCAGCTCGAAGCCACCAGCAAGGCAGAGGCGAAAGAGCGCTTGGACACCGCGCGAGCAGAAGCGGAGAGCACCCGTCAGCGTGCAGCCTCGGCGGCCACCGAAAGGATCACCCGGGCACAGGAAGTCACCGAGCAGATCCGGACACTGCGGGCTCGCATGCTGGCGCAGCTGGCCGAGGTGCGCAGCCAACTCGACGATGTGCCACAGCTGCTCGCCGAGGTCGAGAACGAGCCCGAACTACTCGACCCGGATACCAAGGGCCTGCTGAACAAAGACCTGTCCGAGAACGCGCGGCTCGATCAGCCGAATCAAGCTGCCGGCGAACGGGATTCGAAAGAGTCCGCGGACACCGCCGACGCCGCCGAGCACGATGGCGACACAGACGGGTCAACAACCGCCGACAACAACACGGTCAGCGCCTCGTACCGCTGATCACGTGACGGTTGACGAGGTCAGCCCAGCGCGACTTTCCCGACCACTGCTCTTCACCTGGCTGGACGACGCCTGTGGATGCGTCTGCGCCAGCATCCGGTGTGCCAGTGGCGGCGGTCATCGATGCGGTCCGGCCCGCCATAGTCGTCGACCGGCCAGGCAACCACGTGGGGTGTACCCACGAAGATCACCTGACTGCAGTGCGGGCAGCGATAGTCCTTGACCGCACGTTGCCCGGAGATGGGCCGCACGTAATAGTCGGTGCCATCAGGCCCGGGTTCGATCCGCTCCAGCACCGTCGCGCCTGTCCTAGAACAGCCGGAACTCGGTACTCTCGGTCCCCCGGAGTTTGTCGTAATCGAGTGTGACGCACCGTATACCGCGGTCGGTGGCCAACGTCCGCGCTTGCGGTTTGATCTGCTGGGCAGCGAACACCCCTTGCACGGGAGCGAGCAGCGGGTCGCGATTCATCAGCTCCAGATAGCGGGTCAGTTGTTCCACTCCATCGATCTCCCCGCGGCGTTTGATCTCCACTGCCACCGACACACCGTCGGCGTCTCGGCAGAGCAGGTCGACCGGACCGATCGCGGTCATGTACTCGCGCCGCACCAGGGAGTACCCGCTGCCGAGCGTTTCCACGTGCTCGGCCAAAAGCTCCTGCAAGTGCGCCTCTACGCCGTCCTTGACCAGACCGGGGTCGACACCGAGTTCATGACTGGAATCGTGCTCGATGTCGGTGATGGTGATCCGGAGCTCTTCACCGGCTTTGTTGGTCACCACCCACAGCCGCGGCCCTTCAGAGGTGGCGGGATCTTCTTCCACCAGCCAGCACGGCGGACTCATCCAGTTGAGTGGCTTGTACGCACGATCGTCGGCATGAATGCTCACCGACCCGTCGGATTTGATCAGCAGGAGCCGACGGGCCATCGGAAGATGGGCTGTCAGCCGGCCCACATAGTCCACCTGGCATGTCGCGATAACTAGACGCACGACGTCCACCTTAGGCGCGCACGAGCGCACGTCCTCCACGCCGTGCCGGGGTCGGCCATATTGTGGTTCATGTGTCGATCAAACGAGTCTCCTCCTCGGAGATCTATGCCAACCCCTGGATGTCGTTGAGAGAGGATCAGATACTCAGGGCCGACGGCAGCCCTGGGATCTACAGCGTGGTCGACAAGCCGACAGGCGTTGTGGTGATCCCCCGGGATGGCGACCGGCTTTTTCTCGTCGAACAATTCCGGTACGCGGTCGGCGCGCGGCGTTGGGAGTTCCCCGCGGGTACCGCACCGGATCGAGCAGACGTTCCGCCGCCGGATCTTGCTGCTCGCGAGCTCGCGGAAGAGACGGGTCTGGTGGCCGACAGGCTCACCCAGATCGGGGTCTTGGACGTGGCGCCAGGATTCAGCAGTCAGCGGCAAGTGGTGTTTCTCGCCGAGGGCCTACACGCGGGAGCAGCCGCGCGAGAGCACGAAGAGCAGGACATGGACGCGCGATGGTGGACAGTCGCCGAGGTACGGACAGCGGTGAGAGCCGGCCAGATCTGCGATGGACAGACTCTCGCGGCACTCACCTTGCTGTCCCTGCATGATTCGGGAGACACCACCGCCTAGGTACGGTCGACCGCGACCTTCAGCAGGAAATCTTCCGCGCGCGCGATTGCCTCACTCATCGTGGTCACCACATACTCCGCGCCAGGACTCGGCTCGGCCACGTGCGCATTGCGCCGTACCACCACTCCGTCGGGATCGACGATCACTGCCGTCCGCGCGACACCTTTGATGTTCTCGCTGGCACCGGAGAGCATCGAGCGGGATACCTGGTCCACGTGGTCGACGCGGCTCATGTCCAGGATCGCGACCTCGAACTCCGCGACTGCTGAACGCAGTCGCCTCAGTACGCTCTCCGTCCCCGAGAAGGTCAGGTCACCCTGGAGCTCGTATATCCGGATGCGATCTCGTTGCCCGTTCAGATATCGCCGTTCGTGGTCGGACCTGTCGGACAAGATGTCGATCTCCCGCGCCGAATAGAACGAACGGATGGTCACCCGGCTTTCCCGAGCGACGTTGAACATGTGCAACCCGAGGTCGGACGACAAGCGCTTGCACGCGCTCACTCCCCTGACGCTGTTGCCGTGCTCGTCGAGCAGAGGCGAGTAGACACCGATCCCCAACTGTCCGGGCAGGACGGCCATGATTCCGCCCCCGACACCGCTTTTCGCAGGTAGCCCTACGGTGGTCACCCAGTCGCCGGCTCCGTCGTACATTCCGCAGGTGGTCATCACACTCAGTACCCGCTGAACAACCGCCTGCCCGACTGCCCGTCGACCCGTGCGCGGATTGACGCCGCCGTTGGCAAGCGTTCCCCCGATCGTCGCGAGGTCGTCGGTCGTCACTATCAAAGAGCACTGCCTGAAGTACAGATCAATCGCGTCCTCGGGCGCCGCCCGAAGCATGCCAAAACTCTGCAACATATAGGCAATTGCCCTATTACGTGCGCCGGTCCGCATCTCGGACGCGTAGACGTCGGCGTCGAGTGCGAGCTGCCTGCCTGCACACGCCGAGTAGAACTCGAGTAGTTCGGTGAACGCCTTGTCCACGTCCGGTTGAGTCTCCAGAAGCAGAGAAGCGGAGAGAATGGCCCCGGCATTGATCATCGGATTCCTCGGCCGCCGACGAGAATCCACACTGATCTCGTTGAACGCCTCACCTGAGGGTTCGACACCGATTCGTTCGTCGACCGCATCAAAACCCTTGTGGGTCAACGCAAGCGCATACGTGAGCGGCTTGGACACCGACTGGATGGTGAAGCCGACATCTGCGTCGGCGATCGAGTAGACGTAGCCATCGTGCAGGGCCAGGGACAGCCCGAACCGGTTCGGGTCCACCTGGGCCAGTTCCGGGATGTAATCCGCCAGCTCGCCGCCGCCGCCGGCGTAGCAAGAGCTGTGGATGTGCTGGAGATACGACTCGACCAGCGACGGGCCGGTGACCAGGGATGCCATGGACTCATCTAAGCAAAGACCGTCTCCACGGAGCCTGCTCGACGTGGATGTACCCAGAAAGCACTGAAGCCCCCCGCGTAAGCGGGGGGCTTCAGTAAGTTGTGTTCGGCGGTGTCCTACTCTCCCACACTGATTAGGGTGCAGTACCATTGGCGCTGGAGGGCTTAGCTTCCGGGTTCGGAATGGGGCCGGGCGTTTCCCCTCCGCTATAGCCGCCGTAACTTTATGAAACCAGTACACACGTCT
>NZ_JAHVCV010000029.1:0-1697 GCF_051487485.1 Williamsia muralis | reverse complement strand
GGCCTGGGCATGATCATGGTGAAGGCCGGCAAGATCGCCACCTACGGCCACGCACATGCCGGCTCGGACTTCTTCACCATGCAGGTCGCCAAGCTGCTCCCGGCCAGCCCGACCATGGTCTCGGTCTTCGCGCTGATCAAGCTGATGTCGGGCATGATCTGGCTCGCCGTCATCGGCCGCAACATCACGTGGGGCGTGGCGTGGCACCGCTTCTCGGCCTTCTTCAACATCTACTTCAAGCGTGAGGACGACGGCGGRGTCGCGCTCGGCGCGGCCAGGCCGATGACATCGGGCGGCAAGGTCCTCGACATGGAGACCGCCGACCCSGACGTGGACGCATTCGGTGCCGGCAAGATCGAGGACTTCACCTGGAAGGGCTGGCTCGACTTCACCACCTGTACCGARTGTGGTCGCTGCCAGAGCCAGTGCCCGGCATGGAACACRGGCAAGCCGCTCTCCCCCAAGCTCCTCATCACCTCACTGCGYGACCACGGTTACGCCAAGGCGCCCTACCTCCTCGCCGGCGGTAAGAAAGACATCAGCGGCGACGAGATCGGYCTGGTCGACGCCGACGGAAACGTGCTGCAGGACAAGCTCGATGCGATCCCCGAGGCTGCCCGCAACGAGGCCGAGCGCAAGCTGGTCGGCGAGAGCGAAGGCACCACGGGCGCGGTCATCGACACCGAGACCCTGTGGAGCTGCACCAACTGCGGTGCCTGCGTCGAACAGTGCCCGGTCGACATCGAGCACGTSGACCACATCATCGACATGCGCCGCTACCAGGTGCTCATCGAGTCGGACTTCCCGTCCGAGCTCGCSGGCCTGTTCAAGAACCTGGAGAACAAGGGCAATCCGTGGGGCCAGAACTCCAAGGACCGCACCAAGTGGATCGAYGAGATGGACATCGAGATCCCGGTGTACGGCCAGGATGTCGAGAGCTTCGAAGGCTTTGAGTACCTGTTCTGGGTCGGTTGCGCCGGCGCCTACGAGGACCGTGCGAAGAAGACCACCAAGGCCGTTGCCGAACTGCTCGACATCGCCGCCGTGGACTTCCTCGTCCTGGGTGAGGGCGAAACGTGTAACGGTGACTCCGCTCGCCGAGCAGGCAACGAGTTCCTGTTCCAGATGCTGGCGCAGCAGAACATCGAGACCCTCGATGAGATGTTCGGTACCGCTCCCGCGCAGGCCAAGAAGATCGTTGTGACCTGCCCGCACTGCTTCAACACCCTGGGTAACGAGTACCCGCAGGTCGGCGGTAAGTACGAGGTGGTCCACCACACCCAGCTGCTCAACCGGCTGGTCCGCGACAAGCGGCTCATCCCGGTGGCCCCGGTCAACAAGGACATCACCTACCACGACCCCTGCTTCCTGGGCCGTCACAACAAGGTCTACGACGCCCCGCGTGAGCTGATGGACGCTTCCGGCGCCAACCTGACCGAGATGCCGCGTCACGGCGAGCGGTCGATGTGCTGTGGCGCCGGTGGTGCCCGGATGTGGATGGAAGAGACCATCGGCAAGCGCATCAACCTCGACCGGGTCGATGAAGCACTCGGCACCTCACCGGAGAAGGTGGCCACCGGCTGCCCGTTCTGCCGCGTGATGCTGACCGACGGCGTGACCGCGAAGACCTCGGGCACCGAGCTCGAGAACAAGGTCGAGGTGCTCGACGTCGCTCAGCTGATCCTCGACTCCGTCAG
>NZ_JAHVCV010000028.1:0-2108 GCF_051487485.1 Williamsia muralis | reverse complement strand
GGCGATTCCTATCGCCTGCGAGACCACCACGCCCGATCAGAAAACCACCGCACCGCCGCCGGAACCATCCGCCGGCCGCTACAGTAGACCCACCTCACGGGTGGGGAATTTCGATGAGCACCACTGGGGAATTTTCCTGAGCCCCGTCACGCCGGGGCGTTCTGCAGATGCCTTGTCTCCGCACGCGTCGATGTGGGCTCGGGCGTAGTACATCAACGCTTCGGGCGTCAGATCTACCAGTCCGATGCGCTGGCTGGTCAACGCGTAACACAGTTCGTTACGAGCTTTAGTTCGCTGTGGGACTTGGGTATCGGTGCTGTTAAGCGCGTCGTACAGCTCGTCCAGGAGCGGATCCTTCTGGGCGGGCCCGAACAGCAAGCCGTATTGGACAATTGTCGACTGCCGCAGCGCTAAGACACTGGGTGAGATCACACGGAGCGCCGCCAGAACCTTCATACCCTCCCGGTGTGAGCCGCTCGTTCTTCTTGGGTTGGGAATGTCCGTGATGACAGATTCGCCGTTGTCGAGCCCAGTCAACTGCCACCGCTCCTGCCAGGTGTCTCCCGGCAGCGTCGCTAGGTAAGTCGTAAACATCTCAATCGAGGCCGACCGCTTCTGCCTGGTGGACACCGCCTGCGGCCACGCATGCGCTGAGACTTCGACCAGTTCGTCGGGTGTGGCCGCCGATAGATCCCCAAACGGGGTTGGCAGATTGGGCGGTGCTGGGCACGGTGTAACCGTGGTCGCTGCCGGTGGATATCCAGCAGCGGAGGGTCCTGCCGGGTCTGGAACCGAGCGTCGACGAGTGCGGGCGGTGGTCGTGCCTTGCGATCTAGGCACCGAAGACCACCGAGAAGTCGGTGGGGTCGTAGTCGCTGTGCAGACGGGCAGGGGGTGCAGGCCGTGCATAGAAAGCTGCCATGGACTCGACCATTTCCTCTAGACGGGGAACGGTGTAGCGGCTAGTGGTTCGCAGGTCGGCATGGCCGAGAACCGTCTGGATTTCGGGGAGGGTCAGCGTTCCGTCGCTGACCATCCGGACCGCGGCGGTGTGCCGCAGATCGTGCAAAGTCCAGTTGGTTCCAAGGACAGTGTTGACGCGTTGCAGAACCCGCCGTGCAGCTGAATAACTCAATGCACGTTCAGGTTTCCTCAATGTCCGCCACAACGGAGCTGACGGTTTAGGGTCGGCCGCAGTGTCGAGGTACGCCGCGAGCCACATAAGAGCTTCTGGTGATACCGGTACAGGGCGACGCAGCCTGGTCCCTTTCGAGATCACCCAGATTCGCTGGTGAGCCCAGTCGACATCGTCGGTGGTGGAGCCCAGCAACTCAGAAGCTCGTGCCCCGCTAGTGACGTAACAAAGCAAGAGTGCTCGGTCTCGGGGACAGCGCAGGACTGCGAAAAGCTCGGACCACAATTCGTCAGGTATCGACCGGGGCTGGGTGTCGACCGACTTCTGCCGTAGCCGTGCTCTGCGGTGTCGTAGTTGACTTTCGATCGGGCTGCGATGAGCTAACGCTCGTCGGCGTTGGGGGGACTGGGGTACCGGATTGATGAGGGGGCCGCGGCCGAAATGCTCATGAAAGGAATAGAACTGGTAGATCGCGGCCAGCGCAACGTTGATCGTTGATGGACTGTAGCCACGTCCCAGCGAAGGTTTGCCGGTCTTGGCGTTCACCGCGCCGAAATCACTGGTCGAGCTGGCTGACCGGGCGCGCTGCGGATTGGTGCTGCTGCGGAGCCAACCGACCATCGCGGCTACGTCCGACTCCGTTGCCGCGTCCCATCTCACGTCTAAATACCAAAGGATGCGGAACCATGTGAGGAGCGAATAGCAGTATGCTCGAACTGTTCTGGGGCTGCGATCACACAGCATCAGATCTCGCACCCACATGTCGATCGCGTCGACTCGCCCTCCGTCGGCGCCTGCAACCTCGTACGGTGCCCCGGTCGAACGAGATGCAATCACTGAACCGATCCGTGGCAAGTCGACGGCACCGTCCGCCAGTGCGTACCGCTTGTTTGCCGCTCCTGCGTCCATTCCGCCCCCCGGGATTCAGTCGGACCCTAGCTCACATCGGCTGTTTGGTGCAGTTAACTCTCCA
>NZ_JAHVCV010000027.1:0-2402 GCF_051487485.1 Williamsia muralis | reverse complement strand
CTGACGGCGCTCATTGAAATTCCCCAGTAACGCTCACTGAAATTCCCCACCCGTGTGGCACCGCCAACGAGGGCGGGTCTCCCTCGATGCTGATGGTCTCTGACCACTCATCAGCTACTCGAAGGAGACCCGCTTTCTCATGCTTACATGGGAGGACGATATGGAAGTACACGCCCTGCACAAACGAGGGTTGACGATCTCGGCGATCGCCCGCCACACCGGCCGAGACCGCAAAACGGTCCGCGCCTATCTCAACGGCACCCGCTCGCCCGGCGAGCGGGCGCGCAGCGCCGTCGATGCGTTCGAGGTGTTCGTCGCCTACATCACCGCACGCTTGATCGACGACCCACATTTATGGGCCCGAACGTTGTGCGATGAGCTCGAAGACCTCGGCTACACCCAGTCCTATCAAACGCTGACCCGCCAAATCCGCGCTCGGAACCTGCGCCCGGTCTGCCCGCAATGTCAGACCGCGACCAGCCGACCGAACGCGATCATCGACCACCCTGCGGGTGAAGAGACGCAATGGGATTGGGTGGACCTACCGGACCCACCGCCGTCGTGGGGCTGGGGTAAGACTGCGCATCTGCTGGTTGGGTCGCTGGCCCACTCGGGGCGTTGGCGGGGCTTCCTGGCCGCCGATATGACCCAGCCGACGTTGATCGCCGGCCTCGACCGGGTCACCCGCCAGCATGGCGGCCTCACGAAGGTGTGGCGGTTCGACCGGATGGCCACGGTCTGCCATCCCGATTCGGGTTCGGTGACAGCATCTTTCGCAGGCGTGGCCAAGTACTACGGAGTCAGTGTCGCGATCTGCCCGCCCCGGCGCGGGAACCGCAAAGGCGTCGTGGAGGCAGCCAACCGGGTCGCCGCCCAGCGGTGGTGGCGGACCCTGGGCGATGACGTCACCGCCGAGCAAGCCCAGAAGAGTCTGGACACGTTCTGCACCCGCCGAGGAGACACCCGCGTCCGGGTCACCGCTGACGGAAGGTCCACCGTCGCAACAGTTGCCGATCGTGAACCCCTAGCATCGCTGCCGAGTGCACCCTATCCGGCGATGATGACCGAGACCCGGAAGGTGAACCGGCAGGCGTTGGTGGCGTGGAAAGGCAATCAGTATTCGGTGCCGCCGGAGCTCGCGATGGGCGAGGTGACCGTAACCCATCAGCTCGGCGACGCCCACATCGATATCGCCACCGCCGGCGGGATCGTCGTCGCCCGCCACCGCCTCGCCGCTGAGGGGTCGGGGGTGATGGTCCGCGATCACGGCCACGTCCATGCGCTGAACACCGAGGCGATGGCCACGGCCAACACCGGTGGACCTCCGCACCGCCGCAAACAACGGATCCCACCCGGCAAGAGCGCGCTCGCTGCTGCAGATCTATTGCTGAACAACAACTCCCACACGGTAGCCACGGCCGACGAGTCTGCCACCGTGATCGACATGAGCGCTTATGAGCGCGCCGCACAGAACAGGACCACGCTGCGATGACCCGCACCAAAACAACAACCACCACCAACGCGGTGCCTGAGCCGGCGACGCAAGCTGAGATCTCGGTCTACCAGCAACTGCGGCACCACCTGGCGGTGCTCAAACTCCACGCCGCCGCGGAGGCCTTACCGGGGATGCTCGAGCGGGCACAGGGCGAGGGGTGGTCGATGACCAGCACCCTCGAACAACTCCTGGCCGTAGAAGTCGAAGAGAACCAGGCCCGGCGCCTGGCCGGCCGGTTGCGGTTCGCGAGCCTGCCCACCCCAGCCACCCTGGACGGGTTCGACTACGACGCCGCTCCCGGCGTGGACCGCCAGCTGATCGCCGAACTCGGCACCTGCGGATACCTCGAATCAGCGACAAACGTCCTGCTCATGGGTCCGCCAGGCACAGGAAAGACACATCTGGCGGTCGGGCTTGCCCGAGCGGCGGTGCACGCCGGGTACCGCACCTACGTCACCACCGCTGCCGATCTGGCGGCCCGCTGCCACAAAGCGGCTATCGAAGGCAGGTGGGCCACCTGCATGCGGTTCTATGCCGGGCCGACACTCTTGGTGATTGATGAGCTGGGGTATCTGCCGTTGCCTGCCGAGGCTGCCTCTGCGTTGTTTCAGGTTGTGGCACAACGATATTTGAAGACGTCGATCGTGATCACCACCAACCGCAGCATCTCCGAATGGGGCGAAGTCCTCGGCGACACGACCGTCGCAGCGGCCATGCTCGATCGGCTCCTGCATCGCTCGGTAGTCCTCAAACTCGACGGCGATTCCTATCGCCTGCGAGACCACCACGCCCGATCAGAAAACCACCGCACCGCCGCCGGAACCATCCGCCGGCCGCTACAGTAGACCCACCTCACGGGTGGGGAATTTCGATGAGCACCACTGGGGAATTTTCCTGAGCCCCGTCA
>NZ_JAHVCV010000026.1:0-2450 GCF_051487485.1 Williamsia muralis | reverse complement strand
CTCTGTTCCTCGCCGACGGTTTCGCGCATCTGTGGGCGGCGAGTATCACGTCGGTCATCGGTGCGGCGTACACATCGGTGTCGTTCCTCACCACGTCGAACACGCCCGCTCGCACCCGCAATCTGCTGACGGTCGGTTTCATCGCAATTACCACCGTCATCTATCTACTGATCGAGACCACCCCGGTGAAGCTGCTCATCTTCGCCGGAGCTTTCAACGGCATCATTTTGCCCATCGGTTTCACCATCGTGCTGTGGGTCGCCTGGCGTCGCCGCGATCTGCTCGGCGGATACCGTTATCCCACATGGTTGTTGGCCATCGGTGTCATCGCATGGCTGGTCACCCTGTATCTGGGCTATGAGTCACTCACAAAACTCGGTGACCTATGACCACCATCGATCTCAACAGCGACATCGGCGAATCGTTCGGCAGGTGGGAACTCGGCGACGACGAGGCCATGCTCGACCTGGTCACCAGCGCGAACATCGCGTGTGGGTTCCATGCCGGCGATCCCAGCACCATTGCCCGCACCGCGCGGTGGTCGGTGCAACGCGACGTCCGGATCGGCGCCCAGGTCGCCTATCGTGACCTCGCTGGATTCGGCCGACGATTCGTCGACGCGTCGCGAACCGAATTGACCGACGACGTGGTGTACCAGATCGGCGGATTGCAAGCACTTGCCGCAGCCGTCGGCGGCACGGTCACCTACGTCAAACCCCATGGTGCGCTGTACAACACAGCCGTTCACCACGAAGAACACGCTTCAGCGGTGGTCGACGCGGTGGCCGCGGTTGATCCGGGACTTGCGATCCTCGGGCTACCGGGCTCGCGGCTTCTCGAGCTGGCAGAATCGCGAGGACTCCGAGTGGTCCGAGAGGCATTCGCCGATCGCGGGTACACGCCCTCGGCAACGCTRGTGTCGCGTCGCGAACCCGGCGCAGTGCTACACGATCCCGACGCAGTGGCCGAGCGAGTACTTCGGATGGTCAGCGACGGAGTGGTCGAGGCAGTCGACGGTTCCAAAGTGARAATCGACGTGGACTCGGTGTGCGTACACGGCGACTCCCCTGCCGCGGTCGAAATGGCTCGTGCCGTCCGGGACATCCTCGGTACGAATGGTGTTGAAATAGAGCCTTTCTCATGACGGTTCTGACGTACGGCGATCGGTCTTTGCTCATCGAGGCGGAGACCACCGATCAGGCGATCGGCTGGACGGTCGCCATCAACGAGGCGGATTTGCCCGGCGTCGTCGATGTGGTTCCTGGCGCCAGAACGGTTTTGGTGACCGCAGATGGCCCAGGTAGAACTGGCGCGCTGCGCACTGCACTCGAACGACTCACCCCGACGTCCGGGGAAGCTCGTCGGGACGGCACAACGGTGGAAGTGCCAGTGATCTACGACGGGCCCGATCTCGACGACATCGCGCGCCTCACCGGACTGTCCCCGGACGAGGTAGTCACCGCCCACACCAGCGCTCCTTGGCAGGTGGCTTTCGGAGGATTTGCACCCGGGTTCGCCTACCTCATCGGCGGCGACCCACGCCTGCAGGTCCCGCGCCGCGACGAAGCCCGAACCAAGGTGCCGACGGGCGCCGTCGGACTCGCCGGCGAGTTCAGTGGGATCTACCCACGACAGTCCCCCGGCGGTTGGCAACTGTTGGGACACACGGACTTACCGATGTGGGATGTGGACCGCGACCCGCCTGCACTCCTCCAGCCGGGCACCTTTGTACGCTTTCGGAGCGTCTCGTGAGCACGCTCGAGGTGTTGGCCACGGGGCCGCTCACCACCGTTCAAGATGGTGGCCGGCCTGGGCTCGCCTCCCTCGGCGTTAGCCGGTCCGGTGCCGCCGACCGCAGGTCGCACCGTCTCGGCAACCGGTTGTTGTCGAACCCTGAGGACGCCGCAACCCTCGAGGTGACTCTCGGCGGGCTGTCGCTTCGGGCCATGGAGCAGGTGTGGCTGGCGGTCACCGGTGCCGACGTGGACGTGCTGGTCGATCACGGTTCAGGACCTCGCCCGGTCGGGACGAACGCACCGTTTGTGGTGCATGCCGGGGGCTCGGTGACGCTCGGAATGGCACGTGCCGGACTTCGTGCGTATGTAGCGGTCCGCGGTGGCATCGCCGCGAAGTCCACGTTGGGTTCGTGCAGTACCGACACCATGTCCGGGCTCGGGCCGGACCCGTTGGCAGCCGGGATGGTGGTGGAGATCGGACCCCGGCCCGGCGAACTACCGGAACTCGACCTAGCCCCCGTTGCGGCGCCGCCGGCCGGTGAGGTGGAACTGCGCGCGATTCGCGGTCCGCGCGACGCATGGGTGCTCGACGCCGATGACCTGGTACGTGCGACGTGGCAGGCATCCGATCACAGCGACCGGGTAGGAATGCGGTTGAGCGGCCAGGCGCGTGGGCTTTCGCATCGCGACCCCGACCGTCAGTTGCCCAGCGAG
>NZ_JAHVCV010000025.1:0-2471 GCF_051487485.1 Williamsia muralis | reverse complement strand
GCGATTCCTATCGCCTGCGAGACCACCACGCCCGATCAGAAAACCACCGCACCGCCGCCGGAACCATCCGCCGGCCGCTACAGTAGACCCACCTCACGGGTGGGGAATTTCGATGAGCACCACTGGGGAATTTTCCTGAGCCCCGTCATGGCGTTGCCTTCTACCGATATTGGTCGATGTTCGGTTCCCGGAGGTACACAGATCCCAACGACCTCGTAGCCGAGGCCTGGGTTACGTCCGAGGTGCTGGATGAACGGAACGGCCGAGTTCTGACCACCCACAACCAAGACTTGACTGAGGTTGCGACGTCGCAGGCGACTGCGGTGCAGCGCTTTGCGCCAACCCCACCGAGATAGCAGCAAACCAATGGTCCCGAGCGGTAGTGCGATTGCGATGAACCCACGGGCAACGCTCAGACGGAAGGCAAGGTCAACGATGGCCAGGAGACCGAAGACTATGAAGCATGCGTTGAGCACTCGGCTGTACTCGGTCGGTCCATCGCCCACGATCCGCCGGTCACTGCTCTGGGTTGCACGGAGTGCGAGTGTCCACCCGGCAAAAAGACAGAATGTCAACGCGAAGTACTTCCACGACATCCCTGCCCCAATAGTCTCTGCGCTGCCGAACCTGATCAGCTGCGCGGTCAGCACCGCTGCGGCAACGATAAGGGCGTCAGTCCATCGCACCCTCGTCACGTATTTGCTGGCCCAGCGATCCTCGCGGGGCTTGACCACCGGAGCCGACCGGGATTTGGCCGGGGCCGCTGGCCCCCACGGGGTGGACACCGACCCTTGGCGTCTGGACATGAGGGACCTCTCCTGGCACCGCGAGTACTACCGGCATTCCGCCAGTGCTCATGACTTTGCATAACGAAAAGCTGTTGGGAGATTTCAATTACGCCGTCTTCCAGACGTATAAATCTTCGGGCTTTCATTGCGTGACCAGAACGTTACTGCACTTGTCGCAACTTCGCGTAGCTAGAGTTACAGCCCGTGGGCGTAGGGGCCCCGCACTCGGCGCACCGACTGTGATGACGATTGCGATCGGGCCGTCACTCGGCCACTTTCGGCTGGCAACTTTCCAGCTTGTGTTGCCGATCGTGACTACATCGTTCAGACGACCATGGTCGATATCTGTGCAGTTCAGAGTCATTACACTACTCCAACCACGCCGAGGAGAGATTAGCCCGGCGACAGCCGGGGCAACCACCAAGTGTCCAATTTGGAGGTGATCGAAATCACTTAAAAGCGGCACCGGCGTCGATAAAACGACATAATGTCTATTGAGCGTTAGGATCAAAGATTTAACTTCTGCGTAACATAGACCCGTGATGCGACGTTAGGCAGACTTGGCGGTTAGCGTCGCCCTATGGCCACCCTTGGGTCACAGAAAGAACCCCCGAGCCTGAATGAGGGTTCGGGAGATGACAATCCTTGGGATCTGCAATTTCACGTTGTCAGACTCTTGCTTTTTCCGGATCGCGTGTGACTCCGGCGCACCGTTCCGCAACTTCAGTCAATTAGGCCGGATTAATTCAGCCGCGGCGTAGCTCCACGTCTCCGTTTGCGGGCGACCGAGCCGACAGTTTGTCGATCCCCGTGTGTCCTATCGATCGATGCTCGAGTTGTCGAGCGCAAGCCTTGACGGCTGGGGCTCACGACGGTGCCAGTCTGCTCGGGCTCAGTCCCCGGGGCACAGTGCGCGCGCTAACCCACCATGCGTTCGGTGGTGGCGTACTTGCTCTCGGTCGCCTCTTTGAGGGGCTGCCACCAATCGGTGTTGTCGCGGTACCACGCCACCGTGTCGGCGAGCCCGGACCGGAAGTCGGTGAACCTGGGCTGCCAGCCCAGTTCGGTGCGCAGACGGGTGGAGTCGATGGCGTAGCGCATGTCGTGGCCGGGCCGGTCGGTCACGAAGTCGAATGCGTCTTTGGGCTGGTCGAGTAGTTCGAGGATCGTCTCGATGACGGTGCGGTTGTCGGCTTCACCGTCGGCGCCGATGAGGTAGGTCTCGCCGATCTGCCCCTTGTCGATGATGGTCCACACCGCGTCGTTGTGGTCGTTGACGTGGATCCAGTCCCGCACGTTGGCGCCCTGCCCGTAGAGCTTGGGGCGAATCCCGCTGAGCACGTTGGTGATCTGGCGAGGGATGAACTTCTCGATGTGCTGATACGGACCATAGTTGTTCGAACAGTTGGAGATGGTGGCCTGCACTCCGAACGAGCGCACCCAGGCCCGGACCAGGAGGTCGCTGCCTGCTTTGGTCGACGAATAGGGGCTCGACGGGTTGTAGGGCGTTTGCTCGGTGAAGCGTCCGGGATCATCGAGTTCGAGATCGCCGTACACCTCGTCGGTGCTGATGTGGTGGTAGCGCACGTCATGCGCACGTACCGCTTCGAGTATCGAGAATGTGCCGACGAGATTGGTGTGAACAAAACTCGAGGGGTCGGCCAATGAATTGTCATTGTGCGA
>NZ_JAHVCV010000024.1:0-3322 GCF_051487485.1 Williamsia muralis | reverse complement strand
CCGCCCAGCAATGGCTTCACGGACTCGGTGTAGCCTTCATCGGCCCGCCACCAATAATGTTGCGACAGAACCGAGAACTCCTGGGCGTATCGCTCGCCTAACCATAATCGGAGGTTGGAGCAGCAGCTCTTGACTAGTGCAGTCAAGGTCGAAAACACCGTTGCGGAAAGCAACGTCGGTGGTGGTGTGCGGCTGGGATCCAGGCCCGCGTGGTGGGCTCCGGGCGCTAATTCTCGGCTCCCACAACCCTGCCGGCGACCTCTATTACGTCGGGATGTGGGTACCGGGTTCAGCGCCAAAGACCGGCGCATTCTGCGTGTGCAGCTCGAGGCGATCGAGCAACCGACCCCACCATTCACCCAACCGCTGGCGGGCGATGCCGGCTCGTCGATGCGGTGGGTCAGCGCCGTCTACGTCGGGGACATCGAGTACCGCGAGTTCACCGGCCACCTGCGCCATCCCAGCTGGAAAGGACTGCGCGACATACCCGCATCCACAGTCGGGTAGCCCGGCGACCACTAAGGAAGGTTCTGGCCCTGCCTGCGGGCCCAATCCCGGATCCCCTGCGTCTGCTCGTCCGCTGCAGGCCGTTGGCGTTGGCGGTCGGCGGCCCCGGGCGTTCCTGGCCTGTTGACGACCTCGACGACCGTAAAGGTGGCAGCGCGCAAAAGCTGTGGGGTCAGGCGCAGACCGGTCAGGCTGTCGCAGAGAGCGGTGTCCTGTACTTCGGCCCCGGGGACGTGTTGATTCGAACGCGGTCGGCCAACGAATGGACTGGCTCTGACTTCACGCGCCCCACAGACCGACCAGTCAGGGAGATCGACTTTCTAGGACGGCACTGCTGGGAAGTTGAACTCGCTCCGCCGTCCTACAAGCCAGCGCCGATCCAGTTAGTCGTCGATGTAGCCACCGGGACGGTGCTCGAGCCGGGTAGATGTTTTCCTCGCTCACCTGACGCGACGGCCAACTGGTAGAAGCTCGGCCAGCATGCCGGAGTGGGTTGACAGTGGACCGCCTGACGTAATCTGTGTCGGCATAATCAGTTGTAATGCAATCTTTGGTCACCAGTGGGAAATACAACCTCGACGGTGTCCAGCTTGATAAACCCGCGCGGCTGTCGTACGTGGTCGCAAGCGACTTCATTTACGTCAGTACGCTTCCAAATCGAGCGATCGGACCATCGGTTCATCGGTTCATCGGACGCTTTTGGGCAACGCCTACTTACGAGCGTCAACGACTGGGGGCGCGCCAATCGTGCTGCGCTTGCCGACCCCGAGTGAGTGCTTGCTGGCAAGCATCTGTTGCGGGGCCTCGCAGCGTTTCTTGCCTATTCGGCTGACGAGTTCGCCTTTACAGAGGCGGCTAGGCCATCCCAGATTAGTTCGGTGAGCTGCTCGACCAGTTCGTCTCGATCCATAGCACCGGCCATTGCCTCACACCAATGAGCCGCTGCCCAGACAGCGCCAATCAGCGCATGCGCCCAAGGCGCTGCGGCCCGATCGTCACAACCGGCCTCGCTCAGCGCCTGCTGCAGTGCGTCCTGTATCGGCGCGGTGATCGAGGCGGGGCCTGATTCGTTGAATAGACGCGGCGCCAACACGGTCGCGAGAAGCCGATGGCGCTCGACCCAGCCAATAACAACCTCAACCACCAACTGGGTTCGCTCACGTCCACCATCGACGCCAGCCAACACCGCGGCCATTTCTATGGTCAGTCGACCAGCGTGCCGCGCTGCCACGGCGTCGAGCAGATCGTCGCGTCTATCAAACACCGCATACAACGCCGAACGGGCATACCCCATTCGCTCACCCACTCCGCTCAACCCGAACTCGGACCCATGTTCGCCGATTTCAAGCTCAGCGGCATCAATGACAGCTTCCCGCCGAGCCGCCCGGTCGACCCTGGGCCCAGGCGGGCGGCCGCGTTTTCGTCCAGGAACTTCGTCCCCCGCTGCCAACATTGCGTCGCCACCCCTCCCTTGAACCACACTAGTCCTGGGCTAACGCGGCGCCGTAGCGCTGCTCGATTTTGTCGGCCTTGGGCGGGTGAACGTTCACCCTGGAGAGGTCGCCGTTGTAGTGGCCGAGCACGCGGGGATCCATCACCTTGCGCCACAGCGGCGGGAAGAACGCCAGGACCACCATCATGGCGTAGCCCGCAGGGAATTGTGGGGCCTCGCTGCAACTACGAAGGGCCTGGTACCGCCGTCCGGCGCGCGCGTGGTGATCGGAGTGCCGTTGCAAGTTGAGCAAGACGACGTTGCTGACGAGGTGGTCACCATTCCAACTGTGCTCAGGACGCACCTTTCCCAATCTGCCGTCCGGAGTGGGCATTCGCAGCAATCCGTAGTGCTCGATGTAGTTCACCGCTTCGAGTACAAGCATGCCGATGACCGCCTGCAGCGCGAAGTAGGGCAGCATCGCCCACCCGAAGGCTGCCACGATGACGACAACGATCGCGACACTCACCGACCAGGACTGCAGAATTGTGTTGCGCCAGTTCCAGAATCGGTGGCCCTGACGATGTAGCCGAGCGGTTTCGAGCTCGATACCCGAGACAAGTCCTCCATAGAGCGCGCGGGGATAGAACGCGAACAATGACTCGCCGAAACGCGCGCTCGCCGGATCTGCAGGGGTTGCCACCTTCACGTGATGGCCGACGTTGTGTTCGACGTAGAAATGCCCGTACACCGACGGCGCCAACGCGATCTTGGCCAGGCCCTGTTCCAATTTCTCGCGCTTGTGGCCCAACTCGTGAGCGGCGTTGATACCGATCGCGGCACTCATGCCCAGAGTGATCGAAAGACCTACCCGCTCACCCCTGGTCATGTCCGCGAAGGCAAGGCACCAGAAGCCGAAGAACAGGCCCGCGTACTGGAGCGGGACGAAAATGTAGGTGCACCACCGGTAGTACCGGTCCGCCGACAGCGTCCGCACCGCATCCTCCGGCGGTCCGGCACGGTCGGGCCCCCGGATCAGGTCGAGGAGAGGGACGACCACGAGGAGCAGGTAACCACCGAAACCCCAGAGCAACCCCGACACACTGTTGGCCAGCAGGCACGCGATGAACGGCCCGGCAGGCACGAGTAGACACAGCGGCCACAGGTGACGTTTGGGGTCCTTCCAAGTGCGAGTATCCGACATACCCCGGTCCTCGAATTCAGCCCTGAGCTTGGTGTGGTGCATCAGCACAGCCACCTCGCCCGCAATCTTCACGCGTCTTCACACTCACGGATCCCTTCCGTGGCACTGCATACCCCAAAACCCGGTTGTTCGACGTCAGGACTGGTTCGCCCGCAATGGCCGCTTTCAGTCCGTCTCGC
>NZ_JAHVCV010000023.1:0-3472 GCF_051487485.1 Williamsia muralis | reverse complement strand
GGCATCTTCCCGACGACGCGCTGCTCGTGACGATAGCCGGCGACTCACCATCGGAGGACCTCACCTTCGACCACAACATCATGGTTTCCCAAGCTGTACAGGACATTCGGGTTCGCTACTCGAACAGCCCCGACCCCGACCGGCTACTCGGCGAAGAGTTCACCCTCTTGGAATTGCGGCGCCTGCACGAGGCGATCTTCGGTACCACTTTGGTCAAAGACACTTTTCGCCGTCGTTTCATCGGAGCTCTGGAAGGCACTGGCGAACGCGCCGCAGCCGACACCGGGCGGCCTGCCGAACTCTTCCGCGTCCGGCGATGACGGATTTCGGCGCCCACACCCTCCGACTTCAGTTACATCCTCCGACTGCAACCGGAGGTTGTCGCCGGAATCGGAGGAAATGCGTCGGGTTGGGTCAGTCGAACATGATCACTTGACGGATCGCCTTGCCGTCGGCGAGCTGGTCCATGGCGTCGTTGATCTCGTCGAGCCGGATGCGCGAGGAGATGAGCTGTTCAACGGGCAGGCGACCCTCGCGCCACATCTGCGCGTACCGGGGGATGTCGCGACTGGGCACGGCCGATCCCAGATAGCTGCCGATGATGGTGCGAGCTTCGGCGGTGATCGTCAGCGGCGAGATACTCGACGTCGCGGTCGGTGCGGGTAGGCCCACCGTCACTGTGGTTCCACCGGGGGCCGTAGCCGCAAAGGCGGTCTCGAAAGCCCTGGCGTTGCCGGCACATTCGATGACATACGTGGCCTTCACACCCCGCTGCACCACATCTTGAGGCGTGTATACCTCGTGCGCGCCGAGTTCTTTTGCAAAACCGAGCTTGTCTTCCATGGTGTCCACCGCGACGATCCTCGAGACACCCTGCGCCACAGCGGTTATCAACGCTGCCATGCCGACGCCGCCGAGGCCGACGATCATGATCGAATCCTGCGGTGTGGGTTTGGCTGCGTTGAGCACCGCTCCCCCACCCGTGAGAACCGCGCAACCCAGGACCGCGGCGATGTCCGCGGGCACGTCGTTGCCCACTGGCACGGCGGAAGCGGCGTCGACCACCGCGTGAGTGGCAAAACCCGACACCCCGAGGTGGTGATGGACCGTGTCCGCACCGTCTGGTGACGAGAGGCGGCGACCGCCACGGAGCAGCTCGCCGGCATTGTTGGCCACCGAGCCCGGGACGCATGGGAGTCGTCCATCGGCCGCGCAGCCCTGGCAGTTCTCGCATCTCGGCAGGAATGACATCACCACACGATCACCGATCTCGACGCCGGCGACCTCCGAGCCTCGTTCACGCACGATGCCGGCCGCTTCGTGACCCAGCAGCATCGGGACCGGTCGTACCCGATTGCCGTCCACCACACTCAGATCGGAATGGCAGACGCCCGCTGCCTCGATCTGGACGAGCAACTCGGTGGGGCCGGGCGACTGCAGCTCCAGCTGTCGCACGGCGATGGGTGTGGACAGCGCGTAGGGCCGCGACCGCCCGATCTCTTCGAGAACTGCTCCGGTGATCAACATATGCGCCTTTCCACCCTGGCATCAGCCCAGATCCACCAGGCACCTCGTAGTCTTTGTCCGGGACGCCCGGCTGACCGGGCCACCCATGACGACTTCGACCACGATAGGGCAAGCGCCGAGAACGGAGATTCGAGTCCGGTGACCAGAGGTCAACATCCATCGCACGACGACTATCCCGTGTTGTGGCCGGTCCCGACCCGCTGGCACGACAACGACCACTACGGCCACGTCAACAACGTCACGTACTACTCGTACTTCGACACGGCGGTGAACGCCTGGCTGATGTCGGCCACGGGCACCGACATCCGTGACCTGCCGGCCATCGGCATCGTGGCCGAGACCTCGTGCAACTACCTGCGCGAACTGAGTTTCCCCGACCAACTGCTGGTGGGTATCTCAGTGGAACGCCTCGGCACCCGCAGTGTTGTCTACGCACTGGCGATCTTTCGCAGCAACCCACACGGTGATCATGAGATCGCCGCGACCGGCCGGTTCGTACACGTCTACGTCGACCGCTCGACGCGCAAGCCAGTCGACATCCCACCTTCCATCCGTTCGGCGATCGCCGATCTCGCCGGTTCCTCCTCAGAGAGCTGACACGACATGGGAACCGTGGTCACCTCGTTCTTCTGGATCGTGGGGTGCGCGGTGCTCGCACCACTCGTCGCCGGCCTGATCCCGGGCAAGCGGATACCCGAGGTTGTGCTCCTGCTAGTCGGCGGAATCCTGATCGGGCCTCATGCCCTCGACTGGGCCGTGGAGGGCAGCGAGATCGAGATGCTCCGCGAGCTCGGTCTCGGAATGCTGTTCCTACTTGCGGGATACGAGGTCAAGACATCAGAACTTGTTGGCCGAGAGGGTCGTCGAGCCTTCTATACCTGGATGTGCTGCTTGGCAATTGCCTTCGGCGCCACGTTCGCCCTGGGTGCCACAGGCCTGTTGACCGCCGAGAGCGCAGTGGCCATCGCTCTGTGCTCCACCGCGCTCGGCACGCTGCTCCCCATCCTCCGCGACAACGGACTGCTCGACACCCGACTCGGACAGACGGTCCTCAACCACGGCGCCTTCGGTGAAGTGGGGCCGGTCATCGCGATGGCGGTACTGCTCGGCACTCGCGGGTCGATTCAATCCACGATTGTCCTCATCCTGTTCACCATCGCCGCTATTGCCGTCGGACTGGTGTCGGACCGTATTCTGCGACAGCAGACCTGGCTGACGAAGTTGGTGTCCGCCGGCGCGGAGACCACCGCGCAGACGACCGTCCGGGTGACGATGTTCCTGCTCGTCGGACTGATGGTGCTGGCCTACGAGTTCGAGCTGGACACGGTACTGGGGGCGTTCGCAGCGGGATTCATCCTGCGTCGGCTGCTGCCCGAGGGACACGAGTCTCTCGAACACAAGCTGGACGGAATAGCTTTCGGCTTCCTGATCCCCATCTTCTTCATCACATCCGGCATGGGTATCGACATCGCGGCGGTGTTCTCGAAACCCGGTCTCCTGGTGGTGCTGGTACTCCTGATCATCGCAGTGCGCGGCCTCCCCGTATTCATCGCCACTCGATGGGATCGGGGGCAATCAGGCACCGAACCGCCCTTTTCCATCGGCGAACGCGCGCAACTGGGTCTGTACTCTGCGACCGGCTTACCACTGATCGTCGCGGTGACAGGCGTGGCCGTGGCGGCTGGCGAGATGACCGAAGCAAACGCCTCGGTGCTGGTGACTGCAGGTGCGGTCACCGTGCTGGCGCTGCCGTTCACGGCGTCGATGATCGGCGCGCGGCGCAGGAAAGTCCGCGCGCCGGAAGTCGGTCCGGAGAGCCGACGGTGAAGCGGGCGCCGCGCCTACCCTCCGAGGAAGTCGAGAACCCGGCGGTTGTATTCCGACGGGCGATCGCGGTGCACGCTGTGGCCGGCCTCGATTGCGGTGAAGTGGCCGTCGGGCAAGG
>NZ_JAHVCV010000022.1:2500-5400 GCF_051487485.1 Williamsia muralis | reverse complement strand
GTGTTCGGCGGTGTCCTACTCTCCCACACTGATTAGGGTGCAGTACCATTGGCGCTGGAGGGCTTAGCTTCCGGGTTCGGAATGGGGCCGGGCGTTTCCCCTCCGCTATAGCCGCCGTAACTTTATGAAACCAGTACACACGTCTCTGGTCTGTTTATCTTTTTTTGAGATGTGTGTGTTGTTTCAGATATTGCACAGTGGATGCGAAACAGTTTTTACATGTTTTGGTTGTAAGTCCTCGGCCGATTAGTACCAGTCACCTGCACCCGTTACCGGGCTTCCAGTTCTGGCCTATCTACCCCATGGTCTGTGGGGGGCCTTACCCCTRCTAAGAGGGTGAGAAACCTCATCTTGGAACAGGCTTCCCGCTTAGATGCTTTCAGCGGTTATCCCTTCCGAACGTAGCTAACCAGCGGTGCCCTTGGTAGGACAACTGGCACACCAGAGGTTCGTCCGTCCCGGTCCTCTCGTACTAGGGACAGGTTTCCTCAAGTTTCTTACGCGCGCGGCGGATAGAGACCGAACTGTCTCACGACGTTCTAAACCCAGCTCGCGTGCCGCTTTAATGGGCGAACAGCCCAACCCTTGGGACCTACTCCAGCCCCAGGATGCGACGAGCCGACATCGAGGTGCCAAACCATCCCGTCGATATGGACTCTTGGGGAAGATCAGCCTGTTATCCCCGGGGTACCTTTTATCCGTTGAGCGACACCGCTTCCACTTGCCGGTGCCGGATCACTAGTCCCGACTTTCGTCCCTGCTCGACATGTACGTCTCACAGTCAAGCTCCCTTGTGCACTTACACTCAACACCTGATTGCCAACCAGGCTGAGGGAACCTTTGGGCGCCTCCGTTACATTTTAGGAGGCAACCGCCCCAGTTAAACTACCCACCAGGCACTGTCCCTGAACCAGATCATGGTCCGAGGTTAGATATCCAATACGATCAGAGTGGTATTTCAACAACGACTCCACACACACTGGCGTGCATGCTTCACAGTCTCCCACCTATCCTACACAAACCGAACCGAACACCAATACCAAGCTATAGTGAAGGTCCCGGGGTCTTTTCGTCCTGCCGCGCGTAACGAGCATCTTTACTCGTAATGCAATTTCGCCGAGTCTGTGGTTGAGACAGCAGAGAAGTCGTTACGCCATTCGTGCAGGTCGGAACTTACCCGACAAGGAATTTCGCTACCTTAGGATGGTTATAGTTACCACCGCCGTTTACTGGGGCTTAAATTCTCAGCTTCACACCGAAGTGTTAACCGGTCCTCTTAACCTTCCAGCACCGGGCAGGCGTCAGTCCGTATACATCGTCTTACGACTTCGCACGGACCTGTGTTTTTAGTAAACAGTCGCTTCTCTCTGGTCTCTGCGACCACACCCAGCTCACAACGAAAAGTTGATCACCAGACGTGGTCCCCCTTCTCCCGAAGTTACGGGGGCATTTTGCCGAGTTCCTTAACCACAGTTCTCTCGATCGCCTTAGTATTCTCTACCTGACCACCTGTGTTGGTTTGGGGTACGGGCCGTGTCGCCACTCGCTAGAGGCTTTTCTCGGCAGCATAGGATCATGGAATTCGCCTCATTCGGCTACGCATCACCTCTCAGGATATRTGAGACACGGATTTGCCTATGTCTCTCCCTACAGGCTTACACCAGTACAACCACTGACTGGCCCCACTACCTTCCTGCGTCACCCCATCGCTTGACTACTACCAGCAAAGGTCCCATGCATCCAACCAAACGAAACCCGAAGGTAACCCTTGATCTTCAGGATGGTTAGTACTGCTGATTCATCACGGACGCGACTACACGGGTACGGGAATATCAACCCGTTGTCCATCGACTACGCCTGTCGGCCTCGCCTTAGGTCCCGACTCACCCTGGGCGGATTAGCCTGGCCCAGGAACCCTTGGTCATTCGGCGGCGAAGTTTCTCACTTCGCTTTCGCTACTCATGCCTGCATTCTCACTCCCACACCCTCCACACCTGGATCACTCCGATGCTTCCATGGATGCAGGACGCTCCCCTACCCACCCACACACCTAGTCTCCCTCCCGCAGGAGAAAGACGGGCTATYGYGTGAGTGCCGCGGCTTCGGCGGTGTACTTGAGCCCCGCTACATTGTCGGCGCAGGATCACTTGACCAGTGAGCTATTACGCACTCTTTCAAGGGTGGCTGCTTCTAAGCCAACCTCCTGGTTGTCTTCGCGACCCCACATCCTTTTCCACTTAGTACACGCTTAGGGGCCTTAGCCGGCGATCTGGGCTGTTTCCCTCTCGACTACGAACCTTATCGCCCGCAGTCTCACTGCCGCACTCTCACTCACTGGCATTCGGAGTTTGGCTGACGTCAGTAACCTTGTAGGGCCCATCGGCCATCCAGTAGCTCTACCTCCAGCGAGAAACATGCGACGCTGCACCTAAATGCATTTCGGGGAGAACCAGCTATCACGGAGTTTGATTGGCCTTTCACCCCTACCCACAGCTCATCCCCTCCATTTTCAACTGAAGTGGGTTCGGTCCTCCACGACGTCTTACCGTCGCTTCAACCTGGCCATGGGTAGATCACTCCGCTTCGGGTCTAGACCCGGCGACTGGAAACGCCCTATTCGGACTCGCTTTCGCTACGGCTACCCCACACGGGTTAACCTCGCCACCGAGCACTAACTCGCAGGCTCATTCTTCAAAAGGCACGCCATCACCAACCGCCAACTCAATGACGCATCAGCTTTGACGGATTGTAAGCGCACGGTTTCAGGTACTATTTCACTCCCCTCCCGGGGTACTTTTCACCTTTCCCTCACGGTACTAGTCCGCTATCGGTCACCAGGGAGTATTCAGGCTTATCGGGTGGTCCCGACAGATTCACAGCAGATTTCACGGGCCCGCTGC
>NZ_JAHVCV010000021.1:0-6084 GCF_051487485.1 Williamsia muralis | reverse complement strand
ATGTAAGCATGAGAAAGCGGGTCTCCTTCGAGTAGCTGATGAGTGGTCAGAGACCATCAGCATCGAGGGAGACCCGCCCTCGTTGGCGGTGCCACACGGGTGGGGAATTTCAGTGAGCGTTACTGGGGAATTTCAATGAGCGCCGTCAGGCGTGCACGTCGCGTGGCAGACATTGGTCTCGATAGGCCACTTCGGACCTGATACACCCAGCACCTTGGCGTTGGCGCGGTCACGGCAGCCCCGTTCCGTCGAGCAACTGGTCGACCGCTACCACCTCACCAACCGCGCTGTCCGCACTCTGTTGGTGGACTACTTGCGCCACCGCAGCAGCGACGGCATGGACCACAACACACTCGAGTCACTATCGCGCGTGCTCGCATCAATCTTCTGGAAAACCATTGAGCGACTGTGCCCTAACCAGCAAGATCTGCGACTGAGTCCTGATCTGTACGCCCTGTGGCGCGAAGAGATTGGCGTGATTCGAACGTCGGCCGGCACCCGCCCTCGGACTGACATCTTCCACATCTTGATGGCAGTGCGCGCGCTGTACCTCGACCTACAGAGCTGGGCTGCCATCGAACCTGAACGATGGGCCCGCTGGACGGCACCATGCCCCATCCCGCCGGCTGCTACTTCCGGATACGCACGAGTGCGTCGCCGTCAGAGCGAACGCATCGCCGACCGCACTCGCGAGCGGCAACCAATGCTTCCCGCCATGATTGCCCACGTCGAGCGTGAACGGCGAAAGACACGCGAGTTGCTGACACGCGGCGACTCCGCGGCGATCGGTGAGACATTCGAGCATGGCGGCACAAAGTTCACCCGGGTGGCCTTTGACCGCGACCACAAGAACACAAATCGAACGGGCACGGCCCGCGTCCGGGTCGTCAACGTTGCCACCGGTGTGACGATCAATCTTCAAGATGCCGAGGATCGCGCGTTCTGGGACTGGGCGTTACTCGGAGTGCTCCGGCTCGCTGGAGTTCGGCAAGAGGAACTCCTGGAGTTGACACAGTTAAGCGTCCGCCAGTACACCCGTCCCGGGGGCGAGGTGATTGCCCTCCTGGTCATCGCGCCATCGAAAACCGATCGCGAACGTGTCATACCGATGTCGACCGAGTTGTTCCACATCATCGCGGCGATTATCGGCCGGCACACCTCCGGCGGCCGGAAAATCTCTGCACTGCAACGGTTCGACCCGTACGAATCCACCATTGGGCCAGCACTTCCTTACCTCTTCCAGAACACGCTCGGACCGGTAGCGCGCTGCAACAGCAGCGCATGGATGGGCGCTTCACTCGCGCGCATCTGCAACGCAGTCGTGGCAGAGCACCCACAATTCACTGGCCTTCGATTCACACCACACGATCTGCGTCGGCTTTTTGCCACCGAGCTAGTGAACAACGGCCTGCCCATCCATATCGGAGCCGCCTTGCTCGGCCACACCAATCTGCAAACAACCCGCGGTTACGTTGCAGTATTCGACGAGGACGTCGTTCAGCACTATCAGCAGTACCTCGAACACCGTCGCTCACAACGTGATTCCGAGGAGTACCGTCCCGCCACCACTGGCGAGTGGAGCGAGTTCGAGCAACACTTCGACAAACGAAAAGTCGAACTGGGAACCTGCGGCCGGCCCTACGGCACCCCGTGCGCACACGAACACGCCTGCATCCGCTGCCCGATGCTGCACGTCAGCCCCCACATGCTCGACCGGCTTAACGAACTCGAAGCAGACCTGCACACCCGCCGAACCATAGCCCAAGCAAAGGGCTGGATCGGCGAGATCGAAGGCCTCACCCTCACACTGTCATTCCTGGCCCAGAAGCGCACCGACCTCGAGCGTCTGAATCCCACTACATCTACGCCACTGGGCATTCCTGCCGTCGGAGTTCCCCTCTAGCGCCTGACCGCAGCGACTGGCTTGATCTGCGGTCAGGTGGCTCATCTTTGGTGCGCTGGACGCGAGGCGCGGGCTAACTCCTGCCTCAGGAACTAAACGTTGGCGGTCCGTTGTGTGGTCGTTGTAGTTGAGCGAAGGCGCTCGTGGTCGACAGTGTCTGCAGGGCGTCGAACAACTGGTCGCCCTCGCGGTCATCGGGGATGGCTGTGAGCACGGGCCCGAAGAAGCACTGTCCGTTGATGCACATGATGGGGCTACCGCCAGAGTCACCGAGACTGTCTTGGCTTTCCTGGTGGGCCACGCGCACGGCACTGTCGTAGGTGGAGTCGTCGAGACTGTCGGCGAGTTGGGGGTCGAGGCCGCTCTCGGTGAGGGCTTTGGCCACCATCGCTGTGGTGACGTCGGCGCCCTGCTGGTGCACACGCTTGCCCAGAGCGGTGTAGAGCGGTCCGAGTGCGCTGTCGCCGGCCCGGTCATGCGCGGCGGCCAGGACACGGCCAAGTTGCTGGGACACTTCCATGTGGTGCCGTTGCTGTTCGGGAACATCAGATCCCTCGTTGAGTACTGCCAAACTCATCTGCCGCCAATCGATCTCGATCTCGCGGCGCTGCGTGGTGTTGAGCAGCCACCGAGAGGCGGCCCACGCAAACGGGCATGCCGGGTCAAAATAGAACGTCACTGCGCTCATCTGTACTCCTTCGGGTCGCGGACTGGTGGAACTCACGCGGAGGCTACAGCTTCCAATGCAGCGATAGCGGCTGAGAGTTTGGCTGATGCATCGGCGGCCACGGGTTCGAGTTCCGCTTCCCCAGACACCTCGACCATCAGGGCGGGGTTCATGGCTTCGACGATCGAGTTCGATGAATTGGTGGGGTCGGTGCGGACCACGACGTTGCACGGCAGCAGTAGTCCGATCTGTCGATTGATCTCCAGTGCGCGGTGCGCCAGCGGCGGGTTACAGGCACCCAGGATCAGGTAATTTTCCATGTCCACGTCGATTTTTGTCTTCAGGGTGTCTTTGACGTTGATCTCGGTGAGGATCCCAAAACCCTGGTCGGCCAGTGCTGCGCGGGTTCGTGCGACTGCCTCGTCGAACGGTAGGTGGAGAACGGTGGAGATGGCCAGTGACATAACAGCTTTCCTTCCGGGTGGGGTTTCGTGTTCGGATCTAGCGGAGTTCGGCGCGGCGTTGTAGTCCCAGGCGGTGCATGAGCAGGCTGGCCGGGCACCAGCCGACCGCGGCGAAGAGCAGCAGGTTCACCGCTACAAAGGCGGTCAGCAGCAGCCACCAGGTCGAGACAGTGGTGGCCAGGGCCAGGCTCACGAGAATCATCAACCCTGCCAGGAGTGGCACTGCTCGTTCGACGGTCCACGTAGGTGGGGTTGTTCGTCTGTTCATCGGTTCGTAGTCCTCTCTGGTGGTGTATTCAGTGGGAGAACGAGATCGCGGGCAGGACCTTTCGGAGCCAGGTCGGTGACCACCATGCTGCCCGCCCGGTCAGGCGAAGTAGCGCAGGCAGCAGCATCAGCCGGATGAGGACTGCGTCGAGCAGAACGGCAACACCGAGGATGATGCCCATCTCTTTGGGCGGCAACGGGTCCGCCAGTGCAAAGGTGAAGAACACTGCGACCATCACCGCCGCGGCGGCGAAGATGATTCGGCCCGAATGAGCCATGCCGTCAATCTGCGCGACGTCAGCGTCACCGGTGCGTTCATAGTGTTCCTTGGCGGTCGCGAGCAGGAAGACGGTGTAGTCCATGGCGATGGCAAAGATCATCGCGAAGAAGAACACCGGCCCCCAGCCGTCGAGAAACCCTTGCGGGGTGAATCCGAGCAGCCCGGACAGGTGGCCGTCCTGGAAGATGAGCTTGGCGACACCGAACGCAGCCGCAGTCGACAGGAGGCTGACGACGGTGCCGATCAACGCGATCAGCGGGGCCTGCAGTGAGACTAGGAGCAGGACGAACCCGAGAACCAAGATGATGCCGACAATCAGCGGGAAGTAGTCGTTGAGGGCCTGTTGCAGATCGAGGTTCTCGGCCGGGGCGCCGCCAACCAGCGCGTCTGCGGGAAGTGCGCTACGCAAGTCATCGACGATGACGCCGAGTTGGGCATCGGAGGGATCCACTGCGGGCAGTGCTTGCATCATCACGTAGTCGGTGCCGTCGAGCGCCGGTTGCGGCGGGGTGACCATGCTGATGCCGGATGTCTGTGTAGCTGCGGTGGCAGCCTGCTGTGCCTGGTCCGAGGGTGCGACGATCTGGAGCATGCCGGGGGCGCCCTCGCCCATCTGCTGCTGGACCAATTCGTATCCCTGGCGCACGGGTGCCTCCTCGGGGACCACCGAGATCGAGGGCATGGCGACCTTGAGGCCGATGACCGGGATGGCCAGCGCGATCAGCACGGCCAGCGATCCGAGCGCGAACGGCCACGGGTAATTGTGCAGAATCTTGCCCCAGCGTTCGAACAGCGGCGAACGGTGTTGCTGGCGTTTGGCGTACGGGAGCGACGCGGCGTTCACCTTAGGACCCAGAGCACCCAGGGTGGCCGGGAGCAACGTCAACGTAGCCGCGAGGACAAACGTCACCGCGAGCATGATGCCCACAGCCATCGTCCGAACTGCAGGAGCCGGCACCAGCAACACCGCCGACAAACTGACCAGCACGGTCAGACCCGACAGCACCACGGCTTTACCAGCGGTATCCATCGTTTCGGCGACCGCGTGGGTCTTGTTGGTGTGGTTTTTGAGGGCGTCCCGGAATCGGGAGACGATGAACAGGGCGTAATCGATTCCCAGCGCGAGGGCGAACATCATCGCAAAGTTCATGGCCCACACCGAGATCGGCGTGACCTGATTGAGCAGGACCAGACCGCCCGCGGAGGCGACCAGGCCGGCAATGGTGAGCAGCAGCGGCAGTCCAGCGGCCACGAGCGACCCGAAGGCCAGGACCATGATGGCCAGAGTGACCGGCCACGAGAACAGCTCCGCCTTGATCATCGCGTCGTGGTTGGCTTTGTTGAAGTCGCTCCACAAGGCCGACGCTCCCGTGGGATATACCTCGACACCATCACGCGAGAGTTCGGTGAGCTCGCCCTTGACCTCGTCAACGGCCCGAACCATGTCGTCGGTGTTCGCGTTCGCGCCGGCGATCAGGATGCCGGTGTGCTGATCCGGACTGATCGTCATCCCCGGTTGCGGGGGTACAACCTCGCCGAACCGGGAGTCACCGCCGAACACTGCGGTGGCATTCGCGATTGTTTCACGCATCGCCGGGCTGTCGATGGTGTCGCGGTCCGAGTGGATGACGACCTGCACCGCAGCCGATGAGTTGCCGCCGAAGTGCTGCTGCGCCAGCTCTCGCACCTGCACCGACTCCGACCCGTTGGCCTGCCAGCCGGCGCCGGCCAACGAGGAAAACACTGACGGCGCGGCCGCACCCAACCCGACGAGCACCAGCAACCAGATGGTGAAGACCCAGCGCGATCGACCGGCCATCGCCGCACCCCACCGGCCCAGCACTCCAGGCGCTGAGCTCGGTGGCGAGCTGGGCTGTTGATCGGTGGTCGAGATGTCAGGCATGGCAACGAACCTTCTCTCTAGATATCGAACCGATACCCCATGGGGTATCTGCGCAAGTCTCGACGGTACCCCCGGGGGTATCGTGAGGTCAACCCCGACCGACCCGTGCGCCCATACCCCCTGGGGTACCCTGGCACTTGTTACACAAAACAGAGAGGCATGACCCGTGACCGGTGACGAAGAATCAATGGCGGCTGTACTGAACCGCCTACGGCGTGCGCAGGGACAACTCTCCGGAGTGATCGCGATGATCGAAGCAGGCCGCGACTGCAAAGACGTCGTAACCCAACTCGCCGCGGTGTCCCGCGCACTCGACCGCGCCGGCTTCAAGATCGTCGCCTCAGGAATGCGCCAATGCATCAACGGCGCCGACGGCGACCAGGCACCCTTGACCGAAGCCGAATTGGAAAAACTGTTCCTAGCCCTAGCTTGACGGCCCGGCCGACGACCCCCGCCCAGCAATGGCTTCACGGACTCGGTGTAGCCTTCATCGGCCCGCCACCAATAATGTTGCGACAGAACCGAGAACTCCTGGGCGTATCGCTCGCCTAACCATAATCGGAGGTTGGAGCAGCAGCTCTTGACTAGTGCAGTCAAGGT
>NZ_JAHVCV010000020.1:0-15290 GCF_051487485.1 Williamsia muralis | reverse complement strand
GCCATTCGCTACGCTCATGGCATCTCGCCCTTACTCGCTCCGCTCGTTTCGGTAGTCGCGACCGCACTTCGTGCGGGTCGATCTGCGTCCGACGGCCTGGAGGCCGTAGACGCAAAAAAGGGATTTGCAAGAGTCTGGGAGGAGGCTCCGATTGAGAGGCCGCGTTGTGGCACTTCGTTTCGCGATAGATGAGCAGGACCGCGTACGCGCGGCCATGCTCCGCGATCCGCGCCGTGATGCGCGGGCGCGCGCTGCGAGCAGTCTGGCGCATTGGTGCCGGGGGCAGGTGGCTGACGCAATCTCGACGGGCAATCTTCGGCCTGGAATGCCCGCCGTGTCGGACTCTGATCTGAAGCGCCTAGTCGATGCCTGCGCACGTTTGAATCAATGTGCGTTCGATAGCAACCGCCTCGCGGCGGTCGCGGCGGGGTCCATCCGTGCACTCATTGAGGTTGTAGCGCTGGCGGAAAATCTCGCTGCGGACTCGTCTTCATTTGTGTTGTCGAGTGGCGGCCCGCGCACTGAGTTGGTGAACGTCAGAGTGTCTGACAGCGAGGTTCAACAGTGGTCCGAGTCCGCGAGCCGAGTCGGGTTTGAACGGGTGTCTGCGTGGGCGCGTGATGTCGTGCTCGGCGTCGCCGGATATGTGTCAGACCGCCGTGCTACTGATTCGGTCATGGATGCGCGCCGCCAGCTCTCAGGAGCTATCAACAACGCGGCACAGCTCCACGCCTGGGCACTGGATACCGATGTTCGTATGGCCTATCGAATCGAGTCGCTGAGCATCGATCTAGTGAACGCGATGGCCGCATGGAGCATGCTCGGGCGGCCAAGATGATTCCTCGGATAACGCGCGGATCTTCCGCTTACGGAGCCTTGCACTACGACCACGGCCCAGGGCGTCGCGATGAGCACAGCAACCCCCACAAAGTGGCAGGAAATGTGGCCGGTCGCTCATGGAAGGAGCGTTCCTACGCGATTGATGATCACGTCAAGCGTACGAACCCCAAGCTGACCAATCCGATCATCAGAACATCGCTCAGGATCGCCCCCGAGGATCGCAACCTAACGGACCGTGAGTGGCGCCAGATCGCCAACGAGTACGTCGGCAAGATGGGGTTCGCGGATTCTCCATGGGAGGCAGTTCGGCACGCTGATGACCACATTCATTTGACGATGTCGCGCGTCAAATGGGACGGCACAGTTGTCGATCAATGGAAGGACAAACTGCGTGCGCAAGACGCAGTGCGTGGGATTGAACGCAGTCACAACCTCGTTGATGCGAGCAAGCGATACGATCGCGATCTACCCCAGGTGTCGGGCAACGACCGCGAGCGCGCAGAGCGTTTATCTCAAAAGGCCGGCCGACAGATCGACCCGGAGAGACTTCAACTCCGCAGCCGGATCGCCGAAGCAGAGCGAGCCAGCAACGGCACCCGCGAGGGCTTTGAATCAGAGCTAGAGCGGCGCGGCGTCACTCACCGGGCGAACGTGTCCCGGCCAACTGAGCGAAACCCCGAAGGCCGCATGAACGGCTACAGCTACGGCTTAGACGGTCACACGGACAAGGCCGGTGAGCAGGTCTGGTTCAAAGGCTCAGCGCTGGGAAAGCAGTACGGCTGGCAGCAGCAACAGCAACGATTGAGTGAGCGCAACGACGATCACAAACGGCGCTCTGTCAGCGACGTGAAGGAGACCAACGCCCGCCGCGAGACTCCACCACAAGAATTCGAGGGCAAAACAGCGCGGAGCGGTGTTGCGGCAGCACCCTCGTCTAACTCTGTAGATCAGGCGAAAGCAAACGAGACGGCCGCACGTGAGGACAGGCGCGAAGCCGCGCGGTCAGCGCATCGTCATGACCGGGAGCAGCCTATGCAAACAGCGGCCCCGAGCCGTCAGGACACAACTACCGGACACACTCAGGCCGGAGAGTCGCAGGAACGGCAGCAGGAGGACCGCAACGCCGCTCGCGGGGCGATGAGTCGCGAGGACGCGCGCGAAGCAGCGCGAGCCGCTATTCGCGAGCGAGAGCAGGCCCGAGCGGAGTTCGCCCGTACCGACGCGTCGAAGGATTCGAGCGGGCAGCGATCAAGTCCACGTGATGAAGAGTCACGACGCACCACCGATGACCGAAAGAGTCGCAGCAGCGACCGTGCGACGGAGCCAGAACGTATTCCTAGTCGTCCTATGTCTCGGGACGATGCGCGTGCGGTTGCGCGACAACGCGCAGAGGACCGCACGCAACCGGAGCGACCGGAAAACCACTACGACAAATCCGAGGCAGGAGGGGCCACTAAAGGCCAGGGGGCCAGCGCACACGAAGTCACATCTACATCTACAGAGGGGGCATCACCAATGAAGCCAGGACACAGCCAGTCGAGCAGCGACAACAAGATGACCAGAGAAGAAGCTCAGGAAGAAGCACGACGCCAGGCCCAGGAGCGCGACGAGAAACGAGAACAAGACCGCGAGCGTGAAACGGAGCAAGAACGATGACCGGCGGATGGGGCCCACAGGCGACCGGCGGAGTCGTTCTACACAACAACCGCAAGGAGGGTATGTATTGGATCTTCTACGCGATCGCGGCATGCCTGATCATGCCCATTTTTACCATCGCAAATTCGTTGAGCGGAGGTCTTGGGCCGCTGATCTGGTTCATCCATATCGTGACGTCCTGTATTGGCCTGACGCTCGGTTGGCGAGACGGCGGAAAAGGCCGGCGGTTCGCTCAAGGGCACATCATTTGCTTCTTCCTGCTGTTGCTACCGCAGTTCTTCGCGATGCTCGCCTACTCGGCGGCGTTCTGGTTGGCACAGTCGCGGCGCGGGCACAGTTCGGCGCTGGCAAAAGCTGATGCGAGACCGAGCGTCGAGCAGCAAATCGTGACAGCTCTAGACCCCCATCGAACACTGCTCTCCATCGCATCCGAGCCCTACGGCCAATCAGGCGGTCACGTCGGATGGAACGACCTGGGCGAGTACATCACCGCAGAGCCCCGTGGCGCGATGCTCGTCATCGGACCGCCAGGAAGCGGTAAGTCATCGGCGGTCCTAATTCCGTCGATCATCGCGGCCCCGGCCGCACTTGTCGCCTCATCGATCAAGGCGGACTTACTCAACGCCACCGCCGCCGTACGCGGCCTGCTCGGCACCACCTGGCACTTCGACCCCGGCGGCGACCAGCAACAGGCCTACTCCTCCATCAAGCCCGCTCGGTGGTCACCACTTGTCGGCCTTCGGACCTGGGACGATGCGCGAATCCGAGCCAACCGAATGGCTGAACCCTCCCGCAAACAGGACAGTGCACAAGGCGGAGACGGTGACCACTTCATTGACCGCGCACGAGACTGGGTTGAAGTCCTGCTCTATGCAGCGGCCCTCGACAACCAACCAATCTCCCGCGTCGCGCAGTGGGCCAATCGTCCAGACAGCAAAGAGACCATTGAGGAAGTAGCTGGCGCGCTCATCTTCGCTGCCAGCAACGGTGACACTGGGGCAAAAATCGCCCTCGACCAGCACGAGAGCTTGCAAGACATCCCCGAACGCGAACGCGGCTCGGTGAAGTCAACAATGGTCCGGCTACTGCGAATCTACGGAAGCACCGCGGCTCGCGAAATCGGAGACAACCCAAACTTCGACCCCTACGCCTTCGTGCGCAGCTCAGACACCCTCTACATCACTGCCAGCCCTGAAAAACAGAAAGAGTACGCACCGCTCATTGCTGGGCTCCTCGAGGAAATCCGGTTCGCAACCTACGCCCGACATCGAGCAGAAGACGAACTCAGAGAACCGAAACGGCCGCACGTCACCTTCGTGCTGGACGAGGCCAACAACACCGCGCCGATCCCGCTACCGGCCGTCGTCAGTGAAGCTGGCGGTCAATCCCTGCACGTGCTCGTGGGCATTCAGGACCTCTCGCGAGCCCGAAACAGGTGGGGCCGCGACGCTGACGGCTTCCTGACCTTGTTCCCGACCAAAGTCATCCTGAACGGAGTTGTCGAGCCCTACACACTCGACGCACTAAGCGCCGCATCCGGCGAATACGACCGAGTTATGCAGGGCTACAGCCAATCAACCAGCTACGTCGGGCAGTACAACATTCCAGTCACCCGGCAAAACCCGAGCTGGCAGATTCAAAGTCGCCGCGTACTGCTCCAGGGCGACATTGCACAACTACCACCAGGAAAAGCGCTGATGTTCATTGGTGCTCAACACCACCTCATCACCATCGGCATGCACTTCTCAAACCCGGTGTGGCAACACATCATTCACTTTGCCTACAAGCAACACGCGATCGCCGAAAAGCTCGGATTCAACGCACCCACCGCTGTGGACGGCCACACACCACCGGCAGGCTCGCCGCACCTGTCGGAGCAACACCCAACCAGCGGCACCGAAAAGGAGAACAACTCATGAACACAACCCGAGCCATTCAGGCCTTCGCACTTCTCGCATGCGCTCTGCTCTGCGCTGCGGCAACCATGGCAGCGATCTACATCCACCAACTCGAACCAGCAGCGTCTGTGTCCCAGGAACAGCAGCAGCCAATCGTCTGTGCCTACGAGCTGGCCTACGCGCCTGCTGTGGGAGAACTATGCGACCTGTACGCGCCGCCACCTCTGGCCGAGTTCAAGCCGTGAACCCGACCACGTGCGCGCTGAGCTGGGGTGCAGGGGTTCCGGACAAACCTTACTTGCCCGGAACCACCTACACACTGCTCATCTAACCGGAACCTGATCAACCCCATAAGGCAAAGCCCCCGCAACACTCCTCTGAGGAGGTTGCGGGGGCTTTCTCGCTAATACTACCCTTACCTGCAATACATGTATTGCAGGTAAGGGTAGTATTACTACTAATACAATTAGAGCTAGAGAAGGGATTTCCATGACAGCTCGGATAATCGCTGTGACCAACCACAAAGGCGGGACCGCTAAGACAACGAGTGCTGTAAATCTGGCCTCGGCCCTGGCCGCTCAGGGCCGTAAGGTGCTGGTCGTTGATCTTGACTCCCAATGCAACGCCACCACCAACCTGGGCGCCTACCGCCTCACGGAGGACGGCGAACGCCAGTTGTTCGAGTCCACGAGCGCAGATGTTGTGCTTGAGAACGCTACTGCCGAAGCGGCTGTTGTCTCGACCTCGATAGCTGGGCTCTCGGTGATTCCAGCAGAAGTTGATCTACGGGATATAGGGACAGCGTTCGCGTCCGATCCCGGGCGGTATCACGTGCTGCGCTCGGAGCTGGCGCTCATCGGCCAGGACTACGACTACATCTTCATCGACTGCCCCGGCGATACCGGAGACCTGACCGCGAGTGCACTGATCGCCTGCAACGAAATTTTGGTGCCGGTCGCAGCCGGGGCCATGGAACTCGAAGCCGTCGTCGCCATCTCCGAGTTCGTTGACAAGATTACGAAGCGGTTGAACCCGGATGCGCGTATCGATCACATCTTGGTTGGCAGGGTGAACCGGTCCCAAAGGATTGACCAAGAAATTATCGAGGCGCTGCGCGAATCGTTTCCAGATGAATTGCTACGCAACACCATTCCGAGCAGTGTCAAAGTCACTGAAAGCTACAACAACGGGCAACCTGTGACCGTCTACGCGCCCCGCAGTACTGCGGCATTGGCCTACGTTGACGCGGCACGTGAACTCGATGCGAGAGGACCCAAGGCGTGAGCGGCCTACAGAACAACCCACTCAAACCCAAAGGGCAGGCCAAGAAACTCACCAGCAGCATCGATCGAGCCGCAGACTATGTCGCAGATCGGGCAACGGAGAGTCCGGCCCCACCTCCGCCACAACAACGGCAGCAGCCGCCGGCCAAACGATCTACCAAGGTTGTCCCTGCCAGCAAACAGCAGATCAGCGCGTATGTGGACCGAGACGTGCTGATCGCGGCCCGCAATGCGCAGTACAGCGTGCAGTCGGAACCGACCGCCCCCGACAACTGGAGCGAGTACGTGACGGCAGCGCTCGACGCCTACACACGCAGCCTCCAGGCCCGGTTAAACGACGGGGAGCCCTACCCGGCGCGGCCGGAACGCAAATGAGACGCGCGAGCTCCCCTGTGAGGCTGTCTTTAGCGGTAGCGAGGGGTGACGTTCATGAACAGATACAGCTGCCCGTCTGCGTGAGTTTGCAGCTGGCCGACGCCCAGTAGTTCGATCTCGGCTAGCGCTAGGTCCCACTGCCCCTCCGGCATATCGACCATGTTCGCTATCTCATCGAGCAGGACCGAACCGTAGAGCCCCTCGTCCTCGTGAGTGGCAGTTTCCAAGACTGAATAAGCGCGCACAATCTCGTTGACCCAGCGATTAGATGTGTCGATGTTGCTGAAACCCCACGACATAGGCGTCAAGTCCTCTCATGGCCACGCAGTGAAACGTTCAAGCTGCCGCGGCACCGCTCCGCGCTGCCTTGCCACTGTATGACTGGTCGGTGACATCGAGGTTGCTTGCGATACTCTTAATGCATGCAATACATGTATTGCCACTATCGTCGATTAGCATCAGCCGTGTTCGACGAACCGGCCCTGGTAGAAGGGAAACCAGGTCTAGGGCTTCGTCGGGGCTCTCGTGCTGTTTATAAACTCAATCATGGGGTCCAGGCGTTGTGCCCAGAACAGTGTCAGCCCATCGGCTTGGGCGCGACTGAGGTTGTGCACTTTGAAGACACCTGACAGCACTGCGGTAGGCACAACGTTTGACGTGCCAAACTCTTGGATCCAGGTCTTCGCCTTGGCGGCGGCGTCGTTGTTCAGGCGTTTTACGCTGTTAGTGGACGAATTGCTCACTTTGCACTCGATAGGCATCGACCGCCCGTCCCACATGCGCACAATGAGGTCAGCTTTTCTAGATCCGAAATGGCTCTCGCGGCAATAGTGACCGGGTTCGGGCAAGTCAGAGATGTTGTATACGGCACGACGTGGAACTTCGATGAAACCGTTTGCTACTAGGCAGGCTGCTACAGCTTCCTCTTGATCGTCTTTCGAAGTATTGCGTCGGGCTGTCTGTACTTTTTGGGTGGCGATCAATGCAGCAGTAGAAATAATAGCGACGTCCCGCTCCGCAGCGGTAGGCTCGCGATCTTCACTGACCCACGGGAATCTGTTGCGATCCAATGCTAAGAGCACGGTATCGACGACTCTCTGTGCCATTGCGGGATCAGCCCGGAGTCGCGTAGGGCTTAGGACTGCCTCTGCAACAACTTTCAAGTCGTCTTCGCTGATGGCCGGCGAGGCGAGATAGCGAATCGCGACTAGAAGATCTGGTTGGGTAAGCAAATCTACGGCCTGATCAGTGAGCTGGGTAAGGTCTATCGTCCCCTCGATAAGGTTCTCGACCGAGTCTCGGTATTGATCGAAGACTTCCAAGTACTGTTCGAGAGGTTCGTGGATGCGTATGTCGCGAAATAGTTGGATCGCATCTGCGGAATCTTTTGCGAGGACGTCGTCCGACCATCGAGGTGGTGGAATCTGTCTCACGCAATGACTCCTTCGCCTAAAGCCTCGGGGCTCGGTATGGGCAGGCGCTCCATCTCCTTCGGTTCAAACTTCGTAAGACCCCCCGCGTAGGTGCGTCCTTGCGAAAGCGTAACCCCTGAACGAAGGTGGGCTGCCAGGTTGTCCAGGACAACTGTGCTCAGTTCCTGCCGAGGGTATAGGCCATGAGCAATGTTGATGTGCCGCGCGGCTACGTCGTTTCGGACGAAAGTGGGTGGTCGGCGGGCCATGTATGTTGCTAGCACGGGAGCTGCGGCGCGCAAGCCCACACTCCACCAGGCCTTTCGGTTAGCGGCCACATAGCCTTCATGAACCTTCTTGCTCTTAGCGAGCCGAAGGAATCTGTCTATCTTTTTACGCTCGTCTGCATCAAAAATATCTAGATCAACTGGCAAATCTATGACGTGGCGCAACTCCCCAGGCGCGGACAGCCGGTCTCCGGCGCGGAACAAATCGTGCGCTTTGGTGACGGAGGTATAGAGCACGCTATCTGGAAGATCTATCTCTCCACCACGATGAACCCATACGCCATTAGCCCCCGTAACCGCACCCCTATGAACACGGCAAAGCTCTCCGAGTTCAACGAAACCCTCGGGCAGCTTGGGCGTGACACGCGTGAGCACTGACCAGCGGTTTGCCTCAGAGAGCCGCTGACGTGACACCGCTCGTCCCTTGTCTAGGGCGCCCAAGTCGGTGACGCTTTCAACGCGCCGTACCTTCATTGATTTGGGGCTGGCTCCAATTTTGAAGCAGGTGATCGCGCCGGTGGTGGTGGCGTCGGCGAAAGGTGCAGCTTTTGAGTCAAGAACATGGAGTGACTCACCACCCAATCCTTCGAGCAGCAGCTCCCGGACGAGGCTTCCGTAGTTCACGTCAAGCCACTCAGCGCTTGTGATGAAGGTACCGAAGTCTCCAGCACGACCATGCTCGGCGGTCGCGAGGAAAAAGTGCACATGCAAGCCGGCTAACCCGCTAGCGCGAAGTCCGCGTTCTCGGGCAGTTGCAATCAACCATCGTTTCCATTCTGGGTCGATCTGATGGTGGCGTACATAGGGCGGGTTTCCTACAAATAGTGTGCGGCCCTTTATCTCTGGGAGTTTTAGGGCGCGGTAGTCCCCAACTTCCACGGTTGCTCGCTTGCGGATGCCGGCCGCTGCGATGCCTGCACGAAGCATCAATGTCGCAACTGGGTCGATGTCGGCGCCCACAACTTTTGCGTTGGGGAACTGCCGGGCGGCAGCCAGTAGGTACCTACCGGAACCGGCCCCAGGATCCACGATTCTTACCGGGGCCTCACCTTGGTCGACAGCCCACTTAATCATCGCTGTCACGATTGTCTCAGGTGTATAAGTCTGGCCGAGAGGTCGGCGTTCAGGTGCTGAAACGATGCGACAGTAAGCGTCACCTAGCGGATCATGGCCCGCCTGGATCTGTTTGCTTGCCAGCTCGGATGTCGCAGCTGAGATGCGCTGACGAGCTCCTCGGGCGACTAGTTTGGCTTCGGCAGTTGTGAGTGTCCCTGTCGAGTCTGCTCCGAGGGAGACGCACAGACGGACAAGATCGCTTAAGTCTTTAATCTCATCCATAGGTGCGATGCTGTCACCAGCCGCAGACAGCGACTGACCCCGGCTAGCCACAGAGCCGGAAAACGCCACGTGAGACGCGTTCGAAGTATCGCTCGTCTTGGAGTGCGGATCGGTAAGACGATGCAGGGGCATCACCGAGGGCGGGCCGTGTGGCGTCCTGGATTTCTCTGATGGATGCCGGGCCACCGCCGCGGCTTGCGAGATATTCGCGCATGGCGCTCTTCAACTCACCGTGTGGGCGGCGGATGCGCTGAGTTGGTGTTGTCAACTTCGCCTCCAAGGTCGACAGGACCGGGTGTCGATGTCGTCGACGCAATTGCGTCGACGACAGTGACTTTAACAGCCAACTGGAGCTGTTGGCGAGATGCTCTCGGAAGGGGCGTTAATCAGCTTCTTTAGCTCGGCGGTTCCTCTGGATAGTCCGATAGACGGTAGTTCGGCCAACGCCGAAGAGCTCCGCTAGTTCCGACTGAGTGTGTTGCCCTTCGTTCACGAGCTTCATCAAATGTCGTTCCTGAGGACCCGACAGTTTGGGCGGCTTGCCTTTCAAGCGCCCTTTTGCTCTCGCGATCTGCATTCCCTCGCGAGTTCGTGCACGGATCAAGTCAGATTCAAACTCGGCGACCATGGCGAGGATGTTGAACAGAAGGCGGCCAATGGGGTCCGTGGGATCGTATTTTGCGGAACCGATCTGCAGTGCCGTTCCTGCAGCGATCAGTTCGGCAGCGATGTCTCGTGCATCTGGCACCGAACGCGCCAAGCGATCAAGTTTGGTGACTACTAGAGTGTCTCCACTCCGACATGCGGCCATCGCTTCGCGCAGACCGGGGCGTTCGCGATTGGCTCCGGTCAGACCGTGGTCGGTGTAGATGCGGTCAGGATCGACCTCTAAAGCGGCTAGTTGTGCAATCTGGGCCGCGAGATCCTGCTGGGCTGTTGAGACGCGCGCGTAGCCCACTCGGATGCTGTTACCGGACGTGACCACAGTGAAGAGTTTGCCGGAGTTTGTCCAAGCCCGGTTGACCCCCCGCCAAGGGGCATCTAAGAGGGCGGTCTATTCGGACAGTCGTGTGACCTGGTCACTCGAATCGTGCCGAAGACGGTAGAGTGCCCGCTTGAGGTTCCCTTAATGAAACATAGAGTTACGGCGTGTCGGTCACGCATCCAGCACTTCCGTAGACACAGAATCAATGCATGGGCCGGCCGAAGAAAGACCCCACGGGTGCAGAGCTGAAAAGTACGCATCTCAAGTTCCGAGGTCGGATCAAATCGGTGGGTGTGGCGAAGGCCCGTGCGCACGGCATGTCGTTCACGGACTACGTTGAGCGCCTTATTGAGGCAGACAACCCGGACTTGTTGGATACCAACGGAATTCAGGAGGTGTTGCCGCAGTCCGCATGACCTATCGCCGCCACTAGCGGCCAGGTGACCAAACATCTGAATATGCGGAAGCCACGCGCAACATGAAGAAACCCCCCGGCGGACACCGGAGGGTCTTCGTTTGAAGTTGTGGGACCGAGTTACCAGCTCGGTCCGGTGAGGCTTTCGCCTCACATCCCCGAAGGGACTGTCTTGACTGGACAGCCTCAGGGTAGCGCGCACCCATTTGGCCGTGCAATCCCTGAACATCACGTGTCGGAAACAGAGTCCGGCTTATCTCTAACCCTCCCTCGTCGCCGGTATTGCGGGTCCACACCGCAGCGACCGCGGCGCGGCTACGCGACGACGCGTTTTGGCCCCTTGACAGCGATCGTCGCTCGTTCGCGGCCGGGAGCGAGCAAAGAGAAGATCCTTGAGGTGCTGCGCACACGTGACCGCATCGCGCTTGATGTCGGTCGCCGTGCTTACGCCGGCGTTCCCTGCTGGCGCACCGCCGAGCAGTGGCTCACCTGGGACGTCCAGGTCGCATATGCCCTGCACTACGACCAGATCCGTCCCCTGATCGGCGCGCATGGACCCTCCCGGAAAAGCGACATCGCGCTCAAAACCCTGGTCAAGATTGCCGCCGCACACGCAGTGCGTGCCGACTTCGGGACCGGACGCAATTGCCGGCCGACTATAGAGCTCATCGCACGCATGACCGGATACAAACCACGCACCATCTCACGCGCCCGGCAAGTGCTCGTGCACCTTGGCCTAGCAACCGAAATCCTGCGCGGCCGCCAACGCACCCTGGCCGAACGACTGGCCTCGCACCGGGTCGGAGACAGCAGCCAAGGCTGGGCCAGCGTCTACGCCCTCCACGGTGTTCAGGTTGTGGATAAACGTCGAGGTCACACCCAAGCGGCACCCCACCTTGTAAAGCGCCCTTTAGGGCGTAACACCTCCTCCCATAACTACTCACTAACCCCCACCGGCAACGCCGGAAAACTCAAAGGCCACGCTTCGCGTGACCGAGCTACTAAAAGGAGGAGGTGGGCCGGTCCTGAACCGGACCAGAAAGGCCTCCTGCTGGCTTCTAGATGGCGCCAGGACCCACAAACACCGAGTTGGGCGCGCCGATACACACCCGCAGCCTGGTCACACGTCCTAGCCAAACCAGCCGCCCATAACTGGACCGGCCGCGACCTCAACGCACTGCTCCGCGACTACACACTCACCGGCAACGGCAACTGGATCGCAGCAAACCCCCACCGCCCCATCCCCCTGCTCGCCATGATCCTCAACAAACACGACGACCTGCACAACCGACCAGCCGCCATCGACGACGCCCGCGAAACTGAACGGCAGCAACATTGGACCGCTGTCACGCGGTGCAGCCGTTGCGACTACAACGGATTTGTTGATGAAGGTGACCGCGTCCGGCGATGCACCCATCAGTTAGAAGGGCGAGGCCGTGATTCGTACTGAACATTTTTCCGTGCAGACTGGCCAGACTTCTGCCTGAAAGTAGTTTGCTTGCTCGCTGACGAGGACATCGAGCGTGTCAGGTAGAAATACCGGGCGCAGGAACTCCACCTCGAAGGCCGATACTTTCGCGGGATCTGTGACTGCTGCAAGAGCGGTCGCAGCAGTCCACATACCAGGGGCGATCATGGTTCTGAAACCGAGAGCCCGAGCCGCAGCTACGGACAGGTGGTTCGGATTGAAGTCCTGCGCGATCAGCGCGTACCTTCGTGCACGCTGCCGCGTAGCCGCGATCTTGGCAACGCTTGGAGCCCAAGTTTGGTCCGCCGTTCGTAACGATGGCCGGCCACTCTTGGCAACACCACTCCCGCGCGGTGAAAGCGCCAGCAGCGCAGTCCGTTGAACCGCGACGGGAGTCCCCCTCTGACCTGCCCGCCAGAACAAGCTTTCGTACACGAGCAGAGTCCCGCGCTGATCTGGTAACGCGTTGACACATGTCATCTGGACTGTCAGCCGTTCCCCGACTTCAAGCTGCTCATTGAGGTGGGTTGTATTTCCTACGTGAACCATCGAGGCCGGAGAAGGCGGAGATCTACGGTCCACCAACAGTCGCATGAGTAGTGGCTGTGCCAGCACGTAGAGGTAACCAATGGGCACTTGTTCCTGCGCTGCATCGCCCGTCGCGGAGCTATACATGGCGACGCGGCGTGGCCTCAAAAGTGCTGCCTGCTCGATCGGTTTGTTGAGCAGCGGGCCAAAGTCGGAGGCATCGAAACTCCCCCGGCCCTTGCCAATGACTGGCGCGCTCTGGCGCAAGCTGTGAGCGAGAGTTGCCAGTGCCGTTGGCGTGGACTCAAACACCGGCGTCGCGACGCGACAATGTTCGCGCTCGCTGCTCTTCGAAACGCACAGCCTTCTTCTCTAGTTCCTGAAGAAAGTCGGCCAACTGGTCACGGTACTTCTCGCCTACGTCAGAAAGATCACCGCGTTCGAAGACCCGCCAGTGTCGTAGAGGCGGAGTCAATACGTTGCCGATGTGTTGGCGAACGTCGTAGACCCCCGCCTTCGCCATCTCGACTGAAGCTCGGCGAAATCCCGGCATGGCGACCCCTGGCATGATGAATTCGGTCATGCAGTCGTGCACCGCTTTCATGGTGCGGTCTGGGGCCACCTCGAACACTCTTCTCACTGCGTTTCGGTAAAACAGCATGTGCAGGTTCTCGTCGCGAGAAATCTGCTTGAGGAGATCTGTGATCACCGGTTCTGATTCACACAGACGCGCGGTGTTCAGGTGAGAGATTCTGGTGGCTAGCTCCTGGAGGGTGCCGTAAACGAGGCCTGCGATCCACCCCTCATTGTCTGGTCTGCGCCAGCCAGCAGTCATCTGACTCATGCGAGCACGTTCGAGTTCCACAGGGTCAACAGCCCGAGTGACTACTAGATAATCGCGTAACGCTATCGAGTGGCGAGCCTCCTCGGCTGTCCACTGATGGACCCATTCCTGAAACACCTCGCTGCCGAGGGCGCGCAAGGAAGCTTCGTGGTGGTAGCTCGGCAGGTTGTCTTCGCTGAGAAGGTTCACAATCAACGAGGTGCGTGCGACTGGACTAAGACTTGATTGCTCGACGTGCCAATCTTGACCGCCAAGGCGCGCGAAGTTCCGCCCCTCGTCCCAAGGGATGAAGTCATGCGGATGCCATTCGGTCGTAGCAGCAAGATGGCGCGCCAGCTCCTCCTCTGCCATTGGATCTATGGCTTCGATAAGTAGATCGTGATCTTCCTTGAGGACTTGAATATCAGTCACTGTGCCTCCGGGATGGGAGCAATCCAGGAGATGGGCTCCTCGGGTCGATTCACCACACCGTCAAGTTGGGGAAAGTCGCCGAACGCTTGAACAATGATGCGAGCAGCGGGCGCAACCACCGTTCGCTCGACCTCATCAATGTGCGCGAAGCTCCAGACTGCACCGCAATCCTTGAAGTTTCGATCGGCCGGTTCACCAAAGGTCGCTTCGAGCCCTTCCCTGCGGTAGCCCAGAGCAGTTAGAGCCAGCTCAGTTACGAAGGTCGCTTCCTCTAGTTTTCTGAGTTCCTGGTTACCGTCGTCGTACTCGACAAGGGCTAGATTTCGCAACTCACAGAGCCATCCCGGTTCATCGTTGAACTCGAAATAGTGATCGACGATCCGACCTCTACCAGAGGTGCTAGCACGCTCAGCCTCGTTGGCGTCAGCGAACGCTTTCGATGAAACGACTTTTCGTGTGTCAAAAGGCAGTGTCATGCTTCTCCTCTATTGGTTCGTGCCGTCGAGAACTTCTCTCGCGGTTGGCTGGAAGTGTGAACCACCGATCCGATTGAAGTAGCTGGCTGACACCCACTGTGCCCACAGCGCGAGCGCAACCATGGAACCCGCGCTCATCACCGCCGTGACGAGGACGACCGTCGAAGGCCGGCGAATCTTTGCGAGAACAGACATGTGCAGCTTCTCTCCGTTGCTTGTATCAGGGAGGGAGGGCTTTTTCCTGCTGCGCTGCCGCCTCGGCAGTTCCCCCCGCAGAGACGATTCTACTGATTCGCGTCCGACTTGCTGGATGCGGATTTAGCTTTCGCGCTCGTCCGGCGCTGGCGTCGTTTAGGAACGCTTCGAGAGGCCGGGTCGGGTAGGCCGTTCTCTGAAAGCTCGTCCGCGCTCCAAGCGTCGGTTGTTGCGTCGCTGTAGGCGTCCGCGTACTGCCTTGTCAGAACTTCAACTTGAGTCTGAGCTTCTTTGAGATTTAGTGCGATCTCAACGAGGCGTCGGCCCGTTTCTTGACGGCGTTGGATGCGCTGCTGAGCTGCACTCTCAATAGCTTCGAACGATGGCACGTCGGACAACTTGAAGGTTTCGGATGTGGAAGTCATAGGACTGAGCTTAGAGCGCTCCCTGGTGTCCTGTCGCGGGCGACCGAAGCGCGCTTCGCGCGGGAGCGCGCGAGCGCGCTCCGGTCAGCTCCGCTGATAGAGCGTCGCGGAGGACTAAGCGCCATCGGGGCTCGTCGCTAGCGCGACATTGCCCCGAATGGCGCCCAGTCCTCCGCTTGCCCACCTCCGTCAGGGGTACTCGTGCTTCGCTCGGCGCTGGCGCGCCATTGCTCGCACTCGACCCCTTCGGAAGTGGGCCGCTCCATCAGCTACGCTTCCGCAGCTAAAGCTTGCAGCGAGATGGTGCCATTCGCTACGCTCATGGCATCTCGCCCTTACTCGCTCCGCTCGTTTCGGTAGTCGCGACCGCACTTCGTGCGGGTCGATCTGCGTCCGACGGCCTGGAGGCCGTAGACGCAAAAAAGGGATTTGCAAGAGTCTGGGAGGAGGCTCC
>NZ_JAHVCV010000002.1:0-1049815 GCF_051487485.1 Williamsia muralis | reverse complement strand
TGTCGTATCGCGACGCATTGCACCGAGGCTGATGTGTCGATTCAGCATTTCGGGTTGGCGCGTGAGTTGGGGCTCGAGACCGTGGGGTTCTTGATGATGTCGCACAGTCAGCCTCCCGAGGTGCTTGCGAAGCAGGCGCGGATCATGGCTGATGCGGGTTGTCAGTGTGTGTATGTGGTGGATTCGGCCGGCGCACTGGTGCTCGAGCAGGTGTCGGATCGGGTGTCGGCATTGCGTGCCGAGCTGGGCGACGACGCTCAGATCGGTTTCCACGGACACGAGAACCTCGACATCGCGGTCGCCAATTCCATTGCGGCCGTTCGGGCAGGTGCTCAGCAGATCGACGGGTCGGTCCGCCGCTTCGGTGCCGGCGCAGGCAACACGCCCGTGGAGGCGTTTGTGGGTGTCTGCGACAAGCTGGGCATCAGCACCGGCATCGACTTCATGAAGATCGCCGATGCCGCGCAGGACGTGGTGCGGCCGGTCATGCCCACCGAATGCCTGGTCGACCGGCCGGCAATGATGATGGGTTACGCCGGGTGTTACAGCTCGTTCCTCAAGCACGCCGAGGGCCACGCCGAGAAGTACGGTGTGTCCGCCGCAGCGATCTTGATCGAGGCGGGCAGTCGAAAGCTTGTCGGCGGACAAGAAGATCAACTGATCGACATCGCCTTGGAGCTCAAGAAGAAGCAGGACGCGAACGCCGGCGTGTGAGAGTTCGCCGCAGGCATTGCCGCTGACTCGCGGACCCCGGTCTCCGGGAACACCGGACGCTACGATCGGGGTCCGAGCGTGCGTCCGCGCGTCGGTGATGCACTGATCAGGGGGAGAACATGACCTACGGTCCGCCATCCGGAAACAGCGGTGGGTTCCCGCCGCCTGGGGGTCCCGGTGGTCAGCCGCCCGGTGGCCATCAGCCGGGGGGATATCAGCCCGGCGGTCAGCAGCCCGGTGGGTACCAGCCCGGGGGTTATCAACCTGGCCATCAACCGGGACCCGGCTATCCGCCGCAGCAATCCGGTTATCAGTCTGCGTTCGGTTCCGCCGGTCCGAACCAGACGTCCGCCAAGAGTCGACTGCTCGCTCCCAGGTCGTCCAATTCCGCGGTGAGGTTCCCGGGCATCGCTCTCGCCGTTGGTGGCCTGCTGATCGTGCTGTTCAGCTTTTTCACCTGGGCGTCACAGGACTTCGGTGTGGGAAGCGTGTCGATCAGCGGCCTGGGTTCGGTGACCATCGACGCGGGCGACGACACGGCCGACTCGAGTGAGGTGGCCGACGCCGAGAGCGAGGCAGAGGCCGAAACCAGCGCGCCGGGCATCGTCACCATCGTCATCGGGCTCTTGCTGGCCGGTGCTGCTGTTCCGTTGATCATCAACAGGTATCCCGCCATCGCGGCAATCGCCGGGACGGTTCTGGGACTGGTCGCGGTGATCGTGTCCCTTGTGTTCATCGCCGACCCGGGCAGTGTTGTCATCGACGGCGATGCCGGTGACACCTCGGAGGTGGACGCGGGGTGGGCACTGTGGCTTGTGGTCCTCGGCGCGTTCATCACCTTGATCGCTGCCGGCGTCGCCACCTATTTGGCCTTGGCCGGTAAGGGCAGTCGGCCCGGGCCCGGAGTATCCGGCCCGCAGCAGCCGCAGGGTTACGGTCCACCGCCCCAACAGTTCGGTACTCCCGGCGGACAGGCCGGGGGATACGGGCAAGCGCCCGGGCCGTACTACGGCCCGCCCGGTTCGGGCAATCAGAGGCCCGGTCCGTACGGACAGTGAGGGTTACGACAAAAGAACACCACTCGCGATCGATCGCGAGTGGTGTTCTTGTCTCTGCGAGTAGCCCGGGTCAGTAGTAGCCGTCCGGGTCGACATCGGGTGATTCCTTGGGGATGATTCCCTCGCTCACACCGTGATCGATGCTGGCCGAGAGCCGGGGGCATGTCGGCAACATTGCGGGGTTTCCCCCTTCAGCCCGGATCCGGGTGAGTTCAGGACATTGCTCTCGCGCCTGTGCTGTCCACTGGACGCTCGTGTGGTGCGGGCTGTATTTCTTCACCATCACGCAGGCGTGGCAGGTGCGGCACTCGATCTCCCGCAGCCCACCCCGTAGGTAGTGCTCTTTGTCTCTCGACGTCGCTTCCCGGACCGCTGGGCCGCGCTCCGGATCCTGGCTGAGATCCGGAGCCTTCGACCAACTGATGCTCATGACGGGGCGGCGATCACGTGGCCGAAGCCGTCTCGGGCGTCGAGGCGTTCGCGGCTTCGCGCTCGGCCTTGAGGCGAATGTTCTCCTGGACCTCGATGTTCCAGTTCTCGACGGCCTTGGTGGTGTCGATCTCGTATTCGTAGCGCTGCGTCATCTCTTCGGTGACATCAGCAACGTCCACATAGAACTGGTCGTACCAGCGGCGCAGCTGGTAGACCGGGCCGTCCTCTTCCACCAGCAGCGGATTGTCGATGCGGCTCTTGTGCTTCCAGATCTCGACGTCCTGCAGGAACCCCACCTCGATACCGGCGGTGATCTTCGTGGCCATCTTGTCGGCCTGGTCCGCGGTCAAACCCTCGGGGATCTTCGCGATGACGCCGTACATGAGGACAAACGAGTTGTTGTCGATCGGGTAGTGGCAGTTGGTCAGGATCGTCTCGATCGCATAGCCGCCGTAGTACTGCACCATCGGGTTGAGCATGTAGGCGGGACCGTAGTAGGCGGCGATGGACTCGAGTTTGGTGTCGCCGTAAGCCGTCATGATGTCGACGTCCGGACGCCCGTGCGAGTTCATGTACTGCGCAGCGGTCTCGCCTTCGAAGACGTTCTTGAAGTAGTCGGGCAGCGAATAGTGCACGTAGAAGAAGTGCGCCATGTCGACGACGTTGTCGATGATCTCGCGACAGTTCGAACCCTCGATGACGATCTTGTTCCAGGTCCAGCCGGTCCACTGGTCGCTGTTCAATTCGTCGAGCTCGGGGATGATCACGTCGTCGGGGGGCGGGTTGCCCTCGGGGTCGTTGTAGACGAAGATCTGCGCGTTGCGGATCATGCCCGGCCACGAACGGGTCTTGGCCAGTTTGGGTGCCCGCTTGGCATACGGGACGCCGGCGCAACGCCCGTTGGCCTTCCATCGCCAGTCGTGGAACGGGCAGGCGACGTTGCCGTCCTTGATCGAGCCCTGCGACAGGTCGCCGCCCATGTGCCGGCAGTACGCGTCGAGGATCTTGAGCTCGCCGTCGGCGACCCAGACGACCAGTTTGGTGCCGAACACGGTGACCGGATGGGGCTTGCCGTCGTCGAAATCGGCAAGAAGGCCGAGGCAATGCCAACCGCGTGCGAATCGGGTCGGTGGCGTGCCGGTGTCGATCTCGCGTACCGCGCCACCGTCTGCGCTGGTGTCAACCGCTGTCAGGCGGGCCCCCTGCTCCAACTCCGACTCCGTACTCGTCATGTCTGCTCCCTAGTTCATCGATGCCGGCTGTGGGTCGGCATGTGCCGGGCCGCGTGGTTTAAGCGTTCCCGCTTACTAGAACATGTTACAAAACTTGCCAGGTACTCGCCAGGGAAGTGATCAAAACGGCATGAATCGGGGTAAACCTGCAGTACTCGACATAAATGAGAACGTGTTCTAGTCTTGCCGGAGAAGACTTTGTGGAACGAGAGTTAGGAATCGCGCGATGAGCGACCGCAGCCAAGAGGGCGCGCAGGTACTGGACAAGATCAGCGCACTGCTGCCCGAGATCGAACAGCGGGCACAGGAAGCAGAGGATCTGCGTCAGATTCCCGACGAGACGATCGCGTCGCTCGAGGACATCGGGTTCTTCAAGCTCATGCAGCCCGAGCAGTGGGGCGGTTACCAGGTCGACCCGGTGACGTTCTACGAGGCAGTGCGTCGGCTCGGCTCGGCCTGTGGCTCCACCGGATGGGTCTCGGGCATCATCGGCATCCACAACTGGCACCTGGCTCTCTTTCCGCAGCAGGCGCAGGAGGACGTGTGGGGCAAGGACACCTCTGTCCGTATCTCCTCGTCCTACGCCCCGATGGGTATGGGTGAAGTGGTCGACGGCGGCTACAAGGTCAACGGTTCGTGGGCATGGTCGTCGGGTTCGGGCCACGCGAGCTGGGTTGTCCTCGGCGGACCGGTCATCAAGAACGGTAAGCCCGTCGACTTCGTGAGCTTCCTGATCCCTCGCGAGGACTACGCCATCCGCGACGTGTGGAACGTGGTCGGGCTCAAGGGCACCGGATCCAACACCATCGACGTCAAGGACGTGTTCGTACCGAGCCACCGGATGCTCAGCTTCCGGGCGATGAGCACCGGCGAGGCTCCGGGCCTGGAGAAGAACACCGCGCCGGTCTACAAGATGCCCTGGGGCACAATCCATCCGAGCACCATCTCGGCGCCGATCGTGGGAATGGCCTACGGCGCCTACGCCGCACACGTCGAGCACCAGGGTAAGCGCGTGCGCGCCGCCTACGCCGGTGAGAAGGCGAAGGATGATCCATTCGCCAAGGTTCGCATCGCCGAGGCCGCCAGTGACATCGACGCGGCGTGGACCCAGCTCTCGGGCAACCTGCAGGCCGAGTACAACCTGCTGCTCGCGGGACAGGAAGTCCCGATGGAACTTCGGTTGAAGGCCCGTCGCGATCAGGTCCGCGCAACCGGCCGGGCCATCGCGTCGATCGACCGGCTCTTCGAGAACTCCGGAGCCCACGCCCTCGACAACGGCACCCCCATCCAGCGGTTCTGGCGCGACGCCCATGCAGGCCGCGTCCACGCGGCCAATGATGCAGAACGGGCCTATGTCGCCTACGGCAACGGCGAATTCGGGATCCCCATCGGTGACACCATGGTCTGACCCGCAAGCGGTCAGACGGACACGATGGTCTGAGTTCACCACCACCGACATCTCGCAAAGGAGCAGATCGACGATGACCGAAACCCTTGGCCCGATCCGTTCACTCGGTTACATGCGTATCGAGGCCACCGACATGCCGGCCTGGCGTGACTACGGTCTCAAGGTGCTGGGTATGCCCGAGGGCAGTGGCCCCACGGAGGGCGCCCTGTACCTGCGCATGGACGACTTCCCCGCGCGTCTCGTGATCACGCCAGGAGAGCGCGACCGTCTGGCGTCGTCCGGCTGGGAATGTGCCAACGCCGCTGCACTGCAAGAAGTCCGAGATCGATTGTCGGCAGCCGGCGTGGTCTTCCGCGAAGGCAAGGACGAAGAACTGGCCGACCGTCAGGTCGTGGAGATGGTGGTCTTCGAGGACCCGAGCGGCAACGTTCTCGAGGCGTTCCATGGTGTGGCACTGCAACACCGCCGGGTGGTGAGCCCTTACGGCCACAAATTCGTGACGGGCGAGCAGGGTTTGGGACACGTCGTCCTCACCACCGACGACGACGCAGCCTCGCTGCACTTCTACCGCGATGTGCTCGGATTCCGTCTGCGCGACTCGATGCGGCTGCCGCCGGAACTGGTCGGACGCGAACAGGGTGATGAGCCGCCATGGCTTCGGTTCTTCGGCTGCAACCCCCGCCACCACAGCCTGGCGTTCCTGCCGATCCCGAACGACACCGGCATCGTCCACCTGATGATCGAGGTGGAGAACACCGACGACGTGGGCCTCGCCCACGACCGGGCGTTGCGCAAGAAGGTCCCGATGTCGGCCACGCTGGGCCGCCACGTCAACGACCTGATGTACTCGTTCTACATGAAGACGCCGGGCGGATTCGACATCGAATTCGGTTGCGAGGGCAGGCAAGTCGACGACACCGACTGGGTGGCCCGCGAGAGCACGGCGGTCAGTCTCTGGGGCCACGACTTCTCCATCGGATTCAAGAACGCCTGACATGTCTCCTCATCCACGCGGTTCAGATGATTTCGACCCGCGGCAGTTCCGGACGGCCATGGGTCAGTTCTGCACCGGGGTCACCGTGATCACCACGATGACCACCGATGACGTCCCAGTTGGGTTCGCCTGCCAGTCGTTTGCAGCCCTGTCGCTCGATCCACCGCTGGTGCTGTTCTGCCCGATGAAGACCTCCCGCAGCTGGAAGGTCATCGAGCAGAGTAAGAAGTTCTGCGTCAACGTGTTGTCGACCAACCAGCAGGACGTCAGTGCCGCATTCGGCGCACCGGGTGATGACAAGTTCGCCGGGATCGACTGGGATCCCTCGCCTCTCGGCCTACCCGTCATCCGGCACTCGTTGTCATGGGTGGATTGTACGCTGGAGCGCGTCGATGACGGCGGCGACCATTTCATCGCGATAGGCCGGGTGCAGACTTTGGGAGAAGTGCTGCAAGACAAGCCTTTGCTGTTCTACCGTGGTGGATATCTGTCCACCGAATATCCGCGGGTCACTCCGGCCCAAGCGGAGCTGGAGAGCTTCCTCACCTGGACCGGCGGGGACACCTGGCTGTAGTTCCGGCCATCACAAGGGAGTGAGATGACAACAACCGTCACGAACGATGTGACCGCCCCCTTCGCCGCGGCCATCGCCGACGCCGAGAAGCTGATCACCTCAGCTGATTTCATCCGCAACGAGCAGGATCTGGCCGAGGGATACGACTACCTCGGCGGTAGCATCCGCGCGAGCCTGCAGATGGCATGGGCGTATGGCAAGACCCACCCGTTCTTCGTCACGTCCACGGGCCCCTACACGAAGATGGGGCTGGACAATCCCGACACGCTGTACTACCACGCCAACGTGCAGGCCGACGCGGAGTATCTGATCACCGGAAAGCGCGGCAACACAGCCGATCTCAGCTTTCAGGTTCTCAAGGGTGACTACACCGCGACCGACGTTCCCGGCGGCGACGACGCCTTCGACGACCGTCGGCTGACGATCGAAGCGGACGGGACCTACACGCTCCGCTTCGGACCGCCCAAGGCCGACCCGGGGCCCAATTACTTCGTTCTCGGTGAGGGATCGTCGATGCTCGCGGTGCGTGAGGTGTACAGCGACTGGATGCAGGAAAAGGGACAGATCCGGATCGAGCGGGTCGACACCGTGGGCAGCGCGCCGGTGGAGCCCGACCTCACGCAGATCACCCGCCGCTATCAGGTGGCAGGCAAGATGTTGCTGTCGCGGATCAACACCTGGTTCAACTTTCCGAAGTGGTTCTACCTGGATCTGCCGGTGAACACATTGACCGCGCCCCGGCTGACGCCGGGTGGGCTGAGCACCCAGTACTCATCGGTGGGTCACTACGACCTCGCCGACGACGAGGCGATGGTGATCACGGTGCCGAAATCCGATGCGCCGTACCAGGGTTTCCAGCTGGGCAGTATGTGGTACATCTCGCTGGACTACGTCAATCACCAGACCAGCCTCAATTCTGCTCAGGCGCAGGTGGATCCGGACGGGATGATCCGCTTGGTGGTCAGCAAGCAGGACCCGGGCATCGCCAACTGGATCGAGACAACCGGTAAACAGCGGGGTATCGCGCAGTTCCGGTGGCAGCGGGTCGCCCGCGAGCTGACCGATTCCGACGGTCCGACCGTCACGATCGTCAACGTGGCCGACGTGCCCGGCCACCTGCCGCACTTCGAGTCCAACACCATCGACGAGGCAGGCTGGCGTGAGCGAATAGCCACACGCCAGCGCGGATTCGCGCAGAGGATGCTGGGATGACCGCCACCGTGTCCACCGGCCTGCTCGAGGGCAAGGTCGTCGTGGTCGGGGGAGTGGGGCCGGGTCTCGGCCGCTCGATCAGTGTGCAGGCCGCTGCTGCCGGCGCCAAGGTGGTGCTCGCGGCCCGGACCGAGAGCCGGCTCGCCGAGGTGGCCAAGGAGATCGATGCCGCCGGCGGCATCGCGTTGCAGGTCCCCACCGACATCACCGATGATGCGGCCGTCGATTCCCTTGTCGCGGCGACGGTTGCCGAGTACGGCCGTGTCGACGTCCTGGTGAACAATGCCTTCTCGCTGCCTTCGATGAAGTCGTTGGCACGCACCGACTTCGACCACATCAGGTCGAGCCTGGACCTGACGGTCCTCGGTGGCCTGCGCATGACCAAGGCCTTCACCGACGAATTGGCCAAGGTGTCCGGTTCTGTGGTGATGATCAATTCCATGGTCCTGCGGCACTCGGAGCCGCGTTACGGCAGCTACAAACTCGCCAAGGCGGCCCTGCTCGCCATGTCGCAGACTCTCGCCACAGAGTTGGGCGACAAGGGCGTTCGTGTCAACAGCGTGCTACCCGGTTACATCTGGGACGACCAGCTGAAGTGGTACTTCGGTGAGGTCGCCAAGAAGTACGACATCACGCCGGAGGCCGTCTACGAACAGACCGCGTCCAAGTCCGACCTCAAACGTCTGCCCGAACCCGATGAGATCGCTCGGGCGGTGGTGTTCCTCGCCTCGGATTGGGCCAGCGCCATCACCGGCCAGACGCTGGACGTCAACTGCGGCGAGTACCACACCTGAGGAGCGAGATGACCATTCCGAGAACGAATGTGGGCACGGTCGAGGATCTGCATGCTTCGGCGACGAAGGCGTGTGGGCTCGACGACTTCGGTCAGGATGACTACACCGAGGCTCTTGGTGTCCTGCTGGAGTCGTACGAGCGCGATGCGGGACTCACCGAGCTCGGCAGCAAGATGAACCGCTTCTTCCTCCGGGGTGCGCTGGTCGCCCGATTGCTCAGCGAGGCATCGTGGAAAGCCAATCCCGAGTACGTCTCCGCGCCGGTGGAACGCCCCATCTTCGTCACCGGGTTGCCCCGTACCGGGACAACCGCCCTGCACCGGCTGCTCACCGCGGATCCGGGCCACCAGGGTCTGGAGATGTGGCTTGCCGAGTTCCCGCAGCCCCGGCCTCCGCGTGACACCTGGGAGGCGAACCCGGTCTTCCAGCAGATCCAGGCCGGCCTCGAACAGCACCACGTGGAGAATCCGGAGTTCATGGGGCTGCACTACATGAGTGCCTCCGACGTCGAAGAGTGCTGGCAGTTGCTGCGTCAGACCATGAAGTCGATCTCCTACGAATCCCTGTCGTATCTCCCGACCTACTCCCAGTGGCTGCAGAAGCAGGACTGGACCAACGCTTACACGCGGCACAAGAAGAACCTCCAGTTGATCGGGCTGAATCAGCCAGAGCGTCGCTGGGTGCTGAAGAACCCCAGTCATCTGTTCGCGCTCGATGAATTGATGGCCGTCTATCCGGACGCGTTGATCATCCAGACCCACCGGCCACCCGCGACGATCATCCCGTCGATGTGCAGTCTTGCCGAGCATGCGGGCGAGGGATGGTCGACCGTGTTCACGGGTGAACTGATCGGCAAGACGCAACTCGAGTTGTGGTCACGAGGGCTGCACGCTTTCAATGCGGCACGGTCCAAGTACAACCCGGATCAGTTCATCGACATCGACTTCCGCGACTTCCGCACCGACCCCATGGGCACGGTCGAAACGATCTACCGCACATTCGGACTGAACCTCACCGATGATGCGGCGTCGGCGATGCGAGCACTCGACGAGGAGAGCAAGTCGGGCGACCGCAAACCCGTCCACAAGTACTCCCTGGAGGACTACGGCCTCACCGAGGCCGAGGTGAACGCGGCTTTCGCCTGACCGGGCAGTCGCTCGTCGTGGACGGGTGACGGTGTCTCGCTGAGTGGATATCCGGAGTCTTGACTCCGCTTGTGGTGCTAACTTCAGAGCAGCATGCGGAGTGGTCTCTCCGGTTCGAGCTCAGGAGCTGTATGGACATCGCACCCAAGCGGACGCACTATCGGGTCACGTTCACCGTGATCACCGTGGGCGTGGCCGCGTTCGCGTTGCTGCAGTCCCTGGTGATACCGGTACTGCCGACGATCCAGGTGTCCCTCGGGACGACGCAGACCGACGTGACCTGGGTGCTCACCGCCTACCTCCTCTCCGCGTCGGTGTTCACGCCGATCATGGGTCGCCTCGGGGACATGTACGGCAAGAAGCTGCTGTTCGTTGTTGCGCTGGCCGCGCTGGGAATCGGTTCGTTGCTGGCTGCGCTGGCGGCGTCGCTGTCGGTGATGGTGGTCGCGCGTGTGATCCAGGGTGTCGGTGGCGGCGTCCTGCCCTTGGCCTTCGGGATCATCCGTGACGAGTTCCCCGAGAAGAAGGTGCCCGGCGCTGTCGGGATGGTGGCGGCCCTGACATCGCTGGGCGCCGGTCTGGGTGTTGTGCTGGCCGGGCCGATCGTCGATGTGCTCACCTATCACTGGCTGTTCTGGATTCCGCTGATCATGACCACCATCGCGGGTGTGGCGGCCTACGTCTTCATCCCGGAGTCGAAGGGCCGGGCCCCGGGCAGGGTCAACTGGGTCACCGCGTTGTTGCTGTCAGCGTGGCTGGTGGCTCTGCTGCTCGGTGTCAGCCAGGCACCCAAGTGGGGCTGGACCTCACCCGAGGTTGTCGGATTGCTCGTGACCGCTGCGTTCTTCCTGGTGGTGTGGATCGTGGCCGAAGCGCGATCGGCCAATCCGCTCATCGACATGAAGATGATGCGGATGCGCACCGTCTGGGCCGCGAACCTGGTTGCGCTGATGATGGGTATCGGGATGTATGCCGGGTTCGGATTCCTGCCGCAGTTCGTGCAGACCCCGACATCGGCGGGATACGGATTCGGGGCATCGGTCAGTGAGTCGGGCCTGATGATGTTGCCCAGCTCGGTCTTCATGTTCATCCTCGGACTCGGCGCCGGGCGCCTGTCGGCTCGCTTCGGCTCGAAGAACCTGTTGACGGTGGGGACTCTCGTCAGCGCCGCCGGATACTTCTTCGTCGCGTTCCGTCACTCCAGCGAAGCGGACATCTTCGCCGCGATGTGCCTGTCGGGTATCGGTATGGGACTTGCGTTCTCCGCCATGGCAAACGTTGTCGTCGCGGCGGTGCCACCCCATCAGACCGGAGTCGCCAGTGGCATGAACGCCAACATCAGAACCATCGGCGGTTCGCTGGGCGCAGCGTTCATGGGGACTGTGGTCACCGCGGGCGCCACACCGTCGGGACTGCCCAAGGAATCGGGCTACACCCACGGCTTCATCATGCTGGGGGTCGCCGTGTGCCTGGGAGCTGTTGCCACCCTTTTCATCCCGTCGGTCAAACGTGGAGGGGCGGCATTGAACGAGACCGCAGACCTCGCACACGCCGAACTCGCGATGGTTGCCGGCGGTACCCTCGCCGGTGACAAGTCGGAATGAGGGCGGCCATGGGTGTGCAGGCCACCGCGGACGGTGGGAAAGTGCTGCGGCGTGACGCTGCGGAGAATCGACGACGACTGCTGGACGCAGCGGCAAAAGTGTTCAGCGAACGCGGGCTCGATGCCGGGGTCGAGGAGATCGCCCGGGTGGCCGGTGTCGGGATGGGCACGCTGTACCGGCGATTCCCCACCAAGGACGCATTGATCAGTGAACTCGTACGGCAGTTGCTCACCGATCTGGTGGCGATGGCCAGGGCCGCGCGTGACGTGACCGACGGTTCTGGTCTGGAACAATTGCTGTTCGACACCGGTGCCATTCAGGCGTCGCATCGCGGCTGTGTGTCGCGGATGTGGAACGACGAGCACACGGCGTTGCTCAGAGACGAGTTCCGCACGATCCTGGCCGAATTGTTGGCCGTTGCTCAAGATGCCGGACGGATTCGTCTCGACGTCACCGTCACCGACCTCGACCTCGTCTTCTGGGCGGTCAGGGGCGTCGTCGAGACCACGCGCGGTGTCAGTGACACGGCATGGCGGCGACATCTGGCGTTGGTGATCGCCGGACTGCGGCCAGGGGGTGAGGAGCTGTCGGAGCCTCCGGTCGGCGAGCGTGAGGTGGCGTTGGCGAAGATGCGGATACTCGCCGGCTGAACGGCCCCGTCGTGAACGTCGAGCGCCGCGACAGCCGCATTCAGCGCGCGAGCGCGTGGGCGACGCGATCGGCAGCAGAGGCCACCGACGTGCCCAGGTGCGCCATCTCGTCGGCGCTCATCTCGCGGTTGGGGCACACGACGATCGACGCGATGACGGTGCCCTCGGAATCGATGATCGGGGCGCCGATCGTGACCACGGCGACAACTCCGACGGATTCCTCCGGCAGATAGTCGATGGTGGTCAGTTCGGCCAGCAGCCCCGCCACCCGTGAGCGCACCGTGTCCGAGACCGGTGAATCACGCAGTGACGCAAGTGCGTCGATCATCTCGGCGTGATCACCGGTGAGGCGCTCCACCGCATACCCGCGATCGCAGATCACTTCCAGCACGTCGTGCAGTCGGTCGCGGGCACCCGGCGGTGCCGAGTCGATCCACTGCTGCCGTTCGGCTTCAGGCGCCCACGCGACGAACTCTCGGCACACTGGTGGGCGTAGTGCGATGCGCCGGCCGGGCCTGATCCAATGCATGTCCGGTACCCCGACGAGTTCTGTGACGGTGATCTGTTCACCCACGCGTTCGGCGAGGAACGCCGGCATGTCGAGGTCCGCAGCGAGTTCATGGATCATCGGAGCTGCCAAGCGCCGCAACGGATAGCCACGTTCGGCCTGCCGCGCCAAGGCGACGAAACCGGCGCCGATCGCGAACTGTCCGTCTTCTCGCGACACCCAGCCGTCGATGGTGAGTTGGGTCAGCACCGCGTGGGCGGTGGCTCTGGAAAACCCTGTGCGACGGACTATTTCCGCCAGCGTCAGGCGGCCGCCGGTCTGTTCGGCCAGCAGTTCGATCACCCGGACCACACGTTGCGTGGGTGGCGAGGGTTGACCCGCAGGCATGCTGTCGCTTACCGTCACTGTCATATTTTCAAACACTAGTGTCGGATATTCGACAGGTCAAGTCCTGGCGAGGCGAACGACGCGAGAGGATTCTCACGGTGCTGACAACGGGGTACGAGCTCACCCATCTGGCCGCGCTCGAGGCGGAATCGGTCTACATCTTCCGAGAGGTCGCCGCGACGGCACAGCGGCCGGTGCTGCTGTTCTCCGGCGGCAAGGACTCGGTGGTGATGTTCCACGTGGCGCGCAAGGCGTTCTGGCCTGCGCCCGTTCCCTTCCCGCTCATGCATGTGGACACCGGACACAATTTCGACGAGGTCATCGACTACCGGGATCGGGTTGTCGAGAAGACCGGTGTCCGACTGGTGGTTTCGAGTGTGCAGGACGACATCGACGCCGGCCGGGTGGTGGAGCAGACCGGTCCCGGTGCCAGTCGTAACCGGTTGCAGACCACATCGCTCCTGCGGGGGATCCGGGAGAACAATTTCGACGCCGTCTTCGGTGGCGCGCGACGCGATGAGGAGAAGGCGCGCGCCAAGGAGCGGGTCTTCAGCTTCCGAGACGAGTTCGGCGCCTGGGATCCACGAGCGCAACGGCCCGAATTGTGGAACCTCTACAACGGCCGCCACAACAAAGGTGAGCACATCCGGGTGTTCCCCCTGAGCAACTGGACCGAACTCGACATCTGGCAGTACATCGCCGCCGAGGAGATAGAACTGCCGAGCATCTACTACGCCCATCGGCGCGAAGTGGTGCCCAGGGACGGGATGCTGCTGGCCAAGACGCCGTATGTGGAACTCGCCCCCGGCGAGACGGTGCACACCGAGCAGGTGCGGTTCCGGACGGTCGGCGACGCGACGTGCACCGGATGTGTGCTCAGTGACGCCGTCACGGTCGAGCAGGTCATCGATGAAGTGGCTGCCACCAGACTCACCGAACGCGGAGCAACCCGAGCCGACGACCGAATCTCGGAGTCCGGCATGGAAGATCGCAAGAAAGAAGGATACTTCTGATGACCGTCGACCAAGAGCTGATCATCGGCGAGCCCGTGCGGCGCGGACGGAAAGAGTTGCTGCGGTTGGCAACTGCGGGAAGCGTCGACGACGGCAAGTCCACACTGATCGGTCGGCTGCTGTACGACTCGAAGAGCATCTTCACCGACCAGATGGAGTCGATCGAGCGCACCAGCTCCGAGCGAGGCGACGAATACGCCAACCTCGCACTGCTGACCGATGGCCTTCGTGCCGAGCGCGAGCAGGGCATCACCATCGACGTGGCGTACCGGTACTTCGCAACACCCAAGCGCAAGTTCATCATCGCCGACACCCCCGGGCATGTGCAGTACACCCGCAACATGGTGACGGGGGCATCCACCGCCGATGTGGCACTCGTTCTCATCGACGCCCGCAAAGGTGTGCTCGAGCAGACCCGCAGGCACGCTTTCCTGTCGTCGTTGCTCGGCATCGCGCACATCGTCTTGTGTGTGAACAAGATGGACCTGGTGGATTGGTCGGAAGAACGATTCACCGAGATCAAGGACGAGTTCAGCGCGTTCGCCAGCAAACTCAACGTGACCGACCTCAGCTTCATCCCGGTGTCGGCCCTGCTCGGGGACAACGTGGTCGATCCGTCGGAACACATGCCCTGGTATCGGGGGACCTCGCTGCTCGGACACCTCGAAGACGTCCACATCGCCTCGGACCGCAATTTCATCGACGCCCGACTTCCGGTGCAGTACGTGATCCGTCCTCAGGTCAGCGACGGATCGGACCATCGCAGCTACGCCGGAACCATCGCCAGCGGAACGTTCAAGCCCGGCGACGAAGTGGTGGTGCTGCCCAGTGGATTCAGCACCACCGTGGCCGAGATCTGGGGCCCCGGCGGCAGCAAGCTCGACGAGGCATTCGCGCCGATGGCCGTGTCCGTCTCGCTCGCCGACGAAATCGACATCACCCGTGGAGAGATGCTTGCCCGCCCCAACAATCGACCGTACGTAGGCCGCGACATCGATGCGATGGTGTGCTGGTTCTCCGAGGACACCGAGTTGAAGCCGGGCAACCGCTACACCATCCAGAGCTCGACCCGCGAGTCGAAGGCCGTGATCGGCGACCTCACCTATCGGCTCGACGTCAACTCCCTCCATCGCGAGGAGGGGCCACAGGAGTTGCGGCTCAACGAGATCGGGCGCGTCCGCCTGCGCACCCAGCAGCCCATGATGTTCGACTCGTACCGTCAGCATCGCTTCACGGGTAGCTTCATCTTGATGGACGAGGCGACGAACAAGACCGTCGGCGCCGGGATGATCAACGGGCCGGTCAGCAACGACTCCCACGTGGTCTGGCACAGCTCGTCGGTGACCAGGGAGCAGCGCTCCCATCGTGGGGCGACCATCTGGTTGACGGGGCTGTCGGGCTCCGGTAAGTCGTCGATCGCATCGGAACTGGAACGATCGATGGTGGCCGAAGGCCGTCCGGCCTATCTGATGGACGGCGACAACCTCCGCCACGGGCTGAACTCCGATCTCGGGTTCGGTGACGACGATCGCCGGGAGAACATCCGGCGCACCGCCGAGGTCGCGGCACTGTTCGCGGACTCGGGTGCGGTCGCGATCGTTTCGCTGATCAGTCCTTTCGCCGCCGAACGCGAGCGGGCGCGCGAGGTCCATGCCGAGCGCGGCCTTCCCTTCTTCGAGGTGTTTGTCGACACGCCGCTCGAGGTTTGCGAGGAACGCGACCCGAAGGGGCTGTACGCGAAGGCACGTCGCGGTGAGGTCGCACATTTCACCGGCATCAGTTCGCCCTATGAGCGGCCGGAAGCGGCGGACGTCGTCATCACCCCCGGTGACGGTGCGCCTGCCGACGTCGCGGAGGCCATTCGCCGTAACCTGGGCGTGTGACTGTGACCTCATCCGATGCAGAGCTTGCCGGTCGTCTTGCCACCGAGGCCGGCAATCTGCTGGTCGAACTCCGAAAAGACCCATCGCTGAACGGCAAAGAACTCGGCAAGGCCGGGGACCTGCGCTCCAACGAGTTCCTACTGGACGCGCTCGCGCGGGAACGGCCGGGCGACTCCGTGCTGTCCGAGGAATCGGCCGACGATCTGTCCCGGCTCGATGCCGACCGTGTGTGGATCGTCGACCCGGTGGACGGCACGAAGGAATACGGTCTGGACGACCACACCGATTGGGCTGTGCACGTTGCACTGTGGGAAAAGGGCCTGGGGCTGACGGTCGGCGCGGTCTCGCTGCCGGGGCTCGGCGTCACCTACATCAACGATGGGACGCCGGTGCCGCCCACCACCGGTCTGGCGAGAACACCGCGGGGCGACAAGCCGCGAGTGGTCATCAGCGGCTCGCGGCCTCCAGCTTTCGCCGAGTCGGTCGCCACGGCCATCGGTGGTGAGCTGCTCCCGATGGGATCGGCAGGCGCCAAGGCGATGGCAGTGGTTCGGGGTGAGGCCGACGCGTACGTGCACGCCGGTGGACAGTACGAGTGGGACTCGGCCGCGCCGGTGGCTGTGGCGAAGTCACAAGGGTTGTGGTGCAGTCGAACCGACGGACTGTCGCTGGAGTACAACCAGCGCGACGTCTACCTACCCGATCTTGTCATCTGCAGGCCTGAACTCGCCGAGTCGATCTTGGATGTGACCCGAGCTGCAGGCTGAGGATTCGCGGGGCTGGCCTACCGGGCCCGGCCTTGTGCGCTCCGCAATCCGCCGAGCACACCGGCCAGAGCGGCCTGCATGTCCGAGGCCTCGATGCGCATGAGTGCGTCGTCGTCGAGGTCGGCGAGTTCGATGGTGCCGCTTGTCAGCCGGTGTTCGCGTTCTTCCTCGGCGCTCTCGACCACGTTACGGACGAAGCGCCCGTTGCCTGCAAGGTCGATCATCCGACGCTCACGGCCGGAATCATCGAGCTCGATCTGATGACACAGGGGAGCGCACGCCATCTCGAGTTCCCGGAGCGCTTCCGCCGACAGCAACGAATCACGCTTGCGGGCAAGAAGATCCGCGATCTGGATGAGTTCGGTGGGACTGTAGGAGTCGAATCTGATGCGCTTGGAGAACCGTGACGACATTCCCTCGTTCGCGGCGAGCAACCGGTCGATCTCTGCGTCATAGCCGGCGATGATCACCACCAGCCGGTCGCGGTCGTCTTCCATCCGCGCGAGCAAGGTGTCGACGGCTTCGCGACCGAACGCGTCGCCGCCGGAGAGGCCACTCTGCACCAGCGTGTAGGCCTCATCGATGAACAGCACGCCGTCCATCGCGCGGTCGATCACCTCAGATGTCTTGATGGCCGTGCTACCGAGGTGTTCGCCCACCAGGTCACGACGTGAGACCTGCACCACCGCATCGGTTTTGATGAGACCGAGCCCGCAATAGATCTTGGCGACGATGCGCGAGATGGTGGTCTTGCCGGTACCGGGTGGACCGGTGAATGCCAGGTGCAGACTGCGTGGGCCGGTCGCGAGACCCTTGTCCGATCGGATCTTTGCCAGGGTGGCTGCCGACTGCAGCTTGGTCACCTGGCTCTTGACCGATTCGAGGCCGATCTGCTCGGCGAGTTCGGCCTGTGCCGCCGCGAGCAGACTTCCCTCGGAGTCGTCCGGAGCAGAGGCAGAGGCCGCGACCGTCACTGCTGCAGTGGCCGGGTCCCAGCGGTCGCTACGAGAGTCGATCGCCTCGGCGGTGGTGATGACCAATCGGAAACGCTGATCCGAGAGGGCCTTGGTGTTGGCCGCGAACGAGGGGTCGCGGGAATACACGGCCTCGAACTGTTCGCGAGCAGGCGCCTCCATGCCCTGTTCGCGTAATGCCAGCCCGTGGGTGAACATCGCCGCCGTCGCCGCCGCTGGGATCGGCCCGTTCGCCGCGGCTTCGAGCCGTCGCACACCTTCGGTGAACAGGCCCATCTGCACGCACGCCGATCCGGCCATCAGATCGGCGCCGGCGTTCATGTACTCGTCCGTCCACGTATTCGACGGAGCCAGTGCGGTGAGCACGTCGGTCCAGCGCTGGGTGCGGAAGTGCAGGCTGGCCCGTAGGTAGTCCACGATCGGTGGCCGGCCCCGGCCGGCACATTCATCGGCCGCCTCGTCGAGGGCGTCCTCGGCTCCTTGGTAGTCGGCGCCGGCGATCAGGGTGGCCGCGTACGCCACGATGGCCTCGGTGCGGTCTGCCAGCGGGTAGTCGATGTACAGGCCGGTGGAGAACCGGCCGGACAACGTCCGCGGCGGAAGTCCCAGCCGACGCTGCTCGGCCCCGATCGTCGCCCGGCTGCGGTACAGCTGGAGCACTACGGAGGCCGAGTTGTCTCCGGATGCCACCCGCCCCAGCCATGCGTCGGCCATCATCGGCGCCCACTCGGTGGCCCGGGTGAACGCGAGCGCGGCCTTGGCCGGGTCGGCCGGATACTGTTCGCCGTCGATCGGTATCCCCGACGACCGGACCGCGAAGTCGAACAACTGGCGTGCCTTGGCGGCAGACGAGCGTGACTGCCCTGCGTCGATCATGGTCGTTTCCCCCTGTGTACCGACCAGCCGAACGACGAATCAGCTGGTCTGGCCCCCCGCGCACAGTTCCCACTCCCGCTGCGCTGCCCGAGACACTACCGCGAGGAGGACGAGATCACCCCGCCTGCCGGGCTCCGCCTAGACTGTCACCGTGAGTGCAGACGTAGATACCGTTTCCGTCGCCGCCGATACCCCCGACCAGCCCCAGCCGTTTCGCGAGCTGGGTCTCAAGGACGACGAGTATCAGCGGATCCGTGAGATCTTGGGCCGCCGGCCGACCGCCGCCGAACTGGCCATGTATTCGGTGATGTGGTCCGAGCATTGCTCGTACAAGTCATCCAAGGTGCATCTGAAGTATTTTGGCGAGACCACCACCGACGAGATGCGCTCCTCGATGCTCGCGGGCATCGGTGAGAACGCCGGTGTGGTCGACATCGGCGACGGCTGGGCTGTCACCTTCAAGGTGGAATCGCACAACCATCCGTCGTACGTCGAGCCGTACCAGGGCGCGGCCACCGGGGTCGGCGGCATCGTCCGCGACATCATGGCCATGGGTGCACGCCCGATCGCGGTCATGGACCAGCTGCGGTTCGGAGCCGCCGACGCACCGGACACCCGCCGGGTGGTCGACGGCGTGGTGCGTGGTGTCGGCGGTTACGGCAACTCCCTGGGATTGCCGAACATCGGCGGTGAGACGGTGTTCGACGCGTCGTACGCCGGGAACCCGTTGGTGAATGCGCTGTGCGCGGGCGTCATGCGAGTCGAGGATCTGCACCTGGCCTTTGCCTCCGGTGCGGGCAACAAGATCATCCTGTTCGGTGCTCGCACCGGTCTCGACGGGATCGGCGGAGTGTCGGTGCTCGCGTCGGAGACCTTCGACGACAGTGCCGGTGGCCGCCCGAAGAAGCTGCCCGCGGTGCAGGTGGGCGATCCCTTCACCGAGAAGGTCCTGATCGAGTGTTGTCTTGATCTGTACAAGGCGGGCATCGTCATCGGCATCCAGGACCTCGGTGGCGCCGGATTGTCTTGTGCCACCTCCGAATTGGCTGCTGCCGGTGACGGCGGGATGCGCATCGAGCTGGAGAAGGTACCGATGAGGGCCACCGGGATGACCCCGGCCGAGGTGCTCTCGAGCGAGTCGCAGGAACGCATGTGTGCCGTGGTGGCGCCGGAGAACGTCGACGCGTTCATGAAGGTGTGCGCCAAGTGGGATGTGCTGGCGACGGTGATCGGCGAGGTCACCGACGGTGAGCACCTCGAGATCACCTGGCACGGCGCGACCGTTGTCGATGTACCGCCGCGCACGGTGGCGCACGAGGGTCCGGTCTACAACCGCCCGCTTGCCCGTCCGGACTGGCAGGACGACGTGATCGCGTCCACCACAAAGGACTTGACGCGTCCGGCAACCGCCGACGAACTGCGCTCGACCTTGCTGCAGATGATCTCGTCGCCCGCGTTGTGCAGCCGCCGCTTCATCACCGAGCAGTACGACCGCTACGTGCGGGGCAACACGGTGTTGGCCGAACATGCGGACTCGGGAATGATCCGGATCGACGAGTCGTCGGGCCGCGGTATCGCGCTGTCCACCGACGCATCGGGGCGCTACACCTACCTCGATCCCTATCGCGGCGCGCAGCTCGCGTTGGCCGAGGCATACCGCAACGTCGCCGTCAGCGGCGCGACCCCGAAGGCCGTCACCAACTGCCTGAACTTCGGGTCGCCCGAGGACCCGGCCGTCATGTGGCAGTTCCAGCAGGCCGTGCGCGGATTAGCTGACGGCTGTGCGCAATTGGGCATCCCGGTCACCGGCGGAAACGTGAGTTTCTACAACCAGACCGGTGCAACGCCCATCCTGCCGACGCCGGTCGTCGGGGTACTCGGTGTGATCGACGACGTGCGTCGTCGCATCCCGACCGGTTTCGGTACCGAGCCGGGCGAGACCTTGATCCTGCTCGGCGAGACCCACGACGAGTTCGACGGGTCGATCTGGTCGCAGGTGGTGCACGACCACCTCGGTGGCACGCCGCCTGCTGTCGACCTCGAGCGTGAACGTCTGCTGGCGGACATCCTCACCGCAGCGTCGCGCGATGGCCTGGTGTCCGCTGCGCACGACCTGTCCGAGGGTGGCCTCGCGCAGGCCGTCGTCGAGGGCGCACTCGCGGGCGAAACCGGTTGCCGGATCTTGCTTCCCGAAGGCGCCGACCCGTTCGTGTGGCTGTTCTCCGAGTCGTCGGGCCGAGTTCTGGTCGCGGTGCCACGGACCGAGGAGACCCGGTTCACCGGCATGCTCGACGCGCGGCAGATGCCGTGGACCCGCATCGGGGTGGTGGATCAGGGCAGCGATTCGGTCGAGATCCAGGATCAGTTCTCGATCCCGCTGACCGAACTGCGCGAGACCTTCGAAGCAACGCTTCCGGCCCTTTTCGGCTAGCCCAATTTTGGTGGGTTCCGGCGACCGCGACCTGCGGTTTCGGTCGCCTTAACCCACCAAAATGGGGGAGTGGGGGATCGGTTAGCCTTGATAGTTCGAGGTCCTAAGTATTACCCTTGCTAAGTGTTCGACAATGAGCTGACCAACCTGGCCGACGCCATCCGCCCGACGATGGCCCGGGTGTATCTGACGATTCGCCGGCGGTCGCCGTTCGGCGAATACACCGCTGCACAGGGCTCCACCCTGGCGACCCTGGCAGAGCACGGCCCGATGCGGATGGGAGAACTCGCCCGCCGCGAGGGAGTGCGGATGCCGACGGTGACAGCAGCTGTTGATGTGCTGGTCGGGCATGGCCTGTTACGTCGCGACCCTGATCCTGATGACCGTCGGGCGGTGCAGGTGAGCATCACCGACAACGGGCGGCGTGAGATGACGCAGTTGCAGTCGGCGCGCAACGAGGTGCTCGCCCGAGCGATGGCTGGCATGACCGACGACGAACTGCGGGCCCTTCGAGCCGCTGTCCCTGCGTTGAGGTCGCTGCGCGCACAACTGGAGAGTCTCGATGAGTCGAGTGCCCTCACGATTTCAGAAGAGGAGTGAACATGACAACAGGGCAAGCTGATTCGTCACAGGTTGCTGAACACCACGGATTTCTGGACGCAGTTCGCGGGCAGCCGGTTGCGGTGTGGGCCACGGCATTCGCCGCCGTCATCGCATTCATGGGTATCGGTCTCGTAGACCCGATTCTGCCGGAGATCGCCAAGCAACTCGATGCAGGCGCCGACCAGGTCACTCTGCTGTTCGCGGTGTACATGGGTGTGCAGGTGTTCGCGATGCTGATCACCGGATACAGCTCGTACCGCTTCGGGCCGAAACGCACACTCATCGCCGGGCTCGCCTTCATCGTTGTCGCAGCGGGTATTTCGGCAACCGCCAACGGAATCGGCGAGCTGATCGCCCTGCGGGTGGCGTGGGGGTTGGGCAACGCCCTGTTCATGGCGACAGCACTCGCCTTCATCGTGGGATCGGCCCGCGGCGGTCAACACGGTGCGATACTGCTCTACGAGGCAGCCCTCGGGGTCGGGCTTGCGGTCGGGCCGCTGCTCGGTGCAATTCTCGGCGAATGGACGTGGCGCGCCCCCTTTGCCGGTACGGCGGTCCTCATGGCGATCGGCGCCTTGCTCTGCGCGATGAAGCTGTCGAAGGATGGTCCGGCCACAGCGCGTCCCAAGGTGGGTATCGCAGACCCGTTGCGTGCGTTGCGAAATCGTAGGCTTCTGGTGACAGGTATCGGCTCGGCGTTCTATACGGCCGGATTCTTCACCGTGATCGCCTGGGCGCCGATCGTTCTGGACATGCGGCCGATCTTCCTGGGGCTGGTGTTTGTCGGATGGGGCCTCTGCGTCGCGCTCAGCGGCGTGACGCTCGCACCCCGGGTGGTCGAGGCCCTCGGCGAGCGGCTCGGCGTGACCACTGCTGTTGGTGTCTTCGGCATCGTGATGGCTGTTGCGGCCATCGGAACGGCCGGTGACCTCAAGCCGTTGGTGATGGCCGCGATCATCGTCTCGGGGATCCCGTCCGGTGTGCTGAACACTGCGCTGACCGGCATGGCGATGGCGGCTGGAACCGGTCCGCGGTCGGTGTCGAGTGCCGGATACAACTTCTTGCGCTGGATGGGTGCGGCGGTGTCGGCGCTGTTGGTGGCCCATCTCGCGGAGTGGTTCGGCACCGACGCAGCCCCCTACTGGTTTGCCGTGGGCTACAGCGTGATCGCGGTCGCCGCCATCGCAGTGGTGGGGACGCAATCGGAGCCCGAGCCCGCTGCCGCCACCGAACGCCGTCTCGAAGAAGCCGCGCTGGTGGGCGCCGAAGAGATGTAGTCGTCTTCCACCCTCCGAAAGTGGTGGGTTTCGGGGACGGCGACCAGCAGGTTTGCTCACCGAAACCCACCACTTTCGGGGTGGGCGGGGTCTAGGGTGAAACGTGTTCTAGTTTCTGTCCTGGAGGTCATGAAGTGGCGTTACGTGTAGTGGTCTGGTCAACCGGCACGATCGGGAAGCTGGCGATAGCGGGTGTGCTCGCCCGCCCCGAACTCGAACTCGTCGGGGTCTGGGTGTCGAATCCCGACAAGGTCGGCAAGGACGTCGGCGAGCTCGCCGGCCTGGGTCGCGAACTGGGGATCGCCGCCAGCGGAGACAAAGAAGAACTACTGGCGCTGCGCCCCGACTGCATCGTTCACGGCGCCATGACCGACGACCGCATCATGGAATCGGTCGACGACCTGATCAGCTTCCTCGAAGCGGGAGTCAACGTGGTCTCGTCCGGACCGGTCGCGCTGGTCTATCCGGACGGTGTGTTCCCCGACGACTTCAACGAGCGCATCCGAGCCGCAGCACGAGCGGGCAATGCCAGCCTCCACGTGAACGGCATCGATCCGGGTTTCGCCAACGACGTCCTGCCGCTGGCGATGACGTCGTTGTCCAAGCGGATCGACGAACTGCGAGTGGCCGAGATCGCCGATTACTCCACGTATTACCAGCCGATGACGATGACCGAGCTGTTCGGTTTCGGTAAACCCATGGACCACCAGTCGATGCTCTGGATGCCGGGGGTGTTGTCGTTGGCGTGGGGTCCCGTCGTGCGGCAACTGGCTGCCGGTCTCGACCTCACCCTGGATGAGCCCCTCGTGGAGCGAATCGACCGACGACCTGCCGAAGAGGACTACGACATCGCTTCCTGCCACATCGCCAAGGGGACGATGGCTGCGGTGCGGTTCGAGGTGATCGGCACCGTCAACGGATCCGAGCGCATCATTCTCGAACACGTCACCCGCACCAAGGCCGATGCCCAACCCGAGTGGCCGATCCCCAGTCACGGCGACGGTTGCTACCGCATCGAGATCACCGGCGATCCGGTGATGACGGTCGACTTCGTGCACCACGGCGAGAACGGCGATCACAACGATTCCGGAATGCTGGTCACCGCAATGCGTTTGGTGAACGCAGTGCAGGCTGTGGTGGAGGCCCAGCCCGGTCTGCTGACCGCGTTGGACCTCCCGCAGATCACCGGCCGTGGATTGGTCACCAAGGACTGAGGTGACCACCGGCGACCATCAGATGGCCGCCGGTGTGGCGGCGGTGTCGGCCGAAGCCTTGCTCCCGGCGACCTTGAGCTGTCCCTCGGCCACCATGAAGGTCACGAAGTCACGCATCGTCTCGTCGACCGGCCGCGGCGAGTGGCCGAGCTCGGTGCGGGCCTTGGTGCCATCGACCACCGGGGAGGCTTCGAGGGCCCCGAGCGCCGCCTTCGACATCAGATCGGATTTGAAGAGTCGGCAGATGGGCTCGGCGACCGGCAGGATGGCCTTCACCATGCTCATCGGGAACGCGAATGCCGGTCCGCGACGCCCTGCTTCTCGGGCGACCATCTGGAACGCCTCGAGCATGGTGACCATTTGCCCGGTGAGCAGATAATTCTCACCGGTCCGGCCGTGCTCGGCCGCGGCGATCAGGCCGGCCGCCACATCACGCACGTCGATGAGATCGAATCCTCCGGTGACCAGTGCGGGCACGCGGCCCCGCGCCGAATCCAGCAACATCCCGTTGATGCGCGAGAACGGGGTGTGGTCCACCGGGCCGATCACGGCGGTCGGGTTGCAGATCACCCCGTCCAGTCCGCGGTCGATGACCTTGCGCAGCTCCTGTTCACCTGCCCATTTCGACCTGTCGTAGACCGGCAGCTCGGCGTTGTCCGACCGGCTCGATGTCTCGTCGATGACACCACCGCAGGTGTACTGGTCGAACGAGTGGATCGAACTGCAGTGCACCATGCGCCGGGCGCCGACGGCCAGGGCTGCTTCTGCGACGTTGCGGACGCCTTCGGTGTTGATCCGCCAGGCGTTGTCGTCGGTGTGGCGCAGCGTGATCACCGCGACCAGGTGGAACACCACGTCCACTCCGGTCAGTGCCTGGGTGATCGACTCGGGATCGAGGATGTCGGCGCTCACCCAGGTGACTGCGCCGTGGTCGGCAACATCGACGGGGTGGTGCCTGTCGATGGCGACGACGGAATGACCGCCGGCGACCAGACGGTCGACGAGATTGCGGCCCACAAATCCTGCGGCTCCGGTGACTGCTGCTTTCATGACGATCACTTTCGTTGTGGCCGGGCTCGGCTTCAGGCCACTCCCCGGCGGTTCGGCACCAGACTAGAACATGTTCTAGTTTTGATGAACCGTCCAGTTACGTCGCGTGGGTGAGGGGACTGGTCACGGGCTCGTATTAAGACCACGTGACAACTTCGCCGGCAAGACGCGCTCGCCCTGAGAGAACTCCTGACCAGGGCTAACGTCTGGTGAATGACAATTGTGACCGCAGGCCCCGGCGTATACGGACCCGACGACATCGAGGGTCTCCTCTGGTTCTACGACATGCACGGCTACGTCGTGTTGCGGGGAATGCTCGCCGAAGCCGATACCGCCGCCATCGAAGCGGAGTGCGTGGACGCCCAGCGCAAGGTGGTGTCCGGCGAACTCGACGACCGCTACGGCTCGACGGTGTTCCTCGATGAGGCGGCCAAGGCCGACAAGTTCGCCAACTACGTGGAGTACATCAGCGAGCTGTCGCCGGCGGTCGACGCCGCGATCACCGACCCCGTGCTGACCAACATCATGAAACAGCTTGTCGGGGAATCATGTTGGATCCGGGCCCACGAACAGAACGGTGTGGTGTACCAAGATGCCCGGCCCGGAAGGGAATCGGGTTACACGCGCATCGGCTGGCACTCCGACTGGCAGGCGAGCCCCAGCCTGGATGTCTGGCCGAGTACCGCCTTCACCGTGCACATCGACGGCACCAGCCCGGCGAACGGATTCCTGCGGGTGGTGCCGGGCAGTCACCTGTGGGCGACCCCTGCGCCGTATCGCAATGCCAACGGGGTGTCGGTGCCGTCGACGGCGCGACCCTCGGGCGGGCGTACCGACCGCACACCACCGTTCGAGATGCCCCTCGGATTCGAGAAGATCCGCGGTGAGGTGGGCGTCTACGCCGAACGCGGCGACATCATCTTGCACGACGCCTATCTGTGGCACTCCGCAGCCCGCGCCACCGACGATGCCGCACTCCGCAGGCACGTGCGTGGCGGTTACTTCGGCGGCGTGAAACCTGCTGCGGGCGTGGAGGAATTCATCAAGAACGCGGCACGGTAGACAACGCGACCGAGAGTCGCGGGCCGGCCGCGGCCGTTACAGATCCCAGGTGTGGACCGGGGCGCCGTCGTGCATGCGATCGATGTAGTCGCGCAGCATCCCAGCCAGCGCCACCTCGCGGCTGTCGCCGGCCTGCTCGCGTGCATGCACCGAGGCACGTTGCCACACCGAGCCGGTCTGCCGGTTGAGGGCACGTCCCTCGATGACCGAGAGATAGCGGTCGCGGGCGTCGGCGCCCACACCGAACGCCTGAAGCCCTTCATCGGCCAGCGGCAACAACTTTCGCAGCACGAGCTCGTCGGGTCGTACCCAGCCGAGCGTCGGCCAATACAGTTGCGAGTCGATCCCGTCACGTGATGCCGCCTGCAAATTCTCGGCCGCGGCATCAAACGACATCTGCGACCACAGTGGCCGCTCGGCGTCGACCAGGCCACGCAGCACGCCGTAATAGAACGAAGCATTGGCCATGATGTCGACAACGGTCGGTCCTGCAGGCAACACCCGGTTCTCGATGCGCAGATGTGCGTGGCCGTCGACCACGTCGTACACCGGGCGGTTCCAGCGGTAGACGGTGCCGTTGTGCATACGCAGCTCTGTGAGTTCCGGGATGGTCCCCGCCTCGAGCTGTTCGAGTGGATCCTCGTCGGAGACCACCGGCAGCAGCGACGGGAAGTACCGGGTGTTCTCTTCGAAGAGGTCGAAAATCGTTGTGATCCAACGCTCTCCGAACCACACGCGCGGGCGGACGCCCTGATTGATGAGTTCTTGTGGCCTGGTGTCGGTGGCCTGCTGGAACACCGGGATGCGGCTTTCATGCCAGAGTGAGCGGCCCGCCAGGAAAGGCGAATTGCCTGCCAGGGCCACCTGAACACCTGCGATGGCCTGCGCCGCGTTCCAGTGATCCGCGAAATCCTCAGGTGCCACCCGCAGATGCAGCTGCAGTGACGTACATGCCGCCTCGGGCAAGATCGAGTCGATCGAGGTGTGTAGCCGTTCGGATTCGCCACCCGGGGTCAGCGGGACTCCGGTGATGTCGAGTTCGATGTCTTCGCCGCGGGCGGCAAAGATCTGCTGGTTCAGCAGGTCGTACCGGGGATTGGCCGAAATCCATTGATGCGCAAAGTGTTCCTGGCGCAACGTCGGCAGCATGCCGATCATCACCAGGTGGTTGTCGGTGCCTGCCGCGCGTTCCTCTGCGCGGTTGAGTGAATCGCGCAGAGCCTGCTCCAGCGACACGGTGTCGCCGCCGACGAATGGGCGGGGTGACACGTTGATCTCGATGTTGAACTGGCCCAACTCGGTTTGGTAGTCGGGGTCGGCGATCGCCTCGAGCACAGTGGCATTCGACATCGCCGGGTTCATCGCCAGGTCGACCAGATTGAGTTCGACCTCCATGCCGAGCAATGGCTCCGGCGGATTGCCCTGATCGGTGAAGAGTCCATCTGCGAGCATCCGGGCAACAGCCTCGGTGCATCGCCCAACCTGTTCGCGGAACAGTCGGCGGTCCTCGCGGCTGAACTCTTGGGTGTTCACATCCGTGCCCATTCACTCATGGTGTCACGGACTTCCTGCGACGTTCTCGTCGACGGGCCCTGTGCAGAACTGCCGGTCAGGCCAGGGTCTCTGACAACCGGCCCGCGTCCAGTCGCCATTTGCGGGTCGAGCGCACCGTGGCCAGCATCCGTCTGTCGTGCGTGACCAACAGGACTGTCCCGGAGAACGACTCGACGGCCTGCTCCAGCTGCTCGATGGCCGGTAGGTCCAGGTGGTTGGTCGGTTCGTCGAGCACCAGCAGGTTCACCCCACGGGCCTGCAACAACGCCAGGGCGGCGCGGGTGCGTTCGCCGGGCGACAGCGAATCGGCCGGCCGCGTCACGTGGTGGCCGCGCAGACCGAATTTGGCGAGAAGGGTGCGCACATCGGCCTCGGTGAGGTCGGGAACCTGCAGGGCGAAGGCGTCGGCCAGCGGGGTCTCGCCGGTGAACAGCGCACGCGCCTGATCCACCTCACCCACGAGGACCCCCGCGCCCAGTGCAGCCGTGCCCTGATCCGGCATGACGGTGCCCAGTAGCAGCCCGAGAAGCGTTGATTTGCCGGAACCATTGGCGCCGGTGATCACGATGCGGTCGCCGACATCGACCTGCGTGCTGATGGGTCCGAGGGTGAAGCCGTCGCGGATGACAGCCGCGTCGTTGAGGGTGGCCACCACGGTGCCCGACCGTGGAGCGGTGGCGATCTCCATCCGCAGCTCCCACTCTTTCCGGGGTTCGGCCACCTCGTCGAGGCGTTCGATGCGGCGCTGCGTCTGCCTGGCCTTGGCCGCCTGCTTCTCGGTGGACTCCAACCGGACCGCGCGACCCATCTTGTCGTTGTCCTTGGACTTACGGCGCGCGTTGCGCACACCGTGCTCCATCCAGCCGCGCTGCATCTGTGCACGTTCGGTCAACGCGCTCTTGGTGTCGGCGTATTGGTCGTACGCGTCGCGCGCATGCTGACGGGCCACCTCGCGTTCGACGAGGAACGCTTCGTAACCGCCGGAATACACCGACACCTGCTGCTGGGCGAGGTCCAGTTCGATGATGCCCGTGACGGTCCGGGCCAGGAACTCCCTGTCGTGGCTGACGATCACCAGCGGTGTGCGAGCACCGCGCACGAAGTTCTCGAGTTGATCGAGCCCGTCGAGGTCGAGGTCGTTGGTCGGTTCGTCGAGAAGGAGGATGTCGTAGCGGGACAACAACAACGCGGCCAGTCCGACCCTGGCCACCTGTCCACCCGACAGGGTGGTCATCGGTGCGTCCAGGTCGATCGTCAGGCCCAGCTCCGAGGTGACCTGTTCGGCGCGCTCGTCGAAGTCCGCCCCACCCAGGTGCAGCCAGCGTTCGAGTGCCGGCGAATACAGGTCGTCGCCGCCGTCCGCCAGCGCGGCGGCGGCCTCGTCCATCGCCGATTGCGCCTGCGCCACCCCCACCCTGCGGCACAGGAAGTGCCGGACCGACTCCCCGGAGACGAACTCGGCCTCCTGGGCCAGGTAGCCGACCTCGGCATCCGGGGGACTGAGCGTGATGGTGCCGTCGAAGTCGGCTGTGCCCTGGCCGGCGAGCAGCGTGAGGAGCGTCGACTTGCCGGCACCGTTGGCGCCGACCAACCCGAAGACGTCACCCTCCGCAACGGTCAGATCCAGATCGGAGAACAACGTCCGCTCACCGTGACCTGCGGACAGTCCGGCGGCATGCAGGGTGGCGCTGATGGTGGTGACGCTCCTTCTCGGGTTCTGGGCTGTCCGCAGGATATCGCCTCGACGCGGCGGCCCGGTTCTGGCTGTCGTGCCGTCCCTAGCCGGTGAGCACCACGAGTCGCTGCGTCGCCCGGGTCATCGCGACGTAGCGATCCACCGCGCCCTCGACACCGACACCGAACGACTCCGGGTCGATCAAGATGACCAGGTCGAACTCGAGTCCCTTCGACAGCTGCGGCGTCAACCATCGGACGCGTGCGGGGTCCCCGAATCTGCTTGTGTCCACTTCGTCGTCATCGATGACACAGACCGTGCCGTCGGGGTTCTCCGTCAGCCAAAGGTTGATGATGCGGCCGAGGTCGGCGATGGATCGGTGTTCCACCGGGAAGCCGCTGCTACGGACCGACATCGGCACGTTGGCATCGGGCACGACAGCCCGGATGACGGGTTCGGCCTCGGTCATGACCTCCTCGGGTGTGCGGTAGTTGATACCGAGTGTCGCGACATCGATGCGGTCGAGCCCGACGCGTTCGAGTCTTTCCCGCCAGGACTCCATGCGAACCTCAGACGATCCAGGGTCGGTCACCGTGAAGCCGTGCCGTGCCTGCGCGCGGTCGCCGACGATGGTGAAACTGCGAGAAGGGCACCGCAGCAACAACATCTGCCATTCGGCGTCGGTCAACTCCTGGGCTTCGTCGACAACGATGTGGGCAAATGGGCCCGCGTGGGGATCGCTCGAGTCGTCCTGCCGGTCGGTGTCGTCGACCAGAGCCCGGCTCAGGTCGTGGCCGCGCAACATCGACATCACGCGCAGTTCGGAGTCGTCCGATGCGATGAGGTCGTCCACCACCCCGGATCTGCGTTCGTGTTCGGCCCGCAGGGCTGCACGTCGGCGGCGGATGCGTGAGGCCGCCTCCGGGTCGCCCAGCTGGTGTCGGGCGGCGTCGAGAAGAGGCAGGTCGGAGACAGTCCATGCCCGTGGATCAGGACGTTGCAGTGCGGCGACTTCCTCGGAGTCGAGCCAGGGCGCGCACATGCGGAGGTAGGCGGGCACGGACCACAGATCCCCGACGAGGTCGGCGGCGTCCACCATCGGCCAGGCCCGATTCAGCGCGGCGCGCAGATCCTCGTTCTGCTGCAATGACTTTCGAACCTGATCGGTTCCGACGTCACCCCGGTACCTGTCGACCAGGATCTCGATCAGTTCCTCCAGGATCGCCTCGCGTGCTTCGTTGTGGGGTGTGCCGCGGTCCGGTGACCGAAAAGCCGCCGCCCAGTCCTCGGCGCTCAGCCAGATCTCGGTCCAGTCGGTCTCGACGGTCATGCCCTTCGTCGGCGGTTTCTCATAGAATCGGACGGCCACCTCGACGGCTTTCACCAGGTCGGCCGATGCCTTGAGCCGCGCCACCGCGGGGTCGGCTTCGACCTTCGCCTTGGCGCCCTCCGGCACAAGGTCTCTCACGGTGCATGTCCGCACTCCTTCTTCTCCGAGACTGGGCAGGACATCGGCGACGTAAGCCAGGTAGGGCTCGTGTGGCCCGACGAACAGCACGCCGCCCCGTTGATGACCCAGGCGAGGGTCGGAGTAGAGGAGATAGGCGGTTCGGTGCAGTGCCACAACGGTTTTGCCGGTGCCCGGCCCACCGTCGACGACGAGTGCGCCGCGCGATCCGCCGCGGATGATGGCGTCTTGATCAGCCGCGATCGTGCCCAGGACGTCGCGCATCTTGGCCGATCGGTTCTGTCCCAGACTTGCGATGAACGCCGACTGGTCATCGAGCGCGGCGCTCCGTTCCGAGTCCGCGACCACCTGACCTTCCATGGTGAAGACCTCGTCCCAGTAGTCGGTGATCTTCTCGCCGGACCATCGGTAGCGACGGCGCCGGGTCAGGCCCATCGGATCGGCATGAGTGGCACCGAAAAACGGCTCGGCGACGGGGGAGCGCCAGTCCACCATCAATTGCCGCCCAGAGCTGTCCGTCAGTCCCAGGCGCCCGACATACACCGGGTCTGAACCGTCCGCGCCGACCATGTGGCCGAGACACAGGTCGACGCCGAACCGCCGCAGTGTGCGCAGACGCGCAGTGAGCCGGTGGACCTCCATGTCCCGGTCCATGGCCGCCCGGCCCTCACCTCCCGGCGCCTTCCGTTCAGCGTCGATGCGATCCCGCAGGTTCGATAACGACTCTTCCAAACTCCTCGCGACCTGGGTGAAATGGTGCTCATCGTGCGCGATCAGTACGGGGTCGGCTTTGCGGGCCAGGTGGTGGGGCAGGTCGAAAACACTGGTGGACAACGGGTTCAAGCGCTCATCTCCTCTGACGGCTCCGCATCGCGACGGCTTGCTGCCACCGCACGGAAGGGCCGAATGTTGGCCGTGGACAGTGAGTTTGCGCCCTCAACCGGGTCTTGCCGCAAGCCCCTGGGTGCGCTATAAATTAGAAGGGGCAAGGACACGTGCCCTCTCATCTCGCCCCAGAACCTTCACGCCGAAAACTCGGCTCTGGAACCGTCGCGCCGGCGTCTCGCAGAGAAGTCCACTCTCCTCAGCCAGATCACTCGCAAGGCCGCGAGCTGCCCGCAACGCCGACCCCGACAAGAACGCGCCCATCGGTGCATCGGTGGGCGTGCCACGATTGGGTGTGCCTTCTCGTAAGCCGGTCGACCCGGCAGCCATGCGTGCCGCGGTGGCGCTCGTCGAACCGTGGCTGACCGATCCAGCCGCCGCCGAGCCGACACGAGCCGAACTGGCCGATGCCGTGCGAACCTCTGCCCGCACCCTCGCTCAGGTCGCACCTGGTTCGTCGGTCGAGGTGCGGGTTCCCCCGTTCGTCGCGGTGCAGTGCATCGAGGGACCTCGGCACACCCGGGGCACGCCGCCGAATGTGGTGGAAACAAATTCGCGCACTTGGCTGTTGTTGGTGACGGGACAGCTCGAACTCGTCGACGCAATCGACTCGGGGATGGTCACCGCATCGGGGAGTCGCGCCAGGGAGATCGATCACTGGCTACCGCTCGTCTAGATTCCGGTGCTGGTGAGACAGTTGTGACAGACACACACTCCGGCGATTCGCTAACGCGTTTCGGCTGCCCGTAGACTTGAGCCCACGCCCTCCACCAGCCCACCTCATGGGAGTGCCAGTGACCGAGCTGTCGATCAACAGCAAGAACCTGTTAGACGCCGACGAGCCTGAGAACGAGCCACGCGAAGAATGTGGCGTGTTCGGTGTCTGGGCACCCGGTGAGGATGTCGCAAAACTCACCTATTACGGCCTCTATGCCCTGCAACACAGAGGCCAGGAGGCCGCGGGCATCGCCGTGGCCGACGGTTCGCAGGTCTTGGTGTTCAAAGACCTGGGGCTCGTCTCGCAGGTGTTCGACGAGCAGACCCTCGGTGCCATGCAGGGCCACGTGGCCATCGGCCACTGTCGCTACAGCACCACCGGCTCCACCACCTGGGAGAACTCCCAGCCCATCTTCCGTACCACCGCCGCAGGCACTGGCGTGGCGCTCGGTCACAACGGAAACCTCGTCAACACCTCCCACCTGGCCAGCAAGGCTCGCGACTTCGGTCTTATGGATTCGCGCCGCGCGGGCGGCGCCACCTCGGATTCGGACGTCGTCGGGGCGCTGTTGGCCCACGGCGCGGCGGACTCGACCATCGAGCAGGCCGCGATGGAGTTGCTTCCCACGCTTCGAGGTGCGTTCTGCCTGACCTTCATGGACGAGCACACGCTGTACGCGGCGCGTGATCCTCACGGTGTCCGGCCACTGTGCCTCGGCCGTCTCGACCGCGGATGGGTCGTGGCGTCCGAGACCGCAGCCCTCGACATCGTCGGCGCGTCCTACGTCCGTGAGATCGAGCCGGGCGAACTGCTCGCCATCGACGCCGACGGCGTCCGCAGCTCCCGCTTCGCCGAGGCCACGCCCAAGGGCTGCGTCTTCGAATACGTCTACCTCGCACGGCCCGACAGCGTCATCAACGGACGCTCGGTGCACACCACCCGGGTGGAGATCGGCCGCCGGCTGGCACGCGAGTTCCCGGCCGAAGGCGACCTCGTCATCCCCGTACCCGAATCGGGCACACCTGCCGCGGTTGGATACGCCCAGGAATCGGGCATTCCTTACGGCCAGGGACTGATGAAGAACGCCTACGTGGGGCGTACCTTCATCCAGCCGTCGCAGACCATTCGTCAGCTGGGCATCCGGCTCAAACTCAACCCTCTCAAAGAGGTCATCCGCGGGAAACGACTTGTGGTCGTGGACGATTCGATCGTCCGCGGGAACACGCAGCGCGCGTTGATCCGGATGCTCCGCGAGGCAGGTGCAGCCGAGGTGCACGTGCGTATCGCATCGAGCCCCGTGCGCTGGCCGTGCTTCTACGGCATCGACTTCGCATCGCCCGCCGAACTGATCGCCAACGGCACGGACTCCGAAGAGCATCTCGTGGAAGGCGTCCGGCACGCCATCGGGGCAGACTCCCTCGGCTACATCAGTACCGACGAGATGATCGCCGCCACCGAGCAGCCCGCCGACAACCTGTGCGCCGCATGCTTCACCGGTGAGTACCCGATCGAGCTGCCCAAGGAGACCTCCATGGGCAAGGCGGTTCTCGAGACGATGCTCAAGAATGCCGCCACGGGCTCCGACGTGCTCGCCGACAACGACAATGTGAGTGCGATTCGCCGGCCCTAGGCCACAGTCACCGTTCCCGGTCGCGAGTCATCCCTGGCGTGGGGATGACTCGGTACCCCATCGGGTGTCCGCCTTGCGCAGTGTGCGGTTGTCCGCCGATGTAGGCAATGCACGTCGCCAGAACTCATCGGGTGCACCTCGGGTAGCGTGAGACCGGATTATTCGCCACCACGGCAGCCCCGGCTGCCGGACTTCGAGAACGGGAACCACACGCCGATGACCGACAACGAGCCCAGCAACGCCTCATATGCTGCGGCGGGAGTGGACATCGATGCCGGTGAGCGAGCAGTGGAGCTGTTCGCCCCGCATGCAAAGCGCACGCTGCGTCCCGAGGTCATGGGTGGACTCGGAGGCTTTGCCGGCCTGTTCAAGCTCAAGGGTGGCTACCGCGAGCCGGTTCTCGCGTCGTCCACCGACGGTGTGGGAACAAAGATCGCCGTGGCGCAGGCCATGGGCAAGCACGACACCCTCGGGCGCGATCTCGTGGCGATGGTGGTCGACGACCTAGTCGTCTGCGGTGCCGAACCGCTGTTCCTCCAGGACTACATCGCCGTCGGCAAGGTTGTGCCCGAGGTCGTCGCAGAGTTGGTCAAGGGAATCGCCGATGGTTGCGTCGAAGCCGGGTGCGCGCTGCTCGGCGGCGAGACGGCCGAGCACCCGGGTTTGATGGCAGAAGGTGACTACGACTTGTCTGCCACCGGCGTGGGCATCGTCGAGGCCGACGCAGTGCTCTCGCCAGACCGCGTGCGGCCGGGCGACGTCGTGATTGCGATGGGCAGCAGCGGCCTGCACTCGAATGGATACTCGCTGGCGCGGAAGGTCCTCCTCGAATGGGGCCACATGGACCTCGGCGGACACGTCGAAGAGTTCGAGCGCACCCTCGGCGAAGAGTTGTTGGAGCCCACCCGTATCTACGCCAAGGACTGCCTTGCCCTGGCAGCGGAGACCGACGTCCGCACGTTCTCTCATGTCACCGGGGGCGGACTGGCCGACAACCTGGCCCGCGTCATCCCCAGCGGCCTGGTCGCCGAACTCGACCGTGGCACCTGGTCGCCGGCACCCATCTTCCAGATGATCGCCCAGCGCGGACGCGTGGAACGTATCGAGATGGAACGCACCTTCAACATGGGCGTCGGGATGGTCGCTGTGGTGGCGCCTGAAGACACCGACCGCGCTTTGGCCGTCCTGACCGCTCGCCATCTGGATTGCTGGGTGCTGGGATCGATCAAGAAGTCGCACACAAGCAGCCCGGGGGATCACAAGAAGAAGACCGGGGTTGCCGAGCTGATGGGCGAGCACCCGCGGTTCTAGACGCGTAAGGGAGCTGCGGCCTGATCGGGGATGTGCCCGATCAGGAATGCGACCCGATCACGGATATGCCGAGTGAGCCGCCCTGACCGGGAGTCGCTTCAGGGGGTTATCAAGAGTGGTGGTTCGAACCAGATGGCCCGAACCCCCGGCTCGCCTGTCAGGCTCGCCGCCAACTCTCCTCATCGGACCACCGATCGTCCGTGAACCCATCGTTCGGTTCAGCGGAATCGCCACCCGACAGCTCTCGCTGCAAGCTGTCGAAGTCGGTGTTCGGTGAGCTGTACTTAAGTTCACGAGCAACTTTAGTTTGCTTCGCCTTCGCCCGGCCGCGGCCCATAGGGGACCCCCTCGCGCAATGAAGGGGCGGCCAAACACGTGGCGGCCCCATTCTGTGTTTACAAATATGGTCGTGAAACACAGTCTAGCGTGCTCGCAAGCGTGATGCGGACCGGCTCGGCGGGGGCCCGCTGAATTTACCTGCTCTTCTTGCGAAGCCACCGCTCTGCGTCCCGGACGACCTTCGGCGGAAGACTGTCGGCGGCCAGCAGTTCCACCAAGGCATCACGGTCGGGACCGGTGATCAGATGCCGGACCAGAACCCCGTGATCCGGCCGGGAAACGACCCTGACCGCATCACCCGCTGTCACGGCACCCGGCTGCACCACGCGGAGATAACAGCCCACGTCGGCCTGGGCATTGAAGCGTTTGATCCAGTTCTCCTCCTGCGCCCAGTCGGCGAAGGTGCGACATGGGGTGCGCGCAATCGTGACCTCCAGTTCGAGAGTGTCACCGACCTTCCAGCGCTCGCCGATCACTGCATCGGTGGTAGGGACGCCTGCGATCCTGAGGTTCTCGCCGAACCATCCGTACGGCAGCTCGCGATCCAGCTCCGTTGCCCATCGCTGGGCCTCGTCTTCGCTGTAGGCGTAAACAGCCTGATCCACTCCGCCGTGGTGTTTGACGTCGCAGACGTGGTCGATGTCGAGGCCGTTCTCGTTCACATCCACCGGACCGTCGATCGCCCGCTTGTCGATGGCGCTGATCCCGACACCACCCGCCAGGCGATGCTCCTCGTGCACCGCGCACACGGCCAGCACCGTGCCCTCGGCCAAGCTCACCTGCCCCTCAACTTCTCGCTGTGCCGGCCGACCAAGCAGGTGTTCACGGTGATCATCTGCCCCTCAACTTCTCGCTGTGCCGGCCGACCAGGCAGGTGCTCACGGTGATCATCTGCCCCTCAACTTTTCGATCGCCGCCCGTCCGGCCTGCACCCGGTCATCAGCCGGTACCGAAGTCGGATCGATGGCCGCGGTGGTGCCGCCGGTCTCGAGTGCTGTGTCGGCAGGTACACCCCGCTTGACCAGCGCGAGCGCGATCGGTCCGTACTCGAAGTGCTCGACAACGGTGCCGATCCGACCGACTGCACGTCCACCCGCGGTGACGGGATCACCGGTGACGGGACGGCTGTCAGCACTGCCGTCGAGGTGGAGCAGGAGCAGTTGCCGAGGAGGTTTGCCGAGATTGTGCACCCGAGCGACGGTCTCCTGACCGCGGTAACACCCCTTGTTCAGGTGCACCGCACCCATCTCATTCGGCGACCCGATCCAGTTCACCTCATGAGGGATCGCGCGCTCATCGGTGTCGATGCCCAGTCGGGGTCGCAGAGCGGCGACCCGCAGAGCTTCGTAAGCCCACGAACCTGCGGGGCGCACGCCGACCGCGGTCAGGCTCGACCACCACGTGATCAGCTGGTCGGCCGGAATGACCAGGTCGATGGCCTCGACGGAGGCGTGTTCACCGAGAGTCGGCATCACCCGCCAGAACCCGCCGTCGGCCAACGGCCCGGCGTCGTAGACCGATGCCGTCGCGGGGACGCCGAGCAACTGTGCGACGGCACCTCCACGGGTTTGCGGCCCCAGCAGGCTCAGCACGGCCATGTCCGGACGCCTGGCGACCTCGACCTTCGCCCAGAAGATCATCTTTGTCAGGAACGCGGCCAACGGGTCGCCGCGGTGCGCCTCGGTGTCGATCCACGTGGTGCCGGCGAGGTCGGTCTGGCTGAAGTGATCCTCGATCCGGCCGTTCCCGTCGAGGCTGAGGTTCTCCGCGCTGCGTCCGTCCGCGAGGTCGGTGACGAACTGACTGGAGATGGTGTTGAGCCAACTGAGCCGCTCGTCGCCGGTGAGGGCGATGACGCCGCGGTGCGAACGGTCGATCATCACCGCAGAGGTGGTCGCGGCACGTTGTTCACCGAAGGGGTCACCGAAGTGCCACGCCACTGCTTCGTCTGGGGAATTTTCCGGGCCACCGACTGCGCCTGAGGCGCGTAATGAATCCAACAAAACAGTCACGTCATCATCGTACGAGCGTGCTCGCTACTCTTGCCGTCATGGCTCAACCGATCTTGGTGACTGTCGACGGCGCGGTACTCGACCCTGACGTGCCGATCCTGCATGCGGACGACCTTGCTGCGGTCCGAGGAGACGGCATTTTCGAAACCCTGCTCGTCCGCGACGGGCGGGCGCGCGTGGTCGACCTGCATCTCCAGCGGCTCTCGCGGAGCGCCAAGGCGCTTGATCTGCCTGCTCCCGACGAGGAGAAGTGGGCCGAGGCGATCGAGACGGGTGCCAGGGTCTGGGCCGAGGCCAACGGCAACGCTGAGGGGCTCATGCGGCTGGTCTACTCACGCGGACGGGAGTCGGCGCCCGTCGATGCCGCGCCTCCGCGAGACCGCGACGAGACCGGGCTCACCCGTGAGGCGAACGCGGCCACCGAATATCTGACCGTCGGACCCGTTGCCGAACGCGCCGCCAAGGTCCGCGAGAACGGTGTGAAGGTCATCACCGCTCCCCGCGGATACTCGGTCGATCTCGCCGCGGTGGCCCCGTGGCAGCTGCTCGGTGCCAAAACGCTCAGCTATGCCACCAACATGGCTGCGCTGCGGTACGCCGCCGAGCAAGGCGCCGACGACGTCATCTACACCAGCAGCGAGGGCTACGTGCTCGAGAGCCCGCGGTCGACGGTCATCGTGGTCGAAGGAAAACGGTTGATCACACCGCCGCCCGAGATCGGCATCCTCAGTGGCACCACCCAGCAGGCCCTGTTCGCCCAGGCCGAAAAGGACGGCTGGGAAACCGAGGTTCACGCCCTGCGTCCGGCAGACCTCATCTGTGCCGAATCGGTGTGGTTGGTGTCCAGCATCACGTTGGCCACCCGCGTCACCGAGCTCAACGGTTACTCGATGACGAATCCTGCTCGCCCACATGACTTTTCGGCTCTGGTGGACCGCGCAATCGACTGATTCGACCCGCCGTTCGGCATCGGTGAAGGTGCCCGGCGCCACACCCATTTTGCTTGTTCGCCATCTGCGCCCGGGCGTACGCTGCATCTACTACCTCTCGTAGTAGCGACTCGGCGAATGAGGCAAAAATGGACGCTCTTGACGTCTCGCGGTGGCAGTTCGGGATCACCACCGTCTACCACTTCATCCTGGTACCGCTGACGATCGGACTCGCTCCGATGGTTGCGGTGATGCAGACGGTGTGGGTCGTCACCGGCCGTGAGCAGTGGTATCGCGCCACCAAGTTCTTCGGGAAGTTGCTGCTGATCAACTTCGCTCTCGGCGTCGCCACCGGCATCGTCCAGGAATTCCAATTCGGGATGAACTGGAGCGAGTACAGCAGGTTTGTCGGGGACGTGTTCGGCGGTCCGCTGGCGCTCGAAGGCCTCGTCGCCTTCTTCATGGAGTCGACCTTCTTGGGTCTCTGGATCTTCGGCTGGGATCGCCTGCCCAAGAAGATCCATCTGCTGACGATCTGGATGGTTGCCATCGGCGTCAACGCGTCCGCGTGGTTCATCGTCGCTGCGAACTCCTGGATGCAGCACCCCGTCGGGGCGCAGTGGAACGAGGAGAAGCAACGTCCAGAGCTCAAGAGCCTGTGGGACGTGATGACCAACAGCACCACGTTGGCGGCTTTCCCGCACACCATCGCCGGCGCGTTCCTCACCGCCGGCACCTTCGTCGCGGGGATCGGCTGCTGGTGGATGGTGCGAAACATGCGGCAGGGCAAGCGGTCCGAAGGTGCCGAGGCGGACCGGCTGGAAGCCGATGCGCGGACGCTGTACCGTCCGGTGACCCGCCTTGCCCTGTGGGTGATGATCGTCAGCGGCGTGGCCCTCGCCATCACCGGTGACGTGCAGGCCAAGCTCATGTTCGAACAGCAACCGATGAAGATGGCGTCGGCCGAGTCGCTGTGCGAGACCGAAAGCGGTGCAAGCTTTTCCATCCTCGCCATCGGCACCCAGAACAACTGTGAGTCCGTCACGCATCTGATCGAGGTGCCCAAGGCGTTGTCGTTCCTGGCCGACTACGACTTCAACTCCACCCTGCAGGGTGTCGAAGACCTGCAGGCGCAGCACGAGGCGAACTTCGGTCCCGGCAATTACAAGCCGAATCTCTTTGTCACGTACTGGGCGTTCCGTGCCATGATCGGATGGGCACTGGGCTCGGCAGCGCTGGCTCTTCTCGCACTCTGGTTCACGCGCGGTGGTCGTATCCCCGACTCGAAGCGCTTCGGGACATTTGCCATCTGGATGATCCCAACCCCGTTCTTGGCCAACAGTTCTGGCTGGATCTTCACCGAGATGGGGCGTCAACCCTGGATGGTGGCGCCCAATCCGACGGGTCTGTCGCAGGTGCACCTCACCGTGCAAGAGGGCGTCAGCCGACACTCGGGCTACCTCGTCCTCACGTCGCTGATCATCTTCACGCTCCTCTACGGAGTGCTCGGCCTGATCTGGTTCACGTTGTTGCGCAAGTACACCCGCGAAGGTCCACAACCGTCCGATTCCGGGCCCCCGGTCGGTGGGTCGGGCACCGACGACGACGGCAGTGGTCGCGAGGACGACGACGCCGATGACGTCAAACAACTCTCGTTCGCTTACTGAAAGGCCGAGGTGACGTGATGAGCCTTGCTGAGTTCTGGTTCGCACTCGTCGGAGTGCTGTTCCTCGGCTACTTCGTGCTCGAGGGTTTCGACTTCGGGGTCGGGATGCTCATGCCCTTTCTGGGCCGGGCGAAGGACGGGGTGTCCGGGGACACCAGGCGACGGGTCATGCTCAACACCATCGGCCCGGTGTGGGACGGCAACGAGGTGTGGTTGATCACAGGCGGTGGCGCCTTGTTCGCGGCCTTTCCTGCCTGGTACGCAACAATGTTCAGTACCTTTTATCTCCCGTTGCTGCTCATCCTCGTCGGTCTGATCACCCGGGTCGTCTCCATCGAGTGGCGTGGGAAGATCGACGACCCGCGGTGGCGTCGGTGGGCCGACGTCGGTATCGGGCTCGGCTCGTGGCTGCCGGCTGTTCTGTGGGGCGTCGCGTTCGCCAATCTGGTGCGCGGACTTCCCATCGACGGTGAGGAGCAGTTCACCGGCAACATCCTCGACCTTCTGTCGCCGTACGCACTGCTCGGCGGCGCTGCCACCGCACTGTTGTTCATCACCCACGGCGCGGTGTTCCTGGCACTCAAGACCGGTGGCGACATGCAGCGTGAATCCATGAGGACCGCAGCCTGGCTCGCCGTTCCGACCACCATCGTCGCCGCGGTGTGGGGTGTGTGGACCCAGCTGGCCTACGGCAAGGGGTGGACGTGGGTGGCACTGGCGGTTGCCGCGGTGGCCGTTGTCGCCGCCACGGCGCTGGCCTGGATGCGAAGGGAAGGGTGGGCATTCGTCGCCACGTGCTTCGCCATCTTCGGTGTGGTGGTCCTGATCCTCGGGTCGATGTTCCCCAACGTCATCCCGTCCACGACCGACCCCGCTTTCCACATGACCGTCGAGGGGAGTGCATCGAGTCATCACACATTGGTGGTGATCACGTGGGCGGCAGCGTTCATCACCCCCGTGGTGCTCGCCTATCAGGGCTGGACGTATTGGGTGTTCCGGCAGCGCATCTCGACATCACAGATCCCCCCGTCCATCGGATTGGCACTACGCGAACGAAAAGCCGCCGAGGCACCGAGATGACCGCGTCGGGGCGACGGCGAAGGACTAGACCGCCGATCGATCCGCGCCTGTGGAGATACTCACGGACCTCACGCCGGTACCTGGTGATCACGGTGCTCATGGCCGTGGTGTCGGTGGCGACCGTCATCGTCACCGCGGCGATGGTGGCCTCGATCTTGTCGGAACTGATCGTCTCTCCGGGGCTGCGCAGCCTCGATGCGCAAGCGTCACATCTGATCTGGCTGGCGGCGTCGGTAGTGGTGCGGGTGGCCGCGACCTACCTCCACGACCGCTACGCCCATCGCGCGGGCGCCCAGGTGATCGCCGAGTTGCGCCAGGCGGCCCTGGCCGTGGTGTCAGACCCAGCCCGCACCGCACCGCGTGATCTGCTCACCCGTCGGGAGCGTCTTGCCACCATCCTCACCCGTGGTATCGAGGCGCTCGGGCCGTACCTGACCGGATACGTCCCCGCCCTTGTCCTTTCGGTGGTGGTGATCCCAGTGCTGATCGTGGTGTTGGCGATGGCCGACATGACGTCGGCGATCATCGTCGTCATCACTCTGCCGCTGATACCGATCTTCATGATCCTCATCGGGGTGATGACCCGCGATCGCACGGCTGACCGTCTGGCGGCGATGAGTCGCCTCTCGTCCCAATTGCTCGACCTCATCGCGGGGATACCCACACTGCGTGCACTGGGGCGCGAGCTGGAGCCTGCGGGTCGCATCGGTGAGTTGGGGCAGGCCCATCGGCGCAGCACCATGAAGGCGCTCCGGGTCGCCTTCCTGTCGGGTGCGGTGCTGGAGTTCCTCGCCACCCTGTGCGTGGCATTGGTCGCCGTGAGCATCGGACTGCGCCTGGTCTTCGGTGACATGGGGCTGTACGGGGGTGTCCTGGCCCTGGTGCTCGCACCGGAGATCTACCTGCCGCTACGGGCCGCCGGGGCTCAGTTCCACAACTCCGAGGCCGGGACGGCCAGCGCTGAGGAGATATTCGACATCATCGAGGCGGAATCTGCCGCGCCGACAACAGTCGGTCGGTCGGTACCGGTCGCCGGAGCCGCCATCACCTTGTCCGGCGTCGGCGTCGAGGGCCGCGACGGCTGGGCCCCGGACGATGTGACGGCGACCATCCGGCCGGGACGCCTGACCGTGGTCATCGGGCCCAACGGGACAGGTAAGTCGACCGTGTTCTCGGCGATCCTGGGTCTGCAAGACCTGAATGCCGGCTCGATCCTGATCGGCGACGTGCCGGTGGGCGATTTCGACCGGGAAGCGTTGTGGGAGCAGGTCTCTTGGCTACCCCAGCACCCGGTGCTGGTACCGGGCACCGTGAGGGACAACTTTCTCCTCGGTGGGCCGGTCGCAGATGCGGATCGCGAGTCGGCGTGCCGAGCAAGCGGTTTTGATGAAGTGGTTGCCGGCTTGCCGCAGGGGTGGGACACCGAGCTCGGGCATGGGGGAGTGGGGCTTTCGGCGGGGCAGCGGCAACGCCTGGCGCTTGCCCGTGTGCTGGCGTCGCCCGCGCCGCTGCTGCTGCTCGATGAACCGACCACGCACCTCGATGCGATGGCCGAGACCGAGGTGTGCCGGGTGCTGCAGGCCCGCGCCCGCGCCGGTGACACCGTTGTTGTTGTCGCTCACCGTCCGGCGTTGCTCGCGGCAGCCGACGACGTGGTCGAGATCGGAGCGCGTGTCCATGTCCCTCGTTGAGAAGTGGCCGGCGGTACGCGAGGATCCACTGTGGCGTGCGATGGGTCTACTCGGCCTGCGGAGACAATTGGTGGCGAAGTCGCTGCTGCTGGGAATACTCGGTGCCGGTAGCGCACTGGCGCTTGCCGCGCTGTCGGCATGGCTGATCACCCGCGCCTGGCAGATGCCGCCGGTTCTATATCTGTCGCTTGCCGTGACAGCTGTGCGAGCACTTGGCATCTCGCGCGGGCTGTTCCGCTACCTCGAGCGCCTGGCCACACACGATGTGGCGCTCGATGCGATGTCTACGGCACGCCGCCGACTGTATGTCGCCCTCGCGGGTGGACCGTCTGGTTATTCGGTGGGATTGCGCCGCGGAGAGTTGTTGTCGCGCACGGGTGCCGATGTCGACGAGGTGGGCAACGCCTTGATTCGGGCCCTCATACCCATCGGGGTGTCGATGGTGGTGTCCGGTGCCGCGGTCGTGATCATGGCGTGTGTCTCGTTGTGGTCGGCGGTTGCCTTGGCGATCTGTCTGCTGATCAGCGGCGCAGTTGCGCCGTGGGGTGCCGCACGCGGTGCACGCCGTGCCGCAGTGGATGCCGCCGTGGCGCAGGCGCGCAGCGCTGAGGCGATGATGAATCTGCTTGATCACGGACCCGAGCTGGCCGTGACACGTCGTCGCGCAGAGGTGTTGACCGACTTGGCATCTGCCGAGGCCGATGCCCTCAGCGCCACCGACCGTGGAGCCCGGCAGGGCGCATGGGCGGCGGCTGCCACACCACTTGCCGTCGGGATCTCGGTGATAGTGGCGGGGCTGATCGGCATCGGCATGGCTGATTCGGTGTCCCCGATGACGCTGGGCGTTCTGATCCTCCTGCCCCTGAGTGCTTTCGACTCCACCAGCACCATGACCGACGCTGCGATGACGCTGTCGCGCAGCCGCCTTGCGGCCCGGCGGATCATGACCCTCGTCGACCGCGCGCACGACTACCAAAACGCGCGCCCGAACCGGTCGACTGCGCTGCCGGCCGGGCACCTGACGGTCCGTGGCTTGCGATGGGGGTGGCCCGGCGGGGTGGTGTTCGGCGGGTCTGCCGGCCTGGACCTGGACGTGGAACCGGGATCCAGGATCGCCCTTGTGGGTCCGAGTGGCTGTGGGAAGTCCACGCTCCTGCTGACGTTGGCCGGGTTGTTGGAACCTGTATCGGGGACCGTCACCGTTTCGAGTGAGAGTGGTTCGGACCCAAGATATTTCGCGGAGGACGGTCACGTGTTCACCACCAGTGTTCGCGAGAACCTGCTCGTCTCACGTGGTGACGCGACCGACGAGGTGCTGATGTCGGCATTGGCATCCGTCGGCCTCGACACCTGGGTCGGTGGATTACCGGATGGACTCGACACGGTCCTCGAAGGGGGTGCGGACGCCATCAGCGGAGGGCAGCGGAGACGGCTGCTCGTGGCGCGCGCCCTGATCAACCCCTCGCCGGTGCTGCTCATCGACGAACCCGGCGAAAATCTCGACCGTGCCGATGCGGACAGAGTGCAGGCCGGACTCCTCGATGTCGGTGGCGGGCTCGTCGACCGTGAACGCGCGGTGGTTGTTGTCTCGCACCGACTACCGGCTTCTCATCGCGCCGACAGGGTCATCGATCTGGGAGCGAATTCGCTACGAGAAAAAGCGGTTGCCGACCTTTCGAACCGGGGGTAACTTCGTCCGTACACGAGGAAGGAGGTGGTCTGAAGTTGAATTCTTGGACACGTGAGGTGACCATCAGCTAACGGCCGTTTCGGTGGATTGGCCCGATCGGGATCGCACATCTGTTGCGTCCCAGCGGTCGTCAGCTGAATCCACAATGGTCACCGGACCCCCGCACCTCGGCCTTGTCCAGGCCGAGAGAGCCCGCTGAGAAGCGGGTGGTGCGGGGGTCTACCCATTTCTTCGGCGTTCCTTGTCGGGGGGTCAGGCTGTTTGCTTCGAATCGGCGGCCGAGCGCGCCTCGATGATCCGATGGCAGTTGGTCTCGGACCACTCGCGGATCGCGTCGACGGGGCCCATCAGAGACAGTCCGAGGTCGGTCAGCTGGTACTCCACCCGCGGCGGGATCTCCGCATAAACGGTGCGGGTCAGGAGGCCGTCACGCTCGAGGGCGCGGAGCGTCTGGGTGAGCACCTTGGGTGTCACCACTCCGATCATGTCCCGCAGAACCGTGAAGCGAACCGGCCCCGGCCGCAGTCCCATCAGCACGAGCAGAGTCCACCGGTCACCGAGCCGTTCCACGACGGTCCGGCTCGGGCAGTTGGGCTTGAGTACATCGGGCGGGGTTGATGTGCATGCGGTCTTGTCGTCCTCATGCTGGATGCTTTCCACGGGGTAAGTAAAGCACGTTGAAGTCATCAGTTTCCAGCAGATACCGTCCTGCTCACAGTCAATAACTGATGAAGGGACGACCATGAAAATCGCCTTGACCGGAGCGACCGGCTATATCGGAGGCGCTGTCCTCGACGCGCTCATCGAGGGTGGCACGACGGTGACTGCGGTGGTGCGCTCGGAGGCCGCCGCTGACACCGCACGGGCCAAAGGTGCCGAGCCCGTCGTGATGGACCTGACGGACAGGGGAGCTTTGCGCCGTGTGCTGGCCCAGGCGGACGGAGCCGTTCACGCGGCGAGCCCGGGAGATGCGACCAGTGCCGACGTCGACTCCGCTGTCGTCGACGCGGTGATCGAGGAGTTCTCGGGAACGGCGAAACCGTATGTCCACACCAGCGGTATCTGGCTGTGGGGCTCGCACCTCGACATCACCGAGGATTCGCCGTTGGATCCGCCGGCGATCGTGGCCTGGCGGGTGGAGCGAGAAGACCGCCTTCTCGACTCGTCCGTCGCCGCAACGGTCATTGCCCCCGGCGTCGTCCATGGTGAGGGCGGTGGCATCGCCAACCTACTCGTCGATGCGCCGGCCGTCGCCGGAACAGACGGTCTGAGCCTGATCGGTGATGGCACGCAACACTGGGGTCTGGTGCACGTGCGCGACCTTGCCGCGCTCTATGTGCTTGCGTTGCAGACAAATCCGGGTGGGCGAGTGATCGGTGTGAGTCACACGGCCGCAGTCGGTGACCTGGCTGCTGCGGCGCACCCACATGCTCGACTTGTCGCAGCAACGGTCGACGAGACCAGGGCGCGGCTCGGCGGGGATTTCGCCGATGCCCTGTTGCTTGATCAGCGGGTGGGCTCGGGCTTGCGCGCGAGCGATCTCGGCTGGCGCCCGCAGCGTGCGCCGCTGTCCGAGGAGCTGGCGAACGGCTATCGGGCGGCGAACGTCGGCATCTAGCCGGCGTAGCGGCGCAATTTGGCCGATGCGCGGGGAACGAGGTCGCCGTCCGCGTCGACCCGTTCCTCGACATAGGCGAGGTCGCCGTCCTCGACGAGGCCGTACAGACGTTTGGCGCCTCCGGCACGAGGGCCCGATGCAGCTTTGATCACGACGTCGGTGGCCAATTCCCACGACGTCTGATTGAGCGGCTTGCCGTAGAACAGTTCCACCCAGCCCTCGGCATGGGTGAGAAGGAGTTCGATGACATCGTCTTCGCCGATTCGCCAGAACCCGGCCTCACGCTCACCGGGGCCGACGTAGTTGGCGTCCGCGTCGATGACCCAGGTGCGGGATTGCCAGACGAGGTAGTTGCCTCCGTCGTGGCTGATGATGACCTGCTGGCCGAAGTGGTGGTCACCGTTCTCGGGGTCGTAGCCTTCCCCTTCGCCGCGCCACACACCGACCATCGGTAGGAGTGCCAGCAGCCCGGGATGCAGGTCAGGGCCCTGACGCAGGTTGGCCGTGTCGTCCGGCAGCGGCAGATCGGGCAGCGACGGGACGTTACGCGCCGCGGTTTCCTGCGCGCGGATCGCCGCCTGGTTGATCGCTTCGTCGCCCGAACGGGTCACGATTCGTCAGTGACCAGCCGGTAGAGGACATACAGGCCAAACCAGGAAATCAGGATGGTTGCCAGCACCAGCAACGCTTCGAAGAATATGACCACCAGAGCATTCTAACTCCCGATGATGGGCGGGTGCGTGTGGGGATTCCCTCAGTGCGGCCGCGTGGCCGCGTGCGTGAGTGCACACAGATCGGTCAGTACGGTCACACCCGGCCCCGGTCACGCGAGTTGTGTGCACGGAGGCACACGGCAGTCAAGAAAGAAGCCCGGCCCGCCTCGAGAGGCGGGCCGGGCTCGTCAGATCCGACCTTCTACTTGCTGACGGTCACGTTCTGCTCGTGCACGCCGGGGCCCTCCGGGCTCACGGTGGCATCACCGTTGCCGATGGACGACAGCGCACGCAACGACCACGTGCCGGGAGCGGCGAAGAACCGGAAGTCACCGGTGCCGCTGGCGACCACCTCTGCGGTGAACTCGCCGGTGTGGTCGAGGAGGCGGACGAACGCGCCGGCAACGGGGTTGCCGTCGGTGTCGACGACCTGACCGGTCAGCACGGTCTCCTTCTCGGTATCAACACCGGCGGGCATCTTCTGTCCCTGTTTAGGCGCAGCACACATGATTACTTGCTCTCTCCCAGTTCGATCGGGGCGCCGACAAGTGAGCCGTACTCGACCCAGCTGCCGTCGTAGTTCTTGACGTTGGTCTTGCCGAGGATCTGATCGAGCACGAACCAGGTGTGGCTCGAACGCTCGCCGATGCGGCAGTAGGCGATGGTCTCTTTGCTCTCGTCGAATCCCTTGTCGGCGTACAGCTGTGCCAGGTCTTCGTCCGACTTGAAGGTGCCGTCCTCGTTGGCGGTGGTGCTCCACGGGATGTTGATGGCGCCCGGGATGTGGCCCTTCTGCTGAGCCTGCTCCTGCGGGAGGTGAGCCGGTGCAAGGATCTTGCCCGAGAACTCATCTGGGCTACGCACGTCGACCAGGTTCTTGCTGCCGATGGCGTTGATGACCTCGTCGCGGAACGCGCGGATGTTGTTGTTGGGGGCCTCGGCCTTGTACGTCGTGGCAGGCAGCGACACCTCATCCGTCGACAGCGGACGGCCGTCGAGTTCCCACTTCTTGCGGCCGCCGTCGATGAGCTTGACGTCCTTGTGGCCGTAGAGCTTGAAGTACCAGTAGGCGTAGGCAGCGAACCAGTTGTTGTTGCCGCCGTAGAGAACAACGGTGTCGTCGTTGGAGACGCCCTTGGCCGACAACAACTCCGAGAACTGCTCCTGGTTCAGGAAGTCGCGGCGAACGCCGTCCTGCAGATCTTTGCGCCAGTCGAGGCGGATGGCGCCTTCGATGTGTCCGCCTTCGTAGGCGGTGGTGTCCTCGTCGACCTCGATGAAGACGGTCTTGTCTGCTTTCAGGTTCTGCTCAGCCCAGTCGGCGCTGACCAGGACGTCGGAGCGAGCCATGGTTTTCCTTTCGTGGTGGATGCGGCATCGAGAAGCGATCCGCAGTAGATACAACTGTGGTGGTGCTCGGGAGGATAAATCTTGGGGGTGGTGCTGGGAGCGTGATGAATCGCTGGAGCGAAGAACGCGAACCAGGGGCACGCCGGACGTGCGGGACGCGGAAGATCTCGGAACGGCCCGCCGGTTACCGGCTCAGACAGCAACAGTTGGCGATACGACAGAAGTCGATCGCCCGACGGCGGGTGAGCATCAACTCACAGCCCAGTTGCATGGCCGACAGCCTACCGCAGCGCGCGACCACTCCGAGATGGCCCTTGCCAGAAGTCCTGGGCGGTTGCGACCAACGGCGCGGGCTCGGCCTCGAGCACCACATCGCTGCCCTGTGAGGCCGCCTTCACCGCCGGCCTCGACCACGGAAGCGGCAGGACCGGCAGCGTCTTGGTGAACTGGGCGAGCACCATCGGCTCGGCCCCGGACGGAACGTCGGACTCCACATGCTCGGCGGGACCGGAGTAGAGGCTGCGGGCATCGATGCGAAGGGCGCCGCCGCGTACGGACAGATCAACCGCGACGCTCACCTTTTCGCGGCGTTGTGCGGAACTGTGACCGGAATTACCCGGCTCGCTCACATTGACCGTCCCGGTCAGGATGACGCCGTTGCTGGTCGAGAGGATCCCGTCGCCCGGACCACCACCGCCCGCCTTGTCTTCGGGAGCCGGCGTGGTGACGGTGAGGTCGACGATGCCGAGGAACCGGCCGAGGTTGACCGAGTCGATCTTCAGGGACGCGGTGGCCTTGTCTGCAGTCAGTTCCGTGTTCTGTCCAATCGCCCATTCGCCGTCTGCTCGGCGCACGTCGGACAGCTTCGACCGCAGGTCGCCCCGACGCCCATCGCCCAGGTCAGCGCCCCGGGCGGTGATGCCGATCTGGTCGTACGTGTCGCCGGTGGCCTGGTCGACGAAGGGAAAGCCGGAGATGGTGATCTCGGGATCGAACTCCAGGTCGGATGCCTCCCGCAGCGCGGTGGAATAGCGGTACTCTGCGTAGGCCGCGGATGCGAAATCGGCGATCGTGGCGACCATGAGGGCGATGAGCACACCGACTGCCAGCTTGCGCAACGATTCCCCTCTGTAATGGACTCAGTCCATCCGGCGACGCGGCCGGCGACCGCCGGTGGAGACTCCCGCTGGGGACTTGTTAACGGGTAACGACCGATTTGACGCTATTCTGTCATCTATCTCGCACACGTTGGTAAGACAGCGTACATATACGAATAATCGAGATCGGAGTGGTTTGTGGATCTCTTGTTACTGACAGCCGATCCCACCCCTGAGTCTGTATTGCCGTCGTTGTCACTGCTGGCTCATACCGTTCGAGTGGCGCCCACCGAGGTGTCCTCATTGATGGAAGCCGGAAACGCAGATGTAGCCATCGTTGATGCGCGTTCTGACCTGGCCGCCGCGCGCGGCCTGTGCCGACTGCTGGGGAGTACGGGTTCATCGGTCCCTGTGGTCGCGGTGCTGACCGAGGGCGGCTTGGTGGCCGTCAACTCCGAATGGGGCCTCGACGACTTCCTGCTACCCGACACCGGTCCGGCCGAACTCGATGCGCGCCTGCGTCTTCTGGTCGTGCGCACCCGAGGCGTCACCGCCGAGGAAGCCAGTGGAAAGGTCACCCTCGGTGACCTGGTCATCGACGAGGGCACCTACACGGCACGGCTACGTGGGCGCCCGCTCGACCTGACCTACAAGGAGTTCGAGCTCCTGAAGTATCTCGCTCAGAATGCCGGTCGCGTCTTCACCCGGGCTCAACTGCTCCAAGAGGTGTGGGGATACGACTTCTTCGGCGGCACCCGCACGGTCGACGTGCACGTCCGGCGTCTCCGCGCCAAACTCGGCAGCGAGTACGAGTCGTTGATCGGTACCGTCCGGAACGTCGGCTACAAGGCCGTGCGTCCCAGCCGGGGCGGTCGCGGTGGCGGCGAGACCTCCACCGACAACGGAGATCTGGACGATCTGGGTGGATCGGACGAGGTGGAGTTCCCGGACCCGGAACTGAGTTCGAGCGCCAATGGTGGCTGACGTCGAGCCCGTTCGCGACCTCCTGACTGCCGCCGCCCGCGCTGACGGTGTCGCGCCGTTGGGCGAGCAGGCGGTGGCCGTCATCGGCCGCGAAGGCGTCCAGGAGTTCACCGTCTCATCCGGCGACACCGTTGTCGGCTATGCCAACGTCACCCCTGCCCGAGAGGGCGAACCGGCCATGATCGAGCTGGCGGTGCACCCCGAACACCGCCGACGCGGTCACGGGAAACAGCTGCTGGCAACAACTCTCGAGCACGTGCCCGACAACCGTCGCGTGTGGGCGCATGGAAATCTGCCCGCCGCGCAGGCTCTGGCGGCGTCACTGGGACTCACTGCCCGGCGCGAGCTGCTGCAGTTGCGACGGCCTCTGGCCGGGGCCGAGCTCCCGTCGCTCACCGTGCCCGACGATCTGGTTCTGCGAACGTACGCGGGGCCGTCGGACGACGCGGAGATCTTGCGGGTCAACAACGTGGCCTTCGAGTGGCACCCGGAGCAGGGCGGTTGGAGCGACGACGAGATCATCGCGCGCACGGGCTCCGACTGGTTCGACCCCGCTGGGTTGTTCCTCGTGTTCGACGCGTCCGATCCCCATACCTTGCTCGGCTTCCACTGGACAAAGGTGCACCCTGCCGAGGGTGACACCCCCGCACTGGGAGAGGTGTACATCGTCGGTGTCGACGCCATCGCCCAGGGACGAGGTCTGGGACGATTGCTCACCCTCGCCGGCCTGCACCATCTCCAGCAGCGTGGCCTCGCGGAGGTCGAACTCTACGTCGAGGGCGACAACAAGGCTGCGCTCAACACCTACGCCAAACTGGGATTCACCCAATACGCGATCGACGTCGCATACGGCTGAGTGCCGCCCCGGCCGTCATCCCGGGGCAATGTCCGATTCGTCACCATGGCTGTTCACCTCTCGTTCACCTCTCCAGGGGTATCGCTTCACTCTCGCTCTGTAGCTTCCAAACCGCAGCAGGACGCGATGCGCTACGGCGTCGTGGCTGCCTGTGAATCATTGCGACCTGTGTCGAGCAGACTGCCGATGCACGAATCGAAGGACTTCTTCAGGTGAACTTGAAAAACAGTGGAGCAATCCTGGGCGTGTTTGCTGCCTCAACGCTGCTGATCTCGGCGTGTGGAAACTCCGCGTCAGACTCCGAAACGGCCAAAAAGGTCGAAGGCGTCACATGTGAAGGCCAGGCGAATCTGAAGGCCAGTGGATCGAGTGCACAGGCCAACGCCATGACCCTGTTCGCCAACTCCTACGCCACCACGTGCGAGGGCAAGACCGTCGACTACAACTCCAACGGCTCCGGCGCCGGCGTCAAAGAGTTCACCGGCGGCCTCACCAACTTCGGTGGCAGCGACTCGCCGCTGAAGGAAGACGAAGCCACCGCCGCGGCGACCACCTGCGGGTCCGAGGCATGGAACCTTCCCCTGGTCTTCGGCCCCATCGCCGTCACCTACAACCTCGACGGCGTCGACGCCGTCAACCTGTCGGGCCCCACCCTCGGCAAGATCTTCAACGGCACCATCAAGAAGTGGAACGATCCGGCCATCGCCGCCGAGAACTCCGGCGTGTCCCTGCCCGACCAGGACATCATCGTGATCTTCCGCTCTGACGAGTCCGGCACCACCGATAACTTCCAGAAGTACCTGGAAGCCGCATCGGACGGCACCTGGACCCAGGGCGCCGGCAAGTCGTTCGCCGGCGGTGTCGGTGAGGGCGCGAAGGGCAACGAGGGCACCTCGGCAGCCATCAAGAGCTCGCCCGGATCGATCACCTACAACGAGTGGTCCTACGCCACCAACCAGGGCCTGAGCATCGCCAACATCATCACCTCGGCCGGTCCTGAGGCCGTGCCGCTCTCGGTCGAGACCGTGGGCAAGACCATCGACGGTGCAACGCTGAAGAACCCGGGCTCGAACAACCTGGTCCTCGACACCTCGAGCTTCTACAAGCCGTCCGTTGCAGGTGCCTACCCGATCGTGCTGGCCACCTACGAGATCGTCTGCAGCAACTACTCGGACGATGCCACCGGTCAGGCCGTGAAGTCGTTGCTCAAGGTCGCTGCGAGCACCGATGTGCAGAGCTCACTCGAGGCCGAGGGATACATCCCGATCCCCGAGGGCTTCAGCACGCAACTGAACACAGCCATCGATTCCATTCAGTGACTGATCTCTTCCATAAGTTAGGGCAGGAAAGCGATGACGGTGCATGACGCGGTCGGGCAATCTGACAAAGTAGGCGCGGTGAGCCCAAGCGCATCAGCTCCCGAGCCTTCGGACAGTCAATCGGATCTGAAATCGAACTCCCGACAAAATCGGAGTCGGTTCTACGATCAGGCGTTCAAGGTGCTGGCTCTCACAGCCGGTGGCTTCGTTTGCCTGGTGATCCTGTTGATCGCACTGAACCTACTCTTCGAGGCCATCCCCTCATTGAGAGTGGACAACGTCAACTTCTTGACGAGTTCGGTGTGGGACACCACCAACGCCTTGAACCTCCGGTTCGGAATCCTCGACCTGCTCAAGGTCACGGTTCTGAGCTCGGTGTTCGCGCTGGCGTTGGCGGTGCCCATCGCAATCGGTATCGCGACATTCCTTGTGTCGTATTCACCGGCGCGGTTGTCCCGACCGCTCGGCGCCGTCGTCGACCTGCTTGCCGCAGTGCCGTCGATCATCTTCGGCCTGTGGGGCATGGCGGTTCTCGGACCCAAGCTCCAGCCGGTCGCCGACTTCCTGAACAGCAACCTCGGATGGTTCTTCCTCTTCGCCGACGGCAACGTCTCGAGTGGAACGATCTTCACCGCGGGAATCGTGCTGGCGATCATGATCCTTCCGATCATCACGTCGATCTCGCGTGAGGTGCTGCAGCAGACACCTGTCCTGCACAAGGAAGCGGCCCTGGCACTGGGCGCGACGAAGTGGGAGATGCTGCGGATGACCTCATTCCCCTACGCACGTAGTGGAATGATCGCGGCGTCGATGCTCGCGCTCGGTCGCGCACTCGGTGAGACGGTTGCCGTCCTCATCATCCTGCGGGCCGCGACATCGACGTCCGGATTCAGCCTCTTCGATGGTGGATACACATTCGCCTCGAAGATCGCCTCTGGCGCAGGCGAGTTCAACCAGCCCCTGCCGACCGGCGCGTACATCGCCGCAGGTTTGGTGCTGTTCTTGCTGACCTTCGTGGTCAATGCCATCGCCCGGGTTCTCTCCGGCGGAAAGGTAAACGGATGAGCACCTCAACCATCGATGGCAGCAGCCCGGTCAAGGCCGGCAATCTGTACAAGCCGGTCTCGCCCGCTCGGCGCCTCAAGAACCAGTCGGCCACAATCGTTTTCACCCTGTGCTTCCTGATCGCGATGATTCCCCTGGTGATGGTGCTCTTCACCGTCATCAGCAAGGGTTTCGAAGCGATCATCAAGCCGGAGTGGTGGTCGGGCGACCAGTTCCTGATCGGGCCGACGAGCTTCTCCGGCGGTGTCGGACACGCGATCCTGGGCACGATCCTCACGGCGTTGATCGCCGCGGTGATCGCCGTCCCGATCGGCATCATGGCCGCGATCATGTTGGTGGAGTACCCGAACAGCAAGCTGGTCAAGCCCACCTCGTTCATGGTGGACATCCTCGCCGGCGTCCCGTCGATCGTCGCGGCACTGTTCATCTTCACCGTGTGGGTGACCACGTTCGGTCTGCCGCAGAGCGGCTTCGCGGTCAGCCTTGCACTTGTGCTGCTGATGCTCCCGGTGGTTGTTCGATCCACCGAGGAGATGCTCAAGCTCGTCCCCGACGAGTTGCGTGAGGCCTCCTACGCACTGGGTATCAGCAAGTCCAAGACCATCGTGAAAATTGTTGTCCCGACGGCGATGTCGGGAATCATCTCCGGAGTCTTCCTCGCCACCGCACGAATCATGGGTGAGACCGCTCCGGTGCTGATCCTGGTGGGTTACACCGCTTCGGTGAACTACGACCCGTTCCAGAACAACATGACCTCGCTGCCGTTGTTCATCTACAACCAGTTGGCAAACCCCAATCCCGCCGGGGAATACCGCGTCTGGGGTGCAGCGCTGACCCTGGTCATCGTGATCGCGCTGGCGAATGCACTCGCGGCGCTGGCTTCTAAACTGCTCGCGCCGAAGACGAAATGAGATAAGGCAATGGCAAAAAGACTCGACCTCAAAGATCTGAACATCTACTACAGCGCCTTTCACGCCGTCAAGGACGTGAGCCTGGAAGTGCCGCCCCGCTGCGTCACGGCGTTCATCGGCCCTTCCGGCTGCGGTAAGTCCACCGTGCTTCGCACGCTCAACCGCATGCACGAGGTGACCCCCGGTGCTCGTGTCGAGGGCAAGGTCCTGCTCGACGGCGACGACATCTACGGCAAGGGCATCGACCCGGTGTCGGTCCGCTCCACGATCGGCATGGTGTTCCAGCGCCCCAACCCGTTCCCGACGATGTCGATCAAGGACAACGTGGTGGCCGGTCTGCGACTGCAGGGTGTGCGCGACAAGAAGGTGCTCGACGAGACCGCCGAGCGCAGCCTGCGCGGAGCGAACCTCTGGGAAGAGGTCAAGGACCGGCTGAACAAGCCCGGCGGTGGCCTCTCCGGTGGTCAGCAGCAGCGTCTGTGCATCGCGCGTGCGATTGCGGTGTCGCCTGACGTGCTCCTGATGGACGAGCCGTGTTCGGCACTCGACCCCATCTCGACGCTCGCCATCGAGGACCTGATCACCGAACTCAAGAAGGACTACACGGTGGTGATCGTGACGCACAACATGCAGCAGGCCGCACGCGTCAGCGACCAGACCGCGTTCTTCAACCTGGCGGCCGTCGGCCAGCCCGGACAGCTGGTGGAGCTCAGCGACACCGAGACGATGTTCTCCAACCCGACGCAGAAGGCGACGGAAGACTACATCTCCGGCCGTTTCGGCTGATCCTCGCAGGTACCTCAAGAAAACGGCCCCATGTTTCCGCATGGGGCCGTTTCCTTGTCAGAATGGTCCCCGTGACGGCAAAACATCCGGTGAGTGTGCTGCCCGGCCGCGGCATCGTGCTCCGCCGTGGACCGTCGCTCCTGCTCATCGACGCCGACCCGATCCGGAGCAGCGCAACGCTCACGGATCTGGCGCATCTGGCCACCGAGCCGCTCGAACAGGCCGGCCGCGTCGACGGGTCGCGGCTTCGATCGCTGACCAAGTGGTTGCTCGCCAACGAGGACAGCAGCCCGGACTTCGCGGTGGTCTCCACCGACCGGCACGGGGGTCTGGAGGTCTTCGTCTACGGCGCCGCGAGTGCGAGGGTCTATGTCACCGAGTTCGCCACCCCCGAGGTCATCAGGGGAGCGGACGCCGGTTTCCTGGTACAGCGCAGCTATCCGAGCAGTGTGTTCGCGGTGGCCCTGACCATCGACGAGGACGATCCGCTGGGGGGTGGACCGATCGGGTCGGGAGGTCTGGCCCCCTCAGAGATCTTCTCGCTCGAAAAAGGTGCGGCACCCGGCGCCGGCGTGGTGCTGTGGCCATCGGCTTCGCCGTCCACCGACAGTGCGGTATACGCCGTACCGGCAGCCACACCGATGCCGTCGGCTGCCGACGAGCCCACGGGTGTTCCGGTGGTGGTGAGTCCCGAGCTCGTCGACACTGCGATGGCGGTAGCCGAAACTCCTTTGCTACCACCGGCTCTCTCGGTGAGGCTGGACGACTTCGACAACCACACCGCAGCCGGCCGGGCGCCGTTGCCGATCGTCGGTGGCCGGCGCAGAGCTGCCTCGGTTCGCCGGGGAATCGCCGAGCCGACACTGGTCCCGCCGCGTGACGTCGTCGGACCGGCCGATGCCGCACTGGCATCGGCGCCGACCGATGTCGCGAATCGTCCTGTGCGCCTATCTGATCCGAAGGTCTCTGCGCGCGAACAGCAGGTGCAGATCCAGGGGCTGCTGTGCCAGAACGGTCACATCAACGATCCGCGGTCGCCGGTCTGTACCCGGTGCGGCATTCGGATCAACCGGATGACGGGGGCGATGGTGCGGGGTCCGCGACCGCCACTGGGGCTACTCGTCATCGACGACGGCACCACCTACGTGGTGGCCGGCGATCTGATGATCGGACGTGACCCCGAGCCGATGGTCGCAGCCAGGGGTGGTGTCGCGAGTGCGGGCATCGGACCACTTGACCCCATTCGCATCAACGACACCTCGGGGTCGATGTCGCGTGCGCATTGTGAACTGCGGCTGGTGGATTGGGATGTCCGGGTGGTGGATGCCGGGTCGGTGAACGGGACGTATGTCCGGTTGCCGCGCGCACCTGGCTGGATCACGTTGCGCCGCGGGCAAGAAGCGGTGTTGTATCCGGGTTCCGAACTGCGGGTGGGAAGTCGCTCGTTGCTGTTCGAGGCGCCGCACGGGAGGATCAGCGATGTTCGTTGACCCGACATCGGGTACCGATGCACGACGGCTGCCCCCTGCGATCGCCGACTACCGGATAGTCCGGGCGCTCGGTGCCGGCAGTCACGGTACCTGTTATCTGGCGGTGCCCCCGGACCGCCTGCAGCTGAATGTCGAACATGTTGCGCTGAAGGTCTTTTCGAACCCATGCGGTGAGGACGCCTTCCATCGCGGTGTGCGCGAACTCCGCAGTTTCGCCGCCGTACGGTCCCCGCATCTGGTGCATCTGTACGAAGCGGCACTGGGTGACCTCTTCATGTACGCGATGGACTACTTCCCGGGTGGGTCGATGGCGGCCCCGTCGATGCCCCTGCAGCGTGACCAGGCACTCGCCGTGCTCGAGTGCGCGGCCAGGGGGGCACACGACATGCACGAGGCCGGGTTGGTCCACTCCGACATCAAGCCGGCGAACGTGTTGATCGCTGGAGGTGATCGCGCTGGTGCCACGGCGTCACCTGCCGGGGTGCTGTCCGATCTCGGTCTGGCCCGGGTGATCACCGCGGCGACCGCGGTCAGCGGCATCGGGTCATCGGCGTCCCTCGAGTATGCCGACCCCGACACCCTTGTCGGCCAAACACCTTCGCGGGCAACGGATATCTGGGCTCTGGGAGCGACGATCCACCGCACGCTGACCGGTGAAGGCCTCTACGGTGAACTGCCCGACATGCAGCCGCTGGTGGCGATCCGTACCGTTCAGTCCACCAAACCCAGGATCAGTCCGGCACTTTCGCCGGCTGAACGTGACCTGGTGTCGGAATGCCTTGCCCCGCACAGTGATCGGTTCAGGACGGCTGCAGAACTGGCCGACCGGATCTCCGAGGTGCGACGCACTGCACCCCGGTAGGAGCCGCTAGACCTCGGTGAACTGCTCCGGGGTCTGCCCCGTCGCCTGGAACACCACGCGACGTCCGATCAGCACAGCGTGGTCGGAGAAGCGCTCGTAGTACCGGCCGAGCAACGTGACGTCCACTGCGGCAGCGACGCCGTGACGCCACTCGCGGTCCATCAGCACCGTGAACAGGTGGCGGTGGAGGTCGTCCATCGCGTCGTCGTCGTCCTGCAGCTTCAGCGCGTCCTCGGGGTTCTGGCTGTTGAGGACCTCACGCGCGTTGGTTGCCATGGTGATGGCGAGCCGGCCCATCTCCGCGAAGTAGCCGTTGACCTCTTCGGGCAGAGCCTTGGCGGGGTGGCGGCGGCGAGCGACCTTGGCGACGTGCAGCGCAAGCGCACCCATGCGGTCGATGTCGGCGACGATCTGGAATCCACTGACGATCGAACGAAGGTCGCCGGCGACCGGAGCCTGCAAGGCGAGGAGGGCGAACGCCCGTTCCTCGGCTTGCGTCGACAGCTGGGTCAATTGCTCGTGGTCACTGATCACCGACTCGGCGACCGCGAGATCGGCTTGGAGCAGGGCTTGGGTGGATCGCTCCATCGCAATCCCGGCCAACGCACACATTTGTCCCAGAACTCCGTTGAGTTCGGCCATCTGCTCAATGTAGGCACTACGCATGAGCCAACGGTACTGCCACGATCGGTGGGAATGGTGGTCAGGTGGTGAACTGCGAATGAACGAGTGGCACAGGGTCGATGTCGGCGTCGCCGGCTCAACTCATGCGCAGGTCGTATCCGCGGCGTTCGTGACCGTGAGGTCGTTGGGCAACTCGTCTGTCCCCGACTCGCGAGGCAGTTCGGCAACGGTGATCTGGCTCCCGGCGAGGGCCGGCGACCCCAGGTTCCCGCTGTATTCGCTGCCGACGATGACCTCGATACCCGACTGCACGGTGTTGTCCGCCTGGATGCTCGCCCCGGGGAACAACTGTGCAACCGTGGCCGCCGCAACCTGTTGCCCCTCCCCGTACCGGACGACGGTGTCGGTGCGGTTCTCGGAGGCGTCGGCAACACCCTGGACGCCGAAGCCCTGATTGGCCAGACTCTCGGCGATGCCGGTGGCGACTCCGGCGGTACCGGTGCCGTTGAGCACCCGCATGCTCACCGAATACGGGTCGAGCGCGCTGACGGTGACGTCTGCCGGACGCGAGGGCGTCGAAGAAGTTGTTGTGCTGGTTGTTGTTCCGGCCGGCTTTTCTTCCTTCTCTCCCGGCAGCGGTTCGTCGTTGATGATCGCGTCGAAGATCGCGCGGATGTCGGCATCGCGGGGGATCTCGTTGCCCGAACCGTCTTCGGCCGTACCCGAGGTGGGGACGGTGAGGAAGGTGACGCGGCCGGCGTCGAGCCCCTGCATCGACTGTGCCAATTGGAGCAGGTCGTCGGTGTTCACCTGATCGACGAAGCTGTTCTGGATGAAGGTGTCGACGATGCCGTTGAGCGTCGCGGGATTGGACAACACCTTGCTGGAGAGCGCTCCGCGCAGCAGCGACGACAGGAACAGCTGTTGGCGTTTGATGCGCCCGTAGTCGCCGTTGCCCTCGGTGTCGATGGTGCGGGCGCGTACGTAGTTGAGGGCAGCTTTGCCGCGGATCTTCTGCTTGCCGGGCTTGGTGAGGATGGGGCCCAGCTCGAAATCGTTGAGCGGGACCGGCGAGCAGACCTCCACACCACCGATCTTGTTCACGACCTTCTCGAAACCCGAGAAGTCCATCGCGATGAAGTGGTTGATGTTGAGGCCGCTTATCGCGGTGAGTGTGTCGACGATGCACTTGGGGCCGCCGTCGCCGTAGGCGGTGTTGAGTTTGGCGCCCGTCTCGGCGGGCACGATCTGGCCGGTGTATTCGCCTTTGTCGTTGTCCCACGTTGTGCACTCCGGGCGGTTGATCTGCAGGTCCCGCGGGAAACTGACTGCCACCACGCGACTGCGGTCGGCCGGGATGTTCACGAGGATCACCGTGTCGGATCTGGCACCGCCGGCATCTTCGGTGGTACCGGCACCGATCTGCCCGTTCTTTCCCGACCGCGTGTCGGTGCCGACGATCAGATAGGTTTCGTCGCCGGTCTGCAGTTCTTTGCCGCGGATCTCGCTGTTGTCCGGGTTGACGGCATCGACGATGTTCCAGTTGCCGTCTTTGACCTTCTGATAGCCCCACACCGCGCCTGTTCCCAGAAGCGTCATGACGCAGGCGAGAGCGAGAAGGACTCGGCCGCCCATCCGGGCATTCCTGGTGAGCGCTGCTCGGTCGCGTTCTTTGGGCGCCGCGGCATGTCTGCGGCCACGGGCCGTACCCGCGCCGGACTCAGGAACCACCGCCGGCTGAACACGGTCGGCCACGCTGTCGTGCGACGAGTCCGGATTCGGCTCGGGATCGGCGGACAGGTAGACGGGTGGGTCGTCCTTGGCGGCCGGGATGACCTCAGTCTGGGAGTCGTCGTCGCCCCGTTGCGGAGGGTCGGTGCGCGCGAAGGGATTGCTCGGTGTGTTCGGCAGGTTCGCAGGCGGGGAGGGCTGTCCACCGGCCGGAGTGCGGCTACCGCGAGGGTTGGGATCGGACGGCGGGCCCGGATCCACCGCACGGCTGATGGTCTCGGTGGGGGCATCGGCGGGACGGACGCGGCGTGGGCGTGGCGGCGGAACCGACGGTCCATCGGACGGAGGTGTAGGGGACCGGTCTGTCGAGGATCGGGGTTCGCCGGCCGGGGGCTGCGACGGCCCGTCGGATGCGGCTCGAGACAAAGAGGATGGTGCGGCGCGTCCGGACGAGCCGGCGGCATTCATCCGATTGAGGAGTTCCTGGACCGTCAACCGGCCCGCGGCGTCGCGGGGCAGTTCTCGAGCGGGGGGTTCGCGGAGTACCTCATCCGATGGCGCGCCGAGCTGGCGGCGAATCAGATCGCGGCGTTCCTCGGGTGTGCGTCCCCGGAGCTCGTCGTCGCTGCTCACTCATGTTCCTTCGGACTTCTGGGCACCGGGCTGTATCTCAGGCCCGTCGAAAAACATGTCGGCCGGGCAGGCGCGTTCACGATGATACTGGCCGAACCTGTATGTGCCTTGTTGCCGAGCGTTCGTCGGCCGTTGTTCTTGTGTTCGAGTTCGACAGCGTGAAACCGAGGTTGCCGGATCCGGGATTCCTACTGGTGGTGCTATCCGCCGGAATGCATGACCTCGGCGCCGTCGGGAACGCAGTCGTCGTCCGGGTCGTCGAGCCAGCCGTGGGGGAGGGCCACGGCCGACGGCGAACCCTGCCGTCCGCGAGGACCGTGGCCGTCGCGGGGAAAGGGCACGTCAGCGGGTAATTGGCCCACCATGTCGGCGAGCTGATCGACCGTCTCGACCAAGGCCATGTCGCGGCGCAACTCCGAGCCGACGGGGAAACCGCGCAGATACCAGGCGACGTGCTTGCGGATTTCACGCATGCCCTTGAACTCGCCGTGGTGGTCGGCGAGCAGCTGACCGTGCCGGACAATGATCTGCGCCACTTCGCCGAGCGTGGGGGCCGCCGGGGTGGGCAGTCCGTTCAATTCGGCGCTCAGTTCGGAGAACAGCCATGGCCGGCCGAGGCATCCACGACCGATGACCACGCCGTCGCAGCCGGTCTGATTCATCATGCGGGTGGCGTCGGCGGGCTCGAAGATGTCGCCGTTGCCGAGGACGGGCACGTCGGTCACGTGCTCCTTGAGCCGTGCGATCTCGTCCCAGTCGGCGCTCCCGGAGTAGCGTTGCGAGGCCGTACGAGCATGCAGCGCAACAGCTTTCGCGCCCTCGGCGGCGGCGATCCGACCGGCGTCGAGGTGGGTGTGGTGCTCGTCGTCGATTCCGATGCGGAACTTGACGGTGACGGGGATGTCGGTGCCCTCGGTGGCGCGGACGGCAGCGGCGACGATGTTGGCGAACAGGCGGCGCTTGTAGGGGATGGCCGAGCCGCCGCCCTTGCGTGTCACCTTCGGCACCGGGCAGCCGAAGTTCATGTCGATGTGGTCGGCGAGGTTCTCGTCGACGATCATCTTGGCCGCGGCGTAGGTGTACTCGGGATCGACCGTGTAGAGCTGCATCGACCGCGGGTTCTCTTCCGGGGCGAACGTGGTCATGTGCATGGTCACCGGGTGGCGCTCCACAAGAGCGCGGGCGGTGACCATCTCACAGACGTAGAGACCGGCAACGGTCCCGGTCCGGGCGAGCTCGAGTTCCCGGCACAACGTGCGAAAGGCAACGTTGGTCACCCCGGCCATCGGAGCCAGGACCACCGGGCTGGAGAGCTCGATGGACCCGATGGACAGAGCCGGGGTGGTGCGCGTGTCTGGCAGCAGGGCGGTCAGGGTGTTGCCTCTTCCGAGAAGTCGCCGCTAGGAGGCGGCGCGGGCCTTTTCGCGCTTGGCCGCTTCGCGAGCGAGCGCACGGTCACGCATCTCTTCGAACTTGATGGTGTCGGCAGCCAGCTTGTCGAGGAACGCGGCCAGCTCTTCGCGGGTCTTCTCGCCCTCTGCGCTGAAGTCCTCGCGCTCGAAGATATTCCACTTGCGCAGAACGGGCTGGATGACCTCTTCGAGGTGCTGACGCAGGTCGTAGATACCGTGCTTGGCCATGAGAACGCCGTTGCGACGGAAGTTCGGCATGCCGAGGCCGGGCATCTGGAAGTTGGAGACCACTTCGTAGATCGCGCGGATGGTCTGGTCGGGCGAGATGTCGAGGCCGGCGCCGCAGATGTTGCGGTAGAACACCATGTGCAGGTTCTCGTCGGCGGCGATGCGCTGGAGCATGCGGTCGGCGATCGGGTCGTTGCACGCCTTGCCGGTGTTGCGGTGGGAGACACGTGTCGCAAGTTCCTGGAAGGTCACATACGCCACCGAGCGCAGCAGTCCTGCGCTGGTCTCGCCGAGCTCCTCGGCGCGTGCACCTGCGGTGGCGAGTGAGGAGAAGCCGTTGGTCATGTGGATCATGCGGGCTTCTTCGAGTGCGACCGGGTCGACGCCGCGGGTGACCACGAGGTAGTCGCGCATCGCGATGCCGTGGCGGTTCTCTTCGGCGGTCCAGCGTCCGACCCAATGGCCCCACGCGTCGTCCATCGAAAAGTTCTCCGCGATCTCGCGGTGATACGACGGAAGGTTGTCCTCGGTCAGGAGGTTGGTGACCATCGCGGCCTTGGCCACGTCGTCGAGCCTCGACTGCTCCGGATCCCAGTCGATGCCACCGAGAGCTGCGAAGTTCTGCCCTTCGTCCCAGGGGACGTAGTCATGCGGGTTCCAGTCCTTGGCAAGACGCAGATGGCGATTGACGTTTTCCTCGGCCACCGGCTCCAGTTCTTTCAAGAGCTCCAGTTGAGTCAACTCGCGGGCCATTAGTTATTCCTCCAAGAACGGCTAGGCGTGATAAGGGTCCAGGCTACGGGAACGCACTACCGCCACCCAAGTTCTTCGCGCCGGCGCAAAGGTGTGTCGAAACCCTCGCGCCACTGAATCGCTGCTGGTCAGTGGTGGCCTGGTTACTGCTCGGACTGGGTGCGCCGATGATCCCCGTGTGTGGTGCATCTTACTGACGTGATGCGGATCCGCCCAGAAAAACTGAACTACCAATCCATTATTGGTGGCGAGCGATCCTTCAGAAGTACTTGCCCACCGTGTCGAGCCATCGCCCGGCCTCGTCGGTCAGGTTCCCCAGCTCCTGCGCCTTATGACACCAGGCTTTGGCTGCCTGAGCAAACTCCAGCGGGTTGTAGACGTCTTCTTCCTTGGACCACAGCCCGTCGCCTGCATACGTCAGAATCGTGATGTTGGTGGCCGTGAACAACGAACCGTCGCCGGGGTCGCGCAGTGGATTGTCGATCTCGCAGATCACCCGGTCGGTCTCCTCATCGATCACATGCCACAGTGCCGGGAAGGCAACCATGTGGCTGCCCGGGAACCGGCCCATGGTCTTGATCACCCAGGTGCGGATCTCTTCGCGCCCCTTGAAGGTGCCCATCGCGTGTTCGACGTAGTCGGCGTCGTCGGTGAACTGCTCGGCCCAGGGGTTCCAGTCGTGGGTTTCGGCGACCTGCTCGACCATCTTCTCGAACCTGGCGAACTCACTCTCGAGTTCGGCGCGACTGAAGCGCCCCATCAGAATCCGTCACCGGGGGTGATGGTGATGGTCGCGTCGATGCGCTGGATCAGGCAATCGCCGTTGAACCGGAAGGTCTCGTCCACGGTGGCATCAGCCAGATTGAGGTCGCCGACGCCATATTCGAGGTCGTAGATCACCCGGACCGAGTCGCCGCTGCCCGACCACTGTTCGTTGTCCAGCGAGGTGATGCCGCTGTATTGCAGATGCAGGGCGAGTTCGGCCTTCATCACGTCGCCGGAGAACCCGGTCTGCAGTCCGTTCTCGAATCGGACCACGTCGTCGGCAAGGGGGACGTCGTAGGCGTACGAGGGGTCGACGAGCGCATCGAGATAGGTCTGGGCGCCGGCCACCCGGTCGGCCGCAGTGCACGTATTCGTGGGGGCGGCGGAAGCGGAACCTGCGCCCGCAGACACCGCGGCGCCCACCGCCGCGACACAGACCAGTACCCGGACAACGTCAGATTTCATGGCGCTGAGCGTATTTGCCGAACCGTGTCACGCGGGCTGTTTTGGCGTGATCGGTCAGACGGTGTAATCGGGCTCCGAGATCTGGTCCGCCCCAGCCGGTGGTGGCTACTATCTGCTCAGCTCACCGACCGTGGGTGAGAGCTGGAAGGGCATGAGATGAGCGTGGCGATCGGTTCCTACATCGGTGGCTATCAAATTCTGGAGATGCTCGGCCGCGGCGGGATGGGTGAGGTGTACAAAGCCCAGCACCCCCGGTTGCCGAGAGCCGATGCCATCAAGTTGCTGAACAACACCTACGGCAGTGACCCCGACACCCGGGCGCGGTTCGAGCGGGAAGCCGATCTGGTCGCCCCACTGAGTCATCCGAACCTGGTGAACGTGCTGGACCGGGGTACTCACGAGGGTCAGCTGTGGATCGCGATGGAGTTCGTGTCGGGTACCGACGCGGCGCACATGTTGATCGACGGCCCGTTGCATCCGCGACTTGCGGTGCAGATCATCTCCGAGGTCGCCGACGGACTGGACTACGCGCACCGCAAGGGGCTGCTGCACCGCGACGTCAAACCCGGGAACATCTTGATCACGCCGGGTGCCGATCCGATGAACCCGGATGCGGTGAAGCTCACCGACTTCGGCATCGCGAGGATGGCGCAGGAGACCGACAGCAGTCTCACGTCGGTGGGGATGACGGTGGGCACCCTGCGGTACAGCGCCCCTGAACAAATCGGTGGCGAGGAGATCGACCATCGTGCCGACGTGTACGCGCTGGGCTGCACTCTCTACGAGTTGCTCACCGCGACAGCGCCTTTCGATGCCCCCACCAGTCAGGGTCTGATGGCGGCGCACATGTTCAACGCCCCGCCGAACCCGGCCGCCGTCAATCCCGCCGTCCCGGCGGCCATGGCGTCGGTGATCGCAAGGGCGATGGCCAAAAAGCCCGCTGACCGTTTCGACACCGCCCGCGAGCTGGCCGATGCCGCACTGGAGGCGCTGCAGGGCGGTGGGGCGCCGCAGAGCACACGCGCGCAGAGCGCTTTTGTGCCCATCCCGGTCAAACCCGATACGCCGCAGACGAATGCCCCCCGATCGGCAGCTGCGGCGACCTTCCCTCCGGCAGCGACGCCCGGGCCCGTGCCATCGAATCCCTACCAACCGGGACCCTACCCCTCGACTCCCGGACAGCCCGGTTTCGGACAGCCGGCGGCCCAGCATTCGTCACCGCAGCACTTCACTCCCCAGCATTCTTCGCCGGGTCAGTCGTCGCCCGGTCATTCAGCACAGCAGAACTCGTCCCCGTATCAGTCGAACCCGTATCAGGGGGCGGGCCAGGGATACCCGGGGGTGGCGTCGAGTGGACAACGTCCGGCCTACGCGGGCGCCGGATCCGCGGCGGCTCCGGCGTCGAACGGTCCGTGGTTCACCCGCCCTGCGATTCTCGCCGGGCCGGTGGTGGTGCTCGCGGTGGTGCTCGGTGTGATCGCCGGCATGCTGATCGCCGGTGGCGGCAGTGCGCTGGCGGCGCCGCAGAAGCCCGCCGTCGAACTGGCCGCCGAGTCCGTGGACATCAGTTGGTCCGCGGTGGATGGTGCGTCCGAGTACGTTCTGCGGCAAGGTGATTCGGTCATCTATGTCGGGGACAAAACCGAGTATGCACAACCCATGCCGTTGCCGGGTACGTACTCGTACACGGTGTCGGCGCGATCGGGCGACCGGGACGAATCGTCCTACAGCCCGGCGAGTGACGAAGTAGCCGTGGCGCAACGGTGGCACGGTCTGGAACAGATGGCGGCCACGTTCGGGGAGATCGTCGGCCCGAGCCCGTTGTCCACCGACACCTTCGGGCAAGAAGCGTGCTGGGGCGGGACGGGCAGTGTCGACCCGGAGATCCCGAAGACGGGCGTCATCTTCTGCCGCGACGCCGCTGCCACCTACACAGTGCAGCTGCGGCAGTTCCCGTCTCGCCAGGTCCGCGACGAGTACCTGGACGGTCTCAACTTGAAGACGTCATCGGTGACCACCGATCAGGGCGCCGACGGCACCCTCTATCAGGGCAACGGCCCGACCAGTGACTGGGCGGGTACCGCGATCCTGGCCTTCGACGACACCGATCGTGAGGTGTACGACTTGAGCGTCACCATGGAAAGCGGCAAAGACGCCGACGCCGTGGCCCTGCTGGACAGGCTGCCGCTGTGAAGCGCTGGGGATGGCCGCTGCTGGTGGTCGCCGGGGTCGTGGCGCTGGTTCTCGCGTTCACCATCACCTATTTCGTGCGGGGTGCCGGCAACTCGGTGTCGAGTCCGGGGACGGTCACGGCCAGTGCCGAGGGCCCGGTGGTGAAGGTCAGTTGGAAGTCGTCGTCAGGAGCCGATTCCTATCTGCTCAGTCGCGGTGAGGCGGTCGTGTATTCGGGCCCGGCCACGGAGTTCACCGACATTTCGGCGGTGGCTCCTTCAGGCGGTGACCGGGTGGAGTACCGGGTGCGGGCGGTGGACGACAAGGGCCGCGTGTCCGAACCGAGCGCTTCGGCGTCGGTCGAGGTGGGCTCCGGGTGGGGGTTGTACGCGGAGTCGGCCCAGCGGTTGCCCGAGCTGTTACCGGCGGGACCCGACGAGCAGGGCTACAACGGTATGCGATGCGAGACGCGGATGGATGCGGTGCCGCCTGAGGAAGGTGACGGGCTCGACGGATCGGGCGAGCAGTTCATCAAGGCGGGTTTCCGCTGTGTCCTGGACTCCGATGGTGAGCTGTACGACCTGTGGACCGACTTCTATGTCACACCTGAGGCACTCGAGAGCCGGATGGACGACATCCGCGGCTTCGACGGGGTGACCAGCACAACGTGGCAGAACGGGCGCGCGGTCAGCGGTGGCGGCGGGGACGAGCCGCGATGGATGGCGCTGACGGTCGACGGTATGCCCGACGTCTACATCGAGCTCTCCGCCGTGGACAAGGCCACCACGTCCGACCAGCTCGTCGATGCGGTGAACAGCCTGCCCGTGGGCTGACCACCACCGCAGAAAAATCCCGAAAGCGCACCTCGTCGCAGCCGAGCGGCGTTACGCTCCCGCGAAGCACGGCAATGAAGCCGGAGGGGGCTTGTTGTGGGCGCATGGGCGGGAAACAAAGGCGCGGTCCGGATCGCGGTGATCTTCGGTGCGGTCCTGGCGATGGCAACGGCTACGGTCGGTCCGGCTTCGGCGGCCGCTCCGCCCGGGTACAACGACCTGATCGACGTCTGGCCCACCGCGGTGGACGTCGCGGACTGTCGACCGGGGGATCGGGTCGAGACCGGTATCCAGGGCGAGGTGCCCTTGGCGGACCGCAAATCCGGGCGCAGCACCAAGGGGTACAACTGCAACATCGATCTGATCGGTCAGTATCAGGGGCAGGGTGCCGGCATCGTCAGTGCCACCTACGGCCACTGTTCGTACACGGGTTCTTCTTTCCCCACCAACTTCTTGGGGCCCAATCCCGGGGTGCAGGTGATCGACGTCAGCGACCCGGCCAATCCGCGGATGACAGATGTGCTGAGCGAGCCTGCGATGGTGGGCGGCACCTGGGAGTCGTTGAAGGTCAACAAGGAACGCGGACTCCTGGTGGGTACGGGGGTGGGCATCCTCGAGGGCGCCGGTTACATCTCGGTGTACGACATCGCCACCGACTGCGCGCACCCGCGGTTGCTCAACACCGGCGCGGGGTCCCAGCTGTCGATGCCGATTCCGATCACCACCCACGAGGGTGACTTCTCGCCTGACGGGAACACGTACTGGGCCACCGGCATTGCCCCCGGCTACGTCAGCGCCATCGACATCACCGATCCGCGTGATCCGATGGTGGTGTGGTCCGGTGTGACGGGTGTGGAGGCCCACGGTCTCGGGTTCTCGCCAGACGGCAACACCATGTATCTGTCAAACCTTCTGGGGCTGACGATGATCGACGTCTCGGCGGTGCAGAACCGCAAGCCGAGAACGATTGTGCCCGAACTCATGCCGCACGTCGGTGAAAAGCTCTGGGTCGATGGTCAGATCACTCAACACAGCATCTACGTCACCTACACCGGGCAGCCGCACGTCTTCAGCGTCGACGAGGGCGGTTCGGGTGGCGTCAAGTTGTTCGATGCGGCGCGCTCGTCGAATCTTCAGCAGCGCAACGCGATCAAGTTGGCGATCAATCTGCCGGAGAACGCCAACAGGTGGGCTCAGAGCACCACGGCCAACGGCGCTTTCGGTTACGACGCCCACTACTGTTCGGTGGATCGTCCGGTCGACCCGACCGCGATGGCTTGCGGGTGGATCCAGTCGGGCGTCCGCGTGTTCGACATCAGCGACCCCGACCACTTCGCGGAGATCGCGTACTTCAACCCGCCGGCGCAGACTGGTGAGAACTGGCAATTGAGCAACTCTCTGCACGCCTTGCTCGGCTCCATCGCGGCTCCGCCGATCATCGGCACGCTGGCGGTCGCCCGGGCAGTGCTGCAGGGCGACAGCCCCGTGGACGGGATCATCAACGATCAGAGTCGTCTGGTCGGAGGTGACCTCTCGGCCGACTGGTGTCTGTCGCCACCGGAGTTCCACGGCGATCAGCTCTGGGTGACCTGCATGGACAACGGGTTCATGGCGCTGACGCTCGATCCGGCGGTGTACCCGATCCGATGAAAGCCATTGTCGGCCAACGGTTGTGGCTGATCACCGCGGTTGTCGTGGCCTTGGTCATCGGGCTGGGTGTCGGGTTGATGATCGACCGCGGCGGTCCGGAGTCGCAGGCGGCAGGAGAGTCGGCGACCGCCGTGGACGTGGGGTTTGCACAAGACATGTCCGCACATCACCAGCAGGCCCTCATGATGTGCGACCTGTTGGCGCCGACAGCGCAGCCCGATGTCCGGGCGCTCGCGGCCCAGATCGAGCAGGCGCAGTGGCGCGAGATCGGGCAGATGCAGGGCTGGCTACAGATGCTCGACGCACCGCTGCAAGCAGAGCGTCCGATGAGCTGGATGGGATCGGGTGGCCATCAGCACTCCGCGGGTGTGTCGACGATGCCCGGGATGGCCAGTGGCGACGAACTGACCCGGTTGTCGTCGGCCGACGATGTGCAGAGCGAGATCTTGTTCCTGCAGTTGATGATTCGGCATCATCAAGGGGCGGTCGACATGGCTGCAGAAGCGGCCCGGACCGCTGGAGAACCCGCCATCCGGCGCGCGGCGGTCGGGATGGTGAAGTCGCAGTCGGACGAGATCTCGGTGATGACGGTGATGCTCGACCAACGAGGTGGGGACACCCTGCCGTACCCGGTGTGAGCTGGGGGGGCGCCCGATCACTCCGGTTTCGGCGTGCCTTCGGACTCGTCCGAGGGTGCTGCGTTCTCCGCTGCGTGGGCTTCGGGGTCACCGGCGCGACGATCCATCGGGTCCACTCCGTCAACGCCCTCGAGGACGGTGAACTCCTGCTCCGCGGACGCCCTCAACTCCTTGGCTTCTTGTTTGATCTTGTGCACCCAGTCGGACATTCGGCACTCCTGTTCCGCTTGCGGACGCCCGGTCGGCGCCAGAGACCACCCTACGTCGTTCACCGTTTGTCGAGCGCGGTCTCCGAATCCCAGACCGCCATCAGCTCACCGAGGATGTCGACCGCCAGACCCAGTCCGCCCAGATGACTCTCACCGGGCATGGTGAACATCTTGGCGTCGGGCAGCAGATGCACCACGTGTTCGCCGTGCTTGTGCGGAATGATGTGGTCGTGATCGCCGTGCCACCAGCGCACCGGGACGGTCACGTCGCCGACCGAGAATCCCCAATCGCGAGCGAAGACAACAACATCGGCGAACGGCGCCTCCATCTGGCGGCGTCCGCCGTTGAGGAGGTCGTCGAGGAACATCGCTTTGAACTCGGGGCGCTGGAGCAATTCGCGATCGGCAGCGGGGGACAGCCGTCCGTAGACACCGATGGCCGGCCCGGCAACCGGTCGTGCCACTCGCACGACCGAACTGACAACTCGCCCGATCGGCGCTCCGGCCGTCTGCAGCAGGGGTGCGAGGAACTTGCCCAGTTCCATGGCACCTCCACCGATCGCGTCGGGCCCGACGGCTGGTGCCACGCCGCCGAGTACGCCGGCGACGACCACTCGGTCGGGCATCGCATGGGCCACGCCGAGCGCGTAGGGGCCTCCGCCGGACAGGCCGATGACCGCGAACTTGTCCACGCCGAGGGTGTCGGCCACGGTGGCGAGATCGTCGGCGAAGGCGAGCACGTTGGGGTAGCTGTACGGGGTCGAAGATCCGACACCGGGACGGTCGAGACCGATGATCCTGATGTTCTCCGCTTCGCCTAGATCGCGGACCTCGATCGGGATCTGCCGCCTGGCGCCTGGCGTGCCGTGGAGCCAGAACACAGCGCGGCCGGTCGCGGAACCGAACTCGGCGAACCCGATCCGGCGTCCCTCACCGACCGCCACGGAGCCTTCGATCTTGGGTCGTTCGATGTCGATCATCCATCCAGAATGGCACCGAACGTCGGCCGTGTATGCAATTTGCTGGTGGAACGCCTGCCTCACTCGTGAGAGGACAACACCACCCGGCCGTGGTCGAGCGAAGGTCGCATGTGACCGGCGCGCATCAGCAGCAGTCCGCACACCGCCACGGCGATCGCGCTGATCGCACCACCGACGATCAGTGGTGCACGCGGATCGGTCACCTGGGCGAGCCAGCCCAGCAACGGGCTGCCGATCGGCGTGCCACCGAGGAAACAGAGCATGTAGATGCCCATCACCCGGCCGCGCATCTGCGAATCGACCGACAGCTGCATGATGTTCATCGCCGAGGTGGTGAACATGATGTTGGCGACACCGACCGGGATGAGGACCACTGCCACCAGCCAGAAGGTCGGCATCAGACCGACGACGACCTCGAAGACACCGAACGCGAGTGCGCCGGCCAGAAAGTGCCGCAGCCGTGCCGGTTTCGTCCGGCGGGCTGCCACCAGTGCTCCGCTGAGTGTGCCCACGGCCAGCATCGTGGACAGCAGACCGTATCCGCCGGCAGTGCCCTCGAAAGTGTTCGCGGTCAAGAGTGCAAGCGAGAGTGGGAAATTCAGGCCGAAGGTGGAGACGACAAACACCGTTGCGAGGACCACGACGAGGTGGCGGTTGCGGCGCACGTAGCGCACCCCACTGCGGATCGAGCGGTCCGTGGTGGCACGTGCGGAGCGGATCAGCTCCGACGTGCGCATCGCGAACAGTCCGGCCAACACCGCCAGCGAGGTGACCGCGTTGATGAGGAAAACCGGGCCGGTGCCCACCAGGGTGATCAGGAGCCCGGCCACCGCCGGCCCGATGATCCGGGCGAGGTTGAACGTCAGCGAGTTGAGTGCCACCGCGTTGGGCAACTGCTCTGCGCCCACCATCTCGATGGTGAACGACTGCCGGATCGGCGCATCGATCGCCGAGACGCACCCCAAGGCGAACGAGAGGATGTACACCCAGGCCAGAGTGGCCATCCCCGCCACATCGAGCACCCCGAGGATCAGGGCGCACAACGCGATGGTGGTCTGGGTGGCGATGAGGAGTTTGCGTTTGTCGAACCGGTCGGCCAGTGCTCCGGCGGGTAGCGAGACGATGGCTGTGGGGCCGAACTGCAGGGCCATGACGATGCCGACCGCAACGCCGCTGCCGCCGGACAGTTCCAGTACCAGCCAGTCCTGCGCGATGCGCTGCATCCAGGTCCCGACGAGCGAGACCACCTGTCCACCAGCCCAGAGACGGTAGTTGCGTACCCCGAGAGACGAGAACATCACCGGGAGTTGCATCGGAAATAGTTTACCGCTGCCAACTAATCGGCCACGCGGTCCGGCAGCGAGCTACCCGATGAGCGCTTCGATGGGTTCCTTGGCGAAGTACAGGGCGAAGAGCGCGGCAACCAGCCAGAGCAAGGGGTGGATCGACCGTATCTTGCCCCGCGCCGACGCGAGCACCACCCAGGTGATGAAACCGACGCCGATGCCGTTGGCGATCGAGTAGGTGAAGGGCATCACCACGATGGTGAGGAAGCAGGGCAGTGCGTAGTCGAACCGGGTGAGGTCGACGGTGCGGATCTGCGCGATCATCAACGCGCCCACCACCACCAGGGCGGGTGCGGCTGCCTCGAGCGGCACCACCGAGTACAGCGGTGTGAAGAACATGGCAACCAGGAACAGGACCCCGGTCACGACGTTCGCCAAACCGGTTCTGGCGCCTTCGGCGATGCCCGACGCCGACTCGACGAACACGGTGTTCGACGATGCCGACCCGGCGCCACCGGCGATGGCCCCGGCGCCCTCGACCACAAGGGCTTTACCGATGTTCGGCAGATTGCCGTCCTTGTCCGCGAGCTCGGCCTCTTTGCCGAGGCCGGTCATCGTGCCCATGGCGTCGAAGAAGTTCGAGAGCACCAGTGCGAACACGAGAACCGATGCCGAGAGCACACCTATGCGGGTGAACGCGCCGAAGAGGTCGACGTCGCCCACGAGGTCGAGGTCGGGCATTCCTCCGATGGATGACGGCCAGTCGGGCACGTTGAGATTCCAGCCCTTGGTATCGGTGACCGAGGGCCCCAGGTCGGCGAAGGTCTGCACGATCATGGCCACCGCAGTGGTGATCACGATGCCGATGAGCAGACCGCCCCGCACCTTGCGCACCACCAGGACGCCCATGAGCAGCACCCCGAAGACGAAGATCAGGGTCGGCCAGGTGGCCACGGAGTTGTCGATGCCCAGGCTCACCGGCACGGTTGTGCCCGCCGCATCGGGGATGCGTTTGACGAAGCCGGCATCCACCAGGCCGATGAAGGCGATGAAACACCCGATGCCTGCCGCGATCGCGGCCTTCAGTTCTGCAGGGACGGCCCGGAACACCGCTGTCCGGAATCCGGTGACGGCCAGCGCCACGATGATGATGCCGTCGACGACAACAAGCCCCATCGCCTCGGCCCACGTGACCTGCGGCGCGATCGACACCGCGAGCAGGCTGTTGATCCCCAGGCCGGCTGCGATCGCGAACGGATAGTTCGCCACCAGCCCGAAGATGATGGACATGATGCCGGCGACCAGCGCGGTGACGGCCGCAACCTGTGCAAGGGGGAGAACGTCACCGAGGACGTCGGTGTTCTTGGAGTTGCCCGGTACCCCGCCGATGATGATCGGGTTGAGCACCACGATGTAGGCCATCGTGAAGAAGGTGACAAGGCCGCCACGAATCTCTCGTGAGAGCGTCGAGTTGCGCTCGGTGATCTTGAAGAAACGGTCGAGCGCAGGGAGGCGATGTTCCGAGGTGCCGGTCTTCTCCTGGTCCAACGACATGATCTTCGGCCCCTTCGCGACTCGACCAGATTGCCGTGCTCACCTCACCCTTCGGCGGCACGCCCCTTGCGGCTGTAACGATAGGCGAGCTTACGGGTACCCGATAACCAGTTCGGTTCCGGATCAACGTCTCTGGTGGTGTTCACCGTGGGATCGAAACCGATGTTCGGGTAGTCGGCCTCGTCGGCAGGTTCGGCGAGCGTCAACCGGGCGAGCGGCTCGAACGGCCCCGTGCCGTGGGCCTGCTCGATGTCGAAGACCAGACCGGCACCGCTGATCTGTTTGTGGAAGTTCTCCAGGGAGACGCTGGCCTGCGGTGTCTCCGGCGCCACCCTTGCCCGGAGCCACCAGCTCCCACCGTCGTGGTGCAGCGGTTGCAGGGAGGAGAGGACGGCGCCGCCGAGGGCGCGGGCGGGGAAGGGGATGGTCCTGGCGACCAAGTTTGTCCCCGCGGCACTGGCGAGCAGCACGTCCCACGGCGCGTGATCGCCTGGATGCGGCGGCATCCGGATGGCAAGGCCCAGCACATCGGGAACCGTTCCGGGCATCCCGACACCTTTGGACACCCGGGCCACCACGTCGCAGTCGGCCATCGGCAACCCGACACCGTCATCGGCCACCCTGGTCAGGGTGCCTTTTGCCAATACGCCGTTGGGGTGGAAGAGGCGAGCGCCCCGCAGGGCGGCGCCTGCCTGAATGGGAAGGCCGGCTATGTCCGAAACTCTCATCGCGCTCCTTCATCACTGGTGGGACGTGGCGCTGTCCCAGGGCAGATACCCGACGGCCGATGCGGGCAAACTCCCTCATCATTCCGTGGCTGCCGGTCACCCGGAACGGAAATGTCGAACAGTTCGGGGCCATATGCTCAGACGGCAAAGCGCACGGTGTGTTTACCGCCCGCAGGTAGGGGGCATAAGAAACCCATGGCGGCCACGGCGATCAGCGTCGGCGGCCTCGAGACCGCAAAGGCCCACAACATGACAATGCTGCCAGTTCGGGGTGTCCCGATGCTTGACAACTACGTGTCGGACCCTGTCGACGAGGCCCTGGCGGCCTTGGAGGCCATCGAGGTGCCGAACGGCGTATACAAGCCGCAGGAGGACTCGCGACTGCTGCTCGCGGCCATGGCCGGTCTCGGGATGGTGCAGGGGCGACGAGTGCTGGATCTGTGCACGGGAAGTGGCGTGCTCGCCGTCGCGGCCGCACGGATCGGTGCCGCTGAAGTCGTCGCATACGACATCTCGCCCAAGGCGGTGCAGTGCACGCTGGACAACGCGGAGGCGCAGGGACTTGTTGTGGACGCACGGCTCGGTTCGCTGGAGGAGGCGCTCGAAGCCGGCCCGTTCGACCTCGTTGTCTCCAATCCGCCCTACGTACCTGCCGATCGCCTCTCGACAGCGACTGTGGGACTGACACATTCATGGCACGGTGGCCGCGATGGCCGGACATTGCTCGACCCGCTGTGCGTCGCGGCCCCGGAGCTGCTTGCCGACGATGGCACGATCATGATCGTCCAGTCGGAGTTCGCCGATACCGAGAGTTCGCTGGTCGAACTGCGTGCGGGTGGCCTCAACGCCGATGTCATTGCCCGCGAACGCATTCCGTTCGGGCCGGTGCTGATGCAGAACGCGCGCTGGCTCGAGTCCCTCGGCATGCTCGAACCCGGTTGCCGCGAAGAAGAACTCGTTGTTGTCCGGGCGCACAAGGCCGCCGGTGGGCGATGACAGTTCCTGACAAGGGAACCGTTCCCGAGAAGGGAAGAGCCGGCAACAGAGGCGGCGATCGCCGGGTGATCCGGGTGGTGCAGGGCGGCCCGATCATGGTTCAAGGACCGGTGAGCATCGAGATGCCCGACGGCAGCACCGTCGACTCCGATCGATTCATGGTCGCGCTGTGCGCATGCAAACGCAGCAAGACCTATCCGCTGTGCGACACCAGCCATCGCGGCCGCAAGAAGATCGTGCGCCGCGAGGACCGGATCTGATCAGCTGATCGGTTCGAGCAGCGAGCACTTTCCTTCGGTCCAGCTCCTCATCAGCAGGGCTGCGAGTTTCTCCTCGAGGAAGTCGAACGCGCGGATCCCGAAGACCACGTCGGATTCGAGTTCGGGCTCGCGTGTCAGCAGGTCACCGACCACCTCGTGGCGCAGCACCTGCTCGTGCACGGCGTCGGCCTCCACGTGTTCGCGGTAGAACCGGATGCACTCGTCTGGGGCGTCGAGACGTTCGAGGGCCTGCGCCAGCCGGCGGGAACCGGGCGAGGACGTGATCTCGGTGGCCGCGAAATGCCCGACCACCGCGCCCCGCAACGATCGGTGCAGTCCGAGCATCGACATCAGATTGACCAGCGCCAGGGACTCGCCGGGGACGATCTCCAGGTAAGCGAGGTAGTCGGAGTCAAGGCCGGCGGCATCGAGTAGGTCGGCGTACAGCTGCTGGTGGACGTTCTCGCCGCGACCGCCACCGAACTCGTCGAATTCGACGGCGACAAACGACGCTTTGGCCTGGCCCGTGAGGCGGGGGATCGCCCACGCATGGGGATCGGCTTCTTTCAGGTGGTACACCGAGCGGTGCACGAAGTACTCCTGCAGCTGGTGCCACGTGCCGACGTCGCACAGGTAGTACGAAGGTCCGCTGCCGTCCGGGGTCTCGATGGAGAGCGCCTCGATCTCCGCGGTGGCGTTGTCGCCCGGCTCCACGTCCGCGCGCAGCGCGTTCATGAAGTTCTTCTCCAGGCGCGCGCGCAGCCGGAGGAGTTCGGGGTTCCATTCCCAGGCGTCGTCGACGCCGATGAACCCGCGGTAGTGCAGTTCGTAGCAGACGTACAGCGCCAGCTGGAGATCACGACCGTACGGTTCGGTGTTGTAGTCGGACTCGTCCAGGGAGAGCAGCGACGTGGATGTTTCGGGATCACGAGACAACGCCGAGACGACCGCCGCCGAGAGAGGACCGGCAGGCTTCGGCAGGTCCCGGATGATCGAACTGGACGATGAAGTCTTCAGCGGTGCGGTCACGGTGTTCGCCTACCCTTTCGGTGCTGTGTGGAAACCTCATGGTGACGAGGGGTACAGCCGGTTCTGGGCACCCGGATCAACGCCATGCGAACACCGGCTGCTCGAACCCGTCGACCCGGGTATGGCGTCCTGCCAACACGACTTCGGCGAACTGGTAGATCACTGCGGCCGTGGGTGCGTGCACCAGCGATCCCACCAGCGGGAGCTGGATGACCGGTTTGTCCGACTCCGGGATGCTGACGAACCGCGGCGTCACCATCAGGTCGGACATCGGGATGAAGAACAGTTGGGCCACTTCGCCGGGGTTCGGATTGGTCTCGCGGTCGGGCCCTGCCCAGCACACGATCGGGGTCATCACGTACCCCGATCGGGTGGCGTAGTCGTCGAGGCGGCCCAGTACCTGCGTCTGGTCGACGTGAACGCCGAGCTCTTCGTGCATTTCGCGTAACGCTGCATCGGCGTGGGTTTCGCCGGCCTCGAGACGTCCGCCGGGGAGTGCGAACTGGCTTGGGTGCTCGCGCATCCGGGAAGGACGTTTGGTCAGCCAGATGCCGTACTCGCCGTCGCGACTGGTCACCGCGATCGCCACAGCGGCGGCCCGGACGCCTTCGGTGAGGTCGGCGGTGGCGTGGTCGAAACCGTCGAGACGGTCGACGATGGTCTGGCGGACCGTGTCCGGGCTTCGTCCGAGGTCGCCGGCGCCCCTCGTGTTGTTCACGCTCATGGATTCACTGTGCCGTATCGGTCGCCCCGGTGTGTCGGCGCAGGGACCAAACCGAGCCCGCCCGCTCCGGCGCGGGTGCGCCACAGTGCACACAAGTCGTCGTGGAAAGGCCGGATGTGACCATCGCGGCCGGTTTCTGTGCGCGCCTGCCCGCCCGTGGTGTTGCGAGATACGGTCGACGCCATGGCAACACAGTGGCTACCCGACCGGCTCGGTGTCGTGAAGGGCAAACGGGTGGTGGTCACCGGGGCCACGAACGGGGTCGGATTCGCCAGCGCCCGAGCACTCGCAGGCGCCGGGGCGCGTGTGGTCCTGGCGGTCCGTGATCCCGAACTCGGTGCCCGGCGCGCGGCGGAGATCGGTGGAGACACCGAGGTGCTGCGACTCGACCTCGCCGACCTCTCGTCGGTGCGCGACGCCGCGGCGAACCTCGGCGGGCCGATCGACGTCCTGATCAACAACGCCGGAATGGTCCCGACGACACGCGCTGACACCGGCGACGGATTCGAGACCGCCATCGGCACCAACTTCCTCGGACCCTTCGCGCTGACCAACCTGCTGCTGCCGCAGATTCGTGAGCGGATCGTCCTGGTGGCCTCCGATGCCCACCGATCGGCGACCATCGACCCCGACGACCTGCATCTGCGCAGCGCACGGTGGTCGCCGCCCCGCGCATACGCCCGGTCCAAGCTGGCCGTGATGTTGTGGGGCCTCGAACTGGACAAGAGGTTGCGCCACAGTGGTTCTCCCATCACAGCGATGCTCAGTCAGCCCGGTTGGGTGGCGTCCAACATCTCGAACAAGCCCCGGCTCGGTCCGGTACACAAGGTGGTGAAAGCCGCAGCGACCCTCGTCGCCAACGACATCGACGCCGGCGCAGCGTCCACGCTCTACTGCCTGACCGAACCGATTCCACCGGGCAGCTACGTGGGGATGGACGGGCTCTGGGCGCTGAAAGGGTCGCCGGTGCTGTCCGGGCGATCGTCCACCGCCTGCGACTACGACCTGGCTGGCGACCTGTGGCGCGCTGCCGAACGTGAGACCGGGACGAGATACCCGCTCTGAGAATGTGTTCGCACGCGCATCGACCCACGGTCGCGGCGTACGTTGGCGCCATGGCAGATGCAACTGTGACAACAATCGATTCCGGCCCACGCAAGATCGCCCGGCAGGTGGTGGTGAAGGCACCCGTCTCCGAGGTCTTCGCTCTGGTCGCCAACCCTCACCGGCACCCCGAACTCGACGGATCGGGCACAGTCCGCGACACCCCGGTCAAAGGACCCGATCGGCTGAGTCAGGGCGCGAAATTCAGCGTCGGCATGAAGCAGTACGGACTTCCGTACAAGATCACCTCGACCGTCACCGCCTTCGAGAACGACACCCTCGTGGAGTGGCAACATCCGCTGGGCCACAAGTGGCGGTGGGAGTTCTCGTCGCTCGGCCCCGACACCACGCAGGTCACCGAGACGTTCGACTACAGCAGTGCGAAGTCGCCCAAGATGCTCGAGGTCTTCGGGTTCGACAAGAAGAACGGCTCCGGTATCACCGGCACACTCGAAGCCCTCGCCGCCCGCTTCGCCTGACCGTCACAGCAACTGACGTCACCGCTCCGGGGCGGGGCCCTCGGCTTCCTCGTATCGCTGGTGCAGGCGGGCCCGGATGTCGTCGGCCGTATACGCGTTGCGCTGGCGGACGTCCCGTCGCACCAGGACGCCGCTGGCGGCGACACCTACGACACCGGCCAGACCGATCCACTTCCAGGCGTTGCGCACCGGTCGAGCGTACCGGCGCCGTGACGCTGCGGGGGTCGACGTGGCGCGTTTAGGCTCTGCGTGTGCATTCCCAGCGGCCTGCGGCCATCTCGCTCGACGAGGCGCTCGACTCCACCCGGACCGGAGATGTGTGGCTCTTTCGGGGGCGGTCGGGTCCCGACCGCGCCATCCAGACCCTCACCAACAGCCCGGTGAACCATGTGGCGATGGCGGTCGCACTCGACGATCTGCCGCCGTTGATGTGGCACGCCGAGTTGGGCAACAAGCTCACCGACATGTGGACCGGCACCAATCACCGAGGCGTGCAACTCAACGACGCCCGTGAGGCTGCCGAGCAGTGGATGCAGAAGTACGGTCAGCGATGCTGGATCCGGCAGCTGACGCCGTATGCGGCCCGCGAACAAGAAGATCTGCTGCTCAGGGTGATCGCTCGAATGGACGGCACCGCGTTCCCGACGACTGCCCGGCTGGCCGGCCGATGGTTCAAGGGGCGCGTTCCGACGATGAGTGATGTCACCCGGGGTGTACCGGTGCTCGACGACAAGGTGCGGAGTTCGGCGGACCGACGACGTGCCGCGCGACGTGGGACAAAACAATCGAAGGTCGGGCTGGAGTCGGCATACTGCGCCGAGGTGGTCGCGATGACCTATGAGGAAATGGGTTTGCTCGCCACCGAGAAAGAGCCGAATTGGTTCGACCCCGGCCGGTTCTGGAGCGGCGACTCGCTGCCGCTGGCCCCCGGTTATGCACTCGGTGCCGAAATTGCAGTTGTGCCGGCCACGCCCTAGACCGGGGGTTGCCCATACCTAATCGGGATAAATCAGGAACAATGGCACGTGCGTCTCGTCGGGGAAGGGACGCCGCCCGCGAATCGTGTAGCCGAGCGCGAAGGGCGGTACTCATCGACAGGGGTGGTGCATGCGTTCGTCGCCGACGATTCAGTTGACTGCGATGATCTGCAGTGTGCTGGTGGCATCCACCGGCCTGTTCGCATGTTCGAGCGATTCGCAATGCACGGTCGACACCACATCTTTCGACAATTCCGCGGACACCTGTCTGCGGTTCGGCGTCGGTACCCCGGGCGGCTTGTCGGCCGGTGAAGAGGTGGCCGCGGTGGCCGGCCTGGTCGGTGAACAGCCCAGCATCGTGCTGGCCTTCTCCGACTTCACGGCGGCTCCTCCGATCGGTGGCCTCGACGTGGTGCGCGGCGCAGGCGCCGACCCGATCGTGACCTGGGAACCCTGGAAGTATCTCGGCGGGGACAGCTACGACCGGTCTGCCTTCACGATGGATTCCATCATCTCGGGAACCCACGACGACTACCTGTATCGATGGGCCGACGAATTGGCGGCCTGGGGGCAGCCGGTTTACCTGAGGTTCGCCCACGAACCGAATGGCACCTGGTATCCGTGGAGCCCGGCCGGTGGTACCTCCCCGCAAACCTATGTACAGGCGTGGCGGCATGTGCGAAACATCTTCGCCACCAAGAACGTGCAGAACGTCCGATGGATATGGGCGCCCAATGTTGTTCTCGCCGGCGAACAATTGGCTGACTGGTATCCCGGGGACGATGTGGTCGACGTGATCGGGGTGGATGGATACAACTGGGGCACCGCGATCCCCGACGGAAAGTGGACCTCGCCAGAGGACTTGTTCGGCGAATCTGTTGACCAGATCCGAGACGTCGCCGCCGACAAACCCATTCTCGTCACCGAAGTCGGCAGCGCCGAGCAAGGTGGTTCCAAACCCGACTGGATCAAAGACCTCGTCGCCTATCTGGGAGGAGCCGCAAACGTTTCAGGATTCGTGTGGTTCGACTACAACAAAGAGGCCGACTGGAGGATCGAGAGTTCTCCCGGATCAGCAGCGGCGATGACCGAAGCACTGCAGAAAGCGTTGAACCGATGAGTATCGACACCGAGATCGCCGAGATCCAGCTCGTCCTCCCGCCCGAAGCCGAGGAGAAGCGTCTGCGCTCTCTCGACCAGCTCCAGATCCTCGACTCACCGCCAGAGGATCGATTCGAGCGGGTCACCCGGATGGCCCGGCTCATCTTCGGCGTGCCGATGGCGTCGGTTGCGCTGCTCGATCGAGACCGGTTGTGGTTCAAGATGGTCGAAGGTCTGCCCCTGTCGCAGGTTCCGCGCGCCGAGACCGTCTGCCAGACCACGGTGGCGCGAACCTACACCAAGCCTGCCGATCCGGCGTTGATCGTCGACGACCTCGCGAAGGTCCCCGAGTTCGCCCGCCTCCCAGGCGTGGGTGGTGATGGCGGCGTGCGGTTCTACGCCGGCTACCCCCTGTACGGCCCGGGTCATCAGCCGGTCGGGACGTTCTGTGTCTACGACACCTCGCCCCGCACGTTCGACGATTCCCAGCAGGCGACCTTTCGTGAACTGGCCGCATGGGCCCAACGGGAACTCGAACGCGCAGATGATCTGGAACGCGCCGCAGCCGTGCAACGCCAGTTGCTGCCGGCTCCGATGCGGGGGATCGAGGGGTACTCGGTGCGGTCGATGTGTGCGCCGGCCTACGCCGTCGGCGGCGACTTCTACGACCACTACCTCACCGACGGCGGCGCCGTGTTCACTGTCGCGGACGTGATGGGCAAGGGCCTGGGGGCCGCGATCTTGACGGCCAGCGTCCGGTCTGCGCTGCGAGGCGCCTCCAAGGCCCTGGACCACGCGTGCCCGGGAACGAGTCTGGACGACGCGGTCTCACTGGTGGCCAATCACGTGGCCGATGACCTCACCAGCACCGAGAGTTTTGTGACGCTGTTCCACGCCCGGCTCGAGCAGTCGACGGGCAAGGTCGAGTACATCGACGCCGGACACGGACTTGCGCTTGTCTCGCGGAGCAACGGTGATGTCGAGTCGCTGCCCGGATGTGGGTTACCGCTGGGTGTTCTGATCGACGAAGAGTGGAAGTCGGATGCCGTCACCCTCGGTGCCGGCGACATGTTGATCATCGTGTCCGACGGTCTCCTGGACCTGCTGTCCGAGGACAGCGACGCGGACACGGTCCAGGACTTCGTCCGCGGGTACACCGATCCGCAGTCGCTGTGCTCCGCGGTGGCCACGCTCGCGTCGAGCAACGCGCCACTCGACGACGTCACGATGGTGGCGGTGCGCCGGGACGACGCCGGATGACGCATCGTCGCGTCGAGACCCAACCCGACCTCGGTACCACTCCATCACCCTGGTTGCGCCTGCTGATCGTGGTGACCGCCATCCTCGGCATCAACTATGTGGTGTGGCGGTGGATGGCCTCGATCAACTGGGAGGCGTGGTGGATCGCCGTCCCGCTGGTGATCGCCGAGACGTACAGCCTGATCGACTCGTTGCTGTTCGGTCTGACGATGTGGCGTTTGCGCCGTCGCGCCGATCCCGGTGACCCTCCGGAAGGCGCCACAGTCGACATCTTCATCACCACCTACAACGAGCCCTTGGAGATGGTGATGGAGACGGCCAATGCCGCTGTGCGGGTCGAATACCCGCACACCACATGGATTCTCGACGACGGCGACCGCCCGGAGCTCGCGCAGATGGCCAAGGAGAACGGCATCGGCTATTTGACCCGCACCGAGAGCTGGGTCGACAAACCGCGGCATGCCAAGGCCGGCAACCTCAACAACGCGCTGCTGCAGACCGACGGGGAGTTCATCCTCATCCTCGATGCCGACCAGATCCCTGAGCCGCAGATCCTCGACCGAACTCTCGGCTACTTCAAGGACGAGAAGATGGCGTTGGTGCAGACGCCGCAGTACTTCGTCAACGTGCCGCCGAACGATCCGCTCGGCAGCCAGGCGCCCCTGTTCTACGGGCCGATCCAGCAGGGCAAGGACGGTTGGAACGCTGCGTTCTTCTGTGGCTCCAACGCGGTGTTGCGGCGTGAGGCCCTGATGCAACTCGGCATCACCGGATATGTGCGTGCCATCGAAGAGGGCATCGAGGAATCGCTGCGCGCAGCCAAGGCGGTCCTGAAGAAGACCCGCAAGCAGGTGAGGGCCGACAACCCCGAGGCGATCGTCGCGCTGGATGCGGTGGACGAGGCCGTTCGGATCGCCCGGGCCGACCTGAAGGCGAAGAAGCCACTGGCCGACGTGACGTACGACTTCCAGCAGCGGGTGGACGCGGCCGCGAGGGGGCTGGTCGAATCCGACATGGAGATGATGCGGGCCGACCTCGAGGCGATCGCCGCACTCAACGAACTGGCCGAGCAGGAGTCGGGCGCAGCGCCTCTCGACGAAGATGCGTTCGCGGCCCTGGCCGGTCGTGATTGGTCACCGCTCGGCGCCCTCGAATCCATCCGGGCGATGATCCGCGCGGTGGATGTCGGGCGCGACGACGAAGCGCAGCCGATGCTGCCGCTGGCGACGATCTCGGTCACCGAGGACATGGCGACCTGTATGCGACTGCACGGGATGGGCTGGCGGTCGGCCTATCACGACGAGGTGCTCGCGCTCGGACTCGCACCCGAGGACGCCAAGACGATGATCACGCAGCGACTTCGTTGGGCGCAGGGCACGATTCAGGTGATGCTGCGGGAGAACCCGCTGATCCAAAAGGGTTTGAGCGTCCCGCAGAGGCTCATGTACTGGGCCACCATGTGGAGCTATCTCGCCGGGTTCGCGGCCGTGGCGTACATCGCCGCACCGGCGATCTATCTGATCCTCGGCATACTCCCGGTGCAGGCGTTGAGCTTCGACTTCTTCGTCCGGTTGATCCCGTTCCTCTTGTTCAACCAGCTGCTGTTCTTCATCATCGGGCGCGGTAAGTCCACCTGGCGCGGGCAGCAGTACAGCCTGGCGTTGTTCCCGGTGTGGATCAAGTCCTGTACCACGGCTTTTCGCAACGTCTACTTCAAACGCCCACTCGGGTTCGCGGTGACGCCGAAGACCCGGCAGGACCAGGAGGCGGTGCCCTGGCACCTCATTCGCCCCCAGCTCGTCGCCATGACCGTGTTGGTGGTGGCGTCGCTGATCGGGATCGTGCAGCTCTATCGTGGTTCGATCTCGGTACTCGGTGTGAGTGTGAATCTCTTCTGGGTGCTGTTCGACCTCGTGGTACTCAGTGTCGTGATCCAAGCGGTCCGCTATCGCGGGTCGACCACAGAAGGAGAATGATGACCAGCTACGAAACGCGCACCACCACCGGGGGTGCCGTGGTACTCCGGCCGGAGGGCAGGCTCAACATGGTCGCCGCTCCCGCGATGCGCGAGCAGTTGCACAAGCTCGTGGAGTCCGGGTCGACCAAGATCGTCATCGACTTGTCGGCGACCGACTTCATCGATTCGTCCGGTCTCGGTGCGCTCATTTCCGGTCTGAAGGTGGCTCGGCAGGCAGGCGGTGATCTCCGGATCGCAGCCCCGTCCACCCAGGTCGAGTCGGTGTTGTCGCTGACCAACCTCAATCGAGTGCTGCGCTCGCACCCGTCGGCGGACAGTGCATTCGATGCCGACTGACAACCCGCCCGGCGTGCGGGTGCTCGAGGAGTTCGCTCAGCCGGACACGGTGGAACGGGTGCATCAGCTGCTGTCCGAACTACTGACCGCCGAGCCGGTGGACGACATGGACGCGATGCAATTCGAGTTGGCGCTGGCCGAGATCGCGGCCAACATCATCGAGCACGCCGAGAAGACCGATGGTGGACAGGTGTCGATCCGCCTCGAATTGGAGGTTCGGCCGGACAGCATCCACGCGAGGTTTTCCGACGACGGGAAGCAGGCCCGTGTCGATCTCAAGACGGTCGAGTTGCCCGATGAGTTCTCCGAGCGCGGCCGGGGACTCGCCATCGCTCTCACCGTTCTCGACGAACTGTCGTATCGGCGGGCAGACCACCGGAATCATTGGACACTGGTCCGCAACCGCACCCTCTGACGCCAGCAGGAACAGACAGCCAATCTTTTTCCGCTGTACGCCATTTCGGCGGCCGACGGGTTACCGTCGTAGTGCCAGTTGTCGTCGAAAGGCTTGTCAGCGATGCCGTCCCTGCCGTTTTCCGCTCACCCGTACGAGGCTTTCAACGCAGGTTTCTACCGAAGTCCCGACCGCGATTTCGAGGTCAGGATTGTCCTGGGTCAATCCGTCTACGGTGCCGCCGACATCGGCGAGGTGCTCTCGGCTATCGCGACGGTCGGGGAGAGTGCCCATCAGGAGTGGTTCGATGCGTGGGTCGGACTCGGCGACCGGATCACGGCGCTGGCCGAGGCCGGGCGGGCTGCCGGCCACGATCTGAGCGCCGCCCGTGCGTATCTGCGTGCCGCCACGTACTACGCCACGGCGGTCAACTCGGTTGACGAACTCGACTCCGAGGATGCTCTACTGCCCACGTTCCGCAAGCACCGCGGCTCCTGGGACGCTTTTGTCGACACCACCCCGCACAAGACCGAACGGGTGGACATACCGTACGAAGACACCACTCTCCCCGGATACTTCTTCCAGCCGCGGCATTCCGGCCACGGCCCCCGGCCCACACTGATCCTGAACAACGGCAGCGATGGCCCGATCAGCAGTCTGTGGACCTGCGGCGGGGCAGGGGCTCTCGAGCGTGGATACAACGTGCTGTTCTTCGATGGGCCGGGCCAGCAATCGATGTTGTTCGAACGGTCGGTGCCCTTTCGTCATGACTGGGAGGCCGTGATCACGCCGATCGTCGACTTCCTGGGCGCCCGTGCCGACGTCGACGAATCGAAGATCGCCCTCTACGGCATCAGCCAGGCCGGATACTGGGTTCCGCGCGCACTTGCATTCGAGCACCGGCTGGTCGCGGCAATCGCCGACCCGGGAGTGGTGGACGTGTCGGCGTCGTGGTTGGCACACATGCCCAAGAGCATGATCAAGCTCATCGAGCAGGGCAATCGCGAGAAGTTCGACCGCAACATGGCCACCGGGATGAAGTTCTCCAAGAAGAACTCTCGGATGTGGAACTTCCGGGCGCGTCCTTACCAGAAGGACACCTACTTCGACACGCTCGCAGAGGTGCTCAAGTACCGGATCTCCGATGACGAGGCGGCAGCCATCGCCACGCCGCTGTTCATCACCGACCCCGACGACGAACAGTTCTGGCCAGGACAGTCAAAGGCCTTGGCCGACAAGCTGAACGGCAAAGCTGCGTTGTCCCACTTCACCGCGGACGAGGGAGCCAACTTTCATTGTCAGCCGCTCGCCCGCGCGTTGACCGATCAGCGCATGTTCGATTGGCTCGACGACATCATCGCGTGACTCGGGTTCGGGCTCAGCTGCGTGAGCCGGCGGCCCACTCCAGAACCTCGTCGGCCGGCCAGGTCGTGACGATGCGTTCGGGGGGAATGCCGTGTTGCTCTGCCCGTTCGCACCCGAGGGCCTTGAAGTCGAGTTGACCAGGCGCGTGCGCGTCGGAGTCGATCGCGAACAGACAGCCGGCCGCCATCGCCAATTCGATGAGTTCGTCTGGCGGATCAACTCGTTCGGGGCGCGAGTTGATCTCCACCGCGGTGTTGGATTCGGCGCATGCCTCGAACACCGCCTGAGCGTCGAACACCGACCTGGCGCGTTTGCCCCGTCCCCCGGTGACAAGCTGCCCGGTGCAGTGGCCGAGCACGTTCACGTAGGGGTTGCGCACTGCGGCGACCATGCGCCGGGTCATCGGTCCGGCATCCATCTTCAACTTGGAATGCACCGACGCGGTGACGATGTCGAGTTCACCCAGCATCTCCTCGGTCTGATCGAGCGACCCGTCGTCGAGAATGTCGACCTCGATGCCGCGGAACAGGCGAAACCGTTCTCCGAGTGTGTTGTTGATGCCGTCGACCACGTGCAGCTGCTTGCGTAAGCGCTCCACCGACAGGCCGTTGGCGACGGTGAGCCGCGGAGAATGATCGGTCAGCGCCATCCAATCCTGACCCAGGTCGATCGCAGTGAGGACCATTTCGTCGATCGGGGACCCGCCATCGCTCCAGTCCGAATGGCTGTGCAAGTCGCCCTTGGTCATCGCGTAGAGGTCGGCGCCGCCGGTGGCGAGAGACGCGGATTGCTCGTCTTGCAACGCTTTCAGATAATCCGGCACCTCGCCGGAGACGGCCTGAGCGATGACGGCGGCGGTGGTCTTGCCGATGCCGGGCAGGTCGGTGAGTGTGCGCCGCTTCACCTTGTCGGCCAGCTCGTCGTCGCTGAGGCCTGCCACCACCTTGAGCGCTTTGCGAAACGCTTCTACGCGGTAGGTGCGTTCGCGGGCCCGTTCGAGGAGCAGGGCAATTCGGCGCAGGGCCTCCGCAGGCGACACCGGTGCGGTCAATGGATCTATGGATCTCACTTCACCAGTTTGCCCTCCGCCTCCGCGGGGGCGTTCGATGAGGTCTTGCGCGAGCCGTCATCGCTCGACCGGACGTCAGGGACGTCGTCATCGTGCGAACCGTCGACGCGGGGCAGCCAGTTCAACCAGGACGGGAACCACCAGTTGGCCTTGCCCAGGATCTCCATGGTGGAGGGCACCAGCAGCAGTCGGACGATGCTGGCGTCGATGAACACGGCGACAGCGAGTCCGACACCGAGGATCTTCAGACTTCGATCGGGCGTCAAGGCCAGCGACAGGAACACGCAGACCATGATGAGGGCGGCGCAGGTGATCACGCGGGCCGTGCTGGCCAGCCCTTCGGCCACCGACGTGGTGGCGTCCCCGGTCCGCTCGAAGCGCTCTTTGATACGCGAGACGAGGAACACCTCGTAGTCCATCGAGAGCCCGATTGCCGTGACGAACAACATGATCGGCACCCAGGCATCGATGGGGCCCGCCCGGCCGACCCCGAACAGTGAACCCGCCCAACCCCATTGGAAGATGGCGACGATCACTCCGTAGGCGGCGCCGAGCGACAGCACGTTGACGATAACGGCCTTGACGGGGACCACGATCGACCGGAAGGCCAGCACCAGCAGGACGAATGCGGCCGCGAGCACGGCTGCGATCGTCCACGGGAGCAACGCGAGTGTGATGTCGGCGTAGTCGATCGCGCCGGCCGTGATGCCGGTGACACTGACCGAGATGTCGGAGTCGGATCCGAGGCTGTCCGGGATCACCTCGTTGCGCAGGCGTTCGATGAGTTCGGTGGTCGCCTCGTCCTGCGGTCCGGTGGCAGGGTTCACCGACATCACGGCGATCTGGTTGCCGTCGACCTGGCCGACGGGAATGGGGGGAGTGACCCCACCCTGCGCGACATCGGGATCGGCCTGGATCTGCTGCTGCAACGTCCCGAGTGCAGCCTGCGGGTCGGTTCCTTCGGGGTATTCGGCGACCAGCACGAGCGGGCCGTTGGCACCGACACCAAAGCCTTCGGTGACGTAGTCGTAGGCGACGCGGGTGGTCGCGTCGGTCGAGCGGTTTCCCGCGTCGGAGAAACCGAGGCGCAGGGAGAACGCCGGGATCGACAGGATCACCAGGATGAGCACCGCGGTGGCCACACCGACCCACGGTCGCTGCTGGATGCGCCGGCTCCACTTACTTGCCCAGACCCCTTCGAGGGCCTTGTCGGGGTCTTTGCCGCGACGTTTGCGCAACCAGTGCAAGGACAGGCTGTTGACCCGGGTGCCCATCACCGACAGCAGTGCGGGCAGTAGCGACACCGACGCGATCAGGGTGCCGAGAATGCCTGCGATGGCGGCGAACGTCAGTGACGGCCCGAGGTCGCCGCCGGAGATCAGGATGCCGCACATGGCGATGATCACCGTGCAACCCGCGAACAACACCGATCGTCCGGCTCGCAACATCGCCGTCCGGACTGCCGCATCGGTGTCGAGACCTTCGTGAAGTCCCGAGCGGAACCGGGTGACGATGAGCAGTGCGTAGTCGATGCCGACGCCGATGCCCAGGATCATGGTCACCGAGATCGCGAAGTTGGGGACATTCATGACGTTCTGGAAAAGGAACAGCACGGACGCGCCCACACCGACGCCGAACAGTGCCGACAGGATCGGCAGACCGGCGGCGATCACCGAGCCGAATGCGATCAGCAAGATGACGAGTGCCAGCAGCACACCGATGGCTTCGGACGTCCCACTCGGGGGGACCTCGTCGAAGCGCGGATCGCTGAATTCAACTGCTACACCGGGGATTCCGGCGTCGTCGGCAATCTCCTTGATGGTGTCGACGCGGTCTTGCACCACCGAGTCGGTGCCGGTCCCGAGGTCGAGCGAGGTGATCGAGATGCGTCCGTCCGGCGAGATCTGTGCGCCCTGCCCATAGGGGTCGCCGACTGTCACGTCCGGGGAGCTCGAACGGAAGTCACCGACAAGGCCTTCGACGGCCTGGGTCACCTCGGCGTTGCGGACACCACCCGGTATGTCGCTCGACGCGGCTATGACGATCTGACCGGCGGTCGCCTGGTCACCTTGGCCCGCGCGTTCGAGGAGTTCACCGGCTTTACCCGACTCCGTCCGGGTGTCGTTGGTGAACGCTGTGGTGGTGGGGCCGGCCCACATGGCCGCTGCGGCGATCGCGGCGATCAGCACCGCAATCCACGTGCCGATCACAAGCCATCGGCGACGGATGATGAATGACGTGTAGCGGTCCATGGCTGTCGGCCTCCGGGGCGAGATGGCGAGATGGCGAGCGGGACGAATCCCATCCTTGCCCAGGGGCCGGGACGGATCCATCAGGAATGACCCTGAGATCTCCCCGAATTCATCGGTGTGACCGACGAAACATCTACTTTTCTGCCGGCGCCGAGCGCATCACCAGACGAAACGCGTGTTCCACCACCGCGTCGAGGTCGTCTCCGAGATGTCCCGCGAGCCAGTCCTGGGCGAGTTCGGCCATCGCGCCGGTGTACATCGCCGCGCCGACCCGGGTGGCCACGGGATCTGAATCAGGGAACACCTGACCGCTTTCGGTCAGCACCAGTTCGCGCAGAACATCCTGTGCCACAGCGCGTCTCGACGCCAGAACGGGATTCGCCCGTGCGTCGGTGAACAGCACCCGGCCGCGGCGTGGGTCTTCGGAGCTGAAGCCGAGGACCGCCCGGATGCCGGCACGCGTGCGGTCCGGGACCGAATCGCCGGCGTCGGCCATCGCCTGTTCGACCGTCGTGGCCAGCCCGGCGGCGACCCGGTCGTACACAGCGCCGAGCAATTCGTCGGTGTCGGCGAAGCTCTCGTAGAAGTAGCGGGTGTTCAACTCGCATTCGCGGCAGACCGAACGGACCGAGAGTGCTGACTCGCCGCCCGACCCGAACAGTGCGAACCCGGCGTCGACGAGCAGTGTGCGGCGTTCGGCGCGACGATCGGTCAGCGGAACGCCGGCCCATCGGGTGGGGGTCGACATTGGCAAAGCGTACGTCCAGGTCCAGTCGAATCAAAGAGAAGTCTGGTCACGACCGTAACCAAACTCTATTGTGGAGACACACGTCGCCAAACCGAGAGTGAAACGACCCCATGCTTGCTCTACTGCCGCACCAAGTAGCCGGCCAATGGCTCAACCAGCGTTTCGACAAGGACATCCGCAGCAAGTACTTCCGGGGCGTGGAGTTCGCCGGTCCAGCAGGTGATCCGGGCTGGTTCGGCCCGGACAGTGCCACCTGGCATGTGCACTCGCATACGCCGGTGTTGATCTTCGGCCTGCAGTGCGCCTCATACCTCGAACGGCTTGATCCCAGCATCTTCTGGATGGGCATGCACCACTCGCGGCTGGTCCAGAAGGATGCTCGCGGTGAACCCACCGGACAACTGGATCCCGCCGGGCTCGCGGTACGGCTCGGGCATTCGGTCGCATTCTTCATCGGCACCGCATACGGGTCCACGGCGACCGCCGAGCGTCTGGCCAAGACCGTGCGGTCGATGCACCACACCATCAAAGGTGTTCGGCCGGATGGTCTCTCGTACGATGCAGACGACCCGGAGTGGTTGCGTTGGAACTACGCGACGGTGGTGTGGGGGATTGCCACCGCACACGAGATCTACCACCCGAAGCCGCTGCGCGGGGCGGACCTGGATGAGTACTACCGCGAGTTCGTCCGGGTGGGGCACGCCCTGGGCGGTACGGATCTGCCGACCACCAAGGCCGAGACGCTCGACTGCCTGAAGTCGTATCTGCCGCGATTGGCGATGACACACGGGAACGCGGTGGCCACCGGCGTCAACCTCGTCGACCCTGTCCCAGCGGCGGTCGATTGGGCCATCCGTGACACGATGCCGACCTGGGCGGCCCAACTGGTGATGTATCGCCCGCCCAATTCCCTCGAGCGCGCTGCTCGCCGAACCGCGGTCTGGAGTTCGCTCAATGGTCTACATCTGGCGATGGGAACCGCACCCGAGTTCGAAGAAGCCAAGGCGCGGGTGGCCGGTGGCACCACGTCAGCGCACACCCTCCCGACGTATCGGTTGGGGGCTGATGAGGTCCGCGATCGCGAGGCCATCGAAGCGAGTTTTGTCTGACATCGCGTCGTGGCGGCCCGCATGACTCGTCTGTCGGCGGCGGGCATTGCCCGGGCGTCGGGGTGGACACCCGGACCCGCCTCGATGTCAGCTGCCGTTGGCGTAGAGCGCCAAGATGGGGCCGATGAACGCGAGCAAAGCGGTGAGGGCGAGTTCAGAGGACGACATGAAGTTCCTTTCGGCGATGTTCGAACTGATCTGATCGCCGATGCGCACTCTGCTCGGCGACCGCGATGACAATCGCATCCGGGCCGCCGTTTTGTCTGCGAAACAAACTGTCTTTCGTGCAGCAAATATCGGGTTCACAATGTGGTGCCCCCTCTCGGGCTCGAACCGAGGACCTGCGGATTAAAAGTCCGTAGCTCTACCAACTGAGCTAAAGGGGCGTGCCCATTTCAGGGCGCAACGAAGTTTACAAGACGACGGCGCGGGGTCGTGTAGTCGGGGCACGCGGTCGGTCGGTGTGGTGCCGCACGCGTTTGATCATCACGCACGTGTTTGAACACGGGCGTGGTGATCAGAACGGTGCGTCGTCGACACGGGGTGCCAAACTGCTCAAATAATGCGGGCTGACCTGCTGATTTGGGATTTTCTGCGCCGGTGTCCTAAGCTGATTCAGCTCCCTTACGGAGAACACCGGCCCCCTTCGTCTAGCGGCCTAGGACGCCGCCCTTTCAAGGCGGTAGCGCGGGTTCGAATCCCGTAGGGGGTACGCGAGCCAGATGACACTGGCAAGCATGCAAGGCCCTGTGGCGCAGTTGGTTAGCGCGCCGCCCTGTCACGGCGGAGGTCGCGGGTTCGAGTCCCGTCAGGGTCGCTTTACATCTCCGGCTCGCCGGAGATCGCAACACCAAGTTCGATTGGCATTCGGTTCGGGTGCCGTCCGGCCAGGTAGCTCAGTTGGTACGAGCGTCCGCCTGAAAAGCGGAAGGTCGTCGGTTCGATCCCGACTCTGGCCACCGTCATCGCAGTCCACGAAGTCCGATCCTCTCCGAGGGTCGGACTTTTTGCATTCTGAATGGAGCTCAGTCCTACCTGACCGGCCTGCCTATGACCGCGCACTTGAGAGCATCGGGAAAGCCTCGGCGGGCTGCGCGGCGGACCAGTGATAGCCCTGCCCGTAGCGGGCCCCGACGATGCGTGCCTGGTGTGCCTGTTCAGCTGTCTCGATGCCCTCGATGACCAGGAATTGGCCGAGCTCGGCGGTGAGTGCGGTCAAGGCGCGGGCGATCGCACGTCCGGTCGGCGTGTGTAGCGACGATCCGACGGTACGGTCGGCCTTGAGGCCGTTGACGCCGATCGCGAGCAGGTGTTCGGCAGGTAGCCACGGGCCGCCGATGTCGTCGAAGACGACGATGTAGCCGCGATCCCGGAGATCGTCTATGACGTGGGCATCGATGAGCGCCGTGGTGGGTACGGCAACGGATTCGGTGATCTCGAGGGTGACCGACGCAGGGGCCACGCCGGCCGCTGTAATCACCTTGTCGATCCGGTCGGCGCAGTCGGGGCGATAGAAGTGGTGGGCGGAGAAGTTGACGGCGAGCCCGATGTGGTCGGCGTCGATGCGTTCGCTGCGCCACCGCTGCAGGTCGGCGACCGCCCGGGCCAGCATGGTCAGGTCGAATTCGATGATGAGATCGGTGTTCTCGACCAGCGGGATGAATGAGTCGGCGGCCAGCACCCCGCGTTCGGGGTGCACCCATCGCGCGAGTGCTTCGACGGCCGTCAGCTCACCGGTCTGCAGGTCGACGATCGGCATGTACCACGGCACGATCTGGCCGTTGTCTATCGCAGCGGACACCTCGCCGATGCCGAGTTCGTCGTCGGCGTGGCCGCGGGGCGCCCTGGCGCCGATGGCTATGCGACTGTTCTGCGACCGAGCCGCGTCGAGGGCTTCACCCGCCAGGACCGCGCAATGTTGCAGCGCAACCAGATCGAATTCTTGCGCTGAATGAGGCTCTGTGTCGAGGACGCACAGAGTGGCCACCGGCAGGTCTTCGCGACCGAGCAGGGGGATGCCCGCGTATGCGCGAAACCCCGCGCGGCGCAACGGTTCTGCGACGTCTTCATCTGCGCCCGGACTGGCGGAGTCGAGAATGACCACCGGCGCACCCCGTGTTATCACCCCGGCGCACGCGGACATGCCCCGTGGTACAACGATTCCGGTGTCGAAGCCGTGGGCGGCCACGGTGTATTGATGCGTCCCGTCGACCACGTTGATCAAAGCGGTCGGACACCCGGTCACCTGCGCGGCGAGGGCGAGCACCGAAGTCAGTCCGCGAGAAGGTGTGATCCGCGTGTAGTGCGACGCCGACTGCGCGCGCCGGTCGTCTTCGGCCATCACCACACTCCTCGGGTTGGATGCCAACTCAACCACCCCCGCCGGATTCCTGCGCGGGCAACCTGCCCGGACCCAGATGCGGGACAACTTGTCTCGCATCTGTTGGGGCGATCGCCGCTGTGGTTTCGACAGGTCGAAACTCTCGTGTCAGTTGTATTCGGGCCGCAGCGGTCTCGGGTGGGTGTCGATCAATACCGACGCGGCATCGAACAACGACACCCTGGACACGGTTGCGACCTGTGTCAGTCGCCGCGCTGCATCGATGCGTCTGAGCTTGCACCGCTGCATCAGCATCCCGACGGCGATTGCGATGACGTGTCGCTCGCTGAGTACTCCATTGAGCTCACTGCTGGTGCCCATGTGGGGTTCCCTTGTTCGCTGCGACACCGAAGGGGGGTGTCTGCCGTAGAACCCCATTGTGCGCTTCTGGCTGCGCAGAAGGCGAACCACGACCGTTTGACCGTCGCGTGCTGACCGTAAAGATCACTATGACCATTGTCTGTTCGGGCGAATTCTCGGTACGACATACTTCCCCGGGTGTGGTGGTGGATCGGCGTCGGAGCCGTCGTCTGGGTGGTCGTGTCGATCGGTGTCGCAATCGTTGTTGCGCGCGTGATCAGCCATGCCGACCTCGAGGACGAAGCCGAGGCCCTGCGGCGCACCGACCGACACCGCGGGCTTCGCGATGTGTTCCGCCGCCGCTGACCCGGCAGGACGACGTGTGTAGCTTCTATCCCGATGAAGATGTATCTGCACCCGCCGGAGCGGCTGGGTTACGGGCAGTCGCGCGACGCCGGTGAGAGTGGTCGGCCGTGCGCTTCGTGGCCGTCTGAGGCTCGGGTATGAGACACGCGCGGTGGCGCGAACGCAGCAGACTCATCCGATGGTGGCGGCTCATGCAGACACGGAACCCAGAGACGTTCACCGAGAAAGTTCGATACAAGATGCTGCGAGACCATCGCAGCCTCGTGGTGACGTTTGCTGACAAGGTCGCGGTACGAGACCTCGTCGGGACCACCGTGGGCACGGGATATCTACCGGCGGTGTACGCAATCATGGACGACCCGGAGCGGCTTCGCACCGTGGCCCTGCCGCGACAGTATGTGGTCAAGCCGTCCCACGGGAGCGGGGCTGTCGTGGTGGTGTCCGACACAGCCGATCCAGGTGCCCGTCTGCCCGGTGTAGAGGGATGCTGGTCTTACATCCATGTCCGCCCCGAGCACGCGGACCGTGGCCAATTGACGGCGATTGCGCGCTACTGGTTACAACAGTTGTACGGGCAGGGCCCCAACCGGGAGTGGGCGTACGGCCATGTCCCTCGGCGGATCCTTGTCGAAGAACTCCTGACCAACGACGCTGGCGACGTGCCCGACGACTACAAGTTCTTCGTCTTTCATGGCAGGTGCGAGTTCATTCAGGTCGACACCGGCCGGTTCGGCAAGAGAACCCAGAACTTCTACCAAAGGCCCTGGACCCTCCTGCCATTGAGTGGGGGTCCTCCGCTCGCGGAGTATCCCCAACCGGCCCCGGCGTGCCTGGACGAGATGATCATCGTGTCCGAGAAGTTGGCCGCCACCACCGATTTCGTCCGGGTCGACCTGTATGTCGTCGACGGGAGAGTGGTGTTCGGCGAGATGACGAACTACCCCGCCGGTGGGGAAAGCCCTTTTCGCCCCGAGTCGTTCGACCGAGAATTCGGTCGAACGTGGCGGGTGCCGAAGGCGTACGTCGATTGATTGAGTTTCGCTGAGACTCTGTCGGTCTCAGGAAACACTCTGTGAGGGATACACATTGCGATGGTGTATCCGTCGCATGAGAGCGCGGGCAGCGGTGGTCACAGTGGACCGGTCGTGGGTGAGTGTGTACTCGTACCGTCGGTCGGGGTCGTCAGGAGGGTCGCCGAGGTCACGGGCGATGAGCGCACCGAAGTAATGCGGGCCCGTGACCGTGATCGTCCACTCGCTGACCAGGTTGTCGTCCCTGTTGAGGGGGACCCCGACCACCCCGGCTGCCGGATGGGTCGGCATGTCGACTCCGAAAGCCGCCACATAAGCATTGGGATGTGTGGCTGCGAGAGTGGAAAATCGTTCTGCGACAACGGGTCCGAAACTCGCGGCGTCTTGGAAGGTGGCCAGGACCGTGACCGGGGCCCGCAGTGTCGAGGCCATGTCCTCGAGGTGGCGGGACAGCGTGATGAGCAGGCTCTTGCGGCCGATGCGCGGACTGATCGTCTTCAGTGCCTCCGACGGTGGGCTCAGCGACGCGTTGTGCACGGCAGTATGCGGGAGCATCCTGTTCGACACAGGTGGAAAGACCTCGGGCAGGGGTGCGGGGTATCCGAGCAGCCAGCCTTGGCCGTGTGTCGCGCCGAGCGCCAGAGCTTGTTCGAGGTCGGCCTGGGTTTCGATTCCCTCCGCGATCAGCTCCGTGGCGGGGGTGGCTTCGACGTACGCGGCGATGGCGGCCAGGGTCGCAGTGTGGACTGGGGTGGGGCGACGAGTCCGGGTCAGTGGGCCATCGATCTTGATGATCTCCGGTGCAACAAAATCCAGCATGGTGAGGCAGTCCGGGTTGGAGCCGACGTCGTCGAGAGCCACCCCCCATCCCAATGCCCTGGCTTCGTCGGCGATTTCCAGAACCCGACCGGGGTCAACCAGCAGCGCGCGCTCGGTGATCTCGATGACCACGCGGCCGGGTCTTGCGTCACCTTCCGGAGCGAACATGTCGGCGGTGAGCGAGAGGCTCGACGATGTGTCGGCTTCGACGTTGATGAAGAGGGTGTACGAGCGGGGTAGTCCCGCCTCGCGCGCTCCGTGCAACGCGGCCTGCTGCGCGGCACGATCCAGGGTGGCGAGTGTGCCGTCGTCTCGCGCTGAACCGAACACTTCGCCCGGGCTGAGATCTGGTCGGCTCGGCCACCGTGCGAGTGCCTCGTACCCGGTTGTCTCCCCGGTGCGCAGGTCGACGATCGGCTGGTAGAGGCAGGCGATGGGAACCGTGGCAATGCCTGACGGTGGGTCATCACTTCGGTCCATCATGGGCACGTTTCTCCGCTGTCAGCAGGCCTGCCGAACTGTCGTGAGAAGCCTAGTTGACGATCTCGCGGGTAGTGGGGCGTGCGTGTGCGGGCCGCGGTGAGATGGGGTCCTGCGCATCACTTGCTCAGGGCCTGCTGGAATGCAGCCGCGACCATACCCACGTCGTCACCCACCTGGAAGATCCCACGGGGCAGATCCGGGAACACCGCGTTGCTGACCCCGACGACAAAGAGCAGTCGACGGCCGTCAGCGACTTCGAGATAGCCCGACAGGCCCTGGATCGTCATCACCAACCGTCCCGTGACGGGCTCGGCGTCGGCGGAGGTTCCCGTCTTACCGACTACCTTTCCTTTGGCGGGACTGTCGACCCCCACTCCGCTGAGGGAGCCGCGCTCACCCAGGATGGGTTGTCCGGCCCAGAAGGTGTCGGCCCACGGCTGCTTGTCCACCCACTTGAACCACTTCGTGATCGCGGTGGGTGTGGCCGACGACGGATCGCTGCCTTGCCCGTCGACGATGACGAACTCGGACGGCGAGATGCCGGCCTCGGTGGTGAGTTCCCGGATCGCGGGCAGACCGTCTGAACACTCCTGAGACCCTGCCTCGACCGCCAGCAGGCAGAGGAAGTCGTTCGCGCCCGTGTTGTAACTGGTGGCCAGGATCATCGAGCCCATCTCCTGGAGCGGTACGGATTCGAGCTTTGCCAGACGCAGATCGTCTCGGTAGCTGTCCTTTGCCGGGAGTGCGGCCTGTTCATTCACCTTGGCAGTCGACGAGACCGTTACGCCCTTGCGCTGCAAGGCTTCGATGAACAGCTGACGCGCCCAGGTCGGCGCGTCGGTGATGCGGAACACCGTCAGAGTTGACTTGCCGGCGGGCACCGAACCGGTCACCCGGATGAGGGTGGGATCAAGCTCGTCCGCGCTGACCGTCATGGTGGAGTCGCTGTCCGCAGCACCGGTGGTGACTTGCGAGTCGAGTCTGAAAAGCCCGTTGCCAGGCAGCATTCCGACTGTCGCCGGCTGTCCGGGTTGCCCTGGGGTGGCTTGGATGTCGACCAGGTTGTCGTTGACGTAGATCGACGGGACCACCCCTTCGACCGTTGTGTAGCGCTCCCACAACCGTGGGTCGACGAGTACGTCACCGTCGATGCGGGTGACCCCGGATGCGACAACCTGGGCGGCGAGGTCATCGAGTCCGGCGAGCGGATCGCCGGGTGCCAGTACCGCACCCGGGATGGCATCGGCGTACACGTGGTCGATGCCGTCGGTGGCGAAGTCGAACCTGCCGTCGGGTGCATTGCGCCCGCCGAGCGCCAGGTCGCCGGAGCCCACCAGGACGAGGTCCCCATTGAGCGTTCCACCCACAGGAGGTGCCGTTGCGTAGACAGGAGTCGTCAGCCGCCGGTCGACGCCGAGATCCTGGTAAACCGTCCCAACGGTGAAATGCTTTGTCTGCGAGGCCATGAACATGAACTCGTCGGCCAGGTTGCTGTAGACAACCTCGTCGGTCTCCGGGTCCACCACGAGATATGACCACCGCGCAGCCTTGTACGGTTCGGTCTCCATGATCGCCGTCGCGGCGGTGGGCAGCGCCTGACCTTGCCCTCCGGGCGACTTCTTGTCGGATTCCGACGAGTCGCCCGAGCACGCCGCGGCGAAGAGCAGTCCACCGACGGCGAATGCAGCCAACGTCGTCTTTGCGCGATACGTCTTGGTTCGGTGTTCGACTGATGGCATGGTGGCGCACCACTTCCTGGGTCCGACTCGACGCCCACTCCAGCGTGGGACAAGTAATTACTGCAAATTACACCGTGCAAGTTGCATTTGATGGAAGTATGGTCGATACATTGGCTCGAAGCGTCCACCTCGGGGTGGATCGGCGCGTGCCATATCGGTTTGACGGGCCGCCGCGGCGGGCCGCCTTGTGATGGAGCAATGAATGACCAGTCGGTCGGCCTTTCTCGCTCAGCCTGTGCAGCGGGCGAGCTCCTTCCTCACCTGTGCGCTGGTTCTGGGAGTGGCGACCACACTGGTTCTGTCCGGGTGCAGTTCGACTTCGGGGGACTCGTCCGGCGCACCCGCAGAGGCGCCGACAAATCTCTCGGCAGCACAGATCGATCGGGCAGCGGTGGATTCGGCGACAGATCAGATCGACGGGTTCGTCGACGACATGATGTCTCGCACGGGTGCACCGGGTATCGCGGTGGCGGTCGTCTACAAGGACGAGGTGGTCTACGCCAAGGGTTTCGGTGTTCGCAAGGTGGGCGAACCCGAACCGGTGGACACCAGCACGATGTTTCAGCTCGCCTCGGTGTCAAAGCCCTTGGCGTCCAGCGTGATCGCCACGCTGGTCGGCGACGGCAAGATCTCCTGGAATGAGCCGGTGAAACGGTACGAGCCAGGATTTGTGGTCGCAGACCCGTATGTCACGGAGAACGCCACCTTCACCGATCTGCTCTCCCATCGATCGGGTCTTCCCGACCATGGCGGCGACCTGCTCGAAGACCTCGGCTACGGATATGAGGAGATAGTGTCGCGGCTCGGTCAGCTTCCACTCGATCGTTTCCGGGACAACTACGCCTACTCGAACTATGGCTTCTCCGTCGCCGGGGTTGCTGCTGCCAAATCCGAGAACACGACGTGGGCCGAATTGTCGGAGCAGACGATCTACGAACCGTTGGGGATGTCGAACACGACATCGAGTACCGATGAATGGCTGAACGCTCCGAACCACGCGTACAACCACGTGCTCACCGATCCCGCAACCAACACGTGGGAGGCGACGTACGTCAGCAATCCGGAAGCGCAATCACCGGCGGGCGGCGCGAGTTCGTCGGTCGACGACATGGCCGCCTGGATTCGCATGGAGCTCGCCGATGGGATGTTCGACGGTCGTCAGATCGTGGATCCCGAAGCGCTGCAGTACACCCACCAGGCCCACGCGTTCTCCCGTCCGGCGACCGAACCAGGTGCACGGGAGAGCTTTTACGGTACCGGCTTCTCGATCAACACCGATGATCGAGGCCGCGTGCAGGTTGCTCACGCCGGCGCGTTCGCGTTGGGCGCCAGCACCGATGTCGAGTTGTTGCCGAGTGAAGATCTCGGAATCGTGGTGCTCGCCAACACCGCGCCCATCGGCGTCTCGGAGACGATCTCCGCCCAGTTCATGGACTATGCGAAGAACGGCAAGCTGACTGTCGACTGGGTGCCGTACGTATCGGGTCAGTTCAAACAGCTCGTCGAACATGGTCGGTCCGAGACCGATTACGCGAGTCCGCCGGCGGGTGCTGCGCCGGCCCAGGCGATCTCGGCCTACACGGGCAGGTTCGTCAGCCCCTTCTACGGGGCGGCCCACGTTGTGGTCGAGGGTGCGGATCTCGTACTGAAGCTCGGTAGAGATCAACAGCTGACCTACCCGCTCACGCACTACGACGGGGACACCTACTGGTTCGAGACGTCGGGGGAGAACGCAGTCGGACCCACGGGTGTCCGGTTCACCACTGCCAACGGCACCGCCACGTCGTTCACCGTCGAGTATCTCGATGCCCATGATCTCGGCACCTTCACGAAGGTCCCAGCATGACCGACGAGCGCCCTATCAAGAGTTTGTGCAGCCCGACCGAACACGATCGCCACACCAGGGGAGAAAACATGTCATCACCGTCCTCATCTACCCGCGTAGGTCGGCGGCACCGGAACCGTAAGGCTGCGGCCGTCGCCGTGATGCTGACAGCGGCTCTTGTCGCGACCGCATGCTCGTCGGACTCGAGTAGTTCGTCGACGTCGTCATCGACCAGCGCCGCGCCGGGTGGTGCGCTGCTGCCTCTCGACCCCGCCGCGATGGACAAGCTGGTCGACGAGATGGCGACCGAGTTCCGCGAGATCGGCATGATGGTGTTGGTCCGGACACCCGAGGGCGACTACACGAAGTCGTGGGGCACCCTCGGAATCGGCTCCACCGAGCCCCCGACCCCAGATACCAAGGTGCGCATCGGTTCCAATACCAAGACGTGGACCGGTACGGCCATCATGCAGATGGTCCAAGAGGGCAAGATCTCCGTGGACGACCCGGTCAGCAAGTACCGGCCCGATGTCCCCAACGGGCAGAACATCACGATCGGGCAGCTACTCGACATGCGCAGCGGGCTCTACAACTACACGGCCACGCTGGAGTTGAACACGGCACTGGACACAGAGCCCCAAAAGGTCTGGACGCCAGAACAATTGCTGGCTCTGGCGTTCGCCAACCCGCCTTTGGCGCCGCCCGGTGCCGAGTACAACTACAGCAACACCAACACGGTTCTCCTAGGTCTCATCGCCGAGCAACTCGACGGGAAGCCCCTCGGCCAGATCTTCCAGGACCGCTTCTTCAGCAAGCTGGGGATGACGGGTACCTCATTCCCTGCCAACACCGATACCTCCATCCCGGCGACCTACGTGAACGGCTATTCGTACAGCGGGAACGTCGAGACGTTGGGTGAGGGCAAGGAGTCGCTCTCGCCGGAGAAGCTGGCGGCCATCGAGTCCGGCACCGTCACCCCACGGACCACAACCAACGACAATCCGTCGTGGACATGGGCTGCAGGGCAAGGCATTTCGACCGCCAACGACCTGGCCACCTGGGTCAAGGCGATCGGCAAGGGAGATCTGCTCGACGAGAAGACCCAGAAACTGCGGACGGACAGCGTGCAACCGACTGATCCCGACGACCCATCGGGGAGTAGCTACGGCTACGGGATCGCCATGATGGGACCGATGTACGGACACATCGGCGAGATGCCCGGCTACAACTCCTTCATGGGCTACGACCCGGTGAACGACGTCACCGTTGTGGTGTGGGGCAATCTTGCTCCGACCGCCGAAGGGTTCCCGCCTGCGGCGATGGTCGCCAAGTCTCTGGTACCCCTGATATACGCCGGCCCGGCCACCGACACCGGCGAACACATCGACGATGCGGCGGAGGATACAAGCGGCGGCTAGCAACAGGCGTCGCGGCGGCGCCGGCGAAGCGTCTCGGTAGGATCGGCTCTCGCGGTCGTATCGAAATACGGTGCTTCGCGGGAAGGAGATCAGTGGCCCAGGGCGACCTCAACACGACGTCGTATGTGATCTTGGGGATACTGACGGCCAAGGACAGGTCGGCCTACGAAATCGCTGAGCAGGTAGGACGAGGGGTCTCCGCGCTGTGGCCTCGTGCGGACAGGCAGCGCTACAACGCACCGAAGCGACTCCTCGAACGCGGCCTGGTCACTGCGCGAACCGAGCCAGCGGGTAAGCGCCGCAATCGGACGATCTACTCGATCACGCCTCAGGGGCGTGCCGCCCTCACCGAATGGCTGGCCACCCAGTCACAGCCGCCCGCGTTGGTCTTCGAGGGGATGATCCGCGTGTGCTTCGCAGAACAAGGGTCGATCGAGGATCTGCGGGCGAACCTGCGCAACATGCGTGATCAGGCCGAGGCGGCCCGGAACCTGTTCATCTCCAACGCCGAACGGATGTTGGAACCGGATCGGGGTTCACATCCTGAACGCCGTCATCTGCTGACCTTGGCCAACCGCTTCATGGTCGGGCACTACGCCCACATCATCGAGTGGTCGGACTGGGCGTTGTCCGAGACCGATTCATGGCCCGACACCGTCAGTCCGGCCGATACGTCGCGCGGCCGTACCGAGGAGATCCTCAAAGCCGTGGTGCGTCAGGGCAGGGAAGGGTGAATGGCGCCTGTCCTCACGTGCCGCAGAACGTTTGAAAGTTCTCGCTGAACACCAGCGGGGCGGGCCCGCTGTATTCAGACCACTCGTCGCGTCGCTCGAACGGATGCGTGACCACCTTCAGCAACGTCTCGAAGGGACCGAGATCGCCGTCTGTGGCAGCGCGCAACGCGGCGTCGAGGTGATGATTACGCGGAATGTAGATCGGGTTCACGCGGTCCATCGCATCTGCGGCTTCCGGCAGCGCCACTCCCGCGTCCGCCAGCGCGCCGCGCCATCGTTGTAGCCACGAATCGGCGCGCTCACGAGACAACAGATTGCCCAGAGCTGCCGAGTCGCCGCGGAGTTCGTCGGCGAGGGCGCGGAAGGTGCTCGTCCAATCGACGCCGTCGTCGGCCAACAGAGTGAGGAGGTCGTCGATCAGTTCTTGTTCGACACCCGCGTCGGCGAGGCCGAGTTTTGCCGCCATACCCGCCGAGTAGTAACTCGCGTAGCGCGTATCAAAAGTGTTCAGCACTTCGGTCACCGCGGCAATGGCGGCGTCGGGTTCCGAGTCGATCAGTGTCAGCAGGGTTTCTGCGAGGCGAGCCAGGTTCCACTTCAACACCGCAGGTTGGTTGCCGAACGCATATCGGCCGCCGCGGTCGATGGAGCTGAAGACCGCGTTCGGGTCGAATGCGTCGAGGAAGGCGCAGGGGCCGTAGTCGATGGTCTCGCCCGAGATCGTCGTGTTGTCCGTGTTCATCACGCCGTGCACAAAGCCTGCGAGCATCCACTGCGCAACCAGTGAGGCCTGCGCATCCACCACCGCATCGAAAAAGGCCAGGTATCGACTGTCTGGACCGTGCGCGGGCAGATCTGTCACTGCCGGGTAATGGCGGGCGATCGCGTAGTCGGCGAGTGGCTGCAGGATCTCGCCCTGTCGAACCGCGAACTCGAAGGTGCCCACGCGCACGTGGCTGGACGCAACCCGCGCGAGCACGGCTCCCGGCTCGAGCCCGTTTCGGCGAACGGCTTGTCCGGTGGCGACCACCGACAGCGAGCGGGTCGTGGGGATTCCGAGGGCGTGCATGGCCTCGCTGACGAGGTATTCGCGCAGCATCGGCCCGACCACCGCGAAGCCGTCGCCGCCGCGGGAGAACGGGGTACGTCCGGAACCCTTGAGGTGCAGGTCGATACGGCGACCCTCATCGGTTTTCAGTTCGCCGAGGAGCAGCGCCCGGCCGTCGCCGAGCATCGGGGTGTACCCCCCGAACTGGTGGCCGGCGTACGCCATCGCGACGGGCTTTGCCCCTGGAGGCGCTGAGGTCCCGGACAGGATGGCGACTCCTTCGGTGCTGCGGAGCATTTCGACATCCAGATGCAGCGACGCGGCGAGTTGTTCGTTCAGCACGAGCAGGGAGGGGGCGGGGGAGGGAGCGCCCTGCCATGGAACGGTCAGTGCGGTCAGTTCGTCGGCGAAAGTGCTCTCGAGACCGAATGTCTCTGCCCGTGTGGCCATTGGGGACTCCTCAAATCTCAGCCATCACTCGTGGTCCGCGACCGCAAGTGGTGGGACGCCGTTTGCTTCTTGTGGAACGCCGACATCAGAACAGGCCTACGACGCGAGCGATGAGACCGATCGCGATGATGAGCACGATGAATGAAATCACGCCGATGGCGATGATCGGTCCGGTGCGGCCACGCTGAGGCGGTTCATGATTCGGGCCGCCGACACCCGTTTCGGCCGGCGGGGTGTCACCGGGAGTGACGCTGCCCCCGGCTTCGAGCCCCGCAGTGTTGGTCGGTTCGGGGTTCTGTGGTTCGTACTTGGAGTCGTCAGGAGCGTCAACAGGCATGGCGACCGAGTACCCCGATCGCCGATTGTGAACCAGCGGGCTGTAATGGTTCGAGGTCCAGTGCCCTACTTGCCCCGGTATTTCTGTTCGTACGCTTCGTAGAGATGGGCGTCGCGCTTACGGGCGATCGCGTTGACAAGGTCGGGATCCAACCCGTGCTGGGCCAGCCGATGGCGGCGGTACACGCGGTTCAGGGCGATCGAGAACATGACGTACGGCAAGAAGATGGGAACCGTCATGTTCAGGCGGACGTAGATCGACGCGTGCACGAAGAACATCGGCGCGAGCAGGAGGATGCAGGGGATCGCCCAGCGAATGATCATCCGCCGGGTGGCGCCGGGGCCGGCCTGGTCGTTGGCCACCCACTCACTCATGCTGTCGGGCAATTTGGCTCCGTAGCAGTACTTCACGTACTGGAAGAAGGCCGGTCGATCTGCCTCGGATGTCACGCTCACTCCACTCCTACGGTCTCCGGCGTCGCCAGGTGGGCGGGGCCGGTCTGTGAGTTCGATCGGGCTGAACCGGACTCTCCACTGGTGCGCACGGATTACATCGTGCACTATCTAATAGCACGCTACGCCGGCGGTGGGGCGGGAGCCAGTCATGATGATAGAGGTCACAACGTCGAGCCGTGAGTAAATAAGACGCGATTGAATCGCGCACTATGCAGTAGATTGGGTGACAATCCGGGTCACCAGCCGCTGGAAGCGGTACTGCCTGTTCGATCGAGGAAGAGTTCCGTGAGCACAATTTCGAAGCAAGACGAAGGCCATGTTGATCCCCTGGCTCTCGAACGGCAGGTCTGTTTCGCGCTGGCCGTCGCCAACCGCTCGGTACTGGCTGTCTACCGGCCGTTGCTCGAACCGCTCAACCTGACCCACCCGCAATACCTCGTGATGCTCGCACTGTGGGAGCAGTCGCCACGCTCGGTCAAGGAGATCGGCAGCGCCCTGCAGCTCGACTCGGCCACGCTCTCGCCGCTTCTGAAAAGGCTGGAGACAACCGGGTACCTGACCCGCCGCCGCGATCCGGCAGACGAGCGATTGGCCGTCATCGACCTCACCGCACAGGGTCTCCGGGTCCGCGAGAAAGCACTTCTCATTCCCGATGCGGTCGTCGAGGCTCTCGGCGTCGACCTGGACACACTCGAGCGGCTGCATTCGGTACTGACGACTGTGAACGCCGCCGCACGGCGCTGAGCGGATGTCGACGTCAAGGGGACCGCTTGTGGCTGCCGACACTCGGTGAATCAAGCGCTCCCGGTGGGCAGTTCGCCGAACATTCACGCACTGTTCGTCTGACGTTCGCCGCCACATCGGAATCCTTTGTCCATGTCACGAATTCCGTGCTCGCGGTACAGACTTGCGGTATGACATCACGTATCGCGCCCGCCGATCATGCGCGTTTGGTTGAGTTCGCAGAGCAGTGGTACCCGTTCGGGGGAGGCTCGGCCGAGGACATCTTTGTCGAGTTCGGCCTCACCCCGGAGGCATACTTCGAACGGTTGTCCGATGCGCTCGACGACGGTATCGCCGGTTTGTCCCCCGAGGTGCACGAGGCCCTTCGAAGGATTTGCAATCAGCGACTGCGTAGCGCTTAGGATCTACGACCATGCCGTCAGTGTCCGATAGCGTCAGTCCCAGCGAAGAGCAAGCGCGGTACTTCGCAGACCAGCTCGAGCGGTGGGCGGACCAACTCGAGGCCGAGCTGTCGGGCCGGGCGGCGGTGCCGGTGGCCGTGCAGCACGCCAAGCGCCGCGAGTTGTACGACGTCCAGCGCCAGATCAAAGCCCTGCGAGATCGATTCCCGAATGCCTTCGAACCCAGGCGGCGCTAGCTGCGATTGCTGGTCAGCGGAGGGCTGGGCGACCCGGCAGGCGGCGAGGGGTCGTGCATCCGGTCGACCTGCTCCAGACTGATCCCCGTCGTCTCGACCCGGAATCTCCATGTGATCAGGGCGCCGAGCAGTGACGTGCCCGCCAGGATCAGGACGATGACGGCCGTGCCCCACTCTTCGAGAAGGATCGGAAAGAGGAAGGCGGTGAGGACAGCGCCCACCTTTGCCACCGAGGCCGCCATGCCGGCGCCGGTACCCCGCAGGTGGGTCGGGAACACCTCGCCTGCCAACAGGTAAGTCATCGAGTTCGGGCCCAGGTTGGTCATCAGGTTGAACAACATGAAGCCGGCGAAGACCAGGACGATCTGCAGGGTTCCCGTCATGACCGTCGACAGAGCCGCGATGACGAGACCGACTGCGCAGCCCAGGAACCCGAAGACCTGCAGTCGGATTCGGCCGAACCTGTCCACCAGGATGACAGCGAGGACGATGCCGATCAGCAGGAAGGCGTCGATCATCACGGCACCCTCGGCGCCCTGGAGGTCGTTGTCGACGACGGCGGTGACGGTTGACTCGTTCGCGGTGGCCGTGCCCACAGTCGCGGCGATGACGGTAGGTGTGAAGATACCGATGCCGTAGGTGCCGAGGTCTTGGAGAAACCAGGGAACACTCGCGAGAATGGTCGACCGTCGCCATGGTGCGCGCAGCAACATTCCGACGCCGGAGCCAGACGGTGCTGCAGTGGCCGGGTCGCTGCGGTCCAATGTCACTGTGGTGGGATACACCGGCTCCCGGGCAAGCAGGCGCTGGAGCTCGGCTTCGGCCTCGTCGACCCGCCCGATGTGGAGCAGCCAGTGGGGGCTCTGCACGATGAACACACGCCCGATCATCACCAGCAGTGATGGGATGATCACGACGGCGAACATCCACCGCCAGTCGGACAGCTCGTCTCGATTTCCGAGGATGAGCACGCCGACCAGAGTGCCCGCCAGGGCTCCGACGGCTTGGAAACCGAACGCCGCCAACACCCCTCGGCCGCGCACGCTGGTCGGCATCGTCTCCGAGATCATGGTGTGGGCGGTGGGGTAGTCGCAGCCAAGCGCCAGCCCCATACCGATCAGGCATACGACGAGGCTGCCGTACCCGGGGCTGACGGTGACACCCACCAGGAAAATCGTGAACAGCGCCATCTCAGCGAGGAACATCTGGCGGCGTCCCCATCGGTCGGACAGACCGCCGAGCGCGCTCGCGCCGATCATGATGCCGAGCAGCGGTGCGGCCGTTGTCAATCCGGCCTGGGCGGAGGTGAGGTCGAACTCGGCGGTGATCAGCGGCAGCGCCACGCCGACCATGAAGACGATCATTCCCTCGAAGAACTTGCCTGCCGACGCCAACAGCCAGATGCGCTTCTGCATCGACGTCATCGCCCCGGCGGTGGCCGGTGTGCCGTCTCGCCAGGCCGGCACCTCGTCGATGTACTGCTGCACCGTTGTCGGGCGGCCGTCCCGATCAGTTGTTGTCATCGGCTCTCGCCACCGCCCGCCCCTGTATTCGGCTACCCAGACGGAGGCACCCTACAACCTTCTGGTGAACCCGGGTTGTCCTGCACAAGAACGTAATCGGCAGCGAGCACCGCTTGTCACCCCTACTGGTTGTATCCGCTGACCGGCTGTTTCAGTGCTTCGAACACCTCTGGATGCAGACCACGCTTGATGTCACCGAGTACCTCCGACCGGGTGTTCGCGTTGGAGCGAGCCCACTCGACCGCGGCGGTCAGCACGTCGGCCTCCTCCGCGACCTCGTCGACCAACCCCAACCGAAGTGCCTCTTCTCCGCCGTATCGCCGACCTGTCATGAGTGCCTCATGTCCGGCACGTGCAGGCAGACGCGCAGCGGTCAGCGCCAGCACCCCGGGTGCATAGGCTGCACCCAGGGTGATGCCGGGAAAGCAGAGATAACCGCGGTCGGCCCGCATCACCGAATGGTCGTGGGCGATGGCGAGGAATGCACCCGCGCCGAAAGCGTGACCTTGCATCGCCGCCACCGTCGGCATCGGAAACTCCAGGAGGCGCGCGAGCAGAGCCTGGATCTCACTCAGGCACCAGTCGATCTGGGCCGGATTCTGCGCGCCCCAGCTCAAATCTGCGCCGGTGGAGTAGTACTTGCCGTGGCCGGTTGTGACAAGGGCGCGCGGCCCGGCCTCGGCTTCCACCTCGTCGAGCAGAGCATGAACGGTCTTGAGCCAGTCCGGATTGAAACGGTTCTGAGGATCGGGGGAGTCGTGCCCGCCGAAATGCAGGACCGACACCTCGCCGTCTTTGTCCAAGTAGGGCACTGTCCCTCAGCCCTGTGAGAACTTCGCGGGAAGTGGCCGGGCGGTCGGCTTGGCAAGACTGAACTGCATGATGTCGATGTACCCCTTGCGGAAGTAGTCGGCACAACCGGTCAAGTACTTCACGTAGGTGTTGTAGGTGTCTTCCGAGGCGACCTCGATCGCCTCGTCGCGCCGCTTCTGCAACGCTTCCGCCCAGCAATCGAGCGTGCGGGCGTAGTGGAACTGCAGCGGATGTATGCGCTCGACGTTGAAGCCGGCTCCGTGCGCGCCGTCCACCACCCATTGTGGTTCGGGCAGTTGGCCTCCCGGGAAGATCTCGAGCTGGATGAACTTCCCGAACTCCATGATCTCCCGGGTGATCGGCAGGCCCTTGTCCCGGACCTGGTGACGGTTGAAGCCGACGATCGTGTGCAACAGCATCCGGCCGTCGTCGGGCAGGAGCGTGGTGCAGCGGTCGAAGAATGCGTCATAGCGTTCGCGCCGGAAGTGCTCGAATGCGCCGATCGACACGATCCGGTCGACCGGTTGGTCAAAATCCTCCCAGCCCTGCAATCGCACCTCTGCACTTCGATTGGTGGCAGACCGGTTCTCCAGCAATTCGCTGGCATAACGGTGCTGATTGCGGCTGAGGGTGAGTCCGATGACGTTCACGTCGTACTTCTCTACAGCGTGGAGCAGGGTCGATCCCCACCCGCAGCCGACGTCGAGCAGTGTCATACCCGGCTCCAGGTCGCATTTGCCCAGTGCCAGATCGATTTTGGCGATCTCTGCTTCCTCGAGTGTCATGTCGTCGCGCTCGAAATACGCGCAGCTGTATGTGCGGGTGGGGTCGAGGAACAACGCGAAGAACTCGTCGGACAGGTCGTAGTGGGACTGCACGTCATCGTAGAACGGCGTCAATTCGGTCATCGAAGGCATTCCTTCCATGCCTGCGACGAATGCCGCCCACACGGGTTTGGTTTGGTTTCGATTCACCAGCGCGGGGCACGAACATCGGCGCAGACAGATTCCGGTGTCTGGCGGCGACCCGCGTTCTTGGAGCCGGTGTGACCGCAGTCACTTTGCCATAGAACGCACCAGTTTTCCATTCATGGAATGCGCGCGTCCGATGCCGGGTGACGGTTCGAGGCCCCGGTGCCGATCGTCGGCACCCGGAAACGACAAGGACGGATCACGGGAAACCTCAGGTCTCCCACGATCCGTCCATGTGAAAAAGGTTGCTGTCTAGACGCTTTCGTCTATCAGCGCTGCGGGCACGTCACTTCTGGGCAGACTCCAGGGCCTCGTTGAAGGTCTTGCTCGGCCGCATGACGGCGGTCGCGAGCTCGGGGTCGGGCGCATAGTACCCACCGATGTCCGCGGGCTGTCCCTGGGCCTCGTTGAATTCCTTGACGATGGTGTCTTCGTTCTCGGCGAGCGTCTTGGCCAGGGGTGCGAAGTGCTTGCGCAGTTCCTCGTCCTCGGTCTGGTCGGCCAGCTCCTGAGCCCAGTACATGGCGAGATAGAACTGGCTGCCCCGGTTGTCGAGTTCGCCGGTGTTGCGCGAGGGCCCCTTACTGTTCTCCAGCAGCTTTCCGGTTGCGGCATCAAGTGTTTTCGCCAGGATGGTCGCCCGCTTGTCGCCGGTCTTGGTGCCGAGGTCCTCCAGGCTGACGGCGAGCGCCAGGTACTCACCGAGCGAATCCCACCGCAGGTGGTTCTCCTCGAGCAGCTGCTTGACGTGCTTGGGTGCCGACCCGCCGGCGCCCGTTTCGTACAGTCCGCCTCCGGCCATCAGCGGCACGATCGAGAGCATCTTGGCGCTGGTACCCAGCTCGAGGATCGGGAACAGGTCGGTGAGGTAGTCGCGCAGGATGTTGCCGGTCGCGGAGATGGTGTCGAGACCGCGTACGAGTCGTTCCATCGTGTACCGGATGGCCCGCACCTGCGACATGATCTGGATGTCGAGTCCGTCGGTGTCGTGGTCGGCGAGGTACGTCTTCACCTTCGTGATGAGTTCGTTCTCGTGCGGACGGTAGGGGTCGAGCCAGAACACCACGGGCATCCCCGACTCGCGTGAACGCCGCACGGCCAGCGCCACCCAGTCGCGGATCGGCGCGTCCTTGACGATGCAGAGGCGCCAGATGTCGCCTTCTTCCACGTTCTGCGTCAAGAGCACTTCGCCCGTCGCGAGGTCGGTGATGTTGGCGACGCCGCCTTCGGGAACCTCGAAGGTCTTGTCGTGTGAACCGTATTCCTCGGCCTTCTGTGCCATCAGGCCGACATTGGGGACGGTGCCCATCGTCGCGGGGTCGAAGGCGCCGTTGGTCTTACAGAAGTTCACCATCTCCTGGTAGATGCGCGAGAAGGTGGACTCGGGGTTCACGGCCTTGGTGTCCTTGGGACGGCCATCGGCGCCGTACATCTTGCCGCCGGCCCGGATCATCGCCGGCATGGAGGCATCGACGATCACATCGCTCGGCGAGTGGAAGTTCGAGATGCCGCGGGCGGAATCCACCATGGCCAGCTCGGGACGGTGCTCGTGGCACTTGTGCAGGTCGTCGATGATCTCTTCTTTTTTCGACGCCGGGAGTGACTCGATCTTGTCGTACAGATCGGACAAGCCGTTGTTGACATTGACACCCAGCTCATCGAACAGCTCGCCGTGCTTGGCGAAGGCGTCCTTGTAGAAAACCCGCACCGCGTGCCCGAAGACGATGGGATGCGACACCCGCATCATGGTGGCCTTGACGTGGAGCGAGAACATGACGCCCGTCTTGTAGGCGTCTTCCATCTGCTCTTCGTAGAACTGGATCAGGGCCTTCTTGCTCATGAACATGCTGTCGATCACGTCGCCGGCGTTGAGCGTCACCTTGGGCTTGAGAACCAGCGTCTGGCCGCTCTCGGTCAGCAGTTCCATCTTGACCTCGCGGTCACTGTCGACGGTCATCGACTTCTCGCCGTGGTAGAAATCGCCCTCGCGCATGTGTGCCACGTGGGTGCGTGACGCCATCGACCACTCGCCCATGCTGTGGGGGTGTTTGCGCGCGTACTCTTTCACTGCCTTGGGTGCGCGCCGGTCCGAATTGCCTTCGCGCAGGACCGGATTGACCGCACTGCCGAGGCACTTGACGTAGCGATCGTGGATCTCTTTTTCTTCGTCCGTCTTCGGGTTGCCCGGGTAGTCGGGGAGTTTGTACCCCTTGGACTTGAGCTCCTTGATCGCGGCGAGCAGCTGCGGCACAGAGGCGCTGATGTTCGGCAGCTTGATGATGTTGGTGTCGGGCAGTTGGGTGAGCCGGCCCAGCTCGCCCAGGTTGTCCGGAATGCGCTGATCTTCGGGCAGGTAATCGGGGAACTCGGCGAGGATGCGGCTCGCCACGGAGATGTCGGTTGATTCGACGTTGATGTCAGCCGCACCGGCGAAAGCACGGACCACCGGCAGGAATGCGTGGGTCGCAAGCATCGGCGCCTCGTCCGTCAGTGTGTAGATGATGGTGGGCTGCTTCGCGTTCATAATTTGCTTCGTCTCCGGTTTCCGTAGCGTTTTCTAGAGGGGTTTTGCCCCTAGTTACCAGTATCACGGCGAATGGGACATCGTGCGAGCAAAGGGGTGGGTGGGTGCTGACCGTCCGCAAACCGGTGTGTGAACGGCTGGCAATCGCGGACCGTTCCTGACCGCAATCGGTCATAACGTCATGGGCGTTCAGTTCCTCCTCGAAAGGACCACACCATGGCCGGCACATACACCTCCGTCACCCTCAGCGTCCCCGTCACGGGCGAGAAAGCCGACATTCTGACGTTGCTCGCCGATCAACGGGCACTGCTGAAGGTCACCGCACGCGGCCTCACCGACGCTCAGTCCCGCACGCGATCGACGGTCAGCGGACTCACCATCGGCGGCTTGATCAAGCACCTCGCCCGCGGCGAACGCGAACATGCCGCGACCATCCGCGAGCGCGACGAGAACGCCGAGTTCGACATGGGCGCGGCTGTGGACGCGTATGCCCTCAACGAGGGCGAGACACTCTCGGATTGGCTGGAGGAGTACGACCAGGCCGCCGCGGACTACGACCGCGTGATCGCGGAGGTGGAGAGTCTCGATGACCTGATTCCCCAGCCAACCGCACCCTGGCAGCCCGAGCGGGAGTGGTGGTCGGTCCGCAAGATGGCGCTGCATCTGCTCCGTGAGACCGCACATCACTGCGGCCACGCCGACATCATCCGCGAGGCGCTCGACGGTCAGAGCACCATGGCGGCCATCTCCGGGGACATGGATTGGAGTGATGGCCTCGGCGAGTGACCGCGGCGCCGGCTCGACGGGACTGTTGTCCGGCGGCCGGTTGTCAGAGGCTCGTGATAGATGTCGGCCGTGACCTCTTCGTCGTCTGCGCGCCCTCGTTCGCCATTGCTGCAGGTGCGCCGGATCTGGGCCGAGCCGGAGGCTCAAGCCGATCTGCGCGGCCAGCAGGTGCTCGCGCGATTCCCCGACGCCGAGATCATCGACGTCGAGTCGCACTGGCAGATCCCGTCGTTGCACGGCAACGAGGGCAATGTCGATCGATGGGTGAGGGTCAAGACCGAAGATCTTGTCCTCGGTGTGAAGAAGTCGCTGACGGCGCGGCCGAACGGGAGGTCGGCTGACTGGATCGCGCCGTCGACGGCCAACGGGTGCGCCATGGCCTGCGCCTACTGCTACGTACCGCGCCGCAAGGGTTACGCCAACCCTGTCACCGTGTTCACCAACATCGACGCCATCATCGGCTACCTCGGCAGGCACATCCGGCGGCAGGGCGCCAAGCCCGCGCCAAACCAGTGCGATCCGGCTGATTGGGTCTACGACATCGGCGAGAACAGCGACTGCAGCGTGGATGCGACCATCAGCGACAACGTCGCCGACCTCATCGCATTCTTCGCCAGACAAGCGGGCGCCAAGGCCAGCTTTGCCACCAAGTACGTGAACCGGGACCTGCTCGACCTCGACCCGCGGCGGGGCACCCGCATCCGGTTCTCGTTGATGCCGGAGGCGGACTCGAGGTTGCTCGACATCCGTACGTCGACCATCGACGAGCGCCTCGCGGTGTTGAACGACTTTGTCGACGCCGGGTACGAGGTGCACCTGAACTTCTCTCCGGTGGTCCTCTCGGCCGGATGGCGCGAGCGCTGGACGGAGCTGCTCCGCCGTCTGGGCGACGCGACGGACGAACGTTTCAAACAGCAGGCGGCCGTCGAGATCATCACGCTCACCCACAACCGCGACCTGCACGAGGTCAACCTCGGCTGGCACCCCAAGGCCGAAGAGGTGTTGTGGACTCCGGGCATCCAGCAGACCAAGCGGTCGCAGTCGGGCGGTATCAACGTGCGCTATCGCAACACAGTCAAAGCCGACGCCGTGTACACGATGGTCGAGCTGATCGCGACGCACGCCCCGTGGCTGACTGTCCGCTATGCGTTCTGACCAGTCGGATCCGGATCGTCGCCGAGGGGGAGATGGAACTCGAACACGGCGCCGCGAGGGAAGTTCTCGCGCGCCGACAGGGTTCCACCCTGGCGGGTGATGATTCGATGGCTCAGGGCCAGCCCGATGCCGTGGCCGGTCGACTTGTCGGTGAACGCGCCGTCGAAAATGCGGCCGGAAGGCATGTGTGACAAGCCTTTCCCTTGATCGGTGACGGTGAAGACGCCGAAATCTCGCTCCCGCCGCACCGCCACCGACACCATTCGTTGCTCCGCCGGCCACTCCGCCATCTCCTCGATGGCGTTGAAACACAGGTTGAGCACCACCTGCCCGGTCAGCACCCGCTCGCACACCACTTCCACCGGGTCTTCGGCAGGTGCGTACTGCACCGTGACGCCCCGCTCCCGGGCGCGCAGGTCGATGAAATAGGCACACTCCGCGAGGATGTCGTTGAGGTCCGTGTGCTGCTGTGACTCCTCGAGAGTGGTGACGTACTCCCGCAGGCTCCGCACGATGTTGTTGGCCCGATCGAGTTGTCTGCGTGCATGTTCGAGCCCGCGGTGGATGTCTTCTTGCCCCGACTGGCTGTCGCCGAGGCGGCTCTGTGTACCCGCCAGGTAGTTGGTGGCGGCAGCGAGGGGTTGGGCGAGTTCGTGGGCGATGGCCATGGCCATGTCGCCCATCGCGTTGTACCGGGCCAGATGATTGAGGTACTGGGCGTCACGGCGATGCGCTTGCTCGGTGAGGACGTGTTCGGTCACGTCGTGGCACAACAGCAGAGAACCGCTGAGGTCGTTCTCGATCTCGATGTGCTGGCAACTACCCGAATGCCATCGCACACGTCCACTCGGCAGAGCCAATTCATAGCGGATGCTCTCTGGCTCACCGTGGCGCGCTGTGCGCCCCAGAGCGGCCTGCACGCTCTGCCTGGATTCTCCTGGACGGCAGAAGTCGATGAACTGTGCGCCGACCAAGTCATCAACCGACGAGTCGAGCAACGTGGCCGCCGCCTCACTGGCGTACGTGATCAGGCCGTCGTCGTCGAGGACAAGGATGCCTTCGCTCATGCTCCGTAGAAAGGCCGCCAGACGTGCCTCGGTTCTGGTGAGGTCGGCCTCGGTGCGCACCAGGTTGCTACGCATCAGCGCTTCGTGCTCGATGTCGCGGAACTGGACCATCACCACCGGGCGTGCGGACAGCTCGACGCGAATGGCGATCGCCTCGGTGAGGATGACCCGGCCGCTCTTGGCCCGGTACGCCCATTCGGTGACCGCGACACCGTTGTCCGCCGCGTCCTGCAGCCATTGACGGCCGACCGACCGCCGGTATCGGCGCTCGCGGGCACTCATGTCCGGCGCCTTGAGGGGACGCAGTTCTTCCACACTGAACTCGAGCAGTTCGGCGGCCGCCGGGTTGGCCCACAGGATGTCTTTCGTCACCGCGTCGTGTACGAGGACGCAGTACCGCAGTGACCTGACCAGGCGCTCGTAGTCGCTTGCCGTCAATTCGGGCACATCCGCCTCCTTTGCAGGCCTTCAGCATCGGGTGCCCGGGGCCGGGGTGCAAGTAAGGAATTGCTTAGTCGCCACGCGGGAAGTCCCGATACCGCGGGGTCGGCCGCGTCCATAGCGTTTGCGGCAGAGCGATTTCGAACGAATGGGAGACAGCGATGACGACCGAGAGCGTGACGCAGAAGGTGTCCGCGGAACCGGCGGGTCCGGCACGAGACGCAGCTTTTGATCACGCACTCGAGGTGCTCCGGGCACGTCGTGACGAGTTCAACGACCAGCGGTATGTGCCGAAGGACTACATCGAACTCCTCAAGCGCGCCGGGATCTACCGGGCCTCCACGCCTGCCGCGTTCGGCGGTGAGCCCGTGCCGCCCGCCGATTTCATGCGACTGATCGAGCGCATCTCCGCTGTCGATCCGGCCACGGGATGGGTTTCGAGCTTCGGTTCGGCGCTGGTCTATTTCGCGGCTCTGCCCGTCGAGACCCAGGAGAAGATCTATGCCGAAGGGCCCGATGTCGCCTATGCGGGTGGACTTTTCCCGATGCAGAAGGCCGAGAAGGTCGACGGCGGGTTTGTCTGCTCTGGCGTATGGCAGTTCGCCAGCGGATGCCGCGGCGCCGACATCCTGGGCATCGGACTCGTCGGTGGGCCGGAAACCGGAGGCAAACCACTGACCGCCCTCGTTCACCCCGACGACGTGGAGATCGTCGACAACTGGTCGGTGGCCGGGATGAAGGCCACCGGAAGCCACTCGATCCGCGCTGAAAGGCTGTTCGTCCCCGACGAAATGACCTTCGTCCGGGGCGGGGCTCCGCAGGTCGATGAACCCCTCACCCGGTATCCGTCGCTGGCCTACGCCGCGCAGGTGCTTGCGGTGGTGGCACTGGGCGCAGCCAGGGGAGCTCTCGATCACGTCATCGAGGTGGGGGCGGCAAAGTCGTCCATCACCGGCGGAGACGCGAAGGGCAACCGGCCCGCCTACAAGTCGGGAGTGGCCAAGGCAGAGGCGGAGTTGCGGTCGGCGCGCGCCTTCTTCTACGAGACCAGCGAGCAGGTATGGCGCAAAGCTGTTGCCGATGAGCCCATCTCGGACACGGACCGGGCAATGCTGAGGCTGTGTGCAACACACGCCGCTCATGTCGGGCGTGCTGTGGTGCTGCAGGCATTCGACCTTGCGGGCACCGGTGCGATCTATGAGACCCACCCACTGCAGAGATATGTGCAGGATGCACTTGTCCCCGCACAGCACGCCATGCTCCAGGCCCATACGTACGAGGCAGCCGGCGCGCTGATCCTCGGACTGGACGCCGGGATTCCCAGCTTCCCCTGAACCCCTGCCTTTCCAAGGCATTGTGCAGCAGCAACATTCACCTCGACCAAGGAGTAGGACATCATGGCCACCGAGCCGCTACGCACACTCTTCTGCATCGGCAACAACCAGAACTTCTTCGACCTGCCGAAGTCCGAGATCGGCCCCGTCTGGGTTGCCATCTCGACGATGTTGTCGAACCTCAAGAACATGGACGGCGTCGACATCATCGGCACGTTCGACGACGATTCGCACATGGTGGGGCCGTCGGACGGTTGGCCCTGGACGTGTTACGTGCTGGCCGATGTGAGTGATCAGCCGACGGTCAAGAAAGCCTGCAACCTGCTTCGCACCACCATGATCGGCGAGTACGCCCTGTGGAAGTACTTCAAGATCGAGGCCCGGATGGGCCGCGAGTTGACGATTCGCGACGACGTCGCACTTGACTGACCACACAAGCGCCGACCACGAGGTGAACCGATGATGCGAGACGAGCACGCCACACCGAGCGGTATCGCCGTGGTGACCGGAGCGGCAGGGGGAATGGGCCGCCACATCGCCCAGCGACTGCACGCAGACGGTCATCGGGTTCTGCTCACCGACATCGCGGTCGAGGCGGCCGAGTCGTTTGCGGCCGAATTGTCACCCGATGGCACCACGGCACATGCGGTGGCGCTGGATGTGGCGCACCGAGCAGAGTTCGCCCGCGTGCTCGATGAGTGCCGCGAACTCTGGGGTGTACCAAGCATTTTGGTGAACAACGCCGCAGTCACCCAGGCGGCCGACCTGATGACCCTCGGCGAAGAGGACTTCACGCGGGTGCTGACGACCAACGTCAACAGCATCTTTTTCGGTTGCCAGGTCTTCGGTGCGGCGATGGCGGCGCAGGGGTACGGCCGAATCGTCAACATGGCCTCGCTGGCAGGTCAGAACGGTGGCACCGCCACAGGCGGGCACTATGCGTCGTCGAAAGGCGCGATCCTCACGGCCACCAAGATCTTCGCCCGAGAGCTCGCAGCGCAAGGGGTGACGGTGAACGCGATAGCGCCTGGCCCACACGATCTTCCGGTGGTCCACGCAACCGTCCCGCCCGAGAAGCTGGATGCGGTGATCGCCGGCATTCCCGTCGGCAGGCTCGGCGATCCGGCGTTCATCGGTGACGTGGTCAGCTTGCTGACCTCGGCCGGTGCGAGTTTTGTCACCGGCGCATGCTGGGACGTCAACGGCGGTCTCTACCTTCGCTGACCTGCCGTCGGAAGGACGGCGGCGAGGGGGCTCTAGTCGGGGTCGACGGCGATGTCGACGTCGAAGCGCAGGACGTCACGCACCAGCGTGCTGATACTGTCCGCGTCGGTCTTGCTCTTGATCCGCGCGCGGTGCACGTCGACCGTCTTGACACTCATCCCGAGCCGACGGGCGATGTTCTGGCTGGGTAGCCCCTCGACCACCAGGGCGAGGATCTGGCGTTCGCGAGGCGTCAGCGAGGCCACCTTGACCTGCACCGCCTGTTGCAGACGAAACTGCCGGAACCTGCTGTCGGCCTTCTCGACGCCGGCCTGCACCGCGTCGAGCAAGCGCTGCGGTTCGTATGGTTTCTCGAGGAAGTCGAGTGCCCCAGCCTGCAAGGTTCGAACCGACATCCGGATGTCACCGTGGGCGGAAACGAAGATGATCGCGACGTGGGGCGCAAACGCAGTCAGCTTCTCCTGCAATCGGGTTCCGCTGATCTGGGGCATCCGGACATCGAGCACGATGCAGGCCGCGTGGTCGCCGTTGTACGCCGAGAGGAACTCGTCGGCGCTGTGGAAGATCCGCGGCGTGATGCCGATGCTGTCGAGTAACCAAGCCACCGACTCGCAGAGTTCGGGATCGTCATCGACCACATAGACCGTTGCCGGTCGCGGGTCATCGGTTGGCTGATCGGACATTTCTCCTCGGATCTCCGCATCTCGAACCTGGCAATGGAGACGAGTCGACTCTACCCTCTCTGCTACGCGTCAGTCTTGAACCGGAGGCAGAGCCCGCAGTACGGCTTCGAGGGCGATCGCGACGTCGAAGAGCTCGCCCTCGTGGCCCGGGTGACCGATGAGCTGCAGTCCGAGTGGAAGCCCGGCGACGGTACGTACACCGGGCACGGTCACCACCGGGGCCCCGAGCAATTGCCACGGCCGACTCAAGACAGGCGATCCGGTTGCAGCGAGGCCGGCGGGTGCCGGCCCGAGCGCTGCCGGCCCGACGATGATCGATCGCCCGATTCGGTCCACGAGTTGCGCTCGCGCACGCTCGCGTCGGTCGAGGGCCGCATCACGGTCACCGTCTGATGTGTTCCGGCCGCCGTCGATCAGCTGTCGAAGAGGATCGCTCAGAGTCCCGCTGTGCTGGTTGTAGACGGCGTCAAGGGTGATGGCCGCCTCATGTGCCATCACAGTCAGGTGATCGCGGGCAAGCTCACGCACCTGATCGTCCCACTCCAGAGGTGCAGTCGCACGGCCTGCTTCACGGAGCAGAGTGGGCGCCTGCTCGAGCAATTGAGCCATCGGCGGTTCGATCTCCCCGAGTGCCGTTCCGTCCCAGACGAATACGGTGCTGCCAGTACTGCCAGTGCTGCCTGTACTGCCTGTGCTGCTCGGGTGCAGTTTCCGGCCGGTGAACGACGAGTACACGTACGCCAGGTCGGATACCGTCCGGGTGAGCATCCCCAGCGAATCGAGCGATTCGCTCAATCCGCACACACCCGCCAGATCGGTTGTGCCGTGCGCGAAGACCATTCCTGCCGCGCCGCAGAAAGACGCCGGCCGGGTGAGTGACCCTGCGGTTTGGGTGCCCAGGGCGAGAGGCAGCGTGCCGGCTCCCACAGCAGCCGCGGAGCCGCTCGAAGAGCCGCCGGGCGTGTGATCGATCGCGAAGGGGTTTCGTGTCGGACCGGGAGCGAAGTACCCGAATTCGGTTGTGACCGTTTTTCCCTGGACCACGGCGCCGAGCTCGCGCAGCCGGGCGACGCAGGGTGCGTCGGTGAGGACAGGGTCGGCCGGTGTGGTCGACGATCCAGCGCGCGTAGGTATTCCGGCGACGTCGATGAGGTCTTTGACCCCCACGGAGATCCCGCGCAGCGGCAGGGCGCCGTTGTCCCGGTCCTGGTCTCGTTCGCGTGCTTCGTTCACCGTCTCGGTCGACAGGTGAACCCAAGCTGCGATACGCGTTTCGGCACCCTCGATCTCGCGCCGGACTGCCGCGGCGAGCTCCTCGGCGGTCACGTCACCGTTGCCGACGGCGGCCGCCTGATCCTCGATCGACCGTGTCAGGTGTGCAGCGATCACGATTGTCTCCTCCATCTCGGTGCCGCCAGTCTGCCCGCCCGCGGCGACGGGGAACAGTAAAGATTTCTCTCCTACCGGTGTAGGGGAGGTGAGCAATACGTTGCTGCCAGCGCAGTATCGAGCTCGCATCCTGACCACAGGAAGGCAATCATGTCCCATCCCGCTACGGCTCCGGTGGACCCGCACGTGTTCCGAGAAGTGATGGGACACTACCCGACCGGCGTCGTGGTGGTGACCGGCCGCGACAATGAAGGCGACATCCTCGCCATGGTCGTCGGCACGTTCAACTCGGTGTCTCTCGATCCGCCTCTGGTGTCGTTCATGCCGATGATGACGTCTCGGACCTTCGCGAGGATGCGTGAGTGCTCGTCGCTGTGCATCAACATCTTGGGAGGGGAGCAGGAAGACATCGTGCTGACCATCGCACAGCGTTGGGAGAACAAGCTGGACGGCATCGATTGGTTTCCGTCGCCGTCGGGAGACCCGGTGCTGTCGGAATCGATCGCATGGATCGACACGACCATCTGGAACACCGTTGAGGCAGGCGATCATTGGATCGTCCTGTGTCGGGTCAACGACATGGCTGTGGCGAATCCGGTGTCCCCGCTGATCTTCTTCCAGGGCGGCTACGGCAGTTTCGTCTCCACGTCGTTGATGGCACGCATGGATCACGAGATCCTGCCTGCCATCCACGCCGCTCACGGCGCTCGCGCCGAGGTCGAGGCACTGGCGAACTCGATCGGGTGCGAGGTGTCGGTGTTCACCGCCGTCAGCTGCGACGAGATGGCCACCGTGTTGTCCGCCACCGGGATAGGCGTCGACCGCGAAGAAGGGCTTGCCCATCGGGTGCCGATGGTCCCGCCGATCGGGGACAGCTACGTCTTCTCCCGGCCCATCGAGGAGCAGGAGCGCTGGGTCGACAAACTGCGCGAAGCAAGTGCAGAGGTCAAGGAAATGCATCGGATGCGGCTCGAGTTCGTGCGTGAGCACGGCTATCTGCTGTCGTTCTTGCCCGTGGAGGGGAGCGCGGCGTACGACGAGATGCGGGACGCAACAAAACGTTACGAGAAGGGCCGGTTGACCCCGTCGCAGGAGCGCAACATACGCGAGTCGATCGGCCGGGCATCGGTCGACTATCGGGTACGCGAGGTCGACGACCAGCAGGTCTACGACGTCGGCTCGATCGTGTTGCCGGTGCGAGACCCTGCGGGTGAGTTCTCATTGACGCTGCGCCTGGGCCAGCTGCCGCCCCAGAGCACGGGGTCCACGATCAACACCTGGCTGGACGAGGCGCGCGCAGTGGTCCGCGTGCTGGAAGCCGGATGAGGAGGAGCTGACGATGACAACGAACACGACCGACGCCGGTCGAGACGATGCCTTGGCGGCCCTCGCCGCACGCGTCGAGGTACTCGAGGCAGAGGCCGAGATACGAAGGCTGCAGGCACGTTACATGCTCCTGTGTGACACGCCTTGCCCTGACCCCGGCATTGTCGACGACGCTCAGCGCATCGACGCGATCGTCGATCTCTACACCGCCGACGCCGTGTGGGAGGGCGTCGGCGAGTACTACAACGGTCAGTTCGGTCGCGCGGTGGGCCGCGATGCAATACGGGCCCACTTCCAGAACTTCTGGGGTGAGAAGCAGGATCCCGCCCTGCTGCTGAATGCGCACTACCTCACCTCGGAGCAGATTCATGTCGACGGTGACACGGCAGAGGGTCACTGGATCCACATGCAGCCGTGGTTGTTCTCCGACGGCAGGAGTCTGCTGCGGTCGAGTCGGCTGAACAACGCGTTCCGCAAAGAGTCCGGGACCTGGAAGATCTCGAGAACCCGCACCGAGAACGTCTTCATCGCGCCGCTGCCCGAGGAGTTCGCAGAGAGCTACCCATCCACCTCGGTGGTCATGAACCCCTGAGAGACATTGTCACGCAGTGCTTTCAGCCCGATGTACAAACGCCCCGACGAGCAAACGCCCCGAAGAGCAAACGCCCCCGAGATCTCGACCGGATCCGGGGGCGTTGTTCGTGCGGGAGCGCCTAGACGTCGTCGTCCGCCCAGACTGCATCGGCTTCCCAGAAGTCCATTCCGCCGGCGCTGACCTTGTGACGCCAGTCAGAGGTGCGCCGAAGGGTCGGCTCGACACGGGCGGTCACCGCGTCGGCGGCGTCGGGCCCGTCGGCCGGTACCGTCCAGTGCACCCAGTTCAGCTCGCGGCCGGAAGCATCGCGGGTGAACAGATCGACGTGCCGCCATCCGTAGCCGAAGGTGTCGTTGTAACAGGTGAGGGTCATCCGGTGCTCGCCGGCGACGGCGGTGCGGGCTGTTGAGGTCATTTCGATTCCGTGGGTCTTTCCTCGCATGGGTTGTGGCATCTACGAGTTCGGCTCTGTCACTGCCTGAGCGTGCGGCCGGCCACTGCCCGACTCTACGGCGGAACGGGCTCGTCCGGGCCCACTGCGGGGGTAAGGAAATCACCTACCCGAGGTTGTGTCTTTTCTGATTTCGCACCCGGCCGTGCCCCCGTACCGTGGGCGGGGAAGGTGCGAAAAGTCGCAAGACCGCGGTAGGTGTGCGCATCCGGTGCCGCAGTGCCACAACCTCGTTCGTCTTGCGATGCACATAGTCTATCCACTGGAGCGATCACCGATGACCATCGACTTCTCCGCGGAGAAGGTCTTTGACCTCCCTCCCGCCGACCTGGTGCGCGAAGATCGCGTAGCGGGCCGTATGTACACCGACCCCGAGATCTTCGAGCTCGAGATGACCAAGATCTTCGAGAAGACATGGGTGTGGGTTGCACACGAGAGTGAGCTCCCCAAGGCCGGCAGCTTCAAGTCGACACACGTCGGACGCCAGCCGGTCATCGTCAGCCGTGACCGCAAAGGCAACATCCACACGTTGCTCAACAGGTGCCGCCACCGCGGGGCCAGCGTGTGCGAGAAGCGTTCGGGCACCACCAATGGGTTCACCTGTCCCTACCACGCCTGGTCCTACGGACTGGACGGAACGCTGCGCGGCATTCCCTACCCCGACGGTTACGAAGACGTCATGGGCAAGGAAGGGATGGGCCTGAAGAAACTGCGGACCGAGTCGTACGCGGGGATGGTGTTCGCCACGCTCGACCACGATGCTGCGCCTCTCGCGGACTTCCTGGGTGATGCCAAACTCTGGATGGACAGATTTTTCAAGCAGGGTGGCGGTTACCCCGTCAAGGTTCTCGGCACGCACCGGTTCAAGTTCCGGGGCAACTGGAAGATCCAGCTCGAGAACACCACCGACGGTTACCATTTCCCCATCGTCCACCGCTCGTGGATGGCGTCGGTCGACTCCGAGACGTCGGACATGATGAGCTTCATGACCGACCCCGCGGCCATCACCCACGACCTCGGCAACGGTCACTCGGTCATGCAGATGGTTCCCGAGCACTCCGATCTCGACATCGACGACGGCAGCGAGCCCCTGCAGGCTCGTTTCGACGGCCTGGTCGCCGAACTGAAGTCGGCCGGTCTCGACGACGCTGCGGTCCGAAAGCTGGTGCGGGCCATGCACGGAACAGGGTTCAACCTCAACCTGTTCCCGAATGTGTCGATGTCGATCTCGTTCTTCCGGGTCATCCGGCCGATCTCGGTGGACGAGACGTGGATCGAACACGTCGCTCTCGGCTCGGACGGCCCGGCTGACATCGTCGGCCCGGTCAACCGCGAGCGGCTCAGGGTGCACGAGCACTTCCAGGGCCCCTTCGGTTTCGGAACCCCTGACGACGCGGAGGGCTGGGACCGCGTGCAGCGGGGCGCGATCGGCGGACCCGAACTGCCGATCATGGTCAACCGCGGTCTCGGCCGGGAACAACTCTCACCCGAGGGTTGGCCCACCTCACACGTCACAGACGAAACCGGTATGCGCGCTGCATACGGCAAATGGAAGGAGATGATGAGCGATGACTGACACGGTCACCACCCCGAAGCCCAAGCCGAAACCCAAGCCGGGGGCGTGGGCAGCCGCCACCGAGGGGCGCGATCTTCCGGTCTCCTTTGTGCCGACAACGGATCCCCGCGTCGTGCGGGCCACCGACCTCATCGCGCGCGAGGCCGAACTACTGGACCAGAAGGCCTACGAGCCCTGGCAGCAGCTCTACTCCGATGATGCCCTCTACGTCGTCCCGATCGACCCGGACGAAGAAGACTTCGCCAACAGCCTGAACATGGTCTACGACGACGCCAGAATGCGTCAGTTGCGCGTTACACGGATGACCGAGGGTTACGCGATCGCGGCGGTCGACTCGGCGACGACAGCGCGTACCGTCTCACGTTTCGTCCCGGCCGACGTTGTCGACACCGAGGACGGCTCCACCGTCGAGGTTCGCGCCGCGCAGGTTCTGATCGCGTACAAGCGTGGCAGGCATGACATCTGGGCCGCGAACGTCGACTACACGATCCGGGTGGCGGCAACTGCGCAGGAAGACAAGATCGTCCGTAAGGTGATCCGCCTCATCGACGGCAGGGACGAGGTCCCGGCGGCCGGATTCCTGCTATGAGCGTGCTCGTACGGGTGGCGGAGGTCGTCGAGGAGACGCCCGACATCCGCACTCTTCGATTGACTCGCGAGGACGGCGCCCCGTTCGTCCGGTATGAGGCAGGCGCCCACATCGATGTGGTCGGCCCCACCGGCGTGCTGCGCCAGTACTCGCTGTGCAGTCCACCGAGCGACCCGTCGTCGTTGCTGATCGCCGTGAAGCGGGAGGCGAAGTCCCGTGGTGGTTCGGTGGCGTTGCACGAGGTGAGCACCGGCGACCACATCAAGATCAGTGAGCCGCGGAATCTGCTCACGATCGCCAAAGGTGCAGACCGGCACATCTTGATCGCCGGAGGCATCGGTGTGACGCCGTTGCTGAGCATGGCCTACGAGATCTATTCGTGGGGCGAGGAATTCGAGCTCCACTATTTCGCCCGATCGCGTGATCAAGCGGCCTTTGTAGACCTGCTGGAGAACCGGGTCGATTTCACGCCGCGCGTGCACCTGCATTTCGGTACACCGCGGTCGGAACAGCCCGGTGTGCTCGCCGACGTTGCGTCAACCGCGACAAGCGCAACCCACGTCTACGCCTGTGGCCCGGACGGATTCATGGAGCAGGTCGCGGCAGTGTTCGCACCGGTGGTCGGATCGGATCACGTTCACACCGAGCACTTCGTCGCGACGGTGATCGACTCGAGTGACGACAAGGCGTTTGCCGTCGAGCTGGATACGGGCGAAGAGTTCGAGATCCCGGCCGACCGGTCCATCCTCGAGGTCCTCGAGGACAACGGCATCGAGGTGTTCAAGTCCTGCGAGGAAGGCATCTGCGGTTCGTGTGTTTCCGGTGTGCTCGAAGGGACGCCGGACCACCGCGACAACTGCCTGTCAGCGGCAGACAAGGCCGCGGGGAATCAGATGGCGCTCTGCGTGTCTCGAGCGTTGTCGGAGAAATTGGTGATCGAACTCTACTGAGAGAACAGGCACCTGATACGGGCACCACATCGTAGCGACGATGTGGTGCCCGTTTTTGGTTGTGGGAGAGGCGGTCTCCTCCGATTGTGGCCATTTCCTCCGGTTGCAACGGGGGGATCTGCATGGAGTCGGAGGAACTGAGTGCTGCCGGCCAGACCCTCCGACTTTGGCGACTTCCTCCGGTTGCAGCGGGAGGTTCTGCACGAAGTCGGAGGAACTTGTCGCCCAGCGGGTGTGGGGTTTGCGGTCTGTCGGTCTAGGTCCTCCGATTGTGGCGACTTCCTCCGGTTGCAGCGGGAGGGACTGTGTGTCAGCGGGTGTGGGGGCTTGCAGTCTGCCGGCCAGACCCTCCGACTGCAGCCACTTCCTCCGGTTGCAGCGGGAGGGGCTGCATGGAGTCGGAGGGACTGTGTGTCAGCGGGTGTTGGGTTTTGCGGTCTGCTGACCAGACCCTTCGACTGTGGTGACCTCCTCCGGTTGCAGCGGGAGGAACTGCACGAAGTCGGAGGACCTGAGTGCGGTCGGCCATACCCTCCGGTTGCGATGACTTCCTCCGGTTGCAACCGGAGGTTCTGCATGGAGTCGGAGGGACTGGCTCATTCCACACAAACACAAAACACCTCCCGCGGGCTGGGTGCCCGGCGGGAGGTGCCTGGTGTCGAGAGGTCGGCGGCTGCCGCCCCGGGTCAGCTGACTTGGGCGGAATCCGGTGTCCGCACCACGGGCGGCTTGCCGGTGAGCGCGGTGATCCGCATGTCGTCGAACGTCTCGGTGGCGTCTTTCGCACGGTCTCCACGCGGTGCCGTCATCAACGCGACCACGATGGACACGATGAGCGCGATCGGCGCGACGACAAGAGCCGGGTTGGAGAAGCCGAGAGGCGCGTCGGGGCCGTGGATGGCGGGGCTCGCGAGGATGATCGCGATCGACAACGTCAGTCCCACAACGATTCCGCTGATGACCGCAGATGCGGTCATCCGGCGCCAGTACATCGTCAACAGCAGCGCCGGCAGGTTGGCGCATGCCGCGATCGACATTCCGAGGGAGGCCAGGAACGCCACGTTCTGCTTCTCCGCCGCGAGTGCGATGAGGACGCCGATGGCGCATGTGGCGACAGTGGCGATGCGGGCGGCGCGATGCTGACCCACCTCGGACACCTTGCCGCGCCGGAACACCTGCGCATAGAGATCGTGGGCGATCGCGCCCGACGTGGCGATGACCAGACCGGAGAGTGCGGCAAGGATGGTGACGAAGGCGACTGCAGCCACGAAGGCGAGAAGCATTGAGCCACCCAGTGATTCGGCCAACTGGGCCACGGCCAGGTTTCCTCCCTTGTTCTCCTTGGCGATGTCCTCACGTCCGACGATGTTGGCGGCTCCGTAACCGAGGATCGGAATCATGAGATAGAACGCGAAGAAGACCCAGATCGCCGTGTAGGCCGATGATCTGGCCTGCTTCGAATCCGGCACGGTGAGGAAGCGGATCATCACGTGTGGCAGTCCGAGCACACCCAAGACCAGCCCGACGATCTGCGACAGCTGATCGAACGACGCCATGTCCGACGACCGGGCCGGGCCGACAAACGACTTGCCGAACTCGCTGAGCGCCGACGAGAACGGGCCCAGGGGGTTGAAGTCGAACCGAAAGAGCACCAGCAGGAACATCGCGACCGCGCAGCAGATCAGAAGTCCGGTCTTGATGATCTGGATCCAGCTGGTCGCGAGCATGCCACCGATCATGGTGTACGCCGTGGTCAGCACGCCGATGATGAGCACGGCCACGTAGTACTTGATGTCGAACAGCAACGACACGATGAGCGCGGCTCCGACAAGCTGCGCGACCAGGTAGACCACGCTGATGACAACGGTGCTGGTGGCCATGGCGGAGCGGACGGCCGACCCCTGGAAGCGCGTCGCGAGTACGTCGGCGAGGGTGAAGCGTCCGAGGTTTCGCAGGGGTTCGGCGACGATCAGCATCGCGAGCAGGAAAGCGATCGGGACGAAGACAGCCAGATAGAACCCGTTGAATCCGGTGAGCGCGATGGCTCCGGTCACACCGAGAAATGATGCGGCCGAGATGAAGTCACCTGCGATCGCGACGCCGTTCTGTCTACCGGAGAGTCGGCCGCCGGCGACATAGTGGTCGGCGGCTGTCTTGTTCCGTTTGGACGCCCACCACGTGATGATCAGGGTGACCACCACAAGGGCGCCGAAGAGCAGTGCTGAAGAAAGTGTCATGAGCTGGTCTCTCCGGTGGTCAGGGCCGCGAGTCGTTGGTCGAACCGAGCCGCCCAATGCGAATACCAGCGGGCGACGACGATTGCGACGACGAACTGGGCGAACGCATAGACCCACGCGACGGTGAGTCCCTGGAAGAGCACCCCGTCCAGGACGGAGATGAATCCACCGAGGACGGGCAGCGGCAGGAAGAACGCCAACACTGCTGCGCTCAGGGTGAGTGTGAGTCGGGTGCGCTCTTTGCTCAGTGCGTAGTAGTCCGTGCGATCGGCGCGGGGGTGTTCATGCACGGTCATGGGGTACCTCTGCCGTCGGCCGCGGACAGGCCACGACTCCGGTGATCCAGGGGGCTGACATGCCCTTTGAGATAGTTCATCGAAACTCCAAGGTGGGGTACGCGATGCGTACATGGCTGACCTTCTGCGTACGTGATCGTGACTGCTGTCACAGATGCGAGGCAATTGGGAATTCCCTTAGGGAGACGCAGGGAGTATCCGGTCTGCCGACGGCCATGAGGTCGGGACAAGGCAGAACGACGTCGAATACCATTGTGTGGCAGCGCCGCTCAGCAAGGACGCAGTCGATGAACGATGTCCCGGCTCGTCGGGTCCACCGCGGTGGATGGGCATTCGGGTGCTTGACATCACCTGTGACTGGACGCACAGTGTACGTACGCACTGCGACAGCCCGGTACGCATAGCGGTCACACCTCATAACGATCTGCTGAGCAGGAGACACGACATGACAACCACCGAACACGAGAGCCCCACCGCGGTGGGATCTGGCACCGCCGCCACCGACAAGTTCAAGAACGAGCGGGTCAGTGCCGACACCTCGCCGGAACGAGTTGCTGCCATCGCGAAAGACGCGCTCAGCGCGCTGCACAAGGTGATCCTCGATCACAACGTCACGTATCCGGAATATCGCGTGCTCAAGCAGTGGCTCATCGATGTGGGCGAGGGCGGCGAGTGGCCGCTGTTCCTCGACGTGTTCATCGAGCATGCTGTGGAAGAAGTCCTTGCGCGCAGCCGTAAGGGCACCAAGGGCAGCATCGAGGGGCCGTACTACGTGGCCGATGCTCCCGAGCTGCCGTCGGTGTGCACGCTGCCGATGCGTGAGGTCGACACGAAAGAGACCCCTCTCGTCTTCTCCGGTCAGGTCACCGATCTGGACGGCAAGGGCATCGGTGGTGCGATCGTCGAGTTGTGGCACGCCGATGCCGATGGCTACTACTCGCAGTTCGCCGATCATCTGCCGGAGTGGAACCTGCGCGGAAAGATCATCACCGACGGTGAGGGCCGTTACCAGGTGACGACCATTCAGCCTGCGCCGTACCAGATTCCGACCGACGGCCCGACCGGTGCGTTCATCGCGGCCCAGAATGGTCATCCCTGGCGGCCGGCGCATCTGCACCTGATCGTGTCGGCACCGGAGCACGAATCGGTGACCACGCAGCTGTACTTCGACGGTGGGGAGTGGCTCGACAGTGATGTCGCCTCGGCCACCAAGCCTGAACTCGTCTTGCGGCCGACCTCAGGTGACGACGGGGTCAACCGGGTCACATACGACTTTGTACTCGACCCGGCAGCCGGGTAAGCGGGCTGTGCCGGATCTGAAGATCGTCGGCGTCGACACCCGCATCATCGACGTCCCGCTTGTTCGCCCGCACAAGTTCGCCACCACATCGATGGACGCTCAGCCGATCCTGTTGGTATCGGTTCGTGTCGACGGTGGGGTCACCGGCGTGGGCGAGGGTGTTGTCCCAGGTGGGCCGTGGTGGGGCGGTGAGTCGGTCGAGACGATGAAAGTCCTCGTCGACCGCTACATCGCCCCGGTGCTGGTGGGCCGCACCGTGGACGACATCACCGGGATCATGCTCGACATCGAGCGAGTGGTCGCAGGTGCTCGGTTCGCGAAGGCATCGGTCGAGATAGCGCTGCACGATGCGTGGGCCCGGTGTCTGGATGTGCCGGTACACACGTTGCTGGGCGGCGCATTTCGAAGCAGCATCGATGTCACATGGGCGCTGGGGGCCGCGCCGGTCGAGGATATCCTCGCCGAGGCCGCTGAGAAGCTCGACCGCAGAGAGCACTTCAGCTTCAAGCTGAAGATGGGCGCCATCGAGCCGGCCGACGACACGGCGCGAGTTCTTGCCATCGCCGAAGGCCTCAAAGGCAGGGCCGGGGTACGGGTGGACATCAATGCCCGGTGGGATCGGTTCACAGCGCTGCGGTATCTACCGGCTCTGGCCGATGGTGGCGTCGAGTTGATCGAACAACCCACGCCCGGCGAGCAGATCGAGGTGCTGGCCGAGTTGAACCACCTGCTGCCGATCCCTGTGATGGCCGATGAGAGTGTGCAGACCCCACACGACGCACTCGATGTGGTGCGCCAGGGCGCGGCCGACGTGATCGCTGTCAAGACCACCAAATGTGGTGGTCTGCAACGCAGTAAGGAGATCGCCGCGATCGCCAAGGCGGCCGGTGTTGCGTGCCATGGTGCCACGTCCATCGAAGGCCCGATCGGTACCGCCGCATCGATCCATTTCGCGTGCTCGGAGCCTGCGATCAACTATGGGAGCGAACTGTTCGGTCCGCTGCTGTTCTCGGTCGAGTTGTTACAAGAGCCACTTCGGTATTCGAACGGTAAGGTCGCGCTGCCCGAAGGTCCCGGGCTGGGCATCCAGCTCGACATGGACGTCGTCAACTCGCTGACCCGCGAGTGACACCCGAATCCCGAAAGGACAAACCCGTTGGCACTCTTCCATGTTCGTATGGATGTGAACATCCCGCGTGACCTCGACCCCGACGAGCGGGGCGAGACCATCGCGCGAGAGAAGGCCTACTCGCAGGACCTGCAGCGGCAGGGCAAGTGGGTTCACCTGTGGCGCATCGCCGGTCAATACAGCAACATCAGTATCTTCGATGTCGCCGATCCCGACGAGCTCAACGACCTGCTCTGGGGGCTGCCCTTGTTCCCGTACATGGACATCGTGGTCACCCCGTTGGCCAAACACGGATCTTCGATCAAGTAGGCAGCACAAAGACATTCAGCCACATCGGTCGGTTCACCACCGGCTGATGTGGCTTAATTGCGTTGTGCGAGGGGTGGTCTGCAACCACACCCACATGCTCACACGACGCTGTCGACGAGGATTGTTGCCCCGGTCTTGTCGAGGAGTTCGTCGATACCCACGCCGGGTGCCAGTTGCACCAAACGCAGTCCGTTGTCGGTGATGTCGAGAACGGCGAGGTCGGTGATGATGCGCTGGACACACGCCTTGCCGGTGAGGGGCAGCGTGCATTGCTCGAGGATTTTGGGGGCGCCTTTGCGGGTGATGTGCTCCATCATGACGATGACCTTGCGGGCACCGTGGACCAGGTCCATGGCGCCTCCCATCCCCTTGACCATCTGACCCGGGACCATCCAGTTGGCCAGATCGCCGGTGGCGCTGACCTGCATTGCGCCGAGTACCGCGACGTCGACATGGCCGCCGCGGATCATGCCGAACGAGGCGGCGGAGTCGAAGTACGAGGCGCCGGGGTTGACGGTGATCGTCTCTTTGCCGGCGTTGATGAGTTCGGGGTCGAGTTCGTGCTCGGTGGGGTAGGGCCCGACTCCGAGAACTCCGTTCTCCGAATGCAACTCGACCGAGATGCCGGGTGAGATGAAGTTGGGGACCAACGTGGGCATGCCGATGCCGAGGTTGACGTATTGCCCGTTCTCGAGTTCGTCTGCCACGCGTGCGGCCATCTCTTCGCGTGTCCAGCTCATGGGCGTACCGTCCTCTTCTCGATGCCTACCTTGACCTTGCCGACGTGCACCACACGTTGCACGTGGATGCCGGGGGTGTGTACCGCGTCGGGGTCGATCTCGCCTGGTTCGACGAGTTCCTCGACCTGGGCGATGGTGATTCGTCCTGCGGTTGCGGCCGGGGGATTGAAGTTGCGGGCACTCCGGCGGTAGACCAGGTTGCCGTGGCGGTCGCCCTTCCATGCGTGCACGAGGGCGAAGTCGGTGACGATGCCGTGTTCGAGAACGTATGTGGTGCCGTCGAACTCGCGGGTCTCCTTTGGCGGACTGGCCGTGAGGACGCCGCCGGTTCCGTCGTATCGCAAGGGCAGACCACCGTCGGCGACCGGTGTCCCGACTCCCGCGGGGGTGAAGAACGCCGGTATCCCTGCGCCGCCGGCGCGCATCCGCTCGGCCAGTGTGCCCTGTGGGGTCAATTCGACCTCGAGTTCACCGGACAGATATTGCCGGGCGAACTCTTCGTTCGACCCGACGTATGAGGAGATGGTCCTGCGGATCCGGTGTTCGGCGAGCAGCATTCCCAAGCCGAATCCGTTGGTGCCGCAATTGTTGCTGACCGTCTCCAGGTTGGTCGCACCTTGATTAAGGACGGCGCGGATGAGTACCTCGGGTACGCCGACCAGGCCGAACCCGCCTACGGCGACGGACGCGCCGTCGGGTATGTCGGCGACCGCGGCCGCTGCTGTGCTGATGACTTTGTCGAGCATGATGCAACGATAGCGTCGTGTACGCTACAAGTACAGTCGTACGCAGTACGTACAGCTATGTGTACACATCAACGAGGAGGGTTGTGCATGTCAGTTGATCTCGCGCGCACGGTGGCCGGGGCGCAGGACGGTCGGGACACGGTGGTGCTCCTGGGGTCGCTGGGCTCGAACCGCTCCATGTGGGACCCGCAGATCAAAGCGCTTGCCGATGGCGGGCTGCGCGTGATCGCCTTTGATCCTCGTGGACATGGGGATTCACCGACTCCGCCGGGGCCGTATTCGGTGGACGACCTCGCCGCCGACGTGCTGTCGACCCTCGACACCCTCGGTGTCGAGCGGTTTCACGTGGTCGGGTTGTCGCTCGGCGGCGCAGTGGCGCAGCATATCTCGATAACGGCCGCAGATCGGGTGGCCGGATTGTCGCTGCTGTGTACCGCTGCAAAATTCGGGGAACCGGCGGGTTGGGTCGAACGGGCGGCAACCGTGCGGGCACAGGGGACAGGCGCGATCACCGACGCTGTTGTCGGACGGTGGTTCACGGCCGATTTTGCCGAGTCGCATCCAGACGTTGTCGACAAGGCGGTCGCCATGGTGCGAGGCACCGACGACGAGGGGTACGCCGCATGCTGCGAAGCTCTCGCGGACTGGGATTCGCGTGCCGATCTGACGGCGATCTCGGCGCGCACCCTGACCATCGCGGGAACGCAAGACCCGTCCACCCCACCGGACACGGTGCAGATCCTGGCCGATGGCATCACCGGGGCCCGGTTCGAGGTGCTCGACCCCGGCGCCCACCTGGTGAACCTGGAACGGGCAACAGAGGTCTCGGCTCTGCTCCGGGCTCATATCGTGGGCGCATGACACCCACTCCCGGCGATCATGTCCAGTCACTGGCCCGAGGGCTGGCGGTGATCCGGGCATTCGATGCCGACCACCCGAGGCAGACGGTCAGCGAGGTCGCGACGGCAACCGGACTGTCCCGGCCGGCGGCGCGCAGGTTTCTCCTCACCCTTGTCGACCTCGGCTATGTGCGCTCGGACGGTAACGCCTTCTGGCTCACACCACGCGTTCTCGACCTGGGGTACAGCTACCTGTCGAGTCTGTCTCTCCCGGAACTGGCCGGCCCGCACCTGGAGGCTCTCGCCGCGAAAGTGCATGAGTCTGCCTCGGTGTCGATTCTCGACGGCGACGACATCGTCTACGTCGCACGTGTTCCGGTGAGCCGCATCATGGCGGTCTCCATCACCATCGGCACCCGGTTTCCGGCATACGCGACGTCGATGGGGCGCGTGCTACTGGCGGGTCTGAACGACCACGAGCTGGACGAGCACCTCGCCAGGGTCTCGCCCGTGGCACTGACCGAACACACCAAAACCACTGTGCGCGAACTCCGCGACGAGATCGACCGGGTCCGCCGCGACGGTTATTGCATCGTCGACGAGGAACTCGAACTGGGATTGCGCTCACTCGCCGCGCCGGTGCACGGACGTGACGGAGCGGTGGTCGCAGCCATCAACATATCGACCCAGTCGGCTCGATACAGCGTCGACGCCGTCCACGCTGATCTGCTCCCGCAGCTACAGTCGACGGCCGCGGAGATCACGGCCGACCTCGCCCGAACCCCGAACTCCCGGTGAATTGACCGCCCGGGACCGAACTCCCGCAAACCCCACTCCCGCAGACCGATTCAGGAGCCACCCATGCCAGACGCTGTCATCTGTGAACCGTTGCGCACACCCGTCGGACGTTTCGGTGGCTCACTGAAAGATGTTCCACCGCAGACGTTGGCGTCGACTCTCATCCGGGAGTTGCTGCAGCGTACGGGGATATCCGGCGATCAGATCGACGACGTGATCCTGGGTCAGGCGACGCCGGGTGGGGAGGCTCCGGCGATCGGCCGGGTCGCGGCTCTCGACGCCGGCCTGGGAATCTCGGTGCCCGGCATGCAGGTGGATCGCCGGTGCGGATCAGGCTTGCAGGCAGTACTTGTGGCGTGCATGCAGGTGATGACCGGGGCCGGTGACGTGGTGATCGCCGGTGGTACCGAATCGATGAGCCAGGCAGAGTTCTATACCGATTCGATCCGATGGGGTGTCAAGGGCACCGGGGTGGAACTCGCCGATCGCCTTGCGCGTGCCCGTGTCACTGCCGGTGGCGCCAACTTCCCTGTCCCGGGCGGGATGATCGAGACCGCAGAGAACCTGCGGGCCGAGTTCGGCATCAGCCGCGCCGACCAGGATGCGTTGGCCGTCCAATCGCATCGACGGGCCGTTGCCGCGCAGGACAGCGGTGTGTTCGCAGAAGAGATCGTCGGCGTCGAGGTGCCGCAACGGCGGGGCGCCGCTGTGGTGGTCGAGCGGGATGAGCACCCACGTGCAGACACCACGGTCGAGTCACTGGCGGCTTTGCGGCCGATCCGGAGTGCAGTCGATACCAATGCGACGGTGACTGCCGGGAACGCCAGTGGCCAGAACGACGGTGCCGCAGCCTGTGTGGTGACGACCCCTGAGAAGGCGGCGGAGCTCGGACTGCGTCCGCTCGCCCGGTTGGCCGGATGGGCGACAACCGGCGTGGAACCGGGGCGGATGGGTTTCGGACCCGTGGGCGCGGTCGAAAAGGTGCTGGGTCGAATGGATCTCACACTCGGGGACATGGACGTGATCGAGCTGAACGAGGCCTTTGCGGCGCAGGTGCTGGCCGTTCTGCAGGCATGGGGGATCGACGCCGACGATGCGCGACTCAATCCACACGGGTCAGGCATCTCGCTGGGTCATCCGGTCGGGGCCACGGGTGCGCGGATCCTGGCGACCCTGCTGCGCGAACTGGACCGTCGAGAGGGCCGGTATGCCCTGGAGACCATGTGTATCGGTGGTGGGCAGGGTCTTGCTGCTGTCTTCGAACGCACAACCTGACCGGCCACCAACTGCCCGCATTGCGTACGGTTGAACCGCGACTATCGAGGGGGCAATGGTGACCGACGTCGGGGCCGAGCGGGACCGGGACCACATCCAGAGCATCGAACGCGGCTTTGCGGTCCTTCTGGCCTTCAACGCTGATCGTCCCAACCCGACGTTGGCGGAACTGGCCGCAGCCACTTCGCTTTCCCGGCCCGCGGTACGTCGCATACTGCTGACACTGCAGCGGCTCGGTTACGTATCGGGTGGTGACGGCCGATGGTCGCTCACCCCGCGCGTCCTGAGCATCGGCCAGCACTACACCGCGTCGCATTCGCTTGCCGATACTGCAATGCCGCATCTGCTCAAGATCGTCGAGACCGTTCACGAGTCGGCGTCGCTCGGCGTGCTCGACGGAGCCGAAGTTGTGTATGCAGCGCGCGTTCCGGTGCGCCGGATCATGAGCATCAACGTGTCGGTGGGTACCCGGATCCCGGCATACGCCACATCGATGGGTCGGGTGTTGCTGGCCTGGGCTCCGGCCGGTGTGGTCCGCTCGGTGATCGAGAAGACGGATTTTGCGCATGCCCTGACGCCGGCGACGGTGACCTCGGGTGAAGAGCTCCACCGAGAGCTGGCCAAGGTGCGGGAGCAGGGTTATGCGCTGACCGAGCAGGAACTGGAGGTGGGCCTCATCTCACTGGCCGCACCGGTTCGCGACGCCGGTGGATCGGTGGTCGGGGCGCTGGCCTGCTCGACATCGTCGGCGCGTGCCACGGCGGAGTCATTTGCTGCCGACACCGCCGGGTTCCTGGTATCGGTGGCACAGGAGTTCAGTGCTGATCTGGGCAACGGATACCGCTGAGCGCGCACAGTATTCAGGGTGCGACTGCCGAATGCACGTGCACCGGTACGTCGTCGTCCCACGGCTGACGGGTCACCATGTCGGCCACTCGCACCTCGCCGCGCTCGAACTCCCCGGTGGCTGCGTCGACGAGCCGGTACTGCTGGGTTCCGCGGTGGATCGGTTGGGCTTCGAGCAGCACGATCCGTACCTCGCCGGGTTCGAAATGACACCTCTCCTGTAGCGCTGCGATGAGCTGTTCGCTGTGGAGGTGGCCGTCACCGAAGTTCCATCCGAGCGCCGTGCTGCAGATGCGTTCCCCGTCCGTGAGCAGGTAGTCCGACTCGTTGCGTCCGGTCATCGCCCGATGCGCCAGGGTGAACAGGGCCCGGCCGTGGGTGTTCATCGCGCGGAAGGCGTAGCCGAGATACAACGGGATCTCCAGGCGTTCCTTGCCGTAGACGCGCTCGAGTTGTGCGGCAGGCATGCTGGCGATCGAGACGATGCCCGCCTCGATCTTGGCCGAGCCGGAGGGCGTGATGCACCACAGTGTGGTGTCCCAATTTCCTGCGTAGTAACGCATTCCCGGCAGGAACGAGATCTTGCCGGGAAAGAGGTTGCCCGCCACCACGACGGCCGCGCTCACACCGGTGAGTGCGAGAACCAGCCAGAGATGGTCGGCGTCGGAGGGCGCGACGTCGGCGTGGCCGACGAACAGGAACAGCACGCCGAAGATCATGAAAACGTTCCACTCCAGCGGCACGCCCATCGGAATGGCACTGAGAATGCCGAGATGGAAGACCACCATCGCGGTGGCCGCGATGGCAGTGGACCAGCCACCGTGTGAGAAAAAGAGGATCAGGGGCACACCCATCTCGATCACCGTGGCACCGTGCGCCACCACACGTGAGAGGCGGCCAGGGCGCAGGTCATCGGGGAAGTGCTCGAAGAACTTTCGCTTGATCCTCTGTGGTCGCACGATCGGGTTGTTCGACATCATCGTGGGCACCACAAACGGGAAGTGCTTGTTGAGTTTGGAAGTGGCCGCACCCATCCAGATGATGACGAAGACGATCTTCGCGGCAAGGATCATGTCAGCGCCTGTGAGGAGGAAAGTCACGACCAGGGCGCCGTAGACCTCGCCGCGAGCTGCGAGGAAAACCGTCTTGTCCCGCAGCCCGATCAGCGCTAGCGCGACCAGCACGGCGATCGGTATCCAGAGGGGGAGCGGTCCGATATCGCTGCCGAGATCGGGCGCCGGTCCATCACCGCCTGAGATCAAAGCGAGCACGCACGTCACGAGGAGCAACGCGTAGAGCAGTACATCGACGGGAGTTCGGTTGCTGCCGGCGGTGAATGGGATCACCCGAGGCCACGGCGGCAGTCGAATGGTGTTCGGTCGCAGCCAATAGAGCGCCGACCCCATCGGGGGCGAGTACCGATTGTTGAGTGGGCCGAATCCGCAGCCGAGCCCGAGCACCTCGAAGAGCAGGGTGTAGATCACGATCTTCTGGAAGACGATGGGCTCGTCCCACCAGCTGCTGATCTGCGTGACGCCGCCGAGGCCGGACGTCGACCCGGCGATCAGTCCGCCCACCACGATGTACAGAAGGATCTTCACCACGTAGAAGAGGTGCAGCACAACGGGTGTGCCGAAGCCGACCTCCGCCCAATGGCGGGCCATCGGGCGGATCTTCTCCGCACGGGTCCCGCGGCTCCACTCGTCCATCTCGAGACTGAGGAGAGTAGGCGTGGTGAATCCCATTGCACAATCACCTTCTTGACGTATCGCGGCCGACTTCTGTCGCGACCGTAAACGAAGTGGTTGTGTGCAGGCAGCAAAATGCGATTTGTCGGCGGGGACGGTGATATCGCCTGGTCCGCTCAGAAGCTATATCTGGTTGCGTGATGCAAACGGGTCAGAGCGCAGTCGAGTCACACCCGTTCGGCTGCGTCCAAGACTTCCGCGAGCAGGTGCATGGCAACGGTGGTGGACAGTGCCCGCACACTCGTCCGATCGCCGGGTAGGCGTCGAGTCTTCGTGACGGTCGGCTGACCAGTCACCGCGACCCCGAAGCAAACCGTGCCCACCGGTTTGAGTTCGGATCCACCGCCGGGCCCGGCGATCCCGGTTGTGGACACCGCCACGTCAGCGCCGACCCGGCTCAGCGCACCCTCGGCCATCCGTGCGGCGACCTCTTCACTGACGGCTCCGTGCTCGGCGATCATCTCCGCGGGGACGTCGAGAAGGCCGGATTTCACGTCGTTCGCGTACGAGACGACGCCGCCCATCACATATGCCGATGATCCGGGCCGTTCGGTGAGTCGTGCCGCGACGAGGCCGCCAGTGCATGACTCTGCTGTGGCGATACGGCGGCCGGCGAGTGCTGCCGCCACCAGATCGTCGATGGTCGACCCGTCGGTCGAGAAGATCCGGTCTCCATGACGGGCGGTGATCTGCTCTGCCAATCGGGAGTACGCCCCCGCAGCCGACTCTGGGTAGCGAGTCACCATCTCGAGCTCGCCGAGCCGAAGGCAGGTGGTGATCTCCAGATCATCGAAGCCGCTGATCTCGTGCTCGACGGTCCGCAGGGTTGCTGCCAGGTCGGCTTCCGACAACCCGTACGCGAAGATCGTCGACTGATTGAACTCCGACCGTCCCGCCAGGGCTTCGATCACCGGTGCGGTCTCGAGCGCCGTCGGCCACATTACCTGCAATTCGCGGGGCGGCCCCGGCAACACCAGGATGGCGGGCCGAACCGGGACGGAATCGACCACCTCGGCGGCGATGGCCACTCCGGGTGCGGTGCCGGTAGGCGGAATGGATTCTGCGCCTTCGGGAACCATCGCCTGCTTTTGGATGCCCGCACGCAGTGGCGCAGCGTCCGGCGCAGATGTCAATCGTCCGCGCCACCGCTGCACGATGGCATCTATGTGCTGCTCGAGTTCGGCCTCGAGGTGCAGTTCGCGTCCGCAGAACGCGGCCACCGTTGCAACGGTGAGGTCGTCAGCGGTCGGGCCGAGGCCACCGGTGGTGACGATGAGGTCCACGCGCTGGTCGGCCAGGAACTGCAGCTGGGCAGTGAGGTCATCCGGGCGGTCGCCGCACACGGTGATGTGTGCGACGTCGACACCGAGATCGAGGAGATGCTGAGCGACCCACGGGCCGTTCTGGTCGGTGACCCGGCCGGTGAGGACTTCGGTACCGGTCACCACGATTCCTGCCCGCACTGTCATCTTGCCGAGCTTAGCGGCGGGTGCTGTGGGTGTCTGGTCACCCTCGTCCAACGATGGTCAAGTCTCAGCGGTGGCGGTCGCGCACCTTGCGTCGCAGCCGCAGGATGCCGCTGCCGAGCAGCGCGATGAGGAAACCGACCACGGCCGCGAGGAGCAGGGCAACACCTTGTGCCATGTCGAGGTTGAGTCCGAAGAACTCGATGTGTACCTGTTCGGTGTTCTGCGTTACGAAGACGATCAGTGCGATCACCAGGAGCGCAGCGAGGATGAGCCCGAGAATCGTGGAGATCTTGCGGCCGCTGCCGGACGCGGGGGCAGTGGTGGTGGTCGTCGCGGGTGGGGCTGCATCGTAATTGGGGTTGCTCATGGCGTCCTTTCCGGTGCTGTCATAGGCGAAGAGCCTTTACCCACCCGCGATGGTTCACAAACGGACCGGTTGCGGGGCAGCGTCAGCCCAGCGCCGCCTGGAGTCCCGCCGATACTGCCGGAGCGGGAAAGGCCTCTTTGCCGTCGACAGTGAAGGTGTTGTCGCTGTTGGTCAGCACGATGATCGTGGTGTCGGAGTCGTAGTTGTGGAACAGCACGCTGTTGTATCCGGGGATGTCGCCGTCGTGGCCCCACCAGCCGCCCCGATCGCCGATCCCGATGCCGTACCCCGCGGTCGCTGTGTTCGGAGGGATGTCGCGGATGATCGAATCCCTCCGGAACTGCTGCGTCGAACTGTCGAGGACACCTTCACCGGTGAACAGAGCGTGGCCCCATTTCTTCAGGTCGTCGAGAGTCGAGATGACCGCGCCCGCGGTGAAGGCGAACGATGGGTTCCAACGGGTGGAGTCGACGTTCTGCCCGGGCGGCTGGTTCTGGTTCGTCAAACCGTCCATGTGTGGATTGCCGATCTCGGTGGAGCCGCCGGGGAACGAGGTGTCGGCCATCCCCAGTGGTCCGAACAGTCGCTGCTCGAACACGTCGGCAATCGGCCGGCCCAGCACCTTCTCGATCACCATGCCCAAGAGCACATAATTGGTGTTCGAGTACTCCCAACCCTGACCCGGAGCGAAGTCGGCCGGGAGTCCCTTGACGCCGTCCACCAGTTCTTGTGGAGGCCAGGCATATTCGGGATTCGCGAAGAACTTGTTCACGATCGCGTCGGACTTCGTGTAGCTCGGGATGCCGCTGGTCATGTCGGACAGTTGCAGCAGGGTCGCCACATCGCCGTTGGGTATACCCGGCACGTACTTGCCGATGGTGTCATCGAGGGCGAGCTTGCCTTCTTGCACCAACTGCAGCAACACCGTGGCGGTCATCGTCTTGGTGAGTGATCCGATGCGGGTCTTGTCGGTCGCCGTGGGCGCCTGGGTCTTTCCCTGACCGATGGTTCCCGATGTGCCGGTCCAGGTTCCGTCGGGCGAGGCGACTTGCGCGATGACGCCGGGAAAACCTGCCTGGTTGCGGGTGTCGTCGAGAACTTTCTGGAATGCGGCGGCTTCGGAGGGGGCCACAGTCGTTGGGGGCGTTGTCGTCGACGATGCTGTTGACTCTGACGATGCTGCCGACTCATCTGACGAGGACGAGCAGCCGCTGAGTACCAGTGAGACCAATGCCATCACGGTGATGGCTGAACCAAGTCGGTTGTGTGTTTTCATGTTGCCCTTGAGTTCGTGTGAGCGCGTTTGAACCGTCTCATAATGCCCTCTGCGAGTGAGGCGTTCGTCATGTTTGGGCAAACTCGCGCCAAAGAGCTGTCGGCGAACCGGTGTGGATCGCGTGGCGCGCGGAGACCGGTGGGTGCCGGTACGGCCCTCTCGCCTACGAGCTGGGGCCCCTCTGACACACTGCGGCATATGAGCTGCAGGCACGAGACCAACACTGCTGCGCACACATCGAGAGTTCAGCATGGTGAATAGGGTGCTGGTCTCGGCTGCGGTGGCAGTGGGTGCGTTCATCTCCGTCGTGGTGCTCCTGACCCGCCTCGGTGGCGGACAGTCGGTGTTCGAGTCAGATCCATGGCGAGTGCTGTATCAGGGTGACGTCGCGTGTCTTGCGTTGTGCGCTGTGGTCGCGGTTGTCGTCAGTGTCTTGATGGGTCGCTCTCTTGTCTTCTTCGTCGGCGGCGCCGGCTTGGTGGCCCTTGGTGCCGTGGCTGCTGTTGGCACCTCAGCGAATTGGGCAAGCTACCTCAGCGCCGTGGCCACAGGACTGTTGATTGCTGCGACGGGATCGTTGGCAGTGCAAGAAGACAACCGAGAGTTGTTGCAGACTTGGCTCTTTGCTGGTGCCTTGGTCGGCGCTTGGTTGGCCCGGCCACTCGAGCAGTACCGCTCATCGGTCACGTACTCCGGCGCCTACACACCAACCGGCACGCCCCCCGACTGGCCGCTGGTTGTCGGTGTAGTTGCCGCACTCGTTCTGTTCGCGGCCGCCAGGTTCACTGGGCCTCCGCACGCCCTATTCCCCGACGACAACGGCCGATCGGCTACGCAGCGTTCTGCTCTGGGGCCCACTTTGACGCTCGGGATCGGCGTGCCAGTCGTCGCGTTGTTGTCCTGGTGGTGGTTCATTGCCACCGTTGGGTCCGGCGACGACATCGAGGGCGGTACATGGGCATACGGCATAATTCTGCTGCCGGTGATCATAGTCGGCGTGTGGTGGTTGCCGCACCGCAACGGTCTGGTGTTACTGGCGATACTCGCGACGTTAACCGCTGCAGCTGGCTTGCCCAAATGGCAAGGATCATGGCCGATGCTTCTAGTCTTCGTGATTCTGATCGCCGGCGGTCTCGTGACCGGACGCCGCTGGGCACACCCCATGATCGCTATGGCCGTGCTCCTCGTCTGCACACTCATGACTGCAATAGACGGATCGCCCTGGGATGCCGTGGGGATTGTCGCCGCATTCGTGGTTCCCGTCGCGGGCGCGCACGTGGTCGCAGCTTGTCTACCCACGACCGCACCTGTCAGCACTATCGCGGTCGCGGGACCAGCCACACTGTTCCCCGTCGCCGGCATCAGCTTCGGCTGGGTCGCCTACGGCACCTCGAGCCCATCGGGCTTCGACAGCCACCAGCCCACCACCACTGAAGTGATGCTGGCCGCGGTCACCGTTGCTGCGTGCGGGATTGCACTTGCTTGCCTGACTCGCCGCCGACCGCCGAGCGACGTCGACGAGAACGGTATGTTCGCATAGTCGACGAGCGTTTGGTGATCGCGGTCGCAGTGGCGGTTGACGTGTAAGGTTCTGCACGACAGCGGTGTTCAGATGTAGCGGGACGCGCCCGAGTGGGCTCGGAATTGGCCCAAGCAGGCTTTGTGTTTGTCTGCAGGTGTTGCAACACCTGCAGACGAACAAACGCCCTGCGTTTGACTGCGCCGCTATTCCTCGACGTGTTCTGCCGAGTCTTCGGCGGTGTCATCCAGGTTCGCGGTCAACTCGGCCGGGTTGTGTTGCTGTAGCTGCATGCGTTGTTCGCGTTCGTTGAGTGCCGTTTGGCGTTTGGCGATGATGTTCTGCCAGGCCGCCTCGATGGTGTGGCCGGTGTGGTGGGCCCGGTTGATGCGGGGTTGTTGGTCGGGGTCGATGTATGTGGGTGGGATCCAGGCGACTCGGCCGGCGTCGGGTCCGTCGCGGAGCATGATGGTCTGCCATTGATCTTCGCCGGGGCCGATCATCGCGTGGTGCGGGATGCACGCCGGTGCGAGTTCGTCGATGTCGGTGTGTCCGCCGTCGGCCCAGGCGGTGGTGTGATGGATTTCGGTCCAGGAGATCGGGTTACGACAACCCGGACTGGTACAGCCTCGGTCTTTGGCGAACAACGCCATCCGTTGGCCTTGTTGGGCGGTGCGTTTGGCCCGTGCGAAGTAGAGCACGTCAGCGGAATGGTTGGCGAACACCGCCAACGACCAATCCGAGCGGGCGGCGAGTTCGAGAGCGTCCTTGACCGGCAGGTCAACGCCGGAGGCGGTGTGGGCGATACCCGCGGCCTCATCAAGCTGTTGCTTGGTCATCGTGATGATCACCTGCACCGGCAACCCACGATGCGAAGTACCGAGCAGTTTGTACTCCAGGATGGTCTTCAAGATCGCCTTGAATGCATCGTGCTGACGCTGAGCTCTACTCCGGGTGTCACGCCCTGCGGCAGCCTCAATCACCTGCGCGTCCACACCAGGGTCGTCAATAGCGCCGACGGGTGAGTTGGGATCATCCGGGTTGTTCATCCCGGGTGCTGCCCACACATCCATCACCGTGCGAAACAGAGCCAACGTTGCCGGGTCGAGATGGCCAGTAATTTTCGCCATCATGTCCAAGCCCTGCGCCCCGTCGGACAAGCCCCGGTTGCGTTTGCGGTCAGCGTCGTCGGTGAGTGTCCCGTCCGGATCGACCCGCGCCAGGACTTCCCGCCCGCAGACTTCAAGTTCGGTGGGGCCCAGGGTGCGGGCGTTGTCGGTCAGCCACGCATCGACCACGTCATACACTTCCGGCGCCGACTTGTGCGGGATTTTGTCGCGGACTTTGAGCAACACATCCATGTGCGCCAACCCAATCGAACCCTCGGCCAGGGCTTGGGCGGCGGCTGGGCACTTCGGGGGCAACGCCTCACCCTGCATCGACAACAACACACCGGCAGCATCAAGCGCTTTCAACCGCGACGAGGCATCACCACGAGAGACCCGCAACTCACTCATCACAAACCGATGCAACGTCGAATGACCAGCCTTACGAAATAGGCCCCGATCACTGACCTCCTGCAACCGCTTGAGGCCCTGAAACGTCAGTGCCCGAACAACTCTCTCGTTCACCCGCACCAACTCGGCCACCTGCACATCATCAACATCGGTCGATGACGCACCAGCAATCCGCTGCAGCAGAACATCAAGATCGCGATACAACCCCACCAACACCGGCATTGGCGGTGGATCCACCGTCACCGAATCACTCATCGACAAGCCCCCCAGCCCTCGAACCCCTTTCATCAAGTCTACCAACAGAATCCGACATTGTCGAACACAGGTTCGAGTCAAACAAGTTCTGGATCCTCGCAGGCTTTGTGTTCATCTGCAGGCTCTGCAACACCTGCAGACGAACAAAAGTCCTGCGGGTGATTCAGTAAACCCTCTGTCTACATCGACCTTTCGCACGTCTTCGACCCAGACCGGGCCCCCGCCCTACCTCTACCAGTCTGCGATCACCGGAATGACGCGGTCGCCGAGGATCTCCAGCGGGGTGATTTCGGCAACCCCCGGGACCCAGCCGTGAACGTGGGTGACACCCAGATCTGCCAGTGGTTTGAGCTGCCCGAGCAGCTCGTCGACGTTCGCGCCCTCTGCTCCCGGGTCGAGAGGGAACATGACGGTTTTCTCGATCGCGTCATAGTCGGTGCTGAGTGATTCACAGTGCGAGCGAAGCACATTGAGCTTGTGTTCCACATCGGGTCCGCCGAACAGGTTGCACGCCTGCGCATACTGGGCGACCATCCGCAGGGTCTTCTTCTCTCCGCTGCCGCCGATCAGGATCGGCGGATGAGGCCTGCGCAACGCTTGCGGCACATTGAGTGTGCTTCCGAGACGGTAGTGCTTGCCGTCGTAGGCCCCATTGTCATCGCTCCACATCTGAAGGCAGATCTGCAGGGTCTCTTCGAGGCGCTCGAACCGCTCGGCCGTGCTCGGGAACGGCAGACCCAGGCCCACGCATTCCTCTTCGTTCCAAGCCGCGCCGATGCCCAGGTAGGCCCGACCCTTGGACAGCACATCAAGAGTTGTGACCGCTTTTGCGAGCAGTCCGGGCTCGCGATAGACGGTGGCCGTCACCCAGGCGAGGAGGTCGACCTTCTCGGTCACCGCGGCCAGGTAGCCCAGCGCCGTGTAGGCCTCGAGCATGTCGGTGTCGACAGGGCCGACGGGTCCGATCTGCCAAAGATGGTCCATCACGCTGAGCTTGGCGAACCCCTGCGCCTCAGCTGTCTGCGCGATGGTGACCAGATCGTCCGCCAGTCCGGACGGCCCGGCAGGGTAGGTGAAGTCCGCGATATGCAATCCGAGTTCCATGGTCGCCACGGTATCCGCGATCGTGGGACCTAGTCAGGGACTGACAGTCCTACCCTGAGCCGTTGCTGACACCGGGGCGCTCGAAGCGGCACGTGGAGCCCCGCCCGGATGATAGAACCTGAAGATATGACTGAAGTGACTCAGGGCATGAGCCGCAACCTATTTGACGTCGCAGGCAAGACTGCGCTGGTCACCGGCGGTACCAGCGGTATAGGGGCGATGATCGCCCACGGACTGCTCGAACACGGCGCACGCGTTGTCATCGCAGGACGAAAGCAGCCGGCTCTGGAAGCGGCCGAGGCTGACGGCTTGACGGCGATCCAAGCCGATCTTTCGACCACAGACGGCTGTCGTGAACTGGCCGAGAAGGTTGCCGACCGGGTGGACGGTCTGGACATCCTGGTCAACAACGCCGGCGCCACGTGGGGTGCTCCGCTCGACGAGTTCCCCGACTCGGCATGGTCCCGGGTCTTGGATCTGAATGTTCGGGCGCCGTTTGTCCTGACGCAGGCCTTGCTTCCGATGTTGGAGCGAACGGCCACCGCAGACGATCCTTCGCGGGTCATCATGATCGGCAGCATCGACGGAATCCGCGTGCCGCGCACAGCTTCCTACTCCTATTCGGCGAGCAAGGCCGCCGTACATCAGCTCACGCGTCACCTCGCCCGCGATCTCAGCGAGCGTCACGTGACCGTCAACGCCATTGCGCCAGGACCATTCGAGTCGCGGATGATGGCGCCCATCCTCAAGGACCTTCGCGCGGAGATCGAGGCCGCGTCGCCGTTGGGGCGGATCGGCCGGCCCGACGACATGGTCGGCGCCGTCGTCTACCTGGCGAGCCGGGCGGGCTCCTATCTCACCGGCACAGTGATTCCGGTGGACGGGGGAATGGCGACAACGTTGTAGCGCGCCTGTGCGGCGCCGGATCCTTCAATTCGAACGGGCCGCACCGGTGGTGCCGATGATGGTGTCGGCCACGAGAGCCGGGTCGTCGATCATCGGAACGTGACCGACGCCGGTCAGCACCGTGAACGTGGCCTGCGGAATGCGATCCCGCGCGATGGCGCCGTTGACGTCGACAGGGAAGATCCGGTCGTGCTGACCCCATGCGAGAGTGATCGGGCACGGCAGGGGGTCGAGCGGTTCGAGGTGCTCGCGGGTACCGAGGAGGTCGACGGTCACCGCGCACCCCAGAAGGTCATCTGCCGCAGTGAGAGCCGCGGCAGGTGTGAGTCGATCCGCGCGCCAGGCGATGTCGCGCATGGCAATTCGCCGCACGGCTGCGAGCTTTAGTGCCAGTGGGGCGATGGGCCTGCTGACCTTTGTCAGAGCGACCTCGCGGCGTAGCCGCGCAACCGCGTGATCCTGGCTTGCGCTCCCGATCGACCACATTCCTGCCGGAGACAACGCACAGACGCTTGCAGCGCGACCGCGGCGTGCCAATTCGATGGACATCCAGCCGCCCATCGAGTTGCCTGCCAGATGTGGTCGGTCGAGGCCGAGATCGTCGAGGATGCGCTCGGCATCGTCGACCATGTCGCCGAGGGTGACCGGTCGGCGGGCCGGTGCCGGCGCACCGCCGCGATGGCCGAGTGCGGTGGGCGCATGTACCCGGTGAACCTGCGACAACAGTGGGATCACGTCGGTCCACGCGGACCCGGACATCGTCACGCCGTGGAGTAGGACCAGGTCGGGTTTGCTCTCGGTCATGCGCGAAGTCTGGCACGTCTCGGGTGATGTTCGGGGCGGCACCGTCCGGATGGCCGCGCACTCAGATCGGTTGCGCCCGGCGCACCTGATCTGCGGCCCGCGACGGATCGAGTTCTGTGTTGCACCGGATGATCGCGGGGCCCGTGGTGAGAATGCCGGAGGTCAATGGCTGCGCGCGCAATCCGCCCCGGCCGATGAGCGCCTTTCTGGTGCCGTCGCCGGCCATCGAATCCATCCAGCTACAGGGATGTGCGGGTCGGCCGCCGCGGAACCGAACCGGGCCGTCGCCGGAGTCGATCTCGAACTCCTCAGCGCGCAGCGGGTCGAGTTCGAGTCCGCGCACCATCACGTTGCGCCGGGCTACGGCGGGATCGACACCACCAGCCGCTGCCTCCCACGCTTCGAGCGCCAGAAAGGTCACCGCTGCTTCGGTATGGGCACGGACGCCGAAGAAGCGGTCACCGCGAATTCCCTTGTCGGCCACGATCTCGACGGAGTGGGGAGTCTGAGTGGCAACGTGGGCCGCAGGTCCGTCTTTCGCTCGACCGAAGTACGCGTGGGCGGGCGAGACGAGAAACGACACCACGTCGAAGCGGTATTCGTAGAGCATGTCGACCACGGTGGCATATCGCGAACGGGTAGGTCAGGCGAGGCCGTGTCCGGAGTGCAACGGGGTTGGCGAACCGGGTGTGCGAACCGAGGACCGTCAGAGTCGGCGTAGACGAGCGCACACCTGACGGTAGATGGTCAGCAGGTCGGCGTCGGGCAGGCTCGGAGCACACGAGTTGACCCACTCGTCGAAGGCGCATTGCAAGGCCAGCTGCGCGATCTCGAGGATCATCCGGATGTGGGAACGCCGCCCGGGCGTCCCGTCGTCGTCGATCAGAGTGAGCAGGTGATGTGACGAGTCCGCGCACCGTCCCATGGCCGCCTTGCTCAACGACGGGTTGGCCGACACCAGCTTCTGAATGCGCAGGATCGTGGTCGCCAGCTCACCCTGCTCTTCGCGAATGCTCGCGATGACGCCCTCGAAGGCCCGCTCGACGTCCGCGAGTTCAAATCGGCTGGGTTCGGCGCCCGCGACGCAGGCTCGCAAGGCCTCGTCGAAGCCGTACATGTCGAACAGGACCGAGTCCTCTTTGGTGGCGAAGTACCGGAAGAAGGTCCGCGCCGACACACCCGCGGACGCCGCGATCTCGTCGACCGTGGTCAACTCGAAGCCCTGCTGCTCGAACAGGTCCAGCGCGGCCTGCTGAATCTGCAGGCGAGTCTCCGTGCGACGCCGCGTACGCAGATCGGGCGCGGCGAGCGGCTGGGCTGTCATGATGCGGAGCTTAGCTGTCAAATGGTTTTTCGTCACGCGCTGCCAATGTGGCAGTCACTGACACTTGATATATGCTGCACAGGTTGTGAAGGACCGAGTGGGGGATGAATCCATGACCGAGAACGTGGCAGTCGGCGCCGAGGCGTCACGCAAGGATGGCGGAAGTCCGTCGGGCAGTGTGCTGTTGATCAGCCTCCTGCTCGTGGCGACTTTCGTGGTGATCCTGAACGAAACGATCCTCAGCGTTGCACTACCGACCCTGATGGTGGACCTGGACATCAGTGCGCCCACGGCGCAGTGGTTGACCAGCGGCTTCTTGCTGACCATGGCGATCCTGATCCCGACCACCGGGTTCATCCTGCAGCGCTTCGCGCTCAGGTCCGTCTACATAGCGGCGATGGCCGCGTTCACCGTGGGAACCCTGGTCGCCGCGTTGGCGCCCGGTTTCGAGCTGTTGATGGTCGCCCGCGTCATCCAGGCCTCGGGCACGGCGCTCATGATCCCGCTGCTGATGACAACGATCCTGACCGTCGTACCCGAGCACTCCCGCGGGCGGGTGATGGGCCTGGTCACCATCGTGATCTCGGTGGCACCGGCGATCGGACCCACCGTGTCCGGTCTGATCCTCCAGTCGCTGAGCTGGCGAGCCATGTTCTGGATCGTCCTGCCGATCGCCATCGCGGTCACCATCATGGGCGGGATCTTCGTCCGCAATGTCACCGAACCGCGGGCCGCTCACCTCGACGTGATCTCTGTTCCGTTGTCCGCCCTCGGATTCGGTGGAATCGTCTACGGGCTGAGCAGCATCGGTGAGTCTGCGTCCGGTCACGCACCGGTGCCGCCGTGGCTGCCGCTGACCATCGGTGTGGTGTCGCTGGCACTGTTCGTCGCCCGCCAGCTCAAGCTTGTCCAGAAGGGCCGCGCGTTGCTCGATCTGCGCACCTTCGCGGTCGGGTCGTTCCGTCTGGCCGTGGGCTTGATGGGCGGCTTCATGTTGACGTTGTTCGGCGCCCTCATCCTGTTGCCGCTGTACCTGCAGAACGTGCTCGACAAAGATGTCCTGACAACCGGCTTGGTGCTATTGCCCGGCGGTCTGGTGATGGGTCTGCTCGGACCTCTGGTGGGTGGTCTCTACGACAAGTGGGGTGCCCGGCCACTGGTGCTCCCAGGCGCGATCGCGATGAGTGCGGGTACGTGGCTGCTGGCCACCCTCGACTCGGAATCGCAGCTGTACACCGTCATCATCGCCCACGTGATCCTGAGCGCGGGAATCGCTTTCGGTCTCACCCCGTTGATGACATCGGCGCTGGGATCGCTTCCGCCGGAGCTGTACTCGCACGGCAGCGCAACCGTGAGCACCGTTCAGCAGGTCGCCGGAGCCGCGGGTACCGCCTTGTTCATCACCTTGATGACGCGGGGGACGCAGTCGTCCTTCGACGACGGCAGCAATGCGGTCGTCGCGAACGCCGACGGTATCCACCTCGCGTTCCTCGTCGGCGGGATCATGTCGGTGGTCCTGGTCCTCGCGGCGACGATGGTCCGATCAGCGAAACGACCGGCGGCAACCGAAGCCGTCGAGCCGGAGCACGCTGTCGCCGAATAGCCCGGCCGGCAGCATCTGCACAGAACCTCCGACATCTGTCTCATCCTCCGGTTGCAACCGGAGGATGAAGCAGGAGTCGGAGGTTTTTGCGTGTGGGGTTCTTCTGCGCGTGGGGCACTGCCTCACGGTGAGCTGACTGCCCCCGCGACGTCCGTGTCCCGCGTGATCGTCACCGATGCGTCGGCACGCTCGTCCATCCGGTCAAGAAACGGTGCCACCTTGGTGTCGATGGCGGCGTTGTAGATCCCCGGCTGCTGCTTGGGATTCGCGTGTCCGGTCCCGGCCATCCGCACCACGAGAAGCTCGGCGTCGGTGCCGGCGATGTCGTCGAGCAACACCTGCTGGCTGTAGTCGACGTCGACCACCGGGTCGTCTGCGCCGAATGCCGGACGCATGAAGATGATCGCCGGGGGAGTGCGGTCGCCCGACTCGGTGGTGAGGGTCTGCAGATCATTCTGTGCACCCGAGGCGACAATTGCCTTGAATTGGGATTCGATCAACCCGTTGCTGGCCGTATCGTCGGACAACAACTTCTTGCGGAGCACTTCTTTCACCACGCCGGTGAGCTCCCCGGTATCCACCAGCGGATGCCCGTCGGACGGGCGGAAGAGGTATCGATCTCTGCGCGCGGCGGTCTCCACCACCAGGCGTAGAGCCCGGCTCTCGCGGGCACCCGGAACCCAGCCCATCCAGCGCAGCATGTCTTCGCCTGCGTCTCGGCTCTGCGCACGCACGGCGTGGAGGTCGATCGGTGTGCAGTCGAGTATCACGGCCCGGACTACGAGGTCCCCGTCCTCGTACAGGTGCTCGGCGACCTCCAGAGCGATGATGCCGCCCATGCTGTGGCCCGCGACGACAATCCTGCTGACGCCGGCCCGACGGGCGTGCTGAGTGACCAGCCGGCTGATGACTGCCGTGTCCAGACCGGCGTTGTCGTACTGCACCGCCCACACCTGACCGATGCCCGTGAATGCCGGGAGCGACCGCGCCGTGTCACTGGCGTCGACATTTCCCAGACCGACCAGGTCGACCACTGCGGTACCACTGTCGAGCGGGTGCTGAGCGTCGTGGATGTGATGGAGACGAGGGTGGGTCATCGCCAGACGTTGGCGCTCGGGCTGCACATCCAGCGCGTAATAGTGGGCACACAGAATCGACAGCGCGATGAGCAAGAGGCCCACACGCAGAGCCCCGCGACGAAGACGCCCGAACCGTCGCCAATTGCTGCCGAGCCGGGTCGATCGAAGGCGAGCCACGCGTCGAGCATCGCTCCAGTCGGTGACTGGATTAATGGAATGACGCTCGACATTAATCATTTGCAACCAGTCTACGTGGCCATGGCCGGAGTCCGGCCCGAGCGACGAGCCGGCGGTCTGGCTGCAGTCTCGGTCCGGCCAGCGGTTGTGGATGTCGGCGAAGCGCAGACACGCGCGCGGCAGGCGCCAGTGGAACCAGGATCGGGACGCCGATCAGCTCAAAAATTTGAATTACCAAGAAAGTGATTCGGTAATTCAATTCGAGATGAACCAACTCCACTCAATTGCGAAGAATACTTCGCATTTACGCGAAGTCATAAGAATATGTGGGACGCCGGTCCGGTTGCCACCACACGCGGTAACGCCTTCGTGGATGCAATGTGAACAACTCCTTAATAGGCCCGTGTGGGCGTTATCTACGTTGAAGCCCGGGTAGTTCATCAATAACGTGGATCGCGGCGAGAACGAATCAAGGCTTTGGTTGAACCGGCACTTCCGTCACGAGTGCACCGCAGAGTGCACCCGCCAACAATCGGTGTGAGAGAGGGTTTTTCGCATGTCTGGAGAAGATCTCTACCCCGCTCGGATAGCGCAGATCTACGATCTGCTGTACCCGGATTTTTTCAATGACACCGCAACATTCTGTGGGTTCGTCAGGGCGCGGGCCAAGGGCACTCGAGTTCTCGAATTCGGAGTGGGAACCGGCCGGATCGCAATGCCGTTGGTAGAAAACGGGTTTGAGGTGACCGGGCTCGATGTCTCCGGTGAAATGCTGGCGAAGCTGAAGGAAAAAGACGTCGAGGGGCGGGTCAAGGTGGTGGAGCAAGACTTCATCACCGAGCGGGTCGAAGGAACATTCGATGCAGTCCTGCTCATGATAAACACCCTGTTCGTGGCGAAGAATCTGGATGAGCAGGTCGCCGTATTCGCCAACGCTGCAGCCAATCTCACCGACGACGGGTTCTTTCTGGTGGAGACCTTCAATCCCAACCACTACCATGGTCTTCGCCAACCGGACGTGCAGATGCGCCAGCTCGACGCCTCCACCACCCAGCTGGAACAGTACGTGGCCGAGCCGAGCCGGCAGTTGCTCATAGCCCAGAACCTCGTCTTTCGGGATGGCGAACAGTTCAATTACACACACGTCCTCAGATACCTGTTCCCTTACGAGATGGACGCCGTCGCCCGCAACGCGGGTCTGACGTTGGCCGAGCGCTGGGCCGACTGGGGCAGTACACCTTTCGGCCCCGACAGCCCGCGCTGCCTGTCGCTGTACCGCAAAGACGTGCCGTCATGACAAAACCCGTGTTCCGGCGGCAAGAGAAGCAACTCATCTCCTCGATCGCGCACGTGATCCCGCAGTTGGGCCGAAATGTCGATGAGATCGTCGAGGTCAAACCCCTGCTCGGCCGCAACATCAGCGGCCAGATCACCTTCGAGGGCTCGCACACCGTGTTCATCAAACGCATGACCGGACTGGGCGCGGTGGACCGATACACCCGAAGCGTGTCGTTCCACGATGCGATCGACGTGTCGGACGCGCCCGCTCACACTGCGACGCCCACACTTCTCGCCCGCGACGACAACAGCCACACGGTGGTGTACGAGTTCATCGACGACGGGGTCAGTGCGGGTCAACTCCTCCGAGACGACAACATCGACTTCGCAACCCTCGAACGGGTCGGCCGATGCGTCGCGGGACTGCATTGCCTGCCGGTGCGCGATGCCTCGGTGACCGACCACACCACACCGTTCTTCCCGCCACACGGACCGAACGCCATCTCCACCCAGATGTACTACGGATCCACCATGGGCCAGCTCGACATGTGGCGAATAATCCAGTCTGATAAAGGTTTACGGGCAGCGCTCGACCAGCTCGCGACCACACCGACACCGAAGGTACCCATCCATGGAGACCTGCGCGGAGACCAGATCCTGCTGGCAGGCGAGACCAACTGGATCCTCGACTGGGAGGACTTCCGGCTCCAGGACGGTGCCCGCGACGTCGGCGCTCTGATGGGCGAGGTGTTCTACCACCGGATGCGAAAGAGCCTGGCCTCGTTCGCAGGTGGCGACGAAGAATCGGTCACCGACACCGAGATCATCGAGCGGGGAACGGCCGCATTGGCCGAGGCGACGCCGGGTGCCCGTGCGGTATGGGACGCGTACCGCGCGGTCCGGGCCGACGCGGCCGACCCGGAGTTCGTCGCGCGAAGTGTTCAGTACTTCGGCTGGCAACTGTTCGATCGGGCGCTTGCGGCCGGAACGTACTTCGGTCGGTTGTCTGCCCTCGATCGGGCGCTGGCGGGCATCGGCCGCGAGGCCATTCTCGGCGGCGGCGACTACGCCGAGGCGCTCGGCATGACCGAGGGGAGGGTCGCGGCGTGACCACGATGCAGCGACTCGAACAACTACGACACGAACAACCAGCCGGCGGCACCTCACACGTCGAACTCGATCGAGCGGTCCGGTGGTTGATCGCGCGGACAAGCGCGTTGACAGTTTCTGAATCCGGTTCCTGCGAAGTGACTTTCGACGGAACCGAACTCAGTGCCGAGTCCCCTGCCGAGCTGCAACGCGATCTCGGCGGGCATCTCTACCGCAACCTGCATGCCAGCATGTCCGCAGGCGCCGGTGACAGTGAGTTCATCCCTGCGCTTCTCGAAGATCCCGAACTCGAGTCGCGGTTGTACGAGGCAACGCCGGTCAAACATCGAGCTTCCACGTTGACCCTCGTGGAACGTGCACCCGGCGACTCCGGAGTTGTGTTGTCGATGAACGGTGTTCGGGTCTTCTTCGAATCGAACACCATCCTCTCAGAGGGCGAGCACACCGTTCTGGCCGCAGTGCCCTCGGTGGAGAGTCGACTGTCGTTGGGGTTCATGTTCTACACCTCCACGGCGGGTGCCGGGCACACGTCCCGTCTGCTCCGCCTGTACCGCCACCTCGGGGACGCCGAAGAAGCCATCGAGGTGTGGGGATCGTTCATCAGATGGATCGAAGAGCGACGCCTGCCGTTGCGCGTCAAGATCGTGTCGCGGCGCTCGGGGTTCCCGCGCAACGACGGCATGGTGGTGTACCTGCCGTCCGAGAGTTGGCATGCGGTCGACGAGATAGCGGACCATCTTCGCAGCGACCGCCCGCACGCCCCGGGCTCACTATTCTGCCGGCAGGTGAGCAACGGCGTATCGATGGCGTGGGAGCCTGCCGACATCTCGACCCCACGCGGAGGGACGAGCTTCGGAGAACACCGCAGCAACACCATTGCCAAAGCGATCGTGGCCGAGGGGCTGACCGCCGCACCTGATCTTGCCAAAGCTGTTCGGCGCCAGCTCATCACGGCCAACATTGACCCTGCCGCGGTGTACCGCAACCTCGATTCGCCGGCGCACTAGAAGAGTCGGCAACCCAAAGACTTGGCCATACGGCCAGGCGAGGGGCATCTGCCCCTCGACATCAGGAAATGACCGAACGAACGAAAGGAAGGACATCATGTCAGAGGCAGTTACGAAGTCCCTGGTGGCTGGATACCGCAGCTACGCGGCAGCACCGGAATTGACCGAGATGAGTGAAGCAGCTCCGTCCGCGACGCCCGGCATTCTGAGCTTCATCGGCACCTCGTCGACCGCGTGTGGAACCGCAGTGAGCGTCATCAGCTCCGGCGGTGTCGGAGCAACCATCACCTGGGGTTGCTGACCGCTCCACCACGCTCGACACGCCTGACCCTCTCGATCTGAGAATCCAAATATCAGACCATCCACTCTCGAAGGAGCATCATGACCAATTCCCAGTCACTCATCTCCGGCTACGCCAACTACGTCCGCAGCGAAGAGCTCGCACACGTCAACGCGGAATCGGCACCCGGCATCAGCCCGGTCTCGGCGTTCGTGTCGGCCTCCAGCCCCGAATGCGCTGCCTTCTCGGTCGGTGCCAGCGCCGGTGTTGTCACCAGCACCAGCATCACCGTCGGCGCAGGTTGCTGAGGTAGCACTCCAGGCCTGCCACGGAGACGCGCATTGCCGTCTCCGTGGTGGCGCCGGGTGATCGGGTTGCGTCGAACACAGTCCAGTCGAACACACGAAGGGACGGGCAGAAGCGTTGAACAGCAGTGGAGTCCAGACCATGCCGAGACATGACGTGTTCACGATGACCAGTCGGCGTCGGGGTCGGTGTCACATCACTGCGAGCCGGGTGCAGTCCGCGCGCACGATGGGACTGAGTGTGGTGATCCCGGCGGGGACCGCCCACGAGCGGCCCGGAGAGGCCGGCTTCGCCCATCTGAGTGAGCATCTGATGCATCAGTACGGACGAGATCAATTGGGCGAGAAAGTCGAAGACCAGATAGCCCGTGTCGGCGGCATCTCGAACGCGCAGACCTACCCGTTTCACACCGAATACAGCTTTGTCATCCCGGCACCCGCCGAAGCCGAGATCCCGGACTGGGTCGACCGGGCGATCGCCCGGGTTGCACCACCGCGCATCACCCCAGTCGACATCGAATGCGAGGGCCGAATCATCCGGCAGGAGGTGGCACGCCGTATGTCGACCTCGCCGACGGCGGGCTTTCCCTGGATCGACGCACTGGGCGTGTTGTCGACCGACTTCGGACTGCGCCACAACGGGTTCTCCGATCTTGCCGACATCGAGGCAGCCACGCCGGAGGCTATTGAGAATTTCCTGCGTTGCACGTACTCGTCAGCACCGGTGGCCGTGGGTGTTGCCGGGCCGTGGAGTCCCGACCTGGTGCTGGATCTCATCGGTTGCGAAGAGGGTGAACCGAAAAGAGCCGCGACGGACGCCTATACCGCGGCTTTCGACGACCTGATCGATGGTCCGCACCATCGGCAGAGTTCTGTTGCGACCCAGATTCCCATGTACTCGTCGATTCGCTACGTACCCGACGCGCACGGGGCCGCCCCGGAATCGGCACAAGCGCACTCCATGATCGCGGTCGAATGGGCCAACGCCATGTCGCCCGGAACGCACTGGCAAGCAGGACTGTTCGGCGCAACGATGGGGCCAGACCACCGTGTTCTCATCGGAAGTCGACCTCACAGCGCCGACATCGCGGTTCCGCAGTGGGCCGATGCGCCCTCGGATCGCCGCTCCGAGCTTTTTGTACACGCACAGCAGCGCGCGCTGGAAACCATCGACAAGGAACTGTCGAGCACGGCGACCCACGCCGCGATGCTGGCTCGAGACAGCGCATTCGGCGTACAGACGTTGGCACGCCGCTGCGCTGTCGCACACACCACACCTGAACAGATCGATCAGTACCTCCGGCATGCGCGCACGTGTGCGGCCGGGACACTGAGTTCGGCAGCGACGGTAGGGGTGGGTCGATCATGACGGGCCTGCTGACCGATGACGTACTGGTGCGGGGCAACACCGACCTGATGTACGTCTCGCTCGTGACAACACCGGCGGTGGGATGGAGTGCGCGGGCGCGTCTGGCACGTACCCTCACCGAGGGACTCCAGCGGGCCGGCATCGTCTCGGCTCGCGCCCACGCCGGCTCCGAAGGGATCTTTGTCACCGCGACGTGGCGATCGGATTCCAGCGCTGTCGACGACCTGGTGCCCAGACTTCAAAACTGGCGAAATATGTTTGCAGGCAACATAATTGCGCCCGCGTCGCCGCCGACCTCGCCGGCCGAACTGATCACCGCCCTGACCTTCGACACCGATGACGAGACCGACCCCACCGACGGCGAAATGGCGTCCGTCCTGACCACGCTCACCTTCGACGTGGTTGTCGGGGGCGGCGACTGCGAATCCGCGCTCCGCTCAGCCCGTGACCGAATCTGCGACGCGGTCAACACCGCAGTGGAGAACGGCGCAAAGCCGAAGCGGGAAACCGCGCGCCGAACACCTCGGCGACCGGACGTGCCGACACGGCGCTGGGCCCAGGTCCCGGTCAGGTCATCGTGGGTGCGGTGGTATCGGTTCATCGACCCACCGCCAGACCCCGACGAGCGACTCGCGCGGAGCCTGGTGAATGTGGCCTTCGGAGGCGTGTACGGCTCACACCTCGTCGACTGTGTTCGGCGACAGCGCGGTCTGAGCTACAGCCCCCAGTCCACGTTGTTGCAGCGCGACGGACGGCATCTGCTGGTCGTTGATGTACAGACCACCCCGGGTGATGAAAACGCTTGCGACGACGCCATCCGGACCGCTCTCGACCAGTTCGCGCATCGAGAGCTCACGCGGCACAGCATGGTGGACGCGGCGCGCTATCTGATCGGTCGCACAATCGTCGACCGTGATGCCTTGCAGTCGGCGGTGGACGAACGGGCGGCGATATACGAAGGTTCTCTGGATTCGGCGCTGGACACCACCGGGTCGCCAGAGGATCTGGTCGCTCGCGCCGGCGGCGACACACTGACGCGCACGGTCGAAACACTCTACGAGCCAGACGGGTTCGGTGCTGTGGTGCTCTCACCTGACCGCTCCAACGGAAAGTGGGTTGAATTGTGAACTCGAACATCGGAATCATGTATCCGGAGATGCCGGTTGCCATCGGTCCGGTGATGCCTTACGCGGAGGCGGCCCGCAGAGGCGGCCATCGTCTGTGGTTCGGGCACTCGTCCACAGTCGATTCCCATCTCACGATGGCTGCACTGGCCGGCCGAGGATACCCGCTCCAATTCGGCAGTGCCGTAGCGCTTTATCCGCTGTTCCAGCCTCACGGATTTGCTGTCCAATCCCAATCGGTGGGGCGGCTGACCGGTCAGACCTACGTCGCCGGGATCGGTCCCGGAAGTGCGCAGTTGCAGCAGAGCCTCTATGGCGCGCCGATGAAGGCACCGGTCAGTTCGGCGCGGAAGTTCCTCGACCAGGTGAAAGAGATCATTCCCGGGCCTCTGCAGACGGGTCCGGCCGACGGCCCGGAGCGAGTCGACAAGATGTTCGGCTCGGTCGAAACCGGGTTGGGTGTTCTTCGCCCGAGCATGGCCCGGTGTGCCGGGCGGGCCGCGGAATGGGCGATCACCTGGCTGACCCCAGCCGGGTACCTGGAGGATGTCCTGATCCCCGAGATGCGGGCGAGTGCAGCACAACACGACCGACCCGCACCTCGAGTCGCCGCTGTGGTCCACATGGCTATCCGCCGTCCGGGACGAGATCCGCAGAAGCTCGCGCATGCCGCGGTCGGAGCTCACCTGAGCGCGCCGCACTACACCGACATGCTCCGACAGGGCGGTGTCGCCGTCGATCAATCCGATCCGTGGGCGGGCGCCGGTGAACTGGTCTCATCCGGGACCTACCTGTACGGGTCTGCTGACGAACTCGTCGACTCGGTCGCCGACCTGCACCGGCGTGGCGTGCACGAGGTTGTCCTGAACGTCTTCGGTGTCGCCAAACTCCATGGAGCCGGCCAGGCGGTCGAGGATCTCGAGGAGATCCTGGCTGCGCTCCACGCCAAATCATCCGCGCGCCTGACGATCCCCGAGCACGCGATCCCACGGATGTCTGCCCGATCCACCGGGGTGGTTGCCTGATGGACGGCGCGGACCCACAGTCGTACCGCATCGACGGGCTCGCCGAACGCCGGATCGTGGTGATGGCGACGGGGGCGCTCGGCTCGGCCTTCCTGCACTCGTGGTTGGGATGGTTGCGCTCGACATCCCCGTCCACGCAGGTCCGGGTGGTCCTCACCCCAGCCGCCCTGCAGTTCGTCGGGCTGGGCACCATCCGAGGTTTTGGGTACGAACCGGTGATCGACAGCTGGCAGGACAACGAGCACCGGCCGATTCACGTGGATCTCACACAGTGGGCGCAGGGGTATCTCGTTCACCCGGCCACCATGAACTTCGTGTCCAGACTCTCTGCCGGACTCTGTGATTCGCCGGCGATGTTGGCCATTCAGGGCAGTACCGCCCCGGTGGTGGTGGCCGCCTCGGCGCCACCGGGTTTCACCCAGACACCGGTATGGCGTCGGCACCGCCAAGCCCTGGAGGACCGTCCCAACGTCGAGTTGCTGGCACCGATGAAGGGCTTCAGCGTGAGCGATCCGGATCTGGAAGGCCTGCCGCCGGTGCTGTTTCCGATTGCGGCGCAGGCGTTGTCGTCGGCATTGGCCGACCAGACCCAGCTGGAGAGTTCGGAATGAACGGCACCGGGACGGACCCTGCTGACTTGAACACTGCCACCATGGTCTGGGAGTTCGACACCGCGGCCTGGTACCAGCGGCTCATGCACACCGGCTCGTCGTTCGCACTGACCCGCCGCTATCGGCAACAGTGTGTGGCCGGGCACCAATGGGGCCAGACCGTGCCCCTGTCAGTCGGACGTGCCGCGTTCGTTCGCGGGGTACGGGTGGATGACAGCGAGTTCCGGTTCGACCTGACAGTCGGCGACCAACTCGCCAACCAGCTGTGGCCTGTGGTGAGCCCGACGTTCCTGACCGACAACGGGTTGCAGACCATGGCCGACCTCGGGCGACTCGTGGCTCGCCTGCACGGCGGCGGTCCGCCTCCGCCCGCGGATCTCGGTAGTCCCCACGTGCGACGACTGCGTTCCTACCTGTCGGCCACCGATGCGGACGTGTCGGCAGTGCACACAGCGTTACCAGAGGGGACGCTGGGCGCGCTCCGGTCGATTGCCCAGACGATCACCGACGGACCGCACCTGATCTGCCATGGCGGTTTCAGCCTGGGGTCGGTGTTCACCGACGATGATCACAAGACCGTAGAGATGGTGACCGGGCCGGAGATGTGCAGTGGGCCCGCAGAACTCGATCTGGGCTGGATGATCGGTGAACTGACGGAGTTCGAATACACCGCGCAGAACTCTGGCCGGTCCCTCGGTGCCGCGCACTCGGCGCCGTTCGGACGAGCAGCGCAGGCTCTGCTCGACGGTTACTCGGCTGAATCCGGTCAAGACGTCGATCGACGACGCCTCGACGATGTGGTGGCTGCTCGCATCGCGCTCCACATGTTCGACTTCGTGCGCACCACCGGCCGAACGGACCACCTTGCGGGCCTGGCCCCTTTCGTGACGTGGTTGACCCGACGACAACACATGCGCGACAACACCGAACCCGACGATGGGACACGATCATGACAAGCCAGACGTCCATGAACGTCCTCGATTCGAGTCGAACCGGATCGACGAGCGTTCGCGTAGACGGACTCACCATGCGTTATGGCACAACCGATGTGCTGAAAAACGTGGGATTCGAGATCCCTTCCGGCCAGAAGGTCGCTGTGCTCGGCCCCAACGGTGCCGGGAAGAGCACGCTGATCGAGATCCTCGAGGGTCTGCGAAAACCGTCCGGGGGCAACGTATCCGTGCTGGGTCAACGCCCCGACGATGCGCCCGAACAGTGGCGGTCGCGCCTCGGCGTGGTGCTGCAGGCGTGGCGGGATCACGGGACATGGAAGATCGGTGACTTCCTGCGGTACATCAGTGCCGCCCATCGGGCAGCGGGGGTGGCGAATCTCTGGCCGGTGGACGAGTTGCTCGAAGCAGTCGAGCTGGGCGACCGCGCACATCAGCAGATTCGGTCCCTTTCGGGAGGCCAACGTCGTCGGGTCGACGTCGCCGCCGCACTGATCAGCCGTCCGGAACTACTCTTTCTCGACGAGCCGACAACAGGTTTCGATCCGGAGATCCGGCAGTCGTTCTACGAACTCGTCCGAAGCCTGGCGCACTCCACCACGATCATCTGGGCCACACACAACCTGTACGAAGCCGAAGAGATGTGCGAGCGCATCATCATCCTGAATCACGGTCGGGTGGTGGCCGACGGGAGTCCGACCGAACTACGCGCCACGCTGGCCTCGACCAGCACCGTGTCGTGGATGTCGGAGCAGGGTCCACGGCGTCGTGTGGTCGAGGACTCCGATTCGCTGGTGCGCGAACTGGTCACGGGCCCCGAGCGCGCCTGGAATCTCGAGGTCCAGCGCGGCACCCTCGAGCAGGTGTACCTGTCGATCGTGCGCGAGAACAACACAGCCGAGGAGGTCCGACCATGACAACAATCGCTTCGCGAGCGGGCGTCGGCAGTCTCGGTGTGGTGAAGTTCGGGGCGTTGCAGGCCAAGGTGGAACTGGTCATCCGCTTCACCCGGCCGAGCGCGCTGGGTCATCTGATCGTTCCGATCGCCCTGGTCCTGATCTTCACCAACGTGGACGTCAGCGATGTCCTGGGTGGGCAAGGCGCCGTCGGAATGCTCGCCGGGATCGCTGCCGCGTCGCTGTTCGTCGGCGGATTCGTCGGGATATGCGGGGAGCTGGTCTCCGAACAGGACGACGGAACCATGCTCAGGGTCCGGACGCTGCCCTACGGGCTCGCGGGACATCTGATCGGAAAGACGTTGAGTTTGTTGGTGACCGGGGTGGTGACCGCGTTGCTGATCCTCATCCCCGCCCACATCTTCGTCGCACCGATCCTGCCCGGAACGTTTGCGGGGTGGGTCGCGTTGGCCGGTGTCGCGGCGCTGACGTTGTTCGCGACCGTGCCCATCGGTGCCGTCGCCGGAAGCCTGGTGAAGTCGCCGCTGGCGATCTTCCCGATCTCGTTGGTGGCGTACGCCCTGATGTCGGTGTCGGGCATCTTCTTCTCCATCGAGGACCTCCCGGATTGGCTGACGGTTCCCATCAAATTCTTCCCGGTCTACTGGCTGGGATTGTTGTCACGGGTGACGCTGGTGCCCGGTACCACGTTCGACGGTGTCGGACAGGTGGTGCTGGCGATCGGGGTACCCGTGGCATGGGCGGTGCTGGGGCTTGTCCTGGCGCCGCGGGCGTTGCGGGTGATGACCCGCCGCCAGTCAGGTGCTCGCCTGGAAGCCCTCGCGCAGCGTCGTGCCGCGCGGGGCTATTGACCTCCGGGCACCCGTTGTAGTTCTGGCGTGCAAATCGCATGTCGGGGAACCGAAAGGAGAAACACGATGTCGTTCAAGGACTTGATCGTCGGTGACCATCGCAACCCCCGAGAAGAGATTGTCGCGATCTTCGGCGAACATCAAAGCGCCGACGACCCGCAAGCGATAGCCCGCGCGACCACCTGGGCGCAGGGTGTGCTGAACACCGCTGGGATCCCGGCGGACAAGCAGGTCGAGGCGATCGCTGAAATCCGCAGGGCCGAGCCACGTCTGGGTCTCAAGTCGGCGACCCACCTGGCGTCGTTGCTCAAGAAGTAGAGTTCGCCCGACGAGACGTCCGGCCCCGTACCGACGGTGCGGGGCCGGACGTTTGTGTGGGTGCTCATCGCGACCGGGCAATGTGCACCCGATGTCAGTGGAGATCCGTACCATCGCAGCATGAATCACGACCTCGATCGCAAGGCCCTGGTCGACGAACGGGCAGCGACGCTGGCGCTGATCGAGACCATGTCGGCGCGGCTGCGGTCGGTGGTGGAGGCCGGCGCCGATGCGAGTTCCGACGACGAACACGATCCGGAAGGTTCCACCCTCGCCTTCGAACGTGGACAGCTGGTTGCGCAGGTGGCGCGCTCGAAGGCTCGGCTTACGGAGATCGATGCCGCAATGGCGCGGCTCGGACTGGGAACCTACGGTATCTGCGAACAGTGCGGGAACCAGATCGGCGAAGCCCGGCTCGAAGCCCTCCCCGCAGCTCGTCTGTGCATCACCTGCGCATCGCGGTCCCAATCGAGGCAGTGGTGAATCAGGGCCGTCGCGGGCCGGGGTGATTACGGTGAGATCGGACACCATGACCGATCGAGAAGAGGTACGGACGTGAACACATTCCAGAAGGTCGCCGGCGCGGTCAACAAAGTTGTTGTCGCGGCGATGAAGGCGCCCGGGGTCGACAAAGTCGCCGGCGGATCGATGCTGATGGTCACGTACACGGGCCGTAAGTCGGGAAGGACCTTCAGTCTGCCGGTGAGCTACAAGCAGCGGGGTGACGAGCTGCTCATCGGCGTCGCGCTCCCCGACAAGAAGAACTGGTGGCGGAACTTCTCCGGCGAGGGCGGGCCTGTGACGGTCACGCTTCACGGCACGAAACGAACCGGACACGCGGTCAGTCGGCGTAACGAACGCGGCCAGGTCTCGGTGAAGGTGACGCTCGACGATCAGATCGCCTGACGCCGTCACCGCCCGGATATCCGGGGGTGGTGGCGTCTCGTCCTAAACGGACCGGAGTATCGTTTTCGGTGTCGTTAGGAGACAAAACCATGGCATCTGCACAAAAACGGTCCACCTTGGACATCGGTCTGTTGGCACTGCGAGTCGGCGTGGGCGGCACCTTGTTCGCCCATGGCACCCAGAAACTCTTCGGCTGGTTCGGCGGCCACGGCCTCGACGCCACCGCCGGCGCGTTCGACGGGATGGGGTTCAAACCGGCCAAGCCCTCTGCCGCAGTCGCGGGTATCAGCGAAGCCGGGGGAGCGCTCATCGCAATCGGCGCTGCCACCCCGGTGGCCGCCGCCGGTGCTGTCGGCGCGATGATCGGCGCGGCCGCGGTACACAAGCCGGCCGGCTTCTTCGCGACCGCGGGCGGCTACGAATACCCGGCCACACTGGGCCTTGCCGCCGCAGCGCTGGCTCTCACCGGACCCGGCAAATACTCCGTCGACGCCGCTCTCGGGCATCGCCTCAACACCAGCCGAGTGGCCATCGGCGCCTTGGCGGCTGCGGGCGCCGGAGCGGGATATGTGGTGGCGCGACGTCAGAAGGCCGTCGCCCAGGCGTCCGCTGCAGCGGACTCCACCGACGCCGCTTAGTTCGCCCAGCTCGTCCCCGGGGTTGCGTCCGTGTCGTCGGCGTCGGGTCTCGATGTCGACGACGCGGCCGGCGCGCAGGTGTGGGCGGCCACGTTTTCGGCACTTGCGACACCACGATCGGTGTGTCGGATGAGAAGATGTGGGACGTGGATGTGCGTGCCAAGAACAATGTGAAGATCGTCGGGCGGGACGGTGGCCCGACGATCGTGTTGGCCCACGGTTTCGGATGTGACCAGAACCTGTGGCGGTTGGTCACCGAGCGACTGATCGCGGACTACCGAGTGGTGCTCTTCGACCATGTCGGGGCCGGCGCCTCGGACCCGTCGGCCTGGGATGCCGAGCGCTACTCCACACTCGATGCCTACGCCGAGGACGTTCTGACCCTGGTGGAGGATCTCGACCTGCATGACGTGGTGTTCGTCGGCCATTCGGTCGCTTCGATGATCGGTGTCCTCGCCGTCGCGGCCGATCCGAGCAGGTTCGCCAAACTTGTGCTGCTCACCCCGTCGCCGCGGTACGTGGACGACGAGTCCGACGGCTACCGGGGCGGTTTCACCCGAGCGGACATCGACGAGCTGCTCGAGTCGCTGGAGGCCAACTACCTGGGATGGTCGCAGACCATGGCCCCGAACATCATGGGCAATCCCGATCGGCCCCAGCTCGGTGGCGAACTGACCGAGAGTTTCTGCCGCACCGATCCGGCCAAGGCGCTTGTGTTCGCGCGCACCACCTTCCTGTCCGACAACCGTGAGGACCTCGCGCGGGTGACCATCCCGACGCTTGTCATCGAGTGCGCCAGGGACTCGCTGGCACCGCGCCACGTCGGCGCCTATGTCCACGAACGCATCGACGGAAGTGAACTGGTGACGCTCGACGCGAGCGGTCATTGTCCTCAACTCAGTGCGCCGGAGGCCACCACAGAGGCAATCACCGCATTTGCCGGCCGCCGCTGATGCAGCGGGATCCACACGAGCTCCGGCACGCGGACATCCTCGAAGAGAACCTCGAGGATCTCTACGAGAATGCGCCCTGTGGCTACCTGTCGACATGGCCCGACGGCCGCATCGCACGGATCAACGCCACGCTCGCGTCGTGGCTCGGATTCGAACGAGACGCGTTGCTGGATGAGCCGTTCACCGATCTGCTCACCGCAGGCGGTCGAATCCACTACGAAACCCACTTCGCGCCGCTGCTGCAGCTCGAAGGCGAGCTCAGCGGGATCACCGTCGACCTTGTTGCGGCGCATGGTGAACGACTTCCCGTCTTTGTCACCGCCAACGTCAAGACCGACGCCTCGGGGTCGGTGGTGCTGGTACGCATCACCCTGCAGGACGCCCGCGACCGCAGAACGTACGAGAAACAGCTGCTCGAAGAACGGCGTATGGCAGAACACGAACGGGCCCGTGTGCAGGTACTCGCCTCGACCCTGCAGCGCTCGCTTCTGCCACCATCGCTCACCCCGCCTGCCGGCATGGATGCGGCGGCCTACTACCACCCCGCGTCCACCGACGACGTCGGCGGCGACTTCTACGACCTGTTCGCCCTGTCCGACCACAAATGGGGGTTCTTCCTCGGAGATGTGTGTGGCAAGGGCGCAACCGCGGCGGCGGTGACCTCGCTGACCCGGTACACGTTGCGGTCTGCTGCGGTGTTCGACGACGACCCCGTTGCCGTGCTGCACAACCTCGACGCGGTACTGCACTCGAACTACCACGGCGATGAACCACGTTTCTGCACAGTTGTTTTCGGTGTTCTCACCCGTCGCGACAACGGATTCGACGTCCACCTCGCCAGCGGTGGACATCCTCCGGCGCTGCTGCTCACCGCAGACGGGAAGGCGGAGTACATCAGCACCGCGGGCGGTCAGTTCGTCGGCATCCTCCGCGACCCCAAGTTCGTCTCCAAGCGGGTGCACCTGTCGGCCGGTGACACCCTCGTGCTCTACACGGACGGATTGACCGAAGCCCGAATCGGGCCTGGCACAGAGCGATACGACGACAATGGTGCGCTGATCGAGTTCGCGGCAGCGCACACACCGACCACCGCCGAACAGATCGTCGATGACCTGCGTGAACTGTTGGCGAGCTTCGGGACCGGTCTGGAAGACGACACCGCGGTCATGGCGCTGAGTGTGGCACGAGAGAACACATCGACCTGATCTGTGGACTCGTCCACGACCGCGGCGCTGGTGAAGGTGAACATGCAAGATGTGCTGACTGATCTGATGAAGATCTGGCGTTCGGGCGGGACGGCCGGTGTGGGAACCGTTGTGCGGACCTTCCGTTCGGCCCCGCGACCGCCAGGCGCGTCGATGGTGGTCGCATCGGACGGAACGGTGAGCGGTTCGGTGTCGGGTGGGTGTGTGGAAGGCGCCGTCTACGAACTCGCAATCGACTCCACGCGCACCGGCATTCCTGTGCTGCAGCGCTACGGGATCTCCGACGACGACGCGTTTGCGGTCGGCCTCACGTGCGGCGGCGTGATCGACATCTTCGCCGAGGCCATCTCACAGCAAACGTTCCCCGAACTCGGCGACGTCGCCGAGCACATCGAAAATCATCGACCCGTGGCCGTCGCGACCGTGATCGACCACACCGACATCGACGAGGTGGGTCGCCGGCTGATCATCACTCCAGGGAAGGTCAGCGGCACACTGGGATCGGACCGGATGGACAGCGCCGTCGTCGACGACGCACGCGGACTGCTTGCTGCCGGACGCAGTGAGGTGCTCACCTACGGCCCCGACGGTCAGCGCCGCGGCGAAGGTATGTCGGTGTTCGTCTCCAGCCACGCGCCGCGGCCGAGGATGCTGGTGTTCGGCGCCATCGACTTCGCTGCGGCTGTCGCGGAGCAGGGTTCGTTTCTCGGGTATCGCGTCACCGTCTGCGACGCGCGCCCGGTGTTCGCGACGTCCGCACGATTCCCGACCGCTGACGAGGTGATCGTCGAGTGGCCGCATCGGTATCTCGGCGCGCAGGTGGAAGCCGATGCACTCGATGCGCGCAGTGTCATCTGCGTTCTCACCCACGACCCGAAGTTCGACGTGCCGCTCCTCGAAGTCGCTTTGCGCATACCGGATGTCGGGTACATCGGTGCCATGGGGTCGCGCCGCACTCACGACGACCGTGTCGAGCGCTTGCGGGTCGCCGGACTCACCGACGACGAACTGAGTCGGCTCGCCAGCCCCATCGGGCTCGATCTGGGGGCCCGCACCCCCGAAGAGACGGCCGTCTCGATCGCCGCCGAGATCATCGCCCGCCGCTGGGGCGGAGCGGGCCGGCCGTTGTCGCAGACCGACGGCCGTATCCACCACGAGTGAGTCAGTCGGTGCTCGGTGGCGGGGTGAAACCTTCGGGCCACACGGTTGCGTCGTCGTACTTCAGCTCATCGAACTCGGCGTCGGTGAGGTTGGCGCCGGTGAAGTCCACCCCGAAAAACGTTGCGCCGGTGAACTTCGCACGACTGAGGTCGTGACCTGCGAAACTGACGTCCCACAGCACCGCCCCGCTGAAGTCGACCGCCTGGAGCGCCGCGCCGTCGAAACTGGTCAGCCGGCCTGCCTGTCCGGGGGCCGGGTTGGCGGCCACCTCGTTGTCGATGGTGACGTCGGTGAACTGCGCGCCGACGAGGTTGGCATCACGCAGATCGACGCCCAGCAAGATGGTGTCGGCGAGGTTCGCGTAGGAGAGATTGGCTCCTTGCAGGTTGGTCGAGAGCAGATCACATCCGTGCAGGTCGGCCTCGCTGAAGTTGGCGCCGGGTAGGTCCAGACCGGACAGACTCAGTCCGGCAAGGTCCAGTCCGTAGAACGGCCGCTCCACGGAGGGATCGGCATTGGAGCGACCACGGATGAAGCGGAGATTCTCGAGGCGCTCGGCCCGCTGACTCTGGCGGTCCGAGATCTCGTGGTCACGGTCGGCGCGCACATCGTCGATGATCTTCTGGCCGGTCATCGTGGCGACACTGACGAACACCGCGACGATCCCGGCCACGACCACGTCTCTGACCCACCACCGGGGTCCTGATCCGTCAGCAGAGGATTGCGCGATCACCGATTCATCATCGCCCACACAGTCCGTCCAGGCGGGACAACGCGAACGAGTCAGCTGAAGGTCTTCTTCAGGTGGTCCACCACCGCGCCCGCATCGATGCCGCGCTGGGCGTACCCGAGGTACCCGTCGGGGCGGATGACGTACAGCGACCTCTCACCCGGGCCGTATGCCGCGGCGAACAGCCCACCGGAATCGGTGATGACGGGCAGCAAGCTCTGCCCAGGATCGACTCCTGGGGCAATCACCAGGTACGTGTCGAGCAGATCGTGGGCCGCGCCGGCCGCAGTTGTTGCGACATCTTCCAGCTCTGTGAGGTCGTCGACGCCGGAGATGCTGTCCACGTACAGGATTGCGGTGTGCCGACGACGATCGAGCAGCGAGAACAGTCGGAAGGTACCGCTGACTGCGGGTCGGGTGAGGCCGGTGGCATCGGGAGCCCGCAGACCTGCCGCGACGAGCGCGCGGCCTGTCGGGGCGTCCCCGAGGATCGGGCTGCCGGCGTAATCGATGAGGAGCTGGGCCTCACGCTTCATGATGTGGGTCATGTCGTCGGAATCGGCACCGATGCCCTCGCGGGCGCTGCGAACCGTTCTGCCGACCACCTCTTCACCGACCGGACGACGCTCGGCGTCGTAACTGGCGAGCAGGTCGGGCGACGCATGCCCGGCGACGGTCAACGCGATCTTCCATGCCAGATTGTGGGCGTCCTGGATGCCGGTGTTCATACCCTGCGCGCCGGTCGGAGGATGGATGTGCGCGGCGTCGCCTGCGACGAAGACCCGTTGTGTGCCATAGGAATCGACGATGCGATGACTGATCCGGAACACCGACGACCACCGCAGATTCGTGGCGCGGGTGGGCTCGGGGGCAAGCCGGTCCAAGACGTCCTGGATGTGGTGGAGTTCTGGTTGTCGGCCTGCTTCGAAACCGTGGGCGACCGCGCCGGATTCGGTGTTCGAGTTCTTTGCCGTGAGTTCGTCGGGCACCAGCATCGACATGCGGTAGCGTCCGCGGCCGGGTAGCGGGATGCACACCAGGAGGTCGTCGGTGACTCCCTCGGTCTGGTGCATGGAGCGGATACCGAATCCGGCCGGCTGATCCCAATCGACCTCGACATCACCGAGCATGTACTGCTCGTCAAATGCCGCGCCCTCGAACGTCAGGCCCAGGGTCTTGCGGGTGATGCTGTGCGCGCCGTCGCAGCCGATGAGGTAGCGCGCGTGAACCGTCTGCTCGCCGCCATCCCCGGAAAGTGTCGCCCGGACGCCGTCGCCGTCCTGCTCGAAGCCGGTCAGACGCAGGCCTCGCTCGATGGGAACGTCGAGGGTCGCCAGCCGGTCGCGCAGGATGCGCTCGGTGTCGTACTGGGGAATGGCTGTGAACCCGAAAGGGATGTCGTCGGGCAGTGTCAGTTCCAGTTTGCCGGCGCGCTCACCGTTGACGTACACGATCTGGCCACGCATCTGGATGGCCGTGTCGAGAACCTGGCGCAGTACACCCATTCCCTCGAAGATCTCCAGGGTGCGGGGCTGTACGCCGACAGCCTTCGCGTACTGCGGGGGTTCGAGCAGTGGGTCGACGATGCGGCATCGCACGCCGTGCCGTCGCAGTTCGACCGCGGCGGTGAGCCCGATCGGTCCTGCGCCCGCGATGAGGACGTCGGTGTCGGCCATGGGTAACCACCTGTCTCGAGCCTGCCTGTTCGCACCGAATTATGCGTCAATCCTGTACTGCGCAGTGTGGTTCCGGTCACATTCACGCGGGATAACCGCAGATCAGCGAAGCTCGGCGGGGCCTGTTCGCACCGGTGGGAATTATTCGGACTGAGGTCCGTTTACACTTCACGTAGGCGAAACCACAGCTCGACAAGGGAGACCATCACATGAGCACTGCAGTAAACAACGCACTCGAGACCGGCACCTGGACCATCGACCCGGTTCACTCGGCCGTCAACTTCTCCGTACGTCACCTCATGGTGAGCAAGGTTCGCGGCAAGTTCGAGAACTTCTCCGGCGCCATCACGGTCGACGAGAACGGCAACCCTGCCGTCACCGCCGAGATCGACGTCAACTCGATCAACACCGGCAACGAACAGCGCGACGGCCACATCAAGTCTGCTGACTTCTTCGAGGTCGAGAAGTACCCGACCGCCACCTTCACCTCCACCTCGGTGAAGCCCGACGGCGGCGACTACCTGCTCGAGGGCGACTTCACCCTCCATGGCGTGACCAAGCCCGTCGCCCTCAAGCTCGAGTTCAACGGCGTGAACCCCGGAATGGGCAACGGCCCCGTCGCAGGCTTCGAGGCCTCGGTGGTGCTCAACCGCAAGGACTTCGGCATCGACATCGACATGCCCCTGGAAACCGGCGGCACCGTCGTCGGCGACAAGATCACAATCACCCTCGAGATCGAGGCCGGCAAAGCCGCAGCCTGACCTCACCTCGCCTGCCTGATCCCACTGATCAGGCATCCGCAACGGCGGCCGCGACCGGCGTAACCCGGTGACGCGGCCGCCGTTCGGCGTTGTGTGGGCCGTTGTAGGCCCACGCCCCCTAAATTCGCGCCGCTTGCCTGCGGCCGCGCCGCGTGCAACCGGCGCGCCCGCAGGCAGGCGGCGCGAATTTCACGTGGGGGAGCGGGTCCCGCCGAGTCCGGTCAGCAGCATGTCGACCAGTGAGGCCACGAAGTCGCCGGTCACCGGCTCGCGGTTGAGCAACACCCGCGCGTAGATCGGCGCATGGATCACCTCGACCGCGATGGAGTAGTCGGGCTGGTTGTCCGCACTGAGCTCGCCGCGGTCGACCGCTCGCGCGAAAACCGTCTTGAGTGCCTCGGTCCTGGCGTCGATGATGCGCCGTCGAGCGTCGCCGAGTGGATCGATCTCCACCGGCATCGCAGACAATCGCAGCAATGCCTTCATCTGTGGGCTGGTGAGCGACACGTTGAGGTCGGCACACATGGCGATCAGGTCGCCCCGCAGCGAACCGGTGTCGGGCGCCGGTATCGACGGGTCGAGGTGGTTGATCAGCGCGTCGGTGACCAATTGCTCCTTGGTTTTCCATCGTCGGTACACCGATGTGACGTGCACGCCTGCGCGGTCGGCCACCTGTGCGATGGTGAGCCCGTCGAACCCGACGGTGAGCAACTCGTGCACCGCCGCCGACATGACCCCGTCGCGCACCGCCGCACCCCGACGATGGGAGCGCACTGGCCGCTTCGGCGAACTGGACTGGGTCACTGATCGACTCTAACGCAACTCGAGTTGCGCTATGTATACTCAGCCGTGACTTCGATCGCGATCTGGCCACGTCCGGGGGCATGATCAGCGGCGAGAGAAGGCGGAACCCGACGATGGCGCACCCGATCGGCTGGCGATCGCTGCTCAGTGGCGTCTCCGGCAAGCGTGCCGCAGTGGCCAAGTTGTCGCGTCGCGGCCGTATCGCCCGGGCTCACGCCACCTCTTCACCGCTCGTCGGCGCGTCGCGTGCGGTTCGTCGGATCGACGAGTTCCTGATCGGGGTACCCGACCCCAGTCAAGACGGCCCGGCCAGCCGACGGCACGTGGCCAATCGCTTCCTCATCCTCGCCGGTCTCGGTTTGGTCGCCAGCAACACCTTCGCCGCCATCGAGATGGTCGTGATGGTGCGACTGGTGATGACCGGCGGCGAGTTGAGTGTCTGGGGGATGGTCGACCCATCCACCGTTCCGGTCATCATCGCCTCCGTGGTCGGCGCTCTGCTGATCGGTGGGAGCCTCAGTGCCTACCTGGTGTATCCGCAGTTGATGTGGTTCACCAAAGCCGTTGCGGCCTCACCCGCCCGGCGAAGATCGATCCAGATGATGCCGTTGCAGCAGGCAAGTGCGGCGATGGTCACCTGGACAACCGGGGCCGCGATCTACATACCTTTCGGGCTGGGCGGTACCGCAGTCGAGTTCGTGGTGTTCGGCTCTGCGTTCCTGATGGCGGGAACATCTGCCGGATGTCTCACCTACCTTCTTGTCGAACGTGTTTCGCGCCCCATCGTCGCGATCGCGATGCGTGATGGGGTTCTCGCGAAGTCGCTGCTCGGTGTCCGTGAACGACTCCTCGCCGTGTGGATCGTGTTCTCTGCCGTGCCGTTGCTCGGCATCATCGCCATCAACGTGGGCCGCGCGACGGGCTGGTTGCCCGAGAACCGCTATGTCCTGGACGCCCCCACCGTGGTGCTGGCGACGTTCTGCCTCCTCGGCGGGATCCGCGCCACCTTCCTGGTGTCGCGGTCCATCACCGATCCGCTGCGTGAGATCCGCGTGGGTATGGAGGAGGTGCAGGTGGCGCACACGTATCCCGTCCTCGACGTCTACGACTCGTCCGAACTCGGCATCCTGCAGCAGGGATTCAACGACATGGTCAGCGGACTCGCCGAGCGCGAGCAGATCCGCGAACTCTTCGAGCGACATGTGGGTGACGGTGTCGCCAAGCTCGCGATGGAACGCGGTGACGGCTTCCATGGCGAGAACACCTTTGTCGGAGTCCTTTTCGTCGACATCCAGGGCTCCACCCGGCTCGCCGAACGCGAAGCGCCGGACACCGTGGCGGCCATCTTGAACAGCTTCTTCGCGATCGTCGCCGATGTCGTCGATCGGCACAGCGGCTTCATCAACAAGTTCGAGGGTGATGCGGCGCTGGCGATCTTCGGGGCGCCCAGCACCGTGGACGACCCGGCCGGAGCTGCGCTCGCCGCGGCGCGCGATCTGCATTCCGAACTCGAAGTACTGCGGCCACTGCGGTTTTCGATCGGTGTCTCGGCAGGTGTGGTGTTTGCCGGCAACATCGGCGCGACCACTCGGTACGAGTACACCGTGGTGGGTGACCCAGTCAACGAATCGGCACGACTGTCCGAGGCCGCCAAATCGGTGCGTTCGCATGTGTTGGCCAGTGGTTCGGCGCTTGCGGCGTCCGAGGTCGAGCAGGGACAGTGGCACTCGATCGGGTCGCTGGTGCTGCGTGGGCGCGCGGAGCCCACCAAGCTGTACACCGTTGCCCTGGCGAAGGATTCGGAAGAGTGGAACCTCCGGACACTGGTCGAGGGTGCATTGAAGATACCGGCGACGGTGCTGGGGCTGCGTCCTCGACGATGAGATGTTTCGAACGAACCGAGCGGGACCCGAACGAAGGTAGGTTGTGAGCATGAGCTGGAACACATCGGATATTCCTGACCAAACCGGACGAACATTCTTCATCACCGGAGCGAACAGCGGGCTCGGTGAGCAGAGCGCACTCGCGTTGGGCGCAGCGGGCGCCCAGGTGATCCTCGCCTGCCGCAATGTCGCCAAGGCGGAGCCGGTCGCCGCGCGGATCGGCGACAACGCCACGATCACCGAACTCGACCTGGCGAGCCTGGACTCGGTTCGCGCATGCGCCGAGCGGACGGGTCCGGTCGACGTGCTGATCAACAACGCCGGCGTGATGGCAGTGCCGCAGGGGCGCACCGCAGATGGTTTCGAAATGCAGTTCGGCACAAATCATCTCGGGCACTTCGCGCTCACCGGCCTGCTCTTGCCCAAGGTGTCCGATCGGGTGGTGACGTTGTCGTCGTCCATGCACCAGATCGGCAAGATGAACCTCGAAGACCCCAATTACCGCCAGCGTCGGTACCTGCGGTGGCCCGCCTACGGTCAGTCCAAACTGGCCAACCTGCTGTTCGGATACGAATTGGCCAAACGCCTCACCGCGGTCGGCTCACACGTGAAATCGGTTGTGGCGCACCCCGGTTACGCGTCGACGGAGTTGCAGTCGCACACCGAGTCGATCTGGGATCGGGTGATGGCAGTGGGTGGCTCGTACTTCGCCCAGTCCGCTGCCGATGGCGCGCTGCCGCAGCTGTTCGCAGCAACGTCACCGCAGGCGCGTTCGGGTGCCTTCTACGGTCCGACCCAGATGGGCGGGATGCGCGGCGCCCCCGGCCCCGCCAAGTCGAACAAGCGATCACACGATGAGTTGATGGCAGCCGGACTGTGGGACCTGTCCGAATCGCTCACCGGCGTCGAGTACTCCTTCGAGCAGGTATCGCGCTAGTTCTCCTCACAGCACACCGCGCGGCCGGAACTGCACGCTGACGCGAGGCCCCACGCCGGTGGTCTTGGGCACCGCGTGCTCCCACGTGCGCTGACAGCTGCCGCCCATGACGAGCAGGTCGCCGTGGCCGACGGTGAACTTCAACGACGCGCCGCCGCCGACCGGACGTAACAGGAGTGGCCGGGGTGAGCCGAGGGACACGATGGCGACCATCGTGTCCTCGGTCTTGCCCCGGCCGATCTTGTCTCCGTGCCAGGCCACACTGTCATTTCCGTTGCGGTACAGGCAGAGTCCGGCGGTGGCGAACCCTTCGGGCAGCTCGCGGCGGTAATGGTGGCCGAGGGCCTCGCGACATCTGTCCAACAGGGGATGGGGCAGTTGCGCATGTTCCCCGTAGTGGCACAGCAGGCGGGGCACATCAAGTACTCGGTCGTACATCGTGCGTCGCTCGTCGCGCCAGGGCACATCAGCAGCCAGGTGGTTGAACAGTTCGTCCGCGCCGACTATCCAGCCGGGCCGCAGGTCCACCCAGGCGCCGTGTGTGAGCGGGCGCCTGACCACTGCGCTTCCCAGCTCCGACAGCGCCGGGTCCGTAGATGCTTCCTCGAACAGCGAGGCTTGGCGACCGGCAGTCATGGCTTCAGGATAACTCGTATCGAACACGCGTGCGAATGAAACGGTTGGCGAGACGGCGAGACCTTAGGTAAAGTTACTCTTTACCAACGACGGTTCGTCGCCGACGAACGCGCCATCTGCCAGAAAGAGTCATGTCGAGCGCATCGCGCCCATCTTTGTCCAGCATCACCACTGAACAACCGCGAGCGGGGCTGACCCGGCGTTGATTGTCCTGACCATCGCTCTCGGTGTCGGCGTCGTCCTGCTCATCACCGCGATGACCGGCTATTTTGTTGCCCAAGAATTCGCTTTCATGTCGGTTGACCGATCCCGTCTCAAGGCCCGGGCCGAGGCAGGTGATGCGGGCGCCGCCCGCGCGCTCGAGGTCACCCGGCGCACATCATTCATGTTGTCCGGGGCGCAGCTCGGGATCACCGTGACCGGCCTGCTGGTCGGCTATGTCGCCGAACCGCTCATCGGCCGGGGATTGGGTGAATTGCTCGGCGGAGTCGGCATCCCTACCGGCGTAGGTATTGCCGTCGGTGCGGTGGTCGCGGTGGTGTTCTCGACCTTCGTCCAGATGCTCTTCGGCGAGCTGTTCCCGAAGAACCTCGCGATCGCGCGCCCCGAACCCGTCGCGCGCCGGCTCGCCCTGTCGACCACCATCTACCTCTCGCTCTTCGGCTGGCTGATCTGGTTGTTCGATCAGTCATCGAACCTGTTGCTGCGAGCCCTGCGCGTCGAACCGGTGCACGACGTGGAGCACTCGGCGACCGCTCGCGATCTCGAGCACATCGTCGCCAGGTCTCGCGATGCCGGCGAGTTGCCCGCGGAACTCTCCGCGCTGCTCGACCGGATCCTCGACTTCCCCGATCGCACCGCCGAACACGCGATGGTGCCGCGTGCCCGGGTGGGCACCGTGCGTGCCGACACCCCGGTGGCGCAGGTGCTGACAACGATGGGGAGTGGCCACACGCGTTACCCCGTGGTCGGTACGACCTCTGATGATCTGCTGGGTGTGATCGATCTGCATGACCTGCTGTCGGCGCAGCCGGACGGTACCGATGCCGCGTCCTGCATGCGCGAAGCGGTGATCGTACCCACCAGTCTCCCTCTGCCACAGGTGGTCTCACGATTGGTGAGCGCATCGGCGGAGATGGCACTCGTGGTGGACGAGTACGGCGGATTCGCCGGAGTGATCACCATCGAGGACATCGCCGAAGAACTGGTCGGTGACATCGCCGACGAACACGACGACGGCCACGTCGCGATCAGCGGGTCACGCGAAGACGGGTGGACGATCGCCGGGGATGTGCACCTCGACGAGGTGGAGCGCCTTGTGGGACACCGGATACCGGAAGGCGATGTCGAAACGCTCTCCGGTCTGGTGGTTTCCAGGTTCGCCGACTTCCCCGCCGTGAACGACGTTGTCGCCATCCCGCTTTCGCCCGACCCGGCCGATCTGGTCGACGAGTCGACCCCGGCCCCGCGACTTCTGAAGGCACAGGTGCTGGCCGTCGACAACCGGGTCCCGTCATCGCTCCTGGTGACGATCAGCGGTTCGGAGATCCACTCATGAGTAGTCCATGGATTGTCCTGGCCATCACGGTGGCGTTGATCGCTGCCAGTGCCTTTTTCGTCGCCGTCGAGTTCGCACTGATCGCCGCGCGCCGGCACCGGCTGGAAGACGCCGCACCCGACAGTCGCTCGGCCCGCGCCGCCCTGCGCAGTGCTTCCGAACTGTCGGTGTTGTTGGCGGGTTCGCAGTTGGGCATCACCGTCTGCACCCTGGCCCTCGGTGCGGTGACCAAACCCGCTGTGCACCACTGGCTCACCCCGCTGTTCGATGACTGGGGCGCCCCGAGCTGGCTCGCCGACGTGGCCGGATTTGTTCTGGCACTCATCATCGTCACATTTCTGCACCTGGTTGTGGGTGAGATGGCACCGAAGTCATGGGCAATTGCACACCCCGAACGATCGGCCACGTTGCTCGCGTTGCCGATGAGGGGTTTCATGGTGCTCACCCGGCCGATCTTGTTGGCGCTCAACCACATGGCGAACTGGCTCCTGGCCAAGGTGGGCGTCGAACCGGTCGATGAGCTCGAGTCCGGGCAGGACTCGGCAACGCTACGGCACCTCGTCGAGCACTCGGCGACGGTCGGCACGCTCGACGAGCGTTACCACGGCCAGTTGATGGCCGCCCTGGAGTTGGAGAGCGTGACCATCGGTGAATTGCTGACGCCGGGCATCGAGCCGGTGAGTGTCCGGCCCGATGCGACCGTGGCGCAGGTCCGTGAAGCCGCCACCGGCAGTGGACATCTGCGGATCCTGATCAGGGGTCGCCACACGGTGGAGGGAATGGTGCACGTGCGCGACACCATAGGGGCGCCGGAGAACAGTCCTGCTCTGGAGCTGATACGCCCGGTGCTGACCCTGCCCGCGACGACCCCGGTATATGAGGCGTTGCAGCGGGCCAAGGCCGAGAGCAACCACGTGATGGTGGTCGTCGACGACAACAACGGCGAACCGGGAATCCTCACGGTGAACGATGTGCTGCTGCGGCTGCTGCCGGTGGGCGCGGACGTCTGATCGCGAGTTGGCGTCTGACCAGGTATTCGACCGTCAGGACAGGGCGCGAAGGCGCTCGGCTGCCTGTTCGATCACGGCGTCCTCCTTGGCGAACGCGAACCGCACCAGATGGGTCCACTGGTCGGGGTGGTCGACGAACGCGCTGACCGGAACCGCGGCCACCCCGATGCGGGCAGGCAGGTCGCGGCAGAACTCGGCGCCGTCGTGGTAGCCGAGCGGCCGGGGGTCGGCGCAGACGAAATAGGTGCCCTCGCTGCGGTGAACGCCGAAGCCGACGTCTGTCAGTGCGGCGGAGATGAGGTCGCGCTTACGCTGCAACCCGGCCGACGATCGCCGGACCCATTCCATCTCCGTGCCCAGGGCGACGGCGATTGCCGGCTGGAACGGGCCGCTGCCGACAAAACTCATGAACTGCTTGGCGGCTCGGGCAGCTGCGATCAACTCGGCCGGACCGCTGATCCACCCGACCTTCCAGCCGGTGACGTTGAAGGTCTTGCCTGCCGACGACACCCGCAACGTGCGCTCGCGCATCCCGGGCAACGTAGCCAGGGGAGTGTGTACCCGCTTGTCGAACACCAGGTGTTCGTAGACCTCGTCGGTCAGTACCAGCACGTCGTTGTCGATGCAGACCTGGGCGATGGCCTTCAGATCCTCATCGGAAAGCACTGTGCCGGTGGGGTTGTGCGGACTGTTGATCACCACCATGGCCGTCTCGGGGGTGACGGCCGCACGCAGGGCGGCTTGGTCGAGTGCAAAACCGTCGCCATCGGCGGTCAGAGGGATGGTGACCCGCTCGGCACCGGCCATCGCTGTCGCGGCGGCGTAGGCGTCGTAATACGGTTCGATCATCACCACCCGTTCGCCGGGCTCGACCAGCCCGATGATCGCTCCGGCGATCGCCTCGGTGGCGCCGACCGTGATCAGTACCTCGGTGGCCGGATCGTACTGCAGCCCATAATGATCGAGTTGGTGCTGGGCCACCGCCTCCCGCAGGGCCGGGATGCCGGGACCGGGCGGATACTGGTTCTGGCCGGTCGCGATGGCCTCTTGTGCCGCGGCGAGCATCGCCGCCGGGCCGTCGGTGTCCGGGAATCCCTGACCGAGATTGATGGCATCGTGCTCGGCCGCCAGCTGCGACATCTCGGCGAAGATGGTGGACGAGAACGGCTGTAGGCGTTTGACCGTCCGCATGCGGGCTGCCGGCTTCTTTTCGCTGGTCATCGGAAGAGTGGTGTCCCCGTGAGCTTGTCCGGATTCGACAGGTCGTACACCGCGACGATCTTGCCACCGCTGACGGCCAGCGCCGTCACCCGCCGATGCAGCGGGCTCTGTTCACGGATCCCGGCGTCGGTGAGCAGGCCCATCTCGCCGTTGATCAGCACGGGACGCGTGTGGCGGGTCATCTCGCTGCCGTACCGGGTCATCACGGTGGAGAGCAGCCGCAGGACGGTGGCCGAGCCGACGATCGGGCCGGTTGCCGACCGCGTGACCCCGTTGCTGTCGGCGAAATACGTCAGATCCGGGTGAGCAAGTGCGGCAAGCGATTCCATGTCGCCCAGCGTCAACGCGAGCACGCCTTGCGCGACCACCTCGTTGTGGTCTTCGATGCTGTCGGGCTGCAGCGTGTCGGCCATCAGCTCGGCACCCTTGTCGGCGAGCCGGTTGACCTTGTCGGCCGAGATGGCCAGTGCGCCGGCGATCTGTCCGGCGTCTGTCCCGAAACAATCCCGGAGCACGTACGAGATGCGAGTGGTGGGGGACAGTGATTCGAGAGCCACCATCGTGGCCAGGCGTGCGCCGTCGCCTGCCACGGCTGAGGCCAGCGGATCCTCGAACGAATCGGGTTCGAGGACAATGGGTTCGGGAAGCCACGGCCCGGTGTAGGTCTGTTTGCGTACTGCAACCGCCTGCAGTGCCGCGAGGGCGGCCCGAACCGTGCGGACGAGGCGATCTGCCGGATCTGAGGTGGAACCGCCATCGGCCGCTATCCCGAGGGCAGCGACAACACTGCCGGTGAGCCGATAGCCGACCGACAAAAGCTGCGGGTCACTCCGCTCGAACGTCGCAGTGGACACCTCGACAGCTTACAGTTTGCCGATCGTCAGATACCCCATTGCCGGTGGTTCCACCTCCGCGTCGTCGCCGGCGAAAAGATCGTCAGCCGACGGCGGGCCCGAGCAGATCGTCGGCATCGGTGATCCGATATGCGTACCCCTGCTCGGCGAGGAACCGCTGGCGGTGTGCCGCGTAGTCGGCGTCGACCGTGTCGCGGGAGACCACCGAATAGAAGTGCGCCTGACCGCCGTCGGCCTTCGGGCGCAGCAATCGCCCGAGACGCTGAGCCTCTTCCTGGCGAGAACCGAATGTGCCCGACACCTGGACCGCGACCGACGCCTCGGGGAGATCGATCGAGAAGTTCGCGACCTTCGAGACCACCAGCGTCTGGATCTCGCCGGTGCGGAACTTCGCGAACAACTCCTCGCGCTCCTTGTTCTTCGTCGACCCCTTGATCACGGGCGCGTCGAGGGCAGCGCCGAGTTCGTCGAGCTGGTCCAGATAGGCGCCGATGATCAGCGTCTGAGAGTTCTTGTGCTGCTCGAGGATCGACTTCACCACATTGATCTTGGTGTGCGCCGTCGAACAGAGTTTGTACTTCTCCTCCGGCTCGGCAACCGCGTATTCGAGCCGCTCGTTGTCGGTGAGCGTCACCCGCACCTCGATGCACTCGGCGGGAGCGATCCAGCCCTGCGCCTCGATGTCCTTCCACGGCGCGTCGTAGCGCTTGGGTCCGATCAAACTGAAGACGTCGCCTTCCCGGCCGTCCTCACGCACCAGGGTGGCGGTGAGACCGAGGCGGCGCCGCGACTGCAGATCCGCCGTCATCCTGAACACCGGCGCGGGGAGCAGGTGGACCTCGTCATAGATGATCAGCCCCCAGTCGCGGGAGTCGAACAAATCGAGATTCCGGTACTCGCCCTTGGATTTGCGGGTCATCACCTGATAGGTGGCGATGGTGACAGGGCGGATCTCCTTGCGCTCACCCGAGTACTCGCCGATCTCTTCTTCGGTCAGCGATGTACGTGCGATGAGCTCGCGCTTCCACTGCCTGCCGGCGACCGTGTTGGTGACGAGGATCAGCGTGGTGGCCTGCGCCGTGGCCATCGCGGCCGCACCGACCATGGTCTTGCCTGCACCACAGGGCAGCACAACCACCCCGGAGCCGCCCGCCCAGAACGACTCGGCGGCCAGCTGCTGGTAGTCACGCAGCTCCCAGCCGTTCTCGTCCAGCTTGATCTCGTGGGCTTCACCGTCGACGTACCCGGCGAGGTCCTCGGCGGGCCAGCCCACCTTGAGCAAGATCTGCTTGAGACGGCCGCGCTCGGAGGGATGGACGATGACCGTGTCGTCGTCCACCCGGGCGCCCAACATCGGCGCCACCTTCTTGTTGCGCATGATCTCGACCAGCACCGCGCGGTCGAAGCTGACCAGGGTCAATCCGTGCACCGGACTCTTCACCAGCTGCAGCCGGCCGAAGCGGCCCATGGTGTCGACGACATCCATCAGCAGCGGCTGCGGCACCGCATAACGGGAGAACGTGACCAGGGCATCGACCACCTGCTCGGCGTCGTGCCCGGCGGCACGAGCGTTCCACAACGCGAGCGGTGTCACCCGGTAGGTGTGCACGTGCTCGGGAGCCCTCTCGAGCTCGGCGAACGGCGCAATCGCGGCCCTCGCCTCAGCAGCTTGGGGGTGGTCGACCTCCAGTAGAAGGGTCTTGTCCGATTGCACGATCAACGGTCCGTCAGTCACAAGGAACCATTCTCCTCAGAAGCAGCAGTTTGTGCCACGAGCGGTGGCCGGGGGATTGAGAGCTGCTACATCTGGCAACTCGCTTCGTAACCAACAGTTAACAGGCCGTCGAACTTCCCGGCGGCATCGGTTTGCGAAGGGGGCACCATGAGCACCGTTGTTCACACGGGACGTACCGGCACAGCCGAGACCGACAGCGAGGACCCGTACCGCACCCGGGTGACGGGTTTGAGCAGGATCGGGCAGCGCCCCGACCCGGCCGTGTGGGGCGGCACGGCGCGAGGGCCGCTGACCGCTCAGCAGATCACAGCCTACGAAGCTCGTGGCTATCACACCGCCGACCAGGTGCTGACTCGCCCAGATGTCGACAGGTGCATTGCCGACGTGGCCGAGCTGACCGACCGGCTGGGGGAAGACGAACGTGTCATCCGGGAATCGTCCGACGGCTCGGTGCGCTCGGTGTTCGACGTCCACAAGCTCAGTGACGTGGTGGCCGAGATCTGCGCGAGGCCCGAGATCATCGATGTCGCCGAACAGATCCTCGACGACGAGGTGTACATCCACCAGAGCCGGATCAACTTCAAACCCGGTTTCGCCGGCGGACCGTTCTATTGGCATTCCGACTTCGAGACCTGGCACGCGGAGGACGGAATGCCGGTGCCGCGCGCGCTGAGTGTGTCGCTCGCGCTGACGCCGAACTATGACTACAACGGCTGCCTGATGATCATCCCGGGATCTCACAAGGTGTACGTGAGCTGTCCCGGCGAGACACCGGACGGGTACCACCGCGAGTCGTTGGCGTCCTATCGGCCGCCGTTCGGCACCCCCGATCAAGAACACGTGGCGTCGCTGGCCCACGAGCTGGGCATTGACACCGTGACCGGCCCGGCGGGCTCGGCGCTGTATTTCGACTCCAATTGCCTGCACGCATCGTCCGGGAACATCACGCCGTTCCCCCGTAGCAACCTGTTCGTGGTGTTCAACAGCCGTTCGAATGCGCTACGCGAGCCCTACGGCGCAGCGTCGCCGCGGCCGAACCACCTGGCCAACCGATGGTGACCGCTCGGCCGATCAGTCGACGATCTCCACACTGGTGATCCGGTGAAGTGAGAACCGGTGCTCGTCGTTGCTACCCGGGTCCAGCGCGATCACCTGGCCGGCACCGATCATCCGGGGTACCACCACGTGTTTGGACGCAAAGCCCTCGGCGTTGACGTATCCGAGCCGTACCGACTGCTTGTTGGCCAAAGCGGTCTGCAGCAGCGCGGTCGCAGGCAGGCCGCCGCCGGTCACCGACGACCCTCCGGCTCCGGCCGCGGTGAGCGTGGCTGCGTTCGCCGCGTCCTGTGATCGCATGTGTCCCACCACCGCAGCCAGCCGATCGCGCGCGGGTGAACTCAGTGACGGCTTGCGCGCCGACGCGCGGCGTTCCCTCGGGGTCGGCAGCCGAGCACCGCGCGTGCGCAGGTCCACCAGTTCGCCGGCCGAATCCTCACCGGCCGGGGCGAATCCGCCCGCCCGCAGGATGTCCAGGACATCGATGATGGGGTCGTCGCACACCGCGACGGTCGGGGCCAGCGCGCGCAGCGACAACTGTTCGGCCACAGGTGAATTGAGCACCGCCGCCAGTGTCGTCGGGTCCTCGCAACGGATGAACGTACTGGCCACGCCGACGCGCAGCTGTCCGTGCTTACGCGCGACATCGTCGATGAGATACGAGAGTGACTGCGGCACAGGGGTCTTGGAGTGTGACGTGAACAGTGTCATCAGCTCGGTGCCGGTACGGCCTGCGTCGAGGGCTCGGCGAACCGACGACTCCGACACCCGGTACACCGAGGCCGCGCCACCGGACTCCAGGTTCGCGACCAGAGCCAAGTCGGCGGCGAGCTCCGGGGTCAGTGGCCCCGGGGCCGTCACGGTCAGATCCGCCTGAGCCAGGAAGAAGTCGATGGGAGCGGGGATGGACTTGGCCATCGCCGCGACCGTGGCGGCCTCGACCTCGTCGGGTGTACCGGTTGCGATGAGTTCGCGGCCCGCCGACGTCAGAGCGCCGTGAGCCACCAGGCCCAGCGACTGGGCCTCGGCGAGAGTCTCGATGATCGTCGACTGCGGCATGCGGCGAAGCCACCGGGGATGCCGCCACGCGATGTGCCTGCCCAGGGCGACCGACGTGACGTCCGCGCCGGGTTTGGCCTCGGCCAGCGCCTGGAGCACAAGAAGCCGCTCTGCGCGGGCAGCACCTTCGGGCATCGCACCGACCAGCGCGCCGATCAACGTGCCGTCGGGCGTGCGTCCGCCGATCTGCCACGGTCTGCGGTGCAGATCCAGCCATCCCGAGGCGATGGAGAACCAACGGCGCTCGGGTGCCTGATGCGACCAGCTGTCGACGGACGTGGTCGGGGCCCATGACGGTTCGAGACCGTCCGACGGGTCGGGCACGGGGAATCCGGAATCGATCAGGCGGAGTCCGGCGAGTACCTCGATGACCAGGCCTACCCGTTTCTCGTCCACGGACAGGGCCTTGGCGAGTCGACGGATCTCCCGGACGCCCATGCCGCCGGCCCGCAGAACTGCCGCCGGGTGGGCACCGAGGGTCTCGATGGCGTCGGCGCTGTGCCGCAGGAACTCGAGCGCTTCGCCACCGGCCGCGGCATCGACCTCGGCCAAGCCGACCTTGCGTCCGCCGCCACCGGAGGGCTCCGGCGGCCGTAACTCGAACGGCTCGGCGGGATCCTCGCCGCGGATGAGCTGGCCGATCACCACCGGCAATTCGACGGTCTGCTCATCGACCACCAGCAGCAGTCCCTGATGGACCAACCTCGGGACCGGACGATCCGAGTCGGGTCCCAGCCCGGCGTCACGGGTTCGTCCCAGACCGGGTCCCGACGCCAGGGTGGACAACAGGTCACGCTCCCGGTCGCCGAGGGCGTCGACCTTCGCGCGGATCTCGGCGAGCGACAACGCGTTGACAGGGGCGGTCGCAAGACGCGAACGCCACGGCCACGCCGCCGCCATGTGCGGTCCTGTGACCAGCGCATCGGGCGGCCCCCACAGCAGCGCCAGGTCGACGAGGTTGTCGATGCGCGCCCGGATCGCGTCGGGTGCGGCTCGCTCGGACAGCGCCTCGACGATGGCGTCGGTGGACACAGGCGACAGCCCACGGGTCTGTCCGGATCGCGAACCCAGTTCCGCGATCGTCTCGAGCACCGCCACCGCCAGCAGGTCCAGGTCTTCGCCACATCGATTGATCGAGGCCGCCGACATCGCGCGCTGCGCAAGCACCTCGACCCCGGGTGGGGGAGGGCTGGCCAGATCCGGCCGGGACTGCAGGAGATCGAGCAGTTGGTCGTCGTCGCGGCGGGCGAGGTCGTCGGCCAGACTGATTGGCTGGTCGGGGCTCATCCAGTAGATGATATGCGGGCCACTCATGGCAGAATGACGCCCGTGGCTGAAAAGAAGAAGTACGTCGATAATGGTTGGCCCGAGGTTCCCGAGGGCGAGCACGCCGTCAGTGAGTTCGCTGCGCACGTCTCCGGCGCACTGTCACCGTTCGGTGAGGTCACCTTCCCGCTCCCGGTCGACGACCTGCCTTACCTTCACCCGCGAACCACCGTCAATCGCTGATCGGTGAGCGCGCCGACCGACCGGCCCGGCCCAGGACGTCTCAGCCATCTCGACGAGACGGGGGCGGCGCAGATGGTCGATGTCGGCGGCAAGGCGGTCACCACGCGTAAAGCGGTGGCCACCGGGGTTTTTCGTACCACCTCCGACGTGATCTCGCTGTTGTCGACGGGCGGGTTGCCCAAAGGGGATGCGTTGGCAACGGCCCGCATCGCCGGCATCATGGCCGCCAAGAAGACACCCGAGCTGATCCCGCTGTGCCATCAGGTCGCGCTCAGCACAGTGAGCGTCGATTTCGAGTTGGGCACAGACTTCATCGAGGTGCGCGCGACCGCGGTCACCACCGACCGCACCGGCGTCGAGATGGAAGCCCTCACTGCTGTCGCGGTGACCGGACTCACGCTGCACGACATGGTCAAAGCGGTCGATCCGCGCGCGCAGATGACCGACATCTGTCTCCAGGAGAAAACCGGCGGCAAGAAGGGGCACTGGACCCGGGACGACCGGCCGGCCGACGAGACCGCGGGCGGTGGGCTCTGATGGCCGATCCCCACACTGCAGACCCTCACACCGCTGACCCCCACACCGCAGTGGTTGTCGTGGCGTCGACGCGCGCCGCCGGTGGCGTGTACGCCGACCGCTCGGGCCCGATCATCGTCGAATGGTTACGCGACCGCGGATTCGTGGTGAGCGACCCGGTGGTGGTTCCCGACGGTGACCAGGTCGGCGCAGCGCTCCGAACAGCCGTCGGAGACGAGACAGCTCTGATCCTCACCACCGGCGGCACCGGTCTGAACCCCACCGATCAGACCCCTGAACAGACCGCCGCGGTGATCGAACGCGAAATACCCGGTCTGGCCGACGCCATCCGAAACAGCGGGTTGCCCAAGGTCCCCACGGCGGTCCTGTCGCGGGGAACAGCTGGAATCGCGGGTCGAACCCTCATCGTCAACCTGCCCGGTTCCACGGGTGGTGTCCGTGACGGTCTCGAGGTTCTTGCACCCGTGCTCACGCACGCTCTGGACCAGATCAACGGAGGCGATCACTGATGGCTGCCATCGTCGCCCGTGCCGTGGTCACCGAAGATCCGCTGTCCACCTCCGAGCATGAGGCCCTCGCGGCCGAGGCCTCAGGCGGAACAGCCGGGGCCATCGTGAGTTTTGTCGGCGCGGTGCGCAATCACGACGGCGGCCGCGACGTCACCGCGCTGAACTACAGCGCGCATCCCACGGCCGGCGAGGTCGTCGAGAAGGTCGTGACAGAGATCGCGGCCGGGGCCGACGGTGTACGTGCGGTCGCTGTGTCGCATCGGGTGGGACCGCTGGCGATCGGTGATGCGGCACTGGTGGTCGCGGTGGCGGCCGATCATCGTCAGGCAGCCTTCGCCACGTGCGCACTGCTGGTCGACGAGGTCAAGGCTCAACTCCCGGTGTGGAAGCACCAGGTTTTCGCCGACGGCACCGACGAATGGGTTGGCTGCGCCTGACCCGAGCGCCCCACCCACCCCCGGAATTGGTGGGTTCGGGTGAGGTCGACCTGGGCAAATGCTCGCCCGAACCCACCATCATCGGGACATGGAAAAGGGCCCCGCACGGACTCATGGTCGCGTGCGAGGCCCTTCGTCTGGGCTCCCCGAGATCAGGGGAGGGGCAGGATGTCCTTGTACTGGTTGAAGAAGGCGATCTGCCCGGCGTCGAGGTCACCGGCGGCATTTGCCTGATCGATCAGTGCGTGGATCGCGGGATCGTTGATCGCAGCCTTCAGCTGGTTGGCGATCTCGTCGGTCTGCGCGGACAGGTCCGGGAGCTGCGGGAGCTCGGGCAGTGCGGGGACCTCGAGGCTCGGGGCCGCAGCGGGAGCGTTGCGCGGGGTGGCGCCGCTCAGGCCGGTGCCGCAGGTCGGCCATGCGCCGGGTCCCTGGCTGGCGAGAACGCGCTCGGCGACAGCGATCTGCTGCTCACGGGTTGCCTGGTCGGCGGAGGGGGCGAACTCGCCGCCGCCGTGGCCGGTCCAGGTGCTCGGGCTGAACTGCAGTCCACCCTGGTAGCCGTTGCCGGTGTTGATGGCCCAGTTGTTACCCGACTCGCACGCGGCGACCTGGTCCCACTCGGCGTCGGTGGCTGCACCGGCGTTGCCGCCGCCTGCGAAGGCGAGGGTGGCGCCGCCGCCGATGACGGCAGAGGTGAGGGCGAGCTTGGCGAAGGTGCGACCAGTGGTGGTCGGCTGACGATGACGTCCGGACATGAGTTGTACTTCCTCTCTCCACGCGCCTACGAAGTCAGCTGTCGGGTTCGAGCGAGAGGTTGCTCGGTCCGCTTGCGCGGGCTTCACCCCAAGGGCTCCGATTTCTCGGAACCCGGTGATCTCCAGGAGATGTTGGGTCCCCCGTCCTCGTCCCTGAAATGCGTTTGGAGTTTCTCGGTTCGCGGGACGAGGTTGGGCGCGGCGAGCCGGGAATATTCACTTGCGGTCTGGCCGATCAGGTCGACCGAGACAGACGGTACGGGTTAATCAGTGGTTACACACAACTTCTTCGACGGCCTTTTCGACGTGTCGGCGGGCCTGTTTTCGGCGGTTTCGGCATTACTGCTGCTCATCGGTATGACTGTCGTCCCGTGTCCGTACCGTAACCCAACCGTTATGTGAGGAACGTCACAGCCTCATCCGAAGGAATGAGACGCCGATGTGGGTCGAATGACACGTTGCTGCGCACGGTGAAACGCGCTCAACCGCCCGCGAACGGCGGCAGTACGTCGACGGTGTCGCCACTCGAGAGCACTCGTGAGCGGTCGCGAACGGCAACGGACTCATGCAGATACGAGCATCTCTCCAATACTTCAGCCAACTGCGGATTGCTTTGACCCAATTGGATTTCCAGATCCGCAAGAGTGGCTTTGTCGGTGAGTTCGACCACACTTTGTTCCACACCTGCAGCTGCTTGGGCGGCGGCAAAGAATCGGACGCAGATACGCATCGTCAGCCCCCGATCGCAGACATCGATCGTGCGGGTTGGAGGAAGCCCGGCTCGTTGACACCATGGCCCGGAAGCTTGCCCCATGTGGACTGTCGCCACCGCAGGGCGATTTCCTGATCTGTAGCGTCAGTTGACTTCAGCAAACTGCGCAGATCCGTCTCCGAGGTGGCGAACAAGCAGTTGCGGAGCTGGCCGTCCGCAGTGAGTCGGGTTCGGTCGCAATCGCCGCAGAACGGGCGGGTGACCGAGGCGATGACCCCGACCCGGGCAGGTCTTCCGTCGAGCCCGGTATGACCCTCGACGATCCAGCGTTCCGCGGGGGCCGACCCTCGCGCCACGTCGTCGGGCCGCAAATCGAAGTCCTGCCGTAGGCGGGCGAGGATCTGGTCGGCGGTGATCATCGAGGTGCGTGACCAGTGATGTTCGGCGTCCAGCGGCATCTGTTCGATGATCCGCAGCTGATAGCCCTTGTCCAGGCACATCTTCAGGAGGGCGGCGGCGTCGTCGAGGCCGCCGGCGGTGTCGAGTACGGCGTTGACCTTTACCGGCGTCAACCCGGCGTCGGCCGCGGCCTCGAGGCCCGCCAGCACGTCGGGAAGGCGATCGCGACGGGTGATGGCGGCGAACTTGGCGGCGTCGACGGTGTCGAGGGAGACGTTCACCCTGTCCAGGCCGGCTGCTGCCAGTCGTTTCGCCTGCCGGGCCAGGCCCAGTCCGTTGGTGGTCAACGCGATCTCGGGCCGGGGATCGAGGGCGGCAACCGCCTCGATGATCTCCGGGAGGTCCTTGCGTAACAGTGGCTCGCCACCGGTGAACCGGACCGCTCGCACCCCTAGTTCGCGCACGCCCACCGAGACCGCGCGGACGATCTCGGCAGCTGTCAGAACGTCGTCGCGGTCGAGCCAGTCGAGGCCTTCGGCGGGCATGCAGTAGGTGCAGCGCAAATTGCAGCGGTCGGTCACCGAGACGCGGAGGTCGCGGACGGCGCGCCCGAAGGTGTCCACCATGGGACCGCTGGTGGGCATGACGGCGTCTGTCCCGACGGGCGGGCGGACGGATAAGCCTGCTGGCATACCCAGAGCGATGGCGGTCACCTGTACAAGCCTACGGTGATCGCCCGATCGAGGTTGGATCCGCGGAAAAAACTGACTACGGGCGTTCTCCGATGGGGCCTGAAGTCGTGGCTGCTACGGCCGTCGTTCCAGCGCCCGGAACGCACTGGCGTGGAATACGAGCGGCTCCTGTGACGGGTCGGCGCGCAACGCCTCGACCTTGAGCAGGACCAGGCTGTGGTCGCCAGCCGGTATCTCGTTGTAGATGGTGCACGACAGCTGGGCCACCGCTCCGCCGATGAAAAGGGCGCCGTCGTCGGTTGTCTCCACCCGTAGCCCGGTGAATCGCGCATCGGCTCGGCCCGCGAGTTGTTTGCACTCGGCGTCCTGATCATGGGCGAACACCGACAGCCCGATGACGGGAGCGCTGCGCAACTTGGGCCACGTCGTCGATTCGTTCTGGACACAGAGCGACACCAGTGGCGGGTTGAGCGACACCGTGGCGAACGAGCTGGCGGCCATGCCGATGGGCTCGCCGTCACCCTGGTGGCACACGGCGACCACACCGGTCGGAAAGCAGCTGTATGCAGCGCGGAGTGCCGTGCCGTCACTGGTGGGAGTCAATGCTCCGTCGATTGAGAGCGTCATGTCGTCAGTCACTGTAGTGGCGACCTCGAGCCGCCGCCCTGGTGCGCAGCGGCGTCCCGATGGCGTCGCCCTGATCGCAACGCAAAAATCAGCGCGAGCAAAAAGCCGAGCGGGGCACACATGGTGAGCAGATAGACGAACAGGGGAGCGGTCTCACCGGTGATCGGCGTACTCAGAAACAGCCAGAGCAGTGCGATGACACCGACGACAAACAGTCCCACAGCGGCCCGCAGCAACAGGCTGCCTTCGGCTTTGCGCATGTAGACAACGGTAGTGCAGGTTCGAGGCGGCCGAAAACCCGTGTGCTCGGGGGTTGGCCGAGGCGCTAGACTGACCGAACGCGTCCGGCTGGGCCAGTTGCCCGCAGCGGGCGCTTTCGTTTTGGGCAATGCGAGTAGATGAGGGTGAGCACAGTGCCTACCGGCAAGGTGAAATGGTACGACGCGGAGAAGGGCTTCGGCTTTCTCTCGCAAGATGAGGGCGAAGACGTCTATGTGCGCTCGTCCGCGCTCCCCGATGGGACCGAGGCGCTCAAACCCGGCCAGCGGGTCGAGTTCGGCATGGCGGCGGGTCGTCGAGGCCCACAGGCGTTGACGGTCAAGGTTCTTGATCCGGCTCCCAGCGTTGCCAAGAACACGCGGGAAGCGCGCAAGGAACAGCCCAAGCGGCACAGTCCTGACGAGCTGCACGGCATGGTGGCCGACCTGATCACGTTGCTGGAAGGCAAGATTCAGCCGGATCTGCGCAAGGGTCGATACCCCGACCGCAAGACCGCCGCCCGGATCTCCGAGGTGGTGCGGGCCGTTGCCCGGGAGCTCGAGACCTAAGTAGTTCTAGTAGTTCTAGGTAGTCCTCGCGCAGCTTCGCCGCTGGGTTCGAATCAGCCGGCTGGGTTCAGGATCCGGACTAATCGGATGCTGGGACATCGACACCGTCGGGAAGGGTGTCGATGCCCCAGATCCCGCGTGGGATGAAGCCGCCCGCGTCTTCTTTCTGTGACGGCTGCTTGATCTCGATTGTCGCCAGGATCCGGTCGCGGGTCGAGGCGAGGGTGAATGTGCGTTTGCTGTCGCTGCGGTAGAAGACCTCGGCGGTGTTGTCGAACCCGTCTTTGCTGAGGTACTGCACCACGAGCGTCCAGGGCCCGACCGACAGGTCACTCGACAGCGACACCATCACCGCGTCGCCGACCTGCACGGGGATCCGCGTCGGCTTGTTGGTCGGTGATCCTTCGCAGTCCTTCATCTCGATGGAGCAGTAGATCAGCGGCTCAACCGTGATCAGTGTGTTGCCCTTCGCGACATGCAGATAGGGGACGTCGTTGTCCTCGTGTCCGGAGGCCAACGCGGCCACCGAGCCGCCGATGACGGCGACGAGCAACAGAACGGTGATGGCGGCGATCGCGAAGAACTTCTTCTCGCCGGTGGTCAAGCGTGCGCTCATGTATCCCAACTCATCGGTCTCCGCCGCCTTTGTTCCAGGCTTCGCGGATGTGCGGATCGACATGGATTGCGCCGGTGGGCATGGTCATGTCTGGCCGCTTGCCACCGAATCCGGGGACCAGCGTAGAGCCCCGGTTGGTGACGAAGGTCTGCACCAGGCCCAGGGCCAGCAGACCTGCGACGACTCCGAAGCCGATGGTCAGGTTCGGCGGCAGCAGCACACCGAGGGATGCGCCGAACACCCAGCTCATCTGCAGGACGGTCTCGGAGCGACCGAAAGCCGAGGCGCGTGATGCGTCCGGCAGATCGTTCTGGATGGACGAGTCGAGGCAGACCTTGCCGATGGCGCTGGTTCCCGAGGCGACGAGCGCCGCGACCGCCACGAACAGCAGGCTGCCGAACGCTGCGGCCAGTGCCGCGACCGCGACGCAGGCACCGGTCACCATCACGATGATGCGCTCGGGGTTCTTCAGCTCCAGCCGTGTGCCGGTGGCGTTGCCGATGAAGTTTCCGATGCCGGCTGCCGCGCCGACAGCACCGAGCATGGCGACTTGAGCCCAGCCGCTGCCGCCGCCCTGCTGCGACTTCGCATAGAAAGCGATGAACAGGGTCAGGAAGCCGGTCAGGATGCGGATGGTGCCGTTGCCCCAGAGGCCGACGAGTACGTTGCGGCCCAGGGGCTGACGCATCGTGGCTGCCAGGGCCTTGACCGGAGAGGCCTTCTCGCCGGACTGTTTTGCGCTTGGTGTCTGTGCGCCACCCGGCGGGGGGTATTGGGCAGGATCGGGGCGCCGCAACGGATCGCGCGCCGGTTCACCGTGGTAGGTCAGTGTGGTGGGGACCTCGCCCGCGGTGACCTCCACCCAGGACGGGATGCGCATGCACAGCACGGCGCCGGCCACGGTGATGATCGCCAGCCACACCATGGCCCCGGGCAGGTGCAGCGGAAGGACCTTGGCCAGCAACACTTCACACAGTGCTGCCACACCACCGCCGAGAATCGTGCCACCCACCAGCCCGAATGTGGTCAGGCGGGAGTTGACCCGGACCAGGTCGATGGTCGGCGGCAGGACACGCGGTGTGACGGCCGACTTGAGCACGCCGAATGACTTGGACAGCACCAACATTCCGAGTGCGCATGGGTAGAGCACCCAGGGGTCGTAGGTCAGCTGGTTCGCGGCGTCGTCCCAGCCGCAGTTCGCCATCACCAGCAGGGCCAGCACGGTACGTCCTGCGAAAGTGCCGGCCATCGCGATGCGACGGCCCCGCTGCAGTTTGTCGAGCATCGGTCCGATCAGTGGGGCGATGATCGCGAAGGGCGCGATGGTCAGCAACAGGTAGAGGCCGACCTTGCCTTTTGATTCCGCGCTTGCGGCGGCGAAGAACAAGGTGTTGGCCAACGCGATCGTCATCGCGGCGTCGACCGCGAAGTTGACCACCGTCGGATACGTCAAAGCGGTGAGACCGGAACGGTCTGCGCCGTCGGCGGTGGCCGCCTGGTGGATCTTGCCCAGGCCCTTCGATGTCAGCTCCCGGCCTCGGAGCGCGGCAACGCGGGTGACGGTGAGCTTGCGGGGCATTGCCCGACCACCGGATTCTTCGCGGTGGTAGTCGGTCTCGTCCAGTGGCGGCAGATGCGGGTTGCGCGACGTCTGCTGGCGGGTGTCGTTCCGGCGACTGTCGTCGGGAGGGGGAAACGCGGCGGTGGACGCGGGCGGGGGACCACTCGGCGGCGGGCCGCCCTGTGCGGGACCACCGTTGGGAGGGCCACCGCTAGGAGGACCGCCGTTAAAAGGATTGCTGGGCGGTCGCGGCCCACGCGGTGGCATGGGGGGCTGGCCGCTGCGCGGATAGGAGGGCTGGCCCCCGGGGCGTGGCTGGCGTGGTCCCGGCGTCGAGCCGTCGACCGGATAATTGGCCGAACCCGGATGCGCTGCGGGACCAGGTCGTGGCGGCTGGCGGGGGTCTTGCCCGGCGGGGTCGGCGGGGCCCCGAGTGCCTCTGGCCCTGCCCGAGGAGGTCGTACGAGGATCGTGTGGTTGATTTCCTCGGTTCACTTTCCCGATTGTTCCCTATCCGACGCAGGCCTACCAACCCTCGGGCACTTGCGGCGCGCCCCGATACGGCACACTGGAGGACGTGAACGCGGTTACCGAGCAGACAGACGCAGTGACTGATCACGACGGGCCCGGCGATCATGTCGACCAGGAGAGGGATGACGCCGAGCAGAAACGCGTGGAAGCGCTGCTGACAGCGGCCGTCTCGCAGGCGAGGGCCGCGATCGACGCCGACGACAAAGAGGTCGGTGACCACCTCGAAGCGGTCACCGAGGCCGCCTTCACGGTCACCCACTACTTCGCCGCCCACGTGCCCGGCTATCGCGGATGGCAGTGGTGTGTGGTCCTGGCCGGATGTCCTGGCTGCGACGACGTCACGGTCAACGAAGTGGCCTTGCTGCCGGGTTCCACTGCGCTGACCGCGCCGGAATGGGTTCCGTGGGCCGAGCGGCTTCGCCCGGGAGACCTGAACCCCGGAGATCTACTGGCGACGCCGGCCGACGATCCACGCCTGGTCCCGGGTTACGTCGACAACGACGACAACGATCCGTTCAGCGAAGAGTCCGCTGTGGCGACCGAACTGGGTCTCGGCCGCAAACGGCTGCTGAGCCGTGAGGGTCGGCTCGAGGCAGCTTCGCGGTGGGTCGAGGGTGAGCACGGTCCCGCTTCCGAGATGGCCAGGAGCGCCCGGCACAACTGCGGCACCTGCGGTTTCTACCTCCCCGTGGTCGGTTCGCTGCGCGCCGCGTTCGGTGTGTGCGCCAACGAGTACGCCGCAGACGGCCGTGTGGTGCACGCCGAGTACGGGTGCGGCGCCCATTCGGATGTCGAGGCGCCCACCGGGGGCGGAAGCCCTGCCTACGATGCCTACGACGACGGCGCGGTTGAGATCCACGCCAACTCCTGACCCCGTCGTGCAGCCGTCCGATCCGTTCGGCCTCGGCCGTCTGCGCGAATCGATTCTCGGGTCGTGGCTCACCTCGCCCACCCGCCTGCGTGAAGACACTGCTGCTGAAACAGATCTCGTCGGTGTCGGGTATCGCGACCGCCTGCTGACCGAGCTTGTTGCCAACGCCGCCGATGCCGCGACAGCTGCCGGGATCATCGGTTCGGTTCGTGTGTGGCAAGACGGCCGGTGGCTACACATCGCGAACACGGGCGCACCTCTCGACGCAGACGGTGCCGCTGCCCTGACGGCGCTGCGTTCCTCGAGCAAACACGGCGACGGCTTGATCGGACGGTTCGGGGTGGGGTTCACCGCGGTTGCCGCGGTGACGCGTCATGTCGAGATCTGTTCAGTGACCGGATCATTCGAGTTCTCGGCCGAACGCACGCGTGCCGAACTCGCCGCGAAGGGGACGGTTGTGGAGCAGGTGCCGACGTTGCGCCTGGCCTGGCCGATCGACACCGCGCCGATCGACGGCTTCGACACCGAGGTGGTGATGGAGATCGACGACTCGATCGACATGGCCGCGATGTTCGACGGATTCGCCGCCGAGAGTGTGCAATTGCTGCTCGAACTCGAATCGATCGACACGATTACCCTGCCCGACAACACTTTTCGACGCATCCGCGAGGGCGACATCATCTCCGTCGGCGGTGCGAGCTGGCGCGAGCTCGTGGCACCGCGAGCCCGCTGGTTGCTCCCGCTGCGCGATGGCAGGCCGGTTCGGGTGCGTCGCGACGTGCTGCGAGCACCGACCCGCACCGACGTCGAGCTCACCGTGCCGGCCATCTGTGTCGGCGATGTGCAGCTGACAGCTGATCGTCGTGGGCTGCACCCCGACGCTGACATCGCCGTATTGGCAGAGGGTTACGCGCAAATCGTTGCCGAGCTGCCCATCGATCAGCGAATGGGACTCGTCCCGGCGCCGGGGTTCGCGGCCGGACGCGACGACGAACGACTGCGTGAAGCGCTGCTCGCCGAGTTGGCCGGGCACGCCTGGGTTCCGGGTGCCGAGGGCGACGACCTGATCGCGTCCCGGGCCGAGGTGTTGCCCGACCTCACCGCCGGGCTCGCCGACCTCTTGGGCGAGGTCATCACCACACTGGTGCACCCCGACCTGTCCGGCCGGGGCTCGCTCAGCACGCTGCGGTCGGTGGGTGTGACAGAGATCGGGCTGGCCGAGGTGGCCGAACGGCTCACCGGTCTGGACCGCGAACCACGGTGGTGGGGCGACCTTTACGCCGAGTTGTCGGTGGTGGCGCAGGGCCAGGTCGACGAACTCGGGGCGCTTCCGGTGCCGTTGACCGACGGGCGGACGCTTCCCGGTGCCCGCGGAACAGTGCTGCCGCCGTACCGCGGCGACGAGGATGCCGACGTTGTCGCACCCAGCTGGCTCCCGACCGTCCATCCCGCGGCGAACCACGATCTGCTCGAACGGCTCGGTGCTCAGCGGATCACGGTGGGGGAGATGCTGTCCGACCCTGCCCTGCGCAGTGAAATCGACGAGGACCCGGCCGATGAGCGTCTGGTGCGTAGTGTGCTCGGTCTGCTCCGCGCCGCTCCGGACGTGGTGGTCCCGACCTGGCTGGGCCAGTTGCAGCTGCCCGCCGATGACGACGATGTTCGGCCGGCGGACGAGCTGCTGTTGCCGGGCAGTCCGCTCGCGGAGGTGCTGATCGATGATTCGCCGTTCGGGATCGTCTCGGCCGATCTGGTCGAGGAGTTCGGCCAGGCGGCGTTCCGTGCTCTGGGCGTGGGATGGGACTTCACGGTGCTGCGTGAGGAGTACCCGACCGGCCCCGACCACGACCTACCCGACGAAGAGCAGTGGTGGAGCACGTTGGACGATCCGCCGCAGACGCTGGCGGCCGTTCGCGATCTCGACCTGGTCGACCCCGACCGCTGGCCGGAGGCGCTGACTTTGCTGGTCGAATCTGCCGACGCGGCAACGTTGTTGGCCGATCGCTCCGGGTACACCTGCTGGTGGCTGCGCCACTATGCGGTGGTCGACGGAGTACCGCTCGGGGGCTGGCGCGCACCGAGCGACCTGACCGTCGCAGGCCTGCTCGACCCCATCGATCACCCGCACGGTGATGAGATCTCCGGCGCGCTGGGAAATGCCGATGTCGAGGACATCGACGCGGCTCGGCTCATCCTGAACCGGCTGTCCGAGGCCGACCGCGCGGTCTCACCGCTGGTGGCGGCCACGGCGCACACTGCCCTCGCCGAGGCGCTGCGGGCCGGCCGCATCGAGCTGGACGACGTCGGACCGCCAACGGTCGCAAGAACTCTCGCCGGCAACGTGGCGCAGGACGCGGTTGTGCTCGACGCCCCCTGGCTGGCCGCCGCCATCGACCCCGGTCGACTCATCACCCTGGTGCCGTCGCAGATCGGGCTGGCATCGTCGCTCGCCGACCTGCTCGACATGCCGCTGGCGACCGAGGAGTTCACTGCAGAACCGGTGCAGGAGGGCAGACCGTCCACGTGGGAGGCCGAGCCCGGCGCCTTGCGATCGGCGTTGATGCAGAGCAGGCCGCTGCCCACCGGTCCCATCCGGGTACATGATGAATTGGTCGTCGAGGTGCACCACGACGGCACCACGAGTCGACGCCGGGTTCCGTTCTGGCGCGATCAGAAAGGGGCGCTCCACATCGATGCCGAGTTCCACGTCATCCCTGACTGACCCGGGGGGCATTCTCCGAACCGATTCCCTTGCCTTCGGGCCGGACCGTTCTGTCTGGGAATGGTCGGTGACGAACCGGACCGACGCGTGGACCCGGACGATGAAGGTCGTCACCACCCTCGGCGACACCGTCACCATGACGCTTGTGGCGGTGGCGGTGACCGTCGCATTGCTCGTGCTCCGACAAACGCGGTCGGCGGTGCTGGTCGGGGCGGGGTCACTGATCGGGTATGGCCTGATGGTCGGGCTCAAGCACCTGATCGGACGGGAACGGCCGCCCGCGGAAGCCCGGTTGCTGGACATCGACACGTTTTCCATGCCGTCCGGACACGCGATGATGGCCACGATCGTCTACGGCCTGATCGCGGTCGCCGGCTACCACAGCAGTTCGTGGGTGAGAGCGCACCGCCTGGTGCTCCTGGTGGCTCCGGTGCTGGCCGTGGCGATCGGCTGGAGCCGCGTGTACCTCGGGGTCCACTGGATGACCGACGTCGTCGCAGGCTGGCTCCTGGGCGTGGCCTTCGTGGCGTCGGCGACCTATGGCGTGTTCAGGACAGACCGTCCTGGGCGGCGCGGCTCCCTCGCCGGATCGCCCACCGTTGCAGGGACACCACAAAGCAGCCGAACAGGCCGACGCCAAGGCCCACCAGGCAAATCGTGAGCGTGTTGTCGGTTCCCAGGTCCCAGACGGCAACCATCACGGTCGCGATGAGGAAACCGACCATGCCGACCACGATCACCGGCTCTGGTGCCGTCAGTGCGCGCGGTAGCGCGGGTACGGGTTCAGGCATGCCCACCAGGCTAGTGGCGAAAACTCGACCGGCCAACTCGTACGCAGTCAAAAGTTCACTCGTTTAGGCAGTCGTCCAAGCGTAATTTTCCGAGCTGGGGAGGGCTTGTGCAGCACTACGATACGAACTGTCTTTTAAGAAGTTAACGAGCATTCACTCCTTAACCGAACACATGAACATCGCCGGTTCATGGTGCATTCAGCGCGGGCTCACCTATCCTTGATCGCGTGGATCACAATGACGAAAAGCTCGCAAGCGATCTGGCGATCGCCGTTGTCCGGTTGACCAGGCATCTGCGCGGTCGCCGGTCGGCGTCGCCGGTGTCGCTGACACAGCTTTCGGCGTTGGCAACCCTCAACAGGGAAGGGCCGATGACGCCGGGCGCCATCGCTTCGAGGGAGCGTGTGCAACCTCCGTCGATGACCAGGGTCATCGCCTCCCTGGCCGACCTCGGCCTGGTCAAGCGCGAACCACACCCCACCGACGGACGTCAGGTGATCGTGACGCTGTCGCAGTCGGGAACCGACGTTGTGGTCGATGAGGCAAACGCCCGTGAGGAATGGCTGCGCGCCCAGCTCAAACGCCTCGACGACGACCAGATGGCGACGTTGCGCGACGCCGTCGGCATCATCGAATCGATCGTCGCAGAGAGCGACTGAACGCCGCTCCCGAGCGCGGGACTAGAAGAACGTGCCCGCCACCGGCTTGCGGTCGGTGCTCAGCGCCTGATCCAGCGCATGGAGTGTGGGACCGTCGACGGCCCAGAGCCGCTCTGCCGATGCGAAGTCCACCGCGCGGTACGCCCCGAGGTAGAGGCTGCCCAGCACGGAGATGTCCATCGTGACCGTCGGTTCGGCATCGGTCTCGGTGACCTCGGCCCGGCCGTCGGTGATGACGAGCTTGAACCTGCCCCCCGACTGGCGGAACTTGTCGGACACCTCGATCACGAACTCGGCGTCGAGACCGTACTCGCGCATCGTCAGGGCCGCCGGGACGTCGAGGATCCGCAGCCACATGCTGTCGCGGATCCCGGTCACCGACGGTGCACGCAGATCGGTCAGCTTCAGCGGCAGGGGGTCGTCGACCGGCGTTGTCGCGGTGATGGCGGGCAGCAGGTCCAGGCCCACCAGCACCCGCCATAGGTCGGAATGCGCTTCGTCGGTGACGGCGAACAACTCCGAGACCTCCGCCACGGACACGCTTTCCGACTCGTGGTGGATCCGGTAGCTGGCATAGCCGTCGGGATGCAGCAGGTAGTGCAGACCGCTTCGTCCGTCGCGCAGGATCGGACGGTCGGCGAAGATCATGTTCCACCACACCGGCGCCCGGACGATCGCGCCGGGCCTGGTGGAGACCCAGCGGTCGTGTAGTTCGGGAACCCGGTCGCGGATCTGGTCCGGGTCGGCGTAGCGGACCCGCGAATCCTCAGGGGCCGGTGCGCGCAGTTGTGCGCGGCGCAGGTCGATCCGAACCTGCTGCTCGAAAGCGGCAGGGCCGTAACCGAATCGCTCGTAGATGGTGCCCTCGGATGCGGTGAGGATGGAGAACACGGACTGCTCGCGCTCCCACTGTTCGAACAGCTCGGTGATCATCATCCGCAGGATGCCGCGGCGGCGGTGCGTCGAGGCCACCGACACCCAGGACAACCCGGGCAGCGATACCCGATGTCCGCCGGGAACCGACATCGTCATCCGGAAGAACATCGACACACCGACCAGCGTGGGCCGCTCGGGATCGGACATGTCGTGCACCACGATGACGTCGTCATCGCGGACTTTCGAGCGGATGTCGGCCAGCGCCTCTTCGTCGAGGGGGTTGACGAACGCGAAGGCCCGGGCATCTGCGGTCGCGATGGCCGGCCAGTCGGATTCATTTGCGCGACGAAGCGTCAGATTCCCTTTGCTCACCCGTTCAACCTGCCATATCGGCCGTCGGGCAAACTAGTCGGATGGTCGGATCGCACGCTCACCAGGCAGGACCTAGGTCGGACCTCGCGGTGACGGTCATCGACATCGACGACCCCGACGACCCACGCGTGGACGACTTCCGCGACCTCAACTCGGTCGACCGGCGGCCGGATCTCCCGGTCCTCGCCGGAGGACGTCCCGGCAGGGGGCTGGTCATCGCGGAGGGTGTGCTCGTCGCACAGCGGATGGTCGCTTCCCGGTTCGCGCCGCACGCCTTCTTCGGCGTGGACAAGAGGTTGCGTGAACTCGGTGACACCCTCACCGATCCTGCGGTCAGCGGGGTGCCGTTCTTTCGCGCTGACGCAGACGTGATGGCCCAGGTGGTGGGCTTTCACCTCAATCGTGGTGTGCTCGCCGTCGCGCGCCGCCCCGAACCCCTTGCGCTGCCTGACATCCTGGCCGGCGCGCGCACGGTCGCGGTACTCGAAGGGGTGAACGACCACGAGAACATCGGCAGCATCTTCCGAAACGCCGCAGGCCTGGGCGTGGACGCCGTGATCTTCGGTGGGGCATGCGCCGATCCGCTCTACCGCCGATCGGTCCGGGTGTCGATGGGCCACGTACTGCTGGTTCCGTTCGCGCATGCCACGAGCTGGCCGGCAGACCTGGACGTATTGCGCAGCAACGACTTTCGCATCATCTCGCTCACCCCGGACCCGGAGGTGGCGACCCTGTCGCAGGTGGTGGATGCCCCGCGTGTGGCGTTCATGGTGGGGGCCGAAGGGCCGGGACTGACGGAGACGGCGATGCGTGCGGGCGATGTGCGCGCCCGCATCCCGATGGCACGCGGAACGGATTCGCTCAACGTCGCGACTGCCGCCGCCCTCGCGTTCTACGAGCGGGCTCGCTGAACGGGCCCGCTGAACAATGTCGCGAATCAGGCCTGCATCAAGCCTTGGGTCCGAATCCGAACCACCGGGCGACGCGCTTGACCGCCGGTGCGGGCGTGGACTCTTCGACGGGTCGCTGCGGGTGCTCGGTTGAGTACTGGCCGTCGGACGGGTGCTGTTCGACGGGGTTCCGTTCATCCGAACGCTGGTCGGGTTGGTAACCCTGCGGCCGAATTGTGAAGCCCGACAATTGGATCGAGTGCGGATCGGAGTCCGACGGGTCACGCGGGGTGGTGATGCGGAAGCCCAGCCAGGTGCGCATCGCCTCCTCGGCGAACTCCTGCGGGTGGAAGGGGAGGGCCTGAGGGTCGGGGATGGCGCCCTCGGCGTAGACGAGCGGGCGTTCACCGGCCCAGAACGGACCCTCGAAGATGAACGGCAGGCCGATGTTCTCGTAGATGTCGACGGGGTTGGCCGCGAACGACCGCCGCAGTATCCCGTCCTCCCAGCGCGCGAAGGCACCGACCGAGTACTCCGGATCGGTGTTGAGGAACACTGTTGCCTGCGCCGGCAACGCCGCGGTCCACTGCTCGGGCAGAGTGGACGGACTACTGGTCCGCAGGATCGATCCGGTCACCACGGCCAGGGAGCGGTAGACGCCGACGAAGAGCTGGTCGGCTGCCGGGGTTGCGGCCGCCACCAGATCGCACTGTCCGATCGGCAGCAGGGTCATGTCGGGGAACAGATCCGTGGCCAGTGCCTGCGCCGCATTCTCGTCGTTGGTCACGCCCTCGCGGATCTCGGCCGCCGGATCGCTCGAATTGACGAACCAGAGCATGGACGCCTTCGCTGCCAATTCAAGCCTTTCCGTGATTGCTGTCCGACATTACGTGCATCAAACAACTTAGCCTGCGTCAGGTGTTGCCACTGCTCCGGACACCGAGCAAGACATCTTCCCAGGTCGGCACGGCGGGTTTGCGGCTGTTGCGAGCACGCTTACGCGGCGCGGGTGGCTGCTGTTCGGCCGCAGGGGCCTCCGGGGCGTCGTGGTGGTCATTGTGGTCGTCGTGATCGTCGGTGTTGGCAGGCGAGGGCTCGGTGACCGCCGGTTCGGTGTCGACCGGGGGTGCGGGCACTGGTTCGGCCCGCCTCGGGGGTATACGCCGAGCCGTCTGTGCGCCGGTGAGGGAGTCGGCGTCCACGGTCACGGCTTCGGTTCCGTCGGATTTCACGGTCAGACGTGCGGGCCGCGAGACCGGTGTCACCTGTGCCGCGGGCGGAGGCGTGTAGTCGAACGCGAGCTCGGGGTGGTCGTAGTCGTAGGTGTTGTCTTCTGAGACCGGCGCGACGGCGATCACGCTACGCAACGGCCGGCTCATGTCCGGATCGGTCAGCTCGTCGGCCACTTCGTCGATGGCCTCGACGGTGCCCGAGTTGGACCCCGGAACGTATCGCCAGTGCGCACGGTTCACCGACCGGCCGACGCGCCAGCTCACCTGCACAACCCAGCGGTTGTCGTCGCCCTTCCAGGCGTCCCACTCGGTGTCGTCCGGGTTGTGACCGCGGGCCCCGAGTGCGGCCGCGACCACCTCTGCCAGCGTGGACAGTGCCGGGCCGTCGTAGCGGAGCGGGTGAGCTTGCGCGGCGAGTTCGGTGGCCCGTGCTCGTTCGAGCAGAACCGGGTGCGCAAACCGCTCGACGCGATCGATGGGTACGCCGGCAGCGGCGGCGACCTGGGCGACCGACGCCCCGGAGCGGATGCGCGACTGGATCTCTCGCGGACGCAGCGTGCTCTCCATCTCGATCTCGATCTGGCCCATCCGGGTCAGATCTCCACGAGCGGCGGCGCGCAAGGTGTCGTCGGCGGGGATGCGGAACTTCTCGCTCGACTCGGTGTCCTGCAGGATCACCTTTTTGCCGTCCGGCTCCAGGCCGATGACTCGAAGTTCACGCATCTGCTCCTCCTTCACGTCAGGGAGCCAGCCTTACACTTGCGTCGGTCTGCATTAGCGACAGCGTAATGCAGATTCAGCAGATCGCATGCTGTGACACGCCCGAAAATCCCAGCTCAGCGGGGGTGTGTTGAGTGGCGGTTTGGCCGCTACAGAGCGCCGACCACGTAGTCGATGCACGCCGTGAGCTTGCTGACGTCATCGGGCTCGACGGCCGGGAACATGCCGACGCGCAGTTGATTTCGGCCGAGCTTGCGGTACGGCTCGGTGTCCACGACGCCGTTGGCGCGCAGGATCTTCGCGACCGCGGCGGCGTCCACGTCGTCGTTGAAGTCGATGGTGCCGACCACCTGGCTCCGGTAGGTCTTGTCGGCGACGAACGGGCTCGCGAACTCGCTGGCCTCGGCCCAGTCGTAGAGCCGGCTGGAGCTGTCGGCGGTCCGGGCGGTGCACCAGTCCAGGCCGCCCTGGTTGTTCATCCACTCGATCTGGTTGGCCAGCAGGAGCAGGGACGCGACAGCAGGGGTGTTGTACGTCTGGTTCTTGCTGCTGTTGTCCACCGCGGTCGGCAACGACAGGAACTCGGGGCACCAGCGATCAGAGGCGCCGATGGTGGCGATCCGGTCGAGGGCCGCCGGGCTCATCAACGCGATCCAGAGGCCGCCGTCGGAGGCGAACGACTTCTGCGGGGCGAAGTAGTAGACGTCTGCGTCGGCGATATTCACCGGCAGGCCGCCGGCGCCGGAGGTGGCGTCGATGGCGATGAGGGCGTCACCGGCGAGGTCGGGGCGCGTCACCGGGACCGCAACACCGGTGGAGGTCTCGTTGTGGGCCCAGCCGACCAGGTCGACGCCCTCGTACTGCTCGGCGCCGATGGTCGCGATGCTCGGCGCGGTGCCCGGCTCGGTGGAGACGACAATGGGGTCGTCGAGGAACGGGGCCTTCTTCGCGACGGTGGCGAACTTGCTGGAGAACTCGCCGTAGGTGAGGTTCAGCGACCGCTTGGAGATGAGTCCGAACGCCGCGGCGTCCCAGAAGGCGGTGGTACCACCGTTGGACAGCACAACCTCGTAACCGTCGGGCAGGTTGAACAGGTCGGCGAGACCGCTACGGATGGAGCCGACGACGTTCTTGACCGGGGCCTGCCGGTGGCTGGTACCGAACACCGATGCTCCGGTGTCGACGAGCGACTGCAGCTGTTCGGGGCGCACTTTGGAAGGGCCGCAACCGAATCGGCCGTCAGCGGGCAGGAGGTCGGCCGGAATGGTGATCGTTTCGCTCATGCGACCAGTCTAGAGACCGCCCCCGAACCCGATGATGGTGGGTTTTGGCGAACGCGACCTGGGGGTTTGTTCGCCCGAACCCACCATTTCCGGGTCAGCCGGCGATGGTGGCCCAGCCCTCGACGTCCTCGGGCCGGCGAGGTGCGGCGCCGACATACAGCGCGGCAGGACGGACGAGCTTGCCCAGACGCTTCTGTTCGAGGATGTGTGCGCACCAACCGGCGGTGCGCCCGCAGGTGAACATGGCGGGCATCATGTGCGGCGGCACCTCGGCGAAGTCGAGGATGACCGCGGCCCAGAACTCCACGTTGGTCTCGATGGCGCGGTCGGGGCGCCGTTCGCGTAGTTCGGTCAGGGCAGCCTGCTCGAGCGCGGCAGCAACCTCATAGCGCGGCGCATTGAGCTCTTGGGCCGTGCGGCGCAGGACCCGTGCCCGGGGATCTTCGGCGCGGTAGACGCGATGACCGAAACCCATCAGCTTCTCTTTGCGGTCGAGGATCCCCTTGACCAGGCCGCGGGGGTCGTCGGTGCGCTCGACCTCTTCGATCATCGGCAGCACGCGGGCCGGTGCGCCGCCGTGCAGCGGGCCGGACATCGCGCCGATCGCACCCGACAGCGACGCCGCGACGTCGGCGCCCGTGGAGGCGATGACGCGGGCGGTGAACGTGGAGGCGTTCATGCCGTGCTCGGCGGCGCTGACCCAGTAGGCATCGATGGCGCGGATGTGTGCGGGGTCCGGTTCACCCTTCCAGCGGGTCATGAAACGTGCTGTGACGGTGTCGCATTCGTCGATCACGTCCTGCGGCACGGCGGGACGATGGATGCCGCGTGCCGACTGGGCGACGTACGACAGCGCCATCACCGAGGCGCGGGCGAGGTTGTTGCGTGCAGTGGACTCGTCGATGTCGAGCAGCGGCTTGTAGCCCCAGATCGGAGCCAGCATGGCCAGCCCGGCCTGTACGTCGACGCGGACGTCGCCGGTGTGGATGGGTAGCGGGAAGGGTTCGGCCGGGGGGAGGCCGTCGCCGAACTTCCCGTCGACCAGCAGCGCCCACACATCGGAGAAGGTCACGTTGTTCTCGACGAGGTCCTCGATGTCGACCCCGCGGTAACGAAGGTTGCCGCCGTTCTTGTCCGGCTCGGCGATCTCGGTGGTGAAGGCGGTGACGCCCTCGAGACCTTCGACGAATCCTTCCGGGACCTGCACATTGACTGCCATCGATCGCACTCCTCGCGGTTCGAGCTGCACACTGCGGCCGCGCTGTCACCCGCGGTCTCGGGGCACCGACTGCCGTACTTGCCTAGGACTGTAGTAGCCCGTTCCGGCGGCGGTTACCCGGGAGTAGCGTTATTCGTCGTGACGAACGAACCGGTGGATCTGTCGAGCATGCGGGTGGCCTATTCGGCTTCGGGCGGTGACGACGCGGCAGGTGCGGACGGGGTGCGCGGCAACCTCGACCCGAGCTGGCTCGCAGGGGATCCGCCGTGGCTGGCCCTGTTCGGTCAATGGCTGCGCGAAGCCATCGATGCCGCGATCGCCGAACCCAATGCGATGGTTCTCGGCACGGTTGATGCCGACGGCCATCCGTCCACACGCACGGTGCTGTGCAAGGGCGCCGATGCCGACGGGGTGGTGTTCTTCACCGGCTACGACTCCGACAAGGCGAACCATCTGGCGTCCACTCCGTATGCGTCGGTCACCTTCCCGTGGATCGGGATGGAGCGGCAGGTGCACTTTCGGGGGCCCGTCAGCAAGGTGCCCGCCGAGGCCACCGAGAACTACTGGGTCCGGCGGCCGCGTGGTTCTCAGCTCAGTGCCTACGCGTCCGAACAGTCGGCACCCATCGAGTCACGCCAGGCGCTCGAGGAGCGTGCCGCCGCGATCGCGGACCAATTCGGTGGCGCGGATGGGGATCAACCGGTTCCGGTGCCGCCGCGCTGGGGTGGCTATCGCCTGGCGCCCACCGAGGTGGAGTTCTGGCAGGGCCGGGCCAACAGGTTGCACAACCGGGTTCGGTGCACGCTTGTCGACGGTCGTTGGCGCAGTGTGAGATTGCAGCCGTGACACCGACCACGCTCACCCGGCGGATCCTGCTGGGTTCGGTTTCCGGGGCACGGACGAGGTGACGCGCCGGTTCCTCGCCGACACCACCCCGCTGCAACACCCTGATTTCCGACGCCTGTGGTGGGCGAACATCGTCACGGTCATCGGTGCGCAACTGACGGTGGTGGCGGTTCCCGCACAGATCTATCAGCTCACCGGCAGTTCGGCCTATGTCGGGCTGACCGGATTGTTCGGCCTTGTCCCGCTGGTGATCTTCGGCCTCTGGGGAGGCGCGGTCGCCGATGTGGTGGACCGGCGAATCCTGTTGATCATCACGACATTCGGGTTGATCGCGACCAGCGCTCTGTTCTTTGTGCAGTCGGCGCTGGGCTTCGGCAACGTGTGGTTCATCCTCGTGGTGTTCGCGGTACAGCAGGCCTTTTTTGCGGTCAATCAGCCGACGCGGTCGGCGATCCTGCCCAAGTTGATGTCGAAAACCGAACTGCCCGCTGCCAATTCGCTGAACATGACGGTGATGCAGGCCGGCGGGATCGCCGGCCCGCTGGTGGGTGGGGCGCTCATCCCGGTCCTGGGCTATTCCGTGCTGTACCTGGTGGACACGTTGTTCCTGTTCGCCACGATCTGGGCGGTGATCCGGTTGCCGTCGCTGCGTCCGGAGGGACCGGACAAACGGGGCACGCCGGGCTTGAAGTCGGTGATCGAGGGATTCCGCTATCTCGGCGGTCACAAGGTCTTGATGATGTCGTTCCTGGTGGACCTGATAGCGATGATCTTCGGCATGCCCCGGGCGCTGTTCCCGCAGATGGCGCACGAGAGTTTCGGCGGACCAGACGGCGGCGGTGTGGCCTTTGCGCTCTTGTTCTCGGCCATCGCCGCGGGTGCGGTGATCGGGGGAGTGTTCTCCGGCTGGGTCTCTCGGGTGCAGCGTCAGGGGTACGCAGTGATCATCTGCATCCTCATCTGGGGTGTGGCGATCACCGGGGTGGGGATCTGCGTCGGGTTCGCCTCGGGGTCGGCGCTGCCGATGCTCCCGATCACGGTGGCGTTGCTCATGATCGGCGGCGCTGCCGACATGGCGTCGGCAGCGTTCCGGATGTCGATGCTGCAGGCGGCCGCGAATGACGATGTGCGAGGGCGCCTTCAGGGCGTCTTCATCGTTGTCGTCGCGGGCGGGCCCCGCATTGCCGACGTTGCACACGGCGCCGCAGCCGCATCGGTCGGCGCCGCGGTCGCCACCGCCGGTGGCGGCATCCTCGTCGTGATCGGAACAGTCCTCGCGGCCCTCGCCGTTCCCGCCTTTGTCCGCTACCGCATCACGCGCTGACGATCACCGGGCCGCGGCGCGGGTGCGGCTGGGTGCCGAATCCTTGAGCAGCCCCGCGGTGTACCCGACAACCTGGGGGTCGGCCATCGCTTTCCACCGCGGGGCGAGCAGTTTCATGTAGCGCTCGACGTAGAGCAACTGCTTGCCGACGAGTACCAGTTCACGGGGGAGCCGGGCGTCGTAGTTCTTGGCGAGGTTCGCGAGTTGGCGGCCCAGGTCGGCGTACGCCATGTTGCCCAGTTCGGTTCCGCCGATGGGGGCGGCGACGCGTCGCAGGTCCTTGGCGGTCTCGCGGACCGAACCCGGTTTCCCGAAGGTGCCGAGCGCAGCCAGGGCCTGACCGGCGGCCTCGTAGTTGCTGCGCATCAGGTTGCCGAGCAATTCGCGGACGATCATGCGGGTGTTGTCGTCGAAGCGGCCGACGATGCCCCAGTCGAGGAACACGATGCGCCCGTCAGCGTCGACGAGAACGTTCCCGGCGTGCAGATCGCCGTGGAAGATCCCGTCGGTGAAGGCCGACTCGAGCAACGACATCAGCAGGGTCTTGACGATCTCGGTGCCGTCGTGACCCGCGCGGCGGATGGCTTTGACGTCGTCGATGCGAATGGCGTCCACCCGCTCGAGGGTGAGCACCCGCTCGCTGGTGTGGTCCCAGTAGACCTTGGGAACACGCACCTTGTCGGCATACTTCGACCCCGAGATGGCCGCGGTCCATTCCTCCATGGCAGCGGCCTCGGTGCGGAAGTCCAGCTCGGAATGGAGGTTGACGGTGAAGTCCTCGATCACCGCCTTGGCGCTGAGCATGCGTCCGTACGACGACAGTTCCACGAGCGCGGCGGTGCGCTGCAGGATTTGCAGGTCGGCGGCCAGTCGGGCCTTGATGCCCGGGCGCTGGATCTTGACGACCACCGACTCGCCGGTCTTCAGCGTCGCGGTGTGGACCTGCGAGATGGACGCGGAGGCGATCGGTTCGGCGTCGAAGTCGTCGAACACCTCATTGGGGTCGCGGCCGAGCTGGCTGGTCAGCAGCGCACGGACCTGCTCGGGGTCGGCAGGGGGCACCCTGTCGAGCAGCGACCGGAACTCATCGGAGAGCACCTTGGGGAACACGCCCGGACTCGAGGCGATGAGCTGCCCGAGCTTGACGTAGGTCGGGCCCAGGGCGGCGAACGTGTTGCGCGTCTCACCGGCTCCGATCGCGGCCGCGTCCTGCCTGTGGCGTACCCGGGTGGCGAACCGTGCGCCTCCGCAGACGGCGTGCCAGGCAGTGGCGCCGATGCGCGCCGCCTCGGTGGTCAGCGGCACCTTCTGCAGTGTCGGTCGTGGCTCGGCTGTGGTGATGGTCATGGTCCTCCGCATGCGACTTGTCGCCGGGGCAGGCCATCCCGGTTTTGGGGACGGCCGATGGTCGATGCTCCGCCGGACATGGTAGGGCATCTGGCCGTGAGCGCCAGTCGGCTTGTCTTGGGCGCTGCCCGTGGCATGCCGCCCCGGTGCGGGACGGCGTGGGCGTAGCGCTTTCGGTGCTGCAGGACTAGTCGAATCCCCAGGTGGCCGCGTTACGGTTACACGGTGTGGTCTTGGTGACACTGGGCCCGGAGGCCGGTCGAGCTCTCAGAGTGCGGTCTCGTTGGACTGCCAGGGCAGGTTCGCCCGCCGCGCCGCCGTCACCGGGCAGTAGTGCATCGGCTCGCCACGGACGGCTTCGGGAGGCAGATTGCGTACCGGTGTGTCCAGCAGTGGTGCGTCGGCGGGCACGGCTCCGGCCAGCCGATCCCAGGCGTCGCGGCACCGTGGATGTTTGCGGTAGCGCTCGGGCAACAAGTGCATGAAGGTGTTGACGGCCTTGCCGAACCGGCGGAAACGGCGCTCGTCACGTTCTGACCAGGTGAAGCCCATCAGGTCGCGAACCGGCTGGTCGTACAGTCCCACCGTCAGCCAGGTGAAGAACCGTTCGGTGGGCCGGACCAGTTGTTTCCAGACCGGGCGGGGCATCCACGACATCCACGGGGGCGGCGGCAGTTCTGAGATGTCCAGCACCGTGCGGACGGCGGGATGGTCTTGAAGGACGTTGCGGCACATGTGATCCCAGTACTCGAGAAACTCCTCGTAGGTATCCGGGCATGGCCGGGTGCTCACGCCGTACATCGCGTACCAGGTGCGTGACTCCTCGAACAGCTGACGTTTCTCCGCTTCGGTGATCGGTGGCCCGAAGACCTCCGCGCACCGGATGTTGCCGTACCAGAAGGTGGCGTGCGCCCAGTAGAAGACGTCCGGATCGAGCGCGTGATAGCGGCTGCCGTCGGGCATCGCACCCTTGATCTCGCGGTGGTAATCACGAACCTCGCGACCGGTGTCCTCGGTGCCGTCGAACACCACCCCGATGATGGGATAGAGCGACCGCATCAACCGCTCCCAGCGTTCGCCGAAGAAGTCGGAGTGCTCCGACACGGCCGCACCGAGCTTCGGGTGCATGTTCTGCATCGAGCCCGACCACAGGCCGATGAGCATTCCGTGCCAGCCGCCGAAGAACTTCCAGGTCACCGAATCCGGGCCGAGCAGTTGTGGCACGGGTGTGGATGCGGTCGGGTCGGGCGTGGTGATCGGTCGGGTATCGCGCAGGTCGGTCACGGGAGACATCCTTCGTCGACGGCCGGTGCCGGGGGACACCAATGAGACGAAACTCTAGATCCGTCTCACGGGGAGTGTCAACCGCCACAGCCGAATGGATGAAAGCTTTTGCCGGGGCGACAACTTCGCATCGCGACCACAGGTGGCGGCTAAGCTGACCGATGTGGCCGGGCACAGCATCGAAGCGGATGGATACAGCGCACAGATCGCCGCGACCGGCGCCGGGCTCCGGGCTGTCAGATGGCGCGGCCGACTCCTCACCGAGACCTGGGACATCGAACCCGGGGTCAAGCCGCCGCTCTCGTGCGGATTGGTGCTCTCGCCCTGGCCGAACCGCACCGGCGACGGCCGATACACCTTCGACGGCACGTCGTACGAGCTCCCCATCACCGAAGCCGGGCGGAACAACGCCAACCATGGCTTCGTGCGGATGGTGGACTGGAATGTCCTCGACCAGACCTCGACGTCGGTCACCCTCGGCGTCGCCGTGGGGCAGCATCCGGGTTGGCCGTTCGACCTCCAGCTGACCGCCACCTACGCGGTGGGGCCCGATGGGCTCACGGTCACCCACACCACCACCAACACCGGGACCATCCGCGCGCCTTACGCATTGGGCCAGCACACGTTCGTCCGCGTGGGCGACGTGCCGGCCGACAACTGCTCACTGCAGCTGGCTGCGGCGAAGTACCAGCCACTCGACGCCGAACGCCAACTCCCCGACGGTGACCCGGTCGACGTCGCCGGCACCGAGTTCGACTTCCGGACACCACGACCGGTCGAGGGAGTGTGGCTCGACACCCCGTTCACCGCGATGGCGGATGACGACGGCATCATCACCCATCGCCTGATCGGCTCGGACGGGACCACCGAACTGTGGACCGACCTCAACTTCTCGTGGGTCCAGGCCTTCACCGCCGACCCGGGCCACGACCAGCCGTACCCCGGTCGCGGCAGGGCCGTGGCCATCGAACCGATGACCGCACCGCCCAACGCGCTTGCCACCGGGACCGATCTGATCGTGCTCGAACCGGGCCAGATCTGGACCGGCCGCTGGGGCCTGCGATTCCGGGAATGAGGGTGGCGCCGTGAGAGAAATCGTCGTGTGTGGAGAAGCGCTGGTGGACCTGGTGCCGTCTGCACCCGGTGCGCTCAGTCCGCTGACACCGGCCTTGGGTGGCGGTCCGTTCAACGCCGCGATCACCTTGGGCCGGCTCGGGTCCGCGGTGTCGTTGTGCTCGCGGGTGTCCACCGACGCGTTCGGCGATGCCCTCGCCGATGCACTTCGTTCCGCCGGCGTGAATCTCTCTCTGCTGCAACGTGGTCCAGAACCGACCACGCTTGCTCTCACCAGCATCGGCGACGACGGATCGGCGCAGTACAACTTCTATCTTCAAGGCACCGCCGACCGCTTGGTCGCCGATCCGGGTGAGCTGCCGCGCACGGTCGCCGCCCTCGCTTTCGGAACCTTGTCGATGGTGCTCGAACCCGGCGCGAGCGCCTACGAGAAACTCCTGCACCGCAGTCATGGTGAGGGCCGCCTCACGTTGCTCGACCCCAACATCCGCGCCGGTGTGATCGATGACCCCGACGCCTACCGCAAGCGCTTTGCCTCGTGGTTGCCGTCGCTCGACATCGTCAAGGTGTCCGACGACGACGCCGAATGGCTGGTCGAGGGCGCCGCCGGAACAGATCCGGACAGCTGGATCGAAGCCGGCGTGGGCGCTGTTGTCATCACGCACGGGGGCGATGGACTCAGTGTTCGCACGCCCGACCTCACCGCGCGTGTACCCGGCCGGAGAGTCGATGTGATCGACACCATAGGGGCTGGTGACACGATTTGTGGCGCCCTGCTGCACTGGCTGGGAACGCACCGCTTCCTCGACCCCGCACTGCTCCGCACGATGACCGAAAACGACTGGTCAGAGGCCCTGCAGTTCGCCGCCCGGGCAGCTGCGATCACCGTGTCGCGGCCCGGCGCGGACCCTCCGTGGGCGGGCGAGCTTGAAACCGACTAGGTTGTTAACCGGGTCGCACGATCGTTACGACGACCCCGGAGGTAAAACACCTGCACCGGTTCACGAGACCGGTGCAGCCCGTCGAAAAGGGGAGGACCAAGTGTCCGCCGAAACAGTGTCCGCCAACGGATCGGCAGCGGAGGCCAAGGCCACGTTCACCTATCCCGGCGGCGAGATCAAGCTTCCCATCGTCGAAGCGACAGAAGGTGCCAACGGCGTCGGGCTCGGGAAGTTCCTCGCCGAGACCGGACTCACCACGTTCGACGGTGGTTTCGTCAACACGGCGTCCACCAAGTCGGCGATCACGTACATCGACGGCGATGCCGGGATCCTGCGCTACCGCGGATACCCCATCGAGCAGTTGGCGAAGGGATCGAGCTTCCTCGAGGTCAGCTACCTCCTGATCAACGGCGAGCTCCCGACCCCGTCCGAACTCGACGAGTTCACCAACAAGATCAGCCGCCACACGCTGCTGCACGAAGACCTCAAGCGCTTCTTCGACGGGTTCCCGCGCAACGCGCACCCCATGCCGGTGCTGTCCAGCGCAGTTAACGCCCTGAGCGCGTACTACCAGGATTCCCTGGACCCGAAAGATCCCGAGCAGGTCGAGCTTTCGACCATCCGCCTGCTGGCGAAGCTGCCCACCATCGCGGCGTACGCATACAAGAAGTCCACCGGACAGCCGTTCCTGTACCCGGACAACTCGCTGAACCTGGTCGAGAACTTCCTGCGGATGACGTTCGGTTTCCCCGCGGAGCCCTACGAGGTCAACCCCGACGTGGTCAAGGCTCTCGACATGCTGTTCATCCTGCACGCCGACCACGAGCAGAACTGCTCCACGTCCACGGTTCGCCTGGTCGGGTCGTCGCAGGCCAACTTGTTCACCTCGATCTCCGGTGGCATCAACGCACTCTGGGGCCCGCTGCACGGCGGTGCCAACCAGGCCGTGCTCGAGATGCTCGACGACATCAAGGCCTCCGGTGGCGACACCAAGGAGTTCATGAACAAGGTCAAGAACAAAGAAGACGGCGTCAAGCTCATGGGCTTCGGGCACCGGGTCTACAAGAACTACGACCCGCGGGCCGCGATCGTCAAGGAGACCGCCGACCAGATCTTGGAGCTCCTCGGCGTCAACGACGATCTCCTCGACATCGCCAAGGGGCTCGAAGAAGTGGCCCTGAGCGACGATTACTTCATCTCGCGCAAGCTGTACCCGAACGTGGATTTCTACACCGGTTTGATCTACCGCGCGATGGGGTTCCCCACCCGGATGTTCACCGTGCTGTTCGCACTCGGCCGGCTACCCGGCTGGATCGCGCACTGGCGTGAGATGAACGCCGACCCGACCGGGAAGATCGGCCGTCCCCGGCAGATCTACACCGGATACACCGAACGTGACTACCTGAATATGGATCAGCGCTGAACCATGACAAAACCTGAGATCGAGTTCCCCCAAGGCCCCGCACCCACCGAACTGGTGAGCACCGACCTGGTGATCGGTGACGGCGACGTCGCTGTTGCCGGTGGAGTGGTCGACGTCCACTACGTCGGCGTTGAGTACGAGACAGGCGAGGAGTTCGACTCTTCGTGGAACCGCGGCCAGTCCGCCAACTTCCCGCTCGACCGGCTGATTCCGGGCTGGCAGGAAGGTATCCCCGGCATGAAGGTCGGCGGCCGCCGCCAGCTCACCGTGCCTCCCGAGCTCGCTTACGGGCCCGAGGGTGCCGGACACCGGCTGTCGGGTAAGACGCTGATCTTCGTGATCGATCTGCTCGGCGTTTCCTAGGTTCCGGTAAGCATCTTCGCAGCAGCCCTGCACGGTCACCGTGCGGGGCTGTTTGCTGTGTGCAGCACCCACCCGGTCTTCCTCGGTGAACGGGCGATGATCTCCCGGCGTTCACCGCCACCGACGGGATTGTGCGCGATAGGTTTACGGGGTGATCGCGCACCCGTTCATCTACGAGATCAACACGTGGCCGTGGCTCGACGAGCTCAGCAGGAGGTGCGGTCGGCGCGTCGAACTGGGTGATGTTCCCGGCGAGGTGTGGGACACGATCGCGGCGTCCGGGGCTGATGCGGTGTGGCTGATGGGGGTGTGGCAGCGCAGCCCGGCCGGTGTCGCGATCGCCAGAGCGGACGAGGCCCTGGTGCAACACTGCCGGGACATTCTGCCCGACTTCACCATCGACGACATCGTCGGTTCGCCGTACTGCATCCGTGGATACGAGGTGGACCCGATGCTCGGCGGCCCCGACGGGCTGGCGTCGGCACGGCAGGCCCTTGCCGACCGCGGGATGCGCTTGATCTTGGACTTCGTGCCCAACCACGTTGCGCCCGACCACTCGTGGACCACCGCGCACCCGGAGTTCTTCGTCGGCGGCACCGCCGATGACCTGCGCGAGGAACCGGCGTCTTTCATCGAGGTCGGCGACAAGGTACTCGCGAACGGCCGCGACCCCTACTTCCCCGCGTGGCCCGACGTTGTGCAACTCAACGCCTTCTCCACCGAGTTGCGTGCGGCCGTCATCACCACCCTCACGCGGATCGCCGAACAGTGTGATGGCGTCCGGTGCGACATGGCGATGCTGATGATGAACGACGTGTTCGGCAGAACCTGGGGCGAGCGCGCGGGAGAAGTTCCGGCGCAGGAGTATTGGCCACTCGTGATCGGAGCGGTGCGGTCGATACACCCCGACTTCACATTCCTCGCGGAGGCGTACTGGGGCCTCGAGGCCGCCCTGCAGGAGCAGGGATTCGACTACTGCTACGACAAGGGTCTGTACGACCGCTTCGTCGAAGGCGGCGACGCCGCCACGGTCAGAAGGCAACTCGATGCCGAGCCGGACCATCTCAGCCGGCTCGTCCGATTCCTCGAAAATCACGACGAGCCCAGGGCTGCCTCGGTGTTTTCGCTCGAAAAGCACAAGATCGCGGCAGTCACGTCGTTCACCCAGCCCGGCGCGAGGTTGATCTACGACGGCCAGTTCGAGGGTCGGCGCGTACATCTCCCTGTGCAACTGGGCCGCAGCCCGGTGGAGGAGGTCGACAACGAGCTGCTCGACTTCTATGGCCGGCTGATGAACATTCTGCGCGACAACACTTTTCGATTCGGATCGTGGGCCACGTCCGAGATCACCGGATGGGCCGACAACTCCACAACAGCGGATCTGCTGGCGTGGACCTGGCACGGGGATACCCGCTGGCTCGTCGTGGTGAACCTCGGCGACCAGGTCGCCAGTGGCATGGTTCGAGCACGATGGGACGGTCTTGGGGCACTGGACTCGCAGCACGTCACGCAGGATATGCAGGTCGACGAGGTCGACCTCGTCGACGACACCCGTGACCTGCGGTATCGCCGGAGTGCCGCCGATCTGGCCGACGGCCTGTTCGTCGAGCTGGGCCCCATGCTGTGGCATCTGTTCCGCGTGGAGCCGGTCCCTGCGGAGAGCACCTCCGATGATGCTGAACGCGAGGCGATCTGAGTGAACGGGCAACATCGCCGGCCGGGTGGCACGGCCGAGCATCGGCGTCTCGCCGAAGCCACCGGTCGTCTCGAAGACGGGTTGCACGATGCGAACCCGTGGTACCTGTGGGGTCCGTACCTGTCCGAGCGGGCATGGGGGACGGTGCGCGAGGATTACAGCGACGACGGAAACGCATGGGACTACTTCCCGCATGACCATGCGCGTTCCCGTGCTTACCGCTGGAACGAAGACGGTATGGCCGGGATCTCCGACATCGGGCACGAGTTCTGCCTGTCGTTGGCATTGTGGAACGGCGCCGACCCCATCCTCAAAGAACGCATGTTCGGGCTCACCGGCCCGCAGGGCAATCACGGTGAAGACGTCAAAGAATACTGGTGGTATCTGCAGGGGTTGCCGAGTCATGCTCTGCTGCAGTGGCGTTACCACTACCCGCAGGCGGCGTTCCCCTATGAACAACTGGTGGCGGAGAACGCCCGGCGTGGACGCGACGACTTCGAGTACGAGTTGCTCGACACCGGGGTCTTCGACGATGGCCGCTACTGGGTTGTCGACGTCACCTATGCCAAAGCCGGTCCCACCGACATCCTGATGACCATCAGCGTCACCAACAACGGCGCGGACGACGCGTCGATCGACGTGCTGCCCACCGGCTGGTTCCGGAACACCTGGCGAGCCGCGGGCGAGGAGAACATCCCGGGTTTGGCCGCCGACGGTGATGCGGTGGTACTCGAGCACGCCCGGTTCGACGGCTACCGACTGCGGGCAGCGCCGGCAAGCGACGGAACCGTGCCGCGAGTGCTGTTCTGCGACAACGAGACCAACAATCCCAAGATCTTCGGCGGTGACCCGGTCACTCCGTACCCGAAAGACGGGATCAACGACCATGTGGTCGCGGGCGCTGCGACGGTCAATCCGGCGCAACGCGGAACCAAGGCCGCCTGGTGGTACCACCTGGACGTGCCCGCGGGACACACGGTGCAGGCGCGGGTGCGGTTGTCCGGCCCGGACGACGCCGGCTCCCATGAAAGTGACTGGGCGGGAGACGACTTCGGCAGAATTGCCGCGCAGAGGCAAAGCGAGGCGGACGAGTTCTATACCGCCATCGGCCCGGATCTCGACACCGAGCAGATGCGGATCCTCACCCAGGCCGCCGCGGGGTTGATCTGGAGCAAGCAGATGTACTCCTATCAGGTCGGGCGATGGCTCGACGGCGATCCCGCGGAGCCGCCACCCCCACCAGGACATCGGCACGGTCGCAACACCGATTGGCGACACCTCGATGCCTTCGACATCCTGGCGATGCCGGACCCGTGGGAGTATCCGTGGTTTGCCGCCTGGGACCTGGCTTTTCACTCCATCTCGTGGGCGCATCTGGATCCGGCGTTCGCGAAGTATCAGTTGATCGTTCTCCTGCGGGAGTGGTTCCTGCACCCCAATGGTGCTCTGCCCGCCTATGAGTGGAGTTTCGACGACGTCAACCCGCCGGTGCATGCCCTCGCGGCGCTGCGGGTGTTCAACATCGACGGCGGCACCGACATCGAGTTCCTCGAACGGGTCTTCCAGAAACTGCTGCTCAACTTCACCTGGTGGGTGAACCGACAGGATCCGAACGGCAACAACGTATTCGGTGGCGGGTTCCTCGGACTCGACAACATCAGTCCGGTCGACCGCTCACACCTGCCGCCGGGCACCACACTCGAACAGTCCGACGGCACGGGGTGGATGGCGTTCTATGCCGAGGCCATGTTGGGCATTGCGCTGGCACTGGCCGACCACGACCCGGTCTACGAGGACATGGTGATCAAGTTCCTCGAGCACTTCACGTTGATCGCGCAGTCGCTCAAGGAATCCGGCCTCTACAACGTGGAAGACGGCTTCTACTACGACCGGCTGACCGACCCTGACGGAACCTGTGAGTCCATCAAGGTGCAGAGTCTGGTCGGTCTGATCCCGGCGCTGGCCGCGGCGGAGATCCCTGCGCGCAATGCCAAGCGGATGAGCAGGTTACGGAAACGGTTCACCCGGCGGTTCGCGGCTCTCGGCATCGGGGAGGCACAATCGTGGCGGATCCGCACCGACGACGACAAGCCGCGCATCCTGCTCTCGGTGCTGTCTGCCGACCAGTTGCGGTCGCTGATGCGCACGGTGTTCGACGAGGACGCATTGCTCTCCGATCATGGTCTGCGCTCGTTGTCGAAGAAGTACAGCGAGCCGTACACGTTGCCCGGCGCCACCGGCGCGGTCATCGACTACGAGCCCGCGGAGTCGCGGACCGCCATGTACGGCGGCAACTCGAATTGGCGGGGACCGGTGTGGTTCCCGATCAACTACCTGGCGATCCGGGCACTGGTGCAATACGGGCGCTTCTTCGGCCCCGAGGCGACGATGGCGTACCCCACCGGGGCGGACGCCGACTCCGACTTCTTCGAGATCGCCCAAGACCTGGCGGACCGACTGGTGTCGATCTGGTTGCCCGACGCGGACGGACGCCGTCCCGTGTACGGCGGAACGGAGATCTTCCAGACAGACCCCGCGTGGAAAGACAACCTGTTGTTCAACGAGTACTTCCACGGAGACAACGGGGCCGGTCTCGGTGCGAGTCACCAAACGGGGTGGACGGCGCTGGTCATCGACCTGCTGCTGCATCCACCGAAGCATTCGCGACATTGATGTACCACCCTTCGCCGTTGTTTTCGGCAGGATGGGTGAATGGACCAACAACCGATCCTGCTCTGGCTTCGTCGCGACCTGCGGCTGGGTGATCTGCCCCCGCTGCTGGCCGCCGAGGGCAGGCGCGTCCTGGCCTGCTTTGTTCTCGACCCCAAACTCGAGGCGTCGTCGGGCGATCGACGACTGGCGTTCTTGTTCGAGTCGCTCCGTGATCTGCACAACCAGCTCGACGGCAGACTCCTGGTCGTCCGTGGCGCGCCCGAGGAACAGATTCCCGCCCTCGCGAAGGTCATCGACGCCGAGGCGGTGCACATCACCGCCGACTTCGCCCCGTACGGACGTCGCCGCGACCGCAAGGTGGCCGAAGCGCTGGGCGACGTGCCGCTGCGCGCCGAAGGATCGCCCTACGCGGTGACGCCCGGTCGCGTTCGCAAAGACGACGGCGAGCCCTACCGGGTGTTCACCCCCTACTTCCGTACGTGGAAAGCACACGGATGGCGGGAGCCGGCCGACACCGGAGTGGAGTCCGCAGACTGGATCGACCCCGGTGACGTCGCAGGTGTCGAGTCCATCGACATTCCCGACCCGCCGGCCACACTCGACATCCCTGCCGGCGAGCATGCCGCGCACGAGCGTTTCGCCGAGTTCATCGCCGATGGCGTGCTCGGTTACGAGCAGGACCGCAACCGGCCCGACCTCGAGGCGTCCAGCCGGATGTCGGCGTATCTGAAGTACGGCAACATCCATCCGCGGGCGATGCTTGTCGAACTCGACAAGTCCGAGGGTTCCGGACAGGCCGCCTACGTCAGGGAATTGGCGTTCCGGGACTTCTATGCCGATGTGCTGTATCAGCGACGGGACTCGGTGTGGTGGAACCTGAACAAGAAGTTCGATGCGATGCAGCACGATTCGGGATCGGACGCCGATGCGGACTTCGATGCCTGGCGCGAAGGAAAGACGGGATTCCCGATCGTCGACGCGGGTATGCGTCAGCTCTCGGGGAGTGGGTTCATGCACAATCGGCTGCGCATGATCGTCGCCTCATTCCTGGTGAAGGACCTCCATCTGCCGTGGCAGCGCGGCGCCGCATGGTTCCTCGATCAACTCATCGACGGTGACATGGCGAGCAACCAGCACGGTTGGCAGTGGGTTGCGGGGTCGGGAACCGATGCGGCACCGTACTTTCGAGTGTTCAACCCCACCACGCAGGGCAAGAAGTTCGATCCCTCCGGGGATTACGTACGCCGCTGGGTTCCCGAGCTCCGCCCCATTCCGGGTAGCGCTGTCCACGAACCCGGCGCACTGCGGCCCGACGACTACCCCGAGCCGATCGTGGACCACTCGGCACAACGCCGGGTCGCCTTGGATCGCTACAACCAGCTCGACTGAATCCCACGAGCGTGCCCTTTCGGCGTCAACGGGTGAAAGGGCACGCTGGGGGAATGTCAGATCGGCTTCTTCAGCTCCGGGTTCTCCGCGTAGATTTCGTTGACGATCGTCATGTCGAAGATGTCGGCCGGCTTGATGTCGTAGCCCGCCTTGGCAAGCGCTTCGATGTTCAGGTCGATCAGCTCATCTGACATCGTCAGCAGGCCATTGGCTTTGGTCTCGTCCGACACCACCAGGGTGTTCTGGGCTTCGGCTTCCTTGGTCTGCTCGCCGAGTTCGAGGCCGAGGTCCTTGCCGTACTTGGTGACGGCCAGTTCGGCCGACTTGGCCGGGTCGGCCACTGCGTCGTACCAGCCCTGGATGTCGGCCTTGATGAAGGCTTTGAGCTTGTCGCGTTCGTTGTCGATGGTCTCCTGCCGGACCACGAGGGTCTCGGCGACGAGGGGCAGATTGAAGTCGGCGAACAGGAAGTTCGCGTTGGGGAAACCGCCCTCTGCCAACGTGATCGGCTCATTGGTGACATACGAGACCCAGCCGTCGACCTCACCTTTGGTCAGTGGGGTCGGGTCGTACTGCACGGTGATTTTCTGAATGTCCGAGTCGGTCATGCCATTTGCGGTGAGCAGTGCCTTGAAGACGTTCTCGTTTGACGCCTGGACGCCGATCTTCTTGCCCTTCATCTCCTGGGGACTAAGGATCGGGCTACCCGCCGACGACACGATGCAGAAGGGATTCTTCTGGAAGGTCGCGGCGACGGTCTTGAGCTTGGCGCCCTGCAGGATCACGGGAGCGGTCAGCTGCGGGGCGGTCATGCCTATCCACACCTTGTTCGACGTCAGGCCCGTCTCCACACCTGTGCCCGGTCCGCCGCCGGTGATCAGTTCAGGGGTGCCGAGTCCGGCGGCTTCGTAGTAGCCGTTCTCGATGGCGAAGTACTCGCCGGCGAACTCGATGTTCTTCTGCCACGACAACTGCACCTTGGGATTGGTGGTGCTGTTCCCACCGCTGTCGCTGCTGCCGGAACTGCAGGCGGCGAGAACACTGGCGCTTCCGACAGCGCCACCGGCGATCAGGGAGTACCGAAGGAAGGATCGGCGGTCGAACGTGTAAGCCATGTGCAGACTCCTGTTTTCAGTGAACGTCGGCGGTACTTCAGATCGAGATCCGCCTTCGGCAGAACTTAAGGTGGCGCGGTTTCGGCCACATTGCGCACGTGCGTTTGTTTGTAACGAGTTGTGAAACTGCGCCACCGGCCGCTGATCTACGTCGGTGTGGTGCCCATCTGCGCCAGCACGAGCTTCTCGGCGACACCGACAAACGCATAGAGCACGATGGACGCGACCGTGATGACCAGCACCGACGCCCACAGCTCGTTGTAGGCCGCCGCGGGCAACGCCTGCTGCAGCGTGGCGCCCAAACCCTTGTTGGTGCCCAGCCATTCGGCAACGGTGGCACCGATCATGGCGCCGGGCACCGAGACCTTGGCCGCGGCGAACAGCGCTGGAACGGCCGAGGGCAAGGCCGCCATCCTCATGGCCGTCAGGCGGGTTCCGCCGTAGGCCACGATGACGTCGTTGATCTGCCGCGGAGCATTTGCCAGGCCGGTCATGATCATCACCAACGCGGGGAAGAACACCACGATCCCGCCCATCACCGCAACGACGGCAACACCGCGCCCCACCACAAGCGTGATCAGCGGGGTCATCGCCACCAGCGGTACCGACCGCAGCAACATGGCGATCGGCATGAACGTCTGGGCAACCGGGCGGAACATCACGAACAACGCGGCGGCGACCACTGCTGCGCCCATACCGCAGACGAACCCGATTCCGGCGTCCTTCAGCGTGATCCACAGATTGTCGAGGATCGCGCTGCGGTCTGCCGAGGCCGTCGGGTCGGTGAACAGGTAGTGGAACACGTCCACCGGCGTCTTGCCGATGATCGGGCCGATGTCCGGGTACGCCAGCAGGAACAACCACCAGATGACCAGGATCAAGAAGAACGAGATCACCAGGGAGCCGATGAACTTGGCGATCTCCCAGGCGATCGCCTTGCCGTTGCCGGCGTTCGCCCGGGCGGCTGCGGCCGCGGGAACCGGCGCGCTCGGCGGAGCCTGGGACGTGGTGGTGGCGGTCATTTGCTGCCTGCCATTCCGGTGCTGTAGCGGGTGACGAAGACCGAGAAGAACGCCACGATGCCGTAACCGATGCCGGCGACTGCTCCCGCGACGAGAGCGATCGCCCACACGGCCGGGATGTCGCCGCTTTGCTGGGCGATGATGAGTGCCGGCCCCGCACCCTTTTCCGGCATGGCCAGGAACTCACCGAGCACGGCACCGAGAACAGCTGCCGGTGCGGCGATCTTCAACGCCCCGAAGGTGCTGGGCAGTGCTGAGATGATGCGTACGCGTACCAGCTGCGAAAAGGTCCCTCCGCCATAGACTTTGACGAGGTCGAGGCTTGCCTGATGTGGCGATCGCAGGCCCGACAACGTTCCGATCATCGTGGTGAAGAACACCGAGATCGCCGCGAGGAACACGATCATGGTCTGTACCTCGGCGAACGCCACCTGCACGATGGGCGCCACCGCGATGATCGGCGTGCAGTAGCTGATGATGGCCAGCTGTGTGGCCACACCCTCGATCAACGGGATGATCACCACCAGCAGCGCCAGGCCGATGGCGAGTACGTTGCCCCACAGAAACCCTCGCAGGGACAGTTCGATCGTGGGTGTGAAGTTGTTGATGTAGTAGTCCCACCCCTTGTCCCCGATGGCGTCGATGACGGCCAGCGGGGTGGGGATGGTGCCTTTGAACCACTCGAAGTACCCGGCCATCGTCCAGATGATCAGGACCGCGACAATGCCTATCGCCCCTGCACCCCAGCGCTTCCCGGCCAGTTGCGCCCGACCGGTGAGTTGCGTGCCGCCCATCCCTTTGCCTGCCGTCAGGGTGGTCACGCGACGCCCGCCGATCCCTTGTTGCCGAACAGCAGGCCGCTCAGGTGGTCGTGTAGGGCGTGGAACTCCGGGGTCCGCATCATGTCGGGTACCCGCGGGCGGGGCAGGTCGATGGTGACCGTCTCCAGGACCCGCCCTGGCCGGGGACTCATCACGGCGACAACATCGGAGAGGAACACCGCCTCGGCGATGCCGTGGGTGACCATCAGTGTGGTGGCCGGCTTCTCGGTCCAGATGCGCAGCAGCTCGATGTTCAGGCGCTGGCGGGTCATGTCGTCGAGGGCACCGAACGGTTCGTCGAGCAACAGCGCTGTGGGTTTGACGACCAGAGCGCGGGCGATGGATACGCGCTGACGCATACCGCCGGACAGGGTGGCCGGTTTGGCCTTCTCGAAGCCCTTGAGGCCGACCAGGTCGATCAGCTCGTCGATGAAACCCTTGTCGACGGAGATGCCCGCGACCTGCAACGGCAGCTTGATGTTCGATTCGACGCTGCGCCACGGCAGCAGCGCGGAGTCCTGGAAGGCGATGCCCAGCCCGTGTTGTGACTGCAGTTCTTTTGGTGAGCGCCCATTCATCAGCGCCGTGCCCGCAGTCGCCTCTTCGAGACCCGCCAGGATGCGCAGGACCGTGGATTTCCCGCATCCCGATGGCCCGAGAAGCGACAGGAACGCGCCTTCCGAGGTCTGCAGGTCGACGTTGTCGAGCGCGGTCACCGACGACCCGCCCCGCAGTCCCGCGGACTTGAACTCCTTGGTCAGCCCGGAGATGTTGATACCGGTGCCCAGCGGCCGGGCAGCCTTGGGTGCGGTGGGCGATTCGTCCGTAACACTCATCGACGGAGAGTCAGCGTGGGTCATATCGGGCGACGCTAGGCGTCTGGAGTTTCTTCGCGGTTACACCCGCGTTACCGCGATCATCCGGACCTAACCGTGGCCTCATCCACGCAGCGACAACGGTTTTCGTTGTCTATCGTGCGGGCATGAGATTGGTGTTGATGTTCTACGGGAGCCGCGGCGACATCCAGCCGGGTCTGGCCTTCGGGCTCGAACTGCAGCGTCGCGGCCACGACGTCAGGATGGTGGTGCCGCCGAACTACGTCCCGCTCGCCCGGGATCTCGGCCTGATCGCATATGCGGTGGGTTCGGACACCGCCTCGGTGTGGGACAGCCCGCGAGGGCAGGAGATCCTGCGGACCAAGAACCCATACACCAAGCTGCGGCTGGCCGGCGCGGCGATCAAGGAGGGTTTCGCGGCGTTCGACGCTGACGCGGTGGATCTGCTCACCGGACCCGATGCCGAACTCACCGGCGTGGACGGTGTGGTGAGCGGACCCCTGTGTCAGGAACGGATGTACTCGATCGCCGAGAAACTAGGCGTGCCGTTCTCGGTGCTGCGTTTCGGACCGTTCTCCGAGAACGGAGTGGTGGGCGCCGTTCCCGGAGTTGCCCTGCCAGGTCCGGCTGCGGTCAACCGTGCGTCGTGGAAGCTGACCGACGCGCTGGGGTTCATGGCCGGGCGAGGTGCGGAGAACTCGTTCCGATCCAGGCTCGGATTACCTGCCGTGCAGCAGTCGCTCCATCAGAGATTGATGGCAAGCGGGGTTCTTCAGATCCAGGCCTACGACCCGGCGTTGTTCCCCGGTCTGGTCGAGGAATGGGGCGATCGCAAGCCAGTCGTCGGGTACCTCGACCTTCCCGCCGATGCGCGAGGTGAAGCCGCCGGGAATGTCGGGACAACGCAGGCGGATACCGGCGCTCTGGATCAGTGGCTGGCAGCAGGTGATGCACCGGTCTTCGTCACGGTGGGCAGTGTGCCGGTTCTCGATCCGGACGCACTCACCCGGGTGATCACCGAAGCCTGTGCGGCGGTTGGTGTCCGCGCGCTGATCACGATGAAAGGACGGACCACCGGACCCGACCCGTTGGATGACGGAGTGTTCTTCGCCGAATCGCTCGATCACGCGTCCGTGCTGCCACGGTGCCGCGCCGCGGTGCATCACGGTGGGGCGGGAACCACCGCTGCGGGACTGCGGGCGGGTCTGCCCACGATGATCTGCCACGGTGGCGCCGACCAGGCGTACTGGGGCAGGCAGGTGAAAACCCTTGGCCTCGGGACATTCTGCCGGCTGAAGGGTTTGACCGCCGAGCGGTTGGTGGCCGGCCTCGAGGTGATCCTCGACCCTGCTGTCAGTACACGAGTAGCGGCGGTCGCCGGTGCATTGATCGCACCTGACGCCGCCGCCACGCATGCTGCCCAACTCGTCGAGGACCGTTTCGGGGTGACTCGTCCGGTCAGCCCTTGATGGCTTCCTTCCACTTCACGCGGGCACCTGTGCGCAGGATGTTGCGCTGGTAGATGCGGGCTGCGAGCCATGCCGCCACCGCGCAGGCGATCATCATCAGGACGATGGTGACGATCACCTGGACCACCGTCGCGTCGCCCGTTGCTATCCGCACCGGCATGATCGACGCCGAGAACGGCGGTATCCATGCCAGGGTCTGCATCAACGTGCTGTCGAGGGAGCCGATGCCGAAGTAGGCCGAGTACACAACCGCCATCGCGAGAATGGTGAGCGGGGCCGAACTCGAGCCCAGTTCCTCCTGTCTCGACACCACTGCGCCCGTTGCGGCGTACAAGGTTGCGAAGAAGACGAAGCCCAGCACGAACCAGACGACAACCGCGGCGAACATCGAGCCTGCCGCCGTGGGCACGTTGAGAATGCCGGTGGCGAGGGCGGCTACGAGCGCGGTACCGCCCAACAGGACCACCTGCGCAAAAGCCATCAATCCGATGCCGACGATCTTGCCCCACAACAGATGTAGCGGTTTGATCGTTGCGAGCAACAACTCGACCACCCGGGATGTCTTCTCTTCGACAACTCCCGCCGCGACCATGGAGCCGCCTTGCAGCACAGCGAACATCAGCAGTGAGACGCCGACGAGCGCCACGGCAATACGTTGTCCCTCATTCGGTTTGGCTGGATCTGTCTCGCTGACGGTGAGTGTGGAATCGGCGCTGATGGCCGACAGGTCCACGTTCTCCGCGGCCAGGGCCTTGGTCAACCCGTCCTGACTCACGGCCGTTCGCAACACACCTTCGAGGCTGCCGTCGAGGTCGTCTTTGGTGACGGCTTCGTAGTTGTTGGTTCCGGGAGCCCCGGGAACCAACGCCACCTTCACGTCGCCTTCCTTCGCTTGGGCGCGCGCCTCGTCGGCGTTGCCGATGGGCACGATCTCGATGTTCTCACCCGAGGCGTCGCCGACCGCGACGATCGTCTCCGACAACTGCGAGTTGTCGCCCACCAGTCCGACTTTCGTCGGTTTGTCGTCGCCGGTGAAGATGGAGAGAACGATGATGCCGGCGACGATGACCACCAGCAGGATCACGTTGGTGATGATGAACGACTTGGTGGCCGCGCGGGTGGTGATCTCGCGCCGGGCCACCAGATCGACGGCTCGCCACGCGCTCATCCGGCCCGAGCCGGACTTCGGGTGCTTGTTCGGATCGGAAGCGTTCACACTCATGCGGATACAACCTCTCGGAAGAGTTCGGTCAGGTCGGGTCGGGACTGGGCGAAATGTGTGACCGGCCCCGTGGCGAGGGCAGCGGTCAGAATTGCCTGCTCGTCGGTCCCCGGCGTCATGCTGACCGTGGTGATCGACCCGTTCTGGATGGTGCCGACAACCCCGGGCAGATGATCGGCCCATCCGGCAGGGGCCTGCGGTGCGCCGACGTCGAGCCGGATCTCGCCTGCCGACCGGAGTTCGTCCACGGTGCCCAGTGCCCGCATGGTGCCGGAGGAGATGATGCCGACCCGGTCACACAGGCGCTGCACCAGTTCCAGCTGGTGGCTGGAGAAGATGACCGGAACACCCTGTGCGGCCTTTTCTTTCAGCACGTCGCTCATCACGTCGACGGCGACGGGGTCCAGGCCCGAGAACGGCTCGTCGAGCACCAGCACATCAGGGCTGTGAACCAGGGCGGCCGCCAGCTGCACACGCTGCTGATTGCCGAGGCTGAGGCTGTTCACGTCATCGTCGATCCGCTCGTACACACCCAGCCGCCGTACCCAGGTCTCCACCTGGTCATCGGCTTCGGCGCGGGACAGACCGTGCAACTGTGCGAGGAACGAGAGCTGTTTACCCACCTTCATCTTGGGATACAGGCCGCGTTCTTCGGGCATGTAGCCGATGCGACGTCGCGTGTCGAGGTCGATGGGTGAGTCACCCAGCAGTACGCGACCCGAATCTGCCGACAGCACACCGAGGATGATGCGCATCGTGGTGGATTTCCCGGCACCGTTGGAACCGACGAATCCGAAGATCTCTCCGGGGGCGACGGTGAAGGACATGTTGTCGAGGGCCTTGAGGGACCCGTATCTCTTACTCAGACCGTCGACGATGAGGGGAGCGGTCACTGTTCGAATCCTCCTGATTGGCTGACGTTTTCATTGGCCACCACCTGGGGATAGGTGGCGAAGTCTTCTGGATCGGGGTCGGGTAGCCACCATCCGATCAGGCAGGTGGGAATGCAGGTGGCCCCGGCGACCAGCACGATGAGGAGCACCGCGCTGCCGTAGATCACCTGGCCGCCGACGCTGTTGTCGCCTCCGCCCGACAAGATGATGAGCACGAGGTACGGGATGAACATCGAGACCCACAGCGCGGTGTACGCGATCGATCGGGCGGCGTTGCGGCTGGCGAGTTCGAACTCGTCGAGGGCCGAGGCCGGTGCATCGCTGACGTTGCGCGTCACTGCCCGCAGCACGTAGATGAGCGGGAGCATGACAAACAAGATGAGGCCGATGAACGGCGCCGCCCACATGGTGAAGAACATGACGATTGCACTCGCGATCACCAGGATCACCGATATGACAAGCGCGACCACAAGTTTGCGGGCACTGCGCCGATTCCGCAGACGGGGGAACCGGTGGCCATAGCGACGCAGGAACTTCTCGTGTCTGCGTACCTGCCATTCCTCATACCCGCGCCACCACGCCGGTTTCGCGGACTCGGGGATCACGCTGTTCGGATCGTTCACGACGGCCCTCCATTCGTGCGATACAACTGTGTCGACATCGCGCCGAACTCGCGGCGACTGAAGACGGCCTCCACCGGGAGCCCGAACACATCGCAGATGCGAAAGGCGAGGTCGAGGCTGGGATAGTTGTCACCCCGCTCGAGCGAGCCGATGGACTGGACGTTCACGCCCACCAACTCGGCAAGTTGCGCGCGTGACATCCGGCGCTCGGCGCGTAGTACGCCGATGCGGTTGTAGATCGGCAGGTGGCCTGCCTTCTTGACCGGACTCACAGATGTAAGTGTTGGGAAAACACAACAGAATGTCAATGTTTGCCATATATGGAGGGTGCTTTGTGATCGCCAGACTCAGGAGTTTTCTGCGATCACCATCTCGAGGATGTCCGTGCCCAGCGCCACCGGCGTGCAGGTGGGTGCCGCCGCAGCCGGGTCCAGGGCATTGAGTACAAGCCCGACGGCGTAGTCGTCGTAAGGCAGGCGGAAATGGCCGCTCAGATCGGCCGGACAGCGATCCTGGATGAACAGATTTGTTGCGCCGGCACCTTTGAGCGCGACGGTTGCCGACGGCTGGATCACTTCGTCCACCTGGGTGCCGATGGTGGTGTACCCGACGCCGGGGACCGTGTCGTTGCCGCCGTTGTTGAGTTCGGCGAGCAGCGGCGAATCCTGAACTTGCTGCCACAGGGCGGTGGAGACCAGCTCAGGTGGGATCACGGTGGCCGCGACGTCGAGCGCGCCGGGGATCCGGGCGGCAATCGGCACCAAGCCGTACAGGGAGCTGCCGTACGACGGGGATGCCAGACCCACCCAGTGCCCGACCATCGTCGACCCACCCAGCCGATTGACGAAATACCGGCCGACCGTTGCGCCCTGCGAATACCCGACGATGTCCAGCCTGGTGGCTCCCGTCTCGTGCAGTACCTCAGCCGCGAAGTCGCCGACCTGCCGAGCGCTCTCCACGATGTCTTCGGTGCCGAAGTTGTCGCCACCCGCACGCCCGCCGAAGTTCACCGCGAACACGCAGAAGCCCTCGGCCGCGAGCCGGGGGCCGATCTTCGCGAAATCGGAGTACGCGCTCGAATCAGTGCCGTGGAGTAGAAGAACCGGCCGCGGGTGCGTCGGCGATGGGGTGCAGGCGAAGTCGTTCACGCCCGGTGGCACCGAGCCCGGGTGGTCGCCGACATGGCGGGAGGCCTCATGATGCGTGTTCTGTGCCGGGCCGGGACGGGTGGGTACTTCCCACAGCGACGCAGTTGATCCTTGGGCGCTGTCCGATCCCTCGCTGCTGTCGGCAGCCGCTGGCGAAACCGAGATGAAGGCGAGGAGCACGGAAATCGTTGCCGCCGCGCACAAACTCCGGAATCGACCCGGGCCACGTCTGCTGTCCGTGTATCGCATCGCACACCTCACCTCGGCCCGACCCGCTGTAGATCGATTTGACCATCTCAGCTGACGAGTAGCCGGATTTCGGGCGGAATGTGGTCTGAACGTTGCAGTGCACTGCGACTGTCACTGTCCTGCGGTTGCGGCTGCGGCATCAGCCGGCAGGGTGCGTCAGGCGAGAATGTCCTGCACCACCCGGGCTGCTTCGCGGCCCGCGCGGTTGGCGCCGATGGTGGACGCCGACGGGCCATAGCCCAGTAGTTGCAGACGAGGAGTGGATGCCACGACGGTTGCCAGCCGGCCCGTCATCACGATGCCGCCGCCCGGAGCCCGCAACTTCAGTGGCGCCAGATGGTCCAGGGCGCTCCGAAAGCCGGTGCACCACAGGATGACGTCGACATCCAGATGATCACCACCGCCCCCGCCACCTCCACCGCCGTTCGCGGGTGTCCCGCAGTCCCAGCACACTCCCGTGGGTGTGATGCGGGTGAACATCGGTCGCCACGCGAGGATGCCGTCCGCGCGTGCGGCGCGTATCGCGTCGTTTTCGGGCAGCCCCGTCACCGACACCACCGACCCGGGCGGAAGCCCGGCGCGCACCCGTTCCTCGACACGCGCCACTGCGGCCCGGCCATGTTCGGGGGTGAACGGGGCACTGCTGAACTGGGGTTCGGTGCGACTGCACCAGAAGGTCTGTGCGCCTTCGGCATTGCGTGCGATCTCGATCAGCAGCTGGATGGCGGAGATGCCGGCTCCCACCACGAGAACTCGCTTACCGTCGAAATCGGTCGGCCTCTTGTAGTCGTGGGTGTGCAGTTGTGTCCCGGTGAACGCCTCGATACCCGGCACGTACGGGATGAACGGCCGATCCCAGGTTCCGGTTGCGTTGATCACGGTGCGCGCCATCAGCTGTGAGCCATCAGAAGCCGAGACCAGGAAGTCGTCGCCGTCGAGCGACACCGATCGGACGTCGACAGGTCGACGCACGTCGAGCCCGAACCGCTGTTCGTACTGATCGAAGTAATCGGGCACCGCCGTGGACGCCGGCCACTGGTCGCATTCGACGCCGAGCGCTTCCGACAGGCCGAAGCCGGGAAGGTCGTGCACATTGTTGGCCCCGGCCAAAGTCAATGTCGGCCAACGGAACTGCCACGCGCCGCCGGGCCCGGGGGAGTGGTCGACGATCATTGTTCGATCACCGAGGCCGTATTTGCCCAGGTAATACCCGGCCGACAGGCCCGCCTGCCCGGCGCCGATGACGAGTACATCGGTACGCGCCCGGCCTCCGAAGGCGTTGGAGTTCACCTGTCGAACAATAGCGGTACGCTGACGCCCATGATTGGGACCAGCCGGGATGGCGATGTGCTGACCATCGAACTGCAGCGTGAGCGGAGGCGGAACGCACTCAATTACGAACTGGTGGAAGCGCTGTCGGTGGCGATGACCGACGCGGCGGGGTCAGGTGTACGGGCCATCGTCCTCACCGGTCAGGGAACCGTGTTCTGTGCGGGCGCGGATCTGTCCGGCCCGGTCTACGAACAGACCTTCCTCGACGAACTGCTGGCGATGCTCCGGGTTGTCGAGAGCATCCCGGTACCGGTGATCGCCGCGCTGAACGGTGCCGCGCTGGGGGCCGGACTGCAGCTTGCGATGGCCGCTGATCTGCGGGTGATGTCGCCGTCGGCGTGGTGCGGTATCCCCGCCGCAAAGATCGGTGTGACAGTTGATGAATGGACCATCAAGCGTCTCGTCTCGCTGGTCGGTGCCGGTGATGCGGCGGGCATCCTGATCGGTTGTGACTCGCTCAGTGCCGACCGGGCTGCGGCCGTCGGTTTCGCCAATCGGATCGGCGATCTAGCTGAGGCGCAGCAGTGGGCCGCGAGCATCGCCGCGCTGGCCCCGCTGACCCTGCAGCACTACAAGCTGGTTCTCGGCGACGACGGTGCTCGCGACGAGGCCGCACCCGACCACGTCGCAGCGATGGTCAGGGCCTGGCAGAGCCAGGACATGGCCGAGGGCCGCGCCGCCCGGGCCGAGCGGCGTCAGCCGAACTTCATCGGGAAGTAGAGGCCTCCTCAGCTCTGCCCTCAGCCGCTTCCCGCAGCTGCTTTCCCAAACTGCCCTCGGCACGACCCCTCGACAATACCTGCGGCTCAAGCGGGTTTTCGTGGTGGTAACACAGCTGCAGCCTCCCAGATACACGGCGGCCTTACGTTCCTCGCAGTCTCTGGTTCAGAGGAAACGTGGGCATTACGCGAGGGAGAGATATGTCTGCAGACAAAACGGTGGACCCGATAGCCGCGGGGGAATTGCCGACCAACATCAACGCGATGAGCGAGACGCTGGAGGACTACACCCTTCGTTTCGCGCCCCGTAGCTACCGCAAGTGGGGGCCCGCGGTGGTCGCCACCTCGGCTCTGGGTGGCATCGCCTACCTGGCCGACTTCGCCATCGGCGCCAACATCGGCATCGCCAACGGCACGGGAAACGCGTTGTGGGGCATTCTCATCTTCGCGGTGGTCATCGTCCTCACCGGCTACCCGCTGGCGTACTACGCCGCCCGGTACAACATCGACCTCGACCTGATCACCCGTGGCAGCGGCTTCGGTTACTACGGCTCGGTGGTCACCAACGTCATCTTCGCGTCGTTCACGTTCATCTTCTTCGCCCTCGAGGGCTCGATCATGGCGCAGGGCCTCAAGCTGGGTCTCCACATCCCGCTGTGGCTGGGCTACCTCATCTCATCGGTGATGGTGATCCCGTTGGTCATCTACGGCATGAACACACTGGCAAAACTGCAGGTGTGGACCACGCCGCTGTGGCTGGTGATGATGGTGCTGCCGTTTGTCTACCTCGTGATCAAGCACCCTGATGCGATCGGAGACTTCCTCGCATTCAGTGGTGGCACCGACGCCCAGGGCGGCCACGGCGTCAACTTCGCAGGCATCATGCTCGCCGCCGGTGTATGTCTGTCGCTGATCGCCCAGATCGCCGAGCAGATCGACTACCTGCGGTTCATGCCTCCCAAGACACCTGAGAACTCGCGTCGCTGGTGGATCGCCGTGATCACCGCAGGACCGGGCTGGGTGTTCTTCGGTGCGATCAAACAGATCGTGGGCCTGTTCCTGGCCGTTTACCTGATCATGAACTTCGCCGACCAGGCCGGCGTCGCCAACGAACCCGTGGAGCAGTTCCTCGCGGTCTACGAGGAGTTCATGCCGCACTGGCTGGCGATGACCCTCGCCGTCATCCTCGTGGTCATCTCGCAGATCAAGATCAACGTGACCAACGCGTACTCGGGATCGTTGGCCTGGACCAACAGCTTCACCCGCATCACCAAGACCTACCCGGGTCGACTGTTCTTCGTCTTCTTCAACGTCGCGATCGCTCTGGTGTTGATGGAAGCCAACATGTTCAGCTTCTTGAACAACATCCTCAACTTCTACGCGAACATCGCCATCGCATGGATCGTCGTGGTGGCCTCGGACATCGTGTTCAACAAGTACGTCCTGAAGCTCTCGCCCAAGGTGCCCGAGTTCCGCAGGGGGATGCTGTACAACTTCAACCCGGTCGGGTTCATCAGCGTGATCCTCGCCGGTGGACTGTCGGTGCTGGTGTACTTCCACGCTTTCGGTGACGCCATCCAGCCGTACTCGCCGATCGTGGCAACCATCCTCGCGCTGGTGTTGCCGCCGATCATCGCGGTGATCACCAAGGGCAAGTACTACCTGCGACGCACCGACGACGGAATCGACCTGCCGATGTTCGACGAACACGGCAACCCGTCCGACGCCAAGTTGCTGTGCTCGGTGACCGGTATCGAGTTCGAGCGCCCCGACATGCTCGCATCGAACAAACCCGGCCCGAACGGTGAGAAGCAGTACATCAGCTCGCTGGCACTGTCCTGCGACAAGACCGGTGAACACGTGTTGCCTGCCCAAAAGTAGCGCCTGCCCAGAAGTAGCGCCTGCTCTGCTCGTCAGCTCCACCCGTTCTGCGACAAGGACGGGTGGAGCTGTCGGTCTTCCCGTCGCAACTGCCGGAATGCCTCGCCGGCTGTTCTTGTTGTGCTCCTCAGTGCTCCAACACGCAGGGCCCATCAACGACGAAGGGAACGATGCATGTCACGAATCGCCATCATCGGAGGCCACGGCAAGATCGCGCTCAAGCTGGCCAAGATTCTGACCGGTCAGGGACATCAGGTCAGCTCCCTGATCCGTAATCCAGACCAGTCGGACGACATCACGCAGACCGGGGCCACCCCGGTCATCGCAGATGTGGAAAACCTCTCGACCGACGAGATCGCCGAGGCCATCAAGGGCCACGACGCCGTGGTGTTCTCTGCCGGCGCCGGCGGCGGCAACCCCGACCGCACGTACGCCGTCGACCGTGATGCCGCCATCCGCAGCATCGACGCGGCGCAGCAGGCCGGCATCACCCGCTACGTCCAGGTGTCGTACTTCGGTGCCGGACCGGATCATGGTGTACCCGAGGACAATTCGTTCCACGCCTACGCCGAGGCCAAGGCGGCAGCCGACGAGCATCTGCGCAAGACCACACTTCTCTGGACGACCGTGGGACCAAGCGCTCTCAACGATGAGCCCGGCACGGGCCGTATCGCCACCAAGGAACGCGGCGCCGAAGCCGGAACCAGCGTGTCCCGCGACGATGTGGCAGAGGTCCTCGCTGCGGTGCTCGAGACGCAGTCCAGTGTCGGAACCACGGTCGAGTTCACCGGTGGTCAGACCCCCATTGCCGACGCCGTCAAAGGTGTCTGACGGATCTGTCGGGATGACCTCAGGCCGGTAGGCCGGGGGCAAGCTCAGGCCGGTAGGCCGGCTGTCGCCGATTCCCAGTCGAAGTCGCCGTGATCGCTGCCCAGCCCGGTGGCGACCACTCCGGCCACCGCGCAACCGAGTTGCGCTGACCGCAGCAGGCCGAAGTCGTGGAGACGGCCCGCGATGAACCCGGCCGAGAACGCATCCCCGCAGCCACTGGTGTCGACAACCTCGACATCGGTGGCTGCGGCGTGTTCGGCACCGTCGCCGGTGACAACCCAGGCGCCGTCCGCGCCGGCAGTGGCCGCGACGCAGGCCACACCCAGGTCGATGAGGGCGCGACAACCGTCCACCAGGTCGGTGGCACCCGTGAAGCCCAGCACCTGCTCGTCGTTCGGCAGTAGGTAATCCAGGTGTGGCAGAACGGGTTCGATCCACGACAACACGCCAGGATCACCCGGCGCCAAGATGTCGGCCGAGACGCGGACGCCCGCAGCCCGGATTCGTTCGAGTACGCCCGCCAGTTCCGATGGGTTGAGCAGCTCGGGCGCGCCGATGTGCACGTGATCCGCGGACGTGAGAAGGTCCAGCGGCACTCGATCGAGCGGGTAGGCCAGATTGGCGCCGGGCATGTGCAGGGCGGGTCGATCACCGTTGCTGCGGATGGGCAACACGCTCATCGACGTCGGTTGACCGTCCACTCGCAGAAGGTGTTCGGTGACCACGCCGCGACGCTGCAGCATGGTGGTGAGCAAATCGGCGGAGTCGTCGCGACCCACTGCGCCGACCGTCGACACCACCGCTCCGAGTTTGGCCAGCGTGATGGCGGTGCCGCCGGCCGGGCCCGCGGGCACCAACCGAATGTGGGGAACAAGTGCCGCGCCCTGGCCGTCAGGTATCGAATCAACCGGGTGGACAACCACATCGAGCACATGGGCACCGAACGTCACGACCTGCATGCATCATCTCCTGGGTAGCGGTGAGTAGCCGCGGTTCGCCGCGGCGACGGCCACCGCGATCAGCTGGTCTCGGCTGAGCACGGCGCCATCGCCGACGGCGGCTGTGCGTAGGTAGATCTCGGCCAGCCATTCCACCAATTCGATGCGCTCACAAGCTGCTTCGAGAGTAGGGCCGTAGGCGACCGAACCGTGGTTGCGCATCAAAGCGGCAGTCCGCTCGGTCAGCGCCTCGGCCACTGCGTCGGTGAGTTCCTGGTGCCGAAGATCTCGTGGGGCGCCACGCGCACGGCGCCGCCGACCAACGCCGCGGTGTAATGCACCGCAGGCAGCTCATCGACCAGGTTGGCCACCGCGATGGAAGCCACCGGATGGGCGTGCGCGACCGCGGCCGCGTCAGTGGAGCGGTAGATCTCCAGGTGCAGGAGCAGCTCGGACGTCGGGACGTGATCGGTGTCCTCGACCACGTGCCCGTCGAGGTCGGTCACCACCAACTGGTCCGCGGTGAGCGACTCGAGAACAGCGCCACTGGCGGTGACGACCACCTGGTCGCCGACCCTCGCCGACAGGTTGCCACCCGTGCCGATCACCAGGCCGCGCGCGGCGAGGCGGTGCGCGGCGTCGACCAGATCCGCTCGCCGCTCTTCGACAGTCATGGTGCTGACAATAACGGGCGATGGCGGCGATCCATCACGGATCGCCGCCATCGTCGGTTTGTTCAGCCCCCGTCGGGTGCTTCAGATGGTCAGCCGACCGGGGTCAGCGAACGGTACGTCGACCGTGAGAACCTTCCTGCCGGTTCGAACTTCGCGAGGATGGAGTCGGCGTCCTCGCCGGTCACCTGGGTGATCAGCGACTTGGCGTCGTCCACGGAGTTGATGGAGAGCACCGGCGACGGATCCGAGAGCAGGCCGAACAACGCTGAGCCGAACTTCGGATTGGTTGCCGCGGCCGGGAACAGCACCGAAGCGTATTCCTGGAACACCGGGTCGCGCAGGAAGATCCGGGTGGCAAGGTTGGCGGCGTCCACACGGCTGGTCAGGAAGTTGTTGTAGGTGGCGGTGATCCAGGCGTCGTCGAACTCACCCTCGTGGTCCTTGGCGGCGGCCACGAACTGTGCGGCCTGGATGAACCCGCTCTGCGCGCCCTGGCCCGTGATGGGGTCGTAGGCCACAGCGGTATCGCCCAGAGCAACCACGCGGTGTCCGCTTGCTGTGTGTCCGAGCGCGTTTCGCACGGTGGGCGTGACCGCTCCCTGGATCCAGGAGTGCGGGTCCTCCTCGATGACCTGGGTGCTGAGCACCTCGGGCAGGTCCCAATCGAAGTATTCGCGATGCAAGTCGATGACTACTTTGTGCGCAGAGTGTGCGTCGGTGACCGACTGGAATCTGCGTTCCCATTCACTGCCGGGTTGCGCCCACCCGAGGAACGACCATGACGGTCCGGCGTCTTTGTGCAGGTAGGGGCCCCACCAGCCCTCGCCCTGGTCGGCGAAGTTGAACGCCTGGTGTTTCGGGCCCGCGGGGCTGCGGTGCGCGAACACATCTGGGTCGTGACCCAGCCCGGCCACGGTGAGCAGGAGGACGCTGCGTTGTGGGCTCTTGTACGGCGATCGTGATTCGTCGACGCTGAACAGGCTGGACAGTCCGGCCTTGCCGGTGGCGACGAAGGTCAGGTCGTTCTCGGCTGCGATGGAGTCGAGTCGGCCCGGATCGACATTCTCGACCACGAAACGACCACCCTTTTCGAGGAACAGGGTGAGACGCTCGTCGACCTTGAGCCTGGTGTCGACACCAATCGCCTCGAATCCGGGGAACTCGGCGTCGAAGTCGAGGAGCTCGGTGTAGTCGTGCCCGCTGCCCGTGATGGTGCGAGCGCTGATCCCGGTGACCTGCGGCGCCCGGCCGGCGAAGTTGTCGACACCCAAGGCGGTTTCGGACTGCTGGGACAGGCCGAACGTCACCGCGGTACCGGTGGCGGATACGTCGTGCAGCAGGCTCCGCTGATCACGCTCGCTGTAGACGGTCACGTCGAATCCTGCGTTGAGGAAGCCGACGGCCGCCGAGACGCCTGTTTGGCCTGCACCGATGATGGCGACGGAACGGTTGGTGTTGCTCATGCAACGATCTCCTGTGTTTGTGCGAATGATGTTGTTCGATAATCGAATACGGAGTGACTACGATGCGGGGACGTCATGACTGTCCGGCAGTCGCGCCGGTACATCGCCGTGTTCCGGCCCACCACGGGACCTCGGTGGAAATAGTCATGCCGTCGAATCTCATGCCGGTGAGCATTCGCTGGTTTGCGATACCGCGGAAGGATTCGACTCAGGCCGAAGTTAAGTGCATCTCAGCAAACACGGCGGTTCAGCTCATGCAGGCCAATTACAGTCGGTTCGAGCACTCGCGACGCGTGCCGCGGGGAACAACGATTGGTGGGCGTAGTGACACGGCTGGCGAACAGGGTCGCATTCATCACGGGAGTGGCCCGCGGACAGGGTCGCGCGCATGCGGTGCGGCTCGCACGTGAAGGCGCCGACATCGTGGGTGTTGATCTTGCCGGGCCGTTGCCGGGTGTGCCGTACGACTCGGCGACGCCGGCCGATCTCGCCGAGACGGCGGGCTTGGTCGAGGCCGAGGGTCGCAAAGCACTTCTTCGCCAGGGGGATGTTCGCGACCTCGAGGGGCTACGGTCCCTCGCCGCCGATGCGGTGACCCAGCTGGGTGGACTCGACGTCGTGGTCGCCAACGCCGGGATCTGTATCCCGGCGATCTGGGACGAGGCGACCCCGGAGATGTTCCGCGATCACATGGACATCAACGTCACCGGCGTGTGGAACACCGTGATGGCGACGGCGCCTCACCTGGTCGAGCGCGGACGCGGGTCGATCATCCTGATCAGCTCGTATGCCGGAAAGAAGGTGCAGCCGTTCATGGTGCACTACACCACCAGCAAGCATGCCGTCACCGGCATGACCCGGGCGTTCGCTGCCGAATTGGGTGCGCACAATGTGAGGGTCAACAGCGTGCACCCCGGCGCGGTCGCCACGCCGATGGGGTCGGGCGACATGGTGGCCCGCATCGAAGAGACCAATGCAGCCAATCCGCGATTGGCGCCCATGGGTACACCGTTTCTCAATCAGTACGCAGCGGACCCGGAGGAGGTGTCGAACGTGGTCGCGTTCTTGGCGTCGGACGAGTCGTCGTTCATGACTGCCGAACACGTCTCGGTCGATGGTGGTGCCCAGTACTTCTGACCGCTGTGTTCTGTGCCGGTGATGTCGGTCGAGGAATCTGCCATCTGCCCTGGCAATCGTGGGCAAGAGTTCTACGGTTGATGGGTGACTGATCGGACGGATCGACCCGAGCGCACCTCGGCGACGGAATTGCTGGCCAAGCTCGTCGACGAGGGCAGTTGGCACCCGTGGGACTCGCAGATCACTGCGCTTCCCGACGATGCCGGGTACGCAGAGGACATTGGTCGGGCCCGCGAGAAGACCGGACTCGACGAGTCCATCATCTGCGGTGAAGCGCATGTCAACGGCGTGCGAGTGGCCGTTGTTGTCAGTGAGTTCGGTTTTCTGGGTGGGTCGATCGGCCGTGACGCGGGACGTCGCGTGGTCACGGCGATCCGCAGAGCGACTGCTGAAGGTCTGCCGTTGCTCGCCCTTCCGGCGTCGGGCGGAACGCGGATGCAGGAGGGGACTGCGGCTTTTCTGCAGATGGTGAACATCACGGCGGCGGTCGTAGATCACAAGGCCGCCCATCTTCCGTACGTGGTGTATCTGCGTCATCCGACCACCGGTGGGGTGTTCGCGTCGTGGGGCTCGCTGGCACATGTGACGTTGGCCGAGCCGGGCGCTCTTGTCGGCTTTCTCGGCCCGCGAGTGTACGAGGGCTTGTACGGCGAGGCATTCCCCGAGGGCGTCCAGGTGTCGGAGAACCTGCGTTCACACGGTCTGGTGGATCTTGTTGTGGCGGTGGACGAATTGGGATCAACCGCATCACGCATCATCAGGCTTCTGGTCGACCCGCTGGTGGACGCCGATCACTCCCGGCGCGGGCCGACCGGGCCGTCTTCTGGGCCGACTGCTGCGCCGGGACTGTCCGAGGGGACTGTGGGTGAGTCGTCGGCCTGGGATGTGGTGGAGCAGTCGAGGGATCCCGGCAGACCAGGCGTGAGTCAGTTGCTGCGCGAGTCGGCCGACGAGGCGATGGAACTGGCCGGTGGCGGCGAACTGGATTCGCGTAGCGGCATCATTCTCGCGTTGGCGCGCTTCGGTGGGCATTCGGTTGTGGTGGTCGGGCAGGACCGCAACCGTCAGGTGCCCGGCTCGCTGGTGGGACCGGCTGATCTGCGGCTGGCCCGCCGGGGTATGAGGTTGGCGCAGAGTCTGCATCTGCCGCTGGTGACGGTGATCGACACTCCGGGCGCCGATCTGTCCGCTGACGCCGAGGAGTCGGGCCTGGCAAACGAGATCGCTCATTGCATTGCGGAGCTGACTGCGTTGACGGTGCCGACGGTGGCGGTGCTGCTGGGTCAGGGAGCTGGGGGAGCCGCGCTGGCACTGTTCCCTGCGGATCGGGTGGTGGCCATGGAGAACTCGTGGTTGTCTCCGCTGCCGCCCGAGGGCGCCAGCCTGATCGTCTTTCGGGACACCGACCACGCAGCCGACATGGCACGGAGCCAGGGAATCCGTGCGACCGATCTGCACGCCGCCGGCATCGTGGATGTGGTGGTCCCCGAGGCCGCGCTGGACGGATTTTTGCCGGAGCTGGGTGACCGGCTCGCCGCCGAGATCGAGGCGTTGGACGACAGCACGGTTGAAGCCCGCGCTGGGTGGCGGACGGAACGCCTCCGGCGCATCGGTGGTGTCGAGATCTGAACTGCCGGAACCAGTTTCGGCCAGCCGTCTATGCGACATTCTTGTACCAACTCTCCGGAGGTGGGGAGGGGTCGGGTAGATGTGCCACCTCGTCGAGCCAGCGTTGTTCTTCTCGATGCCAGATCGGGTGCTCGATCCGCCACTGTTGCTCGGCGAGTTCGTCTTTCGCTCGCCGGCGAAACCATGCGGCGTAAGCCTCTTCTTTTTCGCGCCGTTCAGCCACCATTCGCTGGTATCGCCGGTCGGGGAAATGCGTGTCGTTCGGAGTCAGCGCGTCGTCGGTGCCACGTTGCCGCCATCCGACGCGCCCAACCCACTCTGTGGGACCGGTTCCGGAGGTGATGATCTCGGTGATCCAGCCACCGTCGCCGTCGTGGACCTGAGCGTGGTCGCCGTCGCATACGAGCGTCAGGACGGTGATGTCGGTGCGTCCACCGTCTTTCCATTCGTGCATGTGATGCACTGCGGTCCGGGTGGCAGGCTGATCGCAGCCGGGTCGCGAACATCCGCGTTCGGCCGCGATCAATGCGATTCGCTGGATCGCCGATGCCAGACGTTTTTCGCGGCCGAGAAACAGCGGCCGGTGTGCGTTGTCGAGCAGCGCAAGGAACTTTCGGTTGCTACCTGCCAGTGCGAGTGCATCCCGGACGGGGAGGATGCCTCCCGATGCGGTGGTGGCAATGCCGGTCTCGGCCTCCAGATCGTCGAGCGTCATCGTTGCCACGACGATGGCCGGCTGTCCGCGGTGTTTTCCGAGGGTGCCCGACCCGACGACCGTCTCCAGCATCTTTCTTGAACGCGTCGTGGTTGCGTTGACCCTGTGTGCGGTTGTCTCGTTCGGCGGCAGCAGCGAGAACCGTGCTGTCAACGAGATCGGCGTCGCCGCCGGGTGATTCGGGGTCCTCAGGGTTGTTCATGCCTGGCTGCGCCCATTTCGCCGCGACAACGTCCCAGAGTGCACGAGTCGCGGGATCCAGCGTCCCGGAGATCCCACTCATGTGGTCGATGTCTTGGCGCCCCGGCGTCAGGTCGCGACGGCGGGCCCGGTCGGCGTCGTCGGTGTACTCGCCATCGGGGTTGAGGTAGGCGAGCAACCGCTGCGCAACGCTTTCCAGTTGATCTGGAGACAGCGCGCAGGCCTGGTTTGCCAGATCCGATTCGATGGTCGACCAGTGTTCTGGCGTCCGCAGAGAAGTGGGCAACTTGGTCAGAGCGCGATGAATCACCCGGTAGTGCGCAAACTCCATGTCACCGGCGTCCATCGCCGCGGCTGCGGCCGGATACGCGGCGGGCCGCAGTTCTCCGTTGAGTTCGTGCCAATACCCCACTCGCTCAGCGGCTTTGCTGCGCGCACTGGCTTCGGACGGGGTGAGCCGCAGCAGTGTCGACAGAAACCTGGCCGGCTTGAGCCCGCGTTTTGCCGCGACACCACGCTCACGCAGTTCCACCGCCCATCGAATCTTCACGGCATCATCTCGGCGCGCACCCGTCTCGACCATGGCGGTGGCCGCGACCACCTCGTCGTCCGTCATCGACGACAACGGCACCACCAGCAGCCGCTGCGAGACGGCTTCGCGGACGGCCACCAATGCGCCGGCATCCAGTTGCTGGATGGCGGCGATCAGATCGGCCGTTTCGCTCATGTGTTCGATTGTAGAAGAGGGGTCTGACAATTGTCCGAGCTCGACCCGGCCTCTGACCCGCCGACCGAATTCGCTCCACCTATATGCGTTCGAGCCCGGTGCAACAGGCTCGAAGGCAGGCAAGTGGAGCGAATTTGGGCGGCCGCCCAATCACCCCAACCGCCGCACCGACTCGGGAACGTCACCGCCGGTATGGGTGACTGGCTCGCCGTAGACCACTCGCATCGGCACCTCGCCGGTCCAGCCGGCAGCATCGTCGTCACCGGGGCCGCCCTTGCGCGCCTTCGTGATCCATTGCCCATCGATGATGGGAAGTGACAGCACCAGTGTGGCGGCGAGTTGTTTGTTCGTGTGGGGCGCGACCTCGGCGCTGCGGCCCGGGAGAATGCTGTCGCTGAGGGCGGTCAGGGCCTGCGCCGGGTCGAGCGACGACTTCTCGATGACACCGCGAACAACGGCGGACCGGTAGTTCATGGAGTGATCGAAGAGCGTGTCGGCCACCACGAGTCCGTCGGCGATGAACGCGGACAGCGCCACCGGGGCACCTGCGGCGATGTGTCGCAGAGCGCCCGCTCCTGTGGAACCGTGCAAGAGTATCTCGTCATCGTGCCGAGCGAAGAGCATCGGAACAGACCACGGCAAGCCGTCGACCACCGTGGTCACGGTGGCCACCTTGGCTTCGTCGAGAATCTGATCGAGCAGTGCGCGATCGCCCTGACGTTCCTTGCGGCGATTGAGTTGATCCACGGTGAGTCCCTTTGTCGTCGGTGCACGCACAACGTCCCAAGAGCGCCCCGCCGCGTCAAGCCGATTTGCAGGTCGCAGCCCGGCCGGCCTCGTTGTGTCTGCGTGCGGCGATAACCTGCAACCAATGACCACCGAGTGGGCGCACACCATCACCCCGGACGCGTTGAAGGGCGACTTCGATGCCGGGGCGATTCAGCGTGGGTCGGCCTATGCGCGACAACACCGTGTCGCCGCCGTGCAATGGGACAACGACAAACGCAGACTCACCGGGCGCTGTCAGGGCACGGGCGTCGCCACATATTCGGTGCACGTCGTCTTCAGCCACCTCGGCACTGGCTGGAAGCTCGCCGATGCCGGGTGCACGTGTCCGGTTGGTTATTTCTGTAAGCACGCCGTCGCGCTACTGCTGACCTTCGCAGATCAGGCCGCCACCGCAGCCACTCCGCCGGCCCAGCGTTCGCCGCAGTGGGAGCGCACGCTGCAAGCACTCTATTCCGAAAACCACCCTAAGCCGCCCGAAAAGCTTGCGCTGCAGGCGTTCCTCAGCTCGCCTTCGCTGTTCGCATCGCGCACTCGCCGGGCCCAGCTCGCGTTGCGGCCGATGCGACCGGGCACCAGGAGCGCCTGGATCAAGTCAGGTGTCGACTGGCCGGCCATCATCGACCTTAAGCCTGGAACATTTGCAGCACAACAGCTCTCGGTGTTGCAGTCGATGGCGCGCGATTCCATGCGCACCACACCGTACGGACTTCCGCACGGGCTGATCCTGGCGGACGCGCCTGCCACCATCTGGCAACAACTCGACGCGGCAGCAGCAGCGGGAATCCCACTGCTCGGTGATTTGGCCTCAGGGATCAACACCGTGCTGGTCGCCAAACGGGCTGGTCTCACCGTCTCGGTCAGCGGAGAGGTCGGAGCCGATGCCCACGTGTCGGTGGAGGTGACCATCGACGGCAACGTGGTGCCGACGTCTGAGGTGACCATGCTCGGAAAGTCCGATCCGCACGGAATTGGCTATCTCGATGCCGATGGCGTCCTCACCCTCGCCCCCTTCGACTCGGCCGACGCGCCCGCCGCGGCGTTGCTGCACGGTGACCAACCGATTGTCATCCCCGCCGCTGACGTTTCCAGATTCGCCGATGTGGTGTTGCCGCGGCTTCGCGAGTCGGTACCGATCCGGGTCGACGACTCGGTGTTCGTGGCGCCCACCATCTCTGGTCCGACGCCGGTGATGACCGTCCGTTTCACCGGCGATGTCGCCCATACCCATTGGGCGATGCGCTACCTGGTCAACAACACACCCCGCGACCTCGACGATGCCATCGGCACGCAGCCGTCGTGGCGAGACCGCGCCATCGAGGAGCGGATCTGGGAGTCGACTCGCGAGGCGCTGGCTGCGGTCGCCCTCACATCGGGCGCGGCCGGCCGGCGACTGATCGCAGCCTTCGACGCACAGCGAGGCTCTGGCCGGGTCCGGCAGGCACATGAGGTGGAACCTGGCGACTACGAGGAGGCCGTCAACGGTGTCACCACGCATTTCTTGCGGCACGACGTACACCTGAACCCCCTCGAAACTGCACGGCTGTGCGCCGAGGTACTACCGGCACTCGCAGGCCGCGACGACCTGATCGTCGAGGTCGCCGAGGTGGCGCAGCGGTACCGGCAGGTCACCGAGCGCGCACGGCTGCGCATCGCCGGCTCGCAGTCTGCCGACACCGATTGGCTCGATCTCGACATCACCATGGACGTCGACGGTGAGCAGGTACCCATCGCGGAGGTACTCGCCGAATTATCCACCGGCGCAACGCACATGTTGTTGCCATCGGGTGTCTACTTCCCGCTGGACTCACCCGAACTCGTGAAGCTGCGTCAGCTGATGGACGAAGCGGAGGTCCTCGGTGAGGCCGAGTCCGGGAGGGTGCCCGCGGTACCCACAAACGTCACACTGTGGGAGGAACTGCTCGAACTCGGCGTGGTCGATGAACAGCTGCTGGCGTGGCAGGAGCGCATCGCGACGCTCAGTGCGGCACGGCCACCGGAACCGGTCCAACCACCGGCGATGCTTCACGCAACTCTGCGCGACTACCAGCTCGACGGGCTCAACTGGCTGTCCTTCTTGTGGGACAACGGCTTCGGAGGCGTGCTGGCCGACGACATGGGGCTGGGCAAGACGCTGCAGACGCTGGCCCTGTTCGGCCGGGCACGGGAGAACGGCGAGACCGGCCGGTTCCTTGTGGTCGCACCCACGAGTGTGGTGAACAACTGGGCGTCGGAATGCCACCGGTTCACGGATCTGCGAGCGGTCACCATCACAGCAACGCAAGCGCGTGGGCGTACACCCCTGGCCGAGATCATCGCCGACGCCGATGTTGTCATCACCACCTACGCACTGCTGCGTATCGACTTCCCGGCCTACGACGAACAGCAGTGGGCGGCACTGGTGCTCGATGAGGCCCAGTTCGTCAAGAACCGAAATTCGAAAGCGCATCTGTGTGCGCGGCGCTTGAACACACCGTTCAAACTGGCCATCACCGGTACGCCGATGGAGAACAACTTGATGGAGCTGTGGTCACTTCTCTCGATCACCGTTCCGGGACTGTTCCCCGACCCCAAGGCATTCGCAGACTACTTCCGCAAACCCATCGAAAAAGGCGAGGATCCAGAACGTCTCCCGGTGTTGCGCAAGCGGATCAAGCCGGTGATGTTGCGACGCACCAAAGATCAGGTGGCCCGCGATCTCCCTGCCAAGCAGGAGCAGATACTGCACGTCGAGTTGTCGGCGAGGCACCGCAAGATCTACGACACCCGTCTGGTGCGCGAACGCGAGATCGTCCTCGGGCTGCTGGGCGACCTGGAGAAGAACCGCTTCCAGATCTTCCGCTCGCTGACCATGCTTCGGCAGTTGAGTCTGCACGCCGGACTCGTCGACCCGGCCGACGCCGAGGTTGCGTCGGCGAAGGTCGACTTCATCCGAGAGCAGCTTCCCGAGCTCATCGCCGAGGGGCACAGTGCGCTGATCTTCAGTTCGTTCACCGGCTTCCTGGACGTGCTGCGGCGCGGACTCGACGGTGACGGCATCACCTACAGCTACCTCGACGGATCACTGTCGTCGCGCGAACGTGCTGAGGCGGTCAGCGCGTTCACCGAAGGCACCACCAAGGTCTTTCTGATCAGCCTCAAAGCGGGTGGTTTCGGACTCAACCTGACCGAGGCCGACTACTGCTTCGTGTGCGACCCCTGGTGGAATCCGGCAGCCGAGGCGCAGGCCGTCGACCGCACTCACCGAATCGGCCAGACCCGGCCGGTCACCGTGTACCGGCTGGTGTCGGCCGACACCATCGAGGCGAAAGTCGTTGCGCTACAGAACCGGAAACGCGAGCTGTTCAGTGCCGTGGTCGACGACGGGAACATGTTCTCATCAACCGTCAGTGCCGACGACATCAGGCACATGCTCGACTGATCACAACTTCGCTGGCACGCTGTAGTGATGGCAAATGTTGATGAACTACACGGCGAACCGCACGTCCAGCGTTACCTCGAGACGAACGGGGAAGAAGGCTTCCACTGGAAGGGGACTGAGATCCTCATCCTGTTCACCAAGGGTCGAAAGTCCGGCGACGAGCGACGACATGCCCTGATCTTCCGCACCTGGGAAGACAATGCCTATCTGGTGGTGGCATCAAAGGGCGGGGCAGACGCGCCGCCCGCTTGGTTCCTCAATCTGCAGGACAACCCCGAAGCGGAGATCCAAGTCAAAGACGAGCGGATTGCCGTTCGAGCGCGAGTGGCCAACGACGAGGAGAAGCCGGCGATGTGGTCCCGCATGGTCGAGGTGTGGCCGGACTACGACGAGTACCAGACCAAGACGTCGCGTCCCATCCCCGTGGTGGTTCTCGAGCGCGTCTGACCCAGGAGCACCGCCGCCGCCTGGTCAGCCCTTGGTGATCAGGCGGCGTTCGCCCGCCCGTACCGGGAAGTCGAACCGGTTGTTCTGCGGCGGCAGCGGACACAGGTAGTGATCGGTGAAGGTACAGGGCGGCAGGTAGGCCCGGTTGAAGTCCACCACCACGCGGCCGTCCGCATTCGCCGGTTCGACGTCGAGGAATCGGAACCGCTGCGTCTCGTTGCCGTTGGTTGAATCTGCGAACACAAGTTGAGCGCCCCCGTCCGGCCTCGCGATGCCCGACAACGTAAGCGCCGACCCGTCCACCGTCACCCGTATGGTCGCGGTGGCCTTGGAACCCACGAACCCGTCGACGTGATCGAACGGCAGTTCGTCCTCGTCGAGTTCGAGGGTGCCACCCAGAACCCAGGACGGATCCGGGTCAAAAGCTTCGATGCCTGACAGTGCCCCTCGGGTGGGCGCCTGCGGGTCGAAGACCCGGACTGCCACTCGTCCTGCCCGGGCGAGCACAGCCACCGTCACGTCACCAAAATTCTGCTTCGCTCCGGGCTCGAGGGAGGTATCGGACTCGCCGGGACGGCTGACAACGGCCGTGCCGTCGACGGCGGCCCACGAGCCGGGAAGCGAATTGATGGTCTGCGGTTGATCATCGAGCCAGTGGGTGCCGGTGACCGAAGCCAGACCGTGGGGTGCGGTCGCGGCGACGTCGCGGTCGGCGCGCCAGAGATGCCACTGGTCGAGCCAATGGTCTGTTGTGGTGGCGGAAGTGGTCACCGTGATGCCTTTCGGTTCGGGCTGGTACAGCGAGAGTGGACGTTCGGTTGATCAGTGGGTCAGCGAAGCGGTGCGCGCGGCTGCGCGTTTACCTGGGATGGCGTCGAGCAGGCGCTGGGTGTATGGGTTCGACGGGTGCTGGAATACGTCTGCAACAGAGCCGGATTCGACGATCTTTCCCTTGTTGAACACGGACACGGTATGTGCCACCTGATCGACCACGGCGAGGTCGTGAGAGATGAACAGATAGGTCAGGCCGAGACGCTCCTGCAGTTCGGCGAGCAGTTCGAGGATCTGTTCCTGCACCGAGACGTCGAGCGCCGATACGGGTTCGTCGAGGAGTACCACTTCGGGTTCGAGCACCAGCGAACGGGCGATGGCCACACGTTGGCGTTGGCCACCCGACAACTCGACCGGCAACCGATCGAGGTGGTCGCGGGGCAGGCCCACCTGGTCGAGCAGTTCCGCGGCCTTGTGATGGCGGGAACGGCGATCACCGATCCGGAACGACACCAGCGGCTCGATGATGCTGTCGCGCACGGTGAAGCGTGGATCGAGTGAGGCGAACGGATCCTGATGAACCAGCTGGAATCGTCGGCGCAGCGGTCGGAGTTCGCGCCAGGAAAGATCGGTGATGTCGGTGCCGTCGAAGCGAACCCGGCCTGATGTCGGCTTCTCCAGGCCCATGGCCACCCGCAGAGTGGTGGTCTTGCCCGATCCGGACTCTCCGACGAGGGCGTGGGTTCTGCCGGCGGCGACGCGAACGGAGATGTCGTCGAGGGCAGTGAACGGCTCGCCCCCGCCGACGGGGAATCGCTTGGTCACCGAGTGGAGTTCGATGATGGGATTGTCGACCTCGACCTGGTCGGGAGCGACCACAAAACGGGGTGTGATGACGCCGCCCTGGGCGAGCGCGGGTGCCGCGGCGATCAGCCGGCGGGTGTAGGAGTTGTCGGGCTCGACGAGAATGCTTGCCGGCGAACCCTGTTCGACGATGTGCCCGTGCTGCATGACGATCACCCGGTCGGCACGGTCCGCGGCGACCGCCAGATCGTGAGTGATGATCAACAGGGCGGTGCCGGTGTTGCGGACGAGTGATTCGAGGTGGTCGAGGATGCGGGCCTGCACCGTGACGTCGAGCGCGCTGGTCGGTTCGTCGGCGATGATCAGGTCAGGTTTGCCCGCGAGCGCGATCGCTATCAGAACGCGCTGACGTTGACCGCCGGAGAGTTCGTGTGGGTAGCGGCGGATGCGTTCGGCGGGGTCGTCAAGGCCTGCTTTGGTGAGAGCGTCGATCACCTCGTCACCGATCTCGGGTCCGCGAACACCACGCAGTTTCACCGCTTCGGCGACCTGCACGCCGATGCGCTGAGTGGGGTTCAGTCCCACCATCGGGTCCTGCGGAATGAGTCCGACCACCGAACCCCGCAGTCGCCGAACCACTTTCTCCTTGGCGTCGGCGATCTCCACGCCGCCGACCTTGATCGATCCAGACGTCACTCGCCCGTTGGCGGGCAACAACCCGATGATCGCGTTCGCGGTGGTGGTCTTGCCGGAACCCGACTCGCCGACGACCGCGACCACCTCTCCGGGATTCACCTGCAGATCCAGGTCGTGGACGGCGGGTGTCACCTGCCGGTTCCGTCGGTAGCCGATGTTCAGGCCACGGATGTCGACGATCGGGACGCGAGCATCAGATGCCGACTTGCTGAGGTTGGTGGTCATCGTTCGAGTTCCTGAAGGGTCTTGGAGATGTGGTTGAGCGACAGCACTGTGATCGCGATGAACAGACCGGGCATCAGCGAGACCCACGGGGCGGTGACAAGGAAGTTGCGTCCGGTGGAGACGAGAGTGCCCCACTCGGCCTGCGGTGGTGCGGCACCGAAGCCGAGGAAGCTCAGTGCAGCGATCGCGATGATCGCGACACCGAAGTCCAGGACGGCGAGGACCGCGACCGGACCCCACGAGTTGGGCAAGATGTGCCGCAACAGGACTCGCGTCCACGAGGCGCCACCCGCACGGGCCGCCTCCACGTAGGGGAGGGTCTTGACCCTCAGCACCTCGGCGCGGGTCGTCCGGGCGAAACCGGGGACGATGCCGATACCCACGGCGATGGCGACGGGCACGGTGCCGAAGCCGAGCGCGGTGACGATCGCCAAGGCCAGCAGCAGACCGGGAATGGCCAGCAGCACATCGACGAACCGCATGATCACCGAATCGGTGACGCCGCTGAAGAACCCCGAGATCACGCCGAGCGTGAGTCCGACGACGACTGCGATGGCCAGGGCGATCAGAGCTGCCTCGATCGTCAAGGTCGATCCGTACAGTGTCCGCGTCCACAGGTCGCGGCCCATCTCGTCGGTACCGAACAGGTGAGTTGTGCTCGGCGCCAACAGTCGGTCGGCCGGGGCGGTGCGGTAGGGGTCGTAGGAAGTGAACCAGGACGGGAAGAACGCCGACACCCCGACAAACGCGACGAACAGTACGGTCAGGACGAACAGAGGCCGCCGAACGGCTTTCGCAGTGGTTTCCCGCAACGGACCCCAGCGTCCTCCGGGTTCGGTTGCGCCTGGCGGAGTCAGCGAGTGGTCAGGTTTCGCGACAGTCCGCTCCACCGGCAGATCGATCCCCAGTGCACTGGCACTCGAGCTGGATGTGTCGATGCGGTCTTTCAGCGTCTCGGTCATGTCAGCTCACCTTTGTCTTCGTGCGGACTTTCGTCGTGTGGGCGATGCGAGGATCGAGCAGCGGGTAGAGGAGATCGACGATCAGGTTGACCAGGACAAACGCGGCGGCGGCCAGCGTCACGATGGCGAGTACCACCGGAATGTCCTGGGCGAGAACCGCTTCCTGTGCCAGCTTGCCGATTCCGTTGCGGTTGAACACGGTCTCGGTGACGATCGCGCTCGTCACCGTCACCCCGACGAGCAGACCGAAGATGGTCAGCGCCGGCAGGGCGGCGTTGCGGAACGCATGCTTGCGCTGAACGGCACTGCGGGACAGGCCCTTGGCCCTGGCGGTCACGATGTACTGCTCGCTCAGCGTTTCGTTGAAGCTCCGGGTCAGCACCTGCGCCAACGCCGCCGTTGTGGGGATGGCCATCGTGATCACCGGCAAGATGAGGTACTCGGCACCACCCGATCCCTGCGAGGGCAACCAGCCGAGGTTGAATGCGAAGACCTGGATGAGGATCAGGGCGATGAGGAAGGACGGAACCGCAACGCCGAAGGCGGGCAAGCGGTCCAGCAGGATCCGGACGGGCTTGAACTGGACGAACGCGGCGAGGTACGCGAGGACGGTCCCGGCGATGACTGCGAGTAGCCCGGCCAGCACACTGAGGGTCAGCGTGCCACCGAGGCGTTCGCCAATCAGGTCGGATACCGGTGCCTGCTTGGAGATCGACAGGCCCCATTCTCCGCGGACGGCGCCGCTCAGCAGTGAGAAGTATTGGTCGATCATGGATTTGTCGAGTCCGTACCTCGACTTGACCGCCAGCAACTCTTCCGGCGACATGGTGTCCGGGTCGAGTCCGGCCGCGCCCAGCTGGATGCCGACGGCATCGCTGGGCAGGAGATAGAGAATCACGAACGTCAACGTGAATGCTGCCCACAACACCACAACCGCCTGGGCGATTCGGCCTGCTATGTACCTGCGCATGGCTGCGGTTCCTTCCTGTGGCGGTTGGCCCCGGTGGTCTTCACCCGGGGCCAACCGGTCGAGCTCGGTTGATGCGTGGTCGATTACGGCTGGAGGAACGTGTCGCCCAGAGCCAGGAAGCTCTCGGACGTGAACCGGAAACCGTTGACCTTGTTGCTGACGCCGGCCAGCTGCTGGCGTTCGAACAGCGGGAAGCTGACACCCTGATCGATCAGCAGGTTCTGCAGATCTGCGTAGGCCTGTTTGGTCTGGGCCTCGTCGGTGGTCTGCACGGCCTTCGCGAACAACTGCTGGATCTGCGCCGCCACCTCGGGGGTGGCCGCGTTCTTGGCGATTGCCTTCTGATTGGCGAGCGCTTCGACCAAGATGAACTGCAGCGCACCGGGATCGGCGCGGGTGAAGTAGGTTCCGATCAGATCGTAGCCACCACTCTTGAGAAGACCGATCGACTCGGCCTGAGTGACCACCTTCAGCTGCAGGTCGATGCCGACCTGACGCCACTGATCCTGCAGGAGCTCGTTACCGGCGGCGAACTGTCCGACGACGGGCAGGGTGAGGGTCAGCTGCTGACCGTTCTTGGACCGGTACTCACTGCCGGCGGGCTTGGTCCAGCCGGCGGCGTCGAGCAGCTTGCCGGCGCCGTCGGGATCGAAGCCCAGCTTGCCGGCCTGTGACTCGAAGAACGGTGTGGTGAGGTCGAATGCGCCTTCGACGACGGGGTAGTCGGGGCCGTAGACCGTGGCAGCGTTGGTCTTGAGGTCGGTCGCCTTGTAGAGCGCCTCGCGGACCTGCGGGTCGGACAACGGCTTGCCGGCACTGACGTTCGGGAACAACGTGTTCGAGACGCCGGGCAGTGACCGCGACTCGATGTAGCCGCCGGAGCTCTTGATCAGTTCCTGATCTTCGACGGTCAACGGGTTGCGTGGCCAGGTGATGTCGACGGCGCCGCTGACCAGATTGCCGGTGCGGACGCTGTCTTCGGCGACGTAGCTGTACTTGACCGAATCGAGGTACGCCTCGCCGGTGTTCTTGTTGAGGCTCGATCCCCAGGTGTATCCGGCCCGCCGGCTGAGCGAGATGCCCTGGCCGGGGGTGTAGTTGTCGAGCTTGAACAGTCCGGAACCGCTGAACTGGCCGAGGCACCGCTGTTCCGGCGTCTTCTGGAATGACGCCGGCGAGATCAAGGCGAGGTTTGTGGTGGACGTCGCCTGCAGGAAGGACGAATTCGGCTGGGTGAAGTGGAACTTCACCGTCGAGGGGTCGACCACAGCGGTGGACTCGAGGCCCAGGATGTAGCTGGCGCCGAAGGCAGTGCCGCCGCTCGACTTTGCCAGTGCAACAAAGGCGTCGAAGTTGGCCTTGACGGCCTCGGCGTTCAGCGGTGCTCCATCGGAGAAGGTCACGCCGTCGCGCAGGGTGAAGGTGTAGTCGAGGCCATCCGGGCTGATCTCCCACTTGCTCGCCAGCCAAGGCACGATCTCGCCGGTGCCCGGGTTCTGGTCGGTCAGCGAATCCGCGATGTTCCGGATCACCGAGCGGTGCTCGATCCAATAGGTCTGGAACGGGTCAACACAGGTGAAGGTGGGGTTGTCCGGGAAGTAGGCGATGTCGAGGGTGCCGCCGCGGACGGGGTTGGCGGCATCGCCGCTGGGGCCGGATTCGGCGTTTCCGCCGGAGCTGCACGCGGTCGCGACCAGGGTCGACATCAGGGCGAGTGCGCCTGCGACCTTCCAGCGGCCGGATCTCGTGCGGGTGTGTTGACGCATTGTCGTGGTTCTTCTTTCGGGTGAGGTGATGAAGCGGTCGAGCGGGATCAGCCGCGCAGGAGCGCGCGGCCAGCGGCCAGCAGAGCGGTGTCTTCCTGGGGCGGATGCACGCGAACACAGAGCACATCGCGCAGGTGTCGCTCCAGTGGGTTGTGCCGGGTCAGTGCGGCGTTGCCGAGGGCGGCGACCGCGGTCTGGACTGCGGCGATCACCGACCGGGCGACCTGGACCTTGACCAGTGACAGACCTGCTGCCACGGCGGGATCGTCGGCGACGACGCGCAGAAGTGTTCCGTAGAGCAGGGTTTCGGCCTGCACGATCTGGGCGTCGATCTCACCGGCGATGGCCTGGATGCGTTCTGTCTCGGCAATGGGACGGCCCAACGCGGTCGGTACGCGTTCACGGGCGTATGTCACGAATGCCGTACGGGCCGCCCGCGCAACTCCGACGTACAGCGCGGGATGGCCGAAACCCGTTGGGCCGGTGGCCACTGCGGGGTCGCGGTAGACGCCATCGGTCTTCGGGATCTCGAGGAAGTTCTCCTCGCCGACCTCGACACCTGCGTAGCTGACGTCGTGGGTGTTGGAGGCGCGCAGTCCCAGATGATCCCAGGTCTGGTGCCAGGTGATTCCGGCGGAGTCGGCGGGAACGATCACGTGCCCGACCCTCGGCTCCTCTTCATCGGTGATCGCCCAGACCAGGTGGTACGCCAGTGCCGTCCCTCCGGTGGCAAAGGTCTTGCGTCCGGTGAGGGTCCAACCGTTCGCCGTCCGCCGCGCGATGGTCTTCGGCAGACCGCCGCGCGCCGGTGCACCGAGTTCGGGTTCGGCGCGGATCACGTTGACCGGGGCCGGTCCCTGCGCCGATTGCCGGAGCAGGTTGTCGTAGAGGTCGGCGGGCCACGAGTCGGTGGCCGCCTGCATCTGGTGGATCGCGAGGTTGTTGGCGGCGATGAGTGCCACAGACGGGTCGCCTTCACCGAGCGCGGAGAGGATCTGCACAACCTCGAACGGTCCTGCCTCGGGACCGCCGAAACGTGCTGCCACAGTTGCCGTGAGGTACCCGCCGCGATGGGCGGCAGCCAGGCCGGCCACCGGGATGTCTCCACTTCGGTCGTATTGTTCAGCGGTGGAAGCGACTTCGGCGGTCAGCGCCTTGAGGCCCGACGGTGAGAGGTCGGGTGTTGGGAGCGTCACGCCCCGCACCGAGGTGATGGTCATGCCTGGCCGGCCGTCGCGAAGGCGCCGAGGTGATCGGCCTGCAGGGTGCCGCGCTTGCCGGTGGCCTCGCGGTGGGCGAGTTCTTGACGAACCAGCGGCACCACGTAACGGCCGTAGTCGATGGCGTCGTTGAGGGTGTCGTAGCCGCGGATCGACACCAGATCGGCGCCCAGGTCGATGTAGTCGAGGATGGCGGCCGCCACCGTTTCCGCGCTGCCGACCAAGGCCGTGGACGCGCCTGCACCGTTCACGGCTGCCGCGGTCCGGGTCCACAGCGCCCGGTCGTAGATGTCTTTACGGTTCGCGAAGTCCAGTGCGCGCTGCGATCCGACGTTCTGCGGGTTGTTGCCGGCGATGGCCTTGTACATCGGGTTCTTCGAGAAGTTGGCCTCGATGCGGTCGACGTAGTCGTGGGCCTTGGCCCAGGCGAGATCGTCCGTGCGGTCGATGATGGGACGGAATGTGACCCAGATCCGCGGCCGGTCTGTGCGGCCGGACTCGGCGGCGATGCGGTGTACGCGCTCGATCTGGCTCTTGATGTCCGCCAACGGTTCTCCCCAGAAGCTGAAGATGTCGGCCTTGCGTCCGCCGATCTCGAAGGCGGCGTCGGACTGTCCGCCGATCGAGATCGGGACCTGCGCGCCGTAGGGGGCGAAGCCGGGACCGAAGTTGTCGAACTTGTAGTGGGTTCCACTGTGGGAGAACGGTTCTGTCTTGGTCCACGAATCCCGCAGGATGTCGACGAACTCGTCGGTGCGGGTGTAGCGCTGCTCCTTCGTGAGGTAGTCACCCTGGCGGGCCTGCTCGGCGTCGTTGCCACCGGAGATCAGGTGGACCAGCGCGCGACCCTCGGTCAGCTGGTCGAGGGTTGCCAGCTGCTGCGCGGCCACCGTGGGGAACACCGTGTTGGGACGCAGGGCGACGATCGGTTTCATCGTGTCGCTGAGCTGGCCTACGGCAGAGGCCATCACGAACGAGTCGGCGGTGTTGGACCCGTACGGCAGCAGCGTCATGTCGAAGCCACCGTCCTCCAGGGACCGGACGTAGCGGCGGAAGAACGGAAGGTCGATGCCACGTGACGGGATCGGGTTGAGCTCGGTGGACGGGTTCAGGTGCGTGAGGCTGATGAACTCGACCTTCGATGCGGCATCGGCCGGCACCGGCAACGACTCCTGGGACGGATCGGCGGTCATGTGAGGGGTCCTTCCTGACGTGTCTGTGGCGAGCAGGACCGAAAGGCCGGGCCTGGTTCGAAAATGGATGCTAGGGGCGTTCAGGCCCTTGAACCAGGGTTGAGATCACCGATTCCGATTCGTATTGCCGATCGCAATCGATTGGTTGTACTGATCTCATCTTTGCAGGTCAGAGCATTCGCCGATGCCATCAGATAGCCCTACGTCCGGCCTTTGCGCCAGGGTTTTACGCGCTGCGAATCAAACTGCGCATCGTCGACGCCGATAGAGGATTCTGTAGTCCATACCCAGATATCTCAGGCCAGGAAATTGCGGGAACAGGTGAGTGTGTGATGGCGGATCCGTTGGACTTGGTGCATTTGCGCACCCTTGTCGCGATAGCCGAAACAGGTGGCTTTCGACGCGCGGCAGATTCTCTCCATCTGAGTCAGCCGACGGTGAGCCAACACGTCCGACTACTCGAGAAGCGACTGAAGCAGTCGCTGGTGGTCAAGGACGGCCGCGGGTCGCGGTTCACCGCAGCAGGGGAGCGCCTGGTCCTGGAGGCCCGGAAGTTGCTCGCGGCGCAAGACGAGGTGTTGCAACGGTTCTCGATGGCGGTGCCGGACAAGCTCACCATCGGTTCCACCGAACACGCCGCGGATGGTCTGCTGCCCGAACTGCTGACAGCGCTACGTGGCGCGTACCCGGATGTCTGGTTGCAGTTCCGCATCGAGCGGTCCACCTCGCTGGCTGACTCGGTCACCAAGGGTGCAATCGATCTCGCCGTGGTGCTGGGCGGTAACGCCGAGCCGATCGGCACAGAGGTCGGAGCGCTCGCTCTGCGGTGGGTGGCGGCGACGGGATGGGACATCACCGAGGTCGACGACTCGATTCCGTTGGTGGCCTTCGAGGAACCGTGCGGACTGCGGCGTCGCGCGCTCGCTCAGCTCGACGACCTCGGCTACGCGGTGACGGTCAGCGCCGAGTCCGGAAATCTCGACGGGGTTCTCGCCGCTGCGCGTGCCGGTCTCGGAATCGCCCTGCTACCGTTTTCGGGCCCGGTTCCCGAAGGCCTCGTGGAGGTCCAAGAGTTGCCGGACATGGGCGACATCGACGTCCGGCTCGTCGCCCGACGCGGCATCGACACCGATGTGGAGCAGGCTGCCGTCGAAGCGGTCACCGCCCACTACCGGACGGTTGCCGACAAGGCCGGCGACGCCGGAACACACCTACAAGGAGTTGCCTGATGACCTCGCGTGACGAAGTCCTGATCACCACAACCGAATTGGCGGCGCTGATTGCCGGTGACGCTCCGGTGACGGTGCTCGACGTCCGCTGGCGACTCGACCGTCCGGACGGCCGCGACGACCACGAGACCGGTCACATCCCCGGCGCGGTGTACGTCGACCTCGAGACGGAGCTGTCCGATCATTCGGTGACCGGCCGCGGTCGCCATCCCTTGCCCAGTGGTGACGTCTTGCAGTCGGCCGCTCGCCGGTGGGGATTGCGTGACGACGTTCCGGTGGTGGTCTACGACGATTGGAATCGTGCCGGGTCGGCTCGGGCGTGGTGGGTATTGAGCGCTGCCGGCATCACAGGCGTACGCATCCTCGACGGCGGATTGAGTGCGTGGGTGGCCGAGGGCGAGGAGCTGGCGAAGGGTGCTGAGTCACCGGCTGTCGGCGACGTCACGCTGGCCCATACCGATCTCTATCGCGGGGCGCTGGCCACTCTGACCGCCGAGGAAGTTGCCACGTTCACCGATTCGGGTGTTCTGGTGGATGCCCGCGCACCCGAACGTTTCCGCGGAGAGGTAGAACCCGTCGATCCGGTCGCCGGTCACATCCCCGGCGCCGGGAACGCGCCGAGCACCGCAACCCTCGGTGAAGACGGAACCTTCCGTGACGCAGACGAATTGCGTGAGCTGTTTGCGTCCGCCGGTGCCGATGGTTCCGCGCCGGTCGGTGTCTACTGCGGCTCAGGAGTCACAGCGGCCGTCGACCTGGTCGCGCTGAAGGTCGCCGGCGTCCACGCGGCGCTGTTCCCGGGCTCGTGGTCGCAGTGGAGTTCCGACGCCACCAACCCGGTGGCCACCGGGCCTGCCTGAGCACCCGACCTGGACTGCCCGCGGCGCGATCAGACCGTTTTGCCGGGGTTGAACAGCCCCGTCGGGTCGAGTGCCCTGCGGATGGTCCGTTGTAGTTCGACACCGTCGGGCCCCAGCTCGCGTTCGAGCCATCGCCGTTTGAGTACACCGACGCCGTGTTCGCCGGTGATAGTGCCACCCAAAGCCAGTGCGGTGCCGAAGATCTCGTCGGCGGCGGCGACAGCACGGTCATACGCATCCGGGTCATCGCGGTCCACCACGATGATGGGGTGCAGGTTACCGTCGCCGGCGTGGCCGAACGTGTAGATGGCGGTGCGGTGGCGGGTGGCGATCTCGGCGACCGCCCGAATCGCGTCGGCAATACGGGTACGAGGTACCGCAATGTCTTCGATGAGCGCTCGGCCGTGGCGTTCCAACGCAGGTAACGCTGCTCGGCGAATCGCCAGCAACTCGTCGGAGACCTGCGGATCGTCACCCGCGCTGACTCGAGAGCTGAACTGCCCGAACACTTCTTGCACAATCCGCGCCTCGGTATGAGCTCCGAACCCGTCGGTCTGCGCGACCACAAAAGCGCCCGCGGCATCGGATGGCAGACCGAGAAAGTCCCGGCTCTGCCGCAGCGACGCCTCGTCGAGCAGCTCCATGATCGAGGGACGAACGCGTGCGGCCAGAACTGCAGTGGTGGCCGCGGCTGCCTGCTCGACATCGTCGAAGTACGCAGCGATGGTGACCGTGTCGATGGGCTTGGGCTGCAGGCGGACCGTCGCCGACACGATCACACCGAGAGTCCCTTCCGAGCCGGTGAACAGACTGGTGAGATCTAGGCCTGCAACACCTTTGGCAGTGCGACGGCCGGTGTGGATCAACCGGCCATCGGCCAGCACAACGCTCAGTCCCAGAACCGAATCGCCGGTCACGCCGTATTTGACGCATCGGAGACCGCCTGCGTTGGTGGCGATGTTGCCGCCGATGGTGGAGATCGAGGCGCTGGCCGGGTCGGGCGCGTAACGCAATCCGTATCGGCCCGCTTCGGCGTCCAATGCCGCCGTGATGACGCCCGGTTCCACCACTGCGAGTTCGTCGGCGGGCGCGATGTCGGTGATGCGGTTCAGGCCACTCACGTCGAGGACAAGTGAGCCTGACCCGGCACTGGCGCCACCGGCCAAACCTGTACCAGCGCCCCGGATCACCACCGACAAGTCGGTGTCCGCCGCATAGGTCACCGCGTGTTGAACATCGTCGACGGTCTTTGCCTGCACCAGTACTTCTGGTGCTCCGACCGGGTTGAATCCTGAACGGTCGATGCGGTACTCGTCAGGGATCTGCGCGCCGGTGCGGACGGCACCGGTGAGCGATTGTTCCCACAGGGCAAAGGAGGTCACGCTTCATCATGTCCACCCGACCGGTGTGATCACCAATTCCGGATGATCGCAATGTCTGATCGGTCGGCCACATGGAACCGGATTGATCCGAAAACGGCTGTCACCTGTTGGTTCTTGCGGGGGCGGCGGTAGCTTCAGCTCATGTCGAGATACGTGATCGTCGGAGCCGGGGCAGTCGGAGCCAGCTTCGCAGCAGCCCTGAGTGACCGCACCGAGGTCGTGGTGGTGGCCCGAGGCACGAACCTCGACCATCTGCGCGACAAACCGCTGACCTTCCGCACCTCTGCGGGCACCCGAAGTGTTCGACTCGACGCCGTCGCGATCGACGAACTGCAGTTGCGTGCCGGCGACGTGCTGGTGCTCGCCGTCAAGACCCAGCACGTGGGCGACGTCGCGGAAACCCTGGCGTGGAGGCCCGTTCACTCGCCGGCCGGTGACGTGGTCGGATCTGCCGCGGAGACGCTGCCGGTGGTGACCTTGCAGAACGGTCTCGACGCCGAGCGAGCCGTGGCGCGATGGTTTGCGCACGTCATCGGTGCAACGGTCCTGATCGCCGCGCGCTACACCGAGGTCGGCGAAGTGAGAGTGGGCGGCACACCCAGCCTGGGCGGCGTGCACCTGGGGGAGCCCTATCGCTCCACCGGCATCGGTGCGGACGCCGTTCACGAGTTCGCCGCAGATCTACGGGCGGTGAACATCGATGTCTCGGAGGCCGCCGACATCACCAAGATCAAGGCAACCAAGATCCTCCACAGCGTGAAGAACGGCCTCGAAGTGCTTGCCGGTGACCAGTCCGATCGGGTCCAGATCGGGTCGGCGCTCGAAGCGGAGGCGCGACGGGTGCTCACCGCGGCTGGGATTGAGTACGGAGCCACCCGCGACCTCGTCATCAACGCCGAGCAGACCAGCTTCGACCCCGAGATCGACGTGGTCGCGGGGCAGCAATCCACTTGGCAGAGTTTCGCGCGGGGAGCGGGCTCGCACGAAGTGGACCACCTCAACGGTGAGATCGCACTGCTCGCCCGATTGCACGGCGTGGACGCGCCCCTGAACACCAAATTGCAGACGCTGCTGGGTACGGCATCGGAGCGAGGCGGTGGCACCGATCTGGCGGGTCTCGACTCCCTGGTCGAGCTCGCGGCGGCGGCGCCCGCACGCTGACTCCACCGAACCCTTCGGCACTATCGTGGGCGAGGTGCATTCGACCTCAGACGTAGCTGTCATCGGAGCGGGCATCGTGGGCCTGTCGGCCGCGTACGCACTTCAGCGCAGTGGCCTGTCGGTCACCGTGTACGACAGCGGCCCGCCGGGCGGCGGCCAATCGGTTGGCGCATCACGACTCTTCCGGCACGCGCACGACGATCCCCGCATGGTGGATCTTGCAGTCGAGGCGCGGACGCTCTGGGACCGCTGGTCCGCAGACCTCGGCACAGAGCTCATCTCGGCAGACGGGTCGATCGCGCTCGGAGAGGTCGCAGCCGGCCGGGTCGACACGCTGCGGTCGCGTCCGGGCATCCCGGTGCGGCATCTGTCCGGAGACGAATTGCGTTCGCTGATGCCAATTCTCGCGTCGTATGACGGCCCCGCCGTGTTCGACGAACGTGCAGGTGCCATCCGCACCCAGGCCGCCATCGGTGCACTGGCGAACAGCTTGGCCACACCCGTTGTCACAGACCACGTTCTGGCGGTGCGCACGCTGGGTGTTGCGGGAGTCGAAGTACGGGCCGGCTGTAACGCGAGTGTCCACGGCGACGTGGTGGTGTGCGCGGGCCTCGGCACGGTCCAGTTGGCAGCCGGCATCGGACTGTCGCTGCCGGTGACCGTGAAGGCGCATGCCCGGGCGTCGTTCCGGGTGCGAGACGACACCCTTGCGACGCTGCCCAATCTGCAAGACGGCAGCGGCGCGTTCGAGGAGGCCGGTATCTACGGGGCGGCGCACCCAGATCGGTCGGCCTTCGGACTGGGCATTGCCCGTGAGGTGGACACGAATGGGCCCGGTGGCGTGGCTGATCCGGATGCCTTGGCAGAGCTGATCGACCGCGCCGCAGCCTATGTGGCGAGGGCGCTCCCGGGTCTCGACCCGAAGCCGTTGCAGCCCATCAATTGCTGGATCACCACCTTGCCCTGGGGTGATGACGGCGTTGCCATCTGGCAGTCCGATCACATCTTTGTCCTGGCCGGTCACAATCTCTTCAAACACGCGCCGGTCTTGGGTGAGACCCTGGCGCAGTCGGTGACGGCCGGATCGGTACCTGAGTTGTTCCGTCCGGAGTCGATGCTGGGCGGCAGCTGACCACGGGGCCCGGCACTGATCTGTGCAGGATTTGTGTTCAGATGCCGGCGCTGCAGTGCCGGTATACGAACGAAAGCCCTGCGTGGACCCGGCACAGCGATGTGACAAGGTGAAACCCGTGGTTCTCTTCCCGACGCTGAATCAGTCTGCCCTCGCCAACGGCGCCGACAAACCCGCGGTGGTGACCGTGGGGGATGTGGTGTTGTCCCGCAGTGACCTCGTCGGCGCAGCCACGTCGGTTGCCGAACGGATCCGCGGTGCCCGGCGCATCGCGGTACTCGCCGAACCCACCGCCCAGACGGTGGTCGCCATCGTCGGTGCGCTCATCGCTGGTGTCGCTGTGGTCCCGGTGCCGCCCGACTCAGGCACGGCCGAGCGCGAGCACATCCTTGCCGACTCTGGTGCGCAGGCGTGGCTGGGGGCCGCGCCCGCTGAACCGGGTCTGCCGGTGGTTCCGGTGCGGATGTACGCGCGGTCGTGGCACAGCCATCCGGAGCCGCACCCGGACTCCACGGCCCTGATCATCTACACATCGGGAACAACAGGCTTGCCCAAGGGTGTGCCGGTGACCCGCCGTGCGATAGCGGCTGGGCTCGACGCCCTCATCGATGCCTGGGCGTGGACCGCGGATGATGTTCTGGTCCATGGTCTTCCGCTCTTTCACGTGCATGGCCTGGTGCTGGGTGCCCTCGGTCCGCTCCGCGTCGGCGGCTCGCTGGTGCACACCGTGAAGCCGACCCCCGAGGCCTACGCGGCGGCACACGGATCGATGTATTTCGGGGTCCCGACGGTGTGGGCGCGGATCGCCGCGGACAAGGACTCGGCTCGCGCGCTCGCAACGGCCCGGCTCCTGGTGTCCGGGAGTGCCCCGCTTCCGGTTCCGGTGTTCACCACCATCAAAGACCTCACCGGCCACGAGATCGTCGAACGCTACGGCATGACCGAAACACTGATCACCGTGAGCACTCGTGCCGACGGCGAGCGGCGACCCGGCTGGGTGGGCACTCCGGTGGCCGGCGTCGAGACGCGGCTGCGCGACGACGGGGGTGCAGACGTCCCCCACGACGGGGAAAGCATTGGCGCGCTGCAGCTTCGCGGGCCGATGGTGGCCGCCGGATACCTCAACCGGCCCGACGCCACCGCAGAATCCTGGTTGGACGACGGGTGGTTTGCCACCGGCGACGTCGCGGTGATCGATGCGGACGGCATGCACCGAATCGTCGGCCGGTCATCCACAGATCTGATCAAAACCGGTGGCTACCGGGTGGGCGCGGGGGAGATCGAGGCCGTGCTGCTGGGGCACCCGAGCGTGCGTGAGGCCGCGGTGATCGGCGTTCCGGACGATGACCTCGGTCAGCGGATCGTCGCCTGCGTGGTGGGTGAGGGCATCGTGGAGCAAGACCTCATCGATCTGGTTGCGACAGAGCTGTCGAACCACAAGCGACCCAGAGAGATTCGGGTGCTCGAGTCGCTGCCACGCAATGCGATGGGCAAGGTGCAGAAGAAGTTGCTGTTGTGACCGCTGCGTAGCGCTTGTGGTGTGAACCTGTCCCGTTTGCCGAATCCTGCCCGTCTGGCTGCACCTGCCGTTAGCGTGGTTGCACGGCGACGACGAGGAGGTTCCCTGTGCACGCATTTCGTGCTGCAGTCGAGGCGAAGAACATCGACGACATCGAGTCACTGCTGTCCGAATCGGTCACCTTTCACAGTCCGGTGGCGTTTCATCCGTACGAAGGGCGCGAGACGGTGGCAGCCATCTTGCGCACCGCGTTCGAGACGTTCGAGGACTTCGAATACATCCGTGAGCTGGACTCGCCGCTCGATGGCTACACCGGGCTGGTGTTCAAGGCGAAGGTCGACGGCCTCGACGTCCACGGGTGCGACTTCATCCACGAGAACCCCGACCGCGAGATCGACGAGTTCACGGTGATGCTTCGGCCGATGAAGGCCACGCATGCGTTCGCCGACAAGATGGGCGAGAAGTTGGAAGCGGTGCTCGGCAGCTGACGTTAGCCGGACTACGAATAGCTCGCCGGGTGTTGGGGTACCTCCCCGGCCATGGGACTCACAGTTGCGGTCACAGGGCCGACAGGGGAAATCGGGATTTCGGCAGTCACGGCGCTCGAGGCCGATCCGGGAGTGGATCGGATTCTCGGGATGGCGCGGCGAGAGTTTGACCCGTCATCGCATGGCTGGACCAAAACCGAGTATCGCCAGGGTGACATCCTCGATCGCGATGCTGTTGATGCCCTGGTCGGCGACGCCGACGTAGTGGTGCACCTGGCGTTCCTCGTCCTGGGTTCGCGCAGCGAAGGGCAGCGGATCAATCTCGCCGGCACCCGCAACGTCTTCGAGGCGACCATCGCGGCCGAACGCCCCAAGCGCATCGTCTACACCTCGTCGGTTGCGGCGTACGGCTATCACTCCGACAACCCGGTGCCGCTGACCGAGGACGTACCCACGCGTGGTTCGAGTGAGCACTACTACTCCGAGCAGAAGGCCGAGGTCGAGAAGGTCATCGCGGAGATCACGAAGGATTCGTCTATCGAGCTCTTCATGCTCCGCCCTTGCATCGTCGCCGGGCCGAAGGCGACAGCCCTGGCCGACGCGATGCCGTGGAACTACATTCCCGAGCCGGTACGTAAAGTGGCCGGCTCGATCCCTTTTGCAAAGGTGCCGTTCCCGGACACCGGGGTGCCGGTGCAACTGGTCCACCACGACGACGTCGCGCGGGCCATCGCCTTGTGCGCGACCACCGATGCGCCTGCCGGTGCCTACAACATCGCCGGTTCGGGAACCGTTTCGCTGTCGGACATCGGTAGGGTCCTCGGTGCCCAGCCGGTCAAGGTTCCGTCGTCATCTATCAATGTGGTCGCCGAGGTGATCAACCGCCTTCCAGTGAAACCGTCGGACGCCGAGTGGGTCAACATCCTCAAGACATCGGTGGTGATGGACACGTCCAGGGCGCGCGACGTCCTCGGCTGGGAGCCGAAGTATTCCGCGGCCGAGACCCTCGCCGACCTGGCGACCGTCCTCGACTGATTGCACCGGCGGGTCGGTGAGCTCGCACACCTCGTCTGATGATTGTCTGTTCTCAGTGGGACGTGTCGTGAGGCGATCTGAGGAGCTGCTGTGGCGGAGACGAAGTCGGAGTCTGTGGTCGAGCTGGAACGCCGGGGCAGCATCGGAATCATCTGGCTGAACCGTCGTGATCGGCTGAATGCGTTCACCAGCGAGATGCATCGTCAGATGATCGACGTGTTCGACCAGTGTGATGCCGACGATTCGATTCGTGCAGTGGTCATCACCGGCAGGGGACGAGCCTTCTGCGCCGGAGCCGACCTCGGCGGTGGAGGCGCCACCTTTGTGCTCGACGACGGAGGTACCGGCGAGGCCCCACCGGATGAGGGCGGCCGGGTGAGTTTGCGCATCTATCGGTCCACCAAGCCTGTGGTCGCGGCCATCAACGGTCCGGCGGCCGGTGTCGGGGTGACGATGAGTTTGCCCGCAGACATTCGAATTGCCTCGGAGACAGCCAAATTCGGCTTTGTGTTCGTGCGTCGCGGTTTGGTGCCCGAAGCCTGTTCGAACTGGTTCCTGCCCCGCATAGTCGGTATCTCAACGGCTTTGGAGTGGGCGATGGGCGGCAAGATGGTCTCGGCGACGGAGGCGCTGGAACGCGGACTGGTCCGTGAAGTGGTGCCGGTGGATCAGGTCTTGGACCGGGCCATCGAGGTCGCGACGAATCTGGTCACGGGTACCGCTCCGGTCTCGGTGGCGCTGACTCGTCAGTTGATGTGGGCGATGCTCGGTGCGGACAGCCCGGAGGTTGCTCATCGCGCCGAGTCGAAGGCGATCTTTGTTCGCGGTACCTCCGACGACGTTCGCGAGGGCGTGAACTCATTTCTCGAGAAGCGCGCGCCGGAGTTTCCGATGAAGGTGTCTGATGGGTTGCCGGATCTGCTCGGGTGAAGCACTCACGATGGGTCGATGATCATCAGGGCTGCGTGGAGCGACGTGCGCGACTCGGCGTCGTTGAGGTCGACGCCGAGTAGTCGCGACAACGTGTCCAGGCGGGCATAGAGGGTGGGCCGCGAAAGCCTCAGCGATTTGGCGAGTTCGGCCTTGTTGCCGCCGAGGTCGAGGTAGCGACGCAGTAGCGCGAACAGTTCGTCGCCGTGTTTGGCGCGGTGTTCGAGCAGTCCCCGCAGTTCCGTTTCAGCAAATGCCTGCACCCGCGGATCGTCTCGGATCAAGGCGACCAGTCCACGAAGACGGGTGTCGGATGAACGATGGAACGGGCGGTCGTCGGGGAGGGCAAGAGCGACGTCGGCAACGTGTCCGGATTCGTCGAATCCCTGTGCCGCATCGGTGATCTGAGTCGACTCGGGGCCGACTCCGATCACGCATCTCGTCACGCCTTCGACCCGCATGATGGTCTGCCGGATGGAGACGCAGACGTTGGTCATCTCGTCGAGACCCTGGGCGGCCGAAGCGGTGTGCCGTTGGGCGAGCAGCACATCGATACGTCGCCCGCCCTCGGATGCCGTGGTGAGTGCGGTGTGCCGGGTGACCTTGATCGTGTGCGTGACCGAGTCGAGGATGCGGGCTCGGCGTTGTTGCACCAGCACCTGATCGGCGCCACCGGCATCACGGAGTCGGATGGTCATCGCGATGTAGGCAGGACTGGGTCGAATCCCCAGCGCGAAGGCTCTGGCGGTTGCTTCTGCCTCGGTGCGAATGCGGTTGCGCCGCAGGTCGTCTATCAAGCCACCCTGTGCACGTAGTTCGAGTGAGCTGCGGTCTTGCTCGGTCATCCGGTTGAGGGCGATCGCCTGAGCGGCTCGTTCGACGATGACAACCGACCGGTTGTCGGCATCGTGCGTCTGCGGCGCGACCAACCGGCCCCAGGTCTGGGGATGCGCGCCCACGGGCCGGGCCAGCCAAGCGTCGGGGTCGGCGTTGCTCTGGGCGCCGACCTCAGGGGTCAGGCGGGATCGACGGTCCCAGTCGGCCAGCAGTGTGGCCGGCTCGCTGCCCGAGAAGGCAACAACCTGCCGGTTCAGATCTTCGAGTACTACCGGACACTTCAGCATTTCTGCTGCTGCAGTGACGATTTCGTCCACAGTCGCACGACGCATGCTGAGTTCGGTGAAGGTCTCGTGAGCGCTGCGGGCGAACTCCAGTTCACCGTATTGATCGGCGACGATTGTGCGGTGTACCTGCTCGGTGACCTGCACGAAACGGATCTGTCGATGCAGCGCGATGACAGGGAAGGCGAGTGAGCGGCCGGCCTCGATGACCGATCTCGGAACCTCATCGATATGGACACCCAGCTCGATGATCAGTCCGACCGCGCCCGCCGCGACCAGGCCGTGGAGGTAGGTGTCCCGCGTAGGCGTGTCGGCCAGCGCGCGGCCGGTGGTGAGTACCAGCTCGCCGCCCTCGAGTAGATCGGAGAGGTCGGCGAGGTCGCTGACGTGCACCCAGCGGACCGGCACATCAAGGGAGCCCTCGGAGACCAGTTCGGGCTGCCCGGCCTGCACCACTGGGAGTGCGAGGATGTCCGCGAGCGTCGGCTGCATTGACACACTGTAAGGCAATGGCGGGCAAACCGTACACATCGTAGGCACCATGCGACCTGGTTTCCCTGCATGGTGGAACCAGAGAAGACCCCCGACGATAGGACCCCCGTGACGCAGACCGTTGCCGACAAACCCGCCGCCACCGTGTCGACCATCGGCCATTGGAGTGGGGGCCAAGCCTTCGCCGGCGCAGCCGACCGCACTGCCCCGGTCACCAATCCCGCGACCGGTCAGGTCACCGGGAACGTGGCGCTGGCGGACGTCGCCGATGCTCGTGCAGTGATCGATTCTTCGCGAGAGGCCTTCCCGGAGTGGCGGGACACATCACTGGCGAAGCGCACGTCGGTGCTGTTCGCCTTCCGCGAGTTGCTGAACTCGCGCAAGGGCGAGCTGGCCGAGATCATCACCGCCGAGCACGGCAAAGTGGTCAGTGATGCGCTCGGCGAAATCAGCCGTGGTCAGGAAGTGGTCGAGTTCGCCTGTGGCATCGCCCATCTGCTCAAGGGCGGTATGACCGAGAACGCCTCGACCAAGGTTGATGTCGCGTCACTTCGCCAGCCACTGGGGCCGGTCGGCATCATCTCCCCGTTCAATTTCCCGGCCATGGTCCCGATGTGGTTCTTCCCGATTGCCATCGCCGCGGGAAACACCGTGGTGCTCAAGCCGAGTGAGAAGGACCCGTCGGCAGCGTTGTGGCTCGCGGAACTGTGGGCCGAGGCAGGTCTACCGGCAGGTGTGTTCAACGTGCTGCAGGGAGACAAGGTCGCGGTCGACGAACTGCTGACCAACCCGGCGATCAAGGCAATCTCGTTTGTCGGCTCCACACCCATTGCGCAGTATGTGTATTCGACTGCGACAGCGCACGGTAAGCGTGTGCAGGCGCTCGGCGGTGCCAAGAACCACGCCATCGTTCTTCCCGATGCCGATCTCGATCTGGCAGCCGACGCCATGGTGAATGCCGGCTTCGGCTCGGCGGGGGAGCGGTGTATGGCCATCTCCGCGCTCGTCGCCGTCGGCGGTATTGCCGATCAACTCGTGGCGAAGATCGCCGACCGCACCGTGGGCCTGAAGATCGGCGACGGCACACGCGGCACCGACATGGGGCCGCTGGTCACCAAGGCCCACCGCGACAAGGTTGCCTCCTACGTCGATGCCGGTGAAGCCGACGGAGCCACCATCGTGGTCGACGGACGCCAGGTGCAGGCCGACGGTGACGAGGGTGGATTCTGGCTCGGCCCAACGCTCATCGACCACGTGACCACCGACATGAGCGTGTACACCGACGAGATCTTCGGTCCCGTCCTGTCAGTTGTTCGCGTGGACACCTACGACGACGCCATCGATCTGGTGAACTCCGGGCCGTTCGGCAACGGCACGGCCATCTTCACCAATGATGGTGGCGCGGCACGCCGGTTCCAGAACGAGATCGAGGTCGGCATGGTGGGCATCAACGTCCCGATCCCGGTGCCCACCGCGTACTACAGCTTCGGCGGATGGAAGAACTCGCTGTTCGGCGACACTCACGCGCATGGTACCGAAGGGGTGCACTTTTACACCCGCGCAAAGGTGGTCACCACACGCTGGCTCGACCCGAGCCACGGTGGTATCAATCTAGGCTTCCCGCAGAACAACTGACGCACGGAGTTCCCTATGACTGCAGTAGTTTCAACTTTCCCGAATGGCCAGGACACCGACTCCGCACTGGCCGAAGGCCGGCGGGCCTACGAACTCGATCGCACACACGTGTTCCATTCGTGGTCGGCCCAGGCCAAGATCGACCCGATGACAATCGTTGCCGCGCAGGGTTCGTACGTCTGGGACGGCCAAGGCAACCGGTTGCTCGACTTTTCCTCGCAGCTGGTCAACACCAACATCGGACACCAGCATCCGAAAGTTGTTGCCGCGATTGCCGAACAGGCAGCGAAGCTGTGTACCGTCGCGCCACAGCACGTCAACTCGGCGCGGTCCGAGGCTGCGCGGCTGATCGCCGAGCGAACACCCGGCGACCTCAACCGCGTGTTCTTCACCAACGGTGGTGCCGATGCGGTGGAGCATGCGGTGCGCATGGCGCGACTGCACACCGGGCGATACAAGGTGCTCTCTCGTTACCGTTCCTACCACGGTGGTACCGACACCGCGATCAATCTGACCGGCGATCCCCGGCGCTGGCCCAACGACTACGGCACCAGTGGCACAGTCCATTTCGACGGGCCGTTCCTGTACCGATCCACATTTCATTCTGCTGATGAGCAACAGGAGTGTGACCGCGCGCTCGAGCATCTCGACAGATTGATCGCCATGGAGGGTCCCGCTTCGATAGCGGCGATCATCCTCGAGTCGGTGCCCGGGACCGCTGGAATCATGGTGCCGCCGCCGGGATATCTGGCGGGCGTCCGTGAGATCTGTGACCGCTACGGGATCATCTACATCGCCGACGAGGTGATGGCCGGGTTCGGTCGAACCGGTCAGTGGTTCGCCATCGACAACTTTGACGTCACCCCGGATCTCATCACCTTCGCCAAAGGCGTGAATTCCGGGTATGTCCCACTCGGCGGGGTTGCCATCAGCGACGCCATCGCCGCGACCTTCGCCGACCGACCGTACCCGGGCGGCCTGACCTACTCCGGTCATCCGCTCGCCACGGCGGCAGCGGTCGCCACCATCAATGCGATGGAAGACGAGAAGATCCTCCAGAATGCTGCCCGTATCGGCACCGACATCCTGGGTCCGGGACTGCAGGAGTTGGCTACCCGTCACCCGTCGGTCGGCGAAGTGCGAGGGCTCGGAGTGTTCTGGGCCATCGAGTTGGTGACCAACCCGGCCACGCGTGAGCCGATGGCGCCGTATGGCGGTACCAGCACCGCCATGAACGAGGTGATTGCTGCCTGTAAGTCGAACGGACTGTTGCCATTTGCGAACTTCAACCGCATCCACGCGGTGCCGCCGTGCACGGTGAGCGACGACGAGGTGCGCGAGGGCCTGGCCATCCTCGATGCCGCGCTCACTGTTGCCGACCGGCATGCGGTGTCCTGACCGCCTAACCCGACGCAGTTTGCTCAATGTTCTCGGGTTTGCTCGGTCTACGGACCGAGCAAACCCGGGTTTTGTGAGCGATGTGTGACTGACGTTGCTACGGGCGCGTAATGCGCTGCCGAGGGTCCGACGCGGCCCGTCGGGTGGCGTACTGCACCACGAGCGACCGTCAGGCCGGCGATGTACCATTTCCGACCGGGGGAGTCGTTCGGTCATCCGCTTTTTGTGAAGGCCGAACGTAAGTAAACGCGCTCGGCGCGGATAAGTCTGGGGGTAGGGGTGGCTCCGAACGATGTCAGCGAGACGTTCAGTATCAGTCCGGCGGAGGTCATGGCGACCGCAAGCACGTGGCAGCAACAGGGCGTCGTTGTAAACGGTCTCGATTTCTCTGGCATGGCGTGTGCCAGTGGCTCGGGATCACGAACTTTCGCTGCGGTTGTGGCGAGCAGTGTTGCCGCGACCAACGCAACCGAGTCGATCGGCGGCAGACTGACGACGCTTGGTGAGAGTCTTCGAACTTTCACGGTGACGTCCAGTGAGAACGATCGCACCACTGCCGATTCCTTCACCAGGTTGATGCCGCGCTGATGCGTCCGACAATCTCCCAGCTACGCGGCTGGAATCCTGGCGAGCTGACCGATGCCGGCACCACGGCCCAGGACAACGCAACTGCGCTCGACGGGGCCGTGGACGCGGTTGTCCGCGCCATGTACGCCAACACACAGTGGTCAGGTAAGACCAGGTTCGCCGCCCAAGACAAGGTCAAGGAAGAGCAAGACCACGCCAACGAAGTGCGTAATGTGCTGCAGCAGATCGCGGATGAGACGAAAGACGCCGCGCACGATCTGGCGCACTCCCGCACATTCGTTCTCGGACAAGTCGACGGCGCGTTGCACGACGGTTGTGCCGTCTCTGACGCCGGTGAGGTCACACATCCCGACAAGGCCAAGAAGGAAGTCGCGGACAACTATGAGAGCCATATCCAGCGCGGGTTGACTACGATTGACACTCTCGACGAAGACTACGGAACCCGAATCGAGGCGCTACAGAGCGATCTCGCCGCGATGGTCAATGGCCAACCCGACGTGGTTCTGCCGGACGGCACCAGGATGGACGGTGACGCGGTAATCGCCAGACTTCGCGACATGTCTGAAGCGGAGCGGCGTGCGTTCCTCGCGGGCATGAGCGAACAGGATGTCCGGCGACTTGTACAGGCCGACCCAGTCTTCATGGGCAATACGAATGGTGTTCCGTTCGCGGTACGAGGAGTTGCAAACGAGATCAACATTCGCAATGCCATAAGCAACGAGGTTCAGGCCGGCAACGATGTACCAGGCAGGAATAATCGGGTCGAAATGCTTCGCGAGCTGCTTCGCCAGCAAAACGATCCAGCACAGACCACGGACAGAAAAGAAAAGACCGATCGTACCGTCGAGGATCGTAAGGTCGAGCGACAGTTCATCTCTTTCGAGAACACGGAGAACGGCCGGTATGTCGAGATGATCGGAGGCCTGACATCGGATACCAAGAACGCCACTGTGTACGTACCCGGAACGGGGTCAAATCTGAACGGGAGCAACACCAATACGTCCGCTGCCTGGAATCTGGCCCACAAAACGAACGGCCCGGTGTTCGTCTATATGGACGGTGACCTACCGCAAAGTATGGGCCACGAAGGACTTGTCGATGCAGGTAAGGGCGGCCTGACAGGCGCAATCCCTTCACTGGTGGCCGGCGGCCCGCTTGGCCTTCCCGGCGCAGTGGGTGGCTTCATCGCCGGCGGCATCCCAGGTATTTCAGACTCGATCGAAGGTTCGGCCGCAGATCCTCAGTTTGCCCGAGACATGGCACCTCGATTGGTGAGTTTCGGACGGGAGCTCGACGCTGAGATTGCTGTGCACGCACCGGACGCGAAAACCACATTCATCGGGCACTCGTACGGCGGGTCGGCGGTCGGAAGTGCGGAACAGCTCGGCCTCAATGCAGACCGGGTCATCTACGCGTCATCGGCGGGAACTGGAGTCTTCGACGGAGAATGGCAGAACGCCAACCCCAATGTCGAACGGTTCTCGTTGACTGCCCCAGGGGACCCGATTCAGTACATTCAGTCGATGCCAGGGAGTCCTCACGGGGGCGACCCCGACAGCATGCCGGGCGTAACCCGGCTTGACACAGGTACTTACAGCGGGGACAACCCGAAATACCCCGAAGGACTAGTGGAGGGTGGCCGTGGGCACGGCGGATACTGGGATGATCGCGAGTCGGGAGGATTTCAAAATATCGTTGAAGTCGTCACCGGAGGTGATCCGACTCCTTATGTCGAGCATGGATCTGACCGGCCTACGGACCCAGCATGGGATGTTGCCGAGGAGGTGATGGGAGTTACGCCGTTAGGGCCACTCCTTGATCCATTGGACGGAGATATAGACCTGCCAGGCCCCCTGCCCGACGTTCCGCTCAAACTGCCGTGGTGAAGATGAAGACCCTCAAAGGGTCCTTGACGGCTGTCCTTGTGAGCGGACTGCTGGCTGGATGCTTCGGCTCCAACGGCGCAGATCCAGTCGTGCGTGACATTCCACGAGACGAAGCTTGGCGAACCATCAACGTCAACTTGCACGAGGTCTCTCCTGAGTGGGACGCTGCCAACCCGTTTCCTGAGGACCCGTTGTCGCCGCCCCCGAGTATGACTGGCTGTGCGACTGGCAAGAACAGTCTGGCTACAGGGCCACCGTGGAGTTTGCGAGTCGAACAGACACTCTTGGAACCTACGCCTTCGGAAGTCCAAGATATCGAGCGCGGATTCGCTGCTCTGGAAAGACGCGGCTACTCTGCGGTAAAGAAACCATCAGGTTCACCCGCGAATAGAAAAGTGGCGAACGATAGCGGGTACTTCGTCTTGCTGCGGGTCGATGCGACGGCTGACGGCACTCAGACGTACGAACTTATATCGGTTTCGTCTTGCATCCGGTTTGAGGGTGATGATCAATACAGTTGAGCATCGGCAGACGACCTTCGGATTGTGTGATCGTGCTCTAAAGAGTAGACAACGGCGGGCGCGGATCGACTCCGGTCAGTCCGATAACCAGCATCAAAGCTTCCTCGAACTCACTCCTCAACCCGCAGCGACTGTTCCAGATAGTCCAAGTTCTGCCGCATCCTTGCGATGATGCGGTCAGGCCCGGGTTCTGTCTCATCGGCGTCGGGTTCGAGAACAGAGCTGACGGCCATGTCCGCGAGTTGTTGGGCGGTGTTGCGGTCGTCGTCGGTGTCTCCGGGGTGATGCCACCAGGCGATCCAGTTCAGCATTCCGATGATGCCGAGTGCCGCGACGCGGGGATCGGCCGCTCGGAATGCCCCGGTAGCGATCCCCTCGTTCATCGCGGTGGTCATCTCTCGCAACACCCGACGACGGCTTTGTCGATAGGTTTCGGCCAACGCCGGCGGCAGCTCGGCCTCGGAACGGATGAGCAGACGGAAGCGGTCTTGAGTCTGCATCTGGTGCAGCGCAATCGACATCGCCATCTCGCGGATCTTGGCTGCCGGGTCGAGGTCGGTGCGCTGGTTGATGTCGTGCAGCAACACCGCCGGCTCCTCGGCGATCTCACTGACCAGCCGGGCGAACAACTCGTCCTTGTTCTTGACGTAGTGGTACATCGCCGGACGGGTCAGGCCGGTGGCGTCAGCGATGTCCTGCAACGTGGTGCTGGCCAGTCCCTTCTCGGCGAAGAGCCGGGTGGCCTGCTCCATGATCTCGCGCTCCACCAGTTCCCGGCGCGAGTTACTGCGCACGCCCGGCTTCCCGGTCGCGGTCGACGGTGTCCCGTCCGGCGTCGACTTGGTCATGAGCGAACAATAGTGCGCGTCACACCGTTGCCGCGTGAACGTCCTCGAAGGCGCCGTCGATGGCGGCCTCATTGACGATGTGCACCAGATCCGTCCGCTGACTCACCAACCCCGCGGCCAGATCGCTGCGATACGCCTCGGGGGCCTCCACCACCACAATCCGCCCGGTGTTGCGCACGCGTTCACCCAGGTCGAGACGGGTGAGCACTGCGTCGCGATGCGACGAACCCGTCAGCCACACGACTCGCCCATACAGGCCGGCGAGCAGTTCGTCGGCCGGATCACCCCATGCTGATTCGAGGTCGACGCTGACAACAGCGGTGTTGGGACCCGACCGTAGCGACGCGTCGGCCAACCGACTGTCGGCGGCGAACCCATCCCATTCCAAGGGCTGCAGCAGCGCCCACTCGCTGACTTCACGGTCCGGAACTTCGTCGGACGGCACGCCTGCGTAGTCGGCGAGCCCGCGTCGCGCCACGTCTGGAGCCGATTCCGCGAATCGATCCAGGCTGACTTTTCCCGCGCGGGTCATGTACGCCACCATCAATTGGTCGACGGGCATGTCGGTGCGGGTGGGGAACGACTCCCACCACAGTTCGCTACGGTTAGCGATGGACTGTAGGTACTCGACACCGGGCCGACGCGCCGCCTCGTACTCCGTCAACGCCTCTTTCATCGATTCTGCTTCGAGCACAGACCGATTCAGGGCGATGGCATCTTCCATGGCCAGCTTGGTGCCAGAGCCGATCGAATAGTGCGCTGTATGTGCAGCATCGCCCAGCAACACCACATTGCCCGCGTGCCAGCGTTCGCACGTCACCGTCCGGAACCTCAGCCACCGCGTGCGGTTGCCGATGAGGGCATGGCCTCCGAGGGTGTCGGCAAAGGCGTCCTGGAGATACTTCAGCGACTGGTTGTCGCTGTCGGCAGGGCCGGTGTTCTCTGTCGTGACGTCGAATCCGGCATTGCGCCAGGTGGTCTCGTCGGTCTCGATGAGGAATGTGCTCCGATCGGATGCGTACGGGTACGCGTGAGCAACAAAGGTGCCGTGTTCGGTGGTCACCGGAGTGAAGATAGCGCTCGGCAGCGCGAAATCTGTTCCACACCAGAGGTACAAGCCCTTGCCTGTGGTGATGTCGGGACGGAACTGATCCGACATCTCGGTACGCGTGGCGCTACCCACGCCGTCCGCGGCAATGATCAGGTCCGCATCGAGATCCGCGACAGTGCGTCGCTGTCCGAACTCAAGGTGCACCCCTGCCTGGGTCGCGTGGCGTTGCAGCACATCCAGCAGAGACGTACGGGCGATGGCCAGCAGTTCGCCGTGCGACAGCCGGGCCACGGAATCACCGACTCGCATCGACATCTCATGCGCGTGGGAAACGTCGACGATCGCATCAAGCGAGGCCGGGTCGGCTTCTCGAAGATTCCGCTGGGTTCTCGACGCAAGTCCTACGCCGAACCCGAATGTTGTATCGGGGGAACCTTGTTCGTACACGGTCACTTCGGCGTCAGGGTGACTGCGCTTGAAGAGCCGGGCGGCGTAGAGCCCGCCGGGGCCACCGCCGAGCACGGCGACGCGCTGCAATTTCATCGATTAGTCCTCACTGTTTCACGGGGACCGACGCGCCGAGCTTGGTCGCCACATCGGCGCGCAGCTGCTTCTTGTCGATTTTTCCCACGTTGGTTTGCGGCAAGGTTGTCAGCCACTCGAGTCGTTCGGGCCACTTGAACTTCGCCACTCCCAGCGCGTTCAGATGGTTTTGCACATCAGCCATCGATAGCTGATCACCCTCTGCGGCAACGAGATAGGCACAGGTTCTCTCGCCGAGCCGGGGGTCCGGCATGGCGACCACCGCGGCATTGGCGATGCCAGGATGCTTGACGAGCAGCAGCTCGATCTCCTCGGCGTTGATCTTCTCGCCGCCACGGTTGATCAGGTCTTTGATCCGCCCCTCAATCGACACGTAACGGACCCCGTCGATCACCGTGACGCGGGCCAGATCACCGGTCCGATAGAAACCGTCGGACGTAAATGCCGAGCGGTTGTGGTCGGGAGCGTCGAAGTACCCAGGAATGGTGTACGGCCCGCGACAACACAATTCACCCACCTCGCCGTCAGCGAGAACAGCCTCTGACCCTGGCTCGAGAATCCGCACCTCGTCGTCTTCGGCGACGGGCGTGCCAACGGTGGTTGATCTGGCCGATGCGGGTGCATCGAGGGGTGTCACCAGGAACAGGCCCTCGGACATCCCGAACAGTTGGCCCGCCCGCTGGTCCACGTCACCGTCGGCGCGCGCGAACAACTCGGGGCTCGGCTTTGCGCCGGAGAGCACAACAGTTCGCAGATGCGGTCGTGGTTCGTCGAATGCTGCGCTTGCCACCGCTTGGTAGTGCCCGTGCCCGATGAGCACAGCGGTCGCGCGTTCGCGGACCATCAACCGGAATGCGCTCGGCGCATCGGGAGTGGCCAGAACGAGGCACGCTCCCACCGCATGTGCGGCATGCAATGCGCACGTGATGCCCGCGTTGTGGATCAACGGGATCAGATGTGCAACCCGGGTCTGCTCGGTCCAGCCGAGTCGCTCGGCGTAAAGCCGTGCGTTGTCCCAGTATTCGACGTGACGGCGGGGGATCACCTTGGGGACGCCGGTTGTGCCGCCGGACAATTGGAACGCACAGACGTCAAGCGGATCGATAGCTGCTTGAATGCGTTCCACGTGCTCTCGGGCGGCCTCGGCGACAACGTCTTCGCCGAGGGTCTCGATGCGGTGCACGCCTGGCGCGGGATCCGTTGCGCCGACCGTCAGAACCGTCCGCATCGTCGGATGCCCGTCGGATTGCTCTTGCGCGAACGACACCAGATCGAACGAGAGACCCACCTCCACCACATGGGCGACCGCGCCCACGGCTCGACTGATGTGTCCGATCTCGTGCCCGCGGTGCGCGGCAAGTGTTGCCACCGGAACCAACCCGGCCTTGAGGCAGCCATACCAGGTGAGAACGGTCTCGATGCGGTTGGTGGCCTGAAACAGCACGGGGTCACCGGGTTCGAGTCCCAGGTCGGATAAGCCCGCGGCAATCTGGTCAGTGCGCCGACCCAGGTCGCCGTAGGTGAGCGACCCGGACTCGGTGACCACCGCAATCCGGTCGCGATGGCGTTGCACCGTATCGTGCAGTCGACCGGCGACGGTCCGGTCGGTCCACGACCCTGACCGCCGGTACCGTTCGGCCCGCTCGTCGGGATAGTCGACCAGCCGAGCTCCCCAGCGGGAGCGGCCGGTCGGCGTGGCAACCGTCATTTGCCTGCCACCGCCGGGAGAAGCTGGGTCAGTTCGGCCACGTGATCGGGATGGTCTGCGGGCACGATGCCCGAGTACACCGCAGTCCAGCATCCTGGGCAGCACTGCTGCCGGAAAACCACTGGAGTATCGACGTATTCGGCAGGATCCGACGTGACCTGCGGTCCGGCGGTGTGAGAGGGGCCCTCGTACAGCGCCAGCGACAGCTTGCCCGTCTTGGTGTCGCCGAGAAGTCGCCCGCAGTGCGCGCAACCAACCACCCGGGCGTCGCCGATGGTCACCTCCACGAGGTTGTCGTCGAGCCGCCTGGCCCGGGTCAGGTCGAGCGTCGACTCCTGCCCGGTGGGCACATCGGAACGATCGCGGCGCTCGTCTTTCAGTGCAGCACGGTGTTGTTCAGTGGCATCGGTATCCAGTGCACCGTCTTTCACCACCACCCCGTAACCCACCGCAGCGCCATCCACCGTAACCTTGCCGTTGCGGACATCCAGCGCCACCGACTCGGGGTCGCGGCGCAGGGGGTCGCCGTAGCCACCGCCGCCCTGCCAGTGCATGTACAGCACCTCACCCGGCGCGAGGTAACTCTCGGCGTAGCAGGCTCCGATCTCCTTGTTGGCACCCAGATCATCGAGCGAGCCCGGGATGGTGCCGCTCGCCAGCAACTCGGTGATTCCGGAATTGCGGGCGAGGATCTCCAGTCCCGTGTTGCCGGGCAGACCTCCGGCCAATCCTGAGTTCTGTGCGACCGCCTTGCCGGCGGAGGCGAAGATCAATCCCATCGGCAGACTCGTGCCGTATGGGGTGACGGCCAGCGAGGCGCTCACGCCGCCACGATGACGGCCGGGGCCACCGGAGTCGGGTTCTTCTTTGCGCCACAACGTGAGTAGCGGGTAGAGGAACTCGGTCATCTCGGTGTCGGGGATGCGACCCATGGGGATGCAGAACAATCCGCCGGTGTCCATGCCGTCGGCCACAGGCCGTCCGCCGTAGCCACCGCTCATCGGCTCCATCAGGATATTCAGGAAGGGCACGGGTTGTTCCCCGCGTTCATCGAGGCCCGCGACCACCGCGGTATCCCAGGTGCCGCAGCACGACGCCATGACGTTCTTGCCGAGTTCGATGTGGCGGTCGAGCATCTGCGCCAGACACTCGGCAACCAGGTTGCCCGTCAGCCACGCCGGTCCGATCGGACCGCGACTGACCGCGGCGGGGAACGTCGCGTTGTTGATGGTGCCCTCTTCGGCGATCAGGTCGAAGCATCGCATCAAACCACCCGCAGACCAGGGGATGTCACCCGCAAGAATGGGCAGAAGGGCCAGCATCACCCCGCCGCGCATGCCCGCGTACGTGCAGTTGATGACGCCGGTTTGCGGGTCGGTGCCGGTGAAGTCGAACGAGAGGTGGTTGTCCTGCTTGGTCATGGCGAGGGTGATCTTGTGGACCTCCCGGTCGCCGACGCTCGACTGATCCTGATAGCCGGTGGCGTGCCAGGTTCCGTCGGGCAGGTCGGTCAGCTTGGCGCGCAGCCGATTCTCGGCATCGGCCATCATGCGCTTCATGACGGCTTTGACGGTGTCGGCGCCGTATTGTTCGATGACTGCGAGCAGTCGCTCACGGCCGACGCTGTTCGCGCCGATCTTCGCGCGCAGGTCCAGCCCCACCAGCATCGGTACGCGGGAGCGTCGTACCCACACGTCGGCGACGTCGCGTTGCAGCTGAAAGTCCCGGACCACTTTGATCGGCGGCGTCGGAAGTGATTCGGAGAAGACGTCTTTGGCCGCGGGATCGAACGAGCCGAGGCCGGAGCCACCGAGGTCGGGCTCGTGGCAGATGGCGCTGGTCCATCCGAACAGCATGCCGTCGTAGAAGACCGGTTGGTACACCATGACGTCACTCTGGTGCAGTCCGCCGCCGACCCACGGGTCGTTGCAGAGGAACATGTCGCCCTCGGTGATGCCGGGGTTGGTGGAGCGGTGCTGCAGGGTCCAGTAGATGGCGAGGTCGACGGCGCCGACCAGCATGGTGTTGTAGAGGCCCACCTGCACTTCTTGTCCGAGTTCGTCGCTGACGGCGAAGTCGAAGTCGTTGGCGTCGGTGACGATCGGCGATCCCGACATGCGCTTGAGAGCGTCGCCCATCTCGTCGGTGATCGACCACAGTCGGTGCCGGATCACCTCGTAGGTGAGCGGGTCGAGCTGGTCGATCTGTTCTTGGGTTACGGTGTGTACGGGGAGTGACGGGGGCAACGACCTGGCGAGGGCGTCGACGTCTATCGGCCGGCTGGAGAAGACTTCTGAGCCGGGGATCGGTGCGGTCATGAATGGGCTCCTGTGGCTTTAGGTCTGGTCGACCGTGATGATGAGGTTGCCGAGGCGATCGATCTCGCCCGTGGTGTTATGCGGCACAACAACAGTGGTGGTGGGTACCTCGATGACCGCGGGGCCGCGCAGAACGTGGCCGTCACGCAGGCCGGCGTAGTCGTAGATGTCGGTGTCGACGTATCCCTGGCGGCCGTCGAGGCACACCTTCCGGACGCCGAGGTGGGCCGAGCTCGCGTCCGGTGAGTCGGCGACCTCCAGTTCAGGGAGCTCCGGGGTGAAGGGGAGGACACCCGTGCCGCGCACCCGGTAGGTGATGGCCTGTATCCCGGCCTCGCGGAAGCCGCTGTCCTTGCCGTAGAGCTCGGCGTACCGGTTCTCGAATGTCTCTGCTGCTGTGGCGACTTCAGCAGAGGTCAACGAGCCTGACGGAATCGGTGTGGCCACCTCGGCCAGTTGCATCGCGTACCGCATGTCGATCTCGCGTTCGATCTCCACCGACTTGAACGTCAGGCCCTGCCGGTCGAGCTGTTCGCGGACCTGCTCTTCCAAGACCTTGAAGTTCTGCTCCACGCGCGCGGGATCGAGCGGTAACGCAGCTGGGTCTGAGAGTTCCCTGGCGAGAACGATGTCGGAGGAGGCCAGGCCGTAGGCCGAGAATGCGGAGGCCACCTGGCCGAGGGGCACCACCACCTGCGACACCCCGATCTCCTGGGCGTAGAGCCCACAGTGTGCGGGGCCGGAACCGCCGAAGGCGTAGACAATGAAGTTGCGGGGATCGTGTCCCGCCTCCACCACCGTCTTGCGCAGCAGATCTCCCGTTTGAGCGTTCTGTACTGCGTAGATCGCTGCGGCGGCTTCTTCGACCGAGAGTCCGAGTGGCTCGGCGATGCGGGTGCGGATGGCTTCGCGAGCGAGGTTGAGGTCCAGCGCTTTACGGCCACCGAGCAGGCCGCGTTCGGGCAGGATGCCGAGGACCAGGTTGGCATCGGTATTGGTGGGCTCGGTGCCGCCCTGGCCGTAACACGCGGGACCGGGAACAGCCTGCGCACTGTGCGGTCCGATCTGCAGGTTGCCGCCGGCGTCGAGCCAGGCGATCGCTCCTCCGCCAGCGCCGATCGCGTGGACTTCGAGCGTCGGCACGTTGATGGGGTGGTGGTTGATGATGGTGCTCGACGATCGGACCGGTTCGCCGTCGACGATCATGCCGACGAGGAACGTGGTGCCGCCGGCATCGGTGGCGATGATGTTGGTGTGTCCCAGTTGGCGTCCGAGGGACACCGACCCGACAACACCGCCCGTCAGGACCGACCCCACGGTGGAGATCGCGTTGCCGGGAGCTTCCGACGCGGCGACCGCGCCACCATTGCTCTGCATCACCAGCAGGGGACCGGCGAGCTTGTGCTCGCGCAGCTTGCCGTCGAGTTCACCGAGGTAGTCGCGGAGGCCGGGCCCGATCTGGGTGCTCATGATTGTTGTTGCGTTGCGCGCGAACTCGCGGATGCGCGGGCTGACTTCGCTGGAGAGGGACACGAAGACGGTGGGGTCAATCTCGTGGACGATGTCGCGGATGCGTTGTTCGTGCGCGGGATTGCGGAACGACCACAGGAGCGACACGGCGATGGCTGTGATGCCGTCGTCGAGAAGGGTTCTGACGGTGGCGCGTACCTCGTTTTCGTCGAGCGCCACCACCACGCGGCCGTCGCGGTCGACCCGCTCGGTGACCTCGAGTGCGTGGCGCTTGTGCACAAGACCGTGAGACTTGCTCTGTGCCATCACGTTCTGCAGCTGCTCGGGGGAGCGGCCGAGATACCGGCCTTCCACGTTCATGATGTAGATCGAGTCGCGGTGGCCTTTGGTGGTCAGGAACCCGACGTCGGGCACGTTGCCCATCACCAAGGCATTGAGCGACGACGTGGTGCCGTGCGCGATGTGGTGAGTGTTCGCCAGCATCTCGTCGAGCGGCTGATCCAATTGCTCCGCAAGCACATCGAGGACGTCCATGACCCCCTGTGAGTAGTCCGGGGGCGTCGACGGCGACTTGCCGCCGATCAGCAGGCCGTTCCCGTCATCGAGGACGGCATCGGTGAACGTCCCTCCGACGTCCACTCCGATCACGTATGCCATGGCCAGGTTCTCCTTCAGTTGCCGCTCAGTTCGTTCATTTACGTCAACGTTGAGTATTCGACGCCACTGCTCAGCTGTCAAGCAGGAAATGTGAGCCGCCTCACCGATTGTGCCGCGCGCGTCGATATTTGTGCAGCTCAGGACTGTGGAGATTGCCGCTTGACGGATTGTCATTCGCGTCGAATAATCGTCGTAGACGTCAACCGACGTTTGATGGCGCCGTGTTCGGCGCCTGAACTCGAAAGGACGGCCAGATGAGCGTTCACCGAATCGGCCTGGTGGTGCCAAGCTCCAACGTCACCGTCGAAACCGAGATGCCGGCCCTGTTGCGGCGACATCCCACCTCGGAGTTCTCGTTTCACTCGACGCGTATGCGGATGCACCGGGTGTCTCCGGAGGAGCTCGCTGCCATGAATGCCCAGCGTGAGCGGTGCGTGATGGAGATTGCCGACGCCGCGCCCGAGGCGATCCTCTACGCCTGCCTGGTGGCTCTGATGGTCGGTGGGCCGGGGGAGCACCAGCGGGTGGAAGGTGCAGTTGCCGAGCAGTTGGCGACGGGCGGTTCGGAGGCGATCATCCGGTCGAGTGCCGGAGCGTTGGTCGAGGGCTTGCGTGCTCTCGATGCCAAGCGCATCGCCATCGTGACGCCGTACCTGCGGCCGCTGGCCGAGAAGGTTGTCGAATACCTGGAGGCCGAGGACTTCGAGGTGGTCGACTGGCGTGCACTTGAAGTGGCTGACAACGCCGAGGTCGGCTGCATTGCCGGCGACCGCGTGATGGAAGCCGCCCGGTCACTTGACCTCACCGACGTGGACGCTGTGGTGCTCTCGTGCTGCGTGCAGATGCCGTCACTTGCACTGATCGACGACGCCGAGCGTGAGTTCGGCATTCCCGTGCTGTCGGCTGCGACCGCCGGCGCGTACAGCCTGCTGCGTGGTCTCGGCCTGCCCGTGGCCATCGACGGCGCCGGCAGTTTGCTGCGCGCAGACGTGGCATCCGTTCCCGCCTGACATCCGAAGCTCAACAGAAGGACGTACTCATGAGCGAGCTTGACCACAAGGTGCGCGGTGTTGACCACGTCGCCTACCCAACATTCGACCCGGCGGGCACCGTCCGCTTCTATCGCGACGTGCTCGGTTTCCCTGTGGTGCATTCCATTTGCGCCGCTGGCTGGGGTCCAGACAAGCATCCCGACTTCATCCACTTCTTTTTCGACATCGGTAACGACGACCGGCTCGCGTTCTTCTACTACTTCGGCCTCGAACCGTTCGAGGGTGGACCACAGGGCGACTCGTATTCGCGCTTCGCCGAGGATGTTCCGATCTTCTTCATCCGATCGCGGCACCTGGCCATCCACGTCGACAACGAGGACGACTTGCTCGAATACCGTCGGCGCCTCGACGGCAGTGACTGGCCGGTGGAGATGCAGATCCAGCACGAGACCATCGAGTCGATCTACACCCATGACCCCAACGGCTACATGATCGAGATCACCCGAGCGATGCGTCCGGTGACGCCGCAGGAGGATCTTGATGCGAACCTGACCATTGACGCGTTGATCGACGTTGTGTCTGCGCCGAATCCGAGCATGGCCGGTCTGCTGACGCGTAAGGCCGAACTGATCGTTCAGCGCGCGGCGCAGTGGCAAGAGGAGCAGGACGCGCAGTCGGTGCTTGATGTGGTGGAGGCCGGCCGATGACCACGTTCTTCATTCTGGATGTGCCCGAGAACAAGGCGGTCGCTGCGGTGGCGGGCGAGGACCCGGAGGTCACCGTCGATCACGTGGGGCCGTACTACCGGGTGTCGGCTGACGCGGCCATCGTGGTCGACCGGCGAGCCACCGGTTGTCGCCACGCGGTCTGGTACAGCTGCGTCGCCGGTCTGGGAGCGTCACGAATCACGCAGTGGGACAAAGACGCCTTGAAGGTGGAACCGCTGTGAGTGTTGCTGATGCCGGCGAGCGCTTAGGCGCAGGTCGGTACATCGAGTCCGCGGAGCAACCGTCGAACACGGTGACGTCGGTGCATGAGCTGACCACGTCTGACGGTGCGAAGGCGTCCGGGGTGTTGCGGACTATTCCGTCGGCGCGGACCGTGGTCGCGCTGATGCATCCGCGCCAGGATCTCACCCACCACGTGCTGGTGCCTGAACTGCTGGCCCGGGGGTTTGCGGTGTGGACGCAGGGCACGCGGTCGGTGAACAACGACCTGAATCTGATTCACGAGCAGGCGTTGCTGGATGTCGCTGCGGGTCAGGTGTTTCTGCGGGACAGGGGCTTTGATTCGGTGGTGTCGTTGGGGCACTCCGGGGGTGGAACGCTGTTTGCGTTTTATCACCAGCAAGCGGGGTTGGCCTCAGGTGATCGGCTGACGCGGACCCCGGCTGGTAGGCCGATTGATCTTGCGTCGGCGGAGATGCCGGTGCCCGACGGTGCGTTGTTCATGGCGCCGCATCCTGGTCAGGGGGAGTTGCTCCTGCGGTTGATCGATCCGTCGGTGGTTGACGAGAACGATCCTTTGAGTGTGGATCCGGCGTTGAATGCGTTTGATCCGGCCAACGGCTTTGTTGATGCGCCCGGTGCGTCGTCGTATGCGCCGGAGTTCGTGGAGCAGTATCGGGCGGCTCAGCGTGCGCGGGTGGAGCGGCTGGATGCGGTCGCGCGGGTGCACGTTGCGGAGAGTGCCGATGCGCGTGCGCGATTCAAGGTTTCGAGTGATCCGGTGGATCGACGTGCGGCGTTGGCCCCGCGGCTGATGACGGTGTATCGAACGGACGCGGATCTGCGGTTTGTGGACCCGTCACTGAGTCCGAATGACCGGCCGTATGGTTCGTTGTTCGGTCGCAGGCCCGATCTGACGAATTACGGGTTGGTCGGGTTCGGCCGACTGTCTACTGCGGATGCTTGGTTGTCGACGTGGTCGGGGTTGTCGAGCAATGCAGCGTTTGTACGTTGTGCGCCGGGGGTGAAGGCGCCGACGTTGTTCGTGGAATTGACCGGGGATCAAGCATGTTTCCCGGAAGATGCGCTGGAGATGGTTGGTGCCATGGGGTCGGATGACGTGACGCATGTGCGGGTGGAAGGAACCCACTTTGGTGGCCCGATTCGGGACGGGGCTCCGACCGGGGCAAGTCTGGCGGCTGCTGAGATCGGTGGGTGGTTGGGGGAGCGGTTCGAATCCTGACGTCACACCGCCGCGCGATATCGGCGTGGGTACTACTTCCCGCCGGTCACCTGTTGCTGGATCCCGAGGTAGTACTCCTGTTGGGCGGGGTAGTAGTCGTCGAAGTCGATGGCACTTGGATCCGCGTCTGTGAGTGCAGCAACAAGCCGGTCGAGGTAGTACTCCCAGCCTGGCCCGGTGTTCTCTATTGTTGTTGGGTCGTCGATGATTTGGCTCAGGGTCAATGTCGTGACCCCGTCGGCCTCTGAGAGTTCGACGATGAGGTCCCACGTCCCGAAGTCGTCAGTGGTGCGCACCCGCAGCACTCGTGGTGGCTCGCAGCGTTCGATGTTGTAGCGCGCGGGCGTGACGTCGTCACCCTCGGCGTTCATGGTGAACTCGACGTACCCCTGCTCAGGGTCGCCTGTGAAGAACCCTATCCACCGTGCGAGGCGGTCGGATTCGGTGACGGCTGCCCACACGTCGTCTATGGGGGCACGGAAGGTGCGGACGAACGCGACTGCGTCGCCCTCGTCGCGCGGGGTGAATGAACCAGTCGGTGTGATGGTCATGCGGTCTCCTCGTCGGGGGTGGTGGATTGGGCTTGACGCGGCATGCTGCGACGTTGCTTGACGGTGCGACGCACCTCGGTGGCGAGAGCGTCGAGGGCTGATTCGGGGACCGGCAGGCGGCGCTCCGCGGAACTTGGTGCCGGCTGGACTTCCCCCGTGGGCGTCAGTTCGTCGATGAACTGCTGGACTTCGTCGATGGGCTGTCGTTCTAAGCGGTAGTGCCGTTCACGGCCTCTGTCTTCGGCGACGACGAGCCCAGCTTCCGACAGCACTCGCAAGTGGCGACTAACCGCTGGCCGGGAGATGGGTTGTGAATCAGCAAGATTCGAACAGAGATCGACCACACGTGAGGGACCAGCGACCAGGGTGCGCAGGATGCTGCGTCGCACGGGGTCGGCGATGGCTTCGAAGACGCTCACGATTGAAAGGGTAACCGACCGGTTACCAATAAGCCAGGGTGGACTCCACAATCATTTGGCGTCGCGAACTGCGCAGGGTCACAAATGCCGTGATCGGGCATGCAGACTGGTCTTCCACGAGATGAGCGTTTGACCAGGTGACGTTCAGCTCGAGCGTGGTACTTCGTCACGGACGGTCAGGTACTCGGCGAGGACGGCAAAGTTCGGGTACCGCTCCCACCCTGCTTTGTCGCCGATAACGATGAGGCGACGTTGTGCTCGGCTAGCCGCGACATTGACAAGATTTGGCGTCTGCGATGCCCACCTTTTGGCGCCGCTACGTTGCGGGTCGCCACCCAGCACGAGAAAGACTACGGGGGCTTCGCGTCCCTGCGCGGTGTGAATTGTGCCGCCGGTCATTCCGGGGTAGTCGTCGGCGACTCGATTCAGTTCCTGTGCCACAGCACGGAACGGTGAGATCGCGATGATTTCCTTCGCATCGACGCCGGCAAGTATGAGGTTGTCGATCTCGATGCGGAGTTGCTCGATCTCGGCAGTCTGAAGATGGCTTCCAGGAAGGGGGTCGGCTATGTCGATCCACCGGCTCGGTGAGATCTGTTCGAAGTCTGCGATGGTTTTTGCGCTTCGATGGACGCCGTTGATCATCATGTCGTCGTAGGCGATCGCGTTGGACACTTCGAACATCGGTGAATCGCAGCGACGGTGCACTCGCAGGGGAGCGCTGACCCATGTGGGCTCGTTGCCGTTACGCAGGGTCGTGCCGTAGCGACCGATACGGTCCGCCAGTTGTTGTACGGAGGTGTAGGACGGGATCCATGTGTCGGCGACATGGAACTGTTTCGCCAAGTCGTGTTGTGCGCGTTTGGGAATGGTCACCACGGGCGTGAGTTGCATTGGATCACCAACAGCGACGACACGTTGAGACCTAAAGATAGCGCCGACCGCTGCTTGCGGCGTTGCCTGTCCGGCCTCATCGATGAGCAGCCAACCCAGCGCGGCGCGGTCTACCCCGCGGAGCATTCTCGCGACCGAGGCGAATGTGCTGGAGATCAGCGGGACAGCAAAGAAGAAGAGCTGCCACGCCGCCAGCCGTGCGCGCGGATCGAGGTCGGCAGGTGCGGCACCGAGCATCACGTCAAGTGATCCCATGAGTCCCTGCCGAATCTGGCTTGCGTTGGCCAGAAAGGCGCGGTGGAGCTCCAGGCCTGCGAGAAAGAGGTTGGCGCGGGCACGGTTGAGGTCAGGATGCTGCCACGCTCCGTGCAGTTCGCGTCTGGATTCGTCGTTGAGCCACTCTTGATTGGGATAGCAACGTCCGTACCGCTCGGAATCGGCTGCGACAGTTCGTAAGAGGACTGCTTCCTCGTTTCGCAGTTCGGCAATTCTGTCTGCGAAGAACCTCCTTTCGCCATATAGCGCGGACACCTGGCTCTGTAGCACCTGCACTTGCGTAGTGTGATGGTGCTCGTTGCCCTCTGCTGCGGCCAGCGCCTGGTTGAAGTCGAGCAGTTCCTGCCGCCATGTGCGGGAGGCCTGGCCGGCTGTGATGAAGGTTTCGAACCAGGTCGGTCGCGCATCTACATGTCGAGCACGTTGTGCGGCGCAGGCGGTCGTGATGGAGTTCAGGTGTGCGCTGCGCGATTGGAGCTGTGTGAGTTCACGTTCGGCACTGCGGAGACGATCACCCGTATCGCACAGTCGCTGGTCCACCGCCCGGATCTCGTTGCCGATGGTGTTGCGCCGATCGAGTCGGCCTGCCGCCGACTGGGCCTCGGCGACCAAATTCTCGACATGGCTCTGTGCCGCAGCGAATTTGGTGCGCGCCTCCTCCCACGAGGGGCGACTGGCTGCATCTTTCTCCCAGTTCTTCAGCAACTGTTGCATACCGTGCACGACCGTGCCCTGCGGATCCTGTGGTCCGCTCTGCACGCCTTTGCCGAACCAGAACGTGGAGTAGAACTGGTTGCGGTTGCTGGAGTTTCCCAATCGGGCCGCGATCAGCCCCCACGATCGCGGTGGGCCACCGTCGCCGTCGAAGGAGCTCTTGGCAATCTCGCTGGCCAGTTGAGCGAAGTGGTCAGCGTGTTGCCGCCAGGTCTCGTGGATTTGACGCTGCTGCGGCAACTCGTCGGACACGTTGGCTACAGCCGGGTTGTTGGACGACACCACGATCATCTCGTACCCGGTCAGATCGGCGCGCAACTGCTTGACCCGTCGCGGATAGTCGCCGGCTTTCCAGTAGTGCTGGGTGCCCGTGAACGCTTCGTCTGGACTGCTGAGACTGGCCAAGACCTGCGCCCGGTGCACGACGTTGCCGGCGAGCAGATCCCGCAGCATCGTCGTCTTGCCGGTGCCAGGCGGGCCGTTCACTCCCATCACGCCTTGCGCCGGTCCCAATGTGCGCAGTGCCTCGTTAACGGCGAACTGCTGACTCGTTGCCAGTGGGTGGTCGGGGTTGGATAGCCAGCGTCCGAGAGGGATTCGATGACAGTCCGTGCCCGCGAGGACCACCTCGGTATCGTCCACGACATCGATCCGAGTCGAGACCGGAACATCCTGTTCGGACGTCAGATATTGGTCCAGCGCGGTGCCGAACTCGGACCCCGCCACCATGCCCAGATCGTCGAGGAAGAAGCTGTTGAGGAAGTTGTAGCCCGGCAACTGGTCGGCGCGATCTTTGCGCACCTTGGTGCTGGCGATGTAGATGTCCGCGGTGGCCAGTCGCGCAGGGGAGTTACGCCTGCTGTCGCCTGCGCGATCTGGAGGAACGCCCGAAGGATGTCTTTGTCGACGCGAGGATCTTCTGTCAGCCCACGCTCGTTCTTCAGGTCAGCGACATAGTCGGTCAGACTTTCCGTGAGGGCCTTCTGCGCGCCGTCGAATCCCTCGAGCCACGTCGGATTGTGGACCCCCGGGTTCGCGGTACGTCCCACCGCCCACAACGCTGACGACAGCATTTCCGATTCTGCAATCAGTCGACCGTCATCAGCGATGACAAGGCCGGCGCAGGCGCTGCGGCCATCCGGGCGCTCGTCGTAGGCATCCTCATCGCTGGGGAACACCGAGTGCAGGTGCTCGTAAATGCTCTCGAGCTGATATACCCCCAGATAAACGGTGTGCTGCCAGGCCATTTCATGCTGCTGCGACTTGCCGGTGAACCCGGCGGGCGGCAGAGCCTCCCATGGCAGGGGCCGCCCCGGGCGCCAGCTCACCACCGGATGGTTGTCGCTCTTGGGATCGAGCTTTTCTACCTTCTGCGGACTGAACAACTCCACAAGTCGCCAATACCGCAGGACATCCCGCTGTCGTTGAACCCGCAATTCATCTGTATTCCCCCCGGACATACCGCCGACGATAGGCTAAGCCCTCCACCGGGTGTGGCTCGGGTGTGCTGCTCTGGTGCAGTCGGCGAAGACGGTGGTCGCTCCAATTCATTCCCGCAGGGTGTGACCCATTGACGTGCTGGTGCCGAGCTGTTGATTGGCGGCTCGCGGTATGGACGCCGGGCACGCGGTCACTGGCCAACTATCGACGGCGGCCCGAGCAGGCCCGCTAGGTGTCGCGGCGGGTCAGGTGTACTGCGAGACAACGATTTTGATTCCATGGCGCCGCCATGCGTTGTTTGGTCGTCGACCCGACCTTGCCAACTATGGGTTGGTGCCTCGAACACGCTCACGCTGTAATGGTGACCGACTAGTTACCAATGCGCCAGGAGTCCACTGTCGGAGCACGCGGGGTCGAGTTCGTGCTCAAATGGCGCTTGTCATCCAAGAGACGAGGGTTTGTCCGGGGAAGCACTCTGAAACGATCAAGAGCGCGCGATATTGTGGCGAGTCATCGACCCGGATAACGTCTTCGGCGTCTACTCGCTGAGGCAGTTGGCCCCCGGGGCGATCCTCACAAGGGGGCCGAGATTCGTTGCAGGCGTACCCGTCAACAAATGCTTCACTCAGCGGTTCGTGGAAGTACTGCCCAACGTACGATTCCCACTCGCTTGTTGGCAGCAGAAACGAAAGATCTGTGCAGTTACCTTGAGCCGACGAATCGGTGTAAGAAACTACCTCTCCTGCTTTGTCCGGAATGGAGACCTTCAACACGGACGCGGCCTTCTCCGGATTGTCTGTATCGAGTTTGGCGACAACGTCACATCCCGTCACCCCCGCCACGAACATCATGAGGAGTGCGAGCGAACGGACTGAACGACCCAGAGTGGTTCTTCGCGGCAAGAGCATGACAAACATTTGAGTGAGTCCTCGCGATTGATTGAATCGATAGGCGACGTCGGGTCTTCTACCGCGGTACGGCCCACTCGATAGTCTGGTATTTGACGTGCCGACCATGTTCAGGACTTCGGGACACACCAAGTGCGATGTGGATCGTTCAGGTCAGATTTGTCTAAGTACTCGGCTTTTCACTTGGTCCCACCGTCGGGCAATGGATTCCGCACCCCGGGCGCCGTTCAACTACTCTTGCTTCGGGCTTCTTGCCCTGCGCTTTTGGATGAAGCGGCCTCCAATCGACAAGAGCAACCAAGTTCCGGGTATCCAGAGATAGCAACTCACTGCGTACGTGATACTGAAGTAATATACGCCGTCGGAAAGATCAATTAGGGTGCGCTCCGCGATCATGAGCAAAATGATGAAGCCAAAAACGAAAGCAATGTAACTGATCGGCAAAGAAAGAAGAAACAAACCAAAAGAGTAGGGTCGTATAAGCCTCCTCATGACCTATGGCACCTCGTGGTGGCCCGGTAAATGCTTCAACGGGCCCCATGGGTCGGATTTATCGGGCATGTACTCGTACATCGGAGTGGTCACCCCTGAGGGGCTATCGTTGTACACCTCCCACGCGGGATAATTCGAGAGTTGTCCCGCAACTTCAGGGGTACCGTCGAGCGGTGAGGTGATCAAGGTCCCACGGACCGTCCATCCAAATGTGCTGGCGCCATACTCGCCCACTTTTTGATCATAGAGCGGGGCATACGGATCCATCGCTTCGAACGTAACCTGAACGCGTTCGTCATCCTGAGCAACGCCGAAAGTGGGTGTGTCGACTTTAACTGCGCCGGAATGGGTTTCGATGGAAGGGTTCTGCCGCATCACGACAACTCCGTTGTCGTAATCAACGTAGATCGCGACCCTGCTGTCCTCGGCGCCGGCGGTGGGGTCGAAGCCGCGGTTGTCACCACCTCGGTTTTGGTGAGGCGGGTTGTTCACATTATCGCGCGGGATGAAGGCATTGATCCGTTGCAGCCCGCCTCCTGGCACCTTGTCGATCGTCTTTACAACAACGGCAGAGTCGAGCCCTTTGTATTTTGGATCGTAAGTGTTCGTATCGAGCATCTCTGCCATTCGCCAATCGTTAGCCGACACCGGGTTGCGGCCGAACTGATCATGGAACGCTTGCGTCTGATTTGCCTTACGCGCGATGCTACTTGTGCCGTCTAGTGGGTCTACATCCTTGACGGGTAAGTCACCGTCGGCTCCGTCGATCGCAGCCGCGAGATTCTTGTCCACGTTCTCAGCGGACAACAACAGGCCGTCGAGCTGCTCCTGCAGCTGAGCTTTGATGGCGTAGTACTTGGATTGGGCCGCACTGTCCCACGAATCGAAGCCCGCCGGAAGCGGCCCGTCGACACGGCCATCCGGTGAAACGGTCAGCGACTGCGCTGCGGCATCCGCTCGGATGGCAGCGAGCTTCTGCTTGACGGCGTCGATATCGTCGGCCGCCTCTTTCGCGGCGTTTGCGATGGCCGCGGCCTCTTCTTTGTGGTCGGTGAAGTCTAGAATCGTCCTGTTGATCGACGTCTTGGCCGCCTCGGCCGTCTGCCCAGACCACTGGCCAAAGACGGACAAGTTGGTGAAGTGAGCAACCATGGTGTCGCATGCAGCGATCTGCTTTTTGGTTCGGTGGAAAACTTCTCTGACTTGCTCGGAATTCCAGCGGTCTATGTCTGCAACGGTGACCACAGTATGACTTAGAGGTTCAGCGACGGCGTGTTGGTGGCTGCCAGCTCTATCGCATGGCTGGAAGCGTCGTCGGTGTTGGTGTACTCAAGCGCTGCTGATGAAAACTCCTGGGAGTGCGCGAGAACTTGGCTGAGCAACGCGCGGTGTTTACCTTGCCATCGAGCCGACAGGCTGGTCATCGACTCTTTCGAGCTCCCAGTCCAGCCCTGTTCGGTCGCCACGCCGATTACTTGCAGCGAGTCCGCGAACACCGCCGCACAGTCGTCGTGCCACGTGCGAACTTGTTTCGCTGCGTGAAGTAAGTCATCCGGATGTACTAGTAGTTCCCCCATTGGGCGAACTTTACAGGTGCCAACACAACCGCATTGCGCGTGGCGGCGGCACTGTGCCTGCAGGCGACCTGCCCCGGTTCTTCGCGGCGGTTGGCGCGTAGCCCGCGGTAGGGACGTACGGCCTGGCATTCCGCGTACGTCCGAGAGTGGTTGTTCAAGAAAGCCTTCGGTCGATTGTCTGCGAGCATCTGCTCTGTCTCGGAGGATCGGCAATCGTCCCCGAACTAACCTCCAGGGACTGTGTGATGGGTATGCTGCGGTCCTGTTGAGGGACGGCATCGCCAGGGCCATCCGAAGATTCTCAGGGTGCTCGACTGACGTTGGCCGCGTATGCCAGTAGGTCGACTGCGACTAGGGTCGGCTGTTGGGAACAGTCTTTTCGTCTGCCGGGGGGCATGGTGTGGGTACATCCAGAGTTGGTGTTGGTTTGGTCGACGTGCGTCGCGTCGTTGGATGTCGGACCGCGCTGGGGCCCGAACATCGAATTCCAGTACCAGAGCAGTGTCTGCGACTACTGCATCGGGCGTACGACGGTTAGCTCACCATCAGAGCAGTTCTCGAGCGGGGGCGATCCGCTCCGCGGGCGGTGGGCTCGGAACTTCGACGTCGCGGGATCATCGGACACCTTTGCCGTCGGGTATCCACGATGAGCGGCGAGATTGTGCGTGCGCTGCGTGCGGTTTGGCGTTGGTACGCAGACAAATTCGGGATTCTACTTACCTGCGTTCTGCTGGTATTCGTTGCAGCGGTGTGGTGGCTCATTCGTCCGGGTGATGATCAGGCCGCGGCTATCACGGAGCAACTTCGCATCGACATCCCTTCGAATGCGTCCGATGTCAGCGTCGACGACCCCGCTATTGCGTTGCAGGGTGCGTGTTCAGGTGTGGAGTTCTTGATGCCGACGGCCGAATGGCGCGAGTATGTCGGAGAGTACGTCGATGTTGCAACGCTGGAACCGACGTTTAACGTCGCTACCTCGTGCGGGAACACTCTGATCGAATGTGAACGGACATACAACACGCAACCCGGCAGTGACTCCGGCTACCAAGCTTCCGATCGCATCGACGGAAAGTACCGCGGTGTGGTTGCCTTCCCAGATTGCGTCAACGGCAAGACCAAGATTGCCTGGTCGATCGCCGACTAGCTGACGACCTTACCCATGCGCTGCGAAAGAAGTTGTGTGACAGAGGAGACAACGTGTGTCGTGGCCTCCTTGGCTCGCGCTACCTGGGCCGCGAAACCGCCACAACACACACAGAGGTGCGTGCTTCTGTCCGAGCGTTTAGTCAGGCATCAGGGCTTCGAACCTAGCCTCGACCGACGCCGAGATACTGATGCGCTCAGGCCGTAGGGACGGGGAAGGTTGATCCTCGCCGCCCATGTCGGCCGGTAGTCCCATTGCTGCGGGTGGCGCTGCCATAAATCTCTCGTGGTGGGGCTCGGCCGCCACGATACCCAGCATTCCGGGATCAGCGATGGCTACCGCATGAAAGGTGTTGTAGCCCAGGCTTGCCGTGTAGCCCTTGGCCTTTGCCAGCGCGTCGAGTACCGCTTGATCGCGGACGCGGGCAGTGCGTTTGAGCGTCGCCTTCCGCGTCAGCCACACGGCCAGCCCATTGCTTCAGCCATGGTGTGACCTCGTGCGTCGGCCTGAACTCACTGACCAGCAAGCGTGGGACTGCCTGTGGCGTGACGACGCGTTGATCAAGTCGGCGATGAAGATCCCGGGCGAGTGGACGGCGAACGCGAGATCGGAAGATTTGGCCGGGTCAGTGGCACTGTATCTGTCGCGGCCGGATGTGCCTACAGGTCGGATCACGTTGCTGCGCACTCGACTCGACGCGGACCAGCTCCGTCGGATCGACTTGCTGCAGGCGGTGACTCAGCTGGGTGGCAGCGACCTGGTTTGTCGAGAGATCGTCGCTGAGCCGCCACCGGGTTCGACACGGGAGGAACATGTCGGTCCGCGGGAACTCGCGCTGATCGAGCGCTACCGGACGGCCGCACGGGAAGCAGTGGCCGAGCGTGAAGCCAAGACTGGGCAGGCGGTCGCGCAGATATTGCGGGAGGACGGTTTGATTGCACGGGCTGCTGCAGCTCGCATGATGGCGCCGGCCGACCAACTACGGGCGCTTCGTGCCTGCTTGTTCGGTCGTGGCTCGGTGGCAGCTCGTCCCGAGGACGCGGACTGGGTGACGGTGCAGTACCTGCTGGTTCTCGGCCGTGGTGCGTCGACGTACCAACACAGCGACGAGGGGCTGGGGAGACGTTGTCGGTGCTTCTCCCGATCCTTCGGGCATACATCGACCAGGTGTATACGCGGCCACGTCGGTGGGCGACCGAGCGTCTGTTGACGTTCGGCGAGGCAGGTGTTGTGCCGCTGGGCTATTCGATCTACGCCGACGAGGGGGACTACCTCAACCGGCGGTTCGGTCCGAGTGTGAGGAAGTACCGCGCGCTCGGCGAACTCGTCAAAGACAACCGGGACGTGCCACTGCGAGATCTGTGTGACCGTGTGGAGGCCGCGGTTCTGGCGCGTGACCGGTGGATAGTCAATCAATCACAAAAGGAATACAGAGGTGGGTTTGACCATGAATGAAGACTCGAGCTCCGGCATCGTCGCCATCGCGGACGCCATAGCGGTCGAGGCGCACGCAGGCCAAACGGACAAGCTCGGTAACGAGTACATTCACCATCCGAGATCCGTTGCGCGGCGCGTGGACCAGAGCAATGAGGTGGCCGTAGCTGCGGCGCTCCTGCATGATGTCGTTGAGGATTCGGCTGTGGCGCCGGAGGACCTGGCGGAACGCGGCATTCCTGCGAATGTGATCGCGGCTGTCGAGCTGCTCACGCGGCGTCGTAACGTCCCAGACGGTGACTACTACGAAGCTATTGCGAAAGACCCTGTCGCACAGCAGGTGAAGCTGGCGGACCTCGTCGATAACACCGACCCAACCCGATTGGGTTTGTTGGATGAGGCGACGCAACGGAACCTGATTACGAAGTACACGAAGGCGTACCGAGCGTTGGGTCGGGAAGACCTCGCAGCTGCGTTGGCGCAGCGCTTGTCGGCATAGGATTCGGGTGTGGTGGCGTTCAGTAATCCTGGCGACGGTTGAGGATGTCGTGCGCGCTCAATCTAGGGTTCAATTCGGCCGCCAGGATTGCTCGCGAGCTCGGTGCACCAATCCGCGGAGCGACACACGCGGATGCTGACGATCGGCCACGACGGATGACAGGGTCGCCTTGGCCCCTATACCGGCTGCGGTATCCATAGAAATCTAGAGATAACAAATATACTGCGACCTGGGTGCAGCCTCGATTGCTCTGGCCGAGGTATGCGTGCGGTAATGAGAGAGACGGTGGCGCAGACGTTCTCGATCCTCATGCCCGGTGAGTTCACCCGCTGGTCGACTAGCGGATAGTCCGCGGGCATAGCCACATTCACGGCATTCCCGGTGTCGAACTTCGTGGGCGTACGCGCTGGTCGGACTCGTCGTCGCCGTCGGTGGATCCAGCGACCCGGCCAACAACGGTGGCGGCCTCCTTGACCTGCTCACCGGCCACAGCGCGATCCTCACCGTCATTGAGGTGTTCTTTGTGTTCGCGAACCTCGGTAGCGTCGGCACCCACTGCGCTGTACAACGGTGCCGTCGGATGGTCGGGACTCACCAAGACCACGATGCGTCCGGTGGCCGAGATCCTCGGCATCCGCGATGCCGCAGTCGCATTTACCGGCGTGTGGTCGCACTTCGTCGGCTGGCTGAACCTGCTCGGGATCTTCGTGCCGCCGATCGGCGCGATCATCATCATCTGCGCCGCAGCGCCTCCGCGTTCACTCGGCTGCGGGCCAGTGCGTTCACCGCGTGGATCATCGGAGCCGGAGTGGCGACGCTGTCGAACTACTTCGTGCCCGGATCAGTCGATGCCATCGTCGGGACTGTCGTTGCGTCCGTGGTGTTCTGGAGCTACGAGAAGGTTCCTGGTCTCTGATGCGACGGCGACGTCCACGCCAGCACCGGAGGCCGTGGCGGTATGAGTAGCGGCCAGTGGCCGGCGGTGTCGGCGATCGCCGATGCCGTCGGCCGCGGCGAGACCGGTGCGCTGTCGGTCGTAGAGGAGTCGATGAAGCGGCTCGAGGCGCTCGACGGGGAGTTGCATGCGTTCTGCACTTGGACGCCGGAGCTCGCGCTCGAGTAGGCCGCAGCCCTCGACGCGGCCATCGCCCGGGGAGAGCCGGTCGGCCCGTTGGCCGGCGTTCCGTACGGCGTGAAGGACCTAATCAGAACCAAAGGTGTGCGAGGACCACATCCTGGGTCGGTGGCCTACAGCGACTTCGTGCCCGACGAGGACGATGTGGTCGTCGAACGCTGCAGGGAGGCTGGCGCGATCTCGCTGGGCAAGACCAACGCCAGCGAGTTTGGTTACAGCGCAATAGGCAGAACCCACGGTTCCCGGTCACCCGGAATCCGTGGAACCTGGACCTGACGCCCGGGGGGGGGCGTCGGCGGGGTCTGCGGCGGCGGCCGGGATCGTGCCGTTCGCGCTGGGGAGCGATGGTGGTGGGTCGATTCGGATTCCGGCGTCGTTCACGGGGTTGGTGGGGTTCAAGCCGTCGATGGGGCGGGTGCCGGTGTATCCGGGATGCCGGGATGAGCGGTATCTGGGGGTGTCGGGGTGGGCGAGCATCGAGCACATCGGTCCGATGTGCCGGGCGGTCGCCGATGTGGGCGCGGTGATGTCGGTGCTGGCCGGCCCCGACTCCCGTGATCGGCACAGCATCCCGGCCGGTGATGTCGACTGGCTGGCGGCGGTGCAGCCGTCGTCGGTGACGGGGTTGCGCGTCGCCTACAGCTCGGACATCGGCTATCTGTCGGTGGATCCGGAGGTGCGGGAGATCGTGGGCCGGGCGGTAGCGTCGATCGAGGATGATTGGGGTGTCACGTGACGGAGGCGCACCCCGGGTGGCCGGAGCCGGGCAACGAGTTCACGGCGCTGATCATGTCGGAGACTGATCTGGTCGGGATGAGGAAGATGATGGGGAGTTCGGCGATCAGATGTCGCCCCATCTGGTGAGGATGCTGGAGACTGACTGGACGGCCGAGGACTTCACCCAGGCCAATGTGTGGCGGAAGTCCGTGGTCAACCGGATGGCGCGGTTTATGACCGACTACGACGTGCTGGTCACGCCGACGGCGAATGTGGCGGCGTTTCCGGTCGGCATGCAGGGCCCGGAGGTGATCGAGGGGCGACAAGTGTCCGATACGGCGTAGCAGTGGTTCACGTATCCGTCAAACCTGACGGGTCAGCCGGCGATCAGTGCGCCGGCTGTGGGGTGACAGGGGATGGATGGCCGGTGGGGATTGCAAGTTGTGGGGAGGCATTTGGGGGATGGGACGGTTTTGTGGGTGGGTGAGCCTGCTCGGCGTCGGGGACCTGGCGATCCGGTGCACGGCTAACGCTACTGAGCGGCCTTTTGACTAGCGAACCACAGAGAAGCCATTGCAATGAATTGGTCAAGCATAGGCGAAGTGCCCCCGCTGTGCGAGATGCATGATTTGTTGCGGTGGTGTTCGCGAACGTGGGCTACTAGCGCGGGAATACACGAATCAGCGGCAGGGCCTCGCAGTTGTTTCCGAGCCTTCAATTCGGAACTTGTGCATCTTTCGCGGTGGGCGTGACCCCCCAGTTGAGTCTCAGCGAGCTGGGACAGTCACATTGCATTGGAGCCGGCGCCCTCGCAGACCCGCCGTGTCGTGGCCTGCGAGGTGGTCCACGTCCAGGGATCAATTAACTCCGCGTTTCCCCGGGTTCGACGAAACTGCCCGGTCTGCCGAGTTATTTGGCGACGGAGATTAGCACTCAATGGCTCACATAAGCTCGATATCCATCTCCGAAGCAGTGCTCCGCACCAGGTCGATTACTCGGTGAAGGAATTCGTTCTGATTCGGGTCGGGTGTTGATTGAGGAATCGGAACTGCAGTGGCGTATATGTGCTCAGCGATTACTCTTGCACGATCAAACGTGGAACCTTTTCCTGAAAGTAAGTAGGCGTCTGTCCACTCCTTCCCTCGCTGTGAGAAAAGGCGTTCGTGCGAAAGGTCGAGCATCCTCTCGCTTAGGCGATTCGCGAGTTCGTCATAGAGTGCCTGTTTTTCTTCGTCGCTCGGTTCTCCGCCAGTCCATTCGAGCGGAGACTGGATCAGTAGCCACACCTGGCTCTGGAGCCAACCTTGGAGGTCGGCTACAGGATGCAGGTTCTGATACTCGTCTTGGTTCATTACTGCGAATCGTCGGCTAAGGGCCTTCACAGAGCCCCAATGTGCCGCTTCGACATCAGGAGAGGACGTCCGACCAAGCCTTGCGTTCCAGTACGTGTGGAACTCTTCTACGGCATCCCGGACTGCTACGACGAGATTTGTCCTGTCGTATCGGGGGCGCGTGTCCGCCAGGGTAGGTCGGTCACCGCTATCCTGCAGGCCAACCAGTAGCCGATCGAACTCACCTATCGTTAACCCGTCGGTGTCTTCGTTCAGGACGCGTTGACAATCCGACAGAAAGTAAGTGGCATCGCGAACCCTTGCACGAAGGGGTCTCTCAGCGAAGATTCCGAGGTCTTTTCCGATTCGGGCGAGTACCCCGTCACATGCGTTTATTACGTGAAGCGCGCGGTCGGCGTCGGTGGGCAAATTGTCACCACTCACTGCGTCGAAATGTGTAAAGCAAATATGTAACTTAGCACCATGCCCAGTTCGTGCCATAGCCCGCAGGAGAGTCGCGGGTGCAGCCTGAATTGGATTCTGAGCACTGTCGACTAGAGCGACAGCGTCGGCCTCCGCGATCAGCCGGGTAAACTTGGAGGATATGCTAGTTGCGGACTCGACAGTGTGGCCCAGTCCCTCGGTGTCGATGAGAATTAGCTTCGGCGAAACACCGTCGTTCCATCGCGGTCTGAACGGTCCGGACACTCGAACCCCGTCTACTAGCGGTGTCAGCAGACGCCCAAAACCGGTTTTGGAGTTACTCGTAAAACGCCGGAGCTCACGGATGAACGCGCCACGATCATCGGTTGCCCAACTCCAAGATTCAGGCCATCCCTGGCGTGTCTTCGTCAGTTCGCCGGTATCACCAATAAGGTCGAATCGTTTACGGATCTCTTCGACTAAGTCGTCCTTCAGGGCGTGGACGTCATCGTCGTCACGGAGTTGCTCTTCGAGTCCCTCTTCGACGAGAATGTCCCGGACGCGTTGGTCCTCGTCCGTCGCAGCGTTGCCGAGATCCGTCTCGATCCTCTTTGCGGTGTTCTGGGCAATCTCGAAGATCTTGTCGATCAGTTGGCCTATAACTTCGTTCGTCTGCCGGAGTGGTAGCTCACCCAGCTCAGGCATTCCAGCTTCGATTTTAGTTGATTTTGATGCGAACGACGTGTTCGCGAGCAGCGCAATTTCGTTAGTTGGACTCTCTTCAGTCAGGCCATCGCCGAGGACATAGTTAAAGCGGAATCGTTCATCCTTGTGCCGAAGTAGTGATCGTCGAACCTCGGCGCGGCCTTCGCCTCGGCGAACCGAAAGAACAGCTTGGAGAACGCAATCCTGCAGATGGGCAGATACTTCATCCAGCGAGAAGAAAGTCACTGCAGCTGCGAAGGGTCCGTCGCTCAGGACAACCTCCGTGTCTGCAATCGTGGTCCGCCCGGTGGCCGTAGTCGGAAACCGCTCGAGGTCTGGATGGGTGCCGATAAGTTGGCGAAGGACCGTGGTTTTGCCTGAGCCCGTGGTGCCGAGAAATAAGATGCGGCGATAGCCAAGTTCGCGACTTGGATAGGGAAGCAAGTTCTCCCGAACCGAGGCGCTATCGACGGAGTTTGACGTCATCGCGCCGTAAAAGATATCGACGGCCTTCGGAGCGAATCGTCCCGTGGCCTCTGGCCTTGCAGACAGGGACCACCACCGCCTATCAGAGAGAAGCTCGTTAATCTGAGCCACAAGCGTGTCGGCGGCGTCGTCGTCGCGCGTGCCTAACCCGTATCGGAATCTTTTCGGTTTCCCGCTGTCCGCATCCATCACCGCTGGATGCCTGAAGATTACGGACCAGCCAGCACGATTGGTTCGGTTTTTACTTGCTGTGTAGGGGCGCATGGAACCTCCAGGGTTGTACCGGCGTTGTACCGCTAACCGTAGACCGACGGTTCGCACACGTCAAGGCTCTTGGAACAACATCGGTACAACAGGGGCGGTCGACAGGCTGGAGCTGAACATACGACTGCTGAGTGGCAGGTCCCGATAGTCGGGGACACGCCAGAGGCTCACACTACAATTGAGGGTTGCACTTAATCTCGTAGTTGCGCGGTGGGATCATCCATGGCAGTCGTTGGCTGTGCCCCGATTCGGGGCTCGACTTTTTGGGTAATGATTCGTCGGCGTGCAGCGGGTGCGGCAGGCCTAACGCGGGAGCCGTCTCTCGCTAACTCGCCCCGTTGGCAACAGGGCCTCAAGTTCAGGGGTCCCGTAGGTCAACAGAATTACATCCTCGCGGCTGTGGTCGCTGACGTTGCGGTCGAAGGTGACGAGGACTTCAGCGTAATCCCGTGGACCTTGCACGTAATCGGCCGCGGTGCTCGTTCCCGAGTTCGTGGCGAATGAGTTCGACGCCACCGCTACCGGCGGAGTGAGTCGATACACCCCGACCGCCCCGGCGATCGGGGTCAGGTGCGGCCGGGTCAGGTGGTTGGTGGTGAGCGCCGTCTCCAGGTCATCGAGATCGGTCTCGCCGCGCAGCTCACGCGGCTGTTCGATGTGCCCGATGATTTCTGGAGAGTTTCCGAGATCGGCGGCCTTAATGGCGTTGTTGTTGAGATTCTCGACCTCCCCCTTGAGTGCGTCGACCTGCTTCTCGATCGCCTCGTCGCTGGCATCTCCGAGTGCGAGTTGCTCGATCGCCTTCTCGATGTTGGCGAGCACGGGTGCTGCGTCGCCGACGATGTCGGTGAAGTCCCCGTAGTCCTCGGCGATTCCCTCGTAGACACGCTGTTCGACGGTGTCTGCGTAGAAGTAGTTCGTGACGGCAATGTCTTTGAAGGACGCGCCAATACGGTCGACGCGGCCGATGCGCTGCTCGACCCGCATGAGGTTCCAGGGCATGTCGTAGTTGATAAGGCGGCCGGACGTTTGCAGGTTGAGTCCCTCGCTCATGGAGTCGGTGCCGATGAGCACGGTCAGCTCACCGCCGCGGAACAGGTCCTTGATCACGGCCTTGCTGACTTCGGACCAGGCCTTTTCGGTGTCGTTGTAGATCTGTCCACCGCGGCCGGAATAGCAGCCGATCTTGGCGATCCCGGCCGCGATCAGGCGCTCGCGGACGTAGTCCATCGTGTCGGTGTACTGAGTGAACACGACCAAGCTGTCGTAGGTGAGGAGCGCCTGGTTCACGTCGGTGACCAGTTGGGTGGCCTTGGTGTCCTCGCCGGTGATCTTGTTCAGGTCGTTGAGAAACAGGCGGAGTTCGTGCATCTCGTCCTGGAGCCGGCTGGCCGATCCTTCGAGCGTTTCGGGTTCGAAGAGGGAGTCCTCGACATCGATGTTGTCGTCATCGGAGAGGAGGTCGACCAGACTCTTGCCCTGTTCGAGGACGTCGAGACGGCGGGTAAGGGACTTTTTGATCGCCTCGAACGACGAAGTGAGTCGACGCCGGTAGATGGTCATGATGAAGCCTAGCGCCTGGCTGGACTGGTCCGTCTTGTACGAATTGTAGTGGCGCCGAATGTATTCCTCGATCCGGTCGTACAGCTTCCGCTCGTCCGGTGCGAGCTGGATGAAAGCGTCGTTGACGTGACGGTTCGGGATCACAACGTCGTCAGCGATGATTCCCGCGGCCTGGTATTCCCGCAGGGTTGTCCGGGTGTTTCTGAACACCCGGTCCCGCATCGGATTGTGGCGGCGCAGCCACTTGTCCATCCATTCGGAAGTCTCGTTCGGCATCTGCGAACGTGCCTCCGCGGACGGCGGATTCGCGTGCAGCTCGGCCACCGCCCATGCGCCGACGAACCCGAGCGCCGCGTTGACCTGATCGTCCAGGTACTGGTCCTGCTCCGCGTTCGGATCCGCGAAGTAGTCGGCCAGCATCTCGCACTGGAGTTTCCAGCCGCGCGACCGGGGATCATGGCGGAACCGCTCGAAGTACTCGAGGAAGTTAGACGCGGACACCGCCCACCTCCCGTTCAACCCGAGCAGAGCGATGAGGTCCCACGCCTCGTGCGGGTTCATCTGCATCGGGGTGGCCGTTGCGAGATACAAGGCCTTCCACATCTCTTTGCCCTGCATTTCCAGCAGCAGGCCAAGCAGCGAGTTCGGGGTGTCGCTCGGCTTCGATCCCCGCCGGCGTGCGTGGTGGGCCTCATCCACGAGGACAACGTCCCACGGTCCCGCGGCCAGGATGTCCCGACGTCGGTCCTTGCGGCGCGCGAGGTGGCTCGATGCGAGCACGATCGGGAATGCCGACCATGGGTTCGCGCCGGGGGGTACTGGAACGAGCTCATCGTTCCGGTCGAGGAACTCGCCCTTCTCGAGCCGTGGCACGTCGAGGTTCATCTTCTCGTGCAGCTCTTCCTGCCACTGCCGCATCACCGATGCGGGTACCAGCAGCAGTGCCTTGCGTGCCTTGCCAGCTAGGAACAGCTCCCGCAGCACGAGGCCCGCTTCGACGGTCTTGCCCAACCCCACCTCGTCAGCAAACAGGTAGCCGCGCGGGTAGGTGGCCACGACCCGGTCGATCAGACGCGCCTGGTGTGGCAGTGGTTCGACCTGCGCGGTGCCCACCGCGGTATACGGCGACGCCGTTGGTCGGCCGGCGAGGTCGACGAGCTCGGCCCACGCCAGCTTCGTGTCCGCCACCTCGACCTCCGGTGCCGATTGTTCGCCGCCATCCTCGGCGTCCGAATCCGGCGTCACCTTCGGCAGTGGGGCCACGGCGGGTGCGTGCTCGATGAGGTGCTCGCGCACCGCCTGGGGAAGCGGCACGATCGCCCAGCCCTCGTCGGGTTGGTCATGCCAGTGACGCTCGAAGTCCCGAACAGCTTCCTGCCCGTTCCACTCCCATACGGTCGGCATCCACGATGGGTACACGTCGAAGGTCTCGTGGTTCGCGGCCCACGCCCGCACGGAGGCGTTGTTCGACCCGTTGAAGGCGACCTTGTTCCCGAGCCGGTCTGTGAACACGCCGTACTTGGTGTGGAAGTACCGACCCGACTCTTGGTAGGAGAGGAGCTTCCCGCCGAGCCGCGGAACCCCGACTCGGATCTCGAGCCGGTTGTGCGCGACCATCCAGGCGAGCACGCTCAAGTGTTCGTCCGCGACGATTTTCGTTCCCTCGAGCGCCGGATCCGCCAACAGTCGCGCCGCGACAACGTCGCTTAACGGGCGCCCGGACAGCACCGCGTGGACGTCGGATTCGTTCAGCTGAGCGCCCACGATGAGGCGCATACGGCCGCCGTTGGCCAGGAACTGTGCTGTTCCTTGGGCAGCGAAGGCGAGCTCCGCCGCTGACCAGTATCCGACCGCGCGGTCATAGGCGATCGCGCGGGACAACATCTGTATGTAGAACGAGCTCAGCGGGTGATCTTTGGGGCTGTAGCGGCCCTTCAGTCCGATGCCGACGAACGAATCGTTGGAATCGGGGTCCTCGATCAACGCTTTTTGTTGCGCTGGCCCCGCAGCGGACAAACCCAACAGCAATGATTCCTGCGGATCCGGCTCCATCAGTCACTCGTCCCCGAACAACGATCCCTGAACCGTCGGTGCAGCCAGATCTTCCGCCTCGGGCAGCGTGACGGTCGGGAGGTAGAGAGTGCATAGGGTGTCCAGCAGGCCTGCCTCGTGAACCGCCCACGCCCCCTTCGCCTTCGTCCGCGGGATCGCGTTGACGAGCCCCTGCACGGTGGAGACGAAGCCGGAGTCGGCGCTGAACCCATGCCGATCGAGGAACCGCTTGGCAGCCAGCATCCCGTCGACATCGGCGATATAAAGAGCGGTGTCGACGGCGTCGATCGTGTACTCAAACTTTGCGGCCTCCGGCCGCACACCGGGCAGCTCGCTGTCTGCATCGCGCCGCAGTCGCTCACTTGGCCCGAGTAAGGTGACGCTGCCGGACTTCTTCTTGACGATCTTGGCGCGCTCGAGGTTATCTACGTCCAATCCTCCGACGGCGAGTGCAAGCAGCCGAGCGGTGTCATACGGGAATTCGCGGGCCCCGAAGATATCCCAGGCCAAGAGCACGAAATCGGTCATGTCGTCGACATGCGCTGCCTTGCCCACCAGTCGGGCACGGCGTAACTGCACGACCTCCTCGCGGGCGAGGTCGAGAGCGTCCTCGGGGCGCAGCAGCTGGTCCCGGCCGTCTGCGTCCGGGACCGATGAGTACACCGGCCAGTTCTGCGAGATAACCGACAGTGTCGGCCCGTAGGTGGACAGCAGCAGGTCCACGCCGTCGATGCCGTCGTGCTGGAATCGCTGTGCCGCGGCCCGAGCGGCACTACGGATGTCATGTTCAATGTCGTCGAGGTACACCTGCGAAGACCCGCCGGCGGTGTTGCGTTTGCGGCACACAAGCATGATTGTCGATGCCGCGGAGTTCATGTTCGCTTGGTGCAGTGAGTTTTCGAACTCAGTGTTGACCGGCCACGAGGTTTCGATGGTGAATCCGGCCTGCAAAAGGCCCATTCCAAGCGTGTCCCAAGCCTCCGCGCGCTTGTGCGTGAACATCACTGACAGGACACCGTCGACGCGGAGCACCCTGCGGGCTTCCGCGAAGATGGCCGTCATCTTAGTCTCGTAGTCTAGGTCTGCTAGTTCCTTCTTTCGGCGTCCCATGGCCTCGAAGCGAGACGTGTTCGCGACTGCCTCGTTTTCTTTGTCGGTGAGCGTGTCGAGGAAGAACTCCGGAACCAGCGCACCCAAGGTTCCCTTCTCCCAGACATAAAAGTAGTCCGCTAGCTCGGCGTACATTACGTTGTCGTAGTAAGGGGGGTCCATACAGACGTGCGCGACGGATCCGTCAGCCCAGGGCACGTTAGCAGCGTTTCCCCGTGTCACCTGGACTCCGGTCAGTGCTGTGTCGTCGGCTGTGGTTAGCGTTGGCATATCTCCCCGATCGAACATCGCGGACAGGTCCCGATAGGACTTGAGCGCCTGACTAAGCGCCCAGCCATAGATGTCGTGCGCACCTTCCATCTCGGCGAACGTCCATTTCATGGCGAAGTTGTGGCTGTCGAAGACACTACGCATCCGTTGGTAATTGACATTCCAAGACGATAACCGTGAGTTCCAGTTGAGTGCCTTACCCTGCATTGCTGCCAGCTCGAACAGGACCGCATCACCTCGCTCCCTGCCCAAATCGTCGTGAACCTCGGGAATCATGTTTCGGAACTCCGCGCCGAACGTTCCGTGAACTAGGAGTTGGCGAGAAGTGAACATGTCGGCCCATGACCCGAAGCCGAAGTTCTTTGGCTCTCGCGTCTTAGTGCCCGCCGGTATCTCCTCGACGGGGAGAATCCCGCGCGCCTCCCAGTCCTTTCGCACCTTGCCAAGCCGGCCATACGCGGCCCTCAGTGCCGCCAAATCCGACTCGGTCGGTGCGCGGAAGCTGGTGTCTCCATTAAGCTTCGAGACCACCACCGCATACAGTACTTGCCGCATGCGACCTGACTGCGCCTCGGACTTGATGTACTGGCCGTCTATTACGAGATTGTCGTAGGGGCTTACACCGGTGCCCCGGCCGATTGTCCCGGACTCCGCGTCCGCACGGTCTACATTCTGGCCACTGACAATTTCGAATGCTGGTTCAGTTAAAGAATTGCCATCCCGCTCGGTGACGAGCCGTATGGCAACTTCCTGTCCCTTGCCCTTCCTCAACCATTTGTCACGCAGGAGTGGAACGAGACGGCCGGTGCGCGGGCAGTTCACTGCGTTGGCCCATATGTAACGGGTAACCTTTTCATTTGGCTGCGCAGGAAAGAATTCCTCCAGCGCCTCCGTTATTCGTCCCACGAGGACGTCGCCCCACCTCTTCAATGGTGCATTGAGATCGCCTCCGTATCTGGCGGGGAGCGCAACACTGGCGTGTAGGACGGAAGCCGCGACGCCATTGAGGTCATTGGCAAGTGTTGGAAGCCCGATTCGGGCGGCAGTAAAGGGGATGCTCCCACCCCCCGCCGTTGGGTCTGCGACGGAGGGCAGTTCACCCCAAGTCGATGTGAGAACAGCGTGGAGAAGGGCGCGATCGGCTTCCTCGGGCGTGTATCGGTAAGCCTGCTTGTAGGTGAAGGGGTTGTGCTTCAGCCGGGTGCCTGTCAGAGCTGCTGCCTCCTTTTCTGCATGCGCGGCAAGGACATCACCGCGGATGCCTACCAGATGAAGGAACCATTGGCGGTAGTGCATCTCTGACTGCAATTGAGCAGAATCCGGGAATGCCGCCGCTAAACTTTCTGACCAGGAAGGCATTAATCCACCTAGAACGACCGCCGCAGACGCGACCAGGGGTCTCCTAGCCCACCAGATATGCAGATAGGACAGGGGAGGAAGCGCCGAAGACGCTGCCCGTTCACGCCGGGACTCAATGCCGAGTTCAGCGACGGGGAGCCAGTCCTCGATGAGCACACGGGGCTTGGTGTTGGTCATGTCCTTCTTTCGCTTCAGTCGTCGGCGAGGAGCGTGCGAAGCGCTTTGCGGGCGCGGGAGGATTCGGTGCCGATGCACTTGGAGTACCAGTAGTAGGTTTCCTCGACGCTCATGGCGTTGATGCCGGCCACGATCGCGCGCACTCTAGCGTGCTTGGAGATGGGCTGGGTGCTGAAGAGGATCAGTGCGAGTCGGACGCCGTCGACTTCGTCGATCCGGATCGGGGCCGTACGAGTGAACGCGAGGATGCTGGGTGGGTGCCCGGATCCGCGGGCGGCCGCGAAGACGGCGTCGGTGATCCGGCCGGTCTGCGCGGGTGTCGTGGCGACGACGGGGGCTGCGAGTGCGTTGCCGGCCTCACCGTAGGTTTCCTCCAGAACGAGTCCGTAGGAGTCGTTCTTGCCGGGAACGACGGTGATCCGGAATGCCCGCGTGGCGCCGACGGCGGTGAGAGGTCGGATTCGGGTAGTGGTGTTGCGCCGGGCGCTCATCGGGTCACCTCGGCAGTCATGGTGGTCTGCTGAATCTGGAGGTTCTTGACCACGGTGTGGATCTGGCTGATGTCCGCGGCGCTGACGTCGACGGGCGGTTCGAACACGATGTCGAGGGTCATGTCGCCGGCGATCTTGGCGGCACCGGAGAGCGCCTTCTTGACGTTGCCATAGGCGCTCTGGAAGTCGGTTCGCTCCGCAGTACCGGCGAATCGGAGTCCGCCGGTGAGGTTCTTGTATTCGGCGAGGATGGTGCTCGTCACGGTGATGGAATGTTTGGGCAGCATGCCTAGCGCTGCGACAGCAAGGTCGATGTCGCCGGTGCCCTTCGCCTCGTCAGCTGTGACCTTCAGGGTCAGCCGGGAGACGGTATGGATGGTGAAATCGGAAACCTGGTCGACGACCTTCTGGAATGCAGCACCGCCGGGCCCGTTCGCGGTGAACGTCTTGTTGTTGACGGTCCGCGTCGGTACCTCGACGCCGGCGGTGTCGGCCTCCGCGCGCGGGATGATGCGGAGGGTGTCGAGCCCCTTTTCCTTCAGCGCGCTCGGCGTCAGCGCGCGCACTCCGGGCGCAGGATCCGCGTCTAGGACGACGAACGACTTGTAGTCGCTGGCCTGCACCGCAGTGGCCAGGAGCTCGAGGACGTCAGTCTTAGTGGGTTCACCGCCGCACTCCGCGTCGAGCAGAGCCCGGAGTTCGGCGCCGGTCATGGTAACGGCGGTCAGGACCGCGCGCAGGTCGGTCTGGGTGGGCTTGCGGACGAGCAGGCCCCGTGTCTGTGCCTCGGCGGCGGTCATGATCTCGGCGTCGCTGCTGAATCCGACGTTCATGCCTGCCATCGCGTGCGCGGTGTAGGCCTTGCCTGTGGCGCCGTCGTAGTAGACCCAGTTCTCGTTCTTGATGCCGTTGGTGATGGCCTCGCGAAGGAGTGCAGGGTTGCGGACGATCGGGGACGCGTGGTCCATCCAGAAGAAGTCCACGATCCCTGCGGTGGTGACGGCGTCGGTCTTCGGCCAGGTCTTCGAGCGCAGGAACGATGCGGTGAACGAGTCACGACGGATCTTGCTCTCGTCCTCGAGAAGCGCAATCACCGCGGACGTCGCGTTCTTCGGGTCGCCCTGGACCTGCGGCGGAAGCTCCCTGTGCCGCAAGTGCCCGTTCGACTTGTCGCTGGTGGGGAAATAAATGTGCTTGTAGCAGCGGTTCACGGCGATCCGTGCTTCGAGCGATGCCCGCTTCTGATAGGTCTCGATCTTCTTCCGCACCTCGGCACTGAACTGACTCAGTCGTGTGGTGTCGGCGGCGAGGATGTCCGCTGCGACCAGTGCGCGGGCCCGGTCCCTGAGGACATCGATTTGGTCGTCGTCGGGGACCGCGAATACCACGCTGTTGCGGTATTTGCGGGGTGAGCCGACGGTTCCAGCCTTGTCGAGCATCTCGACCAGCAGGCTGGGGGCGTTGTCGGCAATCTTGATGGTCACCGACAGGACGCGGTAGTCGAGCACCGCGACGCGCAGGCTGGCCTGGTCCGGGATGTCGACGGCGGCGGACGGGAAATGGACGGCGGCGACCCCGCCGTCGTTCGAGAACGCCCGGTGAATGAGGTCGTCAACGATGGCTGCAACACGGGTATTCGCGACGTTGCGCTTCTCGGCCTCGATGATGGCGTTGACATTCGGTTCGACGTTGAACCGCCACCGCGCGCCGTCAAAGGACAGGTGCCAAAACACCTTTTCGGACTCGGTCAGTGCCTTCTCGAAGATCGTGGCGTCCTCGCCGGGGCGCAGGGTGCCAAGCAGCCAGTCGTTGCGCCCGGCGCCGGCGTTGGACTTCATCTCCAGCGAGTGCGTGAAGACTGTCCGGGCGACCCGGGTCGCGTAGTGCGGTTTGCCGGGGAAGACGTCGGCGTCGACCGAAACGGCGTGGGAGGTGGAACTGGCGAAGTCGCCCTTCGCGACGGAAGAGAATTCTCCGCGGCCGAGGCCATCAGTGAGGTGGTTGAGGACGGGTGGGTCGGAGTAGTCGATGTCGCCGACGTTGATGATTGCGGTGTCGTCCCCGTCGCGGTAGATGCCGGCTACTACCTCCGCGAGGAGCTTGAGGGCGCCGCGGGCCCGCTGGAATTGGGGGATGTCGCCGAGACGCTTGTCGAGGACACGCACCAGTTCAGGGTGGAAGGGGTACGACTTGGTGACCTGGTTGCCGTAGGTGACGGGCTGTTCCGGTCCGCCAGCGAGGCTCTCGGTCTTGCCGAGCACCTCGTAGAAGTCTCGGTAGGCATCGCCAGCGGCCCGGGCGGCGCCGAGGTCGACGGTCTTGAACAGGCGGGTCTTGAGGATCTCGCCGATCTCGGTGTCATCGGCCGGCTTGATGACGGCGGACGGCTGGACCGCGCGGGTGAGCACGTCGGCGGTTTCGGCCACCGCGCCGCTCGCGGCGGAGGCGGCGTCGTCGAGGAGGTCGGTAATCTCGGTGGTCTCTTCACCGAATGCGTTGGTCGCAGCGGCCAGGGTGATGATGACGGAGACGTTGTTCGTCGGGTCGGTGGCGACCTCGAAAAGGTTGCCGAGGAACACCGGGATGGCCTTGGCCATGCGTCGGACGTCTTCGCTACCGGAGGAGGTGATTTGCCGGATGTACTTGGCGATCTCGTCGATGATGACTATGGTCGGCTGCCCGGCGAACGCCTCCTTGATCGTTGCGGTGCCGGGAGCGGTGCGTTCCCGATCGCTGGCGTCCATGGCGCTGAAAGCGTCGGCGCCGAGCTGGGCGGCCATCTCACCCCAGAGCGTGTAAGTGCGGTGACCGTTGGTCTCGACTCCGGCGACCGGATCGAGTGCGTCACCGACGAGGGCTGCGATCGGCACCGGTCCTGTGGGCAGTAACGCCAGATCCACGAAGTTGGCAAGGTTGGCCGGGCGGGCGCCCTTGGCGAGGTGGTAAACGGCAGTGAGGCCGTGGGTTTTTCCTCCACCGAACGAAGTTGTGGGGCGCAGGACGCCATTCTCGGCTGCCACACCCTTCGCTCCGGTTACGCGGCCGAAGGTCTTTGTCAGGAGGGTGTGCAGCCCGCTGGTGGCGTAGGTCTGCGCGAAGAACGCATCTGGGTCGCCGTAGACCGGGTAGTGGTCGGCGTCGCGAACAACCTTGTCCAGCTGGGCTGCGAAGTGATTGTCGGCGAGGCCACCGCTAAGGACGTCTTCGCGCGGCTCGCAGGCCGTGCGTAGCGCTACAAGACCCGCCCCGTAGTTTTCGTTTGCCATTCTGGTCGTACCCCTTGTTTGATGATGCCATGGCCGCTGAGTTTCGCGGATGCTTGGTCACACGAGCGTCTAACCATGTCGCGTTAGCGGCGTGCGTGGCTGGTGACTGAACTGGACCGTGCGGTCATCCGCCGCGATCTGCGGGCGCATTCAAAGTGAGATGCGACGCTTATGTTTGAGGATGTACCCGCTCTTTTGGACCAGGTTGGTCTCCGTCGTGACACAGTGCGGTGGCCCCGAGTTATGCAGGTAGTGACTCTTGATGGTATGTATGACCGGCTTTGCTCTGTCGTGTGCAGCGATCGTTTCGTCAAGCTGGTCCATGAGCGGAGCCTACCGCCGCTGGCTTCGTCCGCTCTGCAAATACGTGGTTGCGGCAGCCTCGCTGCCTATCCCTCTGGTCGATCTTTCAATCTGCGACTTTCAATGATGGCAAGGTTCCGGCGACACGACCGCAGCGAGCATGTCCGAAAGAGCTTGACGGCCGGCCCAGATGTAACCAGACGTGCCCTGACACTAAAGGCGCCACCCGATCAACATTGATACTGGCCAAAGTGACTTCCAGCGTCGACTGTGGTTCCCCCAGGTGGTGGACACCGAGCTAGCAGGATCAGCAGTTCCGCTGGGAGGTTGTCCACTTGTCGCGGAAGCGTCGATCGTTTACGACCGAGTACAAGGTCGATGCTGCGCATCGGGTGATCGAACCTGGTCGATCTATTGCTGAGGTCGCACGCGATCTCGGCCTGATTGAGGGCTTGCTGGGGCGGTGGGTCGCTGATGAGCGCAGGCGCCTGGATGCGGCGCGGGGAGAGGGTGATGAGCCTTTGACAGCTGTCGAACGCGATGAGGTTACCCGGCTGCGGTGGCAGGTCGCCGATCAGGAGAAGGACATCGCATTCTTGGAAAAAGCGTCGGCGTACTTCGCGGCGAGCCATCAACGGTAGAGAAGCACGCGCCTGTCCCACGGACTGCGTCACCACACCAATCAGCCGCGTGGCCGCCCTGCTGGGGGTGTCCAGGCTACTGCCGTCATGTAAGGTCAATCGGGGCAACGGGATTGGGGATGAACCGGCAACGTCGGAAAGAGTTGGCGTTCCGCTCGCCTCGATCCACAAACTCGGACGGCGTGTACGGATCGTGGCAGATCTGCGTGCGCGGGGTGAGTTCGTGGGCCGAAAAGACCGCCGCCAACATCATGGCCGAGTGGGTCTCGCGGGCATCAGTCCGCCCAATTTCTCGCCGCCGCCGACGATCGTGGATCTGCATCCGACGTTCCCGCCGGATCTGTCCACCGTCTCTTCGGCCAGGGCCGCACCGACGGGTGTGGACATAGGACATCACGTATCTGACCTGCGGCGGTGACGGCGTATACCTGTGCGTGATCAAAGATGAGCACTCGAAACGGGCGTTGGGCTGGGCGGTGGCCGACCATACGCGCGCTGACCTGGTGACCGACGCGGTCGACATGGCCGCTCGCACCCGCCGCGACCGAATGAAGGGAATCATCATGCACTCGGACAGGGGATCTCAGTACACATCCACCCTGATGACGAAGGCCTGCGGGAAGGACGGACTGCTCCGGTCATGGATCGGACCGGGGTCTGCTGGGACAACAACGCCGCTGCCGAGAGTTTGTATTGACGTTCAAACACGAGCACTACCAACGCCACAGCTACGTACATCGCGCTGAGTTCGTTGCAGCAGTCGACAATTTTTTTCTATTACTACAACACTCGACGGCGGCACTCAACGATCGGGATGCAAGCCCATCAACTACGAGACGTCACTGACAGCGGACCTCTACGTCGCGTAACCACCCTCCGCTATCCTGGAACATCTTAACGCTCGATCGACTACTTACGCCGTTGGCTTCCGTCTGCGCGGCCCAAGTCACACGGTCGCGGGCGCCAACACCGGCGGCGAAGAAATGACTAGCAGCTCGAAATGCTTGTCAGCTCGGCCTGGAGCCGTTCGGAGGGTTGTATTCGCCATAGCCGCCTTGGCCGAGTGTTCATCGAGGCACTTTTGTAAGCGCCGGTAGCGTCGAATAGCCGTTTTAGGCCTGGGGGCGTTACTCTAAAACGAGCTGGGGGGTAGCGGCTGGCGTGAGGTTGTTCGCTTCCATGAACGTGATGAGGTTCTGTGCAAGGTCTCGCTCCGAAATCAACGCTGAAAGCGACCGAGACTTACTGTCGCTGATCGCTTCTACTGTATTTATCTGGGCCGAAAGCTCTGCGGCGGCCGCAGATGCTTTCAACCAGATCGCGTCGTCGAACTCGTGCCCGAGGCTCTTTTGCGCAAAGGCGACTGCCGTCGCCAATAGCAGTTGCCCGGAGTTCAATCGGCCTCTTTCTCCTCGTCCGCCAACAGCGGCGGCGGTGGTGATGGCAGCACCTGTGCTAGCGATACCGCCGATCGCAGCGAGTCCTCCGACCATTCCTCCTGGCCCAAGCGCCGCCAACCCGCCCGTCAACGCTGCGGCGCCGGCCGCGCCTGCTGGCGCTAGTGCAATGAGGCTGTACGGCGCTATCGCGATTACCGCGACTCCGGCAGCTGCAAATGCGATGCGTCCCCAGTTGGCTCCAGGTTTGGTCATCTTTGTGATCGATTCATTGAACACGCGAACGATCGATCGGAGTTCGAGGCCGAACGACGTCGATTGCCCCGCCTTTTCGGTGATTAGGGGCAGAGCTTTGAAAGCTGCATCATCGATATCAATTTCGAACGGTGCGATCAAGTCGCTGAGAGCGAGAATAGTGAGCTGTTCGATCAGCCCAGCAACCGTCCAGTGATCGGGGATCTTGGGCGTGTCGCCTTCAGCAAGCCTATGGAGTTCACGCGGAAGCGGAATGCCGTTTGCGTCGGCGTCCCAGACCTGGGCTACTAGATCAGCCCGCTTAATGCGGATGGCCTCCGAGTATCGTGCGCTAACCTTCTTGTCGTTGATCGAGTCACGCACTGCGTATCGGAAGTGCAACTCGAGGATCAGCGCAGCCACGTCGTCGGTCAGCGCTGTCGTGACTCGCGTTGTGCGGCGAGGGGTCCTGGACGATTGATGGAACGCCGTTCCAACAGCCCGTGCGACGGCTGTGTTTCGCAGGTAGGACGACGAGCCGTGCCCAGCCGTGCCGATGTCGACGCGGAAGTCTTGAACGTCTGCAAACACGCCGGCGAGTCCACGAGCGCGCGTTACCGGGTCTCGTGGACTGAAAAAGTTCAGCCATGAGTTTGTTGAGTTATAGGGAAAGTTCCCGATGAGCTCCCTCCGTGATGCCGCGAAGAGCGCGGTGTTGGCTGGACTGCCGATGGTGACAACGCGTCGAACGACGATGTCTTTCGGAAGCCGAGTAATGAGGTCGACAGCTATGACGCTCCCCAGACTGTGGCCGACGATGACGACCTCTTCCCGCGCAGGGAGCTGAGACAGCACACGTTGCAAAACAGCTCCGCGCATGCCCTTCTGGTAGACATAAGCTTCAATCTGATGGATCTCGTTCGCAAAAAGCTTGTTGGGTAGCGCTTTCGCCAATCCGCCTAGCGTTGAATGTGACGGGTCTATGTCCAGTAGTGGAAACCCGATACTTTGCACAGAGGGGTCCGCGCCGACTGCCCTGGCGGCCTCGATCTGTCGGTTCAAGAACTCCGCACGCTCAGACGAGACGTCAGCTTTTTGGCCTTGCGCGGTCGGTTTCGGGACCGCGGCGTTTGCATCCGGTGACGACAAGATGTCGGAATAGGAGGGTGCGATAACGTCGACTTCGTCGACTGCGGTGAGCCCTTGGGCTACGAGGCTGTCATTCAATGCACTGAGCCATCCGTGGTCCGCATCGCCATCACCGACTCCGTGTAAGTAGACGAGCTTCATCCAAACGCCTTTCCGTCTCTTGATCTACGCCGTCGGGGCGCCGCTCAGCTTAGCGACTTCGTCCGACACACCAGCGCGACCGAGGGCAGTCCCGCTCGCATCTGAGACCGCGCCAGATCAAACTCGCTGGCCCCAATTCATCAGTACGGTTGTATCGCAGATACTTAGAACGTGACATTGGTTCGCGAGATCAGCCCGGGTTCGCAAGATCGGCCCGCCCTGACTGTCGGACTGGTGGGGATGATCGTCAACTGTGAGTAGTCCATCGGCAACCGATCTCGTCGCAGCGGTCTCCGCCTCGAAGGCCGGCGACCCCCTGCGGTTAGTGACTGTTATCGTCACGGGTTCGGGCGCTCGTCGGGACGTCACATGTGCGCTCGCCCGATACGGCGGATCGGCGCATACACGCGTGCTGACGCTCGACGACGTGGTCGGCACGTTGGCCGCTCCCGGAGCTCGAGCCCAGACTTCCGCTGCCGTATCCGCTGCTGGAGGCGTCGATCGAGCGGATTCTTGACGAAGCGTCCAGACTGTTCGCAGAGGTGGTAGGTCGACCGATCACGGCTCAGGCGACCTCGACTGGGTGGCCACCCAGAGCGAGGAGAACGCACGCGTGGCCGAGGCGGTTCTTCCTGAGAACGGCGTGAACGCGGTGCACATCATGACGATGCACGCGGCCTAGGGGATTGCGGTTTCCGATGGTGATTGTCGCCGGAACGAGCGGTGGCTTTCGATCGGGAGTGACCCGGCGATCTGGGACGAGGCGGGCGATCGTCGATCTCTCTGCTGCAGGGGATGATGCGTTGAAGGCGCAAGCGCGGGTCGCGGCCGACATCTCGAAACCTCAGGATCCAGATCGTTTCGTGTTGCTGGCCCGGTCCGCGTTGGAGTGCGACCCGGCGCGTCGACCTGCGGCTACCGAAACAGTGGCGGGAGATGCCGCCTGCGGGGCTCGGCCCCGATCGCGAGACCGTCATCGACGGTATTGCCGGCCTGGTTTACCGCGACAAGTCATGTGATCTCGCTATCGCGGATTACAAGACGGATATTGGGGTCAGCTCTGCAACTGTCGAGGAGTACAGGCTCCAGCTCGTGATGCATGCGTCGCTGCTCGAAGGTGTCACAGGAGAGACGGCCTACAGTCTCCGGTTGATCTTCTGCAGGACAGGTGGGGCCACTGTTCTAGATCGACACCGAGGATGCCCCGCCTGTAAACGAGCAATCCTGGCCATCCGGCCGAGTAAGCAAGTCGTCCGAAACCCCGCTATGAGCTATCGGCCGGAACTTCTTCGGTGCCGGGGATCCTTGCAACGGGGGGGTGAATATCAGTCGGCCCGCGCTGGGCTAACTTCGCACCTTCATGGACAAAGCGGCGAGCGCGGATGAGAGCTGCTGAACATGGATTTCTGCGTCATTCGTCGTCCTCAACGACAAACTCTTCTGACGGCAAATTAGTATTTGGGTAGATGACGGATTTTCCTGTTGCTTTCTCAATCAGCTTTGCAAGCCGCCTTTGGCGGTCTTCCATGAATCCCTCAAAATCGTCGGCCCAAAGTAGGTCAGGATCTAAAGCGTGGCTGGATAAGCGCGCTCGAAGACGTTCCCGTTGCTGCTCGTCCTGGGGGGTGACCTCGGCGAGTAAACGACTAAGGTAAGCGCTTGGCGCATCGCCCCCGATCTTTCGATTGGTCCGAGCGCTTAGTGGCGATTTATTAAGGATTGAGTCGTACCTCGTCGGTGCTATACCCTGCTTCTTGCACCACGCTTTCGGGAAGATGTGGTGTATGTCGACGTTTTCCTCGAAGAAGATTGTGTTGCTGAAGTCTTGGCCCTTTCGGAAGTCCTGTGCGCCGATGTCCATAAGCAGTGCGTTCACGCCCTTATACGCCGCCGATTGGCGGGTACGCATGCTGAGCAGTCGATCGGCGCGCACGGTCGCGTCGTGGACTGTGGTGGGCTCGGGACCGCCGCGTGCCCACGCGAGTACCTGCAGAAAGTCTCGCGCAATGCGGCTTTCGGTGGTCGAGCCATACAATTCACCGAAAACTCCGCACCAGTACCATTCGGAGACCTTTTTCGCGATGGAAGGGTTCTCAAAGTCGTCCCCGAGGTCGGCCAGGATCGCCGCCAGTGGGACGACTTGACTCTGGTACGGCAAATCCGCCACGCGGTAGATTCGATGATTAACTAAGAATTTCGCCGCTCGCGTGAACCCATCCTCTACGAGCTTTTCGTATTTTAAGTAAGCCGCGAGGGGCAAGTTGAGAAGCGTGCTACGTGTCACCGAGACCTGCGGGAGATCCTTGCCGCTGGCGCCCTGGGACTCCGCGCTCTTTCTAAGATCTTGAGTATGGAAGAGGGAAACAGCCTGAAAGAAGTCGGTGTTGCTGACGCCTGCTAAAACACCGCGCGGGCTGGATGGCATTTTGAACATGTTCTCAAGTCTGTTTTGGCGGCCAGGTCGGTTATCGGCGCCAATCCAATCTTTGCGCAGTTCGTAACCCTCGGCGGCGTACATGGCGGTAATCAACTCGAAAGCATCTAGAGCCTTTCCGCCAGTATTAACTTTTTCGAATACTGTGCACACGGCTTCTTTTGAAGTGGCTTTGTCGAGAGCGATGACGGGAACGAGATAGCCAATAAAACTTTGTACGACTTGGTCGTGAAATCGCGTCAATTCAGCGAAACGCTCGGCGAAGTCTTCTTTTCCGGTGTGTTTTTGAATAAATGCGGTCTGCCAAGTGTTCCATGCCAAGAGTTCGCTGGCGGGAAACATCATGTTCTCGATCTCGTACTCCTGGGAGGAGAGATCAAGTTCAGTTGTCTTGCCAAAATTGGACGTTATCTTCTTGGATTCGGGAACAATGACGATTGCCTCGTCCCGATCGCGCTTGGGGTCGAGCGCCGTGGGGATGTCGATGTAGAACCAACGGGTGACGCGCTGCTTACGTGGGGTGACGGTTCGGATGGCTTTCCCTCTCACGAGGACCTGGTACAGGGACGTAAGTCGCTGCTGGCCGTCTAGAAGAAGGGATGACGGAGGATCGACCGTCGGCGGAGCTCCCTCAAGCACTCTTGGCTTAAAGGAGACCGCACCTCCGGTGCCGAGCGTCATTACAGCTCCTACCGGGAATCCCCGAGAAATCGACGCTAACAAGCTGCGTATGCGCTCCTCGTCCCAGACCCAGCTTCGCTGGAAGTCAGGAAGTTGGAGGTGTCCCTCAGCTGCATCTTCAAGCAACTTCGTTAGCTTCACCGAACTGGCAGTGAACATCGATCCGTTGTCGCTCATGGATTCCTATCGGTAGGGCCGTCGGTTGCAGGTCAGAGTCCACTTGACAACCTACCGACCGCATCGCAGAAATTTGGCTCGTTGGTCGAGGGCATGAGCTGTGGCGGCAATGTGGCAGCCGCAGTCCCGGAGAACTCTCAGTCCGTGCTCGTGCAGGGATCAACTGGCGATGACGGACCCACTTGCAAACACGTCAGCGGGCATCGGCCGGTCCAGGTTCCATGTGATCGAAATCGGCCGCTCACCATGATGACTGACTAGGTCAACCCGGCCCAGGAAGATGAACGGTTCAGCTCCAATGTCACCGTTGGGCCGATCGCGAACAAACAATAAGACCTTGCCGTCCTCCCCGCTCGTTCCCAGGAGGCGTCGACCGAGCTTGGAGCCAACCGTGGTGTTGTTCGGAGACTCCCAGTGAAACGTCTCGCGGGAAATCGGGAAGTCGCGGTACATCGTGGTTGGACTGAACTGCCCTTCGTCTTTGTGAAGATTGACGAACAACGCGCCTGTGGCACCGTCATCTGTCCAGACGACACCCGTTGCTTGGCCATAAGCCTTGCGCGTCAACGACGCCCACCCCATGGCAGCCAGGACCTCTTCGCGTCGATAGTGCACATGGGTGAAGAGCGGTAGGTCGTCTGCGTCCATCGGTTTCGGAACGTGTCTAATCTCGTCAGTGGTGACGTCGAGGATCTGACTGATCTCGTCGCAGATGGCGGGGTTGGCCTGCAGATGCCGCAAGCCGGCGTCGTAATCAGCATGGTCGCCGCGGTCTGGCCACAGGAGGAAGAACAGCATTCGGGCGTACGCCTGCTCACGGGACGGCAGCTCGTCGTATCGGGGCCCGTTGGGCTGGGCAATCTTTCGATACACCTTGGCGCGCTCCAGGTCGTCGACGTGCGTCATGATCCGAATCCGCCGGAGCAGAGCTTCTTCGCCGGGTCCCGGCTCAGGCGTTGCAATGAGGGCATCGCGGGCCAGCGCAGTCCAGGATTTGCCAGCAGTGCCCCCGTATACGTCGACGAGGTCGTGACCGGACTCGGTGAGGTACTCCTTCAGGGTGCGCGGTTTGTGCGAGGCGATGCTGGCAACGAGGTCAACGCGGCGGTTCAGGCGGATCGTTTGCTTGATGCTCTCCGTGATGATTTCCTGGGCAACTTTGTCGAGGACTAGGCGGCTACCGCCAGGGAGGAATGGGAAGTCTTCGCTGATCTCGTTCAAGAGCCGTCCGCGGCTGGACCCCGTGAGTGCCCGAAACTTGTTTTCGAAGCGGAACTCTCGGCGTTGTTGCCCGATGAAGTCGAGGACCGTCAACACTGCTTTGGTCTTCGTGCGCCGAAGTCCGCGGCCTAGCTGCTGGAGAAAGACGGTTGCGCTCTGCGTAGGCCTGAGTAGCAAGATGGTGTCGACGTCGGGGATGTCGAGACCCTCATTGAAGACGTCCACACCGAACAGACATTGCACCTCGCCGGCCCGCAGGTTGGCGAACGCTGCGGCGCGTTCGCCGGGACTGGTCTCCGCGGACACAGCCACCGACCTGACCCCCTGCTGGGTGAAGCGATGAGCCATATACTCCGCGTGCGCAATCGACACGCAGAAGCCGAGCGCACGCATCGTGGTCGGATCGCTGACTTTGTCACGCAGAGCCTGCAGGACCAGCCGCGTGCGAGCGTCGTTGCCGGTGTACAGGTTCGACAGGTCGGTGATGCGGTAGTCGCCGCGCGACCACGTGATCGATCGCAGGTCGGTGTTGTCTGCGACGCCGTAGTAATGGAATGGACACAGCAGATCCTGCTCGAGCGCATCCCACAGCCGCAGCTCATACGCGATGCGGCCGTCGAACCAGGCAAAGACGTCGCGTCCATCGGTGCGTTCTGGGGTTGCGGTCAGACCGAGGAGCTCCGCTGGCCTGACATGGTTCAGCAGCCGCTTGTAGGTCGCTGCTTCGGCGTGATGGAACTCGTCGACGACGACCACATCGAATTGTGCTGGATCGATACCGTCGAGCGCAGCCGCGTTCAGAGATTGGATGCTCGCGAAAACGTGATTCCACTCGGTAGGGCGGGCGCCGCCCACGAAGAGTTCGCCGAAGTTGGCGTCTGCGAGTACTTCTCGATACATCCGAAGCGACTGCTCGAGGATCTCTTTGCGATGCGCCACGAACAGCAACGGAAGCCGTCGACCCGCTCGATCGCACAAACCTCGGTAGTCCAGTGCAGCGACGACCGTCTTGCCGGTGCCCGTCGCCGCGACGACGAGGTTGCGGTGACGCTCGTGCACCTGTCGTTCGACGTCGAGAGCTTCGAGAATGCGCTCTTGATGCGGGTACGGCCTGACCTCGAGACCGGAGACGGTGAGTGTCTGCCGTCCTTGGGTGCTGCCGCCTGCCTCCGCCAGTGCGCGATCGAGGAGGTCAGCATCAGTTGACGGGTCGTAGTCCTTGAACGCTGGATCGTTCCAGTAGGTATCGAAGGTAGCTTCGAACTTTCTAATCAGCGAGGGAGTGCTGACGCCCGATATCCGAACGTTCCACTCAAGTCCGTCGACCATGGCGGACCTCGAGAGGTTCGAGCTACCGACGTATCCGGTATCAAAGCCGCTGTGCCGACGGAACAACCACGCCTTAGCGTGCAAACGGGTGGAGGCAGTCTCGTACCGGATCTTGACATGTGCGCCGTACTTGGTGACCAGGGTGTCGAGGGCGCGGCGCTCGGTAGCACCGCGGTACGTCGTTGTCAGGACGTGCGGACGAATCCCGCGTTTGTGGAGGGCGGCGAGTTGCTGGCCGAGCACCGAGATCCCCGCGAACCGGATGAAGGCGCACAGTAGATCAACCTGGTCGGCGCTAGCGAGCTCGTGCGCGATTTCGCCGGCCATGTTCGGCTCACCTTTGGTGTTGGTGAGGAGGGCAACCTCCGAGAGCGGAGTTGCCGGCCGAAGCAGCTTCGGTTCGTCGACGCCACGGAGCGCCACCAGCAGCTCGGGTCGAAGCACCTCGTCGTCGACTTCGCCGAGGTGACCCAAGAGCTCGTTGGCTCGTGCCAGCTGTTCCGCCGGCTTGAGTGCGCTGAGATGTCGAACAAGTGCGGCAGCGATGTGCCGGCTCAACACTGTTGGGGTATCACCGTCGCCGATATCGTTATAGTCGGGAACCAGCCGTTGATCCTGCAGGTCTGAGCCGACTCGTCGGGTGTGGAGTAACTCGTAAATGCCGCGTGGGAGTGGTTCATTCACCCTTGGAGTAGATCACGCGGTGCCGACGATCTGTGACGTTCCGCCCGCGAAACCGTATCGACTGATTCTGTCGGATGGATCTGCGAGAGTGGCAGTTCGGATAGCACAGAAGGAGTGTCGATGACGGAGAGCGGCCCGAGGGTTGAGCAGTCTCTGACCGAGGTGGTCTGGGACCTTCTCGATGCAGATTCCGGACTCGACGAGCACGCCAAGTACGCGGTGATCGCGGCCCTCGAGAGCGCCGAAGCACTCCGGGAGCAAATTGACGGCACCGCAGCTCCGGTGGAACGCCCGTCGACCGACGATGCTGAAATCGTCGAGCCGCTAGGCGCGTATCTGAAGTCGATCACGGTCGCCGGCTTTCGGGGGATCGGCCCGCGGGCAACTCTGGAGGTGTCGCCTTATCCGGGAATCACTGTGATCAGCGGCCGGAATGGTTCGGGTAAGTCGAGCTTCGCAGAAGGTCTGGAGTTCGCTCTCACCGGCCAGAGCTACCGGTGGCGCAACAAGCGGGCAAAGATGTGGGCCGACAGTTGGCGAAACCTCCATGAAGGCAACCCGTGTGAGGTACGAGTCGAGTTCACGGTCCCAGGCGCGAACGTCACAACTGCCGGCGTTGACTGGGCTGAGGGGGCTGACCTGACGGGCAGCGATACCTGGACTCAGGTTGCGGGCGCGAAACGGCAACCAGGCACAGACAGCCTGGGCTGGGCGAATGCACTCGACATCTACCGACCGCTACTGACATACGACGAGATCGGTGGTTTGCTCGATCAGGAGCCGTTCAAGCTCTACGACGCGCTCGCGACACTGCTCGGGCTTGAGGAGATTCAGGACGCTGAGAAGCGCCTGGCGGGTCTGTTGAGCGAACGTAAACAGGCCCGAGCGGTCGCGACCAATGCTCTGCGCGATCTGAAAGCCACGCTGCAAAATGCCGACGACCCACGTGCTTTAGACGCCGCCAACCTGTTGAAGAAGCGGCAGCCAGATCTCGACGCTGTTACCGCCCTAGTGAGTGGCGCTGATTCGCCGCAGACGTTGATTGTGGCGAAACTGCGCGCGGTCGCGGAGATGTCAGTGCCAGATCTCGACGACGTAGTATCGACGACATCGACACTGCGACAGAAAGAATCGAAGGCGCTTGAGCTTGCTGACCAAGCTCTCGATGCGGCTGAACATCGGTCGACTTTGCTTCGACAGGCGTTGGCCTACCGCGACACCACCGACGACGAGCAGTGCCCGGTATGCGGAGTTGGTGCACTCGACGGCGGGTGGAAGCAGCACACACGTGAATTTCTTGACGCCGAAGACCAGCGACTGACGGACTATCGCCTCGCGCAGACCGAGCTGAAGCACGCGCGCGTCGCCGTCGAAGCGCTCCTCTCTGGGACGGTCGATGTTGCACAGGTCGACGGGGTTCAGTTGCCGTCGCTCGACGCATACGCCGCCGCGATCGCTGCTGCCGGTGCTCGGCCGAGCCATGTTGGCCGTCTCGCCGACCATGCCGATCAGGTGATGCCTCGCGTTATCGACGCGCTAACGGATCTGCAAACCGAGGCGTCTGCGGCCGCTACATCTCTCGAAGATGCGTGGGCGCCCATCGCGGCGAAAATCAACGGATGGCTCAGCTTGGAGCACACGGCTCGTAGCGCGTACGACGTCGTTGCACGCCTGGACGCCGCAAAGAAGTGGGTTACGACCAACGCCAACGTGCTTCGCAATCAACGTATGCAACCCATCGCCGACCGAGCGCGCGAAATTTGGTCGCAACTACGCCAAGAGAGCAACGTCGATATCAGCTCAATTACTCTGCAGGGAGCGCGAACTCACCGCAGGGCGGTGCTCGAAGGAAGTGTGGACGGTCAGCCGGCGGCCGCGCTGACGGTGATGAGCCAGGGAGAACTTCATGCCCTGGCCCTCGCGTTGTTCATCCCGCGGGCGACCGCACAGGCAAGCCCGTTCCGGTTCATCGTTCTCGACGACCCCATCCAGGCCATGGACCCGGCCAAGATCGAAGGGTTCATCAGTGTGTTGCGCACACTCGCGGAGAGCCGGCAGGTCATCGTCTTTTCGCACGACGATCGCCTAGCTGCGTCCATCCGTCAGCTCGGCGTTCCCGCCCAGCTCCTCGAGGTGACCCGCGAGACCGGGTCATCGATCACGGTCAAGACCGCGAGCAACCCGGCTAAGCGATTTGCCGACGACGCGTTCGCGCTAGTTGCTGACGACAACGTCGACGACGCGATCAAACGACGTGCAGCTCCCGGACTGTTTCGGCTTGCGGTCGAATCGGCTGCGCAACAGGTCTTCTACGCGAAACGCGCAGCAGCAGGCGAGCCCCACGATCAGTCCGAGCTGGAGTGGGAGCTCTACAAGAAGATGAATCAACGTGTGGCTCTCGCTGTTCACGGGGACGCGAAAGCCGACATCTCAGCGTGGCGCTCGTACCGGGAGCATCGTTATCCGACTCTGACGATCTGCAACCGAGGATCGCACGGCAACATCCCGGGTCTCACGAAGGACGACGTTCGATGTTTGCACAGGACCGTCGACGACATCCTTGCTGACAAATGATGTCGACACCGGCAGCACAGTTGCTGCGCGAAGCTGAGCGCATACTCGACGGAGCCACCGGGCCCGGCTCAGGCAACTCGGCTCGATTGGCCGCTTTTGTTGCGCGGCAGGCAGTTGAGGCACTTGTTGACGAACGGCTGAAAACCGTTGGGGCCGAGTGCCCAGGTGCCTCCATGCGGTCGCGGCTTGCGATACTCACGTCGCTGGACGACGGCGATCGGACCGCGCAGATCGGATTCGTGTGGAATCAGCTCAGTGCTTGCTGTCATCACCATGCGTACGAGTTGGCGCCAACGAGTGGGGAGGTTCGGGACGTGTGCGCAGCGGCCACCGGACTGTTGGCGGAAAATGACGTGAGCCGTGTGATTCGATCTTCTTTATGACGCAAATCTGGGGCATCCACAATGACGTGTCCAACCTCGACCTGGTCGACGGCCGGTTCGTCAGCATCGGGTGGGATGAGATAGGTGACCTCAAAGCGATTGGGGCTGATCGGGCGTCAATCAAGAGTCAGTTGGCGGCCGCATACCCGGCGTCGAAGCCGGGAGCATTCCCAGTCTGGGCTGGGGTATTGCTGCGATTCGGCTTCGAAATGGAGCGGGGTGACCTCGTCGTAGCGCCGAACAAGGCGGACAGCACGATCAACTTTGGCGAAGTAGTCGGCGACTACCAGTTCCTGCCAGACGAACCAACGCATCGTCATCGCCGGTCGGTCCGCTGGTTACGGACAGGTGTTCCGCGAGCTGTGTTCAGTCAGAAGGCTTTGTACGAGATCGGTTCCGCGCTGACTCTGTTTCGGGTGAAGAACCATGCTGCGGAGTTCGAACGTTTCCTTGCATCTTCGGACGAAGCGGCTTTTGCGGCCTCCACACCACCGGCAGATTCGCCCGAAGACACGGAAGAGGCGGTCAAGTGGGCGGAGGAGGAGCCGAACGTTGACCGAATCGGGCGGTTCACTCGTGATTTTGTTGCTTCAAAGCTACATAAAGCGCTGTCGCATGAGGAGTTTGAGCATTTCACTGCAGACCTCATGCGCACACTTGGATACCAAGCACGAGTGACGCAGTACTCCGCGGACGGTGGTGTTGATGTTCTTGCCCACAAAGATCCGCTTGGACTCGAGCCCCCGCTGATCAAGATCCAGTGCAAGCACATGGTCGCCACGATTGGAGCCCCGGATGTTCAACGACTCGCTGGAACGCTTTCTCGGGGCGAGCTAGGTCTTTTCGTCAGCTTGGGTACGTACAGCAAAGATGCCCTCGCGCTGGAACGCAATCGCCTCGACCTAAGACTCATCGGCGGTGACGAGCTCATCGACCTATTTCTTGACTCGTATGCGGACCTTCCACAGAAGTGGCGGGACAGAGTAGCGCTAAGGCAGGTGTACGTCGTTGAGACTGGCGCAGCGGGATGACTCGCAGGCCAGACTAGCCGAGCAGACTAGACGCGACGCAGAACCGTTGCTGCAGGACGGCTTCTGTTGCGACGGACCCGAGAGGCGCCGGGGAGCCAGAGGCCACTACCCGGCCAAAGCCGGTAGCACCACAATCGAACCGTCGAGGCTACGGGCGATGTCGATAGTTACGTCCGACGCCCGACCCGTGCCGTCAATTCCATCCCCCAGAGCGCGTAGCCGAGTTGATGTACGCAGAAGTTTGTCTACATCTCCGGCCGAGAAGGCAAAGTCACGGATTCCGTGCGAGCGGTCCAACTCGAGTTGCGACAAGCCGATTCGCACGTCAGCGATACTGGCCTCTAGCGCTGTTACGCGCTGCTGATCGGACCTTAGCGTGCGCACGAAGCTGTCGAATGGATTGGCGGTGTCCATCTGGGCGTGCTCTACGGCCTGCAGAACGATGACCCGCTTCTTGAGCGAGATCGCGAGATCTGCGAGTTCGAGGTGTGCATAGAACTCGCCGCCATCGACATCGATCCCGGGAAAGGCTTTCTGCAGAGGGGCTAGCTCGACACGATCTTTCGCTTGGAGTGCATCAAGTTCCTTCTTCCACTTAGTCAGGCGCTGCTCAGCGTCAGCAAGGGCTGTGCTTATGGCGTGCACCGCGGAATCGAGTCCGAGCGACGCGCCTACGCGGCCCTGGTCGAGGAGGACTGCAGTGGCCTTGTCGATCGCGTCGCGGCATCCATTCAGCGAGCTCTTCTCCTTTTGCAGGGCATCGCTGTGCAACTTTTCCAACAGCACAGTGATGTTCTCGGTTGCTTGTTGCCGCTTACGGTCGGCGTGGGCACTGACGCCTACCGCAACCGCCATCATGACGAGCGGCGCTGCGACGGTAAGGGCGCCTGCGCCTCCGACAGCGAGCCCCGCGGTAGCTGCTGAGCCGCCGGCGGCGCCAGCTGCCGCTGCCTTCCCCGCCACAGGGACGAACGTTGCCTGGCCAGCAATACCGGACGCCCCCATGAGCGCGCTGTGAACGCCGTCGGCGGCCGCTTTTGAAGCCATCGGCTTGACCATTCCGCTACCCACCTGGGCCGCGACTTTCGCTGGAACCACCATTCGGTAAAGGGTCTCCCCGGCTAGCGCGCTCGACGCTGCAGGCGCCGCACCCGAGGTATCGCTGATCAACAGGGACAGATGAGTGGCAAGTGGGCTGAGGCTGTCGAGATGGATGCCCTTGCTGCGGTCCAATTCCTTCGGAACTGGGTGAGCCTCCAGTGTTGCGATGGGTGTGTCGGCCATAGCCGCCAACGCCGTACGTATCTCGGCGAGTCGCTCGGGCGTCATCGACTGGCCATTTGTCAACGCGGGAACGGAAACGTTACGTGTCGCGAGCGTCCACACAGGCGCCAAATGCTTGTCGTCGTTGACCATAGTCAGCCTTCTTTCACGTTGTCAGCGACACGATATTGGACTCGTCGTGACTCTGCGGGTTAACAGGGGTTGAGCTCGTGCGCTGTGGGCACTCAGTTCAGTCACCAACTAAGCTGGCAAGCCTGGCAAACGTACGACGAAATGTCTGGCCCAATCACGCAGCCGCCCAGCTGAGTCCCGTAAGGCGGCGGGCCGGGTGGAAAACCCATCATCAGCTTCAGCGCCTGCTGAGCCCCACAGCGCGGGCACGCCGGCCGAGGACTGAACATCAGCTGGTCGAATGTCGGACCCAGCGGCTGATGCAGGATGTCGTGACAGGACGGGCACACGGCGAATGCCTCGTGGAAAGGCCAGTCATTGCCCGGTTCCCGGTGAACCTGCAGCCGAGGCTTGTACGGTGTCTCGTTACGGCTGCCACAAGCGTTACAACCCCAGACTGTTGCGGCCTGAACGACTTCCGAGTCGCGAGGATCTAGACATCGATGCGGCAGTGCGGTCCACGGGGTCGGGGATGCGACCTCCGCTGCGATCGCACCAAGAACACCCGCAGCGGCTTGGTTTGTCAGCGTTCGCGGTTCGATTGGGAAGTGCTCGTCGAGCCTGCGCTCTAACGCTGCCATCGCGATGCCGTCCCCGACGTGTGGCTCAGCGCTGCTGAAACCCCAGTTGTCGTCGTCCTCCATCCACAGAGTCCTGACGTCGAGCACAGCTGGCTGACGTGCCTCGGCAACCAAGATCACCAGGTCTCCGTCAGCTGTGCCGTCCGGGAACGTGTACCAGCTCTCGTCGTCGTCGTGCGCTGTGCCGGGCGGCACCTCAGCGAGAACAACATGTACGGGCCCCTCTGCTCTGTTGGTCACAACTCACCTCACCCCTCTAGCCGGCCCGACAGGACCACGAATCGTAGTGCGGCACGCAGGCTCTTGGTGGTCGCTGCCCACGCCTTCTCTTCGTGTTCACACGCGGCCGCTTCCTCTTCGTCCTGGCGGTCGAGTGCGTCGTAAATCGAACTCCGCCAGGAGAATCGCTGCTCCTCGCACACCTTGATGTACCGAAGGATGGCGCCGCGGTCGAAGTCACAGACTGCCGCGATCTCACGGGTTGTCAGCGGGCCGACTCGTCGTCATCGAGCTGGAGCAGGCACATGAGTCCTGCTGGGAGACCTTCGTCAGTGTCCTCAACTGGCGGGTGGGCCTCGGCCACAACGGCAGCCACATCGCCGGCGCCCTCAGTCAAGAAGTCGAACCACTTCGTCAGCGTCGACTGCAGCACCCCGTCGGTGAAGACGGTCGCATCCATCCGAGTCGTCACCCGGACGTAGGAGTCAACGAGGACGAACTTGATGTCCGGCCACTTGCGAGAGTAGTCCATGATCGGTTCACTGGCGGCAGTCGAGTCATTCACATCGACAGCAAGATTCGTGAACATCTCGATGACGGGATCGTTCACGTCGACGCACAGCCACGACGTCTCGTGGTTGACGGTGAAGGTGATGTCGCCGTCGTCGTCTTTGCGCGGCGCGCATCCGGTCATGCGTTCGAGGGCAGCATCGACTAGATCCTGAAGCTGCGTCTGGCCGGCGGGCTCAAATCCAGTGTGCTGAATCGGTTCAGCAGGCTGCTCTTCGACCGTCATGAGGAAGCTCGGGTGAAGCACCTGCCACAGTTCCTGCATCACACCGGTGGCGGCCCGTACCACGTGCTCCGCCTCGTGCCGACTGCACTCGACAATGCACTCGTCCTCGCAGATCGAATCCCACTCAAGCGCCATGAGTAGAGAGAGTTCGTCGTCGGAAAGCTCGCGTCCCTGGCCGACGATCGTGGGGCTGAGGTGGCACCGCACTTCGTCGTCGGCGGTGATGGTGAAAATCGCGGCCGGGCCGGCGCCGTCGACCTCGCTGTTCGGGCGGTCACTCGCACTGATCCGTCGGCATGCAGGCCGGTTAGGCTGGTTGTCAGCTCGTCACGAAACGCGGCCCATCCATCGGAAACGGAAGCGTCGAAGTCGAAGATGTTGGACATGGTCACCCGCTCTCTCTTGTCCTGTCAAAGGAAGGGTAACGAGGGGGTCTGACATTTTCGGGGCACTCAAAAGTGGCTCGATCATGCGTTCGAAATTACATTGCTGTTCTTATAAGGCCCTGTGGCGCAACGGAATTCGTTGTCTTAGGCCACCGCTACCTTTCGGTCCGTTGCAGGCAGTCAACTTCCCGGCTGTCGATCAGGGAGAGATCGGATCAGTGATGGACACAATGGATGATGCGGTAGCCAGGGCCACAGTGCCGGCGTTGACCGCGCGTGAGATCGAGGTTCTGCGGACCTGGTTGATGTGCGACACCAAAGAGGCCGCGGGGCGTTTGTTGTACGTCTCGGCTGCGACGGTCAACACCCACATTTCGCGGATCCGCGGCAAGTACGAGGCCGTCGGTCGTACCGCCGGCACGAAGGCGTTACTCCTGGCGCGGGCGCTGCAGGATGAACTGATCCACGTTGACGAGATCTGACCCCAGGGCGATCGACTGGCCCTTCGTTTTGTCACGGCTAGGGCCGTTTCGACCGTCCAGCATCCTCAACAGCGGCCAGCAGGCCACCGAAGCCTGTCTCAAGTGGCTGGACGCGACTTCGCAGGCTGGCCAACGTGATGGTCTTCTGTTCGCCAATCGCTGCGTTGATGTGGGTGGTCGACGCGACGTAGAAGGTCCACTGGTCTACGTCGAGGGGTCGGCCACGGCTCGATCTGCGGTGGTGAACAGACAGAATACGTAGACATCTGCAGAACGTTCGCGGACTTCGGCGTAGGAGTTCGTTTCGGCGAACCACGCCGTCGCCGGACCGACAGCGAACTTGATTGCCGAGGCCGACTTCTGTTGCCACGACTGAAGATACGCTGACGACTTCACTTCGATGCGAAGGCCGCTGTGCGTCAGCAGGTCGAATGCATCCCATTCGCGTCTGACCGTTCCGTCTGTGCAGCTCAGGGCAATCCCCACGATGTACTCAGCGAGCAGGCCGCGTGTGGTGTTACTCAACAGGTCTGACTCTGACCATGCCCAAAAATCTGCGAGGTCGCGACCCAGACTCTCAGTGCCCTTCCACAATGGTGAAGAAGGATCTCGTCTCCGTGCTGGCTGGTACTCACTCATCGATGGTCACCTGCCCCTTCAGTCTTAATTCGTCTACGGGTGCAGTCCACCGGACCTCGTCAGATGCGGTCGTCCATCCGAAGTCTGGGGCCAGGTATTCGAACTCGCGTGTTCGCAGCCACATCGGGGTGCCAGCAGGTTGCGTGGAGTACATGCCGCGGGCCGCTGACGCAGTTCTGTCGAACTGGCTGGGCCAGTCGATCGACGCTGCCAACGTCTCGAGCACCGTTCGACCTCGCCCCAGAGCGGTCGTGACGTGAACCGGAGCCGGGAGAAGATTCGACTTGTCGCCGTTGCATTGCGTGCAAGCCAATACCAGATTGCTGAGTCCGTCGATGCCGACTCGCGACCATGGCAGTACATGGTCAACATGGCAGCCGGCTCCAACCCTCACGCCGCAGTAGAAGCACGTGGCGCCGAATTTCTTCATTAACACTTCTCTTACTCGGGAGAGCGAGACGCGATCCATACCGAAGAGATGCGCCGCCAGATCCGGAGCATCCTCTTTCAAGAACGCGTTGTGCCTGCGGACATCTCCGACCCACGCGATCTGAAGAGCAGGCTTCAGTAGTGAGGAGAGCCGCGCTAATGCGAAACCGACCCCTGGATAGAGTTCAATGACGTTGCCGCGTCTCGCAATGGATGCCAACGAGGTCCTGTCGAACATCCAGCTGTCGTCGTACAGGAAGCATTTATGTGTCTCTGCTTTGGTCAGTCGTTGCAACCTGGGGAGAGGTTGTTGCACCAGCGTGAGTTTTACCTCGTTGCGCAGTTCCCGGAATGGTTCGGGGTTGCGACGCTTGCAGACGTCAAGAGCCACCTCGCCGACGGACGATGCCCGCTTGAACGCCCGCACGGCGTCCGGAATGCGAGCCTTCGGCTGGGAGGATTGTTTGAGGTCGTGTCCGTCAAGAGGGCGAACTTGCCGCCAATAGAGGCCAATTACACGCTCCGCAAGGTCATCGAGATCGACCGAAACAGCCGCGTCTTGATCTTTTGGGGTGTTCTCTACGGCGTAGTCGAGAAGTGCGAGCAGAGCAGCGAGCTTGTACGTAGCGGTACGGCGCCCGCCCTCGAGCACGCTCATGAGCTGCTGGCCGAGGGCCAACGGGTCTCGAGCGTCGAGGTTGTGCATGCCTCGACGGTAGTGCACCGGGGGTGCGCGGGAACGGTGTCGAGAACTGGATGCGGAACCGGAGAATCGAGGGTTCTTAGCGCAGGGAGTCGGTAGCGTTTACGGCCATGTCAGAGCACGCGTTCCACACGCAGTACCTTGCTGCGCCCGCCCATCGCCGTGACGAAGTACTCGCCAAGCCGTACCCGGTTCCCGCGCAGCCTGGCGTGTACGGGTGGTGGTTCAAGACCATCCCCGCCGACGTGGACACGGCGAAGTGCGTCCGCCGAGACGACGGTTTGGTCTTGTTGTACGCAGGGATCAGTCCGAGCAAGCCGTCCGCCGCCGGGGTTGCCAGCAAACAGAACATCAGGCGGCGGATCAAACTCCACTACGCAGGAAATGCTTCGGTGTCGACACTGCGAAAGTCTCTTGGGTGCCTGCTGTCTCAGGAACTCGGTATCGAACTCCGCCGAACCGGCGCTAGTGGGCGATGTACGTTCGGCGCTGGGGAGGAGCGGTTGTCGGAGTGGATGGCGCGCAACGCCCTGGTTTCTTGGATCACGCACCCGCGACCCTGGATGTTGGAGGACGAACTGATCGAAACTCTCGTTCTGCCGCTGAACATCGACGGCGCGGACAACGCGTTCACCCCTGTTCTGCGGCAAGCGCGCAGATCGGCCATGGCAAGGGCCAAAGAGCTGCCGCCACTACCTTGACGCGGTGGACCAGTCGCGACTTGTCTACCGGGACATCGCGGAAACCGTCACGGCGTCGCAAGAGTTGAATCTCTCAGTGAGCCGCCGCGTCCTTCTTCTTCCGCTTCGGAACCACATGCATGATCGCCACAATGATCGCACCAACTATCAGCCCGATCACCGCAGAAGCAGCGGTACCGAGCACCCACGACAGCACTCCACCAAACCATCCGTGGACAAGCTCTTCACCCCAGTGTTCGAGGTGGTGGAGTTGATCGGTCGGCCAATGGAAGCCGGCCTCGCCGACATTGATCAACAGGATGTGTCCCCCCACCCACAACATCGCGGCGATACCCACGACGGTGAGGATGCTCATCAGCTTGGGCATCGCTGAGACGAGCCCACGACCGACCTTCTGGCTCACCGTGGAGTTGCGCTTGGCCAGCGCCAAGCCGAGGTCGTCCATCTTCACGATGAGGGCCACCACGCCGTAGACGAGCGCGGTGATGAGGAACGCCACGGCGATCAGCACCATCAGGCGGGTGACGAACGGCTCGTCCTCTACCGACGCCAGCGAGATGATCATGATCTCCGCCGACAGGATCAGGTCGGTGCGGATGGCGCCGCTGACCATCGTCTTCTCGAAGTCGGGACCACGCTCGCTGGGCTCCACCACCTCTTCGTGGTGTCCGGCAAACGCCTCGTAGACCTTCTCGGCCCCCTCGTAGCAGAGGAACGCGCCGCCGACGATCAGCAGATACGGCAGCGCCCCCGGCAGGAACTGGCTGAGGATCATGGCCACCGGCAGAATGATCAGCAGCTTGTTGCGGATCGACCCCAGCGCGATCTTGCGGATGATCGGCAACTCGCGGTCGGGAGTGAACCCATGCACGTAGCGGGGAGTCACAGCGGTGTCGTCCACCACCACGCCCGTCGCCTTCACGCTCGCCTTGCCTGCAGCGGCAGCGACGTCGTCGAGCGTCGCCGCAGCAGCCTTCGTGATTGCAGCGACGTCATCGAGTAGAGCTACGAGACCACCAGCCATTGCAGACGCCTCCTCAGGTCAACGGTGTAGTTCAGAACAATACGTCGTGGTTGCACACTGTCCGGTCTGAAGACGCGGGTGACCTACCCTCAACTCGTCAGGTCCGTGCCCTCAACCCGCACAACGCACGATGTTCGTGTTCACACGCGACGTCATCGTCCCGATGCCACATGCTGCTGTACCCCGACTCACCGAAGCCAAACGGCCCGCGCTTGATCTGCAAATACCGGCGTAACCGTCACCCACCCGTTCTGCTGACGGTCAGCCGAGCTCGTTCGCGAACTCCCTGATCAACGACCGTGCGGTGACGATTCCTGACTCGATGGCCCCGTCCACCATCACGCCGTTCCATCCGCGGGCGAAGTCGGCGCCGGCAAATCGCAGCCGCGAGTCGCTCGACAGGAAGTTGCTCCATCCGTCGAAGAACTGTCCCGACCGCAACGTGGCCCAGGTCTGCCCCGACCACTTGTCGGCCACCCAGTCGTGGCCGCCGCAGTCCAGCACCTTAAGGTCGTCGCGCCAGACATTCAGGGCCTTCTGTGCCGAGTCGACGTCCTGGAGGTCGATGGCGTTGTGGTCGGATCCGAAGCCCACCAAGATGGCGGCGTCCTCGTCGTCGAGAAAGTACTCGCTGCGCAGAAGCGAGATCGGGTTGTCGCCGGGAGCGCCCGCGATGATCGAGTGTCGTCCGGCCACCTTGATCCAGATCTTGAACCCCGCCGAGTTGGTGCCCTCGGCGATCACCTTCTGCTGACCGGCCGGCAGGGGCGGGTCGAACTCGATGTGCGAGAGGGCGCCGATGGGTGCGGTGACGATCACCGCGTCGGCGCGTTCGGTGGTCCCACTCGTTAGCTCGACCTCCACTGCAGTTGGCGAATGGGTGATGCGGTGAACGGGGCTCAGGCGGGTTCGGGAAGAAGTCGCATGAGTCGCGGGTGGGCCGCTCGGGTTCCTGGTGGGTGCTCGGTCTGCGGGGTGAGCTTCCTCGGCTTCGTTGAGCGGGCGGAGTTGACCGCTCGCGTTTCTGGTGGGCGCTCGGTCTGCAGCATGAGCGTCTCCGGGTTTGGTGGGCGCGATGCGGAGTTCGCTCGGGATCGTGGCGAACGCTCGGTCTGCAGCGTGAGCGTCTCCGAGTTCAGCGAGCGCGATGCGGAGGCCGCGCACCGTACTGGCAAACGCGCGGTCTACCGGGGCGGGTGGCTCCCGAGTTCAGCGGGCGAAGTCGAACGATGGAGTTCGACCCGAAACGCGCTGTCCAGAAACAAGTTTGCGGCCAGCACTTGCCAACTCCGGCTCCGGGTGTCACTCTGGGAAACATGACTACAGGAAAGGCGGATCCCGCCACCGTCGCGTGAGCGCCGCATTTGGGCCCTCGGTTCTTGACCACCGAGCGCCGCAAGACCAACATTCTCAGTTCGATCTCGAACATTCACGCACCATCGCTGACATTCACGCAGCGTGGCTTGCGCACGCACTGGCCACCGGGCCGAGCGATCGAAGTTCTGCGGAAGCCGCTGTGGCACAATTGTATCGACTGGCTGACCGTCCGGAACCCGATTTTGTCTGGGTGCCGTCACCGCCCGCGGGTGCCGACTTGATCATCTCTGAAGGTCTCGCGTCTTCGGTTCCGATCGTCCACGGCATGCGGCAGTCCGCACATTCTGACGTTGCAGCGGTGATCACCAGGTCGAAAGCGCGGATGTGGGCGCAAATCGACCCGCATCGCCGTCGTTTCAGGTCGTGGCAAGCCACGCTTCCGCCGCCGGGCCCTAATCCGCGGCCAACGGAACGAGCGCGTCGGGAAATCCGGGATTCGTTGCACACCAGCATTTCTGATGGAATCGCCACTGCCATCCGTACCCTCACTCCACCGATCGCCGGCTACGTCACCTGGTATGGCCAGCACGAAGCCCCCTGGCTCGCGCACTGCATTGCCGGGCGGCAACTCGGGCTGTCCAGGTATTCGCAGGAAGACACCGAGATCCTCGACGTCAACTGCGCGTTGGCGCGAGCGACGGGATGGTGGTGGCCATTCGACGACGTCTGTGTCATGGCAGAACGACCCGCAACTATGCACACCGAACCCACCCCGGACGCGAAGTTCGGCCAACGGCGCCTGCACCATGACGAAGCGCCCGCCATCCAATTCGCCGATCGGAAAGCAGTTTACGTGCTTCATGGCACTGTCGTTCCCGAATGGGTGATGCATGATCCGACCGTTGAACGTATCGCTCGCGAACGCAATGTAGAGGTCCGTCGGTGCGCGATCGAGCGCCTCGGCTGGGACGTCTACATCTCGGAAGCCGGGATGACACTGATCGACCAGGCCGATGACCCTGGGAACGTCGATGGCACGTTGGCGCTGTACGCAACTCCGACCAGTGTGCGCCGAGGAGGACGAATACTGCTGGTTCTCAACGGTTCCCGGGAACGTGATGGTACCCGCCGACGGTACGGACTTCCCGTGCCCGATGGGATGACCTCTGCACTCGACGCCGCGGGCTGGACCTACGGCATCAGCGGCGACGACTACTCGCGGCTCGTCCGCCGCACTTGAAAACCCTCCAACAACATCCACGCCACAAACAACCACAAGGTGATTACATGAACTCCACCATGACCCTGTCCGATCTCACCGCGCTCTCAGGCCTCGAAGTGTTCGACTACCTCGACACCGAAATGTCGATTCCCGTTGTCGACGGACTCCAAGCGCAGGGCGACCTTCTCGTCACTCCCGCCGACATCTTGCCGATGGTCACGTCCTACCCGAATACACGTCCCGAACCGGTTTCACGAGCCGGAATTGAACTGCTACGCAGCGCAGCCGGCGGAAACCCGCACAGCCTTGTCTCCGAAGCAGGCCACTGCATGTGGATGGCGCGTGTAATCGATCCGAGAGGTCTGGCGCTCGGCATCCTCGACACCCAGGTGGTCGCGTACCTCATTCATCCCGAGCACGGAGCCACGGGAATCGCGCCTGGTCGATACGTGATCGGACGCCAGCAGGAGTTCGACATGACTATTCGTCGGACACCGCCGGCCTGGACGACGAGCGATTCCCTCTGGGGGAGTGGGCGGCTCGTCGCTGACTGACGAACCCGCCGACTGGTCTTGCGCCGGCCCCGCCTCACGGATGCCGGCGGAAGAACACTGCGGTGATGATTGTCGTGGCGAACTCAACAATGTGGCAGGGAGTATCACAGCCGCATCTCTTGGGACAGGCCTACCACTCTGTACGTCGTGCCGTCTATGAGCAGCGTGGAGTCCAAAGCAACCGTGCTGTCGACCAGAGAATACTGAGGCATGACGGTCTCGATGGACGTCACTCCACCACCCGTAACACGTGGTATGCCGATCACCAACGCGTTGGTGCCGGCGGGAACCGATGGGAACGCGGCCAGATTCTGCGCGACCGATCTACCGATCTGGTCTGCAACAGGATTGGGGGTACGAGGAGTTGTCGGGGCCGCCGCCGCCGCCTTCCCCTCAACGGTGAGTACGAACATCAACGCTCCACCGACCAAGACCATCTTGCCGACGGAGACGGAGGCGGTGGCGGTGGTGATCGCGCTCCCTACCGACACCGCGCCAACTGATATTGCGCCGATGAGCTCTGCTCCGAAGACAATCGCCACACCGCCGGCGGCGGCTGCCACCGCCACCACCGCTGCACCGATCAGCACGTACTGCCTCTGCTCGGGAGTGAGACCGTTCCACCACCTCATGAACGGTTCCACGATGGGTCTGAGAACAGGCTGCCCCAACACTTGCGAGGGCGAATCTCGAATTATTGGGGGCAGTCCTGGTCTCAACATGTTCTCGGTCTGTTGCATCCTTCGCTCGAGAAGGAGTCTCTGGTAGGCGGAATCGTCGAGGAGAACCGCAACCCGATCACCATCAAAGAGCGTCGTCACTGCCACCGTTTGCATGAATTGTTGGATGGCCGGGGCGTAGTTACGCAGGATCTCGACGCACTGTTGTAACACGGGCACACCCATGAAGGGAGGAATGTAGGCCTCGGCGGGGAGTTCCTCATACGTGAGCCCCACTTTTGCAGTTTGCTCTTCCAACTGGGGGGTCTTCACCGGTTTGGTCACTCTGGTTGGTCTTTTCACCTTGCGCGGCTTGTTCGTTCGCGGCTCGATCTGCGGTGCGGCGCTTCCGAAAATTGACTCGAACATCTTCGCGCGAAAGGCTTCGTTCACCTCGCTTTTGGCCAGCTCTCGACCCTTTGAATCCTCCCAGTGGTAGCAGATTGCCCCGGGTGCTCGCTGTAAAGCGATGAGGAAGTATTCTTCGCCGTTGTACTCGAACCGCCAAACACAATCTTTGCGGGAGAAGAGGCCCCTCGTGGTGTATCGAACGCCGAGTGTCCAACCGCTGCCGCACTTTTGGTTTGCGTGGTTGACATAGTGGGTGGCGTCGATGACGGCTTCGACCTCACCGTCTTTGCCCTTGTTGACCTTGGGTTTGATCTCCCAGATCTGGCGGTAGAGCAGCGAGCACACGTCGGCATACCCGTCTCGGGTGCTTCCGGCAGTCATGGATGCGCCCGGAATGGTGTATTCGCCACGCGGCAGCCGCCACAGCTGTCCCAAGAAATCGATTTCGACGATGAGATGTTCGATGTTGCCGTGTCGCCGAAGGAGGTGGACGATGTTGCCGACCGGGTCCCGCCACACCGTGAAGCTGCCGCATTCTGCCACCGGGAACTCCTACGACTAGCTCGGTTCGAATGAGATCGGCATGTCGTCGTCTTGTTGCAACCACACCAGTGTCGTGGGGACTTTGTACTCCCACGGTTCCCCTTCGGGTGTGGCGCCTTGGATGTCGTCTGTCTGGTCGCGGAATTCCTCCGCGATCGAGCGATACCGCGGATCGCTGAGATGGGGGAGATCTCCGCCCATCCAGACTTTGGACGACAGGTCCGTGGCACCGTTCGGGTTGCAGAGAAGATAGATCACATCATTTTTGTAAGGGAGTGGTACGGGAACCACCACTCGCGCGGCGCCTGCATTGAGGAACGACTGGTAGAGGGGATCCGGGTCAGTGAGGTGCTGGTAGTCCCTCCACTTACTCTTTCGACCCCAGAAGTACGGGTAAAACAGATAGGTCATCTGTTCCCATTCGAAGGCCTGCTCGAAGAACTGGGATATACGACCATCTCGCAGCGCGTTGATGGGATGAATTTCGGTGCTGCTCTCGAAGTATCCGTTGTGGTGGTCGTAGTGCTCGCCGGTCATCATCGAGATGCACAGCTTCTTCAGTTCGGTTTCCAGCTCTCTCTTGTTGGCGAGAGGGTTCTGGCCCTGCTGGAACATTGCCTCATTGGCTTTGCGCTGCTTCGCCTCGGACACGGCTTGCTCGTAGGCGCCCTGTTGGGTCTGCCAGGCCGCCTTGATTGCCTTGTACGTGCCCAGACGCCAGACTGCCTCGGCCCGTCTCGTTCGTCTGCAATAGCCGGTGAAAGTTGCTGATGCCGAGATCACGTCGTATCCGGTGAGGGCAACGGGGATGACGCCCTGGACGTCGGAGATCTCACTGATCGCAGCGACAGCTGGGTCTGCTGAATCGAAAGTGCCGAGCTTGTCGGTTGCTCCCGGACGGTTGACGTAGTCGGTGTGTCCCTGCGAATGGGTGAGTAGAGACAGAGGAATTCCGAGAATGTGGACAATCAAACTCGGGTAGGCCACATTGATCGAACTGACGCCAAAGGTAATTGCCTGCAGCGCATAGCCTTCCGGGGTCGCGAACTTCTCATCGCCCCTCAGCGAGAACGACTTCCCGTCCTCGATGTGTTGCGGCGTACCGAGAGAGGTCGACACCGTCGCGTACACAGGCGGGATCGGAGCCACGTCCGTCGCCCCGAATCTCGCAGCATAGAGCTCGTAGTTGGTCTCAGAGATGTGGGCGGCGTTCAGTTCCACGCGCTGGTTCAAAGGGGTCGCGCTGCCGTCTGCTTGGTAGTAATTCAACAGTGCGGGGGGCGGCTTGACGCCCACCTCGACGTCGTCGTTCACCCACGACGTCCGCCGATACAGCGACGGTTCGGGAACGAGGAACTCCAACATCAGTCGCTGGCCGTAGTTGTAGACCTGCGCGCGGTACTTCTTGTCCACCCACCGATAGATGCCCACAGTGTGCGAGCCATCGGGCCGTTTCCCTTCGAGAGTGTGGACGTTGATCTCCTCCACCTCGGTGATGGTTTTGGTGGTGCGTTCCTCCCTCATCTTCGACTGGACTTTGGTGACAGCTTTGTCTACGACTTCGCGGGAGTAGCTGCTGCTGTTTTTCGTGGATTCTTCCTTGGCGGAGGTGGTGGCGAAATTGCCGGTGACGGTGGTTTCCACCGGGCCGTACTTTGCGGTCACACTCAACCCAGCAGACAGCGACGTGTTTGAGTTCAGTACTTTGCTTGTCTCGTCCTTCAAGTCGAATCTGTCCGTGGTCTGGACGTCACGTTCGGACTCCTTGTTTTCTTCCGTGGCTTGGAAGATGGTGACCTCGGTGCGGTCCAACTTACGATGAGTGCGCGATTTGCTCTCGCCGTTCATCACATTCTCGATGTGTGATACCTCGCCGGCCACGTAGGCCAACAGTGTTTGCTTCACGACTTTGAGGTCGCCCACCCCCAGCGGCTGGATAAGGCCGCTCATGTCAGTGTCTGAAGGTTGCGGTGGGAAGTAGGGAATCCAGGTGAGTTCATCCGGTATTGGTTTGAGTAGGTCGCCCGAGGTGAGTTTCACTCCAGAGTCGGCGATCTGACCTCGCTCCCTGTTGTAAGCACTTTGGAATTGAGGGTCGTCTCCCAATGACTCCGCTACGTGCGCCAGCTTCTGGGAGTGATCAGTCAACAGTTGATGGACCGCGGGGAGTGGAGTCTGTGCGGTGATTTCTAGCAAATCGAGAAGCTCCGCTTGGCCTGAGGTGAGCTTCTCGGGTATGACATCTTTCGCCAGTGGCAGAGTGGACACTTCCACCCTGGTCGTCCAGTCTGCGCCAGGCGGGACGCTGCGCACAGTCCCCGGGCCAGCCGCCTGTTGTGGTTTGTTGATTTCTTCCAGGAGGCGATGCGCGGCCACAATGTCTCGTGCCAGTGCTTGGAGTTTCTCGATATGCCCAGGGTCTGGAGCCCGTTCGGCTTCAGACGAGTCGTCTACCGGGTACACGCGGCCGCTGCGGATGAGATCGGTGTACTCGGGGAACAGGAGCACGGTGGAGTCGAGAAGATGGATCGCACGGTCAGGCGAGGGTTGTGGCTCCCACCCCAGCACGCGCCAGAAGTAGATCAGTCGCAGTCCGGCCAGTGGGTATGTTACTTTGTCGCCGGAGTAATTGCCCAGTGAGTAGGCAAGGTACAGGAGATCCCACATCTGAATCTCCAACTCGGGACTGTATTCCAAACCTCCAGCCACGTCGGCATCGAGAGACTGGATCAGTTCGCGGCCCACGGGCGGATCTGACGGAGGATCGGTTTCGGAGTCCATTAGGCCCCGATAGTGGCGACGTAACGTTGCGTAGAACTCGTGGAGGACCTTAGGCCAACTGAGGTCGTAGTCGTCCCAGAGGGCCTGGGCCAGACCAGTATCGGCATACTGCGATACCGAGTTGCGAAGATTCTCGAATTCATCTTCATCTCTTATTCGCGGATCAGAGATCTGTATTTGCGCGGACTCTCGTTCGCTGACCAGTTGGGGCGGTCGAACAGCGATGAATTGGAACAAATTGTTCACATCAGCATCGGTCATTGACGATCCTTTTGCAGGCGCGTAGCAATTCGAATTAGACGAAGCCTCGCCGGCGAAATTGAGGCGGCCGATGTGATCAGGCGGGGGTGGGTAGAGCGATTTATCTATGGTCGAGGATAACCGCCGTACAGGGACGAAGAATAGTCCTGCCGGTAAAAAAGTGCATCTTGACGCCGAAGGTGTTGTTAGCTAACAACATTGAGGGCTGCGAGTTCACGTCACCACAGGTGCGAATGCTCTGACTGGCGCTTACCAAACTAAAGTTAGCTTGTTCCAGTTAAAGCATCATCCCCCGTGGGTGCTGCTCAAGATCGCAACAACCACACCCGCAACCACCAACACACCTACAACCGTGGCCATGATCCAGGCCAGCCGACGCCGATGTTTGGCGGCAGCGTTGATGCCGACTCCGATGCCGATGAGGATCGCCATCGAATACAACGAGATACCGAGTGTCAGTGCTGCGGGGGAAATGACGAACTCACCTCTTGTCCAGCTTGACCGACTCGCCCTCGGCCGGCTTCGCGGCGATCTGCTGAGTCTTCTTGTACAGCCACGCGATAACGGCGACGAAGACGATCACACCGAGGTACTCGGAGATCTTCTCGAAACCGCTGCCGACAACGGCGAGCGGGTTCTCGTCGTCGGTCGCGGCAACGATGCCGGCGAATACCACACCGAAGAGGCTTTCACCGACGATGAGGCCGGTGGCCAACAGGACGCCCATGCGCTTCTTGCGTTCCACTTCGACGCCGGACTTCTCGGCCCACTTGTTGTAGAACGTGCCGAGGATGGCGCCGATTGGGATGACCAACGTCAGCGAGATGGGCAGGTACATGCCCATTCCCACGGCCAGGGGCGGCAGACGGAACTTGCTGTTTGTCGTCCGGGCCAGCACCTCGTCGACAACGATGATGGCGATACCGATGAGGGCGCCGACGCCGATCAGGTTCCAGTCCAGGTCGGAGCCAAACACGCCCTTGGCGAGCGAGGAGATCAGTGCGGCTTGCGGGGCGGCGAGCGCGTCTTCGCCCGCGCCGGGTGCTCCGACGAATCCGAAGGCCGTCTGCATCAGCTGCAGGATCGGCGGGATCACGGCGGAACCGAACAGCACACCGATCACCAACGCCACCTGCTGCTTCCAGGGCGTGGCACCCACGAGCTGGCCGGTCTTGAGGTCTTGCAGGTTGTCGTTGGAGATGGTCGCGACACCGAAGATCACTGCTGTCGTGAACAGCGTGAACGCAATCAATGCGGTGTTCTGCGCGTCGGTGGCATCGCCGTACACCATCTTGATGAGCAAGGCCGCGATGAGAACAACAAGAATGCCGACCCCGGAGATCGGACTGTTGGACGACCCGATGAGGCCGGCCATGTAACCACACACCGCCGCGACCACGAGCCCGATCACGAACACCAAAATGATGCTGACAGCGATGATTCCGGTGGCCGTGCCGTGCAATGCGGTGTTGTGCACAAAGTCCCAGAGGAGTAGCCCGATGGGGATCAGGGCCACCACGATGACAAGCCCGACGTAGGTGATGGGGATGTCCTGCTCGGTCAGCTCGACCGACGACCCCTTACGACGAGTTCTGGCCGACACCATCGCTGTCTTGATGCCCTTGATGATCGGGCCGATGATCTTGAGGAGAGTCCAGATCGAGGCGACCGCGATGGCTCCGGCGCCCACGAACCGAACGTCGGACGAGAAGATGCTGCTGACCCCGTCGAGCAGGGCCTCGCCTGCGGGCAGGTTCCCGTTGCTCTGGATGGGCAGGATGATGCCGAATGAGATGACCAGGCCGATGAGCATGGCGATACCGACGGTCAGTCCGACGAGATGACCCACGCCGATCAGGGCCAGTGACAAGCTGGCGCCCCACATCGTCCCGCCCGCACCGACTTTGACCGCACCGGCCAACGAGTTGCTGATGAGTTTCAGGTTCGCGAGAAGGTTGAACGCAGCGGCAACCACCGACCCGATCAGAATGATCCGCAGCCCACCCCTGTTCTCTTCGGCGCCCTGGGTGGTGTCGCCTACCCGCAGCACCTCGGCCGCCGCCACCCCCTCGGGATAGGGCAGATCAGATCCCGTCACCAACGCTCGGCGCAGCGGGATCGAATACATGACGCCGAGGATGCCGCCGATGGCGCACACCGCCACGGTGATCCAGTACGGGAAGCCGGTCCACCAGCCGACCATGATCAAACCGGGCAGCACAAAGATGATCGCCGAGAGTGTGCCCGCTGCCGAAGCGATGGTCTGCACGATGTTGTTCTCGACAACGGTGTGGTTGGCGAAGTAACGCAAGATGCTCATCGAGATGACGGCCGCCGGGATCGCCGTGGCGAAGGTGAGACCCACCTTCAAGCCGAGATAGACGTTGGCGGCCGTGAACACGAGGGTGATCAGTCCGCCCAGGATGATTCCTCGGACAGTAAGTTCCCGTAGCCCGGGCGACTTCTTGTCCGTTACGGTCGCGTCCTCTGTGGACATGGTGCTACCCCTCATCTTGAACGGGTCTATTGATCATTAGCCGTTGAAACAAAAGCATCGTTGACCGTGACACTGTAATCCCGTATGCACCCGGGTGAACCACTCAACGTCCAAAACGCCCACCGGCATCGAGCACATGGGAAGCAAACGGCCTGCTCTTTGGTGGTCAAAGATCTGACACCGCGTCTTTAGAAACGGTCCCGCCGCGCGGCTCTGCTGGTAGTTTCCGCAGGATGGGACCCACCGTCGCACGCCTGGCCCGTCTTTTTCCGAGCATCTTTCTGGCGGCGGTTCTCGTCGCCGCAGCAGGGTTCTCCGGTGCGGGAGGTGCAGGTGCGGCACCGGCCTTCTATCAGCCACCAGTCGACATCCCAGACAACCCAGGGGTTGTTCTGCGGTCCGAGCCGTCGCCGCTGACATTCAGCATCCCCGCAGGCGGCAGCGCGTTCCCGGCTACCGGCACACGCCTGATGTACAGCAGCACCGACCTCAACGGTGCACCCATCGCCGTGACCGGCACATACTTCGATCCGACCGCCGCGTGGAACAAGCCCGGACCCCGCCCGATCATCAGCATGGCAGTCGGCACCCACGGACAAGGCGACCAGTGCGCACCGTCGCATCTCTTCAATTCCGTCATCCACTACGGTGGCGGACTCGATGTGATGGTGCAGTACGAGATCGCCGCGGTGTACGCGGCCGTGGCCCAGGGCATCGGTGTGGTCGTCACCGATTACCAAGGTCTGGGCACGCCGGCAGTGCACGGCTACCTCAACCGGGTGGCGCAAGCCCACGCAGTGCTCGACGCCGCCCGCGCGGCCATCGACCTCAAGTCGCTGCCGGCCGACACCCCGGTCGGCATGTGGGGTTACTCCCAGGGCGGGGGAGCGGTGGCCGGAGCCGCCGAGCTGCAGGCCGACTATGCGCCCGAACTCAACGTTCGCGGCACCTACGCCGGCGCACCACCTGTCGATCCGTTGAAGACCCTGGGCCTCGCTGAAGGTGGAATCCTCACCGGGGCAGTCGGATACGCGCTCAACGGCATCTACAACGATTACCCCTCGGTGAGGCCTGAACTCGATCGGCTCATCAACCCGGCGGGCAAGGCGCTGATGCGCGACACGGCAAACCAGTGCGTTCCGGAGACGTTGGCACGCTACGCATTCCAGCGGACCAGTCAGTGGACCACCAGTGGCCGGCCACTCGCCGAGGTGGCCACGGGCAACCCGATTCTGAAGTCGGTCTTCGATCAACAGCGCGTCGGTACGCTCACACCAGAGGCACCCATCCTCATCGTCGCTTCCGATAACGATGACGTGGTTCCGTGGAGCGCATCGAGAGACGTCGCTCGCGAATGGTGCGGCCGCGGTGCCACCGTCCAGTTCACCACCTTCCCGCTGCCGCCGATTCTCCCCGGTACTGCCGCAGCGCACGGTATTCCAGAGTTCTTCGGCATCCCGATCGCGTTGGGCTGGATGATCGACAGATTCACCGCAGTGCCGCAGCCGCGGTGCGTGATCGCGTGATGCTTGTTGACTCTGCGTGGTAGTCGAATTGTTCGAGTGGAACCTGCGTCGATGATTCGGCATTCGGCGGGAGATCAAATGACAGGTTGTCTGGGTTTGGGCACGTGTTTGGCCACCAGTTAAGAGTCCAGTTGTATCGAATTCGAGGCAACTGAGAACTTATTCCAGGCGGTCCGCAACCACCTCTGATCTGGTGTTCTGCGTTGTCAGATGCAAATCCGGACATATCGGATAAAGGCCACATATGTGATTTACCAAGATCAATAGATGGTCAATTTTATGAAATCGCCCGTTGTCCGAATGGTTACTTGATTTTCGTATCGAAAAGACCGTGCAATACATTTGATTTTCGTATGGTGGCTTCATGGCCCGGTCAACGGATATGACGCCAAACGGGGTTCAGGGCGAGGCAGCCAAGGCCCTCCTCGACGTCGGCAGGTTCTTCACCCGGTGGGATGAGAGCGACGACGGCCGCATGGTGTTCCGGGAGGGCGGCCGTGCGGGTGACGTGTTCTACCGCGACCGATGGAGTCACGACAAGATCGTCCGGTCCACCCACGGCGTGAACTGCACCGGTTCCTGCTCGTGGAAGGTGTACGTCAAAGACGGCATCATCACCTGGGAAACACAGGAGACCGACTATCCATCGGTCGGCCCGGACAGGCCCGAGTACGAGCCACGTGGATGCCCACGAGGTGCCGCATTCTCCTGGTATACCTATTCGCCCACACGGGTCCGGCATCCCTACGCCCGCGGCGTACTCGTGGAGATGTACCGCGCGGCGAAGGCCCGGATGGGCGACCCGGTGCTCGCCTGGGCCGACGTGGTCGGCGACCCGATGCGCCGGAGGTCCTACCAGCAGGCGCGGGGCAAGGGCGGCCTGGTCCGGGTGCCGTGGGACGAGGCCATCGAGATGGCAGCCGCGGCGCATGTCCACACCATCAAGACCTACGGTCCCGACCGATGTGCCGGCTTTTCGCCCATTCCGGCGATGTCGATGGTGTCGCACTGTGTGGGCACCCGATTCATCCAGCTCATCGGCGGGGTGATGACGTCGTTCTACGACTGGTACGCCGACCTCCCGGTCGCCAGCCCGCAGGTGTTCGGCGACCAGACCGATGTGCCTGAATCCGGCGACTGGTGGGACGCCACCTATCTGATGATGTGGGGCTCCAACGTCCCGGTCACGCGCACGCCCGACGCGCATTGGATGGCCGAGGTGCGTTACCGCGGAACAAAAGTCGTCACCGTCAGCCCCGACTACGCCGACAACAGCAAGTTCGCCGACGAATGGCTACCCGCGCAGGCAGGTACCGACGCGGCGCTCGCGATGGCGATGGGTCACGTCATCCTCACCGAGTTCTTCGCTCGAGACTCGGTGCCGTTCTTCAATGACTACATCAAGACCTACAGTGATCTGCCGTTCCTGATTCATCTCGATGAGCACGACGGCGCGTACGTACCCGGAAAGTTCGTCACCGCAGACGAACTCGCGACACTGCCCGACGGTGCGGCGCCCAAGGACGATGTGTGGAAAACGGTTGTCCTCGACAAGAACACCGGCGAGCCGGTGGTACCGAACGGATCACTTGGCTTCCGGTTCTCGAAGTCGGGAGAGGGCCGGTGGAATCTCGACCTCGGCGACATCGAACCGACCCTCACCCTGCTCGGACGTGACGGCACCGACGCCGTCGAGATCTTGCTCCCGGCCTTCGACGCCCCGGATGGCTCCGGCACGATTCTGCGACGGGGCGTTCCTGCGACGAGGGTCAACGGAGCGCTGGTGACCACCGTCTTCGACCTGATGTTCGCGCAGTACGGCGTCGCTCGCGACGGCCTACCGGGGGAGTGGCCGTCCGGCTACGACGACGTCAGCACGCCGTATACACCCGCGTGGCAGGCCGAGATCACCGGCGTCCCGGCGCAAGCCGCGATCCGGGTGGCCCGCGAGTTCGCCACCAACTCGATCGATTCGGGTGGTCGCTCGATGATCATCATGGGAGCCGGCATCTGTCAGTGGTTCCACGGGGATGCCACCTACCGCGCCATCCTGTCGTTGCTGATCCTCACCGGCTGCATGGGCCGCAACGGTGGTGGCTGGGCTCACTATGTGGGGCAAGAGAAGTGCCGGCCCATCACCGGATGGATCTCGCTGGCCAACGCGCTCGACTGGTCGCGGCCACCGCGCACCATGACCGGAACGTCGTACTGGTACATGCACACCGACCAGTGGCGCAACGACGGCTACTCCGCGGCGTCGCTTGCGTCACCCTTGTCTCGCGGCACGCTCGACCACGAACACACCGCCGATGCCATTGCGCAGTCGGCCCGTCTCGGCTGGATGCCGTTTTACCCCCAATTCGACCGCAACCCACTGGACATCGCCGATGAGGCGAATGCTGCGGTGGACGCCGGGACTGCAGATTCGGTCGGTGGCTATGTGGCCGAGAAGCTTCACGACGGTGGGCTCACCCCGGCGATCACCGACGTCGACGCGCCAGAGAACTGGCCCCGGACGCTGGTGCTGTGGCGCTCGAACCTGATGGGTTCGTCGGCCAAGGGCAACGAGTACTTCCTGCGTCACCTGCTCGGGACACACCACAACGTGTTGGGAACCGAGAATCCCGAGACGCCCCGGCCGCGCGACGTGAAGTGGCATGACGAGGCCCCCGAGGGCAAGCTCGACCTGCTGATGTCGGCGGACTTCCGGATGACATCCACAACACTGTTGTCCGACATCGTGTTTCCGGCCGCCACGTGGTACGAGAAGCACGATCTGTCGTCCACCGACATGCATCCGTTTGTGCATGCCTTCTCGCCCGCGATCGATCCGCCGTGGGAAGCCAGGTCCGACTTCGATCTGTTTCACACACTGGCAGAGAAGTTCTCGGCCCTGGCCAAGACCCACCTCGGGGTGCGACACGACCTGGTCAGCGTTCCGATGCAGCACGACACGCCAGGCGAGACTGCGCAGCCGCACGGCCGCGTGATGGATTGGCAGGGCGCGCCGGACCCAGGCACTCCGGGCAAGAACATGCCCAACTTCACTGTGGTGGAACGTGACTACACCGCCATCGCCGACAAGCTCGCTGCCGTCGGGCCGTTGGTGGACAAGCTAGGCTTCACGGTCAAGAACGTCACCTACGACCTGGCCGAGCAGAGTGAACACCTGGCCGCCACCAACGGCGTGATGCTCGGTGGTGCCGCCGATGGTCGCCCCGCCCTCGACACCGACGTCAAACTCGCCGAAGCCATCTTGACCTTCTCGGGCACCACCAACGGCGCGGTGGCTGTGGACGGATTCGAGAAGCTGCAAAAACGTGTGGGCAAGCGCCTCGACGACCTCGCGGGCGGCTCGGAGGAGAAGCGGATCACGTTCGCCGACACCCAGCGCGCACCGGTACCGGTGATCACCTCACCAGAGTGGTCGGGTTCGGAAACCGGTGGCCGCCGATACGCGCCGTTCACCGTGAACATCGAGCGGCTCAAGCCTTTCCACACCCTCACCGGCCGCATGCACTTCTATCTCGACCACGACTGGATGATCGACATCGGTGAGGCGCTGCCCATCTATCGGCCCCCACTCGACATGCATCGGTTGTTCGGTGAACCGAGACTCGGACCCGATGGCGCGCAACAGGTCACCGTCCGCTACCTCACGCCACATTCGAAGTGGTCCATCCACTCTGAGTACCAGGACAACCTGTTCATGCTGTCGCTGTCGCGGGGTGGCCCGACCGCTTGGCTCAGTCCTGAGGATGCTGCCGCGATCGACGTGTCCGACAACGACTGGATCGAATGTGTCAACGCCAACGGCGTTTACGTCTGCCGGGCCATTGTCAGCCACCGAATGCCGGCCGGAGTGACGTACGTGTACCACGTGCAGGAGCGCACCATCGACGTCCCGAAGTCCGAGGCGACCGGCCGTCGCGGCGGTATTCACAATTCGGCAACCCGTTTGCTGGTCAAACCGTCGCACTTGATCGGCGGCTATGCCCAACTGTCGTACGCCTTCAACTATCTGGGACCGGCAGGCAATCAGCGCGACATGGTGGCCACCATTCGCAAACGCAGCCAGGAGGTGACGTTCTGATGCGAGTCATGGCGCAGGTCGGCATGGTGATGAACCTCGACAAGTGCATCGGGTGCCATACGTGCTCGGTGACGTGCAAACAGGCCTGGACCAATCGTGCCGGCACCGAATACGTGTGGTTCAACAACGTCGAGACGCGGCCCGGGCAGGGGTATCCGCGGCGCTACGAAGATCAGGAGAAGTGGCGTGGTGGTTGGCATCTCAACGCGAAAGGCAAACTCCGACTGCGCACCGGCGGCCGTTTGCAGAAACTGCTAACCCTTTTCGCCAGCCCTGTTCAGCCCACCATCGCCGACTACTACGAGCCGTGGACCTACGACTACCAAACGCTGATCGACGCCCCGCTCGGCGACGACTTCCCGGTGGCCCGACCCAAATCGCTGCTCACCGGCGAGGACACCAAGATCTCATGGTCGGCCAACTGGGACGACAATCTCGGCGGCGCAACTGAACTCGCTGACCTCGACCCCATCGTCGAGAAGCTACGCCGCGAATCGGAAGAAGCGATCAAGTTCAGCTTCGAGCAGACGTTCATGTTCTACCTGCCGCGCATCTGCGAGCACTGTCTCAACCCCTCGTGCATGGCATCCTGCCCGAGCGGCGCGATCTACAAACGTAGTGAAGACGGCATCGTTTTGGTCGATCAAGACCAGTGCCGCGGATGGCGCCAGTGCATCACCGGATGTCCGTACAAGAAGATGTATTTCAACCACAAGTCGGGCAAGGCCGAGAAGTGCACGCTGTGCTATCCCCGCATCGAAGTCGGGCAGCCGACGGTGTGCTCGGAGACGTGCGTCGGACGTCTGCGCTACCTCGGCATCTTCCTCTACGACGCCGACGCCGTCACCGATGCTGCCTCCACACCGGACGAAAAAGACCTGTACGAAGCACAACTCGACCTCCTTCTCGATCCCGACGACCCTGACGTGATCGCCGCTGCCAGACGAGATGGGATCCCTGACGACTGGCTGGAGGCAGCCCGCCGGTCACCGGTGTACGCGCTGGCAAAGAAGTACCGCGTCGCGTTGCCCCTGCATCCGGAATACCGCACCATGCCGATGGTCTGGTACGTCCCGCCGCTCTCGCCGATCGTCGACCTGCTCGCCGATCAGGGACATGATGCGGAGAGTCCGGGCACGTTGTTCGGCGCGATCGACGCTCTGCGCATCCCGGTGGAGTACCTCGCTGAACTGTTCACTGCGGGAGACACCGACGTGATCGACAGGGTTCTCAAGCGCTTGGCCGGTATGCGCTCCTACATGCGCGACGTCACGCTCGGCCGAGAGCCTAATCCTGATATTCCGGCTGCGGTCGGTATGTCCGAGGAAGAGGTGTACGAGATGTACCGCCTGATGGCCATCGCCAAATACGAAGACCGCTACGTGATTCCGACTGCCCATCTCGAGCAGGCCGAGCAACTCGACGAGATGGCGTGCGCGCTGGACTACGAAGAGGGCCCCGGGATGTTCGAGTCCGGCGCGTTCGGAGAGGCCAGCGGTCGCCCGGCGCCGGTGTCGGTGGAAACGTTCCACGCTCTTAAACAACGGCAGACCACCAAAACTGCGGCGGGGGAGGCGAGCATGGCAGGCCGCGTGAACCTGCTGAACTGGGACGGCAACGGTGTCCCAAACGGTATGTTCCCCGGACCATCGGAGCAGCGATGAGGTGGCTACGCGGCACGCGCGGTATTGACCACCGGGTGATTTACCAGGTCGCGTCATGGTGTCTGAGCTATCCGGATGAACAGTTGTTGTCGAAAGTTGAACTCCTGCAGGCAGCTCTCGACGAACATCCAGACCGGAACACCGCCACGCCGCTGCATCGTTTCGTCGACTATCTGGCCAGTGCTGACGTCGAGGCCATCCGCCGCGAGTACGTCGACGTCTTCGACCTGTCGAACAAGCGGACGTTATACCTGTCGTACTGGACCGATGGCGACACCAGACGCAGGGGAGCAGTGCTGGGCGAGTTCAAGCAGATGTACCGCGACAGCGGGTATCTCGTCGATCTGCACGGTGAGTTGCCCGACCATCTGCCCGTGGTGCTCGAGTATTGCGCCCGCGTTGATCCTGCCGTTGCTCAGGAGCTTCTCATCAGGTACCGAGCGGCCTTGGAACTCGTCCGATTCGGACTTCTCGATTCGGGCTCGCCCTACGTCGATGTATTGATTGCCGTGTGTTCGACACTGCCGGGTGCGTCGCCGACCGATCGTCAATCTGCGATGGCCATGCGGCCGTCGATTCCGGTGGAAACCGTTGGCCTCGAACCGTTTGACCCCCGCCTGCTGCCCATTGCGGAGACGAGGTGAGAGTGACGTGGACATCTTCCTGTGGGGCGTCGTCCCGTATCTGACCTTAGCCCTTCTCATCGGCGGCACCATCTGGCGCTACCGGTACGACAAGTTCGGATGGACCACCCGGTCATCGGAGCTGTACGAATCGCGACTGCTGCGCATCGGTTCACCGCTGTTCCACTTCGGGATCCTGGTGGTGATCATCGGCCATGCCATCGGTCTGGTGATACCCGAATCATTCACCGAGGCAGTCGGAATCTCCGAGGACCTGTACCACCTCAACTCCGCGTTCTTCGGATTGATCGCCGGCGTCTGCACGGTGGCCGGTCTGATTATTCTCATCTATCGGCGCCGGCGCGTCGGGCCGGTGTTCATGGCCACAACACGCAACGACAAGGTGATGTACCTGGTGCTCACCGCCGCGCTTCTCGTGGGCTGCTACGTCACCTTTCTCGGTGTCGTGCCCGGCCAGGAAGGTGTGAACTACCGGGAGACGGTGTCGCCCTGGTTTCGTTCGATCTTCTACCTCAACCCGGACATCGCTGCGATGAACAACGCGCCGTTGCGCTTTCACATCCACGTGCTGGTGGGCATGCTGCTGTTCGCGATGGTGCCGTTCACTCGGCTGGTGCACATGTTCACCGCGCCGGTGCATTACCTGTTCCGTCCATACATCGTCTATCGCAGCCGCGACAGGCAGTCGTCTCCTGGCAATCAGCAATACCGACGCGGATGGGCGCCGGTCGGAGTGAAGGACCGTGAACGATGACCACTTCGGTAGAACAGTCCGCGCCCATCGATCGGCGCGCTCAGTCGCTCAATCTTGTCCTCGCCACCACCGCGTTCACCATCAGCTTCTGGGCGTGGAACCTGATCGGCCCGTTGGGGGTTCGATATACCGCCGACATGGACCTGTCGTCGACAGCCAAGTCGGTGCTGGTGGCCATCCCGATCCTGGTGGGCTCGCTGGGCAGGATCCTCACCGGGGCACTGACCGACCGGCTCGGCGGACGAATCATGTTCCCGGTGTTGCTCCTTGCCTCGGTGCCGTTTGTCATCCTGGTGGCCATCGGCGGGCACTTCGACAACTACACGATCCTCGTGATCGCGGGCTTTTTCCTCGGTATCGCCGGCACCTCGTTCGCGGTTGGCATCCCATTCGTGAATGCCTGGTACGACAAGTCGCGGCGAGGTTTCGCCACCGGCATCTTTGGCGCGGGAATGGGCGGCACAGCACTGTCGGCGTTCTTCACACCGCGCTTTGTCCAGTGGTTCGGATACGTCACCACCCACGTCATCATCGCTGTCACACTCGTGGTTGTCGCGGCGATCTGCTGGATGCTGATGCGGGACTCACCCCGGTGGGCCGCGAATCACGACGCGGTGGTGCCCAAGCTGATCGGTGCTGCAAAGCTGCCGATCACATGGCAGATGGGATTCCTCTACGCCGCGGCTTTCGGTGGGTTCGTCGCCTTCTCGACGTACCTTCCGACCTACCTGAACGACGTGTACGGCTTCGACCTGGAGGCCGCCGGAACCCGCACCGCAGGCTTCGCGATCGCGGCGGTGGTCGCACGGCCGCTCGGTGGCATCTTGTCGGATCGCTTCGGAGCGCGACTCATCACCGTGATCTCGTGTGCCGGGGCGTCCGTCCTGGCGATCTGGATGATTACCAAACCGCCCTTGGAGATCCCCGCCGGCCTCGACTTCGTGCTCATGGCTTTGTGTATGGGGCTCGGTTCAGGGTCTGTCTTCAGCTGGGTGGCCAAGGAGGCGCCGCAGGAGCGAGTCGGTTCCGTGACCGGAATCGTCGGTGCGGCAGGCGGACTCGGGGGCTTTTTCCCACCGCTGCTCATGGGAGCCACCTACAACGCCGAAGACCACAGCTACACGGTTGGGCTGACGCTCCTGGTCATCGTGTCCGCGCTCGCTGCGGTGTACACGGCGTTCGGTATCCGGCACCGGAAGTCGGAGAACGCCGCCGTCTGAGCGGCCCCGTTGTCGTATGCCGGCGTTACTGTCTCCCCACGTGTTGCCCATGGGGATGGGTGACGTCAATTAAGGGGGAACAGTATGTCGTCAGGGGTGGATGTTCGGATCGATGCGTTGGTGAACGCGTGCGAGCGCGATCTGGGAGACGAGGCTTTGTGGATCAAGCCGAGGGCGTATCCAGAGTCGTTGGCGCTGTGCATCATCGACTCGATCTACTCGACCGGCGCTCAGTACGGTCAGGTGGCCAACATCGTCGAGCGGTACCGCAAGTATCGATCGGGCCAGGGTGGGGATGCGGACCTCGACGGGCCCGCGGAGTTGCTTGCGACGTTCGACGAGCTGGGTAGCGCGCAGGCGTGGGCGGAACAGATCGGCAACCGTAGGCCGACGTCGACGACGCCGGGTGCGCCGTTGAAGGCCGAAGCCGTTCGGGACGGTGCGAGCCGCCTTGTCGGACTGGGGATCCGGTCGGTCGAAGAGCTGCGGCTGACGGCAGAGTCCGACGCCATCGATGTGGTCAACAAGTCGTGGCGCGAGGTGCCCGGCCAGCGGTCGGGCGTGACGTGGGCGTACGTGCTGATGCTCGCGGGGATACCGGGTACAAAAGCGAATCGACTGGTGGTCGAGTACGTGGCCGATGTGCTCGAGCTTCCGGTAGGTGAGGTCGACGCGCGATCGGTCAGCGGGTGGATTCGCGAGGTGGCGAAGACGAAGGGATGGAAGAGTATTCATACCGAACATGCGATCTGGCGGCTGCAGACCAGGCGTCCGGTGAGTGAGTCGGTGGTCGAAGTGGCCGACGTGGCCGGGTAGGAGGGTGCTGCAGAAGTCGGAGGGAGTGCGGCGTTTGCCCTAGTCCCTCCGACTTCGTGTAGTTCCTCCGGTTGTAGTCGGAGGGTGTGGGTGTGTCGGAGGGTGTGGGGCCGGGTGTGCGTGGGGGTGTGGGCGTCGGCCGTGTTTCCTCCGGCTTCGTGTAGTTCCTCCGGTTGCAGTCGGAGCATGTGGCTGGTGTCGGAGGGTGTGGAGCCCGGGTGCGGAGGGGTTGCGGGCGTCGCCCGTGTTTCCTCCGACTTCGTGTGGTTCCTCCGGTTGCAACCGGAGCATGTGAATGAAACCGGAGGGACTGTGCCGATCCGACGCTGACCAAACCGCGGGACCCATCGGCACTACAGCGCCCGATCGCCAGCTTCGACGAGCTGTGAACCTCAAACGGCGGGGACGTGTGTCCACCCCGGGAATGGCGCCAGGGTCGGTAGGTATGTGGGGTCAACTGGATTGGTGGGGTAGGCGAAGCCTTCGCTGCCGACGACTGCCATGGGATAAGCGTCTAAAGTCCAGGCTTCGCAACGAGGTTCGGCCGAAACCGCAACCGAGTATCGTTCGAGCGTCCATCCTTCGAAGATGTCTTGGTTTGGATAGCGTTCGGGGTCGGCCCGCTCGAGACTGGTCGTTGTTGTCGGCGTCGCGTTCGGCGATGCCGCGTTGTTATCCGGTCCGTGAGTCCGCTTGAGTTCTATCCGCCAGAGGTGGCTATAGGCGGGTATGTGTCCGTCTTCGTCGAGTCTGTCGGGGTCTGTGACCTTCTGTAGGTCGGCTGGGTCCCAGATGCCTCGCCAGACAGCAGGGTGTCTTTGGTAAACGCCAAAGGTGATGTCACAGATGCTGGCTGCAATGGTGGTGTCTGTCTCGGCCACGTCATACATCCGGTAGTGCCGGGTCCCGTTGAGAGCAATAGGTTTCTCGTACCGGGGTGTGTCTTCGACGTCGATTCGATTCCTTCCTACGGCAGTCTGAGTCGCTTGGTCGAGAAATCGCCCGTACCCGGGGTAGCTTTCGTGACGGCCGACCATCTCAGCAACGGCCTTCGCTTCTACGGTTGCTCGGGCGACCGCTACTGGCTCGGAGAGCAAGTCGACGCCGGGGTCGGCAGACCACACATTGGTGTAGGGACCCAGTCCAGCCGGGAGTACGTAGTCCGAAGGACTCGACGGCGTCGAGGCTGAGGAAGTCATGTCTTCGGGCACGTCCGTCGGTGTACATCCGAGCACGACTGCAATCGCAGCGAGGGCTAGGGCAAGGCAACGGCCGGCTGTCATTCGTCAATCCATCCTTCGGGTGTCACCTGCCACCGTTGTTCCTGTCGCGTTGTGGCACAGAGGGATCGGTTCGCACGGCGGAGGCCGGGTCTTAGACAGCTGGGACGTGTGTCCATCCCGGGTATGGCGGCAGCGTCGGTAGGTATGCCGGGTCCACTGGATTGGTGGGGTAAGCAACGCCTTTGCTGCCCATGACTGCCATCGGGTAGTAATCCCGCGCCCAATGAAGGCACCGTGGCTCGGCCTTGGTCTCGTATGAAAACTGAAGAAGTTTCCACCCGCGGAACAAATCTTGGTTCGGATAGCGTTGCGGTGTATCGAATGTCGCTTCGCCGTTCGGCGGAGTGGACGATGATGGTGGTGGTGTCCCCGCGATGTTCGGGTCGCGTTCGAGACGGACGCGCCATAGCGTGTTGTAGGCGGGAATATGGCCGTTGTTGTCGAGGTGGTCGGGGTCGGTTACAGGACGCAGGTCAATCGGATCGAACGGTTTACGGCCCGCATCAGACTCCGTCTGGTAGACACCAAAAGACACGGCGCAGATCCGTGCGTCGATAACGTTGTCGTTTTCTACGACGTCGTAGAGGCGGTAGTGCTTCGTTCCGGTGAGAGAGATAGGTCGGGGGTAGCTCGGCGTGTCGCCGACGTGAATGTCAGCCTTCAAATCACGGGTTTGAGTGGCGCTATCCAGAAGGCGGCCATATCCAGGGTAGGTGTCATAGCGACCCACCATGTCGCTGATAGCTTCAGCTTCGACAGCCGCACGAACGACAGCCACGGGTTCGCGCAGAAGATCGACACCAGGGTCGGCGGCCCACACGTTGGTGTAGGGCCCCAGTTCGGCCGGGAGTACGTAGTCAGACGGACTTGTCGGAGTCGGAGTCGGAGTCGGAGTTGAAGGTTGGCCTTCGGGCACGACCGTCGGTGAACAGCCGAGCATGAGCGTAAATGCTACGGAGGCTAAGGCGAGGCCACGACTAGCCTTCATCGAGCAACCTGTTCCTGTACTCCTCATAGGACATGGCTTCGGTCGGATCTCCTTCGTAGCGGGAATATTGAGTGTCGTACGCGCCTACGTCGACACCGGCAGAGTCGACCTGCGGTCTCATCAGTCCGATGAGCTGGTTCTGATTTCCTTGCCCGAATTCGTCTACCAGCTCGTTCAAAGGCTTCAGCTTGCCGTGCTCGAACAAGCGGTCGGCGGTTAGCGGATCGAGGTCACTGGGAGCAGGATTTGTCGACGCATACATCTGGTAGTACTGATGTAGCTGCGCATTCTCAACTGCGTCAGGCACATTCGTAGGAGTTGGCCCCTGATCCGGGGCCTTCACGTCGGCGTCCCACGCCGGAACCCAAGGGGACGCGAGGTCGAGGCCGAACTCAGCTGTGTTCCCGACGACGGGTAAACCACCCGCTACCTTCTTGATGGTCTCCTCGACGTTCGACGAGATTGCCGCGCGGTCATCGTTACTGAGTCCGCTTGTGCCAGAACCGAGATGCTCGTCGTGCCAGTCGTCGAGTTCGGCAGCAGTGAGTCCATCGGTGAGAAGGTTCTGGAGTCCGCCGTTTCGTGCGCCCACCTCGGTCGCATTCGGTACCGCGCTCGCGTCAGGCTCCAGGGTCACCAAATTATGTACGTTGAGCGCTTGCTGTGCCTGGACATCGTGCACCAATCTCGCCGCGGTCTCCGGGTCGGACGCAGCAAGGGCCATCGCTCGTTGGGACTGATCCCGGAGCGCGTCTGCGTCATTGCCGAAATCGAGATCATTGTGAGTACTGGTGTCGAACCCGTACATCTCTGGGCTACCGCCGGACATCACATTCAGGTAGGGACGGATCGATTCCTCGATGGCGGCGGCGACAGCTGGGTTGAGATCACCCACACTTTTCTCCGACGCGCCGATGTTCATGAGGTTGCCGAACTGGTCACCCGTGGCTGACGTGCTGTCGAGCAGACCCCGGAATGCGCGAGCCGACAGCTCGGCTCGATGGGCGTCGGTTTGGTCGGCAGCGTAGTCGTCGACCCAATTCACAAGATTGGCCGCGGTCTTGCCGTTGTCCTGCTCCCGCCATTCATGCGCCAGGAGGTTCTGCACGGTCCGATCCCGGTTGTAGTCGCCGTCGAGGGCGGTGCCGTCGCTGTAATGGCCTGACAGGATTGCCGCGGACGCCTCATGGCTACGCGTTCCGACTGAGAGCAGGTTCTCCATGGTGGTCTCGTAGTTGTTCTGTTGGTCTGACACCTCGGCGCCGGGAAACGACCCCGTGATCAACTCGGAATGCTGCTTCCACGCCATCTCGGTTTCCGATTTGCGGATCAGCTCGGTGCCCAGCCGTTCGCCAGGTGCGATCCCAGACCCAGTGTTGGCGAGCATCTTTGCGATCTTGTAGTCCTGCGCGGCAATGTTCGTCGGTTTTCCGCCGAGGTTCACGATCCACTCGTCGCGGTCGCGATGCGTAGACCAGTCCCGCATCCATTGAGGCAAACTGTCGAACCCACCGTGGACGCTGCCGGCACCAACCTTCTCGTTGGAGAGGATCAGGAGCCCAGACCCCAGTGCCTTCGACCACGTTGTGCCTTCGTCGGTGCCCAGGTTGTCGAACTCCGACTGCAATCCGAGAGTCTGGTCCATGGACAGATTGTTGTAGAACTGATGAAGGAACTCTTGCGCGCCTACCGGAAGGTCCTCCACGCGTTCGCCATTGAGCAATCGCTGAGCCTGTTCAGGAGTCAACCCGGCGGCTTCCAAACTCCTCCCGACGATTTCGAGTTCTTCGGGAGTCCATCCGTCCGCCGACATCATTGCCGCCGTGCGGCCATCCGCGGCACTGAGACCGAGCACGGCGGGGGTGAGTTCAGCCAGCGACTGCAGACTGGCCGTCACCGTGGCGGCGTACTGCTGACATGTTTGTTCGGCCGTATCGGCCTTGCCTTTGAGGAACGCGGACCACTCATGCCTCAGCTGCGCTCTCTTCTCTTCGGATGAGTCGTCGTCCTCGGCGGGGACGTAGCGAACCAGCCATTCCGGGTCGTCGCCGCTGATCAGATGGAAGCCTTTGCCTGACGCATCGGCGATTGCGTTGTCGACTGCGGTCAGTGTTCCGCCGATACCGGTCGCAGCCTCGCTGAGCGTGGTACCGAGAGTTTCGTAACCAGCGGCAACGCGCTTGCCCCAGGTGGCTTCTTCGGTTGACCGGTTTTCCGCCGCCGTTCGCGCCTGACCTTTCCAGTCCGACGTCGGCAAATCGAACTTCCGTTCCGCTTGATCCAGCTTGCCTCGAAGTAGTTCAGCCATCATCGGTAGCGCAGCAAGAACGAGTTGATCGGGCATCCACTTGTCGAGCTGGTTCTTGGTGGGGGTCATCGCGGGCCGTCACCGGTGGGCAGCTGGCCCAACCCTCCGAACTTCAGCGCAGAGAGCTCGTCGACTCCACTCAATCCTTGGCGGGTCGCTCGAACTACTGAGGCCATCGATTCCCATTGGCCCGAGACCACGGTCAACGACCCTCGCAGCGTGTCCGTGGCGGTCGACGTGGCCGCCACCATCGGTGAATCCGGCATGAAAGCTGCAACGACAGCAGTCACATCCGGATGCGCGATCTCCGCGACCTCTGCCGCGATGCCTTCGATATCGCCTGCCAAGACGCCCAATACGGCGTCGTTGATGATGACGTCCATGATTCCCCCGAATCAGATAGTGGCGGTGTCGAACGCGCGTCGAGCGCTCTGACGTTGCCGTCCCCCGGACCCTCCCACCGAGTCCGGACTCGACAGTAATACATGCCTGAGACAGGACATGCGTACGCCACGAGACCACAGCAAAACGCGAGCGGAGCCGGGCAGGCCGCTACTCACCCGGTCAATGCACCGATGCCGCCTGCGGATGCCTCAGACTGGTGGCCATGCCGAACGAACATCTCGAGAAGAAGTCGCCGTCGTTCTTCAGCTGGGAGGTGGCCGGCAGCGGAGACGTGGTGGCTCCCCATGAACGGCTGACCTGGCCCAGGACTGTGGGCATCGGCCTGCAGCACGTGGTGGCGATGTTCGGCGCGACCTTCCTGGTCCCGGTGATCACCGGCTTCCCGCCTGCGACGACCCTCCTCTTCTCCGGAATCGGCACCATCCTGTTCCTGCTGATCACACGCAACCGGCTACCCAGCTACCTGGGTTCCAGCTTCGCGATCATCGCGCCTGTCCTAGCGGCGACTGCATCCAATGGGGAATCGGCAGCGCTAGGCGGGATCGTGGTGGTCGGTGCATTGCTGATCATCATCGGCGTGGTGGTGCAGTACGCCGGCACTGGCTGGATCCAAGCGTTGATGCCCCCAGTGGTGACCGGCACGATTGTCGCTCTGATCGGGCTCAATCTTGCGCCGACAGCCAAGGCGAACTACGAGAAAGACGCCATCACGGCGACCGTGGTGCTTGTTCTGCTGATCGCGTCACTGATCCTGTTCCGGGGGCTCCTCGGACGCCTTGCCATCTTCACCAGTGTGGTGCTCGGCTACCTGTTCGCGCTGGCGAGAGACGAGGTGGACACCAGCAAGATCGGATCGGCGGATTGGGTTGGACTGCCGGACTTCACCACTCCGACTTTCCACCTCTCGGTGCTGCCGATGTTCCTGCCGGTGGTGCTGGTGCTGGTTGTCGAGAACATCGGGCACGTCAAGTCGATCAACACCATGACCGGTCTCAACTACGACAACCGCATCGGCCGGGCACTGGCAGCAGACGGTGTTGCCACGGTGCTCGCCGGCAGCGGCGGCGGTTCGGCGACAACAACTTACGCCGAGAACATCGGCGTGATGGCCGCGACCAAGGTCTATTCGACGGCGGCATATTGGGTCGCCGGCGTTGCGGCGATCATCCTCGGAATGTCACCCAAGGTAGGTGCAGTGATCGCGGCGATCCCGGACGGTGTGCTCGGTGGCGTCACCACCGCGCTCTACGGCCTGGTCGGCATCCTTGGTGTGCATATCTGGGTGACCAACAAGGTCGACTTCTCCAAGCCGGTCAATCAGTTCACCGCAGCCATTGCCCTGGTAATCGGTATTGCCGACTTCTCCTGGGTCATCGGTGACCTCAGCTTCGGCGGTATCGCACTGGGCGCCATGGCAGCCCTGTTGATCTACCACGTGATGCGCGTGGTCGGTGGCTGGCGGGGGACCGTGACGGTGGACCCGTCGACCGAGAAAACCGGGCCGACACCCAGCTGACCCGCCGGCTCGACTCGGTCAACGCACCGACTTCGTCACCTGACTGATGTTGAATTGCCAGCGTTCGACCACCCGGAAGCCCATCCGTGCAGGCACGCGGTAGGCGATGGTCGGGGCCAGGCGCGGGCCGGGGTCGAGCGCCGGACCCGCATCGTGCGCAGGCAGACTCTTGTCCTTCTCCGAGATGGTCCAGATGACGGTGCAGGCACGAATCTGGTCACGGCGTAGATGAGGTGCCGCATTGGTGTCCCAGAGAAGTCCCTCGGGCCGGGCTCGCTGCCACAACCCGACATCGATCAGGCCCCGATATGCCTCTGGCCGCGCGGCGAGCAGCGGGCGGATGGGGCCGGGCTCCCACGAGACGGTGTCGTCGAGAAGTAGGCAATCGCCAGGCGAGGCCTGCGCCCCGATGAGGTCGGCCACCTGGCTGTAATCCATCTTGAACTTGGCGTAGTCACCGCGCTGATCGATCCAGTTGGGCGTCGCGGCGATCGCCATGACGACGAGCACGGCGGCGATGGCCGCCGGCTTCTGCGCGATGGCCACCACACAGGCCCCGATCAGCAGAGCCATCGCAGGCGCAGTGAACGACAGATACCGATCGACGTAGATGGGCTGGGATATCAACGAATACAACAGCAACCCCACGGTGGGGACCACGATCCACACGATCGAGAGGACAACCACCGTGCGCATGCCGCTGGTCGCGATCCGCTCTCGCCGCGCGAAGAACAGCACCACAGCGGTGCCCAACAGGAGAAAAGCGACCACTGCGAAGGCGACCGAGAAATCGAAGTACTGAGTCAGCAGGACATTGCCGAACACACGCTCGTCGAGAGGATCGATCCAACTGAGCTGAGTGGACTTGGCGCGCATGAAGGCGAGGTAGGGGATGAGCAAAACCACGGCTAGAACCGTCGACAGGCCCCAGGCACGGAGCTGACTCCGGTTGTTGCCGAGCATGATCAGGGCGATGAGATGAACCGGCACCAGCAACAACAGGTGGATGTTGACAAGAACCGACAACACCACCAGAACCGCATACAGCAGCCACCAGGACGTGACCCCACGCCGGATGGCTACGAACAAGACGATGGTCAGCCACGTCGACACCACGATGGCCAGGGCGTAAGGACGTGCCTCGATGCCTGCCAACGTGACCCGCGGCAGGATCGCGAAGACGATGCCGGCGGTCACGCCGACGGCGCGGCGCGATAACAGTTTGCCGAGCACCACCACGCCCGCACCGGCGACAGCGATCGCGATGGAACTGGGTAGCCGCGACCACGCCTCCGATTCGGGGAAGACGGCAAACCAGCCGTGCATCAGGACGTAATAGAAGGTATGGGCAGAGTCGGTGGACGAGATGAGATCGATCAGTTCCGAGATCGACCGGGTGGACGCCGAGATGGTGGCGGCTTCGTCGTACCAGAAGGACGGATTGCCGATGCCGACGAAACTGACCACAAACGCAAGCAAGGCAACGGCGACCGCATCCACGTTCGGGCCGACTCGAAACCTCGACCTGCGCGACTCGGCCGGGACCACCGTCTGATCGTTCAGCGCTGTCTCCTCACCGGGCCTGTGGACGCGGTCGAGCGTATCTCAGCAAGATCGCTGTAGCTTCTAGCCATGTCGTTCCTCGAGGGCCTGGTAGACGACACCAGACTGCCGATGTTGCTACTCTTCGCCTCGTTCATGATCACGTTTGTGGTCACCCGGACCATCACCCGGATGATCCGCTCCGGACGCGGACCCTTCCACGACAACGTTGCCGGCGGCGTCCACATTCATCACGCGGTCCCCGGGATCATCTCCACGATCGGCGGGGGATTCCTGTCCGTGGCCGTCCACGGTGACTCACCCTGGGCCGAGGTCAGTGCGGTGATGATCGGGGTCGGATCGTCGCTGGTGCTCGACGAGTTCGCCATGATCCTGCACCTGCAAGACGTCTACTGGTCCGCCGAGGGCCAGCTGTCGGTGCAGGTGGTCGCCCTGACGGGCTCACTCCTCGGACTGGTGCTGCTCGGCATCGATCCCGTCGTGTCGAACGTCGGGACGCCAGGCCATTTTGTCCTGCTCGGCACCATCCCGTTCCACATTCTCTCCCTGTTGTTGTGTGTCGAGAAGGGTAAGTACCAGACGGCTGCGATCGGCGCGTTCATTCCTCCCGTGGCCTGGATCGGCGCAGTTCGTCTCGCCAGGACGAAGTCGAGGTGGGCTCGCAAACGGTATTCCGGCGTCAAGCTCGATCGCGCGCAGCAGCACGAAAAGAAGTTCGACGAGACCTTCGGGCGATGGGGTCTCGACATCGAAGACTTGGTGGCGGGCAAACCGTCGGCGTGATGAGTTCTCTTGCAGGTGCCCGGACCGTCGGCAATTGAGCGCGTTCCTGGTCGGGGAGCTCAGCAGTGCGGCGCCTCCCGTCGTCTGGAACCGTCGAGTTCGACCCGGCGTCCTAACGCCACTGGGTTCGGGCGAGGTTCGGGGGAACTGTGGGGAATCAGTCAAACACTGAGGTCGACACGATCGGCCTTGCGCGGTGGGGCAGGGAAGTGGCGCTTCTGGGCGAAGACCTGGGCTCGGCCCTGGATCGATCGGCACGACACATTGCGCTGTGCGTCAACGGGTTTGGAAGCTCGACGCAGACGGAGTTCGTCACTTACGTGACAACACTCGAGCGGCGGGCGGGCCAGATGTTGGGTGCGTTGGAAGGGCTCGCCACGGGCCTGGCGGGCGCCGCGGCGTCGTACCGGTCGGCGGATGACTATGCGGTAGATGCTTTCGAACAATCCTCGACCCGGCTGCGGCTGTAGAGGACGACGTAGTCGTGGATCTCACCGACATCGACAACTGGGACACTGCCGCACTCGACGTGCTGGTCGCAGAACTCAACGGCCGCTTCACATCTGTGATCGACGCAGACGCGATGTTGCGTAAGGTCGCCGCGACTCCTGGGTGGAAGGGCGAAGGAGCAACCGCGGCCGGGGGGTCGTTTCGATCCGTGTCCACATCGCTCAACGACGAGGCAGCTGCGTTGGGCGCGGCGTCGGAGTTGGCCCGACAGACGAGTATCGCGGTCGGCGAATTGAAGTCGGCGTTGACGCTGCTTCGCGCAGACGCATCGGATGCAGACATGGTGATCCATCCGCCACCGACAGTCGATGATGCGTCGCAGTTGGCCCCGGCCCACTCGGACATGACGGATGAAGAACGGACAGATCGGAAGAAGACGAAAAGGCACTTGTTGGTCCGTGCGCGAGCGCTAGTCGTCCAGGCCGAGGACATCGACAACGACACCGCGACTGTCCTGCGCAAGATCGTCGCCGGCGAGATCGCCTATCCGGAGTTCGGCTCGCCCACAGAGGCCTTCGAGTCCGGCCGGGCAGGTGCATCTCTGACTGCGCCCACCTGGCCGAACATGGACAAGAAGACGCCCGAAGAGATCGACGCCTGGTGGCGGGCGCTGCCGGAGGCGCAAAAGCAGCAGATGATTGCGGAGTATCCGGGGTTGATCGGAAACCTCGACGGTGTGGACGCTGCCTCGCGCGACGCCGCCAACCGGATCGCGCTCGCGGCGCAGACGCAACGAGTCGAAGCCGAACTCGCCGCGCTCGACAGGGCGTACATCGGCGCCCGGGGTCAGTACGCACTCGCCTCGCGGCTGGCGGAAAAGCGCGAAGAGCTCGACGGCTTGCGCGCCATCGACACGGCGCTGGGCGGGGACTACCGCGTTGATCACAACGACACGGGAGCGCAAGCGTTCCTGCTGACCTTTTCGCCTGACGGGAAAGAGACAAAAGCCGCTGTGGCGGTAGGGGATCCAGACAAAGCCCGCCACGTCAGCGTGACCGTGCCCGGAGTGAACACCACCGCGAAGTCGATCGGCACCATGACAAGCGAGGCGGGTGCCTTGCGTCGCGAAACCCTCGGCATCCTCGCCGCCACCGGCGGTGAGGGAGAAGCTGTCTCGACGGTGGCGTGGCTCGGGTACGACACCCCGGACGTCAACGACGGTGCCCCGTGGGAAGCACTCGGGGATGGCAAAGCGAAAGCCGGAGCGGACAGCCTCGCCGACTTCACGCGTTCGCTCGGCCTGACCAGCGACCATGCCGAGGCCGAGCAGCACCTTGTACTCAACGGGCACTCCTACGGATCAACAACGGCGTCGCTGGCCCTGCAGGGAGGAGCGCATGAGTACGTGGACGACACCGTGTTCTACGGGAGTCCTGGCGTCTACGCGAACACGTCATCGCAATTAGGGCTGGAGTACGGGCATGCGTATCTGATGAACGACCCCGATGACAAGTGGATCAATCTCGCTGCCAGCGAGGGTGTTCACGGATCCAATCCGTTCGCCTCGGACTTCATCCAGTTGTCCACCGAGGAGCGAACGACTGCAGACAACGTGCACCGCGACGGGGTGGACAGCCACGGTCAGTACTCCCGGGCCCAGGAGAATCAGGGCAATCCGGGCACCCGCGAGAACCCACTCCGCATCAGCGGATACAACTTGGCCGCAGTTCTCGCAGACCGTCCAGAGCTCGCCGACAGGGCTGAGTGATGGACGCTACGCCGAAACACCCACCACCCAGATGCGGCGGGCCGTCATACCTTCGCAGGCCACCAGATGCGGTTGCCGATCGCGGCCATCGCGGCCGGTACAAGGATCGACCGAACCACCACCACGTCGAGGATGAGCCCCACGCCCACCGTGAAACCGAATTGGAGCAGATTGATCACGGTGGCACTCATGAGGGCAAACATCGTGACGGCGAAGACGACGCCGGCCGTGGTGATCACACTGCCGGTCGACCCGAAGCCCCGGATGATTCCGCCGATCATCCCGGTCTGGGACTCCTCGCGGATCCTGGACGCGAACAGCATGCTGTAGTCCGCGCCGACGGCCACAAGCGCCATGAACGCCAACGGTACGACCGACCAATCGAGGTCGATACCCAGTCCGTATTGCCAGAAGAGAATCGACAACCCAACGGTCGCCGCAAACGACAGCAGCACAGTCAAAACCAGGAGCAGTGGTGCAAGAATGCTGCGGAGCAGCACGACCAGGATCAGGAACACCGCCAGGATCGCGACCACGGCATACAGTGCAAAATCTCTGTTGACCTGATCGTTCATGTCGGCGGACAACGATGTCAGACCGGTCGAGCTCACCTCTGATCCGTCGAGAACCGTTCCAGTGGTTGCTGTTCGGGCAGTGTCGGCGATGTCGTGCACCGTGCGGATCGCTTCGTGACCGTACGGGTTGATGCTGCGCACCACGAGCATCCGCGCGGTCTTGCCATTGGGTGACAACAACAGTTTGGTGCCTGCCACAAATCGCGGATCTTCGAGCCCCTGTGCGGGAAGGTAGAAACCCGCCCCTGGGCCAGACGTCGTGTCTCGAGCCATCGTCTGCAGGTAGTCGCCGGCTTCGCCGAGACCGGCGGTGAGTTGCCCTGTGAGCGAGACGGTTTTGTCGGTGCCGACCTTGACCTGGCGAAGCCCCTCGGCCAGCTGTGTCATTCCTGTCGAGAGTTCAGTGATCCCCGCAGTCAGGGCACCCAGCTCAGAACGCAGCTGCTCCGGGGTTTTTCCTCCGAGCCCATCGAGAAGGATCTTGACCTGACTCAGCCCGGTCTCGATTTCGGGCAGCAATGCCTGTGCCTTGTCGATGACCTCGCCCGGCACACCCGACAAGTTCACGGCCTGCTGCAACGTCCGTGAGGCTTTCCCGCCTGTGGCCTTGTCGAACAGGCTGAACGCCGACCGCGCCGCCAGGCATGTGGGGTCGGCCTGGCACTGTGCATCAGGAACGGTCATGAGCATGGGACCGAACACGTCGTCCAGCTGTTCGGTGGCAGCCAGCGTCTGGGCATTGCTCGTTGAAACTGCTGTGATCAAACGACCCAAGGTGTCGGCAAGGGCTGCGAGTTCAGTGAGTCCTTGAGGAAGAGCGAGTCGGCCATCAGAGGCAATCGCCACTATTCGAGACGCGGTGTCCACTCCGTCGAGCACGCCACCGGCCAGTCCCACAACCTGATTGGTCCCGTCCACCAGAAGGGGTAACTGTCCCAGCGCGCTGTCGGCGCCATCGCGAAGTGCAGTCACCCCAGAGGCCAGTCGTTGCAACTCTGGTGTGGCCTCGACCATCTGACGATGGGCATCGTCGAGCCGATTGCCGACCTGGCCTACCTGATATCCGGTGGATGCCTCGGGAATCGGTGAGCCATCGGGTCGAGTGATCGATCGGACGTAAGCGATGTCGGGCAACTTCGACACCGACATCGCCACAAGTTCGAGCGCCGCCAAATCGTTGGTGTTACGCATGTCGTGGTCGGCCCGAATGATCAGGTACTCGGGCAGGATCTCGTTGACGCCATAGTGTTCGAGAACTTTGTCGTAGCCGCGTGTGGAGTCGTTGGCGTAGAGCTGAACGGACTCTTCGTCGAAGCTGACGCGCAACAGGGGAACCATCGCTGCCAACGCGACGAGAACCACCATCGATACCGCCACCAGCGGGCCCGAGTGTCGAATGATCGTCGCACCGCGTCGGCGCCATCGCCGTTCGGTCGATGCCTTGGGCTCGATGTGTCCGCGACGTCCGGCCACGGACATCAGTGCCGGTGTGAGCGTTATCGAGATCGCCATCGCCATCAGCACCCCGATCGCGGTCGGCGGGCCTGCGGTCTTGAACATCCCGACCTCGGCGAAGATCATGGCACCCGCAGCAGCAGCGATCGTCAGGGCCGAGGCAACCAGGATCGGGGAGACCCGCGCACTTGCGGTCGCAACAGCAGTGTCCGGATCTTCCCCTGCGCGCCTGGCGTCGTGGTAGCCGGCGATCTGGAAGATCGCGTAGTCGGTTCCGGCGCCCAGTACCAGCGCAGTCATGATGGCGATCGAGAAGTTCGAGATCGACGTCAGGTCGTTCGCGCCGAGGTACGAGACGATGGGCCGCACCACGCCGAGTCCGAAACCGATGGTCGCCAACGGGATCAGGGCTGTGATCAGTGAGCGGTAGGCGATCAGCAACATCAACGTGATCAGCAGAACCGACACCCCGGTGATGATGAGCAGCGACAGATCGATCGACGAGAAGAGATCGGCAAGGGTGGGTGAGGCGCCGGTGTAGTACACCGACAGCCCGTCGGGCTTGGGAATGGAGTCGATCGCCGAACGGATCGCGACCGTGCTGTGGTGTGCGCGCGTGCTGCCGACGTCGCCCTCGGCGACCACCATGACGTTGACGGCCTTGCCGTCCGGACTGAGCGCGGCGGCGCGGGTGGCGGGATTTCCATACATGTCGAGGACGTAGGCGACGTTTTCGTGATCACCCGACAGAACCTCGACGAGGCGGCCGTAGTAGTCATCATCTTCGGTGCTGATCCCGCCGTCATCAGCCAGAACCACACTGCCCACAGCTGTCGACGCGGGAGCGCCGAAATCCGTCGACATGTCGCGCAGGGCGTCGACGGACGGCATGTGTTCGGGCAGGAACGCGGCCGACTTCTCCGACACGGTCTGCTCTATCTGCGGGACTGCCAGGTTCAGCCCGACCACCAACGCAACCCAGAAGCCGATCACCCACCACCGATGGCGTGCGCAGAACGCGCCGGTGTTCCGGAAGAAGGCGTTGGGACCGTGTGACATTGCGGAAGACCTCTTTATGAGTCAATGACCGTTGTTATGTTGTATGGCATAGTAGAGCACGGAGGACGCCGGATCGGAAGTCCTCGTTTGGGCGATCTGGTCGTCGAACAGCGATAAGGGAGAACAAGATGGCGCACGACAACGTCGCGGAAATGACCGGACTGGAAGTCCTGCAGTGGATCAAAACTGCTGACTTGCAGGATGTTCCATCAATCGGTCGGCTGCTGGGCATGAAGTTCACCGAAGTGGATCTGGGCAAGGTCACGATGGTGCTGACCACCGCGCCTGACTTCGCCAATCCACTCGGGAGTGTGCACGGCGGTATCGCAGCGACCCTGCTCGACTCCGTGATGGGTTGTGCCGTGCACACAACTCTGCCGGCGGGAGTCGGGTACACAACCCTGGAGTTGGGCGTGAACTACATTCGCTCTGTGTCGACACAGGGCCGGACGCTGACAGCGACCGGAGAGGTCATCCACGTGGGCAAAACCGTTGCGACAGCTCAGGGAAAGGTGCACGACGACGAAGGGCGTCTGGTTGCGCACGCGACCACGACATGTCTCATCCTGGCCCCGAGAAAGGATGCCGAATCGGCAGGATCACCCGTGGCCGCCGCTGCCGCGGTTGCGCCTCAGGCGCAATCCTGACCGACGGATCTGGAACCCTGCCCCGCAGCTGTTACGTAGTATTCATTAGGACATATTGCTGGCTGCGTCGCGGAGGAGAACAGTGGAGCGTCTGGGAACGCGCGAACGGATGCTGATCGGCGCCGTCGAGGTGATGCGCGAGCGTGGAGCCGCCGGTGTCACGGTGGATGCGGTGCTCGAGCGCAGCGGATCGCCGCGTGGCTCGGTGTATTACCACTTCCCGCAAGGGCGCCAGCAGATCGTCGCCGAAGCGCTCGACTATGCCGGCACCACCATCAACGGCGTCATCGAATCTGCCGTGAAACGGGGTTCGATCGCTGCGATCGACACCTTCGTTCGCTGGTGGACCGATTGGCTCGAGACCAGTGACTTTGCGGCGGGATGCCCGGTGGCTGGGGCCGCGGTGGGCGCGGGGCCGGCCGACGCCGAACTCGGGGAGGCGGCAGCGCGCTGGTTCAAGGCGTGGATGGTCGGGCTCGAACGGGTGATCGTCAACGATGGTGTTTCGCCGGCCCGCGCCAAACGTCTCGCCACACTGACACTTGCCGCGTTCGAGGGCGCGGTGATGTTGAGCAAGTCGACCAGATCGACAACTCCCCTCAAGCACACGGCAACCGAGTTGAAAGTCCTGCTGAAAACGCTCACCTGAACTCGAGGACTCGACGGGCTCCGACGTTTGCTCAGCGCTTGCGTAGCCCCGCCGCCTTCACCATGTCGGGTACAGACGTGAACTTCACCCGAGGGCGGTTGAGCTCCTCGCCTCGCCGACGTTCGGCGCGGTCGATGGCTCGGACGCCGCGGTAGCCGATCACCGGAGCCTTGCGTTGTCGCAGCAGTGCGTCGAAGTGCTTCTGGCCGTGCGATCGACCGGACAGCAGGCCCTTTTCCGCGTCAATCAAGAATTCGTCCACCGTCGCTTCGGCGCACACCTTGTTGGCCCCGATACCGCCGGTGGGCCCACGCTTTGCCCAGCCGAGCACGTAGCTGCCCGGGATGACGTCGCCGTTCGTATCGAGAAGGCGGCCATCGACATTGGGGAACACTCCGCGTTGCTGGTCGAATGGCAGGCCGGCGATCGGGGTGGAGCGGTAGCCGATGGATCGCACCACGAGGTCGGCGGCGATGACGTGGGAGGTGGTGCCGGTGCGAACCCGTACGCCGCTCACCCAAGAATCGCCGAGAATCTCCTCGGGAACCGAGTGGAACCGGAACACAATGCGACGAGCGGTCGGGTCGGCCACCCCACTGTCGTCGGAGATGACGCCGGGATCGTTCTCCACCACCACGTCGACACCCGGAATGGAGTTCAGCGCGCGGTATTCGGCCGCGGAGTAGGCAGCGCCGGCCTGGTCACGGCGGCCGAGTAGCACAACCTCGCGCACATTCTGGCGCCGCAAGACCTCCAACGCCCGATCGGCGATGTCGGTGGTCGCGAGAAGTTCGGGAGGCGAAACGAGGATCCGGGCCACGTCCAGTGCCACGTTGCCGGTGCCGACAACCACAACGCGTCCGGTGTTGTTGTGGCGCAACACCTGAGCATCGGCGACTGCCGGCGCGGCGTTGTACCAGGCAACCAGATCGGTGGCCGAGGTCGAGCCGTCCAGGTCCTCACCGGGGATTCCGAGCTGCCGGGAGTCGCTGGCTCCCACCGCATAGAAGACCGCGTCGAAATGATCGGCCAATTCGGCGGGTGAAATCTGGCCGGCGGCAATATCTTCGCCGACCTCCACGTTCGTGACCAGGGTGACCCGCGGGTCGCGGTACAGGATGTCGAACCCTCGTAGCACCTTCTTGGTACCGGGGTGGTCAGGTGCCACGCCGGCGCGCACCAGGCCGCCGGGCGTGGGCAATTTGTCGATCACCGTGATGTCAGCGGTCGTTCGGTCCAGGAGGCTACGCAGAGCGTAGCCACCGGAGGGGCCGGTTCCGACCACCGCAATGCGCTGGCCTGCAGGCAGTTTCGGGATGACAGGGTAGGTGATCGGCGTCCACCCGGAGGTCACGTCGGTGTTGTCGCGGTAGTACGAGGCGTTGATGTCGATGAACACCTTGTCGCGGGTACCCAGCTTGTCGGCGGGGTAGATCGCGTCCACGGGGCAGGCGTCGGCGCAGGCGCCACAGTCGATACAGGCTTCTGGATCGATGTGCAGGATGTCGGAGCTGCCGAACCCGCGTTCCTCCGGTGTCGGGTGAATGCAGTTGACCGGGCACACGGACACGCATGCTGCGTCGCTGCAGCAGGTCTGGGTGATGACAAACATCAGAGCATGTGGACTTTGCGATAGACGCGGGCAGCGGGTTTGGTGAGCAGACCCGCCTCATCGAGGAAGCTCATCAGGTGTGCGCAGCTGCTTCGGACCATCGAGTGGAAGTGCTCGTTGGACCGGCGGGTGGCGACAGCTCGTTTGGCGTCGAGACCGGCGTCGGCGTACGCCTGCGGACGGATCATGCTCGTGAAGATGAACGCGGCGGCGATGGACACCACCAGAGCGCTCCACTGCCGGCGCAGCCAGCCGACACCCTTCATCGCATCCCGGACCTCTTCGCGCGCGAACTTCATGTGCCGCGACTCTTCGAGGACGTGGATCTCGTTGACGGTGCGGATGAACGGAAGCACCTTCTCGTCACGCATGCAGCCGCGCTGGAAGACGTCGAGGATCTCTTCTGCCACCAGGATTCCGGTGTATGCGATCTCGGAACGCGCAGTGCGCATGAAGACCTTGCCCATCCATCCGACGAACTTGGATGGGTGGTACGACTTGCCGACCATCTTCTGTGAGGCCTTCGCGAACATGATCGAGTGCCGGCATTCATCGGCGATCTCGGTGAGCGCGAACTGGAACTCCGGGTCGTGGTAGTCGCCCAGGTACTGATCCCGGATCACCATTTCCTGCAGGATCATCTCGAACCAGATGCCGATGTTCATGATCGACGCGAACTCGTGGCGGGTCAGTGCCACGCGCTGCGGTTCGGTCAGCTCATCCCAGTAGTCGGTGCCGTACAGCGACGACCACTCGGGGCTGCACCCGTATTTGTCCGGGTCCATCGGCTGGTCCCAGTCGATCTCGGTCATCGCATTGCGCGACAGTCGTGCCGCTGAGGCGAGCAGACGCTTGGACACTTCGTCGGTGCCCTGATCGTGCATGCTCACCACGTTGTCGCGGGTCGACGGGTCGTGCGCTTGCGCCGCGTTCACAGACATCGGAGAACCTCCACAAACTAAGACAACGGACATTGATACGACAATGTGCGTTGTCACGCTAACACGGAGGTGGGCGTCTGAAAAGGGTCGCGGCCGAAATCAGTGCGCGGCGACCACCCGCCGGACTGCGGCCCGCACGTCGGCGTCGGTGTCGTCGGCAGCCGCGTCGAGCACCACTCGGACCTCGGGATCGTCGGACCAGTGGCTGAGTGTGAGGGCGGCGGCCTTCCGCACGTCGTTGTGGGGATCGGTGATCGCGGCCGACAACACTGTGATCGCCGTGGACCCCGGTGCCGAGACCAGGCCTCGTGCCGCGCCGACCCGCACCTGCCAAGCGGAGTCCTTGAGGGCTTTGACCAGCAGTGGACCGTCCACGGGAGCTTCTCCCAGGCGGGCCATCGCTTCGAATGCGGCGGCTCGCACCAGCGGATCGATGTCCTGGGCGAGAACGCGGACCGCCTCGGCGCCCTTGGTCCCGACGGTCGCGAGCCCCGCGGCCACGGCGATGCGTACCTCTCGGTTGGCGTCGCCGACAGACTCGGCGATCAGTGCCGATTCGTCCAGTGACACCAGTCCGCGAACGGCCTCGATGCGCACGCGGTGGTCGCTGTCGGCGAGCGCGGCGGCGAACGTCTCCGCAGGCGCGGCGCGCAGGGCGCGTAGGAGGTCGAGGACGGTGGCTCGCACGGTGGCGTCGACCGAGGTCAGCGTCGTATCGAGGATTGTGATGAACTCTTCGGTTGCGTCGAGGACCTCGACCAACTCTTGCAACCCCTGCGCGGCGAAGCGACGCACCTCGGGGGCCACGTCACTCAGCGCGTGTGCGATCGCGACGTCAAAACCCTCCGGGGTGTTCTCCGTGAGGACCGAGATGGCGGTCTTCCGCACGGTGGCGTCGTCGTCGGTGAGGTACGACTGGAACTCGTCGATACCGGCCGACCCCATCGCGAGCAGTTCGACGATTCGCGGCGAGGCCGCAGCGACCGACTGGCGGTCTTCGACATGCGTGACCGTGCGGACGGGACTCTCCACGCCCGCATGGGCAGGCCCGGTGACCACGTCGGGCTGCTCGATGGCGATGACGGAACGATCGGCGGGCGGGATGTGGTCGAGACCGTCGACCGGTACGAAGTAGGGTTCGACCGGCCGGCCCAAGAACTCCATGTCACCCGCGGCGTTCTTCCGGACGTTGAGGTGATAGCCCCACGTGTCATCCTGTCGCTCGGGGATGTCGGCCCGCTCGTGATAGAGACCCCACCGACTTTCGGTGCGTGTCAACGAACTACGGGCCGCCAGCTCGGCGCAGTCGCGGATGAACGACACCTCGGCGCAACGCATCAGCTCATGCGGTGTGCGCCCGCCCATCTCGTCGATCTCACCGCGCATCCGCTCGAATGACTCGATGGCGATGGCCAGTTTGTTGGCGGATTTCGGCGGTGCGACGTAGTCGTTGACGAAGCGACGCAGTTTGTATTCCACCTGGGGCTGTGGGGGACCATCGGGATGCCTCAGCGGCCGGTAGATCAGGTCGTGCGCCTCGGCGAGCTGGTCGAGCGGCAATGCCGTCGGCATCGCGCGGTCCCGCGCGGTGTCGCTGGCGTGCTGTCCGGTGAGCTCGCCGTACACGAAGGCGCCGATCATGTAGTTGTGCGGCACGCACGCCAGATCGCCTGCCGCGTACAGCCCGTCGACGGTTGTGCGGCCGTTCTCGTCCACCCACACCCCAGACGCGGAATGTCCACTGCACAAGCCGATCTCGGAGATGTGCATCTCGATGTCATGGGTCCGGTAGTCGTGACCGCGGTTGGCGTGGAACGTGCCACGGGTCGGCCGTTCGGTGGTGTGCAAAATCGATTCGAGTGCGTCGAGCGTCTCTTCGGGCAGGTGGCTCACCTTCAGATAGATCGGCCCGCGGGCTGATTCGATCTCGGTCTTCACCTCCGCCATCATGTCGCCGGACCAGTAGTCGGAGTCGACGAATCGCTCACCTTCGGCGTTCACCTGGTAGCCGCCGAACGGGTTGGCCACATAGGCGCAGGCCGGGCCGTTGTAGTCCTTGATGAGTGGATTGATCTGGAAGCACTCGATGCCGCTGAGTTCGGCACCCGCGTGGTAGGCCATCGAGCAACCGTCGCCCGCGTTGGTCGGATTCTCGTATGTGCCATAGAGATAGCCGGATGCCGGCAGCCCTAGCCGCCCGCACGGGCCGGTCGCCAGGATCACCGTCTTGGCGGCGATCTCCACGAATTCACCGGTGCGCGTGTGCAACGCAGCCGCGCCGACGGCCCGGCCGTTCTCGGTGAGGACGCGCACGGGCATCAGCCGGTTCTCGATGGTGATGTGCTCACGCATGTCCTTCTTGCGCAGCACTCGGTAAAGGGCCTTCTTGACGTCCTTGCCCTCCGGCATGGGCAGCACGTACGAACCGGAGCGATGGACTCGGCGCACCGCGTACTCACCGTGTTCGTCCTTCTCGAACTTCACGCCGTACTTCTCGAGGCGTCCGATCATCGCGAAGCCACGAGTCGCCGTCTGGTACACGGTCTTCTGGTTGACGATGCCATCGTTGGCCCTGGTGATCTCGGCGACGTACGCCTCCGGCGTCGCCTTGCCGGGGATGACGGCGTTGTTCACACCATCCATACCCATGGCAAGCGCACCCGAGTGCCGCACGTGCGCCTTGTCCAGCAGCAACACCGATGCGCCGTTCTCCGCGGCGGTCAGTGCAGCCATCGTCCCGGCGGTGCCGCCGCCGATCACCAAGACGTCGCATTCCCGGCGATCGCGGTCAGCTATGTTCGGGATGTCCATGTGGTCCTTCAGTTCTCGAGTGCGGCGGTGATCCGCGCACGCAGTTGGGCGGTCGCCGTGGCATCCCGGTGGTCGGGGTCACGCGGACGCGGCACATCGACGATGTCGCGGACCGGGCGTCCGGCGCGCCCGAACACGACAACCCGGTCGCCGAGCAGCAGCGCCTCGTCCACGTCGTGGGTCACGAACACCACGGTCGCGGGATGCGATGCCAGCGTGTCGATCAGCAACGCCTGCATGGTCGACCGGGTCTGGGCGTCGAGCGCGCCGAACGGCTCGTCCATCAGCACCGCCCTCGGTGCACCGGCCAGTCCGCGGGCGAGTTGGACTCGCTGACGCATACCGCCCGAGAGCGACTTCGGGAGGTAGTCGGCGAAATCGGCCAGCCCGATCTCGTCCATCCACCGCTCTGCCTGGGCCTTGCGGTCTCGACGCGGCACCCCGCGGAGGGTGAGCGCCAACATGATGTTGCCGCGCACGGTGCGCCACGGGTGCAGGGCGTCATCCTGAAAGACCATGGCCCGATCACGAGAGGTCTTGCGTACGGGCTCCGCGTCGGCGAGCACTCGACCACCCGATACGGGCAACAGTCCGGCAATCGCCCGCAGCACAGTGGATTTGCCACATCCCGACGGACCCGTGAGCACCAGGATCTCACCCGGTTCGATGGTCAGGTCGAGTCCGTCCACCACGGCGTCGCCGCCGTAGTCGAGTCGAACATCGTCGAGTTCGAGCCGAAGACCGGTTGTCGGGTTCAGGGCGGTCGTGGAGTTGACGGTGCTGGTCATCGGGTCTCCTGAGCTCGGGGCAGCCACCGGGTCAATCGGCGGCCGATCAACTCGATGCCGCCCGAGGTGAGGGCGCCGAGGATGCCGATGGTGAGCATGCCGACAAACACCTGCGGGTAGTCAACCACCGTGTACGCCTGCCATGTGCGGTAACCGACACCGAGCCGGCCGGAGATCATCTCGGCGGAGATAAGGCAGATCCACGCCACGCCGATGCCCACCGACAGTCCACTGAAGACGCCGGGGGCAATGCCGGGCAACACCACTCGCAGGATCACGTCGCGCTTGCGTCCGCCCATGGTGAGGACGGAATCTTCCCAGATGGTCGGCAGTGCACGCACCGCGTGCCGGGTGGCCACCGAGATCGGGAAGAATGCGGCGACGAAGGTGATGAACACCATGCCGGCTTCGTCGGTCGGCAGTACCAGGATTGCCACCGGCACCAGGGCGATGGCCGGGATGGGACGCAGGACCTCGGTGAGGGTGCCCACCGTGTTGGTGGCAATACGAGACCGGCCCAACAGGATTCCGACCGGAACGCCGACACCGACGGCGAGCGCAAAACCGGCGCCGATACGGATCAGCGACTGGCCGAGGTCGAGGTAGTACTCCTGGGTGCCCAGACTCGTCCAGAATGCTTGGGCGATGTCGGTGACGGACGGCACCGTGTCGAACCGGGCCCACAGGACGACATCGGCGGTGGTCAGGAACTGCCAGAGTCCCGCAGCGGCGACGAGGACCAGGATGCGAAGTGGCCAGACGGTCAGCCAGTGGCTTCTGCTCCGGGCAGGCTTCGGTGTTGTCGCTGAACGTGTCTGGATGTCCAGCGCCGGGGTGACGGTGGCGGTGGCCATCAGATGACCTCCGCGACAGCCTGATCGTACGACGCCGGCACAGCCCCGGGGTGGGTCTTGATGTACTCGTCGGCGCTGTCCTGGGTGGTGAACGGCACGAACTGTGTTCCGTCGCGCAGCCACACCGCCTTGTCGGCAAACCATCGGGTTCCGAGCAGCGGGTCCGAGATATACGCTGCGCGAACAGATTCGCCTTGTGACTGGGCCTGCCGGATTGCTTTGAGCAGGCACGTCGGTCCGGCCGCCGGCTGGGTGTTGTCGCTGCCGACGAGCCACAGTTCTGCTGCATCGGCCGGGTCGACGTCGATGTTGCACACCGGGTCAAGGCCCCGGATCTGCGACGCATTCTGGGTGGACGCGAATGAGTCTGCGTAGTTCTGACCGGCTGCGGTGAATGCCTGCTCCAGGGGAGAGGTGTTCACAAACGTGTTGAGGTCGAGCTCGTGTTCGAAGCTGCCGATCGACTTGAGGTAGGGCTGGTCGCCCCGAAGCGCCTCCACCAGTTGCGGTTTGACTGCTGGGTTGAAGTCGGTGCCGCCGGGGCCGTTGTAGAGGTAGACCACCTCGGCGGGCAGGCCGCTGTCCTTGGCGACCAGGTTCGCAGCGGCGAGTGGAGCGTCGATCAGGGACTTGGTGGAATCCAATTGTGCCCGCAGGAAGGCGGCCACCACATCCGGGTGCTCGTCGGCGAACGCCGATCGGGCAACTACACCGTGCAGGGTGGGAACGCCGAGCTGGGCGCCGTCGTACAGCAGCCGCGCCTTGTCCTGGAATACCAGCAGACCCGGCCAGGCGACGAACTGAGCCAGCGCATCGACCTTGTTCGATTCGAGTGCAGATGCGCCGACCTGTGGTTGCTGATTCTGCACGTTGACGGCGTCGTTGGGGTCGATGCCGATGCGGTCAAGCGCCTGGACCAGGGTGCCGTGTCCGGCCGAGCCGACACTGGCCGAGACGCTCTTGCCGCGCAGATCGGCGATGGTCCTCGCATCTGAATCAGGTGACACCACAACCATGTTCAGTGAGCCCCTGGGGCTCGACCCGGTGACCGACAACATCTCGGTGCGTGTTGCGTCATTGGCATTCGCCCGCGACCCATTGATGAGCATCGGGTAGTCACCCATCGACCCGATGTCGATCTTGCCTGCGATCATTCCGGTGGTGATCGGAGCGCCGGTGTCGTAGTCCTGCCATTCGACGCTGTACTTCTGGCCGGTCCGCTCGGTCACCTCCTCCAAGCGCTTCTCGAAGTTGCCCTCGGCGCGAAGCAACGTTCCGGCCGTCACGGTGTTGATGGTTTTGGATTGGTACCCGACGACCACGCGGATCGCATCGTCGTCACCGGAACTGTCGAGTGAACAGGCCGCCGACGTCAGCACGATCGCAGCGGCGGTGAACAGCGTGCCCAATCGGGCACGTCGAGACGCGGTTGATCTCATCGAGGTTTCCTTGTGGTGCGAAAGGGTGGAGTGCGAAAGGTGTTGGGCTGGTGGGAATGAGTCAGCGGAGCAGGTATGGCATGTTCACGGTGACCGCTCCGGTGGGGCACCGGACCGCGCAGGGGCCGCAGTACCAGCATTCGTCGACGTGCATGAAGGCCTTGCCGCTCTCGGGATTGATGGCCAGTGAATCGAGGGGACACACCTCGACGCAGAGCGTGCAGCCCGTGATGCACAGGGATTCGTCGATGGTGACCGGGACGTCGGCTCGGGCGTTGACTTGGCTCACTGGTACTACTCCTGTGTTCGGCGGGCTGTGCTGCGCAGACAGACTCGGTCGCTGCGCATTCGGATGTATTCGAGATCGACGGGTCGGTCTCCGGCTTGTAGGTGGGTGAGTCTCTCGAGCAGCAACATGGCTGCGCCCGAGGCGATCTCGAGGTGGGCCGCAGAGTGTGGGTCGGCGTTCACCGCTTCGACGGTCATCGTGGCGCGGCCCAGCCTTTCGCCCGCGATCTGCTCGAGAAGGGCGAAGACGTCGTTGTGTTCCAGATCGTGCTGGATCAGCGGGATGCCCAGGTCGGGAACGAGATAGGTGACGTCGAGGCTGATCGGTTCGTCGTCGAGAAACCGCAGCCGCTCGATGTAGACGGCCTGCTCACCGTCGTCGAGTGCCAGTTTGCGTGCCACGGCGCGGGGAGGGTCCACCAAGGTCGCCACCTTGACGGTGTTGCGGACTTCGCCGTGCATGAGGAACGTCTCCTTGAGTCCTTGCAGGGCGTCCAGACCGTGTTCGAGTTGTCGCGCCACCACATGGGTGCCGACACGTGGAGAGCGTTCGATGAGTCCTTCGTCGCGCAGGATGGTCAGGGCATCGCGGATGGTGTTGCGAGATACGCCGAAGTCGGCGATGAGGGTGGGTTCGTCAAGTGATCCGGCGACGTCTCCGTCGTGGACCTGGCGCCGCAGGACATCGGCGACCATCCGCGCGTTGTCGGCACGTAATCGCGTGCCGCCAGGGGGCCTCATCTGCATGAATGGCACCATAACGCCCGAATTTCGGGGTTCGGCCTGGCCGAATGCGCGGCTGTGGTCGGCCGTTCGGAATGCGCCAGGTGGCGTCTGGTCGACTCCGCCGTGACCTGGGCTGCTGCGGCGCCGAGGGGCCAATTCGCCACCTCAGCGAGCCGGCCGGGGATTTAAATCAGCGGGGTGTAAAAGTTTCGGAGGGAGTGGTCCTCGGGCCGTTCAACCCACTCGAACCTGCCCTGACCTGGGTTCCCCGGCGCCGCAGATCGATGGCCACCACCAGCGGCCACAGCATCTCGGCGGTGAAATTGATCCTTTCGGCGAGTCCCAGCCGGTCGCCTCCGCCGGTCTCCAGAACCGTCCACCCCAGCACTGCGAGCAGGATGATCGAGGCCGTCGCCGCCACGGCGGGTCGAGTGGTCAGTGCGGCAGAGGGGGCGCGGGAGATCGCCAGCAGAGGCCACAGGCAGAACAGGACCGCCGAACCTCCGGCTGCCAGAAGGTGGAACGTAGGTGCGACGTCCACCGGCGACAACGCCACGGCGATCCCACACGCACCGGCTCCGGCCAGCGCGATCCGCGCCCTTTTTCTGATTCCGGCCAGACCAGCACTTGTCACCATCTGGCAGGCCCCGCTCAAGGCGATCCCGGTTGTCATCACCCAGCCGCCGCCGGGGATCGTGGCCAGGTCACTGAGGGTCTGTGTCGTGGCGTTGTACCGCTCGGTGATGATCATCGCGGCGATCACAGAGGAGCCGATCAACAGGACGGGAGCAGCGGCGGCGCTCATCAGTGCCCAGAGCGGTACGGCCGATTGAGGTACCCGCGGCGGTGCCGACAACTGTTCGCCTTCCTGCGATCACAACCCCGACACCGGCTACCAGCGTACGGGTCCGGCCGCGTCGATGAAGGTGCCCGACTCGGCATCGTCGGGAAGCGTTGCCGCACGCAGCACAACGGCTGCTGCCTCCTCCGCCGTCAACGGCGCGTGTGTCCGATTGCCGGGGGCGAGATCGGTCTGCACATGACCGGGGCACACCGACGTGACCTTGACGGTGGTGCCGACCAGCATCTTCGCCAGCCCGATGGTGATGCTGTTCACGGCCGCCTTGGACGCCTGATAGGCAGGAACGACCATCGAATAGTACTGCGACTGAGCATCTTTCTGATCCGCCAACGATCCCATGGTGCTCGATACGTTGACGATGCGACCGCCGGCGCTGCGCCAGATGAGCGGCAGCATCGCCTCGACCACATTGAGAACTCCAAGAGTGTTGACACTGAAAGTCTTCGCGGCGGCCGATGGATGACTGAAGTTCACCTCGGTCGGCTGTGTGGCCTCGGGCAGGACACCGGCGTTGTTCACCAGGACATCCAGCCGATCATGGCGGTTGGTGAGTTCGCGAGCCGCGCATCGAGCACTTTCGAAGGACTCCACATCGAGGAGCAGGCTTTCTGCACGCAGACCCTCGTCGCGTAGATCAGCGGCCAGGGATTCGATCCGCCCGCCGTCGCGGCCAGTGATGATGACGGTGTTCCCTGCGCGGCCCAGTGCCCACGCAGTGGCAAGGCCCAGGCCCCGGCTCGATCCGGTGACCAGTGCGACGTTCGACACGATGACTCCAATTCTCTGTGCGACAGGCAGTTTGGCGCTGTTCAATTGCGCAGCATCAGTTCATCGCACGACCGCTCGGGGGTGCTGGCGGGAATCGGACCTCGCGTCGCGGGGGAGGGGACGTTGACGGTGGGCCACCGCGACGGGAAGCTGGGCAGATGGCCCACACGAACGGCGAGGCGCCGGACGGCACCGATGACGTTGCCCTCACCGCGACGATTCGCGACCTGCTGAGCGCGCGGTCGCCGGAATCGAGTATCTGCCCGTCGGATGTCGCGCGGGCGGTTGCCCCTGATGACTGGCGTCCCCTGATGGAACCGGTGCGTGCGGTCGCGCGCCGGATGATGGCAGACGGTGAAGTCCAGATCACCCAGGGTGGCGAAGTGGTCGACGATCCAGCGAACGTCCGGGGTCCGATCCGCATTCGCTGGACTCGCTGAGCGCGCCTGTCACGTTGTGCGCTGCTGTGTCGTCCTCCATATAGGGGCGCACGGTGCGCTCGTCTGAAACAGGAGGTTCCTCGCGTGGCACGTATTCCAGCAGTCAACCCCGATGACGCCGGTCTGATGGTCAAGGGCGCGTATCGGTACGCGGCCCGCAGGTTCGGCTCGGTGCCCGAACCGTTTGCCGTGACCGCCCATCACCGCGGCCTGTTCCTGGCGTCCGCGATACATGAGACGGCCGTGGACAAGGCGTCGACGGTGTTGCCGTCGAACATCCGGGAAATCGCTGTGTTCCGTACGGCCTGGACGATCGGTTGCTCGTGGTGCGTCGATTTTGGCACCATGCTCCAGCGTCTCGACGGCCTCGACATCGACCGCCTGCGTCACATCGCCGACTATCAGAGTTCGCCGCACTACAGCGACGACGAACGGGCAGCGATCGCCTACTCCGATGCGATCACCGCAACGCCGACCACGGTGACCGATGAGCAGGTCGCCGATCTGCGTGAGCGTTTCGGCGACGCCGGTGTGGTGGAGCTGACCTATCAGATCGGTCTGGAGAATCAGCGTGCGCGGATGTACTCCGCGCTCGGGATCACCGACCAGGGCTTCTCGACCGACTCCTGCCGGGTTCCGTGGGCCGATCCCGACGCAGCTGTGGCGGACTGACGTCATCGGCCGACCGACCGGGCACACTGGTGCAGGCAAGTGGCGCGATCTACGAAGGGACTCATATGTCGGCCGGACTCTCCGTGGTGATCGCCGACGACGATGTATTGCTGCGGGCGGGCCTGTCGAGCCTGCTGACGCATGCCGGGCTGGACGTGGTCGGGCAGGCCGGTGACGCCGATGAATTGCTCACGCTCGTGCGGGCGGCGCCGCCGCAACTGGCCATCATCGACATCCGAATGCCGCCGTCGCACAGCTCCGAGGGTCTCGACGCCGCGCTGCAGATCCGCAAAGAGTTCCCCTCGGTGTCGATGCTCCTGTTGTCGGCCCATGTGGAGGTCGACCACGCTCTCGAGCTGCTCGACGGGGGCCGGGGGATCGGTTACCTGCTCAAGAGCCGGGTCACCGACGTCACCGATTTTGTCGACACCGTGGGTCGAATCGCGAACGGTGCCTCGGTGGTCGACCCCGCTCTGGTGCATGAGCTGGTGGCCGCGCGAAGGCGCGATGACCCGCTCGGTGCCCTCAGCGCACGGGAACGAGACGTGCTGACCCTGATGGCCGAAGGACTGTCCAACGCCGGGATCGGTCGTCGGCTGTGGATCACCGAGGGCACCGTGGAAAAGCATGTCCGCAGCATCCTGACAAAGCTCGATCTGGCCGATACAGCCGACGACCACCGGCGGGTCCGGGCAGTGATCATGTACCTCGACGCAATGACCTGATCGCTACGCGGGCAAGCAGCTTCACGGTGCGAGGGATGTCAGCGCACGATGCGCATGATCGCTTCGGCGGACAGTTCGAACTTCGGCAGGAACCCGATCGCCGAACTCGCCTCCACCATGTCGGCGAAGTCCTCTTCGTCGTGTGTGGAGACCAGGATGACGGCGGGCGCCGGATCTGGCCGGGTCTCCAGCAGAGCCTCCACCACATCGAAGCCGCTCTCGCCGCCCAGGTCGATGTCCACCAAGATCAGGTCGGGCCGGGTGGCGGCAGCCGTCTGTACCGCTGCGGCAAGTGTTGCGGCGGTCCCGACCACCGTCATACCGGCAGCCTCCAGCAACCTCTGCGCCGCAGCGCAGAAGGCGTCGCTGTCATCGACGATGAGGCAGCGATGGTCGGAGGGCTTCACCTTTTCGAGGGTGTCAGACTGACGCGCGCAAGGCATTACCGCTAGCAGGAACATCCTCTCTCCGAGAAGCGTCGCGGTGGCCGGCCGGCGACAAGCCACTGCAGAAGAACGGCACTATCATCGCCGTGTGCTCGAGCGAACAATCAGGCCTCACTGCGGTGGGCCTGCACGATGATCTCTGCGGCTCGATCGGGGACGGAGTTCAGCACCGATCGCGGTTCCTGGCGTGACAGGCTCGCCACCACGGTGCTCCGGCCCAGTGTTCCTCCCTTGGAGTGGGGGATCGCGATCGCGGGCGGGTTCATCGCGGCGGAGATGCTCGTGGTGCATCTCCTGGAACAGATCGCCCCCAACTCGGCCTTCGGCGCGGTGTTCCTCTTCGGGGTCCTGGTTGTGTCGGCGGGCTGGGGATTCGGCCTGGCACTCGTCACGTCAGTGGCCAGTGCCACGGCCTACGCCTACGTTCACGTATCCGAGAACAGTGAGAGCCTGGTGCCCGCCGTCGTGGTGTTCTCGACGCTGGCGATCCTGACCAACGTACTGGTGGGCCAGTCACGGCTGCGCGCAGTCGAATCCGATCAACGCCGACGGGAAGCCGACCTGCTGGCCGCGTTCGCGCGCACCATGCTGCGTGAGTCGATGTCGCCGGAGATGTTCGAGAAGGCCAGTTCCCGGCTGTCCGACGTACTGGAACTGCCGCCGCCGCATGTAATTCTCGGCCCGGCCGAGACCGCCCCGGCAACAGATCAGCAGCGAATTCTGCTGCGTGACAACGGTCTCGAGCTCGGCGCCCTTCTGGTGCCCGCCACGCTCGATGCCGCCGACGGGCGCCGGGTCAGGCGGATCGTGCCTGCCCTCGAAGCTCTGCTGGCCGCTGCCCGCGACCGGGAACAGCTCCATGAGCAGACGGTCAGACTGGCGCGTCAGCAGGCCGCGCTGCGCAGGGTCGCCACCCTGGTGGCCCTGCGAGTGGAACCCGACGACGTGTACCCGGCCGTCGCGCGGGAGCTCGGGTCCGGTCTGGGTGCCGAGCACGTGTCCGTGGTGCGATTCGAGGACGGCCAGGGTGTGGTGCTCGCGGCCTGGGACGACCAGAGCAACAACAACCATCTCGCTCCCGGTGAGCGTCTCCAATTGGGTGGGAACAACATCTGCACCACCGTGCTGACCACCGGACAGCCGGCGGCCGTCGACTATGCCGCAGCCACGGGTCCGATCGCGGATCGGATGCACCAGCGGGAGCTCGTGTGTGGGCTCGGTGTACCGATCACCATCGACGGTGAGGTCTGGGGCGCAGTGGTGGTGGCCTCCGCCGATCGCGCGCCCGAACTCGAGATACAGGCCCGCATGGCCGATTTCGCCGACCTGGTGGCCACCGCGGTCTACAACTGCGAGACCCGCACGCAGCTCACCGAGTCGCGTGCGCGTGTCATCGCCGCAGCCGATCAGGCGCGCCGCACCATCGAACGCGACCTCCACGACGGTGCCCAACAACGCATCGTCTCCCTGGGTATGGAATTGCGGGCCGCGCAGGCCGCCGTCCCCGCGGATCGGGACGACCTACGGCTCCGCCTGGACCGCAGTGTCGATGCGCTCACCCACGTGCACACCGATCTTCAGGAGCTCTCGCGCGGTATCCATCCTGCGATCCTGTCGCGAGGTGGGCTCGGTCCCGCGTTGAAGACCCTCGCCCGCCGATCCCCGGTACCGGTGTCCCTGTCCATCGACATCCCCGCACGATTGCCGGATCCGGTGGAAGTGGCCGCCTACTACGTGGTGGCCGAGGCGTTGACCAACACCGCGAAATACGCCGCCGCCTCCGAGGTGACGATCACGGCGACAACAACTGATGGCGTTCTCGATCTGGCGGTTGCCGACGACGGAGACGGTGGGGCCGACACGGGGGCCGGATCAGGGTTGATCGGCCTACAGGATCGAATCGAGGCCGTCGGAGGAACATTCACCGTGTCGAGTCCGGCCGGTGAGGGAACAAACCTCATCGCGCGCATTCCCATCGGACGCGACGCCTGACACCTGAGCTCGGAACCCCACTACCGGCTAGCCGGTAGAGGCACCTCCGGTCACCACCCCCCGGGGTTGGACGCCAGCAGCGTCGACACAGCTGCCGTGATGGACGAGTGTTGATGTCACCACGTCGAAGCGACCACAGGAGACACCATGCCGTACATCACCACCACCGACGGAACCGAGATCTACTACACCGAGCAGGGCAGTGGCCAGCCGGTCATCCTGAGCCACGGATGGCCGCTGTCGTCGGACGCCTGGCAGCTCGAACTCAAGGTGCTCGCAGACGCCGGTTACCGGGCCATCGCCCATGATCGCCGCGGCCACGGCCGGTCGTCAAAGACGTACCAGGGCAACGACATGGACACCTACGCAAAAGATCTCGCCGAGCTCGTCGAGGCACTTGATCTGCGCGACCTGGTTGTGATCGGACACTCCACCGGTGGTGGCGAGGTGGTTCGCTACGCCGCACAGCACGGCGGTGACCGGGTGGCCAAGGTGATCACGGCCGGCGCCGTCCCGCCGATCATGCTGAAGTCCGACACCAACCCCGAGGGCACCCCGATCGAGGCTCTCGACGACATCCGCAACGGCGTGCTGACCGACCGCTCACAGTTCTACAAGGATCTGTCCGTGCCGTTCTTCGGTGCCAATCGCGACGACGCCAACGTTTCTCAGGGCGCCAAAGACGACTTCTGGCGCCAGGGCATGCTGGTGAACCTCGCCGCTGCCTACGACTGCGTCAAGGCCTTCTCCGAGACCGACTTCACCGAAGACCTCAAGGCCCTCACCGTGCCGATCTTCATCGCGCACGGCGACGACGATCAGATCGTGCCCATCGCCGCTGCGGCCGAGAAGACCATCAACCTCGTCAAAGACGGCACCTTGAAGGTGTACCCGGGTGCCCCACACGGCATCTACGGCGAGTACCAGAAGGCACTGGACGCCGACATCCTCGAGTTCATCGCCAAGTAGCAGCAGCCAGGCCCCACTCTCTCAGCACATTAGGCAAACGGAGTTCGTTCATGTCCGCAACACCCACCATCGTTCTCATCCACGGTGCATTCGCCGACGCCGCTAGCTGGTCCCCGGTGACCCGCCGTCTGCTCGACAAGGGCCACACCGTTCTTGCGCCGCCGGTTCCCAACCGCAGCTTGCTCGGTGACTCGGCGTACATCCGCTCGTTTGTCGAGCAGATCGACGGACCAGTGGTTCTGGTCGGCCACTCCTACGGTGGCGCAGTGATCACCGTGGCCGGGGCCGCGGACAACGTCGTCGGGCTGGTGTACGTCTCCGGCTACGCACTCGAAGAGGGGGAGAGCCTCGGCGAACTCCAGGGCCGATTCCCCGACTCGGACCTCGCGGCCAACCTCGTCTACTCACCGTTCCCGATCGAGGGTGCCGAGCCCGGCACCGACGTCTCGGTGAAGATCAGTGCCTTCCCTTCGGTATTCGCAGCTGGGATCCCGCAGGAGGACTCAGAGGTGCTCGCGGTGTCGCAGCGACCACTGGCTGCCGCGGCCTTCGGTGAAGCAGCACCGGTTGCGGCGTGGAAGACCACGCCGGCGTGGGGAATCGTCAGCAGCAACGACCACACGATCAACCCGGATGTCGAGCGGTTCGGATACGAGCGTGCAGGTCTGAAGAAGGTGGTCGAACTCGACGCTCCCCACCTGGTGATGCTGGCCAAGCCGGCTGAGGTCGTCGCTCTCATCGAAGAGGCCGTCACTGCGGTGACCCAGGAAAGCGCCGTCGCGAACGTGTGACGGCTCCAGGCGCCGCCCCGGCCGATCGTGGCCTGGGCGGCGCTCCCGTCTCTGAACATCCATCACCGGCTGAGGAGAGAGTCCGAGAAGATGAGCGCTGTGACCACCTCTGTGGAGCCAACGCCCCAGGTGTCTGCGTGGGCGCCACTGCGCAACAAGATCTATCGCTGGCTCTTCATCGCCCAGCTCGTCTCGAACATCGGTCTGTGGATGCAGACCGTCGGGGCCCAGTGGTTCCTGGTGGAGCATGGCAGCAGCGCCACCATCGTCGCGCTGGTGCAGACCGCGAGCCTGCTCCCCACACTGTTCTTGGCGTTGCCCGCCGGCGGCCTCGCCGATCTCCTCGATCGCAGGCGCCTGCTGATCGCGGTCAGCACCTACACAGCGGTCGCTGCGGCCGTCACCACATTCCTGGCCTGGACCGATGTGTTGACCCCCGTGATGTTGCTGGCGATGACGTTCCTGCTCGGATGTGGTTCGGCACTGTCGGCGCCGGCCTGGCAGGCGATTCAGCCAGAACTCGTTCCGCGGGAACAGATCCCAGCGGCTTCCTCGCTGGGCAGCGTCACCGTGAACGCCGCGCGTGCGGTGGGTCCGGCGATCGGCGGAGTGGTGGTGGCTGCGGCCGGGCCGGCCGCGGTGTTCGGCATCAACGCCGTGTCGTTCCTGGCGATCATCGGTGCACTGCTGTGGTGGCGCCGGCCGCCCGACACTCCAGGCGTCGACCGCGAGCGTCTCGGACGCTCGTTGGTGACCGGCCTGCACTATGTTCACGCCGCACCCATCGTCCGGCGAATCATGTTGCGGTCGGCGCTCTTCGCCTTCCCGGCGTCTGCCCTCTGGGCTCTGCTGCCCGTGGCGTCGAGTGAGCGCCTGCATTTCGGGGCGTCGGGTTATGGCCTCGTGCTGGGCATGCTCGGTGTCGGAGCGGTGGCCGGTGTCGCGATCTATCCGCGCCTGCGGAAGAAGTTGTCTCCGAACGCATTGCTCGCGGCCTCGGCGATCGCGTACGGGATCGGAGTGGTCGCGGTCGGAGTGTTGCCGGTGTGGGCGGTGCTGCCGCTGCTGCTGTTGGCCGGAGCCGCCTGGATCGCAACTCTCACCACGCTCAACGCAGCGATCCAGCTGTCGCTGTCGCACTGGGTGCGGGCCCGTGGGATGTCCATCTATCTGCTTGTGTTCATGGGATCGCAGGCGCTCGGATCGTTTGTCTGGGGTGTGGTTGCGTCCCACACGGGTTTTGTCACGGCGTTGCTCATCTCGGCGGCCCTCCTCGTCGCCGCTGCGGCCAGCGTCGCCGTGGTACCGCTGCGGCCGGAGACCGGGACGCTGCCGCGAGGTGTGTCGACCGCGTGGCCCACCCCGATGGTGGTGTTCGGACCCGAGCCCGACGACGGCCCCGTTGTGGTCTCGGTGACCTACCGGGTGCGACCGGGCGAGCTGGACCGGTTCGATGAGGCGATGATCGCTGTCGGCAGAGCGCGTCGCCGGACCGGCGGATACTCCTGGGGTCTGTACCGCCATGGCGCCGAGTCGGAGCTGCGGGTGGAACAGTTCACCGTTCCCTCGTGGAGCGATTACAAGCGGCAGACCACCGAACGCTGGACGGACTCGGACCATCAGCTGATCACCGCAGCGTTGTCGCACACGGTGACCGGCGCGACCGAGGACGAACGTCAGCTGTTCGCGGTCGGGCCCCGGACCGGCCGCCATCCGGCGCGGGCCGGCGACCACATCGGCCAGGTCGGCGAACCGAACGGTACCGCTGAACGGGCGGAGTTGCGGCACGGTTCTACAGTCAAGGGATGAAGTTGCGATCGTCATGGGCCGCCGACCACCACATGCCGCCGGCTGTGGTGCAACCGGTTCTGCGACGGTTGGCTCGTGACCCCGGCGCGATCGACGATCTGGAGTGGAGCTATCTCCTGCAGGCCGACGGTCCTGAGCTGGACGAACTGTGTGCCCTGGCCAATACAGCCCGAAGTGAGACCACCGGAAACGACCTCACCTTCGTCGCCAACCGCAACTTCGAGACGGCCGCCGTGCTGGCCGACAGTGGCGACGCGAGCCTGGAAGACCTCGTCGCCGAGGCCTGGGAACTCGGCGCCACAGAGATCTGCCTGCAGGGTCCGGTTCCTCCCACCGAACCCGCCACCCGATACCTGGAGCTGATCGCGCGGATCAAAGCGGTCGCGCCCGAGATCCATCTGCACGCCTACCGCGCGACAGAGGTGTTCGACGCCGCGACCCGACTCGACGTGACCGCCGGCGAGTTTCTCCGGTCAGCCCGTGAGGCGGGCCTCGACACCGTGCCCGGCACTGCGGCGCAGGTACTCGACGACCACGTGCGCCGCGCCCTGTCACCTGATGGCCGCGGGTTGTCGGTCGCCGCGTGGGTGGACACGATCATCACCGCCCATCAGACGGGTCTGAAGTCGACCGCGACGATGCTCTACGGGCACGTCGAGGACCCGATTCACCAGGTGGCCCACCTGCGTCTGCTGGCCGACATTCAGCACCGCACGTCCGGCTTCACCGAACTCATCCTCATGCCGATGCTGCCCGAGAACGCCCCACCCCACGTCCGGGACCAAGCGGTCCAGGGCCCCACGCTCCGCGAGACCCGCGCGGTACATGCGGTGGCACGCCTGATGATGCTCGGCACCATCGACCACGTGCAGGCCGCGTGGACCAAGCTCGACGCCGATGCGCTGCGTGCGGTGCTCCGCGGCGGTGCCGACGATGTCGGCGGCGTCCTGATGGACGGAACGCTTCGCCCCGACGCGGGGCCCGAGAGCGGCAGAGAGCTATCACCCGAGGATGTGACGGCGTTGGGCTCCGAGCTCGGCCGGACACCGCGTCAGCGCACCACTCTCTACGAGGACCCACCCGCCGAGCGGGTCGAAGTGTTGCGACGGGTCTTCGCGTGACCTCATCGTTCTCCTTGCCACACTGCGTCGACGTGGCGATTGTCGGTGCCGGGTTCGCGGGGTTGGGACTGGCCATTCGGCTGGCTCGGGCCGACCGGGAGAGCTTCGTCATCCTCGAACGCGGCGATTCGGTGGGCGGCACCTGGCGGGACAACCACTACCCGGGTGTCGCATGCGATGTGCCCGCGCACGTCTACTCGTATTCGTTCCGGCCCCCCGGTGACTGGACCTCACTCTTCGCGTCCGGGCCCGAGATCCACGACTATCTGTCCCGTGCGGTGGCCGACGAAGGTCTTGCGCCTCACCTGCACCTGAACACCGATGTGACGCAGGCACGATGGCTTCCGGATCAGCTCTGCTGGCTGGTGGCGACCAACGCCGGAGAGGTGCGAGCACGTGTCCTCGTGGTGGCTGTCGGCCGGTTGGCCGACCCGCTCATGCCTGAGGTCAGCGGCTCTGACACCTTCTCGGGCAATGTTTTTCACACCGCCCAGTGGGATGACAAAGCTCCGATCGACGGCGCACGCGTCGGCATCGTGGGCACGGGGGCATCGGCGGTTCAACTCACGCCACACCTCGCTGAGCGGGCCGGAGAGCTCGTGGTGTTCTCCCGGAGCGCGCCCTATGTGGTGCCGCGGGGCGACCGCCGCTACAGCGAGACCGAGCGGGTGCAATTGCAGGTGAAGGCGAACGCAGACCGCTTGAGGGAAGAGCTCTTCACCGAGGCCGACAAAGCGTTTGCCCAGCGTCGGGGGCTCCGGCCGGACATCGATGAGATCCGGGCCCGAGCGCTTGGGCATCTGAGTGCTCAGGTCGTCGATCCGGATCTCCGCGCGGCCTTGACGCCGGACTATGAGATCGGTTGTAAGCGAATACTTCTCAGTGACGAGTTCTATCCGGCGCTGACCAGGCCGTCGGTGACGCTGGAACCATCTGCACTCGCTGCGTTCGACGGCGACTCGGTGGTCGCTGCCAGCGGGCGTTCCTACAAACTCGACGTCGTGGTCATGGCCACGGGTTTCGAGGCGGCCAGGCCCGCGTTCGCCGAGAAGGTCGCGGGTGTGGACGGTGAACTGCTCTCGGACCACTGGGGCGAGGGAATGGTGTCGTATGCGTCCACGGCGGTCAGCGGCTTCCCGAACATGTTCGTGCTGGACGGCCCCAACGCGGCCCTCGGCCACAACTCCGCCATCTACATGATCGAGACACAGATCGACTACGTCCTGGGTGCCCTGGACCACCTATGGCGAAACAGTGGGTTGGCGCTCGAGGTGTCGGCGGACGCCGAACGCGACTACACGCGGGAGATCGACGAGCGCAGTGCGTCGACGGTATGGCTCAGTGGTTGCAGCAGTTGGTATCTCGACCCCCAGAGCGGCAGGTTGACCCTGCTGTGGCCCGGTACCGGTCGCTCGTTCCGGGAACGCAACGGTACTTTCGATCCGCAGCGTTATGAGACGGTCAGTGCGGTCGGCGTCGGCCACGATTGCCGGGTTTCCTGACTCCGCTCTCACGGTTCAGGTGGGCTTACATCCGGTACCGCCTTCAGTTTTTCGGGGTCGGCGATGTCGTAGATGGCCGCCACACGGCCGTCGCGGACCACGAAGCAACTGGCGCGAGCCGGGGATGCGCGACGGTCACCGACTGCGTCCCATCCGGTGCTGTACGCGCCGAGTTCGCCGTTGACGAGCACCGGGATCTGCTCGGACAGGAACGACTCTCCGTACCGTCGTACCAACGCCAGCAGGAAACGCGCGACGCCGTCCGCACCGTGGATGGGTTTGACCGCTGTCGGGGTGGTGCGGTTCGCATCACCGACGATCATGGCGTCCGGATCAAGTGCTGCCACAACTGATTCGACATCACCCGAGGCCAACGCGGCGACGAGGCGTTGCACTGCGTCGGCCTGTTCGGTCTCCAGGACCGACGGCGGACCTCCGGAGACAATCCTTCTGGCCCGTGAGGCCAGTTTGCGGGCCGTGGCCGTCTGAACGCCCAGGAGGGCGCCGATCTCAGCGAAGGGCACGCCGAAGCCGTCGTGCATCACGAATGCCACCCGCATCGCGGGACCCAGTGTCTCGAGTACAACCATCGCGGCGTACCGGCTCTCTTCGGCGGCGACAACGGCCTGCAGTGGGTCGTCCAGGTCGCGGGACTGCAGCGTGGTGACGATGGGCTCGGGAAGCCATTGTCCCGCATAGTGTTCCCGACGTACGGCAGCCGAACGCAAGCGGTCAAGGCAGATTCGGCCCACTACTGTGGTCAGCCAAGCGCCGAGGTCGTTGATCGAGTCGAGATCGGCATCGGCGAGACGCAGCCACGACTCCTGCACGGCGTCCTCGGCGTCCGTCACGCTCCCGGTGATCCGATATCCCACCGAGAGCAGGCGAGTGCGTTGATCTTGGAATCGATCGGCAAGACTCGGCATGAAGTGATCGTAGGCGGGCGGCGGGCGATCCTCAGGCGATGTTGACGCCGTAATCGCGGGCGATGCCGGCAAGTCCTGATGCATAACCTTGGCCCACCGCCCGGAACTTCCATTCGCCGCCGCGCCGGTAGATCTCACCGAACACCATGGCGGTCTCCGTCGACGCGTCCTCGCTCAGGTCGTAGCGTGCCAGCTCTCGCCCGTCGGCCCGGTTGACCACTCGGATGAAAGCGCCGTGTACCTGGCCGAAGCTCTGGCCGTGGGTATCGGCCTCATGGATGGTGACCGGGAAGATGATGGAGTCGACGTCCGGCGACAGGGCCTTCAAATCGACGGTGATCGTCTCGTCGTCGCCCTCGCCCTCGCCGGTGCGGTTGTCTCCCGTGTGCTCGATGGCGCCGTCAGGGGAGCGCAGGTTGTTGTAGAACACAAAGAACGAGTCGTTCACCACGCGTCGGTTCGCGTTGATCGCAAGGGCGCTGGCGTCGAGGTCGTAGTCGGCGCCGGTCGTGGATCGGACATCCCATCCGAGTCCGACACTCACCGCGGTCAGATTGGGGGCTTCCTTGCTCAGCGAGACGTTTCCGCCTTTGGCCAGGCTCACAGACATCGTCATCCTCCTTGGAGCGGGTTCTTTGGCACGCAAACCATCCCTTCCAAGAGTACCGATGGCCGCGCGCCGCTGTTCGAGTAGACGGCGGCTATGTGGACTCCATCGTTCCCTGACCCATGCTCCAGCGGGTGATGTGCCTGAGTGCACGGAAGTCGTGCTTTGATGGCCGGATGTGATGTCTGGTCCGGGGTTGTGTGCCACGGTGCCCGCGAGAGTGTCTGTGCCAGAACATGTTCGATGAAATTGTCAGACCCCTGCTCTAAAATAGGTTCATGTTGTTGGTCGAGGGGGGAACTCGAGTCACGCAGTTGGCCGAGGATCTGAGAGCTGTTCCGCGCGAGGTGAATCGGCGTTTCGCGCGCACGATCGCTGACGTTGTCGAGCTGGCGACGCTGCGGGTGCACGAAGAATTGGCCGTGTCAGGGGACCTGGACAAGGCCGCCCGCATACCGGTCGTTGAGGTGTCCCTGCTACTCGACATCTCACGCACGATGGCTGGTGTCTACATCGACAATGGCCTGCAACTCCGCGATCGCTTCCACGGCACACGTGCGGCGTTCGAAGAAGGCGACATCGGGTTCACTCATGTACGCGAGATCGTCACCGCGCTCCAGGCCCTGAGTGATGAACTGCTGTCGCAACTCGAAGCCGAAGCCATTCTTATTGCACAGCAGGGACTCTCACGCTCCGTCCTGCGTAGCGAACTCGACCGGATGGTGATTGCTGCCGATCCCGACGGGGCAGCAGAACGACGCAAAGCGATGGAACCGCACCGCGACTACCGATCCTCCCGCGACCTCAACGGCCTCGCACACATCTCCGCGACCATCACCGCAGCCGAAGCCTCCGAACTCGACGCCCGGATCACCGCAGTCGCGGGCACGGTCTGCGCCCGCGACCGTCGGCAGCCCAGCCAGCGACGGGCCGACGCATTTGTCGCCGTCATGCGCGGCCATCAACAACTCGACTGCGCCTGCGAACGCGACCAATGCCCAGAGAAGCACCGCGAACCCTTACCCGCCCCACCCAAGCCGATGGTCAAAATCATCACCGACGCAGCCACATTGGCCGGGCTGATCGGACAAGTCCCCACCATCGACGGATACGGCGTCATCGACCCCGCGTTGGCACGCGAGCTCGCCGCTGATGCGACGTGGCAGGGCTTGTTCCGGGAAGCCGAGCAATTCGCCCGAGGCCGACACCGGCAACCCGGAATCACGGCCCCACCACCGGGACTGCTCCCACCCGACGGGCACGGCGGGCTCACCGAACCACCACCAGGCGCGTTGACCTATCAACCTTCACAGGCGCTGCGCGAGATGATCATTGCCCGCGACGGCACCTGCCGCACGCCCGGATGTTCCACACCGGCATCAGAGTGCGAGATCGACCACATCATCCCGTTTAACCACGCCGACCCCCGATCGGGTGGTTGGACCATCGAAGAAAACCTCGCCCCCATCTGTCGCCCCGACCACAAGCGCAAAACACTCGGCTACTGGATGGCCCGAATGCACTCAGACCGAACCATCACGTGGACAACTCAATACGGACAGACCTACGTCACCCGACCACACGGTCTGGGCCGCTAGGGCACAAGGTACTGGCTGTCACGCACGTCGGTGATCACCATGTGGCCCGGTGCATGACCAATCGCCAACGCCGGCCGCGACTCCATCACGGCGGCCTGCGGGGTGACACCGCAACCCCAGAACACCGGAATCTCACCCCGGCGAATGTCCGCGGCGTCGCCGAAGTCGGGCTGGTCGATGTCATAGATTCCGAGTGCGGCGGGGTCGCCGATATGAAGCGGGGCACCGTGAACCGCGGGATATCGCGACGTCACCCGTACTGCGGTTGCGACCAATTCTGCTGGTACCGGCCGCATCGATACCACCAGCGGACTAGAGAGACTCCCGGCCGGGCGGCAACGCTGAGAGGTCTTGTACATCGGCACATTTGATCCCTGTTCGATGTGTCGCACGGGTACGCCGGCCTCGATCAAGGCAGCCTCGAACGTAAAGCTGCACCCGATCAAGAACGAGACCAGATCTTCCCGCCACCACGGCGTCACGTCCGTTGCCTCGTCGACCAGTTCGCCGTTTTCATAGATCCGGTACAGCGGCACGTCTGTGCGGATGTCGCCTTCCGCACCCAGCATCGGTCCGGTCACCTCGCCGGCATCCAACACATCGAGGACCGGGCACGACTTCGGATTGCGCTGCGCGAACAGCAGGAAGTCGTAGGCGTCGGCGCGCGGAAGGGTCAACAAGTTGGCCTGCGTAAATCCGGGTGACCAACCCGCGGTGGGGGTGATCAGCCCGTCGCGGAACAACTTTCGGGCAGCCGATGGGGTGATGGCTGTGGGCGATGTCATCTGGAACTCCTGTCGAGCGAACACGTTGGTCATCGAGTCCAATGGAGGCGCACCGACTGGCCAGGGCGGATCTGGGCGGCGCGATCGACGTCCTCGTCGATCAACACGGCGACCACGGGATAGCCGCCGGTGACCGGATGGTCGGCGAGGAACACCACCGGTTGGCCACTCGGAGGTACCTGAATCGCTCCTCGCACCATGCCCTCGCTGGGCAACTGACGGTCGGGGTCGCGATGCGAAAGCCCACGCGCCCACGCGAGCCGACGTGATCGTCAACGCTGCGAACTCGTCAATGTTGGGCGGCGGTGGTGTCGACGGCGCAATCCACCGCGTGGGCGGGCCCGAGATACTCGATGAGTGCCGGCTCATCCGTGCAACAACACTTCCGGACGGCCTCGGTGTGGGGGCCGTGGTGGCGACCACGGCGGGAAGACTCCCGGCGAAGTGGGTGATCCACACGGTGGGGCCGCGCTACTCGACCCGTCACGACCGGTCGGCCGACCTGCGGGCGTGTTATCAGCGCAGCCTGCTGCTGGCTCGGTCATTGGGGGCGACATCTATCGCCTTCCCGTTGATCTCGGCCGGTGCATACGGGTGGCCCGTCGCCGACGCGGTGTCCCGACAGGTTCACGCCATCAAAACGGCTGAAGTGAACGTGGACTTGGTGACTCTCGTGGCCTTCTCGCGCGAGATCGCCGAGTTGAGCAGGCGTTATGTCGGCTGACCGGGTCGGCTGATGAACACTCGGTACCGGGGCTAAGCTGTCAGCAGGTCATAGTGACCGGCACCACAGGAGGCCCCATGAACCGGTACGCAGTGCGCTCCAAGACCAGCCAGCTCGACCCCGAGAAGGACTTCGAGGAGATCAACCGGCTGCTCGCGACCATCGAGTTCCCGTGGGACATCAACCAGGCATTGAGCTTTGCGCTGTTCCGGACGTACGCGGTGCCGTCCGTGGGCCAGCTGCTGTTCGACACCGGAGAGTTCACCGACAAAGTCCAGAAGCGCTACGACGACACCACCCTGCTCCTCGACGGCGTGCTCGAACACGGACTCGACAGCGAGACCGGGCGGACGAGCATCCGCCGCATCAATCAGATGCACGGCGCCTACGACATCTCGAACGACGACATGCTCTACGTACTCGCGACATTCGTGGTCACCCCGGTGCGCTGGATCGAGGACTACGGGTGGCGGCAGCTCAATCACAACGAGGTGGTGGCCGCCACCAACTACTATCGCCGTCTCGGAAACCTGATGGGGATCAAGCAAATTCCGGCCACCTACACCGAGTTCGAGCACTTCCTCGACGATTACGAGCAGAAGAACTTCGCCTACAACGACGGTGCGCGCAAGGTCGCCGATTCGACGCTGGCCCTGATGACCACGTTCCCGCCGAATGACAAGGCCCCGGCCTGGTTGATCAACATCTTCGCGCGGTCGTTGATGGACGACGCCCTACTCGATGCGTTCGGTTACCGGCATCCGCCGAGGGTTGTCCGAGCCGTGTCGCGCGCAGCGCTTCGTGCCAGGGGCCGGTTGGTCCGCTGGTTCCCCGTCCGTAAGGAGCCGTTGCATGCCCGCGACCTCCCGAACATCCGTACCTACCCAGATGGCTACGACGTCACCACGCTCGGCACATTCCCCCGTGGATGCCCTGTGGCGCACGTCGATTCGTCTTCGGTGGCTTCGGGGCAGGCAGCTTCAGCCACCCTCGCCAAGTGAGCGGGCAACTCACGCAGGCATCTTGACGTCTTTTGCGGCGAGGAGAGCTGACAGCGCCTGTGGCACCAGGGCAAGACTCAGCACCCCCATGGCCAGCGTCCACGAACCGCTGATGTCATGCAAGGCGCCGATGGCCAAGGGACCGGCTGCAGCGAGGCAGTAGCCGACGGCCTGTGCCATCCCCGATATCTGCCCGGTCTGGGCGGGACTCGAGCTGCGCAACACCATGAACAACAGCGCCAAACTGATCGACGCCCCCGGCCCGGCAGCCACACAGATCACCCAGAACGCGGTCCAGTGGTCGGTACCGATGAGTCCGGCGAACCCGACTGCACTCACCACGCACGCTGCCAGGGTGATCGCACGCTGTCCGCGGAAATGCCCGGCGATGATGGGAACCACCAGCGACATGAGCAGTGCGACGGTCTGGGCCAGCGCCAGCAAACCGCCGGCTGCAGACTTGGCCATGCCCCCATCGATCAGGTACTCGGGAAGCCACGCGGTGAACGTGTAGAAGATCAGCGACTGTGCACCCATGTAGATGGTGATCGCCCAAGCGATCTTGTTGCGCCACAACGAAGGAAGTGCGGGTCGGGCGCCCATCCGGTGCTTGCGTGAGAGTTGCGGAATCCACAGGACGAGCCCGACAACGGTCAGCAGCGACCACGATGCCAAGGCGATGCGCCACTGCTCATCGACCGCCGTGTAGATAGGAACCGTCAGGCCCGCTGCCAGGGCCGCGCCGCCGGACAGCGTCATCGAGTAGAGACCGGTCATCAACCCCGATCGGTGCGCGAAGTCCCGTTTGATCAATGCCGGCAGCACCACGTTGCAGATGCCGATCGCAACGCCGGCCAACGCCGATCCGGCAAAGAGCGCCGGGACCGAGGGAACGAGACGGAGCAGTATTGCACTGAGCAACAGGAGCATTGCCCCGAACACCGTGCGTTCGATACCGAACCGGCGGACGAGCCGCGGCGCGATCGGCGACACCAGCCCGAAGAACAACACCGGAAGGGTGGTCAGCAACCCGGCGGTGGCACTGCTGAAGCCCTCAGAAGCCTTGATGTCGTCGACAAGGGGAGCCACGGCCACCACAGCAGGCCGTAAGTTCGCTGCCACCACCATGATCGCGAGGCCGGCGAAGATCGCCGCGCTGCGGCCGGGCCGTCGCGGGGACGTCGACGGAGGACCCACCGCGACAGCGGTACTTCCCGGATCCGTGAGGGGACCAGTCATGAGAGGACCTCGATCGAGCGGTCGAGGTAGCAGGCGACAGCCGCCTCTGCCGCCACCGGGTCGCGATCCCGGATGGCTGCGACCACTTCGGCATGTCCGGTCGGATGTGGGTGTGATTGGGCGTCGGCCGCTATGACGGTCGCATGGGTGCGTGCCATCACCTCGGCGACTCCGGCGTAGAGCTCACCGAGGAACCCATTGCCCGAGGCCGTGATGATGGCGGTGTGAAAGGCGATGTCCGCGTTGATGTATCGCCCCAGGTCGTCGGCGTCGAATGCCTCGCGCATCTCGGACAATAGTCGGTCGAGTTCCCGTACGTCATCGTCGGTCCTAGTGGACGCTGCCGAGCGTGCGGCTTCGCGCTCGAGGGCGCGCCGCACCTGCAGCAGCTCCAGGATCTCGGTGTTCTCCACGCACCGGCCGATGGCGGCGGCCAGGAGATTGCGGCTGCGCACATATGTACCATCGCCGCGCCGGGGCTCCAGGAAACCCGAATGTTCCAGCGCGCGAACGGCTTCCCGAACGGTGTTGCGCCCGACACCGAGCTGGGTCACCAACTCGGGCTCAGCGGGGATCCTGGCGCCGACTGCCCACTCGCCCGACCGGATCAACTCCTGCATTTGCTCCACGACGAGTTCGCTCGTTCGTCTCGGCCGAGTGATCGACGCCGCCTCGACGGGTGCCTGGGTCATCTCCGTTCGCATTGAAACAACCTAACATCCCATGTTTGATGGTGGCGAGCGCCCAATGGTCGGGAAGGGGCGGATTACTCGCCTTCGACGTTGTTGTCCAGCGAGAACATCGACAGAGCGGTGAAAATTGTCAGCCGCCGTTCCGGTTCATTCATGAAGGGTCCGGTGATCTGCTCGATCCGGGCAATCCGGCTACGAAGCGTGTTGGGGTGGATGTACAGCTCCCGAGCGGATTCGGTGATGTTGCAATCGGTGGACCGCAGCACTCGCAGGATTCGCCGTTGATCGAGACCGTCCGGTGTAGGGCCGGCGACCGAGCCCAGTGTCTCGGCCACAAAACTGCGGCGTGCGTGTTCGGGCAGTTGGTAGAGCAGGCCGAGCACACCCAGGTCGCGGTATCTGGTCACCCGGTTGATCGCGCCGACGCGTCTGCCGACCGCCACGGCACGGCCGGCCTGCCGGAACGAACTCGGATAGCTGCGAGGATCGTCGACCTCGTCGCTTGAGCCGACCGCCAGCGGAACCTGCACCGACCGGTACAGCGCACGGGCGAGGGCATCGAAATCGACTGTCGCACGGATCATCACGACCACGGTGCCGGAATTGACGATGGTGATCGAGTCGGGATCGAATCGCAGGGCCACCGGTGTCATTGCCGTTCTGAGCTGCTGCAGACCGTTCAAGTCCACCGAGATGCCGAACGGTTCGATGCCCAGACAGACGACGCGATGGCGCGGGAACAACGACAACCGCCGGCTCTTGCGCAAGCTCATCTCGCGTTGCACGAGGTCGTCGCCAAGGATGTGTTTGAGATTGCGGGCGATCTCCGCGGCGGCTTCGTCGGTGGCTGTGTCGGCGAGCCTGGCGTGCAGGCGAAAGACGGGCGCGAGCGTCGTCAGGATCACGAGTTCGTCTGGGGTGAGGGCGTTGTCGCGGCGAACCTCCAGTACGGGTCCGCCCACCGACGCCGCAGACAATCGCACCGACGTGACGTCGGGATCGGCCGGGCCCGCTACGTCGGAGAGCTGCAGGTCGGCGCCGAGGAACCGGCCGAGGACATCGAGCAGTCCGTCGAGGTCGTCGGCAGCGGCAAGGATGTCGTCGGGAACGGACGCGGCGCGTGGCCCGGTCTCGGAAGGTACCTCGCCCGACTGCTGCAGCTGCCGTTCGAAGGACACAACAAGATCCGCATGCGGCACCAGGGCGCTGTTCCACAACAGGCACACACCCGCCCGCTCGGCGCGAGCCACCAGCTGCCGGGGCGGATTGACCGGGCGGATGGGGCTGACCAGTACTGCCACGGGTTTCTTCACCAGCACCGGGTCCAGGATCGGCAACAGATCTGGAAGGGGGCCGCTGGGCCGGGTGGGCTTCCATTCCACGGTCACAACGGCCTGGTCAAGCGTGAGGTGGTCTCGTGCGTCAGCCAGGTCGATCACCGACGTGATCGACGTGTCGATTCCGACGGGCGAGGTGGCCATCTGGACGCCGGTGACCTCGGCGAGCCCGGCCGCTGTGGCTCTCCCGTTCGGCACGTCGATCCTCCTCTGGGAACCACACTGCAGGTTCGTCAGGCAGAGTAGTCGCGTGCTCGCCATCCCGCCGGTCGACCTGCTCGAAGCCTCCCGCGACCCCGAATCGAGGGCGCGCCAGATCGAGCTGCTCGACACCGCCTGCTCCCGCACCGGCTACGCCCTGCTCACAGGTCATCGTATCCCCACCTCGTTGCTCACCGAGCTGTACAGCGTGAGCAGGCAGTTCTTCCTCTTGTCCGACGAGGAGAAGGCAATCGTGAGGCAGCCGGCGCCTGAGCAGGTCCGCGGCTGGACGGGACTCGGATCCGAGGGGATGGCCTACTCGCTCGACGAGGAATCGCACGGCGACCTCAAAGAGAAGATGGACATCGGCCCGGTGTCGGGTCCGACGGTGGGGCAGCCCGGCGCCGGCCCGATGGCCTATCCGAATCTGTGGCCGCGATCCCCTGAGGGGTTCCGAGCGGTGTGGGAGGACTACTACCGCCACATGCAGCGGGTCGGCGCCGAACTGCTGTCGCTGGCGGCCGAGGGGTTCGGTCTGCCGCCCGATCATTTTGCGCCGATGTTCGACACCGAGATGAGCATGCTCCGCGGGCTGTACTTTCCACCCCAACCCGAACCGCCCCTCGCCCACCAGGCACGCGCCGGCATCCACACGGATTACGGCGCGTTCACCGTGGTCTCCGCGGAGTCGTCGCCGGGAGGCCTTCAGGTACTCGACCCCGACGGCGAATGGCTGGAGGTCACCACCACTCCGGCCACGTTGGTGGTGCTCACCGGTGACCTGCTCGCGGAATGGACCGGTGATCATTGGCCGGCCACCTTGCACCGCACGGCGAATCCGCCGCGGTCGGTGGCCTTCGACAGCTCGCGCCTGAGTTTCGCCTTCTACCAACATCCCAACTTTGATGTGTCGGTTGCGGCCTTGCCTCCCTTCGCGGCATCCGATCCGACGGCCGTACCGGACCCACTGCGTGCCGGCGACCACCTTGCCGAGAAGTACGTACGGCAGACCACATTCGGCCGGCGCACCGCCGATTGACGCCGATCGCGGTGTTACGTCTCGAGTGCGTCAGGAAACGTCCACGTAATCCACTGTTACGCATGTGTTTCCGATGTGGTGATGTGACAGGTGGCGGCGCGAACTATCGGTGATCGGTGCTCTTGTTGGTTGCTGGCATCGCTAACAGACTTGATGCAGACGACAAGTGAGGAGCCTGCAGATGTCTGTAGTACCGGTGATCGACATTTCCGCACTGCACGGAGACGACAAAAACGCCAAGGCCGCGGTGGCGGCCGAACTCGACCATGCATGCCGCGAGATCGGGTTCTTCCAGATCACCAATCATGGAATCGACGCCCGGGTGATCGCCGACATGTACCGCACATCCGACGAGTTCTTCTCGCTGCCCGAAGCCGAGAAGCGGCACGTTGCACAGCCGAGCCCGGACACCGTGCGCGGTTACTCGTCCATCGGGGAACAGGCGTTCTCGTACAGCGAGGACGTGCATCAGCCGCGTGACCTGCATGAGAAGTTCGATGTGGGCCCGGTCGACTTCGATCGCGACGACCCCTACTTCTCGGTGGAGAACGCAGGTCCGCACTTCCTGCCGAACCAGTGGCCGCAACGTCCGGCGGAGATGGAAGAGGCCTGGAGCACGTACTTCCGCGCGATGAACGACCTCTCCCGCAACCTGATGAGTGCCTTCGCCCGCGGACTCGGACTCGATCCCGACTATTTTGTCGACACCATCGACAAGGACATCAGCATGCTCCGGGCCATCAACTACCCGCACATGACCACACCGCCCCAGCCGGGTCAGATGCGTGCAGGCGCCCACACCGACTACGGCAGCCTGACCATCGTCCGGCAGGAAGAGGCGCCCGGCGGACTCGAGGTGTTCACCATGGACGGGGACTGGATCCCGGTCCCGGTTATCCCGGGTGCGCTGGTGGTCAACATCGGAGACCTGATGGCGCAGTGGACCAACGACCAGTGGACGTCCACCCGGCACCGTGTGCGCACGCCACGGCCCGACGCGACCGGCGACACCCGACGGATGTCGCTGGTGTTCTTCCACCAGCCGAACTACGACGCGATGATCGAATGCCTGCCCACGTGCCTGGCGCCGGGGGAGGAGCCGAAGTACCGGCCGATCAGTTCCGGTGACCACCTCACCGAGAAGTTCGCCAAGACGATCGCCCTCACGCCTCGCTGATGTCGGGCTCGAGCTTCGAGATCGAGCTGCGGCGCACCGGGCGGGTGGTGACGGTACCAGCCGACCGGACCGCGTTGGCCGTGGTCCGCGACGTGGTGCCCGCCGCCGAGTTCAACTGTCTCCAGGGTGAGTGCGGTGCCTGCGTGGCCACAGTGCTCGAAGGCACCCCTGACCACCGCGACACCGTTCTGTCCGAGCGGGCGAAGGCGGCAGGTAAGCGAATCATCCTCTGTGTCAGTCGATCCGCCTCGGATCGGCTGGTGCTCGACCTCTGATCGAAAGGGCCCGACCATGACGACAACCAGCCTGTCGTTTGCCAGCGTGTTCAGCGCGGACATCGAAAAGCTCAGCACCTTCTACCGTGAGCTGCTCGGACTCGACGAGGTACTCGAGCTGCGCTCGGAGCACTTTCGGGGACTGCGCATCGGCGACACCATCCTGGGCTTCAGTGCCCCCACCGCCTACTCGATGCTCAATCTCGTTGCCCCGCAGGATGAGCAGGACGGAGTGAGCAGCTTCCTGACGTTCGAACTACCCACCGATGCCGACGTCGACACCGTCACCGCGGCCGCAACGACGGCCGGGGCAACCTGCGTGAAAGAACCTGGCCGGACGTACTACGGGGCCTGGCAGTCGGTGCTGCTCGACCCCGACGGCAACGCCTTTCGACTCAACCACCTGACGCTCGAACAGTCTTCCTGAGTTTTCTTCCCGCCCCACCTCGACAGTGCCGTCGAATCATCACATCCGCACGGGCGCAGGCCTTCTCTGCGCCGAAAGGAAGCCCGCATGTCCATATTCGACTGGCAACTCAAAACCGGTGACGCCGTCGTGGCGCCCCACGAACGCCTCAGCTGGCCGCGCACCGTCGGCATCGGGCTACAGCACGTTGTCGCGATGTTCGGCGCGACATTCCTGGTCCCGGTCCTCACCGGTTTCCCGCCGGCCACCACGCTGCTGTTCTCCGGCATCGGGACCATCCTCTTCCTCATCATCACGCGTAACCGGCTGCCCAGCTACCTGGGTTCGAGTTTCGCCATCATCGCCCCCACGATCGCGGCCGGCGCTTCACACGGCCCGTCCGGTGCACTCGGCGGAATCGTTGTGGTCGGTGCCTTGCTGATGATCATCGGTGTGGTGGTCCACTTCGTCGGCATCGGCTGGATCGAAGCGTTGATGCCCCCGGTGGTGACCGGCGCGATCGTGGCGCTGGTCGGCTTCAACCTCGCGCCGACGGCCAAGACCAACTTCGAAGAAGACGCCATCACCGCCTTCATCGTGCTTGTGCTGCTGCTGTTGTCGTTGGTGCTGTTCCGCGGATTGCTCGGTCGACTCGCCATCTTCACCAGCGTGGTGATCGGCTACTTCATCGCCCTGGCTCGCGACAAGGTCGACACCGATCCCATCGGCCAGGCCGACTGGTTCGGTCTGCCCGACTTCACCGCCCCCACCTTCCACCTGTCGGTGCTGCCAATGTTCATCCCGGTGGTGCTCGTGCTGGTTGTCGAGAACATCGGGCACGTCAAATCCATCAACACCATGACCGGCATCAACAACGACCACCGGATCGGGCGGGCACTGGCGGCCGACGGACTCGCGACCGTGCTGGCCGGTAGCGGCGGTGGTTCTGCCACCACCACATATGCCGAGAACATCGGCGTCATGGCCGCGACCAAGGTGTATTCCACCGCGGCCTACTGGGTCGCAGGAGGCGCGGCGATCCTGCTCGGCCTCTCGCCGAAGGTGGGTGCGGTCATCGCGTCCATCCCGCCGGGTGTTCTCGGCGGCGTGACCACCGCGCTGTACGGCCTCGTAGGAATCCTCGGCGTCCACATCTGGGTGACCAACAAGGTGGACTTCTCCAAGCCCGTCAACCAGTTCACCGCAGCGATCGCACTTGTCATCGGCATCGCCGACTTCTCGTGGAAGATCGGCGATCTGAGTTTCGGTGGCATCGCTTTGGGCGCCATCTCCGCGGTGGTGATCTACCACGTGATGCGTCTGATCGGACAGTGGCGCGGCACCGTGGTCGTGGACGAACGAGTGCCTGCCACAACCGGGCCGACCGATCCCGAACGACCGCACAACGCGGAGAAGCAGGAGATCTGATGGCGATCACACTCATCCGCGGCGGCACGGTGGTGTCCTCGACCGGCAGACAGCTCATCGACGTGTTGATCGACGGCGAGACGATCGTCGCGCTCGTCGAACCGGGCGCCACTGCGCTGGGCGCCGATCTCTCCGCCACCGCCGATACCGTCATCGACGCCACCGGCAAGTACGTCATCCCCGGCGGTGTGGACGCGCACACTCATATGCAGATGCCCTTCGGTGGGACCACCGCGTCGGACACCTTCGAAACAGGTACCCGTGCAGCAGCTTTCGGTGGCACCACCACCATCGTCGACTTCGCCATCCAGACACCGGGGGAGCGATTGCAGGACACCCTCGGCGCGTGGCATGACAAAGCGGCGGGCAACTGCGCGATCGACTACGGGTTCCACCAGATCATCGGCGATGTCAACGACGAATCCCTCTCGGCCATGAGCGAACTGGTGGCCGAAGGGGTCACCAGCTTCAAGTTGTTCATGGCCTACCCAGGCGTCTACTACTCCGATGACGCCCAGATCCTGCGGGCGATGCAGAAGTCCGCCGACACCGGCGCACTGATGATGATGCACGCCGAGAACGGCATCGCCATCGATGAATTGGTGGCCCAGCACCTCAAGCGTGGAGAGACCTCCCCGTACTTCCACGGTGTCTCCCGTCCGTGGCAGCTCGAGGAGGAGGCCACGCACCGGGCCATCATGCTCGCCGATATCACCGGAGCGCCGCTGTACGTGGTGCACGTGTCCGCCCGGCAAGCCCTCGAGCAGATCGCGACCGCACGTGGCAAGGGCGCCAACGTGTTCGCCGAGACATGCCCGCAATACCTGTACCTGTCGCTGGAGGAACAACTCGGTGCCGCGGGCTTCGAGGGTGCGAAGTGGGTGTGTTCGACCCCGCTGCGCTCACGTGCCGAGGGCCATCAGGACGAGCTGTGGAAATTCATCCGAACCGGCGATGTGTCCGGTGTCGCCACCGACCACTGCCCGTTCTGCATGGTGGACCAGAAGGAGCTCGGAATCTCCGACTTCTCCAAGATCCCCAACGGAATCGGCGGTGTCGAACATCGGCTCGACCTCATGTATCAAGGTGTGGTCGACGGGCGTATCAGTCTGGAGCGGTGGGTGGAGGTATGCGCCACCACGCCGGCCCGCATGTTTGGGATGTACCCCCGCAAGGGAGTGATCTCCCCGGGCGCCGATGCCGACGTGGTGATCTACGACCCGGCAGGCCACACGAGCATCGGTCTGGGCAAAACGCACCACATGAACATGGATTACTCGGCCTGGGAGGGTTTCGAGATCGACGGCGCCGTGCAGACGGTGCTCTCCCGGGGCAAGGTCATCGTCGATGGCGGCAACTACCTCGGTGCCAGGTCGGACGGGCGGTTCGTGCGCCGCGAGCTGTCACAGAACCTGCTCTGAGAAGACAGTCATCTTTCCCACAGCGGTCCCGGCAACGGTCGATCACCGCACACAACGATTGGAGACACCGCATGGACTTCGGTGTTGTCATGCAATGCAATCCGCCGGCATCCCGGGTGGTCGAACTCGCCGTCTCGGCCGAGAACCGTGGATTCAGCCACGTCTGGACCTTTGACTCCCACGTGCTGTGGCAGGAGCCCAACGTGATCTACAGCCAGATCCTCGCTGCCACCCGCACTGTGACTGTCGGTCCGATGGTCACCAATCCGCTCACGCGTGACGCGACGGTGACGGCCTCGACGTTCGCGACGCTCAACTCCATGTACGGGAACCGCACGGTGTGCGGTATCGGCCGGGGCGACTCGGCCGTGCGGGTGCTGTCGGGCAAACCGTCCACACTGGCGACATTGCGCGAAAGCATCGATGTCATCAAGGAACTCGGCAACGGGCGCAGTGCCACGATCAACGGCACGTCCGTGCGCTTCCCCTGGGCAGGCAAATCGCACCTCGACGTCTACGGCGCCGGCTACGGACCGAAGGCGCTCGAGATGATCGGTCAGGTGGCAGACGGGTTCATCCTGCAACTCGCCGATCCCGCCATCGTCCGATGGACAGTGGAACGCGTGAAGCACGCCGCCGAGGCAGCGGGGCGTGATCCCGCGGCGGTCTCGATCGTGGTCGCCGCCCCGGCCTACGTCGGAGACGATCTGGACCACCAACGCGATCAATGCCGCTGGTTCGGAGGAATGGTGGGCAACCACGTCGCAGACCTCGTCGACAAATACGGCGGTGACGGCGCGCAGGTACCGTCGGCCCTCACCGACTACATCAAGAACCGGCAGGGTTACGACTACAACGAACACGGCCGAGTAGGCAACAGCCACACCGCATTCGTTCCCGACGAGATCATCGATCGGTTCTGCATCCTCGGTCCCCCGGAGCGGCACATCGAGCGGCTGGAGGAACTGCACGCCCTCGGAGTCGACCAGTTCGCCGTCTATCTTCAGCACGACGGCAAAGACTCCACACTCGACGCATACGGCGAGACGATCATTCCCGCCCTCGCGCCCACAGTCGCTGCGCGATCATGACCGGCGCGGAACAGAAAGGACCGTCATGACCTCATCCGAATCGCCCGCCTCCGGGTCCGTTCGTGTCGAATCGAAGTCGGCCTCCGACACCGCGTTCCTCGATGACTTCGCCACCATGTCGACGTTTGGTGCCACCACGGCGGGCGGTGTCGAAAGGCAGGCCGCGACAGCCGCCGATGCCGACAACCGGCGCTGGTTGGGCCGGTGGCTCACCGATCGCGGGTTCACCGTTCTCTACGACCGCGTGGGCAACATGTTCGGCCTCTACGAACTCGTACCGGGTGCGCCCTACGTGCTCGCGGGTTCGCATCTGGACAGTCAGCCACGCGGCGGACGCTTCGACGGTGCGTACGGTGTGCTGGCTGCCGCCCACGCGATGGACAGGCTGCGTCGCCATTACACCGACCATCCGGAGCACGCCCGCCACAACCTGGCAGTGATCAACTGGTTCAACGAGGAGGGCTCCCGTTTCAAGCCATCGATGCAGGGCAGTGGCGTCTTCACCGGGAAGATCGGTCTGCAGGCTGCCCTCGACACCACCGACGCCGACGGGACCACCGTGGCGCAGGTGTTGGGCGCGTGGGACATGCTCGGCGACAACGACGTCTTCACCGTCGGTGACCACCACACCGCAGGCGGCCGGGCTGTCGCGTCGTACGCCGAGATCCACATCGAGCAGGGCCGTGAGCTGGACAAGGCCGGTGTGCTGATGGGTGTGGTGCCCTCCACCTGGGGAGCCAACAAATACGAGATCTCGGTGCTGGGTGCTCAATCGCATACCGGGGCCACCGCCATCGCCGACCGTCAGGACGCCCTGTACGGGGCGGCGAAAGTGGTTGTGGCTCTGCGTGAACTCGCTGACGAGTACGGCGATGATCTGCACACTTCCTGTGGTCAGCTGACCGTGTACCCCAACTCGCCGGTGGTGGTCGCCCGCGAGGTGGACATGCATCTCGACCTCCGTTCGCCGTCCGATGAGTTGCTCGAGGAGGCCGACGCCAAGCTGACCCGGGCATTCGCCGAGATCGAGGTGGCCGCCGACGTCAAGATCGAGCGACGTTTCGCACACACCTGGAAAGGCCATACCTATCAGCCCGAAGGCGTGGCTTTGGCCGAAGAGGTGATCGATGCCCTGGGGCACAGCCACATGCAGGTGCGTACCCGTGCAGGTCACGACTCGACCAACATGAAGGACGTGGTTCCCACCGTGATGTTGTTCATCCCGAGCGTCGACGGGGTATCCCACGCCGAGAACGAGTACACGCACGACGGCGATCTCACCGCGGGGGTCGACGTGCTGACCGAGACCGTGGCGCGGATGGTGGAAGGCAAACTGTGACCGATACATTCGAGAGCACTCCGTTCGGGGGCCAGGACGCATTCGACGAGGCACGCGAGGCCGGCCGCCGTGCCCACGAACTCGACCGCGCCCACGTCTTCCACTCGTGGTCGGCGCAGGCTCAGTTCTCACCGATGACGATCCTCGCGGCGTCGGGTTCACACATCTGGGACGGCGACGGCAACCGGCTGTTGGATTTCTCCTCGCAGATGGTGAATACCAATGTGGGACACCAGCATCCCAGAGTGGTCGAGGCCATCGCCGAACAGGCGCGCACACTGTGCACCATCGCACCCCAGCACGTCAACGTGGCACGGTCCGAAGCTGCACGCCTGATCGCCGAACGCACCCCCGGTGACCTCGACCGCATCTTCTTCACCAACGGCGGCGCGGATGCCGTCGAACATGCGGTGCGGATGGCGCGACTGCACACCGGGCGACGCAAGGTGCTGACCCGCTTCCGGTCCTATCACGGCGGCACCGACACAGCGATCAACATGACCGGCGACCCACGGCGCTGGCCGAACGACTACGGCGCCGCGGGGGTGGTCCACTTCTTCGGCCCGTTCCTGTACCGCACACAGTTCCACTCGGCCGACGAGCAGCAGGAGTGTGAGCGCGCACTCGAACACCTCGAGGCCGTCATCTCCATGGAGGGTCCTGCGACCATCGCCGCGATCGTCCTCGAACCGGTGCCCGGAACCGCGGGGATCATGGTCCCGCCGCCGGGTTACCTGGCCGGGGTGCGTGAACTCTGCGACCGGTTCGGCATCGTGATGATCGCCGACGAGGTGATGGCGGGGTTCGGCCGGACGGGAGAGTGGTTCTCCATCAACCACTCCGGAGTGGTACCTGACCTCATCACGTTCGCCAAAGGAGTGAACTCGGGGTACGTACCGCTCGGAGGTGTCGCGATCAGTGATGCGATCGCCGAGACGTTCGCCAACCGTGTGTACCCGGGCGGGTTGACCTATTCCGGACACCCGTTGGCGACAGCGGCTGCGGTCGCGACCATCAACGCGATGACCGAGGAAGGCATCGTCGAGAACGCAGCGGCCATCGGACGCGACGTCCTGGGGCCGGGGCTCGCCGAGCTGGCGGCACGACATCGCAGCGTCGGCGAGGTGCGCGGGATCGGTGTCTTCTGGGCGGTGGAGCTGGTCAAAGACCAGGGCACCCGAGAACCGTTGGCGCCGTACGGTTCCACCAGTGCCGCCATGAACGACGTCATCGGCGCGTGCAAAAAGGGTGGACTGTTGCCGTTTGCCAACTTCAACCGCCTGCACATGGTGCCCCCGTGCACGGTGAGCCCGGCCGAGGTCGCCGAAGGTCTGGAGATCCTCGACGCCGCACTCACCGTGGCCGACGCGTTGGTCGGCTGACGGCGAGCGGCCGGTCACAATCGGCTGGTGTGCTGTCCGGCGTCGTTACCGGTCCGCTTACTCTTCGACAGCGGCGGTGAGTGCATCGATGTCGTCCTCGGACAACTCGATACCGGCCGCGGCCATGTTGTCTTCCAGGTGGTCGACGCTGGACGTCCCTGGAATGGGCAGTATCACAGGCGATTTCGCGAGCAACCAGGCGAGCGCGAGCTGCGAGGGGCTGGCTTGCTTCTGTTCGGCGATGGCGGCGAGCTTGCTGCCGGGGCCGGCGAGTTCGCCGGTGGCGAGCGGGAACCAGGGGATGAAGCCGATGTTCTCGGCGGTGCAGTGGTCGAGGAGCGGTTGCGCGCTGCGATTCGCGAGGTTGTACAGGTTCTGCACGGTGGCGATCTCGGCGATCTTCTGTGCCTCGATCAACTGGTCGACGTTGATCTCGGAGAGGCCGATCTGATTGATCTTGCCCTCCTCCTGCAGCAGCTTCAGTTCGCCGATCTGGTCGGCGAGATCGACTTTCGGATCGATGCGGTGGAGCTGGAACAGAGGGATCTGCTCGATGTCGAGGATGCGCAGACTCATCTCGGCCTGCTGGCGTAGGTATTCGGGCCTGCCGACCGGCCGCCAGTCACCTGGGCCGCTGCGCGTCAGGCCTGCCTTTGTCGCGATCACGACGTCATCGGCGTAGGGGTGAAGGGCTTCCTTGATCAACGGTTCTGCGATCGCCGGGCCGTAGGAATCGGCGGTGTCGATGAGGTTGACCCCGAGATCCACGGCTCGACGCAACACCTTCACGGCTTCCTCGGGATTCGCGGGCGGCCCCCACACGCCGGGCCCGGTCAACTGCATCGTTCCGTAGCCGAGTCTGTTGACAGTCAAGGATCCGCCGATGGCGAATTGTCCGGATTGCTGTGCGGCTGTGGTGTTGCTGGTCATAAAGGCACTCCCGGTTGAGGATCGAGGATTGGATTGGACGGGTCATTTCACGGTAGACCCGATCAGCGCGCGGCGCTTCTGGGCTTGATGGGCGCGAGGTCGTGCGGGCTAGCCTGGTGCTCTGACGTCCGAACGAACACCGTGAAGGGATCCGAGTGCCGAAGCTCAGTGCCGGGATCATGCTGTACCGCAGTCGTGATGGAGCCACCGAGGTGCTGATCGCACACCCCGGTGGTCCGTTCTGGGCCCGCAAAGACGAAGCTGCGTGGTCCATCCCGAAAGGGGAGTACACCGAGGACGAAGAGCCCCTGGACGCTGCTCGTCGGGAGTTCCGCGAAGAGCTCGGTCTGGACGTGCCCGGCGGTGAGGTCGCAGAACTCGGGGCGATCAAACAGTCGGGTGGAAAGGTCGTCACCGCGTTCGCGATCGGGGCCGACCTCGACATCACCGGCGCGGTGAGCAACGAATTCGAGATGGAATGGCCGCCACGGTCGGGGACGATGAAGTCGTTTCCCGAAGTCGACCGGGTCGCCTGGTTCGACGTGGAGACCGCGCGCGTGAAATTGCTCAAGGGGCAACGGCCGTTCCTCGATCGGCTGCTCGACCTGCTCTGAGCGCGCGAATTGTGGCGGGGTCAGTCCGGCATGGCGCGTGACACCTTGCGCAGCAGCTGGACCAGAGTGGCGCGCTCTTTCGCGGTGAGGCCGGCGAGCACCGCGGTGTCTCGGGCCAGTCGCCGCGGGAACTGGGCGTGGACCAATTCGCGGCCGGTGTCGGTCAGTTCCAGCAACACCACCCGGCCGTCACGGTCGGATTTCTTGCGCGCCAGCAGGCCGAGTTCGGCGAGGCGCTCGGTGAGTTTGGTGATGGATGCGCCGCTGAGCTTTGTCGTCGACACCACCTCGCTGGCACGCAGCGGACGGTCGGCGCGGGCCAGTGCGCCCAGGATGTCGAACTCCGACCGTGTGATGGCATGTGCGTCCAGATCGCGGTCGAGTTGGTGAGCGAGGACCGACGAGATCCGGTTGATCCGTCCGATCACCTCCACGGGTTCGGTGTCGAGATCGGGGTATGTCCTGGCCCATTCCCGTCGAACCCGCTCGACGACGTCCGACGGCTCATTCTCTTCGACCACCGGCACAGCTTATCGGCCCCAAGTATTTAGTTCACTAGTAAAATAGTGATAAATTACTTTGGTGCCTCTCACCGTCCCCATCATCGACCGTGTCCATCGGAGCAGGTCGGCGCTGCTGCACTCGGTTGATCCGCAGACCTGGCGGTCCGCCCTGGTCACCGTCGAGACCGGCAACACTGCGGTTGCTTCGGCAGTCCGGGTGGGACTGGCTGTGGCCTTGGTGCTGGTTGTCGGTGGGCTCACGGGCCACCGAGACGTCGCGGGATTCGCCGCGCTGGGTGCTCTCACCTCGGCCTTCTGTCGCCCCGACCCTTTTCGGGTTCGTCTGCCCCGACTGGTTGTGACAGGGGTGATGGTCACCGGGTACGTCGCATTGGGTGCAGTGCTGGGGGCGGCGGGGGTATCTCTCGCCGGAGAGGTGGTGGCCATCGCACTCGCCGCAGGTTTCGCCGCGCTGTTGCTGGGAGCGTTACGGGTGGTCGGCCCCGGCCCGGTTGTGATGGTCTTCGCCGCGGCCGGCGCCGCAGATTTTGCCAACAGTGCCGACGACGTCTGGAAAGCGTCGACCGCCGCCGTGATCGGCGCGGCGGTGGGCGTGGTCGCCTCGCTTGCGCCGTGGTGTGTGATGTGGGTTCGGCGCGAACGTCCCCACCCGTCAGCCGCTCGCGCCTCTCTGGCCCAGGAGTTGACACGGATCGGGGATGCGAAGCTGCTGTCGCGGTCGCTCCGGATCGTCGTGGCCGGCGGTGTGGCGGCCGGCGTCGTCGCGGCGGTCGGTCTGCAGAATCCGATGTGGGCGGCCATGGGTGCCGTTGCCACGCTGCAGGGCGTCAACTACCACCTGACCGTCACCAGGGGAGTTCAGCGACTGCTCGGGAACGTCGGGGGCGCTGCGATCGCCGCTGGATTGCTGGCACTGCCGATCGGCTACTGGGGCGCAGTTGTCCTCATCGCCGTTCTGCAAGTGCTCGCGGAGACACTGGTCACCGTCAATTACGCACTGTGTTCGCTCTTGGTCACGCCGATGGCGCTGATGCTGACCGCTCTCGGCGCCGGACTTGCGCCCGAGGTCGCTGTCGACCGGGTGCTGGACACGGCGGTCGGAGTGGTGATCGCGGTTGTGCTGGCCGCATTCACCATCGCCCACCACGACGCCACCGTCTGATCAGCGTCAGATCAACGCCCGATTCCTTCGGTCAGGAGATGGGCGAGTTCGAGGTACGCCTGAGAATCGTCAAGCCCGACAGCAGCTTTCACGCCTCGCTGCTGGATACGAACCATCGCCGAGGTCGCGACGTCGGCGACGAAGTCGGCGTGCACATCACGTACGTCCCCGGTGGCAACGCCTTCGTCGATGAGTTCGCGGACTCGGCCCGCGGCGGCACGTGTGTTCTGCTCGTACAGTTCTCGAGCCGGCGCGAAGGCGGCGAGATCTTCCATGAAGGTCTCACTCGCGCGGCTGAGTGCCGCTCCCACGGCGGTGAGGTACGCGGTCAACCGCGCCTTGGTGCCGGTGATGCCGGCCAGCGCTTGTTCCACCTCGGCCGTGGCCGACCGGAAGAAGTCCACGGTGACCGCTCGCACCAGACCGTCCTTGCTGCCCGCGAGTGTGTAGAGGGTGGATTTGGAGCAGCGCAGTTGCGCGGCGATCTGGTCCAGCGTGAGATGCGCGAAACCGTCGGCGAGGAACAGAGCCGCCAGTTCGTCGAACAACTCGGCGCGGCGGGCGGTGGCGTGGGTCGGCGCAGCGGGAGTGGCCATGTGTCGATAGTACTGGCGAAGTGAATCTAGTACTGTCGACAGTACTCAAGCGCGGCCTCCAGTACTGTCGCGCCCGTCCAACCGAGGAGTTACCCATGCCCGTGGACCGGCTGCTGCCCACCGACGAAGCCCGCGACCTGGTGCAATTGGCAGGCGATGTCGCCGACAAGACGCTCAAGCCGATCGCCGATGAGTACGAGAAGGCCGAGAAGTACCCCCCTGAGGCGTTCACGGTGCTGGGGCAGACCGGGCTGCTGAGCCTTCCGTACCCCGAGGAGTGGGGTGGTGGTGGCCAGCCGTACGAGGTCTACCTCCAGGTGCTCGAGGAGATCGCCGCCAGATGGGCGGCAGTGGCCGTTGCGGTGAGCGTGCACTCGCTGGCCTGTCATCCCTTGATGGCGTTCGGAACCGACGAGCAGAAGAAGCGATGGCTGCCGGGAATGCTCAGCGGCGATCAGATCGGCGCGTACAGCCTGTCGGAGCCGCAGGCCGGATCAGATGCGGCGGCACTCAACTGCAAGGCAGTGGTCGCTGACGGGGGCTACCGGATCACCGGCGCGAAGGCATGGATCACACACGGTGGGATCGCCGACTTCTACAACCTCTTCGCGCGTACCGGCGAGGGTTCCAAAGGAATCTCCTGCTTCCTCGTCCCGGATGGCACCGACGGACTGACCTTCGGCAAACCCGAAGAGAAGATGGGCCTCTCGGCCGTTCCGACCACCTCGGCGCACTACGATTCCGCCTTCATCCCGGAAGACCGGCGCATCGGCGCGGATGGCCAGGGGCTGCAGATCGCCTTCAGTGCACTCGATTCAGGACGGTTGGGTATCGCTGCGGTGGCAGTCGGTATCGCCCAGGCGGCACTGGATGAGGCGGTGGCGTACGCAAAGGAGCGAAAGACATTCGGTAAGAAGATCATCGACCACCAAGGGCTCGGGTTTCTCCTGGCCGACATGGCCGCAGCGGTCGACTCCGCCCGGGCGACATACCTTGATGCAGCGCGGCGCCGCGACGCTGGGCTGCCGTACTCGCGCAACGCTTCGGTGGCCAAGCTGGTCGCCACCGATGCGGCGATGAAGGTGACCACCGATGCTGTTCAGGTGTTCGGCGGCTACGGCTATACCAAGGACTTCCGGGTCGAACGGTTGATGCGCGAGGCCAAGATCACGCAGATCTTCGAGGGCACCAACCAGATCCAGCGGCTGGTGATCAGTCGGTCGCTGGCAGGTTGATCCGCCGGGTTCAGGGAAGTCCGACGATGTCGCGCCGGTAGATCAGCGCCGCTGCCCCGGCGAGCGGCGCGTCGTCCGGCAATCCGGCGTCCAGGATCTTGACCCGCGAGATGTACTGCAGCGGATGGCGATTGACCACGGATTGGATCAGCGGCAGTAGATCGGGAGTCACTCGCGAGAATCCGCCGCCGATGGCAACAGTCTCGAGCTCGACCAGCGCCGCGGCACTGCAGATCGCCTGGCCCACAGCCTCCGATACCCGGAGCACCGCGCTGTAGGCGATGTCGTCTCCGTCGCGGTACGACGCCGCCAGGTCTTCACCCGACTCGCCGGTCCACCCCTGAGCGCGGGCCCACGCCACCGCGTGGGGTCCGGATGCCACCGACTCGAGGGTGGTCCGGCTGCCGATGCTTACCTCGCCCGTGAACCCCGACACCTGAATCTGGCCGATGTGGCCGCTGTTTCCGGCGAGCACACGACCGTCGACGATGAAACCCCCACCGATGCCGGTGGAGAGCACCATGCCCATCAGATTGCGGGCACCGATCGCGTTACCGATCCACTGTGCAGCCAGCACGATCGCCACGCCGTCGCGATGCAGGTGAACGGGGGTGTCGCGCAGCGGATCCGGGAGGCGGTCGCTGATCAGTTGTCGAAGTGGATGACGACGCCATCGGGGCAGGTTGATGGGGGAGACAGTTCCGTTGTCCTCGTCGACGGGCCCTGCGGCGGCAATGCCCACGCCGACCACCTGTGTACCGGCCGGAATCTGCGCAAGTGCAGAGTCGACGACGCGCACAACGCTTTGTTCGAGTTCCGAGCTGGTGGCGTCGGGCCCGGTGGGTGCGCGATTGCGTCCCGCCTCGAACACCTGCCCGGAGGAATCGACCCAGGCGGCTTCGACCTTCGTTCCACCGAAGTCGACAGCCAGGACAACATCATCGGACACCCGTCACAGCCTAGTGCGCGGGTCACCTGCACGGTTCAGTTGCGCAAAGACGCGCCACGAAGGGTGGCGCGTCATGCGTTGATGGTCGACAACCGAGTTCAGAGCCGTTCGATGATCGTTGCGTTGGCGAGCCCACCGGCTTCACACATCGTCTGCAGTCCGTAGCGGCCGCCGGTCTGTTCGAGTGCGTTGACCAGCGTGGTCATGATGCGTGCTCCGCTGGCTCCGAGGGGATGGCCGAGTGCGATCGCGCCGCCGTTGACATTGGTCTTGCCGAGATCGGCACCCGTGTCTTTGGCCCAGGCCAGCACAACTGGTGCAAAGGCTTCGTTGACCTCGAACAGATCGATGTCCGAGATCTGCAGACCCGCTCTCTCGAGGACCTTCTGCGTCGCTGGTATGACACCTGTGAGCATGTAGATCGGGTCGGAGCCGACCACGGAGAAGCTGTGCAATCGGGCCATCGGCTTGAGGCCCAGTTCCTTGGCCTTGGCGCTGCTCATGATCAGTACCGCGGCGCTGCCATCGGAGAGTGGGCTCGAGTTGGCCGCGGTGATCCGCCAGTCGATCTGCGGGAACCGTTCTTTCATGGCCGGGTTGTAGAACGCGGCCTTGAGTCCGGCCAATTGCTCGACGGTGCCGCCGGGGCGGATCATCTCATCGGTCGACACGCCCGCCAGGGGAGCTATCTCTCGCTCGAATCGGCCGGCCTTGGTGGCCTCGGCAGCCTTCTCATGGCTGGCGATCGAGAACTCGTCGAGCTCGGTGCGCGAGAAGCCCCAGTCCGCGGCGATCAGTTCTGCGCTGTACCCCTGGGGGATGAACCCCTCTGGGTAGCGGCGCAAGAGCGCTTCGCCGAATGGGTTTGCTCCGTCTCGGACATCGGACAACATCGGTACGCGGCTCATCGACTCCACGCCCGCCGCGACCACGATGTCCTGCACACCCGACATCACGGCCTGTGCTGCGAACGAGATGGCCTGCTGGCTCGACCCGCATTGGCGGTTCACGGTGGTGGCCGGAACGGTCTCGGGGAAGCCCGCGGCGAGCACCGCATTGCGGCTGATGTTCTGGCCCTGCTCGTCGGCCTGTGTGACGTTTCCGGTGATCACGTCGTCGATCAGGGCCGGATCGATGCCGGTCTGTTCCACCAGGGACGTGAGGCTGTGGGCCAACATGTCCACCGGATGCACGCCGTGAAGCGCTCCGTTTGATTTGCCCTTACCGATCGGGGTCCTGACTGCCCCGACGATGACAGCGTCGACGATCGAACTCATTGCGGCCTCCTGTTATCTGGCTATGGTCTATATAAGTCAGGTATACCCCCGGTTATTCCGGGTTGTAAACCCTCCGACCGCGCCCTTGTCCCCGCCGTTCGAGGAGGGGCGGGGCGGGGCGGGGAAGGTCGGTCCCGGTCGGCCACCCCACCTGGCCGGTAGTGTGTGCTTCCGTGGTGCGTCTTCCCAATCTCATGACCGGTCCAAGGCTTCTGACCAGTGCGGCAACAGCTGGCGTAGCGCTCACCGCGGCCGGCGTCGGCGCCGGGTCCGAGGTGTTCCGAGCGATGGGTGCACCCAAAGACCTTGTGCTCTCTCACATCAGCCATTCGCCGCACCAAACTGGCGGCAACTTCGGCAACGTGGAGCCGCCGACACCCGTTGAAGGGGATCGGGCGGCCGCGCTGGCGATGCTCCGTCGCGGCGACATCGGCAAGCCGCGGCGACCGCTGGAGTTCGATGTGACGCCTCTGCCTGATGTCGCAGCCGAGCTGGCGGCCACCTGGATGGGGCACGCGTCGGTGCTCGTCGAACTGGACGGATACCGCATCCTCACCGACCCCGTCTGGAGCAAACGGTGCTCGCCGTCGAGTCTGGTGGGACCGGCGCGTATGCACCCGGTACCCCACGCGCTGGCGGATCTGCCCGCGCTGGATGTGGTGCTCATCAGCCATGACCACTACGACCATCTCGATACGGCCACTGTTCGCAAACTCGCGGCCACCCACCCCGAGGCCGCGTTTGTCGCTCCCATCGGCGTCGGGGCGCACCTCGAGTACTGGGGCATCAGCCCCGAACGTATTCACGAGGCCGACTGGGGTGACTCGGTCACGATCGGCGAGCTGACCTTCAATTGCACTCCCGCACGCCACTTCTCGGGACGCGGGCTGCAGCGCAACACCACCCAGTGGGCCAGTTGGGCGGTTGCCGGACCTCGACACAACTTCTTCTTCTCCGGCGACACCGGAATCACCGATGCGTTCGAGCAAGTCGGCACCGACCACGGTCCGTTCGGGCTGTCGCTGATCGCCATCGGCGCCTACGACCGGTTGTGGCCCGACATCCACCTCAATCCGGAAGAGGCGGTGAGAGTGCACCGAATGCTCAATCGCGCCAATCTGTCCGAGTCGTTGCTGCTGCCGATTCATTGGGGCACCTTCAATCTGGCTCTGCATGAATGGGCCGACCCGGTTCAACGTCTGCTGCCCGCCGCTCAGAGCGAACACATCCCCGTGATCACGCCGATGCCCGGTGCGCGTTTCGACGTACCGTCGCGGTCGGGCCACGGATTCGACACCCAGTCCTGGTGGGAAGGCGCAGCGTGACCACGCTCGGAGAAACACACGCCACCGCAGGCCTGACCACCGCACAGGTGGCCGAACGCGTTGCCGCCGGCCAGGTCAACGTCCTGCCGGATCGCTCGGGCCGCAGTGTCCTCGACATCGTTCGCGCCAATGTCCTCACCCGCATCAACGCCATCTTGGGTGTGCTGTTCATCATCGTGATGACCACCGGCTCGATCATCAACGGCGCCTTCGGTTTGCTGATCATCGCCAACAGCGGCATCGGCATCATCCAGGAGATCCGGGCCAAGCGGACACTCGATGCGCTCGCAATCGTCGGGCAGACCCGGCCCATGGTGCGCCGGGATGGGGCGGCCGCCGAGATCGCGCCGAGCGAGGTGGTGCTCGGCGACATCATCGAATTGGGACCCGGAGACCAGATCGTTGTCGACGGCGAGACCGTGGAAGCGGGGGCACTCGACGTCGACGAATCGTTGCTCACCGGTGAGGCCGACGCCGTCTTCAAGTCGGTGGGTGATCCGATCCTGTCCGGCAGCTTCGTGGTGTCGGGTTCGGGTGCCTACCGGGCGACCAAGGTCGGTCGCGACGCGTACGCGGCGCAGCTCGCCGAGGAAGCCAGCAAGTTCACCCTCGTCAACTCAGAACTCCGCAACGGGATCGACAAGATCCTCCGGATCATCACCTGGCTACTGATCCCCGCTGGTCTGCTGACCATCGTCAACCAGCTGTTCATCAGTGAAAACGGCATCAAGGCAGCCCTTTTGGGCATGGTCGCCGCGTTGGTGCCGATGGTTCCCGAGGGCCTGGTGCTGATGACGTCGATCGCCTTCGCCGTCGGGGTCGTACGGCTGGGTCGCCGCCAATGTCTGGTGAACGAGTTGCCGGCCATCGAGGGCCTCGCCCGCGTCAACGTGGTGTGTGCGGACAAGACCGGCACGCTCACCGAGAACGGTATGCGGCTGGCGCAACTGGTTCCGCTCGGCGACGATCGCGCGCAGCTCGAAGAGGCTCTGGCCGCCCTCGCGGCGCACGACCCACGCCCCAACGCCAGTGTGCAGGCGATGGCCGAGGCCTATCCCGTCGCGCCGGAGTGGTCGATGACCCACATCGCGCCGTTCACGTCGGCGAAGAAGTGGAGCGGGATCTCGTTCCAGGACACCACAACAGCCCAGGATCAGGGCAATTGGCTTCTCGGCGCCCCCGACATGTTGCTCGATCCGGCGAGCGAGACCGCCGCGCGCGCAACGGAACTGGGCTCGGAAGGATTGCGGGTTCTGCTACTCGCCTCCACCGATCAGCCCGTCGACACTCCGACTGACGACGGCCTGTCCGCACCGGGAAACGTTGTGCCGCGGGCACTCATCGCACTCGAGCAACGCGTTCGTCCCGACGCCCGCGAGACATTGGACTACTTCGCATCTCAGCAGGTATCGGTGAAGGTGATCTCTGGCGACAACGCCGTGTCGGTGGGCGCGGTGGCGGGTTCGCTCGGCCTGGGAACCGTTGACGACGCCGTCGATGCGCGGAGTCTGCCGACCGACCAGGACGAGCTCGCCGACGTCCTCGACGGCCACACCACCTTCGGTCGCGTACGGCCCGACCAGAAACGCGCGATGGTGGGGGCGCTGCAGGGCCGTGGCAACACTGTCGCGATGACCGGCGACGGCGTCAACGACGTTTTGGCCCTCAAAGACGCCGACATCGGAGTGGCGATGGGGTCGGGTAGTTCGGCCAGCCGCTCGGTGGCCCAGATCGTCTTGCTCGACAACAAGTTCGCGACGCTGCCCTATGTGGTCGGCGAGGGCCGGCGGGTCATCGGCAACATCGAACGCGTCTCCAACCTGTTCCTGACCAAGACCGTGTACGCGGTGCTGCTGGCGTTGATGATCGGCATCGCCGGGGTGGCCGGCGAGCTGTTCGGCTTCACGCCCATCTCCTACCCGTTCCAGCCCATCCACGTCACGATCTCCGCGTGGTTCACCATCGGTGTGCCGGCGTTTGTCCTCTCGCTGGCGCCCAACAACGAACGCGCTCGCGGTGGTTTTGTCGGCAGGGTGCTGCGGTTGGCCATTCCCTCCGGCATCGTGATCGCCGTGTGCACGTTCGTGGCGTACGCACTGGTCTATCCCGGTGGGGAGGGTGTAGCGCTCGGCAGCAAGGACTCCGTCGAGATGACCCCGGATCAGACGCAGGCGGCCACGACGGCCCTGATCACCCTCATCGCGATCGCGTTGTGGGTTCTCGCGGTGGTCGCGCGACCGTACAACTGGTGGAAGGTTGTGCTGCTGGTCGGCTCGGCGTTGGCATACGTGCTGATCTTCTCGCTGCCGTTCACGCAAGAGCTGTTCAAACTCGACCCGACTGACTGGAGCAAAACCGGAATTGCAGTTATTGCATCGGTGATCGGTATCGTTGCTGTGGAAGTGCTGTGGCGACTGAACCCGACAATTGCGGCGTGGTTTAGTAAAGTTAAATCGAATCCGCAAGAGCAAAGATCGCCGGCATGAGAGCATCGGCGATCCGGAGATAGGAGTGGCATGGATTTCAAGAATTTGGTCAACAAGGGCAAGTCCACGCTGAGCAAGAACACCAAACTCATCGACCAGGGCGCCAGCGCGGTCAACAAGGCCACCAAGGGCAAGTACTCGAACCAGATCCGAAAGGGTGCAGATGCTGCCCGGAAGTTCGCGCAGGACGGGAACAACCCCGGCCACCAGAACCCCGGTCATCAGCCTCCTCGGTAAAGCGATCCCGGCAGCAGCGATTGTGCTGCTGTCGGTGAGCGCGTGCGCCAGCGGCGAGGACGACGGTCGAACGGCCGCGTCCTCGCCGCTGTCGTATGCCCAGTCCTCGTCTGTTCCGGTCCCGGATTCGGATCGACCGCCGGCTCCGGCGCCCGGCGAGCGCGGCGACATCGTCAAGCAGATGCCGTTCCAGGCGAGTTCATCCCTGAGTGACGTGGCAGAGGTGACGCGTGTCATCTATCGCTCGACCGCCGGATACCAGGGCGGGTTCGGCACGGAGGTGTCCGGAGTGGTCGCCGTCCCGAACGGTGACCCGCCCGCGGGTGGCTGGCCGATCGTCGCCTTCGGTCACGGAACAACAGGTACCGACGAGAGTTGCGGTCCGTCGGACTATCCCGACCTTCTCGGCGAAGACGGTGCCATCACGCGACTGGTCGGCCGCGGATACGTGGTGGCGGCCAGTGACTACCAGGGGCTGGGTACCTGGGTGGAGGATGCACCTGGCCACCCGTACCTCGAACCGAAGACAATCGCCTACAACATGATCGACGCCGTGCGTGCCGCTCGAAACCTCGTTCCGGACACCTCGGACCGGTGGGCGGCAATGGGTGCCTCACAGGGGGGCCAGGCCGCGTGGGCGTCCGCCGACTACGCCGACGACTACGGCGAGGGTCTCGAGTTCGTCGGGGCGGCCGCATTGGCCCCTGCTGCCGACCTTTCGCCGATCACCGACGCCGGAACCCAGATGGCGTACACCGACGCTCAGAAGATCTTCATCCCCAACCTCATCGCGGGGTTGAGGGAGGTGTACCCCGATTTCGACGCGGATGACTACATACGCGGAGGGCTGGCCGACAACGCCGAAGTCTTCACATCCTGCGGTCCCACATTCTTGGTGGACCGATTCAGTGCGGCGATGAGCGTGGCCCCTGGAGACGCGGCTGTCGCCGACCAGGAGGCAGTGGACCGTATCCGCACGATCCTGAAGCAAGATGCGTTGCCTGCGGGCCGGGCGGCCGGACCACTCTTCGTCGCATTCGGCGACCAGGACTCGATCATCTTGCCCGCATGGACCGCTGCAGCAGTGCAGCGTGCGTGTGCCGGCGGTGACGTCATCGAGGTGGTTCGCAAGCCCGACGGCGGGCACACCAATCTCGGTGTGACAGGCCCGGCGGTCGACTGGATCGGCGATCGCTTCGCTGGTGAACCCGCTCCGGACACCTGCCCGGCATGACACCGACGGCTATGGTCCACCGGTTGCCGGTGTCGGAGCGCTAACGTCGCACCTATGGCAAAGGTCAAAGATTCGATCGACGTGAACCAGTCCCCGGAAGACGCGTGGGCGCATGTGCTCTATCTGTCGCGGTACGGCGAGTGGCTCACTCTGCACGATGGCTGGCGTAGCGAGTTGCCCAGCCCCGACGAGATCCAGAAGGGCACGAAGGTGTCTTCGGTCATCGCGGCCAAGAATGCCAAGCTTCGTTTCGACTGGGTGGTGGATGAGTTCGATCCGGCCCGCCGGGTGGACTTGAAGGGCGACGGCAAGGGTGGCGTCACGGTCACCCTGACACTGACGGTGGAGCCCGCCAAGAATGGGTCAAAGGTAGGACTCGAGGTGAACCTGACCGGATCGCCGATGATGTCATTGATCATCCGCAGTACCGCGAAGATCCTCAAAGGTGAGATCAACCAATCCCTCAAGAACTTTCGCGATCTCTACTCCTGAACGTAGAGCCGTTCGCCAGACCTGAGGGCGAGCCGGGTCTGGCGTCTGCCCGCCACCATCTGGGGTGTTGGTTCCTGATTCGCTGTGGATAGAATCCGGCGAACCTCGAAACAACAGGGTGGGTGACGCATGGGTCGACATGGGGTCGATAGCAGGGCCGATGACGACTTCGGATTCAGCGAGGGTCGAGACGGCGGCCGGGGTGGCGGTGGGGGCGGCGGCGCTCGTTGGGCGCTTCTTGCGCTGGTTGTCGTCGCGGTGTTGGTGGCCGGGCTGATTCTCTGGCGGACGGTCTGGGCATCGTCCGGCAGCGACTGCGATTCTCGAGAAGCGGTGTCGGTGATCGCCGATCCGTCGATGGCTGCCACCCTCAAACCGCTGGCGGCCGAGGCGTCGGCCGACTCGTGTTACGACTTCAACGTGGCTGCGGTCAGCGGCGCCAACGTCGCCGGCCAACTCACCAAGGGTGATCAGGCGCCCGACCTGTGGATCGCCGATTCGCAGGCCCGCGCCCGTAAGGTCACCGACCAGGCGCGCGTGCAGCGCGACGTGATCGCCGAATCCGTTGCGGCCAGTCCGGTGGTGGTGGCAGGCAAAGATGTTCCGGCACTGACCAATTGGGTCGACGTCATGAAGCTGCCCGGCCTGCGCCTCGGCAACCCGATCGACTCCAGCACCGGCGACGCGCCGATCGTCGGGGCGCTTGCGGCCGAACAGGCCGGCGCCATCGACCGCAAACAGTTCACCGATGGAATGACCCTGCTGGCTCTGCAGCAGGGCAACGCCCGCATCGGGGGCGACTCCGATGTGGACCGGCTGCAGGTTGCCGCAGGCAGCGAGTCGCCGACAGTGGTCAGCGAGCAGCACTTCATCGAGTTCCAGAACACCAGCCCCAACAGTGGTCTGCAAGCCGCGATCCCCGCCGACGGGACCATGATTCTCGACTATCCGATGCTCAACACCGCGTCGGCAGCTCGGAAAGAGATCGTGGCCGCAGCGGGCGAACAACTGGCCGGACACATCACGTCCGAGGACGGCGCGACAGCGCTGACCACCGCCGGATTCCGAACGGCCATCGACGCGCCGTCGCCGGAAGGCGGCGTGGGTGCGGTGAAGGTGCTGACGCTCAAAGACCCTGCGCAAGAGGAGAAAGCGCTCAGGCAGTGGGCGGTTCTCGGGGTGCCGATCCGCACGCTGGTGGTGGAAGACGCGTCCGGTTCGATGCGTGAACCGGCGGGCACCTCGACCCGGGCCGAGATGCTTGTGGAGGCCAGCCAGAACGGCCTGAAAATCTTCCCCAACAACTCGGCACTGGGGGCGTGGCTGTTCTCCATCGACATGGGTGGACCGGACCAGGATTGGTTGCCGATCGCTCCCATCGAACGCCTCGACACCGTTGATACCGATGGCCAGACCCATCGCGAATACCTGGAGTCGCAGATCGTGACACTCCCGGGTCGGGTGGGCGGCGCCACCGGGCTCTACGACACGACGCTCGCGGCGTTCAAGGAGGTCCAGGACAGCTATGACCCCAACTATTCGAACAGCGTCATCCTCCTGACCGACGGCCAGAACGAGGACGACAACTCGATCAGCCTCCAGGGTTTGCTGGCCGAACTGAAACGGCTCGAGGATCCGGCCAGACCGGTGCTCATCCTCACCATCGGCATCACCGAGGACGCCGACGCCGAATCACTCAAGCAGATCGCGGACGCCACCGGCGGAAGCAGCTACGTTGCAGAGACGCCCGCCGACATCTCGAACGTTTTCATCGATGCGGTGGCGGCGCGGATTGCCGCAGCTGGAAGGTAAAATATTCGGTTCTACAACGAGCCCGCTTAAAGCTGGCTGAGATCTGAGAGTCTGCTGTCAAAGGCCTCTGAAACGGACCACGGTCGACCTCGAAGCGGCAGTATGGAGCCATGACCTCGACATCGACTTCATTCCACAACAGCCGAATCGTCAACGCGGGCAAGGTCGCTGCAGTCATTGCAGCAGCGGGAGCGGCCATCGCCGCCTGTGGCGACGACGGAAGCAGCACTGCCGCAAGTACCACGACCACGGCGGCCAACAGTGCCGCTGCCGACACCAGCGCAGTCCAGGACGAAGCTGCCACCTCGGCCTACAAGAATGGCGAATACACCGCCGTCGGCTCCTACCAATCACCCGGCGGCGAACAGCAACTCGGCGTCACCGTCACCCTGTCCAACTCGGTGATCACGGCGCTGTCGGTGGACACCAGCCAGACCAAGGGCACGTCGGCCGACTTCCAGGGCAAGTTCAAGAGCGGCATCGACGCACTGGTGGTCGGCAAGAGCATCGACGAACTCGACGTCAGCAAGGTGTCCGGATCCTCCCTCACATCCGGGGGCTTCAACGACGCCATCGACCAGATCAAGACCGAAGCCGCGGCCTGATCGACACCCCCGTTGTTGTGACCGATTCGAACGAGTGGGCGTTCCCCGCACTGGGCACGGCCTGGGACATCACCCTGTCGCAGGCCGTGCCCGAAGTGTTGCAGGCCTCGGTTCTCGGTGAACTCGACCGCATCGATCGCATCTGGTCGCGGTTCCGGACCGACTCGATGGTCGCGTCCATCGCCCGCACGCCAGGCACCTACCCGGTGGAGCCGTCTGACCAGCCCTTGCTCGACCTGCATCGCACGCTGTACGAACTGACCGGCGCGATGGTGACACCCATGGTGGGGCAAACCCTGGCAGACGCCGGATACGACGCCGAGTACTCCTTGCAGCCGGGTGCGACCATTGCGACCGTCCCGGCCTGGGACGACGTGCTGGCCGGGTGGCAGGGTCAGCTGGAGGTGCGGTCTCCGTGCCTGCTGGATGTCGGGGCCACCGGCAAAGGGTTCGCCGTGGACCGCATCAGCGCACTGGTGAAAGCAGCGGGCTTCGATGAGTACCTGGTCAACGGGAGCGGAGACATCAGGGCCGGTGCCGCACCTCATCGCATCGCGCTGGAACACCCCACCGACCCGACCAAAGCCATCGGCACGGTGGTCATCGAGAACAACGCGATCTGTGGCTCCGCGGGCAACCGCCGAGCGTGGGCCGATTGGCACCACATCGTCGACCCGGTCACGTCCGCGCCGACCCGCGAGGTGCTGGCGACCTGGGTGATCGCCGACGACACCATGATCGCCGACGGATTGTCCACCGCGCTGTTCTTCACTCCCGCACAGAAGCTGTTGAGCCACTTCTCGTTCGACTACGTTGTGGTGCGCGCCAACGGCACGGTCGAACATTCGCACGCCAGAGAACTGGAGCTTTTCCTATGAAGATCGTCCGCGCCGTGGACCGATTGTCGATGTACCGGTTCGTGTTGATCGCGTTGGTGGTCCTGGCGGCCTACGCACTCATCGTCGCTGCCTCCGGCGCCGATTTCGCCTACACCGCAACCGAACTGCTCGGATCGCTGGCCATTCTCGTGGTCGTCTGTGCCGCCGTGACATACCTGTGTGCCGCCATCGTGCGGGTGCCGCCGGGTAGTGAGTCGTGGTTGATCACCGCCCTGATCCTGTTCTTCATCTTTCCCGGGCTCACCAACACCGACAGTGCATGGGGGCTCGTTCTCGCGGCCGCGATCGCCAGTGCCTCCAAATACGTTGTGGCGGTGCGTCGTCGACACATCGTGAATCCGGCAGTGGCCGGCGCGGTGGTGAGCTATCTGTTCGCGTACTTCTCGGTAGGGCCGTTCCTGTACCCGGTCTGGTGGATCGCAGCCGAACCGTTGATGGTCGCGATGATCGTCGTCGGTGCTGCGGTGGTGTGGAAGCTGCGCGAGTGGTGGCTCGTCGGGGTGTTCCTGGCGGTGGCAGTACTGACGATGATCGTGGTCGCGGCCGACAACGGCACACCCGTGGGCGACGCGCTTCAGCTCGGATTCCAGTCCACGCCACTGTTCTTCGTGGCGGCCATCATGCTGACCGAGCCCTTGACGTCGCCGACCAGTCGAATCCCCACACTCGTCTATGCCGCTCTTGTCGCCGTGTTGATGTACGGGAATCAGTCCTTCGAGATCACGTCCGAGTACACATTGGAGTTCGTACCCGAGATAGCGCTCCTGGCCGGCAGCCTGTTCACGTTTGTCGTGGGCAGGCAGTGGCGACGGCACGTACTCGAGGTCGAGTCGGTGCAGCCGATCGGCACCGACACATACGAGGTGCTGGCCTCACCGGGATTGCGGTTCCGGCCCGGGCAATGGGCCCAGATCTCAGATCCGACATGGAGTCCGGCACCCGAAAAGCAGGGCACCCGTAGGGTTCTGTCCTTGGCGGGCGCGCCGGGGGAGGGCACCACCCGCTTCGGATTCACCGTCAGCGGGCGTCCGTCGGAGTTCAAGCGGCGTCTCATCGAAGACGGTGCTGGGCGCCGGCTATACGTCGACGAGGTGGGCGGCGACTTCACGTTGCCACGAAACCTGCGCTCTCCCATGGTGTTCATCGCCGGCGGCATCGGTATCACGCCGTTCCGGTCGATGCTCGCCGACCTCACGGCGCGCGGCGACACCGACCTCTCCCAGGTCTCGCTGATCTACGCCGCGAACTCCGAGGACCGGCTTGTGTACGGCGATGTGCTGGATGCGGCGCGCGCACGTGGAGCCCAGGTGATCACCGTGGTCGGGGGATTGGTGAGTATTGATGACGTCGCTACTGTCGCGCGCCCCGGCGCGCACTATTACCTTTCTGGCCCGCCGATGATGCTCTCCGCGCTCAAGCCCATGCTGATTCGCGCCGAACCCGCCTTGCGCTGGCAGCCATGGCGTCTGCATACCGATAGGTTCATCGGGTACTGAGTTGTCGGGGTGTGGCGGCGGTTCCTCCGGTTGTCGTGAGTTCCTCCGGTTGTAGTCGGAGGGTGTGGCTGGAGTCGGAGGGTGTGGTGGTTGGCGGGGGTGTGGCGGTGGTTCCTCCGACTTTGGTGAGTTCCTCCGGTTGCAGTCGGAGGATGTGGCTGAAGTCGGAGGGTGTGGACCTGTGCACAACCTCGAAACTGTCCACAGAGGGCCCTTTTTGGCGGTACCTGGTCGGTGGGGACAATGACGATGGGTAGATGCAGTCATCCGAGTTCGGTCTCATCCGGCGAAAGACGGTGGTCCAGGGCGGGTTCGGTAGCGACTCGCAGCTGAGAGCGGCACGGCGGGCCGGAGTCATCCTGCCGGTTGTCCGCGGTGTTTCGGCGCCTGCCGACGGCGTCGCCCTTTCGCCGGATGACGAGTACCGCCGCCGCGTGATCGCTGTTGCCGGGCGTTCACGCGTTCGCGTCGTGAGCCATCAGTCGGCAGCGGTATGCCATCGGATGCAGCTCTTTCGACCGGACCAGCGATGTGTTCACTTCATTGCGCAGACCAAGGGCAAGCGGGAGGGTGACGTTCACGTCCACCATGCCGTTCTGGACGGCGCCGACATCGTGCTCATCGACGGCATTCGAGTGACCAGCCGAGCAGTGACGGCGTGTGATGTGGCGCGGGCGGGAACGTTTGAGCAGGCCGTTGCCGCTCTGGACGATGCCCTGAGGTCGGGCGTATCGCTGGCCGAACTACACGCCATCGCGGCGCGAACCCCACACGCCGCCGGGATCGGGATGTTGCGTCGCGCATTGCTGGCGGCTGACGGGGACGCGGAATCCGTTGGTGAATCGGTCAGTCGAGCCTTGATGGCGGGTTGGAAAGACATCCCGATGCCGACGTTGCAGACGGAGTTCTTCGATGCAGACGGTCTGATCGGCCGGACGGATTTCGACTGGGACGGGAAGGTCGTCGGCGAGTTCGATGGGCGGATCAAGTACCTCGGCACTCTTGCCGAAGGCGAGCGACCCGAGGATGCCGTCTACCGCGAGAAGTTGCGCGAGGACCGGCTGCGCGCCATGGGAATCGTAGTGGTCCGGTGGTCGTGGGATGACCTCCTCAATCCAGGTCGCCTGCACGCGAAACTCCGGTCCGCGCTGATTCGCGGTGGCGTCATTCCCGGTTGAGGGGCCACATCCTCCGACTGCGGTGAGTTCCTCCGGTTGCAACCGGAGTTTGTGGTTGGAGCCGGAGGGTTTGCGGGCCACGCGGCCAGATCCTCCGACTGGGCTTCCCTGCCCGGGTCGCTTGTCGCGGTTGGTCGGGCGGGGCTCGCTTCCTCCGAGTGCGGTGAGTTCCTCCGGTTGCAACCGGAGGTTGTGGCTGGAGTCGGAGGGTTTGCGGGGTGGGGGGGCCAGTTCCTCCGACTTTGGCTCTCCGGCCCGGGTCGCTTGTCGCGGTTGGTTGGGCGCGGCTTACTTCCTCCGACTTTGGTGAGTTCCTCCGGTTGCAACCGGAGGTTGTGGCTGGAGTCGGAGGGTTTGCGGGGTGGGGGCCAGATCCTCCGACTGCGGTTTCCCTGCCCGGGTCGCTTGTTGCGGCTGGTCGGGCGCGGCTCACTTCCTCCGACTGTGGTGAGTTCCTCCGGCTGCAACCGGAGGATGTGGCTGAAGTCGGAGGGTCTGAACCCACGCCACCACATCCTCCGACTCCAACCACCAGCCGAGAAGCTACCCCCGAGACACCAACGCTCGTAGGAAGAAGGCCACGTTCGCGGGGCGTTCGGCCAGGCGGCGCATGAAATAGCCGTACCACTGTGAACCGAAAGGGACGTAGACACGGACTCGACGTCCCTCGCCGACGAGTCGGAGTTGTTCGGCGCTCCGGATGCCGTAGAGCATCTGGTGTTCCCAGTCGTCCGTGGCGCGTCCGGCGTCTGTGGCCATGGCCGCCGCGGCGGCGATCATGGCCGGATCATGACTGGCCACCATCGGATATCCCTGTCCGTTCATCAGCACCCGCAAGCAGCGTTCATAAGCCGCATCGACATCGGGTTTGCGTTGGAACGCCACCTCGGCGGGTTCGGCGTAGGCGCCCTTGCAGAGCCGGATCCGCGATCCAGGTGCCGAGAACTCATGGCAATCGTCCTCGGTCCGGTGCAGATACGACTGGAGAACCGTTCCCAGTGCCGGGAAATCGGCCCGCAGTTCGCGGACAATCCGCAAAGTCGAGTCAGTGGTGGTGTGGTCCTCGGCGTCGACGGTCACCCACACGCCTGCGTCCTCGGCTGCGGATGCGATCCGGTGGGCGTTCTCCAGTGCGATCTTCTCGCCGTGCCGCGGCAAGGCGCGGCCGAGCGCCGACAGCTTGAGTGACACCTCCACCGGATGCGAGCCGGCGACCGACTCGGTGTGGTCGCCCAGCATCCCGATCAACCTCAGGTACGCCTGCACGGTCGCGTCGGCTTGGGCTTCATCGGTGGTGTCCTCACCGAGGTGGTCGATGGAGATCATCCGGCCGGAGTTCAGCAGTCCGACCCCGGCCTCCATCACCTCACGATGGGACTCGCCGGCAACAAAGCGCGACACCACGTTCCGCGTGACCGGAACTCGTTCAGCGGTTCGCTTGATCCGGTCGCTGGACGCGGCAGCCATGATGATGGTGCGTGCCGCACCCGCGGTCACCCCGGTCATGTCACTCACCACGCCCGGCGTCGTCGCGCTCCATGTGCGGGTACCCCGCCGACGTCGCCGGGACGAAGGTCTCCTTGATGGTGCGTGTTGATGTCCAGCGCATCAGATTCTGCTTCGACCCCGCCTTGTCGTTGGTCCCCGAGGCTCGCCCTCCACCGAACGGCTGTTGCCCGACCACGGCGCCGGTCGGTTTGTCGTTGACGTAGAAGTTGCCTGCCGCGTTGCGCAGCCCGGTCATCGCGGCTTCGACGGCAGTCCGGTCGTCGGCGATCACTGCACCGGTGAGCGCGTAGCTTGCCGATGAGTTGATCTCCTGCACAACAGAATCGAACTGGCCGTCGTCATAGACGTGCACCGCGAGGATGGGCGCGAAGTATTCCTTGTGAAAGGCCTCGTCGGCAGGATCGTCACTGAGCAGCACCGTCGGACGTACGAAGTACCCCTCTGCGTCGTTGTAGTCACCACCCGCCGCAATCGTCAACGACGGCACCGACTTCGCCCGTTCGATCGCGGTGACCGCCTTGTCGAAAGCGCGTCTGTCGATGACTGCGCCGCCGAAGTTGGCGAGGTCGCGGACATCGCCGTATGTCAGAGCATTGGCTTCTTGTAAGAAGTCGTCGCCCATCATGTCCCACACCGACCTCGGGATGTACGCGCGCGAGGCTGCCGAGCACTTCTGACCCTGATATTCGAACGCGCCGCGGATCAAGGCTGTGCGCAGAACGTCGGGGTCGGCCGAATCATGGGCCAAGACAAAGTCTTTGCCTCCCGTCTCGCCGACGAGTCGGGGATAGGCGCGATAGCGTTGAATATTGCTTCCGACTTCCCGCCACAGATTTTGGAATGTGGCGGTCGAGCCTGTGAAGTGGATGCCAGCGAGGTTCTCGTCGGCCAACGCGACGTCTGACACGGCGATGCCGTCGCCGGTGACCATGTTGATGACTCCCGGGGGAAGGCCGGCGGCCTCGAGTAGCTGCATCGTCATATACGCGGCGTAGGTCTGCGTCGGTGATGGCTTCCAGACCACCGTGTTGCCCATGAGCATCGGTGCTGTCGGCAGATTCGCGGCAATCGCGGTGAAGTTGAACGGGGTGATGGCGTAGACGAAGCCCTCGAGTGGGCGATGATCGAGCCGGTTCCACACCCCAGGGCTGGAGACGGGTTGCTCGGCCAGGATCTCGCGAGCGAACCCGACGTTGAAGCGCCAGAAGTCGACGAGTTCGCACGGCGCATCTATCTCGGCCTGCTGCACGCTCTTCGACTGGCCCAGCATCGTTGCGGCGGCGATCTTCTCACGCCAAGGTCCCGACAGGAGGTCCGCAGCCCGGAGCAGAATGGATGCGCGTTCGTCGAAAGATGTTGCCGCCCAGTCCGGTGCCGCAGCGAGCGCAGCGTCGACTGCTCTGCGCGCATCGTGTGTGGTCGCATTCGTCAGTGTGCCCAGCACCTCATGATGCGCGTGTGGCTGGACCACCGCCATCGCGGCGCCCGAACCACTGGCATGTGTGCCGCCGATGACGTGGGGGAGTTCGATCGGGTCGGCCGAGCTCATCTCGGCCAGGGTGGCCACGATCCGTGAGCGTTCCGGAGATCCGGGGGCATAGGTGTGCACGGGCTCGTTGTGGGCAGGTGGGGGTGTGGTGATGGCGTCCATGTCCTCAATCTCAGCTGCACCAACCGTCCAGCGATATGGCTGATCGGACTAAGCTGAAGCAAGTTCTTGGGCCGATCGAACAAGGGGTGCCGATGGCAGATACCGATGGCCGCGGGGCCGTGACACTCGGGCGGTTGCTTCTGGCGCTCGACGGAACGCTCGTCACGCTGGTGGAGGCGCCCGAAGGACTCGACTGCCCGGTGACCGCAGCCTCGCTGCTTGACGCGGATGACCTGCACCTCGGCGTGGGACGCGGGGCCAGAGCAGCCGAGTTGGCCCTGCTTGTCGGTGTCGCGCCGGCCCAGGTGATGGCGTGGTTGGCGAGTCTCGGCAGCCACCCCCCGGCGGCGATCCTGCTCAAAGCGCCGGACGCTGAGGTGACCCGGCGCGCAGTCTCGGCGGGTATTGCTGTGGTCGCAGTGGATCCGCATGCGCGGTGGGAACGAATCTACAACTTGATCGGGCGGGTCCTCGACCACGCTCGCGCCGAGTCCCCGGAATCGATGGCAAGCGGCACTGCGGGTGATTTGTTCGCACTCGCGCAGGCGGTCGCAGATCGCACCGGCGGACTTGTCAGCATCGAGGATGCGGGCTCACATGTGTTGGCCTACAGCTCATCTGACGAGCAAGCCGACGCCCTTCGCAGGTTGTCGATCCTCGGACGGGAGGGTCCACCGGAGATGCTCGACTGGCTTCGGCAGTGGGGCGTGTTCACTGCTCTGAGAGCGGGGCCAGACGTGGTGTCGGTGGCGGCCCGCGACGACCTCGGGCTGCGGCCGAGAATTGCCGTGGGCATCAGAACCCCAAGGGGCAGTGAGTATCTCGGGACTTTGTGGCTTCAGCAGGGGAAGGCCGCACTGTCACCGGATTCAAGCGATGTGATCACCGGCGCCGCAGCCGTCGCCGCTCGTATCATCTCCCGCTCGGCGGCGGTCCCGTCCGTGCATGCCGAACAGGTGCAGCGGCTGCTGGGCTTGCGCGGTGACACCGTCGACATCCCTTATCTTGCCGACGCACTGAACATTCCGCGTTCGGGTCCCGCTACCGTCGTCGGTTTGGCACGTCGGTTTCCCGCACAGTTGCCGACGGATTCCGTTGCCGCTTATCTACCGGCAGTCACACTGCACGCCAGCGCTTTTCGTCCCGACTCGGTGACCGCCGCGGTCGGTGAGAGGGTGTACGTCATCTTGCCGGGCACGGACGGAGGCGCATCGACGGTGCGCTGGGTGCAGAGCACAGTGGCAGCGGCCGACCGCCGGTTCGCCATGCAGATCCGGGGAGTTGTCGCCGATTCGCCCGCTGGTCTGACGGCGGTGCCGGGCCTGCGGACCGAGGTCGACCGGGTCCTGGACGCGGCATCGCGAGAAGGCGCGTTGATCGACGTGGTGACCACGGTTGCGGAGTCGCGCACCGGCGTCTTACTCGGCGAGATCGTCGGACTGCTCGCCGACAACCCGGATCTCGTCGACCCGAGAGTGGGCCGACTGAGGGACTACGACCGCACCCACGGCTCCGACCTGGTGGCCAGCGTTCGCGCCTACCTGGATGCGTTCGGCGATGTGCGCACAGCTGCCGCCACCATGCACGTGCATCCGAACACGCTGCGATACCGGGTTCGGCGAGCCCAGGAGCTGACCGGACTCGACCTCGGCGACCAGGCCTCGCGGCTGGTGGTGTCGCTGGCGCTACGGGTCTGACACCTCGAACATCGGGCCCAGGAAGTGCCCCCGGCAGGAATCGAACCTGCGACACCCGCTTTAGGAGAGCGGTGCTCTATCCACTGAGCTACGAGGGCGGACCCGACAAACTTACCAACTCAGTTGAGATAACCCTCGACCACATTCGGCGGACGGACTTCGGCGTCGTCAGGGTCTTTGCCCGCACGGCGGAGGGCGTCGCGTTGACGGAGCAGATCCCAGCACTGATCGAGCTGGACCTCGATATCGCCGAGCTGCGAACGCTCGTCGTCGGGGCTGATTTCCCCACTGGACACCTGGTCACGCAGTTCTTTCTCCTGCGCGATCAGGTCGGTGATCTGCGTATGCAAATTCTTGTCACTGGTCATTTCACGAATTCTAGGCGCGCGCGGGTCCGCGCACAGTTCGGCCCCGCCCATCGGCCGAATCCTGGCGACTCGGACCGGTGGCATCCGTAATGTCACCAACCATGAGCCGAACCATTGTGCCCAGGGAGCCCGCGATCGAAGCGCTCACCGCGGTCTGGGCGTCCGTGCACCGATTGGCCGACTCGTTGGCCGACGCCCAGTGGGAGCAGCCCTCGACGCTGCCGGGGTGGTCGGTGGGGGACATCGTGACCCACGTGTTCACCACGGAGTTGATGCTGCTCGGCGATCCGGAGCCCGTGGTCGAGGCCGACGTCAGCGGCTATCCGCATGTCCGCAACGACATCGCGGCGATGAACGAGCGGTGGCTGGTGCACTACCGCGCGCAGGGGAGGGCCGCCACGATGGCTGACTTCGCCGAGACCATCAACCGCCGCGCCGCCGCCCTCGACGCCACAACACAAGACGACTTCGACGCCGACTCATTCACACCGGCCGGTCCGGACACCTACGGCAGATTCATGCGCATCCGGATCTTCGACTGCTGGATGCATGAACTGGACGTGCGCGACGCCCTCGGGCTGCCTGCGCCGGATGATGCAGTCAGTGCGCAGTTCGCCGCCGACGAGATCACCCAATCGCTGCCCTACCTCGTCGGAAAGAAGGCGGGGGCACCGACAGGCAGTCGGGTGCGCTTCGACATCACCGGTCTGACTCCCCGTACGGTCAACATCGCTGTCGACGGCCGAGCGGCCGTGGTGCCCGAGTTCGCCGAGGAACCGACCCTGGTGCTGCGCCTCGACATCGCAGACCTCGCCCGTCTGATCGGTGGACGGACAAGTGCCGATCCGTCGGCAGTCGAGGTGACCGGTGATCCCGACCTCGCAGATGCTGTGCTCGGCAACCTCGCATTCACGATCTGACTCGGAGATGACCATGATCAGACGGATTCTCGCGATTGTTCTCCCGATTCTCGTCGCTGTTGCCGTCCCTGCCGCGCCCGCTTCGGCGCAGGGTTCGGTGCTCGGTGACGACTTCCTGTGGGGCGTCGGTTCGGCAGGATTCCAGTCAGAGGGCAGCTCCCCGGACAGCAACTGGCTGCGCTACTCGAACAGCACACGGGTCCACGACCGCGTCGGCACCTCCGTCGACTTCCGCCACCGCTACGCCGAAGACATCGAGAACGCGAGGTCGATGGGTGTCGAGGTGTACCGGATCAGCATCGAGTGGGCGAGGATTCAGCCGTCGCCGGGGGTGTGGGACCAACGGGAACTCGCCTATTACGACGACGTGATCCATCACATCCTGAGTGCGGGGATGCGCCCGATGATCACCCTCGACCATTGGGTGTACCCGGGCTGGGCTGCTGATCGTGGTGGCTGGAACAACCCGACGATGGCTGCGGACTGGCTCGAGAACGCCCGTGCCGTGGTCGACCGCTACGCCGCATACGACCCGATCTGGATCACCATCAACGAACCGATGGTCTACACCTTTCTTCGTGAGGTGAACTTCGGTGGTCTTGCGCCCCAGAACATTCCGCTGATGCTGGACCAACTCGTACACGTGCACCGCACCATCTACGACTACATCCACGCTCGCCAACCAGGCGCCTGGGTGTCGTCGAACTCGGCCTATCTGCCGACCGTGCAGCCGGCACTTGATGCACTCTTCCTCGACCGCATCGCCGACAAGCAGGACTTCGTGGGCATCGACTACTACTACTCCGTGGCCGCAACGGATTTGAACACCTACAACGCCGCCACCGAGGAGTACTGGAAGGCATCCACGTCGGCGGATGGGCTCTATTACGCGCTGCGGTATTACGCGCGTAAGTTCCCTGGCACGCCGCTCTACATCGTGGAGAACGGTATGCCCACCAAGGACGGCGAACCGAGGCCCGACGGATACAAGCGCGAAGACCAGCTCCGCGACGCCGCGTACTGGATCTCCCGCGCCAAGTCCGACGGTATGAACGTGGTCGGTTACAACTACTGGTCCATCACGGACAACTATGAATGGGGCAGTTACGCTTCACGATTCGGTCTCTACCGCGTAGATGTGAAGTCCGACCCGTCACTGACCCGGCAGCCGACCGATGCGGTGGCCGCTTACCGCGACATCATCTCCAGTGCAGGCGTTCGGTCAGATTATCGACCCACCCGGCCGGCCCAGTTCTGCTCACTGGTGGATGCTCCAACGAGCTGCAGTCAGCCGGTACGGTGAACTCGCCGGACGAGAAGTCCGCACGATCGCCCCGAAGATTGTCCTCAGCGGAGCGTTCGGCTTCTGCCGTTCCGAAGATCGCAACGGCAACCGCGCCGAGTGTGGCGAACGTGAAACCTGCCAGGGCAAGCCATTCGAGCCCCGGCACCGTCGAGTCGCCGAGCCACATGACGCCGACGATGGCCGGTGCCGCGGTTTCACCGACAACCAGTGCCGCAGTCGACCCGTTGACCGCACCGAGCTGCAGCGCCACCGTGTGCAAGTAGAAACCTGCGGCTCCGGCGATGGCGATCACCCAGGCAGCCGGGTCGGTGAGCATGGTGGACATCGAGAACGGGGAGACGCCGTCGAGCACCCTGACGCCGATCGCGACCGCACCGAACAGCAAACCTGCTGCGGCCCCGGCCGCCACCGATCCGCCGCGTCCCATACGCCGCACACCGAACAGCGACAAGCCGACAACCAGCAGGGTGGCCAGCAACAGCGCCCAATGCAGCGACCTGGACGTCTCGTACGATGTGTGCGGTTCTGATGCGGCCCCGAGCAGCAGCAGCGAACCCATCACGGTGCCCATGGCTGCCCAGTCGCGGCCGTGGAGTTTGATTCCCAGCAACCGGGTGCCCAAGAGGGCGGTGACCACGAGGTTTCCGGCGACGATGGTCTGCGACAGGAACAGTGGCAATGCGCGTGCGGCGCCGGCACCGGCGATGAAACCCAAGACGTCGAACAATGCGCCGACGATGAATACGCCGGTGAGTGCGGTGGCGACGGTCGACTGCAACGTAGGGGAGCCCGCTGCGGTGGACATGCGGTGGTCATCGGCGTTTTCGCGTGCCGCCTGACGCGCACCGAGCGCCTGCATCACCGACGACAGTCCGTAACCGACCGCGGCCAGCAAAGCCAACGTGATTCCGACAATCACAACCCACACCCACTTTCCACACTCGACCCGGTGCAACCCAAAGGATGCTCAGGTAATTCCCAGGTTCGCCACTGATTTATTGGCCACCCTGCGAGAACTGACCGTGGTCGGTCCGAAAACTCATCGTCGGCGGACGCTTTCGGTCAGCCGTCGGCAACCGCCTACTGTGTTCGCATGACCCGAACTGTGCTGATCACCGGCGCTTCCAGTGGCATCGGTGCCGAAGTAGCTCGTCAACTGGTGTCTCGGGGGCTGACCGTGCTGGGTACCAGCCGGCACCCCGAGTCTGTGACCGATCCCATCCCCGGCGTCCGCTATCTCGAGCTCGACCAGAACGATCCGGCCAGCATTGCCCGATGCGCCGAGCAGGCCGGTGCGGTGGACATCCTGATCAACAACGCCGGAGAGAGTCAGATGGGGCCGCTCGAGGACACCCCCATGGAGGTGATCGAGAAGCTGTTCGCCACCAACGTCTTCGGTCCGATCGCCTTGACCAAGGCGGTTTTGCCAGGGATGCGTCAGCGTGGTCGCGGCACCGTGGTGATGGTGGGTTCGATGCTGGCGAGTTTTCCTCTGCCGTTCCGGTCGACCTACGTGGCCACCAAATGCGCCATCAAAGGTTTCGCCGACGCGACCCGTCGCGAACTCGCGCCCTTCGGCGTCGCCATCTGCACCGTGGAGCCCGGTACCATCGCCACCGGCATCGGCGACCGCCGGGGCTACTTCATCTCCGACGACTCCGCCTACCGACGCGAGTACGACATCGTTGCTGCGGCCACCCGCCGCAATGAGGACGCCGGTCTCGGCGTTGTCGAGATGGCCGAGGTCGTGGTCGACGCGGCGCTGAGTTCCGATCCAAAACCGCTGTACGCCAAGGGTAATCGGGCGCCGATCGTGTTCGCGCTTCGTCGTGTGCTGCCGCGCCGGGCCATCCTCGACATCACGAGCAGATTCCACAACCTGCCCAAGGCGCGGCCGTGACCGAGCGGACGCTTCTGGTCATCGGTATCGGCCCCGGTGATCCGCGCCAGGTCACCATCGAGGCCATCGAGGCGATGAAGTCGGCGGAGGTGTTCTTCGTCCTGGACAAGGCCCCCGAACGCGGTGTCGAGGTGAAGCAGTCGCTGGTGGGACTGCGTCAGGAGATCTGCGAGCGATATCTCGAGGGCGGCTACCGGTTCGTCGAGGTGCCCGACCCGCCGCGCGATCGCAATCCCGCCGACTACGCCGCCGAGGTCCGCAGATGGCACGACGCCAGGGCCGACCTCATCGAGCGGGCCCTCATCGACGAACTGCCAGAGGGAGGGGTGGGGGCCATCCTGGTGTGGGGTGATCCCGCCCTGTACGACAGCACCCTGAGGATCGTCGACACGATCATCGGTCGTGGGCACATCGCTCTCGACTACCGCGTCATCCCAGGGATCTCCAGTGTCTCGTCGCTCACCGCGGCCCATCGGATCCTGCTGAACCGGATCGGCGAACCCATCCACATCACCACCGGACGCAAGCTCGCCGACACCCCGGCGGAGGTGGCCGCCAACCAGGTGGTGATGCTCGATGCCGACTGCGCTTTCCTGGACACCGCAGATGCTCTCGACCACATCTGGTGGGGTGCTTACCTCGGAACCGAGAACGAGATCCTGATCGACGGGACAGTCGGCGAGGTGGGGGAGAAGATCCGAGACGTCCGCACTGCCGCGCGGGAGAGGCACGGCTGGATCATGGACATCTACCTGCTCCGCAAACCCCGATGATGGTGGGTTTGGGTGAGGTTGACCTGCGGGTTTGCTCGCCCGAACCCACCAATTCCGGGGAGCTGGGCTAGAGGATCTCGTCCAGGGCAGCGAGGATCGGGTCGCGTAGTTCGGTGCGGCAGATGATGAAGTCGGGCATGAACGGGCTGGGCCGGTTGTATTCGAGTTCCGAACCGTCGATGCGACTGCAGTGCAGACCCGCAGCCCGGGCGACTCCGACCGGCGCGCAGTTGTCCCACTCGTACTGACCACCGGCGTGGACGTAGGCGTCGGCATCACCGCGCACCACGGCCATCGCCTTGGCGCCCGCCGACCCGATCGGCATCATCTGCAAACCGAGGCGGCGGGAGACGTGGTCGGCCTCGTACGACGACCAACCGCGTGAGGCCACCATCCGGCCGGTGAGTTCACCCTCGACCACGGGCACGGTGTCGGTGGCGAACACCTGACCGATCGCAGGCAGCGACACCGCGCAATCGGTGGGCTGACCACCCATCGTCAGAGCTATGTGCACCGCCCAGTCGTTGCGCCCGGAAGCGAACTCGCGCGTGCCGTCGAGGGGGTCGATGATCCAGACCCGGTCGGCGCGCAGACGGCCGGCGGGGTCGCGTGCCTCCTCGGACAGAACTGCGTCGGCGGGGCGATGTTCGGCCAGCACCGCGGCGATCCAGGTCTGCGCCATCGCATCTCCGACGTCGCCGAGCAGTCGACCCTGCAGCAGGTGTTCGTGGCGGATGTCGACGAGAATCTTGCCGGCGCCTTCGGCCAGTAGTCGGGCCAACTCGGCGTCCGACGCCGAACCAGTAGAGCGCATCTGGTTACTAGAGCACACTGTCTACATGCCTGAGTTACCTGAGGTGCAGGCCATCGCCGATTACGTTGATGGCCGTGCCGCCGGATTGCCCATCCGACGAGTCGACGTGGCGTCGCTGGCAGTGCTCAAAACGGCCGACCCGCCGTACACGGCCCTCACCGGTCGCATCGTGGAGTCGGTGGGACGAGTCGGGAAATACCTGGTCATCACCACCGCTGCGACCGATCCCGGCGATGCGAACGCCAGGTTGCACTTGATCATCCACCTGTCCCGCGCCGGATGGCTGCGATGGTCGGACAACCTCTCACCCGCCCCGCCGCGCCCCGGAGGAAAAGGGCCGATCGCACTCCGCGTGCACTGCGGTCTGCCCGGCGAGGGCTTCGACGTCACCGAGGCGGGCACACAGAAACGTCTTGCAGTCTGGCTGGTGCGCGACCTGGACGAGGTCGAACGGATCAAGACACTCGGCCCGGACGCGCTTGCTCTGAGCCGTGACGAACTCGCCGCCCTGCTCGGCAAGACGAGTGCGCGCATCAAGACGGTGATCACCGACCAGCGCACCATCAGCGGTATCGGCAACGCCTACAGCGACGAGATCCTCCACACCGCCAAGCTCTCGCCGTTCGCGACCGCAAAGGGGTTGTCGGCTGCCCAGATCGACGAGCTCTACGACGTGATCCACGACGTGCTCGAAGGTGCCATCGGCCGTCTCGAGGGGCAAGAGGTAGCGCGGCTCAAGGGCGAGAAGCGGTCCGGGTTGCGAGTGCATGCGCGAACAGGTCTGCCCTGTCCGGTGTGTGGCGACACCGTGCGTGAGGTGTCCTTCACCGACCGTTCCTTCCAGTACTGCCCGACGTGCCAGACCGGCGGCAAGGTGCTGGCCGATCGCCGGATGTCACGACTGCTCAAGTGACCGCATCCGACAGACCGGCCCCTGTTCACTGCGGTGAGGACGAGACGGATCCACTGCCATCCGGGTTGCGGCTCAACGAGATCCAGTTCATGGCGACGCACAACTCGAGTCATCAGCTGATGTCGCCGGACGAACGGTTCACCTGGCTGATGGGATCGAACCTCGACTCGTATCGGTATGAACATTTGCCGTTGGACCGTCAGCTCGGCGAGCAGGCGGTGCGGGGCCTCGAGCTGGATGTGTATCCCGACCCACAGGGCGGCTTGTACCGCCACCCGCTGGCCAGGCGGTGGCGCCGCCGTGGTCCCCGTCCCGAGACTCTGTGGGATGAGCCGGGTTTCAAGGTGATGCACGGCCCCGACGCCGACTACCGCACCAGTTGCCCGACGCTGGCCGGCGCCCTGCAGACCATCAGTGCATGGTCCGCGTCGAACCCCGGTCATGTCCCGATCGTGGTTCAACTCGAACTGAAAGGGTCGTGGCCGTGGGCACGGCTGACCGGTGGCGCTCGGGTACCACGTTGGACGACAACGGTTCTGGACGACCTCGACCGGGAGATCCGGGCTGTGTTCGCCGACCATCGGATTATCACCCCGGACCGGGTGCGCGGTGACGCCGAGACGCTGGAACATGCCGTGCTCACAAGCGGCTGGCCACTTCTCGACGACGTCCGTGGGCACGTGATGTTCTTTCTCGACTACGGCGACAACACCTACGTCCGGGACAACTATCGAGCGGGCCGGCCCAACCTGGAGGGGCGGGTGGCATTCACCACTCCGCCTCCTGCCGAGACAGATTCGGCGTTCATCATGGTGAACGATCCACGAGGTGCGAACGGTGCTCACATCACCGATCTCGTGCGCCGCGGATACCTGGTACGCACCCGCTCCGACGACCCGGTCTCGACTGCGAAGGCGAACCAGCACAACCGGGTGGCTGCCGCCCTGGACTCGGGCGCGCACATGATAAGTACCGACTTCCCGCAACCCGGTCTGGCTTTTCGCTGGGGTGATGGCGAGTTCAGTGCTCAGCTTCCCGGTGGTGTGCCCGTTCGGGTCAACCCGTCCGTCGTCACCGGCGTAGGACGGGGCAGGTAAGTTCACGGCCATGACACGCAACAAGATCCTGATCACGGGCGCCAGTTCGGGATTGGGCGAGGGTATGGCCAAAGCCTATGCAGCGCAGGGTCGTGACCTGGCGTTGTGCGCCCGCCGCATCGACCGTCTCGAACACCTGCAGACCGAGCTCTCCGGGCGGGGCGGCCGTGTTGCGGTGGCCCAGCTGGACGTGACAGACACCGCGTCGGTACCCATCGCGTTCCGGCGGTTGCGCGAGGACCTTGGTGGGCTCGACCGCGTCATCGTCAACGCCGGCCTGGGCAAAGGAGCCCCACTGGGCACCGGCAAGGCACACGCCAACATCGAGACCGTACAGACCAACCTGATCGGTGCGCTGGCACAGATCGAGGCCGCGATGGAGATCTTCCGAGCGCAGGATGCGGGCCACCTCGTCCTGATCAGTTCGATGAGTGCGGTCCGAGGTCTGCCGAAGGCGCAAGCCGCATATTCGGCGTCGAAGGCGGGTCTGTCGGCTCTGGGTGAGGGCTTACAGGCCGAGCTCGCAGGTTCGCCGATCAAGGTCAGCGTGATCTTGCCCGGGTACATCTCCACAGACATCAACGCAGGGGTGAAGACCAAGTTGATGGCCGACAGAGACAGCGGGGTGCAGGCATTGGTCGCCGCGATCGAGTCGGAACGCGCTCGTGCCGTGGTGCCACGGTGGCCGTGGACCGGAATCGATCTGGCCCTTCGTCATCTCCCGGCCGGGATCACCCGCAGGTTGCTCTGACACGTTTATGCTCGCCGCAGGCATTGGCCTGTGGGACACAATCGGGGTCGGAGGTCGGCTAGGTGCGCGTTCTGGTGGTCGAGGACGACGTCCGCGCGGCAGAGACAGTTCGCCGGATGCTGGTGAGTGACGGGTGGAGTGTCGTGATCGCCCGCGACGGGGCCGACGGCCTGTGGCAGGCAACCGAGAACGAGTTCGACGTCATGGTGCTCGACATCATGCTGCCGGAGATGAACGGGTACGAGGTGATCAAAGCACTGCGTGCGCGGCAGGTCTGGACGCCGGTGCTCATGCTGTCCGCCAAGGATGGTGAATACGACCAGGCAGAGGCGTTGGATTACGGCGCCGACGACTACCTGGTGAAGCCCTTTTCGGTGGTGGTCCTCAAGGCGCGTCTGCGTGCTCTGCTGCGCCGCGGAGGCAAAGAGCGACCGGCGGTTCTCTCCGCCGGGAGTCTGCGGCTCGATCCCTCCGACCACGGTGTGACCCGTGACGGTGAGCACATCAAACTCACCCCTCGCGAATACTCGGTGCTTGAGTTCCTGATGCGCAACAAGGGCCGGGTTGTCACCAAAACGCAGATCATGCAAGCGATCTGGGATGACAACTACGGCGGGGACGTCAACATCGTCGAGGTGTACGTGCGTTACCTCCGCAAGCGCATCGACGTTCCGTTCGGGCTGGACTCAATCCGCACTGTGCGCGGATCCGGATACTGCCTGTCCGACGACCAGTGACGGCTCGGGGCTGCCGGCGGCGGCCATGCCGGTCTCGGCCGCGATGGTGGTCTCGGTCCGGATGGTGATGCTGAAGGTGGCCCCGCCGCCCGGCGTGTCCGACACGGCGATGAATCCGCCGTGCGCCCGCGCGATCTCGGCTGCGATGGGCAGGCCGAGCCCCGATCCGCCGGAGTGCCGGCCGCGATCATTGTCGTGGCGGTAGAAGCGATCGAAGATCTTGGCGCGAGCTTCCGCCGGTACACCGGGGCCGTCGTCGGCCACCTCGATCGTGGCGGTACCCGCCCCGACGTCCTCGCTCATCGACAGCGTGATCGTGGTGTTCGCGTGGTGAGAAGCGTTGTCGGTCACGTTGCGAACCGCGCGGGTCAGTTTCTCCGAATCGCCGATCACCCGGATGGGTGTCACCTCGGCGACCACTGTTGCCAACCCGAGTGAACGGAGCCGCTGGGCCTCGGCGCCGACGATGTCATCGAGGTCCACCTCGTCGACGATCAACGGGATACCGCGCTCATCCGCACGTGCCAGGAGCAGTAGATCTGCGACCATGGTCTTCATTCGCAAGGCCTCGGGAAGCAGGATCGTGCGAACGGTGTCGACGTCCACGGCTGAGTCGGTGTCATCGGCGAGGTCGAGGATGCCCACCAATGTGGTGAGCGGCGAACGCAATTCGTGCGAGGCGTCGCCCACGAACTGCAGCTGACTGTCCCGGCTCTGCTCGAGCCGTTCGAGCATAGTGTTCATGGTGGAGGCCAGCCGGGTCACCTGGTCGTCGGTGGTGGGTACAGGGACCCGCCGGCTCAGGTCCGAACTCGTGATGGCCTCGACCTGCTCGGTGATGCGGGTGACCGGCCGAAGCGCGCGGCCGACGAAGTAGTACACCGCCGCACCGGCGATCAAGATGATCAGCGGGAACTCGATCGCGAGAATCACTGCGGTGCCGCGCAACCCGGACAGGTAGGGCTGCTTCGAGACCGCGGTGATCACGTTGTAGTCGACACCTTGCCATTGGGCGCCGGTCACCTGTCCGCAGTACGTCCCGGATCGGCTGGCAACCTCGACGTCGAAACGCTCGGTCTTCCACCACCCGGGGGAGACGGGGTAGATGGGATCTTCGTCGGAGTCGGGCGAGCTGAACACCACGACGCCGTTCGCGTTCACCACCTGGATGATGTCCACGCCCGTGGTGGGGGCGAGCAACCGGGGAGCGATGTTGCCGATGCCACCTTCATCGATCTGGCGGGCTATTTCGTACGACCGTGAACCCGTCGACTCGTACATCGTGCGGTCTTGGTGGCGGTGCAGCATGTACAGCATCAGGGCGCCACCGGTCATCAGTGCAAGCGCAACGATGATGGTCGCGACGACGGTGGAGCGCATGCGCACTCCCTGATCGCGGCGGAACATCGCGCGGACACCGCGTGTCCTGTCGGCTGACACCTGTACCGAACTCCTTGCTGAGGGCTGCCTCGATGGTAGGTGGGCCGTTCATCGCAGGCCAGCGGGAGCTTTCAGCGGATCTTCAGGCGAACACCCGCACACGTGCGGGCGGATCCCGCCGGAGCCCGGTCGCGTCGGTCGATCAGCTGGTCGGAGCGGCCGAACCGGAGGGGACCACGGGGGTCCCGTCCGACCACACCACGGGGGCGGACTTGTAGTCGAAGGGTTCTTCTCCGGTGTCGGCCCAGTAGATCACCCTGCTCAGCTGCGTGCCCGGATCGGCAAGCGCCACAAGGCACGTGGCGAACGACTGACCCTTGGTCAACGTCTTCGGGCGTTCGCCCGCCTGGCATTTCGCGAACCCGTCCGGCGGTGTGAGGGTGAGTGCCGGCGTGATCCCGTCGGCGCTGCCCGCGAACCCCGCCGTCGACATCGTGTTGCGCTGCCGGTCGACGGCTTGGGTGATGGTGAGGCGCACGTAGAAAGGTGTGCCGCCGTGAGTGAACGACTCCGGCAGGTCACCTTCGGCTCCGGGCTCGATGCCGGTGACCGTGAACCCGGCCAACTGCTGCTCGGGGCGAAACGCATCGGCCGGCAGAACTGCTGTCTGCGACCACAGCAGCGAGTCGCCGGGTTCGGTCCGCTCCGGAGGTCCGGCGGGCAAGGTGACTTCGGCGGACACCGGCACGGTGACGTTCGGACTCGCGGGAGCCGGTTCTTTGTCGTCACCACTGCTCGAACAACCGGCCAGGGCGATGGCGACTGCGCTGAGGGCTGCAATGACCACAGTGGAACGCACACTCATGCGGTGATCGTAAGTGCTGGACGCCGATGACGGGCGACGTAGGGTGAGCGGTATGGGTAAACGAAAGGGCGAGGTCTACGGTCGCGGCGCATTCCAGCTCTACGGCAGCGAACGCCAAGTACGCATGAGTGATCTGCTCTGCGATGTGTTCGGTCGCGACGACATCACCTGCTACGCGGGCGATTGGCGGGGCATCCTCTACTTCACCCTCGACGAGGAACCGGACGTGGCCCCCGATCAGGTCTTCGGCTTCGACCCGTCGACCGGCGACAGCGGCGAGCTCGCAACGCTTCCCGAGCTGATGGCGTCTATCGACCGCGGCGACATCACCGATGCCGTTGACGGCGAGGCTTTTTCGGCATGGCTCGCCGAGACGGGACACCGCGAGATACCGATGGGAACGTGCGCGCCGACTGTGGAGCTCGAGTTCATCGGCGGGTCTGCCGACGAACGGGTGACCGAACCCCGTGACGTGGTCACCCACGTGGCGCTGGCAGCCGTCATCATGGGTCGCCTGGAAGCTCTTGACGTGCAACCAGGCGACCCCATTCCCGACGAACTGTTCGATCAGGCCCGCTGGGAGTGACGGCTAGGAGCCCGGAGCCTCGCCGGCGCTGACGAGTGCCGACGGGCCCAGTTCCCGGCCGTTGGGGTACGGCAGACGAATGTCGTTCGCCTCGTAGGCTTCCAAGATCTGCTTGCGGACGCGGCGCTGCAGCGACCACTGTGCGTTCGGTCGGGTCTTGATGAGCACTCGCAAGGTCACCATGTCAGCCGAGATCTCTTGCACACCGAGCATTTCGGGTGCGCCGAGTACGTCCCGGGCGGTGGATTCGTCGGCCACTGCCTCGTGCGCGGCGTCGAGTGTGACCTGTTCGGCGCGTTCGAGATCGACGTTGTGGGCGATGGGCACCTCGACCCGGGCCACGGCGTAGTCCTGGCTCATGTTGCCGACCCGGACGATCTCGCCGTTGCGGACGTACCAGAGGGTTCCATCGATGTCCCGGACGGTGGTCACACGCAACCCCACGGTTTCCACCTCGCCGATGGCTTCACCGAGGTCGACGATGTCGCCGACTCCGTACTGATCTTCGAGCAGCATGAAGACGCCCGAGACGAAATCCCTGACCAGGTTCTGGGCACCGAAACCGATGGCCAGACCGACAAGTCCGGCGGAGGCGAGAAACGGTGCGATGTTCACCTGCACCACGCTCAGGCAGGTGAGCACCACCCACACCAGGATGAGGATCGAGGCTGTGGATTTGAGCACCGAACCGATTGTCTCGGCCCGTTGTTGTCGCCGTTCGATCACCTGGGGATCACGCAGCGCCTTGGGAGTTCGTTCGCGCAGATGGCGCACGATCGCGGGCTTCTGGTGTGCATCACCGTCACCGGTGGCCCGTGGCCGCCGGGTGGCACGGTCGATCACTCGGTGTGCGACATACCTGACGGCCAGGCCGGCCAGGACATAGATCACAATCCGGATGGGGTTCTCGATCAGCCAAAGTCGGTTGGTATCAGTCCATTCGAACGAGTGGACCTCGGAGGCGGAAAAACTCATTGGTCCGACGGTACGTACTTGTTGTCGTGGGTCAACCCGCAGCGCCGAGTTCGACTCATTCAACCTAGTGGTTGACTCGCGCGTCCGTAGCGATATATCGTGGTTTAAACCGAAAGGTTGAAAGACGAGGATGGGAGGCCGGTGTGGTGGACGAACTATCGCGGATCTTTGCCGCGCTTGCGGATCCGACAAGGCGCGACATGGTGACCAGGCTCTCGGCCGGTGATTCGACGGTGAATGAACTCGCCGACCCTTACCCGATCTCGCTTCAGGCGGTCTACAAACACCTCAAGGTTCTGGAAAACGCGGGAGTGGTGACACGACCCCCGGGGCCTCAGCCCCGGCCCGTTCGACTCGAAGCCGAGATCTTTGACCTGATGGACCACTGGATCGAGCGGTACCGGCGCCGCGCCGAGGAGCGATATCGCCGCCTCGACGCAGTCCTCGCGCATGTGAACGACACAGAGTCAGGCAACGACGAGCAGAAAGGAAACACGGCATGAGCACCACCACCGAAGCGAGGATCGAGGCTGATCCGAACGTGCCGATCATTCGCATCACCCGCGAGTTCGCGGGGACGCCCGAGCAGTTGCTTCGGGCCCACACCGATCCCGAGCTGTTCGCGCAGTGGATCGGTCCCAGCGCTTTGGACACACGCATCGACGAATGGGACGCGCGCTCCGGTGGCAGCTGGCGGTTCGTATCCACCCGCGACGGAGAGGAATACGCTTTCCGCGGCTGCTTCCATGACATCCGGCCGGACCGCATCGTGCAGACATTCACCTATGAGGGTGATCCTGATGGGGTGGCCCTGGAAACCCTGTGGTTCGACGACCTCGGTGACGGACGCACCCGACTGCGCACGCAATCGCTGGTGGACAGTTTCGAGGGCCGGGACGCCTGGCTGCGGAGCGGTATGGAGGTCGGCGTCAACGAGGGATACGCCAAACTCGAGGAGATGCTGACCAGTGACGCTGTCTGATCAACCCGCCGAACGGCACCGTGAGGTCTGCCGGGTCTTCAGCGAACGCGTCCGGGGCACGCAGTCCTGGGATGTGCCGTCACCGGTCGCCGGCTGGACGGCCCGAGATGTGGTGCGCCACCTGACAGAGTGGTTCCCACCGTTCCTCGCCGGCGGCAGCGGTGTTCGGTTGCCGTCCGGGCCGAGCGTCGACGACGACCCGGTCGGGGCATGGCTCACCCAATGTGACGGCGTGCAGGCGGTGCTCGACGATCCGGCGACCGAAGACTCGGTCCTGAGCAACCCGCATATCGGCGACGTACCGCTCGGCCGTGCGATCGACCAGTTCTATACCGCCGACGTGTTCATGCACACCTGGGACATCGCCCGTGCCACCGGCCAGGATGACCGCCTCGACCCCGACTTCTGTGCCGCACTGCTGGCAGGAATGGAGCCGGCCGAAGAGATGATGCGGTCATCGGGACAATACGGCGCCCGCGTGCCGGTGTCAGATGACGCCGATGCGCAGACCAGACTGCTCGGTTTCATCGGCCGGAACCCGGACTGGGCACCCCTCTGACCTCGACTACCAGTACGTCGCTGTCAGATCCCATCGAGCGAGGGTCTGGTCGACCAGATGGCGTAGATCCTCGCTGCGCGCGACTGCCGGATCAGGCGTTCCCACACAGAACGTGAGGCAGTTGCCCGTGGTGGCGGCCCACCCGGCAACTGATGTCCGGGTGTTCCCACAGTGCCGCCCGGTGAGTCCACCATGCACCGACCGGGCGGCGATGGCACGGCCGCGATGACCGGCGAGCATCGTCAGCATGCCGTCGAGCGCACCGAGATTCGATGCCAGACCATCGCGTGACCCTGGGTCGGGCATCAGCCTGTGGGCAGCCCGATGACCGATCACCTGCACCAGTTCTTCGGGCATTCCTGCCGGCGGACCGATGCCCACACCGGTCCCTGCGGCTCGAAACGCAAGGCGCGCTCGGGTGCGCAGACCGGTCAGGTCCCGGCACTCGTCGATCGTCGACACCGAGACCGTCGCCGCCGTCAGCGAATTCCCGGCAGCACCACCTAGCGAGATCGGAATGATCAACTCGACCGGGCCCGAACCCCGGACGTGCAACACCAGTTCGGCTATCAGCGCTGTGAACAATGTGTTGGTGGTACCGCCGTTGGCTTCTGCCACCTCGCGCCAGGAGCGGAGATCGATCGAGAAGATGGCTGTCGGTTCACGCCAGGTGGGAGCACCTTCGGTTTTCGCGGGCATCGGCCCGGATGAAGTTGCCGCCGCGAACAATTCGCCTCGCCGACGCGAGTCGATCATCGCCTTCCACAGGCTTCGTGCGACACCCCCGACGACCGCCCGCAGCTGTCTTGCTGCATCTCGCATGTCATCGGACACGGTGGGCAGATCGTTGACCTCATCGACGGGAGGCGCTGCACCCGAGGCGATCTGCACGGCACGGACCAGAGACAGGGCGTCAGCGACCACGTGTGAACAGAGCAACGACACCACACTGCCGCCCTCGGACAGTGTGGCGACCGAGAGTTCCCACACCGGGCCGGTGTCGATGTCCAGGGTGGTGTTGCCTCGGGAGTCGGCCCACTCCGTGATCCCGCCGGGGGGCAGGGGTTCGGTCTCCGAATGGATCGGGGCAAGCTCTGCACCGTGGACGAAGCTGCTCCGCGCCGGCCACACCCGCCCGCGCACCACGCGTCGCGTCAGTGGACCGGCGGCCAGTGCCTGGTACATCGGCTCGAGATCCGCAGGGGTCAGGACGGTGTCGAAGCGCCACAGTCCCTGCATCGAGGTGGGGATGCCCATCCCGTGGTGGGTTCGCCAGAAGATGTCATCGGCCACCCCGAGCCGATGGATTCGTCGGGGTGCGCCGATATGGCGCCCCTGTGCTCTCACGCGGTGCGGCCCCGGTGGGTACGGTACCAGCGGGTCAGTGAGTCGGTGGACGTATCATCCTGCGGTGCAGGGGATTCGTCATCGGTGATGATCTTGAGTAGTTCTTTCGCCTGCGTCTTACCGAGTTCGACGCCCCACTGATCGAAGCTGTTGATACCCCAGATCGCACCTTCGACGAACACCTGGTGCTCGTACAGGGCGATCAACTGACCGACCACCGACGGCGTCAGCTTCGGCGCCAGGATGGAGGTGGAAGGCCGATTGCCCGGCATGACCTTGTGCGCCACCACATGCGGGTCGACGCCTTCGGCGGCGACCTCGTCTGCGGTCTTGCCGAACGCGAGAACCTTTGTCTGAGCGAAGAAGTTGCTCATCAACAGGTCGTGCATGCTGCCCGTGCCGTCAGCCGTCGGCAAGTCGTCGGTGGGCTCGGCGAAACCGATGAAGTCTGCCGGGACCATCCTGGTGCCCTGGTGGAGCAATTGGTAGAACGCGTGCTGCCCGTTGGTTCCTGGCTCGCCCCAGAAGATCTCGCCGGTGTCCGTGGTGACGTGGTGTCCGTGGGTGTCGACCGATTTACCGTTCGACTCCATCGTGAGCTGCTGTAGGTACGCGGCGAACCGGGAGAGATCGTTCGAATAGGGCAGCACCACACGGGCTCCGGCGTCCCAGAAGTTCGAATACCAGAGGCCGATCAGGCCCAGGATGACCGGCGCGTTCTGGTGCAGCGGCGCAGTGCGGAAATGCCGATCGACCACATTGAAACCGGCGAGGAAATCGGCGAAGGCCTCCTTGCCGATCGCCGCCATCACCGACAGCCCGATCGCGGAGTCCACCGAGTAGCGCCCACCGACCCAATCCCAGAAGCCGAACATGTTCGCCGTGTCGATGCCGAACTCTGACACCTTCTCGGCGTTGGTGCTCACGGCGACAAAGTGTTTGGCGACGGCCTCGGGTCCGGCGCCCAGCTTCTCGAGCAGCCAAGTACGCGCCGCCGCCGCGTTGGTGAGCGTTTCCAGCGTGGTGAAGGTCTTGGAGGCGATCACGAAGAGGGTGGTCTCCGGATCGAGGTCAGCAAGGGTAGCAACCAGGTCGGCGGGATCGACGTTCGACACGAACCGGCAGCGGATCGCGGTGTCGACGTAGTGACGCAATGCCTGATACACCATCACCGGCCCGAGGTCGGAACCACCGATACCGATGTTCACAACGGTCTCGATCGGCTTGCCGGTGTGTCCTTTCCACTCACCCGAACGCAGCTTGTCGGTGAACTCACCCATCGCGTCGAGCACCTCGTGGACGTCGTGCACCACGTCCTGGCCGTCCACCTTGAGCGTGGCGTCGCGTGGCAACCGCAGTGCTGTGTGCAGCACCGCACGGTCTTCGGAGGTGTTGATGTGCTCGCCCCAGAACATGGCGTCGCGCTTCTCTTCCAGACCGACCTCGCGGGCGAGGTCGAGCAGTAGATCGAGGGTCTCGCGCAGGACGCGATGCTTGGAGTAGTCGATGTGGAGGTCGCCGACATCGATGGTCAGCTCGGCACCGCGCTTGGGGTCCACGGCGAAGACCTCGCGAAGGTGCATCGCGTACACGTGCGACTGGTGGGCCGACAGCTGCTGCCAGGCATGTGACCCGGTCAGGTCGAACTCGCGGGCGGACTCGCTCGGGACGCTACTCATTTTTCGACAGACCCCTTCGTCGGTTACGAACTGCACATCTGCACTGAGGATGACCTCGACCGTCAGCCTATCCAGATCGAGCGCTCGGCTCGCGGCGAGCGGTCGAACTGTTCGCGATACGTCGGCGAACACTCCGGTGTCACCGGCCGCCGAATACGATGGGCCCATGTCCTGCTGCACCCCACGGTCCGAAGGAACGCCGGAGTTGTCGGCGACCACCGTCGAGGGCCGGGGCACGCACCGGGTTCCCCAGGTGAGCATTCCGGCCGGGACATTCACCATGGGTGATTCGACAGGCGACGGGTTTGCCGCAGACGGGGAGTCGCCGCTGCACGATGTCGCGGTCAGCGCGTTCGACATCGACGCCGTCACGGTGAGCAACAACGACTTCGCGGAGTTCGCGACAACCACCGGCTACACCACGGTGGCCGAGCGGCAGGGATCATCGGCCGTCTTCCATTCACTGGTGGCCGAGGGCAGCGATGTGGTGGGCGGGTCTCCGACCGCGCCGTGGTGGCTCGCTGTCGCCGGAGCGGACTGGGCGCACCCGTTCGGTCCTACGTCCGGTCTGGACGACCTCGGCGACCATCCCGTCGTGCACATCAGTTGGCATGACGCACAGGCATATTGCGAGTGGTCGGGGCGCAGGCTACCCACCGAGGCCCAGTGGGAGTACGCAGCGCGAGGCGGGATCGCGGGCGCCCGCTACCCGTGGGGAGATGAGTTGCTGGCGGCCGATGGGACCTGGCAATGCAACATCTGGCAGGGCGAGTTCCCCTCGAACAACACCGGGGATGACGGATTCGTCGGGACGGCGCCGGTGACAGCATTCGCGCCCAACGGTTTCGGGTTGCGGCAGATGGCCGGGAACGTCTGGGAATGGTGCGAGGACCGATTCGATCCCCGGTACTACCGAAGCGGCGATGTGGTCGACCCTGTCGGTCCCGAGCGGGGACGCGCGCGTGTGTTGCGCGGAGGGTCCTATCTCTGTCACGACTCGTATTGCAATCGCTATCGGAACTCGGCGCGGTCGCACAACACCCCGGAATCGTCGATGGGCAACGCCGGATTCCGCACCGTCGGAAGATGACTGTCGGCAGATACCTTGCGGCAGATAGTCGTGGTGCCAGGTGTGCCTTAGCGGCCTGGGCAGTGACCGATCACGCTGCGGCCACCGGAAGTCCGCCGTACGGTCGCGCATCTGCGGCCCCTTCTTGGTCGCTGCGGACCCCTGCGCCATGGTCACGTAGCCAGGGCGAGGGGTCGGCGGGTGTCCGTAGAACGTAGAGCCCTGCGGCGTAGGCCATGGCCGCGCTGCGGGCGACGATCGTCACCTGTCCGGCGGCGTCACCTCTGTCACCGACTCTGGCCGTTGCCTGTCCAGCAGGGACCGGGATGCGCACGTCGTTGATGTCGACGATCCAGCGTCCGTCGGTGCCTTGCCCGCCGGACGGGGCCTCGCCGGCCGTGGCCGCGACAGCGCCGACCCGGATGAGGACACCGCAGCCGAGCTGTCGGGCGAGTACCTCGGCAGCATGATCGGCCAGGAAGGCCCGGCCGGTCGCCATCAGGTCGAGTCTCAGGTCGGCAGGAATTGTTGTCGCCGCGCCGCCGATGTTCACCCGATGCCATGGCGGGACGGGTGAACTGGTCGCAGGGCCCAGGACCGCGTGCGTGGCGCCGTCGGTGAGGTCGTCGTAGAACAGGGCTTCGATGATGACCTGATCGAGAAGTGACGACACCATCACCGGTTCTCCGTCGGCCAGGTCGAGCGCGATGATCTCGGCGTTGCCGAGCCCACGGTTGATCGTCTCGTCGAGTCGCCGTGCGAGCGAGCGGGTGTGCCGCACGGCGCGGTCGAGACAGTTGGGGTCGGTGACCGACACCGCGATATCGGTGTCGAGACCGAAGAGGGTTGCGGAGGCAATCATCGTCGTACCTGCTCTGGTCGGTGTGTCGCTGGTGAAGACAATTTTGCGCGCCGAACCTGGTAAGCGGCTGTGAGCCGACGATGAGCAACCTGACGATCATGGGGACGTCTGAGCTGTGCAACAACGAAACCGGGTCACCTCACTGCTGAAGTGACCCGGCTGGCGTGATGGCGGTCAGGCCGCGATCACCACGTCGTAGAAACCGTCGTAGTCGGTGTCGGAGGCGTACTCGTCGACATAGCCGTCGTAGTTGTAGTCGTACTCGGCTTCATCGGCCCAGCCGTCGGCGTTGGTGTCCCACTCCTGGACGTCGACGTAGCCGTCGCCGTTGGTGTCGGTGACGATGGTGTCGACGATGCCGTCGTAGTCGGTGTCGAAGTACTGGCTTTCCATGGCGGTCTCTTTTCTCGGGGGAGTGAATCTTCCGGTACTGCAGCTCGTTTGCTGCATTCGGAGATAAGAGACGGGGCCGAGGTGGATTGTTCCCGGCCGATGCCGGGAACTTCGTCAGTGACTGTGTTGGGTGTGCCGGGGTGGGACGTTGCGGAGCTCGCGCTCGTCGGCCCGGGTGCGACGCGACGGCAGCGAGCGGTCGGCGTGGTCGACGTCGACCTTGTCGAGCTGGCGTTGGTAGCGGGTCATGAAGTCATGTGCGATCGAGTTCCCGTCGGTCTCCGACGGGAGGTTGTCGCCGGTCTCGGTGCGCCACCTGGTCAACCGTTCGGACAGGTCGGCCACGACGTCGGACAACCCGGGATCGTCGATCAGGTTGTTCAGCTCGAGAGGGTCGGCGGCCAGGTCGTACAGTTCCCTCGGTGCGCGGGGAAGGTCCTGCGACCCGTCGAGAGCCCGTGCCGACGGGCTGTCGCGGATGTCGAGTGGCAGGCTCAGCGCGGGGCGACTCGCGTAGTTCTCGATGTAGGAGAACCGGTCGGTGCGAACAGCCCGGATCGGGTCGAAATTGTCGTGGTAGGTCTTCTCGGTGAACACCTCGGTGCGTACCGAGGCGATCTCACCCGCAGCGATCGGATCGGCATGAGAGAACCCCTCGACAGCCTCTGGAACGTCGACGCCGACGAGTTCGAGCACGGTCGGCGTGAGATCCACACCGCTGAAGAGATCGTCGTACACAAACGGGGTGATGTTCCGGGCCGACGGCGGCCGGATGATCAGGGCAACGCCTGTGCCCTCGGAATACAGGGTGGATTTTGCCCGCGGGAACGCCAGTCCGTGGTCGGTGATGAACACGATCCAGGTGGTGCGGTCGAGCCCCAATTCGGAAACCGTGTCCAGAAGTCGGCCCACCGCCGCATCCGCCTTGGTGATCGAGCCGTGCAGGCCCGCGAGATCTTCGCGCACCGGCCGCGCATCGGGTAGGAAATCGGGGACCACGATGCTCTTGGGGTCGGCGTGCTTGTACTCGTCGGGCGGATAAGGCCGGTGGGTCTCGAAGAAGCCGGCCGTCAGCAGGAACGGACTCGACGCACGATCGGGGTCGGCAACGAGGTCACGCAACCACTCCTGAGACTGCGCCACCACATAGTCGCATTCGGAATCGGAGACGTCGAGTTCGTCGAAGCCGAGCCGGGTGGGGTCGCTCGACTCGTGTTGCATCCCGAACAACACTGTGCGCCAACCATTGTCGCCCAGTACCTGTGGGAGGGTCTGCACGTCGTCGTGATACTCGAAGCCATGGTGCGCCAACCCGGCGAGGCCGTTGGAATGCGGGTACCGGCCGGTGAACAATGAGCCACGGGCAGGGGAGCACAGCGGCGCGGTGGAATGGGCGTTGGTGAACCGGATGCCGTCTTCGGCCAGCCCGTCCATGGTCGGGCTCTCGACACCTTCGGCCCCGTAGCAGGCGAGATGGCGACCGAGGTCATGCCAATGGATCAACAGAACGTTCTCAGGCATATTCATCCCACCGTGTCCGTGCGCGTTTGGATCAAGTCGCCAATCCTGCAAGTAACCCGGAGGCCGGGCCACACTTTTGATCGGCGTGGGTAAAACTCCGCCACCTGGGTGACGGGCAGGGTAGGGCTACCGGCCGAGTGGTCCCCGGCCCAGCCGGAGCAGCATCATCGCCAGCGTGTGACCCTCTTGGCCGAGCTCGCTGAAGCGCTCGAGCACTTTCATCTCGCGGCTGTGCACCAGGCGGGTGCCGCCGGAGGCCATCCGGGCCTGGCCGATACGCTTGGACACCGCGGTGCGCCGCTTGATGGCGGCCAGGATGATGGCGTCGACACGATCGATCTCGGCGCGCAGGTCGTCGATGCTCTCCGGAAGGTCGCCCACGTCAGAGCCCAAATCGAAGCCGGACAGATCAATCGGCTGGTCAGCAGTCACGGAGCCAAGTGTGCCACGCAGTATCGGGGCGCTGGTAAGAGTGGTCCGGTGAATCGACGACCGGGGACCTCAGGGATCGGACGGCCCACCAGGTGCTGACCGTCAAGCCTTCGGCGCGCACGGTGGTGTGGATTGCCCTCGCTCTGATCGCCGCCCAGACCATGATCCGGATATGGCTGGTCGCGCGCGGATACTTCTACTGGGACGACCTGATCCTGATCGGCCGCGCGTCGACCGAGCCGATCTGGTCATGGTCCTACCTGATGCAGGATCACGACGGGCATCTCATGCCCGGGGCATTCCTCGTGGCCGGGGTGATCACCGAACTGAGCCCGCTGAACTGGGCGATACCTGCGGTCACTCTCGTGGTCGGTCAGCTCCTGGTGTCGCTGGCCGTGCTGCGCATGGTGGTGGTGATCGCCGGGCGCGTCCGCCCGATTCTGCTGGTGCCGCTGGTGTTCTTCCTTTTCTCCCCGATGACCGTGCCCGCCTACACGTGGTGGGCGGCGGGTCTCAACACACTGCCACTGCAATTCGCGATGGCGGTGGTGGTGGCCGACGTGGTGCAGCTCTGCCGGGGGCAGGTGGCCGATCGCCGCCGGATCATCATCCGATCGCTGGTGGTGTTCGTGGTGGCGCTGGCGTTCTTCGAGAAATCGCTGCTGATCTTGCCGGTTGCCGCCGTTGCCGCGGTGCTGTGGGTTCACATCAATTCGTCGGCCGACGGGCCCGGGCTCATGCGCCCCATCCGTACAGCCTGGTCCGCGGCTCGCGAGTTGTGGATCGCGATGGCAGCAGTCGCCGGCGTATGGATGGTCCTCTACTTCGCCTCCACGTCGATCGCCGACGGGCATTCGATCGGCCAGGCGATATCGCTCACGTGGCGGTCGATCAACCGGGGCCTGGTGCCCGCCGGAGTGGGTGGGCCGTGGTTCTGGACCCGCTGGCTCCCGAGCCCGCCCATGGCCCAACCTCACGACTGGATGATCGCGGCCGGCTGGGTGGTCCTGATCGCGGCGGTCGCCTACGTCCTCTGGACCAGACGCGGCGCGGCCCTGATCCTGGCAGCGGTGTTCGCTTACGCCGTCGTGTTGCAGATCCCGCTGTTCTGGAGCCGGACAAGCGAGTTCACTTCCCTCGAGCTGGCGCAGACACTGCGGTACTTGCCGGACACCGCCTTGGTGATCACGGTTGCGATGGCGCTGCTGGTGTCGGCTCCTCGACGCCGGCTCGCCGCGGCCGGTGCACCTGGTCACTCTCGGCACAGGGCTGCCCTTCCGGCCCGGTCAGCGACAATCGCCGCCGCAATGGTCGGTATCGCCTACATCGGAAGCTCGTTGGTCTCGACCGCCGAGTTCGCCGACGAATGGACCTCGAGTCCGACCGAGGAGTACATGGCCAATGCCCGAGCGTCGTTGGCGGAAGCGGCCGGTACACGAATGCTGGACCACGCTCTCCCACTGCTGGTGATCCTGCCGGTGACCTACCCCGACAATCAGGTGGGCAAGGTTTTCGCTGCGCTCGACCAGCGACCCACCTTTGGCCCGTGGACCGACCAACTGCAGGTGCTCGACGACCAGGGCCGCCTGGTGGCGGGCGACGTGTCTGCCGCGAGAACCTTCGGCGAAGGCGCCGGGGCGTGTGATCGACCCGAGGTCACCGGGCCGTCATCGATCCCCCTGAACGGTCCGTTGCTCGACTGGACCTGGGTGGTGGCGCTTCCGTACTGCGCCAACACCGACGGAACCGTGCGGATCGGTCTGGCCGAGGCCTCGTCGCTGGAGGTGCCCGTCGAGGCAGGGCTGCACACCGTGTTCGTTCAGGTCGAGGGGTCGGGCACCGAGGTTCAGTTGCGTCCCGTGACGCCGGGCCTGCAACTGCATGTGGGCCAAGGCCGCGTCGGCGAACTCGTGCGTGCGCCCTGATCGGGTTCGTACGCCGTCTACCCGCCGGCCCGTCAGCCCGTCAGCCCGTCTCAACCGTGACTGTCGCGATACCTCGAACCCCTTGTGACTGGAGCGTTTTCCCGACAGCATCGGCGGCCTCCGGTTCGGCGAACACCCAGCGGACAGGTGTCGAACCCGCTGCCTCGAGCTGCTGATCCGCGTTCTCGAGGAGCACCTCGGTGCCCTCCCAGTCGGAGCCGAGCAGGCCGTCGCGGCCGATGTTGTCGGCATAGCCCGGGCCGAATGTCATCAAGAGGGTGCCGTCGGGCGCCCGGCCATCGAAGGCGTACTCGTTCACCTCGTAGACGAATGTGGACGGCACGCCGGTGACCTGTCTGCTGTGATCACGCGCCTGCCGAGTCTCCTTGAACCCAGCTGGTTTCCATGTGCCCACAGCTTCGGCGGTCGCCGCCTTCTTGTTGGCGCTGAGCGCGTTCTCGAACGCGCCACGATCCTGATCCAGGAAGGTGGTGAACACGTAGGTGACGTCGCCTTTGAGCGTGCCGTCCTCATTCGGGACGGTGAACGGGCAGCGCGACTCGGCACGGCCGTTGAGTGGAACGGTGACGGTATGGGCGCAGGTCCCGCCGACGGGACGGCCGTTGAGGGTGAGCGTCATGTTGCCGACGACTGTGGCCGAACCTGGACCGGTGGGCGACGGGGTGGAAGCCACGTAGGTGACGATGTACTCGCAGACAGGTGGGCTGCACGGCGAGACGGACAGCCGGAAGCCGCTGGCGGCGAAGTCGGGTCGAATGTAGGGGGCCGGCACGTGAGTGAGGGCGGCGGTCTGCTCGCCGATGGTGTCGTACACCCTGCCGACCTCGTTGGGCCCGGCTTTCTGGACCTGCAGGTCGACGTCGAACACGTTGCCGCCGGCCGGGAGCGGGCCGCTGACCGATGAGATGCCGCCGTCATCCTGCGTGGTGATGCGGAGCGAGTCCCCGGCCACCACGACGGAGTCGCTCTCGGCGACTACCGCGGGCAGTCCAACCGGCCGATACCGGACGTCAGGTGTTCCGATCAGACCGTTCGCGGGACCTGGCGCTGCGAGGTCGAAGAGTTTGTCGTCGCCCGCCACCGCACCGGCCAGGTTCGGCGGTGCCAGCAGACCGCCCAGATCGGGGAACACGGCCGGGTCGAGCTGCGCCCATCCGGTCGCGACCGCTTCGTAATTGATCTTCGGGGTGTCTTCGAGTTGGCCTTTCCAGAACCCGGCGGAACCCTTGGCGAAGGTCTGACCGTTCGCGCCGATGATCTCGGCGGCCTCGCCGCCGACCTTGATCCGCCCGGACAGGTCGCCCGCGGCCGACACCACGACCTCGTCGAGATTGATCTTGTCGCGGTCGGAGGACACCGACCCGGTGTATTTCGCGCCAGGGTGGGCTGCGAATTGGCCGGCAGCTTCGGTGAGGTTCTTCTGCACGAGTATCGGAGCAGGTGCCGACGCGGAGCCATCGGCGGTCCGGGGTAAGAAGATCGCCACCAGGACCACCACCAGCCCCAGGACAGCCGCCGCCAAAGCCGCACCGGCCACAGTTCTGCTACGCATGAGCCCCCGCCCGAAAACCCCCGCCGCGAGTGGCGTCCCATCGAGACGCCCGCGACCACTGACCATCAGTCGAGGCGATGCTACCCAGGTGGGCCGACAGGTGGTTCGGTGGCGTGAGTTGTCGGGGCGAGCGGGTAACTTTGTAAGACGATGAAAAGCGCTGCTCCCAATCCGTCGCTGCCGGGTCTGGCCACTGGAAACCTGCAGGAAAACACCCGTACGCCCTCGCGGCGTGCTGTTGAGCTGCTCGATGGGCTCAACCCCCAACAGAGGGCTGCGGTGCTGCATGCGGGGTCACCGCTGCTGATCGTCGCCGGCGCGGGGTCGGGCAAGACCGCGGTGCTCACGCGCCGGATCGCGTACCTGCTCGCCGAGCGCGACGTCAGTCCCGGCCAGGTGCTCGCGATCACCTTCACCAACAAAGCCGCCGCCGAGATGCGCGAGCGAGTGGTCGATCTGGTCGGTCCCCGGGCTCTGCGGATGTGGGTCAGCACTTTTCACTCCACCTGCGTGCGGATCCTGCGCGCCCAGGCGTCGCTGCTGACCGGGATGAACTCCAACTTCTCGATCTACGACGCGGACGACTCGCGCCGGTTGCTCGGCATGATCGTGCGCGACATGGACCTCGACCCCAAGAAGTTCAGCCCTCGGGGCGTCGGGATCGCGATATCCAACTTCAAGAACGAACTGGTGGACCCGGACGGTGCGGCCGCGGCCGCCGAGGAGAGCGGGGAGCCGGCCGCGCAGACGATCGCCCAGATCTACCGGCAATACCAGCAGCGCCTGCGCGCGGCGAACGCCTTCGACTTCGACGATCTGATCGGCGAGACGGTCGGGGTGCTGCAGGCTCATCCCGAGGTCGCGGAGTACTACCGGCGCCGATTCCGGCACGTCTTGGTCGACGAATACCAGGACACCAACCATGCGCAGTACGTGCTGGTGCGGGAGATGGTCGGAACGGGAAGCGTCGGAAACGTCAGCCCTTCGGAACTGTGTGTGGTGGGTGATGCGGACCAGTCGATCTATGCCTTCCGCGGCGCCACCATCCGCAACATCGAAGAGTTCGAGCGCGACTTCCCGGACACCGAAACCATTCTGCTGGAACAGAACTACCGATCCACACAGACCATCCTGTCGGCCGCCAACGCGGTGATCTCCCGCAACGCGGGCCGGCGGGAGAAGAAGTTGTGGACCGATTCCGGTGATGGCGAACTGATCGTCGGCTACGTCGCCGACAACGAGCACGACGAGGCCCAGTTCATCGCTCGTGAGATCGACGCCCTCACCGACACGGGCGAGTTCCGGTACTCGGACGTCGCGGCCTTCTATCGCACCAACACCGCCTCACGTGCGCTCGAAGAAGTGTTCATCCGGCTCGGAATTCCCTACAAGGTGGTCGGTGGGGTCCGGTTCTACGAGCGCAAAGAAGTCCGGGACGTCGTGGCATACCTGCGGGTGGTCGCCAATCCGGACGACCAGGTCAGTCTGCGTCGCATCCTGAACACTCCCCGTCGTGGCATCGGCGACCGCGCGGAAGCCTGCGTGGCCGTCCACTCGGAGAACGCCGGGATCAGTTTCTATCAGGCGCTGATCGACGGGGCCGAAGGCAAGGTGCCGTTGCTCAACACCCGTGCCACCAAACAGATTTCCGGGTTCATCGAACTCATCGAGGGCCTGCGGAACGACTTCCTTGCGAGTTTCGGTGCGGCCGGGTCCGACGGCGCCGACGTGGCGGCAGTCGATGCGGGTAGCGAGGCCGGCGACATCGGCGAACTGGTGGAGGCGATCGTCGAACGCACTGGTTATCGGGACGAGCTCGAGGGCTCATCGGATCCGCAAGACGGTGCGCGGCTCGACAACATCAACGAATTGATCTCGGTGGCAAGGGAGTTCAGTGCCGAAGCTGCGGCTGCCGAACCGCCGGAGACGCAACTGGACAACGGTGACGACGACGGTCTGACACCCGACGACGGTGAGCCGGAGCCGGGGTCGCTGGCGGCCTTCCTCGAACGTGTGGCTCTCGTGGCCGACGCCGACCAGGTGCCCGACGACGAGGACGGCGTGGTGACGTTGATGACGTTGCACACGGCCAAGGGGCTGGAGTTCCCCGTCGTGTTTGTCACCGGGTGGGAAGACGGTCAGTTCCCGCATATGCGGGCCCTCGGTGACCCCGCCGAGTTGTCGGAAGAACGCAGGCTTGCTTACGTGGGCATCACCCGTGCCCGCAAACGGCTGTACTTGAGCCGGGCAATGGTCCGCTCGGCGTGGGGATCGCCGATGCAGAACCCCGAATCGCGCTTCCTGCAAGAGATTCCGCAGCATCTCATCGATTGGCGACGCACCGAGCCGCGGCGTGGGATGGGGCGCATGACCAGTGAAGGTGGCCGGGATTACGGCGACAACGGCCGCGGTTTCGGCGAGGGTCGTGGTTTCGGTGGCCGTTCATTCGGGTCGGGCTCGCGGCGTCAGGAGTCGTTCGGTTCGCCGACCCGTGGTCGCAACAAGCAGGTCCACGTGACCGTTGGCGACCGGGTGACTCATCCCAAGTACGGGATGGGCAAGGTGGTGGGCAAAGAAGGGGCCGGCCCCACCGAGCGCGTCACCTTCGACTTCGGAAGCGCCGGACGGATCACCCTCATGTCACTGGGTGGCCTGCCCGTCGAAAAGCTGTAGTCGTGTAGGTACAAGTCGGCGGTTTTGTCGAAAGCCGTTGCGGTGCAGGCGTTCACCCGGCCTGTGGGTGCGGTGCCGGCGGGTTACTGGTTCACGCTCTGTCTGCGGCTATCGCGTCGACGAGTTTTGCGAGCGGGCTCGGGTGGGCGCTCGCGATACTGGCCGACGCTCGGTCTGCGGATGCCGCGTTGGCGAGTTTTGCGAGCGGCCGAGGGCGAACGCTCGGGTTACTTGGCCACGCTCGGTCTGCAGGTATCGCGTTGGCGAGTTTCCCGAACGGCCGAACGGGAGCGCTTGGGTTACTGGTTGATGCTCGGTCTACGGGTATCGCGTCGACGAGTTCGAGCGCACGCTCGCGCTCCCAGGTAACGGAAGAGAGACTCAGCTTCCGGTGTAGGAGGCCAGGCTGATGCCGTGGGCCGCCAGCCATGGAGCTGGGTCGACCTTCATGGTCCCGTTCTTCCACACCTCGAAGTGAAGGTGGGGGCCGGTGGAGAAGCCTTCGCTGCCGACTTCGGCGATCTTCTGGCCGGCGATGATCTTGTCGCCCTTCTTGACGAGCACGCCGCCTGCGGACATGTGCCCGTACATGGTGACAGTGCCGTCTTCCGCTTGGATCTGCACCCAGTTGCCGTATCCGGAAGCAGGCCCGGCCTCGATCACGACGCCGTCGGTGACAGCGTGGATGGGAGTGCCCAGGGGTGCGGCGAGGTCGATGCCACCGTGGAACGAGCCCCAGCGGTTCGCGTACGTGGAGGTGAAGGTGTACGCGCCGGCCGGGATGGGGGCAGCGAACAGGGGGATGCGCGCGGCTTCGTCTTGCGCATGCGCCGCTTCGGCGAGTTCCTGGCCGACAGCCAGCTGCTCGGTGAAGGTGTCCATGTTGGCCGGTGCGGGCGCAGCGGCGATTCCGGCGGCAAGACTCTCGTCAGTGCTGATCGGGTTCACCACGGGCGTAGGAGCGGCCGACTTGGTGGGCTCGGCGGCAGGCTGTGCGAACTGACCTGTGGCGGCGGCGACGGCAGCACCGGCTGCGACGGCCATCAACGCTGCGCGTCCCTTGAGGGCCTGCGGCGGCGCGGCGATGCGGTGTTTACCGCCACTGCGACGCGGGGAAGTCTGTTTCTGCGGCGACCACGACGACTCATCGGCTGCGGGTGCGAAATCATCGAACTCGGCGCCGTGGACCTCGAAAGGATGATCATGGCGGATCTCGTCGAGTTCGACCTCGGCGACGATGATGTCTTGCGTGATCTCGGCGGGGCGCGGGGCGTCGTAGGCATCGCGGTCGAATCGGCGGGCACCTGCCCGGCGACGGCCACCGTCAACGCTGGCGTTACGCCACTGGGTCAGTGGCCCGTCGGCGTACTCCTCGAGACCGAAGTCATCGATGGGAATGATCGACGTGATGGAGTTGTCGTGCGGATCACCGGGTCGTTCGCCGTCGATGGTCAGAGCCGAAGTGCGCGAATGCGCAACATCGCCGGTGATCGAATCGCGAACTACCAACAGCTTGAGCCTTTCTGACAACTGGCCCGCGCCGATGAATGTGATCCGCGCAGGCGGTACGGAAACTCGATGTGACGGATCCGTGACCTTCTGACCTCAGGAACGGTAACGAAATGATTGCGACGACCGCAACCGGACGCGAGAATTGCTGGGAGGTTGTGAGGCGCATCACATATGCGTTTAGGTGCTGTTCACGGCTGCGTCGCAGGTCGGCGCGATCGGCGACCGGTGAGCGGGAACGGGCGACGCCCCGAGTGATCTGTGGCACAAGCTGCAGGGAGTAGTGATCGTGGCTGTTCGGGGCGACGCTAAGGTCGCTGTGGTTCGCAACACCAACAGCGGACAAACCTACGAGATGGTGAGCTGAATGGATCTCTTCGAATACCAGGCGAAGGAGCTCTTCGCCAAGCACGAGGTGCCGACCTCGGCCGGCCGTGTAACCGACACGGTCGACGGCGCGCGTCAGATTGCCGAAGAAATCGGCAAGCCCGTGATGGTCAAGGCGCAGGTGAAGGTCGGTGGCCGCGGCAAGGCCGGCGGCGTCAAGTACTCCAAAGACGTCGATGAGGCCGTCGCAAATGCCGAATCGATTCTCGGCCTCGACATCAAGGGCCACGTCGTCAAGAAGTTGCTGGTCGCCGAGGCCAGCGACATCGCCGAGGAGTACTACATCTCCTTCCTGCTCGACCGCACCAACCGCACCTACCTGGCGATGTGCTCGGTTGAAGGTGGCGTCGAGATCGAGGTGACCGCCGAGGAGAACCCCGACGCACTCGCCAAGATCCCCGTCGACGCCGTCAAGGGTGTCGACCTCGCGTTCGCGCGCAGCATCGCCGAGGCAGGCAAGCTGCCCGCCGAGGTGCTCGACGCAGCAGCCGTGACGATCCAGAAGCTGTGGGAGGTCTTCATCAACGAAGACGCTCTCCTGGTGGAGGTCAACCCGCTGGTCCGTACGCCTGACGATCAGATCCTCGCTCTCGACGGCAAGGTCACCCTCGACGCCAACGCTGATTTCCGCCAGCCCGGCCACGAGGCGTTCGAAGACAAGGACGCGACCGACCCGCTCGAACTCAAGGCAAAAGAGAACGACCTCAACTACGTCAAGCTCGACGGACAGGTCGGCATCATCGGCAACGGTGCCGGACTGGTCATGTCCACGCTCGACGTGGTCGCCTACGCCGGAGAGAAGCACAACGGCGTCAAGCCGGCGAACTTCCTCGATATCGGTGGCGGTGCCTCTGCCGAGGTGATGGCCGCAGGACTCGACGTCATCTTGGGCGACGAGCAGGTCAAGAGCGTTTTCGTGAACGTATTCGGTGGCATCACCGCATGTGACGCGGTTGCCAACGGCATTGTCGGTGCGCTGAAGAAGCTCGGCGACGATGCCAACAAGCCTCTGGTTGTGCGTCTCGACGGCAACAAGGTCGAAGAAGGCCGCAAGATCCTCGCCGACGCCAATCATCCTCTGGTGACGCTCGCCGAGACCATGGACAGTGGCGCCGACAAGGCCGCCGAACTGGCGAGCAAGTAGGAGCAGCAGATCAATGTCGATTTTTCTGAACAAAGATTCCAAGGTCATCGTTCAGGGCATCACCGGTGGTGAGGGCACCAAGCACACCGCTCTGATGCTCAAAGCAGGCACCAAGGTCGTCGGTGGCGTCAACGCCCGCAAGGCCGGCACCACCGTCAGCCATGACGGCGGCGTGGAGCTGCCCGTGTTCGGCACCGTGTCCGAGGCCATCGAGAAGACCGGCGCCGACGTGTCGATCGCTTTCGTGCCGCCGAAGTTCGCCAAGGACGCGATCATCGAGGCCATCGATGCGGAGATCCCTCTGCTCGTGGTCATAACCGAGGGCATCCCGGTGCAGGACAGCGCATACGCGTGGGCCTACAACGTGGAGAAGGGCAACAAGACCCGGATCATCGGTCCGAACTGCCCCGGCATCATCACCCCCGGCGAGTCGCTCGTGGGCATCACCCCGGCGAACATCGCGGGCACCGGTCCCATCGGTCTGGTCTCCAAGTCCGGAACGCTGACCTACCAGATGATGTACGAGCTGCGCGACATCGGCTTCTCCACCGCGATCGGCATCGGCGGTGACCCGGTCATCGGCACCACGCACATCGATGCCATCGAGGCGTTCGAGAAGGACCCCGACACCAAGGTCATCGTGATGATCGGTGAAATCGGCGGCGACGCGGAGGAGCGGGCGGCCGATTACATCAAGGCCAACGTCTCCAAGCCGGTCGTCGGGTACGTCGCGGGCTTCACTGCTCCGGAAGGCAAGACCATGGGCCATGCCGGTGCCATCGTCTCCGGAAGCTCGGGAACGGCTCAGGCCAAGCAGGACGCACTCGAGGCGGCCGGGGTGAAGGTCGGCAAGACGCCGTCCGAAACCGCCGAACTCGCACGCGAGCTCTACAAGAGCCTGTAAACCGACCGAACACGAAGCGCCGGTTCTCTCCGATGGGACCGGCGCTTTGTGCTGTCCGCACTCTCATCTGGTGTGGGTGCTCGACGAACATCCAGGCAGACACGCGATCAACCCCGCAAGTTAGGGGGTTCGGCGGCGCGCGCGGCGAGTAGTGTTCTCAATCACGGCGAGTGAAAGAAGCGCGCGCATGACCGGTGGACCACTGCTGGACGGATTGGTGAGAACGGCCGGCTCGGCCTACTCGCTTGCGGTGCGTGTCCCGGTGGTCGGCGGTGTGCTGCAACGGCGTACCGAAGATGTTGTCGCGCTGGGTGAACGCGCGCTCGCTGCGGCCATTGTGGTCGCGCGTTCGTCGCTCAAGGTGATCATCCGAGAGGTGATCGATGCGCTGGTCATCGAGGTCGACCTCACCGAACTGGTGCGTGGGCACGTGGACCTCAATCGGATCGCCGTGGGGATCGACGTGGACCGCATCGCGGCTCGGATCGACATCGACGCGATTCTCGACCGCGTGGACATCGACAGGATCATCGAAACCGTCGACCTCGACCGTGCCGTTGCCGGCGTGGACATCGACGCGGTCGCCGCGAAGATCGACGTCGACGCGATCATCGGGCGTCTCGATCTCATCGAACTGGCGAATCAGATCATCGACGGGGTCGATCTCCAAGCCATTGTTCGTGACTCGACCACCACGTTGACAACCGGTGTGCTCGAAGACGTCCGGACACAGGGGGCACGCGCCGACGACGTGGTGGCAGGGGTCGTCGGACGACTGCTCGGACGTCACGACGGCAAGCGCACTGCCCGCCCAGTCGAGCCGCCGGCCCGAAACGGCCGGCATCCCGACGCCGGCTCCCTGAACGGAACACCACCTCCGGCCGAGGTGATCATCGAGGTGCACCGACGTGTTCCCGACAAGCCTGGCGAGCGGTCCGGCGCCGCCACCGACGTCCCGGCGGACAACGGATGACCGAAAAGGCGCGTGAGGTCGCCGAACCCCACCACACCGGCAGGGACGAGTTCGAGAGCAGGATGGCCGGCATCGTGAGCCGTGGTGTTGCCGCGGTCCTCGATGTCGGGGCGGTCGCCGCGATCCTGGGAATCCTCTACCTGGGTGCGCTCTTGCTCGGGCTGTTGTTCACCAGCGGGAACCTCGAGCCGCCGAATCCGAATGTGCTGTTCTCCGCTGCGGCATCGTATGTGGTGGCGGTCGCCTACCTCGCGGGCTGCTGGACGGTGTCGGGACGCACAGTGGGTTCGGTCGCGATGGGCCTCGAGGTGGTCAACCGCAGGGGTGGTCGACTCGGTCCGGTCCGCGCGTTGTTACGTGCCATGTTCTACACCACCTTCCCGGTCGGCCTGCTGTGGGTTGCCGTGGACAGACGGCGCCGTTCGGTGCAGGACATCGTGCTGCGTAGTCGGGTCATCTACGCGTGGTGAGCCGCTCGAACAGTGTGATCCCATAAAATCTGCCGGATTTTAACTCCTGGCTCGGAAATACTGCAGGTCAACGGCTTTCGTCTGCCTGGTGTCGCCGATGCACTTCCGGTTCGTGTTGTCTCTCATCGTTACAGTCACTACGCGCGACCGCCGGACGGTCGCTCATGTGCTCGGCCGCCTCGGCCGTGAGACGAAGGGAACGGGTTGTCATGCGTTTGAGAAGGCTTGCCCTGCTACTGGTTCTGCCCCTGCTGGCCCTGGGGATGGCCGCGTGCGGCAGCGACGACTCGAACACGGTGAAGATCGGTGTCGCCGACGCCAGTGAAAGCTACTGGAATGTGTTCAAGCAGAAGGCTTCCGATGAGGGCATCGAAGTCGAGCTGGTGAACTTCACCGACTACAACCAGCCCAATCCCGCGCTGGCCGAGGGAGAACTCCAGCTCAACGAGTTCCAGCACCTGCTGTACCTCGCCACCTACAACGCCAAGAACAATCAGAACCTCGTGCCCATCGGGGCAACGGCCGTCTATCCTCTGCCGCTGTACTCGACCAAACACGCGTCCTTGGACGAGATCCCGCAGGGCGGGAGCGTGGTGATCCCGAACGACCCAACCAATCAGGCCCGCGGACTCTTGGTGTTGCAGCAGGCCGGTCTGATCTCCCTGAAGAACGGCGGGTCCGCGTTCTCGACCCTCGCCGACATCAACGAGGGTGCATCGAAGGTGAAGGTGACCGCGGTCGACGCCGGCCAGACCGCCCAGAGCCTTGATTCCGTGGATGCCGCGATCGTCAACAACAACTATGCGACGTCGGCAAATCTCGGCGCGGACAAGGTGATCGCTCAAGACGACCCGAACAGCGATATCGCCAAGCCGTACATCAACGCTTTCGTCGCACGCGACGAAGACAAGAACAACGCCGACTACCTGAAGTTGGCCGCGCTCTACCACGACCCCGAGGTGGAAGCGGCGGCGAAAAAGGACCTGGGCGCAAGCGGGGTCTTCAAGACGAACCCCGCGTCCGAACTGCAGCAGCTCACCGTCGAACTCCAGGAGCAGGTGAAGTCGAGCGGTGCCTGACGAACCTGCCATCTCGTTCAGGGGCGCCACCAAGCGCTTTCGCGGCAAAGGAGGCAAACAGCTCGTCGCGGTGGACGGGGTGGACCTGGACATCGCCCGCGGCGACATCACCGGCGTGATCGGATACTCAGGTGCCGGTAAGAGCACCCTGGTTCGGCTGATCAATGGTTTGGAAACCCCCGACGAGGGGCAGATCCTGATCGACGGCGAGGACATCAGCCGAGCCCGTGAACGCCAGCTGCGCCGCGTGCGCGGGGACATCGGCATGATCTTCCAGCAGTTCAACCTGTTCTCGTCGCGCACCGTTGCGGGCAATGTCGAGTTCCCGCTGAAGGTTTCGGGCATGACGCGGTCTGCGCGGGCCGCTCGCGTCACCGAGCTCCTCGACTTCGTGGGCATCGGTGACAAGGCCCGTCAGTACCCGCAGCAGCTGTCCGGTGGACAGAAGCAGCGGGTGGGAATCGCACGCGCACTGGCGACGTCACCGAAGATCCTGCTGGCCGATGAGGCCACCAGTGCACTCGACCCGGACACAACAGCGGAAATCCTCGGGTTGCTCAAACGGGTCAACCGCGAGCTGGGCACCACCATCGTGGTCATCACCCACGAGATGGACGTGGTGCGTGACATCTGTGACCGGGTGGTCGTCCTCGATTCGGGGCGGCTTGCCGAGCAGGGGCTGGTGTACGACGTGTTCTCTGGGCCCGCATCACCGATCACGCAACGCCTCGTGCGTTCGGCGGTCGGTGATGCGCCGTCGGGGGAGACGCTCGTCAGGTTGCGCTCGCGCCACAGCGGTCGATTCGTGACCGTTGCGGTACGGGAAACCGATTCCGGCACGGTCGATGTCACCGGAGCCCTGGCGCGGCCAGGCGTCCGGGCCACGGTGGTCTATGGCGGGATCATCGAGCTGTCCCGGCGGCCGTTCGGGTCGTTGACATTTGCGCTGCAGGGTGACAACCGGGAGATCGACGCAGCGCTTGCGGACCTCCGCGAACTGACCGACGTCACCGAACACCCGGTGAAAGAGGAGGTGTAACCGGTGTTCCTCGGCGACATCATCACGCCTGAGCTTCGGCCGATCCTGTGGGACGCGGTCATCCAGACCATCCAGCTCGTGGGTTTCACGCTGGTGATCGGCGGCGTCATCGGGCTGGGTCTCGGTGCCCTGCTCTACGCCACCCGCCCGACCAATCTTCTTGCCAACACGGTTGTCTACAACCTGCTCAACGTGGCGGTCAACATCGTTCGGCCGATCCCGTTCATCATCTTCATCACGGCCATGGCACCCCTCACCAAAGAGGTGATGGGCACCAGGATCGGTACCGAGGCAGCGATATTCCCGATGACGGTGATGGCTGTGTTCGTGATCGGGCGCGTGGTGGAGCAGAATCTCGTGGCCGTCGACCCGGGTGTGGTGGAGGCGGCACGTGCGATGGGTACAAGCCGGCTGCGCACATTGCTGACGGTGGTGATCCCGGAAGGCCTTGCGCCGCTTGTGCTCGGATACACGTTCATCTTCGTCGCGATCGTGGACATGTCCGCGATGGCGGGATACGTCGGTGGCGGGGGGTTGGGCGACTTCGCCCAGCAGTACGGCTATCAGCAATTCAACTGGAAGCTCACCGTGGTGGTCATCGCGATGCTGATCGTGTTGGTGCAACTGGGTCAGTGGCTCGGGAACCGGCTGGCCAGGCGCGCGTTGCATCGTTGACGTGCGGCGTGACCGCTGGGCGAACCCGTTCCCGGCCCCTGGGTCGGGCGGGTAACCTCAGCAGGCGATGACCACTGCAGCCGGAACTCCTGACGGGCCCGCGGAGCCCGCGGATGCTGACGTCCACGAGTCGTCGGCAACAACCCCGTCCGGACCCGCTCCGGTCACACGCAGGGGTCTGGCGAAGGCTGCGCGGCGGCGGGAGTTGCTGGCCGCAGCCGCACGTCTGATGGCGGAGCGAGGATTTGCGGGGGTCCGTCTCGAAGACATCGGCGCCGCGGTGGGTGTCAGCGGTCCGGCGATGTACCGGCACTTCACGGGCAAAGACGCGGTCCTGGCCGAGATGCTCATCAGCATCTCGGAACGGCTCTTCGACGGCGGCCAACGGGTGGTCGCCTCGACCGACGGACCCGACGAAGCACTGGACGGTCTGATCGACTTCCACGTACGGTTCGCGACCACCGAGCCCGAGCTGATCCGCGTGCAGGATCGGGATTTCTCGTCACTCGCCTCCGAAGCCAGCCGCACGGTCAGACGGCTGCAGCGGCAGTACGTCGAACTGTGGGCCGACACGCTGATCCAACTCGATGGCTCGATACCCCGGCAGGAGGCGCGGACGCGGGTTCAGGCCGTGTTCGGACTGATCAATTCCTCGCCGCGACTCCCGGATCTGGATGCCCGGCGTCTGCACGTGATCCTCGCTCGGATGGCTCACGCGGCTCTGCTGAGTTCGTGACCGATGGTGCGGCACCGCTGACCAGAGGTGACAGAACGCGAGGACGCCCACGTGCTTCTGGAGCGTCCTCGCGTACCGCCTGGGGTGCGTGCTGGTCAGATGTTCAGTGCCGCAATGTGTTCGGCCACTGCTTCGCGGTACCGGGCCACGTTGCGCATCTTGATGTCTTCGTATCCGCGCACCATGTCGGGCAGCTCGGCCACCGCAACAGCCGCCGCCATGTTGTCGGCGGTCAGCCGGCCGTCCGCGAAGGCGGCCAGCAACCGGGTGATGAGTTCGCGATACTCGACGATCAGTGCCCGCTCGGTCTCGCGCACCTCGGCACGCGCAAACGGATCGAACTTGGTGCCACGCAGGCGCTTGGCCTTCGCCAGTGACTTCAGCGCCGGCGTGCCCCAGGCGCCGATGGCTATCTTCTTGCGCATGCCCAGCGACCGAAGAGTCGGCGGATGCAGGCGAACAGCAACTTTCGCGTCCTCACCGAACTGGTCGGCCACCTCGGCTGCGAACTGGTGGTCCTGCGTCAGACGTGCCACTTCGTACTCGTCCTTGTAGGCCATCAGTTTGAACAGGTTGCGCGCCACGGCGTCGGTGAGGCCGCCCACCTCGGCCTGGCCTTCGGCTGATGCAACGTCACCGACGAACCGGACGTAATCGGTTGCGTAGGAGACGCTCTGGTAGTCGATCAGTTCATCGATCCGGCGGCGAACCGTGCCCAGAACGTCGGTGCTCCCACTGTCCAGTGACCGCGTGAGAGTGATGGCCCGTGTGCTGGGCTGCCATGGCGCGGGCGCCGGGTGTGCGGCCGCAACAGCAGATCTGACCGCCTCGCGATCGGCGACGATCTGCCGGCCCCGGCGAAACGCCTGCAGATTGCGCTCGACGGCAACGCCGTTGAGCTCGATGGCACGCTCGATCGATTCGGCCGTGATCGGCATGGCTCCCGACTGGAATGCCGCACCCACCAGGAGCATGTTGGCGTACTGCTCGTCCCCGAAGAGTTCGAGCGTGAGTTCACCGGCGTCGAGGTAGATGCCTCGCTGCACCGACCGGTCGATGGACGACGCGATCTGTGCATCGCTGGGGTAGGACACCGAGGTGTCGATGACCATCGCGCCTGTCGGGATCTTGGTGGTGGAGACGATGGCGGTGGTCTTGAGGGGTGAGGCCACCTTCAGGTTCGCCGGGTCCACGCCGACGAGTCCGTCGCACGACAGGTAGAGGTCGCAGTCACCCGACGCGACTTTCGCCGCCTGTTCCACCACGCCCGAGCTGACCTTGACGTCGCTCACCACTGCACCGCCCTTCTGCGCCAGCCCGGTCATGTCGACCGTGCGTGCCACGTGCCCGTCGAGAACGGCTGCGGTGGCGATCACCTGGGACACCGTGACAACCCCGGTGCCGCCGATACCCGTGACCCGGAGGGTGAATCCGTCGTCGATCCGTTTGGTGGCGGTGGGAGTCGGCAATACGTCGGCGTCGATGTTCGGCACCGTGTGGCGAACCCGAGCGGCCTCGCCCGGGGTGATCGTGACAAACGACGGGCAATCGCCTTTGAGGCACGAGAAGTCGAGATTGCACGAACTCTGATCGATCCGGGTCTTGCGTCCGAACTCCGTCGACACCGGATGTACCGACAGGCAATTGGACTTCTCGCCGCAGTCGCCGCACCCCTCGCAGATCCGCTCGTTGATCATCACGCGGGTGGTGGGAGTCGGTTGCTCACCGCGCTTGCGCCCCCGGCGCTTCTCGGCTGCGCAGTGCTGATCGTGGATGAGTACGGTGACACCCTCGATGGCCGCGAGCTCCTGCTGGATCTGCATCATGTCGTCGCGACTGCGCACCTCGACCCCGGGCGGTAGCTGCAGGGAACGGGTGCGAATCGGATCGTCCGAGGTGACCACCACACGCCGAACCCTCTCGGCCAGAAGTAATTTGGTGATCTGCGGCAGGTCCATCTGGCCGACCGGGTTCTGTCCACCCGTCATCGCGACAGTGCCGTTGAACAGCAGCTTGTAGGTGATGTTCGACCCGGCGGCGACCGCCGAACGCAACGCCAGCGATCCCGAGTGCATGAAGGTTCCGTCGCCGATGTTCTGCACGAAGTGCTTCTCGTCGACAAATGGAGAGATTCCCAGCCACTGCGCACCCTCGCCGCCCATCTGAGTGACTCCGGCTATGTCGCCGACCTGGTCGGGGTCCATCAGCAAGACCATGGCGTGGCAACCGATCCCGGCGCCCACCAGGGTTCCGTCAGCGACCTTGGTGGAGCTGTTGTGCGGGCATCCTGAACAGAAGTACGGGCTGCGCACTGCCAGCGGTAGTTCGATGCGGCCCCGGCTGCGGCCGCTGGTCTCAAGCCAGTTCTTCGCTTCGGGGACCTGGTGGTGACGGGCGAGTCGGTTCGCGAGACCGCGGGTGACCGAATCGATGTCGAGTTCGCCGAAGCGGGAGAACAGGGTGGATCCGTCTTCGTTGGACTTGCCGACGATGTTCGGCACATCCGGGCGGCGGAACAGGATGTCGCGCATCATCGTTTCGAGGAAGTCCCGTTTCTCTTCGACCACGATGACCTCGTCGAGTCCGGCGATGAACTCGGTCATGATCTCGCGCTCGAACGGGTACACCATGCCCATCTTCAGGATCCGGATGCCCAGGCGGCCCAGGTCGGCATCGGTGATCCCCATCAGTCGCAGTCCTTCGCGGACGTCGAGGTAGGTCTTGCCTGCCGCGACGATGCCGATCCTGTCGTCCGGGGTGCGCGAGACGATCCGGTTGAGCCTGTTGATGCGTGCGTACTCCATCGCGCGGGGCAGACGGATCGTCAGCTGGTTCTGTTCGAGCTCCATGAGGTTGGCGCCCAACAGCTTTCCGCTCGGGACGTGTGGACTGGTGCCGAGATCGCCATAGATGGGGAGGATGCGGTCGGGGTGCACATCGGCGGTGGATGCCCCGTCGGCGACATGGGCGGAGATCTTCATCGACGTCCACAGGCCGGACACCCTCGACATGATCGCGGCGTGGACTCCGAGATAGAGGATGTCCTGGGAGTCGGCGGGATAGAGGATCGGCATGTACAGGTCTGCCAGCGCCATTTCGGAGGCGCAGGGGACGGTGGAACTCTTGGCACCCGGATCATCGCCGACCAGGGCGACTGCACCGCCGGTGGGGTGGGTGCCGATGATGTTGGCGTGCCGGAGGGCATCGGTGGCCCGGTCGAGGCCTGGGGCCTTGCCGTACCAGTAGCCGACGACGCCGTCTAGCGCACTGTTCTCTCCGCGGTTCGACAGTGTCCCGACCTGGGCCGCCACCTGCGAACCCATCACCGACGTCGCGGCGATCTCTTCGTTGAGTCCTGGGCGGTGCACCACGTCGAAGGGGTCGAGGTACTTGGCGCGACGGGCGATCTCGAGGTCGTAACCGGCGAGCGGAGAACCCTCGTAGCCGGAGATGAAGGACGCGGTGCGCAGATTCTGCCTGCGGTCGAGACGGGCCCGGTCACGAACCATCCGGACCAGTGCCTGGATGCCGGTGAGGTAGACGGTCCCGGACTCGCGGGTGTAGCGGTCGTCGAGTGAGAAGGACTCGACGGAAGCGGCTGCTCCGCCCAGAGGATCGCGGTCGTGGTCGCCGTCGTGGTGGTTCTGCGTAACGAGGGTCATGGCTGTTTACCCGGCTCTCTATGGTGTTGTGCCGACCCGGGGGTGGTGGGTCGGAGCTTGTTCTTCGGTAACGCGATCGTACGTCAACCTGTGATGCGGGTCACGACAGATGTGGCGTGCGAGGAAATCCGAGACGGGCCGTGTGCGCGGAGGTGGACGGGATCGGTGAAACTTCGGCCGCGATGTCGCCAATCGCGTGACAATGGGCCTGCCAGCACTTACAGTGACTTCAGTTAATCGTTCCTAACTGAAAGGCGGTGGACGCCGGTGTCCACGACCGCAACCGCACCCCGGTGGCGTGCAACGCATGAAGCCAACGTGGCGGCTCTGCGTGCCCGACTGGATCGCGTGGCCCAGGGCGGCGGCGAGAAGGCGCGGGCCAGACACCTGGACCGCGGGAAACTGCTGCCTCGTGACCGGGTCGACACGCTTCTCGATGCCGGGAGTCCGTTCCTGGAGATCGCCCCACTGGCAGCCGAGGACATGTACGGCGGCAAGGCGCCGGCGGCGGGCGTGATCGCGGGCATCGGGCGGGTGGCCGGACGTGAGTGCGTGGTGATCGCCAACGACGCGACGGTGTCGGGCGGCACCTACTACCCGGTGACCGTGAAGAAGCACCTGCGAGCCCAGGAGGTGGCGGCGGCGAACCGGTTGCCGTGTATCTATCTGGTGGACTCCGGCGGTGCGATGTTGCTGCAGCAGGACGAGGTCTTCCCCGACCGCGACCATTTCGGGCGGATTTTCTTCAATCAGGCCAACATGAGTGCCGCAGGTATCCCGCAGATCTCGGCCGTGCTCGGGTCGTCCACAGCCGGCGGTGCCTACGTGCCGGCCATGAGCGACGAGACAGTGATTGTGCGCGATCAGGGGACCATCTTCCTCGCCGGGCCGCCCCTGGTGAAGGCCGCAACCGGAGAAGATGTAAGCGCCGAGGACCTCGGTGGCGGACTGATGCATTCGACCGTGTCCGGGGTGACCGACCACCTCGCGGACAACGACGAGGATGCGCTCGAACGGGTCCGGCGGATCGTCGCCACGCTCGGACCGGCCGAGCCCCCGCAATGGGATGTGCAGCCGGTTCGCGACCCTGTTGCGGCGCAGACCGATCTCTACGACGTGGTCCCCACCGATGCTCGTACCCCATACGACGTTCGCGCGGTGATCGAGATCATCTGCGACGCCGGTCAATACGATGAGTTCAAGGCGGGATACGGGACGTCGCTGGTCACCGCATTCGCCCACATCCATGGCCACCCTGTCGGCATCATCGCCAACAACGGCGTGTTGTTCAGTGAAAGTGCGCTCAAGGGAGCGCATTTCATCGAACTGTGCGACAAACGCAAGATTCCTCTGGTGTTCTTGCAGAACATCACCGGGTTCATGGTGGGACGGGAATACGAGCAGGGCGGGATCGCCAAGAACGGCGCCAAGATGGTCACCGCGGTGGCCTGTGCTCGGGTGCCCAAGTTCACCGTGATGATCGGTGGATCGTTCGGTGCCGGCAACTATTCGATGTGTGGGCGTGCCTACTCGCCACGATTCTTGTGGATGTGGCCCAATGCCCGCATCTCGGTGATGGGTGGACCGCAGGCGGCCGACACCTTGGCGACGGTGCGGCGCAACCAGATCGAGCGTGGTGGTCAGGAGTGGTCTGCGGAGGATGAGGAACAGTTCAAGGCGCCGATCCGCGAGCAGTTCGAAACACAATCGGACGCGTACTACTCCACGGCACGGCTATGGGATGACGGCGTGATCGATCCCGCCGACACCCGCACCGTGCTCGGGCTGGCGCTTGCCGCTGCGCGCAACGCACCGCTCGCGCCGGTGTCCTACGGCGTCTTTCGGATGTGATGTGGTGATGAAACAGATAGACACGGTGTTGGTCGCCAACCGCGGGGAGATCGCCTGCCGCGTGATCCGCACCTTGCGGCAAGCGGGAGTCCGCAGCGTTGCGGTGTACTCGGACGCAGATTCTGATTCGCTGCATGTGGCCATGGCCGACGAGGCGGTCCGACTTGGCCCGGCCGCCGCGACCGAGAGCTACCTGAAGATCGACGCGGTGATCGCTGCCGCGCGAAGTGTCGGCGCCGATGCAGTGCATCCCGGTTATGGATTCCTCTCGGAGAACGCGGCATTCGCACGTGCCCTGGCGGAGGCGTCGATCGTCTTCCTCGGGCCACCGGCCGGGGCGATAGAGATCATGGGCGACAAGATCGCCGCGCGCGAGGCTGTATCGGCCCGCGACGTCCCCGTGGTTCCCGGCATCTCCCGCCCCGGGCTCACCGACGACGACCTGATCGCGGCAGCGTCCGACATCGGGTTCCCGGTGCTGATCAAACCGAGCGCGGGCGGTGGCGGCAAAGGGATGCACCGGGTTACCGATCCGGTTGACATTCCCGCCGCGCTGCGGACCGCCCGGCGCGAGGCCAAGGCGGCATTCGGCGATGACACGCTGTTTCTCGAACGGTTTGTGGACACCCCGCGTCACATCGAGGTTCAGGTCCTTGCCGATACCCACGGCAACGTGGTGCATCTCGGTGAGCGCGAATGTTCCCTCCAGCGACGACACCAGAAGGTCATCGAGGAGGCGCCCTCGGCGCTGCTCGACACCGCCACGCGTGCCCGCATCGGCGCGGCGGCCTGCGACGCGGCGCGGTCGGTCGGCTACACCGGCGCCGGGACGGTGGAGTTCATCGTCTCGGCACACAAACCCGACGAGTTCTTCTTCATGGAGATGAACACCCGTCTGCAGGTGGAACATCCGGTCACCGAGATGGTCACCGGCGTCGACCTGGTCGACTGGCAATTGCGGGTGGCCCGGGGGGACAAGCTGGATTTCGCCCAGGATGACGTGACGATGACCGGCCACGCAATCGAAGCCCGGGTGTACGCCGAAGACCCTGCTGCCGGATTCCTTCCCACCGGTGGGTCCCTGTTGCTCGTGGACGAACCCGCCGGCCCCGGTGTCCGGGTCGACTCGGGCATCGTCACCGGCGATGTGGTGGGCAGCGACTACGACCCCATGCTCGCAAAGGTCATCGTCCACGGCGACGATCGCTCCGATGCCATCGCCCGTCTGGATGCAGCATTGGCGCGCACCCACGTGCTCGGCGTTCGCACCAACATCGGGTTCTGTCGCCACGTGCTCGACCAGCCCGATGTTCGGGCCGCTGAGCTCGACACCGAGCTGCTCGACCGCCTCGTTGTCGACTACCTCGAACCCCCGCCCCCTTTCGAGGCACTGGCATTGGTCGGGCTTCATCGGGTGCGAACCGGTCGCAGCGGTGAGACACCGTGGACCTCGCAGGTCGGCTGGCGCATCGGTGGAGCAGCGCCTACGAGAACACGCCTGCAGGTCGGAGACGATGTGGTGACGGTTGCGGTGACCGGCCCGGAAACCGACGCCCGCGTCACCATCGGTGACCGGACGGCCACAGCATCGGTGTCCGGCGAGCGACTCACCCTCGACGGCATGACGTCGCGATGGCTGATCGTGCAAGCGCCACCGAAACCGGCTGCAGGCCACCGGACCGACAGCCCGGGGCATTACTGGGTCAGCGGCCCGGCCGGTACCTGGGAGATCGCCGAGTCGAAGATCCTGCGGTCGTCCACCGATGCCGAGGAACTCGGGGAGATCACCAGTCCCATGCCGGGAACCGTCGTCGCCGTGCTGCACCCAGGAGGCGAGTCGGTCGAGGCCGGTACGCCTGTACTTGTGGTCGAGGCGATGAAGATGGAACACACGTTGACCGCTCCACGTGCCGGTGACCTGTCGGTTGTGGTCGACGTCGGCGACAAGGTCACCAGCGGCCAACGGCTGGCAACGATCATCGACCACTCGGAAGGGAATCCCACATGACCATCACCGACGACCTGACGGTCGAATACGACGAACTGCGCAGGACAGTGGCCGACTTCGCACAGTCGGTGGTTGCCCCGGTATCGGCCAAACACGATGCCGAACACACCTTCCCGTACGAGGTGGTGCGCCAGATGGGGGAGATGGGCCTGTTCGGACTGCCGTTCGACGAGGAATACGGCGGGATGGGAGGGGACTACTTCGCGCTGTCGCTGGCGCTCGAGGAACTCGGCAAGGTGGACCAGTCGGTGGCCATCACCCTCGAAGCCGGTGTTGGTCTGGGCGCCATGCCGATCTACCGGTTCGGTACGGAAGAGCAGAAGCAGAAGTGGCTGCCGGACCTGGTTGCCGGCCGCGCTTTGGCAGGGTTCGGGCTCACCGAGCCGGGCGCGGGCTCGGATGCGGGTGCCACCGCCACCACGGCCAAGCAGGACGGCGACGAGTGGATCATCAACGGGGCCAAACAATTCATCACCAACTCCGGCACCGACATCACCTCGCTGGTCACCGTCACCGCCGTCACCGGGGCACGGTCACCGGGGCCGGACGGATCGGCCCGCAAGGAGATCTCGACGATCATCGTGCCCAGCGGCACAGAGGGTTTCACCGTCGAGCCCGCGTACAACAAGGTCGGGTGGAACGCGTCGGACACCCACCCGCTCAGTTTCGGTGACGCGCGGGTGCCCGCAGAGAACCTGCTCGGTGAACGTGGCCGCGGCTACGCCAACTTCCTGTCCATCCTCGACGAGGGACGAATCGCGATCGCGGCGTTGGCGACCGGTGTGGCGCAGGGCTGCGTGGACGAGAGTGTGAAGTACGCCAAAGAACGTCGCTCATTCGGCAAGGCCATCGGCGAATACCAATCGGTGTCGTTTGCCATCGCCCGGATGGAGGCTCGCGCACACACCGCGCGCACCGCGTACTACCACGCGGCGTCGAAGATGCTCGCCGGCAAACCGTTCAAGAAGGAGGCGGCGATCGCCAAGCTGGTCTCCAGCGAGGCGGCCATGGACAACGCACGCATGGCCACACAGATCCACGGCGGCTACGGCTTCATGAACGAGTATCCGGTGGCACGACATTACCGGGATTCGAAGATCCTGGAGATCGGCGAGGGCACCACCGAGGTGCAGTTGATGCTGATTGCGCGCGAGCTGGGCTTCGCATGACCGGCGTGAACGAGCCGGAAGACCGCCAGGGTGGGGACTCGCCGCAACCACGTCGGGTCACCCAGCGCGGCTTGTGGTTTGACGAGTTCGAGGTGGACACGGTGTACGAGCACCGGCCAGGGCGGACGGTCACCGAGGCCGACAACGTCTTGTTCACCACCCTGACCATGAACACCCAGGCACTGCATCTCGACGCGGCATACGCCGCCGAACAACCGGGGTTCGGTGGCGAGCGCCTGGTGAACTCGATGTTCACACTCTCGACGATCGTCGGATTGTCGGTGAGCCAATTGACGCAAGGAACCCTGGTGGCCAACCTCGGTTTCTCGGAGATCGCGTTCCCCGCACCGCTCTTCCACGGTGACACGCTGTATGCCGAGACCGAATGCACGGGAAAACGGGAAAGCAAATCCAGACCCGGCGAGGGCGTGGTGTCATTGCGTCACATCGGAAAAAACCAGCACGGCGACGTGGTTGCTGTAGCTCAGCGGTCCACGCTCGTGCGCAAGCGCGCCACGTGAGGTCCAGACAGGTGGCGCACCGAGACATAGGAGGAGCACCGGTGACCAACTGGAGTCCGCCCGGACCGGCCATTCTGTTCTGCCCCGCAGATCGTCCCGAGCGCTATGCCAAAGCTGCAGAGCGCGCCGACGCGGTCATCATCGACCTCGAGGATGCGGTGCGCCCCGAGGCACGCGAGGCCGCTCGCGAAGCACTGATCAACAACCCGATCGACCCGAACATCACCATCGTGCGGATCAATGCCGCCGGCACCGGTGACCACTACCGCGACCTCAAAGCCCTCGCGCAGACGGCGTACCGGGTTGTCATGCTCTCCAAGAGTGAGACCGCCGAGGATCTGTCACAGGTCGGGTACCAGGTGATCGCCTTGATCGAGACCCCCGCCGGGGCCCTGGCCGTGGAGCAGATCGCCTCGGCGCCGAACTGCATCGGGCTGATGTGGGGAGCCGAAGACCTCGTCGCCGCCATGGGCGGGCGGTCGAGCCGGTTCAGCACCGGCGAAACCAACACCGGACGTTATCGAGACGTGGTCAGGCAGGTTCGCGGCATGGTCCGGCTGGCCTGCGCCGCCCACGGGCGCTTCGCCATCGACTCGGTCCACATCGACATCGCCGACACCGACGGTCTACACGCAGAGGCGCTCGACGCGGTGAACCTCGGCTACGAGGCCACCGCATGTATCCATCCCTCGCAGGTGGACATCATTCGAGCGGCCTACCGGCCCACTGACGACGAGATCCGTTGGGCGGAACAAATTTTGAGCGCCGACAAAGACAACACCGGCGGGGTCTTCCAGGTTGGCGGGCAGATGATCGATTCACCCCTGTTGGGACAGGCGGAGGCGATCATGCGCCGCGCCGAATCACACTAGGAGCGCAATTCATGGCAACACCTGAGCCCTCGCACGCAGAGGGGCTGCCGCAACCGCCGCTGCTCACCGTCACGATCGGGGAGTCGTTGCGACAGACCGCCGAGAGATTCGGTGACAACGAGGCCCTGGTCGACGTTCCGACGGGTCGTCGATGGACCTACCGCGAGTTCCGTGATCAGGTGCGTGCGTTGGCTGCCGGGCTGGTACGCAGTGGCCTGGCGCCGGGCGATCGAATCGGGCTGTGGGCCCCCAACTGTGCGGAATGGGTGCTGACACAGTACGCGGCGGCGGAGTCGGGTCTGATCCTCGTCAACCTGAACCCGGCCTACCGCCAGACCGAGATCGAGTTCGCGTTGCAACAGTCGGGAACGCGCACCGTGATCGCTGCACCGCGGTTCCGCGACGCCGACTACGCCGGGATGCTCGCCACCGCCATCGACAACTGCCCCGACCTCGCATCGGTGGTGCTGCTCGGTTCCGACGAATGGTCCGAATTGCTCTCGACCGCAACGCAATCAGAGTTGTCCGCACTCGACGACATCGCGTCGACGCTGACGGCCGACGACCCGATCAACATCCAGTACACCTCCGGCACAACAGGTAATCCCAAAGGTGCCACCCTGTCCCACCGGAACATCCTCAACAACGGTTATCTGGTGGGGGAGCTGTGCAATTACACCGACCAGGACCGGATCTGCATCCCTGTCCCGTTCTACCACTGTTTCGGCATGGTGATGGGGAACCTGGCGGCCAGCACCCACGGCTCGGCGATGGTGATACCGGCACCAGGATTCGACGCCGCCAAGACGCTCGAAGCTGTTGCGGGCGAACGCTGCACGAGCTTGTACGGCGTTCCGACGATGTTCATCGCCGAACTCGCGCTGGCCGATTTCGACACCAATGACCTGAGCTCCCTGCGCACCGGGATCATGGCAGGATCGCCGTGCCCGGCGGAAGTGATGCGGCAGGTGATCGACAAGATGCACATGTCGGAGGTGTCCATCTGTTACGGCATGACCGAGACGTCGCCGGTGTCGACACAAACGCGCTCCGATGACACGTTCGACCGGCGAGTGGGCACCGTCGGCCGGGTTGCACCACACCTGGAGATCAAGGTCGTCGACCCGGTCTCGGGGGACACCGTGCCCCGCGGCGACGTCGGCGAGTTCTGCACCCGTGGTTACAGCGTGATGATCGGATACTGGAACCAGCCCGACAAGACGGCCGAGGCCATCGACGGCGACGGCTGGATGCACACCGGCGATCTGGCAGTCATGGATGATGACGGCTATGTCCAAATTACGGGCCGCATCAAAGACATGGTGATCCGCGGCGGTGAGAACATCTACCCCCGCGAGATCGAGGAGTTCCTGTACACCCATCCCGACATCCTCGACGCCCAGGTCATCGGGGTGCCGGATGAGAAATACGGCGAGGAGCTGATGGCATGGGTGCAATTGCGTGACGGTGTCAGCGATTTCACCGTCGACGATCTCCGTGCGTTCGCCGACGGAAAAATCGCGCGGCACAAGATCCCCAGATACGTCCACGTGGTCGAAGCGTTTCCGATGACGGTCACGGGCAAGATCCGCAAGATCCAGATGCGGGAGAGTGCCCTGGACATCCTCGGAATCGGCCGATGAGTCGAATGGACGAGTTCGCCGGGGCGGTCGGTGCTGCCCGCGGACTGACGTTCGACGGGTACGACGAGCTGTGGCAGTGGTCGGTGGACCGGCCCGAGCAGTTCTGGCGCGAGGTGTGGGACCACTTCGGCGTGCGAGCAACCGGCGGTAGCACGCTCGGCGACGCCGACTCCGATGTACTGCGCGATCCCGAGATGCCGGGTGCACGGTGGTTCCCGGACGTCTCGCTCAACTATGTCGACCAGATCCTGTCGCACACCGACCAGGACGGCGTCGCCATCGTGGGGCTGAGCGAGGACGGCCGCCGTACCGAGATCACGTGGAGTGAGTTGCCGGAGCAGATCGCCGGTGTTGCAGCGACATTGCGTGAGATGGGCGTCGGGCGAGGCGACAGGGTGGTGGCCTACCTGCCGCATGTGCCCGAGGCCGTGATCGCGTTCCTGGCCACCGCTTCGCTCGGGGCAGTGTTCTCCGGCTGCGGCCAGGACTACGCGCCGGCCGGTGCAGCCGGCCGCTTCTCCCAATTGGATCCGGTGGTGATGATCTGGGCCGACGGTTATCACTACGGCGGCAAGTGGATCGACAAACGCGGCGACAGTGCGGAGCTGGCCGGAATGCTGCCGACGCTGACCGGGCAGCTGGTCGTGCGTACCGCCGAACCCGACCCGGAACATGCGGATTCGGCCGACGGAGCCGTCGAGTTCTCCGTCGCCGCACGCCGTCCGGCAGACCTGAAGCCCGAACCGGTACCTTTCGACCATCCGCTCTGGGTGCTGTTCAGCTCCGGCACCACCGGAAAGCCCAAAGGCATCATGCACGGCCACGGTGGTGTGGTGCTCGAACACCTCAAAGCCGTTGGGCTGCATGGTGCGATGAACCGCGACGACGTGTTCTTCTGGCAGACGGCCCTGAGCTGGATGATGTGGAACTACCAGGTCGCCGGACTGCTGGTGGGTGCCAGGATCATCTGCTACAGCGGCCACCCACTCAATCCGGATGCGGACAGGCTGTGGGGCTTGGTCGAATCGGAGAAGGTCACCTACTTCGGTACCAGTCCCGGACAGCTGCAGGCCTCACGCAAGGCCGGGCTCCATCCCGGCGCCGATCACGACCTCAGCGCGCTACGTACCATCGGCAGCACCGGGTCCACGCTCGCGGCAGATCTGTTCATCTGGGTCGATCAGCATGTGAGAGAAGGCATTCCGGTGTCCTCGATCAGCGGCGGGACCGATGTGGTGACCGCCTTCGCAGGTGGCTCGCCAGGTGTCCCGGTGGTGCCGGGCGAGCTGTCGGTGCGGTATCTCGGTGTCGAGCTGGCCAGTTGGAGTGCGCACTGCGAACCGCTGATCGGCGAGGTCGGGGAGATGGTGATCACCACCGCCATGCCGTCCATGCCCGTGGGGTTCTGGAACGACCCTGACGGGGAGCGTTACCGGAAGGCGTATTTCGATCATCAGTGGGCCGCCGGCCCTCGTCCACACGTGTGGCGACACGGCGATTGGGTCACCGTCACCGAACGCGGATCGATCATCATCCACGGTCGTAGTGACGCGACGTTGAACCGCAACGGGATCAGGATGGGCTCGGCCGAGATCTACGAGGTGGTAGAGGGCATCGACCAGATCGCCGAGGGATTCGTGGTGGGGGTCGACGGCCCCGACGGCGCGTACTGGATGCCGTTGTTCGTCACCCTCACCCCGGGTGCGTCCCTCGACGAATCACTCGTCGCGCAGGTGCGTTCGGACATCCGGCGCAGGCTGTCGCCGCGACACGTCCCCGACGAGGTGATCGTGGCACCGGGCATCCCACACACCCGGACCGGCAAGAAGCTGGAGGTACCGGTGACCGCGATCTTGGCTGGTCGCGCCGATGTCGCGGTGGACCCACGGTCGGTGGACGCACCGGAATTGCTCGATTGGTATCGACAACAGGGCCGCGAACACAGCTGGAAGTGACGTAGTCCGTTTGTTGTCGCAGTCGAAATCAACGGTTGTCGTCACCAGTGGATGTACTAGCGTAAGGCGCGACATATAAATCCGCCGAGCAGCACGCGGGACGAACACCCTCAACAGCAGGAGTGAACATGAGCTATCAACCCGGTGGGTCCGGCTACGGTTCGCAGCAGCCGTACCAGGGCTCGCAGTACCCCGGCGCGGGGCAGCACGAATCAGGACAGCCGTCGTACAACCCCGGCTATGGCCAGCAGCCCGGTGGCGAGCAGGCGCAGAATCCCGGTTACGGCCAGGGCTACGGCCAGCCCGCACAGGGTTACGGCCAGCAGCCCGCCGGTCAGCAGCCCGCCGGTCAGCAGGGATACGGACAACCGTCGCAGCCATACGGTCAGCAGGGTTACGGCCAGCAGCCGGCCCAGGGATACGCCCAGCAAGGCTATGGACAACAGGGTTACGGACAGCAGGGTTACGGCCAGTCACAGGGGCCCAAGGGTCTGCCCGCCGATCTGGCGAAGTACCTCGCCTATGCCGTCGGCGCATTGGGCCTGATCAACTTCTTCCTCGGCTTCGCGCCTGCATTCGACGCCGAAGGCTTCGACGTCGACCAGAACAATCTGTTCCTCAGACTCCCCACGGCCATCGCGCTCCTCGGGGCAGCCGGTCTCATCGCGCTCACCACGGCGCTCCTCCGGCAGAATGCCAAGCTCAGCGGAATCGTTGCGGCGCTGTCGGTCATCGGCGCGCTGGTGTTGCTGTTCCAGTTCTTCACCAAGGGTGACATCGACGCCGGAATCGGCTTCATCCTCGCGATCGTCTTCGCCGTCCTGCAGGCTGCCGTCGCCATCGCGTGGCTCCTCACCGAGGCCGGGATCATCAAGACCGCCGGTTCTGGCGCCTCGAACGCCAGCGCGGACACCGCGTCGACCAGCACAGGTCAGCATTCGAACAGCAGCCTGACCGGTGACCAGGGCACCAGCTACGGCCAGGCAGGCGACCAGAGCACCGGATACGGCCAGGCAGGCGGATACGGCGCGGCCTCCTCCTACGGCCAGAGCAGCGGAGCCACTGCTGCCGGCTCAGGTGACCAGCATTCCGGTGGTCACCAGGCTGCGCCCGGTCAGAGCAATCCTTACGCGCAGTCGGGTTACGGGCAGCAAAGCACCGACTCGGGTTCGATCGGACTGGGCAAGTCCGATTCCGGGCCTGCCGGATCGTCGGATGCCACCACGGTGGTCCCGTCGAGCCCGTCGTCGCCGTCCACGGGTCCAGGTCAGCCGAGTACGCCGTCGTCGGCTCCGGGAACCAGCAGCTTCGGCGCTCAGCCCGGTGCTTCCGCGCCGTACGAGGCCCCGTCGGCGCCGTCGGGTGATCAGCAGAACCCCTACGGCGACCAGACCATGCAGTTCAAGTCGCCGGAGCGCTGAGCAAGCACTTCGGTCCAGGTCAGGACCAGTCAGGACGAGCCGGCCACCACACGATGTGTGGTGGCCGGCTTTTTCGTATGTCCGTGACGGCTGCCACCGCACGGGCGCACGGGAGGCCGCTCGTCTTGCCGACCGCTCGGCGCGCCTGACCATCTGTTCGCCGGGCAAATGACACCCTGACAAGGGTGGCCAGCTCTACAGCGGAAAATCTCGCCGCGCGTCTGCGTGAGATGCGCCGGACCCGCCGCGCCGACGAGGTGGGCGCCGCGGATTCGGCACGGGCACTTGTTCGCCTGGCATTCGGGACCACTGCGATCACGCTCGCGATCCTGGTTGTCATCGCCGCGCTGACCCTTGTGGCGGTCGGTGACGGGCTCGGCAGTCTGCCTGCCACCGTTGCGTCCATGTGGCTGGGCATCCATCAGATCCCACTCACGATCGGTGAGGTCACCATCGGGGTCCTGCCGTTGGCCCCGACCCTGCTGATGGTGGCTGCGGTGGCACGGGCCACCACGCGGGCAACAGATGTCGACCGTCCTCACAGCGAGGTGACGGCCGTGATCCTCTCGGCCATCGGCGGGCCCCTGCTCGCCACCATCCTGTCCCTGGCGGTGGTGATGGACGCATCCACCGTGATGACCATCCAGAGCCCGGATGCGTTGCTGGCCTTCGCCTGCACGTTCGCAGTCCATGCAGTCGGCGCCGGGATCGGCGTGGGCCTCAAATGGTGGTCCACCCTGGTCGTGCGCGCCGGGGTTGCCGACTGGGTCCTCAAAGGACTTCGCTGTGGGGTCGTTGCGGTGAACGCACTCATGACGCTCGGCGCGATGGTGGTGGCAGTGCGGCTGGTGATCAACTGGTCGGTCGCCGGCGACCTGCTCGCGGCCGGGAACGGCTGGATCGGCGGTCTCGGGCTGACGTTGCTCTCCATCCTGTACCTGCCGAACATGGTGATCGGTGCGGCTGGCGCCCTGGTCGGTGCGCCGGTGGCCGTCGGCGGGGCAACCGTCGACCTGTTCGGATCACAGGGCGGTCAGGTTCCGCCACTGCCGGTACTCGCCGCGCTTCCCGATGGTGGAGCCGGGCACTGGACAGCGCTGCTGCTGATCGGGATCGCGGGCACAGCGCTCTTCGTGGGCCGGCTCTGTCTGGACGATTCGCTGCTACGCAACATCCGGATGGTGGTGGTCGCCGCCGCGACCTCATCACTCTTCCTGGTGATCGCCAGCGTGCTGGCTGGTGGCGAGTTGGGCGTTCTGGGCAGGGTCGGTGCCAACCTGCCGGTGGCCGGAGTGTTCATGTTCGGGTGGATCGCCGTGATCGGATCGGTGACGGCCCTGGTGTACAGCGCGTTGCCGAGTAGACGCCGCGCCCGGTCGACCATCATCGACGATGACTACTACGACGACGACCGTGGCGAAGACGGCCGTTCGGACACCGACGACGAGGGCGTCGAGTCGATTCCGGTGGTCGACGAAGCAGCCATCGAGTTCGTCCCTGTCGACGAACAGACCCCGCTCGACGACGACCACGACCCCGAGTTCTCGCCGGAGCCGGGCCGACCCGAGGTGATCGTGGACGGCTGGGACCCGGAGGACTGGGCCCTGGACGAGGTATGGGACGACACCGGCAGTGTGGTGGTCGACGAGCCCATCGACGCCGCCGAAGGCGAAGAACTGGTGTCGACCGACGACTTCGGTACCCGGCGCACCCGCTGAATCGGCGGCCATTAGGCTCGGTCCGAGCGACGCAGCCGCCCGCCCGAGGTCCTGTTTTCAGATGGCGGACCCGGCTACGCCCCACCGAGTTCGAGGAGAATCACCCTGGACGCCATGCCGTCAGCCACACCGGTGACCGTCGTGATCCTTGCGTCGGGCGCCGGCAGCCTGGCATCGGCCCTGCTCGACGCCGCAGAGGACGACGAGTATCCAGCCGACGTGGCGGCGGTCATCTGCGACCGCGACTGTCCTGCGGAGCAATCCGCGCGCCGGCGAGGTACGCCCACCGCGGTGGTGCCCCTGGAGGGCGACCGCACCGAATGGGACCGCCGACTCACCGACACGGTCGCGGGTTACGCCCCCGATCTGGTGGTGTCCGCCGGGTTCATGAAGATCCTGGGCACGCACTTCCTGGAACGTTTCGGCGGCCGGACGATCAATGCGCATCCGGCACTCCTGCCCTCGTTCCCGGGCGCGCATGCTGTGGCCGCCGCATTGGAGCACGGCGTCAAGGTCACCGGTTCCACAATCCACCTCGTGGACGGCGGGGTGGACACCGGCCCGATACTCGCCCAGGCGCCCGTCGCGATCAGCCCAGGCGACGACGAGATCACGTTGCACGAACGAATCAAGATGGTCGAGCGAGTGCTGCTGGTAGCGGTTGTGCGTTCGATTGCCACCAAAGGTGTTGTCATCGAAGGACGAAAGGCCCACATTCCGTGAGTAGTGACCTGCAGCGCAAACCGTTTCGACGTGCACTGGTCAGCGTGTACGACAAGACCGGGCTCGCGGAGCTCGCCGAGGGGCTGCACGCCGCCGGCGTCGAGATCGTGTCGACCGGCTCGACCGCGAAGAAGATCGCCGAGTCCGGTGTACCGGTGCTCGAGGTCTCCGAACTGACGGGCTTCCCGGAATGCCTCGAGGGCCGGGTCAAGACGTTGCATCCCCGGGTGCACGCGGGCGTCCTCGCCGACACCCGCAAACCCGACCACCTCGACCAGCTCAAGGAACTCGGCATCGAGGCCTTCGAGCTGGTGGTGGTGAACCTGTACCCGTTCACCGAGACGGTGGCATCGGGCGCGAGTCCGGACGAATGCGTCGAGCAGATCGACATCGGCGGTCCGTCGATGGTGCGCGGTGCCGCGAAGAATCACCCATCGGTGGCGGTGGTGGTGGATCCGGGGGACTACGCGACGGTCCTGACCGCGGTCGCTGACGGTGGCTTCACGTTGACCGAACGGCAAGCGCTCGCGGCGAAGGCATTTCGACACACCGCCGACTACGACGTGGCTGTGGCCTCGTGGATGAGTTCGGTTGTGGCGCCCGAACCCGAAGGCTCGTTGCCGACGTGGATCGGTAAGAGCTGGGAACGGTCGTCGGTGTTGCGGTATGGCGAGAACCCGCACCAGTCCGCGGCGCTGTTCGTCGGTGGCTCCGAAGCCCCCGGTTTGGCCCAGGCCGAACAGTTGCACGGCAAAGAGATGAGTTACAACAACTACACCGACGCCGACGCAGCGTGGCGGGCCGCGTACGACTTCGGTGAACCTGCCGTCGCGATCATCAAGCACGCCAACCCCTGTGGCATCGCGGTCGACGACGACATCGCAGCTGCGCATCGCAAGGCGCATGCCTGTGACCCGGTGAGTGCATACGGCGGTGTGATCGCCGCCAACCGCCCGGTGAGTATGGAGATGGCCGAGCAGGTCGCCGAGATCTTCACCGAGGTGGTGGTGGCGCCCGGTTTCGAGGACGGCGCACTCTCGGTGCTGACCCGCAAGAAGAACGTACGTGTGCTTCTCGCGCAGCCCCCGCAACGCGCGGGCCTGGAACTGCGTCCCGTGTCGGGCGGGCTGCTCGTGCAACAGCGCGACATCCTCGACGCGACTGGCGATTCGCCCGAGAACTGGCAGCTGGTGGCCGGTGACCCGGCTGATGACTCGACCCTCGCCGATCTGGTGTTCGCCTGGCGCGCATGCCGCGCCGTCAAGTCGAATGCGATCCTGCTGGCCAGTGATCAGGCGTCGGTCGGCGTCGGGATGGGCCAGGTGAACCGGGTGGATTCGGCCCACTTGGCAGTCAAGCGAGCCGGCGAACGAGCAATGAACAGCGTGGGGGCGTCCGACGCCTTCTTCCCCTTCCCGGACGGTCTCCAGGTGTTGATCGACGGGGGAGTCAAAGCCGTTGTGCAGCCGGGTGGTTCGATCCGCGACAACGAGGTCATCAGTGCCGCACACGATGCCGGCATCACGCTGTACCTGACAGGTGCACGTCACTTCGCCCACTGACAAACTGACAAACGACGCGGCGCCCTCGTGGCGGTGCTCCCAGGACGGGACCGCCACGAGGACACCGCATCGGCGTGATCAGATGGGCAGCAGGATGTTCTTCACCTGAGGATCGGTGGCCAGGTACTCCTGTACCGCAGGGTCTTTGAACACCTGCACCAGCTTCTTGATGTTCTCGGTGTCCTTCCACTTGGTGCCGATGGTCAGCTGCCCGGCGAACTCGTCGGGTGCCGGCGGCGCGAAGATCTGCTTCTTGATGTCGATGTCGGCGGCGAGGTAGTACTCGGTGTAGCCGACGGCGGCATCGATGTCGGGCAGTGCGCGCGACTGCGCCGCGAAGTCGAGCAGTGTGAACTGCAGGTTCTTCGGGTTGGAGACGATGTCCTTCTGGGTGGCCTTCCACTTGTCGGCTGCCGGGTTCAGCTCGATCAGGCCAGCACGCTCGAGCAGCCACAGGCCCTGCGCCTCATTGGCAGGATCGGAGTACAGCGAGACGGTGGCGCCGTTGGGCAGCTGCGCGGGGTCGGTGTACTTGTCCGACCAGATGCCGAATCCCCAACGGAAGACCGGGGTTGCGGCTTCTTCCTTGAAGTCGGGGTTGGCTTCGAGTACCTGGCCCAGCCACAGCTTGTGCTGGTAGATGGTTCCGGCGACCTCGCCGTCGCTCACCGCTCGGTTGATGGTGGTGCTGTCGGCCAGCCCTTTGAACTTGATCTTGAGGTCGTACTTCGGGGCGACCTCCTCGGCGATGAAGTCGACGAGCGCCTCTTCGGCGGCATTGCCTTCGGCCGTGGCGATCTCGAGTGTTGCACCGGCGGTTTCGTTGGGTGACTTCGAATCCGACCCGCCCCAGAACCGCCACCCGACGAACGCGAGTACCACCGCGACGACAACACCGATCGCGATGTACAGCGGAAGTCGCCTGCGAGACTTGATGTCGAAGCCGCCGGGGTCACCGCTTCCGGTGGGGCGCTCAGTTGTGGACGTCATGGTTATCTCCTCATCGGTGCGAAACAGGGGGTGTGCAGATGAAAACGGCACGGCGGTGCGCGCGGTGGGTGTTGTGTTCCCGCGTCCGGTGGTCGAGCGGGTACGGGTCAGGCGTGTGACCGGGCGCGGATGGTCTGTCCTGGCGTCAGGTGGCGGACCAGCGCGTCGCCGACGATCTGGATGAGTGCCACTGTGATCACCAGCGTCACGATGGTCGCGATCATCACGCCGTGGTCAAATCGCTGATAGCCGTAGGTGACGGCGATGTAGCCAAGACCGCCTGCGCCGATCGTTCCCGCGATGGCCGAGTATTCGATCATCGCGATGGTGTTGATGGTGAGACCACCGACGATGTTCGGAAGTGCTTCGGGTACTTGCGTCTTCCAGATCACCTGACTGTTGGATGCGCCCGACGCGCGGGCCACATCGATCACCGCCGGCGGCACCGACCGCAGCGAGTTCTCCACGATTCGGGTGAAAAAGGCGATGCCCGCCAACGACATCGGGACAACGGCTGCGGGGATCCCGATGTTGGTGCCGGTGATCAGTCGGGTGAGCGGGATGATCGACGTCATCAGCACGAGGAACGGCAACGAGCGGCCGATGCTGATGACCCACGACAGCGGTGAGTGGAAGACCTTGTTCTCGAAGAGGCCGCCGGGCGCCAGATTGTGGATCGTCGCGCCCAGCGGCACACCCACGAGCAGCACGATCACCATCACGATCGACACCATCGTTAGCGTGTCGACAAACGCCGGGATCAGCAGATCTGGGATCTCGTCGGTGGGTACGGTGATCGCTGCGAGGTGTGTGGTGTCGCTCATGCCGCTACCTCGACCACGGCCTTGGCGGGCAGGCTCGTCGAGAGACCATGGCGGGCTGCGCTTTCCAGGAATGCTCCGGCGAGCTCGTTCGGAACCGACACCGTGATCTCGCCGACGGACACACCGTCGACCACCTGTACGGCCGCCCCGAGGATCGAGATCGGCACGGACAGCTCGAATCCGATGCGGCTGATCCAGTCGGCAGGCACCGATGCCGAGTTGTAGGTGAGTTCGAACGAGCGTTGGCCCGGCTCGGGATCGGCAGAGGTCCCCCGAGGACGGAGCGATCGCCCGAGGACGGAGGTGGAGTCGGTGAGAAGGTCCACCAGCGAACCTTTTTCGACGATCCGGCCCGCATCCAGGCGGCCGACGCTGTCGGCGACCTTCACGATGGTGTCCATCTCGTGGGTGATGAACACCACCGCCAGGTTGAGTTCTTCGCGCACCTCGCGCAGCAGTTCGAGGAAGGAGTCGGTTGTCTGCGGATCCAGGCCCGACGTCGCCTCGTCGGACAGCAGCACCGAGGGTCGCAGGGCCAGGGCACGGGCGATGCCCACACGCTGTCGCTGCCCTCCGGACAACTGGTGGGGGTACAGGTCCGCGCGGTCGGTGAGGCCGACCCTGTCGAGGAGCTCGGCCACGCGGTCGCGTGTCTGCCCCTTGGTGACGCCGAGGAATTCCAATGGCAGCGCCACGTTTTCGGCTGCCGTCCGCCGCGAGAGCAGGCTGGACGACTGGAAGACGGTGCCGATGCGCCGGCGGGCATCACGCAGGGCCCGGGTGCTCAACTCGGTCAGGTTCTGGTTGTTCACGACAACCTTGCCCGACGTGGGCCGTTCGAGCAGGTTGAGGCAGTGCGCGAGGGTGCTCTTGCCGGCGCCGCTCGGTCCGACGATGGCAAAGATCTCGCCGGGGTCGACGGTGAAGCTGACGTCGTCGAGTACGGTCGCGGCCGTCGGCCCGGTGCCGTAGATCTTCCCGAGCTTTTCTACTTCGATCACGAGGTGGTTCTTTCCAGGAGACAGGGACGGGCGTCCCCGGAGCACAGTGGATGCGCCGGGGGCGTCGGGTATGACGGAAATGGTGCGCAAGGGTGCGTGTTTGGCACAGCTTTGCGATCATCGTGACTCCAAGTGGACTGCGGACAGCCCGATGTGCCGGGGTGCTGGCTGGTACTCGCTCGGGCAAGGCGGAGTAGATTGCCGCTGTGGCAGAACTGGCATTCCTGATCGCCGCCGGTTTCCTGTCCGGTGTGGTGGGTTACGTGACGGGAATCGCCTCACTCGTCAGCTATCCCGCATTGCTGATCGCCGGACTGCCCCCGCTGACCGCGAACATGACCAACACGGTCGCGTTGATCCCCGTCGGGGTCGGAAGCACCGCTCAGGCGCGGAACTCGTTGACCTTCGACAGGCGTCTTGGCCTCTGGTGTGTAGCCGCGGCGGTCGGGGGAGTGCTGGGATCGGTTCTGCTCCTGTTGACCCCGGCGGGGGCTTTCGAGGCGATCGTGCCGTACCTGGTGGCCACCGCCGCCCTGGCAGTACTCGGCCAGCCACTGATCCGGCGGATCGCCGGCCATCGCGACGCGCCCCGGGTTTTCGTGGCGGGCATCGTGGTGATCGGCGTCTACGGAGGCTACTTCGGGGCAGGCGCGGGCATCATCTTCACCGCACTTGCCCTCATCCTCACCGCGCAGCCCCTCGGCCAGGCGACGTTGATCAAGTCGGTGTTGTTGTGTGCATCGAATGCTGTTGCCGCATTGGGCTTCGCCATCTTCGGCGACGTGGACTGGTCATCGGCAGCGGCGATGGGGATCGGTTGTCTCGCCGGCGGTTGGATCGGGCCGCCCGTCGTGAACCGGCTGCCCGTCGCGGTGCTCCGGGTTGCCATCGCGCTGGCGGGTTTCGGTCTGGCCGCCTGGCTCGGACTGCGTTGACGAGCGCCGAACTCGGCGCTTGAGTGGCGACTCAGACAACGCCTTCGTCGTGCAGGGCTGCCACTGCGTCCGGGCTCAAACCCAGTAGGGCGCCGAGGACTTCGCTGTTGTGGTAGCCGGGAACGGGAGCGCCGGCGTTACGGATACTGCCAGGGGTACCCGTCAGGTGCGGCACGATACCGGGACCCAGCACGGTGTCGTTGATGCGCTCATCGAAGTGCTCGGCGATCATGCCCCTGGCGATGAGTTGTGGATCACGGATCACCTCGGCAACCGTATTGATCGGCCCCACAACCACTCCCGCGGCGGTGAGGAGTTGGATCAGCGCGTCGCGCGGCTGCTCGGCAGTCCACTGGGCGATCAGCTCGTCGAGCTCGTCCTGGTTCTCGCCACGCGCACCGTGTGTGGCGAAACGGGGGTCGGTGCTGAGTTCGGGCCGGCCCATCGCCGTGCACAGCCGGGCGAACACGGTGTCCTGGTTCGCGCCGATGACAACAAGCGAGCCGTCTCCGGTGGGGTAGATGTTCGACGGCGCGATGCCGGCCAGCCGGGTGCCCGAGGGCCCACGGACCACGCCACCCTGGTCGTAATCGGGGATCGTCGATTCCTGGATCGCCAGGCATGCCTCGTTCAGAGCCGTGTCGACGATCTGGCCCTCCCCGGTGACGGTGCGGCGGTACAGCGCCGCGAGAGCCCCGTGCACCGCGAACATCCCTGCCAGGGTGTCACCCAGCGACAGCGCGATCCGTGGCGGAGGCTGATCGGGATATCCGTTGAGATGGCGGAGGCCGCTCACCGCTTCGGCCACGGACGCGTACCCGGCCCGTCCGGAGTCCGGTCCGGTCTGCCCGTAACCCGACACCCGCACGAGGATGATGCCGCGGTTGCGCTCGCGGAGGACGTCATAGCCGAGGTCGAGCTTCTCCAGGGTGCCCGGACGGAAGTTCTCCACGATGATGTCGGACTGGTCGACCAGTTCGAGGAACAATTCGCGTCCGCGCTCGCTGCGGAGGTCGAGGGTGATCGCACGTTTGTTGCGCGCGTACACCGTCCACAGGAACCGGTGCCCATCGCGTTCGGCCTGACCCCACCCGCGCAGCGGATCGGGCAACCCGGGTGCCTCGATCTTGATGACGTCGGCGCCGAGGTCACCCATCAGGCGGGCACCGAACGGCCCCGCGATGAGGGAACCGAGTTCGAGCACCCGGACGCCGTCCAGAGCGCCCGCCGGCGGCGTACCACCGCTGGGGGAAGTGCTCGACTCTTCGGCCGATTCCGACGGTGTGGGTGGCGTCATCGGTCAAGTGTCGCCAATGGCACGAACCCGCACCCAATGGGGTACGCCGGAGCTGCCCCCGTGTTCCTCTGCGGGCGTAAACAAGTGCACTCCGGCGACGAGGCTCGTAGCGTGGACACGGTGAGCACACCCCACACCACGAACACCCGCTCTGCCCACCCCTCTCCACGGACCCTGGGGGAGTTGCGTGCCTCCGGTCACGTACAGCGCAGCGTCAAAGACGAGATACGCAACAACCTGCTGTCCGCACTCCGGTCGGGCACCGACCCCTGGCCCGGGATCCTCGGGTTCGAGACCACCGTCCTGCCCCAGCTCGAGCGTGCGCTGATCGCCGGCCACGACGTGGTGATGCTCGGTGAACGCGGTCAGGGCAAGACGCGTCTGCTGCGCACGATCGTCGGCCTGCTCGACGAGTGGACCCCGGTCATCGACGGCTCTGAGCTCGCCGAGCATCCGTACGAGCCCATCACTCCCGGTTCCATCCGCAAGGCCGCGAACCTGCAGGAAGACCTGCCCATCGGGTGGCTCCACCGCAGCGAGCGCTACAGCGAGAAGCTCGCCACCCCTGACACCTCGGTGGGCGATCTCGTCGGCGACGTCGATCCGATGAAGGTCGCCGAGGGCCGCAGTCTCGGTGATCCCGAGACCATCCACTTCGGGTTGATCCCGCGCGCACACCGCGGCATCGTGGCGATCAACGAGCTGCCCGACCTCGCCGAGCGCATCCAGGTCGCCATGCTCAACGTGATGGAAGAACGCGACATCCAGGTCCGCGGGTACAGCCTCCGACTGCCGCTGGATGTGGTGCTGATGGCCAGTGCCAACCCCGAGGACTACACCAACCGTGGCCGCATCATCACGCCACTCAAGGACCGTTTCGGCGCCGAGATCCGCACCCATTATCCGATCGAGTTGGTCGACGAGATCGCGGTGATCGAGCAGGAAGCCGACCTCACCGCGTCGGTACCCACCTTCATCGTCGAGATCATCGCTCGCTTCACGCGGTACGTGCGCGACCACCCGTCCATCGATCAGCGCTCCGGCGTCTCCGCGCGGTTCGCCATCGCGGGCGCTGAAACGGTTGCCGCCGCAGCTCTGCATCGCGCCACCATCCTGGGCGAGGATCTCGCGGTCGCGCGCGTCGTGGACCTGTCCTCGGTGATCGAGGTACTCCGTGGCAAGGTCGAGTTCGAGTCGGGTGAAGAGGGCCGAGAGATCGAAATCCTCGAACACCTGCTTCGTAAGTCGACGGCCGACACCGTGCGTGCACATCTCGGTGGTGTCGACCTGGCCACGCTGGTCACCGCGCTGGAAGCCAGCGACCCGATCATCACCGGTGATCGGGTGTCGGCGAAGGAACTGCTGACCTCGATGCCCGAGGGCACCGACCCCGTCGTGACAAAGATCGCCGAGCGCCTCGAGGCGACGGACGACGGTGAACGGGCGAGCGCCCTGGAGCTCGCATTGGAGGGATTGTTTCTGGCCCGCCGGATCGGCAAGGAAGCCGACGAGGCAGGCCGGACCGTGTACGGCTAGGTCGACATCGGGTTCCGCGGCCGGTCCGCGGAACCGGTGTCGGTCGGTTATTCAGACATATTGGACGGGAAAAAGCATGGCCCGCAATAATTTCCATCGCGCTCGGTATCTCCGCTACTCCGGAGGGCCGGACCCCCTGGCGCCGCCGGTGGACCTGCGTGAGGCACTGGACGCCATCGGCGACGATGTGATGGCCGGTGGGTCACCGCAGTCTGCGATGCGCGAGTTCCTACGGCGCGGCAGTTCGGACATGCGGGGCCTGGACGAGCTCCGCGAGATGGTGAACAAGCGTCGCGAAGAACTGCTCAAATCGCGCAACCTCAACGGCACCTTCGAAGAAATCCGTGAGCTGCTCGACTCGGCGGTCCTCGAGGAGCGCAAGCAGCTCGCCCGCGACCTCGACGACGAGGCCCGGTTCGCCGAGATGCAGATCGAGAACCTACCTCCGTCCACCGCCCAGGCGGTGCAGGACCTGGCCAACTACGACTGGCGAAGTCCGGCGGCGAAAGAGAACTACGAGAAGATCAAGGACCTCCTCGGTCGGGAACTCCTCGATCAGCGATTCTCCGGCATGAAGGAGGCGCTCGAGGGCGCCACCGAAGAGGACCGGCAACGTATCGCTGACATGCTCAAGGACCTGAACAAGCTCCTCGCTGCGCACAACAACGGCGAGGACACCACCGAACAGTTCGGTGAGTTCATGGACAAGCACGGCGAGTTCTTCCCCGAGAACCCCCGCAACACAGACGAGTTGATCGACTCGCTGGCAGCTCGCAGTGCTGCGGCCCAGCAGTTCTACAACTCGCTGTCGGAGGAACAGCGCGCCGAACTCGATCAGCTGGCGCAGCAGGCTTTCGGTTCACCCGACCTGATGGACCAACTCTCGCAGATGGATTCGCAATTGCGTGCCGCCCGGCCCGGCATGGGCTGGGACGAAGGTCAGAGCTTCGAGGGCCAGCAAGGCATGGGAATGGGCGAGGGTGCAGGCGCGCTTCAGGACCTCGCCGAGCTCGAGTCATTGTCGGAGCAACTGGCGCAACAGTATTCGGGCGCCCACCTCGACGATGTGGACCTCGACGCACTGGCCCGTCAACTCGGCGACGATGCTGCTGTCGACGCCCGGACACTTGCCGAACTCGAGAAGGCACTCAAAGAACAGGGTCTCCTCGAACGCGGCAACGACGGTCAACTCCGGCTGTCTCCCAAGGCCATGCGTCAGCTGGGTCAGTCGATCTTCCGGGATGTCGCCGAACAGCTGTCGGGTCGAGGTGGCGACCGCCAGACCCGGCGTTCGGGATTGGCGGGCGAACCCACCGGTTCAAGCCGGGAATGGGAGTTCGGTGACACCGAACCCTGGGATGTCACCCGTACGGTGTCGAACGCGGTGTTGCGCACCATGTCCGAGGATCGCGACAAGCTGCACGCAGGCAACGCGATGCTCCGGGACGGCGTTCGGATCGACGTCCGTGACGTGGAGGTCGGTGAGACAGAGGCCCGCAGTCAGGCCGCGGTCGCCCTGTTGGTCGACACCTCGTTCTCGATGTGGCTGGAGAACAGGTGGACTCCGATGAAGCGCACAGCGATGGCGCTCAACCATTTGATCTCCACACGCTTCCGCAGTGATGAACTGCAGCTGATCTCCTTCGGCCACTACGCCAAGACGCTGGAGATGTCCGAACTTATCGGGCTCGACGGGATGCGGCAGCAGGGGACCAACCTGCACCACGCATTACTCCTGGCACAGCGGCATTTTCGTCGCCACCCCAACGCGCAGCCGGTGGTGCTGATCGTCACCGACGGCGAGCCGACAGCACATCTGCTGCCCGGCGGCGAACCGTTCTTCTACTACCCGCCGCACCCGGCGACGTTGTCGGCGACGGTGCGCGAATTGGACAACGTCGCGAGGATGGGTGCCCAGGTGAGTTTTTTCCGGCTCGGTGACGACCCCGGACTGGTGCATTTTGTGGACCAGATGGCACGACGGGCATCGGGTCGGGTGGTGGCACCGGATCTCGATGGCCTAGGAGCCGCCGTGGTCGGCGACTATCTGGGCACCAAACGGCGTCGCGGACGTCGCTGACGTCAGGTCGCGTCGTGTGGACGGCGCCGCACCACTTCCACCCCGCCCATGATGGCCAGGCCGTTGACGGTGATGATGGGGGCTCCCGGAATGCCTTTGCCCTCGGCGTTGCGACTGCTTCCGAACCCGCCCATGATGCCCATCCCGGTGATCCGGACGGTCGCGTCGTGCGGAACCACGATCTCGATCCCGCCCATGATGGTGTTGGCGCGGATGGTCAGGTGGTCGGCCGTGAACTCGGCGTCGCGCAGGTCGATCTCGACACCGCCCATCAGGGCGAACGCGTTGAGATGTTCTCCGACCGCGACCGGACCCTTGAGTTCTGAACCGCTCATGATGGCGATGCGGCTGGTGATCACCTCCACACCTGCCGACGGGGTGGTGACCCGCCGGCTGGTCGCGACCCCAGCGGTGGTCAGCTGGTTGACCGGCAGATCGTCGGTGAGTTCGTCGAGCTCTCCGAATGTCTTGGCGGCAACCGCCTTGGCGGCACGCTCTTCGTACTCGACGGGACTGAGATGACCGGAACTCATTGCAGATGACAAAATGTCATGAACGAAGTTTCGGTCGGCGTCGCTGGCCCGGAGGCGGCTGCGGCCTTCGCGCTCATCATCATTCGGTACCAGATCACTCACCGCTACGAGGTTAGTCCCACCGGTGGCTGTGGCCAACCGCCACAGGATGGTTCGTCGTGCGAAGGGTTCGTCCGATGCCCGTGACCATGACCGGTTCAGGCGAGCAGAAGCGCGATGAGCATGATCGCCGGGATCGAGAGGAGGGTGGTCACCAGCGCGGAATCGCGCGCGAGCACCACGCCCCGTTGGTAGCGGTTCGCGTACACCAGAACGTTTTGTGCGGTGGGCAATGCGGCGATCACCACCAGCGCGAAGAGTTCGTGCCCGGTGGCGTGGAAGGCGTAGCGGGCGACCAGGTACACCAGCACCGGCTGCACCACCATCTTCAGCACCGATGCCAGCGCGACGTCGCGGCGTGGGCTCTCGCCCTTCTGCAACACCGAGACTCCGGTCAGTGAGAGACCGAACACCAGCAGTGCGCCGGGAACCGAGGCGTCCCCGAGCATGTCGAACGGTTCCATCACCGCCGCGGGCAGTGTCACTCCGATCAGCGACACGACGAGACCGGCCGCACCGCCGAGCACGATGGGGTTCGTGAACGGGGTGACCACGGTGTCGCGCAGTGAGATTCGGCGACGTGAGCCTGATTCGTCGGAGTCGCGCAACGCGGTCAGGTCGAGTGTGGTCAAGGCCAGCGGCGAGTACACCATGATCTGGAAGAGCAGCAGCGGCGCCACAAACGATGCGTCGTCGAGCACGAAGATGGCGATCGGTATCCCGAGATTCGCGCTGTTGACGTAGGAAGCAGACAACGCGCCGATCACGGCTTCGGGAATCGCGCGACGCAGAAGCAGTCGCGCGAGGGCGAAGTAGATGGCGCCCACCACAAATGCGCTGCCACCGGCGACCACAAGAGTGGTGGAGAACACGTCGGCGAGGTCGGCCTTCGCGAGCGACGAGAACAGCAGTGCCGGCGTGCAGACGAAGAACACCAAGCGCGACAACACCATCACCGCGCCCGGGCCGAGTGCCTCGGTACGGCCGAGGACATATCCGACGGCGACCACGATGAAGATCACCGTGAACCCTTGGATGACGCCGGACATTCGGGCAGTCTATGGACCCCGAAGATGTGCCCTTTTGGTGGGGGTCACCAGGGTTTTGCGTCGCCAAAAGGGCCCACTATCGGGGATCGAGCAGGGTGCGGAGGGCGTTCGAGTGTGCCTCGTACGCCCGCCGTCCTGTGGTGCTGACCCGGTAGGTGGTGCTACTGCCTCGTCCGTGGCCCTCTTTCGACGCGCGGACGTACCCGGCCGACTCCAGTGCCGACATCTGTTTCGAGAGATCAGAATCGGTCAGGCCCAGATGTTCTTTGAGGAATCGGAACGATGTCGACGAGCTGTTGACGAGAATCGCCATGGCCGCCAGTCGTTTCGGGGCGTGGATGACCGGATCGAGACCTTCGATCATAAGTGTCGGGCCATCATGCAAGCCGGGCTCGGGTCGCCTCCGCGGCGCGCTCGTATCGTTTTTCGTAGATCACCAATCCGCCGATCACCAGGACAAAAGCCGCTGCGGCGGCCACCACGACACCCCCCAGCCACCACGACACCGCGACCAGCGCCGCAACGGCGGGCAGCGCCATGAAGTACCCGCGCCATACGACGCCGATCTCCGCAGGCGGTCGTCCGCGGCCGGGCTGGGGCAGAGACCCGTGACGGCGTTGCATCCAGTTGATGAACACGATTTCGAGGACGATCAGGACTGCCAGCGTCCCGAGGAAGAGTGGAATGCTCTCGCGCCACCAGGCGAACGCACCGATCATTCCCGCCGCCCAGGCGCCGATCACCGGGTAGTACCACCAGGGCGTCGGGGGATGGTCGAGGTAAGGGGCGGCCTCTGCTCGCTCGGCCACCCGCAGCAGCTCTTGTGCCTCTTCACTTTCCATGATGGAAAGCTTATGGATCGCTTTCCATTTGTGCAATTGGAAAGCGATCCGTCGGACTATCGGGACGAACCGGGGTAGGGGAGCAGCGCCATCTCGCGGGCGTTGCGGATGGCGGTGGCGACCTGCCGTTGCTGTTGCGGGTCGAGTCCGGTGATGGACCTGCTGCGGATCTTGCCGCGGTCGGACAGGAACTGGCGCAGCAGTGCGGTGTCCTTGTAATCGACCGTGGTCACACCAGCGGCCAGCAACATGTTGCGTTTGCGTTTGGCCGGGAGGTCGGTTTTTGCGGGGCGTCGTGCCATCGATCAGGTCCTTGTCGTGAGAGTGATTGTCACCAGCTGGATTTGGTGATGCCGGGCAGTTCCCCGTTGTGCGCCATCTGACGCAGCCGGATACGCGAGAGGCCGACTTTGCCGATGTAGCCGCGGGGACGGCCGTCGACGGCGTCGCGATTGCGGACCCGGGTGGCGCTGGAGTCGCGGGGCAGGCGCTGCAGGGCCAACTGTGCGTCCGCTCGTTCCTGGTCGGTGGACGACGGCCGCCGGATGATGTCCTTGAGTGCCGCACGGCGTTCGGCGTAGCGGGCGACGATCACCTTGCGCTGTTCGTTGCGCTCGATCTTCGATTTCTTTGCCATCAGCGTTCCTCTCGGAAGTCGACGTGACGCCGGACCCGTGGGTCGTATTTGCGCATCACCATGCGGTCGGGGTCGTTGCGGCGATTCTTGCGCGTGACGTAGGTGTAGCCGGTCCCGGCTGTCGACTTCAGCTTGATGATGGGACGTATCTCATTGCGTGCCATTCAGATTCGTTCTCCTCGTGCGCGGATCTGGGCGACTGCCGCCTCGATTCCGATTCGATCGATGGTCTTGATGCTTTTGGCGGACACGGTCAGCGTGACGGTGCGGTGTTCGCTCGGCAGGAAGTAGCGCCGACGCTGGATGTTCGGATTCCAGCGGCGATTGGTGCGCACATGTGAATGCGACACCTGTTTGCCGAAACCTGGTTTGCGGCCGGTGACCTGGCAGTGCATGGACATGGGCGCGCCTCCTGTCTCTAATGGGAATGATTGTCGACAACGTGCGAATTGGACTGTACATTCAACCTCGACCAAATGAAAACCATTCCCGATAGGAGCTGCCTGTGACCCGCCTGGTCAACAAGACCCCGCTGGTGATCGTGACCGGCTTCGACCGCGAGGCGACGGTGCGCAGTGCGGAGGCGCTCGGCCTGCCGGGGACGACTGTTGTGCATCACGATCTAGGCCTGGTGGAGGCCGGAACCATCGTGAGAACGGTCACGTCGATCGACTTCAACGGTGAGAAGAACTCGCGCACAACGCAAACCGCACTCGATCACGGATGTCTGTCGTGTGCCCTGCGCGAAGACGTGCTGCCCTTGCTGCGGGCCCTGCACCGCCGCTCCAACGTCGACCGGATCGTTCTGGCCCTCGACCCGGCCATCGAACCCGAACCCATGGCGTTTGCCATCGCCGGCACGGTGGTGTCCGGCGTCCCCGGACAGGTCGACGGCCCGGCCGGTCTCGACGTCGAGATCGAGGCGGTCATCGGGTGCGTCAACGAAGGTGAGTGGCTGCGCGACGCGACCGGCGACGAGACCCTCGACGAGGACGATCGCTTCCAGACCGCCGACGACGAGCGGACCATCGCCCAGCTGGCGGTCGGGCACGTCGATTTCGCCGACGCCCTGGTGGTCCACGGGCAGGCGGACAACGGATGGGCCGGGGCGCAGTTGTTCGCCGTTCTCAAGCGGCTCAACCCGACAGCACCGATCATCATGGAACTGCCGAGGCGCCCACTGACCGCCTCGATCATGCGCAACCTGATCTCGGCCATCCCGCCCGGCGCGCGTCGCGGCCGGATCACCGGGCCGCACGACCCGCTGCTGCGCGGGCAGCCGCCCCTCGATGCCGACTGCGGAGTCGCTGTGGTCGAGTTCCAAGCCGATCGGCCGTTCCATCCGGAACGCCTGCACGACGCGATCGACATACTGCTCGACGGTGTTGTCGCCTCTCGCGGTCGGCTGTGGCTGGCCACCCAGCCCGATGAGGCGCTGTGGCTCGAGAGTGCGGGCGGCGGCCTACGCATCGCTATCGGCGGCACCTGGCTCGCGGCGATGTCCGACGACGAGACCGCTGCCGCCGACCCAGAGCGCGTCGCGATGGCGTCGCTGCGCTGGCATCCCCTCTACGGCGACCGCAGCAGCTCCATCGTCGCGATCTCGTACCGCGCCGAACCCGCACGGATCAGGTGGGCACTGAACAGTGCACTGCTGACCGACGACGAGCTGTCAGAGGGTCAGCAGGGCTGGGATCGGTTCACCGATCCGTTCGGCGTGGCCCACGCCGACCCCTGCCAGGACGTGCTCGACGAGCGCGCTCTGCTGGAGGGAACAGACCCACCCATCGAATGGTTCAAACAGGCAGAGGGCTCGGCTGGACAGCAGACGAACCCGGAACGGAAGGACAAACCATGAAGGCGAACATCCACCCCGACTACCATCCGGTGATCTTCAAGGACTCGTCGACAGGCAAGGCGTTCCTGACCCGTTCCACACTGACGTCCGACGTCACTTTGGAATGGGAGGACGGTAACCGGTATCCTCTAGTGGTTGTCGATGTCACGTCCGACTCGCACCCGTTCTGGACTGGTGCGCAGCGCGTGATGGACACCGCAGGACGTGTGCAGAAGTTCGAACGCCGATACGGTCGCCGGACTCGCACGAACCAGGGAACTTAAACGAAGAAATGAAGGGCTGAATCATGGCTGTACCGAAGCGCCGGATGTCGCGGTCGAATACTCGTAGCCGCCGTTCGCAGTGGAAAGCGGACAACCCCGCCTTGCAAGAGGTGAAGGTCGGTGGCGTCGCTCATCGCGTGCCCCGTCGCCTGGTCAAGGCGGTCAAGCTGGGCATCGTCGACCTCGACAAGCGCTAACAGCCACACAGCCGACAACAGGGACTGGCCGTCGATCGACGGTCAGTCCTTTGTTGTGTCCAGAGGGTGCCCCGGAAAGCGTGGTGACTCGTCGGGGCCGCACAGATCGAGAACGGGGAGTCTGCGATGCTGCAGGACGTCCTGAACTACGCCGGCGTGGCAGTGTTCGCCTGCTCGGGCGCACTGGTCGGCGTCCGCAAGGATTTTGACCTGTGGGGCATTCTCTCGATGGGTGCGGCCACGGGTGTCGGTGGTGGGATCGTGCGCGACCTCCTCCTCGGCATCACCCCGCCGACATCGGTACAACACTGGCCCAACCTCACCATCGCCCTGATCGCCGGTCTGATCACTTTCTTTTTCCACCCCGCGTTCCGGGCGTTGTTCCCGGCCGTGTTGATGCTCGACGCGGTCGGAATGGGTGTGTTCGCGGTATCGGGTGCGTTGTTGGCACTCGAACGAGACTCGAGTTCGATGGCTGCGGTGCTCATCGGTATCACCACCGCGGTGGGTGGTGGCGTGATCCGCGACGTGCTCGCCGGTGAGGTCCCACTGTTGCTCCGACCCGCCGACCTCTACGCCGTCCCTGCGATGTGCGGAGCTCTGGCCGTGGTGATCGCCGACGGCACAGGGCTGCCGATCTGGACCGGTCTGGTGGCGGGGGCGACCCTGGCCTTCCTGTTGCGTGTGGGAAGCCTGCGATTCCGATGGCGACTGCCGATGGCCCCGACGCGCCGCGTCGGAGGATGAGCGCGCGACGGGTACGAAGTCCGCGTGCGATGGCTCCGGAACAAGAAAACTGGCGCGTCGCAGGGGATTACTTAGCGCACTCTCAGTCGTGGAAGTAAGACTGTTGTCATGCGCATACTGGTTGTGGACGACGATCGTGCCGTTCGCGAGTCTCTGCGCCGGTCCCTGACGTTCAACGGGTACACGGTGCTCACGGCGGGGGATGGCGTCGAAGCCCTCGAAAAGATCAATTCCGACCGTCCTGAGGCGGTGGTGCTGGACGTCATGATGCCGCGCCTCGACGGGCTCGAGGTGTGCCGTCGTCTCCGCAGCACCGGCGACGATCTCCCCATCCTGGTCCTCACCGCTCGTGACTCGGTGTCCGAGCGGGTCGCCGGACTCGATGCGGGGGCCGATGACTACCTGCCCAAACCCTTTGCGCTCGAAGAGCTGCTCGCGCGCCTGCGGGCCCTGATGCGCCGCGCGACCGCCGAACCGCTGCCGGACTCGGAGGCGATGACCTTCGAGGACCTCACGATGGATCCGGTCACTCGCGACGTCACCCGAGGCGAGCGCCCGATCAGCTTGACCCGCACCGAGTTCGCCTTGCTGGAGATGCTCATGGCCAATCCGCGCCGTGTGCTCACCCGCAGTCGCATCCTCGAGGAGGTCTGGGGTTACGACTTCCCGACGTCGGGCAACGCACTCGAGGTGTACGTGGGCTATCTCCGGCGCAAGACCGAGGCCGAAGGCGAGTCGCGCCTCATCCACACCGTGCGGGGCGTGGGATACGTCCTGCGGGAGACCCCTCCGTAAACCGTGAGCTTCTATCACCGTCACCCGCCGGTCCCCGGCGAAGCCCCGCCGGCAGGCGTGGTGACCGCACAGCGGCCCACACAGATGGCATCAGCGGATCTGCCCCGGCAGATGCGTAAGCCGACGCCGCTGACCCGGACCATCTCGCTGCGTTGGCGCATCACGATCCTGTCCGCCACGGTGGTGGGTATCGCGGTTGCCGTGATGGCAGCAGCGGCTTTTGCGGTCGTCTACCGGGCCATGTATGCCGACGTCGATTCGCAGCTCACCAACCGGGCCAACGGGATGACCGAGCTGGCCCGGATCGGGGTCCTCGACGACTCGCCCGAGTCGCTGGTTGCCGGCACGGTGTTCTCCACGGATATGTCGGTAGCCCTGGTGATGCCCGGCGGCCGTGGCTTCCAGATCGGCGGCGTTCCCTACGGCGAGTCCGAACGCGATGTGGTGGACGGGAAAGCGGAGTCGTCGCTGCGGACCGCGAAGAATCAGCGGGTGCTTGCCCGCAAGCTCAACGACGGCAACACCCTGATCATCTCGCAGAGCCTTCGCGACACCGACGACGTGCTGCATCGATTGGCCTGGGTGCTGGGGGTGATCGGTGGCTGCGGGATCATCCTGGCCGCAGTCGCCGGAACGACCGTGGCGCGTGCCGGACTGCGGCCGGTGGCGCGGTTGACCCGGGCCGCCGAGCGAGTGGCACGTACCGACGACCTCACGCCCATCCCGGTCATCGGTAACGACGAATTGGCCAGGCTCACCGAGAGTTTCAACCTGATGCTGCGGGCGCTTGCCGAGTCGCGAGACCGGCAGAGCCGGCTCGTCGCGGACGCCGGTCACGAATTGCGCACGCCGCTGACGTCGTTGCGCACGAATCTGGAGTTGATGATCGCGTCGAGCCAGCCGGGTGCGCGGGCGGTGCCCGAGTCGGACATGGCGGAGCTGCGGACGGACGTGATGGCCCAGATCGAAGAACTCTCCACGCTCGTGGGCGATCTCGTGGATCTCGCGCGTGAGGATGCGCCCGAGGTGGTGCACGAAGAGGTCGACCTCTCCGAGGTGGTGGACCGCTCTCTCGAGCGTGTCCGCCGCCGGCGCAGCGACGTCGATTTCGAAGTGCACGTCACGCCCTGGTTCGTCTTCGGTGAGAGTGCTGGGTTGTCGCGGGCCGTGCTCAATGTGCTCGACAATGCTGCCAAGTGGAGTCCGCCCGGTCGACCCGTGGAGGTACGGCTGGCTCAGATCGAGCAGGATCGCGCGATTCTGACCGTTGCCGACGCCGGTCCCGGTATCCCTCCCGAAGACCGGCAATTGGTCTTCGAGAGGTTCTACCGGTCCACCGCATCCCGATCCATGCCCGGCTCGGGGCTCGGGCTGGCGATAGTCCGTCAGGTGGTGGACCGACATGGCGGCACGGTGACCGCGGGTCAGTCCGAACTCGGAGGCGCCCTGGTGACGATCAGCCTTCCCGGGTCGCCGGTACCGGCCGAGATCGCGCCCCAGGTGGTCCAGCAATAGGTCCTGATCGAGCCGTGTCGGGAGTTCGGCGGTCGTTCGAAGGGTTGAACTTCTCTGTCCGTCGATTGACGGCTTTGTTTGGCGAAGTCCCTGCGGGGAACAATGAAGGGGAAACAAACAGCACTGTCTCAGCCCCGTCTCAGGCCGACACAGCAAGGTATTCCTCAGTGCCGGTAAATGTTGCGGCATCGGGGAGCGCAGGGTGCGCCTGGCAGAAAGCAAAAATCGACATGGTCGGCAGCAACGATGACGAGCGCGGGACCAACCGCGACACCAGTTCCTTTCCGCGGGAGGGCATCTCGCAATCACCGGGACAATCGCATCCCAGTGGGTCCGCTGATCGGCCGGACGGGCCGAGCAACGCCGGACCGCAGGACAACCCCTACGGGCGAACCTCGGCGTTCGAGCCCCGGCAGCAGGATTCCTCGGGTGACCAGACGGCACAATTCGGTACCTCCGGCATGAACGGACCTTCCGGACCTTCCGCCCCCTACGGGCAGTCATCGGAAGGCACTTCCGCAAATCGTGGTCCGGCGGGTTACGGCTATGGCGCCCAACCTGATCCGTATGCCCCGTCAGGGCGATTCGCGCAGCCGAACCCGTATGGGGCCTACGCCCACGGCGGGGGGACGGGTACCAATCCCACCAGTCAGATCCCGGCCCCCGGGGCCGGCCAGAACCCGTACGGGAGCTCGCCACAGCAGTTCGGAGCCCCGGTGCCCGCACGTAGCGGGCGTTCGGGCGGAGCCAAAGCCGGGTTGGCAGCTGCCGCAATCGCTTTGGTGCTCGTCGGCGGTGGCATCGGAGGTGTGGTCGGAGCCAATGTGGCCGACGATTCATCCGGTTCGAGATCAACCAGCGAGAGTGTGCTCGGCGGCGACCGCGACAACAGCCAACCGGTGCAGGCCCCCGCCGGCTCGACTCAGGAAGTCGCGGAAAAGGTCACCCCGTCGGTCGTGTCGATCGAGGTGGAGGGCAGCCAGGCGTCCGGGTCCGGATCCGGCATCGTGCTCACCGCGGACGGCACCATCATGACCAACAACCACGTCGTCGCCGGTGCGGGCAACAATCCAGACCTCACGGTCACCTTCAGTGACGGCAGCACGGCAGCCGCGCAGATCGTGGGCGCCGACCCGATCTCCGACATCGCCGTGATCAAGGTCGACAAGTCCGGCCTCACCCCGATCGCCGTCGGTCGCTCCGACAATCTCGTGGTCGGTCAGGAGGTCATCGCGATCGGGTCGCCGCTCGGGCTGAACGGCACGGTCACCACGGGAATCATCAGCGCGCTCAACCGCCCGGTGTCCACACAGGGTGAGGAGGGTGGCCAGGCATCGGTGATGGATGCCATCCAGACCGACGCGGCGATCAATCCGGGCAACTCCGGTGGCGCACTGGTCAACGCCAACGGCGCCCTCATCGGCGTCAACACCGCGATCGCCAGCCTGTCCCAGGGCGAGTCCGGCGGAAGCATCGGCCTCGGCTTCGCCATCCCTGTGGACCAGGCGATGCGCATCGCCGATGAGCTCGAGAAGACCGGTAAGGCGACACAGGCGGGGCTCGGCGTCACGGTGCGGTCGGGTGCACCGTCAGCTGACAGCCCCGGCGCGCTGATCAACGAGGTGACGTCGGGTGGAGCCGCGGCGAAGGCGGGCATCCCGAGTGGTGCACTGGTCACCAAGGTCGACGATCGCGTGATCGCCTCCGGAGACGCGCTGATCGCGGCGGTGCGGTCTCACGCTCCCGGCGACCAGGTGACCATCACGTACGTCACCAACGGACAGACAAAGACCGCGCAGGTCACCCTCGACACCCTGGACACCGGAGGACGTTAGACCGTGAAACACATCGACGATCAGATTGGTACCCGACTGCGGGCAGTCATCCCCATCCCGACCGATAGAGTTCCTGACGGAGATGGTGCCATCTCAGTCCTGGGTATCGGCGAGGCAGATGTCGTCGCCGCGGACGCCGCGGCGGAACAGCTCGCCGTCCGCACAGGGGAGATCGAAGCGGAAGGACAGCGCATGAGGTCACTGAACTTGGCCGAAGAGGATCTGGGTCGAGCCCTGGTGGTGATCGTCGATGACCGAGCCGCCCATGGTGAGGACCAAGCCTTGATCGGCCCACTGGTGGGGGAGTTGCTCGAAGAAGCAGGGTTCCACGTCGACGCGGTGGTGGCGGTGGAGTCCGACGAGGTGGAGATCCGCAACGCCCTCAACACCGCGGTCATCGGCGGGGTGGACTTGGTGATCTCGGTCGGCGGCGTCGGGGTCGGTGGTCGCGATGTGACTCCCGAGGCGACCGCGGATCTACTCGACCGCAAACTGCCGGGTATCGAAGAGGCCTTGCGCAGTTCCGGATTGGCTGCCGGCGCGATGGATGCCGGGCTGTCACGCGGGCTTGCGGGTGTCTCCGGGCAGACGATCGTCGTCAACTTGGCCAACTCGCGGGCCGCTGTTCGTGACGGCATGGCCACCATCACCCCGATGGCCAAACACCTGATCTCCTCGATCAGCAACTTCTGATCGGGTCAGATGAGCGACTCGAAAGACCGAAAGCGAACCAAGACTCGAGCCGAGCTAGAGAAGGTTTTTGGCGAGGATTTGCCCTCGACCAGCAGCGATGAGCGACCGATCGGTCGAAGTGATGAAGGTCACAGTAACGCCGATATGCGTGCGGACGAATGGTTTATCGAGAATCGCCCGCCACATCACGGCTGAATCGCAATTAGGTCACGGCCTGGTTCCTGGGCTTTTCCTGATAATTCACTGAATTTGCTGCAAGATCAATAATTATTCATTCGCTTTAGCGAAGTTCCCTTTTCGGACACGACTGCTGCGAACTGTTGCCCGCACCTGTTCCTGGGGCTAACGTTCCGCTCGATACGGCCAGTACCAGTGCGGGGGTTGGGCGTATCCCGTGCGACGTCCCCAATGGCGACCGCGGTGTGGGCAAGGTGTTCGGCTGAGATTTACCTACTGGAAACTTCGGGCATACAAGCCCGTTAATTGCCCCGGTAGAAGATTCCGCTGAACCTTTTGGTCACTTCGAGCTCACGATTTGGTTGAGCTTGGATTACACAGCAATCCTGTGAGAGGGAACGAATGAGCAAGTTCAGCATGTTCGGTCTGCGCCGCGTTGTCGGCGTTGGTGCGATTACCGCGGTTGCCGCCATTGGCCTGGCCAGCATGGGTGCAGGAAACGCCGCCGCAGGACCCCTGCCCAGCGGCAGCAAGGTAACCCAGGGTGTCGACGGCACCGTCGTCAAGATCAGCCGCACCGGCGAGGCCGCTTACCCGGTCCCGTCCTTGGCGAACAACGGCGCAGGCCGCGCCGCAGAGGTTTCCGGCCTCGTCACCGTCACCGCCGGTGGCGCCAGCGGAACCCTGACCACCGGCTACATCGTCGGCTGCCAGGTCGACATCACCGGTCTCGAAGGTGGCCTGAACGCCTCCATCGATTCTTCTCTGAGCCTGGGCGTCGACGGCTCGCTCTCGTTCCCGCTGGCTCCCGGCCAGGCGGCATTCGTTCCGCTCGGCACCAAGAGCTTTGAGGGTGGCGTTGCAAGCGTCCAGTACAAGCGTCAGGGCATCGAGGTGCAGCAGTGTGGCGGATACGCCCAGGCTCGCGCCTTCACCACCGTGCAGACCGAGGGCAACTACGTCATCAAATCGACCCTCTACGGCGCCCCGTTCAGCCTGAACTGATCGTCGGCAGATAAACCAACTAGTCTGAAATCTTATCTGCCGCAAGCAGATTCATATTCCTGAAGGGGAATCATGCGCAACAAACTCTCGCGTCGTCTCGCCGCGGTGGCCGGCATCGCCGGTGTCTCGGCGATCGCACTGTCCTCCATGGGTGCCGGCGGCGCAGCTGCCGGTGCTCTGCCCGGTGGCGTCGCCACCCAGAAGTTGATCGACGGCTCCAACGTCACCGTCACGCTGAAGGACGAGTTCGTCAACATCCAGCCGTCGACCGTGGCGGTTCCGACCAGCCGCAACGTGTGGCTGTCGGGCAAGGTGCTCGTCACCGTCGACGGTGAAGCCGAAGGCGCCACCGTCGAAGCCGGTTACGTTGTCGGCTGCCAGCTGACCTTCGGTGCCGGCGGCGAAGCCGGTATCGGGACCTCGCTGGATCTGTCCGATCCCGGCTCGCCGTGGGCCACCCCTGAAGCTGCGATCGGCGCCGGCCTGACCCTCGGACCCGGTGAGGCCACCTACGTGCCGATCCTGTCGTCCGACGACGCCACCGACTTCAGCTTCGAGGGCAACGCCGGCGGCATCGCTTACAGCCAGGAAACCGTCAAGATCGACGGTTGCGCCGGATACGCCGAAGGACAGGCGTACGTCAAGGTCACCGTCGACACCCCGTCGGTCACCGGCATCGTCACCCTGTGGGGCTCCAAGTTCAGCCTCGGCTGATAGGCAGATCCCTACTGCTTGACAACTGAACAACCCGAAAGCCGGACCACCGCAAGGTGTTCCGGCTTTCGGCGTTTCACCAGGATGATGAGATTGCCCGGTGCTAGCCGGGGAGGTGGAGAGGCCGTGAGCGAAGAGTCGAACATGTGTTCGACAAATTGAAGTGATTGGACTATAATCGAAGTAAGGGAATCGTCCTGACAACTGAGGCACTTTGCATCTGGTTGTCAGCGTTCGCTTTTCGGTTGACTGGGGGGTCATCATGTCCGACGGTGCTGTCATCGATTCGCCTGTGGTGGGCGCGGTGTTGGGACTGGAGTCGGCGATCGATCAGCTCGCCGAGGTGAATCTGACGGCGCTGTCCGACGAGGATTGTGTACGTCTGGTCGACCGGCTGGAGGTCGCGTCGCGGCGGTTGCAGTCCGCAGGGTTGCCGGTGTTGCGGGAAGTGGTTGTGCGACGCGCGTATTCGAAAGTCGGATGCTCCTCGCCGGCTGCGATGTTGACCGCGTTGGCGCGGCTGCGGCCTGGTGCTGCCCGAGCTCGGGTGGAAGCGATGGACGCGCTGACGCCGTCGGTGACTCCCAGCGGTGAAGTAGTCGATGCTCGGTTCCCGAACACCGCAGAAGCGCTGCGCGCGGGCGTGATCGGACTTGATCACGCTGGAGTGGTGGCGAGGGTGATGGCAAAGATTCCGCACAAGGTCGACGCGGAGAAGCGGACAAACACAGAGGTGGCGCTGGCTGATTTGTGCCGCAAGCACACTCCTGGCCAGGTCGAGGCGATCGGCGAGCGCATCGTCGAATACTTGGATCCCGACGGGACGTTGGCCGATGACACCGACAGAGCTCGAAAACGTGGATTCAGCTTGGGGAAACCGGCCACGGATCTCATGTCGACGGTAGCGGGGCATCTGGACCCGGTGACCCGGGCCTTGCTGGATGTGATGCTCGCGGTGTGGGCCGCTCCGGGGATGAACAATCCTGATGATCCGCTGTCACCCTCAGGTGCCGCCGACGATCCGACGTTGGACAGAGACCTGCTGCAGGCTGCGGCAGACAACGACACCCGCAGTGCGGCGCAGCGCAATCACGATGCGGTGAAGTCGATGCTGATGTACCTGCTCGAATCGGGGCAGCTGGGCAAAACACATCATGGCTTGCCCGTGCAGGTGATCATCAACATGACCAAAGACCAGCTCGACCAGTACATGCGTGAGCAGGTGCCGCCAGAAGGCGTTGACGGAGAGGGCTTCTCGAGGTCTGAGGGTGAACCCGGTAGAGCGTCGGCGTTAGCAGCAGGATCAGACCGCGAGTCAGAGCCAGACCCCGAGGCAGAGCCAGACCGTGAAGCGATGGGCGTTCACCCGTACCCGGAGACGCACTGGGAGGATCCGGGCTGGTTGCCTTCGCTCGCTGGTGGGCCGTCGCGACCGTACGGGACGGGTCTGGTCTACACGGCGACCGGTGCGGTGCTGCCGATCGCTGATGCGTTGAGGCTTGCAGTGCGCTCCGACAAGACGTTGGCCATTTTCGAGAACCATTCGAATGAGCCGTTGTTCCTGGGTCGAGCTCGGCGGCTGGCCAGTGAGGCGCAACGTCTGGCGATGTTTGCCGCGCACCGCGGGTGTTCGCATCCGGGCTGTTCGAATCCGGCGTTGTGGGCCGAGGCACATCATGTCCGCGAATGGGCGCAGGGCGGGTTCACCGACATCACTCACCTGGCCCCGGCATGCCCGCAGCACCACCAACTCGTCGGGCCGGGGGAGCATCAGTGGCAGACGGTGATGATCACCGACGGCCCCGACGCAGGGAGGTGTGCCTGGATCCCACCGGCACTATTGGATCCGGAGCGACGACCCCGGGTCAACCGTGCCCACCACCCGGACGAAGCCATCATCGAGGCCGGTCAGGCCATGCTTGCGCGTCGCAAAGCCGAACTCGAACAACGCAATCGAGAACTCGGCGCCCCACCACCAGATCCACTACCGACCAGATCGTCGGAGAACAACCTCCCGCCAGAAGCCCCGCCCCCTCCATGTACCTCGCAGAACGTGGATTCCTCCGAAATTGGGGGCCTGTAAAACAGCAGGGACGGCGTGCTCGGGTCCGAGATCGCTGGACCCCCGACAAAACTATCGCCCCGGCGTGAGCCGGGGCGATAGGTCATCTCGAAGTGTTTACGGGCTGCTGTGCCTGCCGCCGCCGTTGTGGTCGTCGCGACGTCCCGGCGGGGGACCGTAGTTCGGTTGGGGGCCGGTGAGCGGGTCGTAGTTGGGCGGCGGGCCGGTCAACGGATCGGGACGGTAACCCTGACCCTGGTCTTGCCCCTCATGCTGCGGCGGGTTGGGGCGCGGCGGCGGCGCCGGACTGTATCCGGGCGGCGGACCCGGCGGCTGCTGATAACCGGGAGGCGGTCCACCCAGCGGCGGCTGACTCCGCGGCGGCATACCGCCCTGGGGCGGCTGTCCCTGTAAGGGTTGGCCGATCGGTCCTGAGCCACCGGTAGGCGGACCCTGGGTCGGGTAGACGTTGGCGCCACCGACTCGGTCCGACTGCTGCGAAGAGAGCTGCGAAGAGAACTGCTGCGTACCGGCAGAAGACGCGCCTGCGCCGGCGGCGGCCGGACCCGAGTAAAGAGGACCAGACTGCGGGCCGTCGTCGCCACGCCGGTCGATGAGAGCCTGATCCTTCTCGCTCGTCGCGCCGGCGATCTTGGCCTTCTCCTCCGCGGGATCCTTGCCTTGGAGAATGTCGCGGATCTCGGCGAGCAACTCCGACTCCGTCTGGGCCGCGGCGTCGTCGCCGTCGCGCGCTGCGAGCGTCTTCAGTTTCTCGTACGGCATCACGATCAGGAAGTAGACAACCGCGGCAACGATCAGGAAGTTGATGGCGGCGGCGATGAGGGCGCCGATGTCCACAAACGTTTCCGGATTGCCGGACCTGATGGTGAATCCCAGCCCCTGCGCGGAATCGGTGCCACCGATCGAGTTCACCAACGGTTGGATGATGTTGGTGGTGAACGCTGTGACGATCGCGGTGAAAGCAGCACCGACGACCACGGCGACAGCGAGGTCGATGACGTTTCCCCGCATGAGGAAATCTTTGAAGCCCTTGAACATGTAGTGACCCTTCCCACGAGGGAAACGAGCTCTAATTGCAGTCCGCTGATCCTAACCAGCGGTCGCGGAAATTGCCGTTCACAACATGCAGTCAGTGAAAAACGAGTGTGATCGGAGCAGTGAGGGTGGCCGCCGCGACCACGTGCGCGTCGCGCTCCGGCAGGGCAAGAACGGCAAGTCGGGCATTCGACCCCGCCCGCGAACCTGATTCCTGCGACACGAGTGCGACCACTGCTCCCTTGGCCAAAACCTTTGTCGCCGATGACCCATCAGCGGTGTCGGCATCGTCGATGCTCAGCACGTCGACCACGTCTCCTTCGCGGAGGAGATCGATCACCGCTGTGTCGGCCACCTTGACCGGAACCAGGCGCGCGTCGGGGCGCTGCAGGATCTGAGCCGGCAGGCGACTGGTGAGAACGCGCGAATCGGTCAGTACCTCACCCGCCCGCACCGGACCGGTCACCGTCTTGTCGAGGAAGTCGGCTGCGTCGTCGACTGTGCCCACCGGGAGGTCGCCGGGACGGAACTCGCGCGTGGTCAGGTCGCCGATCGTGAGGGGTTGCCCAGGGCTGATGTCATGGGCCGCGATGACCGCCGGCCGCAGTTCCTCGGTGCGGCCCGCCGTCAGTGCGGCCACTAGCGCGACCGTCAGCAGCACGATGGCACAGGCGCGACGGAGGAGTAGCGACCGTGTCCATCCGGGCCTGACGGCATGACGGACGCGGTCGGCGAGTGTGGGGGTCAGAGCATTGCGCGCGGCCATGAGCGAACGTTATGGCGATTGCCATCCATCGTCCGCTTGGTCAGGCACCGATATGAGGTTGCCTGTGCACAGTCCACTGTGTGTGGATAGAACTCAGGAAGCAGCCTTGGCAGTGGTCGAACTGCTGGACGTGCTGCTCGATGAGCTGCTGCTCGAATCCGTCGACTTCGCCGCAGGCGCCGATTCCTTGCTGCCGGAGTCGGACTTCGACGAGTCGCTCGAACTCGACTCGCTGCTCGTGGTGGTGGAGCGGCTGTCGTTGCGGTAGAAGCCGCTGCCCTTGAACACGATGCCCACGCTATTGAACAGTTTGCGCAGCTTACCGGCGCATTTGGGGCATTCGGTGAGCGAGTCGTCGCTGAAAGATTGCACGATGTCGAAGCGGTTGTCGCACTGTGTGCAAGCGTACGAATATGTGGGCACCGAAGACCTCCGAAGGTGTTAAGCCGAGAACGTTGTGGATTCTACCGTCGAACTGGCACTCATCGTTAACGAGTGCCAAGGTCAGCTTGTTCCCAGCCGTCTGAACCCCTCATCCGGTGTCAGGCTCCAGCCCATCGGCACGTCGAACTCGTCCGATGGCAGCTCGTCCACCAGCTCGTCGTCGAACACCACGGCAACCAGTTTGTCTGTGTCCACCTCTGATATCGACCGGTCGTAGTAGCCGGCTCCGCGACCGAGTCGAATACCGTGGCGGTCGACCGACAGGGCCGGGACCAGGATCAGAGCGGCGTCACCGAGTGCGTCCGGTGAGGCGCTGTTCCCACTGGGCTCCAACAGTCCAAATCGTCCTGCGTGCAATGACTCCGGTCCGTCGTACCAAGCCCATTCCAGCGGGGCAGGCGGGCCGGGCGCCACCTTCGGTAGCAAGACCCGGAAGCCTCCCTTACGCAAAACCTCCAACATCGCGGTGGTGCCCGGTTCGCTACCGATCGGGACGTAAGCCGCGATCGTGGCGCCAGGCCCCACCCATGGACCGCCCTCGGGGAGGTTCGCGATCCACGTCACAATCGAGGCGTCCAGGCTCGCCTTAACCTGGGGAGACAGGCTGTCGCGACGCTCGAGGACACGCATTCTCCAGGTTGCTTTGTCGGTGAAAATCGGTACGCCCCTCTCATGTTTGGCGTTCAGCCGATAGGTTTACTCACACACCAGTGTGATCAACCTAGGGTGGGAAAATGACTGAAGCGCAGACCAGCCCGGCCAACGAGGTCGAATACGAGTCCGTTCCGGGCACGCCGCCCATTCCGCGTACCGCAATTGTGCCGGCCGCAGGCTTGGGTACCCGTTTTCTTCCGGCGACCAAGACCGTGCCGAAAGAACTCCTTCCGGTGGTGGACACGCCCGGTATCGAATTGGTGGCCGAAGAGGCCAAGTCGGCCGGTGCCAAGCGACTGCTGATCATCACGTCGCCGGGTAAAGACGGCGTTGTCGCGCACTTCGTCGAAGACCTTGTGCTCGAACACACCCTCGAGTCACGCGGCAAAGACACCATGCTGGCCAAGGTGCGGAACGCGCCATCGTTGCTGGAGGTCGCGTCGGTCATCCAGGAAAAGCCCCTCGGACTCGGCCATGCGGTCGGATGCGTCGAGGCCAAGCTCGACGACGACGAGGATGCTGTCGCGGTTCTGCTTCCCGACGATCTGGTGCTTCCCAACGGCGTCCTGGAGGTGATGGCCCGTACCCGCGCCAAGCGCGGCGGCACGGTGCTCTGCGCCATCGAGGTCCCGACCGAGAAGATCAGCGCGTATGGCGTATTCGACGTCGAAGAACTTCCCGATGCTGCCAATCCCAATGTGATGAAGCTGAAGGGAATGGTCGAAAAGCCCGAGGCAAAAGATGCGCCTTCCAATTATGCGGCGGCCGGGCGATACATCCTCGACCGCGCAATATTTGATGCATTGCGACGAATTGAACCCGGCGCAGGTGGCGAATTGCAGCTCACCGATGCCATCGCTTTGTTGATTGACGAAGGTCATCCGGTTCACGTGGTGGTTCACCGCGGAACTCGCCACGACCTCGGGAACCCGGGCGGGTACCTGAAGGCGTCGGTCGACATCGCCCTCAACCGTGAGGATTACGGGCCCGAATTGCGCGAGTGGCTGGTCGAACGCCTCGGGTGCAACTGACTTCCGACCACCAATAGCACCCGGTTTGACCGCGTTGGTGCGATGACGCGCGGCGATCCCTGGATGCGAGAGAACGGAAATCGCCGACAAACCAGCTAACGTCAGTCGTCAGAACTACGACACGGCGACCCGTTGGCCCGGCGAACGAGCACTATCGGGCCGCCACGGTGATTGAAGGAGGCGATCGGTGCGTTCGGTGGAAGATCACCTGAGCCGAGTGACCGCCGCAGCAGTGGCTCCCAGGCCGGTGCGCGTCGCGATCTCGGAGTCACAGGGTCTGCTGTGTGCCGAAGAGGTTGTTGCCGACAAGCCGTTGCCCGGGTTCGATCAGGCTGCCATCGACGGATACGCCGTTCGCAGTGTGGATGTCGCTGAAGCAGGCACCATCGCCGATGAGGAATCGGAGTCGCCGGGCGACCAGGTGATCGTTGTCCTGCCGGTGGTGGGGGAATTGAAGGCGGGTTCGCGGACGCCCACGCGGCTCCAGCCCCGGCAGGCGGTCAGGGTGGAGACCGGAGCTCCGTTGCCGACACTGGCCGACGCCGTGGTGCCCAAGCGGTGGACCGACGGCGGACTGCCCAAGGTCCGAATCGGTCATGCGGTTCGCAGCGGACAGTACGTCCGGCATGTCGGCGATGACGTCCAGCCCGGTGACGTAGCGGTCCGAACCGGAACGATCATCGGTCCCGCGCAGGTGGGTCTGCTCGCCGCAGTCGGCCGCGACCGCGTGCTGGTGCATCCGCGGCCACGGCTTTCAGTCATCTCCATCGGCGGCGAGCTGGTCGACATCGACCGGACGGCCGGTGGCGGCCAGGTGTACGACGTCAACAGTTACGCGCTGGCCGCGGCTGCTCGTGACGCCGGCGCAGACGTCAACAGAGTCGGCATCGCCGACAGCGAGCCGTCGCAACTCCGTGAACTCGTCGAGGGGCAGCTGATTCGTTCGGAGATCGTTGTGATCACCGGCCCGGTCGGCGGAGCGGCCTCGGAATCGATCCGCGAAGCGCTGTCGGAACTGGGCGAATTGGAGATCGAACGCATCGCGATGTACCCGGCGTCGGTCCAGGGTTTCGGTCAGCTGGGCCGTGACGAGGTGCCCACCTTCCTTCTTCCCGCCAATCCGGTTTCGGCGTTGGTGGCTTTTGAAGTGATGGTGCGACCGCTGATCCGGATCGCGCTCGGCAAACGCCAACCGATGCGACGAGTGGTACGTGCCCGCACGGTCAGCCCCATCACCTCGGTGGAGGGTAGGCGCGGATATCTGCGTGGACAGCTGATGCGCGATGAGCAGACGGGCGAATACCTCGCCCAGGTGATAGCGGCCGCAGACGGCGGATCACACCTGCTGGCGGGGTTGGCCGAGGCGAACTGCTTGGTCATCATCGAGCCGGAAGACGTTGAATTGCGTGCCGGCGATGAGGTGGACGTCGCATTCCTGGCTCAGCGGGGGTGAGAGTGCACCGTGCGCGCCTGGAGCAGGGGTGACACCGGTCGCCGTGGATGGCCTGCCAAGCTCGGGCCGATATCCGTTGCGGGAGGCGCGGTTACGGTACGTCCGGTCCGGCTGCGTGACGCCAGGGTGTGGAGCAGGCTTCGGATCGAGAACCAGAATTCGCTGATGCCGTGGGAGCCCACGGGCGTCGGCTTGTGGTCGGCCCGGCACAACCCGGCTGCCTGGCCGGGTTTGCATTCGGTCCTGAGGGCCGAGGCGAAGGCAGGGAACATGCTGCCGTTTGTCATCGAATTGGACGGTGAATACTGCGGACAACTGACGGTGGGCAACATTCAGCGTGGCGCGCTGCGCAACGCATGGATCGGGTATTGGGTGGATGCCGCAGTCGCCGGACGTGGAGTGGCAACGGGCGCACTGGCACTCGGCGTCGACCACTGTTTCGGGCCGGCGGGTCTGCATCGACTCGAGGCCACCGTGCAGCCTGCCAACGCGGCATCACTGGCGGTACTGCACAAGGTCGGATTCCGTGACGAAGGCCTGCTCAAGCGCTACATGGACGTCAACAGTGCCTGGCGGGACCATCTGTTGCTCGCGTTGACCACCGAAGATCTCACCAGCAGTGCCGTGGACACATTGATCCGCAGCGGCCACGCCACCGCCTGAGGCCCTGAACCCCTGCGCGCGCATGCCTCTCGGCTAGAGCTGGGAGGCCGTTCTTCTTCGATCACCGCTTGATCACTCAGAGATGGAACGAATCGGCCGGGACATCGGCGCGTCGGCGGTGGTTGGGCAGCGGTGAGCCATAGCCTGATTCCTATCGTCTGTTACTGGTGTGACTGACGCGTACTCGACCGGCCGGTCGGGGCGAGATTGCCGACAGGAAGGAGCTGCCCATGCCGAACTCGTTGCTGTGGGTGTGTCTGGTGGCGATCTGGCTCTTTGTTCTGGTGCCGATGGTGGTGAAGTCGCGTCCCACCGTGCGCAAGACCACCGACGCCGCGATGTCGACACGGGTGCTCTACCGAGGTGGCCGGGCCATCGCCAAGACCCGTCGTCGCATGGCTGCAGGCCGCCATCCGCACGATCCCGACTGGGAACCCCCCGTGCGTGAGTACCGCAAGACCGTAAAGGCAACAGCGGCAACAGATGCCGTTGACGTCGACGACGCCACAACGACCAAGGTCTCAGCCGCCAAGTCCGAGCCTGCCTCGGTCTCGGTGAAAACCGTTGCAGCTCCGGCTCAGACGAAGACTGTTGACAACAGTGACAGTGATGCCGACGCGACCACGGACGACAAGACGGTTGTGGCTGAAGCCGCTGACATCGAGTCATCCGATCACCGTGACGCCGTTGCAGAGCGCGATGACGAAGACGCAGACGCAGATCACGATGATCAGAACATCGATGACGCTGAGCTCGAAGACGCGGACCATGACGACGCAGACCATGATGACGCGGAGATCGACGCAGATTACGAGGACGTCGACCAAGAGGACGCGGACTACGAAGACGCGGACTACGAAGACGCGGACTACGACGACGATCTCACCGACGAGGACATCAGCGCCGATGAGGCTGCGGATCAGGCGGAGCAGGACGAGGTCGCCCGGCGTGCACGTCGCGGAGGCTTCGACCCCGAGGCCGATCGCGAGCGCAGCGACAAGCGGTACCGGTTCCGTCAGCGCGTGATGGCCGTGCTCGGGGTGCTGGCGCTGCTCGGCATCGCGGCCGGCTTCTTCCTGGGTTCGGTCGGGTGGGTCATCGCCGCGGCCACGGTTGTCGCGCTGGTCGGTTACCTTGCGTTCCTGCGCCGCGCGGTGCGGAACGAACAGCGCATCCGTCGTCAGCGGATGCAGCGGCTCGCCCGGGCCAAGCGCCAGGAGGAAGAACGCCGCTCGCAGCCCGAGGTCGACCCTCGAGCCGAGGTGCCCCGCAGACTCCGTAGGCCAGGTGCGATCGTGCTGGAGATCGACGACGAGGACCCGATCTTCGACCACCTGCCGCGGTTCGAGCACCGCGAAGAGGTTGTCCGTGAACCCTCGTACCGGCGGGTGGTGGGGCAGTAGTCCCGCCCTGTTAATCTTGTCGAGTCGCTCACGCGGCAAAGGGGCTATAGCGCAGTTGGTAGCGCGTCTCGTTCGCATCGAGAAGGTCAGGGGTTCGATTCCCCTTAGCTCCACAGAAAACAGCAGGTCAGAGGGTGTTTTGAACGGGAACGCCACGGAGGCAACATTTCGTGGCAACACTTTCCAGCAACCCCGCAGCTAGAATTGGGTGCATGAACCCCGAACTCGGCAACATCTAGTGGCCTCGATCCAGGCGCGCACCCGCAAGGATGGCGTCGAAACGTGGCGAGTTCTGTGGCGACAAGACGGCAAACAGCGCAACGCGACGTTCGTGGAGGCCTCCGGCGCCGTCCGGTTCCGCGACCACATCGACCAGTTCGGGCCGGTCGAGGCGATGCGGATCCTCGAGATCGAGGACACGGCACGGTCCGAGCTCACGCTGACCGAATGGCTCACCGACCACATCAACGCGCTGACTGGTGTGGAGCAGGCGACGATCAATCGGTACATCTCCTACCGGGACCGCGACATCGCGCCGTCCATTGGAAGATTGCCCCTGTCCGCAGTGACCGAGGTGTCGATCTCTCGATGGGTCCAGGAGATGTCGACGGTGCCCAAGGGCAAGAAGGCGCCGGCCGGAAAGACGATCCAGAACAAACACGCGTTCCTCTCCGGGGCGCTCAAGGCCGCGGTCCGCGCTGGCAAGATCGCGGCCAACCCGTGCGACGGCCGCAGGCTTCCGCAGACGCAGAAGCAGGAGATGGTGTTCCTCGATCGCGACGAGTTCGATCTGCTGCACTCGCACATCCCGCACGACAGGTGGAAGAACCTGGCGACGTGGCTCGTGACGACCGGGATGAGGTTTGGCGAGGCGACAGCACTCGACGCACGCGACATCGACCCAGTTGCGGGGACGTGCCGGATCAACAAGGCGTGGAAGTACAGCGGCGACTACCGCCCGGAGATCGGGCCACCGAAAACCCGGAAGTCGAACCGCACGATCAACCTGCCTCCACAGGCGCTGGCCGTCATCGATCTCTCTCGAGACGGCTTCCTGTTCACCAACGGTGCGGGCTCACCAGTACGGGCGCAGGAGTTCTACAACCTGGGCTGGAACCCGGGCCGCATCAGGGCGGCCGAGAACGGGCTGACAAAGAAACCCCGGGTGCACGACCTGAGGCACACGTGCGCGTCATGGATGATCAACTCCGGCGTGGGGTTGCCGGTTGTGCAGGCGCACCTGGGGCATGAGTCGATCCAGACAACCATCGACAGGTACACCCACCTCGACCGTCACGCCGGAAAGACTGCGGCAGACGCGATCGCCAGAATGCTCGACTAGTCGCCGAGCGTGCGCCGAGTGTGGCGGCGGGCGACACCGAGCTTGCGTGCCACTGCGACCGGATCTTTCTGGCGTCGACCGGTACCGCGCCTCTTGTGTGGTTTGCACATTGCGCAGCCGCGCCAGGATCGGGAGGGGTGATGGTTGGGCATGTTCTGCTCCGAGGGTGACTCCGCCGAGGGCGAAGATTTGAACATTACGCGACCGCACCGAAGTAGGCAGCCAGCGCGTGCGCGCTGTGGGTATCCAGGTTCGCGCGGCCGCGGTCGTAGAGGCGGATGGTGGTGCTGATGTCGGCGTGCCTGGCTGAGAGCTGCACCTGACGCAAGGGGACGCCGGCCGAGGTCCGCTTCCCAAGCTGCATACGCGGGTTCGATTCCCGTCATCGGCTCCAGGTCAGGGCGTGTTTCCGGGGGTACGGAGTGTGCCTATCTTGTGCCAATCGGGTGTAAGGCCTTCAGTCGTTCGATCCGCGCCAAGTACTTGATGCCGTGGGGAGTGTCGGCCATCTCGGCGGCGATCCACTCGTTGCCCTCGGTGGTGTCGACGATGTTCCACTGGTGGATCTCGCCGTCGTAGTCGAATCGAACTAGGTACTCCCACGTGTCATCGATGCCGACGTGCTGCTTCAAGACCTCGGTGATTGTGCCCGTGCCCCACCAATGCGCCCCCCAGAACAGGTGGTTCCAGTTGCGGACGCGGGTGCCGACTTCGAGTCGGACCGTGTTGTTGTGGCTCATGTTGTCGGTTCTCCCTTGCCGGCGAGGATGCCGCGGATCATCGAAGCGTGTTGGCGGCACTGCTCGATGTGGATGACGTGGTCGGGGTTGGCTTCGGCGATGGCGTCCCCCCGTGCAGCGAGGTCGTCGGCGAACTCCCGGATGGCGGCGAGTTTGGCTTCCGCCTCCCAACAGCCGAGGGTGGACGCCTCGGGTAGTTCGATGGCCACGATGTTGGCGGCTGCCATCTCCTCCACAACATGAGCAGCATGGACGTCGATCTCACGCTTGCCGTTCGTGTGCTCCCACCATCCGCAGCAGCAGTGCGATCGGTATGCGATGGTGCTGTGGTCCTGCTCCCGGTAGCGGTGTTTGGTGAGGATGTCGGTCAGGGTCATGGGGTCACCTCAGGGCGGGCAGCACGCCACTCGCCGGCCCGAAGGATCTCCGACAGAGACGTGAAGTCAGGGTTGTCATTGGTGTTCACGCTTTTCCACTTCCGCACCGCGGCGATGACGACACGGGCAGCATCCCGTTCAGCGAGTGCGTTGTCCCGGAATCCGCGGAGAACCTGGCCGTCCCTGTGCAACTCGTCCCGTTCGGCCTCAACGGTTTCCAGCGCAGCCAGAAGGTCAGCCACTAACGTCACTACTTCACGCTCGGGTTCGACGTAGCCAGGATCGTCTGGGCCAACCTCCATCCACGTCCGTGCTCGGTCTCGGATGTCAGCGGTGTCGGTCATGGTGTTCCTTTCGTTCGGTGCATCAGACAACACCGGCATCAGACAGGGGGTCGACGTAGGGGTTTTCAACGAACACCAAAGGTCCGATGTCGCGGCTCACCAAACGAACACGCCCACGTGCTACCGCTTGCCTGTGTGGATCCCTAGCTTTCATTTCCAACATGGACTCACGCGCCTCACGCTCGCTGTTGCACCATCGGATTCCCTGCGAATGTTTGACGCCCCACAGCGTGGATGCATTTTCGTCGCGGAGGACGCGGTCGCTCATGGTTTCCTTTCGGGGTGGGTGTTGAACGGGCAACAGGGACACATCACGACCACGTGTGGCGCGCATCGAGGCAGTCACGGTGCGGCCCTGTATGTCCCGGTTCGCCGGCACAGATGTAGGTCGGCGGCAGGTAGTAGCCGTTCGGGTGGTGCAGCTCTGCGCAGTGAGTTTTCACCCATTCGTCGCCCCAGTTTGAGAGGTTCTCGAACCACCCTTCGGCGCGGACAATGTTGCGGCGTTGCGCGAAGGATGGGTGCATCGGCATGGGTTTAGTGTAACAGAGGTTCCTATGCGGTGCAATGTTAATTCCCAACGGATTTGGGCTTGTAGTGCAGAGGTTCCTATGTTATACTTGAGTCATGACAAAGATCATCGCCACACTCCGAGACGACGCCCTCGCAACATTCGCCGGACAGACCATCACCGGCGAGGCCCTCGAAGCCCACACCTCATTCCGCTACCTCGCAGAGCGCGGACGCAAGCAGACCTTCCAGAGCTACATGAACATGCTCGACGCCCTCGAAGCCGCTGGCGTCACCATCGATCAATCCGAACACGTCGGAGATCGCTTCTTCGCCTTCCCCGCATAATGGAGGACATGCCAAGACCAGCTGAATACCTATCTGCGACAGAAGCAGCCGAGCGGATAGGTATGAAGCTGACCACCTTCAACATGCACAAGAACCAGCCACCACCCGACGCGATCATCGGGGCCACCACAGGCCGACCCGTCAAGGGATGGCTACCCCAGACCGTCGACACATGGAATGCGAACCGATGAGCATCAGCCAGGGCGCAACTCCGACGACGCGTACCAACGCCATCCGGGCGCAACAGTGCATCGATGACAGCGTCGCGAGACTCGAATCGGAGAACTCTCAACTGCGAGCGGCAATCGCCGCAGTGCGAGAGGTCCACGAGCCCATCGACGCCGCAATGTACTCCGGTTCACGAAGCCGGATCGTGAAGGTATGCACGGGGTGCGGCACTGACGACGGTAACTGGCAGCGGTACCCATGCCCCACGATTCGCGCTCTCGAACACGTGCCCCACTGACCTCTGTCGTACCCCTCATCTACAGTGTCAGTCGTCGGTGTCCGAACGGGAAGTGTTCGCGGCACCGACACAAGAAAGCCCCCGACCGCATAGGCCGGGGGCTTTGTCGTGGCAGCGGTTTATGCTGGGGCTGGTGCAACACCCGTCGCCCAGCATGCCGCTCCTGGACATGCCGGGAATGCGACGCCTCAATCTACGCCGAACCCGAAACATGGGTGCCGGTCAACCACCTCGACGGCTTGCACTATGTGCCCAACGCAAGCAAGCGCCCCCACCACGAGGGTGAGGGCGCTTAGGACGGCATACTTCGCGTTATGGGCGGGTAGGGCGGGTAGTACGAATGAGCTACACGATCACCCCGCTCGGCGTGATCAGCCGCCGTAAGGGAAGATACGGACATGAGTTCTCGGGAGCGCTCTCCGCGCACAGTCGCAGCCATTGCCGGAGTCGTTGTTCTGATCGTCGCCATGATCGGTGGCGCAGTCTGGGTCGACCAATCGAAGAAGGACGTGTCACAGGCGGGGCCCGTTGTGTCGGTGGCCGACCTTGAGGCCGAGGAACAGCTACCCCCACTCACGCTGCCCCGGCCCGGCGACAAGGCGATCTTCTTCGGCGACTCATGGACGACCGGGTACAGCGCGGCACCGAACACTCTCGGCTTCACCTACCTCGTCGGCCGCGAACTGGGCACCGCCTCCGACATGCAGGGCGGGTCGAGCACCGGATACAACGCGGTCGGTGTCACCAACCTCGGCACCTACCGCCAGCGCCTTGAGAAGCGGCCCGACGATCCCGACGTGAAGTTCGTCCTGTTCCAGGGGGCGCTCAACGATCTGAATCTGCCAGCCAACCTCGGTAACAATGCCCGTGACACATTCCTGCTGGCGAAAGAGAAGTATCCCAACGCCGACATAGTCGTCATCGGGCCGGCACCCGCCGAAATTGGTTCGTACGACGTCGTACAGGTGATGTCCGGGAACATCGGGTGGGCGGCCCACCAGGCGGGCGTCTACTTCCTGTCACCCACGGTGCGCGGGTGGATCTCGAAGGACAACCTCGAAGACATCATCGATCCCGAGACGAAGCACCCCCACACTGAAGGTCATGCCGCTCTTGCGAAGGGCCTGATGGCGGGGCTCAAAGAGCTGGCCGCGGACGGTCAGAGCGCGAAAAACGGCTACTAAATCGCGAGCAGTGGGCGCTGGAATCCGTGAACCCAGACGCGTCCGTTGGCAATGGTGACGACCGAGTCCGGTGCGATGGATAGCACTTCGAGCAAGGTCAGTTCGCCGTTGGGCATCAAAGCGAACAGTCCGTCGACATTGCCGCCCACGCCACCGTTGATCGACACGAAGTAATAGATTCCGCTCGCTGGGTCGACGGCGCCGTAGTACGCCATCACGCCCCAATGCTCGCCGCCCAGAATGGTGCCAGAGGTCCAGCCAGCCGACGTCGCTGTCGCGGTCTTCGTGAGCACCACCGTGGTCGAATTAGTGACTGACGCGATGTAGGTATCACTCGGAATGACCGGCTGGTTCTTTGTGCGAATGCGCGAACCCCGATCGAGTGCGGTGAACGCTGCGGTGGCCGAGGTGACCGTCGATGACCCCGAGGTGGTGACCAGGTCGGTGACGTGCCGTGCTGGCAGACCACCTGGAACGGCGACAAGGCGGTGAGTGCGCGGGCAAAGCCATTGCGGCGTCAAGGTTTCGCGGTCTGCGCGGAAGGCTGACCAGTTGGCCGTCGTGTCCGGGCCGAAGTAGATGTGCGTCTCAGAGAACGACACCTGCACTGCCTGGTACGCCTGGTTGGTGCCGAGGGCGCCGGGGACGATGGACCAGTTCTCGCCGTGGTCGGTGCTGCGATAGAAGTAGCCAGCACTGCCGCCGTCGCCGCAGCTCATCCACACATGGCCGGGGTTGAACGGATCAGGGAAGACGCCGTGGCAGTGTCGCGCTGCGAACGTGCCTGGTCCGAGGGTTGTTGTCCAGGTGGTTCCGTCAGCGGAACGTAGGACGCGGGGGCCGCCGACGGGGTCGCCGTAGCTGCACCAGTAGAGGTAGTCCCCATCGGTCGCCAGGCCGGACGTGATGATCGACGCGCCGGACTCGGTGATGGTCGCAAGTGCCGAAGACCAGGTGAAAGTGCCGGGGTTGGCGATCGGCGCAGCGCGATAGATCGACGGGGTCGTGCCACCGGCCATTGCCTGAAGATAGAAGTTGCCCTTGAAGAACACCATCTTGGCCAGGCCGAGGTTCGACGCGCTGACCCCGGAGGGCAGCGTTTTGTCTACCCACGAGTTCATCAGCGTGATGTTCTCGTTCTGGCTTAGACCGAATGATGAGATCGCGTGCGTCTCGCCGCGGCCTGGATGCACGCCGATCATGTTGCGGCCCGAAGGTGCTTGCGCCATCGGCTGCTGCGGGGCGTCTGTCGATATGCGAACCAAGGGGGAGAACCTTTCAGAGGCAGCCTTCGGAGTCAGGCCGGGAGGATCGAGTAGTCCCATAATCAGCTCACCACAATCGCGGGTACGGCCGTCGCAGCGCCGGAAGCGTTGCGGGTGACGGCGGGTTGGGTATAGGTCTTGGTCACGGGCGAGCCGTAGGTGATGGTGTACGCGTCGACAGCACCGGGGAATGCGGAGCTGAGTGTGGTGGCGGTGTAGGTGCCAGGTGCGCCATCGGGCCACACGACAGGCGCACTCGTTGCGGCCTCATCAGAGTTGCGGACGATGGTCCCAGCGATCAGCAATTCGGGGGTACGGGCGAGCTGTTTGTACGTCTCCTGCTGCGGGGCATAAGTGGTGTCGAGGGTCGCTTTGGTCTCCGAGGTTGGATCCACGACGAGTGCAGCGATGTCAGCGTCGGACGCGCCATTGCCGACGGGCAACGGAATCGGGTCGGACTCGACCGGGCCGTTGGCTGAGTCGAGGATCAGGACGAGGTCACCGTCTTCTGTGGCATCGGCGCCGAGAACTCCGTACCCGCGCTGCCCTCGAGCCAGCTGCACAGCAGTCGATGAAGGCGCCACGTTGACCTCGTCGGCGAGGTTGATCTCCAGGCCATCCACTGCGTAGAAGTAGATCGGGTCGATCGCCACCGCGGTCGTGCCGTACTTGATCGTCGAGAACGTGGCCTTCCACTGCAGGCTCCCGAGGTTCATATCGGCGGTGGGCGCGATGACTTTCACGTAGTCGCGGCCCAGGTGCGCAATGTCGCCAGTGGGGCCGATGGGAATCGGGCCGATCGCAGTGATCGCTTTGAGCTTGGTGATGCCGCCGTCGTCGTACTGCACCAACTTCTTGGCGGCAATCATCGGCTCCAACGTGAGGAAGCCAGTCAGCGGTGTCGTGTCGGGTAGATCGTCAGCGTCAATGCCATCGACCACAAATGCGGTGATGTTCACTCGCACAGTCGAATAACCGATTGCCATCAAAGGCTCCTTGTCAGATGTTGCGAGAGATGCCGGATCACAGCGATCGCACCCAGTCGGCCAGCTCGGACTGTCGTGCACCCCAGTAAGCGCGCTGATGCTGCGAGCCGTCGAGATACCCGCGGGCGCCGCGGAGTGCGGTGTCCCAATACCGCAGCGTGGCGGCCCGGTCGCCGCGCCAGAACCGCAGCGAGGTGCTGAGGCGACCGGACAACAGCTCGCCGAGGACCGCGTCTTGCAGCTTCAGCCGATCGGGGGCGACCGACACCTCTTTCGTCAGCGCAGGCAGGGTGCGCAGAGGTGATGGGTCGGGGCACTGGCAGATGATGTCGAGGGGGTTGGCAATCCACTTCACCACACCCGGAACAGGCCGCGACCCCGTGATTCCGTACGTTCCTGTGCCTGGCATCGACGGGTCTGCGATTAGTCCCACAGCGATCAGGTTGCGATGGCCCTTCGCGGCGACATTGCCGACGATGTGCGCGCCCGCGCTGTAACCCAGCACGACAGCGGGACCATCGTCGAGGACCTTCCGCAGTAAGTTCTCACCCGACACCAGGGTCACCGCGTAGGCAGTGCCCCGCGGGTCGGGAATGAATCCGTATGCGGCGGAGTAGGGAAGCTCCACGACTTGCGCGCCGGGGATGCGCGACGTCACCCCGGTAAGCATGTTGCCGCCGTTGAGTGGTTCGCCGATGCCGCGGACCCGGATGATCTTCACTCAGATCACCTTCCGAACCTGCGACCGCGCACGCTCCAGCTTCAACACAACCGCGGGATGTTCGCCCTCCAGTAACGGGATCACGTCACCCACCACGCCAACCAACTCCTCAGTCGCAGCTCGCAGGCCCCGCATTTCCAGGCGCACTTGCCGCAACTCCTCGGCCACATCCATCGACATATCGGTGTACGCCTTCGCAGCACTCGCCTTGCTATTTGCCCGCCCGAACCAGCCAGCGATAAGCGCGATGACAACACCGCAGGCTGGACCGGCGAAGGCAAGGAATGTGGACATGGTCATTCGCACGACTCCTTCTTGGCGGCGGCTTTCTGCTCAAACCCAACGAGCTTGCGGCCATCGCGAACTGAGATCAGGAGCGTCATCAACCCCAGCGCGATGCTCATCCAGACGGCGAAGGACGCGATATTGAGCCAGATATACGGAAGTAGGACGCCGGTGTAGGCGAAGACGGCGAACGTGATCGCCACGTTCGCCGCCATCTGCAGGCCGACACCCCAATACCGGTTCTTCAGCATCGCCCCGACGAAGCAGGTGACCGGGGCGATTCCTAGCGTCAGAATCCAACTGGTCCCGGCCGCGGCTCCCATGTTGTCGTGGACCACGGTCGGCGCGCCGGTTCGAATCATCAAGGCTGCGCTGATGAACATGCACGGGTAGAAGATGAACTGACACACCACACCTCCGTGATCAACGGCCCACCAGAACCGCAGCCAGAGGTTCATCCGGCCCGGTGCTCTCCGGTGCGGCCGTCGACTGTGCGATTTCGCTCTGCCAGGTATCCGGCGAGACGCTCAGCCTGGTCGGGCGTAAGCGCGTTCGGAGCGGCATACGAGACGAGCGCGCCCAGTGACTGGATGGCCGCCGCGATACCCACCGCTGCATCAGCGGGGATGATGTCGGTCGGCACCACGATCACAATCATCAGCACGTTCACGATCAGCGCAGCCACGTTCGTGATGGTCTTGCGGTACTTCTGCAGCCGCGGCGTCTCCTGGACGTAATCGCGAGCCGCATTAATCAACTCGTAATCGGTGGGGTCGAGCCCAAATCGGTTGCTGGCAGTCATCACTTCACCTCAAACTGTGCGAGCACCTTGTCGACATCGACGCCTTGCTTGCGTGCGACCTCAACGATCAGTGCATGGTTGATCGCGCCGAACGACGCCGCGTCAGCAGCATGGCCCAGAGCGGTTTCTTTGTTGCCCTGCTTCGCCTTCAGCGCGGACGGGCCACGGCGGGGAATCCACAGGGTGATCTCGAAGGCGATGCGCTTGATCGCATCGACCGGGGACACCCGGTTCTTCTTGCCGTCCGGGTCGGGAACCTTTCCGGTGTCGATTCCGGGGAGACCGCGGGTCAGATCCCAGACGAGGGTGCCGACCATGTTGCGCACAGACTTGGTCTTGCGCTCCCACTCAGTGCCCTCGCCGATGGTGTACGGCTCTCCGTCGGTGAGCTCGGCTTGGACGGTGTCTGCGTTAGCCATTGTGTTCTCCTGTCAATTCTTTCTGGATGAGATTCCATGTGGCAGCGTCTTTTCCACCGCCGAGTTCGTTGACGTGGTACTGCATGGATCGGTACGGCCAGCCCGCGTTGACGTGGCCGCCTGGGATGGGCCCGGAATAGGAGACGTTCCAATGCGAGATGACGACACCGATATCGCCTTCGACACCGAACGGGTAGCCGGCGTAGAGCTGAGCGACGCGGGCGTCACCGACACGGTTGTTGCGCCAGTCGGTTCCGTGGGCGGTCACGATCTCGTGTTCTGGATGCGCGAGGCCCTGCACGGTGTCGGCGACCCGGAGGACGCACCGGTAGTTCGCTGCGTCGAAGTAGCCCAGATGCCACCGGCCGCCGATGTAACGGAGCCCGAACTCGCCGATCGTCCGCGTGACGCCTTCGTGTGGCTGTTGCACCCAGCGGTCGACGTCGGTGAAATGTTCGCCAGGCACCGTGAAGTACAGGACGTTGCGGTCTCGGCCGAACGAAGAGGTGAGGATGTGCACGACGCCGTGATCATCAAGATCAAAGCTCATCTGCTGCATCATCCCGCCGCGGTCACCGGCCGGGATCTTGGTGACGTGCGACCAGTTCTCGCCGCTGTCGTCATTGGCGCGGTGGATGTCTACCTGGAGCACATTGCCGAACCGATGCCACATCACGGTGGACGCCATGTACGCAACGCCGTCGATGGTGATGGCATCAGCGGGGATCACAGTTGAGATCGCTCGGTCAGGTTCATGGATGTAGTCGAGGATCTGGCCGCCGCCGCGTGCTGCCGAAGTGAACCGGACTGGTTCTGAACCGCGCGGGGCAGGCGAGCGGAGCATGACGGGAGACCGCCACCCGGGGCCACCAACTCCGTGATTCTGGAAGGTGTCCCCGAAGAGCCAGCCGAACTCGCCCGAGGGGAGACGGAACGGGACACCGAGGTCAGTGCCGCCTACGGCCCAGCGGTCTTGAGGTGTGAGGTCTTGGACGAAACGCATCAGCCGACCAGCTCCTTCATGACCAGATCCCACGCGGGATCGGCTGTGACATTCAGTGCGGCTGAATAGCCCTTGGGTGGTATCAAGGTGGCCAGCTGATCGAGACTGCACCAGTAGCCGAACGGGCGAAAGCCGGAATCCGCTACCCACACCGCGCGGGCCTCGTCGTCGTAACCCATGACTGCGATGTAGTGGTACACAGTCCCGCCGCCATACGCAGGCGAGGCACTACCCTTCACGCCGCGCGGGTAATTCGATGGCGACGCAACGATATTCGCCACCACCCCATACCCGGAATCAATACTCGCGACAATGTCAGACCAGAGCCGATCCTTCTGCGCCTGCGACATAGGGTCATTTGCCGTGTACCTCGTGACATACACGCCGCCGAGATAGCGGTTAAGCACTCGCTCGATGAGGCCGACGTAATCGGTTCCATTCGTCGTAGTCCCGAGCTCCTGTGCCAGTTGTTGTTCGCTGCGGAAGATGCCACGACTGTTGAGCACCATCTGCGTGGATGCGGGCCCACAGAAAAAGTACGTGTCTTGTGGCGCAATGGAGCGGTCGTAGGGAAGTACTCGTTCGGTCATGCCGCACGGTCCTTGTCGTTGTGTGTGAACAGCTTTCGGCGGTATTGCGAGGCGGCCACCTCAGCTTCCTCAAGAGTGTCGAATCTGCCGATGTGGTGTTCGACGTAGTTGTGCTTGATGCGGGCGCAGTACTGGCGCCGCGTGCGGTCGTAGGTAATCCCACGAGCTCCGGTCAGGGAGTTTGAGTTCGCACCTTTGCGATGCTCTTGGTTCTGCTTCGGGGTCGCGAGGCGTAGGTGATCGGCGTTGACGCACAGCTTGTTGTGGCACCGATGGTCGACGTACATCCCGACTGGAATCGGCCCATTTCGCAGCTCGAACGCGACTCGGTGGGCGTACAAGTTGCGCCGAAAGAACAGGCGGCCATAGCCGTCTCCGATCTGTCGGCCAGTCCATTCAAGGCATCCCGCATTCTCACGGAGCTGCACCCGTTCGAAGGCCTGCGAGAGCGTGTCGGCTTTGCGAACAAGAGTGAGGGGGTCACCGTGCGCGCGCCACCTCTCGTAATGCTTTCCGCACCAACCTTGCCGAGACTTACTTGGTTTGGGGCAGCCGGCGATTACACACGTTCTCGCCATCAGCCGACCAGCTCTCGCATGATCAGGTTCCAGGTCTTGTCTTCGCCGTTGAGTGCAATGTGGACCCGGTCCATGAACTCGTCGCGGGGGAAGTTCGGTCCCGGGTCGGTGTGGCCGCCGCCCCACTGGCCGAAGTCGACGTGTCCGCAGATGCCGCGGTTCGTGGGTGGGAAGCGTCCGGTGCCGCCGACCCACACGGCGGGGATGTCGCGTTCTTGGCAGCGCCACGCGGTCCAGATCGCGCCGCGGGTGAGCATCGCGTCTTCGTTGATGCCGTCGGTGGTGTCGGTCGACAGCCACTTGTCGCGCTTCCAGCCGGCGAACGATCCGGCGAACAGCAGGTGGTCGGCGCGGCTGTTGGCGTTCATTGCTGCCCACGGGTTTTCGTTGAGCGGTACGACCTCGATGGTCTGGCGGTCGCCGACCACCGTGTTGTACGAGACCTGCGCGGATGCCCGCATGAGGTAGTCGGTGATCTGTTCGGCAGTGCTGGTGCCCTCCTGGGTGTGGAGGCCGATCCAGTCGACGTCGCGACCTCCCTGGTGCCGGTTCGGCGAGGGTGGGCGCATCCACTTGGTGGTGGGGTTGGCTACAGGCATGCGGGAACTCCCTTGATGTTCAGACGTGTTCGCGCTTCAGTCGCGCGGTGATTAGTCGGTCGAGTAGCGCAGGACCGCAGTGAACGTCGCGGCTTCGCTCCAACCGGTGGCGATCGCGGGACGACCGGTGCCGGAGTTGCCCGACGCATCAGCCGAACGCCACGGCACCATCCGGCAATCGGCGCCGGAAGTCGGAACCATCACCAGGCCGTTGGTCGCGCCGGACTTGATGATGATCTGCGAGCGCCAATCCATGAACGACTCTTGGTGCGTGTAGAGATGCGCGGGACACCAGCGGTCGGTGAAGTACGAGCCTGCAGCTACAGGTAGGTCGACGGTGATGTTGCCGCGATGGAAGTCGGATCCGGCTGTGCCGCGGCGTACCTCGAGTTCGGCGAGGACCATCGACTTGACGATCTTGTATCGGCCGGCCATTAGGCCGCCGGTGCCGAGGGTGATGACGCCGTCGGTGGCCGCGCGCAAGGTGGGGACCCACGTCGACCACGGCTGGTTCGTGGCCTCGGTAAGCACCCACGTGCCGGTGCTGTCCTTGCGGTACCGGTAGCTGTTGTGGTCGGTGATCAGCTCGGTCCCTGCAGGCGCATCGACCTTGGACCACGAATTGCCCTGCAGCACATGCAGCGGCCCGGCCCGGCCGCCAAAGGGTGCGATCGGCCAAACCGCGGCTGACGTGAACTGGCCGGTGTTCGGCGCGACTGAGATCTCAGCGAGCGGCGCCTCGTACGTGACGCCGGGATTGCGGGTGAGAGTTGGGCTGGGCCCACCCACGGCGCCCTGGACCACATCGAATGCTGCGGTCGATGCGTTGGAACCGCTGGCCCAGGTGATCCGCAGGACGACGATGTCGAGGCGGCGAGAGTTCCCCGTGTTCGCAGCGAGCTGTAGGTATTGCGGTGATGTGGATGTGACGAGCACACCGCACACCAGCGCCTTGCCCGGAGCCACTGCGACGGTCCGCTGTTGTCCGCTGGTGGCCGTCACCTTCAGATCCGCTGGGCCGTCGACAAGAAAGGGAACTCCTGCGGCAGCCCAACGCTGGGCACCTGTGGACTGAGTGACGGTTCCGTCGGTGCCGGCAAACGTGATCGCCATCGGTCAGCCGATCGAGTAGCAAAGGTTGACGACGATGACCATGGGCTCGGAGTGGTTGTCGGCGATGTACGGAATACCGTTGCCGACGTTGCCGCTGGCGTCAGTGGAGCGCATGGGCTTCATCCGACAGTCAGCACCTGAGGTCGGCGCATACAGCAGGCCGTTCGTCTCGCCGCCTTTGACGAGCATCTGCACCGGCCAGTCCATCAAGGCTTGGCGGGTGGTGTAGAGATGCCCCTCCTGCCAACGGTCGGCGAAGTACGTGTCGGGCGGATACCCGGGCGGAAGGTCAAGCGTCAGATCACCCTGGCCGAAGTTCCAGCCAGCGCCACCGGTGCGCACCTCGATCTCGCCGAGGAGCATCTGGTCGACGATCTTGTACCGGCCCCGGCGGACACCACCGGTGCCGAGGAACGCGGTTCCCGGCTGAGACGAGCCGGCGCCCTTGTATCGCAGGATCGGGTCGAAGAACCGCCACGTCGACAGGACGTCGGTGATCAACGTCCACGAACCGTCGCTGTTGCGGCGGTACACCCGGGAGGAACCTTCGATGACCATCTCCGCGCCGGTGGCCGCGTCGGCGATGGTGCAGTAGGACTCTTGCGCAATACGGAGTCGGCCGCCGACGCCCGCGTAGGTGGCGACGCCGAAGATGTTGGCGTTGGTGATGGTCGTGACTGACGTGCCCACACGGACCACAGCGAGTGGCGCTTCGTACAGCACGCCAACCGACCGAGTCAGCGCTGGCGGAGTGGACGACCCCGCAGCGCCCTGCTTCACCGCGATCTCCGCTGACGAGGTGGCGCCGGACCACGTGATTCGGAGGACGACCACATCGAGTCGAGCCGACGATGAGTTGGAGGCGAACGTCAATGCGGTTGCCGCGTCAGAGGTGACGGTGACACCACACACCTGCGCGGTGCCCGTGGACACCGAGACAGCCCGCGTCCCCGACGTACTGGTGACTGCCATCGATGTCGGGCCAGCAACGAGGAACGGGGGAGCGATGCGCGAGAAACGATTCGCTTCCTGGTTCTCGGTGACGGCGCCCTGAAAGCCTGCCGTGGTGATAGCCACTATCGGTGTCTCCGTTCTGCCAGTACGTCGGCGGCGAGGCGCCGGACAGCCTGGGCAACAAGCACTTCGGGTGGTGGTGAGGGTTGACCAAGCTTCGGCGCGTAGGCCACCCCGGAGGTGACGTCGGCCGACAGTGCGATTTCGCCGATCTGCGCGCGCCAAGGGACGCCAGCAATCAGCCCGGATCCGAAGTCGCCGACCCGGTAGTCGCGGCCCGCTATCCACGGCTGGCCGTCTTCGACATCGAAGTTCACCGATACGCCGCCGCTCACTGCGGCGAGCTTCTCGGGACCTTTGCCGCCGTCCTGGCCGTCATCGACGTACACCTCGGGCAGCCCGTACGGACCCAGCGACGCAGCGAGCTCGTCGTCGCGGATCTCGCTGTAGACCTTCTCGACACCTTCACCGGATCCGCCGATGGTGACTGCGGTGCCGGTGGGTGCGGTGAACGTCATTGAGCCCTTGCCCAGTTCGGCTTCGTCCCAGGTGAGCCACGGGTTCGCGCGGGCCGGCAGGCAGTCGACGACGATGGTTCCGGCGGTGACGCCAGAGTCGGCGAGTGTTGGTGGCAACTCGTCACCGGTCTGATGGGTGTGGATGGACCAGCCCATCGACGCCGCGTCCATCGCCGGTGCGAATAGTTCGAACAGGGTCGTCATTCGCGACTTCAACGTCACGATCGGGGAGGGGTCAGGATCTGGCGGTGGAGCGATAACCATTGGCAGCCCGAGGCGCTGGATCACGTCGGCAAACACCGCCTTGACTACCGTCTCGGCGGGACCGGTCCGCTCGTCGAACTCGGCGGCCGCCTGATTCGCCAAGTCGCCCAGTGCGTTCTGGCGGCCGAGTAAGGCCTTGAGCCAGATCATGTCGTCGACGAGTGTCAGTTCGATGGAGCGCTGACGTTTGTTTGGGTCGATGGCCAGCTCAGTGACACTGACGCGACCGGTCCACAGCAGGCGATGTTCGATACGTGCCAGCACCACCTGATCAGTGATCGCCGCAAGCTGCGGGAACAGGGGATGCACTTCGGGGATTCGCACCCCGCCGGTGCCCACGTCGTCGCGGCGCCACGTCGCATCGAGCGATCCGTACGGGATCTCGCCGAGCATCCGGTTGTCGCGGTCGCGGACCGCGAAGATCGGCAGGTCCATCAGTACAGACCCAGATACGCCGGCTGGTACGACACTCGGACGTTCGAGCCGACACCGCCAGAGGATGTCTCAACCACCAGCGGTGCTTTGCCTGCGGGGATCGGTTCGAACCGGCGGGCCTCGAGTTTGTCCCACGCCCGGTTGCCGTTCTCGTCGAACACATCTCGTCGGTTCGGGTCGGTGACCATTGTGAGCGTCTCGCCCGAGCCGATGAACGTGACAGCGGTGACCGCTTCGCCGAACCCGACTGTCGCCTGGACTGGGCCGGTGATCTCCCACGTCGGCCACACTGCGACGTCACTGGAGTTGTCGACTTCCCCGAGTCCCGAGGCGTTGCCCGTCGAGATGTAGAGCGGAGGGCCGGCGCCGCCGTAGTAGTCCTGCGACGAGGACTCCTGGTAGGGGAAGTCGTACGAGACGGTCTCGCCCTTCCAGAACGGCTCGTCATCCACCAGGGTGATGTCGTAGCTGACTATGCCGCGCAGATCCGGGACCTTTGTCCATTTGCACCCGATGTCCTCCAAGCGGCATGACAGGAACCGGCTCTGACCGTCCACGACGCATTCGAACTTGCCGGGCTCGGTGGCCGAGAGGGACTGGCGAACTCGGCGATCGAGTGCGCGCCACAACGGTCCGCGACGGTAGTACCCGCCGGCGGCGCGCGCTTCCTGGTTCACTGCGATGTCGCAGACCTGGAGGGTCGCTTGCACGGTGGCGGGCTTCCAGCGGGTGCCGTTGTACCGACGCCCGTACGGGGTGACCGACGACAGTTGCTCGAAGTCGGGAAACACCACACCCTCGAGACCCTCACCGAGGTTCACGCCCATCGAGCCGTCCAGCCAGTCCCACCGAGTGCCGTCGGGTGCATGCCAGTACAGCTGCATATCAGTCTCAGACACCGAGCGTCACATCCTGCCGAATTGCCTGCCGCACAGCACGGCTCGTCTTTGCGGTGATCTCGTCCGGATCAACCACCCACTGGTTCTCGACGTGCTGTCCGGTGTAGCTTGAGCCGGACCGCGCATCGTCGAGGAACTGGTTCGCAATACCCAAGAACGCCTCCGACTCGGCCGGCGAGAGGATCGCTTCTGGCTTGCGGAACCCGTTGAAGACCGTGGAGATACCGGGGTCGAGCCAGCCGCCGCCGTCGTAGCCGAGTTGAGTCACCAAGCCGCGAGCCTGCGGCATTGCCTGCCCGTAGCGGTCCGGGAATGCCGACACCTGCACCTTCTGTGCCGCAGCGCCGGGGTCCATTGACCGCCAGTCGAACGACATGAGGCGGTCGAAGAACAGGCCCGCCGAGGCGCGTGGATTCATGCGCTGCTGCAGCGTTCCCCACCCAGCCTGCCGCTGTTGGAACAGGCCGACCGAGTCGTGGTCGGAGCCGACCGCGTCGTGGGGGAAGGACAACGATTCCGGCACACCAGCGTTGGCGTACATCTTGAGGCCGGACTCCACGATCGCGGTGGCAACACCGATCGCGGCACCGTCAGGGCCGAGGTTGCGGAGCTTGGCCGCGGCGATGATCTCTTTGGCGTAGAACTCCGAGCCCGAGCCGAGCGGCCCCATGCCGCCGGACGCGAGCATCTCTTGGATCTTCGCGTTGATCTTCGAGTCCGCGGCGCCCTTCATCTTGTCCCACGTCTTGGGCGGGAGTTCGCCGACGATGCCGGGCTGCTTGTACGCCGCGAGGGACGCATTGACCTTGTCGATGAACGGTTTCTGCATCTCGGCGGCCATCGCTGACGGGTCGAATGTTCCGCCGCCACCGCCGGCTGACACGAAGCTGCCGTCCACGATCGCAAGGTGGTATCGCGACGGGAACTGTCCCGAGTCGGCGCCGACTGCGGGGCCGCCGTACGCGACGTTGCCGTGTGAGCCGCCGGACTCCACGTTCACTGTGGGCAGGCCGGGGACGCCGCCGAGAGTGCCTGCGGTGTGCTCAGTGGACACGCCGATCGAGAAGCCAGCACCGAGACCCTGGACGAAGCCCTGCGGTCCGCTCGCGCCCTGGGAACCACCGCCGCCGGGGAACGATCCAGTTGCCCATTGGCGCATGAGACCGTTACCGCCGAGGATGACGTCGGCAATCGACGACATGTATCCCGAGCAGTCCGTGCCGCCGTTGGGTCCAAAGCTGCCACCCCACACGTACGGGGACCCGTTCCAGTGGCGGGCGAAGTCGTGTCCGCGCTTGAGTGCATTCCATGCTGGTGTGCCTTGTGCGACACCACCGTCGGCGTACGCGCTGAACAGTCCCTCGGCGCCCATGCCTCTGGTGGACTTGGGGCCGAGTGAGCGACGGCGTGCGGACTCGAGCATTCCCGCGCCGCGTGACCACGATCCGCCGCCGATGTCGGAGATCATGTCGACGGGCGCGACGAACTCTTTCGAGGACAGCAGGGCAGGCACATCGTCGGCTCGAGGTGCACCGCCGCCGGGAACCACACCACCAGTGGCGAACCGGATCGGGTACGCAGCCATCTTGCTGGTGCCGATCAGATCAGTGACCGAGTTCCACATGCCGACAAGGCCGTCGTTGAAGACGGTCCCGATCGTGTACCGGACCGGTGCTGCAGTGCCTTCCTTCACGCCGGACCACTGGGTGGCGATCATGCCGGTGGCGGGCCCGAAAGTGTTTGCGGTATACATCAGCGAGTCGCGGGTCTCGCGGAACGCGGTCTCCACCGGCCCGGTCTGTACCGCGCGGATGTGGTTACCGGCGGCCAGCCACTGCGGGTTGATGGTGCCGTTCACGGTGTTGACGAAGGCCAGCCCGGTCGCCCCGAGTGATGCCTGCACAGCGCCGAACGTGGGCTGAATGATGCCCGCGTTGGTCAATGACAGATTGGTTCCGAACAGCGACCAAGCTGGTGTCGCAATGACACCGAGCTGGGTGGTGAACGCGGTCCCGAGACCCGTTGTGGCGGTCTCGATCCCCGCGAACACCGGGTCAATCAGCGTGGCCTTGGTATCGGCCAGTCCCTGCGCGAACGTAGCGAACGCGGGCAGGGCCGTGTCGACCAAAGGTGTGACCATGCCAGCCGTGGCCGCGATGGGATCGGCCGCCGGGTCCCCACCAGTTGCAGCGCCAGCCGCACCACCCGCTGCTCCTACGGCTGCGGGCACAGCGGCGGCAGTAGCGCCAGTGTTCACGGCGATCTGCTGCAACACCGATACCAGCAGTGAAGTGTCGATAAGGCCGGCGGCCGCGAGGGGAGTCGCGGCGGTGGCGCCACCGATTGAACCGCCGGTAGCAAACGCGCCACCGAACTTGCCGGCGTTGATCAGCTCCATGAACGACAGGCCGTACTTGTCGACCGCGGCGGCCTGCATCATGAACTCGCCCTTGGCGCCCAGGAGCGGGATGTCATCCTTGTTCGGCGACGTCCCGCCGGCGAGCGGGCCACCGGTCCGCAGTCGCGGGATGTCCGGCATGTCGAGATGGAACGCGGGAATGTCGGGACCGAACTTGACCTCGATCTTGTCCCAGCCCAAACTCAGGCCGTTCCACCAATCGATGATCGTGTTGAGCATGTCCTTGAAGGCGTTCTTGATTCCGTCCCACATGCCTGACACGGCCGAGCCAATGCGGCCCGGGAGCCCGGTGAAGAAGTCGACCAGGCTGTTCCACTTTTCCTGGATCCACTCTGGGGCTTGCCGGGCGATCGACACAACGTTGTCGATGCGGTCGCCGAACCACCGCAGCGCGGGGACGATCGTGTTGTTGATGACGCCGGAGATCACAGAGGCGACGGCGTTGAACACCGTGGTCACTACCGAAGAGACCCGCTCGATGACCGGAATCAGTATCGGCACAAGGAAGTTCACGAGCTTGGTGAAATTCGTGATCAACTCGGTGACGATCGGTAGAACCGCAGCGATGATCGTGACCAGTGTGGGGAACAGCTGAATGGCCACCTGCAACAGCGGCGGGATCAGCGGCAGTAACGCGACCACCAACTGCCCGAACGCCATGAGCATCGGCTGCAGGACCGGCAGGAGCTGATTGATCGCGTCAACCAGGAATGTCGCGAAGATGTTCACCAGATCCGCGAACACGGGCATCAGAGCTTGAATGACCGGCATCAGTGCACCCACAAGAGCGCCGATTACCGGTGCGAGCGCATCGACCACGAGTGTGAGCGCGTCTGCGAGCGGCGTGAGGATGCCAGCCGCAAGAGTGATCAGCGGTTCTAGTATCGGCAGCACGGCTGCGAGCAGGCTGGCGAACAGGGTGACGATCTTCCCGAGCACCGGACCAACGACCGGCATGAGGTTCGCGATGGTGGTGCCGAGCATGCCGATCACAGAGACGAGCGGCGGGATAGCTGGGGCGAACGCGGCGAAAGCGTAGCCAATGCCGCGGACTATTTCGATCAACACCGGCCCGAGGGCGACCGCGATGTCAGCAATGACCGGGGCGACTTGCCCGCCGATGATGCCTGCGAGGTCTAGGAACACAGGCAGAACAGCGGACACCGCGGCGGTAACGGATTGGAAGAACGAAGTCAGGGCTTCTTGGCCGGTGAACGAGTTGACCCAGTCGTTGACCAGAGAGATGGTGTTGCCGAGTGAGCCGAGCACTGAACCCGATCCGGCCTGCGCGGCAGAGAAGACGCCGGAGATGATGCCGCCGATGTCGGCGAGTACTGCACCGAATTGTTTCGCGGTGTCAACGGCGCCGCGTATGGTCTCGGCGAGCTCACCCGATTCGCGAGCCTTGATCAGCCAGTCGGACATGCCGCGAGCGGCACCGGCCATGCCGTCGGTCATCGGGGAGAACACTTCGGAGGCGGTAGTGCCGACTGCGAGCAGGCCGGGGACAAGGTTACCGATCGCCGAACCCAGGTTGGCGCCCATGTTCGCCGAGGCGGTCAGCCACTGCTCGAGCATTCCGGCGCCTTGAACGCTGGTGAGGAAGTTCAGCGCTGAGGCTGCGCCCTCGTTGAATCCGTCTGCGACAGTGAGCATTGAGTCGCGGACGGCAGGCAGGGCGATGTCGCCGAGGTGCGTGATCTTGGCGCCGAGCCCTGCGAAGAGTGCGTCCTGGACTGCGGTCTGCGCGCCCATCTCTTTCCAGGCGCCAACGACGCCGCGGATGGAGAGCACGAAATCTTGTGCCTGCGGAGAGAGTTTGGCGAGGGCCTTGTAGAACTCCTCGGCCTTCTCTGGATCGAATGCGTTCGTGAACGCGTCCGCGACACCGCTGGTGGCGACCTTGAGGGTGCCAACGACTGCGATCATCGCGGACAAGCCGGCGACACCGGCACCTGCTGCGGCGCCACCAACTGCGGCGACACTCGCGGCCAGCGCGCCAATGACCGGTACGGCTGAACCGGCGACCACGACAAGGCTGCCGGCGATTCCGAGGAACTTGCCGACCGACGCAGTGGCGCTGAGCATCGATGTCGCGAGACTCCCGGCGCCGCCGGCGATCGCAGACAAGGCTTTGCTGCCGCGGGTGTTTACGTTGACGTCGACAGTCCGGTCGCGGGCGAGTGTCTCGAGGCGCCCGCGTGCTGCAGTGTCGTCGAGGCGCACGATCGCGCGGACGGTGTAGACGGGCAGTGACTCGATCTGTGCGCGCAGGTGGGCCCGGTCGATTTCGAGCTGAACACGCATGCGAACGTGACTGGACTGCAGCCGCGCCTGTAGTCGCGCAAGGTCGGCCTCAAGCTTCACCTGAACGGGCGAAAGGGCTTTGACGTCCTGCTTGAACTGCGCGATGTCGATCTTGAGTTGCGTCTTGATGGAGACCGAGCTGCCGTTGAGCCGCGACTGGAGGCGCTGAACGTCCGGGATCAGTTCGACCTTTGCGCGCAGGCGCCGCGCCTCGATCTTTCGGTTCGCGGTCCGGTGGAAGTCGCGGAGGTCAGGTACGAGGGGGACCCGGGCAGATCCTGCTGTGTATGTGGCCATCGGATCCCCCTCTCACCTACCGCCCAAGGAACGCGGCTTCGATTTCGGATTGCTCGATCTGTTCCAGCGCGCGCTTACGAGCCGCCACGGCTTTCTGCCGGGCGGTCTTGGGGCGTCGCACTGGTTTGACCTTGGGCCTGGACTTGCCCTTGGGAATGTGTGGAAGCAGCGCTGCCACAATCTGTTCGGAGATTTTGTCCGAGATGTCCGCAGACAATTCGCGCCATTCGTCCCAGTCGAAGATGGACGGTCCAGCCGTTGACGCTTCCTGGCTATCGAACTGCTCCAGGTCGGTGAATTGCTCCGCGTACTTTCGGGCCTGCTCCGGGTCGTTCTCCATTGCCTTTTTGAACTGGGACTGCCAAGGCAGCTGTGGCAACAGGCGATCCAGCTTCTCCCACGGCAAGACCCCCCGGAAGAAATCCAGGAGGTCTACGCCGAGGTGTTTGTGCAGGTCGTACTCGATTTGGTCACCGAAGCGGTCGATCAGTTCGACCCGCTCGGCCATTAGCCAAATCAGTTCTCCGGCTGATCTTTTCCCTCGTCGTCATCCTCATCGTCGTCCGAGGATTTCTTCTTCTTATCGGCGAAGTGCTCGATGATCTCGCCGGTCAGGTCACCGAGGACGCCGAGGGGAGCGTCTTCGTAGTCGGCGAGGATCTTGGCGGCCTTCTCCTTGCCGAAGAGCACCTCGACAGCGGCCTCGTCCTCGTCCTCGACGTCCGGTTCCACGCCGCGCTGGATGCGCTTGATCTTGCGCCACTGCCCGCCGGTGATCTTCTTGACGGTGATCGTGGTGCCGTCAGCCAGGTCGAACTCGATGGGCTCGCGCTGCGCTTCACGTACACGCTGGTCCCAGCCTTGCAGTTTCTTAGCCATTCCGTGCCTCCGATGGTCGTGCGGTTACTTGGATTTGGTGAGTGACGGCGACGGCGCTGCGGTAGCGCCGGCCGTGGGTGAGGGCAGGGTCGGTGGTTCAGTCACCTTCTGCTGTGTGGCCCTCGGATCCGACTCGACCTTGCTGTCAGACGAACCCTCGTCGGTCTCGACGTATCCGGCGGACTGCGCGCGGACGAGGTCGGCCGGTGACTCGGCGACCCACACGTCGCCCTTCTTGTTCTTCAGAATGGTCCTCATGGACATCTCCTTCGCGCCTCCGATGCGGATGAAAGTTGCTGCGCGGCGGGCTCGGAGGAACATCCGCCGCGCAGCAACAATCAGTGACTAGGGCGTGACGGTGCCGAAGCCGTGGCCGGCCGAGCCCTGAGCCAAGAAGGCCGGGCCGCCGATGAAGAACTTCTCGGAGTAGCCGAGCACGGGGTCGGGCTGGCCGCCCATGGTCAGCGGGAACGCGTACTCGTCTTCGGGGGAGAACGACTGCGAATCAACCTCAGTGATCGAGGCTTTCGGGTAGAAGCGGCCGAAGTACGTGGCGCGCGGCCCGGACCGGTCGCGGGCGATGATGAGTGCCCGGAACTCGATGAGCTCGGGGGTGATGGGACGCGCGAACGACACCTCACCGGTGGTGGCGTTCGGGGTCACCGTCGACAGGTCCACACCGAGGTACTTCTCGAACGCGATGCGCTTGAACTCCTGCAGCGAGTACGCGACCGAGACGTCCTCGGACTGCACGTCACGCCGCGTCGGCGAGGAGTAGCCCAGCGATTCGGTGTCGGAGATCTCGCGGTCGGAGTTGAACTCGAATCCGCCATCCTTCTTGATCAGACCGCCACTCTCGTAGCCGTCCGGCAAGGTCGTCAGCACCGGCACGCCAGCGACCGCTTCGGTCAACGATTCGGGTACCTCTGCGTCGATGGGGGCGAAGAAGATTACCGCGCGGGTGAACTTCTTGATGTTGTTGGCGTTGTCCTTCGCGAGGACGTCAAGGTCGGCCATTATGTCTCACTCCTTCAAGTGATTTGGGTGTGATGGAGCACCGCCACACCCAAGGGGTTGGCGGAGATTTATGAGCCGTCGTGGCCCGTCAGAGAGGTCGGCGCATATCGATGCGCACCCGTTGAGTGACCCGGCGATCGTCGGGCATCTCTGTTGGAATCAGCTGGCCGGCGACGAGCACTTCTGCGTGGTCAATCCACACGCCGTCAACGTCGCCGCCATAGACCAGGGCGTTGATGCGTTCCCGCACCTGTGATGCGAGCGCCCATGCGCCAGGCCGGTCTTTGGCCCAGGTGTCGATCTGGAGTTCGGCCCGGTCTGTCACTCCGTCGTCAGTGCCGCCCACCCGGGCGACCGCGATAATGGGGAGTTTCGAGTCGAACTGGTCCGGATCGGGCAGCCACTTGCAGGCGTAGCCCAAAGTGGTGAACAGGTTCTGTGCGACCTGCTCGGCGTCGGGATAGTCCGCCATCAGCCGGCCCGGCCGATCTGGCGGGCAACCTTCTCAAGCGTGTGCTCGGCGGCGTGCTGTCTGGTTCCAAACTCGCGGTAGGCCGCATACGGTCCGTAGGCTTCGATGACGCCGCACCACCGGCGCGACACACCTCCACCTGCGGGGATGCCGATGATCTCGGTGTAGCCGCGGACTTCTCGTGCGTTGCGACCGGTGTCGCGTTTGACTTGAGCCTGGTAGAGCATCACGCCGACCTGAGCCTTGGAGTGCATCACTCGGCGCAACTCAGGGCCGACGAGTAGTCGTCCCATGCTGACGAGATTCGGCCTGTAGTTGTACCTCGACATCAGACAACCTCCCGGAGATTCACGATCGCCCCGGGGTCCCAATCGTCGAACGGTGATCGGGTGGGAAGTACTCGGCCATTGACTTCGAAGTTGCCGGTAATGCCCTGCACCACAATGCGATCGGTTGACTTGATGTCCGGTTCGACGTCGAACACGGCTTTCGCTGTCGTGACCACGCGTTCGGATCGCTCGGGCCCCGACTCTGCGTTCACTTCGCTCGAGGACCCCCAGTTGATGCCGACGTTGGGGTATTCGCCAGCGAGGGTGCGAGCGCGGTCGCCGTCCTGATTGGCTCCGCCGCGCCACACCTCGATGGTGTATCCGCCGTCAAACACCGCCGGGCCGCCAAGGATCAACGGGAATCATCCCGTACCGCCGTTTCCGTCTGAGCCGCAACGGCTTCAATTCAGCTTCGCTGAATGAGATCGACGTCTTCACCGATCCAGGCACATACGTCTCACCGAAGCCTTCCGCGGTGCGGGAAGCCAGACCGCGTGCACCGCGCCGAAGGTCAAGCACCTTCTCGCAAACCAGCGACTTGGCTCGCGCACGACGGCCGGGATCGGTAGTGCCGTTCAGCGAGGGGAGTAGGCCGAGGAGGATCGCCTCGACATCGATGATCTTCTCCTCGACCCACTCCCGATCGCTGTCCGGCATTGGACTCTGACCCCGGTAACGTTTCTTCACGTCCTCGAAGTCAGCGAACTGCCCCAGGAAGGGCATCGTCATTCGACCGGCACTCCAGCCGCCTCGACGGCGTCGATGATCGCCTCACGCTTCCAGTCCGCCTGGATCTTCACGCCATGCTTCTCGGCGTAGTCAGCCCAGACCTGACGTGTTGCGCCAGGACCGTTTTGCGGTGGAATGTCATCCCCTTGTGGGGGAATCACCGGGGTGACGGGAACAGTGGGAGACGCGGGCGGAGCTACCTGCACGGGTTCGACAGGCTCCGGCTGCGAGTCCCACACGCTCGGATTGGTGATGCGCGCACGCGCCCAGCCCGGCACCTCAATGCTCGGGCCGAACGTGTGCAGAGTGCCTACGTCGTCAAACAGTGAGACGTAGGTGGTCAGCTTCGCCATCACGCCACATCCAGCACCGACAGCAGTCCAGCGTTCGACAGGATCGGCATACCGACCGCGTCCACGAAGGTGAACTCGCGGTACGGGGGACCGACCTTTTCGACGACACCCACGATGCCTGGGCTGTCCTGGAAAGACAGCTCAGCGAGGTTGGAGTTGACCAACTCGAGTGCCGTGGCCGAGATTCCGTAGGCCATGAAGCCGAGGTCGCCGATGTTCTCCGGCAACAGAATGGCCTTGTCGGCTGCGATGACCCGGGTCGTTACGCCGTCCACGTCGAGCATGGCGTCGTAGGTCTCGATGATGGGCAGCTCTTCGTCGTTGAGCAGGGTGTTGAGCTCGGTCACGGACACGCTGGTGCGTCCTGCAGTAGCTCCGTGCACTGCGTCGATGATCTGCTTGTTCTGGCGGAGATGGCTGCGTGTTGCACGCGACATCAGCATGCGTGCCGCGCGACCGTTGCCGTTGTTCAGGCGGACCTGTTGCTGAGCTTCCAGGTCAGTCAGCGGCACAGAGGCTGCGTGATCAGTCCACAGGGCACCGGCCACACCGGTGATCTGGCCGGCGGGGACCCCATAGTCGGCTTCGCTCTGCAGGCCACCTTCGTTGATGGTCAGCTTGCCGTCGGTCAGCACGTCGCCCCACGCCAACTCCACACGGTTGTGCATGTTGGTGACCAGGCGTTCTGCGTCGTTGTACGCAGCCGTCACCTTCGCAGCCAGGTTGGTGCCGCCGAGGCGCGCCATCTCCTGTGCGATGCGCTCGTACTCGCCCTTGTTCAGCGAGTCAGAGAACGGGGCGAGCTCGACGTACTTGCCGCTGCCCGCATCGCGTGCCGACACATGGATAGTGCCGTCGAAGCTGCGGTACTGGGCGGTGCGGTTCGTCTTGACGAACTCGGCCCAGTCGATGCGGTTGGACAGGATGTCTCGCGTCGGGAAGAGCTGCTCGAGAGCATTGCTCGACGGCACGGGAACGGTTCGAGCGAGTGTGGTCAGAGCGTCTGGAGAGACGGGACCATCGAAAACGATTGCCATGATTCAGGTCCTCTCAGAGCCACACGATGAGCGGCAGGTCGGCTTTGCTGGGTGCATCCACCGCGCCCGGCAGTTTCGCGGTTGCGACGAGGCCGTGGACGAAGATCGCCCCGGCAACCTTGGCGAGCGCGTTTCCGGTGGAGGTGTCAATTGCGCGAACGGACGAGAACAGCAGTCCTGCTGCGGTTTCCCGGCCGTCAGTTGCGGCGTTGTCGTACGGTCCATACAGGCCCGTCGCGGTGACCTTGCCCAGGCGCGTCCCCGAGGGGACATAGCCGTTCGGGTAGTGGGTCGCCTTGGTGAACTTCGTGATGTCCAGCGTGACACTGGGTGTGAGATCGACGCCGTGGGTTCCAATGAGCCACGACCGGTTCTCCACCTGGTACGCACTGGAGTGCACTGAAATGTCTGTCGACATTGGTTACTCCTCAGTCTTTGATGTAGCCGCGGCGCTTTGCCTCGGCCAGTCCTTGATCGCGGCCCGATTGAGCCTGCGGTCGGCCACCGCCTTGTCCCCACTGTCGTTGCTGCTGATTGCCACTGGTGTTGTTGGCAGTACCGAACAGTCCGGTGAGATGCCCGACGACTGCCTCGTCGTCGAATTCGCCGTCCTTGATGAACGCCTTCGCATCCGTGACCGCGAGAAACGATTTGAGCTGATCGCCCTCAACGAATCTGCTGGCCACCGCCTTGAGTAGCTTCGGCGCCCACGTGCCCGCCGCTTCGGACTTGGCAGCGTTTGCCGCTTCGGTCTTCGCGTCTTCGATGGCCCGTTGGTCAGCTGTCAACTGCGCCTGGCGGAGTTTTTCAAGATCCTCGGCCTGTTGCTTCACCTGCTCCGGTGTGAAACCACCGAACTTGCTGAGCGTGTCGGCCTTCTTGCGATCGTGATGCTTGAAGTACGCCAACTGCTGTTCGACGGTCATGTCCGCGATGGGCGTGTTCTCCGGAAACCCCTTGTCGGCGTTCGGAGGTGGCGTAGGCGGGCCAGCGGGAGGTGTTGGGGCCGGGGGTGTCGCTGGAGGAGGTTCAGGCGTTGAGCCGCCCATGACGGGCCACACTGGCTTGGATCCGGCGAAACCGATGGCCTGGAGGCCGGTGATCGGATGGAAAGGCAGGTCGGTCAAGAGGACTCCCATGTCAGGAATGTGGTGATACCCATGTCGGGTCAACTGCCAGTGGCAGAAGTCTTTTGGCGGCGACGTGGCACCAGGACGGCACCGAGCTCGCCGTGTGCGTCGACCCGGTAGCGGGTGCGCTTCAAAGCAGATCTCGAGGTACCTTTGGCGTCGCCATATAGCGCTTCCAGGTCGGCCTTGTTCAGTTCGTCGCCCGGGTCGAAGTCGTCGGTGACCGCGGTGATGGTGCAGTGACAGCGCTTGTGGATCGCCTTGAGCTCCCGGATCTTGTAGACACGGTCTGCGGCCGCGATGCACATGCCGCACGATCCGCCCCGAGCCAACTCGGGGTGAATGACCCTGCGATACCCGATGACTCGGTTGTCCAGATCCGCTGCCTGCGCCAGCGATTCATGCTCGGCGAGACGCTGGGCCAGCATCAGGTTGTCATCTACCAGGCCGGCGATCCGATCGAGCGCCTTCTGCTCGGCCTCGACCTCACTGGTGCCGATGGACCGCTCATATCGGTAGGTGCGTGCGGGCCGGTTGAAGATGCCCTCGGTGGTGTAGTCCTCGTCGGCAATATGGATCTCGACGTCGGGAGGCTCATCGCTGGGGTCAGCGTCGTCGGTGCGCGGCGTGGCGTCGGGAACTGTGATCGTCAACTCGTCCGGCCGGACCACATCGAAGGTGCCGTCATCGTGCAGCGTGGCCGCTGGACCGCGGACATCAATCGGGTTCGACGGACGAATCGACGGGACACTCAATCCCATCGCCCGCAACTCGGCCCGTTGCGCGCCAGCCACCGACGTGGCCACCGCAGTCTGCGCCGACCGCATCTGACGAGCAGCGTCGGCGATGAACGCCTGCACCTCGTCACCCCGGTAAGGGTTGACCTGCCGATATCGCTGCTGCACTCGACCAGTCACCCGGTCGCGAATCACGTCGATCGACGCCGCCATCGTGTTGACCAGCTGACCGACACGATCCACCGGGCCCGGTGCCGCTACTGCTGCCTGCAACGCCGCAGCTGCAATGAGAGCCTGACCGTAGTCAGGCGGCGCTGGCTGGGTCATCCGTCGCGGCTGGTGGCGTTGGTGGTGTCACCTGCGGCACTGGCGTCGCCTGGGCCGCACCCAACATCATCGCGTCCGCCGCGAGCTCCTGAGCATTGTCAGCCGCTTCCTCCGGAGACATCTCCCATATGGTGATGGCCCGCTTCTCCAGCGACAACGTGCCGACAGCCTGCGACGAGGCAGCGCCCTTCTCGGCCAACGTACGGAACTCAATCGGTCCCCAGTGCAACTGGATTCGTTTGCGCTCCGGGTAGCCCGCCATCGTCAACGCAATGCGCCACAACAGCTTCGCGGCCGGAGTCACGCGTGCACGACGATCACGCACCTTCGACGTCGCCGACTCACGCATCAGGCCAGCCCCCTGCGCAGACCCATTCGCTGCATCCGGCGTGACCAGATGCAGCGGGGTAGAAGTCACCGCGGCGAACTCTTTGACGTCGTCGCGCTTCGCATTCAGGATCGGTGTCAGATCAGCCTGATTCGACTCCCAGAACGTCACATCTTTCGGGACCCGCCAGAGAGCGCCCGGGTCAGCGCGGAAAATGTCCGCCCAGTCCGGCTCGTCAGTGGGGCCGTCGTCTTCGTCGTCATCCTCATCGCCCTCGAGGTCGCCGACCACCGCGCGCTGGCGGAAGCTCTGGTACTCAATCAACACCATGCGCTTGAGCGTGACGTCGTTGATGCGGTCAAGGAGGTCGATGTGCTCTTCGAACTCGCCGGCACCGTGCTTGTTCTCGAACCGGACCACCGGGATGCCACCGAGTTCGTCGATGCCCGTGATGATCTCGGGCTCCATGTTCGGTCGCCACATATTGCTGTCGGCGTCGAACCGAACCGTCCACTTCTCGCCGGGGAGGAACAGGTGTGCGGTCTCTACTTCGGCGATCGGGTCGTACTGGCGGACCAGCGCCGCGAGCACGCGCACCGGATTGTTCGGGTCCGGGATGGCCACACACCGGCGGGGGTCGATCGCGTGGACCGTGGGCAGCGCCTTGCCGACGCCGGGCACGACCATCGCGAAACCCTCACCGAGCGCGAACATGTAGCTCAGGGTGTCGTTGAACTGCGCGGTGAAACCCGACTCCTCCATGATCTGAGCAGCCACGTCGTCGCCGTTCGTGTCCCGGTCCTGTGGAGTCGAGATCGCCTGCAACTCCATGCGATCGAGCATCGCTGCGACGCACATCGGTGCGTAATTGCAGCGCGCCTTGCGCATGACGTCTTTGAAGATGTCTTCGTACTCGGCCGCCACCAAAGGAAGCGGCGGATCGCCGGTGTAGTACGACCACAACGTGTCCAGGATTTGGTTCCGCGGCTTCGGATCAACCGGACGAGTCCGATTGTCCTGCCACTTTTCCTGCGTCGGAGCGGTGAAACGAGCATTCAAAAGGTCAAACCACTCCGACGGTTCCACCAGCTCACCTCACCCTCGATATCTTCGGTCGCTTCTTCTTCACTGGCATGACTCCGGCAGACAACGCATCGAGGCGGCACTGGAAGGCCAGGACCGCGGCGACCGCTGCGTCGATCTTTCGGGAGGAGTAGTCGTTCTCTTTCGAGAGCGAAAGTTTGTCTCTGGAGAATCTGCGGCGCGCGTTGAGCACGTGCCGTGTCAGTCCCAGCGAGGCGTCGTGCGTCAGATCGTGGTTTCTGACTGCGGACTCCATTTGCTCGATCGCGCGTTGCACCAGCCCAGACCGGCCGCCGGTCATCCACCACTCAAACGGGTGAGCGGCGGTACCTTTCACCTTCACCTGGGACGAGTACTTTGCCTCCCACTGATTCACGTGAGAGCGCCAATCCTTGCCCGGGTCCGCATAGAAGCCGACGACGTTGTACCGCTTGAACGTGTCCGCGACCGTCGCGTTGATCTCCTCGACGGGCGCTTCCCACTCGGCCCACGCGCGCGGATCGTCGTCGGCCTCCCAGATGGCGATCTTGAACAGATGCCCATCCTTCACGCGGCAACCGATCAGCGCGGACGCATCCGGTTTTCCCTTCGCGCGCCCACGGGACCCGTCAAACCCCAGAGTGATCGGCTCACGGGACGTGACGACCACATCCTCGGCCTTGCAGCCAGCCCACTCCGGTTCCGAAAGCCACGAATTCGATGCGAACGTGATCTGGTTCAGGTAGTCAGAACGGGCAGTCTGCACGTCCGTCGCCGGATCCCAGATGATCGCGATCTGCGCCTCGAGGTCCACATGGCCAGGCGCGCACGGCGGGTCATGGATCACACACCCATCGGGATGCCCAGACGAATCCCCATAGGACACACGCAATGCGCGGGTCAGTGACTCGCGGTCGGTCATATCGGTATCGGGTGGAGACTCACGGTGATCCCACAGGATCGGTTGGTCGATTCGTGTCCGACCCTCAGCGGCCGCAGTCGCTGTCTCCGCTGACTTCTCAGCCACCGAACCATCACCCGGGATGTAGGCATTCGGCGACTCGATCGTCCGCCCACCATTCTTCGCAGTGTTCGTACGGATCTTCTGCGCCAACGCGGGCCCGCCATTCGACGGCACCCACTCCTCAGTCTGATCAAGCACCGCGAACGTGGTCGGCGCACCCTTGACGGTTCTGCCTGAGCTCGTTCGCTTCTCGATCTTCCCGCGGGCCAAGTTCACGACCGTGTCGAACGGCTCCACACCCGGATGCGCGTCATGAAGGGGCGCATCCTCGCGGAGCATCTCAACCATCGGCTGCCACGTGTTGTTCGTCTGATCCTCAGACACCGCCGCAACGTGCACCAGCGGCGTCCGGACTGTGGACCACGGCTTACCAACCGGCTGCCCGTTCGCATCCCAGCCGTCGAACAGCACGTCCGCCAAAGCCTCGACGATGCACAACCCGCCCAAGATCGGCGACTTGCCCCAGCCACGAGGCCGGCCCAACAAGCCGCGGCCGAACGTGAACCGACCAGTCAGAGGATCAAGCTGATACCAGCGGAGGATGAAATCCTCTTGCTCCCGGTAGGGCACGAAAGGCTCATACTCGCCAACCGCCGGCCGAGCGAGATACTCAGTCATCCAGTCGAGGACGTACCAACCCAACGTCGGAACCTCATTGGGCTCCGAAGGTTTCCACGGCACTAGACCGCTTTCAAAGGACCCCGCCGGTCGCGGGCAGAACCACCACGCGGCGGGTTCTTCTTCTCAGCCTCATCGGCCGCCGCATACGTAATCCGCAGACGCGCCCGATCCTCACCAGTCGCACCCATCTTCGCGACACGAAGCCGCAACTCCGGGAGCAACTTCAGATCGCCATCGCCCCACACCCGCGCGTGAAGTAGGGCGGTGTCGAGGAGAAAGTCCCAGTCGGTCGCGGTGAAGTCCTCGGCCATAGGCTCATCGCCCCAGGTCTGCCACCACCGTCGGGTCGCCTCAGGCCACTCAAACCGCTGCGACACCAAGGTGTCATCAACCTTGACCTGCACATCAAACTCAGGCAGATCCGGTTGCGCCACCGGCTCGGCCGTGTACACGCGCATACCCACCTGGCTCGAGTTCCTTCGAACCGCATTGCCCTTCGGGCGAGGTCCCTTGCCGGCCATGGCAATCAACCTCCTCAGCTGGTAGGGGAGACCCCCAGACCCGTACCAGATGCCAGCGCCAGAACTCTGTGGCTTCCATTTGGTGGCCGGGGGGAGGGGTGGATGGGGTGGGGTGTTCGTGTGTGAGCGGTCAGAGCATTCCGGGTGAGTTTTCGCGTGTTCCGGGGTGTCGGGCTGATCGTCTGTCTGTGCGCCGGCGGATGGCGGATTCGTGGCGGCCTTTGGCTGCGTTGCATGGTTCGCAACTGGCTCGAAGGTTGCTCGGATCGTATGGGTCACCGTCAGCGGCCACGTTGTTGATGTGGTCTACCTCGGTGGCATTGCCGATGCAGTCGCGTCCGTGGATCTGGCAGGTGTAGTTGTCGCGCTCCAGGACCTGCAGTCTCACTTCGCGCCATGCTCGTGTCGAGGTGATGCGGCTTGACTCGGTTCGTTCGGTCCACACCATCAGTGTTTGCCTGGCCAGCGTCCGAACACGCGGTGGTAGTACTCGGCTGCGAGGCCTTCTGCTTTGTCCTTGCTCATGTACTTCATGAGCAAAGCGAGCAGTGTGCGGTATGGCGTTGGGCTGCTTGCCCATTTGGCTTTGCCTTCGCCGATGGTCCAGTACCTGTTCAGTTCAGCTGAGGCACCGACCCCGGGGCTGGTGTCAGGCATCCTGCGATGCAAGCCACTCGGCTTGCTGAGCTTGGAGCAGCATGGTCAATGGTTCGCGTGCTTCACGGGCTTGGTGCTCGGCCTGTCGGGCGAATGCGATGGTCGTCTCGATGCGGTCAGTCATCGTCGTCCTCGTTGCTGTTCCATTCCAGTGCCATCACGAACGCCCGGTACTTCGCTGCTGCATGTTCGAGCAGGCCGAGTATGCGGTGTGTTGGTGTGTGGTTACCGTTGGATGCGAGGGTCGAGGTGAAGTACTCGGAGTATCCGTCTTCGCTGAATGACTGTGAGGCTGCCACGATCACGTACTCGGTGAGGACTGAGCCCGGCGCTTCTTCAGCCATCCAGGATTCGATGGCTTCGTTCAGCGCCTTCTCTGCGTCGGTCATTCGTCCGCCTCGCGTCCATCGAGGGAGTGGTGCGCGATCACCCAGCCCACGCTGCCGTCGTCACGTTTGACTGGTGCAGGTGTTGGGCCGCAGGTGCAGTCTTCGGCCTCAGCGTGGGCGATCAAGTCGCTGTCCGGGAGCACATGGACATCAGCGCCTGGTTCAGCTTGGGTCGCTGTCCAGGTCACGATGGGCCGCCGTGCGCTTGCGCTGTGTATGAGGCGGGGTCGGCGATCGGCTCGCAATAGTGGCCACGTGCACTCGGCTCGTGATCCCGGATGCACACGAGCTGGCCGTCCCGAGGAGCAATGACGCATTCATCATCCGCGAGAGTGAAGGCCATCGGGGTGGCACCGGGCTGGATCCAACCACCGTCGTCGTAGTTGCTTTGCTCTGCACTCACGAAGCCGCCTCCTGTGGATGGATGACGAGTATCACTTTGGCGCAGGAGCATTCGGGCTTGCCGCAACGTTCCAGTTGGCCGTGGTGGACGGGCAGGGCGCAGACACCAGAGCAGGGTGCGGTGCGTTTGGCCCAGCAGCGCGAGCATCGGAGTTGCAGCACGTGGTGCTCCGATCACTCGGGGAGCCAAGAATGTGAACTCGTCTGAAACGACGAAAGCGCGACGATGCCGGTGGGCATTCGTGTCGCGCTCTGCGAGCGAAGCTTAGCACCGGTGGTGGGGAAACATGTAGCGGTCATGCGTGCTTGGTTGTTCGTGTCTTGGGTTTGTGCTGGGCGAGGAGGACGAGTGCGTCGGCGAGCAGGTATTTGCCGCCGCGGGCGACGAGTCGTTCGGAGTCGATCCAGGACTTGATAGTCCTTCGGTGGATGCGCTTTTTACCTGCGATTGTCAGGGCGTCCTGGAGTTCGTCGGCGTCGAATAGGCGGTGTTGCATCGTCTCGATCATGGTGGCTTGTAGTGCGGGTACGTCCACGTCGGCGTTGCATTTGCTGCAGTGGTGGATGTCGGTTTTCTCGCGGCAGTAGACGCCGTCGCAGGTGATGCCGTCGGTGGTGGATTGGCAGGGGCCGGCGAACTCGACGGGCATGGGGATGTCTGCGAAGTGGACTGCTCGTTTGCGGGCGTCGGAGATTTCGTCGAACGCTTGGAATGCGTCGGTGCACAGTGCGAGGTCGACGATGTGGTCTTTCATCCAGTGGGCGGATTGTTTGGCGCGCAGGGTTCCTGGCCAGGGCAGGTGGCGGGTGTGGCTGACTGTGTCGACCCACGCTTGGAGGGTGCCGGTGAGTTCGATGGCGGCGTCGCCGGCTTTGTCGTGGAAGGGGAGTGGTTGGTCGGCGGACTTTCCTCCGTCGTTGCGTTCGCGGGCGGTGTCGCGGGCAACGACGTCGTCGAGTGCATCGGCGAGCCATGACGTGATGTCGTTGAGGCGTTTGGACAGGATCTTCATCAGTGATCGGTCGAGGTACAGGTGGTCTGTGTCGTTCATGCGAGCGCCTCCGATTGTTGGTGCAGCAGTGGATCGTTCGGGAGCCGTGCGGAAGGTTTATAGGGTGATCACCGCCAGGATGACGTCGCCGAGTTGTCGGAGGCGTTTGCCGCAGCCACCGCATTGGTGCCCGTGTCGGCAGGCCGTGGCGAGTTCGCGTTCGATGCTCTGCCGGAGTGTCTCGAAGCATTCGCTGCACAAGAGCGCGCTGACGTTGTCGCAGGCGTACAGGTCGTTGTCGCGCGGTGCGTGGTAGCGGATGCGCAGCGTGGCCGGTGGCGTCTCTTCGTGGCAGGTGCACTCGCACTGCGGTGTCGCGTCGAGGGATGCGACGTCTAGCGGGGCGACTTGGTGGGTGGGGATGCTCATTCTGGGATCCTCTTGCTCTCAGCGAGTTTCGCGATCTCGGCCATGGCCTTGCGGCGGGCGCTGTCGCTGGCGATTGGTTTGTCGAGTGCGAGTACTTCGGCGGCGGGTGCGGGTTGGCGCATGGCGGCCCGGACGATGGTGGTGACGTGGCCGGGCATGAGCCAGGCGGTCGAGTTGGTGAAGTGGGTGTGGACGGCTTCGAGTGCGGCGGCTTTGGTCCAGCGGCCGCGTTGTGCGGTTTGGTACCAGGCTGCGATGGCGGTTTCGCCGATGTCGCGGTTGTCGTAGGACTGGATGACCTGGAGCAGTTCGATGATGTCGTCGCGGTTCACTGGGCGCCTCCGTTGATCGCTCGCAGGTTGGTGGTTGGTGGGTTGATGCCGAGTTGCCGGAGGGCGACGGGGTCGGGGTTGTCTTTCATGAGTTCGAGTTCGACGAATTGGCGCTCAGACTTCGTGAGAGCTCGTTTGGGGGCGGCTCGGGGGTCTCGGGCCTTGAGGAGTCCGCTGACGAGCGAGGGGAGGATTCCGGGGCCAACGTCGGTGCGTGTCATCCACTCGTGGAGTGCCTGTTCGACGATGTGGGGTTCGGTGCCGCCGACGAGGAGTTCGCTGGCCTTGATGCGGAGTGCGGTCTTGACGGCGGCGGGCTGGTTGCGGGGGATGATCTCGCGGACCATGCGGGCGGCGTCGGGCTTGATGGCGGGACCGGTGGGGCGTTCGTTCGGCGTCTCGCCGGCGGTCGCGTCACTTAGGTGAGATGCCTCAGGTAGGTGACCAGTAGTTCTCTTTTCTTCTTCTACTTCTTCTTGGCTTAGGTTTCGCTTGATCCCATCGCTAAGCGGACGCTTGAGCTTCTGACCGGCGTTCACAGCCCGCACCTGGCCGCCTCTTTTGCCTGCTGCCCTGGCCTTTTCGATGGCTTCGGCTTGCTCTGCGGCCGACGTTTGGTGCTTCAAATAGTCGTGCAAAATGAACTCTTTTTTCACGACATCGTGAGTGCAGAATCCGTGCAGAATCAGTTCATTTCGCACGCGATATGGAACGATTTTGTTGAAGGTCCGGGCGTCCACGACACCGTCTGTCTTGAAGTCAGCGCAGTGTGACCACAGATCCAGGAGCGCCCAGCGAGCCGACATCGGCATCGCGAGCACCTTCGGATTCCGCACAAAGTCGGTGGTGACTTTGATGAACGGACGGGGGTCCTTCTCGGACACGATCAGGTACCAGTCCTCTCGTTTGAGAACCGCGCCATGGCGTTCGGGCCTGGCTGCGATTGCCAGCCTGCGGCATCTAGGAGGCAGGCACGGCACTTGTCGCTGCCGCTGCCGTCGGTCTCCCACCCTTCGGGTACGAGGCGGGCCCGGGCTGTCGCGAGCGCCTCGGTGAGATCTGACGCGCTGATGTTCGTCTGCTCGATCTGCCGACCGCATGCACCGACGCACGAGATGGTGATGTCGAAGGTGCCCACCCACGCACCGGTCGAGTCTTTGTTCTGGAACGCGAGGTAGGTCATGTTGCACCCCCGTTCGCGAGCTCGAGTAGGACGTCGGCGTGGCACGGCTGGCCGAGTTCCCGCGTATTGTCACGCTGACATGCCACACTGAACCGATGACGACCAAGACGTGCACCCGCTGCGGCCAGACGCTTCCCGTCGATCGCTTCGGGAAGTCCGGGAAGTACCTCCGGTCCGACTGCAAGGACTGCGCGAACGAGCGCACGCGGCAGTACGCGCAGGAAAACAAGGCTCGACGCAATGAGCGTCTTCAGGAATGGCGTAGAGCCAACCCCGATGCTGCTCGAGCGAAGGACCTCAGGGCCCGGTATATGCGCAAGTACGGGCTCACCCCCGACGATGTGGCGGCGATGAAGGCTGCGCAGGATGGCCGGTGCTTGATCTGCGGCGTCGAAGGCGAATTGTTCGTGGACCATTGCCACACGACGGGGCGAGTGCGCGGTGCGCTCTGCCCTTCTTGTAACACTTTCCTTGGTCGGGTTGAAGCCAATCCGGTCATTCTCGAGCGGATGCGTGACTATGCTGCGGGTCATCTCACATCTCCCTGGTTGGCCAACTCCAACAACACGTCTGCGTGACAGGGCATTCGGTTCCCGTTCTCGTCTTCGAGCGGGCACCAGCAGGCAAGATCTTTGCCGCGCAGTTCTCGTTCTGGGTCTCCACGTTCAAACGCTGCGTTATTGGTGGTGACCATGTTTCGATAGATGTCGACAACATCCTCTGCAGTCATTCGCGGAACAGGTTTTGGGCGGTATGGGCTTCCCATCCCTGGCCCCATCCAGTAAGCGGATGGGGCGCCGATGCGATATGGATTTCCCCACTTGCTGCCTCGGCCCACATACACAGCACCTTCGGGCATTCGCCAGCCTTTGGTGCGCTTGCGCTGGATCCGTTCCGGGATGACCATGGCCTTGAATCCGGAGCAGCGGCAGGAGTTGGTGCCGTCGCAGCCGATGCCGCCACCGTGCTGGTCGTCGGTGTGCCCGCAGCGCAAGCAGTTTGAGAGGGTGCTCATGACGCCTCGGAATCGAACAGGTTGGGCGCGTGGAGTTCGGACTCAAGGCGAATGAGGTTGTCGACCGCGGTTCGCCAGTAGCTCGGCTTGAGTTCGATCCCCACGGCTCGACGTCCGCGCTTCACGGACTGGTAGAGCTCGGACCCGATGCCTGCGAACGGGGTGAGGACGAGTTCGCCGGGGTTGGACCAGAGCCGTACGCAGCGATCGATGAATCCGAGTTGCAGCGGGGCGATGTGCCGTTCGTCGGCGCTTTCGCGGGCTACGCGGACGTTGAGGGTGTCGGTTTCCTTGATGCCGTGCCAGACGGGGCACAGGCCGCCGTCGTCGGTGAGCCATCCGCCCGCGTGCATGTCGGCCCAGATCGGGGAGGCCCATTCGATCCAGTCGTCGTTGGTGACTTCGCCGCTGGTGACGTCGTGCGGGATGCGGACGGCGTTGTCGCCGGGCTTCTTGAAGATCAGGAGGTAGTCGGCCATGGCGGGCCTGACCCGGGCGGAGTCGCGGTTCTTGCTGGCGAACGCGAGTTGCTGTGATTTGGTGCGGATCGACTGTGCCTGTGGGTCTTTCCATACGGTGACCTCGCCGAAGAATATCCAGCCCACATCTTGGAACAGTCGTATGACGTCGCCTCGGAAGTCGGTCAGTCCGATGTACCCGTCGACGGCCTTCTTGGTGGCGATCTGCTGGACGTGGACGCATGCGACGCGGCCAGGTTTGGTCACCCGAAGTTGCTCGTTGACGATGAACCTGTAGTGGTCCAGGAACTCGACGCGGCTCGATGAGTTGCCGAGGTCGCGTAGTGACGGGCTGTAGGTGTAGAGGCTGTCGAACGGCGGTGAGCAGATGCTCAGATCGACGGTGCTGGTGTCAATTTCGGCGAGTCGTTCGCAACTGTCGCCGAGCATGAGGTGCCAGTTCTGCCCGCGTTCGTCGGCGGTGATGTAGTCCTCGGTCATGCTGCTGCGACCTCCTGTCGTGCGCGCTGCATCTCGGCGACGAGCGCGGTGGTGATGTCGGACGCCTGGCGTTCTTTGCGTGCGACGTTGGATGCGATCTGCGATTCGAGTTCGGACAGCACGACATGGGCGCGCACGACCTCGGTTTGCCCGTAGCGGTAGCAGCGCCGGATCGCTTGGTAGTACTGCTCGTACGAGTCACCGAGCCCGACGAACGCCATGCGGTGGCAGTGCTGGTAGTTGAGTCCTTGTGATGCGATCTGCGGTTTGGTGATGAGGATGTCGAACTCCCTGTCGGCGAACGCCATGAGCATGCGGGCCTTCTCGTCAGCTGGAAGTGCGCCGTGGACGTTGACTGCGCCCGGTAGTGCAGCAGTGAGCGCGTCGGCTTCGGCGTTCAGGCCGCACCAGAGGATCCATGGACCTGGGTCGGCGGTGACTAGCGCGCTCGCTCTCTCGACGCGCTGGGTGAGTGTCTGGCGCCGGACCTGTGCGCGGCCCGACACTCCGCCGAGCTCCGTCGCAAACAGCTGGTCAGGCGAGTCGACCTCGACCGGGATCAGCTCGGGGATGATCTGTAACCCGGGCAGGATGTAGCCGGTGTCGTCTCCGCCCATGTCGGATGGTCGGGTGAGTGCGATCGCCCACTGGGCCATCCACTGCATCATCGGCTGCTTGGCGTGGCCCTTGAGACGCCAGCCGTCGTTGTCGTGGATGAAGTACGCGGCGAGCATGTGAGTGCGGGTCATGCGCCCCAGGAACTCTGCCTGGTTTGTCAGTTCCTCGGGATCGTTCGGTGCAGGCGTGGCGGAGCACGCGAGGCGGAACGGAACCGAGTTGAAGTGATCAATCAGCAGGGTCCGGGTCTTGCCGTCCGACTGCTTGAGGATGGACGACTCGTCGAGGACGACCGCGCAGAACAAGTCGGGGTCGAAGTGCTCGACCATCTCATAGTTGGTGACGTAGATGATCGAGTCATCCGGCACCACAGCATCATCGGTGCGGACGTACTGGATCGCGTTACGGGTGATCCCCACCTTCGCGCCCTCGCGGACGGTCTGCGCGCACACGGCTAGCGGGGCCACGATGAGTGCAGGCATGTTCGCCTGTTTCGAAAGCTGCCACGCCCATTCGAGTTGCATCATGGTCTTGCCGAGCCCGGTATCAGCCCAGATCGCGGCCCGCCCGACACGCAACGACCACTGGACAATCCGGGCCTGCCACTCGTGAAGTGACGGGTGGAGCTCGCACACCGCGATGTCGGGACCGGGAGCGATTGCCAGCTTCACCTTGCGGTCTAGGAAGTCTGAGTAACTCATGCTGCCACCGTCTCTCTGTGGAGTGCGGTGTGCAGCCTGCGGCCGATCCACTCGCCAACTTGAGGACTGACGGCGTTACCGAAGCCGTCGACTTGGTTGCGTGCGCTGCCCCAGACGATGAAGGTGCCTTGCTCGCCGGCGAAGTCGACGTCGAACCCGCAGCCGCGGCCGACTTCGTGGGCGGCCATCATCCGGAAGTAGCAGTCCTCGAGGGCCAGTTCGGACAGGGACCGCTGCCATTCGGCCGCGAGCAGGGCGGTGGTGTCTCGGGATGTGAGGGTGCCGAACGGGTCGGACAGCGGGTGCGGGGCCGTCTCGGTGCCGGTGGACCCGTTCTGCTTGTACCAACCGGAGAACAACATCCCGGGGATCTGGTCGGCGGTGACGGTTGGCATAGCTTCGGCGTGGGTGGTGGGCACGGTGTTTCGCCGGAACGGGATCACGCCGGATGACAGCAGGCCGAGGGTCTCTGACCCACCTTGAGTGGGCAGCGATTCGTTGGCACCTCGTGGCGCGCCTTGGAAGTTGTTGACGGCGAGCAGGATCGCCTTCTCGTGGGTGCTGGTGACTGTGTCCATCGGCTGGGTGAGGTGCTTACCGTCGCCGTTGTGCCGATGCGCGGCGATCACTTGTCCGGTGATTGCGACCGGGGGAGTGATCACCCCGGTGGTGTTGGTCGCGGTCTGCGCCCACAGCGGCTGGGTGAGATCCCTGCTACGGCAATCGGAGCCAGCGCGCTCGTAGGTGTTGCCGGCGGCGACCATGATCGCGCCGGTCGACAGGAGTGCTGTCTCTTGCTGGCTGGTTTGGGTGGCCATCGGCTGCCACGGATGCCGTTCTGATCCCCGGGTGGCCTTCGCGGGTAGGAGGACAGCTGGGAACTCGGCGAATCTCTGCCTGCATCGTTCGGCCCGGGCCATGGTTGCGGCGGCGAGCGGCTTCTTGCGGTCCCCGATACGGGTACCGAGGTCAGATAGGTCGAGTGCTGCGAGCGAGGGCGTCTGCGGTGGAACCACTTCGCCTCGGCACCGAGGGCACCTGTAGTTGTACTGCTTCCCGTACCGAACGGACCCGGTCGGGGGCACACCCGTCTTCCAGGACCACACGGCCTCCACCGTCTGATCGCAAGAGCTGCACCACGACGGCGGCCGGTGATCCAGATCGGGCGCCGGGACGTTGCGGTCCCAGAAAACGATGTACAGCCGGTCCCGAGACTGGGGGACACCGAAGAACATCGAGTTGAGGTACAGCACCTTGTGGCGGTAGCCGAGTTTGTCGAACTCGTTGAGCCACCATCGGTAGGTCGATCCGTCGCCGACTTTCGCGCGACCGGGTATGGCCGGGCCCCACGAGGTGAGCTCGGTGGTGCACTCGACGAGGATCATTCGTGGATGGTGTTGCGCCGCATAGTGCAGGACGCAGTTCGCGGTGGCCCGGTCCCGCTCGGATCGGGTGACGCGTTCGTCGAAGTCGGGGTCGTCGAGGTCGAACAGCGACACCCCCTGCTGGTACGCCTTCTGTGTGTTGGCCTGCGAGTGGTTGACACAGGAGACGCCGGCCACGAGGAGATCGCCGGGTGGCAGGTCTCGGGCGGAGTGGTAGTCCGCTGAGGTGGGGTCGACGAGGTCGGCGATCCAGTGCTCGGCGGTCGGGTGGTTCGCTTCGTGGACTTCGACTTTGTAGCGGTTGTGGTTGGCGGCCATGATCGTGGTGAACCCGGCGCGTTCAATGCCTCGAGTGAGGCCACCGAATCCGGAGAACAGATCGACGGCGACCAGGTCGTCGTGGGCGAACCGTCGCTCGCGAACGGCGGGCCTGTGTTCTGCGGTAAGCGTCATGATGGGTCCTCCCACACCACTCCGCACCCGCAGATGACAGCGGGCGGCTTGACGCCGTTCTGGCGCGGAATCTGCCAGTGGCGCAACACCCAGCGATGCCAACACATCTGGAGGTAGGCCATCATTACGCCTCCTCGATCTCATGTGTGATACCGGTCGGCGCGACGCCGATCTCTTTCTCTACGGCAGACTCGACGGGCCATACGAGGTCGGTTGCGAGCGAGTCGGGATCCCAATCAGAATCCATCGGGATGCGAACGTGCAGAACAAGATCAGGCATTGTTATTCCTTTCCGGCGCAGGTGATATGTAGCTCTCGGCCGCGCACGCGCTGGACTTCGGTGATGCCAACTACCCAGGGCTCGCCGCATGCGTCGCAGGTGCCGGGGTGTCGGGCGGTGGATGGGCCGCGGTTGCTGCGGCGGGTACGAAACTCGGCCGGGTCAGAGCGGCGCCTCATTGCTCATAGCCTTCGAACTCGACGTCGGCGAAGAACATGTCACGAGGGTCGCGGACACCCTCCACGCTGGTGATGGTGAAGATCGCGTTCTTGCCTGACTGCATCGGCGACACGAACTTGTCCCCAACCTCAGGGCGGCGGCTGAGCCAGCCGACCAGCTTCCCGACAGCCTTTCGACGTCGCAGCAGGCCAGTTCGCACTTCATGAGGTGGCGTCGACCACTCGATGCTGTTCCCCCAGCTGCGGTGGTTCTCTTGGCGGATCGTTCGGGCCGTCATGCCGCCTCGGCCCGCTTGATCCGGCGACGGTCCGCGACAGCTGCAGCGACAGCGTCCTTGCATGCCTGGCACGCCTGCTCGCCGTTGCGTAGGTGCCTCCTGTAGCGGGCCTCGGTGCCGTGGCCCTTCGGGTGCCGCGTCCTCATGCCGACCTCGCTTCGCCGTCGACGAGCTGGTCGGTCCATGCAAGTAGCTCCTGCGCCGAGTAGTCGTCGACGGGGACCATCGCGGCGAGGGTGACCACGAGCGTCTTCAGCTGGTTCGGCGTGATCGTGCCCAGCTCGGACCAGACGACGCGGGGGTCGTCTTCGCGGACATGGTTGGCCATCGCGACCGCGGCCGGAACAGCACCATCGAGGAGACGACGGCGCTCGGCCTTGGAAGGTGCGCCGATGGGCCCGTCGTCCGCGATCGTCGGGTCGAAGTCCTTGCCGCGCAGCCGACACACCGTCCGCTCACTCACGTGCAGGACACCGCTGATCTCGTCGGCCGAGTAGCCGCGCTCCGTCAACCGACGCACAGCGACGATCCGCTCCGGGTGAGTGAGTTTCACGTGTTCCCCGCGAAGCGCGCGCTGCACTGCGACCTCGTCGTAACTCACAGCTCGACCTCTTCGGCACTCGCCGCTCGGTCAGCCAACTCTTGAGCGAAGCGCTGCGACCGGGTGCCTGGGCCGCACCGCCAGGTGTGGCGAATGACGCGCTCTGCGAACCGATATGCCTCAGGCGAATCGAGATCGGGGAGGTGCGTCGGTTCGGGTGGAAGAGCAACAACGGGCAGTGAGGCGAGTGCCGCGACCGCGGCGTCGACCTGATCGTCTGTGCCAACGATGGCGGCCAGGCTCTGCGCCATTGAGATCGCCGCGTGCAGCTGTCCGATCGCGAGACTCTTCTGGACCTCGTACGCGTTCTCCGCCTCTGGGCTCGCCGCGTGGACGGCGCGACGCTCCGCCTCGGCGAGGTGATCGACGGTGGTCACTTCGCGGTCTCGCCTTCGATTGGAAGTTGCTGCCCCTCAGCGAGCTCGCGATCCTCGGCCTGTGAGCGCTCCAAGAAGTCGATCAAGCTGTGCGCCTCGTCCGCGGTGAGCTCGTTAGATGACTTGACGTTGCGACGCAACTGCTCGGACAGCCATGTGAGCTTGGCCGGGCGTTCGGTGACGCCCTCCTCCTTCAGGAGGATGTTCAGCTTTGTGACCTGGGCTCGTGAGATGCCGGCGATTGGCGTCTCGTCTGGTTGGGCGTCTGACTCGGCGACAGCCGGAGCCTCGTCCTGCTCGGGTTCCGGAGTCGGGTCGGGTTCGCTGGCGGGTTCCGGGTCCGGCTGCGCGACAGGCTTGATGATGTCGTCGGTGGACACGGCGCGAAGTGGGGGGAACTCCTCATCCCTGATCGCATCTCCAGCCTTGATCGATCGGTAGACAACGCCCATCCTGGCCACATCGGCGGCTGTCCAGGCGCCTTGCTGGCGACCAAGCTTGGCCTCGATTTGCTCGCCAGTGACGCCGATCGTTTTGAACGCGTTGACCATCTTGTCGATCCGGGAGGGGAGCGGCTCGCCTTCACCGTGCTCGAGAGTGGCCTCGCAGATATCGATGGCTTGCTCGGCGAACCAGCGGGGAAGCACGGTGCTGATGCACTCACGGACAGCGCGGGCACCGATGTTCTGGTTGTTGAGGTAGATGTCGCCGAGGTCGACGAGCTTCTGCCTGTTGCCAGCCTTCATGCGGGCGTGAGGAACGATGAATGTTCTGGTTGACCTGGTGTTCGTCTGAATATCCCAAGCAAAGGCCTGGATCTCGGACTCCTCGGCAGCGTCGTCGCGCCGGAGTTCGCGGACACCGTAGTTGAGGTTGCCCCAGATACGAGCGAGCTCGCGCATCAGGTGAACGGATGGCCCGTTGCCGCGGTTGGGGACGGCATAGAACGCGGAGTTCGCCATGGACAGTCGGCCGCAGACGTCTTTCATTTCAGCTTCGGCGCGGCTCATGTCGCGGGGGACCTGTTGGGCCACAACGACGGCGGCCTGCACCTCCGCGATCGCCCGTTGCTGCTCGACGGCGGTGGCCTGGCTGATCTTGGTGTTGTTGCCTGAGCCTGGGAGCGCGGCGAGTGGCTGGTACTTCGCGGGACTAGACATTGGTTGCCTCTTTCGTTCGGTTGAGTCGGTACTGGCGAGCGCGATCCGCGATGCAGGTCTTGCAGCAGCGGCCCTTTCGGGTAGAGCCACCGGCTTTCGGGTACGTGTAGGTGTTAGCGGGTGTGAACTCATGGCCGTGTTTGCAGTGGGTCTTTCGCGCCGCCTGATGAACGCCATGTCGAACCTGATCGACGGTGTTCTCGGAAGACGTTCCCCAGTGCAGGTTTTCGATCCGGTTGTTCGTGTGTACGCCGTCACGGTGGAGGCACACGCACCCCTCGGGCGGCGGTCCCGCGAAGGCCAGTAGGACTAACCGGTGGACGGATCGTGACTTGCCGACGCCATGACTAGAAAGTCTCACCATGAGGTGGCCGGTCGACAGGAGAGCTGGTCTCAAAATCCGTTCATGTTGAACACGTTGCGACCCGCCGCGAGCGGCAACCAACCTGCGCATGCTGCGAACCCGACCGTGCGACGAGACCTCGTACTGCCCTTCGTACCCGGCGATGGGCCGCCATTCTTCACTAGGCATTGAGCAACCCCGCTGACTGGTAGTAGGCATACTGGGGCATGTTGACCAGGTGGATGTGGTCGCCGTAGGACGGCCACGTATCGGTCGCCATGCAGTCGGCGAAGAGGCGGATCGCCGCGCGGTTGAGGTCACGGCCGAGTGCGATCGCTTCGGGGTCAAGCTCGACCACGCTGACCAGGTAGGGGGCGACTTTCGACTGAACGACAAACAGGAACGCTGCGTCGGCGAGTCCGTTCGCCTCCAGGCCGTCGAGGTAGAACGGCGCTTGCTGGTGGTAGCCGAAGTCGGCCGCTGACTTTCCGAACGCTGCTGGCTGTGCGCTTTTCGCGGTCGTCTTGTAGTCGACGCACAGCGGCCGGCCCGTGGTGGTGTGGGTGAGCCAGTCCGGTCGGCACCGCAGCCGCGACCCGGTCTCCGGGTCATCCCAGTACATCGACAACTCGGGCATTCCGTTCTCGAGCAACGCGGCTGCCACGGGGTTCCGCTTCACTGCCGCGGCCATGGCGTGCGCTTTCGCGTAGTCCTCGGACTTGAGTGGCGTCTTGCCCGCGGCCCGCGCCGCGTCGCGGGCCTCCTTCGAGGCCTTCGTGGCCCAGGAGTCGAACCCGACATCGACGAGGTCCGCACCCTTACCGAGCACGAGGGTGTGGGCTGCATGCCCGAACTCGAACTCTGTCTTGATCTCTGGAGGCTGGTCCTGCTCATAGCGGAAGATCGCGGGGCAGCTCGGCGGTAACAGCTTTCGGGCACCGGACGAGGAGAGTGAACTGCGGTCGGCGTGGTAGGTCAGGTCGGAGATGCCGTCGTAGATACCGGGTTCTGTGGGTGCGGTGGTGATGACGTCAGACATTGGACGTCACCGGGTACTCCACGAACACGTGCCAGACGAAGTCGCCGTCATCTTGGGTGAAGGTGCCGATGTACTGGCCGTCGTGTTTGAACTGGTGACCGGTCCCCGCGACGTGGACGTCGACCCGGAGCAGCTCATCGCTGCCGGGGATCGCCTCGTACCAAAGTTCGAACGCCGCCTGGTCGTTTTCCCGGGCAAGGATTTGCGTGCGCACACGCTCCACGTGCAGGGCCGCCACGAACCCTCGGAGCTGCAGCGTCTGAGTGTCTTGCAGCGGCAACGCCACGCGGTGGACGACCGAGGGAATGCGGCGATAGACGTTGTTCACTTCATCACCGCATCCCAGATCGCACGGGCACTCAGCGCATCACCCATTGCCGTGTGGGCGCCGGCCTTCTCGCCGCTGGGCAGACAGAGAGCGTCGAGGCAGTTCTGTAGGCCGCCGATCTCGCGTCCGAGGTGGCCGACGGTGATCGACTCGACGCACCGCAGCCGGTGGTACCAGGGCGGCGGCACGACCGGGCTGATGTTGCGGCGCAACAGTCGAGCGATCAGACCGGTGTCGAAACTGGGTACCGCGCCGACGATCTGGGGCGCGAGGTTACCGGGTCCGGGAGCGAGGAACGTCGCGATCTTGCGGGCCGCGTCGTACTGCCGCAGCGCCTGGCCCGCGTCGAACCGGGTCGCATGGTCGGCCTGAAACTCGGGCGGCAGACCCTCCACCTTGTGGGCGTCATGAAAGATCTGGATGAGCATCCGATCTTCGTCGCCCTCTGGGGTGCGCCGGATCGCGGCGAACTCCCAGATGTCCGAGTCGTCCTCGAGGCCGGTGCTCTCGACGTCGAGGAAAACGAGGTCGCGTTCGCTCACTTCGCGCACCTCCCGCACAGCAGGCTGTTGTCGCCGAGCCGGAACAGTTGGTCGCCTTCACGCACCTCTGCGTCGCAGCGATCGCAGTAGCTGTTGAACTTCGCCGCGAACGAGTAGAGGACTTCCGAGCCGCTCGGGAGGTCATCGAGGCCGCGGCAGTGGGCGCAGTGCTCGACGAGCAGATCGCTTTGTTCGCAACGGATGTCGGTGTCAGTCATGCGGTCCTCCGTTCCGGATTGAAGTAGAGAGTGGTCCGGTTTCGGTCGGCGTCGTATTCGGCGGCGGCCGCGAGGTACGCGGCGCCGAACCTGTCCGGGCCGTATAGCTGTTCCGGGTCGTGGTTCCGGCAGTCACCGGCGTAATGGGCGCGCGGGGTGTCGTCGCCCGGGACAAACGGTGATGGCAAGACCGGTGCCGGCAAGGGCTGGGTTCGCAGCTGCTTCGCGCGCTGTCTGCGCGACAGTCGGGTCATCGGGTTGCCAGTCGATTGACGCGCCGGGAGCGGCGGGCGACGCGGTTCTTCTCCCTCCGCTGCTGCACCCGCGCAATGCGGGGGTCAGGCTGACTGTGGCCCTCAAGGCGCCCGACCTCTCCGGGCCCATGCGGAGCGCGCGGCAGGTGGACCGTGTCGGCCCCATATCCGAGGTACACAGGCTGCTCTTGGAGCGCGCGGAATATGGCGACCTCGTAGGGTGAGGGCTCGCGTGCGGTGAGCGCGAGCCCCAGACTCTGTAGCGGAGCGGCCGTCACGGCCGTCGACTCTGGACGCTGTTCAACGGTGTGGATGTCGGCTGTGTTCACAGGTCGTCACCACCGACGATGCGCCCGCGATCAACTTCCTTGGCGTAGGCGTTGATGTCAACGCTACGACTGGAGTTGACGACCCCGATCGCAGTAAGGACCGCAATGGCGAGGCCGGCGCTACCCAGATAGATGGCGAGATAGGTCAGGAAGATGTACAACGGAATGCCTTTCAGAGATGGGGGTGGGTGATCAGGCGGACTTGCGTTTGATGGTTCGAGATCTGGGGGAGAGGCCTGATGCGCGCGGTTGCTCGAGGCCGTGAGTCTTGGTGGAAGAGATGTCGATCGCCTGCTGTACCTGTGCTGGTGTCACCCGCCATTCGCGAGATGGCTTCGCTCCGGGCCAGATGCCGGCGGCGAGGCGGCGCTTGTAGTGCTCAACCGAGCAGGGGATCAGGGCAGCTGCATCTTCGACTGACATCGTCAGTGGCTTCGTTTCGGTGTCGCTCATGCGGCCTTCTCCCTGAGGATTAGGAGTGCACTCAATGGCAGGCGCTCCCAGATGGCGGCGTCGATCCGAGCCTCGCGATGACGCATGTCCTCCGACTGCCGATCAGGATCGCCACCGCTAAAGGCCATGACGCACTTGGCGCCGCGCCGGTAGTGCACCCCGTACGCGGTGCCGCCCCAGTCCCGGTCGTCGAGGTAGATCTCAGACGGCAAACCCGACATGTAGGCAACAACATCCGGCACCACCCGCAGCGCTTTGAAGTCCTTGTTCGCCTGGCTCTCGCGGTAGGCCTTCGTCTTCCGCTTCGGGACCAAGTGATCGGACTTGGAATCGATCCGCCATCCGACGGGTGCGGGGACATACTCGGGATGCCCTGACCACAAACGCATTCCGCGCGTTGGGGCGAATCCTGTCAGCCTGCTTTGTCCAGCGAAACTCGACAGCCTGGCATCCTCAACTCGCAGACCGAGCTTCTCTGCCAGCGCTTGCACCTGATCGACGTATGCCTTGTAGTCAGCAACCCATCGGTCGTAGGCGGCGATCTGATCGGCATCAGTCGTGATCCACCACGCGGCGGGCACCGACCCCTTCGGCGCCTTATCGCCGACCAGACCTCGGATCCTCTCGATGTCACTCATGCCGCACGCCCGTTCATGCGGCGGTGGATCAGCTCAACACCACGGGGGAGGACCTGCAGGGTGTAGTGAGTGCAGCTGCCCCACTGATGCTCCACGACCCTCTCGCGAGTCTGGAAGTGGTGCGCGTACTGGGCGTAGAAGTCGTACATCACTGCGCCACACGGGGCGTGCTTCACGAAGATCAACTTCTCCTCGAGCAGCCACCGCCGCAGGTCCTTCTCTTTCCAATCGAGAACCTTGGCGACCTCGCGGACCAGGCGGGCGCCACCCTGCGACAGGAGGTAGTCGTCGGCGAGGTCGGCCTTGGGTGCGAGCTCGGCGACCTGAGCCTCAGCCCGGTCCGCCCGGTCAGCCTCGTCGGCCGCAGCGCGGAGCGCCTCGGCATAGGTGCGGGGGAGTGCCGGCGTCGCGGCCGCAACCTCAGCCTCTCGCGTCTTGATGACGAAGTACGTCTGCGCCGCCGCGATCTCCGGCTTACGAGGGTCACCGTTCAGGGCGACGAGGTAGCAGGCGTAGCGGGAAAGGTGAAAGTCGACTGCCGGCTTCGTCTGGGTAATTTTCGCGGCGCCGGGAAAATTGGTTGCCACGTCGTATCCGGCGTTGGAGGCGGAGACTTTGGCTCGGTCGATTGCGTCAGCGAACCTCTCCCACCGCTCGTACCCAAGGATGGGCATGAGGTCGCGGGCCGACCAGTACTCGCGGCCCTCGGGGGTGACGTGCCTGATCGTGTCGAACGGCGAGACTTCGCCGATCCTGGCGGGGGCGTTACGATGGTCTTGCACTGGATCTCCTTCCACGAGATCTCGTTCCGGAACCCGTCGCCTGCCCGCGGCGGGTTTTTTCGTGGGCCTAGGCCGCAGTCGACTTGTCGGACTGGCGCTCGGTACTTGACAGTCGCTCCTCAAAAAGGATGTCGGTCGGTACGCCGAGCGCACCCGCGATGCGATCGGCAACCTTCGGAGTGCAACTGGCCGAGCGGCCAGCGGTGAGGTGGTTAATGAAGCTGGGGTGCACCTCGACGGACCGCGCCAGCTGTCGGGCACTCATCTTCTTGTCCGGTTCAGGACCCACGAACGCCTGAAGCAGTTGAGGACTGCGGAGCTTCATCCAAGTCCCTTTCGGTCGACGTCTGTATCGGGTAGCCATCTCTGACCTTCTCCATCCTGCCTTCTAGGCGCCTATCTGTCAATCAATACTTGGTGAGTATGTGCCTAGTAGTAGGCAGGTGTCAAGCGAATGACACCGATGTGTTTTGCCTGCCTGGGGGTTTGCGGCACAATTGCCACTGTCAATTGGTAGGCAGGGATGCAGTCAGTCGAGTTGTATCCGGATCGGCCCGACCTGTGTTCGGGCTAGGCGGCACGATTTTGGGAGCGTTGCTATGACCCGCGGGAACGAACACGCTTCAAAGGTGCCCACCCTCGACGAGCTGATCGGCGAACGCAAACGCCTCCGCGGCTTCTCCTATGCAGACCTGGAGAACCGTGCAGACGCAGTGATCTCACGCCAGCGATGGCAACAGCTCGGGACGGGTGTGCGCGTCAAGGAGTTCCCCGAGCCCGCCACAATCACCGCGATGGCCAAAGCCCTCGATGTGGATGTCGCGGAAGTCGTCCTCGCGGCGGCGCGCTCGATCGGGCTCGACGTCAAGCGGGGCGCCCAGTCCGACCTTGCTGCACGGCTGCCATCCACGGCCGACCGCCTCAACGAGGTGCAGCGGGACGCGATTGTGACGCTCGTTCGCTCAATCACGGAGGCCACCAATGGCATGGAAACTACGCAGAAACCGGATGCACCGCGCGAGACGAACGAAGACCAGGAGGCAAAGGTCTACGCCTTGAATCCGAAGGATCAAGCCGACGAGCTTGATGACCCCGAGCCCGACTATTCGCTACCCAATGTGGCCTACACACCCAAGTTGGGAGAGAAGGGGTCGAAGGAGGCACGCGATCAGGATGAGCTGGCGGAGCGGCCCGACCCTGAGGGGCCGGAGGAGGGCGTGTGAACGGAGAGGGGGAAAGTTCCAACGAGTCGGAGTTTCCTCACGGCAACCGCGTCCTTCGTGGCCTTTGCCATTGGGAACACGCGCCGGAGGTCGAGGCTGGGTTCGGGGATCTGCTCCTGAAAGATCCCTTCGCTCATGGGAATCTACTGGGACAGATCGCTGAGTCGAAGTCGCAGCGTGGACTCGGCGGAAGCGGCCGTTACCGTCGAGAAAGGGACTACCGGTGTCCTTTGGAGTACGCGCCGACGAACGTTGCTTCGCCGCCCTGGCTGGGAGAGTTGAAGGCAAAAGGCCGGCCCGTGCGGAAGCGATCGAACAAGCACTTCGAGTGGCGGCTGTATTTCGGTGAAGCGATCAACCGCCGCGATCATGTCATCGGCATCAAGCTAGGCGACAAGAAGCCATCGCTCACAGAGGCCCAGAACCGCGTCCACCAGCGCAAGCAGATCGGTGCCGCGATGAAATACCTGAAGCGATATTTCAAGGACAAGGGCTACCGGTGGGCACCGTTCCCCGGCTGAGGCGGTTTTTGTTGCGCTATATTGCACCTATGCGCCGGAAGAAGGATCGATCAGAACCACTTGACTTGACGAGTGAAGGTCATGTCCGGAACGCGATGCGTCTGACTCAGCAGCGTCGGCGTCTCTTCGATGATCTCATTGCTATCCGGGAGAAGCGGAAGATCACTCAAACACAGGTCGCCGACGCGATCGGAATCCATCGATCAGGGATCAGCAAGTTTGAGGCTGACATCGAGGGGAGCAATCCTACGATGGAAGTCATTCTGCGCTACGCCCACGCTGTAGGGGCCAACCTGAGTCTGCGCGCGGTTCCGGCTGAGGAGTGGGAGCGGCAGCACGATCGGCTCTTAGCTCGGATGGAGGGCCGGTTGTGGACAAGTGTCGACAGTCAGAATGATGCCGACCTCGAACCGAGGCCCAATCCGATGGACCTAAGGGTCACCACCTAGTGAAGCTTGCGGAGCGATGCACGAACGCGTCTTTGCGCTGGCGGGAGCGGTCGATCAAGAGAAGGTTTCATGACGACGAACCCTTGGATGTCGAGCCGGAACCCGACGACGATCCAGATGAGGACGACTTTCAGGTAGCACTGACATTGGTGTTGGGTGCCCGACCCAAGGATCAGGTGCGGTGGGCTGAGGTTCGCGCTCGAATGAAGATCGAAGAGGCGCAGTTTGAGTTGACACTTGATCTGGCGGTTCGTTTCTTCTTCGATGCTGAGCCGCCGGAACCAGACGACACCGAGCTTTCTGAGTTTCTGGGCACTTATGCAGTGGACTACCTCTTCGGCTATCTCCGCGCCGGAATGGCAGACGCGGCGCGCTCTGTTGGGCTCCCGGCCCCCATGCTGCCGTTAACCGCTATCGACAAAGTGCGGGCGGTCGAGGTTCCGGTCAACAGACACGAATGACGCTGTTGTAATTCGTTGTGCCGCACAGGTTTGTCGGTGCTTGCCGATAGAACATCGGCATGGATACGAAGCTCCTGCCAAGCCACCACCGGTGGCACCCTTGGCGCACATTGCGAGAGCAATACCCGCACCTACGGGTGGTGACAACGCGGCACTTACCGGCGGGCCGTCACGGTCACCACGACGGCCGGTACATCTGGATATGTGCTGGCCTCACTCAGGTTCAGCGTCGTTGCGCGTTGACGCACGAGCTGATCCACGTCGAGCGGGGCATCTTCCCGGCGGACGCGGCAGAGGAAGCGCTCGTCGAGCGTCTCACCGCGCTGCGGATGATCACATTCGAGGAGCTGCTGTCCGCATTCCGCTGGGATCGCCACCCCGACCCAGCCGAGATGGCCGAGGAACTGTGGGTGACCATCGACGTCCTCGACACCCGCATGCGCCACCTGGACCCCATCGAAGTCGCCGACCTCGAGTACCAGCTCGGCGGCGACTGGAGCTACGCACGAACGGAGCCACGCCATGAATCCGCATGACAATCCACCGCCGCCCGAAGGCACCCCAGGCGTCGTCTACTGCCGCTTCTACGGCGAAACCGAACTGCAGAAGTTCCAGCGAGAATGGGACGCCGAATACGACCGGCCGGACCCCGACGGATCGGAGTTCGGCGCATGACCGACCTCGAGCGCGCGATCCTCGATTTCGAGAGCAGGTGGTGGAGGTATGCCGGCGGGAAAGAAGCGGCAATCGTGCGCCGTTTCGAAATGTCGGTGATCCGTTACCACCAAAAGCTCAACCAGATACTGGATAATCCAGAAGCGCTCGCGTACAACCCGATACTCGTGAATCGGCTGCGGCGTCTACGTTCCCAGCGGGTCGCAGCCCGCGTGCAGAGAAGAGACTTGCGTGGCCAAGGATGACTTTTCGATCAACCCGAAATACCGCCGTCCTGGTTGGTATCGGGACCCACTCCCCGAATTCAATGGCCAGCGTTACTGGGATGGCGACGAATGGACAGCACAAACGCGGCCCCGTCCGGACGGCGTTCGTTCGTCAGCGTCAGGTACGCGCACCGGTACGAGCAATACGATCGGCTGGGTCGTAGCCAGCGTCATTGGCCTCGCGCTCCTCATCTCAGTTCTTGTAGGCGTCGGGTCCGGAGGTGACGACGAGGATGCGGACGCAGCGCCCGGCAATGTGGGCGACACGACGACCGCAGCACCAGCTGACCCGGTCGCCAGTAGCGACGATGACGAGACCGCGAAGAAGGCCTGCCAGAACTCAGTCAAGAATCAGCTCAAGGATCCGGACTCCGCAAAGTTTCGCTCGGTCAAGATCGTGTCCCGTGACCCGGCCGACGGCTGGACAGTGGTCGGTGAGTTCAACGCAAACAACAGCTTCGGAGGCAAGGTCGGCTACACGGTCTTCACTTGCTCAGCCACGATGGCGGACTCGGAGACGGTGACCGCGACCGCAGTACTCCTGGAGTGAATGGACGCCCGGTCTATTGTTGCCTCAGGCAACACGCCCGGAGGGTTTTCCCAGGTGGCTCGATATTCTGGCATCATCGTTGGTAGCACATTCGTGCAGGTAAACCCCTATTTTCCCTGGCAACGCAAGGGGTTCGATTCCCCTTAGCTCCACAGAAACATCGAGCTCCACAGAAACACCGGGCCGAATACGCGCCAGCTACCTCGAAACGCTCCACCTACAGGTGGAGCGTTTCTGCGTATGTGGAGCGTTTGGCGCGGATCGGCCGCTGGGCAGGAGTGACCAGGCCTCTTGCTGGGTATCCGAGGAGAAGCAGCGCCGGTCCAGCCCGCGATCTCCAGGCTGTGCGCATGCCCGAAGGGGACCAAAAACTTCTTCTGGTCGAAGACGTCCGCTCTGTTAGCGGTTCCGAATACCAGGAGAGGAACATACACACCCGAAAAGACGAGGTATGCATGACCGACGACTTGGTGGTTTTGGCAAGCGCTGACGGACGTCCGTGTGGGACGGCCGACAGGGCGACCGTGCACACCTCACACACACCCCTGCATTTTGCATTCTCGTGCCACGTGGTCGACGAGGGCCGGTTGCTGATGACCCGGCGTGCACTGAGCAAGCGAACATGGCCCGGCGTATGGACCAATTCTTTCTGTGGGCATCCGCGGCCGGGTGAATCCGTCGAGGACGCGATTTACCGTTACGCGCAACGCGAGCTGGGCATCGATGTCGAGGATCTGCGTTGCGTGCTACCCGACTTCCGCTATCGGGCCGTCGATTCCAGCGGCGTGGTGGAGAACGAGATCTGTCCGGTGTTCGTCGCGAGTCCGGTGGGGACACTGCGGCCTGACCCGGACGAAGTTGCCGAATACGCGTGGTCCGACATCTCCGATGTGTGGGCAGTTGTCGACCGTGCCCCGTGGGCCCTGAGCCCATGGCTCGTCGAACAGATCCGGTCGATGCCCGCACCCGACCCCTACGGTCTCGACGCACATCCCAACTGGCTGCGGGCGCAGATGGAGGTCAACCGATGACTCTGCGAGCCGGTGGACCGAAAGCGAGGGCGAGTCGAATGGTGCAAACACGTGGGCGCATGGATGCGATGGCGCCGTATCTGCGGTACGACGCAGCAGCCGACGCCAGTGCGGCGTTGGTGATCCGTTGTTACTCTTCGTCTTTCGGGCTCGCGACCCGAATGCTCGGTGGGCAGGTGCGGCAAGACGTCCGCAACATCTACGCACTGGTGCGGATAGCAGACGAAGTGGTGGATGCCCCTCGGCCCGGTCAGGATGGCGTCGACCGGCTGGTGGAGCTCGACAAGCTCGAACAGGACACCTTCGCCGCGATCGACACGGGGTCGAGTGCCAATCTTGTTGTCCACGCGTTCGCCAGGACCGCTCGTCGAGTCGGGATCGACAAGGAACTCGTCGCACCGTTTTTCCATTCGATGCGCACCGACCTGCAGCGCACAAAGCACGACTTCGCGAGCCTCGGTTGCTATATCTACGGCTCTGCTGAAGTGATCGGCCTGATGTGCCTGTGTGCATTCGTGGCCGGTGAACCCAATCCCTCCGGTCGCTACGCGGAGCTGGCGCCTGGCGCCCAGCGCCTCGGTGCCGCATTCCAAAAAATCAACTTCCTCCGGGACTTCGGCGACGACAGCGACGGCCTCGGACGGCAGTATCTTGTCGGCCTCCAACCCGACGACCTCGACGAAGAGATCTGGAGCAGCTGGCTCGACGACATCGAGATGGACCTGGCTGCGGCCGCGGAGGTCATTCCGCGGCTACCGCGAGGCTCTCGCGTGGCAGTGTGTACCGCACACGACCTGTTCGCCGAACTGACCCGGCGCCTGCGGGCGACGACGGCGGCGCAAGCTCGGCTGACCAGGGTGCGCGTGCCCACGCCGGAGAAGGCGCGCATCGCGGCCAGAGCAGCCCTGCGCCGTGGGCGACCTCACGACATCGATACGGAGAACAGCTTCAAGTGACCGCACCATCGAAAAAGGTAGTCATCATCGGCGGTGGTGTTGCGGGGCTGGCCACTGCTGCCCTGTTGGCTCATGACGGCCACGACGTCGAATTGGTCGAGAAGAACGATGATCTCGGTGGCCGTGCCGGCTCCTGGGAGCACGACGGATTCCGTTTCGACACCGGACCGTCGTGGTGGCTGATGCCCGAGGTGTTCGACCACTTCTTCGATCTGCTCGGGACGTCCACCGAAGAGCAGGTCGACTTGGTTCGTCTCGAACCGGGCTATCGAGTGTTCTTCGAGGGCGCCGACGAGAAGATCGATGTCGAAGGTGACGAAGAACGTAACCGAGCACTGTTCGAGAGCATCGAGCCGGGTGCCGGAGCGGGCTTGGGCGATTACCTCGACTCCGCCCGGCATGCCTACGACATTGCCGTCAAACGTTTCCTCTACACAAGTTTCGATTCGCCGCGAGCCTTCCTCGGCCGAGACGTGTTGCGCAACGCACCGAAGCTGGCCGAGCTGCTCACCAGGTCGTTGCAATCATTTGTCTCGCAACGATTCTCGGATCGACGACTGCAACAGGTTCTCGGTTACCCGGCGGTGTTCCTCGGGTCTTCCCCGGAACGCACGCCGGCCATCTACCACCTGATGAGCTGGCTCGATCTCGCTGACGGAGTCTGTTACCCCGACGGGGGTTTCACCACGTTTGTCGAGGCGCTGTCCCGGCTGGCGGCCGACAACGGGGTGCGACTGCACACCGGTACGGCCGCGACCGCAATTCTCACCCGCCCGCGGGCCGGTAGTCGACAGGGTCGTCGGGTCATCGGGCGACGACGCGACGAGGTTGTCGGGGTGCGGGTCGCCGACGACCATGGCACCCACCGGGATATCGCGGCGGATATCGTCGTGGGCGCCGCGGACCTGCACCACGTGGAGACCAGGCTGCTACCGGAGCATCTGCAGACGTTCCCCCAACGGTGGTGGGACAAGGCGACTTCGGGGCCCGGCGCTGTCCTGGCGTATCTGGGCGTGCAGGGAAGTCTTCCTGAACTGGCTCATCATTCGCTGTTCTTCACCGACGACTGGACAACCAACTTCGACGCGATCTTTGAGTCCCCGACGCACATGCCGGATCCCGCGTCGCTGTACGTGTGCCGCCCGTCCGCGACGGACGACTCCGTGGCGCCCGCAGACCACGAGAACGTCTTCATTTTGGTGCCCTCACCTCCGGATCCCGGTCTGGGACGTGGGGGCATCGACGGTGCCGGCGCTCCCGACATCGAAAAGGTCGTGGACCAGGCTGTAGCGACGATCGCCTCCTGGGCGAACATCCCGGATCTCGCCGAGCGGATCGTCGTCCGGCGGTCGGTGGGGCCAGCCGACTTCGTCGACAACGTCAACTCGTGGTCTGGTGGTGCACTCGGCCCCGCGCATACGTTGCGGCAGAGTGCGTTTCTGCGCGCCACCAACCGCTCCCGCAAGGTCGAGGGCCTGTTCTATGCGGGGTCGAGTACCCGCCCCGGCATCGGTCTGCCGATGTGTCTGATCAGCGCCGAACTCATCCGCAAACGCCTCAAGGGAGACCGGACCGTCGGTCCGTCACACTGACGCGTCGGTCCGTCACACTGACGTCGGCCAGTCACACCGACGCGCCTGCCGGAGAGGTCGGTCAGGCTTGGCGCCAGACGCACTTCTCGATGAGGGTGGTCAAAGCCTGCCGGGTGACGGTGTCCACCGGCAGTGAGCCCACGATTTCCATTGCGTCGCTCGTGAGTTCACCGATCCGCGCTTCGATGGCCTGATCGGCGCGGGTCTCGGTGAGCACCGAACGCACGGCCTCGAGGTCGGCGTCGGTCAGTTCGGGATTGCCCAGCGAGCGCCTGAGGACTTCTTTTTGTGTGCTGCCGGCACGCGATTCGGCGACCGCCATCAACAGGGTGCGCTTGCCCTCACGAACATCGTCGATCGCCGGCTTGCCAGTGATCTGGGGGTCACCGAACACACCCAGGAGATCGTCTCGCAGCTGGAAGGCTTCGCCGGCGGTCAGTCCGATCTGGTCGTAGAGGTGCAGGAGCCTGTCATCGGCGCCGGCGATCGCGCCACCGAGTCGAAGCGGATGGCTGATCGTGTATTTCGCGCTCTTCAATCGGAGGATGAGGTCGGCGCGGCGGCGGGAGGTGGCGGCCTCGGTCTGGCTGAGCATGTCGAGGTACTGGCCCGCGTAGGCCTCGTCGCGCATCTGCGACCAGATGGCCCGAACCGCGCGGCGCGACCGCGGATCGAGAGTGTCGGTGGCCATCGCGGACAAGTCGTCAGACCACGACAGGCACATGTCGCCGACCAGGATGGCGGCCGCCGAGCCATGTTCGTCACCGTCGCCGAGTCGTTGCTGTCGCGCGTGCTCGGCCGTGAAGTGGCGGTGCATGGTGGGCAGGCCGCGCCTGGTGTCGCTGTTGTCCATCAGGTCGTCGTGTACGAGCGCAGCGAAGTGGAAGAGCTCGATCGCCGCCGCCATCTCGGCGACCCCGGCAGTCAGTTCGCCTCCAGTCACACCGTATGAACCCCACATGCAGAACTGCGCTCGTAGTCGTTTCCCGCGGTCCAGGCTGTCGGTGACGGCCGTGGCCAGGGGGGTGACCTCCGCGCTCAGGTCGCTCATTGCGGCCGAGTGGTCGGAGACATGGGCGGTGAGCACGGCGTTGACAGCAGTGACGATCTCGTGGCTTCGGTCTCGGAGCAGATCGTTGAAGATCGGCGCGTCGGTGTGTTGATCTACTGACGTCATGTGGCGTTCTCCGTCCCCGAGCGGCGGTCAGACTGTTGAGTCGTTGCATTGGTTTCTTCGGAACAGAACCCGAATCGGATGGGTCGGCGCATCGACTGATGGCCGGTGTCACACAGGCACCGCTCCCGGACACGGCCAGGTCACTGAGGGCCGGCCACGTGGGCCGTGACAAGCCAGGCCCGCGCGTCGAACCAGACACCGTCTCCACGTTGGTGGCTCGCCAGCATGTCGCGCAATCGTCCCGTGGCCTGTTCCACCTCGAGCGGACTCAGCCGTGCCATCGTGTCGGCAACGTTTGCAAAGCCACCGACCCATTCGAGTGCGGCGTGAACGTCTCGGCCGTATAAGACCGGCTCATGGACGCCGTCCACGACGACGTCGACAAACCCGGCATCGCTCATGATCGCGGTGACGGTTGATGGGTCGGCAAGTGAGAACGCATCAGGTACCTGACCGGGGCCCGAGGGGCGGGGTGTGCCGAGCGCCCGGGCGATGGCCGAGCTCCACTCGTTGTGCTCGCGTGCCTGCCACACGAGCATGGCCAGTCGCCCGCCCGGCCGTATCGCGCGGCCGATGTTGGCGAACGCTGCGACCGGATCGTCGAAGAACATGGTTCCGAAGCGACTGATCACGACATCGAAGCCGCCCGGTGTGAACAGATGGGTCTGTGCGTCCGCGACCTCGAACGTCACGTTCGAAAGTTGCTCGGCGTCAGCGAATTCGCGGGCCCGCTCGATGGCCGATTCGGAGATGTCGATCCCGAAGGCATTGCCGGCGTGGGCTGTTCGCGCCGCCTGGCGCGTGGAGTGTCCGGTTCCGCACCCGATGTCGAGAACGCGGTCGCCTGCTCCGACGGCGCAGGCCCGATGCAGTGGTTCATCGTAGAGCGACAATTCGGCGTCGTAACCGTCGTAGATGTCTGTCATGGCAGCACCTGGCCGCCGGTCTTCTGCCCGGCAATCGCAGGCGCCAGGCCCTTTTCGGCCGCATAGGTGTGGAGGCGGTCTGCCAACTCGGATGGTCGACTGAGTGCGGGAGTGTGTCCGCCGTCGATCTCCTCCGGTGTGAGGCCGAGTCGCTCCGTGACCACCCGACGAAGGTAGGCAACAGGGAACACCCGGTCATCGCGGCAGATCAGCACTCGGGTGGGCACATCAGGCCAGGCGCGCAGAAGTGAGGGTTCGTCGGCCCGCGCCTCGGACTCATCGCGACCTTTCGCAACGGCCTGCGCGGCCAGCTCCGGCGGCACGTCGTGATAGAACAGCGCGACAACATCGTCGTAGTGCGTGCGCTTTTCGTCGCCGAGGCGAGTGTTGGTGAAGTAATCGCCGGGTGCTTCACCAGGGGTCGGGATCATCGGCGCGACCAGAACGAGCAACTCGACGGCGACCCGCTCGCAGACGAGGGGAGCGGTGAGACCGCCCGCCGAATGCGCGACGACAACGATGTCGGACCGATCGCCCACCGCAGCGGCAATTGTGTCGGCATACTCGGCAACGCCGGCCGAGTGGTCCTCGCAGGGCAGATCAGGCGCGACGGTGTCGTGTCCCCGCGTGCGTAGATCGGATTCCACGAGGTGCCAGTACCAGCCGACATCCCCGGCCCCGTGGATGAACGCGAAGGTGGCCACGGCTTCCTTCCTCTGCTCGATCGAAGTGCGTCCCAGCCCGCACCACGTTGCCGGTTCATGTCGTACGCCACGGTGCGGTCGGGTTTGCGAGTCGCGGATCGGAGGTATCAGTACTCATGCGGCCCGTGTTTTCCCGTGAAGAAGCGTATGCCGGATGGTCGCGTCTGCATGGTGGTATCGATCCCCGGAGTTCGATATGGATCAGCGGTTGGGTTCGTATCGCTCACACATGCGCGACCCCGTTGGTGCGCGCAGGTGTCAGCCCCAGCACGGTCACGGTGGCGGGTGTCGCGGTCATGGCGGCCGTTCCGCTGATCGCTTCGGCCGGTGCCGCGTGGCCCATGGTGGCCATGCTCGTGATCCTCGTCGGCGCGGTGCTCGACGGTGTGGACGGCGCAATCGCGGTACGCGCCGGCAAGGCGTCTCGATGGGGTCGGGTACTCGACCCGTTCGCCGACCGCTGTTCGGACCTGTTGCTGATCCTCACCCTGGTTGTCCTCGGTGCTCCTGCGTGGCTCGGGGTTTCGCTCGCCCTGCTCACGTTGTTGCTCGAATCCGTGCGCGCGCACGCCCAGGCCACCGGGATGGAGGGGCCCGGAGTGCTGACCTGGTGGGAACGTCCATCGCGGGTGATCGTCGCTTCCTTCGCCACCGCGACCAGCGCCATCGAATGGTGTGCCAGGCGTTCGGGGATCGACGTGTTGCCCGCGCTCGACAGCATCACCCTGGTGACCATCTACTCCATCATCGCGACCGTGTTGGCCGTTGCGGGCCTGGCCCAGTTACTGGTCGCTGTTCACTCCGACCTAGAGGACTGACTGCCCTCAGCGTTCCCGATCATGTCAGCGACGATCTTGGCCGACATCATCACCAATGGCAGGCCGCCCCCCGGGTGGGCAGAGCCGCCGACGAGGAACAGGCCAGGAACGGGCGACCTGTTGGCCGGCCGCAAAAACGCCGCCATCGCACCGTTGGACGAAGTGCCGTAGATGGAGCCGCCCGGTGTCATCGTCCGTCGCTGCAGATCGGCCGGGCTGATGATCACCCGGTTCTCGACCTCGCCACGTACATCCAGCCCGCGTTCGGCCATCAGGTCCAGGATCTGGTCGGCGTACCGGTCGCCCAGCCCGGGGGCGTCCCAATCGGTACCCGATTCGGGGTCGTGCGGAGGCGCGTTGACAAGAACGAACCACGCACCCGCGCCCTCATGCGGAACGATCGCCGGGTCGGGGGGAGCGCTGAGATAGATCGTAGGACGAGGAACCGGACGGGCCCGACCATGACGGCCGAAGACCGCGTCGAACTCGTCGTCGTAGTCTTCGGCGAACATCACATGATGGTGTGGCTGTCCGGCAGGGGCGTTCTGCAACGCCAATAGGATCACGAACCCGGACAGCGAACGGGTGGTGCGACGCAGGCGCCATCGTGCCTGCCGGATCGACCATCGGCGAGCCGTGAGCAAGGTGCTGTAGACCTGGTGCGCATCGGCGTTGGCCACCACGGCATCCGCGGAGATGACTCCTCCGTCGTCGAGCCGAACACCGCTGACACCTGTTGCGTCCGAGACGATCTCGGTGACCTTCGTGCCAAGACGTACGTCGACGCCCAAGGTCAGCGCGCGATCGAGTAGCGCGGCAGCGATACGCCCCAGACCCCCGGCGACGTACCAGGAACCGAAAGCCTGCTCCGCGTACGGCACACTCGCCAGTGCGGCCGGGGCCCTGCGGGGATCAGACCCGGTGTACGTCGCGTATCGGTCGAGCAACATCCGTAGTCGGGGATCGGACAGATACGACTTACCGATCCCGCGCAACGACCGCCACGGTGCCACCGCCGCGAGCTCATCGAGGCGGCGAGAGAGTCCGAGCATCGTGCGGACGTCTATCGGTGATTCCAGGAACGGGATGCGGGTGACGTCCCAGATCCGTTGGGCGCGCTCGGAGAATGCACTCCACTGTGCGCCTCGTCCCTCGCCCAGTGCCGCGTCGAGTGCGGCGGGGATGTCGCGCATGTCGCCGGGGAGATCGAGGACGGCGCCATCGGGGAAGGTGTACCGGCAGGCGATGTCGAGGCGTTGGAGTCCGAGTTCGTCGGATGCCGAGCCTCCGCCGGTCGCGGCGAACAGATCGTCGAGAACCTGGGGGAGAGTCAACAGGGATGGGCCCGTGTCGAACACGAAATCATCGATCTTCTCCACACCGAGCTTGCCGCCGACCGTGGCGGCTTGTTCGACGAGGGTGACAGCGTGCCCCTGTGCCGCCAGACGTGTTGCCGCGGCCAATCCGCCCACACCCGCTCCGACAACAACGATGTGGCTCAAGCCTTCTCCTCCGGATCGTTGCTGGTGTGGTCGGGTTCGGCCCCACGCCGGCCGTCCACCACGGTGTCGAGGGATCGTGTCACCGCCCAACCCATGATCACCACCATATGCAGGATCCAGAGCCACAGACCGACCGCGACCACACCACCGATGACATCGAGACCCGCGTAGGGGATCCCGACGTCGATGGGCAGCGACAGGAACAACGCGAAGCCCTGGAGGAATCCGGCCATGAACGATGCGGTGGTGACTGCGCCTACCGCTGCCACCCACCATCTCGGGCTGCCCGGTGTCACAGCGCGATACACCCAGACGAGTGCCACCGACAGCACCAGCCATGTGGTGAGGAACCCGATCCAGGTTCGGAAGATCAGGTCCCCCGCACTGCCGGTGCCACCGCCCTCCGGTGCGAAAGTGACGAGCTGCTCGCCCACGGTCCGGAACACCAGTCCGAACACCGGTATCGCGACCAGCAATGCCAGTACGCGGGCACGTGCGCGCCATCCGGTGAATCGGTCGGGTTCGGGCGCCATCGAAAGGCATGCGCGCCGCAGACCTTCGCCGTAGAACGATGCCGGGAACAACAGGACAAGTGCCTTCAGCGGGTCCATCTGTACCCCGGCCTCGACCAGTGCGTCGTACGCCGGTCGTGCCCCCATGTCCGGCGGGATGAGGACCCGAAATGCCAGCAGTTCCTCCTGGGCCTGCTGGTCGGGTTCGAACCATGTGGTGCTCCACACCGCGAGCAGGAACCAGGGGACGATGGCGATCGCGGCGAAGTAGGTCAGCGTTGCGGCAGCACCTGCGATGTCGCCGCCGGCCAGACGCTGTCTCGCTCCGCGGAGAACAACGGCGGTCTCGCTGGTCAGTGTGCGCCGATTGATCACGGCGCCCACTGCGCGGCTCGACAGTACGGCTGGACGTGCACCGTGGTCAGCGAGGCGTGATGGGTGGCTCGGTGGACCAGGGGAAGTTGATCCAGCGGTCGGTGTACCGCCAGGTGTAGTCGGCCTTGATCACCGAGGCAGGCTTCTCGTACAACACCGCCGTCCGTACCTCGGAGGCGTGATTGCGACAGAAGGTGTGTACGAGTTCCAGTGTCTTTCCACTGTCCGCGACATCGTCGACGACGAGTACGGTCAGGCCGTCCAGTTCGGTGGCATCGAGGATGGGCGGGAGTATCACCGGCTCGTCGAGCGTGGTGCCCACACCGGTGTAGAACTCGACGTTCATGGTGAACAGTGATTTGCAGTCGAGCGCGTACGCCAGCGCCCCGGCCGGCACCAGGCCCCCTCGGGCGATGCCGAGAACCACGTCGGGCGCGAATGCGGAATCGGCGACCGTCTGAGCGAGTTCACGACTCGCCGCCCCGAAAAGGTCCCAGGTGAGTACTTCACGTTCGCTCATCGAGACATGGTCGCACGCAGGCGCGGGCGATGTCAGCGCCAACCGAGGGCGGGCGCGACGTGCGTCAGGATCGACTCGATGACGTGTGCGTTGTAGTCGGCACCGAGCTGGTTCGGCACGGTGAGAAGTAGGGTGTCCGCTGCCGCGATCGCCTCGTCCTCGCGGAGCTGTTCGATCAACCGGTCCGGTTCGTCGGCATAGCTCCGGCCGAATCGCGCCGTGGTCCCGTCGATGATGCCCACCTGATCGGCATCTTGCCCGCCACGCCCGAAATAGGCGCGGTCCCGATCATCGACAAGTGCAAAGATGCTGCGGCTGACGGACACTCGCGGCTCGCGCTTGTGTCCGGCTGACTCCCAGGTCTCGCGGAAACGCTCGATCTGTTCGGCCTGCAGTTGATGAAAGGGCACTCCGGTGTCTTCGGTCAGCAGGGTTGAACTCATCAGGTTCATACCTTGCTCGGCTGTCCACTCCGCGGTGGCCCTTGTACCGGCACCCCACCAGATGCGGTCCCGCAAGCCGGGCGATTGGGGCTCGATGCCCAGCAGGCCAGGGGGATTGGGGAACATCGGCGACGGGTTCGGCTGCGCGAACTTGGCGTTGTCGATGACCTTCAGGAAGACATCCGTGTGCTGGCGGGCCATGTCCGCGTCCGAGGCGTCCTCGTTCGGCGCATAGCCGAAATACCGGTAGCCGTCGATCACCTGCTCGGGCGAACCACGGCTGATGCCGAGCTGCAGTCGGCCACCCGAGATCAGATCCGCGGAGCCGGCGTCCTCGGCCATGTACATCGGGTTCTCGTAGCGCATGTCTATGACGCCGGTCCCGATCTCGATGCGACTGGTTCTCGCCCCGACTGCGGCAAGAAGTGGAAATGGCGACGCCAGCTGCCGAGCGAAGTGATGCACGCGGAAATAGGCGCCATCAGCGCCGAGTTCCTCGGCCGCGACCGCGAGGTCGATCGACTGCAGCAAGGTGTCGGCGGCTGAGCGGGTCTGTGAACCGGGTGAATCCGACCAGTGCCCGAACGACAAAAATCCGATGTTCTTCATGACACTGTAAATGAAACCACGGTCCGTTTAATTCCGCGCCGTGGCCCCGTACAGAAGACGCCGTCAAGACGCCGACAACAAGACGCCGGCAACGACGGGGCTGATCGGTCTCTTCGACCGCTCGTCGTTGCCGGCGCCCATGCACCAGTTGTGGTCAGCCGAGATCGGCGAGAATCCTCTGCGCAAGCGGTGCGGACGACGCTGGGTTCTGGCCCGTGTAGAGGTTGCGGTCCACGACAACCTTGGGTGCCCAGGGCTCGCCCTCCTGGTAGTCGACGCCGAGATCGATCAGCCGGTCCTGGAGCAGCCACACGGCCTTGTCGGCCAGGCCTGCCTGGGTTTCCTCGGCATTGGAGAATCCCGTCGCCTGGTAGCCGGCGAAGGTGAACGATCCGTCATCGCGGGTCGCGGCCAGCAGTGCGGCGGGAGCGTGGCACACCACACCCAGTGGTCGCCCGGAATCGATGGCCTCGGTCAGCAGTCGACCGGACACCTCGTCGACCGCGAGGTCTTCCATGGGGCCGTGACCACCGGGGTAGAAAACTGCCACATACTGGCTCAGGTCGACGTCGTCGAGAGAGATCGGCTGCTTCAGTTCTTCATTCGACTCGAGTTTCGCGGCGATCGCGTCGGCCTTGTCCTGCCCACCGTTGGCGTCGGCGGCCAAACTGCCCTGGTCCACCACGGGTACCTTGCCGCCTGGGGTCGCCACCACCACCTCGTGGCCGGCGTTCGTGAACTCCTCGTACGGCGCCACGAACTCCTCGGCCCAGAAACCGGTCGGATGCTTGCTTCCGTCCTTGAGGGTCCAATGATCGGCGGCGGTCATCACGAACAACACCTTTGCCACAACATGCTCCTTTGCACTTTCGTCCGGTTCAGCCGTCTGTTCATCGGCCTTGTGGTGCAAGTCCGGACCCCTGGCGGGTTATTCCACGGATACCCGTGCCGCGAGTTGTGAATCGCTTTTGAGTCGACCGCCCATGTTGACCGCCACCAGCCCCGACAGCAGCACCGCCGCGCCCGCCAGTTGGGCCGCGGTCATGGTCTGGCCCAGCAGCCACCACGACACCACCGCGGAGGAGAGCACCTCGATGAGCGCCACGAACGACGCGGGGGTGGCGCCGAGGAGCCGAACGGCATGTACGCCGGTGACGTACGCGAGGCTGGTGGAGATCCCGGCTATCGCCAGTGCGACCACCCACCAGGGCACCGAGGTGTCGGCGAGCACGGTGGACCCGGTGCCCGCGGCCATGGGCAGCAGACCCAGCGCGCCGGCGATGCCGATCACCGCTGTACCGAGCAGCAATCCGCCGGTGGTCAGGGCCAATGGCTCCACGCTCTGACCCGATTTGCCGAAATCCTCGGTGGCCAGGATGAAATAGGCCGCGAGTCCGACTCCGGCGATGACGGCCCACACGAACCCGACGGGGTCGATGTCACCGATGTCGCCGCCGCCGACGATGACCATCACCAGACCCGCCAGTGCGATGACACAACCGAGGCCGGTCAAGGGTGTCGGCGTGCGTCCGCGGATGAGCCAGTCGTACCCCACCACGAGGATCAGCCCCGAGTATTCGATGAGCAGGGCAACCGGCACGTCGAGGTATCGGACCGCGTTGAAGAAGCTGAGTTGGACGACGGCGACGCCGAGGATGCCGTAGGCGATCACGAGCATCGGCGATCGGGCCCACTGGGCAAACAGGTTGCGGCGCAGCATTATCAACGGAACGAGGAGTAGGAGCGAACCGGCGCCCAGGCGTACGGCCGTCACTGAGGCTGAGGACCAGCCGCTGTCGATCAGTCCCTTGGCGAGCGGCCCCGAGGTGCCGAACGACACGGCCGACGTCACGCCCATCACCAAGCCGAACCCGGGCAGGGTGCGCGCATCAACGAACTTCAAGATTCCTCCGATGAGGGTGACAGGAGTAAAACTGTTTACACTCATGACAGCTAAACGGATCGCTGGTAAGGAGTCAAATGCTATTTGCTCATGACACCGACGTCGCGTTGGTGGCCACTGCCGCGTTGATCAACTCCGGCCGCGACGACGTCGACACGCTGAGCACCACCGGCGAGCTCCGCGACTTCCTCGACGACCAGGGCTACACGGGCCGCCGGGACGGCGACGCCGCCGAACTCGATGCCGTGCGAGCACTGCGCACCCGGCTCGACACCCTCTGGCAACTCGGGATCGATGACGCGGCGCACGAGGTGAACGTGATGCTCCGAGAGGCTGACGCCCGGCCGTACCTCACCCGCCACGACGGTTGGGATTGGCATATTCACGTCACCGAACCCGAGGCGCCACTCGCCGACCGGATGGCTGCAGAGAACGCGATGGCGTTGATCGACCTGATCCGCACCGATCAGCTGAGCCGACTGAAGACATGTGCGGGTGAGGGTTGCCGGCTCGTCTTCATCGACCTGTCCCGCAACCGATCTCGTCGATTCTGCAGCGATGGGGGATGTGGCAACAGGGCCCACGTCGCGGCATACCGCAGGCGCCGCGCCGAACAGGACTGATCGGACCGATCAGAGGCGGAACAGCATCGTCTCCGCAGTCAAGCCTGGCCCGAATGCCATCGCACTGCCCATCCCGGTCGGGCCTCCCGCAGCTGCCCGTTTCATCATCTCGGCGAGCACGAACAGCACGGTGGCCGACGACATGTTGCCGTAGTTGTCGAGCACGTACCGCGACACCTCCAAGGCGGAGGGCTCGAGTTCGAGTGCGTTCTCCACCGCGTCGAGAATGGTGCGGCCCCCCGGGTGGATCGCCCAGAGATCGATGTCGCCAGGGGTGCGCCCGGCAAGGATGAGTTTGAGGTTCTCCTGGTTCAGTGCGCGGCCCAACTGTCCGGGCACCTTGCCCGAGAGAACCATGTCGAAGCCGGCGTTGCCGATGCGCCAGGTGATCAGATCCCGCGTATCGGGAACCATGACCTGTTTGAACGAGTCGAGCTCGATGCCCGATGGATCGGCCGAGATGACGGCGGCGGCACAACCGTCCCCGAAGATCAGGAACGACAACATCGATTCCAGGCTCTTGGGCTGCTGCATGTGGACCGAGCACAGCTCGACGCTCACGAGCAGGACTTTCGCCTGTGGGTTCGCGCGGACGATGTTGTCGGCGGTCTTGAGTCCGGTGATGCCGGCGAAACAGCCCATGAACCCGATCTGGGTGCGGTCGACGTTGGGGCTGATGCCACAGGTTTTGATGATGTCGTAATCGATTCCCGGAGAATAGAATCCGGTGCAGGTGACGATCACCAGATGGGTGATCTCGTTGGCCGCGTCACCGAGATCGAGGCCTTCGACGGCCTTGCGTGCGAGTTTCGGGGCCTTGTCCTCGTACTCGACCATGCGTGTCTCGGTGTCGACCGAGCTCGGGTTTCCGCCGTAGAAGGTGATCGGGTCCTCCACCGCGGACCACCGATGAGAGATCTGGGCGCGCTCTGCCATTCGCCGGAACAACAGCATCTTGCGTCGTTCCTCGATCAGTTCGGGCGCGTGGTCGACGAAGATGTTGTGGACATCGAGGTCAGGTACAGCGGTGCTGATCTGGTTGACAAAGGCAGTAGCCATGAGATGAAGTCCGAATCTTGTCTCAAAAGAACTGGGGCAGTCGTTTTCTCGCATCCGTGCGAACGTCGTGACTGACGCAAACGTAGGTCCGATCGGGTGCCACCGCAACCGTGAGGCGCCGGTTCGACCGTGATTTTCAGGAGATCTTCAGGGCGTGTCGTTCAGCCGCTCGACCTTTGGGCCGCCGATCCGTCGCGGCGACGTCGATGATGGCGCTCGTGTGGCAACATCGGGAGTTCGGTGGGGCTGGAAGGACGAGGTTCGCAGGTGCCCGGTGTCTTGTTGTGCAGTGCGCCGCTGACCGGCCATGTGGCGCCGATGATCGCCATCGGCAGACAACTCCGGCTGGACGGCTGGACCGTTGTGGTTCTCACCGGCAGCCGGTTTCGCCGCCGCATCGAAGAGGCGGGATTGGCACACGTTCCGCTTCCTGCGTCGTGTGACTTCGATGACCGCGACCTCGACCGGGTCTTTCCCGGCCGCCACCGGATGCCCGGCGTCCTGCGGTCGCGTTTTGACCTCGAGCATTTGTTCGCAGCAAAGATCGCCGACCAATACCGGGCGCTGTCGGCGCTCGTGGCCGAGACCGACGTCGATGTGGTGCTGGCCGAGAACCTGTTCCTGGGTGTTCTCCCACTGCTCACGCGGGCCGGCCGGCGGCCGAGAGTCGGTTCGGTCTGTACGTCGCCGTTGATGGTGAACAGCCGGGACACGGGTCCGTTCGGGCCAGGGATCCCGCCGTCGACCACGCGCCTGGGCATGATGCGCAACCGATTGCTGACCGTCGGTGCCGAACACCTCGTGCTGCGCCGGGTGCAACACCTCGCCGACACAGCGGTGCGTGAGTGCGTCGGGCACGGTGCCGGCGCGTTCATCCTGGATTGGCCACTGCTGGCAGACGACATCTTCGTGCTCACCACGCCATCGTTCGAATACCCGCGACGCGACCTTGCCGACCGTCTCGACTTCGTCGGACCGGTTCTCGATCCGGTTGGCAGCCAGCATGATCCGCCGGAATGGTGGCCCGAGGTGACCGCGTCGAGGCGAGTTGTGGTGGTGACGCAGGGCACCCTCGACAACGGTGACCTGAGCAAGCTGGTGGAACCGACCCTGGCCGGTCTGGCGGACATGGACGCCGTGGTGGTCGCTGCGACAGGTGGCAAACCGCAATCGTCGGTGCGGGTTCGAACGGCCAATTCGATTGTCACAGAGTTCGTTCCGTTCGATCTCATGCTGCCGAAGGCAGACGTGCTGGTCACCAACGGCGGCTGGGGCGGGGTGCATTACGCGCTGAGGCACGGCGTTCCGATGGTGGTTGCCGGGACAACCGAGGACAAGAACGAGGTCGCCGCCCGAATAGTCCGGTCCGGGTGTGGGATTCGGCTCCGATCAGCGCGACCGCGGGCGATCCGTCGCGCGGTTGACACGGTGCTCTCCGATCCGGGGTATCGCCGGCGTGCTCGTGAACTGGGTGATGAGATCGCGCAGCTCGACGGGCCGGCCAACATCAGCCTGGCGCTCACCCGGCCCCCGCGGGCACAAGCGGGGTCGGCAGGATGACAACGGTGCCGGTGGTGGTCGTCGGGGCCGGACCGACAGGGCTGACCGCGGCCTGCCTGCTGGCCGCACACGGTGTTGATTGTGTGGTCGTCGAACGGCGACGGGGCGTGCATCCGTTACCTCGCGCTGTTCACCTCGACGACGAGGTCTACCGGATACTGCAAAGTGCCGGTGCGGCAACCGAGTTCGGGCCCAGTGGACGAGCCGCACACGGCTTGCGCCTGGTGAATCCGCGGGGTCGGGTGCTGATGGAGTTCGCACGTGAACGCGCCGTGGGTCACGGGGGCTGGCGTGAGTCCACGATGTTCGATCAGCCGGACCTGGAACGGGCACTGCGCGGCGCCCTGGCCGAACACCCGGGTACGCAGGTGATGGAAGGCTCTCTCGTAGAGGCGATCACACCCGGAGCCGACGGGGCGGTGGTGAGCGTCCGACGGGACTCCGGTGCCCGCGCCACGCTGCACGCACGCTATGTCCTCGGTTGCGACGGCGCTTCGAGTGCGGTGGCGCAAGCCATTGGGGGGACTTGGCGCGACCTGCGATTCACCCAGGAGTGGCTGGTCGTCGATGTCCGTACCTCCCACGAGGTTCCGATGTGGCCGGGCGTGCACCAGGTCTGCGCCGGATCTGGAGCATCGACGTTCATGCGAATCGGAGCTGACCGGTACCGGTGGGAGTTCCGGCTACCGGCCGATCTGGATCGCGAGCCGGACGCGCTCTGGGCACTCGGTGAGATACGGAGGTCGTTGCCCGGCAGCTGCGACATCGAGGTGGTCCGGACGGCGCGATACCGGCACGCCGCGCGGGTGGCACGGCGTTGGCGCGCAGGCCCCCTGTTCATCCTGGGCGACGCAGCACATCTCACCCCGCCCTTCATCGGTCAGGGACTCGGCGCAGGACAACGCGATGCGATGAACCTCACCTGGAAGCTCGCTGCCGTACTCGACGGTCGCGCGGACGACCGTCTGTTGGACAGCTACCAGACCGAGCGCGCACCGCACGTCCTGCGGTCGGTGGTCGCGGCAACAGCGATCGGCCGGGCCATGACCGTCGAGCCCGGACCGGGCAGAGCGGCCGTGGACGCGGTGTTGCGTGGGCTCGGCGGTGCGCCAGGTGCCGCGACCATCGGGCCGCGGCTGATCTATCCGCGGGTCGGCAGAGGAAGCCTGCACGCACGGGAGCGCATCCGACGGGGGAGTGGTCGACTCGGCGCGTTGTTCCCCCAATTCGTCCTGCGCTCGGCCCCTGACGGCGAGATGCTGGCCGGCTCCGACGACGTGCTGGGGCTCGGCCCGGTGCTGGTGCACAACGGTCGGTTCACCGACGAGTTGGCCGACCACGCCGATGCCGTTGGTGCACGCAGAGTGACGGTTGGCGAGTTCGGCCCGGCCGCACCTCAACTCACCCAGTGGCTTCGCAGCGGCCATCTCAACGCAGTTCTCGTTCGGCCGGACCGGGTGATTGCTGCCGCAGAGTCGACGTCCGGCCGGGTCACCGCGTTCAGGACATGCGCGTTCAGGACCTGATCGTGAACGTGGCCGCCCGCGGCGTGCACTGCGCCCCGGGGTGTCGCTGGTAAGTTCCTGCCGTGGGTCTGACGAGGCGAGCGGTTGCACTCGCCGCACTGGTTGTGGCCCTTGTGCTCGCCGGCTGCGGCGGCGAAGCCACCTCGACATCGAACGGCGAGGAGACGAGCTGGACCAACCCGGCGCATCTACCGTTCCCGGGCCCAGGTGACGTGGTCGAGGTGACGGACTGGGTGTCCGGTGGCGCCGAGTCGACGCGGGTGTCCGGCAAGCGGATCCTGTACCGATCCACCGACATCGAGAACCGGCCGATCGTCGTCTCGGGAACCGTGTTCGTGCCGTCGGGGCAGGCGCCGGAGGGCGGTTGGCCAATTCTTGCGATCGGCCACGGATCCACCGGCATCAACGTCGACTGTGCACCTTCTCTCACCCCGGACCTGTACGGCCTGCTCCGGTTGGTCCGCAATTACCTGCGTGCGGGGATGGCCGTCACTTTCGCGGACTACTCCGGGCTCGGCACGCCGAGTGGACCCCACCCCTATCTCGATCCGTATGCGGCGGCTCGCACGATGATCGACTCGGTACGCGCCATCCGACACGTCTTCCCCAGCATGTCGTCGACATGGGCGACCTACGGCATCTCTCAGGGTGGAGCCGCCAGCTGGGCGGCCGACGAGCTCGCGGCGGTTTATGCGCCGGAACTCCGCCTTGTCGGAGCAGTTGCGCAGGTTCCGTCGACGGACAAGACCCCGATGGTGGATCTGGCCGCAGCCGGCACCTTGACCCTCGAACAACAGGGCATCCTGCAATGGCTCGAGGAGTCATTGGCGCGCAGGCACGCCGATTTCAACCTGAACAACTATCGTCAGGGTGGCCTTGCGGAGCGGTGGGTCGATCTCAGTGGCTGCGGACGGTCGAACGCGCGCGAGCGGGCGCTACGGCAGATCTCCGCCTCCGAGTTCGCGCCGGCGAGTCCTGCCGCAGCCGATCGCTTGCGCACGTTGTTGCAGTCGATGGCGTTGCCGCGCACCCGGTTGTCGGCCCCGCTGTACGTCTTGTACGGCGGCGTCGACCGGTTCAATGCCCCCGAGTGGATCACCGCCGGAATCCGCAAGGCGTGCGAATTGGGTGGCCCGATCACCATCACCTACAGCCCCGCGGCCGGGCACGGCAATGTGGACACGAGCGGCATCGCGCGGTATCTGGCCGACCGGGTCGCCGGCGTGCCGGTGCGCGATGATTGTCGTCGATGACCGTCCTCTCGAACATCGCGACGAACAAGTGGCTTGTCCTCGGCTGCGCCATCGTCAGCGAGGTCAGCGCCACCCTCGCCCTGCGCGCGTCGGTGGACGACGCGCGGTGGCTGGTTCTGGTGGTCGCCGGATACCTCGGCGGGTTCGCTTTCCTCGCGCTTGTCTTGCGGGCCGGGATGCCGGTGGGGGTTGCCTACGGGATCTGGGCGGCCGTGGGGGTCGCACTGACCGCGGTGCTCGCCGCCGTCATCTTCGGTGATGCGTTCACCGTGGGTATCGGAGTGGGTATCGCGATCGTGATCGGTGGAGTCCTCCTGGTCGAATTGGGCTCGCACGGCGGCCATGAGACGACGGACGAACCCAGGGCGCCCGAATGACGTGGACGTACCTGATGATCGCGATCGTCTTCGAGGTCGGGGGCACGCTCTCACTGCGAGCGTCGGACGGCTTCCGCAAGATGATCTGGCTGATTCCGACCGTTGTCGGCTATCTGGTTGCGTTCGGGGCCCTGTCGCTGACCTTGGCCGGCGGCATGCCCGTCGGTGTGGCCTACGGGATCTGGGCCGCGTGCGGAGTCGCATTGACCGCGGTCGTGGCGAGGTTGGTCTTCAAGGACCCGCTGACCTGGGTGATGGGTGCAGGCATCGTCCTGATTGCCTGTGGTGTCCTGGTGATCGAGCTGAGTTCTTCGCACCACTGACGGGTCGCAGGCATTGCGACGCCGGACCTTTCGTCGAGGACGCGGCCCCGGGTACCGAACCCGGAGCCGCGCTGTGACGCCGCGCTGGAACTATGCGCTGGAACTACTTCGCGAAGTTCGCACTGATCCGCTGGTGCAGATAGTCCTTCGCAGTGATCGGCGGGTACTTACCGTTGGGCCCCTCGATGACCACCTCGCTGTTGGCCTGGGCGAAGAAGGCGATGGAATACCGTGCACCACGGTCGTCCCCGGCCCCGGGGCTGCGCACCCGATGGAAGTTGGACGGTAGTACGTCGTCGCTCCACCGCATCAGCATGTCCCCGATGTTGCAGGTGATCGCATCATCGGAGGGTTCAACCGACGTCCATTCCTGTGAATCCATCTCCTTGCCCGGGCACACCTGCAATCCGCCCTGACCGTTTCGCTGGAAAAGTAGTGTGAGGCAGTCGAAATCGGTGTGCGCTCCCGCTCGCCACATCCCGGTCAGTTCGGCGTCCTGTGGGACCGCGAAGTAGTGCAGTAGACGCAGGGTGCTCTGGTAGGTGGCAGATGTCGGGTCATGGGCCGCCGCGAAGAAGTCGCGGTGAAAACCCATCTTCTCGGCGAACAGCGACAGCAGATCCATCGCCAGGCGCCAGCACTTGGCTTCGAACGCCTTGATGGTGTCGGTGAACCCGACGAGTTCATCGTCAGAAGGCCAGAGTCCGTCCATGTTCGAGAGGGTGACCTGGTAAGACTCCTTCTGGTCCGGGGTTCCCACCGACGGCCGAACCTGGGTCATGCTCTCCCATCCGGAATTGAATCGTTTCGGATAGCGGGCCTTGACCTCGGCCGGCAGTGCGAAGAATGCTTCTGCCATCGCGAAGGCCCGACGTACCTCGGTCAGGTCGATACCGTGGTCGACCACCTGGAAGAACCCGATGTCGGTTGCTGCCGACCACAATTCATCGGCGATCTCGGCGCGTCTGGTGCTGAGGTCGGCCAGCGAGATGCGCCGCACCTCGCGTGTGCTCTCGGTGCCGATTGCGCCCATTCGGCGTTCGCGCTGCAATTCGGTCATGTCGTACGTCATGAGCTGAGGACTTCCCGTTCTGAGGTCTGAGGTCTGAGGTCTGGGGTTTGGGGGGTCTTGGGGTCTGGGAGTTTTGGGTCCGGGGGTTCAGGGCCGGGAGGGAACGCGCTGCGTTCGCGAGAGTGCTGCTGGTCAGGGAATGGAGATGGTCGGATCGGTGAACTGGTTGGTGAACATCTGCTGCGCGGTCATCGACGCGGGCACACTATTTCCCCCTGCGGCCAGTACCGGTGTCAGTTCTGCGACGTTGCGGCTGGTGCGGGCGTCGTCGTAAACACCGAACGCGCCGTTGTCCTCGTTCGCGAGCAGACCCTTCTCCTGCAGGAGATCAGCACTGAAAGCGGCTTCGCCCTCGCTGTAGGGCGAGTAGGTCTGGTCTTGCGACACCACGTCGACGATGACCTTGTTCGTCGCCTCGGGAGAGGTGATGTAGTCGACGCCCGCTTGCTGGATGATGGGCACCAGCTTCTCGAGGCACGGCGAGAACTCGGCGAGTTTGTCAGCTCGCACAGAGACATTCGAGGCATAGATGTCGTAGCCGGCATCTTTGATCAGGCCGTAGGAAACCGGTTTGTCCCACGCGGGCGTCTCCTCCTCATACGTGTACGGCTCCGAGTTGGCGAACCCCTGCTGGGCGATCGCCGGGTCACCGACGAACCTCGATGGTGCGCCGTCGTAGCTGGTGTCGATCTGGGACGGCTTCAACAGACCTTTCGCCACCATCCACTGCGGGAAGATCTGGTCCTTGGAAACCACCACGGTGGCATCGCCGGTGCCCACATCGCTGACGGATTTCCATTCGGGATGCGTCTGCGGATCCCACATCAGAATCGCCGGGCTGTATTTGAGCAGTGGCGTCACCCCGACCACAGGTTGGTCGGCAGCCGCCGACACCAGCTGATCTCCGTGCACCACACCGAGCATCGCCGAGTCGTCCACATACAGCTGCGAGGTGACGGACTGGAACCCGGTCGCCGGTCCGCCGGACTTCAGTGTGATGTCCACTCCCGTGTCCTTGCCTCCGGCCACCAGCGGGCCGGTGACCGATTTGTCGTCGGTGTTCACCTGGTAGCCCGGGCCGAGCATGGCAAAGAGAGCGCCCATGTCGGACTGTGGCTGCCACTGCAACTGCGCGCCGACGTTTGCCGGACACACATCAGCGAGACTTTGCTCCGCTGCCGCCGGTTCGATCGAGACCGTTTCTGCCGCGTCGTCGGACCCGAATGCGCAGGCGGACAGGGTCAACGTGGTGAGCGCTACGGCAGTGATGCCGAAACGCCGACGGTGCGAGAACGTCATGGTTTCTCCTCAAAGATGGGTGGGGTGGTCGCGGACGCTCACCTGGATTGCGATCGAGCATGTGCTCGCGCCGCCCGGTCGCCTCGTGCGCCGGAACAATTACATGCAATCAGTAGTGTGTTGCGACGTTGTTACCGACTGTTAAAACCGTAGGCAGCATCTGGGGACACTTCAAAAAGCCAGTTGAACGGCCCGCAAGAGAACCGATGTCACGAGAACGTAACTGCGTGCAACTCGATCGTCATGCATGTAATCCACCATGGTGAGGAATGAACAGCCCACTGTTACATGTACTAGCCGATCGTATGGAGGTCGAGATGAGACTCGCGGACACAGTGCGGGACGCAGACGCGCGCAGGCTCACGAAGAACACGCAGATCGTCTTCGCCGATGTCGGCAAGCAGTTCGACACCGGGACGGTTGCCGTGGAGGACGTCGGCCTCGAGGTGCGCCGCGGAGATTTTGTGGCGGTTGTCGGGCCGTCGGGTTGCGGGAAGTCCACGCTATTGCGGATGGCAGCCGGTCTCGAAGAGCCGACCGCGGGATCGGTCGCAGTGGCTGACGATTCGGTCGGCTTCATCTTCCAAGAACCGACGTTGCTGCCGTGGCGAAGCGTTCGGGCGAATGTCGAGTTGTCGGCCGAGTTGCGTCGCGAGAATCGTGCCGCCGTCAAACGTCGTGCCGCGGAGTCGATCTCCGCGGTGGGCTTGGAGCAATTCGCGGATCAACTACCCAAAGCGCTTTCCGGTGGCATGAAGATGCGTGTGTCGTTGGCGCGGGCGCTGACTCTGTCGCCGGCCACCATGCTGCTCGACGAACCGTTCGGCGCACTCGATGAGATGACTCGACTGGACATGCAGGTCGAACTCCAAAGGCTATACGCCGAACGGCATTTCACCGCCATGTTCATCACACATTCGGTGTCCGAGGCGGTCTACCTCGCCAATCGGGTGGTGGTGATGACCGCACGACCGGGACGCATAGCCGCCCAGTTCGACATCGACTTCCCTTATCCACGCAGCCCCGAGCTGCGATTCGACACCCGCTTCACCGACCACGTCTCCGAGATCTCGGCGACCCTGCACAGGAGCAACCGATGACCCAGCTCGATGCCACGCTCGCCCGGCCCGGAAGGACATATACGGCAACGGCACGACCGGACGCGCCGTCCGGTCGCCTGTCCAAGCGGCGCATCCGCACGGCGACAGCCGTTGTGCTCGGCCCCCTGCTGTCGCTGCTCGGCGCTCTGGTGTTGTGGTCGATGGTCAGCTACTGGGTCCTGTCGCCGGAGCGGAGATTCCTGTTACCGCCACCGGGCGATGTGCTGAGGAACTCCCTGATGGACTGGACGCACCTGCGGCCCATGCTCGAAGCGCTGGCGGTGACGGCGCAGGTGGCGATGGTCGGATTCCTGGTGGCGGTTGTGGTGGGTGTCGGCACCGGAGTGCTGATGAGTCAGGCCAAGTGGATCGAGCGCATCATCTATCCCTATGCCGTGGTGATCCAGGTGATCCCCATCCTCGCCATCGTTCCGCTCATCGGTTTGTGGTTCGGATACGGAATGATGTCGCGCACGCTGGTCTGTGTGCTGATCGCTGCCTTCCCGATCATCACCAACACCCACTTCGGAATAAGGTCTGTTGACCGCGGACTGCACGAGCTCTTTGCGCTCTCTCGTGCGTCACGTTGGGACCGGTTGGTCAAACTCGAACTGCGGGCCGCACTTCCGGCCATTCTCACCGGTGTGCGCACCGCGTCGGGACTTGTCGTGGTGGGCGCGATCATCGGAGACATGTTCTTCGCCAAGGGACAGCCGGGAATCGGCACACTGCTCGACGTCTACCGCGGCCGCCTGCAGTCCGACGATCTGATCGCAGCCATCGTGCTCGCATCGATCTTCGGAGTCGCGGTGTTCGGCGTGATGGGGATCGTGTCGAAGTTCGCAGTCGGCAGCTGGCACGAGTCCGGGCGTGACTCATGAACGATCCGTATCCCGAGATCACCGTCAATCGAACTTCTACGAAGGAACATTTCATGGCCAGCACACCGTTCGAGGTACCCACCATCGACATCAGCCCGTACCGCGACGACAAGCGAAGCTCGGACTCATCGGCGCGGGCAGAGGTCGCCTCCGCGCTCGACCGTGCGTGCCGCGACGTAGGTTTCGTCCAGATCGTCGGTCACGGTATCGACACCGACACCATTGCGGGACTCGCCGACGCGCTCGATGAGTTCTTCGCCCTGCCACTGGCGGTGAAGAAGCAGTACCGACGGGACCCGGCAACCAATCGTGGCTACTCGCCGCCCAAGTCGGAGTCCCTGAGCATGAGTCTGGGCATCCCGACGGCAGGACAGATGAACGACTTCTACGAGGCATACACGGTGGGTACCGAAGCGGCGGACTTCACGCCGCTCGAAGTACCCGAGACCAGCTACGCGCCGAACAACTGGCCCGACGCCGCGCCGGGGTTCGCTCCCGCGGTCCAGGCTTACTTCGCTGCAGCACAGTCACTCTCGCGTAGCCTGATGGACGCCTTCACCGATGCACTGGGTCTGCGACCTGGGTACTTCGAGACCATGACCGACCACTCGATCGAAGCGCTGAAGATGAACAACTACGCCTTGCCGGAAGGCGACACCGAGTTCACCGGTGACCTGACGGGGATGGGGGCCCACACCGATTTCGGGATCCTGACCATTCTGTGGGCCGACCGCGTTCCAGGTCTCCAGGTACTCGACCGCGAGGGACACTGGCACGATGTCCAGCCGGCCGAAGGTGCCCTGCTGATCAATCTGGGAGATGCGATGTCGCGGTGGACCAACGACCGCTGGATGTCGACCATCCATCGCGTCGACCCTCCGGTGGTCGACGGTCAGATCACGCGGCGTCGTTCGGCAGCATTCTTCTTCGACGGCAATCACGACGCGGTCATCGAAGCTCTTCCCGGGACGTTGGCAGAGGGCGAGACGGGCTACCCTCCGATTACGATTGCCGAGAACATCGCCATGAAGGTTGCCGGCCTGCGCACCGGTGTGGCACCTGCGACGCAACTTCGAGAGGCCGCGCGCGTTGCCGCGGCCGAGAAGTAGGGAGGGGAGCAGAGGTGACGGCATCTGAGCGTGCCCTGCTCACCGACTCGGTGCACGACGCGCTGCAGGAGATGATCTTCTCCGGCGAACTGGAGTCGGGGAGCCCATTGAGTGTGCCCGCGTTGGCCGCTCGGCTGAAGGTGAGTCGGACTCCGGTCCGAGAGGCGGTGCAGCAGCTCATTTACGAAGGTCTTGCATCCCATACGCGCAACGCGGGCGCCCGGGTGGCCTCACTCGATGCCCAGACGCTCAAGTCCGTGTTCGAGGTCCGGGAGGTTCTGGACGGGCTGGCGGCGTACAACGCCACTCTCACCGCCACGCATGAGACAGTGGCCCACCTGCGCAAGATGGTCGAGGTGCAGCGTGAATTGCTCGAGGATCCGGCCGACTCCCGGCGGGACGCCACCCTCGACCTCCAGTTCCATACCCTCATCCGTGAGACGGCGAACAATCGTCCACTGGGCGAAGCGCTTTCGCGGCTCGATGGCCAGTCGCACCTGTTCCGGTCCGACGTGTGGACCGCCGACCTCAATCGCCGTCTCGCGGTGATCGAGCACGAACGGATCGTCGCCGCGATCGAAGCAGGAGACGCCGAAGGCGCCCGCACCGCCGCGTGCGCCCATGTGGCCGGGGTGTTCGTGCGTACCCAGCGGGTGTGACAGGCGCGCCCCCGCATCACTTCTCGCCCCATGCGCAGATCAGAAGGTTGAATAATGAATCTCTCTTTGCCGCAATCGCTCTCGCAGATGCGCGGCGCCGTGCTCGCCGACGGATCTGTGGTCGACGTCGACATCTCGATGGTCGATGGTCACGCCGTTGTGACGGCTGTGCAGCCCACAGACGAACGCGCGGTTGCTCCGGACCGAGCCGACGTACTCGACCTGCGTGGGTACGTTCTGCTCACCGCACCTGCCGAGCCTCATGCACATCTGGACAAGGCACTGTCGTGGGACGTGTTGCGGCCGCCCCTTGGCGACCTGCACGATGCGATCGCGAACTGGAAGGAAGGCAGCGCCGGTCTCGACGAGGAGTCATTCCGGACGCGCGCGCGAACGGCCGCTCTGGCCCTGCTGCGCAACGGCACCACCGCCGTCCGGTCGCATGTCGACATCCTCCTCGGCGCCGACCCCCTCCGGGGTATCCGGGCCATCGACCGGGTCCGAAGGGAACTAGAGGGGGTGATGGACATCGAGATCGTCGCGCTGAGCAAGGTGTACGCCACCGACGAACTGGTGCATCAGGCACTCGACGCAGGCGCCGACCTCGTGGGCGGCTCGCCGCACAGTGCGCCGGACCCACTGGGCGACCTGGACCGCCTGCTGACGATCGCCGAGGCCAGGGGAGTGGGCGTGGACCTGCACACCGACGAGTTCCTGGAGGGAGACCACCACACCATCGGGGCATTCGCCGAACGCGTGGCGACATGGCCGGCAGGCCGGATTCGCACTGCCGGACACTGCACCCGGCTCGGCACGATGAGCAGAACAGAACTCGCAGGGCTGTTGCCGCTCATCGCCTCGAGCGGCATCGGGGTGGTGGCCAACCCGATCACCAATTTGTATCTGCAGGGCCGGGGTCACCCGGTCTCGACTCCGCGGGGCATCACCGCCATCGAACCGCTCCGAGAAGCGGGGATTCGGGTGGCGGCGGGCGCCGACAACGTGCGGGACGCGTTCAACCCGGTCGGGCGCAGCGACGCACTCGAGACCGCGATGCTGGCCATCACGGCAGCACACGTACACCCGGACGTCGCCATGGCGATGGTCACCGAAGACGCGCGGGCGGTGATGGGGCTGCCCGAGGCAGGCCCACGCGTGGGGGCGCGTGCAGAGTTCCTGGCTGTCCGAGGAACGAGTGTGCTCGACGTCATCGCCAACGCCCCTGCGGATCGGGTGGTGATCCACGACGGCAAGCTGGTGTCGCTGAGTGAAACCCGAACCCATATGGCCGTTTCCGCACACTGATTCGGACATTCCGGGCTCATCCGGCCCCCGCGGAAGATCGTGAGCGTTGCTGACGTTGAGGTGCCCGTGCGTACCCGCGACACCCACCAACCGAAGGGCTCTGCCATGACTGCTGCTGGTGCCGGAGTCGACACCCACACCGGGCAACCGGTGCCGGGCCGAGCGCTACGGCTGATCGCCTTCCCCGCGGCGGTCTACGCGTTCGCGGTGGTGATGATGGGCACCACGTTGCCGACCCCGCTCTATCCCGAATACCAGCGGGAGTTCGGCTTCGGCAGCCTGATGACCACCATCATCTTCGCGACGTATGCGGTCGGGGTCATTGCTGCACTCATCGGGGTGGGGCAGTTCTCGGACACGATCGGCCGCCGCCCGATGCTGTTTGCAGGCGTGGCCCTGTCACTGGCCAGCGCGGTCTTGTTCCTGATCGGCGGCAGTGTCGAGATCTTGTTCGTCGGCCGCCTGGTCTCGGGATTCTCCGCGGGCATCTTCACCAGCACGGCAACCGTCGCGGTCATCGAGGCCGCACCGGCGGCTCGACGCCGGATGGCACCGGCGATCGCCACCGCCGCCAACATCGGCGGCTTGGGCCTGGGTCCTCTGGTCGCCGGCGTGGTCACCGAATTCGCGCCGTACCCGACGCGGACGATCTTCGTGATCCATGCCCTGTTGCTGATGGTGGCAGGAGCCGGCCTGCTTGCCGTCCCGGAAACGGTCAAGGTGCGCAAGGGGGCTCGGCCCAGACTGCAGCGGGTCAGTGTGCCACCGTCTGTGCGCGGCATCTTCCCGCAAGCGGTTGTGGGGGCCGTTGCCGGATTCGCGGTCTGCGGGTTGTTCACCGCGGTCGCCCCCAATTTCATGACAAAGGTCCTGGACATCTCGTCGCCCACGATCACCGGGCTGGTGGTCTTTGTCCTCTTCGCGGCCTCGGCTGTCACGCAGATCGTGTTGTCGAATGCGCCGGTCCGCCCTTCGCTTGTCGCCGGATACATCTCACTCACCGTGGGTATGGCCGTGTTGATCGTCAGTCTGGAGGCTGCGTCGTTGGCGGGATTGATCGTCGGCGCCGTGATCTCGGGGGCGAGCCAAGGCCTGCTGTTCAGCAAGGGGATCGCCGCCATCGCCGCCCGGGTGGAGCCCGAGCGCAAGGCCGATGCCACATCCGCCTATTTTGTTGTTGCCTACCTTGCCATCTCGGTGCCGATCATTGCAGATGGCTTCGCCGCGCAGGCGTGGACGCTGACCACCGCCGGCGTGGTGTTCGCCTCGGTCATCGCCGTGATGGCTGTAGGCGGGCTGATCGCCCTGCTGATGCGTCCGCGTGACGCGATCTGACGGGCGTCAGCCGAACGTGTCGTCCAGGGCCGCGGACAGGTCGGCGATGATGTCGGCGGGATCCTCGAGTCCGATCGAGAAACGTAGGTGCCCCCACTCGCGGAACTCGTTCGGATAGTTCGCAACTCGCGCGCCTTCGGTGCCGACGTGCACGATGAGTGATTCGTCGTGTCCGAGTGAGACCGCCGAGGTGATCATCCTCAGGTTCGCGACAAACCGGTTCTGGGTGTCGGAGTCCCCGCGGACGGCAAACGCCATCATCGCCCCGTGACCTCGACCGCCGAACTGGCGAGACGCCAACTCGTGCTGGGGATGTGAGGCAAGTCCCGGATAGGCGACGTAGACCACCCGATCGTCGGCGTCGAGGAACTGCGCCACCTGCTCGGCCGAGGTGAGATGCCGGGACAGCCTCAGTGGCAGCGTGATTGAACCGCGGCTGATCAACCACGCATTGAACGGCGAGATCACTCCTCCGACATCGACCATGGCATGAGATTTGATGGGATCGATCAGGCTGCGTGCGCCCACCACGGCGCCGCCCATCGCGTCCCCGTGCCCGTTGTAGTACTTGGTCAGTGAATGCACCACCAGGTCGGCCCCGTCGGCGAGCGGTCGATACAGCGGGGGTGGGGTGAATGTGGAGTCGACGACGAGCAACGCGCCGCCTTCGTGCGCGATGGCGGCGACCGCGGCGATGTCGGTGACCTTGGTGGTCGGGTTCGCGATGGCCTCGACATGCACCAGACGAGTGGTCGGGCGCATGGCCTCTTCGACCGCGTGCGGATCGGATGCGTCGACGAAGGTCGCCTCGATGCCGTATTTGACGGGGAGCAGTTCGGTGAACAACTTCCACGTGGCCTCGTAGGTGACGTCGGCGACCACCACATGGTCACCGGTGTTGAGATACGTGAAGAAGACCGCGTGCAGTGCGGCAACCCCCGAGGCCAGGGCGACTGCGTCCTCCGCCTCTTCGAGCGCCGCCAACTTCTTCTGCAGCGCAATCTGATTGGCGCCCGAGTTGCGGGTGTACAGCGGGATGTCGGTTCCGGACCAGCTGACGTTCGACGGGTCGTCGGGCAGGGCGTACGAGTTCGCCATCACGATCGGCGTGCGTACGGCGCCGGATCCCTTGTCCACCGAATTGCCGGCGTGCACCGCGCGGCTGTCGAAGGACAGGGTGGACGGGTCGTCGTTGTCGGGGCGGCTCATCAGCTCAGATTACGACGCGGGCACCGATGTCACGCGGGCACCGATGTCGCGGCAATGGCTTTGCGTAGGCTCCGCAGTGTCATCGTCTGCACCTTCATGCGGGTGCCGGAACTACGATTGACGTGGTCGACGCTGGCATAGAGCAACGCCCACATCATGTTCACGATCCACTCCGCTTCGAGTTCGGCATCGATCGAGCCGTCGGATCGTCCGCGTTCGACGGCTTCTATGACCGTGCCGTCCGTGAACGCGATGTCCTGATCATTCACCCCGGAAGCGAAGAACAAGACGGCGAGCACATCGGTGAGTTCGAAGTACTCCTCGCATAGGCGCAAGATCGCTTCCAGACCCGTGCCCCGTGCGAGGTCGGCGCGCCGGCCGGCGTCCGCGACGGACTGCTCGGCGAATCGCGCAACCGCACCGAGCAGATCGGAACGTTCCGGAAAATAGCGGTGCAACGTGGTGCGGCCGACTCTCGCGCGATCTGCGATTTCCGCGAGCGGCGCCGTGGGTGACTTGGCGAGTGCGGCCACAGCCGCGTCGAGAATTGCCCGGCGAGTACGCTCACGCGCTCCGGACTCCTCGGCGGTTGAGGTCGCGACCATGACGTGAGCATAGTCGCGCTGTCATCAACGACGGGATGTCGCCGTACCGCGACGAACAAATGGGTTTCCAAAGTGGAACATGTATGTTCCACTTGGGCATGGACACTTCCATCGCAGAGAACAGCCCTCAAGCGGCGGCATCCGGTGACCTGAAGAACATCAAGGTTCTCGCCGGGTTCGCGCGTCCTCATCTCAGATCGATCGTCCTGGGCCTCGTGCTGGCGCTCAGCGGTTCGGTCACCGTCCTCGCGACGCCGATGGTCACCAAGTGGATCCTCGATTCGCTGGGGAACGGTTCGTCGATCGTCACCCCGGTCCTGGTGCTAGTGATCTTCCTGGTGGTCGGGGCGGTACTCGGCTGCGCGCAGTGGATCGTGCTGGGAACTGCTGCGGAGTCGATCGTCTACGACGCTCGTTCGTCGCTGGTCCGCCGGTTGCTCGGTTCCACCGTTCCGTCGGTCCAGGCCCGGCCGGTGGGCGAGTTGGTCACGCGCGTCACTTCCGACACGGTGTTGCTGCGCGAAGCCGCGTCGAGCGCAGTGGTCGGGGTCATCAACGCGACCTGCGTCGCCGTCGGGACCATCGTGCTGATGGGTGTGCTGGACCTGGTGTTGCTCGGGGTCACCATGGTCGCGATCATCTGCGTCGCGGCGGTGTTCACGGTGCTGATGCCGCGAATTGCCAAGGCGGAAGCGCGCACCCAGGAAGCACTCGGGCATCTCGGCGGTGTGCTGGAAGGCGGTCTGCGTTCGGTGCGAACAGTGAAGGCGGCCGGAGCGGAGGATCGGGTCGGCGCGGTCATCGGCGACAACGCCGCTCGTGCCCGCTCGCATGCGGTGGCCGCGGTGCGTGTCTCTGCCGGCGCCATGACGGCCGGGTGGACCGGTGTACAGGGCGCGATCATCGCCATCCTCGCACTGGGGGCGTGGCGCGTGGAAGCCGGCGCCATGGAGGTGTCGACACTGATCGCTTTTCTGTTGTACGCCTTCACCTTGATGGGGCCCGTGTCGGAGTTGACGCAGAACATCACCGCGCTGCAGTCTGGAATCGCCGCAGCAATCCGCATCCGGGAGATGGAGAACCTGGAGTCGGAGGTCTCGGCTCCGGCGGTGAAAGTCCTACTGCCCCAGCATGGTGGTGCAGGCAGCGGGGGAATCGTGTTCGACGACGTGACATTCCGGTACGGCGACGACCTGCTACCCGCGCTCGACCGGGTGTCGGTCGAGATCCCCGCCATCGGTCACACTGCCATCGTCGGACCGTCAGGTGCGGGCAAGACCTCAATCTTCTCGGCGATCCTCCGCTTCATCGAGCCCCACAGCGGCGTTCTGCGACTCGGGGGCGTCGGGTATCCGGAGATGACGGTGGCAGAGGTGCGAGAGCAGATCGCCTACGTCGAACAGGAATCGCCGCTTGTACCGGGCACGGTGGGTGACAACCTGAGGTTCATCCACCCCGAAGCAGATGACAACGAACTCGCGGAGGTGCTCACCTTGCTCAAACTCGACTCGACCATTGCCGCTCTGCCGGCGGGTGTGGACACGCCGATCCGTGACACGGATCTGTCGGGCGGACAACGCCAACGGATAGCGATGGCGCGCGCGATGATTCGTCCCTCGCCCATCTTGTTGCTCGACGAGGCGACATCACAGGTCGACACCCTCACCGAGGCGGTGATCGTGGAGTCGATCAGGCAACGCGCCCAGACCGGCGCCGTGATCACCATCGCCCATCGCTTGTCGACGGTGCGACATGCCGACACGATCATCGTCATGGACGAGGGGCGGGTGAGTGCGGTGGGCAGTCACGATGTGTTGATGAAAACCGATGATTTGTACGGGCGAATGGTGCGAGCCGGAGGATTCGAACCCTCGCACGACGTGCACCCGATCGGCCCCGCAGTGACGTGATCCGAGTCCGCGACGACGGGTCGGATAGGTCACAAAACCACCGGAGGTAACAGCGCTCTAAGGCCCCGTTAATACTTTCTCTTTACTTTGTAGAGCATGCGAATGCTCAGAGAAATCTCAACATCGTATTTCCGGGGGACCGACTTCAAGGCCAACATCCGATATGACCTCCCGGCCTCTCTTGTGGTTTTCCTTGTGGCGCTGCCACTTTCGCTTGGTATCGCCATAGCGTCAGGTGCTCCCGTGATGGCGGGCCTGATCGCCGGTGTGGTCGGCGGCATCGTCGTCGGTTTCCTCGGTGGCTCACCCCTGCAGGTCAGCGGCCCTGCCGCGGGCCTCACCGTGGTGGTCGCGGAACTGGTCAACACCTTCGGCTGGCGGGTCACCTGTGCGATCACCGTGGCGGCCGGTGTACTGCAGATCGTGTTCGGTCTGAGCCGTGTTGCACAGTCCGCGTTGGCCATTGCTCCTGTTGTGGTGCACGCGATGCTGGCCGGAATCGGCATCACCATTGCGCTGCAACAGATTCACGTCTTGCTCGGTGGTTCGTCCAAGAGCGACGCCTGGCAGAACCTGACCGCCCTACCGGGACAGATCCTCGATCTGCAGCACGCCGAGGTGCTGGTGGGTGGCATGGTGGTGGTGATCATGCTGAGCTGGCCGACGCTTCCGGCAAGAGTTCGAAAGGTTCCCGGCCCCTTGGTCGCCATCGTTGCGGCAACACTCGTCGCCGCTTTGGCGCCCATCGATGTCGAACGGATCGACCTCGGCGGCAACTTCTTTGATTCGATCTCCCTTCCCGAGTTGCCCACGGGCAACTGGAGTGGCGTGGTGCTCGGAGTTCTGACGGTCGCCCTGATCGCCAGTGTGGAGTCGTTGCTGTCGGCGGTTGCGGTGGACAAGATGCACACGGGCCCACGTACCGACTTCAACCGAGAGTTGTTGGGACAGGGCAGCGCGAACATCGTGTCGGGTGGCCTCGGTGGACTTCCGATCACGGGTGTGATCGTGCGAAGCACCACCAACGTCACGACCGGCGCCCGGACCCGGACATCGACCATTCTCCACGGCTTCTGGCTCCTCGTGTTCTCGGTGATGCTCACCTCCCTGGTCCAGCAGATTCCGCAGGCAGCTCTTGCCGGATTGTTGGTGGTGATCGGAATCCAGTTGGTGAAACTGGCCCACATGAAGCTGGCGTGGCGTACCGGTGATCTCTGGGTGTACCTCATCACGATGTCCTGTGTTGTCTTCCTCAATCTGCTCGAAGGCGTGGGAATCGGGTTGGCGGTGGCGATCGCTGTCCTGATCTGGCGGGTGATCCGCGCCGAGATGGTCGCCGAGCCGTTCGGGGCCGAAGGAGCCCGGCAGTGGCGGGTGAGCATCCGCGGATCCCTCAGCTTCCTGGCGCTCCCGCGATTGAACAAGACACTGGGATCGGTGCCGGCGGACGCGCACGTGAGTGTGGAACTCGACACCGACTATCTCGACCATGCTGCCGCCGAGATGATCGAGGACTGGAAACGCGCGCACGAGGCGAACGGTGGATCAGTGCACATCCAGCAGACCGGTAAGGCAACGATGGAGGACGCCCCCACGGCACCGCCTCGGCGGAAGACTGCTTCGGGTCGCGGCCTGGGTCTGGCTCCTTGGAAGTCGTGGCAGTCGACCACCACGACGGACGCCGGTTCGCCCCGAGCGCTACAACCGATCAAGGAGGGCGTCGACGAGTATCACCGCACCGGTGCGGACGAACTCCTGGAATATCTCGTCGATCTCACCGACGTGCAGGATCCGGACACACTCTTCATCACGTGCGCCGACTCGCGCGTGGTTCCCAACGTCATCACCTCCAGCGGTCCCGGTGACCTGTTCACCGTCCGTAACGTGGGCAACCTGATCCCCGCCCCGCCCAAGGCGGACGTATCCGCGGAAGCGGCGATCGCGTTTGCCATCGACGAGCTGCGAGTCAGTTCGGCGGTGGTGTGTGGGCACTCGTCATGTGGCGCGATGAAGGCGCTGCTGTCGACGGACGGTGCAAGCGAGGCCGGCCCGGTGGGTGAGTGGCTGAAGAACGCCGAGCCGAGCCTTGCTGCCTGGAGGGCAGGGCACCCGGCCGGGTTGAGCGCGGCTGCAGCAGGTTTCGGAGACGTCGACCAATTGGCCATCGTCAATGTGGCATTGCAGGTGCAGACGCTTCAACGCCATCCGATTGTCGGGCGCGCGGTCGCCGAGGGGCGGCTGCGGGTTGCGGGTCTCTTCTTCGACATCGCCACGGCGCGGGTGGTCACGGTCACCACCACCGGTGTGGAGATTCCGCAGGTGCAGACCCCGACTCCGAGCTGACGCTCAGGGGAGTAGGTTCATCCGTCGCGCCGTGACCACCGCTTCGTGCCGGCTGTGGGCATCCAGTTTGCGCATGGCACTACGCAGGTAGCTCTTCACCGTCTCGGGTCGTAACGACAATCGCTTGGCCACATCGATGTTGGAACCGCCGAGCGATATCGCGGAGAGGACGTCGATCTCACGGGGGGCCAGTGCCACATGGCCCGGGGTGTCCATGTCGGAGTTGATGATTCGCGCGAGGCGTTCGGACATGTCTCGCAGCCGGGTGCCCGCGCAGTTGTCGAGCGTTGCGCCCAACTGGCGCAACTCCGCATGGATGCTGCGGAGTTCTTCTGTGGCAACGGGATCGGTGTGTTGTGGGATGGCGGCGACCGCGGTCATCATCGCCACCCGTCGATCCACCTCATCGCGGATTGCGATCTCTGCGGCAAGCCGTCGACAGGCCTCGACCACCGCGTCCGCGGTGCGCCCCCCGATGGGTGCGGCGTCGCGCCGAGCTGCGTACAGGACGGCGCGCGGACGGTTGTCCACCACCACGGGCACGGCCAGCACCGATCGCAGACCTTCGCCCAGAACCGGCCGGTCGTAGTGGTGGGTGATGGCCGAGGCGTTGCGGTAGTCCGAGACGGACGCCGGACGCAGCCGGTCGACCACCCGGCCGCCCAGCCCCGACGACGAACTCACCGCCAGCCCACGCAGCCCGTTGGTTCGGGTGCCGACGAACTCGCTGAGGATCAAGGTGCCCGCGTGGACCTCACCGCCGAACATCACCGGCGTCTCCGACCGTGCCGCCACCTGACGCATCTCGCTGCGTAGAGCGTCGGTGTCGCGTGGACGGAGTACGGGGGACGAGCTGGTCATGTGTCACCCCTTTTCGGGGGTAGCGGGCGGACAAGTGTGACCTGGATCCTACTCGTGTGTGGAACGAGCGAGCGAGAAGAGGACTCCGCAGATGAATGCCATCGATGACCGAGTGGCCGAGTTGCTGGCCCAGTACGACAATCCGCAGGCGTGTGCTGCCGACCTGCTGTGTGATCGGCACCCGAGTGATGCGATCGCGTTCACCGTCATCGACTCCGCAGGCGGCGGGAACGTGACGTCGGTGGACCTCACTTATGGCCACCTTCGGGAGCAGTCCTCGAAATTCGCGGCGGCCCTTGCCGACCTCGGGGTGGAGCCGGGGGACCGGGTCGCGACACTGATGGGGAAGTCAGCCGAGCTCGTCGTTGCGGCACTGGCCATCTGGCGTCGCGGAGCGGTGTATGTCCCGCTGTTCACGGCCTTTGCTCCCCCCGCCATCGCGTACCGACTGCAGTCCAGCGGTGCCAAGATCGTCATCTCCGACCTCGACCAGCTGACCAAGCTCGCGCCCGGCGAGGACATGCCGGCCGACGCGCCGTGGCAGGTGATCGCCGCCGGCAACATCTCCGACGACCGACTCCAACTGTCTGCGCTGATCGACGCGCACACGTCTGACGAACCGGGTGCGGCCGCGGTGACCGTCGGCGGCGACGGCTTGCTGGTCGAACTGTTCACCAGCGGCACCACCGGCACACCGAAGGGCGTCCCGGTTCCGGTCCGTGCGCTGGCGTCGTTCCACGCGTACCAGGAGTTCGGCCTGGACGTGCGGCCGGAGGACGTGTTCTGGAACGCCGCCGACCCGGGCTGGGCCTACGGGCTCTACTACGCACTTCTCGGGCCGATGGCATCGGGCACCCGAAGCCTGCTGCTGCACGCGGGATTCTCGCCCGCCTTGACGTGGCAGGTGCTCCGCGACTTCGAGGTGACCAACTTCGCTGCGGCGCCGACCGTCTACCGCGCACTGCGAGCGGGGGATGCGTCGGCGGAGAAGATCACGCTGCGCCGGGCGTCGTCGGCCGGTGAACCGCTGACCCCGGACGTGGTCGGCTGGTCCAGCGATGCTCTGGGCGTGGCGGTACGAGATCACTACGGGCAGACCGAGCATGGCATGTTCATCGTCAACGCCTGGCACGATTCGCTGCGCACCGACGTACCGGCCGGCTCGATGGGACGGGCCTTGCCGGGCTGGACATGTGCCGTGTTGCAAGAGGATTCGGACGATGTGGCCCCCGCCGGAACGCTCGGGAGGGTGTCGATCGACACCTCATCCAGTGACCTGCTCTGGTTCAACGGCTATGTGAACGCGCCGGAGAAGACGGCGGGCCGCTACACCGGCGACGGCCGGTGGTACCTGACCGGGGACTCGGGGGCGGTGGACGGTGACGGCTTCTACTTCTTCTCCTCGCGCGACGACGACGTGATCATCATGGCCGGTTACCGGATCGGGCCGTTCGATGTGGAGAGTGTGCTTGTCATGCACGACGCGGTCATGGAGGCGGCGGTGGTCGGCAAATCCGACGAGTTGCGCGGCGAGGTACTCGAAGCGTATGTGGTGCTACATGATTCGGCCGAGCCCTCGCCGGAGCTAGAGGCAGACCTGCAGCAGCTGGTGAAGAGGAAGTTCGCGGCCCACGCCTATCCGCGCAAGGTTCATTTCATCGATGCCCTGCCCAAGACCCCGAGCGGAAAGGTCCAGCGATTCGTGCTGCGGCAGCGGTGAGAAACGGTCGGAGCCGATCAGGCCTCTGAGCGCGCTCCTCCGCGCGGTTTGGCCGCGGGTGTCTTGGCGATCGGCAGGGCGCCGTGGATCTGCTTGGTCGCCTCGCGGACGATCCGTCTGGCCGAAACCCGCGCCTTGGCTGATGCGTTGCCCGCCGAGGCGATGCCTGCGGACTCACCGAGAATCGCCACGGCCAACGCGGACGACGTCCGGTAAGGGATGACCAACAACGTCGCGGTGCGTTTGAGGCCGGTCAGGCAGATGATTCGCTGGGCGACCGGGATCAGCGAGTTCCTGATGCCGTCGTAGTCGACAGCGTCGAGATCCGGGAACGAGTCCGAACGCGACCAGTTCACCGACACATCCCGGACCACTCCGAGCAGCGGATTGAGGGCACTGACCAGCAACGGCAGTTCGTTGCCAACGCGGGCGGTCTCGGGCCACCAGGCTCCGTCGATGTTGGCGCCGCGCTCGCGGGCGAGCGTGAAGCGGATCGGCGCCGACATCGGTTTACTCATGGTCAGCCACGGTCCGATACGAATGTGGATTGCGCTTCTTGGCGTTTTGCCTTCGGGTCGATCACGAGGTCGGAGAACACCGGTTGAGGGATGTCGCCCGACGGGGCCGCTTTGTGCGAGTCATCAGAATGGCTCAATTCGCGGTGCGAGAAAAGGTCTCGATCCTGCATGTTTGTCTTCTTTCTGGTGTGAGTGCCGATTGTGGCGCTCGAGTTTGTGGGCCGCGGCGAGGGGAATGGATCCATCGGTCGCCGTCGGCGGTGAATCATGGACACGATCTGCGAGACGAGCCGGGCATCCGGCTGCGATCTAGAGAGTGAACGAGCGGTGTATCGGTTCCAGGTCTGCTACCCGACACCGCAGCGGTATGGATCGGCCTTTCGTAGCCGCTAGCCATTTCATGCCGCTCACCTGGGCCGTTGGCCCATTCCGACGCCTTCTCAGGCCAGGTGGGAGAGACGGCGGTCAGTGGATGTTCGAGCACGAACAGCGTTCGTAATGTGTCCGACGTCTCTAGTGTACGGGTACCCCGGCCACAAACGCGGTTGTGGGGCCCGCCTGTCGGCCCGAGCAGTTCACCCGCATGTGTCGCAGTAGACGCCCGCCACGCGTTGACGATGAACAAAAGGAGAGAAGGATGGTCGGGGAACGCGAAAAAGGAGGTTCAGTGGTGAGCTCGACAATTGTTGTCGGAATCGATGGATCGGAGTCTGCCCTCGAGGCAGCGGTGTGGGCGGCAAAAGCTGCCGAGCGGCAGGGAAAGTCGTTGACGATCCTGGCCGCCTACGAGACACAGGCCGCGGCATACGCACCGGCGTTGGTCATCCCGCAGGACGTCATCGACATCATCCGTAAGGAAGCCGAAGAAAACGTACACACGGCAGCGGCGAAGGCCCGCACGACGGCTCCGTCCGTCGACGTGACCGGAAAGGTCGTCGAAGGCCGGCCGAGCCCCGTGTTGATCGACGCCTCGCATGACGCGGCTCTGGTGGTCGTGGGCAGCCGCGGCCTCGGTGGCGTTCGTGGCCTGTTCCTCGGATCGGTCGGCGTCGACGTCGCAGCTCACGCGGCGAGCCCGGTTGTGGTCTACGCGGGCCCCGGTGGCCCCGGCCCGGTGGTTGTCGGAATCGACGGTTCGGAGTTGAGCGAAGCCGCGCTGTCGTCCGCCTTCGAGCAGGCATCTCAGCTCGGGACAAAGCTCAAGGTGGTGCACACCTGGACAGATCTGGCATCGGACGCACTGAACGGGTACGGACTCGATGCGGATCAGCTGCAGCGGCTCGCGGACGAAGCCCACGAAGTCGTCGCCGAGCGCATCGCCGGATTCGGCAGCGACTACCCGGATGTCGAGATCGAACGCGTCGTGGTGCCGGACGGCCCGGCCAACCAACTGATCGAACATGCCACCGACGCCCAGTTGCTCGTGGTGGGTAGCCGCGGTCGAGGCGGGTTCCGCGGGCTGCTGCTCGGTTCGACCAGTCAGGCCGTGTTGCACAAGGCCACGTGCCCGGTGCTCGTGGTCAAGCCGGCGCGAACGAAGTAGTCCTCACACCCGGGCGGCCGGATTGCGAGGTTCATCGTCCCTTTGCCGCGCGGTGGCGAAAACCCGTGGCAGTTGTGGTGTTTCGTTCGTGCCCCTCGATGCCCAGCGCGACAAGCGATGGGCGAAGCGAAGTGCAAAACGGAACGTGGCCGCAGGACACGGTGTTCAGCGCTCGGAGTCGCTTGCTTTTGTCATTCATGTGCGGTGGCACCAGCACCATGACGGACATCTGGTGCCACCGCGGCTGGATGATCGAATCGAGATCGCCGGCGCCACCGCACGCCAGATCGACGACTGCCTCACCGAAGCTGATGGCCTGGCCCGCCGCTGGCGGCAGCTCGGCGTCGGCGGCGAATTGCAATTCGATTGGCCGTGGCCCGAGCGCGGTCGTGTGAGGCGCGCCGTCGCCTAGAGGCGTTCAGCCCGCTTCTGCGGCGAGTTCGGTTCGCTCGGCGGGCTCGGCCGTTCTGACCGCGACCGCTGTCCGCGGGAGAAGAAACGACGTCACAAGCGCCGCGACGAGTAGGCCCAGTGTCAACAGGTAGGTGTCGGCTACGGCGTCGGCGAGTGCCGGCCCTGTGACCAAGCGTTCGGCTGTCGAGAGTCCGAGCGCCGCTGCCATACCGCCGTCGTCGAGCAGGGGCACCCGATTGTTGAGGTGAGTCGTGAGCACCGTCGCGGCGGCCGCCGCGCCGATCGCGGCGGCGAACTGGTTGCCGGTTGTCAATATCGTTGTACCCGAAGGCATGTGCTCGGCCGAGACGCCGCGTAGGGCGGCAGTCATCACGGGCATCAACGTGGAGCCGATCCCGATACCCATCACCACGCCGATCCCGGCGACCACGACGTACGAGGTGTTGTCGTCGAGGATCGTTGTCATCAGCGACATCGCGACCACCGTGGCCGAGATCCCGAACCACACCACCATTCGCGGGTCCACGCGATCGACCAGCCGGGTGGCGATCTGCACCACCACGCCGGTGGTGAGTGCCTGGCCGATCATCAGCAGGCCGGCAGTGGTCGCGGTGTCTCCCCGAACTGCCTGGACGTAGATGGGCAAGATCATCATCGAACCGAAATACGCCCCGGCCACCAGCAGCATGGTCAGCGCGCCCGTCGACAACGACCGCTCGCGAAGCAACCGGAGGTCGAGCAACGGACGTTCGGTGTTCAGTGTCCGCCGCGCGAAAAGCGCCAGCAGCAGTGCCCCGGCCCCGGCAGGTGCGACGACAGCGAGCGTGAGAGGGTCGCCGTGGTCGCCGGCCTTGGCCAGGCCGAACACGAGCAGTGCCCCACCGGGTGCCAGCATCAGCAGGCCCGCCCAGTCGAGGGGGCGTTTCTCTGTTCCCTTTGTTCGCGGGAACACTCTGATGGCCAAGATGATTGCCGCGATCCCGATCGGAACGTTGATCAGGAAGAGCGATCGCCAGCCGACACTATCGACGAGGAAGCCACCCGCCGTGGGGCCGAGGACCGGCCCGACGAGCAACGGGAGGCCGAGCCAGCCCATCATCTTCCCTCGGTGGCGTTCGTCGACGAGCTGCAGAGCTATGGTCATGCCGACTGGTTGCAGGAAACCTCCGCCGAATCCCTGAACCGCCCGAAAGGCGATGAGGCTCTCCACGTTCCAGGCCAGACCTGCGAGGGCCGATCCGGCCACGAACACGGTCAGTGCGCAGATGTACACGCGTGCGGCACCGAATCGTCCGATCATCCACGCTGCTGTCGGCATCACGGCGACAAGTGCGAGAGCGTATGCGGTGGTGACCCATTGCACTGTCGCGAGATTCGTGTCGAACGACTCGGCGAGCCCGGGGATCGCGACCACGGTCACCGTGACGTCCAGCATCACCATCAGGGTGCCCAGCGCGAGAATCGCAGCCACCTTCTTTGCCCGAGCATCCATGATCACGCCGCCCCTTGATCTGCCACGCGTGCCGACTTCAACAGCTCGGCCCACCAGGTCAATTCGTCCATCGCCGCTCGGGCGGAGGCGACGGCGGCATCGTCGAGTTCGAGCGTTCCGTCTACCAGGTGGTCCCAGGGCGCATGGATCACCACGCCATTGCGGGTGCCGACCGAATAGAGCTCGGCGAACACGGCGCGAAGATGTTCCACCGCACGGAGGCCGCCCGACATCCCGCCGTAGGACACGAATGTGACGGGCTTCTTCTTCCACTCCTCACGGTGGGCATCGATGAGGATCTTGAGCTCACCGGGGTAGGAGTGGTTGTACTCGGGGGTGACCACGACGAAGCCGTCGGCGGATGCCAAGACGGCGCTTGTCCGGGTGTCACTGGGGTGGGCCAGGTCGACCACCTCGAAATCGACGTCACGAGAACGCATGTGGTGCAAGAACCACTCCGCGACCTTGGGGCCGATCCGGCCCTTGCGTACCGAACCGATGATGAGAACGAACTTTGGCTGTGTGTGGGTCATGGAAAACGAGTATTCAAGTTCAAGTGAACTTGAAGTCAAGCTACGATGTGGTCATGCCACCGAAGAAATTGGAGATGACGGTCGGGGAGCTGGCCATCCGAGCAGGGGTCGCGCCATCGGCGGTTCGATACTACGAGGATCGCGGATTGATCTTCAGCAGGCGAACGGCAGGCAATCAGCGCCGATATCACCGGGCGATGTTGCGCCGGGTCGCGTTCATCCGCGCATCGCAGGCGGCGGGCATACCGCTCGCCACCATCGGCTCGGTACTCCAAGCTCTCGGGGAGCACGAGTCACCGACCAAGTCGATGTGGCACCGCGCGTCACAACGATGGGTGGACGACCTCGACGAGCGAATCGCCCTGCTGCAACGCATGAGAGACCTGATGGACTCGTGCGTGGGGTGCGGCTGCTTGTCGATGAAGGCGTGCCTGCTGCTCAATCCCGGAGACGCCTATGCGCAACAGGGATTGGGCAACAACCGGCTGATCACCGACGACTGCGAACGCAAACTCGAGGCGACCGACTAGCGGCCGCCGGCCCACGGCGCCGGCGGGCGCCTGAGGCTCCGGCGACTGACCGTCGCTTGTTGCGGTGTGCGCAGCGGTGTTGCGCACTACGCTGTTGTTACCGCAACGAGCATGGACCGGAGGGCGGACTCATGATGAGTGCACAAACGCACGCCGATTGGACACCTCGAACCCCGTGGCCGACCGTCCGACGCAAGTCGGTCGCCGGCAATCGCGAGGTCGTCGAGTTGATTGCCCAGAACATCACCGCCGACTCCCTGGACGACCCCCACGCGTTCGCACGCCAGAGCCGACTCGCGGCGGCACTGCTACCCACCGAACTGAGGGAGTTGCTGTTCGACTTCCTCGTCGACGGCGACGGGGGGCTGTTGCTCAGCGGGCTGGAGGTCGGCCCCATTCCGCCGACTCCAGACATTGCGGTGGGTGCGAACACACGCCACACGCTGATGGCCAGGCAATCGGCCCTGCTGCTGTCGAGCATCGTGCATCTCGTGGGTTACCGGCCAGAATGTCGCGGAGAACTGGTCCAGACGCTTGTCCCGGTGCGTCGCCACCTGCGTCGGCAGACGTCCACCGGGAGTGCCGTCGACCTCGAGAGCCACACCGAGCAGTGTCACAACCTGCGCACCCGCCCGGACTTCATCGCGTTGGGTTGCCTGCGCGGTGACCCCCACGCCTCGACGTTCCTGCTGTCCGCGCGTGAGTTGCAGCGCAGGCTGCCCGCGGAGACGTCTCGACTACTGCGTGATCCGGTCTACTTCACGCGCGTCGACAGTTCGTTCATCGACGGAGGCGTACCCGACGAGGTGCGTGGTCCCATCCCGGTACTGAGTGGTTCCTGGGACGACCCGGTGCTCACGTACGACGAGGACCTGATGTCGACGTCCAGTACGGAACATCGGATTGCGCTCGAGGCCGTCCGGGATGTGTGGATGGCCCACCGCAGTGAGGTGGTGCTGCATCCGGGTGAACTCTTCATCCTCGACAACAGCCGAGCAATCCACGGCCGCAGCGCATTCACCGCACAGTGGGACGGCGGCGATCGATGGCTCTGTAGGACTCAGGGGCTGTGCAACCTGGCGACATCTCGCTTCGCCCGGCGTGAGGGATCGCCGATCATCGAGATCGAGGGTTGCTGATCAGTGCGGCGCCGGACCGAAGATCCGGCGCGCGGACTCGCGAACGATCGATCTGCGGTGATCGATGATCGCGGGGGAGACATCGGCATGGCCGTCTGACCCCGGAGTGGTGACCCAGCTCGACACCAGCCCGAAGATGACCGTCAGCACCTCTTCGGGATCCCAGTGCGGCTCGATCTGCCCCACGTGCTGCGCGGCACGGATGGCGTCGATGCGGATGCGCCATCGCGGATCGGATGTCGCGAGCTCACGCAGTCGCGGGGCGCGGCCCTCGAGTTGGCCCCACAACAGCAATCGCTGAGTCTGGGGTCTGGCGACGAGGTCGTCGAAAAGGGCCACCACATAGGCGGGCACATCCTCGGCGTCGAACGGGACCGCATCGAGGAAGCGATCGAAATCGGCGTCGAGGATCGCGTGGAACAAGGCCACCTTGTCGCCGAAGTACGCGTAGAGACGCTCTTTGCTGGCGTTGGCATTCGAGGCGATGCGATCGATTCTGGCGCCGGCCAGTCCGTGGACCGCGAACTCGTCTCGCGCTGCGTCGAGAATTCGCTGCTTTGTCGCCGTCACATCGGTGGGGGCCATCGACCAAGCATAGTCAGTCGAACTAGTTCGTTTGATTTTGGGGAGAAACACGATTACCGTCGCTTCCCATGACCACATCCCCTGTGGGTACAGACGTGCCCGAAACCGGTTCCGCCGCGATCGACCCAGGACCCGCCAATCCCAATCATCAACGCCGCTGGCTGGTGCTGGCGATCGTGGCCCTGGCCCAGCTCATGGTGGTCCTCGACAGCACCATCGTGTCGATAGCCCTGCCGGACGCCCAGGCTGATCTGGGCATCACCGACGGTGACCGCGCGTGGGTGGTCACCTCGTATGCGCTGGCCTTCGGAGCGTTGCTCCTCCTCGGTGGACGCATCGCGGACTACTGGGGGCGCAAGCGCTCGTTTGTCGTGGGCATGGTCGGTTTCGCGGTGATGTCCGGCGTCGGTGGCATTGCGCAGAACGGCATCGAACTGTTCATCGCCCGCGCCGGTCAAGGTGTGTTCGCGGCGCTGGTCGCACCGGCCGCGCTTGCGATCCTCACCACCACGTTCACCCGGGACGAGGAGCGCGCCAAGGCATTTGCTGTCTATGGTGCGATCTCCGGAGGTGGCGCGGCCATCGGACTGCTCCTGGGTGGCGCGCTGACCCAGTATGTCGACTGGCGCTGGTGCCTGCTGGTGAACATCCCGATCGCAGTGGTCGCCATTGCTGCCGCCGTTCCGGTGGTCAAGGAGACCAAGGCGCACGGCGACACCAGCTATGACCTGCCCGGGGCGATCCTGGTCGCCGTGGGCCTGGGCTCCCTCGTCTACGGTTTCACCCGCGCCGAGCACGGTTGGCTGGAACCCGACGCCATCGGGTTCATCGTCGGCGGACTCGTTGTGCTCGGGTTGTTCGCGGTGGTGGAGCACCGGTCGGCCAATCCACTGCTGCCCCTGTCGGTTCCGTGGCACCGCAACCGTGGTTCGGCGCTCATCGGTATCGCACTCGCCGGCGTCGCACTCGTCGGGAGCACGCTGTATCTGGCCATCTACCTGCAAGCGGTTCTGGGCTTCAGTCCGATGATCGCCGGTGTCGCATGTCTGCCGATCACGGCGTTCATCGTGCTCGCATCGGGGATCGCCGCGAAACTGGCTGTGTCGGTGGGGCCCAAGGTCCCGATGGCCATCGGCCCTGTGGTCGCCGCCGCCGGTCTGCTGTTGCTCGCCCAGGTGGACGTGGACAGTTCGTATTGGACCGGTGTCTTCCCTGCCCTGGCCGTCTTCGGATTCGGTATGGGACTGCTGATGGTGCCGGTGCAGAACGTGGCCCTGATCGGTGTCCGTGACCACGACGCCGGCGCCGCCAGTGCACTCTCGAGCGCGGGCCTGCAGGTCGGCGCGGCAATGGGCACCGCACTACTGACCACGGTGTACACATCGGCCAAAACAGATGCACTGCCGTCGAATCCGGCCACATCCGACGCGACCGCATTCCTCGCCGCCGAGGTGTCGGGTTACACGTCCGCGTTCGCGTGGGCCGCGGGTCTGCTGGTCCTGGTGACACCGGTGGTGCTGATCCTGACCCGGGTCAAGAAGCACGACCTGCCTGCCCAGGGCGCTGTCCACATGGGCTGACGCCCGGGCCGCGTCAGACGGCGGAGACGGTCACGGGCACGCCATTGAGTACGGCGTTGCCCGAGACCGCATCCAGCAACTGCGGGTCGGTCACGTCGTTGGCGCTCGGTGCATCGATGAGACCGGCCACCGCCAGTTGCACGCCGCCGCGGTTCTGACCGAAGCCATGGGGCAGGCTGACCACACCCGGCATGATGTCCTCGGTCTCGGCGACCGTGACCGTGGTGCTGCCGGCGCGTGAACGCAGGACAGCCTTGTCGCCGGCACACAATCCGCTGTGCGCCAGGTCTTTGGGGTGCATCAGAAGATGATGACGCTCTTGGCCTTTGGACAGCCTCTCGGAATTGTGCATCCAGGAGTTGTTCGATCGGAGATGGCGCCGTCCGATCAGCAGCAGCTCGCCGTCGTGTGTTCCCACGAGCTCGCTGTGGACCCGCGCGAGATCGTCCACGATCAGCGACGGGGCCACGTTCACCGTTTTGGACTTGGCCACCAGTTTGCGTCGGAGGCCGGGACGCAACGGCCCGAGGTCACGACCCGACGGTGACTTCAGGAGGTCGCGCATCGTGAGATCACCGGGCCCGGTGCGCAGCAGCAACGCGATCAGCATCTTCGGGGTCGCATGGATGCGAGCCGACGATGTGGCCGCGGCGGGGACGGCTCGAAGCCGTTCACGGAGGCTTCGCTTGGAGGCGCGCGCCCGCCCGAGCGCCAGGGTCAGGTCACGGAAGATCTCCCAATCATGCTTGGCACCGGCGCTTTTCTCGAGAACCGCAGGGGTGAACCGGGCGGTGTTGCGGACCGCTAGCTGATGGAACACCAGGTCGTAGTGGTCTCGTTCGAGGATCATCGTCGGCGGCAGGATGATGTCGGCATGCCGCGTGGTCTCGTTGATGTAGAAGTCCAGCGAGACCATGAAGTCGAGGTTCTCCAGGGCGTGGTCGAGGCGGCTTCCGCCGGGGGTGGACGACACCGGGTTGCCTGCCAGGGTGATGAGCGTCCTGATCTGCCCGGCACCAGGGGTGAGTATCTCGTCGGCGAGGGTGGACACCGGCAATTCGCCGCCGAACTCGGGCAGGTCTCGGACGCGGCTGCGCCACTTGTCGAAATGCCCACGACCGCTTAATTTCCGGGCCACCAGGTCGATCTCGGGATCGGTCAGCAGAGACCCGCCCACGCGGTCGAGGTTGCCGGTGACGGCGTTGATCGCCTGGATCGCCCACTGGCACACAGTGCCGAACTGTTGGGTTGACACACCCATCCGGCCGTACGCCACGGCACGATCTGCCTCGGCAAAATCGCAAGCGACGCGACGGATCTCGCCGGGATCGATCCCGGTAATCGGCCCAGCCCACTCGGGTGTGGTGGAGGCGCACGCATCGCGCACGCCGTCCATGCCCGACAACGGAAGATGTTCGATGCGTGCGTTGTCCACGCCCCGCTCATGCACCAGCACATGCAGGATCGCCAGCAGCAGCGCCGCGTCGGTGCCGGGCCGGATGAAGTGGTGCTCGTCGGCGATGGCGGCGGTCTCGGTGCGGCGAGGGTCGATCACCACCAGCCGACCGCCGCGCCGGCGCAGGTCGCGCATGCGGTTCCGGAAGTCGGGTGCGGTCATCATCGAGCCGTTGGACACCACCGGGTTTGCGCCGAAGACCAGGAAATGATCGGTGTTGTCGAGGTCGGGAATGGGGATCTGCAGCTGATGTCCGTACATCAGGTGCGCCACCAGCTGGATGGGCAGCTGGTCGGCCGATGTCGCGGAGAACATGTTCTTCGAACCCAGGGCGCCGAGGAACGACAGGCCGTGGGTCGCGAATCCGAGGCTGTGCACACTCGGATTGCCGAGATAGAGGCCAACCGCGTCGCGACCGTGTTCACGTTGTGTTATCGAGATGCGTTCGGCCACCAGCGTTGTCGCGGCTTTCCAGCTGATCGGTTCCCACCCGCCGTCGGCGGTCTTGCGAACCGGGGTGCGGAGCCTGTCGGGGTCGGCGTGCAGATCGGTCAGTGCTGTTGCCTTGGGGCAGATGTGGCCGCGCGAAAGTGGATCGTCGCGGTCGCCGCGGATGTCGGTGACGCGGTTGTCTTCGACGGTGACCTGCAGTCCACAGATGGCTTCGCAGAGGTTGCACACGCCGTGCGTGGTGAGGGGCAGCATGCGTGCCGAGCTTAGCCCCCGACCACCGGCCCGCGGCGCCGTTCGCGACAACCGGTCAGAAGACACGGATACCCAGTTTCCGGCGGACACGCAGTCCGGCCAGCATCACTTGGTTGTAACCCTTGAGCAAGCCGGGGTTGACCCAGTCGAAGCGGCGGTGCATGGCGATGGCCTTGCGGTAGCGGCGGTCGTCGTCCGCTGTCCAGGTGAAGCCCATCGCATCGCGGAACTCGGGCGGCAGGGCGCCCTTGGTCATGAACAGGACGCGTTGACCGAGGGCGCGCTGCATCACCACCCCGGCGCGTCCGAGGGGCCCCGGCAAAAAGCTGAGGTCGGCCAGCGACGCGAGCATCTCCCGCACCGGCGGGTCGATGGAGATCTTCTGCATCTGCTCGGCCCAGTAGGCCTCGAAGGCAATTCGGTCGGCGGGCCACATGTCGGGACGCACGTTGAGGGTGGTGCCGAGCCGGGCGGCATCGGCGTAGATCGCGTCGGCGGATGCGTCGCTGATCTTGCCGTACATGAACTCGTACTGGTCGACGAAGTAGCGGAAGAGGCAGGCGGCCACCCACAGCTGCAGGTTGGGGTTGTTCGCGCTGTAGCCGACCGGGCTCTGGGGTGTCGAGGTGACCTGAGAATGAATCGCCTGTATCGCCGTGCGGACGTATTCGGCATCGTCGTCGGTGCCCTGGATGGCCACCGCGAGGTACTGCCCGGTCGTGCGCGCTCGCTTGAACGGGTGCTTGAAGGTGCTGCCGCTGTCCACCCGGCTCTCGAGCACCCCATAGCCCACCCCCGGCAAGGACAGCTGCATGATGACGTTCGCCACACCCATGGTGGAGCCGAGTGTGGTCATGAGATCCGCCGTGCGGGTGGGGTTCTTGTGCATTGTGGTCCGGCTCCAGGGCTGTGGCATTGTGGTTACGCGTGTGATCAGATCGTAGACCTTCACGTCAACCGCCGGCGCAGAACACGGCCCGGCTTGTTCGGCGGGCCGCGGTTGGGGTTCGGGCAGGCGTCGGCGGTAACTTGGGCGGCGTGAAGCAGATACCCCGCGAGATCTGGGTACTGCTCAGCTCGAACTTCGTCATCGCTCTGGGTTTCGGACTCATCGCCCCGGCACTGCCGACATTCGCCCGCAGCTTCAACGTGGGCATCACCGCTGCATCGATCATCATCTCGGCGTTCGCATTCATGCGTTTGGCCTTCGCCCCTGTGAGCGGTCGGTTGGTGCGGGTGCTGGGGGAGCGGCGGATCTACCTGGCGGGCCTGCTCATCGTCGCAGCGTCCACACTCGCGTGTGCGTTCGCGCAGACCTACTGGCAACTGCTCGTCTTCCGTGGTCTCGGCGGCATCGGTTCGACCATGTTCTCGGTGTCGGCGACTGCACTGATGATCCGGCTGGCGCCACCCGACATCCGCGGACGTGTGTCCGGCTACTTCAGCGCCGGATTCCTCGTCGGCAACATCACCGGCCCTCTCGTGGGGAGCGCGCTGATCGGCTTCGGCCTGCGCATGCCGTTTGTCGTCTACGCCATCGCCCTGCTCGTCGCCTCTGCGGTGGTGGCCACCCAGTTGCGCGGCGTCGGCGGCCGACCGCAGCCGGGTGCGGCCGCCCAGGCAGCGATGCCGTTGCGAGAAGCGTTGCGCGACTCGGCCTACCGGGCGATTCTCGCGTCCAGTTTCACGCAGGGGTGGGCGTCGATGGGCGTGCGGGTGGCGTTGGTGCCCCTGCTCATCGTCGACGAGCTGGGTGAATCCGCGGCGATGTCCGGTGTGGTGCTGGCCATCTACTCGGCGGGCAACGTACTCGCGATCATGGTGGCCGGGAGGCTGTCGGATTCATGGGGTCGCCGGCCGATCATGTTGCCGGGCCTGGCTCTGATGGGCGGCGCCACCGTGGTCCTCGGCTACAGCGGGAACATCTGGATCGTGGGCGGACTCACTTTTGTGGCGGGCATAGGCTCCGGTCTGTTCGCGCCCACCCACCAGGCTGCGCTCGCGGACGTGCTGGCCGGGAGGGGCCAAGGCGGGCCTGCCTTGGCGACTTTCCAGATGACCACCGATCTGGGATCCATCAGTGGGCCGGTCATCGCCGGGGCCATCGCGCAAACCTGGGGCTTCGGACCGGCGTTCGCCATGACCGGGGCGATCGCCTTCGCCGCGTTGATCGTCTGGGGCTTTGCGCGGGAGACCGCGCCCGCGCGCACCGGTGGACAGATACCGGCGAAAGAGCCGCGACCGAACTAACGTTGACGGCATGTCTGAGGAGTCCGGTCCCGAGCACCCCGAGTCGGGTGAAGAACCAGCATTGGGTGCCAATTCCGAGGTGGGCCGACTCCGCGCCGTCATGCTGCATCGCCCCGGCGACGAATTGCGGCGGCTGACCCCGCGCAACAGTGACCAACTGTTGTTCGACGGCTTGCCGTGGGTGGACCGTGCGCAGGAAGAACACGACGCCTTCGCCGAAGTGTTGCGTGGGCGTGGCGTCGAGGTACTGCTGCTCGGTGACCTGCTCACCGAGACGATCGCGAACAGCGGCGCCGCCAGGATGCAGGGGATCGCCGCAGCGGTCAGCCCCCGCCGCCTCGGTCACCATCTGGCCCACGACCTTGCCACCGAGTTGCGCAAGTTGTCGCCGACCGACCTGGCGGGCGTCTTGATGGCGGGGATGACCTTCGACGAGATGCCCGAGTCGGCGGCCTCGGCCCGGTCATCTCTGGTCTGGCGAATGCACCACGGGACCGAGTTCGCCATCGACCCACTGCCCAATCTGCTGTTCACCCGCGACAGCTCGTTCTGGATCGGTGACCGTTTCGCCATCACCTCACTCGCCTTGCCGGCCCGTGTCCGCGAGACGTCGCTGACCGACCTGATCTACGCCCACCATCCCCGGTTCCTCGGCGTCCGGCGTGCCTACGAGTCGCACACCGCGCCGGTCGAGGGTGGTGACGTACTGCTGCTCGCTCCCGGGGTGGTCGCCGTCGGTGTCGGTGAGCGAACCACTCCAGCAGGTGCCGAAGCGTTGGCGCGCAGCCTCTTCGAGGATGGTCTCGCGCACACAGTGCTCGCCGTCCCGATCGAGCAGCGCCGCGCGTCGATGCATCTGGACACGGTTTGCACCATGGTCGACACCGACGCGGTGGTGATGTACCCGGTGATCCAGGATTCCCTGTCGGCGTTCACGATCGCGATGACAGACGGCTCGGTCTCGGTGACGGGTCCCGACCCGTTCGTCGAGGCCGCGGCCGACGCCATGGGAATCGAGAAGTTGCGGGTGATCGACACCGGTCTGGATGCGGTGACCGCCGAGCGTGAGCAGTGGGACGACGGGAACAACACCCTGGCGCTGGCCCCGGGTGTTGTCGTGGCGTACGACCGGAACGTCGAGACCAATCGCAGACTCGAGGATTCGAGTGTGGAGGTACTCACCATCGCGGGCAGCGAACTCGGCTCGGGACGCGGCGGTCCGCGGTGCATGTCGTGCCCGGTGTCGAGGGATCCGCTGTGACACGCACAGGCTCGGTGCCGGGATGATCGAACTGTCCATCGATCCGGAATCCGACATCGCACCGTACGAGCAGGTGCGTCGCGGCATCATCGAACTGGTCATTTCGGGCAAGCTGCTCGCCGGCAGCCGGATCCCCACCGTCCGCGCCCTCGCCGAAGAGCTCGATCTGGCCCCCAACACCGTCGCCCGGTCATACCGCGAACTCGAGGCCGAGGACGTCATCGAGACCAGGGGGCGACAGGGGTCGTTCGTGAAGGCGCACGCCGATTCGTCGGTGCACCGGGCTGCGCAGTTGACCGTGGAGCATGTTGCCGCCCTGAGACAATTGCGTGTCGACGACACACAGATCGAGGCGCTGCTCAAGCAGGCATTGCGCAGCTAGGGGCCATTTAGGCCGGTTGTGCAGCGGGAACCCGGTGGTTACGACCAGGTAGCAAATCGGTTGTGAAAGTTGAACAATCGAGGTGAATCCTGTTCTAGTTAGGTCCATGGCATTGACCACTGAAACCACCGATGCGGTTCCGACTCCGGATGTTCGGGGTCCCAAACCGCGGATCGACCTAGTTGTCTTCGGGGTCACCGCTGCCGCAGTGATCGCCTTTGTCATCTGGGGTCTGGTCGACAAAGAGAGCCTGAACACCAGGACGCAAGATCTGCTGGCATGGATCACCGACAACCTCGGCTGGGTGTTCATCTTGTCGGCCACGTTCTTTGTACTGTTCGCCATCTTCCTGGCGGTCAGCAAATACGGCAAGATCCCACTGGGCCGTGACGGGGAGAAACCCGAGTACAACACCGTCAGCTGGATCGCGATGATGTTCAGCGCCGGTATGGGTATCGGCCTGATGTTCTACGGAGCGAACGAGCCCCTCACCCACTTTGTCACCGCGCCTCCCGGAACGTCGCAGAACGACGTGGGTATTGCCATGGCAACCACGATGTTCCATTGGGGTTTCCACCCGTGGGCGATGTACGCGGTTGTCGGCCTGGCCATCGCCTACAGCACCTACCGGTGTGGCCGAGGACAATTGGTCAGTGCCGTCTTCGCTCCCATCCTCGGCCACCGTGCCAACGGCTGGGGCGGCAAGGTCATCGACATCCTCGCGATCTTCGCGACCCTGTTCGGTACGGTCGCCTCGCTGGGACTCGGTGCCGCGCAGATCGGTTCGGGCTTCGTAGAGGTCGGCTGGATCAACGAACCGTCGAAGTTGTTGCTGGTGGCCATCATCGCGGTGCTGACCGCAGCGTTCGTCGCATCCGCGGTGTCGGGTGTCGCCAAGGGCATCCAGTGGCTGTCCAACACCAACATGGTCCTGGCGATCGTGTTGGCGCTGTTCATCTTTGTCGTCGGGCCCACCGTCTTCATCCTGAACGTGCTGCCCACCAGCATCGGCACCTACCTCAACGACATCACCTCGTTCTCGGCTCGATCAGGTGCAACCGTCGACAGTGAGGGTGAGACCTGGCTTGCCGGCTGGACCATCTTCTACTGGGCGTGGTGGGTGTCCTGGACACCTTTTGTCGGCATGTTCCTGGCCAAGATCAGCCGTGGCCGCACCATCCGCCAGTTCGTGATCGGCGTGCTGCTGGTCCCGACGATCGTCTCGCTGCTGTGGTTCTCCATCTTCGGTGGGACGGCGATACGACAACAACAGGACGGCAAGGGGCTGGCCGACGCGAGTTCGGCGGAGAGTCAGCTCTTCGACATGCTCGGCAACCTGCCACTGACCGGCATCGCATCGGTGCTCGTGATGGTGCTCGTCGCGATCTTCTTCGTGTCCGGTGCGGACGCGGCCTCGTTGGTGATGGGCACCTTGTCCGAACGGGGAGCGCACGAACCGAGCAAGGGCGTCACCATCTTCTGGGGCGTACTGACCGGAGCTGTTGCCGCACTGCTGTTGTGGGCCAGTGGCGACGACGCGCTCAACGGCATCAAGACGATGGCCATCATCGCGGCGCTGCCGTTTGTCATCGTGATGATCTTCATGTGCGTGTCTCTGTACATGGACCTGCGGCGCGATCCGCTCATCGTCGCCCAGCGCAACTACGACACCCAGGTGGACCACACGTTGCGGACGCACGCGAACATCTTGGCCGGCGACGACGAGGCAAACGACGTGCTGCCCTCGGATCAGTTCCCGGCGATCACACCTGAGCAGTTGCGGAAGTCGCCCGACGAACCGAAGTGATCAACAAGATTCAGATGTGAACGGGCCCCCTCTCGAGGGGGCCCGTTTGCGTCTGGGGGCAGCAGCAACGCGTTGCCATTGCACGGTCGATCATGTCCAGCTGGGCAACCACATCTGCATGTTCCACATCTCGCGGGAGATGGGTTCGCCGGTGAGGATCGGCCACATCCACATGAAGTTGGCCACGGCAAGACCCAGATAGATGCTGACCGCGAACGCACCGACCAGCCGCTTCTCGTACGCGTACTTCTTCGCGCGGCGGCTCGCGGACAGCACGTCTCCGACGCAGAGGGCCAGACCCATGATCAGGAACGGCGCCATCGCGGTGGCGTAGAAGAAGTACATCTGGCGGTCGAGATTGGTGAACCAGGGCAGGTAGGCGGCGCCGTAGCCCACCAGTACCACCGCGTAGCGCCAGTCACGCCGGATGAACATGCGCCACAGTGCCCACGCGAGCATCGGCAAGGCCAGCCACCACATGATCGGGGTGCCGATGAACATCATGGCCTTGACGCACTCGGACTCGCCGCACTTCTCCGGGCCGTACTCGATGTAGTACAGCATCGGGCGCAGGCCCATGGGCCACGTCCACGGCTTCGATTCCCACGGGTGGTGGTTGCCTGCCGAGTTGGTGAGGTTGGCGTGAAACGAGAGCACGCCCGACTCGTAGTACCAGAGTGAACGCCAGGCGTCGGGAACCCACGCGAAAGGCCCGCCGGTGCCAATCTGCCTGCCTACCTCGTACCGGTAAACCGCTGTCTCGGAACTGAACCACGGAGCGAAGGTCGCCAGGTAGATCAGCACGGGGGTGACGCCGAGCGAGAAACCGGTGGGGATCACGTCGCGGAGCAGCGCGCCCCGCCACGGACGCTGCACCAGATAGGCCTTGCGTGCCGCCACGTCGAAACCTAGTGAGAGCACGATGAAGAAGATGACGAAGTAGATGCCCGACCACTTGGTGCCGCAGGCGAGGCCCAAGGCGACTGCGGCAGCAAAACGCCACCACCGGAAACCCAGCCGCGGTCCGTACGGCGAGTCGTGGATCCGGCCCTCGGAGTAGACCTTGTGCATCCGGGCCCGCATCTGATCGCGGTCGCAGACGATCGCGGCCAGCGCGGCCAGGATGAAGAAGATCTGGAAGATGTCGAGCAGCCCCGTCCGCGAGGCCACGAAAGTGACCCCGTCGACGATCATCAGCACCCCGGCGATCGCGCCGACAAGAGTCGAGCGGGTCAGCCGCCGGACCAGTCGCACGACGATGAGGATCATCAGCGTGCCGCACACCGCGGACATGAACCGCCAGCCCCAAGCGTCGTAGCCGAACAACCACTCGCCGATGGCGATCATCCACTTGCCGACGGGCGGGTGGACAACAAGACCGTAGGCCGGGTTGTCCTCGAGCCAGTTGTCGCCGGTGAGCACCTGCCAGGCCTGCGGCACGTAGTGCTTCTCGTCGAAGACGGGCGTGCCCTTGTCGGTGGGGCTGCCGAGGTTCACGAAACGGGTGATCGCGCCGATCGCGGTGATGACCAGAGCGACGATCCAGCCACGCCGGCGATCGGTGGGGCCGAAGACGGGCGCAGGGACCTTGCGCGCCGCGCCAGGGCTGGTGCCCAGGTCCTCGGCGTGTACGCCGGGTAGTTCGTCCGAGGATTGCCACCCGGGCAGGGACCGTCGAGCGTTGTCCGAGGCCTCCGGAACGGAGTTCTCGAGCGGCGGGGCGAACGTCACCTTGCCAATCGTAGGCTGTGCGGTGATGAACTCTGCGCAGCCACAAGGCCAACTCGTACTCGCCGCGACCCCGATGGGACGCATCGACGACGCGTCCCCCCGACTCCGGGAGGCACTGGCCGCCGCCGACGTGGTGGCCGCGGAGGACACCCGCCGCGCGAAGGCGCTGGCTGCGGGACTGGGCGTGACCATCGGCGGCCGGGTGGTGAGCTATTACGACCAGGTCGAGGTGAAGCGAACCCCCGCCCTGGTGGACGAGGTGCGGTCGGGCGCCACCGTCCTGGTGATCACCGATGCCGGCATGCCGTCGGTCTCTGACCCGGGCTATCGGCTGGTGGTCGCGTGTATCGAGGCGGATCTACCCGTCACGTGCCTGCCTGGACCGTCCGCGGTGACCACCGCGCTGGCGGTGTCGGGTCTACCGGTGGAGCGCTTCTGCTTCGACGGCTTCGCTCCCCGCAAGTCAGGGCAACGCCGATCGTGGTTCACCGAGTACATCGACGAGGCGCGCACGGTTGTCTTCTTCGAGGCACCACACCGGCTCGCGGACTGTCTGCTCGACGCGGTGGCAGTGCTGGGGCCCGACCGTCGCGCCGCGGTGTGCCGCGAGCTGACCAAGACGTACGAAGAGGTGCGCCGTGGGTCGCTCGGCGAGCTCGCAGAATGGGCGGCCCAGGGTGTGCGCGGCGAGATCACCGTGGTCCTCGACGGCGCGGTCGCGGGCGAACCGGACATCGAAGCGCTTGTGGCGCGTGTCGAAGAGGTGGTCGCCGGTGGAGTGCGCCTCAAAGATGCCTGCGCCCAGTTCGCGGCGAAGACAGGTGCCTCGCGCCGCGAACTGTACGAGGCGGTGCTTGCGAGCCGCGAGAGCTGAGTACGGCCCTCGCGCACGGATCGAGGTCTCGCGCACCGGAACGAACCGGTGCGCCGTGCACAGGGACGTGCGTCAGGCGGGCTGGATACCGAGGATGGCCGCGGCTTTGTCCAGGCACTCCTGCCATTCGCCGTCGGGGTCGGAGTCGATGGTGATGCCTCCGCCGACGCCCAGGAACGCCGCGCCATCCGGGGCGATCTCCACGGTGCGGATCGCCACGTTCAGATCGAGTCCGGACGTGGGGGAGACCACTCCGACGGCCCCGCAGTACAACCCGCGGGAGTTCTGCTCCCATTCCGAAAGCAATTCGCGAGCACGGGCTTTCGGCGTACCCGTCACCGAGGCGGGTGGAAAGGTGGCGTCGATCAGCGCCGAGTTCGACACCGATGGCGGCACCGTTGCCTGCACCGTGGACACCAGATGCCACACGCCCGGCGCGGGATGCACGTCGAGCAACTCGGTCACCGCGACGGTGCCGGTGAGGGCCACTCTTCCCAGGTCGTTGCGCACGAGGTCGACGATCATGATGTTCTCGGCGACATCCTTGGCCGAGTCGAGCAACAGCTGTGGGTCGAGGTCGATGGGCAGGGTGCCCTTGATGGGGCTCGAGGTCACCACCGATCCTCGTCGATGAAGAAAGGTCTCGGGCGAGAACGAGACGACTGATCCCCAATCACCATGCAGCAGAGCGGCTTTGCGGGGGCGGGTGAAGTGCACGCCGTCGGCGAAGTAGTTGGCCGCCGAACCTGCGAACCGACCGGCGAAGCGGGTGCAGATACAGGCTTGATAGACCTCGCCGGAACGGATGGCCTCGAGGCACTGCGCAATGGCCTCCACGTGTGGTCGCTGCGCCGGCGGCTGCCAGGTGACCGACCATGTCCGGCTGTGATGCTCGGTGAGACTGGCGCGTACCCAATCCGGACACTCCTGGCCGTTCAGCGACGTCCACCACCAGCTGCCCGTCCGGTCGAGTTCGAGCACATTGTCGGTCTCGCCGCCGGCCGCGGGAGGCAACGGGTTCTCGGCGACGCGATCCGGGAAACCCTGGAAGCCGAACCAGAACCCCTGCGGGTCATCGGGTATCGGGACTCCGGCGCGGAGGTCGAGGGACGGAGCGATGACGGCATCGGAGTCGAGCCAGTCGCCGATCAGCGCCGCCGGACCGGGTATTCCGAGTCGCCGGGTGTGAAAGTCCAGGGCGCGCACCACATCAGACGCCGAACCCGGACCGAGTTCAACGCTTCGCAACACCAGTCCGCGCCCTGATCTCGTCAGCTCTTGGGGAGTTCGTACCGGGGGAAGATCGGCGTCGGTTTCGGAAGCGCCGTTCCGGCGGTCAACCGCTCTCCGATGGACTCGAAAGTGCGCGAATCCTGCTTCACGGCAAGGAGATCGAGAAGCTTGCCGGTTGATTCCGGCATGGCCGGCTGCGCCAGCAGTGTGGTGATCCGAACAACCTCCGCGCAGACGTACAGCACGGTGCCGGTGCGTTCGAGGTCGGTCTTCGCCAGCTTCCACGGTTGTTCGACGGAGATGTACTTGTTGGTGTCGCCCAACACCTCCCAGATCACCTCGAGTGCGGTGTGGATGGCTTGCTGATCCATTTCCGTGCGCACGCGAGCCAGCAGGCCGTCGGCCTTGTCCAGCAACGTGGTGTCGGCGTCGGAGAGGGCGGCGGGTGCCGGCAGGACACCGTCGAAGTACTTGCCGACCATCGACAGTGTCCGCTGAGCGAGGTTGCCGAGCTCGTTCGCCAGGTCGGCGTTGACCCGCGCGATGATGGCTTCGTGACTGTAGGACCCGTCCTGTCCGAACGGCACCTCACGCAGGCAGAAGAAGCGGATGGGGTCCAGGCCGAACTCGTTCACCAGCACGTACGGGTCGACGACGTTGCCGATCGACTTGCTCATCTTCTCGCCGCTGTTGAGCAGGAATCCATGGGCGTACACCCGTTTGGGCAGCTCGATGCCTGCGCTCATCAAAAAAGCCGGCCAGTACACGCAGTGGAAGCGGATGATGTCTTTGCCGATGATGTGCAGATCGGCGGGCCAGAACTTCTTCCATCGCTCCGAGTCGGTGTCGGGGTACCCCGCAGCGGTGATGTAGTTGGTCAGCGCGTCGACCCAGACGTACATGACGTGGTCGTCGTGACCGGGGACCTGCACGCCCCAGTCGAAGGTGGTGCGCGACACCGACAGATCGCGCAGACCGCCGCGGACAAAGCTCGACACCTCGTTACGGCGGGTTCCGGGACCGATGAATTCCGGGTGCTTCTCGTAGAGATCGAGCAGCTTGTCCTGGTAGGCGGACAGTCGGAAGAAATACGCCTCTTCTTCGGTCCACTCCACCGGCGTCTGGGTTTCGGTGGAGACCCTCGTACCGTCTTCGTTCACGGTGGTGTCCGACTCGGAGTAAAAGGCCTCGTCCCGGATCGAGTACCAACCCGAGTACTTGTCGAGGTAGATGTCGCCATTGGCGACCATTCGTTCCCAGATGGCCTGCGATGCGACATGGTGGTCGGCGTCCGTGGTCCGGATGAACCGGTCGAAGCTGCTACCGAGGGTCTCCTGCAGGGTGCGGAACGCTGCGGAGTTCCGATCGGCGAGGGCCCGGGTGTCGATGCCTTCCTTCTCGGCGGTCTGCTGCATCTTCTGACCGTGCTCGTCGGTGCCGGTGACGAACAGCACGTCGTAGCCGTCGAGTCGTTTGAACCGGGCGATGGCGTCCGCGGCGATGTACTCGTACGCGTGCCCGATGTGTGGTGCCCCGTTGGGGTAAGCGATGGCCGTGGTGATGTAGAACGGCGGTTTCGATGCAGAAGCCATGGTGGCTGACAGCTTATCGCCGATGCGCAGAGGCCATCACCGGGCCTGACCGGCGTCCCAACGCCATCACTGCGACTGCGGGGTCTGATAGACGTCCGGGATGCCGTCGTGGTTGTCGTCGATGCTTTCTTCGGCACAAATGGCCCGGTAGTGCCGATTCCGGATGCGCAGCAGGACGGCCGCGAGTACCGCGGCCAGCAACGACCCCGCGAGCACACCGATCTTCACGTGGTCGTCGCGTTCGGAGCCGATGCCGTAGGCCAGGTCGCCGATGAGCAGGGACACGGTGAATCCGATACCGGCCAGCATCGCGATGCCGAAGACATCGATCCAGCGAATCGCCGTGTCGAGGCTCGCGCGGGTGAAGGCTGACAGCAGTCGGGTGGTGCCGAAGATCCCCAGCGGCTTACCCAGGACCAGTCCGGCGATGATGCCCAGTGCGATCGGATCTCGCAGGGCATCGGTGAATCCGGACAGACCGCCTATGGTGACGCCGGCGGCGAAGAACGCGAACACCGGGACTGCGAAGCCCGCGGAGATGGGCCTGATCCGGTGCTCGAAGTGTTCGGCGAGGCCGGGCCCCGCGTCGGGGCCTCCGGCTGCCTTGCTGCGGATGACGGGGACGGTGAACCCGAGGAGCACCCCGGCCACGGTGGCGTGGATGCCCGATTCGTGCACAAACGCCCACGTCAACGCGGCGAGGGGAAGGAGGAGCCACCACGATCGGATCCGTCGCTGCACGCACACCGCGAACAGGGCGAGCGGAACGACGGCGAGGGCAAGCGCTCCCACGTTGACGTCCTCCGTGTAGAAGACCGCAATCACGGTGATCGCGAGCAGGTCGTCGACGACGGCGAGGGTCAGCAGGAAGGTGCGCAACGCGGAAGGCAGATGGGTGGAGATGACGGCCAGCACCGCGACAGCGAACGCTATGTCGGTGGCCGTGGGAATGGCCCATCCTTCGACGGCGCCGTTCCCGGCCGGCAAGGTGATGGCCACGAAGATGACTGCGGGTACCACCATCCCGCCGACGGCCGCGGCGATCGGGAGTGCGGCGCGGGCCGGGTTGCGAAGATCACCGGCGACGAACTCGCGCTTGAGTTCGAGCCCCACGACAAAGAAGAAGATGGCGAGCAGGCCGTCGGCGGCCCAGGTCGCCAGACTCAGGTCGAGGTGCAGTCCCAGTGCGTCCGACCCGACGGTCGTCTCACCCAACGACGTATAGGCATCGGACCACGGGGAGTTCGCCCATACGAGCGCTATCACCGTGGCCACCAGCAGCAGGGCTCCGCCGACGGTCTCTTTCCGGAGGATCGACGTGACCCGCGATGCCTCCGACCACGACCCTCTGGCGAACATGGGGAGAACGGGTCTGCGTGAGGGCGGTCCGGGTGACCCTGACGTGGGTGATCCGGTGGGTTCGGGAACTGTGCTGTCGGACAACGCGATACCTCAGATCTGTCGGTGTTGACATGACACGGCACGCTGATGTCTTACGCGTTGCCCGTGGCCGACCAGACTTCCCGGCACTCCTGGGTGGTCACTTTACAAGGTCCGTTGGGCTCCGCCGGGAGTCGGTGCGCGTTGGATCTCACGGATCCGTGGGGCGATCTAGGGTGAGTCGTGGCCGTATCCGACGCGAAACAGAGGTTCGCCCGATCACCTGTTGCCCGGCTGGGCACGGTGTCCGCCGACCACCGGCCCCATGTGGTCCCGGTGGTGTTCGCCGTGGCCGACGACATGGTCTACACCGCGGTCGACGGCAAGCCGAAGTCCGGTAAACCCATGCGGCGCCTGGCGAACATCGCCGAATGCCCGGAGGTCAGCCTGGTGGTTGACCACTACGACGACGACTGGAGCCGTCTGTGGTGGGTACGCGCCGAGGGAACAGCCCGGATCCACGACCGGATCCACGACCACGGCCCTGAAGTGGATGTTGCACTCCGGCTTCTGCGCGCCAAATACCCGTAGTATCAGACTGTTTCGCTCGACGGCCCGGTGATCGCCGTCAGCGTGCGGCGTTGGAGTTCGTGGACCGGCTGAAGTTGGCCACCAACTCGGAGATGAACTGAGGCCAGAGTGGTTCGGGCAGATCATGGCCCATGCCGTCGATGAGCACGAGTTTCGAGCCCTTCACCGCCCGTGCGATGGCCTTGCCGCCGGAGGGGCGCATCAGCCCGTCTGCCTTGCCGTGGATCACCACGGTCGGTGCCGTGATCGCGTTGGTGTACTTCTTCAGGCTTCCGGTTCCCATCACCGCGCACGTCTGACGCACCACGCCGGCGGGGTCGTGGGCGCGGTCGTACGCTGCAGTCGACCGTCGCAGGGCCTCGTCCCAGCTGAGTTCGTACTTCGGGCTGCCAATGGCCCGGATCGCCTTGGCCGCGTTCTCGATGTACGCCTCTCGGGTGGCACCTTTGCCGGGCCCGGACAACAACGCCCACAGCTTGCGGGGATCCGGTGGGGGCAGGAACGCCTCGTTGGTACTGGAGAAGAAGATCGCCAGTGACAGCACCCGCTCGGGGTGTCGGCCCGCGAGGATCTGGGCGATCATGCCGCCCATCGATCCGCCGACCACGTGTGCCTTCTCGATCTCGAGGGTGTCGAGCAGGCCCACGGCGTCCTGGGCCATGTCCACGAGGGTGTAGGGGACATCGCTGGGAAGACCGAGTTGGTGGCGGGCCATCCTGGTGAGCATCGAACCGCCGACGCGTACGCCGTCGAGATGCGTCGAGAGGCCGATGTCCCGGTTGTCGAAGCGGATCACCCGATAACCCTCGGCGGCGATGGACTCACAGAAAGCGGTCTGCCAGAAGGTCAACTGCGCGCTGAGACCCATGATCAGCAGTACTGCCGGATCGTTCGGGTCACCCATGTCCTCGTAAGCGATCGTGATGTCGCCGACCTGCGCCGTGCCTACCCGGTTCTCGATCTCACTCATCGTCACGACCTTAGTACCCGGCCCCGCGGGCGGAGGGTGAAGTCTCCTCGACGGACCGCAGGGATTTCGCGTAGCAGCGGCTCAACGGGCTGCCTGCGTAGTGGCCGTAGTTCTCGATGAGGGAGTACCCCAACGACTCGTACAGCGCCATCGCCTCCGGTTGGCGTGTGCCGGTCTCGAGCCGCACGACATCGGTCCCACGTGTGTTCGCCCGATGCTCGAGCGCATTCATCAGTGACCGCGCCACGCCTCGCCCGCGCTGCCCGGGCTCGACGTACAGCCGCTTGACCTCGTCGAGTCCAGGGCGCACACCGATCAGGACAACAACACCAACCGTGACACCGTCGACAACGGCCACGAAGTGGTCGCCGGTCGCGGGAAGTGGTTCGAGTTCCACGTCCTCCGGGTAGCGGACGTTCAGCTCGGCGACGGCAGCGGCGATCAAGCGCTGTACATCGGAGTCGTCGGCCGGCCGGGTCTCGATCTCCGTCCGGGTCTCGCCATCGCGGCCCATGTCGATATCCATTGGAAAACGGTAAATCGCTCAGGGCACAATTCACACATGCCCCTTCGCCCATTCCAGCAAGTCGACGTTTTCGTGTCCGGATCCCTCTCGGGGAACGCCGTCGCCGTCGTCTTCGACGCCGACGGCTTGACCGATGCGTCGATGGCGGCCTTCGCGAACTGGACGAATCTGGCGGAGACGACGTTCTTCCAGACCCCTGACGACCCGGCGGCGGACTACAAGCTGCGCATCTTCACCACGGCCGAAGAGCTGCCGTTCGCCGGCCACCCCACCCTCGGATCAGCTCACGCCTGGTTGCGTGCGGGTGGAGTTCCCAAGGGCGACAACATCGTTCAGGAGTGCGGCGCCGGGTTGGTGACGATCAGGTCCGACGGTGACCGCCTGGCTTTCGCGAGTCCTCCGCTGGTCCGGTCGGGCCCTGTCGACGACCAGGATCTGGCCACGATCCACAAAGCCCTGGGGCTCGCGCCGTCCGATGTGGTCGCCTCGAACTGGGTGGACAACGGGCCACGGTGGATCGGCCTGATGCTCACCTCCGCGCAGCGAGTACTCGATGTCCGCCCGGATTTCGATGCACTCGGTTCGCTCAACGTCGGTGTGATCGGTTCGTACCGGGGCGATACGCCCATGCCCGCCGATCGGCCGGATTTTGAGGTTCGCGCTTTCATCCCGGGGGTCGCCGCGCCCGAGGATCCGGTGACGGGGAGTCTCAATGCCGGCCTCGCGACATGGCTGCGTGGTGAGCAGACGGTGCCGGCGTCGTACGTGGCCTCGCAGGGTACCGTGCTCGGCCGGGCAGGCCGGGTCTACATCGACGATGACGGCACCGACATCTGGGTCGGTGGCCGCAGTGCCACCGTCATCAGCGGCGAGGTGGACCTGTAGCGATGGCCGACCACCAGAGCACCACCACTGATGGCAACAAGCCTGACGGCAATATCACCGACGGCAACGACGCCGGGGTCAGCAACAAAGAGTTGAAGAAGCAGCGTCGCCGGACCCCGCCACCGGATCCCGAGCCTCTTGCCCCGTTGATCGATTCCCACACCCACCTGGCTGCCTGTGGCGGCCGCGACGCCGATTCGGTGACCGCCATCCTCGACCACGCCGAATCCGTCGGCGTGCGGGCGGTGGTCACGGTTGCCGATGACATGGTCGACGCCCGCTGGGCTCTCGCCGCGGCCCAGTGGGACCAGCGCGCGTACGCCGCGGTGGCCCTGCATCCCACCCATGCCCATGAGCTGGACGACGCCGCCAAGGCGGAGCTCGAGCAGATGCTCACCGATCCCAGGGTCGTCGCGGTCGGGGAGACCGGCCTCGACTACTACTGGCCGGGCCGATCGGACGACTGCGCCACGGTGCCGCAACAACACGAGGCGTTCGCCTGGCACATCGACCTCGCGAAGAGGGTCGGTAAGCCGTTGATGATCCACAATCGTGAGGCCGATCGGGATCTGCTCGACGTGCTTGCTCGCGAGGGATCGCCGGACACGGTGATCATGCACTGCTTCTCGGGAGATGAGCAGATCGCGGCCGAGTGCATCGAGCGGGGCTATCTGCTGAGTTTCGCCGGGACGGTCAGTTTCAAGAACTCCACCACGCTGCAGGCGGCCGCCAAGTTGGTGCCGGACCACCTGCTGCTGATCGAGACGGACGCGCCTTTCCTGACCCCGCACCCGTACCGCGGGCAGCCGAATCAGTCGTACGTGCTGCCGTACACGGCGCGAGCGCTGGCCGAGGTGCGAGGACAGGACCCCGCGGAGGTCGCCGAGGCAATCACGGCCAACGCCGTGAGGGCCTACCGCCTCGACATCTGAGAACAGCCTGAACTGGCTCTTTACCTGTCGCTTTGCACAAAACACACCATCCCGTTATCTTAACGTGATCATGTCTGTGCTCTCTCGTATCAACTCGTCGACCTCCCGCACCCCGCGTATCGCTGTCGCCCTTCTGCTCATCGTGCTCATCGCCGGCGGCATCATGGGCACCGCGATGTACAAGAACGTCACCATCGACGTCGACGGGGAGCTCAAGACGGTGGCCACGATGCGCACGTCCGTCGAGGGCATCCTCAAGGAACAGGGCTACGACCCGTCTGGCGGAGACCTGGTCCAGCCGGCCCCGGGCGCGGGTGTCGGCGACGGTGAGACCATCACGTTCCACCGGCTCAAGACCCTGACCGTGAACGTCGACGGCAGCCCCCGTGAGATCAAGACCAACGCCACCACCGTCGAGCAGGCACTGGCGCAGGTGAACCTGGTCTCGGACTCGATCGAGATCGAAGGCCCCACCACCGACCAGCTCCCCGTCTCCGGTGGCCTGGTGAACGTGGTGCTGCCCAAGAAGGTGCACCTGACCGACGGTTCCGAGAAGGTCACCAAGGACATCGCGGCCAAGACCGTCGCCGAACTCCTCGCCGACACGGGTAAGCCGCTGGCCCCCACCGATGAGGTGACCCCAGCGCCCGACACCCCGGTGACCAACAACATGGACATCACGGTCACGCGTATCCGCACCGAGACGATCACCGTCACCGAACCGGTCGCGCCGCCCGAGAACAAGGTCGACGACCCGAACTTGGTCAAGGACCGCAAGGTCGTCAAGAAGCCGGGCACTCCCGGTTCGCAAGAGGTCACCTACGAGGTGACAACGGTCAACGGCAAAGAGACCGCGAAGAAGCAGGTCGATGCCGAGGTCAAGGTCGAACCGGTTGCCGCAGAAGTTGCCGTGGGCACCAAACCGGGTGCGCCGTACGTGCCGCCGGGCTCGGTCTGGGATGCGTTGGCGCAGTGCGAGGCCACCGGTAACTGGGCGATCAACACCGGCAACGGCTTCTACGGTGGTGTGCAGTTCGACCAGAACACCTGGGACCGCTGGGGTGGGCAGGAATACGCCCCGCGTGCCGACCTCGCGACCCGTGAGGAACAGATCGCAATTGCCACCAAGACCCAGGCCGCGCAAGGATGGGGCGCGTGGCCCTCTTGTTCCTCGAAACTCGGCTTGCGCTGACCGCGCAGGCACCCGTTGATCGGGCAGCGCTCTGACGAACTCACCCGCGCTGCTCGGCCCCGTCGAAATCCGGGAACTCGCAGCCGCTCTCGACATCAGGCCCACCAAGACGCTGGGGCAGAACTTCGTTCACGACGCCAACACGGTGCGGCGGATCGTCGCGGCGTCAGGAGTCGGAGGCGATGACGTCGCCCTGGAGGTCGGCCCGGGGCTCGGCTCGCTGACCCTGGGGTTGCTCGGCGCGGCACGATCGGTGCTCGCCGTCGAGATCGACCCCCGCCTCGCCGGTCGTCTGCCCGACACTGTTGCCGACCGCGCGCCCGATCAGGCAGGTGAACTCACCGTTGTCACCGCCGACGCACTGCGGGTCAAGGCAGCCGATCTACCGCAGCCGCCCACCGCGCTGGTCGCCAACCTCCCGTACAACGTCGCGGTGCCGGTTCTGCTGCACCTGATGTCGGAGTTCCCCAGCATCACCACGGCCCTGGTGATGGTGCAACTCGAAGTGGCCCAACGGCTCGCCGCGGGGCCAGGTGGCCGCGTCTACGGGGTCCCCAGCGTCAAGGCGCGCTTCTTCGGAGAGGTCGGGCAGGCCGGGACCGTGGGGCGCAGCGTGTTCTGGCCCGAACCCAAGGTGGAATCGGGACTCGTGCGGATCCGCCGATACGCCCAGGCGCCGTGGCCGATCGACGAAGTACATCGACGTCGGGTGTTCTCGGTGATCGATGCGGCTTTCGCTCAGCGGCGCAAGACATTACGTGCCGCCCTCTCGGGACTGGCCGGTTCTGCCGCACAGGCGGAGAGCATGCTGGTCGCCGCCGGGATCGACCCAGGTCTGCGCGGTGAGCGGCTGGCCATCGAGGACTACGTCGCGCTCGCCGCGCAACTCGATTAGGAGGGCCGCATAGACTTGAACACCGTGTTGTCTGTCGTCCCACGCCCCGTCACCGTCCGGGTGCCTGCCAAGGTGAATCTGCACCTGGGGGTGGGTTTGCCACGTCGTGACGGCTATCACGAATTGACCACCGTCTTCCAGGCGCTCTCATTGTCCGACACCATCTCGGTGGTCCCGGCCGACGACCTGGCGATCACCGTCACCGGCGACAGCGCCGGCGCGGTACCGCTCGATGCAACCAATCTCGCCTGGCGCGCGGCGGAGCTGATGGCCCGGGTGGCCGGTCGCGAACCCGCCGTCGCCATCAGCATCACCAAGGGAATTCCCGTCGCCGGCGGGATGGCCGGGGGAAGCGCGGATGCTGCCGGGACACTGGTGGCACTGGCACGGTTGTGGCGACTGGACATCGGTCGCGACAAGATGCGCGACCTCGCGGCCGAACTGGGCAGCGACGTCCCGTTTGCGGTGCGGGGCGGTACCGCACTCGGCACGGGTCGCGGCGAGAAATTGACCACCGTGCTCTCACGCGGCGAGTACCACTGGGTGCTGGCCGTGGCCAAGGAAGGACTCAGTACCGCCGCCGTGTACCGCGAACTCGATCAACTCCGAAAGTCGTACTCCTCAGAAGAGGACACCGGCACCTACACCGAATCGCCCGACGAACTCTTGCAGGCGCTGGCGTCGGGAGACCCCGTGCGCGTGGCGGCCTTGCTGCACAACGACATGCAACCTGCCGCGCTGTCGATGCGGCCCGCGCTACGCAGGACACTGCGCGCAGGCGTCGACGCCGGGGCGCTGGCCGGGATCGTGTCCGGGTCCGGACCGACCTGCGCGTTCTTGTGTGCCGATGAGACGTCCGCCGTGACCACCGCCGCCGAGTTGTCGGGAGCCGGGGTGTGCCGCGCAGTCCGGACCGCATCCGGACCGGTTGCCGGCGCCCGCCTGATCGAAGGGGCCGCATGACCACCGCAGCACGAAAGACGAACGGCGCGAACCTCATCAGCGTCGAGAACATCAGCAAGTCGTTCGGGGTGAAGCCGCTGCTCGAGAAGGTGAGCCTCGGTGTGCAGGAAGGCGACCGAATCGGGGTCGTCGGCCTCAACGGTGGTGGCAAGACCACGATGCTGGAGATCCTGGCCGGTATCGAACCCCCCGACGAAGGCCGTGTCGCCAGGGGCACCGGTCTGCGGATGGCGGTGGTCACCCAGCGCGGACATCTGCCGCCGGAAGAAACCATCGGCCAGGTTGTGCTCGGACCCCTCGATGTGGCCGAACACGAATGGGCCGGCGACGCCCGGATCCGTTCGGTGCTGGCCGGAATCGGCATCGGCGCACTGGGTCTGGACACTCTGGTCACGGACCTCTCGGGCGGACAGCGACGCCGGGTCGCGCTGGCGGCCGCACTGGTGCAGGACCTCGACCTGTTGATCCTCGACGAGCCCACCAACCACCTCGACCTCGAGGGCATCGCCTGGCTCGCAGACCATCTGGTTTCGCGGCGCAGTGCACTCGTGGTGGTCACCCACGACCGGTGGTTCCTCGACCGCGTCGCCACCCAGACATGGGAGGTGCAGAACGGCAAGGTCGAGAGTTACGAAGGCGGTTACAACGACTGGGTGTACGCCCGCGCGGAACGGTCGCGGTTGTCCGACGCTGCCGAGGAACGCCGGCAGAACCTGGCCCGGAAAGAACTCGCCTGGCTGCGGCGTGGCCCCCCGGCTCGTACGTCGAAGCCCAAGTACCGGATCCAGGCCGCGGAAAAGCTGATCGCCGATGTGCCGCCACCGCGAGATTCGGTGGCGCTGGCCAGTTTTGCCAAACGTCGACTCGGCAAGGTTGTCATCGAGCTGGAAGATGCTCGGCTGACGACCCCGGACGGACGCGTCCTGCTCGACGACCTCACCTGGCGCCTGGCGCCGGGGGAGCGGATCGGACTCGTCGGTATCAACGGCTCGGGTAAGACAACCCTGCTCCGCACACTGGCCGGTGAGACCCCGCCTGCCGCGGGCAAGAGGATCGAAGGTCAGACCGTCTCGATCGGCTGGCTGCGCCAGGAACTCGACGACCTGCCCGTCGACATGCGCGTGATCGAGGCGGTCGAAGATGTGGCCGGCCGGATCACCCTGGGTGACAAGGAGATATCGGCCGGTCAGTTGGCCGAACGGTTGGGCTTCACCCCGGCCAAGCAGCGCACGCCGGTCGGTGACCTCTCGGGTGGGGAGCGCCGCCGACTGCAGTTGACCCGGGTCTTGATGGCGCAGCCCAACGTGTTGCTGCTCGACGAGCCCACCAACGACCTCGACATCGACACGTTGCAGCAATTGGAAGACCTGCTCGACAACTGGGCGGGCACCCTCGTGGTCATCAGTCACGACCGGTTCTTGATCGAGCGGATCTGCGAGAGCACCTGGGCACTGTTCGGTGACGGCCGATTGACCAACCTGCCGGGCGGCATCGAGCAATACCTCAAGAAGCTCGCGGCCGGACCGGCGCCGACCTCGGCGGCCCCGTCACGCCCGGGCGCGACCCCGGCAACGGGTGCCGGTGCGGCAAGAGGCTCCGGCAGCGAGCGGGACATGCAGAAGTCGCTCAAACGCCTGGAGAAGCAGGTGGTGCGGTTGGTCGACCGCGAGAAGCAACTGCACGAACTCCTGGCCGCGGCCGCGACCGATGCAGACCAGTTGATGAAGCTCAATGCCGAGCTCAAAGACGTTGTCGCAGAGCGGGAAGCGGCCGAGGAGTCATGGATGGAACTCGCCGACCAGGTCGGCTGAGAAGGAGGAATCGATGTCGTTCATCCGTACACAGGTCTCAGGTGGGGTCGGCGAGATCATCCTCGATCGTCCCAAGGCGCTCAACGCCCTGGACCAGACGATGGTGGACGACATGTTTCCCGTCCTCACGGCGTGGGCTGACGATCCGGCCATCGAACTCGTGCTGGTCACCTCGGCCAGCGACCGCGCGTTCTGCGCGGGTGGCGACATCCGTGCCATCCGGGACGCCGCCGTTGCAGGCGACCACGCTTCTGTCACAAGGTATTTCAGCGCGGAATACGAACTCGACCAGCTGATCGCCGAATACCCCAAGCCTTATGTCGCGCTGATCGACGGTGCCGCCATGGGTGGTGGACTCGGCATCAGCGTGCACGGTGAGGTTCGCGTGGTCAGTGAAAAGGCCATGATCGCAATGCCCGAGACAGCAATCGGGTTCATCCCGGACATCGGATCCACCTACTTCTTGCCGCGACTGCCTGCCGGCGTCGGGCTCTGGCTGGGCCTCACCGGCGCGCGGGTGCGTGGCGCGGACGCGGTGGCGCTCGGCCTGGCCACCCACTACGTGCCCAGCGATCTGTTCGAGGGCCTGGCGGACGACATCCGCTCGGGAGTGCCGCTGGGTCAGGCGTTGTCAGGACGCGCGGAGCCCGTCACCGGGACCGACTTGCCGCTGGCCAAGATCGCCGAGTACTTCAGCGACGACCCGATCGAGGCGATCGTGGGCGGGTTGCGCGGCGCCGTGGTCGACGAGTGGGCCACCGAGATGGTTGCCCTGCTCGACAAGGCGTCACCCACCAGCCTCGCCGTGACGGCTGCCATGATCGACCTCGGTGGCCGCTCCACGCTCGATCAGTGCCTCGAACGAGAGCTCAACGCGGCCGAACAGATCACCCGGACTCACGACTTCGCCGAAGGGGTTCGGGCCGTGCTGGTGGACAAGGATCGAAACCCGCGGTTCGACCCGGCCGACCTCGCCGATGTGGATCCAGCAGTGGTTGCCCGCATCGTCGGCTAGCGGTCACCTGGCCCGAGATCGACTTCGATCCCACGGCCGTGGGTTGTGCTTGAGCATGCCGATTCTGGTCGACCTGGCCATTCGTACAGCGCGGTGACCCCCGTTGCCATACGCTCGACACCACGAGTGGGTCATCTGACCCACTCACTCGGTGGCGAAAGGGTGGTCCGTGGCGAGGATGTCCGTGGAGACCCGCAGAGATCTGCTGGTCCAGGCCGCTTTCCGGGTGATCGCCGAGCACGGGGTCGAAGCCGCGACCACCCGCCGGATCAGCGCTGCTGCCTCGATGTCGCTGGCCAGTTTCCATTACGCGTTCGAGTCACGCGACGAACTACTCGCCGAGTTGGTGGCGCGTGGAACCTCTGACGAACTCGCCACCTTCATCGCGCCTCTGAGTCCTCCGTCGTCGAGCCCCAGGCCGAATGAAACCGGGCCGAGTGAAACCGGGCCGGATGAGTCCGGGCCGCACGATCCCGGGCGTCGCACCGAAGATACCGGGACCGGAGGTGCTGGGACCGAACAAGCAGCCGAATGGGTTCTGCCGGCCGACATCGGCGACCTTCTCAAAGCCGGGTTGATGTCGTATCTCGAGAGCATCATCGCCGACCCCGGGCGTGAATCGGCGATGATCACCCTGGCGCAATACGCCAGGCGCACAAAAGGTCTCGAGCACTTCGCGCAACGCCTCTACGACCGGTACTACGAAATAGCGCAGACGACGCTGGAAGCGGCGGCCGAGGCGATGCATGTCGAATGGGCCACCCCGCCCAGCCATCTCGCACCGCTGGTGGTCGCGGCCACCGATGGTCTGACGTTGGCCTACCTCAGCACCGGCAACCGTGAGATCGCAGAGCGGATCATCGATGCCACCGTGACCATGTTGCGTTCACATCTGGTGTCGCCGTGACCATCACGACGCAGCCCAGGGTGTCGAGACGGTGGGTGTCGCTGTTCGCGCTGGCCTGGGTGGGCATCTGGATGGCGCAGCTGGCGCCGTTCCAGTTGGCGCTGCCCGAACAGATCAATGACTGGCTGGGCGTGGGAGACGTACTGCAGCAGAGTAACTGGGAGCGCAGCGTCACCACATTCGGAACGATCTCCGGGCTGTCGGCGGTGTGCGCTCTGGTGGCGTTCCCGCTCGCCGGCGCCCTCAGTGACCGGACCACTGGACGATTCGGCCGCAGGCGCCCTTGGATCCTCGCCGGCACGACGGTCTTCGCGGCCGCGCTTGTCATGCTGGGCCCGCAGAACACCTACTGGGGGCTGGCCCTCTTCTGGTGCCTGGCGCTGACCGGTTTCAGCATGGCTGCCGCGGCACTGACCGCCCTGATCAGCGACCAGGTACCCGTCGAGCAGCGCGGTGTGGTCTCGAGCTGGGTGTCGGCGCCGCAGGCGATCGGCACCATCGCCGGTATCGCAGTGCTCACCGCTGTGGGCGCACACTACGTCGCCGGGTATGCCTTGCTGGCACTGTTGCTTGTCTTATTCGTTGTGCCCTTTGCCCTTTGGGTTCCCGACCCTCCCGTGCAATCGGTCGCGACACGTCGCCTGAGTGTGGGCGCGCTGTTCGCCGAGCTGTGGATCTCGCCGCGCGAACAACCGGACTTCGGCTGGACACTACTGGGACGCGTTCTCGTCAACATCGGCAATGCGCTCGGGACATCGCTGTTGTTCTTCTACCTCCAGTTCGGGCTCGAGGTGTCCGAACCCGAGGAGTCGCTGCTGGCTCTCACCGCGGTCTACATGGTGTTCGTCATCGCGGTCGCGGTCGGAGCCGGCGCCCTGAGTGACCGGATCGGGAGGCGCAAGCCGTTTGTGCTCGTGGCCGGTGTGCTCCAAGGCGCTGCTGCACTGGTGATCGCGCTGGTGCCCGGCCTTGCCACAACGATCGTCGCGGCCGCGTTGCTGGGTGCGGGATTCGGATGTTTCCTCGCCGTCGACCAAGCGCTGGCCACGCAAGTGCTGCCCGACGCCGACCACTACGGAAAGGATCTGGGGATCATGAACATCGCGATGGCCGTGCCCCAAGCCCTGGGCCCGCTGCTCGGGGCCTTCATCGTCCACCTCATTTCCGGGTTCACCGGGCTGTTCGTCGCGTCGGCGTTCTTCGGAATACTCGGCGGTCTGTCGGTGCTCAAGGTCAGGAGTGTGCGATGACCGAGCTCGGACTGGACGGAGCCGTGATGCGGCCGGAGTGGCCGTGGGCGGCAGAACCCGAAAGATACTGGCGTGCCATAGATCAGGCGGTGCGCGACCACGGTGCGCCCGACGGGCCGGTGGCAGTGCTCGAACTGACAGCGCTACGGCACAACGTGGCGGATCTGCGTGCCCGAGCCGGCGGAGTGCCGATTCGGATCGCCTCCAAATCGTTGCGGGTGCGTTCGGTGATCAGTGAGATCCTGGCCACCGATGGTTTTGCCGGTGTGCTGGCCTACGACGTCGCCGAAGCCCACTGGCTTGCCACCGAGGCGGCTGTGACCGACGTACTGGTGGGATATCCGACAGCCAACGCGCATGCGATCGCGAAACTGTCGACGGACCCGGTGGCGGCCGAGAGGGTCACCCTCCTGGTCGATTCGGTGGACCACCTCGACGTCATCGCGCAAGCGGTGCCACCGGGCGCTGTTGACGTGAGGGTTGCCATCGACGTCGACGCGTCCTACTCCTCTCGACTGCTCGGCCACATCGGTGTTCGGCGATCGCCGATTCGCACGGCTGCGCAAGCCAAACGGCTCGCGCACGAGGTGGCTGCGCGGCCTGGTGTGCGGTTGGTCGGAGTGATGTCCTACGAGGCCCAAGTGGCCGGTGTGGGCGATGCGATACCGCGCAAGCGCCTGCGTAACAAGATGATCACCGAGATGCAGCGGCGGTCGATTACCGAGTTGATCGATCGGCGGGGGCGGGTGGTCGATGCCCTGCGCACGATCGCGGACCTCGAGTTCGTCAACGCCGGGGGGACCGGTTCGATCGAGGTCACCGCCACCGACCCGTCCATCACGGACATCGCTGCGGGTAGTGGTTTCTTCGGCGGCCACCTGTTCGACAACTATGCCTACTTCAAGCCGGCGCCGGCCATGTCCTTCAGCTTGTCGGTTGTTCGCGTCCCGGCACGGGGCATCGTCACGTGCCTGGGCGGTGGGTGGGTGGCGTCCGGACCGCCGGCGCGGGACCGGTTGCCGCTGCCGGTGTGGCCTGCGGGACTCGACTACCTGCCGCGCGAGGCGGCCGGGGAAGTACAGACTCCACTGACGGGCAAGGCCGCACAACAGATGCGGGTCGGCGACCGGGTGTGGATGCGGCACACCAAGTCCGGCGAGCTGAGTGAACACGTCAACTCGATCCTCGTGGTCGACGGCGGCAAGGTGGTCGGTGAACTGCCGACGTATCGCGGCGAAGGGAAGTGCTTTCTGTGACGGCGGTGTGGCGGAACTGGGGCCGGACGGAATCGGTGAACCCGGCCGAGGTGGTGACGCCGCGAAACACCGATGAGGTTGCCGATGTGGTGGCGAGAGCTCGCAACAACGGAGTGAGCGTCAAGGCCGTGGGGTCGGGGCACAGCTTCAGTGCCATTGCGATCGCGCCAGAGATCCAGCTGGACATGTCAGGTCAGCGTGGACTAGTCGCGGTCGACACGGCCACGGGCCGGGCGACACTGCGAGCTGGTACCACCTTGCGCGAGATCCCCGGGCTTCTCGCGCCGTACGGCTTGGCCATGGCGAACCTCGGCGACGTGGATGCCCAGACCATCTCGGGTGCAACATCAACGGGGACCCATGGCACCGGCCTGCGGCACGGTGGGATCAGTACGCAGATCACCGCAGTGCAGTTGGTCACGGGCAAGGGAGACGTCCGCACGGTGGATGCCTCGGAGCCGCAACTGCTTTCGGCTGCCGCGCTGGGACTCGGTGCACTCGGTGTGATCACCGAGGTCACTCTGCAGTGTGTACCCGCATTCACCCTGCGTGCCCAGGAGGGTCCGGAGCAGGTGGACGACGTCATCGACTCGTTCCTCGAGAGGGTCGCGCTCCACGACCACTACGAGTTCTACTGGTTCCCGCACACCGGCTTTGCGCTGACGAAGACCAACACCAGGCTTCCCGCCGATACACCCAGGTCCGGCCCGGGCGTGGTCCGGCGTCTGATCGACGACGAGGTCGTGAGCAACGGGCTGTTTCGCGTCATCTGTGAGGTCGGGGCCCGCTTTCCTTCGGCGGTTCCGAGGATCAATTCACTGGCCGGGAACGCTTTGTCGGCTCGGACGTACACGGATGCATCCACCAAGGTCTTTGTCTCACCTCGACGGGTTCGGTTCCGGGAGATGGAATACGCGATCCCGCTGGACCGGGTACCGCAGGCGCTGAACGAGGTACGCGACATGATCAATCGGCGAGGGTTCAGGGTGAGTTTTCCGATCGAGGTTCGTGCGGCGGCCGCGGACGACCTCATGCTGTCGACGGCGAGTGGACGGGACAGTGGGTACGTTGCCGTCCACCGGTATCACGCAGACCCGGTCGACGGTTACTTCGATGAGGTCGAACGGATCATGGCCGCCCACGGAGGGCGCCCCCACTGGGGAAAGATGCACACCCGCGACGCTCGTCACCTCCGGTCGGTGTATCCGCGCTTTGGTGAATTCCTGAGTGTTCGTGAGGATCTCGATCCCGATCGAGTGTTCGTCAACCCCTACCTCGCCTCGGTACTCGGCGACTGAACAACGGATCGGTGACCATGAAATTCGACGGACCAGAAGTCTCCCGACGACGCGTTCTCGGCAGCGCCGCCGCGACCACCGTGGCGGTCGGTGCCTCCCGGGTGCTCGGTTCCGCACATGCGGGGGCCGCACCGGCACAGATTGGCTACCTCGTGGGAGCCGGACGTGCAGACATGACGGGCGCGGTGGCAGGCCAAGGAATGATGGGCTACTCCCAGCCCCAGCAGATCGCCGCGGGACTGCACATGCGTTATCACGCAAGGGCATACATCATCGCAGACAGCGCCTCGGGTCAGCGGGTGGTCTTCTTGACGGCTGACTCCTCGTGCGTGTTCGAATCGATCCACATCGGAGTGCTGGCCAAGCTGCGGGCACGGTACGGCGATCTCTATACCGAGAAGAACGTCAACCTCAACGCCACCCACAATCACAACTCGTGTGGTGGGACCGCATGGGACTACGCGTATACCTTGGCCGCGTTCGGCTTCAAGAAGAACTCCTACGATGCCGAGGTCAACGGGATATTCACGGCGATCTGCCGCGCCCACGACTCTCTTGCACCCGGCACGGTCAAACTCGGGCGAACCGAGCTGCACAATGCGAGCGCTCAGCGTTCAAGAGTCGCTTTCGATCTGAACCCGCCCGAAGACAAGAATGCGTTCCCCGACGCCATCGACCCAGCAGTGACCGTGCTCCGGCTGGCGCAGGCAGGCAAGGACATCGGCGTCATCACCTGGTTCTCCACGCACGGAACCTCGATCGCCGACCACAATCGCCTGATCACGGTGGACAACAAGGGATATGCCAGCCACCGATGGGAGAGTGATGAGCCGGGCGTGATCGCGGCGTTCCCGCAGACCAACGCCGGCGACATGACGCCGAACCTCGATCTGGTGCCGTTCAGTCCATCCGGACCCACCGCCGACAACCGGGCCAACTGCGCCATCATCGGTGAGCGTCAATATCAGGCGGGCCGTGAGGCATCCCGCTCTGCCTCGCCGATGACTCGCACCGGGGTGGAATCGGTGGTGCACTACGTCGACTTCTCCGACGTCGCCATCGACGGCACGTACACCCCAGATGGGAAACCGGCGCGCACCAGCCCGGCGATGATGGGCGCCGGCGCGGTGGCAACCAGTTCGGAGGACAACTTCGAACAGCCCTTGCCGTTCTTCTATGAGGGCCAGGTCAATCCGTTGGTGGCCGCGGTGGGTGGGCTCGACGCCGAGGTGTCGCCATGGGTGCGAGATGTGCAAGCTCCCAAGCTCATCGCGTTTCCGTTGGGACTTCTACCACCGTGGCCATGGATACCCCAGATCATGCCGGTCCAGATCATCCGGATCGGCGATCTCGTGCTTGCGGCTGCCCCTGCCGAGTTCACCATCGTCTCGGGGCTCCGGGTACGGCAAGTCGTGGCACATGCTTTGCAGATCTCGGCGGACAACGTACTGCTGCAGGGCTTCGCCAACGGATACAGCCAGTACGTCACCACCCCGGAAGAGTATGTGTCGCAACAGTACGAGGGTGGGGAGACGCAGTTCGGCCGGTGGACACTGCCGGCGTACATGCAGAGTTTCGACGCTCTCGCCGGGGCCATGGCGCGGGGTTCGGACCTCGGACGGGGACCTGCGCCCCTGAACAAATCGGGCATCCAACCGGATCTAGTGCCGCCTCCACCTCCTGATGTCCCGATCGCGGGGCACCGTTTCGGAGACGTACTGAGGGAGCCCGAATCTCGTTATCGAGGCGGGAGCACCGTGGCAGTGGAGTTCGTCGGTGCCCACCCCAACAACAATCTGCGTACGTCCGATACCTACGTCGAAGTGCAACAGTGGACAGCCGGCGCGTGGGACAGGGTCTACGACGACAACGCATGGTCGACCGAGATGCATTGGGCGCGACCGGCCAACAGCGCCGACACCTCGGTGATCACCATCCTGTGGAACATTCCTGCCGGGACGTCCGGCAGGTTCCGCATCCGCTACTTCGGCGACTGGAAGAACCCGGCGGGCACGATCACCGGCTTCACCGGTACAACGGCGGCTTTCGACGTGTCGCGCTAACCCGCGTCCGGAGCAACGGTGAACCAGCCCGACACCGCGACCGTCGGCAAGGGTGACGATTGGCTCGGTTCGGGCTCGGTGTCGTCCAGCGGAGCAAAGGGGTTGCCGAAGACGCGAGTTGCGGTCGGGCAGTTGAACTCACCGGCGACCCCGGTGCCGGACAGGGCGGTCACCGTCGTCGCACAGGTGTCGGCCCCGTAGGCGGTCCCGTCGACCACAACCGTCACCCGCGCATTGAGTGCAGTGCGGGTGGTCAGGTCGCCGACGAGCATGTCGATGGTGACGCCGTCAGAGCCATCGTCTTTGAACAGGAACAGCAGACTGTCGATCGGGACCGCCGGATCGGCGTTGCCCCACCGCGCGAAGCGGTAGCAGCCCTGTTGTGGTTCGGCACCCGTGATCGCGACGGTGGCCTGGCCGGTGGCGAAGGAAAGATTCTGCAGACTGTGATCGATCGGGCCACCGGGCGGTGCCGATCGGCACTGGTCATCGGCGACCCTGGCGTTCTGCGGGGCCGTCGGCGGCGCCGCGACCGTCGATGAACTCACGGGGTCCTCGGACGAATCCGACTGGCCGCTGCATCCGGCCGTCACCAGAGCGCATGCGGCGACCGCCGTCGCGACCCGGTGGAACCGTGACCGCATCAATCTGCCGCCGCCACCAAGGGTTCGAGAGTCAGGTCGCCGTGTTCCTTCTCGATGTACTGCAGTCGCCACTTGTCGCTGACGAGAGCCAGGAGTGCCCCGTCGCTGCGGGTGAACACCTCCACCCCGCGCTGCCGGTTCAATTCGTCCACACTCTCGGCGTCGGTGCGCCGGGCCAACTGGTAAGGCAGGCCCTGGAAGCTCGTCTCGACCCCGAACTCGGTCTTCATCCGTGCCGTCACGACCTCGAACTGCATCGGACCGACAGCGGCGAGCACCGGAGAGGCATCGCCACGAATCTCGTTGCGCAGCACCTGCACAACACCTTCGGAGTCGAGCTGGTCGATGGCCTTGCGGAACTGCTTGTACTTGCCCGCCGACTCGGCGCGGCACACCGAGAAGTGTTCGGGGGCAAAGGAGGGGATTGGCGGGTATTGAACCTTCGGGCCCGAGTACAGGGTGTCGCCGGGGGCGAGCGCCATGGCATTGACCAAGCCCACCACGTCGCCGGGGTAGGCGGTGTCCACCGTCGAGCGGTCTCGGCCGAACACAGCCTGGGCGTACTTGGTGGCGAACGGTTTCCCGGTTTGAGCGTGGGTGACCACCATGCCCCGCTCGAACTCTCCCGACACGATGCGCATGTACGCCAGTCGATCTCGATGCGAGGAATCCATGCCCGCCTGCACCTTGAAGACCACGGCGCTGAACGAATCGGTGACCTCGCGGACCGTGTGGTCGATCGCCTCGCGGCCCGTGGGCGGCGGTGCCAACTCGATCAGGGCCTGAAGTAGTTGACGTACACCGAAATTGAGCACAGCGGAGGCGAAGATCATCGGGGACGTCTGGCCGGCCAGGAACATCTCCTGGTCATGGTCCTGACCCATCTCCGAGAGCAGTTCGCTCTCCTCGACCGCAGTGGTCCAGTCGTCCTCCTCGCGAGCGAGGGCGTCCTCGGGTTCGATGAGCTCTTCGGGTGCGATCGTCGCGCCACCGGCGGTGCGTGTGAAGTGGATGTATTTACCGGTCCGCCGATCGAGCAATCCGCGGAAGTCTCCGGCGATGCCGACGGGGAAGTAGAGGGGGGTGGGGGTCAGACCGATGCGTTCGCTGATCTCGTCGATCAGCTCCAGCGGAGTGCGTCCCGGCCGGTCCCACTTGTTGACGATGGTGATGATGGGAATGCCGCGGTGGCGACACACCTGGAACAACTTCAGGGTCTGCGGCTCGAGCCCCTTGGCCGCATCGATGAGCATCACGGCGGCATCGACGGCCGTGAGCACCCGGTAGGTGTCCTCGGAGAAGTCGGCGTGACCGGGCGTGTCGACGAGGTTGATCACATTGACCTCGTCGACACCGCTGGTGGTCTTGTCGAGGCGGTAGTTGAACTGCAGTGCGGTCGAGCTCACGGAGATGCCGCGAGCCTTCTCCATCTCCATCCAGTCCGACACGGTCGAGCGCCTGCCGGCTTTGCCGTGGATGGCGCCCGCTTCGCTGATCATCCGCGCATGCAGGGCCAGCGCCTCGGTCATCGTCGACTTACCGGCGTCCGGGTGCGAGATGATCGCGAATGTGCGACGGCGGGCCACCTCGCGGGCCACCACGGCCTTGTTGGCGGTAGGGGTTTCGGCAGGTGTAGCGGTCGGGTCGGAACTCACTCAGAAAAGGCTACAGACCAGCGCGTTCGGGTACCAATCGCCGCCACCGCCGAGTGGCCCGCTCGATGGAGGTGCTACTCGAACGGAACCGGCGGGAGGGTGACCACCTGCGCGGCGTAGCTGAGGCCGGCGCCGTAACCGAGCAGCAGTGCGGTATCGCCCGGCTTCGCCTTGCCGTTGGACAGCAGGTCTTCCATGGCCAGCGGGATCGAGGCGGCAGAGGTGTTGCCGGTGGTCTCGATGTCGCCGGCGACAACGGCGTCGTCGCGGAGTTTGAGGCCGCGGGCCAGCAGGTCGTTGATCCGTGCGTTCGCCTGGTGTGGGACGAAGACGTCGAGTTCCTGCGCGTCGATCTTCGCGGCGTCCAGTGCCCGCTGAGCTGCCTTGCCCATCTCGAATGCGGCCCAGCGGAAGACGCTGGTGCCCTCCATCCGCAGGTAGGGGCGCTGTTTGCGGTCGCCTTCGATGAACTCGAGCCAGTCGATGTCCTGGCGGATCGCGTCGTACTGCGAACCGTCGCTGCCCCAGATGACCGGGCCGACGCCCTGGGTTTCGGTGGCTCCGAGGACAACGGCGCCGGCGCCGTCACCGAAGATGAAGCAGTTGCCGCGATCGGTCATGTCGAGCGCGATCGACAGCTGCTCGGATCCGATGACAAGGACGTTGGTGGCACTGCCACCGCGGATCATGTCGGCGCCGATACCCATCGCATAGCCGAATCCGGCGCATCCGACGGTGACGTCGAAGGCGGGCACGCCGTTGGCGCCGAGCGCGGTGGCGACCGCGGTGCCTGCGCCGGGGGTGAGCAGCAGGTGGGTGTTGGTGGCGACGATGACGGCGTCGATGTCCGAACCGCTCAGCAGCGCATTGGCAATGGCCTTGCGTCCGGAATCGATGGCCATCGTGGTGACGTTCTCGTGCGGCCCGCAGAACCGCCGGGTCTTGATCCCGGTGCGGGTGTAGATCCATTCATCGCTGGAGTCGATCTTTTCGCAGATCTCAGCGTTGGTGACCACGCGATCCGGCCGATAGGCGCCGATGCCGAGAATCCCGACGTTGTTGATCCCGGTTTTGTCAGCGATGACAGGCATGCGTTCCTCTTTTCATTGCGGCTTCTTCGATGTATCGGTCGGCCGGCGAAGCTTGTAACAGGCTAGCGAGTGCCACCTCACAAATCGAGCTTCTCCGGCGCGACGGCGCGGTTGTCAGCTCACCACGCGTGCACGCGGTTCTGAGCGTCTTCCAGGGTGTTCGAGATCAGCAATTCGATCGCGTCGGACGCGTTCTCCAGCAGCAGTGGCACCTCGGTGCGTTCGGACGTCGAGAACGGCTTGAGGACGAAGTCGGCGGGATCCTGGCGACCGGGTGGTCGGCCGACTCCGAGCCGGACCCGGAGGTAGTCCTTGCTGCGCACGGCTTGCGAGATGGAGCGAAGGCCGTTGTGGCCACCTTCGCCGCCACCCTGCTTGAGGCGGACCGCACCGAAGTCGATGTCCAATTCGTCGTGGACCACCACGAGGGTGTGTGGTCCCGAGAACTGTGGACCTGCGGAATAGAACGACGCCAACGGCCCGACCTGGCGGCCGGATTCGTTCATGAAACACGTCGGGATGGCCAGGACAACGGGGGTGCCTGCCAGACGTCCGACCGCGATCTGGGCGCCGGACTTCTTGTGTACCTTGAACTTTTCGCCGAGCTTGTGCGCCAGGTGTTGTACCGCCATCGCGCCGACGTTGTGGCGGGTCTTCTCGTAGCGGGTGCCCGGATTGCCCAGGCCGACAATCACGATGCTCTCGGTCACGCGCTCATTCTGTCATCCGCGCCCATCACGACGGTTCGCCCACCGGAGCGTCCAGCAGCACCTGTGCGGTCAGCTTCGCAACCCGAGATGCATCGTCCTGTGCCCCCGCGGTCCGGGCGACGATGCTGCCCTCGTGCAGGAGCGTCAACTGCCCGGCGAGGAGATCTGGCTCGGGATAGCCGGCTGCGGTACATGTGTGCGCGAACAGGTCACGCACCCACGCCTTCTCCTCGACGATGATCTCGACACCGGGATGGTCGGTTCCGCCGATTTCGGCATACGCATTGATGAAGCCGCAGCCGCGCATCCACGACGCCATCCATTCATCGGTGGCGTCGAAGACGGCCAGGGCCTGCGCGCGCCCGACCGGAAGGGGGCGGATGAAGTCGAGCACGAGACTGCGCCAACGCAGACTGCGGCGATGTAGATACGCGACGATCAGCCCGTCCTTGGAGCCGAACCGGTCGTAGATCGTCTTCTTGGTGGTGCCGGCGGCCTCGGCGATCGAGTCGACGCCGACCGCTCGGATGCCGCGGGTGTAGAACAAGGTCCCCGCGGCGTCGAGGATTCGCTCGGCTGCGGGGGTCATGGGTGCCTCGGTCGGTACGTCGAGGACAGCGGGAACGGTCATGGATCTCCTCGTCGATGGCTCGGTACACTGCAAGTATACCGACCGGTGTGTTTACCTGTCGCCATGATCAAAGCCTCGACGGTTCTGGTGCTCGCGTGGAGCTCGGGTTATCTCGGAGCAGAGCTCGCCGCCCGCTATTCCTCCTGGCACATGCTGCTCAGCTGCCGGTTCGCGGTGGCTGCCATCCTGCTGATCGGCTTCTGTGTGGTGAGGCGTCTGCGCATCACCCGCGCAGGCGTGATGCGACAGGTGGGCCTGGCGATCGTGATGCAGGGTCTGTACCTGGGGGCTATCAGCGCCTCGGTGGGCGCGGGGCTCAGTCCCGGCATCACCGCACTGATCTGTTCACTGCAGCCGTTGGTGGTGGCAGCGTGTGCGGTGCCCGTGCTCGGTCAGCGGATAGGCGCCCGTGAGTGGCTGGGCCTGACCGTCGGCATCGTGGGTGTCGGACTCGTGGTCGGGGGCAAGATGCACGCCGGCGGCGTTCCCTGGTGGGCTTACCTGCTGTGCACGTTCGGGATGCTCGCCCTGGTCGCGGCCACGCTCACCGAGCGGCGACTGCGGCCGCCCGAGCCGATGGCGGCCGCCCTGGCCGTGCAGTGCGTCGTGGGTGCCGTCATCTTCTGGGCCGTGAATGTGGTTGTCGGCGATGTGGTTCCGCCGATGACGTTCGACTTCGCGTGGTCGCTGGGATGGGCCGTTGTCTTTGCGACGTTCGGCGGCTGGGGTGCCTACCTGTGGGTCAATCGGGAGGCCGGACCGATGCACCTGAGCACCCTGCTGCTGCTCGTGCCGCCCACCACCATGGTGATCGCCTGGCCGATGTTCGGCGATCAGCTCGGGGTGTGGGAGGTGGCCGGCGTCGTGGTCAGCGCGGCGGGGGTGACCATCAAGCTGGTCCGAACGTCGGCCGGCGCCTCGTCGAAACAGGTGCCGCAGACGACTCCGGCCCGCGACACCGAAGTGCGCGGGCCGGAGACGGCGGAATCCTTGCGGCGTTGACTACTCGCCGGCGGAGTCGCCCTCGGCGGCGGTATCGGTCTCGGCCGGCTCGGAAGCGTCGGTGTCCGACTCGGTCTCGGCCTTCTGAGCCTCGTTGACGGCGATGATCAGCGTCTCGGGGTCGGAGATCAGGGTGACGCCCTCGGGCAGGTCGAGCTCGGCAGCGTTGATCGAGTATCCGGCTTCCTTGCCCTCGACCGACACGGCGATCTGCTCGGGGATCGACAGCACGTCGGCCTCGATCTCGATGACGCTGGCGTCCTGGGTGACCAGGTTGCCGGGGGCGGCGTCGCCCTCGACAACGATCGCGACCTCGACGGTGACCTTCTCGCCGCGGTTGATCACGACGAGGTCGGCGTGCTCGATGTAGTTGCGGATCGGGTGCACGTCGACCTGCTTGGTCAGTGCCAGCTGGGTCTCGCCCTCGATGTCGAGGTCGATGACGGCATTGAGGCCGTTGTTACGCAGGATGGCGGCGAACTCGCGGGCCGGGATGGTGAGGTGCTTGGGCTCGGTGCCGTGGCCGTAGAGCACGGCGGGCACGTTGCCTGCGCGACGGGTGCGACGGGCTGCGCCCTTGCCGCTCTCGGTGCGGATCGAAACGCTCAGATTGCTGGCCTGATTGGCAGTGGCCATGATGGTGTTCTCCTCGGTGTTACGGGTGGTGGTCTGTGGGTCACGACAAGATCGACAGACAGCCACAGTGCACCCGAGGGGAGAACCACGCCGCGCCGATCACGGTGACAATCGAGATCACCCTCGCCGAGACAACGGGTCAGACTATACCGCACCCGTGCCCTGGCTCCGATTCGCGCTGATGGGCGGCTTTGTGATCGGCTCGTCGACTTCGGCGACCACGCCGCGGCACCGGCGGGTAGCGTCGCCGGTATGACAGACGATTTCGACACAGAGACCGACAGATCTGAGGCGGAGATCGCCCGGTCGTTCCTCGAGTTGCTTGCCCTCGGCGACCTCGACGCCGCGATGGAGCTGGTTCACCCCGACATCGACTACACCAACGTGGGCGTCTCGACGATCCGCGGCAAGTCCCGCGTCGCCAAAGTCTTTCGGGTGATGGAGAACCCTCGCGCGGGCTTCGGCGTGCAGTTCATCAACGTCACAACCGACGGGCCCGTGGTGCTGACCGAACGCATCGACGAACTCACCTTCGGCAGGTTCTCGATGCAGTTCTGGGTCTGTGGCCGGTTCGAGATCGAGGATGGGCTGATCACGGTCTGGCGCGACTACTTCGACTTCTTCGACATGACAAAGGGCGTACTTCGCGGCCTGGCCGCCATTGCCGTGCCGCGTGTGCAGCGACCACTACCGAAACCCACCCTGACCGCCATCGCGCCGTTCGGCGGTTAGGCGGCCGTCCCTCTTCTCAGAGGATGTCGTCGATCGATTCGACCGGACGCGCGAGTCGCGTGCCCTTGTCGGTCACCACAAACGGCCGCTCGATGAGGATCGGGTTGGTGGCCATCGCGTCGAGCAACTCGTCGTCGGTCGCGTCGGCGAGATCGAGTTCGCTGTACAGGGACTCGCGCTTGCGGACTGCTTGACGGACCTCGATGCCGGCGTCGGCGATCATCTTCTCCAGGGCGACACGGCTCGGCGGTGTCTCCAGATATTTGACGATCGTCGGCTCCACCCCGCCGTCGCGCATACGCTGCAGTGCTTTGCGTGACGTCGAGCACTTCGGGTTGTGATAGATGGTCGCCACCGGAGTGCCTATGCGCTTCCGTTGAACAGGCTTGTCACCGAACCGTTTTCGAACACCTCACGGATGGTGCGGCCCAGCAGCGGCGCGATCGACAGCACGGTGAGGCTGTCGAACTGCTTCTCCGGCCCGATCGGCAACGTGTCGGTGGCGATGACCTCACGGGCTCCACAGTTGGCGAGGCGCTCGGCAGCGGGGTCGGAGAAGACTCCGTGTGTGGTCGCGATGATCACGTCGCCTGCGCCGGCGTCCTTGAGAACCTGGACCGCGCCGGCGATGGTGCCGCCGGTGTCGATCATGTCGTCGATCAGCACGCAGGTGCGTCCCGAGACGTCACCGACCACACGGTTGGATTTCACCTGGTTGGGCACCAGGGGGTCGCGGGTCTTGTGGATGAAGGCCAGCGGGGCACCGTCGAGCGAATCGGCCCACTTCTCGGCGACGCGCACACGTCCGGAGTCGGGGGAGACCACGGTGATGTGCTTGGTGCCGTACTTGTTCTTGACGTACTCCGACAGCTGACCCTGCGCGTGCATGTGGTCGACCGGTCCGTCGAAGAACCCTTGGATCTGGTCGGTGTGCAGGTCGACCGTGATGATGCGGTCGGCGCCCGCGGTCTTCAGCAGATCGGCCACCAGGCGAGCCGAAATGGGTTCGCGCCCACGATGTTTCTTGTCCTGGCGCGCATATGGGTAGAACGGCAGGATGGCGGTGATGCGCTTGGCCGACCCACGCTTGAGGGCGTCGATCATGATCAGCTGTTCCATCAGGTGCTTGTTCAGGGGATACGGGCAGCTCTGGAGCACAAAAGCATCCGAGCCACGGACCGACTCCTCGAAACGCACGAAGATCTCACCGTTGGCGAAGTCTCTGGCGGTTTGTGGGGTGACCTTGATGTCGAGTTCCCGGGCGACCGCGTCGGCCAGCTCGGGATGTGCACGACCAGAGAACAGCATGAGGCTCTTCTGGTTGTCGGTGGTGGTCCAGGTCACTGATCTTCACTTTCTTGTTGCACGTGATCGGCGACGGTGAGTGCGTCGGCAGCCGCCCGGGCTGCGGGCGTGCCGGGCCGTTTGGCTTGCACCCAACCGTCGATGTTTCGTTGTTTGCCACCGGAGATCGCCAAGGCGCCCGCGGGCACATCCTGCGTCAAGACGGTACCCGCTCCGGTGTAGGCGCCATCACCGACGTTGATCGGTGCGATGAACATCGTGTCGGACCCGGTGCGGCAGTGTGAGCCGACGACGGTGCGGTTCTTGTTCACACCGTCGTAGTTCACGAAGACGCTCGATGCGCCGATGTTGGTGCCCTCGCCGATGGTGGCATCGCCGACATAGGTCAGGTGGGGCACCTTGGCGCCCGGCCCGATGTCGGCGTTCTTGGTCTCGACGAAGGTCCCGATCTTGCCGCCATCGCCCAGCACGCTGCCGGGTCTCAGGTAGGCGAAGGGGCCGACCTGGGTGTCGGCGCCCACCACCGCATCGGTCGCGTGGGTTCGGATGATCGAGGCGCCGGCCCCCACGTTGACGTTCGCAAGAGTGCTGTCGGGCCCGATGTGCGCCCCGGTCGCGACGTCGGTGGTTCCGAGCAGTTGAGTACCGGGGGCGATGGTGACGTCGGGCTCGATCGTCACATCGACGTCGATCCAGGTGGTGCCCGGATCGATGATGGTGACGCCGGCCAGCATGTGGCGGGCGAGGACCCGGCGATTGAGTTCGGCGCCCAGGGTGGACAGTTGCAGCCGGTCGTTGCATCCGGCGACCAAGGCGGCGTCGTCGATGTGCTTGGCGCGCACCACTTTCGAGTGCCGGTTGGCGATCTCGATGACATCGGTGAGGTACAGCTCGTGCTGGGCGTTGTCGGGCGACAACTCGGCCAGGGCCCCCATCAGGGTCTGCGCGTCGAAGGCATAGACGCCCGAGTTGACCTCGGTGATCTCCCGTTGCTGCTCGGTGGCGTCCTTTTGTTCGACGATCGCCGTGACCGCACCGTCCTGGGTGCGCAGAACCCGGCCGTACCCGGTGGGGTCTTCGGCGGTGGACGTGAGCACTGTCACCGCGGCACGGGGCGACGCGGTGTGGTCGCTGATCAGCGCATGAAGTGTCGGTCCGTCGAGCAGGGGAACATCTGCCGCGGTCACCAGCACGGTGCCGTCGAAGCCGTCGGGCAGCGCCGACAGTCCGGCGCGCACGGCGTCACCGGTGCCGTTCTGCTGCTCCTGGACCGCCGTCACCACCTGGCGGCCCAGCGTGGTGGCGATCTCGGAGCACGCGGTTTCGACCCGGGTGCGGTCGTGGCCGACGACGACCACCAGGTGGTCGGGGGCGATGTCGTCTGCGGCGTGCAGCGCGTGGGACAGCAGCGTGCGGCCGGCGATGGTGTGCAGGACTTTCGGGGTCGCGGACTTCATCCGGGTGCCTGCGCCTGCGGCGAGAACCAGAACTGCGGTCGGTCCGGACGACGAAGGCGCGGATGCGGGGGCCGCGGACATAGAACTCCCATGCGGTTGGAAGCGGGGGAACGGCCCGATCCTACGCACCTTCGGAGGGGTCTTGATACAACTGGGTGAGTATCGACCGGGCAGCGCAGTGATGGTTCGGGCCGGCCGGGTGGACGAATCAGGTTTCTTCGACAAGGAGTTGTTTGTGAGCGAACAGAGAACGGCGATCGTGACCGGAGCGGCCCGCGGCATCGGCGCGGCGGTGGCCAAGCGTCTGGCCTCCGACGGCCTGGCGGTGGCAGTGCTGGACCTCGACGAGGGCAGTTGTGCCGACACCGTCAAGGCGATCACCGACGCCGGCGGAAAAGCGCTGGCCGTGGGCGCCGATGTCTCCGACGAGGACTCGGTGGCCGCCGCGGTCGAACGTGTCGCGAGCGAGCTCGGTGCCCCGACCGTCCTGATCAACAACGCCGGCATCACCCGCGACAACCTGCTCTTCAAGATGCCCGTCTCGGACTGGGACGCGGTCATGAACGTGCACTTGCGCGGTGCTTTCCTGATGTCGCGTGCGGTGCAGCAGCACATGGTCGGCGCCAAGTTCGGCCGCATCGTGAACCTCTCGAGCACCTCCGCCCAGGGCAACCGTGGCCAGGTCAACTACTCGGCCGCCAAGGCGGGCATGCAGGGCTTCACCAAAACCCTGGCCATCGAGCTGGGCAAGTTCGGCGTCACCGCCAATGCCATCGCCCCCGGGTTCATCGAGACCGAGATGACCGCGGCCACGGCCGAACGTGTCGGCGTTCCTTTCGAGGACTTCAAGAAGGCCGCTGCATCGCAGATCCCGGTCGCGCGGACCGGTGTGCCCGATGACATCGCCCACACGGCCTCGTTCTTCGTCAGCGAGGGTGCCGGTTTCGTGTCCGGACAGGTGATCTACGTCGCAGGCGGCCCCAAGGACTGAGCTGTGCGCAGTCCGGACCTGTTGCGCTCGGGGTCCGGACGCGTGGCACAATCGTGAGCGCAATCCGCCATGGTGTAATCGGCAACACTCCTGATTTTGGTTCAGGCATTCTAGGTTCGAGTCCTGGTGGCGGAGCAACGAGTGACAGGAGGGACCGAGGTGTCCGTCGACCGTCCCACCGCACACGAAGAGAAGGTGCAACGCGCCCCGCGAGCCCGCATGACGGGAACACAGCGGCGTCATCAGCTGATCGAGGTGGCCCGCGGATTGTTTGCCGAACGCGGTTTCGACTCGACCTCTGTCGAGGAGATCGCTCAGCGCGCAGGCGTCTCCAAACCTGTTGTGTACGAACATTTCGGCGGCAAAGAGGGTCTCTACGCCGTGGTGGTCGACCGCGAGATGGAAACCCTGCTGGGGATGATCACCTCCTCGCTCACCCAGAACCGGTCGAGGTTCCGGATACAGCAGGTGGCCCTGGCCTTGCTGACCTATATGGAAGACCGCACCGAGGGGTTCCGGATCCTGGTGCGCGGTACCCCCACCGCCGGCGAGACGGGTAAGTATTCGAGCCTGCTGACCGATGCCATCAGCCAGGTCGAGCACCTTTTGGCCAGTGACTTTCAGCGCCGCGACCGCGACCCGGCACTGGCGCCCCTGTACGCACAGGCCCTCGTGGGAATGGTGACCGTGACCGCCCAGTGGTGGCTCGACGTCCGTGAGCCGTCCAAGGAGGTGGTGGCCGCCCACCTGGTGAACCTCTGCTGGAACGGGTTGTCGCACTTGGAATCCGACCCACATCTCGTCGGTCCGGACTACACCGAGAAGGGATAGCCTCCAAGCTGTTGTCGAGTACCGACTCGTCAGGTCAGCTGCAGGCTACGTTTGCTCAGGCCCATCCAGAATCCGTCGATGATCTGCTGACCTTGCTGCTCCGGGTCGTCGCTCGCGCCCAGTGCCACGAACAGCGGCGACCAGTGCTCGACCGTCGGATGGGCGTACGGCATGCCCGGCGCCTCGGTCCGAAAACGCACCAGTGACTCCACGTCGCCCGCGGCGAATCGTTCTGCGGCCCAACTGTCGTACTCCTTCGACCAGCTGGGTGCAGGGGCGTCGGGGCGTGGGTCACGCAGGAACGGCAGCCCGTGTGTGGTGAACCCGGACCCGATGATGAGGACGCCCTGGTCGCGCAACGGGCGCAGTCGCCGGCCGAGGTCGAGCAACTTCTCGGGGTCGAGTGTCGGCAGCGACACCTGCAAGACCGGGATCTGCGCCTCTGGGTACATCACGGTCAACGGCACGTAGGCACCATGGTCGAGCCGGCGGTGAGTGTCGTGGTGGACTGCTTGTCCGTCGGGCATCAGCGCGGCGACCTGGGCGGCGAGGTCGACGGCCCCGGGCGCGTCGTAGCGTGCGCGGTAGTAGTGCTCGGGGAAGCCGCCAAAATCATAGGTCAGCGGCACGGTGGGATCGGTCGAACCGATGGTCAGCGGAGCGGACTCCCAGTGCGCCGACACGATCAGGATCGCCGACGGCCGGGGCAGGTCGCCGGACCACGCACGGAGTTCGGAGACCCACCGGGTGTCATCCACCAACGGCGGCGCACCGTGGCTGAGGAACAAGGCGGGCATGCGCGACACAGACATGACAATATCAACTCGGACCGCGGTCCGTTTAATCCCGGCGCTGGGTGGTCAGGTAGGTGGCTCGTCAGATTCGTTCACGTCCAGCTGCATCTGCACGCAATCGACCCACGCGCCGTGTTTGTAGCCGATCCGCCGCAACCTGCCGACGTCGTAGAAACCGGCCTTGGTGTGCAGTGCGATGGAGCCCGTACCGGGGACGTCGGCGATCACCGCGACGATCCGTCGGATCGACGTCGATCGCACCGCATCGAGAAGCCCGTTAATCAACGCGGTCCCATAGCCCTTCCCGGTGTGGTCGGGGCTGAGGTAGATGGTGTTCTCAACCGTCCAGGCGTATGCCTGTTTGACGCGGTACTGCGCCACGTACGCGAACCCGACCACCTCGCCGCTCTCGTCCGAGGCGACAACAAAGGGCATCCGCTGGGCGTTCAGATCCGCACGCTTGGCCTTCCAATCGGCTGCAGACGGCGAGTCGTAGTCGAACGTGATCACCGTGTTCTCGACGTAATGGCGGTAGATGTCGGCCACCGCAACACAATCCGGCGCGGTGGCCGGTCGGATCAACACACTCACAGACCGAACCCCGTGCCGGTCTCGCGCTCCGCGAACTCCCACAGCAGGCCGGCGGTCCGGAAGTCGCAGGCCTTCGGGGTGCGCCCGACCAGAACCGGATCGCCGCGCAGGCCGAACCGGCCGTCGGGTCCGACGTACGCCCCCGACGGCACATCGGGATTCATCGCGTACAGGGTGACCGCCGCGCCTTGTTCCGGCGTGTTGGCGAGCACCGCGCCGGCGGCCTCGATCACCTTGTCCAGAGGTGCGATCCCGGTGACCCCGAGGATGCCGGTGGTGGCCCATCCGGGGTGGGCGATGGCAGTGGTGATCTTCGAACCAGCCTTGCGCAAGCGACGATCGAGTTCGAGCGCCCACAACATGTCGGCCAACTTCGACTGGGAGTACGACGTGGGACGTGTCCACGTGCGGCGCTCGAAATGTGGATCGTCCAGGTTGATCTCACCGGTCTTGTGCGACGTGGATCCGACGATCACGACGCGCTCGGCGATCTGGGGCAGCAAGAGATTGGTGAGCGCGAACGGTCCGAGGAAGTTGGTTCCGAGCGCCATCTCGAACCCGTCGACGGTGGTACGCCGCTCCGACGCCATCACGCCCGCATTGTTGACGAGGATGTCGAGCGGACCGAGACCGTCAGCGCAGCGACGGACCGAGGACAGATCGGCGACATCGAGTTCGATGACCTCGGTGTGGGCACCGCTGGTCTCGTCGGCGATCTGCTCGGCACGCTCCTTGCCGCGGTCGAGATCGCGTACCGCCAGCACCACCTGGGCTCCGACGCGCGCCAGTCCACGCGCGGTTTCCCATCCGATGCCGTTCGTGGCACCGGTGACGACAACACGCTTGCCGTCCATACGTGGCAGGTTGGCCACCGACCAGCGGGTTTTCATGCGGCCTAGCGTAACTGCCCGGTCACCGGCGACGACGGTGTTGCCCGGGTTTCGTTTCGGCCCACGACGGTCCCGGCCTGGCGGGCCTTGTTCGCACCCGTAAACTGTCCGTGTGACTGGGCCCTCTGCTGCATTTTTCACGGGACAGCTGTCGGGTTTGGCGCAGATCGCGGCGTCGGACGTGGCCCTGACCGGAGTGGTGGCCCAACTGGGAGCCCCGGAATTGGAGCTGGTGGGCCCACCCGCCGCCCGGCCGTTCCTGATCTCGGCAATGGCCGCGGCCTCCCCGGATCCCGTGCTCGTCGTCGCTGCGACCGGACGCGAAGCCGATGAGCTCACTGCCCAGCTCCGGGACATGATCGGCAAGAGGGTCAGCAACTTCCCGTCGTGGGAGACGCTGCCACATGAGCGGTTGTCGCCGTCGGCGGACACGGTCGGCCAGCGGCTACGAGTGCTGCATCGCCTGCGGCATCCCGAGGACAGCAGCTACGGTCCACCGCTGAGCGTGGTGGTCACCACCGTGCGTTCGCTGGTGCAACCCATGGCCCCGGGACTCGGCGACCTCGACGCGATCACCCTGCGTGAGGGAGCCGAGGTCGACTTCGATGCGTTGATCGAGAAGCTGGTCGAGCTCGCCTACGCCCGTGTCGACATGGTCGGCAAACGAGGCGAGTTCGCGGTGCGCGGCGGCATCCTGGACGTGTTCCCGACCACCACCGATTACCCGGTGCGCGTGGAGTTCTGGGGCGACGAGATCACCGAGCAGCGTGCCTTCTCGGTTGCCGACCAGCGCAGCCAGCCCGAGGTGGACATGAAGCTCGTCCACATCCATCCGTGCCGGGAGCTGCTGCTGACCACCGGCGTCCGTACTCGTGCGGCAGAGCTCGCCGGGGAGATCGCCGGGACCGGCACCGATGTCGAGCGCAGTTCGACCGGTCCGCTGGTGGAGATGCTCACCAAGCTCTCCGACGGGATCGCCACCGAGGGCATGGAAGCGCTGATCCCCGCGCTTGTCCCAGGGCAGATGCAACTGCTCACCGAGGTGATGCCGGCAGGCACGCACGTGCTGGTCCTGGATCCCGAGAAGGTTCGTACCCGCGCATCGGATCTCGCCCGCACCGGCGCCGAGTTCCTCGAGGCGTCGTGGACGGCTGCCGGCGGCGGGGCCGACGCCCCGATCGACCTCGGAGGCATCCTGCACCTGGAGGCCAGCGCATACCGCTCACTCGGCGAGGTCCACACGCAGACCGTCGAGGCCGAGCGGCCGTGGTGGACGTTGAGTCCGATGGGAATGGGCACCGAACTCGCGGTCGCGCCCGGGCCCGCACCGCGCGGAGACGGCGACGAGCTCACCAAAACCTTTGCCTCCCTGCGTCTTCACATCGGCGCAGGTAATCGCGCCGCTGTGGTCGCGGCCGGCGCCGGAACGGCCGAGCGCCTGGTGGAACGACTGGGCGAGGCCGAGGTCGCGGCGCGGCTGGCCGAGCCCGGCTCCGTTCCCGAACCCGGTGTGGTGTCGGTGCTGCGAGGCGCGCTGACCTCGGGACTCGTGCTGCCCGATGCGGGCCTGGTGGTCGCCACCGAAGCCGACCTCACCGGTGCGCGGGTGACCGGCGCCCAGGACGGGCGACGACTTCCGGCCAAGCGACGCAACCAGGTCGACCCACTGGCACTGAACGCCGGCGACATGGTGGTGCACGATCAGCACGGCATCGGCAAGTTCGTCGAGATGATCGAGCGGACGATCGGCGGCGCGCGGCGCGAATACCTGGTCATCGAATACGCACCGAGCAAGCGTGGCCATCCCGGCGACAGACTGTTCGTCCCGATGGACTCGCTCGATCAGCTCTCGCGGTACGTCGGCGGTGAGGCGCCCTCGCTCTCGAAGCTCGGTGGGTCGGACTGGCAGAACACCAAACGCAAGGCGCGCAAGGCTGTTCGCGAGATCGCCGGCGAACTGGTGCAGCTGTATGCCGCCCGGCACGCCGCGCCCGGATACGCGTTTGCACCCGACACCCCGTGGCAGCGGGAGATGGAAGACGCCTTCGGGTTCACCGAGACCATCGATCAGCTCACCGTGATCGGCGAGGTCAAGGGCGACATGGAGCGACCCGTCCCGATGGACCGTGTGGTGGTCGGTGACGTGGGCTACGGCAAGACCGAGATCGCCGTCCGCGCGGCGTTCAAGGCCGTGCAGAGCGGCAAGCAGGTTGCGGTGCTGGTGCCCACAACCATTCTCGCGCAACAACATCTGCAGACGTTCACCGAACGTATGTCCGGGTTCCCGGTCACCGTCGCCGGCTTGTCCCGCTTCACCGACACCCGCGAATCACGCAAGGTCACCGACGGTCTGGCCGATGGCAGCATCGACATCGTGGTCGGCACCCACCGATTACTGGCGTCCGGTGTGCGGTGGAAGGACCTCGGCCTGGTCGTGGTCGACGAAGAACAGCGCTTCGGCGTCGAGCACAAGGAGCACATCAAGGCGCTCCGTACCCACGTGGATGTGCTGACCATGTCGGCCACACCGATTCCGCGAACGCTGGAGATGTCGATGGCCGGTATCCGCGAGATGTCGACCATCCTGACCCCGCCCGAGGAACGGCACCCGGTGCTCACGTATGTCGGTGCCTATCAAGCGAAGCAGGTCGCGGCCGCGATCCGGCGTGAGTTGCTGCGTGATGGTCAGGTGTTCTACGTGCACAACCGGGTGAGCACCATCGACAAGACCGCGGCGTCCATCAAGGAGATGGTGCCCGAGGCGAGGGTCGTGGTGGCACACGGCCAGATGGGCGAAGACCTTCTCGAGCGCACGGTCACGGGTTTCTGGGACCGCGAATACGACGTCCTGGTGTGTACCACCATCATCGAGACCGGTCTCGACATCTCTAACGCGAACACCCTCATCGTCGACCGCGCGGAGGTGCTCGGACTGTCGCAGCTGCACCAGTTGCGTGGCCGCGTCGGTCGCAGCCGCGAACGCGGATACGCGTACTTCCTGTACAACGGCGACAAGCCGCTCACCGAGACTGCCTACGAGCGGTTGTCGACCATCGCGCAGAACAACGAATTGGGTGCCGGCATGGCCGTCGCCCTCAAGGACCTCGAATTGCGCGGCGCCGGAAACGTTTTGGGTGCCGAACAGTCCGGCCACGTCGCTGGGGTCGGATTCGACCTCTACGTGCGGCTCGTCGGCGAGGCGGTGGAGGCCTACCGGGCGGCCGCGGACGGCCGGCCGATCGCGACCGAGGAAGACCGCGAGGTGCGGATCGATCTGCCGGTGGATGCGCACATCCCTGTCGATTACGTCGACTCGGACCGGTTGCGCCTGGAGGCGTACCGCAAGTTCGCCGCCGCGGACTCGGCCGAGGAGATCGGCGGGGTGGTGGACGAACTGGTCGACCGTTACGGTCCGCTGCCCGAAGAGGTCGCACGGCTGGTGTCGGTGGCCAAGTTGCGGATGCTGGCGCGCGAACTCGGGGTCAAAGAGGTGGGTGTGGCCGGCAGCCAGATCAAGATCTCGCCGCTCAAACTCATGGATTCCCAACAGGTCCGACTCAAGCGGATCTACCCGAGCGTGGTCTATCGCGCGACCACCGGCGTGGTCGGCCTGCCCATCCCACGTACCGGCGGCATCGGCAGCGACCGAGTTCGCGACGTCGAGTTGGTGCAGGTGGTCGCCGACCTGCTGCTGGTTGTCGACGGTCGCACCCCGGGCTCGGTCAACATGCGTGCGGCCGTTCCTGCGGCGGCCGGCACGGCAGGTGGCACGTGACCGAACAGCCCAGCGGCTGGGAGCTTCTCGCGGCCGTCGAGCTGATGGACCGACTGCGCCGCGACGGGCCGTGGGAGCGGGATCAGACGCATGAATCGCTGCGCCGGTACCTCGTCGAAGAGACCTACGAACTGCTCGACGCCATCGACTCCGGCGACCGCGACCACCTGCTCGAGGAATTGGGAGACATCCTCCTGCAGGTGCTGTTCCACGCGCGGATCGCGGCCGACCGGCCCGATGACCCCTTCGACATCGACGATGTGGCAAGGGCTTTCACCACGAAGATCTCGGCTCGAACCCAGGGTGTACTCAGCGGGAACGACATCGACCTGCAGACCCAACTGGAGGAATGGGAGACCCGGAAAGCCGCGGAGAAAGCGAGAGGATCGGTACTCGACGGCATCGCCACCGGTCAGCCGGCCCTGGCGCTGGCGCAGAAGGTACTCGAACGCCTTGCTGCTGCCGGGTTTCCGGACGACTTGGTTCCCGCGGCCGTTCGTACCGTCCGGGTGGTTGCCGACGGGCCGAGTGTCGAGGACGGCTTGCGCGCAGCGGTTCTGCATTTCATGGCCGACGTCCGCGTTGCCGAGGCTGCAGGGCCCGGGCCGAGGACACCGGAGTTCTGGCGCACCAACCTCCCCCGATGATGTGCCCTTTTGGCGAGCATTTCCGCAGGTGACGTCCGCCAAAACCGCACATCATCGGAGGGCTGGGGCTATTCGAAGAGGCGCTGGCCCCAGTATTCGCCCTCGTTGATCCCGGGTGGGCAGGCGAACAGTGCACTGCCGGTGTGCATCAGATACTCCATCATCGCGTCCTTGGTGGAGAGCGCACGCTGCATGGGGACGAACTGCTTGTGCGCGTCGCGGCAGTAGGCGATGAAGAACAGACCGGCGTCGAGGTGCCCGAAGCCGTCTGAACCGTCGGTGAAGTTGTAGCCGCGGCGCAGGATCCGGACGCCGTCCAGGTTGTTCGGATGTGCCAGGCGCACATGGGCATTGCGGGCGATGAGCGGTCCGGTGCCATCACCGATCGCGAAGTCGGGTTCGTCGAACTCGTCTACTTTGCCCAGAGGGGCGCCGTTGCCTTTGAAGCGGCCGACGATCTGTTCCTGTTCCAGGAGCATCGCCCGGTCCCACGGTTCGATGTCCATCCGGATGCGGCGGGCAACCAGATACGACCCGCCGGTCATCCACTGTGCGCCGGCGGAGTTGTCGCTCTCGGCCACCCAGACGTGCTCGTCGAGGGCTTTGGTATCGGTGGCCTTGATGTTGGCTGTTCCGTCCTTGAAGCCGAACATGTTTCGCGGTGTCGCCTGGGAGGTGGTGGTCGACGACGTGCGACCGAAACCGAGCTGCGACCACCGCACACTGACCACGCCGAACCCCATCCTCGCCAGGTTCCGGATTGCGTGTACCGCCACCTGTGGGTCGTTCGAGCAGGCCTGCACGGCGATGTCGCCGAAGCTGCGGGTGCGCTCGATGGCATCGGCGACAAACGGTGGGAGATCAACCAGCGCAGCGGGTTTGCGGTCGGCGATGCCGAAGCGGTCCACCCCGGCGGGATTGGACGCGCTCGGCCCGAACAGTCCGGGTCCGAAGCCGATGGTGAGCGTCAACGAGGCAGCGGACAGGCCGATGGCCTCGCCGGTGTCGGCCGGGGGCGTGTAGTCGCCCATGTCGAGGGCACCGCCTTCGACGGTGTCGAGACCGCGGGTCATCCGCTCGGCCGCGGCGGTCCAGCGCCGCAGCATGTCCACCAGCTCTTCTCGGGAGTCGGTGATCACGTCGAACGAGGCGAAGTGCAGGCGGTCCTGGGCCTCGGTGATGATTCCCGCCTGCTGCTCGCCGTAGAACGGGACGATGTGGGCGTTTGCGTCGGCCTGCGATTCGGCTGCGGTGGACCGCCCCACCGCAGCACCGCCGACGGCCGCAGCTGCGACCGCACCCACGCCGGCAGCACCCAACACCACCCGGCGGGTCACGCCGGAATGGTGTCGGGGCTGCTCGGACGGGGTGTCGGCCGGCTTGTCGGCGGCCCGCTTGTCGTCGGGTTCGTCCACTACTGACCCATCACGAGCCCCGGGACGAGGCTCAGGCTCTGCGACAGCGCATCGATCTGGTCGGAGAACGCCTTGCGCGCTTCTTCGGGCACCTGGTCGTACGACTTGTATCCGTCACCTTCGCGGTACTGCTCCACGGACTGCCGCACGGTGGCGAACTGCGCCGTGATCTTGTCCATCAGTTCGGGATTCTTGGCGGCGATGATGGGCTGCATCGCAGCGATCAGCGTCTCGGAACCATCAACGTTGGCTGCGAAATCCCACAGGTCGGTATGGCTGTAACGATCTTCCTCGCCGCCGACCTTCGTGGCCGCGACCTCATCGATGAGCGCCTGCGGACCCTTGACGAAAGAGCCTGTCTCGAAGGTGAAATCGGGCTTGTCGACCTCGGTCTTGAGTTCGTTCACGTTGGCCAGCAGTTCGTCCGCGGCCTTGTCTGCCTCGGTCTTGTTGTCTGTCTTCTGCGCGTTGTCGAAGTCGGCCTGCGTCACATCACCGGGGTTCTCGCCCACATCGGACTGCTGCGGCGGCCACAGGAAACGCTCGAGACGGTGGAAACCGGTGAACGGCTGGGCGCCGTCTTCGGTGTCATCCCACCGCATGTCGATTGCGGGGTCGAGGTCGGGGAACGATTCGGCAACCGGCTCGATCCGCTCGAAGAATGTGCGGGTGAGGCCGAACTGCGACTTCGCCGCCTCCAGGTCGCCCGACTTCACGGCCTCGACGAAGATGGCGGTCTGCGCGGCGAATCCGTTGACCTGCCCGCGCACGTAGTCGAGGTAGCTGGCCTTGGCCTGTTCGACGTCGGCCGGGGCCTTGGCCTTCTCCTTCGTCTCCCCGGTGACCTCGAGCTGCTTGCGAATACCGGTGCCCACCATGCCCGGTTTGCATGCCGTCTCATACGTGCCGGGTTCGACGATCTCGACCGTCAGCTTTCCGGTCAGACCAGGACCGATGTTCTCGACCTCGCCGAGCACCCGATTGTTGTTGCCGTACACGTAGAACTCGGTGATCTTGTTGCCGTTGTTCGTCACGTTGAACGACACGTCGCCGGTCTGGGCGTCCGTGGCCGCGAGGTCGCAGCTCTCATCGGTGGAGGTCACCGCGATGTCACCTTCGGACGGCTCCGACTTGTCGGTGCATGCCGCGAGGAACACGGGGCCGGCGACAGCCGCGCACATGAGTGCAACGACTTTCGTGGCTCGGGTGGGATTCTTCAAGGGGGTGCTGCCTTTCTTGGGTGGCGCGAGGAGGCCGGGCGTCGATCAGACGGTGGCCGAGGTGGGGGTCGGTGCCGGGGGAGTGGCCGGATTCTTGTGCCTTGTCGGCCACAGGAACGCGGTCATGACGATGACGAGGTAGGCCGCCCAGCCGACCACCTGGAGCACGGTGGGGTCGGGTCGGAAGTTGAAGATGCCGGCCAGAACCGTGCCGTACCAGGACGTCTGGTCGTAATGGTCGGTGATGTCGAAGGCGATGTTCGACAATCCCGGGATCCAGTTGACGGTCTGCAGGGCACGGATCGCATAGGCGAGCATCCCGGCGGCCACGAACACCAAGAACGCGCCGGTATAGGTGAAGAACTTCTGGAAATTGATCCGGACGGTGCCCTGGTACAGGAGGACGGTCAGCGCCACCGCCCCGACCACGCCGATGATCAGACCGATCAGGGGCCAGTTGCTTCCCGATGTGTTCTCCGCATACCCGACCATCAGGAGGGCGGTCTCGACACCCTCGCGACCGACGGCCAGGAACGACAGCAGGACAACGGCGCCGGCGCCCACTTCGAGGGCCCGGGTCATCGACTGCCGCAGTTCACCGGAGATCGACGCCGCGGCCTTCTTCATCCACAGCACCATGAACGTCACGATGACCACTGCGGCCAGTGACGTCACTCCCGCGATCGCTTCAGCGGTGAGTCCGGTGAGGGTGGAGGTGCCGTAGTGGATGGCCGCGAAGATGATCAGCACCATGGCGACCGCGGCGCCCACCCCGAGCCACACCCATTTCAGGGCATCGCGGCGGTCGGACTTCACGAGGAACGCGACGAGGATCATCACGACGATCCCGGCTTCGAGGCCCTCACGCAGACCGATCAGCCCACTGCCGAACAGCTGTGTCCCCACCGATGGTGCCGAGCCGGTGTCAGCCAGGTTCACGGTGCGGGCTCCTCGTGCGTCAGATTAGGGTCGCGTTGCCTAATTTGGCGATCGTACAGCCAGATTGCAGGAACTCCGAGCGGCTTCCGAGAGTTGGTTGGCTGGGGATACATGCCCGCTACCTGCGAATACGGACATATCGGGCATAGTGGTCGGGGCGGGCGAGGGGCATCGGCGATTCGTTGCCGTGTCGCCGGAGATGTGTCGGGCACAGTGGGTGAGTGACCGGTGAGCGGTCAACGAGAACGGAAGTGAGGATGACGGTGGTGGCTTGGCGACGGCAACGACCCCGGAACGGTGTGCGGTCGACCGCCGGACGGACAGTGGCTGTCACGGCCATCGCCTCGGCGATGTTCCTGACCGCAGGCTGCCTCGATCTGCCGTCGAAATCGAAGGTGGCCATCCCGGAGGGCATACCGCCCAATCCGGGTGCGCCCGTTCCCTACATCGACATCAACACCCCCGGGCGCACGGCAGAACTGTTGCGCGACTGGGCGACTCCCATCTCTGAACAGACCCGGATCCCGTTGGTGGCCCTGGAGGCGTACGGCAATGCCGCGGAGATCCAGCGTCAGCAACACCCCGAGTGCGGCATCACGTGGACCACTCTCGCCGGGATCGCCGGGGTCGAGAGCAAGCACGGGCGCTACCGCGGAGCCGACATCGCGGCGAACGGGGACGTGTCCCCGGAGATCCGTGGCGTACCGCTCGACGGGACACAGGGCAACGCGACCATCAACGACACCGACGGCGGAGTACTCGACGGTGACGACCAGCTCGACCGCGCGATGGGACCTTTTCAGTTCATCCCCACCACATGGGAACGCTTCGGCGTCGACGCCAACGGTGATGGGCGTGCGGACATGGACAACATCGACGACGCAGCGTTGTCCGCAGCCCGCTACCTCTGCGTCTCCGGCGGAGACCTGACCACTCCCGAGGGCTGGGAGAACGCGGTCAAGGTCTACAACAACTCGATGCAGTACGTCCTGGATGTGCGCGACCACGCCAACGCCTACTCGGTCAACGTCGCCTACTGACCGATTCTCCGCCGTGCGGATTTCCCGCCGTCTCGATTTCCCACCCTCCCGGTCGGTGAGTCAAGTCGGTGTCGCGGGGGGATGGGCACTAGTCTTTGTAGCGATACTCGCCGCACCCGCGATGGTGCGTGCGCTGAACGTGGAGTGACATCCCAACTCGAAGGAGATATGCCGTGGCCAGCATCGATCAGGTCGGAGCGCGCGAGATTCTCGACTCGCGGGGCAATCCCACAGTCGAGGTGGAGGTGGTTCTGGACGACGGCACCTTCACCCGCGCTGCGGTGCCTTCCGGCGCATCGACCGGTGAGCACGAGGCAGTCGAGCTGCGCGACGGCGGAGACCGCTACGGCGGAAAGGGTGTCACCAAGGCGGTCGAGGCCGTCCTCGGGGAGATCGCTCCCGCTGTGATCGGCATCGAGGCAGACGACCAGCGTCTGGTCGACCAGGCGCTGCTGGACCTGGACGGCACGCCGGACAAGTCGCGACTGGGCGCCAACGCGTTGCTCGGAGTGTCGCTTGCCGTGGCCAAGGGCGCCGCCGAGTCGGCCGGTCTGCCGCTGTTCCGCTACCTCGGCGGACCCAACGCCCACATCCTCCCCGTGCCGATGATGAACATCCTCAACGGTGGCGCACACGCCGACACCGGCGTCGACGTCCAGGAATTCATGGTCGCGCCGATCGGTGCAGCAACGTTCAAGGAGTCACTGCGCTGGGGCGCCGAGGTGTACCACTCCCTCAAGTCCGTACTCAAGGCCAAGGGCCTTGCCACCGGGCTGGGAGACGAGGGCGGCTTCGCCCCCGACGTGGCCGGTACCCGCGCAGCTCTGGAGCTCATCAGCGAGGCCATCGGCAAGACGGGCCTCAAGCTCGGCACCGATGTGGCTCTGGCCCTGGACGTGGCGGCTACCGAGTTTCACACCGAGGGAACGGGTTACGCCTTCGAGGGCAAAACCCACACTGCTGCCGAGATGGCCGACTTCTACGCGGCACTGATCACCGAATTCCCGATGGTCTCCATCGAGGACCCGCTGTCCGAGGATGACTGGGACGGCTGGGTTGCCCTCACCGAATCGATCGGCGACAAGATCCAGCTGGTCGGCGACGACCTCTTCGTCACCAACCCCGAGCGCCTCGAAGACGGCATCAACCGCGGCGCGGCCAACGCACTGCTGGTGAAGGTGAACCAGATCGGCACCCTGACCGAGACCCTCGACGCTGTCGCGCTGGCACACAACAACGGCTACAAGTCGATGATGAGCCACCGTTCCGGCGAGACCGAGGACACCACCATCGCCGATCTGGCAGTGGCATGCAGCTGTGGCCAGATCAAGACCGGCGCTCCCGCCCGCAGCGAGCGCGTCGCGAAATACAACCAGCTGCTCCGTATCGAAGAAGGCCTCGGCGACGCCGCCCGCTACGCCGGTGACCTCGCCTTCCCGCGGTTCTCCTTCGAAGGCTGATCGGTACCAAACGGGCTGATGGATCGATGATGATGGCCGAGAGACGAAACCGGAGGCGGGGCGGCTCCGATGCACCCCGCGGGAACCGGAGACGGACCTCGGCCGACGTGAAGCACGGGCCGTCGCGCTCCGGGTCACGAGCTGCGCCCAGTCCTGGGCCCGCCCGTTCCCGGAGCGCGAATCGGCAATCCGCGGCATCGTCGACGACGTTCCCCCGTACCGCCTCGGCACTCTCCTCGCGGTGGGAGAACATCAACCCGAAGCGGGCAGTAATACTCGCGGCGGTCCTGAGTCTTTTGGCGCTGACCTTGGCCGTGCCCATGCGGACGTATTTCTCGCAGCAGACCGAGTTCGACGAACTCCGCGCCAGCAACGCTCAGCTCCAGGTGCAGGTGCAGGAGTACGAAGAGAAGGTGGCCGAGCAGAACGATCCGGCCTACATCGAAGCGCAGGCCCGCGAGCGTTTGCAGTTCGTGATGCCGGGGGAGAAGCCGCTGCTGATGCAGTACCCGGTTCCTCCCGAGAAGACAGACGAAGAACGTGAAGCCGAGCGGGTGGCAGCCAACCCTTGGTACACGACCCTGTACAACTCGATATCGGTCCCCGAGAAGTGATGGCCGAGTCCGAACAGAGGCCAGAAGCGGATTCGGTTGTCTCGCAAGAGGATCTCGACGCCGTCGCCGAGCAACTCGGCCGGGTGCCGCGCGGGGTGCTGGAGATCAGCTACCGCACGCCCGACGGACGGCCGGCCGTGGTCAAGACGGCGCCGCGCCTGCCCGACGGCACGCCGTTCCCCACGCTGTACTACCTCACCGACCCGCGGCTCACGGCTGAGGCCAGCCGCCAGGAGTCGGCCGGGGTGATGCGTGACATGACCACGCGTCTCGCCGACGACCCGGAGTTGGCCGAGCACTACCGGCAAGCGCACGGGTCCTATCTCGCAGAGCGTGATGCCATCGAACCGCTCGGAACAGACTTCACCGGCGGCGGGATGCCGCAGCGCGTCAAATGCCTGCACGTCCTCATCGCGCACTCGCTTGCGAAGGGTCCGGGGGTGAATCCTCTCGGCGACGAGGCGGTCTCCCTTGCCGCAGACGCCGGCCTGCGAGGCACCGCGGTACCGGAGGATTGGCCGCGGACACCGGCAGGGGACGCCACAGAATGACCCAGGTTGTCGCCGCGGTCGACTGCGGCACCAATTCCATTCGCCTGCTGGTGGCGCGCGGCGGTGATGGCGGTCTGGTGGACCTCTACCGCGAGATGCGTGTTGTCCGTCTGGGCCAAGGTGTCGACGCGACCGGCGCATTCGCAGCCGAAGCCATCGAGCGGACGCGGCAGGCCCTGGCCGAATACGTGGATGTGATGAAGGCGCATGGCGTGAGCGCCGTGCGGATGGTGGCCACATCGGCCACACGTGACGCGGCGAATCGGGATGACTTCTTCGCGATGACGCGAGAGCTTCTCGGCGAGGTGGTTCCGGGCGGTGTGGCCGAGGTGATCACGGGCGACGAGGAAGCGAGACTGTCGTTCGCGGGGGCGGTGGGTGACCTCGACCCGGCGCAGGGCCCGTTTGTTGTCGTCGACCTCGGTGGCGGGTCCACCGAGGTGGTCGTCGGTGACGAGCAGGGAGTGCACGACGCGTACTCGGCGAACGTCGGTTGCGTGCGGTTGACCGAACGGTGCCTGCACAGCGACCCGCCCACGAAATCCGAGATCGACGAGGCCCAGAGAGTCATCAAAGAACTTCTGGCAGAGGCTTTTACGCACGTATCGGTGGCGGACGCGCGCACCTTCGTCGGTGTCGCGGGCACGATGACCACCCTTGCCGCACTGGCTTCGGGTTTGTCCGAGTACGACCCGGACATCATTCATCTGTCCCGAGTGGGCTTCGACGACCTCGCCCGTGTCTGCTGGGATCTGGTTTCGATGCCGCGCGCCGAGCGGGCCGCTCTGGGGCCGATGCACGAGGGCCGGGTCGACGTCATTGGTGGCGGGTCGCTGGTGACGTTGGAACTGGCCCGGGTGATCGCCGAACAGAGCCCGATCCGAGAGATGGTCGTCTCCGAGCACGACATCCTCGACGGAATTGCGCTGTCGCTCCTCGCTAAGAGCTGACCTGTTCACCGGCGGGGCGCCGGAGCGAGATGTTGTTGCATGCCTCGCAGACACTCTCTGGGATGACGCCGTGGCGTTGCAGGAAGCCGAAGATGGTGCAGCCGAGGCAGAATCCGAGCGCCGATTCGAGCAGGGCTGCAACGATGAGGATGCCGGTGACGATCTGTGCGGCAAGCCCGAGTCCGAGAAGTGACAGGATCAGGGCCGCGCCGCTGACGACAAGCCCGATGGTCTGGGCGAATCGTTTGGGTGGCCCGGGGACCAGCTTTGTCCTCTTGATCAGATACGGCACGATCACTCGCACGGACAACTGACCGAACGGCGACAGAGTCGGGCCGGACGCGACACGTAGGGCGAACCCGATCGCCAACAGCGCGTAGACGACGGGGTTGTTCACCGCGATGGCGACGACGGCCAGGAGCACAACCAGCCCGGCGGTGGACCGGGCAGCGTAGTCGTTGACCGGATTGGGAAAAGTCAGCACAGAGAACAGGCTACGGACCCGTCACCCGGTCGCCCACCATTGGACTCACCCTGCCCGAAACCCGGAAGTGGTGGGTTCTGGTGAGCGTGACCTGGTCAAACGCTCGCCCGAACCCACCATCATCGGGCTTCGGCGGCGAGCCGGGCTTCCTCGAGTTCGGCGATACGCTCCTGCTCTTCGGCATGCTTGCGCACCGCACTTAGTCCGGGCAGCAGGAAACTCGCCGCGGCACACAGTGCGTAGCCGCAGATGGGAACCCAGGCTGCAATGGACAACGCGTGCAACAACTCTGGCTGTGAGTAGCGTCCTGCCGCCCCGAAGAACAGCACACCCGTGACGGCGACGCCGACTGCGCCACCGATCTGCGCGAACGTGTTGAGGGTGCCGGACGCCGCTCCCGAGTCCTCCACATCGACAGTCGACAGCGCGATGTCGAGCAGGGGAACCAGCATGATGGTCAGGCCCAGTCCGGCCAGCCCCATCGGGATGACGGTGTCCCAGCTGGAGAAGCTCTCGCCCGCCGACCGGATCGTGACGATGGTCCAAGCCGTTCCCGAGCTCATCATCAACCCTCCGATCAGCGGAAGGTTCCGACCGAGTCGGGTGGTCAGCGCGGCTGCGACGCCGGCGGCCAACACCGCCCCGATGCTGAAGGGCAATGTCATCGCGCCTGCCGCGATGGCCTCGAATCCGAGTCCGATCTGCACGTACAGGGCAAGGATCAGGAAGAACGAGGTGATCGACCCCTGGAAGAGGAACTGGATTGCCGATCCGCCCACGAACCCGCGGTTGCCGAACAGGCGGAGGGGGATCAGCGCATCGGTGACCGTCCGCCGCTTCTGCTGGAACACGAAGGCGGTCAGCACCACCGGTGACAACGCCATCAGGACAAATGACCACGCTGGCCACCCGAGCTGCCGGCCCTCGACGAGCGGATAGACGAGCAACAGCACGCCGCCCACGGCGAGCACCACACCGACGATGTCGAGGTCGCGGACTTCCTCGGATTTGGTGTTGGGCACCAGGAAGTACCCGGCTATCGCGATGACGATGCCGATCGGCACGTTGATGAAGAAGATGGAGCGCCACTCGCCGCCGAGGGGATTGTTGGTGACCAGCCAGCCACCGAGGACCGGACCGATCACGGCGGCCATGGCGGTGATCGTTCCCAGGATGGCGAAGATCGGTGCCCGCTCTTTGGGGCGGTAGAGAGCCTGCACGCTGGCGAGCACCTGCGGAACCATCAATCCGGCGAAGAATCCCTGTAGTACACGCGAGGCGACCAGGATGCTGCCGGTCTGGGCGGTGGAGGCCAGGACCGACGCGAGGGTGAATCCGATGATCCCGATGAGGAAGATCCGTTGGCGGCCGTAGCGGTCACCGAGCCGGCCGGCGGTGATCAGAACACCCGCGAACGCCAGGACGTACCCGCCGACGAGCCACTCGATCTGTGCCGGGCTGGCCCCGAGATCGTCCCGAATGGACGGAATGGCGACATTGACGATCGTGACGTCCATCAGATCCATGAACATCGCGAAGGTCAATATCGCCATCGCGAGATTGCGGCGTTTATACGTCGGGTTTGTCATCCCGAGCTTTCTTCGCCGCTTCCCGCATCTCGATACCGTCGGAGATCAGGTCACCGATCTCCCGTGTGACATCGATGACCGCCCCGGTGATGATCGAGGCGATCCGTCCCACCCGGTGGGCGGTCGACTCGATCATCTCCTGGGCTGTGTCTTTGTTTCGCTCGAATCGCGAGACCATGGGACCCTTCCGTGTCTGCGCTGACAGCGGCCCAGCCCCTGGTGACGGGTGCTAAGCGGCGACTTTGGACTCGACCTTAACACTGAACTGGGCGTCATCTGCCACCAGGAAATTCGGAAGGGACAGACGCGCGATCTTGCGCCAGGTCGAGCCGATCTGGTGGCTGAAACTGCCGGTGTTGTAAGGCAATCCGTATCGTTCGCACAGTTCCTTGACCTCGCCTGCGATCTGCGGGTACCGGTTGGCCGGGATGTCCGGGAACAGGTGGTGCTCGATCTGGTGCGAGAGGTTGCCGCTCATGATGTGGAACAGGGGTGTGCCTGTGATGTTGGCCGACCCCAGCATCTGCCGCAGGTACCACTGGCCGCGGGTCTCGTTCTCGGTCTCTTCCTGGGTGAAAGTTTGTACGCCCGAAGGGAAGTGGCCGCAGAAGATGATCGAGAAGGTCCAGAGGTTGCGGATGAGGTTGGCGCTGACGTTGCCGACCAGCGTGGTGACGAAGAACGGTCCGGTGAGTGCCGGGTAGACCACGTAGTCCTTGAGCACCTGGCGGCGGGCTTTGCGCCACATCCCCTTGGCCAGACCCTTGATGTCGGTCCACTTGCGCTTGCCCTGGACGATGTTCTCCACCTCGAGGTCGTGCAGCATCACGCCCCACTCGAACAGCGCCATCAGGGCGCCGGCCCAGATCAGGTTGCCGAGGTAGTAGGGGTTCCAGTTCTGGTCGCGGTCCATGCGCAGGATGCCGTAGCCGATGTCGCGGTCCTGGCCGACGATGTTGGTGAAGGTGTGGTGCATGTAGTTGTGGCTGTGGCGCCACTGGTCGGCGGGACAGACTGTGTCCCATTCGAACTCGCGGGAGTTCAGGCTCTGCTCGCGCATCCAGTCGTACTGGCCGTGCATCACGTTGTGGCCGATCTCCATGTTGTCGAGAATCTTCGAGACGCTCAGTGCGCCCACTCCGGCGAGCCATGCCGGCGGGATGAACGGGAAGTACATGAGTGCGCGGCCGGCGACCTCGAGGGTGCGCTGAGCCTTGATGATCGAGTAGATGTATTCACGGTCGGTTTCGCCGAGGTCGGCGACGACCCGTGCTTTGAGGGCGTCTAGCTCGCGACCGAGCTCGTCGACCTGATCGTCCGTGAGAACCAGTTGAGTGCTTGTCATGAGGACTCCTGAATGTGGTGGGTGGGCGTTGGCGGCGGGCGTCAGATGTCGATGACGCAGTCGCCGACCGGCGCGCTGATGCAGAGCTGGATGTGCTTGTCGGCTTCGCTGTCGGTCTCACCGGTGAGGATGTTCTTCGTCAGCCCGGACTTCTTGACCGCACTGCAGGAGAAGCAGATCCCCATCCGGCAGCCGAACTCAGGTGACAGACCAGTGTTCTCTGCCTGCTCGAGAATCGACGAGCCGTCGTTGTCGGTCTCCTTGCCGCTTCCGGCGAATTGCAGACGACCGTGCGCCGGTGCGCCGTCGTCGGCTGCCGGTGTCACCAGTACGAACTGCTCGGTGTGCAGTCGTTCCTCGGCGCCATTGGCACTGAGGTGATCGGTGACGGACTCGTGCAGTGCCGGAGGCCCGCAGAGGAACATCTCGGTGGAGGCGAGATCCACATCGGACAGATGTTCGGCGCAGAAGTACGTGCGCGCCGAACCATCGGCCGACTGCTCGTCACCGGGTCGGGTGAAGTGGGTGGTGATCGTCCAGTCGGGGCGGGCCGTGGCGATCGAAGCCAGCGCGTCGGCGTAGGGGTGGTCCTGCGGACTGCGCGCATAGTGGACGAACGTGACGTTGCCCTGGTGCTTCTCGTCAACAAGTGTTCTCAACATTGAGAGCACGGGTGTAATGCCGCTCCCGCCACTGATGAACAGCATCGAATCGGGACGATCCGAGGGCATCGTGAACGTCCCGGTGGCCGGCTGGAGACCGAGGACCTGGCCCGCCTGCGCGTTGTCGCGCAGGTGCTTGGAGACGAAGCCGTCGTCGTGCGCAGTCAGGGTCAGCTCGATGACATCCTGACGTTTCGCGCTACTGGCGGGTGAGTAGCAACGGCTGTGCCGAACACCGTTGATCACGGTGCTGAGCTGCACGAATTGCCCCGGTTCGAAGCCCGTCCACTGACGGGTCGGCCTGAGAGTGAGGGTTACCGATCGCGGTGAGCGGCGATCGACCCGTAGTACTTCGGCCCGAAGATCACTCCAGGTGATGCGAGGGTCGAACAGTTCGAGATAGCGGTCCACAGGGTGGGGCGTCAGGGCTACTTCGAGCACCGAGCCGAGAATTCCGGAGAGTGACTTCGGCATCCGCACTTCCTTCCGTTCAGTGAACAACTGTACACAAACAGTGTCGCATCCCAGGGGTCGGCGAAGTCAAGGGTTCTCGGTGTAACCGCCATCACCTTCTGCAGGTGTTTCGCAGCGCGGGCCGGATGCGGTACCCGAATCGGCCGGTGCACGGACGTACACTGACCTGCGTGTCGCGGAGTTCGAAACACCACAGTTCGAGTAGCCGAAGTGCTGCACGTCGTGACTCGGCCTCCACCGAACGAATTGCCGACGCGACGCGGACGCGTGCCGAACAAAAGAGCCGCACTCGACAGGCGTTGCTTGATCAGACCCTGGAGTTGGTGGGAGAACGCAGCTTCTCCTCGATCAGCCTGCGTGAGGTCACCAAACGTGCGGGCATCGTCCCGACTGCCTTTTATCGCCACTTCGCGTCGATGGAAGAAGTCGGTGTCACGCTAGTCGAAGACGCGATGCGGACCTTGCGCAGAATGTTGCGTGAAGGACGCCGGGATCTCGCAGCGCGAGCAGCGGTACCGACGGCAAAGGAGTCGTTGGCGGTGCTGGTCCGGCAGGCGCACGCCAACGAAGCACAGTTCCGGTTCCTGGTCCGCGAACAATACGGCGGTATCAGTGAGGTCCGCCGCGCCATCGACACCGAGCTCAAGTTGTTCTCGCGCGAGCTGGCCATCGATCTCTCGCGCATCCCGGAGTTGTCCGAGTGGCCCGCCGACGATCTCGAGCTCGCCGGCGACCTGATCGTGACGGTGATGCTGCACGCGGTTGCCGAACTCGTCGAACTCGATCGCCGCAACACCCAAGAAGAGGCCGATCTCATCGAGCGGACCGAGAAGCAGATCGTGATGATCTTCTTGGGGATGGGGAGTTGGCGGCCCGCGGAGACGGTTCGGAGCGGAGGTCGACCGTTGGCGGAGCTCGGCGATGCTGGGCCGTTGGCGGACACGGATCGGAGCGGAACTGGACCGTTGGCGGAGACGGAGGCCGAGCGGAGCGGGTAGGTCGATCGGCTCACCTTTTGTTCGTTCCGCTTCATCCACGGCGATCCTCGATACTGTCAGCGCATGGCTGTCCACTCGTCTCGACCAACTTCCCGCCGGCGTATGCGATTAGGCCGTCCAATAGCGCGAGTCGCCTGTGCACTGACCAGCTCGGCTCTGGTGCTCGCGGTCGCTGTGGGGTGTGGCAGCGACGAGCCATCCGATCCCGGAAACCAGAGGTCGGTGACGGTTGTCGGCAACGGCGAGGTGAAGGGCGCTCCGGACACCCTGCGTGCCGATCTCGGGGTGGAGGCGACGGGCGACGACGTGTCCGGTGCCATCAACGCGGCGAACGCGAGCATTCAGGCACTGACCGACGCGGTGGTCAACGCCGGTGTACCGCGGGAGGACGTGCAGACCCAGCAGGTCACCCTCACCCCGGACTACTCGACGCCCTCTCCAGGGGGCTCGAGTGTCATCACGGGCTACCGGGCCACCAACTCACTTCGCGTCGAGATCCATGATCTGGCAAAAGCTTCCGATGTGCTGACGGCAGCGGTCAATGCCGGGGGCAATGCCACCAGGATCAGTAACGTCTCGTTTGTGATCGACGACGACTCAGAGCTCGTGACCAACGCGAGAGAGCAGGCGTTTAACGACGCGCGCGAACGTGCTCAGCAGTACTCCGGCCTGTCCGGAGACGAGCTGGGCAAGGTGTTGACCATCGACGAAACCACAAGTGGCCAAGAGGTTTCGGCGTCTGATCAGATGCGGTCGGCGATGGTCGACGCTGCAGTGCCGCTGGAGCCCGGTCAGCAGACGGTCAGCTTCACCGTCACGGTGAAGTGGCAGCTGAGATAGCCGGTACCCCTGCGATGCCCTATCTGGGCGAGCCCGGAACCCAGCATCCGTGCAGGCCGGCGGGCACGCGGATGGGGAGGTCGATGGTGCAGAGCGGGCCGGTCTCCGGACTGTCTTCGGGGAAGATGTAGAAGGCAGAGTTCATCGTTGTGATGTCGGTGCCGATGGTCCCCCAGTAGTTGTTGCTGTCGCCGGACATGAAGATCGGTTCACCGACGCTGACCGATCCGGAGTCCCAGAACGTCTGACCACCCGACGTCAGGTTGTCGAAGAACACGGTGTTGATGCCGTCGGCCGCACCCGGCAGCTGTCCGGCGGTGGCGATGGCGCCGTGTGGCCGGGTTAACAAGCGGTCGTCGACCCTGGGGAACTCGACATCGGAGTCGCTCAAGATGGTGTGTGTGCACCGCCCCTTCGCCGGATCGAGGACCGTGCGCGTGATGTTGCCGACGGACGGATCGTCCGTGATGCCAAGGGCTTCCGGTTGATTCCACCAGACGTAGTCGATGACCACCTCTCCGGTGGGGGTGTCGTAGGCGTTCGCGAAGTGCCACACCCAGAAAGCCTCTGTGTCGATCCATCTCACCGCCGAACCGTCTCGAGGGACAAGCGCTATCCGGGTGCCGAGTTCGGGCTGCCATTCCAGCGGCGACCCTCCGGTGGCGAATGCCCCGAAGATGTCGAACTTCAGCGGACAGACGAAGATGACGGCGTACTTCTCGGTCAGCGCCATGTCGTGGATCATCATCGGTGCGTTCAGGCCGTCGATGGCTGTGGGCGGACGGGTGCATGTGCCGTCTGCGGACACCACCGACCAGGTGAGGTAGGGGGCCTCGAACGCATAGTTGAAGAGGACCATCTCGCCGTTGGTCGGATCGATCTTCGGATGCGCCGTGCTCCCGACAAGCATTGCGCCATCGCATGTCTCGCGTCCGATCGTGCTGAGATCGGCAGGATCAAGTGCATACGGCGGAGCGGTCTCGGCCATGGCCAGCAACCGACCCCCGTGTTTGACGACATTGATGTCGGGGAGATCGCGCCCTGTGTTCGCCACGCCCGGACCGAGGTCGTCGGCGGTGGGGGAATAGGGGTCGAAAAGTCCAGACCAGAGGGCGCGGCCGGCCTTCTCCTCGGCGATCACCGCCGGGGTTCGGACGAAGCGGTTCCGGTATCCCGCTGTGGTGCCGTCGAAGTCGACCTGATGGACCATCGCGTCGCCGTCGAGCGGGTAGCTGTAACTCCCGATCGGATCGAAGCGGGGGTTGGGTCCGTTGCGGAGATAGCTCCCGACCAGGTCCGCGGGGAGCTCACCGGTGATGGCGAGACCGGTGACGTCGACTTCTTTGCGTTGCGGGGCAAACACTCCCGACAGGTAAGGATGGTTCGCCATGTCGACCACTGCGGGCCGGGGAACGTGGGGCGAGGTCATTGCATCGGCCGCTGGGTGCTGTCACGGGCGGCGGCGAGACCGGCGAGTAGTGCGTCGACCTTCTCGCGATTTGTCGCCGATGTCATCAAGCCGACAAAGGGCGGGCGGTCGAAGGTCAACGTGACCTGGATGAGCTGTTCTCGATCGCCGCCGAAGAGCTTCTTGCGCCGATCGATTTCTTTCACGTCGGCGGAGACGAACGACGCCGCCGGGAGCCGCGTCTTGGATGTGCCCCCACGAAGTTTCTCGAACCATTCACCATCGAGTACCACTGTCTCGTTGGACAAGCCACGAATTTCGATCATCGGTCGCCTTCCTGCAGCCCGTTGGGGCGCAGGACGGATGTGCCAGAAACCACGACGACCGCGCCGCGTGAATTGTAATACGCGGACACGGCCGTTCGGGGGCTATCGATCAGGCATCGGACGCACTTCAGTCGTCGGTGACAACCAGGTTCACGTCGATGTTTCCGCGGGTGGCGTTGGAGTAGGGGCACACTTCGTGAGCCTTCTCGGTCAGTTTCTGTGCGGTGTCGTGGTCGACGTTCGGCAGGGTCACCTCTAGTTCGACCGCGAGCCCGAAGCCGCCGTTGTCGAGGCTACCGATGGATACCCGCGCGCCCACGGCCGAGTCGGACACATCCGCCTTCTCCTGGCCGGCCACCAGCCGCAGGGCGGAGTGGAAGCATGCGGCGTATCCGGCTGCGAAGAGCTGCTCGGGGTTGGTGCCGACGCCGTTGCCGCCCATTTCCTTGGGGATCGAGAGTTCGAGGTCTACTTTGCCGTCCGAGGTGCGTGCGCGGCCGTCGCGACCTTCTCCGGTGGCGAGTGCCTCCGCGGTGTAAAGAGCTTTCATCACAATGCCTTTCGTTGTCGGTTCTTCTCATCGCCGGCTTGAGCGGCGCCGGCCTGTCGTAACGCGGCGGTCAGCAACTGAGCCGCGTCACGCAAGTTCGTCAGTTCGAGCTCTGTCAGATCGGTTGCCGCGAAGAGATTTTCAGGTATGCACTCTGCGCGGCGTTCGAGGTCGCGGCCCTTGTCGGTCAACGTGATCTCGACCGATCGCTCATCGGCGGGTGTCCGTTGACGCACCAGGAGGCCGGCGGATTCGAGGCGTTTGAGCAACGGGGACAGGGTTCCCGAATCCAGCTGGAGCCGTTCACCGAGCCGTCGGACCGTGATGGGTTCGTCCTCCCACAGAACCAGGAGAACCAGGTATTGGGGATAGGTCAGACCGAGTTCGTCGAGAATCGGCCGGTAGGCGGCCGTTGTTGCCCGCGACGCCGAATACAGCGCGAAGCAGAGTTGCTGATCAAGTCGAAGTGCGGACATGCCGAAATGGTAGGCCACAATTCAGTTGTGCACAACCAAACAGCTTCAGGAAGTGGTCGAAGCCCGGTCGAACAGTCCGGCGATGTACGCGGCCTGCCCGCCGTGCTGCAGGTCATCTGAGATGACGCTGATGAGACGGACCGCGAGCGTGACCGGCGGATCCCAGCGATCGTCCACGATCTGGTCGAGATCGTCGGAGCCGATGGTCTGCAGGTACGACAGCGTGCTCGCATGCACTGCATCGTGATATCCGAGAAGGTCGTGCGCGCTCGCGACGACCTGCCCGACCTCGTCTGATGTCTGCCCGTAACCGATGGCTCCGGTGTCGAAAGGCAGCGCAAACCGCGCCTCCCACCCGCCGCTGGTCCACACCTGTTCGGTCCCGGCAACCTCTGCGACGTGGTCGTCCTGCACGCGGGTGAGATGCCAGATCAACCAGGCGATCGTGTTCGCCTCGGGATCGGGTCGATAAGTGAGGGCTGACTCCGGCAGGTCCTGGAGTGTCTCGTGGACAATTTCCTCGATCCGGTCGAACGCGTCGGTCAGGAGTGCAGATTCGTTCACGGTGTTCCTTCCGTCAAGTTCTGATGGGCGCACTCCACAATTACCCCGCGAAACCGTCTTCATGGGCGCCGGCGTGAGGGCGTGACCTCAGAAATGGTGCACATCGGACCAAACGATGGAACCGTGTGAGTGTGAGCAATGAAATACCGACCCTCGTCCTCGGACCCATCCTTCGCTACGTGGACAACACGCGGGCCACCATCTGGGTGGAGACCGATCGCGAATGCACCGTGGAGGTGCGGACCTCGACCGGCCAGAGCGGTGCCGAGAACACGTGGTCCGTGCATGAGCACCACTTCGCCATCGTGCAGTTGGTCGATCTGCCCTCCGGCACTGTTGTCGACTATTCGGTGACGTTGCGATCGTCGGCGGATCCGGTGGTGGAGGCCTCTCCCACGGTGGCCGCCGGCGGTACATTGCGGACCGCGGCCGAGGACGACGCCCTCACGGTTGCGTTCGGCTCGTGCCGGCGCGGCGATACATACGACGAGGACCGGCTCAAGGCGATCGGGGCCGACGGGCTCGCCGGTCTGGCCGCACGGGTGAAAGATCAAGACGCCGAGCAGTGGCCGCAGTTGCTCCTGCTTCTCGGGGATCAGGTGTATGCCGACGATCCGTCTCCCGAGATCAAGGAGCGACTGCGCGAACGTCGCGAGACCCAGAAGGATCCGGAACTGGGCGAGGAAGTGCTCGAAGAGATCTGCGACTTCGAGGAGTACACCTGGCTGTATCGGGAGTCGTGGGGCGCCGAGCAGGTCACCGGGTTGATGGCCACCATCCCGAGCTGCATGATCCTCGACGATCACGATCTGCGCGACGACTGGAACTCGTCGCTCGATTGGCGAAAAGACATCGAGCAGAAGCCATGGTGGCACCGCCGGGTGGTCGGGGCATTCTCGTCCTACTGGATCTACCAGCACCTCGGCAATCTCTCGCCGGACGAGCTGCAGAACGACGAGCTCTACCTGGCCGTGCGCGGGGCGGCCACGGCCGAGGAACGTGAGAAGCTGCTGTCCGACTTCTCGCTCCGCGCCGACAGCGAGCCGACATCGGCGCGTTGGAGTTATGTCCGCGACCTCGGGAACACCCGGATCATCATGATCGATTCGCGCTGCTCACGTGACCTGACGCCCGAACGGCGTGCGATGCTCGATGAGGCCGAGTGGAAGTGGTTGCGCGAGCAGGCCCTTGGGACCGATGCGCGCCACATCGTCTTCGGGACGTCACTGCCCTACCTGATGTTGCCTGCGCTCCATCACCTCGAGCAGTGGAATGAAGCCGTCGCGCAGGGCGCGTGGGGTAAACGCTGGGGCAAGGTGGGGGAGAAGCTGCGGCTCGCTCTGGACCTCGAGCACTGGGCCGCCTTCGGCAAGTCGTTCGAAGACATGGTCGGGCTGGTCGAGGAAATCGTCGATCGTCCTAATCCGCCCGCCAGTGCGTTGTGGTTGTCCGGCGATGTGCACTGTTCCTATGTCGCCGAGGCCGAGCTCACCCGCACCTCGACTGACTCGACGGTGCTCTACCAACTGACCATGTCGCCGTTCCGAAACCCTCTTGACCTGCCCATTCGTGTGGTGAACCGTCTCGCGATCCGGAAGCCGATGGTCCGGTTCCTGCGATTCCTGGCCCACCGGGCCGGGCTGGAGGACCATCCGATCACCTGGCAGGCCGAGGCGGGTCCCTGGTTCGACAACGGCGTGATGTCGCTGCGGCTCGAGGGTGACTCCGCATCTGTGCGGGTCGACCACGCGCAGACCGGCCCGGGAGGGTCTCAGAAGCTGGTGCAGACCCACCAGATGCAGCTCACGACCTGATCGGTTGGCCGGACGGCGTTGTCGTCCGGCCGCGCATCGCTACCCTCGGATACATGAGCATCAGTAAGAACGACTCAGTGTCATGGAATACCCCGCAGGGCGAGACAGAAGGGAAAGCCGTCGAGAAAAGAACAAAGCCTTTTACTTTTTCAGGTCAGAAATTCAATGCAAGTGATGACGAACCCTATTGGATAGTCGAGTCCTCAAAGAGCGGCTCGAAGGCCGCGCACAAAGAATCGTCATTGAAGAAGAAATGACATACCCGCATTCGCTTGCGGTCAAACATCCGTGAGGGAGTGCCGACGGCGAAACGCCTTGCCGGAGAGGTCTGCTCGGCTGAGCTCGGCGGCAGTGAAGACAAAAAAGTGGGTGACCGGCGATTTCTCGCTGGTCACCCACTCTTTGGAAGTCTGGCGATCTCAGATCGCGGTTACTCCGGTGGCCTGCGGGCCTTTAGCGCCCTGGCCGATCTCGAACTCGACTCGCTGATTCTCTTCGAGGGTGCGGAAGCCGCCGCCCTGGATCTCAGAGTAATGAACGAAGACGTCATCCGAACCGCCGTCGGGGGCGATGAAGCCGAAGCCTTTTTCGCCGTTGAACCATTTCACAGTTCCCTGTGCCATATTAAAGTACTTCTCTCTTTTTTCCTGCAGAACGCATGAACACGCCCCTGCACATAGTGTTGCACGGATTGGGCGAAAGCGATAGCGCAGGGGCGAAAAATGTTTGCGCGTCGTCGCTCGGCCACTGCGCGGGGCTGATCAACGCGGTCGTCGTGGCTATTGGCCGCGACCGGTCTCGCTCTGCAGCTTGTCGATCATCTCCGAGGCCTGGGCCTTGTTGAGGTCGTCCGGGACCTCTTCGCCGGCTTCCTGCGCCAAGGTTTCGAGGTAGCTCTGTTGCGGTCCGGTGGCCGGCTCATCGCCGGTGACCCAGTCGGAGGGGTCCTTTTCGGGGTTCTGCTGGATGTTTGATTCGCTCATGTGTTCGACGGTACCTGCCGACCGCGGATCGGGCCACCGAAATTCGAGATCGGCGCGGTCTATTGCAGTTGGTCGATCAGTGGTTCGGCAACACGCACACCGTGTCGATGCCAAGTACGCGGTTGAGGCGGCCGAAGGCGAGCCATGAGCCGAGGCACATGCTCAGTTCGACTATCTCGGCCTGGCTGTAGGCGGCCGTCATCCTCTGCCAGAACTCGTCGTCGAGTCCGTGGTGGTCGAGGGCGTATCGCTCGGCATACTCCGCGGCCAGCCGCGTACGGCTGTCGAACGCGTCGGTGGTGCGCCACGCCGTGACCGCCTGGTCGAACTCGTCCTCTACCTTCGTTCCGTCCCGTTCGGTGCGCCAGTCCTGGCAGAACACACATCCGTTGATCTGCGCAATGCGCAGTCGGGCGGCTTCGAACTCGCGGAGTCCCAGGGTGCTGTCGGAATACACCTTCATCGCAAAGGTGGACGCGGCAACTCCGATGCCGGGCACCATCTCACCCCATACGTAGGTGATCGGGTCCTTGTCCTCGGGAACGTCGATGATCATGACGGCGCCGTCCTTGCGGGTCGTGTCGACCCGGCAGCTACCGCGTCGTCCGCAGTCCAGACTAAGGAACACGTTTCAGTTTTCGGCCCGATCGACGCAGCTGGTGCGCTGAAGAAGTTTCACTCATCGTGATTTGAAGGCTTGCTCAGCAGCACCGTGTGGCCGCCACGTGCAGGTTTGCCGCAGCGGCAAGGGAGGCCGTGAGCCCTTTTTCCGAGAAGCGATGTTTGGCGCGGTCGTGGTCGGACAACATAATGGCGAACACGTCGCGGCGGCTCCACGCCGAGACGCCGGCGATGTCGCCTGTTGGCCGAACGACTGAGGAAGCGGGGCATCGCTTGGACGCGTTGTGGGACTACATCACGTCGCACCAATCGCAGTTGGTCTTCGACTCGTATCAACACGTCAGTGCGGTCATGCAGAGCGTTGTCATCGCGACGGTCATCGGAGTGGTGATCGGTTTGCTCACCTACCGCAACGACATCGCATCCAACCTCGCGACATCCATCTCCAGCGCCGTGTTGACCGTGCCCTCGTTCGCGTTGTTGGGCCTGCTCATCCCGCTGGTCGGGCTGGGTGTCATCCCGAGTATCACCGCGCTGGTGCTGTATTCGCTGCTGCCGATCATCCGCAACACCATCGTCGGCATGAACAACATCGAGCCTGCGCTCATCGATGCGGCGCGGGGCATCGGAATGGGCCGGCTGATCACCCTCGTACGGGTTGAACTCCCGCTGGTCTGGCCGGCGATCCTCGCAGGCATGCGGCTGAGCACGCAGATGGCGATGGGTGTCCTGGCGATCGCGGCGTATGTGAAGGGACCGGGGCTGGGGAACCTGATATTCGCAGGCCTCGCCCGCGTCGGTAGCCCGACCGCGGTTCCGATGGCGCTGAGCGGCACCTTGCTGATCGTCATTCTCGCGCTCGTTCTCGACGCTCTCTACGTACTTCTCGGACGACTCACAACGTCGAAAGGCATCCGGTGACAGAACATCCAGCGGCCGCACCACAGTCCGCCACGGCTTCCAAGGCCCTGCGTACCGAGAACCCGACCGGCGTGCAGATCACGCTCGACCATGTCTCCAAGACCTACCCGGGGTCCAAAACACCTGCGGTGGACGATGTGTCGCTGCACATCCCGGCCGGCGACGTCGTGGTGTTCGTGGGCCCGTCGGGGTGTGGCAAGACCACCACGATGCGGATGATCAACCGGCTCAGTGAGCCCACGTCCGGGAAGATCACGATCGGCGACAAGGATGCGTTGTCGATCAAACCCACCGAGTTGCGACGTTCGATCGGCTACTCGATCCAGCAGGCCGGCCTCTTCCCACACATGACGATCCGGCAGAACATCGGGCTCGTTCCAGGACTGCTCAAGTGGGACAAGAAGCGCATCGCCGACCGCGTCGACGAGTTGCTCGACCTGGTCGGCCTCGATCCGGCCCAGTACGCGAGCCGGTATCCGCGGCAGTTGTCGGGCGGCCAGCAGCAGCGGGTCGGCGTTGCCCGTGCGCTCGCGGCAGACCCGCCCGTCCTCCTCATGGACGAGCCCTTCGGCGCCGTGGACCCGATCACGCGCAGTTCGCTGCAGGACGAACTGCTGCGCCTGCAAAGCGAATTGGGTAAGACGATCGTCTTCGTGACCCACGACTTCAGCGAGGCGGTCAAACTGGGCGACCGCATCGCGGTGCTCGGTCAGCAGTCGAAGATCTTGCAGTACGACACCCCGCAGGCGATCTTGGCCAATCCCGCCGACGACACGGTGGCCGGATTTGTGGGAACCGGGGCTTCGCTGCGGCAGCTGGGCCTTGTCCGGGTCAAGGACATCGACCTCGAGACCCGGCCCACCGCGCACGTCGGGGAAGCCGTCGACACGCTGCGATCCGAACTCGCAGCGAGTGAACATGATTGGGCGGTCATCCTCGACAACCGCGAGCGGCCGGTGAGCTGGGTGCGGCAGAACCGTCTCCAGCAGGCCCGCACCGTCGAAGAGTTCGCCGAACCACTCAACGAGTGGATCAGCGTCCAGGCCACCTTGCAGGACGCACTCGAGGCGATGCTCGCCGAGGATCACGCCTCGGCGGTGGTCACCGGAGCAGGCAATCGGTACCAGGGGGTGGTGACCCTCGAAACGCTCATCACGACCATCACCAATCTCCGCAAGGCGCCGGCCGATGGCGCGCACACCGATTCGAACGCCCCAGGCGTCGCGGGCTCGTCGGACGCTGCGCGATGACCACTGCCGTCGAGGCGCCGGCGCCCTCCATCAGCGTGGCGGACAAGCTCCGCCTGATCATCCAACCCATCCTTGTGGTCATCGTCGCAGCCGCCGTCATCTTCTGGGCGTTCAGCCGCGACCTGACGGCCACGCAGAAGGTGAACATCAGCGCCGGCAACGTGGCGACACTGGTGTGGCAGCACCTGCTGATCACCATCACCGTGACACTCATCGTGGTGCTGGTGGGAGTTCCGCTGGGGATCTTGGTGACCCGCGGGCGCGCGCGACTGCTTCGTCCGCCGTTCATCGGTGTGGCGAACATCGGGCAGGCGGCTCCGGCAGTCGGTCTGCTCGTGCTGCTCTTCCTGTGGACAGGGGAGACCGGCTTCTGGATCGGGGTACTGCCGATCGCGGTGTACTCGTTGCTCCCGGTGTTCAGCAGCACGATCCTCGGCATCGACCAGGTGAACAAGTCGCTCATCGACGCGGGTCAGGGGCAGGGCATGTCCCCGTCGTCGATCCTCTTCCGGGTGGAACTGCCGCTGGCGGTGCCGTACATCCTCGCCGGCCTGCGGACGTCACTGGTGCTGGCCGTCGGAACCGCGACACTCTGTTTCCTGGTCAATGCCGGTGGGCTCGGGGTGCTGATCGACACCGGATACAAACTCCGCGACAACGTCACCCTGATCCTCGGCAGTGTCCTCGCGGTCTGTCTGGCACTCCTCGTCGACTGGCTCGGCGCCTTGGCCGAGCACTACCTCGGACCGAAAGGGGTGCGCGGATGACCACAACGCCTCGCTCGGCGCGTGGATTTCGCCGCGTCTTTCCGTCGATCATCTTTGCGCTCGTGTGCGCAGTGGTCCTGGGGGCCTGTGGCCTGTCGTCGGGTGGCGCGGTCCCGCTGAAGGTGGGCCCGGGGTCGATCACGGAGAACGAGGGGCTCAAGGGCGTCAAGATCACCGTGGGCTCGAAGGAGTACACCGAGCAGGTCATCCTGGGATACATCCTCGAGTTCACCCTCGTGGCAGCGGGCGCCGACGTGCGGGACATGACCGGCATCGTCGGATCACGCAGCACACGCGACGCGCAGCTGGCGGGTCAGGTGGATGTGGCGTACGAGTTCACGGGCAACGCATGGATCAACTATCTCGGGCACGAGAAGCCGATCGCCGATACGCGTGAGCAGTTCGAGGCCGTTCGGGACGAGGACCTCGCGGCCAACGACATGATCTGGCTCGAACCCGGACCGATGGACGACACCTATGCGCTGGCCGCCAGCAAGAAGGTAATCGACGAGACCGGCGTGACGACGCTGTCCGACTACGCCGAACTGGTCAAACGCGATCCGGCGGCCGCGGCGACGTGCGTTGACACCGAGTTCCGCGCCCGTCAGGACGGCTTCCCCGGTATGGCCGCCGCCTACGGCTTCGACCCGGCTCAGGCTCAGACGCCTATTCTGCAGGTGGGCATCATCTACCAGGCGACGTCGACGGGCAGCCAGTGCAAGTTCGGTGAGGTGTTCACCACGGACGGTCGTATCGCCGGTTTGGGCCTGGTTGTTCTCACCGACGACAAGCAGTTCTTCCCGCACTACAACCCGTCGGTGACGATGAAGGAGAGCTTCTTCGAGGAGCATCCCGAGATCGCACCGGTCACTGCTCCGGTCACCGCGGCGCTCACCAACGAGGTGATCACCGATCTTAACAAGCAGGTCGACGTCGATGGCCGGGATCCGAGCATCGTGGCACGCGACTGGATGGTGTCCATGGGGTTCATCACCAAGGAATAGGGTGCCCCCAGTCGGATTCGAACCGACACTTGACGGATTTTAAGTCGGCTAGAGGCCGTCCCGGGCGGTCCTTAGCTATCCATACGATATGCCCCGAACTGCGCAAACGTGTTTCTCGGTCCTACGGCGTCCGCCCCCATCCGTCCCTAGTTGTGACACTCTCGTGACACCGAGTGCTCGTTTGTATGGCGCGAATCAAAGGCGTTGATGTCGCAGGCCCGCCCTATAGTGTCCCTGGCGGTCCGTATTGGTCCGCGATCTACGCAAAGGGGGACACACGATGGTTCCGATGAAATCGGGTAGCGGCCTGGACGGCAGTGATCTCGGTCGGTTCGTCAAACTGACAGGGCCGGACTTCGCCATTACAGGGCGGATTGTCAAGATCCATCACGATTGGACGCGATTACTCCCGGACGATTCGCCGGCGTTGGATCACAACATCTTTGTGGACTTCGGCGAGCTGCACGGAGGGCAGTGGGTCAAAGTCGGGCACGACCAGGCCATCCACCTGAGCGACTCCGTCGACCAGGTCGAGAATACCGATCTGACATTCGGAGCCTAGGACGTGCAGGGCGAAGTCACCGACGACCAGGTCGCGGCCAAGTGGCACGAGATTTCGCCGTTGATCGACCGCATGGCCGAACGCATTGGGGATCGGGATGACTTCAGAGTTGCTGCCGGTTCATCCCTGGCGGCCGATGATGCGTTGACCAACCCGTATCAGCTCTCCCACTCGGTGCGGCTGTGCATGACCGCTGGCGTCGACCACCTCCACTCCGTCAAACGGTTGGTGATGGACAGCCACGTACTGCACGTTGCTGCGCCGTTTTCGCTCTCACGCGGCGCGTTAGAGACCTTCTCAGCTGCCTTCTGGATGTTGCACCCAGATGCCCAGGATGATCGGATCGCTCACGGTCTTCGCTGGCAAGCGAAGAACTTCAACGACATGCACTCGGCAGTCGACCTCCTGCCCGACGTCGATCAAAACTCGACGCTTAAGGCGAAATACGCCAAGCTCTACCGCATCTCGGATGCGCACGGCATTTCTCGGAAATCTATTCGGGACGGCTATACAAGTACAACGGCAGTGAAATACGCGGAGGCGCATTCTTCGGTCCGAGTGTTGTTTCCGTGGCAGCTCTGTTCTGGCTTCGCCCATGGACGCCCGTGGGCCTACCTCGGCGCTTCGTCGCGCGAGCAGTTCGAAACAGAAGACCCCCAGGTCCAACACCTGCGGTTGACGAGCAGTCTCACAACCGTCCTCTATCCGGCGTTGCAGGCGCTCCATCTGCTCCAGGACGTGTTGAGGCTGTTTGCGGATCGGTCTAACACCCCTCCGGTCGAATGATTGACGCGTAGCGCCACGCAAGAACGCGCGTGCTGGCCTCGGGGCGGCTGGGATCGGGACCGCTCGGGGCGAGCACGCGCGTTCTTTTCTGGGTTCGGCGCTGGCCGGTCTTGGGGAGGAAGGAGGTTCGGAGATCAAACCGGGTGACTCCCTCGCGAGCCATGCATTCCCCACGTTGGGGGTGAGATTGACGCCGAGGTCTGTGGTTCCTACTTTCCTTTTCGAGGTGCTTCGACGCTGGATCAGCCTGTGCGCGTGCGGGAGTGCTGTTCCCTTATTCACGTGATCCATACATCCTCGGTGCGTCCTGTTGTCTCAAGATCGCACGAGGTGAGCTTGACGCCGAAGATGTGTGGGTCAGCGAAACCACGGTGGCGTGTCGTCGCTGCCGCCGCCGTTTTCGGCTGCGGCGGCGTGACCGATTTCGCTGATAGGTACTGCGGTTTCGTCGGGGACGCTGGCGAGTACTTCGGCCATGCCGGGGTCCGCTGAGATGAGCGTGACCCAGTGCTTACGGCGGGCCGGGGTGATCTTGCCCTTGCCAATCGCGTCGGAGACTGAGGCTTCGACTTTTCGGCGGGCTTCGGCGGCTTTGAGTTGCCGGCCTTCTGTCGCCTCTCGGTGTAGGTTCTCCAATGTGTCGGCATCGATGGTGCCCAGGCCGATTCGCTTTGCGGCGGCGGCGATCTCGGACGGCTTAGTACCGTCTCCGGCCTGTTTGGCGAGATCTTCGAGTACGGCGAGGATGGCCTTCGTATCGGTCGGGTCGGTCTCGGGTGGGAGACCAAGCAGCTCGAAGAGCTTGGCGGTCTGTTCCTCGTCAAAGGTGATCGTAGCCATTAGATACTCCGCTTCTTTCGTGGTTAGGCGAGGCCGGTGATTCGTTTGGCGGCGTATGGGCGGTCCACTGCGAGAGCGGGCACTGCGTAGGCCTGGACCCAGGTGGATCGGGTGGAGCGGTCGTCCCAGACATCGACGGTCAAGGGCGTCTCGAATCCGACTGTGCCGACCCGGCCACCTTCGACGGCCCACGCGGTGCCTGCTGTGACCCGGGGGTTGGAAAACATCGCCAGGCCAGCCGATTTGAGCATGGCTTCCAAGTTGTCGTCATAGGCGGTGCGCAGTGCATGGGCTTGCTCGGGGTGCACCACGAGCAGGTCATGTTTGACTCCAAGCTCCTGGAGGTCGGCCGCGAGTTGCGCCGCCGACAGGTCGGCGGTGGGCCGTTCGTGGCTAGGCGTGAGATCTACCTCGGGGCCAACAAACACCAGATCGGACCAACTGTGGCCGGGGACCTGATTTTCGCCCGCGATCGCTAGTGCCACGGCGGACATGGCAGCGACGTCGAGGCGGCGGGCGATCGTGTTCGACAGTTGGGTGGTCTGCTGATCAATATACGAGATGTCGTTGCGGGTCTTTTGCTCGTCGGTGACCTGGAACTTGCCGCCCCAGTCTTCGACAAGGGCGAGCTTTGGCTCGGGGTCGACACCTTCGACTACCCGGTACTCACCGCCAGGCGATCGCTGCTCGACATCGGTCGTGAAGAAGTCGGATGCTTTGACGACCGAGTAGAGCATGCCGCCGCCGATGACCGGTGCGCCGAGGTTGCCGAAGAACTTGGGCAACAGAATCTGTTCGTCGGCAAGCTTGGCAATCTGGTCGCGGATGATTGTGGGCCGCTTGAGTGCGATGTCAACGGTGAGTCTGCGGCCATTGAGTTCGGGGATGAGCGCGTTAGGCATGGTTCAATTCCTCTCAGTACAAGCTGATTTCGGCGGGTGCGCCCGATACGGCGCTGCTGATGGCATATCCGACCGCAATGCCGGAGGCCTTTGTCTTGGCCTTGCCGGCGGTGCCGACCTCGACGTCGGCGCCGAAAGCGATCGCTCCGTCCGCGATCACCCGGACCACGCGGGAGTTGCCGCGCGCGAGGCCGACGAGCTGGCCGGTGGCGGCGTCGTCCTTGGCCACGCCGGCCGCGCGAGCTCCGGCGGGCGCCGGTCCGACCGAGATGTTTCCTGACGGTCCACGGTCGGCCGAAATGGCAACGAAGGTGCGGGCGGTGACCGGCGCAGTGGCTCGTGCGGTGATGTCTGCACCGGGCGCGTACACGCTGATGTTGGGGATTGAGGTGGACATGAGCGGTTATCCCTTTCGGTGGGTGCGGCGACGGCGGGCCGCCGCGATGGTGAGTAGGTGATGGTCGGGTGTGGACGTGGCGGGCTGGGTGCGCAGCGCCGGGAGGGTGACCTTGCGGGCGGCGATGAGGCCCTGGAGCGAGGCCAGAGAGTCGATACCCGGTGCTGTCGCGCCAAGAAGCGCGCAGCCGGTCAGTACGAGGGGCCAGGTGGTGCCGTCCGCGGCCCGTACGTCCTGGAGAGCTTCTACCGAGCGGTCGGGGTAGTTCAGTGGCAGCGCGTCAGCCAGCCACGCGGGCAAGCCAATCAGGTCACCGATGAGGGTATTGCCGTTGTCGGTGACGCGCAGGTTGTCGACGTAGCCGAAGGCCGGCTCGCCGTCGAACCGATCATCGACGTGACCGAGCTTGATCACCGGCTTGCGCAACACCCCGGCGGCGTGGGCGGCGACTGCGGATTTCAGATCGGCCGGCCCCGGCGACCACGGGCCGGTGGAAACATCCCAGTGACCGACTTTGATCAGCTCGACATCGCGGACCGTCCGCGTCGCGTTCACCGATGGCCCCGTATCGGCAGGCTACCGACCTTCCGAGCGGGCAATGACGGCGTGGGCGTCGAAGAACCAGCGGCGGCCGGTGTTGCGCGCTGGGAGCTTGCCGCGGCGGGCGAGGTCGCGGGCACCGTTTGCGGTGATACCCAGGACTCGACCTGCTTCGTCGGCCGACATAACTGCATAGACTTCATTGTCCTTGGAAACCAAGCGAATTCCCGAATTTCTGGCGCTATCGCTGGTGTCGTCGGCCGAATTGCTGTCGTCAACAACAGTTTTCATCAGTCGGCGGCTGATTGAGTCCATCCGAGAGGATGGTTCACCGCCGCTCTTGCGCAAATACTGGCAGAACAAGTCGAGCATATCCGCCACCAAGCGCGCATCGTCAGGGGTCAGGTATACCCCGTCGAGCCGACTAATTGACATCGCTCAGCGATAGGGCCAGGGACAGAACCTCGTCCTGGAGCCGTTCGACCAGCTCCTCACGTTGGGCGTCGTCAAGGTAGGTCTCGAGCAAGTGCATGCACGGAATAATGAGGGCACTCGCTGTGGCGTGGGGGTGATCGGCGAAAGCGTCGGCGAACGCAAACTCCGCGCCCTCACCGTCCCCAGTGAGTCGGAAGATGATCAGCCGGGCAGCGTTCAGTCGCGTGCGTATCGCCCGAGCCGCCTCGGCCGCGCCTGGAACGTCGTCGCTGGCCGGCATAGGGGCGGTCATCGCACGGCACCGTTCAAGATGATTCGCACGGCCTTTGAAAAGGGTGACATCCACGGTGGACTTTCTACAACGAATGTCAGGCACCCTTGTGGCCTCTGGGTCGCACGCCCGTTATCTATCGGCCGTGGATGATCCGGATCAATCGAATTACGTTGTACGTCAACATCTCTGGCGCTATCACTGGTGTCTACTTTCGGATGTCTGGCGTGGCTAATAGTGGATTTCAAGCACGATTTCATGGCGTTTTACCCTTCAAAAATCGGTTCTGGCCGAAAAAAAATTCCTGACTACCGAGGCAGTCAGGACACCCCCACCCCCTTGATAATTCTGGGGGTGGCGTCGTATCCGTTGTCTACCAACAGTTTTCATACTGGGCATAGCGCGGTGGGAAGTCTGGTCCGGGGACTGCGGGGTGTGACCACCCGGCTTGCATCGATGGCCTGCGGAGGGGGGCGAGCTTGCGAACGGCAGACCCTTCCCCAGACCCCTACCCATAGCCCTATCCCTAACCCTGACCTGGCGCGCGTCCGCCCGGGACACCAAAACCAGGCTGGTACCTGATGTGGTCCAGCCGCCGGTATCGGCGTGGTCTGCCTGTGCTCTCGATGTGGTCCAACGGTGGTCGACCGTGTGCTCTGGTCGTCGGTACGTGGTGGCGGCGGGCCTCCATCCGTAGATGGGCCGGCCCTGCGACGCCCCCAGATCGTCCAGGGCAGCGCGGCGACCACCGTGGGCCACTCGATCACAGGTGTTCAGTTATCTGAGCGATCGGCGGACGCAGGTTGGTTCGTGGTGCAAATGGCCGGCGGGCTTGCCAAAGCGGAGCTATCCGGTGGACCCAGCGACGTGACATCTGCAACTCCGAATCCCGATCCAGCGACGTATCGCACGGGGTTCGTACAGTTCTTCGGGTGAGTGTGGCTTGGCGGTCCAGTCGGCCTCCGTTAGGACACGGCGAGCTCTTCCCAGCCTGGGAGCTACCCAGATTGGACGGCCCAGCGTGCGCGCCTACCGAGACCCGGCCAGCGACTGGCCACACTGCGTTGGTCGGGCGAACCGCGTGGGCACAGGCGGGGCCCGCGCCCCCCGAATGGGAAGACGGGTCCTAGTTGTTCTGAGCGCTCTCGGTGGCGCGGAGACGTCTGTGCGCGAGCTGAACATCATCGTCTCGACACGGACACGCAGAACAGCGATCAGGCGTAGCAGCGCGAGGATGAGAGTCATTGCGCTGCGGCCAACATCGTCGGTAGTTCGAGGCGTCCGACAGCTGCTCGGCGGCGTTGATCGGGGACGGCCACGTAGATCTGGGTGGTCTGCAACGAACTGTGCCGGAGCAACTCTTGAACCGTCCGGAGATCGACGTCGGCCTTGACCAGTTCGGTGGCGAAAAAGTGCCGCAAGCCGTGGGGCGTGCCGGGAATGCCGGCGCGGCGCATCGTCCGACCGATTACGTCCGACACTGCCTTGCCGCCCATCGGTCGAGACTTGTCGATGCCGATGCCCCGGGTGCAGCGTGGGAACCAGTACCCGCGATCGGGGTAGTGCTTGGAGGCCTCCATGATCACCGGGTGCAGCGGCACCGTGTACGTATGTCCGCCTTTACCTTTGACCGTCAACGTCTGGGTGACGCGGTCAACGTCCTCACCTTTGACCTTGGCGATCTCATGCACCCGGAGACCCGCGAACGCCGCAAGCAGGATCTTCAACCGCGTCTTCTGCGTCATCCGTATACCGAGAAGCGTCGACAGATGCTCGGGGGCGACCGGGCGCGCCTGGCGGTGAGGCTGACGCGGCCGGGGAGTCATCGGGTTGTCGTCCCGAATGCCCTGCAAGACAAGGAACGTGAAGAATGCGTGCAGCTCAGACCAGTGCGTACAGCGGGTGGACTGGCTCCAGTCCTTGTTCGATAGAAACCGGGCGACGGTAATCTGGTCGAGGAGTTCAGGCGGGCGGTCGTTGGCGCACCGTTGCACGGTCGCCACCCGATCGCGCACGGTGCGGTTCGACAGCCCCCGGGAAATCATGTCTAGCTCGAACTGTTCGAGGGGAGTGTTCGCGCGGATCTGCCGGCGGATCTCGTATCTCATGCCGCCCCCTCGATCTGGTCGGCGACTGCGTTCAAGTGCGCTGCGGTGAGTCGCGCTGTCTGCGCTGTCAATTGAGCCGTTGCGGTGGCCGGGGATAAACCCGTCGACACTTCGGCTACAGTCAGCTCGATTCGCGGCGCGGTCATTGCGCCAAGAACCTCGACCTCGGCGACGACGTTGATAGTCAGCGGTTGGATAGGGGCCGCCGATGTCAGCGTGACGTATCGGTAGGTCATTTCATGGCCTTCACCCGGCGGCCACCACTCGCTGTGCGCGACAGCCTCCACGGGCGTGGCGGTGTCGGCGTAGAGGCGATCACAGTCTGTCTGGAAACGATGCTCCAGGGCGGCGTTCTGGGCCATGGCGACCAGCTCGTTGGGGGTCGAGCCGAAGCGCTCGCAGTCGTCCAGAATTCGCACATCACGCGGGCTCAGCGCCGGTATAAACGCTCGCCATCCAGTATTCTCGGTCATGTTCTTCTTCTCCTCGTCGGATTTAGTGGGACAAAGCCCTTACCTGGGATGCCGACCCGGGTAAGGGCACTCTCATTTCTGCGCCCAGCGCTGCGCTCTGAGTTCCGCGGCGCGCTTGGCGGCGGTTCGCTGCTGCTCCTGCCGAGCCTCCATCAGCTCCGAGTAGCGGTTCCACGCCGACAACCGCGCCGCCTCCGCGAATAACATTTCCTGAAGAGCGCCGCCAGTCGTGTGGGCGGCGTTGTGCCGACGACAGAACGCGGAGGCCCTGTTCACGAACTGCCCCTCGGCAGAGACGAACGCAGTCCTGGCGTTCTCCACCTGCTCAGCAGTCACAGCATCCGGCCCGTACAGCTCTGGGGCAGTGTTGCTCACGCCGGCGCGCTTTCACGCTCGACGCGCTCGATGAACTCCACGATTGCGGACTCGGGCACCAGCCGCCGACCGCCGACCTTCACCGATCGCAGGTCGCCGGATTTCATCAGTTCGTAGAGCAGGCTTCGTTTGATTCCGAGTCGTTCGGCTGCGGCCTCGATGCGATGCAGGCGAGGGGCCTCCGGGGGCTTAGCGGTGGGCATGTGGCCATCCGTCCTTTCACGTGCTCTGAAACGAAGCAGAAGTTGCTGCGTTGTGATGGACAGTAGCAGACGGTGCCGGATGTGTGCAACGATTGCCGCTATGCCGAGCAATGATGAAGCTGCGAAGGACTGGCAACTGCGTCGTGCCGGGGAGGTCGGAGACCAGATAGCTCTATGGCGCAAACGTCGTGGGTTGTCGGCTCTCCAGCTCGCCGCTCGAACGGTTGAGGTGGGCTACCCGGTCAGCCGGGCGGCAATTAGCAAGATTGAATCGAACTCCCGTGCCGGGAAGATGGACGTTGCTGAATTGACGGTTCTGGCAAGGGTTTTGGGCGTTCCTCCGGTTGTACTGCTATACCCATCAATGCCTGACGGCTTAGTCGAGTTGTGGCCTGGAGTCGACGAGGTTCGCTCTGTCCGCGCTGCACAGTGGTTCGCAGGCGAGTGTGCAGCCGCCGAGGTTCCAGACCACTCGGAGACCTCGGTGGCAGACGAGGAGTTCGCGCACGATAGAGCAGGCGTGGAGCGGGTCGAAAAGTCACGTCTGCTTGAGCGTTATCGCGCACAGGTTTCGGCCGGCGGGTTGGGCGACGCTGAGTTCGAACTCGAAAACCAAACGATGGGTGGGCGCGCCAACGCCGATGTAGCTGCGGCGGCCAGGGCCGCTGTCGCGAGCGCGAAGGAAGCCGACTCGGCATTGCGCGAGTACGTCACCCAGCTTGCAGCCGCGATGATCACGCGGGATATGGACGTGCGGCCCGTTGGCGACGGACCGGACCCCCTGTACGACGCGGCGTTGGAACGCGCGCAGCGCTCCGGATGGACTAGCGGCAATGGCTAGGCAACAGCTTCCTCCGCAGATCCGTAAGGTGTCCGTGGCCGACCGCCGAACGGGCAAAGAGGCTGTGCGCTATCAGGTTACGGTCGATGCCGGTTTGGTCGACGGCAAGCGCAAACAGATCCGCAGGAGGTTCGCGACGGAGAAGGCCGCGAGAGCCGAGTTGGCCACGATACAAGCCCGCGTGGCCGCCGGCACATACGTGCACAGTAGCCGGACGACGGTCGATCAGGCCTGCGAAGACTGGCTCGCCGGCAAGCACGGGCTCAAGCCGTCAACGCTCAAGGGGCACCGAACTAACCTCCAGGCGCTCCGCGACGAGCTGGGCGCCGTGGAGGTGCAGAAACTCACCAAACGACACATTGATGATCTAGTGGTGCGACTGAGGGCCGGCGAAGTCGAGGGGCGGCGAAAGTGGTCGGCGCGGTCGGTCAATTATCTCCTGTACCTCACCACAGCGGTCCTCGAGGGCTTGCTCGAGCAAGGGCTGATCGCTCGCAACGTCGCTCGGACGGTGGACAGGATCGCATCAGACGCGCCCGAGATGAAAACGCTTAGCGAGACTGACATGTTCTCGGTCCTCGACCACGAGTGCCGCGACAAGCATCTGTGGACGTTGGCTCTCTACGGGCTGCGGCGCGGCGAGATCGCCGGCCTCCGGTGGGTGAACGTCGACTTGGAAAATAAGCAGCTGCACATCGTTGAGAACCGCGTCCAGATCGGCAAAGGGGAGGTACTCAAAGGCTCGCCGAAGTCCGAGCGGTCTCGCCGTACTCTGCCCATGCCGCCTGATCTCATGGCCGTGCTCAAAGCGGCCCGCAAACAGCAGCTCACCGAACGGATGGCCATGGGCGAGGCCTACGGCTCGGGCGAGTACGTCGCGTGCGACGAGCGCGGAGAGCCGTACAACCCGTCGACCATCTCGTGGCGGTGGGAGAAGCTGCTCGAGGATCTGAAAATCGATCGGGTCCGCCTCCATGACGCTCGACACTCCTGCGCGACGCTCATGCACCTGCGTGGGGTCCCGATTGCTGTCATCGCGGCATGGATGGGCCACGCGTCGGCGGCGTTCACGTTGAAGGTCTACGCCCACTCGCAGGACGACGCGCTCCAGGCCGCCGCGGTGAGTTTCGGTCGAGTTGTGACAATTGGTGACACTGAGAGCGGGTAGCGAGCTTGCCCGAAGCTCGGCAAGCCCGCGACCTGCACGAACTCGTGCCCCCAGTCGGATTCGAACCGACACTTGACGGATTTTAAGTCCGGTGCCTCTGCCGATTGGGCTATGGGGGCGTTCCCGTACACAAGATCCCGGGCGAGACCAGAATCTCACGGAAGCTCAGGGCCGCCGCGGGGCCCCCGGCCGAGTCAGCTCGGAGTCCGGTCTGCATGCTGCCGAGCGATCGACGGCCCAGGAGCCGACCTGCAAGACACGCTGTTTCGACCTGCACAAGTGGGCGGTGACGGCCGGCTCACTCGCCGCAGACATGTGACGAATCGCCGTAATTGACCTCGGGCAACTGTGTGAGGCAAGGAAAGTGGCAAACTGGACGACATGTCTGACGGATCCACTCGACGCAGTCGCGGCCGACCGCCTGGCCCCGGTGTTGATCCTGGGGCACGGCGCGAAGAATTGCTTGATGCCGCTGAGGCGGAAATCATCGAAAACGGGGTCGATTTCGGTCTCGCCGGTGTCGCGAAACGAGCCGGTCTGACCCGCTCGGCCGTGTATGCCGCGTTCGCAGACCGTAGCGACCTCCTGGCCGCACTCGCGCAGAGACACACCCAAAACCTCGTCTTAGAGGTCGGGACCATGGTGAACACCCTCCACGATCCCAAGGAACAAACGCGGTCGGTGATCGACATCCTCGCCCGGTGGATGGAGGACAACAGCAAGCTCGCAGCTGTCCTGGCTCCACGCATGCAGGTCGGCGTCGGTTCGGCCGAGGTCACCGGATTCATCGAGCAGGTCCTGGACATTGCTCTGGCGCAGCTCGGGGCCGACACCCGGGCGTCCGGGCCGTGGGCGCGTGCCCTGGTCGGAGCCATCTGGACCGCCGTGGACTGGTGGAGCAAAACGCCCACGATGGATCGTGCCGAACTCGTCGACCACATCACCGAACTGATCTGGGCCGGCTTCGCCGGTATTGGCGGCGAACGAGTGCGACTGCCCGAGGTCGAGCTGCCGGTCGAGACCGACGAAGCCGGAGAAGTGGTCAAGGGTTGACCTCGAGCGCCTGTTAAATACACCATGATTTATGGGTGCATCCGAGATCACAGGCGCAGCGAATTGGGACGTCGTCCGCGAACGCCATCCTGACCTCGTCGATCGGCTCGAAGCCGGGTTGCATGTGGGTGACCCGCTTGCGCAAGCCGCCGTCGAGGAGATGTTTGCCCTCGACGGATACGGCTGGCGAGACATCCTGCAGATCCTTGAGGACCTACCTGGCCGGATCGATGACGCACCGCCTCGACTGCGGGAGCTGCTCGATGCCGCATCGACGCCGCCGCCGTGGTTCGACGCGGCCGTCGCCCAAGCGGGTGGTCGAGCCTGGTGGAAGTTCGGAACCCTCCAGTCCAGCACGCTCTATCAGTCGTTGATCTACGGCTACCAGGCGCGCGGATTCGTCCGGCCGCTCGCGGCCACCGGCCAATTCGAGGAGCACACCTACGACCGTGTGCTGGGTACCGGTCGCTGGATCGCGCTGGCGACGGCACCGGGTCAGATGCTGCCCGGCAATGCAGGTTGGGCGCAGACTCTCCGGATCCGCCTGGTCCACGCGATGGTCCGACACCACCTGACCACCGAAGGTGGCTGGGATGTGGCCGAGTGGGGCGTCCCGATCAGCCAGACGTACAGCGCCTTGACCATCGGTGGGGGATTCTTGGCGTTGCCGATGAAGGTGGCACGCGACCTCGGCATCCAGTACTCGGCAGCCGAGCACGAAGCGATCGCGCATCTGTGGCGCTGGATCGGATGGGTCATCGGGGTGGACGAGCAGTTGTTGCCCAACAACTTCGGGGCCGCCAACGAATTGTTCGATGTGGGAGCGCAATTCGACCTCGAACCAGACGAGGCGTCGAAGACCTTGACCCGGGCGTTGCTGCGGGAGGGCTACCGGATCGACATCCCGCTGATGCCGGGTCCGCTGGCCACGATGATGAATTCGGTGCTGCGGCCCATGTTGTCCGTGTCGTTTTCATCGATCTCGACCCGCTGGATGGACAAACCCTCCGCGGGAAAGATGGGCCTTCGCCGTACGCCGCTGCATCACCTCGTCGATGTGGCCAGGCCGGCGGTTCGTGCTCGCGAGGTGGCTCGGGTGATCGGGCTGCTCGGGAACGAGGATCGGGTGGTCCGGCGCGAGATGCGGGTGGTCATGTGGGGCCTGGGCATGGACCCTCAACAGATCGCACGCGTGGACTCGGTTGCGTAGCGCCCTGCTCTGCTCGGGATGTGTTGCAGAGGGTTCTCGATCATTAGCGCTGGTAAATGGCATTGACCCGCTAAGATAGTGCTGATAACTTAACGGCGATCACTTGAGAATGGCCCGAAAGGATCTGCCGTGTTGTCCTCGTTGGCCCGTGGCGTCATCGCCGCCCCGAAGCGCGTCCTGGCCGGAGCGCTGCTGTTGCTCATCATCTGCGGGGTCCTCGGCTCGTCGGTGTCCGGTCATCTGGCCGCCGGCGGTTTTCAGGACCCGGATTCCGAATCGGCCAAGGCGATCGAGGTGATGAGCGACACCTTCGAGCGCGGGGGCCTGCAGGTGGTCATCCGCCTGCACGAGTCGGGCACACCCAACATCGCCGACAGCGACACCGCGCGGACCGCCGCAGACGCGGTGGTTCGCGAACTCGAGTCGTTGAGTTTCGTCGAAAGACCGATCATCTCGGCGTGGAACAATCCGGAAGCAGCAGCCGCGCTCATCTCCGAAGACCGCACATCCGGGCTGATCACGTTCACGGTCGCCGGGGGTGACAAGGACGCTGCGGGCAATGGCAAGAAGATCGAAGAGCTTTTCAGCGCTCCGTCTTTCACCAGCCAGATCCCCGGGGTCGACGTTCTCGTCGGTGGACAGGCGATGGTCTACTCGCAGGTCAACGAACAGACCAGCCGTGACCTGTTCGTCGCCGAGGCGGTGGCGATCCCGATCAGTTTCCTGCTTCTCATCTGGGTGTTCGGAGGACTCACTGCGGCAGTGCTGCCGCTGGCGATCGGTATCTTCGCGATCATCGGAACCACCGCTGTACTGCGAGGTTTCACACTTTTCGCCGACGTGTCCGTCTTCGCCCTGAACCTGACGACGGCCATGGGGCTCGCGCTGGCCATCGACTACACACTCTTGATCATCAACCGCTACCGAGAAGAAGTGCAGGCCGGACGGGACCGGGATGACGCTCTTGTCGTCACCGTCGCGACGGCAGGCCGCACAGTTCTGTTCTCCGCTGTGACAGTGGCCTTTTCGCTCGCTGCGATGGCGATCTTCCCGATGTACTTCCTGCGGTCGTTCGCCTATGCGGGACTGGCCGTGGTGGCGCTGGCCGCCGCTGCCGCGCTCGTGGTGGCACCGGCACTCATCGCTGTGCTCGGCCCGCGCATCGACTCGCTCGATGTGCGCAGGCCCATCCGGAGGCTCCTGGGTCGAGACGAACCGCATGTGCCCGAACCCGAAGAGTCGATGTGGTATCGCTCCACACAGTTCGTCCTGCGTCATGCCGTCCCGGTCGGATTGGCCGTCGTCGCGTTGCTTCTCGTCCTGGGTGCCCCGTTCCTCGGCATCAAGTTCGGCTACCCGGACGACCGTGTGCTCCCGGAGTCGGCGTCCGCGCGCGTACTCGGTGACGAACTGCGAGAAGACTATTCACAGAACGCATCCGCGTCCGTCAACATCGTGATCCCCGAGGCTCGCGACCTCGACGAGTCCACGATGTCGCGGTATGGCCAGGACCTCTCCCAGGTGGTCGACGTCACCGCGGTCACGACCCCGATCGGAACGTTCGTCGACGGACAACGGGTGGGCAACGGTGGCAACGACATGACCGCCGACAACGCCGCCTATTTCACCGTCTCCTCGACCGTCGATCCGTTCTCCGAACGCGGTCAGGACCAGCTCGACGCGCTTCGTGAGGTGCCGGCACCCGCCGAGACGTTGTTCAGCGGTCTGGCACAGCAGAACATCGACAACGTCAACAGCATCATCGACCACCTTCCCGAGGTGTTTGTTGTCATCGTCGTGACGACGTTCATCCTGTTGTTCCTGCTCACCGGTTCGGTGCTGCTGCCGGTGAAAGCGTTGGTGCTCAACGTGTTCTCGCTGACGGCGACATTTGGCGCGATGGTCTGGATCTTCCAGGACGGCAATCTCGGAGGGCTCGGAAGCACCACCACCGGCACACTCATCGCCAACATGCCCGTACTCATGTTCTGCATCGCGTTCGGGTTGTCGATGGACTACGAGGTGTTCCTGCTGTCGCGGATACGGGAAGAGTGGCTCAAGTCCGGCAGGACAAGGGCGGACAACGATCACGCGGTCGCGTACGGCCTGGCCCGAACCGGCCGGGTCGTGACAGCCGCGGCGCTGCTGATGGCCATCGTTTTTGCCGGAATCGCCTTCTCGCAGGTGTCTTTCATGCGGATGTTCGGTGTCGGTCTCGCGCTGGCGGTCTTGATGGACGCGACGTTGATCCGCATGTTCCTCGTTCCTGCATTCATGAAGATCGCCGGTCGGGCAAACTGGTGGGCGCCGGCGCCCCTGCGCAAGTTCCATGACAGGTTCGGTCTGAGTGAGGAAGGTGGCCATGACAGTCGAGCGACTGAGGCGCCGCAGGTCCCCTCGCGGCTCGGGTGAGCAACTACGCGCGGAGATCCTCACCGCTGCAACCGAATTGCTTCTCGGGAGTGGGGACGAGTCAGCGGTCTCGATCCGTGCTGTCGCCAATCGGGTGGGGGTCACCCCGCCGTCGATCTATATCCACTTCGCCGACAAGGACACACTGATCGACGAAGTGGTCGCGCAGTACTTCACCCGGCTTGACGAAGTGATGCGGGCTGCCGGTGCCGAGCACGAGGACAGCTGGGAAGCTGCGCATGCGCAGGGCATGGCCTATGTGCGCTTTGCGGTCGAGAACGCGGAACTGTACCGGGTGGCGACCATGAAGGTCTGCGCCGAGGGCACCGATGCCGATGCCGTTCTCGGGCAATCGGCTTTTGTTCACTTCGCCGAGACAATCGAGCGTTTGATGGACGAGGGGTTTGTCGACAAGGGCGACCCGACCCCGGTGGTGCTCGAGTTGTGGACCGCCGCACACGGAGTCGCGGCGTTGATGATCGCAAAGCCTTACATTGCGATCGGCGACGATTACGAACTCGCCGAACGGGTCCTGACATCGGTGTGTCTCGGGCGGGCCGCCAAGGACTTGATCGGTGGAGACGTCGGGCCCACGAAGATTCGCGACTTCATCGTCGAACAGCGAAGCCGTCGAGGTCCCGATTCGTGACTCCATTCGCGGGGTGAACGTGTTCTAGTTTCGCTACTGTCTGCTGCATGGGAGTTCTGGACGGCAAGGTTGCATTGATCACCGGCGGCGGCAAAGGGGTGGGCTTCGGCATCGCTTCGGCACTGAGCAAGGAAGGTGCCGACATCTTCATCTGCGGCCGTCACGAGAAGCCGTTGGCCGCGGCCGCCGAGAAGTTGCAGGCCAATGGTGTGCGGGCAGAGTACCTGGTGGGCAACGTCAGCGAGGCCGACGATTGCTCCACCATCGTCGAGGCGTGCGCAGAACGATTGGGTGGCGTCGACATCCTGGTTAACAACGCCAACGATGCGATGCCGATCCCGCTGCTCGACGTGTCCGACGACGACTTCACCAGGTTCTTCCGAACCGGGCCGCTCGCCGTGTTGCGGTTGATGAAGGCCTGTCATCCGTTGATGGTCGCCAGAGGTGGGGGATCGGTGATCAACCTGGTGACGTCGTCGGCGGTCCGCTGGGACATGGCCACGTACGGACCCTATGCCGCCGTCAAGGAGGCGACGCGCTCGTTGACCCGGGCGGCGGGCTGCGAATGGGGCAAGGACAACATCCGCGTCAACGCCATTGCGCCGCATGCCATGACGCCGTCGTTGCAGTGGTGGACCGAGACGTACCCTGAGGAGGCCGAAGCGTTTGTCAAGAGCATCCCGCTGGGCCGGATCGGTGATGCCGAGCGGGACATCGGTCGTATCGCCGTGTTCTTGTGCAGCACGGATGCGGCGTATCTCAGCGGTGTGACGATCCCCGCCGATGGCGGTCACAGCCGGTGGGGCTGACCAGATCGATGCTCTGAGCCGACTTTTCGGCCCGGCAGCTGATCCCGCAGGGGAGTCGACTGCACCGAAGTTCAAGAGAAGGTAAAGTCGGAACTCGATAGCCACGCCGCTCGTTGAGCGTGCATAAGTGGGATCACTTGATGAAGGGACCAAAACGGTGCGTGAAAGCAGCAATCCGGTGATGCGCGGAGTAGTGCGCAGCAACCAGGGACCCGGCGGCTACGCCGGCTTTGGCGCTGGTGCAGCCGGCGCCGGCCAGGGCGCGATGTGGAATCAGCAGACGGGGCAGCCGCCTGCCGATCCGTTCGCCCGTCCAGGGCAGCAGGTCGGATCGCGAACCCTGACCATCGACGACGTCGTGATGAAGACAGCCGCCACCCTCGGTGTCCTCATCCTCTCGGCGGCCGTCTCGTACTTCCTGGCCAGCCAGAACGAAGCACTGGCGATGCCGCTGATGCTGATCGGCGCGCTGGGTGGCCTCGGCCTCGTCCTCGTCGCGACATTCGGTCGTAAGCAAGACAATCCGGCCATCGTGCTCAGTTACGCGCTGCTCGAAGGTCTGTTCGTCGGTACGGTGTCGTTCGTCTTTGCCAACTGGGTTGTTGCCGGCGACGTCAGTGCCGGTGCTCTGATCGGCCAGGCGGTACTCGCGACATTCGGTGTCTTCGGCGGCATGCTGATCGTCTACAAGACCGGCGCCATCCGGGTCACCCCGCGGTTCACCCGGATGATCTTCGCAGGCCTGATCGGCGTGCTCGTACTGATCCTCGGCAACCTCGTCATCGGGTTCTTCAACGGTGGCGACGGACTGGGCCTTCGTGACGGCGGGCCGATCGCGATCATCTTCTCGCTCGTCTGCATCGCGCTCGCGGCATTCAGCTTCCTGATCGACTTCGACGCCGCGGATCAGCTGATCCGTTCGGGCGCACCGGAAAAGGCGGCCTGGGGCATCGCTCTCGGACTCACCGTCACCTTGGTGTGGCTGTACGTCGAGATCCTGCGTCTGCTGAGTTACTTCAACTCGGACTAGGTCGACAGCGCTTCGGCGACCAGAACCACAAAGAGCCCCGCGACCACAGGTCGCGGGGCTCTTTCGTGTCTTGCAGAGTGATCAGCTGAGGCGTTCGAGCACCATCGCCATGCCCTGTCCGCCGCCGACGCACATGGTCTCCACGCCCAGGCTCTTGTCCTGGGTGCTGAGGTTGTTGAGCAGCGTTGCGGTGATGCGGGCACCGGTCATGCCGAACGGGTGGCCGAGGGCGATCGCGCCGCCCGAGACGTTCAGCTTGTCGTGGTCGATGCCGAGCTCATTGGCCGAGCCGAGGACCTGGACCGCGAAGGCTTCGTTGATCTCGAACAGGTCGATGTCGCCGATGCCCAGTCCGGCGTACTTCAGCGCCTTACGCACGGCCTCGATCGGTCCCAGGCCCATGATCTCGGGGGACAGGCCCGTGGCTGCGGTGGAGACGATGCGGGCCAGCGGGGTGAGGCCGAGCTCCTTGGCCTTGGTGTCGCTCATGACCACCAGCGCCGCGGCGCCGTCGTTGAGCGGACACGCGTTACCGGCCGTGATGGTGCCGTCGGGACGGAAAACCGGCTTGAGCTGACTGATCTTCTCGTACGTGGTCCCGGCGCGGGGACCGTCGTCGGTGGTCACCTTGGTGCCGTCGGCAAGGGTGAGCGGCTCGATCTCGCGTTCGAAGAAGCCCGACTTGATGGCTTCCTCGGCACGGTTCTGGCTGCGCACGCCCCAGTGATCCTGGTCTTCGCGGGAGATGCCCGTGAAGGTGGCGACGTTCTCGGCCGTCTGGCCCATCGGGATGTAGACGTCGGGGATCAGGCCTTGCTCACGCGGATCGCTCCACGTGCCTGCGCCACCGGCCGTGGCCTTGTCGGTGCGTTCCATCGCTTCGGCGAACATCGGGTTCTTGGTGTCGGGCCAGCCATCAGCGCTGCCGGTGGCGAAGCTCGACACGCTCTCCACACCGCCGGAGATGAACACGTCGCCCTCGCCCGCCTTGATGGCGTGGAACGCCATGCGGGTGGTCTGCAGCGACGACGAGCAGTAGCGGTTCACCGTGACACCGGGAACGTGGTCGAGGCCGAGTTGCACGGCAACGGAACGGGCGATGTTGAAACCGGCCTGCCCTGCGGGCTGCCCGCTGCCCAAATGCAGATCATCGATGTCTGCGCGGTCGAGCGACGGCACCTTGTTGAGCACGGCTTCGATCATCTGGCGGGCCATCTCGTCGGGCCGCAGATCTTTCAGTGACCCCTTGTTCGCGCGGCCGATCGGTGAACGGGCGGTGGCGACGATGACTGCTTCTGGCATATGGACTCCCTGTCGAATCAAGTTGAACACGCAAGTGTTTAAGGGTTTCTGATCGAAGGTTACGCCAGCTGGAGAACGCGCATGCCGGGACCTGACCGCTCGCTGGGATCAACGATGCCGGGCAGCGCGTTCCACGTACACGCGCATCCGGCGGCTCCACCGGTTGTCCTCCGCGATCGCGGAGACCTCGGGTGGGTCGGGGAGCGGCCCGCTGCCCCATTCACCGACGGCCGCGAGGACAGCGGGCAGCAGAGTGCGCGCGGCCAGCTCGTAGCCCGCAGCCGACGGGTGATAGTTGTCGGCCGACAGCATCCGATCGGGCGCGGCCAAGAACTCGCGGGCAAGGAGATCGGCAAGGGGTACCGGTTTGCCGCCGGCGGCGGTGGTCTCGACGGCCTGCGCCGCGGCCAGACGCAGGCCCCACTGGCGGATCACCGTGCGCAACGGCTGCGGGATCATCGCGACCACACCGAGGTCCGGACATGTGCCTACCACCACATGCGCGCCCGCATCACGCAGTCGCCGTACCGCAGAACCCAGCCGTTTGGCCGACGCGCGGATCCCGCTGGTGCTGGTGACGTCGTTGGCCCCGATGAAGATCACCGCGACGTCGGGCGGGGGACCGGCGATGAGCATGGCGTCCACCTGACCGGACAGCCCACGCGACGTCGCACCGACGATCGCCTTGGTACTCAACCGGATACGCCGGCCCGTCTCGTCGGCGAGCATTCGCGTCAACTGGACGCCGGGTGTCTCGTCGGCGACCTCGGCGCCGAGACCGGCCGCCGTCGAGTCGCCGAAGATCATCAGGTGCAGATCAAACGGTTCGCTTCGCCGGAAACGGATCGGTCCGATCCCGTCGGGGCCATAGATCCCGTCGCCGTTGGGTGCGTTGTCGGTGCGGTGCGGGATGACGGTGCGCGCTGCTCGCGCCTGGCCGTTGAGGAAGGTCCACGCACCCCACCCGGCACCTGCCGTACCCGCCGTGGCGGCCGCGGTTGCTGCGAGGTCGCGAATCATCCGCTGCCTTGATCCGGACACAGCTCCAACATAGTCGAACGCGTCTGGGACCATGGAGTCATGCGCATCGCAAGTCACGTCGTCGATCTGATCGGGAACACACCTCTGGTCCGGCTGAACTCGGTTGTTCAACCGGGATCTGGCCTGGTCGCCGCCAAGATCGAGTACCTCAACCCAGGCGGTAGCTCCAAAGACCGCATCGCCGTCAAGATGATCGACGCCGCCGAGGCGTCGGGCGAGTTGAAGCCCGGAGGCACCATCGTGGAGCCGACCTCCGGCAACACCGGCGTGGGGCTCGCGCTGGTCGCCCAGCAGCGGGGCTACCACTGCGTGTTCGTGTGCCCCGACAAGGTGGGCGAAGACAAGCGGAACGTGTTGCGTGCCTACGGGGCCGAGGTCGTGGTGTGCCCGACCGCGGTTCCGCCCGAGCACCCCGACAGCTATTACAACGTTTCCGATCGCCTCACCAGGGAGATCGAGGGCGCGTGGAAGCCCAACCAGTACGCCAATCCGGCAGGACCGGAGAGCCACTACGAGACCACCGGCCCCGAGATCTGGAACGACACCGACGGCAAGATCACCCACTTCGTCGCAGGCGTGGGCACCGGTGGAACCATCACGGGCACCGGTCGCTACCTCAAAGAGGTGTCCGGCGGGAAGGTCAAGATCATCGGCGCCGACCCCGAGGGATCCGTGTACTCGGGCGGCACCGGTCGTCCGTACCTCGTCGAAGGTGTCGGTGAGGACTTCTGGCCCACCGCCTACGACCCGGCGATCCCCGACGAGATCATCGCGGTCTCCGATGCGGACTCGTTCGAGATGACCCGGCGGCTCGCCCGCGAAGAGGGACTGCTCGTCGGTGGCTCCTGTGGGATGGCGGTCGTCGCTGCACTGCAGGTCGCCGAACGTGAGGGCCCGGACGCGCTTGTGGTGGTGCTGCTCCCCGACGGTGGGCGTGGCTACATGGGCAAGATCTTCAACGACAAATGGATGAGCAGCTACGGCTTCCTGCGCACCCCGCTCGACGGCAACGCCAAAAAGGAACCGTTGGTCGGCGACGTGCTGCGCGGCAAGTCGGGAGCACTGCCCGACCTGGTGCACACCCACCCGTCCGAGACGCTGCGTGACGCCATCGAGATCCTGCGCGAGTACGAGGTGTCGCAGATGCCCGTCGTCGGGGCCGAGCCACCGATCATGGCCGGTGAGGTCGCCGGCGCTGTCAGTGAACGCGAACTCCTCAGCGCCGTGTTCGAGGGCCGGGCAAACCTCGCCGATCCGGTCAGCGCTCACATGGGTGAGCCGTTCCCCCTGATCGGCTCGGGCGAACCGGTATCGGCGGCCACAAAAGCACTCAGCGACACCGATGCCCTGATGGTCGTCGAAGACGGCAAACCGATCGGCGTCATCACCCGGCACGACCTGCTGGCTTTCGTCAGCTCGATCGGCTAGCCAGACCAGGTCATCCAGGGCGGAAACCGGTTCGCATCGGCCGAACTGCAGGCCGGGCGGGCCGGGCTCTACCCTGGATGTCATGAGTGAGCAGCGCAGCAAGACCGACTCGCACAACTGGCAGGGATTCTCCACCAAGGCGATCCACGCCGGTTACGAACCCGACCCCGCGACCGGTGCCGTCAACGTGCCGATCTATGCCAGTTCGACCTTCGCCCAAGACGGCGTGGGAGGCATGCGCGGCGGCTTCGAATACGCGCGTACGGGCAACCCCACCCGTCAGGCACTCGAGGCCAACTTCGCGGCCCTGGAAGAGGGCAGCTTCGGCCGGGCCTTCGCCTCGGGCATGGCCGCCACCGATGCCCTCCTGCGTGCAACGCTGCGTCCCGGCGACCACCTGGTGATCCCCAATGACGCCTACGGCGGCACGTTCCGGTTGATCGACAAGGTGTTCAGCCAATGGGGCATCGAGTACTCGGTGGCGCCGGTCACCGATGTCGACGCCGTGCGTGCCGCGATTCGACCCAACACCAAACTCGTCTGGGTCGAGACACCCACCAACCCGTTGCTGAACATCGGTGACATCGAGGCGCTCGCCGCAGTGGCCCACGAAGCGAAGACAAAACTGGTGGTGGACAACACCTTCGCGTCGCCCTACCTCCAGCGACCATTGACACTCGGCGCCGATGTGGTGCTGCACTCGACCACCAAATACATGGGCGGGCACTCGGACGTGGTGGGTGGCGCACTGGTCACCGACGACGAACAACTCGACGTCGACATCGCGTTCCTGCAGAACGGCGCCGGAGCAGTACCGGGACCGTTCGACGCCTACCTCACCATGCGGGGCATCAAGACACTCGGCGTCCGCATGGATCGGCACAGCGACAACGCCGAAAAGCTCGTCGAGTTCCTCAGCTCCCATCCCAAGATCGACTCGGTGCTGTACCCGGGCCTTCCCAACCACCCCGGACACAAGGCCGCCGCCAAGCAGATGACCAGATTCGGCGGCATGATCTCGGTTCGCGTCTCCGGCGGATCGGAAGCAGCACAACAGTTCTGCGACCGCACCGAGGTGTTCACCCTCGCCGAATCACTCGGCGGCATCGAATCTCTCATCGAACACCCCGCCGCGATGACCCACGCCTCCACCGCCGGCTCACTGCTCGAGGTCCCCGCCGACCTCGTCCGCCTGTCGGTCGGGATCGAAGACATCGGTGACTTGATCGGGGATCTAGAGAACGCGCTCGGGTAGTTTGCTCGCTGTGTTGGTCTGGCTCGCTTCGCTCGCGGGTGAGTGGCCGCCAGGTCGCGTGCTCTTCCTTCGTCGACTCAGTCGCTGCGCTCCCTCGCTCCTCTGTCCAGAGCACGCGGGGCCACTCACAGGTTGAAGCGGCGTGCGGCCCGCGTTGTCTGGACTGAGGATGAGCGAGCGCCAGCGATGCGAAGACGAGGGAAGACGATGCGAAAGTGGACGCACGCCACGCGCGCGCCAGCGCGCCAAAACTCGAGCATGATGATCAGATGAGTGCACAGCCGCTGGTGGACCTGGCCCACATCGACCGGGCGGTGCAACTGCTGGCACCGGTGATGCGCCGGACTCCGGTGGTCGCGTCGCGGGCACTGTCCGAACGTTGTGGTCATGATGTCTGGTTGAAATGCGAAAACCTGCAGCGCACCGGATCATTCAAACCCCGGGGTGCGTATCTGCGGATTTCCGGGCTCGACGAGCAGCAGCGGGCACGGGGTGTGGTCGCTGCCAGTGCAGGCAATCATGCCCAAGGCGTCGCCTGGTCGGCGGGCACGCTGGGCATCTCGTCGACCGTCTTCATGCCCACCGGCGCCTCGCTTCCGAAGGTGGCAGCCACCAGGGCGTACGGGGCAGACGTCGTGATGCACGGTGCCACGGTCGACGAAAGTCTGGATGCCGCAATTGCTTTCGCTGACGAGACCGGGGCCATCCTGATCCACCCGTTCGATCATCCGGACATCGTGGCCGGGCAGGCCACCGTCGGCATCGAGGTGCTCGAACAAATGCCCGACGTGGGAACAGTGCTGGTGCCGTTGGGTGGCGGCGGTCTGCTCGCCGGCGTCGCAGCCGCGATCAAGCTGCACAACCGCGACACCCGGGTCATCGGGGTGCAGGCAGCGGCCGCTGCGGCATGGCCGGATTCGCTGGCACAGGGCTGCCCCGTCAAGGCGACGTCGATGAACACGATGGCCGACGGCATCGCCGTGGCCAAACCCGGACTGGTGCCCTTCGCCCACGTGTCCGAACTCGTCGACGAGGTGGTCACGGTCAGCGAAGAGGCGATATCCCAGGCGCTCGTGCTGGTACTCGAACGCGCCAAACTGGTTGTCGAACCGGCCGGCGCCACAGCGGTCGCTGCCATCACCAGCCTTCCCGACCTACGGCTCGACGGGCAGGTGTGTGTGGTCCTCTCAGGCGGCAACATCGACCCGCTCCTGCTGACCCAGGTCACCACCCACGGCTTGCGGGCGGCCGGTCGATACCTGACGATCACCGCAACCGTTCCGGATCGTCCCGGCGGCCTGGTCGCACTGTTGGAGCTACTGCGGGACATCGGCGTGAGCGTGGTCGACGTCATCCACTCCCGCGTCAGCGGCGAGCTGAGACTCGGCGAGGTGGAAGTGACCGTGAGTCTGGAGACCAAAGGGCCCGAACACCAGGCACGCGTACGCGCGGCGCTCACCGAATCCGGGTACTCGTTCACCTGACCGCACGCGCGGGTGTCCGAATTTCCCTAGGCTCAACCCATGGCCATCGACTACACCAAGCGTTCCAAGCCTTCGCAGGCACCGTCGACCCCTGCGCCGGTGCCGCCCGCGACACCGGCACCAGCGGCCGCTTCGGCGGTGAACCTCAGCAAGATCGCGCTGACCAAGCAGGCGCCGTCGGTGAACCTCGCCAAGCCCGGAGCATCCGGCGGCACGATCCGGATCAACCTGAACTGGGCGCAGGGAGAGTCGTCAGGAGGCCTGTTCGGCAAGCGCAAGAAGGGCGTCGACCTCGACCTGCGCTGTCTCTATGAACTGGCCGACGGCTCCCGAGGCGGGATCGGTGCGCTCGACCGTGTCTTCGGCTCCCTCGACAGCAGGCCGTTCATCCAACTGGACTCCGACGATCGATCCGGTAATTCGGCGGGCGGTGAGAACATGTTCGTCAACCTCGCCAACCCTTCTGTGTTCCGGCGCATCCTGGTGTTCGCCGACATCTACGCGGGAAGCCCGAACTGGGCCGCCGTCGATGGCGTGGTGACCGTGGAGTCACAGTTCGGACCCCCGATCGAGGTCCGGATGGACTCGGCCAAGAACAATCTCCGTACCGCATCGATCGCGCTCATCGAAGTCGGCGCTCAGGGAGTGACCATCACGCGAGCGGTCGAGTACTTCTCCGGCGGAGACAAGATGGACAAGCATTTCCGCTGGGGCATGAACTGGGGCCGAGGCAGCAAATAGCCTGCGCCCGAGCCGCTCTCAGCTCGTCGACGGTTGCGCATCGGTCGCCATCACCGACAACAGTTCGTACGCCACATGTGCGGCGGCGATACCGGTGATCTCGGCGTGGTCATACGCGGGCGCCACCTCGACGATGTCGGCGCCGACGATGTCGAGCCCGGACAGCCCGCGCAAGGTGTTCAACAATTCGCGCGACGTCATGCCGCCCGCTTCTGGAGTACCCGTGCCCGGTGCGTGCGCGGGGTCGAGCACGTCGATGTCCACGGACACGTACACCGGGCCTCCGGCGACGCGGCGGTGGATGCGCTCGATGATGCTGCGCACCGTGTCGAACTGATAGTCGTCGGAGCGGATCAGCTGAAAGCCGAGCACACCATCTGCTTCGAGATCCTGCGCGCTGTACAGCGGCCCCCGGATACCGACGTGCATCGACCGCTCCATGTCGATGAGACCTTCTTCGCTGGCCCGCCGGAACGGGGTGCCGTGCGTGTATGGCGCCCCGAAGTAGGTGTCCCAGGTGTCCAGATGGGCGTCGAAGTGGAGCACCGCAAGCTTTCCGCGCTCACGATGCAGCGCCCGCAGCAACGGTAGTGCCAAGGTGTGGTCACCGCCCAACGTCAGCAGCCGCGCCCCGTCCGATCCGAGGTGCGTGACGGCACGGTCGACCGTGTCGAGGGCATCGACGATGGCGAAGGCATTGACCGCGATGTCGCCGGCATCGGCAACCTGGTGCACGGCGAACGGCGAGATGTCCATGGCGGGGTTGTAGGGCCGCAACAGCTTTGACGACGCGCGGATGTGGCCGGGGCCGAAACGTGCACCGGGGCGGTAGCTGACCCCGGTGTCGAACGGGACGCCCACGATCTTGACGGCGGCCGACCGGACATCATCGAGACGTGGCAGGCGGGCGAAGGTGCCGGGTTCGGTGTAGCGGGGCACCAGACTTGCATCGATTGGGCCTTGAATCGAGTTCAACGTCACTGCTTTTCCTCAGTCCTTGTAGTCAGGTGCAATGCGCTCGACCAACCGCACCATGGCGGACCAGGCGAGGTCGATGCCGATGTCGTCGGTGAGATCGTCGCCGGTGTCTTCGGCGTTCAGTTGACGTGCGGTGTGTTCACGGATCGCCTCGTCCGGGACGATGACTTCGCCCGCGCGGGTGGCGGCGACCTGTATCTCGCAGGCCTTGTTGAGGTAGTACATCCGTAGAAAAGCTTGCGCGGGTGTGGAACCCACGGTCAGCAGACCGTGGTTGCGCAAGATCAGCGCCGGATGGTTGCCGATGTCTCGAACCAGCCGCTCTTGTTCGTCAAGGTTGAGAGCGACGCCCTCGTAGTCGTGGTAGCCGACGCGGTTGTGGAACTCCATCGAGATCTGGTTCAGGCCGAGGAGGCCGGTGGCCGAGGCGGCCACGGCGCAACCCGCCACCGTGTGGGTGTGAAGTACACAGTGCGCGTCTGGCCGGCTCCGGTGAATGGCACTGTGGATGACAAACCCGGCCGGATTGACCGGCGGACCACCGGGTTCGGTCAACTGACCGTCCACATCGATGCGGACCAGATTCGATGCGGTGATCTCCTCGAACAGCAGCCCATAGGGGTTGATGAGGAAATGCTCGTGCGGACCGGGTAGTCGAACCGAGATGTGTGTGAAGATCAGATCGGTCATCCGGAAGTGCGCGATCAACCGGTACACCGCGGCCAGTTGTCTGCGTAGTTCGAGTTCCTCGGCCGGAATGGTCGTGAGATCCGGCATCAGTAGCCGACCTTCGCGGACACCAGCTTCTGGAACATCGCGGTGATCTGATCCCAGTGTGTGACGAGATTGGTGCGGTCCGCCGCGGGAGATCTGCGACCGCTCTGCAGCTTGTGCAGGATTGGCATGTCCTGCTCATTGACCTCGAACAATATGTCCGTCAAGCGCTTTCGCTCGGTGCTGAACCGCTCACCCGTCGCCGTCTCGTCGACGAACACGGCCATGTGCTCGACGGTTCGTTCCGGGCCGGCGGCGTCGAATCCGATCACCTGGAACCAATCCGCTTCCAAGAACAGCAAGGCGTTCGGGAACACACAGAAGATGTCCTGGCTCTCGGTTCGAGCGGGAGGAACGTCACCGAGGAATGGCAACGCCTCATCGGTCTTGGCGGCCTTACCGGCCGCGCCATGGGGGTAACAGCCCCCGATGATGTGGTCGGCCAAACGGACATCGTCCACGTCCAGCGACGCAGTGACCGGCCCGACCTGTGGGTGGATGAACGGTAGGTGGTAGAAGTCGAGGAAGTTCTCCACCACCAGTTTCCAGTTCACTGCGATGTCGAACCGGCGCTCTTCGGCCAACTGGATGCGGTTGAAGTCGACGTGGTCCCATCGCGCCAGGATCGGTGCGAGCATGGCGGCGAAATCGGCATCGACCTGTTCCGTTCCGCCGGCCTCGGCGCTCTCGAGTGCCAGGTTGACGAAGACCATGCCCGCCCACACCTGGCAGGCGACAGGCAGCAGACCCAGGTGCTCGGCGCCGTCGGGTACGGCGCGCGTGCGCTCCCGGGTGAAATACGGTGTGGCGTGCAAACTTCCATCGAGATTGTAGGACCAACAGTGGTAGGCGCACTGAATCCGCTTGCGCACCTTGACCGGCTCATCGGTCATGGCCATGCCACGGTGTCTGCAGGAGTTGTGGAACACCCGGATCTGGTTGTCGTCGCCGCGAATGATCAGCAGGGGCTTGCCGCCGATGTCCACCGGATGCACCATCCCTGGTTCGTCGACCCAGTGCGCGTAACCGGCCCACACCCAGCCGGAGGAGAAGATCCGCTCCTGCTCGAGTGCGTATTCGGCCGGCCCGCTGTAGGCGCGCGCCGGGATGAGCGCGTGTCCGGTGGTGTCCGAGGATAGTGGGCCCGACAAAACCTGGTTGCCCGTGGTGGTGACCTGGTTCGGGCTGTGTGTGGTCATCAATGACTCCCGTGAGGTGATGGAACGGTGATCGGCGAAGTGGCCGGGGGAGAGGAGGGTTCGATCGCCGAGGCGGCGAATGCCTCGTGGGCCCAGCTCTTGAGGATCAGGGCCTCGGTCCACCGGTCCGACAGTTCGGCTCCTGCGGCGTCGGTGATCGCGTAGGGACGCGTACCGAGCTCGGTGCAGAACATGATCTGCCGGCCTGGGGAACTCCGCGCCCGAATGGATCGGAAGCCCTGTTCCCACCATCCACGGAACCGTTGTTCCCAACGTTCACCCGCCGGGGTGCCGAGGGGAATCTGGACCTGAGCGCGAGTGGCGATCCTGCCCTGAAGTGATCCGCAACGGTCCAGGATGGCGGTCACCAGGTCTTCGTACTCACGCGTGGGTTCGTCGGGCATCTCGTTGGCGCACACGTAATGTGAGAGGTCCCCGGCAAGCTCGATGCGTGGGTCCAGATGACGCAGGAGCAGCTCGCTGAATCGGATGTCGTTGGTGACGGTGTTGCGGTGTGTTTCCAACTGCATGTCGATCTGCTCATCACGGCACAGCTCGTACCACCTCGCCACGGTGCCGGCGAGGTCTTCGGGGTCGAACCCGTAGATCTGCGCGCACACGACCATCTGGCCGGCGCCGACCAGGTGGGCGTAGTCGATCGCCGCACGCAGATCGTCGATGGTGTGAACGAAAGCGAAGACGGCGACGTTCAAGTCCGACCCCTGGATGAGTGGGGCGAGCTCAGCCGCAGCAGGCGCCCGTCGTGCCCCGAGATCCACGGCGACCCCGTTGAAACCCGCGGCGGCGATGAGATGGATCTGTTCCGGAAGCGACCACGGAGCTGCGGTGCTGGGTAGGTCCTCCATGGCCCACAGTGACTGGAAGACAGCGAGTTCCGTGCTCATGGCACCGGCACCACGGGATCGTTGACGGTCAGCACGGGTGTGCCGGTTGTCATCCACTGCACCACGTTCTGCGCCTGAGCGACGATGTACCCACGCGTCGTGGCATCCGACAGGTACGCGACGTGAGGGGTGGAGAGCACATTCGGGTGCCCGATGAGGGGATCGGCGGGATCAGGGGGCTCGGTGTCGAAGACGTCGAGTGCGGCCGCCGCGACACGCCCGGTGTCGAGAGCGCGGAGCAGCGCAGCCGAATCGATGAGTGTGCCGCGCGCGACGTTGATCAGATGGACTCCCTCACGCATCTGGGCAAAAGCGTTTTCCCCGAGAAATTCTCGGGTGTCCTCGGTCAGCGGGAGATGCAACGAGATGACTTCGGATAGGCGGAGAACGGTGTCGAGGTCTGTCACCCGCGCGCCGTCGATGCCTGCCAGCAAGTTGCTAGCGGCCGGTTCCGGACGGTCGGTGCGGATGTCGAAACCCAGCACCTGGCGCGCCGTCGGTGCCGCCAGGGCCGCATATCTACGACCGGTGCTGCCCAGACCCAGTACACCGACCGTCATCTCGGACAATCGCTGCGGCAGAGGGGTGGGACGGTCCAGCCAGCCGCGTGTGGTGGGGAACCCGGCAAAGAAGGGGAGCCGGCGGATCAGTGCAAGTGTGAGGGTCCAGGCATGAATGGCCACCTCTTCGGCCGCGACGTCACCCACCGTGCACACCCAGATGCCCAGCTCGGCTGCGGCATCCACGTCGACGTTGTCGTGTCCACGCGAGAGCAACGCGACGATCTTCAGGTTCGGCAGCCGCAGCAACAGGTCTCGGTCGATCGGTGCGTAGCCGACGAGTAGAGCGGTGGCCCCGGCGGCGTCGCGGGCGATGACGTCGGGGTCCCGTGTCTGCAGTACTTCGACCCGAAAGCCATTGTCCCTCAGCAATTGACACCCGATGTCGGGGTCGAGGTCGTCGGTGTCGGTGTAGACCGCGAGCGGTCTGTTGTCGGGCATCGATGCTCCAGGATCAGCGCAGATGTTCAGCGCAGGTGCGAAAGGAATTGTTGGGTCCGCCGGTGTTGCGGGTCATCGAAGAACGGCCCCGGCGGTCCGGCTTCGACGATCATCCCGTCGTCGAAGAGGGCGACCTCGTCGGCGACGCGACGCGCGAATCGCGTCTCGTGGGTGACCACCACCATGGTCATGCCTTGTTCGGCGAGCTGCTCCATCACCTCGAGCACTTCTCCCACCAGTTCTGGGTCGAGAGCCGAGGTCGGTTCGTCGAACAGCATCACCGACGGGTTCATCACCAGTGCGCGGGCGATTGCCACGCGCTGCTGCTGACCGCCGGACAGTTCACTCGGAAAGTGCTTGAGCCGGTGTGCCATACCGACCCGTTCGAGCATGGCGGTGGCCTGCTCTTTGGCCTCGGCCCGTCGTATCCCGCCGACCTCGGTGAGCGCCAGAGTGACGTTGTGGAGCACATCGAGATGCGCGAACAGGTTGAACCGCTGGAACACCATGCCGATGTCGCGGCGCTGACGGGCCAACTGGGTCTCCCGCAGGGGCCGCGTCGCCCCGGTTGACCCGACGGACACACCCAATTGCTTGCCGTGTAGCAGGATCTCACCCTGGTCCGGTGTCTCGAGCAGAGCCATCAAACGCAGGATCGTGGACTTGCCCGAGCCGGAAGGGCCCAGCAGGGCTTTGACCTCACCCTTGTTGACCGTCAGGTCGACTCCCTTGAGCACTTCGGTCTGGCCGTAGGAACGGTGCAGGTTGATCGCCTGCAGGACTGGGCTGCTCATGCCGGAACCTTCTGCACGGTGGGGGTGATGCCGGATGTGTTGTGACCTTTCGAGATCCATCGGTATCGAGCCTCGATGAAGTACTGGATGACCATGGCCACACTGACAATCACGAGGTAGTAGACCAGGGCGGCCGAGTAGTACTCGGCGTAGCGGAACGTCACCGACACCTCGGCTTGCGCGGTGGTCAGCAACTCTCGCAGTGAGATGACCGATGCCAGTGACGTGTACTTCAGCATGGCGATGAACTCGTTGCCGCTGGGCGGGATCGCAACCTTGATGGCTTGAGGGAGAACAACTTTGAACAACACCTTGTGCGGCGGAAGGCCCAGTGCCCGCGCCGCGATGTGCTGGCCGTCGTCGACGCTGAGCAGCGCCGACCGCAGGATCTCGGCCATGTATGCGGCCTCCACCACCGCGAAGCCGATGAAGGCCGCCAGGAAGGGGGTGAACCAGTTCTCACGAAGCCCGGGGAACAGCTGTGGTCCGGCGTTCCAGATGAGCAGCAGCACCAGCAAGGTGGGTATGGCCCGGAAGAACCAGACGTAGACCCAGCCCGCAGCACGGGGAGCGGGATTCTTGGCGATGCGCAGGAGGGCAACCAGGAACCCGATCACGGTGGCTGCGATCATCGCGCTGATCGCCAGGCCGAGCGACAGCAGCGCGCCGCGGAAGAATGTCCCGGACGTCAAGGCGTCGGTGAAGACGCTCCACTCGAAGACCATCGCGGTCAGGTGACAATTCGGTTGGGATCAAGACCATACTGCTCGGCGAGCTTACCGAGTGTGCCGTTGGCGTCGAGCTCTTTGAGGCTGGTGCTGACCGCCGGGCTCAGCGGCGACCCCTTGAGGGTGAAGACGCCGAACTGGGTGTCGGCGGGGAACACGTCGGGAATGGACTTCAGCTTGCCCTGGGACTTCTCGACCATGTCGACGACGGCAACATCGGTCTCGATGAGTGCGTCTGCCTTCGAATTGGACAGAGCAGCAACAGTTTCCGATGTCTTGGGGTAGGGCTGCACGGTGATTCCCGGCTTGCCCTCGGATTCGAATCGGCTCGACAGATCACGCAGGGTCTGTTCGTTCGACCCACCACCCTGCACCGCGACCGTCTTGCCCGAGAGATCATCGGCTGTCGTGATGTCGCTCGTCTCCGTGCGCACGATCAACCCGGGTCCGGTCTCCATGAAGGGCGAGCCGTCGGCGACTTCGAGTCGTTCGGGACTCATGTAGAGCGCGGCCCAGAGGATGTCGCACCGTTTTGCCTGCAGCGCAGGCATCAGTCCGTCGAAAGCCGTGTTCTGCCACTTGATGTCGAGTTCCCAGAGATCCGCGAGTGCCCGCGCCGCGTCGGGATCGAAGCCGACGGGACTGGAGGTGTCGCCGTCCTTGAAGTACTCCATCGGCGGGTATTCGGGGTCGGTGCACACCGTCAGTTCGCCGCTCTTGAGAAGTCCCGCAGGCGCTTTGCCGGAGGCCTCGGTGCTTTCCGCACCGCCACCGCAGGCGGCGATGGTGGTGGCCAGCAGTACTGCGGCCGTAGTCGCTAGAACTCTTCGCATGTGGGGATCCTCAGGGTGTTGATTCGTGAGCACCGGCGGTGGTGCGGAACTGTCGGGTCTCACCGTAGGATCGCCGGCATAGGTCAGCAAGGCGAAATCTGCAATTAAACCGGGATCGATTGAAGGAAAGCCCAACTATGTGTGCATTTTGTAAACAAAGATCCACTGATTGGGCGTCCACCTGCAAAAACGTCCCGACGACGATCGGACCGGTCAATTGTTAAGTTCTCGTGAGCAGAGTCGATCCGGCCCGATGCCCGAGGTCGACATGCGCATCGTGGAGGCACTCCGACGCGATGGCAGAGTCTCCACACACGAGCTCGCCGACCAGCTGGGCCTGTCCAGAACCACCACCGCCAGGCGCCTGAGCCATCTGCTCGATGGGGGATTCGTCAGTGTGGTCGGTCTCGTGCATCCGCTGACCATCGGGATCAAATCGCTTGCCCACATCTCGATCTCGGTCGACCGGCCGGTGCGCCGGGTGGCCGAGGCCATCGCCGCCATGCCAGAGGTGCCTTTTGTGAGTCTGGCCTCGGGTGCCTTTCCGCTCATCGCCGAAGCCCGTGCCCACAGCGATGGCGATCTCGCGACGGTGCTCGATCGGGTGCGCTCGGTGGACGGGGTTCGTTCCACGGAAACACTCTTCTACACCGAGTTGGTGGTCGACGTGCTGCGCCCGACGCGCGCTGACGCCGTGGAGATCGACCGGGTCGATTCGCGGCTTCTGATGCAGTTGCAGATGGACGGCAGACTGTCGTACACCACCCTGGGCGAGCGGGTCGGGGTGTCGACGGGCACCGCCAGGACAAGGGTGCTGCGGATGATCGACGAAGGAGTCGTGAGGATCGGCGCGATCGCGAGGTCGGGCCGCGATACGGAATTCGATGTCGGGGTGGGTATCTCGTTGCGGGGCCCCGCCTCCACCGGAGGCGACCTGCTGTCGGAGATGCCCGAGATCCGTTTCCTGGCAGCCACTTTGGGGCGCTACGACCTGCTCGCCACCGTGCACGCGGATTCGCTGGCCGACATCGTCAGCGTTCTCGACCGGTTGCGTGCACTGCGACCCGTGCTAAGGCTCGACAGCTGGGTTCACCTCGACACCGTCAAGGAGAGCTATCACTACCCGGTGGAGGCGATGAAGCCGTGAGCGGGCGTGGGACGTCGTGGCTGACGCCGTCGACCTCTAGGCCGGTGCGGGCACGTGTCGTCGCTCCGGAGGGGCCCTCGGGCCGCGTCGACCCTACGGTCGCGGCCGGGTTCGCAGCGGCCGGGCTGATCTCCGGGGGCACTGTCCTCATTCGCAATTGGCCGCGGGAACGCGGACCCGGTGACGCCATCTGCGACGTCTTCGCCGAGATGGACGGCTACGTGGTGGCGTCGGATGCCGGTCTCACGGTCACCTCGCGATCAACCAGTGGGGTGCTCTGTCCTGTCGACGCGGCGGTGCACGAAGTTCCGGATCTCATCCCGTTGATCGCCGTGCTGGCCACGCGAACAACGGGGGTGAGCCGACTGAGGGGTGTCAATGAAGACGACGTCACCGGCATCATCGACAACGTGCGCAGACTCGGAGGTGTGGCGGCCGTCGTCGATGAGGAGCTGATCATCGAGCCTCGACCACTGGCCGCGGGTGTATGGGATGCCAGGGGCAGTGCCCCATCGGCCATTGCGGGCGCGGTCCTCGGTCTGGTCACCCCGGGCGTGCAGGTGGCGGGCTGGAACGTTGCGGAGGACGCCTATCGGGGGCTGACCACCGAGTGGCTGCGCATGATCTCCGCCGACGAATACCTCGTGCCAGGCAGTGCCAGGCTGCCTCATGAGTACATGCGCTGAAAGTTCATGTCGTCGGCAACCGGTGCGTGTCACGACCGGAAAGTTCCTGTTCAGGGCTAGTCGAGCGGGCAGATGACATTGTGGGGTGTGCCAATCGTGGTTGATTTATGACAACGGGCGTTGACAAGCTAGGGCATACCCCCTAGCGTCGTCTGGAACACGTTGCACAGGCCAGGAGAGTCGTTTTGACGAAAGCGCTGAAGTACGTCCCGGAACACACCCGCGACACCGATGGGCACGACTACGGCCAGGTCCTCGACGACCTGTCCAGCGCTTCGGTGCACAGGAACTTCGACCCGTATCTGGACATCGACTGGGACGCGCCGCACATGGCGATCACCGACAACGACCCGCGGTGGGTGCTGTCCAAGGTCGTCGACCCGATCGGCAGGCACCCCTGGTATCAGCAACAGCCTCTCGAGAAGCAGATCAAGATCGGCATGTGGCGTCAGGCCAACGTTGCCAAGGTGGGCCTTCAGTTCGAGTCCGTCCTGATCCGCGGTCTGATGCAGTACAGCTTCAAACTCCCCAACGCCGCCAAAGAGTTTCGTTACACGACTCACGAGGCCAAAGAGGAGTGCAACCACACCCTGATGTTCCAGGAGTTCATCAACCGCACCGGGGTGGACGTTCCCGGCGCCAAGCTCGGCTACCGGTTGATCTCGCCCCTGGTCCCGTTGGCCTCCACCATCTTTCCGACGATCTTCTACTTCGGGGTGCTCGGTGGCGAAGAGCCCATCGATCACATCCAGAAGGACTTCCTGCGCAATCGCGACGAGATGCACCCGACCATGATGGCCGTGATGCAACTGCACGTCGCCGAGGAAGCCCGGCACATCTCCTTCGCCCACCACCTGCTGCGCGAAACGGTGCCCCGCAAGTCCTGGGTGCAGCGCTTTCTCCTGTCGCTGATGCTGCCGATCGTCATGCGGGTGTTGTGCGGGGCGATCACCGTGCCACCCAAGTCTTTCGAGCGCGACTTCGACATCCCGCGCGAGGTCATGAAGGACATCTTCTGGAAGTCGGAGAGCTCCAAGCAGTTCCTCCGGAACGTCTTCGGTGATGTCCGGATGCTCGGAGAGCAGTGTGGCCTGATGAACCCGGTGTCGCGTGTGTTGTGGCGACTGCTCGGCATCGGCGGACGTCCTTCGCGCTATCGCAGCGAACCGACGTACACGGCGGCCTGAGAGTGCCCCATGTGGTGACGCAGGCGTGTTGCGCCGATGCGTCGTGCGTCTACGCGTGCCCGGTCAACTGCATCCATCCGACTCCGGATGAGCCCGATTTCCTCACGTCGGAGATGCTGTACATCGACCCGGCCACGTGCGTGGACTGTGGTGCATGCGTGAGCGCCTGCCCGGTGGGCGCGATCGTTCCGGGCAACCGGATCGAGCCCGCGCACGAACGCTATCCCGCCATCAACGCCGACCACTACTCCGAGGCGGCAACCCCGGCGGTCCGATTCCCGGTGGACCCGGGACTGCGCCTGCCCTTGGCGCCCATCTCGAAGCCCAAGCCGATGGCGTCGCCCGGCGGGGAACCGGTGCGCGTGGCAATCGTCGGTTCAGGCCCGTCTGCGATGTATGCCGCCGACGAACTGCTCCGGTACCCGAACGTGAGCGTCACCATCCACGAGAGACTGGACAAACCGTTCGGTCTCGCCCGTTACGGCGTTGCGCCCGATCATCTCTCGACGCGCAAGGTGATGGCGCTCTTCGACGAGATCGCGCGAGACGATCGGCTCGACATCCTTCTCGGCAGCGAACTCGGTCGCGACATCACCTTGGACGAACTGCAGCGGGACAACCACGCCGTGATCTATGCCGGGGGAGCCGGCACCGACCGGCGGCTCCAGGTTCCCGGTGCGGATCTGCCCGGTGTGGCCAGCGCGACAGAGTTCGTCGGCTGGTACAACGGGCACCCCGACTTCGCCGACCGTCGATTCGACCTCTCGTCGAGGCGGGTGGTGATCATCGGCAACGGCAACGTGGCTCTCGACGTCGCACGCATCCTCGCGACCGACCCGCAGCGCCTCGCTGCGACATCCATCTCACGGACCGCGCTCGAGGCGTTGCGTTCGTCGAAGGTCGAAGAGATCGTCGTCGCCGCGCGCCGTGGTCCCGATGGCGCCGCCTTCACCCTCCCCGAACTGATCGGACTGGCCGACGGGGGTGTCGACATCACACTCGACCCCGGCGCGCTCGACGCTGTGAACGCAAGTGCGCCAACCGACCCGACTGCGGCCGCCAAGCTGCAACTGCTGGCCGAGCTGGCAGGTCGTCCCCGTCGCACGGGACCGAGCATCAGGCTCGCGTTTCTCCGCTCGCCCGAACGCTTCGAGTGTGACGCGGCCGGGATGCTCGACGGCGTCACATTCGGGATCAATCGGCTCGATTCGCAGAGGGGTGGAATCGAGCCGACCGGTCAGGTCGAAACCGTCGCCGCCGGAGTGGTTCTCACGTCCATCGGATACCGAGGCGTGGAGGTTCCCGGCTTGCCGTTCGACCCTGTGCGCGGAGTCATCCCGAACGAGCAGGGCAGAGTTGTCACGTCGGCGGGCCCGATTCCCGGCCTATACGTGACCGGATGGATCAAGCGTGGCCCCTCCGGTTTCATCGGCACGAACAAATCGGACTCGGCCGAGACCGTTGCCCGTCTACGAGAAGATCTCGAAGCCGGCCGACTGGACGGACCGGCGAAGAAGAGCCGTCGTAAGCGCCTGTCGGCCCACTGAGCAACCGTCCTATCCGTCTCCTGTTCGAAAGTCGGCAGCGGGCAACTCAACAGAACAACTACAGGCTCGCAACCGCCTTCAGGTGGTCACGTCGGAGGCGGAATCACGCTGCGCCCCGGTCTTGTCCAAGACATCCTGAACGACCTGTGGAGTCGTGGCGCCGCCCTGGACGACGTAGATACGCTCGCCTTCGTGGGAACCGTTGGCCCACTTGTCGTTCTGCTGCCAGTCGATGATCTTGCCGTCGTTGTCGAACGCGATGGCGTCGTAGTCGGGATGCTCTCCCGCGAAGTGGGCGATCTGACGGGCTGTGGCGCTGACTTCTTCAGACATGGCGCCCGAGTACCCGAACTGCAGCCGTTCGACACATCGGGTGGCCCGGCCGGTGTCGGTGGCCTGCACACAAAAATGCCCTACCGGCGACGTCCATCGCGGACGCCCCGATAGGGCACTCGAGTGCTTGCTCAGGCGTGGTACGGCTCCGCGCTCACCAGGGTCACCGAGATGGTGGCCCCGCTGGGCACGGTGTACTTACGGGTCTCGCCGACCTTGGCGTCGATCAACGCGCCGCCCAATGGCGACTTCGGTGAATAGACCTCGAGCTTCTCGTCGGACGAACCCTGTTCGCGGGTCGCGATCAAGAAGGTCTCGGTGTCGTTCTCGTCGCCGTCGTAGTACACCTTCACCACGGAACCGGGCAGTGCCACCCCGGACTGGGTCGGCGTCTCGCCGACCTTGGCGGTGTTGAGCAACTCCTGGAGCTGACGGATGCGGGCCTCTTGCTGACCCTGCTCGTCGCGGGCGGCGTGGTAGCCACCGTTCTCCTTGAGGTCACCCTCTTCGCGGCGCTCGTTGATCTCGGCGGCAATCACCGGACGATTCGCGATGAGGGCGTCGAGCTCCTCTTTGAGCCGATCATGGGACTCCTGGGTAAGCCAGGTCACCTCGGTGTCGGTCATGCTCGTCACTCCCTCTCGTTAAATACAGCAACACGGCCCCTCTCGGGACCGTGTATCAGCCAAGAGTAGCAGGACATATGGACACGGCTCGAATTCTTATCGAATTGTGCCCTGCTGGGCGAGGGCCGTGCGGTAGCTGGGTTCACGGCTCTTGAGCCACCCGACCACCAGGTACGTCAGCGGCATGATGGCCAGCTCGACCAGGGTTTTCCACACGAATCCGATGAGGGTGTAGTTGATGAAGTCGGACCAGGTCGAGATGCCCAGGGCCGACGCTGCGATGGAACAGAAAACCAGGGTGTCGAAGAATTCGCCGACCACGGTGGAACTGAAAAGCCGGGCCCACAAACGTTTTTCTCCCGAGCGCTCTTTCATCTTCACGAGAACCCAGGAATTGAGGAATTCACCCACGACATATCCGGCGAGTCCGGCGGCGAGGAATTGCGGAACCACCCCCGCCACGGTCTCGAAGGATTCTTGGCCGTCGTAGAAGTCGGCAGCCGGCAGGTGGACGGTGAGCCAGAAGCACAGGGAAGCGATCAGGAGTACGGCGAAACCGGTGAGGATCGTGCGGCGCATCGCCTTGAAGCCGTACACCTCACTGATCACGTCGCCCAGCACGTAGGCGAGGGGGAAGAGGTAGAACGCTCCGTCGGTGACCAGGCCGTCCATGGACAGCGGCCCGAAGTCGAAGTGGAGGTCGGTGAACAACACCACACCTTTGGTGCCGGTGATGTTGCTGATCATCATCACGCCGACGAAGAGTCCGACGAGCGTGGGGAAGTAGTGACTGGTGATGGTGGCGAACGCCGGGCCCGTTCCCTTGGCGGTGAGCGGGTCCGGCTGCCCAGACTGTGTTGTTGGTGTCATGGGTGCCGATTATGGGGCACGTCCGGGCCGGCCGGTTCGTCGGTCAGGCGCTGGGCTGAGCGCCGCGCATCGGTGTGAACCGGTGCGCGAGGCACAGGGGAGTGCGTACTACGGAGAAGTCAGGGGGCCACGAGGTACGGCGGCACGGTGTCACTGCATCCGTAGACCTCGCCGACCGCGGGAGGGGCAGAGGTGCGGACCACTGCCGACATCGGGAGCCGGGGGTCCTCGGACGCCGGGACGTACACCTCGCGGCGCCCGGTCTCGGACCCGTCCTTGGATCTGGCCCGCACCACGCACGTGGCCGGGACGGTCGGGTCCTTGCGGTTGACGGTGAACTTCACCTCCACCGAGGTGTCGTCGAGGATGTCGTATCCGGTGGCTTCGCCGGAGATCTCCGGATCGGCGAACCGCTGGTAGGCGAGCCAGGCGATCACCACGCCGATGATGATCACCAGGCCGGTGAGCGCCAGGAACCAGCGTCTGCGTGATCGAGGTGTGCGTTCGGCCGGATAGCGGCCCTGCGGGAGGCTGCGGGCGCTGGTCATGGGTTCATACCTACCATGGAGTGGCAGAACCGAGACCGGCGCGGCGCGAGCCCGGGGTGCGGTGGGAGTATGGACAAGCGATTGACGACGGTGTGAAGGTGAGGACTACGCGTGGGTGGACTACGACTCATGGCGGTGCATGCGCACCCTGACGACGAGTCCAGCAAGGGTGCGGCCACCATGGCCAAGTACGCGGCCGAGGGCCACGACGTTCTGGTGGTGACGCTCACCGGTGGCGAGCGCGGGGACATCTTGAACCCGGCGATGGACCTGCCGGGCATCAAGGACCGGATGCCGGATGTCCGTCGTGAGGAGATGGCCAAGGCTGCCGCAGCCCTCGGTGTGCAGCAGACCTGGCTCGGGTTCGTCGACTCGGGGTTGCCCGAAGGTGACCCGCTGCCACCGGTGCCGGAGGGCTCGTTTGCCACGGTCCCACTCGACGAGGCCACCGAGGCGTTGGTACGGGTGATCCGGGATTTCAAACCGCACGTGATGATCACCTACGACGAACTCGGCGGATATCCCCATCCCGACCACATCCGGTGCCACGAGGTGTCGATGGCGGCGTACGAGACGGCGGGCGACCCGGACCGGTTCCCTGACGCCGGCGAACCGTGGACGGTGTCCAAGATCTACTACACGCACGGCTTCATCCGCGACCGGATGGTGTTGTTCTCCGATGAGTACGCCAAGATCGGCAAGGAGAGCCCCTTCAAGGAGTGGCTCTCCAAATGGGATCCCGAACGCGGCAACCTGATGGGCCGCGTGACCACCCAGGTGACATGTGGCGAGTACTTCCCGCAGCGCGACGAGGCTCTCCGGGCGCACGCCACGCAGATCGACCCGAACGGCGTGTTCTTCGCGGTCCCGATGGACTGGCAGCTCCGGCTGTGGCCGACCGAGGAGTTCGAGTTGGCGAAGACCAGGGTCAAGACCGCAATCCCCGAGACCGACCTGTTCGCGGGTATCGAACCCGATGCAAGTGAAGGTGAGGCGTCATGAGTGCCACTGCGTACGCTGCGGCGCAGCTCACCGATGTGTTGGCCAAGACGGAGGGTCCCGAGTTCGGCAAGGCGTCGCCGCTCGGCCTCTTGGTCATCTTGTTGCTGCTGGTGGGGACCGTTTTCCTGATCTGGTCCATGAACCGGCACATCCGCAACCTGCCCAAGAAGTTCGAGCGGGACCATCCTGAGGCCGACCAGGCCGCCGACGACGGGACCGACCTTGACCCGAGACACCAACAGCCTCGCTGAGGCGACCAGTCCCTACCTCCGTCAGCACGCCGACAACCCGGTCCACTGGCAACAGTGGAGCGCCGACGCGCTCGCCTGGGCGCGCGAACGTGACGTGCCGATCCTCCTCTCGGTCGGTTACGCGGCCTGTCACTGGTGTCATGTCATGGCGCATGAGTCGTTCGAGGACAACAACACCGCGGCAGTGATGAACGCGAACTTCGTGTGCATCAAGGTAGACCGTGAAGAACGCCCCGACATCGACGCGATCTACATGAACGCCACCGTCGCGATGACAGGACAGGGCGGGTGGCCGATGACCTGCTTCCTGACTCCCGATGGCCGTCCCTTTTACTGCGGCACCTATTTCCCGCCACGGCCAGGTCGCGGTATGCCGTCGTTTGTCCAACTGCTCGAGGCGATCACCCAGACGTGGGAACACAAGCGTGACGAGATCGACCGTGTCGGTTCTGCCGTCGTAGATCAGTTGCAGGCCAATGCTTCCGGCCTTCCCGAAGCTCAGGTCCCCATCGATCTGGAGCTGCTCGACCATGCGGTGACCACGATCCTCGAGGACGAGGACCACACCTACGGTGGATTCGGTGGAGCACCCAAGTTTCCGCCGTCCGCTCTGCTCGAAGGGCTGATCCGTGAGACCGAGAGGTCCGGTGACCACCGGGCGCTCGACGCTGCTGTGCGTACCGCGTCGGTGATGGCCCGGGGCGGTATCTATGACCAACTCGGTGGCGGCTTTGCGCGATATTCGGTGGACCAGAACTGGGTGGTCCCGCATTTCGAGAAGATGCTCTACGACAACGCGCAATTGCTGCGGGTGTACGCGCATCTGGCGCGCATCACCTCGGATCCGTTGGCGCAAAGGGTGACCGAGGAGACGGTTGCCTTCCTCGAAGCCGACCTCAAAGTCATCGGTGGTTTTGCTTCCGCCCTCGATGCCGATACCGATGGCGTCGAGGGGCTCACCTACGTGTGGACGCCGGCGCAACTCGCAGAGGTTCTGGGGGCCGACGACGGTGCCTGGGCCGCCGACTTGTTCACCGTGACGCCCACCGGAACCTTCGAAGAGGGGGCGTCCACGCTGCAACTGCGGCACGACCCCGACGATGTCGATCGATACCGTTCGGTGCGAGAGCGCCTCTCGGCGGCACGGGCCGAACGCCCGCAACCGGCGCGTGACGGCAAGGTGGTCACGGCGTGGAACGCCATGGCCATCACGGCGCTCGTCGAAGCGGGCGCCGGACTGAACCGGCCGGACTGGTTGGAGCTGGCGTCTTGGTGCGCCGACGAGCTGTTGCAGCGCCACATCATCGACGGGCGGCTCAGACGCTCCTCGCTCGATGGGCATGCGGGTGCCCCGCTGGCCGTCCTCGACGATCATGCGGCGCTGGTGACCGCTCTGCTGGCACTACATCAGGTCACCGGCGAAAGGCGTTGGCTCGATGCCGGACTCGACGTGCTCGACACCACCATCGACCTGTTCTCGGACCCGGAAGCGACCGGTTCGTGGTTCGATGCAGGCGTCGACGCCGAGGGGTTGCTGACCCGACCGCGCGATCCGATCGACGGCGCGACCCCCGCGGGCACCTCGCTGATCGCCGAAGCGCTTCTGACCGCGGCCCCGTTGTCGCCGGTGCAACGCCCTCGTGGATCGGGTGAGTATGCCGCTCTCGCAGATGCAACGTTGGCACGTGGAGGCGTACTGCTGGCCAAGTTGCCGCGATCGGCCGGACATTGGCTGGCGGTGTCGTCCGCAGCGGTTGCAGGCCCGGTGCAGATAGCGGTGGCGCAGACGGACACCGAGCCGAGCGAACTGCTGGCCCGGGCGCGCGTTCTCGCTCCAGGCGGCACCGTGGTGGTGGGAGGAACACTCGACTCGGCGCCCCTGCTCGAGGGGCGACCACCCGTGGACGGCAGGGCCGCCGCCTATGTGTGTCGTGGGTCGGTGTGCGGCCTACCGGTGACCTCGGTGGAGGCGCTGGCGGAGCAGCTGGCCAGTACGTCCGCGAATTGATCCATCGCCCAATCGATCTCGTCGACCGTGATGACGATGGGTGGGGCGAAGCGCAAAGTCGATCCATGGGTGTCCTTCACCAGCACACCCCTCTGGGCCAGTGCGGTGCTCAGTTCCTTGCCCGTTCCCAGAGCAGGGTCCACATCGATGCCGGCCCACAGCCCGACGCCGCGAATGCCGGTGAGGCCCTTGGTGCTCAACTCGTGTAACCGGTGATGAAGATGGTCTCCCAGTAGGGCGGCGCGGTCTTGCCAGTAGCCGGTTTCGAGCATGCCCACCACAGCCGAACCCACCGCTGCGGCAAGCGGATTGCCGCCGAATGTGGAGCCGTGCTCTCCCGGGTGCAGCACCCCCAGCACCGAGCTGTCGGCCACCACCGCCGAGACGGGCAGGACGCCCCCGCCGAGCGCTTTGCCCAGAACGTAGAGATCGGGGACCACCTGCCAGTGGTCGGAGGCGAAGGTCTTCCCTGTTCGTCCCAGGCCGGACTGTATCTCGTCGAGGATGAGCAGAACGTTTGTCTCCGAACAGATCCGGCGAACCGTCGGCAGGTAGTCGGGCGGTGGAACGATGATGCCCGCCTCGCCCTGGATCGGCTCGAGCAGGACCGCGACGGTGGTGTCGTCGATGGCTGCGGCCAAGGACTCGGCGTCGCCGAAGGGGACGGTACAAAATCCCGGCGTGAAAGGGCCGAAGCCGCGGCGTGCGGTCTCGTCGTCGGAGAAGCTCACGATCGTGGTGGTCCGCCCGTGGAAGTTCCCGCCGGCCACCACGATCGAGGCTGTCTCGGCGGGTACGCCCTTGACGTCGGTGCCCCATTTGCGGGCGACCTTGATGGCTGATTCGACGGCTTCGGCACCGGTGTTCATGGGCAGGGCCATGTCCTTGCCGCACAGGTCGGCAAGATCGCGGCAGAAGGGGCCGAGCCGGTCCGAGTGGAACGCACGACTCGTGAGCGTCACGCGTGTGAGCTGATCGGCCAGCGCGGCAAGGATCTCAGGGTTGCGATGGCCGAAGTTGAGCGCTGAATAACCTGCGAGGCAATCGAGGTATCGCTCGCCCGCGACATCGGTGATCCAGGCGCCCTGTGCCGAGGCGGCGACCACCGGCAGGGGCGAATAGTTGTGGGGGACATGGCGTGCGGCCATCGCGATGTGGTCGGCAGCGGCGAGTCCGGGACGGGGGATCGGCGAGGGGACGTCGGTGTCGAGGGTCATCTGCTCAGGGCCGGACCGAGCGGCGACAAACGTGAGCAGGAAAGCTTCATCCATCAAGGGTAGGGACACCGTTTGACGCAAGCAATGCTCGTGCATTGCGCACAGAGAGCGCATCTGTTGTCCGATCTGGCAAAATAGGGTGATCCGTTGCGTCGGGTCAGCGGACCATCAAGTGGGAAGTGACGACTGGCTGTGTTGGACAATCTCGACGAGGCGATCCTGGGTTGTCTGACCAAGGACGCACGACAGACCTACGCCCAGATCGGTGAGCAGGTCCGGTTGTCGGCACCGGCGGTGAAACGCCGGGTCGACCGGCTGGTGTCGTCCGGTGTGATCCGGGGTTTCACCGTTGTGACCGACCCTGCGGCACTGCAGTGGACAACCGAGGCGTACGTGCAGGTCTTCTGCCGCGGAACCGTCGCCCCGGACATCCTGGCGCGGTCGTGGGAGCACATCACCGAGGTGGTCAGCGCCGCGACGGTGACGGGCAAGGCCGACGCGATCCTGCGTGTGGTGGCCCGCGACGTCCAGCATCTCGAGGAAGCGCTCGAACGGATCCGCTCGGCAGAAACGGTGGACCACTCCGAGAGCATCATCGTGCTGTCACGAGTGATCGACCGCGGCCGGCCCTGATCGCTCCGGAGACGGCGCCTGACATGCGACATTGGGCACCGCGGCATTCCCGTGCTACTTTGGCCGACGTGAACATCAGTGCGCGCGTGTATTGGCGCTTTATCGAGGCTCCGGGTGGAGCCGCCGATACAGCGCTACGCTGACGCGTCCACACACCCGGAGCCCCGAGCAGTGACCACCTTTGGTCGCTGCTTTTTTCTTTGTCAGGGCACCGGTCAACAGGTGATGGTGCCCTTCGAATCAGGAAGGCACACAACATGACCAGCGGACTCCACGGACACGGAACGTTGTCCGGTCCCAACACCTCGGACCGCAGGATCCGCGCGCTGCGCGAGATCCCTTCACCCGACACCGTGCGCGCCGAACTGCCGCTGACCGGCCGTCGGGCCGAAGTGGTGCAACGCGACCGCGACGAGATCGCCGACATCCTGGCGGGTCGCGACGATCGGCTGCTTGTCATCGTCGGGCCGTGCTCGGTGCATGACCCGGTTGCCGCGATCGACTACGCACGCCGGCTGGCACCCATCGCTGCCGAACACGCCGATCGACTGAAGATCGTGATGCGGGTGTACTTCGAGAAGCCGCGGACAACGGTCGGGTGGAAGGGCCTCATCAACGACCCCGGCATGGATGGCAGTTTCGATGTGGAACGCGGACTGCGCGTCGCCCGCGGCCTGTTGCTCGACCTCATCGATCTCGGCCTGCCCGTCGGTTGTGAGTTCCTCGAACCCACCAGCCCGCAATACATCGCAGATGCGGTGGCGTGGGGCGCGATCGGCGCCCGGACAACGGAGTCGCAGGTCCACCGGCAGCTGGCCTCCGGCCTGTCGATGCCGATCGGCTTCAAGAACGGAACGGACGGGAACGTCCAGGTGGCCGTAGACGGTGTGAAAGCCGCTGCTGCGCAGCACGTCTTCTTCGGAGTCGATGACTTCGGTCGCGGTGCGATCGTGGAGACCGAGGGAAACACGGACTGCCACATCATCTTGCGCGGCGGCACCGCGGGTCCGAACTTCGACGTCGGCTCGGTGGACGGGGCACTGGCGTCGCTCGCCAAGGCGGGTCTTCCCGAACTCGTCATGATCGACTGCTCCCATGCCAATTCCGGTAAGGACCACATCCGGCAGGCGGAGGTTGCCACCGAGGTCGCCGCGATGATCGCGAGCGGTCAGCGCGGGATCAGCGGGGTCATGCTGGAGAGCTTCCTCGTCGCCGGTGCCCAGGCTCCGGACGCCGAGCCCCTCACCTACGGACAGTCGGTCACCGACAAGTGCATGGACTGGGATGCGACGGTGACTGTGATGCAGGCGCTTTCGGCGGCCAAGACGCGGGTCTGACCGCAGCGGGTGGCTGGTCGATGACCTATTCGAACAGGACCAGCCACACGGCGATGTAGTGCACGATCGCGGCAATGACCGTGCAGGCGTGGAAGAACTCATGGTGGCCGAATGTGGTCGGCCAAGGGTCTGGCCAACGGGTTGCGTACAGAACGCCCCCGATCGTGTAGAACAAGCCCCCGACCGCCAAGAGCGCAACGACGGCCACGCCGACCGAGTCGATCAACTCGGGGATGACCGCGACGATGGTCCAGCCCAGCAGAATGTAGAGCGGGACCCCGAGCCAACGGGGCGCCTGCGGCCAGAGAACTTTGAGGGTGACGCCCGCGAGCGCGCCGGACCACACGACGACGAGAACGGCGACCTGTTCGGGAGGTTCGAGGCCCATCACGCAAAACGGGGTGTAGCTGCCTGCGATGAAGATGAAGATCATCGAATGATCGGCCCGCTTCATCCAGAGCTTGGCGGTATCGGAAGTCCAATCGACCCGGTGATAGGTGGCACTGACGCCGAACAGACCACAGACGGTCAACGCGTAGATCCCGCACGCCAGCGCGGCCATCGGGCCGATCAGAGCCCACGCCACGGTGACCAGAACAAGTCCGGTGACTATGGCGACGAAGCCGGCGTAGAGGTGGATCCAACCGCGCATTCGGGGCTTGAGCTCGGCCAGCAGCGCCAGTTCGGAATCGATCACAACTTACGGTACCGAAGGTTCGGGCTGACCTCCATCGCTGCCGCGTAAGGTGTAGCGGGTGAAGCTCATCCCCGACACCATGCGCGGACCCATGTACCGGGTCTACGAACGTCGGCTGACTCACTATCTGGATCCGTCGCAGAACCCCCGGCACATCGCGATCATCTGCGATGGCAATCGGCGGTGGGCTCGCGAAGCCGGGTTCGAGGACGTCAACCACGGGCACCGGGTCGGGGCGCAGAAGATCGCCGAGGTTCTCCGGTGGTGCAGCGAACTCGGCATCGAGACCGTCACCATCTACCTGCTCTCCACGGAGAACCTGAGTCGCGATTCGGCCGAGCTCGGCGAGCTGCTGCAGATCGTGCCCGACATCGTCGAGGAGATCTCGGCGCCGGGCCAGCCATGGCGGGTGCAGATAGTCGGCGCGCTCGACCAGTTGCCCGATCAGGTCTCCGCGCGACTGAAGGCGGCGCAGCAACAGTCCTCCGGACGTACCGGACCCAATGTCAACGTCGCCGTCGGCTACGGCGGCCGCCAGGAGATCGTCGATTCCGTCCGGTCCCTGCTGGCCGACCGCATCGCGGCGGGCGACTCACCCGATCAGCTCATCGACGCCGTGACGGTGGAAGCCATCGACCAGAACCTCTACACCCGCGGCCAGCCTGATCCCGATCTGGTGATCAGAACCTCGGGGGAGCAACGGCTCTCGGGGTTCCTCCTGTGGCAGAGCGCTTATTCGGAGATCTGGTTCACCGACGCCTACTGGCCGGCGTTCCGGCGTGTGGACTTCCTGCGCGCACTGCGGGATTACGCCGCCCGCAGCCGACGCTTCGGCAAGTGATCTCAGCCGACGCTTCGGCAAGTGATCTCAGCCGACGCTTCGGCAAGTGACCTCAGCCAGGTCGGCGTCGGGCGTCAGATCTTGCGCAAGCGCACGCGATTGATGGCGTGATCGGCGTCTTTGCGGAGTACAAGAGTGGCTCGCGGCCGGGTCGGGAGAATGTTCTCCACGAGGTTCGGCCGGTTGATCCCGTTCCAGATGTCCCGGGCGGCAAGGGTGGCCTGTTCGTCGGTCAGCGACGAGTAGTGGTGGAAATGCGAATGTGGATCGGCGAATGCAGTGGTGCGCATCGCGAGGAAGCGATGGATGTACCAGTCCTCGATGTCCTCGATACGGGCATCGACGTAGATCGAGAAGTCGAAGAGGTCCGACACCATCAGCCGTGACCCGGTTTGCAGTACGTTCAGCCCCTCGACGATGAGGATGTCCGGTTGTTGCACATGGTGTTTCGTGTCGCGGACGATGTCGTAGGTGAGGTGGGAGTACACCGGCGCCGAGACATCGGCGGCCCCTGATTTGACCTCGGTGACGAATCGGAGCAGAGCGCGGCGGTCGTACGATTCCGGGAAACCCTTGCGGTGCATGATTCCGCGACGTTCGAGTTCGGCGGTGGGGTAGAGGAATCCGTCCGTGGTCACCAGGTCGACCTTCGGATGACTTTCCCACCGCGCCAGCAACGCCTGGAGCACACGCGCGGTGGTCGACTTGCCGACGGCCACACTGCCGGCGACCCCGATGATGAAGGGCACCTGGCGTTCGGGCTGCCGCTCGCCGAGGAATGTCGCGGTGGCCGCGAACAGCCGTTGCCGGGCGGCGACCTGGAGGTGGATCAAACGGGACAGCGGCAGGTAGACGTCGGCGACTTCGGTGAGGTCGATCTGCTCACCGAGCCCTCGCAGGTCGCGCAGTTCACCCTCGGTCAACACCATGGGCATCGACTGGCGAAGGTCGCGCCATTGCCTGCGGTCGAGTTCGATGTACGGACTCGGCTCGGTCATTCGCGACACGTCAACAATCGATCCGTGGGACCCATGGCATGTCATCAGTCTTGCGAACGCCTGGCAGGCAGGTGACTTCGGGGTGGTTTCGGTACCGTTTGAACCCATGCACACCAATGCGGTCGTCGAGCAGTATCTGCGGCTCGGGCTGGCTTTCGATCGGCTCGAACCGGGCTTTGTCGATGCCTTCACGGGCGATCCGGCCCTTCGTCGAGAGGTCGAGAACGGCGCAGCCCCCGACCCCAGGGAACTGGCGCGCCGAGCCGCGAGCCTGCGGGCCGACGTGGGCGGTGCGGGCCTGCCTCCTCAGCGTGTCCAGTTCCTGACCTCTGCTTTGCGCGCGCTCGAATGCTCCGCCCGGAAGTTCGCCGGCGACGAGATCACTTTTGTCGACGAGGTGCGCAATTACTTCGACGTCGACATCGAGATGGGCAAACCCGAGCTCTATCGGCAGGCTCACCTGGATCTCGACGCGCTCCTTCCTGGCAGTGGTGACCTCGCGGATCGTTACGCCGCGCATCGCCGCTCCGAGGAGATCCCAGCCGACAAGATCGCCGATGCGGTCTCGGCCTTCAGCAGCGCCCTGCGCGACAAGGTGCGCGGCACCTACACCTTGCCGGACACCGAGGTCGTCGATTTCGAGGTCGTCGCGGACAAACCGTGGTCTGGTTTCAACTATTACCTGGGTGACTATCGGTCCCGCGTCGCCATCAACGGCGACCTCACGCAGTACATGTCGTCGCTGCCACACCTGATCGCGCACGAGGCCTATCCGGGACACCACACCGAACATTGCCGCAAAGAGCAGATACTGGTCGGCGGGGGAGAAATCGAGCAGACGATCTTTCTCGTGAACACGCCCCAATGCCTCATGGCCGAGGGGCTGGCCGACCACGCGCTGGTCGCCGCGGTCGGTCCCGACTGGGGTACGTGGGCGCAGGAGATCTACGCCGACCTCGGGCTGCGCTTCGACGGCAGGCGCGCCGAGGCGATCGGGAAGGCCACCGGGGGACTGCTCGGTGTTCGCCAGGACGCGGCGCTCCTGCTGCACGACAGAGGTGCCGACCACGACACCGTTGCGGCGTACCTGCGGCAATGGTTGCTGGCGACAGACGAGCGGGCCAGGCAGATGCTGCGTTTCCTGTCGTCGCCCCTGTGGCGCGCGTACATCAGCACCTATGTCGAGGGGTATCGGCTGCTGCAGACGTGGCTCGAAGCCGGCGTCGCGGACGGCGCCGACACTTCGGTACCTGCCGGTGACCACCTCGCCCGGTTCGGCCGGTTGCTCGACGAACCCCTCACCCCGGCGGCGCTGCGCGCCGAACTCGCATTCCAGAGCTGATCGGCTCAGGCGCAGTTTTCACCACGTCGGACCCGTCTCCTAGACTGGCTGACGAGTACTTACCACCTCTTACGCTGCTTCGCGCGCCCAAGGAGAACAATGACCGACGTCAACACCGCATCCCTGGCTGAGCTAGATCCGGATGTGGCGGCCGCGATGAACGGGGAGCTGACCCGTCAGCGGGACACCCTCGAGATGATCGCGTCGGAGAACTTCGTGCCGCGCGCGGTGCTACAGGCGCAGGGCAGTGTGCTCACCAACAAGTACGCCGAGGGCTACCCGGGTCGCCGGTACTACGGCGGATGCGAATACGTCGACGTCGTCGAGGACATCGCCCGCAACCGGGCCAAAGAACTGTTCGGTGCCGAGTTCGCCAATGTGCAGCCACATTCGGGTGCTCAGGCCAACGCTGCGGTGCTGGCCGCCCTGATGGAACCCGGCGAGACGCTGCTCGGACTCGACCTCGCCCATGGTGGCCACCTCACCCACGGCATGCGGCTGAACTTCTCCGGCAAGCTCTACGAGAACGCTTTCTACGGCGTGAGCAAAGAGGACTTCCGGGTGGACATGGACGAGGTGCGCAAGATCGCCCTCGACACCAAGCCGAAGGTGATCGTCGCCGGTTGGTCGGCCTATCCCCGAACCCTCGATTTCGAGGCCTTCCGGTCCATCGCCGACGAGGTCGGTGCCCACCTGTGGGTCGACATGGCCCACTTCGCCGGTTTGGTCGCCTCGGGTCTGCACCCGTCACCCGTGCCGTATGCCGATGTGGTGTCGTCCACGGTCCACAAGACTCTCGGCGGCCCGCGGTCGGGCATCATCCTCGCCAAGCAGGAATGGGCGAAGAAGCTGAACTCGGCCGTGTTCCCCGGCCAGCAGGGCGGCCCGCTCATGCACGTGATCGCCGCGAAGGCCGTGGCCTTGAAGATCGCCGCCACCGACGATTTCAAAGAACGACAGGAACGCACACTGGTGGGCGCGAAACTGCTCGCCGAGCGGCTAACCGCCAAGGACGTGAGCGACGTCGGCGTATCGGTCCTCACCGGTGGTACCGACGTGCACCTCGTGCTCGTCGATCTGCGCAACAGCAACCTCGACGGTCAGCAGGCCGAGGACCTGCTGCACCAGGTCGGGATCACCGTGAATCGCAACGCCGTGCCGTTCGACCCGCGCCCGCCGATGGTCACCTCCGGTCTGCGCATCGGAACCCCGGCACTTGCGACTCGGGGTTTCGGTGAGGATCAGTTCCGCGAGGTCGCCGACATCATCGCGTCCGCGCTTGTCGGTGGTCAGTCGGCCGACGTCACCGCCCTGCGTCAGCGGGTGTCCCAGCTCGCTCTCGACTTCCCGCTGTACGAGGGCCTCGAGCAGTGGGGTCTGCTCAGCACCACACGCTGAGCGTCGACGGCCGAGCTGGCGCTTCGGACCCGCCGGGCATTTCGCATATCCCGGGTCGGCCTCTAGTCTGTCCGGGTGAATGATTTGACCCAGGACGAGCTGCTCTACGCCTTGGAAAAGGCGATTCCGGAGATCATGGAAGAGCACCACGCTGCTGCCGAGACATGGAACCCGCATGACTGGGTGCCGTGGGACGACGGCCGCAACTTCGCCTTCCTGGGCGGCGTCGACTTCGACCCCGATCAGCCGGCGTCGCTGCCTGCCGATGCCGCAGCCGCAGTACTCGCGCTGTTGCTGACGAAGGACAACATGCCGTCCTACCACCGGTTGATGGCACAGAAGGCGTCGATCTTCGGTGCCTGGCAGCAGGTGATCGGTTCGTGGACGGCCGAGGACAACCGGCACTCGATCGCGTTGCGCGACTACCTGGTGGTCTCGCGTCTGGTCGATCCCGAGGTCGCCGAGAATCTTCGGCTGCATCACATCACCAAGGGCAAACTCCAGAGTCCGGTCTCGCTGACCGACTATCAGATCCTCGACGTGATGGCGTTGCTCGCCGTGCACGAGCTGCAGTGCGTGGCCTTCGAAGAGAAACTGGTCGCCGACTCGGACAACGAGGTGCTCACCGCCATCGTCAGCCGCATCCTCCACGACGACCGCGTTCAGGCCAAGACGTTCACCAACTTCTTGAACGCCGGCGTGGACGCCAACATCTCTGAGTTGGTCACCGCCGTCGACAAGGCGATCTCCGAGCTCGAACTGATCGGTGCCGACGTGGACAACTTTGGCGATCTCGACCTCATTGCCAAGTACAACGCGGATGCGTCGACGTATGTCGCGTCGACGCTGGTCGCCGACCTCAGGCTGCAGAGCCTCGACGGGCTGAGCGAGAAGGACGAGGCCGCACGGCAACGGATTCTGGCCGCCGCCGGCCAATAGCCGATCGACCCGCGGCGACGCTGGTGGCGGGCTACTAGCCGGCTCCGTCTGACGACACAGCAGCAGCCGCGATGGTGGCCGTGGTGATCGCTGTTGTGGCAGCGTTGACTGCATCTCGCACCGCGTCGGCGGCCCACGCCCCTTTGGCAACCTGTTTCGCGCGCTTCTTGATCTCGCGCCCGGGAACGTCTGAGCTACCCACAGTCTTGTGCGCGCGGTCGACCGCCGACAGCAGGGCGATGAGCGCGCCGGTGCGCTCATCGGGTGCGTCTTGATGGACGAGAACTGCAGTGATCGACATCTTCAGCTCGTTCTTGTGGACGGCGTCGAGTGCAGGAAACCGGGTGCGGCGGATTCCCAGCACGTCGGTGTCCTCGCGGCCGAGGAGTCCTCGTTTCACCATGCGTTCGGCGAGCTCGGTCTTGAGCTCCTTCCCGACCTTGTTCACCAAACTCTGCGCAGTCCGGTCTTTCTCCGCGATTGTGCGAACCGCCCGCGCGAGAATCGGGTCGGTGACGCGCGCAGTATCGACCACGTGCACCTTGGGTTGCTTCCAACGACTTCGTTTGTCGACGTCCACCGCACCGGCGACGGCCAGCTCGAGCAGTACGGCTCCGCCGAGCACCGTGCTCACCGCGGTGCCGGACGGTGTGGTGCCTTTGACGTTATCGAGTAGCAGGAGGAGAAGATCCTCGGCGATCAGGGTGCTCATGGTCATCGACGCTAGCAACACCGGGCCCGGACAGGGGCAGGGAAAAGCCTGCTGTCACCCACTGGACAGTTAACCGATTATTCACGGACACGCGTGGTTTCCGACGAGCCGACACGCCGCACTCGGCGTACTTTGACGAGTGACGGGCCGCGGGGAAGTGGTTCGTCCGGGAGGTTCGATCGTTGACTTGCTTGCGTGAGTGCGAGGGGACCGGCCCCGGTCCTTGTGGACGTGGCAACCCTGCCGCTTCTGCCAGAACCGACCGGTCCAGCAACACCAGTCGAAGTGGTGCCACTTCGTCTTAGGAGCCCTTCGTGACCACACGCGATGCTCGTACCTATGTCCTCGACACCTCGGTGTTGCTGTCCGACCCTTGGGCGGTAACACGATTCGCCGAACACCACGTGATCTTGCCGCTCGTGGTCATCGGTGAACTCGAGGGCAAACGCCATCATCATGAACTGGGCTGGTTCGCCCGCGAGGCGTTGCGGATGCTCGACGACCTCCGCCTCGAGCACGGCCGGCTCGATCAGCAGATCCCGATCGGGGATCTCGGTGGCACCGTCCAGGTAGAGCTCAACCACACCGATCCGGCAGTCCTGCCGGCGGGCTTCCGCACCGACACCAATGATTCGCGAATCCTGGCTTGCGCGTTGAATCTTCGCGCCGAGGGCAAGGATGTGACGCTAGTGTCCAAGGACACCCCGTTGCGGATCAAGGCCGGAGCGGTGGGTCTGGCTGCCGACGAGTATCACGCTCAGGACGTGGTGACGTCCGGTTGGTCGGGTATGACGGAACTGGATGTCGATTCCTCGGTGATCGACACGTTGTTCGCAGACGGCGTCGTGGATATCGATTCGGCCCGAGATCTGCCCTGCCATACCGGAATCCGTTTGCTGGGAACGAATTCGAGCGCTCTTGGACGCGTCAACCCGCAGAAGCAGGTGCAGTTGGTGCGGGGGGATCGTGAGGTGTTCGGGCTGCGCGGTCGTAGTGCGGAGCAGCGTGTTGCTCTCGATCTGTTGCTCGACGACAGCGTGGGCATCGTGTCGATGGGCGGCAAGGCCGGCACCGGCAAGTCTGCTTTGGCCCTGTGCGCAGGTCTCGAAGCGGTGCTCGAGCGGCGAACCCAACGCAAGGTGGTCGTCTTTCGTCCCCTGTATGCCGTTGGTGGACAAAACCTCGGCTACCTTCCCGGCAGTGAGTCCGAGAAGATGGGGCCCTGGGCGCAGGCCGTGTTCGACACCCTGGAGGGGCTCGCGTCCACGGAGGTGATCGAGGAGGTCCTCAGTCGCGGCATGCTGGAAGTTCTTCCCCTGACCCACATTCGGGGTCGTTCACTGCACGACTCGTTTGTGATCGTCGACGAGGCGCAGTCACTGGAGCGCAATGTCTTGCTGACGGTGTTGTCGCGCTTGGGATCTGGTTCGCGTGTGGTGCTCACCCACGACGTGGCACAGCGCGACAATCTCCGTGTCGGCCGGCACGACGGAGTCGCTGCGGTGATCGAAAAGCTCAAGGGGCACCCGCTTTTCGCGCATGTGACGTTGACGCGTAGCGAGCGGTCGCCGATTGCGGCCCTCGTGACGGAAATGCTGGAGGAGTTCGCGCCGGGAGCGTAGCGAGCGGGCGAAATCTGACTCGGCGCGCCGGGAGCGTAGCGAGCGGGCGAAGTTTGGGCGCAGCGCGCCGGGAGCGTAGCGAGCTAGCGAGCGGGTGAGGTGCGGCAGGTCGCAGTGATGCGGTCTGCCGCACCTTTGTTTTGTGGCTGTGGCTGCCGGCAGTGGGTGTCAGCAGTTGTCGGGCGAGATGGGGATGTCGGGGTCGCTGGTGGTGTCGAGCACTTTGCCGTAGCGCTCGGGGTAGGCGGGGAGCGCGGCGCAGACTGCCGATCGTCCTTGTCCGACAACCACATAGGCGGCATAGATCAGGTTTCCGCTGTCGTCGCGTGGTCGCAGTGAGGGACACGACTGGTCGGTACGTAGGTATCGCGCGCCGGGGTAGGTGTCCAGGGCGGCGGCCATGTCGTTGCGGTATCCGGCTGGATCGGTGGAGTTGGCGACCACGATGATGCCGGTCCCGTCGCATGCCGGAGTGCTGATCGGTGTCGACAGTCCGAGGTCGGCAGCGTTGGGTGCCTGCCGGACCAAGGGCGTCGACGTGGTGGCCTGCACCCGCTGCGACTGTTCGGCCTGCTGAGGGGGAAGTGGTGCCGGTCCCTCGGCGGACTGCGCGATGGTGGTGACACTCGTTTGCGGTCGGAGGTTCTGCTCGCCGGCGGCCGCAGGTTCGTCGTCCGATTTCGGCCAGAGGCCTGTTGCCGCCACCACCGAGACCGCGATGACGAGGACAGCGAGCAACCCGATGATCCATGGTGTGGAAGACCGGCCGGTCGAGGGTGAAGGCGGGGGTGGTCCCGCAGGTCCCGAGTACCCGGGGCGCTGCATCATGGTCGGCGCCGTCGCGGCGGACGAGGGGTGATCCGGCGGTGGGGTGGTGCCCTGAGGGTTCGTCGGCGGTACGGAGGGCAGTCCGAGCAAGGTAGGGGCGTGCTGAGCGTCGTGTTGGGTTTGTGCGGCGGGGGGCTGGAATCCGGGCGTCGGTGGAAGATCCATGGCGGCGCTCAGTTCGCGAGCGAACTCGCCACAGGAGTTGTAGCGGTCGCCGGGTTCGGTGGCCAGTGCCCGATCGAGAACGGGACGGATGGCAGGAGGGATCTCGCGACCGGCGCCAGGAGGCGCACCGGTCAGCAGCGCGAACACAGTGCACGCGAGTGCGAACACATCGGCTCGGGCATCGACGGGCAGGCCGCGGAGCTGTTCGGGTGCGGCGTAGGCCATCGTGCCCACCACAGCGCCTGTCGAGGTGAGCCCGGCGACGTCCGAGGCCGGGCGCGCGATGCCGAAGTCCATGAGCATCACGCGGTGCGGGATGGATTCGGTGAGCATGATGTTGCCGGGTTTGACGTCCCGGTGCAGGAGTCCCCGTCCGTGTGCGTAGTCGAGTGCGGCTGCCACCTCGGTGGCTATCTGGACAACCAACGCAGGCTTCACGCCGCGCGGATAGATGGCCAGCAATTCGGCGGCATCGGTCCCTGGCACGAAGTCCATGCTGATCCAGAGATTGCCTTGGAACTCTCCGCGGTCGTGCACGGTCACGATGCCGGGATGCCAGAGTTGGGCCGACAGATCGGCTTCGCGGATGAAGCGACGCCTGAACTCGTCGTCGGAGGCGGTACTCGAACCGGGGAGGGACGCGGGGAGAACCTTGAGGGCGTCCGATCGCGGGAGGCGCGGGTGCTTGGCGAGGTAGACCTCGCCCATTCCGCCGGCACCGAGCTGACGTTCGATGGTGTAGCCGGCAAAGACGCTGCCCGATGCGAGCGGCATGAAGACCCCCGATTTCTCCTGTGGCGACCGGCATCGAAGCACTTTCCCCTCGTGCACACGGTCAGCAGTGATCAGATTAGTGCAACCTTGTGATCGGTCTGAGACGCACTACAGAGAACCGCACTGGCATACTCACGTGGTGCTGATGTTGTCTGTGAGGCGTATGTGGTCAGTGTTGTCACTGCTCGCCGCCGTATGTGTCGCAACCGCGATGGTTGCTCCCACCCCTGCCGGTGCTGTCGAGGTGGTGACCCCGCCGGCGTTCCCGACGTCGACCCAGATGATCACGGTGAGTTCGGCGACAGTGACCGACACGACCGCGACCCTCACGGCCTGGGAGCGCGACGAGGCGGGTACCTGGACCGCAGTCATCGGACCAACCGAGGCCTATCTCGGTGCGGAGGGAATCGGCATCCCCCGCGACAACGTCTGGCGGACGCCGATGGGCGTGTTCGCGCTTGACCAAGCCTTCGGCAACCAGCCGAACCCCGGAACCGAGATGCCCTACTTCCAGGCGGACGACCAGGATTGGTGGGACGCCCTGCCGGGGTCGCCGACGTACAACACCCATGTGCGTGCACCGCAGAGCCCGGGCGGCGACAGTGAGCACATCCTGTCCACCGGTGAGATCTACGACTACGTCGTGAACATCGCGCACAACCCGCAGCGGGTGCAGGGCTACGCGTCCGGCATCTTCCTGCACGTCACCAATTACGAGCCGACCTGGGGCTGTGTCGCCATCGATCGCGACACCATGCGTCAGATCGTGCAATGGCTCGACCCGGCCCGTCAGCCCGTCATCAACATCGGGCTCGCCTGACCCTGATACCGAAAATGTGCCCTTTTGGCGAATGAAAGCCCAGGTCGGGCTCGCCAAAAGGGCACATTTTCGGGATCCGGTGTCTACCGCTCGCGGTCGAGGTTGGCCATCTTGAGCACGTCGAGGCGCTTGTCGAGTTCTTCTTCGCTGAGCTTGTCGCCGATCAAACCGCGGTCGATCACGGTCTGGCGAATGGTCTTCTTCTCCTTCAGTGCCTGCTTGGCCACTGCGGCGGCCTCTTCGTAGCCGATCGCGCTGTTGAGCGGGGTGACGATCGAGGGCGACGATTCTGCGAGGGTCTTGAGTCGCTCTTCGTTGGCTACGAGACCGATGATGCAGCGATCGGCGAACAGCCGGGACACGTTGGCGAGGAGTTTGACCGACTCGAGTACGTTGCGCGCCATCATCGGGATGTAGACGTTGAGCTCGAACGCCCCATTGCCACCGCCCCACGTGACCGCCGCGTCGTTGCCGATGACCTGCGCGGCGACCTGCGTAACAGCTTCGGGCAGAACCGGATTGACCTTGCCGGGCATGATGGAGCTGCCGGGCTGCAGATCGGGCAGCTGGATCTCACCGAGACCGGTCAGCGGGCCTGAACCCATCCAGCGGATGTCGTTGGCGATCTTCGTGAGCGAGACGGCCACGGTCTTGAGTGCACCCGACAACTCGACCAGCCCATCCCGGGCTGCCTGGGCCTCGAAGTTGTCCTTTGCCAGCGAGAGTTCGTTGACACCGGTCAGATTGATCAGTTCGGCGACGACCTTGGTCCCGAACCCGTCGGGAGCGTTCAGACCGGTACCCACCGCGGTTCCACCGATGGGCAGTTCGCCGACCCGGACCAGCGTGGCCGAGACCCGCTCCGCCGAAGCCTCGAGCTGGCGGGCATATCCACCGAACTCCTGGCCGAGGGTGACCGGCACCGCGTCCATGAGGTGTGTGCGACCGGACTTGACGACCTCGCGCCAGGCGGAAGCCTTGTCGGCCAGCGCTTCCTGCAGATGCTGCAGGGCCGGGATCAGATCGGTGACCGCGGCTTCGGTCGCAGCCACGTGGGTCGCGGTGGGGAAGGTGTCGTTGGACGACTGCGACATGTTGACGTGATCGTTGGGGTGGATCGTGACGCCGTTGTTCTTCGCGATCGAGGCGATGACCTCGTTGGCGTTCATGTTGGAGCTGGTACCCGACCCCGTCTGGAACACGTCGATCGGGAACTGATCGTCGTGCTTGCCGTCGGCGATCTCTTTTGCTGCCGAGATGATCGCGTCGGCCTTGTCACCGTCGAGCAGACCGAGATCCTTGTTGACCTGAGCGCATGCGGCCTTCAGCAGACCCATCGCGCGGATCTGGGTGCGCTCCAGGGGCCGGTGGCTGATGGGGAAGTTCTCGACCGCGCGCTGGGTTTGTGCTCGCCACAACGCGTCGATCGGCACCCGGACCTCGCCCATGGTGTCGTGCTCTATCCGGAACTGTTCGGCAGGTGAGTCGCTCATGCCTCGATACTTTGCCACCTGCGGTGAGGGTGCCCGAAGGGCACCCTCACTGTGCTGCGGCTCCGCGGAGCCGAGCGACGCTCGGCGGATCAGTCCTGGAAAGTGTTCGCGGCGATCTCGGCGACCTTCTGGCGGGTGTGGCGGCCCTCGACGGTGCGAATGGTGCCCGAGCGCGAGCGCATCACCAGCGAGCGGGTGGTCGCCCCGTTCGCCCGGTAGCTGACACCACGGAGCATGTCGCCGTTGGTGACGCCGGTGGCGCAGAAGAACATGTTCTCGCCGCTGACGAGGTCTTCGGTCTTGAGTACCCGATCGAGGTCGTGGCCGGCGTCGATCGCCTTCTGCTTCTCGGCCGCGTTGCGTGGCCACAGTTTGCCCTGGATCTCGCCGCCCATACATTTCATCGCCACGGCGGTGATGATGCCCTCCGGGGTGCCGCCGATGCCCATGAGCATGTCGACGGAGCTCTCCTCCTGCGCAGCGGCGATCGCACCTGCGACGTCGCCGTCCGAGATCAGTCGGACCTTGGCACCCGCGGCGCGGATCTCGCCGATCAGACCCTCGTGGCGCTCGCGGTCGAGGACCACGACGGTGAGGTCGGCAACCTCGATGCCCTTCGCCTTGGCAACGGCCTGGACGTTGAACTCGACGGATTCGTTGATGTCGACGACACCCGCCGCATCGGGACCCACGGCGATCTTCTCCATGTAGAAGACGGCAGACGGGTCGTACATGGTGCCGCGCTCGGACACTGCGAGCACGGCGATCGAGTTGGGGCGGCCCTCGGCCATCAGGGTGGTTCCGTCGATCGGATCGACGGCCACGTCGACCTCGGGACCTTCGCCGTTGCCGACCTCTTCGCCGTTGTAGAGCATCGGCGCTTCGTCTTTTTCGCCTTCGCCGATCACGACGACGCCGCGCATCGACACGGTGGACAGCAGTTGCCTCATCGCGTCGACCGCGGCGCCGTCGCCGCCGTTCTTGTCGCCTTTACCGACCCAGCGGCCCGCGGCGAGAGCGGCCGCTTCGGTCACGCGCACCAACTCCATCGCCAGGTTGCGGTCCGGGGCCTCGAACTGGTGGGAATCGGCTGACATGGAGGGCCTCCTGGAATCGCGGCGAATACTGTTGGAGGCCATCCTTTCATGCCCGTTACTGCAGGTGGTGCACCGGTGCCTGGCCGTAGACGTGCACGTTCATCCCTGCCTCGCGGGCTTTGAGCTGCAACGCGAGGTAGCGCGAGTAGTGCCGGGACTGGTGCAGATTGCCGCCGTGGAACCACAGGTTCGCCTGTGCGGTGGGCTTCCACATGTTCCGGAGCTCGCCTTCCCAGGGCCCCGGATCCTTGGTTGTTCCGGATCCCAGTCCCCAGCACTTGCCGACCTTGTCGGCCACCTCTTGCGAGATCAGCTGTGCGGCCCAGCCGTTCATCGAGCCGAACCCGGTCGCCATGACGATCAGATCGGCGTCGAGCTCGGTGCCGTCGGACAAGATCACCGAGTGCGACCGGATCTCGGTGATGTGGGCGGGTGCCTTCAACTCGACCTTGCCGTCGGCGATGAGTTCGGAGGCGCCGACGTCGATGTAGTAGCCCGAGCCGCGACGCAGATACTTCAGGAACAACCCCGATCCGTCGTCGCCGAAGTCGAGCATGAACCCGGCAGCCTCGAGACGGTCGTAGAAGTCCTTGTCCTGCTCCCGGATCGTGTTCCATGCGGGGATCTGGAAGTCGGCCAGCAAGCCATACGGGATGGACCCGAAGATCAGATCGGCCTTCTCGTGGTCGATGCCGTTTGCGAGTGCCTCCTCCGAATAGAGGGGGCCGAGCACCTCGCGCATCAGCGACTCGGACCGCACGATGTGTGTGGTCGACCGCTGGATCATTGTGACGTCGGCGCCGTTCTCGTACAGGTCCGCGCAGATGTCGTGAGCGGAGTTGTTGGCTCCCAACACAACTGCCTTCTTGCCCGCGTACTTCGCGCCACCGGTGTGCTGCGAGGAATGCACCAGATCACCCTGGAAGGTCTCGGCGCCGGGAATGTCGGGCATGTTGGGGATGCCCGACATGCCGGTGGCCATCACCAGCTGAGTCGGCTTGAGCGTCAAGGGTTGTCCATCACGTTCGAGCTCGACCGTCCATTCCTGGGCCACGTCGTCGAACGAGGCGCGGCGGCACACGGTGTTGCTCCAGTAGTCGAGCTCCATGATCTTGACGTAGCTCTCCAGCCAGTCGCCCATCTTGTCCTTCGGGGTGAACACCGGCCAGTCGTCCGGGAATGGCAGATAGGGCATGTGGTCGTACCACACCGGATCATGAAGGGACAGTGAGTAATACCGGCTTCGCCACTGGTCACCGGGCCGGGGGTGCTTGTCGATGACCAGTGCCGAGACCCCGAGGCGCCGGAGCCTTGCGGCCAGCCCGATCCCGCCCTGCCCACCGCCGACGATGAGCACGTACGGCTGGGTGGTGGTGCCGAGCGATTGCTGCTGTTCGGTTCGTCGGTCGAGCCAGTTCTTACGCCCGGGGACCACGCCGTGTTCAGCCCCTTTGATGCGCCGGGTTCCCTTGCTCTCGGGGAACTCGAGGAGTTCCTGCGCCGAGGTGAGGAAGGTCCAGCACTTGCCGTCGCGCAGGCGCATCAGACCCTTGCCCCGCAGGACCGGCGTCGTGAAGGTGTACCACGCCTCGATCACTCGACCCGCTTCATTTCCGTCGCCGTCGTCCCCGGAACCGGCTGCCTCCGCGGCTTCACCGTCCAACTGGAAGTTGCCAGGTGTCGAGTGCGGCAGCGTCGCGGCGAGCATCTTCGCCAGATCGTCCTTGCCCTCGGCGGTGGTGAGGTTCCAGCTCAGCGCCACCAGATCGCGCCAGTAACAGTCGTCGACGAACAGTTCGGTGACGGCACTGACGTCGCCGGTGTCGCGGGCGTGTGCAAGGGCGCGTTCCAGATCGGTGAGGAAAGCCTGCGCCGTCTGAGTAGGCGAGACGGTGGTGGTCATGTACAACTCCTTCGCGTGAGGTGGATCACACCTGACGGTAGGGGTCGATGTGGGCGCCCGGGAGGGTTGCAGGGGGTTGCAGCGAGGTCAGATGACCGAGGCGGGGACCGTCAGTCGATAGGGCCGGGTGGCCAGGAGCGGGCCGAGCGTGCGGCGGATCCGCGAGATCTCGGCGCGAACGCTCACCGTGTGATCGCCTGGTCCGTACAGCCGGGCAGACATCTCCCTTGCGCTGAGCCCACTGGGATGCGCTGCGAGAACCCGCAACACGTCGAACTGACGTGGGGTCAGCGGGTGCGAGGTGTGGTCGTTGTCGTCCACCGAGATACGGGCACACGGTGGTTCGGCGGTCAGCTCGAGGGTGGTGAGGCGTTGGGTCGATCGCTCGAGCTGCCACAGATCTCCGACCGGGAGGCTGTCGAAGTGTCCGAGGCTGGGGATCCAGACGGTGCCGGGGCGCAATCCGCCAGGGACGAACAGCCGTTCACTGACCGCGAGGCCCCGGGTGGCGACGACCCAGCCGCCGCGGTCGAGAATCAGCGCATCGACGCCGCCGGGCTCGAGCAGACCGGCCGCGGCCTGGCTGTGGGTTCGGAGGCTCTCGCGGTGCAATGACCGTAGTTCGGCATTGATGGCATCAAGCGTGGAGCACACCAGCGACAGCGTGTGCGGGTGTGCTGTGCGCAGGCCGCCGGAGAGGGTCACCGCTCCGAGTACCGAATCGTCTCGTGGGTCGATCAACGGCCCACCCGTGCACACCCAGCTGTGGTGATCAGGATGCGCGTGCTCGGACCCGAAGATCTGCACAGGTGACCGGTCGGCGAGGGCGGTGCCCAAACCATTTGTGCCGACGGCATTCTCGGTCCACGACGCGCCCTCGACGAAGCCGAGTGTCTCGGAGCGCCGACGCACCTGTGGTGGGCCGGCCACCCACAGGACCACACCGTCCCTGTCGCAGAGCACGAGTTCGGTGGCGGTGTCGGTGCAGCTGGTCAGCAAGCGTTCGCGGAGGGCGTCAGATGCGTGGGTGAGCAGTGGGTCGGCCCGGCGCCGATGGGCCACCTCGTCTGCCGGTCGATGGTCGCGATCCTGGTATCTGGGCGGCTGCCGTTCCCACGATCTCGCCACCTCTTTCCGGACGCCGGTCGGGATGGCACCCGTCGCCGACCACTGCTCGAACATCGCGTCGAGCCGTCGCATGTGGACACGCGGGTCCTGGTCGATACGCAACGCGCTCGACGGGCGGGTCAACGGTGACGACACAGGGTTTCTCCGGCTCTGATGGACACCGTGATTCTACGTGAGCCCCGTCACACAGCACTCACCCCCGTCGACACGTGTCGACGGGGGTGAGGTGGCCGGTGAAGCGAGATCAGTCGGCGGAACCGACGGTCGCAGGCTGCGGCTTGTCGTCGCCCGCGTCCGAATCGATCGGGATCTTGCGGATCGCGGTGCCCTCCATGTCGACATTGGGCAGGACCTTGTCGAGCCACTTGGGCATCCACCAGGCCTTGTCGCCCATGATCGTGATCACCGCAGGAACGATCACCATGCGCACCACAAACGCGTCGAAGAACACGGCCGCCGCGAGAGCGAAGCCCATCATCTTCGAGCTGGTGTCGGGTGCCAGCATGAACGCCGCGAACACGGCGATCATGATGATGGCTGCCGACGCGACCACACGGGCACCGTGCTTGTAGCCGATGATCACCGACTCCTTGGCGGACAAACCGTGCACGTACTCCTCACGCATACGGGTGACCAGGAACACCTGGTAGTCCATCGCCAAGCCGAACACCACACCGATCATGAAGATCGGCAGGAACGAGATGATCGGCTGGGTGTGCGTGATCAACCCGAAGTGCCCGAGCTGGAAGATCGCCACCGTGGCACCGAATGTCGCACACACCGAGAACAGGAAGCCGATGGTCGCGGTCAGGGGGACCAGGACGGAACGGAACACGACCATCAGGATCAAGAAGGCGAGTCCGACCACCAAGACCAGGTAGGGGATCAGTGCTGAACTCAGCTTGGCCGAGATGTCCGACATGATCGCCGTCTGCCCACCCACGTTGAGGGTGACGCCCTCGGCATCCGTGGTGGAGGAGTAGTCGCGGATCTGTTCCATCAGGTCGTGGGTCTGCGGACCGCTCGGTGACTGTTGTGGCGTGACCGAGATGAGGGCTGACGTTGCGCCGGCCTTCGTGTCCTGTTTGTTCGGACCGTTGCCCGTCCAGGTCAGCTGACCGGGGTTGGCGACGTTCTGCAGGGTCTTGATGTGCTCGACCGTCTGATCGGCCGCAGCGGCGACGGACGCGCCGTCGGTGTTGTTGAGCACCACCAGGAGTGGTCCGTTGATACCTTCACCGAATCCTCGCTGCAGCAGTTCGGTCGCGGGGACCTCGGCGTCGGTTGTCGACGACAGCCCCAGCTCCAACTTCGACATCGGCAAGGCGACCACAACAAGCGCGAGCAGCGACACGACCGCGATCGGCCACGGGTATTTCGTCACGAACTTCGCGAAGCGATGGCCGTTGGACATCGAGTCCTCGGGCTCATCGCCGTGACGGACCTTGGGAATGCGCGGCGAGAAGGCGAACCGGCCGAACGCGCCCAGCAATCCCGGGATCAGCGTGATGGCGCCGAGTACCGCGATCAAGACCGCGAGTGCCGCCGCCAGACCCATCTGCGAGATGAACGGGATACCCACCACCGACAGCGCGGCGACGGCGATCATCACGGTGAGACCCGCGAACACAACTGCCGAACCCGCGGTTCCGACGGCACGGCCGACAGCGGCCTCTCGAGATCCACCAAGGTTCAGTTCGCTGCGATAGCGGGAGACGATGAACAGCGCGTAGTCGATGGACACTGCGATACCGAGCATCGTGATGATGCCGGTTGCGCTCTCGTTGATGTTGAACACGCCGGCGCCCAGGGTGACCAGCATGATGGTGATCATCACGCCCAGGATGCCGGTGATGATCGGGATGAAGGCCGCCACGATGGCACCGAAGGCAACGATCATCACCACGAACGCGATGACAAATCCGAGCATCTCGGCGGTGCCGCCCTGCTCGAAGACCTGCATCAGGGAACCGGTGCCCTGGACATCGAGACCGCCGACCCGGAACTCCTTGAGGATGTCCTCGAATTGCTCTTTGTCCTCGAGCGTGAGGTCTTCGACGTTGATGTCCTGATCGATCTGCATCAAACCGACCCGGCCGTTGTCGCCGAGGACGTTGGGGGCCAGCGCCGGGTCGGCCGCGGCCACCTCGACCGGGTTGACGATGGTCTCGGGCGCGACCAGGTCGGGCAAGGTCCTGAGTTTCTCGACGAGTGCGTCGATTTCCGCGGTGTGCGCTTCGAGCCCGTTGTCCGCGGCGATGAGAACACTCGTGGACGCCTTGAACTGCTCGTCGTTGATTGCCGGGAAGTTCTCCTTCATGAGGGACATCGCTTTGTCCGAGTCGGTACCCGGGAGCTCAAAGTCCTTGGAGAACTTGGGATTCAGACTGCTCACCAGTGTGATGACCAGGGCCGCAAGCAATAGCCAACTGACGATCACCCACCATTTGTGCCGAAACGAGAATCGTCCGAGTCGATACAGAAACATTGCCATAGCGCCAGAGCCTATAGCCCTAGGGCGACAACAGTCCTCACCCAGAAGATTGATATTCAGGGAACATCGGGGCCGACGGGTCGGCCCGGGGTCGGACAACTATCCGGTGGGGAGAACCCGTCCGTTCGAGTTGGCACCCGGCAACGGCGAGGCAGTCAGTACCGCCGATGCCAGTGTCGAGAAGTCGTCGTCCTTTGCCTTGTTGGACTTCAACCCGATCCGGACGTCGCCGAGGTCGGTGACCCAGACCGTCCGGCCACCGTCGGGTTTGCCATAGGCAACCCATTTGCGGCCACCGACATCGCGGGTGCCTGCGCCGAGCAGCGTCTCGTCATCCGAGAGGTATCCGACCACGGCATCCTGGGTCGCATTCGTCTGGCTGAGCTGAATGTAGACGCCGTTGGCCGTGATGTAGCCGGCATTGGAGACGACGGTGTTCTCCAGTGCGACGGTGCTACCCGAGTTGGGCTTCCAGTCCGCCGGTGTCTGGGGCAGTCGGATGGTGAACGTGACCGACCGGGCGTCGGCGCGGAGTCCGTTCGCGACGTCGTACGCCGGGACCTTGTCGTCGCCGGAACCGCCGGTCAATCCGACCGAGCAGTTACCGGACACGACCGCGATGAAGGCACACAGCAACAGCAAGGGGATCAACGACCAGATCATGTCCTTGTTGTTATTGAGGATGCGGGGTTTTGCGGCCACGATCCGAGTATTGCAGGCAGCGGCGATCGGTCATAAACGCCGAGTACGGGGCAGTGGTGTCCGCTCAGTCCTGGTCGTCGAAATCGTCATCGTCGTCGGCGTCTGCAAGGTCCTCCTCAGAGCCCAGGACCGCCTCGATGCGTTTGCGTGCGCCTTCGAGGTGTTCCTCACACCGGCGTGAGAGGGCCTCCCCGCGCTCCCACAGTTCCAGGGACGCGTCGAGGTCGAGGCCGCCCTGTTCCAGGGTGCGCACGACAACGATCAACTCGTCGCGTGCCTGCTCGTAACCCAATTCCGATACCGGGACCGGTCCTTCGATGTCCTGCTTCTTCGCTGCCACGCCTGTCCTCTACTTCTCCACGCCCATCACCGCTGCACGGGTGGCGCCGTCGGCGACCCGGACACGGAGCTGGGTGCCGATCGGCATGTCCAGCACCGAGCTGACCACGTGTGGGTGGTCATCCGGTGTGTTCGTACTGGCTGAGCCGGGCACCCGCTGAACGACGGCGTATCCACGCGCCAATGTCTGGGCCGGACCCAAGGTAGCCAATCGCGCCGACAGATGCTCCACGCGCTGGTCCTCGTGGGCGACGAGCCGCGCCACGTCACGGCGGATGTCCGAGGCCGCGCGATCAAGCCATGCGCTGCGCTCATCGATCATGCGGAACGGGTGCGCGAGCACCGGGCGTCCACGCATCGCATCGAGGCCGCGGACCTGTGTGGTGACCCAATTGCGCAGTGCGCCTGCACTTCTGGACCGTAGGTCACGGATCATCGCGAGCTCTGACGCGACGTCTGGCACCACTCGTTTGGCCGCATCGGTGGGCGTTGCCGCCCGAAGATCGGCCACGAGGTCGAGCAAGGGCGAGTCGGGTTCGTGTCCGATCGCACTCACCACCGCGGTGGTCACCTTGGCCACCGCGCGGCACAGGGCTTCGTCGGAGAACGGCAGCAGGTCCTCGACACTGCCGCCGCCACGGGCCAGGATGATCACGTCGACTTCCGGATCGGCGTCCAGCTCGGCAAGATGCCGCAGAATGCGGGGGACCGCGGTCGGTCCCTGAACCGGCGCGTCGCGGATGTCGAAACGCACTGCGGGCCAACGACTCTGCGCGACCGAGACGATGTCGCGCTGCGCTGCACTGGCGCGGCCGGTGATCAGTCCGATGGTTCCGGGCAGGAACGGCAGTGGTCGTTTGCGAGCCGAATCGAACAGGCCCTCAGCGGCGAGGAGTTGTCGTAACCGCTCGATGCGGGCCAGGAGCTCGCCGATCCCCACCGGCCGGATCTCGGTGACGCGGAGCGAGACGGTGCCCCTCCCGGTGTAGAACACCGGGCGGCCGAGCATCACCACGCGGGCGCCCTCGGTGAGTGGAACCTGGGCGCGGGTGAGCAGATCGGGGTTGCACGTCACCTGGATCGAGATGTCGGCAGCGGGATCACGAAGGGTCAGGAAGGCGGTACGCGTGCCGGGCCGCCGATTGATCTGGGTGAGTTGGCCCTCCACCCAGACCTGCCCCAGCCTGTGAAGCCAGTCCGCGATCTTGGTGTTGATGGTGCGAACCGGCCATGCCGTGTCGGGCGTATTGCTCACCCGGGTACTACTTGCTCGCGGCGGTCACACGATTGTCGAGCATCGTCAGGAACGGTGCCCGCGAGCGATGGGACCTCTCATACGCCGCAAGGTCCTGCAGTTCGCTCAAGCCGACCGTCTTCAACTTCGCGCGGAGCTGCGCCAGGGTGAGGTCGTTGTACTCGAGCAGCTCGACGATTTCCGGGACGTCGTCGGACGGTGTCGTCGAGACCGGTTGCACATCGTCGGTGTCGATGTCGGGCGCCGAGCTGTACAGGGCGAAGCGTCCGGCTCCGGCAGCCGGTGCGGCACTCTCGCCGAAGTCATCGGAGTCGTCGGACGGAACCAGGGTGGGCGCGGGCGGAGGCGCCAGATCGTCGTCTTCGTCGAAGGTCGCCCACTCCGGCTCTTCTTCGTTGTGCCCCAGCAACGCGTCGAAGACATCGTCTCCCTTGATCGCCATCTCGGCGATCTGCTGCTGGAAACGCATCAGAGTCTGGAGAGTCTGACTCACGGCGGTCATCGGAAGTGTGATCGCGGTGGTCGGCAGTTTTCGAGTCTCTTCCAGCACCGTTACAACAACCCCGGCGGCGACCCTTGCGGCATAAGGTGGTCGGATCATCCCATTACTGTGCCTCATGCCACGGGTGGTGACCACCAGGAGGGTCTTATTGCCCGTACCCTGAACACCATGAGTTCGGCCGAAATCAGCCCTGGAGGCAAGACAGTCCTGCTCGCCGAGCCGCGTGGTTACTGCGCCGGTGTCGACCGAGCCGTCGAAGCGGTGGAAAAAGCGCTCGAGAAGCACGGTGCGCCGGTGTATGTGCGTAAGGAGATCGTGCACAACCGCCACGTCGTCGAGACGCTCGCCGACCGCGGCGCGGTGTTCGTGGAGGAGACCGACGAGGTGCCCGAGGGTGCACTCGTGGTGTTCTCTGCGCACGGTGTGTCACCGGCGGTCCACGAGTCCGCCGCGGAACGCAACCTGCGCACCATCGATGCGACATGCCCGCTGGTCACCAAGGTGCACCAGGAGGCCAAGCGGTTCGCGCGCGACGACTACGACATCCTGCTCATCGGTCATGAAGGCCATGAGGAGGTCGAGGGAACCGCCGGAGAGGCGCCCCAGCACGTCCAGTTGGTCGACGGACCCGACAGCGTCGATGCGGTGACGGTGCGTGACGAATCGAAGATCGTCTGGTTGTCGCAGACCACGTTGTCCGTCGACGAGACGATGCAGACCGTGTCACGGTTGCGGGAGAAGTTCCCCCTGCTCAACGACCCGCCGAGCGACGACATCTGTTACGCCACGCAGAACCGTCAGGTGGCGGTGAAGGCGATGGCGCCCAAATGCGACCTGGTCATCGTGGTGGGTTCGAGGAACTCGTCCAACTCGGTGCGGCTGGTAGAGGTGGCCCTCCAGGCCGGGGCACGCGCGTCCTACCTGGTCGATTACGCACGTGACGTGGATCTGACCTGGCTCGAAGGGGTCGAAACCGTTGGCGTGACGTCGGGCGCATCGGTACCGGAGGTGCTGGTGCGGGGTGTTCTCGATCTGCTCGGTGAGCATGGATTCAACAACATCGAAAAGGTCACCACCGCCGAGGAGACGCTGACGTTCGCATTGCCGCGCGAGCTGCGGCCGGCGCGCGCGAAGTAGCAGTCTTCTCCCGCCGGGCGGGAAGAAAACGAACACACGCCGATGTTGTGACGTGCATGACATCTTCGACAGTGCAACTGACCCAGCGACAGATCGACCGGCTCGCTTCCGAACAGGTGATCTGGCTGACAACTGTCAACTCATCGGGCGAACCCGTACCGACACCCGTCTGGTTCTTGTGGTCCGGCGGTGAGTTCCTGGTGTTCAGCGCTCCGAAGACACCCAAGCTCGCGAACATCTCACGCACGGGCGCAGTGGCGTTCAACTTCAACAGCACCGAACACGGCGGCGACGTCGCTGTGTTCCGGGGCGCCGCCCGGTTGGACCCGGAAGGGCCGACGCCCGAGGAATGGGACCAGTACGTCGCCAAGTACGGTGGCGGCTTCGCGTCGCTCGACACCTCACCGGAGGAGTTCCGCGATCAGTACTCGACGCTGATCCGAGTGGTGCCGGAGCACGTGCGGGGTTGGTGAGCCCGAGCTCAGTATTCCTCCGGTTCGAGCCGCCGTAGTCGTCGGGCAGGCAGGGACACCGCCCATCCTGCGACCAGTATCACCGTGCACACGCCGCCGCCGATGATGGCAACCGTACGTGCGGAGTGGTCGGGCGCCGGCGGTCGTGCAGGAGGCGTAATCGCTTGCGACGCAGTCCAATCAGACTTTTCGGGGGGTAGTTCGTACGTCAGGGCGGCAACCGGGTCGACAACTCCGTGGCCCACCGTGTTGTCGCGTCCGGTGCCCGGTGAATGCGCCGTCCTGGTGATGCGCTCGATCACCTCCGCGGCACTGAGTTCGGGAAACCTGGATCTGACCAGTGCCGCCACACCTGCGACGTAGGGCGCAGCGAAACTGGTGCCCTCCACTCGTACGGGGCCTTTCTCCGTGGACTGGGCGTCAACGATCCGTCTGGATCCGCGGGCGCTGTCGAGACTGACGATCGCGGTTCCGGGAGCGGCGACGCCCACCCAAGGTCCCGCCAGACTGAATGGCGCCGGAGCCCCGCCGACCGAGTCGACCGCGGCAACGCTCAGCACATAAGGCGTGTACCACGCTGGGCTGGCGACCGTGGTGACCGTGTCCCAGCCGGCGAGGTCGGGGTCCGCCGGGTCGGGCGGTGGATTCTGCTGCGCACACTGGGAATTGCTGACGAGGTTGCCCGCCGCCGCGACCACCACCACATCGCGGTCGAACGCGTACTTGACGGCAGCTCCCAGCTGCGCATCGTGGAGGTCACCACCGGCGGGGCCGCAGGCCACCTCAGAGATGTTGATGACGTCGGCGCCGAGGTTGACCGCACGCACAACGGCATGTGCGAGGGTCTGCACCGTGCCGAATCCTGTTCCGACGGTTGTCTTGTCGCGGTTCTCCGAGCGCCGGTCCTTTGCGACGAACGCGGCGCTGGACTGCCGGATCGCGATGATCGACGATTCGGGGGCAACGCCGCTGAAGGCGTCATCGGGGGACGGGACCGCCGCGATGATCCCTGCCACCAACGTGCCGTGGCCATCGCAGTCCTCGGTTCCGTCGGTGCGGGCGACGTAGTCGCCGCCGGCGGTCAGTCGCGGCAGCCGTGGATGCCGGGTGACGCCGGTATCGATCACCGCGATCTTCTGTCCGGCTCCTCGGCTGAACCGCCAGGCGTCGGGTAGTCGCATCATCGTCTGCGCCGCCGACGGGACCTGCGGATCGGTGCCGGGCGACAGCACCGGTTCCGCGCACAAGGTGTCCTGCTCCGTCGGTTCGGGCGGACCCACGGGCGCGTCGCGGATGAGGGCACGAGGATCGATCGAAGGCGGCGTGATGCCATGTGCCGGGACGGGCATGCTCGCCAGCACCACCAGGAACCCGACGGCCGACAGCGCTGCGATGCGAACGCGAGTGGATGTGGGGCGAGGATGAAAACGGGTCGACGCCGACGCACTCACAGGTCGCGGACCGCTGCATAGAGATTCATGATCCAGAACATCAACGGGACGATGGTCGCGATCAAGAGGTACTCGATGATCTCCACTGTTCGCCGCACCACGGGCGAGAAGCTGGACCTCGGGGCAACCACGCCGCAGAGCAACGCGGCCACGCTCACCGCCGCTGCCGCGCCGGCGGCCACGACAACATGATCGCCCGGTCCCAGGGCCACTTCGACTACCACGACGGCGAAGCCGAACGCACCTGCGGCGATGAGGACGGCTGCCTGGGCGAGGTCGGCGTGTGATCTGCCACGTAGGCACAGGACCGTGGTGATGATGAGCGCGAAAACCGTGCAGCGCCAACTAAAGTTGTCGGCAGGGTAGGCGACCAGGACAATGCCTGCGACCGCTGCGAACGCGGTGCCGGCGATGATGCCGGTGAGGTAGCGACCGGCGGTGTGCGCGCGGAGTTCCAGTGCGGCGGCCGACGGCAACGCCATCGCCCCGATTGCGCCGATGCCCTCGATGGCCGGGCGAGGCGCTGAATCGGCCGGGTCGATGGCGGCCCCGGCTGTGGGGACCGGCGGCAGTGGCAGTCGGGCGAGGGCGATCGTGAGGCGGGGCGCCATCGAGATGGCCAGTACCGCCCCTGCGCAGAGCGCCGCCCCGACCCGCACGGTGCCGGGCGACCACAGCAACTGGGCCGCTGCGGCGGCGGTGGCGATGGTGGTTGCCGTGACAATCGCGGCATGGATCAGGGGACCGGCTGTGGAGATCCGGTAGGACAGCACCGCGACGACGGCGGCGACGCAACCACCGAGGGTGAGGTGGGCGGCGCTGAAGTCACCGGGAGGCAACATCATTCCCGTCGCGAATGCGAGAGGAAACGAGCACAGCGAACACATCGCCGCCGTCGAGCGGTCGAGGTAGAAGCGACCCACGACAGCTCCGGCGACCACGAACGCCAGCGCCAGCAACCCGGTGACGATCGCAGGCCACAGGTCGCCGTACGCACCGCGTTGCTGGAGGAGGGCGAGAGCGGCGAGGGTGGACGCGCCCACGGCCACCACGTAGCCCATCGCCTGCGCCGCGCCCGCCGACCACCCGCTGGACTGGGCTCCGCCCAGGCGCGCCACCGCATCGATGACGTCGTCGAACAGAACCGCGGTCTCGCGCGCCGGAACGGACCGGAGGATCAGCAGGTCGCCGTCGCGCACACCTGCCTCGGCGAGACTGCGTCCGGGCGCGATGGGGTCGTGGCCGACCCGGGAGAGTGTCCAGTGGTCGCGAACGGGACCGGGACGTGCCTCCGAATCGTCGGTCTCCGGTGCCCGGGAGGTGATGAGCGACACCAGATCCGGGATCAACGCCGCAACGGGAACCGCGGCGGGCAACCCGACGTCGAATTGGGTTGTGCCCCCGATGACGGAAACACGTGCAAGCGCCGGTTGGATGCCGGCAGCAGCATCCAACTCGGCCAAAAGATCGGCAGCGGTCATGAATTTCCCCCCAAGGTCCCCACCAGTACCGAAGACCATAGCGAATGAGGCCGACAACCGTTGCCGTCGGATGACGTTTTCGCACCCTTGCGGGTGCCGCCGACGGAGTGATGGTGAATGATGGGCGGCCGGGGGAAGTTTCTGTTCCAGGGGTGGGGTAACAATCCATGATGTTCAGGTGACGACAGGCACGACCGAAGGGTTTGTGCGGCGGGCACGCGTGCCTGCTCCGCGCGCGCCCGGCGGCGAGGTCAATATCCAAGTGCCACCAGATGTTCCGCGTGTGGTTCCGGGCAGTCTGCTGATGAAGATGATGCCTGTGGTGATGGTGGTCGCCGTGGTGGGCATGATCTCGATGATGGTCGTGACCGGCGGCCGGAACATGCTCTCCAACCCGCTGTTCATGATGTTCCCGATGATGATGCTGATGTCGATGTTCGGCATGTACGCGGGTTCGGGCAATCGGGGCGGCAAGCGCGCAGCGGAGCTGAACGAAGAGCGCAAGGACTACTTCCGGTATCTGTGTCAGGTACGAGACGAGGTCCACGACACCGGAGCTGCGCAGCGTGAGGCGCTGGAATGGAGTCACCCCGAACCTGCGGCACTGCTGGGTGTGGTCGGCGGACGGCGGATGTGGGAACGCCGGCGCGCCGACAGCGATTTCGGCCATGTTCGAGTGGGCGTGGGATCGCAACGTCTGGCGACGCGTCTGATGCCACCGGAGACGGGCCCTCTCGAAGACATCGAGCCGGTGTCAGCGGTGGCGCTACGACGTTTTGTGCGAACGCATTCGGTTGTCCACGGCCTCCCGACGGCGGTGTCGCTGCGGGGTTTCCCGGCGATCAACATCGAAGGCGCCCGGCAGGAGACCCGGCAACTCGCGCGGTCGATGGTCCTGGAATTGTGCGCGTTCCACGGCCCCGATCAGCTGATGGTCGCGGTGGTGACCGCCGACCCTGGCGCCGAATCGTGGGATTGGTGCAAGTGGTTGCCCCATGTGCAGCACCCGTACGAGCGCGACGGCATGGGCTCGGCGCGGATGATCTACCGGTCGCTGACCGAGCTGGAAGACGATCTGGCCGTCGACCTCCTCGAACGGGGCCGGTTCTCGCGTTCGGCCCCACCGAGCGTCGGCCGGATCCAGCTGGTGATCGTGATCGACGACGGGTTCGTCTCGGGAGACGAACGGGTGGTCGGTGACGCGGGCATGGAGGCGGTCTCGATCCTGGATCTGTCGGCACCCCCGGACGGACTCGCGGTCCGCAGGGGCCTGCAGCTGATGGTTCGGGACGGCAAGATCGGCGCGCGAAGCGCTTTCGGAGTCGAAGAGTTCGCGGACATGGATTCGCTGACGGTGGCCGAAGCGGAGGCCTTCGCCCGATCGATGGCTCGCTATCGCCTGGCGACCGCAGCACAGATGGTGAATCTGGAACAGGAGGTCGCTCCGTCCGACCCCGGTCTGATGAGTCTGCTCGGAGTCGCCGATGCCACCCGCCTCGACCCACATCTGACATGGGCACCCCGCAGCGCGCGGTCGCGGCTGCGGGTCCCGATCGGTTACTCCACCAGCGGTACACCCGTGGAGATCGACATCAAGGAGGCGGCCGAGGGCGGGATGGGTCCGCACGGGCTCTGCATCGGTGCGACGGGGTCCGGTAAATCGGAGTTCCTGCGTACTCTGGTGCTCTCGCTGGTCAGCTCCCATTCGCCGGAGGCACTCAATCTCGTCCTGGTCGACTTCAAGGGTGGGGCAACGTTTCTGGGCCTCGACTCGTGCCCGCATGTGGCAGCCGTCATCACCAACCTCGAAGAAGAGTTGTCGATGGTCGACCGGATGCGCGACGCGTTGTCGGGGGAGATGAACCGGCGCCAGGAGGTGCTTCGCGCGGCGGGGAACTTCGCGAACGTGGGGGAGTACGAACGTGCGCGCGCCGCGGGTGCGCCGTTGGAACCGCTCCCGGCGTTGTTCATCGTCGTCGACGAGTTCTCCGAACTGCTCGCGCAGAAACCGGATTTCGCGGACCTGTTCGTGGCCATCGGACGATTGGGCCGGTCGCTGCACATCCATCTGCTCCTTGCCTCGCAAAGGCTCGAAGAAGGCAAGATGCGAGGCCTGGACAGTCATCTGTCCTACCGCATCGGGCTGAAAACCTTCTCCGCCAACGAGTCACGATCAGTACTCGGGGTGCCCGATGCCTACCACCTGCCCAACGTTCCGGGATCGGGTTACCTCAAATGTGACTCGGCGGAACCGATTCGATTCAACACGTGTTACGTGTCGGGTCCGTACTCCGCGCCGGTCGCGGCGGGCGCCGAGCACATCGCGTCGTCGGGCGGCCCGGTGGGCCTGAAGATGTTCACCGCCGGCCCTGTGCCACTCGACCCCGTCGTGCCTCCTACTGCGGCCGAGCTGGCCGGCCCCGAACCTGCCGGTGATGCAGAACCGCCCGCACCCAATTCCAGAACGCTGCTCGAGATCGTGGTGGACCGCATCGCCGGGCAGGGGCGTCCGGCGCATGAGGTGTGGCTGCCGCCGTTGGGTCAACCGCCCACCATCGACATGCTGGCCCCGCACTGGCGTACCCCGCAGATCGGTCGGCTGGTGTTCCCGATCGGCATCGTGGACCGCCCGTACGATCAGCGGCGCGACGTTCTCACCGTCGACGTCGCCGGATCGCGCGGCAACGTGGCGATCGTCGGTGGACCGCAATCGGGAAAGTCGAATGCGGTGCGCGCGTTGATCGTTGCGGCGGCTGCCACCCACAGTCCGGCGCAGGTCCAGTTCTATTGCCTGGACTTCGGTGGCGGCAGTCTGGCCGGGATCGCGGGCCTGCCGCATGTCGGATCGGTTGCGAGCCGTTCGGACATGGATGCCGTGCGGAGGACGGTGGCCGAGGTCGCAACGGTGATACGGCAGCGGGAACTGCGCTTTGCCGAACTCGGCATCGAGTCGATGCGGGACTACCGGCAACGCCGCCTTGCCGGTGACGCATCGGTGCAGGCGGATGTCTTCGGTGACCTGTTCCTGGTCGTCGACGGCTATTCGGTGATCCGGGGCGAGTTCGACTTTCTCGACGAGCAGATCAACACCATTGTGGCGCAGGGCCTCTCGTATGGGGTGCACGTGGTGCTCACCGCTGCGCGCTGGGCCGAGATCAGGCCGGCCGTCAAAGACCTCATCGGCAGCCGCCTCGAACTCAGACTCGGTGACCCACTCGACTCGGAGATGGGCCGCAAGGTCGCCGGACTCGTGCCCGAGGGCAGGCCCGGGCGTGGCCTCACCGCCGAGCACCTGCACATGCTGATCGCTCTGCCGCGAACCGATTCCGACACCTCGCTCGATTCACTGAGTGCGGCCGTGGCGCAGACGGTTCAGCAGCTGGTGGCCGTGCATCCCGGTCAGCAGGCCATGCCGGTCCGCAAACTCGCCGCTCATCTGGAACGGTCCGAGGTGGTGGCACGTCTGCATGACGCCGGAATCGAGCTGACGGCCGGTGAAGTCGCGATCGGTGTCGGCGAAGCCGAGTTGGCCCCGGTCATCCTGGACTTCCGGGTTCAACCACATTTTCTGGTCTTCGCCGACGTGGAGCACGGGAAGACCACGCTGCTGCGCAACATCGTCGCCGGTCTGGTCGAGAACAGCACGGCCACGCAGACGAAGATCGTCCTGGTCGACTATCGGCGCACCATGCTCGGTGTGATCGACACCGATCACCTCGCCGGGTATGCGAGTTCGGCTCAGACCCTCACCCCGATGGTGAACGAGTTGGTGGCGTTCTTCACTGCCCGGATCCCCGGGGAGAACGTCACCCAGCAGCAACTGCGTGACCGCAACTGGTGGTCGGGGCCGGACGTGTACATCATCGTCGACGACTACGACATGGTGGCCACCGGAAGCGGAAACCCGTTGAGCCCGTTGCTCGACCTGCTCGCGCAGGCCCGCGACATCGGCTTGCACCTCATCGTCGCGCGCCGTTCTGGCGGCGCCGGACGAGCTCTGTTCGATCCGATCATCGGGCGTCTCAAGGACTTGTCCACCGATGGGCTGCTGATGAGCGGTGACCGCGACGAGGGGTACCTGCTGGGCCGGGTGCGGTTGCAGCGCCTGGTGCCGGGTCGGGGTGAGCTGGTGTCCAGATCGCGGCCGCAGGAGATGATCCAGGTCGCCCACATGCCGCCGTTGTGATGACACCCGACGTGAGAGACGAACAGGCCGAGGCGTCGCCGACGGTCCGGTCGATACGGATGGTGGTCGCCGACATCGCTTATGACGACGTGGTGGTTGCCGGGCGGGAACCCTGCTCCGTCGGGGCCCTTGTCCGCGGCATCAACGGATCGTCGGTGGTCGTCGACGGGGTGAGGGTTTCTACGGCGGCGGCGTGGTCGCAGGTGTTCGCCCGAGAGCTCGAAGGCCTCGGTGCGGTGGAGCTGGCACACCCGACGACATGGGGCGTCCGGCGCACCGAGATCTTGCGGCAGGCGGCACAGCCCCACTGTGGCCAACTGGTGCTGACACCGCGTGCTGCGGTCATCGCCGAATCGCATCTGGGGTCTTCCACGCAGCGGGCACTGGTGATCGAAGTCCACTCGCGGATCGACATACATGAGATGGATCGGTCCGCCGGCGGCTGGAACGTTGTCGGGACCTCGGTGGCCACTGCCGAGACGGTCGCTCTTCGGCTGGGTGAAATCGTCGACAACCGCATCGAGGCAATCCTCGTCGACGGCACCGACCCCGCAGCCGTTGCGGAGATTGTGCGGTGTTGCGAAGTCCACACAGTGGTCGGTCGGGTAGCGGCAGTGCAGCGATCGCTGATCCACCGCTTCGGCGGCTCCGCATTGCCGGTGGACGAGGGCATTCGCGAACCGCCGACCGTCGGCCGGACTCCGATGCGCCGACGAGTCGTCGGGGCCGTGGCAGCGACCGCTGCAGTGGTCATCGCAGCGGTGGTGGTCGCGTTGATGGTCGACAATGGACGCGCCGGTGTGCCGCCGCCTGCGGACCGCGAGGCCCAGCTCGGCCGCGTCGCCGTGACAGTCCCCGCCGAGTGGCGCGAGAGCTCGGAGCCGGCAGCCGAAGGAGTTGTGTCCCGCACCACCTTCGCCGCACCCGGCGACGACCGCCGGATCATCGTCTTGCAGAACACGGTGCGCAACACGTCCACCCTGGCCTCGGTGGCGGGCAGCCTGCGCAATCGCATCGGGCAGCGCGGCGACGACGTCGTCCAGGAGTTCTCGGCCAGCACGCGTTATGCAGGCCGGGAGGTGATCAGCTACCGCGAGGTGCCCGTCTCCGGAGGGCCGATCAGGTGGTACCTGCTGGTGTCGGCGGGGTTGCAGGTGAGTGTGGGATGTCAGGGCGGGTCCGCAGGTGAGACGATCGACGAGCAGTGCCGGGTCGCGGTGGGTGCGGTGCGGATAGGAACGCCATGACATTCGTGACCGCCGCACGGCCGGCGCCGGTCGACGGCGTTTTGACCTGTCGACGGCCAGGCCGGTACTGTTGACCGTTGGTGCGCGACCGCCTGTAGCCAGGTGTAGTCGAGGCCCGGGTCCCCACTGGTCGCCGGGAACTACCTCTGCCGCGTTCCAGACCAGCTCCAGATCACCAGACATGAGGACTATCTGTGCCTACTTACACCCCGAAGGCCGGTGACATCACCCGTACGTGGCATGTCATCGACGCCACCGACGTGGTGCTCGGCCGCCTCGCTGTGCAGAGCGCGACGCTCCTGCGCGGCAAGCACAAGCCGACCTACGCCCCCCACATGGACGGTGGCGACTTCGTCGTCATCATCAACGCCGAGAAGGTTGCCGTCAGCGGAAACAAGCGCGACGACAAGCTTGTCTACCGCCACTCGGGTTACCCGGGCGGCCTGAGGTCCCGCACTGTCGGTGAGTCGCTGGCAACCCAGCCGGAACGTCTCGTCGAGAAGGCGATCGTCGGGATGCTCCCGAAGACCAAGCTCGGGCGGGCCATGGCCTCCAAGCTGAAGGTCTACGCAGGCCCCAACCATCCCCACACGGCGCAGCAGCCCGTGCCCTTCGAGATCACCCAGGTTGCCCAGTGACGGCGCCGGAGGAGCAGAACGTGTCCGATGTGAACGAAGCCGAAGCAGTGGCTCCCGAAGTGGTCGAGGCCGAGGTCGGCGCTGACGACTACACCGTGGACGACACCACCGCAGACGTTGCCGACGAGCCGGCCGTCACCCGCGCGCCGATCGATCTCGATCGCCCGATCCAGACCGTGGGCCGTCGTAAAGAGGCGGTCGTCCGCGTCCGGATGTCACCGGGCACCGGTGCCTTCAAGCTGAACGGCCGCACCCTGGAGGAGTACTTCCCCAACAAGGTGCACCAGCAGCTCATCAAGGCGCCGTTCGTCACCGTCGAGCGCTCCGACACTTTCGACATCGCGGCCAATCTGCACGGTGGCGGACCTTCGGGACAGGCAGGCGCTCTGCGTCTGGCCATCGCTCGAGCCCTCATCGAGGTCACCCCAGAGGATCGCGGAGCCCTCAAGAAGGCCGGCTTCCTCACCCGTGACCCGCGTGCGGTGGAGCGCAAGAAGTACGGCCTCAAGAAGGCCCGTAAGGCTTCGCAGTACAGCAAGCGCTGATTTCTTCAGCCCGCAAGAAACACCAAGTCGAACTTGGCACAGGCAGGCGTTCAGTTTCACTGGACGCCTGCCTGTGTATTTAGAGCGAAGGATGTCAATGGGGCACCTGTTCGGTACCGATGGCGTACGTGGTCTGGCAAATGCCGACCTGACCCCCGAGTTGGCGCTGTCGCTGTCGCAGGCGGCGGCACGTGTACTGCCGCAGGATCGGTCCGGGTCCGGCCGTCCCACTGCAATCGTGGGCCGGGATACGCGGGCGTCGGGGGAGATGCTCGAAGCCGCCGTCTGTGCCGGTCTGACCGCGGCAGGTGTCGATGCGCTACGAGTCGGCGTCGTTCCCACCCCGGCTGTTGCCTATCTGACCGACTTTTACGACGCCGCCTTCGGTGTGATGATCTCGGCCTCGCATAATCCTATGCCGGACAACGGGATCAAGTTCTTCGCGGCTGGTGGGCACAAACTCGCTGACGCCGCCGAGGACGCGATCGAGTCCGCGCTGGACACCGTGTTCGACCGGCCGACCGGTGCAGGTGTCGGCCGCGTCCGTGACGTGCAGGACGGACTCGACGCGTATTTGGCCCATCTGTCCGCAGCTGTGGACGTCAATTTGAAGTCGGTGACCGTGGTGGTCGATTGTGCCCATGGCGCCGCCTACGCGGCCGCGCCACGTGCCTATCGCGCTGCCGGTGCCACCGTGATCGCGATCAGCGCGGACCCCGATGGCGAGAACATCAACAAAGATTGCGGCTCAACACATCTCGACCGGGTTCAGGCAGCAGTTCTGGAATACGGGGCCGACCTCGGACTGGCCCACGACGGCGACGCGGACCGCTGCCTCGCCGTCGATGCCGCGGGACAGATCGTCGACGGCGACGCCATCATGGCCGTCTTGGCCAGTGCCATGAAAGATGCCGGCCGCCTCAAGGGCAACACACTCGTCGCCACGGTGATGAGCAACCTCGGGTTGCATCTGGCGATGACCGATGCCGGGATCACTGTGCGTACCACCGCTGTCGGTGACCGCTACGTCCTCGAGGAGCTCCGTGCCGGCGGATTCTCCCTCGGTGGTGAACAGTCGGGACACGTGGTGATCCCGTCGCATGGCACCACGGGGGACGGCATCCTGACCGGACTTGCGTTGATGGGCCGGATGGCCGAGACCGGTAGGTCGCTGGCCGATCTGGCATCCATCATGAGTGCGTTGCCGCAAGTGCTCCTCAACGTGCGGGTTGCCGACAAAAACGTTGTGGCCGAGGCAGCTTCGGTCAAGCAGGCAGTGACCGACGGTGAGGCCGAACTCGGCGCCACCGGACGAGTGCTGCTCCGGCCCTCCGGTACCGAGCAACTCGTGCGTGTCATGGTGGAGGCAGCCACCACAGAGCAGGCGAATTCGGTGGCCACCAAGATCGCGGCCGCTGTCGAGTCTGCCTGACCAGGCACCCGTGCACGCTGTCCTGTTCGACTTCTCGGGCACCCTTTTCCGGTTCACCGAACGATCCGAGTGGTTCACACGGCTACGCCAGGAATCCGGGGAAGCGTTCGAAGGAGAGGCCCAGGCCGAGATCATCCGGCGGATGACCGCCCCGGTCGGGATGCCGCCGGGTCTGCCTACCGAAGACGAATTTGCTTGGCAACAAAGAGATCTGGACCCGATACTGCACCGTAGGGCTTATCTGTCGGTTCTGAGGGCATCTGGACTCACGTTGCCCGGTCATGCGGAATCGTTGTACGAGCGGGTGGTCGATCCGCTGTCGTGGGAACCGTATCCGGACACCGGAGACTGTTTGCGGCGACTGCGTGAACGCGGCTTCAAGGTGGGTGTCGTCAGCAACATCGCGTTCGACGTCCGAGCGGTGTTCGACATACACGACATGGCGGGACTGGTCGACGATTTCACCCTGTCCTATGAGGTCGGTGTCACCAAACCCGATCCGCGAATCTTCACTCTCGCTGCGGGTCACCTGGGTGTTGACCCCGCCGATGTGTTGATGGTGGGTGACAGCGAAGAGGCTGACGGGGGTGCCCGAGCGGTTGGCTGCCGGTTCGCGCTGGTCGAACCTACGCCTGTCGAACAGCGGCCACACGCGCTCCTCGACGCGGTGGCCGGCTTGCTCGAGCAGTAACCGCTCCGTCACGCGCACAATCGTGCGTCGTTGCGAACGGAACCTCTCCATGCCCCGCAACGTCTGATTTCGGGGAGGCATCATGAGCGAGCAGACGTGGATGGACACATCCGCAGTACAAGGGGTCGGCGAGGTATTTCGGAGTGGTGCCCGGGCGGTCGAGGTCGCTGCGGGTGCTGTCGCCGATTGCTCGTTCGGCTCCCATGCGGGAACGCGGTACGCGACCCACGGTGAGCACTATGCGGCTGGACTGCTTGCGGTGGCGTCATCGGTGGACCGCTTCGTCGAGTCGTCGCGGAGCATCGCCGGGGGACTGTTCGATGCAGCCGCAACGTTGACAGGCGAGGACGTGGTGAACGCGGCGACGTTCGACGCCGCCACCACCGGGGATGGCGGCCGTCATGGGTGAGACGCCGGGTCTCGCACAACAACTGACGGACCAACGATCGGCGGCGGAGAACAGCGTCCGCTTCTTCGACAACGTCGGCCCGCTGGCACGGCGGTTGGGGATGGAAGATGTTCCCGCGGGTGACGTATGCCGGAACCGCCTGCTCGAGACCGAGGACCTGGACACCGACAGGCTGCGAGCCGACGGTCGAATCGTGTTGGGACTTCACACCGTCGCGGCGACCGAACTGCAGAATCAGACCGGCCAGGACGCTGTCCTGGGAACCTGTTGGCCTACGGGGTCCGGCATCGTCGCCCGCACTCGCGTTCAGGACGCGCACATCCCGCGTGCAACGATTGATGTGGCGGCGTTGGCAGACATCGGCTCTGGGATGGTGGTCGCTGCCGACGCCATCGAGGCCGCAAGATTGGCCAAGTTCTGGTGCGTCGCAGCCATCACACCCGACTCTCTGCTCGGGATCCCGATCAGTTCGTGGCTGACACTGATCACCACCCCTGGTTCGCCCGCAGCCGAACTGACGGCTGCGATCGACGGCACCGTCGCGCTGTTCAACTCAGCCGTCGCCTTGTGCGACGACGCCATCGATGCCGTTCTCACCGGGCTGTGTACGGCGATGGCACAGGTGGACGTCTCGGACTACGCAGGCGGTGACTGTGGCAGGGATCAGCTGGTGTCCTCGGGCGAGGCACTGGTGCGATGCGCCGCTCACAACTCTGAACCGATTGCCTCCGAGCGCGATTGCCACGCTGCGGTAGACGTTTCCGGACCAGGCGACGGAGTTCGCGAATCCTCAGGTGTCACAACGGTATCCGCTCCGGCGCGGGACTCCGGGCCTGCGAACATCACCTCGGTGTGCGAACCGGGCGCGCAGCCTGTGAAGACCACCCAGCCCGTGATGACGACCCAGCCCGTGATGACGGCACAGCCGGCGATAGCGAGTCCGTTGACGCCCATGGCGGCTGGTACCGATTTGTCCACAGTGCTCGGGTCCGTCGCTGTGGCAGTCGGTTCGGCTGTGGCGGGCTCGATCACAGGTGTGATCGAGATGGTGGCGAATGCAAGCGGCGCAGTGATGCTGCCTGCGGCGAGCCCGGACGGCACCGAGCAAGCCGCAGACGCGGGCGGTGTGACAGATGAACCGCCGGCCTCGACCCCGTTGGGGGACAAGGGGTTCGACCTGAACGGGTCATCCGACTCGGGTGCGCCCGACTGTCCGGCCCCTCAGGTCTCCTCCTTGGGGCCGGCGGATGCCGTCCCGCCGGACGAGCAAGCGTGCGAGACCACCACCGCGGACGGCCAGAGCAAGATCGCCGACGACCTGACTGTCGAGGAGCAACCGCCGGCGCCGACGACTTCCGGTGACCCCGAACCGCCAGACGCGGCCGAGACGGATCGTGGCCCTGTCGAGCAATGTCCGACTCCTGGTTCGCCGGGGATCCATGCTCCAAGAAGCAAAGACGATGTCGATACCCCTGCCGCTCCTGCCGCTCCTGGCGATACCGATGCGACACCGGTGACACCGCAGGCATCGGAGCGCGACGAGGTGGCACCGCCCGACGACGGACTCCTGGCTCTGGCCGGTGAGCAATGAGCCTGTCCGACCTGTTCGACAACATCGCCGCCAGAGTCGGTACGCAGAGTGCCGAGGCCGTGGCCGGTTACCGCAAAAGCCAGCAGGCACTCGGTGAGAAGATTCGGACGAGTGCCGAGAACGCAACGCACGGTCGCGGTGTCACACGAGCATCGGTGGCTGCGGGCGGCGCAATCCTGCTCCCTGCGAACGACGTCGACCTCAGTCCCCACACGCCGTACCCAGCCCCGGGTGAGTCGGCGGACAACCCGACGATCGGGGTGAAGGCAACTCTGGGTACCGGCGCGAGGGACTCATCGACGCCGCCGCTCCCTGGTCAGTCCGGCGCAGAGGTGGAGGACAGCCAGGACACCGGGTTCTCGTACACATCCGGTTGGCTGTCCGACCGCTGAACGGTCGAGCTCGCCGGGAGTGCTACCCCTCGAGCAACTGCGCTAGTCCTTGAGTAACGGCACTAGCCCTTGAGCAATTTGGTGAGTGGATCGACGATCTCCTCCATGCCAGGCGCGAGTGCATCGGGGTCGATCGTCATCAGCTTGCCGAGCTCGGCTGCCGGGTCACTGAATGCGGCATACGTGACGTCGCCCGTCAGTTGGTGCAACAGGAATCCGGTGAGCACCGCACGCGTCAGCTTCTGCGTCTTCTTGTCGTTGCCACCGGCACCCAGCCTGCCGCGAACACTGAAACCCTCGGCCAGTCCGCGGTTGTCGGCTTTGGGGACCAGGCGCAACACCGACTGTCCGGCCAGAGCGCGGCGCAGCGCGAGCGCATTCGATGTCATCGATTCGAGTTCGCCGGGCGCGGCAAGGATCAGCGCGGACGTCCGGACCTCCGCTGCGGCGGGAAGCACCGCAGAGCTGGTCGGCGCCGGGTAGAGGGCAGCGAGTGCCTTTGCCTTGCTGCTCCGGGACGCGGCCAACGTCGCGGCCGATGCGCCGAAGCCATGACCGGCGACCGCCAGACGCTGTTTGTGCACGGTGATGTCGCCGGCACCGAGGCGGACCTCGGTGATGATCGACAGGGTGGTCTCGAGATCTGCGGCCAATCCCTGATCGGAACCGAGCATGCCCTTCTCGGTGGTGGGCGCCGCGGCGACGATGCCCCAGGAGGCCAGATGCGCGAGGGTCTTGTTGTACTGCTTGGCGCCCGTGAGCCAGCCGTGACCGAACGCCACCCCGGGCAGGTCCTTCCCGGCGGCGGGGGCGTAGACGGTGCCCGGCAATCCGACAATCGCCATATCGCCGCGCAGGACCTTGTGCGGTCCCGTCTTGGACAGCTGCGAGAGGAGCTTCTTGGGGTTGGCCACGAACTGACTCTAAGCGATCGTGTTGCCTGCCGACATCACCCGTTGCCCGTATCGGAGACAATTTTCAGGCCAACGCGCCGATTCAGCGCGCACACCGGCCGTGATCTTGCGACAGTTACCGGATGGATGCCAATGAAATCCGCAGCGCCTACCTCTCCCTGATGCAGGAGCGCGGCCACGCCCTCATCAACAGGGCCCCGCTCGTGCCGAAGGACGACCCCACCACACTCTTCACCGGCAGCGGGATGCAGCCGTTGCTGAGATACCTGTTGGGCGCCGAACATCCGGACGGCAACCGGCTCGCCGACTCGCAGACCTGCCTTCGGTCGCAGGACATCGAGGAGGTCGGCGACAACCGGCACACCACCTTCTTCGAGATGCTCGGCAACTGGAGTTTGGGCGACTACTTCAAGTCGGAGCAGATCCCGCTGTTCTGGCATTTTTTGACCGAGATCGTCGGACTCGATCCGAACAGGATCTACGTGACGGTGTTCTCGGGGGACCCCGAACACGGCATCCCCCGCGACGATGAGAGCGCCGACATCTGGACCGAGTTGTTCACCAAGGCCGGTGTCTCGTCGGACAGGGTGGTGCTGCTGACCGAAGAACAGGGCAACGAGCAAGGCAACCAGGGCGCGCGGATCGCGTATTACAGCGACAAAAACTGGTGGTCGCGGTCCGGTGGTCCGGACACGATGCCCGTCGGCGACCCCGGCGGGCCGGACAGCGAGGTCTTCTACTACTTCCCACAGGTGGAGCACGACACTGCTTTCGGCAAGTACCCGCATCAGAACTCCGATGGCGGTCAGTACATGGAGATCGGCAACTCGGTGTTCATGCAGTACTGCAAGACCGACGACGGGTTTGCGCTGCTTCCCAAGCAGAACGTCGACTACGGCGGCGGTCTCGAGCGGATCGCCGCGGCATCCATCGACAGTCCCGACGTGTACCGCATCAGCCTCCTCTGGCCGATCGTCCAGAAGATCGAGGAGCTCTCGGGTGTGAGCTACGACGACAACACGGTTGCGATGCGAGTGATCGCCGACCACATCCGCGGTGCGGTGTTCCTTGCGGTGGACGGTGTGGTGCCGTCCAACAAGGAACAGGGTTACGTGATGCGACGGCTCGTCCGGCGGGCCATCCGTTTCGCCCATCAACTCGGTGTTCAGCAGAACCTGCTGACCGAGTTGGTCCCGGTTGTCGCCGGGCTGTACGCCGAGGCCTACCCGGAGGTGGCCGATCGGCGCGACGTGGTGATCGCCGTGCTCGAGAAGGAGGAACGGGCCTTCCGGCGCACCCTCGGCAAGGGCTTGCGAGAGTTGAAGCGACTGGGCAAGACCGGTGACACCGTCAACGGTGACGACCTCTTCAAGCTCTACGACACATTCGGGTTCCCGGTGGAGCTGTCCACCGAAGAGGCCGTCAACCGAGAGCTGCCGCTGACCGAGAATTGGCGAGCCGAGTTCGATGCGGCCATCGAGGTGCAGCGGCAGCGGTCGCAGGCTTCGACCAAACTCGGTGCCGGGACCGCCTGACCCAACCGAACTGCTGATCAGCCCCGTGCGGTGTAAATCCACCGACGGGGCTGACCTCAATTCGCTTGTGCCCTTACTCCCTTGTGGTGGCCAGCTTCAGCATCTGACCGGGGGTGGCGTTGGGCAGGTACGCCCTGGTGAGCGCAAGTCCGATCCGTGGCAGATCGCCTTCATCGCGGAAGCACATGTACACCGGCTCGTACCGCGGCTGGAACTTCATCTTGAAGGCGTGCAATGAGCGGAAACCGTAGAACGGTTCCATTGCTGCTCCCAGCATGTCCAGCAGGCGATCCATGGCTTCCACCTCGCCGGTGTCGTCGGCGGCGCGGGCGAGCGGAGCGCCCGAGAGCGAAAGTATCTGCGCGCCCTCGGCTTTGAAGGCCAGTGCGGAACTCGCGATGAGGAACTCGATGACCGGGCGGAAACCGTCGTCGCGTCGGCGCATCACGTCGAGCGTCCAGCCCTTCATCTGATCATCTCCACCGAACACCGGCAGCCACGACAAGACTCCGTGCACCGAACCCGTCTCGTCGATGGCAAGCGCCACACGGACTTCGGGGTCGAGGGCCTCCTCGACGCTGCCGAGGGTGAAACCCATTTCCGGCAGGCCCTTGTCGCCGACCCATTCCTCGGAGATCGCCCGCACCTGGGCGAGTACGGCGAACGGCTCGTCCTTCAGGGTTGTCAGTCTGAAGTTGATGCCTTCCTTCTTCGCCCTGTTGATCGCCGATCGGATGTCCTGCCACGGTTTACCTTTGAAGGCCAGTGTGGGCAGGTCGATGATGGTGTCCTCGGCGATCTGCAAGGTTCGCCAGCCCATCTCGCGGGCGATCTCGGCCGTTGCCTCACTGACCGAGAACCAGCAGGGGATGCGTGCGCTGCTCTCGGCCATGTCGGTGAACTCGCGGATCGTCTCGGCCAGTTTCTCCGGGGCGCAGACGGGGTCCGCGAGGGCGATCACGGTGCCGGCCGGTCGCTGGTAACCGATCACGCCTTCGCCGTCCTTGGTGAACGCGTACTGATTGTTCTCCCAGGTGATCATCCAGCTCATGGTGCTGCCGCCATATCTCTTGAGGAGGCTGCGTACCTGTTCGGCCGGATCGGAACCGCCCATGCCCGCCATGGCTTTCCGGCTGCGCAGCGGGACGTTGAACGCATACCGCCCGGCGAACAGCAACGCCAGTTCGACTATCCACAACAGACCGGTACCGACCGTGACCGCGCCCTGACCCTTGAAGTCGGAGGTGATCACCGCGACCAACACGAAGACGAGCAGGGCGACGTACAAGAGCCCGTAGATCACGGTGATCCACCATGCCCAGCGCCGTCCGCGCCGCAACTGGTCGGCGATCAGCAGCACGATCAGAACACTGACGATCGACCCCCAACTGAGGCTGTCGTCGGAATCGGTGGGACCGAACGGCCCGTCGCCGGGAAACACGGCGACAGCGATGTTGACGATCCCGATGAGGACCAGGCCGAGGAAGCTGATCATCCGGATCTCTTGCCGCGTTCGCGGCATCACACCGTATTCGCCTCGACTGAAGAACTTTTCGCCGACCACGAGCATCACCACTGCAGCGATGAGGTGGGTGACGTCATGCAGCGAGCCCTCGAACAGGAAAGAAACGGCAACGTAGGCAAGGAGAATCGCCCGTACCCGCAGTCGCCACGGCGAGCGGAGTCTGGCACTCGCTGCGGCCACGGCAGCGACGATGGCGGTGGAATGGCCCACGTCCTGGACGTCGGCGAGGTGGTCGACCCATTCCCAGCTGGTCGGCCGGAACACTGCGATGAACGCGACGGCGCCCAGCTCGCCGATCAGTTGCCCTGCAATGGTGACAACGGCGACCCTGACCGTGCCCAGCAGCCACTCGCACCACCCGACAACAACGGCGAAGATGACGATGAGTGCGATGTAGTGAGCAGGTGTCAGCCCGAAAAGGGTGCCCGACAACGGAGTCCACCACTTACCGTCGGTGAGCGGGGGATAACCATAGGCGACATCACCGAACCAGGTCCGGTTCTCCACCGTCTCCCACAACGCTCCGGTGACGATGCCGAGAACGATCGTCACCGCGACCACGGTCGCGGTGAAGGGAACCTTGCGGATGGTCCATGCCGCCGGACCGAGCACTTTGTCGGCGCGCGACGGTGTCGGCTCGGCCGGGGGTGCCTCGGCAGTGGTGTCGGTCGTGCTCATCGGCGCCTTTCGAGTTGTGGAGCCGGTCGCGCCGGCCGAACGGACGGGCCCGTGCCCGCCGCTGGTGGTCGAGATGTGTGCAGAGTCGCGCTCGGAGGGGATTATTCCCTAGATCACGGCAGTCCCAGGCGTTTACCGAGCCATGGCATCTCCAATTTCAGGCCTGCTGACCACACGGCGAACGAATGTCCGCCCGGGACGGTGTCGAAGTGGACGTCCATGCCGGCAGCCTGTGCGGCTTGGTAGACCTGCTGCAGACCGGGCCGGTATTCCGCATCGTCCTTGCCCACGACAAAGGCGCCGGCCACCTGGGGGTACTTCTTCGATTTCATCAGGTCCATCGGATTGACCGCGGTGAACTTGGCCGCGTCGCCGCCGAATGCCTGGTCGATGGTTCGTTTGCGGTCACCGAGGCTGGGCTCGAGTTGACCCGACATGTCCAGGAACGTCGGATACACCTCGGGGTGATTGGTGGTCATCTGCAACGAGCAGGTACCGCCGTACGACAACCCGCCGATGGCCCATCCCGACGAGTCGGTCTCGACCTGCAAGGTGTTCTTCACCCAGGTGGGCACATCCACCGACAGGTAGGTCGAGACGTTGCCGAGGTTGGAATCCATACACAGTGGATTGGCGAGTTCGTCGCCGGTGGCATCGGCGACCACAACAACGGGCGACAGTCCCTCGTTGGCGGCAGCGTATTGATCCATCGTCTGCGTCAACCGGCCGCCGACGAGCCAGTCTTCCGGCGATCCCGGTTGGCCGGCCATCAGCACCAGCACCGGCAGCAACGGACGGGGTTCGGCGAAGTAGGCGGGTGGTAGATAGACCTTGGCCGGCCGGGCGTTGAACTTCGAGACCTCACCCGGGATGGGCGAGGTGATCACGCCGCCCTGTGACGGCAGGCCCGCGGGCTTGCGCCATTTGTCCAGCTCCACGGTCTTGATGTCAGTGCTGCGTGCCTCGTCGATGGACACGGTCCTGACGTTGTTGATCCCGAAGACCGAGCCGACCGTCGGGTATTCGTCGAAGTGGTCGTTGATCTGGGCGAGAGCCATCACCACCGCGAAGACCGTCGCCAAGACCGTGATGATCCGGGCGGCCACCCCCCGGCCACGGATGAGCCTCGGAATGAACAGCAGCAGTGCGAACACCGCTGCGCCGCCCCACATGTAATTGGACGCCGGGATGGGGTCCGAGAACAGTTTCCAGACGTCTTCGATCAGCCATTTCGACAGCAACACCAGAAGAAGGCTGACGATCGCGGCAATCGGTACAACAACAAGAAGGTAGGTCTTCTGGGGCAGCATGATCAGCCACAACAGCCCCAGGATGCCGAGCAGGAGGATGGCCCACGGCAATGGTCCGTCGAGCACCGATATGTCCCACAGCCAGTCCATGTACGTCCTTCGGGAGGATGGACCCGAGAGTGGAGCCCGCATCGAAACCTACAGCGAAATGCGAGGTGTCACGTGTGTACGAGTCAAAAAAGCGTGTTTGCAGATCGAACCGTGACCAGCGGGGCCCGCTACGGGGTTTTCACATGAATCGCGGTGAACAAGTGGGAGTGACCCCGGTGGTGGAGGACATACGGATCGAACGTATCAAAGGCGTCCCAACCGACGCATCCCCCTCGACTCCTTGAGCTTGACGCTCGAGAACTTCAAGAGTTCGCACAGCGTAACCCATAACTTCACCTGTTGTCAGTGCGAGCGCAAGAATTGGCACTTCACCAGCGACTTCTGTGTATCCGCGCGCGGCAAGTACCCTGTAGCACTATGTGTGGAATCGTCGGATACGTGGGCAGACGCGACGCCCTCGAGGTTGTCGTGGAAGCCCTGCGCCGGATGGAATACCGCGGGTACGACTCCGCTGGTGTGGCAATCCTAGACGGCGCCGGACATGCCGCAGTCGAGAAGAAGGCCGGGCGGCTGGAGAACCTCGACAAGGAGCTGGCCACCATCGGCCGCGAAGCATTCGTGGGCTCGACCGGTATGGGGCATACGCGCTGGGCCACCCACGGACGGCCGACCGACCGAAATGCGCACCCGCACACCAGCCTCGACGGCAAGATCGCCGTGGTCCACAACGGCATCATCGAGAACTTCGCGGTCCTGCGGGAAGAGGTGGAGAAGGCCGGCATCGAGTTCTCGTCCGACACGGACACCGAGACCGCCGTCCACCTGATGGCTCTGCAGTACGCCAGTGGTTCGACGGCGGGCAACTTCGTCGACAGCGCATATGCGGTGCTGGGCCGGCTCGAGGGTGCGTTCACGCTTGTGTTCACGCACGCGGACCACCCCGACACCATCGTGGCCGCGCGCCGGTCCACTCCACTGGTGGTGGGTGTGGGCGAGGGCGAGATGTTCGTCGGCTCCGACGTCGCCGCATTCATCGAACACACCCGTGAGGCTGTTGAACTCGGTCAGGACCAGGTGGTCGTGATCACCGCCGACGACTACGCGATCACCGATTTCGAAGGCAACGAAGAATCCGGCAGGCCTTTCCACATCGACTGGGATCTGGCGGCTGCCGAAAAGGGCGGCCACGACTTCTTCATGCTCAAGGAGATCGCCGAGCAGCCACAGGCTCTCGCCGACACCCTGCTCGGTCACTTCGAGAACGGCCGGATCATCCTCGACGAGCAGCGACTCACCGACGACGACCTGCGCGACATCGACAAGGTGTTCGTGGTCGCCTGCGGTACCGCTTACCACGCGGGGTTGCTCGCCAAGTACGCCATCGAACACTGGACGCGTCTGCCGGTCGAGGTCGAGTTGGCCAGCGAATTCCGTTACCGCGACCCGGTTCTCGATCGTTCCACCCTTGTGGTTGCCATCTCGCAGTCGGGCGAGACCGCCGACACATTGGAAGCGGTCCGGCACGCCAAGGAACAGAAGGCCCGGGTCTTGGCCATCTGCAACACCAATGGTGCGCAGATCCCCCGAGAATCCGACGCCGTGCTCTACACCCACGCCGGACCGGAGATCGGGGTGGCGTCCACCAAGTGTTTCCTCGCCCAGATCGCAGCGACTTACCTGGTGGGGCTGGCGCTCGCACAGGCCAGGGGTACGAAGTATCCCGATGAGGTGGCACGCGAATACGCTGCGCTCGAAGCGATGCCGGCCGCGGTCGCCAAAGTTCTCGAGACGGTCGAGCCGGTGCGTGCACTGGCCCGCGACCTGGCCGACCGGGGGACCGTCCTGTTCCTCGGGCGTCACGTCGGATACCCCGTCGCGCTCGAGGGCGCACTCAAACTCAAAGAGCTCGCGTACATGCACGCCGAGGGCTTTGCTGCCGGCGAGCTCAAGCACGGGCCGATCGCGCTGATCGAAGACGGCGTTCCGGTCATCATCGTGATGCCCTCACCGACGGGGCGGGCGTTGCTGCACTCGAAGATGGTCAGCAACATCCGGGAGATCCAGGCACGTGGAGCGACCACCATCGTCATCGCGGAGGAAGGTGACGAGTCGGCACGGGGTGTCGCCGACCACCTGATAGTGATCCCGCAGACGCCCACGTTGCTGCAGCCACTGGTTTCGACTGTGCCCCTGCAGGTCTTCGCTGCGGCTGTCGCCCAGGCGCGCGGGTACGACGTGGACAAGCCGCGCAACCTGGCCAAGTCCGTCACCGTCGAATAGGCCGCGCGGGGCGATGATCGACTACTTCACCGCCGACTCGATCCGGGCCGCCGAGGCGGCTACCGGAGATCTGTTGGCGCGCGGGGTGTTGATGGGTCGTGCAGCTCGCGCTGTCGCGGATGTGGTTGCGGCGGAACTGGTGTCACGATCGGGAAGTTGTTACGGACGCACGGTCGGTGTGCTTGCCGGAGCCGGCGATAATGGGGCGGACGCTTTGTTCGCGGGCGCGCTACTACGCCGGCGGGGCGTCGACGTGCGGGCTGTCCTGCTTGCCGGCGACCGCACTCACACAAACGGTCTCGCCGCATTCCGCGGCGCCGGCGGGCGTATCACCGACAGCTTTTCGCCCGACGTCGATGTGGTGATCGACGGCATCGTGGGGCTGAGCGGTTCTGGACCATTGCGCCCGGAAGCGGCTCGGATCGTCGGTGAGCTCACCGCGCCCATCGTGGCAGTGGACATCCCGTCGGGGGTCGATGCGGACACCGGGCAGGTCAATGACCCGGCCGTGCGTGCCGCGGTGACAGTGACATTCGGCGAATACCGGGTGGCTCACGTGCTCGCCGCACCGCAGTGTGGCCGGATCGTGTTGGCTGACATAGGGATCAAGGCTCACCGCCCGGCCTTGCGGCAGTTGAGCAACGCCGAGGTGGCTGCGATGTGGCCGGTGCCCGGACCGTCGGACGACAAATACAGCCAGGGAGTGGTCGGTGTCGTTGCGGGCTCGGCGCGCTATCCAGGGGCCGGCGTGTTGTGCAGTGGGGCGGCTGTCGCCGCCACCTCAGGAATGGTCCGGTACGTCGGAACCGCGGCGTCGCAGGTGCTTTCACATTTCCCCGAGGTCGTCGCCAGTGATGAGCCAGAGAATGCGGGCAAGGTGCAGGCGTGGGTCATCGGGCCCGGCGCCGGAACCGATGACACCGGGGTCAGGCGACTGCGACACGTGTTGGATTCCGACCTGCCCGTGCTTGTCGACGCGGACGGACTGACACTGTTGGCCGCCCACCGTGAGTTGGTGACCAACCGGACCGCGCCCACCTTGATCACCCCACACGCCGGCGAGTTCGCCCGGATCACCGGACAGCCCCCGGGCGTCGACCGGATCGCGGCCGTGAGGGATCTCTCGGCAGAACTGGGTGCGACCGTGCTCCTCAAGGGGCGGGCGACACTGATCGCGGATCCCTCCGGGCAGGTACTGGTGAACGACGCAGGATCGTCGTGGGCTGCCACGGCCGGCGCCGGCGACGTGTTGTCGGGTATCGCAGGCAGTCTGCTGGCTGCAGGTCTGGAGCCGTCGTATGCCGCGGCCGCGGCAGCGCGAGTACATGCGCTGGCGGCGATCGCGGCGTCTGCGGGAGGGCCGAACCACGGCGGCGGGAACGCCCCGATCGGTGCGTCGGCATTGCTGGCGGCGGTGTCGCCCACCTTGCGTGCCCTGCTCGGTGGTGTCGAGTGCGACAATGGTGGGCGATGAATTCTCCGGCGCTCGAGGCCCGCATCGACTTGTCGGCGGTTGCCCACAACATCGAGGTCCTACAGGCACACACCAACGCTGCGCTGATGCCTGTGCTGAAAGCGGACGCGTACGGTCACGGCGCCGTGCAGGTCGCTGGCGCGGTGATGAGCGCTGGTGCGGCCGAGATCGGGGTCGCGACCATCGACGAAGCGCTGGCGTTGCGCCGGGGCGGGATCGACGCGCCTCTGCTGGCCTGGCTGCATGGCAGTTCGGCGGACTTCGGTGCTGCGATCGAGGCCGATGTGCAGATCGGTGTCTCCTCACCCCGCGAGCTGACCGCGGTCGTCGAGGCGGCTCGCGCGGCGGGACGTACCGCGTCGGTCACCGTGAAGGTCGACACCGGCCTGGCGCGTAACGGGGTGGCGGCAGATGAGTGGGACGAGCTGCGGGACGGCGTCGCAGCTGCCTCTGCGGAGCAATCGATGGTGCTACGCGGAGTGATGTCCCACCTCGTGCGCGGGGACGAACCCGGCCATCCACTCAACAGCCTGCAAGGTGAACGCCTCGATGAGGCCGTGGCCGACCTGCGCCGCATCGGCGTGGGTCCGGAGGTTGTGCACATCGCGAATTCCGCGGCCACGCTCACCAGGCCCGACCTGAGCCGAGATCTCGCCAGGCCCGGCATCGCCGTGTACGGCCGATCACCTGCCCCGGACCTCGGGGACTTCGGTCTGATCCCGGTGATGACTCTCTCGGCTGAAGTCCTGTCGGTCAAGAAGATCCCGGCAGGCCAAGGTGTTTCGTACAGTCACACGTGGACCGCACCGAGCGACACCACCGTTGCGTTGTTGCCGGCCGGCTACGCGGACGGGGTCCCGCGACTGTTGTCGAACACCCTGCGGGTGCACATCAACGGCCGGAGCTTTCCGAATGTCGGACGGGTCTGTATGGACCAGATGGTCGTCGACCTCGGCGCGGACGGCGGCGGTGTCGAAGTGGGCGATCGCGCAGTGCTGTTCGGGACGGGCGACCATGGTGGACCCACCGCTCTCGAGTGGGCCGAGGCCATCGGCACCATCGACTACGAGATCGTGTCCGGCATCCGCGGGCGGGCGGTGCGGACGTATGTCGGTGCTCCTGCGCCTATTCCGAACGGCCGCCACACACCCGTCGCGACGGGACCCGGCTGATGGAACGCACGGGACGCTGGGAGATCTTGGCCGGTACCGCCGGCATCGCGACTCTGGGCGCTCTCGCCGTGGGGGCGGCAGCGCGTTCGCTGACGCGGCGACACCCCACCACCGACCCCAACTCCATCGAGGACTTCGGGTCGATCTATGACGATCGCCCGAGCATCGTGGTCGCCGATGATGGTGTGCCGCTGGCTGTTCGGGAAGTCGGTCCAGGAGATGCGCCGCTCACCGTCGTCTTTGTCCACGGCTTCTGCCTACGCATGTCCACGTGGCACTTCCAGCGCCGCGATCTCGCGCAGACGTGGGGTGACGACGTCCGGATGGTCTTCTTCGATCACCGGGGGCACGGTGAGTCCGCGCAGGCAGCCGCTGGCTCGTGCACCATCACGCAGATGGCCGCAGACCTCGAAACCGTTCTGCGCGTTGTGGTTCCGAATGGACCCGTGGTGCTGGTGGGGCACTCGATGGGTGGCATGGCAATCATGGCGTTGGCAAGCAGACGGCCGGAACTGTTCGGTTCGAAGGTGGTCGGCGCCGGATTCGTGGCGAGCGCGGCCCACGGGATCACGCAGGCCGGGTTGGGACGTGGACTGCAGAACCCGCTGGTCGACGCCTTCAGGCTGTCCGTCCGGCAGGCCCCGCGAGCGGTGGAGGCAGGCCGGGGCGTCACGAGGATGCTGATGGCCCCGGTGCTGACCGCGGGCAGTTTCGGCTCTACCTACCACTCACCCGCCGTGATCGAGTTCACCGAATCGGTCATTCAGAACACCAGGATCGACACGGTCGTCAACTTCTTGCGTGCTCTCGAGGAGCACGACGAGACCTCCGGGCTGCCGGTGCTCTCCGCGATCCCGACGATGGTCGTGTGCGGCTACGAAGACAAGGTCACGCCGGTGGCGAACTCGGTGGAACTGCACAACCGTCTGGGCAAGAACTGCGAGCTGATCGGCGTTGCCGAGTGCGGCCACATGGTGATGATGGAGAACCCACCGGCAGTCAACGACGCGATCAGCGGGCTCGTCGGGCGGGTCCAGCGACCGTGACATCCGACGACCAGGCGGGATTCGAGCAGGAGATCCTGCCGACGGTGCAGGACACCGAGGCGTTCGGACGTAGCCTGGCTGCCGGCCTGGGCGCGGGTGACCTGGTGATCCTCGACGGGCCACTCGGCGCGGGCAAGACCGCCCTCGCGCGGGGGATCGGGGCAGGTCTAGGCGTCCAGGGTCGCGTCACCTCACCCACGTTCATCATCGCGCGGGAGCACCGGCCCGGACCGGGAGGTGGACCGGCGATGGTTCACGTCGACGCCTATCGGCTGGGTGGCCTGGAGGAACTCGACGCCCTCGACCTCGACACCGACCTCACCGACTCCGTGGTTGTCGTCGAATGGGGGGAGGGCGTGGCGGAACGGCTGAGCGGACGTCATCTGCTCGTTCGCCTGCGCCGAGACCTCGACACCGACGAGCGCACCGTCAACTATGGCTGGGTCACCCGCGGCTGACGCAGTCGGCGACATCCGCTCGCCACGGCGCGTCGGCCGTCACGGGTAGGCTTGCTGATCGTGCTTGTCCTCGCAGTCGATACCGCAACGCCCGAGGTCGTGACCGGGATCGTGGAACTCGATACCGGCACGGCCGGATCACCGCCCGGCCGCCTCGCCGTGCGGTCCGAACGTGTGGAGACCACCACGCGGGGCCACGCGGAAATCCTCACCACCCGAATCCTGGAATGCCTCGAAGAGGCGGGCGTCGCCAGGGCAGATCTGGACGCAGTTGTGGTGGGACAAGGTCCCGGACCGTTCACCGGACTGCGTGTCGGGCTGGCCACCGGCGCTGCCTTCGCCGATGCGCTGGGCGTCGATGTCCACGGCGTGTGCTCGCTGGACGCGATCGCGGTCGCGGCAAGCGACGTCGACTCCCTTCTTGTTGTCACCGACGCCCGCCGTCGGGAGGTCTACTGGGCGCGGTACACACGTGGCGCCCGTACCGACGGTCCCGACGTCATGGCTCCCGCCGATCTCGCTGCCGCGCTCGAGCACGCAGAGGCGACCTCGCCGGGCTCGGTGGCCATCGACGCGATTGCTGGATCTCCCGCTCATACCGCGCTTTTCGACTACCCGGTGCTCACCGCTACGGCTCCCACGGCCATCGGACTGGTTCAGGTGGCGTTGCCAGGACTCCTGTCGAGGACGCCGCCCGCGCCGTTGACGCCGCTGTACCTTCGTCGACCGGATGCCGTGGAACTCAAGGATCGCAAGAAATGACCTCGTCGAAAGTGGAGATCGGACCACTTCTCCCTCGCGACGCGTCCCGCTGCGCCGCAATCGAGAGCCTGCTGTTCGCGGGCGACTCGCCGTGGCCGGCGCAAGCGTTTCGTGCCGAGATCTCGACACCACACAACCACTACTTCGCGGCCCGTGACGGCGACGACCTGGTCGGCTACGCGGGTATCTCCGTGCTCGGACCGGCGGGCGACCACGAGTGTGAGATCCACACGATCGCCGTCACCCCGGACCATCAGGGACACGGTCACGGACGGGAGCTGCTCGCGGTTCTGCTCGAGATCGCGGACAAGCGCAGGGCGCCGGTGTTCCTCGAGGTGCGTACCGACAACGAGGCGGCCATCAACTTGTACCGCCGCAACGGTTTTGAGATCGTCGGAACCCGAAAGGGCTACTACCAGCCCAGCGGGGCAGACGCGTACACGATGCGGCGTGAGCAGAGAGCAGCCCCGCCCGAGGGAGGCCGACCATGATCGTCCTGGGTATCGAGAGTTCTTGTGACGAAACAGGTGTGGGAATCGTCCGGTGGAACGCCGACCGTACGACCACACTGCTGGCCGACGAGGTGGCGTCCAGTGTCGATGAGCATGCTCGCTACGGGGGAGTGGTGCCCGAAGTCGCATCCCGCGCACATCTGGAAGCCATCGTCCCCACCATGCGGCGGGCGCTCGCGACCGCGGACATCCGAGTGCCCGACGCCGTGGCGGTGACCATCGGTCCGGGACTTGCCGGTGCACTGCTCGTAGGGGTTGCGGCAGCGAAAGCCTATGCGGCTGCGTGGGATGTGCCGCTGTACGCGGTGAACCACCTCGGCGGTCACGTTGCGGTCGACACCCTCGAACACGGCCCGATGCCGCCCTGCGTGGCGCTGTTGGTGTCGGGCGGGCACACACACCTGTTGCACGTCGACGACCTCGGTGCGCCCATCGTGGAGTTGGGTACGACGGTCGACGACGCCGCCGGTGAAGCGTTCGACAAGGTGGCCCGCTTGCTGGGCCTCGGTTTCCCAGGTGGACCGGCACTCGATGCGGCTGCAGCACAGGGAAATTCGAACGCCATCCGGTTTCCCAGGGGCATGACCGGTCCACGAGATGCGCGGCACGACTTCTCGTTCAGCGGTCTCAAGACTGCGGTTGCGCGATACGTGGAGCAATGCCGCCGTGATGGTGTCGAACCGAACGTCGCGGATATCGCGGCGTCTTTTCAGGAAGCGGTGGCCGACGTATTGACCATGAAGGCCGTGCGGGCCTGCCGAGACGTCGGTGTGGACACCTTGGTGCTGGGCGGCGGCGCGACCGCGAACTCGAGAATCCGGTCGCTTGCGCGAGAACGCTGTGAGGACGCCGGGATCACACTGAGGGTTCCGAAGCCGCGGTTGTGCACCGACAACGGCGTGATGATCGCGACCCTGGGTGCTCACGTCATAGCCGGTGGGGCAGCCCCGTCAGATCTGACGGTGGCCACCGACCCGGGTCTGTCGGTACAGGTCAGCAATTACTGACCCGCGTTCAGCTATGCGGGTCTTGATTCACTTCGATTGCGCCGCAGATCGATCCGGATGAATTGCATTCGGCTTCGGCACGGAGGATGGCGCGTTGTACGGGCTTGGCCGCCTCGTACCTGGCTCGCCCCTCGTCGGTGAGCTGCGTGAAGACTGAGCGGCGGTCTTGGGGACACATGGATCGGCATGCCAATCCGTCTTTCTCGAGCCCGGCCACGAGCCGGGACAGGGCGCTCTGACTCAGGTGGACTGATCCGGCGAGCTCGCTCATCCGGAGTTTGCAGTCGTCCGCGGCCGAGAGGAGCTCGAGAACCTCGAACTCGCTACTCGAGATCTGTTGTGCTGCTTGTAATTCCCGGTCCAAGTCACACTGGAGGCGGTGGTATCGCACCGACAGCGAATGCCAGGCCTGGGCCAGGTCATCATCGCTTCGGTGCGGGGTGGACATGGGGGCATCGTATCAGATGCAACCACATTATGTTCGCCTGCATTTTATGTAGACACATTAGATGCATATGCATATAGTTCTGGACCATGACGGTTGAAACCACACCCGAAGACCCGAAGATCCAAGAACCCAGAACGAAGAAAGAGAAGGATTTGATGGCCGGCGACCCGCCGGCCACCGAGCACGTCACGTCTGCCGGCGGATGGACCCGCAAGACCTGGTTGTTGCTGGTGGTTCTTGCCGGCGCGCTGTTCCTCGACGGGCTCGACGTCTCGATGGTGGGAGTTGCGCTCCCCTCGATGGGCTCCGAACTCGCCATGGACCAGGCGCAGCTGCAGTGGATCGTCAGCGGATACGTCCTCGGCTATGGCGGTCTGCTGCTACTGGGAGGAAGAGCCAGCGATCTGCTCGGTCGTCGCAGGGTGTTCCTCACGGCACTGGCCGTATTCGGCGTCGCCTCCGTCGTCAGTGCGGCGACCGAAATCGACACCCTGATCATCGCGCTGCGCTTCGTCAAAGGCGTGGCCGCGGCCTTCACGGTGCCCGCAGGCCTGTCGATCATCACCACGACCTTCGCCGAGGGGCCGGCCCGCAACAAAGCACTGTCGATCTACACCGTGTGCGGTGCCAGCGGGTTCTCCCTGGGCCTCGTCTTCGGTGGGCTGCTCACCGAATTGTCATGGCGCGCAACACTGATCTTCCCCGGTCCCGTTGCGCTGCTGCTACTCGTGGTGGGTGCCCGGGTGATCGCGAAGTCGCCCCGCGTGCCGTTCAACTGGTCGCACTTCGACGTCATCGGCGCGGTCACGAGTACATCTGCACTGTTGATCCTCGTGTTCGCGGTGGTGCAGGCGCCTGAGGTCGGCTGGGCAGCGACGTCGACCATCGTCATGTTTGTCATCGCAGGTCTACTCGCTGCGGCCTTCATCGCGGTGGAGGTGCGGCACAAACACCCCCTGCTCCGCCTGGGGATCCTGCGGTCGATCACGCTCGTGCATGCCAACCTGGCGGCCGCGGCGATGTTCGGTGGCTATGTGGCCTTCCAGTTCGTCGTCACGCTGTACCTGCAGAACTCTCTGGGATGGTCGCCGATCGAGATGGCACTCGGGTTCCTGCCCGCCGGTGTGCTCGTGGTGGCCAGCGCGTTCTTCATGGACCGGGTGCTCGACCGCGTGAGCACCAAGCTGCTCATCGCGGGCGGTTTCGTGGCGTTCCTCATCGGATACCTGTGGTTCCTCCGCGTGGAACCGGGGATGAACTACTTCGTCTTCCTGCTACCGACCATCCTGTTCCTCGGCATCGGGTTCGCGGCCACGTTCCCCTCGGTCAACTCCCAGGCCACCGCCGGTGTGTCGGACGACGAGCAGGGGCTGGCCTCAGGGCTGGTCAACACCAGCATCCAGATCGGTGGTGCGCTGATGATGGCGGTGATCACCGCCATCCTCGGCAGTGCCGAACCCGGGCGTCCGGGGGAGTTGATCGGCGGCATGGTCCCGGCCATCACGGTGATCGCAGTTCTGACCGTGGTCGCCCTGGTGTCGACGCTGGGCCTGATCGCATGGGAGCGTCGTCGCGACCGCACCGTAGCGACGAAGGTATCCGTCCCGGTATGAGAAGTTCGCACACTCTCACCTTGAGTGCTGGCACTCGCATGTATAGAGTGCTAGTCGGCACCCAGTGAGGTTCCGGCACCCGCGACGACGGGACCGATCCAGGCGCCGTATACGTTCCGAACAGCTAACAGGGCCCGGTCTTCGGGCCCGAACTACCCCGAAAGTGGAGGGCTCACATCGTGGCGAGCGTGAACATCAAGCCGCTCGAGGACAAGATCCTCGTTCAGGCCAATGAGGCCGAGACGACGACCGCGTCCGGCCTGGTCATCCCCGACACGGCCAAGGAAAAGCCGCAAGAGGGCACCGTCGTCGCCGTTGGCGAAGGACGCGTGAACGAGCAGGGCAACCGGATCCCGGTCGACGTCAAAGAAGGCGACACCGTCATCTACAGCAAGTACGGCGGCACCGAGATCAAGTACTCCGGCGAGGAGTACCTGATCCTGTCGGCGCGTGACGTGCTGGCAGTCATCTCCAAGTAACTCTGGTTCGACACCGCCCCGGCGTCCCCATGCGGGGTAGCCGGGGCGGCTGTCGTTTCATCACCCGACCAAAATCTTAGGAGCCACACACATGGCCAAGCAGATCGAATTCAATGAGCAGGCCCGGCGCTCGCTGGAGCGAGGGGTCAATCACCTCGCCGACGCGGTGAAGGTGACTCTTGGACCCCGCGGCCGCCACGTGGTGCTGGCCAAGGCGTTCGGCGGTCCGACCGTGACCAACGACGGCGTCACCATCGCCCGAGAGATCGACCTGGAAGACCCGTTCGAGAACCTCGGCGCCCAGCTCGTGAAGTCTGTCGCCACCAAGACGAACGACGTGGCCGGCGACGGTACAACCACAGCCACCGTCCTGGCGCAGGCGATCGTCAAGGCCGGACTCCGCAACGTCGCAGCAGGGGCCAACCCGATCGCGCTCGGCCTGGGAATCTCCAAGGCCGCCGACGCGCTCTCCGAGTCGCTGCTCGCCGCTGCCACCCCGGTGGAAGGTGCTGAAGCGATCGCACAGGTCGCCACCGTGTCCTCCCGTGACGCAGAGGTCGGCGAGATGGTCGGCAAGGCCATGGCCCGGGTCGGCGCCGATGGTGTCGTCACCGTGGAGGAAAGCTCAGGACTCGTCACCGACCTCGAGATCACCGAGGGTGTGCAGTTCGACAAGGGATACCTGTCGCCGTACTTCGTCACCGACATCGACAGCCAGGAAGCCGTCCTCGAAGACGCGCTGGTGCTCATCTACCGGGACAAGATCAGCTCGCTGCCCGACTTCCTGCCGCTTCTGGAGAAGATCGCCGAATCCGGCAAGCCCGTTCTGATCATCGCCGAAGATGTTGAAGGCGAAGCGCTTTCGACCCTGGTGGTCAACTCGATCCGTAAGACGATCCGCGCTGTCGCGGTCAAGGCGCCGTTCTTCGGCGACCGTCGCAAGGCGTTCCTGGAGGACCTCGCGATCGTCACCGACGGCACCGTCATCACCGCCGACATCGGCATCACCCTGGCCGACGCCGGGCTCGAACTGCTCGGCGGCGCACGTCGGATCGTCGTCACCAAGGACGCCACGACGATCGTCGATGGTTCGGGAACCTCCGATGCCATCGCGAACCGCGCCGACCAGCTCCGTCGCGAGATCGAGGCAAGCGATTCCGACTGGGATCGGGAAAAGCTCGCCGAACGCCTGGCCAAGCTGGCCGGCGGGGTGGCAGTGATCCGGGTCGGCGCAGCCACCGAGACCGCCCTCAAGGAGCGCAAGCACCGCGTGGAAGACGCCGTCGCGGCAGCGAAGGCAGCTGTGGAAGAAGGCATCGTGCCCGGCGGCGGTTCGGCGATCGTGCAGGCTGCCGCTGCGGTCCTCGATGATCTCGCCGACAGCCTCGAGGGTGATGAGGCGCTGGGTGTACGCGTGGTCAAGCAGTCCGCTCAGGCGCCGCTGTTCTGGATCGCGGCCAACGCCGGAACCGACGGGGCCGTGGTGGTCTCCAAGGTTGCCGAACTCCCGCGCGGCCACGGTTTCAATGCCGGCACCCTGACCTACGGCGATCTGCTCGCCGACGGCGTGGTGGACCCGGTGAAGGTGACCCGCTCGGCCATCGTCAACGCCGCCTCGGTGGCGCGGATGATCCTGACCACCGAGAGCACCATCACCGACAAGCCGGCCGAGTCCGAGGCCGACCACGGCCATGGTCACGGTCACGGACACGCGCACTAGTTGTTGCCCGACCTCGAACGCCCCGGCCCCACGGCCGGGGCGTTTGTCGTTCACCGGTTGTTCGGGTGGTGTTTCTCGTATTTGTCTTGACAACAAAAGCGAGGAGCCGATATCAGGCGTCCTCGCTTTTGTGGAGATTCAATTGTTTGAGATTGAAATCCAATTCTGTTTTGTTTCTTCGTTGGATTTCGTGGTGCTGCAAACGATCAGCTCGCGATGCGGCGTCCGACTCCGCGCTTCATCAGCATTCCGCGCTCGGACTCGGACAGGCCGCCCCAAATGCCGTATGGCTCAGCGACCGCCAGTGCGTGTTCGCGACATTGAGCCACCACGGGGCATTGGTGGCACAGTTCTTTCGCGCGACGTTCCCGCTGGGCACGGGCACGGCCACGCTCGCCGTCCGGGTGGAAGAACATTGATGAGTCGACACCGCGGCACAAGCCCTTCATCTGCCAATCCCAGATGTCGGCATTCGGTCCGGGAAGGTGGTTCGGCTGAGGCATCTGCGTGCTCCTCTGTGACGTGCCGGTGAGGCGTAATTGTGACTGACTTGTCGAGACCGCGTTGTTTTCGACGTCCAGCACACCGTATGCAAAGCGAGGAAATGGAGTCAACAGGCACCGATTCCGCCAATTGAAGACGCGAACTTCGGGCGATGTTAACCATTTGTTTATCGACGCCCTGTTGTTTTGTGATGGCGACCGACGTCGAGGCATGGTGAATGCGGACCGCATCTGTGCACGTCAGGGGCCATTCGAGTGCTGTCGCCCGGGCTAGCGGTGGTTTGAGAACCGTGTATCGAGGGAAAACGCGGAAGTGCTGCAATTTACCCGCAGGAAATGTTCCGGTGACCTCAGATTGACGTCAGGGCGACTTTTGAGCCGGTTTCAGTAAGTTAAATTCACGCTAACTTGGTTACCGCGCCGTGATGTGAGGAGGGCGATGCAGGTCACACTACCCGCGATCGCCTTCGGCGGCAGTGCGGGCGAGTACCCACTTCCCCTGGCTGTCGACGGTTGGGACAGGTGGTTTCGCGCTGTCGCGCTGGGCAGCAGCGGCCACTATGCCGCAGCCGCGACCGAGTTGCGCCGGATCACCACCACCAGCACCGACGTCGTTCTCCTATCCCTCGCCGCGAGTACGCGCGCCGCGCATCTACGACAGGGCGGACAGCACTTTCGCGCCGTTCACCATGACGCACATGCTCTGGCCCTGCTCGCCACCCCGGTGGCAGGGTCCGATGCCGCCGCGATCGCCGGACCCCGGGTGTCTGCCTGGTGCGACGCACTCACCGGTCTGGCCGCCGACGATCTCGGACGGGGGATGTTCGGTGCCGCCACGCGATTGCTGGACAGGGTCGACGCCCTACTGATCGACGCGCATGAACGCACCGAGGGCAGCGAATGGGTATGGCACGGCCGGCCGGCCCTGCGCTCACTGTGGGTCCGGGCCGAACTCGCGATGTACACCGGTGACCCAGACACCGCACAAGAACACTCGTCGGCAGCCCTCGCCGTGGTCAGGGGATGTCCTTCGCAACGGCATCTCATCAAGACCGAACTGATCGCTGCCGCGGCCGCCGCAAGCGCCGGGGAGACGTCGCGCGCCATCGAGAGAGCCCAACGGGTCGGTGATGCGGCAGCATCCGCTGGTCAACTGCCGCTCTGGTGGGCATCGGCCATGTTGCTCGAAGCACTCGGCGCCGGCGGATCGCCGAGTGCGGCCGATCTGAGGCACGAACTGGCCGCTCGCGGCGGTGCGATGCGCTAGCGGCGAGAACGCGAGGCCGTTCGCTGGCTAAGCTACTAGCGACTTACCGCCGGGGGTATGGCCTCCGCGCGGCCGGCACCAATCGGCGAAGGTAACGCGGAGACGTCTACGAGCGATGATTTTTACAGGTGAAGAGTTGGACCGGGTTGTCTCTGCCGCAGCGCAGGGCGACCGATCGGCTCTCTCCGACGTACTCGAAAGTGTCCGCCCCCTGGTTGTGCGCTATTGCAGGGCCAGGGTCGGAGGTGGTGAGCGGCATTCGCTCTCCGCCGACGACGTAGCGCAGGAGGTCTGCATGGCCGTCATGACAGCTCTGCCCCGGTACCAAGACCAGGGCAGACCGTTCATGGCGTTCGTCTACGGCATCGCCGCCCACAAGGTTGCCGATGCTCATCGAGCGGCGGGTCGTAACAAGGCCGAGCCGGTGGATGAGATGCCCGAGCGGATGGCCGTCGACGACGGACCCGAACAGCGGGCACTGGACTCCGACGCGGGCCGTCGCATGAACGAACTGTTGTCGACGCTCCCGGACAAGCAGCGTGAGGTGCTGGTGCTCCGACTGGTTGTCGGGCTGTCGGCCGAAGAGACCGCGTCCGCTGTGGGGAGCACGGCGGGAGCGGTGCGGGTGGCTCAACACAGGGCACTCGCGAAACTGAAGACCGAGATCGAGAAGGGTAGGTGAGGGCGATGGGTGACAGGCGCGATCGACGTGGTGGCAAGGGGTTCGGTGATGAATCCGACGAGCGTTTCCAGAGCGTGCCCTCATCGGCATCCGAGGCGATCGACGAAGACTCCATCCCGGTGAACCTCGGCGCGGTTCGTGCCGACGACGAGTTCATCGACGCTCTGGTGTCCCAGCGCGGAGTGCCTGCGCATTCGCCTGTGGACCACGAACTCGCGGCGCTGCTGTCCAATTGGCGTGCCGAGGTGACAGCTGCCCCGATGCCTGCCGGCCCGACCCTCGAAGAGGTCGAGGCGGGCATCGCTGCGCAGCGAAGGACGGCGACCCGTCGCCGGTCGCTGACCGTGGCCCGCTATACGGCCGGCGCCGCTGCAGCATGTGCGATCGTGTTCGGCGGTCTGTCGGTGGTGGCCCACGACGCCTCGCCCGGCGATCCGCTCTGGGGTGTCAAAGAAGCGATGTTCGGAGCGGATGCCTCGGCAACGCTGGCAGCCGGTGACGTCGAGACCGACCTCGATCACGCCGTCGACCTGTTGTCGACGGGTGACAAGTCCGCGGCCCAGGACTATTTGAATCGTGCGGAATCCCAGCTCGCCGATGTGACCGACACAGATAGGCGGGCCGAGCTGCAGGCGAAAATCGACCAGCTGCGTGGCTTGCTCACGGCCATCCTGCCGACCATCACTCTCCCGACGACCGTCACCATTCCGCCGTTGGAGACGCAGCTGCCACAGTTGCAGCTGCCCCCGGTGACGATCACCGAGACCCAGCAGACCGTGACGATCATCCCGTCCGAGACGACCTCGGTGTCCACGCCGCCACCGACCACCGACGAGACCGTGGTCAGTGAGCCGCCGGTGACCCCGACGACCACCTCGACCACCACCACGGTCCCGCTACCGCCGCCGGGCTGATCGGCCCGACGCTCGCGGTGGGGAAGAACGTCAGTCTTCGTCTTTGGCGTGCATCGTCGCGTCGGCGTAGCCGCGGCAGTAGTCCCAGGTGACGTACGCCTCTGGACTGGGGTCCACGGCCGGCTCGTGCGGTCGTACCGTGCCCTCGACCAGGAGCTGCAGCAGGTTCGCGCGCAGCATGTCCCAGTCGTGATAGTGGTCGAGCTGGCAGTCGTCGCACACGACGACAAGACCGCGGATCCCCTGGCGGTGCAGAAGTGCCTCGTAGACAGCGAGATCGGCGAGGTCTTCCTCGATCGCCATGCGTTCGTTTGCGTCCAGTGGCTCACCGGGTGGGGCGGCGTCCAGCGCCGCCGATGGGTCCCCTCGGGGATCGTCGGCGAACGGGTCCGGTGGCAGCCCCGGCGGCAGATGATCTCGCACGCTGACCACGGTAGTCAGCCTCACCCCACCGGCGCCAGTCTGTGCACCGCATGAATGAAAGATCGACGCCGGTTGGATGAACGATCCTCCTTCACATAGGTGAACGACTTGCCGGGCGTCAGGGCAGGACCCGACCGTTGAGTCGGCCCTCGATCAGGGCGACGCCCGGGGCTGGATGCGACGTCCTGAGGAGGTCCTACGAGCAGATAGGATGGACTCATCGAAATGACAACATGCCGATCCGAAGTGGAACAGGCCTGACCGGAATGAGCGTGCCCGGAATGAACAACCCGACAGCCGGCTCCGCCCAGGCACGAGGCCAGGTGTGGACCGGCGGCGACGACCCGAACAAGGTCGCCATGCTCGGCCTCACCTTTGACGACGTCCTGCTGTTGCCAGCGGCCTCCGACGTGATCCCGAGTGACGTGGACACCTCGTCGCAGCTGACCCGCGACATCACGTTGCGGGTGCCCCTGGTGAGCTCGGCGATGGACACCGTCACCGAATCCCGCATGGCCATCGCGATGGCCCGCGCCGGTGGGATGGGTGTGTTGCACCGCAATCTCTCGATCGAGAACCAGGCGGGGCAGGTGGAAACGGTCAAGCGGTCCGAGGCCGGCATGGTCACCGATCCGGTGACGTGCAGCCCGTCGAACACGCTGGCCGAGGTCGACGCGATGTGTGCGCGTTTCCGTATCTCGGGCCTGCCCGTCACCGACGACGCCGGCGAACTCGTCGGCATCATCACCAACAGGGACATGCGTTTCGAGGTCGATCAGAACCGGCCGGTCTCCGAGGTGATGACCAAGGCGCCACTGATCACCGCCCAGGAGGGTGTGTCCGCCGAAGCCGCGCTCGGCCTGCTGCGACGGCACAAGATCGAGAAGCTCCCGATCGTCGACGGTCACGGTCGCCTGACCGGTTTGATCACGGTGAAGGACTTCGTCAAGACAGAACAGCACCCCAATGCCACCAAGGATGCCGACGGGCGGCTGCTGGTCGGGGCCGCAGTGGGAACCGGTGGTGACCAGTGGGATCGGGCCATGGCGTTGTCGGATGCCGGGGTGGACGTGATCATCGTCGACACCGCGCACGCGCACAACCGTCTGGTCCTGGAGATGGTCAGCAAACTCAAGGCAGAGGTCGGCTCGAAGGTGCAGATCGTCGGCGGGAACGTCGCGACCCGTGCCGCCGCTGCCGCGCTGGTCGAGGCCGGTGCCGATGCGGTGAAGGTCGGGGTCGGGCCCGGTTCGATCTGCACCACCCGTGTGGTCGCCGGTGTGGGCGCCCCGCAGATCACGGCGGTCATGGAGGCAGTCGCAGTTTGCAAGCCGGCCGGGGTTCCGGTCATCGCCGACGGCGGGCTGCAGTTCTCTGGCGACATCGCCAAGGCGCTGGCTGCAGGGGCATCGACCGCGATGCTCGGCTCGCTGCTCGCCGGCACCGCGGAAGCCCCGGGCGAGCTGATCCTGGTGGGCGGCAAGCAGTTCAAGAGCTACCGGGGGATGGGCTCACTCGGCGCGATGCAGGGGCGCGGCCAGGCGAAGTCCTACTCGAAAGACCGCTACTTCCAGGACGATGTGCTCTCAGAAGAGAAACTCGTGCCCGAGGGCATCGAGGGACGAGTGCCTTTCCGTGGACCGCTCAACCAGGTGATCCATCAGCTGGGTGGCGGACTGCGTGCGGCGATGGGTTACACCGGCTCGAGCTCGATCGCCGACCTGCAGAACGCCCAGTTCGTCCAGATCACGGCGGCGGGTCTGAAAGAGAGCCATCCCCACGACATCACCATGACCGTCGAGGCGCCCAACTACACTTCCCGCTGAGTTCCCAAGGCGGCCGGCACCGATCAGTTTCGGGCAGGTCGATCCAGTTCGTGAACCGGTCTGTCGGTGCTCACCGATGCGGTTCTGTGTGCAGCAGTGACGAAAGGCACCCTCGTGCGTGATCATGTGGATATCGGGATGGGCCGTACCGCCCGTCGGACGTTCGAACTCAGCGACATCAACATCGTGCCGTCCCGGCGCACCCGCTCGTCGAAAGAGGTGTCGACCGCGTGGCAGCTCGACGCCTACCGGTTCGAGATCCCCATCCTGAGTCACCCCACGGATGCGCTCGTCTCGCCGCAGTCGGCTGTCGAACTGGGTCGGCACGGGGGTCTCGGCGTCCTCAACGGTGAAGGTCTCTGGGCCCGCCACCGCGATGTGGAGGCCAAGATCGCCGAGGTCGTGCGGATCGCCGAGGACGAGATCGATCCGACAGCGGCAGTACGCAAGCTGCAGGAGCTCCATGCGGCACCGATCGATCCGGACCTGCTCGGTCAGGCTGTGTCGTCGATTCGTGAGGCCGGCGTCACCACCGCGGTGCGGGTCAGCCCACAGAAGGCTGCCGAGCTCACACCGGTGCTGGTGGCAGCAGGGGTGGAGCTCCTGGTCATCCACGGCACGATCATCTCCGCCGAGCATGTCTCACAAGGGGATTCCGAACCGCTGAACCTCAAGACGTTCATCTCCGAACTGGACGTACCGGTGATCGCCGGTGGCGTGCACGACCACCGCACCGCCCTGCACCTGATGCGTACCGGTGCTGCCGCGGTGATCGTCGGTTACGGCTCCACCGCCGGGGCCACCACCACCGGGGAAGTCCTCGGGATAGGGGTTCCGATGGCCACGGCCATCGCCGATGCCGCGGCGGCCCGCCGCGACTACCTCGATGAAACCGGCGGTCGCTACGTCCACGTGATCGCCGACGGCGACATCCACAACTCCGGCGAGCTCGCCAAGGCGATCGCCTGCGGCGCCGACGCCGCCGTCCTGGGCACGCCTTTGGCTGCGGCAGCCTCAGCGCCCGGCCGTGGCTATTACTGGTCCGCCGCCGCCGCGCACCCGTCGATGCCCCGTGGCGCACTGCTGGCCGTGGCCGAGGACGGAGGCAGGCCGGATCTGCAGACCGTGTTGCACGGACCCACCGATGACCCGTTCGGACATCTCAACATCGTTGGCGCATTGCGGCGTTCGATGGCCAAGGCCGGTTACTCCGACCTCAAGGAGTTTCAAAAGGTCGGCCTGTCGGCCTGCGACTGACTACTGGCCTCTGGGTTTTCTCGAGCGAGAATTCGCCATACATTACCGGCCGGTAACGTACCAATGTACGATGGCGTGGTGTCTGTATCACGCGGTAACAGCTACTCCCAGCCCGAGCAGCCGGCCACTCGCGAAAAGCACGATTACGACGTATTGATCGTCGGATCGGGCTTCGGTGGGAGTGTCAGCGCCCTACGACTGGTCGAGAAGGGCTACAAGGTCGGCGTCGTCGAAGCGGGCCGGCGGTACGCCGACGACCAGTTCGCCAAAACCAGCTGGCGACTGCACAAGTGGCTGTGGGCCCCCAAGCTCGGGATGTTCGGCATCCAACGCATCCATCTGCTCAAAGACGTGATGGTGATGGCCGGTGCGGGCGTCGGCGGCGGATCGCTGAACTACGCCAACACTCTCTACAAACCGCCGACCCCGTTCTTCCGGGATCCGCAGTGGGAGCACATCACCGACTGGGAGAGCGAGCTGTCGCCGTACTACGACCAGGCCAGCCGCATGCTCGGTGTGGTCAGCACCCCCATCGTCACCCACGCCGACCGCGTCATGCGGCAAGTCGCCGACGAGATGGGGGTGGGGGACACCTTCGGGCCAACCCCGGTAGGCGTGTTCTTCGGTGAGAAGTCCGGTGGCACAGGAACTCCGGGTGAGCGCGTGGCCGATCCGTACTTCGGCGGCGCAGGCCCCGACCGGACGGTGTGTGTCGAGTGTGGCGCCTGCATGACCGGATGCCGGTACGGCGCAAAGAACACCCTGCTGAAGAACTACCTCGGTCTGGCCGAATCACGCGGGGCGACGATTCTCGACCGCACCACGGTCACCGGGCTGGATCCGCAGGCAGACGGCAGCTGGAAGGTGCACACGGCTCGGTCGGCGGCGTGGGGCCGGATCGGCGCCCGTCGCAGGACCCTGACCGCGGGTCAGGTGATCGTCGCCGCCGGTACGTTCAACACGCAGAAGATCATGCATCTGGCCAAGGACAGGGGTTCGCTGCCAGAGCTTTCCGAAACGCTGGGTGTGCTGACCCGCACCAACTCCGAATCGATCTTGGGTGCGATGCGCCGTTCCTACGACCCGGCGCAGGATTTCTCCGAGGGCATCGCGATCACCTCGTCCTTCCACCCATCGCCCGACACACACATCGAACCAGTCCGATATGGCAAGGGCTCCAACGCCATTGCGGCGCTGCAGACATTCCTCACCGACGACAAGCCGGGTCGGTCGAGGCGGCTCAAGCTGCTCGACAAGGCCCGCGAAGAGGGCTGGCGGGGCGTTCTGCAGCTGATCTGGTTGCGGCATTGGAGTCAGCGCACGGTGATCCTGCTGGTGATGCAGAACCGGAACAACTCGCTCACCACCTTCGTGAAGAAGTTCGGGCCGTGGCGTCTGGTCACCACCAAACAGGGCCACGGGGAACCCAACCCCACGTGGATCCCTGCGGGCAACGAAGCCACCGAGCGTGCGGCGAAACAATTCGACGGTCTGCCCGGCGGAACCTGGGGAGATGTGTTCAACATGCCGCTCACCGCTCACTACCTCGGTGGGTGTGTGATCTCCGACAGTCCCGACACCGGTGTGATCGACCCCTACCATCGGGTGTGGAACTACCCGACCCTGCACATCACCGACGGTGCGGCCATCTCGGCGAACCTGGGCGTGAATCCCTCGCTGTCGATCTGTGCCCAGGCCGAGCGCGCAATTGCGTTGTGGCCCAACAAGGGTGAGCATGACGTCCGGCCGCCGCAGGGGCAACCCTACGAGCGGATCTCGCCGACGCCGCCCAAGGCGCCGGTGGTTCCGGCGGATGCGCCCGGTGCGCTCCGGCTGCCACTGACGGTGATCACCAAGACCGACGGTGTGAGCGCCTGAGTGCCGACCTCGTCCGCTTGCGGGTGCGGCGGGCCCGACCCCGGCCGGGTTTAGACTGACAGGCGTGGCAGACAGCGAAAATACAGGTGTGGAATCAGCGGCTCCGCGACCGGTTCTGGTGGTCGATTTCGGGGCGCAATACGCCCAGCTGATCGCGCGTCGCGTGCGTGAGGCCCGGATCTACTCCGAGGTGATCCCCCATACCGCCGACCTGGACGAGATCAAGGCGAAGAATCCCGTCGCGCTGATCCTGTCCGGGGGACCTGCGTCGGTCTATGCCGACGACGCCCCGGGAATCGACGGCGATCTGTTCGACCTCGGCGTTCCGGTGTTCGGGATCTGTTATGGATATCAGGCCATGGCGAATGCGCTGGGCGGAGTCGTGGCCAACACCGGCGGGCGCGAGTTCGGTCGCACCACGTTGACCAACGAGGGCGGCGTGCTGCACTCGGGCACCCCGGCCCAACAGCCGGTGTGGATGAGCCACAACGACGCGGTCCAGGAACCGCCGCCCGGGTTCGAGGTCACCGCTTCGACGGCGGGCGCCCCGGTCGCCGCGTTCGAGAGCATCGAACGCCAGATGGCCGGCGTGCAGTACCACCCCGAGGTGATGCACACACCGTACGGGCAACAGATCCTCACCCGGTTCCTGCATGAGGTCGCCGACCTCAAGCCCACCTGGACCGCGGCGAACATCGCCGATGCGCTTGTGGAGCAGGTCCGTCAACAGATCGGTGACGGCACCGCCATCTGCGGTCTGTCCGGCGGTGTCGACTCGGCGGTGGCTGCTGCGCTGGTACAGCGGGCCATCGGAGATCGGCTGACCTGTGTCTTCGTCGACCACGGATTGCTGCGGGCCGGCGAACGCGAGCAGGTTCAGCAGGACTTCGTGGCCGCCACCGGTGCTCGTCTGGTGACGGTTGACGCCGAGAAGACGTTCCTGCGTGAGTTGGCAGGCGTCAGTGATCCGGAGACCAAGCGCAAGATCATCGGCCGCGAGTTCATCCGTGCCTTCGAAGGAGCGGTGAGCGATGTGCTCGGCGATCGTGCAGCCGAAGGGGAGAAGGTCGACTTCCTCGTCCAGGGCACCTTGTACCCCGACGTCGTGGAGTCGGGCGGCGGAACCGGTACGGCGAACATCAAGAGTCATCACAACGTCGGTGGTCTGCCGGAGGATCTCGAGTTCAGCTTGGTGGAGCCACTGCGCCTGCTGTTCAAAGACGAGGTCCGGGCTGTCGGGCGTGAGTTGGGTCTGCCGGAGGAGATCGTCGGACGCCAGCCCTTCCCGGGTCCGGGTCTGGCGATCCGTATCGTCGGCGAGGTCACCGCAGACCGTCTCGAACTCCTCAGAAAGGCCGATCTGATCACCCGCGAGGAACTGACCTCCGCCGGTTTGGATCACCAGATCTGGCAGTGTCCGGTGGTTCTGCTCGCCGACGTGCGCAGCGTGGGTGTACAGGGCGACGGCCGCACGTACGGCCATCCGATCGTGTTGCGTCCGGTGTCGAGTGAAGATGCGATGACGGCCGACTGGACGCGCATTCCTTACGAGGTGCTCGAACAGATCTCGACTCGGATCACCAACGAGGTGCCTGAGGTGAATCGGGTGGTACTCGACGTCACCAGCAAGCCCCCTGGCACCATCGAATGGGAATAGGTTCGCTGCCGTGCCTATAGGCGCGGCGCGTTCCATTCGTCGGCGTGAATGAATAGTTTCACTCCCGTATGGGCTTTTCCCGTCCATTTGCTCTGAATCGGATGTCCGGCTTTCTTTCAAAGCTGCCACCAGCACGCATTTCGATGATTGATTTGTGCCTGCCTATTGTGAACATGCTGTCGCATCAATCAGGGGCATCGCCAGGACAACCCTGTTACGTCTCCATGCTACGTTTGCAAAAGTAATGGTGAGTGCGAGCGGGGTCGTATCACCGAATTGTAGAATCGACCTCGTTTGTGAATTCACCATTCGGGCAACTAGGTGAAGTACATGGTTCACATGTGGGACACAACACGTTTGTGTTGGGTGTCCACGAACAGGTTAGGGGCATTCACATGGCGATCATGAGCGGCAACAATTCGGTCAAAGAACGTTGGTCTCTTCTTCGAATCGAAGACCATGACCACATTGCATCGGATTCGAAACACTGGAATTTCAACACCCATTACTACCCATTCATCGAGCGGTCGCTGCAAGGACGAGCAGCGTCGGTGCTCGACGTCGGATCGGGCGAGGGAATGCTGACCCGACTTCTACATCGATCCATACCGCAGGTGGTCGGGATCGACTGCGATGAGGCGAGCGTCGACATGGCGGCGGCGAAGTCGGACGACATCGACTACATCTGTGGTGACGTCCTCAGCCATCCGTTCGAACCGGAGTCCTTCGATGCGGTCGTCTCGGTTGCGACACTGCATCACATGGATCCCCGCCAGGGCCTGCGGCGCATGGGAGAACTCATCCGCCCTGGCGGAACACTTGTCGTGGTCGGCTGTGCGGGCAGTGAAGGTCTACGCGATCGTGCGTTGGATTACGTGTCCATCGTGGCCGCGGGCGCCGCAGTGGCACGGCGAAACGTGTGGAAACAGCCGTCGCCCATTGTGTGGCCGCCACCGGTCTCGTATCGGGAAATGCGCACCCATGCGTCTGAGCTCCTGCCCGGATCACGTTTTCGGCGGGAATTGCTCTACCGCTATTCGATTACGTGGACAAAGCCGCTGTCACGGTGAACGACGCATCGATCCGGCCGCTGCTGCGCGGCCGGATCGATGCGAATACTGCTAGCTGGTCGTTTCGTGCTCGGACACCCCGGGCAGCTTTTTCTTGTCTCTTCCTCCGCTGAAGATCAGGATGAGTCCCACCCCGACAGCAACGGCGAGCGCGATCCACATCGTCGAATCCGAACCGTTGAGTTCGGGGCCGCCCGCGATGGCCCACAAGGCCACCAATAGTCCGGCAATTCCGGTCACGGCTTGAAATGGTGCGAACTTAGTCACGGATGACCTCCACATTTCCGATTTTCGAATGGGCGTCGATTGTCAGCACCGGACCTTGGGATCCATCAGGTCCGCCCTCGAGACCTTCTGGGCATTTGACCTCTCCGATGGCCACTTCACAATCGGCGCGCAGGTTCATGTTCTCGGGCGCGATGATCTTGAAGTCGCCAACACCCATGTCGATCGTCACCTTCTTGTCGGCGTCGAGTTCGAGTGCGGTGAGGTCGAGTCGTGCCGAACCCATCGTCAGGGAGTACTCGTCCTGGAGATCGGCGACCGAGAGCGGCTTCCAATCGCGGTCACCGATGCCGCCCTCGGGCAGGTTCACGTTGCCGATCACCGTGGCGACCACCACGAACCCGGCGAGGGGAATGGCGATCGGGATCAGGCCACCGCCCTTGCGGACGAATGCTCCGATGACCAACCCGCCGGCGACCACGGCCAACGCGATGGCTCCGACCCGTGCCGGACCGAACCAATCCACCTCCGTGCCGATCGCCGCCGCGACCGCTGCGACGATGACCGCGATACCGAGCACCACAGGGGTGAAGCGTGACGACGGTGTGCGCTCCACCGGCGACGACGGCTCTGGCAGATCCCAGGCGAAAGGTGCCGCACCCAGTGGGTCCCACGAAGGTGGGGTCGGGAGGGGCGGTTCGGCATCGGAGTCCGCCTCCTCACCATCAGTCGTCTGCGTTGCGTCGGCCGCCGTCGCCGGAGGGTCCTCCTTGAGCCAGGCGCGGGGAGTCCAGCTCTGGAAGTGCCCGCCCGCAGCAGGGCTGTGCACACCTGTGGCGGTCTGCCACCACGAACCGCCTGCGGTGACCGGATCGCCGGCAGCCTGTTGCCCCAAAGTGTCGGCGCTCGTACCGGGCTCGGGGACCGGTGTGCGCTGGTAGAGCAACCACCAGCCCAGCATCATCAGCGCCAGGCCGAAGAGACCACCACTGCTCCACGCAAGATGGGGCCCGGCGATCAGGGCCACGACGGCCACGACGGCCACCGCGACAACGGTCGGAGGGTGGGATGAGGCATGACGCATTCCATGCCGAAAGCGTTTGGGGCGCATCGCCGTTTCCGGAGACGACTGTGCAGGAGCGCCCTCGGGCAGCACGATCCACGCAGCGATGTAGAGCAGGATGCCTGCACCGCCGAACAACGCCGAGACGATGAACGCCACCTTCACGAGCGTGGGGTCGACCTTGTACCGGACACCGATCCCGGTGCACACGCCGCCGATCGTCGAACCCGAGGCTGCACGTGCCGGGCGCGTTTGCCACATGTTCTGCAGTACTTCGGCATTGATGGTGGGACTGGATGCAGCATTCATGGTCGAGCTCCGCTTCGTCTTCGGGACATCTCCGCTCATGCGTTCAATACTGATCTCGGGTCGGGCACCGCACCATCGGGATTCACCCTGATCTGCTCCCTGGAATCACATCTGGGGATTGTCCCTGATGTGTGCGACCGCGGGCGCGTGCCACTATCGACTGGTGCCAACAGTCGAACGTGTCCACCGCCGCGATGGTGGCCGTGTCATCGGCGGAGTCGCCGGAGGCGTGGCCGACCACCTCGGAGTGGACGCCTTCCGGGTGCGCGTGGTGTTCGTCGTGCTCAGCGCACTGGCCGGGGCCGGCGTGTGCGCCTACGGTCTGCTCTGGTTCATGTGCCCCCCGGGTACCGACACCGAACCGCCCACCTCTTCCGAACGGCGGCAGGGAATCGGCCTGGCGATCGTCGGCGTGGTCGCAGTGGTGTCCGTGGGGTTCGTGGCCTCAGGCACTCCCGCGCAGTTCCTCATCCCGCTGGTGGTGGTGGCGGTCGGCGCATCGCTCGTCTGGCGCGAACTCGATTCGACATGGAGGCCCAGGTCCGCGTCGGCCCGGGCGATCACCTGGACCCGAATCGCCGGTGGCGCAACGCTGGTGGTGATCGGCCTTGTGGTGGTGGTGCTGGCCGGGAACAACCGGATCGGCGGGTTGAGCACCACGTTGCTGGCCGTCGCCGCGACGGTACTGGGTGTGCTGCTGCTGACGATCCCGTTGTGGTTGCGGATGGCCCGGATGCTGGGTGCCGAGCGCGCCGCACGCATCCGCAATGCCGAACGGGAAGAGATCGCGGCGCACCTCCACGATTCCGTGCTGCAGACCTTGGCGCTCATCCAGAAGCGGTCGGGACATGCCGAAGAAGTGCAACGCCTGGCGCGGAGCCAGGAACGTGAGCTGCGTCGCTACCTGTTCGAAGGTGAAGGGCAGCAGAGCGATTCGCTGACCACCGCACTCAAGGCCGTGGCCGCCGAGGTCGAAGACCACTACGGCGTGGAAGTCGAGGTGGTGACCGTCGGCGACGTCACGGCCGATGATCCCTCGTGGAGCGGCGATCACCGTCGATGGGCTGCGCTGATCGCGGCGACGCGAGAGGCACTTGTCAACGCCGCCAAACACTCCGGGGAACGCTCGGTTGATGTGTACGCCGAGGTGGAGAGCTCGCAGGTGGAGGTGTTCGTCCGCGACCGTGGCGTCGGCTTCGACCCCGACCAGGTACCAGAAGATCGCCGCGGGGTGTCGGGGTCGATCAAAGCGCGGGTGCAGCGGCACGGCGGTAGCGTTGAGATCAAGTCGACCGCCGGTCGAGGGGTCGATGTCCGGATGTCGATGCCGCGTGGCGACGAGACGCCGGTGGTCACGGACCTCGGTGAGGACGCCGGTTCCGAATCGGGTGCGGTGAATTGAGAGAGTTGGGGCGATGACCGGCCGAAGTGAGCCATACCGGGTGTTTCTGGTGGACGACCACGGTGTCTTCCGCTCTGGCGTACGAGCGGAATTGGCCTCGGAGACCGACATGGCCGTGGTCGGGGAGGCAGGCGCGGTCGCCGAAGCGATCGCGGGCATCCTCCAGTCGTCACCGGACGTGGTGTTGCTCGATGTGCACATGCCTGCCGGTGGAGGGATCGCGGTGCTGCGTGGTGTCGCCGATGCCGCACCGCAGAAGTCACCCGTCTTCCTGGCGCTGAGTGTGTCCGATGCCGCCGAAGATGTCATCGCCACCATTCGCGCGGGTGCCCGCGGTTATGTCACCAAGACGATCGGGGGCTCGGAATTGGCCGACTCCGTGCGTCGTGTCGCCGACGGGGACGCCGTGTTCAGTCCGCGACTGGCCGGATTCGTGCTCGATTCGTTCACCGGGAAATCGCCCGTGCCGGAACCACATCTGGATCCCGAACTCGATTCGCTGACACCGCGCGAGATGGAGGTCCTGCGGTTGCTTGCCCGGGGGTTCACGTATCGGGAAATCGCCGAGGATCTCGTGATCTCCATCAAGACGGTGGAGACCCACGCGTCCAATGTTCTGCGCAAGACCCAGCAGTCCAATCGCAACGCACTCACCAGGTGGGCCGCAAACCGGCACATCAGCTAGTGCCGACGCGCGGCCGTGTGCGCGGCGCACTGGTTCGAACCGGTGCGTAGCGCTCGAGACGACGCGAGGTCTAGCGGACCAGTGCGATGAGGGTGACCGCGATGGCGGCGAGCACCACAAATGCCAGGAACACCGCAGCCGCGAGAGCGGCGTGGCGGGGCGGAGTCTTCTCGGGTTGTTGGTCGAATCCAGAGAACGCCGGCCGTGAATGCTGGGTGACCTGCCACGACTCGCCGACACCCGAGGTCGGGTGGGCCCGTCCGGCAGTGGCCGGTCCCGGAGCTGCCGGGAGGCCTGACTCGGTGGTGGTCGGGATGCGCCGGGTGGGTGGCCGCGGGGGGAGGGGCGCGGTTCGTCGATCCAGCGGACTGGTGAGGATCTGCGCGGTGTTGCCGGCATCGCCCGCGGCGATCTGGGCAAGCCGATCGCGGATCCCGGCCATCGTCGGCCGACGGGTCGGACTCGGCTCGAGCATGGCGAGCAGAGCGCCCTCGAGGGCACCGGCCCGCTGGGGCCGGATGATCTCGCCGCGGGCGACCTTGTGCAGCAGCACCAGGGAGTTCTCGTCGAGCCCGAACGGCGGCTGACCTTCCACGCAGGTGTAGAGGGTGGAGCCGAGCGAGTAGACGTCGGAGGCCTCCGACGGATCCTCGCCGCGGGCGACCTCCGGTGCGAAGTACGCCGGGGTACCGGTGATCACACCGGTCTGGGTGAGCTGCACATCGTCCTTGGACCGCGAGATCCCGAAGTCGGTCAGCTTCACCAGCCCGGCGTTGCGTCCTTCTGCGATGAGGATGTTGCCCGGCTTGATGTCGCGGTGCATGATGCCTGCGTTGTGGGCCTCGGCCATGGCGTCGGCCACCTGGGCACCGATCTGGGCCACCTGTTTGACGGGCATGGTGCCGGTTTGATGAAGGATTTCGGCGATGCTGCGCGAGGGCAGGTACTCCATCACCAACCAGGGTTCACCGGCGTCGAGTGCCACATCGTGCATGGCGATGGCGTTGCGATGACTCAGCCGGGCCGCGATCCGACCCTCGCGCATGGCTCGCTGACGCATCTCGGCCGCGGAGTCCTCGGTCATGCCGGCCACCGACAACACCTGCTTGATGGCGACCTGCCGGTCGAGGAGGGTGTCGTGTGCCAGCCAGACGGCGCCCATGCCACCGCCACCGATCTTCGAGCGCAGACGGTACCGCCCGGCAACCAGGTAATCGGGGCCGGGAACGCGGTAGGAAGAGGCGCTCATTGGTCTGACCTTAGTGGACTCCTGAGACTGGAGTGGGTGGTGTGCCGGGCGAGGACGACTCGCCCGGACGACGCGCCGAGGCGTATTGACGCTTGTCGGAGTGCTGACCTACATTCGAAAAGAATCGAAAATGTGTTCGAGTCAGACCGGTGGTTGCAACTTCCCTGCGCCACTTCCCCCTTGGTGGGGAGTATGGACAGGGGTGCGATGCAGACCATGGAGACAGCTCCGGACAAGGCGCAGAAGCTGGCGATGTTGCGGCAGACCCTCGCTGCTGCCACCACTCGATCAAAGCCCGAATCCGTTGTGCCACAAAGACAGATGTCGGCGGTTGTCAATGAGCAGGAGAAGTACACCGACCGCGAGAGGCTGGCTGTCCCGCCGGCTCTCGAACGGGTGCTCCCCGGTGCCGGGCTGATCCGTGGTCAGGTGTTGGCCCTGGAGGGTGCGCGGTCGTTGCTGTTGTCGCTGATCGCACAGGTCAGTGCCGACGGCGGTCATGTGGCAGTCATCGGTCAGCCGCAGCTGTGTCTGCTCGCGGCGGTCGAGATGGGGGCCGACCTGTCCCGGATCGCGGTGATACCCGACCCCGGGCCGGATCCGGTGGAGATCGCCGCGGTGCTGCTCGATGGACTCGACCTGGTGGTGGTGGGCCTCGGTGGTATCTCGGTGCCACCCTCGCGCAGCCGGGTGGTGATGGCCCGCGCTCGTAGCAAGGGGGCGGTGCTGGTGGTCACCGACGGCACGTGGTCGGGAGCGCATGTGAAGTTGCAGTCGCGGGTCTGTGCGTACCGGCATCAGCCCACCGCCCATCAGCCTTCCGCTGTGCGGCGTGGTTACGGCCGACTCGGGGGTGTCTCACTCGCGGTCCGTTCACACGGACGCGGATTCGCCGGAGCCGATACCCGGCTGGACGTGGTGCATTGCGGCGACCGGGTGCAGCTCGTCGATGTGGTCGACTCCCAGAGCAATTCGTACGATGCTCCTGCGCTGCCGGTGGCGTTGTAGATGAGTGATCGGGTGTTCGGGGTCTGGTGTCCGGATTGGCCGGCGGTCGCCGCGGCGGCAGAGATGGATCTGTCGCCGGATCGTCCGGTTGCGGTACTGCGGTCCGGCCGTGTGATCGCCTGTTCTGCCGCGGCACGTGCGGTGGGGGTGCGGCGGGAGATGCGCAAACGCGATGCCCAGGCGCGGTGCCCCCAGCTGACCGTGACAGATGCGGACGAGGGACGTGATGCCCGGTTGTTCGAACCGGTGGCCGCCGCCGTCGCCGAACTGATACCGATGGTCGAGGTGTTGCGGCCGGGACTTCTGGTGCTGCCCGCCCGTGGGGTTGCGCGTTATTTCGGTGGTGAAGAGGCGGCGGCCGAAAAACTCACCGACGTGGTGTCTGCCTGTGGCATCGAATCCCAGGTGGGTATCGCCGACGAACTCTTCACGGCGATCATCGCTGCTCGGCACGGCAAGGTGGTACCTCCCGGCGAGGGCGCCGAGTTCCTTGCGCCACTGCGTATCTCGCAATTGGCGGTGGAGCCCAGCATGTGTGCCGACGATCGGCCTGCCCTGGTCGACCTGCTGTGGCGGATGGGGCTTCGAACCATCGGCGCCTTTGCCGAACTGTCGTCCACCGATGTCGCCACCCGCTTCGGGGCGGACGCGATCTTCGCGCACCGCACCGCTCGGGCATTGCCGCAACGCCCGCCGTCAGGGCAGGCGCCGCCACCGGACCTGGTCGTCGAACATCGCTGCGACCCACCGGTGGACCGTGTCGATGCAGCCGCCTTCATCGGCAGGCGACTGTCCGCCCAGCTGCACGATGTGCTGGCCGCGGCGTCGGTGGCCTGCACGCGGCTCACCGTGCAGGCCACCACCGAAAGCGGTCGTGAGTACTCCCGCACCTGGCGCTGCGCACAGCCGCTGACTCCCGACGCAACAGCTGACCGGATCCGCTGGCAATTGGAGGGGTGGCTTTCCGGCCGCAGCGCCGCCGACCGCCCTGATGGGCCGGTGGTGATGTTGCGTCTCGATCCGGTGGAGGTGATCGGCTCGGGCGCGATGCAACTCGGGCTCACGGGCGGGGGATTGGCCGGAGGAGACGGAGAAGTGGCCGAACGGGTGCGCCGAGCGCTGGTGCGGGTGCAGGGGTTGCTGGGAGGCGAACGCGTGCAGGTTCCGGTACGCAGTGGTGGCCGTGGGCCCGGGCAGCAGATCACCCTGGTACCCCTCGGGGACGAATTGGTGGCACAGGCCGACCCGGATGCCCCCTGGCCGGGACAATTGCCGGGACCGTCGCCCTCGGTGCTGCCGATGGCGCCGGTGACCCTTCTCGACGCCGAGGACTCCCCGGTACAGGTCACTGCCCGCGGCAGTTTCAGCGCCGATCCGGCCAGTCTGACCTGGGGCCGGCGCAGTTGGTCGTTGAGCTGGTGGGCGGGCCCGTGGGCCACCGACGAACGGTGGTGGGCCGCGGGGCCGGGTGATGATGGCGGTGGCGTTGATGTGCATGTCGGGACATACGCCAGAGCGCAAGTGCTGCTGGAGGATTCACGAGCTCTGTTGCTGCATTACCAAGATGGGCAGTGGACCGTCGAAGGTGTGTACGAATGACGCACGGTACGCCGCGCGGCGGATGTGCGGCCTTGTTTCACCCAGGGTGACGAGAACACTTGGACAGTCGGTCGTTCCCGACTTCGATGGCAGCGAGCGCCTTCCGGCGCCCTCTCGACACCCGAAGGACCTGATACCGATGAGTCGTCAACTGCACCTGGGCGGATTCCTGATCGCCTCGCCCGTCACCCATTCCCATGCCGCATGGAGGCACCCGGGCTCCACAACGGAATTCTTCTCGCCCGAGCACTATCACCGTGTCGGCCGCATCCTCGAGCGCGGCAAGTTCGACTTCGCGTTCTTCGCGGATCTGCTGGCCGCCCCCTTGCGTTTCGGTGCAGATCAGTCCGAACCACTGCGTCGTGGCACCCAGGCCGCCGCGACACTCGATCCATCCGTTGTCGCCGCCAGCATCGCCGCGGTCACCAGCAATCTGGGCATCGCGATCACCAAGTCCACCACCTACTTCCACCCGTACGAACTGGCTCGGGTCTTCGGCTCCCTCGACCACATATCCCGCGGCCGGGTGGCATGGAACATCGTCACATCCCTGACCCAGGCCGAAGCGCTCAACTTCGGTTTCGACCAGCACGTGGCACACGATGAGCGGTATCTGCGAGCCGAGGAGTTCGTGCAGACCGCAGTGGAGCTGTGGTCGGCGTGGGACGAGGACGCCGTTGTCGCGGACAAGGCGAGCGGGGTGTGGGCCGATGCGGACAAGGTTCGTCCGGTCGACCACGACGGCCGGTACTACCGCACCCGCGGCCCGCTGAACCAGCCGAGATCACCCCAGCATCGACCGGTGCTCATCCAGGCCGGATCGTCCTCCACCGGAAGGGATTTTGCGGCCCGCTGGGCCGAAGCAATCTTCGAGATCGACCCGACGCCGGAAGGACGCCGGGCCTACTACGACGACGTCAAGTCACGTGTGGTGGACGTGGGCCGCAATCCCGACCATGTCAAGATCCTGCCCTCGTTCATCCCGTTCATCGGCGAGACCGAATCGATCGCCCGGGAGAAGCAGGCGTTCCACAACGAACTCGCAGATCCGATCTCGGGCCTGATCACATTGTCGGTGCACACCGACCACGACTTCTCGCAGTACGACCTCGACGCCCCACTGGAAGACATCTCCGTCTCCGGAACGCAGGGACTGTTCGATGTGGCGAGGCGTCTGAGTGAACGGGACAGCCTGACCCTCCGCGACATCGGAAAGCTCTACGCGCAGGGAGTACTGCTGCCGCAATTCGTGGGTACCGCTTCCGATGTGGCCGATCAGATCGAGGCCGGGTTCACCGGGGGAGAAGCCGATGGCTACATCGTCTCCACGGCCCAGACACCGGGAACCTTCAACGACTTCGTCGACTATGTGGTCCCCGAGCTCCAGCGTCGCGGGCTGTTCCGCACGGAGTACCAGGGCAGCACATTGCGCGAGAACCTTGGGCTGGGGCATCCGGACGAAGACCTGCCCGCAGACATCCGCGAGCGGTCACTGGTGCCTGCTGCAGGCTGACCACCTTGCAGCGCAAGGAATTCACTGCAGTTTACGTAAGGTGTTGAGGTTCCGGTTGGTGAGGAACCAGCCGGAATCCGACTTCTTCTTCGATCCGGTGCGTTTGCCGATCGCACTGTCGAGGGTGTCGCCTTTTCGTACCTGCCAGTACAGCACCGATTCGCCTGCTGCGATCTGTTCCTGCTGCGGATCGAGTTCGCCCGCAATCGCGGCGACGAGGTCGACCTGAGCGGGGTCGGAGTAGAAGACGACATATGCGTGCCAGTCGTCTCGTTCGGGGAATGGGTAGGCGTCGATGATCGCAGTGAGCCTGTCGATGGGCACCACGAGAACCCTTGCCGCGTAGCCGAATCGGTCGGACAAAGCCCTCTCGAGTGCGGCGGTGAGCCCGTCCACGTCGGTACTCGGTGAATCGAACAGCACATTGCCGCTGGCGAGCACGGTCTTGACGTCCGTGTGCCCGAGCGCTTCGACGGAGGCCTTGAGATCAGCCATCTTGATTCGGATGCCCCCCACGTTGACACCCCGCAACAGGGCCGCGTATCGATGCGCCGTCCGTGCCATCAGACCCTGCCAGGCTTGTTGATCGATCCGAGGAACAGCGGCAAACCCGTTGAGGTGTCGATGATCTGGTACACGAAAGGCCGGTCGGCGACGAAGAGTTCCACCTGCTCAGGCGGCATCGCGGTCACTCCGGCATCGATCTGGGTCGCCGACGCCGCCACCGTGCCCTTTTCGCCCACCGTGATGGTGCTGTCCTGGGCGGCGGCCGTGACGAGCAGCTGGGGGCTGATGCCGTCCAGGTCGGCAGCGTCGGTGAACAGCTCGCGGACGCCGAGCCCTTCGAGCACGGTCTTGAGATCCACCGAACTCTCCACCTCCCAGCGCGGCAGACTCACCGACACCGAGGTGGTGGGCGCCGAACGCAGCTGTTTGCTCGCCCCGGACAACACCTGCTGGTCGAGCATCGTCCTCACGTCGCGGCCCTCGGGCAGAAACACCTGCATGGCCAGTCCGTCGGAATAGGGCAGTTGCACACCAGTCCACCCCGCGCCGGAGACCCAGCCGGCCGAGACCGTCTTGCGCATCATGTTGACCTCGTCGACCGATCCGTCGGCGGAGGTGAAATCGGTTGGTGCAGTGGAATCCGGTGAGAACGGCTGTTGCCACGCGGCTGCCAGATAGACGGTCGAGAGGAGGCTGATCACCGTGTCCGGGTTGTATTCGGTGGGGGTCTCGAGGATCTTGCCCCCGGTGTTCACCGCCAGCCATTTGTCGATGGCGGATTCGGTGTCGGGCGATGTGAAGTCCACCGGATACACCCCGCTGTCGAAACGGCTGCCGAGCACTTCGAGGTACTCGGCGGCGACCTCCACCGAATCGTCGACGAAGATTCCGGCAGCTTGATGGAACACAGGTGGGGTGGGAGGTTTGTCCTCGTCGACGCCGCCGGGATCTCCGTCGAATCGATCGAGCTGGCCGATCAGCGCCGCACTCGCATCGTCGTCCTGCTGACCGATCACTGCATCGAGTTCGGCAGCGGTGGTGCCGCCCGCGCCCGCCCGCAGCATCTGCAGTGCGATCATCGCGCTCCACGGTGAGATCACCTGATTGTCCGAGAGGTCGGTGCCCCGCAGTACATCGACGCCGAACCGGGTGGTGTCGACGACCATGGTGTCTGCCGTTTCGCGCACCTCGTCGATGCCGATCTGGTCGAAGCGGACCCCGGAGGCCTTGGTCAGTTGTGCGGTCACTGCCTGCTCCGATTCCCGGGCGCAACCGGCCATGGTCAGGGTGATGATCAGCATCACCGTCCACAGGGCTCTCACGAGTTGGCGCCTCGTGCGCTCACCCGCCACGGCGTCACCTCACCCGCGAGGTCGACCACCATCAGCTCGTTCGCGAGATTGACTGCGGCACAGACGTGATTGGGCGCCACCTGGACCCGGCCTCCCACCTCCGGCCGCGACTGCGAATTGGCGAAGTCGACGGTGGCGTGGTGTTCGGACAGTGCGATGACACGTGCGTCGGGATAGGTCGGCAGACGGCCACCGCCGCTGGCCCACGCGGGCTGGTCTGCTCCCAGAACCTTGCTGCCACAATCGAGTACCACTTTGCCTGCTTCGCGGTGGACGACCGTGGTCACCGCGGTGAGCGCCACCTGGGCGAACGTGCAGATACCCAACTCCACCTGCTGAGCATCACCGAACACGTATACGCCCGGCCGGATCTCGGTGAGCACCGAAGGATCCGCCTCGCTCGCCGAGGGTGTCGAACCACCACTGCGGATGACCGGATCGATACCACCGTTGCGCAGCGACTGGGCTGCCATGGCAAGGGCGCCGGACTCTTGCCTCGCCACCCCGGCGGGTCGGCCGGGTTGGTAGCTGTGTCCGGGAAAGGTGAACGCGCCGAGCACTTTCAGGCCTGCCGCCGCCGCACGGTGCCCGACATCGCCGGCGCGCTGGGGATGCACCCCGGTCCGGTGATGACCGCTGTCGATCTCGACGAGCACACGCGCGCCGGGCAAGTGCTGTGCCAACTGCCCGGCGCCTGCCGCCGAATCCACGGTCAGGAGCACCTCGGCCTGATCCATGACCCTGCGAAGTCGCTGCGCCTTGCTCTCGGTGACCCAGAGCGGATAGGCGATGAACAGATCGGTGATGCCCGCCGCCGCGAACACCTCGGCTTCGCCGATGGTGGCGACGGTCAGCCCGACCGCTCCATGGGCGATCTGACGGTGGGCGAGTTCGGTGCTCTTGTGGGTCTTGGCGTGCGGGCGCAGCGCAAGACCCGATCCGGTGGCGAACTCGGACATTCGTGAGAGGTTGGCGTCGAGAACGGCGTCGTCGACGGCGAGAAACGGGGAGTCCAGGGCTGCGGTGGCAGTGAGCACCCTGTTGTCGGGGACGGAGTCGACACTGTCGCTGTGGGTCACCGCGCCGTGCCGTTGAGGTGTGTGAGGGTGCGGTCGGCCGCCGTCGAGTGTGGCGAGGGGTGTTGTCTCCGGCCGCTCGGGCCACCGACATCGCGGTGCATCATGTGGGTCAACAATGCCAGAGTCGGGTGACCCGTGCCGACATAATCGGCTGTCCGGGCCGGTCGCTGGTGAGCGCTGAGAGCCGGCAACCGCCGGGCTTGTTCTTCGAAAACATGTTCGATACGGTGAGGTGTGGGTTGGCACAACGGCCCTCCGACCTGGTCGGAGCTGGAACGGGTTCTTTCCGGGCGGCCGCATGTCGGCGGCCGATCCGGCGAGACCTTTGCCGGCGACGGTGGCGACAGTCCGGCGTGGTCGCGTAAACGCACCCCCTACGAGGCCGGTGAGTTACGACGAGGCAAGTCGCAGGTCCGGTACGCCGAACTGCACGCCCACAGTTCGTACAGTTTTCTCGACGGAGCAAGCAGTCCCGAGGAGATGGCGGAGGAAGCGCATCGGCTGGGCCTCGAAGCCTTGGCGATCACCGACCACAACGGGTTCTACGGTGTGGTGCGTTTCGCCGAGGCAGCCCTGGAATGGAAGCTGCCCACCGTCTTCGGCTCCGAACTCTCACTGCTGCGTGATGCCCCTCGCACCGGTGTGGCCGATCCGGACGGTTCGCATCTGCTGGTCCTGGCCCGGGGCCAGGAAGGCTACCGCAGGCTGTCCCGGCAGATCGCCGCCGGACACATGGCAGCAGGCGAGAAGGGGCTGTTGCGTTTCGACGTCGAGACGTTGGCAGGGGCCGCGGACGGGCACTGGCTGATACTCACCGGTTGCCGAAAAGGCACTGTGCGCCAGGCATTGTCGTCGGGTGGACCGGATGCCGCCGATGCTGCGCTCGGTGAGTTGATCGACCTGTTCGGCCGCGACAACGTGGCCGTGGAACTGACCGCGCAGGGGATGGCCGATGACGACGAACGCAACGCGGTGCTCGCCGGGCTGGCCCGGCGCAATCGGGTGATGACGGTGGCGACCACGGGCGCCCACTTCTCGGCGCCACATCGCAGGCGGCTGGCGATGGCGATGGCCGCGGTGCGTGCCCGCCGCAGCCTGGATGAGATGGATGGCTGGCTCGCGCCACTCGGAGGGGCACACCTGCGCAGCGGAGACGAGATGGCGCGGCTCCTCAGTGCTCACCCCGATGCCATCGACAATGCCGCGATGCTGGCCGGCGAGCTCGCCTTCGGATTGCACCTGATCGCACCGCAGTTGCCGCCGTTCGACGTACCCGAAGGGCACACGGAGAGTTCGTGGCTGCGAGAACTGACCGCACGCGGGGCCACGGAGCGGTACGGCACGCCGCAGAGCCATCCCAAGGCGTATGAGCAGATCGAGCATGAACTCGATGTGATCGACACCCTCGGGTTCCCCGGCTATTTCCTGGTGGTCGAGGACATCGTCAGATATTGCCGCGACAACAACATCCTCTGTCAGGGCCGAGGCAGCGCAGCCAACTCGGCGGTGTGTTACGCACTGGGGATCACTGCTGTCGACCCGGTCGGGAACGACCTGTTGTTCGAACGGTTCTTGTCACCTGCCCGCGACGGCCCACCCGACATCGACATCGACATCGAGTCGGATCTGCGAGAAGAGGCCATCCAGTACGTGTACCGGCGGTACGGGAGGCAGAACGCCGCCCAGGTCGCCAATGTGATCACCTATCGGGGCAAGTCGTCGGTGCGGGACATGGCTCGCGCACTGGGGTATTCGGTGGGGCAGCAGGATGCCTGGAGCAAACAGGTGCATCGATACGATGCGGCCAAGGCCAACGAACACGACATCCCCGACGATGTGGTCGACCTCGCCAATCAGATCAACGGCATGCCGAGGCATCTGGGAATCCATTCCGGCGGAATGGTGATCTGTGACCGGCCGATCGCCGATGTCTGTCCCACCGAATGGGCCAGGATGCCCAATCGCAGTGTGCTGCAATGGGACAAAGACGACTGCGCTGCCATCGGTCTGGTGAAGTTCGACATGCTGGGTCTGGGCATGCTCTCAGCCATCCACTACGCCATCGACTTTCTCGAGCAGCACCGCGGCATCCACGTGGATCTGGCGAAGATCGATCTGACCGAAAAAGCCGTGTACGACATGTTGTGCAAGGCCGACACCGTCGGGGTGTTCCAGGTGGAGTCCCGGGCGCAGATGGCCACCTTGCCCCGGCTCAAGCCACGTAAGTTCTACGACCTGGTGGTGGAGGTGGCGCTCATCCGCCCGGGACCCATCCAGGGCGGCTCGGTGCACCCATATATCCGGCGCCGCAACGGATTGGAAGAACCGACCTGCGAGCACCCTTCGATGAACGCGGCGCTCGCGCGAACACTGGGGGTGCCACTGTTCCAAGAGCAGTTGATGCAGGTAGCGGTGGATGTGGCCGGATTCAGTGCCGCCGAGGCCGATCAATTGCGTCGGGCCATGGGTTCCAAACGATCGCCGGAGAAGATGGACCGGCTCCGCGGCAGGTTCTATCAGGGCATGGAAGAGCTGCACGGGATCACCGGGGAGATGGCCGACCGCATCTTCGAGAAGATGGCGGCATTTGCCAATTTCGGCTTCCCCGAAAGCCATTCGCAGAGTTTCGCGTCCCTGGTGTTCTATTCGTCCTGGCTCAAGTTGCACCATCCGGCCGCCTTTTGTGCGGCGCTGCTCAAGGCGCAACCCATGGGCTTTTATTCACCGCAGACGTTGGTGGCCGATGCCCGGCGTCACGGTGTTGCCGTGCACGGGCCCGACATCAATCTCTCGCAGGTGGACGCGGATCTGGAGAACGGCGGACTCGATGTGCGCCTCGGGCTCGCGTCGGTGCGGTCGATCGGCACCGAGATGGCCGAGCAGATCGTCGAGCAACGGTTGGCCGGAGGCCGGTACACGGGCGCAGCGGATCTGTCCCGGCGCACGGATGTGAGCACCAAGCAGCTCGAGGCCTTGGCCACGGCCGGGGCATTCGACTGTTTCGGCATCAGCCGACGGCAGGCGTTGTGGGATGCCGGTTCGGCAGCTCAAGAGAAGTCCGACCGGCTGCCGCTGCATGAGAACAGTGCTGCGCCTGCACTTCCGGGGATGAGTGAGGTGGAAATGGCGGCGTCGGACGTATGGGCGACGGGGGTCAGCCCGGGCAGCTATCCCACCGAGTTCATCCGGTCTCAGCTCGACGCGCTGGGGGTGATCGCGGCGGCGGACCTGTTGTCGGTGCCCGACGGTTCCCGTGTGCTGGTCGGCGGTGCGGTGACCCACCGGCAACGACCCGCCACGGCGGCAGGCGTGACGTTTGTCAACCTGGAAGACGAGACCGGGATGGTCAATGTGGTGTGCTCGGTGGGCCTTTGGGTGAAATACCGCAAGCTGGCCCAGACGGCACCCGCCCTGCTGATCCGGGGGCGGGTGCAAAATGCCGAGGGGGCGGTGACGGTGGTGGCAGACCGTCTGCAGCGCATGGACCTCCGTGTCGGATCCCGATCTCGTGACTGGGCCTGATCTGGCCCCGTGACCCGTCGGGGCGGTGGGCCGTTTGATGGATCGCTGCGAGCGGCCGGCCGGCACTAGCATGACGGGATGCGCGGTGGGCGGGGCGAGAGTGGGTTCACCGAACCCGTCTCAGGGGCAACCCCTGGGTGCATCTCACAGTTGATATCAGCGTCCGACGCCGGCAGGCACGCTCCGCGTGCTACCCGGCGCCGCAGACGAGAGTTCTGGTCGCCCCGCCGCCGCGCATCCGCCTCATGACCACCGACTCGACCGATCCGGGCGACTCCACCGACTCCGCGCATCCTGACGTTCTGGGTGGCCTCCGCCCTGGGATCCGAATCCCGGCACGGTCGCTCGACCTGCTCATCAACCGGCTCGAGGTGGATCCGCGGTGGTCGGTCCATGCGCTGGGCGACATGCTGGCGGCCACGACGGCGCCTCCTACCGCAACGGTCCTGCTCGGCCTGCTGCTCGAGAAGTTCCCCGAGAGGCCCGAGCCGGAGGCCGTCCGCAGGGCGCTCTGGTCGATGGTCATCGAGAACCGCAGCAAGGTCTTCGGTGAACTGCCGACGCCCGAGATGACGTTCGGTCTCACTCCGCTGGCCGATGCCACCGATGTGGCGCGCTGGCTCGGCCTCACGATGGGCGAACTGGAGTGGTTCGCCGATCGAGGCCACTGGCTACGCTCGAAAAAGACTGCGCTCGTCCACTATCGGTATGTCACGATCCCCAAACGTGACGGCGTCAGGGTGATCGAGGCGCCAAAACCCCATCTACGCGAGATCCAGCGCCGGATACTCCGAGAGATACTCGATCGCATCCCGCCGCATCGCGCGGCGCAGGGATTTGTCGCGGGCCGGTCCACCGCGAGTTTTGGCTGGCCCCACTCCGCCCGCAACGTGGTGTTGCGTATCGACCTGAGGAACTGTTTCCCGACCATCACCTCGGCGCGGGTGCGCGCGGTTTTCGCAGCTGTCGGATACAGGAGGACATCCCGACTCTTGTCCGAGATGTGCACCACCACAACACCTCCCGATGTCCTTCTAGATCTCGACTTCGCCCACGCGTCGCTGCTGCGGGGGCGACATCTACCGCAGGGCGCCCCTACCTCGCCGGCCCTGGCCAACCTGGTCATGCGCACCATGGACCGCCGGATCTGGGGTTATGCCCGGCACAACAACCTTCACTACAGCCGTTACGGCGACGATCTGGCCATCTCGGGCGACGTCATGGACGCAGGGCAGGTGCTCTGGACGGTGCTGCGCATCATCGCCGACGAAGGCTTCACCGTGCACCCGGACAAGACGAAGATCATGTACTCACACCAGCGGCAGCAACTCGCGGGGCTGGTGGTCAACGACAGGCCCAGGGTCGGCCGGGTCGACTACGACAACCTCAGGGCAATGCTGCACAACGCCATTCGTACGGGCGCCCAGGCCCAGAACCGCGACGCCCATCCGCGTTTCCGCGAGCACGTGTACGGCAAGATCGCCTGGATCGCCGCCACCAGCCCAGCCCGGCGAAACACGTTGCTGGCCATGGCCGAACGGGTTGATTGGGATCGATAGCCCATTACCGGCAGGAGTGGGCACGTTCGGCGGCCTGTATTTACCGGCCCGCAGCGACTAGCCTCGGTAGATGACGCGCAGCAACTATTCGAACAATCTCGACCGCCAGACACCGGGCGCTGTCGAGACCACCGACAGCGAGAACTCGCTGGACACTCAGATCGCGATAGTCTGGGCGCTCGAAGACGGCTGGCAAGGTGCTGACTCGCTGGCCCCGAGCCCTCAAGCCAAAGAGTTCTACGAGATCTACCGCGATGGACTGCCCAGTTCTTACTGGAACGAGTCGGCGCCGAGCGCAACCGTCGACGGTGGTCTGCACCTCGGATGGGAACGCAGTGACCACATCTATTCCGCCGACATCCTGCCCGGCGGCGAACTGGTCTTACGGGTGACCGCACCTCATGAGTCGGACAACGCCGAACTCCGGCTGGATCAGCCGACAGCGGGAATGCTCCGCCGTTTCGTGATGCGTGGACTGCCGATCGACTGACATCAGACCAGCCCGACCGCTAGACCGCCCCGGCGAAACCGTGCTGTCGCCATGCCTCGTACACAACGATGCTCGCCGCGTTCGCGAGGTTGAGGGAACGTCGGCCGGCCAGCATGGGGATGCGGACACGTTCGGTCACGTGCGGGTCGGACATCACCTCTTCCGACAGCCCGGTGGGCTCGGGACCGAACAACAGAACGTCGCCGGGTTGATAGTGGATGTCCGTGTAGAACGTGTCGGCATGGGCGGTGAAGGCGAAAACCCGTTGTGGTGCAAGCGCACCCCAGGCAGCGAACAGATCTTCGTGCACGGTCACCGACGCCATGTCGTGATAGTCGAGCCCGGCACGCTTCACCTTGGGTTCGGACAGGTCGAATCCCAGCGGTTCCACCAGGTGTAGCTGGCACCCGGTGTTGGCCGCCAACCGGATCGCGTTACCGGTGTTGGGGGGTATGCAGGGCTCGTGGAACAGCAGTCGGAACACTCGTCAAGCTTGACTCACCGCCATGGAGGACTCTTCGGCGGTGTCGCCGTGGCGGTGTAGACATGCACTCATGAGCGATGAGGCCACCGTGGACGAACGGTTCGATTTTGCCGACCACTCCGGCGAGGAATGGATGGGCCGGCAGTTCGTCGGATGCAGTTTTGTCGAATGTGACCTCAGCGAGCTGTCCACGGAGGGCACAACATTCACCGATTGCGACTTCACCGGCGCGAGTCTCGCCCGCTCCCGGCACCGGTCGAGTGCCTTCCGGAATTGTCACTTCGAGCGCACCCATCTCAACAAGGTCGAGATGGCCGACTGCAGTCTGGTCGGCTCGGTCATCACCCACTCGAGGGTCCGGCCCCTGACGATGATCGACTGCGACATGTCGCTGATGTCGATCGGCGGTCTGGACATGTCGGGCGTGGTGCTCCGGGGATGCCGCCTCCGGGAGGCGAACCTGACCGAGTCCATCTTGATCGGCGCGGATCTCTCCGGCTCAGATCTCACCGGGGTCCGCGCTGTGGGTGTCAAACTCGGACAAGCGAACCTGCGCGGTGCGCGATGCGATCCGATGCTCTGGCTGCAGGCGTCGGTGACCGACGCCTCGGTCGATCCCGACCAGGCCATGGAGTTCGCAGTGGCACACGGTCTGCGGATCGGGGGAGGAGAGTTGTGACCCACACACCTGGTGAGGCCCGGAGGCCTGGCAACGAGCACAACGGTGCGCCGAAGAAGCCGGTCATCCACCCGGTGGCCTGGACGCCGCCTCCTGCGAACACCGCGGGCTGGCCGGCGCCGCTCACCCCTGAAGTCACGGTGATCACCCTGGACGACGATTCACCCGAGGACGTCGTCGTGGACCGCGAGGGACGCGTCTACACCGGGGCCATCGGCGGCAACATCATCCGCATCGACCCGGTCGACCACTCGCGGCAGGTGGTGGCGAACACCGGTGGGCGCCCCCTGGGTATGGAGCTGCTCGGCGACCACCTGTTCATCTGCGACAGCGAGCGCGGCCTCTTGCACATGGACGTCCGGTCCGGACGCATCGACACCGTCGTCGACCAGGTCGATGGCGAACGGCTGACCTTCTGTTCCAACGTGGTGGTCACCGCAGCCACCGACGGCCCCGATCCACGGCCACTCGAGCTCTACGTGACCCAGTCGACCACCCGCCATCCGTATGGGATGTACATGGCCGACATCTTCGAGCACTCGGGCGCGGGGAGGCTGCTGCGCGTGGTGCTGAACGACTCCGGTGATCCGGGCTCTCAGGATCCATCTACCTCTCCCTGGTCGGGTACTGCCGACGTGGTCCTGACCGGTATGCAGTTCGCCAACGGGCTGGTCGTGCACCAGGGTCGGCTGCTGATCGCCGAGACCGGCGCCTACCGGTTGCGGTCCTTTGATCTGGAGACGGGAACCGATTCGGTGGTTCTCGACGGTCTGCCCGCCTTTCCCGACAACAGCTCGCTGGCACCGGATGGTGAGCACATGTGGCTCGCCCTCGTGGCCAACCGCAACGGCACCCTCGACGCCCTGGCCGGCAGGCCCGGTCTGCGCAAACTGCTCTGGCGGCTGCCGGATCGTCTGTTGCCGAAGCCGGTGGCACCGATGCGTCTGCTCAAGATCCACCTGGCCACCGTCCGGGTCGTCGCGGAGTACCGGGTCCCCGTCGCCGGTTTCGGTCAGAGCACGGGTGTGGTCGAACACAACGGGCGCGTCTGGGTCGGCGGGATCGAGGCGCCCGCGGTGGCGTGGTTCGATCTCGAATGACCGCTCATCGACCCCGCGCGTGCCCCTGGCACCAGGTATCGCCGGCGCCTGGAACAATGGCACCGTGAGCGCAGCCGTACTGGATGGAAAAGCCACCCGCGACGAGGTCTTCACCGACCTCAAGGCCCGCGTGGACAAACTGCGGGCCGCGGGGGTCACCCCCGGACTCGGCACGGTCCTCGTCGGCGATGACCCGGGCTCACAGGCCTACGTCCGCGGCAAACACAACGACTGCGCCAAACTCGGCATCGCCTCCATCCGCAAGGACCTGCCGGCCGACATCACCACCGAGCAGCTCAACGAGGCCATCGACGACCTGAACGCGGACCCGGCCTGCACCGGATACATCGTGCAGCTGCCGCTGCCGAAGCACCTCGACGAGAACGCCGCCCTCGAGCGGATCGACCCGGACAAGGACGCGGACGGTCTGCACCCGATCAACCTCGGCCGGCTGGTCCTCGACGGTTCCGGAACCTCGTCCGACGCGCCTCTGCCGTGTACCCCGCGGGGCATCCTGCATCTGTTGCGGCGCTACGACATCCAGATCGCCGGTGCCCACGTGGTGGTGGTCGGCCGCGGAGTCACCGTCGGCCGCCCCATCGGTCTGTTGCTGACACGGCGCACCGACAACGCCACGGTGACCCTCTGTCACACCGGCACCCGGGATCTGGCCGCCGAGGTCAGGCGCGGCGACATCGTGATCGCTGCCGCAGGTGTGGCCGGGCTGATCACCGCCGACATGGTGAAGCCCGGCGCTGCCGTGGTCGACGTGGGCGTGAGCCGCACCGATGCCGGTCTGGTGGGAGATGTCGCGGCCGATGTCTGGGACGTGGCAGGCCACGTATCTCCCAATCCTGGCGGCGTCGGTCCACTCACGAGGGCGTTCCTGATGGCCAACGTCGTGGAACGCGCAGAGTCCGCGCTCGCACAGCGTTGATCGCCGACTGCAGATGACGCCCAGACCGTCCGACACCCGAGGTGGGGCCGATCGTGCCGCACGGAACCGTGCTCGGCGGCTGCACCAGGTGCGCAGGCTGCGGTGGGTTCTCGTGCAGATCCCATTCATGGCCGTCGTTGCCCTGGTCGTGATCGCAGCGGTGTTCCTGGTGTTCGACCGCTGGCGTCGTGGAGCCTTCGTCTTCGGGTCTGCTGCCCTTCTCGCAGCCCTCTTACGTGCAATTCTGCCCAGTTCAAGGGTCGGTCTCCTCGAGGTGCGTGGACGGTTCGCCGACGTCGTGGCCATGTCCTTGGCCGGCGTCGCAATACTGTGGTTGGCTACCTCGATCGACCCTTTGGGCACAGATTGATTACAATCGTGTCTGTTACTGCACCAGTCGGTTGACCTGAGCCGCGACGATCGTTGTCGATCGTCTGCCAGGAGCCGGCAACAAAAGTGCTGGGGGGCACGCCAGGAGAGCTTGTCGCACGATGTGGAAGAACCGCATCCGCGCAGGCAGGCGACACATCAACAGTTCGGAAGAGAGCAATGAACACCTCGCTGGGCCTGTCCGCAGGCAGTGGAATGGTCCACTGCGTTCTGCTGACGACCGACGAGAGTGGTCGTGTCGATGCTCTGGGCCGGGTGATCGACGTCGACCCCACCGATGGACTGACCCGGGCCGGACGGATCAACTCCGGCATCGATCTGATGCTCACCCAGGCGCGAGAGCGCGGCGACCGCGTCGGCACCATCGGCGTTGCCTATCGAACCGATGAGCACGCCCGGGAGATTGCGTCCAAGGGGACGGGTGCCAAACGTCAGATCCAGTTGGTCGCGGAGACCGAGGCGGTGGCACATCAGCTGATCAGTACGGGCGAGATCAGTCGCTTCGCACAGGTGGTGGTCGTCGATCTCGGCGACACCGGGATGGGCATGTACTGCCTCGACCCTTCGAGTCGTCGCATCACCGACTACCAACGCAGCGAATCGGTTGCCGGTATCGCACTGGATTCGCTCATCGCCGATGACGTCGTGGGTTCTGGCCGCTTACGCGGACGACGCAAGTCCACGGTGCTGAGTGCCTGCCGTACCGCCAAAGAGGAACTGTCCAGCAAGGATTCGACGGCGCTGATGGTCGGTAACCGCGCCGACCCGGTGACCGTCACCCGCACCTCGCTCGAACGGCTGACCACTCCGATGGCCGAGCACGCCGCACGCGTGGTCGGCGAGTACGTGAACGGGCCGCATGCCTCTGCGGCAGAAGCAGTAGTACTCGTCGGCGGCATTGCGAACATCCCGATCTTCCGTGACCTGATCGTCGACGCCGCCGGTCTCGAAGCAGTTCTGCCCAAGGGCCCGGAGTCGGTGGCGGCCACCGGTGCCGCGAAGATTGCGGCGCGGGGACGTGGCGGTGCCGATCTCGCGTTCATCGGTGGCCGGCGCAGTCGCGACTGGCTCTCGGCGGCGCCGCTCGCCGTGTTCGGGGCCTTGCTTGCCGGCGCACTGATGACCGTGTACGCGGTGGGTTCGTCGTTGGCGGGCAATCCGAGTACTCCGGCGGAGCCGCCTACGGCGTCCACCACGACCACCACGGTGGCGCCCACGACCACCGTCGAGATCTCCGGTCCGCGCGTGAACACACCGGACCGTCCACCCGTGCAACCTCAGCCGGTGACGATCACCACGATCGCCACCACTGTCGATCCGGCACCACCGGCTGCCGGTGGCGGCGGTGGCGCCGGAAACTCGGATCCGGGTTGGGCCACAACGGAATTGCCGGCGGGTACCGGACCGTCCCGGCCGTCGACGTCCACGTTGAGCCCGTCGCTGTGGCCGTTCCCGTTGCCGTCGTTTCCGTGGACCCCCACGCTGGTTCCGCCGACAAGCAATCCGACCACGCCGCCTCCGGGCAACACGGCCATCGAACCGCCGCCCGCCACAACACCGCCCGCCATGACGCCGATCGCCCCGACGACGATCCCAGACGCCATCGCGCCGACGCCGCAAGCGCGCTGATCGCCTACCAGGAGTCCGGCAGGAACGTGTGGTGGCGCTGAGTCAGCGCCGCGCCAGATCGACGGTTTTCTTCAGAAGCTCTGAGACCGAATCGAATTCGGTCAAGAATCCGTCGTGACCGTTGGCCGAATGCACAACGTGCAAGCCGTCGACGCATCCCGGCATCAGCTCGGCCAACTCGACCTGCTGACGGATCGGGTACAAGCGGTCGGAGTCGATACCGCCGATGATCACCGGCACCTCGCAGCTGCGCAGCGCCGCCTCGACGCCGCCGCGACCACGGCCGACGTCGTGGTGGTTGAGTACCTGCGAGAGCACCACGTAGCTGCCGGGATCGAACCGCTGGACCAACTTGTCGGCCTGGTGTTCGAGGTAGCTCTGGACGGCGTAACGGCCACCTTCGAGTGGGTTCTCTTGTCCCTGAGGTGAATTGGCGAAGCGCTCGTCCAGCTCGAGTTCGTGGCGGTAGTACATGTGCGCAATGCGCCGCGCGACTCCCAATCCCGCGGTCGGCCTGCGGCCCGTGCCGTGATAGTCGCCGCCCTGCCAGTCGGGATCGGCTTGGATGGCAGCGATCTGAGTGGTCTGGGTGCCGATCTGGTCGGCTGACGCGCGGGCGCCCACAGCCAAGATGAGTGCACTGCGCACTCGTTCGGGGTAGCCGATCACCCACTCGAGTGACCGCGCGCCGCCCATGGATCCACCGAGGACCGCTGCGACGGTGTCGATCTCGAGGGCGTCCATCAACGCGACCTCGGCCCGCACCTGGTCGAGCACGGTGATCTGCGGGAAGCGCGAACCCCACACGCGCCCTTCGGAATCGAGCGATGCCGGGCCGGTGGACCCCCGACAACCGCCGAGGACGTTGGCCGAGACCACGCACCATTCGTTCGTGTCGACGGCGGCGCCCGGACCGATCAGCCCATCCCACCAACCGGGGGAGGGCTGACCGGGTCCGGCCGGGCCGGTGACATGGGAGTCACCGGTGAGCGCGTGTAGCGCCAGCACCACGTTGTCGCGCGCTTTCGAGAGTGTGCCCCACCGCTGGAAGGCGAGGGTGACGTTCTCGATGCGCTCGCCGTTGTCGAGCTCGATGGGCCCCACCGACACACTGGTCAGCTTCCCGTCAGGCAGCGACTCCCAATCCGGGTGGATTCGCGGGGGCGTGTGCGGGTCGGTGCTCAATGTCGGCTTGGGGCTCGTCGTCACTTGGCTGCGGCGAAGCCTGCGTCGAGGTCGGCGATGATGTCGGCGATGTTCTCGATGCCGACGGCCAACCGGACCAGCCCTGGGGCGACACCCGCGGCGAGCTGCTCTTCCGGCAGCAGCTGCGAGTGGGTGGTGGAGGCCGGGTGGATCACCAGTGAGCGCACGTCGCCGATGTTGGCAACATGGCTGTGCAGGGTGAGTCCCTCGACGAACCGCTTACCGGCATCGACGCCACCGGCGATCTCGAAGCCGATGATGGCGCCCTGGCCGCGCGGGGCGAGTTCCTGACCCCGCTTGTACCAACGCGACGATTCGAGGCCGGCGTATGCAACCGACTCGACCTGGGCGTGCTCGGAGAGATACTTGGCGACGGCTTGAGCGTTGGACACGTGCCGCTCGATCCGCAGGCTCAAGGTCTCCAGACCCTGCGCGATGAGGAAGGCGTTGAACGGCGAGATCGCAGCGCCGGTGTCGCGCAGCCACTGGACCCGGGCCTTGAGCGCGTAGGCCGGTGCGCCGAGGTCTGCGAACACGGCACCGTGGTAGCTGGGGTCCGGGGTGGTGAAGCCCGGGAACAGGTCTTTGCCGTCGCGCTGTCCACGCCAGTCGAAGGTGCCGCCGTCAACGATCACGCCGCCGATGGCTGTGCCGTGGCCACCGAGGTACTTGGTTGCCGAGTGGACGACGATGTCGGCGCCGTGGGCGAGGGGATTGATCAGGTACGGGGTCGCGACGGTGTTGTCGACGATGAGGGGCAGGCCCGCCTCGTGCGCAACCGAGCTGATTCCCGGCAGATCAAGGATCTCGTTGTTGGGGTTGGAGATGGTCTCACCGAAGAATGCGCGGGTGTTCGGCTTGATCGCCGCGCGCCAGCTGTCGAGATCCTCGGGATCCTCGACAAAGCCCACCTCGATGCCCAGCTTGGGCAGTGTGTAGTGGAAGAGATTGTAGGTACCGCCGTAGAGCCGCGGGCTCGACACGACGTGCCCGCCGTTTTCGACGATGTTGAGAATGGCGTAGGTCTCGGCGGCCTGACCCGATGCGACCAGGAGAGCGGCGACGCCACCCTCGAGTGCCGCGATCCGCTGCTCGACGGCATCCTGCGTCGGGTTCATGATGCGCGTGTAGATGTTGCCGGGTTCGACGAGTCCGAAGAGGTTCGCTGCGTGCTCGGTGTCACGGAAGGTGTACGAGGTGGTTTGGTAGATCGGCAATGCCCGGGCCGAGGTCTGCGAATCGGGGCTCTGACCAACATGGACCTGCTTGGTCTCGAAGCTCCAGTTGTCGGCGGGATTGACGTCAGTGTCAGACATGGCGAACTTCTTCCTTCATGGTCGGTGGTGCATCCAACTGTTGGGTCCGACCTTCGGACCCGCGCTTGCCGCGGCGAAAACCGCTGGCCTGGTCATCACCCGGAGCACCCCACCGCGGTTGGAGGGTTGCCGATCAGCGAGCCGGGGCTTGTCGCTGATACTCATGACCTGGCGATAAGGATATAACACGCGTCACGCGGCCAAAAAAGCATCCTGCGCAGACTGATTCTGACCTTGCGTAACAGCACTATTTGCCCACGGACCCGCGATGATTCGGCGGAGTCGACAACTTCGTGGAGGGCGTCAAGGCCGCCCTCACCACGAGCTGACCTCCATCGCCCGGCTGTGGGCGAGTTCACCTCATCGCAGGGAATCATCGTGGTCCCCGGGCAGTTGAAGTCTGGGTTGCCCGGCAGCGTCGCCGCCTCACCCCCCAGCACCCCACCCCAAGCACCCTCGAGAGGATGAACCATGTCTGCCGTCAGTACCCCGGTTCCCACCGCGAACCCGCAGGGATGGCGGGGATGGCGGGGAAGTCGTCGCAACGCAGTCCTGGCTCTTGCCCTCGGCGCCTTCGGGATCGGCACCACCGAGTTCGTGGCGATGGGACTGCTGCCGTCGATCGCGGACTCCCTCGGGACCACCGAGCCCACCGCCGGACACGTCATCTCTGCCTACGCCCTCGGTGTCGTCGTGGGTGCACCGTTGATCGCGGCACTGACCGCCCGGATGTCCCGGCGCACCCTTCTCATCGCTTTGATGGTGGCCTTCACCATCGGCAACGCCGCCACAGTGCTCGCCCAGAGTTACGGCATGCTCATGGTGGCCCGCTTTGTCGCAGGCCTTCCCCACGGCGCCTACTTCGGGGTCGCGGCTCTGGTCGCAGCACACCTCGCCGGCCCGGATGCACGGGCCAAGGCGGTGGGGCAGGTGATGCTGGGCCTCAGCGTCGCCAACGTGATCGGCGTCCCTGCCGCCACCTGGCTCGGCAGCGCGCTGGGCTGGCGCGCCGCGTTTGTCGTGGTGGTGGTGATCGGGTTGCTGACCATCGGCGCGCTCTCGGTGTTCCTGCCCACGTTGTCGGGCATGAAGATCACCAACCCCATCACCGAACTGGGCGCCCTCACCCGGCCTCAGGTGTGGTTCACGCTGTTCATCGGCATCGTCGGATTCGGCGGGATGTTCGCGTTCTACACCTACATCAGCACCACGCTGACCAGCGTTTCCGGAGTGTCCGAGTCGTTCATTCCCATCGCACTCATGCTGTTCGGCCTCGGCATGGTCACCGGCAACATCGCCGGCGGTGCACTGGCCGATCGCGGTGTGGTCCGGGCCATCTTCATCGGGCTGGTGGCGATCACGGTGGTACTCATCCTGTTCGCGTTGCTCGCAAGCAACCCGTGGGCCGCCCTGGTGCTCACATTCCTGATCGGTGTCAGCGGGACCGCTCTGACACCGGCGTTGCAGATCCGTCTGATGGATGTCGCCGAGGACGCGCAAACGCTCGCCGCTGCGCTGAACCACTCCGCACTCAACATCGCCAACGCCGGAGGTGCCTGGCTCGGCGGTCTGGTGATCGCGGCCGGGTACGGGTACCGCGCGCCGTCTCTGCTCGGCGCCGGGTTGGCAGTGGCAGGTCTGCTGGTACTGGCGCTGGCCCTCGCGTACGCCCGGCGGGTCGGGACCAAGGCTCCGGCCCTTTCGCAGCCGGACGAACTGCTCACGGTCGACGCACGTTGACCCGCGCGGAGTTCACGGACCGCTGCCGGTGATGTCGTGACCCGCACGTAGGGTCGTCGGACGTGACGACAATCGTGACCACGATCAACGCAAATGGCATCCGGGCGGCGGTGAAGCAACGCTCCGAGCGCAACCTGGGGCTGTTGCCGTGGCTGCGCGACACCGACACCCACCACGTGCTGCTGCAGGAAACCCGGGCGACCGAAGAGCAGGTGGTCGAAGCACTCGCCCCCGCCCTCGCCGACGGGTGGCATCTCACTCTGAACGAGTCGACGGTGAAGGGTCACTCGGGTGTGGCGATCCTGTCGCGTTCGGCTCCGGACCGCGTTCGTAAAGGGTTCGGCAGCAACGAGTTCGACGGCACCGGCCGGTACATCGAGGCCGACTTCGGTGATCTGACCGTGGCCAGTCTGTACCTGCCCAAAGGTGCTTCGGACGGCCCGAAGCGCGAGGAGAAGTTCCGGTTCCTCGATGAGTTCGCTGCCCATCTTGCGGCACTGTCGCGCAAACGCCGCGACGTTGTCATCGGTGGCGACTGGAACATCGCACCCACCGAGCTCGACCTGAAGAACGCGAAGGGGAACGTCAAGAACCCCGGCTTCCTGCCCGAGGAGCGGCAGTGGGTCTCCGGACTGCTCGAGGCCGGCTGGGTCGACGTCGCCCGCGAATTGGCGGGTGAGGTGCCTGGCCCGTACTCGTGGTGGAGTTGGCGCGGAAAGGCGTTCGACAACGACGCCGGCTGGCGGATCGACTACCAGCTCGCGAACAAGCGTCTGGGGCAACGGGCCACCAAGTCGTACGTGCACCGGGCCGACGCCTATGACCTCCGCTGGTCCGACCACGCCCCCGTCACGGTGGAGTACTCGTGAATCCACCCGCCGCAGAATGGAAGAATCACGCAGGTGACTGAAGCGACTACTGAGACCGGGACAACAGAGCGGCGCAAACGCGTGCTGTCGGGTATCCAGCCGACCAGCGACTCGTTCCATCTGGGCAACTACCTGGGTGCCGTGCAGCAGTGGGTCACCCTCCAGGACGAGTTCGAGGACGCCTTCTACTTCATCCCGGACATGCATGCCATCACTGCAGCGCACGACCCCAAGGCGCTCCGCGACCGGTCGCGCCGCAGTGTTGCCCAGCTGCTCGCGCTGGGCGTCGATCCGGATCGCGCGACCATTTATCTGCAGTCCCACGTGCCGCAGATCGCACAGGTGACCTGGGTGCTGTCGTGCATCACCGGATTCGGCGAAGCCAGCCGGATGACGCAGTTCAAGGACAAGTCGGCGAAGCAGGGTGTGGACCACGCGAGCGTGGGTCTGTTCACCTACCCGATCTTGATGGCCGCCGACATCCTCACGTTCGGGGTGGACCAGGTCCCCGTCGGCGAGGATCAGCGCCAGCACCTCGAACTGACGCGAAACCTGGCCCAACGGTTCAACTCCCGCTTCGGCAAAACGTTTGTGGTGCCGGAGGCCTACATCGTGGGCGAGACGGCCAAGATCTACGACCTGCAGAATCCGACGGCCAAGATGAGTAAATCCGCCGAATCCGATTCAGGCCTGATCAACCTCCTCGACGATCCCAAGCGCTCGGCCAAGAAGCTGCGCTCCGCGGTGACGGACAACGGTCGCGACATCGTCTTCGACCGGGAGAACAAACCAGGGGTGAGCAACCTGTTGACCATCCAGTCGGCACTGACCGGCAAGTCCGTCGACGATCTCGTCGCCGGGTACGCCGACCAGGGTTATGGCCAGCTCAAGGTGGACACGGCAGAGGCGTTGAGCGAGTTCGTGATTCCGCTGCGCGCGCGATTCGACGAACTGATGGCCGATCGTGCCGAGATCGACCGGGTGCTCGCCGCCGGGGCCGATCGTGCCCGCGACGTCGCATCCCGCACCGTGCAGAAGGTGTATGACAAGGTCGGATTCGCCGCTCCGGTGACATCCGACTGATCAGGCGCTCGCCAGACGCCAAGGGCTCGACGGACGAACCGAACGGGGATTCGATGTCCACTCCAGAGACAGACAAAGCGTCCGAGAAGCCGTCCTTCCTGGACAAGCAGCGCGCGCAGCGGCCGTGGCTCGATCACCTGGTGGATGCGGGCACGCGCTACCAGGACAGCAAGGGGGACTTCTTCGCTGCAGGCGCAACCTATTTCAGCGTCTTCGCGCTGTTTCCGCTGCTGATGATCGGGTTCGCCACTGCGGGCTTTGTATTCGCGGGCAACCCCGAGCTCCTGGATAAGGCGAAGGACCAGATCGCCGAGTCGGTGGACGGCAGCATGAGCCAGCAGCTGACCGATCTGATGGACCAGGCGATCGAGTCACGTACCACCATCGGGGTCGTCGGGTTGGTGGTCGCGCTGTATGCAGGACTGGGGTGGATGGCCAACCTGCGCAACGCACTGACCGTCCAGTGGGGACCCGAGCCGGAGTCCGCAGGTGTGGTGAAGACCAAGCTGGCTGACCTCGGTGCACTGGCGGGGCTGTTCGTCGCGATCGTCGTGACCTTCTCCCTCTCTGCCTTGTCGAGCAGCGGCCTCACCCTGAAGATCCTGGAATGGCTGAGTGCCGACGACCTGCCCGGGGTGTCGGTGGGCATCCGGGCCGTGTCGTACGTGCTGTCGATCCTGGCGTCGTGGCTCCTGTTCACCTGGGTCATTGCGAAGTTGCCCAGGGTGGCACTGCCGCTCCGGAACGCGGCCAAGGCCGGCCTGCTGACTGCCGTGGTCTTCGAGATCTTCAAATTCGTTGCCTCGTTCTACCTGAAATCGGTCCTGACGGGTCCGGCGGGAGCGACCTTCGGGCCGATCCTCGGAATCATGGTCTTCGCCTTCATCACCACACGGATCATCTTGTTCGCCACGGCGTGGGCGGCCACCGATCCGATCAACCGCAAGTTCGAAGCGATGCGGGTCCCCGACCCGGTGGTCATCAGTCCGCGGGTCGACGTTCGCGATGGCTTGTCCCCGCGGGGCACCGCGGCCGCCATCGGAGCGGGAGTCGTCGCCGCGCTGGGCATCTCGGCTTTGCGGGGACGCAAACGCTGACGTTGTCCCGGTTCGCCGCACCGATTGACTCCGTGCGGTATCGGGTACGCACACGTCATGACACATTCGCCCAGCACACCAACCGGTAAACCACTTGCCCTCGTGACCGGCGCCTCGAGCGGAATCGGCTACGAGCTCGCGGCACTCTTCGCCGCGGATGGATACGACCTCATCGTCGCTGCCGACAGCGAGAAGATCGATGCCGCCGCCGAGCGTCTCGGTGAGTCCGGCGCTCACGTTCGGTCGGTCACCGCCGATCTGCGGACCGAGGACGGCGTGGCGCAGGTCTACGCAGCTGTCGCAGCTGACGAACGTCCCTTGGCCGCAGCGGCACTCAACGCAGGTGTCGGGCGGGGCGGCGCCTTCCTCGACACGCCGCTGCCCGACACCATGTCGGTCATCGACCTCAACGTGACATCGACGGTGCATCTGACCAAACTTGTCCTCGAGGACATGGTGCGGCGCAATGAGGGCAAACTCCTCGTCACCTCGTCGATCGCTTCCACGATGCCGGGGCCGTACCAGGCGGTGTACAACGCGTCGAAGTCTTTTGTGCAGTCGTTTGTCGAGGCGCTGCAAGGGGAGTTGAGTGACAGCGCGGTCACCATCACATCACTGATGCCGGGTCCTACGGGCACCAACTTTTTCCATCGGGCGCAGATGGACGACACGAAGATGGGGCAGGCGAAGAAGGACGACGCCGGTGAGGTCGCGCGCCAAGGTTATGAAGCGATGATGAGCGGTGAGCGCAAAGTGGTGGCGAGCTCCATCATGTCGAAGGCGATGGCGGCGATCGACGCCGTGACGCCGGACGCGGCGAAAGCGGCGGCGCACAAGTTCTTGGCGCGGCCGGGGTCGGGGCGCTGACGCGGGCCGGATGAGCTTGTTGCTCAAGCCTTCTCTCGGGTGGCCACGCCACGGCCGGTGAGTACCTTGCCCACTTCGCCGAGGAGGTTGCGGCGTCGCAGCGGGGGGCTCGCCCCGTCCTCGGACCCGAGCACGGCATCGACTGATTGTGCGATGGTCTCTGTTCCGCTGAACCTGGGAACCCAGTCGAGTTCCTGCCGTGCGCGGGTGCAATCGAGAAGGGGTACCTGGTAGGCCAATTCGATCCAGCCGCGGTCAACCGGTTGTACGTGCAGCCGCCACGATAGGGCAACCGCGCCGGCGACCACCGGCTTCGGAACGTGAACCAGACGGGCGCCCAGCGCCGTGGCGATGTCGGCCGCGGTCACCGGCGGATCGGCGGCGAGGTTGAAGGCACCGTGAGCACGTCGATCGATGATGGTGCTGATCGCCACGGCAACATCGCGCGCATGAACCGCGGGGATGGTCAACGAGCGATCCAGGGGCACTATCGGGATCATCTTGAGCAGACCTGCGGGGAAGTAGCCGGGGAGGGCGTATCGGAGCAGTTCGGCGCCGATTCCTCCTTGGCCGATGAAGCCGGGTCGAAGCCGGGCAACGGGCGGGGTGTTCGGATGTGTCTGCTCCCACTCGTCGATCGACCGTTCCGCGTCGACCTTGCCGATGCTGTAGACCGAGTCTTTGACGCCTGATCGCGACCACGATTCATCGACAGCGCGATGATCGTCGACGCCGCTGTACACCGCGCCCGACGACATGTGCACCAGGTGGCTGATGCCGGCGGCCGCGGAGGCGGCGAGCACGTTGCCGGTGCCTTGCACTCCGGTCGCACGCAATCGGCCGACGCGATGCGACGGCTGGAATTGCCACGCCAGATGGACAACAACATCGACGCCTTCGAACGCCGCCGTCAGTTGTCGGACCGCATCCCGGCCACCGACGTCAATCGCGAGCCATCGGGCGCTGTCGTACGGCGGCACCGACTGGGGAATCCGTCGCGCAATCCCGATCAGGTCATGTCCGGAGTCGGTGAGCTCGGCCAGGAGTGCCGTGCCCAGGTTGCCGCTGGCTCCGGTGATGGCTATACGCATGCCGCAGCATTACCCCGCGCGTTCTGATCGCAACCGGGCAACCGGGCCGAGGTCTCAGCGCCGCCTGTTCACCCGGATCCCGGCGTAGACCAGCCCGATCACAACCAGTGCTCCGACAAGCCCGATGGTGATCCGGGCTGTCCACGACGACCGGCCCGAATCCTGCAAGGATGGGGACCCGGCCACGTCTTCGCCGGTGCCACCGGAGTACTCCACCGAACTCGGCGATGCTGGGTCGTCGGTGAGCGAGCCGACGAACAGATCCGGTGACTGGGCGAACCCGTAGTCGAGCATCGCCTCGGCCTGTCGCCAGAACGAGCCGTAGGAGTCGTTCAGGCCGTACATCTGGACAACAAGAATGGTGCGTCCGTCCCGCTCCGCGGCGCCCACGAACGTCTTTCGGGCATCGTCGGTGTAGCCCGTCTTGCCTGCCAGGGTGCCCGGATAGTCGTACAGCAGCTGGTTCATGTTGTAGAGGTCGATCCCGGGATCCCCGGCAGGAGCGGACTGTGTGGTGGTCTCGGCGACCGCGCCGTCGACGCTCTGGTCGGTGGGGGTGGGCGTCGGCATACCTGGGTAGCCGGGAAACCTCATCTGCGTCTGCTGCGAGATCTCCACGAAATCGTCGTTCTTCAGGGCCTCGGCGAAGATGAGCGCCTCGTCGTACGGGGAGCTGCTCATCCCGGGACCGTCCAGACCGGAGGCCGACGCCGCGCGTGTGTCCAGGGCACCCAGCTCGCGGGCCTTCTCGTTCATCTTGTCGACTGTCTCCTCCGAGCCGCCGAGAGCGCGGGCCAGGGCGTTGGCGCAGTCGTTGCCGGACACCATCATCAGACCTGCCAGGAGTTCACGCACCGTGTAGACGCCACCCGGCCCGACACCGGCAGCATCGCCCTCCACCTCGTCGTCCTCCTGCGTTCCGGTGACCGTGTCGTCGAGATCCAACTCGTCGAGAACCACCAGGATCAGCAGGACCTTGATGGTGCTGGCGGGGCGGTACCGGCCGTGGGGGTCTTTGGCCGCCAGTACCTTGCCTGCGGTCAGATCGGCGATCAGCCAACCTGCCGCGGTGAGTCCGGCGGGTGGGGGAGCCGCATCAGGGGCCGTGACCACCCCGCATCCGCCGAGCGCTTCGCCACCGACCGGCGGGCTGGGTACGGGCAGAGGTGCAGGTGAGGATGAGCCCGGCGGAACCACTTCGGATTCATCAACAGGAGGAATCGGCAGCGTCTTGTACGGGCAGCTGTCGGTGATGGTCTCGGGTGCCGGCGCACCTGCGGTCGGTGTGCCCTGGATGGGCGCCGCCGTCGCCGCTCCCAGACCGATGGAGCCGGCTGCCAGCAGTACCACCGTCGCCATCACTGCGGCTCGCGCCATCGGTCGTATCATCGCCTGCAGCGTACCGGTCACCAGACCCTTGCGCCTTACCTGCCGGCAGGTGCACGATGTTCGCCGAACACGGGTTTGCCACCGGCAAATCTCCGGCGAAATGTCGTTTATCTGACTAGGATTCGCTGATGAGCCGCGTGGAGATCAACGTTCCCGAGAGGCGACGTCGGCTGCCCGGCAGGGTCGTGATCGCGGTGCTGATCTCACTTCTGGCCGTGGTCGTCGGCACCGCCGGATGTGGATCGTCAGACGACCGCGACCCCACAACCTCCTCGCGTGTCACCACGTCTGCACGGGGACTGACCCTGGACGGAAAACCGTGGTGGCCCATCGGTTTCGCGGCCTATCAACTGGGTACCGATTGGCAACTCAACGAAGGTTGTGGCGCTCAGGTCGACCTGAACAAGTATTTCGCCTCGCTGCCCCCGAACGCGGTCACCCGGTTCAATCTCTTCTCCTCGTTCGCCAGGGACAAGGACACCGGTGAGATCGATTTCGGGCGCCTGGACAAGATCTTCCAGGAGGCTGTCGACCACGATCAGTTGCTCGTCGCGGTGCTGTCGGCGGGTGAGGGTGCCTGTGAGGATTTCGAGTTCAAGGACCACTCATGGTTCGCCGACCGCTGGGACGATCCCGCAACCGACGATTCGCTGAAGGCATATGCGTCCTGGCTGGATACGGCTGTGGCCCGGTGGGGTGACTCTCGCGCCCTCGCCGGGTGGGAACTGGTCGGGGAGGCCGAGCCGAGCAATTGCAACGACAGTCGGTGTTCGTGGCAGAACCGGCTCTGTCCGCCTCGTTCGGCGGAAGTGTTGCGGAAGTTCTTCGACGTCGCCGGTGCCCGGCTGCGCGCACTCGACCCGGACACACCGATCTGGGCCGGACTCGCAGGCGGCGGTCAGTGTGGTTCACGCGGGGACGAATACCAGTACGTCGCTGCATCGCGGGGGATCGACGTACTCGACTACCACGACTACGGGCCGCGGGGTGAGCCGCTGCCGGGAACGGCGACCGACGGACTGCAGCGACGGATCCAACAGGCCGGTCTGGTCGGCAAACCGCTGGTGGTTGCCGAGATGGGCCAGATGGCGGGGTCGTGTGGGCCGTTGCAGGGCCGGGCGGACGACCTGACGCGGAAGATCACCGCCCAACGGACCGCGGGTACCGCCGGTGCGCTGTTCTGGGCGTTTGTGCCCGACCCCCGGCTCGGCGAGTGCACGCTCGACATCGGCCCCGGTGACCCCATTTTTGCCGTGATCCGGGCCTTGAGTCCTTAGAGCGTTGGCGCTTCCTCAACCCGGTAGACCCGCCAATCGGGCTGATCCTCACCGTCATTGGGTACTTCGAGCGCCAGAGTCGCGATGTCGGCACCGGTTTCGTACAACGTCGGATACCGCAGGTTGACGGCGTCGGACTCGCCGCGACCGGTGTTGGGCACCGACAACAGGTATCGGACCTGGTTTCTGCCGGGGTCGTTCAGGTAGGCGGTGAAATCCAGATCGGAGGGGACCACAAAGGTCTTGGGTTTTCGAGATGCGGCCACGACAGCGAATCCGTAGACGGTGTCGGTCAGCACCGAGCCCTCGGGCAGGTCGAGGCTGTCGAGATAGTTCGCCAGTTTCCGTTCGGTGGAAAACGTTGCCGCGATGCGGTGTTCGGTGGCCTTGCGTTCGGTGACGTTGTCCGGATCCGGGGCAAGAACCGCACCCAGCGCGTACTCCTGCGGGGCATATTTGGGTTTGCTCATGCCGTACGCGGAGGCGGGCACGGTGATCGCGACCAAGACAACGGCCACGGCGAGGCCAGGCCACGTGCGGGCGGTTCCCACCCGGTGGCGAGCGGGCGAACGACGGGCCTCCGGTGGTTGGGGTGCGTACTTGCCCCGCCGTTTTGTGATCGTGCACGCGCGCGCAGGGACAAGAAGGATCGCGAGCGTGGCGGCCAACGGGATCGCGACGATGTAGAACCGCAGAAAGCCGAAAGTCGATCCGCTGGCATAGCTGTACCCCTGGAAGGCCAGAACGCTGCCGAACACCACTATCGGCACGAGCACCGGAGCCCAGTCGCCGCGCCACCATCCGGCAACTCCGGCAGCGAGGGCCAGCGGGATCAGCGTCGGTGCCAGGAGCACAGTGGACACCACCGCGAACTCGACGCCGGGCACGAAAGCTGTTCCACCGCCGTCGGACTGCTGGAGAATTGCCGAGTTCCCGTACTGGGAACTGAACTGTGCAAAAGCCTGACCCGTGATGAGCCAGCTGGTCGCGGCCCAGCCGATGAAGGCGAAAAAGCCCGGTGCGGCGACCAATCCACCGTCCAGCAGGGCTCGTCGCCATCGCAGTCGCGGCGAGGCGCGGATGGCTGTGGTCGCGGCGACGAGCAGCGAGGCACAGGCGATGGCGGCGACGGCGTCATAACGGGTGAGGTAGCTCAGACCCAGCGAGATGCCGGCTGCCGCGAGGTGGTGAACGTCGTCGTCTGTGGTCCAGGCGATCAGCCGGCGCACCGCCCAGCACACGAAGAACACAAACGGCGCCTCGCTCATACCGTTCGACCCGTAGAAGACGATCATCGGGTTGAACGCGAACAGTGCGGTGACGATCACGGCGAACGACCGCGGTAGTCCACGATCCGCAGCAGTTGCGAAGATCTGTACCGCGGCACCGGACATGAAGGCCGCCGACATGAGCACGCCGGAAAAGGCTCGCTCGGTCAACGGTGCCCACAGGGGGCTGAATGCCACTGCGGGCAACTGGATCAGCGAGGTCAGAGGCGTGAAGACGAAACCGATGGCCGCGACGTGCGGATCCCGGCTGTACAGAACCGTTTGGGCCGAAGACACCCGGGACAGCGAGTCGCCGATGATGAATCCTTCACGCACGCACAGTACGTAGCCGACCACCACGTAGACGGCGAGACTCACGAAGTAGATGGTCCGGCCGAGTCCGCGATCAGACATTTCCGCCCGCCGCGTCGAGGGGAACCTGGCTCGGTCCGTTCTTTGATGCGGCTGCCGCCGCATCTGACTGTCCGACACCGGAGTCGCTGTCCGGCTTCGCGGACAACCCATGGAAGGTCTTCTCCCAGTACGAGGGATTCCGGATCAGCTGATAACACCCTTTCGCCGAGGCCACGCTCATCATCACCCAGTAGAGCGGCACGGTGAGGGCAGGCAACAGCAGATCGGGCCGATCGTCTTCGCGCAGTGCGATCAGGTTCATGTAGATGGTGGCGCCGTTGCCGAAGATCAGCGACACCAGCGCGGGGAAATAGATGTACCAGGGGAACACTTCCCCGATGACCGCGGGCTGGCCGAGGAACCACGAGACGGTGATCAACCAGAAGACGAGATTGAGGCAGGCGATGACGGGTGTACCGGCCAACAGCAGGGTGAACCGGATGAAACTGACGGTACCGATGGCCCGCCACAGACCCACCGGGCGTCGGACATGCACCAGCCAGGTCTGCAAATAGCCCTTGTACCACCGTGATCGCTGGCGGACCCAGTTGATGGGATCGCTGTTGGCCTCCTCCAGGGTGACCGAGTCGATGACGGCGGTGCGGTAGCCGGTCTCGGCGATGCGGACACCGAGGTCGGCGTCTTCGGTGACGTTGAACGGATCCCACGCACCGATCTCGCGGAGTACCGAGCGCCGGAGATGATTGGACGTGCCGCCCAACGGGATCGGGGCTTTGCTGCGCATCAGGCCCGGCAACAGGTATCCGAACCACAGTCCGTACTCGGCGGTGAACCAGCCGGTGAGCATGTTCTGTCTGCCGTTGTGGAAGGCGAGTTTGGCCTGGACGCAGGCCACCGAATCGTCTTCTGAGGCAAAGGCTGCCACCACGCGCCGGAGCTGAAGGGGATCGGGCAGGTCCTCGGCGTCATAGATGGTGACGATTTCACCGGTTGCCAGGTGCAGACCGTAATTGCAGGCCTTCGGTTTGGTTCGGGGGTCGGCCGCCGGGACCAGCACGATGGTGATGATCTCGACGTCCTGACAGCCCTCGGCCGCCGAGATCGTGACGTCGTCATCGGCCTCGAGCAACAAGAGGACCTGCAACTTGTCCGACGGGTACTCGAGTGCGGCCATCGCGCCGATGAGATCGGCAACCACCTCAGGTTCGTTGTAGGCGGGTACCAGGATGGTGTACAGCGGGAGGTCGGCGTCGGGGATGGCCCGGGCCCGTTCGTCGCTGATGTTGATCGGGCCCGACGCCAGCCCTCGCCGGAACAGCAGCAGTCTGTCGATCATCGACCAGACGTAACCGAGGGTGCAGACACCGATCAGGGCAGTTGCGGTCGGGATGGGTTGCCAGATGGCAAACCCGACAACCACCACGAGGAGCCCGATCAGGAAGTTCTTCTGCCATCCCAGAACTGCGATCGACGCAGACCTGAGCGGATCGGCCTCACGGAGACCCTCGATGGCGTCGTGCAACGCCGCGGCCTTGAACTCCTCGCTCAGCTCACCGGGAACCGGGGGCCCCGTGGGTTGCTCGGGTGGCTGCGTCATGCGGGCACCTGTTTCTCGAGCGGTGCGAGCTGCGCCTCGACCAGGTCTCTACCGAACTCGGTGAGCAGCCCCTCGTCCTTGAACACGGGATCGTTGTTGGTCACCACGGAATTGCCACGGAGCAGCACGGTGAAAACCGTGTTGAGGTTGCTGACCAGTGCGTTGGCCGGCTCGGGAAACGGCGCATTCGCTTCGTGGTTGTCGACGGTCAACACGGTGACCCGCTGTGCGGCGCCGCCGTTTTCCCAGGTCCAGGTGAGCTTGGTCCATGTGACCAGCAGCTTGTCGTCGACCACCGCAAACATCCGCCCGATGATCCCGTTGCCGAGGTTGACGTCACGTCCTGCACTGGACCGGGTCTGCGACATGTCGTAGAGGACGTTGTCGGGGTAGATGGTGAACGAGATCGGCCGCCGGCTGGTGACGCTGTCGACCACCACCTCCCGTGGTCGAGACAGCTTGTCCCACTCGAAGTTCCCCTCTTCCGCGAGCATTCGCTGCCGGATGAGGACCGAGTTCGTACCGAAAAACCTCTTGACCCACCGGTATTCGACGGTGCTCGTCGTCTGCCATTGCGGAGGGGAGATGAGCGGTGTGCGGAACGGCAGGCCGTCCACCTGGCGTACCGGGGGAAGGCTGGGAACGGGAAGCGTGATCAGGCCCAGAAGGATCGCGATGACCGCGACCACCGGCACCGATCGCCACACCTCACCGGCGGTCAACGGGTTGATCGACCGCTCGAGCGGACGTTTCTTCTCTCCCCGGCGTGAGTAGAAGTAGAGACCGAGGCTGACCACCACCGTTGCGGTCAGGGTGGGGGTCTGCTGGTACACCATCACCGGCGCATTGGGGTAGAACTCGATGAGTACCAGCAGGATTGCGCCACCGACCGCAAACGTCAACGCGGCACCGGTCACGGCGCGCTGCCAGGTTCGTCCGACGGCGATGGCGGTCGCGAACGCGGCGAGCCCGAGCGCTACCAGCCCGGCGATCTGACGGCCGCCACCGAGGGTGATCACCATGATCCGATAGGGCAGAGGAAACATCATGAGCAGGAGGAGCCAGACCCACGCGAACCGGGTGACCGGCCGAAGACCGAACAGCATGATGCTGGCGCTGATGAGGAAGATCCACATCGCGAGCAGATCGAGATGGAGAAGGCTGAAGTCGTCCGAGTATCGGCGTAGCAGAACGCCTTTGATGAGCAGTGCCAGTACCAGGCCCATGAACCCGACGATCACGTCGGTCTGCCGGTCGTGGATCGGCAACTCGCCGGTACGGCGCCGGGCCACGCCCTGCGCCGCCAGCAACGCCAGCCACGGCACCGTGAACACGTAGCCGATCAAGCTGCCCGAGTACGCCTCTTCGGAGATGTTGAGCCACGTCGAATAGAAGGCGATGAACGTTGCGGCGAGGATGATGGCCCATCGCAGCGCGATTCGCGATGCGGGGTGCCACCGCGAGAAGATCGATCCGGACGACGCCGCCACGGATCAGCTTCCCGGTTCGCGCCGGCGACTGCGGATCACGACGATGGCAACAACTATCGCGATCGCCACGAGAACACCCGCCCCGATCCACCGGATCAGTGAGCGGTTGTCTTCGGGGTCGGACGTGACCGACGTGGCGCCGATGTCGACGGTCAACGCCACGGGGTCGCGATCCGGAACCGCCACGAGCGCATTCCCGTTGAGTCGGACCCAGCGATCCCTGTCTGCACCCAGCCATCCCAGCAACGCGTCGAGTTGGCCGGGGGCACCGGTCGAGGTGGCCACCAGGACCGTCCGCTCCCCGTCGACGACGGTCTGCATCGAGCCGAAGTTCACCGCCGGATCGAGTGTCAGAGTCGTCTCGTCGCCGTTCCCGTCGACCCCTGCGAAGTCGATGGGGTTGTTGCCGGACTTGCTGATCGGGAGGTCGATGGTGGAGTCGTCCCAATTGTCGGCGGCGATCAGGATGGCCGGGAGCTCAGAGGTTGTCGCGGTCTCGAGCGGCACCACAGTTGTTCCCAGAGGCACCGCGCTGAGCCGTTGAACACCCTCGATGATGGACACAGCACGGGCCGTGTCGGCGAAAGACCCGACTGTCAGACCGATTTCGAGCTCGGGCATCAAGGCCTGCGGCACGGATTGGAATCCGGGCGGCACCGGCGGCGTTGCCGGACTGCTCTGAACCGGGCTGTCGCCACTGACGTTGAGCGTGAGCGGGCCGGCCTCACCACATGCTCCGGTGTCACCGGCAGCGTCCACGGCCACGTTGAGGTCGGTGAAACGCTGGAGCAGTCGGTTGGGAATGGTGATCATCTCGTCGATGGTTCCGCTGGGTTCAGCGGCCCACCGGGTGATGACCTCGTCACCGACCGAGACCACCACCTGGCCGCCGTAGTTCGGCGGAAGCGGGGTATACGACCCCTTGAGATTGACCTTGATGTCGCCGGTGGGCCGTCCGAGGCGTGTCTGATCGAGGCCGATCGAGACCTTGGGGTCGGTCAGGGCGGTGGCGCTGGCACCCGGCTCACCCAAGTCGCGCAGCGTGGTCGAATCAGGTGGCAGTTGAGGGCTCACGCGCAGCGGCCCGGCCACTGCTTTGGAACTGACCGCCAGACGCGACATGTCGCTGGTCAGCAGCCGCGTCTGATTGGTCAGGTCTGTGGCCGGGCCGCTGATCAACAGCGCCGGAACTCCCACGGTCCCGAGGAGGGTCACTGCGGTGTCGGGTCGCTCGATGACGGCGACTTGTCTGTCCAGCGCCGTGGATGGCGTGGTGAGCGCGGGCTGACCTTCCGGAAGTGTCTGCATCACAACGTCGACGGGTTGCTCGCCGTAATAGGCGACCACGGCCGATGCCAGCGCGACGGCCGCATTGGATTCGGCCTGGGTCGGTGTTGCGGGGATCGCGATCGTCAGTCGCTGGAGAATCGGCGGCAGGAAGTCGGCGACAACGGTGGGCGCGACCTCGGTTCCGGCAAAGACCACCGACGGTGTGAGGAGCGTGAGTTGGTCGGTCTCATCGAAGACACAAAACCCCGGTGGTGGCACAACAAAACTGCGAATGGTGACGATGACCGCGTTGTCGATGATTTCGGCCCCGCGCAGCCCGATCGTCACCGGTGACCGATCGGCCGATGGCACGTCGACCGACGACAGTGTCTCGCCGTCCTGGACGACGGTGAGGGAGGCGCCCTGCGCGTTCGGCGGCAGCTGAACCGTGGCTCGGATGTCGGTCGGCGTCAGCCCTTCGGGCACAGGGATTGTCACCGTTGCCGAACCCTGCTGCCCGGGAAAGGCGAGATTTTCTCCTGCCCCCAGTGAATCGAGGCTCAGGGTGGGGGCTGCCGAAACAATTCCGCCGTCGCCTGGCGCGGCGCCTGCGTGCGGCGCGACAAGAATGGCTGGGGCCGCTGCAAAGATCGCCGTGGTGATCGCGGCGAACAGGCGAAGTAACCGAGAGTGTGCCGTTGTCATCACGGCAATAGTAAGCAGTAATTACTATCTGGCCGCGGACGAACGCGCTTTTTCTGCCACCGCGCCTGGATAAGCCCAGGTGACGTGCGAAGACCGTTGCCTTTCGGCGTGCCCAGGATTAAATTGCCGGAAGATCCGCGTAGCCGCGAATACTGGCGTTGCTGGCCGGTTCCCAGCCGATCAGGGGCCTCGGCGTTTCGACAACGGAGTAGCCCGAGGCGTCACCTGTGATGATCGTCGACCGATCGCGGTGCACTCCCACCGGGATGTCCCCGGCCAGGGTGACTCGATTGACCCGACGGTATTGATCGCCGAAGTCTGCGACGCCGTAATGCTGGGTGGAGCGATTGTCCCAAATGGCAACATCGCCTTCATTCCAATTCCACCGGAATGTATTGTCGGGCCGTTCGATTCTGGCCTGAAAGAGCCTCAGTAGGTCTGCTGTTTCCGAGGTTTTGAACCCGGTGAATGACTGGACGAAGTGTCCGAGAGTGAGTGCACGCTCCCCGGTCTCGGGATGAACGCGAACCACGGGGTGCTCTGTTCGGTAGGTGGTTTTCCCGAACTCGGCTCGGTAGGCGGGATCAGAACTGTCGCCGACCGTGAGGTGTTCGGCGTAGTCGTAGTCGTTCGAGTGCACAGCCCGCAACCGGTCGGCAAGCGCGCGCAACGGAATGGGGAGCGCAGCGTAGGCGGCCACGGTAGATGCCCACATCGTGGCGCCGCCGTAGCTCGGTCGCTGGATGGAACGCAGGACCGAGATCTTCGGGATGCGGTCGACAAATGTCACGTCGGTGTGCCAGGAGTTCGCGGCGCCTTCGAGCGGCAGGAGGTCCTCACCGCGGGACAGCACCGTGGGGTGCGCCTTGGTGGGGCTGCCCAGGACGGATGCGAACGCGTACTGCGCGTCGTCGTCGAGGTGGTGCTGGCCGGTGAAGATCACGGCCTTGTGGGTGGCGATCACCGAGCGGATGGCCTCGACGGTGGCCGCATCGAGGTCTGCCGACAAACGCACGCCGTCAACCCGTGCGCCGAGGTGCTCGCCGAGTTTGGTCACCGACAGGGCAGTGCGCGGGACCGCGATGGAACTGGCGGTGGTGGAACGCGATTCGGCGATGGCAGTCATATCGTCGAGTCTGTCCGAGCACGACGCCGCGGGACAGGGTTCGGCTCAGGCTGAGTGAAAGTCGGGGCTCGCGAACCGCCGCCGAGGCCTGGCCCGGGAGGGGTCACCGGACCAGGCCTCGGCGCAGGTCAGATCTTGCTGTACGCCTCGGTGAGAACCGTACGCAGGATCTGCTCGATCTCGTCGAACTCGGCCTGTCCGCAGATCAGCGGTGGCGCGAGTTGGACAACCGGGTCGCCGCGATCGTCGGCCCGGCAGTAGAGGCCGGCGTCGAACAGTGCCGTGGAGAGGAAGCCGCGCAGGACGCGTTCGGACTCATCGGGGGTGAAGGTCTCCTTGGTCGTCTTGTCCTTGACCAATTCGATCCCGTAGAAGTACCCCTCGCCGCGCACGTCCCCGACGATGGGCAGATCGTTCAGCCGTTCCAGGGTCGAGCGGAACGCCGGCGCGAGGTCCCTCACCCGGTCGTTGAGGCCTTCGCGCTCGAAGATGTCGAGGTTCGCCAACGCAACGGCGGCCGAAACGGGATGTCCGCCAAAGGTGTATCCGTGGGCGAACGAGGTCGAGTTGTCGTTGAAGGGTTCGAACAACCGATCCGAGGCGATCATCGCGCCGATCGGGGAGTAGCCCGACGTCATCCCCTTGGCGCACGTGATCATGTCGGGGATGTAGTCGAAGTCGCTGCAGGCGAACATGGAGCCGATCCGGCCGAAGGCACAGATCACCTCGTCGGACACCAGCAAAACGTCGTACTCGTCGCAGATCTCGCGGACCCGCTGGAAATAGCCGGGTGGGGGCGGAAAACAGCCGCCGGCGTTCTGTACCGGCTCCAGGAAGACCGCCGCGACGGTGTCGGGGCCCTCGAACTCGATGGCTTCGGCGATCCGGTCAGCTGCCCACCTGCCGAACGCCTTCGGGTCGTCGCCGTGCTCGGTCGCGCGGTAGATGTTGGTGTTGGGCACGCGGAACGCACCGGGTGTCAACGGCTCGAAAGCCTCTTTGAGTGCCGGGATACCGGTGATCGCGAGCGCGCCCTGCGGTGTGCCGTGGTAGGCAATCGCCCGCGAGATCACCTTGTGCTTGCCGGGTTTGCCCTTGAGCTTGAAGTACTGCTTGGCCAGCTTCCATGCGCTCTCGACGGCCTCGCCGCCGCCGGTGGTGAAGAAGACCCGGTTCAGGTCGCCGGGGGCGTATCCGGCGAGGCGCTCGGCCAGTTCGATCGCCGGTGGCGTGGCGTACGACCACAAAGGGAAGAAAGCCAGTTCTTTTGCCTGCCTGGCCGCGGCGTCGGCGAGCTCGTCACGTCCGTGCCCGGCCTGCACCACGAACAGGCCCGAGAGGCCGTCGAGGTAGCTCCGCCCGCGATCATCGAAGATCCGTGCCCCTTCGCCGCGGGTGATCACGGGAGGGATGGTCTGGTCGCCGTGCCGGGAGAAATGTCCCCACAGGTGGCGTGCCGAGCGGGTGCCCAGGCTGGTTGTCTCGGTGTCGAGAGCGGTCATCGCGTACCCCAATTGTATTGTTGTTTAACCAATTTCAGGTAGACCAGGGTCTCGGTCCCGGTCACACCAGGCTGCGATCGGACCTTCTTGTTCAGCACGTCCAGCAGATGCTCGTCGTCCTCGCACACCACTTCGATGACGATGTCGAAAGAGCCGGCCGTGAGCACGACGTAATCGATCTCCTCGATGGTTGCCAATGCATCAGCCAACTCGGCAGTGTCTCCGGTGCAACGGATCCCGATCATCGCCTGGCGGGCGAACCCCACCTGCATGGGATCGGTGACCGCCACGATCTGCAATACTCCGGCATCGCTGAGCCGCTGAACCCGGTTGCGCACCGCAGCCTCCGACAGTCCCACCGCCTTGCCCACCGAGGCATAGGAACGTCGGCCATCGGCCTGCAGCTCCTCGATGATCTGCTTGGAGATGTCGTCTAGGGCTATCGGTTGCTGATCGGTCATGGTCCCGATTCTTCTCGATGCGCATCCTGGTTCGATCTTCGCATTGCCATGGTTACGGATTTCGCAGCGGACTGCAACAACAACGGACGAATTGGTCGTTCAAAAGGCAATACGGTCGCGGATTTCGCAATCGGTCAGTAAGGTGGCAGGCACCGCTGACCAATCGACGACGCATGTGCGAGGACCTCAATGATCAAGACTTCGTCGTTTGCCGCCGGTTGGGTGGGTGGTGCCGAGCTCGTCGGCGCAGGGCCCACGCACGACGTCATCGATCCGGCCACCGGCAAGGCTGTCGCCTCCACGTCGCTCGCCTCGGCGCAGGACGTGGACACCGCAGTGGACGTCGCGCGAGATGCGCTGCGGGACTGGGCATCGGCGACACCGGCGCATCGTGGTGCGGTGCTTGCCGACCTCGCATCCGCCATGTCGGCGTCGAGCGACGCCCTCGCGGCCGAAGAGGTCAGTCACACCGGAAAGCCCATCCGGCTGGCGACCGAGTTCGATGTGCCCGGATGTGTGGACAACACCACCTTCTTTGCGGGTCTGGCCCGCAACCTGGAAGGGAAGGCGACGGCGGAGTACTCCGGGGAGCACACCTCATCCATCCGGCGCGAACCCGTCGGGGTGGTCGGGTCCATCACCCCATGGAACTATCCGTTGCAGATGGCGGTCTGGAAGGTCATGCCTGCCTTGGCCGCCGGATGCACCGTGGTCCTCAAGCCGGCCGAACTCACGCCGCTGACCACGTTGACGTTGGCCCGTCTGGCCTCGGAGGCCGGACTTCCCGACGGGGTGTTCAACGTGCTGACCGGTACCGGCGCGGAGGTGGGTGCCGCCATCGCGGGACATGCCGGCGTCGACGTGGTCACCTTCACCGGATCGACGGGGGTCGGTCGTCAGGTGATGGCTCAGGCAGCGGTTCACGGCACCCGGGTGCAGTTGGAACTAGGGGGCAAGGCCCCGCTGGTGGTGTTCGACGACGCCGACCTCGAGGCAGCCATCCACGGCGCGGTCGCCGGGGCGTTGATCAACTCCGGCCAGGACTGCACCGCCGCCACGCGAGCCATCGTGGCTCGGCCCCTGTACGACGACTTCGTGGCCGGTGTGGCCGAGTTGATGTCTGCGGTGAGGATGGGTGATCCCACCGATCCGGCGACCGACATGGGCCCACTCATCGCGGCTGCCCATCGCGACAAGGTGTCGGCGATGGTGGATCGCGCCCGCGACGGTGGCATCAGGGTGGTCACCGGCGGCACCGTTCCAGAGGGGCCAGGTGCCTTCTATCCGCCGACCCTGCTCGCCGACGTACCCGAGGACGCTGAGGTGTATCGAGACGAGGTCTTCGGACCCGTACTGACCGTCAGCGCATTCGACGACGATGACGATGCACTGCGCCGCGCCAACGACACCGTGTACGGGTTGGCCGCATCGGCATGGACCCGTGATCTGTACCGCGCTCAGCGTGCCTCCCGCGAGATCCGGGCCGGGTGTGTCTGGATCAACGACCACATCCCGATCATCAGCGAGATGCCGCACGGCGGAGTCGGTGCGTCGGGTTTCGGCAAGGACATGTCCACCTACTCGCTGGACGAATACCTCACCATCAAACACGTGATGAGCGACATCACAGGAGTATCGCAAAAGCCATGGCACCGAACAATTTTCAGCCTGCCGCAGTAGAGAAGTCCGCGGCGTGGGCGTCCTCGCCCACCGCCCGGGGAACGGCCGTGGTCGCCGAGGCGGCGCCGGCGCCCTTCTGGCTCGATCGGCCCGAACGCCCCGTTGCCAGGAGGCGGCTGACCGGATCGACGGCTGCGGACCTGGTGATCGTCGGCGGTGGGTTCACCGGACTGTGGGCAGCGGTGCAGGCGGCCGAGGCAGATCCGGCGCGGTCGGTCATCCTGCTCGAGGGGGCGCGGATCGCCGAAGGAGCGACTGGACGCAACGGCGGGTTCTGTTCGGCCAGTCTGACCCACGGCCTGGTGAACGGACTGGACCGCTACGCCGATGAATTGCCCGAGCTGCTCCGGATGGGTGTGGAGACACTCGATGAGATCGAGGCAGCGATGCGGCGCCTGGGCATCGACGCCGACGCAGAGCGCAACGGTGAGCTCGACATCGCCAATTTTCAGTGGCAGGTGGATGACCTGGAAGAAGTTGCGCGCCAGGGTCGTGTCCTCGACCAACCCATGCGGTTTCTCGATGCCGACGAGCTCGCCCGCCACATCTCGAGCCCGATGGCCCACGGGGCGGTGTACGACCCCGACGTCATCCTGATCGATCCTGCGCGCCTCGCCTGGGGGCTGGCCGCGGCAGCCGAACGCCTCGGTGTCCGCGTGTACGAACACAGCGAGGTCACCGAGCTCCGTTCGGTGGGTGATCGTGTGCACCTGCAGACGGGCTACGGCACAGTCGATGCTGCGAAGGTGATACTGGCGACGGCAGCATCAAAACCGCTGCGCCGCAAGCTCGGTTATCTGATGGTGCCGGTGTGGGACTACGCGATCATGACCGAACCGCTCACCGATGCACAGCTCGCGGCCATCGGCTGGACGGGTCGTCAGGGACTTGCCGACTCGGGCAACCGTTTCCACTATTTCCGGCTCACCGCCGACAACCGCATCCTGTTCGGCGGTTGGGATGCGATCTACCACTACGGTTCGGACACCGATCCCCGGCATGCCCAGCGCCCGGCGGAGTTCGCCCTTTTGGCCGAACATCTGTTGCAGGTGTTCCCGCAGCTGGAAGGGATCAAGGCCAGCCACGCCTGGGGCGGTGTGATCGACACCTGCTCGCGGTTCAGCAACTTCTGGGATGTGGGCATGGGTGGCAAGGTGGTCTCCGTACTCGGTTTCACCGGGCTCGGTGTCGGGGCCTCACACTTCGGGGCGCGCACCGCGCTCGACCTCGTCGACGGCAGGGACACCGAACGAACGCGGCTGAAGATGGTGCAGAAGAAGCCACTGCCGTTTCCACCGGAGCCGCTGCGGTGGTTCGGGATCACCGTCACCCGGCGGGAGTTCGCGCGTGCCGACCGCAATCAGGGCCGGCGGGGCCTGTGGCTCAAGACCATGGACGCGCTGGGCCTCGGCTTCGACTCCTGACCCCGATCTTGGTGGGTTCGGGCGAGCGTTTGTGCAGGTCGGCTTCGCCCGAACCCACCAAGATCGGGATGGTCAGGGCGTGAAGTCCTTCGGTACGACGATGATCGGCGCATCGGTATTCCTCAGGATGCGGGCCGACATGGAACCCAGGAATGCCCGACGTGGGGGAGCGAGCCGTCCTGAGCCGATGACCACAACATCTCCCGGGCCCCAGCGCAATTCGTCGAGCGCCTCCTCGACCGTGTCGCCGTCGGCGACAAGCGATTCGATGCCGACGGCTCCGCCACAACTTTCTTCGGCGAGCTTGAGGTTGGCCTGCGCCTCGGTGACGTGGCGGGCGCGAACCTCGGATGAACCGTCGTCTGCACCGGCGTATCCGTCGTGGGAGACCAACGACAGGAGACGGAGATTCAATCCGCCCTCCCGCGCGAGGCCGAGGGCAAACGGGAGCGGATTGTCTTTCGATTCGGCGGTCGGCACGGCCACCGTCAACGTGTCGATGGTGGGGATGTCCACGCGGCTGTATCCGCGGGGCGCCAAGGCGACCGGGACCGGGGAGGCGTGGGTCAGCGCCGACGAGATGGTTCCGAGGGTGTGTTTGCCCAGGATGCCGTCGCTCGTGCCGCCCACCACGATCATCGCTGCCTTGGTCTCGAGAGCGAACTCGATGAGACACTGGGGGAAGGATTCGGCGACCGGGGTGTGCGTCTTCACATCGATGCCGCCTGGGATGTCCTCGACCACCTCGTCGAGCCACTGCTGTGCTTTCCGAACCAGCGCCTCTTGGTAGCTCGTCCGACCCGGTGAACCATCCGGCTCGGTTTCACGCACCACGCAGACGAGGTCGATCGCAGCCCCGGTGGCACGAGCGATGGCGATGGCGAGGTTCACCCCGTCATCACCGGTGTCGGTGTAGAGGTAACCCACTGTCAATCTCATGAGTGTGTACCGGCTTTCGTTACAGACGTTGTGGTCAGGGTGTGAACGGGCACTGCGGGCGCGGACGGCTGTCCGACCTCAGTACACATCAGGAACCTTCACCTCGGTGCGAGCATTGAGGGTCTTGCCCTTCCAGAAGTCCTTCGGCCCGAAGGCGAAGCACAGCAACATCAATGGGATACCGAGCACCAACATGCCCACACCCATGACGAACACGCCGCCGACGCCGCCGACGGAGGTGTACCCATAGTCGATCGAGTACATGTCGATCGCGCTCTTGATGAAGGCCCACGTCATCGCAAGGGCGCCCAGAAGCGGGAAGATGCCGCGGAAGAACAGGTTTCGGACAGACGTGAACAGTGTCTTGCGGAAGTACCAGACACAGGCATACGCGGTGATCCCGTAGTAGAACGCGACCGCCAGGCCCAGAGACGCCACCGAGTCGCCGAGCGTGTTGGCGCTGACGAGTGACAACACGAGGTAGAACGCGAGCGCCGCTCCGCCCATGACGGCTGTGCCGAATGCCGGTGTCATGTAACGGGGATGGATGGTCGCGAAGCGTTTGGGGATCGCCCCGTAGACGGCCATGGACAGCGTTCCGCGAGCGGTCGGCAGGATGGTGGACTGTGTGGACGACAGTGCCGATATCGACACGGTGAGCAGCAGTAGCGCCGAGAGCACGGCGCCGGCAACCGGATCACCGAGGATGGTCAGCACGTCGTCGGCGTTCTCTTCGTTGTTCAGGCCGATGCCGGTGTCGCCGAATCCGGCAAACGACTGGATGGCGTAGGCGACCAGGACGTACGTGCACACCAGGATGATCGTGGTGAGGACGGCAGCGCGGCCCGGTGTTTTCGCGGAGTCCTTGGTCTCCTCGCCGACGGCCAGGCAGGCGTCCCAGCCCCAATAGATGAAGATGCAGAGGATGACGGCTTCGGCGATCGCCGACGAACTCAGGCCACTCGGCCACAGCCAGCTGAGCTCGGGATTGATTGCCTGTGGGCCGGCCTTGTCGAGCCCGACCTTGACGAGCGCGATCACGCTGGCCGTGATGAGGACACCGAACTGCACGGTGATCAGGACATTCTGCATCCGCTCGCTGATGACGATGCCGCGGATACTGACCCAGGTCATCATCACGATCAGGGCACTGCCCAGCAGTACCTTGATCCAGATGTTCTCGGCCCAGGAATCGAGGTGGAGGAACCGCAGCAGGTAGACGCCCGCGACCTCGGCCACGTTGGCGAGCACGATGATCGCCGACACCGCCAGACCCCAGCCGCCGATCCAGCCGACCCAGGGCCCGAACGCCTTGGTGCCCCACGTGAACGTGGTGCCGCAGTCGGGGGTGTCCTGGCCGAGCTCGCGATAGGCGAACGCGATCAGCAGCATGGGGATGAAGGCGAGCACAAACATGGCCGGAGCCTTTTCATGCACCGCTGCGACAACAAAACCGAGAGTGGCGGCAAGGCTGTAGGCGGGCGCCACGGCCGACAGGCCGATGACAACATTGCCCACCAATCCCAGTGAGCCGGCGCGCAGACCCTTGTCTGAGACGGCGGTACCGGGTGCTTCCGAAATGGCCATGGGTATCTCCGGACGGTGAGGGGATCGAACATGCTTACCGTACGGTTTCGACAGTCAAATCGCGCCACAACAACGAAATTGTTTCCAGATCAGTAACACAACGACTGATTTAGTTGAGGTACCCGCCACGGACCCGTCTATCGGCACGTCTGCTGCACTTCATTGTCGGCAACGACGCGCGCGCCCTTTGCCCCCGTTGATCCGACGAGGATCGATAGAGGACCATTGTGTGTTGTGAACGCTCCGAAGAATGCCACCGCCATCGACCCCGACGACATCGGTTTTCGTATCGACCCGGTGCTGGCGCGCAGCTGGCTGCTGGTGAACGGTCTGCAGTACGAGAGGTTCCAGGCTGCTGTCCAGTCGCGTGCCGACATCGTTGTTCTCGACATCGAGGACGCGGTCGCCCCGAGGGACAAGGTGGCCGCCCGTGAGAACGTGGTCCGCTGGCTCGGGGACGGAAATCGTGACTGGGTACGTGTCAACGGGTTCGGTACGCAGTGGTGGGCCGACGACCTCGACGCGCTGAGCAAGGTGACGGTCGGAGGCGTGATGCTGGCCATGGTCGAGTCGGTCGACCACGTGACCGAGACCGCCAAACGGCTACCGGGTGTGCCGATCGTCGCGTTGGTCGAGACCGCCCGCGGCCTGGAGCGCATCAGCGAGATCGCCTCGGCCAAGGGCACTTTCAGGCTGGCCTTCGGTATCGGCGACTTCCGGCGCGACACCGGTTTCGGCGATCAGCCCGCCACGCTCGCGTACGCCCGATCGCGCTTCACCATCGCCGCGAAAGCTGCCCACTTGCCGAGTGCGATCGATGGGCCCACGGTCGGGTCCTCGGCGCTCAAGCTGAGCGAGGCCACGGCCGTGAGTGCCGAGTTCGGGATGACGGGAAAGATCTGCCTGACGCCCGACCAGTGCGCTGCGGTCAACGAGGGTCTCTCGCCCTCGCACGAGGAAATCGCTTGGGCACTGGAGTTCTTCGCCGAGTTCGAACGTGACGGCGGCGAGATCCGCAACGGGTCCGACCTGCCACGTATTGCCCGCGGCACCAAGATCCTCGACCTCGCGCGTGCCTACGGCATCGAGTTCAGCGAAGAATACGACGACCCCGACCACATGCCTGCCCCGTCGGACACCTACCACTACTGAAACGTCCCCGGACAGCACAATGGCCGTCACCTCGAGGTGACGGCCATTGTGTGTGTCGGGAACTTGCTCAGATCAGCGGGCAAACATCAACGCGCGCTTGACTTCCTGGATCGCCTGGGTCACCTGGATGCCACGGGGGCAGGCGTCGGTGCAGTTGAAGGTGGTGCGGCAACGCCAGACGCCGTCGACCTCGTTGAGGATGTCCAGGCGCTCTGCGGCACCTTCGTCGCGGCTGTCGAAGATGAAGCGGTGAGCGTTGACGATGGCTGCGGGGCCGAAGTAGCTACCCTCGCTCCAATAGACCGGACAACTTGTGGTGCAGCACGCACACAGAATGCACTTGGTGGTGTCGTCGAACCGGGCGCGGTCGGTCTGGCTCTGGATGCGCTCACGGGTCGGCTCGTTGCCGCTGGTCATCAGGAACGGCTTCACGGCACGGTAGGCATCGAAGAACGGCTCCATGTCGACCACCAGGTCCTTCTCCACCGGCAGGCCGCGAATCGGCTCGACGGTGATGGTGATCTCCTTGGACTTGTCCTTGGGGAGCATGTCCTTCATCAGCAGCTTGCAGGCCAGCCGGTTCACACCGTTGATCCGCATGGCGTCCGAACCGCAGACGCCGTGAGCGCACGAGCGGCGGAACGTCAGGGTGCCGTCGAGGTAGCCCTTCACGTACAGGAGCAGGTTGAGCAACCGGTCGGTCTGCAGGGCAGGCACGCGGAAGCTCTCGAAGCCCTGTGCGTCCGGATCCTCCGGGTTGAACCGGCGGATCTTCAGGGTCACCATGGTCGCCTCGTCGGGGACCGGGGGGAGTGCGGGGCCGTCGGGTGCTTCGCCGGCGGCGACATCAGTGGTTACGGTCATCAGTACTTCCGCTCCATCGGCTCGTAACGGGTCTGGACCACTGGCTTGTAGTCCAACTCGATGTCGGAGAGAAGGGTGTCGCCCTTCTTGTACGCCATCGTGTGCCGCATGTAGTTGGTGTCGTCGCGATCGGGGTAGTCCTCGCGGGCGTGACCGCCACGCGATTCCTTCCGGTTCAGCGCGCCGACGACGGTGACCTCGGCCATCTCCAGGAGGAAGCCGAGTTCGATCGCCTCGAGCAGGTCGCTGTTGAAGCGCTTGCCCTTGTCGTGAACACGAATGTGGTTGTAGCGCTCCTTGAATCCGTGGATGTCGGTGAGCGCCTGCTTGAGCGTCTCTTCAGTACGGAACACCGAGGCGTTCGCGTCCATCGAGGCCTGCAGTTCGGTACGGATGTCGGCGACACGCTCGTGTCCGTGCTCGGAGAGGATGGTCTCAAGCCAGCCGTCGACCATCTTGGTCGGCTCCTCGGGCATCTCGTGGAACTCCGTGTTGAGCGCGTACTCGGCCGCAGCGATCCCGGCGCGACGACCGAAGACGTTGATGTCGAGGAGCGAGTTGGTACCGAGGCGGTTCGCACCGTGGACCGAGACGCACGCACACTCACCGGCGGCGTACAGCCCGTGCACGACCTCGTCGTTGTTCGCCAGTACCTCGCCGTTGATCTTGGTCGGGATACCACCCATGACGTAATGGCAGGTGGGGAACACTGGGACGTACTCGGTGACCGGATCGACGCCGAGATACGTGCGAGCGAACTCGGTGATGTCGGGCAGTTTCTCGTTGAGGACTTCCTCACCGAGGTGGGTGACGTCGATGTAGACGTAGTCCTTGTTCGGTCCGGCTCCGCGGCCCTCGAGAACCTCCAGAACCATGGAGCGGGCGACGATATCGCGGGGAGCGAGGTCCTTGATGGTGGGGGCGTAGCGCTCCATGAACCGCTCACCGTCCGCGTTGCGGAGGATGCCGCCCTCGCCGCGCACGGCTTCGGAGATCAGGATGCCCAGCCCGGCAAGGCCTGTCGGGTGGAACTGGTGGAACTCCATGTCCTCCAACGGCAGACCCTTGCGGAAGACGATGCCCATGCCGTCACCGGTGAGGGTGTGCGCATTGGACGTGGTCTTGTACATACGTCCCGAGCCGCCGGTCGCGAAGACGATCGACTTGGCGTGGAAGACGTGGATCTCGCCGGTGGCCAGCTCGTAGGCGACCACACCGGTGGCAACCTTCTCGCCCTTGTCGTTCTCGGTGAGGCAGATGTCGAGGGCGTAGAACTCGTTGAAGAACTCGACGTCGTGCTTGACGCAGTTCTGGTACAGCGTCTGCAGGATCATGTGGCCGGTGCGGTCGGCCGCGTAGCAGGCCCGACGGACCGGGCTCTTGCCGTGGTCGCGGGTGTGCCCGCCGAATCGACGCTGGTCGATCTTGCCCTCGGGGGTCCGGTTGAACGGCAGGCCCATCTTCTCGAGGTCGAGGACGGCGTCGATCGCTTCCTTGGCCATGATCTCGACCGCGTCCTGGTCGGCGAGGTAGTCGCCGCCCTTGACGGTGTCGAAGGTGTGCCACTCCCAGTTGTCCTCTTCGACGTTGGCCAGAGCGGCGCACATGCCGCCCTGCGCAGCGCCGGTGTGGCTACGGGTGGGGTAGAGCTTGGTCAGCACAGCTGTTCGGGTGCGCGGACCGGCTTCGATGGCCGCGCGCATCCCGGCGCCGCCGGCGCCGACGATCACCACGTCGTAACGGTGTTCCTGCATCTATGGCTTCTCTCTCATCAGTGTCACCGGATGCGGCCGGTGGGTGCTCGCCGGAGGCATGCGGTCGTGGCCGTTGGGCGGATCGGGTCAGCCCACGCTCGTGATGTCAAAGGTGAGCAGGGCGTACGTGCCCGTGAGCAGCACCAGGATCATCGACAGCGCCAGCAGGACGTTCAGCCAGAAACGTGTCGAGTCTTTTCGCGAGTAGTCCGCGATCACCGTGCGGACACCGTTGCCGCCGTGCAGCTGGGCCAGCCACAGCATCGAGATGTCCCAGACCTGCCAGAACGGTTCTTTCCAGCGTGCCGCGACGAACGAGGCGTCGATCCGGTGAACACCGTCGTCCCAGGCCAGCATGATGAACATGTGGCCGATGGTCAGGATGATCAGCGCGAGGCCGGAGAACCGCATGAAGAGCCATGCGTTCTTCTCGAAGTTGCCGCCCTTGGGGCGCCGCGGTGAGCGCGGGTTGTCCAGACTGGCCGGCCGGTCGTGGTCGGTGCCGTACGTCTTGGCTATCCGGGGGGTTTGTGATGTGGTCATCGTCCGGCCTCCCTAGATGTGTTCCACGATGAGCTGCAGCAACCGGACCGTCGCCGCGCCGAACAGGATGACGAACAAGCCCAAGATGATCCACAGCATCTGACGCTGGTACTTGGGACCCTTCGACCAGAAGTCGATCAGGATGATGCGAACGCCGTTGAGAGCGTGGTAGAGCACACACGCCACGAGGCCGATTTCCATCAGGCCGACGATCGGGTTCTTGTACGTCTCGATGATCTCGGAGTACTTGTCGGGGTCGATCCGGATCACTGCCGTATCGAGCACGTGTACAAAGAGGAAAAAGAAGATCGAGACACCGGTGATCCGGTGCAGTACCCAGGACCACATGCCTGGGTCACCCCGATACAGGGAACGTTTGCGCACCGGGGCGGGCGCGGTCTCTGTAGGAATGCTCATCGAGAAATTGGCCTCCAACATCGTTGATGGACGCGTCGAGCGCGGTTCCGGCAGCTCGATCGTGGACCCACAAAACAAACCTTAAACCTAAGCTGAACGAGGGTGGAATCCTCCCCGAGTCGACAAGAGCCCCAAGGCATCTCGAATTAGGGTTGCCTTACCATTCTTCACATGTCACGCGCGGATGCGTCCGCGCTGTCCGCCGCGAGCGAAAGGCTGCGAAATGTCGGCCAATATCGATTGGAATCTGTTGCGGGACAAGGCGATAGAGGTGATGAAGGGTGCCTACGTCCCCTACTCGCGGTACCCGGTGGGCGCTGCCGCCCTAGTCGACGACGGGCGAATTGTTACCGGTTGCAATGTGGAAAATGTCTCATATGGTTTAGGGCTCTGCGCCGAGTGCACGCTGGCCGGAAACCTCCACGTTTCCGGTGGTGGGCGACTCGTGGCGCTCAGTTGCACCGACAGCCGGGGCCAGATCCTGATGCCCTGCGGGCGTTGTCGCCAAGTGTTGCTCGAGCACGGTGGGGCCACGATGCTGATCGATCACCGCGATGGGCCCAAGCCGCTGGGAGTTCTGCTGCCCGACTCGTTCGGGCCTGCCGATCTCGAGGCCGGCCGAGTGGTCGATGGCGGAGTGGTTGATGGCGGAGTGTCCGATGGGGCTGAAGGGGACAAGGAGGTCGATGGTGCCTGAGATCCATGACGCGGTCACGGTGATCGCCACCAAAAGAGACGGTCACGCGTTGACAGACGGACAGATCGACTGGGTCATCGATGCGTTCACCCACGGGTCGGTGCACGCGGAGCAGATGTCGGCGCTGGCGATGGCGATCCTGTTGCGCGGCATGAACCGCCGCGAGATCGCCCGCTGGACGGCGGCGATGATGAACTCCGGAGAACGGATGGACTTCACCCATCTCCGCCGCGACGGCAAGGCACTGAGGACCGTCGACAAACACTCGACAGGTGGGGTGGGGGACAAGATCACGTTGCCGCTGGCGCCGCTCGTCGCATCCTTCGGCGTCGCGGTGCCGCAACTGTCCGGGCGTGGGCTGGGGCACACCGGTGGCACGCTGGACAAGCTCGAGGCCATCGCCGGCTGGCGAGCGGACCTGACAAACGACGAGATCGTGGCGCAGCTCGAGTCCGTCGGAGCCGTGATCTGCGCCGCGGGTGCAACTCTGGCTCCGGCCGACAAGAAGCTCTACGCACTGCGCGACGTCACGGGGACGGTCGAATCGATTCCGCTCATAGCGAGTTCGATCATGAGCAAGAAGATCGCCGAGGGAACCGGCGCGCTGGTACTGGACGTCAAGGTCGGGTCCGGCGCCTTCATGAAGTCGGAGGCCGATGCACGCGAGCTGGCCGAGATCATGGTGGAGCTGGGTAACCAGGCAGGTGTGCACACCTCGGCTCTGCTGACCTCGATGTCAGAGCCTCTGGGACTGACAGCAGGGAACGCGCTGGAGGTCGCCGAATCGCTTGACGTGCTTGCCGGTGGCGGACCGCCCGACGTCGTGGAACTCACCGTGGCGTTGGCGGCCGCCATGCTCGACGCCGCGGGGATCACCGGGGTGAATCCGGCGGACAACCTGTCGAACGGCAAGGCGATGGACGTCTGGGACGCGATGATCCGGGCCCAGGGCGGCGACCCCCGCGCCCCGCTGCCCGTGGCGGCCGAGTCCGAGGTCATCCGCGCGCAGACCGCCGGACTGGTCGAAACGATCGATGCCATGGCCGTCGGTGTGGCCGCATGGCGGCTGGGTGCGGGCCGGGAACGGCAGGGCGAAGCAGTCCAGGCGGAGGCCGGGGTGAAGCTTCATGTGAGTGCCGGCGACCGGGTGGCCGTCGGCGACCCCCTGTTCACCATGTACACCGGAACGCCGCAACGTTTTGCTGCCGGGTCGGCGGCACTGGCCGGGGCCGCCGTGATCGGTTCGACAGCGCCGCAAGCCCGGTCGCGGGTGATCGATCGGGTTACCGTCGATATATGACACCCGCGCCGCTGGACTTGCCGACCATCTCCCTCGCGCCGAAGGTGCTCCTGCACGACCATCTCGACGGCGGACTGCGCCCGGGAACCGTGCTGGAGTTGGCCGGCGATGTGGGTTACGAGGATCTGCCCGCCGATGACGTCCCCGGCCTTGCCTCGTGGTTCCGCGAAGCCGCCGACAGCGGATCGCTGGTTCGGTACCTCGAGACGTTCACACACACCGTCGCGGTGATGCAGACGGCCGCGGCACTGGAGCGGGTGGCCCGCGAATGCGCCGAAGACCTCGCCGACGACGGGGTGGTGTACGCGGAGGTCCGCTTCGCCCCCGAGCAGCATCTGGAAGCCGGCCTGACCCTCGACGAGGTTGTCGAGGCCGTGCTGCGAGGATTCGCCGACGGCACCGCACACGCGGCAGACCGGGGTCGGAAGATCCAGGTGCGCACACTGGTGACCGCGATGCGGCACGCCGCCCGGTCGAGGGAGATCGCCGAATTGGCAGTGCGATTCCGCCGCCGCGGCGTCGCGGGCTTCGACATCGCGGGCGCCGAGGCCGGCTACCCGCCGAGCAGGCATCTCGATGCGTTCGAATACATGCGCGCGAACAACGCGCCCTTCACCATCCATGCGGGTGAGGCCTTCGGACTGCCGTCGATCCACGAGGCGATCAGCTTCTGCGGTGCTGATCGCCTCGGGCACGGGGTCCGGGTGATCGAGGACATCGTCCTGCCGCCCGGCACCGATCTCGCGGCAGGCGCATTCCCCGACGCCCAACTGGGCGATGTGGCGAACTACGTGCGCGACAAGCGGATTCCGCTGGAGCTCTGTCCGAGCAGCAACGTCCAGACCGGCGCTGTGGAGAGTCTGGTGACCCATCCGTTCAACGTGCTGGCCCGACTGCGGTTCCGGGTGACGGTGAACACCGACAACCGGCTGATGAGTGACACCACCATGAGCCGGGAGTGCAAGGTGCTCGTCGACCAGTTCGACTACGGCTGGGCCGACCTGGAACGGTTCACGGTGAACGCGATGAAGTCGGCGTTCATCCACTTCGACGAACGACTTGCCATCATCGACGACGTCATCAAGCCGGGGTACGCGGTCCTCATCGGCTGAACGCCGTCGACCGCGCTGCTGCCGCTGTCGACCGCGCTCTTACCGGCGTCGACGGTGGCTTTATCCGCGCTTCTTGTCGAGCCGGGTCTCGAACTCGTGCTCCAGCGCCCGCCACGCCTCTGACTCGTTGTCGAAGGGCGGGCTCGGGGCCAAGCGCTTCGGATCGGGGTTCAGCGCGTAGTTGACGAACCAGCCCAGCGGCGTCGTGGAACCGAGCGCTTCGGCGACGGAATCGTCGTCGGCGAAATCGGCTGCGTCGGTGAACAGCTCGACTGCCAACTCCAGCTGCCGGCGGTCGATGCGGCGGGGACCATCCGCGATGTCCTCGGTGAGGCCGGGCAGCACATAGACGTTGTCCTCGTACACCTCGATCTCCAGCGAACCGTCGGTTGCGGCGACCTGGATCTCCTCGAAGGTGCTGACCACGGAGAGATCGTGTTCGTTGTCGTCGGCGAGGAACCGTTCCAGTGCGCGATGCGACGGGAAGGCGAAGATCTTGCCGCGTGCCCCCAGGAAGACCGGGTCGTCGTCGAGATAACAACGCAGCGTGAAGAACTCGCCGTCGGAGGTGATGATCTGGATGGGGTCGATGCCGACCGACGCCCAGAAATCGTCCTCATCGATCTCGTCTTCGTCGTCATCTTCATCGTCGTCGAGGTCATCGTCGTCGAGGTCATCGTCGTCGTCGGAATCGGTGTCGTCCGATTCGCCGTCGATCAATTCGATGTCTTCGTCGGGCTCGTCTTCGTCTTCGGCACTGGCGGCGGCGAGGATCTCTGCCTCGGCCACCGACACCAGGTCAGCGTCGACCTCGGGACTCGTGATCACCTCGTCGATGGCATCGACCACGTCGTCCCAGCGTTTGTCGATGAGTGTTCCGATGCGCTCCCACAGTTCTTCACCGTCACGGCCCTGGAAGTTGCGGGTGCCGGTGGTGACGGCACCGAGGATGGGGTTGCCGTTGAAGAACTTGGTGATCGGGGTCAGTTCGCAGACCTCGCCGATGATCCGGACGATCTCGAGTACGTCCTCGAGTTTGGCGATGACCTCGGGTGTGGGGTCTTCAGAGGCGAGCTCGGGAACGGCGATCAGGTCGAAGGATTTGTCCTCGGCCGGTTCGAGTTCGTCGGCCTTGAGTCCGACAACGGTGTTCCACGCGGGATGTTCCACCAGATCGTTGTCGTCGCCCGAACGGATGAAGGCCACCAGTTCTGCCACGGACGCGAAGCCGTACAGGTCCTCGTCGAGACCGAGGAATGCCTCCCACTCATCGTCACCCTCACGCCAGCGTGGGGCCCACAGGGTGAACGCGTTGCCCTCGGTGATTCCGAGTTCGATTGGGACGATGTCTCCGGCCATGGCCACAGAGCCTAGTCACCGATCCTGAACGTCGGCTACATCGGGCATGGCCGGATCGTGACGGTGCCGGATCGCCGGTGGTGTCGCTCGAGTCATTGCGGTCGGTAGAACCCTTCGAAGGTCTGACCCATGTTGGTCGTACGCAGCGGGGACACGCTGACGGGGTCACCGGCTTCCACCAGTTGGCCGTTGCCCACATACATGGCTACGTGTCCCGACCACACGGCTAGATCACCCGGCTGGAGATCGGACTGTGAGATCGCGACGCCGGCTGTGTCCTGTTCCTGGGCAAGCCTGGGCAATTCGACCCCGGCCTCCCGGTAGGCCCATTGGGTCAGACCGCTGCAGTCCAGACCCTGCCCGGGCGTGGTGCCGCCCCAGACATAGGGCACGCCCTGCTGGCTCAGTGCTGCCCGTACCGCTGTTGCGGCTCGTTCGTTCGGTGCGTAGGCCACCGACCCGTCGGGCAAGGTGATGGCGACGCCGGTGCCACCGGGGTTGGTTGCCGACAATCCGGCCGGCAGCGTCTGAGCTCCTCCGGCCGCGTCTGGAGATGTGACCGGGGCAGCAGCCTGCACCGGCCCGAACGCCGCGTCGGTGAGATTGCCGAGTTCGTCGCCGACTCGCGCCAATTGGGTGTCGACAATCGCTGGGCCTGCTGGGGTGCGGCCTACGGCCATCAGGCGTTGGGTGTCGTCGGCCAACGCGGCTCGGGTCTTCTCGAGCACGGCGATGCCGCGTTGAATGTGCGTCATCGCGACCGGAATGACCGCAGCCACACCGGCGGGGGTGAAGAGCGAGGGTCCCATGGCCGAGGCGATGGTGACAAAGGAATCGAGGATCGACTGGAGTTCGACGGAGGCCAGCCGCACCTTGTCGGCTGCCGACTCGATCACCTCGGCGATGTCGGTGCCGTTGTCGCAATGGTGCGCGGTGTCCCGGACCGCCTGGTCGAGTGTGGCGAGAGCCTGGGAGCCACCGGCACCCGACCACTGTGGTGCCAGCTCGCTGTTCAATCGATGCTGCGTGGCCCTCGCTTCGTCGAGAACCGCTGCGGTGGAACGGAGTTGCGCCGCAGGAGCGCCCGCGGGCAGCACGCCGGTTCCCATCGCCGTGATCAGGGCGTTCAGCGGGGCGAGCAGGAGCTCGATGGGGATCATCAGACCGCCACGATCTGCGCCGCGCTGTTGTCGTCGGTGTCGGTGTAGGCGACCTGCGCGCCGCGCAGGCCATCACCGAGTGTCCGGACCCTGGCCGCGAGCTGTTCGATCTCGCGGCAGTGACGGTCGGTGACCATCGCGGCTGCGGCCGCGAATTCGGCTCCGATGATGCCGAACACCGGAGCGAGCAGCGACGCGTCGGCGCGGCCGGCCAAGGCATGTGTGGCGATGTCCTCGCCGACGGCGCGGGTGCCGAGGGAGGCGGTTCGGAGGGCGGCGGGATCAACGGAAACCTGACTCATGGGGATTCGACGCGATCGCCGGGCGTGGCGGTTCCCTCGTATGGTTGGTCAATGCAGATCCGAGCTGTTGATCATCCATTGGCCGCCGCAAGGCTGACCACGTTGCGCGACGAGCGAACCGACAACGCCGCCTTTCGTGGCGCTCTTTCCGACCTCACCCAGATGCTGATCTACGAGGCGCTGGTCGGAGCGCCGGTCGCAGAGGTGCCGGTCACGACGCCGGTGACCACCACCACGGGGGTGCGTCTCGCGGCGCCGCCACTGTTGGTGCCCGTTCTGCGCGCAGGCCTCGGGATGGTGGAGCAGGCGCACGCGATGGTGCCGGAAGCGAACGTGGGGTTCGTCGGGATCGCCCGTAACGAAGAGACGCACCAGCCGGTTCCGTACCTCGAGTCGCTGCCGGACGATCTGACCGGCCAACCTGTGTTCGTGCTCGACCCGATGCTTGCCACCGGTGGGTCGATGCTGCACACGATCGAACTGCTGGTGCAGCGCAAGGCCACCGACATCACTGCGGTGTGCGTGGTCGCCGCGCCGGAAGGTGTTGAGGCGCTGGAGAAATCGGGTTACCCGGTGCGTCTGGTCACCGCGGCCGTCGACGACGGGCTCAACGCCGACGCATACATCTCACCCGGGCTCGGCGACGCTGGGGATCGTCAGTTCGGGCCACGCTGACCGGAGCATGGGCCGGCTGCCGACGCGGGGTCGGGCGACTCGGTCAGACCGTGTAGAACTCGAGCGCGATGCCGTCGGGGTCACGGAAAGCGATGAGGTGGCCGGTGGAGCCGACGGCGATCCCGCTGTGCTCGACGCCCGCGGCGTCCAGATGGGCCAGCCAGCGTTCGAGTGCTCGCAGATCATGGACCGCGAGCGCGAGGTGGTCCAGACCGCAACGGAACTCGGAGAAGCGACCCGATATGGCGTCGGTGCCATGGCCGTTGAGTACCACCTGAATCCCGCATTCGTGGGCGAGGAGGGCCTTTTTCAGGTTGTAGCTCGAGTGGCGTCGCCGTAACCGAAATCCGCACACATCCTGATACCAGGTGATACTCCGGTTGACATCGCTCACGGTGAGACTCACGTGATGGAGGCCGGTGATCGGCGGGAACGCTGCGGACACGGTTGGTTCCTCCGGTTCTCCTAAGAGTGACTGCGTGCCGACCATCGTCCGCCGTCGCGGCGCACCTGTACAGGATGGTCGAAGCAGGTGCTGATGGTGTCGGTTGTCAGGGCTTCGTCGACCTCGCCGCATGCCACCGTGCGGCCGTCACGCAAGAGCAGGGCGTGGCTGGTGCTGGTGGGCAGGTCCTCCAGGTGATGGGTCACCAGGACGCTGGCGAGATCGACGACTTCGCGGCGCAGTTGATCGATGCTCCCGAGTAGCTGTTCCCGGGCCGCGAGATCGAGCCCGGTTGCCGGCTCGTCGAGCAACAGCAGTGAGGGTCGTGCCATCAGAGCTCGCGCGATCAGCGTCCGGCCCCGCTCGCCCTGGCTCATCAGCGTCCACACCGACTTTCGGCGGTCCGACATCCCCAGCAGGTCGAGAAGCTCGTCGGCATGCTTGTTCTCGTCGGCGGTATACGTACGCCTGCGGTCGAGTTCGGGTGTGTTGGTGAGGCCGGTGAGCACCACGTCGTGAGCCGACAACGGCAGATCCAATCGGTGCCGCGGATCCACGTGCCCGATGTGCGTACGCAATTCGCGCATGTCCACCCGGCCGAGGCGGCGGCCGAGCACGTCCACCGTGCCGCGGGTCGGGTGACCAAAGGCTCCGAGGATGTTCAGCAGCGTCGATTTGCCGGCGCCGTTGGGTCCGAGCAGAGCCCAATGTTCTCCGGCGTGGACGGTGAAGGTGATGTCGCGCAGGAGGAATCGCCCGCCGCGCACCACGTCGATGTGTGCGGCGTGAAGCACCTCACGAGAGCTGGGACCGACCACGAGATCAGTTGGTCCAGTAGTAGATCATCGGCTCGGCAGCGACCACCGATCCGTTGGTCGAGATGGTCAGGGCCGCGGGTGTCATCTCGTACGTGGTGTCGACATTGACGGCGACGAATTGATCACCCGACCGGGTGGGGAATTGCAGCTCGGTGCTCTGGCCGTCCGCGAGGCCCTTGTAGTAGTAGCGGCCGATCTGGTTACCTACCTGGCAGACAACAACATTCGAACGTGCGGTCTGACCGATCATCACCGCTGGATCGCCGGCCGCGTTGCAGCGGGGGCCGCTGACGAAACCTTGCCAGTCGGTGCCCGGCACCGTGGGCGTGGCCCGCGGCGTCGAAATCGTCGGCGGTGTGGTGGTGGGAGGCGTCGTGGCGGTCACCGTCTCGGTTTTTGTGGACACCTGCTGCGTTGTGGTCGAGGGCGGCGCCGTGGTGCTGCTGTCGGACGCCGAGGATTTGTCGTCCGCTGGGATGAAGAGGAAACCCAGGAGTACCGCGAGCGCCAGGACCAAGACACCCGCCACGACAGCGCCGATGACCAGAGGCGAAGCCCACGGTGATCTCGGCGGGGGAGTCGGGTAGAAGTTGCCGCTCACGCGCTCACCCTACCGGTGGCCGGCGTTGGTCAATGCCGACACCTCGTCGGTCAGCTGCGCCAATCGTCGCTGGGCAGCCGCGTGCGCATCGCCGAGCGGCCGTCCGGGAGACTCGGTCACCTCGAGATAGAACTTCAGCTTCGGTTCGGTACCAGACGGCCGTGCGATCACCCGGATCGTTCCGGTGTCGGTGGTGCCGGTGAACTGCACTGCGTCCGTTGATTGCTCTGAGTTGATTGACTGCGATGGCGGTCTCGAGAGGAAATCCTCCATCGCAACGACAACACCCGCGAGTTCAGAAGGCGGATCGTGACGCAGTGACCGCATGATCTCGGCGATCCGATCGAGGTCGTCGACCCGCAGCGAGTGTTGACCGGTTTTGTGGACGCCGTGGAGTTCGAACAGCTCGTCAAGGCGCTGGGCGAGTGTTCGGCCGACCCGGGCGAGATCGTCTGCCAGGACGCAGAGTGCCACTGCGGCGCTGATGCCGTCCTTGTCCCGGACGGCATCCGGGTCCACACAGTGACCGATGGCTTCTTCGTAGGCGTACACGAGTCCCTCGCCTGCGCGGACCAACCATTTGAAGCCTGTGAGGGTGGTTGCATGGCGTGCGCCCGCGGCCGCGGCGATCTTGCTCAGCAGGCTGCCGGAGACGATCGTGCTGGCAACCAGCGGGCTGCTTCCGGTTCCGGCCACGGTGTTGCGGGAAGCGAGGATGTCGGCGCCGAGGAGCGCGCCGGTTTCATCGCCGGTCAACATCCGCCATGACCCCTCGACCAGTGCGCCGACCGCGCAGCGATCAGCGTCCGGATCAAGAGCGATGGCCAGGTCGGCGTCGATGTCATCGGCGAGGTCCAACAGGAGATCCGCAGCTCCGGGTTCTTCGGGGTTGGGGAAGGTCGCTGTCGGGAAGTCGGGGTCAGGGTGTTGTTGTTCGGGCACCACAACAACATTCGTGAAACCGGCCCGACGCAGGGCTTCGACCGCGAGTTCGCCACCCACACCGTGCATGGCGGTCAGCGCGACCTTGAGATCGCTGCGCCGCGTGCCGAAGCGCGACCCGAGGCGTGCCAGGTACCTCTCGGTGTTCGCGTCGGCGCGCAAGTCCGAGTTCACCGGGATACGGGCGATCGAGCTTGCGGCGCCGGTGTGGCCGATGAGTTGCTCGATCTCGTTGTCGGCGGGCGGGACCAGTTGGGCGCCACCGTCGAGGTACACCTTGTACCCGTTGTCGGCGGGCGGGTTGTGTGATGCGGTGATCTGAATTCCCGCAGCGGCGCCCAGATCGCGAACGGCGAAGGCGACCAGGGGTGTCGGGCCGGGATCGGGGAGTGCAACGACATCAAATCCCTGCGCGGCAAGCACTTCGGTCGTCGCGTGGAAGAACTGCTCGGACCCGTGCCGGGCGTCGCGGCCGACCACAACCGTGGCGCCGCGATGGTCGTGGTCGATGAGCCATTGCCCGACGCCTGCCGTCGCCTTCGTGACCACTGCGACATTCATCCCCATCGGTCCCGCGCGAACCGGGCCGCGCAGTCCTGCGGTGCCGAAATGCAATGTGTCCGAGAAGCGCTCGGCAATCGAGTCGGGGTCTAGGGTCTGCAGGTCGCGGCGGGTGGCCGGGTCCGGGTCTGCGTCGATCCAGGCCTGGACCCTGTCGAGGTGGCTCATCCTACGATCAGATCTTCTCGATCACCTGGGCCAGGAGGTGGCCCATCCGCGTCGCCGATGCACGGCCGACCTCGAGCACCTCTTCGTGGTCGAGGGGCTCGCCGGTGATCCCTGCTGCGAGGTTGGTGACCAGAGAAATGCCGAGTACTTCGAGCTTTTCCGCTCGGGCTGCGATGGTCTCGTGAACGGTGGACATCCCGACAAGGTCTGCACCGATGACCCGCAACATATTGATCTCCGCAGGTGTCTCGTAGTGCGGCCCGGGAAGCCCCGCGTAAACACCCTCGGCGAGAGCGGGATCGACGGATTGCGCGATACCGCGGAGCCTCGGCGAATAGGCGTTGACCAGATCCACGAACTGCGCGCCGACCAGCGGCGAGCGGCCGGTCAGGTTGAGGTGATCGCTGATCAGAACCGGTTGACCGACGGTCATGTCGGAGCGCAGTCCACCGGCGGCGTTGGTGAGCACAAGTGTTCGGACACCGGCAGCCGCGGCGGTCCGGACGGCATGAACGACATTGGCGAGGGGATGGCCCTCGTACGCGTGTGTTCTGCCGAGCAACACCAGAACCGATTTGCCGCCGATGTGCAACGAGTGGACGGTGCCCGAATGACCTTCGGCGCTGGGAGGAGTGAAACCGGGCAGTGTCGCCATCGGGATGCTGGTCTCTGCCGCGCCGAGCGCGTCGGCGGCCGGCGCCCACCCCGAGCCGAGGACCACCGCCACATCGTGGTTGTCGAGGCCTGTCTGCTGCGCGATGGCAGCAGCCGCGGTCTGAGCACTTGCCCTGGGGTCGGTCGAGGGGTCCACATCTGCGCCGTCGATTGCCATGGGCTCAACCCTAAGGCGATATGGTCACCGCATGCCGTATGTGACCACCGCCGACGTCGTGCACACCCTTCACCTGGCCGCCGGCGAGACCGAGGCCAGCGAGGCCAATCCCGAGAACCGGTTCACCATGGACTGGCTGGACACCGTCAACAACCTGCTCGACGAGGTTCCCACCTCAGCTCCCGGCGCACTGGTCATCACCGGCGCCGGCAAGTTCTTCTCGAACGGATTGGACGTGGACTACATCGGCGCCAACGCCGACAAACTCCCCGCGTACCTCGACCGCGTGCACGCTCTCTACGCACGAGTGCTCACTTTCCCGCTGCCCACGGTCGCAGCCATCAACGGTCACGCGTTCGGGGCCGGCGCGATGCTCGCATTGTGCGCCGACCACCGCATCATGCGCACCGAACGGGGGTTCTGGTCGCTACCCGAGGTGCTTCTCGGGATGCCGTTCACCGTGGGGATGGCGTCGCTGCTGCGGACCCGCCTGCCCGACGCGACAGCCATCGAGGCGATGACCACGGGACGTCGGTACGGCGCACTAGAGGCCGTCGATGCAGGCATCGTCGAACAGACCGCAGACATTGACGACCTGCTCACGGAAGCATCGGGTGTCGCGGCCGGACGTGCCGCCGTGGCCGGGCCCACACTCGCCGTGATCAAGCAGGGACTTCGTGCGCCACTGTTGACCGACCTCGAGCGCCCCACCCCGGCATCGTTGATTGGCTAACTCCGTTCGGACCGCTATGGCCACGGGTGAGAGAATGGCCTGATGGCGGAGATCGAGAAACGAGCTGACCGTGCGGTGCGCGCGGTCGCCGGCGACCTCGTCGAGTTGTCCCATTCACTCCACGCCGAGCCCGAATTGGCGTTCGCCGAGCACCGCAGCGTGTCCAAGATCACCGACCTGCTCGACGCTCACGGCTTCATCATCGACGTCGGTGTGGCGGATCTGCCCACAGCTTTCACGGCCACCTACGGCTCAGGGGACCTCGTTGTCGGGCTGTGTGCCGAGTACGACGCGCTGCCCGGAATCGGCCATGCGTGCGGTCACAACGTGATCGCGGCCGCTGCGGTGGGAGCCGCGCGTGGCCTCGCCGAGATCGCGGACGAGCTCGGCATCACCGTGCTGGTACTCGGCACCCCCGCCGAGGAGACCGGTGGCGGCAAGATCGCCATGGCCGAGGCCGGTGTTTTCGACTCGGTGGCAATGGCTTTGATGGTCCACCCCGGGACTGCCGACGAAGTCGCTTGCAGCTCATTGGCGTTGGCGGATCTGGCGATCCGATACACCGGTGTCGAGTCGCATGCCTCCGCCGCGCCCGAACGTGGGCGCAACGCTGCGGATGCGGCCACGATCGCGCAGGTGTCGTTGGGGTTGCTGCGTCAGCACCTGCGTCGTGGACAGCAGTTGCACGGCATGATCAGTGTTGGGGGCAGCGCCCCGAACATCGTTGCCGGACACAGTGAGTTGCTCTACTACCTGCGTGCGCGAGACGAAGCGTCGCTGTTGGATCTGGGTGAGCGAGCCGAAGGTTGTTTTGCAGCCGGGGCCATGGCCACCGGATGTACCCATGAGGTGTCCACCGTGTCGCCGACCTATCTCGAGCTGAGGCACGACCCGCGACTGCTCGGCGCGTACCGCGACGCGATCACCGATCTCGGTCGCGAAGTACTGCCTCCTTCCGTCGAAGGCGTTCGGCCACTGGGCAGTACGGACATGGGCAACATCAGTCACATGTTGCCGTCGATTCATCCGCTGATCGGTATCGACAGCGATGGGGCACGGACCCACGAGGTGGAGTTCGCCGCCGCGGCGGCGTCGGCATCGGCCGACCAGGCAGTGTTCGATGGAGCAATTGCTCTGGCGCGCACCGCGGCAACGGCGGCGCAAAACGGCCGGTGGCGCGATGAACTGCTGGAGGCGCATGAGAGACGGATCGGTCAGAGACCGCAGATGATGAGCAAATCGCAGATCGTGGGCAATCGATGATGAGTGTGTATTCGACATGAGTGGGCAGAGAGTGGATCCGGAACGTTTCCTCAAGGAGCTGGACAGCTGGCTGGCGCAGAACAGTGCGCAGCTGGTGGCGTGGCGTCGTGACTTCCACACCAACCCCGAACTGTCCCGGGGTGAATTGCGGACCACTCGGGTGGTGTTCGACGAATTGACCAACGCAGGCCTCTCGCCGCGCATCCTGCCCCAGGGAACCGGCCTGGTGTGCGATCTCGGGCCGGCAGGGCCGCTGGTGGGGCTCCGTGCGGACATGGACGCCCTTCCCATCGCCGAACGGACCGGGCAGCCCTTCGCCTCCACGGTCGAGGGTGTGTCTCACGCCTGCGGTCACGACGGGCACACCGCCATCCTCCTGGGCGTCGGCAAGGCGCTCGCTTCGATGGACGATCTGCCGATCGGAGTGCGGCTGGTGTTCCAGGCCGCCGAAGAGGTGATGCCCGGCGGCGCCGTGGATGCGGTCGCGGCCGGTGTCACCCGGGGCGTGAGCCAGTTCTTCGCCCTGCACTGCGACCCCAAGCTCGAAGTGGGCAAGGTCGGGTTGCGGCCAGGGGCCATCACGTCGGCGGCCGACCACGTGGAGCTGGTGTTGCATTCGCCGGGCGGACACACCTCGCGCCCACACCTGACCGCTGACCTGGTCTACGCGATGGGGACCGTGATCACCGGCCTGCCGGGCGTGCTGTCACGGCGTATCGACCCGAGAACCAGCACGGTGATGGTGTGGGGTTCGGCGCACGCCGGTGACGCGCCGAACGCGATACCGCAGGAAGGCCGGTTGCGGGGCACCGTTCGCACCGGCGACCACGCGACATGGGCTCTGCTGGAGCCGATGGTGCGCGAGATCATCTCGGGACTGCTCGCTCCGCTCAGCGTTCGATACGACCTGGTCTACAAACGCGGTGTCCCGCCGGTGGTCAACGACCCGATGTCCACGGAGCTGTTGAAGCAATCGGTGATGAACATCGGGCCCGAGGCGTTGGCCGACACCGCACAATCCGGTGGTGGCGAAGACTTTTCGTGGTACCTGGAGAACGTCCCGGGTGCCATGGCCCGGCTAGGGGTGTGGAGCGGGCACGGTCCGCAGTCGGATCTGCACCAGCCGAACTTCGATCTCGACGAGCGGGCACTGGCAATCGGCGTGCGGACTCTTGCCGGAGTGGTACTCGCAGCCGGCCAGAACGTGCGCTGAGGTCGCTGCCTCGGTCGCGTCTACTCTGGTCCCGGACCCACGTTGCGGGACTCGCGGAGTCGCAGCTGGTGAACGTATTCGTTTGGCGCGCCCGCGATTTCGGCGGCTTCGGCCATGACGCCCAGGTAGCGGGCGGAGGGCAGGCCGCCTTCGAAGGCGTCGAGGACGTACAGCCATGCCAGGACTGGACCGTCGGCGGTGTCGACGCGTGCCCGGATCTTGCGGTGTATGCCGAGCTCGGAGCCTTCCCAGCGGTCGAGGCTGGACTCGTCGTCCTCGGTCACGTCGTACAGCACCACGAACACGCGGGCGTCGGGGTTGTCGCGGTCTTCGGTGACTGTTGCCAGCGCGCCTTCCCAGCCGATGTCGCCGCCGCCGAAGGTGAGCCGCCAGCCCGTCAGCCATCCGGTACCCGCCATCGGCGAGTGGGGAGCACGCTCCAGCATCTGCTCGGGGTGCATGTTCGAGCCGTATGCGGCGTAGATGGGCACGGGGAGGAGCCTAGATGGTCATCTGCCCATCGGGAAAGCAGGACTGCAGATCGACTAGATTCGTTACGTGGCAGCCCGCCGCTCGGGGCACCCGACATCTTCAGGGAGTTGAGCTGAATTGACCAAGATCGTGATCATCGGCGGCGGACCCGCCGGCTACGAGTCGGCGCTTGCCGCGGCCAGCTATGGGGCCGACATCACTGTGGTCGACAGCGACGGCATCGGTGGTGCCTGCGTGCTCTGGGACTGCGTCCCGTCGAAGACCTTCATCGCGTCCGCCGGCATCCGCACCGAGGTCCGCCGGGCCGTCGACCTGGGCATCAACCTTCGTTACGACGGCGCACTGGTGTCCTTGCCGCAGATCCACCAGCGGGTGCGTGACCTCGCATTCGCGCAGTCGTCCGACATCCGGTCGCGGTTGCTGACCGAGGGCGTCCGGATCATCGCGGGGCGCGCGAAGCTCGGAGAGCAGGAGTCGGGACGAGGTCGGCACCGCGTCATTGCGACAACGATCAACCCGGACGGATCCGACGGCGCCGAGGAAGTCCTGGATGCCGATGTGGTGTTGATCGCAACCGGCGCGTCGCCGCGGGTGCTGCCCGACGCGCAGCCCGACGGCGAGCGCATTCTCACCTGGCGTCAGATGTACGACCTGAACGAATTCCCGGAGCACCTCGTGGTGGTCGGTTCGGGTGTCACCGGTGCCGAGTTCGTCCACGCCTATACCGAGCTCGGCGTTCCCGTCACGATGGTGTCCAGCCGCGACCGTGTGTTGCCCGGCGAGGACGAGGACGCTGCTCTTGTGCTCGAGGACGTGTTGGCCGAGCGCGGCGTGAAGCTGGTCAAGCACGCGCGCGCCGACAAGGTCGAACGTACGGCCGACGGGATCAAGGTGATCTTGTCCGACGGCCGGACGGTGGAGGGGTCGCACTGCTTGATGACGGTGGGCTCGGTGCCCAACACCGACCACCTCGGCCTCGAGGCCGTCGGGATCGAACTCGCCAAAGGCGGCTACCTCCAGGTGGACCGGGTATCGCGCACCGGTGTGCCGGGAATCTACGCGGCCGGCGACTGCACGGGTCTGTTGCCGCTGGCGTCTGTCGCCGCCATGCAGGGCCGAATCGCGATGTATCACGCACTCGGTGAGGGCGTCACGCCCATCAAGCTCAAGACCGTCGCCTCCGCCATTTTCACGCGCCCCGAGATCGCGACCGTCGGGGTGAGCCAGCAGGCGATCGACTCGGGGGAGTACCCGGCTCGCACCGTGATGCTGCCGTTGGCCACCAACCCGCGCGCGAAGATGAGCGGGTTGCGGCGCGGATTCGTGAAGATCTTCTGCCGGCCTGCGACGGGTGTGGTGATCGGTGGCGTGGTGGTGGCCCCGAATGCGTCAGAGTTGATCTTGCCGATCGCGCTGGCGGTGCAGAACAAGCTGATGGTCAGTGACTTAGCGGCGACGTTCTCGGTGTACCCGTCGTTGTCCGGATCGGTGACCGAGGCGGCGCGCCAGTTGGTTCGACACGACGACCTCGACTAGCTGTCTCACTGGTTGAGAAACTGGTTTCACATTTCGGTCACGCCCGCTAACGTACGGTATGGGCGCTGACCTGACGTGCCCTGCTCGGTGACCACACTCATCACCTTCTGTCCTTGTAATTTTCAGAATGTGTTGGAGTGAATCGAATGGTTGTCCTCAGTGCTCGGTACGAAGCGTCGCACGCACTCGCCAATGTGCGTGGGTCGGCGATCCGTGACCTGCTCAAGCTCACCGAACAGCCGAATGTGCTGAGCATGGCGGGCGGCCTTCCGGCAACGGAACTCATTCCTGCGCAACGGATCGCGGAGTCGGCCGCCCGAATCATCGCCGACTCGACCGCCCTGCAGTACACCGTGAGCGCCGGTGTGTCGTCGTGTCGCGAGGTTGTCGCCGAATACATCGACACTGATGACCCTAGACGGGTGTTGCTGACGCACGGATCGCAACAGGCGCTGTTCTTGCTGGCGCACGCGTTGGTCAATCCAGGTGATCTGGTCATCGTGGACGACCCTGTCTACGTGGGCGCTCTCCAGGTGTTCCAATCGGTGCGGGCGCGGATTCGTGCCTTGCCCATCACACCGAGTGGAATCGATGTCGACTTACTCAGGGGATGGCTGCAATACGGCGAGCGTCCGCGAATAGTTCACACAGTCAGCAACTTCCACAACCCTGGCGGTGTGAGCGCGTCTGATGAGAATCGGGTGGAGCTCGCCCGATTGGCCGACAAGTTCGGCTTCGTAGTGGTGGAAGACGATCCGTACGGCAAGCTTCGCTTCTCGGGCGCGGAGGTGAGACCGATTGCTGCGCACAGTGATCGGGTGGTTCTGCTCGGCACCGCATCCAAGGTCCTTGCGCCTGCTCTGCGGGTGGGATGGATGAGCGGCCCGCCCGAAGTGGTCGCATTGGTGGAGCGACTGCGCCAGGGGGCTGATCTGTGTGGGTCCACCTTCAGTCAGTTGATGGTCGCGGATCTGCTGGCCGACCGAGAGTGGCTTTCCGGGCACATCGCCGGTGTTTGCTCCGAATATTCCTCTCGGGCAGGCGCTTTGACCGAATCGCTGCAGCAGACCTTTGGCGAGGCGGCTCAGTTCACGGCTCCGGAGGGGGGAATGTTCTGCTGGGTTAGATTGCCCGGAATCGATACAACGGAATTGTTGTCTGCTGCGGTGGATGCCGGCGTGGCATTTGTCCCGGGCGCCGCGTTTGCTGTGGACGCCGACTTCGGGGACTGTCTCAGGCTGAGTTTCGCCACTCTTCCTGCTGATCAATTGGCCGAAGGGGTGCGGCGGTTGGCGGTCGCGTATGAGTCGGTGCGACCTGTCCAGTAATCGAACACATGTTCGACAATATTGGAATTCGCTGTTAGAATTGCCCTAAGCGTTCGACAGGCTGGGGGGCTTTTCGATGAGTGATTCGGTGACGGTGGATCCACCTCCAATGCCGGTCTTGGTGGGGTTGTATCGAGATCTTGATGTTCTGCTGCAGCGGATTGCTGGTGCGTCATCGGCGGATGTTGGTGATGTGCAGGTTGCTGAGTTGGTGCGGGTGAACGAGAGAGTTGTTCGGGCACTGTCGTTTCAGGGTCTCAAGCGGTTGCAGGAGGTGAATGATCGAGGCTTGTTTCGTAAGGCTGGTCATTCGACGTTGCATCGGTTTGTGATGAGTGAACTGCGGGTCTCTCGTGGTGATGCCTCGTCGCGGCTGAAGGCACTTGATGCTGCTGGTGTGTTGTTGTCGATGCAGGGGCAGCCGTTGCCCCCGAAGTGTCCGGCTGCTGCGGAAGCGTTGGCCGAGGGTGCGATTGGGTTGGCGCACATGGATGTGATGCTCAAAGTCCGCGACCGCATTCCGCACAAATCGGCGCCGGAAGTGTATGACGTGGTCGATGCGTGGATGACCGACAACGCCCGCACATTGACTCCGACTGAGCTTGAAGTGTGCGGGCGGGAAGTCCTGGCGCGGGTTGATCCGGACGGGACACTCACTGACGACACTGACCGCAAACGCAACCGGGGTTTGTCCGACGGTCCCCAAGGGTTGGACATGATGGCCAAAATCAGTGGCAACCTCGACCCAGCAACGTTGGCGCTGTTTCGGACGGTGATGGATGTGTGGGCAGCACCCGGGATGAACAACCCTGACGACCCCAACTCACCGGCCGGCGCCGTCGACGACCCGAGCATGGATCCAGCGATCATTGAGGCCGCGGTCGGGCGTGACACCCGTTCGCGTGCGCAGCGTCAGCACGATGCGTTCAAGGCAATTTTGAAGACGATTCTGGAGTACAAGTTGTTGGGGACTTCGCATCGTGGCCTGCCGGTGCAGGTAATTGTCACGATGACCAAGCAGCAGCTTGATGAGGCCGCCGGGATCGCCCACACCGCCTCCGGGGTGGATCTTCCTGTGAAGGATGCCTTGGAGTTGGCGGCTCGGGCGGATTGGTCGTTGGCGGTGTTCGCCAACCACTCCGCCGACGTCCTCTACTTTGCTCGGGCCAAACGCACTGCCCAGCAAGGTCAGCGGATGGCGTTGTTCGCCAAAGACCGAGGTTGCACCAGTCCCGGCTGCCGTAACCCGATCTCCTGGACTGAAATTCATCACACCACCGCCTGGGCCGATGGCGGACACACCGACATCGACGAACTGGCCCCGGCGTGCATTCCACATCACGCGATGATCGGACCCGGCGAGGATCAATGGCAGACGGTGATGGTCACCGACGGCCCCGACGCCGGCCGAGTCGCGTGGATCCCACCGAAATACATCGACCCCGACCAACAACCCCGCATCAACCGGGCCCACCACACCGACCACACCATCGAAACGGCATGGCAAAACATCATCGCCGAACGCCAACAGGCACTCAACGAACGTGAAGAACGTATGCAGCTCCAACACAACCGGGCCGAGTCGGTGGCGAGCCAAGACGACCACACGCATGGCTGCGAGACCTCGGTCGAGCAGCCGGAGCAGTAGCGGCGACCGGGGGTGGTTTACGACGGGTGTGATTGGCGCTGGATATCGCCAAGTTGTTGGTGTGCGTACCCGTGCGGGTCGTGCGAAACGACGGGCGGCGGCCATTCGATGGCCAAGGGCTCGACAACCTGGCTACAGCCAAGCGAGTACGACCAGCCGAACACGGCGGTCCAGCCACCAAAGCTCGGACGGATCGGACGGAACCAGCCAGGACCGGTTAACGTCTAACCCCGAGCGAGGGGTCTAACGGGGGAGTGATCTGTGACAGACGAAGTGAAGTTCACCGATACACAGTGGGAAGAGCTAGCTAGAGCAGGTGAGGCGTTCGCGACGGTTTTAGAGGAGCAACAATCGCTCCTTCGTGCGGTCCTAGTCCAAAACTGGGCAGGGCAGTGCGAAGAGGGCAACGGACTTCTTGAGAATCTGCGAGCCATTGTTCATGGGGGCGATAGCTCGTTCGTTCAAGCTATCGATGCTGAGGCTAAGTATCTGAGAAGCCACGCCTCCGTCTGCCGAAGCTCGCGAAGTGCTCTCCAATCTGTTGATGATCAAAACTCGAACGACGTGGTCCGTTGATTCGCCTTATTGCAATTGGTTTAGTTATCGTCGGGTTGGCGTGCGGATGCGCGGTTGATGATTCGTCTACCCGTGCGGTTCCAGCCGGCGAGCAGGGACAGGTGAAAGACGCTGTGGAATCACCGATTCCCCTGCCTTTCGAAAGTAGGTTCCCTAACAGGACGAATGCCGCGAACGACGGAACTCCTTACGAACCGTGCACTGCGTTTGCAGCGGCTGATTTGGAAAGATTCAATATTGATTACGCAGTTATAGAGGACGCCGCGCAGGTGGACGGCCAGGGAACGCGGGGTTGTCACTGGTTCATGCCGCAAGAATTCGGGTTCGGCCAAGTGGTCGCCAATTCGGCGTCGTTGGACATCTATAAACAGCACACGCCGGAACTCGACTGGCGGCCTGACGTCGTCATCGGCGGTCGAACGGTCGGTGTTTTCGGATTGAAGGACCACAGCGGGACATGTTCGACTTACGTGCAGTCGTATTCAGCGGGTGTGGTAACAAACATCCTTACGTCGGCTGGGCCCGAGGCGAGAACAATGGACGCGTGTCAGATGGTTTTGGACTTCACGCGCGCATATATCGACAAGATCCCTATCTGAGGTCGGCAGCGCGGGCTACGAGTAGCCGACATTGTCTTAGACTCCATGGCAGCGAGGTGCCGGGGAGGGTACTGACTAGGTAAATCGGGGGAGTTCATGGCGCCTAAGCCAATTGGGCAGACGGACTGGTTCGGGCATGCGATCGACGAGATGCGGTCGGTGTGCGCGAGCATGGCGCCGAGTTCGGCGGAAGCAGACGCTGAGGCGATCAGGTTGATCGCGGCGAGGATCAGGGCAGCGTCGGACACCTACTACGCCACGCTGGGGCGGCTGTATCCGGAAGGGGAATTCCATGGTGAGTCGGTCACCGGCTCGCGGCACGCGACGATGGATGCGATTCGCCACATGGACGACTCCGCATCGGTGGGAATGCAGATAGCAGACCAGATCTCGGCCATCTCAAAGATCCTGTCGCAGACACAGGGCAGCGTCGCCGACCTCGACGCCCAGTACGGCGGCAATGCTGCCAGTGTCGCTCGGCAGGTACTGCAACAATCCGAACTGGCCACCACGATGACCGACATCTATAGCAACCCGGTCATCGGCGCCAACGGCTCGCTACCCGAATACACCGGCGTACCTCTGCCACAGCTGGGGGCCGACTTCCAACCGATCAACACCCATCCAGCCGGCCTCAACGGCAGCGGTTCGGGCAGCGGCGACAACTCAGGGCTACTCGGAGGAGTTGGTGGCGCCAACAACACAGCGGGCGCAGCAGGTCCCGCTGGGCCTGGAAGCCCCACCGGTGGACAAGAAACCTTCCGCGGCGACCCGGTAGAAGACAAACCACTCTCACTCGGTGACGTGGGCCAAACCGAGCCTGCACATGCCGGCGGATCAACACCAGGTCCGCTCAACGGGGCTTTCGGGTCGCCGATCGCCGGACAAGTAAACGGGGCCGGCGCGACCGGCGCTGCGACGAACTCCGCTCGGACCCGGCCGGGGACTGCGGGCGCAGGAACAGGTGGGGGGACTGGGACTGGAGCGCGCGGCGGCGGAGGACTCGGAGCAAACGGTGCAGGTGGCGGAGTCGGCGCCGGTGCCGACCCGAAATCGCTTGCCGCACGCTCGGTTACGCCCCTCGCGACGCCAACCGCCGGTGGCGGGCCCATGCCAGGATCCGGCCCGACCACGTCGACTCGTGGCGGTTCACCGATGATCCCGCCGGGCGCAGCCGGACGGGGCGCGGGCAGAGACAAAGAAGGCGAACACCGCGCACCTTCCTACCTGCACACCCGCGAGAACGCCGAGGAAATCATCGGGCGTCTTCCGCTGGTGGGACCACCCGTCCTCGGCGACTGGGCCAGGCCGGGCGAGGCCGACTCGACCGCGGTGCCGGGAACAGGTACGAATCCGGGAGCGGACAGCCCCAACGCGAACGACCCTGACACCACTGACGGAACCTGACAGAACCTGACAGGACCTGAGGTCAGGCCAGGTCGTAGCTACGCTCGACTGCTTTGTTCCACTCGGAGAATCGCTGATCCCGGTCCTCTACTGCCATGGACGGTTCCCAGGACTTGTCTTGCATCCAGTTGTCGCGGATGTCCTGCTCGGTACCCCAGTAGCCCACAGCCAATCCGGCCGCATACGCCGCACCGAGAGCCGTGGTCTCGCTGACAACCGGACGTACCACGGGAACGCCGAGGATGTCCGACTGGAACTGCATGAGCAGCTCGTTGACCACCATGCCTCCGTCCACCTTCAGGGTCGACAACTCGACGCCGGAGTCGGCCTGCATGGCCTCGATCACCTCGCGGGTCTGAAACGCGGTGGCCTCCAAGGCCGCCCGCGCGATGTGGCCCTTGTTCACGTACCTGGTCAAACCCACGATCACGCCCCGGGCATCGGGCCGCCAACGCGGAGCGAACAAACCGGAAAAGGCGGGCACGAAGTAGGCACCGCCGTTGTCCTCCACGGTCTGCGCCACCGTCTCGATTTCGCCTGCGGCACTGATCAGTCCGAGATTGTCCCGCAGCCACTGCACCAGCGAACCCGTCACGGCTATCGAGCCCTCCAGGGCGTACACGGGCCGCTTGTCGCCGATCTTGTAGCACACGGTGGTGAGCAATCCGTGGCTGCTTCGGACGACCTCCTCGCCGGTGTTGAGGAGGAGGAAATTGCCTGTGCCGTAGGTGTTCTTCGCTTCGCCGGGCTCCAGGCACGCCTGGCCGAACGTCGCAGCCTGCTGATCGCCCAAGATGCCCGCGATCGGCACGTCGGCGAGGGCCCCACGCTCGCGTACCCGTCCGTACACCTGCGACGAACTGCAGATCTCGGGCAGGAGACTCATCGGAATCTGCATCTCGGCACAGATCTCCTCATCCCACTGCAGGGTCTCGATGTCCATCAGCATGGTCCGCGACGCATTGGTCACATCGGTGAGGTGGCGACCTCCGTCTGGACCTCCGGTCATGTTCCACACCAGCCAGGTATCCATTGTGCCGAAACACAATTCACCGGCCTCGGCACGTCGGCGGGCGTCATCGACGTTGTCGAGAATCCAGCGGATCTTGGGCCCGGCGAAATAGGTGGACAGGGGGAGGCCGGTGCGCTCCTGATACCGGGCGGCACCGTGATCGCCGCCGAGTTTCTCACAGAGTGCCGCGGTCCTGGTGTCCTGCCACACGATGGCGTTGTAGATCGGCTCACCGGTCGCGCGATCCCACAGCAGCGTCGTCTCACGCTGATTGGTGATGCCTACGGCGTGGATGTCCGCGGTGGACAGATCTTCGGCGGCCATCGCGGCCGCGGTCACCCGCCGGGCGTTGCGCCAGATCTCCGCGCCGTCATGCTCCACCCAACCGGACTTCGGGAAGATCTGCTGATGCTCGATCTGCTCAGAACTGATCACTCGCCCGGCGTGATCGAAGATCATGCAGCGGGTGGAGGTGGTGCCCTGATCGATGGAAGCGATGTAACCGGTGCTTTTGCTCACAGGAACGAGTTTCGCATGACCATCCGCGCAGATTGTCTACTTGGACACGGCCGGACCGCTTGCGGTGGCGGACCGGTTACCAGCGGGTAGCGTTGTCGGCGGTAGTCCGGCCGGTTCGCCCCGCTTCGGAGTTCGCGGCGGCAGGTGATCGACCCGTGACCAGAGGAGATAGCGATGAGCGCAGCGGCATTCGACCCCGATCGACCGTCCGACCTGGGCCCTCGATACCGGGAGAACTCCTGGCAACGGCTGTCCACAGAGCTGTTCGACGTGGTGGTGGTCGGCGGTGGCATCGTCGGTGCGGGCACTGCGCTCGACGCCGCGACCCGCGGTCTGCGCGTGGCCCTCGTGGAAGCCCGCGACATCGCCTCGGGAACGTCGAGCCGCTCGTCGAAGATGTTCCACGGTGGATTGCGATACCTCGAGCAACTCGAGTTCGGCCTGGTGCGCGAGGCGCTCCATGAACGCGAGCTGTCGCTGAGCACGCTGGCGCCGCACCTGGTCAAGCCCCTACCGTTCCTGTACCCACTGAGTCACCGTGTCTGGGAACGGCCGTACGTGGCCGCCGGCCTGTTCCTGTACGACTCACTCGGTGGAGCCAAATCCGTTCCAGGACAACGTCATGTGTCGCGGTCGGGCGCGCTGCGGATTGCCCCTGCGCTCAAACGCAACTCGCTCACCGGTGGAATCACCTACTACGACACCGTGGTCGACGACGCACGTCATACCTTGACAGTGGCCCGCACCGCATCGCATTACGGCGCCGTCATCCGAACCTCCACCCAGGTCACGGGTTTCCTGCGCGAGGCCGACCGGGTGAGCGGAGTCCGCGTGCGCGACACCGAGACCGGTGAGACCGCCGACATCCGCAGCCACTGCGTGATCAACGCCTCCGGTGTCTGGACCGACGAGATCCAGGCTCTGTCGAAGCAGCGCGGGAGATTTCGGGTCCGCGCGTCCAAGGGCGTCCACATCGTCGTCCCACGGGACCGCATCGTCAGCGAATCGGCCATCATCCTGCGCACCACCACGTCGGTGCTGTTTGTCATCCCCTGGGAGACGCACTGGATCATCGGGACCACCGACACCGACTGGAATCTCGACCTCGCGCACCCCGCGGCAACCCGCGCGGACATCGACTACATCCTGCAGAAGGTGAACGAAGTGCTGGTCACGCCGTTGACCCACGACGACATCGAAGGCGTCTACGCGGGCCTACGGCCGCTGCTGGCGGGCGAGAGCGACGAGACGTCGAAGCTGTCCCGCGAACACGCGGTGGCCGAGGTCGCGCCTGGCCTCGTCGCCATCGCCGGTGGGAAATACACCACCTACCGGGTGATGGCCGCCGACGCGGTGGACGCGATCACCGACTTCATCCCGGTGCGGGTCGCACCGTCGGTCACCGACAAGGTTCCGCTGGTCGGGGCCGAGGGCTACCACGCCCTGATCAACCAGTGCGATCAGCTCGGGCAGCGATTCGGCCTGCATCCCTACCGCATCCGGCGCCTGCTGAACCGCTACGGGTCGATGATCGATGAGGTGTTGTCCTACGCCAAGAAGGACTCGAGCCTTCTCGAACCCTTGGCCGCCGCGCCCCAGTATCTGCGGGTCGAAGTGGTCTACGCGGTGGTCAGCGAAGCCGCACTGCACCTCGAAGACGTGCTGGCCCGTCGGACACGGATTGCCATCGAATACCCGGACCGCGGTGTGAAGAGCGCACGCGAGGTTGCCGATCTCGTTGCGCCACTGCTTGATTGGGACAGCGACCGTACCGACTTCGAGGTGCAGACCTATCTCGCGCGTGTCGAGGCGGAGGTGGCATCGCAGCGGCAACCCGATGACGAATCCGCCGATGCCCTGCGTGCCGCCGCGCCGGAGTCGCGCGCCGAACTGCTCGAACCTGTGCCGGTCCCGGACTGACCGCCTGCCGCCACGACGTCAGTCGGCGGGCTCGTACCGCAACAAGGTGACGTCGTCATCGGGGTAGTCGAAGAACACCGGCTTGACCCGCATACCGATGTGAATCTCTGCGGGGTCGACGTTGACCAACTCGGTGGATACCCGCGGTCCCTCGTCCCACTGCACCACGGCGAGTAGCTGCGGCACGGAGTCGGCGAAGTGCGGAGAGACCGGTTTACGCGCGATGGTGAACGTGTACAGCGTTCCCAGGCCGGAGATCTCTCTCCACTCGAGATCATCGGCCAACGTCCCCGGCGCCAAGATCCGGGGATAGAACACGTGCCGACCCAACGAGGGCGAGTACTGGATCCGGATCTTGTGTTCGGACAGTGCCTCCCAGAAAGGGGCACTCACAGGGGTTTTCACCGGCATCGGCTTGGCGAACGTCATGAGGTCATCTCTTCCTAGTCGCCCTGCAGTACGAGTGTGGTCTGTTCGCCCATCACGCCGCCGTTGCCGGAGACGAAAGCCCGGTTGCAGTCGGGCACCTGGGCCGCACCCGCACGACCCATGATCTGGCGCGTCGCGTCGCATACGTGGTGCATGCCGCCCGCGAGGCCGGCCTGACCGAAACCCAGTTGTCCTCCCGCGGTGTTGAGCGGGAAGTCGCCCCGGAACGTCAGGTCGTGCGAGTTCACGAACTCCATGCCCTTGCCCTTGTCGCAGAATCCCGCGTCTTCCAAGCTCATCAACACGGTGATGGTGTAGCAGTCGTAGATCGACACCATGTCCATGTCGGAGCGGTTGAGCCTGCTCATGTCGAACGCTGTTTCGGCGGCTCGGGCGATCGGGCTCTCCAAGAGGTCCTCGGCATACGTCGGTGTCTTGTACGCGACGTGCTCGCCGAAACCCTTGATCCACACCGGGCGGTTCTTGCTCCGACGGGCCAGGTCGGCCGATGTCACCAGAACCGCGGCGCCGCCCGAACAGGGCATCACGATCTCGAGCCGACGCAACGGGTCGGCGATCATCGGGCTCGCCAGAACGTCCTCGATGGTCAGCGGCTTGTCGTGGAACACCGCATCGGGAGTGTTGTTGGCGTTGACGCGCTGATCCACCACGATCTTGGCCATCGCTCGCTCGTCGTAGCCGTAGACCGATCGATACAGCTGCGCGATCTGGCCATACGGGCCGTTCTGGCCCAGGTTGCCGAACGGGATGTCGAACTCTGCTTGCGGTGAGCCGAACCGGTTCGACGACGAGCCGTAGAGCAGGATGTCGGTCAGGCTGTCGGGCAGCGGCTTCTTCTCGTTGTACGGCACCCCGTAGTCAGCGGGGATCACGCACAGAACAGCCTGGCAGATACCCAGTTCCACGGCGGCGGCAGCACGCCAGACCATTGCCGCGGCCGACGCGCCACCGAGGTCGACGGTCTCCGCGAAGTTGATTCGCGCACCGAGGTATTCGGCAATGGTGGACGGTACGAACATCTCGGACTCGAGCAGTGTGGACGTGACGATTCCGTCGATCTCTACACCGGTGAGACCCGCATCAGCGATCGCAGCCGCGCCCAGCGTTGCCCACTGCTCCAAGGTGAAGCGCGGCGTACGAGTCGAGACCTTTTGCGGCGCAAGCTCTTGGAAACCGACCACTGCGGCATCGCCCCGAAAACCCATGGATACTCCTGCGCGTCAGATCGGAAGGTGGAAGTCTTCCGGCAAACGTACTAGAACTCGAATCTAGTTTTCAAGGGAGGGGTCGACGGGCGCGCCGAACAGGAAGTCGATGAAGCGATTGCACAGGCGGTAGACGTCGTCCATGGATCCCTCGTTGTACACCGTCCCGGTGAGCACCGTGTTGATGATCGACCACAGCATGATCGCCGCATCCTTGGCTGCCTCGGGTCCCAATCGCGCGAAGTCGTCGGCCAACGTGTGCTGGCAGACCTCGAAGAATTGCGCAAGCAACGCCTTCGCGTTGGGGTCGGCACTGGACTGCAAGATGACGTGCACCTTGAAGAAGTGCGGTCGTCGCTCGAACGACGAGATGACGGCGTTCATCTTCGCGCGGATCTGGTGCTCGGACAATTCCTCGCCCGACCTCGCATAGGCGGGTGCCGCCCAATCGAGCAGTACCGCGGCGTAGAGATGCTCCTTGGACGAGAAGTACCGGTACAGCGTGCCCAATGCGACGCCGGCTCCATTGGCCACGTCGCGGATCTGGATCTGTTCGTACTCCTGCTCTTTGAGGGCGGCATTGGCAGCCTTGATGATCCGCAGGCGGCGAGCCTGCTGCCAGGCGGGCAGCTCCGAACTGAGCGTTGCCGCTGCAGTTGTCGTTGCCTGTTGCGTCATGGTCATCCTTCAGTGGTGCGTCCCGGCCCGGGTACAGCCTAAAACGCCCGACCCGGTAGCACGTGCATCACCGGCCACTTCCGCATGCGAGTTGTCATCCGGTGCGGCGCAGCCGCAGGCCGCGAGGCGTGGCCGAGAAGCCGCTTTCCCGGAGATGCTCGGCGAGGTCACCGGTCAGAACGGGTTCTCCGTTGACCTTCTCCACATACAGCCGATCGACCTGTCCTCGGATGACCACCCGTGCCAGAGCAGAGGTGGCTGCGGCGAGGCTGTCGGAGTCCTCGCTGAACGTGAGCACTGTTTTTCCGCCGCGTTCGACGAACAGCACGAGGTCGCCGTCGACCAGCACCACCAGCGCACCCGGCTTGCGGCCGGGGCGATGGCCTTCTTTCTGTGGCGGCCAGCCCAGTGCGGAACCGTACGGATTGGCCGGGTCGGTCGCGGCGAGGGCGATGGCGGACTGACCGATGGTTTCTACCTCGTCGCGTAGTCGGTCGACGGTGGTGGTGGCGGCAAACTGCGCACCGCCGAGTCCGTCGATGTAGTAGCCGCGGCGCACCTTGCCGCTGTCTTCGAACCCGGTGAGGGCCTTGTAGACACGCGAGAAGCCCCCTTCTACTCCTTCGGTCATCACCGCTCCCTTGGTGACGACGCCATAGCGGTCCAGCAGCGTCGAGCACTGCGCGGCGATGGCCAACGTGGGGTCGCCCAGCGGCGGGGGCAGGACAAACCATCGCCCCGTCATCGACATCGGCGCAGTACGGGGAGTGCGCGCAAATCTGCGCCGCCCGCGGTGAGCCGGTACGCCCCGGACGGCCCCGGGTTTACGGCCCGGTCCGAGGAGAGCGCGTACCGGTGAGAACGTGTCGTTGCTGATGCGACCCGCCCACGCCAGGTCCCACAAGGCCATCTCGAGGTCCGACCCCAGCGGCGCGACACCGTCGACGGACAGCGAGTCGCTCAACTGCCGGAAGAAGAAGGCGCCGCCCGGAGCAAGTTGGTCCAGCACTCGCTGGTGCAGATCGCCCATGTCGATCTCGGTGGGCGCGGGGAGGCTGTCCTCGGCGAGATCGGCGGGGTGCAGACTGATCCAGCCGTCGGAGCCGGACAACCGACCGTGCCCGGCCCACAGCACCTCGCCGCCTGCAGTGAGCTCGTCGAGCATGTCGGGCCGGTAGTCGGACACCCGGGCGGGCAGGATCAGTGACTCCCACGCCGACGCCGGGATGGGAACCCCGGCCAGCTGGTCGATCACCGCAGACACCCCGTCGATGCCGCGCAGACGCGTGCGGTCGGTGACGTGCTGCCAGCCGGTGACGAATCGCGCGTAGGTCTGGTGACTGACGGGAGCTATCTCCGCCCGGCTCGCCGCGAGCGAGGCCCGGCGCAATCCGGACAGGACCTCGGTGTTGCACCATTGCTCGCCGCTGCGCAGGGTGCCGGCGGGTTCGGGCCGGAAGTCGCCTTCGACCACCCGTCGCTGGCCGGCCAGCCGGACCAGGGTGTCTCGCACAACAGCGACGCCCAGTCCCAGCGCCTCCGCGACATCAGCTGCGACGAACGGGCCGTGGGTGCGCGCGAACCGGCCGACGAGGTCGCCGAGCGGATCGTCGACAGGGTCGAGAAACGCCATCGGAAGGCCTTGCGGTGGCGGGATCCCGAGCCCGTCCCGCAACCGGCTGGCATCTTCGGCGGCGGCGAACCAGACGATGTCTCCGCCGCGGGAGACCTCGATGGCCCGGCCGGCGCCGACCAGCTCGGTGAGCAGCTGGCGTGAATCGTCGCCGGTGTAGCGAAGTGCCACAGCGTCTGCGGTGAGTGGACCGAGCCAGCGTAAGAGGTCGGCAATGCCCTCGGCATCTTTCGCCTGCCGGTCCGGATGCAGGCGTTGGAGCTTGGCCTCGGTGTCGGCGATGACGTTCTGGTCGAGCAACTCTCGCAGGTCGACGCGCCCGAGCAGCTGCGCCAGCAGCGCGGTGTCGAGGGACAGGGTGGCGGCGCGACGCTCGGCGAGCGGGGCGTCGTCGGCGTACATGAACGCGCCCACGTAGCCGAACAGCAACGAGGAGGCCATCGGAGACGGCGTCTCGGTCTCGACCTCGATGACCCGCAGACGCCGATTCTGGATACGCGTGAGCATGTCGACAAGGGCCGGCAGGTCGTACACGTCCTGCAGACATTCGCGGAACGCCTCGAGGATGATGGGGAACTGCGGGTATTTCCTTGCCACATCCAGCAATTGGGCACTGCGCTGACGTTGCTGCCACAGCGGCGCACGCTTGCCGGGGTTGCGCCGGGGCAGTAGCAGTGCCCGGGCAGCGCACTCGCGGAACCGTGAGGCGAACATGGCCGAGCCGCCCAGCTGCTCGGTGACGATCTGCTCGATCTCGTCGGGCTCGAAACTGAACAACGACGCACCGGGTGGCTGGTCGTCGGTGTCGGGGAGTCTGACGATGATGCCGTCGTCGGCGGCCGAGACCGCCCCGTCGATGCCGTAGTCCTGCTGCAGACGTGCGGTGACGGCACTCGCCCACGGCGCGTGAACCCTCAGGCCATAAGGGGAGTGCAGGATCACCCGCCAGTCGCCGAGCTCGTCGCGGAAGCGTTCGACCAACAACGTGCGGTCGGTGGGCAGGTGGCCGGTGGCCGCCTGCTGTTCGGAGATCAGCTGCGCCAGATTGTCTCGGGCGAAGGCATTGAGGCCGAGGCGCTCGGCGTGGTCGGCCATCTTGTCCGTGCTGCTGAGCTCGCCGACGAACTTACCGATGGCGGCTCCGAGTTCGGCCGGTCGGCCGATGCTGTCGCCGTGCCAGAACGGCAGCCGGCCCGCCTGTCCGTACGCCGGGGTGACCAGCACCCGGTCGTGCGTGATCTCCTCGATCCGCCAGCTGGTCGCGCCGAGGGCGAAGACGTCGCCCACCCGGGACTCGTAGACCATCTCCTCGTCGAGTTCGCCCACCCGCGTTTGCTTTTCGCCCACCATGTACACGGCGAACAGCCCGCGGTCCGGGATCGCGCCGCCAGAGGTGACCGCGAGACGCTGAGCACCGGGACGTCCGGTGATCGTGCCCTTGGCGCGGTCCCAGACCACTCGCGGTCGCAGTTCGGCGAACTCGTCGGAGGGGTAACGGCCGGACAGCAGATCCAGGGTGGCGTCGTAGACCGGACGGGGCAGCGTGGCGTAAGGCGCACTGCGACGGACGGTTTGGTACCACTCGTCGACGTCGATGCTGCCCGTCGCGCACACCGCGACGGTCTGTTGCGCCAGTACGTCGAGCGGATTTGCAGGAACGACCAACTCTTCGATGAGTCCGTCGGTCATCCGCTCGACCGCCACGGCGCACCGCAACAGATCGGTGCGGTGCTTGGGGAACAGCACACCCTGACTGATCTCGCCCACCTGGTGCCCGGCACGACCGATCCGCTGCAGGCCGCTGGCTACGGACGGCGGAGCCTCCACCTGGATGACCAAGTCGACAGCACCCATGTCGATGCCGAGTTCGAGACTGCTCGTGGCCACCACACACCGCAGGCGGCCCGACTTGAGGTCGTCCTCGATCTGTCCGCGTACCTCTTTGCTCACCGAGCCGTGGTGGGCCCGAGCGAGCAGGGGCTCGGCACCTTTGCTGGCGCCACTGCCCATCACCTGAGCCGGCGCACCGCCGGGCACCCGCGGATTGGACGCGGGCTCCGGTGCCTGCCCGAGCCGGGTGGCATGGACCTCGTTGAGGCGGGCCGTGAGCTGCTCGGCCAGGCGGCGGGAGTTGGTGAAGACAATGGTGGATCGGTTCTTCTCGATGAGGTCGACGATCGAGCTCTCGACATACGGCCACAGCGATCCGGCGGCCGGAGCGGAGGCCTCGTCGTCGATCTCGTCGCCGCCGGCGATCACCGGGATGTTGGTCATGTCCGCGACAGGGACGTCGACCGAGAGGTCGAACGTCTTGGACGCCGGCGGCTGCACGATCGTGTAGGGCCGGCTGCCGGAGAGGAATCCCGCGACACGTTCGGGTGGCCGGACCGTCGCCGACAACCCGATGCGTTGTGCCGGGTTCTCGAGCAGGGCGTCGAGACGTTCGAGCGACAACGCCAGATGTGTGCCCCGCTTGGTGCCCGCCACGGCGTGCACCTCGTCGACGATGACCGTCTGCACCGAGGTGAGGGTGTCGCGCGCCGACGACGTGAGCATCAGGAAGAGGGATTCGGGGGTGGTGATCAGGATGTCGGGTGGCGTCCGGAGCAACTGACGGCGCTGCGCGGCCGGGGTGTCGCCCGATCGCACGCCCACCGTGATCTGGGGGACAGGCAGGTTCAGCTCCTGCGCGGCCCGGGTGATCCCGATCAGGGGTGCGCGTAGGTTGCGCTCGACATCGACGGCAAGGGCCTTCAGTGGTGACACGTAGAGAACGCGTGTGCCGGCGGACTTGGCGCCGTCGGGAGTGGGGTCGGCGCCCAGACGATCGAGTGCCCACAAGAATGCCGACAGTGTCTTGCCCGAGCCGGTGGGCGCCACGACCAGGGTGTTCTGGCCGTCCGCGATGGAGTTCCATGCCCCGAGCTGTGCCGATGTGGGTGCGGGGAAGGCCGCGTCGAACCAGGCACGAGTCGGCGCTGTGAAGCGCGCCAACACCTGCTGGGCGCTGGGCACGCCGGATACCGAGGTGGGGGACTTGCGGGCGGCCATTGCTCCATGATCCATGACGGGTCTGACATGTCGGGAGAAGCCGCCGACCGGGTGACTGCAGACGGGCAATCATTCGGCGGGTCGGTGTTGACCGGGCAAAACGCCGCGGAATAGAGTCAGCGCACGTCGTGCGAACGGGAAATCCGGTGCAAATCCGGAGCGGTCGCGCCACTGTGAGCTGATCTCAACCCACCGGGGTGGAGCCGCAAGTCAGGGGACCGGGGCACGACACCCACCAGGTCGACGCGGGGCGCGCATCCCGCGAGAGGAGATATCAATGTCGAGTTCTTCGGTCTCGCAACCGGTTTCGAGTGCCCCCACGTTGGCCGTCGCGGTCCCGGATGTGTCGGTCGTGAACGCCGCACTCTGGCTGACCGCCACCACCATGGTCGCGTCTCTCGCCTACTACTTCCTCGGCTTCGACCAGGGCGCGGTGTCGGTGTTCGGCAGCGACACCCATGTCCACGAGTACATCCACGACGCCCGGCACTTCCTCGGCTTCCCCTGCCACTGAGCAGGCGAACACGTGGAAAAGAAGTTCATCGGCGCCGGACTGCTCTCAGGTCTGGTCGCCGGAATCGTCGCGTTTGTCTTCGCCCGGATCTACATCGAGCCCCTCGTCGACCGTGCCGTCGGATATGAGGAAGGCCGATCGCACGCCGAACTCGAGCTGACCGGCGGATCTCACACGCACGACCACGAGTTGTTCTCCCGGACCGTGCAGCAGAACTTCGGCGCCGGTGTGGGGTCGGTGGTGTTCGGCCTGATCATCGGGGCGTTCTTCGCCGTTGCCTTCACTGTTGTGTGGGCCTACGTCGGCCGGCGGTACCCGACAATCGATCCACGGACGGTGGCAGCTCTGCTCGCAGTCTGCGGATTCGTCGCGGTGTATCTCATCCCGTTCAGCGCGTACCCCGCGAATCCGCCCGCGGTGGGTGATGACGACACGATCGGATCGCGCAGTGGCGCGTACCTGACGATCCTGCTGCTGTCGGTGGGCTTCATGATCGCCGCAGCGGTGCTGGCGTTCTGGCTGGCACCGAAGATCGGCGGCTTGTACGCGGCAGTGGTGGCAGGCGTTGCGTATCTGGCCGCGATCGCTGTCACGGTGGTTGTGTTGCCGAGTTTCGACGAGGTGCCGGGCCCACTCATGGACGGTCAGTCGATGGTCTTCCCGGGGTTCCCGGCCGATCTGCTCGGCGACTTCCGGTACTACTCGGTGATCAACCAGGTCATCTTGTGGGCGGTACTCGGCCTCGGGTTTGCGCTGTCGCTCAACTGGATCGGTAAACGGACCGCTCGCGGGGCCGGTGCGGGTGCTCGCGCTGGGGCGGAAGGCGGAGCCCGCCCGACATGACGGGCGTACCCCCACTGGATCTCACAGTGATCGTGGCCGCACGAACGGGCCCGAACGCCACGTTGACCTTCGGTTCGCATGACGAGCCGCTGGACGTCCGCGGACAGGCCGATGCCACGGGTCTGCGCCTGCACTCGGGCGCGAAAGTCGTTGTTGCTCCAGATGTTTCTGCACGCGACACGGCGAGGTTGATGGGCGCGCAGGACGCAGACGTGGAACCGGGACTGCGGGCCATCGACCTGGGCCGGTGGGCCGGCCTGCGGCCCGATCAGGTCGATCCCGTCGAACTCGGTCAGTGGTTCGCCGACCCGGCAGCGGCGCCGCATGGCGGCGAGAGTGTAGTCGATTTTGTTGGGCGCCTTGCTGAGTGGCTACAGGACCGAGGCGGCGACGATGTCGCAGTGGTCGTCGCCGGCGGTACCGCGCAGGGCATTGTCGCGGCTGCGATCGGAGCGGACTTCTTCGGCATCGAGGTCCAGCCTGCAGATGTGATCCGCCTACGTCGTCGCGGTGGCCGCTGGCGTCTGCGGCCGGGCGTTCGGGAATCGGTGAACCGCCTCGAAAAGTGATCTCGGATTCTAGTGTTGGTAAAGAACGTCGACATCCGAGGGGAATCTGCATGTACGAGTGGTCCGAAGAAGATCTGATGGTGCGTGATGCCGTGCGCGGCTTCATCGACAAGGAGATCCGTCCGCACATCGATGAGCTCGAGACGGGCGTCCTTCCGCCCTACGACATCATCCGGAACTTGCTCAAGACCTTCGGCGTGGATGCGATGGCGACCGATGCCTTGGACAAGGAGTTCGCCAGGGATGAAGCGGTGGCCCGCGGGGAAGCCGAGCCCAAGACGGGTTCGGGCGGCGGCGCGGGGATGACATCGATGGGCGCCATCCTCAACATCGAACTGTCGGGCGTGAGCCTGGGCATCGTCGCCTCCATGGGTGTGAGTCTCGGACTCACCCCGTCGACGATCCGATCCAAGGGCACGCTCGCCCAGAAGAAGCGGTGGCTGCCCGACCTGGTCACCATGAACAAGGTGGGCGCCTGGGCGATCACCGAGCCGGATTCCGGATCGGATGCATTGGGTGGGATGAAGACCACCGTCCGGCGAGACGGCGACAACTACATCCTCAACGGTCAGAAGACATTCATCACCAACGGCCCGTTCGCGGACACCGCGGTGGTCTTCGCCAAGCTCGACGACGGTGATTCGTCGGTCGAGCGGCGCCAGCGCAAGGTCTTGACCTTTGTCCTCGACAAGGGCATGGAGGGCTTCACCCAGGGCAAGCCGTTCAAGAAGATGGGCATCATGTCGTCGCCCACGGGCGAACTGTTCTTCGACAACGTGAAGCTCGACAAGGATCGGCTCCTCGGCGAGACGGAGGAGGTCGGTGCCAAAGGCGGCGGCGAGGGTGCCAAGGCCGGATTTGTGCTCGAACGTGTCGGTATCGCCTCGCTGTCGCTCGGCATCATCAACGAGTGCCAGCGACTCTGCGTCGAATACGCCAAGCAGCGCACCCTGTGGGGCAAGCCCATTGCCGATCTACAGCTCATCCAGCTCAAGCTGGCCGAGATGGAGGTCGCCCGGATCAATGTGCAGAACATGGTGTTTCATGCTCTCGAACGATCGCAGGCGGGCAAGCCGGTGGACCTCGCCGAGGCGTCGGCGATGAAGCTCTACTCGTCGCGAACGGCAACCGAGGTCGCGATGGAAGCCGTGCAGTTGTTCGGTGGCAACGGCTATATGGCCGAGTACCGGGTCGAGCAACTGGCCCGTGACGCGAAGTCGCTGATGATCTACGCAGGCAGCAACGAAGTGCAGATCACCCACGTTGCCAAGGGTGTCTTGGCGCGTTAGTTCTTCTGGACCAAGCCCACCTCCGCCCGGGAATTGAAGAACTCGGGTCCGGAGGTGGGCTTCTCCAGTTGTGCGACCAACTTACAAACAGACTGGACTGTTTCTTAATTCTTCGCTAACCTCACCGATGTGGCGACCAACACACGCGTGACGGAGGAGAACGGCCAGGCTCCGTCGCAGAGTCGAACCCAGGCCGAGCGCACTTCGCAGATGCGGGCGCGACTGCTCGACGCAGCCATCTCGTGCCTCGTCGACAACGGCTATTCCGGGACCAGCACCCAGGAGATCTCTCGCCGTGCGGGTGTATCCCGCGGCGCCCAGTTGCACCACTTCCCGACCAAGGAGTCATTGGTCGTGGCGGCCGTCGAGCACCTGGTGGAACAGCGGCTGGATGAAATGCTCGGAGCTCATGCGAGTGGCGAGGCTCCCGGGGTCGAGGTATTTCTCGACGCCTTCTCGGGCCCGCTTTTCTACGCCGCCCTCGAACTGTGGATCGCAGCCCGGACCGACCCTGCGCTGCATGCAGCTGTGCTGCCGCTCGAGGCGCGGGTCAACGAGGCCATCCACACCGGTGGCGCCGCAATCTTCGGTGACCGGATGTCGCCAGAGGCCATCGAGATCAGTGTCGAACTCGCCCGTGGACTGGCGGTCTCGGCACTGTTCCGCAACGAGAAGTCCGACCGTGAGCTCCGCAAGCGGTTGATACCGATATGGGAGGCAATGGTGACCACCACATGACCGCGCTGAGTTCAGATGCGATCGAGCAGCAAGATCTTCCGGCGTACGTGCACACGTTGATCGTCGGCACCGGCTTCGCCGGCCTGGCTGCCGCACACAAGATTCTCGCCGACACCCCTGCGGCCGACGTCCTGATCATCGAGCGCGCAAGCGATGTCGGCGGGACGTGGCGAGACAACACGTACCCCGGCGCCGCATGCGACGTGCCGAGCAATCTGTATTCGTTCTCGTTCGCCCAGAGCCCGGAGTGGACGCACAACTACGCTCGCCAGCCGGAGATCTTCGCGTACCTGCGGTCGGTCGCGGACCAGCGCGGTCTGCGCGATCGCACCGTCTTCGAGTGTGAACTTCTCGGCGCACGGTGGGACGCAGACAAGTCGCGCTGGTCGGTGTCGACCTCGCGCGGGCAGATCGAGGCGCAGGTCCTGATCGCCGCCACCGGTACGCTCTCCAATCCCAGCTTTCCCGACGTCCCCGGCATCGGCGAGTTCACCGGGACGATGTTCCACAGCGCCACCTGGAACCACGACTTCGATCCGGCGGGTAAGCGCATCGCCGTTGTCGGGACCGGAGCCTCGGCGATCCAGTTCGTACCTGAATTGGCCGGTCCTGCAGCGCATGTGACGGTCTTTCAGCGGACGCCCGCCTGGATCATCCCGCGGCTCGACCGGCAGATCGGCAAGCTCGAACGCACGCTGTATCGCCTGGCGCCGTTCACCCAGCGATTCGCACGCAACAGTCTGTACTTCTACCGCGAGGCCTACGTCGTCGCCCTGGCGAAGTTCACGTTTCTGCTGCCGCTGTTCAAGCTCTTGGCCAAGAGTCAATTGCGCAAGCAGGTCAAGGATCCGGTGCTGCGTAAGAAGCTGACGCCGAAGTTCACCATCGGCTGCAAGCGAATGCTGCTCAGCAACACCTGGTTGTCCACGCTTGCGCGCGAAGACGTCACCCTCGTGGACACCGGCATGGCGGCGGTGACCGCCAACGGCGTTGTCGACGGTGCCGGCCGCGAACACGAGGTCGACGCCATCGTGTTCGGCACCGGGTTCACCGCCACCGAGCCGCCGGTGGCCAGCGTGCTCTACGGCGAACACGGGCGCACCCTTGCCGACACCTGGAACGGCAGTCCGAATGCCTATCGCGGCACCACCGTTCACGGCTTCCCTAACCTGTTCCTGATGTACGGGCCGAACACCAACCTCGGTCACAGCTCCATCGTCTTCATGCTGGAGTCGCAGGCCGCGTACATCAGCTCGGCGATCACCCAGATGCGCTCTCGCAACATCGCATCGCTGAACGTCAACCAGCGCAAGCAGGCCGAGTACAACAAGGGAATCGACGAACAACTCGAGGGCACGGTGTGGAACTCGGGCGGCTGTTCGAGCTGGTACTTCGACAAGAACGGTCGGAACTCGGTCATGTGGCCGACGTTCACGTGGGAGTTCCGACAAGCGTTGCGCTCGGCTGATCTGAGTGACTACGACCTCGGCCGCGGCACGGTGCCCGCGCCTCGACCCCGCGAAAGTGAGCCGGCATGAACGACTATGACGTGGTGGTTGTCGGATCAGGTTTCGGCGGATCGGTGGCCGCGTTACGACTGGCCGAAAAGGGTTACAAGGTGGCCGTGCTCGAGGCGGGCCGCAGGTTCACCGACGATCAGCTGCCCAAGACGAGCTGGCGACTGCGCAAGTATCTCTGGGCGCCGTGGCTGGGATGCTATGGGCTGCAACGCATCCACCTCCTACCTGACGTGTTGGTGATGGCCGGCGCGGGAGTGGGCGGCGGGTCGCTGAACTACGCCAACACGCTCTATCAACCACCGAAGCGCTTCTTCGAAGACCCGCAGTGGGGGCACATCACCGACTGGCAGGACGAGCTGAATCCGTACTACGACCAGGCTCGTCGCATGCTCGGGGTGGTGGACAACCCGCTGGTGACGGCGGCGGACAAGGTGATGCGCGAGGTCGCCGACGACATGGGGGTGGGGGACACGTTCACCACCACGCCGGTCGGCGTGTTCTTCGGCAACGGCACCGAGCGAGAGGCCGACCCGTTCTTCGGCGGGGCCGGGCCCGAACGCACAGCTTGCACCGAGTGCGGCTCCTGCATGACCGGCTGCCGGGTAGGCGCCAAGAACACATTGGTCAAGAACTATCTGCACCTCGCCGAGAACGCGGGCGTCACCGTGTTGCCCCTCACCACCGTGCGGGCAGTACGGCCCTCCGCCGACGGGTACGAAATCGTCACCCGCCGCACCGGTGCCAAACTACGGCGCAAGGACACATCGATCTTCGCCGGTCAGGTGGTCTTCGCTGCAGGCACATACGGCACCCAGAAGTTGCTGTTGGCCATGAAGGAGACCGGCGAGCTGCCGGAGCTGTCCGAGCAACTCGGGTCGGTGGTCCGCACCAACAGCGAGGCAGTGCTGGCCGCGACAGCTCGTGATCGAAAAGTCGACTACACGCAGGGCATCGCCATCACGTCGTCGTTCCACCCCGACGACCACACCCACATCGAACCGGTGCGATACGGCAAGGGCAGCAACGCCATCGGCTTGCTCCAGACCGTGCTGTCCGATGGCGGCGGGCCGGTCCCGCGCGTGTTCAAGACCATCGGGGTGGCATTGCGGCACCCGGCAGCGTTCTTCCGCAGTCTGTCCGTGCGGCACTGGTCAGAGAAGACGGTGATCGCGCTGGTGATGCAAACCGACGACAACTCGCTCGAATTGGGCTCCAAGCGGACGATTTTCGGCCGGCAGCTGACCAGTCGTCGCGGAGCGGGTGATCCGCCGCCGTCCTGGATACCCCAGGGCCACAAAGCCATCAGGTTGCTTGCCGACAAGATCGACGGAGACCCAGGTGGTTCCATCGCCGAAGTGGTCAACATCCCGATGACCGCGCACTTCCTCGGTGGCTGTGTGATCGGCGCCGACGCCGACCACGGTGTCGTCGATCCCTACCACCGCATCTTCGGGCATCCGGGTCTGCACGTGGTGGATGGCTCGGCGGTGAGCGCGAACCTCGGTGTCAATCCGTCGCTGACGATCACCGCTCAAGCCGAACGAGCGATCGCGATGTGGCCCAACAAGGGTGAGCAGGACAAGCGCCCGGGCCTCGGTGAGCCGTACCGACGCGTTGCTGCCACGGCGCCACGATCGCCGGTGGTTCCCGAAAGTGCGCCCGGAGCACTGCGCCTGCCCCTGTTCGTCACGATGCCGGAGCCCGCGAAAGGGGCATGCTGATGTGGAGTGTTGCCGAGTCGGCGATCGAGCCAGGAGACGTGCCGATCAGTTCGCCGCCGCCGTGGCCGGCTGCGGTGCGCGCCACCCTGTGGTGGCATCGGAGCACCGAGCAGGCCAAGGCCATCGGCCCGAAGGGCTCTGTCCTGCCGATGACCATCGGCATGGTCGTCGATTATCTCGATTCGCCCGTGGGTCCGTACCGGGAGATCCTGGCGAGCCCGGTACTGCGACGACCCGGCGGCGGGCTCGGCGCGCTGCCGCGAATGTCGGTGCCGTTCATCGCCGTCGACTCCGCGGCCTCGGTCCATGGCGGGCGTGAGCACTGGAGTCTGCCGAAGGTACTGGCCGAGTTCACGGGCGACGTACTCGCGGGTTCTGGTGCCGGAGGCCCGGACTGGACCGTCCAGACACAATCCGAGGGCCGTGGCCCGACATTCCCGATCAAGGGCGGTCTCGGGTTCGCCCAGCCGGTGGACGGTGCCCTGTTGCTGGCCGGGTCCAAGCTCACCGGCAAAGCGCGCTATGCCCGGGTCACCGTGCTCTCCGAGGGCCCGACGTTGTCGCAATGGCTGAAACCCGGGACCCACCACGGACTCCAGATCGTCTCCGGCCGCATGGAGACAGGGCCGGCTACCCGGCTAGCCAACTAGAGCAGAGCCCGCGCGGTGAGCGCAAAGCCTGGTCGGCCTCGGTAAAGGACCGGGTAGGCGGTCATGACCCGGGTTGGTGTGGCTGACCGTTGCTGATGGCCCGCCACACCCGTGACGGGTTCATCGGCAATTCGTACACCCGGACGCCCACCGCGTTGCGAATCGCACTCTCGAGCGCGGGGGCCACCGGGTTGTAGGGCGCCTCGCTCATCGACTTGGCGCCGAGTGGGCCGATCGAATCGTAGGTGTCGGCGAAGTACACCTCGGTCTCCGGCACATCGGCGAGTTGGGGAATGTGGTAATTGCGCAACACCTGGGTGAGCACCTGGCCCTCGTCGAGGATCATCTCCTCGTACAGGGCACTGCCGATCGCCTGTGCCGCACCACCTTCGACCTGACCCCGGCACTGCTGCGGGTTGAGCACCACTCCGGCGTCCGCGGACTGCACCGACTGCAGGATGCGCACCTCACCTGTGGCGGAGTTGACCGCAACACGAAACGCGTGGACGTTGAACGCGATCGAGCGCGGGGTGCCGTTCTGAGTGCTCGTGGCGCGCAGTGGCCCTCCGTGGACGGAGACGATCCCCGCGAGGTCGATGAACTCCGCGCCCGCCTGCACGCCTTGCGGTCCGAGGGTGCACTCGGCGACATCGGTGTCGAGTGCCCGCGCTGCAATGGCGAGGATCTCGCCGCGCAGCTGAGCGCACGCGAGTCCGAGTGCTTTGCCGGCGACCACTGTTCCGGCTGATCCGAAGGCGCCTGTGTCATAGCCGACCTCATCGGTGTCGGCCTGCCTGATCACTATCTGACCCGGTGAACACCCCAGCGCCGACGACGCGATCTGGCTGTGAACAGTGGTGGTTCCGTTTCCGAACTCTGCGGTGCCGACCGCGGCGACGTACGTGCCGTCGTCGGTCAGCGTGACCGAGACATCGGCGAAATGCCCACGCGGCGGAATGGTGGCGATCATCGCCGTCCCCATACCTTCGCCGATGTGCCACCCGGGCCGGCCTGCCACGTCCTCGCCCGCCCTGACCGGGTCAGCACGCCCCGCGATCAGCGCTTGCTCGGCCAGATCGATGCACTGGTCGAGACCGTAACTCCCGAACTCGAGGTCGCCCTCTTCGACCTCCCAGGCAACGAACTCGTCTCCGGGGACGACCACGTTACGACGGCGCATCTCGAACGGGTCGATGCCCAGTTGCGCCGCGAGTTCATCGATCGCGCCCTCGATGCCGAACGCGACCTGGCCCAGACCGTAGCCGCGGAAAGCGCCCGACGGAATGTTGTTGGTGTACACCGCTTGTGCGTCGACGTGCTTGTTGGGGCAGCGGTAGAGCACCATGGTCTCGTTGCAGGCGTGGAACATCACCCCGCTGCTGTGGTTTCCGTAGGCGCCGGCGTCGGACAGCACGGACACCGACAGCGCGGTGAGGATTCCGTCGGCGCCTGCCGCCGCCGTCACCCCCACACGCATCGGATGGCGGCACGGTGCGCGGGTGAACTCCTCGGTGCGCGTGAACTCGTATACCGCCGGGCGGCCCGTCTTCACCAGCGCGAGCACCACCACATCTTCGGTGAGCAGCTCTTGCTTGCCCCCGAAACCGCCACCCACCCGAGCGGCGTACACGCGTACGTCGTCGCCGCGCAATCCGAAGATGTGACACAGCTCGGCCCGAACCAGGAAGGGCACCTGCGTGCTGGACCGCACCACCACCCGGCCGTCATCATCTCGCCAACCGACTGCGCCGTGGGTTTCGAGGTGGGCGTGCTGGACGCGGGCCGTCTGCCAGGTACCCGAGACCACAGCGCCCCCGTTGTCGCGAGCCTGAGCAAGACCGGCATCGATGTCGCCCACCGTGCCGTCGACGGAGGCGACGAGATTGCGGGCCGGGTCCGCGATCCGCGAATCGGGCCCCTTCTCACCGTGCACCGTCGGTGTCGCGGGATCGGTGGCCACCGCCGGATCGAAGTTGGCGGGCAGCACGTCGTACTCGACCACGATGAGTTCGGCGGCGCGACGGGCGATGGTGATCGAGTCGGCGACCACTGCGGCCACGCGCTGCCCGATGAAACGCACCGTGGTGTCGAAAATATATCCGTCGTCGGGGTCGTCGTGGCGATGGTCGTGGCGCGCAGTCGAGAACGGCACCCCCGGATCGTCGAGGTACGTCAGAACTGTTCGTACTCCGGGCATCTGCTCGGCCGCCGAGGTATCGGCGGACAGGATGCGGGCGTGCGCATGTGGACTACCGAGCACCGAGATGTGGCCGACGTCGTGGGGCAATCCATCCATCGTGTACGGCTCGGTCCCGGTGACGATGCGTGGTGCGGCCGGAGCCGACACCGAGCGGCCGATCGATGGACCGGAATCTCCCGGCGACACCTTCTCGGTGCCGACCACGCCGTCGATGGCGTCGCGGATCGCTCGGTATCCGGTGCACCGGCACAGGTTGCCCTTGAGGCTGTTCGGCAGGTCGTCTCGCTGCTCCTTGTCGAAAGTGCTTGCGGTGACGATCATTCCGGCGGTGCAGAAGCCGCACTGGAAGCCGGCGGCGTCGACGAACCGCTGTTGTACCGGATGCAGATTCTCCGGCGTACCGAGCCCGGTGACCGTGGTGATCTCGGAGTCCATCACCCGGAACGCCGGAATGAGACACGAATGGTGCGGCTCTCCGTCGATCAGTACCGAGCAGGCGCCGCAATCGCCTGCGTCGCAACCCTTCTTGACCCCGAACTCACCTTGGTCACGCAGGAACGTTCGTAGACACTGTCCGGCCGAGGGCGTGGCGGCCACGTCTTCACCATTGATCTTCACAGCCCGCTCCTCACAGTCCGGCCAAGTGCGCGACGACGTCCCGGGTGAGCACTCCGGTGACCTGGTGGCGCCAATCGGCCGCCCCGTGGGCATCCGAGTAATAGGCGGCGGCCGGGACAGCGGTATCGACCTGTGCTGCCACGGCTTCGGGGTCCAAGGAGTCGGTGATCACCACATACGGGCGATCGGTCGCCGCCGTCACCGAGATCACCACGCCATCCGGTGTCCGTCGCCCGACGACCACGGCTCCGGACCGGCCGAGAGGGGACAGGGCAACCTTCCGCAGAACGGTCGGCTGGCGGAGGCCGGAGGCGGGAATCCGCACCGAGCGCAACACATCTCCCTCGTCGAGGATCGTGGTGGAGTTGCCGGTGACGAAGTGGGGGACCGTGCATCGGAGGTCGGACCCGTCCGCCTTCCAGATCAGCAGCTCCGCGTCCAGCGCCGACAACATGGAGATCATCGAACCCACCGGAAACCCGAGACAGATGTTGCCGCCGACGGTGGCGCTCTTCCAGATCTTGTACGAGGCCAGCAACGCCCGCGCGGCCTGGCGGAACACCGTGGTGGCCACCCAGTCACCGGGGTAGGCGGTGGACTGCAACGTGTCGATGGTGCAGGTGGCGCCGATGTCGAGGCCGTCCTCCGCGATCGTGAGGTCTGGCCATCGAAGTCCCCGCAGGTCGACCAGCCGGTGCAGGTGCATCTGCGGTTCACTCATGAGCCAAGTGCCGCCGGCCATCAGGCCGTCGGCGGTGGACAGGCCGGCGAGATCTGCGCGGTTCCGCGGCACCACAACGGAATCGACGGAGTGCAGGTCCATCAGCCGGCCTTCGCGATCAGGACGTCGTGCGCGGCCGCCACCTCGGCGGCGATTGCCTCGGCATCGATGGTGGTCAATTCCCCCGCCCGGACAACGGTCTTCCCGTTCACCCACAGACGTTCCACCGGGGGAACCGCGCCGAGAACGAGGGCGGCGACAGGGTCTGCGATACCGGCGTGCCCCAGGCCGTCCCGTCGCCACAGCACCATGTCGGCGAGCTTGCCGGATTCGATGGACCCGATACTGTCCTGGCAACCCAGTGCACGCGCGCCGCCCAATGTGGCCATCTCGAGTGCCTGTCGAGTGGTGAGTGCCGTCGGTCCGCCGGTGGCACGCGCCATCAACACCGCCTGATGCGCTTCTTCGAGAATGCGGCTGGATTCGTTCGAGGCCGCGCCGTCCACACCCAGGCCGACCGGGACGCCTGCCGCCAAAAGATCACGGGCGCGGGCGGTTCCAGCACCGAGGCGGCCGTTGGACGACGGGCAGTGCGCCACCGAACTCCCGGAGGTCGCCAGGGTTGTGATCGCGTGGTCGTCGAAGTGGACCCCGTGTGCAAACCAGACATCAGGGCCCAGCCAGCCGACCGTTTCCATGTACTCGATCGGTGTGCATCCGAAACGGTCTGCGGTGTAGGCGGACTCGTCCTCCGTCTCGGCCAGATGTGTGTGCAGACGTACTCGCCTCTCTCTGGCGAGTTCGGCAGAGGCGCGAAGCAGGTCGGCAGTCACCGAGAACGGTGAACACGGTGCCAGAGCGATCTTCACCATCGCATCGGGACCTGGGTCGTGCCAGCGGTCGATCGCATCTGCGCTGGCGGACATGATCTGGTCGATGGTCTCGACCACGCTGTCCGGGGGCAGCCCACCGTCCTTCTCGCTGAGGTCCATCGAGCCACGCGTGGGGTGAAAACGCAGGCCGACGGTCTGCGCCGCGATGATCTCGGCCGCCAACATGTCGCCACCCTCTTTGGGAAAGACGTAGTGGTGGTCGGTGCTGGTGGTGCACCCCGAGAGGGCCAGCCATCCGAGCGCGCCGGTTGCGGCCACGTTCACGGCCTTCTCGTCGATGCCCGCCCACACGGGATACAGCGTGGTGAGCCACTCGAAGAGGGTGTGATCAGCGGCGAGGCCGCGAGTCAGCCACTGATAGAGGTGGTGATGGGTGTTGACCAGGCCCGGGGCGAGGATGCAGCCGCGTCCGTCGACGATCTCGGCTCCGTCTGCCACCGCTGGATCGACCTTGCCGTCGATGACATCCGTGATCCGATTGCCGTCGAATACAACGGACCCGGAGGCGATCTCACGGTGGTCGGCGTCCATGGTGATGACGTAGGCGTTCTCGACGACGGTGGTCATGCTCGCCACGCTACGGCGAAAGCGTTACGGAAAAATGACATTCGAGCTGGGCGGTACCACTTGCGGGCCGGACGAATGGGGTAGAGGCTGAGTGAAATCAATTCCCGGCGAACGGATGGTTGACGATGACGGCTACGACTGTTGATCCCGCTCCGGAAAAGAGCGAACCGACCGCACTCAAACGGGTGATGGGCCCCAAGCTGCTCTTGCTGTTCATCGTCGGCGACATCCTCGGTGCGGGCGTCTACGCGGTGACCGGCAGCATGATCGACAACGTCGGCGGTATGGCCTGGCTGCCGTTCATCCTCGCCTTTGCCGTGGCGACACTGACGGCCTTCTCCTACCTCGAGTTGGTCACCAAGTTCCCGCAGTGTGCAGGCGCCGCCCTGTACACACAGAAGGCGTTCGGTATCCACTTCTTGACCTTCTTGGTCGCGTTCGCGGTGGTGTGCTCGGGCATCACCAGCGCATCCACGTCGTCGAACGTGGTGGCCGCCAACCTCCTGGCCGGGCTGAACGAATCATTCAGTGACGCCAACGGACTCGGCTGGTTCGACGTGCCGACCGGGACCACTGCTCAACTCGTGGTCGCGCTGGCATTCATGATCGTCCTGGCCCTGATCAACCTGCGCGGCGTCGGTGAATCCGTGAAGTTCAACGTGATCCTCACGCTGATCGAGATGCTGGCCCTGATCATCGTCATCGTGATCGGCTTCGTCGCCGCCGGCCGGGGAACCGGAGACGGTGACATCAGCAACCTGGTGGTCTTCGAAGACGCCAACGACAAGGGCTGGTTCCTGGCGGTGACGATCGCGACCACCATCGCCTTCTTCGCAATGGTCGGGTTCGAGGACTCGGTGAACATGGTCGAGGAGACGAAGAACCCGGAGAAGATCTTCCCGAAGGTGATGCTGTCCGGTCTCGGCATCGCCTGTCTCATCTATGTCCTGGTGGTGGTCGCGGTCATCGCGGTGCTCCCGCTGGACTTCGAGCCGGAGAACTCCGACGAGGGCATCCTGCTGTCGGTGGTGAAACTGGGCGCGCCGTCGGTCCCGATCGAAGAGATCTTCCCGTATCTGACGGTGTTCGCGGTCGCCAACACCGCGCTGATCAACATGCTGATGGCAAGCCGCCTCATCTACGGGATGGCCAACCAGCGAGTGCTGCCCCGTGGGCTCGGCAAGGTGCTGCCGGGCCGTCGTTCACCGTGGACGGCGATCATCTTCACCACGCTGCTCTCGTTCGTGTTGATCATCGTGGTGAACCAGCTGTCGGAGAACTCCGTTGTGGGTGCGCTGTCCGGCACCACCGGCCTCTTGCTGCTCTGTGTCTTCGCTGTGGTCAACATCGCGTGCCTCGTCCTCAAGCGCGGTGATGTGAAGGCGTTCTTCCGGGCCCCGGTGTGGGTGCCCGTGCTCGGTGCCGTGCTCTGTTTGTTCCTCGCCGGCCCGTGGGCGAGGACCGACGCGCAGATGATCCAGTACAAGATCGCCGGTGTGATGCTGCTGCTCGGCGTCGTGTTGTGGGGGGTGACGTGGGCGGTCAACAAGTACGAGAACCGCCCCGGCGGCTTCTATGACACCGACTCGTCGCTCGAGGACGAACCTGTCCGGAAGTGAACGACGAGTTCGTCCCCTGGCCACCCCCGCAGGTGCATACCGGGTTTCGTCTTACGCACAGATGCCATGTCCGGCGCTGTGAGGTTTCGGCCGCCCCTAGGATTCGTGAAGCTCCATCCCGGTCGCAATTCGCGACTATCCGCACCTGGTGTCGGGTCGTCATGGTGGAGTGATGGTTTCGTGGGCGATGTGGAGGTGCGTTGATGTTTCGCAAGGTGTTGGTGGCCAACCGGGGCGAGATCGCGATTCGTGCTTTTCGTGCTGCCTATGAATTGGGTGCGGGCACGGTGGCGGTGTTCCCGTTTGAGGATCGCAATTCGATTCATCGTTTGAAGGCTGATGAGGCCTATCAAATCGGTGAGCCGGGGCATCCGGTGCGGGCGTATTTGTCGGTCGAGGAGGTCATCGCAGCGGCGCGGCGTGCGGGTGCTGACGCGATCTATCCGGGGTACGGGTTCTTGTCGGAGAATCCGGATCTGGCGGCGGCCTGTGCTGATGCGGGCATCACGTTTGTGGGTCCGTCTGCCGACATCTTGGAGTTGACGGGTAACAAGTCTCGGGCGATCGCTGCGGCTCGGGAGGCGGGTCTGCCGGTGTTGGCCTCGAGTGAGGCATCGGTGGATGTTGATGAGTTGATGGCGGCGGCCGAGTCGATGAGGTTCCCGGTGTTCGTGAAGGCGGTTGCTGGTGGCGGCGGCCGTGGGATGCGGCGGGTCGAGACCATCGACGGTCTGCGGGAGGCCATCGAAGCTGCTGCCCGGGAGGCTAATTCGGCGTTCGGTGATGCGTCGGTGTTCTTGGAGCAGGCGGTGATCGCCCCGCGTCATATCGAGGTGCAGATCCTGGCTGATCAGCATGGCAACGTGATGCATCTGTTCGAGCGGGACTGCAGTGTGCAGCGGCGCCATCAGAAGGTGATCGAGCTGGCGCCGGCACCGAACATGCCACCAGGCCTGCGGGAAAAGATCTGCGCTGACGCGGTCGCGTTCGCACAAAAGATCGGTTACACGTGTGCCGGCACGGTCGAGTTCTTGGTCGACCGCGACGGCAACCATGTGTTCATCGAGATGAACCCCCGGATCCAGGTCGAACATACGGTGACCGAGGAGATCACCGACGTCGATTTGGTGCAGTCCCAGTTGCGGATCGCCGCGGGCGAGACGTTGAGTGAGTTGGGGTTGTCCCAGGAAGCGGTGACGATCCGCGGCGCGGCGATGCAGTGCCGGATCACCACCGAGGACCCGACGAACGGTTTCCGCCCGGACACGGGCCGGATCACCGCCTACCGCACCCCGGGTGGGGCGGGGGTACGTCTGGATGGTGGGGCGACGTTGGGTGCGGAGGTCAGCGCGCATTTCGATTCGATGCTGGTCAAACTGACCTGCCGGGGCCGTGATTTCGAGACGGCGGTGGCGCGGTCGCGGCGGGCGTTGGCCGAGTTCCGGATCCGCGGTGTGGCCACCAATGTGCCGTTCCTGCAAGCAGTGTTGGACGATCCCGATTTCCGGGCCGGCAATGTCACCACGTCGTTCATCGAGGAACGCCCGCAGCTACTGACCTCGCGGGTGTCGGCGGACCGGGGCACCCGGATCTTGAACTATCTGGCCGATGTGACGGTGAACAAGCCGCACGGGGAACGTCCGGCGACGGTCTATCCACGCGACAAACTCCCCGATATCGATATCAGTTCCCCGGCCGACGGGTCCCGGCAACGTTTGCTCGAGCTCGGCCCGGAGGGGTTTGCGGCGGATCTGCGGGCGTCGAAAGCGTTGGGGGTTACTGACACCACGTTCCGTGATGCTCATCAGTCGTTGTTGGCGACTCGGGTTCGCACGACCGGGTTGGTCGCGATCGCCCCGTATGTGGCGGCGATGACACCACAGTTGTTGTCGGTGGAGTGCTGGGGTGGGGCCACCTATGACGTGGCGTTGCGGTTCTTGAAGGAAGATCCGTGGGATCGGTTGGCGCAGTTACGTGAAGCGATGCCCAACATCAACCTGCAGATGCTTCTGCGGGGGGCGAACACGGTCGGGTACACCCCGTATCCGCAAAAGGTGACCCGCTCGTTTGTGGCCGAGGCCGCCGCGACGGGTATCGACATCTTCCGAATTTTCGACGCCTTGAACAATGTGGATCAGATGCGGCCGGCGATCGACGCGGTCCGCGAGACCGGCACCACGATCGCCGAAGTCGCCTTGTCGTACACCGGGGATCTGTCGAATCCGGCCGAAAACCTGTACACGCTGGACTATTACCTGCGTTTGGCTGAGCAGTTGGTGGAGGCCGGCGCCCACATTTTGGCGATCAAGGACATGGCCGGACTGCTGCGCCCGGCCGCGGCCGCGACCCTGGTGTCCGCGTTGCGCTCGAACTTTGATCTGCCGGTGCACGTGCACACCCATGACACCCCGGGCGGGCAGCTCGCGACGTATCTGGCGGCGTGGCAGGCCGGCGCGGACGCGGTCGATGGTGCGAGTGCGGCGATGGCCGGCACCACATCGCAGCCGGCGCTCTCGGCGATCGTGGCCGCGGCCGCGCACACCGAGTACGACACCGGCCTGGACCTGGCCGCGGTGTGTGAGCTCGAGCCGTATTGGGAGGCTTTGCGGAAGGTGTACGCGCCGTTCGAGTCCGGGCTCCCGGCCCCGACGGGCCGGGTGTACACCCATGAGATTCCTGGTGGTCAGTTGTCGAACCTGCGTCAGCAGGCCATCGGGTTGGGGTTGGGGGATCGGTTCGAACAGGTCGAACATGCCTACGCCGCTGCGGACCGGATGTTGGGTCGCCTGATCAAGGTCACCCCGTCTTCGAAGGTGGTCGGGGATCTGGCGTTGGCGTTGGTGGGCACCGGGATCAGTGCTGATGACTTCGCGCAGGATCCGGCGTCTTATGACATTCCTGATTCGGTGATCGGTTTCCTGCGCGGTGAGCTCGGTGAACCTGCCGGCGGGTGGCCTGAACCCTTACGTACTCGGGCGTTGGCGGGGCGGGCCCCGGCCAAACCGGTCACGGACCTGTCTGCCGAGGACGAGGCGGCCCTCGACGGCGACAGCGCTACCCGACGACAAACGTTGAACCGGTTGCTGTTCCCGGGCCCGACCAAGGACTACGAAGAGCATCAAACCGCGTACGGCGACACCTCGAGCCTGTCGGCCAACCAGTTCTTCTACGGCCTGCGGTACGGCGACGAGCATCGGGTGGAACTCGAACCCGGCGTCGAACTACTCATCGGCCTCGAAGCGATCAGCGAGGCCGACGAACGAGGCATGCGCACGGTGATGTGCATCCTCAACGGCCAACTCCGGCCGGTCCAGGTCCGTGACCGCTCCCTCAAAGTCGACGTCCTCGTCGCCGAAAAAGCAGTCGCCGGCAACCCCAAACACATCGCCGCCCCGTTCGCCGGGGTGGTCACCACCGTCGTGGAACCCGGACAACACATCGAACCCGGCGCCACCATCGGCTCGATCGAGGCGATGAAGATGGAAGCCGCCATCACCACCCCCACCGGCGGCACCATCAAACGCATCGCCATCAGCACGGTCGCCCAAGTCGAAGGCGGAGACCTGCTGGTGGAACTGGAGTAGTCCTCGATCGCAGGAGACGGGCACCCGCAGCCTCAGGTGGGCGGGAAGTTGCCTGCCCGGCCGAGTTGTGCGGGAACGTCTTTGGACAACCGGGCACCGAGCCAAGTCGCTGTGGAGGCAAGCGATTCGAGGTCGACGCCGGTGTGGACGCCTGAGCGGTCGAGCGCGTAGACGAGGTCCTCGGAGGCGATGTTGCCCGTGGCCGCCGGGGCGAAAGGGCAGCCGCCGAACCCGCCGATGCTCGCGTCCAGAGCTGCCGCACCGGTCTCCAGAGCGGCGAGGGCGTTGGCGTAGCCGGTGTTACGGGTGTTGTGGAAGTGCCAGCGCACCGGAATGTCCGGAGCGGCGCTCTGCGCACCGGCTGCGAGCGCGCGCACCTGAGAGGGGACACCCACCCCGATCGTGTCGGCGAACGCGATCTCGTCGGGGCCTGCGGCCACCACACGTTGTGCCACCTCGATGACCCACGCAGGGTCGACCTCGCCGCTGAATGGACATCCGAACGACGCCGCGATGGTCACTGTGCTGGGGATTCCGGCGGCGCGGGCATCGGCGGCAATGTGCTCCCAGGCCGAGATGCCCCCTGCCACCGTGCAACCCTGGTTCCGCATGCTGAACTCATCGGTCGCGACGACCACGGCGTTGATCTCGTCGACCCCCGCGGCCAACGCCCGGTCCAGGCCGCGACGATTGAGTACCAGTCCGATGTACGACACACCGTTGCCGCGGGGCAGCTGCGCCATCACGTCCTCGGCGCCGGCCATCTGGGGGACGCGTTTCGGATTGGCGAAACTGACGGCCTCGATGCGCCGGACTCCGGCTGCCACGCTGCGGTTGATCAGTTCGACCTTGTCGTCCACCGACAACACGGTCTTCTCGTTCTGCAGTCCGTCGCGCGGACTCACTTCTACCAATTGCACCGTGTTCATTAATCCATTCGAGCCCATGCGCCGATCGTGGCAGACACCGCCCCGTCGATCAGACGGATCGGCGGCCAGGGAGGAGGTGGCCCGGCCTGAGTGGGCTCAGCCCAGCCACGCCATCTGCGGGTTCCACGCCGGACCTGCGTCCGGCGCGTCGTCGCGGGTCACTGTGCCCTGGATCAAGCCATACGGACGGTCGTCGGCATTGAAGACCTCCTTGTTGTTCTCCAGTCCAAACGGGGACAGGTCGTAGATGAAGTGGTGTTTGTTGGGAGCCGATAGGCGCACCTCGGCGATCACGTCGTAGGTCTCCAGGATCGTCTTGCCGATCTCATAGAGGGTCTGTTGCAGGGCAAGGGATTGCACCGTCGCGAAGCGGTTGATGATGATCTGTTTGATGGCCGGGTACACCGCCTCCCAATCGACATCGGTCGTGGTGAAGCGCCATTTGGCCACCAGCGATGTGGCCATCACCCGGTCGGTGGTCGGTTCGAGGATGGTGTATTCGTCCTCGAGGAAGTCGTGGAATTCAGAGCCGGTCGACTTCAGCACGACCAAATCCTTGAGGCCCCCGATCACCCACGTCTGCTGGGCATCGCCCTTGCCATCCACGGTGATGTCTGCGGTCCGGGTCTCCTGGCCCTTACGGACCCAGGTGTGGTCATGCTCGGCTCCGTCGACCACGGCGCGTTCCCAGGCGTACTCCTCGACCTCGATCCGCGCCCCGGACACCGGTTCGAAGTCGTCCACGAAATGGCGGGCGAGTTCGAGCGCGTACTTCTCGATCGACTCGATGCCCTTTTCCTTGGCGTAGGCATAGGCGGTCTGTTTCTGCGTGTCGGTGGGCAGCACCTTCCGCTGGTCACCGTCGGTGTAGGCCGCGGCGAAGTCGCCGCGAAGCGCGCTGCCGACGTTGATGTCCTTGATTTCGTGCCTGGGGGTGTCGCGATAGATCCGCACCACCCGGTTCTCGGCTTTGCCGTACTGGTTCTCACCCAGGATGATGCCCATGAGCTCTGTGTCTTCTCCTTTGTATCGGTCAGCTGCCGCGGTACGTCGAGTAGGCGAACGGACTCAGCAACAGGGGTACGTGGTGGTGCCTGGTGGTATCGGTGACAGAGAACGTGATCGACACCTCCGGATAGAAGCCCTCGAGGTGGTTGTCCGCGAACCACTTGCCGGTGTCGAAAAGCAGACGGTAGACGCCCTCGGTGAGCCCGCCACCGACGAGCGATCCGATCCGTCCATCGGAATCGGTTGTGCTGGAAACGAGTTCGGCGCCATCCGAATCGAAGAGGATGACCGTGAGACCGCTGGCCGGCTTACCGGTGACCGCATCGAGAACGTGGGTGCTGAGATCACTCACGACGCGGCATCCTCTCCTTCGTCGACGTATTTGATCGCCGGCTCCAACATGAGTCGCAGCCGCCGACGGTTGATCTTCGCCAATTCCATTCGCATGACCCGCCTTTCGGTTACCGGATCATTGTTCATGCGTTCGTGCAGAATTGCCAGCAGCTCCGTGGCGGGTCGCCCATCGGCGAAGACCAGATACACGTGGCCGAACTTCTGCTCGTACTCGGCGTTGCACCGCTTGAGCTCCGCCAGAACTGCCTCGTCTGCACCGGCGACCCCAGACTGCTCACGGGCTGACGACGAGTTCGTCGGCCGGTCACCGATCCGGGGGTGCCCGTCGAGCGCTTCGTCGAGGTCGGCCTCGGACAACTCGGCCAGGATCAGATCCGAGCGGTTGTAGAGGGCTTCTTCGTCCTGGAACGGCCGGCCCCCCGCCACCCGGATCGCCCAGATACAGGACGTGCAGCACTGGTAGAGGGCGTGGATCGCCTGGCGCTCGCGCAACTCGTTGAAACTCTCGAGTCCTCGCCAGTCAACTCGTCGCACGTCAGGTCCGTCCTCTCCGCTTTCATGTGGCGCTGCTGCTTCATCGCAGCGCCCCCTCTGGTTGTTGCACACATCAATGGTGGAAGTCTGTGCCTGTTCAGCCCATCACGTCCTGAAAGCGGCTGAATCGGGCCGCTTCTTCTTCGGCCCTGGTGCAGCGGCGGGCCGGGTCGATCCGCCCTCGGAGTCGGTGCTCATTTCGGTGGTACCTCTGGTGAGATGGTCATGTGGGTCTCGTGGGCACCGCCATCCGGCCGCGTGCCATCGCTACCCATGAGGATCTCGCGAAGTCTGCTCGTCCGCTCGGCGAGCAGAACCGATATATCCACGGCCGTCAGGCCCGGAGGAGGTGGACCGGTGGAGCGAACGGCGGGCGAGACTGCCACCGGAGACGCCGGTGACGCGGCAGCACCCTCGGGTGCGGGCGCCGACCCCGGCAGCATGACAGAACATGGAACGGTGGTCGGGGTGCTGTTGGCCGCCGGCGCGGGCACGAGATACGGGATGCCGAAAATACTTGCGCACCAGGGTGACTGGTTGCGTGCCGGGGTCGACGCGCTCGGCGATGGCGGATGCGGACAAGTGCTCGTCACCATCGGTGCCGCTGCCCCGGAGATGCCCAGGGGAGCGCGGGCAGTACAGGTGCTGGACTGGTGCATGGGCTTGAGCGAGTCGGTGCGCACGGCCCTTCTGGAGGCCGCCGACGTCCCCGATCTCGTCGGAGTGGTTTTACATGTTGTTGACATCCCAGACGTGACCGGCGAGCAGGTGCGGCGACTTCTGAACGCGTGCGGTCCCCGGCCCGACCGACTGGGCAGAGCCGGATTCGCGGGGTCTGCCGGACATCCGGTCTACCTCGGGGCCGACCACCTCGAAGGGGTCCTGGAGTCGTTGTCGGGGGACCGTGGCGCGGGACCCTATCTCGCTGCCCGTGCCGACGTCATCGAGGTCGACTGCACCGACCTCGGCACCGGGCTGGATCACGACCGTCCGGACGTCTGAAGCGGGGTGCTGCGCACAAAATTCGCGCCACCTGCCTGCGGCCGCGCCGGTTGCAACCGGCGCGAATGCGAGGAGGTGGCGCGAATTTTCTGGAGGTTCTGCGGGTTCTGTGGAACGGGTCAGTCGAAGGTGTAGCCCAGCGCGCCTTCACCGAAGCGCTGCACCACGATCCGTGCTGCCGCAAGCGGTTCGTCGTAGCCGTCCCGGGCGAAGCCGGTCAATCGGGCTGAGTTACCGGTGCCCTGGGGCTCGATGGCGACCTCGGCGAGCATCTCACCGGTGGTCGGCTCACACACGGCCCAGGTGAAGCGGGTTTCCTCGTCCCAGCCGCGCTCGCAGGCGCGGACGTGATCGGGGTCGGTGACACCGGCCAGCGCCAGCGCCGGCCGATCCGACACCCGATCATCGTCACGCAACGCCCGCAGGTACCACGCGCCGGCGTTGATCTCGACAGCCTCGATGGCGTACGCCTACTTCAGCTCGAACAGGACCGTGCCCTGGGTGACCGCCGCGCCGGCCTCGACGGCCAGGCCTGTCACGACACCGTCCTTGTGGGCGGTGACCGGGTTCTCCATCTTCATGGCCTCGAGAACGACAACCAGATCGCCCGCGGCGACTTCCTGGCCCTCGGTGACCGAGACCTTGACGACGGTGCCCTGCATGGGCGCGGTGACGGCGTCACCGGACACAGCGGCGTTGCCGCCCTTGGCGCGGGTGCGTGCCTTGGGCTTCTTCGTGGAGACCCCATTGGATCCGCCGCCGCCCAGGGCCAGATCGCCCGGCAGCGACACCTCGAGGCGCCGGCCGCCGACCTCGACCACCACTGTCTTGCGGGGCTCGTTGTCGTCGTCCTCGATGGGCTGTCCACCGGTGTAGGGCTCGATCGGGTTGTCCCAATCGGTCTCGATCCACTTGGTGTAGATGTCGAAGCCCTCGCCGTCACCGATGAAGGCCGGGTTGGACACGATGTGGCGGTGGAACGGGATGACCGTCGCCAGACCTTCGACCTGGAACTCGGCCAGCGCGCGTCGTGACCGCTCGAGCGCCTGCTCACGGTTCTCACCGGTGACGATCAGCTTGGCGAGCATGGAGTCGAACCCGCCGCCGATCACGTCGCCTTCGACAACACCGGAGTCGACGCGGACGCCGGGGCCGGTCGGCTCCTTGTAGACCGAGATCGGTCCGGGAGCCGGGAGGAAGCCGCGGCCGGCATCCTCACCGTTGATGCGGAACTCGAACGAGTGACCGCGAGGGGTCGGATCCTCGGTGAACTCCAGCTTTTCGCCTGCGGCGATGCGGAACTGCTGACGGACGAGGTCGATGCCGGCGGTTTCCTCGGTGACGGGGTGTTCGACCTGCAGACGGGTGTTGACCTCGAGGAACGACACCAGACCGTCGGCGCCGACGAGGAACTCGACCGTGCCGGCGCCGTAGTAGCCGGCTTCCTTGCAGATGGCCTTGGCCGAGGAGTGGATCTTTTCGCGCTGCTCGGTGGTGAGGAACGGTGCGGGCGCCTCTTCGACGAGCTTCTGGAAGCGGCGTTGCAGCGAGCAGTCGCGGGTTCCCGCAACGATCACGTTGCCGTGCTGGTCGGCGATGACCTGGGCCTCCACGTGGCGGGCCTTGTCGAGGTAGCGCTCGACGAAGCACTCGCCGCGACCGAATGCCGAAACTGCCTCACGGGTGGCCGAGTCGAAGAGTTCAGGGATTTCTTCGATCGTGTAGGCGACCTTCATGCCGCGGCCGCCGCCGCCGAATGCCGCCTTGATGGCGACGGGAACACCGTGCTCCTCGGCGAAGGCCACGACCTCGCCCGCGTCCTTGACAGGGTCCTTGGTACCCGGGGCCATCGGTGCGTTGGCCTTCAGTGCGATGTGACGCGCGGTGACCTTGTCACCGAGGTCGCGGATCGACTGGGGCGACGGCCCGATCCAGGTGAGCCCGGCGTCGATGACAGCCTGGGCGAAGTCGGCGTTCTCCGAGAGGAAGCCGTAGCCGGGATGGATCGCGTCGGCACCGGACTTGGCCGCGGCGTCGAGGATCTTGTCGAAAACCAGGTATGACTCGGCCGAGGTCTGACCGCCCAGTGCGAAAGCCTCGTCGGCGAGCTTCACGAACAGAGCATCGGCGTCCGGTTCGGCGTACACCGCGACGCTGGTCAATCCGGCGTCCTTGGCAGCCCGGATGACCCGAACCGCGATCTCGCCCCGGTTGGCGATGAGGACTTTCGTGAGTGCTGTGCTGGCGTGACTTGGCACTTGATCTCCTGTTGGGCGCTGGTCGATGCGCGTCGGTGACACTGTCTCGGATTTCGATGTGTTGTTACGTGGGCGTGCCTTCCCGCGGGATGTGGGGGACGGCACTAGATGGAGTCTAAGCACCCCGCCGAACAGGCACGACTGCTGGCCCACAGATCGCTCGTTCGGTCACCGATACCTACTCGCCGGTAACGTTTTTCAAGTCGCCGATTCGTGCTCGGGGTCGCCCGGTTGCGGCCCGTACGTGCTGCGATTGCCGACCCCTTTGAGAAAGTCTCCGAAGGCACCGAGATAACGTCCGACCTGCCGGTGGGTGCGGCCTTGTGCCGGGAACCGCGATGAGATCCGGATGCCCGACGCAGTGCGGTGCACCCAGATGTACACCTCTTCGTTCGAGTAATTGTGGCTGCGAAGCACCCTTGCCCGCCCGGCGTCGGCTTCAGCGTGTCCGGGGGCGAAACGCAGATCGATGAACGAGACGACGAATCTGGGGTCGGGGATGTCTGTGTCGCCTGTGTGTCCCAGGATCTCGCCGACCCGCAGGTAGGGCAGGTTCCCTGCTTTGCGGACGCGCCGCATCTCGTCGGCCGCCCGGGCGATGATCTGTCCGAAATCGGTGGCGCCTGAGGTGTCGAGACGAAAGGGGACCGTGGCGACAAACCAGCCGAGTGCCCCGAACCACTGTTGGTCAGAGCGCGTGTGCCGGGGGATGACACACCGGAACACCGGGCCACCGCCGAGCTCGGCATAGACGATCGCCAGGGCCGCCATCACCCCGGACAGCAACGAGCCGCCCGCCGCTGAGCACACCGCGGTGAACCGGTTGGTCTGCTCGTCGTCGAGTAGATCCGCCGTGATCGAACCCTGCGGGATCAGATCGGTACCCGGCTGTGGTGACGGGGTCGGGGCCTCGACCGCCGTCCCGCCCTCGTCGGCGATCTCGAACCGGGGCAGTTCCCCGCCCGAGTCGCGCAGGAAGTCGGCCCACACCGCAACGGCCTCGTGCTCGGCGCCTGCCGAGTCTGCCTCTCGCCGCTGATGGGCACTGAAGTCCACGTACGACCCCACTGGCGGCAGGTCGGGCTCCACCTTGCGCCGGTGCGCGGTGTATAGCGCTACGAGTTCGTACTGGCCCATGATCAGGGAGTAGCCATCCACCAGTGAGTGGTCGGCCGCGAAGAGCAACGTGAACGAGTCCTCGCGCGCAACGGTGGCAAAGATGTAGGCGGGCCATTGCAGCGGCGCGGTGGCTCGGTCGAAGGAACCTGCCAGCTGATCCAGCAGGGGGCCGGGTTCGCCGTACCAACCCACCCGCCCCATCTTCAGCTTCACCGATCCGGGCGGGGTGGTCAGCCGAGCCAGGCGGTCGGCCCAGATGACCACATGGCTGCGCAGGACCTCGTGCCTGTCGATCCAGGTCGACAATGCGGCGCGGATGGCGGGTACCGACATGGGCTCGTCGAAATCGATCGCGAGCCCCAGCCACGATTCGCGGCCGCCCTCACGTTTGGTGCGTAGCCGGTAGTCGAACGCGGCGCGCAGATGCTGCTCGTGGTTGTGCGACGTGGGCCGCGAATCAGCCGTCCACTGCGCAAATCCACCCTCGGTGAAGGGCGACCACTCGACCAGCCCGCCAGGTTCGACGGGCTGATCCATCATCTGGATGAACTTCATGACAACGCGATCTCATCGTCCCGGCACCGGGCTCGACGGGCCCAGATGTGCCTTGATCCGCGACAACATGGCCGACATCCCGCGCAGTCGCAACGGGCTGATCGCCGATTCCAGTCCCAGCCGTGTGTAGAAGTCGCCTGGTACGGCGAGGATCTCGTCAGCACCGGCACCGTTGAGGCCCTGGTACAGGATGGACGCGAAGCCTCGTGTCGTCGGCGCCTGAGGCGGCGCGCTGAAGTACAGCTGCACCGAATCGCGGTTGCTCGCGTCCACCGAGAGGAACAGCGGCGACTGGCATTCGGGTACTGGTTCCATCGCCGCTTCGGCGAGATCGTCCGGCAGCTCGGGGAGTTCGTCGGAGAACTCGAGCAGCAGCTGGATCTTCTCGGAGTCGGTGAGCGCTGAGAAGTCCTCGGCGATCTCATCGAGGGCGGCCGTCACCTCTTGCCACTTGTCGAGGGGGCGGATCCGGGTTCCGTTCCGGTCACGATGGGGGCGCGTACGGCGTTGCCCCATTCGGTCCAGGACCCGTCGTAGTTGCGTACCTTCTCGAACCCGAGCAGATGGGTGAGCACAAACCAGGTGTGCGACGACCGCTCGCCGATGCGGCAGTAGACGATGGTGGGTTCGTCAGATTTGAAGTCGGCGTACAGCTCGTCGAGTTCGGCCTTCGGCTTGAACCGGCCGTCCGGGGCGGCCGCCTTGGCCCACGGGATGGAGACCGCGGTGGGGATGTGTCCGCCACGCAGCGCACCCTCCTGGGGGTACTCGGGCATGTGCGTGCGTTCACCGGAGTACTCCTGCGGCGAACGGACATCGATCAGTGGTTCGGTGCCGAGTGCTCCGCGCACCTCGCCGGCGAACGCACGGATCAGCGAGTCGTCTCGTTCGACGACCGGGTAGTCGGACTCCGGGTAGACCGGGACGTCGAGGGTGATGTCGCGGTCCTCCGAGAACCAGGCGTCGCGGCCGCCGTCGAGCAGTCGTACGTCTTCGTGACCGAACAGGGTGAAGACCCAGAGTGCGTACGCGGCCCACCAGTTGCTCTTGTCGCCGTAGATCACCACGGTGTCGTCGCGGCGAATGCCCTTGCTGCGCATGAGTTCTGCGAACTGCTCGCCGGAGATGTAGTCGCGGGTCACCGGGTCGTTCAGGTGGAGATGCCAGTCGACCTTCTGCGCGGTGGGGATGTGGCCGATGTCGAACAGCAGCACGTCCTCGTCCGATTCGATGATCTTGAGGCCGTTGGTTCCCAGGTGGGCGCTGAGCCATTCGGTGCTCACCAGACGCTCTGGATGAACGTAGTCGGCGAAGCCGGGATTGTTGTCGATCTCAACGGTCACGTGCGGTGCTCCAAATCGGGCTGGACGATGCGTGCGGGTGTACCCCCTGAGCGTAGTGCCGACGGCAACACCGACGCAGTGGACGGGGTGCAGGACCCTGATGCCGGACGCGTCACCACTCGGTGGCGAGCCTGCGCCCCAGTTCGTCGAGGAAGGTGCCCATGACGGATACAGCCGTTTCGGTGTCCGGGTAACGCGTGCGCAGAGCCAGCCCTCGATCTGTGCGGGAGATCCAGAACTGCACGTCGTCGGCGGTGGTGACATTCGAGATGTGGGTTGCCCCGATCTCCTCGTGTGTGCCCGAGCCGGGCAGTCTCCGGTAGTCGACGTACGAGACCATGAAGATGTCATCGCGACGGCGGTGGATACCGCCGGTCGCCTCGAGCACTTGGGGCACCGGCACCTCACCCAACTTCACCGCCGCGCGTAACGCGGGCCCCGTGCGGGCGACGGTATCTTCAAATTTCTCGGTCGCGACCACCTCGAGTGGTGCATTGGTGGTGAACCATCCGACCGCGTTCTGCCACGGCTCTGAGCGTCGGGTGTGTACGGGGAAGAGCATTGACAACTTCGGTCCGCCACCGAGCCCGCGGACGGTCTGTGCCATCGCCGAGAGCACTCCGGCGAAAGTGCTCGCCCCGGCGCTCCGACACCGGCTGTCGAAGCGGTCGGTGGCCTCGGGTCCGAGCAGATGACGTAGGTCGACCGCCTGCGGCGCCTTCTCACCCGGGAGCAGTCCGAGGTCGAGTGGGAACGACGGGGCGGTGTTCTCGTGCTCGTCGAAGAACGCCAGCCACGCCCTCATGCGGGGGTCGGACCGGCCGATGGGCGCCGCATCGGATTCCGCGGCGCAGTAGTCGACGAAGTTGCCGGCCATCGGCATCTCGTCGGCGATGAAGCCACCCGGTTCGGCCTTGGCTGCGTGGTAGAGCTGGTGCAGATCGCCCACGATGATCGACATCGAGTAGGCGTCCACGTGGGAGTGGTCGAATCCGCAGAACACCGTGGAGCGGTCGGCGCGGTCGATGGCTGCCAAGAGGTAGGCCGGAAAGCCGAACGGGTGGCAGGCATCGTTGAGTGAGTTCCACAGCAGATCGCGGAGATCGGCCGGCGACGTCGTCTCGATCCCGGCGCGCGCCACGAGGGAGAGATGCGACGCGTCGTGCAGTTCGCGTCCTATCCCGCCGTCGGTTCGGACGAACCCGCTGTGCAGGGTGCCGTGCCGTGCGATCAGGAGACGGTACGCCCGCTCAAGCGCTTTGGTGTCGATTCGGCCATCGACATCGAAAGCTGCTGCCAGCCAGATGGTTCCGTCTTCCGCGCCGGCGAGATGAAAGGTCTGATTGAACGAGGGCGGCACCGCGGAGGCGACCACGCGATCCGCGGAGCTGTCCACCGACCACCGCAGGAGGACACCGGGGTCGGGCGAGTAGCGGTCAATCGTGGTGACGTGCAAGCGCAAGCTCCTCGACGGGGGTACTCACAACAGCGTAGTCACCCTCGCGTGCGACGGTGTCGATCACCTCCCACAGGCGCTGCAGATATCGCTTGATCTCGAGCTGCGCCGTTGTTGTGTCGGGGGTCTGGAGTCCGAGGTAGAGCCGTCTGCGGTCGCGGTTGAACCACATCGATGCGTTCGAGGTGCGACCCTCGCCGGTGAATATGACGCCACGATCGTGCGCGGGCCGGCCATCGCCCGGAAACCGCCGAAAGTCGAGATACGACAGGAGATTCGGCGTCCCGGCGACATCACGGGGATCCACTCCTGAACGTAACAGTGCGGTGATGACCACGGGCAGAGGCACAGACGAGAGACGTTTTGCCCTCACGTGGCCGGCGTGGGCCGCCGCGGTGACCTCGGTGAACGAACCAGCGGACGCCACGTCGAACGCAACCGGTGCGAAGTTGCAGAACCATCCCTGTGACAGCGCGAACTCGCTCGACCTGGTGCCCAAGACGGCGATGGCGAAGTAGTCTGTGCGGCCGGTGAGTTCGAGTGCTGTTATCGCTGCGGCTGCGTATATTCCGCCCATCACACCTGCGCCGGACTGTCTGCACACGCGTTCGAACCGATCGGCGCCTGCGGCGCCGAGCAGGTCGAACTCGATCGGCCGCACCGGCGCGGTTTCTCCGGGCTCGAGCCCGAGGTCGAGTGGGAACCGCGGCATCGCGGCGCCGTGGGAGGTGAAGATGTCCACCCACTCCGCGACCTCCGGTGATTCGTCGGTGAACCGTGCGGCGACGTCGTTCTGCAGGCTCGCGTAGTCGAGAAAGCTCCCCGTGGCTGCGCTGACGTGCGGGGGCAGCGCGGTCCCGTTCTTCTCGGCTTCGTACAGTTCGGCGATCTCGTCGAGCACGAGTGCTTGTGAGGCGCCGTCGGACAGGGCGTGGTCGCAGCCGTAGTACATCGTGAAACCGCCCGGTCTGCTGATGGCCCCGAACGCGAAACCTGGCCAACTCGTGGAGATGGCCTCGGCGCCGAGTCTGGCGTGGATGTACCGCCGGAACTCGGTTTGGGTGGTGAAGTCGCCCACGCTGTGCGCTTCGAACTCGACCGCGTCGGGCTCCACCAGCATGCGCGTGATCTGCGTGGCGTCGGTGCGGAACCAGGTCCTCAGTCCCTCGTGCCGAAGGGTGAGAGTGCGCAGGGCCCGACTGAGCGCCGCAAGGTCGATCGGGCCGTCCACTTCGGTGGCTGCTCCCAGATACGCGTTGTGTTCGCCACCCGCGGCGGCGGTCGCCTGGCAACTGCGAAGGTGGTTCTCCTGCAAGAACGTGATTGGGCCCGGCGCGGTCGGTGCGGCCACCGCTCGCGCCGCCGACGCCGGACTCGGGTGCCACTCCAGCAATGCGCCGGGGGCAGGCGTCCACCAATCCATCGCGGTGAGGATCACGTCCTGGCTCCTTGTCTGTGAGGGAGATGTGTTCGACGGGACTGGGCTACGCGGGGAACTTGTCCTCCGAGTACGTCAGGGAGAACGGGGCAGGTGCGGAGGCGTGGAACCGGTGTTCCTGGGTCAGCTCCGCCAACTGGTTACCGAGACCCGAGATGAAGGTCGCCACGTTTGTAGAAGCCACATCGGTGGCCGGGTAGCGAGCCGAGATGTTCAGCCCCTCGGGTGTCCTGGAGATCCAGAGGTAGACCTCGTCCCCGGAATAGGCCGCGCTGCGCAGCGTGTGCGCACGCCACCGCACCCAATCGTGCGCCCCCGGAACGAATCGCACGTCGAGGTAGGACACGACGAAGCGCGGAACGGCCCGGTTCTCGAGCAACTCGGCCACCCGCGGGTACGGGTAGCGAGACAAATCCTTGCGTTCGGTGATTGCCGCCGCGGCGGCGGACATGCAGTCGGCGAACGATTGTGCACAGGTGATGTCGATCTCGACCGGGATGATGCCCACGTACCAGCCCACCGACTCGGCGTACTGCGACTCGTGACGCGTGTGCACCGGCATGGTGAAACGCAGGGTGTTGAGGCCGGTGAGTTCGCGGGTGGTGGTCGCAAGTGCAGCGAGGACGGCTGATTGCAGTGTGAACCCGAGTCGTCTGCAGTGCGCGTTCACCACCGCGGCAGTCTCGTTCGACAGAAGCCATGACGACGTGCCCGCCTGTGGCCGGTCCGCGATGTCACAGTCGGTGACGTGCGGTGCGCCTGCGGCCTCGACGGGCAGAGGAAAGGCCGGGAACGCGCCGGTGCCGTCGCCCAGGAAACGGTCCCATGCTCGTACCGCCACATGATCGGTGGTGAGACATCCTCCGGCGAGCCGGTCGGTGACACTGAAGTCGATGTGGCTGCCGATCTGCGGCAACTGGTGCTCTGCCCCGCGTAGCTCGAACGCGTACAAGCGCTGTATTTCATTGATGGACAACAACATCGAGTAGGCATCCATCACCGAGTGGTCGGCCGCGAACACCAGGACGAATCGGTCTCCCTGCAGGGCGCCCTCGACCTCGGTGATGGAAGCCACGAGACAGTGCGGCCAACGCAGCGCCGAGATCCGCGAATCGAACAGGCCTGTGAGGTGGTCGTGGATTGCGGATGAGTCGATGGGCCCGGCCACCCGTGGTCGCATGTCGAGAACGCATCCGGCGTTGGTGAGCCTGGTCATCGAGATGGCACCCGTCGTGTCGACGACGGTGGCCACAGTGGTTCGGAGGGCTTCGTGCCGGAGCATCCAGCTACGCAGGGTACGGGCGAGCGCCCGTTCGTCGTAGCGTTCGTGAATCTCGAAAACGCCACCCAGCCAAGATGATTCGTCAACCGCACGCGTCTCACACGCCAGCCCCCGGGCAACGTGGTGCTCGTGGACGTAGGTCAGCGGCCGGTTGTCGACCGCCCAACACTCGCCGTCACCCTCGGTGCTCGGAGTCCATTCGGTCACCCGCCCGGACGGTAGGTGGTAATCAGCCAGCTCAGTGAATTCCATGTTGCAGTATCCGATTCGGGATGATCACGCACGACAGGGGAACCCGCGGGAAGAAGGAGAGGTGGGCGGCGCCGCACTGCGCCGGATGCGCGGGAGTATTCGCTGCGCTCCTCAACACTAGGACTGGATATGGGTCTTTGCCTCGGCAAAAGGACGTGGTGTTCGTCACGCAGGACCGAAGTTCGTGCCAATCGTTTTGCTACCACGTGTCGCTGGTGTGTCGTGCTTGTGAAATGCACTGTTGGACAGTGTTTTATCGACGACGCAGAATTCGACGATGGCGCAAGCGCGCGTCATCGCAGCGGTTGCCACCGGATGTTCGACAAGGCTATGTTCGTCACAGGCGGGTGCGCATAGCAGCCCTACTCGTCCTTCAGGTTCAGCTCGGGTGCGCTGCGGCTCGATGCTGTGCCGGAACAGATTTCGTGAACGGTGTTCTGCCGATCTGTTGGTCCGCATCGGTGAAACCGGATATCGGCGAAACAGGTTGTCCGTGAACGCGATCATCGTGATGCACCAACAGTGACGCACCAACAACTGTCAGATGAGGGAGATCGCTATGGCAGTCGGTTCTGGTCTGGCCATCGAGGCAACCGGTCTGAAGAAGAGTTTCGGCGATTTCCATGCGGTCGACGGCATCGATCTAACGGTGCCGGCCGGGACGGTCTACGCAGTGCTGGGTCCGAACGGTGCTGGGAAGACCACCACCGTTCGCATGCTTGCGACCTTGCTGCGGCCAGATGAGGGGCGGGCGCAGGTGTTCGGATTCGACGTCGTCCGACAAGCCAACGCGGTGCGGTCGCTGATCGGGGTCACCGGGCAGTATGCGTCGGTGGACGAGGATCTGACCGCCGCGGAGAACCTGAACATCTTCTGTCGACTCCTGGGTTTGTCGAAGACCCAGTCCACGAACAAGACCGACGAGATGCTCGCTGAGTTCGGTCTCCAGGATGCTGCCGACCGTACCCTCAAACACTTCTCCGGCGGCATGCGACGGCGACTCGATCTTGCCGCAAGCCTCATCTCGAGGCCGCCGCTCATCTTTCTCGACGAACCGACCACCGGATTGGATCCCCGCACGCGGGCTCAGATGTGGTCGACGATCAGGGAACTCGTCTCCGGGGGGTCCACCGTCTTGCTCACCACCCAGTATCTCGAGGAGGCCGACCAGCTCGCCGACCGTATCGCGGTCATCGACAACGGTCGCCTCGTCGCCGATGGCACGGCCGACGACCTCAAAGCGGCGGTCGGTACCTCCACCTTGATGCTCCATCTGATCGACGCGACAACCGTTTCGGACGCTGCCCGGATCGTCGGGGCCATCACCCACGCGGAGGTGAGCATCGCGGGTACGTCCGTGGCAGTACCGGTCGCCGACATGGAGCCTGTACCCGAGGTGCTCTTCGCGCTGCGCGCGGCAGGGGTCGGCGTGCGTGAGATGACCGTACAGCGGCCGAGTCTCGATGAGGTCTTCTTCGCGATCACCGGGAATCAACAGGCAAAAGGCCCGCACGTCGGCCGACAAGCGACACCGGACCAGGGGAAGGACGCGGCCTGATGGGGCCGGAGACATCCACGCGCGGCACGATCTGCGTCGAGGGATATGACCCCAAGGTCGCGGCACTGCTGGCCGACCGGGTGATCGCCGACCACGTGTCGTTCTCCGAGTCGGTATCCCAGGCACTGACGATGGCCCGTCGTGGTCTGCTCAAACTCAAACACAACCCACAGCAGTTGTTCGACGTCGTTGTGTTGCCGATCGTCCTGACGGTGCTCTTCTCCAGCATCTTCGGTGGTGCCATCGCCGGAGACGTTCCCGCCTACCTGCCGATCTTGATCCCGGGAGTGCTGGTGCAGGTCGCGGTGGCGGCATCGGTTACCACCGGTGTGCAATTACGGGAGGACCTCGACAAGGGCGTGTTCGACCGCTTCAAATCCCTACCCATCGCTCGTATCTCACCGCTGGCCGGATCACTGCTCGCGGATGTCGTGCGATATGTCATCGCCACCGGGGTGACCGTGCTCGTGGGGCTGGCGATGGGATACCGGCCCGGCAGCATTGCGGGACTGCTTGCCGGATGTGTGCTGGTCATCGTCGTCGCCTTTGCACTCAGTTGGATCTTTGCGCTGATGGGGGTGTTGATGAACAAGGCGTCCACGGTTCAGGGGGTCTCGATGCTGGTGCTGATGCCGCTGACGTTTGTGTCCAACGCTCTTGTGCCGGTGGATACCCTGCCCGGGTGGATGCAGGCGTTCGCGTCGGTCAATCCGGTTTCTCACCTGGTCACCGCAGTCCGTGAACTCGCGGTCGACGGGCACTTCGGCCCGGAGATCGCATGGGCGCTCGCCGGGGCATTCATCGTGTTGATGGTCTTCGCCCCGCTGACCCTGCGCGTCTACATGGTGAAAACCTGAGCGTCCGTAGGCATTCAGGACAGCAATGGGCCGCGGTCGCCGATCACGGCGCGATCCGATCGGTGACCGGTCGTAGCAGATGCTTTGCGGCGAAGGTGTCCGACTCTTTGTCATAGGTTCGGATGACCAGCAGTCGGCCGGCGTGGAGGAGGGTCACGCAGGGCAGATAGACCAACACGGCCGCGGCGGCGAACCCATAACGATTGTGTAGCAACAGGGTCCGTGGCAGGTAGCTCATGTATCGGACAAAAGCCGGGATGCTCGACTCCATCCGTCGTGGTGAGACCCCGACGGTGATGTCGGGTAGGAAGGCGTTCCTGCCGCCGACCGCTTGCACACACAGCCCGGTGTCCACATCTTCGAAGACGTCTCGGCGCATGCTCACCAGATCGCGTACCCGGTACCAGGTCTCGCGCCGCACCACCATGTTCGAGCCGTACAGAACGGGTACGTCTTTCACCGAATGCCGGCGTCGACGACGACCGCGGAGTGGATCGAACCGGTTCTTGAGGCGTTCGACAGCGTCACCGTACGGCAGTCCGTACGCCTCACCCCGACCGCAGAGTGCGGCCCAACGCTGTTCGGTGTCGTGTTGCAGGAACTCCACGACGGTCCGTGCCCAGTGAGGAGGTGTGATCGTGTCCGAATCGATCCGTGCGATCGCTTCTCCGGTTGCTCTGTCCAGTCCGGTGTTTCGTGCGTACACCAGACCCTGCTGCGGTTCGGAGATCAGGAAGATCTCTGGGATCTGCTGCGCGTACGACAACACGATGTCGACGGTCTTGTCGGTGGAGTTGTTGTCCACCACGATGATCTCGCGGATGAAGTCGAGCTGGCCGATCAGGCTGTCGAGGCATGGCCCGATCGCTTCCTCTTCGTTGAACGCCGGCACAACAACGGACAGGATCTTCGAGTTCATCTGGTTCCTCTGTTCGATAGGTGCGGGCTGACTGTTTCCTCGATGATCGTGACCGCTGAAGCTGCGGCGCACTCAGGCTTGATCATCGAGGTGGCCATGGCTTGGGCAGCTGTGCGTCGGGCCGGTTCGATGAGGGCACTGACCAAAGACGTCAGCTTGTCGGAGCCGATGCGCGAGATCGGCGTGGACACCCCGACACCCAACCGGGTGAGTTGTTGCCCCCACATGGGCTGATCGGCCCCGAACCAGCAGATGCCGGTGGGCAATCCGGCACGCAGAGAAGCCGCAGTCGACCCCGCTCCACCGTGATGAACCGCTGCAGTACATCGAGGAAGCGCGGTCTTGTGATCGACGGTGGACGTCACGAAGAAGCGGTCGTCGGCAGGGTCGATGGAGAAATGGTTGCCCCCGGCGACGAGCAGGACACGTAACCCCAGTCGTTCGGCGGTCGCGACGACTGCGTGTTCGATGATGCTGGGGTCACCGATCTTCATGCTGCCGAAGCCGACATACAGCGGCGCCGGGCCGGCATCGAGCCAGTCGACGAGCGAGCGATGTGTCCAGTCGCTCTGCAGTTTTGGCCGAGAAGGCAGGTACTCGAGGAAGCCCACAAGAGGTCGACTCCGCCCCCATTCGTCGCCGAGGCCGGGGAACAGGAGCGGATCGTAGGCCTGCAGTTCAGGCATGCCCTGCCCGGCGATGCGCGATGCGGTTGGAGTCTTCGCGCGGCCGAGCCCCAGCTCACTGCGCAGCTCGTTCTCGGTGGAAGCGCTCGTGTGCCAGAGTATGCGCTCGATGAGCGTCCAGCTGTGCGCCGTGATCGAGGGCGGTAGCCAAGGGACCGGGGAGACCACCGAGTTCTTGCGCATGGGGCAGTAGTGCAGTGGCACATACGGAATGCCGAGGGATTCGGCCACATTGAGGATGCGCTCCTGGCCCGCGCTGCCGCCGATGATCACATCGGCACCCTGTCCCACAGCATGCAGATCATGCTGTAACCGACTTCCGCCGCGCAGCGTAATCTCGGACACGGCTCGAAGGCGTTTCGCGGGATTCGATGATTTGAGGTCTCTGGTCACGAGATCTGATCCGAGGAGTTCGTCGGTGTCGATACCGCATGGCTGGGTGGCGAGGCCGGAATCGGCCGCCCATGACACCAGATTGGGTGGAACGGCCAGGGTCACCTCGTGGTTTCGGTGTGCCAGCGCAGAACCCAGTGCCATCGCCGGTTGCACGTCACCCCGGCTGCCGTTGCAGGACAGAACAATTTTCATGGTCCTCCTCGTCCGCACAGTATCGGGGGGCGGCGTGGGTTCGGCAAATCGTAAGCGCCACGCAGACTTACCGTGCGCGCAGATGATGTGACGCCGGTCTTCTGGCGCTGCGCAAGCGTTGCCGCTGCCCTACGATCGGTATGCATGGAACTGATGCGGAGTGGGACGTGAGGCTGCTGTTCGCGCTCAGTGGCACGCGTGGTGACATCCAGCCCGCGGCCGTGATCGGTGCCGAGTTGCAGCGTCGCGGTCATGTCGTCACATTTGCTGCACCACCCAATCTGGTCGAGTTCGCAGCCGGGTTCGGGGTGGATGTTGTCCCGTTCGGTTACGACACCCGTGCGCACATGAAATCCGAGCTGGTGCGCACCCGGGTGCGGTCGGGTGGACCGGTCGCACGACTCAAGGCGTTCAACGAGTTACGTGACGTCGGTTGGGTGGAGATGATCAACGCGATGGCCGAGTTGAGTGAAGGGGCCGACGCGATCGTCACCGGGTTCACCACCGAACAGGTCGCTCTGCTGTTCGCCGAACACCATGGCATAGCACTCATTTCGTTGCACCACGCGCCGGTGCGGTCGAACTCGTACTTCTCACCGTTTCCTGGAGCGCCGCTCTCCTTGGCGCCGCTGGTCAACCGGGTCAGCTGGAAGATGGTCGACGCCGCGCTCTGGGGCCTGACGCGCAAGCGGGAGAACCGGGAGCGTGCCCGTATGGGTATGGCAAGCGCGGGCAGCGACCTACCGAGTCGGATGACGAATTACGGGGCACGAGAGATACAGGCGTACGACCCGCTGTTCTGTGCAGACCTCGCCGAGGAGTGGGGCTCCGCCCGGCCAATGGTGGGTTTTGTCGGTCTGGAGGACAGCGGCTGCGGACGGTCGGAAGACGATGAGGGACTGCGGGATTGGATGGCGGAGGGCACATCACCGATCTATTTCGGGTTCGGGAGTATGCCGGTGGAGGATCCCGATGCATTGGTCACGGCAATCGGACGGGCGTGCCGGGGCCTGGGTGAGCGCGCCGTGGTCAGTGCCGGGTGGAACGACTTCGACGTGAGTTCCGACGACACCGTGCGCATCGTCGGACAAGTCGACCACCGGACTGTGTTGCCCGCGTGTAAGGCAGTGGTCCACCACGGAGGAGCTGGAACCACATCGGCCGCGCTGCGCGCGGCGAAACCTGCAGTGGTCTGCTCGGTGGGTTCGGATCAGCCGTTCTGGGGCGCTCAACTCGAGCGTCTCGGGGTCGGTGCCGCGATGACGCTGTCGCAGTTGGATGCGCACTCGCTGGAGGATCGGCTCCGTACGGTCCTCGATCCGGAGTACACCAGGCGCGCGAACGAAATGGCTGCACAACTCATCTCGCCGGAGAAGGCAGCGACGGCTGCAGCTGATTTGATCGAGGCATCGGTCGCCGACTGGTCGCCGGCCGTGGTGACGAGTCGATGACCAGTACGCGCCGGCTCGAGGCCGGGGACTTCACGTACTGGTTTCTCCATCGGGAACTCGGTTGGTCCGTGGTGCTGCAGCTCGTCTGGACATTCGACCGGCCGCCGGGCCGGGAGGCTCTGGCCGCGATCAACAAGAATCTGGCATCGAGCCCGCTGAACCGACTCGTGGCCGTCTCCGGGTTGCCCGGTGTCCGCCCGCGATGGGTGCGGGCGGACACGCACCCTGATGTGATCATCGATGTCACGCCGATCGACTCGGACCTGGTGGGGGCCTGGGCGGATTCCGAACTCGAGTCGGTGCCACTCGACCCGCTGGCGGGGCCACCGTGGCAGCTACGTGGGGTGTTCACCGAACAGGGCGGATTTGCGTTGTCGCTGACCGCTCTTCACCTTGTCACCGACGGACAGAACATGGTCGGTGCGGCTGTCGACGCGTTCACTGACCGCAGGCCAGAACCGTTGTGCTCAGGGGTATCTGCCGTCGGTCCACGTCGGCAACTGATCGACGACGGCGTGGATCTGCTGTCCGACATCGGTTCGGCCATCGGGGGAGTGATGCGCGCAGCCGCGGCCGGCGGTGCATCGATGTTCGGCAAGCGCCCGGCGATCGACCGAGAGCCGCGCCCGCCTATGCACGAACGTGCGCCCCGTGCGCACGCCTCCTGGTCGACGGTGAGTGTCGACTCGGACGTGTGGAACAAAGTCGCTGCCGAGCACGGCGGTACGGCCAACTCGCTGTTCATCGCCGTGATCTCCGGAGTGTTGCGTTCGAGCGGGTATGCCCCACTCGGTGTCCCGGTCAAGGTGGGCATTCCCGTCAGTCAGCGGACAGACGGTGACGACCGGGCGAACGCGACTGCGGGTGTGTCGGTGACACTCGCCGACGAACCTGTTCCCGGCGGGACGCTGGGTCACATCCGGCAACAGTGCAAGGCCGCGTTCACCGGCCTGGGGGCCGGTCGTCGACCCGCCATGATCCATCTCCAGCCGCTGATGTGGTTGTTGCCCTCGTCGCTGATCATCAAGGTGGTGAGCAGTGGCGATGGGATGCCCGACGCGGTGGCCTCCAACCTCGGAGCGTTCACTTCAGAGCTCACCGACGTCGGCGGGGTGGCGGCATCAGGGGTTGCCTTCCGGGGGATCGCGCAGGGAGTGGATGCGGCACTGCCCTACCGCTTCGGCGACGGCGTGCAGTCATGGCTACTCAAATACGGCGGAACCACAAACTTTTCCGTTGCGGCGTTCGACGAGATGCACATCGCCGACAGCGCAGAACTGGGCCGCCTTCTCGCAGAGGAACTCTGGGCGTGGGGTGTGCCGTTTCGGCTGTGGTGACAGGCACATGATCCAGGACAACGAGAGGGCGCGACAATGACGACGACCGAACGTCTCGTCGGTGGTTTCGATCGGGTCACCGGACCCGACGAGTCCTACCATCTCGCCGAACGGCTCTTCGGGCTCAGCGCGCCGATCCAGTTCCTGTGGGTGTTCACCTCCGACCCGGGCGTCGCAGAGGTGCTACGGCTGCGAGATCAGCTGTCGGCAGGCCCGCTCAACCGCAAAGTGCGTTGTGCGACAGTTCCGTTCGCACGTGACCGGTGGGTTCGGGCCGACGACGTCCCGGACGTGGTGATCGACGACAAGCCGATCGGGGACAACGACATCGCCTCCTGGTTAGACACGCGAGTGCGTGAGGGCGAACTCGCGCCCGCAGCGGGCCGGGGCTGGAGGTTGGACGCCGCGCGGACCCGGTCGGGCAAGCTGGTGCTGTCACTGCTGGTGTCACACATGATCTCTGACGGCGAGGGGGTTTATGCGGCACTGGCGGCGGCCCAGGCGGGCACGTCGCAGAATCGGTTGCCCACGGATGCGGAGACCGGGGGCCGCAGTGGCCGTCGAGCGGACGTGGTGGATGCCGCCGGCCAGCTGTTGGCTGCGGCCAGGGCGCTCAGGATTCTCGGCGGTGCGTTGCGGAATCAGACGAAGACGCCGAGCCCGTCGCGACGTGCAGCGCCGTCGACCAACACATCACCGGATGCGCCCGGCCCGGACACCACCCTGGTGATCCTCGATGTGGATCGCGAGCGGTGGGCCGGCATCGCACGAGAGCACGGAGGGACCACCAACAGCCTGTTCACGGCCGTACTTGCCGGACTGGTCCAGCGGACGGAACTTCCGGTGGCCGAACAGCTCCGGGTGTGCATGGCGGTCAGCAAACGTGAAGCCGGAGACGAACGGGCCAACGCCTCGGGCGGCGTGTGGATTCGGATCGACGGACCGGTCAGCCCCCAGCGAGGCCTGGCCGACATCCGGGCATTGAGCAAGCAGGCGTTCATCGACTACGCCGATGCCGAGTCGGACAAGATGGCCGACAACATGCAACCGGTCGTCCGGCTCCTGCCGGGACGGCTGATCGGAAAGTTGATGCAGTCGGTGCCCGGCCCCGACACCACCGTCTCGAATCTAGGGCTGGTGCCGCCCAGCGCGCTCCGGCTCGGTACCGAGACCGCGGAATCGTTCGGAATCCGCGCCATCGTCCGCGGTCGGCCGATTGCCAACCGACGTGCTCAAGGTCCCGCCGTGGCGGCGTGGGCGGTGGAATACGGGGACAAGGTGACCATCACGGTGTTCGGTATCCACCCGGACCACTTCGGCGATGTCGGCACACTCCGGACGCAGATCGGTGAGGAGCTCAGCTCGTGGGGCCTGTCGTACACCTTCTGGTAGTGCTCGCGGGGGCCTGAGCCCTATGGGCGCCGCATGGTCGGAATCGTCAACGTGGCGACCACAAGTCGGTCACGCTGACCCCGAGTTGGTCGAGCAGGGTTCGAACCAACGGCAGACTGATTCCGATCACCGACGACGGGTCGCCGTCGACACCGTCGATGAACCAGCCCCCGAGCCCGTCGAGCGTGAATGCGCCGGCAACTGCCAGCGGTTCGCCGGTGGCGACGTATGCGTCCACCTGCTCATCGGTGGGCGAACCGAAACGAATCGTGGTGCCCGCGAACGCGACAGCCTCCGCGACCACCGAGCCTGCGCGTATCCGGAGCACACAGTGGCCTGTCAACAGGTCGGCAACCGAGCCGCGCATCGAAAGCCATTGAGCGCGAGCCACATCGGGAGTGTGAGGTTTGCCGGAGAGGATGCCGCGATGGTGCAGCATCGAATCGCACCCGATGACAACCGCGTCGTCGATCGAGGAGATGCTCGGACGGGCGGCGACATCGTCCGCCTTGGCTTTCGCGAGGGTCGTTACGACGTCGGAGGGAGATGCGGTGTCGCCGAGTTGGGCGATCAGCGCATCTTCATCGACATCCGAGACCTCGACCAGTGGATCGACACCGGCGGCCCGCAGGATCCGCAGGCGTGCGGGCGACGCCGATGCCAGGACCACCCGGGTCATCGGCGCCCGCCCGTGTGCATCCGCTCAGTAACCGAAGGCCAGGTTCGGAAAAGCGTTGGGAGCGAGACCGCCGGCGGCACGCAGCCGGTCGGACGGGGTGCCCCACAGGTTGCGTGGCCCCGGGTCCTCTTCCACACCCGAACCTCCTGCCGAGGCGAAAACACCGACAACCGCGGCGATCTCGGCATCCGATGGATTCCCCTTGACGATTCGCAGGAAAGGCCGAGCCGCAGCGGCATCACTGGTGCCGTCCGCAGCGTTCGTCTCTGGCGTGTTGTCTGCACTCACAGCGGAATGTTCCCGTGCTTCTTCGGTGGCATGTTGACGAGTTTGCGCTCGAGGAGCTTGAGCGCCGTGGCGATCTGACCGCGGGTGTGCGACGGCGGGATGACCGCGTCGACGTAGCCGCGTTCAGCTGCCACGTACGGGTTCACCAGGGTGTCCTCGTACTCCTGCTGCAGCTGCAAGCGCAGCGCATCCACGTCTTCTCCGTTGGCCGCAGCTTCTTTGAGCTTGCCGCGGTAGACGAATCCGACTGCGCCCGAAGCACCCATGACGGCGATCTGGGCCGTCGGCCACGCCAGGTTCACATCGGCACCCATGTGCTTGGAACCCATGACGTCGTATGCGCCGCCGTAGGCCTTACGGGTGATGACGGTGATCTTGCCGACGGTTGCCTCGCCGTATGCGTAGAGCAATTTCGCACCGCGACGGATGATGCCGTTGTACTCCTGGTCGGTGCCCGGCAGGAATCCCGGGACGTCCACCAGGGTGATGATCGGGACGTTGAAGGCGTCGCAGGTGCGGACGAAGCGCGCGGCCTTCTCTGAGGCGTCGATGTCGAGGCAGCCGGCGAACTGGGTCGGCTGGTTCGCGACGATGCCGACGCTGCGGCCGTCGACGCGGCCGAAGCCGACGATGATGTTCGCCGCGCGGCCGGCCTGCACCTCGAGGAACTCGTCATCGTCGAGGATGCGGCGGATGACCTCGTGCATGTCGTACGGCTGGTTCGGGGAGTCGGGGATGAGGGTGTCGAGTTCGAGATCCTCGTCGGTGAGGGTGTCCTCGATCGATCCCGCGGCCGGCTGTGCCACGGGGAAGCGCGGAGCCTCGGCCCGGTTGTTGCTCGGCAGGTAGCTGAGCAATTCCTTCACGTAGTCGAGCGCATCCTCTTCGTCGCTGGCGACGTAATGCGCGACACCGGACTTTGCCATGTGGGTGTGTGCGCCACCGAGGTCTTCCATCGTGACGTCTTCACCGGTGACCGTCTTGATGACGTCGGGTCCGGTGACGAACATCTGGCTGGTGCCGTCGACCATCACCACGAAGTCGGTGAGGGCGGGCGAGTACACGTGGCCACCGGCCGCGGCACCCATGATGAGGGAGATCTGCGGGATGACACCCGAGGCCCGGACGTTGCGGTGGAAGATCTCGCCGTAGAGACCCAGGGAGACCACACCTTCCTGGATGCGGGCACCGGCACCCTCGTTGATGCCGACGAGGGGACGGCCGGTCTTGATCGCCAGGTCCATCACCTTGACGATCTTCTCGCCGTAGACCTCGCCGAGGCTGCCGCCGAAGACCGTGACGTCCTGGCTGAAGACGCAGACCTCACGTCCGTCGATGGTTCCGTAACCGGTCACCACACCGTCGCCGAGCGGACGGCGCTCGGCGAGTCCGAAGTTGGTGCTGCGGTGACGGGCGAGAGCGTCGAGCTCGACAAACGAACCTTCGTCGAGCAGGTGGGTGATGCGCTCGCGCGCGGTCAGCTTTCCCTTGGCATGGGTCTTCTCGACCGCCGCCTCTCCGACTGGATGCTTCGCTTCGGCGAGACGATTGTGCAGGTCGATGAGCTTTCCTGCAGTCGTGTGGATATCCGGCGTCGATGGCACGTCCTGGGGGGCACTCGTCATGGCCATGATGCTATCCACACCCGTTTTCGCTGGTGTGAGCGGGCTAACCTGAGGCTTCTCTCACGTTTGGTTCGGTACCGAGCGACACATGTACTTCCCTCTGTTTCGTGGCGGATCGCGTCGCTCGCGCTCTACGCTCAGACCTCATGACCGATGAGCGAGCGCCCCTTGACCACGAGGCCCTTCGACAAGCGGTGACCGGCACCCGATGGCGGTCGGTTCGCGTGGTCGAGGAGACCGGGTCAACGAACGCGGATCTGGTGAGTCTTGCCGGGTCGACCGATTGTGCCGGGTCTGTGCTCATCGCCGAGCACCAGACCGCTGGGCGTGGCAGACATTCCCGGCAGTGGGAGAGTCCGCCCCGAGCGCAGGTGGCGTTGTCGGTCGCCGCGCCGGCGAACACGTCGGATCAACCTCAGGCACTCGGATGGCTGCCGCTCCTGACGGGTCTTGCGGTGGTCGAGGGTATCGCCGAGACCACCGACCTCAGTCCCAGGCTCAAATGGCCCAATGACGTGTTGCTCTTCGGCGACGACACCGCCACCGACGACGGTTACGGCGGACGCAAGGTCGCCGGGATCCTTGCTGAACTGACCCACGGACCGAGCGGGCCCGTGGTGGTGATCGGACTCGGGATCAACGTGAGCCTCACCGAGGCCGAACTGCCGGTCCCGACCGCCATCTCACTGGAGTTGGCGGGGGCCTCCGTCGACCGGACCCAGCTCGCCGGCGCGGTTCTGCGAGCACTGTCTCGACGACTGGACCAATGGCCGGGCGATCTCGGCGCGGTGGCCGACGATTACCGGGCTGCCTGCGCGACCCTCGGACATCGCGTGCGGGTGCAGATGCCCGCGGGTGAAGAGATCGAGGGACTGGCGACGGCGATTGACAGCATCGGCCGAGTGGTCGTCGAGGTGGCTGGCGGTCAGAACGTGCCGGTCGCGGCCGGCGACGTCACTCACCTGAGGGTCACCGACTGAGCTGACCCACTGAGTCGAACGGAACCAACCGAGTCGAACGGGACCAACTGAGCCGACGCCCGGCCTGTCGCCCTACCGCCGGCCGTTCCGTCAGCGACGTTCGTAACTCTTGGTGCCCATCGCCGGGACCAGCAGGAGGATCGGGATACCGATCACCGCGTGCATGATCGCGGTCGAGATCCCGGTCGTCCAATCGCGCGACAGCAGCAGCGGGATCAGGATGGCTGCCAGGATCAGAAGTCCGACGATCCAGGAGAAGAACTGGTTCGGCGATGGCGTGGTGAGCTGCAGGACGTACCAGAGCGCTCCTGCGAACAGCGCGCACAGGAACGCGACGATGGCGAACCAGTACTCGTCGTTTGCCATCGGGTTCCACACGCCGAGCTTTCCGGTCTCATTTATGCGCTCGATGACCAGCCGAATGATCCACGCGACGAGCCAGGCGGCCAGTCCGGTAACGATGGCGGTGGCCAGGACTCCGCCGATGAACATCGTGGGGTTGACCTGCGGCCGGTTGGTGGCGGGGCGCCGTCGCGGCGGCGTGGCCGGTGGTGGCGCAGCGGCGTAGTACGGGTCCGGAGGCGGAGCCCCCTGGTCGTACCCCTGGCTGTAAGCCTGTGACTCGGGTTCGTAGCCACGGTCGAACCGGGCTGTTCGCGGCTTGTTCGGGTCGTACGGGTCATTCGGGTACATCGTGCACCTCCCTGCGCGCGAGTTTACCGACCAGCGCTGCTGCGGCCTGAGAACGATCAGATGTCCACCGTAGCGCCCCGGGAGTCGGCTGCATCCCCTACCGGTGGAGGTCACGGCGCCGCATGTGGTTCGGACAGGCCCGATTCTGGTTTGATTACGGCACCGACCGGGCGAGTCGCCGTACGCCGCGGTCATCAACGGGAGGATTTGTCGATGGGGTATCCGGAGAACATCCTTGCGCAGGGCGAACGGGTGGTCGTGCATCACCATCCGCACTGGAAGTGCCTGCTGGCCCCCGCGCTCATCTTTGTTGTCGGGACCGCGGTCGCAGGTGTGGCGGGGGGCTATCTGTCCAGTGCCGACCTCGACTCCTCGGCCAAGCTGATCGTGGGTATCGTCATCGCCGCGCTGTGGCTTCTCATCGTCCTCTGGTTCTTCGTGCGGCCACTGATCAGCTGGCGCACCACCCACTTCGTGCTCACCGATCGGCGGGTGACCTACCGCAACGGCATCATCACCCGTTCGGGTATCGACATCCCGGTCCAGCGCATCAACTCGGTGGAGTTCCGGCACGGACTGATCGACCGGATGCTCCGAACGGGCACCCTGATCATCGAGTCGGCGTCCGAAGACCCCCTCGAGTTCAACGACATCCCGAACGTGGAACGCGTGCACTCACTGCTCTATCACGAGGTGTTCGATGCCCCGGACGGCAACAGCTTCCGGCGCTGACCCTCACCCGGCGGCCGCGAACTGGTCACGAATTGGCCTGTGGCCGCGCGGGAATCCGATCGAATCCGGGTATCCGTGCCGCATGCGCCTAAATTGGTCTGGTGACCGAAGTTCTGCTCGCCGAAGACGATGACGCGATCGCCGCTCCGCTGGCCCGCGCCCTGAGCCGTGAAGGGTACGGCTGCGAGGTCGTCACCACCGGCACCGCTGCGCTGGAGCAGGCCAGGAGCGGTCGGTTCGAACTGCTGGTCCTCGATCTGGGACTGCCCGAGATGGACGGCCTCGAGGTCTGCCGCCGTATCCGGGCGGTTCGTCCCAATCTGGCCGTGCTCATGCTGACCGCCCGGACCGACGAGGTCGACTTCGTCGTCGGCCTCGACGCCGGGGCCGACGACTACGTGGGCAAGCCGTTCCGCCTCGCCGAACTGCTGGCCCGGGTACGCGCGCTGCTGCGCCGCAAGCAGAGTGTGGATGTGGTCATCGAAGCCGGCGACATCCACCTCGACGCGCGCGGGCGGCGTGTGCTGGTCGGCGGTCAGGACACCACGCTCGCCAACCGCGAGTTCGACCTGCTGCGGTACCTGATGGAGCGGGGCGGGGAAGTGGTCAGCCGCGAAGAGATTTTGACCGAGGTCTGGGGTACCCCGGATCTCCTGTCGTCCAAGACGCTCGACATGCACATCTCCTGGCTGCGCCGCAAGATCGGTGACGATCAGCCCGGACGGAAGAAGCGCATCGTCACCGTTCGCGGTGTCGGCTTCCGGTTCGACCCCGACTAGATGCGCCGCCGGATCCTTCGGTCGATGATGGCCATGGTGATGGGCATCGGCCTGCTCTTAGGCGTGCCGTTGATGTTCACCGCCTGGTGGTGGGTCGACGACACCGCACATCAAGACCTCGATGACCGCCTCAAACGAGTGTCCACCGAACTGCTCAGCCAAGAAGGACCCGACGGGTCGATCAGCGGCACCGTCGACCGGGACAAGTTCCGGTTGCTCGTACCCGAGAACGGCCGGCTGGAGATCTACTTCCCGATCAGCGGGCCCCAGGGGATGGAACGCGGGCGGCTCGAGGTCGGAGCCCCGATCGACGAGGAAGCGGTCACCGAATCGCTCACCCTCGGCGAGGCCGGGTCTCTCACCCTCTCTGTGCCGCACGCTCAGGTCCGCAGTCGGCAGTGGGGAGCTGTGGGTGTGGTCTCGCTGGTGGTGGTGACCTCGGTGATCCTGGGTCTGGTGGTGGCCGCGGTGACGGCCGGCCGCCTCGCCGACCCGCTCGAGGACGTCGCCGCACGCGCCGCCCGGATGGCCAAAGGCGACTTCGGCACCGAAGGCCGGCACTACGACATCGAAGAACTCGACCGGGTGTCCTCTGCGCTCGATGCCGCCAACCGGGAGATCACCATCCGGCTCGAACGCGAGGGACGGATCGTCGGAGAGGTCTCCCATCAGCTGCGCAGCAGGCTGACCGCGATCCGGTTGCGGCTCGATGAGCTCTCGATCCATCCCGATCCCGACGTGGTGACCGAGGCCGAGGCAGGTTTGGCGCAGGTGGAACGGCTGACCAGCGAACTCGATGAGTTGATCACCGCCGCCAGGGGTGAACAGGTCGCGATGCTCGACCCCGTCTCCGTGCCCGAGCAGGTCTCTCAGGTGGTCGCCGACTACGAATCGGCGTTTGAGGTGCAGGGCCGTCATCTACGGGCCGGAGGGGTCGGGCAGTGCGCGGCCCGGGTCACCCCCACCCGGCTGCGGGAGGCGTTGAGCGTGCTCGTCGACAACGCGCTGCACCACGGGGCCGGGGATTGCTGGGTGGACACGCGAGAGTTGCCCGGTAGCCGCATGATTCGGGTGTCGGTGTCCGACGAGGGTCAGGGGATCAGCGACAAGAGTGCGCCCCACGTGTTCCAGCGCGGCTACTCCGAGGGTGGGTCGAGTGGGGTGGGTCTGCCGCTTGCGCGCGCACTCATCGAAGCCGACGGCGGCCGGCTGGATCTGCTGCAGCGGCGCCCGGCGACCTTTGCGATCGTCGTTCCGCGACACGACGCGGACGATCCGGACCGATCGAGCAGGACCGGCACCAGCGAGCCCCGTTGATGATCCGCGGCGCCGGTCAGGTGTGACCGAGCTCCTCGTCGGCGAGTTCGTCCTGCGTCCGTGCTTCCTGTGTCCGTCCGTCTTTCGGCCCTGCGACACCCTCGCGGCCGTCGTCCGGACGCAGTACCGACGCGTCGACCGCAGCCGCGAGATCGGATTCGGGGAAGGCGAAACGCCGCAGAGCCCAGAACCGGAACGCCATCTGGAGCAGATTGCCGATGATGTAACCGAGGATGAAGTCGATGATCACCAGCTTGGTGACGTCGACCGAACTGCGGATGTCGAACAGGTTGTTGGCCACGAACAACGGCGCGGCCTGGAGAACCACTCCGACCCCGCTGATCGCGAAGAAGAGGAACGCCTCGTGGTGGGTTTCTCGGCCGCCGCGGTTCTTGAACGCCCACTCGCGGTTGAGGATGTAGCTGACGATCGTCGCGAGCACACCGGAGATGACCTTGGCGATGACGGGTTTGGTCTCGAGGATCGTCAGGCTCAGCGAGTAGAAGATCGCCATGTCCAGGATCATCATCGAACCGCCGATGATGGCGAACTTGATGAGCTCATGGTGACGCATTACCTGAGCCCTCAGCGGCGCAGGCATACGGGCCAAGAGCCCATCGGTGAGTGACACAAGGATGGAGTCTACGAAACAAGTTCGTCCAGAAACCAATCCCGGCACGTCCAGGCGCCTCCCGTGTCGTCCGATCGGCGCCTCCCGTGACACGATGGATAGCCGTGACGAGTGATCCGACCCCTGCCTCGACGGCACCCGTGCCCGCTGTTCCCACGGCCCCCGATTCAGCAGTCCCACCTGCACCGGCGTCGCCGGAGGCCAGTCGTGACGCAGCTGCCCCGGGGATGCCCGTGGTCACCATGATCGGCGGTGGTCAGCTGGCGCGCATGACCCATCAGGCCGCCATCGCACTGGGGCAGCGTCTGCGTGTCCTGGCGGCGTCCTCCGACGAGCCGGCCGCCCAGGTCAGCCCCGATGTGGTGTTCGGCAGCCACAACAGCCTCGACGACCTCCGCGCTGCGGCGCGTGGCAGCCACGCGCTGACCTTCGACCACGAGCACGTGCCGATCGAGCACCTCGAGGTGCTGGTCGGCGAAGGTGTCAGTGTGCTTCCTCCGCCGAGCGCGCTGATCTTCGCCCAGGACAAGCTCGCCATGCGGCGGCGCCTCGCCGAGTTCGGGGCGCCCATTCCCGCGTACGCCGAACTGCCGCAGGACAACCCTATGGAGACGCTCATCGCGTTCGGTGAGCAACATCACTGGCAGGTGGTCCTCAAAACCATCCGCGGCGGCTATGACGGGCGCGGGGTGTGGCTGGTCGATAGTCGCGAGGAGGCACTCGAGGCGCTTGCGGCGGCACCAGCGGGTTCGTCCCTGATGGTCGAGCAGAGGATCGCGCTGCGTCGGGAGCTCTCGGCCATGGTGGGACGCTCGCCGTTCGGCCAGGGCGCGGTGTGGCCGGTGGTGGAGACGGTGCAACGCAAAGGGCAGTGCGCGGTGGTGATCGCGCCGGCACCGAACTTGTCGGAAGAGACCGCCACCTCGGCGCAGCGTCTCGCGTTGTCGCTGGCCGGCGAGCTGGGTGTGGTCGGGGTGATGGCGGTCGAGCTGTTCGAGACCACCGATGGCTCGCTCCTGGTGAACGAGCTGGCGATGCGACCGCACAACAGTGGCCACTGGTCGATGGACGGCAGCGTCACCGGCCAGTTCGAACAGCACCTGCGTGCTGTCCTCGACTACCCGCTGGGCGACACCGGAACGCGGGCCCCGGTCACCGTGATGGCCAACATCCTCGGCGCGGAGCAGGCTCCGGCGATGTCGATGGACGAGCGACTGCACCATCTGTTTGCGCGTATCCCGCAGGCAAAGGTGCATCTGTACGGCAAGGGAGAACGCCCCGACCGCAAGATCGGACACGTGAACGTGCTGGGATCGGCGGCCGGCAACGTGGACGACCCCGAGCACGTGGCGCACGTGCGGGAGATCGCGGAGCGGGCGGCACACTGGATGTCGCACGCGGAGTGGACCGACGGATGGGATGTGCACGGTGAGTGAGAACGGCGAAGGTTCGGGCAACCGGCCACAGGGTCCGCGGGTCGGCCTGATCATGGGCAGCGACTCGGACTGGCCGACGATGGAGGCCGCTGCGGAGGCCCTCGCCGAGTTCGGGGTCCGATTCGAAGTGGGTGTCGTCTCCGCGCACCGAACTCCTCAGCGCATGCTCGACTACGCGAAAGAGGCTGCCGGGCGCGGCCTTTCGGTCATCATCGCGGGTGCAGGCGGTGCGGCTCACCTACCGGGCATGGTGGCCTCGGCCACGCCACTGCCGGTGATCGGTGTTCCGGTGCCGCTCAAGTACCTCGACGGCATGGATTCGCTTCTGTCGATCGTGCAGATGCCCGCCGGGGTGCCGGTGGCGACTGTGTCGGTGGGTGGGGCACGCAACGCTGGTCTGCTGGCGGTGCGCATCCTCGCGGCGGCCGACCCGGGACTGCGCGCGCAGATGGAACGCTTCCAGGCCGACCTGTCGGACATGGTTCTGGCGAAAGATCAGGCCTTGAAGCAAAAACTTCTCGGAGGCTAGCTGTCGGCTTCGACCAGCAGTTTGCGCCGGAAGAGGTCGAGGACCTCGTCGAGAGCGGCTCTGGTGGGCTGGCCTGGTTCGTCGATGAGGTGCTCGGTGAGTGGCGAGTGCGGCGGCATCGGAGACGGGCCCGCGTCGGCATCGTCTATCTCGATGGCCACGAAGGCGTCGCCCAATTCTCTGCGCAGGTAGTCGAACCGGGCAGCGGGGGAGAGCTTGTCTTTCCTGAACCGGACCCCCATCACTTCCAGACCTGCGGCGCACCGCCCTTTGACAACCGCGAGGTCGTCGGGCGAGATGTCGATGTTCGCTGCGCCGACCGGCCGAAACGGCATGGAAGGTTGCGCGAGCACGGGGGCCAGGAGTCGGTCGTCCGCCGCCATCGCGAGGGCGAATCCGCCGGTGAAACACATCCCGATGGCGCCGACTCCCGGGCCACCGCACCGCTCGTGCTCGTCGGCGGCCAGTGCCCGTAGCCATGTCACCACGGGTGAGGACTTCCCCGTGGCGAGGACGGTGAACTCGCGGCTGATGCAGGTCGGGACCAGAACCGACGTCAGGACCCCGACGGATTTGAGGTACCCCAGGTTGTCCGGCATGGGGTCGAGGCCGTCGACTCCGAACAGGCTGGGGACCACAACAGTGCACCCGATGTCGGATACCTTGCGAGCGAAGTTCAGCACCTTCGGCGTGATTCCCGGCATCTCCGCGATGACAACCACGGCCGGCCCCTCGCCTCGCCGGTAGATCGTGCGCGTCTTGCCGGAATGGGTGAACTCGGCGCGGTCGAAGTCGGCGAGTTCTGCTTCGGGCGACTGCTTCGGGGTCATGGCTTCCTCACTGGCACGGCGGGTGCGACTCATCGTCAGGCTAGCGTCTGCCGCGGTCGGGCACGGCCCTGTCTTTTCAGTTACCCGTGAGTAACTCTGGGCGCGCAAGTATTAGGATCGACGGGAAGAACCGAGTTTTTCTGGCGTATACGAGGAGTGTTCTGATGGCCGGCAACCCCGATTTTGGTCTGTTCAAGCTTGGCGAAGAGCACGACGAGCTACGTGCGGCGATCCGGGCTCTTTCCGAGAAGGAGATCGAGCCCCACGCTGCCGATGTGGATGAGAACTCTCGCTTTCCCGAGGAGGCGTTGGCTGCGTTGACGGCGTCAGGGTTCAACGCGATTCATGTGCCCGAGGAGTACGACGGTCAGGGTGGTGACTCGGTGGCTGCGTGCATCGTGATCGAAGAGGTCGCGCGGGTCGACGCGTCGGCGTCGTTGATCCCGGCGGTCAACAAGTTGGGCACGATGGGCTTGATCTTGAAGGGCTCAGAAGAGCTCAAGCGGCAGGTGTTGCCGTCGATCGCGTCGGGCGAGGCGATGGCCTCGTATGCGTTGTCCGAGCGTGAGGCCGGTTCGGATGCGGCGGCGATGAAGACCCGGGCCCGGGAAGAGGGCGACAACTGGGTGCTCAACGGTTCCAAGTGTTGGATCACCAACGGCGGGAAGTCCACCTGGTACACGGTGATGGCGGTGACCGATCCGGAGAAGGGTGCCAACGGTATTTCCTCGTTCATGGTCCACAAGGATGATCCGGGGTTCACCGTCGGTCCGTTGGAGAAGAAGCTGGGTATCAAGGGTTCACCGACGGCGGAGTTGTATTTCGAGAACTGCACCATTCCTGGGGATCGGATCATCGGGGCGCCGGGCACCGGTTTCAAAACCGCGCTCGAAACGTTGGATCACACGCGTCCGACGATCGGTGCGCAGGCGTTGGGTATTGCGCAGGGTGCTTTGGATCAGACGATTGCGTATGTGAAGGAGCGTAAGCAGTTCGGTAAGTCGATCAGTTCGTTTCAGGGTGTGGAGTTCATGCTGGCGGATATGGCGATGAAGATCGAGGCTGCTCGTTTGATGGTGTACACCTCGGCGGCGCGTGCTGAGCGTGGGGAGAAGAACCTCGGCTTCATTTCGGCGGCGTCGAAGTGTTTTGCTTCTGATGTGGCGATGGAGGTGACCACTGATGCGGTGCAGTTGTTCGGTGGCTACGGGTATACCCGCGATTTCCCGGTCGAGCGGATGATGCGTGATGCCAAGATCACGCAGATTTATGAGGGCACCAACCAGATCCAGCGTGTGGTGATGTCACGCGCACTACTGCGCTGACCCACCTCGAATATCCTCCCGCGGTCTGATGCCCGGGCACCCGCCCGGGCGCTAGATTGACGAACATGGACTTCCAGCGGATCTTGCAGCGCTGGAACCGCTTCGCCGAACCGCGTCGGCTGCTCCTCGACTCGCTGCTGGCCGCGGCACTGGCGTTGCTCAGCGTCGTTCCCGAGCTCTGGGAACACATGGGGACCCCGCTCGTGTGGCGTATCGCGGTCGGCACCATCGTCTGTGTCGCCGTCGCGTTCCGCCGGACCCGCCCCGACGTCTCCGGTCTGGTCATCGCTGCCGCGGCCTTCGCACATCTGGCGGTCGACGAAAGACTCAGTCCAGCGGTGATGGTGACCGCGGTGATCAGCATTTATTCGATGGCCGCCTACGGTTCGACACGAGGCACCCAAGCCGCATTGGTCCTTGGCCTCGTCGGTTGTGTGCTGTCGTCGGGACGCCTGTACTCCGCAGCCGACGACACGGCCGCGTATGAGTTCACCGCGCCTGGGGCGGTAAGTCTGGGTGTCATCGCCGTCGGTATCTGGGCCACCGGGATGTTGCGGCGCACGCGACTTCGGGAAGTGCAGGGACTACGCGAGCGGGCCCGACTGCTGGAACTCGAACGGGCACAGGAAGCCGAGATCGCCGCCATCGGCGAGCGCACCCGGATTGCGCGCGAGATGCACGACATCATCGCCCACACACTGACGGTGGTGATCGCGCAGGCGGATGGCGGTCGGTATGCGGCGCAGCAGGATCCGGCGCAGGCCGTCAAGGCGCTGGCCACCATCGCCGACAACGGGCGCCAGGCCCTCGCGGACATGCGGTCGCTGCTGGGGGTGCTGCGAGATGACGGGCCACGCGAGATTCGGGCGGTGCCAGGCATCGCCGACATCCCCGAACTCGTGGAGTCCGTGCGGGCCGGGGGTTTACCGGTTCGACTGGACTCTTCTGGTTCCGCTCGCGACGTTTCGGTGGGATGTGGACTGATCGCATATCGAATCGTGCAGGAATCGCTCACCAACATCCTCAAACACGCGGGGCTCGGAGCCTCCGCGGACGTCGGGTTGCATTGGCAGAGTGACGAATTGACGATCGTCGTCACCGATGACGGTCGAGGCGTTGCCCCTACCATCGGTGATGGCGAGCTGCGTCCGGCCGGCGGCAAGGGGTTGCTGGGTATGCGCGAACGCGCCGAACTACATGGTGGGACGCTGCAGGCCGGCCCCCGTGACGACGGACCGGGATACCGTATTCGCGCGTCGCTGCCCACCGGGGAGGTTCGATGACCGAGGTGATCCGGGTAGCGCTCGTCGATGACCAGGCGCTGGTACGTGCGGGTTTCGGGATGGTCATCGATTCGCAGGCCGACATGACGGTGGTGCTCGAGGCATCCGATGGTGCCGCGGCCGTGGAGGCTCTGCGCCGAACCCCCGCCGACGTGGTGCTCATGGATGTCCAGATGCCAGGCGTCGACGGCATCGCGGCCACCAGGCAACTGCTCGCCGAGCAAGAACCGGGTGGGCCAGGGCACCAGCGTGTCCCGAAAGTTTTGGTGCTGACCACGTTCGACACCGACGAGTACCTGCTGGCCGCGATCTCCGCTGGTGCCAGCGGATTCTTGCTCAAAGACGCGCAACCGGAAGAGCTCCTGGCCGCGATCCGAACGGTCCATGCCGGTGACGCCGTGATCGCGCCGCGGTCCACCCGACGCCTGCTGACCCACGTGGCGGGAACCGCTGCGATGCCGACGCCGCCCGCACCTGCCGGGCACGCCACCGTGGTGCCCGACCTCGTCGATCCGCTGACCCCCCGGGAGACAGAGGTGTTGCGGGCCATCGCTGTCGGGATGACCAATGGCGAGATCGCCGCGGACTTTCATCTGTCCCTCGCCACGGTCAAGACGCATGTCGGCCGGGTACTCACCAAGACAGGGTCACGCGACCGTGTGCAGGTGGTGTTGTTCGCCTTCCGTACCGGGATGATCGGGATCGACGACATCCTCACCCTCCACCGGTAGGTTTCCTCGTTCTCGTCCTGGAGGACGACGCCGGGTACCGATGGTCATCCCGCGGGCTGACCCGACGATCTGCAGATGTCCGCCCGCACGTCGATGTGTCGACCACGTGGTCCGAAATAGGTTTGTGCCACAACGCAAGTCGGCGTGTGACACGAGAGGTGGGGCCAATGTCAGATCCATACGCAGCACGGACCATTGCTTTACAGAAGACGTACGGGCACGGTGATGCGGCGGTTCACGCGCTGCGTGATGTGAGCGTGGACATCCCTGTCGGCAAGTTCACGGCCATCATGGGGCCGTCGGGGTCCGGCAAGTCGACACTGATGCACTGTCTCGCGGGCCTGGATACCGCAACGGCCGGAACGGTGTTGATCGGGGACACCGATCTGTCGCGATGCAACGATTCTCAGCGGACCCGGTTGCGGCGCCGAGAGCTGGGCTTTGTCTTCCAATCGTTCAACCTGTTGCCGGTGCTGACGGCGCGGGCCAACATCCTGCTCCCGCTCACCCTGGATCGGAGATCTCCCGACGAGCTGTGGTTCGACGAACTGGTGGCGGTGCTGGGAATCGGGGATCGTCTGGACCACAAGCCGGGCGAATTGTCCGGCGGGCAGCAGCAACGCGTCGCGATCGCCCGGGCGTTGCTCGGCAGGCCACGACTCATCCTCGCCGACGAGCCGACCGGCAACCTCGACAGCAGGTCGGGCGCGCAGGTGCTGTCGCTGCTGCAGAGCAGTAGCCGCCGCATCGGCCAGACCATCGTGATGGTGACCCACGACCCTGTGGCTGCGAGCTATTGCGATCAGGTGCTGGTGATGGCCGACGGACGGATGGTGGACCGAATCCTCGCACCCACAGCAGATTCCGTGTTGGCAGCGATGCGTGGTCACGGCTCCGATCAGGTCTCTGTGGGTGACCCACGATGAGGGGAGTGGCACTGGCCCAATTGCGGGCACACAAGGGACGCTATGTGGCGTCGGTCCTGGCTGTGGCCATCGGTGTGGCATTTGTCGCCGCGACACTCACACTGACCGCGACGTCCACCGAATCGGTGCGTGCGTCGGTGGCAGCACAGTTCTCGACAACCGACGCGGCGGTATCGGTACCGTCCGAGTTCGCGGATCAGACGGGAGAGCAACTCGCGAGTGTGCCCGGCGTACAAGCGGTTGCGGTCGACCGTAACCGTTTGGTCAGCGTGACCAGTGGCGCGAAGACGTACTCGCAGGTGGAGCTGACCGCACTGGCGGGCGACGAGCAGTTGCGATGGCAGAAACTGACGGTCGGCGTGTTCCCACAGGGCGACCGTCAGGCGCTGGCCTACGCAGGATCGAACTTCGCAGTCGGACAACGACTTTTCGTGCGCCCGGACGTCGACACCGCCACCGACCGGACCGCTGTGGAGATCACCGTGGTGGGTCTGGTCGAGCGTGGTGACGCCACGTCAGGCGTACCGCAGTTGTTCGCCCCCGGCGCCGCCGTGTCCGCGGTGGACTCCGGACGGAGCGATGATCGAGATGATGTGGTGATCAGGCTCGCGTTCGCGGGGGAAGCCGACCCGGCGTCGGTCATGGCCGCGGTGACCGACGTGGCCTCGACCGTCCCAGGGGCCGAGGCCATGTCGGGTGAGGCTGCCGCCGACCGGGTGGTCCAACAGTTCACCGGAGGATCGGTGATCCTGGCCTCGGTGCTGCTCGTGTTCGCCGCGATCACCGCCATGGTGTCGTGTCTGGTGATCGCCAACACCTTTGCCGTACTGATCACCTCACGAACCCGGGAACTCGCGCTGCTGCGGTGCATCGGGGCAGACGCATCCCAGGTGCGGTCCGGCGTTCGGATGGAGGCACTGGTCCTCGGTGTCGTGGCCTCGGTGACAGGTGTGATCCTCGGGATCGGAGGTGTCGCGCTGGCCACCTGGGTGACCCAGACGACCGGTGCCGAGTTGCCGTTGACCCACTTGGCGATCCCGTTCACCGCCGTGCTCGTGCCCGTTGTCCTCGGTGTGGTGATGACGCTGCTCGCGGCCACCGTCCCGGCGCGACTGGCGACAAGGGTCTCGCCGTTGGCGGCCTTCACCACTGTCGCCTCGTCGGAGCCGCGCGGTCGTAACATCATCCGGATCACTGCCGCCACGGTTCTGGTCTTCTTCGGCGCCATTGTGATGGTCTGGGGGATCGGACAGAAATCGGTTCCCGCAGCAGCATTGGGCGGCGGTGCGACGTTCCTCGCTATCATGCTGTCCGGTGTGGTTCTCGTGCCGCCGGTTGTCCGGGCAGCGGGATCGGCTGCCGCACTGGTGTTCCGGCGCACGGCCGCGGGACCGGTCGCCGAACTGACGGGCGCAAACGCCGGGCGGGCTCCACGGCGCACTGCCGCAACGGCGTCGGCCCTCATCATCGGCATCACCTTGACGACGATGATGGTGGTGGGCGCGCAGGTGGTGCGGTCGAGCGTGAGCACGTTGATCTCCGACATGCACCCGGTCGATCTGATCGTGTCGTCCGGTTCGCCGCTTCCGGCTCCACTGGTCGAGTCGATCCGGACCACGGAGGGCGTAGCTGCAGCAGTTCCGTTGACACGTACGAAGATCGATGTGAACGGGGTTGCGTTGAACATCGCCGCCGTGGACAGTTCGTCGTTGCCGGCGGTGATGAGATCGGGCAGTGCCCCCACTGCCGACGAGATCGCGCTGGCACCAGAAGATCAATCGCTCGCGGGCGTGCAGGACGGTGAGCGGGTGACAGTTCTGGCCGGAGGGATCACGAAGACGATGACAGTGGTCGAAGGCGAAGCCGGTTCGTTTGCGGATCGCGCATCGGTGGGCGGGGCGCCGGTGCCGACCGGGATGGCCGTGCGTCTGTCGTCCTTCGGGACGGGCAGCGCGGACACGGTCACCACCCTGCGTGATCTCGTCGCCGCCTCGTCGCCCGACGCGGCCTTCTCCGGCGGCGTGGAAACCCAGCAGCAGCTCGACGACATCCTCACCCTGCTGTTGCGAATCGTGTTGGCGCTGCTCGGGGTCGCCGTGGTGGTGGCTCTCATCGGTGTGGGAAACACCATGGCGCTGTCGGTGATCGACCGCCGACGTGAGAATGCGCTGTTGCGGGTGATCGGCCTGAGCAGCCGGGGGGTGCGCGCGATGCTCCTGGGCGAGGCCACGATCATCGCTGCGGTGGCTTCGGTCGCGGGAGTGGCTCTCGGCACCACCTACGGGGTGGCGGGCGCGGCCGCGATCGTGGGCGCTGACCGAGTGTCCATACCCGATCTTCCGTGGATCGAGATGGTGGTGATCGTGGTGGTCGGGGGCCTGGCTGGGCTGCTCAGCGCAGCCCTGCCTGCCAGGCGCGCATTGCGCGCCGATCCCGCAGCCGCGCTGTAGGACACGGCCCGGGCAGGGCGGGCCCGCTTGACAAGAAATAGAACGCGTGTTCGAATCTGGACATGCGGTGGGAAGGGCAGTTGCTGGACGCCGGAGACGAGAAAGAGGCGAGCGATCCGTCTCCGGCGCTGCCCGGCCTGAGTCGCGCCGGGCTGGTCCGGTCGGTGCGCACCCCCGACTTCGACGGGGTCACGTTCCACGAGGTGTTGTGCAAGAGCGCGCTGAACAAGGTTCCGGAGAGTTCGCAGGTGCCGTTCCGCTGGACCATCAACCCCACCAGGGGCTGCCTCCATCAATGTGTCTACTGTTTCGCGCGTACCACCCACGAATACCTCGATCTCGATGCCGGCCGTGACTTCGACACCCAGATCGTGGTCAAGGTGAACGTCGCGGCAGTGCTGCGAAAAGAGTTGATGCGCAAGAGTTGGAAGCGTGAGCCCGTGGCTCTGGGAACCAACACCGACCCCTACCATCGGGCTGAGGGCAGGTACCGGCTGATGCCCGGCATCATTCGCGCACTCGCCGATTCGGGTACGCCGATGTCGATTCTCACCAAGGGCACGCTGCTGCGTCGCGACCTCAAACTCCTTGCGGCAGCAGCCAAATCGGTGCCGGTGTCGGTGGGCGTCTCCCTGGCTCTGCTCGACGAAACCTTGTGCAAGCAAGTCGAACCCGGCACGCCGTCGGCCCGTGCACGCCTCGATCTGATCGAGGCTGTCCGTGAGTCCGGCCTGGACTGCCATGTGATGGCCTCACCCATCCTGCCCATGCTCAGCGATTCGCGAGCCGACCTCGACAACCTGTTCGCACATCTGGCACAGGTGGGTGCAACGTCGGTCACGGCGTTTCCACTACACCTACGCGGATCCACCCGTGGCTGGTACATGTCGTGGCTCGCCGAGCACCATCCTGCCCTGGTCGGCAAGTATCGCCGGCTCTACGGTCACGGCGCCTACGTGGCCCCGGAATACCGAACGTGGTTGCGCGACAGGGTTGATCCGATGCTCGAGCACCACGGTCTCAGCGGCGACCGGCAGTCCGGACTGCGCGAGGCGGTACGCGAGGCAGCTGCAGTCGAGACCCCGCAGCCGACTCTCTTCTGAACGGGTTCGGTCCGGACGATCCCGCGGCGTCGGAGCGGACCTCGGAGGCTGTGTCGGCTCACGACAACGTCGCGGTGACCTTCTCACTGCTTGCCCGGGCGGCCATCTTTTCCAGATCCGGATTGGCAACCTGCACAAGGGAACCGCCGGCCACCAGGGTGGCGAGCAGGTTGACCACGAGGTTGTCGGCGTTGTCCCAGTGTCGGCTCGACATGATGCGCGATCCGGCGACGATGCCCGCCTCGGCGGCGAAGGTGGTTGCTTCGGCGATCACGTCGTCGACCGTGCGGTCGTCGAGAGCGAGATCGCCGGGTCCGCCCGGCCGGAACTGGTCCCCGTGCACGCGCACCGAGGCCGAGTAGTCGGTGAGTCCGATCGGCAGGTCACGCAATGGCATCCCGAACGGATCGAGTGAGACGACGGCGATCTCCGGCGCACCTTCCACCCGCTCGAGCGACGCCATCGAGCAGAACGCAAGTGCTGCATCGTCGGAGTAGCCCACCCGTACATGCAGACCGGCCCACCAGGCGCCGAGCAGAACCGCGGCACTCTGCCAGTGCGCGGGCAGGTCGACCGCCACCACGTCGCCCGGCATCAGCCCGAACTCGTCGCGCACGAGGTTGGCCGTCTTGGCTGCCCAGTTCGCCGCGGTGATGGCAGAGAGTTCGGTGCGCTCGCCGGTCGCGTCGTCGTAGTAGGTGATCAGAGGCTGCGAGCCGTCGCTGGACAACGCCGGGTTCAGCGCGGCATCGGTGAGAGTGGTCAATTCACGCACTCCGGTCCGGTGCCGCCGGCGGTGATCGCCGGAGCCGGTGGGGGCGTTGTCGCCTCGGTGCTCTGGCTGTCCTGCTGACCGTCGTCGACGATCGAGCCCGGACCGCTGTAGGTGTCGGTGAGAATCACCCGAACCGTGTTCGGTGCCAATGTCTTGTCCTCTTTCACGGGTAGTCCGCCGAGTTGGCCCGCAACGGCTTTCGCCCCGGCGTCGTCGGTCGCAGCGGCAAGCACGGTGCTGTCGGGGGACGGGTTGGTGGCGTTGCCGGTCTCGCCGGTCCGGAACCCCTTGGATGCCACGATCTTCGACACGTTGGTGGCCAGACCGTCGACTGTGCCCGAGTTGATCACGTCCACCGTGTACTGGCTGGGCACGAACTTCTTCTCGCCTGTACCGTTCTTCTCTCCGAGCAACCCGTCGGTGAATGCCTTGACGGCCGCCGGGTCCACCTCGACCACGCTCTGGGTGCCGTCATCGCTCCAGCCCTGCTCGGTGACAACCGGGATCGTCGCGAACTGCACTCGTCCGCCGGACAGATCCTTGAGCTGCTCCACGAACTTGATGATGTCCCAGTCCTGGTCGATCACCACCGAACGCGACACCGCGTTCTCGAGATCGCCGAGTTTGCCGGGGTTGGACAACGTGCCTGCCGACAACACCTTCTGGGCCAGCGATGCCATGAAGACCTGCTGCCGCACGATGCGGTCGAGGTCGCCGCGGGGCAGATCGTGGCGTTGCCGGACAAAACTCAGTGCCTCTGGTCCGTCGAGTGTCTGGCGGCCGGCGGGGAAGTCCGCACCGGAAAACGGTTCGGAGACCGGCGCCTTGAGGCACACGTCCACACCGCCCACCGCGTCGGTGAGCAGGACGAAGCCGAGTAGCCCCACCTCGGCATAGTGGTCGACCTCCACACCCGTCAGGTCGGCGACCGTGGTGATGAGTGCATCGCGACCCGCCTGGACGGACTTCTTGTCGGCCTGCTCGAGATCCATACCGTCGTTGACCAGGGCCTCGCGCCGGGCTTCTTTGGATGAGCCGTACGCCGAGTTGATCTTGGTCTTCCCGATGCCGGGCACCTCGACGTAGGAGTCGCGGGGGATCGACATGGCCGTCGCGGAGGACCCGTCGTTCGGGATGCGGATCAACAAGATGGTGTCGGTGTTGGTCGCCACCTCGTCAGCCGAATGCAATTGGGCCAGTTCTTTTTCCGACAGCGGGTTGCCCTGGGCGTCGGTACGCGAGTCGGTGCCGACCATGAGGATGTCGACGGCTCCGTCCTTGCCGCTGCCCAGGCTCAGACCACCCAGCTTGGTGATGCTGTTCTCCAGGTCGGTCATCTGGTTCCACGCATATCCGGTGGCGATCAGCACCAGCACCGACACGCCCGCCGCGATGATGCGCGTCAGCGGTCGTCCCGAGTGTGCCGGTGTGGGCGAGGTCGGCGCTGGTTCACGCGGCGGCCGCCCGCCCGCGTCGGCGCGGGACCTCGGCGCCCGGCCCGGTTGATCCCGGCGATCTGACCGTGCGGCCCGGGCAGTTGGCGGGGCGGTGCCGTCTCCACGCCTGGGGCGGGGTGCGTCGGGGGGCAGGGGATCACGTGGCACCCGTCGCCGTGAGGTCTCATCGGCTCGGGGTCTACGGGGAACGTCCGATTCCCCGGCGCGGGGACGTCGCCGTCCGCCGGTGGGACTCTCACCGGGAAGGGGCCGCTGATGACGGCCGCCGGTGGAGTTGAGGCGTCGCCCGCCTGACGGTCGATCCGAAGATGGACGGTCCACGGCGGTGAGCGCTCCTAACGGGTAGTGGACGGATGGCATCGGATGGAGCACGCCGCATCACCGGGAGAGTGCACCTGTTGAAGTATTGGCTATGTTACGTGCGAATCCGTCTGCGCTCTGGGATGCGGGAAGCGGCGTGTACCGGACCGTCGCGACGCGGAGCGAGTGTGAATCTCGCCGTGCGAATGGCAGAGCACCCACGCAACCGGACATGATGGACCCCATGGGTACAGGTGTGCGCTCTGTCATCGTGACCGGCGCCGGGGGGCAATTGGGCAAGCAGTTGACTACGCGCGCCGCAGGTGCGGTGCGCGGGTTGACGTCGGCGGATCTGGACATCACCGACGAGGAGTCGGTGCAGTCGGTACTCGGTGACATCGGGCCGGAAGACGTGGTGATCAACTGCGCGGCCTACACCGCTGTCGATGCCGCCGAAGACGACCGGGAGACCGCGATGGCGGTCAACGGCAACGGGCCCGGCCACATTGCCCGGCTCACCGCCCGTACGGGTGCCCACCTCGTCCACATCTCGACCGACTACGTCTTCACGGGGGTTGCGTCGGGTCCGTTGGAACCGGACGACCCCACCGGCCCGGCCTCGGTCTACGGCATCAGCAAACTCGCGGGGGAGAAGGCGGTGCGGTCGGCGGATGCCGACGCCACGATTGTGCGCACCGCTTGGGTGTACACGGGAATGCCCGACTCCTCGGACTTTGTCAGCACGATGCGCCGACTGGAATCGCAACGTGACACCGTCTCGGTGGTCACCGATCAGGTCGGCTCCCCGACCTATTCGGCCGATCTGGCCGACGGGCTGCTCGAACTCTCCGAACAGGTGGTCCACGGCGACCCGGGGGCCCGGGGAGCGACCCTGCACGCGTCGAACGCCGGCAGCTGTAGCTGGTTCGATCTGGCCCAGGCCGTGTTCGCGGAGATCGGCGCCGATCCGGCCCGGGTCCTGCCCACCACCTCGGCCGATTTTCCTCGCCCCGCGCCCCGCCCCGCGTACTCGGTGTTGTCGGGACGGGCGTGGCAGGAGGCCGGTCTCACCCCGCTGCGAGAGTGGCGCTCGGCGTTGTCTGCGGCGCTGCACGTCCGGTGAGCTCGGACGACGGACTGTCCCACGGGGTGCCCGGCGGCCCAGTGGTCTCCGGTTACGCTGAGCCGGTGACGACTGAGCCGGTTCCGGAGCGATTCGCAGTGGTGACGGTGACGTACTCGTCAGGCGAGTATCTGTCCCGTTTCATCCAGACGCTCGAACACGCATCGACCACCCTTCCGACGGTGATCCTCGCCGACAACGGTTCCGACGACGGCGCCCCTGAAGCGGCCGCAGAGAAGTACGACCACGTGTCGCTGCTGCACACAGGGGGAAACATCGGATATGGGGGCGCGGTCAACCGTGCGGTGGCCGAGGTCGACCCCTCCATCGAGTTCGTCGTGGTTGCCAACCCCGATGTCGAGTGGGGTCCCGGTTCCATCGATCAACTCCTCGAGGCAGCAGAGCGATGGCCGCAGGCCGGGGCCCTGGGCCCGCTGATCCACGAGCCCGACGGCAGCATCTACCCGTCGGCCCGCCGGGTGCCCGACATCGTGTCGGGGACAGGGCACGCCATCCTCGGAACGGTCTGGAAGTCCAACCCCTGGACTGCCGCCTACCGGCAGGCAGACGAGGACATCTCCGAACGGCCGGTCGGGTGGCTTTCCGGGTCATGTCTGCTGCTCCGTCGTCGCGCCTTCGATGCCATCGACGGCTTCGACTCGCGCTACTTCATGTACATGGAGGACGTGGACCTCGGCGACCGCCTCGGCCGCGCCGGCTGGCTCAATGTCTACGTGCCAGACGCGGAGGTCCTGCATGCCAAGGGGCACGCCGCGGGCCGCAATCCCGAGCTGATGCTCCCCGCGCACCATCGCAGTGCCTACCGATTCCAGGCCGACCGTCACCCGCATTGGTGGCAAGCGCCTCTGCGGCTCGCACTGCGTGCCGGTCTCGGTGCGCGCTCGGCGGTTGTCGTGGCAGCGGCCAAACGAGCTCAACGACGTGAGAAGTCCCCATCCGGATCGGCGAAAGGTACTCCGTGACCACCATCGACACCGCTCAGACGACCAACGAGGACCCGGCGCGGCACAGCGACGTCCAGGCGGTGATCTTGGTGGGCGGCAAGGGAACCCGCCTGCGACCACTCACCCTGTCTGCTCCCAAGCCGATGCTCCCGACCGCGGGACTGCCGTTCCTCACCCACCTCCTCGCGCGGATCAGCGCTGCGGGGATCACCAAGATCGTGCTCGGCACCTCGTTCAAATCCCAAGTGTTCGAACAGTATTTCGGTGACGGATCCAAGATGGGGTTGTCCATCACGTACGTCCACGAGTCCGAGCCCCTCGGTACCGGCGGCGGCATCCGGAACGTGCTGTCCGAGCTGACTGCGGAGAACATCCTCGTGTTCAACGGAGATGTGTTGTGCGGCACCGACGTCCGAGCGGTCCTCGACACCCACCAGACCTCCGGGGCGGAGGTGACCCTACATCTGGTCCGGGTGGGTGACCCACGTGCCTTCGGGTGTGTGCCGACCGACGACAATGGCCGGGTGACCGCCTTCCTGGAGAAGACCCAGGATCCCCCGACGGACCAGATCAACGCGGGCTGTTACGTCTTCAAACGGTCGGTCATCGAGTCCATCCCGGACGATCGGCCGGTGTCGGTGGAGCGCGAGGTGTTTCCTCAACTACTCGCCGACGACCACCATGTCCAAGGCCACGTCGACTCCGGTTACTGGCGCGACATGGGTACTCCCGAGGACTTCGTGCGCGGCTCGGCCGACCTCGTCCGGGGGATTGCGCCTTCGCCGGCACTGACCGGTCCGCGCGGCGAATCGTTGGTGCACGAAGGCGCCGGTGTGGGACCGGGTGCGCTTCTGATCGGCGGCACGGTGGTCGGGCGCGGCGCGGAGATCGGAGCGGGCGCCCGCCTCGACGGCGCCGTGATCTTTGACGGAGCGGTGGTGGAGGCCGGAGCGGTGATCGAACGCAGCATCATCGGCTTCGGCGCGCGCATCGGACCCCGCGCCCTCGTCCGCGACGGTGTGATCGGTGACGGCGCCGACATCGGAGCGCGCTGTGAGTTGCTCCGTGGCGCGCGTGTGTGGCCTGGTGTGACCATCCCCGACGGTGGCCTGAGGTTCTCGACCGATGTCTGAGACGTCTCCCAGCTTCAAACGCTTTGTCGCCATAGGAGATTCGTTCGCCGAGGGCGTGGGAGACGTCGAACCCCGCTGCCCGAACGGGGTGCGCGGCTGGGCCGATCGGGTCGCGGAGGTGATGGCCAGGGAGGACCCTGAGTTCCGGTACGCGAATCTGGCGATCCGCGGACGACTGCTGCCCGCGGTACTCGGTGAACAACTCGAGCCCGCCCTGGCGATGAAACCGGACCTGGCGACCATCTGCGCAGGGGCCAATGATCTGCTCCGTCCCAGCGTCGACATCGACGCGTTGATCGAGTCGTACGACGCGGCGGTCGGCCGGCTCCAGGACGCAGGCGCCACCGTGATCGCTTTCACCGCGTACGACACCGGCGGTAAATCCGTCTTCGGCGCACTGCGCGGCCGGTTCGCCGTCTTCAACGAATTGCTGCGCGAAGTCGTGGAGGAACGCAACCTCGTGCTCGTCGACTTCTGGCGGATGCGGATCTTCCGCGAGCGTCGGATGTGGGAGTTCGACCGGATGCACATGTCGTCGGCCGGCCATGTCTACATGGCGATCGAGGTGCTGCGGGCGCTCGGCATCGAGCACGATCTTGTTCCGGTGGATTTCGGTCCGGCGCAACTGGTCTCGCCGACCCAGCGGCGCCGCGAGGGTCGTCAATGGACGGTCGAGTACGCCATCCCGTGGGTCGGTCGTCGACTACGTGGGGTCTCCACCGGCGACACGATCGCCCCGAAGTATCCCGAGTTGACCGCGATGGCGCCCAGCGCCGACTGAGTCGGGCTCTCGCAAACCCTCGGCAGTGCGGCAGACCGCTCAGCCGAGGTCGGTGCGTGCCTTGGCCGCTGCGAGCAGGCCCCGGCCGAGCGGGATCACCACCGGGAGCAGTGTGTCGTCATCGGCGATCAGCAAGGCGCCTTCACGCGCGGCCTGGGCCGCGGGGTCGGTGCTGGCAGGATCTGCGACCGTGCCGTCGGCCGACGCGTTGTGCACGATGAGAATGCCTCCGCCGCGCAGCAGACGCAGGCCCTCGGCGACATAGCGGGGTTGATCGGTCACCGCGCCGTCGACGAACACCAGGTCGTAGCTCGCGTCGGCGAGGCGCGGGAGCACCTCGGCTGCCCGACCGTTGATCAATCGGGTCCGCGATGGGCTGATGCCGGCGGTGGTGAAGGCAAGTCTCGCGGCCCGGTGGTACTCGGCTTCGGCGTCGATGGTGGTCAGGACGCCGTCGGTCCGCATGCCGTTCAGCAACCACAGCCCGCTGATACCTGCGCCGGTACCCACCTCGACAACCGCTTTCGCGTCGACCAATCGCGCCAGCAGCGACAGGGTTGCCCCAACCGCGGGGGTGATCGCCGGCGCACCCAACTCGTCGGAACGCTCACGAGCGAGGCGTAGCGCCTCGTCTTCGACGATTGCGGCTTCGGCGTAGCGGCTCAGCACGGCCGGGTCGATGGCGGGACCGGACGCCCCGGACGGGGCAGTCGCATCTGGATCGGCGGGGGAGCTGTGGTCGGACACAGGGTCGAGGTTAACGCCGGGGTCCGAGATAGGGTCGCAGGCGCGCTGAGCAGCAATTCTCCCGCAGCGAGGGCCGCCACACTCTCAGGTAACACTCAGCCCGCTCATAGTGCGCGCACACCCCCGTCGGACAAGGTCATAGGGGAACAACGAGGCAGGCTTTGATGTTGACCGAACTGGGTATGAATACTTCAGCGAATCAGCTAAAAGGGTGCGAACCAATGACCGTTCACCGACGGTCCGCGGAGAAAGTGGAGCTGACCGTGGCTGATGTCAACCGAGACGCTGAGAACACCGGGACCGACGCAGTCGTGGGCGAGTTCGATCTCGCCCGGGAAGACGCGGTTGACGCGGTGGTGCCCGAGTCCGGGACGGCGCGGTTCGATGCCACCGGTGACACGGCTCTGATGCCCGCGTGGGACGACCTGGTTCGTGAACATGCCGACCGCGTGTACCGCCTCGCCTACCGGCTCTCCGGTAATCAGCACGACGCCGAAGACCTCACCCAGGAGACGTTCATCCGGGTGTTCCGATCGCTGTCGAGTTACCGGGCCGGGACGTTCGAGGGCTGGCTGCACCGCATCACCACCAACCTGTTCCTGGACATGGTGCGTCGCCGCAACAAGATCCGCATGGAGGCATTGCCCGAGGACTACGAGCGCGTGCCGGGCAACGACCCCAATCCCGAGCAGATCTTCCACGACGCGAACCTCGACCCCGACCTCCAGACCGCCCTCGATTCGTTGGCGCCGGAGTTCCGTGCAGCGGTGGTCCTCTGCGACATCGAAGGATTGTCGTACGAGGAGATCGCCGCGACGCTCGGAGTCAAGCTCGGAACTGTCCGCAGCCGGATCCACCGAGGTCGCCAAGCAATCCGAGACAACCTCGCGGCCAGCGGTCACCACTCCGGTCGCTCGGTGCTCGCTCACGATTTCTGAGCGCTGTCGCCGGACATCGGTCCCGCTGATGGGAACTCCTCCGCCGCGCTGACCGTTCTTCATCCAGGAAATCCGTCCGTTTCGATGGGTTTCGTGCGGCGTGGAATGGCCGCAGTCCGTACAGTCGAGTTCGGGCATCGAGTAGACGGCAGCGGAAGGGGCGATCGTGATGAGCGACCACACACCCGACGACTCCGCCGACGAGACGGTCGACGCGCGAGACGAGTCCAGGGGCATGCGCAATCGGCGCCGCGTCCTGGGGTGGTTGCCGACCTCGGCGATGGTCACCACCAACAAGAACTATCGGGCCCCCGGCACGCAGGGCGGTCGCAAGTTCCTGTCGACCGAACACCTCGCGACCGAGGCTGTCGCTGCTTACGTCGACGGCGAATTGCGGATGAACGCCTACATGCGAGCGTCTCAGCATCTCGAGATGTGCGCCCAGTGCCGTGCCGAGGTCGATGCGCAGAGCGCCGCACGGTCGGCGCTCCGGCGATCGGGCGAGATCCCGATGCCCGCGCGCCTGCTCGGCGAACTCAATCAGATCCCGACCCGGGAGATCGACCTCCGCGCGGCAGGCGACACCGGTACGCAGGCCAAGGCCGATTCCCACCTCGACGCACCCGGATTCCCCGTTCACCGCGGTCAGCGGCGACGCGATCGTTAGCGACTGTGCCAGGTAGCCTCGGTGAGGATCTCACCGGCGCCGCCGGAGTGATCCTCCAGCGATCAGCCGCAAGCGAGGGGTTCGAGTTCTTCATGACACCGGTGACACGGGCGGGCCGATGACCGAGACCGACAAGCACGGCTCCACGCCATCATCGAATCCCTACACGGCTCCGCCTGCCACCGGCACAGCCGGTCAGGCACCTCGACTCGCGCCCCGGCCCAACGATCATCCAGCTGTTCCCGAGCGAACGGCCGCCGTCTTCGGTAGGCCCGAGGGGGTCACAGGGGCCTTTGCCGCCCCGGAGTATGCCCGGAGTCGTCCCCAGCAGCCTGTGGTCGCCAACCCGGACCCGGTGTTGCGCGAGGCCTTCTCTCGGCCCGAAGGTGCCGGCACCCTGCAACGCGATCCGGATTCCCGCTTCGGGGAATCAGAGGAACCCGAGTCCACACCCGACCCCTGGCGGGACCCGGACGCTCCGGCGCAACTGAGTTCGCCTGCGGTGGACACCCCGCCGCCCGCCGAGCCCACGGTGCCCGGACGCAAACTCGGGGTCCGCGAAGTGCTCTTCGACCGCAAGGTCAGCTGGCGGGCCCTGTCCGTACTCGCCGTGATCGCACTGGTGGTCGGGGTGATCGGTGGTGTGGTCGGCCGGGTCACCGCGGAGGTCACCGAACCCCTTCATTCGAATACCGTCAGTCTCTCGGGCAGCGATGACGACAACGAAGACGAACCACGCAGTCAGGTCGCCCGCGTCGCCGAAGCAGTGGAAAAAGCGGTGGTGATGGTTGATGTCCGGTTGCCGAACGGTGGCGGCACCGGGTCGGGCGTGGTGATCGACAAGGCCGGCTACATCGTCACGAACAACCACGTGATCTCCATGGCGGCGAACGACCGCAGCGCGAAGCTCGAGGTGGTGTTCTCCGACCGCACCCGCGTTCCTGCCCGCATCGTGGGACGCGACATCCGCACCGACCTCGCCGTGCTCAAGGTCGACGGGGTCGACAACTTGACCGTTGCCAAACTGGGCGACTCGGACAAACTCCAGATCGGCGAAGAGGTGGTGGCGTTCGGCGCGCCGCTGGGACTCGATCGCACGGTCACCAGCGGGATCATCAGCGCCACCAACCGGGCGGTACCCCTGCGACCCGACGAGACCTCCGACACCGACGCGGTCATCGATGCCATCCAGACCGATGCCGCGATCAACCCGGGTAACTCGGGCGGGCCGTTGGTCGACGACCAGGGCCGGGTGATCGGCATCAACACTGCTGGTCTGGCCCCGGGTGGCGGATCCATCGGTCTGGGCTTCGCCATTCCGGTCAACGAGTTCCTCCCCGTCGCGCAGTCCCTGATCAAGGACGGCCGAGTGGTGCACGCGCAGATCGGTGTCAACGCCAGTTCGGTTCGTAATGACAGGGTTCTCGGAGCGCAGGTGCGCAACGTCGTGGAGGCATCACCTGCTGCGGCGGCCGGTATCCGCGAGGGGGACGTCATCACGAAGTTCGGCGATCGGGTCATCGAGGACGCCGACGAGCTGACCGTGGCCGTCCGTACGTCGGAGATCGGCACACCGGTGCCGTTCCAGTACTGGCGCGACGGACGCACCTTCGACGGCACCATCACACCCGCCGCGGACTAGACCCGGCTCAGCTGCTGCCGACCACCCACAGCGACTTGGCAGCCCGTTCGATTCGACAGAGCCGCCGAGGCCAGTAACCTGGAACGGTGTTCAGCAGTGTTGGTTGGGGTGAGATCGCGATCTTGATGATCGCCGGCTTGGTGATCCTCGGGCCCGAGCGTCTCCCGGGTGCGGTGACCTGGGCAATGAAGTCGGTACGCCAGGTTCGTGACTACGCCACCGGGGCCACCGCGCAGCTCAAGGAAGACCTCGGCCCCGAGTTCGACGATCTGCGCAAACCGCTGTCCGACCTGAACGAGCTGCGCGGTATGACCCCTCGATCGGTGATCACCAAACATCTTCTCGACGGCGATGATTCCTTCTTCACCGGAAAGTTCGATTCCGGCGACGCCAAGATCAAGCCGGTCTCCCAGCCATTGCCGACCACAGACGAGAACTCTCAGGTGATCTCGCTGAACAAAGCGGGTACCGAGCCGTCCAAGCCCGAGGCACTGGGCGCCGGCACTTCCACGACATCACCTGTGGCTGCCGATGCCGACAAGGTGGCCCCGGCGCCCTCGGGCGTCGAGCGCTGGGACGCCACCTGAGTCAGCTCGTCCCGGTCAGGTACGCAGGCGCCGGTACGACCGCGCCGACAGGGCGATGAACACCGCACTGATCAGCAGTGGCCAACCCACAGCGAGCGGAATGGCCCACTCGGTCAACGGCCCCTGGGTGACTCCGGTCGGATTGCCGCACAGGTCCCGAACCGCGGTGGCGGTGGCAGAGATGGGGTTCCACGCCGCGATCGTTCCCAGCCAGCCCGGCATCGTCTCCGCGGACACCACTGCGGTCGACAAGAATCCCACCGGCCAGACCAGGACCTGAACGGCAGACGTCGCAGCGCTGCCGTGAAAGGTGAGGCCGAGGAAGATGCCCACCCACAGCAGCGCGAAACGCAGGAGTAACAGCAATGCGATGGCTGCCAGAGCAGATCCGACTCCGGCGCCGATCGTCCACCCGATGAGCAGACCTCCGACGATGAGGACGGCGAGTTCGACGACCGAGTTGATCATGTCGGCGCCGACGCGCCCGAGCGAGACCGCGGAACTACTGATCGGCATCGATCGGAACCTGTCCGTGATCCCTTTCCTGGCATCCGCGGACATGGCCGAGGTGGTGGACTCGACACCGAACATCATCGTCATGGTCAGCATGCCGGGCAGCAGGAAGTCGATGTAGTCACCGCGGTCGGACCCGCCGGTTCCCGGGATCTCGATCGCGCCGCCGAACAGGAACCCGAAGATCAGCAACAGCATGATCGAGAACATCAGGCCGAAGATCGGGGTCCAAGGATCTTTCACCCAGTGGGCGAGGTTGCGTCGGGTGATGACCCAGGCGTGGGTGAACACTGCCGGCGTGGTGGCGATGGGCTGCGTCGATGTCATTTGCCGCCTCCGGTGAGATCCGTTGCTTCCGTGGGCCTTTGGGGTGGTTCCGCAGCGCTCTGGTTCTCCTCTTCCGTGCCGCTGCCGGTGAGATGCAGGAACACCTCGTCGAGTGTGGGTCGGCGCAGTGTCAGATCGATGGGCGCGATGTTCGCGGCCTCGAGCGCATGTACCACCGTGGCCAAACCGATGACCGCGGAGTCGATTTCGAAGGTCGCCGAGTGTGTGTGCGTGTCCACCGAGGTCGCCGGGCTTCCGACGGCGTCGGCCAGGCTTGAGGTGAGCCGGTCGAGCGACACGTCGGCGTTCACGGTCACGGTGACCCGGTCGCCGCCGATGCGGCGCTTGAGTTCGTCAGGGGAGCCCTCGGCGATCACGCGTCCGTGATTCATCACCGAGATACGGGCGGCCAATTGGTCGGCCTCGTCGAGATACTGGGTGGTGAGCAGCACCGTGGTCCCTGCTGCGGCGACCTCACGGACGGTGCGCCACACGTCATTTCGCCCGCGAGGGTCGAGACCGGTGGTCGGTTCGTCGAGAAACAGGACAGCAGGCGTCAGGACGAGTCCGGCCGCGATGTCGAGGCGTCGCCGCATCCCGCCGGAGTAGCTGGAGACCGACCGTCCTGCGGCATCGGTCAGACCGAAGCCCTCGAGCAACTCGTCGGCCCGCGCGCCCGCCCTGTTCTTGGTGAGCCCGAAGAGGCGGCCGAACATCACCAGGTTCTGGCGTCCGGTGAGCAGTTCGTCGACGGCCGCGTTCTGCCCGACCAGGCCGATTGCGCGTCTGACCGAACGGGCCCCGCCACCGACGTCGTGGCCGGCCACCGTGGCGACTCCGGCGTCCAGGTCGATGAGAGTGGCCAGGGCCCGCACGGCCGTGCTCTTGCCGGCCCCGTTGGGACCGAGCAGGCCGTGGATGGTGCCGGCCTCCACCGTGAGGTCGAAGCCGTCGAGGGCGCGGGTGTCGCCGTAGCGCTTGTGGAGGCCGATCGCTGAAATCGAGGAACGTGACGTCATCGGATCCTTACTTCGTATGGTGTACGAGGTTGAGTGCGAAAGTTCACCGTACACCACACGGGGATAGTGTGGGCGGATGGAAGACGCAGCCGAACAACCACCGAACGTCGACCGGACCCTGACTCTGCTGTGGCGGTCGAAGGTGGGGGAGCCGCAGGGGACGCGCGGCCCTCGGCAAAGGGTCAGTGTCGACGAGGTGGTCGCCGCCGGGATCGCGACCGCGGACGAGGAAGGGTTGGCCGCGTTCTCCATGCGCAAGGTGGCCGAGCGCCTCGGCCTCGGAGTGATGTCGGTGTACACGTACGTGCCGGGCAAGTCCGAGCTCATCGGGCTGATGGTGGACGAGGTGGCCGGAGAGGTCGACTATCCGCCGCACCGCGGTGACCTGCGCGACCGGATGACCACCATCGCACGCCAGCTATGGGACGAGTATCACCGGCACCCGTGGTTGCTGCACGTGCAGAAGAGCCGCCCCTGGATCGGACCCCACGCATCGGCGCGATACGAATGGCAGCTCGCGGCCATCGAAGGGATCGGTCTGGACGACCTGGAAATGGATGCCACGCTCGCGGTCATCGCAGGCTTCACCGAGAGCGCTGCCCGCTCGTCGATCGAAGCTGCCCGGGCGCGTACCGAGTCCGGGATGTCCGACGAACAGTGGTGGGAGATCAACGCGCCCGTGCTCGCCCGATTGATGGACGGAGACGCCTACCCGGTGTCCGGCCGGGTCGGTACGGCAGTGGGCGCGGAATACCAGTCCATCGGTAGTCCGGAGCGGTCGTTCGAGTTCGGGCTCGCCCGGATCTTCGACGGCGTCGAGGCATTGCTGGACCGCTGAAGGCCCGCTGCGACGTGCGTCAGTTGCGCCGAGTGGTATCGATGCCGAGGTTCATCCCGGCCAATCCACGCTTGCGGACGGCCAGGCGATCGGCCACTTGACGCAGTGCTGCGCCGGCGGCGGAATCAGGCGACGAGAGGACCAACGGGACTCCCGCGTCTCCACCCTCGCGTAGAGCCGGGTCGAGCGGGATCTGGCCGAGGAGGGGTACCTCCGCGCCGACGGCGATGGTCAGACGCTCGGACACCCGGGCTCCACCGCCGGAACCGAAGGGCTCGATCCGGCTACCGTCGGGGAGTTCCATCCACGACATGTTCTCCACGACGCCCATGATCTTCTGGCGGGTCTGCAATGCGATGGCGCCGGCGCGTTCGGCCACCTCGGCTGCGGCCTGCTGCGGGGTGGTGACCACCAGGATCTCGGCGCCGGGGATGAGCTGCGCCACCGAGATGGCCACATCGCCGGTGCCGGGCGGCAGGTCGAGGAGCAGGATGTCCAGATCGCCCCAGAAGACGTCGGCGAGGAACTGTTGGAGAGCGCGGTGCAACATGGGTCCGCGCCAGACGACGGGGGTGTTGCCACTGGTGAACTGGGCGATCGAGATGAACTTCACGCCATGACTCATCGGCGGCATGATCATCTTCTCGACCTGGGTGGGTTTTGCGTCGTTGCCGAGCATCCGTGGCACCGAATGGCCGTAGATGTCAGCGTCGAGCACGCCCACCTTGAGGCCTCGATCAGCAAGGGCGGCAGCAAGATTCACTGTGACGCTGGACTTGCCGACACCGCCTTTGCCCGAGGCGACGGCGTAGACCCGGGTGAGCGAGCTCGGCTGGGCGAACGGGATCACGGGTTCGGCGCGATCACCGCGCAAACTCTTGCGGAGTTCGGTGCGTTGCTCGTCGTTCATCACGTCGAGTTCCACCGACACCGACCCGACCCCTGGCACGTCGGCGGCCGCCGCGGTGACCCGTTCGGTGATCTCGGTGCGCAGTGGGCAACCCGAGGTGGTGAGGTAGATACCGATACCCACACTGGAGTCGTCGGCGACGGTGATGGATTTGACCATGCCGAGTTCGGTGATCGGTTTACCGATCTCGGGGTCGTTCACCTTGGCCAGCGCGGCGCGAATCGATGATTCGGTCGGCAACGTTGCTTGTGTCATCGGCCCCGAGTTTACGCGCGCATCAACCTCGCGCCCTCGCGGGCCGCCACTGCGAGCGCGGGCGTGCTATCTCGCCGGCGGCGGTGGTGGTGGGAGCGTGGGCAGCACGATCGACGGCAGGCAGATGATCGGGCACGGTGTGGGCGTCGTGGTGGAGGGTTTGGACGACGACGGGCTCTCACTCGGCGGAGCGCTGCTGCTCGGCGAACTGGACGCCGACGTGCTCGGCGGGGTCGACGAACCCGACGTCGGCGCGGGCAGGGGACCGGTGTCGGTGGGGGTGACGCCCGTTGCGTAACCGGCCGCCCACGCCAGCACGTTGGCCGCGTATTCGGCGGAGTGGTTGTAGCGCATGACCGCGCCGACCTTGGTCTTCTCGGCCATGATGTCGCTGACTCCGGCGCAGAGGTAACGCCCTGCCGAGTAGGTGGCGTCGAAGATGTTGTTCGGGTCGGACTTGCCGTCACCGTTTGCGTCGCTGCCCCACGACGCCCAGGTGGAAGGGATGAACTGCATCGGTCCCATGGCACGGTCGTGGCCGGCGTCGCCGTCGAGACGTCCTCCGTCGGAGTCGACGATCACCTCGTTACCGGCGAGGGTGCCGTTCAGGACAGGCCCTGCGATCGGGGTCAACGTGGTTCCCGAGCTGTCGACATTGCCGTTACCGGCGTGCCCCGACTCGATGCGGCCGATGCCTGCGAGCAGGAACCAGGGCAGTTTGCACTGGGGTGATTCGGCGCCGACCCGCTGTTCGGCCAGCTTGTAGGCCTGCAAGACGATGCCGGGGATACCGAGAGGTCCGTCGGGGAGTGCGGCCGCCCTCATCCGGGGAGCTGCCAACGGATCCGGCATCGCGGGAAGCGCCGGACTGACCGCCGGGGGACGGAACTCGAGTTCGGGCCGAGCCGGGATGGGAAGGATCTCCGGGGCGGCCGCCGCGACCGTCTGATCCGCCGATACAACGGTGAGGGTGGGCGCGGGTCCGATGTGCGCGCTCGACGAGACCGCCGCCATCAACCCGACACCGATGACAGCACACCCGGTGAGCAGCTGAACGCGACCCCACCGCACAGAGGAGAGGTCGAAAGCATGCTTCGACGGCTCTGTTCTTTGGCTCCCGCCCTTGCCCAAACGACCCCAGCGCACTTTCGGCACTCCTGTTGACTCCCCGACCCCGAACATCACGAACTGATTGTGACCCACGATACATATTCGTTATCGATGCCCGCGGGCGAACCATACTTATTGGCCGGATCGGCGTGCGTTCGCCGGCGGCTCGGGTGTGGTCGGGAGGGGTCGGCATGGTCGACCGTCAGACGAGTGGACCCGACAGGGGAAGGGGTCAGTTCCCGTCGTCGCGCTTCTTGTCTCCGCGTTTGCGGTCGTCGCCCTTCTTCGGCTCGTCACGTTTGCGTTGGTCGCCGAGGATTCGCTCGGTGAGTTCGGTCAGCAGGTCGTCGAGCTCGCGCCGCAGGTAGTCGCGGGAGACGGTGTCGCCGACGGCCAGGCGTACTGCGGCCAGCTCCCGCGCCAGGAACTCGGTGTCCGCCTTGGTCTGTTCGGCACGCATCCGGTCCTCTTCGAGCGAGACCTTGTCCCGGTTCTCCTGCCGATTCTGGGCCAGCAGGATCAGGGGCGCGGCGTAGGCGGCCTGGGTCGAGAACGCCAGATTGAGCAGGATGAACGGGTAGGGGTCCCACTGCAGGCTGATCACGACGAGGTTGAGGAAGATCCACACGATCACCAGCGCGGTCTGGATGGCGAGGTACCGGCCGGTGCCGAGGAAGCGGGCGATGCGTTCGCTGTAGACCCCGACGAGGTCGCTGTCGAGGTTCAGTTTGGGCATCCACCGGCGGGTCTCGGTGGGGGTGTCGAGCCGGCGGGCCGACCGCGACGTGTGGCGCTCGGCCCGGCCGGACGCGGCGCGGTCGCGGTCCATGGGCCCCGTCATCGCGGCCCCTCCGTGGTCATTTCGTCCTCACCCTCGGTTTCCCGCCAGTCCTCGGGCAGCAGGTGGTCGAGGAGGTCGTCGACCGTCACCGCGCCCAGCAGATGGCCGTCGTCGTCGATGACGGGACCGCAGACGAGGTTGTAGGTGGCGAAATACCGGGTGACCTTCTCGAGAGAGTCCTCGGAGCCCAGATGCGGCAATCTGTCGTCGATGATGCCGCCGACGAGGTTGGCCGGCGGTTCGCGAAGCAGGGCCTGGATGTGCACGCAGCCGAGGTACTTTCCTGTCGGGGTGGCGGTCGGTGGTCGCACCACGAAGGTGAGCGAGGCCGACGCCGGGGTGAGATCTGGATTGCGTGCCCGGGCGAGGGCTTCGGCGATGGTGGTGGAGGCGGTGACCACCAACGGCTCTGTGGTCATCAGACCACCGGCGGTGTCGGGTGAATGCAGCATGAGTCGACGAACCGGCTCGGATTCCTGGGGATCCATCAACTGCAACAACGCCTCGGCTTCGGAATCCGGGAGTTCACCGAGCAGGTCGGCGGCATCGTCGGGGTCCATCGCCTCGAGTACGTCGGCGGCCCGTTCGACCTCCATGTGCCCGAGCAGGTCAGTCTGGTCGTCGGTGGGCAACTCCTGCACCACGTCGGCCAACCGTTCGTCGTCGAAGGCCGACGCGATTTCCTGGCGACGTTTCGACGGCAGTTCGCGGAGTGCGTGGGCGACGTCTGCAGCCCGCATGCCGTCGAACTGCGACAGGATCTGGGTCACCCCCTGACCGGGCAGCGACAACGCGCTCTGGGTGAGTCCGAGTACGTGATTCCATTCCACGACATGGGTTTCCCCGCGTCGACCGAGCCGCGACCGCGCACCGCGGACCGCGACCCGGGAGATCACCCAGTCGCGGGTGCGGCGACGTTCAATCGCCAGATCGACCACCGTGAGGTCATGACCGCGAAGGTGCTCGAGGTCCGGATCATCCACCTGCACACGCGATTCCACGATCTGGCCGAGAACCAGTGCTTCGCCGGGACGCAGGATGAGCCGCCGCAGGCTGACCGTTCCCGTGTTGAGCGTCACAGATGTCGGCTCGATTGCCGTGACGCGCAACATCGGAACGAAGATGCGCCGACGGGTGGTCAGTTCGACCGCCAAGCCCAGAACCCGGGGTTGGCCGGTTCCGAATCGGATCGACACCACCACATCTCGGACACGGCCGATGGATTCACCATCGGGGCCGAGTACCGCCAGACCGGCCAGCCTGGCCACGAACGCCTTGCTCACCGCTGCCATGGCTGTAAGGGTAGTGGTCGCGAGCCCCGGTCGACGACAAAGGAGTCCCATGCCAGCCTCTGACACCGCGATCCGACGGTCGGTGCTGGCCGTACCCGCCAGCAGTCCGAAGATGCTGACCAAGGCGCGCGGGCTGGCCGCAGACGAGGTCTTCCTCGATCTGGAGGACGCGGTGGCGCCCTCGGTGAAAGAAGCCGCACGGGCGTCGGTCATCGCCGCGCTGGGGGCGGCAGACTGGTCCGGGCAGCAGCGGGTGGTCCGGGTCAACGACTGGACCACACCGTGGACCGTCGACGACGTGGTCACCGTGGTCAAGGGTGCCGGCGCCCACCTCGATTCCATCCTGCTGCCCAAGGTCACCTCGGCTGCGCAGGTCACCGCACTCGACCTGATGCTGGGCCAACTGGAGTCGGGCTGTGGTCTGCCGGCGAGGAAGATCGGGATTCAGGCCCAGATCGAGAACGCCGCCGGACTGACTTCCATCAACGAGATCGCTTCGGCCAGTCCGCGGTTGCGCTCGTTGGTCCTGGGACCCGCCGACATGATGGCCAGCCTCGGCATGCGGTCGCTGGCCGTTGGTGAACAACCCCAGGGCTACCTGAAAGGCGATGCGCATCACCACGTGTTGATGACCATCCTCGTTGCCGCACGCACTCACGGTCTGCAGGCGATCGACGGCCCCTACCTGAAAATCGATGACGCAGCGGGTTTTAGGACAGTCGCCGAGTCCTCGGCGGCGCTCGGCTACGACGGCAAGTGGGTGGTGCACCCCAGCCAGATCGATGTGGCAAACGAGGTGTTCCGCCCGCGGCAGGCCGACTACGACGACGCCGAGGAATTGCTCGACGCCTATGCACACGCGGCGACCGCCGAAGGTGGCGAACGCGGCGCCGTCCGGTTCCGCGGTGAGATGATCGATGAGGCGAGCCGGAAGATGGCCGAGGTGATTGCCGGCAAGGGCCGCGCGGCGGGCATGTCCCGCTCACCGTCGCCTGTGGACGTCTGACGGCCGCGAATCGAATCGAGCGTTCGAACAAGGAGTGAAGACATGAGCAATCCGATGAAACCCGCGCCGGGGCCCGGCCTGCCCACGCCGCCCAAGGGCTGGCCGATCGGGTCCTACACCACCTATGCCGAGGCGCAGCGCGCTGTCGACTACCTCTCCGACGAGAACTTCGCCGTTCAGGACGTCACCATCGTGGGTGTGGACCTGATGCAGGTCGAGCGCGTGCTCGGCCGATTGACATGGGGCAAGGTGATCGGCGGAGGTGTGGTGTCCGGGGCCTGGCTGGGACTGTTCTTCGGACTGCTCGTCGGCATCGTGGTGGACACCAATCCATTGGTGCCGCTGCTGTTCGGGCTTGTCGGCGGCATCGTCTTCGGCGTGGTGTCCACCTCTATTCCCTATGCGGCCACGCGCGGACAGCGTGACTTCTCCTCGACGATGCAACTGGTCGCCGGGCGGTACGACGTGTTGTGTGATCCGCGCAGCGCCGAACGCGCCCGCGACATGTTGAGTCGCCTGCAGCCGTAGCCGCCCCACCCGGCGCAGGTCAGGGCCTTTCAGCAGTCAACGATTTGGTCTCGAGTTGGCACGATCATGCCGATTGTGTTGCGTGTCACTATTTAACGCCTATAACGTACGTCGCAGGCAATCAATGGTGTGCGCCGAGATCCCTGCGCGCACCGGCGACTCATCGAGGAGGCTGCGTGCAGTGCAACGGTGATCCACCCGCGGTGGACGACAAATCCGCAAGAGCCAAGACAATCGGTGGGCCCAAGAAGGTCGCCGCCTGGAAAAAGCTCGGAATATCCTGTGCTGCAGTGGCTGTGGCACTGCCGGTGCTCAGCGCGTGCAGTTCGGGTTCCACGCCGGGCACGCTCAACGTGTACGCACCCGCCGACGGTGCATCGTTCATCAAGCAGGCCGCCGAGACCTGCGCGGCGAATTCCAAAGGCGAGTACAAGATCAACACGTTCGCGCTGCCCAAATCAGCCGACGATCAGCGTCTGCAATTGGCACGGCGGCTCGCGGGCAACGACCACGGCCTCGACCTGATGGGCATGGACGTGGTGTGGACCGCCGAGTTCGCCGATGCGGGCTGGATCGAGCCGGTTCCTGACGAGTTGGCCGCACGCATCAAGGCCGACACACTGGGCGGGCCATACGAAACCGCTGTCTGGAAGACCGACGACGACGAGGCCAAACGCCTCTACGCCATTCCCACGTGGACCAACACCCAGCTCCTCTGGTACCGCCCCGATGTGCTGCAGCAGTTCCTCAACAAGGACACGCCGCCGGTCACCTGGGACGAGATGCTGGCGGACAACGAGATCATCCGCAAGGCCGGTGGACCGAGCTACATCATGGTCCAGGGCAAGCAATACGAGGGTTTGATGGTCTGGTTCAACTCGGTGCTCTCCAGTGCCGGGGGCCAGGTCGTCGACCCGAATGATCCGAACAAGCAGACGCTCAACGACACCCCGGAACATCGCGCGGCCACGGTGAAGGCACTGCAGACCCTGAAGTCGGTCGCGACAGCGCCCGGCGCCGACCCGTCCATCACCAACAGTGATGAGTCCTCGGCCCGCCTGGGCATGGAATCGGGCAAGGCGACCTTCGAGGTCAACTGGCCGTTCGTGTTTCCCTCGATGCGGTCCAACGCCGGAGCCGGTGATGTGGCGTTCTTGCCTGAGGTGAAGCAGGAGTTCGGGCCCTTGTTCGCCGACCCCGACAACCCGCCGCCGGACAACGAACTCGCACCTGTGAACGACGTGGTACGCACCAAGTTCGACTTCGCGAGGTACCCGGGTGTGCTCCCCGAGGTTCCGTCCAAGGTGACCCTCGGCGGCGTGAACATCGCGGTCGCCGACACCTCGGAGCAGAAGGATCTCGCGTTCAAGGCTGCCGAGTGCATGACCAACGAGGAGTCGCAGAAGCTGTACTCCATCAGTGGTGGTACCCCGCCCACGTTGGCGGCGATCTACGACGACCCGGACTTCCAGGCCGCGTACCCGATGGGGCAACAGATCAAGACGCAGCTCGAGAGCGAGAACGCCGCGTTGCGGCCGGCATCGCCCGTCTATCAAGCAATTTCGACGTTGCTGGTGGCCAAGCTCAGCCCGGTCGGCGCCTGGGATCCGGAGACCCTGGTCGACCAGCTCGCCGATCAGGTCGACAAAGCCATCAAGGGTGAGGGGCTGATCCCATGACCGCGACCATCGAGACGCAGAACGCGCCGCAGAGCACCGGAAAGAAGAAGCCGGCGCTGAGCGAGGGAAAGCGCGCCGAACGCCGGCTGGGGTTGCTGCTCATCGCACCCGCCGTGGTCCTGATGATCCTGGTGACCGGGTACCCGATCGTGTACGCCTTCTGGCTCAGTCTGCAGAAGGCAAGCCTCTCGGCACCCGGACAGGACGAGTTCATCGGGTTCTCGAACTACGCGACCGTGCTGAGCGACAGCTACTGGTGGACGGCCTTCAGCGTCACGCTGGGCATCACCGTCGTCTCGGTGGTGATCGAGTTGGTGCTGGGCATGGCCATCGCGCTGGTGATGCACCGAACCTTGTTCGGCAAGGGGGCGATTCGCACCCTGGTGCTGATCCCTTACGGCATCGTCACCGTGGTCGCCGCGTTCTCGTGGTACTACGCGTGGACGCCGGACACCGGCTACCTGGCCAACCTGCTGCCCGACGGCACAGCGCCGTTGACAGAGCAGTGGCCGTCGTTGGCGGTGATCGTGTTGGCCGAGGTCTGGAAGACCACGCCGTTCATGGCGTTGCTCCTCCTGGCCGGCCTGGCGCTGGTGCCCGACGACCTGCTCAAGGCCGCACAGATGGACGGCGCCGGAGCGTGGACACGCCTGACGAAGATCATCCTGCCGCTGATGAAGCCGGCGATCCTCGTCGCACTCCTGTTCCGCACCCTGGACGCGTTCCGGGTGTTCGACAACATCTACATCCTCACCCGAGGTAGCAACAACACCTATTCGGTGTCGATGTTGGGCTACGACAACCTCTTCAAGGCGTTCAACCTAGGAGTTGGATCAGCGATCAGTGTGCTCATCTTCCTGTGCGTGGCGATCATCGCCTTCGTCTTCATCAAGCTGTTCGGTGCCTCGGCACCCGGCTCCGACGCAGAAGGACGGTGACTGAGCCATGAACACTGTGATGGGCCGACGTGTCGGCTGGACCGTCATCAACCTGCTGGTTGTCCTCTACGCACTGATCCCGGTGCTGTGGATCATCAGCCTGTCGTTCAAGCCACCCGGCAGTGTCAAGGACGGCAAGTTCATCCCGACGTCCTGGACCTGGGACAACTACACCAGCATCTTCGACACCAGTGCGTTCACCTCGGCGCTGATCAACTCGATCGGAATCGGGCTGATCACCACGGTGATCGCGGTGACCCTGGGCACGATGGCCGCCTACGCTGTTGCGCGGCTTGACTTCCCGGGCAAGAAGGCGCTGATCGGCGCTGCCCTGCTGATCGCGATGTTCCCGCAGATCTCGCTGGTGACACCGTTGTTCAACATCGAGCGGCGTCTCGGGCTCTTCGACACCTGGGCCGGCCTGATCATCCCGTACATCACCTTCGCGCTGCCGCTGGCGATCTACACGTTGTCCGCGTTCTTCCGTGAGATCCCTTGGGAGCTGGAGAAAGCCGCGAAGATGGACGGCGCCACCCCGGCTCAGGCCTTCCGCAAGGTGATCGCGCCACTGGCCGCACCGGGCATCGTGACCGCCGCCATCCTGGTGTTCATCTTCGCCTGGAACGACCTGTTGCTCGCGATCTCACTGACGTCGACGGAGCGTTCGATCACTGCCCCGGTGGCGATCGCGAACTTCACCGGCAGCAGCCAGTTCGAAGAACCCACGGGATCCATCGCGGCTGCGGCCGTGGTCATCACGATCCCGATCATCATCTTTGTCCTCTTGTTCCAACGTCGTATCGTTGCCGGTTTGACCTCCGGCGCCGTGAAGGGATAGCCAATGGCCGAAATCGTGCTGGACAAGGTGAGCAAGAAATACCCGGACGGTTCTGTGGCCGTCAACGACGTCGACATCACCATCGCCGATGGCGAGTTCATCATCCTGGTGGGACCGTCGGGTTGTGGAAAGTCCACCACCCTCAACATGATCGCCGGTCTGGAGGACATCTCCTCCGGTGAACTGCGCATCGCCGGAGAACGGGTCAACGAGAAGGCACCGAAAGACCGCGACATCGCGATGGTGTTCCAGTCCTACGCGCTGTACCCGCACATGACGGTGCGCGACAACATCGCGTTCCCGCTGACCCTGGCGAAGATGCCGAAGGCCGAGATCGCGCAGAAGGTCGACGAGGCAGCACGCATCCTCGACCTCGGGCAGTACCTCGACCGCAAACCGGCCAACCTCTCCGGTGGTCAGCGACAGCGGGTGGCCATGGGCCGCGCGATCGTGCGTTCTCCCAAGGCGTTCCTGATGGACGAGCCGCTGTCGAACCTCGATGCGAAGCTGCGTGTGCAGACCCGCACCGAGATCGCCCAGCTGCAGCAGCGTCTCGGCACCACCACGGTCTACGTCACCCACGACCAGACCGAGGCCATGACCCTCGGCGACCGGGTTGTGGTCCTGCGCGCCGGCCTGGTACAGCAGATCGGTTCTCCGCAAGAGCTCTACAACCGGCCGTCGAACCTGTTCGTCGCCGGGTTCATCGGCTCGCCGGCCATGAACTTCCTGCCCGGGCGCCTCACCCAGAACGGCATCGAGACCGCGATCGGTGAGGTGGCGGTCAGCGACATGCGGCGAGTGGTGGAGAACGCCAAACATGCTCGCAGCAATGGTGAGGTGCTCATCGGCATCCGGCCGGAACACTTCGAAGATGCTCGTCTGGTGGACCCGCTGGCCCGGTCCAAGGGAGCCACCTTCACCGTGCAGATCAGCGTGCTCGAGTCGATGGGCTCGGACAACTACGCGCACTTCACCGTCGAGGGCGGCCAGTCGTCCGCCAAGGCGCTGGCGGAGATCGCGGCGGATGCCGGTGCGCAGATGGGTAGCGGCCAGCTGATCGCCCGCCTCTCACCGGAGTCCAACATCGGCAAGGGGCAGCAGGCCGAGCTGTTCTACGACACCTCCAAGGTGTCGGTGTTCGATCAGGCGAGCGGTCACAACCTCAGCCTGTAGAAGTTCCGATCGACAGTCGAGCCCGGCGGGTCATCCCGCCGGGCTCGCTGCGTTGTGGATAGGGCGCGTGGGCCACGCGTGCGATCAGGTCGGCTTACGCCTGCGGCGGGAGTGTTCACGCAGCTCGTCGATGATCGCTTCGTCCCAGATGTGCTTGCGTACCAAGCGGTATCGTTCCGAGGCCAGCCACAGATAGAGCTCGGCGTCGCTCGTCACCTCGGGGAGTATCTCGGCGCGCCGAGCCATCCGCACCACCGGCAGGAACTCCTCGCCGAACCACCGCCGGGCGACCTCGACCCGGCTCAGGAACGTGCCGGTCTCCTGGCTGAGCCGAAACCCCCACGCCTCCACGTTCTCGGCGCATTCGGCGTAGTCGAAGGGGTCCTCGAACGAAATGGCCTCGCGTTGTTTGCCTTCCAGCGGCACCCGCGACAAAAACAGACGCCGGTGGTCCTTGAGGACAAGATCGGATCGAGCGGTGATGCCCTCGGGGGAGATGCGGGTGTGGATGACGGTCACGTACGCGTCGATGGTCGTGAAATGTCGTGAGATCGCAATCGAGACGCGGTGGTGCCCGTCGATGACGAAGTGCATGTCGCCGATGCGGTAGAGCTGCACCGGCGGTACGGATTCACCGCGCCGCTGGGCGGTGGCAAGGCGCTGCCAGCGTTCGCGTACACGGGCCGACGTGGGCCGGAAGTAGCGGTCGAAGTCGCGGGTGCGGTCCACGCTGCCGACGATCGTGGACACCTCTACAACGGTGAGCCCGAGGAAGGTCTCGCCCGTCTTGCCCAGGGCCGCAACGACTTCGTCGAACGGCAAGATCGTGTTGACGTCCGCGGGTTGGCGGGTGAGCCAGGCCGACAGACGCGCCAGCTCGGCTCGTCTGCGTTGCCTGCTGAAGTCGTTCTCGGCGTCGGCGCTGGGGAATCCGGTGTCACGCGCCATGGCGTCTCCGGTGTATCCGGATCCCGGTTCCTCCGGGCTCGATGTCGAACAGGCAGTAGCCGACGGTGTTCAGCGAGAGTGTGCTGCGGCGCAGGGTCTTGCCCGGCATCGTCTTGAGCAGGATGGTGTGGTCCATCGGGGTCTGGCCGTGGGGATGGATGTGGCCATGGAGCAGGAGTTGTGGACGCAGCCGGTAGACCAGCGGGAGGAAACAGCGGAATCCGCGATGCGGGCCGTCTTCGGCGTCCCCGATGCCGCGCGCCGGACTGTGCGTGAGCAGGATGTCGACAGCCGACTTCCCGGGCATCATCCGATACGCGAAGCGGCGCAAGGCCAGTCGATTGGCCCGTTGACGCTGGGTCGCTTCCCGGTACTGATTGGGGCCGTCGTTGTAGCGGATGCAGCCACCCAGTCCGGCGATGCGCACACCGGCCACCGTGACGATGCGGCCGTCTGCGTTCACCGCGCCTTCGGGCCCCGGATCGCGGACCGGCAACCCGGCCTCGGTCCAGCCCGCCCGGGTCTTCTTGAAGCCGGACAGGTCCCGGTCGTGGTTGCCGGGTACAAAGACGCACGGAACACCGAAATGGGCCATGAGCTTCTCGAGATAATCGAAGGGCAGGTCGCCGGCAGCGACGATCAGGTCGGGCGCCAACTCCTCGGCAACCCCGTAGTAGAGGCTGTCGACGACCTCGTCCGATACCGAAAGCACACGCACCACGTGTTCGACCCTAGACGCGGCTGGGTGATGACGCGCCGAAGACCGCGATTACCGGCCAGATGAGGGGCATTACCCTGGGGCGTGTGAGCGAGTCGGAGTCGTCGGTGATCGATCGGGTGGCGGCGCACCTGCGTGAGATGTTCGACGACGTCGAACCCCAGCGGGCGTCGGTCACCTTCCTCGGGCTCGAATCGATTGACGTCCTTCGTTTTTCGATCGTGCCCAGCAGCGTGGCGTACGTGTCGCTCGGCTGCAGCCGGCATCCGATGGGGGAACCGGACCAGCTGATCGTCGACCCGACCGCGGGACCCCGGGCGGAGGTATTGGTCCGCATGCATCTGTCCGATGCCTCAGCGCGATCCACACAGCTGCGCGGGCTGCACCGCACGGTCGCGATGCTGGCTGCGGCGCCGGCGGTGGAAGGGTTGGTCCTGACCGCCGACGCGCTGATCGACCTCGGGGAACCCCTGTGGGAAGGGGCGACGTTCACGGCCGTCGTCCTCGAGGACGACGAGATGGCGCCCTGCGAGATCCCCGGTGACCTCGAGGACGTGCACTTCTTCCGGGCAATCCCTGTCACGGCAAACGAGGCGGCGTGGGTCCGGCTCAAAGGTGTGGACGCACTCCGCGCAGCGTGGACCGAAGCGGGGATCGACGTGAACGACCCGGTCAGGGCAGGCGCAACCATCGGTTGACCGCCGACCGCGGCGCATCGTCACAGCCAGTGATTACGCCGGAACGTCCGCCAGAGTCCCACGCAGATCGTGGCCAGCAACGTCAGCACCACGAAGTAGCCGTACTTCCAGTGCAGTTCCGGGATGTTGTCGAAGTTCATCCCGTAGATACCCGCGATCATCGTGGGCACCGACGCGATCGCCACCCATGCCGAGATCTTGCGCATGTCGGTGTTCTGCTGGATACCGACCTTGGCCAATGCGGCGTCGATCAGCGATGTCAGGACCTCGTCATAACTCGCGATCCGCTCGTTGACGCTGGTGTGGTGGTCCTGGACGTCGCGGAAATAGCGCCGTACCTCTTTCGGGATCAGCTTGTCCTCGGACGAGGTGAGCCGGCGCAGCGCCGCGTCGAGTGGGTCGACGGCCCGTCTCAGCTCCATGACCTCACGCTTGAGGAGGTAGACGGGTTCGATCTCGATCCGGCGGCCGGGCGAGAAGACGTTCTCTTCGAGCGCATCGACGTCGAACTCGACCGCGGTGGTGACGTCGACATAGGTGTCGACCACATGGTCGGCCACGGCATGCATCACCGCGGTGGGCCCCAGAGCCAGGCGCTCGGGGAGTTCCTCGAGTTGCTTGCGAACCCCCGAGAGCCCTGTGTGGTCACCGTGGCGCACCGTGATCACGAACTCGTTGCCTGCCATCACCATGATCTCGCCGGTCTCGACGACCTCGTTCGCCACCTGTAGAGATTCGTGGGCAACGTACTTGACGGTTTTCAGTACCAGGAACAACGTGTTGTCGTATTGCTCGAGTTTCGGTCGCTGATGGGCTTGCACAGCGTCTTCGACCATCAGTTCGTGCAGGCCGAACGTGTTGGCCACCCCTTCCATCTGCCGGCTGTCGGGGGAGTGCAGACCCACCCACACATAGCCCCGGCCGGTGGAGCGCACCTCGTCGAGGGCGTGACTGAACGTTCGCAGCCCCGGGAGCCGTTTGCCGTCGACGTACACCGCACAGTCGACGACTGCACGTGACGGCGGGATGGGCACCCTGGAGGAGGGTTTGCCTGGTGTGCTGGTACGCAGATGCGGCCGTGGCGGCATGGCACCTCCCTTGTCTGTGCGTGGCGAAAGTCCACGGGGGATGCTACGCCCGGAACCGTGGCGCCCGCCGATTCCGGCGGCTGCGCCCGGCCCCGGCAGCGGGATTGCGCCTGGATCATCGGTGCTGGTTGATGTCGAATCGGTGGAGTGCGGGCTGCGAACACGTCACGACCACTCGAGACAACCTCACGACTACCAGGTATGGCCGTGAGAGCTTTTGGGTTGAAGTAGCGTGATCGGCGTGACTGACCTGATGGGCAGTGAACTGCCCGCCCCCGACGCCGACGCATCGACAATCACCCGCGACGAGATCTTCGCCGGCCATGAGGGTGGCAAATTGTCTGTGAGTATCACCTCGCCGCTCGACACCAAGCGTGCTCTGTCGATCGCCTACACACCCGGCGTCGCCGAGGTGTCCCGGGCCATCGCCGCCGACCCCGAACTGGCCCGGCGCTACACCTGGACCAATCGTCTCGTCGCGGTGGTCAGCGACGGCAGTGCCGTGCTGGGGCTCGGTGACATCGGTCCGAGCGCCTCACTGCCCGTCATGGAGGGCAAGTCGGCGCTGTTCAAGAACTTCGCCGGGCTCGACTCGATCCCCCTGGTGCTCAGCACCAAGGACCCCGACGAGATCGTCGAGACGCTGATCCGCCTGCGGCACTCCTTCGGTGCGGTGAACCTCGAGGACATCTCGGCACCGCGGTGTTTCGAGATCGAGAAGCGGGTGATCGAAGCTCTTGACTGTCCGGTCATGCACGACGATCAGCACGGCACCGCCATCGTGGTGCTCGCCGCGCTGAAGGCGGCGACCAAGCTGCTGAAGAAGGACCGCAGTGCCCTCAAGATCGTCATCTCGGGGTGCGGCGCTGCCGGCGTGGCCTGCGCGAACATCCTGCTCGCCGACGGCATCGCCGACGTCACGGTGATCGACAGCAAGGGCATCGTGCACAGTGGCCGCGACAACCTGCACGACGTCAAGGTCGACATGGCCGGGCGCACCAACCCCGACGGCAGGACCGGATCGTTGTCGGACGCCCTTGTGGATGCCGATGTGTTCCTGGGGGTGAGCGCAGGCAAGGTGCCCGAGGAGGCCCTCGCGACGATGAACTCCGACGCGATCATCTTCGCCTTGTCCAACCCTGATCCCGAGGTCCATCCCGATGTCGCACGCAAGTACGCGGCAGTGGTCGCCACGGGTCGCAGTGACTTCCCGAACCAGATCAACAATGTGCTGGCCTTCCCGGGAGTGTTCCGTGGAGCGCTCGACGCGGGCGCACGACGCATCACCGAAGAGATGAAGTTGGCCGCGGCCGACGCGATCGTCGAAGTCCTCGGCGATGACCTGTCCGCAGAGATGATCGTGCCGAGCCCGCTGGACCCCCGAGTGGCACCCGCGGTCGCCGACGCTGTTGCCAGGGTGGCCAAGCAAGAGTGAATTCCGCTCTACTGCAACACATTCGACGAGGTCTGCCGGTCCTGGTGGTGGCCTGCGCGCTGATGGTCGCCGGTTGTTCGGACCCGGGACCCGCGCCGCAGGAACTGGTGATGGGGTCGACGGCCGATACGCCGAGTCGAGTTGCCACAGCCATCTATGCGGGAGCTCTCCGTGGGGCAGGGGCGGCGGTCTCGGACGAACATCCGGTGGCCGACTACGGTGGCCTGCTCGACCAGATGGACAACCGCACAGTCGATCTGTTCCCGGCGTGGTCCGGGGATTTGCTGGCACAGCTCGATCCGGGGGCATCCGGGCGCACGTCGGAGGACGTCTACAACCAGCTCAATCAGGCACTACCGCAGGGTGTCTCGGCAGGCGATGCCACCACCGTGCAGAACAAGCCGCTGGTGTTCGTGTCCAGTGACCTCGCGGCCACGGCCGACGTCGACGAACTCGCAGAGTGCGCCGCACTCCCGGCAGGGCTGCCACTGGTCACCGTGGTTGAACCGGCGCCGCAGACGGTCAGCGAGCTGGCCGGGGCGGGATGCGCCTTCGGTCCCGCTCGGGTGATGGACGCGCAGGCGGCCGTCGCGGAGGTGGCGGCAGGCCGCGCCGCAGGGTTGTTCTCGGCCTTGGGCGTGGTGGCCGACGACGCCGGACTCCAGGGTCTCGACGACGGCAACGACGCGATGCGGGCGCAGGATTTGGTGCCGATCTTCCGCACCGCTGCCCTCAGCCGCACGTTGTTCCGCGCGATGAACAAGGTTGCGGGCGAGCTGACCACCGCCGACCTGACCACCATGGCGGCCGAGGTCGACGGTGGTGCGGAGCTATCCGGCGTTGCGACCCGCTGGCTCGGCGAGCACAGCCTGTGAGTACTGCAGCCGATCACTGAGGAATCGACCCAGGTCGTCGACTGCGGCAGCAGCCTCGGTCACCAGCGGTGCCGCTGTGTGCGCCACGTGCCACAGCGGACCGAGATCGGATGCGGTGACGTCGACCCCTGCCTCACGCAGGGACGCGACGAACTCGGTGACCTGATCGAGCAACAGTTCACGCTGACCGATCTGGACCAGGGTGGGCGGCAGCCCGTCCAGAGGTCCGACGGCCGGCGCGTACCGGGGATCGGTGGGATCGCCGTCTCCGAGGTAGGCGGCTGCGCCCTGACGCGACCACTCGAGGTTCACCACGATGTCGGTGCCGGGATCCTCTGCCACCCCGGCAGGGTTCACCCATGGTGAGATCAGACCGAGCGCTGCGGGGGTGACCCCGTGCTCGTCGATCAACACTCGCGCCGTGGCCACGCTGAGCCCGCCCCCTGCCGAATCGCCTGCGATCGCCACGGATTCGGGACTGTATCCGCGTTCGAGCAGGGCGAGGTAGGCGGCAACCGAGTCATCAACCGCGGCGGGCATCGGATGTTCGGGCGCAAGCCGGTAGTCGAGGGCATAGACCTCGGCTGCGGCGGCCCGCGCGAGCGTGGTGGTCAGCGCCCGGTGGGTGGTCGGGGACCCGACGATGTAGGCACCGCCGTGCAGATACAGCACTGCACGACCGTGTTCGGTGGCCCCGACGCTGACCCGCTCGGCGGACCGATCACCCAGGGTCACCGACCGGATCACCGAGTGAGGCACCCTCGGCAGCAGCAACGTACTCATCTCCAGCAGCTTGCGCTGGGTCTGCGGCGACCACCGCGAATTGAGGGTGAGTGCGAACAGCGGCCGGAAGATGAGCTCGCCGGCCGGGACCGACAGGAAGGGTTTCAGTTCCATGATCACCAGGGGTCAGAGGAGCGGAGACGTGGAGGTCACGGGCGAGGGGTCCGCCTTCGGCAGCAACCTGACCGCCAACTTGCTGTTGACGATCTCGTACATGGACCCACCGGCGCGAACCAGCAGATCGAGCACCTTGGCGTCGGCGCCGACGAGAACCCGTGGGCGGTTGCGCTCGATCGCCTTGATGATGATCTCCGCGGCCCGTGCCGACGTGGTGCGGGCCAGCTTCTTGTCGAACAACTCGGCGGTGTTCTTCTGGTCGTGCCCTTCGGACACGGTGGCGTTGCGGGCGATCGCGGTCTTGATGCCACCGGGATGGACGCAGGTGACGTTCACCGGATGTCCGGCGATCCGCATCTCTTGATACAGCGATTCGGTGAAGCCGCGAACCGCGAACTTTGCTGCGTTGTAGGCACTCTGACCCGGCATGGCCAGGATGCCGAACAACGACGAGGTGTTCACGACATGTCCGTCGCCCGATGCGATCAGGTACGGCAGGAACGCTTTTGTCCCGTTCACCACACCCCAGTAGTCCACGTCCATCACGCGCTCGTACTGCTTGAACTCGGTAAGTTCGACTTCACCGTGATGCGCGATGCCTGCGTTGTTGATGATGAGGTTGACCTTGCCGAAATGCTGGGCGACATCGTCCGCGTAGGTGAGGACGGCTTCGCGTTCGGCGACATTGAGCAGCTGCGAATGTACTTCGGCCCCTTGCTCTTTGAGCATGCGCTCGGTCTCGTCGAGACCGGCGGGATTGACGTCCGAGATGGCGACTTTGGCGCCCTTGGCTGCGAGCTGGAGAGCCAGGTCGCGGCCCATGCCCGAACCCGCGCCGGTCACCACGGCCACTTTGCCCTTGAAGTCCTTCATGACGTCACCGCTTCTTTCAGTGTGTTGGTCGTGCCGTCGCCGTCGCCGGCCGCGGGAGCGATCGCGGCCGCGGTCGAGGTGTCGTACGCAGCCAGGTCGAACTTACGGGTCAACCGCCGGTAGTTGAACGTGAATCCGGGCCACAGCGTCGTGATGTTGCCGAACTTGTCCTTGTACCAGCTCGCGCAGCCACCGGTTTCCCAGACACTTGTCTTGAGATTCTTCTGGATGGTGACGTTGTAATCGTGCTGTGCGTCGGCCCGCACCTCCACCCGGGAGATGCCGTACTGGCGGGACAGCTTGAAGTAGTCCACGAGATAGTTGAGCTGGGACTCGATCATGTAGACCATCGAGGTGTGGCCCAGCCCGGTGGACGGTCCCACCATCAGGAACATGTTGGGGAAGCCGTTGACGGTCGAACCCTTGTAGGCATTCATCCCCTCGGCCTCCCAGACCTGGGCGAGGCTGCGCCCGTCCTTGCCGATGATGTGCTCGAACGTGGGGGAGTCGGTCACGTGGAAGCCGGTCGCGATGACGATGGCGTCGACCTCGCGGCTCACGCCGTCGGCAGTGATGATGCCGCCGGTGGTGACTTCCTTGATCGGGTCGGTGACCAACTCGACGTTGGACTGGTTCAGCGCCGGGTAGTAGGTGTTCGACAACAGGATCCGCTTGCAGCCGACCTTCCAGTTCGGGGTGACCTTCGCCCGGAGTGCCGGGTCGGAGATACCGCGAGCGATGTTCTGCTTGCCGATGATCTTGGCAGGCGCCAGAACGTTGGGCTGGTGGGTGAGGCCGAACGAGACCAGCTCATGCGAGGCGTAGATGCTCGCGCGCACCGCACGCTGGAATCCGGGGATGTTCTTGAACGCCCAGTTCTCCTTGGCGGAGTAGGGCCGGTCGGCACGCGGCAGGACCCAGGGGGCAGTGCGCTGGTAGACGTCGAGTCGCCCGACCTTCTTGGCCAATTCGGGGACGATCTGGATGGCCGAGGCGCCGGTCCCGATCACTGCCACGCGCTTACCGGTCAGGTCGTAGTCGTGGTTCCACCGCGCCGAGTGGAAGATCTCGCCGGTGAAGCTCTCGATGCCGGTGACGTCGGGGAGCTTGGGCTCGCACAGGGGGCCGATCCCGCCGATGAGGAACTCGGCCTGCCACTGACCCTTGTCGGTGTCGATCACCCAGTGGCCGGCCTTCTCGTCCCACGCGGTGTTGATGACCTCGGTGTTCCACTGGGTCCGCGACCCCAGGTCGTACTTGTCGGCGACGCCGTTGATGTACTTGTGGATCTCGGGCTGCTGCGAGAAGGAGCGGCTCCACGAGGGGTTGAGCGCAAATGAGTAGGAGTACAGGTGCGAGGGGACGTCGCATGCCGCACCGGGATAGGTGTTGTCGCGCCAGGTACCACCGAAATTGCTGCCGCGGTCGAGGATGACGAAGTCGTCGAAACCGTTCTGCTGCAGCTTGACGGCAGCACCCAATCCGGAAAAGCCTGCGCCGATGATGGCGATCTTTACAACGTTCATGGGTACGAACATACCGCCTATTGACGAGCTGTCAATAGCGGAACGGCGAGCGGGACCCGGACTATTGACGGAGAGTCAGTACTATCGGACGCGTGACGACCGCTCGGCGAACCCGGATGAGCCCGCAGGCACGGCGTGATCAGCTGATCAGCCACGGCCTGCGGATGCTCGACAACCGTGCGCTCGACCAGGTGTCCGTCGAAGAGGTCGCCGAGGCGGCCGGCGTGTCGCGGGCCCTGCTCTTCCACTATTTCGAGTCAAAGCAGGACTTCCTGGTCGCACTGACCACGGAGCAGAGCAGGCGGATGCTCGCGCGAACCGAACCCGATCTGAGTCTCGGCGATCCGATCGAGATCGCCCGGGCATCGCTGGCCCAGTACATCGACTACGTGTCGGCGAACCGTTCTGCGTATCTCGCGATCTTGCAGGGGAGCGGCGCCTCGGATCCGGCTATGCGTGAGGTCGCCGAGCACACCCGGACCGTGATGGCCGAACGGGTGTTGTCGCTCGCCGAGTTGCTGGATCTGACGCGCACACCGCTGATCGAACTGGCCGTACACGGTTGGGTCACCTTCACTGAGCAGGTGACCGTGCGCTGGCTGCAGGACTCCGCGGGCGTGGACCGCGACGCCCTCGTCGAACTGATCACGCGCGCGCTGCCGCTCATCGCGACACTGGCAGCAGCCACCCCCGACCCCCGATAGTGGTGGGTTTCGGTGAACGCGACCTGCGGAAACGTTCACCAAAACCCACCAAGATCGGTCAGCCGAAGGCGGTGTCGATGATCTCCTGCTGCTCGACGGCGTGCACCTTCGACGAACCCGACGACGGGGCCGACATCGCCCGCCGCGAGACCCGGCGCAGACCGTTGAAGAACTCGGGCAGCATCTCCGGGAGTGCCAGACCGAAGAAGGGCCACGGACCCTGGTTGGCCGGCTCTTCCTGGACCCAGAAGATCTCTTCCATGCTCGTGTACCGGCTCAGCGCAGAGCGCAGGCGCTTGTGCGGCACCGGGTAGAGCTGCTCGATACGGACGATCGCGACATCGTCACGCTTGTCCTTCGCCTTGCGGGCGGCCAGTTCGTAGTACAACTTGCCCGACACCAGCAGCACCCGCCGGACCTTCTCGCGTTCGGCATCGGAGGTGAAGGCCGGATCGTCGATGACCGACTGGAAACGACCCTCGGTGAACTCAGACACCGGCGACACCGCAGCCTTGTTCCGCAGCATGGACTTCGGGGTGAAGACGACGAGCGGTCGGCTGATGCCATCGAGCACATGGCGACGCAGCAGGTGGAAGTAGCTCGCAGGAGTCGACGGCAGCGCCACGGTCATCGAGCCCTCTGCGCACAACTGCAGGAACCGCTCGATACGTCCGGACGTGTGGTCGGGACCCTGACCTTCGTGACCGTGCGGCAGCAGCAGCACCACGTCGGAGGTCTGGCCCCACTTGGCCTCACCCGACGAGATGAACTCGTCGATGATCGATTGAGCGCCGTTCACGAAGTCACCGAACTGGGCTTCCCAGAGCACGAGGGCATCGGGATGGCCCACCGAGTATCCGTACTCGAAACCGACCACCGCATATTCGCTGAGTGCGGAGTCGTAGGCGAGGAACCGGCCCGGCTTGTCCGGGTTGGTCTCGGCGACCGTACGCAGCGGTGTGTACTCCTCGCCCGTCTCCCGGTCGATCAGGACCGAGTGACGCTGGGTGAAGGTGCCTCGGCGGGAGTCCTGACCGGACAGTCGCACGGTGCGGCCCTCTTCGACCAGTGAACCGAATGCGAGTAGCTCACCGAACGCCCAGTCGACATCGCCGTTACGCGACATCTCGTAGCGCTTCTTGAGCACGGGCTGGACACGCTGGTGCACGGTGAAACCCTCGGGCACGTTGATGAACGCGTCGCCGATCCGTTCCATCGTCTCTTTGCTGATGGCAGTGTCCAGCTTCACCGGTGCCTGCTGATCGGCCTCGACCGACGGGCTCGGTGCAGCCTGGTACTTCTCCAACTCACGGACTTCGTTGAAGACCCGTTCGAGCTGACCCTGGTAGTCGCGCAGGGCGTCTTCGGCTTCCTTGGTGGAGATGTCACCGCGGCCGATGAGCGCTTCGGTGTAGCTCTTACGCACCGACCGCTTGGTGTCGATCACGTCGTACATCGCCGGCTGGGTCATCGAGGGATCGTCACCCTCGTTGTGGCCGCGACGGCGGTAGCAGACCAGGTCGATGACAACGTCCTTGTTGAACGCCTGCCGGTAGTCGACGGCCAGCTTGGCCACCCACACACATGCCTCGGGATCGTCGCCGTTCACGTGGAAGATCGGCGCACCGATCATCTTCGCGACATCGGTGCAGTATTCCGACGACCGCGATGCCTCCGGGGCGGTGGTGAAACCGACCTGGTTGTTCACCACGATGTGGATGGTGCCGCCGGTGCGGTAACCCCGCAGCATCGCGAGGTTTAGCGTCTCGGCGACCACACCCTGGCCTGCGAACGCGGCGTCACCGTGCAACATCAGCGGCAGCACGGTGAACGCGCCGTCGCCCTTGTCGTGCAGGTCCTGCTTGGCCCGCACCAGGCCTTCGAGGACCGGGTCGACGGCCTCGAGGTGAGACGGGTTGGCGGTGAGGGAGACGTTGATCTCGTTGTCGCCGAACATCTGGTAGTACTTGCCCTCGGCGCCGAGGTGGTACTTGACGTCGCCCGAGCCGTGCGCCTGCGACGGGTTCAGGTTGCCCTCGAACTCGGTGAAGATCTTCGAGTACGGCTTGCCGACGATGTTCGCGAGCACATTGAGCCGGCCGCGGTGGGGCATGCCCACAACCACTTCGTCGAGGCCGTATTCGGCGCTCTGATCGATCACGCCGTCCATCATCGGGATGACAGCTTCGGCACCCTCGAGCGAGAAGCGTTTCTGGCCGACGTACTTGGTCTGCAGGAACGTCTCGAATGCCTCGGCGGCGTTGAGCTTGGAGAGGATGTACTTCTGCTCCGCGACGGGCGGCTTGACGTGCTTGATCTCCACCCGTTCCTGCAGCCACTGCTGCTGCTCGGGCTCGAGGATGTGTGTGTACTCCACACCGACGTGCCGGCAGTAGGAGTCGCGCAGGATCGACAGGACGTCGCGCAACTTCATCTTGTTCTCGCCGTGGAAACCACCGACGTTGAAGCTGCGATCGAGGTCCCAGAGCGTCAGATCGTAGGTCAGCACATTGAGGTCGGGGTGAGCCGACCGTGCGTCCGAATCGATCATCAGAGGGTCGATGTCGGCCATCAGATGGCCCCGATTACGGTATGCCGCAATCAGTTCCAGCACGCGGGCGTTCTTGTCGACGGCGCCCTCGGGGATGTCACGACGCCAGCGGATCGGCTCGTACGGGATGTGGAGCGTGGTGAAGATCTGGTCGAAGAACTCGTCCGACAGCAGCAACTGATGGATCGTGCGCAGGAAGTCGCCCGACTCCGCGCCCTGGATGATGCGGTGGTCATAGGTGGACGTCAGCGTCATCAGTTTTCCGACGCCGAGCGCTGAGATCTGCTCGTCGGAGGCGCCCTGGAACTCGGCCGGGTACTCCATCGCGCCCGCGCCCACGATCGCGCCCTGGCCCTTCATCAACCGCGGCACCGAGTGGACCGTACCGATGGTTCCGGGGTTGGTGAGCGAAATCGTCACGCCCGCAAAGTCTTCTGCGGTCAGCTTGCCCTCGCGAGCCCGACGCACGATGTCTTCGTAAGCCGCGTGGAACTGCGCGAAGTTCATGGTCTCGCAACGCTTGATCGCCGCGACCACAAGCGTGCGCGAACCGTCCTTGCCCGGCAGATCGATCGCCAGGCCGAGGTTGGTGTGCGCCGGGGTCACCACGTTCGGCTTGCCGTCGACCTCTTCGAAGTGGCGGTTCAAGTTCGGGAACGACTTGATCGCCTGGACGATCGCGTACCCGAGGATGTGAGTGAACGACACCTTGCCGCCGCGGGTGCGGGCGAGGTGATTGTTGATGACCACCCGGTTGTCGATCATCAGTTTGGCGGGCACCGCGCGAACGCTGGTGGCCGTCGGAATCTGCAGCGAGGCCGCCATGTTCTTGGCAACCGCGGCAGCCGCACCACGCAGAACCTTGTTGCTGGCCTCGGTCGGTGCATCGCCCGCTGCCGGCGCAGACTTCTTCGCCGGGGCGTCCTTCTTGGTGGGGGCGTCCTTGCGGGGAGCAGGCGCGGACTTCTTGGCCGCCGGTGCGGCGTCTTTGCTCACCGACTCCGCGGACTTGTCGGTGGTCGACTCGGCCGAGGTGGTGGTCGAGGACGAGGCGTCCCTGCTGTGCTCGGACTGGCCGGCAGCGGCCTTGCTCGCGGGAGTCGGGTCGACAGCGGGCTTGGCCGCGGATCCGTTGGCGGAGGACTTGGGGGCAGCAGAGCCATTCGATGAGGCACCGGCCTTCGGCGCCGACTTGGACTGTGATCCAGCAGCCGCCTTCGACTGTGACTCAGCAGCCGCCTTCGGCTGTGACTCAGCAGCCGCCTTCGGCGGGGATTTCGCCTCCTCGGACCCATTACCCTCTGCGCCATAACTCTTCAGGAAGTCATGCCAACTCGGGTCCACCGAGCTCGGGTCTTCTTTGAAGCGCTGGTACATTTCCTCAACCAGCCACTCGTTCTGTCCGAAGTCTGAAATCGAACTGCTGCTCACGGCAGTATCTCGCCTCAATTCCCTTTACGTATCCATGTCGAGTCCCGCGCCAGGGCCGTCTCCGCCGCTATCACGCCGCCCGGAACTCCGTTCGAAGTATCCAGGTCTAAAGGTTAGTCCCCGAGTGCCGCCGAAGCTATGCCGGTCGGTTGCCGCCGTGTCCGGCTGTCGGTTCGCTTGCCTCGTCTGGTGTGATACCCGCCGTCCACAGGGCGCGATACCTTCCGTCCAACGCCAAGAGCTCGTCATGTGTTCCGAGCTCCACGATCTGCCCGCCGGCGACCACGGCGATGCGGTCGGCTCGCGCCGCGGTCGCCAGTCGATGCGCGACGATCACCGAGCTCCGTGATCCCGTGAGGTGCCGGCCGGCCGCCATCACCCGTCGTTCGGTGGCCTGATCGAGCGTGGCGGTCGCCTCGTCGAGCAGCAGTAGATCGGGGTCCACCAATTCGGCACGGGCGAGCGCGATCAGCTGTCGCTGACCGGAGGACAGTCCTTGCCCCCGCTCACCGATCGGATGGTTCATCGCGCCCGGCAGCGCCGAGATCATCGACAACGCTCCCACCGCGCGAGCCGCCGCGACGATCTGCTCGTGGTCGGCGCCCGGTCTGCCATAGGCGATGTTGTCGGCGACGGTGCCGGTGAACAGGTGGGGTTCCTGAGGGACCACACCGAGTCGCGAGCGGTAGTACGACAACCGGAAGCCCCGGATGTCGGTGCCGTCCATCCGCACCGATCCGCTTGTCGGGTCGTAGAACCGGGCGAGGAGCTTGACGATGGTCGACTTGCCCGCGCCGGTCTCACCCACCAGGGCCAGTGAGGTGCCGGGGGGTAGATCGAGGTCCACGCCGGCGAGGGCATCGGTTGTCGACCCGGGATAGCGGAACCCGACCTCTCTCAGTTCGGCGTGCCCGGTGAATCCGTTCTCCGGTGTTGCCACGGCGAGTTCGGGCACACCGTCGGGACAGCGCACGCTACTGCGGGTGGCGAGCAGATCGGAGATCCGCCGGAGGCCGACCAGAGCTTGCTGGTACCCGTCGAAGACCTGCGACAGCTGCTGGACCGGACCGAACAGCATGCCCAGATACAGGACGAAGGCGACGAGGGTGCCTGCACTGGTGCTGCCTCCGGCAACCTGGTGGGCGCCGAAGGCGATCACCCCCGCGGTCGCGAGGTCGGACATCAAGGTGATGAACGGGAAGAAGATGGAGATCGCCTGCTGGGACACCATGCGGGCTCGAACGTACGCCGCAGCCCTTGCCGAGAACTGCGCCATGGCAAAGCCGTCGTGCGAATAGGCCTGAGTGGTGCGCACGCCGCCGACGTTCTCCTGGAAGTCGGCGTTGACCTCGCTGACCAATTCCCTCGAGCGGGTGTAGGCGCGCGACGAGATCCGGCGGAACACGATCGTCGCCACGATGATCGGCGGGAACACCACCAGCATCAGCAGTCCGAGTGAGGCATCGGTGATGATGAGGGCAACAGCCACACCGACCACCGCGAGGGTGCTGACGATCGCGGTCGACAGACCCGTCTGCAGGAACGTCGACAGCGCATCGACGTCGGTGGTCATGCGCGTCATGATTCGCCCGGACAGTTCGCGCTCGTAGTAGTCCAGGCCGAGTCGCTGCAGGTGCGCGTAACTCCGCACGCGCAGTGCATAGAGGACGCGTTCGCCGGCGCGGGAGGTGATCACGGTCATCACGGCGGTAGCGACGAATCCGATCGCAACGGCGGCCAGACCTACGCCGGCCGCGAACCACAGATGGCTCGACCGGTCGGACGTGGCGCCGTCGATGCCGTAGCGGGCGATCGTGGGGAAGGCCAGACCCACCAGGGTGTCGATGGATATGCACAGCACGACCAAGGCCAGCAGCCAGCGAACCGGGCGCAGCAACTGACGAAGCGAGAAGTCGGGCCGATCGGTGCGGATGTTGTTGTCGTCGACGTCCGGTGACTCGTCGGCCGGGGGGAGCGCCTGCACCGCTTCGAGGAGTTTCGGGGTCGGAGCCATCGCGCCGAGCGCGCCGGCCATCCCACCGCCGCCGCGAGGACCCATCGTCGCCGGTGCCGCGACCTTGCGCAGCCGCGGCTCGGGTTCGGGTGCTTCGTTCGGCCAGAGCGCATCGACCGCCACCGGCTGATCGGCGGCGATGTCCTCGTCGAGGTCGTCATCGCGGACATCCGTGCTCATCAGTGAGCGGAAGAGGGGACAGCGAGCGTTGAGTTCGGCCTCGGTACCGACGTCGATGATGCGGCCCCCGTCTAGAACGGCGACACGGTCGGCAAGGGTCAGGGTGGACCGGCGGTGGGCCAGGATCAGCATCGTCCGCGTGGAGGTGCGCAGGTGGGTGAAGATGTCGGCCTCGGTGCGCGCATCGACCGCAGAGGTCGCGTCGTCGAGGATCAGTACGCGGGGGTCTGCATAGAGTGCGCGGGCCAGTGCGATGCGCTGGCGTTGTCCGCCCGACAGGGTCAGTCCTCGTTCCCCGACGATGGTCCGGTATCCGTGTTCGAGTGCGGTCACGAAACCGTGTGCGCCGGCACGTTCGGCCGCCGAGATGATGCCCGGCGGCAGCGGTGGCTTCTCGTCGGTGGTGCTGTCGAACTTCCCGACGTGGGCGTTCGGGGCGATGTTGGCGGCGACGGTGTCCGAGTAGAGGAAGGCCTCGTCGAACACCACGCCGACCGTCGACCGGAGTTCCTGTGTCTCCACCGTGGAGATGTCGAAAGTGCCGTGGCTGTTGGACAATTCGATCGTGCCGGCCTGGGGCCGATAGAAGCGGTCGGCGAGTAGGGCGAGGGTCGATTTGCCCGAGCCGGGCGGACCGACGACGGCGACGACCTCACCGGGAGCGATGTGGAGGTCGACCCCGTTCAGCACGGGTGTTCGGGCTCCCGGGTAGGTGAAGGTGACATTGTTCAGCGCCAGTCCCAGGGCATCACCGGGAAGGGTGCCGCGTGCAGACAGCGCGGGATCGGGTGGTTCGTCGATCACCTGGTACACGCGCTCGACGGCAGCCCGCGCGAGTTGCGCCGACACCAGCAGCGAGGTGAGGAGCCGGGCGAGCCCGGTCATCGTGGTGACGTAGGTGGCGAACGCGAGAAAGGTGCCGACGGTGATCGAGCCCTGCATCGTCAGGTACCCGCCCAGGGCGATGATCGCGACCATCCCCAGCTGCGGCACGGCAGCGAGCGACGGCGCGAAGCGTGCGTTGATCTTCGCCGACCGCAGGCGCATGGAGTACAGCCGACGACCAAGCCCCACAAGCTCGTCGACCGCCCGATCCTCCTGACCGAAGCCCTTGACGACGCGGACGCCGGTCACCGTCTCCTCCACGTGCTGGGCGAGGTCGGCGGCCGATTGTTGCGCGGACCAGGTGGCGGCGAACAGGCGTTTGCGACTGTTGAACGCGATGGCCGACACGGCCGGGATGACCAGCAGGGCAACCACTGTGAGCAACGGGGACAGGTAGAACATCACCCCGATGGCGAGAACCACCTGCACCATCGCGCCGAGCGAGAGGGGCACCATCGCGAGGAGGCCCTGCACCAACTGCAGATCGGTGATGCTGCGCGACACCACCTGGCCGGTGCGGATCTGGTCCTGAGCCGCACCGTCGAGGCGGAGCACGCTGTTCAGGATCGACAACCGCAGCGAATTCTGCACGTTGAGCGATAGTCGTCCAGCAGTCAGCCGGCGACCGTATTGGCATCCGAATCGGACAAAGGCCAGCGCCACCATGACCCCGGCGATAGCTGTGATCGAGTACCCGTGCTCGGCGGTCCCGGTGGCTTCATCGATCGCGGCCTTGGTCAGCAGTGGGATCGCGAGGTCGATCAGCAGCGCGAGGCCGGTGACACCGAGGACGATGACAACCAGTCTGCGGTGACGCAGACACTCCCGGGTCAGCCGCCGGATCCACCCGGGTCGAACGTCTTCTGGCGGAGCGATCAACTAGATGACGGCCCGTCGTAGGGCGCGATGATGTGGGGACGATTCGACGGCCATTCCCTGGGAGCAGGGCCGAAGACCTTGCGCGAGTTGTTGATGATGATCTTGCCGAGGGTGCGGTTGCCCACGCCTCCGATGATCGCCCCGAGGCCGGCGGGCAGGAGTTTGCCGGCCGCCAGCGGCAACTTCTGGAGGGTGTACTTGCGCAGGTAGCGCTTGACCAACCGCTGATTGAGCGTTCGCATGACCGGTGCCGGTATGACGCCGCCGAGCGCACGGCCCATCGTTCCGCCGGACTTCGCGCCGAGGGAGTCACGCACCACCGCCAACCCCGACTCGCCGAGTGCCACGGTCAACACGAGGGCTTTGCGGCGCTCGCGGTCGTCGATCGGGATGCCGTGCACATCGGCGATGGCCAGCGACAGAAGTGCCGACGCCTCGATGAAGAACGCGGTCTCGGCGCCCAGGGATGCCAGGGACATCACGGTGCCCACACCCGGGAACGCGGCCGCGGCGCCGACCGCTCCGCCAGACCCGGTGACAGCCATCAGGAACCGCTGTTCGAGCCGGGCGATGATCTGTGCCGGTGACTCGTAGGGGTGTTCCTGGCGCAGATGGTTGACGTACTTGGCGACGGCGGGTGCCTGTAGGTGCTGCGCCTGACCGACCAGGGCGTCCAGGATGCCCTCGGGTTTGCGTCCGGCTCCCACGATCTGTCCATCACCGATAGAGGACAGCTGCTTCTTGGCCATGGTCAGGCTCCTTGTCCGGCGGGAACCACTTCGCCGTCGATGGGCGGCGGTGGCGGGGTGCCGTCGCCGAACGGTCGACCGCCGAGTTCTTCACGGTGATGGGCGGTGCGCCAGCCGGACAGATCCGGTCCCTTGGGCACGATCTTCGTGGGATTGATGTCCTCGTGAACGATGTAGTAGTGCTGTTTGATCTGGGTGAAGTCGACGGTGTCCCCGAATCCGGGGGTCTGGAACAGGTCGCGTGCGTACGCCCAGAGCACGGGCATCTCACTCAGTTTGGACCGGTTGCACTTGAAGTGTCCGTGGTAGACAGGGTCGAATCTGACCAGGGTGGTGAACAGGCGCACGTCCGCTTCGGTGATGGTGTCGCCCACCAGATAGCGCTGCTCGCGTAGCCGGTCGGAAAGCTGGTCGAGACGGGTGAACAGCCGATCGTAGGCGGTTTCGTAGGCGTCCTGACTGCCGGCGAACCCGCACCGGTACACGCCGTTGTTGACGTCCTTGAAGACGACGTCGATGACCTCGTCGATCTCGCCGCGCAGATGTTCGGGGTAGAGGTCAGGAGCCCCATCGCGGTGGTGGTCGACCCACTCGGTGGAGAAGTCGAGGGTCATCTGGCGGAACTCGTTGGTGACCACGGCGCCGGTGGGGATGTCGACGATGGCCGGGACGGTGATTCCCCGCGGGTAGTCCGGGTACCGCGTCAGGTAGGCGTCTTTCAGGCGCGGGATCTTCAGGACAGGGTCGAGACCGTCGGGGTCGAGGTCGAAGGTCCAGCTGTCCGAGTCATGGGTCGGACCACACAGGCCCATCGACAGCACCGACTCCAGACCCAGCAGCCGGCGGACGATGATCGCCCGGTTCGCCCAGGGGCATGCGCGGGCGACGATCAGCCGGTACCGGCCCGGCTCGACCTTGAATGTCTCGCCCGCGGGTCCGACGCCGTCACGCGTGATGCGGTTGTCGATGTATCGGGTGTCCCGCACGAACTCCTCACCGGTGGTCACGTAGGTGCCCGGGGTGTCGTGCGCTGAGTGTGTCGACTCGGTGCTCATCGTTTCCAGGGTAGCCGTTGATCAGGGCTGGGCAGACGGACTTCGGCGCGGTATATTCCACGTGGACTATTCGGGCGGACCGAAGGCCGGGCGGGGGAGGACGATGACGCAACGCAGTGCTGCTGCCGATGTCGAACTGACCCCGTTGGCTGTTCTTGTCCTCGGTCTCGCGGCGGAACGGCCGATGCATCCGTATGAAATGGTCCAGACGTTGCTCGAACGCAATGAGGACCGATTCGCCAAGACCCGGCCCGGATCGCTCTACCACACAGTCGACCGGCTGCACGCCCAGGATCTGTTGCAGGTCAACAGTATTCAGCGTTCCGGCAATCGGCCCGAACGCACCGTCTACGCCATCACCGAGACGGGCACCAGCGCTCTGCGTCGCTCCCTCACGGCAATGCTCCGCACCCCCGCGGTCGAGTACCCGAGCTTCTACCTGGCCCTTGCCGAGGCGCACTCGCTGGGCCGGCACGAGGTCGTCGGGCTTCTCACCGAGCGGCTCGGTGCGATGCGCTGCGAACTCGAATCGGTCAACCGGTCGGTGGCAGAGGCCTCGGAAGGCGGCATCCCCGAGATGTTTTTGCTGGATGCCGGTTGCCGGCAGGCGGTGATGCAGGCTGAGATCGCCTGGACCGAGAGCCTGCGTGATCGGCTGGAGAACGGCGACCTCCTGTGGATCGAGGAGTGGTTGGCGAGCACGACCCCATCGAACAGAACAGAGGAAGACAGTGAGTAGCCCCAGCCCCACCCCGGCCATCACCACCAGACCTTGGCTCGCGCTGGGCGCGCTGTGCATCGGGTTCTTCATGATCCTCGTGGACATGACCATCGTCTCGGTTGCCCAGCCCGCCATCCAGCGGGCGCTGGACACCGATGTGAACGGGGTCATCTGGGTCTCGAGCGCTTATCTGCTCACCTACGCGGTGCCCATGCTCATCGCCGGACGTCTGGGTGACCGGTACGGACCGAAGAACGTGTATCTCGTAGGCCTCGTGGTGTTCACGGTGGCGAGCGTGTGGTGCGGGTTCGCGGGTTCGATCGAGATGCTCATCCTCGCGCGCGGTCTGCAGGGGGTGGGTGCGGCGCTGATCACGCCGCAGACGATGGCACTGATCACGCGGATCTTCCCCGAGAACAAGCGTGGCGCGGCGATGGGTGTCTGGGGCACCGTCGCGGGTGTCGCGACGCTGATCGGCCCGCTCGCGGGTGGCGGGCTCGTCGACGGTCTGGGCTGGGAGTGGATCTTCTTCGTCAACGTCCCCGTCGGCATCGTCGGTCTGGCGCTGGCATGGAAGCTGGTGCCGCAGGTGTCCACGAGTAAACGCCACTTCGACCTCGTCGGCATGGCGCTCAGCGGCATCGGTCTGACCTGTCTGGTCTTCGGTATCCAGGACGGCGAGAAATACGACTGGGCGGCCTGGATCTGGGGCCTCATCGGCTTCGGCCTGGTGGTGATGGTGTTGTTCGTCTACTGGCAGCACAAGATCTTGACGGTGCGGCGATCGGCTGAACCGCTTGTGCCCCTGCGCCTGTTCCGCGACCGGAACTTCTCACTGGCGAGTATCGGCATCACGACGATGGGTTTTGCGACGGCCGGGATGATGGTCCCGCTGATGTACTACTTGCAGCTGGTCGCGGGTCTCACCCCGACGGAGTCGGCGGTGGTGACCGTGCCGATGGCAGTTCTCACCGGCGTGCTCGCGCCGATTGTCGGCCGGCAGGTCGACCGGGTCCACCCTCGATACATCGTCGCCACGGCCCTGCTGCTCAACGCGGTGGCCATCGGCTGGCTCGCGATGATCGCCACGCCGACCACCCCGATCTGGCAGCTTCTGCTGCCCGTGGCGCTCATGGGCGCGGCGAGTTCGGGTATCTGGGCGCCGTTGGCTGCCACAGCGACGCGGAACCTTCCGATGACCAGTGCCGGCGCCGGCGCCGGCGTGTACAACACCACGCGTCTCATCGGCTCGGTGCTCGGTAGCGCTGCGGTGGGTGCCCTGATGCAGACCCGCCTCGCTGCAGAGGTTCCCGGGTTCGGGTCATCGTCGACGGATCAGGCCGGACGGCTACCGGAGTCAGTTCGGGACGGCTTCTCCGCAGCGATGGGGCAGTCGCTCCTGCTCCCGGCTGCGGCCCTGCTGATCGGCGTCGTCGCTGCTGCAGCCTTTGCCAGGCCGCGGCACATGATGGAAGCGGTGGTGCCCGCGGGCGGGGCGAAACCAGGCGATGGCCCTGTCGGGACCGAGGGCGCAGCCGGGGTGCCGCAGGCGAACAGCACTGCGAACGCCGTGGCGCCATCGGGCGCGGGGGACTGACCAGCCGTGTGTCCACCGTGGTTGACGTCGGTGCTCGTCTCGGGATGTACTGTGCGCCATGCGCAGTGACGTTCCAGGTTCGCGCCGGTTGTCGGTGGAGGACCGCCGCACACAATTGGTGAACTGCGCTCTGACGCTTGCCGACCGCGGCGGCATGAGCGCGGTGACCGTGCGTGGTGTCGCCGAGGAAGCCAAGGTCTCCCTCGGCGTGGTGCATTACTGCTTCGACGACAAGGAACAACTTGTCGCCGCGATGATCGAGAAGGTGATCGCCGAGCAACTCGAGGCGCTTCTCGCTTCGGTGCCGACCGAGAACCTCGGTACCGGCAGGGATGCGCTCCGGATCTCCATCCAGGAGGCGGTCACTGCGGTCTGGGCACGCGCGGCCGAATTCCCGAATCGTTGGCTGCTCATGATCGAGTCCATGCTGTTCTCGTTGCGGCAGCCGACGGAATCGGCGTCGGCCGGCCAGGCGCTGCTGCAGCACACCATCGCCGAGAAGTACGGGCACACCTATCTTTCCGAGATCGGCGATCGCTGCGGGATGCGATGGGAAGTGTCCGAACGTGAATTGGTGCGGTCGGCATTGCAGATGCTGTTCGGCACCGTGCAGTGGTGGCTCGTCGACCGCGATGATGCCGCGGCGCGAAGGTCGCTGGCCTTGCTTGCCGGATGGATGGCCGACTGCGCCGAGCCACGATAGCTCAGGGCCGGACCTGCACCTCGACCGAATGCAGTCCGGTCGCTCCGTCCGGCACCGACGGTGTCTCCGATTCGATCTGCGCTACGCCTTCGCCGTCGATGGCCCGAACCCTCAGGCGGTGCTCACCGGATGGGGCATCCCACTGCCACCTCCACAGTCGCCATGCGTCGATCACGTTGGGATCCAACAGTTCTGCGTCGTTCCACGGCCCGTCGTCGACCTGCACCTGCACGCCGTTGATGCCGCGGTGTTGTGCCCACGCCACGCCTCCGACGGTGACCGGGCCGCTGGTGAGAGAGGAACCGGTCCTCGGCACGTCGATGCGCGAGCTGGTCTTGATCGGCCCCTTCTCGGCCCATCCGAGCGTGGTCCAGTACGCCTCCGCGCGATCGAATCTGGTGACCTCGAGCGACACCACCCACTTGGTCGCCGAGACGTATCCGTACAGGCCCGGGACGACCATCCTGACCGGGTAGCCGTGTTCGAGCGGCAACGGTTCACCGTTCATCCCCACCGCCAGCATGGCGTCGCGGCCGTCGGTCAAGGCGGCCAGCGGAGTACCGGCGGTCCATCCGTCGGCACTGGTCGACAACACCATGTCGGCGTCCGCGGACGGACCGGCCGCGGCCAGGAGATCCTTCAGGCGGTAGCCGGTCCAGGTCGCGTTGCCGACGAGGTCGCCGCCGACCTTGTTGGACACACAGGTCAGTGTGATGACGGCGTCGAAAGCGTTGTTGTCTTGTTGTAACTGTTCGAGATCGAGCCTGATCTCTCGATCGACCATCCCGTGGATGCGCAGCGACCAGCTTGTGCTCTTGACCTGTGGCACCACGAGCGCGGTGTCGATGCGATAGAAGTCGTCGTTGGGGGTGATGAACGAGCTGACCTGAGCAATGGACGGCGCTTGCGTGGTGACCGGATTACTTGCATCGGGCACGGCGAAGGCGGCACGGTCGGCTCCCACCCCGCCACTGACCCGTCGGACGGTCACACCGCCGAGTCCGGCCAGGACCGCCCCGCCCCCGACTGCGCCGGCTCGGACCAGGAACCGGCGTCGGTCGGTGGCAGTGGCAGACCGGTCGCCGTGGGCATCGGTGTGGCCCGCGGGTTCGCCGACCCGTGGGCGCAGTGCCCGTATCAGCCAGTGCAGTACAACCATGGCGACCACCACCCCAGCGATCGTGGGTAGTGCCCACGTGAGCGACGCGTTCGGTCGCGCCACCGCCGCTGCGGCCCCGAGTGCTCCGACCAGGGCCACCATGACGAGCCCGGCCGGGGGACGCCGGTATTCGGCCACTCCGGCGCATGCGGCGAGCACCGCCATGATTGCCGCGATGGTCACCAGCAGCACTGTCTTGTCGGCGGTGCCGAACGCATCGATGGCCGATTCCCTCAGGCCCTCGGGCATGCGGTCGATCACCTCGGACCCGACGGCCTGCAGAGGCGACGAACTCCGATCGACGGCAGGTGCCAGCAGGTAGCCGACGCCGAGTCCCAGCGCCACGCTGGATGTTCCGGCAGCGGCAGACAACACCGGCTGACTGCGGGGGGAGGGGTTCATCTGCCCAGTATCCCTGCGCCGAATGGATGACAGGATTTTGCTTCACCCTGACCTACGATGTGACCTGCATTGGTGCCCAACGGGAGGAGCGCACTTTGCAACCAGGAACGGTGCCCCCATCGCAACCCTCGGATGTGTTGCAACGTCCGCCTTCGGCCTCGCTTGTCGGTGGCGCACCGTGGACACCCACGAGAGCAGACCGGGTCCGGGACTTGCTGGCGGCCGTGGCGCTGCTGGTCTCGCTGGGCCTGGACTGGGACGCCGACACCCTCGCGTTGTTCCGCGTCGACGTCGCGATCGTCACGGGCCTCTCGCTGCTGTCGCTGTTGTTGCCGGCCGCGAGTCGGCGGGGAATGTTCGGGCAGACGTGGACGCCGGGAAAGCTGCGTGCGCTCAAACTGATCTGTGTGGCCCCTTATCTCGCAGTGGTCATGGTCTGCCTTGGCTGGGATATCTCGTGTCGCTGGACCGAATGGGACTACGGCGGTACGGGTTTCGGTCCGGCGGTATGGATCGGACTGGCGGGAGCGATTCTCGCGGGGCAGCCGCGTGAGGCCGATCTCTTCGATGTCTGGGGCCACGACGGCTTCGGCGTCGCGGGTCGGCAGTCGCGGGCTCTTCTTCTTGTCGTCGGCGGGCTGTTCGCGGTGATGACGGTGTCCGCCGTGGTGATCGATGTGGTGCGTTTCGTGGAGAACCTCGATGCCGTCGCAGGCCTGCGCGTGAGCGTCCTCGATCCGCTGGTCTCCGCGGCCGCAGCCGTGGCCTGGCTGATCGTGGTCGGCCGCCTGATCTTGACGGCGGCCACCGGTAAAACTGGTTCGTCCCTGTCGCTTTCGCTTCTGGGATGGGCTGTTGCAGGGTGGGCTCTGATGGTGTCGTTGCCGGGAGTGCCATACGAATCGGTTGATTCGGTGACAACGGGCTACCTCGGTATCGCCGTCCTCGGTGGGATCGGGGCTGCTGCGTTGTCGCCTGGGCTACCGCGCCGGGTCGCGATGACGCAGCACGAGTACTACAGTGCGCCGCTGGGTTTGGTGATGGCGGTGTCGTTGCTCTGGGTGGCGTTGTCGGTCGCCGGGCTCACCCTGTACTCGGCAACGTCCGCCGTGCTCGCAGCGCTGGTGTTCTTCACGCTTGCCCTGGCGGGGGCCACACTCGTGCGCGACAGGATGTCGAGTGGGCCGGGGACCAGCACAAAGCGCTGTTCGGCTTTGCGATCGGGCTTGTCATCACCGCGATAGCGGTCCTGGTGGTGATGAGTGTGCGGGTGAACTGGAACCAACCGGCGCCCTTGGCACTCTGGCTTGTCGGGTTCGTCGTGCCGGCGTTCATCGTCTGGCGTGAGGCATTGGCGCCGTCCCTGGCCCGAAGTGGTGTGATCCGATGACCTACCCGGCGTCGAATCCCGGCCCAGTTGCGCCGCAACCCGGACCGCCCGCTCCACTGCGTAACCGCAGTTTTCTCAAGGCCATTGCGATCGTGGCTGCGATAGTCCTGGTGGCAACGGGCGGATTCGCGGTGAACCGGCTGGTCCTCACCCAGGTCAACGGGGCGTCGAGCGCCACGAACTCGGTGAAGGACTTCTTGGGCGCCCTCGAGGACGAGGACTGGACAAGGCTCGGACTACTGTTGCCGCCGGATGAGACCGACCAACTGGCCGGACTCATCGGTGACATCGGAGACCTGCAGAGCAAGCTGGGATCCACCGGGCAGTCACCCATCGATCAATTCGAAGGCGTCTCGGTGGAGATCTCGGATCTGCGTCTGACGTCCGAGTCGGTGGCAGCCGATCTGACGAAGGTCTCGATCGAACGCGCCACCATCATCCTGACAATCGATGCCAGAACAATCGAGTCGCTGGCCGACCTCGTCCCCGACGTTGATCCGGCGGCTGTCGGTGCCGTCGAGATCGAGGTCTCGATCGCCGGACCCGAGGTCACCTACAAGACCACCACAGCCGACGACGTCGATACCGGCACCGAGACCGTGGTGGTCGGTGACCGCGAGCAGGCGCCTTTCCTGATGTCGGTGCGGCGCGACGGTGGCTGGTTCGTCAGTCCCACATTCACCGCGGCCCAGTACACCGCAGAGGAAATGGGCTGGCAGACAGCTGATCCCGGCCCGTCCGAGGCCGGTTATGACTCGCCCGAACGCGCCCTGGCCGGATTCGTCGAGGGTCTGGTCGAGACCCTTCAGACCGCTGACATCACTCATGTCGCGGACGCGATGGGCGGGGTCGAGGCGCGACTGCTCAAGACATACGCCCCTGGCATCAATGCTGAGCTGGAGGCGGACTCCGAGTTCGACTTCGACTTCGGAATCGAGTCGCCGGTGACGATCGACGATCTCGACGTCGAGGTCACCAGGGGGGACAACGACCAGGCGCGCGTCCGGATCGACAAGTTCGAGGCCACACTTCGTTCCGAGGGTACCGAGGCAACAGTCGTCTTCGACGGTGACTGCATACGCACGGTCGGGGAGGACGACCAGGGCTGCATCTCCGACGGCGGCCCTTTTGCCGAGCGTCTGTACGGTGCCTTCGGTCATGTGGTCGCGGTACCGGCCGACGGCGGTTGGAAGATCAGTCCGGTGGCAACCTATTTCGACTGGATCGCCGTCGCTCAGCGGGCCATCTCACGGGTCGACACCGATCCCCTGAAAGCCGTTGTCGGATTGGACTTCTCGGGGCTGGCTGCGCGAGAACCCGCGGCCACGATCGGTTCCGGAGACGAGGTCACCGTCGATGTCGAGGCCGTGAGCCCCGAGATCTACGCCGGGGTGTCGGTGGTCGACCCGCAGCCATCGCCGGAGCTGGTCGACTACTCGTGCAGCGCCGACACCCAACCGGGATTGTGCGAGATCATCGTGGTCGATGGAACCGGGCGTCGACAGGATCGCGATTCGCGCTACGACGTCGACACGGGATACCAGTTCGGCTACGAGATCGCCGACGACACACGGCTGATCGTGGTCGCGGTGGCCGGACCGGTGGTGATCGAGAGCGAGCGATACTGAAAGACGGTGTGTGCGCCTCGATAAGCGATACGTGACCCACCGCTGAAGGTCCAACGCTCTGTCGGACACCGCTCGTAGGATCGGACCAGTCGTCACTGTGTTCGATCCGGGCCACGAGAGGAGGTCACCCATGAGTGCAGCCCTGCCGTTGTCGCTGCCTGCGCAAGAGGTGACCTTCATCCACACCGCGGACTGGCAGCTCGGCATGACCAGGCACTTCCTCAAGGGTGATGCCCAGGCGCGGTACACAGCAGCGCGTCAGGAGGCCATCGGACGCATCGGTCAGCTGGCCGCTACGCACAACGCCGAGTTCGTGCTGGTGTGCGGGGACGTGTTCGAGGACCGGCAGGTGTCCTCGCGGGTCATCCGTCGAAGCCTCGACCACATGCAGCAGATCGGCTGCCCGGTGTACCTCCTCCCGGGCAATCACGACCCGCTCGACGCCGCGAGCATCTACAACTCGCGCGTGTTCGCCGACCACAAACCCGACCACGTCCACGTTCTGGGAACGGTCGGTGCGTTTCATGTGCGCCCCGGTGTGCAGCTGATCGCAGCGCCGTGGACCAGCAAGGTGCCGCTGGCCGACACGATCGCTCAGCAGGTCTCCTCGCTCGGGCCGAGCGAGGACATCCGGATCGTTGCCGGTCATGGACGGGTCGACACGCTCGCGCCCGACTCCGACGACCCGACACTCATCCAGGTCGCCGAACTCGAACGCGCCATCGCGGACGGGTTGATCGACTACGTGGCTCTGGGAGACAGGCATTCGGTCACCGACATCGGTGACACCGGACGGATCTGGTATTCCGGAGCGCAGGAGGTCACCAACTACGATCACCGCGAAGAGGATCCGGGCCGTGCACTGGTGGTCACCCTCACCCGCGGCCAGTACATGCCGGACGTCATCCCTGCGCAGCATGAGAACACCGTGCATGTCACTGCTGAACCCGTGGGGCAGTGGGCCTTTCGTACCGTCGAGCACGACATCAACAGCACCGACGACATCTCCGGATTGCGGCGGCGCCTCGACGCCTTCGACCACAAGGCGAACACCGTGGTGCAATTGGCGCTGCGTGGGTCTGTGACCATCACCGAACGATCAGAACTCGATGCGATGCTCGAGGAGTTCTCGGATCGATTTGCCGCACTGACGTTTTGGGATCTGCGTCACGACCTGGTGATCAGACCCGATGACGAGGACTTCGCCGAGATGGCACTGACAGGTTTCATCGGCGACGCCGTCACCGAACTGTCGGAGATGGCACGCGCCACCGACTCGCAGGCAGTCGCGGCGCAGGAGGCCCTCGCCCTGCTCTTCCGGCTCGCCGGTGGTAGCCGGTGAAGCTGCATCGACTGAGGCTGAGCCACTTTCGCGGGATCACCGAGCGGGAGATCATCTTTCCCGAGGTCGGGGTCACCGTGGTGGAGGGCGCCAACGAGGCCGGCAAGTCATCGATGATCGAGGCTCTCGATCTGCTGCTGGAGGTGCGCTCGGACAGCAAGAGCGGCAAGGTACGTGCCGTCGCCCCATCCGGTCTCGACGTCGGGTCGGTGGTGGAGGCCGACATCAGCTGTGGCCCCTACCGATTCACCTACACCAAGCAGTACAACCGGGGTGCCCGTACTGAACTGGTCATCGATGAGCCGGTGAAAGAGCAGCTCAGTGGCCGCGCGGCCCATGAGCGCGTGTGTGCCATCCTCGATGAACGTGTCGACGCGGGCCTGTTCAAGGCGTTGCGCTTGCTGCAGGCGGGAGACCCGGTGGTCGGCGAACTGTCGGCGAGCGCAGCGTTGTCTCGTGCACTCGACACCGCAGCAGGCACGACGTCGTCCCAAACCGACCCCGGATCGGATGACTCGGCGTTGCTCGACGCGGTACGTGCGGAGTACGAACGCTACTTCACTGCGGCACAAGGACGTCCCGCTCGTGAACTGGCCACGGCCACAGCCGACGTGGAACGTGCCCAGGCTCGTCACACCGAGCTGGCCGCTGCGATGGACCAGGTGACCGCCGACGCCGCGCGCCTGGAGACGCTCACCACCACGCGTCGGGAACTGGCGAACTCCCTGGAGATGGCAAAGGTGGAATTGGCCTCACTCACCGAGCAGCGAGAGCAGGCGGTGGGGCTGCAACGGCGGCATGACCAGGCCCGAACCGAAATGCGTTCTCTCCAGAACGAATTGCAGTTTCTCGACCGCGAGAAGGCCCAGCGCGCCGCAGCCTGCAAGCGGGTCAGCGACTGCGAGCACACCATCGACGTGACCACCCGGGCGGTCGAACACGTCAGAGGTGTCGCGGACACGCGCCGGGTCGAGCTGACACGCCTCGACCGCGACATGGAGGATGCGCGGCTGGCAGAGGCCCGGGCGGCCGAGGAGGTCGCCGCCGCCAGGGCTGCGGCGAAGAACAGTGCACTGCGCACGCGCCGCGACGAGATCACCGCACTGCTGGAGCGCGTCGGGTCGCTGCGCGAACAGCTGACGGCCGTCCGGCGCGAGGTCGCTGCTGTCATCAGTGACCACGACGACCTCGACATCGCCGAAGACCTCGCCCACCGAGTCACCGTCGCACGCGCCGAATCGCGTTCTGCGGCAGCAATTGTCTCGGTCATGAAACTCGGGGGCCACGCGATCACCGTCGACGGTGTCGACACGGCGACCACCGAGTTCGCACTCACCGAGGGCACGGTGGTGGAGGTGGACGGTGTGGTGCGGGTGGCCGTGGCGCCAGGCGCCGAGTCGGCAACACTGGCCGGCCGGCTGGCCGGTGCGGAGCGGGCGCTTGCGGGATTCCTCGACGAGCGCGGCGTCGCGGACGTCGCCGAATTGCGGGCTCAGGTGCGCCGTCGCGAGCGGGCCTCAGACGCTGTCGACAGCGTTCGGTCGCAGCTGGCCGCGGTTCTGGGCGACCATGACGAGGACACACTGCGAGCCGAATTGGCCGAGTTGACATCTCGGATCGACGCCCAGCCGACGACCACAGGCACCGTCGACGTCGAGGAGGCCGAACGGCGTGCAGGTGCCGCCTCGGTTCGGCTCGCCGGAGTCACCCAGCAACGAGCAGAGGTCCAGAGCGAGCTGCGCAGTCTGGACAACGAGCACCGGATCCTCGACGAGCGTCTCGTCCAGCTGCGCGCCGACCGTGATGATCTCCGAGACCAGCATCATCAATTGTGCGACGGTCGTACCGACGAGGCGCTGGAGGAGCGGCGGGTGGCGATCGTCGAGCACATCGCACAAGCGGAGAAGGCGATGGCACGTGCCGCCCGCGACATCGACGAGGCAGACCCGGAGACACTGGAACTGCACTACGCCAACGTCTCCGCGCTGGTGGAGCATGCAGAGCCGCGCCTGGCCGGTCTCGGGACCGAGATCGCCGAATTGCGTACGCGCATCGAGATCCGTCGCGACGATGGCCAGCTGGACCAGTTGCATGCCGCAGCAACCGAATTGGAAGCCGCACAGGGCGTCCTGGAGCGGGTGAGGGTCCGTGCGCAGGCGGCAGAACTGCTGCTCCACACGCTGCAGCGTCACCGCGACAACACCCGGCGCCGCTATGTCCAGCCGTTCACCGACCAGGTACTCCGGCTGGGCAAGGTTGTGTTCGGGTCGAGCCTGGGTGTCGGGATCGATGAGGAGTTGCGCATCACCACCCGGACGCTCGACGGGGTCACCGTCGACCACGATGCCCTGTCCGGCGGCGCGAAAGAACAGCTGGGCATCATCAGCCGGCTGGCGTGCGCCATGCTCGTCGACCCCGCAGACGGCGTTCCGGTCATCATCGATGACGCCCTGGGTTACACCGACCCCGAGCGCCTGGCCAGCATGGGAGCGGTCCTGGGACACGCCGGACGGAACACCCAGGTCATCGTGCTCACGTGCACACCGCAGCGCTATCAGGGTGTGGGCGGGGCTCACCTCGTGGCCGTGTGAACGCGCCCGGCCCATCCGTTTTGGGATGCCCACACCCGATGCGCTAGGCTGACTCTCGCCCAATGAGCCCCCGTAGCTCAGGGGATAGAGCGTCCGCCTCCGGAGCGGAAGGCCGCAGGTTCGAATCCTGCCGGGGGCACAGATTCAGGCAACATCTCCGGCTCAGATCGCTGCTCTGGTACCGGGTGTCACACGGTCGGTCACGTTCTGGACCGCCTCGAGGAACACCGGAACCCACCCTGTAGCCCCCAACACGATGGCTGCGTGCCCGCCCCGCGCGGTGAAGACCTGGGCGTCGGGTATCGAGTCGGCCAGCTTGCGCTGGCGGCGTGAGGGGATGATGTGGTCCTTTCCGGTGACCACCACGGCAGTCGGTACGTCGACCCCACCGATCCAGGACGCAGAGTCGAAACGGCCGAGCTCACCGAGCGCTTCGGGTAGCGACCATGCGCTGGTACTGCGGAACTCGACCTTGCTCCACGCGGTCGGGTTCGCCACTTCCACCGACGGCAGCTCGGGGAGGGTCTGTGCCAGCCGGTCGACATGCGACAGCGCGAAGCTGGCCAACGGGTGCATCGCGGCGGTCATCAGAGGGAAGAACAGTCGCTCGCCCTTCTTTCCACGGAAGTTTCTCGCGGTGGAGCACAGCACCAGACCTGAGACACGCGTCCGGTGCCGCTGCCACGTCAACTGGGCCACTGCGCCGCCCATGGAGTAACCGGCCACGACTGCTTGCTCGATGCCCAGGGCGTCCATCACGGCCGCCACATCGTCGGCACAGTCGACGAACCGGAAACGCGACGACCGGATACCCCGCCCATGCCATCGCTGGTCGAACGTGACAACCCGGTAGTGCTGCGACAGCTCGCTGAAGGTGGCCACCCAGCTCAGATAAGAGGTGCATCCCAGCGCGTGCAGCAACACGATCGTGGGGGCGGTGGGTGAGGGGCCGGGCACGTCGACAACAAACGTCCGGCCACGCCCGGGGAGCTCGACGATCCGTCCCTCGGGCACGGCGTCGACTGCAGGTGCGGACGGCATGATCTGCTTCAGTCCTGCCCCCACCCCGCTACGTAGGGCGTCGGCACTGGTACTCGCGACCCGGTTCAGGGCCTTTCCGGCCAGCTGCACTGTCATTTGGTCGTCCTCTCGCTCGAACTGCTCAGTCGGGCATGTTCGCCAATTCATAGAGAGCCGGACGCATACGTGCCACGAGCGGACCGAGATCGTCCACCAGGTCTGGGCAGCTCAGAATCGAGACGTTGAGCCGGCCGGCGTAGGACCACGCGGTCACGTTGAGGCCGATACCTTCGATGAGTGGTCCGACGCTGAAGAGATCACTCAGCTTCGAACCGGCGATTGTCACGTCCTGCGCCGGACCCTTGACGTTGGACACGATGACGTTGAACGGCGGCGAGTGTCTGGCCGCCATGTTGTATTTCGAATAGAGCTTGAGGGCCGCACTGAAGGGTGCCGGCGGAGTGAACTGTACCCAGTCGGTGAGCATGTGAGGACCCAGGTGCTGTTGCACCTTCTTCGAGGCGGCGGTTGTCCGTGAGATGGCGAGCAACCGTTCACGTGGATCGTCCACGTCGGTCGCGAGAGTGGTGAACAGATTCGACACCCGGTTGCCGCCGAGACGCGCGGGACCCTCGGGGTCGTCGGTGGATACCGGCACCCCGGCCAGAAGTGATCCGGACAGGTCCTCACCGCGCGACCTGGTCCAGTCGCGCAGCGCTCCCGCGACGATCGCCAGCACCACATCATTCACGGTGACGCCGTTGGCTTTTCGCACCTGCTTGATGTCGTCGAGGGGGAGCGTGCACGTGGCGAAGATGCGCGAGGCACCGAGAGCGCCGTTGAACGATGCCCGGGGCGCGTCGAGGACCGGTCGGGGTACCGACACCGATTCACCCCGACGATGCCGCACCACCGCACTGACTCCGGCGGCCGTACGCGACAGGAGGCCGTGCACCGTGCCCATCTGGCGGATGGCATCGGACAGGGCCAGCCGGGTCTGCTCGGCCTTGGTGGGCGTCGGTTCGAGATCCCAGCTGTCAGACCTCGAATCCTCTTGTGGCGCAGGGTTCTGCTCGGGATCGTCACTCTGGTCGGTGATGTTGCCCAGCAACGCGTTGGCCGCGACGCCGTCCGCGAGCGCGTGGTGCATCTTGCCTATCACCGCGATTCGCCCGTCGGCCATGCCCTGGCACACATGCATCTCCCACAGCGGAATCGACCTGTCGAGCGGGGTTCCCGCGATCTCGCCGGTGACCGCCTCGAGCTCCGCCATACCTCCGGGGGCCGGCAGGTCGTGCAGAAAAAGGTGCCGCTCGGGCTCGATCGGCTGGTCACTGATCCACAACGGGTGATTGAGCGAGAGCGGTACGGGCAGCGCCCGTCGTTGCAGCGGGGGAAGCTGGCCGAGCCTGGCCAGCATCTGCTCCTGGAAACGCTCGAATGTGAAACCCTCTCGCGGCTCGATGATGGCTATCTTCAGCGTGTGCATGTGCATGGTTGGCGTTTCCATGTACAGATAGCCGGCATCAACCCCTTCCATTCGCTCCATTCCGGAAGTATGGAGGGGTGCGGGGCGCGTCATCGGCGACTTACCCAAACTGTTCCGCGTTTGTCATCACGCGGGTCCGGTGAGCTCGCGTTTGACCACCTTGCCGGTGGCGTTGCGGGGGAGAGCGTCGAGGAACTCGACGTCGCGGGGCACCTTGAAGCCGGCCAATTGGGACTTGACGTGTGCCTTGAGATCGTCGCAGGAGGCATCTTCGCCGGGCTTGAGCACCACGTAGGCCGCCAGCCGTTGTCCGTACTTGTCGTCGTCGACGCCGAGCACTGCAGCTTCGAGGACCGAGGGATGGGCGTTGAGCGTCTCCTCGACCTCCAATGGGTAGACGTTCTCGCCACCGGAGACGATCATGTCGTCGTCGCGGCCGACCACGAACAACCGGCCGTTCTCGTCCAGGCGGCCCACGTCGCCCGACAACATGAAGTCGCCGTGGAAGTCCTTGGAGTCACCAGACGTGTACCCCTCGAAGTGAGAGTTGCTGAAGACGGCTATCTTTCCCACTTCACCGAGAGGTAGCTCGTCGAGGTTGTCGTCGAGGATCCGTACCTCGGTGCCCGCTGCAGGCCGGCCGGCAGTGTCTGTCGCTGCGCGCAGGTCGGCAGGTGTCGCCGTGCTGATCAGGCCCGCCTCGGTGGCGTTGTAGCTGTTGTAGACCACATCGCCGAACCGGTCCATGAAACCGATGACGGCGTCGGCCCTCATTCGCGATCCGCTGACCGTGGCGAAACGCAGTGAGCTCAGCTGGTAGCGGTCGAGGACCTCGGGTGGCAGATCCATGATGCGTTCGAGCATCACCGGCACGAGCGCGAGACCGGTGGCCCGGTGCTCGGCGACCAACTTCAGCGTTGCCTCCGGATCGAACTTGCGGCGCATCACCACGGTGCAGGTCATCGTCCCGGCCACGGCGAGCTGTCCGAAACCCCAGGCATGAAACATGGGGGCCGCGACGACGATCTTCTCTTCGGCCTTCCAGGGGATGCGGTCGAACATTGCCGCGAGCGCTCCGGCGCCCCCGCCACCGGAGCGGCGTGCGCCTTTGGGGGTCCCGGTGGTGCCGGAGGTCAGCAGGACGATACGTCCCGGCGAATCCGGACGTCCCGGACGTCTGGCGCCACGATGCTTGTTGATGAGCCCTTCGACGGTGGGAGCGTCGGTGCTGCTGTCGGTCCACGCAATCACCTCGGCGAGGTCCTCGACGTGCGAACGGGCGTGGGCCACGAGGTCGGCGAACTCCTCGTCGTAGATGAGGACGCCGGTGTGCTCGCGAAGGAGTACCTCCGTGAGCTGAGGTCCGGAGAACCCGGTGTTCAACAGGAGCGAGTCGGCACCGAGTTTTGTTGATGCCAAAAGGCTTTCGACGAGGCCGCGGTGGTTTCGGCAGAGGATGCCGACAGTCTGGTCCGGCTCTCGCCGCAGGTCGCGCAACGCTGTGGCGAGAGCGTCGCTACGGGTGTCGAGCTGCGCCCACGTCAGGCTGCCCAGTTCGTCGACGAGGGCAGTCGCGTTCGGCCGCCGCGCTGCTGCCAACCCGAGGCCGGTCATCGGTGTGGTGCCCTGACGCCAGATCACGAGTCCCATCCGCACGTACTTGTCCGGGCGCAGTGCGGCGAGCATGCCACTGCGGACGAGTACCCCGATGGTCCACAGCATCCGGCGAATTCGGCCAATCAACTCGGTCACGACGTGGCTCCTGATCCTGTAATCATCCGAGCACCGGGAAGCGGCGTGCACGGGCCATCTCATCCAACGTGGACTGCATACGGTCGCGGACAACACGATCGACTTCAGCGATGTCGGGGTCGGGTCCGAACTCCGCGACGATGTCGATCGGTTCGAGCACCCGAGTCTCGATCTTGGTGGGCATCGGCAGGTTCGGAGGGAACTGCAGCGACAACCCGAACGGGAAACCGAAGGACAGCGGGGCGAGCTTGGTCCGCATGAGTTTGTCGAGACGCAACAGCTTGGCCAGATCCTCACCGCGGCTGAGGAAGATCTGCGCCTCGTGCCCGCCGATGCTCACCACCGGGACGATGGGCACCCCGGCTTCGAGCGCGGTGCGCACGTACCCGGTACGGCCGTTGAAGTCGATGCGATTGGCCGAGGTGGACGGCCGGAACACGTCGTAGTCGCCACCGGGGAAGACGATGGTGACACCGCCGCTGCGGAGGAGCTGGTCGGCGTTGCGGCGATTGGCCGGAACGAAACCGGCGCGAGCGAACAGCTGTTTGCCCTGGCCGATGAACAACATGTCGTGCGCCAGCACGTACAGCGGGCGCTCGCTGCCGAAGTGATCGAAGAACTCCACCGCGATCACCGGCACGTCCATCGCGAGGAGGCCTCCGGAGTGATTGGAGACCAGCAGCGCTCCGCCGTCGGGCACGTTCGCCATGCCCTTCACCTCGGACCGGAACCAGCCCTTGACCGCCAATCGCAGGATCGGGATCAACCGGGTCACCCACGCTCCGTCGCGCAACTCCCACAGTGCTTCGCCCGACTCTGCGCCCGTGGGCTCGTCGCCGGGCTCGCCGGGCGTCTTGTCGGTGCTCATGCGCTCTTTCTCAAGGTCGGGGCGCTCACCGATGGACCGAGGAGGGTATGACGAACACACCGCGCCCAATCGAAAGGTTCTGGCGCAAGAGGGTTTTGGGCCAGTCGATCGGCGAGCACGCTCAGGGCCAACGGATTGGAGACCAGCCCGATGTGGCTGCTGAGAACGGCGATGTTCTCGCCATTGTCGTCCTCGTCGAGTGCACAACTGCGCCAGTTGAGTATGCCGTCGGTCTTGGAATAGATTGCCGTACACCGGACGGGGAGCGGTCCTCGGAGAGTGTCGACGATCTCTCGCGCGTTGTCGACCAGACCGTACTTCCGTGCGGCGTGCTCGAACATCGCCGTCGTCCTGGTCACCTCACCCTCAGGCCGCCACGGGGACCCCAGACAAATGACCTGCCGTACCGCGTCGGGACGTTCGTGGCCCAGCCACCTGGCGAGCAGGCCGCCGAAACTCCAGCCGACAACACTGACCGGCACGCCATAACGTTGGTGAAGTCGGTCCAGTCGGTCGGGTAGCCCCTCGACGATGTGGTCGGTCAATCCGAAGTTACGGCCGAGGTGCCATCCGTGGGCTCGGTAGCCGAGACCGCGCAGATGGGAACGCATCCTGCTGGTGAGGCCGTCGGTTGCGTAGAAACCGGGGATCACCAGCACCGGACGTCCCTCGCCCACACCATGGCTCGGGAGGATGGCGTCCACCACCGCCGAGGTGGGGTACTCGACCATCACGCGAGCCAGTTCGAGCGCGGTCAGCGCGAGAGGCGGTTTGGGAAACCGCTCTGATGACAGGGTGGAGCCATCGTCACGTCGTTCTTCGAAGTCGTACATGCACCATCCCCGAGCCGTGTGTGGATGGTCCCATACTAGAACGTGTTCTCATTTTGCGTTGCCATATCGCCGGGCAGCGGTCGGACTACGCAGGCGGGGGCGCTTTTCTTACCTCCGGCGTAATCGTTTTCAACCACCGATGCGGCGACCCTGAAGGTATGGATATCGATCGACAGAACACAGTCACAACCACTTTGCCCGGGGCGCCGCGCTGGTTACGGGCGGTCCTGATCATGGATCGGGCAGGCTCGTCCTGGTACATCGGACTCGGGTTCCTTTTCGCCCCGCTGTTGGTGGTGCTCGATCCGTGGCCTCCACTGGTCACCGCGGCCTGGATTGCCATCGGGGTGTTCGGCCTGTGGCTGGGCATCCTCGGCATCTTCATGGCGACCGGCCTGGCGCTGATCCTCAAGTCCGGCCAGACCGTTCCCGAGGAGTACTGGCGATCGATCTTCGAGGACTTGCCGCCCGCCCGGTGACCGGCGACTAATTCATCGGAAGAGGTTGCGCCCCGCGGGGTTCGAGCATCTTTGTCATCGTGTCCGACTCCGATTGCTGGACATTGACCATCTGCTGCGCGAGTTGCCGGACGAACTCTTCCTGGACGTGATCGCGCTCGGTGGCGAACTCCATCATCTCGGTCCCGCCCTGATGATGTCGCAACATCAACTGTAGGAAGTAGGTGTCCAATTCGGCGCCCTGCAGCGTGCGCAGCTTTGTCATCTCCTCGGTGGTCGCCATCCCCGGCATCGGGGGTGAACCGGGCGCCCTCGGCCCCATCGACATGCTCGACCCAGTGCTGCCCCCGTGACCGTGCCCGTCACTGTGACCCTGCATCCAGGCCATCGCCTCGTCGGGATTGTCGAGCGGATAGTCCCAGCGGGTCAGCCACGACTGCATCTGACCGATCTGGTTGGTCTGCGAGGTGAGGATGTCGTAGGCGAGCGACTGCACCTGGGGGTCGCTTCCGCCGTACAACTCGATGGTCGCCATCTCCACAGCCTGCTGGTGGTGACGGATCATGTCCTGCGCGAAGCCCACCGCAGCCGAGTCCTCGGCGGGCCTGTTGTTGTCGTCGCCTTCGAAACTGATGCGGAGCAACAGGCCGACAACCACACCGAGCAGCAGCATGGCGACAGCGCCGAGCACCAGCATCGCCGGTAACTGTCGGCGTTGTGCGCCAGAAGCGGGGGTTTGCTCGGCCTCAGTCGGTCCGGTTCCGGTGCCCGAGCCGGTCTCGGCCTGTTGGGGGGTGTTCGAGTCGGTGCCGGACTCCGAGTCGTCCATCAGCCCGCAGGTGTGGCCGGGACGGGCTGCGCCGGGGCGGGAGCGGTGGTCATCGGCTGTTCCGGTGCGACCAGTCCCTCCTCGGTGGCGGGGGTGGTGCCGGTGCCGTCCATGGGGATGGCGTCAGCGGGGATCGGGCCGACGTCCGCCGGCGGCGGGCTGTTCGGGTCGAACGCGCCGGGCGTCGCCGCGCAGGATGCCCCGATCTCGGGATACGCGGTGGCGTCGGGCTGACCGGGGTACACGCCGCTGTTCGAGTTCTGCCGCAGTGCCTCGATGAACTGGTCGACGCGTTCGTCGCCTGCGGAGTCGAGCTTGAGCTGATGGCCCCACGACTGCAGCGAGATCGGCGTGTCCAGGCCCGGGTACGGCGACATCAGCATGTACGGCTCGCCTTCGACCTTGTCCTGCAGGATGTCGAGGTCGCCGGGAGCGATGGTGTCCGGGTTGTAGGCGATCCACACCGCACCGTGTTCCAGCGCGTGGACGGCGTTCTCGGTCCGCAACTGATTCGGGTAGACGATGCCGGTACACGCGGCCCAGACCGCGTCGTGAGGTCCACCGAACGGAGGCGACTGGTCGTAGGCCACGCGCTGCGTCGGTTGCACGTGCTGACCGGCCGGGTAATAGATCTTGGTGACACCGTCGATCTTGTCCGAAGGGTCGGGATTGGACGCCGAAGGTGTGAACTTCGCGACTTCGCGCTGATCGAGATACTTGGGCACGAGGTACGCGGCCAGTCCGCCGACGAGTGCGATGATCACCACCACTGCGCCGATGGTCATCCACGGGATCTGCCGTCCGACGCCCCCCGCCTTCACCACGGGGACCTGCCCGGCCTTCTTCTTGCCGGACCTACCTGTGGTGGACGGTTTCTTGGGAATCTTGTTGCCCTTTTTATCGGCGTCGGCCATGGATCTCTTTCGGTGCAAAAACTGGGGTGAGCGAACGAGTGCGTGCCGGCATGTGAACCGGCGACCGACAGTGTACTTGTGCTCGTCGACGGCAATCGCTGTGCAGGGAGACGGCGATTGTCAATGATGAGGTGCGGGCCAATAGGATGGTGCATCGTGACCCCCGCCGACCTCGCGGTGCTGCTGCATGCCGCCACCTCAACCGTCCTCACCGACCACGGACTCGACCCGTCCGCGCTGCCGGAGAGTGTTGTCGTGGAACGGCCGCGCAATCCCGAGCACGGCGACTACGCCACCAACATCGCGCTGCAACTCGGTAAAAAGGTCGGCGTCAACCCGCGTGAGCTGGCCGGATGGCTTGCTGCCGAGCTCTCCAGCCGTCAGGGCATCGCCACCGCCGAGATCGCCGGACCCGGATTCGTGAACATCCGACTCGCCGCCGACGCGCAGAACGTGGTCGTCGCCGGAGTGATCGAACGTGGTGCGGCCTACGGGACCGGTACGACTCTCGACGGGCTCCGGGTGAACCTCGAGTTCGTCTCGGCCAACCCGACCGGTCCGATCCACCTCGGTGGCACGCGGTGGGCTGCCGTGGGCGACGCGCTGGGCCGGGTTCTCTCGGCCGAAGGTGCCGCGGTCACCCGCGAGTACTACTTCAACGACCACGGCGCACAGATCGACCGGTTCGCGCGGTCGCTGGTTGCCGCTGCACTCGGTGAACCCACTCCTGAGGACGGGTATGCCGGCGCCTACATCGGTGAGATCGCGGCGCAGGTGCTCGACACCGCGCCCGGTGCTCTGGACCTCCCGGAGGCAGAGCGGCTCGAGACATTCCGCGCCCGCGGCGTCGACCTCATGTTCGCGCAGATCAAGGCGAACCTGCACGAGTTCGGCACCGACTTCGACGTCTATACGCACGAGAACAAGATGTTCGAGAGCGGCCAGGTCGACAAGGCCATCGCCGAACTGAAGGCAAACGGCAACCTGTACGAGAACGACGGCGCCTGGTGGCTGCGGTCCACCGCGTTCGGTGACGACAAAGACCGCGTGGTCATCAAGAGTGACGGCGAGGCGGCGTACATCGCAGGCGACATCGCGTACTTCAAGGACAAGCGTGACCGCGGGTTCGATCTCTGTATCTACATGCTCGGCGCCGACCATCACGGTTACGTCGTCCGGCTCAAGGCTGCGGCCGCGGCGCTCGGGGACGACCCCGACCGCTTGGAGGTACTGATCGGGCAGATGGTCAATCTTGTCCGCGACGGGCAGCCGGTGCGGATGAGCAAGCGAGCGGGCACGGTCATCACCCTCGACGATCTGGTGGATGCTGTCGGTGTCGACGCCGCCCGCTACTCGCTCATCCGGTCGTCCGTGGACGTGAACATCGACATCGACCTCGACCTCCTCGTCAGCCAGTCGAACGAAAACCCGGTCTACTACGTGCAATACGCGCACGCCCGCCTCGCGGCGATCGGCCGCAATGCCGAGGCCCTGGGTCTCGCCGCGTCCACCGACCACCTCGAGATGCTGGTGGATCGGGCCGAGGGCGACCTGATCCGTACGTTGGGAGACTTCCCCGCAGTGGTCGCTGCAGCCGCGCAATTGCGTGAGCCGCACCGTGTCTGCCGGTATCTCGAGGCTTTGGCGAGCACGTATCACAAGTTCTATGACCGGTGCCGGGTCCTGCCTCAGGGCGACGAGGAACCCACCGATCTCCACGCCGCACGGTTGGCTCTGTGCGGCGCCACCCAGCAGGTCATCGCCAACGGTTTGGCGATGGTCGGCGTGAGCGCACCGGAGCGAATGTGAACGCACACCCCGCCGGACCACGGCACGCGGAGGTCGTGGCGGCACCGCATCTGGCCGAAAGGCCCAATTCTCCAGAGGAACTCGCGCAGTTGCCGGAGGCGATCTACCCGCAGGGCACCGGTCGCGATGAGAACGGTGTCGCGCAGATCGGCGGCATCGCGGTCACCGAGCTGGCCGAGAAATACGGCACCCCACTGTTTGTCATCAACGAAGAGGACTTCCGGGCGCGATGCGCCGAGATGGCGAAGGCGTTCGGATCGGCGCAGCACGTTCACTATGCGTCGAAGGCGTTCCTGTCCACCGAGGTCGCGCGTTGGGTGCACTCAGAGGGTCTCTCTCTCGATGTGTGTTCGGCCGGCGAGCTGACGGTGGCGTTGCGTGCGGGTTTCCCGGCCGATCGGATCGCCCTGCACGGCAACAACAAATCGCCGCACGAGCTCGAACTGGCGGTCACCTCGGGCGTCGAGCACGTGGTGCTCGACTCCATGATCGAGATCGAACGTCTCGATGAGATCGCCGGCCGGCTCGGGGTGGTCCAGGACGTCCTCATCCGCATCACCGTGGGTGTGGAGGCGCACACCCACGAGTTCATCTCCACCGCACACGAAGACCAGAAGTTCGGCTTCTCCCTGGCCGGTGGCACGGCGATGGACGCGGTCCGACGCGTCTTCGCCACCGACAACGTGCGACTTGTGGGTCTACACAGCCACATCGGTTCGCAGATCTTCGACGTGGGCGGTTTCGAGCTGGCCGCCCACCGGGTCCTGTCCTTGCTGCGGGACGTGGTCTCGGAGTTCGGCGTGGACAAGACCGCCCAACTCTCGATCCTGGATCTCGGTGGGGGACTTGGTATCTCATACCTGCCGTCCGACGACCCACCTCCGGTGCAGGAAGTCGCCGACAAACTCGCCGCCATCGTCGAACGTGAATCGGCCGCATTGGGCCTACCCACCCCGACCATCGCGGTGGAACCGGGCCGCGCGATCGCCGGTCCGGCCGGGGTCACGCTGTACACCGTCGGCACGGTCAAAGACGTCCAGCTCGGGCCCGGCGGTGCTCATCGCCGTTACGTGTCCGTCGACGGAGGCATGAGCGACAACATCCGTACCTCTCTGTACCAGGCCGAGTACGACGTCCGGCTGGCGTCGCGGGTCTCCACAGCGCGCGCGGTGGTCAGTCGAGTGGTCGGAAAGCATTGCGAGAGCGGCGACATTGTCATCCGCGACTGCTGGCTTCCCGACGATGTCGGCCCCGGGGACGTGCTGATGGTGGGTGCCACCGGCGCCTACTGCTACTCGATGTCGAGTCGCTACAACATGGTCACCCGACCCGCCGTGGTCGCCACGCGGGGAGGCGACGCGCGAGTGATCCTGCGTCGTGAAACTGTCGAAGATCTACTGAGCTTGGAGGTGAACGAGTGACGGACAGCCGAATCAACGACAACGGGGCCCGCGCCATCGGCGTTGCGGTACTCGGAATGGGAAATGTCGGTACCGAGGTGGTTCGCATCCTCACCGACAACGCCGCTGATCTGCAGGCACGGGTCGGCGCCCCATTGGAACTGCGCGGCGTCGCCGTCCGGAACCTGAATGTTCCTCGTGACGGGGTGGATCCGGCCCTGCTCACCGACAAACCCGAAGACCTCGTTGCCCGCGACGACGTCGACATCGTTGTCGAACTCATCGGCGGCATCGACCCGCCGCGGATGCTGATCCGCGAATCGCTGCAGAGCGGCAAGTCCGTGGTCACCGCCAACAAGGCGCTGCTCGCCGATTACACCGGCGAACTCGCGACTGCCGCAGCCGGGGCAAAGGTCGATCTGTACTTCGAGGCGGCTGTGGCCGGCGCCATCCCGGTGATCCGCCCGCTGATGCAGTCGCTGGCCGGTGACACCGTCAACCGTGTCGCCGGAATCGTCAACGGCACAACCAACTTCATCCTGTCCGCGATGGACGCCGACGGCAGTGACTACGAGGAGACGCTCGCCGAGGCAGGCCGACTCGGCTACGCCGAGGCCGACCCGACGGCCGATGTCGAGGGTTACGACGCGGCGGCGAAAGCAGCGATCCTGGCGTCGATCTCCTTCCACTCGAGGGTCACCGCGCTCAACGTCTACCGCGAGGGCATCTCCAAGATCACCGCTGCCGACCTCGTCTCGGCGCAGGCTCTCGACTGCACGGTGAAGCTGCTGTCGATTTGCGAGCGGATCGTCGGTGAGGATGGGCAGCAACGCATTTCGGCCCGCGTGTATCCGGCGCTGGTACCCCTCGAACATCCTCTGGCGTCAGTCAACGGCGCTTTCAACGCGGTGGTCGTCGAAGCCGAGAACGCCGGCCGGCTGATGTTCTACGGACAGGGTGCCGGTGGCGCACCCACCGCATCGGCGGTGTTGGGAGACCTGGTGATGGCTGCGCGCAACAAGGTGCACGGTGGTCGTGGCCCACTGGAGTCGACGTACGCGTCGCTGCCCATCGCCCCCATGGGTGACGTGCGGACCCGGTACTACGTGTCGATGCGGGTGGCCGACCGCGCCGGGGTGCTCGCAACAGTCGCCGGAGAGTTCTCCTCCCGGGGCATCAGCATCTCGACCGTTCGCCAGGAAGGCGCCGGCGACGACGCCCGGCTCGTGGTGGTCACCCATCGCGCACCTGATGCGGCATTGTCCGAAACCGTTGCGGCACTGGAGAAACTGGAGGCCGTCCTGAGCGTGTCCAGCGTTCTCCGACTGGAGGGAACCAATGAGTGAGTCTGTAGCCGTGCACCGCGCATGGCCGGGATTGATCGAGGCGTACCGCGACCGATTGCCTGTCAAGGACGACTGGAAGGTCGTCACCCTGCTCGAGGGTGGCACGCCGTTGATCGCCGCACCGCACCTGTCCGAGATCACCGGGTGCGAGGTGTACCTCAAGGTGGAGGGCCTCAACCCGACCGGCTCGTTCAAGGACCGCGGGATGACGATGGCCGTGAGCAACGCCGTCAACAACGGGAAGACCGCGGTGCTGTGTGCTTCCACCGGGAACACTTCGGCCTCGGCCGCCGCGTACGCAACCCGCGCGGGCATCACGTGCGCAGTCCTCATCCCCGAGGGCAAGATCGCAATGGGCAAACTCGCCCAGGCCGTGATGCACGGCGCGAAGATCATCCAGGTGCAGGGCAACTTCGACGACTGCCTCGAACTGGCTCGCAAGGCCACCGCCGAGTGGACCGAGATCGAGCTGGTCAATTCGGTGAATCCCGCCCGCATCGAAGGTCAGAAAACCGCCGCATTCGAGATCATGGATGTGCTCGGCAGGGCTCCTGACGTGCATGCGTTGCCGGTGGGGAACGCGGGCAACATCACCGCGTACTGGAAGGGCTACACCGAGTACCACCGCGACGGCGTTGTCGGGTCGACCCCTCGCATGCTCGGCGTGCAGGCGGCCGGCGCGGCCCCTCTGGTCACCGGCAAACCGGTCAAGGATCCCGAGACGATCGCCACCGCCATCCGGATCGGCTCACCCGCCAGCTGGAACCAGGCAGTGGCCGCCAAGGACGAATCGGGTGGTCAATTCCGGGCTGCCACCGACGAGAAACTGCTCGAGGCCTACCGGCTGATCGCAGGCCACGAAGGTGTATTCGTGGAGCCGGCGTCGGCGGCCAGTGTCGCCGGACTTCTTGCTGCCCGTGAAGAGGGCTGGGTGTCTGCAGGCGAGCTCGTCGTCTGCACCGTCACCGGCAACGGCCTCAAGGACCCCGACACCGCGCTGGCCGGCATCCCGCCGGTGGAGGCCATCCCGGTTGATCCGGTGGCTGTCGCACGCGCGCTGAATGTGGGCTGATGGGAACCGATCATGACGGTGTGGGCAACGCGGACTGATGAACCCTCTGGCGATGACTCGCACGTGGCTGGGCTCGGTCGCGAAGGTGTGGACGTGAATCCCGTTCTGCCTGCGGGGGTCCAGGCGCAAGCGCGCGTTCCCGCGTCGAGTGCCAATCTGGGTCCCGGGTTTGATTCTCTGGGTATCGCTCTGGGCATCTACGACGACATCTCCGTCACCGTCGGTGGCGATGCACTGCGCATCACCGTCAGCGGCGAAGGTGCCGAGGGAGTACCGCTCGACGAGCGACACCTGGTGGTCCGGGCGATCAATCGGGGGCTGGCGGCGGCCGGCGTCACGGCCCCGGGCCTGGACGTCAAGTGCCGCAACAGCATTCCCCATGCCCGTGGTCTGGGGTCGTCGGCCTCCGCAGTTGTCGGCGGGCTGGCGGTCGCCGCCGGCCTGGTCCGCGCCGCCGGCCTGGGAACACAACTGTCCACCGAGGCGTTGATCCAGCTGTCGTCGGAGTTCGAAGGCCATCCGGACAATGCTTCGGCGAGTGTGCTCGGTTCGGCCGTGGTCTCCTGGTCCGAACCCACCGCGGGTGTCCACACCTCGGACGTCGCGGGGGATTCACCGGCCCTCAATTACTTCGCAAGGTCGCTGGAGCTGCATCCAGATATCCGCGCCTACGCCATGATTCCGCAGGTCGAGTCGTCGACCGCGGTCACCCGTGGGTTGTTGCCGGACGCGGTGTCCCGGGCGGACGCGGTGTTCAATGTCAGCCGCGCGGCCCTGGCCGTGGTGGCGTTGACGGCCGAACCCCAGTTGCTGATGGCTGCGACCGAGGATCGACTGCACCAGGACTACAGGGCGCCGGTGATGCCTGCGACGGCAGCCCTGGTGCGATGGTTGCGCGAGCGGCGGGTACCGGCCACCGTGTCGGGCGCCGGGCCCACCGTGCTGGCGCTGACGGCGTCGGATCTACCGCCTCAGACCCGCGACAAGGCAGCTGAGCTGGGATTTGTTCTGCAGGAAGTAGAGATTGCGCCCGGAGTAGTCGTACACTGACGACGACGGGTGCAACTTTGATTGATTCGCAGTTTGTGAACACGCCGCATTCTGTGGGTGTTGCCCGAACTACTGATCGTGGTTAGCATGTACCCGTCCAGCCGCGGATGGTTTCACCCGAGCGTGCTTCTCATCGGATGTCGAATTCGAATCACAGCCCGCGGGCGCCAGTCCGTGAAATATAAAGCGCGGCAAACGACACACGCCTCATAAGACCGCTGAAAAACTAGCGGCACCTCTCACCTGGGCTCCGGGTGCGAGAACTTTGGCCCTCGCGAATCTACCGGCGGGGGAAGGAAAGGATATCCGTTGACGGATACGGACCTGATCACTGCACCGGGCTCGGAGAACACGCTCGACCTCGGTGGAGTTGACACTCCGAAAGCCGAACGTCGTCGTGGGACCGGGCTCTCGGGAATGGTTCTGACTGAACTTCGTGGCCTGGCGGGAGAGCTGGGCATCAAGGGCACGTCGGGGATGCGCAAGAGCGACCTGATCGCGGCCATCAAGGAACGCCAGAGCGGCGGGGCGTCCAGTGCACCTGCCACCAAGAGCAAGGCCGCCTCGAACAAGGCGCCCGCAGACAAGACCTCGTCAGGACCGGCGCCGTCGGAGGACGCGCCGACCGCCACTGCCGAGAAGCCGCAGGTCAAGGGCGCCTCCGCCCCTGCGGAACCCGCCGCCGCAGCAGCGACGAAGACCACCGAAACCACAAAGGCCGAACCCGAGCAGGCGGCCACCACGGCGCCTGCCGAGGAGAAGGCCGCACCGAAGACCGACGAGTCTTCCCAAGACGGTGACCAGGCCGACGGCAACGACCAGCGGCGACAGCGTCGTCGTGGTCGCGACGGTCAGGCCGCAGGTCGGGACAACCGCGAGGGTCAGGGCCGCGACAACCAGGGCAACGGCTCGAGCCGCGAGGGCCAGGGCCGCGACAACCGGAACCGCGACGACCAGGGCAACCGTTCGGAGCAGGGAAACCGCTCCGAGCAGGGCAACAGGAACCGTAACCGCAACGATCAGGGAAGTGGCCAGAACAGCGGCCCCCGTGACAACCGCGACAACGGTCCCCGTGACGACGACGAGGACGGCGACGGCCGCGGCGGTCGTCGGGGACGCCGTTTCCGTGAGCGTCGTCGGGGACGTGACCGCGGCGAAGGCGGCGGTGGCGGCAACGAGCGTGAGCCACAGATCTCGGACGACGACGTGTTGCAGCCGGTCGCGGGAATCCTCGATGTGCTGGACAACTATGCGTTCGTTCGTACGTCGGGCTACCTCGCCGGACCGAACGACGTCTATGTGTCGATGAACCTCATCCGCAAGAACGGGCTGCGTCGCGGTGACGCGATCACCGGTGCGGTCAAGGTTCCACGCGACGGTGAACAGTCGAATCAGCGCCAGAAGTTCAACCCCCTGGTGCGCCTGGACTCAGTGAACGGTGCTGACGTCGAGACCGCCAAGCGGCGGCCGGAGTTCAACAAGCTCACCCCGCTGTATCCGAACCAGCGACTGCGTCTGGAAACCACCAGCGACCGCATCTCCACCCGCGTCATCGACCTGGTCATGCCGATCGGCAAGGGACAACGTGCGCTGATCGTCTCGCCTCCGAAGGCCGGTAAGACGACCATCCTGCAGAACATCGCGAACGCGATCTCGATCAACAATCCAGAGTGCTACCTCATGGTGGTGCTGGTGGATGAGCGTCCCGAGGAAGTCACCGACATGCAGCGGTCGGTGAAGGGTGAGGTCATCGCCTCCACCTTCGACCGCCCGCCGTCAGACCACACCTCGGTGGCCGAGCTGGCCATCGAGCGGGCCAAGCGCCTGGTCGAAGACGGCAAAGACGTTGTGGTGCTGCTCGATTCGATCACCCGGCTGGGTCGCGCGTACAACAATGCGTCGCCGGCTTCGGGCCGAATCCTCTCCGGTGGTGTCGATTCCACGGCGCTGTACCCACCCAAGCGCTTCCTCGGTGCTGCCCGCAACATCGAGAACGGTGGCTCGCTCACCATCATCGCCTCGGCTCTGGTCGAGACCGGTTCCACCGGCGACACGGTGATCTTCGAGGAGTTCAAGGGAACCGGCAACGCCGAGCTCAAACTGGACCGCAAGATCTCCGAGCGCAGGGTGTTCCCGGCGGTCGACGTCAACATGTCCAGTACGCGTAAGGACGAGTTGCTGTTGTCGCCCGAAGAGTTCTCGATTGTGCACAAGCTGCGGCGCGTGCTTGCCGGCCTCGATTCGCAGCAGGCGATCGATCTCCTGGTGAGTCAGCTGAAGAAGACCAAGAGCAACATCGAGTTCCTCATGCAGGTCCAGAAGACCGCACCGGGAGCCATGGGCGACGACTAGTCGCCGGCTCGCAGCCACCGAACCCACCTGATCCCGTGGGCCCACCCGTCAAGGGCGGGCCGAACGGGATGGGTGGGTTCGTTCGTGGTGCCAGAGATCAGTTCTCCGGCAGGGTGCCGGGGCGTGGATCGAACGGTGGGGGATCGAGCTGATCGAATGCGCCGGACGCCGCGCACGTGGCCCCCGGTTCGGGGTAACCGGTCTCTTCGGGGGCTTCGGGGTATATGCCGCTCTGGGTGTTCTGTTTGGTCGCGGTGATGAATTGATCGATTCGTGGGTCGTCGGCATCGTCGACCTTGAGCTGATGTCCCCACGACTGCACCGACACCGGTCGGTCCAATCCGGGGTAGGGCGACAGAAGCGTGTAGTCGACTCCGTCGACGCGCTCGACGAGCGATTCCACGGCGTCGGCGTCGAGGTCTTCCGGGTTGTAGGTGAGCCAGACCGCTCCGTGTTCCAGTGAATGCACGGCGTTTTCCGAACGGATGCCCGCGTTGTAGACCACCCCGGTACAGGCGGCCCAGACCGCGTCGTGTCGGCCGCCGATGGGCGGGCTGAACGAGTAACGGACGCGATCGGTCGGAACCACGTGGAGAGCAGCGGGGTAGTACCTTTTCTCGACGCCTTCGATGTCGTCGGTGGGATCAGGATTGTCCGCTGATGGTCGGAAGCTCGACACCGATCCCGAGCCCGCCGATTCGGGGACGGGATCGCCGGAGCGCTTGGCCACACATCCTGTTGTCCCCAGGACCAGGATGGTCGCCGCCGTCGCAATAATTCTTGACCTGGTCATCACTGTGCCTGCCAGCCCTATGTCGATAAACCCGGAGTCGTGACGAGGGAACGCCCGACGACGTCGATGAAGTTCCACGTAGGTGGAATGTAGATGCCCGTTCGCGTGGAAGGAAAATCCCGGAATGAAAATCCCAGGAATGAAACTCCTTGTCGCGTCGTTCCAGTGACCGTGCCGCCAAGCATGGGCGCAGCGCCTTCTCCGAGATTTCAGCGATTGGGAGATGGCATCGCTGCTCTGGCATACTGAACGGTCGAGTCCGGTTCCGGTTCACACCTTCGATCCGCGAAGGTGACCCGGCGACCATTGAAAGGGACACCAGAATGAAGCAGGGAATCCACCCCCAGTACGTCGAGACCACTGTGGTCTGCGGCTGCGGGAACACCTTCACGACCCGCTCCACCAAGGACAACGGTCGTATCAACGTCGAGGTCTGCTCGCAGTGCCACCCGTTCTACACGGGCAAGCAGAAGATTCTCGACACCGGTGGCCGCGTCGCGCGCTTCGAGAAGCGCTACGGCAAGCGTCCGGCGAAGAAAGACGCTGCAGCCGAGAAATAGCTTGAAAGTCCGGCGTCTGGTCTGCCCTCGCGGCAGGCCAGGCGCCGTTTTCGTCGAATCACCCGGTTTGTGTCATCAGCCGCCGGTCACAACTTTTCTCGAGTAGGAACAGGTCATGAGCAGCCCCGAGCCGTCCGCGATCGACGACATTCTCGCCGAGCATGCAGGCTTGCAGTCGCAGCTCTCCGACCCTTCCCTGCACGATGACCCCGCTGCCGCGCGCCGCGTGGGCAAGCGATTCTCCGAGCTCGCGCCGATCATGGCCACGTACACCAAACTCCAAGCAGCACAGGATGATCTGCAGGCCGCACGTGAACTCGCCGCGGACGACCCGGCATTTGCGGCCGAGATACCCGAGCTGGAGAAGACCGCCGCCGATCTCGACGCCACCCTCACCGACCTGCTGTCGCCGCGCGATCCCCACGACGGCGACGACGTGGTGTTGGAGATCAAATCGGGTGCAGGCGGCGAGGAGTCCGCCCTGTTCGCCTCGGATCTGGCGCGGATGTACCTCAAGTACTGCGAACGGCACGGCTGGAAGGCCCAGACCCTCGGATTCACCGAGTCCGATCTCGGCGGGTACAAAGACGCCACCATCTCGATCAAGTCGAAAGGCGACGGTCCGGACGGTGTGTGGGCGCGATTGAAGTTCGAAGGTGGCGTACACCGTGTCCAGCGTGTGCCGGTCACGGAGTCGCAGGGGCGTATCCACACATCGGCTGCCGGCGTGCTCATCTACCCCGAACCCGACGAGGTCGAGCAGGTGCAGATCGACGATTCGGACCTCCGCATCGACGTGTACCGCAGCTCGGGCAAGGGCGGACAGGGCGTGAACACCACCGACTCCGCGGTACGGATCACCCACTTGCCCACCGGAATCGTCGTGACCTGCCAGAACGAACGATCGCAATTGCAGAACAAGGCCCGCGCGATGCAGGTCCTCGCTGCGCGCCTGCAGGCTGCGGCGGAGGAGGCAGCCAACTCGGAGGCGTCGGAAGGGCGTGCGGCGCAGGTGCGGACAGTCGATCGTTCTGAGCGGATCCGCACCTACAACTTCCCGGAGAATCGCATCACCGACCACCGGATCGGTTACAAGGCCAGCAACCTCGACGCCGTTCTCGCAGGCGACATGGACGCACTCCTCGACGCCCTCAGAGCCGCCGATCGCCAGGCCCGCCTCGAGGCGGAGTGAACGCGCGCGAACATCGCAGGGCGGCAGCGGCCGAACTGGCCGCCGCAGGTGTCCCCAGCCCGGACGTCGACGCAGCGCTCCTGCTGGCGCACGTGGCCGGCACATCCGTGGGCGGCCTCGTCACGGTCGACGAGCTGACGCAGGGGCAGGCGGACGCGTACCGCGCGATGATCGACCGGCGGCGCGCGCGTGAGCCCTTGCAGCACATCATCGGTCACGTCCAGTTCGGCATGGTCGATCTGGAGGTCGGCCCCGGGGTGTTCATACCCCGGATGGAAACCGAAGCGCTGCTGTCGTGGGCACTGGAGGCTATTGCCGACGTTGCCGAACCGGTGGTGGTCGATCTGTGCAGCGGAAGCGGTGCACTCGCGTTGTCCATCGCGGATGCTCGGCGCAACGCCGTGGTGCACGCCGTCGAGATCGCCGACGAGCCACTCCGATGGCTTCACCGGAACCTCTCGCGGATGCCCGATCAGGTTGCGGATCGGGTCGAGGTGCACCAGGGCGACGTTCGGGACCCGGCCGTTCTGCCCGGGATCAGAGCGGACGTTGTGGTCGCCAATCCGCCCTACATTCCCGAGACAGCCGAATTGCCGGTCGAGGTGATCGACCACGACCCACCACTGGCACTGTTCGGGGGAGTGGACGGGATGTCGGTCATAGGTCCGATGATCGAGACCGTCGCCCACCTCCTCGGGGCGGGTGGCAAAGTGGCCATCGAGCACGACGACAGCACGGGGCAAGCGGTGATCGAGGTGCTGACCACCGATGGCCGGTTCGATTCGATCGTCCAGAACCACGATCTGGCCGGACGGCCGCGTTTTGTCAGCGCCACCAGAACGACGACGTCCCGCCGCATCTGACCGGCGGGTACGTCGCGAGTGTTGGCCAGCGGGGCCATGCAAGGATGGGACCCGTGAGCACCACGTTCGACTGCAACGATCCCCATTCTCGAACGGCCGGTATCAGGGCCGCCGTCGGCGCCGCCAAAGGTGGCCGCCTGATCGTCCTGCCCACCGACACGTTGTACGGGTTGGGTTGCGACGCTTTCGATTCCGAATCGGTCAACAACCTGCTGGCCGCCAAAGGGCGGGGCCGGGACATGCCCGTGCCCGTACTGGTCGGCTCGTGGAGCACCATCGACGGCCTGGTGTTGTCCGTGTCGTCGATGGCGAGAGAACTGACCCGGGCGTTCTGGCCCGGCGGCTTGAGCCTGGTGGTCCACCAGGCTCCCTCGCTGGCCTGGGATCTGGGTGACACGCGGGGCACGGTGATGCTGCGGATGCCGCTGCACCCGGTGGCCATCGAGATCCTTCGTGAGGTCGGCCCCATGGCCGTCTCCAGCGCGAACATCTCCGGTCGACCGCCGGCGACCACAGCTGCCGAGGCCCGGGAGCAACTGGGGGAGTCGGTGGCCGTCTACCTCGATGGTGGACCGGCCGAGAAGGCGATGCCGTCGACCATCGTCGATCTCACGGACGTCAGTCCCAAGATTCTGCGCGAAGGTGCGATCAGTGCGGAGCAGATCGCCGAGGTGCTGGGTACCGGAGTCGAGAGCCTGCGCAGCTGATCCGGCTCGATCCCAATGGCGGGTCCGGTCGACCGCTTGCGTGCTTTTTGAGCGCGCGCTAGTAGCGTTGACCCGTGTTCGCGGCCTATTCGAGTTCCCTTGAGAGCAGTGGTGTGCTGATCGCAGCGCAGTCCGGCCTCACGAGCAGCGGTGCAGGTGTCCCGCTGCGCGAGCTGATGCTCGTCGGGCTCGCCGCCGCGGTGATCACCTATCTCGCCACCGGTGTCGTGCGGGTCATCGCCACGCGCACTGGTGCGGTGGCCGTTCCGCGGACCCGGGATGTGCACGCGATCCCCACGCCGCGTCTCGGCGGTGTCGGCATGTACATCGGCGTGCTCGCCGGGATGGCTCTGGCCGGCGAGTTGCCGGCTCTGACAAGGGGTTTCGCATACACCGACGACATGAACGCCGTTGTCGTCGCCGGTGGGGTCATCGTGCTCGTCGGGATCATCGACGACCGCTGGGGGATCGACGCCCTGACCAAGTTCGTCGGCCAGCTGACCGCTGCCGGTGTCCTCGTGATCATGGGTGTGAGCTGGTACCTGCTGTACGTCCCGTTCGGCGACATCGGCACGGTGGTGCTGGACCCACTCCAGGCGGGATTGCTCACGATCGCGGTCACCGTTGCAACGGTCAACGCCATGAACTTCGTCGACGGCCTCGACGGGCTCGCCGCCGGCCTGGCGCTCATCGCGTCGTTGGCGATCTGCGTCTTCTCGCTGGGTCTGCTCCGAGACCAGGGTGGCGACGTCAGTTACTACCCACCGGCCCTCATCGCGGCGATTCTCGCGGGTGCATGCCTCGGTTTCCTGCCGCACAACTTCCAGCCCGCCCGCATCTTCATGGGCGATTCCGGCTCGATGCTCATCGGGCTGATGCTCGCCACGGCCTCGACCAGCGCATCGGGCAGGGTGGCCACCAATGCCTACGGTCCCGCCGATGTGTTCACGTTGCTGTCACCGATCATCCTGGTGGCGGCCGTCATGTTCATCCCGATGCTCGACATGCTGATGGCGGTCGTGCGCAGGACCAGGGCGGGTGTCGGCTTCTACACACCGGACAAGATGCACCTGCACCACCGGCTGCTGGAGATCGGTCACTCGCACAGGCGCGTGGTGTTGCTCATCTACCTCTGGGTCGGACTACTGGCCTTCGGGGCGGCTGCGAGCACGTTCTTCTCGGTGTCCGTGGTGGTACCGGTCCTGGCAGCCGGACTGGTCCTGGCGATGGTCGCCACGATCGTCCCGCGCCTTCGTCGACGACACCGCCAGAGTGCATCTGCCTGACCGGGTGCGGCAGATAGAACCGTGTCCAGTAATCTGAGACGAAGTGCAGCCTAACCCGGACATTTCGGGTATGCGATGCAACGTAGTACTATCGTCTGTAGTAGCCGAATCACCAAGGTGAGAGCCGCAATCGCGGTCAACGCACCCCCTGGTGGCAGGCCGCGAAGGTGTTGATATGGTCACAGGGATCGATGAGCTGTCGCCCCGATCATGTTCCAGATCGACGGGCACGGCTCTACCAGGCTGCCCCCAGAGCTAGCGAACCCGCTGGACCCTTGAGGAGAGGTGCATGACGACGTCAAGCTCCGACTCGGCGCCGGTATTCCCGGATGTTCCGTTGAGTTTGGTGCGTCCTGCGATCCTCAGCGGATTGCTGGTCGTCGTCGCAGTGGCCGCCAGCGCTTACCTCGGCCACATCATGTTCGGTATCTGGATGTTCGTCGGATTGGCCCTGAGTCTGGCCAACGCCAAGCTCGTGCAGTTGTATGTGCAAGGAATCACCGCTGAAGAGAATCCGCGCAAGCGGCCGATCGCGATCAACTCCGCCCTGCGTCTGGCGCTCCTGACGATCGTCGCCCTCGTGGTGGCGTTCCTCGCCAGGCCGGACGGTCTCGGCGTGATGTTCGGACTCGCGCTGTGTCAGGTGATCCTGGTTCTCAACACGGTTATTCCAGTGATGAAAGGACTTCGTACCCAGTCATGACAGATACGTCGTATCTCGCCGAGGCAGAGATCGAGGTCGGGCACCACACCCACGTCGATCTGTTCGGGATGACCTTCAACCTGGACACCATCATCGGGACCGCTTTTGCGGCCCTGGTCGTGCTCGGCTTGGCCTTCTACGTGCGGGCCAAAATGACGTCGGGTGTTCCCAACCCGGTACAGCTGTTCTTCGAAACCCTCACCTCTCAGATGCGCGGCCAGGTCGAGAGCTCGATCGGCATGCGCGTCGCGCCGTTCCTGCTGCCACTGGCCGTGACGCTGTTCATCTTCATCCTGGTCGCCAACTGGATCTCGGTGCTGCCGGTCCAGTACGGCAAGGAGGGGGGAGGCACCGGGGAGTGGCTCAAGCCGCCGGCCTCGGACGCCAACTTCGTCTACGCCCTCGCGCTGTTCGTCTTCGTCGCGTACCACGCCGCAGGCGTCAAGCGCCGTGGCTTCCTCGGCCATCCCAAGGCCCTGATCAAGGGTCACGCCATCGGCCTGGCCCCGATCAACATCATCGAAGAGATCGCGAAGCCCGTCTCGCTCTCACTCCGTCTTTTCGGCAACATGTTCGCCGGCGGCGTGATGGTCTCGCTGATCGCGATCTTCCCCGCCTACATCATGTGGGCACCCAACTCGATCTGGAAGATGTTCGACCTCTTCGTCGGCCTCATCCAGGCGTTCATCTTCACCTTGCTGACCATCTTGTACTTCAGCCAGTCAATGGAGCTGGAGGACGAGCACCACTAGCACGACCCCTTGCCGGTGCGATGCCGGCGGGGCCATAAGACCTGGCAATCCGATTGTCAGTACCACCGAAAGGGAAAAGTAAATGGATCCAATGATTGGCATGGGCGCACTGATCGGCGGCGGTCTGATCATGGCCGGCGGCGCTATTGGCGCCGGTATCGGTGACGGTCTGGCCGGTGCGCAGCTGATCGCAGGCATCGCGCGTCAGCCAGAAGCGCAGAGCCGCCTGTTCACTCCGTTCTTCATCACCGTCGGTCTGGTCGAGGCTGCGTACTTCATCAACCTGGCCTTCATGGCGTTGTTCGTCTTCGCCACCCCGATCAGCGCCGAATAATTTCGGGAAACAGGTAAAACGACACCATGGATCTCGCCGCAGAGAATTTCCTCATACCCAACGGCACGTTCTTCGTTGTCCTCTTGATCTTCATCATCGTGCTGGTGGTGCTCGGCAAGTTCATCGTTCCGCCGATCCGCCAGGTCCTCGAAGAACGTGAGGCATTGGTCTCGAAGACCAACGAGGACAACAAGGCCGCGGCCAAGAGTTTCGAGGATGCCGAATCGGAATACCGATCCGCCATGAAGGGCGCCCGTGTCGAGGCGACCGGCATCCGCGACGAGGCTCGTGCCAAGGGCAACGAGAACCTCGAGGAGATGAGGCGGCGGGCAACCGAGGAGTCGGACGCGGTTCAGCGCGACACCTCCGAACAGCTGGCCGCCGAAGGGCAGCGGGCTGCGGCGGAGGCCCGCGCGGAACTGGGCAGGCTGTCCTCCGGGCTGGCCAGCCGAGTACTCGGATTCGACGTCTCGTCGGACCCGAAGTTGTCGGCATCCCTCGATCGTGTCTCCGCGACCGAGGGCGAAAAGACCGGGACGGTGAACTGACCAGTGGATATTTTCATCGGGCAACTCGTCGGCTTTGCCGTCGTTGTCTTCGTTTTCATCCGATACGTTCTTCCGCCGCTGCGTAAATCCGTTGCGGCGCAGAAGGAAACGATCGCCACGCAGGTCGCCGAGAGCGAGCAGGCCAAGGCCCGGCTCGCCGAGGCGAAAGACGCTCACGCCACAGCACTCGAGCAGGCCAGGGCAGAGGCGAGCCAGATCCGTGAAGAGGCACGCGGTGACGCTCAGGCGATCGCAGAACAGATGCGCAATCAGGCCGACTCCGAGGTCAAGCGCATCACCGAGCACGGCAAGGCGCAGGTCGCCCTCAACCGCCAGGCGCTGATCCGTCAGCTGCGTGGCGAACTGGGGCTGGCCTCACTCGACGTCGCCGGCAACCTGGTGCGCGAGCACCTCGAGGACCCGAAGGCCAAGCAGGATTCCTTCGACAGGGTTCTGGCCGAGTTGGAGCAGATGGCCGCCGAAGGCGGTGTCGCACCGGAGTCCACATCCACCGGTGAGGCTATCGGCACCCACTCGATGCGGGCAGCGAGCCGTGACTCGGTACGCACCCTGGCACGCACGTTCGACGAGAAGACCGGCTCGGCGGATGTCGAGCAGCTACGAACGATCGGTGACGAACTCGGTTCGGTCGCAATCCTTCTCGCGGCAAACCCGGTTCTTCGCAAGCACCTGGCCGAGTCCACCGACGAGGCGCAGCACAAGGCTTCGCTGGTCGATTCGATCCTGTCGGGAAAGGTGTCCGACACCACCCTCGACATCGTCAAGTCCGCTGTCGACGCGAAATGGTCGGCCACCGCTGACTTCCTCACCGCACTCGAGCGGCTCGCCCGGCTCGCGCTGCTGACGGTCGCCGACCGCAGCGGCAAGATCGGCGAGGTCGAGGACGAACTGTTCCGGCTGGGCCGGTTGCTGCTGGCAGAACCTGATCTGTCGCGACTGCTGTCCGACTCGAATGCACCTGCCGAGGGCCGGTTGCAGTTGCTCGACAGGGTCATCGGCGGGAAGGTCACGGACGAGACCGGAGCGCTGGTCCGACAGGCTGTGCAGTTGCAGCGCGGACATCAGCCGATCGACGTCACCGTGTCAGGCATCGCCGAATTGGCTGCCGCTCGACGCGGAGAGTCGGTTGCACACGTCATCGCGGCGGCACTGCCGACCGATGCGCAGATCGAGCGGCTCAGCACAGTGCTGGGGCGGATCTACGGACGCGACATGTCGGTGCAGATCGAGATCGACGAGCAGTTGCTCGGCGGTTTCAAGGTCATCGTTGCCGACGAAGTCATCGAGGGTGACGTGGCCAGCCGACTGGCCAAGGCGAGCGAGACCTTGCCGAGTTAGCCCGACGGGCGCGACGCCCGACCGGACACACTCCGGCGCGGGCACACTTAGACCACAAGCGAAAACGAAAGCAAGGAACGAGTACTCATGGCGGAGTTGACGATCTCATCCGACGAGATCAAAGGAGCGATCGAGCAGTACGTCTCGTCATTCCAGGCCGAGGCATCGCGCGAAGAAGTCGGCGTAGTCGCCGACACCTCGGACGGTATCGCCCACGTGAGCGGCCTGCCGGGCGCGATGGCGAACGAACTGCTCGAGTTCTCGGGCGGGGTTCTGGGCGTGGCCCTCAACCTCGACGAGGACGAGGTCGGTGCTGTCATCCTCGGTGCATACGACGAGATCGAAGAAGGCCAGCAGGTCAGCCGCACCGGCGACGTGCTGTCTGTCCCGGTCGGCGACAACTTCCTCGGCCGTGTGGTGAACCCGCTGGGTCAGCCCATCGACGGCCAGGGCGAGATCGAATCGGACGAGAAGCGCGTGCTGGAGCTCCAGGCGGCATCGGTCCTCGAGCGTCAGCCCGTCGAGGAGTCGCTCGCGACCGGCATCAAGGCCATCGACGCGATGACCGCTATCGGCCGCGGCCAGCGTCAGCTGATCATCGGCGACCGCAAGACCGGCAAGACCGCGGTCTGCATCGACGCGATCCTGAACCAGAAGGCGAACTGGGAAACCGGTGACCCCACCAAGCAGGTGCGTTGCATCTACGTGGCGATCGGGCAGAAGGGTTCGACCATCGCGGGCGTCAAGTCCGCGCTCGACGAGGCCGGCGCGATGGAGTACACCACCATCGTCGCGGCTCCCGCATCTGACTCGGCCGGATTCAAGTGGCTGGCCCCGTACACCGGTTCGGCCATCGGCCAGCACTGGATGTACCAGGGCAAGCACGTCCTCATCGTGTTCGATGACCTCTCCAAGCAGGCCGAGGCCTACCGCGCCATCTCGCTGCTGCTGCGTCGCCCGCCGGGCCGCGAGGCATACCCGGGTGACGTCTTCTACTTGCACTCCCGTCTGCTCGAGCGTTGCGCAAAGCTGTCCGACGAGCTCGGTGGCGGATCGATGACCGGTCTGCCGATCATCGAGACCAAGGCCAACGACGTCTCGGCGTTCATCCCGACCAACGTCATCTCGATCACCGACGGTCAGGTCTTCCTCGAGTCGGACCTCTTCAACAAGGGCGTCCGCCCGGCCATCAACGTGGGAACCTCGGTGTCCCGTGTCGGTGGTGCAGCGCAGACCAAGGGCCTGAAGAAGGTCTCGGGTTCGCTCCGTCTGGAGCTTGCACAGTTCCGTGAGCTGGAGGCCTTCTCGGCCTTCGCCTCGGACCTCGACGACGCATCCAAGGCCCAGCTGGCCCGCGGTGCTCGCTGGGTGGAGCTGCTCAAGCAGGACCAGTACTCGCCGGTGTCCGTCGAGGACCAGATCGTCTCGATCTACCTCGCGGGTGAGGGCCACTACGACTCGGTTGCCGTCGACGATGTGCGTCGGTACGAGGGCGAGCTCCTCAATCACCTGCACCACGGTGCCAAGGGCGTCTACGACTCGATCGCGGGCGGTAAGGCTCTGTCCGACGATCAGGCCGAGGCACTCAAGGCCGCCGCCGACAAGTACAAGAAGTCGTTCCTCGCCAGCGACGGCCCCGGATCGGTCAACGAAGAAGATCCGGGCGCTCTTGCGGCCGACGAAGTCAACAACGAAGAAATCAAGGTCCGGAAGTCCTAGGGCAGATGATTCGACAATCCATGACCAAACCGAAAGGAGTGTGAGACACGCCCATGGCAAGTATTCGTGATCTGCGCTCACGCATCCGGTCAGTCCAGTCGACAAAGAAGATCACCAAAGCCCAGGAACTCATCGCGACGTCGCGCATCGTCAAGGCGCAGTCGCGGGTGGCGGCCGCCAAGCCGTACTCGCAGGAGATGACCGCGGTGCTCTCGGAGCTCGCTTCCGGAGCCGGCACGCTCGACCATCCGTTGCTCGTCGCCCGGGAGAACCCGAAGCGCGCAGCGGTGTTGGTGGTGACCAGTGACCGCGGTATGTGCGGTGCGTACAACTCCAACGTCTTGCGTGAAACCCGGCAGCTGCTGGAGTTGCTCGAGGACGAGGGCAAAGAGACGGTGTTGTTCATCACCGGACAGAAGGGCCTCGGTTACTTCTCCTTCCGCGGGGTCAACGTCGCCGGATCGTGGACGGGGTTCTCGCAGCAGCCTGAGTATCACAACGCTGCGGAAGCCACCGACCACTTGGTGGACCTGTTCGCTGCCGGCTCGGGCACGGAGATCGACGGGCTCGACGGCGGCAAGATCGAAGGCGTCGACGAACTGCACCTGGTGTTCACCAAGTTCGTGAGCATGCTCAACCAGTCGCCCGAGGTTCGCAGGATCGCACCGCTTGTGGTGTCGGAGAGCGACGACGACGAGTCGTCCACGCCGGCGCGCAACTACACGTTCGAACCCGGTGCGGAGACGTTGCTCTCGGCGCTGCTGCCGAAGTATGTGGCAACGCGCGTGTACGCGGCCCTGCTCGATTCGTCGGCATCGGAGTCGGCCGCCCGTCGTACCGCGATGAAGGCCGCCACCGACAACGCCGAAGAGTTGGTGACCAACCTGTCGCGCGAGGCAAACCAGCTGCGGCAGGCACAGATCACCCAGGAAATCAGCGAGATCGTCGGCGGCGCAAACGCGCTCGCGAACTAGCAGCAACAAGCCAAAGGCGGTCGCGGATCACCACCCGCGCACCGACAAAGAGGAAGAGACAACATGACCACAGCTGTAACCGAATCCGTCTCGGGTTCGACCGCAGACTCGGTGACCGGCCGGGTCGTACGAGTCATCGGACCTGTCGTCGACGTGGAGTTCCCGCGCGGCGCAGTGCCCGAGCTTTTCAATGCCCTTCATGCCGAGATCACGCTGGCCTCGGTGGCCAAGAAGTTGACGCTCGAGGTCGCACAGCACCTCGGTGACAACCTTGTCCGCACCATCTCGATGCAGCCGACCGACGGCTTGACCCGCGGTACCGAGGTCTCCGACACCACCAAGCCGATCTCGGTGCCTGTTGGTGACGTGGTCAAGGGACACGTCTTCAACGCTCTCGGCGACTGCCTCGACACGCCGGGGCTCGGTCGCGACGGCGAGCAGTGGGGCATTCACCGTAAGCCACCGGCCTTCGATCAGCTCGAGGGCAAGACCGAGATCCTGGAAACGGGCATCAAGGTCATCGACCTTCTCACCCCGTACGTCAAGGGTGGAAAGATCGGCCTGTTCGGTGGTGCCGGTGTCGGCAAGACCGTCCTCATCCAGGAGATGATCACCCGTATCGCTCGCGAGTTCTCAGGCACCTCGGTGTTCGCCGGCGTCGGTGAGCGCACCCGTGAGGGCACCGACCTCCACCTCGAGATGGAGGAGATGGGCGTTCTCCAGGACACCGCCTTGGTGTTCGGCCAGATGGACGAGCCGCCGGGCACGCGTATGCGCGTGGCCCTGTCCGCGCTGACGATGGCGGAGTACTTCCGCGACGTCAAGAACCAGGACGTGTTGCTCTTCATCGACAACATCTTCCGGTTCACGCAGGCCGGTTCCGAGGTCTCCACGCTGCTCGGCCGCATGCCGTCTGCCGTTGGTTACCAGCCGACCCTGGCCGACGAGATGGGTGAGCTCCAGGAGCGCATCACCTCGACGCGTGGTAACTCGATCACCTCGCTGCAGGCGATCTACGTGCCCGCCGACGACTACACCGACCCGGCGCCGGCCACCACGTTCGCGCACCTCGACGCCACCACCGAGTTGTCCCGTCCGATCTCGCAGCTGGGTATCTACCCGGCGGTGGATCCGCTGACGTCGACCTCGCGGATCCTGGAGGCCTCGATCGTCGGAGACGAGCACTTCCGCGTCGCCAACGAGGTCAAGCGGATCCTCCAAAAGTACAAGGAACTGCAGGACATCATCGCGATCCTCGGTATGGATGAGCTGTCCGAAGAGGACAAGGTCACCGTCCAGCGCGCGCGTCGTATCCAGAAGTTCCTCGGTCAGAACTTCTTGGTCGCCGAGAAGTTCACCGGTCAGAAGGGTTCGGTTGTCTCGCTTGCCGACACGATCGAGGCATTCGACCGGGTTGCCAAGGGTGAGTTCGATCACCTGCCCGAGCAGGCGTTCAACAGCTGTGGTGGTCTCGATGACGTCGAGGCTGCTGCCGCACGAATCTCCGGGAAGTGACCGAAATCCATGGCTGACACCGCATTTCACATCGAGGTCGTCTCGGCGGACACGCGGCTGTACTCGGGTGAGGCGACCTTCGTGATCGCTCAGACCACCGAAGGTGAGCTGGGTGTCCTCGCCAATCACGAGCCGTTGCTGGGACAGTTGGTCGAAGGCGGTTTCGTGTTGATCGAGGAAGAAGGCGGTCAACGCAAAGTCGCGGCCGTGCAGGGAGGTTTCCTGTCGGTCACCGGTGAGACCGTCACCGTCCTCGCCGAGTCTGCCGAGTGGGCAGACGAGGTCGACGCCGACGCAGAACGTTCCGTTCTGGAGTCGGAAGAAGAGGGCAGCGAGCGTTACATCCGTGCGCAGTCTCGGCTGCGTGCGGTCGAAGAGCTGGGCCACGTGAAGTAGATCGTCGATCGGATGGCATCCTGGTGAGCAGGGGACCATCTGGACGGCTAGCCGTTTCCCCGGTCCCCGCGAACTTCGAGGAGTTTGCGGGGACCGGGGTGTTTTTTCAGCGGGGGCAGAAGGAGGTGTCGGTTGTGCACTGGAATCTGATTGCCCTTGCGGTGTTGGTACTGGTCACCTTGGCGATGTTCTACGTGTTCTATCGCATCAATCAGCTCCGCGGCGCGGGTACTTCTGCTTTACTGCGCGAACTACCCGCTGATGACGGTCGAGCGTGGCGGCATGGCGTGGTGCGTTATGACGACAACGCGATGGAGTACTTTCGCCTCCGCAGCATGCGTCCCGGCCCCAACCGTCTGGTTCTCCGTCAGGTTGTCGTGTCCAAAGGACGCCGCGGGCCGACGCCGTCCGAGGCCGATGTGATGGACGACGACATGGTGATCCTCGAACTGGCCGACCGGGACGGTGCGTTTGAGCTTGCGCTCGACGGCGGCGCCGTCACAGCCTTTCAATCCTGGCTCGAATCCCGCCCGTCTCAGCGTGCCGAACGCACGGGCCGCGAGCGCCGCCGCTGATCGGCGACCTACTGGTCGTTTCCCGTTCCAGATTTGGCGCGGGTTCGCTGCTCGCCCGGCTGCCAGAGCACGTCTCCGCCCGGGTTGGCGACTCTCGACAAGATGAAGAGCAAGTCGGACAACCTGTTCAGGTATTTGGCCGGCAACGCGCTCGTGTCGTCGGGGTGAGCGTCGACGGCAGCCCATGCAGACCTTTCCGCCCGTCGTGTGACGGTCCGGGCCACATGCAACAACGCGCTCAGCGGACTGCCGCCCGGCAGGATGAACGAATTGAGCGGTTCCAGCTTGTCGGTGTAGTGGTCGCACCACACCTCGAGATCATCGATGTAGCTCTGTAGTAGCCGCAGTGGGGGATACTTCGGATCCGGAACGACCGGTGTCGAGAGGTCGGCGCCGGCATCGAACAGATCGTTCTGCACGCGCGTGAGGATCTCCGCGATCTCCGGGTCAGGGTTGCCGAGAGCCAGCGCTGCGCCGATCGCGGCATTTGCCTCGTCACAGTCTGCGTAGGCGATCACCCTCGGGTCGTTCTTCGACACACGGGAGAAGTCGCTCAGCCCGGTTTCGCCGCTGTCTCCGGTTCGGGTGTAGATGCGGGTCAGGTGTACAGCCATGGATGAAATCTACCCGTCGGCGCGGGCGATGACGGCATGGGCAACGGACAAGGTGACCTTTGTCCGAATGTATCTGCTGGTGCGGAGGGAACGATCGTTCGGTGTTCTGAGTGGGGAAAACAACGACCGCGCAACGAAATTCGCGATTTCGGCCTCGACGGAGATACTTCCGGGTGTCTATTTCGTGGAGGGCTTGGACAAGTGGCGGGCCGTCGGGGTCTCGCTGCGACCGGTCGCTTAGGCTACGTGTCGTGGATGATCGTTTTCTGGTGACGGGGGGCGCGCGGCTGACCGGTGAGGTCGAGGTCGTGGGCGCCAAGAACAGCGTGCTGAAGCTGATGGCAGCTGCCCTGTTGGCGGAAGGCACCACCACCATCACCAACTGCCCCCAGATCCTCGATGTCCCTTTGATGGCCGAGGTCCTGCGCGGTCTCGGGGCGTCGGTGAGCCATTCGGGCGACACCGTGGTCATCGACACCCCGGCCGAGCCCAAGTTCCACGCGGACTTCGACGCGGTGAAGCAGTTTCGCGCCTCGGTGTGTGTTCTCGGGCCGCTGATCGCCAGATGCCGTCGAGCTGTGGTTGCGCTGCCGGGCGGCGACGCGATCGGTTCCCGGCCGCTCGACATGCACCAGAACGGGCTACGCCTTCTCGGTGCGCGCAGTGTCATCGAGCACGGTTGTGTGGTTGCCGAGGCGGACACGTTGATCGGTGCGCCGATCGCACTCGAGTTCCCCTCCGTCGGCGCCACGGAGAACATCCTCATGGCAGCGGTGCTTGCCGAGGGCGTGACGACGATCGACAACGCCGCGCGTGAACCCGAGATCGTCGATCTGTGCGTCATGCTGCAGCAGATGGGCGCCAAGATCTCCGGGGCGGGGACGTCAACCCTGACCGTGGAGGGGGTGGACCGTCTCCAACCGGTCACCCACCGGGTCATCGGGGACCGCATCGTGGCCGCCACGTGGGCGATCGCGGCGGTGATGACCCGCGGCGACATCGCGGTCAGAGGTGTCGACCCTCAACATCTCCAACTCGTTCTCACAAAGCTGTCTGGGGCAGGCGCGACGGTCACCCAGTACGAGAATGGCTTCAGGGTCGCCCAGTCCGGCCGGCCCGTTGCCGTGAACTACTCGACTCTGCCGTTCCCAGGATTTCCGACCGACCTGCAGCCGATGGCCATCGCCCTCGCGTCGATCAGCGACGGGATGTCGGTGATCACCGAGAACGTTTTCGAAGCACGCTTTCGTTTCGTCGAGGAAATGGTCCGGCTGGGGGCAGACGCCCGCACCGATGGCCATCACGCAGTGATCCGCGGTATCGAACGCCTGTCGAGCGCGCCGGTCTGGAGTTCGGACATCCGGGCCGGAGCCGGCCTGGTCCTGGCCGGCCTGGTGGCCGATGGCGTCACGGAGGTCCACGATGTCTCCCACATCGACCGGGGCTATCCGGATTTTGTCGAGATCATGCGGAGCCTCGGCGCACAGATCGAACGGGTCGAGCCGCTTCCGCAGTAGTGACCGAGGCGGTGGACCTGTCCTGATGGCCAGGTGGCCACGCTGACGTGATGGACATGAAGGCCCACTGCACGGGTCAGGTGACCTTGTTTCCGGTGTGAGCTGGGCAACATCCTTGTGAGGCAACAGTTTCCGCCCAGCACAAGGAGATACACGCCATGGCCATCGAGCTCAACCAGATCTGGGAATTCCCGATCAAGGAGTTTCACCCGTTCCCCAAGGCGAAACTGGGGGTCGGTGCTCACGACATGATCGGTGTCGAGGCCAAGGAACTGGGTATGTCACGGGTCCTGCTGATGACAACCGGACTCCGCGGCTCGGGCATCATCGAAGAACTCACCGGCAAGATCGAGTACCAGGGCGTGGACGTGGTGCTGTTCGATCAGGTGGAGTCCAATCCCAAGGACTACAACTGCATGGATGCCGCCGCCCTCTATCAGTCGGAGAAGTGCGACGGGATCATCTCTGTAGGTGGCGGTTCGAGCCACGATGCCGCCAAGGGTGCCCGGATGGTCATCGCCCATGACGGGCGCAACATCAACGAGTTCGAGGGATTCTCCAAGGCGACCAACAAAGAGAACCCCAAACACATCGCGGTGTCCACCACGGCGGGTACCGGCTCGGAGACCTCGTGGGCTTACGTCATCACCGACACCTCCGACATGGCGAATCCACACAAATGGGTGGCCTTCGACGACACCTGCCTCGTCGACCTCGCGATGGATGATCCGCTGCTGTACTACACCTGCCCCCAGCACTTCACCGCATTCTGCGGCTTCGATGTCTTGGCCCACGCCAGCGAGCCCTACGTGTCGCGGCTCGACTTCGCCCCGTCGCTGGGCAATGCCAAGTACTCGATCGAGCTCATTCGCGACCATCTACGGACCGCGGTCTACGATCCGAAGAATCTCGAAGCGCGGACCGGCATGATGCACGCGCAGTACATTGCGGCACAGGCCTTCAACTCCGGCGGGCTCGGCCTGGTGCATTCGCTGTCGCACGCGGTCAGCGCCTTCTACGACAGTCATCACGGCTTGAACAACGCCATCGCATTGCCTCGGGTGTGGGAATACAACCTGCCCTCCCGTTTCGAGCGTTATGCCGAGATCGCCGAGTTGATGGGTGTCGACACGTCGAAGATGACCACGGTTCAGGCAGCGGATGCAGCGGTGGAGGAGGCCATCCGATTGTCGAAGGATCTGGGCATCCCTGACAACTTCGGTCAGCTGCGTATCGACAGCTACGACAAGAACCGGATGAACACGGGCAAGTACGAAGGTCGTGGCGACAAGATGGACACCTCGGACAAGCAGGTCCAGGCGATCGCCGAACACATGATGGGGGACTGGTGCACGCCGGGCAACCCGCGCGAGTCGACGGTCGAATCCCTGATCCCGATGGTGTCACACGCTTTCAGCGGTTCGTACTGACCTGGATTCGAGCACGAGAGGACAGCATGACGGAGTTGGCGTACGAATCCCAGATCAACTCGCACGCAGCATCATTCGACAGCCCGGCAGCTCTGGCGGATGCGTTGCGCGGCAACGGCTATGTCATCGACCACGACCTCTCGGTGGTGGTTCATCTGGCGACCGTGCTCGGCAGGCCGCTGTTGCTGGAAGGTCCGGCCGGCGTCGGCAAGACCGAACTCGCCAAGTCGCTGGCCGCAGCGTCGGGGCGCCGGCTGGTCCGCCTGCAGTGTTACGAGGGTCTCGACGATTCCCGGGCGCTGTACGAATGGGACTACGCACGCCAACTCCTGCATGTGCAGATGCTCCGGGACCGCATCACAACCGAGTTGGCAGGGTATGCCGACCTGGCCGCCGCGTCGGCGGCGCTTGCCCGCGAAGACGTCGGGGTGTTCACCGAGGACTTCTTGGTGGCCCGGCCCTTGCTGGAGGCGATCCTGTCGCCTGAGCCCGTTGTGTTGCTGATCGACGAGGTCGACCGCACGGACGAGGCCATGGAGGCGGTGATGCTGGAGGTCCTGGCCGAACAGCAGGTGACCGTGCCCGAACTGGGGAGCTTCGCCGCCCGCTCGCAGCCGTGGATCGTTCTGACCTCGAATGACACCCGCGAGCTGTCGGCGGCACTCAAGCGCCGGTGTATTCACTTCTCGGTCGACTATCCGGATGCTGCACGGGAGCGCGAGATCGTGGCGTCGCGTGCGCCCGAGGTCGAGGAGTCTGCGGTCGCGGACGTCGTGGCGCTCGCCGGGCGGCTCCGGGCGATGCCGTTACGCAAGAGTCCATCGATCGCCGAGGTGGTGGATGCGGCGCGCGCGGCCTCGGTGCTCGGCGGGGTGTCGGGTGAGAACACCCGGGCGCTGCTGTCCTTGCTCGTCAAGTTCGGCGCAGACGTCGAGACCGTCCAGGCGCAGTTGTCGGGTGACGATGGCCGAGACGGCGCCCGTACTGCTGGGACTCCCGCCGTCGAGGGCGGCGGAACGCGGGGGTCGGTCACGGCAGCGGCCTTCGGAGCCGGCCGGGCACGGGCGTCGGGACGACGATGACCGTCGGTCGCGATGCCGTACTCGACGTGCTTGCCGGCGTGCTCGGACGGATGTTGCGGCGCCGCGGGGTGCGGGTGTCGCCGGCCGAGACGATCGAGGCCCGCCGTGTCCTGGCCCTCTATGGATCCGAGCTGTCGGTGTTGCGCCCTGCGCTGCAGGCGGTCACCGTCAAGTACGACTACGAGCGACCGGCCTTCGACGCGGTGTTCGACGCATTGTTCGTGACCGGACCCCCATCGGTCGACGACCCTGGCGGCCTGCCGACCGTGCGGGGGACCGCCGGCGGATTGCCGGACGAGTTCGAATGGGACGACGACCTGCAGGGCGCCGCCCGCATGGTCGGGGCCGACGAGCACACCGAAGAGATCGGCGACCTCTTCGACTCGGATCCCGAACGAGCTGAACGCCATGGCGAGTCGGCGCACCGCGAGGAGAACGATTTCACCGTTTCGGCCGGCGCGGAAGCTCTTGCGGTAGACCCGGATTCGGGTTCGACGCAGGGTGGTATCACGTACACGATCGAGGTGGACAACGCCGGCTCGGCCACAGCCGGTGACCTCGCGTCGGCGCCGATGCGAGTGCAGTCGGGCATCCTCTCGCTCGTGGACGCCCGAGCGGTGTTGGATCGTCTCGACGACTATGACGCACGGCGCGTCTACGGGACCGCCGGCGCCGACGACCTCGATCCCGCTCAGCTCGAACACCTGATGGCCGCGATCGAGTCCTTCGTCGAGGCGCTCACCCGGGACGCACCCGCCGCCGACGACGAACCCCGTCCCGGGGGCGCAACAACCCCGACGATCACCCGAGCAGACATCGATCAGGCGTGCCACCGGATCCTCCGACGCATGCGAGGTGCCCCGCGTACTCGCGCACGGACTCAGGGCCGTGGCCGGCTGGCGATCCGGCACACCCTCCGGGCGGCGCTGCGTACCGATGGAGACCCAGTCGACCTCTATCGGCGCACGCTGGTGGCGGGACGCGTGCGGTTGGTCATCGTCGTGGACGTGTCCTTGTCCGTGCGCCCGGTCACCGGCTTCATCCTGCGGCTGGCACAGTCCCTGCATCACATCGCCGACCGGTGTACGGTCCTGGCTTTCGTGGACAAGCCGATCGATGTCACGACTCCGCTGCTCGTCGGCACCGGAGATGACGCGCTGGCGCGGATCCTGTCCACGCCTGGCCTCGATCTTGCGGCGACGAGTGACTACGGCAGCCTCCTGGACGGGTTGCTGACAACACACGGTGGTGTGCTCGACGCTCGTACGAGTGTTTTGTTTGTCGGCGATGCCCGCGGCAACGGGTTCGCTGCGCGGGCCGACCTACTCGGCGAAGTGCGCCGCCGCACGCACCGACTCGCCTGGATCACTCCTGAGCCACGCAGATACTGGAGCCAGACCGGTTGCGGCATGGGCGAGTACGCCGAGTACTGCGATGCCGTGGTCGTGGCGCGCGATGCAGCGGAACTTCTCGAACGCGCCGACGAGATCGGTACGGCATTGTCGTGACGGAAAAGCGGGACCATGGAAGCGACCATGAGGTGACAGGCAGGAGTTGACAGAAATCGTGTTGAGCGGGCCACGTGATCACTAGGGTCGAGAGTGGGTGCGGCGCGCGCGACCGAGTCACCGGCTGCCACTCACGGACAGGAATCGGGTCATGATGCGCAGCATGCCGTCCCCACGGATCGTGAAGTTCCATGCTCCCGAGATGATCATCGGCGACGGCGCGCTGGCCGAGGCCGCTCTTGCTGCTTCCCGACTCGGGATGCGACGGCCGCTGGTGGTCTCCGATCAGAAGATCCGTGCCACGCCGTGGTTCGACGAGTTGTCCGGCAGGATCGTGTCGGTCGGATTGCACTCGGATTGTTTCACCGGTATCTCGCCCAATCCTCGTGCGCAGGAGGTCGCAGCGGCGTTCGAGAAGTACAAACGACACGGGGGCGACGGGATCATCGCGCTCGGGGGCGGGTCGGTGATCGACGCGGCCAAGGGCGTGGCGATCTTGGCGTCGAACGGCGGCCACATCCTTGAATACGAAGGCATCGACCGGGCGACGCGTCCGTTGCCTCCGGTGGTGGCCATTCCGACCACCGCCGGCAGTGGCTCGGATGTCTCCCAGTTCTGCATCGTCAACGACCCTGCGCGGCATACGAAGATCACGATCATCGGTCGGGGCCTGGTCCCCGACGTCACCGTCGTGGACCCACGGGTGCTGGCCACGGTTCCCCCCGAGGTCACTGCCCAGTGCGGAATGGACGTGCTGACCCATTGCATCGAGGCCTACGTTTCCATCGCCCATAGTCGGATGACGGATACATTTGCGCTGCAAGCTCTTTCGACCACCTGGCGTCATCTCGAACGACTTGTCGACAACCCTGCCGATCCGGAGGCGTCGGTGGCCATGGCCCACGCTTCACTCGAAGCGGGCATGGCGTTCACCAATGCGATCCTCGGGGCGGCGCACGCCATGAGCCACCCTGTCGGCGGGCATTGCGATGCAGCACATGGAGCCATCAACTCGGTGCTGCTGCCGCACGTCATTCGCTACAACGCCCACGTGTGTGCCGACGGTTTTGTCGATCTGGCGGAGGCAGTGGGGCTGTCCACGCATGGAACACCGATGAGTGTGGCCGATCGGCTCGCCGATCAGGTCTCGAGGTTCGCGCTTCGGATCGGAATGCCGGCCAGTCTGTCGCCACTCGGGGTGAACAGCACGGATATCGAGATGCTCTCGGCGCATGCGCTGGCCGACTCGTGCATGACCACCAATCCGCGCCAGCCGGACGCGGCCACCGTCGCCGATCTGTATCGGGAGGCGCTGTGACGGGCCGGCCATCGGGTCCGGGGCCGAGTGACCTGGAGTCACTGGTCGGCCTCCGTTCGGTCAAGGGTAGCCACTATGCGCAGTTCAGGGGTGTCGAGCAACGCCTGACGCGCGTGGTGGGTGCGCTGGAACGAATCTCGCGGGCGCTCGTGCGCACCGCGGAGGGACCCGAGACCCTGGTGTTGTCTGTACTCGACGCGGCGCGCGAGCATCTCGGGGCCCAATGGGTCCTTTTCGCGCTGAGCGATGGTCGACTCGAACGCACCGGTCCGCGCCACCTGATGATGGATGCCGACGGTGATGTGTACGCCTTCGAAGGCGCAGGGTCGGCAGGCAAACCGGTGGGCTTGCCCGACGAAGTGCTCAACCGGCTCAACGACGTCCTACGTGGCCAGATGACAAGATTGGGCCGGCCGGTCATCGAAGCCCACCACATCCACGTACCGGTCGAGTTGAACGGAGAGGTCGTCGGAGGACTGTCCGCGTGGATCTCGCAGACGCACACCATCGACCCGACCGACGTGGTGGTTCTTCGGATTCTCGCAGGTCAGGCCACCGTCGCGCTGTTGAACGCGGCCCTGTTCGAGGAGAGTCGGCACCTGTTGGTGCGCGCCGAGCAGGCGTACGAGGACAGCCGTCGTCACGCCGCGCACCTGGCAGAGCGCAACGCCGAACTCGAACGCACTCAGCGCGAACTCTCGGCGGCCATGCGCCAAGAGGTCCTCAACACCGAGCGCGCACGTATCGCTCGAGAACTCCACGACTCGGTTGCACAGTCGGTGTTGTCGGCCGGCGTCCAGATCGAGGTGTGCCGCATCGATGCCGACCCGGCGATCGCGGATCGTCTCGCCGTGGCGGGAAAGTTGACCAGAGACGCCGTGGACCAGGTCCGATCGGTCATCTACACGCTCAATCACGCTCCCTCCGATCGTGCTGGTGGCCTGGCCTCCATCCTGGATGAACTCTGTTCGATGCACATGCCGGATGATCTCCGGACCGACGTCAAGGTGATCGGCCGTCAGCGCGACCTGGCCCACGATGTCCAGCACGCGATCCTGCGGATAGCGGGGGAGGCGTTGTTCAACACCGCGGTGCACGCCCAGGCAACCAACGCACGAGTTGTCCTCCTCTACTCCGAGAGCGACGTCCGTCTGACCGTCGACGACGACGGCTCCGGTGACCCCGAGTACATGCGCCGGGTGATGCGTGCCGCGACCGTGGGTGACCTGGCCGGACGACATCACGGGCTCGCGAACATGCGATCCCGAGCCGCGGAGCTGAGTGGCGATCTGAGGATCCGCCGCTCCCGGCTCGGCGGCATACGCATCGTGGTGGAGATCCCGACAACTGACAGGGTGGGCAGATGATGGACGTGACCGACCGCGCACCTGCCGGGGGCAGACGACCGATCCGGACCATGCTGGTGGACGACCACGCGCTGCTGCGTGAGGGAATGCGCTCTCTCCTGGAACGTGAGAGCTCGATTTCGGTTGTGGGAGAAGCTGATACCGTCGGCGAGGCGCTCGAAGGCGCAGCCAGATACGCGCCCGACGTGATGGTTGTCGACCTCAAGCTGACAGCCGGCACCGACTACGAGGGCCTGCGGCTGATCAGCGAGCTGACCCGGCGGCATCCAGCGGTCGCGGCACTGGTGCTGACCACGTTCCTCGACGACGACCTGGTGGTCCGCGCCGTTCGCAGCGGCGCGAAGGGCTACGTGGTGAAAGACATCGACACCACCGAGTTGGTGCGGGCTATCAAGTCCGTGTCGAGGGGAGAAAGCGCCTTCGACTCGCGCAGCGCAGCTGTGGTGCTTCGCGCGGTCACCGGGCAAGGAAACTCCGAGACTTTGACCGAACGGGAGCGCCAGGTCTTGCGGTTGCTCGCCGACGGCAGCTCCAACAAGAGCATCGGCGAGACGCTGTTCATCTCTGCGTCGACCGTTAAGTTCCACATTCGCAACATCATTCGGAAACTAGGAGTCTCCAAGCGCACCGAGGCGGTGTACGCGGCCAGTAAGCGTGGGCTGATCTAGCGACCGCTGTGATCAGCCGCCAGGACGAGCCAGCCACCGTGGTCGGAGAACGTCAGGGCGTCCGGCTGTCCGGCGGTTTCGGCCCACCGGGCCAGCGTCTGCGGGGTGAGTGTGTGGTGATGGCCGAAGTGCGCGCTCGCGACCTGCTCGTAGGGAACGGCGATCAGGACCCGCTGTCGAGCCACGCGCAGTGCCTCGGCGATGGCGAGGTCCGCACCGCCGGGCAGATGTTCGAGCAGGTGGATCAGGGTGACCGTGTCGACGAAGTCATCCGGGTAGGGGAGCGCAAGGGCGTCACCGCACTCGACCTGCACATTCGATGTGCGCTGACGCGCGGCCTCGTCGAGCAGTCGCACCGCCCCGGCTGAGATGTCGCACGCGTACACGTCGGCGCAGTGGCCCGCGGCGGCTTGCAACGCGAAGAATCCGAAACAGCAACCGACCTCCAAGACGCTGGATCCTCTGAGCAGCGAGAGCGCTCGTCTGTGGATGGGTGCAAATGGTGATCGGCCAGTCGACAACTCACGCAGAGAATTGGCGTAGAAAGCGCGCCAACAGTCGCCTGCGTCATCGGCGCAGGTGAGAATCACGCCGGTCGCCGCGTCTTCGAACTGCTGCCGGCCCTCGAGGACACCGCACTGCACCAGCCCTTCGAGCTCAGCGACCATGCGGGCGTCGGAGACGGTGGCGAGGTCGAGGTCATGACCGATCTCCAGGCGACCCATATGGCCGTGCCGCCATTGCAGGCCCCCTACCCGTCGCGCATCCGAGCCCGGTGAGCCTTGTTGCACCACAACACAATCGGTGACGAAGCGAGTCTGTGGCAGTAGTGCGGTGGTCATTCTCCGACGCTATGGGGGAGCGGAACGGAGGGTAACTGCCCAAATGGTGGGGACAGCTCGACAAACGGGCAGTCTTACGAACCGTCCGGGACGGCTCGGTGTCAATACGACACGCTCAACGACCTCCCGTGTTGGTGATCACAGCAGCTCGAATTGGCGAAAGTGGTCCCCAGGCCGGGAATGCGGAGCCGAGGACGCAGCGCTGACCTGCAGTGATGCACGCGTAAGCAGCTGTTGTCCAGGCGATTTGACGTTGCAGGGCCGACCCGCGTAACTTTCTTCAAGTCAGCGAGTGAGGCGCCGGAGAGCGAGAGTCCGGAGCGGCCAAGAACACCGACAGGATGTTTTCCTGAAGGAACAACGCTGACCGCCCAGGTTCGAAACGAGTCCACTGAAAAGTGGAGCGTATCGACGCGGGTGGCCCAAGGTCCTGTGACCTTCGGAAGCCACGAACGGCCTCAAACCGGGAGTTGCACCGAGATAACAGAGCTGGTAGGCTGGTAGAGTTGCCTCGGAGACGGGGACAACAACAGTTAGACAACAATATCCTTACCGGGATGGCGCCACATATAACGGTGTCGAAGTCGGTATGGGGTGTGTTCTTTGAGAACTCGATAGTGTGTCGATGGATTGTTAGTGCCAATTTAGGTGCTGCATTCTGTCACGTGACGAAGCCCTGTTCGGGGTTTGGTTGGTGGTGGGGTGTGGTGCCGGCATTAGTTAGATATTTTTGATCCCATCGCAGGTTTTGAGTCCTGTGGTGGTGTCAGTTTTTGTTTGGTTGGGATTATGAAATCTCTTCAGGACATATTTTTTTGAAAGGCACCTTTTGGTGTTCTTTTGGAAGGTTTTCATGGAGAGTTTGATCCTGGCTCA
>NZ_JAHVCV010000019.1:0-20575 GCF_051487485.1 Williamsia muralis | reverse complement strand
CTGGACCCGACCGGCAGAGGTCAGGCACGATGGATCACACGGTGGAAGCCCGCTCTGAACGCTTTCGCGATCACCTTCGCGGACCGTTGGCCCGGATCAGAAACCTACTAATGGAAAACGGCCGAAACACCGTTAACGGGATAGTCCCCTCTCGCCTTTAACTGACATATTCATTGTTGGCGGTTGACCCGAGGTGACACTGTTTCGGCCGTTTCTGCTCCGCGCGGTATCGCGGCAAACGTAGAGTCTGTGGGTGGAGGCGGAGTGCAGAAACAAGGGGGCAGACTCATGAGCATGGGTATCAGTTGTCGCGCGATCGGTGCCGGGATCGTTGCGGTGGCGGGGGCTACCGGCCTGGTGTTGGGTGCTGGACCCGGCGCTGCCGCGCCCGACACCGGTTCTGCCGGTGCGGGCAGTGCCGACCTGGCGCTCGCTATTTCCTCGGCTTTCGACGCCTGCTACCTGACGATCACCAACAACGGCCCCGACACCGCGCACAACGTTATCGCCGGGCCCAGCAGCCTGGCCGCGCTCGTAGCGGGTGGGCCACCGCAATACCTCGGCACTCTGCCCGCCGGCCAATCGCGCACCGAAACCTTTAACGGGTGCGGCTTTATCCACGGGGTGCCTCTGACGTACTCGGTGCTATCAACCAGCGCCGATCCCGACTCGTCGAATAATGTCATCTCCTACTAGATCCGGTGTTGTGGAGTCCAGTTCGCGCGACGGGGGTAAGGCCGAGATCCTGGCGCTGGTGTGCAACTCGCTCGACCAGGACGATGGAAAGGGCGCGCGAGCCCTACTGAGGAGTCGGTACCCGTTCATGCCGGTGGCCAAGGTGGCCCGCAGGTACACGGATCGGGACTGTATGCGGGTGTTCTTCCGGGACGGGTTCGTTGACCGGTATACCGGGACTCAACTGGTTCATCCGGGGGCGTTGCGGCTGCTGTCGATTGTGCTGCCAGATGAGTTCCCGTTCCACCGAAACTGGGACACGAGCAAGACCCACTTCGCTTTCTATGAACTGTTTCCCACAGTTGACCACCTTGTGCCGGTAGCTCGCGGAGGGCTCGATACCGCCTCGAACTGGGTGACTACTTCGATGCTGCGGAATTCGGCCAAGGCGCAGTGGACGCTCGAGGAGCTGGGGTGGTCATTGGTGCCGCCCGGTGACCTTGCTGCATGGGACGGATTGACCGAATGGTTTGTCTCGTATCTGACTGCTCATCCGGCGTTGCAAAGGGAGAATAAGTACCTACAGCAATGGTTTACAGCGACTGTTTCCGTGCAATCCAACGGGTGAGTAGCCTGTCGGCTGATTGCCGTCGAAGTGCCTGCGTGCCGGGTGGCAGCGACGACGACTACTGTCGGTTCAATGCGTAGTGCGGAGCCTCAGTCATGGCAGCTTGGCCACTATGACAGCGTGCCGAAACACATCCTGGTCGCGGCTGGCGATACCGATCTGGAGACGGTCATCGCCGACGCTGACACCTCAATGATCATCAGCGGTCTCCTCGACCGGGCCCCAACCGAGCAATGGCGAATCGTTCGCGACGACACTCTGACTCACGGACGTGCTACGCGGCGCGAAGTGTGGGCAGCTCCTGCGGGCGATGGCACCTGGTGGGTGCTCACCGCGACGCATGTCGAGGGTGTGCGCCGTATCGGGATCGATCCCGATACGCGCACACCACTGCCCTCACGCAAGGACCGACGCGCAGGTCTCGAACTTGAATGGGCAAGTACAGCAACTACACTCACCGAGTCCGATGTGCTGCGACACGAGTTCGAGTTTGTCCTGCGAAACACCAGCGAGGACGCCTGGCTCAACATCGCGGGCGACATCAGTTCGATCACCATCGTGACTAGTGTCGAGCCACGCTTCTACGTCGAAGTCGGCGACGAACGACAACTCCCGACGCTGCCAGCCGGCGCCTCGGTCCCCATTCTCAGTCGCATCAGCGAGCCCTTGTCAGTGGGAACGTACCAAGCAACGGCAATCCTCACGGCACTCAACCTTGCCACGTCGTCGGCCGCCACACTGACAGTCGTCGCCGGCTGCGTGCAGCGATAACCACGCAGCCGGCCTAGTCCGTGGTTGGCGATGACAGACAAGTTGGGGGAGTGCTCGTGCCAGCGTTGGCAACATATTCGCTCCGACTGGCCGTCGATGGCGCTCAATTCCTTGTCCGCGGAAGCGAACCCGAAGACAACTTCGACGACGTGCTCCTCTCGCGCGCGACGCAGGCACCGCCGAGCCATAGCGACACCGTCTCGATGCTGGTTCTCACTCCGCACCAAAACAACTTCGACACCGCAGTCGACGTCGAGGTGTGGGGCCAACGACCAGAAGACGATCGTGTCCAGTGGCAGCAGGTCAGCGAGGGACCCCTCACTGTGGACAGCAATGAGGTCCTGCACATCGACTCACCCATGTCTAACCCAGCCACGTGCCCGGTCCCGGCGGGACGCTACATCGTGGAAGTGAGCGGCCGGGGCTTCATCACCTACGGATGGCCGGGATCCACAGAGCCCGGAGATGTGTGGAGGCTTCGTCTGTGGCCTGACGATGGAACGCAACTGCGGGCACCGAAACTGTGGAACAAGCCCGATACCCCGGTCACGGATCCTGCGGGCATGGTCTCAGAACCGTTGCTATACGGGACGATAACCGCGCAGACAGGGAAGCCGGGGCTCGTCACAGTGGCAACGGAACCCGAGTTCACACCATTGCAGATCACCACCAACCCGACCGTTGCCGCGATCCACACTTTCGCGGGAAGCAACTACCTGTACGCCGCAGACCCTGAGCTCGTCACCGCAATCGTCGAGCGAGACCCTGAGTCGCAGCGGCATATCGCCGTCTGGGCGGCCGGGCAAGCCTGCACCAACACCAAGCTGATGGACACGCAGTGGATTCGTGACGCACTCGCCGGCGCGGCCCAGAACCAACCCGTCGATCTCGAGGACCACTACGAACGCATCCGCGAGGAACCCGACCCGACACAGCCCCAGTGGCGAGGTCTCGCGTTGTTCAGCTACCCCACCCTCCACCGGGCACTCACCAAACCGTTCGCCTACAGCGACTCCCACCCGCGTCACCATGCAGCGTTCGCTGTCGCCGCCATCGCAGCCACCGGCCAGGCACCAGCGCTTCGCGCCGCAGTAGAAGCCCTCCATCAAGCATGCATGGCATCCGGCGACAAAGACACCGAACTACGCGGGCACCTACGCAAACTCATCCTCTAAGCCGTTCGATCACACACGACCGCCATGCACAAACTCCTTGTAGGTGACCGCGCACGGCAAACAAGAAGGCCCACCAGCGCGCGTTGTCACGTTTACTTGACATAACGATAATTATTGGTAGCGGCACAACAGTTCTACCGAGAGTCCTGGGTGCCAAGTTAACCTCGGTTTGGCTACCTCACGACGGCCCGCAACCGCCGCAATCCCGACGACTCTGTACCGCGACGCTGCGTCAGCACTATCGCACTACGACCAATAGCCCTCCTGGTCAGCCGCGTAACGACCGACGTCCATATCACACCGGTGGATCGTTTCGTCCAGCCCACGAAGGGGACCTGCCGCGACTCAACCCGAAAACCGCGTGGCAGAACACCTTTAGTCGCGCGTGAAGAGGGGCCTGAACCCCTGATACTCGACTGTTCGACGGACCTCAAACAGTAAGTGAGCACGCTCAATGGTCCGCACTGCCGTGCCACTGAGGTTTGAAACCAGGCGGTAGTTCGGAGAGGTCTCGGCTCGGTGCAGCGTCGGGCCGATTTGCTCGCTGTTCGACGTGGGCATCAGTCCGACAGTCGCCCAGCTAAGTCCGTGTGAAAACCCCGACGCCACCCGCCAGGCCAGGAGTAGCGATGCGGGCTCACCCGCAAGATCGTCGATGCCCTTCAGCAGCGGCGTGTAGTCAGGAAATTTGCACTTTCCCCGAGGGGACCCTGAGTCAGCCACCATCTTTTTAATCCCGGCATCGCGATCCGAATCCTCGCTGTCGGCTCCCGACTTCTCGCGAAGCTCCTCCGGAACCATGAACGCTGCCGCCTTCGCGTTGTTCGTATCGTGAATGTGCATGCCAACCAGTCGCTGCAACCTTATTTTCCGGTCGTCTGGCTCCAGTAGCCAAACGACCGCCGCCGCCGACTCGATCACCGCCCGTAGTAGCGCAAATGGAGCGTAGAAGTGCGTACCGCCGCTCACCAGATCGCGAACTCCCGCGAGGTAATCAACGGCCACTTTGAGGCGCCGGGTCGCAAGGGTATCCGCAAACAAATCGGGGATCTGTTCTCGATCACCGGCAAGATCACTCAAGGGTTCGACCGAGTACGGGTCATCCTGCGACTCGATACGTTCAAGCACAGATTCCGCTCGGTTCATTCGCGCCAAAATCTGCCTGCGCCAGTGGTCGTCATCGGGTAGTGGTTCCGGCGTCATCACCACAGGATGCACGAGTTACCCGAGACATGAAGGCGGCGCTGATCCGTCGGTCATAAAGATCTGCACGGTGACACACCGCCCGGAGGCGGGGCCGGTGTGCCACCTGACGAGGATATCGCTTGCGTGCAATATTGCCTTGAGGTAATATAGAGGTGTGTTGATCGACTGGTCGGGCGAACTTGACGCCTATTTGGATCGGCTAGAAGAGGCCGCCAAAACCGACCCCGAGCAGCGGAAACGCCTGGATTTGATCCTGGCGGAATTGAAGGTGCTCGACGAGCTCACCGAGCCGCCGACCGAGGAGACGGCGACATTGAAGCGGGTACGCCAGTCCCGTCGGTTTCCGGTCTGGCGGGTGGCGCACCCGTTCCGCGAGGGCATCGCGGTCAGGTTGATCGTGTGGTTTACCGACGACAACCGGGCGGTGGTTGCGCTGTTTGCCGGCGACAAGGCGCGGATGGGGGACGTGTTCTACGACAGCGTCGGCCCGCGTGCCGACGCTGCGGTACAGGCATGGTTGATGCAGACCAAGGACGAGGAGGTGATCGGTGATGGCTGAACGTTTCGTGCGGGGTAACGACCGGCTTGCCCGAATGCTGGAGGATCCAGCAACGACCGAGCGCGTGACAGCGATTCGGGTCGAGATGGACCAGGCCGACCGAGCCCACGCAATGGGGTTAGCGGCGGTGCGCCAAGCAGCGCACCTGACACAGACCGAACTCGCAAACCGCATGGGTATCAAGCAAGCCGCGGTGTCGGGATTGGAGTCACGAGGCGACGTTCTGCTGTCCACGCTCGCGAACTACCTCACCGCAGCCGGCGCCACCGACATCACGCTGAGCGCGGTCCTCGGTGACCGACGGATCGAGGTTGCGCTCCCTGAGGTTGCAAGCGATCGACCATAGAAAAGACCTGATGTGACATGGCGCGGCTCGGAAAGGGAGAAGTGGCGACCGACACTTCCTGGAATAGCATTAAAATCGAGCTTCGTGAATGTCCGTACTCTCTTCCCGACGACCAGGCCGTCGAGGAGTGTGTCGCTCTACTTCTGGCGCGCGAAGCGGGGTTGCGGCGGGGGATCGCATCAGCCGCAGCCAAGTTGCAGCAGCGGGGGCTCGATCAGCAAGTTGACCGGTTGCAGAAGGATCGTGAAATTCACGAAAGCAACGCGATCGAGTTCGCGGGAGCGTCCTCCCTCAAGGAAACATCAGAGATTCTAATCTCACCGGCAGCGACGGAAGCTCTAGATGCACTTTCCCGTGGAATGCTCGCCACCGCGATAACGCGCGAACCAAAGCAACTCGACATCCTAGGTCTTAACAATGCGCGGGTTCTCGCGCAAAATATCTTACGTGGAATGGAAAGTGGGAGGCCGCTGACCGAAGTTGATATCCGCGACCTGCATCGTCACACCGTTCCAGGTAAATCTTTTGCAGGTCGCTACAAAGATCTTCCAAACGAGATATCGGGATCTGACCACACACCACCCCTGCCCGAAGATATCCCAGTGGCAATGCAACAGCTTGTAGCCTGGGTGAATAGAAGCGAAAGCATCCCCGCCTCACTACTTGCGTCGATTACCCACGCTTGGTTTGCCAACCTTCATCCCTTCGATGATGGCAACGGACGGGTGGCACGCCTCCTGGTCAACCTCATACTTGCGCGTCACCGCCTACCTCCGGTGATCATCGACCATCGCGCTCGCCGCGACGACTACATTGACGCACTGGCTCTTAGCGACGAGGCCGGAGACATCTTTCCACTAACTAAGCTCCTCTACGAATCGCAAAAGAAGTTCGTAAAGGAGATTAACCGGCCAGCGTATCTACGAAAGCTTGTCGACGAGTTCGTATCCGAGAACGATGCGAGTCGTTTCAGGCGATGGACATCAGCGCAAGACAGATTCATGCTCGCCCTGTCTGCGCAGCTGGCCCAACGCAAGATGTCGCTGGTTCTCAATCGCGATGTGGATGCTCTCACCTTCAAAAGGCTCGTGCAGAGGATTTACCACGAGGAGCGTTGGATCGCCACGGTATACGGCACCGACCCAGAAAGAGATCCACAGATAAGGGTCGGAATAACCGTCCCCCCGGCAGACGTGTTCGACGCGTTGGACACCAAGGAACGGTATCCGGGGATGTTTTTCCAAATCCGCATGCCCGACGACCGCCAAGATGCCCTTCGCAACATCTGGTTCGGAAGTGACTTCCGCGGAATCAGGTCTGTCGCTGTTCGCCCCGGGCCGCCTTCCCGGATCTACATTAGCTACGACGGATCCCCGTCGCGGCTTCAGTGGGGCCTCGAAGAGGATGCGGCAGAAACCGTCGCATCAGCGATGGGCGCCGAACTGCTAGCAGTACCTCGCAAACACCGATACAGCCACGCGCGCCGATCACTGTGGTAGCGACGTGGCGCTAGATGAGGCAATGCGTGCGCATCGCACGGGCGGCCGGAATGAATCTGAAACACTCGGGCCACCAGGCGTTTCGGCTCCTTAGCCTGACATAATCTATATCCGGCAGTTGGTGTGGCGGCGAACGAGTGCCCAGCTAATTACGTGTACTCGCCCGGCACATCGCTTGCTGACATCGCGCCGGGTTCCGCAGTCACCATCGCCGGCCACCTGCAAGTCGCCGGCGGAGAGGCACTGACACCCGGGAGGTACTCACTCACCGCACAACTCAATTCACTGGGACTGACCACATTAAGCAACGCTCGACTTCGAATCGTCCCGTGAACTTCTCGACAGGACGCCTATGACTCCGTCGACCACCGACACATACGCGCGCCAGAGGCCCTACCAGCGAATTGTCAAGCTTACTTGACATAAGGTATCTTATCGGCGTGACAGATTGCGCCACAGCGCATTTCGTCACCAGTGACGAGAGGCGACCGGGCTCTATAACGCCGCTGCTGGCTTCCAGATGACCGCTTCGTTGCGGATCGTCGGTTTCCATCCATCGAGTGGGGTTCTGTTTGTGATGCTCGCCCTCACGGCGGCGAGCATGTCGTCGATGGATGACCATTTCGGGCCAGCCTGGTCGGCGTCGTTGCGGTCGTAGGCACGGATGCAGCCGTGATGGTCGCCGGGCCGGATGTCGCAAAAGTAGTAGTAGCTGTCGGCCCCGCTGATCGGGATGTATTCAGGAATGAAGGCGTCTACACGGCTACCTGCCGTCGGGTGGCGTGCAACTATGTTGCCGTATCCACCTGGGCGAAAATCATTGTCGCCATTCGCGATAGCCGCCCAGCGCTCGATCATCATCGCGTGATCGGAAGCGACTCGGTCGACGCCGAAGAGCTCGTGCGCGGGAAGGATCGAGCCGGGAATTGCGTCTACGCAGCCCTCGGCTTCACCGTTGTGAAGCGCGTAGAACTCGTGCAGCTGCGCCGGCCAGGCCACGCCAATCGACAATTCGGCCGATGGCGGAGGCCTGCGGGATCTCCTACGACATCCTGGCGTGGACGTCGGAGTGGTATGTGCGGGAGGAGACGTTGCGGGCGGCGAACCTGGCGCTCGTCGACTACCACCGAAGGTTGCCGCTCACCAGCGCTTTCGGTGCCGGAACCCTGTCCTCGTCGGACGGGCAGCGGTTCCCGACCCGCGGCAAGTCGGTCACCGCCAGAGCGCTGAGCCGCTACTTCGCCAACGAGGGGCTGTCGCCATATACCCACGTCACCGATCAGCACGCCACCTACGGCACCAAGGTGATCGTCGCCACCCGCCGGGAAGCGCACTATGTGCTCGACGAGATCCTCGGCAACGCAACGGATCTGCCGATCACCGAGCACGCGACCGACACCCACGGGGTCACCCTGGTGAACTTCGGGCTGTTCGATCTGCTCGGGCTCCAGCTCTCGCCGCGGATCCGGGACCTGGGCCGGATCACCCTGTACCGGCCGGGCCCGCGGGCCGAGATCGAGGCCGGTTCCCGCACACGGGGCCGCTGCTGACGCGGAAGCTGAACCTCGACCTGATCGCCGAGCACTACGACGACCTGCTGCGGCTGGCCGGATCGCTGAAGTTCGGACACGCCACAGCGTCCCTGCTGGTCGGCAAGCTGTCCGCGTCGGGGCGGCAGAACGCCCTCGCGGCGGCGCTCAAGGAGTACGGGGCGCTGCGGCGCACCATCTATGCCGCCCGGTATCTGTCCGACCCAGACTATCGGCGCAAGATCGCCCGCCAGCTCAACAAGGGCGAATCCCTGCACGCGCTGCGCCGTGACCTGCTCTACGCCCACGAAGGGACCGTGCGGGCGCGGCACCTCGAGGGCCAGACCGAACAGGCGTGGTGCCTGACCTTGGCCACCAACGCCGTCATCGCGTGGACCACAGAGTATTACGGACTCGCGGTCGAGCAGATGCGCCGCGGCGGGCGGCGCATCGACGACGAGGTGCTGGCCCACCTTTCCCCGGCGCACAGCGAGAACATCAACTTCTTCGGCGCCATCGAGGTCGACATCGACGCCGAACTGGCCCAGCTCGGCCCCACCGGGTACCGGCCGCTGCGGGTCCGCGACACCTTGTTCTGACCGCCGGCTACCACCGTCGGGGAGGGTGCTGGGGGCATAGCCGGGCACATCTGTGGCCTGGTTGTGTCAGCAGCAGCGTGGTGGTTCGGTGGCGATGAGGACGCGGTCGCTGATCGGGCGCAGTTGGGCGTAGGCGTCGGCGACGGGCAGCACGAGCCCGGAGGGGTGCCGGCCCTGCCAGTCGGCGGCCGCCACGGCGGTGGCGAAGTAGTGGCCGGGGTTGCAGGTGGTGGCGCGGACCCGGGTCGGGTCGAGTTCGTCGGGGCCGGGTACGGAGATGACCGTGGTGGCCGGGTCGAGGCCGCGGACCCCGGAGGCCGGGTCGACGGTCAGCGCGATGGTGGTTCCGGTTGCGGCGCAGTTGGATTCGACGGTGGCGGGGCGGCCGATGATGGCGGGGAACAGCAGGGTGTCGGCGGCGCACCAGGTGTAGAGCTGGTGGCCGTCGACGGCGAACCGGTGCGGGGTCGGATTGAGGGTCAGGCCCCAGCCGAGGATGCGGTGCTGGTCGTCGTATTCGATGTCCGCGGCGGCGGGCGCGTTCTCGACGTCGGCGACGTCGGCGCCGACGGCGGCAGCGAGCTGTTCGATGGTGATCGGTTCACCGGCCGCGAGCAGCCGCATCGCGATGCCCATCAGGTTCGTTCCCGCGTTGGCGGTGGAGTCGAACAGCGTGTCGACGATGGTGGTGGCGAACGGGTTGGTCGTCATCGGCGGTGTCCTCTCGGAGCATGTTGTCGCGGGTGTGGGATCGAGTGTCGGGCTTGCCACCGCATGGAAGGTCAAGCGCCGCAGCCGCATGTCCTCGGATCCGGCTCCACGGCGAGGCGGCGGCCCGGTCGTGGCGGGTCGCCCCGGGTCAACGCGTCGTGGTGGCGGTGTTCGAACTCGTCGATGCGGTGGCGCTGCCCGTCGAGGTCGCGGATGCGGGCCTCGATCCGGGTCCGGGAGCGGGCCAGCAGTTCGGCCAGCTGCGGTCCGACCGGCCAGGCGGCGTCGTCGCAGGTGGCGGCGAGCTGACGGATTTCGGCCTCGCTCAGGCCCAGGGCGCGCAGGGTGGTGATGACCCCGACGCACCACAGCGCGTGTTCGTCGAAGAGCCGGTATCCGGCCCGGCTGCGGCCGAGGCCGTAGATCAGGCCCAGGTCGTGGTGGCGGCGCAGTACCTTCGCCGGCACCCCGGTGCGGCGGGCCAGGTCTCCGATGGTCATCACCGGCGTGTTCATGACGGCTCCGGTCCGGTCCTCAGCCCGCGCAGCAGGACAGCTTGGTGACGTCGGCCGTGAAGGTTTGGGCGGTGAGTTTCAGCGTCTCCGCCATGGTCAGATACGGCGCCCAGGTGCGGGCGAGCTGGTCGAGGGTCATGCCCGCGGTGATCGCGTACCCGGCGGCGGTGATCAGATCCCCCGCGCCCTCGGCGACGGCGTGCACGCCCAGCACCCGCCCGGTCCCGGCCTCGGCGACGAGTTTGACCACACCACGGGTGTCCCGGTTGACCAGGGCCCGCGGCACGCTCGCACCGGTGAGCAGCCGCGACTCGGTCCGTATTCCGGCTGCGGTGGCTTGGGCGTCGGTGTGGCCGACCGCGGCGATGGCCGGGCTGGTGAATGTCACCCGCGGTAGCGCCGTGTAGTCCAGGGTGCGGCCGGCGTGCCCGAGGGCGTTGTCGGCGGCGAGTGTGCCCTGGGCCGCCGCGACGTACACGAATTGGGGGCCGCCGGCCACGTCGCCCGCAGCCCAGATCCGCGGGTTGCTGCTGCGCTGATGGGCGTCGACGACGACGGCGCCGCGGTCGTCGGTGCGTACCCCGACCGCCACCAGATTCAGCCCGGGGGTGTTGGGGCGGCGGCCGGTGGCGATGAGCAGCTGGGCGGACCGCAGTTCGGTGGTGGCCCCGTCGGCGGTGCGGACGGTGACGAGTTTCTCGCCGCCCTCGGCCAGTGCCTTGTCGAGGGTGGCGCCGGTAAGCACGGTGATGGCTTCGTCGGCGAACACCTGCTCGATGGCCCGGGAGATCTCGGGTTCCTCGAACGGCGCCAGCCGCTCGAGGGCCTCGATCACCGTGACCCGGGTGCCGAGCCGGGCGAACAACTGTGCCTGTTCAAGACCGATGGCATTGCCGCCCACCACGATCAGCGACCCCGGTAGGACGTCGAGCTCCATCGCGGTGGTCGAGGTCAGATACCCTACGTCCGCGAGCCCGTCGGTCGGCGGCGCCCACGGCGCGGCGCCGGTCGCGATCAGGTACTGGTCGGCGTCGATCACCCGCGAGCCACCGGCGCCCTGCTCGACCCGCAGCACCGGTGCGTCGGTGGTACCGGCGAAGACGGCGGTTCCCGAGACGATCTCCCAGCCGTAGTCGGCGGCCAGGTCGAGGTACTTCGCGCCGCGAAGATGGTCGACCAGCGCGTTCTTGCCCGCGATCAGCTCGGCGAAATCCACCGGTGTCCCGGCCCCGGCCAGCCCCGGGAACCGGCCGGCGCTCGCGGCGGTGTGCCGGGCCTCCGCGGCGGCCAGCAGCGCCTTCGACGGCACGCAGCCCACGTTCACGCAGGTTCCGCCGATCGTGCCACGCTCGACCATCACCACCCGTTTGCCGAGGTTGACCGCGGCGATGGCGGCGGCGAACGCCGCCGAACCGGAACCGATGATCGCCAGATCGGCGCGCGGGGATGTCGTGGTCATGGCGGGTTCTCCTTGCTGGGGGACTCCGGTCACGGAGCAGGTTGCTATTCGTGTTGACGAATATCTCCGGGCATCATACTATGCGCTTATCCGAATAGTTCAACTCTCTTTGTGGAGGCCATCCCCCGTGCCCCGGTCCACGACCGCCGCCGTCACCGCGCCCGGCGGCGAGACGGCCTGCACGCATCTGGATGCGACGGCGAAGTTCTTTCGCGCGTTGTCGGATCCGACGCGGTTGAAGCTGCTGGAGTTCATCCTGGCCGCCGAACGCACCTCCGCGGAGTGTGTCGAGCACGCCGGCATCTCCCAGCCGCGGGTGTCGGTGCACCTGTCCTGCCTGGCCGACTGCGGTTATGTGACCGCGCGCCGCGACGGCAAGAAGCTGCGCTACTCCGTCGGCGACCCACGCGTGGCGGACCTGGTGATGCTGGCCCGCTCCCTCGCCGCCGACAACGCCGCCGCGCTGACCTGCTGCACCCGCATCGACACCCCTCAAGGGAACGGAGGCCGGTAATCATGAACGCACGCAACGACTCCACGGGGATCGGCGGCCCGCTCGCGGTGGCGGGTGCCGCCATCAGCGGCGATGAAGCGGCCTTCTGTCGCCAGGTGAACTGCACGTAGAGCACCACTGCGGCCCCGGCGGCCGCGAGTGTTTCACGGCTGTCCAACCAGTTTCGCCGGCAACGGTCAGAGAGTAGATGGCCGAGCCCGTGGCTGCTGTGACCAGCAGTGCGCAAGAACGTCTAATGACGGCTGGGGCGTCCGTGCCGGGGGCAACGGTGGCAGCACACGCAGCAGGCCGAACAGCACAATCAGGCCGACCGGGATGTTGATGAAGAACACCCATGGCCAGCCTGGTCCGGCGGTGATCAGTCCGCCGAGCAGAACCCCTACCGCCGCGCCCCCGCCGCCCAAGGCCGACCAGATACCCAGGGCGCGATTGCGTTCATCCCCGACGAACAACCGAATGACCACCGACAAGGCCGCTGGTGAGAGCATCGCCGCTCCGACGCCCTGCGCGACTCCGCCGCCGAGCAACCACCCGGCGTTCTCGGCGAGCCCGGCTGTCAGGGATCCGCGGTGAAGGCGACCAGGCCTGCGAAGACAAGCGGCTTGGCCCCGTTCAGGTCTGCACTTCGTCCACCGAGCAGCATCAAACCGCCGAACGTCAGGGTGTATGCGGCAACCACCCACGTCAGCGCCTCGCGCGACAGGTTCAGATCCGTACCCACCTGAGGTAGCGCGATCGCCACGACGGTGACGTCGAGGATCAGCATGAATTGGGCCGTGCCCAACAAGACAAGTGCAATCCAGCGCTTCGGGTGCAGCCCCTCGCCGGCTTCCGAAGTGTTCGTCGCGGTAGTCATCGCGGTCTCCTAAGTCATACACAAGCGTACGAGTTAGTCGCTGGTACGATAACTCATACAGTCATGTACGGGAAGTGGGGCATCAGTGTCGACCGCCTCTCCGCGGGTCAACTTCAAAAGGGCTGACGCCGTGCGGAACGTCGAGCGCATCCTTGACGCCGCGATTGCCTGCCTGACCCAGCGCCCCACCGCGACGATGGCTGACATCGCCAAGGAGGCGGGACTCGGACGGGTGACCGTCTACGGTCACTTTGCCTCTCGTCCGGTGCTCATCGACGCTGTCGTCGCTCGTGTGATCGAGCGCGGCGAGCGGACGTTGGCCGCGGTCGACATCGAGGGAGACCCGCGGGAAGCGCTGGCCCGTGTAATCGAGAGCAGCTGGCAGTTGGTGGACCAGGCGCGCTCGGTCATCGACGCCACTGCAGAGGAGCTCTCGCCAGAGCGCATCCGCCAACTCCACGACAGCCCGGCAGCCAGAGTTGGATCACTGATTGAACGTGGTCGTCGTGAAGGGTTGTTCCGGACCGATATGCCGACCTCATGGCAACTCGCCGTGCTCCACCAAGTCCTTCATGGCGCAGCGGCGGAGATTGCCTTCGGTCGCCTCGAGGCCGTCGACGCACCGCGAGTCATCATCACGACCGTCTTCACGCTGCTCGACGCCCACTGACCCGCCAGATCAGCAGTGCGCTCTGCGCGCAGGGCGTCAACGAGGGGCAACAGCAGACGTTGGTGCATCTGCACAAAAGCGTGGCAAGCTCGAATGTGCACCGTGCCCGGAAGCTACGGGGCGACCTGGGCTGAGCCGTCGCCCCCACATCACGATGGGCCGTGTGCCGTAGTGCCAATCATGTCGTTCCCGCCGTCGTGGTGAGTGTTGTTGGCGTTCTGTCCGATTGGTCCGATGGCGTTGCCTACGCCGAAGGACAGTGCAAGTACCGCAACCGTGGCTACAGCGAACCCGCCAAGTATGAATGGGGTTTTCATAGGATTTGAGGCTCCTACTCATCTACGTTTCGCGGGCAAAACCTCTTCGGCGACCGACGAGGCGCAGAATGCGCACGTCGTCCCGGAATGGTGTAAGTGGTGGTGATCACGGTGACGTCCTTTCTATTGGTGATTGCGAAAAAGTGTGCGCAAGTCAGGATTTGACGAGCCGGGCGATCGCATCGGAGGCTTCCCTGAGCTCGTCCTCGGCGGCCGGACCGTCAACAGTCGCCGCCCGAACGACACAGCGAGTCAGGTGCTCATCCAGCAAACCGAGTGATACCGACTGCAAGGCCTTGGTCAGTGCGGCGATTTGCGTGAGGACATCAATGCAGTACTGCTCCTCCTCCACCATTCGCTGAACTCCTCTGGCTTGGCCCTCGATGCGGCGCAAGCGCTTGAGGTAGTCGTCTTTGCTGTGCAGATACCCGCGCTCGGTGTTGTGGTCATGGTCTTGGCAGTTCATACCCGTTGTCCCTCTGTCATCTTCAGCCCTCAGCGGCCCGGCTTGACCGGCTATCGCTACGTACCCCCATGGGGTACCTGCTGTACAGTACACCATACCCCTATAGGGTATTAATCCTGAGCGGGTCCGCATTCCAGCGCTGCCAAAGAAAGCCCGCTCAGGTCACGGTTCAATACCCCCTACGAGTACGGAGTACAGATGTCATCGCCAACCGCACCATCTGCGGGCACCGCCCGCTGGTGGGCCCTCGCACTGATTGCCACCGCGCAGTTCATGGTCATAATGGACACCTCCATCATTGGAGTCGCGTTGCCTGAGATGCAGGCCGATCTCGGCTTTACCCAGCACAATCTGTCGTGGGTCTTCAACGCCTATGTCGTCGCTTTCGGCGGGTTGCTACTGCTCGGCGGGCGACTGTCCGACTTGTTCGGCGCTCGACGTATGTTCGCCACGGGGTGGGTCATCCTGTTGGTGGGCTCCTTCGTCGCCGGCATTGCCGGTAACGTCGGCGTCGAGCTCGCCGGCCGCGTCGTCCAGGGCATGGGCGCAGCGCTTATCGCACCATCAGCACTGACCTTGCTGATGATGCTGTTCGGGTCCAACCCCAAAGAACTCACCAAAGCGCTGGCACTCTATGGCGCGGCCGCTCCCGCCGGCGGCACTGCTGGTGTATTTCTCGGTGGCGTACTCACCGAATACGCCTCATGGCCCTGGGTTTTCTACATCAACATCCCCATTGCGGTCGTCGCACTGCTGGCCGCTCGGGCCCTGATGCCCAGCGGCGCCATGGGCGGGGGCGGATCGATCGATCTGTTCGGTGCGCTCACAGTGACCCTCGGTCTGGCGGCTGCGGTCTATGGCATCGTTCGCGCCCCTGAATCCGGCTGGAACTCAAGCGAAACATGGGTGGCCCTCGGTATCGCCGCTCTGCTCCTGATCGCCTTCTTCGTCTCCCAAGCCAAAACGCGTGACCCACTAATGCGGCTATCGATCTTCCGAACCCCCAACCTGGGGGCGGCCAACCTCGCCCAGTTACTACTAGGCGCCGCGTGGATCCCGATGTGGTTCTTCCTCAACCTCTACCTGCAGCAAGTGCTCGGCTACAACGCCTTCCCATCCGGAGCAGCACTGCTGCCCATGACCGGCCTCATCATGCTGGGCATGATCGTTCTTGCACCAAAAGTCATCGGCACTATGGGACCCAAAGTGCCGATCGTGGTCGGGCTGCTGATCCTGGCCCTGGGTTTGGGCTGGCTCTCCTTCGCCCGTCCCGACGGCAGTTACTGGATTGACGTCCTGCCCGCATCCCTGGTCGCGGCGCTCGGCATGTCCCTTGCCTTCATCCCCTCCCTGAGCACGGCCATCTCCGCAGCACGACCCGAAGAAGGCGGCCTGGCATCCGGCATCGTCAACACCAGCTACCAGGTCGGTTCCGCACTGGGACTCGCCGCAATGACCGCAGTCGCCGCCGCGTACGGAGCTGACCAACTCGGCAACAAGGCAGCACTCACCGACAGCTTCTCCGCAGCATTCCTCGGCGCAGCCGCTATCGCACTAGCTGGTGCAGCCCTAGCACTCGTCACCATCCGCACACCGAAACCCAACGCCGGCGCAGCCCCCGCCGACGCCACCACAAGCGCAACCTGACCGCGGCCCGGGCCTGGCAGGGCGTACTACCCAAACGCTCTGCCAGACCCCCGGGAACACACACGCCCTGAGTCCCCGAGAAAGGCCTTCCATGCCGTTCATCACAGCCATCGGCCGCAGTGCGATCACTCGCCGTATTGTCAAGTGCCTCATCGGCTGCGCACTCACCGAAATCACCACCCCAACCACAACACCAGCACACTGCACACCCCCCAGGAACTAAGGGACAGCAGAATCGACGAGCGACCGGCAATAGATTGCCATCGAGCTACAGGCAACAGAGCGCGTGACAACCAGTCAACCTGGTGGGCCCACTTTCAATCACTGTCAATTACTGCGGCGAGGCCGCCGCTCTGGTCGGGCACAGCTATCCGACGCGTCATAAGGATGCGCCCCTAAGTGTGTTCGGGATCACCGCAGTGCACTTGACCCGGGCTGACCTGGTGGAGTGAGTCAGAACTTGCCCAAACCTGAGGTTGGCGAGCGGACGTCGAAAATTTCGCTGCTACAGTCGGGGAATTGTGACGGCTCATGCGATACGCCTCCCGCGTAAGCAAACCATTGTTGTCGTCGCGTCCGTTCTGTATCTGCTTGCGCACGCCATCACTCAGTGCGGGTTCCTGCCCGCCAACGGTCACCCGGACAGTGACGTCCATGTCGTGACCTCGTCAACGTTCTTCGCTGGCGAACAGACGCCGGGTCACGCACACATCGATGACGGGTCCCCTCACATGGATCACGAGACGCACACCGTCATCGCCATGCCTCGGTCGGACAATCCACTCCGTCCCCCTACTGTCGCCGCTCTCGTTGCGATAGCGCTTTCCATCGGCGCGATGCTGCTGTGGGCCCGGCTCGCTTCCCGGTCCCCACCAGATCTTCCTATCCCAATCCGGCTCGGCCGGACCACCCTAAACGATCTCTGTATCAACAGGTGCTGATCGGCAGCCAGACCATTTGAGGTGTTCGCCCTCATGGCCTGCTCAATGCTGCCCGCCACTCACCTACTGCGTTGTCGCAGTTACATATACAGAGGTTCCTTCACCCATGAACAATGCTGTTCCCACCATCTCCATTCGCTCGTCTGACGCCTTCTCGCCAGCTCCCGCTAGCCAATGCGCACAACCAAGCCCCATGGTCGGCAATACGCCGGTTCTGTGGATCGGTGAGCCATTCGCCGACAACGGACGAGGCTTTTGGGCGAAGCTCGAAGGAGCCAATCCTGGGGGAATGAAAGACCGACCAGCGCTACACATGGTTCAACAAGCCAAAGCCCGCGGCGATCTCGCACCCGGCGCGAGAATCATTGAATCCACTAGCGGCACACTCGGTTTAGGTCTGGCCTTGGCAGGGACCACCCATGACCACCCAGTCACCCTTGTCACCGATCCGGGGCTCGAGCCCATTGTCCATCGAATGCTGACCGCATACGGCGTACACGTCGAACTGGTGACCACACCGCACCCCACTGGGGGATGGCAGCAGGCTCGACGCGACAAGGTCCGCGAGCTTCTCGCCGCCCACCCAGGCTCGTGGTGCCCCGATCAGTACACCAACCCTGACAACGTCGATGCTTACGAATCACTCGCACACGAACTGATTGCGCAGCTCGGACGAGTTGACACACTAGTGTGCTCGGTGGGAACCGGCGGCCACTCCGCAGGCGTTGCCCGTGTTCTTCGCCAGTACCGTTCCGACCTCAAACTGGTCGGCGTAGATACTGTGGGATCGACCATCTTCGGGCAACCCGCCCACAGCCGACTCATGCGCGGGCTGGGCTCCAGCATTTACCCCGACAACGTCGACTATTCAGCCTTCGACGAGGTGCACTGGGTAGCCCCGCATGAGGCGGTGTGGTCCTGCCGCACACTGGCTTCTACCCACCATGCCAGCGGCGGGTGGAGCGTCGGAGCGGTAGCTCTAGCTGCCGGCTGGATTGCACGCACCAGTCCCCCAGCAACACGGATCGCTGCCGTATTCCCCGATGGACCGCAGCGCTACTTCGACACCATCTACAACGACGAATATTGCAGCCGCCACGGCCTGTTAGATGCACACCCACCCACCGAGCCGGCGACCATCGGGCACCCCTCAGATGAGGTTGTGAAGAGGTGGACCCGATGCGCGACCGTGGTCGATCCTACGAAAGCCGTGTCATGAGAACACTTTTGACTCAGTTCCGCAGTTTTGATCGACCCAGTCAGGTGCTGATGGTGAATCAGTTCACCATCAACGTGGGCTTCTACATGCTGATGCCCTACCTGGCCGGATACTTGGCCGGCCCGTTAGGGCTGGCCGCCTGGGCCGTCGGACTGGTTCTCGGCCTTCGGAACTTTTCTCAACAGGGAATGTTCCTCCTGGGCGGGACGCTTGCCGACCGCCTCGGGTTCAAACCCCTCATTGTTGCTGGGTGTTTACTCAGGGTTGCGGGCTTTGTGTTGCTCGCCGCAGTGGAATCGCTGCCGGCGATCCTGGTCGCGTCGGTTGCTACCGGGTTTGCCGGCGCTCTGTTCAATCCAGCTGTGCGGGCATACCTCGCCGCAGATTCCGGCCCGCGACGGGTTCAGGCCTTCGCCGTCTTCAATGTGTTCTATCAGGCTGGAATATTGTTGGGACCGTTGATCGGTCTGGCCTTAATGACTTTTGACTTCCAGATCACCGCGCTGGCAGCGGCAACCGTTTTCGCCGTGTTGACCATTGTGCAGATCTGGGCGTTGCCGTCACACCGCCCCGAGGAGTCCGGGGCCAAGACTCGGGTGCTCGAGGACTGGCGGGTGGTGCTCTCCAACCGCCCCTTCGTGCTGTTTGCGTTGGCCATGGTCGGGTCATACGTTCTCTCGTTCCAGATTTATCTGGCGCTGCCGCTCCAGGCGGCGGTGATAGCTGGACATGGAAACTCAGATACCGCCCTGGTGACCTCGCTGTTCGTGGTGTCCGGAGTGGTGGCCATCGCTGGACAATTGCAGATCACGTCGTGGTTTTCCCGTAGATGGGGATCAGGCCGCAGCCTGGTCGTCGGCATGACGATCATGGCCCTCGCGTTCATTCCGCTCACGGTGGTGTCCAGCCCGGCCATCTGGGGCGGGGGGACCGCCGCGGGAGCATTGATCGTGACCACAGCCTTGCTGGCGGTCGGCACAGCAGCGGTATTTCCATTCGAAATGGACACTGTCGTAGCCCTTTCGGGCAACAAACTCGTCGCTACTCACTACGGCTTCTACAACACCGTAGTGGGGTTCGGCATTCTGCTCGGCAACTTGGGTACCGGCGCAGTGTTCGGCATCCTCAGTGACGCACGTCTGGGGTCACTGATTTGGGTGGCCTTAACCGTAGTAGGAACGATCTGTGTAGCCGCTTTGTACAAGCTCGAACGGTCCGGACGGTTGTCCCCCTCCCCTGCCCAACCCCCACCCGTCAAGGCCGGCGGCAGACACCGGCAACGAGCATAGGCCGGCCGCAGCTCAGTGGTGGGGCCAAGCATTGGCTGTTCAACTCGCACACGACCGTCAGCAGGTGCACCGATCCCTGGACAGCTTGTGGAAGAACCCAGGTCATGACGTAGATCAGTCGGTGGATGCTCCTGGGCGCCTCCTTGAGGCTCCGGGACGCTTGGCACCTCCGCCGATGGCCAGGCCCTTGACCTGCGCGGCCGGCGGCTTCTCGCCGGCCTGGCCCGTGGTGGCCGGCTCTTCGGTGACCGATGTCGCCTCGGACTCGGTCTCGGCGGTCGCCTCCGCGGCTTCGGGGGCCTCGGCTGCCGGCTTCGCCGAACCCGGCTTCTTGGCTGCGCCGCCGGGCTTGGGTGCGCCCGGACGCTTGGCCCCGCCGCCGATCGACAGCCCCTTGACGGGTGCGGCCTTGGTCTCGGTGGTCTCAGCCGACTCGGTGCCTGCGGTCGCCTCCGCGGCCTCGGGCGCCTCGGCTGCCGGTTTCGCCGAACCTGGCTTCTTCGCTGCGCCACCGGGTTTCGGTGCTCCCGGACGCTTGGCGCCACCGCCGATCGACAGGCCCTTGGCGCTTTCGGCTGCGGGCGCGGTCGCCTTCTCATCGGACGTCGGCTTGGCTGCGCCGCCCGGCTTGGGTGCGCCGCCGCCCGGCTTCTTGGCCGCGCCACCGGGCTTGGGTGCGCCGCCGCCCGGCTTCTTCGCGCCGCCGCCGATGCCCAGTCCGCCGCCGACCTTCGGCTTTTCCTTGGTGTCGGTGGCTGTCGCCGCTGCCGCCTTCGCGGGCTCGGCTGCCGGTTCCTTCTTCTCGACCGGCTTGGCCTCGGGTTCGGCCACCGGTGCGGACAACCCCAGCGACGCTGCGCCGAGGAAACGGCCGCCGCGCTTGATCTCCGGGGCACCGCGCCTGACGGAGTCGAGGATCAGCTGAGCGACGTCGAGCACCTCGACCTTGTTCTCGAGCTCGGTGCCCGAGGTCTTCGCGGTCAC
>NZ_JAHVCV010000018.1:0-23549 GCF_051487485.1 Williamsia muralis | reverse complement strand
GCACCAGCTCAGCTGCCGCCGCCTCCTCGGCCGACGGTGGTGTCGATTTCTTCTTCGTCACATCATCTAGTGTCGTCATCACGGCACCCTTCCCGCTGAGCATTCACCCAGCGTGTCGGGCCAAAACACCGATTAAGAAACAGTCCCTCATTGACGAAGATACCATCGGGTCAGCAACCCTGCTCATTGTCCTTGACTCCCGCCGCAAGGGGCTGGAGCCGGTGTCGTGTGAGACAGTTCGGCGGTGTAGAGAGGTGGCCCGGTGGTGGGCTCTTTACGGAAGGGGTTGTCGATGGTGTCCTGGCAGGCTCGTGCGCAGATCGCATGGATGCGGCTGCAACGCAAGAACCGGTTTTATGCCGATCCGCAGGTGATGCGTGAACGACTTGGCCGGCACCAGGATCCGAGGCGGGCCCAACCGCCCCGATCTGTCGCTGCCGCTCTCACGGTGGACCGTACCGTCGTTGACGGGCATGACTGCTTCACCTTGAGCCCCACACACGGCCCGCGAACTACCTTGCATATCTTTCACCTCCATGGTGGCGGTTTCGTCGAGCAACCCGATACGCAACACTGGTCGTTCGCCCGGCGCATGGTCGAGCTCCTCGGGTGCCGATACACGCTGCCGATGTACCCGTTGTGCCCGGCCGCCGACCACCGCACCATCGTGCCCATGGTGGGTGATGCTTATGCCCACACCATGGCCGGCACCGACCCCGGCCACCGCGTCGTTATCGGCGATTCCGCCGGCGGTGCACTCGCCCTGGACCTGGCGATTGATCTTCGCGAGCGCCGCCTTCCCCAGCCCGCGGCGATCGCACTGTTTTCACCCTGGCTGAACCTGCCCACCGATGCCCCTGAATCCCTGCGCATCGCACCATCGGATCCCGAGCTGGGGATCGACGGCTTACGTCAAGCCGCGCGCTGGTACGCCGCGGACACGGACTTCCACGACGTGGCGGTACGTCCGGTCGACGCTGACCTGTCCGGGCTGGCTCCGCTCATCGTGTTCATCGGGACCCGCGACATCCTGCTACCCGACGCTCGGCTCCTGCAGGCCCGCGCCCGCCAGCACCGCACGCCCCTCGACCTGCACATCTATGACGGCATGTTCCACAACTGGATTCAACACGAATTACCCGAATCACACACCGCGACCGACACACTAGTCGACTTCATCACCAGCCGCGTCTTCTGACCGCTCATCACTGCGGCGGCGCTGGGCCGACTCGTTACGGGTTTGAGCGGGCTGCGCGGGTCCCCGCAACGGTGGCGCGGTGAGGTCGCTGAGCAGCACCGCCTCTTGCGGACGTTCATTCACAGTCATGGTGGATTAATGCCCGCCATATCCACTCACCAAACCGATCTCCGGTACGTCAGCTCACTCCCCTCACCGTGGTCAGCCCCTCTCCCTCAGTCAGCCCATGCCCACCCGGCAACGGCACGGGGCGCTCACCCTTCTCAGCGCCGCAGCATCTACCTCACGGCCGCTGCTGCGGCCAGGTCGGACGCCCAGAACCGGGCCACCATCATCGATGCCGGCCTCGGGCTCTGCCAGACTCTCCCCAGTCGTCGCTGGGCACGTCGCTGGGCCAGTTGAACGATGCGCCGTAACGACCCGCAATGGGCGGCCTGCCTTTGGTGCCTCGAATCAGTGTGGGCGGGGATTAGGCTTTGGCAGTGGTAACAACCAACTCGCTTGATCTCATCGGCGACCGCGTCAAGGGGCATCTCCGCAACAACGGCCTGTTCTGGGCGTGCATGGGCCTGTTCGCGGTGTTCTTCATCGGCATGGTGATCTCGGGATGGCAGGTGTACAACCACGAACAACTCGATCACGGCAGCACCGAACAGGTCAGTTTCGTCGGATATCTACGTACCGGCGACTTCATCGAGGCCACGTTTGAGAACTGGGAATCGGAGTTCTTGCAGATGGCCATGTACGTGGTGTTGACCGCCTACCTGTATCAACGCGGGTCGTCCGAGTCCAAGCCGGTCACCGAGCACGCCCACCAAGATGATGACCCCCGAGCGCGGGCAGGTGATCCCCGGGCGCCATGGCCCGTGCGCCGCGGCGGTTTTGTGCTGAAGCTGTACGAAAACTCGCTGGCGACTGCTTTTTTCGTGCTGTTTTTTGCCTCGCTGGCGTTGCACGCCTGGGGTGGTGCACGTGCCTACAGCGACGAACAGCAACAACACGGGCAGGCGCCGGTGTCGGTATGGGAGTACCTGAGCACCTCGCAGTTCTGGTTCGAATCGATGCAGAACTGGCAGAGCGAGTTCATCGCCGTCGCGGCGATTGTCTTGCTGTCAGTCTTTTTGCGTCAACGCAGATCTCCCGAATCCAAACCCGTCGCCGACCCACACCGCGACACCGGCGCGTAACCGCCGGTCGACCTGGCCACACCCACTCACCACACACATTGAGCGTTGTGAGCATTGCTGTCCGGCGTTGATGAACCTATCGATCTCGGTGGACCTTTCGGTAGCTCGCGGACGGCCCGGCCTAGGTGGCTGTACTTGAGGCGACAGTATTTGTGACCATGGTGTTGGTCAACGGCATTTGTCGTAGCCGCATCCAGATCGCCGATGTCTGCGGCACGCTCGGCTCGATACTCGCCAACGCGAGCTCATGCTCTGTGCGGTACCGGTGAATCTGGCCCTGTCTCGGTGACTGTCGAAGGAACCGATAAGTCCCTCGATCAGTCGCGTACCCGAAAGGGCGGCAGACCCAGCACATCTGGTGGTATTTCAATCGCCTCACCGGAGTCCATGGATGTCTCGCCGCCACCTAGAGGGGATCAGGCCACGGCACAGTGGCCTGCAGGACCGCTTCGGTCAACGCCGCGGTGCGCCAGGTCGTCACCTGCTGATAATCGGGGTCTGCGACCATCTCCGAGAACGCCTTCCGGGACGGGTAGCGCACGAGCAACACCGCATCCCATTGCTGGCCTGCCTCTGCCACAAGGGCGGTGGAACCGTCTCCGGCATAGAGGACCTCGCCGCCAAAGCGTGGCAGGAACGTCTCGTGCAGCGCTGCGGCGTAGCGGTCATAGAGTTCTCGGCCTCCCTCAGCGAAACGCAGAAGGTTCAGCATCACTACCGGCCCACCAGGGTCCTCAACGAGGAAACGCTTCAGGTCGGCACCACGCGGATCGACAGCCATATCCGCAGTCTGGCATATCCCCCACCCGTTACGAACGTGCCCACACTGCGAAGCAGTGCAGGCGCTGGTGCTGGTGCTGGTGCTGGTGCTGGTGAAATCGTGGCCGACCGAGCTTTCCCGAGAATCGTATGGATCTTGGTTCGCCACTGGCGCTGGCGGGTACGCGCATCGACATGATTGATCCACGTGTCGCCGGTTCCGATGCCACTGTTGACTCCACTCGATACGAACACCGTCCAGCTGGCGAGGTGAGCAGTTCGGGATCGACTCGCATCGTCGTTCGCCCACTCGGCACACCGCTGCCCTTGGGCTTCCTCGGTCTATGCGTGGCTACCTTCGCTTTCGCTGGTCTGCAATTGGGCTGGGTGCCTGCACAACAGGGCAGTGTGATCGCCTGGGCGGTACTCGGGTTGACCGTGCCCGCGCAGCTACTCGCGGCCGTGTTCGGATTTCTGGCGCGAGACTCGGTCGCCGGCACCGGGATGGGGGTGCTCGCGGGCACCTGGGCGGCGGTCACTGTGGTGACCCTGCAGTCGCCGCCGGGCGCGGACAGCGATGGCCTTGGACTGGTGCTACTGGCCTCGGCGGCAGCTTTGCTCGTGCCGGCCATCGCGGCCCTGAGCAAACCGGTCGCGGTCGACACCGATCCGGCGCCCCGGCGCATGGGTACCCCCATCGCGACCTGTACCCCACGATGAACAGGCAGCTGTCGGCCGAAGCTGGGCATCGTTGATCTATCCCGGCGATGCGGGGCGGGCCGAAGCGCACAGAAGGGTAACTACCCGACGGCCGAGAGGTCCTGGTCGGCGATTCGCCGAAGCGACCAACTCGCGGCTTTGCGTAGCACCACCACCACAGCGGTCACCATGATGGCCTGCCACGGCGCTGCAGCACTGAGCCGCAACACACCGGCGGCCAATAACAGATCGAGCAAGATCGGCAGGGCCACTGTCAACTGACGCGTCCGCACAAGTACCGCGGCGGCCAGCACTACGCCGGCAGCAGCGATGATGAGCGCGACTTGGGCGAGCACCATGCTCACGGCGAGTCGCCAGGGGACTCGATGTCCGTGCGCGCTGCGCGGTTTCTGTTCAGGACTCGTTGTTCCTCGGCGACTTCGCGAGCAAGAAAGTAGTTGAGAGCGGTACGGATTGCGGCGATGGCCGCCAGTTTGCCGATCTCTTCGTAACTCGGCGAGATCGCGGTACGCAAAATGTCACTAGCGAGCTGAAACTCCAACCCCAACGCCAAGAACCGACCCAGCGTCAGCCGTACCGGCACGAAAGCATCTGGATCGCGCCGAGGGAGCGCACGCACAAACCCGGTGACCGCGATGACCGCGCCGATGAAGATGACACCTGCACCAGCGGCCTCGACCAAGCGCACCAGCAGGTCCACCGCCGAGCGCAGCGATTCTTCGGGAAGTATCTCCAGAGCCCGGGTGCTTGTACTCCCGCTATCTGCAATGTTCGCCGGTACCGCGCCGAACGAAACGACATTCGCCGCGCTCACCGCACCTGCAGCTCGGGCGGGCATGCGACGCCAGCGGTGCGGTTTTGAGCGGCATCGACGCGGCGTGGTCTCGGTAACTCATTGTGCCTCAGCATGTTTGTCCAGATACTCCACTACGACTAGGTGCGGTCACGGCCGAAACAACTCATTGCACGAGCTACCCCGTTCGGCAGCGTTCCAATCACCACACCGCTTGCTCGCCACAAGCGGACAGGGGCTCATGAGCAACAGATAAATATTCGCAAATCAAGCTAGCCATCGCACACTCCAAGTTGTAGTGTACAACTGTTGCGCATTGCCGTATATGGATGATGCATCGCTTCTCGGCGAGCGAAGGGCTGGTTGTGGGATCGTGAGTATCGATGAGCGGCAAGAAGACAACCGGTGGGCCGGCGACTGCAGCGCCGACTGTCAACGAGATCAGCGACGCGGTGCTGACGGCGTCGCGGCTGTTGGTGTCGATAGCGGCTCGGTCGATCGCCGAGGTCGAGCAGCAGGTGACGCTGCCCCAATTTCGGGTGTTGGTGGTGCTGGAGAACCGCGGGACGGTGACGCTCAACAGCTTGGCTCAGGCGTTGTCGGTGGAAAAGTCGACGATGGGCCGGATGGTCGACCGACTGGTGACCAGTGGGCTAGTCAGCCGGACCGAATCCCCCACCTCGCGGCGCGAACGCAACATCGCTCTCACCGATCATGGCCAGAAACTGGTCAAGACAGTCAGTCGTCGACGTCACAAAGAGATCGAGCGTGTGGTGGCGCAAATGGCGCCGGATCAGCGTGTCGGATTGGTAGCCGCATTGACCGCGTTCACCGACGCCGGCGGCGAACCGGCCATCGACCAGTCGTACTGGGTCTGATCCCTCGTCTCATACACTGCCGCCACGGCGCTGCGCGGCACATCAATCAGGTCGACCAGGCGGTGTAAGCGGCCGCTGTCACCGACCCCTACCTCAACGACGAGGAGCACTGATGAAAACCGATCGCATCGAAAACCCCTGGGGGAAGCGCACCCCGTACGGCCCGGGACAAACATGGCCGACACGAGTTGATTCCTTTCTGCGCGATGGCCTTTCGCCCGAGGACATCGATCGGTGGCTGCCATCAGCATCGGTACTCCATTCCAACGGAGATGGTCTCGACATCGCCGTCAAAGATGAACAGATCGTGGGGGTACGCGGACGCGCAGACGACCGCGTCAACCACGGGCGCCTCGGACCGAAAGATCTGTTCGGCTGGCAGGCAAACAACTCACCCGACCGGTTGACCACACCATTGATCCGCCGCGACGGCGAACTGGTCGAATGCGATTGGGGCACGGCCATGAACGCCGTCGTCACCCATTCGAAAGACTTGCTTGCCGAACAAGGTCCGAGCGCGCTGGGCTTTTACACCAGTGGCCAGCTGTTCTTGGAGGAGTACTACACCCTGGGTGTGATCGCGCACGGGGCGATCGGTACCAACCATGTCGACGGCAACACCCGACTGTGCACAGCCACCGCCGCGGCAGCACTCAAAGAGTCCTTTGCCAGCGACGGTCAGCCCGGCTCCTATACCGACATAGACCACGCCGACGTCATCGCTTTGTTCGGCCACAACGTCGCCGAGACACAGACCGTGTTGTGGACGCGCATGCTCGACCGGCTCGCCGGACCGAACCCACCCAAAATCGTGTGCGTCGATCCTCGCCCCACCGAGGTCGCCCGACACGCAACAGTGCATCTCGCGCCGCTACCGGGAACCAACGTCGCCCTCATGAACGCCCTACTGCACGAGATCATCGCCCACGACTGGATCGACGAGTCGTACATTGACGAGCACACCGTCGGTTTCGAGGAACTACGTATCCGTGTCGCGGACTATCCACCCGACCGTGGCGCCGAGATCTGCGGGGTGCCCGCTGACGCTATCCGCGCGGCGGCCGAGATACTCGGATCTGCCGAACGCTTGCTGTCTACCGTGCTGCAGGGCTTTTATCAATCGCACCAGGCCACCGCTGCTGCAGTTCAGGTCAACAACATTCATTTGATCCGCGGCATGCTCGGCACACCGGGCTGCGGAGTCCTGCAGATGAACGGGCAACCCACGGCACAGAACACCCGCGAATGCGGTGCCGATGGAGACCTGGCCGGCTTCCGGAACTGGTCGAACGACAGCCACATTCGTGAACTTGCCGACCTGTGGAACATCGACATGCAACAAATACCCCACTACTCGCCGCCGACGCATGCGATGCAGATCTTCCGTTACGCCGAGCAGGGCTCGATTCGCTTGCTATGGGTCAGTGCCACCAACCCGGCGGTATCGATGCCCGAACTACGGCGGATCCGGTCCATCCTCGAACAGGACCGACTATTTCTGGTGGTGCAGGACATCTTCCTCACCGAGACAGCAGAGTTGGCCGACGTGGTGCTGCCGGCAGCGGCGTGGGGGGAAAAGACCGGGACGTTCACCAACGTAGACCGGACAGTGCACCTGTCCGAGAAGGCGGTAGAACCACCGGGACAGGCACGGCCCGACCTCGACATCTTCCTCGACTACGCCCGACGCATGGACTTCCGGGACAAAGACGGTAATCCGTTGCCGCCGTGGGATGATCCCGAGTCCGCGTTCGAGGCGTGGAAGAGGTGCAGCGCGGGACGACCCTGCGACTACAGCGCCATGAGCTACGAGATGCTTCGTCAGGCGGGCGGCGTGCAGTGGCCCTGCAACGACGAACACCCCCAGGGAACAGAACGCCTCTATGTTGATGGCGAGTTCTTCAGCGACCCCGACTATTGCGAAAGTTACGGCAAAGACCTGATCACCGGGGCACCGCTCGAGCCAACCGAATACAAGGCGCTGAACCCCTCGGCGAAAGCGATTATCAAAGCCGCCGCGTACATCCGGCCGCATGAAATGCCCAGCGAAGATTACCCTTTCGCGTTGATCACCGGACGAACCCTCTTCCATTTTCACACGCGCACCAAAACCGCGCGTGCGCCCCAACTTCAGCGCGCTGCCCCGCAGGTGTGGGTGGAGATCTCCGAACACGACGCGCTCGAGTACGACGTCACCGAAGGCGACCTGGTGGAGGTGCGTTCGCCTCGGGGAGCAATCCAAGCACAGGCGCGTATCACCGCGATCCGGCACGGGGTGCTATTCGTCCCGTTCCACTACGGCTACTGGGACACCGACGACTCCGGCGGCGACCACCACCGGGCGGCAAACGAAATGACCCTCACCGACTGGGACCCTGCCTCCAAACAACCCATCTTCAAAACAGCCGCCGCCGGGCTTCGACGAATCCAAGCATCCGACGAACCGACCGCGGCGCCGACCAACACGGCCTCGGCCCCCATCACCGACTACGTGGCGCCCACGACCGGCGGCGAACAGGCCATCGCCACCAGCCAAGGAGCGCTGTCATGAAAATCAAGATGGCGATCGTCGAACTGCACCGCTCAGAATCCAAACTCGCCAGGCAACTGCGATCAACCGCAGCCCGCCACTACGTGGAACCCGAAATACACCACGTGGCATTGGATTTGGCCGAGTGGAGCGACGACCACGTGAAACAGCTCGCCGACAGCGCCGGCCGCTACAACCTCTTCCTGCCCCGAGGAGACCGCCACAGCGCGCCGCCGATCGTTGATGCGATCCAGAAGAGGGTCAGCACAGCCTTTGGCAGCCAACCGCAGCCCGGGATCGTTTTGCTCGCCGACCTACGCCGGCTTCACCGCACCGCAGCAGGGGTGTCGTTGGACTGGGAGTTGCTCGCACAAGGCGCACAAGCAGTCCGCGACACCGACCTTATCGACCTCGCAGCGCAAAGCCACCCCCAATCACTTCGCCAAATGAGATGGGCCAACGCCATGCTCAAAACCCTCTCACCGCAGATTCTGGCCAGCTGATGGCGACCACCACGGTTCCTAGTCACAGGAATCGGCGAACCAGTTCGCACACCTGGCTCACCACAGCGGTTGTGGGTCAGTCTCGGGCTCGCCGCAGTCAGCTTCTACGCCGCTCTCGCCGTGCTGGGCACTTCTCACACCACACACGAGGTGTCCCTTCAGGAGGACCACCGGCGACCCACAGGAAGGTAAGACACCATGAACACAGCAGCAGCCATGCTCGACACCTACCCCCTCGACGTGGACACCGTCGATCGGGCCACGCTGGTGGCCTGTATCGAAGCGTGCGCCGAATGCACACAAACCTGCACCGCCTGCGCCGATGCGTGCCTGGCCGAAGACCACGTCACCGACCTCATCGCCTGCATACGGGCCAATCTCGACTGTGCCGACGTCTGCCAAGCCACCGAACGCGTGGTCACCCGCCAAACCAACCCCGATACCCAGCTCACCCGAAAAATGTTGCAGGCGTGCGCAGCCGCCTGCTCCGCGTGTGGCGACCTCTGCGCCCAGCACGCAGACATGCATGAGCACTGCACCGTCTGCGCCGACGCTTGCCGTCGCTGCGAAAACGCATGCCACTTACTGCTCGAAGCACTGGGCTAACAGCTATGACCAGCGAGCAACGAACCGGCAGCGACCACACGCAATCATCGCCTCGAGAAAACAGCAATACCCTGGCAGTGTCCTTCGGCCGCGAAGAACTCGTCATCCGCCAGCGCTGGGAAGTCATCAGTATCAGCAATGACATCGCGATCGCACTGTGGTTCATCGTCGGCAGCGTTCTGTTCTTCCACGAATCAACCACCACCATCGGAACGTGGTTTTTTCTCCTCGGCAGCATCGAACTGTTGATCCGACCCGCGATCCGCCTGGCCCGACGGATTCACCTACAACGCATCCGCCCACACAGTTCACCGCCCGATGACTCCAACGACTACTAGAGCACCGCACATGCCAGACCGATCACGTCGCCCCGCAGACGCGCGAGAGCGTCGGCCACGCAGGTACGGGCAGGATACGACTCGAAACATTGCCGGGGGGGTCATCGCCCGACACGGGTCGAGACCTCTGTACCGACATCGCGGAGAGTTCGCCGCCAGAGAAGGTGAGGGTTGCTCGCACGTGGTCATCGGCGCCCACCGCTGCGGCTCAGATTGCCGTCGTAGTGTGCGCCATGCTGTTGGTGCGGTGCGCATCCGGGGAAGGCGGTATGAGAGGACGTCTGTCGCAGGCGGCGGGCGACGGGTCGGTCGCGGTCAGCTCGGCCGCCTATGGACTTCGGATGTGGCATAACGATCGGGCCACCGGCAACCAGAGCACAGTTCTGTTCGGTGACATGAAGGACCAGATTGTCCAGGCGTATACCTCGTTCAGTGAACTCGACATCGACGATGCCGCCGATGCCCGCGCCAGCGAGCACCTGCTGCAGTTGCTGACCCAGCGAAAATACAAATCCATCGCTCGCACATACAGGGCGCGCAGAAACTTTCCCCAATGACCATCAACACAGCACAAATGAAAGGCTGCACTCCCATGTCTCAGAGCAACGACGATCCCGCCGCCCCCAACCAGAAATTCACTAGTGAAGGACCGCCTGAGAGCCTTCCCATCGGCACCGCAGTCGACATCGACAACGACGGACCCGGCGTCATCATCGAAGACTTCGGACCGCTCCCCGACCACGCCGTCGCTGACCTGGGCAACGGAGAACAAATACGACCCCGCCGCTACGCCGTCGTCCGAGACGATGACGGCACAGTGACCTTCGCCAACGAGAAACAACTCCACACCGCCACCACCGACAATTCAAAAGGTGACCCAGACCCCCAATGAATCGACCGACGTTCACGCCGACGAGGTAACAACGCGTCCTCACCAGCGCACCAACCGTCAGTACACGCCAACAGCCTGCAACGCGCAGAGTGGCTACCACTCTGCGCCAGCTAACATAATCTATCTTATCGGCGTCATCGGTTGCGGCTCAACATATTTCGTCACCAGTGACGAAACTGGGCGGCAGTTACGTACGTACCGAGTAGCTGCGGACCACCGCTCACAACAACTACGGCCGCACCGGTCTAGCTTAGTAGTGCGGCGGGCAGGTGACGCCGGTTTTTACGGCGTCGAGGATGAACATGGTGTCGAAGCGACGGATGTTGGGGTCGTTTTTGAACAGATGGTTGTTGAGGTCTCGTAGGTCGCGGATTGATCGCGCGCAGACGAGGACGGCGTAGTCCCACCGCCCAGAGAATGCGTACAACTGTTGTACCGATGAGTGTTTGCCGAGGCGCTGCGCTAGCCGTCGGTGATGGGCGGTGGACTCCTCGACGAGAGTGAGCACCACCAGCGCCTGGGTCACCGCCGATATTCGCTGTGGGTCGATGACTGCGACGGTGCGCAGCAGCCCCGAGGACTTGTATCGCTGGATGCGTCGCTGCACCGCACTCGGCGATAAGCCGACCGTCTAAATGGCCACGCAATGATATTGCGTTGCGCCGCGAACTTTGCAAGCGCATGTCGCACCAAGTTTCCTACTGTCCACGTATGGAACGAACTCATCGCACTGACCCTGACTGGCCTGTGCTGGATCCGATAGTGGCGCATGTCGATGCAGCGCGAACTGTCATTCCCGCAGTGTTTCTCGATAGTCCGCAGTACGAAGACGAGCTACTCAACGCGGCGCTGGGGACCCGTGTGACAGTGAAGGTGGAGACAGCGAACCCGCTACTCAGCTTCAAGGGGCGAGCGGTGAGTTACGCACTCCGGAAGGTTACGGCCGGTGAGCGTGTGGTGTGTGCGTCGTCAGGGAATTTCGGACAAGCCGTTGCGTTCGTCGGCCGCGCCCGGGGAGCGCGGGTCCGGGTGTACGCGCCGACACCGCTCAACCCGGTCAAACGCGAAAGGATACTCGCCTTCGGCGCCCACGTCGTGGAAGTCACCGGCGGCGGCGAACAAGCACGGCACGCCGCGGCAGCTGCCGAGGACGCGTTGCTCCTCGTGGACGGAGTCGACACGGCCCTGGCCGAAGGGGCAGCAACGATCGCCCAAGAGCTCACAGCCGCCGCCTCTTTCGACACCATCGTGGCACCCGTGGGCGATGGCAGCCTGATCAGTGGGCTTGCGTGTGGACCCGCACCCATGCACCTGCAACACGCATCATCGGGGTCGTTCCGCCTCGGCGCCGGCCATGCACCATTGCCACGATCATCACCGGCGCAAACCCCAACCCCCACACACTCCCCACCCAGACCTGCAGCGCAGACCTGAAGGAAGGACGAACCCCTTGGCGGTTCAGTCGGCGCGAAGGTGAATGGACTGTGAACCGTGCCTGGATTCGGCGGAGTCGCTCGGGAAACTAGGGGGCCAACAATGGCCAGGCCCCCTGGGGAAACGGGACGTATGCCGCCGCGGCACAGGAATATACGTGCGGACATGCTTGGCACCTGGGCGGGCGCGTTGGGTGTGGATCGGTCACACTAGTGTGTGGCGCGTATCGGCCTGGCCGGTGCGCTCCTCTCGTGTGCAGTCGACCGTCGTCTGCAGACATCGACACGAAAGGCATCACCATGACCTCGACGTTCGAACTCGCGTTGCTCGACATCTTCCAGTTCCTGATCGACAACTCCGAAGCTCTCACCGGCCTCGTCGGCTAGCAGCAGTTCCATCCCCGCGGCCTCTACGTCCACCGCCGTCAGAGACCGTGCACGGATAGCGTGATGCCCCGAGTCCCCTACGACGCAGAGCATCACTCACTGAACACAACGCCCCCGCAATTCACGAAAGGCTTAACCCTATGTCGACGTATTCAGCACTAGACGCCGCTATCGACACCTTCCTCAACACCACCCCGTGGGCCATGGACGTCCTGCGGTTCGTCCTCGCCGGCCTGCCCTGACGCTGACACCCAGCGAGTTCGGGTCGAGCCGAGCCCGTCCGGAGCCATGGTGGGCGCTCGGCCCACACTGGGAACGATCGCCGTTCATGAGAAGGCTCGTGGGAACCCGGTCTTGGAGCGCTTTGATCTGCCGGTGCACGTCGTAGAGTTCTTGGCGTTTGGCGTGCTGCACCGACGCAGGCAATGGGACCCGGCCGGATAGTTCGGCCTCGAGATGATCGACCCAGCGGTCGAGTTCGCCGGCCAAGTAGCGTGCCTGGGCTTCGCTCGAACTAACCGGCCGCGGCGACTTCAGCCCGCACATCTGCGGGCAGCCCAGTAGCACCATCTGTGACAAGCACGAGTAGCCGCTGAAAATACGCTGCTTCGGTCAGTCCGAACTCCACAAAAATGTCTTCGCCAGAACCGCCCCCGTACCGATACCACTGCATGGCAAAGGTCATCAGCCGACCACGATCATCTGGCTCGGACACTGATGTCATACTTCAATCATCCACCGGCAACTGCGTTCTGGTGACGCTGCCATTCAAAGCGAACAACACGCAAACAGCATGTGAACGTTTAGCAAACGGCAGTAGCGCGGTGGCAACTACTTCGCATCGGCCATTAGATTGGCTCCCATGATCTCGAACGAAGAAGAGCAATTGCTGATCGATCAGATCATCGACCGCCTCGTCACCCGACACCCGGAGACCGCTGAGCAGGCGGTCACCGACGTGGTCCACACTGCGTATCACCGATACGACGGAACGCCCATCCGCGACTTCATTCCGCTGCTCGTCGAGCGTCGCGCCCATGAACAGATCGCCGGCTCGTCCTACCTCGCTCCCCCGGAACTGAGCTCTACCGCCCCCTGAGGTTCGCACGGAGAACTTCTTCCCCCGCGACTGCAGATGTGGCTCAGTGGACGCGCTCAGCGAGAACAGTGGCGATATCAACTGCAGTAGCGCAGTTCTCATCCACAACGCCAGCATTTTTGAGCGCGTACTCGAACTGGATGGTCCCACCCGATGGCACCGACACCCACAGCTGGCACGTTTGAGTGCCACTGAGGTTGCGGTCATCTTCGACGAACGCCGGCCGCCCGGCGACGGTCAGGGTGCGGAAGTTCGGTTCATCGCGGTAGGCGGCCTCGAGGTCCTGGTATTGCCGTCTGATGTCGGGCAGGAAGTACATCACCGCCGTGGTGGGTGCGGTGGGGAGGCTCTGCCACCGACAGAACTCGGAGCCGTCCCCGACCACACCCGGACTGACCATCTCGAAACGGGCCAGGTCGGCCTCGTCGAACACTGCGCACTGATGGTTCACCAGATCCGCCAACGTCCATGGCGGAGACGACGGCGGAGGGGTGTCAGATCCCCGAATCGTCACTGGCGTCGACGGCTGCGTCCGCGAGGAACCATCGTCGTCACCGAGATCGCACGCTGACACCACAAACCCCACCAGCAACACCACCGCTATCGCACGACTGAACCCATTGCACCGCAACAGAACATCCCCCTTTCGTGCCCACATCACTCAGTTTTCGTCCGGCACCTCACGGCTAGTTTCTACCTGGTCGGCTGCGGCGGCGGCGGCGGATGGTAGTCGCCAGGCGTCGGTAGCGGAAAGGTCAAAGTCGGAGAGCTCACTGGCGGCGGTTCGATGATCGTTGCTTCCGGGTTCGCGCGCATCGCCTCAGTCAATACCGTGATCGGCGGTGAATCCACGTCGCGCGCATCCTGTTCGCTGACAGGCACGTCGCCGACGACCGGGATGACGGTAAACCACCCCTTCGATTCCAAGATGCGGGTAGCGAACAAGTACCACTGACCGGGCACCAGGGGTACGTCGCCGCCCAGGGACATGTACACCCCGGCCACTGTTCCCCCTTGCTGATTGACCAACGCGGTGCCTGGGACCGTTCCTTTCACCACTACGCCGACAGTGACGTCGTACTGCGTTTCCGAACCAGCGCTTAGAGCCTCGGTGCCAGAGAGTGCGGCAACCTGCCCGGTGAAGATGTGGGTAGCCATAGCGACCAGGTTGCGGGGGTCGGTCGTGTCGGCGACCGGGTCATAGGGCATGACCAGAGTGGAAGTTGCTGAATCGAGGGTGGCAACACCGCCGGGCCGCTGCGAATCACCCTCGCTGTCACCACATCCCGCCAACATCGCGACGGACACCGCGGCCGCGCACGCCATCCGATGCGGCGACCGTCCACGTACGTTCACCACAACCCACCCTTGCTGCCGATACGATGCCCCGCCGACAGTCTGCGCCCCGGCGACCGCGTATGCCCGTTCTATGACGCGATCGCCATGACCGGTCGGTGGTCAGACCCAGGGGAATTACGACGTTCAGCAGGGTTGTCGGTGACCGACGGGGTGACGCCGGCATGGTCGGTTGTCACCGCACCGTCAGCGATCTGATCAACGAGTGCATGGCTGACCAGGATGTGGTCGATCAGTTCACGGCGGCCGCGGTAAATACGGGAGAACCGTTGATCCTCGGGGATGTGGGCGGCGAGGTTCCACAACCGTTGACGATCGCCACTGTCAGGTTGGGTGTACCCACCGGTGCCGATCTCAGATCCGGGCGGCCCAGCCATCAGCTGGGTAGTCGCAGCATCGACGGTGTCATTGAGATCGCCCAACACCACCAACGGTGCGTCACCATCGGCGGCGAGGATCGTTGTGGCGGCCGCGCGGACCGTCGCCGCCTCCGCGGCCCGCCGGAACAACGCGTACGTCGCGAACCGGGCCCGCTCATCCTCATCACGAGGACTGAACCGCCCACCAGGAAAGGTCAACAATTTCGATTTGAGGTGACAGGTCAGCACATGCACACCGTCGACCACAGCGTGCAACGCCGGCCGGCCCATCGCCGTCTCCCCCACCGCAGTGTCATCCACCTGAACCGGACGCAACCCGTCGAGGAACGGACCCACCTGGTACACCTGCGACAACGGGGTCCGGGCTGCTATCGCCACACGGATGCCACGCCCGTCGGGTTCAGCGGTCTCTACATACCACCGACCCCCTACTCTCCCCAACACGTTCTCGAGCGCTCCCAGAGCCCCGATCTCCTGCAGGGCAAGCACATCCGGGTCCATCTCAGAGATAGTCGCAGCCAACGCATCAGCCTTCGCCGCGAACTCAGCCGCAGTGTCCGGACCCGAATCAGCATCGGGTGTAAACAGGTTTTCCACATTCCACGTCGCGATCGACACCATAAATCCCACCCTCCCAGAACACCAACGGCCCAGTCATGGACCACGGTGACATCCAAAATGCAAGTCCGTAAACACCTGCCATCGAGGACACCCCTACATTGCGTAGATCGCGAACGTGCACCCCTACGTCATCGCCCTCACCAAGGTTCCGCCGCCGACCCCACAAATAGCCAGCTCAGCCTGACGTGATCTATATTATCGGCGAGACCTATTGTGCTGCAATGTCTTTAGTCACCGGCGACGAGTGTAGATCGCAAACCGGTAAGCTCGGACCACCTCATCCATTCAGTGCAGATGCATGGCGAGCAGGTTGGTCCGAACAGACGTTGGGAGTCAGACGAGTTGGAGCCGACTACCGCCGCTGAAAAGAAGCTGTTCCTAGCCGCCAGTATGGGGCGTCTGTGCGATCTTCGAACCGCCGCCGAACGTCACTCTCGGATTGGGTACCGACCGTGGAAGATGCTGAAGTGTGGGGCGATTCCCGTATGGTTCGCAGCGCCTTCTTGCATCGTCTACGGCGGCCATTCGGTTAGTCTCGTCGGCGGATGGATCGGTGGCGAGTCTGGATCTGGGCGCCGATTACCCGAACCCGCTGACCGATGATGTGTTGGCCGCCGCCGATGTGGTGGTCTCGATGGACTGCGGCGATGCCTGCGCGATCTATCCCGGCAAGCGCTACCTCGACCGGACGCTCGACGATCCGCAGGGGTCAAACTCTCGAGACGGTCCGCTCCATCCGCGACGACCTGGACACCAGGGTCCAAAATTTGTTGCGCGAGTTGACCACTCCCGTTCCTGCCTGTCCCCCATCTGCTTCCTGTCCCTCCTGACGAAGGGATCTCACTTCACGTCCATCACCCCCAGCGAGTTGTTCGTCTGCGTGCACAACGCCGGACGCTCGCAGATGGCCGCCGGTTTCCTCTCGCGCCTCGCCAGGCGATGCGATGAAGGTCCGCTCCGCCGCAAGCGTCCCCACCGACAGCTCAAATCCGCTGCCGTCGAGGCGATGGCCGAGGTGGGCATCGACACACGGCGCAAACACCGAAAATCCTCACCACCGATGCCGTGCAAGCCTCAAATGTGGTAATCCTCGTGGGCTGCGGTGACAGCTGCCCCATCTCCCCCGGGCAAGAGCTACCGGGACTGGGTCCTTGACGACCCGGCCGGGCCAGGGCGTGGAAGCGATTCGCCCGATCCGCGACGAGATTAAAACCCGCGTCGAGGCGCTGATCGCCGAATTGACGTCCCAGCCCGCCGCCTCGGGCGGGTGCTGAATCAGAGATCAGTCCGGGGTCACTGTCAGCGCGCGTTGCGCGGAACGTGCAGCGAGAAAGTCGTCAACGAGTTGCTGGCGTTCAGCCGGGCCGATCGGCGGGAGTGCGGTGAGTCGGGTGAAGACGATGGGTCCGACGAGTTGGGTCAGGGCGAGATTGGTGTCGAAGCGACCGAGCTCCTGCTGGGCTTTTGGGCTGCCCAGGATCCGGTCGAACGGTTCGCGGTATTGGTTGACCACCCGTGCGCGAAGGGAACTGACCGGGTTCCGGTCTTCTTCGGGATGCAGAGTCGCCCCGGCCGTGCCGGGTTCGGCGGACCCGAGGGCGAGCCACCCGAGCATCGTCAGTTGGGCGGGGGCTTCCTCGATGAGCTTGGCCTGACGGTCCAGCAGTTCGATCAACTGTTCACGCATCGTTCCGGACACCGGCGGCGCGGTGACCGGGGGCAGCAGACGCTCGAAGGCCGCGGCCAGGAGCTGGGTGCTGTCGGTGAAATGCCGGTAGAGGGTAGTCCGCGCGACCTTGGACGCCTTGGTGACCGCGTCGATCGTGACGGCCTCGACACCGCCGGTCGAGAGCAGGGACGTCGCCGCGTCGAGCAGTCGTGCGCGTGAGCGTGCCTTCCGGGGATCCACGAGCCGGTCCTCGTCGTCGTCGGTGTTCTGGTTGATCATCTCTTCGCCCACCTCGTAATTGTGCCCTCGGATCAGTCGCAGGCACTATCCCCGCACCCCGCATTGTGCTACTCATAGTAGTGGAACGCTACCAACTGTAGCGTTAACTGGAGGTGGCTGCATGACCGCCGATGATCGAGTGCTGCTGTCGCGGGCGCAGAAATGGACGTTGGTGGTCTCGTGCCTGTCGGTGGCCCTGGTGGTCGCCTCGATGGCGGCCCTGTACACCGCGCTTCCGAACATTGCGGTGGCCACCGGGGCGACGCAAACCCAGCTCACCTGGGTGGTCGACGGGTACACGCTGGTGTTGGCGTGTCTGGTGTTGCCCGCCGGGGCCCTGGGTGACCGCTACGGCCGGCGGGCGGTGCTGATCGTGGGGTTGGCATTGTTTTCGCTGGCCTCGGCGGTGCCACTGTTGGTATCGACACCGTGGTGGTTGATCGCGGCGCGGGCAGCGGCCGGGGTGGGGGCGGCGTTCATGATGCCGTCTACGCTGTCGATCCTGACTGCGGGATTCCCCGAGCAGCAGCGGGGGCGTGCGGTCGGGATCTGGGCGGGGGTCGCCGGGTCCGGGGGTCTGCTGGGGATTCTCGGGTCGGGGCTGCTGCTCGACTACTGGTCGTGGCAGTCGATTTTCGTCGGCCTGACCGCGGTGGGGGTGTTTCTGCTGTTGTGTGCCTTCACCATTCCCGAATCCCGCCAGGAAAATCCGCCGCTGATGGATGTGATCGGATCGGTCGCGGTGGTGTTCGCGGTCGCACTAGTGGTGCTCGCCATCATCGAAGCCCCAATACGCGGCTGGTCGGATCCCGTGGTGGTCGCCGGGTTCGGGCTGGGGGTGGTGGCCACAGTGGTGTTCGTGGTGTGGGAGTTGCGGGCGGATCATCCGCTGCTCGATGTGCGGTTCTTCGCCCGTCGGGGCTTCGGGAGCGGATCGTTCTCTATCACCATTCAGTTCCTGGTGACGTTCGGTGTCTTCCTGGTCCTCGTCCAATACCTGCAGTTGATCTTTGGATACAGCCCGTTGGGTTCAGCGCTGGCCTTGGCGCCGATGATGGTGCCGTTGGTGCTCTTGTCGGCGATCGCACCGTGGATGACGACCCGGCTGGGGTTGCGGTTGATGACGGTGACCGGTCTGCTCGCCATCGCCGCGGGGTTCTACTTCATCAGCCGGCTGGGTTTGGACTCCACCTACGTCGACGTGATGTGGCCGACGCTGATCATGAGCTCGGGTCTGGGCCTGACCGCGGCGCCGGCGACGGCGGCTATCGTCGCGGACACCGCCGTCGAAAAGCACGGGGTCGCCGCGGCGGTCAACGACGCCACCCGCGAGATCGGCGCGGCGATCGGCATCGCGGTCGCCGGCAGTGTCCTGGCCGCCGGGTACAGCCACAACATCGCCCCGGCGATCGCCCGGCTCCCACCGGAGGCGCGGGGCCCGGTCGCCGACTCACTCGCCGGTGCCCTCGAGGTCGCCGATCGGGCGGGACCGGCCGGCCAGCAACTCGCCGACTTCGCCAAGTCCGCGTTCCTGCACGGTGTCGAGCAGTCCGCGATCGTCCTCGCACTCATCGCGGCGGCGGGTGCCGCGATCCTGCTGGTCTGGGCGCCCGGCCGCGCTTCCCCGGACGCAGGCGCATCGAGGAGCCCGACTGAACCGGCCCAGCGCAGTCGATCCCACGCCCGCCCGCTAGCCAGCACCGTCGAGAAGGAACGCCCGTGACCCAGCTACCGCTGCCGCCGCACTCGCCGACCTGCATGGGGTGCGGGCCAGACAATCCCGCCGGCCTGCAACTGGTGGTGTTCCGCTCCGGCGACGAGGTCTACACCGATGTGACGTTCGACGAACGCCACATCGGTGCGCCCGGCCTCGCGCACGGCGGGGCAGTGGCCGCCGCCTGCGACGACCTGTTCGGCTTCGGCCTCTGGATCGCCCGCACCCCGGCAGTGACCCGGAGCCTCACCGTCGACTACCTCGCCCCCGTCCCGCTGCACCGACCCCTGCGCATCAGCGCCCACGTCCGGGAGATCGACGGCCGCAAACTGCACCTCAAGGCGACCGCCACCGCCGATGACGGCACCGCATTGTTCACCGCCCACGCGGTGTTCATCGCCGTGTCGATCGAGCACTTCACCCAACATGGCGCCCCCGGCGCCGTCCAGGACCTACTCGACCGCCTCACCTCCGCGCTCGACCACGACGGGCCGGACAGACCGTCACCGCACCCGCCGGACCGCTGACACGACCGAAAGAAGATGCATCGGTAATGCAGCACACCAGTGCCCGTCCTCACCCCGGGCGCCCACACCCACCAGAAGCCCACAATGCGGCCCGGCCAGTTCCGGTGCTGTTACGCACGAAGTGGGGTCTACCACTGCTGACCGTGGGCTCGAGCGTGGGCGGGGCCGTCGTCGTCGCGCTGCTGATCGTTCTGGGCGGCGCACCGCACCGCTCCGGTGCCCAGCTCGGAACGCTTCTGCAGATCCTGGCGGTCTACGTGGTCGTGGCTCTGCTCGCCGCAGTTCGCGGCGTTCTCGCCCTGCGTCGACGCAGCCTCGGGTGGCTGGACACCTCCTCTGCGCCCACACCCGACCACGCCCGCCACACCCTACGATTGCCCACCGAGTCCACCGTCCTCATCGGATCTCTGTGGGCCGGGGGCATCCTCGCGATGTCCGGCTCGGCCTTCGCGCTCCTGCCCGTCTGGGAGGCCCTCGGCGGAACCCTCCTCATGACATTGGGCGCACTTGCCACCGTCGGATACAACTACCTCTTCGTCGAACGTGCACTCCGTCCAGTGATGGCCACGATCCTGGCCGTCGACACCCCACACGCGCCACCACGAACGTCAGTCATCTCCCGGCTGATCCTGACCTGGGCGCTGACCTCCGCGCTGCCATTGGCCGCGGCCATCGCGCTCCTGCACTATCCAGATGCGGCACCGCCCGACCGCATCCGCGCCGCGACCTACCTCGCCGCCCTCGGACTCGTATCCGGAGCCCTCGCGGAAACACTGCTGGCCCGCGCCGTCGCACAACCGATCCACCAGATGCGCGGTGCACTCCGCCGCATCGGGCAAGGCCGGCTCGACGTGCGCGTGCCCGTCGACGACAGCAGCGAAATCGGGGTACTGCAATCCACCGTGAACGACATGGTCCGCGGACTCCAGGAGCAGGACCGATTGCGCGACCTGTTCGGACGGCACGTCGGAAGAGACGTCGCGCAACGCGCACTCGACCGAGGAGCCGACCTCACCGGCGAAATCCGGGAGATAACAGCACTGTTCGTCGACGTAACCAACTCGACGGCACTCGCCCACCAGATCTCACCGCAGGAATTCGTCGACAAGCTCAACCGCCTCCTCGCAGAAGTGATCGCGGCAACCGAGAGCCACCACGGGCTGGTCAACAAATTCGAGGGAGACGCCGCACTCTGCATCTTCGGGGCGCCCGTCGCCCGAGCCGATGCCGCTGACTCCGCACTCCACGCCGCACGGCAGATCCGCGACCGCGTCCTGGCTCACGCGGAACTCGACATCGGGATCGGACTAGCCACCGGCCCCGTCTTCGCCGGAAACCTCGGCACCGACCAGCGCCTGGAATACACCGTCATAGGCGACGCGGTAAACGAAGCTTCACGCCTCACCGAACTCGCCAAACACACGCCGGGACGGATCCTCGCCAGCGACGCCGTCATCAGAGCCGCCAGCGAACCCGAACGCCAATACTGGACACCACACGGCGACTGCTCCCTCAAAGGACGAACCCTGCCGACACAAACCTGGGAAAGCATCCCACCAGGGAACTGACCGCAATCACCCGCAACCTGCATCGAGACCGACAGCGCATAGAAATCTTGGTCGGGAAGTCGAAGCAAACCTTGGCCGGGTTTCCCGTCACCACGGTCGCCAAGCACAGCGCGACGCCTTCAGCACCCGAACCTACGACGGTTCGATTTCCCCGGTATATGACTATGACGATGGGGACGATCAAGCCGGATTGAGCCCCACTGAGCACAGGGTCCAACTCGTCGAGCGCAGTGCAAATCGACCACGTAGTCGCGTTGTCGGATGCCTGGCAGAAGGGCGCCCAGCAGCTCTCCCCCACTCAGCGTGCCGATTTCGCGAACGACCCCGCAACCTGCAGGCCACCGACGGCCCAATCAACCAGCTAAAGGGCGACGGGGATGCGGCGACCTGGCTGCCGCCGAGTGGTGCCTACCGCTGCACCTACGTCTCCCGCCAGGTCGAGGTCAAAGCCACCTACCGGTTGTGGGTCGCCCAAGCTGAAAAAAGACGCCATCACCAGTCCTCGCTGGCTGTGGGGCCACCTCGGCGACTATCAATGTCGGCCGCGGCCAAGCAGCGAATGCTCCTCGCCCGCCAACCTCGACCCCGCTGCCCTCCCCACACCTGACCCTGTCGCGCCGGCAAAGGGTAGCCCCGGAGGACCCTGCTGATCCTCCGTACCAGGGCAATCTGCCCGCCGAGACGCTGCCACCGACCGTGCAGGCACCGTCGGTGTCGTCGCGATCTGCGCCGCAGTCCGGGCGGCTGGGGCTGCCCCGATCTATGCCGGCCAACCCGGGTACAGCAGCAAACTCGATCGCGACGGTGTCGGCGTGGCCTGCGAGACCTGACCCTCACCGACAGGCCCACACCGTGCCGGTCACTGACAGACGGAAAGCCGCGACTCTGCTAGAGGGTCACGGCTTCCGTTGTCTAAGTTGGCTAGTCGGCGAGTTCGGCGACTGCGTGGGCCCACAGGAAGTACTTGTTGGTGCCCAGATCGCGCACAGTCTTGATGTTGAACGCGTCCTTAAGGTGCTGGGCATCGCCCGGGCTCACACCCTGGAGCGCCAACGGGGGCGTCAGCGAGCTCACTGATCGGCTTCTCTTCGTATGCCTTGTCGAACTTGTCGGCAATTCCACCCATTGAAAATGACCTCATGTGCTCGGCTCGGTGTACCGGGTTCGGCACACCGCCACCATCGTAGGAGCGTTCAACGACCAGATCGCCGTCATCAACCCCTGATTCACACCCCTATGGCGTCGTGCCCAGCAGTGATTCGAGGGCAAGGCACCCGGCGTGTTTCGGGTGTCGCGCCAGCACCTGTACGTGTCGTTCCACACTTCCCCGCCGGCAACATCGTGGCGGACTGCAGCACGTGTGACGTGACTGCCGCGTGGGCATCCTGAACGGGCGCCGCCTGTCCCGGATCCGATGCTTGCCACCTTGGGCGAAGCCCCGTCTGGGGAGGGATGGGCGTTTGAATTCAAGCGGGATGGGGCTCGTGCCCTGGTCGAAACTGATTCTGCGAGAACCTATATGTGGAGTAGGCACCGCAATAACTTCTCTTCCCACTTCTCCGAGATCGTTGCTGGTGTGCCCGCGGCGTTGGGCGGCCGGCAGGCGATTCTCGACGGTGAGATCGTCGTACTCGATGCGGCCAGGCGGCCCTCGTTCAGCCGGTTGCAGCGACGGCTGCGGATTCCCAAACCCAGCCCACAGGTGCTTCGGGCGGTCCCGGCGGCGTTCTACCCTTTCGACATGCTGGCCCTAGACGGCCGGGACACCACTGCTCTGCCCTATGTCGAGCGCCGCGCCCTTCTCGACGGGCTGGCGCTGTCGGGCACGTCGGTGCAAGCCCCTCCGTACTGGACTGATGTTGACGGTCAGGTGATGCTCGACATCGCCCGCGAGCATGGCCTGGAAGGCATTGTCGCCAAACGCCTTACCTTGACCTACCACGTTGGTCGTCGCTCCCCTGCGTGGAGAGTTAACTGCACCAAACAGCCGATGTGAGCTAGGGTCCGACTGAATCCCGGGGGGCGGAATGGACGCAGGAGCGGCAAACAAGCGGTACGCACTGGCGGACGGTGCCGTCGACTTGCCACGGATCGGTTCAGTGATTGCATCTC
>NZ_JAHVCV010000017.1:0-24392 GCF_051487485.1 Williamsia muralis | reverse complement strand
GGAGCACCGGCGTGAACCGGGTGTTGTCCTTCTGCCCCTTGGCGATGGTGCGGAGCATCGTCCACACCCCGCGGAAAAACAGTGCCCAGCACACCAGGCTTGCCAGAGCAGCAATGGTGCCGATGGTGATCGTCGCGGTATTCACGGCGAAACTTCCTTTCACACAGGGGCTAGGCGACGTCAGAGGAACATCCGATCTCACGTGGTTGCGGTCGACCAGTGTCGCTTCCCCGCTACAGCACTAGATGCGAGATCATTGCCCGTAGTTTCCGGACCCCGATCTACAGTCCGATGCCCTGGACCGCCCCACCTGGAATTACTAGCATAGGTAGTAGTACATCAGCGCCTGTTGGTGGAGACTTCGGCGGCCCTGCTGCCGGGGCCAGGTGGCCCTGGAGCTGTCTTCACCCGACGAGCTATGTCGCCTTCTTCTTCATGGCCGAGAATCGTACGACGGCACCTGCTGGTCCTCTTCTCACCCGAACGTCGTTTAGTGGCAGGCGTTTTAAGAGTGGTTCGAGCTCGTGGTGGTCGATGAGCCGATGGGGGGCACCTTCCAGGCGATGGAGAGCTCGAGCTGGCCAGCTGGGCAGCAAGTCGTAGCCAACCAAGGTGCCACCGGGCGCAAGAACCCTAACGGCTTCGGCGAGAGCGTCTTCCCACGCTACGGTGTGGTGGAGCATGAGGAAAGACAGCACTGCATCGAACGCGCTCTCGTTGAACGGCAGGGCGCTGGCATCCGCTTGTCGGATGGTGGTTCTGTTCGACTCCCCGGCCAGACGCTGAGCGGCCGCGGTCACCATCGTGTCGTCGAAATCGGTGACAGTCATCCGTATTCCGGGAAACCTGGCGAGGACTTCAGCCGCCATCGCTCCGCTGCCAGCACCGATTTCCAGAACGTTCCCCAGAAGATTCGCACCCTGAAGTGCCCACGGGACCACAAGGCGGCGCGTTGTCAACCGCCAGGGCGCACTGCGGCAGAACGCCGATTCGAAGCCGGACATTGTAGGCATCAGGCCAGTTCCTTACCGCTAGAGGTCAATTCGTTCACCGCCGCAGGGCGCGTGCTTTTCGAGCAGCTCATACCGCAACCTCAAGGTGCTTCTCGACGGCGGCCGCTAGTTCAGTCCGCGTGTCAAAAACTTGCGGCAACACCGCGGCGACCGACCCGTCAGCCCGGATAAGGACGGTGCACGGGTAGACCCGCGGGATGCGGAGAACGCGGGCGAGCTGGGCGTCGATATCGACAACAGCTGGCAACCTGACGCCGATGTCGGCCAACATGGTGAGCGCGCGGGTGGGATCTTGGGCGCCATCTTGTCCATGGACCGTCAGCACCTGCACCTTGCCCGTGGCAGTCGCCGCGAACTCCGCGACGACCGGCAGTTCTTTTCGACACGGCCCGCACCAGTAGGCCCAGACATTGAGCACCAGCGGCATACCCGCGGTCACGCCCGCCATCTCGATCAGCCGGCCATCTGCCAAGCAGGGCAATGAGATGCCCGCCATGGGTGAGGTGATCGGGTCAGCCAGACCCGACACCGGGCAGGAATCGAGAGCAGCATTCTGCCGTGCGCGAGTGAGCTCTTCTTGCGACACTGCATCGCCCGATCCCGCTGATACTGCGTTCCCGGGCGGTGGTTCCGTGCTCGCGTCAGGGTCAAACGCAACGCTCCCCCGAGGCCAAATGGCCACGATGAGGGCGACTGTCACCACAAGAGCACCACTCGTCCACCGTGCCGATACCGACAATCCAGCGAGCCCTCGCGTCGGTCCACTCATACACACTTCCCAGTTGACACCACCTTGGTCCAGGCAGTCGACCCTCGTCGGCTGCAACCGAGATGCAACAACACGTTCGCCAAATACTATGCACTATAGTAGCTGAATGGAACGGCGGTTTCGGATCCGGTTGCTACGCCCCACGCAGCACTGCTCGGTCACTGATGCCGTGGCATTGCAGCCCGTTCGTGGTGGGCATCTGTCCGAGCAGTCCCGGCACTCTCCCCGCGCCACGGTCCTGGGGTGTGGGCGGTTCTGCCGATGACTGCGACAGCGACTCAGTCCGCGGCACCGCCGACAGCGGGCAGGAAGCGGACCCGATTGGTGTCCTGGGTGACGCGAACAGCAGGGTGCGCTGCAAGTGGCATTCTCATGTGGGCGTCGTTTCCGCCACGCAATCTGTGGTTCCTGGCCGTCCTGTCACTGGCAGTGCTGGCACTGCAACTGCACGGGGTAGCCCGGGCCCGAACCGCGTTCTGGTGCGGGTTTGTGTTTGGTCTTGCCTACTTTCTTCCGTTGTTGCCGTGGGTGGGGATCTATGTCGGACCACTACCGTGGGTGGCCCTTGCAGTGGTGATGGCGTTGTACGCAGGGCTACTGGCGATAGTGGCTGCCCGCGTCACGGCGTTGCCGTGGTGGCCCTTATGGTTTGCCTTGGCATGGGTGGGTTTCGAGTGGGTCCGGTCCACCTTCCCATTTGGCGGGTTCCCCTGGGGGAGAGCGGCTTTTACCCAAGCTGAGGGACCCTTGCTATCGATAGCATCAACCGGTGGGGCGCCGGCAGTCTCGTTCGCCGTCGCTTTCACCGGTGGCGCGCTGGCCGCGTTGACCCGCACCCTACTGACCGGTCCGCGGCAGCGGCAGGTAGTCATGCGCCGCGCTGTTGTGGTGCTGATCATGCCTGCCTTGGCTGGCGCATTGTGGCCGTCAGTGGAGTCAGTCAACACCGGTGAGGAAGTCACCGTCGCCGTGATTCAGGGGAACGTGCCCCGTTTGGGATTGAACTTCAATGAGCAACGGCGCGCTGTTCTAGACAACCACGTACGCCAAACCCTGTTGTTAGCACAGAAGATCCAAGCTCAAGAGGTGCGGCAGCCCAGCGTGGTGTTGTGGCCGGAGAATGCCTCAGATATTGACCCCACCCTCAATCCGGATGCCGCCGAGCAGATCACAGCGGCGTCGAAGGCAGTGGGCGCACCGATCATGGTGGGTACAGTGCTACAACATTCTGACGGGCGGCCCACCAATTCTGTCCTGGTGTGGGATGGCCGCACCGCGATGCAGAAGCTGCCGGTTCGGGGCCGCTACGACAAGCAGATCATTCAACCTTTTGGCGAATATTTGCCCTGGCGCGGCTTTTTCGAGTACTTCTCACCGTATGCCGAGCAAGCAGGCAACTTCAGGCCCGGTGTGGGACCTGGGGTGGTCACAGTGTCCACTGCGCCCGGCAACGACCTCACCGTAGGAATCTCGACGTGCTGGGAAGTGGCCTTTGACCGGTCGGCGCGAAAGGCGGTTCGCGCAGGTGCGCAGCTGCTATCGGTACCGACCAACAACGCTACGTTTGGTCGCACAGAGATGACCTATCAACAACTAGCGATGTCTCAGGTGCGCGCGGTGGAGCATGGTCGCAGTGTGGTGGTCTCGGCCACCAGTGGTGTCAGTGCCGTGATCAATCCCGACGGTCAGATTACGGCCAGCACCGGCATCTTCGAACCCGGCATCATGGTCCAGACCATCGCGCTGCACACAGAACGCACCGTCGCCACCACTGTAGGTCCGTTGCCTGAGCGAATCGCGGTGGTGCTCACCGTGCTGGGGCTTATGTGGGCGTGGGTGCGTCATCGGCGAGCTTGCCGCCTCACCCAGACTCTTCAGACCCACGACTTATAAACCCACGGCACGGCGGGTGGTCGACGGACGCGTTGTCGCGCGCACCCCTTTGACCACGCCCGCTCCAGCAAACCTGCTACCCCTTTGGCGTTGCGGCACTGGGCTATTGACCCAAATCTGCCGTCACCGGAGGTCACTTCGGCGCAACGACGACGGCAAGTACGCCAACGTTCTATATGGGCAGTACGACGTTGCTCACAAATGCATCTCGGAGCCATACGACAAAAACATCCCAGGCCCCCGTCACCAGCGCACTGCCCACCACTACGAGCATGACGCCTCCGGCAACCTGGATCCTGCGGGTATGGCGCCGCAGGAACCCCACACCGCGCATCACGCGTGACGAGCCGAAAGCCAATAGAATAAAGGGCAACCCAAGACGAAGGCAGTACGCCACGATCAGTAGCGCCCCGCGGGCGGCTGTAGCTCCCTCGGTTCCGGCCGCCACAGACAAGACACCCGCTAGCGTTGGGCCAAGGCAGGGCGTCCACCCCAACCCGAACACGGCACCGAGCAATGGCGCTCCAGCCAGCGACGGGATGAGCCGAGGCTTCGCGCGCGTATCTCTCTGCAGTGCAGGCATGAACCCTAGGAACACCAGCCCCATCACAATGGTCACGACACCACCGATGCGTTGGAGCACGTCGCGATTGACCTGCAGCAGCCCGATCACTCCAAAGACCGATACCGTGCCCAGCACAAAGACCACCGTGAAGCCTCCGACGAACAGCGCTGCCGCGCCGGTCACCCGCCAACGGTGGCGCGTTCTGGAGGTCACTGCATCACCTCCGCTGCTCGAAGTCCCTTCGGCCCCAGCCACTGCCGCTAGATATGACAGGTATCCCGGCACGAGAGGAATGCAGCAGGGTGAGGTGAAAGAGACCAATCCTGCCAGCGCTGCCACCGCCAGCGCGAGCAGGATCGGCCCGGTCGCGGCGACTGATTGAAAACTCGTGCCCACAGTGTCAGTGCTCGCCCATACCGTCACTCAAGATCCTTACTCAGCGCTGCCAGGGTGCGATTTGTGGAGGTCAGCCGCCGATCGTTTAGGCGGCCCCGGCTGGCGGTGGGCGATTGCGCTCGCCCGTCCGGCACAGCGACCAGGTTTACTACTACTCGCCATAGTAGTTCACGGGGTCGGGCTGACCCGAAGCGGGTTGAAGGCGCTCACCGACCCCCGATTGTTTTAGGCAGCGACTACCATGAGGTCCACCGTCAGCAGAGCAAGGCTGGCGAGAGTGGTCCAGGTACGTCCCCGGGCGGTGTGGGGGTCGCTGCGCAGTGGGAACAAGAGTTGTCGCAGTAGGACATAGCCCAGAAGGGTTGCCACGAACAGGGAGCCCGGCCAGGGCGCCGACACCGTCAGCACCAGAACCAAGCTGATGGCCGCAAGCACCAGTGCCCCGACCGCTTCAATGAGCTGTACAGGGTAGCGACGAACTCCCAGCTGGCGATCGGACGACCACATTCCCCAGCGTGAACTGGTAGCCCGGCCGGCGCAGCATCCGGACAGAAAGCAACCCGGACGGCCAATCGCCATACCCAGGAACAAGCCCGGCGCAGTGGCGTCGAGCAGCTCGCCGACCGGTAGCCCCACCGCGAGTGCACCGACAATCACCGTCCCCACTGCAGCGACGATGAATCCCTGGATGCATGCGCCGGCGGTACGCAGAGACCGGCGGCGTTCGCGGTGCAGAACAAGAAACCACATCTTGGCACCGAGCACACCGACAAGGCACCCCAGCACTGACAACAGCGTTGCCACCCACCACCGAGAGTCGACGCGAGCGAAGAGCAGCGCCTGAGCAACAAGGGCGGTAACAGCGCCCATTCCTACCAATATCGGCCACGCCAGAACGCGGACACCTGGGCCCACTGCCAGAGGCGCGAGACGGGTCGTGGTGGTCACCGTCTGCCTCGATGCCGCGTCGTCATCGCCCACCGGTTTTCCGACCACCCGCCAGGTTCCCTTGGTGATACCGCTGACCCGTACAGACACTGTGGCGCGTCCAGTGGCAGGAATCTGGTCGAAGGACACCACACGCCCAAAGCTGTCCCCTGGATGTTCGGCCCCCTCCGCCCCCATGCGGGCACCCACAAACGCGACAGAGGACGACCGGTCTCGGTCGCGTGGTAGCTCATAGGTCGCTACCAATCCCTGCGGCTCCATCTCCTCGATCGCCGCTGCACAGCCGCGCGCCGCGACGGGTTCACTCACGTGCGGCGGTTCGGTCAACGGAACCGGGTCTGGCGCCGGCGAGAGAGTAGCCTCACCGCTCGGGGCTTCAACGTGTGTACGCCTCTCACCACCTGGCGGGCTTTGCTGAGACCGCGCGCGGGCTCTGAGTGCGACAACATTGGCCTCGGCGTCTGGGGCTACCGCGGCCGCGTCACTCGCGTTGGACGTCAACCATTGGCCGCGTGCTCCAGCAGATCCGTCAGTGCCGCTAGCCCGGCGTTTGGAACGACCAGCGGTGCGCTGGTGGCTCTTTCGTTTGGTCTTCTTGCTCATAACAGCGGCCCTCAAACCTTGGTGTGGTGCGAGCGGAAGGCAGCCGCTCAACTACTATGCACGATAGTAGTTGAAATTACTATTGTGGGTAGTAATTGAGGTGACAGGTGTTACTCAGAGATCAATGGCACTCAAGGCTCGAGCGGTCACAGACAACGGAAGGGTGCATGGTCGAGCGGTTCGCCGCTTTATCGGCGTGGTGGAAGCCGCGCCAGTTATGTGCAGCTGAAGGCATACATAGCCAAGGCAGCGACGCACCCGCCTACGAGGGGGACAGCCATGGCGCATCCAAGGAGCGTTCCTACTTGCACGCTGTGACGACGGGGGTGACGATTAGCTTCGGCGCACAGCCGCTCGAGTCGTGTGGTCACGGTTCCACTGACCATTTCCAGGATCTGACTGGGAGCGGGCGCGGGCGCGGGAATTGCGGACATGGTGCGCAGGGCCGAGGCGACAACAAGGTGCCCGTGGTCTAGTGCTGCCTCTGCGTCTGCGGCCTGTTCAGCGAGTTCACGGACCATGCTGGGACTGTGGGCGAACAGCGGCATCCAGGGCAGCGTGCGTCCGACTGATTCGGCCCACAGGATCAGGGTGTGGTGTCGAAATCGGGCGTGCGCACGCTCATGGGCCAAGACCGCGCCCACCTCGTCGGCGGTGAGGTGGTTGAACAATCCGGTCGATGCTCCCACGGTCGGATTTTTGCCCGCCACGCAGAAGGCAACGGGCGTATCGGTCTCTAACCACCACACGCCAGGGTGCTCCGGCTTTTGGGTGCCGGCCAGGTGTAGTGCCCCAACGTATTTGTCCCGCAGTGTCTTTTGCCGGACGCGTTCGCGTCGCGCCAGGTAGAAGATTCGTACCAGCACAACTCCTACCAGCAACCCTGCGCTGGCACCGGCGATTGTCTCGCTGGCCTGAGGGGATCCGTGCGCAAGGAGTTCCCAGCAACTTCCCAGCAGGGAGGCGAGGTGTTCGGCGGTGCGGGCCGGCAGCGCCAGGGCGATTGCTGCAGCGACAACCAGCAATACAAAGAGGCTCTGAGTTACCGGCCACAGAGTAAGAGCAGTATGGGGGCGTAGTCGGTGTCTGATGCGCGCGAAGAAGCGAGGCCACATCCATCCCAGCGTGCCCGCACTAGCCAAAAGCGTGAGGGCCAGATTCATCGCCGATCCGTTCGACGGTCATAGTCGCTGCGATTCGGCTGACTGCCACCTACCCAGCGCACCAGCGCACCAGTGCGTGTGGCGGTCGGCATCTGTGCAGACCACAAGGTCAGCGTCTGCCCACGCTCAGCGGCTGCCCACATCGCGACCTCCTGTCTCGCCCTGCCGTGTGCGGACAGTGTATTCCGATGCCGCTCCAGCCTGTCAGAGTTGATCCCCGACGTGATCGGCGCCCAGCGGGCGCGTCGCCGGTCGTTCACAGGTGGCACACCGCGCTGTGGCTCGCCACCGCGCCAGCACTGCTGCGCCCAGCACAGCGAGCGAGCCCAGGGCCAGTACCGGTTGAATCGGAGACCACACAGTCAGGGCGCCGGAGACACCAAGCAAGGCAACGGCAATCTTGTTGCACACCGGGCAGCCCACCGCCAGCGCTGTAACCACCACACTCGTGACGCCGACTGCATCATGCCGCCGCGCGCGCGGTGGCGCCTGCAGCCCAGCCCACAGTGCAGCGAGGACAACGGTGAGGACAACCACCGGCACCTCCCACCATCGCACCGGCGTCATACGGGTGAAGTACGACGTGTCGATCACATCCGTGGGCACTCCCACAATGATGGCGGTCAGAACCCCCACTCCGACAGCCCGCCACACGTGCAGGGAGGAGCGACGCTTCGCGGGTGCCGGGCACCCGTGGTCGCGGCGCACGCTGCCCATCGACGCAGGCGCAACCGCCCCATCGAGCGCACTGTCTACTTTCGTCATGCTCACTCCAGCCACTGGACCCATGCGACCCCCCATTAACTACTATAGTGCATAGTAATACGGTAGAAGTGGTGCTCGCTACGAGATTGGATGTCCGCCCGGACACGGCGATCCGAGATCACAGCGGCACCGGCTCGACCTGGGCCAGGTGCACCACGAATGTGCACATCGACAAGGGGAAGCATGGAACTGATTGAGGTCGCCGACGCTGTGCAGTTGGGTGTGGAGCGTATGGGCGCAGGCCCTCCCGTGCTGCTCATTGGCGGACTAGGCATGCCGTCGCAAATCTGGGAGCTGTCGGGGCTGACGGCGGCCCTGGTTGATGCAGGATTTTCGGTCATCGCCTACAACGCACGGGGCGTGGCACCGTCCACCGCGACCGAACCTCCCTACAGCGTGGACGGACTCGCCAGCGATGCCGAGCACCTGCTGGAGGCATGCGGAATCACCGAAGCACTCGTCGTGGGCTACTCGCTGGGCTGTTACACCGCACAGTGCCTTGTGCGTCGACGGCCCGATATGGTCACTGGCGCAGTGTTTTTAGCTGGTTTACAACCATCTCCGATTGGCGCACTGGTTGGGCAGATGGAACTCGACCTCATTGGCCGGCTCGGGGAGATTCCTGCGCAGGTAAGGGTTTTCGAGCAACTTATGACCACACTGAGCCCTGCCATGTTGCAGGACCCCGAGACAGTGTCAATATGGCGCCAACTGCTCGCCGATGGCGATAGTCTCTGGTCCGATCGAAAAGGCCTGCACGGGCAGCTCGCTGCGTCGTTTGAATGGATCATGAACGAAGAGCCTCATCCCGAACACTTGGCTCAGATCTCTGCCCCGGTACTGGTTCTGGCCTTCGAGCACGATGTGTTTTTCCCACCACACACCTCGCATGAGACCGCACAACAGATTCCGAACTCACAGTTCAAACAAATTGACGGAGCCGCACACGGGGGATTGTTTAGCAACGAGACCAACGTCGTGGAGACGATCGCACAGTTCTGCAACGATCAGCGTCACCGCCTCGACGGCGGCGGCTCAAGGTCTGCAGCCCCATAGTCACTGCTGACGCCGATATACGGCCACTGCGCCATAGGCCAGCGCAGCGAATAAAGCTGCCACACATACCACCGCGATAATCGGTCCGGGTGCTCCATCATTGCTCACCATCAGTGCTATCACGACTGCAGCTGTATTGGCGGCGATGGCATTGCCAATCGCCACCCTCGCAACAGTGGTGGGCGGCACGCGGCCGATCACCGTGTCACTGAGCATTCTGCGGCCACCACCCCTTCGCCGACGTTGACAGCAAGGCGTACCAGCGTCGCATGGAGGTTCTCATGGCGCCTCTGCTGCTAGACGTTCAACAACAGGCTGCAACTCACTGGCGGTCACCGCACGCAAGAACACAGCAGCAGCTCGATGCTTGCGGTCAAGGACCACGGTGGTGGGAACGACCGATGTTGGTGTGGTCAATGTGGCCAATGTCCGTCCGCTGTAGTCGTAAATCGAGGGATAGGTCACCGACCGGTCAGATATGAAATCACGTGCCGAACTCCTGTTGTCGCGGAAATCGATACCTAAGAACATCACGCCCTGATCTTGCGTCGCGGAGTAGACCTGCTCGAGAGCCGGCGTCTCGATACGACACGGCGCACACCACGATCCCCACACATTGACCACTACGACCTGCCCCGCAAAGTCGCTCAGCCGTACCGTAGCGCCTTGCCTCATCACATCCGGGCCAGTCAACTCCTCGACCACTCCCCGCGACTGGGGCGGGTCATAGAAAATCACCGTCTTGCCGCCAGGTGACACGAACTCGAACGACCCTCCTTGACGTACCGCGTCATCGCCGGTGCCGCACCCCGCCACCACAATCGCCACCACTAAACCCATGATGAGGACACCGCGCCCAAACCCCTGCCGCACTACTATTTCCCCTCCTGCCCAACTACTTTCAGGTTCGCGCAGCACCACGTCGGACCGAAGTCCGACGCCGAGACGTCGGTCTACCGACGGCGCACGGCCAATCAGCCGCAACTACTACTGCACATAGTAGACGGCTCGCTGGCAACCCTACCTGAGCAACTAACCTCTATAGTAGTAATCTGTGCGAGGCCAACGCCCGCCCTCTCCCCCGCGACAGGAACCTACCCACGTGGCACGACATCGCCTGCCTGAGGCGACCTTCTCGACAAGTTGTCTGGCGAGCTCCGCACCAGCCGAGCCGCTGGGTCCGTTGCCCACCTCCCCACGGGCCCGTGTAGTCGGCTCGTACACCGCTGATGATCAGCCCGGCAGAGCAGGTCGGCATCGTAAGCAGTGCCTGCACACTGAGCATGCTCATGGTGTTGTCCCCAGCCCGCCCACTTCGTTCGGGCCGCGAGAGTCTGCACGTCAGCGAACAAGACGGGGCGAGCTTAGCTACACACAGCTATGGCCTGTCGCGCAGACTGACCTCCCCTCTACTGCCGCCCTCACCGGTACAGGGGTGCGGGAAACACCGCCTCACCTACTCGATGAGCCCAGGCCAGTGCCGCTACTGGCACCCTGGGAGAGGGCAATATGCGCACAGGGCACCGAGATTGGTGCCCGCTCCAGGGTCGCGGTGAGCGCTAGCGACCTATTTGACGCACAGTACGGTCAAGGGTCACTGCGCGCTGGCTCCGGGAGCACTGGCCGGTCTAGCCGGGCCAACGCGGACACATGGAGTGCATCAGTGGCCGCCGGGGCGATGACCCTTACCGCTGCCGCTGTCACGGCGGTGGTCCTCTTACACCCTGCCGCGGGCGACGATGCCCCACGGCAGGTCTATGCCGGTGTAGTCAACGACGCGCCCGGACCGACCTCGCAGACCACAACACCCCCGTCGTCGACCGACGTGGCATCTGTGACAGCTCCGTCTGCACGACCGGCACGCCCAAGCCCCTCTCCTACTCCACTCGCGCCACCCCCCATCACGGCCATGGTGGCTGCTCCACCCACGGTGGCACCCACCGTCGGCATATTGACCTCAGGCTTCGGCGCACGTTGGGGTAGCACCCATCTTGGTCTTGATATCGCGAACGCGATCGGCACCCCTGTGGTGTCAGTGACCGCTGGCGAAGTACTCGAAGCAGGCCCGGCGAACGGCTTCGGGCTGTGGATCCGAGTCCGCCAGGACGATGGCACCATCGGCGTCTACGGGCACATTGACCAGGCTCTGGTCACTACTGGTGAGCGTGTGGAGGCCGGACAGCAGATCGCCACGATGGGGAACCGCGGCATTTCGACAGGATCGCACCTGCACTACGAAGTGCGTCAGGACGACGGCAGCAATCTTGATCCGGCGCAATGGCTCCTGGGCCGCGGCGTCTCAGTCCAGTGAGTCGTCGCTGGACGCAGCCCCATGCAGTGGTGACAATACTGTCATGAAGTCGTTGGGAACCCTTGAAGCCGACGTGATGGACGTCCTGTGGAACGCAGCGCCGGAACCACAATCGGTCCATGACATTCTCGCCGCGTTATCAGGCCGCACGCACGCCTACACCACGATCTTGACCGTCGTCACCAATCTGCACTCCAAAGGCTTCCTCGAGCGCACCAAAGTCAGTCGCGCATACCATTATTCGCCTGTTCAGACACGCCAGGAGGCGACCTCGCAAGCCCTGCGCGACATCCTTGCCAGTAGCGAAGACCCTGCTGCGGTGCTCATGCATTTCGCGCAAACCGTCACCCCCGAAGAGCAAGAGGCGTTGCGTAAGAGTCTGTCTAAGCGGTCCAAACGTCCACGCTAGAGCCATCAATTGGACGGATACAAACCACGCCGGGCGTCCCGCTGGGTGAACCTGCGCGCTCGTCTACCGGAGCGAATGTGGTGCTCACACTTCGTGTGCCCTCGCAGTGCACAGTTCTCACAGGATTGATGCCTCACGCTCGGCGAGCCACGCCACTGGGTCCACGTTCTGTCCTGAGGGGTCCTGCACCTCGAAGTGCAAGTGGGGTCCTGTGGATTGACCGCGGTTACCGACGGTGGCGATCTCCTGGCCGGCGGTGACCGATTGTCCCACCGTGACGGTGTTTTCGTTGTTGTGCCCGTAGGTAGTGATGGTCCCGTCGTTGTGTTGGATGCGAACCCACAGGCCGAATCCCTGTGCCGGGCCCGAGCTGATGACCACTCCGTCGGCGACGGCGACGATGGGTGTTCCTGTCGAGTTGGCGATGTCGATGCCTTGGTGGTTGCGGCCGTCTCCGAAGGGGGAGGTGATTGTCCCCGAGGTCGGCGCGACGTACTGCCGGCCGACGGTCGAAACCTCGGTTGGGGTCTCGTCTGGTGACGGCGGGCTCGTCGAGGTGTCCGGAGGTAGCGGCGGCGTGGTCGACGGGACGGGCGCCGCCGGAGTTGCCGGTGCGGCGGTGGCGCTGGGCACGGGGGACGCGGACCCGATAGATGTCGTCGACTCGGTGGCCTGTGTGGTGGTTGTCGATGGCGGTGGCGGCGTCAGTTCAGGAGTTGCAGGCGCGGTGGTGCTGGGTTGCCCGGTGTGTGTGGGTGATGCGGGTGCAGGTGCGAAAGAGGATGCCAGAGTGTGGACGATGGTCGGGCTGTGCGGAGTCCCGGCGGCGGTGAGAGTGGCAACGATGTCACTGAAGTGCAGCGCTCTCATTGCTTCGGTGGTCTCGCTGGGATCGAGATTGGCTAGGGGGCTCAGGCATTGGGCGAGGGCCTGGGCATCTGCGTTGGGGGCACCGAGGGTGGCGAGTGACCACTGGGCAACGCATGTGCCCACCTCGCGGCCCACTCCCGCCAGGGCAGCAACGCCGTTGTCGGTGATCATCGCCTGGGCGTTCATTACCGCCAGCTGCAGCAATTCTCGTCGGATGTGGGTGCTGTCGGCGACGGGTTGATCTCCCGACGCCACGTCGGCGACCTCGTCGGACACGAGCTGATGGGCGTTCATTAGGGAGAGCTCGGGTGCTGACGCCGGCTGTTGTTCTTGCTGTGGGTGGACAAGAACTAACGCCCCGGCTGCGGCGACCACACAGCCTGTGGAGGTTGCCGCTGTCCAACGGCGGCGTGTTCGCGGTCTGCGGGAACGAACAAATACTTCAAAGCGCACGGCAACGCTCCTTTTGGAGGTGTCGGGAAGGGGCGGACCGCACGAGTTTGACAGGGTCCCACCACCGGGGCGTAGACCCCACTATTGCACTCCTCTCCCAGATGCACCATAGGAAACAGCAGCCTCATCTGAATCACAAGGATGTGATTACAGGAGTCGGCTCAGCGCGTGAGATCGATTGTGTGCCCGTAAATTTGGTCCACACTCACTGTTCGACGCAAGTTTCCGGCGAGGTGCACTTAGTGCGGCTGCGGACGAGCGACCCCGCGTAGGCACTGGGTGGCAGACATAAGTTTCTGTCATCGGCGGGACTGTCCACTACGATGAGGGTCAATACCTCCCAGGGGTAAGTCCAGAAGACGACAGCGAGCGCAGACACATAGGGGGTGGACGATGTCAGGGTTTGTAGGCGGTCATGGCAGCACTGATGTTGTCCTGCGTCATCGGCCGGTTCGGGGTCGCTGGTTGACCGCGGCGGCGATGGCGTGCGCCGCTTTCGCTGTACTTGTGGGCGTGTTGTTGATGCATTCGGTGCCTATGGTGCACCCTCCGGCCGGGCACGGTGTGGCCGGTGTTTCCACCGCTACGGTCACGCACCCGGCTAGCCATACCCACACCGGCCTCGCCGATCTGACTGCCCTTGGGATGGACGGCGCCGGCGTGGTGATGGATATGGGTTGCGGCGACGGCTGTTCGCCGCACACCGGGATGGCGATGTGCATGGCGGTGGTCAGTGTGGTGGCTACCCTGCTGATGACACGTCGGCTAGTGGCGCATCTGCCCACCGTCGGTGGGGCTCACCAGATGACGTGGACCGGCAGGTACACCTCGCGTGCACCGCCGTGGGCGACACCCTCGTTGGAGAAGTTGTCAGTGTTGCGGATCTGACAGACGAAGTGCCCTGGGCACTTTCGTTGTGACGTTGTACGTGCTTATCGGCGCGTCGCAATTCCTGATCCCCACATCCACATTTCTTTTCCAAGGAGACGATTATGTTCTTGACCCGTTCTGCCCGACTCAAAGTTGTTGTATCCGGTGCTGGTGTCGCTGCGGCCGTGGTGTTGGCCGGCTGTAGCGGTGACGGTGGCCACGACATGGATTCGATGGGTGGCGACTCGATGTCGACGCCTGCATCCACCAGCACGACCGCTCCCTCGACTTCGACGGGGGCCACCGCCCAATTCAACGACGCCGATGTGATGTTCGCGCAGATGATGTACCCGCATCACGCCCAGGCTGTCGAGATGGCCGAGCTGGTACAGGGACGCACCACCAATCCTCAGATCATCGAGCTGGCCGCGGCGATCAAAGCCGCTCAAGGCCCGGAAATGGCGCAACTACAGCAGTGGCTGCAGCAGTGGGGTAAACCTGCTCCGAGCGCCGATATGGGCAGCATGGACCACGGCAGCGACGGCATGAGCGGCATGATGTCTGAGCAAGATATGACCGAGCTGGAAGCCAAAAACGGCGCCGAGTTCGATCAGGCGTGGCTGACAATGATGATCAAGCACCACACCGGTGCGATCGAGATGGCTAACACCGAAATCGCGGACGGCTCTAACGAGCAGGCCAAACAGATGGCTCGCACAATCGTGCAAACCCAGCAGGCCGAAATCGACACCATGAAGTCGCTACAGGCCCAGTCCTGACCTCTCAACAACTGTCGTAGGGCCGGAACCTACTGATCGCATCGGTAGGTTCCGCCCTCGACCAGGTGCCCCCTCACCCTTCTTCACCTCAGGAACGGCTCCCTCCCCCGGCCCTCTGGCCGGGGGCGCGGGGCCGCTGAGCTTTGACTTACGGAGATTTCATGCGCACCCCTCATCACGGAGGGCTCCTGGTGCTGGTGCTCGCCATGGCGACACTGGCCGCCTGTAGTTCCTCCCCCTCACCGTCGACGTTGAGTTCATCCTCACCGGCAGCAACCTCGGCGGTCGACGCGCCGCAATTGACCATCACCCCCGGCGACGGCACCACCACGGTGAAGCCCACCGACCGGGTTGAAGTTCAAACATCTATGGGCACCTTGGAATCGGTGGTGCTGACCAACGAGACCGGAGCCCAGATCGACGGGTTCTACACCCCAGACCGAATAGATTGGAAACCCGCTGTTCCCTTGGGGTATGGCCGTACTTACACGCTGACCGCCACCGCTGTTCACGAGAATCAACGCACCGTACGCACCATGTCGTTCTCGACGGTCACACCGGGTAACCAGACCAAACCGACCTTTGTCAGCACCGGCGGAAACCTGCTCACCGACGGCGCCACCTACGGGGTAGGGATGGTGGTGGTCGCCCAGTTCGACGAGCCGATCGGCGACCGGGCCGCCGCCGAACGTTCACTCGAGGTGCGCACCGATCCCCCAGTCACCGGGTCGTGGAACTGGGTCGACGAGCGAAACGTGCACTGGCGTCCTCGCGAGTACTACGCCCCCGGGACCACCGTGACCGTTAACGCGAACATCTACGGGGTTCAGTTGGGAGAGAACCTATTCGGGCAAGAGGACGTATCAACCTCGTTCACCATTGGTGATGCGCACGTCTCGATCGCCGATGACACCACCAAACAAGTATCGGTGTTCAGCAACGGTCAGCTGGTGCGCACCATGCCTACCTCGATGGGTCGCGGCGGCACCGAAACGGTCAATGGCCGCACCATCCATTTCTGGACTCAATCGGGCACGTATACCGTCCTGGACAAGGCCAACCCGGTCATCATGGATTCCTCCACTTACGGACTCCCGGTGAACTCTCGCCTGGGCTATCGCCAGTCGATCAATTACGCCACCCGCATCAGCAACGACGGCATTTACCTGCACGAGCTTGTCGACACCATCGCCCAGCAGGGCAATACCAACATGTCCGCCGGATGCCTCAATCTCAACCCGGACAATGCGCGCTGGTTTTACGACTTCTCGGTACCAGGCGACATCGTCGAAGTCCGCAATACCGGAGGCCCCCCACTGGAGCTCTGGCAGAACGGTGACTGGAGTGTGGCGTGGGGCCAGTGGCTCGATGGTAGTGCGCTGCAATGATATTCACTGCCCAACGACGCAGGGCCGCAGCAGTGGTGTTCCTGGTGGGCGCGGTGGCGGTAGCGACTGGGTGCACCTCCGCCGCCCCTGCCCCCCGCCAGAATCCCCCAGCTGGTGTCGGCGACGTCACCGAGGCGATCACACTGTCTCCGGAGCTGACGCATCTGCATGGGCTGCAGCTGTCCGCCGATCGCACGCTGCTGGCCGGAACCCACACCGGGCTGGCTGCGATCACCCCCGCCGGCGCCACCACCGCCGTGGGCACCGCCGATGACGACCTGATGGGTCTGAGCGGGATACCGGGCACTGATGTGGTCTTCGCCTCGGGGCATCCCGGCCGGTCCAGCTCGGCCCCCAATCCACTGGGGCTGCGGGCCAGTACCGACGGCGGACACACCTGGCAGGATCGCTCGCTAGTGGGCGAGGTCGACTTTCATGTGCTTGCCGCCGACGAGGGCCTCCTGATCGGCTCTGACGGGGGTGCACGCCTGCTGATCTCCACTGACGCCGGCCACACCTGGGGTGCTGGAGCGCAGTTGGTGCCACGAACGCTGGCGATCAGCGCCGACGGTATCTGGGCAGCCACCGACGACGGGATCGTGTGGCGTAGCACCGACGGCGGGCGCTCTTTTGCCCGCATCGCCGCACCGACCATAGCGCTTCTGGCAGGCAGCGGCAGCGCGCTGTGGGCGATCGATGCCGACGGGTACGCCTGGCAACACTTCGAAAACCGGCCGTGGCTCAAGCATTCGTGGATCGGTGCTCCGCACGCACTCACCGTCGCGCCCGACGGCCTTGCCTACGCGGCGTCGACCACCCAGTTGTGGGTTCTCCAACCCCTCACTTGAATACCCTAGGGGGGTATGGTAGACATGAGGTGGGCCTTGATTGGGGGTCTCCGCGCAGGGCACGACCCGTGCGGCACTGGAAAAGAAATGGGGTTGTCATGAGTACGTCCACTGTCACCGTCACCGGAATGACCTGCGGACATTGCGCTTCATCGGTCCGGGAAGAGGTCGGCGCCCTGGCGGGCGTGAGCGATGTCGATGTTGACCTGAGCACCGGCAAAGTGACCATCACCAGCACCGACACCATCGAGCCGTCGGCGGTCAAGGCAGCGGTGGCTGAGGCGGGGTACCAGGTAGCCGAGTGAAAACGGCAGACCCCCGGCGCCGGACGAATGTCGGTGCGGCGCTGGGTATCTGCCCCTTACCCGTTACATGAGCGAGGAGAACGATTGTGAACACCGCGACCCGGTTAGCTCTGTACGGTGCGGGTCTGGTGGCCGTCTTTGTCGCCGCCTTCATCGCGGCCGGTGCTGTGGTGCCTGATCGGGTCGCGAGCGACTGGACCACTTCAGCCGACCACACCGCCCATACCCCCACCACGGACGCCGCTACTGCCCCTGCACCCGAGGCCGCACCGGTACGCGGAGTGTCGATCACCGCTGACGGCTTTGCCTTGACCGCCCTGGCAGCCCCCACCCGCGTCGGTGAGAGCGGCGAGCTGGCATTCACCATCACCGGCCCCAACGGTCGCCCCGTCACCTCGTTTGCCACGTCCCACGACAAACAGCTGCACGCGATCATCGTCGCCACAGATGGCAGCCACTATCGGCACGTGCACCCCACGATGGACACCGGTGGGCGGTGGTCGTTGCCGTGGCAGTGGCCCGCTGCCGGCAGCTATCGCGTCTTCGCTGATTTCGTGCCCGCGGCCACCGGAACCGACCTCACGCTCACCAGCACGGTGACCGTGGCCGGTGAGGTAGCACCATCGTTGCCGCGGCCAGTAAGCGCGACCGATGACGTGGCTGGCTTTCAGGTTAGCCTCCAGGGAAGCCTCAGCACCGCGGGCACCTCGATGGTCACGGCCCGCATCAGCCGCGACGGCAACCCTGTGACGACCCTGCAGCCTTACCTGGGCGCCTACGGACACCTCGTTGCCCTCCGTGAGGGCGATCTGGCCTACCTGCATGTGCACCCCGAAGGCGCGGCCCCCAGTGGCCCGGACCAACTTTCAGGTCCGCACGTGCAGTTCGCGACGAGCGCACCCACCCCGGGCCGGTATCTGCTGTATTTCGATTTTCAGGTGGATGGCCAAGTCCACACCGCCGAGTTCGTCCTGCAGACCACCGGGGCGCAACCCACGGCGCCACCGGCAGGACAACCCACCCCGAACCCGTCTGCGCCCACCGACGCCCACGGTGGCCATTAACCCACCGCCGCTCGGCGCCCACACGCCAGCGCTAACCATTCCCGAGGAGCATCCATGGTCACCGCACCTGCATCCCAGCCCGAGGCTGAGATCGAACTCGAGATCGGCGGCATGACCTGCGCGTCATGCGCCAACCGGATCGAACGCAAACTCAATAAACTGCCCGGGGTGACCGCGACAGTGAACTACGCGACCGAAAAGGCGAAGGTCACCGCAGCCTCCCCGGACCTGGATCCGCACACCCTGATTGCCGCCGTCGAGGAGGCTGGCTACACCGCAGCACTTCCTACCTCCGGCCCCGCCGATGGCAGCGGCGCCGACGACGAGCAGGCGCGCCCTGATCGCGAGCTCGTCGCATTACGTCAGCGTCTATGGGTGTCGGTGGCCCTCACCGTCCCGGTCATTGCACTGGCGATGATTCCGGCGTTGCAATTCACCTATTGGCAATGGGCCTCACTCACCCTGGCCGCACCGGTAATCGTGTGGGGGGCTTGGCCGTTTCACACCGCGGCATGGACGAACCTGCGCCACGGAGCGGCCACCATGGACACCCTGGTGTCGGTCGGCACCCTGGCAGCCTTGGCCTGGTCGATTTACGCGCTGTTCTGGGGTACTGCCGGGCAACCGGGGATGACCCACGGTTTTGAGCTGACCGTTTCTCCGTCCGACGGCGCCGGCAACATCTACCTGGAAGTAGCCGCGGGAGTCACCATGTTCGTCTTGGCCGGCCGCTACTTCGAAAAGCGATCCAAACGCCAAGCCGGCGCGGCCCTGCGCGCCCTGCTTGAACTCGGCGCCAAAGAGGTGGCCGTCCTGCGCAACGGCACCGAAACGCAAATCCCGATCGCCCAGTTGCAGGTGGGCGACAGCTTTGTGGTGCGACCCGGAGAAAAGATCGCCACCGACGGCGTCATCACCACAGGAAACTCCGCGGTCGATGCGAGCATGCTGACCGGTGAATCACTGCCGGTGGAAGTCAGCGAAGGTGATGCGGTCACCGGTGCCACCGTCAACGCTGGCGGCCGGCTCATCGTGCGGGCCACCCGTGTGGGCTCCGATACCCAGTTAGCGCGAATGGCCCAACTCGTCGAAGACGCCCAATCGGGCAAAGCCCAGGTCCAGCGACTCGCTGATCGCATTTCCGGAATCTTCGTCCCCATCGTCATCGCTATCGCAGTCGCCGTTTTAGGAGGCTGGATCGGTGCCGGGTTCCCGCTCAGCGCCGCGTTCACCGCCGCCGTAGCGGTGCTGATCATCGCCTGCCCCTGCGCACTGGGGTTAGCCACTCCGACCGCATTGCTGGTGGGCACCGGCCGCGGCGCGCAACTGGGAATCCTTATCAAAGGGCCCGAAGTACTCGAATCAACCCGCGCTGTGGACACCATCGTCCTGGACAAGACCGGCACGGTGACCACCGGAACGATGACCCTGCACGACATCGTCACCACCCCCGGTACCTCTTCCGACGATATCTTGCGTCTTGCCGGCGCGCTCGAGCACGCCTCCGAACACCCGATCGCCCGGGCCATTGCCGCCGCGGCCGAACAAGCCGGCCCGCTACCGTCGGTGGAGTCGTTCACCAGCGTGGACGGTAAAGGCGTGCACGGTGTCATCGACGGTCACGCTGTACTGGTGGGCCGTGAGAGCTTGCTAGCCGACTGGTCCCTCCATCTCGACGACACCCTGTCCGCAGCCAAGACTGCAGCCGAGCAGACCGGTAAAACTGCGGTGGTCGTCGCCTGGGATGGGCACGTGCAAGGTGTGCTGGTGGTCGCCGACACGGTGAAGCCGACCAGCGCCGCCGCGATCGCGCAGTTCACTGCCCTGGGCCTGACCCCCATCCTGCTGACCGGGGACAACCGCGCCGCCGCCGATCATGTCGCCGCCCAGGTCGGTATCACCGAGGTCATCGCCGAGGTCCTGCCCCAGGACAAACTCACCGTCATCGCCGACCTGCAGAAAAAGGGCAAAACAGTGGCCATGGTGGGCGATGGGGTCAATGACGCCGCCGCCCTTGCCCAGGCCGATCTGGGCCTAGCGATGGGTACCGGCACCGACGTGGCCATCGAAGCCGCCGACATCACCCTGGTACGCGGCGATCTGCGCTCGGCCGCAGACGCCATCCGGTTGGCCCGCAGAACCCTACGGACCATCAAGATGAACTTGTTCTGGGCATTCGCCTACAACATTGCCGCAATACCCCTGGCCGCTCTTGGATTGCTCAACCCCATGCTTGCCGGTGCCGCCATGGCCTTTTCCAGTGTGTTCGTGGTCAGCAACAGCCTGCGACTACGCACATTCACCTCCCAGGCCACCTCGACCCCCTCGCTCACGCCCGACGCACCCGCCCGGTCGCTGCAGCACGCCTAACCACCCACCCACCAACAGCTGTACACCTCGACTAATACCCCCTGGGGGTATAGGATGGTAGTTATGAACGGTTCACATCACCACCACCAGGGACAGTCGATGCCCACACCGGCATCGACACCTGCTGGTGCACACCCGCCCGTATCGCGCCCCGGCCATACCGAGACCACCGAAGCTCGTGGGATGCACGGCCATACCGACCATGCGCACCCCGGCCATAACGGCGCGGGTGACCATCAGGGCCACACCGATGACCACAGCAGCCATCAGGGCCACTCCGGGCATGGTGACCATGCGGGCCAGTTCCGCCGCCTGTTCTGGATCATGCTGCTGCTGGCCATCCCCGTGGTCGGTTTTTCGAGCATGTTCGCCATGCTGGTGGGCTACGACGTGCCCGACTCTGGAGCAGTGTCGTGGATCTCGCCGATTCTGGGTACGGTGATGTTCGCCTGGGGCGGCCGCCCCTTCTTGGTCGGCGCAGCCAGCGAGGTGCGATCACGGACTCCAGGCATGATGCTTCTTATCGCACTGGCGATCACGGTGGCGTTCGTGGCGTCTTGGGGTGCGAGCATTGGCCTGCTTGACCACCAGCTCGATTTTTGGTGGGAACTGGCCCTGCTGATCGTGATCATGTTGTTGGGGCACTGGATCGAAATGCGGTCGCTGGCCCAAACCACTTCCGCGCTGGACTCGCTGGCCGCGCTGTTGCCTGATGAGGCCGAGCGGGTTGAGGGTGACAGCACAGTCACCGTCTCACCTGCGCAACTACGGGTCGGCGACGTGGTCATCGTCCGTCCAGGGGCCAGTGTGCCCGCAGACGGAAAGATCGTCGAGGGCACTGCCGAGATGGATGAGTCGATGGTGACTGGTGAATCAAAAACGGTGCGCCGCAACTTCAACGACATAGTCGTTGCTGGCACTGTCGCTACCGACTCGGGTGTGCGCGTGCAGGTTACCGCCACCGGCGACGACACCGCACTGGCCGGTATCCAACGGCTGGTCTCTGAAGCTCAGAACTCGTCGTCTCGGGCCCAACGGCTCGCCGACACCGCAGCTGCCTGGCTGTTCTGGTTCGCCCTGGGTGCAGCGGTACTGACCGCCATTGTTTGGACAGTACTTGGCTATCCGGATGACGCGGTCGTGCGCACCATCACCGTTCTGGTCATCGCTTGCCCTCACGCACTGGGATTGGCGATCCCGCTGGTGGTGGCCATCGCGACCGAACGCGCCGCCCGCGGTGGCGTGTTGATCAAAGACCGCCTCGCGCTGGAAAGTATGCGCACCGTGGACACCGTGTTGTTCGACAAGACCGGCACCCTGACCAAAGGCGAGCCCACCGTGACCGCCGTGCACGCCACAGCAGGCCACACCGAAGATGAGGTGCTCGCGGCCGCGGCCGCGGCCGAAGCCGACAGTGAACACCCTTTGGGTAGAGCGATCGTGCACGCCGCCCGCACGCGCGCTCTACCCCTCAGCAGGGCACGCGAGTTCAGTTCGTCACCGGCAGTGGGTGTATCAGCCCTCGTGGACGGCCACCGCATTCAAGTCGGTGGCCCACGACTGCTGGAGCAGTACCACCATGCTGAACTCGACATCGCCGACAACTGGCGGAGCGACGGCGCCATCATCCTGCACGTGCTGGCCGACGGAAACCTGATTGGAGCACTAAAACTCGCCGATGAGATACGCGGCGAATCGCGGGAAGCCGTCGCCGCACTCCACAAGCTTGGCGTCCAAGTGGTCATGATCACCGGCGACGCGCACGCTGTGGCCCAGTCGGTGGCCACCGAACTCGGTATTGACCGCGTGTTCGCCGGCGTCCGCCCCGAAGACAAAGCCTCCAAAGTCAAAGCGCTCCAAAGCGAGGGCCGAAAAACAGCCATGGTCGGTGACGGCGTCAACGACGCCCCCGCGCTCGCCCAAGCCGATGTCGGCATCGCCATCGGCGCCGGCACCGACGTCGCAATTGGTTCAGCCGGCGTCATCTTGGCCAGCGACGACCCACGGTCGGTGCTATCGGTCATCGAGCTGTCACGGGCGAGCTACCGCAAGATGAAGCAAAACCTCTGGTGGGCCGCCGGCTATAACCTGATCTCGGTTCCCCTTGCTGCTGGGGTGCTTGCCGGTATCGGATTCGTCTTGCCCATGTCCGTCGGCGCAATCTTGATGTCGGCGTCGACGGTGGTCGTGGCGCTCAACGCCCAGCTGCTGCGGCGACTGGACCTACGACCGGAGATCAGCGCGCCCACCGCAATCAGCCGGTAGCCACCTACAATGCACACGCCCGACAACAAAGGACACCCATGGCTGCCAAAACCCCCACCCACGACGCGGATCACACCGTCCCCCACGGATACATCGACGACAAGAAAAAATATCTCGCTCGCCTCAAACGCATCGAAGGGCAAGCCCGAGGTCTACACCGCATGGTCGATGAAGAGCAATACTGCATCGACATCCTCACCCAGATCTCCGCGCTGACCAAAGCGCTCGAAGGCGTCGCCATCGGCCTGCTCGATGACCACCTCAAACACTGCGTCGTCGACGCCGCCAAAACAGGCGGCGCACAGGCCGACCTCAAACTCAAAGAAGCCTCCGACGCTATCGCCCGGCTAGTGCGCTCCTAAGAACTCGCCCCCTCGGGAAAGCTCCCTCGACAAAACTCGATTGCTCCACGACCAAAGGCCTGCCCACCCGCCATGGCACACACCACACGCCTACCCCACTGGTTTTCAATACTCGTCGTCGCCTCCGGGGCAACAATCGCCTTCACCTTGGGTCTGGTTCTCTCCGCCCCCTACGCCACCGACGTCGCCCACACCCGCCAACCACACCCACCCAACATCACCGACCCCGGATGGCCACACCTACACAACTGGGCCTGGGCAGCGACTGTAGGTGCCGTCATACTCACCATCTTGCTGCTCGGGATCCGCCGCATAGGCCGCGACTAGCGCTGGTCAACAAATGTGCAATGAGTGAAGAAACGTTCTCCCCGTTTTCCTTATGCAACTGAAGAATTGCCACCGAACCCTTGCGGCACACGGCAAAAATACCAGGCACACTCCCCAGGCATAGTCTGCGCAAACTCGCTGATCAAATCCTCAAGGGCATCGAGCGAGGAAGGAAAGTGGGACTGCAACTCTCGGATCAACGCGGTGATCTGTTCTGTTGCGTCGTCTGCACTCAAAACGCCCCTCGTCCCACTCGACGGCCCCTGTCTAAGTCACCGTAACCAGCACCTAGTCATTGCGCAGCCTCAACAGCAAACAGTGTTCACGCGAATCAGCGGGGGCTTCCGGGCCAATCCGGTTACGCAACACCCCGACAGCGACTGCCTGCGGAACCTGACCCCGACCCGGCCCACAACTCTTAAACACCGACACGCAGAAAGCCGCGACCCTGGGGACTGTTTCTTAATCGGTGTTTTGGCCCGACACGCTGGGTGAATGCTCAGCGGGAAGGGTGCCGTGATGACGACACTAGATGATGTGACGAAGAAGAAATCGACACCACCGTCGGCCGAGGAGGCGGCGGCAGCTGAGCTGGTGCGG
>NZ_JAHVCV010000016.1:0-38002 GCF_051487485.1 Williamsia muralis | reverse complement strand
GTAAGCATGAGAAAGCGGGTCTCCTTCGAGTAGCTGATGAGTGGTCAGAGACCATCAGCATCGAGGGAGACCCGCCCTCGTTGGCGGTGCCACACGGGTGGGGAATTTCAGTGAGCGTTACTGGGGAATTTCAATGAGCGCCGTCAGAGTTGATTGAGGAGTCCGTTCGGGCCCATCAACTCCACGCCCTGCTCCTTGGCCTGAGCCAGGAGCTGCTCGGCCAACTGCTTCTGATCCACCTCAGTCTCTGCCATGGGATCAAGTGTTTCGGTCATCGTCGATCCTTCCCGCCAAGCTCAGCTCGGCGTGTTGAATCAAGGACCGGATCCACCGTTATTCAGACAGTCCCGGTGGGGCCTGAGAATTTGGTGCCTCTGTGTTTGTCAAGTGGCGGAAGTGTTCGAAGGCCCTGGTCGGGTCCGGGAAGTACTGGATCTGTTCGTCGACGTCGGCCTACTCTTGTCTGCGGGGTGGGGTCAGTGGCGGTGGTGGGTGGGAGTGGGCGTTGGTTTTTGGGGCCACCAGCTCGCGTTGCCGAGGAGTGTGGCGATGGCCGGTACCACGATGGTGCGGACGATGAAAGTATCGATAAGAAGACCTACGCCGATGATGAGTCCGACTTGGGTCATGATGCCGATGGAGCCGGCGATGAGGCCGAACATGCTGGCGGCGAAGATGAGGCCTGCTGAGGTGATGACTGAGCCGGTGTTGGTGACGGTGCGGAGCACTCCGACTCGGACGTTGTGATGTGATTCTTCGCGCAATCGTGAGACCAGCAGCATGTTGTAGTCGGCGCCGACGGCTACCAGGACGATGAACGCTAATAGTGGTACGGGCCAAGCGATGTCGGTGTGGAGTATGTGCTGAAAGATCAGGACGCCTATGCCCAATGCTGCGGTGTAGTTGAGTACGACGGTGCCGAGTAGGTAGATGGGTGCGACCAGTGAGCGCAGCAGGATGATCAGGATGATGCCGACGATGGCCAGGGTGGCCAGGGCCAGGAGGCGGAAGTCGTTGGTGAGCAGTCGTTGCAGGTCGGCGTTGATGGCGGGGAAGCCGGCGACGGAGACGGTGGAGTCGGTCAGGGTGGTGTTGGGTTTTGCGTCGTTGGCGACGGTGGCGATGGTGCTGGCCAGGCGCATGGCGTCCGCGCTGTAGGGGTCGAAGCTTGTCTGGACGGCGTAGCGCACGGTGTGTCCGTCCGGGGAGATGAATTGGCGCGCAACGTCGGCGAATTGCTGGTCAGCGAAAGCATCTTTGGGTAAGTAGAAGCCGGTGGCCGAGTCCGAGCCGCGGGTTTCGCGCGCGGTGGTCTGTAGTTGGGCGGCGAGGGTGGCCATGCCGGCGAGTTGTTGAAGGTTGCTGTCGACGAGTGCAGATACGCCTTCGACGAGTGTTCGCGAGCCGGCGGCGAGTTGGGAGACCCCGGTCTGCAGTTGGGCGAGTTTGGTTGGCAGGTCTTGGGCCCCGATGGTTCCCAGAGTGGTCTCGAGGGTGGCGACGGTGGCGTTGAGTTGGTTGGTGACCGCGGTGAGGGGGGTGTCCATCTGCGCGAGCTGGGTGGACAGTGTCGTGATCTGGGTGAAGAACCCGCTGTCGCGGAGTGCGGCGAGATCGCGGGCTTGTTGGCGCAGGGTGCTGCATTGGGGTAGTTGAGTGCACAGCGCTGAGTTATCCAGTAACGGGAGCACTGAGGTGATTGTGGCTATGGCGGCTGATGACTGTTCGGCCAGGGCTGCTAGCTGAGGGGCGTTCTGCGCGGCTTGGTCGAGTTGGGGTGCGGCGGCGGTCAGTGTTTGTAGAAGTGGTTGGTATTGACCTATTTCGGCCCCGATGGTGGTGACTTGGTTAAGAATGCCGGCCAGTGGGGTGAGATTGGTGCGGATCTGTATGTCGAGTTGTTCGAGGCCGTCGGCGAGTTGGTCTGCACCAGAACGCAATTGTTCGAGGTCGCCTTTGCGGGCTTGGCCCTCACCTACTGAGCCGGACAGGCGATCGCCGATCTGCCCGTTCTGCCAGGAGAGTTGGGCTTGTTCGAGTTTGGCCCCGGTCGGGCGAGTGACACCGACCACACGGGTGACGCCGGGGATCTGCGCAATCCGAGCTGCCATCTGATCAAGGTCGGCAAGTCCGTTGGTTGTTCTCAGATCGGTGGGCGAATCCACGACGACAAATTCGGCGATGGTGATGTCTTGCGGGAAGTGCCGGTTGAGCAGTGCGTAACCTTCGTTGCTGTCGGTGGTTTTCGGTTGACCGTCTCGGTCGTCGTAGGTGATCTGAATGCCCAGCGCGGTGAGGCTGAGGAACGTCAACCCGACGAGGCTGACGGCCAGCAACGGCACCGGGCGGCGTACGACGAGGACCGCGATGCGGTTCCAGTAGCGCCGCGTGAGATCTTTGCGCGGGGCACCCCACCCCCAACGCGCAGCCCACAACAGCACTGGCGGCAACAATGTCACGGTGGCGAGGAATCCGATGAGGATCGCCACCGCGCAGGCGGGGCCGAGGGTGGCGAAGACGCTGAGCTGCCCGAAGACCATGGCTAAGAACGCGAGAGCAACAGTGCTTGCCGACGCAAGGATCACCCGGCCGATGGTGGCGGTGGCATCGATGAGAGCGTCGGACGCGGCGGCGCCTTGGCGCAGCCGTTCGTGGTATCTGCTGACCAGAAAAACCGAATAGTCCACACCGGCGCCAAGCAAGATGACAGTCATGAACGCAACGGTGAATTGCGAGACTGGCATGCCCAGTTCACCTAACGCAGACAGGACTCCGCGGGCTACGGCGAGACTGATACCGATGACCAAAAGCGGCAGCAACGCAGTGAATACTGACCGATATACGATCAGCAAGATTATGGCGATCAGCACGACGGTGGCGATGGTGATGATCACCAGATCCTTTTCAGCAGTGACGATTTGATCGCTGAAGGTCGCTGTTGGTCCAGTCACGTGGACCGTGGTGCTGGTGCCGGCGAAGACCTCTGCTGCAGTCTCGCGGATCGATTCCACAGCGTGGGCCGCCGTCGGCCCGCCGAGGCTGCCGCTGACCCCGACGGGCAGGTACCAGGCGTTGCCGTCTTCGCTGAGCGCTTGTCGGGCAGTGATCGGGTCGGCGAGCAGGTCGCGTACGGCCTGCACATCGTCGCGGTCGGCGCGGAGCCGGACCACGAGGTCGTCATAGCGTTGGCGGGCGGGCTCGGTGAGTCCGGCCGGGTCTTCCATTGCCACGAACACCGTGGTCTTTGCGCCCTTTTCGTCGAACGCCTCGCCCATGCGATCGAGCGCCTGAAACGACGGCACTCCCTTAGGAATTGGGTCCACCGACTGCTGGCGCACAACTGTTTCCAACTGGGGAAACAGCACAGCCAACACCACGGCAACAGCCACCCAGACGCCCGCTACCAGCGCTTTGTGCGACAAGACGAAGCGTCCCACCTGACCCAGCGACCGGCTGTACTCACCGCGGCCGGTTGATCGCCGAAGCTTCACCACTGCTCACGCATCCATCGCTGCGTTGGCATCGCACACCCTTCGACAAATGAATCAATCGGTATCACTACGCTACAACATGTAGCGAAAAGGAGGGATGGTTCGGCACGCGGGACTTCGGTCAGTCGCGACGGTGGGCGGCCAGAGAATCGTCGACAAGCTGTTCGCAGTCTGCGCCACTCATCGAGCGAAGGCCGGACAGCCGCGCGAAGACCAGCGGGCCCACGAGCTGGGTGATGGCCACGCCGGGATCGAACTCGTCGAGTTCCTTCTGGGCGGCGGCGCTCTGCAACACCTGATCGAACGGTTCCCGGTACTGCGCGATGACACGAGCGCGCAGCGGCGCGAGGGTGTTCTGCTGCTCCCCGGGCTCCTCGGGCACCATCGCCAGCCACGCCAAGGTGGTCAATTGCAGTGGCGCCTGCTCGATCAACGCAGCCTGAGCACGGACCAACCGCACCAAACTGTCGCGGATTGGTCCGTGCGCGTCAGGGACGTCGGCGTGGGGGCAACAATCGTTCGAACGCCGCAGCCAACAAATCGGTGCTGCCGTCGAATGCCGGTAAAACGTCGTTCGAGCCACCCACGACATCCGGGAGACCGCCCCGACCGTGACTGCATCAACCCCGCCGGTCTTCAACAGGGCAGATGCCGCATCAACCAACCGATTGCGTGAACGAACCAAACGCGGGTCTTTGTCATCCATCACGTCCTTGGACCGAGGACCCGCGTCGCGCCTGGCCGCCATCACCGCACCCACACTCCCATCCCCGAGACTGCTCTCGGGCGCCTGGCGATCTTCGTTCGCACGAAGTGCTACTGATAGTAGCGAAAGTCGAGGAGTGTCCGCCGGGCTAGTCGTGCAATTCACCTGTTCGACACCCCGACCCGGCAGGAAGGTCGGCGCCACGGTGCCCGCCTCCGGGGTACCTTCGGCGAAGGGTTGGTAGATCAATTCGGGGCTTGGCGGCAGGGCTGGGGTGGGTACTGCTGAAGGGTTTGTCCGGGTGTGCAGCAAGGGCCTGGCAGCGCGCCATGGTTGCACGCGCACACAAGTGAATCCGAGTATCCAGCTCTGGTGAGGACGTCTTGGGCAGGAGGGCGAACCGGGCACAGGCCGGGTCGGGTGCAGGGCGTCCGGACGCGTCGCGTTGCGCAGCCGCAGACTCATCTAGCCTGTCGAGGTTAGCCGGCGCGGAAGTTGTCATTGGGTGGTCACTGGGAGTGAGATCAGACCGCGGAACGAGAGCCCCGGTCGCCATGTCGCCTCTCCAGTTGCGGCGAGCTCGGGGAATCGGTTCAGTAGTCGCGGAAACAGCTCCGCGCCTTCCATACGGGCGAGCGCGGCACCGAGGCAGAAGTGGATGCCTGCACCGAACGACAGCGGCCGCCAGACAGTGCGGGTGATGTCGAGGGTGTCGGGGCATTTGATGTGGTCAGGGTCGCGATTGGCTGCACCGAGCAAGATGAGTACGACCTGGCCTGGCTCAAGGTCGACCCCGGCAATCTGAGTCGGTTCGAGTACGGTACGTCCGTTCGTCTGAATGGGGGCGTCATAGCGCAAGAGCTCCTCGACAGCATTGGCGGACAACGCAGGTCGTCGGCGTAGGAGGTCGGCTTGATCAGGGTTGGCCAGGAGTGCTGCCAGCCCGTTGCCGATGAGATTGGTGGTGGTCTCGAAGCCGGCGGCGAACAGCAAGATTGCGGTACCGACGCATTCGTCGTCGTCGAGGCTGTCCTCGCCGTGCGCTGCGGCAAGTCTGCTGAGTAAATCGTCGGCGGGGTGAATGCGCTTGTCTGCGAGCAGCGTTCCAAGGTATTCAGCCAGTTGATCCTCGGCGTGGGCCGCTTGCCGAATGGCTTGTGCATCGGACATCGGCTCCAAGGGTGCTACCAGGTCGCGCACCAAGTTGGCGGCTAGATCTCGTCCTTCGGCGGGCACGCCGAGCAGATCGCCGATGACGTTCACGGGAAGGGGCAGTGCGAGATCGGTCATCACATCGACGGTCGATTTGCCTGCCATCTCACTGAGCAGGTGCTCGATGGTCGCGACGATACCGGCGCGCAGCAACTCGACGTGGCGCGTGGTGAAGACGTCGGTGATCAACCGGCGAAGCCGGGTGTGATCGGGAGGGTTGCGGAAAAGCATAGTGCGTCGGAAGCGGTGCATGGCTCTGCGCTGTAGCGCGTCGGGCACCTCAGTGAGCCCAAACCCCAGTGACTCGTCGGCCTTGCCCAAGGTGCGGTCGCGCAGAGCGCTGTCGCAGTCGCGGTGTCGGCTGAGCACCACTACCCCTGAACTCGTCTGTAGGACTGGATGAGCGGCGCGTAGTCGCTGGTAGGACTCGTAGGGGCCGGCACTGCCGTGGTCGGTTAGAAGTGCTTCCCTGAGCAGACTAGCGCCGTTCGCGTCGGTGCTCATGGCTGCTCGAGTGCGCGCGCGAAGTGCTCAAGGGTCACCGTCATGAACAACGCTGATGCCGTGGCGATCTCGCGGCCGCCCGGCTCGGATAGGTGCGCATCGACATGGAGTCGACGGCCCTCGCGTCGGTCCAGTTTTGCAACGACCGTGTAGTCAGTTCCCAGTCGCACGGGTGCGAGGTACTCGACCTGCAGCGAGCGGGTGACGGCTAGCTCGCCAACGATGAAAAGCGTAAATCCGAACAGGTCATCAAAGACGGTGGCCACCGCACCGCCATGGGCTATACCGGGCGCTCCCACGTGGCGTTCGTCGAAGGTGAGCGCCGCATGCACGCGGTCGCCGTCGCGATGTACCTCGAGGTGATGTCCGTGAGGATTGTCAGGCCCGCAACCAAGGCAGCCAGGGGAGTGCGCAGGTAGCTGCGTACCGTCGGGCAGGTCAGCTACCATTCCAGCCGCCCAGCCAGCCAGCACGGGGTCGATATGATCGGCAGGTGAATCCGGCGAACCTGTTATCCCACTTGGGCCATCTGTCACACCGCTCCAATCGGGCCGAGGAAGTTCGCTGATGTAACAGCACTACAAATGAACCATAACTGTCAACAGTGCAGTCAGATCTACCTAGAATGTCAACGTCGGGCCGCCTGGCGCGGCACCGCGCTGAACACTGCATTCTGGTCAAGAATGGACAAAATCGGTCATGTGTTTAGAGTGTCGCCATGGCGAGCGAGACGATGCGCATGTCGTTCCGACGGCACATGCGCGAGCAAGTGCTCTCGGCAGCTCACATATTGACCGTGGAAAAGGGGTGGGATCGGGTGCGCGTGGCTGAGATAGCCGCGCGGGTCGGGGTCTCTCGGCCGACGTTGTACAAAGAGTTCGGGGACAAGCAGGGGTTGGGTGACGCCCTGGTGGTGCGTGAGGGAGAACGGTTCCTGACGGGGATTCGTCGAGTTCTCGATGAACACAGCGGCGATGCCGCAGAGGCCATCGTCTGTTCGGTGCGATTCACGCTGGATGAGGCCACTGCCAGCCCTCTGCTCAAAGCGGTCCTGACATCCAATCCTGCCGACGTCAGCGAGGAAACCGCACGCGGCACAGGGATGTTGCCGCTGTTGACGTCCTCGACCACTTTGCTTCAGATCGCCTCGCACGAGCTGGTGCGCTGGTTCGCCGCGCACTTTCCGCAACTGGACGGTGACGATGTCGCTGACGGAGTCGACGCGCTCGTCCGGCTGACCGTGAGTCACCTTGTCTTGCCTGCTGGCGATCGTCAGACAACAGGACGCCAGATCTCACGAGTTGCACTGCGCTATTTAGGACTCGAGGAACCTCCCGCGCCAGGCTGACAAAGATCGCGGCCCTTGGCACCAACTGAAGCGCACCCAGACCCACGAGTACCAACAGCCAAAAGGCCGACACCGCGGCAAATCACAATGGGTGGTGGGGATTGCTCACGGACGGGAGTGTAAAAACTCGCTCGGAGAGTGGCCGGTCCACCGCTTGAAGGCGTGCGAGAAGCTGGTCAGATCGCTGTATCCGAGCTCGGTGGCGATCTGACTTGCCGACATTGATCGGGTGAGCAACATCAGCATCGCGTTCTCACGCAGACACGACTCGCGCAGCTCACGAAAGGTCGTCCCTTCCGCAGACAGGCGCCGCTTGAGTGTGCTTGTCGATACCGCCAACTCGTCCGCGACCCACTGGCTATGGGGCTGTCTGGGATCTTTCTCTAACAGCTGCCTGACCTTTTCGGAGAACGACACATCTCCGCTTCTCTGGTCAAGGGTCCGCTTCAGGTCCGCGACCGCGAGCCGATAGGCGAGGGGATCGGAGAACCGGCACACCTCGTCGAGCGTGTCAGCGGGGACGTACAGGTAGGACATCGGAGCGTCAAAGTGCAGGCGCCCGGCGACGGCCAGATCCTTTTCATGCGTGGCCAGGGCGGTGGGTGCTGACCAGTTCATGTGGAGTGTGACGGTCGGGGCGTCACCGACGAGCATGTCGAGCAGCCGCAACAACGTTGCGCCGCTGTACGTGACAGTAAGGCAGTCCAGGGCTCGGTCGCCGGTGTATGCGGTGAGCCCGACCGTGAGGCCATGGTCACCAGGATGCAACTGCGGGCGAAGAGCTGTCGAAATCAACGGCAGGTAGGTGAGTAATTCTACGACCTCGGTGATCGAGCCCGCACTGACCAGCGGAACACTCAGGGCTCCAAACGACGTCAGACGGGCCTGTTCGGCGAACGCAAAACCCAGCAGCGTTGCCTGGTCGATGTCGAGCTCGGGATAGACCTGCCGAAACCACTGCAGCGGTGCCGGGATGTCACGCTCGAGCAGCGTCGCCTCGTCAGCGCCGGCGCGAGTCATGATGGCGCGAAGCCGCGCGATGGCGTCCGGGTCGAGCGCCTGGCTCTCGAGCATCTGCACGAACACCAGCGGGGGAACTAACGAATCCCTGTTCATATGGTGGGTCCTGACCCGAATTCACAACTTAATGACTTGAGTGAACATAGCCGCGGCGCTTGTGCTCCACGACACTTTGAAGTAGTCCCCACACCAAGGACAACGTAACAGGAGTTGGTTATGGCAATTGTCACCTTTGTCTCCTACGACGGCGAGAAGCACCAAGCGCCCGTCGAAGCAGGCCAGTCATTGATGCGGATCGCGACCAACAACGCGGTGCCCGGCATCGACGGCGACTGCGGAGGTGAGGCAGCATGCGGCACCTGCCATGTGATCGTCGATCCGCAGTGGTCCGAGCACGTCGGCCGCTCTGGCCCAGGTGAGGAGGAGATGCTCGCGATGCACCCCGAGCGTCAACCGACCTCGCGGCTGTCCTGCCAGATGACGGCAACTGAGCAGTGGGACGGGTTGATCGTCGAACTCCCCGAGTACCAGCTGTAACGACGAGAGAACGGACAGTCATCGTGAAGGTTTCTGAAACAATCACCGCACAAGTCCAGTCGGTCATCCCGGTGGATCTGCAGATCCAGGGAGCGCACCTGTACGACAAGACCCGCCGGTGGGTGACCAGAACGGACGGGGAGAAGATCTTCGTCGAGCGGCCCATACCCCCGGTCGAGGACGTCGACCTCGCCGACATCGACCTCAGCAACCCCTTCCTCTACCGGCAGGGACGCTGGCAGTCTTACTATGAACGCCTGCGCAACGAAGCGCCGGTGCACTACCTGCCCGATAGCGCGTTCGGACCGTTCTGGTCCATCACCCGCCATGCCGACATTGTCGCGGTCGACAAGAACCACGAGGTCTTCTCCGCCGAACCACTGATCGTAATCGGGACCCCGCCTCGTTTTCTGGACATCACGATGTTTATTGCTATGGACCCGCCACGCCACGACCGGCAGCGGGCCGCCGTGCAGGGTGTGGTTGCGCCAAAGAATCTGCGGGAAATGGAAGGGCTGATTCGATCGCGCGTCCAAGAGGTCCTCGATGACCTTCCCGTGGACGAGCCGTTCGACTGGGTACAAAGGGTCTCGATCGAGTTGACCGCTCGAATGCTCGCGACTCTCCTGGACTTTCCGTACGAGCATCGTCGCAAGCTCGTCGAGTGGTCAGATCTCGCGACCTCGATGGAACAGACCAACGGCGGTCCGTCCGACCTTGACGAGACTTTCGTGGGCATGCGCGAGATGGCGCGAGGTCTCAGCGAGCACTGGCACGACAAAGCTGCCCGGACCGCTGCCGGAGAAGAACCCGGGTTCGATCTGATCACAATGCTGCAAAGCAACGACAACACCAAGGATTTGATCAACCGACCGATGGAGTTCCTGGGTAACCTCTTGTTGCTGATCGTCGGAGGCAACGACACGACTAGGAACTCGATGAGTGGCGGTGTGCTCGCCTTGAACCGGTTCCCGGATCAATTCGAGAAGCTCAAAGCAAACCCCGACCTGATCCCCAACATGAACTCGGAGATCATCCGGTGGCAGACACCGTTGGCCTATATGCGTCGGATCGCCACACGCAACACCGTGCTGAACGGGCAGTTCATTCGCAAGGGCGACAAAGTGGTCATGTGGTACGCCTCGGGCAACCGCGACGAGCGCGTGTTCGATCGCCCGGATGACTTCATCATCGACCGAGCCAACGTCCGCAACCACATCTCCTTCGGCTTTGGGGTCCACCGTTGTATGGGCAACCGGCTGGCCGAATTGCAACTGCGGATTCTCTGGGAGGAACTGCTCCCTCGCTTCGAGAACATCGAGGTCATCGGTGAACCTGAATATGTGCAGTCCAACTTCGTTCGAGGCATCAGCAAGATGATGGTCCGCCTCACCCCGAAATCGAGCACATGACAATGCAGCGAACCATCATCGTCGGGGCCAGCCACGCCGGCGCCCAGCTCGCAGCCAGCCTGCGCCAGGAAAAGTGGACCGACGAGATCGTCCTCATCGGGGACGAGTCGACCCTGCCCTACCATCGCCCTCCGCTATCGAAGGCTTACCTCGCCGACCGCAGCGCACTCGCCGACCTCGCGATCCGCAGCCCAGACTTCTACGCCAAGCAGCGCATCCATCTCCTCGATGCAACCGTAGAAACGATTGATCGCGCGGCTAGTCATGTGATCCTAGATAACGGCGACACACTGCGGTACGACAAGCTCGCGCTGTGCACCGGTGCCCGTCCTCGACGACTACTTACCACGGGAGCCGGCCTGGCCGGGGTCGACTACCTACGCACTGCAGCGGACGTCACCAGGATCCGTGAGGCCACCCGCCCCGGTTGCCACGCCGTGATCGTCGGAGGTGGCTACATCGGTCTCGAGACGGCGGCCTCGTTGCGAGCGCTGGGTCTGGAGGTCACCGTGCTCGAAGCGACCGGCCGCGTGCTCGAGCGTGTCACCGCGCCTGAGGTGTCGGCATTCTTCGACCGGATCCACCGGGAGAAAGGCGTCAACATCAGAACGGACACGCTCGTCGAGGCCATGTCCGGCGACGGGAGGGTCCGAGAGGTGATCCTGGCCGATGGGGAATCAATTCCTGCCGACCTCGTCATCGTCGGCATCGGTATTGAGCCGAACACCGATTTGGCAGCCGCCGCAGGGCTTGCCGTGGACAACGGCGTCGTTATCGACGACCAAGCACGCACCAGCGACCCCGATATCGTGGCCGCCGGAGATTGCGCAATTCACGACATGGCCCGCTACGGCCGCCGCATACGCTTAGAGTCCGTGCCGAGCGCTGGCGAGCAGGCCAAAGTCGCCGCCGCCACAATTTGCGGCAAACACAAGAAAATAGCCGCGCTTCCATGGTTCTGGTCCGATCAATACCACCTCAAACTCCAGATCGCCGGTCTCAACTCCGGGTACGATGAAATTGTCCTGCGCGGCGATCCGACCCGAGACGGCGACTTCACGTGCTTTTACCTGCGCGCAGGTGAACTCCTCGCCGCCGACTGCATCAACCGACCGCGGGACTTCATGTTCAGTAAACGGGCCATCACCCAGCAACTCCCCACCGACCGAACCGAACTGAGCTCACCAATACCGGTATGACCCAGTACATCCCCTGACTCACCAGCACGATGAGAGGTACACACGGCAAGCGTCGAAGAAACCTCCAGCGACGAACGCCGACCAATGCCTGCCCGCCCGACCAAGCCCTGACCGACTGACCCCGTGAGGAGTACGGATGCAACGCCCAACCGTGATCGAGGATTACCCCCACCGGATGGGGGGACACTGTGGTTCGGGCGCAATGCGCGATCTTCTGCACTGGCACGGTTTGGGATGGGATGGCCCACCCGATGAAGGCCTGGTGTTCGCCCTCGGCGGCGCTCTAGGACTGTCCTACCTCCGATCGGACGACCTCGTCCCACCGCTCTACCTGGTGGGCCGAGGCGCCGACTTCGAGCTCGATCTGCCCCGCCGCCTCGGTGCGAAGGTCCAAATGCTTACCACCGACGACCCCGAGGAAGGATGGTCGTGGATCCGCGACGAGATCGACACAGGCAGACCCAGTCTCATATGGGGCGACATCGCCGAGCTGCCATACCTGCGGGTCCAGCTACAGATGAGTCGACACGACATCGTGATTATCGGCTACGACGAGGCTAGAGGTATCGCCTACGTCGTAGACAATGACCGCGCCGAGGTGCAGCAGGTCCCACTCGAGGCACTGGCGCGCGCTCGATCCTCGACATCCTTTCCGCAACCGACACGCCACTGCACGTACCGCATCACGTGGTCAGACGAACTGCCAGACTTGGCGCAAGTGGCAGCAGAAGCGTTTAGCCAATCGGCCGCCAGCATGCGGCACCCGTCACAGCCAGGAATCGTCGACCCGACTGCAACGGCCGAGGGCGCCGAAGGCCTAGCTGCGGCCGCTCAACTCGCGGCCGACATCCCGATTTGGACCGACCTCCCCGTAGACCAGCTCGAGATATTCCTGTTCAGCCTAAGCGCCTTCATCGAAAAAGCAGGGACTGGCGGAGGACTGTTCCGCCGCTTGCTCGCCGACGGATGTGCCGACATCGCGCGCCTGACCGGCGACCCCGCAACAGCAGACCTCGCCGTGGCCGCCGACCGTTGTGCACAGGCATGGACCGACACCGCACGTGCGGGGGTCCAACGCGAAATCGACGCGCAAGCTCGCGCGGAAACAGTGGCCATGTCGGCCGGCCGTATGCCAGAGCTCGAACTGAACCTAGTCGAGTCCCTTGAGTCCGCTTCGAGCTCGCTGAGTGCAATAGCACGCTGACCTCAGTACTATCCCGCACACACCCCGGTGCGTATGACCCTGGACTATTCTGCCCGAGCACATTGCGCACACGCGAATTCCTCACCGCCTGAACGGAACTGGTCTTCGACCGGGCTCAAAGTGGCGCGCTGCCTCGCAACAGACATCGACCATTCATGGGTGACCTCCACACATTGAACTCAGTATATCGAGCGGCGCCAACGGATTTACCGTCCGATCCCGACAGCGCAAAGGTCCAGTGTCGCTGCTCCGCTCCCGCCCGAGACGGAGGGAAGTTTGCGACGACTAGGCCAAACATCTTGTACTACGCTACGATTGGTGACCCGTCGATAGACTTCTCCGTGTTGAACAGCTCCTACGAGTTCTGCCCCCTCGCCCAACTTGCTTCAAGAACGACCGAAGGCGGGGGGTGCGAACGCTTGATCCGGCTGTTCATTTCGTCGCGCTGCGTGCGCAGCTCGAAGATTCTTAACTGCGAACCCCGTGCCACCTCGCCGATGTCGATCGCTGAGGCGCGGTGCTCCGAAAAGTCCGGCATTGTAGAAAGCGCGGACTTGCGACACGAGGCTCTTAGCTTGGGCACTTTCATAATGTTGGGTCGTTCCGTCGCAAAAGGTCAAGGCCATGCTGGGCGCCAACGCTTGGCCAGCCTGGTTAGGCTAGGGCTAGGAACAGTTTCTCCAGTTCGGCTGCGGTCAAGGGCGCGATGAACAGTCGAACAACCGCACCTACGTGGACCGTCGAACGAGCGGTGCCACTGCTCGCGGGATTGATGATTCTCCTCAGCGTGGCCCTGGCGGCCGGTGTGTCGAGCTGGTGGCTGGTGCTGACCGCCTTCGTAGCGGTGAACCTGCTGCTCTTCGCCGCCGTGGGCTGGTGCCCGGCCAGCCTGCTGATGCACCGCCTGGGACTACAACGCCGCGCCGACCTCCGCTAAATCCGATCACGTTCAACCCGCCCTGAAGGAAAGCTGTTATGTCACTGGCAATCTCCACCGTCCTCAACCTCCCGTTCGACGAGGCGGTCGCACGAACCCGCGCCGCATTGGCCGATCAGGGTTTTGGGATCCTCACCGAGATCAACGTCAAAGACACCCTGAAAACAAAGCTCGATGTGGACATGGAAAATTACCTGATCCTGGGGGCTTGTAATCCACCATTGGCTCATCGCGCTCTGGGAGTCAATCGGCAGATCGGTCTGCTGTTGCCCTGCAATGTCGTGGTCCGCACCGACGCCACCAATCGATCAAACGAGATCGTCGAAGCGATGAATCCCGACCTGATGGTCGAGGTCTCCGGGGAAGCCGAACTTGCACCGGTGGCCACCGACGCGTCAGCCAAACTCTCGGCCGCTATCGCCGCATTGGAAGCCATAGCCTCCACGTGAGCAAACACGTCCAACAGTCCGCGACCGCAACGAGTACCTATGAGCGCAGGGACATTCTATCTTGACCCGGCATGCCCGTTCGCCTTGGCCGCCTCACGGTGGCTGCTCAACGCCGCGCGGCGCCGACATCGAGATTGATTGGCAGCAAATGAGTTTGGCAGTGCTCAACGAGGGCGCAGATGTTCCCGAGCACCAGCAACAGCACCACATAGAGGTCTCTCGCAGGCTGCGTCGTGTCTTTGCCGCTGCACATGACAAGACCGGCGACAGCGCACTCGGACCGATCTACACCGCCCCGGGGCAGCGTGTGCACCACCAGAGCGCCGACGTCACCACAGCAATGGTGGCCGACGCGCTCTCCGAAAGCGGCCTCGATCCCCAGCTCGCCGACAATCTCCACGACACCTACGTCAGCGCAGTGTGCGTCGCTCACCGGGAAAGCCAAGACGGTCTCGGCGGCTCCGGTGGATCGCACCGAATGAGTCAGCTATCCCGTGTCCGCGCATATCGGCCCCCGAGCAAGTTAATCACCTCGCCGGGGCCACTATCTGGGGCACACACGTCAGGGCGCATTGCGTTCTACAAGCCCGTCCGCGATTCTCGATGATGCCGCGCCCACTTGTCGGAGAAGCCGTGCCACTCGCGGCATGACCTCCAGATCGCGGTACACAGCCGCGTGCACAAGCCAGGCCGCAGCTTCAGCCGCAGTGAGCGCGGGAGTGTGGTGGTATTCGTCGGTGGGCTCGATCATCGGTGTCCGGACGAGCGGGAAAAAGACTGTCGTCACAGAGACCCCTGTGCCGCGCAACTCCGACGCTATGCTGCGTCCGAAAGCGGTAATCGCGGCCTTCGATCCCGCGTATGCCGAGAACTTCGGCATGGCGCCCATCGGGATACCCCAGGTGGACACGTTGATGAAGTGACCGCTGCCACGCTCCTTCATGGCAGGTAGGAACCCTAACGTCAGTTGCACGGGACCGAAGTAGTTGACCGCCATGGTGCGCTGATAATCGTGTAGCCGATCAGTCGAGTCGAGGACCTCGCGGCGAATCGACCGCCCGGCGTTGTTCACGACGATGTCCGGGCAGCCGTATTCCTCGAGCACGTACTGGATCAAGCGAGCTGTGTCGTCGGTATCGGAGAGATCCGCCGGACAGGTGTCGGCATAGCCGCCCGCGGCCCGGATACGCGTGACGAGTTCGTCGAGGCTGTCGGCACGACGCGCCACCGTCAGGACGTGGGCTCCACGACGGGCGAACTCTTCAGCTGCCGCAGCGCCGATGCCCGACGACGAGCCAGTGACGAGGACGGTCAAGTTTTGTAACCGTCTAGCCGGCGATCTGGTGCGAAGTGTGTTGACGAGCTCGACCGGCGTGCGTGGCCGTTGTAAAGCTGTATGCGCGACTCGGGCTGGCACGTATTTCACGGCTACTGTCACCATGGGTGGAACCGTAGATCACGAGGCCCCGCAGCACCAGTGCCCGCCGTCCGCTGGGGTGCAAACGCTGTCTGTCGGCGCGATCGCTGCCGCTGGCTTCACTAGCGAATCCAGCGCAGCCGGAACCGATTCCGCATCTTTTCCCCGAACAAAGTTGTGCTGCAGGTGATTTACATGCCTGACGGCACAAAGTGTCGATCTCTGTACGTCAGGCGAGCGCTGGCGATCAAAGAATGTAAACGTGGACCGCTGTGGCCACAGGTCCCGGCTTGCAACGAGGGGACCTGAAAAGTCGAACTCAGAACCGGCGGGCGACCCTACGTTACGCGCTGCTCACACGAACACGCGTGCATCCGATGCTTTAGGTCAGCCCGGTCGTGCTCAACCGAAATAACGAACTCGGAGCAGACCTGCCAGCCCCGCAGAGCCACTGCCGCACACAGGGACGGGTCGGTGCGTCATCGAGGGTCAACGGGGCCGGTGTTCCGTCGTGCGGCTGGTTAGTTCGGGCAGAAATATCCAAACCGCGAATGGAGTACTGCAAGTACCTGGTACCGTGCGAACACCCATCGCGGTGGGATGTTCAGCAAGGTGAAGGAGAATCAGTATCGCTACGGAACTTGCTGGTCGTGCGACAGACAGTCTTGCGACCTTCGGAAATACGATTGCCCTCGCCGGCCAGGCACTGCGGTGGGCCGTGCGCGACATTGTCACCGGACGGTTTCCTTTTCGGGAGGTTGTCACACAGACCTGGTTCGTCATCACCGTCACGACGTTGCCGGCGATCCTGGTGGCAATTCCGTTCGGCGTCATCGTCTCGGTGCAGGTCGGAAGTCTGACCCAGCAGGTCGGGGCCACGTCGATCGCCGGAGCCGCTGGTGGACTCGGGATCATTCAGCAGGGGGCACCGATCGTCACAGCCCTACTGCTCGGTGGTGCGGCAGGGTCGGCCATCGCCTCTGACCTTGGCGCACGGACCGTCCGTGAAGAAATCGATGCTATGGAAACTCTCGGACTCAATCCGACCCGTCGAGTCGTCGCACCGCGGTTCGTCGCGGTTCTCATCGTCGCTCCAATGTTGTGCATGCTCATCGTGTTTACCGGCCTCGTGGCCGGCTACATCCTGAGCGTCAACGTCCAAGGCATCACGCCCGGAAGTTACGTCGCCTCGTTCGCCTCGTTCGCGTCATCGGCGGACATCCTTGTGGCACTGGTCAAGTCGTTGGTATTCGGTCTCGTTGTCGTGGCAATCGCATGTCACCGGGGTCTGTCCACAAAAGGCGGCCCGAAGGGTGTGGCCCAATCTGTCAACGCCACCGTAGTTCTGGGGGTGGTGGCGTGCTTCGTCATCAACGTATTCATCACCCAGCTAACGATCATGTTCGTCCCGCAGACCATCGGATGACGGAGAATACGTGACCGCAGTACCTTCCACCCGCTTGACTTCTGTCACTCGTCCGATCGCTCGTTCTGTGACGCCCCTCGCCGAAGTCCCCGCACAACTCGGGCACATCACCACGTTCACCTTTGACACCGTGGCCGGAATCCGCCACGTCGCGACCACATATCGACGACAGACGCTCTTGTACATACAGGAGTTTGCCTGGGGGCGAGGCGCTATTCTGGTCGGCGGGGGTACCGCAGTCGTGCTTGTCATTCTCGGAATGGCTGTCGGGGCATCCATCGGCATCCAGGGTTACGCCTCGCTGGACCTGGTGGGGATGGGATCTCTTACCGGGTTCATCTCGTCGTACGCCAACACTCGGGAGTTGGCACCGATTATCGCCGCGATCGGCTTCGCAGCCCAGGCCGGCTGTCGTCTCACTGCGGAGATCGGATCGATGCGCATCGCCGAAGAGATAGACGCACTCGAATCGATGGCGGTGCGGCCGATTCCATATGTCGTCAGCACGCGCGTGGTTGCAGCGATCACCACCATCATCCCGCTCTACATCGTGACGCTGATACTCAGTTTCGCCGCAGCCAAGCTGGTCGTCATCCTTCTGCACGGCCAGTCAGGTGGCACCTACGACTTCTATTTCAATGCGTTCCTCAAACCGCAGGATCTGGTGTTCTCGGTCATCAAGGTCCTCATTTTCGTAGTATCGGTCGTCATCGTCCACAGCTACCAGGGTTTCTACGCCACCGGTGGAGCAGAGGGCGTCGGCCGCGCGTCTGGTCGAGCGATCCGTAGCAGTCTCATCATCATTGTTGTGGAGGACATGATCTTGACCCTGCTGATGTGGGGCTTCGATTCGGGCGTCAGGATTTCGGGGTAGGGGTTGAAGTGGCTGTTTATAAAGATCCGTCAGGGCGCGCGCCATCAATAACAAATTTGACCCTGCGTGGGATCGGTGTCCTGGTCGTCGTGGTGGTTGCCGCCTATTTTCTGGTGGGAAACGCAACCGGAAAATTTGTAGACAGCAAGACAGTGACGATAACCACCGACGCGATTGGTGACGGGCTGAAGGGCGGATCGGAGGTGAAGTATCGGGGCTTTACCGTGGGCAAGGTGTCCTCGGTGTCGGTGCGCGACCAAAGCACATCTGTGAGAATTGAGCTCACCGGAGCTAACGACGACATCCGGTTGCGTCAGGGCCTGGCGGTGAATTACACGTCTGCCAGCGCGCTGGGGCCAACGGCACTGGAGATTGTTGACCCCGGACGGGGAGAGTTAATCAGTGATGGCGGCAGTGTCTATGTCAACAAGCAGCAGTCCGAACAAACGTCGGTTTCGACACTGATTCGTAAGCTTTCCAAGCTTGTCAATGCTCTCGATCAGCCGGCGTTCAATTCCGTGGTTAAGTTTGTTGTCGATGATTCCCAAACGTTTGCCGACGCCGGCAAGCTCATGTTCCAGATTGCACAGATCACTCGGGACGTTCAACAGCGGCCAGTGGGCCAGGATTTGGCGATCGCAGCAGATCTGTCCCAGGGTGTAGCCGATTTCATGACGCCGTTCGTTCCAGGCATTCTGATAAACGTTGACGTCGCTGATTTCTTCGCCACTGACGAAGCCATCAAACAGACAAAGGGCAACCTCAACGACACCGGCGCGGTCTTGTTCGGCGGACTCGGGGGACTGTTGAGCAAAAACTATCCGGCGTTGAGTTCACTACTGGACGTGGGTCTCGATCTGGCGAGGCCGGTCGCCAGGTCGGCATCGGGGCTGGTGCGAACCGTGTACACCATCCCGCAAATCTTGGACAGCATCGACAAAGCCACGCCGCAGGTCGGCGAGCGAGTACAGCTTCAGGTCGCCCTGGTAGTGCAGACGTCACCTGCGCTGCAGAGCGCGCTTGCAGCAGGAGGACCGAGGTAGATGAAGTCGTTAACTCCCACCATCATCAAGATCGTTGCGTTCGCCGCAGTCATCGGCGTTCTCACCTACGTGATCATCGCCATCCTCGAACCCAGCTCGGACGGACCGAGTTCTGAACGATCTGCGGTCTTCTCCGATGCATCCGGGCTCAAGCCTCGCGACGGTGTGCGGTTGGCGGGAGTCAAGGTCGGTTATGTGACGGCGATCGACCTGAAAGGACCCACGGCGGTCGTTCATTTCCAACTGAACGACGACGTCACGATCACATCGAACACCACCGCCGCCGTGCGGTATCAGAATCTTCTCGGACAGCGATATGTCGAATTGATCGGTGCGGCACAGGGAAAAACACAGGGGGCACTCACACAGGTGGCGCTCGACAAGACCGTTCCCTCATTTGATGTGTCCACCTTGTTCAACGGGTTCAAGCCGGTGTTCGACACGCTTAATGCCGACGAGATCAATGAACTGCAGTCCAATTTGTTGCGCGTTGCTCAAGGTGATGGAAGGGGCATATCGCCTGTTTTGAAGCAGGTCGCCAACATCACTGCCTACGGGAACCAGCGGTCTGAGATCATCACGAATATTGTGACGAGCCTTGGCCAGGTCTCCGACCAGCTCGAAGGCCGCTCGGCGGAGATGGTCGAACTTGTCGACAAGCTGGGATCGATCGTCGACGCCTTCAGCCGCGTGAGTGACCGGCTGCGAGAGTCGCTACGCGAGGTCAACCGGTCCATGTCGAAGACGGTCATCACCGGCGAGCAACTTGAGTCAACGTACGACCAGAGTTTCGCGACGATTTATCAGCGTCTGACGCGAGAACCCGGGGAGTTGGAGGGTCTACTCAACGGCGCGGTACTGCTCAAGCCCCTTATGGACTCGCTGGCCGCTGCGACGAACTCCACGCCGAGCGAGGCGCGATGTTCGAAAGGTCCTCTGCCTCTGCCGGATACAGCGAGGATCGCGCTTATGGGGCAACGATTGGTGGTGTGTAAGTGAGGTTGTTTAGTCGAAATCGATCGCATCACCAGCCTGAACGCAGGCGCGACCTCATCGTCGCCGGTGTGGTGGTGGTGACCGTGGTGGTCGGTCTGGTGATCGCAGGGGCCGTGTATATCGCACCGCCCGGCCAAAAAGTGTACTCGGCCCAGCTGGTCAACACCGGCGGGCTGGAGTCGGGTAATCAGGTGCGTATAGCGGGGATAAGACAAGGGAAGGTGTCGTCGGTGGACCTCACAGGAACGTTCATCACAGTCAAATTTCGACTCGACGACTCGGTATCGGTCCGTTCGGACGCTACCGCAGCGGTTCGCCTGATCACGCCGATCGGCGGGCGAGTTCTCGATCTGGACCCAGGGTCAGGACCGACCGCGCTCTCGGGGGCAATCCCCCTTGTTCAGACATCGAGTACTTACGACATCTCGAACACGCTGGAGACGACGACGCCGGTGTTTCGTGATGTGAACGGCGTCGATCTCCGTCAAACCGCAACACTGCTGCAGAATGCGTTCTCCGACGGCAACACAAACATTCCCGACGCACTGAGGAACACCAGCAGTCTGATGGACCTCCTAGAGCGACAGTACGGTCAGCTCGACAAAACGGTCGCTCTGTCCGATGAATACGTCGAAGCTTTCGCCGACCAAAAGCAGGTGCTGGTCGACTTTCTCCGTCAACTCAGCTTCCTGGCCAGCACTCTGGGACCTGATATCCAGAACGTCCGCGACGGGTTCGACTACCTCAGGCGTCTGTTCAAACTTCTGACGAGGCCGCTCGTGGCGTACCGCGATGGGATCGAACCGTCCGTGCAACAGTTCAAGACGCTCCTGGACAAGGTGTCGACAGAGCTGCCGGGCTACTCCAATGCCCTAACACAGGTCGATCAGATCACTCAGCGCCTCGGCGTACTCCTCCAGGCAGCGCCGGTGGGTGCGCCGGCCACCACAGAACCAGAGGTTCGTGTGTGCATTCCGAGTGGTGACGACAAATGTTGACCACCTGGGTCCGGAGGCTGCTGCTCTTGATCGCCGTGGTGGTTGTGGTCATCGCTGGTATCGGGATAGGGCGGACAGCGTCCGACGACACGCGTGCCTTGTGCGCAGAGTTCACCGATGCATCGGGCCTCTTCGAAGGCAACGCAGTCGCCATGCTCGGCAAGAAGGTGGGCAGCGTCGTTGGGGTGCAACAGAATAAAGGTCAGTCCGGTGTAAGGGTCGAGATGCGGGTCGACAAGAGCGTGCCGCTGTCCGCCGACGTCGGCGCGACTATGGTGTCGACATCCATCGTGACCGAACGTCAGATAGAGTTCACCAAGCCGTACTCCGGTGGAGCCCGATACGAGACGAATCAGTGCATTTCGTTGAGTAAGACGAGAACCCCGCTAGGCGTCAGTCAGACGCTCGACTCGATCAGCAACTTGTCCGAGGACCTGGTCAAGGACAACGGTAGAAACACCGACGCCGTCCTGCAGTCCCTCAAGCTCGTCTCCCGCAATCTGGAAGGGACACAGGGCGACGTGGCCGGGATCATCAAGGACTCTGCCACGCTCATCAACGACCCGGCCAAGCGGGATGGACAGATTCGCAGGATCGTCGGGAACCTCGCAACACTGACGGGGGTGGCAACCGAGAACGACAAAGAGCTGACCGCCCTCTTCGACAACTTCGTCGGTGCCATCAATGTCATCGTCGCGTTCGGCCAGACGTTCGGTGCAGCAGTCGAGTACGCGGGGACGTTCGTACCGATTCTCTCGCGGCTCGCAACAGATTTCGGCCCCCCGGTATTCGCGATCGGTGATGCTGCCGTTCCGCTCATCGCCGGCATGGGAGAGCAGCCGGACATGATGGCAGCAGTAGCAGCCCGCACGGCAGACCTCATCGTCAAACACCCCGATGCCAAGTCGATCGTGCAGGCGTTCGCAGTGTCGCTGCCTTTGCGAAGCCTCGTCAGTGGCTGCGCCGCGCCAGTGGCAAACGGCGTCTGCAGGCCCGGCGATGCATCAAAAACGATCGCCGGGATGATGGGTGGAGGGGCCTGATGATCTCGGTCAACCGGGCACGCCTCGGACCCACGATAGTCGCACTGATGGCAGCGATGGTGTTCGTCACGTCATGTGGGATCAACGCCGACAATCCGCCGACCATAGGGACCTCCGACGGCAACGGCTACGACATCCAGATGGAGTTCACCAGCGCACTCAACCTGCCAGCCCTCGCTAAAGTCCTGTCGGAGGGGATCAGCGTCGGAACCGTCGAAGATGTCACGTACGAGAACGGGCATGCGGTCGTCAAAGCTCGCATCGATCACAAGACTCAGCTGCCGGGCGAATCGCGAGCCGAACTGCGTCAAGACACTCTCCTCGGTGAGATCTACGTTGCCATCCTTCCCCCAGCCGAGCCGTCGACGGGTGCCTTGCTGCGGTCGGGTTCGGTGATCCCGCTGGCACGGACCGAGCCGGCAGCAAATGTCGAGGACGTCATGCGCGGAATGGCGAATGTCCTCGGCGGCGGTGAGCTCGACAAGATCCACACCGCCATCTCGACATTGAACACCACGTTCCCCAAGGACCCGCAGGAATTCGACGCCCTGTATCGGACAACGCTGGAGACCGTTTCGGAGGTCTCCTCGAACACTGACAAGCTCGACGTAGTGTTGAGGTCGGCTGATCGGACTCTGAAGGTGATCTTGGCTGATCCATCGGGAATCGACCGGATGCTGACTAAGGGTGGACGCAACTTTTATGGCCTCGGCTACTCCCTGATCGACGTCGCGTTACTCATCGCCAACTTGCGTGATTTCGCTGTGGCCGCGGGCAGGATCGTGGATCCGGAGTACTCACGCATCAAGGAGTCGGTGGCTGCGATCGCCCCGGTGATTGCTTCGATCGCCAACTCCGACATTTACTCAAAGTCCTTCACGGAGCAGGCAACACGCGTCATCCGCGACAAACTGATTCCATTCGTGGGGTCGCCCGACATCAACCTTTCGGACATCTCCATCGATGGCCGGAACCTGGCGCGGCGGGACGCCGAATCGTTTATTACCGTGTTGAAATCGATCGGAATGATGCCGTGAACCGCAGCAGCACGCTCATATCTATGGTGGCTTTGGCCGTCGTGTTCGTTGTAGGGCTTGGCTACCTTGTCGTCGGCGTGGCTCGCGTGAACCCCACCCGCTCCGAGTACTCGTTAACCGCCTTCATCGACAGCTCGGGCGGTCTGCTGGACACGTCGCCGGTGATGGTGCGGGGGATACCCGTCGGAAGGGTGGCCTCCATCAACGTCGTGGATTCGGCACTTAAGGTCGAGATGGCGATCGATTCCGATAACAAGATTCCCCAGGACAGTGTGATGTCTATCCAGAATCTGTCACTTGCGGGGGAACAGTACATCAACTTCGTGCCCGCGGGCACGGCTACCAGCGGGTACTTCCGCAACGGAGACGTGGTGCCCGCTGAGGCGGTGCACGTGTCGCAATCGGTGCCCCAGGTGTTGCCGAAGATGGCTGCAGTGGCAGATGGGCTCGACCCAGCATCGATCGAGTCCATCAACAAGACCGTCGCCGAGGCCGTCGCCGGACAGCAGGGAGACCTCGACATGATCGGCGACATGATGTACCGCCTAGTCGATTTCGTCGGCAAGGATGGGTCCGTCCGGGTGACCGCGGACAACGCCGAGTTCCTGCTCGGCCTCATGTCCAACGTCGGGGACGTCCTCACTGAGGCAGCTGTGCGTACCCCTGACGCCGTGAACGGATTGGCGAGAATTCAGCGGGCGTTCATCGAGTTCACAACCACCTCGTACGACAAGTGGCCTCCCGTGTTGAAGCTTGTGGAAAAGCTCAGCGGCTATATCCAGATCCTGCAGCCGGATCTGCTGACGATCACCCGTGCGGTGAAACCGGCGACCGAGAAGGTCGCGGACACCTACGTCGACTTCGGATCGATCGGCGACCTCCTCGCCCGAACCTTCCCGACGTCGCGACCAGGTCGTGCCGAGGTCCCCATCACGGTGTCGCAGTCACCACGATGACGACTTGTCCGCGAGCGACTATCCACCGCAAGTAACAAGAAGGTCCAGATGACAAATGACGAGCAGACCAATCCGCCTACTGAGCCCACTGAGGTCGAGGACGGCTCGGCAGCAGCGACGACGGATGGCGATCTACTGGTGGACGAAAACGCCCCAACTGCTTCTGTAGCCACGGCGGGGGTTGACGACAGCGACGTCGCCCCCCTCTCGCCGAGTGCGCGGCGCTGGTCAGCATTGCCGCAATCACGTGCTGCCGTGGCCGTTTCGGCCGTGATCGTGGTGCTCGCTGTGCTGGTCGGCGTGTTCGCCTACCTCTACCTCGAGGCCGACGACGCGAAGTCGACATTGGAAAACGAAGCCGCGCAACGGGCCGCGGCGGCGGAGGCCGCCTCGGATTACACGACCAAGTCCCTGACCTACAGCTACGAAAACACCGACGCCTTTTTTGCAGCGGTCAAGGAGAACGCAGGTGAGGCGCTTATCAAGCGCTACGACGAGGTTCGACCGACGCTGACGCAAATCATGCAGCAAGCCCAGGTGCAAGCGTCGGGCCGCGTTCTGGCCACCAGCGTCACCGGTGACACCGACGGCGAGTACACGGTGATGGTCTTCGCGAGCCAGAAGACGCAGAACGTGCAGAACCCACAACCGAGTGAACTGCCGACGTTGTTAAAGGTAATTGTGTCGAAAACGGCTGGGAGCTGGCAGATCCAGGACTACGGCCCAGCTGAATAAGGCGGCTGTGCCGCAGAAGGAGTATTTCTATTCATGAAGAGCACGATGCAGGACGTACCTTTGACGGTGTCGTCGATCCTTCGCCACGTCGCGACGAATCACGCCGGCAGGCAGGTGATCACCTACGGCGGCGCCGAACCGGCTCGAACCACGACTTACGGGCCCCTTGAGGAACGCTGCGGGCAGCTGGCCAATGCTCTGCGTCGTGCCGGTGTGGGCGACGATGACCGGGTCGCCACTTTGCTGTGGAACAATCAGGAGCACCTCGAGGCGTACGCTGCGGTTCCCGCCATGGGTGCCGTCCTGCACACCCTGAATCTGCGGTTGTCTGCGTCCCAACTGTCGTTCATCGCGAACCACGCTGAGGACCGGGTCATCATTACGGATAGTTCGCTGGTGCCGTTGCTGGCGCCGCTGCTGCCGGGCCTGTCGACCGTACGTGTCGTGTTCGTCGCCGGCGGTGGGGAGGTGTCGGCGCTGGAGGGCAACGGCGTCGAAATCATTCGTTATGAGGACGCGCTCGCTGCGGAGTCCCCGGCCTTTCCGTGGGCAGAACCCGATGAGAGATCGGCGGCGGCTATGTGCTACACCAGCGGAACCACGGGAGACCCCAAAGGCGTTGTCTACAGCCACCGTTCGGTGTTCCTTCACTCGATGGCAGCCTGTACCGGCAATGCGCTCGCCGTGGAGGAAGGTGACCGAGTCCTGCCCGTGGTGCCGATGTTCCACGCCAGTGCCTGGGGCCTCCCCTATGCGGCCCTTATGGCGGGTGCCGACTTGCTTCTGCCCGACCGATTCCTGCAAGCGGCTCCTCTGGCGGACATGATTCAGACACATCGGCCCACGAAAGCGGGTGCCGTTCCGACCATCTGGAACGATCTATTGCAGTTTGGGTCATCGCACCCCGACCTGGATTTGTCGTCGATCAGTCTGGTCGCCTGCGGGGGTGCGGCGGTGCCGCAGTCGTTGATCGAGGGATTCGCGGACAGGTTCGGCGTCCCGATTATCCAAGCGTGGGGGATGACGGAAACTTCGCCACTCGCCGCGGTGAGTCGACCACCGGCCGGTGTCGCATCGGAATCCGATATGTCGTATCGCAAGCGTCAGGGCCGTGCCATCTGTGGCGTTGAGATGCGTCTTACCGACGAGGCAGGTATGCCGGTTCCACGTGACGACAGGTCCGTGGGGGAATTGGAAGTGAGGGGGCCGTGGATCACCGGTAGCTATTACAACATGGACGAAGACAGCGACAACTTCCGTGACGGCTGGCTGCGAACCGGCGACGTTGGCCACATCAGCCAAGACGGTTATTTGACGCTCACCGATCGAACGAAGGACGTCATCAAGTCGGGTGGCGAGTGGGTCTCATCGGTGGAGCTCGAGAACACCATAATGGGCCATCCTCAGGTGGCCGAGGCTGCCGTGATCGCTATCCCTCACGATCGATGGCAGGAGACGGCCCTAGCCGTGGTCGTCCGGACGCACGGCAGCGAGGTTACCGCCGATCAACTCGGCCAGTGGTTCCTCGAGAATTGCCCCGACGAGATCCCTCGTTGGTGGATTCCCAAGAACTGGGCGTTCGTGGACCAGGTGCCCCGCACCAGCGTGGGCAAGTTCGACAAAAGAGCTTTGCGTTCCCAACATGCCGACGGGAGTCTGGTCGTCGTGCCGAACTGAACACGTTTCTCGCTGACGGCGGCGGTTCGCTGAACCGCCGCCGTCTGGTGTTCACCGCCTCGGCCCGGGCCGGTGCGCTTAGAAGTACTCAGGCCAGGCGTCCGCAGCGATGACTCACACTGCTACCGAGCACCACGGCACGGGTGTAGCGAAAGCGTTAGCGAGAATGGGCAATTGATCGTGGGTCCGTTTCACAGCAGGAACCGAGAGTTCCTGTCAACCCTCGCGCGCCTGATGTAGATTCACCCCGCCATCAGCGATTAGACGTCGTCAAAGGTCCTCTGGCATAGGGTCCTACCTCGGTGGAATCCCGGCTCACGGCCGCGCGGTGCAGCCGCCCTGGCCACCAGCTCGCCTCACCGAGCAATGCTGCCAGCGCAGGGACGACAATAGTGCGAACGAGAAAGGTGTCCAGGAGTAACCCGATACCGATGATAAAGCCGATCTGGACCATCACGTCGATCGATCCCAGCATGAGTCCGAACATGCTCGCCGCGAAAATCAAACCGGCCGAGGTGATGACCGAGCCGGTGTATGCAACGGTGCGTAGCACTCCGAGCCGGACATTGGCCGTCGATTCCTCTCTGAGCCGGGAAACCAACAGCATGTTGTAGTCGGCCCCCACTGCAACCAGGACGATAAAGGACACCAGCGGGACGGGCCACGCTATTTCATTGCCGAAAATGTGTTGGAGGACAAGGACACCGATGCCCAGAGCGGCTGCGTAGTTGAGTACAACGGTGGCCAGTAGATAGATCGGTGCGACGATCGCCCTGAGTAAGAGCATTAGGATCAAGCCGACTATCAGGAGCGTTCCGAATCCGAGTAACTTGAAATCGTACGCCAGAAGTCGTTGGATGTCGGCGTTGATCGCCGGGAACCCGGCGACAGATGCGCGCGCACCCTGCAGCGTGGTGTTCGGCATGGCGTCCTCGGCCACCTTCGACAGACTGTTCGCCAACGTCATAGCATCCGCGGTATACGGATCGTAGGCGGTCTGCACTACAAAGCGAGCAGTCTTGCCATCCGGCGAGATGAACTGGCGCGCCACTTGGCTGAACTGCTGATCCTTGAACGCGTCGGCGGGTAGGTAGAACCCCGTTGCCGAGTCAGAGTTGCCGATGTCCCGGGCGGGCGCGCGTAGCTGGGCGGCCACTTGAGACAGGCCCGCCAGCAGTTGCAGGTTGCTGTCCACCAATGCGCTCACACCGCCGGAAAGCTGTCGGGACCCGTCGGCGAGCGCTCGGACGCCCGTCTGGAGCTGTGACAACCGACTGCCGAGGTCCTGGCCGTTGATCGTCTGCAGCGCGGAGTCGAGGACGTTCAATGAGCTCTGCAACTGCGCGAGGTCCGCCGTTCCCGGGCCCTCAACTCCACCGAGCTGGGTAGCGAAGTCCGCGAAACGACCGAGGGACTGGTTGTCGGCCAATGCGCGGATATCCGAGGTCTGTGCCTGCAAGGCCGAACACTGCGGGATCTGAACGCACCAGGGAGCATCGAGTGCACTCAACGCAGGTGCGACGGAGTCGGCAGCCGACTGTGCCTGTCGTGCCACTCGAGACAGTTCAGGAGCTTGTTGGGAGAACTCATCGAGTGCGGGCGCCGCAGCAGCCAGCTGATCGACGAGCGGACGATACTGGCTGAGTTCCTCGCCGGCCGACGAGGCCTGCTCGAGCAACCCCGACAGCGGCGCGAGGTTGGTGGTGATTTGTTCGTTCAGCAAAGCAAGACCGTCGGCGAGTTGTGAGGACCCGGTCCTCAGTAGCTCCAGTTCGCCCTTCCGTGACTGTGCGTCACCGGTCTGTTCGGTGATACCACTACCGATCTGGTCGTTCTGCCATGACAACTCAGCCTGCTCAAGCTTCTCGCCCGTCGGGCGAGTCACCCCGATGACGCGGGTGACACCGGGCGTCTGCGCGACGCGCGACGCCATCTGTTCAAGATCGGCCAGTCCCTGGCCGGTGCGCATGTCTTTGTTCGACTCCACCAGAAGGAACTCGGAGATGATGGTGTCTTTGGCAAAATGCCGGTTCAGCAGCGCGTATCCCTCGTTGCTTCCGGTATCCGACGGCTGACCTTCCCGATCGTCATAGGTGATTGTCATGGTGGTCGCGATAAGGCCGAGAGCGATCAGTGCCACTAGACTCACCGCGAGCAGCGGGACCGGCCGCCGGATCACCCCCGTTCCCACCCGATGCCAGTACCGCCTGGTGAGGTCACGACGAGGTAGCCCCGCACCACGCTTCGCCGCGAACGACAGCACGGGGGGCAGCAAAGTGACGGTTGCCAGGAAGCCAAAGGCGATAGAGATCGCGCACGCCGGGCCGAGCGTGTTGAACACGCTGAGCTTGGCGAACGCCATCGCTAAGAAAGCAAAGGCAACTGTGGCTGCGGACGCGAGCACCACGCGACCGATCGTTGCCGTGGCGTTCGCAATGGCCACGTCAGGGGCATCGCCCGCCCGGATGCCCTCGTGATACCGGCTTATAAGGAATACGGAGTAGTCGACTCCGGCGCCGAAGATAATTACCGTCATGAACATCGAGGTGAATTGAGACACGGGCATGCCCAATTCGCCCAGACCCGAGAGCACCCCGCGGCCCACTGCCAGGCTCATGCCGACCACCAGCAGCGGCATGAGAGCGGTGAAAACCGATCGGTAGACGACCAGCAGGATCCCTGCGATCAACAGCACCGTGGCGATCGTGATTACGACCAGATCGGACTCACCGACCGCGAGCTGGTCGGTGAACGTGGCAGGTGGACCGGTCACCCGAACAATTGTGTCGGTACCATCAAAGATCTCGTTCGCGGTGTCACGGACCGCTTCCACGGCGTTGGCAGCGTCCGGTCCGCCCAACGTCCCCGTGACACCGATAGGCAGATACCACGCCTTCCTGTCTTTGCTCAGCGCCTGACTCTCCGTGAGCGGGTCGCCGAGCAGATCGCGGACTGCGATGACGTGTTCCGTGTCCGCACGCAGTGCGGTCACCAATTCGTCATACCTGACGCGGGTGGTGTCCGAGAAACCCCTGTCGTTCTCCATGGCGACGAAGACGGTGGTCTTGGCCCCCTTCTCATTGAACGCCTCACCCATCCGGTCGAGCGTCTGAAATGACGGTACGCCCGCGGGTATCGGGTCCACCGACTGCTGTCGGATCACGGACTCCAACTGCGGGAATAGCACCGCTAAGCCGACCGCAACCACGACCCAGACCGACGCCGCGAATCCCTTGCGCCGCAGCGTGAACCAGGCGACCTTTTCCAGTTGAGCGCTGTACTCACCGGTGCCGGCAGAACGCCTTGATGGACGGTTGTGAACGATCGACGACCTGGCCACGTACGAACTTCCTCTCGGACTCATGGGATGTAGGGGCACGCCCCCACAGGCGGCTCCGCGGGTCGGTCAGCCGTGATGTTCACTCTCTGCTATCGACTCCACGTCTTCGAGGGTGGTGGGGATGTGGTACGGCGGCCTGCTCGTGCCCGTAATGCGATAGCGGTCCCAGAAATCAGGATCGCCCACGACGCACTCGGCGCGGCCCTCTGGTGTCACGAAGACAGCAACCGTGCGCCTGCCCGCGAGGAGCGTGTCGAGCGCATCATTTTTGTCGATCCTGCCGTACCAGGTGTACAAGCCATTGAGAGGCTGAAAATAACCTTTGATTTTCACCCCGACAGCAATCTCCTTGCCACGGCACACCAAGGTGCCCTCGCCGGAGTAGTCGAGGTCGTGGTCGTCAGACACGTAAAGCTCACTTTCTTCACATCAAGCGTTGACAAAAGAACACACTGGCAGCGACACTAGCAGTATCGGGTACCCAGAGTATCGGGTATAAAGACGAGACTCAGCTCGGCCCGGAACACAACGGAGGTGTCACATGACCGTTCAGAATGTTGAGATCAAGCCCGACGTTTCGACGGAAGGGGTTTCGCGCGTCAGTGCCCGCAAGCCCGTCGACATGCAAAGGTCTGCCGGCCGACTCCTGCGGGCGGCGGCTGAAAAGTTCTACGACGCGGAGATCGACATCGATTGGGACTCGCCCTGGGAGGAGGGAAAGTACTTCCTGCCCGAGCATCGTGTCTCGCTCTACGGCACCAAGCTGTGGGAGAAAATGAGCGATGAACAGAAGGTGGAACTCGGGCGCCATGAAATTGTCAGCATTCTCAGCTTCGGTATCTACGCAGAGAATCTGCTTAGCTCAGCGCTGCTCCGAATGTCTGCCAAAGGCGCCCTGACAGATCAAAGGGCCCTGTACGCCCTTAACGAGATCGGCGACGAGGCACGTCACTCGACGATGTTTGCCCGGTTGATCAACAAGACGGGGCTGGCGCCGTACAAGTTGCCGAAGGGATTCTTGGGCTTCGCGAAGATTCTGCATTTTGTGCCTCTCGGCCCGTCTGTATCCGGCGCGACATTGCTCATCGAAGAGATACTCGACCGCGCTCAGCGCGAGGCGATGAATGACCCGAAAATGCAGCCGCAGCTGCGCCAGCTCATGAAGATTCACGTTCTCGAAGAGGCCCGCCACATCACCTTCGCGCGGCTGGAAATGGTGGAGGGGATGCAGCGTCGCGGACGCATCTCGCGCGCCTGGCATCGAGGCACGCTGGCGGCCATTGCGAACTTTGCGTACCCGTTGCTTATCAATCCGAAGGTGTACCCCGCTGTCGGAATCAGTCGTGTGCGCGGCCTGTGGGCGCAGCAGACGAGCCCGAACTATCGCGTCAATTTGCAGTTCATGTCCGAGCCTATGATCCGGTTCTTCCACGAGGCCGGGATGATGGAGGGGAAATTCACGATGGCGATGTGGCGCGCAACGCGCAGCCTGCCCGACGATCTGCGCTAACACCCTTAGCCTGGCCCCGTCGGCCACCAGTTCATCCCCGACCCCCACGTTCGAATTTCTCCGTTCGCGGGCTCGGGTGGATGACATTCTCACACCTGCGACGCGTCCCCGCGCGTGCAGGTCCGTCTGCTGTATTTGATCAGGGAGTTTTTCACTCAATGCCGTCCTCCAACACCAAGCGCGCGGCGCGCGCCGCCACGGCGACAGACCCGGGAATAACCGAGCCCATAATCACCAAAGTACTCATCATCGGCACCGGCTTCTCTGGCCTCGGTATGGCCGTGCAGCTCCGCCGGCGCGGCTACAGCGACTTCATCGTGCTGGAAAAGGCCGACTCTGTCGGTGGAACCTGGCGCGACAACACCTATCCAGGATGCGCATGCGACGTGCCGTCACTGATGTACTCCTACTCGTTCGAGAGCCGCGGTAGTTGGTCGAAGGTGTGGTCTTCGCAGCCCGAAATCGAGCAGTACCTGAAAGAGATCTCCAACAAGCGTGGTGTCACTCAGAAGATCCATTTCGGGCAGAAATTGGTCTCCGGATACTGGAGCGAGTCCGAATCGCGGTGGCACCTGCGTACCGAGTCGGGCCGAGAGTACATCGCACAGTACGTCGTGTCCGGTGTCGGCGCCCTGCACATCCCGAACTATCCGAACATCCCCGGAATCGACGATTTCACCGGCCAGGCATTCCATTCGGCAAAGTGGGACCACACGGTGGATCTCCAGGGCAAGCGGGTGGCCGTCATTGGCACCGGTGCCAGCGCAATTCAGTTCGTGCCATTCGTGCAGAAAGAGGCCGGCACACTCACGGTCTTCCAGCGAACCCCGGCGTGGGTACTTCCACGCAAGAACTTCGCAGTGCCGACGGCACTTCGGACCCTGCTCAGCAAGATCCCTATCACTCGCCGCCTCGCTCGGTGGTCGGTCTACTGGGGCGCAGAGAGCCTAGCCTTCGGGCTCAACGGCCACTCCAACCTTATGCGACCCATCGAAAAAGTGGCGAAATGGAACATCGAACGTTCTATCGCCGACCCCGAACTACGCAGAAAGCTGATGCCGTCCTACCGCATCGGATGCAAACGCATCCTGGGATCGAACGACTACTACCCTGCACTCGCCGCGCCCAACACGACAGTGATCAGTGATCGGATTGAAAAGGTCACTGCGGATTCTATCGTCACCGCTGACGGCGTGTCACATCCTGTAGATGTGATCATTTACGCCACAGGGTTCCATGTCACGGACGGGTTCGATCAACTCGCGCTCAAGGGCGCCCGGGGCGAAGACTTGCCGTCGCACTGGCATCGGACGGGTATCAACACCCACCTCGGCATCACCACCGAGGGCTTCCCGAACCTGTTCTTCCTGCTCGGGCCCAACACAGGTCTTGGGCACAACTCTGTCGTATTCATGATCGAGCAGCAGATCAAGTACATCATGAAGGCCATCGACGCCGTCGACAGTCGCGGAGCGCAGCGCGTTGATGTCCGGCCCGAGGTTCAAGAACACTTCAACAAGAACATTCAGCACAAGCTCGCCAAGGGGGTATGGACCAACGGCGGGTGTACGAGCTGGTATCTGGACTCGCAGGGTGTCAACCGTACGGTGTGGCCCGGGTTCACCTGGCAGTACTGGCGAGCGACGAAGGACTTCAAGCCCGCCGAGTACGAGATCGCCTGACAACCCAGCCGTAGGTCATCGAGAAGTGAGTATTCAACAGTGAGTAGTTCGACAACAGATAACTATGCGAATCAGGTCGCAGTCGTCACGGGAGCCGCTTCAGGGATCGGCCGGTCCCTTGCGCTTCAACTTGCCGCACGCGGGGCCAGCCTTTCCTTGTCCGACGTCGACGAGGTGCATCTCGCGGAGACGGCGGCTATGTGCCGTACCGCGCATCGGGCGAAAGTCGAGACCGCCGTGTTGGACGTGGCAGATCGTGCTGCCTTCCAAGATTACGCCGAAAGCGTCCAGTCATCTTTCGGGTCCGTGAACATGGTGTTCAACAATGCCGGCGTCGCCCTCGGCGCCGACGTTGTTGACATGTCTTGGGAGGACTTTGACTGGCTGATGGGTATCAATTTCGGCGGTGTCGTCAATGGGACGAAGGCTTTCCTGCCCTATCTCATCGCCTCCGGTGATGGTCATCTTGTCAACACTTCCAGCGTCTTCGGTCTGGTCGGTATTCCCAGCCAGAGTGCCTACAACGCCGCCAAGTTCGGTGTGCGTGGCTTCACCGAAGCGCTTCGCCAAGAGATGAAGATCAGTCGGCATCCGGTCACAGTGACATGCGTTCACCCCGGCGGCGTCAAAACCAATATCGTCAATAACGCTCGAGGTGTATCCGATATGGGGGCAGATACCGCCACCATTGCCACAATGTTCAACAACATTGCCCGGACCACTCCGGAAAAAGCGGCGTCCACCATCCTCAAGGGAATGGACAAGAAGAAACCTCGAGTGCTGATCGGCGCAGACGCACGGGGCTTCGACTTTGTCGCGCGCGTTGTGGGACCGCGCTACCAGGACATCTCTGCGCCTGTTTCACGTGCGGGCTACGCATTGGCCCGAAAGCGGGGGATTATCAAATGACCGTCGAGCAGGAAAATCGGCCGGGCGCGACCGCGCGATCGCGGACGCTGACCGTGTCGGAGGTCGTGCAGGAGACCAAGGACTCGGTCAGCATCGCGTTCGAAGTGCCTGACGAGATTGTCGACGACTTCAAGCATCTACCCGGTCAGTTCATTACGCTAAAAATTCCGTCGGACCAGACGGGCCACGTCGCACGATGCTATTCGCTGAGCAGTTCACCTCATGTCGATGACTTCCGCCTCGAGATCGGGGTGAAGCGCACCGCTGGGGGATATGCGTCGAACTGGTTGTGTGACAACGTCTCCGTCGGCATGGAGGTGACCGTACTTACGCCGTCGGGAAAGTTTACCGCTAAGAGCCTCGACGTCGACATGCTCTTCTTCGCCGGCGGAAGTGGCATCACGCCGGTGCTGTCGCTGGTCAAGTCGGCACTGGTGTCGGGCAGTGGGGAAGTCGTCCTGTTCTACGCGAACCGTGACGCCGATTCGGTCATGTACGAGCGCCAGCTTCAGCAGATCAAATCCGAATTCCTCGAGCGGTTCACTTTGGTCTACTGGCTTGAGTCGGAGAACGGGCTCCCCACATCTGTGGCTGTCGAGAAGATTATTCGTGATCACAAGGGGTCGTCGATCTTCACCTGCGGCCCTTCCCCCTTCATGGATCTGGTGGAAAGGTCTGCCGCCGAGTGTGGAGTGGACCATTCGGATGTACATCGGGAGGTGTTCCAGTCGCTGGCGGGTGACCCGTTTGACACCGCCACACTGCGTCGACTCAGCGACGACGAGGGTGTGGCTACCGCCACGGTTTACCTCAACGGAGAGTGCATCACCACGGAATGGCCACGTAATACACCGCTGCTCGATGTGCTGCTCTCACGAGGGCACAACGCCCCGTACTCGTGTCGAGAGGGCGCATGCAGCGCGTGTGTCTGCAAGCTCATCGAGGGCGATGTCGAGATGGCGCAAAACAACATCCTCGTCAACGACGACATTGAGGACGGTGAGCGACTCGCGTGCCAGGCACTTCCGCTCACCGACGCTGTGACGGTGAGCTTCGATGACCTCTGACTCTTCGGGAGCTGGCCTATTGCCGGCGCGGTCGCGGGAGGTTCTCTCGAGTGACGGCACGAGGTTGTTTGTCGAGGAGTACGGGCTGGGTGATGATGCGCCACTAATGGTGTTTAGCCACGGGTGGGCTTGCCAGGGCCGGTTCTGGCGACCTCAGATCGAACACTTCGCCAGCACACACCGTGTGGTGGTGTATGACCAACGCGGACATGGCTGGAGCGACCGGGGTCACTCCCAATTCTCTTCCTCGTTGCTCGGCGACGACCTTGAGGCTGTCTTGCGTGCGGTCGTGACCTCGAGTCGTAAGGCCTTGGTGATCGGTCACAGTATGGGGGGGATGTCCATCATGGGATGGGCTGCCGGGCACCCGGACTCTGTGCGCGCCTCATCACGCGGTGCCGTGTTGGCGAGCACTGGCCCCTCGCAGTTGGTTAGCAGATCAACGTTAATAAGGTCGCCACGTCGATTCCGCGCCACACTCGAGCGGGGCTTCGCGGCTGGGCTCGCCGTCGCGGGACCGGAGATGCTCGACACTCGTTTTAACCGACGGTTGGTAAAGTACGGGACGATGGGTCCGCACGCGTCGGCCGCCGTTGTAGCGGAGTGTTCCGGCATAGTATTGCGTTGCCCACCTGCGGTGCGGGGAATGTGGGGGAAGGTTCTGGCTTCCATCGACGTCAGCAAAGGAGTTGACTCGCTTGCTGTGCCGACGACGGTGATCGTGGGTTCTGCCGACAAGTTGACACCTGAGGTTCATTCGACTGATCTCGCCGAACGGCTGCAGCAGGGCGGCCGGTTGCATGATTTAGTGGCGTTGCCGCAGATCGGTCACATGATTAACATGGAGGCGCCGAACGATTTCAACCAAGCGGTGGCGCGATTGGACGCAGCCACGGTTGAACGTTGATAGCGAACTGACGATGCCAATGGGCTGACGCGGATGGCCGCTGATGACTTGGGGGCTTTCGGTAGTATTGTGTCCACAATGTCAGTCGTCCGCCGCGTTTCGTCCGCGCCATCCCAGGTACAGCGTCGGGTGCGTGATGCCCGCAGCACCCGGTGGGATGACCATCGCATCGCAAGACGAGCGGAATTAGTCGATGCGGCCATACGGGCAATCGACCACCATGGCGTAGGCGTGAGCATGGACGACATTGCTGCGGAGGCAGGCGTGTCCAAACCGAAGCTGTACCGCTACTTCGGCGACAAAGCGGGACTGAACGGGGCGGTGGCGGGGAAACTCGGTGAGTTGATGTGGGAGTCGGCGCAAGTCACGATCCTTGCTGAGCAAGAGCATGCGTCTGTTGACGACATGATTCGCTCGTCCGTCCAGTCCTACGTCGCGCTGGTTGGGAAACATCCCGTGGTCGTCAGCTTCCTTATGGCGAATCACTTGTTTCAGTACTCGGGGTCGGGAAATGGTGGAGTTGCTGAGCAATTGAGGTCAGTGATGGAGGTTGTCGCCGATCGATTCACTGAAAGTCTGCGACGTATTCACGCAGATGTCTCGATCATTCCCTTGGCAGTGGCGTCCATCCTGGGTGCTGGGCTATCTGCGACTCAGTGGTGGATTGACAGCGGTCGTGAGCAAGGGGTCAACGACAGCTATTTCGCCGCACACCTATCGGAGACGACGTGGGGAATTATCAACGGTGCAGCCGCAACAGTAGGCGTTGCCTTCTCACCTGATCTGCCATTCAGCCATCCCGGTTTCGCGTCCCGCCTCGAAGTGAACTGACCGCGTTTGCAATCAGCCAATCGCCGAACTATCCGTAATCAGTGGCCGCGCGTCATGGCCAGGGGTGATCGTTGTCAGTCGATCGTGCAGCCCAGGGACGGCGAGCGTTGATACGGCGGTCAGCGTACCCGGCAGAATAGTGGACCCGGGGAGGCTGGCGGCGGAATACAGAGCCAGCGGACACGCCGGGCCAAAACCACATAGCAGTCCCTCGCCCCGGTAGAACTGCAACCGCGACGGTCAAGAATTTATGAGCGGAAACAGCGAAGCTTGACAAGTAGATACTTTCACTGCCTGCTCAAGCAGTGTAGTCCGCCGGTTACTTTCAGGATCGGACGATTCGACTGCCGAGGAAACCAACGTATGCGGCCAACCCGACCAAACCGCAAACGCGGGTTGGGCTGTTTGAGATGGCCAGGCCGATCATGGTCTCGCTTGCACCGTTCGCATAAATCCATTCACGCGTGTTCTCGGGAAATGCAAGCTTGGTGATCGATTCGAAAGCCTGCGGAAGAACAAGATGCGCCAGCCCTGTTCCCGCGATTCCGAAACCGATCAATTTCGGCAACACCGTCGCCGTAGCCCTTCCTGTCTTATAGGCCGCTTTCGCCGTCACCACCGCCGGACTCTTAGACGCAACGGCCGCAACGACACGTGCCGTCTTCGGGTTTCTGTTCCACTGCTTTTCGGCATTTTTCAAAATTCCGCTCCCTCTCGTCGTGATTCTATTATCTAAGCCCAGTTAGAATTGTTGCCGACCTGCACCCCGGAGTGACCGCTACCGTGGCAGAGATCTAAAACACCCGACCACAACCCCGGTGGGCTAACCCAACCAAGTATGATTCAGCCCTTCGTTTCAGTGCCTTCGCCGTTTCAAAGCGACCGTGCGGCCACGCATCCTGCGTCCCAGGAGTCGGGAAACGCCCCCTTTTTTGGAGGCTCGATTGGTTGGTTTCCGGCTTCTGCTAAAGCCGGATTTTATGGTACTCGGATATCTTCGGGTTCGACCAGTAGGCGGTCTCGTATTCGACGGCTGATGTTCCGATCTCGCCGTGTTCGGCGCAATGGATGAGACACCAGATGTATTTGTACACAGCGATCTTAAACGTCATCGACCCCGGGTCATTCATCTTTCGGGCGAATGAAGGCTTTGGCGGATATACTCGGCCTTGAGCAGAGAGTCGATCGCTTGGGGTTCGACTCTCTGGGTCGCGCAGTTTGATTCCACGAAGCTAGTGCTTCATCGCCAGGCCCCGGGAAGGTTTTCACTTGACAAACACATAGGAACCCGGGAGTGTCGGATTAACGGTGGATCACCCTGCAGCGAAACTAACCGACACCAAGGCCCGGATCCACCGTTAATCTGACACTGCCTTATCGGAGATGCTGTGTTTAAATTGCGCATCAGACGATTAGTGGGGAATTGCATTTGGTGAACGGCGAGACGGACTGAAAGCGGCCATTGCGGGCGAACCAGTCCTGACGTCGAACAACCGGGTTTTGGGGTATGCAGTGCCACGGAAGGGATCCGTGAG
>NZ_JAHVCV010000015.1:0-65589 GCF_051487485.1 Williamsia muralis | reverse complement strand
GAGATGCAATCACTGAACCGATCCGTGGCAAGTCGACGGCACCGTCCGCCAGTGCGTACCGCTTGTTTGCCGCTCCTGCGTCCATTCCGCCCCCCGGGATTCAGTCGGACCCTAGCTCACATCGGCTGTTTGGTGCAGTTAACTCTCCAAGACGAAGAGCGCCTTCCAGTGTGGTAGGTCGAGGTAAGGCGTTTGGCGACAATGCCTTCCAGGCCGTGGTCGCGGGCGATGTCGAGCATCACCTGCCCGTCAACATCGGTCCAATACGGCGGGGCTTGCACCGACGTGTCCGCCAGCGCCAGCCCGTCGAGAATGCCGCGGCGGTCGAGATAGGGCAGGGAAGTGGTGTCCTGGCCGTCCAGGGCCAAGATGTCGAAGGCATAGAACGCCGCCGGCACCGCCCGAAGCACCTGCGGGCTGGGTTTGGGAATCCGGAGCCGTCGCTGCAACCGGTTAAACGAGGGCCGCCCGTCCGCATCGAGTACGACGATCTCGCCGTCGAGAATCGCCTGCCGGCCGCCCACCGCCGCTGGCACACCAGCCACTATCTCGGGGAAGTGGGAGGAAAAGTTGTTGCGGTGCCGACTCCACACATACGTTCTCCCAGAACCGGTTTCGGCCAGCGCCCGAGTCCGTCCCACTTGAACTCGAACGCCCAACCCTCCCCAGACGGGGCTTCACCCAAGGTGGCAAGCATCGGATCCGGAACAGGCGGCACCCGTTCAGGATGCCCCGCCGGCAGGGACGGCACACGTGCTGCGGTCCGGCCACGATGCCAGGCGGCCGGTGAGGTGCAACGACAAGTACAGGTGCTGGCGCGACACCCGCAAACACGCCGGGTGCCTTGCCCTCGAATCAGTGCTGGGCACGACGCCAAAGGGGTGCGAATCAGGGGTTGATGGCGGCGATCCGGTCGTCGAACGCTCCTACGATGGTGGCGGTGTGCCGAACCCGGTACACCGAGCCGAGCACAGGAGGTCATTTTCATGGGTGGAATTGCCGACAAGTTCGACAAGGCATACGAGGAAAAGCCGATCAGTGAGCTCGCTGACGCCCCCGTCGAGGCGCTCCAAGGTGTCAGCCCGGGCGATGCCCAGCACCTCAAAGAGGCGTTCAACATCAAGACCGTGCGCGATCTGGGCACCAACAAATACTTCCTGTGGGCCCAGGCAGTCGCCAAACTTGCCGACTAGCCAACCCAGACAACGAAAGCCGCGACCCTCCAACAGGGTCGCGGCTTTCCGTCTGTCAGTGACCGGCACGGTGTGGGCCTGGTCGGTGTGGTCAGGTTTCGCAGGCCACGCCGTCGCCGTCGCGGTCAAGTTTGCTGCTGTACCCGGGTTGGCCGGCATAGATCGGGGCAGCCCCAGCCGCCCGGACTGCGGCACAGTTCGCATACGACACCGACGGTGCCCCCACGGTCGGTGGCAGCGTCTCGGTCGGGAGATTGCCCTGGTACGGCGCATCAGCAGGGCCCTCAGGGGCTACCTCTGCCGGCGCGACAGGCTCTGGAGTGGGGGAGGCTGGCGGGCGAGGAGCATTCGCTGCCTGGCCGCGGCCGACACTGATAGTCGGCGAGGTGGCCCCACAGCCAGCGAGGACTCTGGCGATAGCGTCCTTTTCGGCTTCGGTCACCCACAGCTGGTAGGCGGCTTTGACCTCGACCTGGCGGGACACATACGTGCAGCGGTAGGCGTCGCTCGGCGGCAACCAGGTCGCCGCATCTCCGCCGCCCTTTTGCTGGTTGATCGGGCCGTCGGTGGCCTGCAAATTACGGGGATCGTTCGCGAAATCGGCACGCTGGGTGGGGGAGAGCTGCTGGGCGCCCTTCTGCCAGGCATCCGACAACGCGACCACGTGGTCGATCTGGACTGCGCTCGAGGTGTCCTGCCCGCGCACGAAACCGATGGTGGTTGCGGTGTACGGATCGACCAGGGTGCCGGTCTGTACCGCGCACCCATTCGACCCGGCCTTGAGCACGAGGTCGGTGAGATCGCGGCGCAGAATGTCGTTGCGGGTGTCGCAGCCATTGCGCCCGCCCTCCACGCTCACGTCGTCGGTCCATGCCGCACCGAACAACGCCCGGTCGTACCCGGTCTTCGGGGCACGGCCCTTGACCGCGAGCGTGTCGAGGATCGCCAGCACCGCGTTCGCGTCTGGAGTCGTCGACACCGCAGGTGCCGCAAGCGGGGTTTCCGCAGCGGACGACGTCGCCGTGGCGACTGACGAGGTTTCAGCCACCCGTGCGGGCGTATCCTCCCCCGGCGAGCCACACGAGACCAGCCCGGCAGCCACCACACCGATCACGACAACACCTGCGACCGACCACCGACGACCCGGGGTCGACGAGGGCGGGGGAGAACGCGTCACACCACGGTCAGACACCACAGGAACCTTTCGAGAAACTAACGAGATTACATAGCTCCCAAAACGTTTGGTGGACGTACCGAGTGCCAACTAGGTATAGCACTCGCGGCCGCGCGGGAGGTTGCTCGTTGTGACGCAAAGGCGCAGTTGGCCGTTTTGATCATGATCGAGGGCGATGCCAAACAAGCTGGGGCCAGATCTGGTACAAGAATCAAAACACAGGGGGTTGAGTGAGTACGGACTCATTTGTTGATCGGGCACGGGAAAACGCCAGAGAGGGATTGTGGCTAGCGAACGCGGTGGCCGCCGTGGGAGGCGCCGCCACCGCGATCGGCGTAGTCCTCGGTGCACTACCCCCTGGAGCCGTACCGGTAGCAGCCGTGGCGACAGTGCCGCTTGGGTGGGGATGGTGGAAGAGCAGTCGGAAGGCAAGCGCGGCTCTCGCCCAGCTGGCTGAGGCCGACGCGGAGGTGGCTGAGCTTAAGGCGGAGGTGGTTGAGCTCAAGGAGCGATACGACCGCAAGTACTCGGTCTTCGCATCGCGATGGGAATACAAGCCCGGTGTCGTCGATGTCAATCACTGGGCGGCTAGAAACATTGGTCAGCGGAAGTTCGTCGCACTCAAACCAATTCAGTTCTTCACCTGGGTTACCCTGCGACGCTCCGATCAGGATATTCCCTTAGACGGGGCTGCAGTTACGCGACTGGTCACAACGAGATCGGGGGGAGGGGATTGCATACGTCACCCCTTCCACTCGCAGACGTCATCTTTGCAATGGAGGGTTGAGTTTGACCCACCGCTAAGGGTTGGGGAAGAGGCAAGTCTCGACTATGAGATCGAGATACCGCAAGATCGGGCCGCAACGGTAGCAGCGTTGCGTGCCAGACCACGAGCGAAGCATCCCCCGCCGGGCGAGTCCGAGTACGCGCAGATGGAACCGGGGTACCAAATGGACAACTTCGTGTTCGAGATTGTAATACCAAAGGTCCTGGGATCGTCCCATCACGGCATGCAGGTGTATCGCCGAGACGTCCTAAACCGCGCTGAAGAGCAATATCTTGTCGACAACGATCTTCACTCTGTCACGAGCGTGACCGTGAACGGCGAAGAATCCTGGCTCCTGCGAATCGCAAGAAGTACGCCGCCGATAGGCCTGACATACCGGCACTTCTGGCATCTGCCCAACTAGTTGATGTTGACCGGCCGTGCTCACGGCGGCCACGCTCCTACATTGGCCCAAGTAGACAGCAGGTAGCTGACCCGCGTGTAACCACGAAAACTGCCCGATTGCTATTCATTGCTTGAACTACTTGCATTGAGTTTAAATCGAACGAAGTAATCCGAACGGACGATAAAAAATGCTCCGTATTGGCGGTACTATCACGCGCTAATCGGAGAACGCGCGTTTCCTGATTGTCTCCGTTTGCAAAGGCGTGCAGCGCATCAAGCTGCATAGTTCCCATTCTGGGGCTATCGTTAGTCTTGTTTATGATCTTCGGCTTAAGGGAAGGGAAATTCGAACACGTTGGGCCGATGAGTAGCCCCACCATCTCAGCGCGCGTATTGGTTCGGGTGATAACTTTTGAGGATTGCTATCGACTGCTGTGACGAGGGGTGACAACGGTGGCGCAGACAAAGGCTTTCGCAACCCGACTCGATCCCAGATTGATTCGGGCAGTGAAGATGCAGGCAGCTGAGCGGGGACTTCTGCTTCAAACTGCGGTGGCGCAGGCGCTTCGCCAGTGGCTGAAGTCGAGTGATGGTGCCAGCGACAGATCGGGGGTAGAGAATTGATCATTCTCTACCCCCGACACCGACGAGCTAGTTTAGCCGAACGCAGCCCTCGCTGATCTAGACCAGTTGGCCAGAGCTGTAACGGCAGACGGCCTGTTCATTTGAAGTCAGTCACCAAAGGTGAACTGGCCAATCACCTGGGACCCTTCCTTGTCGTAGACATTTACTGTGCGGGGTCCGCTGGTCAACGTGACGGCTTCGGCGGGTGACGTTGCGGTCGGTCCGTTCAAATCTGCAGATTTGATGTAGCCGACTTTGCCGTTCGTGGCATACGCCTGGACGAGGTCGGGAATGTCTGCGTCGCTTTCCGCTTTAGCGGCGCTGCCATAGCTGTCGCCGTTGGCGTTGGTCCCGCTGGTCACCGCAGCGGTTTCGGGGGTGTTGGCGTTCCGGGCGGCGGGTGCAGTCCAGTTGAGTGGGTTGCTCGGGAAGGTGACCGACTGGTCGAATGTGAAGTTGGTGGGGTTCCACACAGCGACGAATCCGTGGCTGTTGTAGGAACCTGATCCACACGTGGCGGTGGTCCCGACCACCAGTTGAGTGGCGGCGTTGGTGTTGTACACGTAGTCGATGGCCTCGCACAGAACTCCGGACTTGAAGAGTCGGGGCCGTACGCCGATTGTTCCTGGGGCGTCTTCGGCACCGAACGTCTGCCAGATCTTCGACTCGGCGACGAGGTTCGGTGAGTTGATGATGGTGGAGTTCGTCAGATGTGATGTGCCGGCAGGTCCTGTCCAGCCCACCTGTGACGCGGCCTGAGCAGTCCCTGGAGTAGCGATCGCTATGCCGACGGACAATCCAAGTCCTGCCATGGCGGTGACAACCCGTTTAATACGCATCTAGCTTCCTTTCTAGTGGATTACATACGGCTCTGTTTCGCGGGATATTTATCTAGGGACCGGTTTCGACCCAGAAAGCATCCATAGCTGCGGGGTAATTTATGATCCTGTTCTTGCTGTAGAAGTCCAGCATGTTGCCGCCTTGGATGCGCTGCTCCTTCAGTGGAACCCAGCGGATATCACCCTCGCCTTGGTTTTCGTAGGTGCTGGCGAAGGGATATTCGTCGCAGGAGGGGGTGTCGCCGTCTGAATAGATCGGGCGCTCAGGAATTAGCTGATTGATCCGAGCCTGGCTGCAAGAGGCTCTATTGTTTTCGTCTGCCGCGAACGAGTTCACGCGATGGAGAGGTGTATCCGAACCGTACCCGTAGACGGCTTGAACATCCGAAATATGATCGGTGATCAGCGGCATCTGGTAGTGCGAGTAGGTGACGGTGGGCCAGTAATCCGGATTGACACAACCAGGCGTACTTGTGCTAAACCCGTCGGCGTTGTCACATCGAACCGTGTTCCCAAACAGTTGCAATCCCGAAACGACGATCGGCTTTGTGTTCGGTGGAATCGTATAGGTCCACTTGAAGCTGAACTGCGAGTCTGCGTAGGTCAGTCGCTCCATCATTGTCCGGGTGTAGTAGCTGAGCTGGTACTCCCTGGACTCAATTCCGGCCGATACAGGTGTCGCGACCTCGAATACCTGCCGTAGTTGAGGACCAGTTGACCTAATTTTTTCAGATGCATTCAACTTGACAGTGAAAGTGCCACCGTCGACGCCAGTGACAAGCTCTTTGCTCATGGATACGAACACATACATTGTGCTGCGAAGGCTGTTTCGGTCATGCTGGAAAGCGAGTGAGACGATTGCTCGATACTGGCCGATGGTGGCGCCTTGATTGTTGATCTGATACAGAAGGGTCTCGGTGGATGTGCACGAGGCCATTCGACTTGGGCAGTCGATTCCTACTGTTGCCGCTGCAGCTCTCGCTTCAGGACTGTTTACTTTCGGCGGCCCTTGCTTCGAAGTAATGGACGTAATCGAGTTTTTGTCGGCCGCCGGCGGTTGGGGGGACGGTGACGACGGTGCACCATTGGCCGCACCAACCCCCACGAGCAAAACGCTGGCAAGAAACGAAATTAAGACAAGGCTGTAGCGCGAAATCCTATTGTTGATCATCGGCGAGACCCTCCACTGGGAAAGACATGAATGGCGTGTGCATCGCGCTAATCGGTGGGTGACGACTCGCCATATCGAAGATTACTGCAATTGAATTGTGACAGTCTACGTTTGTTAGTTTGTTAGTTTGTTAGTTTGTTAGTTTGTTAACGGAGGGCGAGCAACCATTTACATAAAGTCTAATATGAAGCGCTAGTTCATTAACCAATGAGTGTTCAAGTCGAGTTATCAATGCTTCGATAGCACTCAAGCGCGAGGATCCCGGTAGGCAGGAGGCCTATAACAGGCCGCCAGAAGCTCTTATAGATCTGATCAACAGGCAGCCAGAGCGGAGCTGGCCTAACGTGTTGGTGTGATGTACGAGAACTACGCTTGGACTTCAAGGGCGACCGACCTGTTCAACGGTTTTTCTCTCACGTATGTGCGTGACGCCACCGTGGCCGGCGTGATCGACAGCCTCCCGACCGTTGGCGATGAGGTCCGGTCCGCTGACTTCAGGACACTTGCAGAAGGCTCCAGCCGCTTGCGGGAGGAGGTCGGCGGCGAGCGTCAGTATGTTGGACTATTTCAAGTGAACGAGTGGTCGGTTATGTACGAGAGCAACGGCTACGTAGGAGCGACCCCCTCCATCAGTGGACCACTCTCGCTGGGCCGTGAAGTGATCTCCCACCATCGCAACATCAGCAACGCGCTCGAAACTTTCCACCGGTTCGTAGACGGTGAATTGCGGACGCATTTCCAGCCCAAATTTCCGGACATGCGCTATGGAACATCTCCAGACGAACTGCTTCCCATGATGCATGAGATAGGCGGGTTCAACCTCACTGACGCCGATACGTTCACAGCAAACGACACCATGGCCGCGACCTTCGCCCTTTGCGACGCACTCAGCGGCCTGCAGTTGAGCCCTGCGCTACTGCGGAACAGCCGGTACGAAATAGCTGAAGTGGTGCTGTGAGTGGCCCAAGGGCTGATTGGCTGACGGCGAGCGTGTGGCACGGGCATGCCACACCTTTTTGTGGAAGCTGTGTCTGAGGCGCCCGGTACTTTTGTCAGTGTCGCGGCGACGCGCCGAGCGTCGGTCCATGGAGGGGAGCTGTGGTGGTCTCGTTTGAAGCGTTCCGTGTTTTGTGGTGGCTGGCTGGTGGCCCAGATTCGCCCCGCCCGCCGGATGAGCTGTGCCCAAAACCAAATCAGCGGGCCGTCTACGACGAGCTGGCTCACGCCGGCCTCGTGCGAGACACCCTCACGGACGGTGACATCAACTTCAACTTCGTCCTGTCTGAGCGCGGGCAGGTTGAAGCTCGTAACGTTGCCGCGGTCTACAGGGTCGAACTCGCGCAACGTCGAGTTCTTGAGTGGTTGCGGACCAGCTCGGATCTCGATGGCCTGCTGGGCTCGGATTTGGCCGCTGACTACTCGGGCAGGCTGACTGAAGAGGAAATCAACGAGGCGGCAGAAGAACTCGAAGATTTACGCCTAGTGAAAGGTCGGAAACTGGCGGATGGGACCTTCTTCTTCGTCGAGACAACACCGGCCGGGAAGAGAGCGCTGCGAGGGCCTTCTCCCATCTCGGGGCGCCCACCTGGACCCACGAGTGTGACGACGACCAGCTTCGCTGCCAACAATTACGGGAACCAGACCATCGGGAACCAGAACATCGGTGGAGTGGGCGCCGTGATGTCGGCGGAGGTCACTCAGAACCAGGGTATTTCGCTGACCGAAGCCGTGGCTGTACTTGAGCAGCTGCGCTCGGCAATCCTTGCTGCCCCCGGTCTTGACCCCACAGGCAAAGATGAAGTAGTCGCCGAGGTCGACGGAATGATCCGTAAGGCCAGCAAGTATGGGTTGAACTGGCTGAAGAAGGCGGCGATCGCTTTCTCCGATGAGGTAGCAGCAGTGTGCGGGCCGGCTATGGCCGATCAGTTCTTGCCCCAGATTACGGGATGAGGGGCAACCCGCAGCGCTATGGGCGAGGCCCAGCCGATGAAGTGGTTTAACCGTGACCTTGCCCGAAGAAGTAGCGCGCCGAAGGCGGGCGCGGCGCGAGACCACTGTCCTTCCGAATAGATGACAGCTTCATATCACGGAGTTGTCAGACTTTTGCTTTAGGATTGTTCTTAGTCGGTTTGCGGCGCAACTTCTTTCGGCTTCCTGATTCGACTATTGGCTCTGGTCCTGCGGTCCGCGCCCGCGGGGTGAGTTCGTAGACCTTGCGGCGGCGGCGGGTGTCGAAGGTGTTCGAGTAGCCGCTTTTCGCGAGGCTTTGCGACTCGACTCGGAGTAGACCGAGATCGATCAACTCTTGGGTGCCTGCGGCCCTCGTTTTGTGTGAGATGTTGTATCGCTTGGGAAACTCGGCGGTGCTGAACCAGACCTTTTCGCCCTCGCCTGCCTGTTCGGCCAACAGGATCAGCAGCATGACGAGTCCCGGCCCTTTGAGGCTCTGAATGTAACCACGCGTCCACAGGCGTTTGGGTACTTTGAAGTACATGTCTTCGGCAAGAACGCTTTTCGCTTCTCCATTCTGCTTCGCCAACGTGTAAGCAGTGGAGGGCAGGCGATAGTCACGGCCGGTGCCGGCTTCGTCCCGGAGCCAGACGATGTTGGGGTACCCGGGATTCTCTTCGATCGCGATAAGGTTCGCCGCCTCGAGAGTCTTCATCGCACTCTTGATCCGTCGAGTGCCCTTGCCCTCGGGGTCGTCGAGGTTCAGCAGGGTCGCCCACGCTCGGGCTGGCTTGTCTGTCGAGAACGGGGGAGCTGAACACCGCCAGATGAGAGCCAAGTAGAGCTTGAGCGCCACTACTCCGCTCCGACCCCCGCTGTACACGCCCGCCATCGGCGCAACCGGATCGGCGTCGGCGGCCATAGGGCGAACAAATGACTTCCTGACCGGAGGGTCGACTCGTCGGCCGGCTGATCCAGCCATTTCGCGGACTGCAGAGCGAGCCGGTCGGGGGAGGGCAGGAGCGCGGCGGACAGGAAAGACAATCTTGAGGAATCGCTCGTCGCTCCCTTCCCCCGAGCCGGGTAGGATCAGGGCAGACGATTTTCCTTCTACGCTCTCAGCGGTACTCATATCGCCCTCTCTTACTTCGCTCCAACAGCGAACCCGTGCCTGCACCACGAGCGTACCGCTTCCTCACCCAACAGCGTATCTATTTAATTACCACAAACGTACGGCGCGACATTATAGAAACAGATAGTATCGATGTCAAGAGAGAAGGGTTGCATGTGTTGGAACGCACTGCTACGATTCTTGTAGTCGCCAGGGAAGAACGGTCGATCGGGAAGGTCACTCCGAAGCCATCGGAGCGGACAGTGGCCCGGTTCACTTGACTTCGTCTCGCCTGGGCGGCGTGGGAGCGGTAGCTGAGGACGGAGCAAGCGGAATCCGAAGCGCAGGTTGCCGGTCGTGTCTGTGTCGACATCGCCGGGGCCTGAATCCGTGAACAGCAAGAGGGCGTCCACTTATGGGAGTGGGCGCCCTTCTTGCTGCTGCCCGCCGAAACCCGAGTCCCTGAACCGATTGCACGTAACCATAGACGGGAAACAACAACACAATGACAACCCCCGAGCAACGGTGGAGTCTCCGCAATCGTGATCGAGTTGCCGAGCCACGCGACACGACGCTTTGGCTTGAATACGAAGTGGCCGGAACTTACAACATCGGAGCGGACTGGTCCGACGAGACCGCTGACGAACTGCTGCGCGAGTACCTCCGGACCTACTCACCCAGCGACCGCGAGATCCAGCTGCCGGCCGGTTACGTCCACATAACGTGGTCTGTACAGGGTGACCAGGCAGGGCCCGAGTTGGCGCCGTTCCAACGCAGCCACTACCCGGGTAGGCCCGACCGGGAAAACTTCCTAACCTTCTTTGAATGGCCAAGGAACGTGCACACAGACGAGCGCCTCGACTTCAACACACTCCCGGTCCGTCGCCTGCAGTGGAACGAAACCCATCATGACCCAGGGGGGTTCGTAAGCGAAGCAACTGGGTGGCACCCCGCGCCGATGCAACCCTGCCTCCATCTGGCCGGCCTGATCGCGGCCCACGACCATGAGGACCGCTTTACCCCGCTCGGCGAGTAGAGGACCCCGCTGCAACTATCCGCCAGCAACCGCGACCCGGTCCACATCTACTCCATAGTCGATCCGCGCGGGATCTCCCACCGGCGGCAACGACCTCGAACGAGACGACCACCCGTCGAACTGCTCTGCGGAACGGTTGGTCAAACCCCCGGACATGTCTGGGTATTCGTTACTGGAAGCGAAAGGCATTGCAGTGCAATGAGAACTTGCAACGAGACGTGTTCAGTGGGACGAATTGCCGGGCGCATGTTCGGGTGCCACTGATTGAGCGGTCGGGCCCGTTCGTTTTGGTGTGGCTCGTGGTGAGGTCCGCAGTGTTGCCGGTACCGTCGCTGTATGGCCTACACCGCCGAGCAGTTGCGTGGCCTCGTCGACGCCTGCGAACAGTTCCGCGGCTCCCGGGCGCCGTCGGGCTACCGCGAAGGCTTGGCCCTCTGTGTGATCGACTCGATCCAATCGACAGGGGTTAGGTATTCCAGTGTCGAGAAGGTCGTCACCCGCTATCGTGCGTACCGCCGCGAGCAGGGTGGTGACCCGAACCTCGACGGTGTCCTTGAGTTGCTGGCCACCTTCGATGAGCTAGATGGCCCGGAGGGGTGGGCATGCAAGATCGGCAACAACAATCGCACCTCAAGCCGCAGTGGGGTTCTCAAGTCCCAGGTGATCGGTGATGCAGCCAGCGTGCTCGACGAAGCGGGGATCCGTACCACCGCCGACCTTCGGGCGGCGGCCGAGGACGAGGCGCAGCTCGCAATTATCGAGGCGGCTTGGCGCGCGATGGCCGGTCAAAAAAGCGGCATCACCTGGCACTACATGCAGATGCTGGCCGGGATCCCGGGCGTGAAGCCAGATCGGATGATCTGCCGATTCATCGCCGACTCATTGGGACTCACTCGCCGCGGCGTCACGCCGCCGTTCGCGCTGAAGATCCTGACGGCCGCAGCGAAGGAGATGGGCATGTCGCCTACCGATCTGGACCACGCTGTGTGGCAATTCCAGCGAAGCCGTAAGTAGTGACCGCGCCCGGGATCCTGTCGCCTGTCACGCCCGGTATCAGGGTGCCGTTACGTCACTGGTGACGAAACATATTGCCGCGCAATCGGTTACGCCGATAATATAGATTATGTCAAGTAGTACTTGTCGAAAGTGCAATGTGTCTCTTGACTTCGTGAGGCGCCACCTCGATACTCAAGTTGTGGCAACGGCACGTCTTGTCGAACTGATCGACACCCACAAGCACACCTACGGCGTCAGTGACGCCGAGCTGGCTCGACGAATCGGTGTCTCGCGGCAGAACTTAAATCTCTGGCGGACCAACGGCGTGCGCGGGCTGCCAGCCCGGACCACACTCGACGGCATCGCTACCGTCATCGGTCAGCCGTACCTGACCGTGCTCCAAGCGGTCCTGCGAGACGTGGGTTATCTCGACGACGGCCGGCCATGCGAACTCTGAAAACCAACAAGTTGGCGTTAGATAGCAACGTGACCAGAGTCGTGACAAGGCCAAAACGATTGACAATCGCGATCTTGATAGGCGTATCACTGGCCATTGGTGCGTGTGGAACATCTGTGGAGACGGTGGTGGAAACTAGTACCGTGATGTCGGTGACCACTCAGACAGTCACAGTAACTGAAGAAAATCGGCCGAATTTGGACTGTCAGGCACCCGCAATCAATCTGTTTGAAGTGACCTGGGAGAGAAAGTTTGGTCCCGGGATCCCTCCTGCGCTTGGGCCGCGCGACCCGATGGGCTTCACCTACTTTGCGGTCTACACCCCGCGGACGGCCGAAGTTCGGTTGCTCAACCTATCCCCCCACCGGATCGATACGAGAGGGATAAATTTTCAGGTTTCCTGGCAAATCCCGGAAGGCGCCATCATCTCGAACCGATACAACTGGGGTTTGCCTGCCAATACGCTGGTGGATCGTGAGTTCGGTTCTGTGCCTGCGGAGCCGTCTGGGGTTACGCAATTCCGTGAGGCTAAAAAAGTGGACGGCGGCGAAATTATCAGCTTCTCGCGCGACTATTCTGGAGAGTGGGATGCGCGGGTTATTGGTGGTGCCGAGCCCAGGACCTGGATAGAGCCTGACGGGATTGACTGGTGGTTTGCAGACAAGGACGTGCGCCAGCGGTGTGGCCAGAAGGAACCTTGACTCGAGTTTCACCATGGCGACCTGAGTCAGGCCCGGTAGCCAAGACCGCTTGCGGGAGAACGTAAAGAAACATTTATTAGTGTTAGCGATGCTCTCGCCGGGAGCATAGTCGTCTCGCGAAACTGACATAGTGCAAACTGCATCGTGCAACCTTATTTCCTGTCCTTGGGTACGGGTTTGCCCACAACAACCGCTATCGAATGACGGGACGAGGCATGGCAGGCGAGGAAGCACGGTACGAGGTCACTGAGATTAAGGCGATCCGGGGCACTGAGTCGAAAACGATCACAAAGAAGCAGCAGGAAGGTTGGGAGTTGGTCACCCAACAGGAGGGCCGTCTGCGAACAACCATGACCTTCCGTCGACCGAAGCGAAAAACCCCTTGGCAATTGTGGGCCGCGCTCGGCGGCGCCGGTGTCATCCTGGCAGGCATCGTTACCGTGGGGGCGCTGTTGGAAGACGACAGCGAGGCTGCCACGGCCGATGCCGTGGCAGCCTCGAGCGCCGAGCAGTCCTCCCCGCCGCCTGCTCCGGAACGGGAAGCGGAATCCTCAGCGTCGGCTAACCCGATGATCTGCGATACGGAGCCAATTTTTGGAGATCCATGCAAGTTCGGCCAGACCGCGATCTACAGCGACACGGTGCGTGCGGGCGAGGTGAAGCTGGAGATCACCGTGGGCGCTCCGGTCGAGTTCAAGCCGAGTGAGGACGCGAGCACTCTGTATGACCGATCGCCGCAGGCCGTGAGCGTCTACTTCCCGGTCACCGTCAAGAACATATCGCCGGAATTACCCCTCACTGACTGGATCCATACCGATGCGACAAACGCCGAACAGGGTGAAGCCGACACCGCGTCAGTGAGCGACGGCGACATCGACTTTCAGGCGGTCGGTGGAGTTGGCGGACTGCCTGTGGGCGAGTCGTTGAGCGTCAAGGATGGCTGGACCATGGCAACGCTTGACGGTGTCGAGTACAGCCTGTCGATTGATGGTCTGGCCGGATACACCATCACGTTCACGCGGTGATCCTGAGGTGACGGGCTAGCTCGCCGGGAACGATCGTTACCGCGACCGCCAGGTCCGCAACCAAGCAGCCCTGCGCGCTCCACTCGCTGTCTGACCTCGGGCCTACTGTGTCAACAAACGGGGGAAGTGGCCGCCAAACCTGCCGAGAGGGGTTGTTGTGAGTCTTGCAGCGGATCGGGTGTGGAGCGTGCGTGACGCGGTGCTGCTCTGGCTTTACGAGACGAAAATGAAGGGGCACCGGGCCCCGGTCGTTAACCTCGAAGACGTCGAGACCACCGCGGAGTGGGCTGCCGAATCGATCACCCCCGCCGAGCTCGTCGACGCCACCAACTACCTCAAAGCCGAGGGATACATCGCTGGTAGTGGAGCATTCGGCGGTGGTATTCCTCGGCCGATGATCACATCGGCCGGCGAGAACCGTGTCGCGGCCGGGTTGTCGGTCCGTCCCGGCCCGGAACGGCCAGCAAACACCACCGGCGTCACCAACAACTACACCGTTAACACTCACGCCCCAACCAACGTCGCGATTGGCAGTTACGATTTCACCCAAACGGTAACGCCGTCTAGTGAGCAGGCCGACCGATTGCTAGCCGTCGCCGACGCACTCGACAGCTTGGTGGCCTCCTCGTTACCAGCGATTGACCCCGAACGAGCGCAAACGATTGCCGGCGATCTAAGAACAGCGGCCGCCGAGCCGGAGCAGGACAAGAACAGGCTCGTGGCTATGCTCGCGGCCGCCATCGGCACCGTCGCCACCGCGGCGGGGAGTGAGGTGGGCCAACAGGTGACCGAGTTAGCCGTCAGCGCAATACAATCGCTGGGCTGAGGAAACCCCGTTCGCGAAGACTAGCCGTCACACCCCGCGCTCCCAGCGACCCGTTCAGTCAGGGAGAAGGTCAAATGCACTCATGGTGGAGACGGTCGGGCCGGTTATCGCGCTAACCGGGACGCCAACCTAGCTAGGAACTCGTGCGTCGAGGCCGCTGGTGTGCAGTCACTGAGAGGTGTGCGACCGCCTGCATCTCCTGAGTGCCGGTCGCAGATCATCGACTCCTGCCCCGAGACGCAACACCGGTACCTTCCCGGTCGAGCCTTCCCCCGGGGCTCCTTCGCCACCGACTACGATCGCTCCATGACAACCGCGGCGAAGAACAACAGCCTTGGGTCGGCCAGAACGGCGAAAAACGACGAGTTCTACACGCAGTGGGCCGACATCGAGCGCGAGATGAACGCCTACATGGAGTACGACCCCGACGTATTCCGAGACAAGGTAGTTCTCCTACCCTGCGACGACCCGGAGTGGTCCAACTTCACGAAGTTCTTCGCCCTGCATTTCGGGGAGTACGGCCTGAAGCAACTAATCTCGACGTCATACGCTCCCGATAGCAACCTAGATCTCGCGACCTACCAGCCGACGCTCTTCGAGTCAGCCGACCCCAAGTTCGACGAGGCCAGGACCCGCACCAACGGCAAAAAATTCGTACTTGGCCCAGAAGACATCAACGGTGACGGCAAGATCGACTTCGATGACCTTCAGTGGGAGTACCTCGACGGCGATGGCGACTTTCGCAGCGACGAGGTCACGCTGCTACGCGATCAGGCCGACATCGTCATCACGAACCCGCCGTTCAGCCTCTTCCGGGAGTTCATCGGCTGGCTGGTCGAGGCTGACAAGTCGTTCGTGGTCATCGGTAGCGGTAACGCGCCAACGACCAAAGAGATCTTCCCCCTCATCCGTGACAACAAGCTCTGGCTCGGCTACGGATTTGCCCGCGGCAACGCGTACTTCCGCGTGCCCGAAGGTTGCGAGAACGAGTACGCCAGCGGCGTCTTCGACGTATCCACCGGTCTAGTCAAGTTCCGTAACGTCAACTGGTACACCAATCTTGAACATGGACGCCGCCACGAGCCGCTACAGCTGATGACGGAGTCCGACAACGTTAAGTTCAGCAAACACAAGGAGGTGCGCGGCTTTGGCTATCAGCGATACGACAACTTCGACGCCATAAATGTGCCCTTTACTGATGCGATCCCCAGCGACTACGAGGGCGTCATGGGCGTCCCTGTCTCATTCCTGAGTCGGTACAATCCCGAGCAGTTTGAGATCGTCGGCATCACGACTAGCTACGACGGGCAACAGTCCAAGCGGTACCCGAAGCAAATCCAAATCAGCCCCAATGGGACGCGGAAGGACGTCGGCAAGCTCAACGATGCACCTTCGATTAGAGTCGCCTCCCCACCGGAGGGAAAGACCTACTACGAAGTCGAGGGTGAGACGTACGTCCTTGCGTACCACCGGATTCTCATCCGACGGAAGACCGCCGCATGAAGACCGATCTACAGCAGTACACCGTCGCCCAGGTAACTGAGGGCTTCATTTACAACGAACACGAAGGCAAAGGCCTGTTTGGCCTCGACGGCAAGCTCATCATTCAACCCGAGTATCAGCGCCACTACATCTACGGAGACGGCAAGAAGGACGTCGCCGTCATCGACTCCCTGCTGAAGGGGTATCCACTTGGCCTGATCTACTTCAACGTTGCCGATCCGTCGACAGGTGTCATGGAGGTCCTCGACGGACAGCAGCGCATTACAAGCGTGGGCAGGTTCGTCGTCGGCAAGTTCGCAATCACTGTCAATGGCCGTATGCAGACCTTCAGCTCACTGCCCAAGAATCTTCAGGACAAAATCACCGAAAGCCAGCTCCTAGTCTACGCGTGCGAAGGCACCGAGACAGAGATCAAGGAATGGTTCCAGACAATCAACATCTCCGGCGTGGAACTGAAGCGCCAAGAGTTATTGAACGCCATCTACTCTGGTCCGTTCGTCACTGCCGCCAAGGCCGTGTTCTCGAACTCGAACAACTCGAACATGCAGAAATGGCAGTCTTATGTCAAAGGAGATCCGAAGCGCCAGGAGATTCTCGAAGAGGCACTTCAATGGATCTCCGACGCTCAGGGCGTCAGTGTCGAGACCTACCTCGCCACACACCGGCACGACTCCAATTGCAAACAGCTGGAGACGTACTTCCTGACCGTCATCGACTGGGTTAGCGCCACTTTCGTCCGACCTCCCGACAGAGAAATGCGTGGGCTGGATTGGGGCCGGATCTACGAGCGCTACCACTTGAAGTCGTACAGCCCGACGACGCTCGACGCCGAAGTCGACCGCCTCCGAGCTGATGAGGCTGCTACCAGCAACAAAGGCATTTACGAGTACCTCCTGAGCGGGGCCACCAGGCCAGAGTTGCTTACGATCCGGCTGTTCGACAAGAGGGTTCAAACCTCGGCATACGCGAACCAGACCAGCGCCGCCCAGAATGCCGGAATTTCAAACTGTTCAATATGCGCATCCGGCACTAACGCCAATGCCACCCGAATCTACAAACTGGGCGAGATGGAGGCCGACCACGTCACCGCCTGGTCGAAGGGCGGTGGCTCGGTGCTGGCCAACTGCGAGATGCTATGCATCACCCACAACAGGGCGAAGGGCAACAAGTAGAGGCTGCCGCGACATCAAGCCCTCTACCGTGAACACCTGGTTGCGACTGGTCAATACTGCGGGACAGCTACGCGTCGACCCTCGGGCTCGTTGCGGCACGTGACCCGGAAGGACGAGGGTGCATCTGCGAGTGAGAAATCAATCGTGGCATTGCGCTCAAGCTTGGGCGCGTCGTAGCGGACGCCGACAGTACCGCTGCGGCCCTCACGGTCGATCTCCACGTCGTACTGCGTCTCAGTGCCGCGGTTGCGTAGGCAGAAAACGTGCTCGCCGGAACGTTCTATCCCCCAATCGATTGACTGTGGTCCAGCGCCGACGACGGTCGCGCTCATTGCCTCGATGGCTACCGCCTGCCGGTTCGCGAGTGCAAGAGCAGCGGCCGCCCGCTCCTCGGCGTTGTTCGCGCGCGTCTCAGCCGCAGCGGCCGCCGCTTTAGCGCCCCTTGACTGCCATAACGCCAACAGTGCGAACACGGTGGGAATGACGAGCCCTGCAAGTGCGATTGTGTCCGACGATTCCATGATGGACATCGTCACAGACCACAGCGACCAACCGCAGCCTGAACAACGACCGCAACACAAAAGGCCGGCCACAGAGAGTGCGGCCGGCCATCTGCATCCCCCGCAGGTCTTAGTCGATGCGCGGGATCTCCACGCCCTTGCCCGCGAGCTCGTCGACCACCTCGGGCGACGCCGTATGCCAGGTGTCTGGATCCAGATCACCCCACGGAACCCCAGCCACATCACCATGAGTGACCTGCTGATACGCATACTCAAACCGATACTGCACCGCCAGATAGTCCATGCCGCCCTTGGTCAGCACGTGATAGTACGTCGGGACCGCCCGGTCAATCTTGACCCGATACTGCCGTGAGAAGCCAACTTTCAGCGCCCCACCCTCACCACCGTTGGTCCCCAGGACCCCGACGTCGGCCTTCCCCGACTGCGGATTGACCGGCAACACATTCGCCGACCAACCACCCACAGGCTTGCGTTCACTGTCCTGCCGCACCTGCAACGGCGTATCCCACCCAATCGGCGGAGACGCCGGATTCAACCCCTCCGGCCCCACTCGCACATCCGAGATCCGCAACGTCCCCCGAGAATCCCGAGCACCATCGCCATACAACGGCTCCCCCGGCAACCCCGAATGCAGCACAATTCATTTCGTCACGGGTGACGATACATAGGTGGATCTCAAGCTAGGCCGTCGTCGCCGAGCTCGGAAGTTTTGATAACGACGCCGTCTAGTTTTTGTTCAGGTGAGTAGCTCGACGAGGCCGACGACGCCGAGCAGCAGACCGATCACCGCCGCCATGGTCAGGACCATGGCGAGGTCGGCTCCGATCAACGACCCCGACGAGCGCGTTCGGCGGTGATCGCTGCGTGTGGTCGGCGGGCGCAGCGGTACCGGATCGACGGGATCGTCGGCCGCAGCGATCTCTTCGGGCGGGTTCGTGGTGCTCATCGAACACCCGGTGTCGTAGTGTCGTACCGTCCCGGGTGCTGTCCGGCCGGGATACTGATCATCGGGCCTACCACCAACGACATGGTCGGCACGCTCGCATGATGGCCGTCCTTCATCCTGCGGCGTGAAGGTGAAGGCACCTGTCTTGGCCACAGTCTTCAGCCGTCCTGTTGGCGGCGTCGACGTTCGAGTTCAGCCTGGCGGCGTTGCTGCTCGGCGCGTTCACGAACCTGCCGCAAAAACTGTGCATCAGCCGCGGGATCTGCCGGTTCGAACCGGCCCCGCTCGTCATACTCCGGAAAACCCAACGCACTCGCCCGCCCAGAGCCTGATGGCCGCCCATGACCACCCGATACCGGCCTACCGGCCACAAACCACACGATCGAACCCACCAGCGGCAACACGATCACCAGCAACAACCACCCCCACCGCGGCAACCCCCGCACACCCGCCTCACTACCGATGATGTCGATCAACGCCGCAATCATCACCACCAGCACGATCAAACCCATGTACGGCATCACCAACCCCCTTTTTGCCATTGATGCTAAACCACTGTCCCGCAGACACATTGTCAACACTGTGGCCTTGTTTCATCCATTCGCAGGACGCGAACCCCCACCGCACTGGTGTACACGCAAGCGGCCAGACGGAGTGGCCTCACCGACTCCCCAAGAGCTAAGGCCACCAAGCAAGTAACTCGCTGCGAAAAGTCACCCACGAAGGCCCCCGAACCGCTGATCCGCGGCAGGGACTACCCGCCCGCATCGAACCCATGATTGCAGTCGTACAGATTGACCGACCGATCCGGCAGCAGAATCTTTGGCCTGGCGGTGGCCGCGTGTACGTCTGCGACTACGAGGCTATCCGCCTTGCTTGTGATCGCTCGTGTAGCTTGAGCACGTCTTAGATCAAGTGGCGGCGGAAGACGGTCTGGTGAGTTCTGAGGTAGACGTATCGGCCCGGTTAGCGCAGATGGCCCAACAGCTGCGTGTCGCCGGCGAGGACGAGGCATCAGCAACGACCAGGGTCGCCCGGGCCGCGATCGAGACCATCGAGGGCGCCGAATATGCCAGCGTCACACTGGTCTCAGCGCGCGGGGTGATCACGACCCCGGTCGCAGTAGGTGATCTGGCCCGACAGTGCGACAGCCTGCAGCAACAATTCGGACAGGGACCATGCCTTACCGCAGCCGCGGGAAACGACACAGTCGTGTGGATCGATGACATGACCACCGAGACTCGGTGGCCCGCATTTTCCCGCGCCGCCGACGATCTCGGCATTGCAGCGATGGCCTGTTTTAGCCTGTTCGTCAGCGAGGACGGCACCTTCGGCGCCTTGAACGTGCACGGCACCACTGCTGGCGTGTTCGATACACAGGCGCGATCACTCGGGGAACTGTTCGCCGCCCACGCCGCAGTCGAGATGGCGTCGGTCCGCGCGAACGACCAAATCCGTGCCGCGCTGACCACCCGAGACACCATCGGCCAAGCCAAAGGCATGCTCATGGAACGCTACGGCGTCGACGACTCCCACGCATTCCGACTCCTGACCACAATTTCGCAGGAACGCAACATCAAACTCGCCATCATCGCCCAACACGTCATCGACGCCGGCCCAAACTGACCACCCGTTGACGGCCTGCCACGATCGCCGGGTCTCGTGCGGAATGACCGCATCGGACCAGCTTGGCCTCGCAGAAGACCTGGTGTCCCGCAGCAGGCCCCTTGCACGGGCTATCGAGGCGGCAACGAACCGGCCACCTGCACGGGCGGAGTAATTGATTAGTATATTTAACTTCTATGAAGCGATTGTTAGTCGGTGTGTGCTGTACAGCATCGCTAGTGGCATGTGGCAACGATACGCACGCGGCCGATCCGGCAGTTGTGGGTTCAGATGAGGTCCCGATGGCTGCCGTAGTGGATACGGGCATAGCTGGCGTTGTCATGCCGCCTGAGGCGATCGCTATCGGTGAGCCAACGGCGTCTACGGCGGCTTACGACCTCCCTGGCTGGCAGTTCGAGGACGCGACGAAGTGGATTGGAGATCGGCTTCCTCCAAAGCAGATCGAAGAGCTGCAGCTTCGCACTGCGCAGGCACAGCCCAATTCCAGCTTTGAGTGGTGCTGGCAATCCCCCGACCGCCCGTTTCAGGTGTTACTTGTCTCTGTCTTTCCGAGCGATCCCGTCAACGTGGTTGTCGCCGATACAGACGACAACCCGGCGGGGTGCTGACCTCTCAACTGATCGCTTACCCAGCCGTCTACACCGGGATTCGGTGAAGCCGCTCGCGGCGTCTGATTACGACCAGCCTTCATCAGGCCCTGACTGACCTGATCAGCGGCCGAAGTGGATGCGGGCCGACTAGCGGCGCTTCCCATTGGCACACGGTCGTGCGGAGTTCACACCACCACAGGCACATGGGGTCGGGACGAAGATAGGCGTGCAGCGATGGAGCGTTGTTACGATCTTTCGTGTCGGCACAGCCGATTCACCAGTCTTCCAACTCGAAGTTCTGAGGCGAGCAGCAACTATGGCGAAGAACAGACTGTGCAGTTCATCGACCTGTCGCGCCGGGGCAGGGCTGCCCATGCTTTGTCACAGGTGACGAAACATGGGTGGCCGAACCTTGTCCCACCACAGCGACAGCTGTTCTTCGAACGGGTCACTGTCGCGCGTCGGACATTCCCAAGGCGGCGAGCCCGACGGATTCGGTATCGGCCGAAGCGGTGCACGGGTCAGTCGACGACGACGTTGAGGCGTACGTCCCCTCACGTTGCATTACACAGACCGCGTTGGAACCCGGGCGCGTGTGGCGCCCTGTTAGCGATGTGCATGTGGCTGGAGGTTCGGCCGCCACTAATCCACGTAGTTGTCGAGGGTGCTTAGAAATGAGTGACGCGGCACGGGTTCACGTTCACCTACACAGGCCGAAAGTATTACGCGATGCCCCTCTCTCGCCTCGCTGCACAGCACGGTTTTCGAACTATCAAGGTCAGCTCGGACTCTCGTTGGTACTGGCATTACGGGCCCACGAGTGGGCCGGGGAGTTCCGGCAGGTGCCGATGTCCAAAGACGGCGTGGCGTTCGCCGACGTCAACCGCATCCCGGTGTACCTCCGGGACGCCGAACGTGTGGTGAAAGAGGTTCCCTGGCCGCAACTGTCGGCCGAGGAGTTCGCTGACCAAGCGGCCCGTGTGTACGCCAACATCAACTTCGCGCACGGCTTCCGGGAGGGCAACGGCCGGGTAGGGAAACTGTTCGTCGCCCAGCTCGCTGAAAAGACTGCGTACGCGTTCGACTTCGAGGCGATCGACCCGCGGCTATGGAACCAGCAGTCCAGGTTTTCAGTTCCCGACCTCGGTGAGCACACGCCCCACCACCACGAGCTCACCCCTGTCTTTGCGCGCATCATGATCGACCGGCCCACACCGCCGCCGGCAGTGACCGACGTCAACGAAGCAGCCCGGGCGGCCGCCCGGTTCGCCACCCGCGATCACCCCACCAATCCTCGACGTGCGGCCACCCGCCCGACGACCGGACAAGGCCCCTCGTCGACCTCGTACCGGCCGCCGGCGCACTATCGCCGAGACCCAGGCCGCGACAACGGAACCGGCTCCGGCCGCGACTGACCGGTCCTCACGCCTCTTTGGCGGTGGCGGTGTTGGTGGCCGGGTAGTAGCCGATCCCATCGGGGTAGGCGTACGTGACGACACCAATGATCGCCACCCATGCGTCCTCGAGTGCGGCGGCCACCTCAGCAGAGGTTGACGCCGCCAGAATGCGTGCGCAGTCGCCGACCGTGAGCATGGCGTGATGCTGATTGCCGATCGCGGTCAACCATTCGCGGCGGTGTCGATCGCCGAACACCGCGTGCATGATCTGCCGGCCGTGGTCGGTGGGGTGTGCATCACCGTTAATGGCCACCGCATGTGGATCGGAGATGTCGGCGGCCAGATGGTGCAGCTTGGGGATCGATGCAGCCGGATCGGCGCGCTGGCCCAGTTGCACGAGCCCTAGGCCGGCGAGGTCGAGGTGATCGGCGGCCGAGAAGTCGACGATCACCCCCGCCGAGGGCAACAACCCAGCGTCCCGGATCCACATACCGTGCGTGTCCGGTGGGGTGTGCGCCCGCAGCGCTTGCTTGCGGCGCCGGCGCATCCGCTCCGTGGTTTGGCGGCGTTTGCGGTCCCGGCTCATCGCAGGGTGCCCCCGCCCATCGACAGCACGAGCACGGTGGCGGCCACGATCACCGCGCCGCCCACGACCGAACCCACCGCGCCGCGGCGGTCCTGGGCCCAGCGCAGAGCAAACAGGCCAACCACAACGCTGACAGCACCGAAACCACACATGACTATGAGCAATTTTTCGTAAAACATGCCCCGCTACTCTGCGGCCGGTGACGAGCCCGCTGTCGTGGGCTCGCTGGCGTGGCTGGGTTGTTCGCTGCGATCGGAGTTCGCGACGGACGCGGGTCGTGTGGTGCGACGCGGGCGACGAGGGCTTGCCGGTTTCGCGGTGCCCAGTGGGTCGACGTCGAACGGTTTGAGTGTCTTGTGGTTGAAGCCGGCAGCCTTGGCTTCGGTGAGCAACGTGTTGAGCGTGCGCAGACGCTCAGAGTCGGCGGCCAGGAACGCATCGCGCTCGTGAGTCAGTGTCTTGTGGGTGTTCATGATCTCGCGCAGCACAGTGACTTTGCGTTCTGCTTCGGCGCGGACTTGAGCCTCGATGGACTCGAAATTGATAGCAGTCGATGACGACATGACGGTTTGTCTCTTCTCTCGTTGACGGCATAAACGGAGCCTGGAATTACCCGTCCAGTGGCGGGATGGTGTGTGAGCGCAGACGGCAAATCAGGCGTTCACAAACCTGAGGAACCAGGTGGTCCCTCACTGTCATCGTAGCGGTGCACGGTGACCGGTGACGAGGTTCGCGCGCGGGGGTCAGCACGGATCTGTTCGACCTTTCACGTCGGTACCTAGTTTGGTACCATTGTAGGTACCGCCAGGTAGTAAGAGTGCTGTCTGCAAGGGAATGGGGAGCCGTACTGATGCCGTCGTTGAACATCACTTTTACCGATGAGGAACACCGTTTGCTCGCCGAGGCTGCGGCCAAGAGTCAGGAGTCGCTCAAGACGTTTGTCCATGACGCGGCGATGGAGCGGTCGAGTGCGTACCGCGAACGCGTGGTGGAGATGTCGGCGCAGATTGCGTCGTGGTCGGCGGAGTTGAATGAACGGCTCGCGTGAGCGTGCCTGTGGTGTTTCTTGATCGGTTCGCTGTGCTGGCGGCCGGTTCGGCGGCGTGTGGGTTCACCCCGGTTGTCGGGGATGAAGGGTTGTTGGCGGCTGCGATTGCCCGCCCGCAAGCCACCGCGTTCGGGCTCGATGCCTACCCCACCTTGTGGGACAAGGCGGCGGCGTTGATGCACTCGCTGGCCAACAACCACGCGCTGCTTGATGGCAACAAACGCACCGCGTGGGCGAGCGCCTGGTTGTTCCTGGCGATCAATGACGTGGTTGATCTGTCGGCGCCGGCGGCCATGGATGTAGACGCCGCCGAACAGTTCGTGTTGTCGGTGTCGAGTGGTCAGATGCCGTGGCAGAAAGTCAGCGAAGGGCTCCGCACGTTCACGCCGTGACTACGGCCCCGGCGATCTGTGGCGGTCGGCGAGGTACACGATCAGCGCGCCGACCGTGTGGACGATGAACCATGCGTCGTCGAGGCTGGCGTCAGCGTCGCCCTTGTGTGCTTCACCGTGATTGCGGCGTGAAGCAATCCAGTCCCCGATCTTGAGTACGGCGGCGCTCAGGGGGCTGTCGGGACCGGTCAGAACGCCCGAGAACTTCACAGCTTTCATCTGCTCGCCCAGGGTGCTGCCGGAATAGCCCAACGCGGTCAGGGCATCTTGCAGTGCGGTGCCGGCGTCGGTGATGGCATCGCCGCCATCACCGTTACGAATCTCCTTCAGTGCTTTGAGATAGGTGCCCTCTGCGACCGCGAACTCCGGGCGGCCGTGCAGCAGATTCAGTGTTGGAGTGATGACGTTGTGGTGCAGAACCTCCGAGTTGCGGCTGATGATCTGACTCGTCGCTGTCAGTGCGAACGCAACGCCGTGCGCATCGAAGATGTCGTTGACCCGCCGCCGAAATGCCTCGGGGCTCGTCGCTTCACCATCGGGATTGATGACTGTCCTTGGTCCCCTTCTCGCCGGCCTTGGTTGCAGCCTTGAGTGCGTTCTCATACTCGGCGCGCAGCACCCGGTGCTGGGCCTCGAGTACAGAGAGCACGACGGCGTCGGACAGCGTCCACGTCTGGATCCCGTGCTCGGGGATCTCGCTTGGGCGCACGTCTGATTGGCCGAGTGAGTTCTCGATCATGTTGCTGACCTGATTGCTGAACGTGTACTCGACATCGCCGAATGTCTTTGACGCGGAAGGGTGCCACCAGATGGCACCGGTGTGATCGCGCCAGGCCGCATACAGCTTGACGCGCACCCGCTTGTCCAGCGATGTGGTGGAGAACGGATCGCCCGCCGCTGCTTGCTCACTCATCTCCTGGCGGCGAAGCCGCTCCATGTACAGCTCCCCGTCGTCACTCACCCAAACAGTCAAGCATTCGCCGACGACGGCCATACGACCACTGACGGGAGGCGGCCTCATCTCCCTCCACCTGCGCAGCTACCCCGCTTGTCCTAAGCCGACGTTTCGTCACCACGGACTCGGCCGGAGACGCGCGCTTAGCGCACGCCACAACCGGGTCCGGCGGTACCCGCCGAGAGGCGGAATCGCCCGAAGGGCGATGCAGTGTGTCCGCGCCGAAGGCGCGGGGTGTGAAACCAACGGAATCCGCTGGCGCGGATGCTTGCAGGCTTGCCCCGGCGGAGCAAGCTGTCGTTTAGGCATGCCTAAACGCTTGTCACCGTACCTGGGTCGCGGTACGGTGCATCCACCAACGGTGTTGGTGGAGGGTCCCCACGGGGTGGGTTCGCTGCGCTGAGCCGACAAGATTTCCCGCCGGCGGGCGGATTCCACGCACGAGGTGCGCGCTACAGAAAAGGGGCGGTGACGATGGCCGAGGGGAGTGAAGGTGCGGGACAGAGCGTGGGGTCGTCGCGGTCGATTCTGCGGCGGCGCAGGGCCAATACGCCGGGAGGCCGGCGGGACAAGATCGAGGTAAAGGTCACCGCCGATGAGGAGGCGTTGCTGCGTGCGCGGGCGCAGGTGGCGGGTATGTCGGTGCAGCGGTTGATGGTCTCGCGTGCCCTCGCCGAGAACCAGGGTCCGGCAGTGGATTACGAAACGCGTAGGGCGGCGTGGGCGCAGGCGTGTGAGGTGCGGGGTTTGATTGCCGCACTGGGGGTGAACATGAATCAGATCGCTCGCCAAGCCAACTCGGATCAGGAGATCCCGGCTGATTTTGCGGCCACGTTGGATGCAGTGATGCGCGCTCACCGCCGGGTGTTTGATGCCTTTGGTGAGACGTTCGGTTTTGAAGGTCAGCGCGGGTGATTCCCAACATTGAGACCGGCGCGAAGATGACTGGGCTGGTCATGTATTTGGCGGGCCCGGGGCGTGCCAACGAGCATGAGAATCCACATGTGGTGGCGGCTAGCAGCGCTGATCTGAGCATGGTCGGCGGTGCAGGTCTGGAGCTGGGGCGCGAGACCGCGTTGGCGTTGGCTGAGGAGTTGGACGCAGCCCGGGTGGTGTTCGGGACGCGGGTATCTCGGCGCGACAAGGGCGCGTTAGCGGCAGCACAGGAACGTGGTGTGACTGGTGAAGCGGCGATCGCGCTGGCGACCAAGGACGAGAATGTGTGGCACTGCTCGTTGTCGTTGTCGCCAGAGGAAACCGAGGCGCTGACGCCCGAGGGTGCGAGCACTGTCGGGTTGTCCGATGAGCGGTGGCAGCGCATCGCCGAAGAGTTCATGGCAGGTATGGGCTTTGACTCTGATGGTGATGCTCCGGCGCGGTGGGTCGCGATCCGGCACGGGATGTCCAAGGCCGGCGGCGACCACATCCATATCGCCGCCTCACGGGTTCGCGATGACGGCAGTGTCGTCAAACTGTGGTTCCCCGAACCGGGTGAAGAACGGCCCCGGGGCGATAAGTGGCGGGCCCAGAATCTATGCGCTCGACTCGAAGAGACACACGGGTTGAAGGTCACCGCGGGGCGGGCGAAGAACTTTCCCGCCAAGGGCACCTCCCCCGCTCAGGAGAACATTGCCCAGCGCACCGGGCGGGCTGAGCCGGCGAAGGCGACGCTGGCGCGACGCGTGCGTGGCGTGGCCGCGGCGGCAGAGTCCGAGGCGGAGTTCGTGCGCATGGCCCGCGCCCATGGATTGCTGGTGCGACCCCGCTACGCACCGGGCAGCAGTGAGTCGGTTGTCGGCTACTCGGTGGCCTTACCGACTACTGACTACGCCACCGCAGATGGCCGACCGGTGTGGCACGGCGGTGGCAAACTCGGCAACGATCTGTCACTGCCACGATTGCGCGAGCACTGGACCGCACCTGATGCCGGCGCACGCGCTGATGCGGTCAGCGCGTGGGCACACAACCGCGACGGTGCGCCCGCAGGCGAGCACTCCCCCACAGCGTCCGAGCCCACCGGCCAGGCACCGCGCCGGGGGGCGATGACCGCCGAGGCCGCGAAAGCCAGACTGCGCAAGACCGTGCTGCATGTGGCCGCAAACGCGACGAGCGAGGAAGACTTTATTCGGGGCGCGTACGGGCACGGGCAGTTGCTGATCCGTCCTCGTTTCGCGCCGGGCAGTACCGAGCAGGTGGTCGGATACTCGGTGGCGCTGCGACCGTCGATCTATGCCGACGCCGACGGGAAACCGGTGTGGCACGGCGGCGGGAAACTCGACAACACACTGGCGTTGCCGGCGCTGCGAGATCGGTGGCCGCGCAGCGCGGGTAGTGAGCGGCGGGCGGCCGCTGACTGGGCCAGCGCCGAAAAATGGGCGCGAAAGAACGTCGCTCCTGTCGCCTCGACGCGGTACTACAGCGCGTCCGAGGACGCCAAGAAGCTGCGGGCGAAGATGGCCGGTTTCTCCGGCACAGATGCGCGGTGGACACGAGCTAGTCGCGAGACAGCAGGGGTCGTGGCGGCGTGGGCATCAGCCGCCGAGGGCGACAGGCCTGCGGAGCTGTCCCGGTTGGCTGATGCCCTGGCCGCCACCACCGGTGAGCGTCGGCCACCGGAACCCCAGGGGGCGTACGCGGCGAGCATTCTGCGGCGGACCGCGGCGATGCTCGTGGCGACGAGCACCGACGATCCACGGTTCGCGTGGATGGCCATGTTCAGTCAAATCTCGGCGACGTGCCGGGCGATCAGTGATGCGGCCGAGGCGCGAGGACAGTTGGACCGGGCGCGGGAGTTGCGCGCGGCCATCGACGCCGCCGCCGCTCGCTATGGCGGTATCGCCGACAGTGCCCGCACCGACGGGCTGCGGTTGACCCGTCCCGCTACACACACTGCCCCGGCACGCAGCACTGCACCGCCCACGCCGGTGCGGTCACCGTCGACGACCCAGGAGCGGCGCGACCGAGACGACTACGGCCGATGAGCGCTCAGGGTGGCTCGACGGTAGCGCTCCCGACGGGCCGGATGGTGCTCGATTACGAGCGCGGCTCGGTGGCTGCGTGCAGCGCGGTGTACCCAATGCTGGGCTCGGAGTGGATCGATGCGGTCGCCAGGTTTGTGAATCAGCCACGGCGCGGTGCACGGGATCTGACCAGCCGCACCAGAGACGCGTTGCGGTCGAGTTTGCCGACCTACACCGTCCTGGACGATGCCATCAGTTCTGCTCGGGTAGTGCTGGTAGTCGATCCGGTGTCACAGCCCGGGCAGACGGTGGAGTGTTTCACCGTCGACTACTCCTCAACTGAACGAGTCGATCGGCTCGGTGAGCACTTGATGGGGGTGGTGCTCGGTGCGGCCGACAGTTCCACCGTCCGTGAGATGGAGCATCTATCGGGCCTGTACTCGATCGATGCGCTGACGGCGTTTTCCATCCGCTGCTACCGGCAGAATCACTAAAGAACGACCCGCCCCCGGCCATCACAGCCGGGGGCGGGTCGTTGTGTGCGAGATTCGCGCAGAGGAGGTTAGCGGCCGTGGCCGCGTTCACGCGCGGGTGCTGGTCGCGCCGCCGGCCGGGCGGCACGTCTTGATGTCGCGGTAGGGGCATCGCGTGGGTTGGTGGGATGGTCAATCGCTGCGGCTGTGGCGGCCTTTCCAGCGCTGGTGTTCCCGCGATGAGTGCTGATCTGCTCGGCCCTACTCGCGGATTTGTCGACCGACACCCCCGCCACTGCACGTGCAGGGTCGGCGGCCATGCGATCACCGGCGGCCCGCACCTCATCGCTGTAGTCGGCGTACTGATCTCTGCGGCGGTCCATCGCGTTCGCTTGGGTGACGAGCTGTTCGACCTGTTCGCCGTCCCGCGCGGCTTCGGCCTGCTCGGCGCTGGTGCCTTGCGGGTCGTATCCGCGTTCGGCCCACTGTTGAGCGCGGGCGTTGTGAATCTGTTCAGCAGCGGTCCCGGGCGGTTGCGAGGTCAGCTCGTCGACGTCGAGACCGTAGGCCGCCAGTTCGGCGGCAATGTTGGCCCGGTGCTCGGCAGCGACCTCGGAGAGCCCAGCCCAGCGGTCTGCGGCGGCATACACCGATAAAACGTCCGCGCCCAGGGCTCCGCTGAGCACCTTGCTATCGGCGGCGGGCTCGCCGACCCGGCGCGGGTCGATGCCATGCTCGGCGATGATCTGCTCGTGGAGCTGCTCGATCGGTGCGGTCCGCCAGAACTGCGCATCCTCGCGCCCGGCAGCCAGTGCCGCGCGCGCCGATGTCTGGATATCAACCTGCTCTTTAATGCTGTCGTTGGTGTCGGTGGCGTTGTCGCCACGGTCACCGTTGGTCAGCTGGCGGGCGGCGGCGCGGTCACGCTGGGCCTGGCGCCGTTGGAACGCCTCGATCAGTGACGCTGCAGCAGCGATCGCCGCGGCCAGGGCGCGTTCCATGCCCCCGGTCAGTTCACGTTCTTCGTTCTCATGGTCTTCCATCATCAGTTCCCTTCGTCGCGGTAACGGCCGGTCATCAGTTCACGCAAAAACTCGTCAGTCATCGGTTCCACCGGGAGTGCGTCGGCGGCCGGCTCGTGGCGGTCGAACTCGGCTGAGCACCCATCAAAGGGGCCCTCAGGGTCTAGGAGTACGGCCATCTGCCGGTCTGCGTGATCGAGCCACCAGCTCGACATGGCACTGCCGGGATCGGTGCGCATCTGTTCGTACGCCCGCCAGAGCGCTTCGAGACGGCTGACAGCCTCTTTGTGAGCCCACCACTGCTTGCACCAGCGGCGGCTGGGTTTGTTGACGTTGCGGGCGTACACCTGCACCAGGTGCTCTTCGACGAACTCGTACACCGACGCGAAGAACGGGCCCGGTGGTTCGTCGGCGTGAGTGTCAGCGGCGGCCACGAACTCGTCCTCGCCGGGATCGGAGGCGATCTCCTCGGCCAGATCGGGGTCAAGCTCATCCCATGTGGTGTCGGGGTGGGTACTCATCGTGGCAGCTCCGTCCTGGCGTGCTTGTCGGCTGGTTCTGCTGCAGGGACGGACGTTTCGGGGTCGTAGCGGCGCAGCGATTCCTCAACGAGGGCGGCGTAGGGCTTGCGGTCCCAGGGCACCGTTTCGATGAGAGTGGCGTGGTTGCCGGCCGAGAGCACCACGGCGCGGCCGCGCGGGAGGGCTTGCAGGTCGGCGACGGTGAAGATCCGTTCGCGGCTGATGTGCCGCGAGGTTGAATCTCCGCTTTTCGACCGTGACACGCTGGTGTGTTCGCGGTCGTAGTCCCCGATCAGCTTGGACAGGAACTCGAGGAAATCGTCTTCGGAGACGTTGCCGCCGTACACCTTGATGTTGGCTGCACCCCACAGTTGTTTCATCCCTTCTTTGCCCCATACCCGTTCGCCCTGGGACCAGTTCTGCAACACCGTCATGATGGTGATGCCGCGTGAGCCGTAGTGCGAGTACAAATCCGGGAGCCGTCGCCACCGGACAACGTTGGCGGCCTCATCCAGTGCGCACAACATGGGGGTGGGTAGCCGCCCTCCGGGGGACGCGGTCGCAATGTCTTCGGCCGCTTCACAGGTCGCCACCGTCAACGCAGCGATGAGCGGTCCGGCCGATCCGACCCCTTCTTTGGACAAGCAGTAGAGAGTCTCCCCGCCCCGCACCAGCTGATGCAGATCCAGCTGCGGGCGCGGATCCCCGTGGCTGGTGGTGATCCACTGCGAGATCTGCCGAGAACGCAAGCAATGCACCATTTTCAGGGCAGTACCGAAGATGCCGTCTTGCTGTTTGGCTGCCAATGCCAGGCGCGCTTCCAAGGTCGCCGCGATCTGGGTATACCGGTGCTGGTGCAAGATGCGCACCGCCTCAGCGCACCGATCACGCCGGGTCAATCGCTCGTAGACGGTGGTGATGGGTTCATTAGCGAGCGCCGAGGCAAGGATCAGGTTGGCCACCAGGTCTTGGCCCTCGGTGTCGAAGTACGGATCTTTGCGGCCGCCGGGGTCGCCGCTGCCGTCAGCGAATTGCTCTGCCAGCGATTCGGCCTTGTCCTCATCGGTGACGTACGACAACGGGTTCCAATAGAACTCGGGCTGAGAGTTCGCGACTCCCTGTGGATCGAACACCCACACTTTGCGGCCCATCTGCTCACGGACGTACCGGGTGTGATCGAGGTTGCCGCGCTTGTTCTCCGTCGCCAGCACAGCCCCAGGGGCTTCGCAGATCGCCGGGATCACTCGCGACCATGATTTGCCCTGCCGGGGTCCCCAGATGTCGATATGCATGTCCTCAAACGACCCGAACAGCTCAGTCCTGCCGGGCAGCGACGCCCCAATCGGCAATCCTGGACTGCAATACGGGCACGTTGCAGGGTCAGGCATCACCACCCTGAGCTTCTTCGCTTTCGCTGTCACCGCTGAACGACTCAGAGAGGCAAGGTCTCTAGCCCCGGCCAAGTGAGTGACGGCCGAGTCGACCCGCGTTCGAGACCCCCGACGCCGAAACCACCACACAGCGATCAGCGTCGCGACAGCGCCAAGCACCACCACCATCAACACCACCCACACGGTGGCCGCCGTCGTCCATTGAAGCTCGCCGCGAGCCAGCTGCCCGCCAGCAGTGAGCGGATTGGCAGGCACGGCCTGGCCGCCGGCCAACTTCAGTGCCGACCACCCCAGCCCAACAACCACCGCAAGCACACCTAGAACACCGAAAATCAGTGGTGCCTCAGAGGATTTCGGACTACGAATCTGTCCCGGAGTCGTAGGCATCTGTCTACACCGCCCCAGTTGGTGTCGCTTCGCCACGCTGCACTGGGCCGCGACCGCGGTTGGCCTTGTCAGGTGTCGGGTACTTGGTCATCTCGTGTCTCTTCTCGTTCGGTCGTTGCTCGCGGGCGTGAGAGGTGCCGCACAGGTGCGGAGCTCCAACGCGTTGCGGGGATGGGGTGGCCGCTGACACCTTCAGCGGCCCAAGGGTGTCGTTCCTTTGCTTGAATATTCTGATCGTGAATGCTGTTGTGCGAGAGTCACTCTTGCGGCCGTTGGCCTCCTTTCGGCAGGTTTTGCTGCGAGAGGGTGGCTTTGGGGCATTGGAATGTCAGGTGTGTGGTCGTCGAACGGGTGTGGTGCGCAGCACCGCTGCGGCGGTGCCTGCGGGAGCAAACAGATAGGCGAGCGCGGCCAGGACCGCGGCGGCCAGGACGATCGGGTGCCGACCCGTCTCGGCGTGGTGGGTGTACACCACCAGCAGTGCCGAGACCGCTAACACCACTGAGGCCACCTGCCGAATGCTCCTGTGGAGCACGAGCAGCCATCGGGGTTGATGCAGGCAGCCGGCCATGGAGAGGACTGCTCCGGCCGCGGCCGCGCACACCGCCACACCGAGCGGTACCGTGATTGCGACACTCGACGCCGCGAACTGGTCCAGGAGAACGCCGCTGGCCCGGTACAGGTCGTGGAAGGCGGTCATGGTTGGCCCCGCCGGTTCTGTTGGTAGCTCGCCTGCTCGCTCCGCTTTGACTACATCGGCGGCGACGTACCCGGTCAATGCAGGCAGCACCAGCACCAGGCACATCGCCTTGAGCCAGCGCAGCACCTGGTCGGCGGATACGGCGGCGCGGTAGCTCGCTGCCCCACCCCTTGCCGCCAGGAGCTTGTTGATACGCCCGGGGGTGCTTGCTTCGCCGGCGGTGACTTCTGGCGGCGGAGTCGATCGCAGGTGGTAGTCGGCCAACAGAGAGTCGAGGTCGGTGTATATCACCGCGTCGTGGCACTGGGCGGCGAGGACTTCTCTAGCGACCTTTAGGCGGGGGTGCGAAGACACCCAGTAGGCCACAACACGGGCGGCGCTGGTGCGCATGCCCCGATCGCCGATCATGGTGGGGCCTTCGGCGGCGATGACGGCCACTACGTTGCGGGCCAGAAGCGGGTACTGCTCGTGCAGGCTCAACAAGTCGGTGGTGGCATAGACGCCGCAGGTACAGTCCGCTACCGGCGCGAGGTGTTCTGGGTGATTGCGGCAGCGCGCGACGCACACACCGCCCTCCCATTGTCTGGTTGCAGCAGGCATCCCGGTGATCGCTCCCGCGCCCCCGGCCGTGATGGGCAGTAGGACGCGGTGTCGTCGATCGATGCGGAAGGTACGCAGGCCGTAGCGGCCGACCTCGATGTCGGCACCGGGGCCGGTCATGTCGGTACCTTCTGGGGCCGACGGTCTGGGACCGGTCGAGGGTCGGTCGGCCGTGGCTCTGTGGGCGGCGTGGTGCGTACGGGTGCGGTGGTGGGGATGACCTCTACCCGGCGCGGGTTCGGGCCGATATCCCCCATCACACAGCCTCTTTCCGCGACTGCGACGTTTCGATCGCGAGTCACGGCGCCACCTCCGTAGCGGTGAACAAGCTGTCGAGTTTGATCTCGCGCCAGGTGCGGTACCCCGGAGCGCGACACAGTGCGATGGCCGGGTTTTGGTCGGTGAGCTCGATGGTCACCGCGACCCGATGACGGCTGGCGGTCGAGGCCAGCAGCTCGGCCGATAGTTCGTGGTGGCTGGTGTGCAGGATCAGTCGCACGGTGTCCAGGCCGGCCTTTTCGCGGGCTTTGCCGGCGAGGTAGATGGCTTTGTCGGCGGCTGATCGTTCGGCCGACAGGTCATCACCTGGCCGGTACACGATGTCTTTATCGTGGAACTGGCCGTACCACGATTCGTGGTCGTCACGCACCGCGCACACAGCGTAGGTAGCTACCTCATCGTCACCGGCACAAAACAATTCGATGACAGGGGCGTCCGCTGCTGCGGCGTCCACTTCGGCGGCCTCGGCCGCCACGGTGTCGTCGCGGAGCCGGTCGTAGTCGATGTCGAGCTGTTTGCGAAGTTCGGTTTTGACTTTGGGCCACAGGCGTTTGGTGGCCACCCCGGCGTCTTGGGCCCAGGCACGAATGTCGCGGTGGGTGGTGGCCGTGCGCAGCTGGTCGGCTCCGTCGGTCACGGCTTGTTCTGCGGTGTCCCAGTCTTGGTCTTGTGTCATTGCGTGTCTCCTTCGTGGTTGTTTGCAGTGCAGGGTTATCCGGCGGTCACGGTGTAGTCGGTCAGCCGCCATCCGGACGGGGTGCGAGAGAGGGTCGCGTGAATGTGTGTGGGGGCCAGGGGTGTGCTGGTGCCGTCGGTGTGCAGGACGTGTTGGCGGACGGTGACCGAACGCGCAGCAGTACTAGAGGGGTCGAGGGTGCGAGCAGGGGCCACGTCGGCGGCAGCAATCACGACATCGCCTCTGCGCCGCCACGACCCCCAACGCGGATCGGGTTGCTCGGCGGCGGTGGACGTACCTGCGGCTAGGGTGCCGCCGAGCCAGGGCGCCGCCCGCTGCAGAGCCTGCCTCGAATCGTCCTCAGTGACCGGCTGCCAGGTGAACATGGTGGACAGTGCCTGGCTGGCAACGACACTGGCCACGGCGGTCTGCGGGGTGGGGACACTGGGTAAGTGGTCGTGTGCATCGTGCCCGGCCGGTGACGGTGCGGGCGCAGATTCGTGGCCGCTGCCGCAACCAGCCACAAGCAGGGCCACCGCGGCCACAGCGATGAACCCGCGCCACGGGCGGACCGTCCCTGCTCGGATCAGCCGATCATGTTCAGACATAGCAGTTCTCATTTCCGGGAGGTGTTTTTAGCGCTGGGTGAGCTGGCTGACCTGCCAGCGATCATCGGAACGGACGCAGATGACCCATGCCGACGTGGTGACCGGTACACCGACTTCATTGCCGGCGGGAGTGCGGGCGGTCTGGGTGACCTCGAAGACGAAGTACTTGCGGTCAACTGACTGGGGGGCCCCTTGATCGGGCAGCACCCGCATCGTGGGAGTCACGATGGCCTTGTGCTGGGCCCAGGTGAGCCATTGACCACCAGGATTGTTGGAGCCGGTGGCCAGCACGCTGTGTGCGAACGCCGGGGTCAGCAAGGGGGCGGTGCGGGCGGCGGCGTTGTTAGGGCCGGTATCGACGTCGGTGTTCCAGGTGAACCAGATGCGTACCGCGGCCTGGGCTACCTGCTGTGGATCGGTGCGATCGACGGCCGCTACCGCTGGGGGCAGGGTGGTTTCGGCTGTGGGGGCGGTGGGTTCGGCAGGTGCTGGGGGTAGTTGGTGGTGTGAGGACGCGGGCGCGGAGACGCCGTCCTGATCGCGTGCGCAACCGCTCAGCAGTACCAGTGCCAGGGCCGCGATGGCGGCCGCCGTGCGTGGGCGGTGTGTGGTGTGTGGCCGGTGGTCAGTCATCCGAATCTCCTTGCCTGGACGCCGTCTCCCAGAACCGACAGCGGCGATACTTTGACCACATCTCCGGATTGCGGGGCTTCCACGATCTGCCCGTCGCCGATGAACATGGCCACGTGCTGGGGGTCGCTCCCGGCGGGGAACACCACGTCTCCGGGCTGCAGAGCATCGAGGGGGACGGGCTTTCCGCGAGGGTCGTTGAGCTGATTGGTGGTGTAGTGGTCGAGAACGATCGTGTGGTTCGACGCCTGGGCGATGGCGTAGATCATCAGGCCGGAGCAGTCGAAACCGATCTTGTTGTAGTCGCCGAAGCTGTCGGCCACTCCCCCGTCACCGACCCCCTTGGTAGGTCCGTGCGCGTTGCCGCCGCCCCAGGCATAGGTGGTGCCGCGCCACTTCATGGCCGCAGCGACCGCCCGCCCCCCGAATGGGCCACCGGTCGGCAAATCTCCCGACACCGCAGCGGGCGCAGCGAACTTGGTGGCCGCATTGCGCGGAATGTCTTTGACGTAGGCCTGTGTCTCGGGGTTCTGGCACACCCCGCCCTGAGCTTGGGTGGCTCCAGGCCCGCAGTTGTACATCGACAACCACAGCTCGGTGAGATCGCCTGTGAGTTTTCCCTGCTGCAGATCGGCTTTCGCGATCTGGGCAAGCTCGCAGTCGTAGGCGGCCTGCGACATCACCGCATCAGCGATGTTGCGGGTGTCGCGGCGACCGTCACCGTCACCGTCGACCGCTTTGGCTTCCCACGTCTCGGGAATGAACTGGGTGGGTCCGTCGGCGCGTGAGGTGGCGTTGTGTGCTTCGACGTCCCAATTCGATTCGTTCTCGATCTGTGCGGCGATCACCGGTGCGGTGACCTCCGGGCAGGTGCCGGCGGCTTTGAGGATCCACGGCTCGAATGCCGGCGGTACCGATCCGGGTTTGAGACCGGACCCTGCCTGCTGCGGCGTGCACTGGTCGCCGGTGCTCGGAGCGGACGCGGCCGCGAGCTCGACCGGTGCCGCTTGAGCGGGAGCGCCGGCGTCGACGGGCGCGGTGATGAACGTGCCATCGGGTGCCGGGTTCTTGCCGGTGACCCCAGCTTCTTTGCTGGTGACCGGCCACGCCCCCCACCCTTGGGTTTTCAGTACCCGGTTGGCGACTTCCATCTGCTGAGCGGGCGTGGCGGTGTTGGCCGTCGGTGCGAACTCGGCGCCACCGTTACCGGTCCAGGTGGAGGGACTGAACTGCAACCCGCCCTGATATCCGTTGCCGGTATCGATGCTCCAGTTGCCGCCCGATTCCAGGTCGGCGACCTTTTGCCAGTCGGCCACAGACACCACGTCAGCGGTCGGCGGTGGACCAGGTGGTGCGCCGCCACCGGGGGACCCCGGTGCCGGAGCCTGCGAGAGCCAGGCCATTGGATCGACCGCGTGCCCACCTCCGAAGCGACCGCCTTCCCACACCTCGAAATGCAAGTGCGCCCCACCCGGACCTGGTGGGTAGACCTCCCCGTTCCATCCGACGTTCGCGATGTGCTGGCCGGCGGTGACCTTGTCGCCGACCTTGACCAGCAGGTCGTCGGGGAACATGTGGCCGTAGACGGTCGAGTAGACCTTGCCGCCGATGTTGTGGTCGAGCACGATCCACTGCCCGAAACCGCTGGCAGGACCGGATTGGTTCACCGTCCCGTCGGCGGCGGCGTAGATCGGTTGCCCGTCCTGGGATCCGTAGTCCTGGCCCTGGTGCATGGTGCCGTCGCGTGGCCCGAACGGTGACGTGAGTTGGTAGGTGCCCTCTTTCATGGGCGCAGCCCGCGATCCGGGTGCCAGCGTGCTGGCACCGGTCTGGGGCGAGGTGGGGACGACGCAGTCAGATCCGCTGCCGGTGAAGGCGAGCATGATGATCATCGGTATGGCCACGACCAAGGCCGCGGCGCCGGCCAGGAGCTTGCCGGCTCCTGCTGCGCTGTCCCCCTCCCCCATGGTTTAGTCGTCCACCCTGCCGGTGAGGTGTTCGGTCAGGGCCCGGTTCATTTCCGTGAGCGCGGCGATGGTGGCGTTGGCATCAGCAAGCCGCCGGTCGGTGAGGTGCTCGTGCGGGTCAAATCCGGCCCGGCGCATCCAGTTGCGCACTGAGTTGTCCGACACCCCGAACTGCTCGGCGACCAGCCGTACCGCTTCAGCGACTGAACTGCTGTGCGGCAACAGCTTTTTGAGATGAGCGACGGCCAGTGCGCGGGTCTCGTCGGTGATCGTGCGGTAGCTCTGCCCCATGGTCATTGGTCCTGCCCGCTCGCCGCGCCGGCTCGTCCCCAGCGGGTGTTGGTGTTGTGGACGCCTTTACCGCGCTCGGTGGCGGTGAAGGTGGTGCGAAACGGCATGCCGATCTGTTCGTCGGAGGTGCCGTACTTGAGGAGGAAACAGCCCAGCCCTTGGGGCTTTTGGCGTTCACCGCGTTTGATCTTGCGCAGCGTCGCCGGTGAGGGCGGGGGTGTGGACGCCAGCGAGGTCAGCCACGCCTCTTCGGTGGTGGTGAACTTTGTGACCTGTTTGAGTAGGGCGATCTCGTCGGGTCCGACCGGGCCGATGATCTTCGCTGGTGCCCGCTCGATGAAGCCGCGGGCGTTGTTCACATCGGCGGCCGACTCGAACGCGCCGAGGTCCTTCATCGTGTGGGTGATCATGATTAGCGCGGTACCGATGGTCCGGTTCAGGCGGGTCAACGCGTTGACGCGATCGACCATCCCGGCGCCGGCTTGGAGCACCCGCCAGAGCTCGTCCATGACGACGAGGAAGTTGCGTCGTGGTGCCAGTCCGGCGTCGGCGAGGATGTGTGCGGCTTCGACCGCACCGAACCCGTCTGACCAGCAGACCATCAACGCTGCGGCGAGCAGCTTGCTGTCGGATTCGCCGATGCCGGACAGGTCGACACAGATCGCGGGTGCATCCAGATCGATGGGCTGGGATGTTTGCGCGTTGAATACGCGGCCGAAGTTGCCGTCGATCAGGGCGGTCAACGATTGGCGCAGGGCGCGAGTGATGTCGCGGTATTGCTCGACGGTGTCCGCGCCGACTTTGGGCCACAGCACGTTGCTGTTGCCGTCGATGACCGCGTGTAGATCCGACAGGATCGGCGGGCGGTCGGGGGTGAATCCGCCGCCGGCAGTGGAGTAGAGGTGTTCGAGGGCCACCCGCACGAGGGTTTCCTCGAAATCGCGGACCGGCATCGCCCGAACCAGCTGTACCAGCCCCATCACCATCTGCACCTGTCGGGCGCGGACCTGCTCCCAGACAGCGGTTTTCAGGGCATGCAGGGTGGCGATGCGGTCCGGGTCGGTGGTCTCGATGATCGCAACGTCGAGTCGGCCGATGACCGATCCGAGGGCCCCGACCCCGAGCGGGTTGATGGTGCCGGATTCGTAGGACAGGTTGATGTGCTGGCCGCCGACGTGCGCGGTCAGGTCGGAGTACTCGCTTTTGGTGTCGCCCATGAACAGGGCGGTGTGGTTTTGGGCCATCACGCCGGTGGACATGCGCCGCACCAGCGACGACTTGCCGAACCCGTTGAGCGCCAACACAAAAGTGATGGGCGCGTTGATCAACCCGGCGTCGTCGAACCAGACGATCGGATCGAAACCGACATCCTCGCCGGTGATGGCATGCGCCCCCAGCGGGGTGCCGAGCATCGGTGCGGAGGCGCCGATCGAGAACGGCCACAGGCCGGCGGCCTGGGTGGAGGTGGCCCGCCACTCCGGGAGCCGGGCAATTGATCGCATGCGCCCACCGCCCCACCCGGAAAACCCTCGACCCCCCGAGGCCGGGACCGGCCGATCGAAACCACCAAACTCGGTGACACGCTCGATCGACAGGGACCGGGCCCGCTCCTCGCGGCGCAGCGCGGCCCGCGCCCGGCGACCTTTCATCCCGGGTTGTTTCGCCGCCTGCTGCAGCTCTTCCCAGGCCCGTTCGGTGCGGATCTTGACACCACCGATCCGCACGAACGCCGGGGAGGTGTCTGTGCCGCTTGGGTCGATGTCGCTGTCAGGGTCGCGGTCTGCGGTGTGCACGCCGGGTCCGGACTGGGCGGGAGCGTCGAGCGTGCTGTGGCGGCCGGTGAGGGTCACGTGGGTGGGCCTTTCTCAAGAATGCGGCAGGAAGCCTGGTCAGGCGGAAATCTTGGAGCTGGTGGAGGCGTATTCGGGCAGGATGATCCCGATTCCCAGGGAGCCGGCGAACGCGGCGTCCTGGTAGCCGTAGCAGCGCCGCAACCCGATGTGAGCGCTGTCGGCCATGCCTTCGATTTCGGCGCGGATGGACGGCAGGTCCTCATCGGGGCCGGCGGTGGCGGTGACGAGCATCCCGAACCGGGTCAGTCCCGCGCCCAGGGCTTGTTCGCGGCGGGCCGCTCCGGTGTTCTCCACCCGGACGGTGGCACTGGCGGCCACGACACCTTTTTTGGACTGTTCGGCGGCGAGGGCTTCGCGGTAGTCCGAGTCGACGAGTTTGACCGCCTCGGCCGTGTTGTGGACGCGGTAGATCATCGCGACCCGTTTGCGGCGTACGTCGGCGCGTGGGATCAACAATGGCCGCAGCACATTGGAGGGCACCTGGCCTGCCGGGGCTGTCGACATCTCCCAGGTAATCGACCGGTACCCGTTGTGCACCAGGTGGTCCCACTTGTTTTCCGAGGTCACCGGTCCCGCACCTTGCCAGCGCAGCGCGTCCTCACCGCTGACACCGGTGATCTGCTCGAGTTCTTCGGTCAACTGCGGGTTGTAGGCCCGCGTCGGGGCCACGCACCACTCCCCTGCTGTCATCGGAGTGGCATCAAGGCCGGCATGAGCACAGGCGGCCATCAGTGACGACATCTTCCGGCCGATCTCGGCGGCCTGATCGGCCACCTCTTTGCCTGCTGCCTCGCGCATTCGGCCGAATGTCAACGTCAACCGGATCTCTGAGCGCACAATGGCTGCTTCTGAGCCCATGGCGGCCTCGGCCATCACCTGCCGGGCATAGGCCGGTGCGTCCGGGTGGGTGATGCGTTTGACCTCTGCGGTGATCCGGGAGCGGTTATCGGGTACCGACTCCACGACCACGCAGGCGCCGACGGCGCCGCGGTCGCCGCCGAGCTGGGCCAGAAAGTCACCCCACCCCGACACCCAGTCGTTGATCTGCCACTGATCGACTCGTTCCTGGCCGCGAGGCTGGATCGAAAAGGACACAGCGAAGTGGTTTTTCGCCTTCAAATGCACCAGCCCGAACCGGTCTCCGTTGCGGAGCTCGTACTCGTACAGGCGGGTGTCTCCGGCGATACCGGGCATCCGGCCCACCCCTGGAACCACGCCGAATGCGCCACCACGAAAGGTGGTCTCACCCCGCCACTTTGCCCACCAGAACTGGCCTCGCAACATCAGTAACTCCCATCCTGTTCGGCCACCGATACGGGCCACTAGTGGGCCGACCAACAGCGCCGAGAGCGGCACTGAAACGACCATCACTGCAAACGAATTCGTGATCAGAAACAGCAGAATGTTGGCGATGACCAGGCCGCCGGCGAAGACGGTCACACCCCAGGTCATGCCGTACAGGCCCGTGGTGCTTGGTCGTTCCCAGCGCCCGTAGAGGATCAGCACGTTGCGGTCGGCGTTGCTGCTCATCGACGCACCCGCCGACGTTGCACTACGACCCCGGCCGCAGCCGCTGCCATGCCCCCGACGTAGAGCACGAGCACCCACACGGCGGGGACCGGCGCGAACGCTGCGACCAGCAGCAGCACCATGCCGGTGGTCACACCCACCGTGAGGGGGGTGACAGGGACCGCGAGAGCGCGAAAAGTGTTGTGTTTGGCTCTCATCGGGGCTCTCCTGCCATCGCTGGGGCGTTGTCGTCGAAGAAGTCTTCGGCGGCTTGGGACATCTGCATCGCGCCCGAGACGTTGCTCATCGCGTCGGCCATCGTCGATCCACCGCCACCAGATCCCGATCCGCCACTGCTTCCACCGGAGGAACCGCCGGTGGGTGTGCTCGCACCGGCCTCTGCGCCGGTAGGTGTTGCACCCGAGAGGGTTCCGCTCGACCGGCCACCCGAGCCCTGCTGGTCACCGCTGCCAGAACCAGAGCTGTTGCGCCCGCCTCCGCCGGTGTTTCCCCCGCCGCCACCGCCGCCACGGTTCCCACCACCACCGCCGCCGCCCGAGGGGACTCCCCCAGCGCCAGCTTGACCACCCGTCGCCGGTCCGCCTGGAGTTGCCCCAGCGCCGGCTCCTGCCCCCGCGCCGCCCCCGGCGCCGGCGGCGGCGATCGAGCCTCCTGCGGCGACCACACCCATCGTCATCATCGCGGCCTGCAAACCGGAGCCGCCGGACATGGCCATGCCGCCCGACACCAACTTGGTGAGCATCGGAAGCACCGCCGCTGCCAAGGTCAGCAGCAGCACGCCGTACAGGATCTGGGCGCCGTCATCAGATTTGGTTCCGGCGAGCATGAACGCGACCGAATAGGTCAACGCGGCCACCGGTTTCCACAGCAGCAGAGCGATGGTCCACGAGATGGTCTTGCTGAAAGCGTTCTTGCCCATCTTCGTTCCCGATGCGGCACCGATGATCGGGATGATGGCCACGACCACGATCAACATGGACTGGCGGGCCACCAGCAAGATCGCTTGCAGCAGAGCGCCCAAGATCCCGACCACAGCGATGACGAAGACCAGGCCTACGCCGAGGTAGCCCATCATGTTCGCGACATCGAACATGTTCTTGGCGGCCTCGACGGGAGTCCCATCGGTCACCGACAGCTCGAGGATCTTCGTCGAGATCTTGTCGACGCCAGCGGTCAACCCGATCATGATGCCGCCGAACATCCACGCACCAAACACCGCGCGCTGCAACGAGAAGAACAGCTCCTCGCCCTCGGCGTACACCGCCTGACGCTTCGCCAGCTGCAGTCGGATCCCGCCGGCGACAATCGACGCAGCGAGGCCCAACAGCTGGATCTGCACCGTCCACTGCTGAATCTCTTGCACCGGATCCCACTGATTGGCAGCCGGTGTCGGCAACTGAATGAACCAGGTCAGCGACTGCTGGATCATCTTCGAGAAGCCATTGACCAACGACTCAGTCATCGACTTAAAACCGTCATTGGCAGCGTCTTTGACCGTCCCGCCTGGATCCATCACCGCGCCTGCGATATCGGTGACTGCCTCGCAAACCTTGTCACCAATGATGGGAATACCTGAGGCTGCGCCTGCACCGTCGCAGGGGTCTGCTGCGTGCGCAACCGAAGGCCCGGTCACTGGGGAGCTGATGTTTGGTGTGAGGGTAATAACTGCTAGAGCCGCGATCACGGCAATGACAATTCGTCGAGCACGCACCGTCAGCGACGAAGCCGATCTACGAGGGCGACGAGCGTGTCCTCCGGGCATATCGGGCCAATGACTACGGCGAGGAAGCGTGATGGCGGAGGTCATTTCCATTGCGTCCACCCGGCGACCGACTCGATGCGGGTATCTGCTGTCGCGGCCGAGAATCCCTCATCTGGGATCCGCCATTTCCACTGCCCTTGGTCCCACACAACTGTCAGCGTTGTGACGCTGTAATAGACCCCGGATGCGTACTCGGCACTGTCGCGAGGGCCGCTGGCTAGTGAGACCCGCGAGAAGGTGTCGGTGTACTGGGGATCGATGCGAATGAACTGATCCCTCGGGTACTGACGGGGCGGGAGAACAAGGTCAAGAACGCTTTGCTTGGCCGACTCTGGGCCGATGACCTGCTCGGTCATAGCTTCTCGGCGCACCTCGGGAGGCCCGTAGAACGATCGCGCGATGATCTGGCTGGCTGCGATCACCGAACCCTGTGGCGTGTGCGCGATGCCCCGCGCCAGTCCGTCAGCGTCGATCCGGTCAGGACCGTCCGACGTTGAAAACAACGCGGCCCCGAAGTCGTATATGCGCTGGCATTGCACCCCTGCTGCCGGATCAGTCAGCCCACGTGTGCCCTTGACCGATACCTGCGGTAACGCGAACCCGGCGGGGTTGCGAGGAACCCGGATTTGTTGTCCGAACCGATCAACGGTGTCGGGAAGGTATCCCTGCTGCCCATTGCTGACCGGGGGTGTGCTCGTCGCCGGCGACGGAGTGGGCGCGGCGCTGTCGTCGTCGTCACGTAGTCCCCACCAGGTCGCGGTGGCGACGGCGAGGGACACCACGACCAGGGCCGCGACGATGACCCAGTGCCGGCGGTGCCAGGGCCGTGGCGTGTTCGGGTCGTCGTCGTAGTGGGGCGCGGTGGCTAGGGGTGGTGTTCCCATCATGGGGTTCTCCTCAGCGGTGGGTGCAGGGCCACGGTCAGGCTGGTAGCGGAATCATCTGCGGTGGAACGGAATCGAGGACTGCCACCGGGTTGGCGGTTGAGGTCTGTGGATCCGGGATCAGTCGCCGCCAATCACCGGGCGGGGTCCAGACGACGGTGGTGGTCGTCGAGGTGAGTGATTGATCGGGTTGGCGGGTGATGATCGCGATGACAGCCCGCTCGGGGGTGTACTCGGTGACCGTGTATCCCAGGACCGTCGGTGCTTGACCGGCGGGGACGTCGCTGGTGATGGAGATCCGGGACCGCTCGATCGACCAGGCGTCGCGGCCGGGGCCGGGTGCAGCGAGCGCACCGGCGACCAGTGCCCACTGGTCATCGTCGGCCACTGACATCCGGATGGTCGAGGAGATCGCGGCCAGCGCAGCACCGGGTCCGTTGTGGGCGTATCCGGTCGGGGCCAGGGCTTGCGGGTTGGAGGTGGGTCCTTCGGCGGCCTGGGGAATGGCCATGCCCGCGAACTGAACCCACCGCAGGTCGGTGGGCGGGGCAGTCGGGGTGACCTGGACTTGCGGGCCGCTGCTGTTGGTGGCTGGTGTGTCCTCGGATGAGCCGCAGCCGATCAGCCCCGCCACCAGGGCCACGAGGATGGCTAGGCCAGCAACGCGGTGGCGATACCGACGGAGCTGGACATGATGATCAGGGCGATGAGCTGGGTGGCGATGCCCGTCACTCCGTCGGTGTTCCCGGTTTTGCGGGCTTCGTAGAGCATCCCGCCGAGCCACATGATCCGCATGATGGCGATCACGCACCCGAACCACAGCAGGTAGTTCAGCGCCGTCCAGAACTCTTTGAGGTCGTCGCGGGTGATGCCTTCGGCAATCACGGTGCTCATACATGTTCCTTCTCGATTCGTGGTGTGGGAGAACGGTTATCCGACCAAGGCCCCGACGAGGCTTCCGGAGATGGCGATCAGGACACAGCCGATGAGCGTCCAGGCGACTTTCCCGGCTTCCTCGTTTGATGCAGTGCCGTGGGACTTCTGGAATCCGAAACGAGCGCCGGCGACGACCAGGGCCACGATCGCGGCGAGGGTGGCGCCCCAGCCGATCCAGGACACGATGGTCAAGAACTTGTCCGACCCCGGAGGCGGTGTGGGATCGGGGTTCGTGGGACCTTCGCTTAGGTACAGGGCGATCTGGGTGTTGGTCTGGGCGAGTAGATCTTTCATGGTGTTCTCCTTCACTTGGGTGGGATAGCGGGGGGTGTTTGGGTTGTGTTTGGTCAGGTTCAGACGCCGGCGAGAATGCCGGCCACGGAGGCGGATACGGCAACGAAGAATGAGCCGAGGAGGGTCCAGGTGAGGCGGGCCCCTTGCTCGGGAGACAGCGTGCCGCAGCCCCTGTGCACGGCCCACCCAAAGATGGCGCTGACACCGATCAAGATGAGTGTCGCGAGGAGCATGGCCCCCCAGATGAACCACTCCCACAAACTCATGGCCGCACCCCCGAGCCGGTGTGGCTGGGTTTGTGGTCGTTGAGTAGGTCGGTGCAGATCTGCTGTCCAACGGCGGCGATCTGTTTGGGGACGACGTCGGGGAACTGGGCCTTTTTCGGTGGTGGCAGTTCGTCGGGCCGTGGCGGTGTCCAGACCGGGAGGCGTTGGGGTTCGGGTGCGCACATCAGCGGCTCGCACCAGTCGACGTTGTAGCGGTGCGGTACCAGCTCGGAGACGGTGTTGGCGTAGCGGCTGATTTCTTTGGGGCAGTTGCCGGGGCGCGCGGCCACGACGACGAGTCCGCACACGCGCACTCCGTCAGGGATGTCGCCGCGGTCAGCGGCGCGTAAGACGTTGGCAGCGGCTCGGATACCGTCGAGGGTGCCGCGGGCGGCGACGATGACCAGTTGGGTGGTGGCTCGGTTGGCGGGCCAGGACGTTCCGGTGTCGGCGGCTGGTGCCCACATCTGCGCCAAGGTGGTTGTGCCGGCGAAGCCGTGCGCGCCCATCACCGCGAACAGCGGCGGGTAGGGGCCGGTGACGGGCAGCGGCTCGCGTCGCCACGTCAGGGTTCCCGGCGGTGTGTGTTCGGGCGGGTAGTGGTCGTAGGCGGCGCTCATGAGTTGGCCTCCGCAGCGATGTCATATTCGGTCTCGGTGTTCCGTAGGCCCGCGAGATCCTCGACCACTGTGGTGGTCGAGGAGGCGAGCCGGGTGGGGTCAATCGGGCCGCCAGTGCCCAGGTGCGGGTCGTAGTCCCACAGCAGAACTCGGCCCATACGGGCGGTCAGGGACTGCACGAGCCTTTGTCCGACGAGGTGGCTGGCCCACGGGTCCAGGCAGGCCACCACTGCGGTGGCGCGGGTGAGTACACCGGCGGCGGCGAGCATCTGCAGTCCGGACCGGGACCGGTTGGCGGTGTCGGGTCTGGCCGCGATCACCAGCACCACTGCGGTGTCGGAGGTCAACCAGGCCGACCCTTTGCCCACCACCCCGGCATCGACGATGACCGACCCGCCAGCGGAGATGCTGTGTGTGGGGATCTCATCGAGTCCTTCGGTGCGGCGCAGCAGTGCACCGCCGGCGCTGTATTCGCTGGCGGCATCGGGTGATGCGATGCGGGTGGCGACATCACCCGGTGTGGCTGCGGCATCGAGCCAGAGCGCCTGTTGTCCAGCTCGGGCGCGGGCGTCGGCCACCAACACCGACAGGACACTGACCCCCGCTCCCCCAGCGGCACCGATCATGGCCACCGTGGGTACCGATCGAGGCCGTTGCGGAAGCTGCACCACTGCGGCGGGAGTGGGCTCGTTGTTGTCGAGCCACCCCCACGGGCTGTTGGTCGCTGTCATGAATCTCCCTCTCGGGTTGGTGATGTTGTGTGTGGCCGACGCCCGGGCTCGGGTGTCGAGCTACTGGTCTGGCTGGGTCTGCGGGTAGGCGATATGCAGGCCGTCGACGATCTGGGTGAGTCCGTCACCGATCTGCTTGGTGGCCCCGGCGATTGCGTCCTTGGCGGGTTGCTCGAGCGGGCCCAGCGCCTGCAGCGGTGCCTCGGCCTGCTGCGCAGTCCACCCGCCGCTGATCGGCGGGATGCCGGCGATGTTGGTCGAGAAGGACACATCACCCTCGGTGTCGACGGTGTAGTCGACCGCTGGCAGACCCGCCTCGGAGGCGGCGGGCGCATCAAGAACCAGCTGGTACTGATCACCTTCGGGGTTGGGCAACGGTGCGGGCGGCGGTGGTGGTGCCGGCGCCCAGGGGGCGGCCGGGTCTGCGTTCGGGTCGCCCGCGCCGAGCGCCCACCCCAACAGGCCACCGGCCAGAGCGCCTGCTGCGCCACCGGCCGCTGCGCCGGCAGCAAAGCCCAGTGCTGCGCCACCACCGGCGCCGATACCGATACCGGGCAGGATGTTGAAGGGGGTGGGCGGCACGACCGAGCCGACGATGCCGCCGCCGACACCGCCCACGATGCCGAAGAGAATGGCGGTCGGGATGCCGGCCGCCAACGCTCCAGCAAGCCCGCCCACACCCGCGCCGGCCGCTGCCGCTGCGGCCCGGCGTGCAGCTTCATCGCGGGGGAAGCCAATCGACTCGAAGTACTGTGCGGCTTCGGCCTCGAAGTAGGCCATGTACTCGTTGGTGGTGATCGCGGCTTCGGGCGACACCCAGTCCGGGCGGTCCACGATGTAGTTGCCCGCGCGGATCTCGGCGGCCGGGTCCTTGACCAGGATCGGAGCGATGGGGCCTGCGGGCTGTACCGGCGCGGGCGCAGGAGCTGCTGGTGCCGATTGCGGAAGCGGGGTGTACGGAGTCGACGGCGGACCAGACGGTTCGGTGTAGATGACCGGTTCGGTCTCCCACTGCGGAGACGGCACGAGTCCGGGCCCGTAGTCGGGCACGGGCTCTGGGGCAGGAGCCGGCGCGGGGGCGGGTTCGGCGATCACGCCACCCTGTTCAGGTGCCGGTTCACTGGTGACACCACCCTGCTCGGGGTCGGCGAACGCTGGGCCGGCGAGCGCGCCCGCGCCGCCCATCGCGACCGCGGCCACCACTACAGCGGCCATCGCCCGGGCGCGCACCGGCATATGCGCATCGCGTGGAAGTGGGGCCTTGCACGGCGTCTCGGGTAGAGCGTGACGTGGAGTTTGCATGAGCGGTAATGCCTTTCGTTGGTTGTCGAACAGGGATCTAGCGGTGACAGGCGGATCGGGGGCGATGGCTATTGGTTGGTGTCTTTGGTGATCGCGGTGATGAGGGTGCGGCCCTCGACTTCGGCGGTCTGGACGAGCTGGCGAATGAGAAGGGGTTCTCCTCCACCAGGCGGGATTTCGTTCAGTTCGAGAGAGAACAGGCCAGCGCCGCGATCGGTGATGCGAGTGCAGTACGTCGTGCCCGGCGGCAACTGGGTGTCGATGAACGCTTGCATCGAAGCTGCTGTGCCCATTCGGGCCAGCTCGGTGCCGTAGCTGCGGGCCTTGGCACCGTTGCGTTCGACGTAGTAGGCATGTTCAAACGCTTTGATCACCGCCGGGCCACTGGTGGTGCCACCCGCGTCTCGTCCGGTGCTCACGCCGTTCTCGCTGCGGTTGGGGCAGTCCGCGTCCTCGGGCGCCACTGGTGCTGCAGGCGCGCCGACACTGACCGTGCTCTGCGGGGTGGCTTGGGGAATGTCCGTTGTCGGGGAGTTGCCGGTTCCGCCGCCGCCAAAGGCCAGCAGTGCGCCGATCCCGGCCACGACAAGCACGCACGCCAGCAGCGCGGCGGCGATGATGTAGCCGCGTTTGGATCTGCGGCGGGGTGCAGGACGGGTGCCAGGCCCCACCGGCTGCACGGCTGGGTTTGCGTAGTCCATCGGGAACCGTTGTGGCTCTGATGCTTCGGTGTCGTAGGGGGTGAAGTCATCGACGTAGCCGCTGGCCGGGGTTTGCTCTGCAGCAATCCATGCCCACTGACTGGTTGCAGCGTCGGTGGCCGGTTCGGCGGGTGTCCCGATGGTGGCGCGGTCGGTCGCCACCACCGGGATCTCTCGCGTGGGCTCTTCTCCGGAGGGATCGGAGCTGCCCACCTCGTCGGCGGCATCTGGTGCGGCAGATGCGGCCGACTGGTCCTCGGCGGCCGTGGGGTCGGCGGACAGTGGAGCGAAGTCATCGAACCAGTCATCAGTGTTGTCGTTCAACAAGATTCCTTCTCCCTCCTCGGGAAGCCCCGTGGGGAATGGGTTGGGATGTTATGAACCGTTGTCAGTGAGTGCGGGACGAGACAACGTCGGCAGCGCCGGCGCCGACGAGGATGTCGAGGGCTCGTCTGTCTGCGATTCGGACGACGACACTGCCGGGGTCGTGCTGGGCACCGACGGCACCGGGGCACCAGAGACCGGGGAGGCGGAGTCGTAGTTCAGGAGCCCGTCCGCGTTGTACGGAGTGAACGTGTCACCGGCGAGATCGTTGGCCAGCGCTGCAAACCATTGCGCCACATACAGGGTCGAGTTCGCCCCCGTCGTGGTCGCGGCGTCGTTGGTGTACGAGCCGTGCGCAGCCGTGGTCTTCCAGTAGTTGATCATCGTCGATACGTCCAGGAGCTCTTCGTTGTCCTTGACGTTGGCCTTCACCGCGTCGAAGGCCTCGTTGGCCCACCGGTTGACCGTGGTCGGCGGAACCAGGTCCACGACCGCAGCACCGAGCTTTGCGGCCAAAATGCCCAGGGCAGCAGGCGGATTAGCCAGGCCGACCGTTGCCAGGGCGCCGATGGTGTCGGGTGTGAACGTGGTGCGCAGCACCGTGGTGACTGCGTTGAAGCCGATGGTGCCGACCTTGACCACAGCGTTGATCGCCTCGGGGATCGTCGGCATCGGGGTGCGCGGGTCAGAGGCGGTGGCTAGTCGCTGAGAAATCGTCTCGGTCGGTGAGTACGACAGGTCAGCCAGCGTTTCGCCCTGGACGTCTTCGTTGATGACCTCGACGCCGGCCTTGATCGACGTCAACGCCAACGCTTGACCGAGGGAGGTCAGTGAGCCGACCGGGTCGGCCTGGTCGAGTTCGGACTGGCCGCCGATGTTGGCCACCAGATGCACGATCGGTGAGTCCGCTGGTGCAGCGCACGCCAAATCGCCGGGGGCGCAACGATCCATCACTCGGCCGGACAGCTCTCCGTATCCGCTGGACTGATCTGCCGTGGGGCCGATTCCCCCGCCGCTCACCTCACCCTGCTGGGGTGCGGGGATCTGAGCGAGCGATTCGCCGCTGCTACCGGGTGCAGGTTCGGGGGCGGTCTGATCCGATGCACCGGGGAACAATGGTGCGTTCGTCGGGCGGGCCGGGTTGCCGAACAAGGCCACACCCGCGACCCGGTCAGCATCGATCGGGCCGTTGCCGGCACCGATCTGTTTAGCGACGTTCGCCGCCGCGTGCGCGCCTTGGGAGTAGCCGGCGAACGCGAAATCAGTGTCTTCGCACTTGTCGGCGATCTGAGTGATCATCGACGACAACCGGTCCATCGCGGTGGTCACCGATGCCGCGTACGGTTCCTTACCGCCCTCGACCGCTCCACCAAACCCAGCCGGATACGGCACATATGCCCGGGCCACCTTCGACCCCGCCAAGGCCAGCAACGGCCGCATCACTGACCCGAGCATCCCGCCGTCAGTGTCGACCGGAGCATCTTCTGAGGACTCCCCCGTGCCCTGAACACCGAGGACATACAACGTCGGGCAGCTGCCCGACGTGCTCGGCGCAGCCGCTGCCGGCCCGGCGGCAGCGGCCACCGTGACCGTCGCGACGGTCAGAAACGCCGCTAGGAGAACGGCGAGGCGGGAAGCTGTTGAACGGCAGCAAAAGACGGGCATAGAAGTGCCTTCCAGGCAGGTGGTGCGTGCGGTTAGGTCAGCGGGTACGGGGAACGCGCACCCGGCGGGTGACAGCGCGTTCCATCGAGTGGCCAACCGGGCACGTTTGGACGGTTGTCTCTCGCGGTGGCAGACAGATGTAGCCGACTGGCTGGGCCGGGCAGTGGACCCGGCTGGATGGGGCACAAGAGGTCGCCGCGGCACCTAAACTGGAAGAGCTAGGTGAGTGTTTAGACGGCAAATCTTGAACACTTACTTGGTGCTTCTCGCCCTGGGAGAGGTCAGACGGCAAATCAGGCCCTCTCCCAGGGCGCCCCCGACTTTCGAGGCTTTGTTCCTTCTCAATGCTGTGCGCTGCGACAACATCAGTTGGCGGAGCTATAGGTGCGACGGAAGTCACCATCTTTGACCTTCAAAGGGTTGTGAGTGGGTCGAACCGCCTACCCTTGAAGGGTCAGCAGTCCGTTGGAGCGGTCGCTGATAGACCCCGGGTTCCTTAGGACGTCCAAATCTCAGAGGAACTCGGTGTCGAGCAATTCAGGGTGGTGTCAGCACAGCTGCACCACCTTGGCGATGAGGACCGGGAACGTCGTACGGAGCGCCAACTCACCGACGTTTCCGGTCTCTCTAGCTTGTTCTTTCGAAAGAAGACCTCTCTTTCCAGGAGAGTGTTCGCTTCCTAGGTCGTTCTCACTATAACATCTCAACAAAGCGTTCTCTAGTGATTGCGAGGAGAGGTCTAGTGCAGAGTGTCTAGCTATGACGCCCCAGTGCCTAGCGGCGGTTCCGTGAGCCGTCGAGTACTGCGAGGCTTCTCCCCCAGTGCCCTCACGGAGGCTCGAACGCGAGCTGGCCTGACCCAGGGCGAGCTGGCTCGCATCGCTGGCGTGGGTAGGACGACGCTGTACCAGTGGGAGATGGGCGTGCGCTCGCCCCAGGTCGACGTTCTCGCCAGTGTTGCCCGCGCGCTGGATATTTCGCTCTCTGAGCTGGTGAGCGTTCCCGTGGATGAACGTTTTCCTGGCGACTGGCGCGTTCTGCGTGGTTTGACTCAACCCCAGCTTGGAGTTGCGGCCGGCATCAGCACCACGATGGTCGGTGCAATCGAGCGCGGCGAGGCCGAGTTGAGTGAGCAAACCGCGCGCGCATTGGCGGATGCGTTGTCTGTCAACGAAACTGAGTTGCGCGCTGCTTACCGGCGAGCGAGGAACCGTCCCACTGGAACGCCTGCTTAATATCGCCATAAATCCCCCCGGATGGTTGATGCACGAAACGACGCCCTGGAAAGCGGTCGTCACAAAATGACTGACCGACCAGTGCGTCTAACCATCCGAGTCTGGAATCCCAAGATCCGGGGTGTGCCGACATGGCAATCGATGCCAATGTCTGCGTGAAGAAGCAAACCACAGGGTCGCCGGGCGTGCAACGTGACCCTCAGGATCACGTGTGATCGAGCAGGCCTCGCATTCTGTATCAGCTACACCGCGTGTCGCTCGCTGTAGCTGATACACATTCGTGCCAGTATTCGACCTGGCGCTCCTTTTCAGTTCGATTCGGAGAGAAAGGACATCACATGGCTCGCCGTTCCCTCGGCCCCCGAAAGGGTTACCTCGTTCGTGTGCCTGAGCCCGTTGACCTTCAAGCCTTGGCCCAAGAAGCTGGCTACTCGGCGTACTCGCGTTATGCAGCAGATGTGTTCTGCGAGAAGGCCGGTCGCCCAGATCTGATGATCGGGCCAGACCTCAAAGTAGCTGAGCAGCAGCTTCGGTTGCCCGCATGACATCACAGGATGGTGTGACAGAGCACTCGTAAAAAAACGAAAGGCTCTCCGGTTGGAGCCGGAGAGCCTTTCTAAAGCTTGAGAGTCGAGCGCCACACTCGATCTCTCGGACCCCGAAGGGACTGTCTTGCCAGACAGGTCTCAGGGTACCGCGCACCCTTTTGTGCGTGCAATCCCTGCACATCACGTGTCGGACACAGAATCCGGCCTAGCTCTCAAACCGCGGGTGTACTGCGGTTCTTCTCCGAAGCAACCCCGGCGCGGTCACGCGACCACGCGCTTCGGCCCCTTGACAGCGATCATCGCCCGGTCGCGGCCGGGAGCAAGCAAAGACAAGATCCTCGAGGTGCTGCGCACACGTGACCGCATCGCGCTTGATGTCGGTCGCCGCGCTTACGCCGGCGTCCCCTGCTGGCATACCGCCGAGCAGTGGCTCACTTGGGACGTTCAGGTTGCGTATGCCCTGCACTACGACCGGATCCGGCCCTTGGTCGGCGCGCACGGAACGTCCCGAAAGAGCGACATCGCGCTCAAAACGCTGGTGAAGATTGCCGCCGCACACGCAGTGCATGCCGATTTCGGGACCGGGCGCAATTGCCGGCCGACTGTAGAGCTGATCGCCCGCATCACCGGGTACAAGCCACGCACCGTGTCCCGGGCCCGCAAAGTCCTCGTGCACCTGGGCTTAGCAACCGAAATCCTGCGCGGACGCCAACGGACCCTAGGCGAACGCCTGGCCTCACACCGGGTCGGAGACAGCAGCCAAGGCTGGGCCAGCGTCTACGCCCTGCACGGTGTTCAGGTTGTGGATAAACGCCGAGGTCACACCCAAGCGGCACCCCACCTCGTAGAGCGCCCTTTAGGGCGTACCTCCCACCCCCGTAGCTACTCACTAACCCACACCGGCGATGCCGGAAAATCCAAAGGCCGCGCTGCGCGCGACCGAGCTCCGGACGAGAAGAGGGTCCGCCGTCCCGAACCTGACCAGAAAGGCGCGTTACTGGCCATCAGATGGCGTCAGAACCCGCAATCACCGCACTGGTCGCGCAAGTACTCCCCCGCTGCCTGGTCTCACGTACTCGCCAAACCAGCAGCTCACGGTTGGACCGACCGCGACCTCAACGCACTGCTCCGCGACTACACACTCACCGGCAACGGCAACTGGATCGCAGCAAACCCCCACCGCCCCATCCCCCTGCTGGCCATGATCCTCAACAAACATGACGACCTGCAGAACCGACCAGCCGCGATCGACGACGCCCGCGAACACGAGGCCCGCCAAAAACAGATGGCAATTCACGCCTGCGGCAGGTGCGACGAACAAGGATGGCAACTGCCCTACGGCGATACCGCGGTGCGCTGCGCCCATCCGAAGGACCTTGTTGGCCAATGAATGCGGTATGGAAACCTAGCCCCATGGCCACAGATCTGAGCAGGCTTCCGCATGCTCCTGGACGACTCCCACTTCTCGGCGACGTCACAAGCGTGGACCGCCACAAGCCCACTCAGCATGAAATGGCGCTATCACGAGACTTAGGGCCGATATTCCAGCGCAAACTTTTGAAAGATCGGCTGGTCATCGTGGCCGGCAGTGAACTGGCGAACGAGTGCGCCAACGAAGACAACTGGGCGCGAGCTCTGCTCGGGCCAGGGCTGAGCCTGCGGAAAGTCGCCGACGATGGACTGTTCACCGCGCGCACCTCAGACCCAGCATGGGGACACGCTCGTCGAGTGCTGACGCCGGCCTTTACCCAAGACGCCATGCGCGTGCACCACGAGGCGATGCTCTCTGTGGCCGACGACCTGCGCGACAGCTGGACGGGTTCTGCCTCGGACCTCGTCGATGTCACCACTGCGATGACGCACACGACACTCGAAGTGATCGCACGAGCCGGATTCAGCATGGGTTTTGGCCTATTCGGTGATCAAGGCGGTTCAGTCGAGAACGCTCGGGCGTTCCTGGATGCACTAGGTCGCACACTGGTGTGGGCCTCCGAGTCCACCAACGACCTTCCCATCATCGGGCACGTGCGAGAGGCATTGCGCCAACGCCAGCTACACCGCGACATCGCCACCGTGCAATCGACGGTCGATCACATTATCGAGATCCGCACAGACGCTGACCAGGTTAAATCGACTGATCTGCTCGATCTGATGCTCTCCACCGCTGACCCGGAAACCGGGGAGTTGCTCGACCACAACAACGTTCGCAACCAAATCTTGACGTTTCTCGTGGCCGGCCACGAGACCACCGCATCACTGCTTGAAACCACGCTGTTCTATGTGGCCCAAGATGCTGGCCTTCAAGATCGGCTGCGCACGGAGGCAGCAACACTGAAGGTTGCGGATTATGCATATACGGGCGTCGCAGGTTTGCGGGACATACGCGCCACTCTGAACGAGGTCCTGCGTCTTTGGCCTCCCCTTCCCGGTCTCTTCCGTGTGTCGCGCCGCGATCAAACGCTGGGCGGGTACCACGTCCCAGCAGGGCGAGCGGTTTTCGTGCTGGCCCTGGCAGCGCAGCGTGATCCCACTGTGTGGGGTGATTCTGCTGACGATTTCGACCCGTTCCGGCCTAAACCGGCGCGGAACGCGTTTTTCCGGCCGTGGGGTATTGGCCCGCGAAGCTGCATTGGCCGCGCGTTCGCCTTTCACGAAGCAACATTGCTTATCGCGCACATTCTCAACAATTTTGAGCTGTCCGCGCCGGCACCAGCGCAGCTGGATATCCGCGAGCGCGGCGCGCTACGTCCTGAACCGTTCCACGTGAAAGTTGCTAGCCTCGCTAAGTAGCAGGTCACCCATGGTTTTCGTGCGGACCGGTACAGCTAGCATGGCCCCCCATGAGCTGGTACATCATCGAAACCCTCGAGCGCCCGCCCACTATGTCCGTGGTTTTCAGGGACGGCAGTCGACGGGATTGGGCCAACGTTCAAGGCCTACGACGTGACACGAACGTTCACTCTGAGACGCTGGTCAAGGTCTTAGAGGAGGTCCGGCAGAGCGGGAAACCGGTCAAACCGATTGAAGTCCCCGGCTATCAGGGACCAAGACTGGTGTCCGCAATCCCGATCTTGAGCTACGACAGAGAGGTCTACGGAATCCAGTTGTGGGTGGGCGGACTCCAGGAAGAAATTCCCCACCCCCGAATTACCGCCGCGACCACCTGGGATGCGAAAACATTGCAGGTCAGCCAGGGCTTGGAGTCGTGGCTGATGAGCACAAACGACGCTGACGGGTTTCGGCGCAATCGGAACTCCGGTGAGTTCATGCGGAAAGTCGTTCGGTTTGACGGAGTTGACGAGCTCACCGAGCACGCAATTAACCCCATCGAAGGCCGAACCCTGGAATCCGACGTCGTCGTCCTCCACGACGAGGGTCACTTGATGCGGTGGCATTCAGTCGTGCGAAATCGCAACGATGACGAGGCATTTGGACTCCGAAGCATCATGCATGACGTATCGGACACGCACGATCCACAGGTAGGCGCTCTTGAGCACTTAGGAGTGACCGAGGCCGACCCAAATGGGAACGTTTCTGCGCTCATCGCTTTCCCAAATGGAAACGAGACGGTTGTCGTGGTCAAGTTTCTGACCCAACCTCCACAGTGGATTGATTACCGTCTTGACGGCTCGAACGACATCATCCACCCAGAGGACTGGCCGCTCCTTCGGCGCAACCAGAACATACTCTCGGCCGGGACCCCCGGCGCCCGGGTCAAATCTCAGGTGCGGATTCGTACCTCCGACCCAGAAAAATGGGTCGCAGTGAACCTAGTGGAGTGGCGGTACCCAGGCACCGTTGGCGACAAGCTCCACATTGTCCAGTTTTCTCGCGTCACCCCCGCCAGCGAAACTTGATCGCCGTGCGGCCCCCCACGATGGGACGGAGTCGTGAGGGGGGACGCACGCTTGGCTCAAGCGTGCGCCAGGGGGGTAAACGACAGACCCCGGCCCACCGGAGTTTTTGCAGGTAGCCCCGGATCGCACGCGATCCAAATGCATGTATGCATGTATGCATCCAGATCGTTCGGGAGGTCATCGCTTTTCCATAGGTCGTACTTGCACGCATACATGTATGTATGCCTGCAAACAGTCCTGCTTGTCAGTCTGTAAACAGTCTTGCGTGCACACTTGCAGGCATGGCAGTATGTGTGTATGTCGTCGAACTCGTACATTCTTGCGGTAGCGATGCAAAAGGGCGGCGTGGGCAAGACCACCACCGCGAACAACATTGCTTACGAACTCCACCTCGCCGGTCTCAGCGTCCTTCTCATTGATCTTGATCCGCAGGCCAACGCCACAGACGGGTACGGCGTGGAGCTCGGTGACGACGACGGCACGATGTACGAGGTGCTCGTGCCGGACCGGGGGCTACGGATGCCTCTGGCGGAGGTGGTCCAACGGACCGAAAACGGAGTCGACATCGCACCGTCATCCGACAGTCTTTATGCGTTGGAACGGACCGGGCTCGGCCCAGGGGGAGAGAATCGGCTCAAGGTCGCTATTGACGCGTTGCCCGACCCGTACGACGCGATCGTCATCGACTGCCCGCCGGCACTAGGTCCCATGACGACTTCGGCGTTCGCGGCGGCAACGGATGTCCTGGCCGTCGTTTCGCCAGGAGGTCCAGACGAGCTCAAGGGGCTCACTGCTCTGGCGAACAACGTCTACGACGCCCAGGAGCTTCTCAACCCACAGGTCGACATCCGCCATGTGCTGCTCGCCAACTACAACGGTGGCTCGGCGCTGGCGAAGGGAATCCGTTTAAACCTCGAGCGGGACTGGCCAAACGAGTATCTGGGCGAAATTAGCCGCACCGTTCGAGTGGGGGAGGCTAAGGATAAGCGCGTACCCATCGCCGTCTGGTCCCCAAGCTGTACAGCCGCACTCGACTATCGAACTGTGGCTAAGGAGCTCCTCAAGCGCCTCGACAACGCCCGCTCCGCTTAAGTGGAAGGAAAGTCAATGACGAAGACACCTGGTATTACGCCCCAGTCGACGCGGCCGACAAGACGTCAGGCCCGGGAGCAGGCCACCAGCTTGGCCGCGGTTGTTGCCCCAGTTAGCAGCCCGGATCCGGTGCAAACGCCCCCAGCGCTGCAAGTCGAGCCCGAGCCAACAGCGCCGACCGAGCCGGCCACGGAACGCAAAACACCCCGGAAACCGGCTGTCACCCCGTCTGACAGGGGAGCGGGCAAGCGGCTAACGGCGCCGAAGCGAACCCCCAAAGTTCCGTTCTCCACTCAGATCGAAATCGGCACGGCTCGCCGCCTGGACTGGTTGGTGCGCGAACGGCGCTACAAGCTCACAGATATCACCGGCGATGCGCTCGATGAGCTGTTCGACAAGCTTGGCGTGCCAACCGCGGACGACCTCGCCTAACTGCATGCATGTCTACATGTATGTAGATGCACCCTGAGCGGGTTGCTTCCAAACGGTCCTGACCAGTGATTCCAGCACTGGCCAGGACCTCGACCACAGATTGGAGTCTCAATGAGAAAGTCAATCTGCCGGCGGGCTTCGCATCAACCTGCCCTGGCGGGTCCACGAACACCGTCGTTTGCGGTTAGTCAGTCTGCAAAACGTTCGACCTGGTCATAAAGGGGCAGTGCGGTTGTCTTGCTCCAACCTCTGTCGGGAGCGCCGTGGAAGAACCTCTTGGTTGAGCCTGCAGTAGAGATGACAGGGAATCCTCGCCGTCGGAATGCATTCAGTGTTTGTTTAGCGGGGTGGCGGTGCTCGGGGTTCTTAAGTGGTACTGACGCATAGGCATGGCCGCGTTGTGTGCTGGTGATGTCACCGAGAAGATCATCGAGGAGCGTGGGGGTTACGTTTTTCCTGCTGCCGTGGTGGGGCACTTGCACGAAGGTGAGGCCGCCTGGGGCAATGCCGTCTTGGACGAGCCGGTCTACGACTGGGCGTAGGGCTTCGTCTCCAGCATCTCCAGTGAACAGTATTCGGCGGCCGTCGATTTCAAGCATGGAAATAACGCTGCTGTTGTTGCTTGCCGATGTCTCACTTTGCTCGGAGAGGATCTCGGTATGTAGGTCCTCATGGCTTGTTCCGATGGGTCCTTTCGCTGTCTTGAGGGCCATCTCCCTTGCGGATAGCGATCCAGCGAGCACGTCTCGCCCTCTCATCTCGTCAAGCAGGGTTTCGTAGTAGGACCAGGTCGGTCCCAGGATCCGAAAACCGTCGATCGGGGTCGGGAGGGTGTCGGCGAACGGTTCCAGTACTTCGATTCCCCGTCGTTGAGCGAGGTCGTACAGATCTTCCGCCTGTGTCAGAGACTTCGCGAAAGTCTCACCGACAGCAGCAGTTTTCTGTTCGAATGAAGACTGGTGGCCGAAGAACGGATCGTGTCGTTCGGGAACGTGCATCAGCAGCGCCCCTACCGAAAGCTCCGTCAGAACTGTCGACAAGCCGGCGATGTGGTCACGGTCTGGATGCGTCGAAACGACCAGGTCGACGTGATTGGTGTCGTAGTAGCGGTCTAGGTGCTCTACCAGTGCTGCGCCGTCGTCTTGGTAGCCACCGTCGATGACGATGACCGTTTGTTCATCACGATGCCCGTCGAGGTTGCCGTACCGGAGCGCGATGGCATCTCCTCCCTTGGACTCATTTCCTACAGGGAGAAGGTCGATTTCGAATCCCATGCGTCTGTCCTCGCGTAGTGGAAGCCTGAATCAGGCGTTGTCGGTGGTTTTGCTTGGTAGCAGAGGCAGCGATTGAAGGACTTCACGGGCATAGTTGTTCGCCGCACGCTTGACAGAACTCTCAGTGATAACCCAGACGGCGAGCGCGATCCAGAACAGACTCAACGCGGCCTCGAAGACCAGCCAGGGTTTGGAGGTGTTGAACATATCTTGCACATCGAGGCAGAAGAGAATGCAACTAGCTGCGAAACCGACTGCACCGGTGATGATTACGTACATCCGAAGTCCGTAAAGGTTGCGCCAGAAACCGTAGTGCGCGTTCTCTCGCGACACTAGGTGCTGCTGGTTGGCGTAGGGCCGCAGAAGCGCAATCGCAGCGTCGTAGATGGCCACCGTTGTGGCATCGGTCTGTTCTTCTTCGGCTGTGGGTAGGGTTAGCCCAGTGATGCGCTGGACGTGGAGATGGCGTTCGGCACGAAGGACGGCGTTGTTCTCCTGATCGTTGCTGGTTGATGGATGGTGCCGCAAGAACTGGGTGGTCGGCGTTCCTCCCCAGTTGTCAAAGAGTTCGGCCTGGTTGGTCTTTCCCAGTTGCCGGACGACGTCAGAGAGCAGAACCGGAATCCCGGCCGCCACGACGACAGCGATGATTTGCTGCCACCAGTCTTCCCTCCCGAAGAGAGCAATGACGAGCACCAGCAAAGGGAAGAGTGTGAGGTAAGCCGGGGCGAGGCGCGCAATCCGGTCGTACTCGTCCATGTCAGTCCGACTCGTCCAACCAGTTCAGCGAGGTCGCTGGCCCCCAACCGAGACGGTGGGGTGCGTTCTGCTGCCAGCACACAATCTGTCCGCGTACCTCGAAGACGGGGTAGCCGCGCCGCTTGAGGGCGTTGGCGACCTCGGGTCGAGGGTGGTCCTTGGCCTTCTTTCCCACAGTGACGTATGCGCCGCCCTTGTGGACTTCCCCCACAACCGGGCCAAGTAGTCGGTCGCAGAGGTCCTTGGTGAGGTTGTGACGCGAACCGTGGTGCGGAACATCGAACAGATCGATGTCTTTGCCGCTCAGGGCTGCGCTGTCTAGATAGTCGGCAGCAGCAGTCAACGCAGGTGCGCCGGCGTCACCGGTAAACAAGACGCGATAACCATCTACGGCGAGGTTGCAGATGATGCTCGTGTTGTTGCGGGGGGACGTGCCACCGTTGTCGTCTGTAAGAGTCTCCCCAGGGTCATAGAAGAGACTGCGGAGAGCGCGCTTGACCGTACCCGCCTTCTCAAACAGTGCTCGCGCAACCTGGTTGGCAGTGGAGTCCCATACGGCATGATCGCTGAGGAACGCTGTGTAGTCGGTCTCCGTTGGGCCAGCGATCGTCAGCGCGCCGCCAAAGTAGCTGGTCCCGGCGAAACCCGAATCTACAGCGGTATTGTTCGCGATAGCGGTCGCCACCAGATCCTCGACTAGCGGCGACTTGTACTCGTCGCCAACGGACCCGTACTGGCTCGGTCGGTGGATGAGCAAACGACGTACATCCAACTTTTCGAGCACCGTGAAAAGGCCCTTGATGTGGTCGTCGTCGGGGTGCGTGCAAATGACCAGATCCACAGTCGAGGTGTTGTAGTAGCCCTGGACATGGTCGACGATCCGGTCACCGGTCTCGACGAAACCACCGTCGATCAGCACCACAACGTTCTCGCCGGTCTGCGGATGGGTGAAGTGGCACCCAATTGCATCGCCCGTCTTAGTTTCCTCACCGACCCACAGGAAATCGATCTCGATCAATGTGCCTCCCCGGTCCTTGGTTTCAGCAAGTCTAGGCGGTGGTACCGACACCGACGGCGTTCATCAAGACACTCGGTATTGGTCCATTCCCGAAGTTCGCGCAAACCGCCGAAATGAGTCCGCGTCGCCAAGCACTAGGCGGCTGCGGTCGCCGTATGGGGCGCGGAAAGCTGAGGTCGGGGAGTCCAGTCTCGGCCGTCGCGAATGAGGGCCCACAGAACGTTGGTGCGGCGGCGAGCCAGAGCCATGACGGCGGCGGTGCCGCGTTTTCCTTCGGACTTCTTCTTCTCGAAGTAGGTCTTTGACTCTGGGCAGTACCTGATGCTGTTGAGGGCGGACAGGTACATCACCCGTCGTAATTGCCGGTTGTATCGGTGCGGGCGGCGGTGTCGTCCCACGGTTTTCCCCGAGTCATGAGAGACCGGAGCCAGGCCCGCGTAGGAGGCCAAATGGTTCGCTGAGGCGAACGAGTCGATGTTCCCGATCGCGGCCAGGAACTCGGCACCCAGTCGAGGCCCCATGCCCGGCAGACTGATCACGATATGAGCGAGCCGATGCTGACGAAAACGGGTATCGATCTTCGCGTCAAGCTCAGCAAGGAGAGCGTCGAGTCGTGAAACCTCCTGGGCCAATTCGGCGACCAGCTCTGCGGCCAAGTCGGCTGCGGGCAGCTTCACAGTCTGGGATTTGGCTGCGTCCACCGCGGTGGTAGCTATTTTCTGCGCTGTCGCGGCTCGTAGCCCCGCGTTGGTGAGCATCGTCGTCAACCGCGATACTCCAGCACGCCGAATGGTCTTGGGGTCCTGGTAGCGGCGCAGCAGGATCAGCCACCCGTGATGGTCAGCGACCTTCGCCGCACGTTCCAACGCCGGGCACACCGACGTCAGTTGCTGGCGGAGTTGATTAATGGTCCGTATCCGGTCGGCCACGACATCGGCGCGCCGAGTGATGAGGATGCGCATCTCGCGAACCAATGTGTCATCGGGCTCCAATTGAATCAGGTCGCTCCGCATTCGCGACTGATCAGCGATCACCCGCGCATCCCTGGCATCCGTTTTGCCCTCACCCCGGTACCCCGCGGATGCCCGGTGGACAGCACTGCCCGGCAGGTACCGGACCTTATGGTCGGCACCATGGAGCACTGCCAGCAGCAGCGATGCTTCTACAGCGATCAGATCCACTGTCCAGGCGATCTCACTCGCTCCCACTGCCTCGGTCTCAGCGACCAATGCCCGAAGGTCGGCCTCGTCGTTGAAGACCCTGCGGGACAGAAGGATTTCGCCGGTACTGTCGAGGCAACAGGCCCAGTGCACCTCTTTGCCGACATCAACACCTACGAAGATCTTGTCCATTCACTCGCCTCCAGCGCAGTTCGTACAGGTCAGCCCGAGACGATCCACCCGCAGATCCTTAAACAGCGACGATTTCGCAGGTCTCAATAGTGCGGCCCGGAAAGTCCGGGCTGGGCGGGCGGCCACTCCAATCGAGCCTCACCCCACGCGGTAGGCAACCTGTGACAAGCCATACCCGCCCAGCCTGGGCGTCCAGCAAACTACCGGACGAAAATACGTTAAGGACCTGTGACCGTGAATACCGATACTAAGCGCTCAACTGTGCAGCAAATGGCGGTTGTCACCGCCATCGCCGTGACGGCGTTGCTTGCACTAGGCAGCTTCATCTTGAGCTTCTCAGCGTTGTGGGACATCGCAACCGAAATCTGGCCACAGCGAGAGCTGTCCTGGATCGCACCGGTCATCGTCGACGGCACCATCTTGCAAGCGACCATCTCGCTGGTCGCAGCCGCCGACGACGAATCACGCCGATCGCGACAATTCTTCTGGTTCCTACTGACCACCGCGGCCGCCATCAGCATCGCCGGCAACGCCCTGCACGCATACATCTCCGACACCGCACGCCTTGATCCGATGGTCGCCGTCATTGGCGGCACGATCCCGCCCGCGTTCCTGCTCCTGTCGACCCACGGTCTCGTTCTGCTCCTTCGGCTTCGACCAGAACATGCTGCGCCGAGCGTCCAGGACGCCGGCGACGACCTCGCGACCGAACCGCAGGAGATCGCCCAGGCCGACTACCGCGAGCCGGTGGACGCCCGAACCGTTGGTGACTTCGTCGAGCCAGCCCGCCGACTCCGGGAAGTCACCAACGCGACCACCGAACCGTCCACCATTGCGCACATACTGTGGCTCAACCACTCTCAGCCCCACCAGACCCGCCGAGCGCTCGCCAAAGCCGTGAACGTTCACCACGGCACCGTCAGCCGCATCCTGGATGCCTGGGGAGAACATCGCGAGGACATCGACGGGGCTGAACAGGAACCGGCACGGCAACCAGCCATGGCATAGCAGCCCAGGACGGGCTGTCCGAGTACATTGTTCCTCGTTGTTGGCTACCGGGCGCCAAACCGAACTGATCTGTTCTGCACGAGGTTATGGGCCATAATGAGTACATTCCGGATATGCCATCACCGGTCTCGAATAGCTCACCGGAATTCTGGGACTTGTTTGCACAGCCAGTGGCGACAGTTCTCACGGGAGTTCTCGCCCTAGGGGCTGCCTTCATCGCGTGGCGTGGCGTCAAACGAACGATCGCAGCCAACGCGGAGAACCTCGAGAAGCAGCTCGCAGAAGCGCGAGCACAACAGGCTGTTGCTCAGGAGCGAGCCGAGCGTCAAGCGCGCAATGAGCTACTTCAAAGCACAGTCGACCTTGTATACGACATCGCGTATGCGCTTCCGCGACTGGCTGTTACTCAGGCTTTCCTCGGCGCGTGGGGGTGGCCGCGAGCCATGCAGATCGAACACGCAACCCGCAGCCGGATCCGGTCGGCTCGAGCGAAGCTGCGCGCGGCTGGAATGGCCGATCTTGATAAGACCGTCTCTCAGTTTGAGGCTGACGTCGACAAGCTGCTCACCCGTTATCGCCCGAACGATCTGTCCTGGCGGCAGCGACTGGTGCTGTGGATTCCGTTCCTCGCTGTCTCGCCCAAGGCGCTTGGGAAGCAACTTGCTGACATCTCCACCTCGGGGACAAAAGCCATCGAAGAGATGGTTGATCGAGTTCAGTCCAAGCCGGTGGTCGTGGATTCGGAAAACGAACCACCGGCTCGTTTCGAAGGCGGGCCTGTCTAGACGATCACTGTCAACCCGGGACCGAACCGTTCCTGAGCGTCGGAGATCGCTTCCTGTGCAGTTGAGAAACTGATCGAGGAGTGCACTGCGCCATCGTCGCCGGAAGGCAACGATTTCCACGACCACGTCCGGGAGTCGCGGTCCAGACGCACGCGTACTTTCATCATTCGTTCGGAGTACCCACCCAGCGAAGGGTGATTGCCTCGGCCGGCACCCACAGACATGACGCCACCGTGACAGCGGCATTGGAGCTGGCGATGTCGACTCGCACCACACCCATCCACACCCCGCGCGACGACAACGCCCACGCGAGCTGTTCGCCAGCCTGGTAGTGCTCGATTCTGAGCCCGTACGCGCGCTCAGCCAGGGTGACCGGCCGGGCGCCCACCATCGGAAAAGCCCAGCCCAAGGCCGCGATCATGTCGACCATGACGGGCCGCGGGGGAGTGAAGACCCGCACGGTGGGGGCCATCCCTCGCATGTCGAACATAGGTTCGATACTATCTCAGTAGGCGTAGGCCGATGGGTGTGAAAAGCCTGGGAAGCATCGGTCTGCGCCGACACTTTCTCCACCCGCGACTATGGGTCTGACCTGGTTAGGGTGGCTGCCATGGGCGAAGTGACGTACCGGGACTACGCGTGGACCAAAAAGGCACCGGATCTGTTCTACGGGTTCTGTTTGACGTTCATCCGCAACGCCACGGTGCCCGAGGTGATCGACGCTCTGCCTACAGTCGGGCAACCCGAGCAGTGCGACCTCACCACGCTCCTGTCGCGGTCGCGAGAGTCGTGGGAGGAGATCGGTGACAACAATCTCCTGGTCGGCCTCGTCCAGCATGGCGACTGGGTCATCATGTACGAAAACAACGGCTATATCGGTGCGACTCCCGAACTGATGCAATCACTTTCAGTCGGCAGGGAAGTAGTCGTCCATCACGGCAGCGAGAATTCGTACTTCTTTCGGTACGTCGACGGCGAGAACCGAACGTGGTTTGAAACGCTGTTCGCCGCCGAGCGGAACGGATCGACACCTGACGAGCTCGTACCGATCATGCGTCAGATCGGCGGATTCGAACTCGAACCCGACGAGTCGGCCAAACGCACCGAGTTTCACCACGACGAAGCGACCTTTGCTCTCTGTGAGAGCCTGGCAGGTCTGCGCGTGACTGCGCAGCTGTTGCGCGCTGCCACCTTCACGGTCGTCGAGGTCGTCAACAGGCCAGGAACGCCCGCGGCCGCCGACCGCCAGCCCCAACGGTCTGCAGCGGACGAGCAGACGCAGGGGATCCGGGACTGGGCCCGCAGGCAGGGCCACAACCTCCCCTAATGGTCGCCGGGCCACCCGACTGTGGATGCGGGTATGTCGCGCAGTCCTTTCCAGCTGGGATGACGCAGGTGGCCGGTGAACTCGCGGTACTCAATGTCCCCGACGTAGACGGCGCTGACCCACCGCATCGACGAGCCGGCATCGGCCGTGAACGGCTGGGTGAATGGTGGGGTTGGTTGCTCGATTGCCTCGAGCTGCACGCGCAGAGTGCGCCGGTCTTTGGCGCTGAATCCGGTACCGACATGCCCGATGTAGCAGAGGTCGCCGGCAGGGTTGTGGGCGCCGAGCACTAGCGCCCGGAGTCCACCGCGCGGACCGGGATCCCAGCCGCACACCACCACTGATGTCGCTTTCCGCAACGGTGTTTTCAACCTTGACTGCACTAGTCAAGAGCTGCTGCTCCAACCTCCGATTATGGTTAGGCGAGCGATACGCCCAGGAGTTCTCGGTTCTGTCGCAACATTATTGGTGGCGGGCCGATGAAGGCTACACCGAGTCCGTGAAGCCATTGCTGGGCGG
>NZ_JAHVCV010000014.1:0-69752 GCF_051487485.1 Williamsia muralis | reverse complement strand
GCTGGACCCGACCGGCAGAGGTCAGGCACGATGGATCACACGGTGGAAGCCCGCTCTGAACGCTTTCGCGATCACCTTCGCGGACCGTTGGCCCGGATCAGAAACCTACTAATGGAAAACGGCCGAAACACCGTTAACGGGATAGTCCCGTCAATGACGACGAAAATGGTTGTGCTGCAAAGTATGACATCGGCAACGGAGAATCTTGCGCCATAGAACTTCGACCATTCAGTGGTAGTTGCCGAACGCGGCACCGAGTAAGGGTGCCAGCTGCCCTCGGTGCGGCAGGCGCTGTCGGAGTCAACCTCTGTAAGCGTTCGGTGTGATCAGGCGGTGGGCGACGTCGACGAGTTTGGTGTTGTCTTCCTGTGACAGCCTGCTCAGCAGGGCAAAGGCGTCGCTGGCGGTGATCTTGTAACGCTCCATGAGCATGCCTTTGGCCTGGCCGATGATGTCGCGGCTACCGAGTGCGGTGCGCATGTGTTCGCAACGGTGTACCGCATTCCACACGATCGAGGCGTGGGCAGCGAGGATGTGTCCGAGGTCGCGGGTCTGGTGGTCGAAGGTGTCGGGTGTGTCGGCATACAACTGCATGGTGCCTACCGAGCTGCGGGTGGTGAACAGCTCGAATGCTGCGATGGAGCGAATTGGTGTCCGATGTAGTGCATCTGCCCGGAAACCAGGCTATCGTTGCTCATCGTTCAGGTCGCTGATGTAGTAGCTGTGCGGCCCGGCGGCTGCGTCGAAACAAGGACCTTGCTGGTGTTGTTGCTGCAGGCTGTCAAGCAGTCGGGGGTTGTGGTGGGTGGCTGCCACCGTTGTCACGTGGTGTGTCCGGTCGATGACGGTGACAGCGGCGTAGTTCACTCCCCCTACGTGATTGATCGCGCCGCCGATGAGTTCGTCGAGTGCGCCTGCTGCAGTGGCCGGCAGACGTCGGCTCATACCCTGTGTCAAGTCAGCAACTTGCTTGTAAAACTCAAAAGCGTTGGGTTCCACCGCAACACGCCCGTCACTCAGAGGCCAAGACGCGGACGGTGCATCAAATCACTGTACCCGTTCGGTGCTTTCGGGGCCTGCCACACAATGCCGCCTCCGCGGCCACCGAGGTTCTCGTGGGCCTGGGCTGGCAGGGCCGCACCGGCTCATGGAGGCTGGGTTCGGGCGGCACCCATGGCTCAGTCCTCGACCACGGATGCCTGAGCCGGCACCGCTGCTTGTCTCCCGACCTGTTTGGCCGCCTACCCACCGAACTAGGCCAAACGTGTCATCTGCTATCGGAGCGCCGTCTAGCCTATCGCCCACGCCCGGAGCGAAGGACCGGCTACAGTTGGTCATATCGTGCACCCGCTCGATGGTCAGCGAAAGGGCCGAGATGAGCGGCTACAGCATCGACGCGTACAAACAGATCGCCGACCTGGTCAAGACGATGAGTGAACGCATCAACGAGTACTCCGGCAGTGCGGTCGACGAACTTGTCCGCCATGCTGTCGAGCACATCGCATGTGTGGACTATGCCGGGATCACGGTCGTGGCCCGACGCCAAGAGGTCATCACCCCGGTCGCCTCGCACGAGGTGCCGCGTACGTTGGATGCCATTCAGCACCGCCACCATGAAGGCCCGTGCCTTGATGCGGCGCTCAATCAGGACACCTACTACCTGGCCAATCTCAGCGCCGATGAGCGGTGGCCGATCTTCCGGCGCGAAGCGTCGGCGCAGACATCAGTGCAGTCCATCGTGTCCTACCAGCTGTTCACCACCCGCGATGCCGTGGGTGCGCTGAACTTGTACTCGGAACGAGCTGATGCGTTCGACGAAGCATCCCGCGATCTTGGCTATGTTTTCGCCGCCCATGCCGCAGTGCTCTGGAACGCGATGCGCCGCGGTGAACAGTTCCGGAGCGCGCTGGCTAGCCGTGACACAATCGGCCAGGCCAAAGGCATGTTGATGGAGCGCTACAACATCGGCCCCCATCAAGCGTTCGAGTTGCTGCGCAAACTGTCCCAGGACGCCAACATCCGTCTCGCCGACATCGCCCACAGCCTCGTGGAGGCCGATCACCCCCACGACACCTGACCGCGTCCGAGGGCCCGATTCACCCACTGGCTCAGAGGGAGCGACCGGAGGAGGGGTACTTGTCGAGGTGCTGCTAGTGGGACAGGACCACGGCGCGCTGAGCATGTGTGCCTACAGTCCGAACGCGTTCGATACGGCCGATACGGCAACATCTGAAGCGCCATCTCACGTGATCTCACCGGGCAGACAAAAGAACATGCTGATCGAGCGCTACACCATCAGCTACACCGCCGCGAACAGGACGCTGACCGCAAACCTGTTGTGCACCAAAAGATAACGGGCGTAGCTATCGATTGCGTCCGTATTGGCCGTCGAGGACTGTGTGTGCGGCGTCAACCAGGGTGATGTTGCGGTTGTCGGCGATCAGCCGTAGGTAGGCGGTGGCCAAAATAGCGTCGAAACCCTCGCGTTGCATGATCATGCCGGTGGCCTGGCCGATGACCTCACGGCCGGCCAGGTGGTTGTTGAATTGCTCGCTTCGATGTAATCCGGTCCACACGATCGCGGCATGGGAGGCGAAAATGAACCCTAGGTCACGGGCAGGCTGGTCGAGGGCGCCGCGGCGGTCGGCGTACAGGTTCAAGGCGCCGACCCTGTCGCGGGTGGTGAACAACTGGTACGAGCTGATTGCCTGCACAGGGGTGCGGGCGAGGGCGTCGCGCCGAAACAGTGGCCACCGGCTGTCTACGGTGAGGTCGTCGACAAAGAAAGTCTGATGCTCGAGAGCAGCATCGAAACACGGGCCCTGGCGGTGCTGTTGCTGCAACGCATCAAGGGTGCGGGGATGATCGTGAGTAGCCGCGGGCGTGGTCACGTCATGGCCGCGGCGAGAAACCACCGTGATACCGGCGTAGTCCACACCAGGAATGTGGCGGACCGCGCTGTGCACCACATCAGCGAGTGCTTCATCAGAATGATCAAAGTGCCGCTGCTGCGGCGTTCCCATCAAATGCGCGATCCGCGCGTAGAAATCACTGTCGTTGTCGGCGCCCATTCGAGCCCACTTCCCGCATCACCACCGAGCGGTATGCGCGACTTGGCTCCCAGCCTACGCGCACCGACTGCGGCACACAACGACGGCGAAACCACCCCGAGTTTCGTCACTGGTGACGAAACTGATTGAGCCACAACGGGTTACGCCGATAATCTATGTTATGTCAAGTAAACTTGACGACGCCCAGGTCGGGCCGCCCAACCTGGGCCATTTTGGCTTTGCTAACTAATCCCGCAGCGACATCTGCGATGCCATACAGTCAGTTGCACGACTGTTGCATCCTGCCAGCGGAAGGCTCGAGAAGTGGGCACTGAACACAGCGACGTCTACAAGCAGATCGCAGCGCTTGCGCGGCAGATGAATGAACGGTTGCCAGACACCTCGGTGCGCGCGTTCGATGAGCTTCTCACTAACGCCGTCAAGCATATTCCGGGAGCTCAGTACGCAGGCATCACCATCGTGGCCCGCCGCGAGGAGATCGCTACACCGGCCGCGACCCATGAGCATGCCCGTACGATCGACTCGATCCAGGAGAAACTTCGCCAGGGCCCGTGTTTCGCTGCGGCAACCGAGCACGACAGCTACTTCATCAGCGACCTTCAGACCGAGACGCGGTGGCCCGACTTTCGTGCTGAGGCGTTGGCGCAAACCAAAATTCGGTCGATCGCCTCGTTCGAGCTGTTCACTACCCGTGACACGGTCGGCGCATTGAATCTGTACTCCGACAACGCGAATGCTTTCGATCAGGATGCCCGGGATCTCGGTTACATCTTCGCCGCGCATGCCGCGATCGTGTGGGCCGCGGTGCGGCGTGGTGAGCAGTTCCGCAGTGCTTTGGCCAGCCGCGACATCATCGGCCAAGCCAAGGGCATGATCATGGAACGCTTCAGCGTCAACGCCATCGAGGCTTTCGACATGCTGCGCACGTTGTCCCAGAACGAGAACATCCGCCTCGCCGAGGTCGCCCGCCAGATCGTCGAAGCAGATCACCCACCCAACGAGCGGCTTCAATAATCCCAGGGCGGCCGCGCAGGTTAACTGTTGATCTGCTCCGACCAGCCGACCAACTCGGCTGACCACAGAGGACGAAAACACCCGCCCGCAGGTCAAGCAACGGCACGAACCGAATCAAGAAGATTACCGCGCGGTCCGGACCCACGACCAGCCCGACTCACTCCGACAGTCGTGTGGGAACAGCCATAGCGACAGGCGACGACGCCGTGAACTCAACGGTGAGGGCGCCGCCCTCCTGGGTGTTGCGGGAATCGTACGCACCCTGGTGGATGGGCATTGGTGATCTTGTGCCCGATCGCTTCGTCTATCGGTTTCCTAGTGCGCGAGATGTGTGCAGTGCATTTACGCAACCCTCGCAGCCAGTTATCTCGACGGTCATTTCGTCACAGCTTTCGCGCGCCCCGCCGCCCGCCTACGATGACGCCCTCCACGCCGGGCACCGTCGAGGATCTGCTGTCTTTGGGGAACAGACGAATCGAGATGGCGCCGTCAGATGGAGGGTCGTTCGCCGGATATTGCTCGGAAGGCGTGCGACTGATTTCTCTGATTGTTAGGAACTCTCCAGAATCTAGCTCGCTGAACGCGCTCACGATGTGCTGGCCAATGTCCCGGCGCCGCGTGCCCGACCCCGTTGTGCGCTGAGGTGATGACTTGGATGCCGCCACTGCCCGGTCCCGATCTGGTCGGAGCTCCCGCTCATTGTCCGAGAGCTCGCGCGCCGGAGCCGCATCGGGGCGCGGCCACATCCGCGTGGCCACGTCGGCCAGAACACGCGACCTCTGCGCGATCGCGTCGGAACCCCATACTGCTGGCAGCGATCTGTTCATTGTCAGCGCCGAGTGCTTCAGCAAGTTTTCACGCTTGATCGACCACGGGCCGTTGGAGACGCTCGCATTGAGCTTTTGCGTGATGAGCGTCAGATTCCCGATCGTGTGCACCAGTTCGTCGCGGCGCTCCTCCTCCGCCCCACCGTCACCTGGGTCGACAGGCCAATTCTCATGCCACGCCTGGGGCAAGAGGTGCTCTACTGAGAGCTTCTTGCTGGGCGGCACTGGCTCTGTCCTGTCGGTGGTCATCTCGTTCTCAATTGCGAGCAATAGTCGTTGCAGGCGATCCCGCTTCAACAGCCGGTACAGTTGCAAACGCGTCATGTCATCGACGACCTGAGCGTCGGTCGGCCACACTCCCGAGTCGGATCGCTGGCCGACCAGGAATCGCTCCACGACTACGTCCGCCTCCTCCGTCGCTGATTCCAGCCGACGGGTCAGCTCCAAGAACAATCGGTTGTAGTTCTTGGGTGTGAGCCGGCAGATCGCGCGGCGGACGAGGTACGCTTCCAACAGCGCCAGTGCCCGCTTCCGCTCCGCTCCATCGGAGTTCGCGAACAGCCACAGTAAGACCGGCATGATCGTCGTGGTGTCGACGATCTCAAGCCGATCGAGGGACACCTTCTCTGCCTTCGACGCGATCGTGCGATCGTCGATTCCTGCGTAGACGGCGGCGTAGCGCGACATCTCCTTGAGGAAGATTGCGGCCATTTCCTTGTCGCCGTCAAAGTAGCCTCGTGCCTGCGGGAAAAGTTGGTGGGACTGTACTTCTCGCTGTAGCAGAACAGTCAGGAAGTAGCCGACGAACACGTCGAGCCGCGGCCGCGTGAGTCGACCCACCCGCACTTCGGTCTGCCACTGCTCGCTCTCCAGCGGCTCCCAGTACGTCCGATACAGCGTCTCAATGCCGTCGTCACCGGCGGCGCCATCCTGAAGGGTGCGGAAAAGGGCGTTCTTGATAAGGTCCGATGCCCTGAGCGCGGTTCCACGTGCGTTGAGCGTCTCGAAGATGACCTGTGCGTTATCTTCAACGTCGAGGTCGATGACGACGAGCTCAAGGTGCTCGAGCGCTACCTCGGACAGACCGTCGAGCGCGTCCTCGACCTCTTGTTCCGATCCGCACGCGGACACCAGATCCTCCAACTGCCCCCGAAAGTACAGGTAGGCCCGCGGGATCTGTGCGTAGCTGGGGTCCGATGTCTTGTCCCGGTACTCACCGCGCATGACGCCGACGAACGGAGCGCGATCACGGTTCGTCGGGTAGAGCTTGAACTCCTCTTCCGACCGTTCGATCAGATCGGTGTCGTTCTCCAACGTCTTCCGGAGGTGATTGAACAACCGGGTCTTGATGTTCTCCGCCAGGTACGTGTCCCGCAGCGCTGCGATGAACAGTTGCAGCGTCGTCAGCCGCTGCTGGCCGTCGATAACTTCACGGACTTCGAGGCTGCCCAGCGCACCGCGCTTCTGCTCCAGGACAATGGCACCCAGGAAATGAGGTGGGGTGTCCACGTCGGTGCGGCGGTCGAACGCTGCCAGGATGTCCTCCCACAGGGGAGCCCACTGATCCTCCTCGTCCCACACATACGGCCGCTGGAACAACGGGACAACGAGCCGCAAGTCGCTGCGGAACACCGACTTCAATCTACGGGGGTGAGCCTCCATTGCTGCCGTTCACACTCCTGTTCGCGTTCGGAAAGCAACTCACTACTACCACCTATTCGTCTCACACCAGACGCGTTGAGTTCACACATTCACAACGCCACTCGTTGTGCGTCAGACGTAACGGCGTCGGGCGTGAGCCCCTGCAGTACCCTCTGCTGTCTGCTGATGGGTCTGGAACTGGGAAGGTATAGTGCCACACCGTGTTCCGGCGATAAGATTGCATTATGTCTGCTAGCAGATCCCGAGCCTCACAGGTGGCTTATCCAATCTGCGCGCCATGCCTTCGGCGAGCGGCCGCACGTTAACCGTTTACAGCACCTGATCTACGAACGGCGTCCCGGAGCTGTCGAAGGGATTTGCCAGTCGGCTCATGAATCCACCACGCCCACCCATCGATTTGAGTGCCGACGCAGTCTGCGAGGGCAGGAGAAGGTGACTCGTACTGACCGTGCTCGGTGGTAATCCATCCGGCCGCTTCGACGGTCGCAGTAAACGTCCGATGCTTTCGTGGTTGATGATGCTTCAGGGTGTCACCCACACTTATCAGACCAGCCTCCACGAGCGCGTATAGCTTGCCGGGGCGCCGTGCGCCACCACTCGACTCACCGCCGTGCCCTCTTGCCGGCAGAAGTAGACGGCGAAGCACATTGTTCGGACGCTCAAAACCCTGAGCGTGGCGCTCAAGCTCGGAGTACACGTCATCATCAATTTCAATTCGATGGGTGATCATCGTTATCTCCCAACAGTTAAATCTGCCAATCTGGCAGACTTAAGATTAGAGCAATCGTCGACAACACGCCACGGTCTGCGTGCTGCCCCGGCCAGCAATGATGCTGCGAGAACCTGAGCTGCCGCGATTGCGCATCTGATGCCTACCCATGCTGATCCGTGAGCTCCATCTACTGACGTGCCCGTGAGTTCGGGGTCCTGCGGCATGTTTGCAGCTGTGGGGCGCTAAGTACGTGCTCGCGGCCTGGTGGATGGTGGGCGTACGGAGTACGCCGCTGAGCCCTTCGCAGGTGGCCGACACGATCACGGCCCGGTTCGGCGCAGCAGTCTGACGATTGTGCCGAAGGGTTTGCCTGGATGGCGCCGCGCCGGGGCTCTGATGTCAGGGCGGTGGGGAGAGTTGATCCGTGGGCCATAGTCTTAAGCGGTGGCGAAGAAGGCAACGGAGAACCTGTCAGCCAAAAAATCGGCCGACAAGGGACCTCTCGACGACGGGTTAGAAGAGGTCAACGCGGAGGCTGGACTGCACCTGCATTGGCAGGGTAGGCGCTCGTACAGGGCGGCGGTGCCGACACCTCGAGTGCTTGAGATCGATCCCGTGCTGTCATTTGGCGATCAGGACGCTGGCAATCTGCTCATCGAGGGCGACAACCTTCAAGTCATGGTCTCTCTGCAGTCGCAGTACGCCGATTCTGTAGACGTTGTATACATCGACCCGCCTTACAACCGCGGCGGCCAGGATTTTCGTTACTCCGATGCGCGTTACCGCGACCCCGATGCGGACGGGTCGGACTCCTACTACGTCAGCAACGAAGATGGCGGACGTCATACCAAATGGCTGAATTACATGGCCCCGCGAATGGTCGCGATTCGCAGACTAATGGCCGATCATGGCGTCATATTCGTGTCCATCTCCGACATCGAGCTCGGCAGGTTACTCATGCTGTTGGACGAGGTGTTCGATGAACGCAATCGGATTGCGGTCATCACCTGGCGCGGTTCGCCGGACAACAATCCCTCCCGTGTCGCGATTGAGCACGAATACGTCGTGGTCTACGCCAAGAACATCAAAAAGGTGCCGAAGGTCTGGGCTACGCCCGCCGACGAGATCCGCGATGCCATGATGGAGCAGTTCGCCAAGCTAAAGCGTCGGCACAAGGATCACGACGAGCTGCGCGCGGCGTGGGGCGCGTTCGTGCGTACTAACAAGGAGTCTGTCGGGCGACTTAGCCGCTACACCGACGTCGACCCGGTCGGCGGGCCGTTTCAGGTGGCCTACCGCGTCCATAACCCTAACCCTGGTGGCTACAGGTATGGGGTGTCCGAGGCTGGCGTTGTTAGCGTGCGCAGCCGTAAATCCTATGCGACGCCCCTCAATGGATACCGTTTCAAGCCTGAGACTATGTCGCGGTTGATAGAAGACGGTCTAATCGTGTTCCCGAAGAGTCGTGACCAGATTGTGCAGATGAAGGACTTTCTGAATAGCTATAAGGGTGGGCTCCGTAGCGTAATCGACCTCGACGCAAGGTCCGGTGCCTACCGGCTGAAGCAATTGTTTGGCGAAGACTTTGACGGGTTTAAAAACCCGAAACCCGTCCAGCTGATCGAAATGCTTGTCGGGGCCGCCGGCAACCGCGACTCCGTGGTTTTCGACCCCTTCGCTGGCAGTGGCACAACCGGGGACGCGGTGCTGGCGCTGAACCAGCGCGACAAGGGGCACCGCCGGTTCATTCTCATCGAAGAAGGCAACGGCCAAGACAAGTACGCACAAGTGCTGACCGCGCCTCGGCTGGCGCGGGCGATCGAAATCGACAACCTCGACTCCGGCTATACCTTCATGCGCACCGGGCGTGAGCTTGATCGCGAAGCGATTCTGGGCCTCGAGCGCGAAAAAATCGTGCACGTCATCTGCCAGACCGATCGGACCGGCGCTGGCGCGGGCATCCGTCGTGTCACCGGTGGCCACTGGATTATCGGGGCGAACGCGCGAGGCGAGGGTCTGGCGCTCGTCTGGAACGGCACCACGAAGAGTCGGGTCACCACAACGATTATCAACGAGGCTTTGAAGGAGGCAGCCGCTATGACCCCGCCGCTCAAGACCCCCCTACGTATCTACGGAACGACCTGTGCGGTATCTGAGACCCGATCGTTTCGGTTCTGCCAGATTCCTGACGAGATACTTGCCGCGTTGGCATCCGACCGCACCGACGACGGCCTCGACCACGAGCTGCTGCCGTGAGCGGTTTTGAACTGCTGCCCTTTCAGGAGCAGGCCGCGGCCCAACTCTCTGAGGCGGCCGACGAATGGATCAGCGCCTACGCGGAGGGCGGCGTTCGTAAGATTGGCTTGACTACGATCCCGTTCATCGGGCACCTCAAGGCGGTCACCGGCGCTGGAAAAACCCCCATTTTGGCCAAGACCGTTGGACAACTGGGTGGCGCGGTGGTGCTTTGGACATCCGTATCGGCCGCCGTGGTCGAGCAGACGTACCGCAACTTGCGCGGCCGCTATCGTTCGCTCCTGCCTGCCGGAACTCAAATAGTTCGAGAACGGCCTAGTAAGTCCGAGTGGGGGGAGCTACTCGAAACGCACACCGGGCTGACGATCTGGGTGACCACCGTCGGGTCATGGAACGAAGCGGACGCGGCTAGTGACGGCGGCGTAGAAACAGCACGTCTCAACATGCATCGGCCGCAACCGGACTGGGGCGGCGACAAATCGCCTTGGGCGCAGCTATCGTCCGCCCTTGCGCGACCGATCTGGGTAGTTTATGACGAGAGTCACAACCAGACGCCCGCGCAACTCGACCAGCTAATCGGCCTTAAGCCCGTTGGCTTCTTACTTGCATCCGCCACCCCGCCAAGCAGCGACAGGTTCGACCAGTTCGCCATTACGACCGATGACGACCCGGTCATGAAACCCATCGCAGCCAAAGGACGAGTGGCGGTGGCAACAAAGGACGTTGTCGACGCCCAGCTACTCAAGCACACCATCGAAGTCGACAACCTCGACTCCGACCCCGCCGTGCTGCTCGATGTAGCTCTAGCTCAGGTGCGTAATCTCGCCCGCCGCGCCAAGAAAGAGGGCAGCAGCGTCAACCCGAAGGCGCTCTACGTTGTCGAGAAGTCCAACCCCACCAAGACCGAGATCATCGCTCGCCCGGTCGCGATCTGGGAGCACCTCGTAAATGCCAAAGTGCCAGCGGACGAGATCGCGATCTACACGCAAACCAAGATTGTTCCGGAAGATGCGGAACGCATGGCTTCGCTGACCGACCTCGAGCCGCGCCACCGCCACATCATCTGCAATCGTGCGCTACAAGAAGGCTGGGACGACCCCGAGGCCTACGTCGAATACTTTGATGACGAATCCAACTCCTACGTCCGGATCGCACAGATCATCGGCCGTGCACTGCGGCAGCCCGGAGCACAGCACTTCGACGACGAAGCGCTGAACACCGCCTATCTCTATGTCCGGGTGCCCAATCAGGCCTTCGAGAAGATCATCAGCGGGTTGAAGCGAGAGCTCAGCCTGTACGCCCTTGACGAGTCCGATCCCTACGGTTCCTCGGCCATCCGGGTCCGAACCAAGAAGGACCCCCTTCCTGAAGTGCCGGTCAAGACGAAGGCCCGCAAGATCGCCACGCTGCCCAACTATCAGTTGGGAGAGGCCGAGCTTGATGACGAAGTCAAGAAGATTCGCGCCATGGCAAAGCAGCTGTGGGACGACAATGACCTTATTGCTGAGGGACTACGCACCACCAAACGCATCTCATTACGTAGCGGTGACGACGACACGCGCTACAAGGCCATCGCCGCGGCCACTCGCCGGCCCAATGGAGAATATCTGCGACGCCGCATCCAGTCGGCCAACCGACACTGCGCTCACCTGCTTGAACCGAGTATCTTCACCGGGCCAGCCTTCGAGCAGCGCGCATCGACCGGGTCCACCGCGCAGAAAGTCTTGGCAGAGCGTGCCGCCGCTCTGATCGACAACTTCGAACGGTCCGTACAACTCGTCACCGTTTCGATCATCGGTGAGGAGGCATGGTCGCTGCCCGCACACCAGCCGTCTACGTCGGAGCTGATCACGTACAAGAACGCGGCGCACCCGCGCTACGGTGCAACGTCCTTTAACACCGATGAGCGCGAGTTTGCAGACGCTCTCGATAGCCTCAACATCGGCACATGGGCTCGCAACCCATCCCGGGGCTCGGGTTACGGAGTGCAGCTGCCTATCAAGGTCGGCAAATCCAATACCTTCTATCCTGACTTCCTCTGGTGGGTTGGCGACACCTGTTACGCCGTCGACCCGACCGGCGCTCATATCCTGGAAGAGAAGGTGCGCGGCAAGCTCCTCAACCTGGACCTACCTAAGATCGTGCTCATCACCCGTGGCCGGGTGGCTCAGGACTTCTCCTCAGTAGAGAGCAGCGACGACGGGTGGACAGTCGTTAGGGCAGGCACTGCGCAGAACCCAAAGCCCGTCCACTACCCGGACCTACGCGCAGCCCTACGCAAACTAGCCAAGGACGCAGGGGTCAGTTCGTAGCGCAACTAGGCTGCCCGTCAATCGAATGGCCGCACGAACGTCGAGCTGAGCGCGACAACCACGTCAAATCTAGAGCTACCGCGACACCGGGCCCTACCGCGACCTAGCGCAGCTCCCGCACAACCACCACCCAGCGTCCTCACGACCGGGCCCCTCCCCTTCGGCCGGCCACTACACTCCCCGTGGTGGTCGGCCTTTTGTTTGCCCGCTGCGCGGTCACCTACTCCGATACGCCTGCGGCGCACTGTGACACCGGCCTATCGGCCGGAAGAGCCCTTTTGCCCTTCTGGCCGTCCGATCATGACCGGCGTCGTCCGCCGCACAAGACCTGGCTCCGCTGCGCTCCGGCCTGCCGGCTCGGAAACTTTTTCAACCCGCACTCGCTGCGCTCCCTGAAAAACTTTCCGCCCACATCTTGTGCTCTGTCCTCCTGAGCCGGTCTTTATCTCCCTTGCCAGAAGGGCAAAAAAGTTGGCGGACACGACAACCCAAGGAGGCACGCCATGTTCTATGACCCGTTCGTTGCGATGGAGCACGTCTACAACCAAACGAAAATGCCGGGAGATCCGGCCTACACCGATCTCGACGACGACACCAAGTTCGTCCTGTTCGACCTCGCGGTTAGCAGCCCCGAGGCGCATGTAGCCGCCGCCACCGTCCTCGACCCCACCCACTTCGCACAGTAAAAGGAGCACCCCATGACCATCGACACCTACACCGAACTCGACGCCCTGACCGTCGCCGCCCCGAACCTGGCAGCGGTCCGCATGATGGCCGGTTTACGCGGAATCAGCTTCCACGAGGCCATGATTGCCCAGGCCGAAGAGTGGGCCACCGCGCTGGATGAGGCCATTGAACGGGAAACCGCCGAGGCCGCGATGTACATCCGGCGGGGCGAGTCGACCACCCACCCGAACCAGCGCGCCGCGTGGCACATCGAAGCCACCAAACATTTGGACGAAGCCGCCCGACTGTCGAATGTCCGCGTGATCGCCGCCTGCATGCTCGCCGACGCCGACACCAACCCCGTCGACCACACCCCCACAAACCCCAGGTAGCGAAACCGCTTCTGGCCCATAAAGAAAAGCAGCCGGGCCGACTGTAACTCGGCCCGGTTGCTTCTCACCCACAATAGGAGAAAACACCATGGGAAACAACACCGCCACCATCACCCCCGACGCCGAGACCACTGCTGTCGAGACCATCACCGCCGCTACCGGGGAGCTGCTGCACATCGACCCGGCCGAGCTGGTCCTGGATGACAACGTGCGCACCGATCCGGTGCTGGGCAAAGACTTCATCGCCTCGATCGCTACCGGTGTCCGGTTGCCGCTGTACGCCGTCCGTGACGCCGATGGCACCGTGAAGGTCCGAGACGGCCAACGCCGGATGCTCGCCGCCCGTGAGGCCGGTCTGACATCGATCCCGGTCTATGTGGTCGCGGCCGATCAGGCCGAGAGCGACGACACCGAGCGGACCCGCCGCCGCATCATCGACCAGGTCATCGCCAACGAAGCCCGCGCCGACCTCAAAGCATCGGAGAAGGCCGCAGCGGTCGAGCAACTGTCCTTGACCGCTTGTCGGCCACCAAGATCGCCAAATCGCTGCACACCAACAAAAAGACGGTCGATGCAGCGCTGGCCACCGCAGCCTCCCAGACCGCCCGCAGCGCGGTCGATGCCGCGAACCTCACCCTGGACCAGGGCATGATCTTCGCCGAGTACGACGACGATCCCGAGGCCGTGGCCGAGCTGGTCGCCGCCGCTGCCGAGGGCCGGTTCGACCACAAAGCCGCTGAGCTCAAGGAGACCGCACCGGCACGCGCCGCGATCAGGCCGCGCGCGATGAACTGACCGCCCAGGGCTTTATCGCCACCACCGACCGGAGCGACGTTGTCAGCGGCTACCGCCGCCTCGATCAGCTCGTCGACGCTGAAGGCAGCAAAGCCACCGTGGCCGATCTTGACCCCGATCACCTGCTCGCGCTCTTGTCGGCGCGGTGGCGGACCGAGTACACCAGCGCCGAAGGAGTCGCACTCGACCGCGACGACATCGACTGGGACCTCGACGGTGAAGAAGACGCCGACCTCAAGCCTGAAGAGGGCTACCACGACCCGCGCACAGTGACCCGGACCGAGAGCTGCACGGCTGAGGTGGTGTGGTTTCACCGCTGCTACGAAGAGGCCGGATTACTGACCGTGTGGGAGTGGGACCAGCAGAACCGGTCAAGCAAAAAGAGCACCCCGAAAGATCGGCCGCTGACCGAGGCCGAGCAGGCCCACAAAGACGCCGAGACCCGCGAACGACGCAAGGTCAAGACGCTCAACAAGTTGGGTGTGGCGGCGCAGACGGTGCGCCGGGACAAGCTGACCGAGGCCTTCGGCCGTAAAACCCTGCCCAAGGGTAAGGCCGCTGTGGTCGCGGCGTTCCTGGCAACCACGATGTGGCACGACGCCGATATGTACAACGTCACCCGCCAGGACGCCAACGCCAAGGAGATCGCAGCCGACCTGCTCGGCGGCGATCCCATCGAAGCGCTCGACGGAGCCACCGGTGAACGCGCCCAGCTGATCGCCTTGGCGATCACGTGCGCCGCGCACGAGGCGAACCTGCCCAAGGACGCCTGGCGCGGTGGCCACGAATACCTGCGCAGCATCGGCGAAGGACGCACCCGCTACCTGACATTCCTCACCGAAGCGTTTGGATACGTGCTGTCCGACGTGGAAAAGGTCGTCACCGGCGACATGAACGCCGACGACATCAACATCAGCTAAACAGGTTTGGGGGCGGGGCAGGTGAGACAACCTACCCCGCCCCAGCCTGCGTTGGCGCGATTGACCACCGCCCGACCCGAGACCATCCACCACTTGACCCCCGTAACGGTACGCGTTACACTAAAGGGGTGATCCAGTCCTTCCACGACTCTCGAACCGAGAAGGTGTGGCGGCGGGAAGTGGTCAAGAAGTTCGACCCGGACCTGCAACAGCGCGCCTACCGCAAACTCCTGGCCTTGCACGCCGCCGACCGGGTGTCAGATTTGCGGATCCCGCCGGGGAACCGACTCGAAGCGCTCAAAGGCGACCGGGCCGGGCAACACAGCATCCGCATCAACCAGCAGTGGCGAATCTGTTTTACCTGGACTGCACACGGACCCGCCGACGTTGAAATAGTCGACTACCACTAACCCACATCCCCTACCGCACCAAGAACAAATCCCCGACCAAAGGTTCCCACCATGACCACCACAGCCCATCCCCCGATCCATCCCGGTGTCGTCCTGTTCGAGGACTACATGGAGCCCATGGGCCTGTCGCAGCGCCGACTGGCCGATCTGATGAACGTCCCGCCACGGCGTATCAACGAAATCATCCACGGCAAGCGGGCCATCACCCCCGACACCTCGCTCCGCCTGGGCAAAATGTTCGGCATCAGCGACACCTTCTGGCTCAACATGCAAACCCACTACGACCTCGAAGTCGCCAAAGAAACCACCGACCTGTCCACCGTCAAAGTCCTCGAAGACGCTTAACCCCGACCCGCTACAACGTCCTGGCGGACATCAACTAAAGGCAGTCGGAGCGGGGTAGGGTGAGACAACCTGCCCCGCTTCGTCCCGCGAGCGCCGCTGAGATGGGCAATGTCAGTTCGTCCTGCTAGCGTGCTCACCGAGAGCCTGGCCAACCGGACCATTCCCCCGGTCCTGGGACCACTCCCCCCGGTCCCGACACCATCTCCCCTGGTTGTGTCGTTGGCCAGGCTTCTCATCCCCCCACCCCCTCAGCCCGTGTCGGACCTGGCGGTCCGAGCTTCGCTGCTGTGGTCACCACGGGGGCGCGCGCCTTCTCATGGTGGCTGGCCGGGGACCCCGACCTGTCAACCCACGCCCCGGCGGTGTCGCCCGTTCTCCGCTGCGCTGCGCCCGTGCGCTCCAACCACTTTCACACCCGCACTCGCTGCGCTCGCGTGAAAGTGGCTTCCGGCCGCCGGGACTCTTCGGGGTTGACAGCCCACCCCGCCCAGCCCGATTGCGAGGCGTCAGCGCCACCTACCGAAAGGGCCAATCATGAACGTCTACACCACCATCGACGGAGTTCAGTACGGACCACTGACCGTCACCAACGCCGAGCTGGTCCACCGAGTCGGACTCGTCGACGTAGAGATGGCAGACGGGTCGATACCGACCGCCCAGGCCTACCTGAGCCCCACCAAGACCCAGACTGTCGAGTTGTTCCCCCGCACGATCGGCTACTGGCGCCTCGAGGTAGCCCCCTAAAGCGCCGGCAGGCTGCGGTCCACCCCCGCCCGGGGGTGGGCCTTTTTGGTGCGTTCTCGACACCGATGTGGCGCCCGGTCACATACAGATCCGGAGGAATTCGGTGGCTCCTGGTCGTAGCTGAAAACTTCTCTTCTGTCCTGTGGCCTCGAAGACAGCGGACGTCTCCGACACCCGCGTCATGACGCCCGTCTGATGGGGATCAGACCATCCCGGAGGCGCACTGCCGGAGACTATTTCGGTGGGGGCCGCTTCCCAGTACTGCCCGGCGAACTTGGCATCGCCCGCCCCGCAATGGGTGTACAGGTTGTAGCGATAGGCAGTGCCGATCTTCACCGCCTCAGGTGCCGGCTCCCACGGAGCGTCGCACCCCGTCACACAGGCCGTGGTCTCAGGTGCTGGCTGCGACGGTGCGCCGCACCCAGCGACGCAGACGACCACCAGCGCGGCCATCCACAGCCTGCGTGCCCCCGGATGAATCGTCATGACCTGACAGTAGGTCAGCGACCTTCTCGATGATCGAGATCCTGCTTTCGGTGATGCGGTGGCCATGCCCGCTGCGCGGTCACCTGAGCGGAAGCGCCTGCGGCGCACAGCGCCCGGCCTGACGGCCTTTCTCCTCGTTTTGTCCCTTCTGGCCGTCCGAGTGTGACCGGCGTCGTCCGCCACACAAGACCGCGGCTGCGGCCCTGCGGGCTCGGAAACTTTTCACACCCGTACTCCGCTTCGCTCCGCGTGAAAACTTTCCGCCCGCGGTCTTGTGTTCTGTCCTCCTATGCCGGTCCACCTCTCCCTTGCCAGAAGGGCAAAACAGTGGGCGGACACCAGGTCTGCCGCACCGAGGCCGGAGGGTCACCATGCCGAAGTTCACCACGAAAGAGACTGCCGCCGAGCTGCGTAAGCACCTGCGCGCCACCTGGCCCACCGTGAAGTTCTCCGTCCGTTGTGGACGCGGCACCGCCAGCGCATGGCTGCGGGTCGCCTGGGTCGACGGACCGGCCTACACCCAAGCCCAAAGCGAGTGGGTTCAGTTCCAAAGCGCCCAATTCAACGGGATGACCGACAGCTACGACCAGCTCGACGACCGCCTGGTGTGCACGGACCCGGCCGAGCTGCCCGAGGTGCGTTCGTACTCGTGCGACGGGATCAACGGCGAACGCGCATTCACCGACGATGCAGTGCGTACCACCGTGCGCCAGCTCATGGACGAAAACACCTGGATCTCAGCCGCATTCGCTGTTGAAGGTATCGACCCCGAGGCCCTGACCTACAACACCCTGCACCGCTCAGCGTCCATGCTCACCCTCGACGCCGACCGCTGGCTGTCGTACCTGGGTGAACCGCTGCCCCGCTCCCCCTACGACATGGGAACCGCGATCACCAGCGCCCTGTCGGCTACCGACTTCACTACCGCCACACCGGCACTGCACACCCGCAAACCCTCTGGCCGGGTGGCTGCCCGACCCCTCACACGGGCAGCCACCCACACCTCAATATCCACTCCACAGGAAAGAGTTACGCCGCTATGACGATCACCATTCGCCACACCCACACAGACGGAACCCTTGTCGAGGGCACCAGCAAAGGCGACGGCACGAACACGATTCTGAAAGCCAACGGGTTTCGCTGGTTCCGCACGCTGGGACTGTGGGGCATCGCCGGAAGCCGCGACCGCCAGCCCAACGACTACAAGATCAACCGGGCCGCCCACGCCTTGCGGGAGGCAGGCCACACCGTGACCGTGGAGATCGACCGCACCCACCGGCCAGCGGCCGAGGCCGAGGCCGACCGCCTGACCCGCCAAGACGACCGCGCCGCAGCCCTCGCCGCGAAAGCCGCACGCAAGAAGAGCGACGCCGAGACGGCGTGGGCGAGGGAACGCGCCGCCACCGACGCCCTGCCCCCAGGTGGGGAGCCAATCAAGATCGGCCATCACTCCGAACGCCGGCACCGGGGCGCGATCGACAAAGCGTGGAAGACACTCGGTCAGGCCGTGGAGGCCGAGAACACCGCCAAGGCTGTCGAGCAGCGCGCAGCGGCGGCCGCCGCGACCACCGATCACCGATATAACCCGGTCACCGTGGCCAACCGCATCGACACACTCGAGGCCGAACAGCGCGCCGATCAAAGAGCGCTCGACGGGCACCGCCGGACCCTGTTCACCGACGCCGCCGGCGAGAAGCGCGACGAGGTCACCACGGCAGCGTCCGGCCCATACCGCGACCGGCTCACCGCCCGCATGGCCCAACGCGCCGAGGACATCGCCTACTGGACACAGGTCCGCCAGCAGCAGATCGCCAGCGGCGAGACCACCAACTACACCCGCGACACCATCCGTGTCGGGGACCTGGTGCGCGGCCGGTACGACGATTGGTATCGAGTCCGCCGGGTCAACCCCAAATCGGTGACCGTGGAATATCCCGCCTACGGCGGCGGCACCCTCACCCACACCATCAAATACGCCCACCTCACCGGCCATCGCACCACCACTGCGGACCAGAACGCGACCGGCGCAGGCGAGGCGGACAAGGCCGGCTAAACGGTGTGGCCGCGCAGCGTGACGGTATGTCCGCTGCGCGGCCACCCGCGTAGTCGGGCCTTCGGCCCGAGCTTCGCCCTTGTGGTCACCAAGGGGCGCGCGTCTTCTCATTCTCTCAGTCCGGGGGCCCGACCGGTCAACCCACGCACCGGCGCTTCCGCCCGTTCTCCGCTGCGCTACGCCCGTGCGCTCCAACCACTTTCACACCGCACTCGCTGCGCTCGCGTGAAAGTGGCTTCCGGCCGCCGCTGCTCTTCGGGGTTGACCGCCCACCCCGCACTGAGCGACTGCGAAGCCGACAGCGTCGCCCACAACGAGGAGAACCCACCATGACCATCACCACTGCCTACGCCAGCACCGACGGAACGATCATCATCCGAGAAGGCATCACCACCCACACGATCCGCCAAGACGGAACCAGCCAACTCGAAACCGACTGGCACCTGCCCGACGGCACACCGTCAAACCCATTCGCCGACAACAGCTAACGGCGGCCGCCAGGCCCCACCCGCAAGGGTGGGGCCACCAACGGCGCGTCGGCTACAGGATGTTGATCGGCGCGTTCAAGTGCCACGGCGAACCGCTGTCGGCACTGCACACCGCTTCATTGACCATGAACAATTCCGACAGCTGCGGATTCGATTTAGCGAAACCAATGCAATGATTCGCATCACGGAACGGCCCGTATTCGTAATACGTTGCATTGTCCCACCAATACCGAGTCTTTTGCACCACGTTAATGGTGTCAGCACCGGCGGCCGGCACCCCCGCCAACGACACAGCAACAGCGGCCACAATTCCGCCGAGACCCACACCAATTCTTTTTGCAAATGTCACAATGAACCCCCTTTATATGCGGACATTCACGCTCAGGTTTGAGCAGAATGGACAGAAAGGGTCAGCACGCAGGGGGCGCGCACAACACGCACCACAAAACCACTCGCGCACACATGCATGCGAGCGAGTTCTGACAAGGTGTCCGACGCCAATCCGACGTCTCACCCTAACCCATACGTGCGGTGTGTGCTGCGTGTTTGTCTCACCTGGCCGGTCATCCCCTGATGCGCCGATTCTGACTGGATCGGGCTGGCCCCGCGTCAAGCAGCTCCGTCGACAAAGACCCACGCGCTACCCGCCGCTGGCGCGCCGATCCGCTTATATCGCGGCCCTTTCTCTCCTGCACAACTTGACTCGAATCCACCCCGACAGGGCGGCGCTAATATCAGGAAATGCCCAAAAATGAATGACCGAAAGAATGCACACCAATTCACGGAAAGTGTTGCGAATCAACGCAATAGGAAATAGAATAGACGTATCAACGCAACCAGTCGCACGTAACTAATCGAGAGGCCAAAACAATGACTGAGCACACCATCACCGTGTACACCAAGCCCGCATGCGTGCAGTGCAACGCCACCTATAAAGCCCTCGCCAAGAACGGCCTGGACTACACCGTCGTCGACATCACCACCAACGACCAGGCCCGCGACTACGTGATGGGACTGGGCTACCTGCAAGCACCCGTCGTGGTGGCCGGCGATGACCACTGGTCCGGCTTCCGGCCCGACCGCATCAAAGCACTCGCTGCTCACGTGGCGGCATGAAGAGAAGGGGAAGCAAATGGGCGCTGACACTGCCGAGTTCGCACAGGAGAGGGATGAGACCGAGGAGCGGCGCAAGCAGTACATCGCGTCCACCCGTGTCGAGTTGGCGACGGCCCTACGCGCGGCGGAAGAACACCTCGACCACGCTGAGCGGTTGACCGTGTTGCTGGGTGAGGGCCACCTGTACGACATCGAGTACACCAACGACATTGGCAGCGAAGATGCAGAGCGATTCATCGACGACGCGGCGCGCAAAATCCGAGCCGCCTACCGCATCATCACTTCCCTTCCCTGAGCAGTCTTTTCGATTGGAGACCGACACCATGACCGCAGCGACCAGCTACGCCGACCGAGCACAGCACTACCGGCAACAAGCCGAGGCCCGGCGCGGCGCCGGCGACCTCGAGGACACCGCCCGTCTCGAGGAGCTGGCGCAGCGCGCCGAGCAGGCACACCAGCTGCGGCCATGGTCCGCCGCGCACGAAGCGTTGCGTTACGACGACCAGGACTGCTGCCGCGAATGCCACGAGCACCTCAGTGATCCGCACGGGCCGGGGTGTGTGTACGCGGACTTGTCTTATGCCACCGACTGACCCAGGCCGAACGCCCACGAGCGACGGAAACGAGGACCCGATGACCATCACAGCAAGCGACATGGCCACCGATATCGAGTCGGCCGGCGCGCTCACCCCAGACGACGAAGCCCTCACCGTCGATCAGTTCCCCAGCCACCTGGGCCCGGACGTCAGCACCGAGGACGCCATCACCACCAGCGTCGAGGCCGCGTTCCTGACTGCACTGATGTGGGCACCGAATGACCTTGCCCAGCAGGTCCGTCAGATCATGACCGGACCCGACCGGTGGAATCCGTTCTGGAGCCCGGCACACACCGAGATCTTCGACGCGGTGAGCAGTGTCCTGGACGAGGGCGGACCGGCCACCCCGGTCCTGGTCCAAGCTCGGCTGTTCGAGACGGGCCGCCTGGCCCGCGTCGAGCAGCACTTGTTCGCGATCCTGTCCCCCGCTCAGGGACCGCTGATCGGTGGTGTGGAGCTGCCGCACCTGGCCGCCAAAGTGATCGATCAGTGGTACCGCCGCGGCTACGCCGGCCTGCTGGCCCGCATGTCCCAGATCCGCGAGACCGTCAGCGTCGAGGAGCTCGCCGGCCATTGGGAAAGCCTCACCGGCCACCAGCAGCGGGCCGAAGAACTGTGGTTGACCAAACGCGACCAGCTCGCCCGCCTGCACCAGGGCACCGCATGAGCACCGACTACGTGAGCGGGGGTCCGGTGTTGCGGGCCGAGGATCTGCACAAGATGGCCTGGCACATGCACTACGACGAAGGCATGAGCTGGGAACAAATCGCCGACGAGCTCGAAGAACCCCACGCCGCCGTGCAGCGCATGGCCGCCGCCTACGAACGGCTCACCGACACTGCCGCCGCCCAGGCCCAACACACCCTGTTCTGACCCGAAAGGACCTCTCGATGAGCTACTACCACGTTCCCGACCACACCCACATCGCTGATGTGTCCCTGCAGCGCAGCGACCGCGGCTACGCCGTGACAGCCGCCTTCGTCACCCTGCCCGAACGCGCCATCGACGAGCCCTACACCGACACCCGCACCTGGCACGTCGAATCATCAAACCTGTGGCGCGATCTGGGGTCGGCAGGATGGGCAATGGACCACTACGACCGACTCGTCGACGGCCACCGCATCCACGCTGAACCCAGCGTCGGCAGCACCTTGGCATTGCCCGAGATCTCGCCGTGGCCGCGAACCGGGCACAGGCCTGCGCCTCGGACTCTGAACGCCAGGCCTACAACGACGTCGTCGAGCTCCGTACCCAGCTGCGCGAGTACACCCACCCCCACACCGCGCACCCCGACCCCGCCTTGCAACTGGCCGGCAACCAGCACCTGACCGAGCAACAGCACCTGGGCGCCGATCAGCGCCCTGCCCCGCAGCACTACGAGCAACACCCCGAACCAGTGCACTACAACCAGCTCCCCGACACCCCACACCGCGACAACGGCCCCGAACACCCCGGCCACCACCGCGGCATCGAACGCTGACACAGACCACCACCAGAACAAGCGAGGGAGAAATACGATGACCGTCATGACACAGGAACCCGAATGGGCAGTGCGCTACCCCGACCTGTTCGCCGAGCTGACGATCGAGCAAAAGTGGTCCGTGCACAACACGATCGCCAACAACGAGATGGAAGGGTGGGAACCCACCCGCGACAACGTCGCTGACCTGATCGCCCTCACACGCGGCGACATCACCCTCGAGGAGTACGTGCGTCGCGGCCGCGCCGGCCTGGCCGCCAAACGCCCATCGTCCTAAACAACCGACACGCGGGGGGAACGTCGAGTCGATGGACTGGGACGACTACTACTGGCCAGGAACCACAGTGCTGGCCAACAAACTTGGCCACCACAACCAACACGACCTCTCCGGCGAGGAATACATCTGGACCGCCGCCCGAGAAGAACTGGTCCGCAACGGCACCGCCCAAATTCAGCGCACGTTCGACGCCGAACACCTGCGAGCGCTGCACGGCTACCTGTTCCAAGACGTGTACGAGTGGGCCGGGCAGTACCGCGAAGTGAACATGAGCAAAGACGGCAAACCGTTCGCGCACCGCCACGACATCGACCACTACCTTGCCGCGGCCGCCACCACCGCCGCCGAAACCTCGTGGGCGACAGTGGACCGCGGCGAGTTCGCCGACCAATCAGCGGTCATCTACACCCTGATCAATCACGCCCACCCGTTCCGTGAAGGCAACGGCCGCGCCGCGAAACTGTTCATGGCCCAGATCGCCGAACAATCCGCCTACGACTACAACTTCACAGCCATCGACCCCTACGTGTGGAACATGCGCTCCGGGATGAGCCGCCCCGAGGCCGGGCGACTTCACCACCCGGCCCGCCGCCCTGACCCCGGTGCTCGAGTTCATCACCATCGAACGGCCCACCCCCACACCCGCCGCCGAAACCACCAGCCCTGCGCACGAGCACCAGCACCAGCACGAGCTGAGCTACGACCAACGCCCCGAACCCATCGCCTACCAACAACATCCCGAGCCGGTCCACTACAACCAGCTCCCCGACACCCCACACCACTACCGCGACAACGGCCCCGAACGTCCCGGACACCACCACGGCATCGAACGCTAACCACCGGAGCACGCACGCCAGGCCGCGAAGGAAGGAGATCCCAGGTGGACACCGAACCCAGCTACGCCGTCCGCTACCCCGACCTATTCGCCGGCCTGACCATCGAGCAGAAATGGAACGTGCACAACAACATTGCCAGCCACGTCCTCGACGGCTGGACACCAGGCCGCGCCGACATCGCTGACCTGACCGCGCTGGAACGCGGCGACATCGACGGCGACGAATACGTGCGGCGTGCGGACGCCCGATTGCCGCACGCCTGAACGCGCAAGCAGACCCAGCCACCCACCGAACACAGGACCAGTTCGCACATGACCTCTCGCTACCGAGCACTCATCGCCGCCGCGACACTCGGCGCCACCCTTCTCGGAGGGTGCGCCTCAGTTGCCGACGAGGACGCCGCGCCCGTGACTGACACGGCCGTCGATGTGATGCGCGGGCAGATCCCCGACACCGCCGGGCCCGAGGTGACAGTCAGCCGTGTCGTCGACGGCGACACCATCGAGGTCACCGATCGCGCCGGCGCCACGTCCACCGTCCGGCTCATCGGCGTGGACACCCCCGAAACCGTCAAACCCAACGCCCCCATTGAATGCTTCGGGCCACAAGCGAGCGACTACACCAGCACGATCCTCACCGGCCGCGCGGTGCGACTCGAACACGACCAGACCGTCGGCGACACCGACCGCTACGACCGCCAGCTGGCGTACGTGTGGACCGTCCAAGATCAGCGGTTGTTCAACCTGGCGCTCATCGAAGCCGGAGCTGCCCGTGAATACACCTACGACCGCACCCGCTACCGCTACCGGAATGCCTTCCGCGCCGCCCAGAGTGACGCTCAACGCGACCGTCACGGACTGTGGGGCCACTGCCCGACCGACAGCTAACCCCTGCCCACTGTCAGACCCCTACGACACTCCACCCACACAGGCCCCAACTCACAGAAGGTGACCGACATGGCTTCGCTCGTGTTCATCGCAACCGGTGTGCTGCTCGTTGCCATCCTGCTGTGGGGCATCGGCTCTGGCCTGGCCCGCCTGGTCGGCATCATCCTGTTCATCGACGGCATCGGCGGAATGTTCATCCACGGCGGCGACCTCGCCAACACCCGCTACCCCATCGAAGCCGGCATCGGCCTGGCCCTCTGGCTCGCCGGCCACTGGCTCTACGCCCTCAAACACCGACTGTGGCGCTCACACCTCGCGCTCGTGGTGTGGCGGCTACCCATTCTCTCGCTCCTGGCACCCATCCCCACCCGGTAATCACCGGCTGCGTCGCCCATGGCAGTTACGGTTGGCATCATGATGAGCCAGCCGATAGCGTCACAGCCCACCTGGCAATCAGGTTCCACGATCCTCGAAAGTGCTGACCGAGACGCGGTTCTCAATACGTGGCTTCGCGCCAACGAAGCACTTCAGGCAATCGTCGACGCGGTCGACGACGTGAAGCACCCCCCTTCCAAAGAGGCACGCAATATCGCTGCCCGCATCGACTCGCACCTCATCGACATACTTGGATGGGTTTGTGGCGAGATACGACGCGTCCTCTATGAGACCCCCTTTCCGATTGGTGGTTCAGCGGGATTGGCTTCAGACCGCCCCAGTGCGACAGAGCGATACTTGGTCGAGTTTGTAAGTCCGGTCGCCGTCGATGAGCTGACCGGGTTCCTCACTAACCTGCTACACGATCTAGCAACGGCAAAGATCGAGGGATGGCCCGAATACATCACCAGGTTCTTCGACGCGTGGCTTGGCCGCGTCGCGGGTACCGGTCTCAACTCGACCAGCCTGTGGCGGAATATCAATCTTGCAGTCCAATGGGATGACTCCGCGAGCATGGATGCTGCGGGCGATTTGTGGACCAGCCAGCTTGGGCGGTTGCTGGCGGACTATCGCGCACGAGTGGTACGTGCCCAAGCAGCGAGCGACGCCGGAGACGCAGTCGAAAGCGCGCAACGTTCCGCGCAGCTTGCGGCGCAAGCCGCCGGGGTTGCTGGCACTGCATCGATCTCCACCTATTTCACCGATTTGGCGAAGTCGGAACGACGAGTCTCGCGATTTTGGTCGGGTGTCGTTCCCGGGGCGTTGGCAGCAACGGCCGCCGTGGCGGGCGGCACCCTATGGTTCCTGCGCGCTGACACCTGGGTTGAACAACTCCTGCACCTTTCGCTCACACTTCCCTTCGCGGTGCTCGCCGCCTACGCCGCTAGTTTGTCGGCGCACCACCGACGCAGCTGGTGGTGGGCACAGGCAACCGCGGTTCAGTTGCGCTCCGTCGGAGGATTTGTCGAACAACTCAACGCCGAGCAGAAGGCCGAGATCCTGCACGACGTGGGAGTGCGAGTCTTTGGCGCACCAGAGATCGAACGGTCCAACAAGATTGACGATGCGTCAGTTCTCTCCATCGCCGCGACCGTGATCGAGCAACTGAAGATCGGATCGGCCGAAAAGTAATTGCGTGTGGAGCGCGAGAAGCGTTAGGACCCTAGGTTCCTAACGCGAACAACGGTTCCTGTCCGGGCATCCCAGCACCTAACGCTTCTGAGACCGCGGTGCGGTCCCATCCGCCGGTGAGTGCGGCGCGTACGGCGTGGGCGCGGGCTCGTCGGGCTTGGCGATCTAGACCGCTGGCGCCGCGGCCCCATCCGCTGCCGCCGCCGCGGTGTTTGCGGCCCATGTCGGTGAGGTTGTCGGACTGGCTACCGATCACGACGTGACGGGCGCCCACGCGCACACAGAGTGGGTTGTCGCATTCGTGCATGGCGACCAACCCGGCCGGCATCACGCCGTGGACGGCGGCGACGGCGAATCGTTGAGCGCGGACAACTTTCGGACCACCGGGTCGGCCGAGCCAGAACCGGCCGTAGCCGTCGTCGCCGATCGCGCCGACGAACACCGCACAGTCGTGCGGGTTGGGGCCGGCGATGACGTACCGGTTGAACCGCCGGATCTCGCCGGCGTGACCGACCGGGTCGACAACCAGCCGGTGGCTGGTCACGACCCGGCCTCGACCGAAAGAGCAAGCGCGGTGGTGATGTCCATGGGTGTGGTCTACCCCAGGACTACGACGCGAGTTCTGCCGGCGACTGGACCGGCTGACTGCCGCCGTCTCCCCCGGCCGCCGGCGCCGGCAGGTGTGGTGCACCGTCGGTGCCACTGTGCTCGGCGCTTGGCGCAGCGGTCTCGCTGTCTGCGGTGGCTTTGGATTCGTGAAGCCTGATCAGCCGACGCACTTCGGTGTCGGGCAGGTCGGAGAGCTCGGCGAGCGCGGCGATCGTTTCACCGCGATCCCGCATCGCTGCCAGCGCGGCGCCCATCCGAGTGTGTGCCTCGTCGACTTTGCTCTGGCACTTGGTCTTGGCCGCAGCGATCGCCTTGTCGCGGACCGTTTCTGCAGCCGGTACCGCTTCGGCCGCTTTGAGGACAGTGGCCAGATCGGTTTCGTTGGCCTGGTCGCGCAGTCGCTGCGCTTCGCGTTGCGCGGCGACCTTCTTCCGTGCGAGATCGCGTGCGGACATTCTTTTTTCGGTGGTAGCCACGAGGGCCCTCCCTCATCTGAACCTGTGTAAGCCCCGTACGTGCATACGAAACTTCTTGCAGCACTCGACGCCAGTTGAATGCAGCCCCAACATTACCCGCTGACGCGGCCGTTGGGGGGTTCTGGCAGACCGTTGTCGCCTGGTGGTCGAATCGCCGGTGTGCCGGCCCCGGGGGGCCTTGCACCGTCTTTTCGCCCTGTCTGTCTCCGCTGTCTGCTCTGTGCCCGATTTTTGATCTCGGTTCTTCGAACCATCGTCGCCTTTCGCCATGCCCTTCGGTCATGACCTGCTTGTTTGATCCCACAGCTTTGCTGTGAGTGATTAGTTCTGACACACCTCTGGCAGATCTTCTGACTTCGGGGGCGGCGCGCTTCTTCCACCACGGCCGTGGCCGGGTTATGGTGCGGTGGTGATGACCCTGCACGTGCTGCATGCCGGTGACGGCTACAGCTAGACGAATCGCCGCAACCCCACCGGTGATGACACGCCGCGTCGAGTCGCTCAGCCCATCGCCCCACCACAACCCCGGGGGAGTGCCATGGGCGGTGTAGTAATCGGCCATCTCCTGGCCCCGCTCGCGCTCGCGATCCTGACTGGCCACCTGGTCGGTCAGATAGACTTCGCAGACTTCGTTCGATCCGCGGGCCCCGACGGGATCTACCGCGGCGAGTAGGGAAAGGCCCGTGTGGAGTGCACCGAGAGGCGTTCGGGGTCGTATGCGGCAGCGAGAGCAGCGCGTAGTTCCTCGGTGGCGGTGCGGTGTCCGTTGTCGCGGGAGACTGAGACCCGCAGCAGTTCGACGGCGGTGGGGGCGCGTTGTACGCCGTCGACGTGGACCTTTTCCACGTCGATGGGCAGCTCTTGATCCAGCGGCACGTAGGCATGGTTTTGGGAGCGGCCGCGGGTCAATCCGACGTAGAGGCCGGCGCGGTCGGCGGTGACCGAGTGCAGCATGCGGGTCACGTCGACGGTCAATCCTTGGGCGCGGTGGATCGTCATCGCGTAGCCCAGTTCGGTGTGTTTCGCGACGTAGTCGGCGGTCAGCCGGACGGTGCCTTTGTGGTCGCGGTGGCGCACCGTAAGTGTCTTGTCGCGGTGCACTTTCACGACCGTCCACACATCACCGTTTCGCACATAGGCGCCGCGGCGCGTTCCTCCTTTGGTGCGGCCATCGGGTCCGCGGTCGTTGGATCGGGTGACGACTTGATCGCCGACGCCGGCCATGTGCTGATCGGACAGACCCGCCAGACGGCCGGTGCGGGCAACACCTTCGGCGCGGCGAATCGACTGGATCGCTGAGTTGAGCTCGCGCACATCATTGACTGTGGAGGCCAACACGATGCTGTTGCGGCCGGCGCCCAGGTCAGCGATATGGTCGGCCACCAGCTGGGTTTTCAGCTCGGCCAGGGTGCCGTCATGCACCCACCCGCGACGGGCGTACAGGTCGATCGCGGCAGGGTCGCCTTTGCGCAATCCCATCGAGTTCTTCGCTTGCACGTGGTCGTCGCCGAACCGCACGACTTCGTCGAGTTCAGGTGCGTAGGTCTGGTCGGCGAGCGACCGCAGCAGGCCACCGGACTCAACTGCGTCGAGCTGAGCCGGATCACCCAACGCCCGGATGATCGCGCCGCGTTCACGAGCCAGGGCGAGCAACGCATCCCAGTCGGCGGTGGACATCATCGATGCTTCGTCGACGAGCATGACTGTTCCCTGGCGCACGGGCAGGCGGTCGTCGAAGACGCCTTTGTGTGTTCCGCCCCACGTGATTCCGCGCCACGCATAGGTAAACGAGGCGACCGTTCGGCCTTCCACACCGATCTCTTCGGCCAGGTTCTCGGCCGCGACCGCGGACGGTGCGAGGGCGATGACGTTGTGTCCGGCCGCTTCCCACGCTTTGGTTGCGGCGGACATGGCGGTGGTTTTGCCGGCACCAGCGGGGCCTACGCCGACGGCGAGGAGGGCGCCGGAGCCAGTGAAATGGTCGACCAGGGCGCGTTGGCCGGGGTTGAGTTCGCGGCCGTTCTCGGCCTGCAACTGCTGGCAGATGTGCTCGACGTGGGCGCGGGTCAGGACGTGCCCGGTGGGGGTGTTCGCCGCGGCGTGCACGCGGTCTTCGGCGGCCAGGATGGCGGTGGTGGTGAGCAGAGTTTCGTCGTGGCGCACCAGTTGCGATTCGCCGTTGGCGCGTTGCAATGCCGCTGGGGTGGGGGCGAACTCGGGGGTGGCCAATGCGATCACACCCGCTCGGGCGTGGTCTATGACAGCGTCGATCGCAGCTCGGCGTTGGTGTGGAGCATCGAACGCGACGGCCGCCAAGTGTGCTTCGGCAGCCCCGCGCAGGGAGTGCATCGTCCAGGACGAGCGCCGCTCGGACAGGTGCTCAAGGACCTGCTGTGCTTCGGTCTCGACGCCGAGAAAGTCGCGGTCGGCGGCGTTCTCACGCTGCAGGATTCGGTCCATCATCCGATTGAGTTTGCGTTCGGATCCCAGGACGGTCAGGGCGCGATCACGCCACCCCTCACGCAGCTCAGCGAGGGACTTGCCGGCCTGTTTGCCTTCGCGGGTGTCGAGGTTGGCTTGCTGCATGAGCCGGTACATGCTGCGTTTGGGTGGCATGTATCCGTGCTCGTCGCGGTAGGTGCGCAGCAGCTCGTCGTAGCGGGCCTCGATGGCGGTGCGGCGGCCGGAGAACTCTTCACGCAGCTCGGGCAGCACCCCGGCGATCTCGATGACGGCCTGGCGGCCCTCGCCCATCTGGCGGACCTCACGGCCCACACCGAGCTCGCGGCAGACCAGGTCCATCACTGCGCCGTTGTAGCGCTGCGAGTGCGCCACAGCGGCCTTGTGCAGGGCTTTGGAGTCGATGGATCGCCACACACCGTCGGTGCCCTGGACCTTCTGGGACACCGCGGCGTGGGTGTGAAAGTTCGGATCCCCGGCCCGGGAATCGTAGTGATCGAACTGGGCCACGATCAGCCCTTTGGTGTCGACTTGCAGCCCACCGCTGGCACCGGAGCGGGTGAAGATCGCTTCCTGCTGCAGGTGCGTGAGGGCGTCGTTGACCGCCTCGTGGTGGCAGCGTTCGATGGTGCGGCGCGTGTGCTCATCACCCAATGCCCACAGCGTGGACACCGATTTGGGGGGAGTGAACACCAGGTCGAACCCGGCAACTGGTTGGCGCACTTTGCCTTTCTCGAAGGCAATCCACGACGACAGTTCCCGCTCGGTCAGCGGGGCCCGGCCCTTGTCGGCGGTGAACAGTCGGCGGCCGTGGTCGCGTTCGATGTCGCGGACCTCGGCCACTTTCGGGCGGCGGTGGTGGGTGGCCACGAACGATTCGATGCTCGCTTCGGTGGCTTTCACCAACTCGATGTCGTTGTTGTAGTGCGGGAACTTGCGGCCCAACCGGGCGGTCTTGATCGCCGCCGCCGGCTTCATACCCTCGCCGACCATCGTGTCGATCAGAGCATCAGCGTTGGGGTGCAACGCTTCTCCGAACAGCGCTTTCATCTGCTCTTCGCGGACCGTGCCGTTGACCGCCAAAGCGTCATGTCCGACCCCGCCGGCCAGGCGCTGGTCCTCGAGCGCGAGAAGGCCGTCGAGATCTGAATTCAACCGATCCCGCGACGCCGCTCCAGCTTCTACAGCCTTCGGTTGTGGGTGTTTTCGCGGCTGGTGTGGTCACCGGTGTCGCGGGTGGGCCCACGGTAAATCCGTGGGTCGTGCTCGAGTTCGGCAGCGGCCGCGCCCTCGTGTTCGGCGTGGTGTGCGCGCCGTAGTTCCTCAAGGTCGCGTTGCAGGTCCCGGTGGGCCTGCTGGTGAAGGTAGTTGGCGTCAACGGGTTTGGGGCCGATGGGGTCGACGTCGGAGGTGATGTCGTGGTCGGTGCGCCACGCTTGGATCTGTCCGGCGAGGTGTTCCCATCGATGCTGGGCGGTCTGGTCGGTGGGGTAGTCGCCGAGCGTTTCGGTCCATAGGGGTCGGTCGATGGCCAGTTGTGACCCGGCGGCGGCGATGGTTTCGGCGAGGTGGCGGTGGTGGGCGACGGCGTGTTCGTTGCCCTCGGCCAGCGGAGGGGCGGGCAGCCAGGACGGTACGCGCGGATCGGCTGCTAGTGCGGCAACAGGGTGGTCTTCACGCCATGCGGTGAGCAGTTTTTCGGGGTCGACGTCGCCGGCTGCGGTCCGCGCACGTGTGCTGCGGACTTGCAGTTGGCCCGCCAGCTGCATCGCGGTTTCACCGGAGAGTCGTTCTCGCGCAGCGATGTCGTCGATGAGTGTGCCGAGCGTCGGGTGTCCGCTGCGGATGGCGATGCCGGCACTTTCGAGGCGTTCCACTTCGACCTGGTGGGCGTCGATCCAGCGGTTCCGCGCGATGTTGAGTGCGTTGGGTAGGTGGGTGTCGAGGTGCTCGGTGATGGCGGCCGCCGAGATCTCTTGGTCGGCAAGCTGGAGGTCACGCACCGCCGCTGCGGTGACCAGGTCGGGGGCGTATCCGGCGCGGTCTGCTGCACCCAAGCGTGCGATGAGGCGGCGGGTCGCTGGGTCGTTGCGTACGTGGTCGCGGTCCTCAGCCGGGAGCACGGACAGTGCTGTATCGAGTCGTGCAGAGTCGATCTGAGCGACCGCTGCCCGATAATCGGCGAGCGCGGATGCCAGGGGATCGGTCTGCCGTTCGAGGGCTTCTTGGTGGGTGTTCGCGGCGATCTGGCACCAGTCGGCCAGCTCGGCGTCGGTGCCGGGATGGCGGGGCGGCAGGGGAGCCAGTCGGTTCGGATCATCGTCGACCGGACGTGGTGTGCGGGTCTGCTGGATCAAGCTCTGCCCGAGACGATTCATCTGACCATGCGTGAGGCACTGCTGTTCGGCGATGCGGTGGGCGATCAGTGCGGCCGGGTCGTGCGCGTCGGCCAGTGAGGTGTGGTCGCCCAGGGCGGCCGCGAGCACGTGCACCGGGTGTCCGCCGGCGTCGTGTTCGGCGATCAACAGTTCCCGCAGACGGTGGTAACTGTCGAGGTGTGCGTTGCCTAGTGCCAGGTTGTTCTCGATCCACGACATCGCTGACGGGAGTACTCGCAGGGTCTGCCCGTGCTCGTCGGGGTATGTGGTGCCGCCGATGTTGATGGCCAAGATCGGGTGCTCGGGATGGGTCAGGGTCACTCGGTCGGCCACGAAAACGTAAAACGGTGGCGGCTCACCGATCCGTTCGAGAAGCTCCTCTACCGAATTGTTGAGGTAGGCAGGGTTATCGACCGCGATGAGGTCGGCCCTGAACCCTTCGTTCGGCTCAGGTGCGATCGCCGCCCTGCACACGTCATTCCATGCCTCGAAGTCGTCGTAATCGACGCGAATGAGTACCGACTCGTTCTTGAGTTCATCGGACCCCACGCTCGCGGTAGACATGCGCGGCAACTCCCCCGCGCGATGCGGCGGGGCGGTTATGGGCGGTGGCGGAGCATGGCGAGACGCGTCTCGGATGATTGTGTGGCCGGCCGATCCGGCGATGGGCCAGATGTCGAGCCGGACCACCGTCTCGTCGGTGTCTGGGCGCAGATCGCGACTTGATACGCGGATCATGTTCCATCCGTCCGGGATTGAGTCCAGAACTGGGCCGAACACACGATCATGGTCTGCTCTTGAGCTTCTAGCGAGCGGCTCAATGCGGGTCGGCATCAGCCCGAACTCGCTGCCTCCTTGCTCTATGTGATCCCACTGCTCCAGGTTGCCCAGAGGCGGCTCGCCTTGGTGGGTCTCGACTTCAATGGCCATCCTTCGAGCTGTGTAGGGCAGCAGGAAAGTCAGTTCTGGGTCGTGCGGCGGGTAGGCGCCGGCCCATCTCGGGTCGTCCGGATTGGCCCGGTACCCCAGCACAAAGTCCGGGTCCAGCTGCACACCGATACTCAGCCGGTGAACTCCAATCGGCCAGTCGTCATAACTCCGAGTGGAGAACGCACCAATGACGGCAACAGCGTTGTTCGAATACGGCAATTCGTATCATGCGTACACCACGAATCATCTCCCCCGTCATGGGCACGACCAGGCTGCCTGTGCCCCTTTGTCCTTACTGAAAAACGTTACGTCAGCGCACACCGCTGGAACGATAAAAGAGCTTCAGGTTTCTTGTCCGAAAACCGGTCGACTACGGAGTTCGGCGCGCGAGAATTTGGTGTCTGCTCGTAGCCCCGGTGCTCACGTCGCGATGAAGGCCCGGCGCTCAGTTGCGCGTGCTGTTCCTGGCCGGGAATAACAGCACCGTATCTGAGCGACCGGACCTTCACCTGTTTCGGTGGCCGGTACTTTCGTGCCGACCACCGGGTATGTGGGGCGCCTATGAGGCGCAGTCGAACTCGCGGGTGGCGTCGTTGTAGACCCAGCGACCGTCTCGATAGTGGATTGATCCGTCGTCGGCCGAGATCGCATCGCCTGAGGCGACGAGTTCTGCCATAGCTCGCTCGGTCATCGTGTGGTGCTGCGCGGATACCGCTCTGCGGGCTTGGATGTCGGCGTTGATTGTTGTCCGTGTTGAGGGGTGCAGGGGTTTGAGCTCGCGTTCGTACCAGTTGCAGTCTTTGGAGTTGCAGTCGCCGAATGAGGCGTGCTCTTTGAGCCGCGACAGGCAGGACCACAGCTCAAGTCGATGCCAGACGATCATCGTGTCGTGGTAGCGAACCACGACACCATCTTTGGTCGATAGTGCTTGGTAGGCGGCGGTGTAGGAGCCCATCAGGGCAGTGAGTTCTTCCACTGCCACAGGGTGGTTGGGCCAGCACCCGGGGAGTTTTGAATGGCTCAGGCCGTAACGGCGGCGTAGCCATTCCACCCAGTCGACCAGCTCGTCCCAGAGGTCGCCGGCCTGGTCGGCGTCCAAGTGCCGCCAAGTTAGCGGCCCCCAACGGACCTGGACGGTCACGCCCACACTCGCACGTCGGTGTCGCCGTCTCCGTCACTGCCGAGCAGCGGTGCGACTTTGTCGAACAGGGCTTTAGAAGCATCGACTTCTTTGCGCCATGGCTTGTTTTCCCACACGGTCGGCAGATGCACAACGAACGGTGCAGCGCCGCGAGCGACGAGCAACGCATGATCGGTGGGCATCTGGCGGATGTCGCTGGGTTCCATGACGTTGCGGGTTCGTAGGCGGGGTGTGTGGGTGGGGTCGGTGATGGGTTCGTACTCGTCGATGGTTCCGCACAGACGGGAGAGCTCAGCCAGTTCACGGTCGCCGGACAGGCCCGGCAGGATCAGCCGAACGGGTGCTGAATCGGTGAATAGTTCGCCTTCTGCGTTGCCCCACCGTTGGATGTTCTGGGCCTTGTTGTGGGCGAACGCCCAGATGCTGATACCGCGACCGCCGGTGTCGTTCATCATGTTCGGCAGCCCGGGGATGGGTGCGACGGTGTTGACTTCGTCGAGCACGAGGCGAGCTGGTGGGTCGAGTCGCTCGCTGCGTGTGCGCAGCGATGCCCGGTCGAGGATGTGGTAGACCTCGGCGGCGAAGACGGCCACGATCGGGGCGACCGAACCGCTGGTCCCCTTGGACACCAGGTACAGCGTGTTGGGCCCACCCAGTACCAACTGTTCGAGGTCCACGGATTCGTCAGCGGGGGTGTCGACGGCCGCCAGCAGTCGCGGATTCGACAGGGGTTCGACCAGGGTGGCCACCGCGTGGAACATGTCGTCGCTGGAATCTGATTGTGCTTCGACGATTTGCCGGATCTCGGCCGCCCATGCTGGATTGACCGAGTCCAGGATTTCCAGGGGCTCGCTTGCTCGCCGGTTGGTGACCCACGAACACACTGCGGCCAAGCCCTTTTCGCGGTGTGCGGCAGCGTGCAGGTAGCAACGCATCAGGGTTTTCGCTTTGCCTTCCCAGAAGGAGGAGTCCTTGGTGTCGCCCATCGGCACTGCTTTGACCCAGGCCTCGGCGCGTCGGGCAGCTGTCTCCTCGTCGTCGCAGCCGGCCAGCAACGACCAGCGCAGCGGGTCGGGATGGCCGATGAGCCCTTCGGGGTCGAAGATCTCTGCCTGACCCAGCGCCGACCGGTACCGCCAGGTTGAGGCGATCAGGTCACGTTTGGTGGTGGTGGCGAGCAGGAATCCTGGGGCGTCCCAACACCGTTGAATTGCCACACGGGAGGTCTTGCCGGCACCGGTGGGTGCCTCACACAGGACGCAGTCGCGGTGTTGCAGATAGATCGGAGTCCCGGTCAGCACGTTCGATCCGAGCCTGATCGCAGCAGCTTGGCTGTCAATGGACCGCAGAGGCCGGTCTTGCAGCGACCGGAAGTCGTTCCGTGCACGCTCGGTCGCGCCCTTCTCATTCATTTGCAACCGCAGCAGCTCCCGGTCATCGCCCAAGCCCGATGTCTTTGCCTTATTGCGGTGGGCCCGGTTCTGGGCGATCGATTCGGCGATTCCCGCGCAGGCGCCGGAAATGATGAGGCCGATGGCCATGCAGATCCAGGTCAGGACCGGTCCGCCGGGCACGGGCTGTGAGGGCCACCGCGCGGCCGGGTCGCCGGGTGAGGTGAGTATGGCTTTGTATCCGCCCACGCCGAATGGTCCTGCTGGCCAGGCGAAGCCGTGACCGGATAGCAGGCCCGACATGGCCCCGCCGAAGGGAACGGTCGCCGTGGCCACGAACACCAGCAAACACAGCGGGAACACCCACCACGCGATCAGCGGTGTGCGGGGCGGTGCGGGTGCGGGTCGTCCTCCGATGGCGCTCACGATCGGGCCCCTGTCTGGGTTGTGGTCAGCTGGCCGGCGGGTACAGGTACCGGGCGTGCAGTGGGCAGGTTCGCGGCTACCTCACGCAGGTGAGCGGCCACGGTGCGGTCAGAGTCGGTGTCGGCGGCCGCGAGGATCGTCGTGGTGAAGTGGTCGGGCTCGCTACTGGCCAGGACGGCGGTCAGCGCAGCTGCGGCCGCGATCCGGGTTCGCGCTTCGGTCGCGTCGATGCCGGGGGCATCGGCCCGCCCGAACAGTTGGGAGATTTCCGCACGCAGCGCGATCCGGCGAGGATCGACGGTGTCGGTCATGACGCGGCCGTTTCGCTGTCGTCGACGACGAACAGGGTGTCCAGGCGCACTTCGTGCCAGCTCTGATAGCCGGGCACCCGGCACTGCGGCACGGCCGGGTTTTGCTCGGCGACATCGACGGTGATCGCGACTTGGTGGCGGGCGGCGGACGCGGCCACCGAATCAGCATCGATGTCAGGGTGGCAGGTGTGCAGCAGCAGCCGCACGACCTCCAACCCTTGGTGTTCACGGGCTTTGCCGGCCAGGAACACCGCCTTCTCCGCCGCCGACAGTTCCGCGGACAGATCGTCGCCCCGGTCGTAAATGTTGTCGTTGGAATGGAACTCGCCGTACCAGGCTTCGGTGCCGTCGGCGTTGCACACCGCGTAGGTGCTGACTTCGGCGTCGCCGGCTGACCACAACTCGATCATTGGTGCCTCGTGCGCGGATTCGACGACCTGGGCGGCGCGTTCGGCCACCACCCGGTCTCGGATCTCGTTGTAGTCGATGCCGAGTTGTTTACGCATCTCGGTTTTCACTTTCGGCCACAAGGTGCGGGTGTCGAGTTTGTGGGTTTTGGCCCACCCGTACAGGGCGGTGTGGGTGTCGAGGGTGCGCAGCTCGTCGGCGTTCTCGCGCACAGCCGTTTCAGCGGTGGTCCAGTCAGCTTTGGTGCTCATCGGTCGTTCTCCTTGTCGTGGTGGATGATTGGGGCAGGGCAGGGCAGGTCAGTCGCGTCCGGCAGCGTCGGTTAGTGGGTCGGTGCGTGCGGCGTACGTCAGCCCGAGTCGGGAGCTGTGGGCGACGACGTGATCACAGGCGGCATCCAGGGCCCGCCGCACGCGTCGCTCAGATTCAGCAGTGATCACCTCGATCGCCACGAAGACCTCCCCGGCGCGGCGGGTGGGAATGACCTCCACGGTCGGCACCGCGTGCAGGTAGTCACCGATCAAGGCCGTGCACTCGCGTTCAGTCGACCCGATATCGGCTGCCGTCGCCGGGGCGAGGAACCCATGGACGATCGCGGTGTAGCGCCGGGGTGGCTTCATTGAGGAGCGGACGGTGAACCGATCAATCCCGTCCATCATGGTCGGTACAGCCGTGAGCATCGTGGCCATGGATCGTCCTTTCGCTGCGGTGCAGGGGTTTTAGGGTGTGGTGCCTTCGAGGACGTCGTTGGTGTTGGTGAGGGCGATTTCGTCGGAGGACCGCATGTGTTGCATGAGGATCGGGTCGCGGTTTTTCATCACGACCAGGCACTGGCCGCGGCCGAGTTGCATGAGGACGTCGCGGGTTTCCGGGGGCAGGTGGTACATGTCGCACACCGCTTCGGCGTCATCGGCGCGGCCCTGTTTGTAGAGCTTGACGATGTCGGCTTCCTGCATCAGGGCCCGTGACGGAGAGTCGGCGGGGTGATCGGACAGGTGGTGAAACGCACTCGACGTCGACAGACCCAGCCCGCGCGAAAGTTTCATGTTGGCGCGGGCGGTGTCGCCGGTGGAGCCGTCACCGAGTGACCAGCCTTCCTCGAACACCTCGACGGTTTGGGTGCGGTTCTGTGAGCGGGCAGCAAGCCGGTTCGACAACCACGTTTGCGCGGTGGTCATCACGACCTGGACGGCTTTGCCCTGCTCAGGCAGGCCGGAGATGTCGAAGTGCACGAACGGGTGCTCGAGAGCGTCGTGGACTGCTTGGCTGGTGGGCCGGTCGACAAGTCCGCGGAGCTCGCCGTCGATGAGCTCGAGCAGGGTCAGCCCGGCGTCCACGCCCCATTCGAGCGAGCGGGAGGCCCAGCGGGAGCCGAAGTAGCCGCCGTCGCCAAGGTTGTCCAAGATTTCCGGTGACAGTTCGGCGCCGTTGCGGACCGCGTCGTAGGCCGCAGTCGACATGCCGGGGTCGGGATCGAGGAGTTGGCCGGCGACCTCGACCAGCAGCGGCTCTCGGTTGGCGGCTTTGGCGCGTTCGTTCACGATCGCCAGGGCGCGGCGCACCGCGGCCCGCATTTTCGGGGTGATGGGTTGTTCCATCGCGTCTTTGAGGACCGCGAGCAGCAGGGCTTGCTGGCCGGCCGGGACGACGCCGGCCACACCGCCCTTGTGGCGGCCGTCGGTGGAGATGGCCGGGTCGAGCAGGTTCAGGCTCACCCCGGCCCCGTCGAGGAGGAACTCGATCGACGGTGCGCCCAAGGCATCGGCGATCGACCCGTACTCACCCCGCCCGCCTTGGCGTTTTTTGTCGAAGACGACTACTTGCCGGTTGAGGATAAGTTGCCGAAACACACTGGTTTTCATGTCCGAGGACTTGCCGGTCCCGACATCGCCGATGTTGCAGGTGTTCACCCCGTCGATGACGCCTTCTTTGTACAGCTCGAACGGGTCCAGGCGCACAACCGATTGGCCCATCAGGTTCTGGCCGGTGATCAGGCCGGAGTGGGCAATGGCGCGGCGGGTGGTGAACAGGTTGAGCGCTTCGGCCTGGCGGGTGGTGGTCCAGCCGCCGGCGGGGCGGCGTTCGTACCAGCCCGCCCGATCAAGCCAACGTTTACGCAGCGGCGGATCACGCCGCTCCATCATCGGGGCGTAAGCGCCCCATTCGTCGAGGCCGCCGCCCCCATTACCGTGGCGGGCTTGTTCTCTGAGCAGCTGCACATCGGCCAGGTCGGCGTCGTAGTGCTCCATACCGTCGTCATCGAGGTACACCGGCTCGTCGGCTTTACCCATCACCCAGCGCATCCAGCCGCGAATGGCCTGGCTGCGCGAACGCTCGACGTCTTCGTCGGAATAGTAGGGCTCGTCGGGGTAGGCGTGGGCGCCGGTTCGTGTACTCATCAGTGCGACCTTGGGGGCTAGTTGCGGGTGAACTTGGTACGGGCCAGACCACGCCCGAGGGGCAGGGTCCAGAACTGGGCGATGTCGTGATCGTCGGTGCACCAACGGATTTCCGGGATCGCTGAATCGCCGGCGGCGGCGGTCACCCGGTCACACGCCCGGTCCAGGTCATCGGCGTCGCGGCCGGTGACCGCGACCGCCATAGACCAGATGACCCCGTGGTAGCCGGTGCCGGCTTTGAGGTCTTCGCGGCGCCGCGCCGACGACGAGGACAGCACTTCTTCCGAGCCGTCACTGATCTGCCCTTTTTGTTGCAGCTCAATGGCTTTGGCCGCGTCGTTGGTGGCATGTCGTTTGGTGGCCTGACGGGCGATCCGGGCGGGCACCAGATCCATGCGGACGGTGATCGTGCGCATGGTCGGCGCCGGGGGCAGATCATCGCCGGGGTCACCGGGATCGGGCTCGACGCGCGAGAGCAACGGGGTCAGCCATGCCGGCCCCAGCTGTACCGGCGGGATCTTGCTCGGCGGTATCACCCCGACGCGGGTGTGCCAATACTCGTCGCGGCGGTCGGGGTCGGTGGAGGCGCGCACCAGCACCGAGTCGTGGCCACCGAAGAACGAGGGGATCCAGTTCCGCCAGCTCGCGCCTTGGTGGCGGTCCAGGGCGAACGAGGGGTTCATCATGGCCCGCATCACCGCACACGCTCGTTGTTCGCCGAGCACGTCGACCCGGCCGAACCCGGCCGACTGCAGCGCCCGTTGAATCCGGGCGGCTTCGTCGCGGATCACCTGTGCCACGCCACCTTCAGGGGTCGCGTTCTTACTGCGGGCGATCCGCGCGGCCTCCCGCATCAACCGCCCGTTCTCCGGGACCGCGATCGACAGATACGAATACGGCTCTTCCGAGTACGGCCGGGCGTCGTCGATCAGATGCCCGTAGGACACGATCGCCGGAGTCAGTAACTCGACCCTCTCCGGTGAGGTTTCACGGAGCTGTTCGATCTTCTTCTGCACCCACTGCTCGTGCGGGTCCAGGTCGGCCGGCACCACCCGCAGCACCAGCTGCAAACTGCGGGTGAACACGGTGTCGCGGGCCGCGGCGTTGAGGACAGATTCGCTGTAGGCCGCCTGGTTTTGCGCCCACCGCTCGTTCGACCGCAGCCCTTCGGCCTGACCCTGGACCGACATGATCAGCTGGAAGTAGGGCCGCTCCCCCGGGTTGTGGTGCCACAAGATGAACAGATCATCCAGACCCGTGCCGGTCAGGTCGATAGGCTCGCACGCCCCCAGCGCCGGCGGGAACGTCCACCCCGGATCAACCTGCGGGTCGCCGTAATCAGGGTCAGGGGCGATACCCAGAGCGGGGTCGCCGGGAGTGAGCCAAATGTGGCGGCCATCGCGCCGCCGCCACCACGTCGAGCACCGGTGCGCAGCAATCCCGGCCAGCGATTCGTCGCCGATCAACTTCAATGTCGACCCGGCCGTGGCCACAATGATGACCGCGCACAGTCCCAACCCGATCAGGCCAGGCATCATGATCATGACCATGAGCCCGCTCAGCGCCCCGATCGTGCACAAGATCAGCTGGGCGGCCGGAAGGCCACGTGAGGCGACCTCGCCGCCGAGGACCGAAGTCCGAACCTCTTCGTGCATGGGGACTGTCATCGCGGTCGTTGTCCTTTCTGGTCAGGCATGGCTGGTCAGGTGTTGTCGGGGGTGGGCGCGGAGTCAGCGGCGACGCCGTGGGTGCGGCTGGCGGCGTTGATCGCTGCGGCCCGGGCACCGCCCGAGACTCCGGCGCTCGCGGCGTGGCCGGTCATCGACACGCCTCTACCGAGCCCGGAACCGGCGGCCGCCAGTAGCCGGCCTGCGGCGCCCCCTTCGGGGCCGGCGAGCGCTCCAGCTTTGCCCAAAGCTTTGGAGCCCTTGGTGATGCCCGACCCCAGCTCGCCGCTGTGTCCACCGCCGCCCTTGCCGCCGGTATGGCCTCCGCCGGGGCCGGCGTTCGCGGCGCTGGTCGCTTTGTGGGCGGTCTGTCCGCTCTGCCCACCCACCGGCCCTCCACTACCGCCGCCTCCGCCGCCGTGGCCACCACCACCGGAGGCTCCGCGGGAGGCCCCGATCGCACCGCCCATGCCGGCGCCGATGATTTGGCCTGATCCGCCTCCGGAGTCGCCCATTCGGTCGGAGTCTTCGGTGTCAGGCAGGACCGGTGCCCATTTGAGCATCGAGAACGGCGCGAGACCGATGACGACGAACGCCAGTGCCATCAGCGTGAGCATGCCGAGAGATTGCAGTTCCCCGGTGCCGGCGATCGAGTTCTTAGCAGCGTCGTTGAGCAGGTCGCTGAGCAGCCCGAGCATGAAGAACAGCAGCGGCACACTAAGCATCAGCGACAGCAGGGTCATCGGGATCCGCAACGCCTTCTTGCGCATCGGCGGATAGACGAAGAAGGCGAACCCGATCGCCATCGCGCAGGAGGCCAACGGGATGCCGATCTGGTGCATCAACAGACCCACGTACAGAGCGAACGCCCCGATCGCCAGCAGGCCAAAGCCGATCAGTCCCATCAATGTTCCGCCGACCAGGGTGTCTTTGTTGACCGCGCCCAGGGTGGCCGAGACATTGTTGACCAGCTCGTCGACCGATGTCCCCATAAAGCCCACGAGGGCATCGGACAATGCCGCACAGAACGCTTCGATCATGTACGCCACCCCGGGCGCGAAGAGCATGAACGCCACTGCCATCGGCGCATAGCCCAGGGTGTTGAACAGCAGTTCTCGCCCCCCACCGCTGCGGGCGGCGCGCACGGTCGCGGCGAGGAACAGCACCGCCAGCACCGCGATGCCCAGCCCTACGGCCTTGGCGTACCAGGCGATGAACCACTGGGCCTTGAAGTCGAAATTGCCGACCTCGGCCAGGCCCGGTAACACCTTCTGCAGCAGTCCGATCGAGCCTTCTTTCATCGTGTTGGCCCAATCGTCGATCACACTGCTGGGATCCTCGACGAACTTGGCGATCGCCACCGCCCCGGTCCAGAGCATCGAGAACGCATCGACTGCGGCGGCACCGAGCTTGTAGGCCCCGGTCTCCTTGATTGCCTCGTCGACCCGGTCACTGAGCTCGGTGTTGCGGTCGATCCACGCTGCCGTCTCGTCGAACATTTTGCCCACGTTGATGTTCCAGTCCGTGCAGCTCGCGACATCCGGACCTCGGGCTGCTTGGTCACAGTTGACGAAGAATGCGTGTTCGCAGTACGCCCATCCGCGTTTCTCGCCGGTGTTGCAGGGATCTTCGATCCGGTTGCGTTGCGGGTCGCCGGCCTCGGCGTTGGTGCGTCGGGGGCCGTCCTCGGCGGCGGTCATGATGTCCATCGATGCCGCGTCGGGTTGTTTGGCCCACTTGAAGCCCCACGTTGTGATCGCTTCGCTGGTCCAGCGTTTGAGGTCGTCGGCGCACACCGGTGTGGTCGAGGGGTAGAACTCAGAACGGTCGTTGGGAAAGGTCTCCTGATACCAGTCACTCGGGGGTGCCCAGCCTGCGTCGACCGCTTCTTTGGCCTTCTTCTCGTCGCGCAACGCCTCAGCGGGCAGCGACTCCCCGCTGGGCAGCTCCACATTCGACACGACCAAGCCCATCGCCTTGGCCTGAATCAATTTGACCTTCTGATCAGCGGGAAGGCCCCAGTACCGCAACGCTTCCTCGTTCGGGAACATCGCGGCCAGGTAGCCGGCGAAGTCACCGCCCTTGTCCGCGCAGACCCCTTTGAACCAGGGGCCGTTCTTGAACTCGTCGGTGCCGGCGACGAATTGATTGAGCTCAGCGGGCATCCCTTTGGGGAGTTGCTTACCGCCGGTCATGGACGATGCCGGTGCGTCTTCGGGTGCGGCGGCGGCCTGCCCGGCCCCCACGGTGACCAGCACCAGTGCTGCGGTCACCAGCAGCAGCGCCCGCACCCACACCGAGTGCCCACCAGTTCGGGGCGTACGGCGATAGTGTGTGCGGATTCGTTGAAAGATGCTGGTCCTCATGGGTTTCTCCTGTAGCCCGGCGACTTAGTCGACGTAGAAGCTGTAGTAGCCGTTGGTCGCCTTCTGCGCGAGCGGTGAATCGGCGGCCGGGAAGGTGGTGTCAGCAGGATTAGGGCCCCGTGCGAACTTCCAGTCGACCGCTTTCCAATCAGTGCCGCTCCACGACAGGGTCACTGTCGTTGTCGACCAGATCGTTTGCACGCCAACCTTGCCCGCGTCACCGATCTTTGACTGGCCGGTATCGACCTGCCACACGCTCACCACGGCCTTGTCGGGCGAAAACTCCGTCACAGTTGGGAGAACCGGAATCGTCAGGTAGACGTTCTCGGTCTCGCCGCGACCGCTGACCTGATCCAGTATTTCGAGCAGCGCCGGCGTTGCGCTCGTGCCGACCGACTGCTCACGCAGCTTCTCCCCGGAGATACGGCCCTGGCCAGCTTGAGTCACCGCCTGCACGAAATTCACCCCGGCCGTGGTGACGCCGACCTTGTCCCTGGTGTACCCCGAAGGGATGCCGTCGGTGATCGATTGCGGGCCATGGGCGGACCCGATCCCCTGTGTCGAGTTCTTGTTCGCTGCGCCTGAGTCGCCGCCGTCATCACCGCCGCACGCAGCAGCGAGAACAAAAATGAGGACCACGATGATCAGCAATGCTCCGCCGCCGATCCACCACGGCGTACGCGATCGTGCCGGGGCACCGCCCCCTGCGGCCGAAGGCGTGCCGACTCGGCTGTAGTCGCGAGCCATCACCGCACACCCCCCGTCGGGTTGGGCGACTCGCTCGGTAGTTTCTTGCCAATCATGCTGTGCTCCTTGATTGTTAGGACGTTGGGCGGGGTTAGAGGATGACGGTGAGCAGGATGATGAGCAGCGTGATCACGAGCGCTACGCCGAAGAACACGACGAACCGAACGCGGCGCAGCTTGTGGCGGTCGCCGCCAGCTCGTGGGGGGACGGGGGCGGCGCCGGGGTTGATGGGGCGGCGAGCGCGGGGGCTGGGAGAAGATGTCATGTCAATGTCCTTTTCTGTGAGTGGGATTGGTGGGTTTTGGGTTAGCCCGAGACGGCGAACAGGACGCCGCCGATGAGGATCGAGGCCCCGGCGCAGGCGCCGAGCCCGGTGAGGGCGTCCATGAAGGAGGCTTTGGCCTCGACTTGCTGTCCGGCCATACCTCGCCGGTTGGCCATGGCCATCTTCACCGAGGCGGCGATGACCCAGATGGCGCAGGCGGCCAGGCAGGCAGCCCAGAACGCAGCCATGAGCCGACGCCAGGTGTCCCCTACGCCGGTACCCCAGAGAGAAAAGTCGGGGGTGATGCCGTCCAGTGGGCTGTCAATCGCGACGACAGTGTCGGCGCCGGCGACACCGGCGCTGGTCAGCCAGGCCAAGGTGACGATGCCGAGGATGGTTGCAGCGCGAATACTGTTGCGCTGCAACCTGCTACCGGTGCTAGTGCTGGTGGTCATGAGTTACCTCCTTGTGGTGGATAGGTGTTCATTGCTGGGTGGGGGTTGTAGGGACCGGTGTTGGGCGGTGGCCCGACTGCTGCTGGTGGGCCGATGTGGACAGCCGGACGGGTGATCGAGGTGGGTACCGCACCGGCGGTGTACTCGATGGGTGCGCTACTGCGCAGCTGGGAAAGCTGGTCGGCGATCTCCGCTGCCACCCGCGTGTAGGCGATGTGGGTGGGCGCGGCGAGCTGGGCTTCGGCGATGCGGGTACCGGAGCCCTCGAACAGCGGCTCGTAGGGAACGTCGATAATCCGGGTGATGCCGAGGTCGACCAGGTCGGCAATGATGGCATCCCGGTCGGTCGGGTCGGCGCTGCCGGGGATGGCCGCGAGTGCCACGACCGCGTCGGTGACCAGGTCCGGTCGGCCGTGCCGACTGCGCAGCCCGTCGAGCATTTCCAGCACCGCGCGCGCGGCGTCGCGGCGGTAGGTCATCGGGATCACCAGCTGGTGGGCATTGTGGGCGGTCCACTGCCAGTTGTCCGACAGGTCCTCGCCGGCGGTGTCGACGAACACGCCGTGGCGGTGTCGGCGCAGCACGGCGGCCACCGCATCGCATTCGGCGTTGCCGATGGCTTTGTCGCGTTTGGACGAACTATCCGAGGCCAGGACATCGACCATGGTGATCGGCTGACGGCGCAGGTACGCCCCCAGCGCCCCGGCCTGAGCGTTCGGCCCGGCGAGCTCACTGGCGTGCTCGAGGAGATCCCACACGTGCAGCTGCTCGCCAGGGGTGGTGGCTTCGGCGCGGTCGGCCAGGGTGCCTTTGGATTCGGTGTTGTCCCATGCCACCACGCCCGCACCGCGGAACAGCCCGAAAATGTAAGAGAGCATCAGAGTGGTCGGTGTTTTTCCCTGCCCGCCTTTGGGGTTGGCGATCATCACCACGAACCACGGCGGCAAGACCGCACGGGAAATCAGCTCGACGTCGTAGCGGTAGTCGATCTCGGCGGGTTCAGGGCGCAGCTTCATCCCGAGGGTCTGATTGATCCGGCCCCGCCGGCCCCACTCGGCCGGGTCGGTCTCGATACCCGGGTTCGCGGCGAGCAGCTCCCCGCGCAGCACCTGGTGGCGATAGTCCTCGTCGACGACAGGCGGCGCGATCGCGCGGACCGGTGGACCGAACTCGATAGTCGGGGCTTCGCCTGGTCCGACCGGCGCGGGCCGCACCACTTCGGTTTTCGCGGCGTCGGTCGGGTCGGTGGTCGCGGCGGCGAAGATCGCTGCGCGGGTGGCTTCGGCGGCCTCACGGGTGGTGCGCGGACCCTCGACGGGTTCGGCCGCCACCGTATCGGTGGCCTCACTGTCGTCGACGGTGGTGTCGTCGACGGGTTCTGGTTCTGGTTCGGGTGGGCGGCGGCGCAGTGTTTGTGCGCGCAGGTTCACTGGTGTTTCGGCGTCGTACGGGCTGCCGACGCTCGATTGCGGATAGGCGTTGCTGGAAAAGCTCATACGGTCCTCCTTCGAGGTTGGGTCCGGGGCAGGGACAGGTCGGTGGTGGTCATCGTTGGGCGAGTTGACTCACCTCCCAGATCGGTCCGTTGCGCACGCAGATCACCCAGGCCGAGGTGGTCACCGGTGCACCGACTTGCTCACCGTCGGGGGTGCGCGCGGTCTGGGTGACCTCGTAGACGTAGTACTTGCGGTCGGGCGTTTGCGGTGCCCCTTGGTCGGGCATCAACCGGATCGTGGGTGTGACCACGGCATCTTGTTTGGCCCAGGTCAGCCATTGCCCGCCAGGACTGTTAGAGCCGGTCGCGAACAAACTGTCCGCGAACTTTTGGGTCAGCAACGGGGCCGCGCGGGCGGTGGCGTCGTTGGGGCCACGGTCGGTGGCGGTGTCCCAGGAAAACCAGATCTGAACCGCCGCTTGCGAGACCGCATCAGGGTTGGATCGGTCGAGCTCGGCCGCTGCGTCGGGCAGAGCGGAGCTGGGTGTGGCCGCGGTGGGCTCGATGGTGCGCGGCGGGTCGCCCGGATCCCACTGCTGGGCTTGGGCCGGGGTGCGCGGTGTCGTCGATGCCGCGGTGGGTTCGCCGTCCTCACCGGAGCACCCGGCCATGAGTGCGGCGGTGATAGCGATCGCCGCCGCTGCGACCGTCAGCCGGCCAGCAGCTGATCGGCGGGTAGGTATGTGGGTGGTGGTCATCCGAACCTCCGTGCGTCGATACCGTCGCCGAGGTTCGACAACGGGGAGACCTTGACGACGTCTCCTGATTGGGGGGCTTCGACCATCTGGCCGTTGCCGATGTACATGGCCACGTGCTGGGGGTTACCGCCGCCGGGGAACACCACATCGCCGGGCTGTAAGGCGTTGATGGGGACGGGTTTTCCGCGTGGATCGTTGAGCTGGTTGACGGTGTAGTGGTCCAGGATGATCTTTTGATCGGAGGCTTGGGCGATCGCGTAGATCATCAGTCCCGAGCAGTCGAACCCGATCTTTCCGAAGTCACCGGCAGCGTCGGCGGCACCGCCGCCGTCGGAGATCCCGCCGCTAGGCCCGTGTGCAGTGCCACCGCCCCAGGCGTAGGTGGTGCCGCGCCACTTCATCGCTGCAGCGACCGCACGCTGCCCGAACGGGCCACCCCGGGGAAGGTCAGCGCCGCCGGGTGCGGGAGCGCTGAACTTGGCGACCGCGTTCGCCGGGATGTTGCGGACGTAGTTCTGGGTTTGGTCGTTCTGGCAGACCCCACCTTGGGCTTGGGTGGCACCGGGGCCGCAGTTGTACATCGACAGATACAGCTCGGTCAGGTCGCCTTTGAGCTTTCCCTGTTGTAGGCCCTCTTTGGCGATGCCGACCAGCTCGCAGTCGAACGAGGCCATCGACATCACCGCGTCAGGAACGGTGTAGGGGTCTTTGGAACCGTTGCCGTCGCCGTCGACGCCTTTCGATGGCCACACCGAGGGAATGAACTGGGCGTTGCCCATCGCCCCGGATTCGGCGTTGTACGCCTTCGGGTTGAAGCCGCCGCCTTCGTTTTCCAGCTGCGCCGCCAGTAGCGGTGCGGTGACTTCGGGGCAGGTGGTGGCGGCCTTGATGATCCACGGCTCGTACTCGGCCGGGACCGATCCGGGTTTGAGGGCAGTCCCCAAACCGCCGGCGGGGGCACAACCGGCACCGGGAGCAGGTCCGCGTGCTGCGGCCAGCTCGACGGTGGCCGATTCGGGTGTGGACGTGGCTGCGTCGACGAAACTGCCGTCGGGTGCGGGCTTTTTGTCGGTGACACCGGCTTCTTTGCTGGTGACCGGCCAGGCACCCCAGCCTTGGGTTTTAAGGACCCGGTTGGCGACCTCCATCTGCTCACCGGCAGTGGCAGCATTCGCCGTGGGGGCGAACTCGCCGCCGCCGTTACCGGTCCAGGTTTGCGGGTTGAACTGCAGCCCACCGAAGTAGCCGTTACCGGTGTCGATGGCCCAATCGCCGCCGGACTCGAGCTTGGCGACTTTCTCCCAGTCGGCGACCGACACCACGGCCGGATCGGAGACTTGCTCGGCCGGTGGTGGTCCGCGGGGTGCGCCCGGATCTGCCGACGGGTCACTGGCCGGGGCTCCCGGCTCGCCGGCACCTGAGAGCCACGGCATGGGGTCAACAGCAGTGCCGGCCCCCTCGGGTAGACGGCCGCCGTCCCACACCTCAAAGTGCAGGTGGGGTCCGGTGGATCCGCCTTCAGAACCGACGGTGGCGATCTGCTGGCCGGAGGAGACTTGGTCGCCCTTTTTGACCTTGAACGAGCTGCCAGGCATGTGGCCGTACACGTTCGAGAATTTCTTGCCGTCGGCGTCGAAGTCGATGATGATCCAGTAGCCGAATCCGCCGGCGGGCCCGGCGTCGGCGACCGTTCCGCTCATCGCCGCATAGATCGGGGTGCCCAGCGGTGCAGCGAAATCCACGCCCTGATGCATCGTTCCCCACCGCGGCCCGAACGGGGAACTGAACTGGTAGGTGTCCTTTTTCATGGGCAGCACCTTGGTGCCCGGGCCCTGCACGGTCGGGCCTTGGGCGGCGACCTGAGGTAGGCAATCGGTGGGTGGTTCGGGGTTATCTGATCCGAACCCGACGAACATGATCGCCGCCAGAAGCAGACCGACGACACCGGCCAACGAGAGTTTCTTGGTGGTGCCAGGTTGTTGTGCCATCGGGTCTACCTCCTCACTTTGGTTGCATTACTTCGCTTTTCACGCGCCCGGCCAGGACAAGCAAAAAGAGGAAAAGTGGTGCGCGCCCGTAGCGCGCACGGCGGGTGTCAGATCAGCTGCACATCACCCGCCCAGCGCTTCGCGGAAGAAGTCATAGAGCCAGTCCAGGGCGGTTTTGCCGTCGATAATCAGCTTGTCGTATTGCCCGTGCGCATTGGAGGCGTAGAACGTGGCAGCGGTCAGGCCCTCCCCGACGAGCTTGGAAAGGTCCTGTGCGCCTTGAGAAGAGACCAACTGGGTCAGCGACCCGAACATGCCGACCATGTCCTGGCCCTGGCTGTGGGTGGCCAGCGCTTGCTGTTCGGGGGTGGCGCCCGCGCCAAGGAGTTCCGGCGACATCTTCGCGCCTGGTTCGAGCACACCCAAGGCCACCGACGCCAAATCCAACCCGATCGGCAGGAGCTGGGTCAGGGCCATCAGGTTGTGCGATTCGAGGACCTGCCAGGCCACTTCTTGGAGCTGGCCGACGTTGCGGGCCAGGCGCACGATGTCGAGGTTGCCCAGCAATCCCAGGACCACCGACGCGATTTGGGTGGTCCCCGATGGATCGGGAATCAACGCCACGAGTTTGGCGGCGGTCTTGAAATCGATCTGGGCGGCCATCGTCACCCACGGCGACAACATGTTGTTGAGATCCCCGGCAGTCTTGTGGGCCCCGGGAATGTCGCCGGTGAAAATCTGTTGCGGCAGCCGTTGCAGGCCCGCCACGATGCCCCGGTAGTCGGTGCTGGTCACCGCGGTCACCACGTTGAGCCCTTGCCCGATCAGCACCTCCGGTTTGAGGCCACCGAGCACGGTGGCCGCCGACGTCAACGCTGTCTTATCGGCCGAGTTCAACGGTGCGACCTGGGCCACCAGCTGGGCCGTGGAGGCACCGAGAGCGGCGTAATCCGGAGCGGCGCCACCGGTTTGGGGTGTGGGGAGTGCACCGGTGCCTTGCCAGGCCGGTGCACTCCCCTCCCCTGCCCCTGTGGGGACCGTCGGCGAGACCGAAACAGCCTCACCGGTCGGAACAGCCGCCGCACCGCCGGCCTCACCCCTCTCGGACGTCGGCGATGCAGCGGATGGAGTGGTCGTCGACCCCGCACCGCTCGACGCGGTGGTGGGTGTGGTCGACGACGTGGTGGTGGTGCCGGCGAGGGGGACGGTGGGACTTGACCCGAGCGCTTGGGACAGCGACGACGCAATGGAGCTGGTGGTCGACAGGATCGCCGGAACGTCCATCGCGTTGAACGTCGAGAGCAGCGAGTTCGCCTGCGCGGCAGGAGTGCCAGGCTTGGCGTTGCTCAGGTACTTGTCTGCGCCGGGGGTGGTCTGCACCCACTGCTGGGTATCGGCCACCGCGGTGAAGGTTTCCAGGAGCTGTCCGGCCAACGACGCCAGCGAGGCGATCTGGCTGGCCTGACCGCCCGAGGCCGGCGCGGGCTGGCCCTGGAGCTCGGCGATCTGATCGTTGAGCGCGGTCGCCGCCCCGACGGTGCCTGGCACATCGGTGCGCGAGTAGTCACTGGTCAACGCTTGAGCATCGGCCGGCGATGTCACCGCACTACCCGTAGTCGGTGTGGTGCTGGTCGTGGTGTCGGCGACTGTGGTTGTGGTGGGTGCGGTTTCACCGTTGCCCGATGATCCGAGCATCTGCCCTAGACCGGCTATGAAGGAGTGCTCGGAGGAGTTCGTCGAGCAATAGAGGTCACCGGGTGCGCAGACCTGGCGGACCTTGTCGGCGAGTGTGCCGAAACCACCGGGACGGGTGCCGGCGATGCCTTTACCGGTCGGGGCGGGTCCGGCGACCGGGGCGTTGCCCTGTTTGGGGTCGGCGACCAGGCCGACCGCGTCGATCTTGTCCGGATCGACGGGGCCTTGTCCGTTGCCGATCTGCCAGGCCACATCGCCGGCCACGTCAGCGCCTTGGGAGTAGCCGCCGAGCACGTTTTGCGATTCGGGGCACTGTTCGAGCAGGCCGCGAAGACGTTGCACGCCATCGGCTTCCGAGCTGGCGTAGGTCTGTCCTTTGTCGAACGCTGACGCCGAATAGTTCGGGTAGATCACGGTGATCTGCGAACCGTAGGACTCTTCGAGTTCGGCGCCGACCTTGCCGAGCAGCCCGGCCGGTTTGGAGGGGTCAGCGGTGGCGGTGGTTTCCCACGTTCCGGGCACCAGGTACGCCATATACGGGGTGCAGCTCGACGGCTGGGCGGCGCTGGCGGTGGCGGGCACGGTGGCCACCACGGTCAGCGTCACCGACAGGGTCGCCAATCCAGCCACTAGTGGCCGCATCTTCGCTCGACTCATGTATGTCCCTACCGCCTAGACTGAGGGACGCCGATCGGCGTCCGCTTCGTGTGGATGAACATCGGCAACCCGCGGCCTGGGAGCGTCACTCGACGCCAATCTGAACCGCTCCCAGGCCGCCCTACTCGCAGTAGGACTGTGTGCGTGACCACTGGTCACTCCCCTATCGACACGTTTGTTGGAATCCCGGTGATGACCGTGCGACCCTCACGAACACCGGTCTCGATCACCTGAAACGTCAGGCTCGGTGCAGCCGAATTGGGCAGGAACTCAGCCAATCTGACCTCGTACACACCGCGGCCGGTGTCGGTGATCTCCAAGCAATGGGTCGTCCCGGCCGGCAGAGCGTCCACGGCCCGTTGGATCGTGGGCGCATCAGCAACCAGGGCCGCATCCGGTGCCACGACCGCGCGGGCCGCCTCGCCCGAGCGCTGCACGTAGTAGCCGTAGTCGAACGCCTTGATGGCGTCGACACCGTTGCTCGTGCCGCCGGCATCTCGGCCCCACGACACCTTGCCCACCGTGGTGGTGGGGCAGGCGGGATTGGTGACCGACGGCGGCGGCGCAGGAGACGGCGACGGAATCGTGGTCCAGTTCGCCTGATCGGCGGCCGGCAGGTCCACATTCGGTGGGTCCGACCGCAAAACCGACAACGACGACGTCAGCACCATCACACCGCCGGCCACCACGATCACCAGCACCACGATCGCCGCGGCCACGATGACCGATCCCCGACGACGTCGCGAACCCGTCGGGCGTGGTCGCCGCCGAGCAGCTGGTGCCGCCGGAGCAGCCGGAACCCGGGTCCCTGTGGGCATTGGCGTGGCCGCGGCCGGGCGGGCACCGGGGCGTTGCCAGCCCCGGCGACCGCCACGCATCTGCCGTGGCTGAGGTGCCGGTGCCGTCGGCATGCCCGCAGATCGGGGTCGCTGCCCCACCGAGGGGCGGCGACTCGCGGAGTATCGCGTCGCAGCCATTACTGAACCGGGCTCAGCTCACAGCAGGAGTAGCAGCCGGAATCAGCTGCGGGAACTCCACGCGCACACCGGGAATGACCTTCTCGATCTGCGTACTGACCTGCGCGGTCACATCAGCGACGGTGTCGCGGGCGGTCTGCGCCAAGAACCCAGCCGCCTCATACGGAGCGTCGGCCTGCTCAGCTGACCACTCCAATGGCACGTTCACCGGGCCGACATTCACGTTGCCGCTGACATCACCGCGAGAGTTGACGACATAGTTGACAGTGCCGTTGCCCGGCAGGCCCTGTGCGTTGAGCTCGTACTGGTTGGCATCCGGATTCGGCGGCTCCGGCTTGCTCAACTCGCTTTCCGGGGTGCCCGGCGCGGTCGGTGTATCTCCGTTCGCTCCTGGATCGCCAGCACCGAACAGCCACCCCAGGGTTCCGCCGGTCACACCACCGATCGTCAGCGCCAATGCGAGGCCGGTGGCCGCGCCAGCAGCAGCACCGCCGCCGGCTCCGACCAGCGGTGCTACCGGGGGAAGTGGAGTGAACGGTGCGACAGCGGCACCGATACCCAGCCCGGCCAGTGCGCCGATCAGCGTCGCCGGCGGGACGAACAGAACAGTCGCGATCAGCATTCCGGTACCCGCACCCACGGCCATCGCTGCGGCCTGCCGCGAGGCCACATCAGCAGGCACCCCCACCGAGATTAACGCGCGAGCGAACTCCGATTCACCGTAGGCAGACCACCGATTGATCGAGCGGGTGTCGGCATCGGAGAGCACACCTTGCGGGGCGGTGATGTTGCCGACCCGGACGTTGCCTGGCTTCGGCAGAATCGGCCGGACCGGCTTGGTGGCCACGGGTGCGTGGATCGGTCCTTGCGGGACCGGGCTGTAGATCGTCGAATACGACGGCGGCGCTTGGTAGTAGGACGGATCGTACGACGAGTCCTCAGGAGTTCCCTCGTACACCGGCGGAGCACTAAATACCGGGTCAGGGATGGAGCCGGGGCCGTCATCAAACACGGGGGCGACCGGTTCGGCCGGTGCCGGCGGTGCGGCGGTAACACCGCCCTGGCCGGGGCCTCCAGACGGAGGCACAGTCACCCCGCCCTGGCCGCCGGGCTCGGCGAACGCTCCCCCGGCAGCGGCGGTACCGCAACTGACCACAGCAGCCGTCGCGATCGCGGCCGCGATCACCCGCCGCGACGCCAACGACGTGGCCTCCAACGAGCGGGTGAAGCTGTTGCCACGCGCTGGCAAGGCGTGACGAGGAGTATGAACGGCGTTATATGGCAAGGCATTTCCTTTCGACGTGAACAAACTGAGGGGCTTTGTAGATCTCCGCGAGGCATCGCGGTATTAGCGATGCATCAAGGGATGTGGAGTCGTTCAACCGTGTGACCGAGGGGACAGGTCGGGGCAGCAGCTTCCTCGCGATGGGGAAGACAGATGAAGCCCACAGGTTGCGCCGGGCAGCCAATCCTCGAGGCAGGCTTGGATATAACGCCTAAGCTGGGGACGTTCGGCTCTGTGGGCACAAAATCAGCGGCTGGACAGTGGGGGCCTTGTGAGTGCTTGGACGGCAAATCTTGAGCACTCGTTAGGGCCTTTTCGCCCTGGGAGAGGTTGGACGGCAAATCTTGGCCTCTCCCAGGGCCCCCCGGTCTGTCAGGTGGCCGCCCGCGGCGAATGTTCATCCGTGGCTCCGTCTTTCGAATTGCGGTACCCGGCGGTCGGCTCGCGACCAGCGATTTATGGCAGGACTATCTCCCGCGACGGACGCCACTAGTACGCCGAGTGGCGTCTGGGCGTTGATGCGGTACTTGACGGGCGTAAGCCGGAGCGCGAGACCGGGCCCCCCGGGCACGCAGTGAAGTCCGTAGTCGGTAGCAACGTCGTACCTCCCCGTTCGCAGTTGCTGGCAGTAGCATAGCGCACACGGTCCACTCTTTGAGTACCACTCGTACGTTATAAAGGCACTGTAAGCCAATCATATGGTGGTTGCAAGGACTGCAAAACTAGGAGCAAAACGGCGATGTTCCCTCTAATAGACGATTCGGAACCCAAAGCGGCCCCAAACACGTCAGATCTTGGCTTCGAGGCGGCCTTTAGCTGGGATACGGTTTCGATCATGCCGGGTGATTTAGAACGCTTGCAGCGCCTTGCGAAGGCCGTACTAGAACGGCGTCGCGCGCTCGCCCTCACGCGCGCAGAGGTGCACGGAAATGGCGGTCCGGCCGACACTACGATGGCGCGGATCGAAAACCCCGATGCTCAAACAACCGAGCCGAGGCCGACAACCCTGCGGCGCCTGGACAAGGGGCTGCAATGGCCGGAAGGCACGGCCGCCAAGATGCTTCACGGCGGCACATCCTCGTCCGGTGCTCCCGTTGACAATGAAACGCTCGAGTTAACAGATGCGCTGTCGTTCACCACGATTGAAATGCCCGTGGCGATCGTTCGAGACATTGTTCGTGCGGCTGATGGAGCGATTGGCTCCCCTTCGCCCGATACGCATGAGGCTTTGCGGAGGTGTGTTCAGCGTTTGACCGCTATCTACGCCACCGAAGTACTCGAGCGTGTGGGCGGACCTGGTGCGACGATTGCGCCGGCGATCGAGCTGACCTTTCGCGCGCATCTGAATTCCCCGCTCGCACCCGCGGGCGACCCTGCTCGTGTCGATCAGTTGTACCGACGGTGGCTCGCCGGCATGCTTCCGGAGGATGAAAAAGGCCTCATTGATGTCTTTACGGCGCGGTGGAGGGCTAAGCGGCGATCGATTATGCTGCGTCAGGAGAACGACTAGGAGGGGGTTCCATGTCTACGACTCTGCCGCTCGAGGTCCGCATCAGCCGACTGCGCGAGTTGGCTAACTATGTCGGGGAGCAACCTAAAACTAGCGCGGAACTGTCCCGCACCCTCAGTGACAGGCTGCATCGCCACATCGACAGCCACACAGTGGACCGGTGGTTTGCCGGAGAGGCACTCCCCTCCCTGGAAGAACGCACTGCCTTGGCTGTCTCGTTCGGCTTCGATGGCGAGGCAGCTGCCTACTTGGTCTCGGACAACCCTGACGTCTACACGCCATATGCCCTTCAACTTGAGAATTTCCTCCTCATTGCGAACAACACCACCGGTCTTATCGCGCTACGCGCGTCCGAGAAGCCCATGAGTGACAAGGCCCGGAGTGCACTCGCGCGTCTGGCCAACCCTGACAACTCTCTCGATGACGGCGTCTGATCCGGAGACGGTGGCCGCGGCCGCCGTTGCGCAAGTACCGTTCCGTCGGCCGTGGACTATCGAGGCAGCGATCGCGACGCTGTCCCTTGAGCGTGACCGACCCATAACCCTGCACGATCTGCCACCTGATCTTGTCGACGAGTGCTCCGCGGCGTGGGTGCCGACTGCGAACAGCGACCAGGTGTATGTCCGTCCAGATCTCACTGGCGTGCCCAGGGAGATTGCCATCGGACATGAACTCGGCCACATTCTGCTGCAACACACGCTTTCTGCCGAGGAACGCGAAAGCTACCTCGCATCGCTGTTTCCGTTGATGCCAGCGCGAATCGTCGCGAACGTGCTCACGCTGCCGTGTTCTCTCGCTCGGTCCAACTATGAGCACCCGTTCGAACTGCAGGCCGAGTGGTTCGCTCGTCTGCTCATCGCGCGCGCAGATGAGTACCGCGACACCATCATTCCCGCGAACGCGACCGCAGCCCAGCGGCGGATGCTCGAGAAAGCCGCTCAAACATTCGGCTGGCCGTGACCGTGAACCGGAGAACCGGATGATCTCTGTATTGACCGCCGGCATCTGCCTACTCCTGGTGGCAGTGGGCGTAGTGCGAATCCGAAACGGCTCGGCACAATCGACGCCGACCTACTGGGCCTACACCCAAGTGTGTTTGCTGGTGGGGCTGGCAAAACTCGCTCGCACCCCGGTCATCACCGACGACGTCATCAACCCGGCCTTAAAGACTGTCACTGGCCTGGCGAACGTCATGACATTTGTTGGAATGTCGCTCGCTGCATGCGCGACCGTTCCGGCGGTAGTCCTGATGCTCGCGCTCACAGGTCGGCCAGTGGCCTACCGGCCCTGGTTCATCGCCCAGGCCGCCATCGCTGGCGCGATGTTCATCGCGTATGTGATCTCACCGATTGCTGATATCCCCAGCTCCTACATCACCACCGACATCCCGTTCACTTGGTCGGTCTGGATGTATTGGGGTGTGTTCCTCGGATCAGTTGGGCTTGCGGGCGCTCTCAACGCCGCACTTGCCGTTCAGGCTGTCCGAGTAGTGCGAAGTGGTCCCTTCGCGCTCACGCTGAGCGGCTGGGCGACGACCGCAGCACTGGCCTGCATCTACACGGTCAACAAAATTGTCGATCTCGCGATGACCGAGCTCGACATCGAAGACAACTGGTACACCGAGCACGTCAAGACCATCTCGCTGATACTTGCTCTGCTCATCGCACTCGCGGCGATGGCGACCGTCCTGATCTACCCGGCGGTCCGACTCCCCTACCGGGTGCGGCGCTTCAAAGTGCTGAGGAAATCGGCAGCGACCTGGCTCGCGGCACGACAGGAGTACCCGGAGTTCGCACTGCCTATGGCCGACCCGCCGGCCACCCAGTGGCAGTGTTGGACAGCAGCCAAGGACCCTCTGTCGGCCTACAGCCTTCAAGTGGAGCTGGCCGATGCCCGCAACGCGGCCGACCGTAAGGCTGGTCGCCCCGCCGACGACCAGCCCACTGGCTCTATCGCTTAACAGCCTTGATGAGCCAAGCAATCTCTTGGCCGGGAGTCTCCTCGATGTCGTAGGGAATAGTGCGTCCCAAGCGCTGTGCGGCACTACCGAAGGTTTCAGCCTCAACATCCCAGCCGTATTCGTCCAACCAGCCAACCGGCTCAGCGACAATCGACTTGAACCCGTACCCGCCGGCATTGGTTGCTGCTGCGGCCATCTCGCGCGTCTGGGCTTCAACGAGAGCCCCCGCGCCGAAGTGGACCGCAAGTAGCTGGCTGCCCTGTGCGCTGTAGTCCGAAACCGTCTGAATCAGCTTTGCGACGACGTCATCGGAGAAATAGAACAGCACCCCCTCGATCACCCAAGCAGTCGCCACCTCGGGGTCAAACCCCGCGGTGGTCAACTCCCCGATCCAGTCCCCTTCCAGGTCGCCACTACGCGGCCGCCAGTCGGCTGGCACCACAACACCTTCCTCGGCGTACACCCGCTTCTTGTAAGCGATCACGTTCGCTTGATCGATCTCGAAAACGACGCACTGCGAGGGCAGCTCAAGGCGCGCGACCCGGGTGTCCAAACCGGAACCCAAGATCACGACCTGGGTCACCCCGCCGGCAATCGCGGCCTGCAGCGACGTGTCCAGAAAATGGGTGCGCACGATATTCGACTCGAACAGGCGCTGGCCCGTCATCTGCTCCAGCTGCACCGATGCCATGTCCAGACCCGAGTGCTCAACGAGACACGCCGCGTAGGGATCTGAAATAAGTGGCTCAGGCCGATCAGTCTCCAACGCACGCATCTTCGCTGTCAGAACTGCAGTTGCAGCGATATTTCCTACCTCAAAGTCCGTCATAAAGGCCCCTTTGTGTAGCGCAATACTTGTGTTGTGATGACTCTATAGGTGTTGTACGGATGACAGTAGGCATTGAAACTGTTAGCCTCGTCCCGTGCTGCAGCTTCGCCTTCCGATCTGCCAACAACAAGGTAGACCTTCGGGCCGACTCTCATTACCGACACATGGGTGGAAGGCCGCCTGCCGAGCCGTGCGCCCGATTCTATTCGGCGATGCATTCGGCGCGCGTCCGTCCGCTACTCGTGCAGTTAGACCAATGGGTGTCGCGCCTACTCTGAAGGGGCGGTGTGGCAAATGACATGTCGCAGTGCGACGATCGAGATGACCAGTGTCTGAAAGAGATTGGTGGCGGTTCGCTAGCAGTAAGGAATGTCCAGTTTCGTGTGGCGGGTTGGTTCCGCAGAGCGGCGGATCTTACCCGCTCCCGGCAGGGGGTGAGTCGGTGAGTAAAACAGAACAGACCATTGAGTTCTCAACGGAGCGGTCGACCTGCCGGGGTGTTTTCACCGCCCCGGCTATCGACGAGGCGAACGGGCTGACAGTTGTCGTCTGCCCGGGGCTGGGCGGCACCCGCGACGGTCCCGTAGTTCAGAGTGCCGTTCGAGGATTCAATGCAGCTGGGTTTGCGGTGTTCGCGTTTGACTACAGTTCCTTCGGCGACAGCGACGGTTCTCCACGCCAAGTTGCAGAGGTAGCTCTCCAAATTGAAGAGGTCGTCGCGGCCGTGAAGGCGGTGGCGAGACACTCTCGCGTGGACGCCAATCGTGTGGCGCTATGGGGTACATCGCTAGGCGGTGCTCACGCGATCGCCGCTGCGAGCAGGCACCCCGTGCGCGGCGTTGTTGCGCAGCTACCCTTCGTCGGAGTCGCGAGCAAGTCAGGCCTCCCGGGGACAATGCGTTTCGCCGCAGCGGCCGTGTCAGATCGGATCCGGCGAGCGCTCCGGCTCGAGCCTCATTACATTCCGCTCGTTGGCGCGGTAGGAAGCACCGCTGCTATGACTAACGCAGAGCCAGAAAGGGTTTCGCGGCTTTTCGACGGGACCTCCTGGTGCAACAAGGTTTCGGCTGGAGTATTACTTGATCTTGTCCGCTATCGGCCGGCTGAGTACGCTGCGGGCGCTCCCCCACTACTTCTTTGCGTTGGCGAAGACGATCCCATGACCCCGGGCTATCTGGTTGACGAGGTGGTAGCTGCGGCGCCCACGTGCGAGGTGAAAACGCTTCCTGTTGGCCATTTCGAGCTAGAGAACGGAGTGCACGAATCGGCTTGGATGGCGGCACAGGTCGACTTTCTCGAGCGCGTGATGGCGATTTGAGGCTGTGGTAGCGATCTTCGTGCAATCGGCACGCTGAACCTTCACAGCCAGCCGCACGGAAGATCTGTCGGTGCAGTGTTCTCCAACGGAGAACCTTCGGGGAATCTGTTTCTGTTACAGGCGTGTCGCTACCTGTTACTGGTACAGGTTTGCGCGACTATGAACGTGCTCCGCTGGCCGGGCTGCAAGGAAGGAAGGTCACCGAATGGCTCAACCGAATCTCGGAAAGCGCAAGGAACACATGGTGCGCGTCCCTGAACCTGTGGACGTACCCGAACTTGCAGCGCACGCCGGATACAGCCAGGTCAGCAGGTATGTAGCGGACCTATTATGCGACATCGCTGGTCGATCTGATCTCAAGGTCGGCCCCGACCTAGTGAAGGAGGGGCAGCTGCCTCTGACGGCCTAACGGCATAGGAACACCACACAACTTCACACGGCGGGTTTTCGCAACAAATTAAGAAACCCCCTGGCTGGCGGGCCAGAGGGCTTCTCAAGGTTTTGAACTCAGAGCGCCAACTCTGGGTCAGGACGGTTGCGAAACCGCCCCATTCCCCGAAGGGACTGTCTTGTCGGACAGGTCTCAGGGTAGCGCGCACCCTCTGGCGCGTGCAATCCCTGCACATAGCGTGTCGGATACAAAATCCGACTCTTTTCTTCTGGTCCGCCGTTACTGCGGGTCCAGCCCGGTGCGGCCCAGACGTGGTCGGAGCACCACAGCCCCCGTGCGTCTTCGAAAACTTGGGTGCTTTGGGCTACAGCCCATCGCTCTTGATCTCGGCGACTATGCACATGCGGGTGTTCCGTGCTGGAATCGCGACGAACATTGGCTGAGGTGGACGCTGCCGATTGCGTACGCGCAGCACTATGCGCGGGTGCTTCCGCACCTCGGTGGCCCAAAGAACGGCATTTCTCTTGCTGTATTGACCAAGGTGGCGGCCGCCCATGCCGTTCACGCTGATTATCGCACCGGCCGTAACTGCCGGCCTACTGTCGCGCGGGTTGCTGCAATAAGCGGGTGCGCCGAACGCACCGTCCAGCGCGCCCGCAAAGTGATGCGGCTGATTGGCGTTGCCACCGAAGTCATGCGTGGCCGTCAGCGAACGCTTGATGAGCGACTCGCCTCGTACCGAGTCGGAGACCGAGGTCGTGGATGGGCCTCGGTGTACGCACTGCACGGTGCGCAAGTTGTGGATAAACGCGCAGGTAATAGAACTGCGGCACCCCATCCCGAAGGGCGCCCTTTAGGGCGCTCATCTCACGTATCGAAGAACTTACTAACCCCATCCAGCAATGCTGGAGAGCAACAACGCCGCGCTACGCGCGACCCAGCAACTACAAGAACCCCACCGTCACGGCGCAAACCGGACACCAGAGGCCTGTTGCTCGCTTCAAGATGGCGAAGCAATGCGCGTACGCCGCAGTGGGCTCGGCGGTATACCCCTGCGGCCTGGTCACATGTCTTGGCGAAACCAGCGGCATACGGTTGGACTGACCGCGACCTCAATCAGTTGCTTCGCGACCACACGCTTCCCGGTAACGGCAACTGGGTCGCCCACGACCCGAAACGGCCGATTTTGTTGCTTGCGGGCATCTTGAATCGCCATGGTGACCTCAACAACCGACCTGCTGCTCTGGATGACGCTCGGCAAGAAGAATACGAAGTTCGCCGTCGAGGCGTGTTGCTATGCGACGCCTGCGATGATCACGGGTGGCTACTCCCCTACGGCGACGTCGCGGTTCGCTGCAGTCACGGAGAAAGGTGAAGAACTGCATGGCTCGAGCGTTAGCTGACAGGCAGGCCGATCATTTGGCTGCGGCGCCCTAGCTTGGACGTACGTTGTACCTGCTTAACGACAGGGTCGACGGCTTCGCTGGGTACGCACCACCAGGTGGACGAAACGGGGACGGACCTCAAGAAGCCCGATGCTGCTGATCCTGCGGTATTGCCGCGCTGCGGACGGCCTCTAACAGTCGGTTGAACTCCGTCGCCAATGTGCTCCCATCGTTAAGCCCGAGCAAGACTCCTTCGGCTCGCGCCACCGCGACTTCGATACCTGGAGCTACGGCGTGGTTGGGAGCGGCTGGTGCAGTATCAAGATCGAAAGCGGCGAGGTCGCGTGTGAGCATGTCGGCCATGGTCCGATGGTGTTCGATCTGCGCAGTAAGCCGTCGCGCGTCGCCTTCGGCCTCTCGCCGGCATTCGCTCGAACAGTACGTCCGCGGCCGCCCGCGCCCCATAGTTCGCCGAAATTCTTTGCGGCACTGAGGTCTTGCGCAGTAGGCAGTGACAACCGGTGCGCGTCCCGAGTCGTTCTCAAGGCCACGTGTGGTTGGGACAGCCTCGGCTACACGCCGGGTGCCAGGGGTCCGTTCCACATCTTATTGTCTCATAATTAGCGCAAAAATGCACCAGGCGCACTGCGTGTGACCTGCATCTTTGCGTAGCGGTAGTCCGGACTTGCGGTCGACTCGCCAGCATCGGCCGAGTTAAAAATGCGCGTAAAGCTCGACGATATACTTACATCGTTGTAATTCGGCCGAGTTTTCGCGGCTGGCAACATTGGCGACCGCCATCGCCAAGCCTGTATGCGCCGAACGATCGGAGTCCTACCCGCTCACTTAACGAACTCATGAACGCCCCGTAGCGCGGGCCCAAACGATAAGAACCCCCCGGGTACCAGCCGGAGGGCTCTTGATCTGGCATACGAGGTCGAGTAAGCGCTCGTCTCGCGGGTCTCGCCATTCCCCGAAGGGACTGTCTTGCCTGACAGGTCTCAGGGTAGCTCGCGCCCGAAAGCGCCCGCAATCCCTACACCCCGCGTGTCGCACAGTCGAACCCTTGATAGGCCCGCTTCCTCGTGTCTATCACTTCTGGCGTGGTGGCGGCGTTGGTCGCCACGCGCAACGGTGAGGCTCGACGTCGACAAAGATCATTCCTACCGCTCCTCGTCCTGGCCAATTTCACTGTCAGACATTCCGACCGCTAGCTATTTAGCAGACAGGTCTGGGGTCTTTCAGCTCCTAGCCTTCGACTTCGACGTCGGCCGGTACGGACGAGATGCAGTCGACGCCGATGCTTCGGTCATGGCCAGGGTGCTCGAGGAGCTAGGCGTTCCGCACCTCACTGTGCGGTCCGGCCCTGCCGGCGGCATCCATGTCTGGGTTCGATTGCAATACGGCGCAGATGCTCAATCAGTTGCTGCCTTGGCTCGAGCCGTTAGGTCCCACCTACCCACTCTCGATATCACTCCCCTTTGCAACCCGGCAACCGGCGCCGTCCGGATCCCTGGCTCAGCGCACCGCGCTGGAGGCTGTGCAGAACCGCTTCTCCGGGCCGATGACCTCGACGCAGCTCTATTGGCAATGGATCGAGATGCACCACCCGTGGAAGTCGTCGATTGGCTGCACGCTCGCTTCCCGACGCGGCCCACGCCTCGGGAGCACGCGCCGCACAAGGCGCTCGGAATTAGCACGACCGGTTCGGGTCCCGCCCAGAGATTAGACCGAGTTCGCACTCCTCTGACTGGGGGGACTGCGCAGCTACTCAACGACCCCCTTACGGCATCCTGCGATCGGTCATCCGTGGCGTGGAGAGTTCTGTTAGGCATGGCTGCCAGCGGGTGGTGTTGGACTGACGTCGTTGGTCAGATTCGAAGGCCAGGACTGACTCGACTGCGTGAGGATTACGAGAGCAACCCCGGCCGAGCTATCAAGCAGTGGCACAAAGCGTTAGCTGTAGCGGCACAAACAGCCTGGCCTAGAACAGCCTATGAGGTGTCGGATGATTCTGTCAGCGGCGCCATCGCTGAGGCAGAGAGTGCACTTCTGAGATGGCCTGCTCGATGGTCAGCTCCCGGCGGCGCCAGCGCCGAGCGAGTGCTGTGTGCGTTTCTCTCCGTTTGCATTTCGGCGCATAGCACTACGATTAACATCGACGTTAGACGCCTAGCAGAAGGTGCGAACGTGCACGCCGCAACGGCCTGTCGTGCACTGCATCGTCTCCAGGCCCAAGGTTGGATTACAAGAACCGCTGAAGCGGAGGGCACCTGTTCAGCAACGTGGAGGTTGAATCGTCCCCCACTATCCACAGCTGCAACACAAGTGGAATCACGCCCCTACGGATCTGGGCTTACAGAACGTCTCCAGCACGCTCAAAGGGACGTTTGGGTTTGGAATGGTGGTCTTGGAGGTGCGGCTGAACAAATCCACCGTGCCTGGGGGCTAGGGGTGGGCACCGTGGAGGACGTTGTTCGGCGTACGGGGTACGGACGCGTGGTGGTGTCTCGTTGGCTGGACCGAATGCAACGGTTGGGCCTTCTCGTGGAGTGGCCCAACTGGACTCTAAGTAGTCAGTTGCTTGACGTCGCGGGCGTCATGACCCGACGTATACATCGCCATCGCTGGGAGAGAGCGGTTCGCGACTGGTGGAATCAAGAAGTTGCTTGGCGTAAGCGTAGAGGTAAGCAACGAAAACGTGGGCCACGGCCCGCCGAGATCTACCCCGCCGCCATCGCACTGCCTATCGCAGCACCTGAGCGGGTCCGCTACGGCCGCTTTCCGACCAATGCTGAGGGGCGTATGGCGTACGGCCGAGCCTTAGACCGGGTTGCATTACATGACAGTCTTAGTGTGGCGTGAGTCTGTGTGGGCGCGCGCGTTCTTCGTTAAGGCAGGTACGCGTCCAGAGCAGCGTGGCACAGTTGAGACCGGTTCTCGGCAGCAATCTCCTCGCTCTCCCAAAGTTCGTCTAAAGCGATAACATTCGCGCGGCGAGTTCGGAAGGACAGCGTTGTCCGTTCAGCCGATTTTCTCGGTGTGGTTCGCACAAATATGCCGTCGGACGCTACATTCGGGCGCAGGTGAGCTACCAGTGCTCCTAGCTCATCCCGATGGGCAACAATCGCATCCATGATCACGTTCGCGTAGGCCAGTTCGTGGTCCTTCGCATACCGTTTGAGACGTTGAACTAAAGGTACAGGCAGTGACAACGTCACTGGAACAAGCGAATTGGCAGCCGAGTCGTTCGCGCGCCTAGGCATGCGTGGCTGCTTGACTTCCTTGGGCGGTGCGGTCGAGACCGCGGCCGATTCGGTATTTGCTGCTGGCGGCGACGATTTGACCGCATCGCCTGGTGTTGGGTTAACGCGCGGTTTTCGTGGAGGCGGCCCAGGAAGCGCGTTCGCTCGCTTGAGGCCGGGCACCGCACTCAGCGATGGTCGCTCACTCATACGGCTTCATCCTCCGCGTCAGCTGATTCCATCTGCGCGATACGTTGCAAGATCTCCTGACAAAGCAGTACGTAGTCCTCAGCCAATGCGGGAGCGCTTCCTGGCACCCGCGTCGGGGTCCTTCCCTCTTTCAGCGCTTTCCAGTACGGCTCGGCATCCTCGACTTGCTCAGCGAGCTCATGGATGAGCTTCCCCTCCTCGCGGGATTGCACAGCGCAGGTCTCCGTGTGGCGGATCACGGATTTAAACAAGGGAGCGGCGCCGCCAAGCGCGTCAGTAATATCCTGAATCGCATTGCGTCGTACAGCCTTCGCCGAAGTCGACACGTCGAACAGGACTGCGCCCAGGACATCAATGTCGGGATGAAACTGACGAACCTGAATAATCTGAGTCGCGAGTGCCCCCAAACCAAGGATGCTCGCACGGTCAGGTTTGGTTGGAACAACTATCCATCGCGTAGCGCCCAGGGCGACCTGAAGAAGGCTGGGGCGCGTCGGCGGTGTGTCAAGAACAATGAGGTCGTACTCCCCTGCCAACGGGGTCAACGCCTCAGCCAACATGCTGTGGACTTGCTTCGATCGCTGAGCCCGACCTACGAGAATGGACTCCAGGTCGTCGAGAGCCTCACCGCCGGGAATTACATCGAGATTCGGGCGGACCTCGCTCAAGACCGGCGCTAGCTTCTGGCTTGAACCGAGCGCGTCGAGGAGATGCTGGCCATTGTCGGTTGACCCGGCTTGGTTGTACCCGAGGTCCTCGCCGGCGTTGCCCTGAGGATCCAGGTCGATAAACAGAGTTCGCCAGCCGGCCGCAGCGGCAAGCCCCGCACAATTCACTGAAACTGAGGTTTTACCGGCACCGCCTTTGCCGTTCGCAAAGGCGACGACGCGAGAAAGCTCCGGCGTTAAGTCGTCCATGACTTCCTGCTTTCGATGGTGAGTTGCTGCGCGGTGTGCGACACGAAGTGAAGTGCGTATGGGTGCGCGATGTAGGAGCCACGATAGTCCAAGCTGTATGGCATCGCCTGATGCGACACGCACTGTTTTCACTACAGCCCGCTTCAGTTCTGCTAATGCGTCCGAGCCTGCTGCCTAGCCTAGGGGCCGATGTGTAGCTTGACCTAGGAAGGACCGCAGTTGCTTCTATACAGTGCGCAATGACGCGGGCTGTAGATGAGAACTTAGTTAAAGAATTAGTCGATGGCGTCCGTGCCGAAGTGTGGCTGCACGTATATCGAATACTGCGGCGGCGGGCAGGGTGGCAAGTACTGTATGAAAGCATGCCGTATTCGGGACCGACGCTAAGGATGGACGTATGTAGTTACGTAATGGCGGCATTAATGCGTGCATTACGGCCAGCCTTAATAGGCTCTGAACTGGGCGAACTAGCTTCGTGTACAAGGGACTCCGCCTGGCGATAACGGGTCAAACGGTCATCGACGGCGTGACAGTTGTGGGGTGTCGGCGTGGGCGATATGCGGTGGTGGCGCTCCGTACGTAGAGACCGACCCGGTGCGTCAGACATGGTCTACTTTCGGGAACGCGTGCGTCCTGCGGTCGATGAACGGGCGCGGTAGTCAATGGCCGAGGCACACGGAACAGACCAAGCCCGAGGTCGAGACGGTGGACTTGTACGTCCGGACTATCCCGATCCGGAAGCCGTGGGCCTACCCCCTCGCCGACAGGTGTAGATATTGCGTTGCTCATTTGTCCGACCGGCGCGCAGATTCATGGCAAGTAGTTCGCGGACCCGCCCAGCTTGCGCATGCGTCCGCTTGCAGGACCCACGTCAACCGTACTTAAGGCGACACGTAATGCGTGCATTAACGCGGGACTTAATTCGGGTGAGTTCGGCAACCAGGGCGGCTACCGCGCTGCCGCTTCAGTGCACCGCTGACGGACAGCATGTTCCGCGACTGCGGCCGACGCGACTCCAACGACGCTCGTCGAAGGCTGTCCAGCCAGTCGGGAGTGCCTTGTGGAACCGCGCGGAGATACGCCAATACAGCCTAGTTCGACGCAAGACATCTGTGACTAGGAGGCGTGAAGCCCGCTTCCGCCAATGATGCCGACAACGCACGCAGCCTGCTGTCACGTGACGAAATGGCCGGGCACTCCGGCCCGCAGTCATTGACCGCGCGACTCGACGTACGAGAAGCACGGCTAGAGCCAAATGCGCCACAATCTGGTACCTCTCCGGCCACCAATCGACTAGCCGTTCGCGGGTGCACCTGCCGTGGCCTCGAGTAGGCCGACGGCCCCCTTAGCGCACCGTGCGCACGGCGGGCGTCAAAGACGCACTTTGCGCGCTAGTTGGAGGGCTCACGTGAACCGTCCTGGGTCTGGTGGACCGTGATCTCACCAGGAGAATGTGAAGTTCGGCCAAGAGACCCGCGAGCGGGCTGTGAGGATGTACGAGGACCGGCTGGCGTCGCATGATGAGTCTAAGCTGGCGGCACGTAAGCACGTCGGCGCCTTGTTGGATATCAATCCGGCGACTCTGCGGAACTGGATCGAGAAGGACCTGCCCGTTGCGGCGGCGGAGGGTTCGAAGACAGTCGCTGAACAAGATTCTGAGCTCGCGTCGCTGCGCAGAGAGAATGCTGAATTACGCAGGGCCAATGAGATTTTGAAGACTGCTTCGGCGTTCTTCGCAGCGGCGGAGGTCGACCGCCGACTGCGGTGATCGTCGATTACATCGACGCTCACAGGGGCCGGTTCGGGGTCAATCCGATCTGCCGAGTGCTCACCACGAGCACGGAATGCACATCGCCCCGTCCACCTACTACGCCCGCAAGAAAACGGGCCCGATCCTCGGCCGCGATGCTGGCCGAGGCGTACGACGCACACGCGGTCTACCTGGAGTTCACCCGCCAGCGTAGTTCGATGCACCACCGAGCTATTGCCTATGGAGTGTGCAAAATGTGGCATGCGATGTGGCGCGCCGGCCACATGATGGGCCGCGACCAGGTCGCCCGACTGATGGGAATCAGCGGGATCTCCGGCGCGGTTCGCGGCACACACCGCACGGTCACCACCCGGCGCGAGGACAAGGCGCCCAGGTACCCTGATCATGGTAAGCGGCAATGAGATTCGCCTGACCGTCCGGATCAGTTGTGGGTCGCCGACGTTACATATGTCTGGACGCTGGCCGGGTTTGTGTACGTGGCGTTCCTTGTCGACGTCTTCTCGCGTCGCATTTTGGGGTGGCGAGTGATGTCGAACAAGGAAACTCCGCTGGTTTCCAGTGTCGTCGAGCAAGGTTGTTTGTCGTCGAAGATACGACTTCTCGTTCACTGCAACGGGTTTGGTGCATCACAACGACACCCGGAGTCAGTATACGTCGATCGCTTTCAGCAAGGAACTGCGCGAGGCTGGCATCACCGGATCTATCGGAACGGTGGGCGATGCCCTCATGGAATCAGCGATTGGTGTGTACAAGACCGAGTTGATTGAGCGGGATCGTTCCTGGAGCAACCGGGCCGAGGTTGAACGTGAGACAGCGGCATACGTGCACTGGTACAACAGCGACCGACTGCACTCGTCCATCGGCTATTGCTCGCCGATCGAGTACGAGAGCCGCTACGGTGAGCAGGTCGCCTCCGAGGCGGAGGTGGCTTGAACCGGGTCTCCATCCGGTCCAGGACGGTTCAGCCTGCCCACTCGGGTTGCCAGAACTAATCCCTCCGTGAACCGAGCTGCCTAGCCCGACAGGCCGACTGCATGTTCGCCGCACAACCGCACGCGTTCAGTTTCAGACACTCCGTCTGAGGCGTATTCCAGCTCGGTCCATGTCCCTGGTCGGCGGCATCCGACGACCATGCATTGCCGGGTCTCGTCCTGACTCGCCATCATTGCCCTTTACCCTCACTCACCCCCGGGGAAGTACAGCGGCACTGCGGCTCCCTGTTCGACCGCAAGGCCTGCCAAGCAATCTAAAAGGCGGTGTGTAGGACCGCAAGTTGACGGGGCCGACGTCGACATGGGCGGTCGGTGCATTCCGGTGACACCTACGAGGTGCCCCGCGAGTCCAGGCACGTCTATTGCCAGTTCCAAGGCAAGGGTGCGATCCACGTATGTGCTGTTGCCCCGAGCTCGCTACTGCTGCCGCTACACCGGCAGCGATGACGTGAACATCCCGAAAGGTCGCTGCCCTTGCGGTCGAGTAGTCGGAAGGAGAGCGCTCGGCAGGGCTGTCGTCGGCTCGCACTGACTCCCAGAACCACATCCGAAAGCCGCGGTGAAGCCGCACAACGAATCTCATAAGTGGGCAATTGCCCATTCGAGGAAGGCTGATTGGGTGGGCCGGAACCCACAGACACGAAGCCACCGTGACAGCAGCATTAGCGCTCGCGATGTCGATCCGGTCAACACCCATTCACATCTCGCGAGACGACAACGCTCACACTAGCTGCTTGTATTAGCGCGGTCCGGTGGGGCGGGAGTGTCCGATTAACGGTGGATCCGACCTTGATGTCGGTTAGTTACCGTTCGGGGTGATGCGTCCTTCGAAGGTGATCGCAAACGCATTGAGCGCGGGCTTCCACCTCATTGCCCATCGTGCCTTACCTTTCCCTGTCGGGTCCAGAGCACGCGTGGCCAGATACAAGCATTTGAGCGCCGCCTGTTCGGTCGGGAAGTGCCCACGCGCCCGTACCGCGCGCCTGTAGCGAGCGTTGACAGACTCGATCGCGTTCGTCGAGCAGATGACCCGCCTAATCTCGACGTCGTAGTCCAGGAACGGAACGAACTCACTCCACGCGTTGTCCCACATCTTGATGATCGCTGGATACTGCTGACCCCATGTCTGCGTGAACTCTGCAAATCGTTCCCTGGCCGCAGACTCCGACGGAGCGGTGTAGACAGGTTTGAGATCACGTGCCATCGCATCCCAATACTTCCGTGATGCGAACCGAAAGGTGTTGCGTATCAGATGAATAATGCACGTCTGCACCACGGCGAGTTCCCAGACGGTGTTGATCGCCTCAGGTAATCCTTTGAGTCCGTCGCACACCACGATGCAGACGTCCGCCACACCACGGTTCTTGATCTCGGTCAGGACCGAAAGCCAGAACTTGGCGCCCTCACCGCCCTCGCCGGCCCAGATCCCCAGGATGTCGCGTTCGCCATTAACGGTGACCCCGATCGCCACATACATCGGCCGGTTTGTGACCTGCCCATCGCGCACCTTCACGTGCACCGCATCGATGAATATCACCGGATACACCCGATCGAGTGGCCGGTTCTGCCACTCCGTCATTTCCCCGACGACCTTGTCGGTGATGCGTGAGATCGTGTCCTTCGACACCGACGCTCCGTAGATGTCCTGAAAGTGCGCGGATATCTCGCCGGTCGTCAAACCCTTTGCAGTCAAGGACAATACGATCTCATCAATACCCGTCAAGCGTCGCTGTCTCTTCTTAACGATCTGCGGGTCGAACGAAGAGTCGACGTCACGTGGCACTTCAATCTCCACCGGCCCGATCTCGGTAAGTACGGTTTTGGACCGTGTACCGTTCCGGGAGTTGCCGCTGCCGCGGCCGGCAGCATCATGTTTCTCGTAGCCCAAGTGCTCGGTCATCTCCGCGTCTAACGCGGTCTCTAGAACGTTCTTGGTGAGTTGACGGGGCTCAGGAAAATTCCCCAGTGGTGCTCATCGAAATTCCCCACCCGTGAGGTGGGTCTACTGTAGCGGCCGGCGGATGGTTCCGGCGGCGGTGCGGTGGTTTTCTGATCGGGCGTGGTGGTCTCGCAGGCGATAGGAATCGCC
>NZ_JAHVCV010000013.1:0-84360 GCF_051487485.1 Williamsia muralis | reverse complement strand
GCTGGACCCGACCGGCAGAGGTCAGGCACGATGGATCACACGGTGGAAGCCCGCTCTGAACGCTTTCGCGATCACCTTCGCGGACCGTTGGCCCGGATCAGAAACCTACTAATGGAAAACGGCCGAAACACCGTTAACGGGATAGTCCCTCGCCCGAATCACTGGCCATAGTGTGTGGTGGGTCTTTATGGTGGTGACCCTCTTTGCGGGTGGCATTACTTGGACGGGTGCCAGTAGTTATGGCTACGGCTACTTCCTTGGCGCCACGTCCCCCGCTGGGTGGTCAGGGAACTGGACGGCCAACACTCCGATTCAAGCGCCAGTGGCTATCGCGAATTTCTCTGCATCGTCGTCGTATCAGGACCCGTGGACGCAGTTGGAGGTGTGGTCGTTGGTGACGTTTGCGGTGGTGCTCATCGCCGCTGCGGTCGAGGCGATTGCAGTACGCCAGGTAGTACCGGGGATCGTGACGGTAGCCGCGCCGTGCGTGGCGTTTGGACTGCTGTTGTTGGCTACCCCCGGTGTCCTCGACGCTGTCGAGTTCAGCACGATGGCCACCGTGGCTGTGGTGTTGGTTGCAGTCGCCGTCCGTGAAACTTGGGCACGCCGCTTCGCCCCGACGCTTACCGACGAGTGACTAACGAGCCAGCTGCCGTCGGCGGCTATTCCCGCACAGACGAAGTGGATCTGTACTGAACCAGTGCTACCGCCGTCATCGTGCGGTCGTAGCGGTACTTCTGGTTGGGATGCCGTCGATTCTGTTATTCGGCGATGATCAGTCGGTAGCCGCCGTCGTAGTCAGTTTGAGCGGTTAGGTGTCCGTAGCGCCGGTCCCATGTTCCGTCAGCGATGTCGGTTCTCAGTTGTCGGATCCCGGTGTCGACCGCGTGCTGGTCGAGTTGGGCCAGGCCTGAGCAGCAGGCACGGACAGCGGGGTTGAGGTAGGCCTGTGGCCGCTGCCAGTTTGCGACCAGGACACCGTCGCGCATGTCGGCGGGGACGCGCAACGTGCGGATGTCCTCGGATTCGAGCAGGGACGCGAGACGTTCGACCGAGGGTGCACGGCCGAGCTCGAAGTGAGCGATTTCGGGAATGTAGTCGCAGAGCCAAAACTGGGCGTGCAGCGTGGGGTCGTAGGTGAGGACGACTTGTCGGCGCGATACCCGACGAAGTTCGGCAATGCCAGCATCCACGTCTGCCCAGTGATGCACGGTCAAGATGGCGAGCGCGACATTAAACTGACCGTCCGCGAACGGCAGGTTTTGAGCCACTGCTTGGACAACCGGGGCGCTGGCCTGCGTCCGCTGCTCGATCATGGTCCGCGATGGCTCCACCGCCACCACAGTCCGGTCTGTGGGTTCGTAGGAGCCAGTGCCCGCGCCGACATCGAGCACCCGCAGACCATCACCGATAGCGCATTCGATCTGCCGCATCCATCGCGGTTCTGGCTGGCGGCCGGTGGCATAACCGATCCCAATCCGGTCGTAGACCGGTGCGACACCATTCACATCGTTCCGGCGTTCGCCGCGCTGACCTTCTTCAAGCATGTGCCGTCCCCCTTTGCTCGTCACGACCATAGATACGGCCAAGCGGTAAACGGGCCGCATACAGATGAATTCAGCGTCCTGCGCTGGCTTGGAGCGTTTGAACGGTGGTGACGAAGTCGGCGGGTTTGTCTACGGAGATTGCTAGTCGTCGGGTGTATGCGTCAGCCATCTGTACGGGGTGGTTGAACTCGATGGTCACGGTGCCCTCGCCGTGACACAGTCTGCCCACGTTGGTGTGCGGGTCAATGACTAAGCCCGACCGGCCGGTGTTGTGCGTGGTGGCAACACGGCCGAGCCTCACCTGATCGAGGGGCAGTCGGTACTCGTAAAAGATGCTGTCACGCAACACGATGAACCGTTCATTCACTTCGTGCGGAAGGGTGCGCAGTGACGCGAGGATCCCCAGGATCCAGGACACTGCGTACAGGTGAACTGCGGCCAGAACCCACAGCCACCAGCCGTGGCCGAACATGGCGCCCACGACGAACTCGATGATTAGCCCTTCGAGGACGAGTAGCCCGATGACCATGCCGAGCAGCGGTCGGAGATCGCGGCCATAGGAGAATTTACCGCGACCCGGCCGGCGATGACGCGGCCAGCGAGCTAACGCCCACCACGCTCTGGCTTCGATCCCCATTGCCTGTGCGGCACGCCGGGGGAGCACTGAGCGCAGAGCCGATTGAGTTGCTTCCCAGCGACTTTCGCTACCTGCGCTCGCAGCGCTCCGATAGTGGTGCACGGCGGCCACAATCACTGTCAAACCAACGACCGCTAAAGACGCTTCCACGAGCACGAACACCCATACCGCCCGCGCCAGACTCAGCACGCCACCAGCCACCAATGACAGTTCGACTAGCACCACAGTCGGAGTCAAACAGGCAAGCGCTCGGCGAGTCCGGACTGTTGCCACCACGCTCTTCCTCCCTCCCCAGAGAAGGCCCAACAGCCAGTGTAATGACGAACGACGAGACAGGCTCAGCAGTCGAAACCCGCAGAGCACACGGCCCCGGATGGACATGGGCGCTCGGATTCGAGCGAAGTCGGCTCGGGACGGCTGAGTGCCGCTCTACAAGGTCAAATATTGGATGGACCGCCGCGATGTCGGTGACTTTTACGCCCTTCGGGCGGCGTCAGGATCGCGGTCGGCTAGGGGTCGACGTAGAAGCTGCCGGCGCTGGGAGTGACGGCGTAGATCCTGGGTTGACGCGGGTACTCGCCGGTGACGACGACCTGTCCTGGGCCGGTGCGGGTGGCGGCGCGGCGGTGGGGGAAGTCGAGGATGGTGCCGGCGGCCCCGGTCGACAGGTTGCGCCAGTGGAAGACATAGCCGTACCCGACCGGTGTCGGGTTGATGTGGCTGTCGCCGTAGAAGACGCGAGGCTGGTAGATGCCAGCGCCGCCGTAACCCCACACGGCGCCGGGCACCTGCAAGGTGATGGACGACTTCAATGACGGCTGCGGCGGAGGGGCGGCCGCAGCGGTTGGGGCCGCCCACAACGATGCAGCGGTGGCCACACTGAGCAGAGCGCACGACATCACACGCTGACGTTTCATCGCTCGACGGTATAGGCCGCAATCATCCTGCGGTAGTCCAGGACTGGCGCAGCATTGCCTTGATAGGGGTAAGCCTGGTCCCGGTGCTCGCGGTCTAGGGGGGTGCGAGCACCTGGATGCGACGGGGGGAGTGTCGCATTGGGACCAGGCTCGGTGGTGAACGTTAGCAGTGCGCACGGACATTCGTGGTGTCACTGGGAGGTGTTTCGACACACACGGCACTGAATGGCTAGCGGGTTGGGCCGATTGGGTTGCGGCGAGGCGTGTCGTGGATGGGTGTGGAGGGTGCGTGTCCGTTGGTGGCTCGGGCGATGTCGTGGCGAGGGTGGCTGGCTGTGGCGTCGAGGACTGACGGCGGGCCTTGGGCGCGGTCGTTGTCGCGTTGTTGCCGGCGTTGGGCGACTCGGGTACCGAGCTGATTGCTGGGCGGGTCAGTGGATGGTTCTTTCTGGATCGCTTGGGCTTGCTCGAGGAACACTGAGGCTTGGGCGCGCTGCGTCTCGGAGGACTCCGGCCGGAGTATGAGGTCGGCGCATTGGGTTTCGGCGTGGTGGGCGAAGGAGCGGCGTCGGGTGCTGCCGGGGGGTTCTCTGTCGGCGTCGATCAGGTTCTGTCGGGCGTCTTCGAGGAGGTAGGCGGGATCGTCGGGAATGCTCACTGGTGGAGGTCCTTTGGTTGAATGGGTAGAGCCGCCGACACGTGGGGTGTCGGCGGCTCCAGGTCCGGGCGTTAGATCGTTTCGCCCCAGAAGTAGTACGCCTGCACGGGCCAGAAGTCGTGGAAGCATCCCGACACCCTGATGTAGGGAGTCATCGCCGTTTGGCAGGCCTGCATCGACGGGTACGGGCCCACTTTGTAATTGGGCCAGTTGGGATCGTCGGCGTTGGCGGTGCCTGCACCGGCTCCTACCGCGATGGTGGCAGCGGCAACGATTGTCATTGCGCTGGCGGCGATTTTGGAGCGTATCGAGGTCATGGTGATCCTTGTCTTTGGTTGCAGAGAGTTGCAGAAGACTGATTGCTGTATGCGATTGCTTGTGTCGAATCGTTGAATGTTGCGGCTGTGTGGCTCCTTTCGAAGTGGCCGTGCGATCGGGCTAGTCCCGGTCGCTGAGGTCGTAGGTGTGCGCAGCGATGCGCAATCCGAAGGTGCGTGGTGTCGCGATGAGTTCGGCTGCTGCCTTCCCGGCGGCGGCGGGGTGCGCACCGTTGACGGGTGTGAGCACGAGATAGACCTCCCCGGCGCTGGCGGGGTGGGCGTCGACGGTCACTGTTCTCAGTTGCTTGGTGAGGCTGGCTGCCCATTGGGTGTCGGGTTGGACGCCGCTTGGTAGTGCCGCGCGCACGATCACCATCTCGTGCGCCCCTGCTGGCGTTGAGCTGGTGGTGTCACCGGCTGGGTGGAGGCGGCGTGGGTGTTCTCGGGTGGCCCGGCGACCAGGGATGCTGTCGTCGCCGGGACGGTGGTGGCGCGCAGCAGCTCCGACATTGCTGCTGCGGTATCCGGCGGTGACGGTGAGGAAGAGCGCTGCTGGGCTGCTACTGCTTTGACTCTGTCCGGGCGGAACCCAGACCAGTGGTGCTCGCCGGCAACCACCACGGGCGCTTGCTGATAGCCCAAGCTCATCACGTAGTCGCGGGCGTCGGGGTTGGTGGTGATGTCGACGGTCTCGTAGTCGATGCCAGCTTTGTCGAGCGCTTTGTAGGTGGCGGTGCACTGCACGCAGGCCGGTTTGCTGTAGACGGTGATCGGGTCCGCGGGCTGTTGGGGCGATGGTGCGCTCAAGGGTGCTCACCGGCCTGAGGCGGCCGGTGTGGCCAGCAGGTCGGAGAGGCGGTGTTCGTGCCAGTCGCGGTACCCGGGGGCGTCGAGGCAGATGGCGGTGGCCGGGTTCTCGGCCGAGTCATCAACGTGTGAGAGTGTCACGGCCACCAGGTGTTTGACCCCGGCGCGGGCGAGCGCCGCAGCGTCGAGGCCGGGGTGGCTGTGGTGGATGATGACTCGCACCATTTCCAGGCCCTGATCGTCGCGGACTTGGCCGGCGAGCCAGACCGCTTTGCGGGCGGCATCGGTGGCCACCGCCAGCTCGTCGGTCATCTTGTCTCGGTCGTTGGGGTGCACGTTGCCGAACCACACCGGGTCTCCGGCCAGGTCGGCGATCGCGAACGCCGGGACGATCTCGACTTCATCGGGGTCGTCGCGGCTGGGTTTCTCGAGGAGTTCGCCTGCGGTGTACAGCTCGACGGTGGGCGCATCGGCTGATGAGTCCGACAGGTGGCGGGCTTTGTCGGCGAGGGCCGCAGCGGCGTCAGCACGCATCTGGTCGAGGTCGATGCCGAGCTGTTTGCGTAGTTCCGTGCGCACTTTGGGCCATAGCGACTTCCCGCCGTGGCGCTTCTTCTCGCAATATTTGAAAAGTGCGCTGGGTGAATCGAGGTCGTGGAGCTCGTCGGCGTGCTCGGCGACGAACTCTTTGGCCTTGGCCCATTCTTCTGCGCGGGATAGCGCCATGAGGGGTACTCCTTCTCACTCGGGTGGTTGGTTGCAGAGATGTCGAACGTTCCTCGGGGTCAGCGTGATTGGCGGTGCTGGGGGCCCTGGGTGTTGGTGAGGTTGCGGACCTGACCGGTGGTGTTGGCTTTGCCGGCAGTTTTGGCTTTTGCTCCGACCGCGGCCTGTGGCGGATGGGCGGAGCTGATGTCAGCGGCCATCCGAGCGGAGATCGCTTCCTCGGTCGCTTCGGTGTTCTCGCGCACCCATGCTTCGGTCGCCTCCCGCCTTTCCACGGTGTCGTAGCCGGCAGGACGCTGATCTGCCGCTTTCGCTGCCGCCGCATCGAGGTTCGGGCCCGTCGCGTCGGTGGCCAGTGTTTTCACTGCTGCCACTGTCGGTTCGGCGTCGGCGGCCAGCTGCGCACCAGAGGCGATGACGTCCGCCAGCGGCGACGGCGTGCTGTCCGGGGAAAGGCCGGTGGTGGGATCGGGCATGTTCAGCAGCGAGGCAGCTGGGTCATCGGGTGAGGCGGTGTTGGTGTTGGTCTGCGGCAGATTGAGCAAGGGTCGTGATGGATCGATGTCCTCGACCTGGTCGTCGCGCTCCGGGGTGGGCGGCAGATTGAGCAGCGGTGACGGCGTGCTGCCAGGAAGGCCGGTCGCGCTGCGCTTCTTGCCGGCGAGCATCGCGCGGATCTCTTCTCGCGCTTTGGCGGCGGCGGGGCTGTACTCGACAGGGGTGTGGGCCGGTCCACCGTCGGCGTCAAGTTCGGCGTCGACTTGGGCGTCCTCACGGTCGGCGTCAGCAATGAGCGAATCGGCGAGGTTCTGGGCGGTGAGCCGGTCACTGCCAGCGTCTTGGCCTTGCTGCTGTTCACGTTTGCGTTCGGCATCACGTTGGGCGCGTTGGCGGGGTGTCATGTACGCCTCCGCCAACGCCGTGTCGAGGTCTTCCTCGGACACGTCGGCGAGGTTGAGTCCTTTTTCGGCGCCGACGCGTTCTTCGATGACCTCTGCGGCGTTGATCGCCGCTCCGGACTCGCCGCGCCATTCCTGGGCCTGGCGGTACGCGGTCGCAATCTTCTCCGGTGTGGCGTTCTCCCACCACTTATCGCGATCGACTCGATTGAGCTGGTACTCAGCGATCCGGCGTGCGGTCTGATGTCGTTCCCGGTCAGCGAACAGGGCATCGCGAGCGGCGTTCCGGTCAGCGATGGCCTGGTCTCGAGCTGCTTGCTGTTTGGCCCGATCTTGCTCCCGGGCCGTCTGTTGCGCCGCCCGATCCTTCTCTGCTTCGCGAGTGCGCAGCTCCCGCTCCTGCGCGTCAATGTCGGCTTGGCGTTCGCGGGCGATGCGTTCGAGTTGCTGCTGACGCTGCTGACGTTGGCGGGCGCGGTGCTGGGCCAATTGGGAGGCCATTGCCAACGCCACCCGCATCACCTGCCCAAACGCTCGGCCTACTTCCTGCTCATGGCCGGTATCTGTCTCACTCACAACGGGTTTCCTTTCCTAGGGGTGTGCGGGCTATCGGCTGGGAGAGGCCGCGGGTTGCGGCGTTCTACCGGCCTCGGCCGAGGGCGCTGGTGGTGGGGTGGTGCGGGTACGCACGGCGTCGGTGACCTCAGCTGGGGTGTCTTCAAACAGCCCTGGCGGGGTCGGGTCGCACGGAAGCGGCGGAAGAGACTTCGCGTGGTGGGTGGCTTTGCAGCCGACCAAAGGTCCGCTCGGGGAGGTCAGCGCATTCATCAGGGGCAGCAGGTAGTCGCGCTGCCACACCGCAGGCCCGGTGCCTGGGTCGTTGCGCAGCACCTCGAACGACAGCCACAACCCGGTTAGTGTGACGACTGCTGGTTCGTGCTCGAACCAGCGTGGGCACCACAGATAGTCGCGGCCGTGCACAACATCTCGGCGAAATACCCGGGCGATGTAACCGGTCACGAAGGCATCGAGGGTTTCGAATTGCAGTTGCGGTTCTGGCGGATACACCAGGTCAGCAACCGCTTCGACAATCGCTTCGTCCACCGCCGCAGGGGTGAACGCTTGGTGCACTGCGCGAGCGGTGTCTGCCTCGAACTGAAGGAGCAGCTCACTGCCCTCGATCGCAGAGCTGAGCGGATCGCCGGTCGCTTTCGCAAGGACCTGCCCGATGGATCGTTGGGCAGCGTCACCCAGCGTCTCGACCAGTTTGTCAGCGATAGCTGCGACAGTTTCTGCACCGGGGTCACGAGGTGGGGCAGGAGCGTCAAACCCGTTGTGGTCCAGAGTCATCGCGCAGATCCTCCGTCGTTCAGGTCGAGGAGGGTTTTGGCAGCGTCGTCTTCGTCGGTGGCTTGCTGGGCCTTTTTGCCCAGTGGGGTGTTGAACCAGAACTCGGTCTCGATCAGGACCGGGGCGGCTGACCCTCCGAACGCGATGACGCGGCCGAACGGGATCGCTCCGAGGTCGGCGACGTCGAGGACGCGTTCGGTTTGGGTGCTGCGCGAGGTCGAGCCGCCTCCGCCGCCGGAGCTGCGGGATACCGACTGGTACTGGTACTGGCCGATCAGTTGGGAGAAGTCGCCCAGGGGGTCGGTGTCTTTGATGCCGCCGCCGTAGATCGCGACTCCTGCCGCATCCCAGAGCGTCGACCAGCCTTCTTTGCCGAAGGTCGCCACGCCCTGGCTCCAGGACTGGAACATCGCCGAGAGCAGGATGCCGCGCGAGCCGTAGTGGGTGTACTTCTCGGCCATGGCGGGCCAGCGCAGCACGTTGCCGGCCTCATCGAGCTGGCAGACCAGCGGCACCTGCAGACGTCCACCCTGCTCGGCGGCGAACTGCTCGGCGGCCTCGCACACTGCCACGGTGAGCAGCGTGGCGATGGGTCCAGCGGAGCTGCCGTCACCCTTGCCTCGAGACAGGACGTAGGCGGTGTCTTTGGACCGCACGAACGCGTCCGGGTCGAAGTGTGGTCGGCCGTCGCCGGGGTCGGTGATCCAGGCTTGGATGGTGGACATGGTGAACACTGACGCCCAGTTCAGGGCTGTTTCGAATACACCGCCACGCTGATCGGATGGGGAGGCGACCGCGGCGCGGACTTCGTTGGCGAGCCGGGGCCATCCGTGGCGGTCGAGGATCTCAGCGGCCTCGCTGGCGTCGGTGGGAATGGCGGTCCAGGCGGCGACGATCGGTGCGGGTTTGCGGTCGAGTGCAGCAGCGAGCAGGAGGCATTTGAGCAGGCGAGAGGCTGCTTTGTGGAAGAACTCGGCGCTGCCTCCGCCGCCCCCTCCGGTGGGCACGCCGTCGACGGCCAGGACAGAGACCGCTTTTTCGGCGGTGTCGTCGTCGGTGATGTAGGTCAGGGGGTTCCACCAGAAGTCCGGTTCGTGGTTGGCGATCTTCTGGAGGTCGAACAGCCAGATCCGGCCCATGCGCCGGCGCAAGGCGCGGGTGGCTTTGACCATGTAGTCGTACTTGTTTGAGGTGGCCAGCACCGCGCCGGGCGCAGCGAGGATGCCGGGGATGATCCGGCTCAGGGTTTTACCGCGTCGAGGTCCCCAGATGTCGACGGTGCAGGTTTCCCAGTTGGAGTACAGCCGTCTGCCGCCGGCGACTGCTTTGCCGAGCGGAAGCCCGGGACCGAATGCTCGGGGGACGCCCAGGGTTGCGGCTTTGGCGAGGGCACCGCGTTCGGTGAGGAACTCGATCTGGCGGCCGCGGCCCATCAGACGGGCGGCCCGGTCGAAGTCGCGGGCTGCGGGGTTGGAGCGGCGCACATACAGCCACACACCTGCCGCGGCCAGCCCGACGAGCAGAAGCGTTTCGGCGACGGCAATCGCCGTCATCGCACCGGTCCAGGGCGTCTTGTCCTGGGCAATGCTCAACGTCAAGGCTGCCGGGTTGATCGGAGCATTGTCGGCGCCGGACAGGTGAACTGAGGACACCAGCACGATCGAGACCACCGCGAGAACGGTGATGGCGATGCCGGCGAGGACTAGCCCGGGGTCGGTGGCAGATTCGCGTTTACCGGGGGTGACCCGGCGGGTGGTGCCCATCATGTTCATCGGTGTCTCCTAAAGTGCGGCAGGGTTATTCGGCGTTGTCGGGGTAGGTGGCGAGTTTCCAGGTGCCCTCGACCTGGCGGAGCTGGGCGTGGACGGTGAACGAGCGGTAGGGGGTGGATCCGCCGTTGAGGTGGAGGACGGTTTGGGTGACGTTGGCGCGTCCGAATGCCTTGCCGGGGCTGGTGAGGGTGGCTTGGGCGTCGGTGACGCGGGCGGTGATCAGATCACCGGAGCTGCGCCACCCGGCCCATTCGGTGCTGGTGCGCACACCGCGAGCATCGGGGGTCTGCGCTGAGGCGAGGGCGTCACCGGTCAGGTGCGGGGCCGCGCGGCGCAGGGCGTCAGTGGGGGATTTATCGGTCACCGGTTCCCAGCTGAAGATCGCCGTCAGAGCTCTGGTCAGCGCCCCACTGGGCGCCGGGGCGTCGACGAGTCCTGGTGGGGCGGTGTAGTGCTCACCGTGCTCGTGGTCGGTGTGCGGGCGGTGGTCGTCGCTGGATCCACACGCGGTGATGCCGAGCAGGGCCAGCACCGTGACCACGGCGACGGCGAATGTGGTTGCGGGGGTGCGGGTCATCGTTGATCCAGTCCTTGTTGGGCGAACTCGTGCATGTAGCGCACGACATTGGTGCCGTAGGGGCGGGTTTGGACGTCGTAGTCGCCGCCGGAGGGCTCACCACCGGCCTCGAGGATCGCTCCGACCCCGGCGTTGTAGGACTCGGCGTAGAGCTTGGGTGCGCCGCCGTCGGCGGGGGCTTTGACGGTGCCTTTGGCGATCGCCTCGTCCACGATGCGGGCGTTGTCGCAGGAGTAGCGGCCTGCGGCCATCACCGCATCGCCGATGTCGGTGGGTGAGGCAGTGCCGTTGCCGTCATCGTCTTTGGCCCACGACGGGTAGGTGTAGTCCATGAACTGCATGGGGCCTCGGGCGCCGACGGGGGACACCAGCGAGGCGTTGAAACCTGTTTCCTGCTTACCGATTCCGGCGAGGAACGCGGAGCTGATTTGCGGGCACAGCTTCCCGGCTTTGCGGAACCAGGGTTCGTACTCCGGGGGCACTTTGCCGGCCGCGAGGTTGTCGACCCCGCCGCCAGGGGTGCCGCCCTCGGGCTGGTCACACTCGGCGGTCGGAGCGCTGCCTGAACCGTTGACCCCGGGCGCGGTGTAGACCTCGTTGCCCTTGGGAGCGCCGCCGCCGACGACGGTGACGTGCACGTGGTCGAAGTGGTTTTCGGTGGGGGTGCCGCGGTCTCCCATCGTGCTCGGGGCACCGACTGCGGGGAAATACTGCTGCCGCCAAATGGTGTATTCGACGTGAAAGAAGTCTTTGTTGTCCAGGACGTACTTGTTGATTTCGTCGCCGAGCGCGATCCCGTCCTGGGAGGTGTAGTTCGGGATCATGAAGTCGACGGCGCGACCTTCAGGGTGATCTCCGACCGGCCCGCCGCCGGCGCGCCATCCGCCGATGGTCTGGATCTGAGGGAACTTGGCGGCCACGGCACGCGCAACGCGCACCGAATCGACCTGGAGCTGGGCTTCGGTGCCCTTGGTGGCCGGTAGCGGTGGCAGCGGTCCGCTCTCGGCAGCAGCCTTGGCGTCCGGAGCGGGCGCGGGAGTGGTCGCGGCGTTGACGAAGGCCCCGGCGGGAGCGGGCGTTTTGTTGGTGACCCCGGCTTCTACGGACGTGGTCGGCCACGCCCCCCATCCCTGGGTGCCCAGGACGCGGTTGGCGACCTCCATTTGCTGTTTGCGGGTGGCTTTGTCGGCGGTGGCGGCGTATTGGCCGCCGCCGTTGCCGGTCCAGGTTTGCGGATTGAACTGCAACCCACCGAAATAGCCGTTGCCGGTGTTGATGGCCCAGTTGCCGCCGGATTCGAGCTGGGCGACCTTGTCCCAGTCCGCCGCCGAGACCACCGTGGAGTCAGCGGGTGGGGGAGCACGCGCTCCTACCGGGGCTGGAGCGGGAGCCGGTGCGGGCTCGGCCGGGGGTGCGGGTTGGGCAGGTGGGGGCGCGCTTCCGGGTTCGGGGCTGTCGTTGACCCATCCGGCCGGGTCGATGGCGGTGCCGCCACCGAAGTCGCGGTGCCCCCCGTCCCAGACCTCGAAATGCAGGTGTGGACCGCTTGATTGGCCGTTGTTACCCAGCGCGGCGATGTGTTGGCCGGCGGTGACGTGTTGGCCTGGTTTGACGAGCACGCCGTGGGGCCACATGTGCCCGTACACGGTGGACCACTTGTGGCCGTTGATGTTGTGGTCGAGCACGATCCACTGCCCAAACCCGGAGGCGTCACCGGCCGCGATGACGGTGCCGTCGGCGGCGGCGTAGATCGGTGAGCCGTCGTCGCCGGCGAGGTCGATGCCCTGGTGCATGCTGCCGTCGCGGGGCCCGAAACCCGAACTGATCACGAAGTCAGCGGTTTTCATTGGCTTGACCTGCTGGCCGGGCGACAGACTTGCGCCGGCCGGTGCGTCGATGACGCTGGAGTTCAGGGGAGCGCAGGCATCGTCGTCGCTGGCGACCGAGGACACGATGATGCCGCAGGCACCGAGAAACAAGACGATGCCCAGGATGAAGGCCATCGCCCCCTTCGCGGCGCCCTCACCCATCAGAGACCGTCGCGGTAGTGGCGGCGGGCGAGGTCGGTGAGTTCGCGGTTGATGCGCTGGGCCACCGCGAGGCGGGCTTCGTACTCGCGTTCGCGCACGCCCAGGGTGTCGTCCCGGCCGACGCCGGCCAGTTTGCACCAGCGCAGCACCGTGGTCACCCCGCAGCCGATACTGACCGCGACCTCGGTGGCGGCAGCTGAGACAGACATGCCGGTGTTGCGCAGCAGTTCACGCACGGCTGAGACGGCCAGCTCCTGCACTTCGACGGGGTGCGCGGCCCGCGTCGGGTTATGGGATCCGAGTCGCTCGAGGAGGTCCTCGACCACCTCATCGCCCGAACCGTCGGTGGCGGCGTCGGCACTCATCGACGTGCCCCCGTGGCGTCAGCAGTCGCCTGCTCGGCGGCAAGGGTGGTGGGCCGTCCCCGCTTGAACCGGCTGTTGGTGTTGTGCAGCTCCAGGGCGCGTTCGGTGGGCGTCAGGTGCATCTGCACGGGGATGCCGGGAAGATCGCTTTCGCCGTTTTTGATGAGGAACTTGCCCATGCCGGGCGGGATGGAATGCCCGCCGGTTTGTTCGGCCCGTTCCCCGGCGGCCCACCGGTCTTCGCTGATCTCGGGGACGACCGGGTCGTCCACGCCGCGCGGAGTGGTGGCCCACTCGGCGAGGGTGGCTGATTCTTGGGCGTTGAGGTTGACTTTGCCTTCCATCAATTTGGCTTCCTCGATGGGCAGCGGAAAGCAGATCGTGGCGCGGGCCCGGTCAAGAAATCCCATGGCGCGCTGGCGATCTTCCATCGAGTCGAACGCCTGGAGGTCTTTGACGGTGTGGGTGGTGAACAGGGTGCCGGTGCCTTGTTTGCGTTGCACGCGGGTCACTTCATCGACCCGCTGCACGATGCCGTTACCGACGCCGAGGACCAGCGAAAACTCGTCGCACACCAGGTTGTAGTTGCGGGGGCCTTGCATGCCGGCGTCGGTGAGTTTGTGAGAGGCCTCCACGGCCGAGAAGCCGTCGGACCAGCACGCCAGCAGCACCGCTGCGCGCAGGGCGTGGTCGCTGTCGGGGATGTTGGACATGTCCACGCACACCCCGAGGGCATCGATGTCGATGGGCGTTTCGGTTTGGGCGTTGAAGATTTCCCCGAACTGTCCCGAGACCATCTGGTCCAGGGATTGGCGCAGGTTCTCGGTCAGCAACAGGTAGCGGTCGATCGCCAGTTCGTCGCTCGGGCGCCGGCCCAGGGAGCCTGAGGCGTCGAGCAGGTCGCGGGCGCGGGCGAGTTCGGGGTCGGTGTCGGTGGCGGTGGCGGTGGCATCGATCAAGGTCTGCGGCACTTTGCGCAGCAGGTCGAGCACGTCGCCGGGGATGGGAGCGTGGGTGAGGGTGAACTCGTTGCTCGAGGCGTACAGCACGCGCAGCGCGGTGGTGAGCAAGGTCCGTTCGTGCGGGGCGATGCGTTTGCCGGCCGAGATCTCCAGCAACCCGATGGCCGCAGACACCTGGCGGGCCCGCATTTCTCGTTCGGCCATCTCCCGGTGCGCAGCGGGCAGGCGGGCGATGAGTTTGCCGAACGCGCCGACGGCCAAGGGGTTGAGCGGATGGCCGAAGCCGACCGCTGACACCTGCGGGGCGTACGGCTGCCCGGTCTCGGGATTGATGACGACATTGCCGTAGTCGTCGCGCTGCACCATCTTGCGCATCAGGTCGGTGAAGTCGGGGCGATGATCGCCCATGATCAGCGGTCGCACCCCGGTGGCGATGTCGTACATCACCTGGCGTCTACCGAAGGTCGACTTACCGAAACCGTTGAGACCGAACACCATCGCCGACGGTGCGGTGATCTCCCCGGCTTCAAACCACTCGATCGCCGAGAACCCGACGATCGCACCGGTCACCTGATGAATGCCGGTGGGTGCGCCGGTCAACGGCGCCGAAGCACCGATGGGGAACGGGTAGAACCCGGGCACCTGAGCGGTGGTACCCCGAAACTCGTTGGGACGAGGCACGTGGGCGACGGTGCCGCCGCCTTTGCCGTCATAGCCGGCGTCGGTACGGGCCAGCGACGGAATGTCGAACTCGATGGGGCGTTCGTGGGCTTCGCGGCGCTGCTGGCGGCGACGGGCATCGTTGTCCAGGCGGGATCGGGCGACCGCGGCTTTGATGCCGAGGCCACCCTGGCGGGTCTGGTCGGCGAGATCCTCGCGCTCTTCCTCGGAGTACAGCTCGCGTTGCTTTTTCTTCTTGACCTTGGTGGCCGGGGGCGGGGTGGTCAGGGTGCCCGCGTGTAACGCCAGCACATCCTCGTCGGCCGGGACCGGGGTCTGCGGGTCGCGGTGACGGCCGCTGCGGGAGGACAAATCGGTAATGGTCATGAGCGCTACCTACTTTCGGGTCGAAGGGCCGGTAATCAGTCCGCAGCGCGGCGGTGGCGGTGGCGAGTGGGCTCGTCGGTGATGTCGCTGTGCTCGGGCAGGAGCACCCCGATGCCCACGCCGGCCGCGAACAACTCGGCGTGCCGGTCATAGCCCTTGCGCAGACCCAGACGGCCATAGAGGGGCAGACCGTCGGTGACCGGCTCGATCGTGGGTGTGCGGCCGAATGGTTCGGTGGCGGTGATGATCCCGCCGAAACGCTCCAGGTGTGGGGTGTGCAGCAGCGCCGACGGATCGTCCGGGTCGATCTCGGGGGACAGGCGGGTCGAGCGATAGGTGACAGTGACCCTTTTGCGCGGCACCAATGCTGCTGGTGCGATCAGTGTCTGGAGCACTTCGGCATCGAGAACGTGGGGGCTGATCAGCCACGACGAGGAGACAAAGTCGTCGTGGCACAGCAGGGTACGCACCCGGTGCGATTCCACCGGCCCGATCTCGGGCCAACTGACCCCGTCGGTGTCGGTGATCTCGTTGTAGGCCGCGCACACCAGGTCGAGCACGTCGCCGGTTCCCATCGGGGTCACTGCCAGCCCGGTGCCCAGCAGCGATCCGATCAGCGCCGGAAGGCGTGCGCCGACTTCCACGCCCATCTCCTGCGGCTCTTTGCGGGTGTCGTCTGCGACGGCGGCGAAGGTGACCGACACATGAGCGCGCACGGCGATGTCGGTCTCGGGGTCGAGGTAGTGATGTCCCTCGGCCAGGAGCCATTGACGGCGGCCGTCGACGCTGGCCGGGGCGCTCTCGCACACCGCTGAGAGCCCGACTACGTCCGGGGCGTCCGGTCCCATACTGATGGCCCGATGCCCAAACAGGTTCGCCCACTGGGCCAATGAGCCCTCACAGTTGAGGAGCACCGTGTAGTGCGCGGTCTGCTCAGCGTGCACCAAAGCGAAGATGTGGCCACCGGCTGAGGGGTAGTCCGCGATCGAGAGTGGTGTGGACACCTGCGGCAAGCGGGCGCTGGTGCGGACCAGGCGGCGCGAGCGCCCAAGAACCGACACCATCACCGGCTCCGCTCGTCGTCAGCTGGTCCCTCGATGCCTGGGGCGGCCGCCGATCCAGAGGGGGGCCTGCGGTCTGGTGCGAACCAGCGGTGGGCCAGCACCACCATGAACAAGGCGTAGATCGGGGCCAGCGGAGCGGCCATATGGTCGGGTACCAGCCACACCAGCGATCCCGCGCCGAGCAGTGCGATAACGCAAAACACGATCGTGCGAACGCTATTGATGACGATCAGTTTCAGGAAGTGATGGCGGCGGGCGTCGTCGGTGGGTGAAGAGTTGAAGATGGGCATGGTGTGTGCTCCTGGCTGGCGGTTAGGCGGCGAGTTTGTCGGAGACGGAGGCTTCTTCGGCCAAGATCACGCCGAACCCGAGACCGGCTTCAAAGACGGCGAGTTGCTGGTCCTTGGCCGCGGTGAGACGAACGGCGGCAGCCAAACCGAGGTCGGTGACCAGGGTCTCGACCTTGCGGGTGTCACCCTCGACCGGAAGGGTCGCGGTGACGATCATCGACACCCGGGTCATACCCGCGCCGCGAGCTTGTTCCTGGCGGGCAGCTTCGCTGGACTCCATCCGCACCAGCGACCGTTCGGACAGCTTGCCGACGTGGGTTCTGATGGCCTGGCGGGCGTCGTTGTGGTCCTTGTTGACGATCTTGGTGGCCTGGGACGGGGTGTAGGGCTGGTAGACGAATGTCACTCGCTTGCGGGGGATTTCGGCACGGGTGTTGAGCAGATCGGAGAGCACGTTGGAATCGAACGGGGCCTCGGGTTCGCCGGCCATCGTCCAGTTCAACGATCGGGCGGCGTCGTGCAGGTAGCAGTCATGTTGATCCGAGGCGGAGACCGGGCCGCAGTCTTCCCACCGCAACCGCATGGGCTCGCCGGTCATCAGCCCGGTCTCCAAGTCGAGTTCATCTCCGGGAGAGAATGATCGGCGCACGATGGCGCAGATCTCGCGCTCGAGCATGGGTCGCACCCGCAGCCCGGCGGAGTGGCAGTAGTCCTTGACCCGGCCCAGACGGCGGGAGATTTCCTCGCCCATGTCGGTGGCGTCGCGTTTGCGGAACGCGGTGTCGGCGCGCCAGGTGACCGCTACGCGGGCATCGAGTTTGACTTCGGCCGACGGGATTTTCTCGACAGCTTCGATGATGACCTGGCGGGCATCGACCGGCGAGTTCTCATCGAGGCGTGAACGCATCAGGGTTGAGGCTCTTTTGCCTGATTCGGGCAGAGTTTCGATGGTGATGGTCACCGCGACCAGGTCGGGTGACTGGCCGATGAAGGTGAGCATGTCGCCCAGGCGTGCGACCCAGCGGTCACGGGTGGCTTGAATGTTCCACTCCCCGCCCTGGGGCCACGTACGCAACACCAGCGTGTAGAAGTTGCGGGAGGACAACTGGATCAGCCCGAACGGGGCGCTGCCATCGCCGGGATGAAAGTCGAAGGTGCGGCTGGTGGCCAGCAACCCCGGTGGCGGTGTGCCGTTGGGGATCTGGCTGAACGGTCCGGACCGGTACATCGATTGTCCGCGCCGTTGCTCAGCGATGACCGCCCCCTTGCCCATCGCCACTTCCCACAGTGACCGGCCACCGATCGAAATGACCAGCGGCACAATCCCCAGCGCCAAAGCAACCGGGTAGCCGAGGTACTTGATGATGGCGGGGAACGGCAGCATGAGCACGATCACCCAGGTGAACAAGGCACCCAACAAGAGCATCGTGGAGAACATGGTCAGGCCGAACGCGCCCGCGGAACGAAACGCATGGGCGGGCCGGTACAACAACCGCTGTTGGGAGGGCTGCTGACTCATCGGGGTCACTCACTTTCAGGTGGTGCTGGCTACGGGGTGGGCAGAGGTGGGGTTAGCGGTCCATGGCGTTTTCGCCCCACCCCGATTGCATGCGCGGCTGCATGGAGATCGGGGGACCACCGACGTCGGATTCATTGCCCACTGCCGAGCCCGCCGCGCCCACCCCGGCCCCGGCCATAGCGCCAACACCACCGGACTCGGTGAGAGCCTTGAGCGGCCCGGCTGAATCGCCGCTGCCCGAGGAGCTACCGGAGTCGTCACCGCCGGACAAGGCAGGCTGGGCCCCGGGTTTGACCGAGGGTGGCGACGAGGGTGGGCTGTTGTTGCTGCCACCGTCCCCGCCGCTGCCCGGGCCGGGACTGCCGGACGAGCTGGTCATCGAACCGCCGGTTTGGCCGCCGGTGCGCCCGGCAATCGGGGAGGTGCCCGCGCCGCCACCGGCTCCGCCACCTGCGCCCATGGTGGCGGCCATGGTGCCTGCCGCTGCGGCGGTGCCGATGACCGCTGCGCCGGCGGCAGCTCCTGATGCGCCCGCGCCCATGGTGCCGATTGCGGGGGCGACCAACCGCATCAGGGAGGGCAACACGAACGCGCACAACGCCATCAGCACCATGCCCAGGACTACTTGCTGCTCGTTGTCTTTCTGCCCTGCGCCTTTGAACGCGATGAAGTACACCAATGCGCCCACCGGTTTGAAGAGTAGGAACGCGACGGACCAGCCGATGAGGCGTTGATAGGTTTGCGAGCCGGGTCCGGTCCCGGAGAACGATGCAGCGACCGGCAGTGCGGCGACGACCAGCATCAGCATCGCCTGGCGCACGACCAGAAACACCAGCTGTGCCAGGGCTCCGAGGAAGCCGAAGAACCCCAGGATGCCCAGTCCGGTTGTACCGAAGGCAGATCCGGTCAACAGGTTGAGTTTGAGGAAGTTCTTGATGATGTCGCCGTCGTTGTTGCCGGCATTGATGGCGTCGCTGACCAGCCAGGTGGAGAACGCGTCGGAGGCTTGCCCGCCGACGGTGATCATCAGCGGAATCACCGAGACTGCCAATCCGGCCCGGATCAATATTTTGAATCCGTCTTCGGCGTCGTCGGCCAAAGAGCGTTTGCGGTCGATGATCATCCGGAAGCCGAAGAACATCAGCGAGAACGTCAGCCCGATCACCTGGATCTGCACCATGTGTTCGTGGATGTCTTGCATCAGGGTGTTGGTGTTGTCGAGTTCGGGGGTGGGGAGTTGGATCCACCACGACAATGCCCAGGTCAGGACTGTTTGGTAGGAGTCGAGCAGCGAGTTGACGATCTTCTCGAAGGTGCCGCCGACCGCTGAATCGACTGCGTCACCAGCTTTGTCGCCAGCGAAATCGGTGACCGCCTCGCAGGCTTCCCCGACGACCACACCGATCACCGCGCCGGCACCGTCGCACACCGGGTTGGCAGCGGCCGGGCCCGCTCCGCCAGTGACCATCGCGCCACCGGTCGCCAGGACTAGGGCCATGGCGACGGTGACGGCCATGCGGCGGACCCACCGCAGCACTGGGCCGCTGACTAGAGGTTCGATCACCGACTCAGGTGCCAGGGGTGGGGCCGCGGGCAGCGGCGCCGCCTCGAGGGTTGCCGTCACCACTGTGACCACCCGCTGAGGCTGACGATGGTGGAGCCGGTGTCGGCGCCGTCGTTGGGAACCACCCATTTCCAGGTGCCGTCGCGCCAGATGACGTCGAAGGCGTAGGTGGCGGCGATGACGCCGTCGCTGCGGTTCGGTGAGGCGGGGACCGCGATCTGGATGTGGGCGTAGTCGTTGTCGTAGTTGGACACCTTGACCGCGATAGGCACATCGAACATGCCTGCCGGTAGCTGAGGGCGCAGGCGCTCGATCTCTTCTCGACCATTGATCATTCGGTCCACGACCGGCTGAGACTGGGCAGTGACCACCGACCGCTCACGCACCACTGCTTGGGTTTGTTCGCCTGGACCCCATGCCGCCCGCTGAAAGATCTGCCAGATAGCCAGCACAGCGCCTTGCGGGGTGTGGGAGAACCCGGCTGGCACCCCGGAGCTGTCGATGCTGGTGGGTCCGTCTGAGGTGGAGAAACCCAGCGGGGCGCCGTTGACGCGTTGCCACATCAAGCCTTTCGGCGCTTCCAGCGGCGCATCGGGATCGGTGATGCTGCCTGACGGGGAAGGTTTGGCCGTTTGCGGGAGCACCTGTCCGAGCGGGTTGGTGGGCGTCTCGATCCGGCGGCCGTGTGAGTCGGTGGTGGGGATACCGAAGGCGTCCGCGGGTAGCTCGGTGGCCGGGGCAGGCTGGGCAGAGGGCTCGCCGGTGCCTTGGGGAAATACCGGGGGAGGGGCGCTGTTGTTGTCGTCGTTGCCCGACACCGCCACGTAGATGGCACCGAGGATGATGGCGCCGATCAGCAGCGACGACAGCAGCAACGTAGTGGTTTTGTAGCCGCCGCTGTGGCGCACCTCGCGTGCGCGTTGCAGCCGGGACCGGTCATCGGCGGGGTCGGGCATCGACATGGTCAGTCTCCTTTGATCCGTACTGCGCCGGCGGGAACAGCTGAAATCGTCTGCACCGCAGGGGCGGCGGCGTTGGCGTCGGGCAGTAGCAGCCCCCAGTCGCCGAATCCGGTCCACACCACCGTGGTGTGATTGACCGCGAGCGATTGATCGGGCAGTTGGGTGAACACATCGACACCCGCCTGCTCCGGGGTGAACGCGGTGACCTGCCAGCCCAGCACGAGCGGGGCTTGACCGGCCGGCACCAGGTCAGTGGTCGAGAGCTGAATACGACTGGCGATGAACGCATCTCGAGCCGGACCAGGAGCGAGCAACGTGCGCACAATTTGCGGCCACTGATCATCGGTCGCCACCGACATGCGAATGGTGGCGTTGATTGCCGCCAGCGCAGACCCGGCCGGGGATTGCTCGAACCCACGTGGTGCGAGCTGGTCGGGGGTGCGCGGTCCCTGGTCAGCCTGTGGGATGGACATGCCGTTGAACGAGGCCCAGGTCAGGTTTGTCGGCGGAGCGTCCAACCGCACCGGAGTGGGCTGGGGCGCGGTGTCCTCGCCGCTGTCGCCGCCACACCCCGATACCGCCAGCACGACGGCAACCAGCGCCGCAACCAGGACGGTCAGATGAGCGCCACCGCGGCGATGTCGCCGGCCACGACTGCGATCCAGACCCCGACGATGATCTTGGTGGCCCACTCGCCGCTGCCGATGTCGGCCATCGGCCGATCCTTCACCTTCTCCCAGGCGATGCTCGCCCCGAGGAAGATCAAGTGAATTGCCGCGAACAAGTTCAGCAGGGTCAGAAAGTATCCGCCGAGGGTGATGAACGGTTGGCTGACCTCCGGTGGAAGGTCTGCTGCCCACACGGTGGTGGTCAGATGCATTGCTACCTCTCATGATCAGACCCGTGCGGCTTACTGTGCGGCCGTGATGATGGTGCTGGCAGAGGAAATGACGGCGGTTCCAAGGATCGAGCCGACCGCGATTTTGACGCCCTTGCCGCCGCCGTGGTCAGTGATCTTGTCCCACGCGATGTAGCCGCCGCCGACGATGAGAGCGACACCGGTGGCCAAGTAGGCCGCGAACATGGCCCACCCACCGAAGGTGTTGAACTTGTCCGACAGGCCAGGAATCGGAATCGGGTCGAAGGCCACATTGGTGACGTGCACGTTGGCTGCTTGAACGGTGCTGCGGATACTCATTGACTTCTCTTTCTGTAGGGCCCAGGCGGGCAGGGGATGTGGCGGAAGATGACGACGAGGTCAGGGGGTGGCGGTCTGTTGGAGGGCGTCTCGGGCGTGGTCGCGGAGCTCGCGGCCGAGGGTGAGGATGTCGGGCGCGACGTGGGTGGCTGGGTCGAACTTCTTGGCGACCGGTTCGTCGGGTCCGGCGCTGGGCAGGTCGGTGAGGGGTCGTTCGATCAGGTAGGGGTGCCAGTCGATGCGCCAGATGTGGTCGAACAGGGTGACGATCAGTTCACGATGTCGCCGCAGCGAGGGAGCGGGCTTTTTCCCGGTGAGCGAGGACTGTTTTGGTTGTGCGGCAACGAGAACCAAACCCAGGAGCCGGGTGTGCCCGGGTGCGTGGCCGGTGTGGTACTGCCTGGCCGCCACCTCGGCGGCGGCCAGGCCACGCGCGGATTCGCGTGCGATGAGAACCACGAACGGGGCTTCGTCGGGGCGAGCGGGCCATCGTTGGCCGCTGTCGCCGACGTGGGCGAGCTGGGTGGCCAGGGTGGACACTCCCGCCCCGCCGTGGCATCCCACGGCCCAGATCAACGCGGGCGAACCAGGTTCGGTGCGCCAGTCGAGCATGTCTGCCTCATCGGGAGGCCGAATGGCCCCCGCGGTGAACGCCATCACGGGCTGTGGGCCGGTGATCGGTTGCTCGGACGGGGTGATCGGGGCCGTGCTCATCAGCTCATCGCCTCCTGGTTGGTCGCTGTGCTGGGGTGGATCGACTGGCAGTCCTCACGCGGCCGGTGCCGGCGAGACGGTCTGCGGGTAGCTGATGTGCAGGCCGTCCACGATCTGGGTGAGCCCGTCACCGATCTGTTTGGTGGCCCCGGCGATCGCGTCCTTGGCGGGTTGCTCGAGGGGGCCAAGCGCCTGGAGCGGCGCTTGTGCCTGCTCGGCGGTCCACCCACCGTTGATCGGTGGGATGCCGGCGATGTTGGCCGAGAAGGACACATCGCCGCCGGTGTCGACGGTGTAGTCGACAGCTGGCAAGCCCGCGTCGGCGGCTGCGGGTGCATCGAGGACCAGTTGGTACTGGTTGCCCTCAGGGTTGGGTAGCGGCGCCGGTGCTGGTGCGGGCTCGGGTGCCCACGGAGCGCCCGGGTTAGCGTTCGGATCGCCCGCACCCAATGCCCAGCCCAGCAGTCCACCGGCCAGGCCACCTGCCAATCCGCCGGCGACCGCGCCGAGACCGAAGCCCAGGGCGGCACCGCCCGCGGCGCCGATGCCGATACCGGGCAAGGTGTTGAAGGGGGTGGGCGGGACGACCGACCCGATGACGCCGCCGCCGACCGCACCGACGATCGAGAAGAGCACCGCTGTCGGAACGCCTAGGGCCAGTGCTCCAGTGAAGCCACCTAGACCTGCCCCTGCGGTTGCCGCAGCAGCACGACGCGCGGCTTCATCGCGGGGGAAGCCCTGCGACTCAAAGAACTGCGCGAGTCGCCATTCGATGTAGGCCATGTACTCGTTGGTGGAGATGGCTACTTCCGGGCTCACCCAGTCGGGGCGATCGATGACGTAGTTGCCCGCCCGGATTTCCGCTGCTGGGTCTTTGACCAGGATCGGTGCGAGAGGCGGCGCGGGCTGCGCGGGCGCTGCCGGCGGCGGGGTCGGCGCGGACTGGGGCAGCGGGGTGTACGCGGTGGCCGGGGGGCCCGAGGGTTCGGTGTAGATAACCGGGGCGGTTTCCCACTGCGGTGAGGGCACGATGCCAGGGCCGTAGTCGGGCACGGGCTCGGGTGCCGGTGCCGGTGCGGGTGCCACAGGTTGGTCGGTGATGCCGGGCTGTTCTGACGTTTGCGGGACGTCGGTCACTCCGGGCTGTTCGGGGTCGGCAAATGCCGGGCCTGCCAGGGCGCCTGCGCCGCCGATAGCGACTGCGGTCACCACCATCGCAGCCATCGCCCGGGCCCGAACCGGCATATGGGCGTCGCGCGGAAATGAGGGTGGTGTGCAGGGGGTCTCGGGCAGTGCGTGTCGTGGCGATTTCATGAGCGGTAGTGCCTTTCGTTGGTTGACGAGCAGTGGGTTAGCGGTGACTTGCGGGGTCGGAAACGGTTGGTGGGGGCCGGTTTTCGGCGCGGCGCTCGGCGATCAGGGCGTCGACTTTGTCAGCAGGAACGCCGAGGGCGCCAAAGAAGCGGGCGATGTCGGTGTCGGTGTACGCCGACACATCGACGGGTGAAGAGTGTTCGTGCACAGGTCGTTTCGTGGCAGCCACGGTGTGTTCCGTTCACTGATTGGTGTCTTTGGTGATGGCAGTGATGAGGGTGCGGCCCTCGACTTCGGCGGTCTGGAACAGTTGCCGAGACTTGACGGGCTCACCGGCGGCAGGGGGGAGCATGGTCAGTTCCACGCCCCATAAGCCGTCACCGCGGCTGGTGATCGCCAGGCAGTGGCGAGTTCCAGGCACCAGGCCTGAATCGATGCCGGTCTGGATTTGCTCGGCGGTCGGTACCCGGGCCAACGGTGCTGCGAACGCTCGCGCCTGAACCCCGGACCGTTGCACGAAGTAGGCATGCTCGAAGGCCTTGATCACCGCAGGTCCACTGCTGGTGCCGCCAGGATCTCGGCCAGTGATCACGCCGTTCTCTGACCGGTTGGGGCAGTCAGCGTCCTGTTCGGGCGTGGCCGGCGGTGCGATCACCGCAGAGGGGGCCGGTGGTTGCGCGATCGGGGTACCGCCGTCATCGCTGGCATCGCCGACGAAGGCAGCCACGGTGATGATCAGGCCCAGAACCACGACGACAGCGGCCAACACTGCCGCCCCCATCGCCACCGTGCGCCGACTTGGCCGACGGCGGGGAGAGTGGGAGGCCACATCCGGTGCGGCAGTGACCATGGGGCGTATCGCTGCTGGAGCTGTCAGCGGCGACGGCCGAGTCGGCTGTGGTCCGGTGGCGGTGATCGGGCTCATCGGTGCAGTGATCTGCGTGTCGTAGCCAGATTCGACGGGAGCGCGTGCCCCGTCGGGGTGAACCGGGTTATCGGCGAGTTCGGTGTGGGCCGGGGGTTCCGAGTCGAGCCAGCCATTGACCGTTGCGTTCTGGGCCCACACGGTGGTGTCGGAGGACCATCCGGACTGTGCAGAGTCTGACTCTGCCTCGACCGGTTGGTCGGCCGAGGTGGTCGTGTCGGGTGAGGGGGCGTTATGTTCGCCCAGCCAGTGGGCTACCTGGGGGTCGCTCGCCCAGCCCTGCTCGGTCTCACGGTCAGTCATCAGACACCTCCAATGGGCACGCTGTGGTGATCTCGGGACCGGTGGTGAAGTAATCGCCACCGCCGGGCACAAAGCCGCACACAGTGCGACTTGTGGCGGTCATTGGCTGCTCTCTTCTCCGGTCATGAACGGCGGAAGATCACCGCTCACCGTTGGATTCGCACTGACGCTCGGGGGCTCAGAGACGCCGCTGGCCGGAGCAGTGGTCGAGATAGTGGTCGTGGCGCTGCTGGAGGTGGTGGACAGTGCCGGCGATGACGACGGCGCGCTCGGGTAGCTGCTGAGTAGCTGACCGGAGGTCCGGGTGCTGGTGGTCGTCTCCTGGCCCGCAATGTCTTTGGCAGCGGCGGTGATCCAGTCCGCAACCAAGGTCGTGGGCGGTGCACCTGTCGGTGTGGCGGCGACGTCGCTGTAGGAGCTGTGCTGTTTGGCGGCGTCGCGATACTTCAGGAGTGAGCTGATCTCGAACAGGTCTTTGTTCGCGCCCAGTTCGGCTTTGAATGCATCAAAAGCGTTCGAGACCCAGCGTTTTTGGGTCGCCGGTGGCGCTAGAGCGACCGCGGCTTCGCCGAGTTTGGCGCCGAGGATCCCGACGACGGCCAGCGGGTTGGTGGCGCCGGCAACGGCGAGCGCACCGATTGTTTCGGGGGTCGCGACGGTCTGCACGACAGTCTTGACTGCGTTGAGCCCGATGGTGCCAACCTTGATGACCGCCGACAGTGCGTCTGAGATCGACGGCAGCGGTGTACGCGGGTCCGATGCTGTCGCCAGCCGCTGCGAGAGCGTCTGTGACGGCTCATAGGACAGCGACTCAAGGTTGTTCTCGGGAGCCTGAATGTCTTCGTTGATCAGCGGAACTGCCGTTTTGACGGTGGTCATCGCCAGTGCTTCGGCGATGGTCGACAACGAACCGAGCGGATCGCCGGGGTTGAGTTCGCTCTGGCCAGCGATGTTGGTGACCAGATGGGCCAGAGGCGCGTTCGCTGGTGCGTCGCAGGCCAGATCGCCATCGGTGCAGGAGGACAGGTAGCGGCCGGCAATGGCTTGGTAGGCGGTGTCATCAACATCTGCTTCAGGTGCGATGCCACCGCCCTGCGGGGTGCTCGGCACGGCCGCAATGACCTGTGACACGGCTTCACCAACGGTTCCCGGCACCGGGGACGGTGAAGACTGGCCAGGACGGCCTGGGAACAGCGGGGCACCTTCGGGTCGTCCGGGGTCGCCGAAGTTCGCGACCAAAGCGAGCTTGTCGGCGTCGATGGCCGTTTGACCATTGACGATGTCGTTGAGGACGACGCGCACCGCGTGTGCCCCCTGCGAGTAGCCGACAAGCCCGAATTTCGTTGCAGGGCAATCAGTTGCTCTGTCTTTGATCCAGTTCTTCGCGGTGGTGACCGCACCGTCGACCGACTCGGCATACGGCTTGGTTCCACCCGGAACTGCGCCGCCAAAACCGGCGTCGTAGGGCACGTACGCGCGGTCCATGTACTCGCCGGCCTCGCGCATGGCGGGGGTGAGCACGCGGGACAAGAAACCTGCGTCTTGCTCGGGGTCCGCGTCCGGGCTCGACTGTCCGGTGCCCTGAATGCCGTAGACCATCAAGCCTGGGCATGAGGATTCGGCCGATGCCACGCCTGTGCCCGAGACTAGCGCCGTAGCTGCGACGACAGCTGTGGCCACGGTTGCTGCGATTGCTCTCGGGTACGAGCGTGAATGTGTGCGTTGTGCCGCCAGGCGTTTCACTTGTCGGTCCTTTCGGCGTGGGATTGAGGTGTGAAGGGCAAGATGGCGGCCAGTCACAGGTTTGGGCGGGCGCCGGTGGCTGCTTTTCAACCGCGACCGGACCGCCTACGCTGGAATGGCTCACTTTGGTTGCAGAGACCTCGGCCGCGCCCTCGGCGTGATCGAGGAACTATTGCTGGGCAGTTCGACGGCCCCCGGTACGTATGCGTCAGACCACAATCTCCGCGTACGTCCGGGGGTCGTCTCTTCTCACTGGTTGCGGCTGTGAGAGGTCATTCGACGTGGCTTATGTCGGCATAGTTCAACGAGTGCGTGGCCGAGCATGCAGGTCGCCGCTCCGCCGTGAATAGCTGCGGGATCAACACAGCGAAAACCTGGCATTCTCCCGATGCAATTTGCAGTAGGCCTCGAGGTGATGTTGGGGTGGCTCGCCGGAGTTGACGGGCCGGAAGATTGATCGTTCGGCATGAAAGGCCGCTTCCTCGCTTTAAGCGCCGACGATCGCCTACCCTCCAGGGGTCAGCGACCATCGAGCCTGTGGATGGCGTTAGACGTTCCCGGTCCGAGCGCGCGCAGGACGCCAATCTCGAACGCGCTCGGACCGGTTTCAGTTATGTGGGTGAGTCGGGTGGACCCCCTTCAGATCAGTCGTATTCGTCGATGGCGGAAGGCGCTACCTATGTCGCGGGTGCGGGAGAACGGATCGCCAACGGGCAGAAACGATCCCGTCTGCGCCAAAGCTCTCGTGTGGTCCGGAATGTCCTGGTGGTCGTGCGCACCTAAACAGGCCGCCCGCTTGGGGGTTCATGCAGATCGCCTCGCATGCGTGAACCCACTGAGTTGCTGCCTCAGACAAGGTGATGTCCCTCGTGATTGGCCGCGCTCCTAATGTGCCGCGTGTCTCTGCCCCGCAGAACGAGACACGGGTTGTTGAGATCGGGTGCGCTCATAGGTCGGTTGCTCCTGGCGGGCGATGAGGAACGGCCGAAGGGCACGGGCCGTGTTTCGTCTCGCGCTACAAGCGGTGTCGAGATCGACAAACACCGAGGACTCCCGGAAAGGCACGCATCCGCACTGTAGAGCAACTTGCAGACAGTGCGCAACGGATTCATCTGGGATTCCTTCTGTTAGGTACTCGATGAACAATGCAACTATAACACGCAACTATAAAACGCGACGGTGACATTTCAACCTCTTTGCTGAGTCAGACTGAGGGGGTTCTGTTGGTCGACCCGGAAGCGAAACGAGATGCCGCGAAGTGGTGTTCGAGGATTTCGCGCGGACCGGTTACGGGACCTTCGAGTGCGTGCTGGCTTGAGTGCAGACGACCTCGCTGCGAAGGTGGGTTCGTCCAGACAAGCGGTCTCCACATGGGAGGTTGGTCGAAGTACTCCGCCCCCAGCAATGTTGGGGCGACTGGCGGCCGCACTGGAGACATCGGTGGCCGCGCTCGTCCCGTTGCCTCCCTCGCAGGTTCGCCTCGCGGATCTACGCGTGCTAGCGGCCTTGTCGCAGAACGAAGCGGCAAAACTTATCGCGATCTCGCCGACCCTGCTTGGTGAGATTGAGCGTGGCCAGAAACCGCCGACTGACGAGCGCATTCAGGCGATGGCGCAGGCGTACGGGGTGACCGATCGGTCGATTGAAGAAGCTTGGGGTCGTACGCAGCAGTACCGTCGAACACGCGCGCAAGGATTGTAGGTTTACGCGCAACTTAAAATCATAGTATCTTTCTCCGTGATCGGGTGAGCGTGTCCAGTTCTGTCCACCTACGTGTATGGACGTTCACCGAGTTTGTTGCGGTCCTTCGCGGAATCGCCTATGACCAGAGGGTCTGGCGATTGTGACTAGCGCAGCAGTGGTTTGCTCATCCAGGCAGACGGTTGTCGCATCGAGATCCAGTGGCATCCAGGAACCGTCTGTTGCCCTGAAACGGAGTCGCCCCCGTGATCGATGGAGGTCATGTTTGGAAAGCAATTCCCGAGCTTTTCGTCGATCGTCCGGGTGTACCCCAGGTTCGGGAGAACCTTCGGTGCGTTCCCACGCGAGGCCAGGAACTGGTGCCGAGCGGTACCAGCGAAGGAGGGTCAGGGTGCGCGGATCCACCAGCGCCCGATAGGTTCCCTCTGAAGTCAAGGCATCCAGGACGCGCTGTTCAAGGGTCTGTTTGAGAACAATTGATGCGGGCTCGAGGGGGCCGAGATCGTGCACGATTCCCCGGACGCTGGTTTCCGTTCGGCCGCTACGGTTCGCGTCAGCGTCAACAGCATCACTAACGATCCGCCACGAAATGTGTGCTGCGCGAAAGGTTCCATCGACCTTCTGGATGGTCCATATGGATTGGTGCTCGTTGCCTGGATCGGCTCGAACGATCTTGGCAAGAACTGTGCCTTCGTCGTCGTCCGTACGAACTCGACGGAACACCGAAGCCGGCGCCGTCGCCGCTTGACAGTCTCGCGGAGAACCAAGCAGTCTCGCCATGTCCTCGCTCCCCTGCACCGTCCTGTTGGTCAAGCTGTATGTCCAGGCGCCAGCCTGATCGTGGGGAGGCGGATCTTCGTCAGCAGGACCAATCCAGAGCCAGACTCCATGGATTCGTCTTGCGGGTGTGAGAATGGGCTCGGCAATAACTCGACGACTGCCATCGCCGATGAAGCGCTTCACCGGCCTGGGATCGGCAGTGAGGTCAGTTATTGCGCACCGGACAGCGTTCTTCGATGCACTGCTCCGGAGAAGTTGGTGGGCCGGTATAAACTTCTTTGCCGAGCGGCCAACCGCGACGATGGAAGGCGCGCTGTGTCCGAAAGTCTCTGCGAGAAGCCAGTTAGTGGACAAGGCTGACCTCTATGTTCAGGCCAGCGGTGTGAGTGGGCCCATCGGTGTAACGCCCCCAGATGGGGGGTTGAATTAGCAGCATGGAACTTTCGATGCAGCCGACTGTCGCATATGTTCCGGCTTGTCGATCCAAGTTGTACCGGTCGTATGAACCATGACGCCGCCACCGCTGGATGAACACCCGTCTCGCTGGCTCAACTGTTTGTTAAGCGCTGATTCTCACAAAACCTGTGAGGTACCTCGCTGTATCTCATAGGCGCGGGACGGGGCACCGCGGTCACGTGTGGTGCGGGTGCCCCGTAAGTGCCCACTTGTATCGTTCGGTGCTCGCGCGATTGTGATGGCAACGCCGCCAGGTGAATCCTGCGCTAAATCCAATTAGCGCAGCACTGCATTCCATCGGAAGTAGTACCCAACCCCGCCACGGAGACGCTGATGTCGCCGTAAGGCGTCGCGCACCCTGGTTACGCACATTCCCGTCCGGGCCGTCCTGCTAGCCCCGTGGTCGAATCCGATTCGACGCACGGGGCTTTTTCATGTCCAAACATCGGCTAGACACCGGTACCCGTTCGCTGGTGTTGAGCCCAGTCATGGCCGCCAGGTCACACCGCGGTTGGTGCGGTAGGCACTTCGGGCATCTCGCCGGGTGATTGAGGGAGTAGTCGCGGGATGAGACGGACGTAGATGACCATGCCGATAATCTCGACGAGGGTTTGCGTGACGACCACGGCGGGGGCGAGTTCAAGGCTTGCGGGCAGCGCCAGCGCCAGGGGTAGAACGACCAGCGAGTTGCGTGTGGCTCCAGCGAACACGATGGCCCGGCTGCCGGCGACGTCGAGTCGAAGCAGGCGGGCAAGTGTGGCTCCCGCGAAGGCCATGATGATCAGGAAAGCGACATAGACCGGGATCACGGCCGCGACATCGGCAAGATTGTCGTCGATCTTCGGGATCTGCGAGGCGATCACAGTAGTGAGCACGGCAACCATCAACGGCACCATCAAGGTGCTGACGCCGCCACCGAACGTATGGCCCGCAGTTGTTCGTGCCGACCAGCCCTGGGTGAGCCACGCCAACGCCAACGGGATGACGATCAGCACGATAAACGCTTCGATGAACGGTCCGACCTTGACCGTGTCGGCGAGATCGGAGCCCATGAACATGACGAGAAAGAGGGGCAGCAAAGCCATCTGAGCTATGAGCAACAGGGGAGTCGATGCCAAGAGGCGTTGACTGTCCCCGCCGCCGAGGCCGGTGAAGACGATGACGTAGTCCACGCATGGGCATAGCAGAACCAGCAGCACCCCGATCTGGATCGCTTGGTCCGAGGGCAACAGCACGAACATGACTGCCACGATGATCGGCACGACCACAAAGTTGAGCACAACCGCCGCGGTGAGGAACTTGACGTCACGGACCGATTGCACCAACTCGGCGGCCGGTACCTGCAGAAACGTCACGTACAGCAACGCTCCCAGGACGGGATTGATGGCGTGCTCAAATCCGGGTCCGGCTGCTGGCGCCGCGAACCCCAGACAGATGCCGGCCAGTATCGCCAGTAGGTAGATCGGAATTTGATGCTGCTCCAGCCGATCCGCCACACCTGTGCGTGTCACTACGTACTACCCACTCTCGCCAACGTCACTTATGTTGCCCGTCAATCGATCTCACCACCAGAATGTAGGACTGCTAACCCAGTTCCACCTAGTCATCTCGGGCCAGGAAACAGTACGGGGTCGTCGAGATCGACCACCTCACCCGAGCGAGGCGTTGTACAGGATGAACGAGCGGCACTGCGACGCAGGACGCCCCACGCTCCAACCGAGACAACCGCCACGACGATAAGTGCAGGTATCCACACCGCGCCAATAGTCGAAACCAACCCCAACCCGCCCAAGAATGCCAGCAGTGGCCCCGCGCAACACGCCGCACACGCGCCGATCATGGCGGTCAGCGCACCGACAGGACCCCGCCACCGCTTAGTATTCGGACTCATGTCAGGGCTCCGAACAGATCGATCATGAGTGGCTCCGCCATCTGTGGTGCCCGAACATCAACCACCACCTCGCCGCCGCCGATATGCACAGTGAAGCCGTAGAAGCTACAGCATTGTTGTTCTGCAGCAACGAGAGTGACCACGTCGCTGATCACCCGCGAATGGTTGGCAAACCCAACCCGCAAGGTGATGGTGGCCCCCTCGCGCGCCAGCGGCCGACGGTAGATGGCTTGGCCTAGGAGTTGCCGCCACTGCTCGGTGCGTTCGGACAGATCATCAGGCCCCAAGGAGCACGCAATCACCGGCTCGACAACGGACGGTGCGTTCGGTGCACTGACGTCGGTGACCCCAAGATCTCGGACTGGGCCCACAACCGCAGACTGCGGGGGCGTGTCGTTAATCAGGCAGCCGCACTCTGGGCCGCATCCCCCAGCTGGAGCCGGACCTGTAAGTCCGACGCGCACGCTCTGTAAACGGTCGGCGAATGCCGACAACTCGGCCAGCCTCCGGTCGGTTTCCACGATACGTTGATCTACCAACGGCGCCAGCTGAGACCGCACCGAGGCGCACACTCCCGACTGCCACACCTGCAGCAACTCACCAATCTCATCGAGCGCCAACCCCATCATTTTCCCGGAATTGATGAACGCCAGTTGGTCGACGGCTGTCTCGTCGTACACCCGGTACCCAGCCGGTGTCCGACCAGCCGGCAACAACCCCGATTGCTCGTAAAAGCGCAGCGTCGTCGCCGGAACGCCGGTCCGCTCGGCGAGCTGGGAGATGCGATAAGTACTCATGCGACGACGGTAAACCTTCAACTCAACTCGAAGGTCAAGCTGACTGCGGTGAGCCTGCGACCGTAGGACTTTGTTCGATCACCGACTACACGCGTGGCGCGGGGACCTGGTGTGCTCCAGCTAATTCTGGGCACGCGGGAAGCAGGTCCCCGCACCCTCTACCCGCGCAGCGGTTCATCTTTCGAGATTGATGATGAGGTTGCAGCGGCGGTCGTCGCACATAAGCCGCTATGTCCTATGCGGTTTGGCACAGTTGTTGGACCATCGCCCGGCGAGTGATCGCCGATGCTAGCTCGGTCCGCTACCTAGGATGGTGGCGGTGTGCCGAACCCGGTACACCGAGCCGAGCACAGGAGGTCATTGTCATGGGTGGAATTGCCGACAAGTTCGACAAGGCATACGAGGAGAAGCCGATCAGTGAGCTCGCTGACGCCCCCGTTGAGGCGCTCCAAGGTGTGAGCCCGGGCGATGCCCAGCACCTCAAGGACGCGTTCAACATCAAGACCGTGCGCGATCTGGGCACCAACAAGTACTTCCTGTGGGCCCAGGCAGTCGCCAAACTTGCTGACTAATTAGCCGACGAACACCGAAAGCCGCGTCCTCAAGGAGGTCGCGGCTTCGGTGTCAGTAACTAGAGCATGGGGGCCAAATCGACCCGTAGCGCGGCGGGTTATGGCACCGATGCTCTCCGCCAGGTGGGCGCAAAACGTCTCTGCACCGCCCGGCTCTCTTAACTGAGCGAGGAGACGACGTCGGCCGTTAATTTCTCGAGTTGGTAGAGCCCTGCTTCCTCGATAGGGAAGTGGCCGCAATCTTCCAGCCGGGTCGCGTGAGTTGGTGCAGTGACTCGCGCCAAAAACCTCTCGCTGATGTGTGCCGGAATCCATTGGTCGGCGCCTGGGTGTGCCAGCGTCAGTTGCGGCCCACGATAATTTTGGGGCGGTGTGTGCGCAAAAGTGAACCAGTCGGCCAAGAACCCCAAGGGTACCCGGGTGCCCCCGCCGAGTGGGTCTGTTGCGCATAGGCGGGTTAGGCCGGTACTGGCGCTCATTACGTTCATTCGCGCCACCCAGGCGATGGGAAGTCGCACAGTTCGTGCCACCCCTGCCAGGAGTGGCAGGGTGCGGGGAGCGCTAACCCCTAAAGGTCCCCACCTGGCAGCTGTTGCGCGGGCGGCGGGGTCGGTCAGATCCAGTAGGCAGGTAGCGATGACTGCGGCGGCAACTTGTGTGCGACTGGCAGTTTCGTAGGCGAGCATCCCTCCCATGCTGGCACCGAACAGAACGAGCGGGCGTGCATCGTTGTGGGTTTCGGTGACCACCAGGTCGCACAGCAGATCAACCCAGTCGCGGTAGCGCACGTCGCCGGGCGAGGGCGTGAAAGTGCGCCCGTACAGCGGCAGGTCGGGCGCAATAATCTCGGTCCCATCGGCGGCCAAAACTGCAGAAAGCGGCCACAGAGCGCCGGCGTGGCCGCCGCCACCGTGGATGATCATGATGCGAACCGGAGCCAGGGGCTCGTTCTTGCGGGCGATGTGCACTCGGTGACCGCGCCAGGACCACCATGTCGGCGTCGGTCGCGGAGCGCCGCGAAAGCGTGGCGGAAGGAATCGCTCGTACCGATCGATCTCGGCGTAGATGGCGTCGTTCACGACAATGAGCATCTGCTGACGAGCCGCTCGCCGCAAGAGCCTTCAGGATCCTTCTGCAGGATGACAGTGCCATACCGAGCACGTCGATTCACTCTTCGCTGCTAACAGCAGAAAATGTCATGTCACTTTGCCTCGTGGTGACGATGGCCTCGTCGAGGCATCGCGTTGTGGCTACGCGTTGTCTGTCTGATGGCATGCACACGCTGGGACCCGTAGATTTCTTGCAGATGCTGTACAGGTCTAAGGTGAGCGTCCGCGATTGCCCTGCGCGCTAATTACTACCGCGTATAGTAGTTTCGCGGGGTGAAACAACACGAGAACGAACGCACGTCACCGCTGGTGACGATCGCCAGGCTGGTCATCATTGCCGCGGTCGCTGCGGTAGGCACCGTGCTGGGTGTTGGGCCGGCGTCGGCGCACAGTGCGCTGAGGTCGTCCACACCGGCCGACGGAGCGGTCCTTGAGCAGGCTCCGGTAACGATCGACTTGGTGTTCAACCAATCCATCTCGAAGAACTTCGCCGAGGTAGCGGTTCTCGACAGTGACAACCAGCCGATGAAGGTATCGGCTCCATTGGTCAATGCAGCGCGGGTCGGGGTTGAGATACAAGCGGATTTGGGTTCAGGTGCCTACACCGTGAACTACCGGGTGGTCTCTGCAGACGGACACCCAATCACAGGTCAGATCGCTTTCTCCGTGGCTCGGTCGGCGTCGGTGCCACCCGCTTCGGTGTCCGCGGCGACGGGTATCAAACCGCCACCGCCACCGGGTGCGGTGACCGATGTACCGGATGCAACGAGTTCGTCAACAGAACTACACCCAGGTGATGATCCTGAGGGCAAGCTGGCTGACAACTGGGTGGTGCTGCTTGTGATTGTTCTGGTCGTGGCGGGGTTGGGGACGATCGGGCTGCTGTTGGTCTTTCACTCACGCGGCGACAGCAACGAGGCAGAGCCTGAGGCTCCGGCCGCACACCCCGCCACGCCCCAACTCTCCGATCCTGGTGGGGCGGCGCAGGACGGTGGGTCAGGACGCGATGGTGCAGAAGAGGGCTGAGAGTGCGGCCATGGTCGTCACTGCAGTGAGGGCTGAGATGGCCGCGGGCATGACGGCGTACGCCGTGTAGGCCAGCGCGGTCGGGTGCGAGGCCAGCGGGCCAGCCAGGGTGCGTAGTCGGCGGTCGGTGGTGGTTTGTGTCCGGGCGGTGCAGCCCTGGCCGGGACTGAGGCTGGCTGTGCTCTGTTGTTCGATAACCCGGCTCAGCGCGGACCGTAGGACTGCGGGGCTGGTGGCCGTGGCGGCGGTCTGGTCGGCGTCGAGTTCAACCAGAGCCGCGATCGCCGTTGGTGCGTGGGTCATCAGCGGCACGAAGGGCAGTGCGCTGGCCAGCACTTCGCAGAGTGCGAGGATGCGATGGTGGCGGCCATTGAGGTGGGCCCTTTCGTGGTCGAGTACAGCTTGAGCCTCCGATGAGGTCAAACAGCTCTTCAAGCCCTCGGTGGCGACGACAAACCCGGGATTGCCGGCGATGCTGTACGCGAACGGCAACGGATGATCGAGCCACAGCACGGGGTACGGCCCCTCCTGGTGGCCCGGGCGCGCCAGCACGGTCACGATGTCGTGGTGATAATCCAATACTTGCAGGCGGGAGCGACGGTGGCGACTGCTGATGACCGCGACGCGAACGGCACTGCACACAGCCACGGTCACGGCCAGCGAGATGACGATCTCCGACACCCAAGGGCGCATGGTGTGTTGCGCTGAGCTCAAACAGCGGATCCACACATCGGTGAGATTTTCTCCGGGCGCGTGGCGGGGCCAAGCTGCCACGACCACTGCAGAAGCGGCGAGGAGGAAAAAGGCGGCGATGCTGCCCAGCCAGAGCGCGACCATCGCCCTGGGCCCTGCGGTAGCGAGAGGGCCCAGCAGCAGCTGCGGTATCAACACTGCGATAAGTGCCGCGGCCAGTCCCAGTGTGATGGCCAGGGTCACCGTCGAGCCCGCTTGGTACGCAGGCTCTTGCGTAGGGCCTCTTGTTCTTCGGGGGTGGCGGTTTGGGCGAAATGCATCAGCACGGCGGCGGCATTGTCGCTGCGGTCAAGAATGTCTCGCAGTGCCTGGGAGGTGGCTTCTTCTCTGGTCTGCACCGGTGAGTACAGGTACGCGCGGCTGACCTTGACGCGGTTGAGGAAGCCCTTGGTGTGCAGATTGGTGACGACGGTCAAGATGGTGGTGTACGCCAATGGCCGATCCGCGAGGGCGTCGAGGATGTCGTGCACCGACTGTGGTTGCGGTCCGGCGCTCCACAGGACGTCCATGACGTCGGCTTCGAGTGCTCCCAGCCGTTTCATACCTTTATTGTCTCCTGCAGCGCAGGGTGCGTCCACTGCGGCTCACCCAACCTCGACGCCGCGGCCGCCTAGCCATTGCACCGGATCGAGTTTGGTGCCGTCCTCTGCCCACACTTCGTAGTGCAGGTGAGGGCCGGTGGAGTAACCGCGGTTGCCGACGGTGGCAATCTGCTCACCGGCACTGACCTGCTGACCGGTGGTGACCAGGGTCTCGTTGATGTGGCCGTAGATACCGATGGTGCCGTCGTCTTGACGTATCCGGATCCACAGCCCGAATCCGTTCGCGGGCCCCGATTCGATGACCACGCCGTCTGTCGTTGAGATCACGGGTGTGCCAATGGTGTTGGCGATATCTAGTCCATCGTGGGAGGTGCCCCACCGCGCGCCGTACCCCGAGGTCACCGTGCCGGTGGTGGGCATCGCTGACCGCGGTGCAGCCGCCGGCGGTGGTGGGGGCGCGATCAGCGGGGACCCTAGCTCGGGTGTGAGTTCCTGCAACGACGTGACCAGCGCATCGAGTGGTGCTGGCATCGGCGGCAACACCACTGGCGGGGGTGGGCTGGTGGTGGGTGGCTCAAGCGTCGACATCGCCAGAGTGGTGGTCTGCGCGCCCGAGGGTGCTTCGGTGTGCAGCAGTGCTGCCGCGGCCACTCCTGCGGCGGCCACGACCATGGTTCCTGCCGCTGCCGAGGCGAGGACACCACCGCGTCGCTCGCTGCTCGGCGATGCGCCCGCGGGAGGCCCGGGCTGGTCCAGTGACTTCTCGAAAAGGGCTTCCCAGAAGTGACCTGGCTCTGTGGTGGGGCCCGAGGCTGCGTCGACACACAGTGCCCGCTCCCACGGGGCCAGCGGCGCCGGTCGACGAATCGGTCGAGGGTGCCCGGCAGCAGGGTCGATGCGCTGCACTCGACCGCGTCGGGCTGCGACGAACGAATCTGCTGCCGCCGCAGATCTCACCTCACGGCGCGGCACGGGCTCGTCGACCAGCCGGTGGCGTCCACCGCGAGCCGCCGAGACCGGCGGACCGCTGACGTAACGGCGCAGGGCCGGCGTGGCCGGTGCAGGGCGATAGTCAGAAACGACAGTGGTAGGTGGTGAGAGGTCAGGTAAGCGGTGGCGTGCCAACGAGGGTCCTTGTCGGGGCGGGACGGTCAGGGTCACTTGAATCTCCGACAGGTTACTACTATCTATCCTAGTTTTTCGCGGGGCGGAGACGAAAGGTGTGACGTGCTCTGGTTTGCTGGGGTGATTGTCGGTGTCCGGTACGACCGCACTGGTTCCGTAAACTACTAATCGTCCTAGTAGTCACGACGGAGGAGTGTTCTTAGTGCCGACGCAGCGGTCTGGGTGGAATGGGGTGCAGCTCAGTCGACGGAGTCTGCTCGTGGCCGGGGCCGGCGCGGTGATCACTGGCGTGGCAGTAGCCTGCTCTTCCAGTAACGGCGCATCCCCCTCGCCGCCGTCGCCTTCGGGGGCCTCGGCATCGGGCGACCTGGCAGTGGCATTTACTCCCGCGCCCGGTGCCCGCGATGTCGACCCGCTCGCTGCGGTGATGGTGACCGTCACAGGCGGCACCCTGGCGGAGGTGGTGATGACCAATGACGAAGGTCGAGTCATCCCGGGGATCATGACCCCAGACCGGCTGACGTGGAAACCCGATACGCCGTTGGGCTACAACAAAACCTATGAGCTGGTCGCGACAAGTACCGACGCCCAAGGTCGGCCCGCCGAACACACGAGTGCGTTCAGCACGGTTGCACCGAACAACCTGACGCAACCGTCGCTGTTGACGACCGGTGGCGGCACGCTCAGTTCCGGACGCGCATACGGGGTGGGGCTGGTGGTGGCCGTACGGTTCGATGAGCCGATCACCGACCGGGCCGCGGCCCAGCGGGCGCTGTCAGTGCAGACCGAGCCGGCGGTCGAGGGGCAATGGAACTGGATCGATGATCAGACCGCCCACTACCGGCCCCGCGACTACTACGCCCCGGGTACCGCGGTCACCGTGGCGGCCGACGTCTACGGAGTGGACCTGGGCAACGGGCTGTACGGCCAAGAGGACGTGCGCGTGTCCTTCACGATCGGCGATGCCCACGTCTCGGTTGCCGACGACACCACCAAGCAGGTATCGGTATACGCCAATGGGGAACTGGTGCGCACCATGCCCACCTCGATGGGCCGCGGCGGCACCGAAACGGTCAACGGTCGCACCATTCATTTTTGGACTCAGCCGGGCATCTACACCGTCCTGGACAAGGCCAACCCGGTCATCATGGACTCCTCCACCTACGGGCTGCCGGTGAACTCCCGACTCGGCTACCGCCAATCGATCAATTACGCCACCCGCATCAGCAACGACGGCATCTACCTACACGAGCTCGTCGATACCATTGCCCAGCAGGGCAATACCAACATGTCTGCGGGCTGCCTGAACCTCAACCCCGACAACGCCCGGTGGTTCTATGACTTCTCGGTCACCGGCGACGTTGTGGAAGTGCGCAACACCGGCGGGCCTGCGTTGGAATTGTGGCAAAACGGGGACTGGAGCGTGCCCTGGGACACCTGGGTAGCCGGCAGCGCGCTCTAATTTGGTGCCGCTCCGGCGGGCACGTAGTCGGTCCGTAGGGCCGAATACACCCCGGATGTAACTACTATTGTGCGTAGTAGTTAGGTTGGTCGTGTCCGGTGTGCACTAAACAGCGAGGAGGGTGCAGGTGTCCGACTTTGCTGTGGCCGGGGTGGGCGAGGCGTTCTCGGCCGCAGCGGCCGGTGGCCCACTGCTCCTGGCGCTGGGTGCATGCCTGGCGGCCGGACTCATCTCGTTCGCCTCACCTTGTGTCATTCCGCTCGTGCCCGGGTATGTGTCCTATCTTGTCGGCATATCCGCGGGCGAGTCTTCTTCGGAGTCGAATGACCACACGCTTCAGGGCGTTCGGCGGTACCGGGTGGCCGGCGCTGCACTGCTGTTTGTCGCTGGGTTCACTGTCGTGTTCGTGTTGGCCACAGCCACCATTTTCGGTGTCACCTCGACGTTGATCGTCAACCGCGAGATTCTTCAACGTGCCGGTGGCGTCATCACCATTGTGATGGGGCTGGTGTTTATCGGTGCTTTTCCTGCCCTGCAACGGGATGTGCGATTTCATCCCCGCCAGGTATCGCACCTGGTGGGTGCACCGCTGCTGGGCGGAGTGTTCGCGCTGGGATGGACCCCGTGTCTGGGGCCGACGCTGGCGGCGATCATTGCCACCGCCAGCGGCACCGCTGACACCACCGCTGCCCGGGGAGTGTCGATGATCGTGGCGTACTGCCTCGGGTTGGGACTGCCCTTCGTGGCGATGGCGTTTGGCTCGGCGTGGGCGGTGAGGGCGGTGGGCGTGTTGCGTCGCAACTCGCGGCGCATCCAGGTAGCGGGCGGGCTGTTGATGGTTGCGGTGGGCATCGCACTGATCACCGGCATCTGGGACCACTTCGTGGTGTGGGTCCGGGATATGTTCATTACCGACACCACCCTGCCGATCTAACGCCATCTCAGGCGCGCACGAGCGGGGGGCGAATCAGCCCAGAGTGGACCAATACCACCAGAACTCGATGATGATGAGTGTGAGGATGGTCAGCGCCCACACGACCGGGACCACCGAGTGCACACTGATCAGCGCATCGACCAGACGCCGAGCCCGGCCCCTGACAATTATTCGGTCGAGGTTGCGCAGGGTGACGTACCAGAACGCCACCACCACCACGAGCCATACCGCCATGCAATACGGGCACAGCGCCCCGATCTCGTACAAACTCTGCACGATCAGCCAATGGACGAACACCACGGCCGCGCTCAACCCCACCTGGGTGCTCATCCATATCCAGGCCGGGGTGGCGGGGGTGAGCAGCACTGCTATCGCGAGCACCGCGGTGAACCCGGCGATACCCAGCAGAGAATTCGGAAAACCGAACACCGCAGCCTGCGGGGTATCCATGATCGACCCGCAGTTCACGATGGGGTTGAGGCTGCAGGTGGGGGTGTAGTCCGGGTCGGTGGCCAGCTCGAACTTTTCCACCGTCAGCGTGAACGCCGCGATCAGACCGATGACCCCGCACACACCCAGCACCCACCGAAGCAACCGCGGAAACAACACAGTGCGTTTTCCAGGACCGTCCCGCCGAGGTGAATCCTCAGCGGTGCCGGAAAGATGCGACGACATCGAAGTCACGGTGCCAGAACGTCATTCAATGCGGTCTTGAGGTCGTCGTAGCTGCCTGCCTGCACTTCAGCCTCGTTGATGAAGAAGGTCGGTGTGCCGCGGACCCCGAGTTCGGCGCCGTCGCGCAGGTCGGCATCGATGCGCGCACGTGTGGCCTGGGACGTGTAGTCGGCCTGGAACTGAGTCATGTCCAGTCCGAGGTCGGCGGCGTAGGACGCGAACAGGTCATCCAACGGTACTTGCTGTTCGCCCCACTGCGACTGGGTGTCGAACATGGTGCGGTACATCGCTTCGAACCGGCCCTGGTTGCCTGCGGCGACGACCGCGCGCGCCGCGCGGTCTGCGTTGAAATGTCCCGGCAACGGAAAATACCGGACCACAAACGTGACTCGATCGCCGTAGTTTTGCCGCAGCTGTTCTACGGCGGGGTACATCGCTCCGCATGCCTCGCACTCGAAATCGAGAAACTCGACGAAGGTGGCCTGAGAGTTTGCCGGCGAGGACAACCGCTCAGAATCCGAGCGCACTACCACGCCTTTTGGCTCGGCGTCGGTGTCACCGGCTCGGGTCACCACGAACACCGCCGTGAGGGCCAGGCAGAACACGAACACCACCGCAAGCGTGATGCGCACAGTACGACTCATTGGCCGACCTCGATCATGATGACGCCACATCCGATACCGGGCACGTATCTTCTCCTCACACCTTGCTACTACGATGCTTAGTAGTTTACGGGGTGTGGCCACCGGGTTGGTAGGCGGTAGCAGGCGGTGCGGGCAGAAGGGTACGGGCACAAGAGATGAGCGGTGCGTTACTAGACCTGCCGCAGGCTCCGCCGAGCATTCTTGCCATGCTCGGCTGGGATCTGCCGACAATTCCGCTGCTCCCTGCAGTGGGCGCTGGGATGGGTGCCGCCTACGGCATCGGGTTGGTGTACCTGCACCGGCGCGGTCAGCGGTGGCCCTGGCATCGTTCGGTGAGTTTTCTGGCCGGGTGCCTGATCCTGATCGCGGTCACCGGGCTGGCCATCGAGAGTTATGGTGTCGGACTGTTCAGCGCATTCATGTTCCAGCACATGACCTTATCCACCTTGGTGCCGCCGCTACTGGTCCTTGGCTCGCCCGGGTTGCTGCTCTTTGCCGTGGTGCCAAACCAGGGGAGGGGCAGAGATTTCCGGCGGGCCACACTTCGCTTGGCCCGGTCATTACCGAGCCGGGTGTTGCTGCACCCGGGCTTCGCGATCCCAGTGTTCTTGTTCAGTTTCTACGGGCTGTATTTCTCGCCGATCTTCGATGCTCTCAACACCACGTGGGTTGGCCACACTGCCATGGAGGTGTTCTTCCTCGTCAGCGGGCTGCTGTTCATCATCCCGATTCTCTCGATTGGTCCGCTGCCGCGACGGCAATCGAACATCGGCCGACTCCTCGACATCTTTTTGGAGATGCCGCTGCACGTGTTCTTCGGTGTGGTGTTCATGATGTCGCCGACCGTCCTGGTGGCCAGCTTCGCCGACCCCCCGCCGCAGTGGGGTATCGATCCGGTCGAGGACCAGTCCGTGGCTGGAGCGCTGGCGTGGTCCTACGGCGAGCCGGTGGCGTTGCTCATCGTGCTGGTCTTCGCGTCCCGGTGGCGCCGCGATGAAGAGAAGATGTCCTCTGCTGCCACCGCGGCCCAGACCGCACAGCACGACGACGAGCTCGAATCCTACAACCGTTTTCTTCGTCAGTTGGGAAACAGCAGCCGATGACCACCACGACATCGTCACCAGCGCCGCGCAACAGGTGGCAATCCACCAGTGCGGTGGTGGCGGCCCTCGTACTCGTACTCGTACTCTCCGGGTGCGGTACCGGTGATGATGCCGTCCGCCAGGGCGATTCGTTCGAGTTCGTCTCTCCGAACGGGCAAACAGTTATCTTCTACGATCCTCCCCCCAGCCGCCAGAAAGTCGCCGCGCTGAGGGGACCGGATCTGTTCGCTGACCAGAACACCATCCGCCTGACCGACTACACCGGGCAAGTGGTGGTCATCAACGTGTGGGGATCATGGTGCGGGCCCTGCCGCGCCGAGGCCCCGGTACTCGAAGAGGTCTACGCCCAGACCAAAACTCGCGGGGTTGCGTTCCTGGGGATCGACTTTCGAGACCGCAAAGAAACCGCCCGCGATTTCGTTGTCGACCGCGCGGTGACGTATCCATCGATCTTCGATTACGACGGACGTACCCTCGCCGCGTTGGGAACCCCGACCTCAGTCGTGCCCACCACCGTTGTCTTGGACCGCCAGCACCGGGCGGCCGCAGTGTTTCTGCGAGCAGTCACCGCCGCAGACTTATTACCCGTCGTTCAACGCCTGGCCGACGAAACTTAATCCCCTGTGAAAGGCCCTCTGCTGTGAACAATGACGACGTCAGCAAGTCATGGAATGACCCCACCGCCCTACGCACAGGCGGTGCCTACCTCGCGGCCGTCATGATCGCAGGGCTAGCCGCAGTGATCCTGTACAACAAGACCGGTTGGCCGGTCTGGGGTTTCGGTGCGCCGGCGATCTTCTTCCTCGGCGGGCTGGGCGCATTCGTCCAGACCTACCGCGTCTGGAAGCGCGGCGGTACCTGGCCGATCTGGCAAGGGCTCGGCTGGTTGCTGCTCATGACCATGCTGGTCGCCCTCGGGGTCCCCGACATCAGCTGACCTCGTTCGGCTATCGGCGCACCAGTACACAATCGGCCAGCGCCGGGTGGGGCAGTGGGCTGCTCATTCACCACGACAAGTCGTGGCAGCCCGACCCCTGCGCGGGTTCGACTTGAACGGTGGCGTGCTCGAGGCCGTGCTGGGTGGTCAACATGTGCTGGACCGCTGCGAGCACCAGGGCGGAGTCGGCATCGGGTGCGATCACCACATGAGCCGAGGCCACCTCCATGCCCGAGGTCAGCGTCCACACATGCAGATCGTGGACCTCGATCACTCCCTCTACGGCGACCACGTCCTCGCGCACCGCGTCGACATCAATGCCTGCCGGAGCATGCTGAAGCAAAATGCGCAGCGCACCCCGGGCAAGGGTGAACGCTCGCGGCAACACGAACAGGGCAATACCGACCCCGATGAGCGGATCGGCGTACCGCCACCCGAACACCGCCGTGAGCACCCCGCTGATCAGCACGCCCACCGAGCCGATCATGTCGGCCATCACCTCGAGGTAAGCGCCCCGAACATTGAGACTCTCTTTGGCGCCAGATCTCAACAGCGCGAACGCGGTCACGTTCATCACCAGCCCCACCACCGCGACCGCGATGACCGGCACCCCCGGAACTTCGGGCGGATCGGAGAGCCGCTGGGACGCCTCGTACAAAATCCAGGCGGCGACCGCGAACAACAGCACCGCATTGAACAACGCGGCGAACACTTCAGCCCGGTATAGGCCGAAGGTGCGATCAGCTCGAGCGGCAGCTCGCTGAGCCACCATCACCGCCACCAACGCCATCGCCACCCCGAGCACGTCGGTAAATACATGCGCTGAATCAGAGAGCAACGCCAGCGACGACGTCGCCAATCCCACAATCACCTGAGCAAGGAGGGTCATAAGACCCAGACCCAACGCCATCCACAGGCGCCGCACATGGCGTCCAGATGCACTGGCCGCACCCCCAGGCTCAATGCCGCTGTGCGAGTGTCCGGCCCCCATCACCACTCATTACGTAGTCGTATGCGCATGCGTGCAAGTATGGCGGGAAGGCGGCCGCGCCGCAAATACTATGGTTGATAGTATGAGGGCCACCCACTTCGGTCCGCTGCTGTCTGACTGGTCCGACTGTCGACCACTAACTACTATGCTGCATAGTAGTTAGTGGTGGTAGTCAATCGCATCAGTTGGGTGGAGTCATGAGCTTGTTGGATCGTCCCGTGGAGCTGGTCCCGTCCCGTCCATACCCGGACAGGACCGGTCGCAAGGGCTCGTTTCTCTACAAAATGCTCACCACCACCGACCATAAAACGCTCGGAATCATGTACCTGGTGGTGTGTTTCGCGTTCTTTTTGATCGGCGGCCTGATGGCGCTGCTGATCCGTGGCGAACTGGCCGCGCCGGGGCTGCAGTTCTTGTCCACCGAGCAGTACAACCAGATGTTCACCATGCACGGCACGGTGATGCTGCTGATGTATGCCACCCCGATCGTCATCGGATTCGCCAACGTCGTTCTGCCGTTGCAGATTGGCGCTCCCGATGTGGCGTTCCCACGGCTCAACGCGCTGAGTTTCTGGCTGTTCTTGTTCGGGTCCAGCGCAGCCCTGGGTGGTTTCCTCACCCCCGGCGGCGCCGCCGACTTCGGGTGGACTGCCTATACGCCACTCACAGATGCGGTGCACTCACCGGGAGTAGGCGCGGACCTGTGGATTCTAGGGCTGGTGGTCTCAGGGTTGGGCACCATCTTGGGGGCGGTCAACATGATCACCACGGTGGTGTGTTTACGCGCCCCAGGTATGACCATGTTCCGGATGCCGATCTTCACCTGGAATATTTTGGTCACCAGTGTGCTGATTTTGCTGGCATTTCCGCTGCTCACAGCAGCATTGCTGGCTTTGGAGTTCGATCGGCAATTCGACGGCAACATCTTCGATCCCGCCAATGGCGGCGCGCTGCTGTGGCAGCACTTGTTCTGGTTCTTCGGCCACCCCGAGGTGTACATCATCGCCCTGCCATTTTTCGGCATCGTCTCAGAGATCTTCCCCGTCTTCGCCCGCAAACCGATCTTCGGGTACACCGGATTGATCTACGCCACGTTGGCGATTGCGGCGCTGTCAGTGGCGGTGTGGGCCCATCACATGTATGCCACCGGCGCCGTGCTCCTGCCGTTCTTCTCGTTCATGACGTTCCTCATCGCTGTACCCACCGGCGTGAAGTTCTTCAACTGGATCGGCACCCTGTGGAAAGGCAACCTCACCTTCGAAGCGCCCATGCTGTTCTCGATCGGGTTCCTGGTCACCTTCCTGTTCGGCGGTTTGACGGGTGTGCTGCTAGCCAGCCCCCCGTTGGACTTTCAGCTCTCCGACAGCTACTTCGTGGTCGCACACTTTCACTACGTCCTATTCGGCACCATCGTGTTCGCCACCTACGCCGGCGTCTACTTCTGGTTCCCAAAGATCACCGGACGCATGATGGACGAACGGCTCGGCAAAATTCACTTCTGGCTGACCTTCATCGGATTCCACACCACCTTCTTGGTGCAGCACTGGCTCGGCAACGAAGGCATGCCCCGCCGCTACGCGGACTACCTACCTTCGGACGGATTCACTGCGTTGAACATCGTGTCGACAGTGGGAGCGTTCATCCTGGGAGCCTCCACACTGCCGTTCCTGTGGAACGTTTTCCGCAGTTACCGCTACGGGGAGATCGTCACCGTCGATGACCCCTGGGGTTTCGGCAACTCGCTAGAGTGGGCGACCAGCTGCCCACCGCCCCGCCACAACTTCACCGAGCTACCCCGAATCCGTTCCGAGCGGCCCGCATTCGAGCTGCACTACCCTCACATGGTCGAGCGAATGCGCGCCGAAGCCCACGTCGGCGCCCACAACAAGGTGGCCAGCACAAAAGCCGAACGCGCTCGTCGTGACCCGCTGACCGTAGGGACGGCCGAGTCCTCCACCGAACCCAGTGCCGACTGAGATTGCAGCACAATGACGGGGAGCAACCGCAAGGAAGACGCCCCAGCGAACCTGTCGTGGCAGGGTCGGCCTGCAGCTGTCAATCAGGTGATGACCGCGAGAGGACGGTGAAGGCGACGATGATGCCCCGTGTTCACGTGTCGGGCTCGGCCCGGTGGTCGATCGCCGCACTCATCGTCATTGTGGCCATGATTGTGGCGATCTGGCCCCGGGCCACCGAGACTGCCTCAGAGCCAGTCGATCCGGGAGTCAACCCCAGTGCGCCACTGCCCGGCATCAACGCGGACGTCAGCGAGCAGGACATGGCCCAGGCCCGCGAGCGGGCGGCCCTGCAACCCTGCCCAGTCGGTGATGGCACCCCGCCCGCGCCAGGGTCAGCGTTGACCGGAATCGTCCTGTCCTGTCTCGCCGACGGCGCCACCGTGGACCTGGGTAGCGCTACAGCCGGGCGACCGCTACTGATCAATATCTGGGCGCACTGGTGCGGGCCGTGCCGCACCGAGCTGCCGGTGGTTGCCGACTTCGCCGCCCGAGCTGGTGACCGAATGCGGGTGCTTACCGTTCAAGGGCGGGAGGGTTCGCAAAACCCGCTGCTGTCACTGAATTTGCTGATCGAGACCGGCGTGAACCTACCGACTGTCGTCGATACCGACGCCCGACTTGCCGCTGCGCTGTCGGTGCCCCGTGTCTATCCCTGCACCGTGCTGGTCCGCGCCGATGGAACCGTGGCCGCGGTTTTGCCGCAGGTGTTCGAGTCGGCCGACGAACTCGCCGACGTGGTCGGCCAGCACTTGGGCCTCGAACTCTAGCGACGCTCAGGGGGTTCTGACTGTGCGTCGGCCGGCGGCTGGGGCGACGCTGTGGGTGCGGCGGTGCTGGTGGAATCAGTCGCGGTCACCGGGCGGGTCGAGGGGCCGGCCATCTGCGCCAACATCGCGTTGTAGCTGACTAATTCGGCATTGTGATCGCGATCTTCACGGCGATCAAAGCGGGTGGCTTGGCGTTTATCCTGGCGAGACCACTGGACCAGCAACGCCAACATCACGAGCACCAGTGGGATTTCACCGGCCGCCCATGCGATACCTCCGCCCAAACGTTGATCGTTCAGCTGATTCGGGTTCCACGGCAGCAGAAGGCTGTTGTAGTAGGTGCGGGCAATGACGCTGTCGGTACTCATCAACGCAACACCGAAGAAGGCATGAAAAGGTAACGAGCCGAACACCATTGCCAGTTTTGTGACTGGGGATAGCTTTCGTGGGGCCGGGTCGATCCCGATCACCACCCAGTAGAACAGGTACCCGCTGAGCAGAAAGTGCAGATTCATCGCGACGTGCGCCGCATGGTATTCAGTGAGGACGTCGAAGAGCCCACCGAGGTACAGCACGTAATAGCTTCCGACGAACAGCACCGACGCCACCAGAGGATGGGTCAACAGCCGCGAGAACGGGCTGTGCAGCACGGACAGGATCCACTCGCGTGGGCCGGGGGGAGAGGACCGGCCAGCCGGCGCGATGGCCCGCAGCGCCAGCGTGACCGGTCCGCCGAGGACCAGGAGCACCGGCGCCAGCATCGACAACATCATGTGCGCGATCATGTGGATGCTGAACAGGGCCGGAGCGTACTTGCCCAGGCCTGATGACGTCGCGAATAGCACTGCGGCACAACCCAGCAGCCATGCGATGGTGCGCCCCACCGGCCAGGCATCACCCCGTTTGCGGAGACGGTGGACCCCGCGCAGGTATAGGGCGGCCATGACGATCGCGAGGGTGCCGAACAGCAGATCAAAGCGCCAGCCGACGACGATCTCACCGAACGTGGGTGCCTGGTCGAGACGGTAACCGAGGATCAGTTCGGTTGCCGGCATCTCTGCGGGATTCACATTCTCTGGCGGCGGTGTCCGCGACAACCCGACAGCGATCCCGAAAGTTGCTGCGAATATCAGCAGTTCGACGACGGCGAAGCGAATCAATGGTTGACGGTCGCCGCCGTTGCCGGTTACCGCCGGAATTGTGATGCGCCGGTGCCAGGCACCACAACCACCCAGTAGGAGCAGCGCTGCGACTTTTGCTAGGACCAGCTGTCCGTAGGTGTCGGTGAACAATTGGTCCAGGTGCACCCGGATGAGTGCGTTGATGACTCCACTGGCTCCGACGACGACCAGGCACCCCAGGGCGATTCGGGAGTAGCGCCGGACCGCGAGTGCGGTGAAGTGGCCGTGTCCGCGAGCATAAACGAGGACTGCGAACAGACCGCCCATCCAGATGCATGCGCCCACGATGTGCAGGATCAGGCTATTGGTCGCGATGTCGTGGCTGCCGCCGGTCGAGGAGTGGCCGGCCAGGGCTGTGGGCATCAGGGTCAGCAGAGCCAGCGGGAACGCGACCAGCGTCCACGTCCACCGGAGCGCGATCCGTGTAACAACCGCGCACATCAGGGCGAACAGCGCTGTCCAGAGCCAGGATCGGGCGTCGGCGACCTGGTCGACCGCAGTGAGCAACCGGTCGACTGATACCACTTCCGATACCGCGAACCCGGTCGTGTCCGAGACGGTCAACGGGACCATCAGCAGCGCGCACACCATCCACACCACTGCGCCCACAGCAGCAGACCGCAGCGCGCGGTACCCCCCGACATCGAGGACCCCGTCTGATTGCGGGGGAACAAAAAATGCGGCAAACAACGTTCCACCAACAGCGACCACTGCACCTATCTCACCCATCGTCTGCACCGCGGGCAGACCGTAGCGAGTCAGAATGCCCGGATCGCCGACCCCCACCAGATCCAGCACGGTACTGGCAGAAATGGCCGTCACCGCAATCGCCACAGCCGCCCCGACCCAGGCCAGCGCCCACCCGATGCTCGCTGCTGCCGCACGTCGAACGTCGATCGAATCGGCGGGCGCTGTACTCATCCCACCAGCGTAGGCACCGCGGCGAACCTGGAGAAATCGCCGGTGGCCGACACTAAGAATGGTGGTGTAGGAGCGTCGATGTAGGCGAAGCCGGGCTCTGCAACACCACGAGCACAGTGGTCGAACGGGAGCGATCGCTGCTCTAGCCCAGAACAGTCAGATAGATCAAGGCAACGCTCAAGACAATGATCACCGCCGCGGTGAGCCAGGCGAGAGAGCTGGTGACGTGGTGGTTGGTGTCCTCACCCATCAGTGCACGGTCACTGGTAAATCGCACCAGCGGAACCAAAGCGAAGGGGATGCCGAACGACAAGATGACCTGAGACACGATCAGGGCCTGGGTGGGGTCGATACCCACGGCAAGGATGGCGATGGCGGGAATCAACGTCACCAGCCGCCGCACCACGATCGGTATCCGGCGCTGCAGCAACCCATCCATGATCATGGCGCCGGCATAGGCGCCGACAGATGTCGATGCCAGTCCAGACGCAAGAAGACCCAAAGCGAACAGCAATGCCACGACTGGCCCGAGGGTGTCCCCGATAGCCTCATGGGCGCCTTCGATGGTGTCGACGTCGTCTCTGCCTTGCAGGTTGGTGGCTGCTAGCAGCAGCATCGACATGTTGACTGCCCCTGCTAACAGCATGGCCAGTGCCACATCGACGCGGGTCACGCGGAGCAGTCGTCGCCGCAGTGGTCCAGGCCCGTTGACACCGTGGCGGTCTCGCACCAGTCCCGAATGCAGATACACAGCGTGGGGCATAACCGTGGCACCGAGCATCGCCGCGGCCAACATCACGCTCTCGGTTCCCTCGAAACGTGGAATGAGGCCCTCAGCTGCCGCGGCCGGCGACGGCGGTTCAACGACCACACTGGTGAGGAACCCAATCGCGATAACCGCCAACAACCCAATGATGACCCGCTCGAACGGGCGTTGGCCGCTACGGTCTTGCGCCAGCAACAGCCCCATCGAGACCAACCCGGTAATCACCCCGCCCACCAGCAACGGCAGATCGAACAGCAGATTTAGTGCAATGGCGCCGCCGACCACTTCAGCCAAATCGGTCGCCATCGCCACCAGCTCGGCCTGCACCCAATACCCGAGCCGAGTCGAACGAGAAGAACGGCCGCGCACCGCTTCGGGCAACGACATACCCGTGACCACACCCAACTTCGCTGATAGATACTGCACCAGCCCGGCCATCACATTCGCGGCCACGATGACCCACACCAGCAAATACACGAACTCTGCGCCAGCGCTGATGTTCGATGCGACGTTGCCGGGATCCACATAGGCGATCGCTGCGACGAAAGCAGGCCCGAGCAGCGTTGAACTCACCCGAACCCGGGCCAGCCGGGGACGCACTCCACTCGTTGCCACCACAGCGCCCTCCTGTTCGATGCCCGCAGTCTAACGGGTAGCCGAAACTATATATTCGGCCACCCGAAACCGCAGCGAAGGGCTTATGTCGAGGGTGACAGTGCGTGCACCTACTACTGCGTCCGGACAGCAGGACGGACTGTAAGGCCGTATCGGAGCGTATAAGTCGTGGCGTTATACAACCCCATACTTTGCTAGTGTCTGCTGGTGGAATCTGGCCTTAATCCGTTTACGCCCGGTTCGGGTACACGACCACCCGAGCTGGTGGGTCGCACCCGGGAGCTCGAGCGTTTCGATCTACTGGTCGCCCGGGCCAAACAACGCCACTACGACCGAGGGTTGATGTTGCAAGGACTGCGGGGAGTCGGCAAGACCACGTTGCTGGCGACCATGGCTGACCAGGCGCGACGTAACGATTGGGTCGTTGTCGAGGTCGAAGCGCAGACGAGTCAGGAAGGCGCCGAAGCGCTGCGCAGGCGTATCTCCAAAGACGTCATCCGTGCGCTGCGCCGCCGCAAGTTCGCCCGGCCGATCGTGGACCGGCTCCGGGCGATGACCGAGGAGTTCTCGGTGTCGGCGACTGCGTTCGGCACCGGGGTTAGTGTGTCGAAAGCCGCACCGCCTCCGCAGGCATCGTTAGGGGTCGAGTTCGAAGATCTCGTTGAAGAGTTGTGCGATGAACTCCGCAAGGAGGGCAACGCATTCGGGCTATTCGTCGACGAAATGCAGGAACTCGAGGCCCCGCTGCTGCAAGTCTTGTTAGCAACCCAGCACCGTGCCGCTCAACGGGGATGGCCGTTCTTCGTGGTGGGGGCGGGACTTCCGAACCTCCCTCAAGTGTTGGCTGATGCACGGTCCTACGCTGAACGCCAATTTGACTACCGCACCATCGGACCTGTGTCTAAGGATGAGGCGCGGGCGGCCATTGTCGCGCCGATTTCCCGGCTGGGTCAGGCCGTTACCGACGAGGCCGCTGACTATGTGGTCACTGCCAGTGCCGGCTACCCGTACTTCCTGCAAGTCTTCGGCTACGAATTGTGGCGTGCGGCAACAGAATCACCGTTCAGGCTGCTTGAAGCCGAAGATGCGGTGAGCACCGGCCACGCCTCCCTCGATGCCGGTTTCTACAGTTCACGGTGGCTCCGTGCGACCGAGACCGAACGGCGGTATCTACACGCCATGGCGGTGAGCGGCACCGATCAGCCACGGTCGTCTGCGATCGCCACAGCGCTGGGCAGCTCCATGCAGTCGGTGGCACCGCACCGCGACGCCTGCATCAAGAAAGGCCTGATCTGGGCGCCTGAACGCGGAGTCGTGGCATTCACCGTTCCGGGCATGGCCGAATTCATTCGCCGCCAGAACAACACTGGTGCGGCGCACTGACCCTACAGGTGGTGGGCCAGTAGCAATTAGTTGTTGTTTTCGGATGTGCGGGTGAAGCCGGGTTCGAATAGAACGGTGAGGACTAGGACGACTACGCCGCAGGTGATGTAGGTGTCGGCGAGGTTGAAGGTGGGCCACCACCCGGTGTGGAAGTAGTCGGTGACTTTGCCGTCGAGGAGACGGTCGATGACGTTGGCGGCGGCGCCAGCGATGATGGCGGCGAAGCTGATGGTCTGCAGCATTCGTTGCTCAGATGCGGTGCGCCAGGCATAGATCGCGAAGCCGAGGGTGATGAGGCTGGTGAGGGCGAGGATCACCGCGGTGGGCAGCTGGTTGCCGAGGCTAAAAGCGACCCCGGTGTTGTAGGCGAGGTCGAGTTGGAGCAACCCGAGGTCAATAGTTCGGCCGTCGGATAGGGCGTTTCGGGCGATGGGATCGAGGATGAGTGCGACGGCGGCCAAGGTGGCGGCGACCGCGACCAGGACTCGCCGCCGCTGTGGTGCTGGTGCCACCACGATCGACTGATCGTGGTGGGCGGCGTTGTCGTCAATGTTCATAGTGTGGTCTTTGCTAGTGGGCGGTCGGCGGTCGTCGAGTTGTCGGGAAGGTGCAGACGTGTGGTGCGTCCCGCGCGCACCCCGTTGCCGATGACGACGATCTCCGCGATTTCATGGACGAGGACAACCGCAGCAAGGCCTAAGACGCCGAATAGGGCCAGGGGCATCAGGACGATGATGATGGCCAGGGAGAGGCCCACATTTTGCAGCATGATGGTGCGTGATCGGCGGGCGTGGGTAAGGGCAGAAGGCAGATGACGCAGGTCTTCACCCATTAGTGCGACGTCTGCGGTTTCGATCGCGACGTCAGTGCCCATGGCGCCCATGGCGATACCCAAATCGGCGGTGGCCAAAGCGGGAGCGTCGTTGACGCCGTCGCCCACCATGGCGGTGGGTTGGTGGGCGCGCAGCGTGTCGATGATGCGGGCTTTGTCCTCTGGCCGTAGATCGGCGTGCACGTTCTCAATGCAGGCTTGTTCGGCCAGCGCGGCGGCGGTGCGCGCGTTGTCACCGGTGAGCATGGCCACCGAGTAGCCATCGCGGCGTAGACCAGCAACCACGGTGGGTGCTTCGGGTCGAAGTTCATCGCGCACGGCAATGGCGCCGATGACGGTGCCGTCGCGTTCGATGAGTACGGCCGTGGCACCTGCTCGTTGCATGCGATCGATGTCATCGCTCAAGGCGCCAGCCTCGATCCAGCCCGGCCGTCCCAGCCGAACAGGGTGGCCCTCGACAGATCCGACGAGGCCGGCGCCGGTGACCGCGTCCACGTCGTCGGCGGGAGTGACCGGGTCAGCGGCGGCAGCCAAAATGGCGCGGGCGAGGGGATGTTCACTGCGCGCTTCGAGCGCCGCAGCGACGGTAAGTACCTCGGCGCGTGAGGCACCACCGGTGGTCGTAATGTCAACGACTGAGGGCTGATTGCGGGTCAGGGTGCCGGTTTTGTCGAGCGCAACGGTACGGATTCGGCCGAGCGCCTCGAGGGCGGCGCCCCCCTTGATCAAGACACCGAGTTTGGAGGCGGCCCCGATCGCGGCGACCACGGTCACCGGTATCGCGATCGCCAGCGCGCACGGCGAGGCGGCAACCAAGACAACCAAGGCCCGTTCAACCCACACTCGCGGGTCTCCGAAGGCACTGCCAACACCGGCGATGACACCGGCAGCGATCATCACCGAGGGAACCAACGGGCGGGCGATCTTGTCGGCCAGTCGCTGGGCCTGGCCTTTGCGGGACTGTTCGGCCTCCACAATCCGCACAATTTTGGCCAGAGAATTGTCGTGCGCAGCAGCAGTGACCGTCACTTCCAGGGCGCCGGTGCCATTGATGAAGCCGGCGTAGACCTCGTTACCGGGTCCCGCTTCGGTTGGAACCGACTCACCGGTGATCGCCGAGGTGTCGAGCGCAGTGTGTCCGGAACTGATCGTGCCGTCCGTGGCAAGACGCTCACCGGGTTTGACGATCATGGTGTCGCCGACCACGAGGTCGGTGGGGGACACGAGGAGTTCACGGCCACCGCGTCGCACGGTGGCGGTGTCCGGCACGAGCGAGAGCAGTGCCCGCAAGCCTCGGCGGGTCCTGGTAACGGCGTATTCCTCGAGTCCTTCGCTGATCGCGAACAGAAAAGCGAGCATGGCCGCCTCGCCGACTTCCCCGAGCATGACCGCCCCGACCGCGGCGATGGTCATCAAGGTGCCGACCCCGATCTTGCCTCGGGCTAGTCGGCGCAGTGTGGAGGGCACAAACGTGTAGCCGGCGATAACCAGCGCACCCACTTGCAGTCCCACTTCGAGATATTGGGGGCCTTCGATCACGCTGGTGATGAGTGCTGCCACGAGCAATATCCCAGCGACGATCGCAGCTTTGATCTCTAGGACCTGCCACCAGCGTGCAGGGTCGGCGCCGGCTTCGTCGTCCTCGGGGGCTTCGTCGTGGCCGCAGCCGCAGGCATCACTCATCGCCGCTCACTCCAGATGCGACACCGTAATTCGGGCATAACGTGACCGCATTGCCCGTTGCTGCGAGCAGGGTTTCCGCTGACGCCAGCAGATCCATCAGTTCAGGGCGCGACAGTGAATAGAACACCTGGCGGCCCTGGGGCCGGCCCTGTACGAGGCCGCAATCACGTAGACACCCCACGTGGGCTGACACCGTCGACTGCGCCAAACCGAGCTCGGCCACCAAGTCAGCCACCCGGGCCTCCCCACCGGCCAGTTGCCGCACGATAGCCAAACGTGTTGCGTCCGAGAGACTGTGGAACAGCGCAACTGCTGCATCGACACGTGAGTCCGCGTCTACTGTAGTCGGCGCACACCCATCACTTTTAATCGCCATGCGACGATGATAGCCGTTGTCGCCGATCTTCAACAGGTCTATTCATCGTTGATATTCGATGTTATCGTCCGAATATGGTGAAAGTCACAGTGGCGACGCCGCCACGCATCGGTCTAGCCCCTGGCTCGGTGTTGTCTCGGTGGGGCAGATGGGTGAGCCGGCGGCGGTGGCCGGTCCTGGTGAGCTGGGCGTTGATCATCGTGGTCTGCGCGATGGCGTTCGGGCCACTGGAGCGGCGTTTGACGGCAATGGATTTCGGGATTGCCGGGTCTGAGTCCGAACACGTCGACGCGATCCTGGCGCAGCACTTTCCTCAATTGGGGGCCGAGCAGGACGTCATCGTCTTCGACGGAGCCGACGTGTCCGTGGATAGCCCTGAGTTCCGTCAGGTTGTCGACCAGGCGATCGCGGCAGCTCGTTCGGTGGAGGGTGCGCGCGAGGTGACTGGTCCCTACGACGTCGGTGGGCAACAGCTGGTGTCGCCGAATGATCGTGGTGTAGCTGTAGCGCTGGTCGGAATCGACGGTGACATGGCGGACCGGGCCATGGTGGCACGCACCCTCCAACATGAGCTGTCGCGCTTTGATAGCCCGCAGATCAAGGTCGCAGTCACCGGCTACTCACCAATCCAAAACGACGCCACCGAGATCCAGAACAGCGACGCGCAACGGGCAGAGATGATCGGTATCCCAGTGGCTTTGATTCTGCTGGTCATTGCACTGGGTGCGGTAACTGCCGCGGTGGTGCCGGTTGTGGCGGCGCTGGTGGGATTGTTGCTCACGGCAGGCACGTTGTTTGTCCTCACCGCAGTGACCGACTTTGACTCGCTGACGATGTCGGTGGCCACGATGATCGGCATCGGAGTAGGTATCGACTACGCCATGTTCATCGTCAGCCGTTACCGCGAAGAACTCAACGCCGGCGCAATTGTTGACCGATCCGACCAAGACAGGATCGACGCCGCCGTCGCCCGCACCCTGGCGACCACGGGCCGCACGATTCTGGCGTCGGGGGTGATCGTGATGATTTCCCTGGCCTCGCTGGTCGTCATCCCAGCCCCCATCTTCCGGGGGATTGCTATCGGCGTCGCTACGGCAGTCACCGCCATGCTCGTCGTCGGCCTATGCCTGCTGCCTGCATTGTTGGCCGTGCTCGGCCCCAGAATTAACTGCGGGCAGACGCCACGCCGATGCCAACCCGCCGAACTATCAGCTGACCTGGACGACGCCGCCCGGACACGGTGGGGCCAGTGGGCCTACCGAATCATGAAACGGCCGGCGCTCTACGGCAGCATCGCCGTAGCAATCCTGCTGCTTGCGGCGCTCCCGCTGACAGGCATTCGCTACGGGCTGGACATGGGTACAACCTCACTGTCCGATACCCCATCGGGGCAAGCCGCAGCCACCCTCACCACGCACTTTCCTCCCGGCGCACTGTCCCCAGTGGAAGTCGTAGCCACTGACACCTCCGGCGGGCCACTCACCGACGCCGGCCACAACGCCGTCGCGCGGTACCTCGACCAAGCACAAGCGGATCCGCGGGTAGCCGCTCTCGGACCTTCCACCATCAGTGATGGTCGACTGGCTACCTCGCTGATCCTGTCGGTGCCGTTCGATTCCACTGCAGCTACCGACCTCATCGCTGACTTGCGAAGCAGCGCACGACAAGTCGGGGCAGACTCGGACATCCTGATCGGTGGCAGCACTGCCGAGTTCGTCGACCTCGACAACGAGATGACCGCCAAATTGCCGATCGTCATCGGCCTGGTGCTGACCGTGTCCTTCCTTTTCCTGATCGTTGCTTTCCGCAGTATCGCACTGCCACTCAAGGCAATACTGATGAACTTGCTGGCCACGGGAGCGGCACTCGGCATCACCGTGGTGGTGTTCCAGTGGGGCATCGGTGAATCGCTGCTCGACTTCACCAGCCCCGGATTCATCCAAACCTACCTACCGACACTGGTATTCGCGGTCCTATTCGGTCTGTCGATGGACTACGAGGTATTCCTCATCGGCCGGATGCGCGAATACTGGGCCGCCACCGGCGACAACCAACACGCCGTGGCAGCAGGTCTCGCTCACACCGCCCGACCCATCACCGCAGCCGCAGCCATCATGGTCGTCGTCTTCGGCAGCTTCATCACCGCAAACATGCTCGAACTCAAACAGATCGGCTTCGCCCTCGCCATCGCCGTAGCCATCGACGCCATTCTGGTCAGACTCATCCTCGTACCCGCCCTCATGCGGCTACTCGGACAATGGAACTGGTGGCTCCCAGCCCCTCGACGTCTGTTAGACCGCCAGCCCCAACGATCGGCAGCAGCCGAACGGATGCACGGGATCCGGGATGGGGCCAGCCCGCAGGACCACAACCTCCCTGACTAGTGATCGCCCGGCCCTCCCGACTGTGGAGATGGGCATGTCGCGCAGGCCCTTCACGGCAGGGATGTGGCAGGTGGCCCGTGAACTCGCGGTACCCATATCGCCGACGTAGACGGCGCTGACCTACCGATTAACGAGTCGGCATCGGCCCGGTTGGGTGAATGGCGGGATCGGTTGTTCGATCGCTTCGAGCTGCATCCACAGAAGCCGGCGATCTTGGCACTGAACCCGGTACCCGCGTGCCCAACTCAACCAGGTCGCCGGCATGATTGTGGGCTCCGAGCGCTAGCGCCTGGTGGCCACTGCGCGGACCGGGATCGCAGCCGCATGCCACCGACGTTGCATTCCGTAGCAGCGTATTTCGCCCCTTGACTGCAGTAGTCCAAGGGGAATGCTCCTATCCCGTGGCCAGTCCACGACGTCGCTGCCTGGTTATGGACATGGGCACGGCCGTCAGGCTAAGGCGAGAAACAGTTTCTCCAGTTCGGCTTCAGTCAGGGGCGGTTGGTCGCCGTCGGCGCCATTGATGCATTGACGCATCCCCGATGCAACGATTTTGAACCCGGCGCGGTCGAGAGCTCGGGACACTGCAGCCAGTTGGGTGACGACGTCTTTGCAGTCGCGGCCTGCTTCGATCATCGTGATCACCCCGGAGAGTTGTCCCTGTGCCCGGCGGAGTCGGTTCAGTACAGCCGCCATTGATTCTTCGTCATCGGTCACGGGACATGCCTCTCTGTCTGTGTAACAAGTGCCAGGGTACCCCAGGGGGTATGGGAACGCGATCCGATCGGGGGTTGACCCATTGATACCCCCGGGGGTACCTTCGGGTTGTGAATAGATACCCCAGGGGGTATCTAGCCCCGGTATCTCGGAGAAAAGGATCAATTGCATGCCCGCCATCTCGACCACCGATCAGCAGCCCAGTTCGCCACCGACCTCAGCGCCTGGTCTGCTGGGCCGGTGGGGTTCGGCGATGGCCGGGCGATCCCGCTGGGTCTTCGCCGTCTGGTTGTTGGTGCTCGTCGGTCTCGGGGCGGCTGCGCCATCGGTGTTTTCTTCCTTGGCCGGTGCCGGATGGCAGGCCAACGGGTCTGAGTCGGTGCAGGTGCGGGAGCTGGCGGGCCAGCACTTCGGCGGGAACTCGTCGGCTGCGGTGCAGGTCGTCATTCATTCTGACCGGGACACCATCAACAGCCCGGTGATGCAAGAAACGATCGCGAATGCCACGACAGTGTTCGGCGGTGACTTCCGGTTCGGAGCGGTGGTGCCCCCACAACCGGGGATGACGATCAGTCCGGATCAGCACACCGGCATCTTGATCGCCGGCGCGAATGCGAACACCGACGACATGGTTCGGGCTGTCGGCGAGGTCAAGGGGGAGCTCACCAAGCTCTCGCGTGATGGTGTCGAGGTGTATCCCACAGGGGCCTCGGCCTTGTGGAGCGATTTCAATAAGGCCAACCATGACGCGATGATCAAGGCCGAATTGTTCTCGTGGCCGGTCACTCTGGCGATCATGGTTTTGGCTTTCGGTTCGCTTGTGGCCGCGGGGCTGCCGTTGCTGCTCACCATCGCGGGCCTGGTCGCGTCGGCCGGTGGCCTCGTTTTGCTTAATCAGGTGACGCCGATCTCGGTGTGGGCTATGAATTTTGCGATGATGTTCGCCCTCGCCCTGGGCATCGATTACGCGCTGTTCATCGTCTCCCGATTCCGGGACGCTCTCAGACATCACACCAGCAAGGCTCATGCGGTCGCCGAAACGATGGATACCGCCGGTAAGGCTGTGGTGCTGTCGGGTTTGACCGTGCTGGTGAGTTTGTCGGCGGTGTTGCTGGTGCCGGCGCCGGCGGTGCGGACGATGGCTGTGGGCATCATGCTCGCGGTGACGTTTGTTCTCGCGGCTACGTTGACGTTGCTCCCGGCCACGCTAGGCGCACTGGGTCCGAAGGTGAACGCTGCTTCGCTCCCGTACGTCAAACGCCAGCAACATCGTTCGCCGTTGTTCGAACGGTGGGGCAAGATCCTGCACAACCACCCGTGGCCGTTCGCACTCGGCTCGCTGGCGGTGTTGATCGCGCTGGCTATTCCGGTCATCGGGCTCAAGGTGGCTATGCCGTCGATCTCGGTGGTCCCCGAGGAGGCACCAGTGCGTCAGGGTTATGAACTGGTTCAGCAGCAGATGGGGGAGGGAGCCCCCGGCATGCTCCAGATCGTTGCACCTTCAGCACAGGCGCAGCAGGCTGCCACGGCGGCGGCACAGACCCCTGGTATCAGCATGGTCACCCCTGCGCTACCGGCGCTCGACGGCACCGACTACGTGTTGTTGCAAGCACTGCCTGCGGTTGATCCCTCCGATGCCCAACTAGGCACTATTGTCGATGACCTGCGCCACGGACTCCCCGCTAATGCGCTGGTCGGCGGCGCCCCGGCCGAGAACCTTGATCTGCAACAGGCTCTCAACGACTACTTCCCGCTGATCGTCGGCATCATCTTGATCCTCGGGTTCGTCCTACTGTTGGTCTCGCTGCAAGCCCCACTGATCGCCTTGATCGGCACCGTCGTCAGCCTCCTGTCGACGGCGGCTGCGTTCGGTGTCGCCAAGCTAATCTTTCAGGACGGCCACCTGTCCGGGCTGCTTGGGTTCACCCCGCAAGGGTTCCTCGACGGCTGGGGCCCGGTGTTCTTCTTCGCGATGATCTTTGCCATCGCCATGGACTACACCGTCTTCCTGCTCGCCACGGCCAAAGAACACTTTGAACGCACCGGCGATGCCGATACTGCGCAGATCGACGGCATGGCTCATTCGGGACGCATCATCTTCGCCGCGGCAGCGGTGATGGTCGCAGTGTTCTTCACCTTCGCACTGGCAGACCCGTTGCCGCCCAAAGAGATGGGCATCATCCTCGGTGTTGCCGTTCTGCTCGACGTAGTCCTGATCAGGCTCATGCTCCTACCAGCACTGCTCCGGATCTCCGGACGGGCAGCATGGTGGTCACCGATCTGGCTCCGAAAGGTTCTGCCCGCCATCTCGTTTTCCCACTAAGCACCCACCAGAAAGGCCTCTACCCGATGAACACCCGAACAACTTCCGCTAGGTGGACGGTCGACCGAGCAGTGCCACTTCTGGCAGGATTCATGATTCTAGTGAGCCTGGCCCTGGCTACTGGCCTGTCGACCTGGTGGCTGCTGCTGACCGCCTTCGTAGCGGCGAACCTGCTGCTCTTCGCTGCCGTTGGCTGGTGCCCAGCCAGCCTGCTGATGCACCGCCTGGGACTACCACGCCGCACCGAACTCCGCTGAATCCGATCAAGTACACCCCGCCCGGAAGGAAAACTATTATGGCACTGTCCATCTCCACTGTTCTCCACCTCCCGTTCGACGAGGCAGTCGCACGAACCCGCGCCGCACTGGCCGACCAAGGTTTTGGGATCCTCACCGAGATCAACGTCAAAGACACCCTGAAAACAAAGCTCGATGTGGACATGGAAAACTACCTGATCCTCGGTGCCTGTAATCCACCTCTGGCCCATCGCGCACTGGGAGTCAATCGCCAGATCGGTCTGCTGTTGCCCTGCAATGTCGTGGTCCGCGTTGACCCCACCAATCCATCGAACTCGATCATCGAGGCCATGAACCCCGACCTGATGGTCGAGGTCTCCGGAGAAGCCGAACTTGCGCCGGTGGCCACCGAAGCGTCCGCCGAACTCTCGGCCGCTATCGCCGCATTGGAAGCGGCAGACTCCCAGTGAGCCAACACGTCCAACAGTCCGTGACCTGAAGGAGTACCTATGAGCGCAGTGACGTTCTATTTTGACCCGGCATGCCCGTTCGCGTGGGCCACCTACCGGTGCCTGGCCAACACCGCGCGGCGCCGCGACATCGAGATCGATTGGCGGCAAATAGGTTTGGCAGTGTTCAACAAGGGCGCAGATGTTTCCGAGCAGCAACGTCACCACATGGAAGTGTCCGAGCAACTGGGCCGTGTCCTGGCTGCTGCGCATGGCAGGGCCGGCGACAGCGCACTGGGACCGCTCTGCACCGCCTGGGCCAGCGTGTGCACCCCCAGAGCGCCGACGTGTCCACAGCAATGGTGGCCGATGCACTCTCCGAGAGCGGTCTCGATCCCCAGCTAGCTGACAGTCTCGACGACTCGACTTACGACGGTGCGGTGCGCGTGGGACACCAGCAGAGCCAGGACAATCTCGGTGACTCTAGCGGTAGCCCCATCATGTGCATCAACGGACAGTGATTCTTCGGGCCGGTGCTCACAGCCATCCCCGATCACCGCGAGGTGACGAGCTGTTCGACGCCCTACAGACATTGGCGGCCACGAGTGCCTTCGCGCAAGTGCAACGACCACACAGCGGACCGCCAACGTTCACTTCCTAGGACCACACCAGGAGCAGGGATGCCCGTTAGTACGGAGCGTGCCCGCGCCTGGCAACAGCGCACCAAGGATGAACCGTCTGGCCCGACGATCAACCAGTCGCTGCGGTGTGGCGCTAGAGGGGAAACTTCGGCAGTAATGCCCAGTTGCGTAGACGTAGTGGGATTCAGGCGCTCGAAGCCGGCGCGCTTCTGGGGCAAGGAACGACAGGGTGAGGGTGAGGCCTTCGACCCCGCCGATCCGCCCCTTTTGCTTGGGCTATGGTTCGGCGGGTGACAGGTCTGCTTCGAGTTCGTTAAGCCGGTCGAGCATGATTGGGCGGCCGTGGAGAATTTTGCAGCGCATGCAGCGTGTTCGTGTGCACACGGGGTGCGGTAGGGCCGGCCGCACGTGTTCGGATGCGTTTAGGGCGATTCTGTTTGGGAGCGTCAGCCCGCGATAGTTCGGCTCGGATCAGCGGGCGTCGAGAAGCGTGAAGACGGTCGTGATGATGATCCGGGGCGCGTCGGCGGGATCGAGGCGGTGGCCGGCGATCTCGGTCGCTGCGCCGTGAAGGACTTGGTGGACCACGGCGAGTTGCCATGAGGTCGGCATATCGGTTCTGAACAACCCGTCGCGGCGACCACGTTCAATCAGTGATTCTACTCTGGCTGCTGGGCTGTCATGAAGTTGGCGGATGCGTTCCTGCGAGAGCTCCTCTGCAGCGGCGGCGATGACCGAGCGCGACTGATTCACCAATTGCCAGCTGCTCTCGATCACACGGGCCAGCGCTTCGCGGGCGTCTCCCTCGGTGTTGACTTCGGCCAACGTCTGCTCGCCGCGCTCGATCACGCGAGCGACGACGGCGTCGATGAGCTCAGGCCGAGAAGCGAAGTGACCATAGAGGGTCACCCGCCCGAGTCCGGCCTCCTTGGCGATGTCGGCCATCGTCGCGTTGTGACGCTGGGCCAGGCAGGCAATCGCGGCGTCAAGGATGCGCTCGACGTTGCGGACAGCGTCAGCCCTTTTGACGTTGACCCGCGGAGAGGCGGTCGACATGAATCCCCACTTCCCGTACACGACTGTATGAGTTATCGTACCAGCGAATAACTCGAACGCTCGTGTATGACTTAGGAGGCTGTGATGAATTCCGCGACGGACATTTCGGAAATTGGCGAGGGGCTGAACCCGAAGCGGTGGCTTGCTCTCGCCCTATTGGGTACGGCCCAGTTCATGCTCATCCTCGACGTGACCGTGGTGGCGATCGCGCTGCCGCAGATCGGTACGGATCTGAGCCTGTCGCGCGAGGCGCTGACGTGGGTGGTTGCCGCATACACCCTGACGTTCGGCGGTTTGATGCTGCTCGGTGGGCGAAGTGCAGACCTGTACGGGGCCAAGCCGCTTGTCTTCGCAGGCCTCGTCGCCTTCACCGCCGGATCCCTGACAGCTGGGCTCGCCGAGAATGCCGAATGGTTGCTCGGCGGCCGAGTCGCGCAGGGCGTCGGAGCGGCAATGCTCTCACCTGCGGCCTTGTCGGTGGTCATTCGATTGTTCGTCGGGGATGAACGCAATCGCGCCCTGGGTATCTGGTCGGCCTTGGGCGGCGGGGGCGCGGCGGTAGGGGTTCTGCTCGGCGGACTGATCACCGCCGGGCCAGGCTGGCCATGGGTGTTCTTCATCAACATCCCGGTAGGCCTGATTGTGTTGATCGGCCTGCTGCGTGTGCTGCCACCGTTGCCCCCGGCACGGACGCCCCAGTCGTCACTGGACGTTCTTGGCGCACTGCTGGTCACAGCAGCCACGGGCTCGGCCATCTACTCTCTGACCGTTGCCGGCGAGACTGGTTGGACCAGTCGTGAAACAGTCGCGGCCGCCGGGACCGCGGTGGTGCTCTACCTGCTGTTCACCTGGCGTCAGAGAACCGCTTCATCGCCGCTGATGAAACTCAGCCTTCTGGGCCGGCGACCGGTCGGAGCTGGAGTGTTCGTCATCATGATCGGCACAGCACTGATGGTCGCAGTGTTCTTCTTGGGCACCTTCTACTTCCAACAGTCGGCCGGCCACGGACCTCTCACCACCGGACTGCTATTCCTCCCGATCGCCCTGGCCACCATGGCCGGAGCCAACCTCGTCGGACGCCTCATCGGCCGTCTCGGAGCGCGCGCACTTGGCGCCTCGGGCATGATCGTCGCCGCCATAGGATTGCTGGTGCCCGCGGTCTGGTCCACGACGTTGGCCACCACGATCGGCGTCAGCTTCTCCGCCTTCGGCATCGGCGCGCTGTTCGTTGTGGCCTCAGCCACCGCCCTGGGCCAAATCGGTCCGGAGGAAGCCGGCATAGCCTCGGGCCTGTTGAGCACCTTCCACGAATTCGGCGCCTCCGTTGGTGTGGCCACCGCTTCCAGCGTCGCCGCGATCAGTCTCGTCGCCGACGGGAACAACACCGGCTTCCAGCAAGCCTTCCTGTTCACCTCGGTAGCCGCTGCCGTCGCCGCCGCGATCTCTGCTTTCGCGATCCCACCACGACCCGCCCCGACCAAAATGAACGGCCATCCCCGTTGAGCGGCACGGTGCTGGGTTACCAAGGGAGCCTGTAGCAGCGGCGCCTCGAGCTCCCGCTGATGCCGGGTTCGAAGAGGACAGTGAGAATCAGAACGACGACGGCGAAGAAGATGCAGGAGTCGGCGAAATGCCTACCTTGTCAACGGAGACGAATCCAATTGCAACACAACGGGTTACGCAGATCATAAAGGATCTGTCCTCTGAACGTGTAGCTGGTGCTTCTATCGACGCTTGCGTGATCGGAGGTGGTATCGATCGATCTGGTAGCTATAGATCGGTCAGATTACCCAGGCTGCGAGCTGGCGAACGAGATCTCGACGTCCCCCGCAGGGAAGCTGCCGGTCTAACCGGGGAAATGGGTCGCTCCCAGGATGCAGATTTAGCGCCGGAAGGTTTTACTGTAAGCGATGGGTTGACGGTGGCGAGACTCGTTGTAAACGCGTGATAGGACATCTCGTGGTTGACTTCGTTCCAAACGCTGGAGCATTCTGGCGTCGGCGGAACGCCAGCTGACCCGGCGAATGTTCCCGAGTTTATTGGTCTCGAGTCGCCGGGCCCGCTGGGTAAAAAGATCGTGCCAACTACCGGGGGTCATCAGCTGATGGTGAACTCACCCTTCACGGTTTGTCCATCGTTGGCGTACAGGAGTCTTGAGAACCGCTGTCCGGTTGACGAACCGGGGTCGGTGGCCGGTAGGTCTAACGCTTTCACGTAGCCGAGTTCGCCGTTGGTCCCGTAGCTCGCGATCAAATTGGGGGCATCGCCGGGGTTCGCGGCGTCGAGCACTCGTGTATCTGGAAGTAGCGTCGGCAGGAGGCGGCTGGTCGTTGTCTTTCCCGAGCCGTGGGTGCCGTTAATCCAGACGATCACCAGGCCGACGCTACCGTTCCGCCGGGACTCGTCGGCTTCAGTCTTGCGCACGCTGATCGTTGCCCGCGCATGGTGGATGACAGGTGTTCACCGGATCGTTCGCTTGAGGTCACCGAGGTTCCGCGCTTGCCCGTTCACGTCTTGGGACAGTGGGCTTTATGGTCTCGATCGCGACGTGGAATGTGGAAAACTTGTTCACCCCTAACGCTGACAGCGGCCCGGACGGTGCGGCCGAGTTTGCGGCCAAGGCCGATGCGCTGGCGGCGACGATCACCGCTATGGACCCGGATGTTCTTGCGCTGCAGGAGATCGGTGACCCCGAAGCCCTCGACGACGTGCTGGGCCGGGTCGGCGGTACGTGGCATGTGGAGACCGCTGATCCGGACGGGCGCGGGATCAGGGTGGCGATAGCAGCTCGTACCCCGTTGTCGCAGGTGTACCAGGTGGGCCCGTTCCTCGACGGGCTGCGCCCGGTCCAGATCGATGACACCGCAGTGGGGGAGACGGCGATGGGCCGGCCCGCCTTGCATGCGGTGGTCGACGGGATGCATGTGCTGACCTGCCACCTCAAGTCGAAACTGTTGACCTTTCCTGGCGGCCGGTTCAATCCTCGCGATGAGGATGAGCGGGCCCGGTTCGCTACCTACGCGTTGTTCCGGCGGGCAGCGGAGGCGGCGACGGTCCGTGCGGCCGCCACAACGATCCTCACCGCCGCTGATGACGCACCGGTGGTGGTGCTCGGTGATCTCAATGACACCGTCGATGCTGCGACCACCCAGCTGCTGGCGGGGCCGCCCGGATCTGAGATCGGCACCGGCGGGTACACCCAACCTGACAGTGGCGATCGTCAACGCTTGTGGAACCTCGCCGCCCGCATCCCCGAGGATCAACGGTTCTCCCGTATTTACCGCGGCCGCCGTGAACTGATCGACCACATCCTGGTCAGCCACGCACTGGTCGATCAGATCGCCGACGGTGCGGTGACCACCGACCACGCCGGCGCCACCCCGTCGATCACCGACAACCCCGCCGAACGACGCAATACCCCTGGGTCTGACCACCGACCAGTCATGGCGATCACGTCGTAACTCGGGCAGACGCAGGCGCCGGGGCGCAGACTGTCGGGGACGGGCCTGTCGGCGGGGTATCGATTCGGCAGCGGAGGGTGGGTTGTGGTGAACATAAGTGGACGGTCGCCGCATCGGATGGCGTGCGCGGCTGCGGTGGCCGTCGCGATGTTGGCGGGATGTGGTGACAGCAAGGGTGATTCGCAGTGGCCCGGCGGTGTTGTCACCCTCGATTCAGCAACGTCCACTCTGGTCATGCCCTATGACCCGGTCGCCGACACCACCGACCCGCGCAACCTGGTGGCTATGGCCACCCACATCTTCACCGGGCAGGTCGCCGCACTCTCTGGCACCGAATCTCTAGGAGGTGGTCCGGAAACGCAGTACGACGTCACTGTCGGCGTAGTGGTGAAAGGTACGGTCGCGCGCACCGCGTTGGTCAATCAGCAAGGGGGAACAGTGGCCGGGGTGTACATGTCCCTGGGCGGCGACGTACCACTCGCGCCCGGTCAGTGGTACTTGTTCGCTGCCCGCATCTTGGAATCGAAGGGGTGGTTTACGGTCATCCCGGTCGTGGGCGATGTGCCTATCAGCGAACAGGACGCGCGCGACGTGGGTTCGCCGCCGATCACGGTGCTGACTGAGGCGATGCACGCGAATCCGGAAGCAACGATCATCGTGCCGCCGCCGGTGAGCTCTCCGACTTTGACCTTTCCGCTACCGAAGCCTGGCGACTACCATCCGCCGCCGTGGTCGCCACCGCAGCCGACCCGGTAGAAACTAGCCGTGTGGTGCCGGAAGAGAACTGAGTGATGTTGGGCACGTAAGGGGGATGTTGTGTTGCGGTGCAGGAGGTTCAGTCGTGCGATCGCGGTGGTGCTGTTGGTGGGGTTTGTGGTGTCAGCGTGCGATCTCGGTGACGACGGTGGTTCCTCGCGGCCGCAGCCGTCGACGCCAGTGACGATTCGGGGATCTGATACCCCGCCGCCGTCGTCTCCGCCCTGGACGTTGGCGGATCTGGTGAACCATCAGTGCGCGGTGTTCGACGAGGCCGACCTGGCCCGGTTCGGGATGGTCAGTCCGGGTGTGGTCGGGGACGGCTCCGGGTTTTGTCGGTGGCAGAGCCTGCCCACCGCGCCCACTACGGCGGTGATGTATTTCCTGCCCGACATCTGGCGGCAATTCGAGGACCTTGAGGACGCCTACCGCAATGAAGTGAACTTTCGCACCCTGGCCGTCGCTGGGCGGCCGGCGTTCGTCGAGGATGACCGCAACTTCAGTGGCACTCAAACGTGCCAGCTGTGGGTGTCGGTGCCATCGGGTGGGACCATCCAGTTCGAGTACGCGCTCAAAAATGCTGGCGTTGTGGATGAGAACTGCGCTACTGCAGTTGATATCGCCACCGTGCTCGCTGAGCGCGTCCACTGAGCCACATCTGCAGTGGCGGGGGAAGAAGTTCTCCGGGGCGAACCTCAGGGGGCGGTAGTGCTCAGTTCCGGGGGAGCGAGGTAGGACGAGCCGGCGATCTGTTCATGGGCGCGACGCTCGACGAGCAGCGGAATGAAGTCGCGTCCAAAAGCGCATACGGCGCATGCCGGTTCGGTTGTCGACGAGAGGAGTGGACGTGGTGGAGATGATCCTGGTGACCGGAGCCGGCGCGGGAGTGGGCCGCAGCGTGGCGCAGGCTGGCCGAGCGAGGCGAGACCGTACGTGCTTTCGTCAAGAGCGAGGAACAGGCCCGCCTCGCGCGTGCCGACGGTGCGGTCGAGGTGGTGATTGGCGACATCCGATCGACCGCCGATGTGGCCGGTGCAGTTCCCGGCGTTGCCCGGGTATTCCTGCCAAAACCAGTTAGCGCGGAGCCGACGGGGCACTGACGGCAGGCCAGAGTATGCACGCTTGAGTTCTTCGACTCTGGGTGGGAGAACGCACTGTGTGGCCATACAACGCCGATAATGTCTGTTTACGTCAGCTACAGCAGCGCCGATTCGTGAAGGACGGAACCTTAATTGCCACGGCCGACTGTGTCCGGTGGGGTTGTCGGTGGCCGCTGTTAGGTTCGGCGGGTGGTAGGCGCGTCACGCCCAGCTCGCTCGCCGCTGTCGCCTAGGGTGCACAGTGGGGTTCGGTCAGCGGAGGATGATGACGTGACGGTGGCGGTCAGCATGCGCGCTGAGCTACGCGATGCGGTAGTGGGGGATTGCCCTTCATGGCTGAAATCCGCGTTTGCCGACATGTATCCCGATGACACAGTCATATGGCCGACCGCGGATGCGCCGACGGTGCTGGCGGCCGAGGACGAGTGGGACTGGATCACCGAGCACCTGCTGGTTGTTGCCGACGCCGTCGACCACACGCTGACAATGCTGCCCGAGGTTCGTGCCGGCGGGTGGCTCATGTGTCGGTACTCGAGTGGCAGCGAACACTTTATGGTGTCGACGACAGCCCCGGCTGTCATTTCGATGGCCTTGGGCGCGGTCGTCCTGTTCTCGCGCCCTCCTGCACGTGATGCGCTCGAGCCGAAAGGTGTTGTGGCGTGACGGAGTTACTGTCACCCGCTGATCCTGGTCCGGCGCCAGGTTCGGTGGCGTCGTTGGAGGTGTCGGCGGAGGTGCGGCGGCGGGTGGAAACCTCGCTGCTCGATACCAGGGCACCGTCCACTCGCAGGAATTACACGCGGGCGTGGTCGGTGTTCGAGAAGTACTGCGACCAGTATGGGCATCGGGCGTTGCCGGCGCATCCGCATGTGGTGGCCGATTACCTTCTCGCGCTGGAGAACACCGTCGACGTCCGCGGGAATGCGGCGTATTCGATGTCGGCGATCGAGGGCGCGGCAGCGGCGATCAAGTTCGTCCACAAAGCCCATGCACCCCAGCAACAGTCGACGCCCGATGAGACACCGCTGTGGCTCAGTCCCGTGGTCGCGGGCACGTTGTCGGCGATCCGCCGCCGCGGCGCAGCGTCAGGGCGGCGGCCCCGCCAACCGGAAGATCCGTTGGATTTGGTGGATTTGCGGGCGATGGTGCACACCGCCCGCGCGTCGGCGACCACGTGGCGCACCAAACTCAGGGAGCGCCGCGACACCGCCGCGTTGGTGCTCGGGTGGGCGGGGGCGATGCGCCGCTCAGAAATCGTCGCCCTGGCGGTGGGTGATGTGCGGCGGACCCGCGATGGCTGGATCATCACCGTCCGCAAGTCGAAAACCGACCAAGATGGGACGGGTCAACGCAAGGCCCTCCCGACCGGGGAGCATTTGGAAACGTGTGGGCCGTGCGCGTATGTGCGGTGGCTGCACTGCCACAATGCGTTTGACCGGTTAGGGCGGGCCGGGCTGATCCGACTCCTGGCCGCCGACCGCCCTCATGAGCATCACGTCTGCGCCGGCGTCCTTCCGGAGGTGCCGGCAGAGTCGGATCTCTTTCGGTCGGTGACCGCGGCCAGCGACCTCGCCGACACCGCCCCAGCCGGGCAACTCATCCACACCCTGGTGCGCCGCCGCCTGGCGGCCGCGCGCCCGGATCTGGACATCACCCGCTACGGAGCGCACAGTCTGCGTGCGGGGTTCGTCACCGAAGCGTTCCGCACCGGCCACGAACCGACCACCATCATGAAGCAGACCGGCCACAAATCCGTTGAATCGCTGCTGAACTATGCCCGGGACAACAACATTCACGTCCAGAACGCCGCCACCACCATCGGCATGTAACCCCGATGACCAGGCACCAACCACCGCTCGCAGCACTGGCCGATGAGATGCTCTATCGGTTGCCGCGGTCCTACCGCGGTGACTGGCAGCTCTACACCGACTGGTGCACCGCCTTTGATCTCGACCCGCTGGGGTCGTCGCCGGTCACGACGGCCCGGTACCTGCATTTCGAGCCGGGTCTGTCGCGGGCCACGCTGCGCCGTCGGGTCTCGGCCATCAACACTGCCCACCGCCTGACCGGCCGTACCCCGCCGGGCACCATCACCGCCGTCCGCACTTTGCTGTCGGACCGAGAACGCCACCACCACACCGCGGTACAGGCGATCGGGCGGTTGCCGGCGCATGGGTGGCCGGCCGGGTTGTTCGGCCGCCGCGACGCCCTCATCCTCACCCTGGTCTGCCAGCTGGGGATCCCGGTCGGTCAGGTGGGGGAGTTGCGGTGCGGGGACATCACCGCCGACCCCGTCGACGGCACTGTGCACGTCGGCGGATACCACCACATCACCGCCGCACCCGACCTGCACGATCGGTACGGGCCGTACGCGGTCTGGACCCGCTGGACCCTGCTCCGAGACCTCACCCTCCGCCGGCCCTCACCCTTGACCTGGGCACCGGTCCTGCATCAGGCCCCCGCCCGACCACCAGCACCGTGCCTGGTCGCCTATGAGCCTGTCGATCCCGACGCTGTCCTGTTGCCGGCGTTCGACAGGTGGGGCAACCCCACTGCACCCATCGGCGACACCACCACCGGCCTCTCACCCCGGGCGGTCTCGGCGATCCTGCACACCCACCTACGCGCGACCGGCAGACCCGTCACCGACCGCGGACTGTGGGCACAGACCGTGGCCGACCGCCACACCGCACCCACCGTCACCGCCAGCGTCACCATTCCCGTCGTCGATCTGCCCGACACGTACGACGAGGGAGTGTCTGCCCGCCGGCACGCGACCGCTGAACTCGATGACCTCGGCGAGATATTCACCGCACTGGACCGCCAGACCAGCGAACTGCTGGCGCGCACCGAACACCTCCTGAGCGAGATCGGGTGAGCGCCCGCGAGCAGGTGTGAAGCGCGCTGACGGCCGCAGGGCCCGCGACTGTTGATCGCTGGCGGGGGGCGCTCGCAGCCCGAGTGGCGAGCGCGGAACGGGATCACCTGGCTGGGATGCTGGTTGTGTTTTACACTGTGATTGGAGGTGTTGGGTATGACTGCTGCTCATCCTAGGCCGGATCTGGCTGCGTATAACGAGGCGGCGCGGATGTCGCAGGCCGAGTTGGTGACGGCGTTGCGGGATCTGTTGGGCGTGAAGCTGGTTGCCTATCTGGGGCGGGTCAAAGAGACTCGGGCGGTGCGACAGTGGGCCGACGGTGTTCGCACGATTGGCAACGACACCGATGTGGAGCGTCTGCGGATCGCGTATCGGGCGGCCCGGTTGATCACCAGCCGCGACACTCCCGCGGTGGCGCAGGCGTGGTTCCAGGGCCTCAACCCCATCCTTGATGACCGGGCCCCCGCGGTGTTGCTGCGTGACGGTGACCTCGCCGAGACCGGCCCGCTTGTGTTGGCTGCGGCACGGCAGTTCGCTGCCATCGGATGACCCAGCCAGTAGTTATCGAGTTTGAGACACCGGCCGGCCTGGTGGCCGCGGCCCGCCGCGACAGTGCAGCGGTGCACCGGGTCGGGTATCTGCCGCAGCCGTGGACGTGGACACCGTGGGAATACGCTACCGACGGCCGGTTCACCGGCCGGTGGGACGACCCCGACGGGGTGTGGCGCACCCTCTACTGCGGGGCCACACCGCTGGCGTGTCTGCTGGAAGTACTAGCGTTCGCGCGGCCCAGCCCCCCAGGTCCTTGCTGAGCTCGAGGACATCGTGGTCGACGACGAGGACGCCGAACTGTACCCGTCGGCATCGCCGGGGCAGCTGCCGTCGGCGTGGTGTCATCCGCGGGTGCTGGCCTACGGCACGATCACCGGAACCTATGTTCTGCCCGGTCATCTGGTCACCCTCGCTGCACTACGCACCCTGTTCCGCAGGACCGCAATCACGTACGGGTTGGATGATCTTGATGGTGCCGCGATCCGCGACGGGCGCCCCCGCGCCCTGACCCAAGCGATCTCCCGCTGGATCAACACCCTTATCCCGAGGATGGAGCCGGTCTCGGGTATCGAGTTCGACTCCCGCCACGGCGACGGCCTCACATTGTGGGCGGTCTACGAACAAGGCGGGGACCCCACCATCAGCCCACACATCGTTGACCTCGGCCACACCACCCTGACACCAGATAACGCCGACCTCACCCACGCTATGGACTTGCTCAACATCGTGTGGAGCAACTAGAGACTTCTGCTGTCCCCGGAGCCATGCCGGCCTCTCGAGAGATAGGGGTTGGCCGACGACAGGGTTTTGTTCGAGGACTCGTCGACCGACGTTTCGAGCGACACTGTTCTGCGCCAACGGTGTAAGCGTCGACGCCCAAGACGACTAGGTGGGTGCAGGCCTTCCGTTGACGCCTTCCGTTGGAGCGGATATCTGGTGTGAGCGCGCACCGCGACATAACGTGGCCACCCACGGTTCGGAAGGTGCCGGTAAATGAACGGTATGTTCAGCGAACACAGACCGGACGTCCCCCTTAAACAGGTGGACGATCGCCACTGACCACCATTTACGACAGGGCTGACCGCTATGGCGCGCGCGACCATTGAACAAATCACCGATGACGTCGACGGCTCTGAACTCGACCCGTCGGAGGTCATTGTGCAGACGTTCACGATCAACGGTGTGGACTATTCGCTCGATCTCGGGGCGAAGTCGGCGGAGAAGTTCGACAAAGACATGGGTAAGTGGATCGACAAGGCCACCAGGATCGGTGGCCGACACAAACGCAGCTCCAGCAAGCAGGCGCCTACCGTCTCGGCGCCGCGCACCAATAAGGAACAGTTGGCGGCGATCCGGGAATGGGCGCGCTCCAACGGATACGAAGTGTCCGACCGCGGCCGCATCCCGAACACCATCGTCGACGCTTTCCACGAGGCCAACTAACACAGCGACCGCAGGAGCCACACTGCACCGGCGCCCCACAGCAATTGTCCAACAGGCGGTTGGACAAACGCCCGATGCGCCTAAGACGTAGCGGGCGCTTGCGCGGTGCCACCGCACGGGCGACGCCCGGTCGCCGCATCAATCAAGTCACTGTGCCTCGCCGTGCGTCCGAAGTGAGTCGTAGCCAGGCTACGAAGCGGCCGAGATCTTCCGGAGACCACCGCAGTCAGTCAATCTGTCGCGAGTGCAAGAAGGTGAAGTAGTCGCGGAGATCGAAGGCATACGAACGCACGGTCGTCGAAGAACGCTCGATCCGTGTCAGGTAAGCGAGGAAGACATCTACCGGCTCGAGGACCGCGTAGTGCTCATCGAGCACGGTCCACGAGGTGTCGCCGCCGTCGGCATCGAGCACCCGTTGTAACCAACATGGTGGCTCCGTTCGTAGCCCGGCCTAAACACGTGTTTCGGACCGTAGCCGGGGCCACCGACAGCGAACGCGCTCAGTGGGGTCTTGCGACTTGGCTGCACGCGAGGTGAGTGCTTCAGGGTTTCGAGGGATAGGTGGACGGCTGGGCCGGAAAGCCGGGGTGCAGAAGATCCTGCAGACGGTGCAGGACCGACGTATCCAGTGTCATGTGCTCATACATGCCGAGGGCCCAGTCATAGTCAGGCGTTGACCACCTGGTCGCTGGCAAATGCTCGGCGTTTTCCCAGCGCAATGGCCACGACTCTGAGCCCCGAGGCCGTCGCGCGAGGATGCCACGGATGCCGCTTCGGGGGCTGCCTACGGTTGCTTCGAAAGATCCATCCTCGGTGTACTGGCGTACGTCCTGAACCTCCAGTTCGATGGACACGGGGATCTGCAGTTTCTCGGCGCTAACGTGCTCGCGGAACCATTCGACTCCGTTCTGGGTGGCCCTTTCTCGTTCGGCCCGCATGAGCGCGTCGCGTTCTTCGATCGACGTGGCGGGCCCATCCCATTGAAAGAAGTCCGTCGAGGGCGGATCGATCACTGCGAACTCGATGTATGAAACCCTCATCGCGAAAGCGTCGTTGCGTTGCTCGAGCACCGTCCCGGTGGCTACATCGACGACTAACTGGATCGGCGCCGGCTTGTGGGACGGCGGAGCGAGTTCAACTTCCCAGCAGTGCCGTCCTAAGAAGTCGATCTCCCTGATTGGTCGGTCTGTGGGGCGTGTGAAGTCAGAGCCAGTCCATTCGTTGGCCGACCGCGTTCGAATCAACACGTCCCCGGGGCCGACGTACAGGACACGTCCAAGAGGGGCCCGGACGCACTCGCCGTTGCTGAATTGCCAAGCAGTAGTTCCGTCGGTCCGGAAAGCTGGTTCACCACTGAGTAATTCGGCGCGAAGACGGTGACCGTGTCTCCACATCCGTACTGGCGTGTTCGTGTTTACGACCAGTGGTGGTTGACCGGCCCACCCGAAGTTAAAGGTGCGCTGATCATCGGGCACCTCTGGACTAACGACGCCGGACACGGGGGCACTGGGCCCGTCGACCATTGCGGAAAGGACCTGTACCCACTTGACCACAACCAACGCCCCCACCCCGCTCGATATATCCCTAGGGGCAGACTACTGGCCCGGAATGGTGAGGACAGAGAATTAAGATTCAGGCCAGCAGTCTTCGGCAGAGACACAACCCGCCGACCGCCCAGGGCGACGATCGGAGCGCTACGTCAGAGACGAACTGGATAATCCCGAATAACGCACACCAAGAGCCTGTTTGGCTGCCCGTCGGCTACGTCGACGGCACCCAGCGCGGGACCCAGGGGTACACTAGGTTCGATATTTCAGTAGGCGCGGGGCGATGGGGTGTAAAAAGCCTGGAAAGCATTGGCCTTGTGCGCAACTGCGACTGTGCGTCTGATTTGTCTATGGTGGCTGCCATGGGGAATGTGACGTACCGGGACTACGCGTGGACCAAGAAGGCGCCGGATCTGTTCTACGGGTTCTGTTTGACGTTCATCCGCCACGCGACGGTTCCCGACGTGATTAACGCTCTGCCTACAGTCGGGCAACCCGAGCGGGGCGACCTCACCACGCTCCTGTCGCGGTCGCGAGAGTCGTGGGAGGAGATCGGTGATAACAATCTTTTGGTCGGCCTCGTCCAGCATGGCGATTGGGTCATCATGTACGAAAACAACGGCTATGTTGGTGCGACACCGGAACTGATGCAACCACTTTCAGTCGGCAGGGAAGTGGTCGTCCATCACGGCAGCGAGAACTCGTACTTCTTTTGGTACGTCGACGGTGAGAACCGAACGTGGTTTGAAACGCTGTTCGCCTCTCAGCGGAACGGATCGGCACCTGATGAGCTTGTGCCGATCATGCGTCAGATCGGCGGGTTCGAACTCGAACCCGACGAGCCGGTCAAACGTACCGAGTTTCACGACGACGAAGCGACCTTTGCTCTCTGCGACAGCCTGACCGGTCTGCGTCTGACTCCGCAGCTGTTGCGCGCTGCCACCTTCACGGTCGTCGAGGTCGTCAACAGGCCAGGAACGCCCGCGGCCGCCGACCGCCAGCCCCAACGGTCGGCAGCAGCCGAGCAGACGCAGGGGATCCGGGACTGGGCCCGCAGGCAGGGCCATAACCTCCCTTAATGCTCGCCGGGCCACCCGACAGTGGATGTGGGTATGTCCCGCAGTCGTTTCCAGCTGGATGGCGCAGGTGGCCGGTGAACTCGCGGTACTCGATGTCGCCGACGTAGACGGCGCTGACCCACCGCATCGACGAGCCAGCATCGGCCGCGAGCGATTGGTTGAATGGTGGGGTCGGTTGCTCGATCGCCTCGAGCTGCACACGCAGAATGCGCCGGTCTTTGGCGCTGAACCCGGTACCCACATGCCTGATGTAACACAGCTCGCCGGCAGGGTTGTGGGACACCGGGGCACCAGCGCCCGAAGTCCACCGCGCGGACCGGGATCCCAGCCGCACACCACCACCGATGTCGCTTTCCGTAGCGGCGTTTTCAACCTTGACTGCACTAGTCAAGTTCTGGGGAGAAGTTGTCCAACAGGTTGTTGGACAACTCCTGATGGATGCGCGCTGGCTAGCGGCAGCAGGTCGGGTCCAACACCTGTCGCAACGCCTGGAGCGCGTCGGTATGCGCGCGGTAGAAGACGTTCATGCCTCGGCGTTCGGGGTGGACCATGCCGGCTTTCTTGAGCTGCCCTAGGTGGTGGCTGACGGTCGGCTCAGAGAGCCCGACGGCGGCCGCCAGGTCGCAGGTGCACACTTCGCCGGCGGCGTCGGTGAGCAGGATGGACATCAGTTTGATGCGCACTGGATCGGCCAGGGCTTTGAGCCGCAACGCGACTTCCAGGGCGGCTGCATCATCCATGGGTGATGCCGAGACTGGGGCGCAGCAGATGGGTGCGGTCATGTCGATCACCGGCAGCGTCTTGGGCATGTCTCAATCCTACGCACGCTATTGACATATGTCGAAGAGGTCGGCACTCTGGGTCTCGGCTAGTTCGATGTATGTCTCACAGGTGGAGGAAGTTATGTCCCGTATGCAGTTGGCACTCAACGTCGACGATCTGGAGCAGGCGGTCGAGTTCTACTCGAAGTTGTTCAATGTTGCTCCGGCCAAACGTAAGCCGGGATACGCGAACTTCGCGGTGGCCGAGCCGCCACTGAAGCTGGTGTTGCTGGAAAACCCCGGTAAGGGCGGAACGATCAACCATCTCGGTGTCGAGGTGGAGTCCAGCGAGAAGGTCCATTCCGAGATCGCGCGCCTGAGTGGGGAGGGCCTGTTCACCGAGGAAGAGATCAACGCGACGTGCTGCTTCGCGACCCAGGACAAGGTGTGGGTGACCGGCCCGGCGGGCGAGAAATGGGAGGTCTACACGGTCCTGGCCGCCTCGGACACCTTCGGCACCAGCCCACAGCTGCTGGCCGACAACGATGTTCCGGTCGCTGACGAGTCGGCGTCGGCGTGCTGCGGCACCGCGCAGGCCTCGCAGGTTGGCGCCGCCTCCCACTAGCGCATTGCTAGCTGACGAGTCGAACACGAGTGGGGGCACCGGTATTGGGTGCCCGCCACTCGGGTGTGTACGGGTCCGCGTCCGTGAGCGCGTGCTGGTGGTGAAATTAGTTGGTGGTGAGGCGGGTATGGAGGTCGGTGACCCGCTCGGCGATGTCATCGCGGACCAGTCGCATTCGCTCGATGCCGTCGATGCCACGCTCGGACGGTTCGTCGGTGTCCCAGTTCTCGTATCGGGGTCCGTCGACGACCGGAGGTGTGGCCTCGCGGCCGAGGGTGACCACGACATCCATGTGTGCGAGCAGGTCCGGATCGATGGCGCGGGGTGTGTTGGCGGAGATGTCAACACCGACCTCGAGGAGCGATCGGGCCGAGAGTGCGTTGATGGCCGACCCGGGAGCGGTGCCCGCGGAAAAGACGTCGACCGAGTCACCGGCGACCTTGCTCATCAGGCCGGCCGCCATTTGCGATTTGCCGCCGTTCTTGACGCAGACAAACAGAACACGAGGAGTCGAACTCATGATGGCAGGCAATCCTTTTCGTTCGGTGTAGCGCATAGTTCGTCAGTGGTGGACAGGTGTGCGGATGTGCGGCGTCGGTGCTGCTAGGTCCAGTAGGGCGCTGACGCCGACGGGTTCGGTGGCCAGCATGGGGATGACCGCAACACGATGGTGCGTGTCGGTGATGGCGGCGATCTCGTCGAGTTCGGCGTGAGCCCGACGGGCCAGGAGCGGCGAGGTGGGGTGTGCGGCGGCCAGCGAGTTGTTGATGACCCACGCCCACGGGGTGATGCCGGCGCGTTGCAGATCGTGGTGCAGGCCTTCGGCTTCCAGGCGTGGGGTGGTCTCGGGCAGGGTCACGACCAGCACTTTGGTGTCGTCCGGATTCTGTAATCGCATCATCGGGGTGGTGAACGAGGCGTTCTCACCCATCTGCCGGGTGATCTCACGGTGGTAGGAGCCGGTCGCATCGAGCAGTAGCAGGGAGTGCCCGGTGGGTGCGGTATCGACGACCACGAAGGTGCGTCGCGATTGGTTTATGACACGAGAAAAGGCTTGAAAGACAGCGACTTCCTCGGTGCACGGTGACCGCAAATCCTCGGCCAGGGTGGCGCGGCCCCGCTCGTCGAGGTGAGCGCCTTTGGTGGCCAACACCCGCTGGCGGTACTGCTCGGTCGCCTCGGCGGGGTCGATGCGTGAGACCGTCAGGTTGTCCACATCGTCACTGAGGGTGTCGGCGAGGTGGGCGGCGGGGTCCGTGGTCGTCAGGTGCACCTGGTGGCCGCGGCCGGCCAAGGCCACCGCGACCGCTGCGGCGATCGTGGTCTTGCCGACCCCACCTTTACCCATGCACATGATGAGCCCGTGGCCCTGGGGCTCGAGTTCGTCGATCAGTGCTGAAAGCGGGGCATCATCGAGGTCGGCAGTGATCTCCGGTCCTGTACCGACGTGGCGATCAGTGGTGGTCGGGCGCAGCAGACTCGCGAGTGCATCGAGTCCGACGATGTTGGTGGGTTTGAGGTCGATGTGGTCGACCGGCAACGCCCGGAGCTCACGGGGCAGATCAGCGACGGCCTGTTGTTCTCTGTCGTAGATGGCGTGTGCGAGTCGATCATCGGTGTCCGGGCGTGGAAGGACGCCGTTGATGACCACGTGTTGGGTGGTCAGTCCGATGGCCGCGAGTTCGGTGTGGGTGCGGGCGATCTCGGCCAGAGTGGAGTGCTGGGCGCGGGCAACGAGGACGAGGCGGGTGAGCGTCGGGTCAGCCAACGCGGCGACCGCCCCGGCATACATGGTGCGTTGTTTGTCCAACCCAGACAGTGGTCCCAGGCAGGACGGGTCACCTTTGCCGTCTGTGAGGAAGTCGGTCCATGATCCGGGTAGTTGCAGCAAGCGGATGGTGTGGCCGGTGGGTGCGGTGTCGAACAACACGTGATCGAACCCGGCCAACCTGTCGTCGACGTCGGTGAGCAAAGTGGTGAACTCGTTGAACGAGGCGATTTCAGTGGTGCACGAGCCCGATAGCTGTTCGGTGATGGTGGCGAGCTCGGCCTCGGGCAGCAGGCCACGGACCGGTCCGACGATCCGTTCTCGGTAGGCGGCCGCGGCCTCCTCAGGATCAATCTCCAGCGCCGACAAGCCCGGCACGGCAGGGATTGTGGTGATGGTGTTGCCGATCGTCAGCCCGAACACCTGGCCGACGTTGGAGGCCGGATCGGTGCTCACCAGCAACACACTCTTGCCGGCTCCGGCCAGGGTGATGGCCGAAGCACACGCGATGGAGGTTTTCCCGACACCGCCTTTGCCGGTGAAGAACAGAAACCGGGGTGCCTGGTCGAGGAATGTGGGGGAAGGCACGGTCAGCAGCAACCGCTCGCGGCGTCGGCGCCAGGAGCGCAGCTTCCGCTGGTGTCGGTGAGGGTGAGCAGTCCGGCACCTGCTGCCGGTGCGGTCGCGGGAGTGTCGCCCGAGGCGGTGAGCCCGGCCCAAGAGGCCAGCTGTTCGCGGGTGGGGTAGCGGCCGGTCATCGCGGTGACACCGTCCACCAGCACCAACGGCAGGCCTTGGGATCCGGAGAGCTGCAAAAATGCGGTGACCGGTTCGCGATCGGCGAAGGCCATCGGCTCGCTGGCCAGATTGAATCGGGCGATGTCGACGCCCTGGCTGCGGAGCCAGTCCAGGTCCGCAGTAAAGCTGATCAGAGCTTGATCGACGTCGTCGCCGCACATACCGGTGGCACAACACAGGGCCGGTTCAAAAATCTCAATAGTCATCAGGCACAGGCTTTCTACAGGTGGTCAGGCGGTGATGGTGGCGGCGACGGGCTGGCCGGCCGCGGCGAGGGTGTTGCTGGTGATGTCGCCGCGGTCAGCGAGCCACCGTTCGGCATCGATCGCGGCAGCGCAACCGGTCCCGGCGGCGGTGATCGCTTGCCGGTAGGTGTGATCGACCAGATCGCCCGCGGCGAACACCCCGTCCACCGAGGTGGCGGTAGTGGGGGACTGCACCCGTACGTAGCCGGCGTCATCGAGGTCGACCTGTCCGGCGACCAATGCATTGCGCGGATCGTGACCGATGGCCACGAACATCCCGGTCGCCGCGAGCGTGGTGTGCTCGCCGGTGATCGTGTCGCGGACAACCAGTCCGGTGACACTGCCCTCGCCGAGAACCTGTACCGGTTCGGCGTTGGTGACAAACCGGATCTTGGGGTTGGCTCTGGCGCGTTCGAGCATGATCCGCGACGCCCGGAACTCGGTGCGGCGGTGCACCAGGCTGACGCTGCGGGCAAAACGGGTCAAGAACGTGGCCTCTTCCATCGCTGAATCACCGCCGCCGACGACCACGATGTCCTGGTCCCGGAAGAAGAAGCCATCACAGGTGGCGCACGCGCTGACGCCCCGCCCTAAAAGTTCTTGTTCCCCAGGGATGTTCAGGTAGCGGGCCGCAGCGCCCATCGCCAGGATCACCGCATGAGCGTGGTAGGCAACCCCGCCGGCGTGAACAGTCTTGATCGGCCCAGCCAGCTCGAGCTGGTCGACGTCCTCAGTGTGGATGGCGGCACCGAAACGTGTTGCCTGCTCACGCATCTCCTCCATCAACTCCGGACCCATGATCCCGGCGCGAAAGCCCGGGAAGTTCTCCACGTCGGTGGTGGTCATCAACGCCCCACCGAACTGGCTGCCTTCGAACAGCAGCGGTGCCAGTTCGGCGCGGCCGGCGTAGATACCGGCGGTGTAGCCGGCGGGCCCAGAGCCCACGATGATCAGTTCGTGCACGGTGTCAGTCATGGTTCTCCTGGCTTGAACAATCAGCTGATCAGTGGGCCGGGGACGCGGAGGTGAGTTCGGCGATGAGCGCTTCGACGCGGGTTTTGATTTCGTCGCGAATCGGCCGGACCGCCTCCACGCCTTGACCGGCGGGGTCATCGAGAACCCAGTCCCGGTAGCTTTTGCCGGGGAAGATCGGGCAGCTGTCGCCGCATCCCATGGTGATCACCACATCAGAGGCCTGCACGGCATCAGTGGTGAGGATCTTGGGGGTTTGGGCGGTGATGTCGATACCCACCTCGGCCATCGCCTCCACCGCGGCAGGGTTGATGGTGTCAGCGGGGGCGCTGCCCGCGGAGCGGACCTCGATCGCATCGCCGGCCAGGTGGGCCAGGAAACCGGCGGCCATCTGCGAACGGCCCGCGTTGTGCACGCAGACGAACAGGACGCTGGGGGTGGTGGTCATGGGAGTCGAGATCCTTTCGTCAAGGGCAGAGGGAGAGGGGCGAGCTGGTCAGGCGGGAACGGGAGTGGTCAACTCGCGCAACAACTCCTGGACCCGGGTGTCGAGGTCGTCACGAATAGCGCGCACCACATCGAGGGATTGTCCTTGCGGGTCGTCGAGCGTCCAGTCCAGGTAGCGCTTACCGGGGTAGATCGCGCATGCATCACCACACCCCATCGACACCACCACATCGGCGGCAGCCACGACATCGTCGGTCAGCGGCTTGGGGTACTCGGCACCCAAATCCAAACCGATCTCGGACATGGCGTCGATGACCATCGGGTTGATGGCATTGACCGGTGCCGACCCGGCTGAGCGCACATGGACGCGGCCTTGGCCGTAATGGTTGAGAAGGGCTGCGGCCATTTGTGATCGCCCGGCATTGTGCACGCAGATGAACAACACCTCGGGGACGTCTTTGGGCGCGTCGCCCTGGGACTGGGCCAGAGCGGTGAGCCGGTCGGCAGCGAACCGGCCGGCCAGCGTCGGCAGGTGGTTGTGAATCGTGGAGGTGCGGCGCAGCGCGGTGTAAGACTCGAACACGTAGCGTTCCACCGTTTGCGGGGAGAACACACCCTCGTACTTCTCAGACAGCACCGCTGCAGTGCGCGACAGCAACGCTTGGGGCATCAACAGTTCGGGTTGAGCGCGGTGTTCAGACATCAGGACTCCTTGGTCACAGACGAGAGGGCGGGGGTGGGGGTGAAGCGCTTGCGCAGAGCGAGAGAGACATACACCAGACCAACAAGGACCGGGACCTCGATCAGCGGGCCGACCACACCGGCCAACGCCTGGCCCGAGGTGACGCCGTAGGTTGCGATAGCCACAGCGATCGCGAGTTCAAAGTTGTTGCCGGCGGCGGTAAACGCAAGGGTGGTGGTGCGTTCGTACCCCAACCCCATCGCGGCGCCCAGGGCGTAGCCACCGCCCCACATGATGGCGAAGTACGCCAGCAGCGGGAGCGCGATCCGCACCACATCCCACGGTTTGGAAGTGATCTGGTCGCCCTGCAGGGCGAAGAGGATGACGATGGTGAACAGCAACCCGTACAGCGCCCACGGGCCGATCTTCGGCAGGAACGTCTCCTCATACCAGGTGCGGCCCTTGGCTTTTTCGCCGTAGCGGCGGGTCAAGAACCCGGCGAGCAACGGGACACCCAGGAAGATCAATACTGATTTGGCGATCTGCCACGGGGAGGCGTCGATGGTGGTTTGTTCCAGCCCGAGCCAGCCCGGCAGGACCGACAGGTAGAACCAGCCCAAGATGGCAAACATGATCACCTGGAACACCGAGTTGATCGCGACCAGCACCGCTGCGGCTTCACGGTCACCGCAGGCCAGGTCGTTCCAGATGATCACCATGGCGATGCAACGGGCCAAACCGACAATGATCAAACCGGTCCGGTACTCGGGGAGGTCGGGCAGCATGAGCCAGGCAAGCGCAAACATCAACGCCGGCCCCAGCACCCAGTTCAACACCAACGAGCCGATCAGCAGCTTGCGGTCACCGGTGACAGTGTCGAGGCGGTCGTAGCGCACTTTCGCCAACACCGGGTACATCATGATCAGCAACCCGATCGCGATAGGCAGTGAGATCCCATCGATCTCGACCGCGCTCACCACATCGTCCAAGCCCGGAATCATTCGGCCCAACAGCAGACCGGCCACCATCGCCACCCCGATCCATACCGGCAAAAACCGATCCAGGGTCGACAGCTTGCCCACCACTGCCGGATGCTCGGCGGTGCTCTGGCTCATGCCCCGACCTCCGCCTGGGCCTGGGCCGGCACCGTCATGGTGCTCTCCACCAGCAACACTGCCGACAGTTGCTGCAGCGCCGACGGAACCACCCAGTAGTAAACCCACGTGCCTCGGCGTTCGCAGTCGAGCAAGCCCGCTGAGCGCAGCACCTTCAGGTGATGCGAGATCGTGGGCTGGGACAGGTCGAACGAATCGGAGAGATCGCAGACACACGCCTCACCGCCCGCGTGACTGGCGATCAGGCTCAGCATCCGCAACCGGACCGGGTCGGCCAACGATTTGAACATCCGCGCCAGATCAGCGGCCCAATCCTCGGTCAACGGCTCACGCACCAGCGGAGAACAACACGCCTCGCCCGCAGATCCCTCTTGTATCGACATCCTTCAATATTGACAGGCATCGATATGCGCTGCCAACCAACAACAGGTGAACTCTGTGGCGAGCTGCCTGGCGCGGCGGCCATCGCCTCGGGGGGCCGCAGGTGCCGACTCGCCGAGTCGCAGCTGCGAGTTATCCACAGAAAATCGTGCAACACTGATGACGCGCTAGAACTATGCGCACAACCGGCCACTGGCCGGTTTTTTTGTGCCCGCTGACCGTCTGGTCAGCATCGGGGCCACCACCCTGTCACGCACCGCCGACCGGCACGCCCTCGTGGCGGCTGGTCTCTTCGGCGTGCGCGGCGCACCTCACCTAAGGGGTAATCAAATGTTCGGAGACGTCTCTGCGTTCTGCGCTCTGGGACTCATCGCTCTCACCCTGCTCGGGGTGGGTGTTCTTCCGCTGCTCTACCTCGTGGTCCTCGGTGGCCGCGACGCACCGGTCCGACGCGTCGAGCGCTTGCTCAAAGCCCTCGCTGTGCCGCTGCGGGCCTGGCGACGGAAGTAACACCTATATCCCCACCATGGAGACGCTGATGTCGCCGTAAGGCGCCGCGCACCCACTGGTTGCGCACCCCCCAACCCCCTGGGCGTTCTTGCAAGCCCCGTGGTCGAACCCCAATTCGACGCACGGGGCTTTTTCATGCCCAAAACAGGTCGCCACGGGTTCTTATTCATGCGTCCACCCCAGCCAGCGAACGCATGTTCGAGCGGCCTAGTACGCTCTAGCCGAGCGGGGACCTGGCGCACTCACACCGATTCGGGGTACGCGGGAAGCAGGTCCCCGCCCCTTCGCCAGCCACCCCGGAATAGCCGTCGCAGGCGGGTGTTGCGCCGCGACGGCCGGGGATCTGTCGAGGTTTACATCGCTAGGCTTTCGAGTTGCTGGAGTGCTTGCCATCGTCGGTGGTCGTCGCACATGGTGCGCCAGAGTTTCTCGGCGACTTGACGTTTGAGGCAGCGCATGGCTCACCGGCGGGTCATCCCGGCGTCCATTTTGGAGTGCAGGTAGGTGTATCCGGGACTGTTGGCGTTGATGCTTTGGCACACGGGTTTGCCCGATCAATCTCGCGGCTTCTTGGTGCCTGATGGCTCGAATGCTCGAACCCACTTGACGGTGTCAGTGGGACCGGCCGGGTGACCCTATCGGCGCACCTCCGAGGCCGGCCCGGTCCACACGGCTGTTGGACTGCCGCCAGGCGAGTTGATCGCCGGTTCGAGCTCGGGCCGCGCTTCCTAGGATGGTGACGGTGTGCCAACCCCGGTACACCGAGCCGCACACAGGAGGTCATCGTCATGGGTGGAATAGCCGACAAGTTCGACAAGGCATACGAGGAAAAGCCGATCAGTGAGCTCGCTGACGCCCCCGTCGAGGCACTCCAAGGTGTGAGCCCCGGAGATGCCCAGCACCTCAAAAATGCGTTCAACATCAAGACCGTGCGCGATCTGGGCACCAACAAGTACTTCCTCTGGGCTCAGGCAGTCGCCAAGCTCGCCGACTAGCCAACCCAGACAGCGAAAGCCGCGACCCTCCAACAGGGTCGGGGACTATCCCGTTAACGGTGTTTCGGCCGTTTTCCATTAGTAGGTTTCTGATCCGGGCCAACGGTCCGCGAAGGTGATCGCGAAAGCGTTCAGAGCGGGCTTCCACCGTGTGATCCATCGTGCCTGACCTCTGCCGGTCGGGTCCAG
>NZ_JAHVCV010000012.1:0-95749 GCF_051487485.1 Williamsia muralis | reverse complement strand
CGGTGGGGAACCGGGYCTTGGTGGTCGCCGGTTCGCCAGTTCCTCCGGTTTCACTCACTTCCTCCGGTTGCAACCGGAGGTTGTGGCCGAAGTCGGAGGGTGTCGGCGGGATTCGGGCCTTGGTGGTCGCCGGGTCGCCAGTTCCTCCGACTCTTGCTTGTTCCTCCGGTTGCAGTCGGAGGTTGTGGTCGAAGTCGGAGGGTGTCGGCGGGACCGGGTCTTGGTGGTCKCCGGGTCGCCAGTTCCTCCGGTTGCAGTCACTTCCTCCGGTTGCAGTCGGAGGATGTGGCCGAAGTCGGAGGGAGTCGGTGGGGACCGGGGTCTTGGTGGACGCCGGTTCGCCAGCTCCTCCGACTCTTACTTGTTCCTACGGTTGCAGCCGGAGGGTGTGACCGGAGTCGGAGCGAGTCGGTGTGGACCGGGGTCTTGGTGGTCGCCGGTTCGCCAGGTCCTCCGACTCCTGCTTGTTCCTCCGGTTGCAACCGGAGGATGTGGCTGAAGTCGGAGGGAGTCGGTGGGGACCGGGGTCTTGGTGGACGCTGGCTCGCCAGGTCCTCCGGTTGCAGTCATTTCCTCCGGTTGCAGTCGGAGTAAGTGACCGAAGTCGGAGGGAATAGGCGGGACCCGAGCCTCAGTACCGGGCCGCTCGCATCGGCGCAGGCGACCACAGGCCCGAGTGCGTACTCGAGCCGATCGTCAGTTCGGCGGGCTTCGCGGGTGCGATCTCGCTGAACTGCTGCAGCGAACCCCAGTCGCGACCCCAGTCGTTCCGCAGATAAGACGGAATGATGGTGGCGCGCAACATCGACTGGGTGATACCCAACGGACCACCGGCATCGGCGGACATCCACGTCTGGCTGTTCTGACGAGTTGCCTGCGCGTCCGGGAGGATGCGCCACTGCGGAACCTGGACGACGCCGTACTTCACCGCCATCGGGTTCTGGCACGGGAACACCAGCGCCGGCAGCCAATCGATCAAGACCGGATCGTCCTTGCCCACCAGGTCGTTGAGCGTGCGCATCGTGGTGATGCGCGGCGGCGTGACCGCCAACCACTGATCCGGTGCGCCGGCATTGTCCTTGGCCACCACCCGGACCACCGAGGCGCCCGCGGGAGCGTCGGAGAGCGGGAAGCGGAGGTTGCGCCAGATGGGTGGATCGCCGATGTCGATCGGACTCATCTGTCCCATCGGGATGACCGTGTTCCCCGGGCCCGGCCTGCCGAACTCGACCACCAGTTGCTGTCCGGGCTGGACGATGCCCTCACCGTCCACCGCCGCGATACGACCGGCAGCCGACAGGGTCAGCAACGGTGCGTCGGCCTGCCGCTGCGGCATTTGGTACCAGGCCGAGGTGAGCGATGCGTTCTGCGAACCGTAGCTGCCCAAGACCGGGGTTTCGGCAGGGTCGAGCCCGAAAGGCAACCGCACCGTGGACCCGTTGACGCCGAGGGCGCCCTGCCCGCCACCGGTACCGGCCTCGTCCGCCTCTGACGTGTCGCCCGACCCGGCCCCGGTCTGGGCGGTGTTCTGCGCCGTGGTGGTGTCGCTGGTCTCGGTGGCATCCACCGACAGATCGTTCGGCACTCCGTTGGGGGTGAATCCCGCCATGCCCGTCCCGGCCAATGCGTCGCCGGGTGACAGATCGGCCTGCCCGGCCACCGTTGCCGGTACCAGCAGTCCGCGGTTCGGATCCGGTTCCACCAGAACGTCATTGGCGAGGGCGCAGATGTTGCCCTTCAGTGCGTCGACGTTCGAGTTCAGCCACGACCAACTGTCGCGTTGCTCGTATGCAGCTTTGACAAACGAGAGCAGCATGAACAGGACCACCAGGCCGGCCATCACCGGCATGGGTGAAAAGGCCAGTCTGTGCAGTGCTTTCGAGCCCGACGCCCGCTGCTCGGCGTCCACGTAGTCGTCCCGGAAATGCTGGTAGAGGCCGACGAGCGTGGTGGCGACAGCGATCACCAGGACAATCCAGGTGACACGGATCCCGCCGATGGCAGGCGGCTGATCCCACCAGGGGATGCCGTAGCTCGCCACGAACCACCAGCCGTTGGTGCCGGCGAAAGACAATGCGACCACGTACAGCACCGCAGCGGCGAAGAAAGTGCGATTACGCCTGCGCCGCAACAGAGCAGGCGCCATCATCGCACCTGCCGCGGCGGCCAGCGCCGCACCGATACCGGCGTACACACCGAGGTGATGGGTCCACTTGGTGGGGGTGAAGGCCAAGAAGAACATGAAGCCGAAGACGCCGGCGACCAGGCGCCAGGTGGGCCCCTTCGCGATGCCCATCGGCTGGCGGCGGCGCAGCAGCATGAGCAGCACCACCATCAGGCACAGGAACGCCATCAGGATGCCGAATCGCCTCGACAACGTGCCGTCGGCGGTGGGCAACATCAGGTAGTAGTACCGAACCGGTTCCTGCCACCATTCGAGCGTCGGCCCCACCTCGGACGCGACCTGCGACGACGTCAGGATCGTCGAGAGGGTCTGATCGGCAAAGATGTTGTACAGCACTGAGGTTCCCGCGGCGAGGATGGGCATCAGCAGCGGTAGCAGACCGTCGCGGTGCCTGCGTGCGACCACTCGTCGCAGCAGTGGGCGGATTCCGGCGAGCAGTAGCGCGACGGCCATCAGGCCACCCGGTGCGAGCGCGAGGGTGAAGGCGGCAACAGCAGAACCGATCGCCAGCGGCAGCAACCGGCCGGTGGCGATGGCGCGGTCGACGCAACACCAGGTGAGCAGCGCGCCGATCGCGAGTGCGGGTTCGGGGCGCAGGCCGTTGTTGAACGGCATCCAGATGGCCAGGAACACAAACGCTGCCGACCACAGCGCCGGGGTGGAGTGGCGGACGGTCCGGCCGAGGCGCGGGATCACCTCACGCGAGATCAGCCACCATCCGAGAAGGCCCAGCAAGAACGCGGGCAGACGCATCCACGGCGCCGACAGGCTGACCTCGGTCATCGCCGAGATCACCTGGTAGTGCCAGCCGAACGGGTCCTGGGGCACTCCGTAGTAGCGGTAGTAGTTGTCGACGTAACCGGCTTCTCCGGCGATGCGCCCGACGGTGAAGTTGTAGCCGTCGTCGGATGTGTTGGACCCCATCAGCCACCAGAAACCGAGCACCGCGAACACCACGACATCGGAGAACCGGATGGTCCACCAATGGGTGGGCAGGAAGCGCCGATGTCTGCGGCCGTCCCGGGAGTCGAGGACTGCGAGCGCCACCAGCGACACCACGGTCATTGCCACACCGATGACAAGGGCGGCGAACTTGAGGTTGGTGGGGGTGGTGACGAACCGGGTGTCGATGGTCGCGCTGAACTCCAACCCCTCGGGTGAGGTGCCCTGGGGGAGTTCGGTGAAGACGCCGACGATCTGCGGTCGGAGGTTGGGATCGCGAACGTCGAAGGACAATTGGCCTTCGGTGCCGCCGTTCTCGATGCGCCCGGCCGTACCTTCCCCGTCGGCCTCGACGATGATGCGGCAGTTCGGATCCGCCTGCGCGACAGCCCGATCCGCGGTCAGCAACACCACGTCGCGGCCGGTCACCGTGATGCTGTCGGACGTGGCCCGGATGAACAGGCCCTTGGACGTGGCCTCCTGCCCGCCGGCGGGGATGGTCGAGAGCAGTACCCCACCGTCGGCGGGGAGGTCGGCAGCGGTGGAGCAGGGAACGGAGACCCGCATGTCGGTGGGGACAAACGACACCAGCGGCGCCGCCACGTTGACCACCTGATTGTCCTGCGGCCAGTTGAGTTGCGCCGTGGTCTGATTCACCGGCATCAGCGGGCTCAGGCAGGCGAGCAGGAACCCGATGAGGCCGGAGACGACCGCCACGATCTTGACGTTGCGGTAGCCGGGGCCGACGTAACGGCTCAGGCTCCGCTTTCCGGTGGGCGGTTCTGTGTTGATGGTGCTCGCCTTTTCACTCATTTTCCTGCGGCACCACCCTCAGTGAGCCGGTGCGTGACCATCCCCAGTTCTTCTCTGTCCCCGTGGTGATCTCGGCTGCCGGAGCATCGGGCACCAACGGGGTGTACTTCTCCAGCGACCCCCAGTCTCGATACCAGTCGTCGTCGAGGTAGGTCGCCACGGTGTTCGCCCGGGCCAGCGCCTCGGGCACGGCCAGCACGCCGCCGTCGTCCGCGGCCTGCCACGTCTTGGATTGCGAGGCGGCGGTCACCCTGTCGGGCAGGATGCGCCACTGCGGGATGTCGGCGACTCCATTGGTGATGGAAAACGGTTGCTGGCAGGGGAACTGAGATGCCGCGCTCAGGTCGATCAGCGTGGGGGAGTCCGACCCGACGACTTCTTGCAGGGTCTTGAGCTGCGGTGCGCGGGGTGGGGTGACCGCGAGCCACTGCTTGGGGTTGACGTTGTTGTCCTTGGCCACGATCCGCATGGCTGTGGCATCGCGGGGGACCTGCGCCATCGGGACGCGCAGGTTGCGCCACGGCCGGTTCGGCTTGTCGGGCCCCGGGTCGATGGGCACGATCTGCGGGCCGAGGTCGGTGAACGACCCATCAGGGTTCGGGACACCGAACTGCACCTTCAGCTGCTGCCCGAAGGTCGCCACACCCTCTTCATTGAAGGTGAACACCGGTCCGGCGGCGCTGAACACGAGTAGCGGCGACGCATCACGGGCGGGGAGGTTGTACCAGCCGGTGGTCAGTGAGGCCTCGCCCGAGTCGTACCCGTAGCTGCCGAGCACAGGCGTGGTGGCCGGGTCGAGGCCGAACGGCAGGGCCACGGTGGAACCGTTGACCGTTTCCGGCCCGGTTCCGCCCGTGATGCCTGCACCGGCACCCGAGACCACAAAGGGTTTGTTGAAGCTGGCCGACACGTTCATCTGGCCGGGACGGGCAGAGCCGGCCTCAGGGGTCAGGTCGCCGGCAACGCCGTTCGGGGTGAAACCGACGGCGTCCTCGCCGGCGAGGGCGTCGGACGCCGATGCGCCGTCGGCAGGGGTCAGCATGCCGCGGTTCGGGTCTTCCTCGACGAGCACCGCATCCGCCATCGCGCAGCTGTTCCCGCGAAGAGCATCGAAGTTCGCACCGAGCACCGTGTAGGCGGGATACCGCGACAGCGCGGCCTTGGCGAAGACCGCCAGCATGCAGATCACCATGAAACCGGCGATCAGGGCGATGGGGGAGGAGGCGATGAACAGCCGGCGGCGGTCGGAACGGGCCTCGGCGGCCGACGCGTCGGGTCCGTGGGCTAGCCCCTTGTTGGCGACGTAGTCGAGGCGCAGGTGCTGCCACACCGCGACGGCGCCTGCCACCACGGCGAGGACCAGGAAGATGGTGGACACCTCGCGACCGGCAAGTACCGGTGCCTTGTCGAACCACGAGATGCCGAAGTTGTAGGCGAAGGGCCAGGCGTTCTCGCCGGCCATCGCCGCGGCGAGGGCGAAGAGCAGTCCCGCGACGAAGACCGAGAGGTTGCGCACCGACCGCGCCGCCGACTGGGCGACGGCGATGGTGGCCGTGGCGGCCAGCGCAGCGGCGAAACCGGCGAACACGCCGTAGTGGATGGTCCACTTGGTGGGCGTGAACATCATCAGAAGCAACGTGATCAGCGTGGCGCCGAGCAGTCGCCAGGCCGGACCCGGGTCAACCGCGCGAATCTTCTTGCGTCGCAACATCACCGCGAGTGTCACGAACACCGATGACAGCAACAGCAACAGCGGCACCCGACGGGTCAGGGCGCCGTCGGGGGTGGTGACGGTGATGAAGTAGTACCGCAGATATTCCTGCCACCACGAGATGGTCGGTCCGACGATGTAGCGCGTGCGCACGGCATCGAACACCGATGCCAAGGTCTGATCGCGGAAGACCACGAGCACCACCAGCGAGGCGGCCGCGATGGACGGTGCCATCACAGCGGCGAGGTTGAGCACCCGCACGCGGTTGCCGCGCTCGGGGTCGCGGCCGCGTTCGACCAGCACCCGCAGCATGGGCCGGGCGCCCACGATCAGCACGGCGACTGCGATGACACCCTGAGGCGCCACGGCGAGAGTGAGCCCGGCGCACATCGCAGCCAGGGCCGCCGGTAGCAATCGGCGCGTCGCGATGGCGTGCTCGACGGCCCACCAGGTCAGCAGAGACCCCAGGATGATGATCGATTCGCTGCGCAGGCCACTGGCGAACGGCAGCCAGAACGCGGTGAACACGGCCGCGGCCGCCCAGATGGCCCAGGCGCTGCGGCGGACTCCGGCACCGAGCCGGGGCAACAGCACCCGGGACAGGATGAACCAGGACCCGAGACCGGCGGCCAGAGACGGGATGCGCATCCACAATCCCGAGGCCGACACCTCCGACCAGAGGGCCAGGAACGAGTAGTACCAGTCGAACGGCGCCTCGGCGATGCCGTAGAAGCGGTAGTAGTTGGCGAGGTAACCCGCACCCTCTGACGCGCGGCCCATGTTGAGGATGTAGCCGTCGTCGGGTGAGCCGGCGCCGAGGAAATGCCAGATGAGCAGCACGGCGGTGACGGCCAGGTCCGTGACACGCGGTCGCAGCACCTTGCTCCATGAGGGTTTGCCGATCCGCCGGTGGTAACCGGCGAGCCAGTCGAGCCGGCCGAGGCAGATCAACGAGACGGCGATCGCGATGATCCCGACTATCAACGCAAGTTGCTTGATCAGGGTCGGCGTCGAGGAGAAGCGCGTGTCCACCACTGTGGTGATCGAAAGACCCTGCGCCTGGGCGGCTTTCACGTCGTCAGTGGGGATGTCGGTGAAGACGCCGTCGAACTGTGGTCGTTGGTCGATGCCCAAGGTGCCGACCGGTCCGAGGCCGACGAACTGTGCGCCTACACCTCCCGGGTTCGACCAGATCCGCAAATCGCGGCACTGCGGCGATCCGACGGCGTCGCGGGGCGCCGTGGCAGCCAGCTCGTTACGGAACACCACCGACACCGACGACGCGGAGGCGGTGACCACCAGGGCCTTCTGATTGAACTGCTGGGCGCTCGGCGGCATCGTCGCCAGCACCAGGCCCCCGTCGGTTCCGAGGCTGTCGATCAGGGAGCACGGAATGGTCGCATCGAGGGTCTGCGGCGTCTGCGCGATCAGCGGTGCGGTGACCGACGCGGTCGCGCTGGAAAGCGGCTGACCTGCGGGCCAATCGATCGTTGTGGTGGATTTGTCGACCGGCAGCAGAGGGGTGATCGCACACAGCACGATCCCGACCAGTCCCGCCACGATTGCGGTCCAACGGACAGTCCCCGCACTGGGGATGTGAGAGGACACAGGCACGAGCAACGATGGTATTGCACTGACCTGAGAGCCCGAACCTGCCCCGAGCGGGGGATCGGTCCTGCGACCGCGGCGGTGACCTACGGCACAGTCAGTACCGGATGGGCGCAGGACTCCACAGTCCGGACCGAGTGGTCTCGCCCAGCTTCAGTTCCGCAAGATCCGCGGGCTCACCATAGGGCTCGTAACGAACCAACGAACCCCAGTCACGACCGATGTCGCCCTCGAGATAGGAGGGCACCGTGGTCTTGTCCAGGGCCACCTCGATCCAGCCCAGCGGTCCACCACCGAAGGAGTCCTGCCACGCGCCGACCGCGGCGGACAGATCGGCACCCGGCGCAATCCGCCACTGCGGGATCTCGGCGACCCCATAGCGGTGGTCGAACGGACGCTGGCACGGGAACGCGAGCCCGCTGGTCCAGTCGAGCTGGACGGGATCGGTGCTGCCGACCATCGTCTGCAATGTCTGCAGACGCGGTGATCGGGGAGGCGTCAGGGCGATGAAGCTGTCCTGCGCGAGGTTCTCGTCCTTGGCGACGATGCGGATCGCCGTGGTGTCGTTCGGGAACGAACTGCGATAGGTACGCAGGTCCCGCCACGAGGGCCGCGGCCCCGGGTCGATCAGATCGACCTCACCCGCCACCTGGAAGTCCTCGTTCGAGTCACCGGACCCTGTTGAGTACTCCATCTTGATGTTCTCGATGTCGAACTGACCCGCGACCGCCATCGTGATCAGCGGGGTGTCGGCGTTGCGTGCCGGGAGCCGGTACCAGGACGAGGTGAGATACGAGGGGAACTGGTCGTTTTGCGAGTAGCTGGCGAGCACGGGTGTGACGGCCGGGTCCAGTCCGAACGGCAGTTTGGCCGTACTGCCGTTGACGCCGGCCTGATCGGTTTCACCCCCGCCGGTTCCGCCCGCGTTCGAATTGAGCACATCCGGCGAGACGGCGACATTGCCACCGAGCACGCCGAGACTGCCCGCGCTGGCGGTCGAGTCAAGGGTCAGCGGGAGACCGTTTGCGGTGAAACCCGCGTTGGCCGGAGCGCCGTCAGCCGGTTCGGACGAGCCGTTCAGGCCGAGGGCGACGTTGCCGTCCACCGGCTCGAGGAGGTCGCCTGAAGGATCCGGTTCCACCAGGACCTTCTCGGCCATCGCGCAGATGTCTCCGCGCAGGGCGTCGACGTTCGACGACGGAATGGAGAACGACCCGCTCTGCTTCACGCCCGACGCGACACCGGTGCCGATCTGGAAGAGCACGAGGAACGCTCCCGCGACGGCCAGGGGCGCCGCAGCGAGCGTGCTGTACCACCGGCGAGGACGAGTGCCCGACACCCGTGAGCCGGCCGCGGCGGCGTCCTTGCGCCGATCGAACGGCTCGCGGAAGTGGAACCAGAACGCCACGAGCAGGGCGGCTGCACAGAGGTACAGCATCACGCTGCCCAGAGCGACCCCGAAACGAACGGGAAGTGCGCCCCACGGCATGCCCCAGTTCGAGTAGTAGAAGAAGGCGTTCGGTGCGGTGAACGACAGACCGGTGATGAACAGCACGAGTGCGATGAAGAGCATCCGGTTGCGCCGGGCATGCATGGCCTCGGCACTGACTGCGATGGCCGCGATGGCGGCCAGTGCCGCCGCCAGTCCGGCGAACACACCGAATTGGTGGGTCCATTTTGTCGGGGTGAACATGAGGAAGATGAGCGAGGCGAAGGTGATCCCGACGATGCGGCGGGACGGGCCGAGCGCCGTACCGGGTATGCGGCTCTTGCGGATGAGCATCGCGCCGGAGACCACCAGCCCGACGAGCATCGCCAGCACTGCGAACCGTCGGGACACCGAGCCGTTGGCCGAGAACTCGAACAACGCCGAGTACCGGTCGATCTCGTTGTACCAATGCAGTGAGGGGCCCAGCGCGGTCTTCATGCTCGTCGACTGTGTGAATGCGGCGAGGGTCAGATCGGAGAAGACGACAAACATCACGAACACCCCGGCTGCGGCGACCGGAGCCACCATCGCCAGATAACTCTTGAAGTCGCCGCCGATGGCCTTGGCTCGTTTGATCAGGGCCATCACCATGGGGCGGGCACCGGCGATCAACGCCGCGACCGCCATCAGACCCGTGGGTCCGGCTGCGAGGCTGAATGCTCCGATCGTGCAGGCCACTGCCGCAGGAAGGATCCTGCCGGTCGCGATCGCACGTTCCACCGAGCACCACGTGAGCAGCGCGCCCAGGCAGATGATCGGCTCGGGTCGGAGTCCGTTGTTGAACGGGAACCACGACGCGAGGAACACGAAGGCGGCGGTCCACGGGACGATCCGGTTGATGGTCGCGGCGCGGCCGAGGCGAGGGAGCACCTCGTGGGACAGGATCAGCCACACCAGGATTCCGCAGACCAGCGCGGGCAGGCGCATCCACGGGCTGGCGGTGGTGACGTGAGCCAGCCATCCGAACACCTGGTAGTACCAGCCGAACGGTGCCTCCGGCGCGCCGTACCAGCGGTAGTAGTTGGCGGTGTAGCCGGCGTACTCGGCCACCCGCGACATCGTCAAGATGTATCCGTCGTCCGATGTGTTCGCGCCGACGATGTGCCAGATGAGAAGCGCGCCGATCACCACGCCGTCGCGGGCGTTGAACGTCCACCATCGGGCGGGCAGGAACCGGCGGTGCTTGCGCCCGTCGGTGGAGTCGAGCACGGCCAATGCGCCCAGCGAGATCAGCGTGCAGAGCACCCCGACCGCGATCGCAAGCCACTTGAGGATGGTGGGGGCGGTGCTGTACCGGTCGTCGATGGTGGCGTGTGCCGTCAGGCCGGGCAGCGATGTCGCAGCGCCGGTCAGGTCTGTGTAGATGCCGGTCATCTGGGGCCGTTGGTCGCCGTCGGTCGTCTCGCCGACGAGGGGCTCATCTTCGGCGTCGGTCATCCCGACGAACTCGGCCTTCACCGATTCAGCGGTCGCGGTCACCGTGATGCTCTCGCATCCCTGCGACCGGATGTCGGCGAGCGTCGCAAAGGCCACGGGGGTGTTGCGGACCACCACCTCTACGGACTGCCGATCCAGTGCGTCCGTGGCCTGGCCGGACTTGCGGATGAAAAGACCTCGGGCGACTGCCTTTTCGGCTTGTTTCGGGGTGGTCGAGACGAGCACGGTCTGCCCGGGCCCGGTGAGCTGGTCGACGGCGCTGCATGGCACCGTGATGTCGAGGTCGATCGGTACATAGGAGACGAGCGGCGCCAGCACCGACTGCAATTTGTCCTGCTGCGGCCAGTTCACCTCGGCGGTGGTCTGATTGACGGGCAGCAGCGGCGTGGCCAGGGCAAGGAAGACGCCGAGCAGACCGGTGACGATCGCAGCGAGCTTGGCGATCCGCGCCCGGTCGTGGGTCGGTTTCACGGTCGGGGCGTCAGCAGGCACAAACGCAGATGGTAACCGCCTGGGCGTGTCGGATTCTCTTGCGGTGCCGCGCCGAGCCATACAATTGCCCCATGATCGACAGCCGCGAATCCGGTGACCGTGCGCCCATCCTCTTGCTGAACGGGCCGAACCTGAACGCGCTCGGCACCCGGCAGCCTGATGTCTACGGCGCCGACACGCTCGAGGACGCGGTGGCGATCGCCACCTCCGCCGCAGCGGAGTCCGGTTTCACCGTGCAAGCGCGCCAGACCAACCACGAAGGCGAGATGCTCGAGTGGATCCACGGGGCACGTGGTCATGCGTGCGGAATCGTCATCAACCCCGGCGGATGGACGCACACCTCGGTGGCGCTGCGGGACGCGCTGGTCATCCCTGAGGTGCCGATCTTCGAGGTGCATGTCAGCAACGTGCACGCGCGTGAAGAGTTCCGCCACCGGTCCTATGTGTCCGGCGTCGCGGAAGGTGTCATAGCGGGCTTCGGCATCCGCGGTTACGAGTTCGCGGTGCGCCGACTCGTCGAGCTGGTGATGGCTTCGAATGGGGTCGATCGAACGTAAGCTGTGACGAGCATCACATTCGAAGCACCGTAAATTGGTGAATAGAAGACCAACGATGGGCAAATGGCTCTGGCTTTCGCCAGCTCAGAGCCTTCGCGGGCCGCGTGTGGGAAGGTTGGCAGCCCTTCCTCGGTTATGATCCTGCAGAACCATTGCGCCCTCTCCGGTCAGCCATCGTAACGAGATGTGTCGGACCTGTGACTTGTACGCGGTAGTTTCGCGTTCGATCCGCAAACTCGGGTCAGGCGGTACGAGGTCGAAGTAGGTAGTTGGAGGGTTATATGCGGGAGTTGATTTATGGCAACCCGTGATGCCCGATCGACCACCGCCCCGGAACTCGACTCGGCTGCGTTCGACGCCTACGAATCCGAACTGCGGGAGACCGGCTTCCGTGCCGCGGTCACCCGGGTCAATCGATACCTCGCCCGCCCACGGTGGTGGGTTGAAATCCTCATGCTGGGCGCGCTCTACGCCATCTACTCGGCCATCCGCAACAGCGTGGGCGACGTCGCCGCGGCGGCATACCGCAACGCCGACGAAATCCTGAGGATCGAAGACAGCTGGAACTTCGCCCTCGAGCGGCCACTCAACGAACTGGTGCACACCACCACCTGGCTCGCCAACCTGGTCGCCCTCCAGTACGCCACCCTGCACTTCATCGTCACCCCCGTGGTGCTGATCTGGCTGCTGTTCCGGCGCAAACAGTATTACCGCCAGGTCAGCGGCGTGCTGGTGTTGACAACAGGGTTGGCCCTGATCGGTTTCTATTGGTTGCCCACCGCGCCGCCGCGCCTGCTCAAAGGCGAGGGCTTTGTCGACGTCATGGCGCAGACCGCCTCATGGGGCTGGTGGCCTGAGTCGGGTGCACCCGGCAGCGACGCCATCTCCAACCAGTTCGCCGCCATGCCTTCGCTGCACTGCGCGTGGGCCACCTGGTGCGGCGTGACGCTGTTCTTCCTGGCCAAGTGGAAGTGGCTGCGCATCCTCGGCCTCATCTACCCGTTCACCACATATTTTGTGGTCATGGGTTCGGGAAACCACTACATTCTTGATGTCATCGCAGGGGTTTGGCTCCTGGCGGTGGCGGCGCTGATCATCTACGCGCCGACCTTGACCCGATGGTGGCGCAACCGAGCGGCCCGCAGGCCGGAGAGTGCAGGGGTGTCGATCGGATGAGCTTCCCGGTGGCCTTGCCGGCACTTGGCCGGCGGCCGCTCCTCCCACTCCTGGTGGCGCTGATCGCCATCGTGGGCCTGTGGGTGGCGCACCCGACGGTGGGGGATCTGCAAGCGGCCATCGCGCGTGAGGAAGCTGCTCGATCCGGCGTCGGCCTCGGTTACTGGTTCGGCTGGTACGGCGGGGTGTCGCCCGGCAGCTATTCGCTGATCGTCCCGGCCCTGTCGACTCTCACCGGTTCTCTGCTCCTGCTGTGCCTTGCCACCGCTGCCATCGCTCTGCTGGCCGTCCCGCTGGCCAAAGGCGCCACGCACCAGACCGTGCTGGTCTGGGCCATCACCATCGCCGCAGTACTGAACATGCTCTCGGGCCGGGTGGCGTTCGCTGTGGGAGCGGCCATCGCCCTCGGGGCCATCGTCGTCGTGCGCCGCGGGTATCTGGCGCTGGGGGTCATCGGCCTGCTGGTCGCCGGGCTCGCGAGTCCGCTGGCCCCGGCGTTTGTCGGTCTGGCCGCGGTGCCCTTTGCGTTCGGCCGCGACGAGCAGGCCCGGACCACCTGGTGGGTCCTGGGTGGGTCTGCTCTCGGAGTGGGCGTCCCGTTCCTGATGTTCGGCAGCCCCGGCGCTCAGGGGTTCCCCGCCACCACCCTGTTCTGGGTCGCCCTGATCGCCGTGGGCGGTGCCGCCGCGCTCACCATCCCACCGGCCCGGTGGATCGTGCCCCTCGCGAGCGCCGCGGCCATCGTCATGTTCCTCGTACCGACGGGCGTGGGCTCCAACCTCAGCCGGTTCTTCTGTCTGGTGTTGCCGTGTCTGTGTCTCTTCTACTCGAAGCGGTCGCTCAAGTTCCTGGCCATTGCGTTGGCCCCGGCCCTCATCTACGCGACGTTTGTGGCGACCGCAGACCAGGTGGTCGGAGCCGACTCCGGCGACAGCAACCGCGACTACATCCCCCTGCGCTCGCAGCTGGTCGACCGGCCGGAGATCAACAACCACCGCGTGGAGCTGGTGGATGCCCAAACCCACGCGGGCGCACACAAACTCGGCATGACCATCAAGCTGGCGCGCGGCTGGGAGAACCAGTCGGACTCGCGGTTCAACCCGATCTTCTACGAAGAGAACGCGCTGACCCCCCAGTCGTACCGGCAGTGGCTGTCGGAGAACGCGGTTGCCTTTGTTGCGGTCTCTGCCGATCCGCTGCGCCAGATGAAAAAAGAAGCGGCACTGGTGCAGTCGGGCCTGCCCTATCTCGAACGGGTCTGGGGCAACGACAAGTGGAACCTCTACAAGGTCGACGACCCCGCCCCGATCGTCTCGGCGCCGCTGACAGTTGTCGAGTCGTCGCCGGCGAAGCTCGTCCTGGACGTACCCGACACACAGGCGCACGCGATTCAGGTGCGCTACAACAAGTATCTTGTCGCGCGCAGCAGTGTGGACGAGAACCTCTACGCATGCATCACCGAGACGCCGGACAGCTGGGTCACCTTGCAGGCCACCCTTCCGGGTCAGTACATCCTCGAGGGCCTGCTGTCGGTCCGGGGGGTCGTGGGCGCACAGCCGCTCGACTGTGGCGCCGAGCGGTAGAGAACTAGGGGCCTGACCGGTAGAGAACTAAGGGCCCTGACCGTAGAGAACTAGTTGCGGACCACCAGGACGAAGGGTCCGATGTTGGTCACCGTGAACCGCGGATCCTCGAACACCGACCGGTTGAAGGTGACCGTGTACCGACGGACATTGGGGTCGTTGGGGTAGACATCTTCGGCCAGGCGCAGATCGTAACCTTCTGCGCTGTAACGGAAGAGGAACACCGTCGGTGGTCGCCACGGTGAGGCATCGAGTTGCTCGACGAGGCTGTCCGCGGTTTCGGCAGTTGACCACTGTTCGATGGCCGCGGCGCGTTTGTCGAACTCCGCCAACGGGTTCGCGTAGTGCGACGTGAGTCCCTGGAATCCGTAGTACGGGTACACCGAGAGGAATCCGTAGTCGGCGGTGAGTACCACGGTGTCGTCGCGGGGCCGGCCAGTCTGGGTGGTGATGGCCGCGTCGATCTCCGGGAAGTAGGCACCCGCTCCCGGCGGCCGCTGATCTGCGCGCACACCGTAGCCGTCCGTGTCGGTGTAGGCGACGGTGATCTCGGTGGCCAGATGGCCTGGAATGCTCTGTGCGACAGCGATGGCTGCACCGGTGGCGAGTACCGCCACCAGGGTGCGCACGTCACCGAATCGCCGGACCGCCACCGACGCCAACTCCGCGAAGCCGTACACGCCGGCAACACCGAGGACCACGATGAGCAACGGCTCCATGCGGAACGAGAGCAGGGTGGTCCCGGTGGCCGTGACCGCCATCGACAGCAAACAGAACAGGTAGATCGAGACGACCGTGACACCGAAGGTCAAAGCTGCGGTCCTGGTGCGGAACCGAAGGATGATCCAGACCAGACCGACCATGGTCAGCGCGCCGATCAGCGACCAGTGCAGCATCGGTGTCGGGAGCACGGCACCCGATCCCGGCAGGTAGTGCTCGGCCGTACCACCCGAGGCGGGCTCGTTGCGAAGTCTGTCGTAAAGGTATGGCGCCCAGACGATGAGCGCCACGAGGATGGCCACTGCGGCCATACCGACCAGGCGCAACGCAAGGTGCAGCACGGCGCGTACCCGATCGGTACGGATTCGAGATTTGTTGACGGCCTTGTTGTCCAAGCCGAACCACGCCACCGCGGCGAGGTAGAGGGCCATCAGCACGGCCGTCATGGCGAACAGGCCGGTGTAGAGCGTGTAGAAGGTGGCGCTCAGGCCGAGGAACAGTCCACCGGCCACGATCGCGGGCACGCTGCCCGACCGCAAGCCGTGCAGAATCGTCACCAGCATCGGAGCGCCGAGGAGCACCAGTACCGCCGCGTAGGGCTCGGGGCTCACGTACATCAGGGTGAGCACGGTGGAGGCCAGTGTCGCCGCGATCGCCAGGTCGGTACGGATCATCCGTTGCCACAGGGCCATCGCCAACGCGGCAGCGATGGAGATCGAGATGATCGCCCACGGTTTGTACGCTTCCCAGCCGGGCTGACCGGTGAGGGAGGCGTAACGTCCGCCCAGCCAGAACCACCCGGCCGGGTAGTACGGCGGCAGATCGGCGTAGGTCATGTCGGCCAGCGCTGGGCTGTTCGTCAGCCTGGTGAGGTACTCGGTGCGGAACTGCTGATCCACCGAGATGCCGAACAGATAGAGCTTGGTGGCTCCCAGCGGCATCGCCAGCGTGACCGCTGCCAGGGCCGAGATACCCAGCCACGACAGCGGTTTGATCGCCCATGTCGCCTTGCCGGTCCGCGACAGCACAACGGCGACGATCATCAGGACAACCGCGAGGACCTGACCGGTGGTGGTGAGGGCGGTCTCGACGTTGGACGAGTTGAACGCCGGCCAGTCCACGCGGCCGATCGCCGCCAGCGCAATGCTCGACACCACAAGCGCGACGACGGCCGCACCGATCAGGTCTGCAAGCGACAGCAGGTGTCTGGTCCCGCTTGAACCGTGCGCGACGCGATGCCCATCGTCGGCTCTCGACCACAGGTGTCGGCGCATGGATCAGATGGGAAGTTTGCGGAAGATCGGACGGGGGATGTGGCGAAGCACCATCATCACGAAACGGAATGGCGGGGGCGCCCAGACGAGTTCCTTGCCCTTGCCCGCTGCCGACACCGCCAGCTTGGCGACGTCTTCCTTCTCGACCGTCAGCGGTGCTTCCTTCACGTGCGCCGACAAGCGGGTGCGCACCATGCCCGGGCGGATGACGAGTACGCGGATGTTGTGTTCGCGCAACGCCTCACCGAGGCCGAGGTAGAACCCGTCGAGACCGGCCTTGGTGGAGCCGTAGACGAAGTTGCTGCGCCGCACACGTTCTCCGGCGACGGAGCTCATCGCGATGATCTGGCCGTGGCCCTGTGCGCGCATCTTCTCGCCGAGGAGAACGCCCACCGATACCGCGGCGGTGTAGTTGATGTTGGCGGTGAAGACTGCTTTTCGCTGGTCCTGCCAGACCTCTTCGTCCACACCCTGGACGCCGAACGCGACGATGGCCACGTCGATGTCGCCCCCGGCGAACGCCTGGTCGATCACCGCGGGATGGCTGTCGGGGGTGAGTGCGTCGAAGTCGATGCGCTCCACCGACGAGGCGCCGGCGGCTTTCATCTTCTCGACTGCGGCCTCACCGGCGGGGTCGCCGGGCATGGTCGCCAGGACCACACGCATCGGCCCCTTCTTGAGGTATTCGGCGGTGATGGCCAGTCCGATCTCGGAGCTGCCACCGAGTACCAGGACGGACTGTGGGACGCCTACGGCGTTGATCATGAATGTTCCTGTCTAGTCGGCAGATCGGGGGAGTGCAGGCTCGAACGAGTTGTTGCTCAGGCGAGTTCGAGGCGACGGGCCATGTCGGACATGAACACCCCGGTCGGGTCGATGCTTCGGCGGGTGGCGATCCACGAGTCGATCTCGGGGTACATGGCGTGGAAGTTCTGCGCGGAGGTCCGCGAGTCCTTGGCCGTGTACAGGCGTCCGCCCATGGCCATCACGCGACGATCGAGTTCGTTGAGGTATTCACCGAGACCCCGTTTGATCGGGAAGTCGAGACAAACGTTCCAGCCACGGAACGGAAAGCTCAGGGGCGCTTGGTTTCCGTCGCCGAACAGCTTGATCACGTTGAGGAAGCTCACGTGTCCGGAGGCCTGGATGTCGGCGATGATCCGCTTGAACTCGTCCTCGTTGCCGGTGGGCACGATGAACTGGTACTGGGTGAATCCGCCGGTACGTCCGTAGGCCCGATTCCACTCTCCGAAGATGTCGAGGATGTGGTAGAACTGCGCCAAATTCTTGACCTGGCCCTTTTTGTTCGACCCCATCCGGTAGTAGGCCTCGCCGACGATGGAGAAGTCGAACTTGTTGGCCAGCCCGTTCGGGAAGATGTCCGGGAAGGTCACAAGTGGTTTGCCGTTGAACTTCAGCGGATCCTTCTGCAGCTTCGGCGGCAGCTCGTCGAGCCGGGCCAGGTTGCCGCGACTGAATGATCCGCGGCCGAGCTTCGGCGGCTTGCTGATCGAGTCGAACCAGCCCGATGCGTACTCGTAGCCGTCTTCGAATCCGTCCTCGAGATGGAGCGCGATGGTCTCGTCGAGACTGCCGGTGGTGGCGGTGTCTGCGATGAAGTACGCACTCTCGGTCCGCTTGAGCTGGACCTTGGCCCGCAGGATGATGCCGGTCAGGCCGATTCCGGCGATGGTCGCCCAGAACAGTTCACCCTGGGGATCGTCGGGGCTGCCGGCGGGGGTCAGGGTGAGGATGCGTCCATCGGCCACCAGCAGCGTGATCTCGACAACGTGCTGGCCGAAGGTGCCGGCGCTGTGATGGTTTTTGCCATGGATGTCGTGTGCGATGGCTCCACCGATGGTGACCTGCCTGGTGCCGGGCAATACCGGGACCCACAGGCCGAACGGGAGGGCCACGGTCATCAGCTCGTCGAGCGAGACACCGGCGTCGAGGTCGACGATCCCGGTGGAGTCGTCGATCGAGTGGACGCGCTTGAGCTGCGTCATGTCGACGGTCAGGCCACCGACGTTCTGCGCGGATTCGTTGTAGGAACGTCCCAGTCCGCGGGCGACCACGCCGCGACGCAGGTAGGACGGCTTGTCGGCGTTTGCATCGGCAACCTGCGCGACAGCCTTGGCGATCACCTCGACATCGGGTGTCGCCAGCACGTGACCCTCGATCGGCGTCGTCCGGCTCCAGCCGACGAGCTTGCGGGTTTCAATGGGCAATTCAGCGGTAGACATCGGACCAGAGCCTACCGGGCGTGTCATCGGAACTAGCCATTCGACAATGTGCGGTGTAAGAATCCCGTATGCCTACACGATCGGTCTTCATCACCGGTGCTGCAGCCGGAATCGGACGTCACACTGCGCTCACGTTTGCACGCAAGGGATACCTCATCGGTGCGTACGACATCGACGAGGCGGGATTGGCCAGTCTTGTCGACGAGGTGAAGGCCGCGGGAAGTCGCGCGGTCACGGGCCACCTCGACGTCACCGACGCCGATGAGTTCGCCACCCGTCTCGACGAGTTCGCCGAGAGCAATGGTGGTCGGCTCGACGTGCTGATCAACAACGCGGGCATCTTGCTGGCGGGCCCGTTCGAGGAGATCCCGCTCGCCACCCAGCACAAGCAGATCGACATCAACGTCAAGGGCGTGACCAACGGGTGCCATGCCGGGTTCCGGCATCTGAAGGCCACTCCGGGGTCTGTCTTGGTCAACATCGCGTCGGCGTCGGCGATCTACGGTCAGGCCGAGCTGGCCAGCTACAGCGCCACCAAGATGTACGTCCGCGGCCTCACCGAGGCGTTGGACATCGAGTGGGGCAAGCACGGCATCCGCGCCATCGCCATGTGGCCCCTCTACGTCCAGACCGCGATGACCAAGGACGTCCGCACGGGCACCACCGACTCGCTCGGGATCCGCCTCGGACCCCAGGACGTCGCCGATGCCATCCTCGCTGCCGTCGAGGAACCCAGGACCAGCAAGCTCATCCACCGGGTGCACTACGCCGTCGGGCTGCAGACCAAGGCGCTGTCGCTCGGTGCGCGCTTCTCGCCGGCATGGCTGACCCGGGTGGTGAACAAGAAGCTCGCCCACTCGTGAGTCGGGCTCAGCTCACTCCGCTTTGTCGTCGTCGAGCTGTTCGAGGCGGGCTTCCTCGAGGTCGAGCAGGTTCTGCGCGTGGGTCAGGAACGCAGGACCAGCGCCGCAGCGTTGTGGCCCGGGATGCCGCTGACTCCGCCGCCGCGCCGGGCGCCGGCCCCGGCGAGCAACACCCGCCGATGGCCGGTTTCCACACCCCATGTGCCGACTTCTGCAGGTGATTCCGCCCAGGGCCATTGCAGCGGCCGATGGAAGATGTGGCCGCCGGGCAGTCCTACCGCCTCTTCGAGTTCCGGTGGGGTCTTCGCTTCGATGCAGGGTGCACCGGTGTTGTCGGTGGCGATGACGTCGGCGATCGGTTCGTCGAGGACCGAGTCCAGTGCGGCCAAGGTGGCGGCCACGGCTTCGTCTTTAGCCCCTGGCCGGGTGAACAACTCCGGCGTCATGTGCAGTCCGAACAGCGTCAGGGTGTGCATACCGGTGAGATCGGGGCCGAGGATGCTCGGGTCGGACAGGGTGTGGCAGTAGATCTCACTGGGCGGAATCGTCGGGATCCGGCCGGCCGCGACCTCACGATGTGATCGCGCCAACGCGTCGAAGCCCTCGTGGATGTGGAAGGTGCCCGAAAATGCCGCGCCCACCGGGACATCGGTATCCCGCAGCTTCGGCAGCCGCCGCAACAGCACGTTGATCTTGAGTTGGGCGCCACGTGGTTTCGGTTGCGACGCATCATGATTACCGACAAGTCGATCGAGAACAAAAGGGGCGCACGCGGCGTGGATGAACTCGGCCTTGGCGATGCCCTGGTCCCATTCCACTGTGCCGTCACCCGGGTCGACGGCGGTCACCTCGGCTCCGGTGCGGATGTCGGCACCGGCATCGACGGCTGCGGTGGCGAGGGCGCCGGAGACCGCGCCCATGCCACCCACCGGGACGTCCCAGTCGCCTGTGCCACCGCCGATCAGGTGGTAGAGCAGGCAGACGTTCTGAGCCAGTGAGGGGTCGTCGAGATCGGCGAACGTGCCGATGAGCCCGTCGGTTGCGACGATGCCCCGGACCAGGTCGTCGCTGAATGTGTCGGTGATGATGGCGCCGGCCGGTTCGGTGGTGAGGCGTTCCCACATGTCCATGGCGGCGAGATCGCCACCCGCGATCATCGCCATCTCATCGGCGCTGACGAGCGGTTGCAGCATGGTCGGGAAAACACCCTCGGCGATCGTCGACATCGCGGCATAGAACCGTTTCCACGCGCGAAAATCCGCTTCAGACCCCGTGACGGCTCGGAATGATGCCGCTGTCGCTGCCTCATCGGCCGTGTCCACGAGGATGCCCCTGGACGGGTCGGCGGGCAGCGGTGTGTACGAGGAGTACCTGCGCCGGACGAGGGTGATGTCGAGTCCGAGGTCGGCGATGATCTGCTGTGGCAGCAGCGACACCAGGTACGAGTAGCGGGACAGTCGCGCATCCATTCCGGGGAACGGCCGGGCGGACACGGTCGCGCCGCCGACGTGCGGGGCGCGTTCGAGCACAAGCACCTTGCGGCCCGCCCGCGCCAGATAGGCGGCCGTGGTCAGGCCGTTGTGACCGGCGCCGATGACGATGTCGTCGTAGATCTGCATGCCCGTCATGATGCTCCCGGTCCGCATCGCCGGCCACGCGACCTACGACGGTCTGTCAGACGAGTTGCCGATCGTCTCGACCGACCAATGTTGGATTCGAACAAAACGTCCGATGCGGAAAATTGCGCCGGTCAATTCACGTATTGTTCAGGAAGAGACCTCGAACACGCGGGGACAATGGGGTAACAAGTCGCAGCACGTATGCGACAAATACTGTGAGACCAAACGTCCGAGTCGCGGTGGAGAGGTGTCGACGATGCACATCTGGGGAACGGGTGTTTTCGACAACGCGCCTGCCGTCGAATGGGCTGAACAATTCGACCGTACAACTGCTGTGCGGCGCGCTGCGTTGGTCCGGTCGGCGTTGGCAACCGCACTGCGTGCCGATGACCAGCGCGCGTGGTTGGTTGCTCTCGGCGCTGCGACCACGGTGGCGGCCGCACTACCCGGCGGCCCGCTCCTCGCGGATAACACTGGTCCGAAGTCGCTGCTGGACAACCAATTTCAACCCTCTGTCGAGTTGGCTGCTGCGGCAGTGGAAACGCTGGAGCAGTGCATGTCTGTGCACACCGAATGGACCCGTCTGTGGACACGTGCGGCGCTGCTCGACGACGCAGTTGCAGTCGTCGACGCGGTGATCGAAGAGTTGGAAGAGCGAACTGCGCTGACTGTCAGAGTGCGCGAAGCTTCGTGAGCAAAGGCTCCGCCGCCTCGGCCAAGAACTGGTCCTGACTGTCTCCGCCTATTTGAACAAGTGCCACGTCGGTATAACCGGCCTCGATGAACGGCTTCACGCTCTCGGCCAATTCATCCAGGTCCGGACCGCATGCAATTGATGACGCAACATCCTCCGGCCTCACGAATTGAGTGGCGCCGCTGAATGAGGCAGTTGTCGGCAAATCGGCATTCACCGACCAGCCGCCGGCAAACCAGCGGAATTGATCATGCGCGCGGGCAACAGCTGCGTCTTTGTCGGGATCCCAACAGATCGGAATCTGTCCGATCTTCCGCGACTGCTCGGGGTGGTGCTGATCCCACGATGTCACCAGATCGGCCGAGGGTTCAGTGGAGATCATGTGGTCGCCGAGCGGCGCCAGATGCTCGATCGATCTGTCGCCGGAGACGGCGAGGCCGATCGGGACACCACCGTCGGGCAGATCCCAGATGCGTGAGGAGTCGACGCGGAAGTACTTGCCGTCGTACGTGACGAGTTCGCCGGCGTGGAGTTCGCGGATGATCTTCACGGCCTCGGCCAACATCTCTTGGCGCTGCTCGACGCCGGGCCAACCCTGACCGACGGTGTGCTCATTGAGGCTCTCGCCTGACCCGAGGCCGAGGATGAACCGCCCGTCTGCCAGCAACTGCATGGTCGCGGCCTTCTGCGCCACCACGGCCGGGTGGTATCGCATGGTCGGCGCGGTGACGTAGGTCGCCAGTTCTACCCGCTCGGTGGCGTGGGCGACGGCGCCCAACACACTCCACGCGTAAGGCGCATGCCCCTGGGAAACGAGCCAGGGAGAGTAGTGATCGCTGGAGACCTCGAAGTCGAAACCCGCGTTCTCGGCTGACACGGCGTAGCGCACCAGGTCCTTCGGTCCACTCTGTTCGGTCATCAACGTGTATCCAAAGCGCATGACGCCTGAGTTCCCCCAGAGCCGAGCGGTAAACCCTCGAGTACGGCGGGTGCGCGACCGTGCGAGCTTGTAACCTGTTTCACATTGGTGGACTTCGAGTCTCTCGAGCACACACGGAACCGACAGTCCAGGAGCGCACATGCCGTACATGCCGATCACCGAATCGATGTTCCTGCTGGCCGAATCGCGCGAGCATCCGATGCACGTCGGTGGTCTTCAGCTCTTCGAACCCGCTGAGGGAAGCTCTGCCGAAGAGCTCGGTGAGCTGATGTTCGAGACCTTGCAGGCGCAGACCGACGTCTACCGGCTCTTCCGGAAACGGCCCGCGTCACCCGTGGCGCTGATGGGTACGGTCCGGTGGACGTACGACAAGGAGATCGACCTCGAATACCACGTTCGCCGAACGGTTTTGCCGCGCCCGGGCCGAATCCGCGAACTCCTCAAGTACGTCTCGGCGAATCACGGCGCGCTCCTCGACCGTTACCGGCCGATGTGGGAGGTGCACCTGATCGAGGGCCTCGCCGATGGTCGGGTCGCGATGTACACCAAGATCCACCACTCGCTGGTGGACGGCGTGAGCGCGTTGAAGTTGCTCGAGAAGACACTCGACACCGACCCCGATGCACGGAACGGGCGCGCCCCCTGGGACCCAGCCCTGTTCGCGCGCAAACCCAAGGAGCCGTCGGACGATTCGGGTTCACAGCACGTGGTTGGGCAAGTACTCAGCGGTGGGGCCAAGGTGGCCGGTGAACTAGTAGGGCTGGCTCCCGCCGGTGCACGTCTGGGGCTTCGGGCGGTCCGCGACCGCAACCTGATCCTGCCGATGCAGGCGCCCCGCACGATGTTCAACGTGCCGATCGGTGGCGCACGGCGATTCGCGGCCGATCAATGGTCGGCGACCCGGTTGCGTGAGGTGGCGGCGGGCCTCGACATCACGATCAACGACGTGGTCATGGCGATGTGTGCCGGAGCGCTCAGGTCCTATTTGATCGACCAGAACGAGCTGCCCGAACAGCCGCTGATCGCGATGATGCCGGTGTCGATGCACGCCGCAGGCAGCGACACCTCTGAGGGCAACGCGGTCACCGCCATCTTGGCGAATCTCGCCACCGATCAACCTGATCCGGAACGCCGGTTGGCCACCCTCGTGGAGTCGACACGGTCGAGCAAGAACGTCATCCGCGACCTCAGTCCGCTGATGGCGTTGGGCTACGGCGCGGCGGTGATGGCGCCGTTGGCCTTTTCGACGGTGCCCGGATTCGTGCGGTACACCCCGCCACCGTTCAACATCATCATCTCCAATGTGCCGGGCCCGAAACAGGACCTGTACTGGAACGGTGCGCGGCTCGACGGCATCTACCCGGCCTCGATCGCCATGGATGGGCAGGCGTTGAACATCACCGTGGCGTCCAACGGCGACAACATCAATTTCGGTCTGACCGGTGCACGCGCGACGATCCCGAGTCTGCAGCGACTGCTGACCCATCTCGACACAGCCCTCGAGGAGCTCGAAAAACTCTGTGACATAGCCGGTTAATCGTGCGGCGGACCGTGCACCGGTCCGGCTCACGATGATTGCCGCTCGAGTCAGCGGGGTAAGCGGTTCGTCATGGACACCACGACCGATGGGCCCGACGCCTTCACCGAGTATCGGGGAACGCGGTCGCGGGAATGCCCCAAGCGCATGGTGTTCGGACCATGCGGTGGTGTGCGCGACGACGCCACGTGTGAGATGGGCGCCCACATCTGTCCGTTTGCCGTTCTGACCGAACCCATTCCGTGGCCACAGCCGTTGGTCAGTCCGGCGTCGCCGAGTGAGTTGATCAACGCCTCCCGTACCCGCCCGGTGGTGCTGTCCGACCTGTCGGTCCCGGCCTTCGACCGGGGCATCCTCGAACAGGTGGCATCCATTCTGGGTGAGAGCAGCGATGCCGTCCTCGTCGGAGAACACCAGAACCGCCCCGACTACCCGCCGACCGTGATGGCGCAGATCATCCGCGGCGTGGGTGGATGCCCGTGGGTGACGCTGACCTGTCGCGACCGCAACAGGGTGGTACTCGAGCAGGAACTGATGGGACTGGGCCAGGCCGGGGCCGACGGCGTCTTCTGCGTCACCGGTGACGGCCGGGCACAGGGTGTTCGACAAGATGTGACACAGGTTTTCGATCTGGACGGCACCCGGCTCGCGGCGCTGGCGGCACAGGCTGATCTTGCCGTTGGTGTGCCGGAGGCTCCCGAAGCTGTGCCCACCGACATCCGCCCGGCGCGTCTGCTCGAAAAGCAGAGGGCCGGCGCCCAGTTGGCGGTACTGAACCATGTCAGTACCCCGGAATCGCTGAGGGCATTCATGTCCGCGGCGAGGGCGCAGGGCGTCACGATGCCGGTCATCGCGGGCGTGGCCGTGTACACCGACGAACGGTCCGCTCAGGTGCTGGCGGCCTTTCCCGGTCTCCACCTCGACCACTCGCAGATCGCCAGAGTGCTTGCCGCTGACGACTCTGTCGAGGCGGGCATCGAGACCGCGGTCGACGAAGCTGCCGCGCTCCTCGACATCCCGGGTGTGGTGGGCGTCAACCTGTCGGGGTTGGCGTCGGCGGCCGGTGAGGTTCCGGCAGCAAAGGTCAAGGCAGAGATCGGACGGCGGCTTCGTGAGCGCCTGGACGATGGGGCACAGTCGGTGAAGGCGGCACAGTGGTAGTCGATGCAGAGGCGATGAAGGACGAGTTCGACACGGTTCCGTCGTGGACCGTTCGGGCCGTCGAGACACTTGGTCGCGAGTACGCCATACCCGCAGCATGCCGCGGTAGTGGCAGCCCCGACGCGCTTCGCTGGCTGGCTGGCAAGCTCGCTCTCGACGCTCAGACGAGCCTTGTTGATGTCGGGGCGGGCATGGGTGGGGCAGCCGAGTTCGTCGCACGGGAGTTCGGACCCGAGGTGGTGCTGGTCGAGCCGATGATGGGCGCGTGCCAGGCCGCGCAACGGTTGTTCGGCCGGTCCACCGTCGCGGCCGCCGGCGAGAATCTGCCATTTCCGTCCGGGGCATTCGACAAGGCGTGGTCGCTGGGAGTCGTCTGCACGAGCACCGATCAGCCCAAGATGTTGCGAGAGCTCCGACGCGTCGTCCGTGTCGACGGGAGAGTCGGTGTGCTCGTCTACATCAAGACCGTCGACGACCTTCCGAACCAGCCCGACGGCAACAACTTTCCGACTCGTCCGGGATTGGACCGGCTCGTGGAGGACGCCGGGATGCGCATCGTCGATCGCGCCGATCTGGCCGACTTCGCTGGGGCCCCCGACTGGTGGCAGCAGCGGGTCACCGAATGCGACGACCTCGTTGCCGAGCGACATCGCCACGACAGCCGCTGGGACAGCGCGTCCGAGCAGGAATCGATCATCACCGGTTTGATCCGGGACGAACTGGTGATCGGCACGATCCTGATCTTGGAACCGACCGAATCGGGGAAGTCGGCGGCTTCCGTTTAGTGTGTTGGGGTGTCTGAGGAGCTAGCACCACGCGTCGGGGTCGACCTGAAGACCCAATTGGTCCGGTTTGTGATCACCGGGGCCGGCTCAGGCGTCCTCGATTTCGGGCTCACCCTGTTGCTCCAGTACGGGTTCGGCATGCCGGAGTGGTTCGCGAAAGCCGTCGGCTTCATCTGCGGCACCACCACGGCGTACCTGATCAACCGTCGGTGGACCTTCGCCGCCGAGCCCAGCGCGCTCCGATTTGTCGCCGTCGCGGTCCTCTACCTGGTGACCTTCGTGGTTCAGGTCGGCATCTACACCGGGCTGTCGAGGGTGTGGGAAGAGACTTTTGTCTACAGCCTCGCTGCCTTCGTGATCGCTCAGGGCACCGCAACCGTCATCAACTTCGTGGTGCAACGAACGGTCATCTTCAAGATCCGCTGACCCCCGATTTTGGTGGGAAATGGTGAGGTCCACCTGGGCTTATGCCCGCCCGAACCCACCAAGATCGAGAAGCCGGGTCAGCCGTTGACCTTGCTGATCACCGAATCGGCGAACATGTTGAGGTTGTCGATCTTCTTCTGAAGCGGTTCGGTGTCGTCGCCGGTGATGTACGGGATCCGGAAGCCGACGATGACGTCGGTGATGCCCTTGTCCTCGAGACGTTTACAACCGTCGGGTGTGTAGGCGTCGTACGAGATGACGTGGATCTCGAAGGGGTCGTTCAGCTTCCCTTCGGCCTTGCGGATGTCGTGGATCTTGTCGAGGAGCGCGTCGAGTTCCTCGGGTGGGCCGCCGCCGTGCATCCAGCCGTCGCCGCGGATGACGGCGCGCTTGAGCGCCAGATCTGCGTGACCGCCGACGAGCAGTGGGATCGGTTTGGTGGGCGCCGGGTTCATCTTGATCTTCGGGATGTCGTAGAACTCCCCGTGGAACTCGAAGTACTCGCCGGTGCTGAGTCCGCGGATGATGTCCATGCACTCGTTCATCCGTTTGCCACGACGTTTGTAGTCCACGCCCATGATGTCGTAGTCCTCGGCCCAAGGGCTGGTGCCGACACCCAGAGAGAACCGGTTGTTCGTGAGGACGGCCACCGACATAGCCTGCTTCGCCACCAGCGCGGGAGGACGGATCGGCAGTTTCAACACAAACGGGTTGAATCGGATCTTCTCGGTGACCGCGCCCATGGCCGCAGCCATCACAAAGGTCTCGATGAAGGCCTTGCCCTCGAGGAACTCCCGACTGCCGTCCTCGGTGTACGGATACGTCGAGTCCGACTCCTCCGGGTAGGCGATGGAATCGGGGATGGTGAAACCCTCGTAACCGGCAGCCTCGGCCGCTTGAGCCAGCGGCAGGTAGTAGCTCGGATCTGTCATCGCCTCGGCGAATGTGAACCGCATGATCCTCCTAGATGTGTTCCCTGAGCCTGGTCGAGCCAGACCCGTCTCAGTTCAGTAGAACACGTTCTAGTTTGGCTTGGGAACGATTCGCAGCAGTCGGTTGCCGGTCGTACCGAGACAGCCCGGATCAGGGTCGCGTGAACCGTTCCCGACGGCCCAGCGACTGCAGACGCAGCCACTCCCGGAAGCCGGCCAGATCCCGTTGCTGCACAAGGAAATACCAGCCAAATCGGGCGTATTCCTGCACCAGCAGTTTGCGCATACCGGGCCGGCTCATCAGATAGCCGCGGTTGCGGTAGGTGAAGAATCGCTTGGTGTCGTTGTCGGGGTACTGGGTGTGCATACGCCCACCCATGATCGGCCGGAACTCGTCCGTGCCGTCCGGATGGAGATATGCCGTGGTGAGGCAGGTGCCGAAGTCCAGACCTGACCGCACCAGTCGGCGGTGCATCTCCACCTCGTCGCCGCGGACGAACAGGCGCAGGTCGGGGACCCCGACAGCTTCGATGGCTGATGCGGAGAACAGGGCGCCGTTCATCAATGAGGCGATGCCGGGCAGAAGGTCTGAGGTCTCGTCTCCGGCGAACAGCTCGGATCGCTTGCGACGCCACACCAGTCCACGTCGCAGTGGGAAGGCCAGCGTGTCGGGGTCGTTGATGTTGCACACCACCGGCGATACCTCGGAAAGCTGATGCGTGACAGCGCATTCGAGCAGCGTGCCGAGAACGTCGCTGCCTTCGGGCCTGCCGTCGTCGTCCGCGCACCACACCCAGTCGGCGCCCAGTGACAGTGCGTGCAGCATGCCGAGCGCAAATCCGCCGGCGCCGCCGAGATTGTGCTTCGACCCGATGTAGGTGGTGGGAATGCTCTGCGCGGCAACCAGTTCGGCGACTGCGGGTTCGTCGGCGTTGTCGACGACGATGAGGTGGTCGACGGGCCGGCTCTGGTTGGTCAGCACTTCGAGCGATTGCCGCAGCAGCTCGAGGCGACGGTGGGTGACCACCACGCCGATCACGCGGTCCGCAGCCTGCGCACCACCCGAGGGGACCGCGGGCTCAGCCATCCTTTTCGACCTCGGCCAGGACTTCACGCACGTGGCGTGCGGCCTCAGGCCCTTCGTAGGCGTGCACCACTTCCTCGATCCCGCCGTCCATCCGGATCGCGCCGTGGTCGATCCAGAGTGCGCGGTCGCAGAGTTGCGCGAGGAACTCGTTGGAGTGGCTCGCGAACACCAGGATGCCGGACCGTGCGACCAGCTCCTGCAGGCGGATACGTGCCTTTTTCATGAACTCCGCGTCGACGGCACCGATACCTTCGTCGAGGATGAGGATCTCGGGATCGATCGAGGTGACCACCCCGAGCGCCACGCGTACGCGCATACCGGTGGAGTATGTGCGCAGCGGCATCGACAGGTAGTCACCCAGTTCGGTGAACTCGGCGATGTCGTCCATCTTCCGGAGCATTTCGCGGCGGCTCATGCCGAGGAACATGCCCCGGATGACGATGTTCTCGTAGCCGGAGATCTCGGGATCCATGCCGACGCCGAGGTCGAACACGGGTGCCACCCGGCCTTTGATGCTGCATGCACCGCGAGTGGGTTCGTAGATCCCCGACAGCAGGCGGAGCAGGGTGGATTTGCCGGCTCCGTTGTGCCCGACGAGTCCGATGCGATCACCGTGTTCGAGGTGCAGATTGATCTGCTTGAGCGCCTCGACCACCACGACATTGGAGTCGTTGGCGCCGATCACACCTCCGGCGCGGCCGAGCACCGACTTCTTGATGGACCGGGTCTTGGCGTCGAAGATCGGGAAATCGACGCAGGCGTCCCAGGTATCGACTCGAACTGAACTCATGACCTCACACCCAATACGCAACGCGAGCACGGTAATTACGCAGCACCATCAACGCCACTGCCCAGCCGCCGATCGTGCAGACGATGACGATCAGCCAGTGGTAGAGCGCCACCGACTCGCCCAGCAGTGGACCGCGGGTGATCTCGAGGTAGTGGTACATCGGATTGATCTGCACCAGCTTGACGCGGCTGGAATCGGCCCCGACATTCTTCTCGAGATCGGTGGCACTCCAGATGATCGGCGTCATGAAGAACACCAGTTGCACTGCAGTGGCCAGTAATTGGCCGATGTCGCGGAACCGCGTGGACAGAATGCCGAACACTATGGACACCCACACGGCGTTGAGGACCAGCAGTGCGATGCCGGGGAGGACAAACACCACGGTCCAGTTCACCGGCTGCGGGAAGATGACCAGCAACACCGCATACAGCGGGATGTTGTGCGCAAAGATGATCAGCTGCCGCCAGGTGAGGCGGTACACGTGCACGCTCAGCGGAGCAGGGATCTGTTTGATCAGCCCCTCGTTGGTGGTGAAGAGCTCGGCACCTTCGAGGATCGATCCGGAGATGAAACCCCAGAAGATGAACCCGAGCATGACGTACGGCAGGAAGGTGTCGATCTCGTTGCCGAACAGCTGCGAGTAGAGAAGGCCCATGGCCACTGCCGTCACCGCTGTGGCGATGGTGATCCAGAGGGGGCCGAGGAGGGAGCGGCGGTATCTCTGCTTGATGTCCTGCCAGCCGAGAAGCAACCACAGCTCCGACTGGCGGAAGCCGGCTGCGAGGTCGCCGAATGCCCGGCGGAAGGACCGGGAATCGGACTCCGCTGAGGGCGGGCGCACCGGCTCGCGATCGACTGCTGTTGACACGAGAGACGAGCCTACCGTCAACGCCGACCCGCCTCGGACGCCGCAGTTGTCGATCTCGGCAAACCGGGCACCGCAGGCCTGCCGGCGGCAGGCGTCAGATCAGAGGTACTGACCGGTGCCTGCGACTCCGTGAGGCGGCCCACCGGGGCCACCCATCGGACCCGACGGCGGCAATTGCCCCTGACGCATCTGCTCGAGCTGAGCCCGCGCGGCCATCTGCTGGGCGAACAGCGCGGTCTGGATGCCGTGGAACAGTCCTTCGAGCCAGCCGACCAGCTGCGCCTGGGCGATCCGCAGTTCTGCGTCGGACGGCGTGTTGTCGTCGGTGAAGGGCAGGGCCAGCCGTTCGAGCTCTTCGCGCAGCTCAGGAGCCAGACCGTCTTCCAGCTCGCGGATCGACGACTGGTGGATCTCGCGCAGCCGAACCCGGCTGGCGTCGTCGAGAGGTGCTGCCCGCACTTCCTCGAGGAGTTGCTTGATCATCGTGCCGATCCGCATCACCTTCGCCGGCTGCTCGACCATGTCGGCGACGCCCTGCTGTTCGTCACCTTTACCCTGGTCGGAGTTCGCCGACGGCACCACAACGATGCCGTCGTCGCTGTCGGACGGGGGTCCCTGGTTGAAAATGTCTTCGGCCATGTCCCCATTGTCCAGATGTCCCGATCTCGTGTTCGCAGCAGGCCCACAACTCAGGTGGCAGCGTCGGAAGGACGGTCTATGGTGACTGCCATGGCTTATGACGTCGCACGCGTACGGGGATTGTTCCCGTCGCTTGGAGACGGATGGATCCATCTCGATCCCCAGGCCGGGATGCAGATCCCGGATTCGGTGGCGACCACGGTGTCCAAGGCGTTCCGTGGCCTGGTCTCCGAACCCGGCGGCATCTATCCCGCGGCGAAGAAGACGGCCGGCGTCATCGACGCGGCACGGCAGGCCGTCGCGGATCTGGTCAACGGCGATCCGCGGGGAGTGGTGCTCGGCCCGTCGCGTGGGCAGTTGCTCAGCGTTCTGGCCGAATGCCTGAACACGCGGGTGTGGCTCGGCTCGGAAGTGGTGGTGAGCCGCCTCGACGACGAGGCCAATGTGGTGCCGTGGCTGCGCGCTGCCGATCGGTTCGGCGCCAAGGTTCGCTGGGCTGAGGTGGACATCGAGAACGGCGATCTACCCGTCTGGCAATACGAAGGTTTGGTCAGTCGTTCCACGAGCGTGGTCGCCATGCCACTGGCGTCGTCGACGCTGGGCACGGTGGTCGACGTGGCGGCCGCGGCGGTCACCGTTCACGCGATCGACGGCCTGCTGGTGGTGGACGCCACCAGCGCAGCGCCGTACATGCCGCTGGACATCGAGGTGCTGGGCGCGGATGTACTGGTGGTCAGTGCGAAGCGCTGGGGCGGGCCGTCCACCGCAGCGCTGGTGTTCCGTGACCCGGAGATGCTCACCCGCGTGCGGTCGATGTCTCTGAACCCGGATGCACAGGGCCCGGAGCGGCTCGAGGTCGACGGGCATCAACACGCGTTGCTCGCCGGCCTGGTTGCTTCGATCGAACATCTTGCGGCCCTTGATGAATCGGCCACCGGACCCCGGCGCGAGCGGCTGGTCCAGTCGATGACGGGTCTGGCGGAGTACTCGCAACGATTGCTGCGCTACCTACTCAACTCGCTGCGGCAGCTGAACTTCGTGAACGTCATCGGCGATGCGCCGGTACAGATTCCGGCGGTCAGCTTCACGGTCTCGGGGGTCACCGCGGACAAGGTGGTCCGGAGGCTGGCCGACAACGGCATCAGCGCGCTGGCCGATGTGAACAGTCGAGTGTTGTCCGGGATCGGGGTCAGCGATGTGGGCGGTGCCGTCACCATCGGGCTCGGGCCGTACACAACGCCGTACGAGGTCGACCAGCTCGTTCGTACCCTCGGTTCGCTCGGCTGACGCCACCACAATCGTCCCGCTGAGGCGCCCCCGAGGGCATAATTCCCTCGGTGCCCGCCCAACGGGCCGATCTTGGTGGGGAACCCGGGATCAGACGGTGAGCAACACCTTGCCGGTGACTTTCCCTGATTCGAGCAAGGCGTGTGCCTCGCCCGCCTTGTCCAGCGAAAATGTTGCTCCGACAACCGGTTTGACGCGGCCATCGGCGATCATCGGCCAGGTGGTCGCGATGGTGTCGGCAACGATCGCCGCTTTGTCCGACTGCTCTCGACCACGCAAGGCCGTCGCATGGATGGTGCCGCGCTTGGACAGCAGTGCGCCCAGGTTCAGTTCGGCCTTGACGCCGCCCTGCATGCCGATCACCACCAGCCGTCCGTCTGCGGCCAACGCAGATACGTTGCGGCTCAGGTACTTCGCCCCGATGATGTCGAGGATGACGTCGGCGCCGCCGTGTGCCTTGAGCACCTCGACGAAGTCGTCGTCGTGGTAGTTGATGGTGATGTCGGCGCCGAGATCGCGGCACAGCTCCAGCTTCTCGGTTGAGCCGGCGGTCACGGCGACCGTTGCTCCCAGAGCTTTTGCCCACTGGATGCCGTGGGTGCCGATGCCGCTTGCCCCGCCGTGGAGCAACAGCAATTCACCTCGTTGGAGATGAGCGGTTCGTTTGAGGTTGGACAGCACCGTGCAGGCCACCTCGGGGAGGGCGGCGGCCTCGATCAGGTCGACCGAGTCGGGTACGGGCAGCAAGTGCTCGGCGGCCACGGTCACGTATTCGGCGTAACCGCCGCCGGCGATCAAGGCGCACACCTGTTGTCCGTTCTCCCATCCCGTGACCTCGGTGCCGACTTCGGCGACGGTCCCCGAGACCTCCATTCCGATGATGTCGCTCGCGCCCGGTGGCGGCGGGTAGTTTCCCTGGCGTTGCAGCAGGTCGGCGCGGTTCACGCCGGCGGCTGCCACTTTCACCAGTACCTCACCTGCGGCGGGGGACGGTCGTTCGACGTCGGTGATCACCAGGTTCTCCGGCGGTCCGAACTCGGTGACGGTCGCTGCGCGCATGTTGCTCATGTCTCAACCAATACCCCAGTCCTGCCGTCGAAGTGCGGAACCGGAAGGCCGGCTGGTGCGTCACTTCTATGGTGACCGCGTCTTGACGAGCGAAAAAGTTCGGCGGATCACCGTATTGGTGCGGGGTAACCTGTGCTTCACATTGCTGATCGGTGACCTGGAATGGACCATGACAGAGGACGATGTGCCGTGGCTTGACGAGGCCGAGCAGATGGCGTGGCGTTCGTTCATGGACGGCACCCAACGTCTGTTCGACGCCATCAACGATGCCCTGGTCACCGCGTCGGGTCTCACCTTTGCCGACTACCGCATCCTGGTCCTTCTGTCCGAACACGACCACATGCGGATGAGTGACCTCGCAGACGGCGCGCTTGCCACCAAGAGCACCATCTCCCGCCGGGTGGACAGGCTGGTGGAGGCCGGATTCATCGAGCGGATGGCCAAAGACCAGGACCGGGACCTGCGCAACCGGGAATGCCGCATCACCGACCTGGGTCGCGAGAAGTTGCACGTGGCGGCCAAGGGTCATGTGCTCGCGGTGCGCACCTACCTGCTCGACCACCTCGACGACCACGAGCGTGACGCGATGGCCACCACCTTCGCGAAGGTCGATACCTGGCTCCGTGAGAACGAACGATTCCGCGTCAAGTAGGCTCACTGACCGAAGGAAGCGTGGCAGAGCGGCCGAATGCACTCGCCTTGAAAGCGAGCGTGGGTAAAACCACCGGGGGTTCAAATCCCTCCGCTTCCGCTGAACGTCAGGGCGGTTTCAATGAACCGCCTCTGACACCGAGGTTCCTCCTCTTATCCGGATCACCTCGCTCCACACCCTGCTGAAAAACCGCACCCCCGGAAATGGGTCGTTGTGGCGGAGCCCACCTGGGCTTTCGTTCGCCACAACGACCCATTTCCGGAGGGCGGGCTCGTCACCGCCTCGGTTTACGTGGGCCCTTCGCGGGGGTCTTTCCGGCGGCTTCTCTGGAAGCGCGCTTGGCAGCGGCCTTCTCTTTGGCCGACCGTTTCGGGGCAGGTTCGGACTGACTCCGCGACGACGTCGCCTTACGTCCGCGCACGATGCCGATGAACTCCTCGGCGAGCTCAGATGTGGGTGCCGGCCACAGTAGGCCCACCGATCCGGTTGGCGCGTCGGTCACCGGGCGATAGGCAAGGTCTTTGCGATGGTGCAGCCGGGCCAGCGACTGCGGGATCAGCAAGAGTCCGGTGCCCGCCGCGACGAGTTCGATTGCGTCGCTGGTGGTTTGCGGTCGATGTTCCACTGCCGTTCCCGGCCGTTGCCCGACCACCAGCGGTTCGTCGAGCGGCCACAGGAGTTGTTCATCCGCCAGATCGGCAACGCCGATCTCATCGACCGCGGTGAAGACGTGGTCGTTCGGCACGACCACGACCGTCGCCTCCTCGTAGAGTTCGATGGTGTGGTGCGGCCCCGGGTCGCGGTGATCCAGGGCATCGGGCAGTCGGGTGATCGCCATCTGTACCCGGCCGTCGCGGATGGCATCGGCGCATGCGGCGACGTCGATCGAAACGAGTTCGAGCCGCACCTTCGGAAGGCGTTCACTCCAGATCCGTACCCACTTGCCTGGTGTTACGCCGGGCACAAAGGCCAGCTGAAATGACGAGGCATGGTCAGGCGCGGTCACGCCCACAGGCTACCGGCCGATAGTCTCGGTTCATGAGTTCGCAGTCGATGAAGCCGGCCACCGCCGCCAAGAAGTTGGACGTGTACCTGCCGGCGACGCCGGCCGAGTTCCAGCAGGGCGCCATCACCCGTGCCGAACTCGAAGCCCTGCAGGCTGACCCGCCGAGTTGGCTTCGTGATCTGCGTATCAAGGGACCCCACCCGAAGAACCTGGTGGCGATGAAACTCGGCGTTTCGAAGGGCGCGCTGGTGCGCCATGAGATCACCGAGGCACTGACCACCGAGCAGATCAACGAACTCCTGTCCGAGATGCCCGATTGGCTCGAAGCCGAGCGCGCCACGCAGGTCGAGGTTCGCGCCGAAGCGGCCGCACCAAAGTCGACGCCTCCTGCCGACCGGCCACGTTCACGCAAGCGGCGATAAACACCCGAATTGAGGGCCACACCTGACCGTTCGATGACACTCGACAGCGCCTTGGGCAGAGTGATTGCGGCCCAACGGAACACGCGGGTGCCCTGCATGGCGACGACCATGCGCCCGACCGGGTCGGTCTCCGAGTCTTTCGACTGGAACTCCTCGGCGCGGTCCATGTACTCGGGGATGTCGTAGTTCTGGGAGATCGCATCGCTGTTCTCACCGTCGCTGCCCCACACGGTGGGGGAGATGCCGTTGTCCTCGCTCGGTCCGACGACCACGGCGCCGGCCCCGTCGCCGAAGATGAAAGCGGTGTTGCATCGTGTCTGTTGGACGATTTGGTTTTCGTCACACGAACCGGTCCGTTGAGTGCTTTGCTTGACGCGTGAAACATGTCTATCGCGGTCAAATCTTCCATGTCGCCGGTTCGGCGAAGGTCACCACGGCTGAGGAAGCGCTGGTCTTCGTCGCCGACGGGGCATTGGTGGTGGACAGCGAGGGCAGCATCGAGTGGTGCGGCGAGTTCGCCGACCTACCCACCGAGCACGAGCACGCCGCGATCGTCGACTACCGGCCCGGTTTCATCTTGCCGGGGTTCGTCGACACCCATATCCACTTCCCGCAGACCTACGCCGGTGACTCTTACGGCGGCGGACAACTTCTCGAATGGCTCGAGAGGTGCATCTTCCCCTCCGAATCCAAGTTCGGCGACCGTGACTTCGGGCGGGCCGCGGCAGTGGAGTTCACCAATCAGCGGGTGCGGGCGGGTACCACCGCGGCGATGGTGTTCGGCTCGGCATTTCCTGACGCGCAGGATGCGCTGTTCGAGGAGACACAGCGTCGTGGACTGCGGGTTGTCAGTGGTCGCGGCATCCAGACACGAGGACCCGACTCGGCCGGCCCGCTGATCACCAGCGAGGAGAAGGCCATCGAATTGACCGCTGCGGAGGTGGACAAGTGGCACGCCGCCGACACCGGAGACGTCGCGACTGCGCTGCTGCATGTGGCACTGGTGCCGCGGTTCTCGCTGTCGGTGACCCCGACGACGATGGCAGCCCTCGGTGAGCTCTACACCGATCTACGGTCGAAGGGCGTCTACGTCCACACCCACCTCAACGAGAACAACCGTCCTGGCACCGGCGAGGTGGACGCCACCAAGGCCGACTACCAGGTGAACTCGTACCTCGACACCTACGACGGCAAGTTCCTGCCCGGCTCGAAGGTCGGTGGCGAATCGCTGCTCGGACCGCGGACCATCATGGCCCACTCGGTGCACTGTCAAGACGGTGAGCTCGCCCGGATGGCCGAGACCGGCACCTCGATCTCCCATTGCCCGGTGTCCCAGTTGTTCCTGGGGTCGGGCACGATGCCATGGCTGCGGACAGTGGAATCAGGCGTCAACATCTCACTCGGCACCGACCACGGTGGCGGTGACGAATGGCTGATCTCGCGAGTTGCCAACGACGCCTTCAAGGTTCACATCACCGAGCCCGGTGACGCCGGCGTGTCCATGCATCCGGCCGAGATGTTGTTCGTCGCGACCCTCGGCGGCGCCCGCGCACTGGACATGGAGAATCGGTTCGGCAACTTCGACACCGGCAAAGAGGCCGACTTCCTCGTGATCGATCCCGAGCGTTGGCCGTCGCTGGCCAACGCCATCGACAACGGTGCCCGCGCCGATGACGAGAAGATGGCACGCGACCAGATGCTGTTCGCTTTGCTGATGCAGCTCCGTGAGCCGGCGATCAGCGCCGTCTACGTCAAGGGCCGCAAGATCGACGACGTCTGACTCGGTGTTGTGACCGAAAGATCGACTGAGGCAACGGTACTCGTTCCGTTCCACGATGTGCCGGATGCCCAGTTCGAGCCTTGGTTCGAGGAGCTTACTGCCCGTATCGCATCGGCGCCCGGTCATCTGCACACCTTGTCGGCGGAACCCGCGCAGCGGGCAGTGGCCCTCACGTTCGACAACGAGGAGTCGTTGCACCGCTGGCTGGATTCGGCAGAGTGGGCCCACGCGTTGAAGACGGCCGCCGAGAACGGTATCCGGCGGGAGTTCAGCGACCTCGTGATCGTCGAAAGCCAGGTGCCACCGACCGGAGTGGCATTGTTCCGTCACAAGGTCGACAAAGAAAACGTCGCCGGGTTCATCGACGCCCAGCGCACCCTGATGGACCTGAACACCGCCGCACCTGGCTATGAGTTCGCAATCTTGTTCGGCCCCAGGGCGCTTGCTGACGGTACCGATGAATGGAGCGCTGTTCTCAAGTTCCGCAACGACGAGTCACTCGCGGCCTGGGTTGACTCACCCGACCGTGCCGATGCCTTGACTCAGCTGAGGTCGCATCTTTCTGAGGAGTACTCGGCGTCGTTCGAACACAACACCTTCGGATCCATCATGCGGGTCACCGACGGAAAGCCCACCGTCACGCCCGAATGGAAGGTCGCGATGATGGTGCTGCTGGTGCTCTATCCGACGGTGATGACCCTTTCCCGTTTTGTCGGACCGGTGCTGGACGGTTGGGGCGCCGACCCCTGGCTGTCGATGTGGCTCAGCCAGATCCTGTCGGTGTCGCTGCTGACCTATGCGCTGATGCCACTGGCCACCTGGGCGTTCAGTTTCTGGCTCGATCCAGCCCGGGGCTCGACGGTGAAAGTCTCCGTCATCGGTGCGGTCGCCGTGTGCGTGCTCTACGCGCTGACGCTCGCCGTGTTCGCTTCCGTGCGGTGGCTGCAGTTCTGGGATTACGCCTGAGCGTCCCGTCGGCAACAAAGACCCCAAGGTCCTGCACTCCACGCGGTCAGGTCTGAGCTTTTGCGATATCGACCGATGCTCTGAGGATCGTTGCCGAACGACTTCCGGACTGCAGCGGCGATACGTCATCGTCTCCTGCGACGAGTTCTGGACTGTGGAGTCGATAGTGTCGGCCGCGGTGCTCGACCCGTGCCTGGCCGGCTTCGAGAACGTTTTGTACCCAGTCCGATTGCACCCCGTAGTTGAGCACGACCGACACGGACTGACCGGATTTGAACACCATCACCGGCGTCTTGAACGTTCGGCCACTCCGGCGGCCGATGTGTTCTATCACGGCCACATGGGGAACGCGTCCGGCCCACAGCCGCACAGCGTGGTTGGTGACATGCTTGTTGAACTGCGCCAACGCCCGCATGCCGGACGTGCCGATCGCCGACGCCAAACTTGCTGCGAATCCCGCCAATTCAGCTGTTGCATTCAAGTAAGGCCCCCCCGGATGAATACCCGCTTTGTCAGGAACACGGTAGGACGATCGCGCGGGAAGCACATCGGGGAGAACCCTGAACCCCGGCCATGGTTCCGATTGCGCGGTGCTATTCGTCGGAGCCCGCGGTTGCGAGCGCCTGGGCGAACATGACAAGAATGCCGCTCGGCCCTCGCAAGTAGGTGAGCTTGTAGATCCCCTGATAGTTGGCGACACCGCGGAGTGGATGGTGGCCGTGCCGCGCGGCGATCGCGAGGGCGTCGTCGATGTCGCCGACGGAGAAGGCGATGCGGTGCATACCGATCTCGTTGGGAAGCGTGGGTGACGTATCGATCGCCTCGGGGTGGATGTACTCGAACAGTTCGATCTGCCCGTGTCCGTCCGGAGTCTGTAGAACGGCGATCTTCGCGTGATTACCGTCGAGGCCGACAGCGGTGTCGGCCCACTCACCGCTGACCGTGTCGCGGCCGAGCACCGTGAGGCCCAGATCAGAGAAGAAGCTGATCGTGGCCTCGATGTCGCGTACGGCGATGCCGACGTTCTCCAGCTTGATGGTCATCGGGGTCTCCCTCTTGTTGGTTGGCGGTACCGGCGGCCCGCTGTCAGTCCTCACCGGGCGCCGCCTTGTCTGGAACATCCAACCGGGAGACGGTACTGATCTCTCGTTCTCGACATCGGCGCTGCCGGAGGCGCCGTGCCTCACGCACCGAATTGTCGGTTTGGCCCATCCACCCCCGTGTCCCGCACCGAATTGCATCAAGAGCCAGTGAACAGCACATGGATTTTGAGGAGCGTCGTGGAAGACCCCCACATCGAACTCGACCTGACGGCCCGGATGGTTGCCGTGGCGGGCACCCTGCGGTCGAACAGCAACGGCGTCGACACCCTTGCGCACGCGGTCACCAAGACGGCAGTGGACTGCATTCCGGGCACCGAATGTGCAGGTGTCATCGCCTGTCTGGGTCCGCACGGCGCTCCCGTGGCGGGGAACGGTCTGGCAAGTCAGGCCGATCAGCTGCAGCACGAGCTACATGAGGGCCCGGCCGTGCGGCCGAAGTCCGATCGCTCCACGGTGTGGATCGACGACTTCGACTCGGACAACCGCTGGCCCCGATTCGCAGCACGCGCGAAGGAACTGGGGTTCGCGTCGATGGCGAGCTTCCGGCTGTTCTCCGGCAAGGACGACCTGGGAACTCTCAATCTCTACAGTTCCACCAAGAAGGCGTTTGATGAACGCGCTCGCACCCTCGGCGAGGTGTTCGCCGCCCACACCGCCGTTGCCTTCTCGGTGCTTCGCGAGCGCGAGAACCTTTCCGTCGCGCTCACCAGTCGCGACCTCATCGGTCAGGCAAAAGGAATGGTGATGGAGCGCTACGGCATCGACGCCGATGAGGCGTTCGCACTGCTGGCCAGGCTGTCCCAGGAGTCGAACACCAAGGTCGCCGAGATCGCCCGCCAGGTTGTGGAGGCGGGTTCAGACCCGACCTGACCCGACCGGAGTGCGCCCTCAGCGTCTCCTTGTTGCTGCCGCCCGAGCTGCGTAACCGATGGCGGCACCTGCAGCGATCCATGGACCGCCGACGAGAATCGGATCGATCCACGCGTGGTTTTTGTCCACGCGTTTGGTTCCGGTGCGCGACGCCAGTCCGTTGTGGGTGAACTCGCTTCGGATGCCGGTCTGGGTGATCGGGTTGTCCGGCCGCACCGTGAGGAAGGACGCGAGATGGGCCTCTACGGCGTTGATGCGATCGGCTCCGAGCAGGAGCAACCAGTGGGCTGCACGACCTTCGCTGTACCGATAAGCAACCTTGCGAACGACCCCCGACAACCCGGACGGGGGTGTCGAGGTACCGAAAACAGGCGTGAGGAATCTATGTTCGATGGATCTCTCCTGCGGCCATTTCTCCGGCTGCCGCTCAGGGAAGTCCCAATGTGCGCCGGTCGCTTCGGGGTCGAACCGTTGCTGTGGGACCGCCGGCCGGTCCTGCGGGTCGAGGTCTACGCCCCACCCGGGGATCCTCGCCCGCAACTCGTCGCTGGAGGGGACAGGGGGCCTCTTGGAGGTGTAGGTGGGCACCTGATCGGTCGGTTTCTTCGGGGCTGGTGATGTCATGACTCTCCTCAGGCCGCGTCGGTGACGATGATCGGTTTGATGCACTCATCCAGCTTTGACGAGAAGATGTGGTAGCCCTCGGCGATGTGCTCGAGCGGGATACGGTGCGTGACAATATCGTTCGGCTTGATGTGGCCGTTCTTGATGTGCTCGAACAGCCGTGGCCACTGCCGTTTGACGGGGCACTGGTTCATCTGGAGGGTCAGTCCCTTGTTCATTGCGTCGCCGAATTTGACGGCGCTGAACATCGGTCCGTAAGCGCCCATCACCGACACGGTTCCGCCTTTGCGGACAGAGTCGATGGCCCAGTTAAGCGCAATGGGAGAACCGCCCTGCAGCTTGAACTTCGACGCCGCTACGTGCTGCAGAAAGTTCCCGTCCGCTTCTGCGCCCACCGCATCGATGGCCACATCGGCGCCGAGATAGTCCGTGGACTTCTTCATCTGGACCACGATGTCGTCGTACTCCGCGAAGTTGAGGGTTTCGGCGTGCGCGAAGGTGCGGGCCTTCTCGAGTCGGTACTCGAGGTGATCGATCACGATCACCCGTCCGGCGCCCATGAACCACGACGAGAGGGCGGCGTAGAGACCCACCGGTCCCGCACCGAAGACGGCCACCGTGTCGCCCTCACGGATGCTGCCCAGCTGTGCACCGAAGTACCCGGTGGCCAGCGCGTCGGTCAGCAGCAATGCGTCTTCGTCGTCCATCCAGTCGGGGATGATCGCGGGGCCGACGTCGGCGAACGGGACCCGCACGAACTCTGCCTGACCTCCGTCGTATCCACCGCAGGTGTGCGAGTAGCCGTAGATGCCCCCGACCGCGGTGGCGTTCGGATTGACGTTGTGGCAATTGGAATACAGTCCGCGGGCGCAGAAGTAGCACGAGCCGCAGTAGATGTTGAACGGCACCATCACCCGGTCACCGGGCGTCAGGTTCTGGACTGACGAGCCCACCGATTCCACCACCCCGATGAACTCGTGTCCGAACGTCATTCCGGGACGGGTGTCGGGCATCATGCCGTGATAGAGATGCAGATCTGAGCCGCAGATCGCAGCGCGGGTCACCCGCACGATGGCGTCATTGGGGTGCTCGATCGGGGGGATGTCTTTCTCTTGCACCCGCACTTTGTAGGGGCCCCGGTAAACCATTGCCTTCATGCTGTCCTCCGCACCAGTTGTTTGTTGGGTGTGTGCCTACCCCGGATGCGCCACCGGCAAACGGTCATTCACCATGAGTCAAAGGAACAGTGCTCCTGCACAACACTTCTCGCAGTCAACTCGGTGGCCCGCAGCACCTACGGGAGATCCCTTGCCATGCAGTCGAATTGACCGGGCGCATCGAGTGCTCTCCTGAAGCCCTGAGTCGTTCGAGGCGTCCGCAATCAAGGGGGTTGCACCCTCGGCCGGCGGGCCAAGGGTCGGCAATGCCGAGGCGTGTCGTTCTGCCCAGGCAGATGAGGGGGAGCTCGCTTCTTGAGCCAGAACGGCCGACGAGGGACGACTGCCCCTGGCCATGTGCCGTGGGTCAAGCCTAGGCGGGCCCTGGGCATGTGACAAGGGGAACAGGCCACCGCACCAGCTGCGACGGCCCGTAGTAAAGCTTCGGCTTAACTATGAATACAACCCGGTTACGGGCGTTTAACCAGCAGATGGGCGGGTATTCGGCCGGCACGGGACGGATGCGGGTGCAAGAGGATCGGCCGCGCCGGGACCCGACAGAGGTCGGACGGGCGTTTGCCCAGAAAAACATCTCCATCAATGTGAAGGGTTAGCACAATGAGTACACGGAGTACCCGCACCCCGCGCACCACCAAGCGTTCCCCGGTCCAACTGGCCGCACTTGCGGTCGGCGCGGTGTTCTTGCTGGTCGGAATCCTGGGCTTCATCCCGGGCATCACCACCGACTACGACACCATGACGTTCGCGAGCCATCATTCGGACGCAAAGCTGCTCGGGATCTTCAACGTTTCAATTCTGCACAACCTGGTGCACGTGGCCTTCGGTGTCGCAGGAATCGTCCTAGCACGGGCGGCAGCTACCGCGAAGTCGTACCTGATCGTCGGCGGCGTCATCTACCTGGCACTTTGGCTGTATGGCCTGGTCATCGACAAGGACTCGGCTGCCAACTTCGTCCCGGTGAACTCGGCAGATGACTGGCTGCACTTCGTCCTGGGTGTCGGCATGGTCGCTCTCGGCGTCCTGCTCGGACGCAACCGGCACACGTCGCGCGTGTGAACAACGAGATTTGGTCGCGGTAGTTTGAACGCCGGTCGCGATAAGCCGGCGAACGCATAAGATACTGCGCAACAGACACATTCGGCTTCCCGATGCCCCTTTTGAGGGTAGTCGGGAAGCCGTCTGTGGTTGCCGGGCTATTGCCATCGCTGCCCGATGTGACACTATGGAGAAGTCGGTTGAAGAGGAGCCGCCCCGCGTGGACCGGTGAATAAGCTCGCCGTAGCGCTTCTAGCCCGACAACTTTTAGGGGTCGATCGTGGCGCACAAAATTTCTAAGTCAGATTTCGTTTCCGATAGTGCTGAACTCGCCGGCGGAACACTCACCATCGCGACTGTGTCGCACGGAAGCATCGTTGCCCTCACCGTGTGGGGCAGCATCGACTTGTTGACGGTTCCCCAGCTCACCGAGGCGGTCGATGAAGCAGTCGCCGGACGCCCCGAAGGTCTGATCATCGATCTCACCTACACAGATTTTCTTTCGTCGGTCGGGATGGCCGCGCTGGTCAACGCACACGACGCGGTACTTCCGTCCGGTGGACGGTTCGGCGTGGTCGCCGAGGGCTCGTCGACAGCTCGCCCCATCAAGCTCGTCGGACTCGACCAGACCATCAGCCTGTATGCGACCATTGAGGACGCACTGCAGGCGCTGACCGAGGAGTTGGCCCCGGCCACTCGCCGCGCTTCGGCGTAGCGAGTTCGGGCGCGCGGTGCGCCTGCACGTTTGAACACGTGCGAACCGAGAAGAAGGAGCCGCGCGTGGTCGACAACCAAGGCAACGAAATCCACATCGCAATTGCCAACTTGGCCCGTGGACTGCACAATTCATCGCTGTCAGGCAGTGATGTGGATTCGGTCCTGGCTTCGATCACCCAAGGTGCCGTCGAGCACGTGGGCGGCACCATGTACGCCGGAATCCTGCTGGTGGAGAAGCGTAAGAAGAAGACTCAGTCCGTCGCGACCAGCGATCCGATCGTCGAGAAACTCGACGCGATCCAGATGGACGTCGGCGAAGGGCCTTGCCTCGAAGCCGCCTGGGAGCACACCACTTTCCGGCTCGACGACTTCACCACCGAAAAGCGTTTCCCCAAGTTCATTGCCGAGGCGCTGGCCCAGACATCGGTCAAGTCCAGCTTGTCGTTCGAGCTGTACAGCAACGAGCAGTCGATGGGTGCGCTCAACCTGTTCTCGGACGAGGTCAACGCATTCTCACTCGCCGCCGAGGAAACCGGCTTGGTCTACGCCACGCACGCCGCTCTTGCGCTGTATCGAGCGAAAGAAAAAGAACACTTCACCAGCGCGCTGGCCAGCCGCGACGTCATCGGTCAGGCCAAGGGAATGATCATGGAGCGGTTCAACATCGACAACCTTCAGGCGTTCGAGTTGCTGCGCAAACTCTCCCAGGATTCCAACACCCCCATCGCCGACATCGCCCGGCAGCTTGTGGACACCGATCACCCGACCAGGGACGTCGACAGCAAGCGGTAGGTGGAAACCCGGTCCTACGACTTCTTGCTCGGTGAGGGCGATTTACCAGTCGCCTGGAACACCACCCGTTGCCCGATGAGTACCGCGTGATCTGCGAATCGCTCGTAATAACGACCCAGCAGGGTCACGTCCACCGCGCAGGGCACTCCGTGGTGCCAGTTGCGGTCGAGCAGCACGGTGAAGAGATGCTCGTGCAGCGCGTCCATCGCGTCGTCGTCCTCGCGTAGCCGCATCGCGTCTTCGGGGTTCTGACTCTTCAGGGCCTCACTGGCGTTGTTGGCGAGGTTGACCGCCAGATGCCCCATCTCGGCGAAGTAGCCGTGGACGTCTTCGGGCACGGCCTTCTCCGGGTGGCGGCGTCGGGCCACCTTGGCGACATGCAGCGCGAGGGCGCCCATCCGGTCGACATCGGCCACGATCTGGAACGTCGAGACGATCGCGCGTAAATCGCCGGCAACCGGAGCCTGCAGCGCGAGCAGCGCGAAGGCGCGCTCCTCGGCGTCAGCAGACATCCGGACGATCTGCTCGTGGTCGGTGATGACCTCTTCGGCCACAGCGAGATCGGCACGCAAGAGTGCGTGCGTCGATCTCTCCATGGCCTCACCTGCCAAGTCACACATCTGGCCGAGCAGCTCGTGCAACGCGCTCAGCTGAGCGAGGTAGACGCCCCTCATCAGCCGCAGCGATTCGTGTTCATGACGCCTCTACTCGCGATGTGTCTCGGCCCGGTCTCCCCTGGTGAGGAGTGGTAGGTGTTCGATGCGGCCGGCCGCATCGGCCAACGCCCCACTCACAGTACGCAGGCGTGCCGACGTCGATCCGTGGGTTCGCCGAGATGCGCGGTCGAGTTGGTCGCGGCCCCGGTCGAGGATGGTCAGCGGAAGGGCGGCCAGCACGTTCCCTGGTGGGCGTCGGGCGACAACCGGGTGAGGTCGCGTGGGCGCGGTCCGGCGGACGACCTCCCACTGCATGCCGATCTGCCGCAACTGCTTCGGCGATACCTTGTCTTGCAGTTTCGGCAACAACACGTCTTCCTCGTCGCGGACGTCCTCCCGAAGCACTGTCGCGATGCGCCCGAACAGTTCACGGTGTTCAGGAGCGTCGGGGTCGAGCTTTTCCAACTCGGTGAACAGCTCGTTTATCTCTTGGTGTTCGCGTTCGATCTGGAGGGTGAGCGCCTCACCATCGGGCAGCTCGGCGCGGACGATGGGCCACAGCACCGACTCCTCGGCGAAGGCGTGCGGGAACACCAACTTGCAGAGGCTGTTGATGAGGTCCTGGCGCTGCGTTCCGGTGGACTTCTCGATGGCATGCAGCAGTCGGTCGAGTTCGATGTGGTCGCGTTTCTGGCGTACCAGCACACTCCGGGACCCGCCCAATTGGGACTCGGTCTGGTCGGCAATGGATCTGGTCATGGTCGCTCCTGGTCGGACATGGATTGTTCGACCCGTGAGTACCCAGGGAATGTGCTCTCAATCAGTGAGACGGAACCGACCCAGAATCCCTACTTCGCAGCGTAATCGACCAATCGGTGGTGTCATCGTTCGTCGGAACGTATGGTCGCCATAGTCCGCTGGTAGCGGACGGCAACGTGGCAGCCACACCTGACGTCGAGCCCACGGCGAGGGTGTCCTATGAGGCCCGTGATCGGGCCGGCCGAGGGGTCTGAAAAGTGCCGAGAACTGTTCGAAGTAACCCCACACCGACGACACTGCCGCACCGGTGCGGAGGCAGTAATGGCTGAGCGCGGTGCAACACCCAATGTGCCCACGTTGCGCAGGCGAGCCCTGCGCGCGATAAGTCATCTCTTCAGTCCGTTGGAACCCGACGACTACCTGGAGATGATCAATCCGCTGTGGACCACGAAGGAACTCCGTGGCCGCGTCGAGGAAGTGCGTCCGGAAGGCGCTGAGGCCGCCACCGTCTGGATTCGTCCGGGCTACGACTGGCCGGGTCACCTGCCGGGACAGTACGTGCGGCTGGGTGTCGTCATCGACGGTGTGTTCTATTGGCGCGCTTACTCTTTGACGTCTGACCCGGAGCCGCGGGACGGATTGATCGGCGTCACGCCGAAGCTGGTCGAGAACGGCGTCGTCTCGCCCTACCTGGTCAAGCGGATGAAACCGGGTGAGATCGTCCGGTTGGGCGAGATCGAGGGCGTGTTCACCCTTCCCGAGCCGTTGCCCGAGAAGATGCTGTTCATCAGTGCCGGCAGCGGCATCACGCCCATCATGAGCATGCTGCGAAGCCTCGATCATCGCGATGAGGTGCGCGACGTGGTGGTGCTCCATTCCACCCGCACCGAAGAGCAGTGCATGTTCTTCAAAGACCTTGAAGACATGGACGAGCGGCATGAGGGGCTGCGCCTGATCATCCGGCGAACCGGGGAGGAAGGCCGGATCAAGCCGGAGGACATGGATGATCTCGTCCCGGACTGGCGTGAGCGGGAGACGCTGTGTTCGGGGCCGGGCGAATTGCTGGATGCATTGGTCGAGCACTGGGACCGCCACGATGCGTCCGACAAGATCCATCTCGAGCGCTTCCAGCCGATCATCGGTGGAGCGGCCGGCGAAGGTGAAGGCGGCAACGTCACCTTCACCAAGAGTAAGAAGGAAGTCGAGTGTTCCCCGGGAACACCGATTTTGACTGCAGGCGAAGAAGCCGGACTGGAATTGAAGTTCGGATGCCGCATCGGAATCTGTCACACCTGTACGGGCACCCTCCGGTCCGGTCAGATCAGGGATCTGCGGACCGGGGATGTCAGCGAACCGATCAACTCGTCGGTGCGTATCTGCGTGAACACCGCCGAGGGCGACGTCGAAATCGAACTGTAGAACTTTTAGGAGTCACCATGACCATCAATGCCGAACGAACCCGTCCGATCACTCCTGACCCAGAGAACCCGCTGGCGCATCTGAGTGACGAGACCATCGAACAGCTGGGCAAAGAGTTCGACGCCATCCACGACGAGGTCTACGGCGACCTCGGCGATCGCGACCGCGCCTATATCAAAAACGTCATCGCCACCCAGCGTCAACTGGCCGTCGCCGGCCGCGTGCTGCTTCTCGGGTCGCGGTCGAAGGTGTCCTGGGTGGCGGGCACCGCGTGCCTCGGGATGGCCAAGATCCTGGAGAACATGGAGATCGGCCACAACGTGATGCACGGCCAGTGGGACTGGATGAACGATCCGGATATCCACTCGTCGGTATGGGACTGGGACACCGCGTCCACCGGCGAATCCTGGCGTCACTCGCACAACTACATCCACCACACGTTCACCAACATCCGCGGCAAAGACAAGGATCTCGGATACGAGATCATGCGGATCGACCCGCACCAGCGCTGGAACCCCGTCTACCTCGCCCAGCCGTTCTACAACTTCCTGCTCACCGCGTTCTTCGAATGGGGTGTGGCACTGCATGATCTGGATCTGGAGGCGATCCGCAAGCGGGAAAAGTCGATGTCGGAGCTATGGCACGACATCAAGGGCATCGGTGTGAAGGCACGCCGCCAGGTGATCAAGGACTACATCGGCTGGCCGGCCATCAGCGCCGGCGCATTTGCGCTCACGCAGATCGCGTCCGGTGGGCGGATCGAGCAGCCGAAGACCTCGCGCCTCGCGCGCAGGCTGCGTCGCGTCCAGGGTGGCAAGGGTGCGGTGGGCAACGTTGCCGACGTGATGGACAAGGCCCTCCCGGGCGTCGAGCAGACCTTCATCGCGACGTTTGCGGCGGACTTTACGGCGAACATCATCCGCAACGTGTGGGCCCACGCCATCATCTTCTGCGGCCACTTCCCGGACCAGACGTACACGTTCAGTCAGAAGGAAACCGAGAACGAGACCCGTGGTGGCTGGTACGTCCGGCAGTTGCTCGGTGCGGCCAACATCGAGGGCAGCCCACTGTTTCACGTGATCAGCGGAAACCTCGGTTACCAGGTAGAGCATCACCTCTACCCAGATATGCCGAGCACTCGCTACTCGGAGGTGGCACCCAAGGTCAAGGACATCTGTGAACGTTACGGATTGCCGTACAACACAGGACCTTTCGGGCAGCAGTGGTTCCAGGTGCACCGCACGATTTTCCGTCTGGCACTGCCGGGCGGAAAGCCACGTCCCAAGCCGGGCCCGTTCCAGCGGCCGCCGCACAGCGGATCCGGACAAGACCCCCGGCCGAGCGAAGCGGCCCGTTTCCGTAGTCGCGTCCCGGCCTCACACCCCAACGCCGGACCGGAGCACGAATCCGGTGGTGTCCAGGTGTCGCCGCCACCGCGCGACTGAGTATCGGATCTGAACTACCCACCACCGGTGCATGAGCCGAAGACGCTCGTGCACCGGTGGTGTGCTCGGTAGGCTCGATTTCATGGCACTCGATGATGCGACCACCGCCCTGCTCGCCGAGTTGGCCAAGGCCGGCGGGCCGCCCATCGCCGAACTGAGTCCGGACCAGGCGCGGTCGGTCAGCACAGCGCTCGGAGACCTCAGCGGAGCCGGTCCACAACTACACGCGGTGCGCGACGACACGATTCCCGCCGACGACGGCTACGACATCCCCGTGCGTGTCTACAGCGCATCCGACAGCACTCGCGGCGTCATCGTCTTCTTTCATGGCGGCGGTTGGGTGATCGGTTCGGTGGACCAGTACGACGCCCTCTCGCGCCGGTTGGCTCAGGCCACCAATTGTGTTGTGGTGGCGCCGGATTACCGTCTCGCACCCGAACATCGTTTTCCGTACGCAGTGCGCGATGCCTGGGACGCGACGATGTGGGCATCGGCGAGCTGGCCGGACGAGCCGCTCATCGTTGCCGGCGACAGCGCCGGTGGCAATCTGGCCGCAGTGGTCGCACAGCGGGCGGTGGCCGAATCGGGTCCGCCACTGGCCCTGCAGATCCTGGTCTACCCCGTCACCGGACACGATGTGAACACCGTGAGTTACCTCGACCCCGCGAATCAATTGCTGCTGGGCCGCGACACCATGATCTGGTTCTGGGACCACTACGCCCCCGACCCGGCCACCCGGCTCAGCCCGGAAGCGTCACCGCTGGAGGGAGACCCGGCGGGCACTCCGCCCGCACTGGTGTTGCTGGCCGAACACGATGTCCTCAGGGACGAGGGCGAGGCCTATGCGTCGTCGATGGCCGACCGGGGAGTGCCGGTGCAGTTGACGATCTTCGAAGGACAGATGCACGGGTTCTTTCAGCTGATCAACGTGCTCCCCGGCGCAGAGCAGGCGGTGCAGGCGATCACCACACATGTGCAGACGGTACTGGGAGCCTGACGTAGCCCGTCCGGCATGCGGGTCGTGGCCGGGTGACCTAGCATTGCCGCTGCAGCGGTTCACGTCCACAACTGACTTGATGTCGACACGTGTCCCGCGAGGAGATAGACATGTCAGAATCTGATTTTGTTGTCCCCCTTGTGGATATCTCGCCCTATGTGCGGCGCGGGACCGATGAGGAACGTGCAGAGGTCGCCCGGCAGATCGACAAGGCCTGCCGCGAGGTCGGTTTCATCCAGATCCTCGGTCACGGAATCCCACCCGAGATCACCGACGCGTTCACCGCGGCCATGGACCAGTTCTTCGCGCTTCCACTCGACACGAAGAAGGCCTATCGCACACCTCCACGCATCAATCGTGGGTATGCGCCTCCCAAGACCGAATCGTTGTCACTGAGTCTGGGGGTCGAAGCGGCCAACCGGATGAACGACTTCTTCGAGGCGTTCAACGTGGGCGTCGCGGCAGCGCAGTATCCCGATCACGAACTGCCGGCCGACGACTATGCCGACAACCTGTGGCCATCCGAGGCCCCGGAGTTCAAAGCGGGCGTTGAACCCTACTTCGCCGAGGCCGCCAGGGTGGCCCGCACGCTCACCCGGGTGTTCGCCGACGCACTCGATCTCGAACCTGATTTCTTCGAACGGTTCACCGACCACTCGCTGGATGTGTTGCGTATGAACAACTATGCGCTGCCGCCCGGCGAGGTGGAGCTCGACGGTGAGTTGACCGGGATGGGGGAGCACACCGACTACGGCATCGTGACCGTGCTGTGGGCAGACCAGGTCAAAGGGCTGCAGGTGCTTGCGCACGACGGCACCTGGCACGACGTGTCGCCCGCGGATGGAGCATTGCTGGTCAACCTCGGCGATCTGATGGCCCGCTGGACCAACGAGCGCTGGATGTCGACGCTGCACCGGGTCAAGCCGCCGATCGTCGACGGCACGATCGAGCGGCGCCGGTCGGCTGCGTACTTCCACGACGGCAACATCGACGCCACGATCAGCACGTTGCCCTCGTGTGTGGGTGCCGGGAGTCGGTACTCGCCGGTGACCGTTGCCGATCACATCGCAGGCAAACTCGCGGGGTCACGTGCCGGGGTGGCCAACGCTGCTGCCGGACGCGAAGCGGCCCGGCTCCGATCGGCCGGCGTCCGCTGACTGAGCTTCTGCCGCTGTTCGGCCGGCCACCCGCGAAGTTGTTTTGCCGACCAACTGCAGTGGGCGGGAACGGGATCAGAGCCAGTCGCGTTTCTTGAATAGGATGTACAACGCCAGGACGGCAACGACGATCACCACGGTGCTGGAGATGAAGCCACTGTAGTGGTCGAACCCCGGGTAGGGGATGTTCTGTCCGTAGAACCCGGTGACGGCTGTGGGCACCGCGATGATCGCAGCCCATCCGGTGAGTTTCTTCATCACCGTGTTCAGGCGCGCGTCCTGCAGCGACAGGTTGGTCTCGAAAAGCGTTGTGACCATGTCCCGCAACGATTCCGTCCACTCGGTGACACGCAGGACGTGGTCGTACAGATCCGAGAAGTTGGGATCGAGTTCGCTGGGTGCGTTGTTCTCCAGTCGGCTCCGCTGGATCATCGCCACCACCTCGCGCATCGGCATCACCACTCGGCGCAGCGAGACAAGGTCTTTGCGGAGTTGATACGTCTGCTGCTGGAGCACCCGGCTGTTGTACTTGTCGTCGAAGAGCAGGGTCTCGAGGTCCTCGATGCCGTCGTCGAGCCGTTGGACCGCGTCGAAGTGCCCGTCCACCACCACGTCGAGCAGGCCGTGGATGAGCGCGCCGATGCCGTACTGCTGGCCTCCCATCTCCTCCCAGCGGGTGGTCACCTCGGACATGTCGAAGTGGTCGGACAACCGCACGGTGATCAAGACGTTGTCCTTGATGAACAGCGAGATGCGGTCGCTGTGCAGTGCCGCGCCCTTGCCGGTTGTCGGATCGTCGACATGCACTGCGTACACCGTGACAAAGCGATGGGTGGGGTATGCGGTCGCCTTCACCCTCTCGGCGTCGGCCAACGCGTCCTCCACCGCCCAGGTGTTGAGATCGAGTTCGACGGCCAGCTTGCTCAGTGCCTCATGGCTGGGATCGACGAGGTCCACCCACACCAGTCTGCTGGCGTCGCCCAGGCAATCGGACACCATCTCGAGGGCGAAGTCCTGTTGCGGTTCGCCGTGGATCCATACCCGGCCATTCACCTTGTCGGTCACGAGCCCATCGTGCCAGTCGGGCCAGTTGGCCGCGTCGCAAAGGGCGTGGTCAACTGCAGTTGGATTCTAGTTAATAAAACGGTTTCTCTGAGAAAATATCCAAATGATCTTGCTGTCTATTGTGGTGGTGTTCGGCGGCGCCGACGGGGCGCACCGCCAGAATCGGCATGAGGACGTCGCCTAAAAGAGAGCCAAGAAGTTCACAAATGTCTCGGTTAACAGGTGTGAAGTCGACCACGAAGGAGTGTTCGCAAGATGCAAGACTGCTGGTCAATGCCTTGAACGAATCGGAATACCGCTCGCATCTGTACGTAGTTCGTCACCGAGGGGCCGCAGGATGGGTGCAACAACGAATGGTGACACATAGTGATAATCAATTGCTGTTGGCTATCATTAGCTGACCGTACTTCATCATAGAGTTTGTTTGACAACCTGTCTGAATAAGCGTTCACTCAGATCAAGCGGCCGGTGTCACAAGAGTTTCGCCAGAGTGGAACCACTTGACACGGCCAGGCAAATCGGGGCGCGGGGTCCGCTGTTCGCCAGGTGGACGTGAGTGGTGCCTAGCCGAAGTTCGGCAGTCATTGATCTCTGAGACCCAGAATTGGGCTGAACCAAGTGCGCATGAACCCGCAATACAGACCTGCAATCGTTCGCAAATCACCGTTGAAGAAGGTGCTGCTGGCCGGGACGTCTGTTGTCGCCATGTCTCTCGCTGCCATTACTTTCACCGCTACAACAGCGGCCGCTGCCGCGGTGGCTCCGCCGTTGGGCACCGCTGAAGAGTTCGCGGTACTGGCCTACTCCGGGATCACCAACACCAACACCACCACCATCACGGCCGGCGACATCGGTACCACCACGTCGACCATCACCGGTATCGGTCCCGGTGCAGACCAGATCGTCCCTTCGCCGACAGTTCGCAGCGTCCCGGATTCTGAGCTTGCGCGTGGGTCGGCAAACACCGCGTACAACAACATGGGCAGCCAGAGCGGGACCACCCTCGGGGGCGTCGAACTGGGCGGGCGAACACTGTTCGCCGACACGTACAACACCCCCGGCGTGCTGGAGCTCACCGAAACCCTCACGCTCGACGGACAGGGTCGGAAGGACGGGGTGTGGATCTTCAAGAGCACCTCTACACTCATCACCGCGGCCGGGAGCAGCGTAGTGCTCACCAACGGGGCGCAAGCGTGCAGAGTCTTTTGGCAGGTTCCCACTGCAGCGACCATCGCTACCAACACCGACTTCGTCGGGACGGTCATCACGAACACCGAGGCCATCACCGCACTTCAAGGTGCCACGATCGACGGTCGCCTCATCTCTCTGAACGGGGCGGTGACGCTGGACAACAACACGATCTTCAATTCGGGGTGTGAGGACGAGCCGACGGAAACCACCACGTCCTCGAGCACAACGACAACGGTGCCTGACACCACGACCACCACGGCTGAAGAGACGACCACCACCGAGGAGACCACCACAACCACCACGGTCCCCGGAGGCGACACGACCACTACGACAACAACGGTGTTGCCGAACGAAAACACGTCGACCACAACAACATTGCCGACACTGACGCTCCCGTCGATCCCCGGACTGCCGGCTCTGCCCAACATCCCGGGTCTACCGAACATTCCGGGCCTGCCCGGAGCACCAGGTGGACCGGGACAGCCGGGAGCACCGGGCGGACCGGGACAGCCGGGAGCACCGGGACAGCCGGGAGCACCGGGTGGACCAGGGGCACCGGGGCAACCAGGATCGCCGGGTTACAACCAGCCGGCACCGGAGTCGGGGGAGTACACCACACCCCAGGCACCGTCACCGGGTCGTCAGGTTCCCAACGTGCCGCGTGGTTCGGTCAACACCGGTGACGGAAGCAGCGCAAGCGCCCTGAGCGTTCAGTGGCTCCAACAATTCGGCCGCGCAACGGCTTCCAGTGTCCAGGTCTCCTGATGATGCCGTCCGACGCGTCGACCGCAAACGGCGGTAGACGCAGAACATCTCGCCTGTCGGCGGTGCTCGGGGCTCTGTTGCTGGCGATCACGGTGCTGGCCACAGGATGTGCCGGTCAGTCGTCGCCTGGTGGCGTCGACGTACCGACCAGGGATGCCGTCGTCAATCCTGCGGTCAACGCCGCAGGGCTGACCAAGTCGATTCCCACCCGGATCGAGGTTCCTTCGATCGGCGTCGACTCGTCGCTGATGGGACTCGGACTCGATGCACAAGGGGCAATGCAGGTTCCGGCAGAAGGCTTCCCGGCCGGTTGGTACACCGGTGCGCCGACACCGGGGGAGACGGGCCCGGCAGTCATTGCCGGACATGTGGATTGGGCAGGCGTTCCAGGCGTCTTCTTCGAGCTCGCCAACCTCGAACCCGGTGCCGAGATCTCCGTGACCCGTGAAGACGGCAGCATTGCTCGATTCGAGGTCACCGAGGTGACAACGTTCCCCAAGGACGAGTTCCCGACGGACCTCGTCTATGGCACGCTCGACTACGCGGGTCTTCGCCTCATCACCTGTGGCGGCGCGTTCGATGAAAGCGCGAGCAGCTACCAAGACAATGTTGTTGCATTCGCGAAGCTGGTCGGAACCGGCTGACCGAATACTCGATCGCTGGGGCGCGGGACACCTGACGGTGTTCCGCGCCTTGTGCGGTCGCTGTCAGTGTTCGGTGCTGAATCCGGCTCGCAGTGCGTGTCTTTCGCGAGCTAGCTCGACCAGCCTGTCGATCAACGAGCTGTAGTCGAGCCCGGTGGCCTCCCACAGTTTTGGGTACATCGAGTGGGGCGTGAAGCCGGGGATCGTGTTGGCCTCGTTCAACAGCCAGCCGCGCCCGTCCTCTTCGAAGAAGAAGTCCACCCGGGCCATCCCTGAGCATCGCAGCGCGCGGAACGATTGCACAGCCAGCTCACGAACGCGTTCGGCCTCGTTTGCTGGCAGCTCGGCCGGGATCATCAATGCCGCAGCACCGTTGATGTACTTGTCCTCGTAGTCGTAGAACTCGGCGCCCGGCCGCACCTCGCCCGGCACCGACGTCTCGGGCTCGTTGTTGCCCAGCACGGCCACTTCGATCTCGCGCCCGACAACACCTTCTTCGATCACCACGACTTCGTCGTAGCGCAGCGCCAGTTCCACCGCCACGATGAGCTCGGCCTCGTCGTGGGCTTTCGAGATACCCACGGACGAACCCAGATTCGCGGGTTTGACGAACATCGGGAAACCGAGTTCGGCGTCTGCGCGATCCACCAGCGTGCTGTGGTCCGACTGGCCCACCCGGTACTCGATCCACCGGCACTGAGGAATTCCGGCCTGCGCGGCAACGATTTTCGCCAGCGCCTTGTCCATGCAGACGGCCGACCCGAGTACGCCTGCCCCGACGTAAGGGATCCCGGCCAGCTCCAACATCCCCTGAACGGTTCCGTCTTCGCCGTGGGGGCCGTGCAGCAACGGCAACACGACGACGGGTAGCCGGTCCGGTGACGCCTGCAGCTCGGACAGCGGATCGACTTCGGTTCCGGCGGGTTCGAGGGCGTCGGGCAGTGAGACGTCGGGGTCGGACAGTGCCGCGATGGCCTTGTCGTTGCGGAACCACGTGCCGTCTTTGGTGATCCCGACCGGCACCAGGTCGTACTTGGACCGGTCGGCCGCGGCCAGGACGTGCGCTGCTGTCACGCAGGACACATCGTGCTCGGCGGACACACCGCCGAACAACACAACCAGGCGCAGGCGATCGGAAAGTACGGGCGAAGACATGGCAGACACAATACGGGCCAAAAAAGGCGGCAAACGACGCCCCGGTGCGGGATGGGTCGTCTCGACACCCACGTTGCCGGTAGCGTCGACGCGTGCGATTCAAGGCGAGTGATGTGGCAGCGGCGACCGGTGGACGTCTGATCGGACCCGACACGACCATCGACGGTGCGAGCATCGATTCACGCAGCGTGCGCCCCGACCAGCTGTTTGTGCCGATCGTCGCCGAGCGCGACGGCCACGACTTCATCGGCAAGGCGCGCGAGGCCGGGGTCACCACCTATCTGACCAGCCGAAGCGCCGAAGGTAGCGGCACGGCCATCGAGGTTCTCGACACCGCACTGGCCCTCGCCGACCTCGGACGTGCTGCGCGCGGGCGGTTGACCGGCCCCGTTGTGGGAGTCACCGGCTCGGTGGGCAAGACGTCCACCAAAGACCTGCTGGCGTCGGTGCTGGCCACGTCGTACGTCACCGCGGCAAATGAGCGCTCTTTCAACAATGAGCTCGGCTTGCCGTTGACCTTGCTGGGTGCACGCGACGACACCGAGGCCGTGGTGGTGGAGATGGGTGCGCGTGGCGTCGGGCACATCGCCCTGCTGTGCGACATCGCGCGACCCACGGTCGGGATCGTGACACGCGTCGAAGGTGTGCACCTCGAACTCTTCGGCGACATCGAGTCGGTGGCCAGGGCAAAGGGTGAGCTGATCGAAGCACTGCCCGACGACGGTTTGGCCGTACTCAACAACGACCACCCGCTGGTCGTGGCCATGGCCGACCGCACGTCGGCCACCGTGTTGCGTTACGGGTTCACCCCCGACGCCGACGTCTACGCCGACAACATCTCGCTGGACGACGAACTGCGTGGCAGTTTCACCCTGCACAGCCCTTGGGGAAGTGCGGCCGTCACCCTTGGTGCCCGCGGCGAACATCAGATCTCCAACGCGCTTGCGGCAGTGGCCGCTGCCGGCGGCATCGGCGTCCCGGTGGACAGGATCGCGGCGGGATTGGGCGAGGCCGCGATCTCCGGCCTGCGTATGGAACTCACCCGCACCGAGGGTGGTGTGCTCATCCTCAACGACGCCTACAACGCCAACCCCACGTCGATGGCCGCAGCGCTGGACTCCCTGGCGACCCTGGCCGCCTCGCGTCGCGTCGCGGTACTCGGCGTGATGGCCGAACTCGGTGAGTCGGCGCCGGCTGAACATCTGGCCATCACCGAGCGCGCCCGTGCACTCGGCGTGGAGGTGATCGCCGTCGATGCACCCGATTACGGTCCGGACGCCCAGCACGTTCCGACCGTGGAACAGGCCGCGGCCGCACTGTCCGATCTCGCCTCGGGCGACGCGGTGCTCGTCAAGGGCAGTCGTGTGGCCGCGCTGGAACGGGTCGCCGCGGCCTTGAGCGCCGGCTGAGTCAGCCGCCCACCATGACCGACGCTCCGGCAGCAAAGGCCGCACCCGTCGGTCGAGTCGACTCACTCACCGGGATCCGTTCTCTGGCAGCACTATTGGTGTGCGCCACCCATGCGGCGTTCTGGACCGGCAAATACACCGACAACGTCGAGGGCTGGTTTTTCGCGCGCCTCGAGGTGGGCGTCGCCATCTTCTTTGTGCTGTCGGGGTACCTGCTCTTCACGCCGTGGGTCACCGCGCTACGACAGTCCGGGGCCGCTCCGGGTGTCGGCCGGTACTTCTGGCACCGCGCCCGTCGCATCCTTCCGGCGTACTGGATCACCGTGCTCGGCGTCTATCTAGTCTTTGTCTGGAAAGAGGACAACTCCACACTCGGTCACGGAGCCGAGGGCCTGGTCCGCAACCTGACCCTCACCCAGACCTACGGCTTCGGGTACCTCCATTCCGGCCTCACGCACATGTGGAGCCTGGCCACCGAAGTCGTCTTCTATCTGTTGCTCCCGGTGTTCGGGTGGGTGATCTCCCGGCTGTGCGGCGGGCGGTGGCGTCCGGGCGTGATGATCGCCGCGGTGATCGTTCTGATGCTGGTGTCACCGGCCTGGGCGGTGGCGACTCATCACATCGCCGGGCTCGACGTCACGGCTCGGCTGTGGGCGCCGGCGTTCCTGATCTGGTTCGCCGGCGGGATGCTGCTGGCGATCCTGGGTCAGCTGATGCGCAACTGGCATCCGCTGCTGTCGGTACTGGTGGCGGTGCTCGCATTCCAGCTCGCGTGCACGTCGCTCGCGGGCGAGCCGACCATCACCCCGAACTCCCTCTCGGCGACCATCGTGAAGTCGGTGCTGTACCTCGTCATCGCGGTCGGACTGATCGCGCCGCTGGCCATCAGCTCACGGGACCACTGGTGGAGCCGGGTGATGTCGCGGCCGGCGGTGGTGTGGTTCGGCGAGATCTCCTACGAGTTCTTCCTCGTCCATCTCATCGTGCTCGAACTGGTGATGGACATGCTCGGCTATCCGATCTTCTCCGGATCCGTGGTCGGGGTGTTCATCGTCACTGTGGTGCTGGCCACCCCTGTGGCCTGGGCGTTGCACCAGGTCACCGCCCCTTTGTGGCACAAGCGGAAGTCGGCGGTCGTGAGCGTCCGGTAATACTGGTTGAAAGCGCTTCACCGGGAGGTCACATGACCGACAGTTCTGCATTCACCACCGACGGTGGTGCTGCCGCGGATATCCGCCGCTGGTGTGACCACTCCAAGATCCCCGGTCGTCACCCCGATCTGTCGGACGCAGCCTCAATTCTCATCGCATCCGGCTTCCTGTCCGATTCGGCACGGGCGGTGCTGGTGCGTCGCGCGACGGCCGGTATGCCGATCCCCGCGATCGGCGGTTTCGGTGATCTGCGCCGACTGCATCGCGAGCTGGACCAACTCGACGACTACCTGCGCAATCCCCGGATGCCCCGGGTCGGCGCGATGGTTCTGCGATCGCGGATCATGACCCTCACCCGTCGGCGGGAGACCGCGCGGAATCTTGTCACCGCCTCCAAGCCGGTGTTCGCCGGCACCGTGCGCGGCATCCGCCGGGAGCGTCGCGACGGTATCTACCTCGACATTCCCGACCGCGAACGGCTCTTCAACGCGTTGCTCTTCACCCCGACCCCCAACAGCCTCGACTCCGGCTATTTGCGTCGCGCAGGTGCGATGGCTGCGAACACTGCTGCCGGCGTGATCGGCCAGCTCACCGACGGACGTTCACGTGCGGGACAGTGGGTGGCGGAGAAGGCCGCGATCATCGAAGGGCCCGACGACGACAGTTCGTCGTCGGCAGGGTTCGTCGACGGTTACGAGACGTTGCTCTACGTCGCCGGCAGTGCCTACGACCGGATCGTTCGGTCGCCCGTGTGGCGCAGTGACCACTTCTCGGTGCAGCGAACCCAGATCAATCTGCATGCCGAGCTGGCGGAGATCTCCGCCGACGTGATCAACCTCCGTACCGTCCGGATCGAGTTGGACCGGGTTCGTGTGGTGGCAGCATCCGATGAGCGTCTCGGTGACCAGTTGCGTTCACGCGAGGCCGAGCTACGTCCGGTGTGGTCGCAGCTGATTGCGCGGGTGGCTGCCCTTGCCGATGTCGCCGACGCGGTGGCCGCGGCGGCGCACGAACTGCGGATCCTCGAGCAGGTCAACTACGCCGGCACCATCGATCATCGCATCGATCAACTGATAGGCCGCTCCGGCGAGCGAGAGCTGTCGGCCGAGAACACCCGACGGCTCAGCGAGCAACTCGGTATGGGCCGCACACACCTTCGGGACTACCGGAACATCTTGCAGGGCAACGTGTCCGGAATTCTGGGACCGGCCTACGAAGAGCCGGTCCTGCCCGCGCCGAGCCGGGCGATCACCAACCCGCGCCTGCGGAAAGAGACGGACAGCTGAGGCATTCGATTCCTCAACTGTGCGACCACTCTTGAAGGTATGACTTCTCGGTGTCCGTCAGCCGTCGTAGTCGTTGCTTCTCGATGTCGACCACGGCCATCTGAGTGCTCGCAACGCAGGCGGGCTTGGAGTCCGGGTCGGCCGCCGCTGACCTCACCTCGTAACCGATCGTGAAGTCGACTGATCGGAACCCCTTGATCCACATTGCAATTCGCAGCGGACTGTCCTCGTGGCGCAGTTGGGCCTGATACCGGATCTCGACGGTGACGATCATCGCGCTCTTGATCAGCGGCGCGTATTGCTCGCCGACACTCAGCAGCCAGGCGACGCGCGCCTCCTCCATCAGGGTGATCATGCGGGCGTGATTGATGTGTCCGAACGCATCCATGTCCGACCAGCGCACAGGCACGTCGGCAACATAGGCGAATCCGCCGGCAGGCTCGCCGCTCATAGCTGTCCTCCATCGTGGTGCTCTGTCGGGTGGGCAGTGCCCCGGTCGAGGCTAGCGGTTGGTGCACGTCGTGGTCGCGCGTCCAGGTGCCGAAGTTCACAATGAAGATTCGCTACTGATTCGTTAACCTCACTTTTCTTAGCTTGCGAACCTCGGTACCCTTCGGTGTCCAGAAAACGGCAACGAGGAGGCCATACGTGGCGCGCAACGCACCAAGGCTCGGTCTACTGGGAGCGTTGGCAGCATGCGGCGTGATCATGGCCTCGAACGCAGCGGTGGCCACCGCCGTCCCGGCCGGCGAAGCGACGATCGAGAAGGTCGTCAAAGTCGGCTCGCAGCGCGAAGATCTGACAATCGCGTCACCGGCGATGGGTGGGGACGTTCACCTCACCGTGCTGTTGCCCCAAGACCGGTCTTCCTCGCGCGGCAGCCTGTACCTGCTCGACGGTGCGGGCAGCAAGTCGTCGACGGTCAGCGACTGGATCGAAAAGGGCGGCGCCGAGAAGTTCTTCGCCGACAAGGACGTCAACGTGGTCCTTCCCGCAGGGCGAGGTGCGTTCTACACCGACTGGAAGCAGCGCGATCCGGAGATGGGCAAACCCAAGTGGGAGACGTTCCTGACCAAGGAGCTGCCCCCGCTGATCGACGAGACGTACAACAGCAACGGCAACAACGCGGTTGCGGGGCTGTCGATGGGTGGCCAGTCGGCGTTCGCGCTCGCCACCCGTCATCCCTCGCTGTACACAGGCGTCGGTTCGATGAGCGGTTGCCCGCCGGTGAGCGGCCCGATCAACGAAAGCTACGTCCGCGCAACCGTCGCCAAGGACGGTGGCGATGCCACCAACATGTGGGGACCGTGGGGTTCTCCCGGCTGGGCTGAGCATGACCCGTCCGGACGCCTCGATGCGCTGCGCGGCAAGCAGATCTACATTTCGGCGGGCTCCGGAGTCCCCGGGCCGCTCGACCGACTCACTGTGCCCGACCCAGGATTCACCCGGGACCAGGCCGTTGCCGTCGGCGGCTATCTGGAGATCGGCGCCTACCGGTGCTCGATCGAGTTCGCCGTACGGATGCGGGCCGCTGGAATCCCCGCCACCGAGAACTTCCAGGTGATCGGCACACATTCCTGGGCGTACTGGGCCGAGGACCTCAAGACGCTGTGGCCGGCCCTGTCGCCCGGTCTCTGACGGAAGCGGTGGTTCAGCGGGATGCGCGGTCGCGGGCGAAAGCCACGAACCGGTCGTTCTCCGCGGCATGCGTCACGGTGACCCGCACACCTTCGCCTGCGAACGGGCGAATGATCACGCCGGCGTCCATCGCCTCCTGAGCGAAACGTGTCGTGTCGTCGGCGAGGTCGATCCACACGAAGTTCGCCTGACTTGCCGGCACGTTGTATCCGGCGTCGCGAAGCTCGCTCGTCACCCGCTCGCGCTCGGCGACCACGGAGTCGGTCCGGGCCAGGAGTTCGTCTTTGGCATGGAGGCTTGCGATGGCAGCCGACTGGGCCAGCGAGTTCACGCTGAAGGGCACGTGCACCTTGAGCAACGCGTTCGTGACTGCCGGATCGGCGATCGCATAACCGACCCGCAGCCCGGCCAGACCGTAGGCCTTCGAGAACGTGCGCAGCACAACCAGGTTCTTGTAGCGGCGATGTAGTTCGACTGCGTCGTAGCGTTGGGCCTCGGTGGGTCTGACGTACTCGTAGTAGGCCTCGTCGAGCGCCACGATCACATTGGACGGAACCCGAGCCATGAAGTCGTGGAGGGCAGCTGAGTCGACGACGGTGCCTGTCGGGTTGTTCGGGTTGCAGATGAACACCAGTCGGGTGCGGTCGGTGATGGCATCGGCCATCGCAGGCAAGTCGTGCACCCGTCCCTCGGTCAGAGGCACCTGGACCGGTGTTGCACCGGCAACCCTGGTGGCCAACGGGTACGTCTCGAACGACCGCCACGCGAAGAGCACCTCGTCTCCGGGCCGCGTGGCGATGGTGATCAGGTTCTGGCAGAGGGTGACCGATCCGCAGCCGGTCTGGATGTTCTCCGGGGCCACATCGAGGTGCTTGGCCAGCTCGCTGGTCAGCTCCACCGCTCCGTTGTCGGGGTAGCGGTTGACGCCGGCCGCGGCCTCGGCGATCGCGGCTGCGACACCCGGCAGGGGGCCGTCGGTGGTCTCGTTGCTCGCGAGTTTGAGAGCGCCGGGCACGTTCTTGCCGGGGACGTAGGCGGGGACGTCGGCGAGATCGGGGCGGATATGCGGGGTCACCCCAACCAATCTAGGGGAGGCCGCCGACTGCCCTCACCAGGGCCTCTTGCCGTTGCGGAGGTGGCGCGACGAGGCGGTTTGCTCTGGCCGCCGCGGACTGTGTAATCTTTTGCTTCGGCAGTTCGAAAGGACTCCACCAGGAGGCGTGCCAGAGCGGCCGAATGGGACTCACTGCTAATGAGTTGTTCCGCTAAAACGGAACCGGAGGTTCAAATCCTCTCGCCTCCGCCAGTGCAACCAGACTGACGTACAACTGAACACGAACACGCGCCCGTAGCTCAACGGATAGAGCACTTGACTACGGATCAAGAGGTTAGGGGTTCGAATCCCTTCGGGCGCACCACACGAAGGCCAGTACCAGCGGTGACGCTGTTACTGGCCTTCCTTGTTCGACGAGATCCGTTCCAAATCCATCACTTTGCCATCACTTTGCTCGAAAGCCAGCCCGTAAGTGATGAGAGCTGCGCGAACATCGCGGGCGACACTGGCTCGCTCGATGTAGTGAGCCTCTGTGATAGCTGTACTGCCGTGCCCGAGCTGCTCCTGTGCGGCCTCGATGCCATATTCGCGTTTTACCAAGGTCGCGACTGTCCGCCGGCACGAGTGCGGTGTCACCCACGACAGCTCCGGTCCAAGTGCCGCGCGCCACGAGCGGCGGAGGTTCGATGGGGATAGCCAGTTTCCGGTGCTTGTTACGAAGACGGCTCCGTGCGGGTTCGCAAAGGTGGGCTCGTTCATCCGGCGTTGCAACGCTTCGGCGGCGAACTGCGGTAGCAAGACGGTGACATTGGGCGCTCCGCTTTTGCGGTGCGCCTGGCGATAAAGGGTCTCGCCCCGCTGTCGCGGGGTTACAAGCGTTCCACATATCGTCAGCTGAGGGGGTGTGGCATCTAAGTCCACGTCGCCGTACTTGATCGCGAGCACTTCGCCGATCCTCGCCCCGGTCGCTAGCAAGAGGATTAGGGCGTCACGCAGGTCTGCCGACGGTTTTGGCCCGGGCCGTACGACGACTGAGCCGTCGGCTAATAGAGTCTCGCCGCGGGAGTACCGGTCTATCGCGCGTAGAACCTCAGCGAAGACAGCGTCCGAAACCGCTCGCGTTGGTTCACGCTTCGCTGACTTCAGACGGCCGACTTCAAGAGCTGGGCTCCGATTGATTATGTCCAGGCGGACGGCCTCGCCGAAGATGCCGCGACACAACACTTTTGCGTGGCGTGCGAAGCTTGGAGTTCGACCATGTATTTCGCGCAGCAACCCGTCAATCTTCCCCACCGTTACCTCAGAGATTGTGAGCTCACCAATCCGCGGCTCGCAAAGTCGCCGCCAAACGTCGAGGTAGTGATTGTAGGTCTGCTGCGAAACATTGGGCGGCTTCTTGAGCTCGAACCAGTGCACGGCTAGCTCTTTCACCAGGGACTTCTGGGTGAGGGCAGCCGGCCCTGTGCCGACATAAACGCGCGACTGCAGTTTCGACTGAAGAGCCCGCCGCGCGGAGTCGGCAGACGGACCGTTCGCCTCGACGAGTCTGAGATGTCCATCAAGGTCGCGAAGTCTCGCCCGTGCAACATGAACTCGACCGCGCTTGTAGGTTAAAATTTTCCCCCACTCACCTGGTGCCAGGCGCTCTCTGCCCACGCGTCTACCCCCCGTCGTTCTTCTCAAAAACGAGCTCTATACCCCGGAATCGCCGTCGCCAGCTGGCATCCCAGCCGCTACCATCTCCTCGAAGGCTCTTTCTGCTTGCTCCTTCGACGTCAGATATACGTATTGGAGCGTCTCGACCTCGTCAGTACCAGCGCATCGTGCCACCGCACGACGTAGTTGAGACTGCGCTGAGCGCATCGCGCGCAACGCGAGCAACCATTCACGAGTGGGCGAGACCCGATCGCGTTGTGATGCGAAGACTTCTCGGACTTCAATCTGAACTGACCGCTCTGAGTCTGTCGATTCCTGCAAAGGACTCAACAACGCACTGACGCCAGAGAACCATTGAAGTGCCTCATGTGATTCGACATACCGTCCCGGCAGCACCTCGACGTCGCCTTTCGGCAAGTCCGGGTAGACCAGTTGGACGGGAGCGACCTGCAGTGCTTGTGCGAGTACAAGCAACTCGGCAACGTCGAGACTCTTCTTCCGCCCAATTTCGAGATCGGCGATCACTGAGCGTGAAACGGGATGTCCGAGCGCCGCTGTCCGATCGGCCAACCCCGCCGCGCTCATCTTGGCGTGGTCCTTCCCTCGGAGCCGGCGAACTTCACGACCGACCCGCTCCACAATCTCCTCCGACCACCGCTGCGTCACAAGAACGCAGTCTACCCGTATTCACGCACATATTGCGTTCATACAACGACATGGCTAATCTGTGGTGCAGACCCGTGGACAACCCTGGATAACCATGTAAGTTGCGTTCCACGGCCGCAAAATGGGAGGCGATGTGACACGCAGGTTGTACACAGTGAAAGAAGCCGCGTCGATGACGGGGCTGAGCCGAGCGAGCATTTACAACAGGCTGAGCGCTGGCGACATCCGGTCCGTCAAGGTTGGAAGCCGCCGCCTGTTCCCTGATACAGCGATTGATGAGTTCATCGAACGCTTAGAGAAGCAAGCTGCGCGAGGCGGCAGCGGCGTCGCCTGACCCGCAAGTCCAACGTGAACGCCCCCGGCTGGAATGACTCGGTGTTGCGAGCACCGATCGTCGGGGGCGTTGAAACCTGCGAACCACGTGAACGGAGGTCTCAACTCAAACGATAACGCGCCCTTTCGCACAGAGCAACACATTTCCAGTCTGACTGGAATGTGTCGAACTCCTCTGTGCTGAAACTAGATTGCCGTCGTTTCTTCGCAAGGCCCGACGATAACCAGCCTGCCGCCGTTGCTGTGCACCCTTTGTAATTCCTCGGTGACCGGCCCCGAGGCGCCACTGCTTTGACTGATCATCGGAGACGTGGTGATACCGATAGCCACGCGCCGAGTGAGGCGCGGGGCTAGAGGGCGTGGAGCGGACAACGTGGGTGCGGAAAATTGGGGTGGCCATGGGGGGTCCGGATCAGACCGCACGAAGTTCGATGTCTCTGCAGGCAAGCCCGATTACAACAGTCGCAAGTATCAGTCCGAAGTAGCCACCCACGGTGGTGAAGTACACGGAGGTATAAATGTCGGTCCACGTAGTGATGAATCAGAAAGGCGGAGTGGGTAAGTCCACTATCGCAATGAACCTAGCGGCCGTTAAGGCGGACGTCATGGCTGCGCCGGACTCGGGCGACGATGCGTCGCCCGTACTGGCGGTGTCGATTGACCCTCAAGGTTCGGCCGTTTGGTGGGCGGAGCGCGTTAACGAACTTCCCTTCCGGATCGCCCAGGCTCATGACAATGCAGATGTTCTCCGGGGCCTGAGAAACCTTCCTGGAGTTGAGCACGTTGTCGTCGACACCCCCGGCTGGATTGGCGATACACCCGGGGGTACCGAGAACGGTAACTCCGGAGATGCGCTCGAAGCGGTGTTGTCCTCGGCTGACTTGGTGATAGTGCCAATCGTCCCCGAACCGCTGGCCTTCGATCCGACCGCGAGAACGATCTTGAAAGTCCTTCAGCCGAGAGGTATTCCGTTCATTGTGGTCATTAACAACTGGGATCCGCGTGACAGCAGGACTGATCTTGAACAGACCCAGGCGTTCGTCAGGTCTCAAGGGTGGCCGTTGGCGAACACCGTTGTGCGTCGCTACAAAATGCACTCGCGGGCCGCAGCGGAAGGCAAGGTCGTTACCGAATACGCGGCGAATCGCGTCGGTCTACAGGCTCGTGAGGATTTCCAACGCCTGTGCTTAGAGCTCGAAGTGGGGATTCGGTAGTGGCCCGCAAGGGAGGACGGGTTGACCTGGCAAGCCTGGCTACGTCTGTTGGGAGCAAATCCACTGTCGATTCGACCGCTCGACTTGACGGCCTCTTTCGTTCGAATGTTCCGCTGACTCAGCTCGTCGCCAATCCTCGAAATCCTAGATCGGGGTTACGAAACCTTGACGACCTGGAGTCGATCAAGTTTCGACAACTCCAGCCCGGCAGCGTTGTCAGCCGGGCAGCCTGGCTTGGACTGTGGCCGGAGGACGAGCAGCACCTCGAGCAGGCCAAATGGGTCGTGGTCAACGGGTGTCGCAGGCTGGCTGCCGCGCACAAGTTCGGCCGCGAAGGGCTGGATATCGTGATTCGCGACGGTCTGGCCGTCGACCGGGAGACAATCCTGTGGGCGGCGGTCGTGGAAAACATCGACCGAGAAGACTTCGATGTCCTCGAAGAGGCACATGCAGTCGAATTGATGGTTACCGAGCTCGGAGGAGCAGGTGTCGCTGCCAAGCGGCTTGGTAGGAGCGAAGGCTGGGTCTCACAACGCCGTGCTCTGCTCAAGCTCGCGCCCAAACTCCAGGAGTCGTTGCGGGCCGGCGAACTTGCGTTACGAGATGCGCGGTCGCTGGCCACGGTGCCCCGAGCGGAACAAGTAGCCGCTTGGCAGGCCGCCCAGGAGCGTGAACAGCAACGGAAAGGCGACGAGGGGGGCAAACCCGCGCCTGCACCTGCCGAACCGCCGTCCCTGAAAGCTGCTGTTCGTGCGCTTCGGCGACTACGCACAGATCCTGCGTCGCTGGCGGCGGCGGTGCGTGATGTGTTCTCGGCAGAGCAGATCGAAGAGTTGGTGTCCGCCCTGTCACGTGACGAATGAAATGGGCTGGTGCGTCGTCTTTACCGCGGTAAAGACGACGCGCACTCGCAGCGTGTGCTGATCATCGCACGATCACCGTCAGTTCAAGGCCGAGCGCCTCGGCGTCGCTGATCGCTGCTTGGGCGCGGTTCGGGTTGGAGCAAAGTAGCGTTCGGGAGGTCGGACGGTGGTCGCTCCGCTGGTGGCGTCGATTCACACCGAGGATCAGCCGGCGGCCCGTCAAAGCGTCGCTTCGCGTATGCGCGGTCTGCTCGGCAGTCGCCCCCTGGCGGACCCGAATAGCTCGCCCAGGCTCGAGGGGTTCCATAACTCGACGACATGGCATGGTTTGAGCCATAGGTATGCGACATGAGTTTTGGTACGCAGGTAGCCCCAGTACGGCGTCCCGTTGAAGTGCCGTCCCAAAAACGAACGTTTATGGAACGCGCGTAGAAAGCGGGCCTCTTGGGGACCGACCATGGTCAGGTCAGCCGTCGGGGTTGTTGACTCGCAGGGCGAGCGGACAGGGGTGGTTTCCCGGGGTGTAACTCTGCAGCTTCTCTTCCCGCGCGAAGTTAGCGATAAGCACAGCGTCGGACGTCAGACGTAGACGTCCGACGCTGCGGCGAATTGTGTCTACTTGATCGTGAAGGACCCCACCGTAGTGGTTCCATCAGCGGCATAAAGGGGCACGGTTCGTGGCGCTGAATCGCTGTGGGCGACGGCCTCAGCGGGGGACACCGCTTTCGTTATGAGATCGGTCTTCTTGAGGTAGCCCGTCTCGCCTTGAGTGCCGTAGGCGGCGATCAGATCGGGTTGTTCGTCCTCGGTGCGGGCGTTCTCGGCAGATCCCAGGCTTTGACCCTTGGAGTTGGTAGTGATTTCTGTCTGCGGAACGGTGCCAGCGCTTCGTAGTGCCGGCGCCGAAAAGTCAAGTGGATCGGTGGGGAAAGTAAGGAACTGACCGTATTCGGCGCCCGTCCAATATTGGACGAATCCATGGCTGTTGTAGGAACCACTACCGCAATTGCCGTTGGTGTTCGTTGTCAGAGTGTTGGTGGACAACGGGTTGTACACCCAACCTGTGATCTGACAGAGAACGCCGGACTTAAAAAGTCGGGCCTGGACACCCATATATCCGCCCGGCACAGAGTTCCCGAAGGCTGTGTAGATCCGACTCGAGGCCTGTAGGGGGGCGTTATTAATCGTGGATGTGGTGAGGTACAGCTGATTACCCTCGCCCGGGGGGGTGGGTCCCACCCAGCCGACCTTGGTCGCCGCTGACGCATCGCCCATCCCGACGATCAGTGCGATCGAAACCGCCGCTGCGCTTGCACTTGCGCATCGTATCAACCTGGCCATTTTCTTCATTTGATCTCCATTGCGTTGAGTTTTCCTATCGTGAGATAGGTCTTCATCGCGCGTTAATTGTTGGAGTGGTATCCCCAATATCTACGCGAAATCACGGGACCAGAACTAACGCCACAACCGGATGCAGAGATTAGTATCGTCAGGGTATCCGCCTGCAAAATCTGATCTATTTTGGCTGCCATCTAAGGTTTCTGTCGGTCAGCTGCGGCGTAAACCCCCGAAAAGGTGTGCGATTTTCGAGAGCGAAGGCGAGGGCTCCGAGAAGGTAGACCAGATTCTTCCACTCAGGTTTTGTCTTGACTCCACTGATTTTGTCAAATTCTCTGATTAAACCATGTTTGTCGCCGTGCCGAGAGTCGTAGATAAGGATGTGGGTAGCGTTTTCGGCAATGGGAATGTATTCAGGGATGTAGGTTTGCGTCGGTTCGCCGGCGGCGCGGGGGTAGTCGTGAGTTTTCGGCGATATGCGGAGGGCTTGTTCCCGGGTCTTCAAGGCTTGCTCAACGGTCAGTAGCCGGTAGTCGGGGAGGAGGTCAGCCCATCGGTGATCGGGGTATTGGGTGAGGATATGAAACCATTGTGTCGGTGTTTCGCGTGGATTTAGCCCGGCATTTTTGAGGGCCGAAATGACGGACTCGGCGATGACGGCAGGCTGGCCCATGGCCCGATCGGCAATTGACGCTGCACCGGCACGGCGGAGGCAACGGGTGATCCGTACCCATTGTTGGTATTCGTCAGCGCGGGGTGGCACCTTTGGGTTTTCGGGTACGACGGGTTGATGTTTGATGTGTTTCTGACCAGATGGGCCAGCGATGGGCCAGATATCGATGAGGACGTCGCTGCCCGACTCTGGGGTATGAGATCTCCGGCGGTGGGCGCGGATCATATTCCACCCGGGGGGGATCTGCTTCATCAACGTGTCGAGGTCTGGGGGGGTGTCTTTCGTGTTCGAATCGTCAAGCTGGGCGGTGTTCTCGAGCTCGCCGAACTCGGCCCCGACCTGTTCGATCGTCTCCCAGTCCTCGACCTCTATCGGTGGTTCGGCATTGTGCGTTCGGATTCGGATGTCGACAGGGCCGGCACCGTCAAAGTGCACCAGGACGAACCGGGGTCCTTGAGGGGGCGTGATCTCATCGAACTGTGCTAGTACCGGGTTGCCGGGTCCAAGCGATGCCTTGAGGTCTTTCATCTTATTTTTGCGTTTGATTGTTCCGGCGGCATCCAAGAGCTCGCTTCGGTGGATGTCGTCGGGCAAACATTGAAACCATATGGTGCATGTCCCGGTGCCATGCACGTGCACATTTGACATTAGTTCTGCGTTCTAATGCGGTCGCACGAGGAACTGGTCACCATTGAGTATCCGGGATTTGGTAAAGAACCAGGACTGTAGCGAGCCAGCTCGCGAGTTCTGTCCCCGATTGATGAGGCATACACTGGAGCCTCCTCCCAGGTTTTCTGGATTCGGAGTGGAGAGTACCGGCCTATTCTCCCTATTGGGGATTCCGCATTGAGGGAATGTTCGAGCGGGCGCCGTGCCACCTTCGTTGGTAGCTGCCATGGGGTATTCGTCGCAGCTCTTACCGGCGGGTCGACCGGTCGGTCCGGCGGTCACTTTGCCACACGTGTTTCGCCGGTTGCTCGTGATTATCGTGCCGTCGGTTGTGCGGCTCAAGGTCGCTCCGTCCCCTGCCAGATTGGATCCGCCAGGCAGGCCGGACTGTTGGCCGAAGGCGACGTGATCGCGATATTCGTTGAGATTGGACTCACTGGTCAGATCCCAGACTGGAATCGTGTCCGCAATCACGCAACCGCGAGTGTTGCGCATTTGGGGAGCCGAGTCGCATCGCACCCGCGAAGTCTGCAGTTCCTGCCGGTATGGACCGGGTGATGGCCCATCTGTGGGCGGCACCGTGGCGATTACTTGGATGGTGAACCGAACTTGACCGAACTTTATTTGCCCGGCTGCGGGAGCGCCCACATTGATGCTGTGCGGCGACTCGAGGTTGACCACGGTACCCACAGTCAGGAAGACATCGTTGACCGATTGTGCAGCGCCGTCGCATGGTCCTGTGCCACCGAATCTGATTGCGCACGTAGACTCTACAGACAACGCTGAGGTCAAGAAGTTCTCGATCTTCGTGACTTCAAAGCTGTACTTACCAACGAACTCGGTGGATGTGTAGCCCTCGGGGTTGACGCTCATTGACTCGATACCTTCGATGCGGCCAATTTCCTGAAGCTGCGTATTCCTCGCGATAAACGCCGTGTTTTTCTTCACGTAGCAGCCGTCTCGGCGTGAGGCGTACCAACTATTCAGGCGCATGGCGCACATCGAGGTTTCCGGTGCCCGGTTTGCTGATGGCGGGGCGTCGCTCTCGGCCTCACCGCGGCACCATGTCACTACACTATTTTCCTGACTGGGCAACGCGGGTGCAGATTCCGATGTCGTTGGTGCAGGCGTCAAGCTTTCTGAGGAGCTCGGGACGCTAGTGGTTGTGTCGGCTTGCGATGGGAGCAGTGGCCCCCGTGACGTATCGGCTGGCGCGGTCGTTTCGCTGGGCGTCGTCGTGTTCGATGGGGTCGTCGGCTCGCTGCCAGCTGGTGTGGACGGGCCATTGGGAGCCGCGTTGTCGTCCGAGGCTGGGCTGCTTGGTTCGGACGCTGGGGTTGTGGAGGTGGAGCACTCTTCTGCGGGTGCTGCGGAACGGCCACCTGGTACCCCAGGGAAAAGCCCTCCACCTGGGGGCGGTGTCCCAAGTTTTTGAGAACCGACTGTTACACCCCGCGCGTCGAATCCGCAGGTCGTGTTCTGCTCGCAATCGGCTGCGTAGTCGACGGTTCCGTCGCCCTCGTAGTCCTCCGCAAAGCCATCGGGTTTCCAGACGATCGACCCGCCTTGGAAGTCCTGCCGCCGTCCACCGTCAAAATTGTATTCGTCGCTTACTGGATAGCCATACGTGCCGTGTTCCCAGGTGTTGTCAGCCCACGTCCTGTATATTTCGCTGTCGAATTTGACTGCAAATGCGTCGGTGGCACCCTGCGGCCAGTAGATTCCGCCGAATTGAAATAAATTGTAACGGCCGGGCTTGGCCCCAGCGAGCTCATGAGTGGTGGGGAAACCCAGGTAGCTGCGTTCCCAATCCAATGACCCGTACTTACCTCGAATGTAGCCGCCTATTTGGTTGGCTTTACCGTTCGCGACCGACGCTTTCCAATATATCGACTGGTTCGTGTTGTTGAACGTTTGATAACGTCCCTCTTGCTCTGCGGGCGACTCTGGACTCGTCGAAGGGCCAAAGAATCCGTATCCTCCCCGCTGGTTGTACTCGGTGAGGATCGCTCCTCCAATCGGCCAGGCGGCTTGAGCAGGAATGGCTGTAGTGATTCCTACGCCAAGCGTTGCGCACACCACAACGATAAATCGCACGAAATTCCGTCGTAGCCAACTCGATTTCATTGCGTATGCCCCTCGTTGCGCGAAATTTAGCCGAGGTACTCATTCGACCAAAAAATCATCTGTACGCGCGTCCTTTGTACGAACTACCCGAGCACTCGTAGTTAACTACTACTGATCACAGTTTGCATATTCAAACATTAGCAACTGGCGGGACTATATTCGCAGGTGGAGCGCTGCGTGCCATCGAATAGCGCGGGCAACGGGCATTCGCGACGGCTAGAATTTGACGGGATTTAGCAAAGGATTAACGAGAACAGTAGATCTGTGAGGTTATTTGTGTTAGTGCTCAATCGGCCCGCGGTTTACTGAATCGGTATTGTTCGTTACGCGGATGCTGGACACATCTAGTCACAGCGGTCTGCGTCCTAATCTGTAGCCATGACCAGACCCAAGCTCCCCGAAGAATCAGCACTCATCCGCACCGACTACACCGACGACGGCGCCTGGAACCAAGTAGTCGCAGCAGCCCAAGCACCCCAAGCGCCCGACGGCTTCATGGCTGACCTCACGCCCGTCAACGACCCATCATGGGACGGCATCACCGTCGCCGAACTCCTCGCCGAAATCGGAGAGCCGCCACCGTATTACGTCTTCATCGTCGACCGTGAAACACTCACCAACCCCGAACACCCCATCCTCGCCATCGACATCAGCGGCACCGAGTACCCAGAAGAACACGGACAAACCGTCCGCGTCATCCCGTCCGCAATGTGGTCCATCGAGAACAACCTCTCACTCGCCAACATGGACTTCATTGAGTTCGTCGAGAGCGCAGACGACGACGGCATTTTCCGCCGCTTCTAACCCGAACAACAGAGCTACCGCGACATCAAGCCTCCCGCGACCCATCACAGCTCCGGCGAGCACCTATAACATCTTGCGGGCCTGGAGGCGATCACTTCAGGTTCCCGACGACGTTCGAGGCGAGTCGGACAATCACCAGCTGCTAACGCGTTAAGTCCCGCCGGATCCCTAACGCGGTGTACCGCACGCGACGCGGGGCTTGCTGGATCGAGAGTGCAGGGGGCTCCGAAGCGTCAGTAGATACGGCCGCAGCACCGTTCAGAGCAAGTTGTGACGTTGAAGTACCTTACGGAGTCCACCTGGGGTGAGGTCGCCGTCTTGCTGGAGTTCTTTCCAGGAGGCGCCGGCCTTTTTGGCGGCCAGGAGATGGATATCGCGTTGTGTGAGTAGCTCGTTGACGGTTCTTTTTGCCTCGTCCAGTTTCTTGACGGTTTCGCGTAGTGCTGCGAGTTCGGTGTCTTTGATGGAGTCGGCCATTGCCGGGACTATACCGGGCTAGTGCTCGGTGACCGGCGCAGTTCCTGTGCGAGGTCGCCAAGCGTGGGGGCTGCGCTGCGTAGGGCGCGTTGGTAGGCGGCTTTGACGGCCGAGGATTGGTTGATGGTGAGGGGATGGTCGAGCCTGGAGACCAGGCCGACCATGGTGTCGAGGGTGAGGGCTCGGCGTGGGCGGGACGCGGCGAGGAGTTCTACTGCGCGTTCGTTGGTCGTCATCGTGTGTAGGGCTTGCGGGTTCGGTCGGTGATGCGTTCGCGGGCTGTGTAGGTGTAGCTGGCGGTGGCGATCGCGGCGAGGGTGAGTACGACTGCTCCGGCCATTTGGGTGGGTGTGGCTGAGATCCAGATGGCGGCGAGGCCGGCGGCGGCGCCGAGGGCGGCTGGACACCAGGCGTAGTGCGCGAGGTCGATGATGCGCAGCAGGGTGGTGGCTAGGGTGGCCGTGTTCGGGTTGTTGGGGTCCGCGGTGGCGGCGTGGTTCCACCATTTCCGGTCCCTGCGTTTGGCGGTTTCGAGGAGTCCGACGCTGGCGAGGATGGTGAGCGCGCTGATGAGGTAGAGGATCGTCAGGAGCGTCTCGTCGGTCATCGGTTCGCCTTGTGCGAGTGGCGGTGTCCGCCGCGGAGGACTGGTGGGGGTGTTTGACCGCCGGCCATGTGCCACACGCGGCGGTAGACAAAAATGAATGGCGTTGCGGACAGCAATGTTGCACCGCAGATCAACAGTTCCAGGATCATGCCGTCTGCTCCCGTCGGGGGTTGCTTCTGGCGGGTGTCCGGGTGCAGATCAGCCATCCGATCGCGTTGGTGAGCAAGGCGACGGCGAGGACGCCAAGCAGTATGTAGCCGACGACGGAGAGGTCGTTGTTGAGGGTGGCGGCGATGAACTGGTTCACCAGGCCGACGACGAGAAGGCCGACGGTGACGACAGTTCCGTTACGGAATGCGTACCGGCGTTCGAGCCCTATGAAGCTGGGTCCGAGCAGGCCTATTCCGGCGGTGGTGACGCCGAGTAGCGACCCGACAAACAGGATTGCGTAGAAGACGAAGAGCAGTGCTGAATCGATGTTCTCTGGCATCAGACGGCTGTCCTATCTCGAGTGATGTACTCGCTGAGGTTGATCAGGGGTGCGGCGATGCCTCCGATAATGAACGCGACGCCGACCAGTGGTGTGGTCATCGCGAGGATGACCGCAACGATGACTAGGGCTACCCCGGTCAGGGCTGCGGTGATGGTGGCTCTTTTGTCGGTGGTGCGGTGGGGTGTTCGCCGGGACAGCAGGGAGCCGATGGCCATGGTGATCAGGCCTATCGCTGCTGCGGTGACGGCGATGTTTCCCAGGGTGGTGTGGTGGATGATGATCGCGATTTGGAGCAGTACACCGCCAGCGATGGTCAGGACGGCACCGATGAATGTGGTGTCGCGTTTGGCTGGTGGGAGTGGGTGAAGGGTGACGCGGCGGCTGGACGGCATCAGTTGTTCCTTTCGAATCCGGCGGAGCGCCCCCATCGGCGGATGTCAATCGCCAACCACAGCGCGGTCCCGGCGAGCACGACGAATGATGGGGTCAGGCCGACCAAAAGCCCTGTGCACCAGACCCTCATGGGCTCGGGCGCTGAGTCGTAGTAGAAGAGAAGTGCCAGACTCATCGCTGCCAAACCGGTGAGCGCAGCTGCTGATGCCACATAGTTTCGCAGTCGGTAGGCCGCCTCTCCGACGGTCTTTGGAGGTGTCATCGCGGATCCTGGGGCCGGGGCTGAATGTTGTTGTCCTGTGCGGGGTGTGCGCCGGGCAGGGGAAGTGACAGGTACCAGCTCATCGCGTTGACGGCGGTCAGACTTGCAGCAAGCCCGAGCATGAGCCAAGCCGTCTGTCCGAGCGCGAAGGGCTCTAGGTCGGCTCCGGCAGTCCAGGCGATGATGCGAGTGCCAAAGGCAACGGTCACGAATATTGTGGCGCTGGCCATGCAGTGTCCGTACAGGTCATGGCGTTGGGTGGCGTCGGGTTTTCTTGGCACGAGCGTGGCCCCGACGAGCGCAAAGCCGATGGCCGCGGCGAGGAGCAGATAGACGACGATGTTGGTAGCGGTGTTCGTGGCCATCATGATGGGCGTTGGTTCGATGGTGCTGGTGAGTGCGGTCAGCATTGGTTCCCCCCGGTGCTGATTCTGTTGTGTGGTTGCAGAGATTTCTAGTGTCACATGGGCCCCTGACATCACGGGGTCGGTGCAGGCCCGGTGATGGCCGATGCGAGGAACGCTGCGGCGAGGTCTGTGAAGTCGTCGGGGTTGGGATGGGCGAAGCCTTCATCGTTGGTGACGCAGTGGTGCAGGACGGCGAGGCGGGTGAGTGCGACTCCGAGGTCGGGGTGGGTTTCGGCCCATTCGTTGGGCACTGGCCCGCAGTCGGTCCACCAGAGGATGAATTGCTCTCCGGTAGCGATGACCTTGGCGTGGGTCTGGGGGAGTGTGAGCGTGGCGATGGCGGGGGCTTGGAAGTAGTCCACGATGGTCTCCTTGGTCAGGCTGGTGGGGTGAGTGATCGGGCATCGATGTCGTAGCCGCCCCAGGGGGAGCGGCCGGGAACGGCCCGGTCGCCGTCGCCTGGGCGGGCGGTGATGATGGGCCAGCCGTCGGGGCGATCGCCGTAGAGGCCGGCGACTTCGTCGTCCCACCGTTGTTGCTTCTTGGTGCCGTCGAAGGGGCGTGATCCGACGATGGGGCTTTGCCGCCAGCCGGGGTGGGTGTGGTCTAGGGCAGCGAGGACGGCGTCGGTTTCGGTGGCCACCAGCTCCGAGCGCCAGGTGCAGCCGCGGCAGCGGGCGCGGAACGGACTGTTGTAGGCACCGACGCACATACATCGTTCGGTCCAGCGATGGTGGTGGCAGCTGGTGCTGGCGTGCATGATCACTGGCTGGCATCCGCTCAGTGGGCGGGGACGGTAGAACGAGTCGCTGATGGCGAACCGCCAGGCATGGGACTGAGCGATGGAGTTGAAGCGACCCCAATCCTGTTGCCACTGGTCAAACACGCGGTCGTAGTCGGCCAGATCGTCAGACTCGAAGGCGTACAGGGTGGGGATGCCGTGAGTTTCGCGTTCGGCTTGTTCGTCGGCTGCGGCCATGGCGAACAGATCGAGTTGGATGGTCATCAGTTGTCGCCTCCGAGCATGGCCAGGCGGATGGCGCGGGCGGCGTCACTGCCGCAGTCGATTCCGAACAGGTCGGTGTCGATGACGCCAACGACTTGCTTGCCGCTGCCGCCTTCGCCTCGTCGGGCGGCTTCGGCGGCATCGATGACGGTCATGTCGCTGATGTAGGTGCCGTCGTGGAAGTAGACGCTGTAACTGGCCATGAGAGGTAGTCCTTTCGATCAGTGATCGGTGAGGGCGAGCAGGTCGAACAGGTCATCGGGTTCGGCCATGGCGTCGATCGCGAAAGCGATGCGGAGCAGCCGTTTTTCCTCACTGAGGGTGTGGAAGAACAACTCTTTTTCTTCCTGGTACTGCTCGGGGGTGTAGTGGGTGGCGCGGCCACAGTCACGCCCGCAGTTGCACCAGTCCCACCGGGCCACCAGCACCGACTGGTAGCGGTGGCGGCAGTGCTTCATCTGGGCGATCAGGTCAGCGGGCAGGGTGGCGGCGAAGGCGGCCAGCTCGGCGGTGGTGACCACGACTGAGCCCTGGCGAGCGCGACTGTAGGACATGCCCGAGGCGATGGTTCCGTACGCGCATCGAAAGCCCTCGCGCAGCCAGTCCGGTCCCTCGCCGTCGCGCTGACCGTTGGACGATCCTGCCATCGACTGCATCAGGCGGGAGATCCCGGTCGCAGGGTCGATGAGGCAGTCGAGCATCTGCCAGCCGCCGACGGCGTAGCAGAGCCAGCGCTGATCTTTGCTCAGTGTTCCGGAGGTTCTTCCCATACGACTACTATACCAGGTATAGTAACGGCATGTCTACAACGAAAAGCCATGGAGCACAGGACTTCTTTGTTGCCGCCGACACTGATGTGTGCCGGTTTCCCGGGTGCGTGCGGCCGGTGTCGCACGACGAGACCTCGAGGTACTGCCGGTGGTGCCAAGAGGCCTTCGCCGACACCGGAATCATCGACCGGGAGATGGCCGAGCTGTTGGCCGGATCGCGGGAGGTGAGCGTGAGCTGCGGCGGATGCGGCCAGAGCGGAACCTGCGCATTGACCCGTCGCGGATGGAAATGCGAGGACTGCGAACGGCTTTGACACCCAGGCGGCGGTGGGGCGCATTTCCTGGGCCGTGAGTGTCTCGAAGCGGTGGGGTGAGCGTCAAGCAGCCCGCCGAAACCACAGCCACGCGCTGCGCTTATTTCGCGGCAGTTCTTTCGCCGAACAACTGGACCCACACCCCACCGCCCACGAGAGCGGCATGTAACAGGAAATGGAAGCTGTGAAACACGCTCTGATCTGCAAGAACGTTACTCAAATGTGTTGTGTAGCAACGTAATTCACGCTAGAATAGAACAAAGAGACAGACCAAGACTCAGTCGCACCGACACCGAGAGGCCGAAACCAATGACTGCAACCGCCATCACCGTCTACACCAAACCAGCGTGCGTCCAATGCAACGCCACCTACCGGGCGCTGGACAAAGCTGGGATCGCCTACGAGGTCGTGGACATCACCACCGACAACGACGCCCGCGACTACGTGATGAGCCTGGGCCACCTGCAAGCGCCCGTTGTTGTTGCTGGAGAACAGAACTGGTCCGGTTTTCGCCCCGAGCGCATCAAAGCCCTGACCCAGACCGCCGCCTGAAAGGACCAACAATCATGACCACCACACACACCATCGATGCCGAACGCGAAGAGCGCATGGTCAACGAGGACCACGGCGCCGCGACGAACTACTACGCAGGCCCGTTCTGCGGGTGCGGCGACTACAGCTGCCCCGCCAACAACAACCCGCACGCCCAGTGCGTCAACCAGGAGTACCCCGGCGACTACCTGTACTTCGACGTCGACTCCGAGGGCAACACCATCGTCGTCTGAGCCACCTTTCATCGCCAACCGCAATCACCAAATACACCAGAACTGAGGACACCAGAGATGACTACAGCCACCACAACCACCCTTCCCGACACCGACGATTGCTGCCCCGTGTGCGGCGAGCACTTCAGCGATCCCCACGGGCCCGGCTGCCCCAATACTCCGGCCGTTGACGACGAAGAGGACCGGGCGCAACAGGCCCGGTTGCACGCCCAGTACGAACAGCGCGCCGCCCGCTATTGGGTTGGTGCCGAACGTGCCCGGGCTGAGGGGGACACCGGGCATGCTGCGGAGTTGGAAGACCTCGCAGGTCAGTGCCAGCAGTGGGCCATCGAAGCCCTCACCGCGAGCACCACCGACTGACCACGCGCGACATCAACCACGGGGGAGAACGACGATGAGCACACCAGCAGACGACCAGGAGCCCGAGCGCTCAGCGCAGGTGTTGGACCTCTACAGCGGGAACCCGCCCGGCCCGGAGCTGGTCGAGGACCGAGATCCCGCTGAACAAGCCGAATCGTTCTTCCTGTGCGCATTGATGTGGGCCGACCGGCCCACCGCACTGGCCGCCACCGATCACGTGCGAGCCTCTGACTTTTACGGTTCGGCCGCCGCTGAGGTGTTCGGCATCATCCGCCAGATCCTCACCCACGGCGGCGACGAAAGCCCTCATACCGCTGTGGCTGTGCTCGGGGAGCTGCGCCGACGAGGCCAAGCACACACTGCCTCTCAGCTCACGATGCTGCTCAGCTACGTCGCCGACACCGCCACCGCCGCCAACCCCTGGGCGCAAGGTCCCGAGATCACCGGAGTCCAAGCGCCCGCGTATGCCGCTGAAGTCCTCGCCCTTGCCTATCGGCGTCTGTACCGGACCGCAGGCGAAGGACTGATCACCGCCGCTGAAACCTTGCCCGAAGACGACCTTTTCGAGTACATGGCCACCCACGGCCGCCACGCCCGCGACCTACGAGACCGCCTCGCTGCCGTCCGAGCAGGTGGCCTCACCGACGAAGGTGCCGTTCAATGACCACCAGCGATAACACCCTGTACGAGCACGAAACCCCCGAATACCGTGAGCAGCTGGTCTACGAGTTGCACCACGACCACGGGCACTCACTGTCGGCGCTCTCTGACATGTTCGAGGTCAGCACCGGCGAGATCCGGCAATGGATGGACACCTACATCGCCCGCACCGACGCCCAGGCCGCCACCGCGCAACCAGGACTGTTCGACATCTGACATCGCCACACACGCACTCCAGGGGAGGGGAGAACACATGACCGACGTTGCTGCGTTCATCAAAGATCGCTTACGCGAACAAACCGCGCTGGCCAGGGCCGCCAACAAGGCCTTCGCTGAGGACAACGAACCCGACGGTCTGCTCCAACTGTGGACGTGGGGCCGGCGAACTGACGGCGCACTGGCAGTACGCCACAAAGACGATCCCCGAGGAGAACTCGAACAAACACCGGTGACCGAGCTCATCGACCGCTTCAGCCCTCTTCAAGCATTCAGTCAGGCCAGTGTTCTGTACTCGTTCGTCGAGACGGCCAACGACCAGCAGCTCATGTCCCTGGCGTTCTTATGGTCTGAGCATCCCGACTTCCCGTTCGACCCGAACGCCCACCACCCCGCGCCGAACACGTGACCGGCGAGGAGAACTGTGACGACAGGCAGACACGATGACGACAGCTAACCAAGTACCTGGCGACGGGCAGGTAGTGGTGCGGCCCGGGATTCAGGCGTTATGGCCGACAACGTCCGGTGCACGGCAGGTAATGATCGCGGCTCTTGTAGCAGTCGGTCTTGCAGGGTTGGTCATGCTGTTGAAGGTCTACGACAGTGTCACTGGCTTGTCAGAGAGCGCCCATCATTCCTCCGCTACTGACGAAACCACCAGTGAATCAGCCAGTTCGGCGATAGTGTTCGCAATGTTCGGAGTGTTCGCGACGGCTGGCCTGTGGGTGGTTCGACGACAGATTTACCGGTCCTGCTGTGCTTCGTTGCCGCCGCTTGGTGTCAAAGAACGTTTCGGCCGTCCTCAGTGGCAGACGCCGGCAGTTAGTCGCACCGTCGCCGCTTTCGCCGCCTTCGGAGTGGCGATGGCGGTCAGTAGTGGAGTGCAAATCGCGCTCTACCATCTTGGCTGGTTGGGAAGGTCGTCCTCGGCGGATGAAACAGGAGGGCCTGGGTGGGAACTCGTTGCAGGTGTCGCGGCGGGCTTTTGGGAAGAACCACTTTTCTCAGCACTACCCGTTCTGATTTCCGTGATCGTTCATCGATCACTTCTGGTGCCCCTGATTGTCCTTTCGGCGGTGCTGCGGGGCGGGCTGCATATGTATCAAGGGTGGCAATGGTGTGTGCTGGCGATGGGTTGGGGAGCAGTAGCAGTACTGGCCTATGCGGCGCTGGGATCGCTCGCCGGCTTGATCGTTGCTCACGCCCTGTTCAACGCAACGGTGGCCGGGCCCTGGAACGAAACCTGGACTTGGACTTGGACCACCCCGCCCGTGGTCCTGGTGGTCCTAGCGGTGGGATGGTCTATCCGGCACAGCCGCACTTTGCGCAGCGACGCCGGTGGCAACGCAGGTCGCCGCAGCCGGACGATGACACTGCCGATGATCACCAGGGACCCAGTGCGAGAGGGTGCTGACGGGCGATCGGAGCAGAGCGTGCAGTTCGTCAATGGTGCGACCACGCACGTCCCGGTGACCGGTTGGCAATTTCCTGGTTCGTTTGTACTCCTGCTGGAGCAGCAGGAGCCCGAGCCGGACAGCGAGGGCACAGCGTTAGTCGTTAACCGAGACGTGGAATGACCAACGCCTGGGGATTCATTTGATCGCTATTTCAGCTACCGCCTTGCACCCAACGAAAGGACCACCCTCATGCCGCTACCCATGGTTAGCAACACAGACCCCGTCCCCACTACTGATGGACACACCATCTACGTAGTGGAGTTCGCAGACGGCGCTACAGCCCGCGTCGCCAGTAGAAAGCCGCTGGTGCCAGGCCAATTCATGAACCTCACCCCATCACATCCTGACGACCTCCCGGAACAGCGAGAGTACGAGTTCGACGGTATTCCGGTGGAGTATCTCGTTGTGGAGGTGTGATGAGGATGGGTGGGGTTGTGCCGCTGCGCTTTCGGGGCGTAGCGGCGTTGGTGTGTCTGGGTTTTGTGGTCGCAGGGTGCAGCGAACCTGACACCGACATCCGAGTCCGCAACCCCACAGGCGGTGTCCAGACCGCTCTACCTGTGCAGGTCTTACGGGTGATTGATGGGGACACCCTGCAGGTGCAGATGCCCAATGACAACGAGCGTCGGGTGCGAGTGATCGGTATTGATACCCCCGAAGTCAGTCATCCGCCCGATCGAGACGAGGCTGAGTGTTTTGGGCCCGAAGCCGCAGAGATGACCGCCGCACTCGCTGATGGGCAGGTCGTGCGGTTGGAGTCTGATCCGGTGGCCGGTGAGGAAGATCGGTATGGCCGACGGCTGGCGCATGTGTGGCTGCCGGACGGGTCGTTGCTGTCGCGGCGTTTGCTGGCTGTGGGAGCGGCCCGCGAGTACACCTATCAGGGTCAGGATTATCTCTACCGCAACGAGTTTCGTTCGGATGAGAGTGATGCGAAGGCGTCCGGGCAGGGTTTGTGGGGGAGGTGCTGAGGGAGCTACACCTGGGCGAGTGGTTGCTTGTTCGCCATAGCTGTTCGATGCTGGGAGCACTCTGCAACCAAATTGAATAGGCGTACTCCAACATGGCTACCAGTAACTCTGCTGGTCGCGGTGGCGACCAGTTGGATCTATTTGCCCAGCACAATCAGACAGAAGGCGAAGACAATGAGCGAGGTCAAAGCGGCAGTTCACCAGCGGTATCGGACCGAGCTGGCCGAGATGGATCGGGCGAGTTACGAGGACTTCGTGACCGACCGGACAGCGGAGCTCGAGCAGACGATCGCGGAGACGACAGCGGCGACCGAGCATCAGGTGATCGCCGAGTGGGAAGCGTCGATGGGGCGGGCAGCGGACCATCAGGAGCGGGTCAACCTGTTCAATCAGGCCCGGTTGTCGGCGCAGGAGGTCGCGTTGGCGACTCTGTGGGAGGGCTACCAGGACCCGGAGGACCGGGCGCTGAGGGAGGCCGAACAAGCCCAGATCGAGCAGGACGCGGCCGAGGAGCGGGCGATGCGAGCGTTGCCGGCGATGGATCGGTGGACAACTCCGGCGGCGAGCAACCCGACTCAGCAGATCGAGGAGCTGACCGAACAGGTGTGGCCGACCGAGTCGATCGGGTTTCAGGTGTACGCGGCGAGTCTGTTGCAGGCCCGCAGCGAGGACCAGATGCCGCTGCCGACCGGCCCGGGCGATCCGCTGGCAGCCGAGCTGGGTCAGGTCGTGACCGCACGCCGGGCCGAAGCAGAACAGCGTCAGGCGCAGTACCGGGATCGGCGGCGGCAGAACAGCTAGAAGCGTCCCAGGGGCTGCTGTTTGAGTCTCTGGACGATTTCCGGATCCCGACCGATCCGGCGGTAGTCGATCCCGGCGGCACCCCGTTGCCGGCCGATCCGTCCGAGGTCGAGGCGTTGCCGTTGGTGGCCCCCGGCGAGATGGGTGTGCCGGTCTCGCAGCTGGCGAAAGTCCGCGCCCGCGAAGCACGCCGCCCCGATGGGTCCCGCGTCTGGGTCAAAGCCAACCATCAGATCGCTGGTCTTGAACCCGATCCCGAACCCACCGAGACACCGGCACCGACGGCGGCAGAAGAGCCCACCGTGGCCGCTGAGGTGGCCGTGGAGCCGGTGTTCGTGCCGCCGGTACCGTTCACCCACCTCGGTGGGGTGTTGGTGCCGTCGGGGGAGAAGGCGCGGGCCCGGGCGAACATCGCTGCCCTCGAGGTGGCCCGAGCCTGTGACCAGGAAAGTCGGTACGCCCGCCCCGGCGAGCAGCAGATCCTCTCGGCGTGGTCCGGGTGGGGTGGGTGCCCGAACATCTTCGATGACCAGCGCCCGGAGTGGGAGCCCGAACGCGCCCAGCTCGCGGACCTGCTGACCGAGGGCGAATACCGAGAGGCCCGTGCATCGACCCTCAATGCCCACTACACCGATCCGGCGATCGCCCAGGTGATGTGGACGGCGCTGGAGCAGGCCGGTTTCGAAGGTGGCCGGGTCCTTGAACCTGGTTGTGGCAGCGGCAACTTCATCGGTTTGGCCCCGGAGTCGGCGACGATGGTGGGAGTGGAGCTCGACCCCACGACCGCCCGGATCGCGCACCTGCTCTATCCGCAGGCCCAGGTCCGCAACGAGGGCTTCGAGCAGACCCGCGTCCCCGATCACAGCTTCACCGCCACGATCGGCAACGTGCCGTTCGGGTCGTTCTCGGTCCCGGACCCGGTACACAACCCCGGCCGGCACCGTATCCACAACCACTTCGTCATCAAGTCCCTGCATCTGACCGCACCCGGCGGGTACGTCGGGGTGATCACCTCGGCGTGGACGATGGACTCCACCGACGACAAAGCGCGCCGCGAGATCCACGACATGGCCGACCTGGTCGGCGCGGTGCGGTTGCCGTCCAACGCTTTTGCCCGTGTTGCCGCCACACAGGTCGTCACCGATGTGCTGGTGTTCCGCAAACGCGAACCCGGCGACGAGGTACCGAACCCGGCCACGGTCGACTGGCTGCATTCGGGGCAGGTATGGGTCGATGGCCGGGGCGGTGAGCGCCAGCTGGTGGCGCTCAATCAGTTCTTCGATCTGCACCCCGAAGCGGTTCTGGGTGAGGTCCGCGCCGAGAACGGGATGTACCGCGACAACCAGCTCACCGTGGTCGCCGGCGATCTCGCGCAGGTTCCGCAGCAACTGTCCACCGTGCTGTCGAGTCAGGTGGCCACCGCTGTGGAACAGGGCAAGGGTTTGACTGCCCGTCCGCGAGTGGTGCGGCCCAGTGACTTTGACGCGGGGATGGCCACGGCCCGTGAGTTGTATGGCGACCGCACCCCGATCGGCCGGGTCGAGTACGACACCGAGGCCGGGGAGTTCGTGCGTCAAGGCCTCGAGGGCCGCGAGGTGGTGAAGATCCCACGGTCGCGGAGCACCGAGACCCGGCATCTGCTGCGGTTGCGTGATGTGTCGGAGGCGACGATCGCCGCTCAGCGCGGTGATGCTGACTTCGACACCCGGGAGGCGCTGCGCGCGGAGCTGGGCACCATCTACGACGGCTATCTGGCCGCCTATGGTCCGATCAACCGGGCCAAGATCACCGGTGGCCGTGACCGCACTCCTGCCGAAGCGAAGGCGAAGTTCGCTGTCGCCGAGCAGAAGTGGCGGGAGAAGAACGCCGATCAGGACGGCATCGCCTACGCCGGCCCGTTGCCCGAATCAGTGGCCAGTGAGCTGGAGGAGAAGGCGTGGCAGGCCTCGCCGACGATCCGGCGGCAAACCCACATCGAGGCGCTGCGCCAAGACCCGTCGCTGGCCACGTTGTTGGCGTTGGAGCGCTATGACTCCGAGACCGGGGAGGTGTCCAAGACGGCGATCTTCTCGCGCGATGTGGTGACCAAATTGGCATCGATGACCTCGGCCCAGTCGCCGGAGGAAGCGGTGTCGATCGTGCTGGGCGAGTCCGGGACCATCGACCTCGAACGCGTCGCTGACCTGCTCGGTACGAGCCGGGTGCAGGCACGGGAGCAGATCCGCGGCCTGGTGTACGCCGACCCGGACCAGAACGGGTTGTTGGTGCCGGCGGCGGTGGCGCTGTCGGGCAACGTCCTGGCCAAGCATGAACGGGCGTTGGCGGCCGCGGAGAACGATCCGGGCAACACCGAGTGGGCCGAGTACGCCGAAGCGCTCTCGGAGGTGATTCCCGAGCCGAAACAGCCCTCGCAGATCGGTGCGGTCACGTTGGGTGCGACGTGGATCGAACCGGCCGATTACGCCTTGTTTGTGCGTGAGGTGTTCGGCGCCGAGGAAGTGTCGGTCGATCACACCTCACAGGGCTGGGACGTCAACGTTCCGTCCTGGCAGCGCAATACGACGCTGATGCGCACTGACTACGGCGCTGATCATGCCCATCCGGACAAGGCTGTCGACGCGGTCGCGTTGTACGAGGCGTTGCTCAACCAGCGTCCGATCGTGGTGAAGAACCCGGCGAAGCTTCGCGAAGACACCGGGGCACCCGAGGTTGATGCCCAGGCCACGATTTTGGCGCAGGTCCAGGCCCGGAAGATCGTGGGGGAGTTCCGGTCGTGGTTGTGGTCCGATGATGAGCGCCGTGACCGGCTGGTGGGTGAGTGGAACCGCCGGTTCAACTCGTGGGTCCCGCCCAAACACGATGGCCGGTTCCTGCAACTGCCTGGGCTGTCGCCGACGTTCTCCCCGCACCCGTACCAACGTGATGCGGTGGCCAGGATCGCTGCGGAGTCCACGGTGCTGCTCGACCATGTGGTCGGGGCGGGCAAGACCGGCACCATGTTCATGGCCGCGATGGAGCTCAAACGCCGCGGGGTGGTGGCCCAGCCGTGGATTGTGGTGCCCACCCACCTGATCGAGCAGTTCGGTCGGGAGGTCAAGCAGTGGTATCCGGCCGCTGAGGTGCTGGTGGGCAACAAGGGCATGTCCGCCCAGGATCGGCGGATGTTCGTCGCGCAGACCGCGACCAGCAACTGGGACATGGTCATCGTTCCCGGTTCGGTGTTCGAGCTGATCAACGTCAGCGAAGACCGGCGCACCGACTATCTGCAAGCCCAGATCGACCAGCTCGGCGAGGAACTGTCGAGCGGTCGGGACTCGATGAACCCGACCACGATCAAAAAGATCGAGACCGCCAAGAAGCGGATGGATGATCGCCTGCAGAAGTTGCTCGACAAGGACCGCAAAGACGACGGGGTGACGTTTGAGCAGACCGGGTGTGACTACCTGTTCATCGACGAGGCGCACGAGTACAAGAACAAGGCCCGTACCTGTGCGATCGACACGTTGGCCCACACCGGGTCGCAGAAGGCCGAAGACCTGTCGATGAAGCTGGACCTGCTGCGTGAGCGGGTGCAGGACCAGGCCCGCGCGGTGGGGCACTATCTGCCGGCGGGCGCGGAGCGGGTGGCCACGTTCGCCACCGGCACCCCGATCGCCAACAGCCTGTCCGAGGCGTGGGTGATGCAGCAGTACCTACGCCCCGATGTCCTCGAGACAGCTGGGGTGCGGTCGGTGACCGATTGGGCGGCGTCGTTCACCACGACCAAGTCCGAGACGATCACCAATGCCACCGGTACCCGGCTGCGGGTGGTGACGACGGTGTCGGCGTTCGCCAACCCCCGTGAAATGTTCGCGATGGCAGCGCAGTACACCGATGTGGTCACCCGAGCCCAGGTGCCGGCGAACCTGCCGACCTATGACGGTCGGCAGATCATCACGACCACACCGGGCCAAGAGGTGGCCGACTTCATCGCCGATCTCGAACACCGCCTCGACAACCTCGACCCCCGCCATCCGGAGTTGGACAACACCCTCAAGGTGCTCTCCGATGGCCGCAACGTCGCCCTGGATCCCCGGTTGGCGAACCTGCGACCGGATCCTGGGAACACCCGCAGCGACGCGGTCGCCGAGCAGGTCGCGCAGATCTATCACGACAACTCGGGTAACGAGTACCGCACCGAGACCGGGGCGGTCTCACCGACCACCGGCGGGTTGCAGATGATCTTCTGCGACCGGGGCACCCCGCAACCGGGCGGTGGGTGGTCAGCGTACGAAGCGGTGCGCGAAGGGCTCATCGAGCGTGGGGTCCCGGCGGAGAAGATCGCGTTCATCCACGACGCGAAGTCGCCGTCACAGAAGTTGGAACTGGCCGCGCGGGCACGGTCGGGTCAGATCGCAGTGCTGCTGGGGTCGACCAAGAAGATGGGCACCGGCATGAACGTCCAGGACCGGATGGTCGCGCTGCACCACATGGATGTGCCGTGGCGGCCGGCCGATCTGGAACAGCGTGAGGGCCGGATCATTCGGCAGGGCAACCAGAACGAACGCATCCGCATCCTGTCGTATGTGACAGCCGGGACCACCGACACAGTGATGTGGGGCAAGGTCGAATCGAAGGCAGCGTTCATCGAGCAGGCAAAGTCCGGTCAGCTGGATCCGAACATGACCGAGGTCGAAGACATCGACGCCGAGTCGATCGCGGCCGCGGCGGCGGCGACCAAGGCGGCGGCGACCGGTGATGAGCGGTTCATGACGTTGGTGCACCTGGAGGACGAGGTGAAAAACCTCGAAGCCCTCTCGGGTGCGCACGCTGATTCACGGCGCAATGCCCGCAGCATCGTGCGCCAGGCCGACAAGCGGATTCCCGAACTCGAGGTCGAGCGCGAGGAGCTCGAGCGCCTCACTACCGGGCATGAGCAGTGGGCGGCCGGTGGGAAACCGTTCACCGTGCAGGGCCAGGAGTTCGCTGAGCGCCCCGATCGCAGCCGAGCCTTGCTCGACCGCGCCCAGGCCGTGCACGTTGCGCTCAAAGGTCAGGGGATGGGTCGGTCGATGGAGCTGGCCGAGTTCGGCAACGGGGTCGTGGCCAAGGCGGCGAGGCTGGCCCGCACCGACGAGTTGTGGGTGTGGCTCGATGTTCCAGGGCAGCCGCAATTCATTATGAAGCCGGAGCAGTTGTGGCCGCGTCAGGCTGCGCTCGGTGAGGATCCGCAGGACAACGTCGCAGCCGTCGCCAGTGGGTTGGCGACGCGGTTGGAGAATGCGTTCGAGCGGATGCCCGACAAGATCGGCGGTATCGACCGGGAAATCGATCGGTGGCGACGGGAGATCGAGGTGCAGTCACCGCGCATGGATGCGGTGTTCGCTCAGGCGGGGGAGTTGCAGGCCAAACAGGTGCAGATGCAACAGCTCCGGATCGACATCGAGGCCTCGCAGAACACCCCCGAAGCGATCGCCGCCCGCGAGGCCGCCGATCAACGTCTCCTCGAGGCCGGCCGCGCACCCGGATGGTCGTTGATGCTCAACCCGACCAAGGCGATGGTCGAAGAGTCACCGTTTTTGACCGCCGACGATTTCGTGTCAGCGACACAGCGCGGGCACATGCTCGAAGCCACCCGCTACGCACGCGACCAACGCCGCAGCGGCCGCGCGAAGACAGTCCTGGAGGCCACGGCCGACCACCCACGACAACACATGCAGCACAACGCCACCGTCGCCGTCGAACGTCCCGAGCACCGCCCACCCGACCAAGATGGACAGCACCACGGACACGGTCAGCGACGATAGTGTTCAAGTTCGGTGCAATTACTCAGAGCCATTTGGGAGACAGCAGCAGGTATGGACGAGGTGAAGCAGCAAAGGCGTCGGGCCCGTCTGATCTCCGAACTGAGGGATGAAGATGTCGCCCTGATTGAGCCGAGCACCATTTGCGACCCTCCTTATCCTGGTGCGCCACTTCCTCGAGGGTGGATCCGTCCCGATCAGGTGGGTCAACTTACCGATGCACTGATTGACGAGTTGCTTCATGCGATCTATCCGCCGGTGCACGAGCGAAGGACCCCCTCATACGGGGCCATCATTTTCGCCGTAGATGTGGAGAAGCCTCGCTTGTCTGGGCATACGAAGCTGCAACTTTTTGAGCCGCAGTCTTCTTCAGATTCTCGGTTTGAGAATCCCAACACGTTGACCGACCCCGATGCTGGTTCGCCATCAGCTGAGATGCGGGAGTTGGCGAATGGCGTGTCGACGTTCGTAGTACGAACTATGGCGGGGCACGGGCTCGCACACGTCAACACGTCAAATGAGCTCGATCTGATCACTCTCTGTGTTGAGAACGGCTGTTGGGTCGTTCAACGACACCCCAGCGGAGTGATCAAGATCTTTGGACGGGAACGACTGTACTTGTGGGAGAACATGGTGTGGCGTTCGCGCACCTATGCGCATACGCGGTGGATGCACCTGATGCATACGACTGGTACTCGCGATGAGTATGTCGGCGGATGGTTGCTCGACTTCTGTCTTCACGTTCTGTCGGCCCGTCATATCGGGGCCACTCTGGTCTGGCTTCCGCGGGAACCTACAGACGGTCTGGACGCCCATCTCGGCAAACCGGCTCGGCGGACCGGGATTGCTCTCAGCGCGGAAGAACCGGCACGGCGCGAGGCACTAGCAACGCTGTTGGCTTCGGTGGATGGCGCGGCGATAGTGAACCGAGACGGGACTGTCCGCGGCGTAGAGGCGTTTCTCAAACATAGCGACGACGCAGAGAAGTTCGTGCACAGCAACCGAGGCACGCGTCACAACTCCGCGGCCAGGTTTTCATACGATGTACCGGAATCGATCGTCTTTGTCGTAAGCGAAGACGGCCCGGTCACCGTGTTCAGCGACGGGGCAGACCTGCTTCGCCTCGACACCACTGAACCGACAGTGTCGACGTCTCAGCTCTTCCGCACCGACCCGGTCTCGGTAGAGCGGGTGCAGTGTCCGCAATGTCAAAAGCCGCTCATCACAGAAACCATCGCGGCCTCTGACCTGGTCGACGCAGATCTCTGTGCAGGTCCGGTGGATTGCCCTGTGTGCGGTCACCCAGGCATTGCGCCGACGGGAGCCGATGAAGGCGTGGCCGTTGTGGTGCGAGTCGCAAAGCCTTGGGAATCGCCCGATGCCACTGTTTCGTGGATGGTCGGGCTTTGGAAACCACCACTGCAGTGATGCCCCTCAGCCGATGGCTGGGGGCATCACTTGTATCGGAGAACTTGCGAGGTTAGACGCCGTCGTTGTGGTTGCTGTGGTCGGTCGATGCAGTGTTCTCGTGCTGCGTTGGGGTGCTGGTGGCCGGCGAGGTGGTGCGGCGCGGTGCGCGGCGGGTCGTCCCGTTGCGCCGCGATGTAGTGGCGACAGTGGGGATACCGGCCTTCTTCAGCGCGGCGTCGGTAATGCCGAACTCGCTGGCGCGGACACGCAGCTGCAAGTGCTTGGCGCGGGCAGTGTCGAGGTCCTGTTCGCGTTGGAGGATGTCGCCGTAGGACGCGGCGAGTTCGCGGACGACGCGTTCGCGTTCGCTTTGTTCGGCGAGGAGCGCGTTGGCAGCGACTTCGGGATCGAAACTGATTGCTGTGGACACAGGTGTCCCCTTTCACTCACTGGATCAATATTTGGTTGCAGAGTGCTTCCAGTGTTCCACGGGTGAGTGACAGCGGTCGAGAGCAATCAGTGCGTGGCGAGTGGTTCGACGGTGCCGCCGACGCTGCTCGCATATTTGTGGGCGTCGTCTTTCTCTGCGTCGGTGAAGACACGGACGTCAGCGGGTCGACCGGGAACGCGAACGATCAGCGTGAGGTCAGCGATGTTGGCGCGCGCACGTTTTGACCCCTGCCAGGGTCCAGCGTTGTCGGGGTCGGTCATTGGCTACGCGGACGCTGCGTGCTTGTGCGTTGTTTCGACGAGCTGGTGTGCGCGTTGCTGGGAGATGCCGAGGATGGCACCGATGTCGCGGTAGGGGATGCCTTTGTCGGCGAGGTCGCAGGCGAGCCGGCGGGTGTGTTCGCTGGCTTCACGTTCGTAGCGGTCGGCTTTCTCTTTGAGTTCACGAACGGTTGCCGATGCTGCGGTGGCGTCCACGTTGTCTACGTGCACGCGGATGTTCACCGACACAGTGGACTTGGCGACGTCGGTGTCGACGGCGATGTAGTCGATCGCTTCGGCTTCGGCGTCAGCGAGTCGGCGGGTTTGGGTGAGCCCGTCGAGGGCGGGGATCGAGATCATCCACCACCGCCCCTCGCGGGTGACCTCAACGTCGTAGGTCATGTCGGTCGTCTCCTGGGTCGGGATCATTTGCAGTCACACTCGGCGATTGCTTTGTTCACTTTGCGGATCACTCCGGGGCTGATGGTCTTGTGTCCGTCGGGGATGGTCATGGTGTGTCGGCCCGTCGGGCAGGCCCAGAAACCGTGGCTGCCCTTGGCATCACGCACACGCGTGAACCCGGCAGCGCGCAGTTCTTTGGTCACCTTACGAGTCGGCTGCTCCGCAATCATGACTTTAGTCTACCCCCCTAGACTGAAACAAGTCAAGGGGGGTTGATGTTACGTGGGTTGTTTCGCTCGACCTGTAGCGAATGCACGTCGGTTCGCCCAGCTCGTGTCTGAGATATCTACGTCTTCGGGTGGACTGTTGTACCAGGGATGTGGGTCATGTGGGACTAGGAGTTCGTAGGTGGCTTGGTCGAAGTCGTCGAGTTTCCACCTCGAGTCACTGACGCCGAGGATCTTGCTTTGGGTTGTTAGTCGGGCGGCCACGTCACCGAGTGTGAACTCGCCTGCTGCGAGAGCTGTTGCGATTGATTGTGCGAGCGGTGTGATCTGTTCGTGTGCAATAAGGAACTGGATCATCGACCGGGGCGCTTCGTCCTCGGCCGCGTTGTCCTGGGCTCGTAGGTGGTTCAGCGTTCGGGCGGTCATGTCGTGACCGAGGTTGGTGGTCACTGTCTTCCAGCACGACGGTTGGTCACCATTTCGTTCGGTGAGGCGCACGATCTCGAGTCGCGCGTCGATCGTGGGTGCCTTGTTGAGCGCCTGTGTGACGGCGGGCTCGCCAATCGCGTCCGTGAGTTGAGTCAGAAGTGTGGCGACCCAGGCGATGACATGACGTGGAGGGTTCATGAAGAAGCTGTCCTCGTCGTCAGGGATCTGCCCAACGACAGACAGCAAGGTGTCGATTAGAGCGAGACGTTTTGTATCCCCGGCATCATTTAGCGGGATGGCCTCTGACGTGTCGGTGCCTTTGTCGATCACGAGGAGTACTCGTTGGACGTTGGGCTGTGTCAAGAGAGCTGCCAGGGCCACGGGGTCGCCTGCGGTGGCCGAGTTGACCGCCTGGGCTACTTCAGCATTGGCAACGTCGTGGGTGGGGATTCCCATTGCAAAGTATCGGTCGAAGAACCGCGGATCGTTGATGCGAGGAGGGCGAGGAGTGCCGCTGGAGAATCCGTGGGGGGAGAGTTTCGGGAACAGGTCGTGCAAGAGAACGCGGGCATCTTCCCGAGACGATTTCGGGACGGCCGCCCGCGCTAGAAGATCCTCGACGCTGAAGGGCTCGTACTCGATAGTTGACCCGGTGTTGCGCTTCATCTCACCGGTGTGGCCAGACACCAGCTCGTCACGCCATCGCGGCAGCTGGATGTAGAGCGTTGGGAACGCCGCGCGTAACAAGGTCAGCACAATGACGTCGACGTCGTCGATCTCTTCGGCGGCCACGAGGGGGAGGTGGTGTCGTAACTGTGCAAGGTATCGATCGATGGCGCGGGGTGTCGACAGTTGTGACAGGTAGACGTCTATGAGCTGGCTAAGGCGCGAGCTGGTTAGTGCCGGCCGTTGCGCCTCGGTCATCGCGGCGTCAATTCCAGCGTCAAGTCGGAACAGGAGTTGAGGACGCAGCAGCGGTGGTACGACAAGCGGGTACTGAACGATCTTCTCCATGAATCGAGCTGCTTCGCCATCGTCGTTCTTTCCGACCAAGTTTGCGCCAGAGAGAGTTTGGTAGAGCGTGGCTTCGTCGTAGGCGAGCAGGTAGTGGACACCCGGAAAACGGCCGAGAAGTCGAACAACTTTGAGTAGCGCGAGCAGCTCGCTGGTCTGTAGACGGTCGATGTCATCGGCGATCATCAGGACGGGTGTGTTCAGCTTTTTGAGGGTTTCAACAGCCTTCTTGAAAGCGGCGTCCCATGGTTCTTGTTGTTTTAGGGCGTCGCCGGCGGCGCCGACCGCTCCCGCGACCACGCTGCCGCCGAAGGGCAAGGCGTTCGCTGCGGGTGCGGATACTTGTGCCAGCGTACCGAGTGCATTACGCACTTTTTCGGCCTTCTTCTTCTTTGGTAGAGCTTCGCCGAGCGATGCGTAGAAATCTCCGAAGAGTCCACCAATATCGCTTGTCGCCCAGGGGGTGAATCTCGCGATTCGCCAGTCGGGGTGGGACCGCTGGAGTTCTTCGCCGATCATTGCCAGCATCGAACTCTTCCCGCTGCCCCAGGGGCCTGTCAGGCCGAAGACAATGCTGTCGTCCCAGGAGTGACTCGCTGCGACCAAGTGGGCGGCGTGCACCGCGTAGTCCGCTCGATTGAAATCATCGTCGTCTTTCGTTGTGATCGGAGAGTCGCTCCACGCAGCAGCCATAGCCACAGTCTGCCCAGAGTGTGCACCCCGACCGCCGGACGGGTGGAGTTGCTGTGGCGCGGAGACACCACCGCTGTCCCCAGCTGGAGGCCGCGCAGCGGCCGATTGTTGGTCGCGCGAAGCGCGGCCGTTCCCCGAATGCTCCGCAGTGTGAGGCGGGATGCCCTACGGACGGTAGTCCGGCGGAGCAAGATATGACTTAGGTCCCCTAAGTCGTGGTGTTCTGCCTAGCTTGGGGCTAGGCTGAACACCGAGAAGAGATGAGGTTCCGCGCTTGGGGCGCGGGCCTTCGGCACCGGGACGGCATTGGCAGGGGGTTCGCGTGACGGGGAGTACGTCGGTGCGGCGCAAGCGGCAGGCGAATGTTCCTGGTGGGCGGACTGCGTCACCGTTCAAGGTCAAGCCGACTGATGAGCAGCGCGAGTTGTTGGTGTTGCGCGCGGCGGCTGAGGGGGTGTCGGTGCCGCGATTGTTGATCGAATCGACGCTCAATCCGCAGTGGCGGGGTGAGGGTCCGGACGCAGTGATGTCGCGCCGGCAGGAGGCGTTGGTGGCGTTGGAGCAGGCTGCGGACACGCGGAATCTGTTGCTGGCGATCGGCCGCAACATCAACCAGATCGCCAAGCATGTGAACTCGACTGACGGTGAGTTGCCGGAGGAGTTGTCGGCGGCGTTGGCGTCGGTGACCCGGTCGTGCGACGAGGTGACGCGGCGTATGCGTCAGGTGTCGTCGGGTCGTACGGCTGCGCGGTCTGGGGCGGTGACGCGGTGAGGGGCAAGATCACTCGCGGCCAGAAGATGGCCGGCCTGATCTATTACTTGCAGGGTCCGGGTAAGCACAACGAGCACACCAACCCGCACATGGTTGCCGGTCGCGGCGGTGCGGTCGAGCGGTTCATGTGGTCGGCCGATAGCTCGGTTCGGGTGTTGTCGAAAGACGACGCGATCGCGGTTGCCCGCGAACTCGATGAACCTCACGTGCTGCATGACGTGAAGGTCCCGTGGGTCGATCCCAAACGTAAGAAGGCGGCGCTGGCGGAGGGCTACACCGAGACCGGGGCGCGGGCGATGGCGCGGGTGGAAGATGCGAATGTGTGGCAGTGCTCGCTGGCTCTGCGAGCCGACGAGGCCGAGTTGAGCGATGAGTTGTGGGGGAAGATCGCCGAGGACTTCATGCGCGAGATGGGCTTTGACTCGGTCGATCCCACCGACGCCGGTAGCCGGTGGGTGGCCATCCATCACGGCAAGAGCGCGAACGGCAACGACCACATCCATATAGCGGCGTCGATGGTCCGTGAGGACGGGTCGTTGGTGAAGTTGTTCGTGCCCCCCGCGCCGGGACAGAAGCCGCAAGGTGACGGCCCACGTTCCTCGAAGGTCATCCAGATGCTCGAACGCAAATACAACTTGCAGATCGACCGGGACGACCAAGCTGTGTCGCCGTCGTACCACCAGGCTGAGGTCGAGACCGCGTTGCAGATGCGCCCCGACGTTGATGCACCCGCCGTGGAGGCCGGCCGCACGGCCGATCGCCCGGTTACCGAGGCGGGCAAGAAAGCAAAGCAGCAGCGCGGCGAGCCGGTGCGGTTCGAACTGGCACGTCGGGTGCGCGCGGCCGCCACAGCAGCCAACGACGAGGCCGACTTTGTCGAGCTGTTGGCGAAGCAGCTCGACGTAGTGGTGCGGCCGCGATGGTCGGAGACCGAGAACAAAGTCGTCGGCTACTCGGTCGGATTGATGTCGGCGGGGACCGACAAAGCGAGCGTGGACGCGGCGGACGTCGTTTGGTACTCGGGAACGAGTTTGGGTCGCGACCTGACGATCACACAGCTGCGTAAGCAGTGGGGTGTGGCCAGTTCGGAGATCGACAGCATGGCTCGGCGGCGGTGGCGCACGCTTGCAATTGGCGCACCCGCACGTGATCCCGAAGCGGTCGAGCGAGCACGAGCGAAGCTGCCGTACACGGTGCCCGACGAACCGGCAGTGGCAGCGGCCGAAGGTGTCGATGCTGCCGCGATCCAGCGGCGGCAGCTAGACCAGGCGCGCCGCGAGCTGGCGGGGTGGACCGACTACGTCCGGTCGATCCCTGCCGAAGACGGCGAGCAGGTCGCACGAGCAGCCGGCGTTGTATCGGGGGTGTTCGCCGCGTGGTCCTCGCGCACCGAACCGATCCCCGGGCCACTGGCGCACGCAGCGAACACATTGGCGCGCACCGCCTCACGGACCTACAGCCGACCGCGCCCGGTGATGCGCACCCGGTCATCGGGCACACGCGCCGCCGCGGTGTTGATGATGGCGTCAGCGCACACCGACCCGGCGATGGCGTGGGCGATGGTCATGGGCCAACTCCTGGCCGCTGTCGAAGCGATCGCCGACGCACAAGCAGCTGCCAACAACGCCGCTGCTGCACAACGTTTGACAGCGCTACGCGAGCAACAACTTGCTGAACGCGCCCAACGAATCGTTGGCACCACGGCAGTCCTCGAAGCTGAACCCGCACGCCGCCATCTCTCGGACGACGAGTTCGCCGCCCTGCAACCACCGACACCAACACGCGGCCCACTCGCGCAACCGTCCAGCGATACGCGACACCAGGACGCCTCACCCCGGCGAAGCGGATACGACGACGCACTCCGCCGCCGGCGAGACGGGCCACGCCGGTAAGCCGTTTGACCGACCCCACGGGCTGATTGCAAGCCCTGCAACACTTGTGGCCATGACCCGGCACCGCGTGTTCTCACTCGCCCGAGGGACTGTTTCTTAATCGGTGTTTTGGCCCGACACGCTGGGTGAATGCTCAGCGGGAAGGGTGCCGTGATGACGACACTAGATGATGTGACGAAGAAGAAATCGACACCACCGTCGGCCGAGGAGGCGGCGGCAGCTGAGCTGGTGC
>NZ_JAHVCV010000011.1:0-161267 GCF_051487485.1 Williamsia muralis | reverse complement strand
CCGCACCAGCTCAGCTGCCGCCGCCTCCTCGGCCGACGGTGGTGTCGATTTCTTCTTCGTCACATCATCTAGTGTCGTCATCACGGCACCCTTCCCGCTGAGCATTCACCCAGCGTGTCGGGCCAAAACACCGATTAAGAAACAGTCCCGGCGAGAGGCTTGATTTGAGGTCTCTACGCGGCACCGGGGTCGACGTCGGCAGTTTAAAGGGCGCAGGGCGGCGAACCCCGGACTTTGCGCTGCGGTGACGATCGTGGTGATAGCCCCTGAGCTGCTTTGATTCGTTCGGTGGCCCCGGTGCGATGGGCGCGGTCGGCGTAGGTTGCGTGGGTGTTGCTGGCGATTAGCCCCACTGAGCGGTCGATGCCGTGGGTCGTTTTGTAGTCCTCGGTGGTGAGGTCGTGGGTGGCGAGATGGCTGGCGGTGAGTTGGCGCATTCGAGCGCCGCATTCATGGCAGGCGACCGTCTCGCCGTCGTCGTCGAGGATCCCGTATAGGCCGTGGCCAGACCTGGTGGCGATGGGAGGAGTTGTCGTGGCGATCGTGCGCTTGCGTGCGCGTGTATGTACGGGGCACAGCCCGGTGTGCCACGGCCGGTTTGCGCAGTCGGGTACTGCGCAACGCACGAGTCGGCGTGGGTCGGTCGGATCGGTAACGGAGGCTAAGTGGTTGAGAACTTCGGTGGCCGAGATAACTCCGGTGCACGCGTCGGCGATCTCGTCGAGAACTGCGCGGACGGCGACCTGTAGTTGCTGCGCCGAAAGTCTCTGATTCCATCGGTCTGATAGCAGCGCGCTGCTTGCCTGATTTCTGTCGAGCCCGGCTTGAACGGCGAACTCCACCAGCATTTGTCGGATATCGATGTGGCGGACAGAGTGACGGGCTGCGGCGTTTGCGACGGTGTCGAGGAGGGTGTCGTGCTCGATCCCCGCCGAGAGGCAAGTGTGTAGTGCTGCGGCCACGTATTCCAGATCGGGCGGGTTTTGGCGGCTGTTGATGAGGCCGGCGATCGCAGCTGGAATCGTTTGTACGGGTAAGCCATTAACTAGGGCATTGTGGTGCCAGTCCAAATGATGGGTGGACTCGATCACCAGCACTCCGTTGTGACTTTTGCGGGCCTGTTTGGACATGAGGAGCTCGGGTCGGGTCTGCTGGGCTGCGGCGATGCCCAGCACGGTTAGGGCGGTGGAGTGTGCGACCACTGCATCGGGCCGGGACTGTCTGCGACGGTCGCGTGCCCACTGGGTGGGGCCAAGTGCTAGCCACCCGGCGCGGGCCATAATCACCGGATCATCATGGGGGTGGGTATCTCGGGCCCCGTCGTGGGCGAGGTACACCCCGCGCAGCACGGTGGTCAGTGTCCCGCGGTGGTGAAATTGGGCGATGTCCTGGCGATTGATCCCGAGGCGATGGCACTGTCCGGTGGTAATCAACGCCCACTGGTCTTGCGAGGCCTCACACAGCGCGCGGAATTTGACCTCTCGAGGATTCATCGCGTTGCGCTCGCCGCCGTCAGGAATCTGTTACCGGTCGGACGTGGCCGCGAGCTGTGCCAGTAGTTGGGTGCGGGCTCGGTTGAGCCGGGATTTGACGGTCGCGATACCGATGCCTTGGTGTTCGGCGATGTCGACGTAGCTCAGGTCGCCGAACTCGCGCAGCACCAACGCGGCCCGAAAGTCCTCAGGTAGAGCGGCGAGGGCGACGCGAAGTGCGTCGCGGTTAGCGATGTTGTCATCGAACCGCGGGGCTCCGGTGTCGTCGATGAGGGTGGGTTGGTCGGGGTCGTTGAAGTCGACGAGCTGGGTTTGCGCTTTGCGTCGGCGCACGATCATCAGTGAACTGTTGGCGGCGATGCGGTGGATCCAGGTGCCGAAGCGGGCTTCGCCACGGAAGCGGTCGAGGTTTTGCCACGCCGAGACCAGGGTGTCTTGGAGGGCGTCTTCGGCTTCTTGGTGATCGCCGACGATGTGCAGACACACTCCCCAGATTCGTCGGCGGTAGAGCCCGACTAGCTCGGCGAATGCGTGCTCGTCACCCCCGCGCGCCTGCATAAGCAGCACTGATTCATCCACTTGAGTCCCCCGACTTCCCACCCGATCAACTGCGGCGATGGTAGCGACACCCCCCTGCGCGCCGCGGTGTGGGTGCGTGTTTCTACAGATCGATCGCGTCGGTGTCCGCCGCGTTGTGGTGGTGTTGTCCGGCGTCTCCGAGCGAATTGTGGTCTAGCACGGGTAGATCGGCGTCGTCACTCTCAGCCGCACTGTCGAGGTCAGTGTCATGGGATTGGTCGGTGTTTGGGTTGCTACCGGGCTGGTCCTCGGCAACGACCTCGACGGCGAAAGCCTCTTCGTCGTCGGGCACCACGGGTTGATCGTCCATGATCGGGACAGTATCGGCACCGGAGGACCGGGTTGCTGGGTCGAGTGCTGCCGTAATCGCAGCGTCCCAGACGGCGTCGGGAGCGTCGAGGAGTTTGTCATCGGGGCTTAGGCCCAGCGACGCCAGGATCGACTCGTCCTCGGCCATCACGTGCTCCTCATCTATGCATGCCGTGCGGTGGGTGTGCGGCAGGGCGTTAGATGCTGACTGCGCCGGAAATGTTCCCGCCACTGTAAGAGTTTGTCATCCGGACTGCTGGGCCCTGGCCGTGCCCGCGGTTAGCTGTTGATGTCGTCAGCGGCGGTGTCGGGTGCGGGGGCGGCGTAGTCGGCGATGTCGCCCAGGTCGGTGTCGCTGGTCACGGTATCCGCGACACCGTCGAGGTCCTCATCGGAGGCGGAGACGTCGAGCTGTCCATCACCGTCGGTGTCGACGAGCATGTCGTTGGTGACACTGTCGCCGTCGGTGTCGCGGACCACGGTGTCAGCTTGTCCGTTTTGGTCGGTGTCGTACATTGCTACGTCCGGGCTACCGTCTCCGTCGGTGTCGATGAGGGCTTCGACCACCGCACCGTCTTCGATGACCTCGGTGCGGGTTAGATCCCCGTCGGCGTTCAGGTAGGCCGCTTGGTTGACGTAGCCGTCGTCGTCGGTGTCCGTAGCCACGCGCACCGATCCGTCCGCATCCGGGCGCAAGGCCGTCTCGTAGGTGTCGTTGCCGTCGCGGTCCTCCTCGAGCAGGGTGACGTTGCCGTCGGTGTCGACGTGAGCGATCTGGGAGATACCTTCCTCGCTGACAGCGTGGATGACATCGACCAGGCCATCACCATCGACATCGCGGGGCGAAAAATATCCGGCCTGACCGGGTACCGGCTCGGTCGCGACGTCGGCCGGCGGAACAGCCCCGTTGGCCGGGGTGTCGGTGGGGGTGGGCGCGGGAGTCGGTGTCGGGGCGGTGGGTTCGGTACCCGGAGCGCTGGCCGGCACGTACGTGGCAGTTGCGGGGTCGCCGGTCACAGTTGGCTGGCTGGAGTTCGACATGGTGGGCCCTTTCATCAGATGGCCGAGCGGCTCTCGGGGTTGCTGGAGTCTTTGATGCACTGGCCGGCAACAAATGTTCCGGCGCAGTGCGAACAGACAATTGCGTTCGAGAAATGCAGTCAGGCCTCTACCCCCATGGGTGTGGGTGCGGCCCTATGGGATGGTGATGGTGGTGCCCGGCTCACCCCTCGCCAGCGAGCACCAGAGTCCCCGCCGGGAGAGCGAGGAAAGCTCTCGGAGTACTGCTACGTGCCCCGACGTTGGTGCACTCCGAGTGGTAGGGGCCGGTGCCGGGTAGGGTGCCAGCTCGCCGCAAGCGTTGAGTTCTTTGACGTGCTGCTCGGCTTCGAACTGTTTGCGGGCCCACTGCTCTTGGTAGATCAATTGGGGTGGTTTGACCGTCGAGTTGGGATCCGTAGGTGAAAGTTTCGGCTGAGGCGGAGGCAGCACCGGCCCCTACCATCGAGATTGCGACGGCCGCGCCGACAGCGAACACAACTGGCGACAATTCGTTTCATCAATTCTCTTCTGTGCGGTAAACACTTTCCACAGAAATAGTTTCCCGAAATCGATTTGGGGCGCAACAGTGCTCGATGCAGCCACTGCGTCAGGTGTTCGGCGAAATCGGTGAGGGTTAGTTGATGAGTCCGGTGCGGGTGAGGAAGGTCTTGCCGCCGTCGATGCCCAGCAGTGACGTCATCGACACTCGAACCCCGGTGGTGTTGTTGGCGTAAGTTAGGTGTGACCTTCCGCTTGTCTGGGGTGCTGTAATTGACGCGGCGGCAGTACGATTCGTGTTCTCGACCAATTCGCCTTTGTCGTCGCTCCCGAAACCGTCGCGGAGGCCCAGGACGTCCTGTGCGGCCTCGTTCTTATCGATGCTGACGAAGATGCCAGGGTCGGTCGCGACCCCGGCGATGGCTGGGCTGCCATCTTTGAAGGTGCATTGCAGCTCGAGACCGTTATTCTTGGTCGTTCCGTTCGAGCGGCATCGTTCCAAGTCGTCGGCGATCGCGGCGGGAAGTCCGGCGAAGACTTGTTCCCGGGTGGTGGCCACCGTGATCGTCGTGGCCGGTGTTTGACCAGGACCGGAGGGCTCAGGGTTCGCGGTGTCGGTGGGGGAGTTGCCATTTCGGGTCGTAAGGACGACGGTCAAGACCGCGGCGAGCAGCAGGGCTGCGGCCGTGCCCATCGCCGCACGGACAGCTCTCCGCCTGCCAGGTCGAGTGGGCTCGGCGGATGCGGTTGCCTGGGGAGGCAGAAGGTCGGTGGCGGTGGGGATCACCGACTGCATTTGGGTGTCAGCGTACTGCGCGGTGGCAGAAAACGCTGTCAACGCGCCCTGTGCAACCACGGTTTTCGGGTCATCCAGGGTAGCGATCGGACCGAGTTGGGCGAGTTTGTGATGCACCAACGGGATACGTGAGGTGCCGCCAGTCAGATACAGGGCCGATAGTTGTCCGGGAGCTAGCCCTGCGTCGGCCAGGGTCGCGCGGGTGAGCTCCACCGCCCGATCCAGGCCACGGTCGATCATTTCGTCAAACTCGTCGCGGGTGATCTGCAGAGTGTCGTGAAACCCGCCGCCAGCCACGGTGATGTTGGCCGAGGGGGCTTCGGACAACAGCTCCTTAGCTTTGCGGATCGAGTCGTCAAGGTTCTGGCGCACCCCGACCGGTGCCTGGCGCAGATACGCCAGCAGCGCGGGGTTGCTCGATTGAAGTTGATTTTCGACCCAACGACGGATCATGGCGTCGAAGTTCTTGCCACCCAAACCGTTATCGCCGCGGGCGGCCAAAACATCGAAGGTCCCGTTACCGGTCGCGGCCAACACGGCGATGTCGAGGGTGCCGCCACCGAAGTCAAACACCGCGATCTTCGCACCAGGATCGACCGCGTGGCTGCGGCTGTAATGCTGGGCCGCGGCGCGGGGTTCGGAGATTGTGCTGATCCGTGCGGGGTCGGCGCCGGCGTACACCGCGCCATCACGCAGCACCTGGATTTGGGTGGGGGACCACGCTTCGGGGTGGGTCAGCACAAGATGGGCCGGGGGCTGGCCGGCGTGTGCAGCCCCGGCGCGGGCCAGGACACTACGCAGTACCGCCCCGACCAGGGCATAGGCAGGCAGGCTGTAGGCGTTGACCTCGATCATCGACGGGCCACCGATCAACCGTTTCGGGGACGGCACGAACGAGGCCGGGTTGCGCTCTGCACTGTTGATCGCCACATCACCGACCGCGATCCGGTCGGGGGTGTCGACGAACACTGCCGAGGACATCACGTTGCTCGTATGTGAGAGTGCCAACGTCTCCACCGCACCACTGGTGGCACCCGAGTGCGCCGCCGCAGTGTTGGAGGTGCCGAAATCGATACCGAGCAGCCAGTCAGTCATCCGGGTGTCCTTCTCCGCTCACAAGAACCCCACCGAGGGGGCGGGCCGCAGTCTTGGATGCGCCACCCCAGTAAGAAGTTCCCGCCACGGGTGAACCTCACGGCGCTGGGTGCTCACTGCGCCAGGTCGGTGTAGGTGGCGATCAACGTGATCAGGGCGGCGTCTTCGGCCGAGGTCATCGTCGAGAGCGCTTGGGCGTGGGCGTCGGCGAGCTTGCTCCGGGCAACAGCCCGGACTTGCTCGGCAGAGGCGTTCGGCGGCATACCCAGGCGGGCCGCCGGGGTGGTGCCCTGTAGGAGTCGGCGGAGCTCACCGACGAGCGGGGAGGTGGGGTCGGCCTCGAGCATTCGGTGCAGGTCGCCGAACAAGGCGACCGGGCGCAAGGCGGGGTGGGTGCGGGCCTGGTGGGCGATTGCCCGGATATGGTCGCGGGCGGGGTGGGTGTAGGCGAGTTGATCGAACTGCCCGAGGATCCGGGCGGCTCGTTGCAGGCCGGCGAATTGCGCCAATGAGTTGTGCAGCACCTGGGACAGTGCCGCGATGCCGGAGCGTTTGGTGAGCCAGTGGTTCAGTGGGGCGGCGCCCTGTGCGGCGAGGGTGCGGCCGTTGCTCAGTCCGTACTCGCCCACCAGATCTAGCAGCCGATCGCGCACCGGTGGGGTCAGCGGTGCGGGGTGGTCGGCTTCGAGGAGTTCGATCAGCTCCAACGGCCCGAACCTGGTCAGGGCGGCGATCGATTGGGCGTCGGTTTCGGTGAGTGACCCGGTGCGGCTGGTCTGGGCCATCAGCCCGGAGATCGGGATGACGGTGGTCACGGTGTCGGCGAGCTGACGGGCCAGGACGGCGGCATGGTCGGCGGCGTGGGCGAGCGGATCACGCCGACCCAACGCCCCTTCCCCGAACCCATCGGCCCGTGACAACACCCCGAGGGTGTTGAGGGGGGTGAAGCCAAGTTGTTTGAGGAAGGACACCTCATCGACTCTCGGGGTGGAGTCGAACAAGAACACCGCCGCATCGGCATCGACGGAGGCGGTGCGGGTTTGCTCGAACCCATCGATCAACACCCGCCGGGTCGCGGCCTCGTTTTGGGTGGTCAGCGTGGCCAGGCCGGGGGTGTCAATCAAAGTGAGATCCCGAATTGCGGCCGAGGGCAGCCACCGGTGCAAATAAGCTATCTGCTCGGCCGGCACCGGCAGGTCGCTGACCTGACCGCGACCAACCGCGACGGGGTGGCGGTGCCCGTCCAGGTCGACGACCTCGGCGCGTGAGGGTGCACCGTCTTGGTAGACCGCGACCACTCGAGTGGCTTCCAAAGCGGCGGTTTCGGCGACCGGCGCCCCGATCAGAGCGTTGACCAGAGTGGATTTACCGGCTTTGAGGCGGCCGACGATGACCACCCGGGGCGGGGACCACAAGATGCTGCCGATCCGATTGGCTTCGGCAACAAGGTTTCCGCCCAACCCGGCCAGGGCATGCAAACCCTGATCGAGGACCGCAACAATCGGATCCGGACCCCCAGGAGCACTCATGCGGGTTCACCACCAAAACCAGCCGGTGTGGATGGGCCGGTGAGGCAGGCCAGGAGGGTGTCGGCTTCGGCGATGCGTTTGTCGACGATCGCCGCGTTCTGGGTGAGGCGTTGAACGTTCTTCTCACGGGTGGCCGCGTCGGCGGTCGCGGCGTGTTGGGTGGTGGTGATCTGCTGCTGTAGCTGCTCGATGCTGACACGTAGGTGTTCGCGGTAGCGCAGCACGATCTCGGGGCGGGCCTGGGCCATCGCCTGATCAAGCAATCGGGTGGTGGCGATCTTGGTGGTGCCCAACGTTTCCCGCAGCCAAATCAAAAGGTTCGTCTTCCCCGACCGCATCGCCCGAAACCCCAGGTTGACGCCCACCCACACGGTGCCCACGACCGCCCCGACCCCGATCACCGTGGACAAGCCAATCATCCCTCCGATCACCGACGACCCCATTACGCCCATGGTCAGCATCGACGGATCAAACAGCCCTTGGCGTTTCGATGCGACCTGATGGGCCTCGATTCGCCGATCCGATAACGCGTCGAGGATTTGATCGCGGATCTCGCCCCACACGATGGGCGAGTCCAGCCGGGGTGCGACCACCTCGTCGTGGAGAGCGGTGAGGTACCCGGCCAGGGTGTCGGCCATGGCCAGTTGAAGGTCGGTGAGCATGTCGGCGGCGAATTTTTGCGGATGCCGCCGCAGCACCTCCATGCCCTGCTTATTGATGCGGGTGGTCCAGCGGTCGCGGATCTCATCGAGCCGCCGGTCCAAGTCTTCTATGGCGCGGCCGCGTATCATCGTCAGATCCCGCGTCAGATACTGCTCCCACTGGCGCTGATGGTCTTTGAGCTCACCCAACCGGTCGAGTTCAGCGGTCAGGTCCGGAACACTCGCCCCCCGCCCTTCGACGACAGCGAGCTCGGCGGTGATCTGAGCGTGGACGGTGCGCAAACCTTCGACGGTGGTGCGCAGCGCATCGCGGGCCGGGAGATGCGCGGCCACGTGGAGCCGTGCTCTTATCTCGGTACGCAAGGCGGTAATGCCGCACAAATGTTCGGTGTGCTCACGCTGTGGGCCGGGCGGCATCTCGGCGGCGATGACCGCCCGCACACTGGAGACCCCCAGCACCGTGACCTCGCGGTGCAAATGTTCACGCAGCAGCCGCTGGTTATCGGCGACGACGGCCTTCCACCGGCGAATGTTCTTGTCGGTCTTGGTCACTGCCACGATCAGGGCGTCGACCGACGACCCCGCGTCTTTGATGAATGCCATCTCCGGAGCCGTCAACGGAGTGGAAGCATCGCACACCATCACTACCACGCACGCCTGCCGGGCGGAGGACACCGCCAGCTGCGCCGACGCCGGATCCAACCCCCCGACACCGGGGGTGTCAACGACGGTGACCTCGCCCAAGGCGCTGCCGGTGATCGGCAGAACCGCCCGCGTCGGCAACGACTCGACCTGCGGATCGACCACGTGCCGGCCATCGACCGTGGCCCAGTCGACTAGCTCTGCCGCATTCACCTGGCGGGTGTGGTCGGCAAACAACAGGTGCACCTGCCCTGGTGGATTCTCAGCGGTTGACGGAGTCACGGCGACGGGGATGGTGGAGGTGACATCAACGCCCACTGGCGTTAAATCCCGGCGCCCCACCAACGCGTTGACCAGCGAACTCTTGCCGCGTTTGACCTCACCGACCACCACCACCGACCGCACCTGCCGATCGTCGGACAGTTTTCGTTCGGCCAGCTCAGCGATCGCATCCAGTTTGTAGGCGCGCAGCACCTTGGCTGCCGCGGCAATGAACTCGGCAGGGGGGCGGTGGGTCGGTGCCTCAGACGGCGTTGCTGCCCTACTCATAAGCGTCCCCCATGCTTCCCGTTCGGGTCCCCACCAGAACGTCGCCGGCCCCGCGGCGGCAACGGTGGAACCCTAACGCAGCCCGACGGTGGTCCCCGCCAGCGCAGTGGTCCCGCCTTAGAGGGCAGAAAGTCACAGCCCGACCCGGTCGTCGGTGACGTGGCTCACCGCAAGGTGGGGAACCTTTCGGCCACGTCGGTGCATCAGATACCTCGACGCCCTGGCATGACCGGGCTTTGCATGACCCCGAAAGGAACCACCACCTCATGGCGACGACACAACGGGTGCTGCCGATGGCGGCCGCAGTCTTGGCCGCTGGCCTGCTCCTGGGTGCGTGCAGCACCGAAACCTCCGGGACTTCGGTGGCAGCGGCAAGCAGCACGCCCGCCGCACCGCAGGTGGACAAGGCGGCGCTGAACCCCGGGACTTATCCCACGACGCCGGCCGCCCCTTACGGGACAGCCACCACCGATACCATCCTCGAGATCGAGGGTCAGCGCCTCGCTGAGTTTGTGGTCGTTCCGTTCGAGGTCGACCCAGAGCTGACCGAGGTGAAAATGCCCACCCAGGTGCTACGCACCTACAAAAATCTGTCGATGACCCTGGGGGAGGGACAGATCAATGTGCCGGCAAACAAAGAGATGCTCTACGGTTTCGTCTCCACCGCCGCCACCGCGACCGCCACAGCCAAAGAAGTAGGCCGCTCGCTGGTGCAGATGGTGTTGCGGTACAAGGACTCCGGCCAAGCCACTGCAGCCGCGCAGCAGATGCACGATTCGCTGATCGACGAACCCGATCCGGCACTGAAAGAAAAGGCTGAAAGGATCGACGTCCTACCCAAGACCCTGGTCTCAACCGGCGACACCGCTGAGGGTGGGGTGTCGGTCAACGCGTTCACTGCACACGGCGACTACGTCCTCTACACCTGGGCATCAGCGCCGGCCGCCGGCAGGGGCTGGACCGCACAGTCTGTCGCCACTGCCCTCAAGTTGCAGGAGCCGTTGATCGACAAGTTCCCGGCCACCCCAACCAGGGAGCAAAACGGCGGTACGGCGGCGCCGCTACCGCAGGTCGATCAAGACAGCATTCTGATCTACGCCATCCCCGAGGAAGACCCCGACGCCCAGGGTGGCAGCGACATGGCCGTCTACGGTCCCCGCGGGATGACCCACCGCTCCACCAACCCGCCGTTGACCTACAAAACGCTCACCGATGCCGGTGCCCTGCACAACGCCAGCTACAAAACCACCGTCTACCGGGCCGCCACCACCGTCGACGCCCAAAAGATCGTGGATGTGTTCATCGGGGACCTGATCAGCTCCGACGGCTTCACCCCCGCACCGTCCCCGCCTGGGCTGCCCAACGCCAGCTGCGCCACCAAAGACACCGCTGACGGCACAAAGGACTACTGCATGGTCGTCAACGGCCGCTACGTCGGCGAAGCATCTGGCATAGACAACAAAACCGATGTCGACCGACTCATCTCAGCGCAATACCTGACCCTCGATCACGCCGACCAAGACGCCGAATAGAGTGGCCGGGAGTATGGCGAGCGCACTGCACTACCGGCCATCGCAGGTCAGCGCCGAGCTTCAGCACACCACCCTCGCGGTGGCCTGGAAAGCAGCCGACATTTACGCCCTCGAACCGGCCAGCACCGACGCCATCGCCGAGGCCGGCACCGCTCTTACTGGCGATACGGCCCAGATTGCACTGTTGGTGGCGGTCGTTAACGATGCCGCCTGCCACCTGGCCAACGACCGGATCCGGGCGTCTGCGCGGCCGGCCGACCCTACCCGCTGGGCGAATTGGCAAGCATCAGTGGGTGAACTGTGGCCGATCCTTGCCGACGCCGCCTACTTCACCTACCGGCATGACATACCCGTCACCAATAGACCCGGAAGGTACGAAACCGCTCCGCCGACGTCGTCGGCCAGCCAGTGACGACCGAGAAGGATCCGCCCGCCGCCGAGCCCGCCCATTCCGTCGACCCAGGCCAAATCGAGCCGACGCGCATCGGCCACCAACGCCACCCGGCACGCCTCCGTATCGTCGGGGGAGACCTGGTTGTGTTATTGGCACTCACCGCCATTGCAGGCCTGGCGATCGGCCTCGTCACGCTGATTGAACACCTCGGCTAGGTGTGCCAGAAGTTGACCGCGACCTGAATTGAGTCCGATCCGTCGCCGTGGATCCATCTCTGGCCGAAAATACGACAACGACCGGAAGCAGTGGTCGGCCTAGCCGCAGCCGGTTGCCGGTTCGACAACGAACCCGACGAGTTCTTGGAGATCGCACCAGCACGCGCGGCGAACAGAGCAACCCGCGACGAACTCGTCGCCCGCGGCGACGTCCTTACCGCCGACGGCGGAACGCCCGAGGAATTTCACTGACTGGACCGGCAGTCCGCTCGCGATTGACAGACGGCCACAGTGGCCGATTCTGGCCCCAATCACGTCGAGGTGTTGGCGAGGTCGCACCGGCTTCACAAACGGCGACGGCTTCCGGTCGACAGCGACATCCACCGGTGAGTCGTCGGCAGAGGAAACTCCCGAACGTTTGTGCGATGAGCATCCACGGTCCGGTCCGGTCCGGTGCGGTGGATCCGAGGATTGCTCTGGCGCGGTACCAAACCAATTCACCCATCACTTACCCATCACTTTGAGCTGGATTCCCAGAGACGGACTTGGTTGGCTCTGGACACTGCAACCGCATCCTTGCTGCTCAGCAGTACAGGCGTGGACTGCAGTAGACAAGTAACGATGTACGAAGCGAGATCAAGAGGTTAGGGGTTCGAATCCCTTCGGGCGCACCACAGATACGGCCCACACCATCGCACTCGCGGGGGTGTGGGCCGTTTCTTTTGCCGAGTGGGCCGAACGTCGGACGGTCCCAGGTGTAGGTAATCATTTGTGCAACAGCAGATTTAAAGCCTGCGACCGAGGCGACGGCGCGACCACCTGACCAGCGGCCATCTTCGGCAACCACCGCCGCTTCTGCTCTGATTCCAGAGCCACGATTGACGTGACATCCACGAGCGTAACATTGGGCAATGGCAGTAATGTGGCTCGTCAACGGCTGATGGAGGGGCGGCGAGTGTGTCCCTGACCAAGCACCACGTACCTGAAAACGAGAGGCCTGAATCGTGCCCGAGACGCTGCGTCCGCACTACGAGATCGTCATTGTCGGCGGTGGTTTTTCCGGTTTGGGGACCGCGATCGCACTCAAGGAGGCCGGTTTCCACGACCTGCTCATCGTCGATGACGCCGATGGCCCCGGCGGCACCTGGCAGTGGAACACCTATCCGGGTGTGGCGGTCGACATCCCGTCGTTCAGCTACCAGTTTTCCTTCGCTCAGCGATCGACCTGGTCACGTAGCTACGCACCTGGCCGTGAGCTACGTATGTACGCCGAGCAGATCGTCGACGAATACAACCTCACACCCCACCTGCAGTTCTCCACCCGCGTTAATAAGGCCACGTTCGACGCGCAGTCCGCGCACTGGTTGATCTCGACCAGTGGGGAAGATGTCACCGCGCGCTGGCTGATCCACGCCGGTGGACCGCTGAGCCAGCCAAAACTGCCCGACATCGACGGCATCGACACCTTCGAGGGCGCGACGATGCACACAAGCCGATGGGACCACGAGGTGTCCGTGGCGGGTAAACGGGTCGGGATCATCGGTACCGGAGCGACAGCCGTGCAGGTGATCCCCGAGATCGCAACCGATGTCGAGCATTTGACGGTCTTTCAACGCACCCCCATCTGGTGTCTACCGAAACCGGACTTCCCCCTCGGTCGCCTCGGACGCGCAGGTTTGAAGAAAGTCCCCGGTGTCAGGCAGGGCGCCCGCCTGGCGAGCCAGGCGTTCGTCGAGGCGACGTTCCCGGTGCTGGCGCACTTTCATCGATGGATTCCCGGCACCGCCGCCCTCGAAGTTGCCGCCCGCAAGTATGTCGCCATGCAGGTCCTCGATCCGACCACGCGGAGCAAGCTCACGCCGACCTACGCCCTCGGGTGCAAACGGCCGAGCTTTCACAACTCGTATCTGTCAACGTTCAACCGCGACAACGTCGCCCTGGAAACCACGTCGATCGAGGCGATCACCCCGAACGGGATCCGGACAACCGACGGCGCCGAACACGAACTCGACGTACTCATCCTGGCAACGGGTTTCAAGGTCACCGACAAGGATGCGCTACCGACCTATCAGCTCACCTCGGACGACGGCACCGACTTGGCCGAGCACTGGGATGCCGAGCGGTTCCATTCCTATCAGGGCGTCACGACGGCGGGCTTCCCGAACTTCTTCACCGTCTTTGGCCCATACGGCTACAACGGTGCCTCGTTCTTCACGCTGGTCGAGAACAGTGCGGCCCACATCGTGCGGGTACTCGATGAAGCTCGCCGCCGCCAAGCCGCGTCGGCCGAAGTGACCGCGACCGCGCAGGAAAAGTACATGACCTCGATACTGGCGCGCCGCCCGCTGCAGGTGTTCACCAACCCGACCTGCGCGGGCGCGAATAGTTACTACTTCACGAAGAACGGTGATGTGCCCTTCCGGGCATCGACCACACTCGAAGCAGCCTGGCAGAGCCGGCGGTTCTCCCTTGCCGACTACATCTTCGCCGAGTAGGAGTGCCGATGCAGGACTCCAGATCAAGGGTTAGGGGTTCGAATCCATTCGGGCGCAACACAGTTACGGCCCACACCATCGCAATCGCGGGTGTGGGCCGTTTCTCTTGCCGAGTGGGTACCTCGTGAGGGAGAGTTCTGCGCTAAAACCAGTTAGCGCGGTTCGAGTTCCAGACGGGTAGAGCCGATAGTCTCTGTTTCTGTCGGGCTGGGGACACCGAGTCTTCGGGTCGGCGCTGAAGCGGTCTGGCCCTGTCGGCGACCCGCATCGCTCATCCTCTGCTGGCTGGCGGCGGACGAAACCTGCAGAAGCGCGACTGAATCGTCTGTCGGCCGATCTGCCCTCGGTTCACAGGATCGGTATCGCCCGAATGACTGTCGGACCGCTCGCAACGTCGATGAGCGGGCGATGGGAGACTGACGCCATGACTGTGCCCGAGGTGCAACCCGCGTCGACGCACTGGCCGGCGAACTCGCTTCCGCCTGACCTTCTCGCCGCAAAGACCTTGATCTATGACGTTGCCGCAATGGCATGTTCGCATCCCGTGCCGGAGGTCGAAGGCGCGGGATATGGCGCCCACGAGGTCACCGTGGCAGACCGCGCGATCAGATTCCGGGTGGCCAAGACAACTCCGAAGAAGCCCGGACATTTCGTCACCCTGTGGACCAGGACTGCGCACGGACCCATCGCACCATTCGATATGACCGACGATGTCGACCTGTATGTGATCAGCACCCGTGCTACGGATGGATTTGGCCAATTCGTCTTTCCGCGAAGGCTACTCGGTGCCCACGGAGTTCTGTCGACGAACTCTGTGGGTGGCAAGCGCGGCTTCCGTGTGTATCCGCCTTGGGTCAGTGTGCACAGTCGCCAAGCTACGCTGACCCAGGCGTGGCAGATCGAGTTCTTCCTGGAGGTGCCCGCAGATGGTGCCGTCGACACCGCGACGGCCAGAAGTTTGTACGGGCAGTAGCCGCTCCGACTTCACCGCCTCAGCCGCACAGTAGGTGCGCTACTGCTGTGACCACCACAGCATGGCCCGGTCGGCACTTGATTCAGCGTGGGCGCGTTTGTCGCCCATACCGACGAAGTGGTTGACGGCCATGGGCCGCAACACCATCGATACCGGGTCGGCGAAATGGGCGAAGTGCCCGGCCATCTCGAGAGTGACGAAACCGTGTACGGCACTCCATAACTCGGCGGCGATCTGGCTGCTGTCGTTGACCGAGACTCGACCTGATTGCGCCAATTTCTCGCAGGCGTCCACCAGCACTGCGTAAGCGGACGCGAATCCGCTGGCGGTCTTGTTCTCGGGGGATCCGACGTAGCGATAGGTGCCTCGCGTGGACAAGCCGAACATCATGTCGTAGAGGTGGGCGTTGCTTTGGGCCACGCTACGAGTGGACAGCGCAATGGCGAACAACTGCACCCCGGGGTCCGCGTCGGCCTGGGATGCCGCCTTCATGGCTGCTGCCAAGTCTGCATATCCGTGGGCCACCACATCCTGTAGGAGTTCCTTCAACCCGCCGAAATGGTGGTAGACGGCGATGGTGGAGACGCCGGCGGCGTCGGTGATCGTCCGGACTTTCAACTGCTCAGGGCCGAACTCGGCCAGCAGATCCACGGTCGACCGGATCAGACGTTCACGCACCGAGTCGGTGGGCTCGGATGGGTGTCGCTCCTGTGCGCTTGCCACCAGGACATGGTTTCACACCGTCGGCGATGGCCCTCTCAGCTGAGCGACCTCGGGATCGGCCTCAGAGTCAATCCTGCTGCCGCCGTGCTATAACTTCATTATGCTGACCCTGCGCCAGTCCTCGACCAGGTCTGTCAACAAAACCGCCGTACTGATCACACTGTGCTTGGCGGTGTTCGTCGTGAACGTATCGACGACGATCATCAACATCGCCCTGCCGACACTGGCCACCGAGATCGGTGCGTCGACTCGGGATCTGCTGTGGATCGTCGACGCCTTCAACCTCGCGTTCGCGGCACTGGTGCTGGCGGGCGGCTCGTTGAGTGATCGCTTCGGTCGCCGGCCGATGCTGCTCATCGGCCTGGGGGTGTTCCTGATCGCGTCGATGGTAGGTGCGCTGAGCAGCGATTCCACCACCCTCATCGTGTGGCGAGCGGTGGCCGGTGTGGCTGCGGCGATGGTGTACCCGGTGACGCTGTCGATCTTGGCCAACGTCTTCACCGAGCGCTCCGAACGGGTCAAGGCGCTCGGTTTGTGGGGCGCTGCGACCGGCCTGTCCGTCGCGGTGGGGCCGGTAGTGGGAGGCGCGCTGCTCGAATCGTTCTGGTGGGGTTCGATTTTGGTGTTCAACGGCGCGGCCGCAGCGGTCACGCTGCTGTTCGCTCTTCGGTTCGTACCCGATTCGCGCGACCCGGCCACCCCTCCACTCGACTACGTGGGTCTGGTGTTGTCGACCGTTGCGCTCGGGACGCTGGTCTACTCGATCATCGAAGCGCCCGATCGTGGATGGGGGTCGGCTCCGACCCTGATCGGATTCGCAATCGCCGCAATCATTCTGGTCGTCTTCGTGCTGCATGAAATCCGCGTGGAGCATCCGATGCTCGACGTGCGATTGTTCACCAACCTGCGTTTCACCGCGGCGAGCGGTGCAGTCACCAGCGCGTTCTTTGCGCTCTTCGGCTTCATCTTCTTGGTGACACAGTACTTTCAGTCTGTACGCGACTACGGGGCGCTCGAGACCGGTGTGCGGATGTTGCCCGTTGCCGGGTCGATCGCGGTCGCGTCGGTGCTCGGTCCGCGTCTTGCGGTCCTCATCGGATCGAAGGTGGTCGTCGCGCTGGGTCTGGTGTCGCTCAGCGCGGCCTTCGGGTGGGCGTCGACACTGTCCATCGACACCGGCTACTGGACCATCGTCGGTCAGATGGTGTTGCTGGGTGCTGGTATCGGATTGACGAGTACGCCTGCGACAGAAGCGATCATGGGTGTTGTGTCGCCGGAGAAGGCGGGCATGGGCTCGGCGGTCAACGACGCCACCCGCGAATTGGGTGGGACGCTGGGTGTCGCGGTGATCGGGTCGGTGGCGCTTTCGGTGTACCGCGACCACCTGCACACCGAGTCGCTTCCAGAGCCGCTACAGGAACCGGCACGAGAGTCGGTGGGAGCGGCCCTCGCAGCCTCCGAACAGGCCGCAGCGACGCTCGGACAACTCGGCATCGACGTGGGAGCCCGGCTGGCCGACGCTGCCCGGCTGAGTTTTGTGGATGGCTTCACCACCGGCTGCGTGGTCGCGGGCGTGGTGACGGCGGTGGCGGCAGTGCTCACCCTGATCTACCTGCCTGCCCATCCTGTTGCGCCGGTCGGTGGCGACACCGACGACAACAACGCGAAGGTGCCGGGGGACACGTCAGTAGTCGACAGGTAGCCGAGGTGGCTGTCGGGATCGACTATCCCGCACCGTGTTTCCTGCGCCGCGAGAGCGCTGTTGACAGCGCCGGACGGGCGGCCGTGTGGTCACGGTTGATGATGACCGTGGATTCGACGTTACCGAGTGATCTTGCGTGAGCCGAGGCGTTGGCTGGCGCGCATGGTGTCCTTGGTGATCGGTACCTGGCCGAGGGCTTTGGCAAGGCCAATCGGTGGCATGTCGCCGTAGATGGTCTCGCTGGCAGCGACCTCATAGGTTTCGTGCCAGATACCAACGGCGGCAACGGCCTTCCGCTCGCGTCGAAAGAACGCCTTCTGTGCCGGTCGGTGCAGTAGCGCCACATCTGCTGCGTACGCGTACAACGACTCGGTGTCCCGCCAGTACTGGATGGACGTCCCTCCGTCCTTACCGAACACCGTGCGATAGCCGAGCAGACCCGACTCCGGGTCACTCGAGAGTTCTTTCACCATGCGGTACTGCCCGACAAGAACAGGCAGCCATGCATCAACCCGCCAGATCTTGTTCATGCGCATACCGAGGAGAAACACGACCACGTTGTCGCCAGACGTACGATCGTGGGTCGTTTTAACAACCGTCATTTCACGCTCCAATCTCAACAGTCGAACCCGATACCGTCGACTATAACTTCGTTACACCTGGTGTGCGGAAGATTTGGAGACTTGGGGTGTGTGCAAAAAGAGTCTCTGCCCGCGTCCGAGAGCACCGCAGTCCGAATTGAGCGAGATCGGCTCGGTCACAGCCACTTTTGGCGTTTGAAGATGACGTAGAGGCCAATGGCCATGAGGATCATGGCGGCGACGGCGGCGGGGTAGCCGTATCGCCAGGACAGTTCGGGCATGTGGGTGAAGTTCATTCCGTAGATCGTGCCGACCAGGGTCGGGGCGAACAGGATTGCACCCCAGGATGAGATCTTTTTGACTTGCTCGTTCTGGGAGATGCTGACTTCGGTCATGGCGCGGATCTCATCGTTTTGTCGTTGTGCCACCAAGGTTGTTTGCACGGCCAATGCGTTTTGCAGGTTGGCGCGGAAGGTGTCTGCTTGTTCGGTGATCTGAATAGTGTGGTCGAGGACGTCGCGCAGGTAGCGCTGGAGCTCGATGTCGACTTTGTACTTGTCCGATCCGCGTTCGAGTTGCCCGATCATTTTCACCAGCGGGTGAGTGGCTCGTTGAAAAGCAATCACTTCCCGGGACAGGTCGTAGATGCGGCGGGAGACGTCCGGGTCTCCGTCGAAGAGCTGGTTCTCGATTTCGTCGATGTCGTTTTCCAATCCCGCCACGACGGGATCGTAGTCGTCGACCATGCGGTCGAGGATGGCGTAGAGCACCGCTTCGGTACCCAGCCGCAGGAGGTCGGGGTCCTCTTGCATGCGGGTTCGGACCCGCCCGATGTTGGGTGATTCGGCGTGGCGGACGGTGACGACGAAGTCCGGGCCGACGAACACGTGGATTTCACCGAACTCCACGGTCTCGGTGTCGTCGAGATACCGGGCGGGATGGAGCACGACGAACAATTGGTCGTCGTAGCGTTCGAGTTTGGGACGTTGATGCGCGGTGACTGCATCTTCTACGGCCAGGGGATGCAGGCCGAACTCGTCAGCGACGGAGGTCATTTCAGAATCGTCGGGTCGGTAGAGCCCGATCCAGGCCATGCCGCCGCGCTCGCGCATGACCTCATAGGTCAGGTCGAGGCTGGGTGGGTTGTCGGTCCGCACACCATCGACGTACACCGCGTTATCAACGATCGCCACAACAGCACACTCTAACGGCTTCATCGCTCGCCGAGTGGAGACCGCCGATGCCGCTGACAGAAGACGTCGCCCGCCGCAACGGCGCCATTTTCATGCGCTGCGTCAGAGCGGTGTTTCGCTTCTTGCCGTGGCTGTCGGCTTCGCGGCGATACCGACCTTCGAGAGCGTAGGGCCGATGGTCGTTTCGGGTTAGATCCACCCGTACTTGCGTGCTTTGAGCGCTGCTTCATATCGGTTCGAGGCGGCTAGCTTCGCCATGGCTGTGGACAGGTAGTTGCGGGTGGTCCCCACGGATAAGTGGGCGCGGACCGCGATTTCTTCGGTGGAGGCGCCGTCGAGGGCGAACTCGAGGACGTCTGCCTCGCGTGCGGTGAGCACCGTGTTGCCGGTGCTGATGGCGTCGGCGGCCAATTGTGGGTCGACGTGTCGGCCGCCGTTGTTGATGGTGCGGATTACGTCGGCGAGTGTTGCTGCTGAGGTTGTCTTGGGTAGGAAACCGCGGACCCCGGTGGTGAGAGCGCGTTTGAGGTATCCGGGCCGACCGTGGCTGGTGACGATGAGGATGCCGGCGCCGGGGGTGAGCGTGAGAATCTCAGCGGCGGTGTCGATTCCGTCAATGCCGGGCATTTGTAGGTCGATGACGGCCACGGCGGGTTGATCGCCGTCTGTGATTCGGCGGCGCCACAGGGCCAGGAGTTGTTCGCCTGACTCGACACTCCCGACGACGTCGAGGTCGTCTTCGAGGTCGAGCATGGCGGCCATGGCGGTCCGGATGAGCGTTTCGTCGTCCGCCAGCAGGACTGGAATCACGTTTTCTCCCATTGTATTTCGAGGCTGAATGCGTTGTCGGATGCTGACGCGTTGAGTGTTGCGCCGACCTGGGCGAGACGTTCGGACAGGCCTTGGAGTCCGGTGTGTCCGTCGGTGTTGCGGATGGAATCCTCGGTTGCGCCATTGTTGTGCAGCGTCATCCCCGCTGCGCCGATGGAGAGGGTCGCCGAGGTGGCAGAAGAGTGTCGGACGATGTTGGTGGCGCCTTCGCGCACCACCCACGCGGCGACTTCGTGAAACTGCGGGGGCACCGTCTCGGGGTCGCCCTCGACGATCAGTGTGCATCCGGCTGCGGCCAGTAGCGAGCGAGCGCCGGCAACTTCGCCGTCGAGGTTGATACCGCGGTAACCGCGGACCAAGTGCCGCATCTGGTCCATCGACTCCACGGCCAAACCCTTCACCTCGTCCATCTCGAGAGCGGCCCGGTCGGCGGCGCCGGCCCGTAAAAGTGTCGCCGCGAGTTCACTTTTGACCGCAATCGCCGAGAATCCGCGGCCGACGACATCGTGGAGATCGCGCGCGAAACGCAGCCGCTCCTCGGCCACCTGTAGACGTGCCTCGACGTCCTTGGCGCGTTCGAGTTCGTCGACCACTTGCAGACCCCAGAGAGTCAGCAGTGTTGTGCCGACGATGAACGCGGCGATGACAAACGTGATGGACGCCAATTGGGCTATCTCTGTCGGGGACTGGCCGAAGGCGGCTCCGGTCGCAACACTGATGCCGACTACTACCCACCACCTGCGGTGGAGGAACGGAACGATCGACAGCGACGCCAGCACAGTGGCGAAGATGCCCGTCGTGCGTGCTGCATCGAGATCAGACTGGGCGGTCGAGATGTTGGCGGCGACCGCGGCGGCGGCCCACACCGCAACCAGCATCACTGCGGCCAGCGGCAGGGCCCAGCGGCGGATGACGAAGGTCCTCGCTATGGCGACTGCGGGTTGTGCTTGTACTGCGAAGATGGCGGCGAGCCCGGAAACGATCATTCCCGCCGACGCCCACGGTGCGCCAGGAATGGCGGTCGCCGAGACGACCGCCACACCAGCGACGGCTACCTGCAGGGTGAGCTGGGTATAGAGCCGGAACTTCGCCGGCCCGGAGAGCTCATGCCACCAGGGGGCCATTCGGTTCATCCGCGGTCGTCCCAGCGAAAGCTTGTTGCGACTATTGCCAACGCCAGGGCCGTCCATACACCCAGTGTGGCAAGGGGTTGGGTCATCTCTGTGAAGGTGCCTGTGAAATCGAGTGCCGGGTCGGTTTCTGCTGCGGTTGCCGGCAAGCCCGATGCGCCGAGTGAGATCAGATCAGACAGTGCCGCGAACGGGGTCCAGGAGACCGCGTCGGCGAGTTTGTCGGGGAGGGTGTCGCGGATCGATGCCAAGCCGATCATCGCGAGCATCATCACCGGGAGTGAGGTGATCTGTGCTGCTTCGGCGTTTTTGGTGACCGCGCTCGTCGCCAGGCCAAGGAGGGAGAAGATGACTATCCCGGCGACGAGTGCCATACCTAGCGCGATCGGGTTGACTGGTGCGGGAGCGCCGAATGCGTAGATCACCCCACCGACGACGGCTGCCCCCACCAGGGTGAGTAGCGCGCCGGGTACCGCGGGCGCGGTTTGGATCTGCCAGTCCGACGCCTCGCCGGTGCGGAGTCGTTTGAGCACTCCTTCGCCGCGGCGCGTGGTGATCATGGACAACACCGAGTAATAGGTCACGAACAAAAACGCCATCAATGCGAACATTTCCAGACCCGTGGTGGCGACCTCGGTGGTGGCGCCGGTGTCGTTACGGGCGATGAAGAACGTGACCAGCGGAAGGGCTACCGGAAACACCGTTCCCATCACCACCAGCGTCTTGTTGCGAAGGAACTGTTTGTACTCGGCCTTGGCGAGAGAGGCCAGCGGGCGCCGACCGAAACCGACTGTTGAGGTGGTGGCGTGCGTGGTCATCGTGGTGCTCCGATCATGTCGGGGATGGACGCCGAGGGGTCGGCGGGGTCGGCGGCAACGTCGAGGAACACTGATTCGAGCGTGGCAGCTCGTGCCTCGAGGCCGTTGAGGTGCAGGCCATGGGCGGCGGCCCAGGCCAACACCATCGACAAGTGGTTCTGTAGGTTGTGGGTGTCGACGGTGACCTTGGCCCGGGCATCGACGTTGGCGCCGGCCAGCGGCGGCAACGCCAGCCCGGGATGATCGAAGACGATCCGGGCTGGGTGTTCATCGACGATGTCGCGCAACGTTCCCCTGCGGGCGATCTGGCCTTTGTGCATGATCGCAATCCGATCCGCCAATGCCTCGGCCTCGTCGAGATAGTGGGTGGTCAGTACCATCGTCACTCCGGAGGCCTTCAGGTCGGCAAGCAATTGCCATGTCGCGCGGCGACTTTCGGGATCGAGGCCGGTGGTTGGTTCATCGAGGAACAGCAGTCGGGGTTGTCCGACCAACGCGCACGCCAGGTCTACCCGGCGCTTCTCGCCACCGGAGAGTGCCCCGACCCGGACGTGGGCCCGGTCGGTCAGGTTGACCTGTTCCAGGACGACTTCGGCGGTGGTCGGATTGCTGCAGGTTCCCCGCCACATCGCGAGAGTTTCGGCGATGGTGAGCTCGGCGGGCAGACCGCCGGACTGCAGCATGATGCCCATGTGGGGGCGGACCAGCGCGCGGTCCTTACGAGGATCGAGGCCAAAGACCTCGACATCGCCGGCTGAGGGAGCCGATAGGCCTTCCAGCAAGTCGAAGGTTGATGTTTTCCCGGCACCGTTGGTACCCAGAAGAGCAAAGACTTCTCCCTCGGCGACGTCCAGATCTATGCCCTTGACGGCCTCGAAGGCATCGTTGCCATGACCGTAGGTCCGCCGCAAACCGCGTGCAGTGATGACGTTGCTCATCGCTGACCCCACTTCCGGGTGCCCACGGTCCAGCGGCCGGCGAAGACCGCAGCGATGACGACCGCGGCAACGGTCGCACCGATCGCCCCAGGCTGGGTGACCACGAGAATGGCAACGGCCACAAGAACGGTGGCCACGATGACGGCCACTTCGCGTCTTTGTGTCGGTGCGGGACCAATTCGCACGGCGTCTGTGGCCAGGTTGGCCAGTGGTGATTCGTTCGGTGTGTTGTTCATGGCAACAACATTGGCGCAGTTCAGGCTCTGCCAGTAGTGCGCGCCATCATCGGTATCGGCACGCTTTGTCACCTGCGGTCGATGACAAAAGTCATAGAAGCCTGGCCACCTCGTGAAAGCGCGGACGACTGGTCGACGAGTCCGGGGACTGCACGTCCATGGCCATCAGACTTACGACGTGCAGTGTGCGAGAACGGATCCGATGACCTTCGGTGTCAAAAGACGTCCCGTCAGTAGCGCATTGCGTTCGAAATCTACTCATAGCGGACATCGCAACCCAGAAGACAAGAGTGAGTCTTACTCTGGTCCGATGCACACGTGGCTTCGGCGTTGGAGACAACGGCGCCAACTCAACAAGCTCGGCCCACGCGCCGACATCGCAAGCTTGGCTCGATCCTCGGTTCCATCCGATGTAATTCGCACGGAGGCGGTTCAGGATTTTCTCTGGCAGGTCGAGATCAAGCGTCGACTGACAGAAGCCCCGGGCACCCAGAAGCAGGTTGCGCGCGACCTCGGTATCCCAGTCGGGCTGTTGAACCGGCTCGCTCGCCGCCCGTTCAGCATGACGATCATGGTGACCACAGCCGCCGAACCGGTCACGGTAACCCTGGAACGCTCCGAACTCGAAGACTCTCTGGGTGGCGCCGCCGCATTGGATGAGGCAATCGTGATCTGCACCCGTTACGACTCCGAGAACTGACTCAGCAGACCAGCCGTTGTCTCAGCGCCGAAGCGCCTGGATGTCGAGTACTGCCGGCCGGCCCCCGGGAGAGTCGCTCGATGTCTGCGCTCGTACGATTTGGTCGCCTGGAACGCGTCAAGCCGCTGGCGGTGGGTTGTCTGGCTGGAGGAGCGTACCGATGGCGGTGCCGATCGGTACGGCGTTGTTGGCGTCGGAATTGGCCGTTGGTCCCAGCGTGGCGTAGACGATGATCGTCATCTTCGATTCGTTGTCATACAGAACTACGCCGTTGTATCCACCGAACGACGGGTTCATGAAAAGCCAGTTGTTCAGATGGGCGGTGCCGAATGCAAAGAACTTCTGCGTGGTCAGGGGGCCCAGGCCGGCGGTCGAGGGCGCCATCATTTCTTTGAATGTGTTGTCCGACAGCAGTTCACCGGAAGCCAGTGCGCGAACCCAACGAGCGAGATCTGACACAGTCGAGTTGGTGTTGCCGCTATGGAGGAATGCTGTTGGGTTCCAAAATGCAGAGTCCTCGAAGACCCCACGTTCGTTGGTGTAGCCGTGCAGAATCGGTTCGGCTATCTGGGGTGTCATCATCACGCTGCTCTCGCGCATTTCGAGGGGCGTGAAGACGCGCTCTTGCAAGAGTTCGCCCAGCGTCTTGCCCGAAGCCTTCTCGAGCACGACGCCGAGGAGGCAAAGATCACTGTGCGAGTATGCGAAGTTCGTTCCTGGCTCGAACAATGGCGGGCGAGCGTTGGCAAGGTCGAGAATCTCCTGTGAGGTGAAGCCTTTGATCGGATTGGCGTAGAAGGTCTTCAGGAACTCAGGATTCGTCACGTAGTCGGAAATGCCCGATGTGCTGTTGGCGAGCATTCGTGGGGTGATCGTGTCGGCGCGCGGAAAATCGGGCACCCACTTGGCGATCGGCTCATCGAGGCCCAGTGTTCCGGCGTCGCTGAGTTGCAGCAGGACTGTCGACAGCATCGGCTCCATCGGCTGGCCGACTCGCAATTGCATGCCGGCCGTGGCAGGCACGCCGATCGGCGACTCGCCGGCTGCGTCGACGATTACCTCTTCGTCGCCGCGCCACACTCCGTAGACCGCGCCGCTCAAATCGAGTTCGGCGAGTTTGGTGCGAACGATGTTCACGATTGCGCCGACGTCTGCGGTAGCGCCTGTCGAGCTCGGTTGTGCCGTGGTCTGGTCATCGCCGCTGGATTTGTCCGATCCGCACGAGAGACTCGTGGCCGCGAGGACAGCAATGAATGCGGTGGCCGCACCTCGATGGAGCCGCCTTGACACAGTCATGAGCTTGATCCCTTCGTGCGCGAAGCCGAGTGGGAGTCGATGCTGATCGAAGTGTCAGCTCCGAGGGTGTGAGTTTAACTTCTAGCCACGTTCCGTACGTAGCTTTCGTCGGAGAACAGAACTTGTGACCGTGTAGCTCCATGACACTGCCCGTTTTCAAAGACCCCTCTTTAATTTCTGCGCCGAATCATCTACCGTTCGTTCGACCGCGCTTTCATGCCACAGAGGGGTTGACGTATGGGCCAGGTACCGAGTCGCGAGGCGCGTCTTGCGCATGCAAGCGTGCACGCCGAATTATGGAATGCCGGTAAGCGAGAGGAGTGGGTTGCCTCGTGGCGCACCATCGTTCCGGGTGCTGTTCGCATGTTCGATCCGGTGGGGACAGAAGAGAAAACGGGTTTTGACACCGCCACCACTCACGCATTCGATCTCTTTCAAAAACTGCTGCGCATCAAGATGATCACGGTGCAGGTCAACGGCAACGAGATGGCGTGGGTGTGTGAGAACCATTTCGACGCCGGGGGCAAAACTCTGACCACCCACAGCATCGAGACGTTCGCGTGGGATGACGACGGAGACCTGCTCATCAAGACGTACTACCCCATGCCCGAAAGTGTGGGTACCGACAGTGATCCGTATGCTCATCTCCTCGAGGGTGAGTCTCCGCTGAAGTAACTGCAGCACAGACGAATCGCCGCCCAAAATGATTCTGTCGGGTACGTGACATACGCCCGGTGGAACGACCACGGCGAGTAGGAACGAAACCGATTCCGAGCTCGCGCAGCAGCGGGAGGATTGTGTCCTCGACGTCGCGAGGCCCGAGCGAGTACTCGGTCCCGACTCTGGTCCGTTCGGAGGTTCCGGCTGAGGGCATCCGCGCTTGTGTGATGCGACGTCAACCGAATACGTGCGCACCACGTATCAGCGCATCCGCGCCGCTGTCGATGAACATGACCTGGCCAGTCATGTTCGTGTTCTCTTCGCTGACAAGCCACACGAGTAGATCGGCGACTGCGGAAGGTTCAGCAGGCCTGCCGGTGAGGGGCATCGGCACCGCCTTCAAGAGTTGCTCCCACCGTTCTTTGTCCTTTCTCATCGGAACGGTCATGGGAGAGGACACGACCCCTGGGCCCACCGCGTTGAGTGGTATGCCTGCGCCTGCCCAACTGCTCGAAATCGATTCCTTACGAACCCATTCCGAGATTGCACGTTTTGTCGACGCGTAGACGGAGGCAGCGTACTCGGTTGATGCAAGTTGATCGGCGATCGCTGTGGCGGACGGTTCGTCGCCGTCGGACAGCGCATCGAGCAATTTGGCATTGCACGCCATGAGGGCGGCGAATGACGACACCACGACCGCGCGCGGGGCATCGGAACCGCTGAGAAGGGGGCGCAATGACTCCAGAGTGGAAATTGCCCCGAAGTAGTTGACCTTCACCGCGAGCGATGTTCGTTCCGCGACACCCGCTACTGCAACGATGGCGTCGATGCGGCCCCCAGTGAGGGCCGAGACTTCACCTGCGATCGCGTCACGTCCAGAGCGACGTGCCAAGTCGATTTCGACATCGGCGTCATGGAGATCTACGCCGACCACTCGGTGTCCTCGACCCTCCAGGGCCGATCGTGTGGCCAGTCCGATCCCGGAGGCAGATCCGGTCACGACGTAGGTGCGGGTCATTGGTGGACCCCTCCTTCACAGGGAACCGGCCGGGCAGCAGTGCCGGCGTGAGTTCTTGGTGTCACTGCGACTCATCCCAGTAATTAGTGAGTCCGACGGGCAGTTCGTCCAACGCCATTCGCGGCTCTAGACGAGTCGCCAGATCTCTGATGGTTCCAGGCGTCCACTCAGCGTCATCTGACTGCATGAAGACGAGTTCGGCACCCCAGACTTGCCGGTCTGAGCGGAGCGTCGACGCTGCGGAGTTGTCGAAGCCCGTCAAACTTCGGATGGCGCCGCGGGTCAAATTGTCTGCGGCAGTGCCGAACCGAGCCCTCATCTCCTCCCAATGCACTCGTAGGCCCTCGCTGCGGTCCTCGACATCGGCGAAGTACGGGATGGCGGTCTGGAGGGCGGCAGCCTGGCCGCCCGGACCACTGACGAATACAGGCAACCTGAGCTGGTGGGGAGTCGGTGTGACACGCACGGTCGTCCAGGAGACCCCCGAATTGGCCTCGAGCAATGCTGGAGTGGGCCAGCGTCCGTTGGTGGTGGCGACGGGTCGAGCTCGGGCTGCGGCTGTCACTATGCCGGCAGTTTCCGCCAAGACGTCGCTGTCGTCACCCCGAAGGATCAGCACGAGGCGACCACTGAGCACTTGGTCAGCCACAGCGGCCTTCTCGGCGAGATGTATCGGGTGGCCTCCTACGGACACCTCGACAGCTACGAAACCCACCCGTTGACGGGACGCCAGTGAAGCGGCGAGGACGAGACCGTCTACCGGGTGTTCGCCCTCGCGAATCAGGATGCCCGCAACCCCGATCTCGTCCGCCTGAGACCAGATGGACTGATCTGTATGGGCAAACCGTTTTGTGGACATGCCTATTCTCACGATGCGGTCCTCAGATTGTGCACGACCTGTTGCGAGAGGTCGTGCATTACACGGCGGTAGTCTTCGGGAGCGGTGTCGCTGCGGATCTGGAGGACGAATGTATCGACCCCGGCATCTTTGAGCTCTAGCAGCCGGTCCAGTACGTACTGCGGCGATCCGATGATGGCCGAGTCGCGGGTGCGGGCTGATTGGCGATCGAGGAGATCAGGCCTGGAGAACATCGGCGATCCGTCGACCATGTACCAGGCGCCGGCGTACTCCCGATAATGCCGAATCAGGCGATCTGCGACGTCGTTCGAACTCGTATTCTCGTCAGTGATCCACGTGTCGATCAGCATTCCCGTACGTCCGGGAAGAAGCCCATGAGACTGTGCTTCGTCGGCCGCCAGGTCGATGCGGCGGCGAACCTCGCGGGTACTCAGCGTGTTCGGTAGCAGCAAGGAGAGTCCGCGACTACCCGCGCGCCGTATTGCCGCCTCTGCTATGCCGCCAACGAATATCGGGATGTCCTCGGTGGCATCATCGGCCAGCAGCGTGTCGAGATGCTGGCTCATTCGTCGGCCGCGTTGTTGTCGAGCTATCCCAACGCCGTCGTATTCCTCATCTCGGTACCCAAGTCCGACACCGAAGTCCAGGCGTGCTCCGTGGAGTTGGCGCAGCGACGAGAGTTCGCGTCCCACCTCGATCGGATCGTGCATGGGAAGCAAGTGCATTGCGGTGCCGACTCGCAGAACGCTCGTGGCGGAGAGGATTGCTGAGGCGGCCACGAGTGGCTGTGGGCACCAGCCGTCGTACCAGAAGTGGTGCTCCGCCAACCAAAAACTGTCGAATCCGAGTGCTTCTGCGAGCGTCGCGTCGGCGAGCATCTGTTGGTATAGCGACTGCCAGGGTGCGGGCGCGTAGACGGTCGAGCGCATGGTCCACAGGCCGAGCCCTACCTGAATATCGTTGCCTTGAGACATCGTTCAGCCATCCTTCAGTTGTCGCTGGACGGCGACACGATTGCTCACTCCGTGAATGTCGGCGAGGATGCCGCTGTGGACGGAGGCGAACGCGCCTGCGTAGGTCTCGACCGGAGTGCCGACCTTGTGATCAAAGTCCGCGAATCCGCCGGTGTAGCGCCCGCGAACGGTGATGTTGAAGGCGAGGCGTCCGCTTCCGATCACGACCGCGTTGAGTGAGGTTGATTCGACGTCGATCTGCGGCTGGACCGCTGATGCCTGGCCAGGATCGAAGTCCGCGCCGATGGGAGGCCAGTGAGTCAGGCGCGACCTCCACTGGTCCAGAGCATCGCCTTCGTCTCCATGCGCGGCGGACGCGTGGGCGGTCCATGGGTCAATTGCCGGCGGTCCGAGAGGGTCGGGTGTGCCGGTCGCGATCTGGTGCCGACGCCCCAAGTGATCTTGTTCCACCCAACACTCTGCCAGGCGACCGTGCTCCGCTCGATAGATCGCAACGCCCGTCCAGGCGGCCAGGTGGTGCGGTTCGCGAAGGGATGCACCATGTTCGCTGAACAAGACGGCGGTGTGGTCCTCCTCGGCGATCAGATCGTGGATGGTGTAGCCGAGGTTCGGAAACTGGGCGAACTGGTGACGTACTGCCGGCAGGTAGTGGTCGTCCCGACCGACCAAGGTGTTCGTGCCCATGTGGAGCGTGTAGTCCGACGACATGATCTCTCGAGGCACTTCGAAGTCGTGGCTGTTGACGAATGCGTACACATACTTCCGCATGGTTTCGAGCATTCCGTGCCTCCTACCTGGTTGTTGCGCCCCGAGTGGACGCTTTCAGCGTTCGCTTTTCGACAACAGCCTTTGTCCAGCTGTAGGTGATTGCACGACTCAGTCGGTCGGCGTGGAGGTCTGTGACCGCACAGGCGGTGCAACGACGATGCCTGCATCGGCGAGTTCGCGGGCAAGCGCGTCCCGGAGTTCAAATTTCTTGATCTTCGTGCCCGACATCGGCCATTCGGACACAGTCCGCATGTAACGCGGAATCTTGTAGGTGGCAATGGATCCGACGCAGAACTCTTGCAATTCAGGAGTGGTCAAAGACTGACCGCTGTTGAGTTCGACAAACGCTGCTGCCACCTCGCCGTACTTCTCGTCGGGTACCCCCACTATCTGCACGACGCGGATGGCCTCGTGACGCGACAGGAAGTCTTCGATCTCGATGGCCGCAGCATTCTCGCCGCCGATCTTCAACATGTCCTTCAGCCGGCCACCGAACCGCACGATGCCGTCCGAGTCGACGCTGGCTCGGTCACCGGAGTGGAAGAATCCGTCGGCATCGAACGCCGCAGCCGTCTGCACCGGATCTTTGCAATAGCCTTCGAAGCACGAGTACCCACGGAAGCACAACTCTCCCATGGTCCCTCGAGGAACCTCATCACCGGTCTCGGGGTCGACGATCTTGACCTCCATGCCTTCGACGACCCGTCCGAGTGTCGAAATGCGAACCTCCAGCGGATCGTCGGGATGGCCCATGGTCAAGTTTGTCGCGCATTCAGTCGATCCATATGAAGTGACCTGTTTTGCCCAGGGCATGCGGGTCTCGTACTGGGCCATTCGTTCGGGTGTGGCTATGTTCTGGATGAGTCGTACATGCGACAGATCGGTCGTGTCGAAGTCGCGGTGGTTGAGAATGGACAACCAGATCGCCTCGAAGGATGGGTAGAGAACTGTGCACTTCTCTGCCGCAATTACCCGCAGCGCGTCTCCGGCATCGAAATGGCCTGCGTGGCAGTAGGTTGCACCCGCACTGAAAGCTCCGAACATGGGAACAATGCCGCCGCAGTGGAAGAGGGGCAGGGGATCCCAGAGGGCGTCGTCTGGGGTCAGCAGGAGGCGCGTCTTCGCGATCTTCTCGCCTTGACGACTGATCGCCTCGTGAGTGAGTAAGCAGCCTTTGGGACGTGCCGTAGTGCCCGATGTGTACATCAACAGGGCAACGTCGCGAACGCGGACGCGACTCTGCCGCACTTTCACGGCTTCGGTGGTGACGTTGTCACCCGCCCGGTCAAAAGCGTCACGGTCGAGGGAGCTCTGATCGCGGTATGAGAAGTTCACGATGTCGCGAAGGGGGCTGCCGGATGGCCGCCCAGCGTCACGCGTGGCGCTTCGTAGCACTTCGGCCACCAGCGCAGGAAAGTCTGTGCCCTGGTCGTCGCGGCTGGTGAGTAGCACGGTCAGATCCGCATGGTCAATCACATAGCCGGCCTCCTGCAGTTTGAAACGGCCGTTGATCGGCACACTGATCGCGCCGATTTTGGCGCTGGCGACCAGGGCCACGATGAAGTCGAGGCAATTCGGCATGAGGATGCCGACCTTGTCTCCGGCGTTGACGCCCAGGCCGATCAGGCTCGCTGCAAATCTGTCTGTGCGCGCAGACAGTTCGGGATAGGAAAGCCGCTCTCCGTCAATGACGGTGGCAATTCCGGTGTTGCGATCTGCTTGCCGGTCAACGACATCACCCAACGTGCTCACACTTGTCCACATACGTGATCCCCTCGACGCGCGATCGTCAACCTACCAAACGACTGGCAGTTTAGCGTGAATATGTTGATCCAGGCAAGCGGCGAATAGCTGTACTGCGGCAACGAAACACCCAATGCGCCGATCGAAAGACCACCTGCCAGGAAATGAATAAAGCAGTGCCGCAATGGTATCCGCCTTCCGGTTCAGCGATCGTCGCTGATCATCGGCGTGTTGCGTTGGCATGCAACCGCTCTGGCGATCTGGGTACGTGACTCCGGGTCGTGTTCATGTCCTACCAATCGGAAGGCGTTGTCGACGAGCACGAGGTAACGCGCTCTGGACACTCCGTAACGGATGAAGATGTCGGAGGCTTCCGCGCCGCCGAACGGCGCCCATATGAGGAGGTGCTCCAACAGGTCGCGCGCCATCCTGGGCGACAGGTCGCAAGGGTGGCGATCTGCGGACGAGTGCCCATCTCGTGCGGGCGGGTCGCTGGCGTGCGTCACATGAAACTCCGGCCGATGGTTCGGAACGGTCGCAGTGCAGGGCCTACCAGCCGTGCATCAGCCTTCGCTCGACGTTCAGGCGATCGGTGACAGCTCGGACGGAGACGGTCTGGCCAACCACCGTGGCCAGGCCGGCCACGTACAGTGCAGTGGGTTTTCCTCGGAAGTTGTCCAGCGACCCGAGCCCGCCCGCATATCGGCCGCGGATCACGGCGTGAAACGCTGCGCGTGGTCCCGCAGTGAACATGTCGAGGATCGTGACACCGCGTTCTCCCAGCAGTGGGCGACGTGGCAGGGTTGTGGCCTCGTTGTCGAGCGAGCCGATCGAGGAGTCGAGAATGCCGCCAGCGATGATCCAGTCGCGGACCAACTGATCGGTGTCCGCATCCGGTTCTTGAGGGTCTACGGTCCACGGGTCGAATGCGGGTGACTCCATGAGGTCGGGAACCCCAGAGCGTGACTGCTCGCGACGTGCGTAATAGTCCTGCTCGACACGGCAATCGGTGAGCTTCTCGCCGTTCCAGTTGTAGAGACTGACTCCGCCCCAGACCGACTCACGTCCGGTCAACGTCGACCGTCCGTATTCGCTGAAGTGCATCGCCACGCGCTCGGTGCCCAGCACCACGTCGTGGACGGAGATGCCGAGACCGGGAAACTGAAGGAACTGCTTCGCAGTGGCCGGGATGTATTCGTCCTCGCGGCCTTTCATCACGTGGTCGCCCATGCGCAGCGTGTAGTCCTCGGCCATCAGCCGCCTGCACTCGTCGAAGTCGTGACAGTTGGTGTAGGCGTGCGTGTATCGGCGCATCAACGAGGGCAGATTCTGCATCGGGCCTGTTGCGGCCGGGGGCAACACCAACGCCGAACCCGTTGTGGCAGCGGTGTTCATCACGGGCAGGCGTGTCATGGCGTCATCACCACCTTGCCGAAGGCGTTCCCGGATTCCAGACGCGCGAAAGCGTCGACTGCCCTGTCCATCGAATGTATCGAGTCGATGAACGGGCGAACATCACGGTTGTAGCAATAGGCAACCAGGTCGACGAGCTCGTCGACCCGGCCCATCGCAGATCCCAGGATCGAAATATGGTGAAAGAAGATGCGAGACAGATCGGTCTTCGCCAGGGCGCCAGAGGTTCCGCCGGCGACAACAACCACACCACCGGTCCGCACTGAATTGACCGAGTGGGCAAAGGTCGCCGAACCCACCGTGTCCATCACCACGTCAACGCGTTCAGGTAGTCTCTCGCCGCTTGGGAATCCGGCGTCGGCGCCCAGCGCGATGGCCTTCTGTATCTTCTCGTCGCTGCGCCCGGTCACCCAGATGCGCAGCCCTGCGGCGCGTCCGAGCGCAATTATTGCTGTGGCAACGCCACCGCTGGCGCCCTGCACGAGCACCGACTGTCCTGGCCGTACCTGGGCACGAACGAACAACATGCGGTATGCCGTCAGCCACGCCGTGGGCAGACAGGCTGCGTCCTCAAAGCTGATCGCCGCCGGTTTGGGCACGAGGTTGCGCTCGGGGACCACCACTCGCTCGGTCAAACCGCCTTGCAGCGCGTCTGCCAGCATGGCGCGGCCTGGATCGAAAAGCTCGCTGCCCCGGCCCTTGTGGGGGTCGGCAATCAATGAGTGCACGATGACGTCTCGTCCGTCGTCCGTGACGCCGGCGATGTCTGAACCCAAGACCATCGGAAGCCTGTCTTCAGACAGGCCAACACCACGAAGCGACCACAGGTCGTGATGGTTGAGGGAGCAGGCCCGAACGTTGACGACGACTTGGCCGGGACCAGGTGTCGGCTCTGGGATGTCGATGATCTTGATGCCGGAGATCGGATCGTCTGCGGAGATCCCGGCGGCAACAACGGCTCGCATTGTGACGGCCCTTTCGTAGGTGACGCTGAGGGTTGGAGCCCCGGGGGAGCGTCGGGCGCCGCCGGTGAACGCAAAGTACCATACGATCGTTTGGTGGGTAGAGGGAATTCGTGATCCCGGTGCGAGCGCGCAAAACCGGACGCTGGAACCATCTGCCCGCCCGAACCTGCAGGAAGTCGGGGGTCAACACCGCAGCAACCTGGATCGGAACACTGATGTAGTCAGTTTGGGGTGCGTCTGTTCAAGCTAACTCGGTGATGTGGGCAAACCGTCTGGGTGGTCGTGGACAGGGCTGGTCGGATTGCGTCAAAACGGACCCAGATCACGTCCGCTGTGGTCTACTGACTAACGGTCGTATGGTGGATTCGACGAAGAATCCGCGTTACACCGTGCCAGTACGTCGTCGACGTCTGGGCAGTGTTCTGGGCGTCATGTCGAGACGCCCTGCCACACGCGAGGGATGGTAACTATGGCGGCAACGGAGCCTGCTGGCTGCACGCTCAGCGGCGTGTCCGACGGTGTCGGCGATGAGTTCGCCACCGGACCCACGTGTCGGAGGTCGGCTCAACCGTGAAGTCGGTGGCCACCACTGCAGAACACTGGCGCGATCTCGTCAGCGGCACCACGGTGCCGATCGAGCTGGAGGTAGCCGCCGGATCGAGCTTCCATGGTTCGCTCCGTTCGTTCGTAGCAGCAGACATTGCCGTAGTACGCACTTCATCGGTCGCGCAGACCGTGACGAGGACATCGCGCGGCTGTCGCAGAACCCCGGCTGCGATGGTGAAGGTACTCGTACAGCATCATGGCCAAGCGGTCATCGAACAGCTGGGTCGCTCCGCCATCGTGGGGAACCGGTCGCTGGTCGTCTATGACACCTCGCATCCCTACACCTTGAAGCAGACAACAGATTTCAAAGCAGATGCCATTCTGGTGCCGCGCGAGCTGTTGCCGATCACCGCAGGGATGATCGCCAGAGTTCAACAGCAACCCATCAATCTGCGCCGCGGGGTCGGGGCGATGTTCGAGTCCCATCTGAACACGCTGCACGACCAACTCGACGAGTGTTCGGTCACAACGGCCGCCCGGTGCGTGAACCTGCTCGTGGACATGCTCTCGGCGGCGCTGTACGAGGAACCCGACCATGCGGTGTCAGCGACGGCGCTCCGGAGACTGGCCATCGAATGGATCGACGCACACCTCTCGGACTCCGATATCGACCCGGCCCACGTCGCCGCCGCGATCGGGGTGTCGGTGCGCTACCTGCATCAAATCTTCGAGGGAACGGGTGTGGGTGTCGCGGGATACATCCGGCGGGAGCGGCTGCAGCGTATCCGGATGGACCTGACCGATCCGCGGTATGCGGGGCAGACGATCGCAATGATCGGGAGCACATGGGGTATTCCCGACCAGGCGCACCTGTCCCGTCTGTGCCGTAAGGAGTTCGATCGCACGCCGGGCGAGCTTCGCCGCGAAGCGGCTGCTGCCGGCTCCTCGCTCTGACGCCCCAGCCCTCGGCGGCGAGCTTCTCGGCAACTCGTTTGCCACATGATTCAACTGTGCTCGCATGATCAAAAGTAGTGCGCTGCGGTCCAAGACCAACGTGACCTGTGCCACTTAACCTTTCACATGAGATGCCGGACTCATTCGGCACAAGGTGTGGAGGAGTGAAAGATGTCCGCTTCAGTGCAGACGGCAATCCGTGACTACGACAAGTTCTTCATCGGCGGCGAATGGGTGACACCCAGCGGCGGTGGGCGGATCGACGTGATTTCCCCGAGCACCGAGGAGAGAATCGCGCAGGTTCCAGACCCGACCACGTCGGACATCGATTCGGCGGTTGCCAGCGCCCGACGCGCTTTCGACGGCCCGTGGCGGCGCACGACCCCAGCCGAACGAGGCGCAGTACTCAGCCGGCTCGCCGACGAGATCGAGAAGCGGATTCCTCAGTTCGCCGACGTCTTCGCCGCCGAGATCGGAGCTCCGATCGCGGTGGGTGAGAACTTCCACGGCAAGGCTGTGGCGATGCTCCGCCAGTTCGCCGCATTTCACGAACAGGTTGATTTCTCGGAGGAGCGCGAGGACGCCGACGGAACCTTCCGGATCATCCGCGAACCGGTTGGTGTTGTGGGCGCGATCATTCCGTGGAACGGGGCCGTTGCTGCGGCTGCATTCAAGTTGGGTCCCGCGCTGGCCGCGGGCTGCACGGTCGTCTTGAAGCCCGCGCCTGAGGGGCCACTGACCAGCTACATGTTGGCTGAATGCATCGAGGCGGCCGGAGTGCCGAGCGGGGTGGTCAACATTGTGCCCGGCGGGCGGGAGGTCGGCGAGCACCTGGTCACCCACAAAGAAATCGACAAGATCGCTTTCACCGGGAGTACAGCTGCGGGTAAGCGGATCGCCAGCCTGTGCGGAGAGCGAATCGCACGGGTCACCCTCGAACTGGGTGGAAAGTCGGCTGCCATCGTGGGGGAGGATGCCAGGCTGGAAGATGTCCTGCCGACCCTCTTGCCCGCGGGCATCGGGCACACGGGACAGGTGTGCGCCGCGATCACCCGCGTCGTCGTACCTCGCTCACGAGCGAGCGAGTTCGCCGAGGCGATGGCGGCGGGCCTGAGCCAGGTAGTGGTCGGCGACCCGTATGACGCGCAAACCATGCTGGGCCCGCTCGCTGCCGAACGCCAGCGTGATCGCGTGGAGGAGTACATCGCTCTGGGCAAGAGTGAGGGAGCGGTGATCGCCGTCGGCGGCGGCCGCCCTGCGGGGCTCGATCGCGGTTGGTACGTGGAGCCAACGCTTTTCACAGACGTCGACAACGGCATGCGAATTGCTCAGGAGGAGATCTTCGGACCGGTGATTTCTCTCATCTCCTATGACGGTATCGACGATGCGATCCGAATCGCCAACGATTCTCCCTATGGTCTATCCGGCGCCGTCTACACCAATGATCGCGACGTCGCGGAAAAGGTTGTGCGAGAAGTCCGTACGGGCCAGATCTACGTCAACGAGGCCGGCATGTGTGTCACGCAGCCCTTCGGCGGTTTCAAACAGTCGGGGCTCGGCCGCGAGGGTGGGCTGGAAGGGTTGTCCGGCTACCTGGAGACAAAAACTGTGAAGTTCAACTGATCTCACCCAATCACCCCACTCACCATCCGGTGATCACCAGATGGAACGAAAGGCGAGTCAATGCCTCTTGACGCTGCAACATCGACGCTGCTGGCGCAGATGGCTGAATCCGGCCAGCCCCCACTTCACGAGATGGATCTCGAGCAGGCCCGTGGTCTCACCGCCGGGCTCAAAGAGATGTACGGCCCGGGTCCGGCGATGGTCAGCGACGAGCGCACGACGGCAGACCTCGGCGACCGAACGATCCCGATCCAGTTCCTTGTACCCAACGACAGCCCGCGTGGGTTGATCGTCTACTACCATGGCGGCGGTTGGACCATCGGCACCATCGACGAGTTCGAAACGCTCGGTAGGCAACTCGCAGAGCGTACGGGCTGTGTTGTGGCACTCGTCGACTACCGGCTCGCGCCGGAGGCTCCGTATCCGGCGGCGGTTGACGATGCGTGGGATGCGTTGTCCTGGATTGCCGACAACATGGAAAAAGTTGCCGGAAAGCGGGTTCCATTGATCGTCGCCGGTGACAGCGCCGGCGGGAATCTTGCCGCGGTGGTCTCGCAGAAGGCGCGGGCCGGCGGGCCCGAGATATCGCTGCAGGTTCTGGTCTATCCGGTCACGGACAACGATTTCGAGACCGCCTCATACCGCGACCCGGAGAATCAGCTGATGCTCAGCCGGGAAACGATGCTCTGGTTCTGGGATCACTATGCGCCAGAGGAGGTCCGGAAGAGTGCAGACGCATCGCCGGCCCGAGCGGATGATCTGAGTGGGTTGCCGCCGGCTGTTCTCGTCACCGGTGAACACGACGTGTTGCTCGACGAAGGTCTGGCCTACGGCAAAGCACTCGAGACTGCGGGGGTGCCGGTGTCGCATCGGCATTTCCTCGGTCAGATGCACGGCTTTTTCACCATGGTCAATTTGCTCCCGGGCAGCGCCGAGGCTCTCGATTTTGTTGCCGCGGAGATCGACAGCGCCCTGTCGACCCGGCCCTAGAAGATTCAGCAACCCGTTGCCCCGTGGTGGGTTGATTTGCCCGGGGCGCCGTTGCTACTGCAGACAAGGAGTTTTCGATGTCAGAAACGAAAGAACAGCCGGCTGAGGTAGGGGCGGTGATCGTCGGTGCCGGGCTGTCCGGACTGTACATGCTGCACAAGCTCCGGCAACTGGGGATATCTGCCCGGGTGTTCGAGACTGCCCCCGACGTAGGTGGAACCTGGTACTGGAACAAGTACCCAGGGGCGCGATGCGACGTCCAGAGCATGCACTACTCGTATTCGTTCGACAAAGAGTTGGAGCAGCAATGGCAGTGGACCGAGAAGTTCCCGGGCCAGCCGGAATTGCTCCAATACATCCAGCATGTCGCAGATCGCCACGATCTCCGCAAGGACATCACCTTCAACACGCGTGTGACGACAGCGAAGTACGACGAGGAAGCACAACGCTGGAGGGTGCACACCGAGCAGGGTGAGGACGTCGTCGCCCGGTTCTTCCTCATGGCGGTTGGTTGCCTCTCGCGACCGAAGGTCTTGGAGATACCCGGCCTGGAGAAGTTCGAGGGAGACACCTTCCACACCGCGAGTTGGCCTGAGGAGGGGGTGGACTTCAGCGGGCGTCGTGTTGCCGTCATCGGAACCGGATCATCTGGGATTCAGGCCATTCCGCTGATTGCTGAGCAGGCCGCCGCGCTCAAGGTCTTTCAGCGCACGCCCAATTTCTGTCTGCCGACGTTCAATGGTCCGATCGATCAGGAACTCGTGGCGACGATCAAGGCGAACTACGAACAGACACGCGACGACGATCGGAACTCAGGCTTCGGTGTAGCAGTCGAAGTAGGTGAGGAGTCCGCGTTCGCCGACAGTGACGAGGAGCGGCGAGCGAAGTACCAGGATCGGTGGAATCAGGGGAACCTCACGGGGATCCTGCAGGCCTACAGCGACGTTCTCATCGACCCGGCGGCAAACGACACGGCTGCGGAGTTCGTCCGCGAGCAGATCCGACGGATCGTGACCGACCCGGAGACCGCGCGAAAGCTGTCCCCGAAGGGTTACCCGTTCGGAACCAAGCGCCCCTGTCTGGGGACGGGCTATTACGAAACCTACAACCGCGACAACGTGCAACTCATCGACGTCCGTGAGACTCCTCTCGTTGAGATCACCGAACGCGGTGTTCGTACATCAGAAGGTGAGTTCGAGGTCGATTCGCTGGTTTTGGCGACCGGGTTCGACGCCATGACCGGCAGTTTTCTGGCAATCGACGTCCGTGGTCGAGGAGGCGTGAGTCTTCGGGAGAAGTGGGCCGACGGCCCGACGAGCTACCTCGGACTCGGAGTGCCCGGCTTCCCGAACATGTTCACGATTACCGGTCCGGGTAGTCCGTCGGTCTTGAGCAACATGCTCGTCTCGATCGAGCAGCACGTCGAATGGTTGGCGGATCTGTTTGTCCACATGCGCCGACAGAATCTCGCCGTGGTCGAACCCACCGATGTGGCGGCAAAGGAATGGGATGACCACGTCAAGGAGTGTTCGGAGGCCACCCTTTACGGGATCACCGAGTCCTGGTACATGGGCGCCAATGTGCCGGGCAAGCCCCGTGTCTTCATGCCCTATTCGGGTGGCGTCAACACATACCGCGACAAGTGCATTCAGGTCGCCGCGGACGGATACGAGGGCTTCGAACTACAACCTGCGTGAACCCGCGTGACCGTTCGGCTCACGCGCCAGCCGACGAAGCCATCCGAGCTTGTCGGTCACCAACCACATGAATCGCGATGACTCTCATACGCGGTCACCTCTAGCAAGGAGAATCAGGATGAAAACCAAAGGTGCGCTTCTCTGGGAGCCCGGTACCAATTCAGGATGGAGTGTCGAGGAGATCGAGCTCGATTCACCAAAGCCTGACGAGGTGCTGATCAAGCTCGCGGCATCGGGATTGTGTCACTCCGACGCCCACCTTGACACCGGTGACATCCCGCTGCCGTTCGCCCCGGTCCTCGGCGGGCACGAAGGGTCGGGTGTCATCCAGGAGGTCGGCAGCGAAGTTCATGGCCTGGAGGTCGGCGACCACGTGGTCACCACGTTCCTGCCGGCGTGCGGCAAGTGCAAATGGTGCTCGAAGGGAATGAGCAACCTGTGCGACGTCGGCGCGGGCGTCCTGGGTGGCAAGGCTCCCGATGGCACGAACCGGATCCACGCGAAAGGCAAACCCGTGGGCGCGATGTCGTTCCTCGGAACGTTCTCGCCATATGTGGTCGCACCGGTGACCGCGGTCATCAAGATCGACAAGGACATCCCTCTGCAGACCGCTGCTCTGATCGGGTGCGGGGTGCCGACGGGTTGGGGTTCTGCGGTGTACGCCGCAGGAACCGAGGTCGGGGACACCGTTGTCGTGGTGGGTACCGGTGGTGTCGGGATCAACGCCGTGCAGGGTGCACGGGCTGCCGGCGCGGGCACGATCGTGGCAGTCGATCCGGTGGCGTTCAAGCGGGACATGGCCGAGAAGCTCGGCGCAACTCATGCGGTGCCGGACTTCGATGCGGCAATCGAGCTGGTTCGTTCGCTGACCAACGGGGTGATGGCCGACCGGGTGATCCTCTCGGCCGGTGTGGGTTACGGAAAACTCGTCGGTCCCTGTGGCGTACTCACCCGGAAAGGCGGCGTCCTGGTGATCAACTCGGCCGCACCCGCGATGCAGGAACAGGTCGACCTGAACCTGCTCGATTTCGTGATGTCCAGCAAGCGGCTGCAGGGCTCGCTGTACGGCACATGTAACGCGCGGGTCGACGTTCCGAAACTGCTGGCCCTGTACAAGCGTGGCGAGCTCTACCTCGACGAATTGGTCACCAAGACATATGCATTGGAAGACATCAACCAAGGATTCGCCGACATGGAAGCCGGAACCAATCTCAGGGGCGTGATCGTCTACGACTGACCGGTGAGCGTCCGGCCCCACGGCACGACCGCGGGGCCCGGACGAACCCCGGCCGAATCAACAAAGCCATTGGGCAGCGAGGGCAAGATGGTTGACAAAGAGCTGAGCGACTTCAAAACGATGGTCGCCGGCGTTCTGGCAGACCAGTGGGGTACCGCGACCTCCGCAGAGTCTGGTGATCTGGGCAAACTATGGCATGTTGCGGCGCAACAGGGTTGGTACGAGCTGGCCTCGTCGAATGCGGTGGGGGCGATTGTCGCCGCGATGCAGGAACTCGGCGCAGTAGCGTGCCCGCTGCCGTTGTTCGACGGATTTGTGGCGGTTCGTCTGCTCACAGGCAAAGACGAAGTGATCGCAGACATCGAAAGTGGTGCGCTCCGAGTTCTGGTGGCACATCAGGCGGATGTCTCCGCGACCGAGGCCTCGTACCTCGAGGGTGCGGCGGACGCATCGCATGTACTGACAATCACGTCAGACCCTGGACGAGCTGATCTGAGGCCGATCACGTCGGTGGAACCGATGCCCGGCTTGGCGCAGCCGGCGTGGTCGAACGTACAGCTGGGTGAACCGTTGTTTTCGGTCGAGGTCGACCAGAGCCATCTGAACGAAGCGATGAGCTTGATGCGGCTGGGACTTGCCGTGCGGGCCATGGCGGCGGCACGGCGGGCTCACGAGATGGCGGTCGAGCATGCAAAGGTTCGTCATCAGTTCGGTAGGCCGATCGGGGGCTTCGGAGCCGTACAACAACGTACTGCCTCGTGCCACATAGATCTCCGCGCCGGCGACCACCTGCTGGCGGAAGCGTGGCGCGGCTGCGAAGCCGGGGCGGTTGATGCTGGGCTCAGCGTCGCGATCTTCACCGAGCACGCATGCTCGGCAGCACCGCGGGTTCAGTTCGGCGCGCATCACACGCTGGCTGCGACGGGCTACTTCGAGGAACACGAGGCCCCGTGGTTGTTTCGTCGGGTGCACGCGGACATCGTTCGGCTGGCGTTGTATCCGTCGACGGATGGGGATGTGGCCGACCAGCTCGTGGAACTCAACGTTTCATTGCCTGCCTTCGCGACGACTGCGGTGGGAGAGGAATTCCGCGGCGTGGTTCGAGAGTTCCTCGCTGACAACCCATCACACATGGGCCAGCTGATCTTGGCCGACGATCACGAACTCACCGCAAAGGTGGCCGAGCGGGGATGGCTGGGGTTCGCCTGGCCGCCCGAACACGGCGGACGCGAGGCGACGATCGCCGAGCAGGTGATCCTCAACGAGGAGGCGACGTACCATGGGGCCGGCCTCGTCAAAGCTCTCAGTTCGGTCACATTGCTCGGCAATTCCATCTTGTGGCATGGCAGCCCGGAGCAAAAGCACAAGTTCCTTCCGCTTGTCCGCCAAGGACAGATGCGATTCTGTCTGGGCTACAGCGAGCCTGAGGCGGGATCTGACCTCGCGTCGATGAAGACCAGCGCCGTGCGTGATGGTGACCATTGGGTGATCAACGGTCAGAAGCTGTGGACCACAGGCGGTGACACCGCGGACTGGGTATGGCTGGCGGTTCGGACCGACCCGCACGCGTAACCACGCCATGCCGGTATCACCATCTTCCTGGTTCCCATGGACACCCCGGGAATCACGGTTCAGCAGCACCGGGCACTGTCGGGCGAAATCTCGTGCTCGGTGTTCTACGACGACGTCCGAATACCGGATTCGGCCAGGGTCGGGGAGGTGAACGGCGGGTGGGCCGTGATCACCGACGCGTTGGCGGGAGAGCGGATCACCATGGGTGGCATCGCAGCTGCGCTCCATCGCCAACTCGACGACTTGCTCGATCTGGTACGAACCGATGTCGCAGGCACCGTGGGACAACGCGGTTCGGCCCGTAGAAAGCGACTCGCCACGGTCGCCGTCGCCATCCAAGCGACCCGAGCACTGGTTGTCGCAGCAATCGGTGCCACCGGTGATGGCAACGGTGGCGGGCGCCTCGAGGCCCCGATGGCGGGCGTGCTCGGCGGAGAGACCGCTGAGGAGTTCGGTGAAGCGGCACTCGACATCCTCGGCCCCCGAGGCGCTTTGGCGGATACGGGTCAGTTCGAGTACGCACTGCGCCTGTCGGTGATGTACGTCGTCGGCGGCGGTACCAACGATGTGCAACGCGGAATCATCGCTCGGCTGGTAGGTCTTCCTCGATGACCAGGCATTACGCAAAACTGTCGAACCGAATCGTGCTACAAGACAGGAACATCGAATGACGATTGAAATATCACCGCAACGATTGAAGTCTCTGTTTCGCCCACAGGCCGTCGCCTTCGTCGGTGCGTCGGACAAATCAGGTTTCTCCCGTAATGCCTACGCGAACATGGTGGAGTTCGCCTACGACAAACAGACTTTTCTGGTCAACAAACGTGGGGTCGACACGCACGGCACGCCGACGGTGACGAGCTGCCTCCACATCGAGGAACCGGTGGACACGGCGTTCATGATGGTGCCGCAGGCGGCAACACTCGATGCGTTGTCAGACGCGGCAGCCGCGGGAATACGCAACGCGGTCATCTTGTCCGCAGGCTACGGCGAGGCCGGTGAGGCGGGAACTAACGCCCAACGCGAGCTCGTCGATCACGCGGCATCGCTGGACATGTTGCTACTCGGTCCGAATCATCTCGGTTTCGCGAACTTCGTGGACCAGATACCGGTGACCTCGATCCCGGGGCTGCCTCATGAATCAGGTCCGGTGGCTCTGCTGTCTCAGAGTGGGGCCAGCTCCCAGGCCATGGCGGACTTCGCGTCTCTGTCGGGAGTCGGTCTGTCCTACATGGTGACTTTGGGCAATGAGGCGATGGTCACGGCCGGCCACGTGCTCGATTTCTTGGTCGAGGACGACACCACTCGGGCTGTTGCGATCTTCATGGAGACGATCCGCCATCCAGAGGTCTTCCGGGCGGCTGCGCGCCGTGCTGCGGAAGCGGGTAAGGCCGTGGTTGTCCTGAAAGCCGGTAGCAGTGAACTGTCGGCCCGCACTGCCGCTGCCCACACCGGGGCTCTCGTCGGCGATGATCGCGTGACCGATGCGATCTTCCGGGATCTCGGGGTCATCAGGGTCGACTCGATCGAGGACATGTTGCTCACGGCCGGCGCCGCGGCCTACCTCGGCCCGCTCGCGAAGCCGGGTATCGGCGTGGTGTCCATATCGGGCGGCGCGTGCGACATCCTGGCGGACAGAGCTGAGGACCTCGGTGCTGATATTCCCGAGATAGCTGCTGAGACAACTGAACTCCTGGCCGAGATCATGCCCGACTACGGCACTGTTCAGAACCCCCTTGACGTCACCGGTGCTGCTGTCGGTGACCCGACGATCTTCACCCGATCCATCGAGGCGATGTCCACAGATCCATCGGTTGGTGTGGTGATCGCGGTCAACTCCTTGCCGTGGCGGCCATCGACCGAGCCGTGGGCCGAACAGTGGCTGGCCGATGCGATCGGCGCGGGTATTGCCCGCTCCACCAAACCGGTCATCTACGTGAACCAGGTCTCACAGCCGATCACCGACCGTACGAAAGACGTTCTTGCGCAGGCGGGTATCCCGTACGTGTTGGCAGGACTGCGGCAATCCATGGTCGCCCTGGGCCACATCGGACGGTGGTCGGCCGCGGGACGAGACAAGATCAACCGATCCGCAGACAAACCGCGGGAACTGATCGTGCCCGAGCTGAGTCTCCGGCGTGGCACATGGTCGGAAGACACGACGAGACGACTGCTTGCCGACAGCGGGATCCCGCTGGTGCCGGCCCGCCTGGTGTCCTCGGTGGCTGATGCTGTCGAGGCCGCCACCGACCTCGCAGGTCCGGTGGCGATCAAGGTCTCGTCACCACAGATCCTGCACAAGAGCGACATCGGCGGCGTGCGGCTGAATGTGTTCGGAGACAAAGCCGTTGCCGAAGCCTTCGATGCTGTGGTGGGTGCGGGAGCGCAGGTCGACGGGGCGACGATCGAAGGGGCCTTGGTCTCGCCGATGCGTCCCCAGGCAATCGAACTCCTCGTCGGGGTGGTGCGCGATGAACAGTGGGGACTGATCTTGGCGGTGGCTCTCGGTGGCATCTTTGTCGAGGTCCTGGACGACTCCGTTCTGGCGCCGTTGCCGGTCAGTGTGGAGCAAGCGGCCGGGATGCTGACACGACTGCGCGGCGCAGCGCTGCTGACCGGAGCGCGCGGTACGACGCCGGCAGACCTGGAGACCGTCGCCGACGTCATCTCCCGATTCGGGGATCTCGCCGTTGGCCTCGGTGACGACCTCGAATCCATGGAAATCAATCCCCTGCGCATCGAAGGGTCCGTTGTGGAAGCCCTGGATGCTGTGATCACCTGGACTAAAAAGGATGCTCTGTGATGCGTACCCCCCTCACCGACCTGCTCGCGATCTCCCATCCGCTTGTCGGATTCAACCGCTCACCCGGCGTTGTGGCGGAAGTGACGAACGCAGGTGGCCTCGGGGTTCTGGCGGCCACCGCCTACACTCCCGAAGAGCTTGACGCTCAACTGACTTGGATCGAGCAGCAGGTGGACGGTCGCCCGTACGGCGTCGATCTCCTGGTGCCGGAAAAGGTGGCAGCAGGGGACCCCGCGGACCTGATCGCCAGTTTGCGAGCCCAGATACCTGCCGAGCACCATGCCTTCGTGGCCGACCTCCTCGACAAGTACGGCATTCCGGCGCTGGGAGACGCCACTCTCGCCGCTGGTGGTGCTCGGGACGAGATCATGGCGAGCATCAACTCCGAAGGCGCCGATGCTCTACTCGAGGTGGCTTTCTCCCACCCGATCGCGCTGATAGCCAACGCCCTGGGAACACCGCCCCCGCACCTGGTGACGCAAGCGAAGAAGGCCGACATAGTGGTGGCGGCACTGGTCGGGCAGGCCAAACACGCGGTGCGGCAGATCGAGGCCGGCGTTGATGTGTTGATAGCCCAGGGGACCGAGGCCGGAGGCCACACCGGCACTATTTCGACCACGGTGCTGACACCCGAGATCGTCGATCTCGCAGGCCATATGCCGGTGCTGGCTGCAGGCGGTATCGCGTCAGGCCGCCAGATGGCGGCGGCCCTTGCCCTCGGGGCAGCGGGTGTGTGGTGCGGATCGGTGTGGCTCAGCAGCAACGAGGACATCACGCCGCTGGCGGTCAAAGGGAAGTTTCTGGCTGCGTCGAGTGCTGATACCCTGCGATCACCGCTTCGCACCGGCAAGCCGGCACGCCAGCTACGCAGCAGTTACCACGACGAGTGGGATCAGCCCGGTAGTCCATCGCCGCTTCCGATGCCGCTGCAGCCCATGCTCGTCAACGAGGCATGGAATCGGATCGACGCCGCAGCGGAGGAGGGCAACGAGGGTGCCCGTGCACTCGAGTCGTTCTTCATCGGTCAGGTGGTGGGTTCATTCGGGCAACTGCGTCCTGCTCGGGAGATCGCCGCCGAGATGATCTCATCGTGTGAGCGCCGGCTCGCAGAACTCGGAGCTCTCGTCTCGGCAGAATCGACAACAGCACGATGACACGGTCGTCCGAACTCGATCCGCATACGCCGGTCTTTGTCGGTGCGGGACAGGCGTCCCAGCGTTTGGAGGGCTCGCAGGAGCCCCCGATGTCGGCGGTCGACCTGGCAGCTGAAGCTGCCCGGCAGGCCATCTCCGACTGTGGTGCTGATCCTCGCGCGGTCGTCGCCGCCATCGACACCGTCGCCGGGGTTCGACAATTCGAGAACTCGACGCCCGATGCGGTGGCACCGCTGGGCAGGTCCAACAACTACCCGCGATCGGTCGCCGGACGTATCGGTGCCGACCCGAGGCGGGCGATCCTGGAGGTCTCCGGCGGGCAATCGCCGCAGCACTTGGCGACCGAATTGGCGGCAACCATCGCGGCGGGACACTGCGAGGTCGCTCTCCTGTTCGGCGCCGAGGCAATCTCCACCGAGAGAGCTTTTGCGCGAGCGGAGGACAAACCCGATTTCAACGAGCTCGCCGGTGGAGATCTGGAAGACCGCGGTTATGGTCTGAAGGGTTTGATGTCTGCTGATCTGGCACGTCATGGACTCACGGGTGCGCCTGCCCAGTACGCGTTGTTCGAGAATGCGCGGCGAGCGCGGTCAGGACAGACCCGATCGGAGTACGCATCGGAGATCGGTCGACTCTTCGCACCTTTCACCGCGGTCGCGGCGAACAACCCCCACGCGGCGGCACCTACGCAGCGCAGCGCAGATGAACTCGTCACTCCCACCGACCGCAACCGTCTCATCGCAGACCCGTACACCAGGTTCGTCGTCGCACGTGATCAGGTGAACCAGGGTGCGGCAGTTCTCCTCATGTCGGTGGCCGCTGCGCGTGAACTCGGTGTGCCGGAGAGCAAGTGGGTGTTTCTACACGGCCACGCAGACCTTGTGGAACAGCGGCTCGTCGAGCGCCCGGACCTGAGCGCGGCCCCGGCGGCGGTCCTCGCGGTGCGCAGCGCGCTCGATCTGGCCGGAGTCGAGCTCGATGATCTTTCGACGCTCGATCTCTACAGTTGCTTCCCGATTGCGGTGTTCGCGCTCTGCGATGGACTCGGGCTCGCAACAGACGATCCGCGAGGACTCACCGTCACCGGAGGGCTGCCCTTCTTCGGCGGCGCCGGCAACAACTACTCCATGCATGCGATCGCCGAGACGGTGGTTCGCCTGCGGGACATGCCTAATGGGTACGGACTCGTAGGCGCCAACGGCGGTTTGTTGAGCAAGTATTCGGCCGGCATCTATTCGACGAGGCCGGTGAGGTGGAAAGACGGGCACAGCGCTCAGCTGCAATCCGACATCGATACGTCGCCGACCGTCACGCACGCAGAGAGCGCTGACGGATGGGCAACGCTGGAGACGTACACGATCACCCACAGCAGAACTGGCAAGACGGGGATCGTCGTGGGCCGTCTGGAGTCCGATGGCCGGAGGTTCGTGGCGAACGTCGTCGATGATGATCCGGACATGTTCCACTTGCTCGATGATGAGAAACCCTTCGGCGCCAGGGTGTTCGTGCGTTCGACGAATCGCGGTAACCGCGTGACGACGACAAAATCCCGTATGTCGGAGCTCCTTGCGCGGAAATCACCGCGGTTGCGCACTGACTACGAACACATCGAGGTGACACGGGTCGGCCATCTGCTCGAGATCGTGATCAACCGACCTCATGTGCGCAACAGTCTCCATCCTCCGACGAACGACGAGCTCGAAGAAGCCTTCGACGCCTTCTTCGCCGATTCGGATCTGTGGGTCGCGATCATCACCGGAGCGGGAACGAAGGCATTCTCCGCTGGGAACGATTTGGTGTATTCGGCGACGGGTGGCGAAATGTGGGTGCCCAGAACCGGATTCGGTGGGCTGACGTCGCGTTCTGGGATGAACAAGCCCGTGATCGCTGCGGTCAACGGTTTTGCGATGGGTGGCGGTTTCGAGATCGCGCTGGCGTGTCATCTTGTGGTCGCGGACGAAGCGGCGGTGTTTGCCCTCAGTGAGGTGAAGGTGGGGCTGGTCGCCGGAGCAGGTGGGCTCGTGCGCCTGCCGCGGTGTGTGCCGGAAAAGGTGGCAACAGAGATGATTCTGACCGGAAAGCGCATCGACGCATCGACGGCGTTGCAGCACGGTGTTGTCAATCGTGTCGTAGAGGCTGGTCGGGCGCTCGAAGGCGCGCGCGAACTGGCGGCGGAGTTGCTTTCGGTCTCTCCCACCTCGGTGCGTACGTCGTTGGAGATCATGACGCAGACGCAGGGTATCGCGGACACGGTGGCAGCGGCCGGCCAACCGTCGTCGGCCATCGACGACCTGCTGGTGAGTGAGGACATGCGCGAGGGGATGGTTGCGTTCGCCGAAAAGCGTTCGCCGCGTTGGATGAATCGGTAGGTAGAGGCCGAGCGAGACACGGCGGACAGGGCTACGGAGTTGACCGCCGCGTCGTCGGCCTCAGGAGATCGGTGACGGAGTCGAGTCGCTCAGTTGGTCCAGCAAGCGGTGCTTCTGGATCTTCGTGGCAGACATCGGCCATGTGTCGACAAAACGAAAGAGCTTCGGCACCTTGTACTTTGCGAGTCCGACCCGCGCGAACTCGGTCATTGTCGACTCATCGACGTGGGCACCGGGTCGAACTTCGACGAATGCTGCCGGGACCTCACCGTATTTCGCGTCCGGAACTCCGACAACTGCTGCGAGCACGATATCGGGGTGAGTCATCAGGTACGCCTCGACCTCCAGGCAACCGACATTCTCGCCGCCGACCTTCAGCATGTCCTTGGTGCGTCCGCGGAAACTCATGTTTCCACGTTCGTCGATCGATGCGAGATCTCCGGTGAAGAACCATCCGGCGGAGTCGAAACTGTCGGCTGTCTTCTGTGGGTCGTTGTGGTAGCCCGAGAACAGGTTGTAACCGCGCATGTGCAGAGCGCCGGTTTGACCGACCCCCAACTCGTCGCCGGTGGCGACATCTCGGATCTGAATCTCGATCCCTTCGAACGGCTTTCCGCACGTGATTCGATCTTCCGGCGAGTCGGTGAGTTTGCCCATCACTGCGATTCCGCCGGTTTCGGTTGACCCGTAACAACTCACGTGGCTCGTGTGAGGCAGCTGCGCTTGGTACTCGGCCAGTAGTTCTGGCGGTCCGACGGTCAACAACCCCCGCACCCCGGCAAACGTGTCGGCGTTGTATCGAGGATGATTGAGCAGAGGTCCGGTGATCGTCGGGTACGCCGGATAGAGCAAGGTGGCCTTCTCTCGCTCGATGAGGTCCATCGCCTCCGTCGGATCGAAGTGCGTCATCGAGATGAAGGTTGCCCCAGCGTTGAGAATCCCGATCATGGGCGCCTGCGCGCTGACGTGGAACATCGGCAGCGGGTTCCACATCCGGTCGGTTTCGGTTATCCGGAAAGCCTCCTCGCCGACTGCGGTTCCGAGTCTGACCACGGCTTCGTGGGTGAGGGGGCACCCTTTGGGTACCGACGTGGTGCCGGAGGTGTACATCATGATGTACGGGCTGTCGGGACGGATGGCCGATGCTCTCGCTCTCACGTCATCGGCCGAGACCAGGTCTGCCAGGGCGAGGAACTCTTGTTGGGTCTTGAAGCCTGGTGCTGACCGACTTCCGAGGACCACTGCCGTGACGAGGGAAGGCGCGCTCGGTATTTCGGGAGTGCTCCCGACTGCTGCCGAAGCCAGTTGCGGAAAGGCGGCGTGCAGCCGCGCGACGTAGTCCACGTGTTCGTCGACGACGTCGGTGGTGAAGATCAACTTGATGTCGGCGTCGGGGATGACGTAGGCGAGCTCGCGCGGAGCCAGCCGCGAATTGATCGGTACGAACAAGGCGCCGATCATGGCCGTGCCGAACATGACGTGCAGGAACTCGGGGCAGTTCGGCATGATCACCCCGACTGCATCTCCGGGGCCGATCCCCATGGCTGTCATCGACCGTGCCACCTCGAGCGCCGAGCCCTCCAGTTCCGCGTACGTCTGTCGGCTCTCGGGGAAGACAAAACTGTCGTTGTCAGGAAACAGCTGTGTGGCCCGCTGGATGAGCGCAGGCACGGTCGCAGTTGTGGCTTCGGTCACCGGTTCACCATACAATCGTTTGATTGGGGCAGCAAGACGTTCACGAACAGGTTTGCTCTGCAAGGTGTGCCGCTCATTTGAGGGCCGCACTGATCTCGTCGCGCAGCGCACGTTTTTTCACTTTTCCACTCGTTGTCCGGGGAAGAGCCGTCATGAAGTGGACCCGCTTGGGAACCTTGTATGACGCAAGGTTGACCCGACAGAACGCGATGACGTCCTCGTCGCTCAGTTCCACCTCCGGTGACCTCACCACCGCGACATTGAGCTCCTCGCCCCATGTCTCATGCGGCAGTCCGAACACTGCGCAGTCGAGGACGCCGGGGAGGGCAATGAGGGCGCGCTCGACTTCAGCGGGATAGATGTTGAGCGCGCCGGAGATCACCACATCCTTCTTGCGATCGACCACCTCGAAGAATCCGTCGGCGTCGCAGCGGGCCAGGTCGCCCGTGTGTAGCCATCCATCGATTACGGCACTCCGCGTCTCAGACGGGTTGTTCCAGTATCCCTTGAACACCAAAGGGCCTCGGATCAGGAGTTCGCCGACTTCATCGGTCGCAGCCCTCGAGCCGTCCTCGGCCTGGATCATCGCCTCGGTGTACAGGCAAGCCCGGCCCGCGCTGCCCAGTCGCTGGGCGGCTTGATCGACCGGGGTGACCATGGCGAATCCGCCGGCCACCTCGGTCATGCCAAAGCTGCTGATGAACGCCACCCCCCGTTCTGTCCAGGTCTGGAAGACGGACATCGGTACCGGTGCGGCGCCGCAGAGCACCATGCGCATCGACGACAGGTCGCGGGTGGCGAAGTCGGGGTGACGCATCATGGCCAGGGCCATGGTCGGAACGGCGACCATGAACGTGGTCCGCTCGACCTCGATCAGCTCGAGTGTTCGCGCAGCGTCGAAGCTGCGTTCGAGAATGATTGTTATGCCGCCATGCAGCGCCGGTGCCGCGATCGCCATCGCGCCGGTGAAACACATCGGCAGATTCAGCAAGAACCGGTCGTCCTGAGAAAAGCCCAGATCCACAAGCCAATTGAGCGTCGCGAAGTGGATGTTGCCGTTGCTGATGACGGCGCCCTTGGGAAGGCCAGTGGTGCCGGATGTGTAGTAGATGCAGACGGGGTCGTCGAAGCCCCTCGCGACAGAGTCGTACGAGGTGGGCGCGAGACGGCACAGGCCGTCGAGATTCTGATGCCCGTTGTCGAGCCTCCCGTCGACATCGATGATCATCGTCCGTGTCGCCTCGAGCAGTGGGCCGAGGATCCCGGAGAAGGTGGCGTCGGTGAAGATTGCCCGGGCGCCGCAGTCGTTGACCACGTTGGTCAGTTCCGGCGCGGTGGCCATGGCGTTGAGCGGGACAAAAATCGCCCCCATTCGGGTGACGCCCGTCAGGATCTCGAAGTACTCGACACGGTTGTTCAACAGGCAGGCCACGCGGTCTCCGGGCGAAATGCCGAGATCTTCGAGTGCGTGGGCGATCTGCGAGGCCCGCTGATCGAGTTCTTGCCAAGTGAGTACTCGGTCCTGGCTCCCGACCGCCACGGCGGTCGGTTTGATTCGAGCCCACCCGCTGACCCACTCCGAAAGAATCATCTCAGCTCCAGTCCGTTTTCGCTGCACTCGCGTGTAGAGGAGCTTAGACAAACAACCGTTTGACCGCCTGGGTTTTCGAAAACTGAGCATGCAATCTGTGTCGGACTGCGGTGAACAGGTAAATAACCGCCTCGGACTACCAAACGAATGGTTGCTATCGGCCCGGGTTTGATGCATTCTCGATTGACGGTGTACTCCACGGTGCGTGATGCCCGAAGTACTCGCCGGAAGTTCATATCCACGCCGGTCATCAGGTGTTCGGACAGTTTCGACAAAGGGAGTTGACGTGCAGATCGAAGGTTCGGTCGTCTTGGTCACCGGCGGGGCCTCGGGCCTCGGAGAAGGGGCTGTGCGCTTTTTGTCCGAACGCGGAGCAAAGGTGGCCATTCTCGATCTGGGTCGCTCCCGAGGCAAGGATGTCGCGGAAGGGTTGGGTCGAGGCGCCGCTTTCTTCGAGTGCGATGTCACGGATCCGGATGTGGTCGAGAGCGCAGTGCAATCGGTGGTCGATCATTTCGGCCGCATCGACGTGAGTGTCAACTGCGCCGGCGCCGGGCCGGGTGCACGCATGCTCGACAGGGCGGGGAACCCGCATCCGCTTGACCTCTACCGGAAGATCGTCGAGCTCGACCTCATCGGGTTGTTCGACGTGAACCGTTGGTCTGCAGCCCATATGGCTCGAAACGAGCCGGGTGAGAGCGGGGAGAGGGGGCTGATCATCAATACGGCCTCCATCGCCGGGTACGAAGGCCAAGTGGGTCAGGCGGCGTACGCCGCTGCCAAAGGCGGAGTGATCGCGATGACGTTGCCGATGGCTCGAGATCTGGCCACCAGCGGAATCCGGGTGATGACCATCTGCCCCGGCATCATGGATACGCCTGCCTTCGGCGACGTAGACGACTCGCTCAAGCAGAAGTTGGCCGACATCCACGTCTTTCCCAAGCGTCTTGGAACCCCCTCAGATTTTGGGCGACTCGCCGCGAGCTTCCTGGAGAACACGTTGCTCAACGGAGAAGTCGTCCGACTCGACGCCGCGACGCGACTGGCTCCGAGATGAGCTCGATGGCAGGTTCCGCGCTGCACGGTGACGCCGGCAGAACCGACCTCGACGACGTCGTGGTGGTGGGTGGGCTACGAACGCCTTTCTCGCGCTTCGGCGGCGCGCTCAGGCAGGTTTCCAGTATCGATCTCGCAGCGCATGCGCTGCGTTCGGTGCTCGACGAGTTCTCGATTGCGCCCGACCGCGTCGATGAGGTGTTCCTCGGGTTCACCATGCCGGCGGAGTATGCGATCGACGGCTCGATCCCAACCCGCTCTGCGACCATCCGAGCCGGGCTGCCGGACACCGTCCGGTCGATGACCATCGATCGAGCGTGCTGTTCCTCGGCGACGGCAATCCAGTTGGCTGCCAAGTCGATAACGCTCGGCGAGGCGGACATCGTCCTCGCGGGCGGTGCTGACAACATGGGCCGATCGTCGTTCATGTTGTCTGCAGATCAGCGATGGGGCCACAAGCGGGGCGCCCTGTCGATGAAGGACCCGATCGACAGCCCCGGAGCGGATATCGGTGGCAAGCCGGTGTCGGTCGACGCCGGGGAAGTAGCCCTCGAATACGGCGTGGACCGTACCCAGCAGGACCGTTGGGCGATGCGTTCGCAAGAACGCTATTTCGCCGCGCTCGACGCCGGGTTCTTCGATGAGGAGTTGCGAGGCATCATTGTTGCCGGTCCGCGGGGAACCGAGGTGCTGGTGGACCAGGACGAAGAGCCGCGCTGGGGCGTGACGCTCGAGGCGTTGGGCAAGCTGAAAACCGTCTACAACAGCCCGACGGTCACCCCCGGGAATGCACCCGGGTTATCCACTGGCGCTTGCGTTGTCGCGTTGGCGCGGCGCTCGCGTGCCGAAGAGTTGGGATTGCCCATCGCGGCGACCATCCGAGGGTGGCACTCCATTGCGAGGAACCCTCGAGAGATCGCTGTGGCACCCGCCCCGGCCATCTCGGGGGCGCTGAAGAAGGCGGGTTGGACCCTGTCGGACGTGGACCTGATCGAGATCAACGAGGCGTTCGCGGCGGTTCCACTTGTCTCGGCTCTGGAACTGGCCGAGGGTGATCGCGACCTGGCGGAGAAGATCCTCGACAGGACGAACGTCAACGGCGGCGCCATCGCGGTCGGGCACCCGCCAGGGGCATCCGGCGCACGGCTCGCACTGACGGCCATCCGCGAACTGACCCGACGATCCGGGGGCCGGGCCGTGATCGCCATTTGCGGTGGCCTCGGGCAGGGCGATGCGCTGGCGGTCAGCGTTCCATGACGCAATCCGTGGCCGACGCTGGGGCACTTGATTTCTCGCGCAGGGCTGAAACCTGGCTGGCGACGAATGCGCCCGGTTTCGAGGACCCCGACCCGAGGTACACCGGCTTTCCGAACCGCTCCATCGAGGAGCAGGCAGACGTCGTGGCAAACGCGCGGGCGTGGGAAGCGCTCAAAGCGGCGCAGGGCTGGGCCGGGCTGGCAGTTCCGACCGCTTGGGCCGGACAGGGCATGACCGCATACGACGCCGAGGTCTTCCGTGAGCTCGAGTCGCGGTACAAGCTCGACTACGAGACCTTTGCGATCGCCAAGATGATGATCACACCGACCCTACTTCGGTGGGGTAGCAACGAACAGAAGATGCGTTACCTGCCACGGATACTCGATGGCCGCGATGTCTGGTGCCAGTTGTTCTCCGAGCCCGCCGCCGGTTCGGATCTGGCGGCGCTGACCACGCGCGCCGAACGCACCGGTCATGGCTGGAGGTTACGGGGCCAGAAAGTCTGGAACTCCGGGGCGAACTTCGCCGACCGCGGCTACGTGCTCGCGAGAACCGCCGTGGACAAACCAAAGCATGACGGTCTGACCGCCTTTGTCATCGACATGACCGCACCGGGTGTGAGCGTCCGCCCGATCCGGCAGATTCCGGGCGGCTACGGCTTCTGCGAGGTCTTTCTCGACGACGTCGAGCTGGGCGACGACGCTGTGGTCGGTGCCGTCGACTCAGGATGGAAGGTCGCCATAACCACCCTGATGAACGAGCGCCTGGCGATGAGCGTCGCGAACGTGCCCTGGCCGGGGCTGTTGGCACTACTGGCCGAAGGTGCAGTGCACCAGGCTGATCGCGTTCGTGCCGCACGCATCTTCGCCGACTACCGGGCCGTGGAGCAGATCCACCACGAAGAGGTCCTCGCTCTGCGGGGTGACACGGCGCAACCCGGCCCGGAAGGTTCGATTCTGAAGCTGATGATCGGGCGTCTGCAAACCGAGATCGGCCGGCTGGCATGCGATGTGCTGGCTTCCCGGGGGCAGATGTCCGATCGTTGGACGGAATCGTTCTTGGGATCGTTCGGTACTCGTATCGGCGGCGGCACAGACGAAGTGCTGAAGAACGTCATCGCCGACAGGGTGCTGCTGCTCCCCAAGGAACCCCGCCACGACCTTGCGCCGGGACCATCAAACGGAGCGAGGCCGTGAGTACCGACACTGTTTTACGAGACGGACTCCGCCGGTGGCTGGCAACGCCTCCGCCGCCGCGGTCGGGGCCGCTACCCGATGAGCAGATCCTCGACGATCTGGGCCTGGGCGGTTTGATGGTCGGCCAGGACGTCGGTGGCGATGGTGGAACGCTCGGCGATGCAGTGGCCGTGCAGGACGAGCTCGGACGCGGACACGCAGAGACATCCTTTCTGGTGAGTTCGGTGATGGCCGCGACCGCATTGAATTGCGCGGGAACCGACGTCGCAAAAGAGCTTGCCGGTCTGATCGCACAGGGCCAGGCGATCGGCGCACTCGTTCCACCCGAAACATGGGACCCCGAGCACGAATCGGTCGATCGTCTGCGCATACACAACACCGTTGCGGGACCCGTTCTCGCTCATGGCCAACAGGCAGACAAGCCGATCTGGGTACTGAGCACGGTGCGACGCGATGGTGTGCTGATCCTGGAAGGTGAATTGGCGCACGCTGGGTCCGGAGGCCTTCAGGAGCTCGCCCGGGGCCGCGATGCCGAACACGCCATGGCGCGAAGCTTGTCGGCGGGCAAGATCGGCATCGCGGCGGACGTGAACGGCTCCAAAGCCAGGGCTCTGGAGATCACGGTGGGGTACGGGGCGCAACGATCTGCATTCGGTCGCAAGGTCGGCTCGTACCAAGCCTTTCGGCACAACTGTGCAGAGAGCTGGATGAGAATCCAATTGGACCGGGCTCTGGTTCGCGCGGCGGTCAATGAGTGGGAGGCCGCGAGCGGCAACTCTTACCCTCTGTCCACTGCTGCTGCCGTCGCTGCCGTCGAAAGTGCTCGTGCCATAGGCGAATCGGTAATACTGCTGCACGGCGGCATCGGCTTCACCTGGGAACACGAGGTGCACTGGCATGTCAAGCGAGCTGCGCAAGCCATCGTTCACCTCGGTGGGCCCACTCGACAGTGGGACGCGGTGTACGGCCTGATGGACCAGCGCACGGGCGCATCGCGGAGGACACATGATTGAGTTCGGTCCGGTCTCAGTGGATGTCCATGACGGAGTGGCCACGGTGCTCGTCTCCAACGGGCCGGTGAACGCGATGAGCCAGGCGGTGCTCGACGGGTTGCTCGACGCCACACACCACATTCGGGATCAAGGTGTGAACGTCAGGGTGGTGGTGCTGACGGGCGCGGGCACGAAGGCCTTCCTGGCCGGTGCTGACATAGCGGAGTTCGAAGCCATCCTCAGTCGACCTGGTGGTGCCGAGAAGCATTCCAGGGCAGCGCGAGCGGTGTTCGACGCTTGGAGCCATCTCGAACAGCCCATCATTGCGGCTGTACAGGCAACTGCTGCCGGAGGGGGATTGGAGGTCGCACTCATCTGCGACCTGATCGTCGCTGACCCGGACGCCCTTCTCGGCTTGCCCGAGGTCAGACTCGGCCTCATTCCGGGTGGTGGCGGAACCCAACGCCTTCCGGCACGAATCGGCGCTGCGGCCGCCGCTGAACTCATGCTTCTGGGAACGCTGGTGCCGGCCGAGCGAGCCTTCGAGCTCGGGCTGATCAACAGGGTCTCCGCCCCAGGACACGCGCTCGGCGAAAGCGTGGAGATCGCACAGAAAATCGCCGGCCTCCCGTGGCTCGCCGTCCGAAACATCAAACGCGCACTCAGTGTTCACACCCGCGTGGATCCGAGTCGACTCGATCACGAACGAGGTCTCTTTCTCGAAGTCTTCGACTCGGCCGACATGAGGGAGGGTATGGCGGCGTTCCTGGAGAGGCGCGACCCGTCGTTTGTGCATCGCTGACACCCCATCAAGCGCATCGGCGATCAGATGCCGAGTAGATACCCAGAGGAAGTGCAACAAGTGATTGGCAGAAACGATGACTGGTATCGCGGCGGTGTCGAGGTGATCTCGCCCAACACCTACCGAATCCCTTTGCCGCTGCCCGAGTCCGGTCTGGCTGCCATCAATGTCTATGCGCTGGTCGATGATTCCGGCGTAGTTCTGATCGATTCGGGCGCTGACACGAGCGAATCACGAGCTGCGCTGACTGCTGGACTGTTGACGTTCGGGGGCACGTTGCAGGACATCAAGCAAATTCTGGTCACGCATCTGCACTACGACCACCTGTCGCAGGCGATAGCGCTCCGCGAGGAGCTGGGTATCCCACTCGCGCTGGGGATCGGCGAGAAGGAAGGCGTGCTCGACATGGTTGCGGCGCCCGTGCAGATGCCGCAAAATCTCGCGGTCAGGCTGCTCAGCGCGGGACTGGGGGACGAGGTCACCTCGCTCCTGGACGCCGGCGGCCCGATCGAACATGGCCTTTGGGGTCTACCAGATTCCTGGATCGAGGACGCTGCGCAGCTGGCGATCGGTGATCAGCGTAATCTGCTGGCGCTCAGGACACCTGGCCACACGAGAGGCCACGTGGTCTTCCACGAACCCGCCACCGGGCTGTTGTTCGCGGGTGATCATCTCTTGCCGGCGATCACCCCGTCGGTCGGATTCGAGCCGGTGCCCGCGCGCTTTCCCTTGCGCGACTACCTCGCCTCACTCGATTGCACAAGCGAGGTGGCCGATTCCCGGGTCATGCCGGCACACGGCGCCTGCGGATTCGCATCACGTCAACGAGTCGAGGAGATTCAAGCCCATCACCGTCACCGCCTCGACGAAATCTACCAAACGGTAGATGGTCGGACAAATGTATGCGCCCTCGAATCGGCGCGAATGCTGCCGTGGCGGAGTAAGCGGGTGTCGTTCGACTCCTTGGAGGGCATGGACCGCCTACTTGCTGCCAGTGAGACTCTCGCTCACCTGGACGTCTTGGTGGACCAAGGCCGGTTGACCAGGCGACTGATCGACAATGTGTGGCGGTTCAGTGCGGCGGCTTGACCTGCGTCCTCTGCTTTTCGCAGCGATGGCTTTTCTGACCGCAAACAAGCCTGATTCGGCTGGAAGACTGCTGGAACTACCAACCGGTCGTATGGTAAATTATCGACATACCGGGACGCGAGTGGACTTGTGGACCCAAGAGTGCCCATTGCGCATCGATCCCTTTCGGATCAGACGACTGCGATCAAAAGGAGCAGGAATATGAAGGTGGCCGGCGCTGTCGGAGTTGTCACGGGCGGTGGGGGAGGCCTCGGGGCCGGGGTGGTTCAGATGCTCGTCGACAACGGCGCGCAAGCGGTCATCCTCGACCTGGAATCGAGTCCGTCGGCTCAGCTGGCCGCGACGTCTCCGGCCATCACCTTCATCCCGACCGATGTCTCCGACCCGTCGGCGGTCGAGGCAGCCGTCGAGCATGTGATCGCTGACAAGGGTCGAATCGACCTGTGCGTGAACGCTGCCGGCATCTCGCCCGCCCAGCGGGTTGTCGATCGCAAGGGACGCCTGCATTCGCTGGACACGTTCTCACGGACCATCGACGTCAACCTCGTCGGGACGTTCGACGTGATCCGACACGTGGCGGGAGCCATGGCCAAGAACACCCCGGGCGTCGACGGCGAGCGCGGGTTGATCGTCAACGTCTCGTCGGCCGCCGGTTTGGAGGGCCAAACCGGCCAGGCGGCGTACACCGCGAGCAAGGGGGCTTTGATCGCGCTGACCCTGCAGCTGGCGAGAGATCTTTCGATCCACGGAATTCGGGTGATGTCGGTGGCCCCCGGGATCATGGATACGCCGATGCTGGCAGGTATTGATGAGGAGCGGCGCGCTGCCCTGGTCGATCTGCACACTTTCCCCAAGCGCCTGGGAACACCAGCCGACTTCGCGACGCTGGTGAAGTGCTTCATGGAGGTCACCCTTCTCAACGGCGAGTTCGTACGCCTCGACGCTGCGACTCGGCTATGACCCTGCGGCGCAGATTGTTCGACGCAGAGCACGATGCCTTCCGCGATTCCTTTCGCCGGTTCATCGACGCGGAGGCAGTTCCGAATGTGAACCAATGGGAGGCGGCGGGCGTCACGCCCCGTGAGTTCTGGAAGAAGGCAGGCGCACTCGGGTTCCTCGGGTTCGAGGCACCAGCGCAGTTCGGTGGAGTCGACATCCACGATTTCCGGTACAACGCGATCATCCAGGAAGAGGTCGCAGCGAGTGGGATCGCAACCGACGGTTTCGCTTTGCACAACGACATCCTCGCGCCCTATTTGATCGAGTACGCCGATGAGGATCAGCGGAGTCGTTGGCTCCCCGGTTTCGTCTCAGGTGAACTGGTCACTGCCATCGCGATGACGGAACCCGGAACCGGTTCGGACCTTGCTGCCATCACCACGAAAGCGACGTACGACGGACACCACCTTGTTGTGGAGGGCTCGAAGACGTTCATCACCAACGGGTCTTCGGCCGACCTCGTGCTGGTACTTGCGCGCACCGGCGAGCGTGAGGGACGAGGCATGACGCTCGTGGCGATCGAACGCGGCACCAGAGGACTGATCCAGCAAGCACCGTTGAAGAAGGCCGGACGCAAGGGGCAGGACACCGCCGAGATCGTGATCGAGGGGTGCCGGGTGCCGCGCGCCAACATCGTGGGTGTCGCGGGCAACGCGTTCGATCTCGTCAAGCGAAGCCTTGCTCGCGAACGCCTGTCGATAGCGGTGTACGCAGTGGCGAGCGCCCGCGAAGGACTGCGACTGGCACTGGAACACACCCGTGCACGCAAGACATTTCGACAGCCGATTGCATCTCACCAGGCAGTTCTGCACGGGCTGGCGAGCATGCACACCGACATCGAAGTGGCGCAGAGTCACGTCGATGCCTGTGTTGTCGCGCTGAACGACGGGGAGCTGACGGCGCACGATGCCGCCGGGATCAAGTACTGGGCCACTGATTTGGAAAGCCGAGTGCTCGACCAGTCCTTGCAGTACTTCGGGGGTTACGGCTACATGGACGAATACCCGATCTCGCGACGGTGGCGTGACGCGCGCGTTCAGCGAATCTACGGTGGAGCCAACGAGATCATGCGAGATATCGTCGGACGGCAGCTGATCCGATGACCGAGGCCGAACAGGTGTGGTCACCCCTACGTGGTGTGAACGTGCTGGACCTGACAAGCATGCTTCCGGGTGGGACGGCCACGCGATTGCTCGCCGACCTGGGTGCCGCGGTGACGAAGATCGAGCCCCTGGCCGGCGATCCGGTCAGAGCGCTGCACCCGAGGGTCCTGCCGGACTCGTCTGTGCAGCATCAATACCTTGATGGCGGAAAGCGCTCTGAACGACTCGACCTGAAGGACCGTGCTGGGCGCGAACGGGTCCGGGAGTTGGCGGCCGGTTCACACGCGGTCATCGAGAGTTTTCGGCCGGGAGTCGCCGATCGACTGGGAGTCGGTTATTCGGACCTGTCGGCGGGCAACGATCGACTTGTCTACGTGTCGTTGTCCGGTTACGGGCAGAGCGGGCCACGGGCCGCCGCCGCGGGGCACGACGTCAATTTCGTGTCGCTCACGGGAGTCCTCGGTGGCGCCGAACAGATGCCGACAGTTCAGATCGCGGATGTGAGCGGCGGGATCCTGGCGGCGTTGGGCGTCGTCACGGGCTTACATTCGGCGCGCACACACGGCGCCGGCGTCCATATCGATCTGGCCCTCGCTGATTCGGCGCTCCTGGTCGCTGGACTGCAGACCGTCGCTGCCCTGGCAACCGGCGGTGACGGGAGCACCGGCGCGCCCTTGGACGGCAGCCTGCCCTGCTACCACATCTACCGTGCACAAGACGGGCGCAACGTATCGATCGGGGCTCTCGAGCCCAAGTTCTGGAGGCGTGTCGCCGAACTGCTCGACGAGCCGGATTGGGTTGCGCGGCAATTCGATCCCGAGCTCGCCGCCGTCGTCGGCTCGCGTATTGCCACACAGCCGGGTGCTCACTGGAAAGATCTCCTGGAACGAGACGACACCTGTGTCACCGTCGAACAGACGGCAATCGAGCTGATCGAGGACGCGCATTTTGTCGGACGTGGCGCCGTGCACTCCGACTCCGCGGAGGGGTCGCCCCGGTGGACGCTCGGGTCGCCTTTTCATCTTGTCCCCACGACGAACGCTCGTACGTCACCCATACCAATCGAAGGGCAGTGAGTCAGATGAGGAAAGCTATCGCGCGGGAGATCACTGGCGAGAACCTGAGTTCGACTGTGGCGGTCGTTGACTGCGCCGAACCCGAAGACCGCGCCGGGTGGACCCGCATCACTGTGCGCGCTGCGGCACTGAACCAACACGATCTCTGGTCGATGCGCGGTGTGGGTACCGCCCCCGCGGATTTTCCTCTCGGATTGTGCTCGGACATAGCCGGATCGACGCCGGATGGGCGGGCGATCCTTGCACATTCGCTCGTGTCGGACCCAGCTTTCTCTGGTGGTGAGTTGTTGGATCCGAACCGGAAGATGCTTGCCGAGGTCACCGGCGGAGGCGCTGCTCAGTACGTGATGGTGCCCGACCGCAACGTGGTGGACAAACCGGAGTCGTTGAGCTTCGAGCAGGCCGCGGGTATACCGACGGCGTGGCTGACCGCCTACCGGATGTTGTTCATCGCCGGGCACGCCAAACCTGGTGAGACGGTGTTGATCCAGGGAGCCGGTGGTGGAGTTGCGTCCGCAGCGATCACGCTGGCCTCCTCTGCCGGACTTCGGGTGTGGGTGACCACCCGCGACGAGGTGCGAGCCAAGAAGGCCGAGACCATCGGGGCCTCACAGACGTTCGAGTCCGGCTCACGTCTGCCCGCGCGGGTCGATCTGGTTCTCGACACCGTGGGAGCCGCCACGTGGGATCACTCGATGCGGTCGGTGAAACCTGGTGGAACAGTGGTGGTCAGCGGCGCGACCACCGGCTGCAAGGTCACGCTCGACCTCAACCGGGTGTTCTTGCCTCACGTCCGGATCCACGGTTCGTCGTTGGGAACTGTCGCGGATCTGCAGGCGGTGGTCTCTTACTGTGCGGTCAAAGGTATTGCGCCGGTGATCGATTCGACATACCCGTTGGACAGGGCGGCGGATGCGGTTGCGCGCCTCGAGAGTGGTCAGGCTTTCGGGAAGGTGATCATCGCACCGTGGCAGTAGCCATCGGTACAACACAAGCATGAGCAATTCTCAACAAGGGAGCTGGAAACAATGGAATTCGGATTGACCGACGAACAACAGGATTTTGTCTCATCGATTCGTGACTGGGTGGACTCAGAGGCGCCGAAATCGGCGGCCTTGGCATGGGAGAAGGACGAGTCCAAGTTTCCCGAAGAGCTGTGGGACAAGATGAGCAAGGCCGGGTTCCACGGCATCGGCTTGTCAGAAAAGTATGGTGGCCAGGGTGGAGACATCGTCACGCAGATGTTGTTGGCGCGTGGGCTGGCTCGGTCCCTGGCGGGTTTGACCTGGGTCTGGGGCATCACCTCGTTCGCCGGCGGCAAGTCCGTCGGCATCTACGGAAACGAAGAGCAGAAGAGCTACTACCTGCCGCGAATCTGTGCCGGCGAGGACAAATGGGCCATCGGTTTCACCGAACCCGGTGGTGGGACAGACCTTCTCGGGTCCATGAAGACCAAAGCACGCAAGGTCGACGGCGGCTGGGTTCTGAACGGCCAGAAGACCTGGAGCTCGATGTCGCATGTGGCCGACTACATCTTGCTGCTGGCTCGAACCGACGACACCGTCAGCAAGCGAACGCAAGGCCTGACGCTCTTCATCCTCCCGACAGCCAGCGACGGTGTGAAGATCAACGAGATCCCGAAGCTGGGTATGCGTTCGCTCGGGTCCTGTGACGTCTTCCTCGACGATGTCTTCGTGCCCGACGCGAACGTTCTCGGAGAGCCGGGTAACGCCTGGTACATGCTGCTCCCCACCCTCAACAACGAGCGGGTCATGTTGGCGTCGTTCTGTGTGGGCATTCTCGACGGCGTACTCGAGGACGCGCTGCAATACACCGATGAGCGAGAAGCTTTCGGAGGAAAGATCTCTCGATTCCAGGCACTGCAACACCATGTTGCCAACATCGCGATGTGGCGAGACCAGGCCGAGCTGATGGTGTTCAAAGCCGCGTGGTTGCAGGCGACGGGTCAGGAGGCCGGTCAGGCGTCGAACATGGCGAAGGTCGTGGCGTCCGAGCTTGCGGGCCAAGGTGCCGACCTGGGTCTGCAGATCCTGGGCGGAATGGGCTATTCGGCAGAGACGAACATGCAGCGCTATTGGCGAGACGTCCGCCTCTTCCGAATCGGACCCATCACCAATGAGATGGCCCGCAACGGAATTGCTGAGGGCTTGGGTATGCCCAGGTCGTTCTGACGGTGTGTCGCGATGAATGACTCCACTGGACCTGCGGGCGACCTGATCGGCACGTCCGTGCCGGGCGGCACGTACGAGCTGGCGGGCTTCGAAGACTGGATCCTCCGAGACACCGTTTATGCAGGCGAGTCGGACCATGCGCATCCGATCGCCGCGTTCATCGGAGCGCAGCGGGGGATGGGCGTGAGCGTCAGCGAGTTCTTCACCCTGCTGCGCACCTCGATAGACGACGGACCTGTGTTGGCGGAGACGACGATCGAGCTCGAGGAGGACATCGCCCGAGATCGCACATATCGGGTGGAAGGCGAGGTGCGCGATGTCCGCCGCAAGCACGGCGCTGCCTTCGGTGACTTCGACCTCATCACGTGCGAGTTCCGGCTTGTGGACGATCGGACTGTGGCGGCTCGGGTGACCAATGTGTATGCGGTCAAACGAGGAGGCATCCAGTGACAGCCCCTGAGCCCCCATCGATGCGATGGAGTGTCGACGAGGTCGATGGACAGCGAATGAAGACCCTCGCTCTGCTGCTCGGGGACCCGAACCCGATCCACCTCGACGGTCGTTCGGCCGCGAGGCTCGGATTCGGTTCCAAGCAGATCAATCAGGGTCCGTCGACGATCGCGTTGATCTACAACATGTTCGAGACCCACGCGCCGGACGCTCGGGTTTGTCGTTTGAAGGTGAGACTGCTGGGCAACGTGGTGGCGGGCCAGACGGTGGCCGTCACCGGCCACCGCGTCGAGGCGGACCAGGACGAAACCCAGACTGGCCCGGCTGTTTACCAGGTCGAGGTGAGTGCCGACGGAGTCGCAGTTGTCGCGGGCCGAGCGGAACTGGAATCCAGAGGAGAAGAAGGATGAAGAAGCCTGTAGCACTGGTGACCGGTGGATCTCGCGGAATCGGCAGGGCAATCGTGGAGCGTCTGGCCGAGAGCCATGACGTGGCTTTCACGTTTCGGCGCGATAGCGACGCGGCGGCAGAGGTCGTGAACTCTGTTGCGGCGGCCGGGGGTGTGGCGATCTCCGGACAAGCGGACCTCTCCGATGCCAGTGAGGCCGCTCGAGTCGTTCAGTGGGCCGAAGGTGTGCTGGGACCGATCTCGGCGTTGGTCGGTAATGCCGGGGCGGCATCGCGCGGCAAGTCGTCGGTAGAGAGCTCCGACGACGAGTACCTGCGATTGTTCCAGCTGTTCACGATGTCGAACGTCGCCCTTTCTCGCGCGGCCATCGGATCGCTACGGGAACAAGCGGGCAGCATCGTGTTCATCTCGAGCACGGTGACAGATCTCCTGCCGGCGGGTACGGCACCGTACGCCGCAGGCAAGGCCGCGCTCGACGCCACGGTGGCGGTCATGGCCAGGGAAGAGCGCGAGTTCGGCGTACGGGTCAATTCGGTGGCGCCGGGGCTTGTGGCAACGGATATGGGCGACAAGCTCGCCCGGGCCGCCTCAGGAGAAGCGAGCGCCTCGGCATTGGACAGCCGTTCCCCTTTGGGTCAGGTCTGTCGCCCCAGCGACGTCGCAAACGCAGTGGCCTACTTAATCGGTGCGGACGCGTCTTATGTGACCGGGCACCGCCTGATCATCGATGGTGGCGGCCCGAATCAATCGCTTCTCCCGTGACCGCGCCATACTCTTCATTTCGCGTCTCGCCGTCGCGGTAAACTACTGACTGTCTGGTAGGTTACCGGGCAAAGTGTATTGGGGGGTGGACAGTGGCCGAAGACAAGCCGCGAGCCAGGGCTATCAAAACAGACCAGCCGTTGAAGTTGAAGATGCCGCCGTCGGCTCGCAGGGTCACCGAGACCAGTTCCGGCCGCAAGAACAGCGACGAGCGGTGGACGGAAATCCTTCAGGTATCGGCGAAGATGTTCTCCGAACGAGGATATTCAGCGACGTCACTGCAGGCGATTGCCGATGAGCTGGGGATGTTGAAGGGCAGTCTCTACTACTACATCCGGACAAAAGATGACCTTCTGTACGAGGTCATCCGAACTGTCTATTGGGAGGGCGTCGCCAACTTCCACCGGCTCAGCTCCGGTAAGGGCACCGCGGCCGAAAGGCTGGCGAAGGCCATCGAAGGGCACGTGAAACACCTCACGGACAACATGATCGAAACAACCGTCTTCCTGCATGAGTTCGAGAGGCTGCCAGAGGCCAGGCGGCTGGAGCTCTCGACGATCTCTTACGACGACCTGGTGCGCGATCTCATCGTGGATGGTCAGCGCGACGGGAGTTTCAAACAGGACATGGACGCCACCCTGGTGTCCATGGCAATCCTGGGTGCAACGAACTGGGTCTACCGGTGGTACCACGAGTCGGGCCCCAGGAAGGCCACTGAGATCGGCGAGCTCTACGCTCAACTGTTCATCGCCGGCCTATCCCGGTAGGTGCACCGGCGCGTTGTCAGGCGCACACAAACGAAAAGGCAGGCGAGCGGTGAATCCGCTCGCCTGCCTTCTTGTGTGCTGCTACTTGCCCCAAAGTGCGCTGTACTGTTCCTCGACGGTCGGAACAATCGGGGGGAAGGTCGAGATGTCGGCGGGGATGGTCTCTTCATTCCACACGACCCTGGGTGTCGGCTTCATCGACGCTTCCACCGATTGACCGGCGAAGTGTCGTGCCATTGCATCGGTTTGCTGCCACACGATGTCGACCAGCGGAGTCGGGATGGTGTAGACCTGCTGACCCTCTTTGATCATCTCGAGGTTCGTGGTACCGCCGATGGCACCGCCGATCTTGACCTTGTCTGCCAACCCGGCGGACTTGAGTGCGGACGGTAGCCCCACGGCGAGTGCGTCATTGGACAGGAAGAGCCAGTCGATCTTCGGGTTCGCCCGCAGGAACACCGCGGACCGTCGCCGATTTCTACGCCGAATACACCGGTCACCTCGACGACCTCGGTTTCGACATAGCGCTGGTCGGCACCCCCGTCGAACTGCCTGAGGCGATTCCGTTCGCCGAGGACACCGTGCATGCCTCGTACGACGCGGACGCCATGTCTCGCTTCTGGCGGTCACTTGTCAGTGCACACGGTGTCCTGTCGAAGTTCCGGGGTGAGTTCCGAGGAAAGTCATCACCCGTCCACTTCTTCTGGGGCGCATTCGATCTCGCCGTCACACGGTTCTCGGGCCGACCTGCGCCCAGGCATCCCGGCGGTATTCCGAACTGCCCGGACTGGGTCATGCACGAGGCCTACAGTGACGAGGTCTCGAGCGCAGGGTACTGGCCCGGTGGCGCTGAGGAAGGCGTCTTCTACGCGTACGCGTACCCCCATCCCGACGGGTACGACACCCATCCGGCCGTCGAAGCTCCTGCGTTCTGGGACGCCGCACTGGGGGAGTACGTACTTCCGTACCATCTCGTGCGGCAGTCACCCGATCCCGACGCCATGGTTTTGAACTTCCTCGAACAAACACATCGCGCGGCGGCGGAAACGGCGGGCTGGGCTTAGCTGCTGGTCGGCCTGCCGCCTCGCTAGTGCGTCTTTTTCGAGACGTGCATGGTGATGGTGGCGGTCACAAAGACGTCGTTGTGAGCGTCGAGAATGTCCACGGGCACAACGAGTTCAGTGGGTTCGTCGGTGAAGGCGGGAATCGAGTCGAGTCGGGCCACCGACGTCACCGCGGTGGTGGCTTTGGCCTTGTATTCGACGGTCATGCCCACTGGTATCCACCGGTGGGTTGATGGCACGGTGGCGTCGGTCATCATGCCGCCGGCGAGTTCGGCCATGTTGCAGGATGCGATGGCGTGATAGCTCCCGAGGTGGTTGTGCACGCTTCGCCGATTCGGTGCGGTGACTCGGCACAGCCCGGGGCGCAGTTCCTGGACCAGCGGATGAACGCTGCGGAAGTAGGGCGCCTTGAAGCAAAGCGCCTGGGTGAAGATCCAGTTGCCCAACGGCACACGTTGCAGCTTGTTCCAGATCTGCAGGTTGGTGCCGGTAGGTGCGGTGGTGGTGGAGGTCATGGGCTGTCCTGAGTTCGCCGGCGGTATCAGTTTCGGCCTTGTTGCAAGGCTGCGGTGACTGCGGTGTACATGGTGGTTTTGATCGCCCCGAGGGTGTCCGGGCTTTTGCCGATGATGGGCGACAACCGGGTGATTGCGACGTCGACCAAGTCGGATTCTGGTGCGGTGTCGTCGACGATGCCGGAGGTCAGTGCTTCTGCGCCGCCGTATCGGTGGCCGGTTGTCATGGCCGTCACTGCAGTCTGCGGGCTGAGTTTCGCTTGGATCAGCGCGGCCATCCCGGGCGTGAAGGGGATGTTGATGTCGACTTCAGGGAAGCAGAAGTAGCCGCGGTCGTCTCGCATCACCCGGTAGTCGTGTGCGGTCGCAAGCATGGCTGCGGCGCCGAAGGCGTGACCGTTGATCGCCGCCACAGTGGGCAAGGGGAAGGTCAGGATTCGGTTGAACAGTGTGTGCACCTGGTCGACGTACCATTCGGCGCGGTCCCCGTGTGCCAGAAGCCAATCGAGGTCCAGGCCGTTGGAGTAGAACTTGCCCGAACCTGTGGTGATGAGTCCTTGGGCATTGCTGTGTGCGGCGCTCAGGTGCGTATTGACTGTGTCGAGCCAATCCGGCGAGAACCTGTTTTCGTCGTCACCGAAGTTCAGTACGGCGATCTTGTCGCGGTACTCCAGGGTTGCGGTCATCGGGCGTCCTTTCGTTTCACTTCTTTGAAGATCTGGCTGGGGGAGGGGGGATGGACAGGACGCCTCGCACGGCGCCGGCGAGCCGCTCCCTTGCCTGGGAATCGGGAATGTGTTTGCCCCGCAACAGCAAAGCGGTGGGCAGTTCGACAACGCAGTCTCGGATGATCGCAACAGTCTGCCGGTCGGCGCGGTCCCACAGCGCCCGGGAGAGTTCGATGAACAGGTCGCCCAATGTCTTGTCGAGTGTGCGCAACTCGTCGGCTATATCAGCCGGAATGTCGCCGGAACCCAGGAGTTCCTCGCGTCGCACGGTGAGGAGAAACCGCGCCGAAACAGGGTGCTCGATGGAAAACAGGGCAGGGGTGTCGGCGGCCGCAACAACAGCCTCGATAGCGCTCTCGCGGTCAGAACCGTCGGCCAGTGCCCGGGCAACGGTGTCGCATTGCAGTGCGAGGAACTGTCCGGCAGCGCGTAGCCACACCCGCCCGACCAATCCGGCTCTGGACCCAAAGGCATTGTATATCGCGCCATTTGATACCCCGGTTGCCTCGGAAAGGGCGCGAACGGTGACAGCGGACGGCCCGGCATCGACGGCCAACTTCTCGGCGACATCCAGCAGGTGGTCGTGGTCGTGAACACGGGGGCGGGGCATGAAGTCACCATAACAGAGCGCGTGCTCTGAAACTAATCGCCACACTTCCTCCGACTTCAGTCACTCCCTCCGGTTGCAACCGGAGGAACTCGACGAAGTCGGAGGAAACGCGACGAACGGGCCGGCAGGTCGCTCCCGCCGCCTCCGGCCATCCTTCCTCCAACTACAGCCCCGCCCCTCCGACTCCAGCCACACTTCCTCCGACTGCTGCTACTTCCTCCGGTTGCAACCGGAGGAAGTGAACGAAGTCGGAGGAATCGCGACGGACGGACGCGGCAGGTCACCAACCGCGACGTGATTGACATCACCCGAACCACAGCCCTAAGCTCCTGAACCAAGATCGGTTCAGTTTCCGGCGAAGGGTTGACCTTGAGATCTCTCAAAGTGGGGGCTGTCGCGTTGGGCGCGGCGCTGACCATGCTCGTATCGGCATGTGGTGGCTCGTCCCCATCCGGACCTGTCGAAGGCAATTGGGACGAAGTTGTCGCCGCGGCGAACAAGGAGGGTTCGGTGGTGCTCTATTCGACGCAGCATCCCGAGAACCTGGAGAAGCTCAAAGTTGCTTTCCAACAGAAGTATCCGGACATCGCCCTGGAGTTCGTCCGCGGCACCGACGTGGAGATGAACCCGCGGGTGGAGACCGAGAATCGGACCGGCAAAGGGACCGCGGATGTCCACATGGTCTCGGATCCGGCGTGGATCACCAATGCTGCCGACTCGGGTTCGTACTCCACCGAGATCCTGGGGCCGGCATTCGGCAATTCGGAGTACGAACGTGACCGCAGTGTCATCAACGACCGCTTCTTCTTGACGAGCGCAGCAGTCTTCGCCCTCGGGTGGAACACCAACGCGCTGCCGGGCGGCCTCGCTTCTCCTGATGATCTGTTCGACCCCGCGCTCAAGGGGAAGGTCGGCGTGGTCAACCCTGCCGGCTTCGCGGCCGTGGTCGACGAGTACCAGTTCTTCGAGAAGAACTGGGGGTCGGATGATTTCAATCAGCGACTCGCTCAGATGGATCCGCGGGTGTATCCGAGCGCACTGGGTATCGCGCAGGCTCTGAGTTCGGGCGAGATCTCTGCCACGCCGATGGTCCAACCACTGTTGCGTGAGGTGGCTGCCGGTGCGCCAGTGGACTGGGCGCTGCCCGACCCCGCGTGGGGAACCCCTTGGTACTCGCACGTGCTGTCGTCGGCGCCGCACCCCAATGCCGCCCAGGTGCTGGCGGACTTCATGGTGACGGTCGAGGGACAGACCGCGCTGTCATTCGGTTACGGCAGTGCTCTGCCGGACATACCCGACTCGGTGGCACGGGCCCAGGACATTCCACTCCCTGACATCGCGGCACTGTCACCGGAAAAGATCGCCCAGTTCCAGGAGCAGTGGGAAAAGTCGTTCCTCGGCTAGTGCACCCTCTGAATCCGACATAGGCCTCACCGGAAGGACTTTGATCGATGCCCGGGACTTCTTGTGACCTGTTGGTGATCGGCGCGGGGATGGCAGGACTGACTGCGGCGGCCAGAGCCGCCGTCGCGGGAAGGTCCGTGACGGTTGTAGAAGTCGGAGACGACGTCGGTGGATCAGCCAGGTTTGCCGGCTATGCCTGGACCGCACCCGACCGAGAGGTCATGGCACAACACAATCCGCATGGCGACCCGGCTCTGCGTGATGCACTCGTCGACGGATTTGCCGGGGGGATCGACTGGATTCGTTCCGTCGGCGTGACGGTCGGTCCGCCACAACCGATCCTGGGGTTCGGCCGGGGGCACAAGTTCGACACCAACCACTACCTCGACACGTGCAAACGACTGGTCCTCGACAACGGTGGAAAACTGTTGCTGCGGAGCGCAACCGAGAAACTGATGACCGACGGGGACCGAGTCATCGGGGTACGGGTGCGCGATCCGGATGGCACAGCGGACATTCGAGCGGGAAACACGCTGCTGGCCACCGGTGGGTTTCAGGGAAGCGGGGACCTCCTCGCACAATATGTCCACCCCGAGGCCGGCACGATGCCGCTTCGATCGAATCCCAACAGTGTCGGTGCCGGCCTGCGGCTGGCGCAGCAGATCGGCGCCGCGACAGGTGCCGACGACGCGGGGTTCTATGGGCATCTGATCCCCGCCGGCGTCGAGTTCAGGGATTCCGGCGACTTCGTGGATCTGTCGTTGTATTACAGCGAACACGCCCTGTTGTTCAATACCACCGGTCACCGATTCGTCGACGAAACCCTGGGCGACCACCTCACGACGATGGCGCTACTGGACCAACCGGAGGGTCGGGGTCTGCTGGTCGCCGATGCGCGCGTTCATCGGGAGTGGATGGTGGCCTCGTACGTAGAGGGTGCCGTGGCCGTCGACAAGTTTGCATTGGCGAGCAAGCGTGGTGGGCGTGTGGGCATGGCCGAGGACCTGTCAGATTTCGAGTACCTGCCCGACGAGTGGGGGTACGACGGTCTTGCCATCGCCGAGCAGATCGTCGATTTCAACAACCGAGCCCGAAATCAGGGCGAATTGATCCCCGGCAGATCCCACGACGCGCTGCCGCTCGACGAACCGCCGTACTACCTGATCGAGGCTGCACCGGCGATCACGTTCCCCTTTTGCGGGGTGATGATCGATGCACGAGCTCGGGTCCTGGACCCGAGTGGCAAACCGATCGAGGGGTTGCTGGCAGCCGGTTCCGATACCGGAGGTTTGTGGAACCGCGCGTACGCGGGCGGTTTGGCCACGGCGCTGGTGTTCGGGCTCGCAGCCGCTGAAACCGTTCTGGCGTCGCCGAGATCGTGATCCCAGTCGAAGAGTGTGCAGGTCAGACGCTCGTCGCAAAATGAAGTGTATTCAGTTCAAATTAGTCGCCGCTGGTGATTGACATCACAGCGCAACCAGATTAGGTTCAAACTGACATCAGTTCAGTTTGGCGAAAGGCGAGTAATGTCCTTCCTCTTGGTACACGGCGCCGGTATGAGCGCGACGTGCTGGGATCGCCTCACTCCGCTGTTGACGGGCCGCGTTGTCGCCGTGGATCTACCTGGTCGTGGCACCCGGGCCGCGCAGGATCTCCGCACGATGACCCGGGCAGATCTGCACCTCGACTCGGGCCACATGGCGATGATCTCGATTCCGGAGACGCTCGCGAAGACGCTGAATCACATCGGCTGACAACCAGTTCGACTGCTCGACCCCCATCGGTGAGAACCTCACTCAAGAGGTTCGGAAGAGAAAGCCTTGTCACAATGAGATCAATCACGAAAGCGATTGCGACAGTTGCCATCGCGGCGTCCACCTTCGGTCTGGCCGCGTGTGGGGGTAGCTCTTCCTCCTCCGGTCCGGTGGAGGGCAGCTGGGACGATGTCGTCGCGGCCGCCAACAAGGAGGGCAGCGTGATGCTGTACTCCAGCCAGAAGCCGGCGAACCTCGAGGCGCTCAAAGTAGCGTTCAACGCGAAATACCCCGACATAGCAATGGATTTCGTTCGCGGAACCGATGCGGAGATCAATCCGCGGATCGAGACCGAGAACAAGACCGGCAAGGGCATCGCCGACGTACACATGCTCACCGACGCCGGGTGGATTCAGAACGCAGCGGACTCGGGTGCGTACTCTGCCGATCTGGTCGGCCCTGCCCTGGACGCGCCGGCCTACGAACCGGACAAGAGTGTCATCAACGACCGCTTCTTCCTCACCAGCGCAGCCGTGTTCGCCCTCGGCTGGAACACGAGCGCTGTACCCGGAGGGCTCAATACGCCGCAGGACATCTTGAACCCGGCGTACAAGGGCAAGATCGGCATCGTCAATCCGACAGGGATCGCCTCGTACGTCGACCTGTATCGGTACTACGCCAAGACCTACGGCGAAGACTACTGGGAGCGGCTCGCTGCTCTCGAGCCGCGCGTGTACCCCAGCGCGCTCGGTGTGGCGCAGGCGTTGACGTCCGGCGAAGTTGTGGTTTCCCCGTCGGTGCAACCACTGGTCACCGAGGTCGAGGCCGGCGCACCCGTCAACTGGAAGCTCCCCTCCAACCCTTGGGGCACACCCTGGTACAGCCAGGTCGTCGGCGTCGCACCCCATCCGAACGCTGCGCAGGTACTCGCCGACTTCATGGTCACCACCGAGGGGCAGACAGCACTCAACCCGGGCTACGCCGCTGCGCTGCCTGACATCCCGGGCGCGGTGGCCAGGGCGCAGGAGATCGCGTCACCGGACGTCGCGGAGCTGACACCAGAGAAGGTCGAGCAATACTCCGAAGAATGGCAGAAGCTCTTCCAGAGCTGACCGAACACCACACGACACCCCCGATTCCGAGTCGAAAGGACGCCATGAACACCTCGTCACCACAGTTCCGTGGAACCAACGTGTTGATCACCGGCGCGGCAAAAGGGATCGGGGGCGCGTGTGCACAGGAGTTCGCGCGGCGAGGGTCGACCGTCTGGCTGACCGACGTCGACGATGCGGCAGGCCGGGATCTGGCCGACGAACTGGGCCCCGACGCCCATTACCTACATCTTGACGTGACGTCGGAATCCAGTTGGATAGCAGCAACTTCTGAGATATCGCGCCAGGCATCCCTGGATGTACTCGTCAACAGTGCCGGCGCGGCGATCAAGGCTCCACTGGTGGACACCTCCCTGGATCAGTTCCGCGCGATGGTCGATCTCAACTTGGTCGGCACATTCCTCGGAATCAAAGCCGCAGCCTCGGCGATGTCGGCAGGTGGTTCCATCATCAACCTCGCGTCACTGCGCGGCGTGCTGGCCACGGCCGAACTCGGGGCCTATGGTGCATCGAAGTTCGGTGTCCGCGCCCTGACCAAGGTGGCAGCGCTCGAACTCGCAGACCGCGGAATCCGGGTCAACGCAGTATGCCCGGGCAGTATCGACACCGCGATCACGGCGTCGGCGGGTTTCGCGGCCGACGACGTGGAGGCTTACGTGAAAAGCATCCCGATGCAACGTCGCGGCACTCCTGCCGAAGTTGCGAAGGTCATCGCGTTCCTGGCCGGAGACGACAGCAGCTACGTCACCGGCACCGACATGCTCGTGGATGGTGGCACCGCCGCCGGTGTCCGCACTCCGAAGAAATCAACGCAGAAGGTATGAGATGACCTCAGAATTCAGAGTTTCCGGTCTGACCAAGACCTACGGATCGAACGTGGTGGTCGACCAACTCGACCTCACGATCGAGGAGGGGGAGTTCCTGGTCCTGCTCGGTCCCAGCGGCTGCGGCAAGACGACCACCTTGCGGTGCCTGGCCGGCCTCGAAACTCCGCAGGACGGCACGATCGCATTCAAGGACCGGACCGTGTTCGACGGCAAGGAACATCTCAATGTTCCCGCGCACAAGCGGAACATTGGCATGGTCTTCCAGTCGTACGCCCTCTGGCCACACATGACCGTTCGTAAGAACATCCAGTACCCCCTCAAGGTGCGAAAGATGAAGCAGGCGATGGCCGACGGCGCCGTCGAGGCGGCGGCCGACATGGTCGACTGCGGGAAATTGCTCGACCGGTACCCGTCGCAGCTCAGCGGCGGGCAGCAACAGCGTGTGGCGGTGGCCCGTGGTCTGGTCTCCCAACCCGACCTCATCCTGTTCGACGAGCCACTGAGCAACCTCGATGCGCGGTTGCGCGATCAGGTCCGTTCGCAGATTCACCAGCTGCACCAGAACCTCGGCTTCACAGCGGTTTTCGTCACGCACGATCAGTCGGAGGCGTTTGCCCTCGGCGACCGGCTGGCGATCATGAAAGCCGGAAAGATCGAGCAGTACGACGCCCCGGAGCACGTCTTCGAGAACCCGGTTTCGGAATACGTGGCGGCATTCATCGGAATGGGGAATCGCTTGGAGTTGCGGCGGGGCCACGACGGGTGGATCACCTCGGGAGGCGACTCGATCGATCTGCGCCATTCCGTGGTCCGCGGCCTGGCCGACGAAGGGACCTCGGCAGTCGCCCGCTTCCGGGCGGACGACCTGCACCTGCACCAATCGATGGCGGAGGTACCCGCCGGCAATGTTGCACTGCATGCCGAACTGGTGACCTATGAGTACGGTGGCCGCCACTTCGATGTCACCGTCAAGAGCGGCAGCGAAGAGCTGACGTTGCGTGCCAATGCTTCCGAACACAGCGCCGCCCTTCGAAGCAGCAAACCAGGTGCACCGATGGTCGTGAGTTTCTCGCCGTCGACCCTTCGGGTGTTCGCCGGTGACGAGGCCGATCGCGCGGCGGCAGCCGAATTGGCGACCACCCGGGCCAAGGAGACGGTCTGATGGCCACGCTCACCGCCGAACCACAATCGCCGCCGTCACCGCGGCCACGGCCGTCGTCACGGGCAGTCATCCCGGCGCAGTGGCGTGGACGGATCTGGTACGGCGCACTGTTGGCGATACTCGCATATCTGGTGCTCCTGCCGATGATCCGGCTGCAGCTCTTGGCATTCGAGAACGGTGGCCAGGGTTACCGCACCACGTACGGTCGCTTCGACATAGCCGAGACGATCTGGACGACGATCGCACTGGCACTCGGATCCCTCGTGATCGCGATGGTCCTCGGAACCTTGCTCGCATTTGCTGCGAGCAGGCTGCCGGCGAAACTGGGATTTCTGCGGATCATTCCGATCCTTCCCATCGTCATGCCGGCCGTCGCGAACATCGTCGGCTGGGCGTTCCTGCTCTCCCCGGGGCCGGGATACCTGAACGTTCTCCTGCGAAAGTTGCCTTGGTGGAGCGGGTCCGACACCGGGCCGATCGACGTGTACACCGTGCCGTGGATCATCATCCTCACCGGATTCGGGCTGACGTCGTTCGTCTACCTGTTCGTCAGCTCAGGTATGCAGAACATCAGCTCCGAGCATCTGGAGGCCGCCCAGGTGAGCGGGTCGTCAACCTTCGGCGTGTTCTTCAAAGTGGTACTGCCACTGCTCCGGCCGTCTCTGATCTACGGCGGCGGCATCGCATTCCTGCTGGGTCTGGGTCAGTTCACCGGCCCCTTGCTGCTCGGTCAGAACAGCGGAGTGAAGGTGCTCACCACGGAGATGTACCGACGTGTGTCGGAGTCGCCTTCGGACTTTGCGGCCGCCGCGGCCGCCGGCTCACCACTGGTGATCTTCGGTATCGCATTGGTCCTGATCCAAAAGGTGATGCTGGGCAACCAGACCCGCTTTGTCACCCACGGCGGCAAAGCCTTCGCACCGCCAACCGGTAAGGGCACCTGGGCAACGGTCACCATCTCGCTGTTCGCTCTGTTCGCGCTGGTGATCCCGCTCGTGGGGCTGATCATCGTCTCGCTGACCCCCTACTGGTCCGGATCCCTGTCCTGGAGCCTGTTCACCCTCGACAACTTTCGGGAGCTGCTGCGCACGGACGCCATCGTCGAGTCCGTGATCACCAGCGTCGTCACGTCGCTCGGTGCGGTTGTGATCGTGGTGCCCATCGGTTATCTGATGGCAAACCTCTTGGTCCGCGGCCGGCGATTCAAGGTCCTGGCGCTGATCGGCGACCTGATGACCGCCCTGCCCCTTGGCATTCCGGCGGTGATCTTCGGTGTCGGATTCCTGCTGACCTACACCGAGCCGCCATTCATCCTGTACGGCACCCGGACGGTCATCATCCTGGTGTACATCGTGCTGATGCTGCCGTTCGCGACCCGCATGCAGATGACCGCGATGCTGGCACTGGGCAACACCTACACCGAAGCGTCCGCGACCAGTGGTGCCTCACCATTCGTGACGAACATGCGAATCATGCTGCCACTCATGCGGCCCACGATCCTCAGTGCGGTTGCCCTGATGTTCATCCTGCTCACCCACGAGTTCGCAGCGTCGCTGCTGGTCCGTGCGTCCACGACGCAAGTGATGGGAACGCTCTTGTTCGACATGTGGCAGAACGGCACCTATCCGCTGGTGGCAGCCATGGCGTTACTCATGACGGCGGTGACAACCGGAGGTGTGGCGATTGCCATGCTGATCGGTGGCCGCAACGTGCTCAGCAAGCTCTGAGCCGACCCAGAAGGCGAAGAGTCAATGACTGATGGCAGAACGCGTTTGCAGGACAAGGTCGTGTTGGTCACCGGCGCGACCGGAGGAATCGGCGTCGAGATCGTGCGCCGACTCGCCTCCGAGGGCGCCAACCTGGTGGTGACCGATCTTGCGCTCGACGGTTGCGAGAAGCTGGTCGCAGAGCTGGATTCTCCGCAGGACCACCTGGCGCTCGGTCTCGACATCGCGTCCGAGGCGGAGTGGGTTGATGCCGTAGCTGCGGTGGCGCAACGGTTTTCACGACTGGGTGCGGTTGTCAACAACGGTGCCATCGGAAGCCTCGAATCTGTTGTCGATGAGAGTTTGGACAGGTACAACAGGGTCATCGAGGTCAGCCAGACCGGTACCTGGCTCGGGATGAAGCACGCGGGAGCACTGGTCGAGCAGTCCGGTGGCGGCTCGATAGTCAACATCTGCTCGATCCTGGGCACAGTTGGTGGGATGGGGAACAGCTTTGCCTATGCCGCAGCCAAGGGAGCGGTCAGAACCATGACGAAGAACGCCGCCCTGCACTGGGCGACCAAAGGTGTGCGCGTCAACTCGATCCACCCGGGGTTCATCGAGACTCAGCAGTTGCTCGAGCGGTATGAAGGCACCGAACGTCATCGCGCGATGCTCGCGAACACACCGATGGGCCGGCTCGGTCAGGCGACCGAGGTCGCGGCAGCGGTCGCATTCCTGGCCGGCGACGACTCCACGTTCATCACCGGTAGCGAGCTGAATGTCGACGGTGGCTGGACAGCCGCCTGACAGCGAGTGTGAGGACGACCGGCCGGCAGCAGCAGATCGGATGGATTGCGTGCCGTCACCGCACGGTGAAGACATCCACTCCTTCTCGATGTTCGACCTTCAGCCTGCCGCGCTCGGCGAGTACGTCGAGGTGTGCCAACGTCTCGCACGTGGCGACCATCTGGTTGAAGTTGTCGAGAGTATCGAATGGACGCTCGCGGCGAGTCCATGTGAGTGCCTGTGCGACTGCGAGTCCCGTCGGTTTGCGTAGCGCCTCCACGGCCGCGATGGTGGCCGCGAACCGTCGCTCGTGGTGCGCGAGAAGTTCGTGGACTCGCGCGTGCACACCCGATCCGGTGTCCCCGTGAGACGGCAACATGATGTGGTCATGGTTGTCGAGCATCAACTCGAGTGACCGGATGTACTTGGCGAGGGGCAGGTCCCAATCACCGAGCTCGAAACCGATGGACGGGGTGATCGTCGGCAACACGTGGTCGCCGGTATAGCTGACGCCGCGATCCGCATCATGGAACACCATGTGCCCCTTGGTGTGCCCGGGGGTGTGAACCGCAGTCAACGAATGGCTGGACAGGTGAAGGGGTCCGGCGGTCAACCAGGTGTCGGGCGGTTCCCAGTCGTCGGCCACAAATGGCTCGCCTACGGAGTCGGCGTACGCCCGTTCGGCAATCCGATGTGCCCCTGCCCGTTTCAGTTCGCGCAGTGAGCTTTCCGGGACGTTGGTCCCGAGTCGGGCAATCGCCTCGATGCCGACCACCTCGCCGCTGCCGAGGTGAACCCGGCATCCGTGCCTGCGCCGAAGTTCGACGGCAAAGGTGTAGTGATCACGGTGTACGTGCGTCACGTAGATGTCATGTATCTCGTCAGGTGCGCGCCCGATCATTGAGAGCGCGCGCATCAGCTCGCCGTAGGTGCCCTCGCGATGCCAGCCGCCATCGATGAGCGCAAGGCCGCTGTTGGTCTCGAGCGCATAGACATTGATCGCCCGCAGGCCGTCCCCGGGCATCTGCAGGGGGATTCGATGGATGCCGTCGGCCACGGGGAAGCAACCGGGCTCGGACCACGGCGTTGGGGTCACGAGGTGGAGACGAGGGGAACCAGGGTCTTCTCTTCGCCGTACCAGATCATGCGGCGCCCGCCCATGTCGCCGACGTTCGCCACGGCTGCTTTCCATTCCGGGCTCGCCAGTGCCGCTTTGAGTGCCTCGGGGGACTCGAAGCTCAGGACCGACAGTCCATCCCAGCCTGCCGACTTGTCGTCAAAGGTTTCCTGCAGATCGGTGTGTTGCCAACGCAGTAGTCCAGGCAACTTGTAGGTGGGTTCGGCATGCTCGCCGCGCCACCAATCGATGAACTGTTCGTGAGTCCAGGCACTTGGGCGTGTCCCCAGGACGATCAGGTTATACACCATTTCTCCTAACTGAATTCTGTTCATTTTCGAGGACCGACGATACCGCTGAGGGGCCCGGTGAAGGGGTACTAAGGCCGCACGATTCTCAGAGCGGCACCGGTGACCGTCGTGTTGATCTGGTCAAGGGTGAGTTTTCCCTCGGGTCGGTACCAGCGCCACACACTGATGATCAGCGGCAGGACAAGTCGTCCGAGCATGCGAGGGTCTTCGTCGATGAACGCCCCGCTCTTGATTCCGGACGCGATGAGCGCGGTCCATTTCACCTCGATCTCGTGAACGAGCTCGCGGCAGCGGATCCGCTCGGCTTCTTCTTTCTCCGACTGCCGCGGTGTAGCGAGTAAATCCATGTGGTTCTGCAGGATTCGGCGCTGTAAGGCGTCGGTCGGAGAAGCTTCTAGTGCTGCCGTGATCGCTGCCCGCAGTGCCGCTTCGGGATCGGATTCGGACGCGGTGGCAGCGTCGAAACGTTCGACTGAATCGGCCAATTCGAGGCGCATGATCGTGAGCAGGCAGTGCGCTTTCGACTCGAAGTAGTGGTACAGCGCCGTCTGCCCGATACCGACAACGTCGGCAATGGACGCCCACTTGGTGTGCTCGTACCCGACCTTGCCGAACTGGTCGATCGCGACCGCGAGGATGCGGCTGCGTTTGGACCGCGGACTCTCGCGTCGCACAGTGGCATCAACCGTCATCGTGGACCCCCGGGGACGTTGTCTGGAATGTGTTTTTTCACGTTACCCCAGTTGACTTGAACTCGGGTCGGCTCGTGCTACCAGTTTGGACGCCAATCCAACCGCGTCAGGCCGCGACAGCTTGCCCACCCGATTCTGTGGCAGATCCTCGACGGTGAAGAGGTATTCGGGCCATTTGAACTTGGGGAAGTCGGACTGGGCCAACTGGTCGGTGACTTCTTCAAGAGTCAACTGCGGGCCCCCGGTGACCACCAGCGCGGCGGCCCTCTCCCCGAGCAGGTCATCTGGAACGGGCACCACGCAGACCTGGACCACTTGAGGAATGGACGCGATCGCCGCTTCGAGCTCGTTGATGTCGATGTTGCGGCCCCCGCGGATGATGATCTGCTTCTGGCGGCCCATCACGCGGATCGAACCCTCCGCGGCGATCTCGACGAGGTCCCCGGTGGGCAGAAAGCCGTCCGCGGTCAGCTCAGGCGGTGCCGGGGTGCCGCCGCGGGCATAGCCGACGAACAGTGAAGGTCCTTTGACCTGTGCATCGCCGATCTCGCCAGGTGCCACCGGAACCCCGGCCGCATCGACTGCTCGCACGATGGTTCCGGGGAAGGGTCGACCGTCGCGGCCGAGGCGGATCGCCGGCGGGTCATCGAGCTTTGGGGTGGTGTGCCCGAGGCACTCCGACATTCCGAACACCCGCAAGAAGGTGGTTCCGAGGTGTGTTTCGGCTTGCAGCAACGCTCGCTCGTTCATCGGTCCGCCGCCGACCGTCATCGCGCGCATCGTGGACAGTGCGCCCGCAGCGTTCTCGACCACGGACAGCTGCAGGGCCATGGTCGGCACGAGCATGGTCCATGCCACGCGTTCGCGGGCCATCACCTCCAACGCGACACTGGGTGACCACTTGCCGACCGAGACCATGGTCCCGCCGAGATAGGCCGGAAGGTACATCCCGAAGCAGTAGGCGGCCACAGACGACAGCGGCACAAACGCGCCGATCGGTTCTCCGGCCTGGAGCCCGACCACATCGATGGTGCTCTGGCAGGCGTAGCGAATCGCTTCCTCGGACTGCACAACGCATTTGGGGCGCCCGGTCGACCCTGATGTCATGGCGATTGCAGCACCGCCGCACCATCGATCGGTGTCTCTGAACGTCTGTCGAGATCGGATGCGATGCGAGCCGAATGCGTTGCCCAGTACAGGGAAGTCTGTGTCCGAGACGGCCCAGTGGGTCAGCGATTGCACGTCGGCCACAACCAGATCCGGGTCGATGTCTTCGATCGCGAGCTCGAACTCGGACTCGGCGGCGTGGGGGCTGAACACCGCGACCACACCACCACGCAGACCGACCGCCAGCGCGGCCGCCACGGTGTGCCAGGTGTTGTCGGCCTGGATGAGAGCAGTCGGAGGGCGGAGGTCGACGGCAGCGATCCGGTCGGCCAATGCCTGGGCGGCCGCAACGACGTCGGAAACGCTGTGGCTGCCCAGATCGTCGACGACAGCGATCGCGTCCGGGGTGGACGCGGCCCTGGCGAGCATTTCCTGTGCGAGTAGCTTCACTGCGCTGTCTCTTTCTCGAGGCTTCGGTGTCGGGGAGCGGACGGGATGATCACCGCGCGTCCGGCAATCGAGCCGGTACGCAGCAATCGGTACACGTCGGGGGCCTCGCTCAAAGGGTAGGTCTCGGTCTCGGCGTGGAGGCGGCCTCGGGCGGCGAGGTCGACCACGGCTGCCAGGTCGGTCCTGGTGCCCCAGAAGGGAGCACTTGCGTGCCATCCGTTGACCAGGCCGACGTCTTTGCCGACCGTGAGCCGGCCTCCTCCGCTGCCCACCATCACAACCCGGCCGCCGGGTGCCAACAAGTGCGCAGCCGGTTCGACCGTGGTCGGTGCCCCGGCGAAATCGAAGATCAGGTCGGCGCCTCCGAGTCCGGTGACGGCGTCGGCGGCGTCAGCGACGGTGAGATGAGCGGTGAGCGCTCCCAACGTCTGTGCCAGAGCCAGTGAACTGGCCCGGGTGTCCACGGCGACGATCTGGCTGACACCCATGTCGCGGAGGATCTGGAGTGCGAGATGCCCGAGCCCGCCGATACCGATCACCACCGCGACGGTGTTCTCGTCGATGAGGTCGGCGTTCGTCCGGATCGCGTGGTACGCGGTGAGTCCCGCATCGGCGAGTGGGGCGGCCTCGGCGTGGCTGAGTGAACCGATCGGCACCAAGACGTCAGCCGATGGTACGAGCATGAGCTCGGCGAGTCCGCCCGGCCGGCCGAGCCCGTTTCCGATCGGCGCGAGCCTGCCGCTGGCGTGTGGTGCCAGACGCAAACAGTAATTCTCCCGCTCGCGCAGGCAATTGCGGCAACTCCGACAGGACCAGATGCCCTGGACCACAACGGACTTGCCCATCCAAGTCGGGTCGGCTGCCGGCCCGGCCGCGACCACCGTGCCGGCGACCTCGTGTCCGAGTGTCAGCGGCAGGGGGTAGTCGAAGCGGCCTTCATCGGCGTCCATGACGTGCAGATCCGAACGGCACAAGCCGACAGCGCCGACCTCGAGGAGCAACTCCGTGCCCGTGGGTTGCGGGTCAGGGACGGTCCGCAATTGCGGCGGGGCGCCCCATCGGGTGAGTTGGACCGCCAACATCAGCGGGCCGTCCATCCGCCGTCGACGACCAGGGCCTGCCCGGTCATGTAGGACGAGGCATCCGACGCGAGGAAGAGTACGGCGCCATCGATCTCGCCGTCGGTTCCGCCGCGGCCGAGCATCGTGTTGCGGCGAACCCAGCCCGCCGACTTCTCGTTCTCGAAGAGTCCGTCGGTCATCTCGGTGTCGAACCAACCAGGGACCACGGCATTGACCCGGATGCCGCGGCGACCCCACTGCCCGGCGAGTTCTCTTGTCAGACCGAGGGTTCCGGCTTTGGAGGCTGCATAACTGGCTCCCCCGATCGGTGCGGTGGACACCAGGCCGATGACCGAGGAGATGTTGATGAACGAAGCGTGGTCCCCTTCGGGCATCTGCGTAGCGGCGTAGGTGGCCAGATGGAATCCTGCGACCAGATTGAGTTCGAGGATCGAGTTGAATCCGTCGACGGTTTCGTCCTCCGCGTTCGGCGGTCCGGGCCGTCCTGCGTTGTTGACCAGGATGTGAAGGTGCCCTGAGTCGCGATGCGCTCGGTCGACCAGGGCTTGCCGCTCGGCGTCGACCGTGACATCGCACCGAACCGGGACGATGCGATGGTCGGCCGCGGCCAACTCTTCGAGTCGATCGAGCCGCCGCGCGGCGGCGTACACGGTCGCGCCCGCAGCCGCGAGGGTGCGGGCGAATCCCAGCCCGAGGCCCGACGAAGCGCCGGTCACAATTGCCGTGCGGCCGCTGAGGTCGAACAGTTCACCAGGTGTCGCGGCGGGGGAGAATGTGTTGGCTGTCATTGTTTCTCGTCGTTTCAGTAGACCGCGGTCCGGCCACCGTCGACCGGGATCACGGCGCCGGTGGTGTAGCCCGCAGCGTCACCCGCGAGGTGCGTCACGAGGCCGGCGATCTCATGAGGATCCCCGAGGCGCCCCGCCGGGAGCCGGTCGATGATCTTGCCGATGAACTCATCGTCCCAATTCTCCGCCATGTCGGTGGCGAATCCGCCCGGCATGATGCAGTTGACCCGCACTGTCGGGCCGTACTCTTGTGCGAAAGCCATCGTGAGAGCGTTGAGTCCGTTCTTGGCGGCCGCATACATGGCTTCCGGGGGACTCGGACGTACAGCGCCGATGCTGGAGATGTTGATGATCGAGCCGCCTCCGTTGTCGACCATCCTCGCCCCGGCCACGGCCATGAGCCGGAACGGTCCCTTGAGGTTGACTTCGATCGTCTTGTCCCACAGCGACTCCGTCACCGACACGAGATTCTCTGCGAGTGGGGCGATGCCGGCGTTGTTCACGACGATGTCGAGACTGCCGTACTCGGCGATGATCTGGTCCACGGCGGGTTCGATCGAGTCCCACTGTCCGACGTGGAGTGCGAACGGGTGGGCGCTTCCGGGTCCCGAGTCACCGAGGCTCGCGACGGCGGCCTCACATGCCTCGAGTTTGCGGCTGGAGACGATGACTGTGGCCCCTGCGTCGCGCAGGCCGCGGGCGATGGCCAGTCCGAGGCCGCGGCTGGCGCCGGTCACCAAAGCGACCTTGCCGTCCAAATATGGTGTGCTCATTTGTATTTCTTCACCTCGAGGCGGGCGATGGTGCGCAGGTGCACCTCGTTGGGGCCGTCAGCGATCTGCAGGGCACGCGTGATGGCATGCAACCGGGCGAGGATCGTATCGTCGCTCACCCCGGCGGCGCCGTAGGTCTGCACGGCGCGGTTGACCACGTTGTGGGCGACCTCCATGGCTGCGACCTTGATGGCAGCCACTTCTGAGCGTGCCGAGGCGTTTCCCTTGGTGTCCATCAGCCAGGACGACTTGAGAACCAGGAGCCGGATCTGATCGATTTCGATGCGGCTGCGGGCTATCCACTCGCGAACGACTCCCTGGTTCGACAGCGGTCCGCCGAAAGCGACGCGCTGCAGCGACCGGCGGCACATCATCTCGAGGGCACGTTCGGCCATACCGATCGCGCGCATGGCGTAGTGCATCCGGCCCGGTCCAAGACGTCCCTGCGCGATGGCGAACCCGTCGCCCTCGTGTCCGAGCATGTTCGCCGCAGGCACCCGGACGTCGGTGAACTGAACTTCGCCGTGTCCCAGACGGTCTTTGAATCCGAACATCGGGAGGTCACGCAGCACCTCGACACCGGGGGCATCGGCGGGCACCAGGATCATGCTCTGCTGCCGATATGTCGGCCCATCGGGATCGGACTTGCCCATGAAGATGATCAGTTTGCAATCCGGATCGAGGACACCGGACGTGTACCACTTCCGGCCGTTGAGCACGTACTCATCACCATCACGCAGGATGGTCGACGTGATGTTCGTGGCATCTGAGCTGGCGACATCGGGCTCGGTCATCGCAAAAGCTGATCGAATGCTGCAGTCCAGCAGGGGTTTGAGCCACTGCTCCTTCTGGGCGTCGGTTCCGAACATGGCGAGGATCTCCATGTTCCCGGTATCGGGCGCCGAACAATTGATCGCCTCGTTGCCGATGATCGAGCGGCCGACGACCTCCGCCAAGGGGGCGTACTCGAGATTCGTGAGACCGGCGCCGAGGCCGTCGTGCGTCATGAACAGATTCCACAAGCCGAGTTCACGCGCCTTCGCCTGCAGATCACGCATGACCTGCGGTTGCTCGTGAGGGTTGTCGTTGGCGGCAATCTGCGCGTCGTAGACCTTTTCGGCGGGGTACACGTACTGGTCCATGAAGCTCTCCAGCGTGACGAGCAGTTCCTCGGTGCGAGGCGAATAGGAGAAATCCACGGTGAAACTCCTGGGGGTTGAAGGTCAGCGAACGAGTAGTGCGGTGCCGGTGTCGATCAGGCGGTTGATGGTGGCCGGCAGCTTTTCCTGATCGGGGTCGTGATGCCGACCCTCACGGTGCCGCCGCAGATTGTGTCCCATGATGGCCGCCATCTTGAGGCGCCCGAGGGCGTCGAACCATGTGAGTTCGGGTAGCGGTCGGCCGCCAGCGGTGTAGAGCTCGATGAGCTCGTCGGTCGAGGGCAGTCCGGAGACCTCACGGCCGACTCCTGGAAAGTTGCTGCCGTCGGCGAAGACGAAGAACCAACCCAGTTCCACTCGGGGGTCGCCTGCACTCCAGATCTCCCAATCGATCAGTGCCACCGGTTCGGTTCCCTGCGACAGGATGTTGCCCAGTCGGTAGTCACCGTGTACCAGTGCGGGTTTGATCGGTTCGGGTACGCCGCTCTTCAGCAGCTCCAGGAGGGCGTCCCCGCCGACCACCAGTTCGGGCGGCACTGCGGCCAGGGTGCGCGCCCACCGCTCGAGTTCGGCGGCGGGAGTCAACGGCTCGTTGATGCCTTCGATCACGGTGAAGTCGATGTCGTGCAGCCGCGGAAGGATCTCGGCGGCCCGGCGCATCCGGCTCGCCGCGAGTGCCGGCTCGACCTCGGGATCGTCGAGCACCGGCTCGAGCGACTCACCCGCAACGAACTCCATGGCAAACCATGCCGGTTCGGTGCGGTCCACTGCAACGACGCGCGGAACCGGGACGGCTGTGTCCGCCAGCGCCTGCAGGATGGTGGCCTGTCGCAACATGTCATGTCGGCCGATCGAGCGCTGGCCTTCCGGAACTGCCTTGATCACGACGTCGCCGCCATCGGTCGACACCCGGTACGTCAGTCCAGAATGGCCGCCGGGCAAGGTCTCGAACCCCGTCATGACGAGACCGCAGTCGGTCAAGAGCTTCTCGGCGACGTGATCTCGAAGGGACGGTGAGGTCGGCGCGGTCATGGGCGTGGCTCCCGGGGTAAGCCGAGTACACGCTCGGCGATGATGTTGTGCTGGATTTCGTCTGTGCCACCGGCAATCCGGTATCCGGGAGCGCCGAGAACGTGCTCGGACCATGCGTACGTGCCCCAGACTCCGGAGTCGGACGTCAGGTCGCGGCCGAGCAGAAGACGGACGACCTCGGAGGTACGGGCCATGGTGTCGGTGGCCAGCAATTTGCCCAACGACGCCTCGGGTCCGGGATCCTCACCTGCGACCACTGCTCCCGCGACCCTCATGTTGCTGATCCGCTGCACGTAGCTGCGGGTCACGAGATCGGCGACACGGTCCTTCTCCAGGTCACTGAGCGGACGGCCCAGGTTACGGGCCAACTCGACGGCCTGGTCGGCGTTGGCGAGTCCGAGATTTCCACCGTCGAGGCGCTCGGCGGCCAAGACGGTGAGCGCCACCTGCCAGCCTTTGCCCACCGGGCCGAGTCGGTGGGTGTCGTCGAGTTGCACCCCTTCGAGGTAGACCTCGTTGAACGAGGCGCCGCCGGTCATCTGGCGGATCGGGCGGACGGTGACACCGGGGGAGTTCATCGGGATGAGAAAAACCGTGAGGCCGTGGTGTTTCGGGACGTCTGCATCGGTTCGGCACACTGCGACTCCGATGTCGGCGACTGTCGCGCCGGAGGTCCAGACCTTGTGTCCGTCGATGGTCCATGAGCCATCGGACTCGACGGCCCGGGTTCGGACGGCGGCAAGATCTGAGCCTGCCTCGGTCTCGGAGAACAGCTGGCAGGCGATCAGATCGGTGCGCAGCATTGCTCGGACGTACTGATCTCGCTGGTGAGGCGTTCCCCACTGAGCGATGGTGGGAGCCACGAGTTGCTGTGTCACCGAGAACATCTCAGTGCGTTTGGGGACGTCGAAGCCTTCTTCGATGCGGCGAAACGCCAGTGTGTACGAGAGGGGTAGGTTGCGGCCACCGTATTCGGTCGGGGATGACAGTGCGCCCCAGCCGGCGTCGAATTTGGCTCGTTCGTACTGTGAGATTCGATCGGTGTGAGCCTTCTCCTCGGCCGCGGTCCAGCTCTCGAAAACCGCGACCGAATCATCGCCCACACCCCAGGGAGCTTCGGTGCGAGGCGCGGCGACGCTGTGCAGCCATGCCTTGGCCTGCTCGGTGAACTGGCCGAGGTCGGGGAGAGTTTGCTCCATGCTCATACCGTCAACACCGTGCATGCGCTGATCCCGGGGGCACCGTAGACATGGGTGAAACCGGCCTTCGGAGTGCCGAATACCTGGCGCGCGCCGGCTTCCCTGCGTAGCTGGGTGACGATCTCGTGGACCTGCCGAAGCCCTGATGCACCGATGGGTTCACCGTTGGCGATGCACCCGCCATCGGTGTTGACCGGTATGCGGCCTTGGATCTCGGTTGTACCGGCGGCGATCAAACTCTCTTGCTCACCCGGTTCGCAGAAGCCGCACTCGGCCATGTGCATGATCTCCGCGCCGCTCTCGGTGTCTTGCAGCTGCGCGACGTCGATGTCGGACGGCCCGATACCGGCTTGCTCGAAGGCGGCGTACGCGGCGTCGGCGCTGACGCTGGTGGGTTCACCCTCACCCTGGACCGCGGGGCTGAAGACCTCAAAAGATCCAAAACGTCTGGTGCGGTGGGAGATCGCGCGGAGCTGAACGGGACGACCACCCAACCTGCGCACGGCCGCATCGCTGGCGACGATCACCGCCGCGCCGCCCTCGCCTGGCGAACAGAACATGTAGCGGGTGAGGGGATCGTTGACCATGTCTGCCGTCGCGATCGCTTCCACGCTCATTGCTTCGCGTCGCCAGGCGTTCGGATTGAGAGCGCCGTTACGGTAGGCCTTTGCGGCCACCCGGGCCAGGGTGTCGCGGGAGATGTTGTGCTGGTGCATGTATCGAAGAATTTTCGACCCGAAGAATTGGGTTGTCACCATGAGACCGGCTTCGCCGTATCCGTCAGGCAGGCCCCATTCGGCCGGCTTGGGGTCGAAGGCACCGCGCGGGTGTTTGTCGAATCCCACGGCGAGTGCGATGTCTGCAGCCCCGGCGCGGACTGCGTTGACCGCAGAGAACAGTGCGCTACCGCCGGTGGCGCAACCGTTCTTCACGTTGGTGAACGGGATGCCGGTGAAGCCCAACTCCGCGACGAGCGTATCGGCCAGGCCTGACCCGTCGCTGCCACCGAAGGCCACCTGGACATCGGGCCACGTGAGCCCGGCGTCGTCCAGGGCGTTACCGATCGCGGTGACCGCCATCTGGCGGCCGGTGATGCCCGGCTGCCGACCGAACTGTGACAGCCCGGCGCCGATGATCGAAACAGTCTGCGTCACCGTCGAACTCCAGACGGTGGTGTGGTGCCGACGGCAAACCGGGGCACCGGTGAGATGGAAACCAGGCTCACCGGTGCTCGGTCCAGTTCAGCGAAGTCGTCACAATCGAGGATTGCTTGAATCTTGATTCCCTCAGGGAGTTCCACATATCCCACCGCGAAGGGCGAAAAGCCCTCAGCGGGTGGGATATACGGTGGAGATTTGGGCGGGAAGCGCTGAATCGTGTACGCCCAGACGGTGCCGTGCGTGCTCAGCTCCACCGCGGTCGTGGTTCGCGTGGCACATCTGCTGCACATGTCGTTGACAGGGAAAGCGACTGTGCCACAGACGCTGCACTTGCTTCCGTCGAGCACCGCGTTCGGCGTCTCGCCCATTTCTTGTCCTCTCCGAAGTGGTGGTGATTGTCAGCCGATCAGCGGCCGACCCACTTCGGCTCGCGCTTTTCGAGGAATGCGGTGACACCTTCCCGGCCGTCTTCGGACTGCAGCGCATTGCCGACTGCGAGGTGCTCCATGACCATGAGGGACTGGATGTCTGCGTCCAGGCCGCGGTCGATCGTCATCTTCGTGAGCTTCATCATGAACGGGCTCTTGTCGGTGAGCTGGGCGATGAACTCTTCGACCGTCTGGTCGAGTTTCTCGGCCGGGGCCGAGGCGTTGATGAGGTCGAAGTCGGCCGCCTCGATGCCCGAGAGGAGCTTGCCGGTGAGCATCAGTTCCTTGGTCTTGCGGATGCCGATCATGCGGGGCAGACGGTAGATCGGGCCGGCGCCACCGAACAGTGCGCGTCGGATGTGGAAGTCGCCGATCTTGGCATCGTCCGCGGAGATCGCGAAGTCGCACGAGATCATGAGTTCGAAGCCGCCCGCGGTGACGTAGCCCTCGAGCACTGCGACCGACGGGGTGTTCATCGAGTACAGGCGGTCGCAGACCTTGGCGGAGAGGACCGCGACGTCCATCGCGTTGGTGCTGCCGACGTAGTCGGACAGCAGGATGTCCAGGTCGAATCCCGAGCAGAAGGTGTTGTTCACCCCGCGGAGGACGAGGACCTTCAGGTTCGGGTCGGCGTCGACCTCGGCGATGATCTCGTCGAGCCGGTACAGCAACTCAGGGGTCACCGCGTTCTTCTTGTGCGGGCGGTTCAGCCACACACGGGCGACGTCTCCGTCTTTCTCCAACAGGATGTGGTCGGTGTCAACCATCTTGTACCTCTCGTTTGACTTCAAATTGAACTGGATTCACTTCAGTTTTACTCGCTAGATGCGACAGCGTCAATAGCCTTGGCCGCAGAAACCCGATTGAGCGGGCCCGTCGACGATCAGATGCCGATCAACTCCGCTATACGTGCGCGATGTGAGCGCGAATCACCCTGCAGCGCCTCGTTTCCCAGCGCTCGACGGAAGTAGGAGTGGACGGGATGCTCCCATGTGAAACCGACGCCGCCGTGGAGTTGGATGGCCTCGCTCGCGGCCTCGATGGCAGCGTCGGTACACACCGCACCGGCTACTGCGACGGCCAACCGTGCATCGTCGGGATCGTCGGCAAACACCGCCGCGGCGTAGCGTGAGGCCGATCTCGCGCGTTCCAGCGTCATGAGCAGGTCTGCGAGTCGGTGTTTGATGGCCTGGAAGGAGCCGATCGCGCGACCGAACTGTTCTCGCGTCAGAACGTGGGCGAGGGTCAATTCGAGCAACCGATCGGTCATCCCGGTGTTCTCGCAAGCCAGTGCGAGTGTGGTGAGGTCGGCGATCCGGGTCCGAAAGGCCTCGATGTCGTCAGGGCCGATCAGCGGAATGGCCGAGACGCCATCAAAAACGATGTCGGTCTGACGTCGGGTGGGGTCGATGACCTGGCGGTCGGTCCGAGACGTGGTCTCGGTGGCAGCGGCGAAGACCCGACGTCCGTCGGGGGTTTCGGCGGACACGACGACCACGTCCGCCGCGTTGCCGGCGACCACATGTGTTGCGCGGCCCACCAGCGACCACTGGCCGTCGGTCTTCTCGGCACGCAGCCCATCGTGTGCGGGGTCAAGCGTGCTCACCGCAACGACGAGTCCGTCGTTCATGGCTTGGGAGAGAAGTGGGGCAATGGCGCCGTCTGCGGCGCCGAACAAGAGTGCCTGCGTTCCCACGATGGCCGATGACAACACCGGCTCGCATATCAGGGAGCGGCCACATTCCTCGAGAATGATGCCCAATTCGACAGTGTCGTAGCCTAATCCGCCGTTCGACTCCGGTACGGCGAGGGCTGCGACCGACATCTCGTCCACCAGTCGTTCCCATAGGTCCCGGGAGAAGCCGGGCTCGGTCTCGGCAATATCGCGCGTCGAATCGACGTCGCTGTGTTTGGTCAACAGGCCGCGCACGGCCGACCGCAGTTCCCGCTGCTCTGCGCCGGGCGTCAGGGCCGGCGGTTCCGAGCGGGGCCAGGGATCGGCGGTGGTCGACGAGGGTTGGTCAGTCATGTCGGTCCAGTCGAGTTGAGTTCAGTTTGGTGACCTGAGACTAACCCGGGGAGGTCTCGACAAGAAGGGTTTTACTGAACTAAGTTCATTTCATGAGCATTTTGATCGAGGATTATTACGCCGCGGTGGACAGTGGGGCGCTCGAGGAAGCGGTGTCGCTGCTGTCCGAAGACGTTCAGTTCGCGATGGTGTTGCCTTCGGGGACAAATCGCGGCTCGGGGCGTGAGGCCATGCTCGACTATCTGCGAAACCGGCCGAAGGTCAACCGCAAACACAAGCTGCTTCGCGTGGCCGCCGACGAAGATGTGCTCTTCGCGCACGGCGCGGTGACGGAAAACGACACCACCACAACCGGCTACTTCGTCGGCGTGATGCATGTCGACGCCAACGGCTGCATAGACCGCTACCAAGTGTCGTTCGATGCCGAGTTCGGGCTGCTGTCCGATGTGGCCACTGCTGAAGGAGCATCCAAGTGAGCACGTCGATTCCGACCCCCGTGCTGGCACGCTGGTTCGAGTACATGGATTCTGATGACCCCGACCGCGTCCTGACGATGATCACTGACGACTTCATGATGTCGGTGCAGTTCTCCAAGGGCGGCGGCCAGTCTGCGGAGTTCGTCGGAGATCGCGACGGACTCATCGCGTATCTCGCCCAGCGCGAAAAGAGCACGCTGGTGCATCACATCGACAGCGGCGCTGTGGTTTCTGATGTCGAACTCGTCCTGGGACGCACCACCCGCAACGGCGATTTCGAGGCGTCGTTCAACGCGACCGCTCAGCTCGATGCGGCCGGCAAGGTTCGCCGGTTGCTCATCGCGCGAACGCCCGAGGTCGCCTTCAACTGAACGCAACGCCTGCGCTGTTCACTCACCCAGCCGGCACAGCGTCTTGCCGGTGTTGTCTCCGCGCAGCATTGCGGTGAGCGCCGAGGGCGCTTCATCGAGGCCATGAAAAACCAACTCGCTGTACTTCATTCGGCCATCGCGGAGGTAGCCGGCGATCTCTGATCGCATGTCGGCCGCGAGGTGATTGAACGAGCCCGCACGATATCCCTCGATCCGAACGCCTTTCGAGACGAGTTGGAAGAGGTTCGAAGGTCCGGGCGACGGCGTGGTGTTGTCGTAGTCGGCCAATGCGCCGCACATGGCGACCCGGCCGCCGGGTCGCATGTTGTCGAGAGCTGCGGCTAGGTGGTCAGATCCGACACTGTCGAAGTAGACGTCGATCCCTCCGGGCGCCGCTCGCTCCAGGAGTTCGGTGATCGGACCGGCGTGATAATCGAACGCGGCGTCGAGCCCGAGTGTTCGTTCCAGATAGTCCACCTTCTCCGCGCTGCCGGCAGAACCGATCACCACCGCGCCACGCTGTTTGGCAAGCTGCGCCGCGATGCTGCCGACGGCTCCGGCTGCGGCCGACACCCACACTGTGTCACCCGGCTGGAGGTCGGCGACCGCGATGAGTCCGGCGTACGCCGTCAGTCCCGAGCTGCCCAACGGTCCGAGAAACCACTGCAGTGGCAGGTCTTCAGGGTCGAGAGAAGTCAGACCCCCGTAGCCGCCGATGGTGCTGCCGTCGGTGCCGATGACTGCGTAATCGCGGTATCCGTACATGTGCGACACGATGTCCCCGGGCGCAAAGTCGCTGTTCTCGGATCTTTCGACCACGCCGAGCGCCAGCCCGACCAGCGGTTCACCGGGTTCGAAGGGCGGGAGATATCCGTTCGGGGTCGTCGATTTGAGCCGGATCCGGATCGACGGGTCGATCGAGAGCCAAGTGTTGCGAACCAGCACCTCGCCGGTGGCCAAATCGGGCAGTGGTGCGTTGGTGATCACGAGGTCACCGGTCTCTAGCGGTCCATCTGGTCTGGAGCCCAGGCACAGCAGGCGGTTGTGCGACGGCATCTGAGAGTCTCCTGTTCCGGTCACAAACGGTGGAGTGACATGACTTCAGTTCAGGATATCGTGCGGTTCTCACCCGCAGGCGGGTTTGCTGAACTAAGTTCAGTTTGAGCGAGGAGGCGAACAATGGTCGGCACGACGCAAATGGGTTTCTTCGCACCCCTTCGCGTTCGGCGCCTCCGCCTGCTGCTGCTCGTGGAACTCGGTGCCAGCGTCGGCGTATGGATCCTGGTTCTCGCGGCACAGTGGATCCTGACCGAAGCAGGGGAGTCCGCGACCACGGTCTCGGCCGTTCAATTCGCGATCAGCATCCCGTTCTTCCTCTTCGCACTGCCGATCGGGGCAATAGCCGAGTACACGAGCCATCGCCGACTCCTCGTCTCGACCTCCGTGGTGCTGCTGATCGCTTCGGTTGCACTGGTCGCCCTGGATGTACTCGGCTATGTCGGCGTCGGCGTGCTGATGGGCAGTGTCTTCGTCGCCGGGACGGGGCTGGCCATCGTCGCCATCGTCTGGCAGGCCCTGCTGCCGCACGTCGTCAGCCGCGACATGATGACGGTCGTTCCCGCGATCGACGGCGCCGTGTTCAACGGTGCGCGGGCGATCGGCCCGCTGATCGGTGGAGCGATCCTCGCCGGTCTCGGCTCCACGTGGGCATTCGCTTCGGTCGGTGTCCTGTTCGCAGGCTGCGCCTTGATCGCGGCCTGGCAGGTGCCGGCCGCAGCCGGTGCCGGTGCGGCACGCAGCCCCATCGGCAAGGCAGTGTCCGGCGGCCTGCGCTTCATCCGCCACTCCCGGTGGACGCGGCGATTGCTCCTGCGGCTGACCATCTTTGGGGTACCGGCCAGCTGCCTGTGGGCGCTGTTGCCCCTCGTCGCACATGATCGCCTCCACACCAACACGTTCGAGTTCGGGGTGATGTCCGGCGCCATCGGTGTTGGGGCTGTGGCAGGCACGATTGCGCTGATGCCCCTGCGGGCCCGGATGAGTTGGAACCGATTCGTCGCCTTGGGCTCTGGCGCCTACGCGGTCGTTCTCGCCGGGATGGCGTGTGTGACCCGCCTCGACGTGATGCTGGTGCTGATGGTGGTTGTCGGCGCTGCCTGGGTGGGTGTCCAGAGCACCTGGATGATCGCGGCCCACCGTGTGGTCCCGTCCTGGATCAAGGCGCGCATCATCGCGTTCATCATGCTGATGTTCCAGGGCAGTCAGGCCGTCGGGGCAATCATCTGGGGCGTGCTAGCCGATGCCGTCGGTCTGGTCCCAGCCGTTTCCACCGCAACAGTGCTCATGGTCGTGGCCGCGGTCGGCGTCCTGCGGAACGGGATCTTCCCCAGTGAAACCATTGCCCCGGATCCGGCTGACGTGACGTGGTCCGATCCACCGACCGATGGTTACGGCGACCGGCCGGTGACGATCGAAACCACCTACTTCGTCGCGGAAAACAGGGTTTCTGCCTTCCTTCAGGACTTCGCGGAAGTACGGCGCTCACGGCTGCGTCTGGGAGCACTGCGATGCAGGATCATGCAGGCCGCCGACCTCTCCGATACGTACGTCGAGTACTGCACGTTCAACCACTGGGCCGACTACGTCTCCCAGGAGACGGTGCGACTCACCGTGCCGGAGCAGCGCTTACGGCGGCGTGTGGAAGCAACACTGCGGTCCGAACCGGTGACGCGAGTACTCGTTGCCCCCGAATGAGCATGTCAGCCAATACGATTGAAAGAAGAGGTCCGATGACAGCTGAGTTCCCTCATCTGTTCTCCCCGATCGAGATCGGCGGGATGACCATGAAGAACCGGCTGGTGGCGCTGCCGGCCGGAACGAGCATGGCCGAGCGGGGTGTCCCCACTCACGGCGACACCGAGCATTTCGAGCGGCTGGCGGCAGGCGGTGTCGGTCTGATCGTCGGAGGGGCCACCGTCGTGCATTCCACCACCACCCTGCGTTCGCGCAAGCTGATCGAGGCATACATCGACGACTACGTGCCTGCCACGGCGGCGAAGGCCAAGGTGATCCACCGGCACGGTGCCCGCTTCGTGGTTCAACTGTGTCACCTCGGTCGGGAGTTCATCGGCGGAGAATCAGACGCGCCACCGTCGGCGCCGTCACCGATCAAGACGGCCCGCGACGCCTACCCACCCCACGAGCTCACGATTGCCGAGATCGACGACATCATCGAAGGCTGGCGGATCTCCACGCAGAACGTGGTGAAGGCGGGGGCCGACGGAGTCGAACTGCATGCGGCGCACGGGTACCTGCCGGCTCAGTTCATGTCACCACTGACCAACAAGCGCACCGACAGTTTCGGTGGCTCTTTCGAGAATCGAATGCGCTTCTCCAGGCTGGTGATCGAGGCAATGCGCTCGGTGGTCCCAACGGGTTTTGTTCTCGGAGTGCGTCTCAGCGGTGAGGAAGAGATACCCGGCGGGATGAACATCGATGATTGCGTGCGGATCGCGGAGGATCTGACCGACCTCGGGATCGACTACTTCAGCATCACTCATGGCACCCGCGGGAAGTATGTGAAGGACTCGTCGAACGAGGACGCGGTGGCCATTCCATCTGCATCGAGGGTGCGCGCGGCGACCGGAGTGGCGACCCTTGTCGGACAACGTATTCGGGACGCGGCCACTGCGGATCACGCCATCAAGTCCGGCCACGTCGACATGGTGGGAATGGCACGCGCACTGATCGCCGATCCCGATCTACCGATCAAGTCGCAGAGCGGCAGGCTTGACGAGATCCGGGGGTGCCTGGGGATCAACCAAGACTGCAGGGCATTCGATCCTCACCTTCACTGCGCGGTCAACGCAGAGATCGGTCGCGGTCGCCACCCACAGATGGGGGTGAAGGTACAAAAGCCGAAAGAGGTCTACGTGATCGGCGGGGGCCCTGGTGGACTCGAGCTGGCGCGTGTCGCCGCCGGTCGCGGGCACCACGTCACCGTCTTCGAGCAGCACACGGTGCTGGGAGGTGCCATCCGCGTCGCCGCTGCAGCGCCCCACCGGGCAGCCCTTGGTGATGTCATCGACTACCTCCAGCGAGAACTCCGCCGGCTGAAGGTCGATGTGAACCTCTCAGCCGGTATCGAAGTCGACGATGTGGACGACATCCTCGAGGTGGCAGATCACGTCGTCGTGGCCACTGGATCCCGGCCCGCAGACCTGCCAGTCGGCCTGCACAGCCGACCAGCGGCGACCGTGGACGACGTGCTGTTGGGGCGACTTCCCGATGTGGTGAGTCGACGAGCGGTCGTCTTCGACGAGGGGGATGGATTCTGGCCCGCCTACAGTGCAGCGGAGGCACTTGTGCGGCAGGGATGGCACGTCACCTTTGCCACCCCGCTGACCGGACTGGCCTCACGTGTGCCGGCCGAGAGCGCTGGACCACTACTACGCCGACTCGGGACGTCAGGGACCGACTTCAAGGTCGGGCACACCCTGGTGGTCCCGGAAAAGTCGTCGGAAGCATTGCGCTTGCGGCCGGTCTTCGGAGGCGCCGACATCGAGTTCGACGACGTCCTCACGGTGTGGCATCAACCGCGGGTACCGATGCCGACGCTGGGACTCGAGGCAGGGCCGTCGGTCAGCATCATCGGTGATTCGGTGACGCCCCGTCGACTGAGTCACGCCATCGCCGAAGGCTACCGCGTGGGTGCCGAAATCGGGGCCTAGGTACGGGGGTCTACGTCGGGTCATTGCCTGGCGCCGTTCGGACGGGTCGGATTCGGCGTTGCGTTGGGACCAAGTTCTTCACCGAAGGCGCGTCCGGAATTCCGCTCGATGGGGTGACGATGTGCCGGGACCGCGGTCTGACGCGACTAGCCGAGATCGCCGATCGCGTCGTGTAGACGCGGAAGAATTGAGTCGAGCGGCTGGTTGGTGGACAGGATCACAACCGCTGAAGTGGTGGAATCTTTCGCGCTGATGTGGAGGACTGTGCGGGCAGTTGTCATCGCGTCGGTGAACTCGTGATGCGCGTCGGTGATCTCGCCTCGTAGCCAGCGGCGCAGTACGTGATTGTGGGCGGCGACAACCGCGTGTGCAAAGAGTTCGTGACGAAGCTGTGCGGTGGAGTCGTTTGCTGTTGGTTGCAGGTGACGGTTGAACAGTCGGACGTATTTGGAGACGGTGGCGACCTCGTAGTCACGCAACGCGGGAACAGTTCGGGTAAGCCGGTAACGCGCCTGCGCCAGTTCACCTTCGGTGAGGTAGCTGTCGAAGACCGAACGCGCAACGTCGATGACCGCGGACGGCATCATCTCGGGATCGGTTCCGGCGAGATGGCTGTGGGCGCTGTGCTGCAGTGAGTCATGGTCGGGGAACACGATGGCTTCTTTGGACCCGAAGTGGCGGAACAGCGTTGTCCGGCCAACTTTCGCGCGTGCAGCGATGTCGTCGACGCTGGTCGCGTCGTATCCGTGCTCTTCGAACAGCGCAAAGGCCGCCCGTGCAAGGCGTTGGCGGGTCGTCTCTGCTTGGGGCATGCCCGTTCCTGTCACTGGTACTTGGTACCACACATGTGGTACTAAGTACCGTAGAAGGCGCCCGAGGTTCGCGCGCACAGTGATCACGAGGAGTGTTCTGATGGCCGGCAACCCCGATTTTGGTCTGTTCAAGCTCGGCGAAGAGCACGACGAGCTACGTGCGGCGATCCGGGCTCTTTCCGAGAAGGAGATCGAGCCCCACGCTGCTGATGTGGATGAGAACTCTCGTTTTCCGGAGGAGGCGTTGGCGGCGTTGACGGCGTCGGGTTTCAACGCGATCCATGTGCCTGAGGAGTACGACGGTCAGGGTGGTGATTCGGTGGCTGCGTGCATCGTGATCGAGGAGGTTGCGCGGGTGGATGCGTCGGCGTCGTTGATTCCTGCGGTCAACAAGTTGGGCACGATGGGCTTGATTTTGAAGGGTTCTGAGGAGCTCAAGCAGCAGGTGTTGCCGTCGATTGCGTCGGGTGAGGCGATGGCCTCGTATGCGTTGTCCGAGCGTGAGGCGGGTTCGGATGCGGCGGCGATGAAGACTCGCGCCCGCGAAGAGGGCGACAACTGGGTGCTCAACGGGTCGAAGTGTTGGATCACCAACGGCGGGAAGTCCACGTGGTACACGGTGATGGCGGTGACCGATCCGGAGAAGGGTGCCAACGGTATTTCCTCGTTCATGGTCCACAAGGATGATCCGGGGTTCACTGTCGGTCCGTTGGAGAAGAAGCTGGGTATCAAGGGTTCACCGACGGCGGAGTTGTATTTCGAGAACTGCACCATTCCTGGGGATCGGATCATCGGGGCGCCGGGCACCGGTTTCAAAACCGCGCTCGAAACCCTCGATCACACCCGTCCGACGATCGGTGCGCAGGCGTTGGGTATCGCGCAGGGTGCTTTGGATCAGACGATTGCGTATGTGAAGGAGCGTAAGCAGTTCGGTAAGTCGATCAGTTCGTTTCAGGGTGTGGAGTTCATGCTCGCGGATATGGCGATGAAGATCGAGGCTGCTCGTTTGATGGTGTACACCTCGGCGGCGCGGGCCGAGCGTGGTGAAAAGAACCTCGGCTTCATTTCCGCAGCGTCGAAGTGCTTCGCCTCCGACGTGGCCATGCAGGTCACCACCGACGCGGTGCAGTTGTTCGGTGGCTACGGGTACACCCGCGACTTCCCCGTCGAGCGGATGATGCGTGATGCCAAGATCACCCAAATCTATGAGGGCACCAACCAGATCCAGCGTGTGGTGATGTCACGCGCACTACTGCGCTGACCCACCTGACCGTTCGTTGAACGCCTAACCCAGCACGTTCATCAGAGTTTACGCTTCGAATGCTCTATCACAGCCGAAACACCTTGCCGGGGTTCATGATCCCGTGCGGGTCGAGAGCGCTCTTGACTGCCCGATGCATGTCCATCACCGGTGGAACCAGTTCCTGTGCGAGGCCGTCCATCTTGAGCAAACCGATGCCGTGCTCGCCGGTGACGGTGCCGCCGTACCGAATCGCCGCGTCGATGATCTCCGCGAACGCGGCTTGCGCTCTTATCCGGGCGTCCTCGTCGTCGTTCGGCGTGATGAGCAGCGGGTGCAGGTTGCCGTCACCGGCGTGGGCAATGGAAGCGATGTGCGTGTCGTACCGCAGCCCGATCTCCTCGATCCGCGTGAGCATCTCGGGGACAACGGCTTTCGGAACGCAGATGTCCTCGGTGAGGACGGGCCCGAGGCGTTCCAGCGCAGGGTAGGCCAGTCGGCGGGCCAGGAACAGCGCGTCGGCCTCCTGCTGGTTCGTGGATTGGGCGCTCCACGTGGCACCCGCGCGTTCGTAGCACGCAAGCATCCGCTCGGCCTCGATGTCCCCGACTGCGCCTGGAGTGTCGATGCGGCCCAGCAACAGGACGTTCGCGTCGGCGGACAGGCCCATGTTCTTCCAGGCGTCCACTGCCACGAGGCATTGCCGGTCGATCAGCTCGAGTGCAGACGGTGTGAGGCCGTCTTCGGCGACCGCGCGTACCGCGTGCCCAGCGTCGACGGTGGAGTCGAAGTATCCGACGATGGTGCGCTGCGGTTCCTGCAGCGGGCGCAGCTTCACTGTGATCTCGGTGATGACACCGAGGGTGCCCTCGGAGCCGACCATCAGCCCGGCGAGGTCATAGCCGGCAACGCCTTTGGCTGTGCGGCGGCCGAGCCGCACAAGCTCGCCGGTGCCGGTGACGACCTGCACGCCGAGGACGTAGTCCCGGGTGACGCCGTACTTGACGCAGCACAGACCGCCGGCGTTGGTGGCGACGTTGCCACCGATGGTGGACCAGGCGGCGCTGGACGGATCCGGCGGGTACCAGAGGCCTTCCTCGGCGCAGGCAGCGCGGAGGTCGTCGTTGACGACGCCCGGTTCGACGACGGCGAGGCGTTCGAGGGAGTTGACCTCCTTGATGGTGTTCATCTTGTCGAAGGAGACGATGACGCAACCGTCGATGGCGTTGGCACCGCCGGACAGTCCGGTTCCCGCGCCGCGGGTGACCACGGGGACGTGTCGCACGATGCAGGCCCGAACGACGGATTGCACCTCCTCGGCGCTGCGTGGCCGGACGACCAGCAGTGGCGCGCCGTAGGGCGCCCATTCGGCTTCGTCGTGTAGGTACGTAGCGATGACGTCGCGGTCGGTGACGAGGCGATCTGCGGGCATCGCCGAGGCCAGCTCATCCGCAAGCTCCGTACTACAGGCAAAGACTTCAACAGGACTAGCGCTCAACGTAATCCAATCCGACTGTCGAATCGACGGGTCGAACAGCCATCCTGTTCGACAATGGGTAGATGGTGCCTTCGTGCGAAGGCGAACGGGTCGACGACTTCCTGGCGCCTAACCCAAGACAGTTCCGGTCGACTCGGTGTTGAAATCCCGGCGACGAGAAAACGAACCAAGATTGATGGTCGAACCCGTATGCGGGCCCGTGTAGGACACTGGATCTGCATCATGGTCGCGCCCGGCCTCGACCTCCTCGATGAGGGTCGCCAGGAATCGCCCGGCAACAGGTGCGTTCTTGAACTGATTGCCACTGGTTCCCATCGCGACATAGAAGCCCGGCCGATCGGTCCTGTCGTAGATCGGGGTCCAGTCCGAGGCGGCGTCATATACGCCGGCAATTCCCTTGGGCTGAAACGGCACCGACAAGTGGGGAAGTCGCCGGGCAGCACGCAAGACTTGCGCCTGGAAGCGGTCAGCGGTGCGGTTCGGGTTGGCGCTGTCGGGGTCATCGATCCACTCCAGGGGGTCGCACTCAGGTTCGGTGCCACCGATCAAGAATCCTCCCCCCTGCTCTGGCCGCATGTAGGTCCCCAGGTCGAGGTCGGCGATCATCGGGCCGAGTCGGACATCCTGGTTGTAGCCCGCAGGTGCCGCGACATGATGGACCTCCTGCCGAAGGGGGCGCACGGTGACCGTGAAGTCGGCCCCCACCCCTGCCATCGCGTTGAGGGCGCCCGACCACGGGCCGGCGGCGTTGACAACTATCGGAGCCTCGACCGTGTCGCCGTTGTCCAGGTGAAGAATCCACCGCTCAGACGGCTGTTGTTCGATGTGAGTGACTTTGGTACGGAACAAGTGGACGGCCCCGTTCGCAACCGCGGCAACTCCGAGGTTGGCGGCGGCGAGTTGGGGATCGTCGACGAAGCCGGCCTCTGGGGTGTAGACCGCTCCGAGAGAAGAGTCCGTGTCAGCGTAAAAGGCCTCCGACTGAACAGGTTTCGGTGGATAGTAGGAACCGACGTCGATTCCTGGAATCCGATTCGCCAATGTGTCCGAGTCCCACAGTTCGTATTTCACGCCGATCTTGTCGAAGAGCCGTACTGTGCGTTCACGCGGGGCGATGTCCACATCGAGGAATACCATGCCGCATTCACGGAAACGGGCCAGATCCGTTATGTCCACACCGCCCAGGTGCTCGGGCCAGGCCCTCCAGCAATGTGCCGCCTCCCAAGCTGCGGCCATCCCGTCGAAGGTGGAGTAATTGAATCGGATCACCGCGCTCGAGGCACTGGTGGACCCGAAGCCCGATCCGCCCTCTTTGTCTATCACCACCACGCGGTAGCCACGAGCAGCGAGTTCGTAGGCAATGGAGTTTCCGATGACCCCAGCTCCCACAATTACCGCGTCGGTCCCTTTGGGCATCGTACCTCCAGATGATTCATAGCGTTGCGGACACGGAAGTGCCCAGAAGACAAATGATTTCGAACAGACCGCATGGTGAAGACGGCAACCCGACACACATCACAAGCTTCGCGAAGGCCGGCGGGCAAATCTATCTACATTTGTGGACATTTCGGTTACGGCAACGCCAGGTTTGTAGCGCCGACAGACTCTGTCCACTCGGGAGTGGGTATGTTCCGGAACCAACGTCCGTCACCTCTGTTGGAGACCTGTTCGAAGATCGGCGCCCTTAGTCTCGGGAATACCGCGAAATATGAATGGGCACGCGATCAGCGCGATTGCGGTGCCGTAGAACGCCGGTGCGAGCTCGCTGCCCGTGCTGTCGACCAGTGCTTGACTGACCAGTGGTGCCGTGCCGGCGAAGACGGCGTAGGCAAGGTTGTACGGAACTGCCGTTCCGACGTACCGAAGTTGCGCTGGGAGGAGTTCCAAGATCGGGAGCAACCCGGTGGTCAGCAGACTTGCACCCATCATCAGAATGGCCAGCGCGGTACCGATCACAAGAAGGTTGCCTGTGCCGATGAGCAGATAGCAGGGAACAAGGGCGAGCGCTGTACCCACCGCTCCGACACGGACGAAGGGGCGGCGCCCCACCTTCTCGACGAGTCCACTCAACGCGATCACCACGGGGACCGGGATGACCATCGCGATGGTGGTCAACACCAGTGCGGTGTCAGTCGAGATCCCCGCGGACATCACCAGGTAGGTGGGCATATAGCCGAGCATCATGTGGTTGAGTACCCCGAGGCACGCAAAGAACATGAACAGAGTCACCACTTTGCGACGATGCTGAACCAGCAATTCCCTCATCGGGAATCGTCGTGTGGAGTTCTGGTTCTGCGCCGCAACAGCTTCGAACACCGGTGTCTCCTCGACGCCGAGGCGCAGAAGCAGTCCTGCGATGGCGAGTGCGCCACCGATGAGGAATGGCCATCGCCATCCGCCACCATCGAACGCGTCAGCGCCCATTGACCGGTACGCGAGGATGGTCAGGGTTGCGCCGACGAGCCCGAGTGATGTGGATCCAGCGAAGACAGCCAGGTAGAGGGGCCGTCGTCCGGGTGGCGCATGTTCAACCGCAAAGGTCGCGGCACCGGCGAATTCGCCACCGGCAGAGAAGCCTTGGATCAGCCGGCAGGCTAGAAGAAGCGCGGGAGCGGCGGCCCCGATCGTTGCGTAGCTCGGCAGTAGACCTATCGCGGCCGTAGCCACACCCATCAATCCGATTGCCAAGGACAGAGAACCGCGTCGGCCGAGACGATCGCCCATGGTTCCGAAGAACAGCGCTCCGGCAGGCCTGGCGAGGAACGCGCTTCCGTAGACGGCGAAGACGGCCAGCAGTGCGGAACCGCCAGAGTCCGGCGGAAAGAAGACGTCAGCAAGGGTCACAGCCATTAAGCCATAGATCGTGAAATCGAACCATTCGACGAAGTTGCCGGTCGACGCGGCGAGCAGAGCTCGCCGCCGCGTGCGTGTCAGTTGGCGCGAATCCTGCACCCGGACGTGTTCGGCCGAATCTTCCACATTGCTCGACATCGGGGCCCTTTCGGATTGGACGGGGGATGGTTGATGCGCGGTTGTTCCTGTTGCCGACGTGAAAAGCGTTATCGGTCAACTGAAGTGATGTGACTTCCCGGGAGCTGGAAGTTCGACAGGCGGTCACACGAGGTGCTTACCGCTCTGTGCCGCGACCCTGCATCGTGGACAACACTAACCTCAGAACGTGACCTGCATCATGGGCAATTGTTCAACCATGGAGCCTGTGTATTGCGCAATTGTCGCGTTGAGGCGCGGTTTCAACGCGTGTCTATGTCCGGAGGTCGATCAGGCGTCAGACCTACTGCCAGCAAGCAGTTTTCGTCCCGACGTCGGGCCGCTAGAGGGGCCAGCTGGTGGTTGACACGGTGTTGGCCGCCGCCAGCGCTTTCATCTTCAGTCCCAAATGCAGTGTGAGGCGGTCATCCCCGTTGTCGAGACTGCAGCCCGTGACCTGCTCAATGCGTTTGAGTCTCTGATAGAGCGTCGCTCGATGGATGCAAAGCAGGTTCGCGGTGCGCCTGATGTCGCATGCGTTGTCGAAGAATGTATCGAGGGTCTTCACGAGAACCTGCTGCCGGTCAGCGTTTTCGAGTGCCCTCAGCGGCGAAACGTCTGCAGCGGAAGCAATTTCGTCGCTCGACAGTCGTAGGAGGATGTCGTAGGGGCCTAGATGTCCCCATCGCGCAATGTCCCCTATCGAAGGAATCAGCAACGCAGCACGAACCGCGACGACTGCCTGTCGATAGGCGCGGAATACCTGACCGAGTTCGTTCACCGTGTCGCTGACACCGAGTACGAATTGGCCGTCCTTTCCACTCAGCTGCCGGAAGCGCGACGTAATACGCTGAGTGATGGACCTCAGTTGCAGTTGACTCAATGGTTCTGGGAGGGCGAGCAGTAGCCACGCGCGAGATCTGTCTGCCACCATCAGGCCGGCGCCGTCCGGAAGAGTGTGGAGCCCTTCCTGCACCGCTGCTTCTACTGCTACGCCGTCCGACGTTTCGGCCGGGTGTGCAATTCCGCGTTGTACTGCGATGACCTGGTAGTGCGTCGCGTGGTCAACGAGCAATTGCTCAGTGTGAACATCCTCAACTGCCCGTCTCCTGACCTCTTCGGTTGAGGTGACGAGGTTGCGAAGTACTTCCTCGCGACGAAGATCTGATCGTTCACGGAGTAACAACCGTTCGTAGAGGATCACGCCCGCGCGTGCGGCGGTATCCTCCGCCATCTCGACGTCGGACTCTGTCAGGGGATTTGCCTCGTTGTCGATAAGCCAGAGGAAGCCGAGCAGCAGACTCTTGCAGCGGACGGGCACACAAAGCCGGTTCTCGCTTCCGGGCACATCGAGATGGGCGCGGCCCGGTTTGGTCCACGTGCCAATTCCGAGAGCGAGGAGAGGCCGGGTCACTTCGTCGGGTACCGAACGATTCAGGATGGAGGTGATCCGCAGGGAGTCTTCGTCGCCGAAGTGTCGACTGGCGGCGAGGAGCCGGATCGAGGGGTCGTCGATGGCCACAGACCGGTGGAGTCGACCGGCCAGCTCGTCGACGAGCGACTGCAGGTCGTTGGTGGGCATTGCACTCTCCTCACAACACGCGAGAGGCGCTCCCGCACATCAGTGCAGTCGTATCAGCTGTGTTACTGCGGTCTTCGGTCGGGTACGTACGTCCGACGACTCGCGGCCGAGGCCACAATCACCGGACGTGACAGTTCTTCAGATAGCTCAAGAAGGATGCCTGTACCCCGGTCGCGTGCGTCTCGTCGAGCATCGACGTCGAAATGGAGTCTGAGCGACTGCTGGCTCGCAACTCTTCCAGCGCCCTCAGGACATTGCGGGCGATGCCGCGGTACACGGGCATATCACCCAGGACCTCGACCTTGTTCAGGGTGACGTGTAGGCGGGGAGTGCCCAACTCGCCGTTGTCGCGTTCCTGGTGAGTGCGAATCAGGTCGAACAACTGACTGTCCGGACTGCTGATGCCAGGAGTGCCGGCGCCGACCGTGGCGAACGGTGTCCCGCCACGAAGCCACGCGTACAGAGCGAAAAGTCCTCCATACGAGTACCCGAACAGACCGTGACCGGTGTCGCTGACACGAAGGCGCGATTGCAACCGCGGGTGGAGCTCGCTCGTGAGGAAGTCGAGAAATGCGTCGGCATCGCAGTCCGATAGTCGTTCCATATAGGCGTCTATGTCTTCTTGGCTCATCATCCCTGTCTCGCGAGCCGTGGCCAACGCAGCCACCACGTCATCGCCCACCGGCTCCCCGGCGGGAACGAGATCACGGTTGCGAAGCCGGGACCAGTCGGACGCGTCATCGCCGGCATAACCGACGCTCACCTGGATGTAGGGCGCAATGTTCAGAAACGGATCTTGTTGCGCGACGACGAGCGGCGCCGTGTACCCGACCGTCCAGTTCCCGTCCAATACGTAGATCAAGGGCAGCGTTTGCGCCGAGTCTTCGTAGCCGGGAGGAGTGGTGATCCAGACACCGAAGCGGCGCCCCGACCGGGACGTCACTTCGAGGTAGTCCGTGTCAGCCAGGCAACCGTGCAACATGGTGCTCATCGAATGTCCTTTGCTATCGCGCCGCTCTTGACAACGAGAACGGCCATGTCCGGGTTTGCGAAGACACTTGCATCTTCGAGGGGGTCGCTCTGCCACACGACGAGGTCGGCTCGCATTCCAACACGCACCATTCCGACGGTTTCGCCCACGCCGAGGATGTCCGCGTTGACGCTCGTTGCAGACACCAATGCCTGCATCGGGGATTCCAGCTCCGAGCGCACTTGCAGTTCCGCACCCCTTCGTTGCTGGTTCGGACCGATGAGGTCAGAACCCAGACCAATTCTCAGGCCGGTCGAGCGCGCTGTCTCGAGGGCGGACGCCATCCGTTGCCGGACTCCGGTCGCCCGGTCGGCGGTTGAGGGGTCCACGTCCGTCACCCCGTCGCTGAAGAGCTGATCGAGTACGGAGAAGGTGGGGACCAAGGCCACGTCATGTTCGTGCATCAGAGATGCGGTCGATTCGTCGATGTCGGTGCCATGTTCGACGCACCGCACGCCGGCCCGTACCGCGTTGCGGATACCCGCACTGCCATGTGCGTGGACGGTCACGTAAGTGCCACGCGCTGCGGCTTCCTGCACGGCCACCGCGATCTCCTCGATGGTGAACTGTGTGTCGGCGAGGCGATCGTGGCCTCCGACCACACCACCGGTAACGCACAGTTTGAGAAAGGTGGCGCCTCTGCGGAACGTCTCGCGGACGTTCCTACGGAGCTCGTCGGCGTTGCCCGACATCAACGACAGTGCGCACAGTCCAGGAATGTGGTGTTCGGTCCACAGCTCCGTTGGCTCCCAATCGGCCCCGTAGTAACCGTGCCCGCCGATCTGGCACTGGACAGGGCCGCAAGAAAGCACGTGCGGACCTCTCATCTTGCCTTTTGCGAGGACGTCGACGACTCCGCGGTCGATGCCGCCGGTGTCGCGAACTGTCGTGAAGCCGGCGTCGACCGCGAATGCCGCCGCCGTGAAAATGTCTGCTGCAATCTCGGCAACCGACAGTTCGAATCCGAACTGCGCCCTGATGGGGCTGGACAGGCCCAGGTGAACGTGAGCATCGATCAGCCCGGGGGTGAGGAGCCTGCCGTCAAGATCCACCGTCGTCGCGCCCGCAGGCGCACTGCCGATGGCTGTGATGACGCCATCCGTCACACAGACGTCGGCAACCGAAGGCTCTGCGCCAGAACCGTCCGCGACCCTACCGCCCGCATACCATGTCTCCGTCACATGACCTCCTGGTCTGTTCCGCGGTGCATTCGTTCCCCTTGGGTCGATGACGATCGAGGATCGGGTCTGACGTCTGCCAGCCTCCTGAACCGGGAGGGTGGTCCCGCCCAGTGGGCCGTTTGATACAGCATGGTGCCTCTCCGTCGCGGCGGGCAGTGGTCGCATGTTGCGACTTCATCGAGCAGGCATCGACAAATGTCGCGTCACGACTTCCACCGACCGGCCAGTGCGTCGATACGTCTGCGCACTGCGGTGGCCCCGGTGTCGTCCGCGGCACGACGCGCGCGCTCGATCGCATCTGTAGGTTGTCGGCCGGATGACTTTGCGGCCAGAAGTGCTTCGAGATAAAGGGTTTCGGCGTACCAAGCGTCGAATCCACGGGCACGGTGCACACGCAGCGCATCGTCGAGGTGTCGCCTCGCGCGATCGTACTGCCCCAGTGCGATCGACAAGTCCGCCAGATGATGGTGGGTCACGCCGTACACGACAGCCACCGCGCTGATCGTTTCATCGGCATGATCGACCATCAGTTCGTAGACCGCCTCGCAGACGATGGTGTTGCCGATTTGCGCGGCCGCCCGACCCAGAACGGCTATCGAGCTGGCCCATACGTGATTCACCTCGATGGCCGCGACGCGTGGCTTGTCGTACCAGGACAACAGGCGGACCGCGGATTCGGTGTCGCCGACATCTGCCATCGCCAGGGCGAGAATCGGCCGGTATGAACTGACGAGGTCGAAGCGTTCGGTCATGTCGTCTGCAGCGTCGACTATTTCACGCATGTCGCCTCGCAGAGTCCGCAAGCCGCATACGAATGCGAGAAGGCGACCGAAGGAGTAGGTCTCGATCGGTGAGGCAGGAATGCTCCGAATTTCCTCGAGCTGCTGGTCGCACTGGGAAAGACGCCCGGCGGCAAGGCTTATGCCGAATTGGATACTCGAAACGAGCCATGCCAGCTCGCGATCGCGGCTCGTGTGGGCCGCGGAAACTCTGCCGATTGTGTGCTGAGCTTTCGCCAATTCGCCGTTCACCACCTGCGCGCGCGCCAACCACACGGTGAGCATGGGGTCGAGCGTGCGCGTCGGCGCGATGCTGCTGATCTTTTCCAGCTCTTCGTAGGCGTCTTGGCGGATGGTGGCCATATGCGGTGTGCGCAGGGAGACCAATACCGCTGACAGTGCTGCGATGAGTGCATCGGTGTCGTCGGCTGCTCGGGCGGCGTCGATTGCTCGGAGGAGAAGGTCACGTCTGGTGTGGTGGTCGGTGGTCCAGATCTGTTCGATAGCCAGTTGCGCCAGTAGGTGGGCCGTCGACGAGCCGTCGTCGCGGCCGGTCGCCTCGAGCGCGTGCAGGGCATCGTTGAGGCTGGCGATGCGTTCGTGGTCGATGTGTATGTGTACGTAGAGGATTCCGTACAAGTTGTTCGCCAGTGTCGCGGACACGTGCAGGTCGACATCGCCGAGTCGGCGTCCCATCGCCGCAGCGCCGAGCAGAGTCGAACGGAACGCCGGATTGCGCGCTTTGCGCTGTGCCCGCCCCAACTTGATGAGGAGCCGGCAACGCGCAGACGAATCGCCGCGTGGGGTGAGGCGCTCGGCAGCGAACTGGTACAGCGAGACAGCGTCTTCGTAGGCGCCGATCGAGTTGGCCGCATCGCCGGCCCGGATGGAGTACTCCACTGAGCGGGGGCGGTCGGAGTCCAGCCCGTGACTCAGGTGATACGCCATCCGCGCGAACCCATCTGGCTCGTGATCGACTCCGTGGTCCTCGAATGCGCGGGCGACCCGGGAATGCGCGTGGACACGACGAACGCCTGGCATCTGAACGTAGACGGACTCTTGAACCAGGGCGTGGCGGATCATCACCTCGCTGGATGAGACGAACTCTGTGATCAAGCGTGCTTGGGAGAGCTCGTCGATCGCGGCCGCGAAAGCGCCGTCGTCCATGGGCTCCACGGCCGATCGCAGTACACCCCGCGGTGACACCAGACCGATGACCGAACAGACCTCCATCACCTCCAACGCATCGGCACCGAGGACTCTGATCCGGTGGGCGACCGACTCCGCAACGGATGTCGGAAGTTGTTGTTGTGACCGGAGGGCGTCGGTCGCAAGCAGTGACGAGACAAAGAAGGGCAACCCGCCCGTCCGGTCGTGCAGAGCCGCCGGATCGAGGTCGCTGCCCGACGCCTCGACCATGGCCGCCACCTGTGCAACGTCGAACGCACCCAGCTCGATGCGCTGCACACCGCGAGTTCTGGACGGGCTGATCAACACCGAGCGAAGATCTGCGCGGTCGGTGAACTCTTCCCGCACGGTCACAATGATTGTGAGACCGGCAGATTCGGATCCATGGATGACGAAACGCAGCACGTCCAGAGTGGCCGTGGACGCCCAGTGCAGGTCGTCGACCACCAGCATCGTGGGGGATCGCCGCGTGGGTGAGGTGAGCCACTCGAGGACGGCCGACATGGTCAATGCCCGGTCGTCGTCCTCGACCGAGGAGACGAGGAGGTCACTGGATTCCCACATTCTCTGCGGGACCAACTTCACAAGGCCCTGGCCGGCGGTGCGGAGCCGCTCCTGCACGGTCACCGGGTCCAAATCGTCGAGTTCACGACCGATCGCCTCGACAAACGGCTCGAAGGAGACCAGCGACTCCTCGCTGCACCGACCGAACAAGACCGTTGTTCCCGCCGCGCGTGCGCGGTCCATTGCTTCGAGAACGAGGGTGGTTTTGCCGGTGCCGGCTTCGCCCACGACCGCGATGAACTGGCCGCGCCCCTGAGCGGCACCGATCACGGCCTCGTCGATGGTGATCCGTTCGGCCGTGCGTTCGATTCTGACCGCGTTGTTCTCGATCGACGGCGTGGCGGCCGCCACGGTGACTCGCATCGGGTGGTCGTCGCTGCGCAGTATCTCGAAATAGAGGTTCTCGGTCTCCGCGGAAGGCGTCGTGCCCAACTCCTCGGCCAGCGCCTGCCGGCACCTGGCCGCCGTCGCCAACGCTTGGCCCCGTTCACCCAAGGCCATGTATCCGCTCATGGCGATCCGATAGGCGTTCTCACGGAAGGGATCGATGGCGATGATGGACTGGGCCGACTGCGTGGCGCGCGCATACTCACCTGCCCTCAGTGACCCCTCGGCGTCGATCTCCAGAGCCCTGATCCGAATCCGCGTCGCCTCTGCACGCACGTGGTCAGCCCACGACCCGATGATGCCGTCCAAGGGCGCAGAAGTGAGCAATTGCAGCGCTTTTCGGGCGTTGTGCAGTACCGCCTGCGGGTCGCCGGGTGAGGTGTCGCAGTACATCTCGGCGAGTTCCAGATCAGATCGCAGCGACGCGGGCAGCGTCAAACGAACACCGCCGCTTCGCGAACGGAGGCCGTCCGCGGGTAATCCGACGAGACGAAAGGTGTCCCTGATCCGTGAGAAGAGAATGCGGAGAGCCGCGTTCCACGACTGCGGGCGGTCAGCCGGCCACACGGCCTCCGCGAGTTCTTCCAACGACACGTCGCGATGCCGGTTGACCACGAGAAACCCGAGGACCAACGCACATCTCGGTCCGCCGACTACGCGGGGATCGGCTTCACGACCACCGAAAGTGACAGTGACACCGCCGGAGAGGCGAAACACGAGCTCCGCTTCGGCTGTCACACCCGAAGTCTATCCAGCGGGACCGCAAATGCCGGACTTCGGCGGTGTGTCAGATGTTCTTCTCACGCGGTATCGCCCGTTGCATCGCGATCGGCCAGACCCAGGTGTTCGATGTGGTAGATCGCCTCATCGAGCAGCATCGCGACGTGATTGTCGTAGAGCCGGTAGGTGACGTTGCGTCCCGCCCTGGTGCCGGTGACCAACCCCAACGCCCGAAGTAGGCGCAACTGATGCGAGACCGCGGACTGCTCCATGTCGACGGCTTCGGCCAGGGCGGTGACTCCGAGGGGGCTGTGGCGTAGCTCGGTGAGGATCCGCAACCGGCTTGGGGTGGCCAATGCCTGCAACGTCGCGGCAACGGTTGCGGCGGACTCGGCATCAAGATGCGCCGGCGGCGCTGTTTTGCCCTCGACTCCGTGACCCATGCACTGATCATAGTCAATGTGCACGCATGTACACCTCTTCATGCGTGCGTGTATGGTTCGGGTGAAACGACGTTCCCGAGTGCGGAAGCTGGCATGACGACAGAAACACCTACTCCGGTCACGGCCGCCGGCGGCGTTGCACACACCAAGCGCGGTACCCGATTGTTGTCCATCGATGAGGTTCGCTGGGCTTCGCTTGCGTTGGCGCTGTTCGTCTTCGGCTTGATTCTGCAGCTGTCGTCGCTACCTTCATGGACATTCTGGGCGGCGTATCTGGCGTGCTACGTGGCCGGCGGGTGGGAACCGGCTCTCGAGGGTCTACGCGCGCTGCGCGAGCGCACCCTTGACGTCGACTTGCTCATGATCGTGGCCGCCATCGGTGCCGCGGCGATCGGCCAGATCTTCGACGGCGCCCTGCTGATCGTCATCTTTGCTACCTCGGGCGCACTCGAAGCGGTCTTGACCCGACGCACGGCCGATTCGGTTCGGGGACTGTTGGACTTGGCGCCTGCACAAGCATGCCGGGTCGACGAACGAGGCAACGAGACAACGGTCGACGCGGCTGACCTCGCCCTCGGCGACATCATCATGGTCCGTCCGGGCGAGCGGATCGCCGGCGATGGGACTGTGGTCTCGGGCGCAAGCGACGTCGACCAGTCGACGATCACCGGTGAGTCGATGCCGGCCGAGAAAGTGCCCGGTGCCGAGGTGTTTGCGGGGACCATGAACGGCACCGGCGCCTTGACCATCCGGGTCGACAGAGAACCCTCGGATACCGTCATCGCACGGATCGTGACGATGGTCGAAGAAGCTTCGTCGACCAAGGCCGCAACCCAGTTGTTCATCGAGCGGGTCGAACAGTATTACTCGACCATCGTGGTGGCGGCCACGCTCGTAATTTTCGCTGTACCTTTGCTTTTCGGAGCAGAACTCGATTCTGCGTTGCTACGGGCGATGACGTTCATGATCGTCGCATCACCATGTGCGGTGGTGCTGGCGACCATGCCGCCCCTGCTCGCAGCCATGGCCACCGCCGCCCGAAACGGTGTGCTGGTCAAGTCGGCCGTTGTGATGGAGCAACTCCGGGCCATCGACTTGGTTGCTTTCGACAAGACCGGCACGGTCACCGAGGGAACCCCACGCCTCGAGACGATCCGCAGTCTTCCCGGCACCGCGGTAGACCAATCGGAGATCCTTGCGATGGCAGCAGCGGTCGAACGGCACAGCGAACACCCTCTTGCCGCAGCCATCACTGCAGCCGCCGACCATGCCGGACATCCATCGCAGCAGGCAATCGGGTTCGGATCCACCCCGGGCGCAGGGGTATTCGGCACGATTGACGGGCAGCGCATCGACGTCAGCCGGCCGCGGGCACACGGGCCTGGCACCTCGGACGAGTCCGGACTCGACACTCTCGTGGTGGAGCTCGAACAAACCGGACTCACCGTTGTTGTTGTCAGTGTCGACCACAATCCGGTGGGACTGCTCGGTCTACGCGACACCATCCGGGCCGAGAGCTCAGAGACAGTCGCGGCGCTCACGACACTGACCGGACGGACCCCCATTCTGTTGAGCGGAGACAATCCGCGGGTGGCGGACGCCATCGCCGGACGGATAGGCATCACTGACATCCGCGCCGAATTGCTGCCACAGGACAAAGCCGCCGCCGTCCGGGAGCTGCAGCACCAAGGCCGTACCGTGCTGGTCGTCGGGGATGGGGTCAATGATGCGCCGGCTCTCGCGACCGCTCACGCGGGTGTTGCCATGGGCCGCAAGGGATCCGATCTGGCTCTTGATACCGCAGACGCGGTACTCATCGGCGACGATCTCTCGGCGCTCGCGAACGTCATCAGGCTCTCGCAACGAGCGCACCGAATCGTGGTCGCCAACCTCGCCATCGCCGCAGCGTTCATCGTCACCCTGGTGATCTGGGACCTGGCCGCCACGCTGCCATTGCCGCTGGGCGTGGCCGGCCACGAGAGCTCGACGGTCATCGTCGCACTCAACGGGATGCGTCTGCTGTCTCAACGATCATGGGGACCGCGCCACCGCTGACGATTGCCGAGCGTTGCGCACGTCCAACAGTTGCGCAGTTGCGCAGCTATGCGACTAAGATTGATCTCGAGTGGCCGCAGCGGGCACGAGATGAAGGGGTCGCGGGCGATGCTGGAGATCATGCGTAACCGGACGTTCGGCCGGTTGTTCGCAGCTCAGGTGGTGGCACTCTTGGGGACAGGGCTGCTGACCGTGGCGTTGGGTCTGTTGGCGTACGACCTGGCCGGATCTCGAGCCGGCGCGGTGCTGGGGACTGCGCTGGCGATCAAGATGGTGGCGTATGTTGCTGTGGCGCCGGTGATTTCCGCACTCACCGATCGTGTACCCCGCAAAGTGTTGCTGGTTGGAGCGGATGTGGTCAGGGCCGCGGTGGCGGTGCTGTTGCCGCTCGTCGATCAGACGTGGCAAGTGTATGTACTGATTTTTGTGTTGCAGGCCGCGTCGGCGACCTTCACGCCGGCTTTCCAGTCGATCATTCCGGCCGTCCTGGTCAAGGAAGACGACTACACGCGCGGTTTGTCGTTGTCGCGGCTGGCCTACGACCTCGAATCGCTGGTGAGCCCGGTGCTGGCGGCAGCGCTGCTGGCGGTGGTCAGCTACAACTACCTGTTCCTGGGCACTGTTGCCGGGTTCGTCGCGTCGGCGTTGTTGGTGATCTCGACGGTGCTGCCGCGGACGATCCCGGCTGATCGATCGCTGCGGCTGATCGACCGGATGACACTCGGTTCGCGGGTAATGGCTGCGAGCCCGGTCCTGCGCGGGTTGCTGGCCTTGAACATGGTGGTCGCTGCGGCGACCGCGCTGGTGGTGGTCAACACGGTGGTGTACGTACGCGAACTGTTGGGCGGGTCGAACACCGGAGTTGCGGTGGCGCTGGGGTGTTTTGGTGCCGGCTCCATGGTGGTGGCGCTGGTGCTGCCTCGATTGCTCGCCTCGTTGCCTGATCGCCGGGTGATGATGACCGGATCGGTGACGGTGGCTACCGGGTTGGCGGTCACAACTCTGTTTCTGGTGATAGCACCCCCCACGACAGCGGGATGGATTGTGCTGGGCGCGGTCTGGATCGTGCTGGGTGCGGGGACGTCGCTGATCACGACGCCGTCCGCGCGGCTGTTGCGTGCCTACTCCGATGAGCAGAATCGGTCGTCGGTGTTCACTGCGCAATTCTCGCTGTCACATGCCTGTTTTATGCTGACTTACCCGCTGGCCGGTTGGGTCGGTGCCCACATCGGGCAGGTCAGCGCATCGCTGGCATCAACGGTGCTCGCTACACTCGCAGCATTGGTCGCTGCCCGGATCTGGCCGGCGCGACTCGAGGTGGTCTCTGCGGGAAGGTAGATGTGATGAAGCCGGTGACCGAGGCATCTACCGCGAGCCTGGTCCATCATGGGGCGCCCGATCGTCAGCGCCTGGACACCGCGACCGCCACCTTTCGCATGCTGGCCGATCCGACTCGCCTGCATATCTTGTGGATTCTCACTCGCGGTGAGGCTGATGTCGCCGCTCTCATCGAACAGACCGGAAGCTCCAAGACGTCTGTGAGCCAACATCTGGCCAAGCTGCGTTTCAGCGGCCTGGTCACTACCCGTAAGGAAGGCCGCCGGGTCATCTACCGGATCGTAGACGGGCACCTGACCCGGCTGATTCTCGAAGGAATCAACCACGCCGACCACATGGTGACCGGCGAGCCACCCCACGAGTAGTGCGCGAGCCCGTGTGCGCTGGAAGTCTCGGGTGCGCGAAAAAGTCCGACAATCCCCGGTCGTTCACACCGAATCGGGCGTGGCGACCGGGGATGCCGGCAATTGCGGTTCTGGCCTATGGGGTTGGTGCTGGTGCCGAAGGCGTTGTCGGAGCCGGGATGAGCGGCGCCGGCGTCGGGATCGGCGACGGCGCGGTCTGAGGACTTCCGGGGGGCGCGCAGTTCGAGGGTGCGGGAATACCGTCGAAGCGGTCGGCGAACCATTCCAGGTACTCGGACTTCGAGTCGTTCGGGATGGTCTGGTGCGTGGCACCCTCGTACATCGTGTACTCCACCGGCTGGCCGAATCCACATGCGCGGGCGATGTATTGGGTGGTGCCGTTGGGGTTGACCACGGTATCCGCGGTGCCTTGCATCACCAGTACCGGAACCTTCGGTGCGCTGTAGCCGACGGTGTTCTCGTTGAGGCGCTGCTGCCAATCTGCCGGGATGTTGGGGTTGAGGAGGGTCTCTCCTGGCGGCGTGGTCAGGTTCGAGTTGATGACGTAGGCGAGATGGCTGATGCACTGCTGCGCTGCCCCCACCATGGCCTCCTCGCCTGCCTTGGTCACCACGTCGGACACCTTGAGCTCAGGGTAGGCGGCGGCCAGACCGCGAAAGACGTTCAATTGCAGTGCAACCGCGTGCGCGGGCGATGTCGCGTTGCTCGGTCCGGGTGGGACCTGCCTGGCGAACTGAGGGCCGTTGTCGGCCGCGGGGGCCAAACCTGCTGTGCCGAGCAATCGTAACGGGGCGCCGTAGTCCTGGTTCTGTGACATCCACACCGATGCTCCGCCGCCTTGCGACCAGCCGAGAACCACCATGTCGTCGCCGGCGCCGGTCTCGTCGATTTTCTGCGCGGCTTTCACCGAGTCCCAGATGTTGTTCGATTCCGATTCGAGCACCGTGTACTGCTGAATGCCCGGAGTGCCCAGCCCCTGGTAGTCGGTTGCCACGACGACGTATCCGGCTTCGAGCATCTCCGAGAGTGCGGGTACGCCCGAATCTTGCTGCAATGTGCTGGTGTACGTGAAGTAGTCGACCAGTTCGACGGCCGGTTTGGGAGCCAGTGACGGGGCGCAGTTGCGGCCGCCGCCCTCCGTGCCGTGCGCCCAGGCGACAACCTTTCGTCCACCCTCGGGTGCGGCGCCTTCCGGTGCGACCACAAAGCCTGACACCGCAACGGGTGTGCCGTCGTGCAGCTCTGACAGGTAGAGGATGCGCCAGGCCCGTGCGCCTTCGGGCGCATCGATCTCTTCTTTGCGAATCAGCTCACCGTGCTCGCCGCTGGGCAGCGGTGACGGGGGTTCATAGAACTCCGGAATGCCGAATTGGCCGTCGATTTCGCCGTTGCTTTCGCCCGTCGAACTGGGTGCACTGGTGGTCGATGAGGTCTCGCTCGTCGAGTCGCTATTGCTGCAACCGGCCGCCACTACGGAAACACTGACCAACAGCGACAACGCGATAGCTGATTTTCTTTGCCAGAGAGAACGTTTGGGTGTTTGGACACCGCGTATATTCATGGCCGGAGATTAGCACCGCTAGTGTCTTTCGCCGACGCGAATGCGAATACGACGAGAGGATTTACGGAGAACAACAGTTGACGTCGTCGAAACGTCGCGCTCTTTATTCGGCGCGCGAAGTATCTTTATCCGCTGATGATGTGTGCGTCGTCGGGCATTCGATTGCGGTCAGCTCTCAGCGTCATCTGTGTATGCAAAGGAATGGTGCTCGTGGGTGACCACCCAGCGGTCGCTCATCTTGCGCAGGCCGACGGTCAGTCGTAATCGGCGGTCCGGATACGCGTCCAGTTCGTCGGGGTGTCCGCACCGCACGAGCGCTACGGCGAACGCGACGTCTGGGCCCGCGGTGATGTCGAGAGAGTCGATGTCGAAAACTGCACCCGCGTTCGGTGCCGCCCCCCGGGTGGACGGCCTACGAGGGCGGCGGGTCGGCCTCGAGTGCGTCGGCGACGGTGGGATAGATGCGTAGAGACGATCCGGGAGCCGCGGCGTGTATGACATCGCGGAATTGTCCGATGTCTCTGGCGACCCGGAAGTGAACTCCGAGGCGGTTCAAAGCGTTGTGCAGTTCGACGAGCATGGTGACTGCACTGACGTCGATGAACGGTGACGTCTCCGCGTCGAGCACGATGGTGTTGACCGGGGGTGTGGCCAGGTTTGTGATGTGGTCGCGGACATGGTCGGCGTTGGCGAAGAACAAACCAGCCTCCACCCGAACGACTTTCACGCCGGAAATCTCGGGTAGTGCTGGGTGCGTTGCGGTGTCGACCCATCGATTGTCTTCATGGGCCAGGGTGGTCACATTCGGCCGCGATACGCGGTAGAGCAGAAGCAGCATTGATACGGCAATCCCGATGATCAATCCCGGCAACGTGTCAAAGATCAGCACGCCGGCGAGCGCGGTGATGGCTGCAACGAAGTCGGCTCTGGCGGCGTGACCGTAGATGCTTCCCAGCCGCGTGGTCCATACGCGGTAGAGGCGTTGCAGTGCAGGGAGATCGACGAGTTCTACGACCGCTGCGATGACGACTGCCGCCAGGGTGGCTTCGGGAAGCTTTTCGAACAGTCCGGTGAGGAACAGCAGAGTGAGCACTGTCAGCGCGGCGACCAGGAGGCCGCTGACTTGAGTTTTGGCGCCCGCGCCGCCGTTGACAGCGGTTTTGGAGAGGCTGCCGTTGACGATCATCCCCGAGGACAGCCCCGATCCGAGGTTTGCGGCGCCTAGGCCGAGCAATTCGCGGTTGGCGTCGATCGTGTATCCGGCTGTGGCGGCGTAGGTTTTCGCTGCGCCGAGTCCTTCGGCAAACCCGATCAGCACGATGCCGACAGCGGGGCCGACCAGTTCGAGGTACTGGTGCGCGGACACCTCGGGTGGAAGTCCGACCGCAGGCAGACCCGGGTTGATGTCACCGACAATGTCTACGCCGCGGTCATCGAGACCAAACAACCACACCGCCCCGATTCCGGCGAGCACTACAAGCAGGGACCCGGGCACCAACGGTATCCATCGCCTGACGCCAAGGACCACGGCCAGGCTGACCCCGCCGAGCAACGCTGTGAGTCCATCAGCTTCAGGCACGTCCCGGAGGAATGCCCACGCTTGTTCGAAGAAGTTGCCCGAGCCCTTGGGGGCGCCGACGAGTTTGGGAACCTGTCCGATGATGATGGTGAGCGCCAGTCCGACGATGAATCCTTTGAGGACCGGTTCGGAGATGAACGAGGCGATGAACCCCATCCGTAGGGTGCCGGCGAGCAGGGCGACCAGGCCGGCGACCAACGCGATGGCTGCCGTGGCGGCGACGAACAGTTGTGGGTTGCCTTCGGCGATCGGCCCGACCATGGCGGCAGACAACGCGGCAGTGGCCGACATGGGCCCGACCACCAGATGCCGGGAACTCCCGGCTGCGGCGTAGAGCACCAGTGCCGGGACCGCTGCGTAGAGCCCAACCACCGCGGGCACGCCGGCGATGGCCGCATAGGCGAGGGCTTCGGGCACCAGCACCGCCCACACGGTGAGGCCCGCGACGACATCAGGGCGAACGTAGGCTCGCCGGTAGCCGCGAAGCGACCCGAACAGTGTCATCACAGCGGTGTCATGCCTTCCTTCTGCGGGGCGACAGTTCTATCGTCAGAGCAGACCGCCGAGCCCCTTGCCGAGCAGCACCACGCCGATCACGAGGATGAGCACGCTCATCACAGTGGTGTTGTTGGCTTGGAGCCATTCCTTGAGGTGTGCGAGCGGCTCTCGAAGGCGATCTGCGGCCAGGTGGTAGGCCAGTACGGGTATCAGGACCGTCATCGCTGCCAGGACAGAGAACACTGCGACGGCTACGACGGTGCTGCCGACACTCAACGCGCCGGCGCCTATCGTGACGCCGGCGGCCGCGCACATCAGCAAGTTCTTCGGATTGATGGCGGCCAATGCGAAACCGAGGCCGACGGCTTTGACCGCGGTCATCTCGTCGATTGCGGCCATCCATGCCGGTGTGGCATGGGGTCCGGTACGTGCGCGCCATTGGCGGACTCCGACCGCCAGCAGTAGCAGTCCGAGTACCAGCTTGATCCACGACGAGGTGGTCGACGGCCCGTCGTCGGAGGGGTCGGCCACACCGCCGAGAAGGACAAAAACAACGGTGGCAGCGACGATTCCGACCAGCCAACCCGCGGCAAAGCCGATGCTGGTCGACCCGGCCCGGGTGCCGAGCAGCATCAGGATCGCGGCGATGATGGGTATCGGTGATACCGCCACCCCCACTGCAAGCGGCAGCAGGTCGCCGATTACTGTCCCCATCACAGCCTCCCGACTCGCGCGGACATCCAGTGGCCGGCCGGTTCGGTTGTCCAGGTGGTGCCACCTCCGAGACCTTGTGGTCTCGGATGTCGATCGGTGGACGTTGTTGTGGTCATGAGAATCCTCTCTAGGGGAGATACTGTGCGTGACAACCGCTGTGTCGGGCAATGCAGGCGAGGTGACCGATGAGTGACGACCTGGGTGAGCAGCCCGTTCCGGGCGCGGTCGATGCCCGCTTCACGTTGGCCGCTGAACGGACTGTGCTGTCGTGGATCCGGACCTCGCTGGGAATGATCGCTGCCGGCATGGCCATCTTGCATGTGCTGCCGTCGTTTTCGTCGTCGGTGGTTCGCGATGTCGTGGGTGTGGGACTGGTGGCGATGGGTGCCATGGCATCCGTGGTGGGAGCGATGAGGTGGCGACAAACCACCAACGCTCTGCGCGGAGGCGGCCCGATGCCTGGCCCGGCGCCGATATGGTTGCTCATCGGGATCTTGGTGGTGTTGTCGTTGACCGTGCTCGGGGCCACGCTGGCTGACCCCTGACGAGTTTCACGTTCCCTCAACAGGTGTCGGAGCCTTGTTGCTCAAGAATGTGTCGGCCCACCGGGTGGAGGGGTCGATGTCGACAAGAAATGCCTTTGCCATCAAGGTCAGAGGAACCGCAAGGATTGCGCCCAGCGGTCCAAGTACCCAACTCCAGAAGACCAAGGACAGAAACGTCAACGTGACCGATAGACCAACGGCATCGCCGACGAACTTGGGTTGGATGACCGATTGGATCACAACATTGAGGACGCTGTAGACGGCGATGACCGCGATCATCAGACCCAGGCCGCCTTCGAGCAGTGCCAGCAGTGCCGGTGGGATCACGCCCAGGACGAAGCCGATGTTGGGAATGTAGTTGGTGATGAACGCCAGAACGCCCCAGAGCACCGGCAACGGGATATCCATGGCCCACAGAGCGAGAGTGTCCAAAACGGCAACGATGAGGCCGAAGACGGTGGTGACCACCAGATAACTGCGGGTGCCTTCGGAGAACGACACCAGGGCTCTGGCGATGTCGGGTCGGGACCGGCGAAGGATATCGATACGAGCTGTGTACGACATCCCATCGGCGGCCATGAACAGCAACAGAACAACAACGAAGACCAGATTGGAGAACACGCCGAGGAATCCCTGGAGAATTTCTTCGACCACACCGAACACTTTGGTCGAGTCAAGACCTGCGAGCATGTCCTGGACTTGATCAGGGCCGATCCCGTTGTTCTGCAGGGTGTCTTTTCCGTCGGCGATGAGTTCGTCGAACTCGTCGGCATACGTCGGGAGCAACTCCGACAGCTGGGCGACCGACACCACCACGGCCAGGAGAAGGACAACGAGTATGGCGTACACGGCCACGATCGCGACCAGGACCGCTGCTGCGTTGGGTAAGCCTCTGCGGCGCAACCAGTCCGGTAGCGGATGGACCGCGACGGTGAGCATCAACGCCAACATGACCGGGCCCAGGATGCCGGCGAACGCCTTGAGTCCGGCGACGGTGACGATCAACGCTGCCGATCCGAGTAACACGATCACGCCGCGGGGCAGCGACCATATCGGGATCTGACCAACGTCGTCACTGCTGTTGCGTGGCATGAACGCTCTTTCCGGTCGCGACGATGATTGCTACACACGGGACCTCGCAAGGGAGATCATCTCAGCGAACGGCAGCGGGGGCACGGCAAACGGGCCGGTGGAATGGAAACTGCTCTAGGTCGCCGGGGAGCCGCGCAGCCACCGGCCGAGGGCGTCGTCGTCAACATCCTGCGTAAGGGCGTGCACGACGGTTGCGGAGATGACGGCGATCGCCGAGTAGACGAACAGCCAGCCGATCATGGTGAACACCATCCCGAGCACACCGAACTGCTTCTCCGCGCTGTTCATGATCCGGGGCAGTGCCACCACGCTGGCGACCTGCAACCCGGTGAGCCCCAACGCCGTCAGCGCACCGGTTGACCAAAGCGCGCGCGTGGGCAACCCGATGGGCAACAGCAACGCTGGTATCGCAGTCCAGACCAGCAGCCAGATCGCAAACTGAGTCGCCACCATGAGCCAAGGGCCGACAACAGGTACATCATCGAGCGCTCGGGCGGCGCCGATTGCCATGGCGCCGACGGCGATGGCGAGAATGACGACGATCCACCGCCAGCCCTGCCGATAGGTCGGTATCGCGCTACTCCAGATTTGCCCGTAGGTACGGGCCAGCGCGCGGGCGTAAGAAGTCCCGCTGATGACCAGCATGAACACACCCACCACACCGAACGCGGTTGCCGATGGCTCGGTCGCCCCGTCCAGCTCGCTGAGATCGAGTCCGTAGTCGGACCGCAGGGCTTCCGATACCGGGTCCATCGCGCCCAGCGTCCCGATGGCGATCATCACAGGAACCAGTGAGGTGAACGACTGTGCCGCCAGCGTCATCGCACGATCCACCACTCCGATTTCGAGCACCTCGAAGACGACGCGGACAGCCGCGCGGCCTCGGGCAGTGGTCCGCAACCGGGCGCGGGCGCGGTCCAGGACGTTGCGTGTGTCGATCATGTTCACGAGCATCCCAGTGCGAGCGAACCAAGGCATCCTGACGGGGAAACCCGTGAGCGAATCAGCGCGGGGCAGAACCACTCACACGATCGAACCGTCCACCGCATTCGTCACTCGTGCATGTGCGGAGCCTGCAATACTGCTGGCATGCTGCTCATCGGGATCATCTTGTTCGGAATGTTGATCGGCGCAGGCGCGCAATTGCTCCTCGGCAAAGGGAAGGGCGGTATCGACTGGGGGTTGGCGATCGTGGCCGGGGTGGTCGGCTCTTTCATCGGTGGCCTGCTGATCAGTCTGCTTTCCGGCGACGGGATCGAGTTCAGGCCAAGCGGGATCATCGGTTCGCTCGTCGGGGCCATTGCGGTGACCGCCGGGTGGCTGTGGTGGTCACGGGCTCGGGTCACCGGTAGCAAGTAACTCCACAGACGATCAGGGCTACTGCCGCTGCACTTTCCGTTTGCTGCGTCCGCGAGCGGTGAGCACACCGACGACCCACCCGAGAGCAAACACGATCACCAAGATGAACCACAATGGCGATCGAACGCTCACCCAGAACAGATCGACACTGACGCTGTTTCTGTTCTGCACGATGAACACGATGGCGATTGCCGTCAGGCCCAGCGCAATCCATTGCGACAGCGAGACCGTCGACAACGATCTGCGACCAGTGGTGGGCTGGGTGATGCCGGGCTTTTTCGACATGGTGCGAGCGTAGGCACATTCCGCGATCGGCGCGTCATTTCAGGGGTTTCGATGAATAATTGCCTCAGATCCCTTGGTTTCCGCCCGCCCGCGGTCCATCCATCCGCGCGGCCGTCGGCAGTGGGTCGGGCGATTGTTGTGCATCGGACGGGGATCGAACTCGATCGAAGGGAATGCCGTGCTGCCTTTCATACCCGCCAACCAGCGACGAACGCTCGACGAACTCGATGAACGACTTGATCTCACCAGTGGTGACCACCGGTCCAAAAGGTCAGCATTCTGGTTGATGTTGGTCCTCTCCTCGGTGATCGCGGCCGCAGGTGTGTGTTCCGACTCCACGGCGACGGTCATCGGAGCCATGATTGTCGCGCCGCTCTCCACTCCCATCCTCGCGGTGGGGCTCGCCATCGTGACCGGGCGCGGTCAGTTGTTGCGCAGCAGCGGGTTTCACCTTGTTCTCGGGATCGTTGTGGTGATCGCAGTCGGCTTCCTCTTTGCACAAGTGCTTCCCAACCCGACCAGCGTGCTGGACAACTCCCAGGTGCAGGGGCGAACGTCGCCGACTCTGATGGACCTGCTCGCGGCGCTCGCCACCGGGCTGGTTGGCGCAATCGCGATCACGCGACGCGATGTAGGCGACGTGCTTCCCGGCGTGGCCATCGCGATCTCTCTGGTGCCACCCCTCGCCGTGACCGGCGTGTGCCTCGGTTCAGGCGAGCCGGCGCTGGGCCTGGGCGCTCTGGTTCTGTTCGCGTCCAACGTCGTTGCGATGATCATCACTGCGACGGTTGTACTCGTCGTGGCCGGTTACCGCCCGACGACAGCCCGCCGCGATCGACGCCATCTCCGGACGTACGTGTTGCTGGGGGTTGCCCTGTGCGTGGTGGCCGTTCCGATGGTGGGCAATTCGCTCACGGCGCTGTGGGCGGCACAGGTCACCACCGCCACATAGGACTGGCTGCGTGGGTCACCTCGCAACGACGTCACTTCGGTCACCTGGCAGGGTCATGTCGCGACGATCGCGGTGTTCGGGCCGGAAGCTCTGCCACCGATGGAGGACCTTCGAAAGTCCGTGGCCGACCTGCTGCCGTTCATCCCCGAACTCGAGGTTGTTCACAACCTCGGCGTAACCGTGTCGACGGACGACGGCTGATGTTCCCCACCATGATCTCGCCTGTTGCGGTGTCGAGCGATATGAGCTTGCGACTCAACCTCTTTCGCTTGGATTACAGCATGTCCCAGGACCGGGCTGTCTCGACTGCCTCACGACGGGTCGCGACCCCGAGTTTGCGATAGATCGACCGCTGGTGAGTCTTCACGGTGTTCACCGAGACGAACAGATCGGCGGCGATCTCCGATGACTTGAGCATGGTCGGCAGGTACTTGAGCACCGCCATCTCCCGATCGGTGAGCGGTTGGATTACTGGCGGACGAGGGACAGCGGGCATCGCCCCATCACCTCTCAGAATCGCGAGCTCGGTCGCAAAAGCACTTTGATCGTCGTGCAGATGCCTGAAGCGGCTCAGGTGTGAAGCGATCTGGCCGTTCCCACCCACGAAGGGGCGCCGCAAACCGGTTGATTCAGCCAAGACAACAGCCTTTTCGAAACTATCCGCAGCAAGCGCGTCTAGCCGTAGCTGACCCCGCGCTATGGCCTCGAGGATCGCGGCCTCAGCAGCCAGCGACCGGTACTCCCCGAACAGCGCGGGACAGTCGAGAGCTTCCAGAGTCCCCGCGGGATCGTTCATTGCCAGATGTGCCTTGGCTTCTACGATCTGATGCAACCCCGTTGTGAAGCCTGGAACGGCAGCCCCGTCGTGCGGCGCCTCGTAGGACTTTCCGAGCGCCATGCAGGCCTCGGCGCGAATGGTTTGTGACCAGCCGGCAAGCAAACGGGGGGGTTTGCCCACCGTGTGTTCGAGTACGTCGAGCCGTTTGAGCGCCAGCCCGATCGCCTCCGCGTCCAGCTTCGCGATCGCGACGGCCACGGCAGCGAAATGCAGGATGAGACGGCACCCTACGTCTGATCCCTGCGCGCTCGACTCCAGTCCTACGTCGATACAAGCCTGCGCGGCATCGAGTTCGAAGCGGTGCAGATGCACCCAGGCCAGTGCGGCATGAGATGCCAGCAGCTGCATCTCCCGCACCCAACCCTTCCTGTCCGCAGCGTCCAATGCCCACTGGGCGCGCTCGGCGGCCTGGCCCAGATTTCCGTACAGGGTGTCGACGAGCGCTGAGTAGGACTCTGCCGACAGCTGGGTCAACGTCATGCCGGCATGCGCGCCCTGAACCCGAACGGCGTCGAGCTCGATCTGGGCCTCGGCGAACCGGTCTTCCCACACCAACCCACTGGCGTGATTGTTCAAGGCGATCAGCGTGTATGCCGTGGCAGCCGGTATCTCCTCCTGCGACGCGTCTTTCACCATGCTGAGGAGCATTCCGGACGTCGTCACCAGAGTGCTCGGGGTGCTGACGCGCGAATACACGATTCGCGCCATGGCGACGATCACCCGCGTGGCAAGTGGCTGCTGTATTCCTTGCGAAGCAAAGATGCGCTCGGCGTCATCGGCGGTTCTGCGCATCGACTCGAAGTCATGACGCTGATAGTCGCAGACCATCGCCACGATCAGCGTGTCGGCGGAAGTACGCCACGCAGGGTCGTCGTACACGGCCGCGAGCGCAGCAACCAACGCCGTCGCCTGCGGGGTGAGGATCAGGGGTAACGCCACCTCGCCAAGCAATTCGACTGTTGCTTGCCAGCTGCGAGCGAGTGCGAAGAAACGGAGCGCGACGACGGGTTCATCGGTGCTGAGGTACCACTTCGCCGCGCGTAGATACAGGTGGGGAACACTATCCGGGTTTTCAGCAGAAAGCCTGTCTCGCAACAGATCTCGTAGTAGTGGATGGTATCGATACCACGTTGGCCGGTCAGACAGCCTCACGGTCAGTGCGTTGTGACTGACGAGCATGTCCAGCATCTGAGCGCTGTCGGCGCGTCCAGACAGGGCCCGTGCGAGGTCAGGGCTCATCTGTTCGACCACACTCGTGGCAAGAAGGAACAATCGGTCTCGCGGTTCAAGCCGTTCGAGTATTTCTTCCAGCAGATATTCGGCGACTCGACGGTTGTTGGCGTGGTCGACGGCGGGCGCGCTCGACTCCTCGATGCTCATCAAGGCCAGCCGTACTCCTGCGGGCCAGCCTTGAGTGCGGGTGAACAGCAGACCGAGCTCGTCCGCGGTGAGCGTGAAGCCTCCGACCGCACACACTTGGCGGGTCTCAGCGGCCGTGTACATCAAGTCGTTTGCGCCGATCTCCACGATGTCGTCAGCGAGTCTGAGCCGCGACAGGTGCACCGGAGGCGTGGTGCGACCGACGAGCACCAGCCGTAGTTGGGGTATCCGGCACTCGATGAGTCGGGTGATGGAGTCCACCACGGCTCGGTCGGTGAGTTCGTGCACATCGTCCAGTACGAGGACGACCGGACCCGGTAGCTGCGTCATCGCCGCAACGATCCGCGACAATTCTGCCGAGCCGAACGTCGGTCCTGGAGTGATCTCCCCGAGCGGGCTGTTGCCAGGCAAGGCGCCGGCACTCTTGAAGGCGTTCAGCAGGTCTGTCCACAGCCCCCGGACATCGTAGGAGTGGGCCGCAGTGAGCCAAACGACGGGCCCAGGCAGTCGGTTGTGGTTGACCCACGCTGATACGGCAAGCGTTTTACCGTATCCCGGACCTCCGGTGACAATTGTGACTGTTCTGTCCACGCCGCGATCAAGCATCGCATCAAGTCTCTGACGATGAACAAAACCGGGCGGAAGTGAGGCGCGGGAGGTACGCAAGGTCAGGGCTGCGGTGAACTGCTCGGACATTGCCCGTTCCCTTCTTGGTCGACGCTCCCGAACGCGACACGCAAATAGTAGGCCCATTCGGCCGCGGCCACAGCTCATTCGCTATGGGTGACGACATCGACTCGCTGCGCCGCGCAAGATTTAGCACCCACGGCAAAGGTCAAATCCGCGAAGGATGTTCCATCGGCGGCCGTCCGGCTCGGGAGGCAATGTGGTCGAACACGTATCCGGGCTCGGTCCGGTCGATTACTTGGTGGTTGAATTCCCGAGCGGTGTAACAACGTTCACCGAATCGATGTTCAAGTCGCTCTTGACTCTCGTCGACAAGGAGATAATCCGTGTGCTCGACCTATTGGTCTTCAAAAGAAGGCCTACCGGCGAATTGGATGTGTTCGAGATAGAGGATTTCGACTTTGCTGAGCTGAGGATTCTGGACGCCACCATGGCCGAGATATTGGCTGCCGACGATATCGAGAATTTGGCATGTGCTGTGGCACCCGGCGCTGTCGCAGGGGTGATCGTCTGGGAGAACGTCGGGGTCGCGCCCATGGCGGCCGCCGCAAGCGACGTGGGCGCGCAGATTGTCGCTCAGGGGCGAATACCGTCTCGGGCGGTCCTCGACACCATCGAGGCTGATCGAAAGGAGGGGCGGTGACATGGCGATGCGACCAGGGCGGTTGACTCGCCGTCCCGTGATCGGTCACCCGGTGGTACGCAGCACAGTCCGGGATGACGCCGCATCAGTCATCGCCGGGGCCGTCCATCGGCGTGGCCCGGGTGGCTCTGAGTCGGCGTCATCCGGTTTGCCCGCGGACGCGGCTCGTGAATCCAACAGTGGCGATGACCTCGAGCGGTAATGCCCGACGACCGATAGGTCAGAGGAGGGATCGCAGCGGGACGTGAACATCTGCCGCACGCCAAGCGGCTCATGCTTGGCGGATGAGGACGGATGGTCTCACGCAGCGCAATATCGTGATGCAAGTATGTAATTCGAACCAAGCCGGCCAAATCGAAATGAGTGTTCATCGTGTGGGATTCGTTCTGGGACTTCATCTGGTACACAATCGTCATCTTCGCTTTTGTGGCGTACCTGATGATTCTGTTCAACGTCATCGTCGACCTGTTCCGTGACAGCGAGACCTCGGGCTGGGTCAAAGCGATGTGGATCCTGTTCTTGGTTCTGGTGCCGTACATAGCCTTGTTCGTGTACCTCATCGCCCGCGGCAGTGGAATGGGTAGGAGAGCTGTTGCCTCGCAACAAGCGGCGCAGCAGCAAGCAGATGCTTACATCAGGCAGGCTGCCGGCACCTCGCCGGCCGACCAGATCGCCACTGCCAAAGCGCTCCACAACGACGGTTCGATCACAGACGCCGAGTACGAGCAGCTCAAAGTCAAGGCGCTCAGTGCGTAAGTGAGAGGTCGTCAGTCCTCATCGCTGCCATCTCGTCCGTTTCAAACTGTGGTGAGCCCGAGAACCGAAGGTGAGGAGCAAGAAATGCCGAAACTGGAGATCAAGAAATCCGCAACATTGTCGCGTAAACAGGCGTCCGAGAGGCTGATTGCGCTGGGTCGAGCCCTGGCAGATGGCAGTGAGGTCGAACTGGGTGCAGATGGAGACTCGATCACCGTGGCGGTAGCCAAGCAAGTTCGCTTCGAACTCGAGGTCGAAGTGGATGGCGACGAAACGGAGATCGAAATAGAGATCAGCTGGCGCGACAACGGCACTGAAGACGCAGCTACGAGCGCACCGACGACTGAACCGGGGCGACCCCAGCCGAAGACGACGCGCCGCGCGGCGCCACGTAAGTCAACTGCCAAACAGTGAAGTCTCCGTAAAGCAGCGCGATGCGTGTGCGGACGACGTCAACGACAGTCAGTGTGTGAGAAATACTTTGACGAGGGTGATGACGGTTGCCAGGACGGCGACGCCAATTCCTGAGCCGATCGTTCGCCACGACACTTTCTTCGCCTGCAGACGTTCAACCACCAAGCCGAGCACTGCGATCCTGAAGATGACGATGCCGGCCGCACACAGCTGCGCACCTGGTGGGTCGAAGAGCCCGATGACGTCAAAGGATCCGATCAGCAGTACGGCGAACGGTAGTGATCCCGACGTGATGATCGGCAGCGAGTCGCGAAGTACCGTCTTGAGAGTCAAAGTGTCGGTGGGACCGGTGGTTTCGCCTTCACGTCGGGTGATCACGCCGTGCGACAACCATTCGGCGAAGATGTGCGCAACAAACGTCGACACAGTGGTTCCCAGGACCAACCAGGCTGCCAGCCGATTCTCCACTGCGTGGGCATCTGACACCACGATCACCGACAGTACGAGGATGTTGCCGTAGGCAAACGCCTCGACTCGTCGTGCAGCCCGCTCCGGCGGTAACCGCCTGCCTGTCTCGTGTCGCGTCAGTGCAGTGAACCACCCGGGGTCTTTCACGGTATGTCTGGCCATCCTTGCTCGGACGGGATGTCACCGTTCTCGACTGCGCGCGCCAATTGCGCGTGATCGGCGGCGTTCTGATCGGCATAGGCGCACGCGAAATGCTCCATCGCGGTTTCCACCTTGTCGCTGGTCCCGAGGTAATCCGAGATAGCGGCTGCGTCGCCACTGCGTGCGTGAGCTCGGGCCAGCACGTGTCCACAGGCAGCTGCGAACCGAGAAAGATGCGGGGCGATTCCCTCCCCTTTGGGAATCACCTTCCCATCTCGGAACTGGCGGACGTAAAAGTCCATGTCCTCGTAAGAGGTCCATCCGACGAACATGTCGGTGGCACTCTGGATCAGGTGCTGGCCGTGCACCACCCGTGCGCCATGGTTCTCGTATCTGCTCCTGCCGAGGAAGGGTTCATACACCGACGCCCCGGCTTGTTTCACCTGCAGGAACAGCGGATCCGCACTGCGACGTTCCTCGAGCAACGTCAAGAACACGCGCATACCGACGCTGCCGACGCCGACCACCTGCCGGACAGCATCAATCGCGTCGTACCGACTCAGCAGATTGTCGAGATGGTCGGGCACAGATTCGCGGTATCTGCTCAGCACCTCACGCAGCACTTCTTCGGCAGCTGCACCGAGACGGTGGGTGCGGTAGGGCGGGTCTTCGGTGATCGTTCGGCGACCGTCGACATCAGCTGTCAGTTTGGCGGACACCCCTCTGCTGGTCCGCTTCTTGACCTTGCTCTCGATGAGGGCGTCGAAGTCTGCCTCGGTGTCCTTGCGCGCGTAATGGAGTAGCTGGTCGACATCGATTCGGTCGTACCACACATCGATCTGGGGCATTGCGGCGTAGGTGGCTATGTGCTTGCGATAGCTCCGGTACCCGGATCGGACTGCTTTGCAGCCCAGGGACTCTGAGATGTTGTTGTCCCGCGCGAGCACGATGAGGCTCGCAAGGAATCGTTTGAGATCCCACTCGAACGGACCGGGAAGGGTTTCGTCGAAATCACGAAGGTCGAAGACGAGATTTCTCTCTGGAGAAATCCACAGCCCGTAGTTCAGGACATGGGCGTCTCCGCACATCTGAACCATGATGCCGGTGTGTGGGGTGGACGCCAGATCGTTGGCCATGACAGCTGCAGCGCCGCGGTAGTACGTCCATGGCGAGTGACTCATCCGCCCGTGGCGGATGGGCAGCAAATCGGGTGCCCTGATGTCGCTTTGGGCGAGGATGGTCTGCAAGGAATCGTGCCCGCGGGTCTCTGGATTCCAGGCTCCGAGTTCGCGACGGGGAACCAACGACCGCGCCTGTCGGCCGGGTGTGGCGTGTTCGGCATCGGGGTCGTCCACCGGCGCGGTGGAGTTCTCTGTAAGAGTCATCAGCTTCGTCTCATCGGTGTGTGTTGTGTGCGCGGCCGGCGGCTAAGAGGCCAGTATCCTTGCCTTTTCGGCGGCGAACTCTGCCTCGGTGAGAACACCTTGTGCTTTGAGTTCACCGAGCTGTTGGAGGGCACCCAAGCGGTCGCCGCTCGGGGCTGGGGGAGCGGCCGCTGGCGGCGGCGATGCGTATTGCGGCGGTGCTTGTTGCGATTCTTGGGTTGCCCACCTTTGGCTTTGGCGACGGGAGACCCTGTTCGACACCGTTGTCGCCGTGCCGGCGACAACTGCGGTTCGAGCGATTCCACGGAGTAATCCAGGCATTGTCTGCTCCTTGTCGAGGCGGTCAGGCGTCGAGCGCGTCCAGTGACGCGTGGATCGACTCGGCTGGGATACGGCCGGTGGCCACCAATTGTGCACCGGTTCGCCGCAGTGCGGTCGCGAATGGTGCGGCCCAGCGGTTTTCGTAGACTAGTACGGCTGCCGAACAGCCGGGTTCCAGGATTCCTGCTGCCTCGCCCACGTCGGTGGAGTCGAGGAGTCCCGACGATGCTCCCGCGTACACTGCGATGTCGAGTTCGCCATCCATGTCGAGGTCTTCCAGCGAGATACCAGCTACTGAACCGTCGGTGTCCTTCCGGACGAAGGTCAGATCCAGCACACGGATGACCTCACGATCGACCAGGTCGAGCAGCATCGAGAATGCCGTCCCGTCGAACTTCGCGTTCGCTGGGAACTCGACGACAAGATAGTCCACCGGCCCCAGGTCGATGTCGGATGCAGTGGTCATTTCGCTACCTCTCCGCGCGTGTCAATCACGCTGTGCGCCAAGTGGTGACGGCCCAGATGACGATCACATCGAGCGCTATCACGAGAATCGACCACCATGGGTAGTAGGGCAGCCACAGGAAGTTGGAGACGATCGAGATGGCAGCGATGACGATTGCGGCGGCTCGTGCCCACATCGCGCCGGTCATCATCCCGAATGCGATGGCGATTCCGAGGAGTCCGACAACAAGCACGATCCAACCCCAGGTGGTCAGATCGAATTCGTAGGTGTACTTGGGACCGGACACGAAGATCTCATCCTCTGCCAACGCCGAAATGGCCTGCAACACAGCCAGTAGCGAAACCGTGAAGAGTAGAACGGAGGCAGCGAAGATGGTGCCTCCCGCGAATCCTTGCTTGACGGGGTGACGTTCATGGCCGGCCACTGATGGCGTCTCGGCAGAAGTGCTCATCATCATCCTCCAGAGGGGGAGCGAACAGGTATCCCTTCGACCGTCCACCAAGACTCGCAGCTCGTTCTCATCCGTTTTGGGTGATTGCTGCGGCGACAGGTTCTTTGATTGCGCAGGCCTGACGAAATACATGTCGTCCATTCAATCCGTCACTGCTGTTTCATTTCTCGTTCACTTCCGCTGCAACACCCGGGCTGTTATTTTCGATGGACACGGCCAGTTGTCAGCCGTGACTCAGCCGTCGAGAATGGCGTCAATGTCCTGACCTGGGTGGTCGGCATTGAATGAGGTACTCGACGTTCCACCCACTCCACGTCCCACGGGCACGCGGTGCCCGCGAGGTAACGGGGTGACAACTCTCGCCGAGGAGTTCTGATGCCCGCCGACTTTTCTGATCGCACCGATTTCACCAACGCCAACCGTGGGCTGGTCGCAACCCTGGAGCCGGCAGAGATCCGGGCCAGTGACGACCGGGTGGTGTACGACGCAGCCGGCTTCGCGGCAGCGACAACCGGCGATTGTCCAACTACCGTCAATCCGAGCCTGTGGCGTCAAGCGCAACTCACGGCCATTCACGGTCTGTTCGAGGTGACTGCAGGGATCTACCAAATCCGCGGGTACGACTTGTCCAACATGACACTGGTCGAGGGAAACACCGGAGTGGTGGTCATCGATCCGTTGGTTTCGGCCGAGTGTGCCGCGGCGGGGCTGGCGCTGTATCGCAGCCGGCGCGGCGATCGTCCCGTCACCGCTCTCATCTACACCCACTCCCACATCGACCACTTCGGTGGTGTGCTCGGTGTTGTCGACGCCGACACCACCGTGCCGATCGTGGCTCCCGAACACTTCCTCGAGCACGCGGTCTCGGAGAACGTGTACGCCGGCGGCGCCATGCTGCGGCGAGGAATGTTCCACACCGGCATCGTGCTTCCGGTGGGCGCCACCGGAACTCTCGGCGCCGGCCTGGGGCCGAGCACCTCCACCGGATCCGTCGGATTGTTGGCACCCACACTGGACGTCACCCACACCGGCCAGGAAGAAATACTGGACGGTGTCCGCATCGTCTTCCAGGTGACCCCGGGCACCGAGGCGCCATCGGAGATGAACTTCTACTTCCCTGATCATCGCGCATTGTGTTTGGCAGAGAACGCAACCCACAATCTGCACAACCTCCTCACCCTGCGAGGGGCCGAAGTCCGAGATGCCCGCAACTGGTCGAGATACATCGCCGAGGCCATCGAGATGTTCGCCTACGATTCGGACGTCGCGTTCGCCTCGCACCACTGGCCGACCTGGGGTACCACCGAGTTGATCGGGTATCTGACCGAACAACGCGACCTGTATGCGTATCTGCACGACCAAACGCTGCGTCAGCTCAACCAGGGTCACGTCGGTTCGGAGATCGCCGAAGACTTTCAGATGCCGCCGGCCCTGGACGCGGCATGGCACACCCACGGGTACTACGGCTCGGTCAGCCACAACGTGAAAGCCATCTATCAGCGATACCTCGGCTGGTATGACGGCAATCCGGCACATCTGTGGCAACACCCGCCCGAGGCAGCCGGCGCCCGGTACGTCCGCGCGATCGGCGGTATCGATGCGGCCGTGGCGCGGGCACAGGAGTTCGCCGACGAAGGAGACCTTCGGTTCGCCGCAGAGCTGGCGAGTCATGCGGTGTTTGCCGAACCCGCCCATGCTGGTGCAAAAGCAGTGCTGACCGACGCATTGACGCGACTGGGATATGGCTCTGAATGCGCAACCTGGCGCAACAACTATCTGGTCGGCGCTAGTGAAGTCGATGGACCGACCCACCCGGCCGAAGTCAGCGCAGCAGGCATGGCCACCGCGTTGACGATCACCCAGGTGTTCGACAGCATCGCGATCCGCATTGACGGGCCTCGTGCGTGGGACACCACGGCGTCGATCCGTTGGTGCTTCACCGATGTTGATGAGACGTACCGGATGGAACTGTCCAACGGTGTGTTGATCCACTATCCCACCGAGCGCACCGACCCGGCCGATCTTGTTGTCACCCTGACCAAGGTGCAACTCCTGGGGCTTCTCGCCGGTGCAGGTACCGAAGGCATCTCGATGGAGGGCGACGCGGCGACCATCGGCACGATCGTCGGTCTCACCGATCAGCCCGACCCGGCATTCAGGATCGTCACACCCTGACGGCGTTACCGATGCGTGGTGTCGGGCGGACAGATCACCACGACGGTGGTGTCAGTGGGCCAGTTTGAGACCGACCACCGCTATGACGATGACCGCGATCAGCCCGACCTTGATCGGGGATGCCGTTTCCGTGCCCGTGAACATCGCGTATGACACCGTCAGACACGCGCCCAGCCCGACCCAGATGGCGTACGCGGTGCCCGTCGGAAGGGTTCGCATCGCGTATGCCAAGCCGGCCATCGAAAGGACAAGGCCCCCAGCGAAGATGGCGGTCGGCCACAGTTTCGAAAAACCTTCGGAACGGCCGAGGGCCGTAGCCCACACAGCCTCGAATATCCCGGAGATGACGAGTACCATCCATGCCATTGCCCGACAACCCCTACCTTCGCAGAAGTACCGTCTTGTCGGGGTCCGGGTACGGTCACGATCGTCCGGATTGATCGTCTAGATCTCTGTTCGACGGTAGCACGGGGTCGTCATGGCCCTCGTCCTCGCCAAATCGCCTATTCGCTGGTCGACGTGCCGGCAGTACGTTCCCTGCCGAGGCTCAGGCCGTGTGGACGATCAACGGCAGCGTGTGCAGACGGCGAGAAAGCAGGCTGTGGGTCCAGTGGGGCGTGGTGTTCCCGAGGGACAACGTCGTGGTGGCGTCGAGGAGGAACTCGATGGCCAATCGGCTCTCGACGCGGGCGAGAGCGGCACCCACGCACAGATGTATCCCCTTGCCGAATGCCATGTGCGTCGGTCGTGTGGGCGGGTCGAGCTGGAGCGTGTCGGGATCGTCGAAACGCTGGGGGTCGCGGTTGGCTGCTCCCCACGCCAAGTACAGATGTGAGCCCGCCGGCAGCACGACATCGTCGAGGGTGGTTTCGTGCACGACGTGGCGAAAGTGTCCACGGAACGGCGATTCGAGTCGCAGTGCCTCCTCGATGAACGGTCCGACAAGGCTGCGGTCGGCGCGCAGGCGGCCGACGATGTCGTCGTGGCGCCCCAGCAGCCACACTGCAGTCCCCAGGATGCTGATGGTCGATTCGGCGCCCGCGGCGACCAGCTGAATCAAGATCATCACTGCGGTGTCGTGGTCGAGGTCGCCTGAGTTGACCAATCGGGCGAGATCGCCGAGAACGTTGTCGCAGGGGCTTTTTCGTGCGTCGGTGAATGCCGCGGCGAGATAGGTTGCCAGTTCGGTGACTGCTGTCGAGGCATCACGCAACTGCTCGGGAGTAACAACCCCGTCGAGGAGCATCGTGGACGCGAACGCCCAACGGACCAGTTCATCGACGTCGGTCTCCGGTAGTCCCACCAATTCTGTCACCACGAGCATCGGTAGCCGTTCAGCGACAGCATGCACCCAGTCGATGCGTCCCTCTTCCAGGCCGTCGCGCCACAGCTGTTCGAGGGTGGCACTGATGAACGGCGACAGGGCGCGCACGCGCGAGGCAACCAAAGCGGGCATCACCATGGCGCGGTGGGCGCGATGAACGGGCTCGTCGGCGGTGGCCAACACGTGCAGCGGAGAACCCAGCGGGGCTACCGGGTACTCGGTCAGCGTGCCGTCGCGATGCACGACCATCGTGGCGGTGAGATTGGACGAGAAATCGTCTGCCCGCTTGAGCACCTCGGCAATCAGATCCCACGAACTCACCAGATAGAACGCTGAGTCGCCCAACTGATGCACCGGAGAACAAGCGCGGAGTTCGGCGAACAACGAATACGGATCATCTCCAGCAATCATGGGACCAGGGTCGATCGGACAGTGGTCGAACACAATGGGTTTGAGTTAAGTCGACACACCCCGTTCGATACTTTCCGCATCCTGGTCTCACCTCCCCGCCATGACCAGTGCGAATGCTTTGTCTGATTGCAGTTTGTTGTCTCATAATGAGACATGTCCGCTGATTGGCTCGTTGGCTCAGACCGCACCGACGTTGCTCGCGAACGAATGCTGAACCTCGCCGGGGCGCTCATCGCCGAACGCGGAATCGACCGCTTCGATCTCAACGAACTCGCTGCCCGCGCGCACTGTTCGCGCGCTACCGTCTACCGCCACACCGGCGGGAGAACACGTCTCCTCGAAGCGGTTTTCACCCACACCTCCAGTGCGATCGCAGAGACCGTCGGTCACGCGGTCGCCGGACTGGCCGGAGAGCAGCGGGCGCAGACCGCAATCGCAGTCACGCTCGGTGAGTTCCGGACCAACCGGATAGCCCGACAGTTCCTGCGGTCTCGTCACGTACTCGACGGAGCCAAAGCCGCTACCAGATCACCTGTCCTGTGGGCCATTGCCGCCGAGCTCACGGGGATCGATCCCGCCAACACCATCGCTTCGTCGTTGGCCGTGCGTTCTGTCCTCACCCTTGCGCTCTGGCCACCAGCAAACCCTGCGGACGAGCCCCACCTCATTGCCGCACTCTGCGCGGCGCTTCTCGCTGCGGACTGTTGATAGCGCATGTACCTGCACACGCATTCATCAGTCCGGCGGCTCGGCGAACCACTCCAGAGTGTTGGCCATGAGCCCGGCTGTGTGGGCGTCTTATCAGGTGTTGGGTACCAGTGGCGGCAGGGTGTAGCGGCCTTCTGCGATCTCGCGGTCGCCGCCGTACGCCCGAATGATCACCGTGAACGGCCCAGGCGGAGCCGGTAGCCAGTTGGCCCGTGCGGCAGGGTCTGTCGGCTCGGCGTGGGAAATGTGCAGGGTCAGCGAGTTGTCGGAACCGTAGACGATTCCTGGGGTGCGATCTCCGATGGAGTATCGGTCGATCGAGTTGTCCACCAACAGTCTTTCGGGCAATCGGTACATGGTCGCCGACCAAAAGAAACGCACCTTCGGGAGATGCCCCGCATCGAAGGTGACCGTGAATGATGTGGTTCCGACCGGGGTGTCGCCGGCGGAGTCGGTGATCCACCCCGCATACCAGGCTTCACTAGGCGGCAACCCGTAAAGCCCCTTCATCGCTGCGATGTTCCGATTGGTGTACTTGCCCGCCATCTGCTGATGTGTGCCGAAGAGGCCGATGGACGAGGCTGCATGGCTGGCGTGTTCCTGTAGTGCCGCGATGCCGTCAGCAAGACCCGCCGCCAGGGCGGCGCGGTCATTGTCGTCCAAGTCGTCGACTCGGAACGAACCGTCTCCACCCATGCCCGCCGCCTTCATCCGACTACGGACCTCAGCGTCTTCCTCGAGAGGAGGTGCGAACTGCAACAAGAAGTCGACCAACTCGTAGAAGGCGGTTGTGGTGGTGAAGGCCTTCTCGTCCCAGACAGGCCACTGCACCGGCGAGATTGCTTGTGGCGGTGGTGTTTGGGTGAATGCGCTCAGCGGCTCAACACGGTAGGAGTCCTGGATACGCTTCATCGACTCGACGCCGTCCGGCATCAATGCGGTCCTGGTGAGGCTGCCCAGAAACTCGGTCGTTGAGCGGATGACGCCGTCGATGCCTTCCGGCACTGCCCCATCCCAGGACGGGCCGACTAGCAGATAGGAACCGGCGTCGGCACCCGTGGTGACCGCTCCGACGTAGCCGGCGTACAGGGTGTACAGGTCGTGGAACGGCAGGATGTAGTAGCGATCGATCGCGGGCACTGTGACCACATACGGCTCGGCCCGCAGGTCGAGCCACAGCCACGAATACGGCGTGTCGTTGTTCGGCGTGACGATGTCGGTGTTCTCCGGGCGCGCCGGGTTCGGATAGTGCCGGTAGTTCCCGAACCCACCGGTGTACCGGGGGTCAGCGGAATCAATGGCCTGGGCATACATCGTCCGGTAGTTCTCCACCATGGCGTAGCCGAATGTGAAAGCGTCCGCAGCGGTTGCCCGCAGGTCGTCAGAACTCATACTCACTCTTCCTGTTCAGCGTGCGCTGTTGTGGGCGGACTGAGTCCGTTCCTGCCGCAGCACCTTTCACCGGACAAGTCGAAACCCACGGTACCTGCCGCCGGGTGGTGGTGCGGCCGACTCGACGGGTCCGCCTAATTGTCGCCGAGTCGTCGCGAGAGAAATTCGGTGCCGAAACGAGGGCTGGTGTCAGCTCATCGCCGACTGGTCAGCGGAATCATAAGGCGCCCACGGTGTCTCTCGGAGGCCCGGACAGTGCTCGGGCGTCGGGTTACGGGCGATGTCGATCATCCGGTCGAGGGCATCGCGGGCGGCGGCCAGGTCTGCCATGGCCGCAGTGATGCGGTCGCGTTCTGATGCGAGTATCTCGAATACCTCGGGGGAGGCCTGACCGCTGTCGACACACGGCAGCAATTGCATGACCACTCGGCTGGGCAGGCCAGCGGTGAAGAACTGCTGGATCAGCTTGACGCGCTCGATGGCTGATTCTGGGTAGGTGCGCTGGCCACTCGGGGTGCGCTCGGACTCGAGCAGGCCCTGCTCCTCGTAATAGCGCAGCGCTCTGGTGCTCACTCCTGCGCGGGTTGCGACATCGCCGATCCGCATGCCTCTCGCCTCCTGTGATCGATCAGTCTGCAAGCAGACTTGCCCTTGACGTCAACGTGAAGTTTTAGAGTAGCCGATGTCGGGCAGATGTGGCCCGATCCCAAGAAGAAGACTTCTCGTAGAAGGCATGGTCCCCAATGGACATCACCAACCAGATCGCACTCGTCACCGGCGCAAATCGCGGAATCGGCCGGCAGTACGTACTCGAACTCCTCGATCGTGGAGCGGGCAAGGTGTACGCGACGGCCCGCCGCCCGGAGACCTTGGAGTTCTCCGACGACCGGGTGGTGCCGCTGCGGCTCGACCTGCTCGACCACCAGTCCGTCGTGGCTGCGGCGGCGGCCGCAAGCGATGTCACTGTGCTCGTCAACAATGCCGGTATCGCCACCGGAGCTCCGCTCGTCACCGGTGACCTGGCGGAGATTCGCCGCGAGATGGACACGCACTTTTGGGGCACGCTGGATGTGATCCGGGAGTTCGCACCCGTGCTGGCCGCACAGGGAGGTGGTGCGATCGTAAACGTCTTGTCTGCCCTGTCGTGGTTCGCCGCTCCCGGCACCGGGTCGTATTCTGCTGCCAAGTCGGCGGAGTGGAATATGACAAACGGTGTGCGACTGGAACTCTCGTCACAAGGTACCTTCGTGCAGGGCGTCCTGCTGGGCGCAGCCGACACGGACATCTCCGCTGGATATGACGGGCCCAAGATCGATCCTCGCGACGTTCCGCGTCTCTCGCTCGACGGTCTGACCGACGGCTTGATCGAAGTCATCGTCGACGATTGGACCGCGATGGTGAAGGCATCTCTGGCTGGAGATCCGGCCGCGTTCTACTCGCAGATGAGCCAGCTCCTCGGCGCCGGCTGAGCAGTCGCCGCCGTGCTCAGTGTGTGGCGTCCTCACCTTTCGGGGGCCCGAGGGGCACGGCCGTCGTCAAGAACGAGAGTTGCTCGTCGACGACGGTCGGAAACAGCGGGTCCACGTAGGGGTCGAAGTGACCGCCGCGGTGCACATGCACTGTCGCATGCGGGATCTTCGACGCCGCCTTCTCGGCGACCGAGGCGGGGGTGACCGCGTCATCGGACATGATCTGGACCAGCGTCGGGCAAGTGATCGCAGCAGCTGTACGACCTGGGGAGTAGAGACCGATCTTGAGAAGTATTCGGGCGGCGACAGATTCGGGATAGTCGTTGGTCTTCAATCCCGATGCGGCGAGTAGCGAGTCGCGGGCGTCCATCGCGTCAGGCGATGTCATGACGGCGACGTCGCCGGGCCGACCGATTGAGTTGATGTAGCGCGGTGACCGCTTCAACAGCGCCCGCGTCTGGTCGATCACGGCGGACGGAAGGACTCGCACGGTGTTGCGCAGACCGGTTGCGCGCACCGCTGCGGGGCCGCTGACGTGGGGGACCTGTGCGATCACGGCCGCGAAGTCCTCGCCTGTTCCAGCAAGTGAGAGCACGTGGCCCCCTGCGAACGATGTCCCCCAACCGACAATCCGCCGGGCATGGGCACCATCGAGCGACCGGGCGTGGGCGATGGCGTTGCGGTAGTCCTGATGCTGCTTGGAGATGTCGAGAAGCTGGCGTGGCTCACCCTCGCTGTCTCCGAAGTGCCGGTAGTCGAACACGACAACCACGTATCCGGCGCGGGCGAAGACGTCCGCATAGCTGAAGAGGCGTACGGCGCGGGGGGTTCCGAATCCGTGAGCCATCACCACCGCAGGCGTGTCGGTGGTGGCTGCAGCCGGACGAAAGACTGCCGCTGCGCATCGCACGCCCTCGGAGTTGAACCACTCGTCGGTGCGCGAGTAGCCGGGATCCGCGGCGGACGCATCAGTAGGCATGGCAAGTCCTTCGTGTGGAGATGTGGCTGTGTCGAACAGATCGACCGCATTCTTGATCAGCGTTCAAGAAGACGGTAGCAACGCCTTGAACGGTAATCAAGATAGGATTTCGGCATGCCTCGGAACCGTGCGCCTATCGACCGGGCTGAGAAGCGGGCCGAGATCATCGCTGCGGCCACGTCGCTGTTCGTCGATGAGGGTTACGACAACACGACGATGGGAAAGATCGCGACCGCGGCGGGCGTCACTGCGAACACCATCTACTGGTACTTCCGAGACAAGGATCAGCTGCTCATCGCCGTCCTCGACGAAGTGCACGCCGAAACCCTCACCCGCTTTGCGGCCTTGGGCGAGCGGTCCCTCGGTGATCGCATCCTCTGGGCGGTCCGTGAGCTCACCCGATACCACCGGCTGGTGGACACCGTCCATGTGCGCACATCTCATTCGATCGATATAGAGAACTGGCACAACGGTTTTCATTCGACATGGGAAGGGTGGATTGCGTCCGAGCTGACCCAGTCGGGAGCGTCCGCCGCCGACGTGGAGGCGATGACTCGTGTGATCGTTTTTGTCATCGAGAGCATGCTCAGCCATCCCAACAGCGAGGACGAGAACCGGGCAACGGTCGACGTTCTCGTACGGATGGTTGATCTGCCGACACGGTAGGGGATCTCGCAGGGCCGCCGGCGCATTTGCACCAGGATCGTCCCCGTCGGCGGTGGCGGGCGGCTATGTCCCCTCCGCGACTGCGCTGGGGGATGAAGTTGGTGGCTACGGGTCTGTGGTGGCGAGAATCCAGAGAGTGGTCTCGGCATGGGCCGGCAGTGTCATGGGTGTTCCGGTGGCGGCACTCTGCAGCGTGAGACCGTCGAGGTAACAGACGATTCGGGGTGCTCTGGTGGACGCCGCCGCGGGATCGACCCCTGCAGCAGTGAGCGCGTATTCGATGAGATTGCAATATGCGGCGATGCAGTCGGCTGCCGCTGAGGCCAGGTGGGGATGCCGTGAGGCTGCGACGTAGAGCTCGAGCTGCGCGAGCGAGGCACTGGCGTCGGCGAAAAGGTTGGTCAGTTCACCGAGCATCGACTCGAGAAGCTGCTCTGGAGTCGATTGCTCGCTGTCCCACTGCGCGATGAGGGTCTCACACCGTTCGACGACGGAACTCGAAAACTGTTGCAAGGTGGCCCGGAGCAACTGGTCGCGATCGGTGAAGTGGTAGGTGGTGGAGCCGACGGACATCTGGACCCGGTCGGCTACGTCGCGCAGGGTGAAGCCGTTGAGGCCCCGCTCGCCGATCAACTGCAGCGTTGCAGTCATCAGTGCTTGCTTGCCGGCTCCGCGTCGTCGCGGCGAATCGGAAGCGCCTGAACTCACCTACTCCACTCTCTCTGTCTCCATCACCGGTACCAGCGTCAGTGTGCCAATGCGATGAGAACGATGACGCATCCCACAACGACGGGTAATACCAACAGCATTGCTCGATGTTCGCAAGAGAGTGTTGTGCGCTGGGTCGACGGCGTGTCGTCGACACTGTGAATGGTTCGTGCAGATTCGCGTGCGCGAAGCGTAGAAATGGTGTTCACGCTTTCCCCCTGTCCGCGGCCATGGTTCGGTTTGGTCGTCGCCGCGCGTGCGGCGACGCCTGAGTCCACATGTTGGAGTGATTCGTCGAAACCGTGGGCTCGTCGGTTCTGACGCCGGCCGCTCGGTTGCCAACCTATCCTATACTGCACAGCTGTGCAGTATCTGTCGCCAGGTGACGGTCAGACAGCGCACCAGCTGTCTGTTTTGTTGGGATCGGTAGCGGGGCGGCCCGGGTGTACTCGTCCGTAGTGGTCGTCGAAGGTCGGCGGCCCGTACGGAAGGGAGAGTGTTAGATGACGTTACCGCGCAACCACTTTGGTAACCCCGGTCGACCCAGAGCTGGGTATCGGCCGACCCGTGAAGAGGCGCTTGCGCGCCTTCGGCAGCGTCAGATGCCGCTGCCGGACCGGGCTGTTGCCGCGCGGGCCATGCCCGTTGCTCCCACCTATCCCTCGCCTGGACTGTCCGACCGAGAAGTTCAAGTGCTGCGAGCGTGGCTGGCACTCGACTCCAAATCCTCTGTTGCGCAAAGATTGTGCATCTCGCTCGGTACGGTCAACACACACCTCACCCGCATTCGAGTCAAGTACAGGGACGTCGGTCGAAGTGCACCCACCAAAGCGGCTCTGGTGGCACGCGCCATCCAGGATGGAATCGTCTTGATCGACGATCTCTGAGGCGCGCGGCCCGAAATGCCGTGCGAACTCAGCGGTTGACGGCGCACCGATGTACTCCTACGTTGTGTCTAATCCGCATCCGCAGGAGGGTGAGTGTGAACCACAGTCGAACTTGGCCCTCATGGAAAGCGTGTGTCGTTGTTCTGGCGGTCAGCCTGGTCGCGGCATGCAGCTCGAGTACCGAATCGTCGGATTCGAGTGCGACGTCAACCGTGTCAGCTGATCCGGCGAAGGCAGCTCAGATTGCCGCTCTGGTTCGTGAGGCCATGGACACGCAACATCTGCGGGCGGCGATCGTCCGGGTGACCGTCGATGGCGAACCGGTCATCACCGAGGCATTCGGAGAATCGATGACCGGTGTCCCGGCAACGACGGACATGCAGTTTCGCAATGGGGCGATCGTGGAGCCCTACATGGTGTCGGTGCTGCTCCAGCTGGTGGACGAGAAGAAAGCCAGTCTTGATGACCCCCTCTCGACTTGGTTGCCTGAGGTCCCGAATTCTGACCGGGTGACGCTCGGTCAACTGGCGACGATGACGGCCGGCTACCACGACTACGTCTTGGGTAATGAAGAGTTCGACCGCCTCGTCATGAGCGATCCGTTCAAGAACTGGACACCCGAGGAGCAGTTGTCGCTGGCCGTGAACAAGCCGCTGCTGTTCGAACCGGGTACCAATTGGAGCTACTCACACACCCAGTACGTTCTTCTCGGGCTCGCTCTGGAGAAGATAACGGGCACACCGTTGCAGGATGCGATCAGAACGCGGGTTCTGGAACCTTTGGGTCTAAACAACACATTCGCCAATCAGACCGCGGTCATGGAAGAGCCGACTCTGCATGCTTTCAGCTCCGAGCGGCGCGGATTCTTGGGACTTCCTCCGGACACACCCTTCTACGAGGACAGCACCTTCTGGGACCCGTCGTGGACGATAGCTCGTGGGGCTGTGGAGACGACGAACATTACCGACGCAGAAGCCACGGCCCGCACCTTGCTTGCCGGGGAGACGGTGTCGCCGGACCTGTACCCGCTGATGGTGTCCACGCGGATGCGCGGAAATGCGCCTGTCCCTGGCTGTGTGGCCGTGTGCACGGTGATGAATGAGCGGTACACCTACGGGATGGGGGTGGTGGTGTCCGGTGACTGGTACCTCCAGAACCCTCAGCTCAACGGCTATGGCGCTGTGGCGGCATACCTTCCGGAAGGAAAAGTGTCGATCGCAGTCGTGGTCACCTACGAACCCGAGGCGTTCAATTCGACCGGCGGTTACAAGAACAGCGCCGACCCGATCTTTCGCGAGATCGGCGCATTGATGGCCCCGGACAACGCCCCGCCGGCGTAGGGACGTCACGCTCTGCGCGGGAACTGACTTCTCGCACGGTGTGCGGCTTGTCAGACACGCCTCGTTCGAGACAGAGCCAACCATTACTGCAAGTTTCAGCGCATGGCTGCTTAATCCGGGTTAGCGTTGTACCGACGTTCCGACCAGCAGGCACGGGATGCCCTCCGTACAACGATCGAGGTATTCCGCGTGCCCACGCCCCTGACAGATGCATCATCGGCCGACAGTTCCTTACCCCCAGTGGATTCCGGTCCCGAGTTGCAGCGGACTCTCGGCGGATTCCAGGTGTTCGCAATCTCCTTTGCGTTCATCTCCGTGGCGGTGGGAGTTTTCGCAACGTACGGAGAAGTGCTGGTCACCGCAGGCCCGGTTGGTATCTGGCTGTGGCTCATCGCGGCAGTCGGCCAGACGTTGGTTGCCCTCGTGGTCGCTCAATTCGCGGCCAGGATCGCGTTGAGCGGCTCGTCCTACCAGTGGGCATCGCGACTGGCGAACCCGAAGGTCGGTTGGCTGTTCGGCTGGTTGACGTTCTGGTACCTGGCCACCGCGGTCGTCGCCATGGACAGTGCGCTGGCCAGTCAGGCGTTCATGCCGCTGGTGGGGATGGATCCGAACGAGGACACGGCCCGCATCATCACGGTGATCATCATGATCATTCAGGCTGTCTTGGTGATCGCCTCGACCCGGCTGCTGGGTTTGATCACATCCGGTGCTGTCGGCGTTGAGCTCGCAATCGTCGCGATCCTCGTTGTCGCGCTGGCAGCGGTGGTGGTGTTCACCGGAAGCGGCGAGGTCAGCAACCTGACGTCGCGGGGAATCACCGAAGGCGACAGCAACTACTACGCCATCGGTGGCGGACTGATGGCCGGAATGCTGATGGGCCTGACCACGCTCGTGGGCTTCGATTCGGCGGCCAATCTCGCCGAGGAGGCCAAGGATCCGTTCCGGAGTGTGCCGCGCGCGATCGTTGCCTCCGTGCTCGCCGCCGGGGTGGCCGGGTTCTTCTTCTTGCTCGCTTTGACCGTAGCGATCGACGATGTGGACGCGATCAGTAAGAGTGGGTCGCCGGTCGCAGCGATCATCCGCGACCAACTCGGACCGGTGATGGAACGAATTCTATTGGCTGCCATCGTCTTTGCGATCTTCGGCGCCGGAATGGTGGTGATGGCGGCGTGCTCTCGTCAGGTGTTCGCGATGGCCCGTGATGAACGGTTCCCGGCACATGGGCTGATGCGTAAGGTCAACCCCCGGACCCAGACCCCGGTACCGGCCACCCTTCTCATCCTGGTCGTCGGTGTCGTCTTGCTGGTCGTGCTGCCCGGAGACGCGTTGATCAAGCTGATCACCGCCTCGACACTTCTGCCTGCGCTCATCTACGGCGCCATCGTTGTGCTCTATCTCGTGGTGCGCAAGCGGCTGGAACGAAAAGAGGATGGGTTCAGCCTCGGCCGCTTCGAACTCCCGATTGCCGTGGCCGCCTTGATCTGGGTCGCCTGCGCGCTGTTCGTGTTGGTCACTCCAGGTGACTCCACCTCGTCGAACGTGATCGTCGCCGGTCTGATCCTGTTGGGTGGCGTGTACTTCGCCAAGATGATGATCTTCAACCGTGAGGTGCTCGAGACCGAGCCTGCCGGTGGCGACGCCGTCGACGCGGTTGTCGAGGTGACCGAGTGAGCAAGCCAGTGTCCCGGTCGGTGGAATTGACCGGCCGAATCGTGCGTCCCGGGGACCCGCAGTATCCAGAGGCGAGTGCCGGATGGAACCTGCTGTTCACCCAGACGCCCCAGGTTGTCGTGTATCCGCAGGTGACCGCGGACGTCGTCAACGCGCTCACATGGGCACGGCAGAACGAGGTTTCGCTTCGGGTGCGTAGCGGGGGACATTGCCTCGAGGGTTGGTCGAGTGTCGACGACGGCATCGTGATCGATGTCAGCGAGATGAAATCGGTGTCGCTGGACGCGGAATCACAGACGGCGACGGTGGGCGCCGGGCTCAATCAACTCGAAGCCGTGACTGCGTTGGGGCGTGAGGGTTTTGCGGCACCGACGGGAACCGAGGGCACGGTCGGACTGGTCGGCGCCACGCTCGGAGGCGGGTTCGGTTTGTTGACCCGCTACCTCGGCATGGCATCGGACAACTTGTTGGCAGCCGAGATCGTTGTCGCTGACAGTGACCGCGGTGCAGAGGTCATCACGGTCGACGAGACGAGTAACCCGGATCTGCTCTGGGCGCTGCGTGGTGCAGGCAACGGCAACTTCGGGATCGTGACGTCGTTGACCTACCGCGTCCATCCGCTGGCGCAGACGATCTACGTCACCGCCACATGGTCTGGGATCGACCACCTGCACGCCGTGTTCGATGCGTGGCAGCGCTCGGCGCCGACGACAGACAACCGGCTCACCAGTCAGATTGAGATCAACAGCGAACAGGTCCAACTCTTGGGTGTTCTGGCATCGGGGACAACACAAGAGGCGTTGGAACTGCTCGGTCCGATCCTGGCCGTCGGTGCACCAGAGGTGACAACGTCGGACGCGAGTTGGGTAGACACCTACACGGCATTCCAGATTCCGATCGAGAACGAGCCGGCCAACTGGAAGTTCCAGTCCCAGTTCATCTCAGAACCGTTCCCGCCGGAAGCGATCGACCTGGTCTGCCAGTACATCGCAACTGCTCCGACTGCAGAGTGCAACTACTTCACCAACGCCTTCGGAGGCGCGGTGACCCGGACGGAGCCGTCCGGTGGGTCGGTATTCGCGCATCGCAACGCGATCTTCTACGCCGAGCCCGGTGCCGGATGGGGAACAAGGGGATCTGCCGCGTCGGCGGATCCCCAGTCGACAGCGTTCCTGAAGTGGGTGGACGACTTCACAAAAGCGCTGGCGCCCTACGTTTCCGGGGCGTACAGCAACGTCCCGAACGCCGACATGGCCGACTGGCAGACCGCCTACTGGGGATTCGGCGTCGACCGATTGAAGGCGATCAAAGCGCAGTACGACCCGACCGGTGTATTCAGCTTCGAGCAAGGACTTTCACAACCCGAGAGCTGAATCATAGTGAGCGCGCGATGATTTCCTTCATGATCTCGTTGGTGCCGGCGTAGATCTTCTGAACCCGTCCATCTGCCCACATGCGGCCGATGGGGTACTCGCTCATGTAGCCGTATCCGCCGAAAAGTTGCATGCAGTCGTCGAGCACTGTCATCGCGCGGTCCGAGGTCCACCACTTGGCCATCGCCACCGTGGGGATGTCGAGCTCGCCGGCGAGGTGTTTGCGGATGCAGTCGTCGATGAAGACGCGGGCGATCGTTGTCTCGGTCGCGGCTTCGGCGAGTTTGAACTTGGTGTTCTGGAACCCGAAGATGGGGCGGCCGAACGCTGTTCGCTCCTTGGTGTAGGCGAGTGTCTGGGCGACAGCAGACTCCATTCCGGCGACCGAGGCCACTGCGATGATCAACCGCTCCTGAGGTAGCTGCTGCATCAATTGGACAAAGCCCAGTCCCTCATCGGTCCCCAAGAGGTTCGCAGCGGGCACCCGGACGCTGTCGAAGAACAACTCCGACGTGTCCTGTCCGCGTTGCCCGATCTTGTCCAGAATCCGGCCGCGGCGGAAACCCTGCCGGTCGCCCTCGACGAGAATCAGCGAGATGCCGTCTGCGCCTTTGCTCGTGTCGGTCTTGGCCACCACGATGATGAGGTCGGCCTGCGATCCGTTTGTGATGAAGGTCTTTGACCCGTCGATCACATATTCGTCCCCGTCTCGGATCGCTTTGGTCGAGATGTTCTGCAGATCGGAGCCCGTGCCCGGTTCTGTCATCGCGATGGCGCCGACAACCTCGCCCGTTGCCATCTTCGGCAACCATCGCTGCCTCTGCTCGTCTGATCCGTACTCGAGCAGGTAGTGGGCGACGATCCCGTTGTGCAGGCTCACACCCCACGACGAATCACCCGCTCGCGCTTGCTCTTCGATCAACACCGCTTCGTGAGCGAACGTGCCGCCGCCACCGCCGTACTCCTCTGGAATCGACATGCACAGCAGACCCAATTCGCCGGCTTGGTTCCACAGATCGCGATCCACATGGTGTTGCGACGTGTACTTCTCGGTGTTCGGAATGACGTGCTTGTCGAGGAACGACTTGATCAGTCCGCGCAAAGCTTCGAGATCAGGAGTCACCCAAGGTGAGGTATGGGTCATCGGTACCTTTCATCGGCCGCACCATGTCAGTAGGCATTGTAACAATGTAAAATGTCACTATCCCACACTGAGATGCTTGCCGCGCGAGTGGCGCCGGTTGTCCCAGTTCGGCCAATCTCCAGCACTAGCGAATGCAACAGTGTATCTATAGTTGTGGCATTGACTTCCCATTGACGCGCTGGATCTAGATGCATGGTCCGCGTGTCTCTGGCTTACGAAGGCGTATGACATGGACAATTCGGGGGTTTCTCGCCGCGCGGTGTTGCGCGGGATGGCGATGGGGTCAGCGGCTGTGGCGGGCACAGCCGCAGCCGGACATCTGGGGCTGGGGCAGGCGTGGGCCGCTCCGCCCGCCGATCGCCGGGTGGCCGTTCTCGGTGGAGGTATCGCGGGGTTGACCGCGGCGCACGAGTTGGCCGAGCGTGGCTACGAGGTCACGGTGTACGAACGGCGCGCGCTCGGAGGCAAAGCGCGCAGCATGGATGCCACCACCATGCGCTTTGGTGGTGGTCGCAAGCCGTTGCCGGGGGAGCACGGGTTCCGGTTCTTTCCGGGCTTCTATCAGGCCGTTCCGGACACGATGCGGCGAATACCGTTCCGTGGCAATCCAAACGGGGTCCGTGACAATCTGGTGCCGGCTCTGACGGCCACGGGGGCGTACAACGGCCCCGAGATCACTGCGCCATTCGCTTTGGACTTCAACGCGATCGGTCTGGCTGCCCACCCGGAACGGTTGGTCAAGTCGTTGCTCGGCGGGTTGATCTACGCGCCGCGGCTGCCCTATCTGGACCTTCTGGGTCTGGCGCAGAGATTACTGGTGTACTTCACGAGCTGCGACGAGCGGCGGTTCGGTCAATACGAGTACCAGACATTCGCCCATTTTGCTCGCGCCGAGAACGCCCATCCGAACTATCTGTGGGTGATCTCTACTGTCACCAGGACTTTGGTTGCGGCGAAGGAGAACATCGCCAGCGCCCGAACCATCTGCAACATGGCTGAAGCCTTCCTCCTGAACATCATCAACCGCGGGTCGCAGGGCTATCCGGACATGGTCTTGAATGCGCCCACGAACGAGGCGTGGATCGACCCGTGGGTGGCGCACCTGCGCGGTATGGGCGTGCGGTTCGAAATGGGTAGCACTCTGCAGTCGCTGACGACCAAAGACGGCCGGATCGGTTCGGTGCGGATCACTGACGCAAACGGCGGCCCTACTGAGGTGGACGCCGATTGGTTCGTGTTGGCTGTACCGCCTGAGAAGGTGGTGCCACTTTTGGGCGCAGACGTGCTGAAACTGGATCCTTCGCTCGAGAGGATCTCGAAGTTGTTCTCCGACTGGATGACCGGCATCCAGTTCTACCTCGACATCAACGAGCCCATCGCTCCGGGACACATAGGATTCATCGAATCGCCGTGGCGCCTGACCGGCATCCAGCAGGGCCAGTTCTGGCATGGCCGCAACATCGCCCGCGACTACGGCGACGGTACCGTCCGCGACATCTTGTCGGTGGACATCTCCGAGTGGAACACACCCGGGTCGAACGGTAAGACCGCGAAACAGTGCAGCCCTGAGGAGATCGCCCAGGAGACCTGGCGTCAGGTCGTGACCACACAGTCGGGTCGATTGTTGTTGCCGGACAAGCTGACCGACGCAAATTTGAAGGGATGGTTCCTCGACCCGGGTATCGGTTGGAATCCGCAGACCCGTGCGCTGACGAACGAGGACCCGTTGCTGATCAACACGGCCGGCTCCTGGGACAACCGGCCCAATGCGGGCACCGGGATACCGAATCTGTTCCTGGCCGGCGACTATTGCCGCAGTCAGATCGATCTCGCGACAATGGAAAGCGCGAACGAGGGCGGCCGCAACGCGGCGAACGCTGTGCTCGAGGCGTCAGGATCCAATGCCTCACGGGCACGGCTGTGGCAACACACCACGATCGCCGAGTTCGATGGCGCGCGTCAACTGGATCGCGATCGATGGCGCGCGGGGTTGCCGAACGTGCTGGACATCCCGTGACGGCGCCGGACAGTCGACGCAATGCAACACGGTTTGTAGAGTCGCTACATGACGGTAGAGCACGACGAGGTCGACGAGAAGATCATGGACGCCACGCTCGACCGGATCCTCCAGGTAGGGATTCGTCGGGCGAGCCTGGAAGACATTGCCCGGCGAATCGGGATGAACCGCGCCACGATTCACCGCCGGTTCGTGGGCAAGGACAATCTGATCGAGGCGGTGCTCGAGCGCGAGACGCACCGAATGCTGGCGGAGGTCACCGCAATCGCGACGACTGCGCCAGGAGTCGACGCCCAGATCGAAGAGACAGTGCTTCACGTGCTGCTGCAGACCCGCATCCACACATTGGTGACACAGCTCCTTCGTGTGGCGCCCGAAGAAGCCCTCACCTTCTACACCGTGCAGGGTGAGCGGCTCGTCGGTATCGGCATCGACTACATCGTCGGGCTCCTCGACCACGCCCAACAGGCCGGTGTCATTGCCCGCTACGACCCGAGGCCGATCGCCGAACTGGTTGCCCGACTTTCTCATTCATTGATGCTCACTCCTGGAAGCGGGGGGAGCGTCGACTTCACCGACCACGAGCAAGCACGTCGGTTCGTTCGCACGACTCTCGTGCCCCTCATCAAGTTCGGCATCGCCGCATCACCGGAGGACAATCCCGATGACACCATCAACAGCAGTACCCACCCGGCATCCCCGCAAGCCCCGTAAAAGCCTGGGACTAGGCCCGTTCGCCCGCTTGCTGGGGATAGGGAGCCCCACTCCACAACGGTGGGACGGGTTGGGCGAATCGTTGCTGATCGGCGATGACCCGATGGACCGCCTCGTCGATTGGATGTACGCCGAGGGCATGGCGGACACCCGGCCACTGTTCGACCAGGCCCTGCGTACGGGAATCGACACCATGCCCGATGCGCCGCCACCCCTTCGGTTGTTTTTCGAGATGGTTGAAGACACTCCTGACTGGGTTGACGACGGTCTCCTGCGGCACGGGGAGAGGGTTTATCGCTCAGGTGGTACTGATTCGCTGTACTTCTCGCGAGACGTGTCGTTCCTAGGGGGCTACCTCGCTTCCGGATTCAACAAGACGCTCATTCGTACCGGTGCACTCGAAACGGGCCCTGCCCGACGGTTCGCCGAGACACTCCAATGGGCCATGGACATCTCGAGCGACCAGGGTATGGCCAAGTTCGGGCAGGGCTATCGATCCACACTGCACGTGCGCCTCATCCACTCCATCGTGCGCAGGCACGTGGGTGCGATGCCCGATTGGTGCACCGACGAGTGGGGTATACCCATCAACCAAACCGACATGGCCGCAACTCTTTTAGGCGCATTGCTGGCGCCGATCGTAGGTGGTATGGCCTTCGGTCTCATTCCCTCGCGCAGCGATATGGAAGCCGCAGCCCACCTGACCCGGTACGTCGGCTGGCTGATCGGGGTAGAGGAGCAGTGGCTGCCACGCAGCTTCCACGATGGGGTGGCGCTGTTACATCACTGCCTTGCCGCGATCACCAATCCCGATGACACCAGCCGACAGATGGCGCTACCGATGATGAACGACCCGTTGTCCTGGAACTACCCGAACCTGCCGGGTGTGCGCGGCCGCATTGCCCGCGCCCAGCACCTGTCGGTGACCAGCGCGTTTCTGGGACCCGCGGCGATGAAACGCCTCGGGCTGCCTGCCTGGGTTCTTCCGTGGTACCCGGCCGTGAGAATCCCGATCAATCTTGCACGCACTGCATGGTTTCGGCTGATTCCGGGCGGCACCGAGCGCGCCGCGAGGCATGGAAGGCAGGAGCAGGAAGCGTTCTTGCGCCGACTGATCGGTGACACGAGTGCCGTCGTCGGAGGGTCTGCTGTCCACCACGCCAACGGCTAGTACGCACAGGCCATCGGCAATCGGGCCCGCGCGTCAGTCGAGGATGGCGGTGGCCTCGACTTCGACAAGGACGTCGGGTTCGAAGAGGTAGTCGACGCCGATCAGTGAGGCGGGTGGCATCGGTTGCGGCAGTCCGATCTCGGCAGAGACTCGCTCGACCCCCGCCATGAACTCGGTGATCTTCTCCGGCGTCCAGTGCGTGACATAGAACGTCAGTCGCAGCACGTCCGAGAAGGTGGCACCGGCACCAGTCAATCCCGTTGCAGTGTTGCGCAGAGCCTGTTCGACCTGTCCGGCCAGGTCGTCGGGAGCCACCGGCGTTCCGTCCGCGAGACGGGCTATCTGACCACTGACATGCACGTGCCGTGACCCGGTACCAACTGCGACGTGGTGGTAAGGCGTCGGCTGGGTCATGCCTGCGGGGGTGGAGTAATCGACGGTCATGTTTCTCTCCTTGTGTTTGTCGGGATGGGTATACATTTGATACCTGGTACATCAAGGACACTTCAAGGAGACCAGGTTTCATGACGGATACCTCGGCGGCCGAACTCACGGTCAGCGCACCACACCGCGAACTGCTGGACCAGGTGCTCGACAAGTGGTCGTTGGCGGTCCTCAATGAGCTCTGTGAGCGCCCACGTCGTTTCAACGAATTGCGGCGGTTGATTCCGGTTGTCACCCAGAAGTCCCTCACCGCAACGCTTCGCAAGCTCGAGAGGAACGGGATTGTGGAACGGGTACTGCTCAGCTCGCGACCGGTCGCGGTCGAGTACCGGATCACCCCGCTCGGAAAGACGCTCCGTCCGCCCATCGATGTCATCCTCCAGTGGGCCACTGCGCACATGCCCGACATCGAAAGGGCCCGTGCCGAGTTCGATGCAGCCGATGAGGATTGAGCTGAATCGTTGGCATGCCGGAAACGCAAGGTCGGCCCGGCGCGACGTCTACTGTCCGTCGCTGGTGCGTCCCTGCGGCGCGCGGAGTAGATAGCTCTCGGTCAGGAGTTCGGCGACCTCGTCCCAATCCGTCTCATGCCCGAGCAGTAACCCGATTTCGTCGCGGCGCCAAGGCGTGGCAAAAAAGGGTGCACCGCTGTGACGTAAGGCCTCGAGTTCGTCGCCACCCGAGCGGAACATGAGGACTGACGTGGGTCCGTCCGTGTCCGCAGCGGTGGCGTAAGCCGGAGGATGACCGTCGACGATGTCGAGCACGTGAGCGAAGGTCTTGGTGCCGACGCACCATCGGACGCCCACCCACGCTTGCTCTTCGCGGACCTCGGGGTGAATCAGGCAGATCTCACGGACCCGCCCTGCGACGTCGTCGAACGATGGCGTCCGTGTCGGCGAATCGTCCGGGCTCTCGGAGCTGTTCACGACCGCTACCGTAGCTCTGCACTCCTGCGCTCGACCTCCCCTTCGAGAGGGAGATGTCCAGTCGCCGATGTTCTCGTGCCCGAAGGCGGCCCTCTCGGCAGTACCACCCGTATCCGAGCATCGCGGCGAGGGCGAGTTCAGCCAGATCGCCTCCGTAATACATCACCTGAGAAGCTGTGTGGCGGTCCCCGGCCTCGATGAACACCCCGGGCGGCGGCCACTCGTACAAGGTCTTGGCGAGCACTGCGTGTGCCGCGCCGGCCACGAAGAGGATGAGGCCTCTGAGTAGAAGGCCATAGCGTCGGCGCACTGGTTCCAGTTGGAGGATCGACGTCGTGAACAACATGCCGGCCGCGAACACGTGGAGATGGACCGCCACGTTCAGCCAGGAGTGCTCGTGCATCGCGGCGAACAACGGCGTCCGATATATCAACCACAGGCCGCCCATGTCGATGACCGCGGCGACGGGCGGAGCCACGACCACCGCCGCGTAGCGCGAATGCGCGAGCGCGAGAACTGTACGTCGGGCCGGTCCGGGCCGGAGTGCCCGCAGTGCGAGGGTCACCGGTCGCGCGACCACCAGAAACAACGGCGCGACCATTCCCACCAGGAGATGTGCCCACATGTGTGCGGTGAACATCGGCTGGGCCGGCAGCACCGCTGCGGCGGCCACCGTTGCGCACCCGAGAGCCCACGCGCAGTCACGTGCCCATGGCCATCGATTGCCTCGAACCCGCAATCGAACCGACGCTGCGACATAGATCAGCAGCGCTCCGATGGCCATCGCGACGACGATGAGCGCCCACGGCCCGGGGGCCGCGGCACCCACCGGGTGGTCATGGTGATGCATCAGAAGTCGTTGTGCGCAGGGGGCTTCGGCGTGCGCGCACCATCAATCCGGTACCGATGAGCACGAGGAGCAACCCGGCCGCATTCCAGGCGAGGTCATACAGCAAGAGATCCACGTCGTACCGCACCTGATGCGTTCGCAGAACTTTGTGGTCGATGATGCCGTCGAAGAGTTGGAATCCGCCGAGTCCCAGGAAGATCCCCGCAGTGAAGTGCCGCCCGGCGAGCGCGCGCCGACGACGCAGGTCTGCGTAGAGGACAAAACCGGCAACCAGCAGAAGTACCTCAGCGGTGTGCAACAACCCGTCGGAGAGCAAACCGATTGCCGGCGTGGAACGGTCGAAGAAGTGGTGCCAGGCGAGAAGCTGGTGGAAGACGATCTCGTCCACCGCGGCCATGAATGCGATACCGAGGACAACGCCGCTCGTGATCGATGGCCGTGGTGCGGACTCAGCTACCTGTGCTGACCGGAGGTGGGACTTACCGTCCCCACCTGCCGTCGTCGGTGATTCTTCCACGGGAAAGGTCTTCCGTTCACGGTTGTGCGTCGGCATCACCGGCGGTGCGGGAGTGGTCTCACCCGATTCGGCGTGCGCGCAGTGGGTACCCGTGGGGACATGTTGAAAAACTCTGTGATCGAGGGCTTGGTCGCCGGCACCGTCGGAGGCGCCGTGATGACGCTTGGGGAGAAGTTCGAACAGAAACTGACCGGACGCCCGAGTTCCTACGTTCCGGCGCTGGTGCTCGAACGGCTGACCGGGTTGGGCGAGAAGCCAGGTCAGCAACCGGTGTGGGCGAACTGGGTGATGCATTACGGCCAGGCCGCGGCGCTGGGCGTTCTCCGGTCGGTGATGTCGGAGGTCGGTCTGCGTGGTCCGGTGGCGTCGGCAAAGTTCACCGTCGTCCGCCTGACCAACGACCAGATCTTGGAGAACGCGACCGGTGTCGGCGCGCCTCCGGAGACGTGGCCTCGGTCAGAGATCGTGATCGACGTCCTGCACAAGGCCGTGTACGCCTTCACCACGGGAGTCATCACAGACGCCCTCGCGGCTCGGCGTGGGCCAGGCCCCGGCCAGCAGCATGCGGCTGTGCTCCCCGGTCGCCACCCAGATGTCGGGCCGATCTCGCGCGATCGGGCCAAACGTCGACTCCTCGGCTGATCGCCGGACCACCGGGCCCAATCGGACGGATGACGGTTTCTTTAAAGAATCCGTAAACTGTCAGCAGTCTGTATGAGTCGTCGTGGAGGAGTGTGTCGAGTGGTCGAACGCCATCGGGATCAAGGTGGTCTGATCAGTCGACGCGGGCTGCTCATCGCCGGGGGCGGTGCGCTTGCGGCTGTGGTGGCCGCGTGCTCGACGGAGGGCGGATCGTCCCCACAGGAAAAGTCGGCATCCCCGCCTCCTCCAGAGGCGGTGGTGACCTTCGAACCGGCCCCGGGTGCGGCGAACTTCGATCCGCTGGGTCCGGTGTTGGTCTCGGTGACCCGAGGAACTCTGGTCGATGTGGTGATGACGAACAACGAGGGACGCGTTGTCCCCGGTGTGATGACGCCTGATCGGGCCGCGTGGAAACCCGAAACGCCGCTGGGATACACCAAAACGTATGCACTGCAGGTGACTACGCGCGACGACGAGGGCCGTACCCGCACTCATTCGAGCTCGTTCAGCACTCTCGCGCCGAACAATCTGACCATGCCGTCCTTTGTCACCACCGGTGGTAACGCGCTGAACGACGGCGCCACGTTCGGAATCGGCATCGTGACGGTGGTGCACTTCGACGAACCGGTGCCCGACCGGGCGGCCGCGCAACGGTGCCTGTCCATCCAGACCGAGCCCGCCGTGGAGGGCCAGTGGAGCTGGCTCGATGATCAGAACGTGCACTGGCGCCCTCGTGAGTATTACGCGCCGGGTACGCGGGTCACGGTACGCGCCGACGTGTACGGCATCGATCTCGGAAACGGGCTCTACGGCCAGGACAACGCTGCCTGCTCATTCACGATCGGCGACTCCCACGTGTCCATCGCCGACGACACCACCAAGCAGGTCAGCGTGTACGTCAACGGGCAACTCGCACGCACGATGCCCACTTCGATGGGCCGCGGCGGCACCGAAACAGTCAACGGCAAAACCATCCATTTCTGGACCCAGCCGGGCGTCTATACCGTTCTGAGCAAGGCCAATCCGGTGATCATGGACTCCTCGACCTACGGCCTTCCGGTCAACTCCCGGCTCGGCTACCGCGAGACCATCTACTACGCCACCCGCATCAGCAACGACGGCATCTACCTGCACCAGCTCGAGGACACCATCGCCCAACAAGGCAACACCAACATGTCGTCGGGCTGCCTGAACCTCAACCCGGACAACGCCAGGTGGTTCTACGACCTGTCGGTGACGGGAGATGTTGTCGAGGTACGCAACACCGGCGGCCCGCCGCTGGAGCAGTGGCAGAACGGTGACTGGAGCATTCCCTGGGAGCAGTGGGTGGCCGGCAGCGCGCTGTAGTTCCTGCGCTAGGCGGCCGCAAGTCGATCAAGGTGTCGCTGAATTCAGAAATCTATGTACTATCAGTGGGTGACCACTGCTGCGATGCACCGAGATGCGCTGTCCCGATTCGGCTATGCGCTCTCGGACGTGACCCGTACCGAGGTGCTGATGATCTTGCGGGATGGTCCCGCCTACCCATCAGACCTTGCCGACCGGATCGGCGTCTCTCGTCAAACCCTTTCCAATCATCTGGCGTGCCTGCGTGGGTGCGGTCTGGTGGTCGCTGTGCCAGAAGGTCGGCGAAGCCGCTATGAACTGGCCGACGCCAGAATCGGTGTGGCGCTCGATGATCTGCTCGGTGTGGTGCTGGTGGTGGACCCCGACTGCTGCGACGCTGCTTCAACACAGAACTGCTGCTGATGTCTCAGCACATGGGTGTCCCGGGGCGGGCGGCTGCTGAAGCGTTGCCTGACGCACGGAAAAACCTGCTGGCCAAGAGGATTCGGTGGTTCGTGGCGATCACGATCGCCTACAACGTGGTCGAGGCGGTCGTTGCGATCAGCGAGGGCGCACGTGTCTCGTCAGTTGCCTTGATCGGTTTCGGTCTCGACTCGATCATCGAGGTGTCGTCTGCGGCGGCGGTGGCCTGGCAGTTCGCCGGTAAGAAACCCGAGGACCGCGAGAAGGTTGCCCTGCGCGTCATCGCCTTGTCGTTTTTCGCTCTCGCTTTGTACGTGAGCGTTGATGCCCTGCGCGCTTTGGCCGGCGGGGGAGAAGCCGGTCACTCGGTCGTCGGCATCGTTCTGACGGCCACCAGTGTGGTCATCATGCCCATCTTGTCGTGGGCGCAACGCCGCGCGGGACGAGAACTCGGCTCATTGTCCGCTGTTGCCGATTCCAAACAGACGTTGCTGTGCACCTACCTCTCGGCGATAGTGCTGCTGGGATTGGTGCTCAACAGCACCGTCGGCTGGTCTTGGGCAGACCCGATCGCTGCGCTGCTCGTTGCCGCCATTGCGGTGCGCGAGGGCGTCAACGCCTGGAAGGGTGACACATGTTGCCCCTCGCCGGTCGGCATCGACAGAAGTCGCTCATCAGGCCACGACTGCGACTGCTGTCCGTGAGGGACTTTGCTCTGCTGCAACGTGTTTCCTGTGCTGAGTCGCCCGGCACAGTCGACCGACCTCGATCGGGTCGTGCAGGTCAGGCAATGGGCGCGGGTTCGTGTCGGCCCTGTCTGCCGTCATGGAGTGCCTGAAAGGCGTTCGACAGCCTCACGGTTGCGGTGTCCAGGACATCGCCATCGAGGGTGTACGGCAGCCGGACATGTCGCTCGAACGCGCCCGTCGGGCTGAAGCGCGGGCCGGCGGCAAGGAGGAGGCCGTGGTCGGGTGCCACGGCGGCGAGTCTTGTGCTCAACGCGGCCGGCATTGTCGCCCATAGCGAGATGCCTCCCGCCGGCACCGGAGCTTGCCATGACGGGACGTTTTGAGAGAGCCCTTCTTTGAGACGTTTCCGTTGTTGTCGGAGCTGCTCGAGTCGTTGTGGGAGGAAGTCGTCGAGGCGGCTCAAGAGATTGGCCGCAGCGATCTGCTCTACATATGGCGTCCCGAGATCGAGAGCCGACCGCGCGTGCGCGAGTTGCTGCACCGTCTCGGTAGAGGCTCTCACCCAGCCGATGCGTAAACCGCCCCAGATACTCTTGGACACCGACCCGATGCTGATGGTCCGCCGGTCGTAGAGCGCGAAAGACGTTGCGGGGTTGTCATCCAGGCACAGGTCGGCCATCGTCTCGTCAACTATGGCCGGGCAATTCAATCCCAGATCCGGGCGTACTGCGGAGGGCATCGTCAGTCCGGTCGGGTTGTGATTGTCGAGGGTGAGGTATGCGAATCGGGCGCCGGTGCTCGATGTTCGCAGCCGAGCCGTATCCCACCCCTCCTGCGTCAGCGCTACGGGGATGAACCGAGCGCGTCCCGAAGCGAGTCTCGAGATGGCGTGCGGGTAGGTCGGGTGGTCGATGACCACCTGGTCGCCGGGCGAGATGAAAGCATGCACGATGAGCGACAGCCCATGCTGAGCGCCGTTGGTGATCAAGATCTGCCCCGGGCCCGTGGGTACGCCTCGGCCCTCGTACCACCGTGAGACGGCTTCGCGGAGAACCGGCAGACCGAGCGCATCGTACCCTCGATCACTGAAGTAGTGCGGAAGCTGTTCCAGCGCAGCTTGATAGGCGTGATGGAGCACCTTGACGGGAGCTGTGGGTGCGCCTCGGGACAGGTCGATGAGGTCGTCCCATTTCGCTGATGACGCCACCGGCGTCGGTTTCGCCGGAAGGCGGACGACCGCCTTCGCTCGAGGGTGGGTCGCCAGGTATCCCTGGTCGATGAGCGCGCGGTACGCGGTGCTGACGGTGGTGCGGCTGACCCCGAGGTGAGCGGCGAGGTCCCGTTCGCCCGGTATCGACGCACCCAGCACCAGGCGACCGTCGAGAATCAGGAGTCGAAGACTGTCTGTGAGACGTTGGTGCGCCGGCCCAGGGCCCTCGCGCCATTGTCCGAGGAGGCGCGCCACGGTTTCGGACGAGGTCGGCATGTAGCCAGCATCGCTCATTTGGCTATGGATTCCAAGGCCAGATCGGCCGACCCTGGGGCCATACACAACGTCCTTCAACGCGGTCACTCCGGGATGAGGCATCACTGTCCGCTCCGGTGTTGCCTCGGCTCAATGCGGTCGAGCAGTTTCGGGCGGGTCGCAAGGCCCGCAGAATCCCGCAACTCCTCGTCGGTCTGGCGGGCTACGGGGTGGCGGTCATGATGCTCGTACAGTCCGGCCTCGGCGCCGCAAGTTGGAACGTCCTGTCCGAGGGTGTCTCTCAGGTGCTGGGAATCTCCTTCGGGTTCGCGACAAATCTCATCGCGCTGTCGGTGATGGTGTTCTGGTTACCCACGCGTGAGCTTCCGGGCCTGGGAACGCTTCTCAACGTCGTGGTGGTGGGTGCAGCGGCCGACCTGACCGCTGTCGCGCTACCGACTCCGCAGCATCTGGCGGCGCAGATGGTGATGCTTTGCTTCGGCTTGGTTCTTCTCGCGTTTTGTGACGCTCTCTACCTTGGCGCTCAATTCGGGGCGGGTCCGCGTGACGGCCTCATGACCGGTTTGGTGAGGCTGACCGGCAGGCCGATTTGGCTGGTACGCACAGCAATCGAGGTGGTGGTCGCCACAGCGGGCTGGCTCATGGGTGGGACTCTCGGGCTCGGCACCGTGCTCGTCGCCGTGTCGATGGGTCCACTTGTCGGACTTCTTCTGCCGCCGTTGAGCGTTGACATTCGCCAAGCCGCACGGTGCGCCCGCGACCAGACCCGATGAGAATCATCGCCGCCGGTAGTTTCTTCTCAGCCGGGTCGGCGTGTGTGGCAGCGATCGGAATGTAGTACCCAGACAGATGACCAACCATCTAAGGAGCTCTTATGTCATTTCAGGCGTACCTCGACAACATCGAAGGGAAGACCGGACTCACCCCGCGGCAGTTCGTCGACCGAGCCCACGAAAGAGGCTACGGCGCAGACACCAAGGCAACCGTCATAGTCGAATGGCTCAAGCACGACTATGACCTGGGGCGCGGACATGCGATGGCGCTTGCACATGTCATCCGAAAAGGCGCGGCGATCGACGGGAAGTTCGTCGGCGCCCCCGGCGCCCACAGCGACCCGAAAGACCATCTCTGGCTCGATGGGGTGGACAGCAAACCGCTTGGTTACTGAACCTCGTCAGGCGTCGTTCGGCTACGTCCGTCAGTACGGAATCGATCGTCAGCCCGAGTGTGATTGCGCGGGTCTGGTACCCAAGGTTTCGATGACGTCGACGACGGTGGCAATAGCGTTGTCGGACAGTCCGACCAGGCCGATCAAGAGCTCGCGAACTGCCGGGTCCGAGGTAGAAGCCAGGGCCTCCTGAACAATTCGTTCGCCGGGTACACCGGAGATTCTGTGTGGGCCCGGGGCCTCGAGAAAGTACCGGATGTCGACATCCAGTCCGGCGGCGATTGCTTCGACGTCGGAGAAGGCGGGCTCGAGTCCGTTCACAAGTTGTTTCACACGAGACTTGGTCATTGCGAAGCCTCTCGCGTTCGCTCGTGCAGCCAATTCGGTGGTTGTCATCGGTTCACCGCATTGCCCTGGTATCGAATTGAGCAGATGGTGAAGCCTTTTGGGGAACGAGCTGGATTCGCCGAGAGCTCTCTGCATCGAGCAGCACCTTCCTTTCGGGGCTTCGAAAGGTAGTCGGTTCATGCGGGGGTATGCGCACGCCGATTCCCGAGTGATCTGCATCACACACAACTGGAGGAGCTCACGCTTTTGAGCGGGCCGTCTTGATCCTGCACTGACGATTGCGTATGTTACATTTTCGCCGCTGCGCCTGAGGCGTATCGAGGGATGGCCGGCTCGGTGGCCGGGGGCATCAACAAACGTGACGACTTCGCCGTGATGATCTGTGGCCATAGGAGGCAATGATGAATGCGCTTGTCGTTTCCGATACGCGTTCGGTCTACACAACGCTGGGCTCGTTGCGGTCAGAGGGTGATGTCGGACGGCTTCTCGGCGGTCCCGTCCGGGCTTTTGGGCTGGAGCTGTTGGACAACCACCTGGATATGTGGGTTCCGATCGAACCTGATGTCTATCAACGAAATCCAGCGTTCAACGCGATTGCCTCCGTGATGCTCCTGCGATGCCACGGGGCTCACGTACCAATCTTTGGTGCAGTCGCCGTCACGGCCCGAACATCCACTGGTGCGCTGGCGCCTCTCACGCAAACCCACCATCAGTGCCTGGCTCAGTCGATCAGCGAGGTGGTAGTCGCCGTCGAGGGCTGAGCAGTGCGGCGGCCATGGCTCAGCTGAGCCATTCGCGTGAGTACACGTCTTGCCAGCGCACGTGGATTGCGCGGCACGCCTGTGTCGTGACCTTGGCACCCAAGGTGCGTACGAGCACGTCCTCGACTGCATCGCGAATGTGATCTGACATGACGGGCAGGTCATCTCGATAGCGCGCGATCAAACCGATTCGGACAGCATGTATCTGGTCGCCGGCGCCATCGAGTGAAGCGAATACCACCAGGCGACCGAGTCCGGTTCTGATCTGCGTCGCCAGTAGTTGTTTGACAACGCGGTCGCTGATCCATACCCCGGGCATATCGGTTGCCAGTGCACGAGCGGGTCGACGAACCCGATTGAGGCTGGACGAGATGACGGGGCTCAGGAAAATTCCCCAGTGGTGCTCATCGAAATTCCCCACCCGTGAGGTGGGTCTACTGTAGCGGCCGGCGGATGGTTCCGGCGGCGGTGCGGTGGTTTTCTGATCGGGCGTGGTGGTCTCGCAGGCGATAGGAATCGC
>NZ_JAHVCV010000010.1:0-178932 GCF_051487485.1 Williamsia muralis | reverse complement strand
AGACGTGTGTACTGGTTTCATAAAGTTACGGCGGCTATAGCGGAGGGGAAACGCCCGGCCCCATTCCGAACCCGGAAGCTAAGCCCTCCAGCGCCAATGGTACTGCACCCTAATCAGTGTGGGAGAGTAGGACACCGCCGAACACAACTCGCGAACGCCTCGCGTCTGACATCGAAAGATGTTGGGCGCGGGGCGTTTTGCTATTTCTGGGTGCTGTTGCGGATCGTCGCCGATTCGGTTTAAGCCGGACTTGCGCTTGGCTGCCTACATCAAAACTGGGTCAAACGACCCACTTTTGGTTCCGGGGTCTTACACTTCTGGCCATGTCGTACACGGAAGTTACCCGCTCCGGGCCACCTGTTCTGAGTGTTGCCGGGATGACGCGCAGACAGTTGCTGGGTGCGGCAGTGGTGGGGGCCGTCGGCGTCTCCGTCGGAACGTCTGTTCTCGGAGCCGGGAAATCTACCGCGGTAATGAACCCCGATGACCTTGTCGACGTGGTCGTTGTCGGTGGCGGCCTGTCAGGTCTCGCTGCTGCGCGATCTCTTACAAGAGCCGGGAAATCGGTGAAGGTCCTCGAGGCCCGCGAACGCGCCGGCGGACGAGTCCACAACATCAGCACACCGAAACTAGGTGTGACCCTGGATGCCGGAGCGGAATTCGTGGGTCCAACGCAGACCCACATCGCCGCGTTGGCGCGTGAGTACGGTGTGGTCTCCGTACCGACCTATAACGAGGGCGACAGCGTCTTCTGGAACAGCGGCCAGCGTTCCACCATGCCGAGTGCGCTGGGCGTGCCGATCGACCCGGCCAGCCCAGAGGCGGCGTTTGCTCTCGCTCAGCTCGAGGTGCAAGGTCTGCTCCAATTCCCGGTTGGTGAACCGTGGAAGCACCCTGATGCGTCCTACCTGGACTCGATCACATGGAAGCAATGGCTGGAGGCGCGATCGATGTCTCCGACCGCCAGGATGTTGCTCTCCGTCGCCTGTTCTGCTGCGCTTTCCGTCGAAGCAGACGAGGTGTCGGCCCTGTACTTCTTCAATTACGTTGCCGCAGCAGGAGATGAGGCCAATCCCGGTAGCCTCATCCGACTACTGAGTACCTCCGGTGGCGCCCAGGAGCGGCTGTTTGTCGGCGGTGCTGCGCTGATTCCTCTTCGGATGGCCGCAGCACTGGGTAGTTGCATGGTGTACAACGCCGCAGTCCGTCATATCTCCTGGTCGGATGGATTCGCGACTGTACAGAGTGATGCTGGGGAGTTGAGGGCAAGAAAAGTCATCGTTGCCATGTCGCCCGCGATCACCGGTCGCATTCAGTTCAGCCCTGGGCTGCCGGCAGAGCGTACCGGTTTGCAGGACGGCTATCGGATGGGTGCCATCAGCAAGTTCGCTGCCGTGTACGCCGAGCCGTTCTGGCGTGCGAAGGGATTGTCGGGTCAGGTCATCGGAAACGGCGACCCGATCGACGTCTGCTTCGAGAACTACGCCGAAGGCAACCACGTCCTGATGGGGTTCATCTCGGCCGACGCGATGCGGCGGTTGGACAACGCGCCGCAGGAACAGCTGGTCGACGAGTGCATCGAGAACTTCGTGGACTATTTCGGTCCAGAGGCCCGAAATCACTTGGACCATGGCGTTTTCAAATGGGACCTCGAACCGTGGTCGCAAGGCGGCCCGGTGGCCGTCAGCAAACCCGGAACGCTGACGCGGTATGGCAGATCTTTGCGAGCGCCTGTGGGTCCGGTTCACTGGGCCGGCACGGAGACCTCCGACTACTGGACCGGGTACATGGACGGCGCGGTGAGGTCCGGGGAGCGTGCGGCTCGCGAGGTCATCGCCTCGTTGTAGAGGGCGCGTCGCCGGCAATTCGTCGCCGAGGGCCTTCAGCGACTACCCTGGCGTGCGGCCGATCGGCCATCAACAGGCAACTACATAGCGTGAATCCATCGATTTGGCGGCCCGTCCGCTGCGGTGAGATCGTGACGAAGAGGCAGACGTGAACGACAGAATGAACCGTGGCAGTGGCGGAAGCACCGGCGGCAGTGGACGTAGCAATCAACCCGGTGGCCGGTCATCCGACCGTCAGGGGGGATCGAATCGCTCGGGCTCAGACCGCGGACGTAACTTCCGCAACGACTCGGATGCACGCCGCGGAACCGGTTCGGCCAATCGGCCGCCAGAACCACCCATCCCTGAAGACGTGGTGCCCCAGGATCTTGATACCGCTGTACGCCGCGATCTCCTGAGTCTCGACCGTACGAACGCCGACACCGTGTCGCGTCACCTGATCATGACGTTCCGGCTGCTCGACGAGGATCCACAGCTTGCCCTGGAACACGCACGCGCAGCGCGTCGTCGCGCCGGCCGGATCGCGATGGTCAGGGAAGCAGCCGGACTCGCGGCCTACAACGCCCAGGAGTGGGCAGAGGCGCTGTCCGAACTGCGCGCAGCCCGCCGGATGTCAGGTGGAAACGCCCTGCTGCCCATGATCGCCGATTGCGAGCGTGGCCTGGGTCGGCCCGAACGCGCAATCGATGTCGCACGAAGCGAAGAAGCCCGGGCACTCACCGGCGAAGAGGCCGCCGAGATGCGCATCGTGGAGTCGGGCGCCCGTCTCGACCTCGGCGACTTCGACAAGGCCATCGTCACGCTGCAGACCAAAGATCTCGACCCATCTCGAGTCGGTACCGAGGCCGCGCGCTACTTCTACGCCTATGCGGCGGCATTGCTGGCCGCCGGCCGTCGTGACGAGGCGATCACCTGGTTCATGAACGCCGCTGCCGCCGACGACGACGATGTGACCGACGCCGAGGAACGGCTCATGGAGCTGAGCAACCCCGAGGGCGTCGACGCCGAGTTCGAAGAAGGTGGATTGACCGGCGAGGACGAGACCTCCGCGTCGACAACATTGGCCGAGCCCGCTCCGACGACACGGTCTGTGCCTGTTGTTGCCAAGCCTGTTCAGGTGCCCGCTCCCGTTGTCCCGAAACTCGTCCCGGCTGCGCCCGCCGAGCCGGGTGCGCGCCTCCGTGACGGCTATGACGTCCTGCTCCTGGATCTCGACGGCACCGTCTATGCCGGAAAAGATGAGATCCCTGGCGCAAGAGAAGCATTGGACGCCGGCGACCAGCGCAACTTCTACGTCACGAACAACGCCAGCCGGTCTCCCGACGATGTCGCAGCGCACCTGCGCGATCTCGGTTTCGTCGCGGAACCCGATGAGGTTGTCACCAGTGCCCAGACCGCTGCTCGGCTGCTTGCCGAACAGTTGCCGATGGGTTCGCGGGTCTTGGTCGTGGGAACCGACGCACTCGTCCACGAAGTCCGATCTGCAGGCCTCGGGGTGACAAGAAGCGCCGACGATCGTCCGGCCGCTGTTGTGCAAGGACATTCGCCGGATACCGACTGGACCAATCTCTCCGAGGCCGCCCTGGCGATCCGCGCCGGCGCCCGCTGGGTTGCCTGCAACGTCGACGCGACGCTTCCGACTGACCGCGGACTTCTCGTCGGCAACGGTTCGATGGTGGCCGCCGTGGCGAACGCAACCGGACAGCAACCTCAGGTCGCCGGAAAGCCTGCGGCACCGCTGATGATCGACGCGGTCAACCGCAGCGGTTCCAAGACGCCGCTGGTGGTCGGCGACCGCCTCGACACCGACATCGAAGGCGCCAACGCCATCGAGGCGGACAGTCTGCTTGTCCTCACGGGGGTCAGCACTGCCGTTGACGCCCTGAATGCTCCGGAGGCGCAGCGACCGACGTTCGTGTCGGCGGATCTCAGCGGACTCAACGCCGCGGCCGACGATGTTGTTGTCGGCCCTCGCCCCGGCTGGCACGTCAGTGTCCTGGACGGCACGTTGACCGTGGTCGCTCAAGACGGTGCGGACGCGAGCGCGGTTCTCTACGCGGTGCTCCATGCCGCGTGGTCACAGGAGCCGCGCGCTCGCTGGACCGTGGAGGCCGCCGAAGAAGAAGCGCAAGCTGCGCTGATGAGTGCCGGTCTTCTGAGCTGAGTGCGGATCGGTCAGCTCCGAGAGAATTCTGATGCGGCCGTGATCTGTTCGTCGCTCGGGCGCACACCGGTGTACAGGACGAATTGCTCGGCCGCTTGCAGGGCGATCACCTGTGCGCCGGTGATGGTGGGACGGGTGTCGAACGCCGCGATGAGTGGGGTCCGCGACGGCATCGCGACCACATCGAACGCGGCCTGTGCTGCCTCGACAACCTCGGTGGGGAAGGGCAGGCCGTGAGCGTCGGGGCCGCCGGCCATGCCGATCGGGGTCGCATTGACCAGTAGCTGTGGGCGGTCCGCGCCGAGGTCTGGTTGCCAGGTGAAGCCATATTGTTCTGCCAGCGCGGAACCGGCGTCACGGTTGCGGGCCACCACGACGGTGTTCTGGTATCCCTCATCGCGGAGAGCGGCGACCACCGCTTTGGCCATCCCCCCGCTACCGGCGATGGCTACCGAATAGTCTTTCGGAATCGCGCTGTCGCGCAACAGATTCGCCGCTGCCTGATAGTCGGTGTTGTAGGCGTGGAGGACACCGTCCTCGTTGACGATCGTGTTCACCGACGCGATCGCGGCGGCCGAATCATGCATCACGTCGACCAGGTCGATGACGTCTTCCTTGAAGGGCATCGAGATTCCGGCACCGCGGATGCCGAGGGCTCGCAGACCTCCGATGGCGGCGGGAAGATCGGTTGTCGTGAACGCCTTGTAGACGTAGTCGAGCCCGATCTCGTTGTACAGATAGTTGTGAAACTTGGTGCCGATGTTGCTCGGCCGTCCCGACAGGGAGATGCACAATTGCGTCTCACGGCGGAGGACACGGGCATCAGGTGCGTGGGACGGCGATCCGTCGGTGGTGGACGTCATCGCTCGACGCTAACAATCGACTAGCCTTGGCAGGCGATGAACCATCCCCGCCCCGGCCCCATCCCAGGTCCCAGGCCCGGCCCCAGACCTGGGCCGGCTCCTGTCGAACCTGCATCCAACGTCGACCTCGGTGAGATCCGGGAGCGGGTGGCAGATCTGCTCGAGCAGGCCGATCAAGTCGCGGCTGGTGACGACGCCAAAGGTATGGGTCTGAACCAGCTGGCCCGGCAGGCCGAGCTGCTGGACAGAGCGCACACAGTACTCACCGAGGCCCTCGAAAAGGTCGATCGTGTCTGAGTGCCGTTCCCATGGCGCGTAGAGCCCGGCTGGACGCCGAGCTGGTGAGGCGAGGTGAAGCGCGGTCTCGAGAGCACGCGCGAGCGCTCATCGAAGCCGGCCGCGTCAAGGTCAACGGAACGGTCGCCTCCAAGCCGGCCACCAATGTCGATCTCGGTGCCCCGATCGTCGTAGCCGACTCCGACGACGAAGGTTGGGCCTCACGGGGCGCCCACAAGCTCCTGGGTGCACTGGAGGCCTTCGAGCCGCTCGGACTATCGGTGGCGGGCAAACGCTGCCTGGATGCCGGTGCGTCCACCGGCGGCTTCACCGATGTGTTGCTGCGGCGTGGAGCAACCGAGGTGGTCGCGGTCGACGTCGGGTACGGCCAGCTCATCTGGCGGATACAGAACGATCCGCGCGTCGACATCCGTGACCGGACCAATGTTCGGAGCCTGTCTGCCGAGCAGATCGGCGGTCCGGTGGAGGTCGTCGTCGCCGACTTGTCATTCATCTCCCTTAACCTGGTGCTCGCAGCGTTCGCCGACTGCGCTCAGGTGGGAGCGGACCTGCTTCCGATGGTCAAACCGCAATTCGAGGTCGGCAAAGACCGGGTGGGATCAGGGGGAGTCGTGCGCGATCGCGCTCTGCGTGCAGAAGCGGTAACCGCTGTCGCCCGAACAGCGGCAGGGTATGGCCTTCGTACGCTCGGTGCGGTTGCCAGCCCGCTGCCAGGGCCGTCGGGCAATGTTGAATACTTCCTGTGGCTGCGAAAAGAGTCGACTGCAGCGAGCGAGTCGGAACCGGTGACGGTGGACGACGAGGTAGGCGCAGCGATAGCCCAGGCAATCGAGGAAGGGCCCCAGTGACAGACCACAACGACGCCGCACCGGCGGCATCGGGACGTGAGTTCTTGGTGGTCGCCCACACCGGACGGGACAACGTCCACGAGACCATGGCCGTCATAGCCAAACGATGCGCCGAGGCGGGCGTCGGATTGCGCGTGATCGACCACGACACCATGCCCAGCCATCCTGGCCCCCAATATCTCGGCACGGTCTATCCACTCGATCCCGCAGAGCTCCGCGAGATCGGCGCTGACGTCGCGGTGACCGCGGGCGACGAGCAGTCCGCGGTGGGTTGCGAGGTGATCATCGTGCTCGGTGGCGACGGCACGTTCCTGCGAGCTGCCGAACTCGCCCACCCCGTCGGGGCGCCGGTACTCGGAATCAACCTCGGGCACATCGGGTTCCTGGCCGAGGCGGAGGCCAACCGGGTTGATGAAGTGATCGGCAAACTGATTCGCCGCGACTATGAGATCGAAGACCGGATGACGTTGGACGTCTGCGTCCACGTCGACGGTGAGGTGATCGCGAAGAGCTGGGCCCTGAACGAGGCCAGTATCCAGAACCTTTCCCGGCAAGGGGTTTTGGAGTTGATCACCGAGGTCGACGGCAGACCGGTCTCGGCGTTCGGGGCGGACGGCATCTTGGTGTCCACGCCGACCGGGTCGACCGCCTACGCGTTCTCGGCGGGCGGACCCGTGATGTGGCCGGACCTCGAGGCGATCTTGCTCGTGCCGTCCAATGCGCACGCACTCTTCGCCCGGCCGATGATCACCAGCCCTCAGTCGCGGGTCGCGGTGGAGGTATTGGCCCGAGGTCAGGATGCACTCCTGTCGTGCGACGGTCGCCGCAACATCGACGTGCCGGCGGGAGGCCGGATCGAGGTGGTTCGCGGTGAGCGACCGGTGCATTGGGTGCGCATCGATTCTGACCCGTTCGCCGACCGTCTGGTCCGCAAGTTCCAGCTGCCGGTCACCGGTTGGCGGGGGAGGCAGCTGTAGTGCTCGAAGAGATCTCGATCAGTGGCCTCGGCGTCATCGACAAGGCCGGTGCCGAGTTCCACGAGGGTTTGACCGTACTGACCGGTGAGACGGGTGCAGGCAAGACGATGGTCGTCACCAGTCTCCATCTGTTGTCGGGAGCGAGGGCCGATGCGGGGCGGGTGCGATCGGGGCAGGAACGCGCGGTTGTCGAGGGCCGGTTCCGGGCGACGGGCCCGGACGCAGCGGAGGTGCTCGACTCCTCAGGGGCAGAACTCGACGAGGATGGCACCGTCATCGCCGTCCGTACCGTCAACGCGGACGGCCGCTCACGGGCACATCTGGGCGGACGGTCCGTTCCGGTCGGGCTGCTGGGGCAGTTCACCAGTGGACAGCTCGCCATTCACGGGCAGAACGACCAGTTGCGGCTGCTGCGGGCCGAACACCAACGCGACGCACTCGATCGGTTCGCGGCCGAGGCGGTCACCAAACCGCTCAAGGCCTACCGCGAGGCGCGCGACCGGTGGATCACCCTCGCCGACCAGCTACGCGATCGGCAGGCCAATTCGCGGGAGATCGCCCAGGAATCAGACCGACTGCGGTTCGGGCTCGACGAGATCGACAAGGTGGCGCCGCAGCCCCGTGAAGACGAAGAGATCGCGGCGACTGTCCGTCAGCTCAGCGATCTGGAGACCATCCGCAACGCTGCGGTGACGGCACTGGACGTGGTGACGGGCGCTGGGTCGGAGATCGACGCGGAGACCGGATCGTCCGTGCTCGACGGGTTGGGGGCAGTCCGGACGACGCTGGCGGCGATCAACGACGACACCCTGCGGACCCTGTTGCCGCGCGTCGAAGAAGCGCTGACCGTGGTCGGTGACATCGGGGAAGAACTCAGTTCGTTCGTCTCCGGTCTGCCCACCGATGCGGCCGAACTCGAGCAGCTCCTGCAACGGCAGGCCGAACTCAAGTCGTTGGTCCGCAAGTACGCACCGGACATCGACGGCGTCATCGCATGGGCCGAGGCCGCCCGGTCGCGACTGACCGAGATCGGTGACTCCTCGGAGTCGCTCGACGAGCTCGCCGCCCGGGTGTCTGCCGCGAGAGACGACGTCGCCGCTGCGGCGGTCAAGTTGACCAAGGTGAGAGTGAAAGCGGCCAAATCGCTTGCCGGCAAGGTCAGTTCAGAGCTGGCCGGGTTGGCGATGGGGGATGCGCAACTAGAGGTCTCGGTGGTATCCGACGTGGCCACCGACGGTGACCGCCGGGCCATCGAGGTTTCCGGGCAGCAGGTGCATGCCGGATCACATGGTGTGGACCGGGTGGAGTTCGGCCTGAGTGCACACGCGGGCGCACCTGCGCGTCCCATCGCGAAGTCGGCATCTGGCGGTGAGCTGTCGCGGGTGATGCTGGCACTCGAAGTGGTGTTGGCGGGTCAGGGCAAGGGATCGACGATGGTGTTCGACGAGGTCGACGCCGGCGTCGGTGGCCGGGCAGCGGTGGAGATCGGCCGCAGGCTGGCACGCCTTGCCCGAGCACACCAGGTCATCGTCGTCACGCATCTCCCGCAAGTCGCAGCTTTTGCCGACAATCATCTGCTGATCGGTAAGCAGACCAGTGGGCAATCGCGTGGCGGAAAGGCCGGCCGGGTCACCAGCTCGGTGGAGGTGCTCGATCGCGATGAACGCATCGCCGAGCTGGCTCGCATGCTCGCCGGTCTCGGTGATTCGGACACTGGGCGTGCTCACGCCGAGGAACTTCTCGGCACGGCCGAGCAGGAGAAGACCGCATTCGCGGAATGACACCGTTGTTACTCATGTGACAAAAGTGGCGTGTGTTACGGCGCGCCTCCGCCAAAACTGTCGAGTAGTGGTTCAGTGTTTCTCGCATGAAGATGCCTGCCCTGCTGTCACGCACAACCGAAACTCTGCCTGGGATCAGCGGTATCGCCAGGATCGACAAGAACACCAAACGTCTGCTCTCGAGAGTCGGCCCGGGGGACATCGTGATCCTCGATGAGGTCGACCTCGATCGCGTCACCGCGGACGCCCTGGTGGCCGCCGACGTGGTGGCGGTGGTCAACGCCTCACCGTCCATCTCGGGTCGGTTCCCCAACCTCGGTCCCGAGCTGCTGGCGGCCTCCAACATCACCCTGATCGACGACGTCGGCGTCGAGGTGTTCAAGCGCATCAAGGATGGCGCCAAGATCCGGATCGACGAAGGCGGGCTCTACAGCGGTGAACGTCGTCTCGCCAAGGGCACCGAACTGGGCGAGCGCGAGATCGCGGACCTGATGATCGATGCCAAGACAGGCCTGGTCGATCATCTGGAGGCGTTCTCCGGCAACACGATCGAGTTCATCCGCAGCGAGTCGCCGTTGATCATCGACGGAGTGGGCGTGCCGGATGTCGACATCCGCATCGAGGGCCGCCACGTCGTGGTGGTCGCGGACGGACCCGACCACGTCGCGGACCTCAAGCGGCTCAAGCCGTTCATCAAGGAATACCAGCCGCTCATGGTGGGTGTCGAAGGTGGCGCCGACACGTTGATGGAGATGGGTTACCGCCCTGATCTGGTGGTCGGCGATCCCGAAGGTATGAAGTCGGCAACGCTCAAATCGGGAGCACAGGTGGTGCTTCCGGCCGATCCCGACGGACATGCGCCCGGACTCGAGCGTATTCAGGACCTCGGCATCGGGGCCATGACCTTCCCCGCTGCAGGTTCGGCCGCTGACTTGGCACTGTTGCTCGTCAACCACCACGAAGCCGCCCTCATCGTCACCGTCGGCCACGCCGCATCGATCGACGAATTCTTCGATCGCAGCCTGCGGGAGTCGAACCCGTCCACGTTCCTCACCCGGCTCAAGGTGGGGCCCAAGCTGGTCGACTCGAAAGCTGTTGCCACTCTGTACCGTTCACGCGTCTCCGGCGCGGCGGTGGCCCTGCTGATCCTGGCCGCGCTGACCGCGCTGATCGTTGCGGTACTGATGTCGAGCGCCGGCACCGAGGTGATCGACTGGGCGGCAGATCAGTGGGACCGGCTGGCCGACTGGGTCACCCGGGTCTGGAATGAGTGACGCCTCACCTCAATCCACTGCTCGCACGGCAATGTCGAACCCCGCTGCCGGCGATGATTGACACGACGTGTCCGCGGTACCGCCCCGTACTCGGGTGCGACACTGCGGGGAGAAAGAGGGATCTGTGATTTCGCTTCGCCAGCATGCCATCTCGCTGGTCGCGGTGTTCTTGGCACTGGCTGTTGGTGTGGTGTTGGGCTCCGGTTTCGTCGCCGACACCTTCGGGTCGTCCAGCGATGCGCAGGACGAACGTGAGCAAGAACTGCGAGACGAGAATCAGCAACTCAGCAGTAATCTCAACGCGGCGAACAATTTTGACGCCGCCATCGCGGGCCGGCTGCTCGGCGGGAGCCTCAAGGACCGACCCGTGCTCATCATCACCACTCCGAACGCTGATGAGGGTGACGTCGCAGCCGTCAAAGACAACCTGAACAAGTCCGGTGCGATTTTCAACGGCCAGCTGGCTCTGACGGAGGCGTTCATCAGTGACCAGAATGCCGAGAAGATGCGGTCGATCATCGACCAGTCCATCCCGCCCGGAAGTGAACTCCGGACCGAACTGACAGACTCCGGCGGGCGCGCCGGTGATCTTCTCGGGCTGCTGCTGAACCTGTCGCCGGAGGATGCCGAACCACAGGTCTCGTCGAGCGACACCACCGCCGGGTTGGCTGCACTCAAGCAGGGCGGTTTCGTCGACTACGCCAACGGGGCGGTGAAGCCTGCTCAGTTGTCGATTGTTGTGACAGGCAACAAGTTCGCTGATGACTCCGGCGCGCGCGGACAGGTGATCGGGCGTTTTGCCGTGGCGTTCGCCCAGCGGGGTTCCGGCACCGTTCTGGTCGGACGAACGGGGTCGGCAGAGGGTTCCTCGCCGATCGCTGTCATCCGGGCCGATCCATCGCTCAACTCGAAGATCTCGACCGTCGACAACGTCGATCAGGCCACCGGACGCATCACCACGGTGCTGGCCCTCACCGACGAGCTCGGCAACAAACAGGGAGCATTCGGCACCGGCCCAGGAGCCACCGCCATCGCCCCGGAATGACAGACGCTCGCTGGACGCTCGCCACCCCGGTCCCGATTCGGATGGTGGCGAGCGTGTCCGTCCGTGTCGCGGCGGTGAAGAAAAGTCCGCATTGGTGTTACCGTGGAGTCCCGTAGGTAGGCAAGGTTTTCTTGCCGCCTAGCCGATGGTCAAGCCCCGCCCTCGGCTTCGTCTCCAGCCGAACGGAAGAAGCGTTGCGACCACTACGCCATGCGCGCTCAGGCACAAAGCACATCTTTGTCACCGGGGGCGTCGCGTCGTCACTCGGCAAAGGCCTGACGGCTTCGAGCCTCGGCCAGTTGCTCACAGCTCGCGGCCTTCGCGTCACGATGCAGAAGCTTGATCCTTATCTGAACGTGGATCCGGGCACGATGAATCCTTTTCAGCACGGTGAGGTCTTTGTCACAGAAGACGGCGCCGAGACCGACCTCGACGTCGGTCACTACGAACGTTTTCTCGACCGCGACCTCTCCGGTTTCGCGAATGTGACCACCGGGCAGGTCTATTCGACCGTCATCGCGAAAGAGCGTCGCGGTGAATACCTCGGCGACACGGTTCAGGTGATCCCGCACATCACCGACGAGATCAAGAACCGCGTCCGGGCGATGAGCCAGGCCGACGCCGACGGCGAGATCCCCGATGTGGTCATCACCGAGATCGGTGGCACCGTCGGTGACATCGAGTCGCAGCCTTTCATCGAAGCGGCTCGCCAGATCCGCCACGATGTCGGCCGCGACAACGTGTTCTTCCTGCACGTGTCGCTGGTGCCTTACCTGGCGCCGTCGGGTGAGCTCAAGACCAAGCCCACTCAGCACTCGGTGGCCGCCCTGCGCAACATCGGTATCCAGCCCGACGCGTTGATCCTGCGCTGCGACCGCGACGTGCCCGAGCCTCTCAAGAACAAGATCGCCCTCATGTGCGACGTGGAGGTCGAAGGCGTCATCTCGACGCCGGACGCCCCGTCCATCTACGACATCCCCAAGGTGCTCCACTCCGAGCAGCTCGACGCGTACGTGGTGCGCAAGCTCGGTCTGCCGTTCCGCGACGTCGACTGGACGGTGTGGGGCGAGCTCCTCAAGCGTGTTCACGAGCCGCGCGAAGAGGTGACGATCGCGCTGGTGGGCAAGTATGTCGAGCTGCCCGACGCCTATTTGTCGGTCACCGAGGCCATCCGGGCCGGTGGGTTCGCCCACCGCGCGAAGGTCAACCTCGTCTGGGTGCAGTCGGACGAGTGCGCCGAGGACGCCGGTGCGAAGACGGCGCTGGCCCGCGCGGACGGCATCCTCATCCCCGGAGGGTTCGGGATCCGGGGAATCGAGGGCAAGGTGGGCGCTGTGCGATTCGCACGCACCCACGGCGTCCCGTTGCTGGGTCTGTGCCTCGGTTTGCAGTGCATCGTCATCGAGGCCGCGCGTGCCGCCGGGCTCGATGAGGCCAGCTCCACCGAGTTCGATCCGGAGACTCCGTTCCCGGTGATCTCGACGATGGCCGATCAGGAGCAGGTTGTCGCCGGCGAAGCCGACCTCGGCGGAACCATGCGCCTGGGCGCCTACCCCGCCAAGCTGGATCGTGGTTCCGTGGTGGCCACTGCCTACAACGCAGTCGAGGTCTCCGAACGTCATCGCCACCGATTCGAGGTGAACAACTCCTACCGGGACAAGATCGCCGAGAGTGGCCTCGTGTTCTCTGGAACCTCACCGGACGGGCATCTCGTGGAGTTCGTCGAGTATCCCCGCGAGGTGCATCCGTTCATGGTGGGCACGCAGGCGCACCCCGAGCTCAAGAGCCGGCCCACACGCCCTCATCCATTGTTCAGTGCATTCGTGCGGGCCTCGCTGCGGTACAAGGCAGCCGAACGACTGCCGGTGAACATTCATCCCGATGACGATGCGGATCCCGCCGATCTCGATGACGTCACCGCTGCCGAGGCCGGCGTGCTGGAGGCCGGCGCTTGAGCCAGTCGCCACACGAGTTCGCCACCGTCGGAAGCGAATTGCAGTACAGCGGCGCAATTGTGGCCCTTCGGGTCGACGAGGTTCAGATGCCGGGAGGCCGCACGGCGAAGCGTGAGGTGGTCGAGCATCACGGTGCGGTCGCCATCGCCGCGGTGAACGACAAAGACGAGATCGCTTTGGTCTTGCAGTACCGGCATCCGCTCGGTCGTCGGCTCCTCGAACTGCCCGCGGGCCTGCTGGACGCCGGGCCGGATGAGTCACCGTTGGAAGCGGCCAAGCGGGAGTTGGTCGAGGAGACCGGCTTGGCTGCCGACAACTGGAACGTGTTGGTCGATGTGGCTGTCTCGCCGGGATTCACCGATGAGGCCCTGCGCGTTTATCTCGCGACGGGCATCCGGGAGGTCCCGCGGCCGGACCCCGAAGACGAAGAAGCCGATATGGAGATGCAGTGGGTCGGCGTCGATGATGCAGTGGACATGGTGCTCTCGGGCGAGATAGTCAACTCGACGGCCGTGAGTGGCATCCTGTCACTGGCTGCCGCCCGAGCACGCTCAGTTTCTCTGCGAGGTACCGACGCGCCTTGGACTGACCGGCCTGTCGCGTTTGCTCAACGCAAGGCCGCACAGGCATGACCGCCGGCCGGGCCGTCGACGTTCTCGAGAACTCATGAGCCTGGCCGCGTCATGACGCTCACCGACCAGGTGCAGATGTATCTGGATCACCTGGAGGTCGAGCGCGGCTCGGCCGTCAACACCTTGCAGTCGTATGCACGAGACCTGCGGCGGTACCAGGAGTTTCTGGCCGAGCGGGGGATCGATTCGCTCGCCGAGGTCACTGAATCCGACATCCGGGAGTTCTTGGTTGCGTTACGCCGTGGCGATTCGGACAAGGACCGACCGCCGCTCGCAGACAGTTCGATCGCCCGAACCTTGGTAGCCACCAGGGGCTTTCACAAGTTTGCCGCCGGCGAAGGCCTTGTGCAGGCCAATGTCGCCCACGCCGTCGCCCCACCCAAGGCCCCGCGCCGGCTGCCGAAGAGCCTTCCCGTGGACGAAGTGCTGGCAATCCTTGCCGCCAGCGGAGGGGACGACGTCTCTGACGGGCCGCGTTCGCTGCGCGATCGTGCGTTGCTGGAACTCCTGTACAGCTGCGGCGCCCGGATCTCTGAGGCGGTCACTCTGGACGTCGACGACATCGACACCGAATCCCGGTCGGTTCTGCTCCGTGGCAAAGGGGGCAAGGAGCGGGTGGTACCGGTCGGGAGGCCGGCCATCGCCGCACTCGACGCTTACCTGGTGCGGGGGAGACCCGCACTGGTCTCGCGGTTCAATCCGGCGTTGTTCCTCAACACCCGCGGGGGGCGCTTGAGTCGGCAGAGTGCGTGGCAGGTGCTCGTCGACGCGGCAGCGCGTGCCGGATTGGACAAATCGGTCTCCCCGCACACATTGCGGCACAGTTTCGCGACCCATCTGCTGGACGGCGGTGCCGATGTGCGCGTCGTGCAAGAACTCTTGGGTCATGCGTCGGTGACCACCACGCAGGTGTACACGCTGGTCACGGTCGGCACCATGCGTGAGGTGTATGCCTTGGCTCATCCGCGGGCCCGATGAAGACGTCCTGCTGCGCCCGCGACGGTGAGCCTCCACAGCCGTGTCGCGCCGACCCACTAGGCTCGTGATGTGACAACGCCACAGCCACCAGATCGAGGCCACGGGCGTGACGCGCATCAATTGATGATCTCCACGCCTTCGCGCGGCGACAACGACGACGAGACGACGCCGAGCGGCTGGGATCACGATCGCGAGAAGCCCAGCCCAGCGAGTGAATTGGGCCCGACCGGACGTCCCGTGCGTGAGGTACCCGAACCGGCGCCGCTCGACCATCACGGCCCGGCGACGGTGGTTGCTGTCTGCAACCAGAAAGGTGGGGTCGGCAAGACGACCTCCACCATCAACTTGGGTGCCGCTCTCGCCGAGTGCGGGCGGCGGGTGCTGCTCGTGGACCTCGACCCGCAGGGCGCGTTGTCGGCGGGGCTCGGCGTACCCCATCACGAACTCGACCTGACCGTTCACAACATGCTGGTTCCGCCGCAGGTGTCGGCGGATGAGGTGCTCATGCGCACGCGGGTCGAGAACCTCGACCTGCTGCCGTCGAATATCGACCTGTCCGCGGCCGAGATCCAGTTGGTCACCGAAGTCGGCCGTGAACACACGTTGGGCCGCGCCTTGCACCCCCTGCTCGACCGCTACGACTACGTGCTCATCGACTGCCAGCCGTCGCTCGGATTGCTCACCGTCAATGCGCTGTCGTGCGCCGACACCGTGATCATCCCGATGGAATGCGAGTACTTCAGTCTGCGAGGGCTGGCGCTGCTCAACGACACCATCGAAAAAGTGCGTGATCGGCTCAACCCGCGCCTCAAGCTCGGCGGCATCCTTGTGACCATGTTCGATGCGCGCACCCTGCATTCTCGCGAGGTGATGGCCCGCGTTGTCGAGGTGTTCGGGGACAAGGTGTACGACACCGTGATCGCGCGCACCGTGCGCTTCCCCGAGACCAGCGTCGCGGGCGAACCGATCACGTCATGGGCACCGAAGTCCGCGGGTGCGCGCGCATACCGAGCGCTGGCCCGCGAAGTCATCGCTCGCACCCGCTAGTCGTGATGACAGAAGCACCACCGGAGAAAACGGGTTTCCAGGTCAAGCTGACCAACTTCGAGGGCCCCTTCGACCTGCTGCTCAACCTCATCGGTCAACACCGGATGGATGTCACCGAGGTGGCGCTCCACGAGGTCACCGACGACTTCATCGCCTACACCAAGCAGCTCGGTACCGAGATGGGACTGGATCAGACCACCCAGTTCCTCGTGGTGGCTGCCACGTTGCTCGACCTCAAGGCGGCCCGACTGCTGCCGTCTGGTGAGGTGGAGAACGACGAAGACCTCGCACTTCTCGAAGCCCGCGATCTACTTTTCGCGCGCCTGCTGCAGTACCGGGCCTACAAACAGGTGGCTGCACTCTTTGCGGAGCTGGAAGCTGCTGCGCTGCAGCGGTATCCACGCGCGGTATCGCTGGAGGCTCAGTTCGAGTCATTGCTGCCCGAGGTGACGATCGGCGTCAGCCCAGCGGTGTTCGCCGAGGTGGCCGTTGCGGCCATGACACCCAAACCGGTTCCGCAGGTCGGTCTCGGACACCTACATGTCTCACAGATCTCGGTTCCAGAACAGGCAGCCCGAGTCGGCGAGATCTTGCGCAATGCCGGTGCCGGAGCGTGGGTGAGTTTCACCGACCTGGTGGCCGAGTGTGACTCAGGGCTCGGAGTGGTGGCCCGTTTCCTGGCCCTGCTCGAATTGTTCCGGGAACGAGCAGTCGCATTCGAACAACCCGAGGCACTCGGCACCTTACGGGTCAGTTGGACCGGCGAGATCTCAGATCCGGCGGCGATCGTGGTGAAGGCGGAAGACTATGGATGAGCCAGACGGCGGCGTTCCGGCCGTGGAATCGGACGCACTCTTCGAGGCGGAGACCCTCGACGAAGCCGAGATGCGAGCAGCGCTCGAAGCCATGTTGCTTGTTGTCGACACTCCCGCCACGAGTGAGCAGCTGGCATCGGCGCTCGATGAGACCAGCGCTCGGGTGGATGCCCTGCTCCGCCAGATGAGTCAAGAGCTGACCGAGCGACGCAGTGGCATGGACCTGCGGTTTGCCGGGGACGGCTGGCGGTACTACACCCGCAACGACTTCGCGCCGTACGTCGAACGGCTCCTGCTCGATGGCGCACGGTCGAAACTGACCCGGGCGGCGTTGGAGACGCTCGCCGTCATCGCCTATCGACAGCCGGTCACACGGTCTCGTGTCAGTGCTGTCCGGGGTGTCAACGTCGACGGGGTCATCCGCACTTTGATCGCTCGTGGCCTGATCAGTGAGGCGGGGACCGACGTTGATTCGGGCGCGGTGATGTATCGCACCACTGAACTGTTCCTGGAGCGTCTGGGTCTCGCTTCGCTCGGTGAGCTGCCGGATCTGGCGCCGCTGCTGCCCGATGTGGATGTGATCGACGCCCTCGGTGACGAGATCAACAGCGACCCGAGATTCGCCAAGTTGGCAGGTGGCAGGGCAGACTTGAAGGACAAGACCAACAACATCACCGTTGACGACGACTGACGACAACGGGAATTAGGGACAAAAGCATGGCACCCGCTAGCCGAGACGGCAGACCGGACAGAAACAAAGACAAGGGCAAGAGGCGCGCTTCGAGGTTCGAGGACTCGGCCGAGCCCGACCGCGGAGGACGCCCGTCATCGGAGCGTGGCGGTAAACCCGCAGCCGAGCGCGGCGCGCGCCCATCAAGAGATCGTCGAGAGCGCCCCGCAGGTGAATTCGGCGGCAGGCCGACGGCCGATCGTGGCGGTAGGCCGTCGGGAGAACGTGGCGGTAGACCGGCCGGAGAACGTGGCGAGCGAGGCGGACGCCCCGGTGCCGACCGTGCCGGCAGGCAGTCAGATGAACGCGGTGGACGGCCCACGGGAGAACGTGGCCGTTCCGCCGGCGAGCGCGCTGGTAGGCCCGGCGCTGAGCGTAGTGGGAAGCCCGCGGGGGAGCGCGGCGGTAAGTCCGCACATCGCGGACAGGGTGCGGCCGTCGAACGATTCCGGAAGAGCCATCGCAAAGGTGCTGGGCCCGAAGGCAAACCGCGGTCGGCACCCGATGTGAAGAGCGGCCAGGTGAGGCTCAACAACGCCAAGCCGGCGCGCGAGCAGAACCCGTTGGATGTCGGCGGCGATGGTGCGACGTACGTCGAAGGCGGCATGCGGCTGCAAAAGGTCCTCGCGCAGTCCGGGGTCGCCTCGCGACGCGGTGCCGAAGAGATGATCGCAGCCGGCCGGGTCGAGGTCGACGGAGAAATCGTCCTGGAGCAAGGCCTGCGCATCGATCCCAAGACAGCCGTCGTGCGCGTGGATGGCGCGCGCGTGGTCGTCAACGAAGAACACCAGTACCTCGCGCTGAACAAGCCCAAGGGCTGGCAGTCGACGATGGCAGATGACTTCGGTCGTCCCTGCATCGGTGATCTGGTTGCCGAGCGAGTCATGGCCGGGCAGAGGCTTTTTCACGTGGGCCGTCTGGACGCGGACACCGAGGGTCTCATCTTGCTGACCAACGACGGTGAACTCGCCCATCGGTTGATGCACCCGTCCTTCGAGGTGCCGAAGACGTATATGGCCACCGTTCGCGGTGAGGCGCACCGCACGCTGGGCAAGATCCTGCGCGACGGTATCGAGCTCGATGACGGCCCGGCCAAGGTCGACAAGTTCTCGCTGCTCGACGTGAACGAGGGAATCTCCTTGCTGCAGCTGACCCTGCACGAAGGGCGCAAGCGGATTGTGCGTCGCCTCCTCGATGAAGCCGGCTACCCGGTGATCCGCTTGGTACGCACCGACATCGGCGCAGTCAACGTCGGAGAGCAGCGTCCGGGAACGTTGCGGGTGCTGGGCAACAACGAGATCGGTGCCCTGTACAAGGCGGTGGGGATGTGACCGGAACCGAACGAGCCGTGATAGCGATCGACGGCCCCGCCGGCACCGGCAAGTCGAGCGTCTCCCGTCGCGTGGCAATAGCGCTGGGCGGCAACTACATCGACACCGGCGCCATGTACCGGGTGGCAACGCTCAAGGCCCTTCGCGCCGGCGCGTCGCTGGATGACCCGGAGTCGATCGACAAGGCCACCGACGACCTCACCATCTCCGTCACCAACGATCCGCAAGCGCAGATCGTCATGATGGACGGCGAGGATGTGACCGACGAGATCCGGAGCGACGCGGTGACACGTGCAGTGTCTGCGGTGTCGGCGGTACCCGCAGTACGCACGCGCCTGGTACAGGCACAACGCGACCTCGCGCAGAGTGGGCTCAGCGTTCTGGAAGGCCGCGACATCGGCACCGTCGTGTTCCCCGACGCCACGTTGAAGATCTTTCTCACAGCCTCGCCGGAGGCGCGGGCGCAGCGTCGACATGATCAGAACACCGCTGCGGGAATGAAAAGCGACTACCAAACGGTTCTTGACGACGTGATCCGTCGGGATCATCTGGATTCCACACGAGCGACGTCGCCGTTGCGGCCCGCGGAGGATGCGGTCCAGGTCGACACCACCGATCTGGGCATCGAAGAGGTTATCGCCAAGCTGGTCGAGTTGGCGCGTAACCGGATTGAGGTAAAAGCATGAGTGACACTTTTGATGGGGCCGCGCCGTCGTCTGACGGCATATGGACAGATGAAGCCGAATGGGACCTGAGTGAGTTCGCCGATGTGGACGACGACGGCGCCCCACTTGCCGTTCCGACCGTCGCCATCGTCGGACGCCCCAACGTGGGTAAGTCTTCACTCGTCAACCGCATCCTCGGTCGCCGCGAGGCGGTTGTGGAGGATGTGCCCGGGGTGACACGCGACCGCGTGTCGTACGACGCCTCCTGGGCCGGTCGACGATTCCTGGTGCAGGACACCGGCGGTTGGGAACCGGACGCCAAGGGGATGGCGCAGTCGGTGGCCCGCCAGGCCGAGGTCGCGATGAAGACGGCCGACGCGATCGTTCTTGTCGTGGATGCCACGGTCGGTGCCACCAGCACCGATGAAGCGGTTGCCAAGGTGTTGCGCCGGTCGAAGACCCCAGTGCTGCTGGCAGCCAACAAGGTTGACGATGAACGCCTGGAATCGGAAGCCGCGTCGTTGTGGTCGCTGGGTCTGGGGGAGCCGTTCACAGTGTCCGCAGCTCACGGCCGTGGCACCGGCGATCTGCTCGACCGGATCCTGGAAGCACTGCCCGAGACCCCCCGGGAATCCGTTCTCACCGGTGGTCCGCGCCGAGTTGCGTTGGTGGGCAAGCCGAATGTGGGCAAGAGCTCGTTGATGAACAAACTGACCGGAGAAGATCGGGCGGTTGTCGACAACGTTGCCGGAACCACCGTCGACCCGGTCGACGAGTTGGTCGAGCTGGGCGGCAAGATCTGGAACTTCGTCGACACTGCAGGCCTGCGCAAGAAGGTGCAGCAGTCGAGCGGACACGAGTTCTACGCCTCGCTGCGTACCCGTTCGGCCATCGAGGCAGCTGAAGTGGCGGTGTTGCTCATCGACGCGTCCGAACCGATCACCGAGCAAGACCAGCGGGTCCTCACGATGATCATCGAGGCCGGCCGCGCCCTGGTGATCGCCTTCAACAAGTGGGACCTGGTCGACGAGGACCGCCGGACCCAGTTGGAGAAGGAGATCGACCGCGACCTGTCGCGCGTGCCCTGGGCACGGACGGTCAACATCTCCGCGCACACGGGACGCGCCGTCCAGAAGCTCGTGCCGGCGCTGGAGACCGCGCTGGAGTCGTGGGACAAGCGAGTGTCCACCGGGCAGCTCAACACGTGGCTCAAGGCCGTGATCGCCGAGACGCCGCCGCCCATGCGCGGAGGCCGCCTCCCCAGGGTCATGTTCGCCACTCAGGCGGCCACCAGGCCGCCGACGTTCGTGTTCTTCACCACGGGCTTCCTGGAGGCCGGTTATCGCCGGTTCCTGGAGCGCAAGCTGCGGGAGGCCTTCAACTTCGACGGGTCACCTGTCCGGGTGAACGTGCGCGTGCGCGAGAAGCGAGAGCGCAAGAAGTAGCTGATGGGCGGCACTCCGGGAACCGATTGGCATCGGAGGCCGCCCGTCAGATAGTCTTTCTGACGCTGCTCCTCACGGATCAGCAACGGGCTGTGGCGCAGTTTGGTAGCGCACTTGACTGGGGGTCAAGTGGTCGCAGGTTCAAATCCTGTCAGCCCGACAGTGATGGCAGGGTCAAGGCGGTTCCGGAGAAATCCGGGACCGCCTTTTTAACGCCTGTGCTCGGCCCAGATCTCCTCGAACGAGATGGCACGACCCAGGATCTGTTCCGCCGAACGATGCCCTGACTTCAGCGCACCGGTCACCGTGGAGGGATCGTCGGTCCAGGTTGCCTCGCCCGCCAGGTGCAGCACGTCGTCGATCGGGATGGCCAGATCGTCGTGATCCACACGGTCCGAGCCCACTGACATGTACGAGTACGAACCCCGCGAGTACGGGTCGTCCTGCCATCGAGTGACGTGTACCCGTTCGGGTTCGAGGACGCGGTCGCCGTACAGCTTTCGGAGTGCATCGAGGACGGAGTCGGCGATCTGCGCGTCCGACCATTCGCGGGTTTCCCGCGCACACGGGCCGGCGGCGAAGGTCAGGAGGGTCGGAGAACCCGCCATCGAACTCACGTCGTACCAGGAGTGCCACCAGCGGCCGGCTTCCCCTTGTTGACGTATTGCGTAGACGTCTGCATCCCAGAACTTGTGTGAGAACCGCAAGAACACCTTCTCGAAAGCGTTCATCCCAAGCCTGGCCAGAGCCCCTTCGTGTGCCTCGGGTAGTGGGGGATCAAAGACGAACTCCGGCGACTTCAGCACACCGAGCGGCACCGTGACCACCACCCGGTCGGCAGAGAAGCGACCGCGTCCGGTGTCGACGGAAGCGCCGCTCGGCCCCCACTGGACCCGCGTGACCTCGTGCTCGAGTCGGACGTCGAGTCCCTCGGCAAGGCGGGTGGCGAGTACGTCATATCCGTCGGGGAAGACGACTTCCGCTCCCTCGATCGCATCGTCGTCGAGGCCATGTGCGTCGAGGTCGTCGAGCCACACACCGAGTTGTTCCTCGGTCCGATGCCGCATGAACTCGCGGACTCGCATCGAGCGTTCGTCGCTCCAATCCAGTTGCGACAAAGTGGCTTCAACCGCCATGCCATACGACGTACCTGGATCTGATGCGGCGACGGTCAGTCTGAACTGTTCGTCGAACCGATGAATGTCCGACACAAAACGCTCCGTGTCCTCTGCATTCAATCGGGTGCCGGCAGGGGAGTAGTACGCAATCGGCCGGCCGCCCGGTTGGAAACTGCCCACGGTGAACTCAACGGTGCGCATGCCGAAAGCCTCGACCGCGCCGGCAACCGGGTTGCTGTCGATCCCGTGTATCCACGATGCGCCGTAGTCGACGACGTCGCCGTCGGCACGGGACGTCCAGACGCGTCCGCCCACCCGATCGCGAGCTTCCAGGATCACCACGCGCCTGCCTTGGCCGGAGAGGATTCGTGCGACGGTGAGTCCGGCAATCCCGGCACCGACGACCAGCGTGTCAAAGTCTGTCACTGCATATTCCGATCTATCGCCATGTGGATGCGGAGGTCACGACTGTTCCTTCGAACACCACCACGTCGTGCGTCCGCCGACGGTGCCCCGCGACATCGGTGCACCGCATCGAGGGCACACGGCGCCGGACTTGCGATAGGGGATGATCTCGCCGGTGTGGACACCACCCTTCTTGATCGCGGATCGGATGGCACGGCGCAGGACGACACGCAGTTCGTCGAGTTCGTCGGTTGTCAGGGTTTTGCAACGCCGCGCCGGTGACTGCGCGCTCTGCCACAGGACTTCATCGGCGAGGAGATTGCCGACGCCGGCGATCGCGGTCTGATCGAGCAGTCGTGCCTTGAGAGGTGCTCCGCTGGAACCGATTCGACGACGGAAATCCTCCCGCGAGATCTCAGCGGCATCAGGCCCGAGCGCTTCGATGTCCGGCTCGAGGCGAACCCTGCCGAGGCGGCGTTTGTCGAAAAGCCTGAGTTGACCGCCGTCTTCGAACGTCATCGCGAAGCGCGTCCACTCAGGCTTGTCGGTGTCTCGTTCACCGACGTGCGGATCGCCGCCGCCGTACCGCGAGGTCTGGTCACCGTCAGGTGCGGTAACGATGACTCGCCCGCCCATGCCGAGGTGGATGCCAAGCGTCGGACCCGTGGAGCCGTCGGCGATCGTCGTCTCGCACCACATGGCCTTGCCCCGGCGACAAGCATCGGTGAGCTTGCCGCCCTTCAGCGCACTAGCGATCTCGCCCGGCCGATGCGGACGGCACTCGAACGTGTCGGTGTCGTCGATCTCGACAATGACACGGTTCAGCGCCTTCTCGACGACCTGTCTGGCGTTCTCGACCTCTGGCAGTTCCGGCACCTGTTCGGTCTACCCTCCCGGCGCGATCTCCTCAAGTGGTCAAGCCCTGCCGTGTGTCTCATCGCGGCTGCGCCGGTGGTCGCCGCGCGACGCCCCGGTGGTCGAGCTATGCGTCCTGATCCGGCGGCGGTCCAGCGTTGGCGACCTTCTTGGCATCCTCGACCGTCACGGTGAATGCGCTGTCGGGGTCATCCCAGAGGCGTTGCGTCGCCCTGGCGTGAGCGCGCACCGCCGGATTGCCGCTCTCGCTTGCGGTCTCGAGGATGCAGGGAACTGTGTCGCCGAGTTCGATCAGCGCACGGCTGAGACTCCGTTGAGTTTCACGGTCGCCGCGACCGAGTTCCGTGGCCAGCTCAAGAGCCACGGTGTGTTCGTGCCCGTCGGGAACGAGGACAACAACGGCACGCCACGCCGCCCTGGCCACCTCGTCGTCGGCATCGTGTACGAGCTCGATGGGTATTTCCGACCATGTCGCGGGATCGCCGATCTTCGACAAGGTGTGCAAGGCCTGACTGCGCGCTTGCGCACTCGTGGAATGTAGCTCGGCCAGCAAGAGTGGGACGACGATCTCAGCAGGATGGCGGGTCAGTGCCCACGTCAGCATGTCGCGGACGTAAAAGTCCGACTCGAACGCACAGCATTCCACCAGGACGCTGACGAACTCAGCGTGCGGCTCGGTGCCCGCTGCGAGCGCCGTGCGCAAGCGAGTCGAAGAGTCGGCGTCATGCAACGCGTGCACCAGACGCCGGGTTTGATCGTTCTGATGTGGCCGGTCGATGGAACTCACCTCCTGGAAGTGATTCACAGCCTCTCATCCGATGTGGGTCTGACGCCACGGGATAAGACCGAGCCATATGGGCACGTCGGTTCGCGCCCTACGAGTGCCGGAGCGCGTTACTGTCCCTAGAAAGTGCTGACTCGGTGAAGGAGCCGCGACATGGCGCGACACGGTCAGGGCAAGCCGGACATGGCAGCTGCCGTTGTCGACACCTCGCAGGGACCGATCGAGTACACCGATACAGGCGCCGGCCCGCCGGTGCTGTTCCTGCACGGGTCGCCGGGCGGGTGCGATCAGGGTGTCCTCATGAGCAGGTTCCTGGCAGTTGACCATCGAACCATCGCCATCTCGCGGCCCGGCTATCTGAACACCCCACTGGCAGAACGTAATCGGACTCCGTCAGAGCAAGCTGACCAAGTGGCTGAGCTCATGTCGACGTTGGGCATCGACCGGTTCGGTGTCTTCTGCTGGTCGGGCGGCGGGCCGGTCAGTTACGAGCTGGCGGCAGCCCATCCCGGCCGTGTGGCAGCGGTCGCGGCCATCGCCGGTGTCAGTACGACGTTCGATCCCGCTGGAACGATACGTGGCCGTCTCGAGATGGGCGAAGAGAGAATGCTTTTCACCCGGCTCGGTACCTGGTTCGCCAATACCCTCGTCGACAAGGCGGCCGCCACTGCAATCTCGACGCTTATTTCCGGCGAAGGTGACATGACTCGCGCGCAAGCGAAACAGCTGACTGCGCAGATCATGTCGGACCCCGGACAGCGGCAATTTGCGACGGAACTGTTCAGCACGGTGACCGGAAACCGGAAAGCAGGGTTCGACAACGACTTCGAGCAATTTCGCACACTCGACCTACCGTTGGACGCCGTCGCCGCGCCAGTGTTGCTGGTGCATGCCCGAACTGATGCAGATGTCCCGTTCGAGCAATCCGTCTACGCAATCGATTCACTGCCCAACGGTCAATTGATGACAATCGATGTGGGCAGTCACCTCTCCGCGTGGTTGGGCCCGGATGCAGGTGCGGTGCAGTCGGCGGTCGTCCGTCACTTCGGTCTGCACTCGCCTTGGTGATTCTCTGCCCTCAACCGTCATCCAGCTCTGCTTACCTGCGGCCGCAGGCGGTTTGATCGTCCGCTGATTTTCGTGATCGCGAGCGGCGCAGGGGTCCCATTCAGCGATTGCATATCCTCGGCCTTCCCGGAGAGCAAAAGACAGATAGTTAATTTGTTGCGGCCCTGCAACAATGTCCCTTAAGATCACTTTTGCGCTCCCAGCCGGGAGGAATTTCTCGAACTCTGGGGTTCCGAGTTCGATCGCAAGGAATGCATGGCGTTGTTGGCGCACGGTCAGTCGTTGAGCGCATGTGTCGAGGCCGATCGGCTTTGATCGCGAGTTCTTCACCTGTCCGCTCACGTGATACGGCGTCTGGTCAGCGGAGGCATATGGCGGTCAGCAGGCCGCGCATCTCTGCCGGACAGGTTGACTGCACCGATGCGCGCAGGTGCCGATCATGTGGTGCCGGTTCTTGCCGACAGGGAATCGCAAGAACACGCGAACCGCGGGTGTGCAGTGACAGGTGATTTCTCAAATAGGTAGGGGGAGAAGTTGTCTGAGGTACGTGGGCTGAGGAGCGAGGTGGAGAGAACATCCTCAGCGATCCGTCGAGGGGTCGGGTCGTTGAGGCGAGCACGGAGGTGGCCGGTGGACAACAACGCCGGCAACCGTGATGGTCGCGGCGAACCCGTGATCGTGCATGCTCGGGTCGTCGACACGACCATGTCCTCCGCTCAATGGTCGAGCCTGCTGCGCAGTCGTCTGACGCCTGTACAGACTGGAGAAGTGGTCGCCGAGGTGCACACCGCACGAGCGGGCAATGCGTATCTGGTGCTCACCTCGGGACCGAGTGGAACGAGATCGGCTGTTGAGGAGGCCGCCGCGGCGATCACCTCCGACCCGCACCGATTCGGCTTGCTCACCGCGGCCCCCACCCGACGACTGCAGGACTCCCCGCTGTGGTCTGTGCGGTACTGAGTCCGACGGACATGCCCTCGACTGGGTGAGTCCGCCGACGTGTCGCCACGCGACTGTGGCCATACATCCCACCCCCAGCCCGACACACCGACCATCGAGATCGGACTCGGCTGATCGTTGGGTAGGGTTCTGCTAGTGAATTCGAGCCAACCCGTGAAGTCCGTGAACACCCGCATCGCCGAAGAACTGGCGGTCCGGGAAGCGCAGGTGGCGGCCGCTGTCCGGCTGCTCGACGAAGGCTCTACGGTGCCGTTCATCGCTCGCTATCGCAAAGAGGTGACCGGCAGCCTGGACGACGCCCAGCTGCGCACGCTCGAAGAGCGCCTACGCTACTTACGCGAACTGGACGAGCGGCGGGCCGCGGTGTTGTCGTCCATCGCCGAGCAGGGCAAGCTCACCGATGAGTTGAGGGCTGCGCTCAATGCCGCCGAGACCAAGTCACGTGTCGAAGACATCTACCTCCCGTACAAGCCCAAACGTCGGACGAAGGCGCAGATTGCGCGGGAGAACGGGCTCGAACCACTCGCGGATCGACTGGTCTCCGACCCGAGCGTCGTGCCCGAGGATGCTGCCGCCGGGTATGTCTCAGAGACTGTCGCCGACGTCGCGGCCGCTCTCGAGGGCGCCCGTCACATTCTCACCGAGCGCATCTCGGAGGATGCCGAACTCGTGGGGACGATTCGCGAGAAGTTCTGGACCGAAGGATCGCTACGCACCACGGCCAGAACTGAGGAGGTGGCGAAAAGTGCTGCCGCCCAGAAGTTCCGGGACTACTTCGACTTCTCTGAGCCGCTGGACAAGGTGCCTTCCCACCGCGTGCTGGCCGTGATGCGCGGCGAGAAAGAAGAGGCGCTGTCACTCACCCTCGACGGTGGGGACGACGAGAGTTATCAGGCGCTCGCCGCGGCGGCCCTGGGTGTCGACACAGCCAACACCGGCCCTGCGACCCAGTGGCTGCTGAGCACCGCGCGGTTGGCGTGGCGCACCAAGTTGATGATCACCGCAATGGTCGACGCGCGTGTGCGTCTGCGTGCCCGTGCCGAGGAAGACGCCGTCGCGGTGTTCGCGCGAAATCTCGGCGACCTGCTGCTCGCCGCACCGGCGGGGGCACGGACGACGTTGGGACTTGATCCGGGTTTCCGTACCGGCGTGAAGGTCGCGGTGGTCGACGGAACCGGCAAGGTTCTCGACACCTGCGCGATCTACCCGCACCAACCGCAGAAACAGTGGGACGTCGCCAAGGCGACACTCGCGGCGTTGGTCGCACGACACAAAGTGGAATTGATCGCCGTGGGCAACGGCACCGCCTCACGAGAAACAGATGCCCTCGCCGCCGAATTGATCACCGATATCCGGGCTTCGGGAGCTGACGCCCCGGCCAAGGCGATGGTGAGCGAGGCGGGCGCATCGGTGTATTCCGCCTCCGAATACGCCTCACATGAACTGCCGGACATGGATGTATCGCTGCGAGGTGCAGTGTCCATCGCCCGGCGTCTACAAGACCCACTGGCCGAACTGGTCAAGATCGAACCGAAGTCGATCGGCGTCGGCCAGTACCAGCACGACGTCACGCCGGGGACGCTCGCGCGCAGCCTCAATGCGGTGGTGGAGGACGCCGTGAACGCAGTGGGCGTTGATCTGAACACCGCATCCGTTCCGTTGCTCTCGCGCGTTTCCGGTGTGACGACAACGCTGGCAGAGGCAATCGTCGCTCACCGCGACACCACTGGCCCGTTTCGCAGTCGTGAGTCTTCGCTGAAGGTTCCTCGGTTGGGTCCCAAGGCGTTTGAGCAGTGCGCCGGTTTTCTTCGAATCCGAGATGGCGACGACCCTCTTGATGCGTCGGGTGTCCACCCCGAGGCGTACCCGGTGGTCCGGAGCATCCTGGACCGATCAGGTGTGACCTTGGCCGAACTCATCGGCAACGAACGCACCCTCCGATCGATCCGTCCGGCCGAGTTCGCCGACGAACGATTCGGGATACCGACGATCTCGGACATCCTCGCCGAACTCGAGAAGCCCGGCCGCGACCCGCGACCGGCATTCACCACTGCGACGTTTGCCGCGGGTGTCGAGAAGGTTGCCGACCTCAAACCGGGAATGGTCCTCGAAGGTGTGGTCACCAACGTCGCTGCGTTCGGCGCCTTTGTCGACGTTGGCGTGCACCAGGACGGCTTGGTGCACGTGTCGGCGATGGCCAACCGGTTTGTCTCCGATCCGCACGAGGTCGTGAAGTCGGGGCAGGTGGTGAGGGTGAAGGTGTTGGAGGTCGACGTCGAGCGCCAGCGCATCGGACTGACCCTCCGTCTCGACGACGAGACGCCTCGTTCCGGCGGTACGTCCGACGATCGCCCGGGCGGGCAGGGGCAACGGCGGCCCAAGAACACCGGTCAGCCGAGAAAGCCGAAGCGCGACAACACAACCGGAAGGACGGCACCGGCGCCGTCGAACGGTTCACTGGCACAAGCTCTGCGAGACGCGGGTTTCGGACGGTAGAAACGGCCGCTCGCGCGACGGCTCGTTCAACGTCCACATACGGTTGGGGACAGAACCGCGTGGACGATCTGAGTCAGGAGCCCGAATGAGCGAACGCACCCCCAGTCAGTGGGAGAAGATCGTCGAGGCCGACCCGGCGCACTCCACACGTTATGTCGAGCGGTTCCGCACGATGGCGGCCCGCGGCCAGGACATCGTCGGAGAGGCGCGGCTGATCGACGCGATGCTGGCCCGCGGTAGTCGTGTTCTCGACGCCGGCTGCGGCCCGGGCCGGGTGGGCGGCCATCTCCACGACGCCGGCCATGAGGTCGTCGGCGTCGATGTGGACCCTGTCCTCATCGACGCTGCAGAGCACGATCATCCGGGCCCGACCTGGCTTGTCGGCGACCTCGCCGACCTTGATCTGCCGGCCCGAGGGGTGGCAGCTGACTTCGATGTCATCGTCTGTGCGGGCAATGTGGTGACTTTTGTTGCGCCATCGACTCGCCGCGACGTCCTAGCCGGGTTCGCCCGGCACGTCGCACCGGAAGGCCGGGTCGTCGTCGGGTTCGGTGCAGGCCGCGACTACCCGTTTGCTGATTTTCTCGATGACGCAACCAGCAGCGGACTCTCGGTTGACGTTCTCCTGTCCACCTGGGACCTGCGTCCGTTCACCGACGACTCCGACTTCTTGGTTGCCGTGTTCTCACTCGCGGCCTGACCGGCACGACCCTCGGGAGAATCCGGTGACAGTTCTGGTCGACACAGATGTCCACCTGCTGCGAGATCATCCGCTCGCAGCGGGTGGCAGTCTGCCGCCACTGGACGCGCCGGCCTATGCACCCGGCGCGATCGACATGGTCGGACGACACGTTCGTTCCCGAGGGCCATCGGTTCTCGTCGGGGCTGCTGTCGGGTCTCTCGTAGGTGCGATGACCAGCGTCGGGGTAGGAGCAGGCACCTCGGCGGGCGCGGCGACAGGGTTACTGGTCAGCGAGATCAAACGTCACAAGGTCGCCGACGTCCCTAGGGCCAGTGCGCCCGTCCCGGATGCCGGCTCGGCCGAACAAGTACGTGTCATGGAATACAACGTGCATGGCGGGATGGGCGGGCCTGGTCAATTCTTCGCCACGCCTGCCCGTCTCGACCACCTCGCCGCTACCATCCGGCACGAGCGTCCGGATATCGTGCTCCTGCAGGAATTGGACCACTTCGCGACCCGATCGAACTACACGGACACGTTGAAGCAGCTGGCGCATCGATTGAAACCGACGGGCGCCGTGATGACTCCGGCGATCGAGAAGGTGAACGGCCGTCGTGAGGGGACCGGGATTCTCACTTTCAACGGTTTCGACATCACCGATGCTCGAGGACTTCGGATCGGGGATGCGATGGGGGACAGCGCTCTCCGCCGTTTTCGTGCGGCATCCGACGCGTACTCGGGAATGGTGAGTGGGAAGGTCCACCGGTCGTGGGTGCCGTTCGGAGGAGTGATCGAGTACCAACCGCGGGTGGCCACGGACGCGTTGGTGCGAACCCGTGCGGGGCGCGAGATCCGAGTTCTCTCAGGACATTTCAGCCCGCCTCATCACGGAATCGACGAGCAGCGGCGTCAGGTGGACCCGATCGCGGCAACGGCCGACACCTGGCCGGGGCCTACCATCATGGGCGCCGACTTCAATGTGCGAGACGGATCGCCGGAGTTCCATCGTGAGCACCAGGTCTTTGAGTCGGTCGGCCTACTCGAAGCCACGGCAGGTGCACCCGCGAACAGCGACCGGATCTACGCCTCGGCGCATTTCGTGCGAACCGATGCTCGCAAGGTGCTGCCGTCGCCTGGCGAAGTCCAAGCCAGCGACCACGCGCCAGTGGTAGTCGATCTTCTGCTCCGAGTCGATCAATCTGGGGCCGAACGCGGTGATGCCCCGCCCGGCGTACCGGATGGGGCATCGACGCCGCGGGTTAGCTGACCAACAGATCCAGTTGGTCGTCGGTGACCTGCACCGAGACCTTGCCGCCGTCGAGGAGGACCTCGTCCAGCAGCAGATCTGCGATCCGGTCATCAACCGCGCGCTGGATCGAACGGCGCAGTGGTCGCGCGCCGAACTCGGGCTGGTGCCCGTGCTCTGCGATCCAGTCGACAGCAGCATCAGAGAACTCGATGTCGATTCCCTTGGCGCCCAGCCGCTTGCGGCTGTCGGCCAAGAGCAGATCGGTGATCTTGTGCAGTTGCTCGGTGTCGAGCTTGCGGAAGACCACGATCTCGTCGATCCGGTTGAGGAACTCCGGTCGCATCGACTCCCGCAGCCGAGCCATCACACGCTCACGCACCGGCCGTTCGGCGGCTTCGGCGTCGCCGGAGCTGAATCCGAGTCCACCGGACTTGCTGGAGATGATGTCCGATCCCAGGTTGCTGGTCATGATCAGCACGGTGTTCTTGAAGTCGACCGTGCGACCCTGCCCGTCGGTGAGACGACCGTCGTCGAGCACCTGCAGCAGCGTGTTGAACACGTCCGGGTGCGCCTTCTCGATCTCGTCGAGAAGAATCACCGAATATGGGTTCCGGCGGACCTGCTCGGTGAGCTGCCCAGCCTCGCCGTATCCGACGTACCCGGGGGGAGCCCCGATGAGGCGGCTGACCGTGTGCCGTTCTCCGAACTCGCTCATGTCGAGTCGGAGCATCTTCTTCTCGTCGCCGAAGAGCGAAGCTGCCAAAGCCTTTGCCAGTTCGGTCTTTCCGACGCCTGTCGGTCCGAGGAACAAGAAACTGCCCACAGGCCGATCCGGGTCGCTCATCCCGGTACGGCTCCGGCGAACAGCGCGCGCGATGGCCTTCACCGCATCCTCTTGGCCGACAACACGCTGATGTAACTCGTCCTCGAGGCGGCGTAGACGCTCGCGTTCCTGCTCGGTCATCTGACTTGCCGGGATACCGGTGGCACGGGCGACCACTTCGGCGATGTGTTCGGCGGTCACCTCAGGTGCCTCGCCTGCCTCGGACGGCGCGCCCGACAGCCGTGCTTGGAGCCGGGCGGTCTCGTCACGCAATGCGGAGGCCTTTTCGTAGTCCTCCGCCGCGACCGCCTGCTCTTTGGCCGTCTCGAGTTGGGTCAGTTGCTTTTGGATCGCCTCGACGTCGGTTGCCGGTGAAGCGAGTTGCATCCGCGCACCAGCTTGGTCGATCAGATCGATCGCCTTGTCCGGCAAGAACCTGTCACCGATGTAGCGGGCGGACAGCTCGACAGCTGCGCGGATCGCCTCATCGGAGTATCGGATCCCGTGGTGTTCCTCGTATCGTCCGCGTAGTCCGTCGAGGATTGCCACGGCGTCCTCGACGCTGGGTTCGGGCACCGTCACCGGTTGGAATCGACGCTCGAGCGCGGGATCCTTCTCGATGTTCGTCCGGTATTCGTCGAGCGTCGTGGCACCGACGATGTGCAGTTCACCGCGAGCGAGCTTGGGCTTGAGGATGTTTCCGGCATCCATCGATCGCTCGGCTCCGGCGCCGGCACCTGCGATGGTGTGCACTTCGTCGATGAAGACGATGAGTTCGTCCTTGTTCGCTGCGATCTCATCGATCACCTTTGTCAGCCGCTCTTCGAAGTCACCGCGATACCGGGTCCCTGAGACCATGCTCGACAGGTCGAGCTGCACGATGCGTTTGCCTGCGAGACGATCGGGCACGTCACCGTCGACGATCCGTTGAGCGAGACCTTCGACTATGGCGGTCTTGCCGACACCGGCCTCGCCTACCAGCACCGGGTTGTTCTTCGTGCGTCGAGACAGGATCTCGATGGTCTGTTCGATTTCATCGGCACGGCCGATGACCGGGTCGACGCCCCCAGCGCGGGCCTTGTCGGTCAGGTCGAATCCGAACTTGTCCAGCGTCGGGGTGGCTGTCGTGGACTCCGCTGCGACCGAGCCGCCCTGCAGTGCGGTCTGCAGATGTTCGGGTGTGATGCCGGCAGCGGCGAGCAAACGACCCGCAGCCCTGTCATGGTCGGCGGCGAGCGCGAGGAACAGATGTTCTGGGTCGATGTACGTCGAGCCCAAGGTCTGGGCGAGTTGGTGAGCCTCGAACACAGCAGTTTTCAGTGCAGCGCTCAGAGATGTGGTGGTGAAACCATTGGTCGGCGTTCCCTGAGGAAGACGCTGTTCAATGGTGTCCGCCACCGCCGTCGTGTCGGCCCCGGCGCGCTCCATCAGCGTTTTTGTGGGCTCCGTGGCGGTCATGACGCGCAGAACGTGTAGAGCGTCGAGTTCTGTGTCGCCTCGACCGGCGGCGAACCTGGCGGACTCGGCGATGAGGTCTTGGGTGGACCTGCTCATCAGCCGACTGATGTCGATGCGACGCGGGCCCTCGGGGCCGAAGAATGCGGGCATTCGCGGAGCCTCCTTGTTAAGAGTTGAGTGGATCTGACTCAATTAACATGAGTGAGGTTCTATCAATTCCCGACCGCCGCGGTCAATTCTGTAACTGAGGCCGCGCGGAGGCTGGATCGGGCGTGTGGTCGCCTCGGTGAGCCGTGACGCGATAGCGTGGGCGGAGAACTTCGAGCGCACATCATGAAGCGAGGACGACGTGGTCGATACGAGCTCCACCCTGGAAGATCTGTCTCGCAAGCACCTGGACATCGCACGCGACGATGCGCATGGCCGCAGTGCCGACATCCTCGTTCACGACGGACCGCTGCGCCAGACGTTGATGGCGATGGTTGCCGGTACCGAACTTGGCGAACACAATTCGCCGCCGGCAGCGAGCATGCTTGTTCTCAGCGGCAGGGTGAAGGTGACCGCGGATGAGGGTGAGGTCGTCCTGAACGTAGGTGAACTTCGTGGGCTCACGCACCATCGGCACAGCGTGACCGCGATCGAGGACTCCGTTTTCATCCTGACCACGGTCACCGGTTACGGCGAACCATCGCGGCGCTGACCCGATCATCTTGACCCCTTCGCCTGCGCGCAGATAGGCGCACCGGGGCTGCGGCGCGACCCGGTGACACTTAGCCCTTGCGCTAAGTATCCGAACGCTGATAGTTTGCCTTATGGCTCAGTATTCAGAGCAATTGAACGGGGTTTTCCAAGCCCTCGCTGATCCCACCCGCAGGGCGGTCATCGGGCGCCTGGGGGAGGGGCCGGCGAGTATCAGCGAGCTCGCCCAGCCGTTCGACATGGCCTTGCCCTCCTTCATGAAACACATCCGGCAACTCGAAGACAGCGGCTGGATACGCACGATGAAGGTCGGCCGGGTTCGCACGTGCGTGATCGAGCAACAACAGTTCGATGTCGCGCAGGATTGGTTGGAAAGCCAGCGCGCCCTGTGGCAACAACGCACCGATCGACTCGAGAGCTTTGTCGTCAATGAGGTAGCGACGCAACAACATCAGGAGAAATGACATGACAACACAGCCCAACCCTGAGCTCGACCTCGTCATCTCCAGGGTCATCAAGGCTCCGGCTGCCGCGGTGTGGGACGCCTGGACAAACCCTGCCAAGTTCGAGAAGTGGTGGGTTCCCCATCCGACGGTATGCAGGGTGCGCGAGATGGATTTGCGGCCCGGCGGTTCTTTCCGTACCGAGATCAGCGAAGACGGGGCTGGATTCGAACCACACATCACCGGCTGTTTCCTCGCTGTCGACCCGTTCCGGCGGATTGTTTTCACCGACAGCCTCACAGGCGGCTGGCGCCCATCGACGGACGCGTTCATGACTGCCATCATCACTGTTGCCGACCACCCTGAAGGCACTGCGTATGAGGCCAGAGCCCTGCACCGTTCCCCTGCGGATCGAGACAGCCACGAGCGCATGGGCTTTCATGACGGTTGGGGTACTGTCACCCGGCAGCTCGCAGATCTGGTCGAAGGCGAGCCCAGCTGATGAAGCTGACGCTCATGCAGTTCGTGTCACTTGATGGGGTCTGTCAGGGTCCCGGGTCTCCCGACGAAGACACGACTGACGGGTTCACGGGAGGCGGCTGGTTGGTTCCGCACATGGACGAAGAGTTCATCAGGATCGCCGCTAGATGGCTCGACCAAGCGGACGGTTTGTTGGTGGGTCGGCGCACATATGAGAACTTCGCGCGTGACTGGCCGGCGATCACCGACCCCGACGATCCATTCACGAAGAACATGAACGGTCTCCCGAAATACGTTGCCTCCCAATCTCTGACTACTGCCGCCCGGTCCCCGACGACGATCTTGTCCGGTGACGTGGCGGGGCAGGTCGCCGAATTGAAATCCCGGCCGGGTCGCGACCTCCAGATCCATGGGAGTGCCCGGCTCGGACAGTCGATGCTAGCCGCGGGATTGGTCGATGAGATCCGGCTGGTGATCGCTCCGGTGGTGGTGGGTTCAGGACGGCGGTTGTTCCCTGCCGGGGGAACGCCCGCAGGTCTACAACTCATCCGCCATGAGAAGACCCCAGGCGGTCTTGCCATTCATGAATACAAGACCGTTGGTGCGCCGGTGACAGGTACCTACGAACCGGTGTAGTCGGCGAATCTGTACCGAAAGGTGCTGTGACGGGCGTGAAGTGCTTCCCAGGGCGCAACCTTCGACCACCGGCGCCACACTGCGCGGTGGCGACGCGCAGGCGGACACAGAGAACGCTTCCCATTACGATCGGGTTCATGCGATTCGGATTGTTTGTGCCTCAGGGATGGCGTCTGGACCTAGTCGGGATCGACCCCGCCGACCAATGGCCGGTGATGCGCGACTTCGCGGTGCGCGCCGACAACGGTCCGTGGGACTCGGTGTGGGTCTACGACCACTTCCACACGGTTCCCGCTCCCACCGACGAGGCCACCCACGAGGCGTGGACGTTGATGTCGGCGCTCGCAGCATCCACGTCTCGCGTCCGGCTGGGGCAGATGTGCACGGCGATGAGCTACCGGAACCCGGCATATCTCGCGAAGGTGGCAGCCACCACCGATCTCATCTCGGGCGGCCGGGTCGAAATGGGGATCGGCGGCGGCTGGTACGAGCACGAGTGGCGTGCCTATGGCTATGGCTTCCCGTCGGCGGGGGAACGACTGGGCCGGCTCGACGAGGGTGTGCAGATCATGAAGCAGGCGTGGAGCACAGGCTCGGCATCGCTCGATGGGAAGCACTACCAGGTCGATGGTGCAATCGTCCGTCCACTTCCTCTGCAGGAGGGCGGCATTCCCTTGTGGATCGCAGGTGGGGGCGAGAAGGTCACCTTGAAGATCGCGGCGAAGTACGCGCAGTACACGAACTTCGACGGCACCCCCGAAGGATTTGTACGAAAGTCCGACATTCTGCGGACGCACTGCGAAGCCGTCGGGTCTGACTTCGACGCGATTGTTCGATCTGCCAACTACAACGTCGCGATCGGTTCCACCGAGGCCGAGGTGGAACAGCGGTTGAGCACGCTCAAAGATCGACTGACCCCGCACGTCGGCGCAGATGCGGCCGAGGGTGCCCTAGGTGCGTTTCGCGGACTACCAGGGGTGGGGACCCCTGAGCAGATCATCGAAAAGCTGACCGTACTCAAGGGCCATGGTCTCTCCTACGGCATCTTCTATTTCCCCGAAGCTGCATACGATCTTTCGGGAATCGAACTCTTCGAGAAGGAGGTCTTGCCCGCGCTCGCGTGAGAGGCCGTCGTCTGAATCACGCCTCGGGGACGTCCGTGCCCAGATAGAAGGCCGTGGTTCGCATCTCGGCCGAACGCGCGGCATCCTGCGATGCGCCCGCAGCAATATGCGCGTCTGCCCAACGCCGACTGCTCTCGGACATGAACTGCTGGGCGGATTCGGTCTGGGCCCACTCGCTGGTCTCGGCCGGCACATCGGCCCCGGTCTCGAGGTGCAGCGCGAGACCGAGCAGTCCGAGGTCCCAGCCGATCCCGACCGCGCCCGGTCCGTACTGGGCCCACCGATCGGGGTCGATGTCGCCGGAGTGCTCGATGACAAGTCGCGACTTCTCATCGGCGACTTCTTCGAGCCGGACCGTCAGGTAGGTGATCTCTTCGCCGAACTTCCAGGTGAGAGTGAAGCTCGTCGGGGGATCGCAGGTTTCGACGGTGCCGCTGGCATTTCCTTCGATGTGGTATTCGCCTCCCAGTACCAGGTCGCCAGTGACATTGCCGAACCACCGGGCCAAGCGGTCTGCTGTGGTGCAGGCTTCCCAGAGGTCGGCCACCGAGGTGTTGTACACCTGACTCAGGCGGGCTGATGTGCTGATCGTCGAGCCGTTGTCCTTTGCGGTAACCGCCCTCTCCACACTGCTGAGTTGCTTTGCCGTATCGGGCAATTGGCCGTCGGTCATGTCAGGTCCTCTCGGTGGGTTGTTCCTTTTCGTGTGCGCTTGCCACGGGCGATCTCGGTGTCCAGCGCGGCCAATCGCGGCGTCCAGAAGCCGCGGAATGCCGCAAGCCATTCATCGACAGCGCGCAACGGATCGGCATCTACCGCGTAGAGCCGGCGTGCCCCGTCGGGACGTACGGTCGCGTAACCGTTGTCGCGCAGGACGCGGAGGTGCTGGGACACCGCCGGTTGGCTGATTCCGAACTCGCTGCCGATTGCTTGCGATAGCTCGCCGGCCGACCGTTCTCCGTCCGCGAGCAGCTCGAGCAGTCTCCTTCTGACCGGATCGCCGAGGATGTCGAGTGCGTGCACCACAGCTATATTTCACTGGCTACTTATATAAGTCAAGACGCAAATAGTGTCGATGTGCCCAACGAAAAACGACCCGCCGGGGAGGCGGGTCGAGTGGTGAGGGATCGGTGGGGGAACGGCCCGGTTCTGGGGTCATCGTCCCCGTCGGCAAGATCAGCGACAGGTACGAACCTGCCGCGTCAGCTCTGGAGATCGCGCAGGAATCCGTGGCACTTCTCAGCGCGTTCGGAGTCTTGAGCCATCACCTGCTCGAAGAAGTCTGCGATGTCGTCACGGCCGGCGTTGCGGGCATCACGCACGTACTGGCCGTAGTCGTGTCCGGCTTTCAGCGAGTGGTATTGCACCGAGATCAGATCGAACGAAACATCATCGAATCCGGTTTGTCCTGCAGGCATGTTCAAACCTTCCTTTCAGAATAGTGATTCAGGCCACATGAAGGATTCCTCCGTTATCCGGTTTCAAACATGCTCGGCAGGAATCACTCTGGAACACCGGCGCCGACTCGGGGCGGAGCCCCTTTCTGGCATGAAGGACAGCGCTTCATCAACACCGCCTGACCGGTGTCGAGATGCGGCATGGCATCTCGACCCGGCGCGACAGCAGACTCGGCGCGGGAGCGCTATCCCCAGTTCGGTGTACAGAGGCGGACAAAGGTATGTTCGGGCGAACACGAGACGTCACCACCCATCAGGCGCTGGACCGCCTCCCCGACGAAGAGGGCGCAGAACATGGCACGCAAAACCATCGAACAGATCACCGACGACCTCGACGGTTCCGATCTCGACCCTTCAGAGGTGATCGTGGAAACGTTCACCGTCAACGGTGTCGAATACTCCCTCGATCTCGGGCCCAAGTCGGCCGAGAAGTTCGACAAAGACATGCAGAAGTGGATCGACAAGGCCACCAAGATCGGTGGCCGTCAGCGCAGGGCCACCGCCAAGCAGTCGCCGGCCACCTCCGAAGTGCGCAGCGACAAGTCGCAATTGGCCGCCATCCGTGAATGGGCCCGCGAGAACGGTTACGAGGTCTCCGACCGCGGTCGTATTCCCAACGCCATCGTCGAGGCATTCAACGCGGCTCACAACTGATGCACGAGTAGTGGGTTGTCTCCGCGCCGGCTCAGATTCTCTGCGCGACGTGGACGGATGATGTTGTCTGCATTCGCGTAAGCGACCGTTTGCGTAGTGTGAGCGACATTGCCTTCCTCGGTAGGAGCTCAGACATGGCAGACGACGAGAACGTGGTGACAACCACCAGTGGGCCGGTTCGGGGCCTGGATGACGGGATCACCAAGTCGTGGCGGGGTATCCGCTATGCGGCGCCACCCACGGGCGAGCGGCGTTGGCGGGCGCCGGTGCCACCGGAACCTTGGGCCGACGTCGTCGACGCGACCACGTTCGGTCCGGTGGCACCGCAACCGAACAATCCGGTTATCACGCTCGGACCCGGCGCCGTCAAGGACGAGGATTGCCTGAGCCTCAACGTCTGGTCCGCGTCGGTGGTCACTCCGGACGACCCACGGCCCGTGATGGTCTGGATCCATGGGGGCGCATATATTTTCGGCACGTCGAGTCAGCCGTTGTACGACGGGCGCGCGCTTGTCTCTGATGGCGACGTCGTGTTGGTGACGGTGAACTACAGACTCGGTGCGCTGGGATTTCTTGATCTGTCGGCGTTCAACACCGAGGAGCGCGTTTTCGACACCAACCTCGCGCTGCGAGACGTGGTCCTCGCGTTGCAATGGGTTCAAGACAACATTGCCGGCTTCGGGGGAGACCCGGAACGGGTGACCCTTTTCGGGGAATCAGCGGGTGGGGGCATCGTCACGACACTCCTGACCGTTCCTGCTGCGTCAGGGCTGTTCTCCCGTGCAATCGCGCAGAGCTCGCCGGCGACCTCGGTGTACGACAGCGCAAGGGCGAAACGCGCCGCCGACATCTTTCTCCAGAAGGTCGGGGTCGAACCGGATCAGGTTGCGACACTGTACGACATGCCGGTCGATCGCCTGGTGTCGGCAGGACTCGAATTGTTCAGCGATGTGCCGGCCGCAACACCCGGCACGCTCGCGTTCGCACCGGTGGTCGACAAGGATCTGTTGCCTGACTATCCGTTGGCGGCGGCCCGAGCCGGCCGCTCACACCCCGTTCCCCTCATCATCGGAACCAACAAAGACGAGGCGGCGCTGTTCAAGTGGATGAAGTCGCCGTTGATGCCGATCACGCCGGATGCGATTCGCGCGATGTTCGCCGAGATCGCGGCAGAACAGCCGGAACTCAAACTACCGAGTGAAGCCGAGATCGGTTCGGCCTACTCGGGTTTGAAGATGAAGGCAGCCGGACTCGCAGTCGCCCGCGACGTCGGTTTTCGGATGCCGACCATCTGGCTCGCCGAAGCGCACAGTGCCGTCGCGCCGGTGTATCTCTACCGGTTCGACTGGGCCACACCGATGCTGCGGGCCTTGCGGGTCGGGGCCACCCATGCCACCGAATTGCCGTATGTCTGGGGCAACCTGGTGGCCGGTCGCAAGGACATCACGTTCAAACTCGGTGGCCTGAAAGTGGGCAAGGCGCTTTCTGCCCGTCTCCAGAATCGATGGGTGAACTTCGCCGTCGACGGTCATCCCGGCGGACTACCGGGTGACCCGGAATGGCCCCCATACGTACCGGATCAGCGTGCGACCCTGGTGATCGACAGGCAAGACAAAGTGGTCGATGACCTCGACCGGGATTTACGTGCGGCGTGGGGTACCGAGGTGCTGAACTTCCTCTAACCGGTATCACCGGGGGCATCGAGGAGGCCTTCGAGATACCTGGCCACCCCGTCGTCGTCATTGGTCGCCAGGATGTGATCGGCAGCAGCGAGGGCATCGGGTGAGCCGTTTGCCGGACACAGCGCCAGGCCGGCCCATTCGAGCATCGGCAGATCGTTGATCGCGTCTCCACAGGCCGCGACCTCGGTCGGATCGATGCCCCACGCGTCACACAGTCGGGCGAGTCCACTGGCCTTGGAGACGCCTTCGGCGGCCATCTCCACGTAGGGCGCGCCGGAATGGGTGGGGGTCACGCCAGGGATCCCGGCCTTCGCCACCCGCCGAAAGAGATCGACGCTCGGGATATGAGCGTGGCGCGCAACGACTTTGACGATCGGTTCGTTGTCCAGCGAGGCCGTGTCGCTCATCTCCATGGTCAGCGGATCTCGATGGTGGTCGGCGAACACACAAAGTGCGGCGTATGCCGGGTCGGCGATGAAACGAGTCGGGCCGACCACGGCGAACACGGTGCCGGGAAAGAGGGTTCGCACTTGTTCGATTGCCGTGTCGGCGACCTCAGATGCCATCGCCTGCACGTCGAAGATGGTGGCCTCGCCATCGGTGAGGTCGATCAACACGGCGCCGTTCGCAGCAACGGCATAACCGCGAAAGCCACTGTCGACAGCAAGGTTGCGGACCGAATGTTGCGCTCTCGCAGTCGCCCATACCACTCGGACACCGGCTGTAGCAGCGGCGGCCATGGCCGCCGCCGACCGTTCACTGATCGTTCGTCGAGACGTCAGCAAGGTGCCGTCGAGGTCGGTGGCCAGCATCCGGATACTCACACGAGCATGATGCCAAGCGGTGATGCGGCCCGTTGCACGAGATAGCGGTTCAGGCGGTTGGCGAGGTCGCGCGCCGCTGCCGCGGCCAAGCCGAATGGAGCATCTCCGATCCCGTTTCGCGGTGCGCGCCCTCTGCCCGCTGTAACGTCTGCGCTGGAGGCCCGCCATGATCCTGGAGTACATCCGCTACCGCATCGACGAATCATCAGCTGCCGAGTTCGAGGCTGCGTACGCCCGCGCCGCCGACGCCCTGCGCAAGTCCGAGCACTGCATCGACTTCGAGTTGTCGCGAGCAGTCGAAAAGCCCGACCACTACATCCTGCGCATCACATGGGACTCCCTGGATGGGCATCTGACAGGCTTTCGCGGCAGTGAACGGTTCCGGGCGTTTTTCGCCGAGATCAAGAATTACGTGGGCGCCATCGACGAGATGCAGCACTACGAGCTGACCGGCGTGACCGGTACCGGCTCGGGCGCCGACGTCCCGCCGACCCTGTTCGAATGGGCGGGCGGCGCGGAAGCGTTCGATGAGCTTTTCACTCGTTTCTACGAACTGGTCCCGCAAGACGAGTTGCTGGCACCGTTGTTCGCCGGAATGGATGCGCACCACGCGCAACATGTCGCCTCGTGGGTGGGCGAGGTATTCGGCGGCCCTGCCGAATACACCGCGCATGGCGGCGGCTACGAGAACATGCTGGCCCATCACGTCGGTAAGGCCATCACGCAGACGCAACGCCGGCGCTGGGTGGACCTACTGCTCGATGCAGCGGACGAAGTGGGTCTGCCCAGCGATCCAGAGTTCAGGTCGGCCTTTGTCGCCTACCTCGAGTGGGGCACCCGCATAGCGGTGGAGAACTCCCAACCGGGAGCCACGCCGATGCGGCATGCCCCGGTGCCGCGTTGGGGCTGGGGGATGGCCCCTCCCTGGCAAGGTTGAACGGTCCTGTCCGAAGCGATCGATAGCGTTGACGGATGCACCTCGATGACGTCGTGACCACCAGCGCGGCGGTCGCCGCAACCCGCTCGCGGAAAGCGAAGACCCTCGCCATCGCAGATCTGTTGCGGGGCGCCGCGCCGCAGGACGTACGCGCTGTGGTCGCCTGGCTGTCAGGCGAGACACTGCAAGGCCGACTCGGCATCGGTTGGCGCACGCTCTCGGGGGCTCGGGCGCACGCGGCCGCAGCCCCGACGTGGACGGTGGCAGAGGTCGACAACCTGTTCGACGAGTTGGCCGCGACCTCCGGTGCCGGCTCGGTCAAACTTCGAAAGGAGTTGCTGGGCAGCCTGTTCGAGAGGGCGACCGCAGGCGAACAAGAGTTCCTCATCCGGTTGCTCACCGGGGAAGTACGCCAGGGTGCGCTGGAAGGCGTGATGACCGAGGCGATCGCGACGGCTTCCAATCTGCCGGTTGACGTGGTGAGGCGCGCGTTCATGCTGTCGGGCAGCCTTGCCGAGACCGCCGCCGCGGCAATGGGCGGCGGCGCAGCCGCCCTTCAGTCATTCGGTTTGGAGGTCGGCCGGCCGGTGCGGCCGATGCTTGCCTCGCCCGCGAAGTCGCTCGGCGAGGCGCATTCGGCGCTCGGTGGGAACGTGAGCGTGGAGTACAAGCTCGATGGGGCTCGAATCCAGGTACATCGCAACGGCGATGACGTGGCGATCTTCACACGAACACTCAACGACATCACCGATCGGGTACCCGAGCTCGTGCAGTTGGTGCGTGACCTGCCGTGTGAGTCGGTGGTTCTGGACGGGGAGACGCTGGCGCTCGCCGACTCCGGCCGACCTCGGCCGTTTCAGGAGACGATGAGCAGGTTCGGTGCCAGTTCTCAGCGCGATCTATTGCTGCAGCCATATTTCTTCGACTGCCTGCATCTCGACGGTGAAGACCTGCTCGACCGGCCGCTGTCCGACCGAGTAGTTGTACTCGATCGCCTTGCGCCCCAACATCGGATTCCGGCGCTACGATCTCCGACTGTCGAGGAGACCGAGGCCCATCTCGATGCGGCGCTCGCCGCCGGTCATGAAGGCATCATGATCAAAGCCCTCGACTCGACGTACGCGGCGGGCCGTCGGGGCAAGTCGTGGCAGAAGGTCAAGCCGGAGCACACGCTCGATCTCATCGTGCTGGGTGCCGAGTGGGGCTACGGCCGTCGGACGGGCTACCTCTCCAATCTGCACCTCGGCGCTCGCGATCCGGATGGCGGGGAACCGATCATGGTGGGTAAGACGTTCAAGGGGCTCACCGATGAGCTGTTGCGTTGGCAGACAGAAGAATTCCCGAAGGTGGAGCGAGACCGGGACCAGCACACGGTGTATGTGCATCCTCAGATCGTGGTGGAGATCGAGTTGGATGGCGTGCAGGTGAGCACTCGATATCCCGGCGGTGTCGCGTTGCGTTTCGCACGCGTCTTGCGGTACCGGCCGGACAAGACCGCCGCGATGGCCGACACCATCGAGGCGGTCCGGGCGATGTTGCCGGGGGACGGGAGTTAGTCCAACGGCTGCCCGGCGAGTTGACGGACGCGCGTCTCGGAGCTGCGCCTGGCCTCGGCGGCCTGTGCCGATTTCGAATCCAGATCCGGGATGCGACCTACCAAGGTGAGGTCGTCGGTGACAACCTCGACCCGCATCCCCAGTGCTTTCCCGAGAACCTGGGTCAGTGGCGGAATGGTGTGGTCCAGCGACTCCTCGGCCGTGCCGGGCGTGTACACAAGGCCTCGCGAGGAGATGACCACCACCGGCTTGTCTGCGAACGGTTGGTCGGGAGTGTCGAAAGGTGCTGTGGTGCCCAGCACGTGAATGTGGTCGATCCAGGCCTTCAGGGTGGAGGGCAACGACCAGTTGTACATGGGCGCACCGATGACCACCATGTCGGCGGCAATCACTTCGTTGATCAGTTGCCACTGCAGGGCCTCCGACTCTTCACTGGGCTTCTCTGTGGCAGACCGAAGCCGGGTGGCGTAGTGCAGACCTGCGTCGGAAAGGTGTGGGATGGGGTCGCGATGGAGATCTCGGTAGGTGACCGTTCTTGTCGAGTCGGCGGCGAGCCATGTCTGCGCGAACAGCTTGGTCAGCTCGCGAGATCGGGAGGTGTGGACGTCGGCGGACGAATCGAGGTGAAGTAGGTGAGCCATGGTCTCATTCTGCCCATCGCTGCCAGACGGGTCCGATGAGTGTCGCCGCGTCCTACCGGACGCCTATCCGTTTGGGTGCCGTGGCCCACAAAAGCAGCGCTCCGACGGCGATTCCGATCCCGAGGTACAGCCAGCCCAATGGTGCTTGCGAGTTCTCGGGGAGGACCCCTGCGGTGGTCATTGCGGCACTGACGATGAGGTAACACCCTGCACTCACCACCCCGCCGATCAAGCCGAGATTGCGGTCGAACAAGCCCAGGGCAAGTCCATACATCTGCGGGCACAAGACACCGCACCCGGCCAAGGCGAGACAGGCGCCGATGGTGATGGCCGGTGCGTTCACGCCCATCAGCGCTGCGGAAGCGACGAGAACAATTGCCCCGCAGAAGAAGACGCCCAGTGCGCCGAAGGCCAGCGGTCGGGTGCGGATGCGGGTCGCAAGTGTGCCGCACGCCAGCTCGCCCAGTAGGTTCGCACCTCCGACGATCAAGGCCATCGCGCCGTACGCGGCCGGTGAGAAGTCCAGTTCTTCTTGATAGAGAAATGGGCCGACCACACCGAATACCAACTGGGCTGATGCCATCAGGCCGAATACGACGATCAGCACCACGAACACGCGGTGGCGTAACGCGGCGGTCAGGACACGGGCGGTGACCCGCAAGTCCACCCGATCGCGGTCATCAGCTGCGAGTGTTTCCGGTAGTGCGACCGTGACCAGGACAGCGACCGAGGCAGCAAGTAGCGCGATGAGAGCGAAGATCCACCGCCACGAGATGAACTGCACCAGCAGTCCGCCGACCGCCGGAGCCAGTACCGGAGCCACGCCCCACGCTGCGCCGAGTAGGCCCGAGACGGCGATCAGTCGAGTACCGGCGAAGCAATCGGCGGCGATGGCGTAGGCCAGGACCAGGCAGGCGCAGGCCCCGCAACCCTGGAGAAAGCGTAGGACCAGCAAGGTGATCACGTCGTCTGAGACCGAACAACCCAGGCTCGTTGCGACGACGATCGAAAGGCACACCAGCAACACCGGTTTGCGCCCCACCGCGTCCGAGATCACGCCCACCGGGATGAAGGCCAACGCCATACCCAACATGTAGGCGGTGACCGTATTCTGCATCGTTGTGCTTGTCGACCCGAGCTCGGTCGCCATGTCGGGGAGTGCCGGGGTATATGCGTCCAGCGGAATCTGGCTCAGCGGAATGACCATCAACAGGATCGCGACGATCCCGCGCGACGCCACAGGCGCGGTCGGCCTCGTCACGAAGTCATTTCCGTCAATCGCAGCATCCGGAGAACGCTACCGCCCCGCGGGCCAGAACGCGTCGGGAGCGTCAGACGACGTTGTCGCGCTGCTCGTTCCAGAACTCGATGACTGCGGTGGCCAGGGCCACGGGCTGTTCGATCGCCGGAATGACGCGGGCACCCTTGACGGTGACCTCGCGCGCATCGGTCATCGTTGCCGCGACAGCTCTGGCCTCCTCGGGCGTCCATTCGCCTCGGTCATCAGTGGTGACGAACAGAGTCGGACAGGCGATTCTCTCCACCGCCCACGTCAGGTCTGTTCGGTTGAGAATTGCGGTGGAGATCGCATTCACCATCGCCGCGTTCGTCACTCGCCGCATCGAAGCCCTGAGCAACGCGACTGCTTCTGTATCGGTCGCCCGTGTCCGGTCGGTGAACAGTGTCTCTTCGATCGCCTTGCGCGGTAACCCCCGAGGACCGAACATGCGGTACAGCGGGGCGAGGGCACGGACCTTCAGACGCAACGGCTTGCTGATCGGATTTGTCGGTGCGCTGATCGCGGTGAGAGTGCGGACCAGGTCAGGACGTGTTGCGGCCAAGTGCATTCCGACGTGGCCTCCCCATGCGTTGCCGAGCCAGTCGACTGGTCCGTCGAGGTCTTCGGCCAGCGACGTCATCAGTTCAGCTGCTGCAGATGCGCAGGCGCCGATGTCGGTGGGCCGTGCCAGGGCGTCGCTCTTACCAGACGAGGGGGCGTCGATGAGAAAGAGACGCCGGTGTTCGGTGAGGGTGGGCAGCACCCGGTCCCAGCTCGACGAGTCCACGAACATGCTGTGCCACAACACCGCGGGTGGACCGTTGCCCACTGCGCGGACGTGCAGATCACCCAGGCTGGTGGGGACAGTGGACGTGATTTCGGCAATGGCCATGGGGAGCTCCTCATTGATCGGTCCAATTGAGATTACAGCGCGTAAAGTCAAATGAATATAGGCTGATCGAATGGTCCGCACATACTCGTCGGAGGTACGCGCAGAACGAGCTCTCGAAAAACGACGCGCAGTCGTGGCAGCGGCACACGCGATGTTCGTCGAGGAAGGGTGGGTGCCCACCACGATGGCGAAAGTTGCTGCTGCCGCGGGAGTCACGCGTCAGACGGTCTACTCCCAGTTCGAATCGAAGTTGGCGCTGCTCGACGCGTGTATCGATGGTGCGCTCTCTGATGGTCGGGCCATCCCAGTTCGAGAGATGCCCGAGTATCGCGCGATGGGCGTCGGCGATCGACGCGCGCGAATAGCGGCCGGGGCACGATGGCTCTGCGGCGCGCACGAACGGTCAGCGGTCATCCAGGCCGTGCTCGATCAGGCGGCTGTCACCGATGCAGAGGCGGCTTCGCGGCTCGCCGAGCGTGAACGCACCCGTCACAACGAAGTCCGCTTTGCGCTGTCGCTAATCCTTGACGCCGACCCCGAGACGCTCATCGTTGATGCGGTGTGGACGATGGCGTCCCGGCGGGTGTGGCTGATGTTGGTCGACGAACAGCGATGGAGCGGTGATCTGTGGTGTCGCTGGTTTGCTGCTCAGGTGACGCTGCTCGTCGATCCACACGGTCCGCTGGCCGATTAGAGGGTCAATCGGCAGACGGTGGGACGAACTCCGGCTGGTCGAGCAGCCTGAGCCAGCTGCCGTCGGGTTGACGCCGCACCACCTGTGCTCGTGCGCCTGATCCGTCTCGGGGTGGTGTTGACGTCAAGGCGATGTCTCCGCTGATGAGAGTCGGCAGCGGCGCCTCTGGTTCGAACTGTGGCCGCGAGGTCAGCACCTTCTCCCACAACGCCTGGATGGCCGCGCGACCGACGGTCTTCGCGCCCGGGGGATAGGCCATGACAGCGTCGTCTTCGTAGAGCAATGCCACCCCCTCCGCGTCGCCTGCGTTGCAGCGTTCGACGAACAGTCGGGTCAGGTCCTCAGGGCGCAGCGCCCGTTCTCGATTCGGCACGATGTCTCCTCGTTGGTCGGTATGTGACTGAATTCAGCCTCACGTCCGCCATTCAAGAAGTCCAACAGATTGTTCTTCTGCAAACTAGAATTACTGGATATGGAGCTACGTCAACTCGAGTACTTCGTCGCGGTGGCTGACGAATCGAACTTCACGCGTGCGGCAGAACGGGTTCACATCAGTCAATCCGGGGTGAGCGCACAGATCAGGCAGCTGGAGAAGGAACTGGACTGCGAACTGTTCGACCGCTCCAGTCGGGTGGTGCGGCTGACGCCGGCTGGGCGTGCGGCACTCGAACCGGCTCGGCATGCGCTGGCTGCGGCTGCGGGAGTGGAACAGGCTGTCGACGAGGTGGCGGGTTTGCTGCGTGGCCACCTCACCATCGGCATGGTGACCGGTTGCACCATCACGCCGTTGTTTGCCGCCTTGGAGAAGTTCCATCGGTCGCATCCAGGGGTGGAGGTGATGTTGCGCGAGAGCTCATCGGACCTGATGGTCGGTGAAGTACGCAGTGGAACAATCGATCTCGCTCTGATCGGTGCGGCCGGTAGTCTTCCGTCCGGACTCAACTCGATGACGATCGTGAGTGAAGGTCTGTGTGCGGTGGTGCCTGTGGGCCACTCGTTGGACAGGCGGAAAAGCCTGAGCGTGAACGACATCGCCGACCAACGCATCATCGCCATGCCTGCGGGGACCGGTCTGAGAACAGCATTCGACCGAGCATGTCGTGCTCACGGTGTGGAACCGGTGATCGCGCTGGAAGCAAGTGCTCCGGATGCCATCGTGGAACTGGCGGCCAGAGGACTCGGAATCGGCATACTGAGCATGTCGATGGCGGACGATCATCGTGATCGACTCACCGCCGTTCCCCTTGCAGGTCTACCTGATCCCGCACTGCTGGCTGTCGTCTGGCCCGAGTCCGCCGGCCCCGCCGTTCGTGCGCTGGTGCCCGAACTCGAGGAGGCATTCGCGCTGTGAATCCTCACGCTTTCGCCGACTCCGAACGAGCAGCCGTGTACCGGGCCATCGGCGAACGACGAGACATGCGGCGGTTCGTTCCCGATTCGGTGGTGCCCGAGGAGGTCTTGACTCGACTCCTGCAGGCTGCCCATGCGGCCCCGAGTGTGGGGCTGATGCAGCCCTGGCGATTCCTGCGCATCACCGACAACATGCTGCGCCGGAAGATCCGCGACATCGTCGACGAAGAACGGTGTCGGACTGCGGAGGCGTTGGGGGAGCGGTCGGACGAGTTCCTTCAGCTGAAGGTCGAAGGTGTACTCGATTGTGCCGAACTGCTGGTCGTGGCACTCGGCGACGACCGCGACCGGCACATTTTCGGGCGTCGAACGATGCCGAGAATGGACCTCGCCTCGGTGTCCTGTGCCATCCAGAACATGTGGTTGGCCGCCCGGGCGGAAGGCCTCGGGATGGGCTGGGTGTCGCTGTTCGATCCTGAGGTCCTCAGTGATCTGCTCGACCTGCCGCCCGGCGCCGAGCCGGTCGCAGTGCTCTGCCTCGGACCTGTTCCCGATTTTCCCGACCGGCCTGCCCTGGAGATCGATGATTGGGCACACGGTCGGCCGATCTCCGAGTTCGTCACCGAAAACCGCTGGAGCTGAGCGCCTTTGACAGACAGAATCGTCGCCCCGAATGGGGGCGACGATTCTGTTCGACAGCATGTTCCCGGTCATCCGAGAGCTGGTTGATCTACAGGATGTAGAGCATCTCCTGGTAGGTCGGCAGCGGCCAGAGATCATCTGCGATCTGCGCTTCGATCTGGTCGGCGGCTTCGCGCACCGCGTCCATCGCGGGTAGCAGTGCGTCCTTGGCGTGCACCGCTTCTTCGTAGCTTCCCTCGACATGTGTCGCCAGAGCCTCCTTGAGGTGCGTCAGACCGCTCGTCAAAGCTGCAAGCGGTTCGGACAGTGCGTTGAGGAGCGTGAGATCTGCTTCCACGCCTGCCGCTTTCAACGCTCCGACGTTGGTCGCCAATTCTGTCTGGTACCTGACCGCGGCCGGTAGAACCAGGGTCGACCCGATCTCGAGGGTGAGCTTGGCCTCGACCCCGATCGTCAGGGTGTAGTGCTCCAAGCCGATCTCGTACCGGCTGTGCATCTCGCGCTCGTTGAACACGCCGTACTTGGAGAAGAGTTCGATCGACTTGGCAGAGATCAGCTCTGGCAATGCGTCGACGGTGGTCTTCAGGTTCGGCAGACCGCGCGACTCCGCTTCGATCGGCCACGTGTCGGAATAGCCGTCGCCGTTGAACACCACGGCGCCGTGTTCGGTGATGATGTCGGTGAGCAGCTTCTGGACGGCGGTGTCGAACTGGACACCTTCCTTGACCGCTTCCTCGAGAACGGTCGCACAGTGGTCCAGCGAGTCGGCCATGATGGTGTTCAGGACAACCATGGGTTCGCTGATCGTCTGCATCGATCCCGGCGCCCTGAACTCGAAGCGATTCCCGGTGAAAGCGAAGGAGCTGGTGCGGTTTCGATCGCCCGGATCGGTCGGCAGCACAGGGAGGGTGTCCACGCCGATGATCATGGTGCCCTTGCCCTTTGACGAGGTGGCCTCGCCCTTGGCGATCTGCTCGAACACATCGGCCAGCTGCTCACCGAGGAAGATCGAGACGATGGCCGGCGGCGCCTCGTTGGCGCCGAGACGATGGTCGTTGGTCGCCGAGGCGACCGAGACCCGTAGGAGCCCCGCGTGCAGGTGTACGGCGCGGATGACAGCCGCACAGAAGACCAGGAATTGCGCGTTCTCATGAGGAGTGTCCCCTGGAACCAGGAGACTGCCGAACTTGTCGTTGCCGAGCGAGAAGTTCACATGCTTGCCCGAACCGTTCACACCTTCGAATGGCTTCTCGTGGAACAGGCATTCCATGCCGTGCTTTTTGGCAACGGTCTTGAAGGTTGTCATGAGGAGCTGCTGATGGTCGGCCGCGATGTTGCCTCGTTCGAACATCGGCGCGATCTCGAATTGCCCTGGCGCCACCTCGTTGTGCCGGGTCTTGGCTGGGATCCCGAGTTTGAACAGTTCACGTTCGGTGTCCATCATGAATCCGAGGACCCGCTCGGGAATGGCACCGAAGTAGTGGTCGTCGAACTCCTGGCCCTTGGGGGGCTTGGTGCCGAACAATGTGCGGCCGGCGTTGATCAGGTCGGGACGCGCCAGAAAGAAGTGTCGATCCACCAGGAAGTACTCCTGCTCGGGCCCGCAGAAGGCCACGATGTGGCCCGGGTTCGAGTGACCGAACAGCCGCAGCACACGCTCGGCGTGCTTACCCATCGCCTGTTGTGAGCGCAGTAGCGGGGTCTTGTGATCCAGGGCCTCGCCGGTCATCGACACGAAAACTGTTGGTATGCAGAGAGTATTGCCGTTCGGGTTCTCCAACACATATGCCGGACTGGTCACGTCCCAGCCGGTGTACCCGCGTGCCTCGAAGGTGTTGCGAAGCCCTCCGTTGGGGAAACTCGACGCGTCGGGCTCGCCCTGGATGAGCGTCTTGCCCTGGAACTCTGCGAGTGTCGAACCGTCGCTCGCCGGCTCGAGGAAGCTGTCATGCTTCTCCGCGGTCAAGCCCGTCAGGGGATAGAAGACGTGAGCGTAATGTGTCGCCCCCTTCTCCAGTGCCCAATCCTTCATCGCTGACGCGACGGCGTCGGCGATCGCGGGATCCAATGTGGTTCCCTTTTCGATCGTCGCCATGACGGACTTGTAGACATTCTTCGGTAGGCGTTTGAGCATGACCGATTTGTTGAACACGTTCTCGCCGAAGATGTCTCCGGGAGCCTCGGCCGTGTCGAAACTGGGGGGAGGCGGCGTGTACGCCTCGACCGCAGTGATCGCGGCAAGCCGGATGTTGTTTCCACTCATGTGTTAGACCCTTCAGGCACGGACTCTCCACCTTGTTCTGGGAAAGCCCTGACCTGCGAACCCTACGAATCATCTATAACGGGCTCATTTCGTCGCTGTGACGATGAGAAGCGACCGACTACGGCCGGTCCGTTCGGAACACGTGGTGTCGACCGTCGTCGATCGGATTGTCCGGTGTGAGATACCCGGTGGCGACCTGAGTGAAGCCGGCAGCGAGCAGGGCGCGCCACGAAGCGGGGTTGGCCACCGCAACCGGAACGATGATCGTGTCGGATAACGGATGATCAACCCATGACTTGTCGACCATCTCGCGGATCATGGCAGTGCCCAATCCTTGGCCGGTGAGATCGGGGACACCGATGAAGTAGTCGACAGACAAAGCGTTCGGAGGCACGGAGACCAGGGTTTGCATCTCGACGAGATCCTCGGGGTAGGCGGAGAACAGATACCGCTGGATCACACCGATCGGCGCACCGTCGTGCATCACGACGAAGACCTCACACGGTTCGGTGCCCTCGATGCTGCCACCGAAGTCCCGCTCTACGGCCGCGTCGGACGTGTCGTGGTTCCAGAATCTCGCCACATGCGGCTGTTCCAGCCATCGCTGGATCAGAGGTAGGTCATGACGCTCGATCGGGCGGAACCGCACTCGTCCAGCATGTGCGCGACATGAGGGATGGTCAAACGATTTGACGGCCGCCGGTCAGCGGTCGAACGCGCGCCGGGGAGGCCGGGTTGTTGCGCCGGCACCACGCCTCAGTGAGCGTTCATCACCGGGAAGACGTGATCGCGCAGCAGTGGTGCCAGATCTGCTCCGGTGTCAGTGCGGTGCACCCACCGCAGTTCGGCGATTTCCGCGGAGGCGATGGGGATCGCGGGAAGTCGTGAGCTGAAGACCGTGGCGGAGATCATGGTGTCGGTCTCGTTGGCCGCGGGTGCCCGGAAGGTGCCCACGAGCATCAGGTCGTCAGCAGTGAGCCGAATCCCGATCTCCTCGTCCACCTCGCGGATCGCGGCAGCGGTCGCGTCTTCGCCGGCTTCGAGTTTGCCGCCCGGGAACATGAACATCTGTGTGTCCGACTTGCGCACGGTGAGGATTCTCTGGTGGTCGTCGGAGAAACACACGGCCGCCACGGTCAAGGTCTGCTGGTCCGATTCAGGCACCGCGCATTTCTACCACGATGCCGATCACCGGCGGTTTTGGTGAAGAACTTCCCCAAATCTGTAACACGTTCTAGTCTGACGACATGACAGTTTCTGCGGATACCCCCACCGATTTCGACCATCTGCGCGGCGGCACCCACCTGGGCCACCTCATGGTCGCGGCGCTGCGCCGCCATGCGAACGAGCCGGTCCTGTTCCTCGGCGACACCACCCTCACCGGGGGGCAGATGGCCGAGCAGATCAGCAAATACACCCAGGCGTTCGAATCACTCGGCGCCGGATCGGGCAGTGCGGTCGGCCTGCTGGCTCTCAACCGGCCCGAGGTCCTGTTGGTCATCGGAGCGGGACAAACCCAGGGGTGGCGACGCAGTGCTCTACATCCGCTCGGATCGCTCGACGACCATGCTTATGTGCTGAGCGACGCGCAGATCACCACCCTGGTCATCGACCCGGTGCCGATGTTCGTCGAGCGCGCGGCCGCACTCCTCGAGCGTGTCGACAGTCTCAAGCAGGTACTCACGCTGGGCCCGGTTCCATCTGAGCTCTCAGAGGTCGCCCGCGACGTGATCGCGGAGTCGCAGCGGTTCGAGGCCAAGCCTCTCAAAGCGGCTGATCTTCCCCCCGATCACATCGTGTCGATCACCTACACCGGTGGCACAACCGGAAAGCCGAAGGGAGTCATCGGGACTGCTTCGGCAATGTCCACGATGACGCAGATTCAGCTCTCCGAGTGGGAATGGCCGGAGCACCCGAAATTCCTGATGTGCACCCCGCTGTCGCATGCTGGGGCTGCATTCTTCGTTCCGACCCTGATGAAGGGCGGCTCGATGGTGGTGTTGCCGAAGTTCGATCCCGCCGAAGTGCTGCGCACCATCGAAGAACAGAAGATCACCGCCACCATGCTGGTGCCATCGATGCTGTACGCCTTGATGGACCACCCCGATTCGCACACCCGCGATCTGTCGTCGCTGGAGACCGTCTACTACGGAGCATCCGCGATCAACCCTGTCCGGCTGGCCGAGGCCATCGAACGCTTTGGTCCGATCTTCGCGCAGTACTACGGACAGTCCGAAGCACCGATGGTGATCAGCTACCTCCCCAAGGACGCCCACGATGACAAGCGGCTGTCGAGTTGCGGCCGTCCATCCGCATTCTTGCGCACCGCCCTCCTGGGTGAAGACGACAAGCCGGTCGCGGTAGGGGAGCCCGGGGAGATCTGCGTGGCCGGTCCGCTGCTGGCGGGTGGCTATTGGGGACTACCCGAAGCAACGGCAGAAGCATTTCGAGACGGCTGGCTTCGCACCGGAGATGTCGCGAGAGAAGACGAGGACGGCTTCTGGTTCATCGTCGACCGCACCAAGGACATGATCGTCACCGGCGGGTTCAATGTCTTCCCCCGCGAAGTCGAAGATGTTGTCGCCGAACACCCTTCGGTCGCGCAGGTCGGCGTCATCGGAGTTCCCGACGAGAAGTGGGGTGAAGCGGTGACCGCGATCGTGGTGCTGCGGTCCGATGCGCCCACGGACGAATCGTCGATCGCGCGGATGACCACCGAGATCCAGGACGCGGTCAAAGAGCGCAAGGGTGCGGTCCAGTCGCCGAAGCAGATCGTCGTCGCCGACGCTCTGCCATTGACCGCTTTGGGCAAACCGGACAAGAAGGCGCTGCGCAAGCAGTACTGGAGCGACAGCGACCGCTCTGTCGGGTAGTCGAGGTGCGTGCAGCGGATGTACCTGCACGTGTGCTGTGGGCGGCGGAACTCCTGGCGCCTCAGCCTCGGGAGAGGCTGCTCGAGATCGGCTGTGGAAACGGTGTGGCGGCGCAGTTGTTGTGCCCCACATTGTCCGGCGGCGACATGCTGGCGATCGACAGATCGGCCACCGCGGTCAGTAGAACGATCAGACGCTGTACCGACTTTGTCGCCGATGGACGACTGCGAGTGGAACAGAGCGATCTGAGCGAACTACGCGTCGACACCGCTTCTTTCGACGCAGCGCTCGCGATCAACGTCAACGTCTTCTGGACGACGTCCGCAGAGCGGGAGCTGGCAGTGTTGCGTGGCGCGCTCCGGCCCAAGGGGCGTTTGGTCCTGGTCTACGGCCAGGGCCCGGGCTCTGTAGACGATCGGCAGGCGAAGATCTCACAGCACCTCCGCGCCGCGCATTTCATCGTCACGGCAACGTATTCGGAGGACGCCGGCCATGCGGTGATCGCCGTGAGAGCTGGGTGATCAAGGGCTGGGCCCGTCTGGGCGGTTCGGCCTTCGGAGCACCAACTCTGGGGATGGTCTGCGCCGGGTCGGCGTGCAATAGTGGCCACGTGGGCAGCCTTCCCCCGTCGCGGTATCTGCTCCGCGCCAGAGATCTGATCGACACGCAGTACGCCGACGAACTGACCGTCGATCAGATGGCTGCGGCCGCGATGTTGTCCCGTGCACATTTCAGTCGCGCTTTCACGCGTGCTTTCGGTGAAACGCCGCACACCTACCTGCAGACGCGTCGGCTCGAACGCGCTGCGGCCCTGCTGCGTAACACCGACTATTCGGTGGCAGATGTTTGTGTGGCCGTCGGTTTGCGCAGTGTCGGGTCTTTCACCACGAGCTTCAAGCGAACCTACGGACTCACGCCGGCCCGTTATCGGGCCAGTCTGCCTGCCGCAGCCGACCGAGCGATGGTGCCCGCGTGCGTGGTTCGTACGTTCAGTCGTCCCGCGCCCGACAGTCGGCTCTAGCAACCGATTCCTGGAGATCGGGCGATTCGACGAACAGCACACGGGGAGAAGACTCGACCGGCAGCGCGGCGTTAGCGTCGACTTTGTAAATACCACTTGAGCACAGGAGTTCATCATGAGAGTCGCCGGAGCGCAGATCTGGGTTCACGATCAAGACATTGCGCTGAAGTTCTACACCGAGCAGTTGGGCATGGAGGTGCGGTCCGACGCGACCGTGCCGGAGTTGGGTGGATTCCGTTGGCTGACCGTGGCACCACCCGGGCAAGACGATGTGACCATCATCCTGATGGCCATCCCGGCACCACCGATGGTGAGCGAATCCACGCACGACGAGATCCTCGCGCTCGTCACCAAGGGTTTTGCCGGCACGGTGTTTCTCACCACTGACGATTGTCAGTCGGAATACGAAAAACTCACAGCCCGCGGGGTCGAGTTCACCGAGGTGCCCGAGCAAAGGCCGTATGGGATCGACGCGGGGTTCAGAGACCCATCCGGGAACAGCATCCGGTTGACCCAGCCGATCGAGGCCTACGCGACATAGACGGCCTCTGCCGGATCAGGTCTCGACGTCGCCGACCAGTTCGGCCACATGGTCGGGTACATAGGTCGTCAGTTCGCGAGGAGGTCGTTGATAGGTTCCGGTGTCGATCGGCTTCTCGGGCAAGTCGACCTTCGGTTTATTCACCTCGTGATAGTCGATCGTGGACAGCAGATGCGACATCATGTTCAGTCGAGCGTGCTTCTTGACGTCCGATTCGACCACGTACCAGGGACTGTTCGGCGTGTCTGTGTGCACCATCATCTCGTCCTTCGCGCGAGAATAATCCTCCCAGCGGTACACCGATTCCAGGTCCATCGGACTCAGTTTCCATTGCCGCACAGGGTCATTGAGCCGCGACCGGAATCGTCGGAGTTGCTCGTCGTCGGACACCGAGAACCAGTACTTGCGAAGGATGATGCCGTCGTCGAGGAGCATCTGTTCGAAAATGGGTGTCTGACGCAGGAACAGGGAGTGCTCCGTGGGTGTGCAGAAGCCCATCACTTTTTCCACGCCCGCCCGGTTGTACCAGGATCGGTCGAAGATGGTGATCTCGCCGGGCGCCGGCAGGTGGGCGATGTATCGCTGGTAGTACCACTGGCCGCGCTCGCGGTCGGTGGGTGCGGGCAATGCGGTGACGCGCACAACGCGGGGCGATAGATACTCGGTGATGCGCTTGATCGTGCCGCCCTTGCCGGCCGCGTCGCGGCCCTCGAAGATCACCACAACCCGAGTGCCGGTGTCCTTCACCCACTCTTGCAACTTCACGAACTCGGATTGCAAGCGAAAGAGTTCGGCCTCGTAGACGTCTTTGGGGATCTTCTGGGCCTTGCTCTTCTTACCGCTGTCCTTCTTTCCCATGGAGGGAGCCTACTGGGTTGCAAGCGCGTCGTCAGCGATTGTGAACACCGGGCCGAACGATCCGGCTCACGCCTTGTTGCCGGACAACGCCAGCGTGCCGCCCAACCCGATCATCATCAATCCGCCGGTTGCACTCAACTGTGCTTGCCGCCGGGGTGAATCGGTGAACCACGAGCGGGCGACCGATGCGGCCATCGCCCACGCGCTGTCGCAGATCAGCCCGATCACGACAAAGACTGCCCCCAGGACAAACATCTGAAGTCCGGGGGCGCCTCGGCCAGGGTCGACGAACTGGGGGAGAACTGCTGCCAAGAACACCAGTGCCTTGGGATTGGTGAAGCCTACCGTGAATCCCTGTGACACAACGCGTCTCGTCGTCACTCCATCGCCCGGACCGGCGCCTGCGTGGATCAGGTGGCGATGACGGATCGCCTGGACCCCCAAATAGACCAGGTACACAGCACCGGCCGATTTGATGACCATGAACATGGTTGCGGACGCGGACACCACGGCGCCGATGCCCAGCGCGACAGCCGCGATCTGGGGTATCAGACCCATGGTGTTGCCGAGCACGCTCAGGAGGCCGACTCGCCTGCCGTAGGCGATCGAACGTCCGACGACAAAAAGCACACTGGGCCCCGGAACTGCTATCAGCACAACTGCGGCGACGATGAACGCGAGCAGATTGGGTAAAGGCACCATCGTTTCACTGAACCATCGGTGTCAACCGTTGGCAGGCGCGTACAGACGAACCCGCCGGCGTTTCGACGGCCGCGGGAATCTTCGAAGCCTTGATGTGGTTGCCCACGTGACCGCGAAGGAAGAAGGACACCTCGATGCCTGTACCAAAATCGTCGGCCGTGGAACTCGGCCTGGACACATTCGGCGACCGCACTGCCGGTCCGGATGGCGAACCGCTCTCCTACGACCAGGTCATCCGGGATGTGGTCGCAGAAGGGGTTCTCGCCGACAAGGTGGGCCTGGACTTCTTCGGTGTCGGTGAGCATCACCGCGAGGACTTCGCCGTCTCAGCACCTGAGGTGGTCCTGGCCGCAATTGCGGCCCAGACAGAGTCCATCCGTCTGGGAACAGCTGTGACCGTACTGAGCTCAGATGATCCGATCCGCGTGTACCAGCGCTTCGCCACTCTCGACGCGATCTCTGGGGGCCGGGCGGAAGTCATTTTGGGGCGCGGCTCGTTCACCGAATCGTTCCCGTTGTTCGGCTACGACCTCGCACAGTACGAGGAGTTGTTCTCCGAGAAACTGGACCTGTTCGCCGAGCTGCGATCAGAGGGCCCGATCACCTGGAACGGCGGTCACCGGGCGCCCCTGACCGGACAGGAGGTGTTCCCGAAAACCGCGAAGGGAGGGTTGACCACCTGGATCGGTGTCGGTGGCTCGCCGGAGTCGGTGGTACGCGCGGCGCGATACGGAATACCGTTGGTGCTGGCCATCATCGGTGGGGAGCCGGCGCGATTCGAACCGTTCGTAGATCTCTACCATCGGGCGCTGCACGAGTTCGGGCACACAGAGCTGCCGGTGGCAATGCACTCGCCGGGTCACGTCTCCGACACCGACGAACAGGCCCGCGAAGAACTGTGGCCCCACTACCGCGATCAGATGAATCGGATCGGGCGGGAACGAGGATGGCCGGCCACGACACGAGGTCAGTTCGAGCAGGCGGCAGGCCCGGACGGTTCGTTGTATGTGGGTTCCCCGGACACCGTTGCTGCGAAGATCATTCAGAATGTCCGGGCACTGAAGGTCACCCGTTTCGACATGAAGTACGGCAACGGCACCTTGTCCCATGAAGCAAAGATGCGAAGCATCGAACTGTATGGCGAGAAGGTCGCCCCGATTGTTCGCGAGGCCTTGTCCGATCAGAGGTAAAGTCCCGCGGTGTAAGCGTCGCGAGCAGTGCGGCGCACCGTAGGAGGCAAGACGTGGCGAGCAGTTCCGGCCCCGCATCGGTAACGTGCCGAACCGAGTACCGCAGTACGACTCACGAACGGCTCGCAACAGCTGCGAGCGCGCTCGTGATCGCCTCGCTGCTGGAGTTGGTCGCACTGACGGTCGTTGATGCCCCGCCCATGACAACCGGTCTCATCGTCATCGTGACAGTGGGGCTGGGCCTGCTACTGGCGGCGTTGGGCCGTATCCGTGACCTGCCGGCCGTGACGATCACCGTGGACGATGAGACGGTCCATTTCGGCAATGCCGACTCCGAGCTGCACTCCTTTCCCCTCGACTCGCTGCTGTCGGTCAAACAGAGCTCGGAGCTGGCAACCGACACATCTGTCAGCCGATCGTCGCGCGCCGATCAGTTCCACGTTCGGGGCTGCCGGTACCTACGTTTGCGGTTCACGAGCAACCCGGATCAGGAGTGGCAGATCGCGGCGATCGAGTCGGACCCGGCCGCGGCGGAGGTGATCGCCCGCCTCCGCGCCCATCAGCCGGCCAAGCGCGCGGTCAGGGTGGGCAAGGGCACGGGTGGCCTCGCCAAACCAGCAGCGGCAGAGCCGGGTTACCAACCTGCACAGCCCCCGCCTGGCCGGTTGATTCCGCGCATCGCGAACGCCGACAGCGAGGAAGCCGCACAACGGTTGTGGCAGTTGGCAATCAAACAACACGATGATGTGCTGGCAGACTACGCCCAGTACGAACTCGAACCCGAACTGCTCATCCGGTTCCCTGCGGTCACTGACGTGTCGGTCGACACCGTGGAGGTCTTCCACACGACACTGAACCGCGCCCAAGAGCTGCGCACCGATACGTTCCCGGTCAACATCGACCGTGCCGACGAGTATCAGCAGGCGGTCATCGACCTGCGTAAGGCGTGGGTCGAATGTGAGAAATACGGGCGCGCGGTGGGTACCGGGCTACTCGAGGTGAACGACCAGAGGGAATTAACGGTTGCGTTGTCGCTGCTGGAGAATGCGCGAAACGTGCAGGGTGAGCAGCAGGCCGAGTACCTGAACCAGATCAAGCAGATCGTCACCGACCTGACCGACCGCGGCAGCCTTCATCCACAGCCGCAGGCGATGGAGGAAATCGATGCGGGACGGCGAAGGGCTTTGGAGGCGGACTAGCTGCTTGTTGTTGGCAGCCTGCAATAGGTCATTTGGGCGAGATGTACTGTCCGTCGAGAGAGTAGATCTCTTCGGTAGGGTCAGGTCCAGACTTGATCGAGATGACCGTCTGATACTCGTTTAGTACGTACCGGTGCGAAGCCTCGATGTCCACGAGGTCGCGATCGAACGTGTCGACGTTGCCGCGCCGCATCGCGTCATTACGTACCTGATCGAAAGTAGATGCCGACACGTCGGTGAAAGCGAAAGAACCCGCACGCAGCCGACCGGTCTTGTTCTCACTGTAAATACGCAGCGAAGGAAAGTGGCCGGGTGCGCGGCTCAGCGATCCGCTCGATTTGAGGTCGGTGTACTCCACAAGTACTCCGCCAGAATTTTGTATGTCTCCAGCCGAGATCGTCGCCGAGTCCGGATCCCCACGGATCTCGAATCTATTGAGAATCGGCTGGTCCGTAGGGATTCCGGCCTCGGCCATCATCTCCGCGGCTAGAGTCACTGAAGTCTGAAAGTCGCCCGGATTGAACCAGGTAGCAACAACTCCCTCAGTGTTCGCCTGGATGTCGACTCCGTCCTCGATGTCGTCGCCGAAGTCCGCCGTCGCCAGGACGGGCTGGTCATCGCCCGAACGCACCACCGTCATCGACTTGAAGAACCGAGATTCCTCCGGGATGACGGCGTTCATCTGATCTCGGATGGTGGTGAATTGCATCCGCAACAACTCATCTGCCCGAAAAGTCCGTGGCCCTCGCGAATCGGTGGGGTTGCGCTCCGGTCCGCTCCACGTCTTGCTCGACCCCGTGTAGTCGATGTCCAGGCTTTCGCCTGTCTTTCGGTCGAGCACGGATGCGCTGTCGTAACCGTCGCGCGTGATGCGAAGACTGAGAATGCTGTTCCCGGCATTCGGTCCCAGAGTTCGTATCTGCCGCAACAAGTTATCGATCTGCTGTTGAGGATCGTAGGCGGATTCGGTGTCTTCGACCGAGGTGGATGAGCTCCCGGTGCCCGACCTCGACACCGAGATGTGCCACCCACTACCGACCCCGACAAACAGTGCAACCGCAACCAGAATTGTGATCAGAGGCTGCAGCAGCGTGGAGTTCGGCGGGTGGTTCCCGAATTCTGTGGCCTTTGCCGGCGCGATACCCGCGTCGTAGGACAGCGAGCTGTCGGGACGAGGCGGGATCAGGGCAGAGGGAAGTGTGGTCTGGGAGTCCTGCAGCACGGTTGCGGCAACCGGCTTGGGCATCGCCGTCAGCCAACGCGCGCGATAGTCGGTGTCATTGGGTGGCGAGATGGTTGCCGTCACGAGTGTGGGCTGCACATCCGACGCGTCGAGGCTTGATCTGGTCAGTGCCTCGATCGTCACCGGGATCTGTTTGCGGGACTGGCCTGCCTTCAGCAGGCCGTCGATACGGCGGGGACGTGGCGAGATGACGAGTGCGGTGATCACCAACGGAACGCCCACCAAGAGCGAGACGAGCCAGTTGTTGTACGCGCCGAGACCGACTGCGCATCCCAGCACCGCGCCGGCGACCGCTGCGCGAACCGCGAACCTGACTGTCGGCGATTTGGACCGATCGGAATCGCGATCCGAGCTCATTGGCCACCTCCGGGACGGAATCATATTGCTCCCGTGACCAGCGCGAAAGTGGCAGAGTCTGATTGCTCGGGAAGCCTGCCGCGTACGGTAACCCGCGGACGCACTCCGCGTACGGTGGAGCACGGCACTTTTGCAGATGGACGGGAGTACGGCTCGGTGGGAAAGCTCACGAACAACATGTGGCGACTGCTGGGAGCGCAGTCTTCGCGCAACCAGTCGAAGTCTCTGACCTTGATCAAGAAGTCCGGTGACCATGATTCATGGGCGGCGGAGCTGAGCGACGAGAACTTCGCCACGGAGGCGGAGAAACTCGACATCACCGACCCCGAGGGTGAGGACCGGGCCCGTTTCCTGGCCCTGGTCCGTGAAGCCGGAGATCGGGCGCTGGACATGCGGCCGTTCGACGTGCAGCTGCAGGGCGCTCTTCGACTGCTCGAGGGCGACATCATCGAGATGGCCACCGGTGAGGGCAAGACGTTGGCCGGCGCAATCGCCGCGATCGGCTATGTGCTGCAGGGACATCGGGTGCACGTGGTCTCGGTGAACGACTACCTCGCCACTCGTGACGCGGAGTGGATGAAGCCTCTGTTCGACCAGTTCGCCATCTCGTCGTCTGCGGTGTCGGAAAACTCCACGCGCGAGGAGCGCAAGGCTGCCTACGACACCGACATCACCTACGGTTCGGTCAACGAGGTGGGTTTCGACGTCCTGCGTGACCAACTCGCCACCCGAGCGGAAGATCTCGTGTCACCCAAACCGGACGTGGCGATCATCGACGAGGCCGACTCGGTGCTCGTCGACGAAGCACTGGTGCCGTTGATCCTCGCCGGTGCGACCACCGGTGAAGTGCCCGACAAACCCATCCACGATGCCGTCGGCAAGCTGAAGAAGACGCATTACGAAGTCGACGCCGAGGGCAGGAACGTTTACCTGACCGACGAGGGTGCGGCGTTCATCGAACAAGAACTCGGTGGCATCAACCTGTATGACGAAGAGCATGTGGGCACCACGCTCGTGCACGTCAACGTGGCGATGCACGCACACATCCTGCTCGAACGCGATGTGCACTACATCGTGCGCGACGGGGGAGTCCACCTCATCAACGCCTCGCGGGGGCGAGTAGCCCAGCTGCAGCGGTGGCCTGATGGCCTGCAGGCAGCCGTCGAGCTGAAAGAAGGCCTGGCGCAGACCGATTCGGGCGAGGTGATCGACACCATCACCGTTCAGGCGCTGATCGGGCGTTACCCGAAGGTGTGCGGGATGACCGGTACGGCGCTGGCGGCAGGCGAACAATTCCGGCAGTTCTATCAGCTGGCCGTGTCCCAGATCCCGCCCAACACCAAGAACATCCGCGTCGACGAGGTGGACCGGGTCTACGACACGAAGGCCAACAAGGCCGAAGCCGTCGTCGAGTTCGTCAAGGAGATCCACGAAACCGGGCAGCCGATCCTGATCGGTACACATGACGTCGCGGAGTCCGAAGAGCTCGCCCACCTCCTCGGCCGGGCCGGTGTGCAGAGCGTGGTCCTCAACGCCAAGAACGATGCCGAAGAAGCCAAGATCATCGCTGAGGCCGGTGCCAAGAACGCCGTCACCGTGTCGACCCAGATGGCCGGGCGAGGCACCGACATCAAGCTCGGCGGCTCCGCAGGCCAGAAGGACGGCGAATCGACGTCCGAGCGGGACGAAGTGGTCGAACTCGGCGGACTCTGCGTGGTCGGTACCGGTCGCCACGACACCGAACGACTCGACAATCAGCTGCGCGGCCGGGCTGGGCGACAAGGGGATCCGGGTCGCTCGGTGTTCTTCTCGAGCGTGGAGGATCCGGTTGTCACGCGCAACCTCACCCTCAAACGCGACCCGGTCAGTTCGTCGGAGGACGGGTCACTGGGCTCCAAGGGTGTCGACCTGATCGAGCAGGCACAGCGGGTCGCCGAAGGCGTCATGCTCGAACTGCATGCGAACACCTGGCGTTACAACCAATTGGTGAACCAGCAACGCGACATCGTGATCGCGCGGCGCATGAAGCTGCTGACGACCGACACGGCTCTCACCGAGCTGAAGGACCTGGAAAACGACCGGTACCGCGAACTGACCGGCGATGTCCCCGAGCCGGCCGAATCCGCCGATTCGGGCAATGCTCCCGATACGAAGTCGGTGGGCGACGATCCTGCTGAGACCGCTGTCGACTCCGATTCGTCGGTACCGGTCGAGAAAGCCGAGCCCGTCCCCGTAGCGGTCCTCGAGCAGGCTGCACGCGAGATCATGCTGTTCCATCTCGACCGCGCCTGGGCCGACCATCTCGCATTCGTCTCAGACGTCCGGGCCAGCATCCATCTGCGTTCACTCGGTCGGGAGTCACCCCTCGACGAGTTCCACAAGCTGATCCTCGATGAGTTCGGCAGATTGCCCGGCGAAGCAGTCGACAACGCTCGCAAGACATTCCGTGAAGCTGTCATCACTGCTGACGGTGTGGACCTGGAACAGGCCGACCTGCGCCGCTCGACCACCACATGGACGTACATGGTGCACGACAGCCCGTTCAGCTCCGGTGGCGCGAAGGCGCTGCAGGGCATCGTCGGCATCTTCCGCTAGCGGTCGGGGGCGGGGCGGGCCTGCGCAAGGTGGCCCGCGGGTTCGGTGGCCGGTGTGTCGGGCAGTTCTTGCCGAGGCGGCAACTTTTCGTGACAGACGGAGCCGTCTGGGCGAGGCTGGTCTGGCAGGCTGTTCGACATCGTGGATGGCCGGACGAACGGAGGAACCGGCCATGGGGACCACGAGCTCGTCGGGTCGCGTCAGGCGTCGTCGGGATACGCCGCCGCCCCGGACCGGTAGCAGCGAAGTCGAGGTACTCAGAGGATTTCTCGACTACCTGAGGACCTCGATCGTCGCGAAGGTGGACGGCGCTCCCGAACCGCAGGTGCGGGCGGCCGCGGTACCTTCTGGAACGAACTTGCTCGGCCTGCTCAACCATCTCGTTCATGTGGAACGGGCGACATTCCTCGGCGAGACGGTCACCAGGTGGCAATCGACCTTCACCGCCGAGGCATCGGACAGCGTCGATGACGTGATCGCGAGGTACCGGCAGGCCGTCGAGTCGGCGAACGATGTCCTCGACGACTGTGCCGATCTCGCCGCGCGTCTGCCACGGTCCGCGCCGGGACGCCCTGCGCCAAGCGTTCGTTGGGCTTTGACCCACATGATCGAGGAGACGGGCCGCCACGCGGGTCACGCCGACATCTTGCGCGAGCTGATCGACGGCCAGACCGGGCGCTGACGGCAACAAGCGCAGACACCGAGGCGCCGGACAACCGCGAAACGCCGACTGCGGCGGATGTGACAGGGTAGTTCGCATGGAGGAGATCGGCCCGGAACCGGTTGTGGAAACGAATCGGATATTCACCGTTCCGAACTTGCTCAGCGCCGTACGGCTCGTGATGGTGCCGGTGTTCCTCTGGGTCCTGCTCGCGAAGGAAGCCGACGGCTGGGCGTTCGCGATCTTGTTCTTCGCGGGACTGTCCGACTGGGCGGACGGCAAGATAGCCCGGCTGATGAACCAGTCGTCCAGATTGGGCGCTCTCCTCGATCCCGCGGCCGATCGGCTCTACATGCTGGTCATACCGATCGGCCTGGCGATCCGCGGGATCATGCCGTGGTGGCTGATCGGTGTACTCATCGGCCGCGACGTCCTCTTGCTGGCGAGCGCGCCCCTGCTGCGCAGCCGCGGCCTCACGGCCCTGCCTGTGATCTACATCGGCAAGGCAGCGACGTTCGCGCTGATGTACGGGTTCCCGATGATCCTTGCCGGGCAACTCGATTCGGTCATAGGCGACATCTTCTATCCCTGTGGATGGGCCTTCATGATCTGGGGCACGGGCATGTACCTGTGGTCGTTTGTCCTCTACTGGATACAGGTGGTGCAGGTGATGCGCACGATGCCGCCCGTGCATCACGCGAAAAGCACACCAGACAACTCGCCCCGGTGAGATGAACACCGATGGTGCGCTAAATTCTCCCTTCAACCCCCGAAGCGAATGCTTAACCGGAAGGCGTCACACGTGACCGACAAGCAGACTCCCGACGATCTGCGTTACACCACCGAGCACGAGTGGGTGAAAAAGGTGTCCGACACGACCGTTCGGGTCGGAATCACCGATTACGCGCAGGACCAGCTCGGCGACGTCGTCTTCGTTCAGTTGCCCGCGGTGGATGACGAGGTGGTCGTGGGGGAGTCGTTCGCCGAGGTCGAGTCGACGAAGAGCGTGTCGGACATCTTCGGTCCGCTCGCCGGAGTTGTGACCAACGTGAACGACCGGCTCGAAGCAAGTCCTGACCTGGTCAACTCCGAGCCCTACGGCATGGGTTGGTTGGTGGAGATCAACGTCGGTGACGACGCCGATCTCGACGCCGTGTTGGGTGAGATGCTCGATGCGTCCGGATATCGCGAAGTCACTGCCGGATAGGGCAACCCGGTGACGGGTCGGTTTGGGAACTGTATGCAGCAGCTTTATGCATCTGCGGCCGATGGCAGGGTACGGTCTAGGTCACGGGTAATTCCCCAAACCACTTGATGAGGACGAATCCGGCGTGTGAGCGATCGACCGCCGAAATGCCGTGGAACGACTTGGCCCCCTTCCGGGCCGCGGGGACAATTACGAAGAAGGAGAATTGGTGAGCGACAACGAGAAGGACATCGAGGCTCCGGTAGAGACCACTTCGGTCTTCCGGGCCGATTTCATCAAGGAGATGGAGTCGACCGGAGGATCCGCCACCGTATCGGCCGACAGCGGCGTCGAGCGGCTCTCCGCAGGCACCGCGCTGCTCGTCGTCAAACGCGGCCCCAACGCCGGTTCTCGTTTCCTGCTCGACCAGGCCACCACATCGGCCGGTCGGCACCCCGACAGCGACATCTTCCTCGACGACGTGACGGTCAGTCGCCGTCACGCTGAGTTCCGCTTGGGCGACAACGACTTCCAGGTGGTGGACGTGGGCAGCCTCAACGGCACATACGTCAACCGCGAGCCGGTCGATTCCGCCGTTCTCGCCAATGGCGACGAGGTGCAGATCGGCAAGTTCCGCCTCGTCTTCCTGACCGGCCCCAGTGGTGACGAAGGTTCCTCGAACGCGTGACCTCTCCGTCGGCGGGGCAGCAATCTGAAGGATCGATGTCAATCGGCTCGGTCCTCGATCAGCTGCGCGGCGAATTCCCGGATGTCACCATCTCGAAGATCCGGTTTCTCGAGTCTGAAGGTCTGATCACACCCGAGCGGTCGCCATCGGGTTACCGACGATTCAGCCGGGCGGACTGCGAGCGGTTGCGGTTTGTGCTGACCGCTCAGCGCGATCGTTACCTCCCGCTCAAGGTGATCAAAGAACAGCTCGACGAGATCGATCGTGGCGCTCAGTCCGATACACAGGCCGGGCCGCGACTGCTGTCCTCGGCGAAGAACTGGGTGGCGCCGGCCACGGACTTCTCGCAGGGCGGAGGTGGCCGGCTCAGCCGGGACACCCTCCTCGAACGCACCGGGGTCGACTCGGCTTTTGTCACCGAACTGTGCGACAACGGTCTGCTCGTGCCGGGCCCTCGCGGTTTCTTCGATGAGGATGCTGTGCGGCTGGTCGCGGCGGCAGCAGCCCTCGCGAACTTTGGTCTCCAGGCGCGGCATCTGCGGGCATTCAAGGTCTCGGCAGAACGCGAAGCGGGTCTGGTCGCGCAGATCGCCGGACCCATCGCCAAGGGCAAGGGCACCGGGGCCCGCGACCGGGCCGAGGAGATGGTGCGAGAGATCGCCGCCCTGTCGGTCACACTGCACACCCAATTGGTCAAGCAGGCCGTCCGCGAAGTGCTCGACTGAGCCACTCTTGGCTTTCTCGGTCGTCGCGCGGCCTCACTTGCCATAGGATTGATGGCGGTGCAGCATTCGCCCACACAAGCGTTGGGAGGGCCGATCGCATGAGTGAAATGCGCGTTGTAGGTATCCGGGTCGAACCGCCGCAGAGCCAGCCGGTCCTGCTCCTGCAGGAGACCAGTGGTGAGCGCTTCCTGCCCATTTGGATCGGGCAGAGCGAAGCAGCCTCGATTGCCTTGCGACAGAAGGGTATCGAGCCGCCCCGACCGCTGACGCACGACTTGATCGTCAACCTGATCAATGCGCTCGGTCATGAGCTCGTCGAAGTCCGCATCGTCGACATGCAAGAGGGCACGTTCTACGCAGACCTGGTGTTCGCCGGGGATCTGCGCATCTCCGCCCGGCCATCCGATTCCATCGCGATTGCTATGCGGGCAGAGGTGCCGATCTACGCCGAGGAGTCCGTACTCGCCGAAGCCGGGTTACTGATGCCCGATGACGACAGCGACGACGCCGACGACGAATCGGCAGGCGAGGTCAAGGAGGACGAGGTGGAGAAGTTCAAGGAGTTCCTCGACTCGGTGTCTCCGGACGACTTCAAGGCCACCGGAGGCGCGTGAGCCTTCCGTTCTGACGGTGATGCAGCCCGGCTTGGATCACAGAACGGAAACCGTGGGGTCACGAATCGTCTAAAGCTCGAGTTTAGGTTCAGGGTTAGGGCGAGTCGCGTTGATCGGCGCCCCTCCTGGACCTACGGTCATCTCCAGGCCGTGAAAATTGCGGTGATGTGATTTTGACCAGTCAGAGCGCGTAAACTTGGGCCCGTCGGCGCCAAGACGTCGCTCGGACGGTCACCGACAGAGCACGCGAGGAGATCCCAGTGGGCGATCAGCCACACGACGGTGAAACTGCCCATGTGGGGGAGACTGCCCAAGGGGAGAATGCCCACCGGATCGACCGACCGTCGCAGGGGTCGCTGGACGACATCATCCCGGGATTGTTCCCCAATGACACCGTGCCCGACGAGCTCGTCGGCTACCGAGTGCCCAGCGCGTGCCAGATCGCGGGAATCACCTACCGCCAGCTCGACTACTGGGCCCGCACCTCGCTGGTCGTCCCATCCATCCGCGGCGCCGCAGGCTCCGGTAGCCAGCGACTCTATTCCTTCAAGGACATCCTGGTCCTGAAGATCGTCAAGCGACTTCTGGACACGGGCATCTCGCTGCAGAACATCCGCGTGGCCGTCGATCACCTCCGCAAGCGCGGGGTCGAGGACCTGGCGCGCATCACCCTGTTCTCCGACGGGACAACGGTGTACGAGTGCACGTCCGCCGAAGAAGTTGTCGACCTCCTTCAGGGTGGTCAGGGTGTTTTCGGGATCGCGGTCAGCGGTGCCATGCGTGAACTGAGCGGAACCATCGCCGACTTCCCGGCCGAGCGTGCTGACGGCGGTGTCACCGAAGCCGCTCCCGAGGACGAGCTGGCCTCGCGTCGCAAGAGCCGGGCTCGCCGCACCGGCTAGAACATCGCCCCTCCGGCAATGTCTCCCGACGTCGGTCTAGACTGAACCCGCGTCGCAGCGACCCGGGAGAGCGTCACAGCAGTGTGACCGCCGAAGGAGCAATACCTCTCCGTCAAACTCTCAGGCACCCAGGACCGTGTCGTCGTCGGCGTCTCTGGAGAGTGGCGGCATCAGCCGTCCGCCCATGGTGAAAGGCCGCATTCCGTGCGGCTGAATCTCTCAGGCGTCCACCGGTCCCTCGGGCAGTGTGGATAGGACAGAGGGGGAGGACCGGCGTCCGGCTTCGGTCGGCACAACCTGTGGTCGCCCCGTGGGTGACCGCTGCGGAGGTCCCACCATGACCGGCTCTTCTTTCACTCATCGCCACATCGGTCCAGACGACAGCGAACTCGGACGAATCCTCTCGCTCATCGGCGCCGACTCACTCGACGACCTCGCTCGGCAAGTGGTGCCTGCAGGCATTCTCGACGGCCCGCAGGACAACGGTCTCGAAGCACTGCCGCCTGCGGCATCCGAACACGAAGTGCTCGCCGAACTCGCCGCACTCGCAGCCGAGAACACCGTTGCGACGTCGATGATCGGCCTCGGCTACTACGACACCCTCACCCCGCCTGTCCTTGTCCGCAACATCCTCGAGAATCCGGCGTGGTACACCGCCTACACCCCCTACCAGCCCGAGATCAGTCAAGGCCGCCTCGAAGCCCTGCTCAACTTCCAGACGATGGTGTCAGACCTGACCGGCATGGAGGTGGCCAATGCGTCGATGCTCGACGAGTCGACTGCTGCCGCCGAGGCCATGACCCTGCTGCGCCGGGCCGGCAAGAGCAAGTCGCCCCGATTTGTCGTGGACAGCGATGTCTTCCCGCAGACGGCAGCGGTGATCGCCACCCGCGCCGAACCGCTGGGGATCGAGATCGTCACCACCGACCTCGCGCAAGGACTTCCCGACGGAGACTTCTTCGGCGTCCTGCTGCAGACCCCGGCAGCGTCAGGCCGCGTCATCGACTGCACTCCACTCATCGAAGCGGCACACGAGCGCGGTGCGCTGGTCGCCGTCGGCGCCGACCTGCTGGCCCTCACACTGATCGCTGCGCCCGGCGAGCTGGGCGCCGACGTGTGTTTCGGAACCACCCAACGCTTCGGGGTGCCAATGGGCTTCGGTGGACCCCATGCCGGTTACCTGGCAGTCCACGCCAAACACGCACGGCAATTGCCGGGTCGCCTCGTCGGAGTCTCGAAGGACGCCGACGGCAACCTCGCCTACCGGTTGTCGCTGCAGACCCGTGAGCAGCACATCCGGCGAGAGAAGGCGACCAGCAACATCTGCACCGCGCAGGTGCTGCTCGCGATCATCGCCGCGATGTACGCCAGCTATCACGGCGCCGACGGCCTCCGCGCCATCGCGAGCCGGGTGCACGGTCATGCCCGCACACTTGCGGCGGCGCTGCGGTCCGGTGGTGTCGAGGTGGTGCACGACAACTTCTTCGACACCGTGCTGACCTCCGTGCCCGGGCGGGCCGCCGGCGTCGTCGCCGCAGCCAAAGAACGTGGCATCAACCTCCGACTGGTGGCCGACGACCATGTCGCGATCGCCTGCGATGAGGCCACCACCGCGGACCACGTGTCCGCGGTCCGCGACGCATTCGGAATCGACGCCTCGAACGCCGCCGAGGACTGGCCCGAGATCGACAGCCGTACAAGCGAATACCTGACCCATCCCGCGTTCAACAGGTACCGCACCGAAACCGCGATGATGCGGTACCTGCGGAGTCTTGCCGACAAGGACATCGCACTGGATCGGAGCATGATCCCACTCGGCTCGTGCACGATGAAGTTGAACGCCGCCGCCGAGATGGAAGCCATCACCTGGCCGACCATCTCCCGGCTGCACCCCTTTGCTCCGGCAGGTGACGTACCCGGCATGCGCAAGATCATCGCTTCACTCGAGGACTGGCTCGTCGCGATCACCGGCTACGACCGGGTCAGCGTCCAGCCCAACGCGGGGTCGCAGGGCGAATATGCCGGGCTGTTGGCCATTCGCGAATACCACCGCAGCCGTGGTGACTCGAACCGCACGGTCTGCCTCATCCCGTCGAGTGCCCACGGGACCAACGCAGCATCCGCGGTCATGGCGGGCATGCGGGTGGTCGTGGTGTCCTGCCGCGACAACGGCGACGTGGATGTCGACGACCTACGCGCCAAGGTGGACGCCAACGCGGCCGATCTGGCAGCAATCATGCTCACTTACCCGTCGACCCACGGTGTCTTCGAGGACGAGGTCGGTGACATCTGCGCCGCGGTGCACGACGCAGGCGGCCAGGTCTACGTCGACGGCGCCAATCTCAACGCACTGGTGGGAGTGGCCCGCCCAGGGCGCTTCGGTGGAGATGTCAGCCACCTGAACCTGCACAAGACGTTCTGCATCCCGCACGGCGGCGGCGGTCCCGGCGTCGGACCGATCGGAGTGCGCGAGCACCTCGCGCCGTTCCTGCCGGGACATCCACTTGCTGATGAGCTGCCTGGCGATCTCACCATCTCGGGTGCGCCCTATGGCTCGGCGTCGATCCTGCCGATCACCTACGCATACATCCGGATGATGGGAGCTGAGGGCTTGCGGGAGGCAACGCTCACGGCGATCGCCTCCGCCAACTACATCGCTGCCCGACTGAACGACTCGTACCCCGTGCTGTACACCGGCGCGGGCAACCGGGTGGCGCACGAGTGCATCATCGACCTGCGACCGATCACCAAGAGCACCGGCGTGACGGTGGACGACGTCGCAAAACGTCTGGCCGATTACGGCTTCCACGCTCCGACGATGAGTTTTCCGGTCGCCGGAACGCTGATGATCGAGCCCACCGAGAGCGAGAACCTGGACGAGATCGAGGCATTCTGCGACGCGATGATCTCGATTCGCGCGGAGATCGACAAAGTGGCCGACGGTCAGTGGCCGGCCGACGACAACCCACTGCAGGGTGCCCCGCACACCGCCGAGTGTCTCGTCGGGGAGTGGGAGCACAGCTATGACCGACTGGTCGCCGTGTACCCGAACGGGCTGCCGTCGGCGGGTGCCCGAGCGAAGGTGTGGCCCGCGGTGCGACGTATCGACGGGGCGTTCGGCGACCGCAATCTGGTCTGCAGTTGCCCGCCGATCGAGGCGTTCGCCTGAACCCGGGCGGGGTTCAGCTGCGCCGGGTGAGCACCTCGGTGATCGCGTTCTGTGCCTCGGGCGACGGCATCGGCATGGGTGTCGGCGTCACCGGGAACGTCACGGTCGAGGTTGCCGGCGGCAGCTGACCTGCGCCGCGGAAACCCAGTGAGGTGATGGTCGAGATCTGTTCGGGGTCGTGGACGTAGTCGATGAAGGCGCCGACGGCGTCTCGTTGTGCCGCGTCCACCTGATCACCGGTCATCTCGACGACCGGGAAATCGGCCATGGGTGTCGGCCCGGACGGGAACAGCGCCACCACAGCAGAATTGGCGTCGTCCTTGGTGATCGCATACAGCTGCTGTTCGGTGATCGGTACGGCATGGATCGTGCCAGTCGCAGGATCGGCTTGCTGCTGCAGTGCCCGCACCCCGCTCTCGGACGAACCCAGATCCGTCGCCGGCGCTGAGGCGAGCATCGCGCGGAGCGTTGACGAGACAAGCGGGGAGGCAGCGTCTTCCGGAGACAACGGTCCGCTGGGTGTGCGCGACACCTCGGTGGCGATGGCCTGGGCCGCCAGCATCGTCGCGTCCGATTGCGGGCCTACGGGCATCGCCATCCTGAGTTCACCCCAGCCGCGCAGTCCGAGATCTTCCATCGCCTTCGCCGAGCGCTGCAGGGTCGGCAGCTCGATCCAGCCGACATCGCCGTCCATGGCCTTGGCGGCTGCAGCCGGTATGGCCAGGACCACCGGACTGGTCACGAGTGACGCGGGGGATCCGTCGACCACATCCGGCCGAGCCGCGATCAGTTGTGAACTCCACACCGACGACTGCGGAATCCATGCGGCCGGGAACTGGCCCCGCGACGCGGTGTCCCAGTCCCCGGTGAGACCGTCCAGCGTCACCTTGGCATCGCCTGGGCGAACCTCGATCGTGATGCAGCGGTCGCGTTCGGTGGGACGCGTCTTGTTGTACTTGTCCGCGACGGCCTTGAGAGGGACCGCGAGACCGGGGTCGCTGACGATCGACACGGAGAGGTCGCCCTCGACGCAGCGCGCGGCTGCATCCTTGCCCTGTTCGTTGATGCGGTCGCCCAGCAGAACCCAGAGGAATCCGAGCGCGACGACGACGACCACGGCGACAGCCAGTACAAGAAGGCCACGGCTGACACCGCGTCTGCCACCGGCCCTGCGATGCTCGCCCACGCACACCTCAATCCACGAAGTTCATGTCCACCGCAACCTACAGCTTCGGCGACTGGCTGGTCACAGCTCCACCGGGTTGCCGACTGACTTGTGCTGCGCAGTCTATGCGGTCGTATCTCCTGGTGGTCGAGCCGCCCGCGCCGACGGCATCGGCACGAGCCCAGGTCAGGACAGTGCGACGGTGCAGACGATCTTCTTGCGCTCGTCGTAGGTGTAGTAGGTCTCTGTCTCTGCGGGGCAGTCGGTCTCGTCCACGGTGTTGGGGAGTACCGCGAGGATGCGCTCGCCGGTGGACCCGGTACAGGGCACCTGGACCGTGCTGTCCGACGCGGTGCCCATCTCGAAGCACTTGCCGACAACCCAGTCGATGTCGAGGCAGAGCACCCCGGTCGTGGAGCCGTTCAGCTCCTCGTAATACGTCTGATCGACGTCCGATGGGCAGCTGTCCTCATCGGCGACCTTCGCCACGACGGTGTAGTGGGAGTCGACGGCACCGCAGGTTGCCGGGGCGATCTTCGCGTCGAGCATCGTGCCGGTGAGGTTCACGCAGTCACCGACCTCGGCGTCGATCTCGGTGATCTCGCCGCTGTCCTCCGATGTGGTGGAGGCGGTCTGCGACGTCTCCGAAGAATCTGCGGTGGACTCCACCGCAGAACTGGAAGCAGTTGTGGCCGTGCCGGTCTCGTCGCTGGTGCAGCCGGCGGCCGAGAAGGTGAGGGCGGCCGCGGCAACGGCGAGCAGGGCGAATTTTCGGACGTCAGAAAGCACGGTGCTCGACTTTCGGTGAGAAATGCCTTGTGGCCCGAGCAAGGTGCTCGGGCCACAAGGAAATTATCAGACGACGACGCCCTGCGCCGCGCTTCGCGGGTCAGGCGTTGGCGGCCTTGAACTCGCGTCGACGCCGGTGCAGGATCGGCTCGGTGTAGCCGTTGGGTTGCCGGGCGCCTTCGAGGATGAGTTCTTTGGCTGCCTGGAAGGCGATGGATGCCTCGAAGTCGGCGGCCATCGGCCGGTAGGTCGGGTCGCCGGCGTTCTGCTTGTCGACCACCGGGGCCATCCGCTCGAGAGCTGCGACGACGTCTGCTTCGGACACGATGCCGTGGCGCAGCCAGTTGGCCAGTAGTTGGCTTGAGATCCGAAGTGTTGCACGGTCTTCCATCAGTGCGACGTCGTGGATGTCGGGCACCTTGGAGCAGCCGACGCCGTGATCGATCCACCGCACCACGTAACCGAGGATGGACTGGCAGTTGTTGTCGAGTTCTTCACGCTTTTCGTCGTCGCTCCAGTCGGTGCGGGGAGCGAGGGGGATGGTGAGGATGTCCTCGACCGACGCCGGATCGCGTTTGGCGATTTCGTTCTGGCGTTCGAACACGTCGATCTGGTGGTAGTGCAGCGCGTGCAGGGTCGCGGCGGTGGGCGAGGGCACCCATGCGGTGTTCGCGCCGGCCTTGGGGTGGCCGATCTTCTGCTCGAGCATGTCGGCCATCAGGTCGGGCATGGCCCACATTCCCTTACCGATCTGCGCTTTGTGCTGCAGGCCCGCGTGCAGGCCGGTGTCGACGTTGAAGTCTTCGTAGGCCTTGATCCAGGTCTGCGCCTTCATCTCTGCCTTGCGGACGACGGCTCCGGCTTCCATCGAGGTGTGGATTTCGTCGCCGGTGCGGTCGAGGAAACCGGTGTTGATGAACACAACCCGGTCGGCAGCTGCTTTGATGCAGGCCTTGAGGTTCACCGTGGTGCGGCGTTCTTCGTCCATGATCCCGACCTTGAGCGTGCCGGTGGGCAACCCGAGGACCTGCTCGACCCGGCCGAACAATTCGACCGTGAAGGCGACCTCGTCGGGGCCGTGCATCTTCGGTTTGACGATGTAGATGGAACCGGTCCGCGAGTTCTGCAGCCCTTCGGCTTTGAGGCCGTGGCTACCGATCAACGAGGTGAACAGCGCATCGAGGATGCCCTCGGGGACCTCGCTGCCGTCGGCGGCGATGATCGCGTCGTTGGTCATCAGGTGACCGACGTTGCGCACGAACAACAGCGACCGGCCGTGCAGGGTCAATTCCGACCCGTCAGGGGCGGTGTAGGTGCGGTCGGGGTTGAGCACCCGGGTGAAGGTCTTACCGCCCTTGGTGACCTCTTCGGCCAGGTCGCCCTTGTTCAGGCCGAGCCAGTTGCGGTAGCCGGTGACCTTGTCCTCGGCATCGACGGCGGCGACCGAATCCTCGAAGTCCATGATCGTGGTGACCGCGGACTCGACCAGCACATCTTTGACCCCAGCCGGATCCGTCGATCCGATGGGGGAGTCTGCGTCGATCTGGATTTCCAGGTGTAGCCCGTTGTGGCGCACCAGGATACCGCTGGGGGCGGCTGCGTCACCGGAGTATCCGGCGAATGCGGCCGGATCGGCGAAGCCGGTGGTGGAACCACCTGACAGGGTGACCTGCACCTGCTGGTCGACGACGGCGTAACCGGTGGCGTCGGCGTGCTTGCCGGACTCCATGGGTGCGGCGGTGTCGAGGAAGTCCTTGGCGAACGCGATGACCTTGTCGCCGCGAACCTTGTTGTACGACTTGCCCTTCTCGGCGCCGTCGGACTCGGGGATGACATCGGTCCCGTACAGCGCGTCGTAGAGCGATCCCCAGCGGGCGTTCGACGCGTTCAGGGCGAACCGGGCGTTGAGGATGGGCACCACCAGCTGCGGTCCGGCGGTGCTGGTGATCTCGTCATCCACACCTGAGGTGGTGATCTGGAAATCGTCGGGGACCGGGGCGAGGTAACCGATGTCGGTCAGGAACGCCTTGTAAGCGTCGGAATCGAACGAAGCGGGGTCTGAGACCGGGTTGTCGCGGTGCCACTGGTCAACCTTGGCCTGAAGGTCGTCGCGGATGGCGAGGAGCTCACGGTTGCGTGGGGTGAGGTCGGTGATGACCGCCGCGGCACCCGCCCAGAACGCATCCTGGTCTACGCCGGTGCCGGGCAACGCCTCGTTGTTGATGAAGTCGTAAAGAACGGACGCAACCTGCAAGCCGCCGTCGACGGTGACGCGCTGAGCCATAACCGGCCTCACTTTCTTTCGATCAGGTCAATTTCGACCTCTATGTTACTCATGGGTAGGAAGGGGCTCTTGGCCGGTCAACAGCGCACTGCATCGGTCGATGAGCCGGGAACGAACGATCTGGGCGTGCTGGGTCAGGACCGACTGTGCCCGCACGTATTCGCTGCGCCCGGCTGCCTCTTCGATTGCGATGGGTTCGAATCCGAACGCCGTCAGGTCATAGGGACTTGCCCGCATGTCGAGCTCGCGGAACCGGAGTGCCATCTCGAATGCATCCACCACGAGCTCGGAAGGTATGAGCGGCGACAGCTTGAACGCCCACTTGTAGAGATCCATTCCGGCATGGATGCACCCTGGTTGTTCTGCGTCTTGTTGAGTCGTCCGGTCGAGCACCGTCAGGTTCAGTGGCCGAGCAGGTTCGGTGAAGAAGCGGTACGCGTCGTAGTGGGTGCATCGAAGCGGCAGGGAACGGACCACTGCGTCGGTGTCGGCGGACGACAGCCGCAGGGGAACGCCCGCATGCCTGATCTGCTCGGAGGGGGCGGCGTACACCATCGCCCACTCGTGCAGACCGAAGCAGTTGAGCCGAGCGGGGCGTTCGCGGGTTGCCGACAGCAGGTCATGTACGTACTGGACGGTCTCGCGTCGCTTGGCGAGGTGGCGTGGATTCACGGTGACCACCCCGTCGACCTCTGCGTATCCGGAGTAATCGAGGTAGCGGCGACCGGCGGAACCGCTGATCGGGTGTCCGAAACCGGGGTGCCAGCGGCGCAGTTGGGCGGGGCGATAGCTGTAGTAGGTGAACAGGAATCCCCACACGGGATGAACGACCTCGCCCCCGGTGGCGTCCTGAAGTCGTGCCGGGTGCCGGCTCAGCAGGGAGTCGACCCGCTCACGATGTGCCTGTGCGGCGGCCTGCCAGTCCTGGGCGACAGGGGACTGCACGGCCACGAACCCACTCACACGCGGTGCGTTTCGTCGCGCACCGTTCCCACGAACTCCTCGACGAGATCCTCCAGGGCGACCACCGCAACCGTGCGACCGTTGTCGTCGACCACGGCGGCGAGATGTGAACTGGTGCGCCGCATGGCCGAGGTGGCCTCGTCGAGTGCTGTGCGGTCCGCCAGGACCGGGAGGGGATGGATCTTGTCGACACCGATGATGCTGTCGGGACCAACCGATTCGTCGAGGATCTCGTCGAGCACATCCTTGAGGTGCAGGTAACCGGTGTAGGTACCGTCGGTGCCGCGTACCGGGTAGCGCGAGAAACCGGTGTCGGTGACTGCTTGCTCGATCGAGCCGAGAGTTGGCCCCACACGGCCGGTCTCGGCGTCCTTGGTGACCTGCACACTGCGCAGTTCGCTGAGCGGGATCGCCACTTCGAGAACTGTCCGACCAGAGGTCTGGAGTGCACGCGTAAGCCGGTCGTGCTCTTCTTCGTCGATGAGGCCTTCTTGCCGTGACTCGCCCAGCATCTGCGACAACTCGTTGGCCGAGACAGTCGCGTCCAGCTCGTCTTTCGGCTCCACCCGCATGATGCGCAGCGAGACGTTCGCCGACCAGTTGTAGAACGCGATCAGCGGTCTGGCGATCTTGATGAACAGCAGGTGCACCGGCACCAGGAGCATCGCCGAACGTTCGGGGCCGGCAAGCGCGATGTTCTTCGGGACCATCTCGCCGAGGAGGATGTGCAGGACGACCACCAGCGACAACGCCAGCGCAAAGGCGATCGGGTGCAGAAGACCATGCGGTACGTGGACGAGTTCCAAAGGCTTTTCGATGAGGTGCGCGATCGCCGGTTCGCCGACCCGTCCGAGCAGGATCGAACAGATCGTGATGCCGAGCTGGGCTGCGGCCAACATCAGCGACAGATGTTCGCCTGCCTCGATGACCGTGCGCGCCCGGCGTTTGCCCTGCTCCTCGAGCGCCTCGAGGCGGTCGCGACGAGCCGAGATGAGTGAGAACTCGGCGGCGACGAAAAAGGCGTTGCCGCCCAAGAGGAACACCGTCAGGACAACACCGAAGAGATCACCCATCGGAATGCTCCACATCCGACCCGGACAGCGGCGTCAACGCCACGACATCGATCCGGCGACCTTCCATCCGGACCACGCGCGCCTGCCACCGTTGATCCGACTCCGTCTGCGACGAATCCTCGTCGTCCTCGGATGCGGTTGTACGGACGGGGAGATCGATCACGTCACCTTCTTTGGCGATGCGGCCGAGCTGGAACATCAACAGCCCGCCCAGGGTGTCGTATTGGCCGTCAGGTGCCCGGTATCCGATCGCATCCAGCAACTCGTCGATACGCAGCAGTCCGTTGCAGATGTATCCGTCCCCATCGCGCTGGACGTCGGCCTGCTCGTCGTCGTGTTCGTCGGTGACGTCGCCGACGATCTCTTCGATCAGGTCTTCGGTGGTGACGATGCCGGCTGTGCCGCCGTACTCATCGACGACCACGGCGACTTGGAAACCGTCCGCCCGGATCTGCTGCATCAGCGCGTCACCATCGAGACTTGCCGGAACCACGGGGACGTCCCGCGCGAGCGTGCCCAGTTGCGTGGTGGCGCGCGCGGTCAGAGGGACGGTGAACGCCTGCTTGATGTGGACGATGCCGATGATGTTGTCGAGGTCGCCGCCATCGAGGATCGGGAACCGGGAGTACCCAGTACGGGATGAGGCGAGGATCAGGTCTCGAACGGTGTCGTGGATGTCGAGCGACTCCACGGTCACCCGCGGGGTCATCAGTTCCTCGGCCGTACGTTCGCCGAACTGCAAGGAGCGGTCGACGAGAGCAGCGGTGCCGGGGTCCAGTGCGCCTTGCCTGGCGGAATTGCGAACCAGGCTGCCGAGTTCCTGGGGGGAACGCGCCGAACGTAGTTCCTCGGCGGGCTCGACGCCGAGGCGTCTGACCACCCAGTTCGCGGTGCCGTTGAGGGCGTTGATCAGCCACCTGAAGGTTGCCGAGAACAAACTCATCGGGCCGGCGGTGGCGCGGGCTGTGGGCAGTGGCTTGGAAATCGCGAGGTTCTTCGGGATCAACTCACCCAGAACCATCGACAACGACGTGGCGATGACCAGGGCGAGGATGAGCGAGACGGCCGTTGTCGCGCCGTCCGGGAGCCCTACCGCTTCGAAGGCCGGCTCGAAGAGCTGTGCCAGGACCGGCTCGGCGATGTACCCGGTGACAAGCGTGGTGATCGTGATGCCCAGTTGGGCACCGGACAACTGGAACGAGAGCGACTTGTGGGCCTTGCTGACCTGCCTCGATCGCAGGTCACCCCGAGTCCGTACGTCGTTCTCAACCGTGGACCTCTCGAGCGCGGTCAGCGAGAACTCGGCCGCGACGAACAGAGCGGTTCCCAAGGTCAGTGCGAGGAAGCCGAGAAGGCTGCCGGCCAGGATGAGCGCTTGCATCAACGATCACCACGGCCGTCTACGGGTTCCGATGACACAGCGAGGCGGAGTTCGCTCGGTGACGTTCGAGACAAGAGAACTTCGCTCCGCTCCCGGTGGAGGCGCAACAATCCAGCCTCCAGATGTAGGGCATTGAAAGGTGATGCCGGAATATCAACGATCTTAACGGGTCACCAACCCGTCGGTAATGGCCGTCCCTCCGCGAAGCCCGCTGCCGACTGCACCCCCAGGACAGCTTTGTTGTGCAATTCGTCGAGCGACCGCGCGCCCGCGTACGTCGCCGTCGAGCGAACTCCTGCGCAGATGTGGTCGATGAGATCTTCGACGCCGGGCCGTTCGGGGTCCAGGGCGATCCGCGAGCTGGAGATCCCTTCCTCGAACAGTGCCTTGCGTGCACGGTCGAACTCGCTGTCGGTGGCTGTCCGTGCCGCGACCGCTCGTTTGGAGGCCATGCCGAAGCTCTCCTTGTACGGTTTGCCGTCGCGGTCCCACTTCAGGTCACCCGGACTCTCGTACGTTCCGGCGAACCAGGAACCGATCATCACGTTCGAGGCGCCCGCGGCAACGGCCAGGGCCACGTCACGGGGATGCCTCACGCCACCGTCTGCCCAGACGTGGGCGCCCGAATCTCTTGCCGCCGAAGCGCATTCGGCGACCGCGGAGAACTGGGGCCGACCCACGCCGGTCATCATCCGAGTGGTGCACATGGCGCCCGGCCCCACCCCGACCTTGACGATCGACGCGCCCGCGGAGATCAGGTCCTTGGTGCCCTGCGCCGAGACCACGTTGCCTGCGCACAGGGGCACGCCGAGGTCGGCGTCGGCGATCTGCCCCAGCACCGCCAGCATGCGTTCCTGGTGACCGTGCGCGGTGTCGACGACGAGCAGATCGGCACCGGCCTCGACCAGCGCAGTCGCCCTGGCCGTCACGTCGCCGTTGATGCCCACCGCAGCGGCAACGCGCAGTCGCCCGGCGCCATCGACATTGGGTTGGTAGATGCCCGCGCGCAGAGCACCCACGCGGGTCAACACTCCCGCCAGGCTTCCGTCCGGCTCGGTGAGCACGGCCAGGTCGGTGTGGGCTCCCTCGAGCAGCTCGAAGATCTCTCGCGGAGGCGTTCCCGCGGGGGCGGTGACGAAGTCGGGGTCGAGCACTTCGGTGAGCCGGGCGAACCGGTCCACGTCGACACAGGCCCGCTCGGTCACCACTCCGATGGGCGTCGCCGCATCGGTGTCGAGGACGACCACCGCGCCGTGGGCACGCTTGGGCAGCAGCGCCAGAGCATCGGACACGGCGGCATCACCACCGAGGACCACGGGGGTGTCGGCGACCAGGCGCCGTCCCTTGACAAACGAGATCATGTCGGCGGCCGCGCTGATGGGAAGGTCTTGCGGTAGCACCACGAGTCCACCGCGTCGCGCCACGGTTTCGGCCATCCGACGTCCTGCGACTGCGGTCATGTTGGCGACGACCAGTGGAATGGTGGTTCCCGAGCCGTCCGAGGTGGACAGGTCGACATCGAAACGGGAGGTGACGTCGGTTCGACCGGGGACGAGGAATACGTCGTCGTAGGTCAGGTCATGGCTCGGGAAATGATCGTCAAGGAAGCGCACGTGAGGCAATTCTACCCGGGAAGGCCGAAACCCCCGACCTTGTGCCGTTGTGACAGCCCAACCTGCAGGTGGGGAGGTGTCACTGCAACACAAGACCGGGGGCCGGTCGTCCAATCGGGGATCAGGCCTCGATCTCTGTGCGGTCTTCACTCCACAGCGTGTGGAACGTGCCTTCTTTGTCGACGCGCTGGTAGGTGTGTGCGCCGAAGAAGTCACGCAAACCCTGGGTCAGAGCAGCCGGCAGTCGCTCGGCGCGCAGTGCGTCGTAGTACGAGAGCGACGATGCGAACGCCGGAACGGGGATACCCATCGTGGTCGCGGTGGCGACGACGCGGCGCCAGCTGTCCACAGCGTTCTCGACCGCGTCGCGGAAGTACGGAGCGAGCAGCAGGCTGGGCAGTTCCGGGTTCTCCGAGTACGCGTCCCGGATGCGGTTTAGGAACTTGGCCCGGATGATGCAGCCGCCCCGCCAGATGGTGGCGAGGTCGCCGGGATGCAGGTTCCAGTCGTATTCCTTGCTGCCGGCCGCGATCTGGTCGAAGCCCTGTGCGTACGCGACCACCTTGGACGCGTAGAGCGCCTTGTTGATGTCGTCGATGAAGGTCGCCTTGTCCGATGGCGCAGCCGCCAGCGTGCCCGACGCCAGGCCTTGTGCCTGCTTTCGCTGATCGGTTGCGCTCGACAACGCCCGGGCGAAGACCGCCTCGGCGATGCCGGTGGTGGGGATGCCCAGATCGAGAGCGGACTTCACGGTCCAGCGGCCGGTGCCCTTCTGACCCGCTGCATCGACGATGACGTCGACGAGTGGCTTGCCTGTCTCGGCATCCACCTGGCTGAGGACCTCGGCGGTGATCTCGACGAGGTAGCTGTCGAGGTCTCCCGAGTTCCATTCGCGGAAGACGTCGGCGATCTCGGCGACAGGGAGGTCCAGGGCCTTGCGCATGAGGTCGTATGCCTCGCCGATGAGCTGCATGTCGGCGTACTCGATGCCGTTGTGGACCATCTTGACGAAGTGCCCGGCACCGTTGGGGCCGATGTGGGTGCAGCAGGGCTCCCCGTCGACGTGGGCCGAGATCGACTCGAGCAACGGGCCGAGGGACTCGTAGGACTTGGCGGGACCGCCCGGCATGATCGACGGTCCGTTGAGCGCACCCTCTTCGCCGCCGGAGATACCCGCACCGACGAAGTTCAGGCCGCGCTCGGACATCGCGGCTTCGCGCCGGATGGTGTCCGTGTAGAGCGAATTGCCGCCGTCGATGATGATGTCGCCTTCCTCCATCTCGGCGGCGAGCTCCTCGATCACCGCGTCGGTCGGGGCGCCGGCTTTCACCATAATCAGGACGCGACGGGGCTTCTCGAGCGCCGCGACGAACTCGGCGACTGTCTCGGTCCGCACGAAGTCTCCCTCGTGACCGTGCTTTTCGATCAGTGCGTCGGTCTTCGCGATACTGCGGTTGTGCAGTGCGACGGTGTGGCCGTGGCGGGCGAAGTTTCGGGCGATGTTGGAGCCCATCACCGCCAAGCCGGTGACACCGATCTGGGCGCGGGCAGCTGTTTCAGTCATGCGTACACCCTATGACTAAGCTCACCGGACCTCGCGGCGAGATCAGTTGTCGATCAGGCGATGCAGCTCGGTGAGCCAGGGAACGGCCACGGCGACCGTCGGGATCACCAGGATCGCGGCGGCAGCGGCGTAGGCGAACGCCGAGATGGCTGTGGCCGGACGGGTGTCGACGAGCCGCTGCACTCGGGTGAGGGTGCTGGGTCCGCCGATGGCCATCGCGCCGCGAGGCGCCACCGAATCGGCGCACGCGACGAGGGCACGACCGAGCGGCTTGCGCCCAGCACAGCGGATGGCGGTGTCGTCGGCGAGCAGTTCGACGAGCAACTGCACGGCACCCAGCGCTGAACGGCTACGGACGAATCGGGGAAAGGCTTCATGAACGGCGATGAAGGCTTCGAGGATCAGGTCGTGTCGGGCGCGTAGGTGTGCACGCTCGTGACTGATCACGGCGTCGAGTTCATCCCGGCGCAAACGGGCGACGGTGCCTTCGCTGACCACCACACGCTGTCGCAGGCCGGGGAGGCAGTACGCCATGGGCTGATCGACTTCGAGCATGCGCACGTCGCGCGCACTGAGCGGATCACCGGGGACGGTGCGATCCATCCGGTCGAGCAGGTCGATGAGTTCGCGGTGGGCCGACCGGCGCGCCCTGGTACGCATGGCGACTCGGATCACGGTGTAGAACAGCCGCGCACCGATGAGAAGTGTGATCAAGAACACGCTGACGTAGACCGTCCAGAGCACCACGCCGAGGCTTTCGATCTCGTCGAACGGGTTCGTCGTGGGCCGTCCCTGCGCGTCGGGGACAAGAAGATTCGCGGCGATGGCGAGGCCGCAGCTGAACGCGGAAAGCACTGCCGCGATGGCGATCGACTGCCACAGAGCCATGGCCGCACGCGGGGCGCGGAGTGGCCACTGGGCGCGAGCGAGCCATGACGGGGCCGGGCCCACGAGAACGAGAGCCACGATCCCGAACACCAACGCGGTCAAAATAGGTCCTAGGGCTCAGAAGATCGATATGACTCGCCGTGGGCTCCGCGGGCCGATTCCAGTTCATCCAGTGCACGTCGAAGCGCTTCCGCCTCGTCGGCGCCGACCCGGCCCACAAAGGAAACCAGGGCGGCCTGCCGTGATCCAGCCTCGTCCGCTTCGCTCAGCGCGTCAACCATCAAGCTCGCCACGAGGTGCTCACGCGGATGGGTGGCCGAGTAGCGGTGGGCACGGTCATCGCGCAGCTGCGTGACGAGATTCTTCTTCGCCAGTCGCTGGAGGACGGTCATCACGGTGGTGTACGCGAGTTCGCGATCCGCCGACAGAGCTGCGTGTACCTGACGCACTGTCTGCGGTTCTGCGGACGACCACAAATTGTCCATGACTGCCCGCTCGAGCTCACCCAACCCGTTCATTCTTCTCACTTTACGTTTCTTCTCATCAAACAGCTCAACGCGTGGTGCCATCAATTTTCTTCCGTCGCGGTTGACAGGTTGGTAAGGCTAGCCTACATTCATTCTTACGTGGGACCGAGCGAGTGTCCTGAGGGCTGCAGAGACCCCCGGTCCGCGCCACAGCAGGCCCCACCGAAAGGTGGGGCCTGCTGATTCTTTTGTCGTGCCGATCCGGTCGAGAGGGTCACCGCGGGCGGACCCGGTCAGCCGGGTTTTGACAGACTGTCGATCACGCGACGCGTAGTCCGAGAGCGCGGCCTCAGGCAAGGGAGAACCACGGTGACAGACAACATCGATCTGACCGAGACGCTGGGCGCGCTGCCCAAGGGCTTCGACAACGAGCTCGGTTTGCAGATGCAATCGGCAACAGCTGACGAGGTCACCGCAACGTTCGAGATCGCCCCCAAGCTCCTGCAGCCCTGGGGCATCGTTCACGGCGGCGTGTACTGCTCGGTGGTCGAATCGGTCGCGAGCACCTCGGGTCAGATATGGCTGAACAGCAAGGGGATCACCGATTCTCATGTCGTCGGGGTGAACAACAGCACCGATTTCCTCCGGGCGGTGAGCACGGGCACCATGACTGCACGTTCGAAGCCGATCCACCGGGGCCGTCGTCAGCAGCTGTGGGAGGTCGACATCACCGACGAGTCGGGCAAGTTGATCGCGCAGGGCCGGGTACGGCTGCAGAACATCGCCGCCGAGAACTGATCTGCGCCGGTATGGGACACGATGCGGCACCGGCCGCGACACGATTGTCCGACCCGGCGCGAGCCCGCATCGATGCGGTCCTCTCTGCCGTCGATGTTGAACTCGACCGGGCGTATCCCGGCGATCGCGCCGAGAAGCAGCCTGCCCACACCGTCTATGTGAGTGCCGCCGACGTGGACGCGGACACCCCCGGCACCTGGGGGGACCGGGCGTCGGCGATCGCCGACGAGGCCGCCGCCGTGGTTGCCGACCTCGACCGCACCGGCATCGCCTCGCTGGTCCAGGCCCGGTTGCGCAGCCAGCCGATCGAAGACCTCCGGATAGACCTCGAAGACGGATACGGCTGGCGACCGGATGTGGTCGAGGACCGCGACGCCCGAGCGGCCGGCAACACGATCGCCACATGGTCTGCCCGACCTGAGCAGGCGCCCAATGCCTTCGGTGTTCGCTGCAAGGGGCTGGGTGCCACTGAACGGGCGCGTGGCCTGCGGTCGCTGGAGCTTGTGCTCGATGCTGCCGGCGGGGTGCCGGACGGGTTTGTGTTCACCGTCCCCAAACTGCGCGCGGCAGCCCAGGTGGATGCGGTGGTGATGATCTGCGAGGAGCTCGAACGCGCGCACGGACTGCTCGAAGGCGCATTGCGTTTCGAACTGCAGATCGAGAGCCCCCAGGCGGTGCTCGGCGCCGACGGACGGGCCACGGTGGCCGAAGCGATCCATCGTGGCGGGCCGCGGCTGACCGGATTGCACTACGGGACATATGATTACAGCGCTGCCTGCGGCATCGTGTCGTCCCAGCAGTCGCTGGAACATCCGGTCGCCGACCATGCCAAGTCGGTGATGCTCGTCGCGGCAGCGCAGACCGGGGTCTGGGTGTCGGACGGGTCCACCCAGGTGTCCCCGGTCGGTTCCGCCGAGGTTGTCGAAGCGGCGCTGCGCCGTCACCACCGACTCGTCACCCGCAGCCTGGAACGTGGCTTCTATCAGGGGTGGGACATGCACCCGGGCCATCTCGTGACTCGATGGCTGGCGGTGTACGGCTTCTTCCGATCGGCGATGTCGCCGGCCGTCACGCGGTTGCAGTCGTACTTCGATCGCCAGAGTTCGGAGTTCGTGGACGAGCCCGCGACGGCTCAATCACTGGCCCTCGTGGTGCTGCGTGGACTGTCGGTGGGTGCGTTCACCGAGGCAGATGTGCTGGCCGTCGGACCTCGGTGTTCGGCCGCGGCCCTGGGTGAACTGCGCGCTAGTGGGGGCGTGCTCGGCTGACTCTTCGGTTCGATGGCGACTTCCACCGCGCCGTCGCGGGCTCTGCGTGGCAGTATGAGTCGGTCGATGCGTGTTCATCGGCTGTTCAAAATCGAGGAGGACATCGTGCATCTGTCGCCGCATGAGCAAGAGCGACTGATGATCTCGTACGCTGCGGAATTGGCACGTCGTCGGCAGGGGCGTGGGTTGCTGCTCAATCACCCCGAGGCCGTCGCGGTCATCACCGACCACATCCTCGAGGGGGCGCGCGACGGACGGAACGTGGCGGAACTGATGTCCACGGGACGCGAAGTGCTCAGCCGCGAACAGGTCATGGACGGGGTCCCCGAGATGTTGCACGACGTGCAGGTGGAGGCGACCTTTCCCGACGGCACCAAGCTCGTGACCGTGCACAACCCCATCTCCTAGAGGAGTCACGATGGCAGAGTCTTCTCCCATCCCTGGCGAGGTACTTTGTGCGCCAGGAGAAATCGTCATCAACGAGGGTGCCGAGATCACCGACGTCGTGGTGACCAACGCCGGCGACCGCCCCGTTCAGGTGGGCAGCCACGTGCACTTTCCCCAATCGAACGCTGCCCTCGACTTCGACCGTCAGGCCGCACACGGGAAGCGCTTGAACATCCCGGCGGGCACGGCCGTTCGCTTCGAACCAGGCATCGAGGCCACCGTGGAGTTGGTGCCGATCGCCGGTACCCGTGAGGTGCACGGTATTTCGCTGAACCCACCCGGAAAGTTGGATTCGTAGATGGCATCGTTGAGCCGTGCGCGTTACGCCGATCTGTTCGGTCCCACCGTGGGGGACCGGATCCGTCTGGCAGACACCAACCTGCTGATCGAGGTCATCGAGGACAGGTCGGGCGGACCTGGTCTCGCGGGTGAGGAGGCGGTCTTCGGCGGTGGCAAGGTCATCCGCGAATCGATGGGCCAAGGCCGCGCAACCCGGGCCGACGGTTCTCCCGACACCATCATCACCGGTGTCGTGGTGCTCGATCACTGGGGAATCATCAAGGCTGACCTGGGTATTCGTGACGGCCGGATCGTGGCCCTCGGGAAGGCCGGCAACCCGGACACCATGGACGGGGTACATCCGGATCTTGTGATCGGCCCGTCCACCGAGATCATCGCGGGCAACGGCAAGATCGTCACGGCGGGCGGCATCGATTGCCATGTGCATTTCATCTGCCCGCAGATCATGGACGAGGCACTGGGAAACGGGATCACCACGCTCATCGGCGGGGGGACGGGTCCGGCGGAGGGCAGCAAGGCGACCACGGTCACGCCCGGTGCCTGGCACCTCGCCTCGATGCTGCAGGCCACCGACCACTGGCCGATGAACATCGCCCTGCTGGGTAAGGGCAACACGGTCAGCGCAGACTCGATGCGCGAGCAATTACGGGCCGGCGCTTCGGGATTCAAACTCCACGAGGACTGGGGCAGCACACCCGCAGCTATCGATGCGTGTCTGCGGATCGCCGATGAGTCGGGGGTGCAGGTGGCGTTGCACTCGGACACCCTGAACGAGGCCGGATTCGTCGAACAGACACTCGGAGCCATCGCCGGGCGTGGCATCCACGCGTACCACACCGAAGGCGCAGGCGGCGGGCATGCACCCGACATCATCACGGTTGCGGCGTACCCGAATGTGCTGCCGAGTTCCACCAACCCGACCCGGCCGCACACGGTGAACACGTTGGACGAACACCTCGACATGCTGATGGTGTGTCATCACCTCAATCCCAGTGTGCCCGAGGATCTTGCGTTCGCCGAGAGCCGCATCCGGCCGTCGACCATTGCCGCCGAAGACCTGCTGCACGACATGGGCGCGATCTCGATGATCGGCTCGGACTCGCAGGCGATGGGTCGCATCGGCGAAGTGGTACTGCGAACGTGGCAGACCGCGCATGTGATGAAGGAACGTCGCGGTGCCCTTCCCGGCGACGGGACCGCCGACAACACCCGCGCGCAACGGTACGTGGCGAAGTACACCATCTGTCCTGCGATCGCTCACGGTCTGGACGACGAGATCGGTTCGGTCGAGGTGGGCAAGCTCGCCGACCTCGTGCTGTGGGATCCGGCGTTCTTCGGTGTCCGCGCGCACGCCGTCATCAAGGGTGGGGCGATCGCGTGGGCGGCCATGGGCGACGCCAACGCGTCCATCCCGACCCCGCAGCCAGTGCTGCCCCGACCGATGTTCGGCGCGACGCCCAAGCTCGCCGCGGCGACGTCGCTGAGTTTTGTTGCGCCGCAAGCCATCGAGGACGGTCTGCCCGACCGTTTGGGACTCGATCGGCGCCTGGCGGTGGTGAAGGACGTCCGTCGGGTCGGCAAGGCGGACATGACGAACAATGACGCGCAGCCAGAGATCCGGGTGGACCCCGACACCTTCACGGTCACCATCGACGGCCAGGTCTGGGACCAGCAGCCGGCCGCATCACTGCCCATGGCCCAGCGGTACTTCCTGTTCTGATGACCGCGATCTCGACAGGGGAGGCAGCGCCACCGATGGGTGGGTCAGGTGCCACGAACCTCGCAATGTTGTTGACTCTGGCGGACTCTCGGCTCCCGGTGGGCGCTCATGTCCACTCTGCGGGACTGGAGGAGGCGATCACCTCCGGTGTGGTCCGAGACGTCCCGTCGCTGCGAGCGTTTCTCATCAGGCGGGTACGCACGACAGGTCTTGTCGCCGCATCGATCACGGCCGCAGTGGTCGACCACCGGCTCGAGGTGCCGGCTGCCGACGTACAGACCGACGCGCGAACACCGTCGGCCGCGGCTCGGTCGGCGTCCCGTTCGCAAGGCCGAGGCATGCTGCGCCTAGGGAAAAAGATCTGGCCGCACCATGATTGGACCGAGCACTCCGCCCGGCCGCATCTACCCGTCGTGACGGGTTCGGTGGCACGTGCCGCCGGCCTCGACGGGTACCAGAGCGCGCTGGTGCTCATCTACACGACCATGACCGGATCAGCCACTGCCGGCCAGCGGCTACTGGCGTTGGACCCTGGCGACGTCGCTCTGCTCGGGGTTCAGATGACCGAACTCTGCGAAGAGACCGCGGCGATCGCCTGTGCCGAGCTCGCCGACTATTCCGATCCGCTGCTCGATGTGTTCGCGCAGCGTCACGAGCTGCGCGCCATGCCACTGTTCGCGTCCTGACAACTCAGGGTCGACGTCGATACGGGCGTTACCACAACACGTTCCGCACAACCGAAGGAGAACACCATGCCCCCGCACCTCATCGACGGACAGCCGCACACGCATGATCACTCGCGGCCCAAGCGCGAACGAGTCGCCGGTGAAGCACTCCGCATCGGAATCGGTGGTCCCGTCGGCTCTGGTAAAACCGCCTTGGTGGCCGCTCTGTGCCGCCAGCTCCGTGATGAACTGTCGGTTGCCGTGCTGACAAACGACATCTACACCACCGAGGATGCCGACTTCCTGCGCCGCAACGCCGTCTTGCCGGATGAGCGCATCACCGCCGTCCAGACGGGCGGGTGCCCCCACACCGCCATCCGCGACGACATCACCGCAAACCTCGATGCCATCGACGACCTCGTGGAGGCCAATCCGCCGCTCGACCTGATCCTGGTGGAGTCGGGCGGGGACAACCTCACGGCGACGTTCTCGACGGGGTTGATCGATGCGCAGATCTTCGTGGTCGATGTGGCGGGCGGCGACAAGGTGCCGCGCAAGGGTGGTCCCGGCGTGACCTTCTCCGACCTGCTCGTGGTGAACAAGACGGACCTGGCACCGATGGTGGGCGCCGACCTTCACGTCATGCGAAGCGATGCGGAGAAGGTACGTGAGGGTCGTCCGACCGTGCTGATCTCTCTGACCGACGACCCAGCGGCGACCGACGTGCTCAGCTGGGTGCGTGACCAACTCGCGGCAGCGCGGACGCAACCGCTGAACACGGTGTGACGAGCCGGCACATCACATGCACACCGAGCTGTATCTCGAGGCGAACAAGGGGCGATCACCTCGAGTCCGGGCAAGCGGCGGTCTGGCGGTTCGTCAGACCGGCCGCGACGTCTTGCATCTGATCTCCAGCGCAGCGACGCCCCTTGGCGGCGACCGGATCGACATCCATGTCGATGTGAGATCCGGTGCTGCACTGACGCTGCGCAGTGTGGCTGCCGCCATCGCGCTGCCGGGCCGGATCGATACCGTCTCGGACATGTCCTGGCACATCACCGTTGCCGATGGGGCCACATTGATCGTCGATCCACAGCCCACGATCATCGCGGGCGACGCGGTGCATCACACGCGATGCACAGTGGAGATCGCGGGGTCGGGGGAGTTCCGGTTCTGTGAACGGGTGCAGGTTGGCCGCCGCGGCGAGGATGCCGGACGGTGGTCGGGTCGGATGAGCGTCGACATCGCCGGCACGGCTGCGTTGCGACATCAATTGCGCCTCGGTCGGCCCGACACCGACAGCCTCAGCTCACCGTCGGTACTCCTGAGTGAGTACCGCTACCCCGACAATCGGCCCGACACCGTGCATCCGACCGCGACAGCGGCGCGCCTGGGGCTGGTGGCCGGCGGCAGCATGACAACCATTCTGGCGAACACGCTGACCGCGGCGGACCGGACGGCAGCCGAACTGGTCGGCTGAGGTCAGATCAGCTGGCGGCAGGCTTGGACTGATCCGAGCTTCGCTCGGATGTGAACGACTTGGCGGGGTCGGACAGGACCGGCTTGTCGCCGGGGGTCTGGTCGCGGTCCGCGGGCACGGCGTCGCCCCCACCGTCCTTGAGTCTGTCGAGCTCGATCTGAGCCAACTGGTCCATGGCGTTGCGCGCCAGCACCTGCTGCTCGGTGATGGTGAGCTGCGAGCGACCTCGGGTGAGGAATGCGAACGACCAGTCGACGATGGTGGTGAGACGGTTCCTGAACCCGACGATGTAAACCAGGTGCAGCAGCAACCATCCGAGCCACGCGAAGAAGCCCTCGGTCTCGAAGTTCTTCTTCAGGCCAGGAACCGGGACCGACATGACGGCACTGAACTTGGAGATGGTGGCCATCGAGCCCTTGTCCCAGTACTTGAACGGCTCACGGTCTTCGGGTTTGCCACCCTTGAGCTCGGCCTTGATCGCGTCGGCAGCGTAGCGCCCACCCTGGATCGCACCCTGGGCCTGGCCCGGCACGTTCTCGACCGACATCATGTCGCCGACGACAAACACATTGGGGTGGCCGGGAATGGACAGATCGGGCTCCACCTTGACGCGTCCGGCGCGGTCGAGTTCCACTCCGCTCTGCTCGGCGAGTTGCTTGCCGAGCGGGCTGGCGGCCACACCTGCCGACCACACCTTGCACTGCGATTCGATGCGTCTGGTGCTGCCGTCCTTGTCCTTCACCACGAGGCCGTCGTAGTCGAGGTCGACAACCATCGCGTTGAGCTGGATCTCGACGCCCATCTCTTCGAGACGCTTTGCTGCCTTGGTGCCGAGATTCTTGCCCATCGGCGGAAGAACCGCAGGCGCCGCGTCGAGCAGGATGACGCGGGACTCGGTGGGATCGATGTTACGGAAGGTGCCCTTGAGGGTCTTGTCGCTCATTTCGGCGATCTGGCCTGCCAGTTCGACGCCGGTGGGACCGGCGCCGACCACCACGAAGGTGAGCAGTCGGGCCCGTTCTTCGTGGTCTTCGGACAACTCGGCCTGTTCGAACGCTCCGAGGATGCGACCACGCAACTCCAGCGCGTCGTCGATGGTCTTCATGCCGGGCGCGAACTGCGCGAAGTGGTCGTTGCCGAAGTAGGACTGATCGGCGCCCGCAGCGATGATCAGACTGTCGTAGGGGGTTTCGGTGATGCGCTCGAGAAGCCGTGACGTCACGATCTTCTTCTCGAGGTCGATGCCCTCCACGTTGCCCATCAAGACCTGGGCGTTGGCCTGCTTGCGCAGGATGACGCGGGTCGCGGGAGCGATCTCACCTTCGGAGATTATGCCGGTGGCCACCTGGTAGAGCATCGGCTGGAAGAGGTGATGCGTGGTCCGTGCGATCAAGGTGACATCGACGTCGGCTTTTCGCAGGCGCTGGGTCGCGAACAGCCCCCCGAAGCCGGAACCGATGACCACTACCCGATGCCGGGTCGAACCTACAGTCTCGTCGCTCATGACCATCTCCTGTCGGTTGGCGGTGTGCGGCGGGATCTCAGGGCTGGTCAAAACCCGCTCATTGGCTAACGGTAGTCAATGAGCTCGCGTTGGTCGCGGCAAGGGCCGGATTCGCCCGAAGGTGTGCAGGTGAGCGGTTCAGGCGATCATGCTCGATGCGATTCGGGCGGATTGTGCCCACGGGAAACTGCTTGATTCCCAATGTGTTTTGAGGATCTCGTACTCGACTTCACCGCGTTCGGAACCTGCGATCGAGGTGTCGGCGCAGTCGTGTAACCGGGCCAGGCGCAGACCCGACTTCTCCATCACGCGGCGCGAAGCAGCGTTGACTGCCATGGTGCCCGCGAAGATGCGGCTGATGCTCAGCTCGGTGAAAGACAGCTGGACCAGTGCCCGAGCTCCCTCGGTGGCCAATCCGCGTCCCCAGGCTCGGCGCCGCAGCCGGTAGCTCAGTTCGAACTCCGATTCCGACGAATGGCGGGGCGCCCGCAAACCGAACCAGCCGACGAACCCGCTTGTCTCTGCGTGGGGGTCGCCGACGGAACGCGCTGCGACGACGTCGAGCCGATCGAGTGCAACCCAGACGCCGGCACCGCCGCGGTGGCCCGCCTCGGCCAGCGCTCGCGGGATCACCCAGTCCTCGATGACCTCTCGAGGGGTGGCGGTCCCACCGGTGACATAACGCATCACCGCCGGGTCGCTGTCGAGTTCGACGAGGTGGTCGGTATCGGCAATCGACACCGGCCGCAAAACCAGGCGATCGGTCTCGATGATCAACTCTTCATTCCCCATTCCACTGACGTGATGTCGGCATCCTACGGTCTCGTGCGACGCAAGTGGTAGACCTCGCCGGAGAGTGTCGGAGCAGACCATTCAACCAGGGCATCGGTGCTGGTGAGACGTAAGATTCGGGCTTGCGACAGCTTGCGAGTGGGTGGCGATCGTCAAATCGCGGGTCTGCGGGGATCACCGCTGATGGCGGCGATCAGCCGACCTGCCCGGCCGTCAGGGTCGCCTAGCCATGTGGGTGAGTGCACGTGGGTGAAATCCGTTCGGCGAGTGCGTAAGTCGGGAGTCGACGTTGTCGGCAACGCGGCGATGGACCCGTCACCGGATCTCGGCGGCCCTGCCACTACGCTGGCACCGGTGAAAGACACCTCCTCCGGTTCAATCCCCACCGACCTGCACACGGTCGAGCTGCAGCTGCGTTGGGGTGACTTGGACACCAACCACCACGTGAACAACGTGCAGTTCGCGCGACTGTTCGAAGAAGCCCGGGTGCGCACTGTCACCCGCTGGTTCGCCACCCAGGGTCGCAGTACCGGCGCCTTCCATCTCGCCCGACAGGAGATCGAATTCGTGGCGCCGCTCTATTACGGCCCCGAGCCCGTGACGGCCAAGGTCTGGATCAGCCGCCTCGGCACATCGTCCTTCGACTTCGGCAGCGAATTGCGTGACGGGAAAGGCAACCTGGTGGGACTGTGCGAGACGACCGGGGTGATGATCGACCCCGAGACCGGCGGCACCAGACCTGTGCCCGACGCCGTACGCGACCTCCTCGAGGCAAAGATGGCAGACCCGGTTCCTTTCCGGCGCCGCGCCTGACCGCACAGTGACGATCGATGTCGGCGAGCGGTGATATACCGGCCTGACAACCGCGGACGAGGGGGCGTGCAGTGCTGAGACTTCATCGTGCCGAACGCACCAGCACTCTGGTCGCGGCGTTGGCCGGCATCCTGTCGGAGCCGCCCGGCGATCCGTTCGCCGGTGAGGTGGTCGCGGTCCCTGCGCAGGGTGTCGAGCGCTGGCTGACCCAGCAGTTGTCGTTGACCCTCGGAACGAGCCGGGATCCGGGTGGCGACCACCGTGGCGACGGAATTGCGGCGAACATCGCGTTTCCCTCGCCGGCGGCGCTGGTCGACGATGTTGTCGCCCAGGTCAGCGGTACCGCCGCTGCAGGCAGGCCCGACGACGATCCATGGGCGCCCGCGCGCATGCAGTGGACGCTGCTCGGGGTCATCGACGACGCAGTCGACGACCCCGCGTGCGCAATCCTCGCCCGGCATCTCGGGTATCGGAGTGCCGTCGGAACCACGTCACCAGCTCCCGGTTTCCGTGTCGGACGCCGGTTCGGGACAGCGGAGCACCTCACTCAACTGTTCCGCAGCTACGCCACACATCGTCCCCAGATGATCCTCGACTGGGTCGCCGGTTCGGACACTGACGGAGTGGACGATCAGCTCGACGAAGATGTGCTGTGGCAGCCGCATCTCTGGCGGATGTTGCGTGAGCGCATCGACGCACCCAGCCCGCCGGAACGTCTCGACGACGTCTGCACGGCACTGCGGCGACAGGCCTCGGCGGTCGACCTGCCTGAGCGTATCGCCCTCTTCGGGGCCACCCGCCTCACCACCCAGCAGCTGGCGATCCTGTCGGCACTCGGCGTCCACCGCGACGTGAACGTCTTTCTGCCGCATGCGAGTCCGGCTCTGTGGGAGAAGATGCCACGATTCGGCGGGCAGGCGCGCCGCAGCGACATCGACGCCCGGTTCATCGAGCACCCCCTGGTGGCGTCGCTCTCGCGAGAAGTGCGTGAACTCCAGGTCCGGCTGACCGACGTCGCGGACGAAGATCTCCACCACCGCGCTGACGACCCTGTCGACACGCACCTGCGGCGGCTGCAGCACGCGATGCGCACCGATTCGGTCCTGCCCGCCGTCGGGGCGGCCGACGGTAGCGTCGAGGTTCATTCGTGTCACGGGCCGGCCCGGCAGGTGGAGGTGCTCCGCGAACTGGTCTTGCACATGTTCCAGGAAGATTCGGACCTGGACCCGCGTGACGTCATCGTCATGTGCCCCGACGTGGAGACCTACGCCCCGTTGATCCGTGCGTCATTCGGGCAATCGATCAATGTGCACCCCGGTCATCAATTGCGTGTGCGACTCGCGGATCGGGCTCTGCGGCAGACCAATCCACTGCTCGGGGTCATGTCGGATCTGCTCGAGCTCGCAGGGGGGCGCGTCAAGGCCAGTGAAGTGCTGGGGCTGGCGGAGAGCGAACCGGTGCGCACCAGGTTCGATTTCAGCGACGACGACCTGGAACGACTGCGGCAGTGGACCGCCGAATCAGGCGCGCGCTGGGGTATCAACGACAACCAGCGCAAGCCGTTCGGGCTCGGCGGATTCGGGCAGAACACCTTCGGCGCAGGGCTGGACCGAATCCTGCTCGGGGTGGCGGCCGACGAAAGTGAACTCGGCTGGCTCGACACCGCACTGCCGCTCGACGACGTCGACAGCGCAGACGTCGGCCTCGCCGGCCGCTTCGCGGAGTTCATCAGTCGACTCGACGACTCACTTGCAACCCTCCGAGGCCCGCGACCGGCAGTCGAGTGGTCCCAAAACCTCTCAAGGGCAATGGATCTGCTCACGGCGGTGAAGTCGGCCGACACCTGGCAACGCAGTCAGGCGCACCGCGAGTTGGCTGCCGCGACCGAACACGGCGGCCAGGCCATCGTCCGGTTGGCCGACGTCCGCGCGATGCTCGCGCACCGTCTGGCCGGCCGACCTACCAGGGCAAACTTCCGTACCGGAGAGCTGACCGTCTGCACCATGGTGCCCATGCGGGCCGTGCCACACCGAGTGGTGATCCTGCTCGGGCTCGACGACGAGAGCTTCCCGCGGGTCGGGAGTGTCAACGGCGACGACATCATGGCCCGCAATCCCGCTGTGGGAGAACGAGACATCCGTAGCGAGGACCGTCAGCTGCTCCTCGACGCCACCATGTCGGCCATCGACCGCCTGGTCATACTGTTCACCGGAAACGATCCAGTCACCGGACTTCGTCGCCCGCCCGCCGTTCCGGTGGGGGAGTTGATCGACTCGGCCGACGCGATGCTGACCGAGGGGTCGACGGTGGTGCGTGCGCACCCGCTGCACGCGTTCGATCCCGTCAACTTCGATGCCGGTGCCCCGTTCAGCTTCGATGATTCTGCGCTGGCCGGTGCGCGCTCTGCCCAATCGATCCAGATCAGCGAGCCTGCGTTCCTGCCGGAACCATTGCCGGAGAAGCTCGGCGACGTCGAGTTGGCCGACCTCATCGCGTTCGTGGAACATCCGATGCGGGCGTTCTGCCGCCAGCGGCTGGGTATGTATCTGCCCGGCGACGACGAAGAGCTGAGCGATGTGTTCAGCGCGGACCTCGACGGACTCGACCGGTGGGCCATCGGCGACCGGATGCTGCAGTCCCGACTGGCAGGTGTCGAGGGGCCCGCGCTACGCGCCGCCGAACTGCGTCGGGGGTCACTTCCACCGTTCCGACTCGGTGGTCAGGTGTTCCAACGTATTGCCGGCGACGTCGAGTCCCTGGTGTCAGCGGCCGTTCCGCTGCACGAAAGTCCTTCGGAATCAAGGGATGTCACGGTGGAGCTCGGCGGTGGTCGACGTCTGACCGGTACGGTGCCCGCCGTACACGGAGGTGTTGTCGTGCGCACGATTTTCTCGCGTGTGGCTCCGAAACACCGGGTGGCGGCCTGGGTGGCGTTGCTGGCGCTGGCGGCGAGTGAGTCGGGTGATCGGTCGGCTGTGGTGCTGGGTCGGGGAAAGTACGGGGGCCGCCTTGCGCGATCGGACATCAAGAGTCCTCCCGATCCCGCGGCGACGCTCCGTGACCTGGTGGCGATGCGCGATGCCGGCCTGCGTGCGCCACTGCCGCTGCCGACCACTGCGGCCTGTGAGTATGCGACCCGTCGCAACCGGGGCGACGGCGTCGAACTTGCCATCGAGGCTGCCGAGGTGAGCTTCAAGAGTGACTTCGGGGGAGAGGGCCAAGACCTGTATGTGAAGTATCTGTACGGCAACGAGTTCGCGGCGATCCTGTCCGAGCCACCGGAACAGGATGCGGCGGTTCTCACCGAACCGTCCAGGTTCGGTGCCCTGGCGACCGGCCTGTGGGCTCCGCTGCTCGACGCCGAGACGGTGCGCTGAGATGACCCAGAGCAGTCTTTCTCCCGTCACCTTCGACATCACCGGACCACTGCCCGGCGGCACAACGGTATTGGAGGCCAGTGCCGGCACCGGCAAGACGTACGCGATCGTCGGTCTGGCCGCTCGGTACGTGGCATCCGGGGTGCCGTTGTCCGAACTACTCCTGGTCACCTTCAGCCGGTTCGCAACCGCTGAACTGCGAGAACGTACCCGGTTACGACTGGCCGATCTCGCACGGGCACTTGCCGATCCGCAATGTGCGGCGCAATCTGATGACCCTCTCGTGGCAATGCTCGCCCGCGGCAGCGGCGAGGAGGTGGGTGTTCGTCGCGAACGGTTGACCGCTGCGTTGTCGGACTTCGATGCGGCGACCATCGCGACCACGCACACATTCTGCAGCCGCATGCTGGACGGGCTGGGGCTTGCCGGCGACTTCGAGAACGACATCACTCTGGTGGAGGACGTTGGCGATCTGATCACCGAAGTCACCGACGACCTGTACCTGCGGCGCTTCAGCGGTGTCGACGCGGTGCCGTTCAGTCTTCGTGACGCCCATGCCTTCTCGCGGGCGGCGGTGTTCGGGCGACAGGCGCGGCTGGGGCCTGATGCTGAACCCGGGGCGGACGAGCACCTGCGGGTGGAGTTCGCCACGCAGGTACGCAAAGAGGTGGAAAGGCGTAAACGCCTCACCAATGTGCGTGACTACGACGACCTGCAGATGTTGCTGCGCGACACATTGGCCGACCCCGCACACGGGCCGGCGGCCTGCCGACGGATCCGTAGCCGATTTCGGGTGGTGCTCGTCGACGAGTTCCAGGACACCGATCCGGTCCAGTGGGAGATCTTTCGCCTCGCGTTCCACGGTCACACGACGTTGGTGCTCGTCGGCGACCCGAAGCAATCGATCTACGCATTCCGAGGCGCAGAGGTGTTCAGCTACCTCGATGCCGTACGCGCCGCAGACAACCATCAGGCTCTTCCAACGAACTGGCGAAGTGACGCCGGTCTGATCGAGGCGCTGGACCGGATCTACGCCGGAGCGGCTCTGGGCAGCCCGGACATCGTTGTGCACCAGGTGACCGCGAACAACAACGGATCTCGGCTTCCCGGTCTGGTCCCGCTGCGGTTGCGCCATCTGAACCGCAAGGGACACGGGCCGCTGAACAAATCGGGGTTCCCGGTACTGGACCGGCTGCGCCGGGCGGTGGCCGACGACGTCGCCGCGGACCTCACCGACCTGCTCAATTCCGCCACCAACTACGTCATCGGTGGGAAGGCGAGGCCGGTCGAGCCTGGCGACGTCGCAGTCCTGGTCCGAAATCACAAACATCTCAGCATGATTCAAGGCGCCCTGGACGCCGCGGGGATACCGTCGGTGCTGGCGGGAGGTACCAGTGTCTACAGCACCCAGGGAGCGCTCGACTGGCTGTGGTTGTTGCAGGCGATGGAGCAGCCGAGTCGTACGGCCCGAATCCGGTTGGCGGCGCTGACCCCGCTTCTGGGGTGGACTGCCACTGAACTCGATGCAGGCGGAGACGAGCTGACAGCGGACATCAGCGCGATGATCCGCGAGCTGGTGGCGGTCTATCAGGACGCCGGGTTCGCGGCGGTGTACGAGCATCTGTCCGGCCGCCGCGACATCGCGGGCCGTCTGCTGGGTATCACCGGCGGTGAACGCCGACTCACCGACCTCACCCACGTCGCCCAGTTGTGCAACCGCGCCGTGGTGGAGCAGGGGCTGGGTCTCACCGCACTCGTGCGCCGACTCGCCGAGTTGATCAAGGATCCGGTCGCCGGCAATCAGGGCGAGCAGAGCCGCCGTCTCGACAGCGACGCCGCGGCGGTCCAACTCCTGACCGTGCATCGCAGCAAGGGACTCGAATTTCCGATCGTCTACGTGCCCTACGGCTGGGACGCGGCGCGCCATCCGAACCCGGCAACTCTGTTGCTGCACAACGACGCAGGAGAGCGAATCCTTGACGTCGGAGGCAAGGACGCACCCGGGTACCGGGCCCGCCGGGACACCGCCGCTGCCGAGGAAGACGGGGAAGAGTTGCGATTGTTGTACGTCGCGCTCACACGCGCTGCCTCCGCCGTGGTGCTGTGGTGGGCGCCCGCGACAGCCACCCGCTCGTCGCCGCTTCACAGGCTGCTGTTCAGCCGCGACAAAACCAACCCCGAACCACGTCCGGTGGTACCCGACGATGCACGGGTGGCCGGCTTCTTCACCGAATGGGGTGAGGCGGCAGGCGACGTGGTCACCGTGCAGCCGGCAACGTTTGCCCCCATGGGCAGTCCCCGTTGGCAGCAACCGAAACCGTCCGCGGGCGACCTGGGGTCAGCGTCCTTCACCCGCGTCATAGACCGCACGTGGCGGCGCACCTCCTATTCGGCGCTGGTCGCGGGCACACATCAGCCGGGCGTGGCGAGCGAGCCCGAGGCCACAGACAAAACAGACGAGCAGACGGTGGAACCTCTTGCCGAGGCGACCACGGAAGGTCCTGCCGAACTCAAAGACGTGTCGCTGATGAACTCGTTGCCTTTCGGGGCGGCCTTCGGAACGCTTGTCCACGAGGTACTCGAGACCGTCGACACCGATGTCGCCGATCTGGCGGGCGAAGTGCGTCGCCGCTGTGTCGAGGCCGCGCTGGCGCGGATGGCGGAGGTCGACATCGATGTGCTCGCCGAAGCGCTGACCGCGGTGATGCACACACCTCTGGGTTCTGATCGCGAACTCACTCTCGCGCGCATTCCTTCGAAGGATCGCTTGTCGGAGCTGAGCTTTGAGTTCCCGCTCGGATCGCAGACCGATCCGACCCTGCGAGACATCAGCGACCTGATGGCGGAGCATCTGTCGCCCGATGATCTGCTCGCCGACTATCCCGCCCTGCTGCGCCGGGTGCCCGCACCGCCGCTGCGCGGATTCCTCGCCGGCAGCATCGACGCGGTTCTACGGGTTCCGGGCGACCGATTCGTGGTGGTGGACTACAAGACGAACCGCACCGCGCGCGGCGACCTCACCTGCCTGGACTACACACCGGAGTTGATGGCCCGGGAAATGATGCACTCGCACTATCCTCTGCAGGCGTTGCTGTATTCGGTTGCGTTGCACCGCTACCTTCGCTGGCGATTGCCGGGTTACGACCCGTCGGTGCATCTCGGCGGCGTTCAGTACCATTTCGTCCGCGCAATGATCGGGCCGCAGACGCCATCGGGCTGCGGCGTGTTCGATTGGCAGCCCTCCGCGGCCCTCATCGCTGCCGTGTCCGACCTGATCGCCGGAAGGACGGTGGCCGCGTGACCGCCGATGTCGACGCGCGGATCGTGCTGAACGCCGCTGCGCCACTGGTGCCCTTCAATCAGGCCGGCGTGCTCAGCGCCGCCGATGTCCATGTGGCTCAACGACTTGCTGCGCTGTCCAAGACCGACATCGAGCCGACGGTGTTGATCGCCACCGCGCTGGCAGTGCGCGCTGTCAGGTTGGGGTCGGTCTGTGTGGAGGTCAACCGGCTCTCCGAGATCGCCATCGACGACGAGGAGTCGGGGATCGATCCGGACACGTTGCCGTGGCCGGACCCGGCCGACGTCGTCAAAGCGCTCGAGTCGAGTCCTCTGCTGACAGGTCCGGCATCGGGACCGTTGAGGCCGCTCCATCTCGCACACACTCCCGAGGGCCCACTGCTCTACCTCCGTCGCTACTTCCAGCAGGAACAGCGGATCCGTGAGCTCCTCGACAACCGGGCCCGCACACATCCGGATCTCGACGCCGGGCGATTGTCGGAAGGGCTTCACCGGCATTTCCCCGACGCCGGTCCCGACCGACAGCGGATTGCTGCTGCCCTGGCGACAGCCGGGTGGACAACGGTCATCGCAGGGGGGCCGGGCACCGGTAAAACGCACACCGTTGCGCGGGTACTGGCCCTCATGTTCGACGAGTACGGGCCGGGTCTCCGCGTTGCTCTGGCTGCGCCGACGGGCCGGGCAGCGGCCCAACTCGAAGCATCGGTGCGCGCTCAGGCACCCGAACTCGGGCTCCCGGAGCATCTGACGGCAACCACCCTTCACCGGTTACTCGGATGGCGGCCGGGTAACCGCAGCAGATTCGCACACGACAGCACGAATCGACTGCCTCACGAGTTGGTGGTCGTCGATGAGACGTCGATGGTGTCGCTGACGATGATGTCGCGACTGCTCGATGCGTTGCGTCCCCAATCCAGGCTTGTGCTGGTGGGGGATCCCGATCAGCTTGCCTCGGTGGATGCCGGGGCTGTGCTCGCCGATCTGGTCGCGAGGCCCGTCACCGAGCAGACCAATCCGGTGCTGAGCAGTCTGGTCGCCGATGACCTCGAACCCGACGCCGACAACGTCGACGCGCTGTCGGTCGAGGAGCGAGAACAGTTGGGCGGAGGGGTGATCCGTCTCACGCGGGTGCGCCGGTTCGGGGAGAGAATCGAACAATTGGCGGCGGCTGTGCGCCGGGGCGATGCCGATGAGGTGATCGATCTCCTCGGTGCCGGACATGACGAGTTCGAACTCGTCGGGTTCGACGCTCTCGAATCGGTGCGGCGCGACGTCGTCGACTCCGCCACCGCAGTGCGGGTGGCCGCAGAGGCCGGGGATGCTGGGGCGGCCCTGGCCGGTCTGAGCTCGCACCGACTGCTCTGTGCTCATCGGGAAGGTACGTCGGGCGTCGAATACTGGTCGCGATTGGCGACCGAGTGGATCGACGCACCGGAGGAGGCCTTCGACACGGGCCGGTGGTTCGCCGGACAACCACTGCTGGTGACCGCAAACGACTACGACACAGGCATCTACAACGGGGACACCGGGGTGGTGGTGAACATCGACGGCAGGCCGATGGTGGCGTTCGCGCGCGGCCAGTCGATCAAGATGCTGCATCCGTCTCAGCTGGTATCGGCAACGTCGGTGTATGCCATGACAATTCACCGCAGCCAAGGGTCGCAGTACGAGTCCGTGTCCGTGGTGATCCCTCCGGAGCGGTCGTCGCTGCTGACACGCGAACTGCTCTATACGGCCATCACCCGGGCCAGTGCTCGCGTGCGGCTCGTCGGCACCGAAGAGGCCATCAGGGCCGGTGTGAATCGGAAAGTGCTGCGCGCAAGCGGCTTACGGACCAAGCTCGAGTGAGCTAGGACAAAAAACGTAGGGCGTCGAACGCTTCCACGTCGGGCTGGAGCGCCATTCGCTGAAACCACTCGGTCCGCAGGACGTCCCAGCGAACCTCCTCTGGCAGAGCGGCGAGCATTGTCATCGCGCCACCTCTGGCGATCTCGGTCTTGTGTGCGGACAAGGCGTCCCACTTGGTCCGCAGCCACGCAGTCACGTCGACGAAGAGGTCTATCTCCTCGTCGGGCACCCCGGGCAGGGGCCCCACCGGGCGGTTCGCCTGTTTTCTCACCGCAGGCCAGAGAAGCTGGGCAGCCGAGAACGGCATGGTGGCCTGGTAGAGAAGTTTCGTCCGCCACGGTGGGCCCGCCTCGGGGTACAGCTGCGGGTATCCGGCTGCTCCGATCGCAGCAACCGCAACGCGGTGTGTCTGGATGTGGTCGGGGTGCCCATACACACCCATCGGGTCGTACGTCAGCACGGTGTCCGGCCGGAATGCGCGGATGTGGGCGACCACCGACTCGACCAGTTCATCAAAAGGGGCGTCGCAGAACGAGCGGTAGTCCTCTGTGGTGTCGGTGACACCGAGATCTGCGTACCCCAACAGCCTCGGGGCACCGGCATTCAGGATCTCAAGGGACCGCTGCAGTTCGTTGGCCCGTTCGGATCCCGGGGGCCACGTACATGTGACAACAGAGGTGCGACCGCCGAGTTCTGCGCATCGGAGGAGGACACCCCCTGTCCAGAGCGCTTCGTCATCTGGATGCGCGTGGATGCAGAGCAGGCTCGGATGCGACACGGGTTCAGCGTAGTCCGCGCCATCTCTGGTGCGGCCCGAGATGGTGGTCGAGATTCGGCGCAACTGCCAACCCGACCGAGACAGGTCCGGCGAACCCTCGTCGGCTTTCATACCGTGGGCCTGTCGATGCACGATCGGTGAGCACAGCGCACAATTGCACCCATGGCCATCATCAACAAGGGCTTCGGGGCCCGCCGCCGGCAAAAAGACGATCGGCTACCGCCAGGGCAATACCTGACCCGCGACTTCCCCGTGCTGACCGCCGGACCCACCCCGGCGATCCGACATGAGCAGTGGGGCTTCGACGTCAAAGGGCGAGACGGTGAGCTGCAGAGCTGGACGTGGGACGAGTTCATGGCGCTGCCCCAGGAAGACGTCACCGTCGACATCCATTGCGTGACGGCGTGGTCCAAGCTCGACACGACGTGGCGGGGGGTCTCGCTGGATGTGCTCCTCGGCGACGACGTCGATCCCGACGGTTTCATCCTGGCCCACTGTTACGGCGGGTACACCACCAACGTGCCGCTGGAAGATGTCCTCGACGGCAAGGCGTGGGTTGCGCACACCTTCGACGGTGAGCCACTTGCGGCCGAACACGGTGGGCCGGCACGACTGTTGATCCCGCACCTGTACTTCTGGAAGTCAGCCAAGTGGGTCAACGGTCTGACGATCATGGACGACGACGTGCCGGGCTTCTGGGAGACCAACGGATACCACAACCACGGTGACCCGTGGAAAGAAGAGCGGTATTGGTGAACGGCTGGCGGCCCGCGACGGTGGTCGCGGCCGAGATGGAGACTCAAACCGCCCGTACCCTGCGCTTGCGGCTGCCAGATCGGGGCCGGGTGCTATCGGGTCAACACATCGACATCCGGTTGACCGCCGAGGATGGATATCAGGCGGTGAGGTCCTATTCGATTGCCGCGGCCACCGGTGACGACCTGCTCGAGACCACCGTCGAGGAGCTCGAGGACGGAGAGGTCTCGCCTTACCTGGTGTACGACCTGCAGGTGGGTGACCAGGTGGAGGTCCGCGGGCCGATCGGTCGCTGGTTCGTCTGGCGGCCGAACGAACAGAACCCGGTGCAGCTGATCGCAGGTGGATCAGGCGTGGTGCCACTCATGTCGATGATCCGGGAACACGAACTCACGTCCTCCCAGGCGCCTTTCCGGCTCTTCTATTCGCTTCGCACCCCCGCAAGTCGCTACTACGCGCAGGAACTGGAAAGCCTGGCCGCTTCTGAACGACTGCGCGTGGACTACGTGTACACGCGGCAGGCGCCTGAATCGTCGACGCGACCGGCCGGTCGGCCGGACATCGACGAGTTCGCGGCCGCACTGATCCCCGTGGACCTCGACCCGCAGGTGCGAGTCTGCGGGCCAACGGCTTTCGTCGAACAGTATGCGCAGTGGCTACTCGATCTGGGTTATCCCGCCGCGAACATCCGTACCGAGCGTTTCGGAGGGTGAGACCCCACATGGAAAGCAGAATCCTTGAGACGACATGACCCCCAGTGGCGTGCCTTCGCGTCCGACAACTACGCCGGAGTGTTGCCAGAGGTGTTGACTGCCATCGCCGAGGCGAACGGCGGCCATCAGGTCTCTTATGGCGAAGACGACTACACCGATGCGCTACGGGAGGTCATCCGCAACGAATTCGGTGCTCGCGCAGAGGTTTTCCCCGTCTTCAACGGTACCGGCGCCAATGTGGTGGCACTGACATCGCTCATGCCGCGTTGGGGCGCTGCAATCGTCACGGAGTCTGCGCACGTCCACACCGACGAAGGCGGCGCGCCCGAACGCGTCAGTGGTATCAAGCTGCTGACGGTGCCCACCCCCGACGGCAAGCTGACGCCGGAATTGATCGCGACGGAGGCCTATGGCTGGGGATTCGAGCATCGGGCACAGCCTGCTGTGGTCAGCCTGACCCAGGTCACCGAGCTCGGGACGCTCTACACCCCGGCAGAGATCGCGGCCAACGCCGACTTCGCTCACCGGAACAACATGGCGTTGCATGTCGACGGAGCCAGGTTGTGGAATGCGGCTGCGGCCCTGCAGATGCCGATGGGGCAGTTCACCACCGACGTCGGTGTGGACATCGTCAGCCTCGGCGCCACCAAGGTCGGTGCGCTCGGCGCCGAGGCGATCGTGGTGATCGACCCAGACCGGGTCGACGGCTTGATCTATCTACGTAAACTGAGCATGCAGCTGGCCAGCAAGATGCGCTTCATCTCGGCACAGCTGCTGGCACTGTTCGAGGACGGCAACGGTATTCGCGCTGCCGCGCACGCCAACGCGATGGCAGCGCGTCTACGCGCCGGTCTCGAAGGTGTACCGGGGCTTGGTTTCGCGCAGTCCACCGAGTCGAACGCCGTGTTCGCCGTCCTCGATCGTGCTGCCGCCGAACGGGTTCGTGAGTCGTGGCGTTTCTACGACTGGGATGAGTTGGGGGGAACGGTGCGATGGATGTGTTCGTTCGACACCACCGACGACGACGTGGACCGCTTCATCGAGACCATCAGAAGAGAGCTCGCACGCTGATCATGTGCGCTGCCCGACCTACGTCCGGCCGGTGGCACCGCCGAGTTGATGGCGCAGTGCGTCGGATACTTCTGGCCACCGGAAGCGGTGCCCGATCGCGGTGAGCCGGGACGGCACCACATGCTGGTTGGCCAACGCGAGTTCGCGAGCGCCTTGCGCGCCGAGGATCAGTTGTGGACCCAGACTGGGCACGGGCAGGATCGCCGGCCGGTGCACCGCCCTGGCCAAGGCTGCGGTGTAGTCGCTGTTACGCACGGCATTCGGTGCCACCGCATTGATCGGTCCCTGCAATGTCTCGTCGACGATGGCGCGATGGTAGATGTCCACCAGATCGTCGATTGCGATCCACGGCAGCCACTGCCTGCCGTCCCCGATTCGCCCGCCGAACCCCACGGTGAACAGTGGGCGTAACAGCCGTAGTGTGCCACCGGCCGCAGCCTGCACGATGCCGGTGCGGACGTTGACGACCCGGACGCCGGAGTCGCCTGCTGCTTCGGTCGCCGCCTCCCAGTCGGCGACAACGTCGGCAAGGAATCCCTCTCCACGCGAGGCCTTTTCGTCGAGCTGCTCGTCGCCGCGGTCGTAACCGTAGAAGCCCACGGCCGAGGCGCAGATGAGCGCGGGCTGCGGTGTGCTGGCCGCGATCACCGACGACAACTTCGCCGTCGGGTCGATGCGGCTGTCGCGGACCGCTCGTTTGTGGCTGTCACTGAATCGGCCCGCGATGGATTCGCCGGCCAGATGGACCACTGCGTCGACGCCGTCCACCAGGTCTGGTGCCGGATTGTCCGGATCCCAGCGTCGCTCGTCTCCGTGGGAGGGATCGCGGCGCACGAGTGAGATCACCCGGTGCCCGCCGGTGGTCAAGAAGGCCTTGAGGGCGGTACCCACCAGGCCGGAGGAGCCGGTCATCGCAATGGTCATCGGTCCGCGCCCCAACTCGCTCGCCCATGCGTGGGCTGCCAGGTCGTCGGCGAGCTGGCGATGGCGGTAGCGAAACATCGGCCGTAGCAACGCAGTCGGGACGGGTGTGTCGACAGTGTCGGTGACCATTGTGGAGTTCGCGTCGACGGCAGAGAATCCGTGGTGGTGCGTCCACGTCAGCACGGACTTCAGTGGCCACGAGTCCAACTTGTCCACGAACTGATTGGGTGGGTGGTACCTCGATGGCTGATGCTGCGCGACCCATTTCAATCCACCTGGGAACCCCAACACCGCAGTTCCGTCACTGAGCGACTCGGCTTCTTTGATCAACGACGGTGGTCCCCACGGTGGGGCCAGCCGCGTGAAGGCGCCAGGCCGTCCGTGCCAGGCGAACACCTCGTCTACAGGGGTGGGGACGGTACTCGAATGCGTGATGCCCATGGGCCCACGCTACGCATTGGTGATCGTCTGCGCGGGACGCAGCACGTACCCGACGTAGCCGTACTCTGCACCGAACCGGCGACGGATGTGTATTTCCGTCTCGACGATGTCGAGGGATTCGTCGTCGGCGCGCTGTTCATGGCGCAGGCGGTTGATGCTGGCCGCCAGCGGGCCGTACAGCTCGTCCCAATCGCTGTCGGGTAGCAGGTACGTCGCTGTCACCACCCAGCCCAGCGCCTGGGCCGCATCGATGCTCTGGGCGACGGTCCGCATTTCGGGAGCCGCGGATCGCCAAAAATCGGCCGCTTCGCGACTTGGAGCGGTGGTCAGCCAGTTGGCGTCGGTGAGTACGACGGCACCACCGGGTGCAAGCAGCCGTCGCCACCGCCTGAGGGCGTTGTCGACGCCCATGATGTAGGCCGAACCCTCCGCCCAGATGAGGTCGAAATGGTGGTCGGGATAATCGAGTGTCTCCATCGCGACCTCGTCGATGGAGATCGAATCCGCCACACCTGCGGTGATCGCGTTGGACAACAGGGCGTCCAAAAAGGGCCGATGGGTGTCCACGGCCGTCACGCGAGCCCCCAGCTGCGCCAAAACGATTGTGGCAGGGCCTGTTCCGGCGCCGACATCGAGGACGTGAGGAACGGGTGTCTTCACGTCGGCCAACCTGAACAGCAATTGAGTCGTCGCGACCGACCCCGGTGCCTCGCGCGGCAGTCCCTGGTGAGCGGCGAAGAAGACGTCATCGAGCATTCGGTGATGCTCTCAGGCGGGCACGAGACCGGGCAAGGCAATTGATCGCCGGCCAGAGGGTCGAAGCATCGTCAGCCCTGCTGCTTGGCCCACTCCTCGATTCTCGAGGCGCTCTCGGCAGGGGAGAGGTCTTCGATCCGGGTCATCACCGACCATCGGACCCCGAAAGGGTCGCGCACCGAACCGAAGCGATCACCGGAAACGAATGTCTGTACCTCCTCGCGGACGATCGCACCCGCATCGACGGCCCGCCGCACGACGGCATCCACGTCGGTGACGTAGATGGCCATCGAGTAACAGTCGGAGTCCCCGTCTGGTCTCGGCACCAGTCCATACTGAGGGTTGGGGTCGCCGAGTTGTAGCCGCCCCGTCCCGAAGTCGAGGTCGGCATGCGCGACAATCGGTTGACCGTCGGGACCGGGGAAGTCGGTGCGCTGTTCAACGCGTGCCCCGAAGACGTTGCTGTAGAAATCGATTGCCTCGGCAGCAGGCGTGACGACGATGAATGGCGTGAGGGAGGTATAGCCGTGGGGGATTCCGTGATCGGTGAATTGCCCGTTGGCAGCGTGGATACTCATGAAGGCGATGGTCCACCGACGCAGGGTGTGAGCGCTTGAAGAAACGCGACAGTTCCCACCATGGGCCCGCCGGGCCGCGTGGCGACCTGCGCCCAGGCGCCGGTGGCGTACACATCTCACGCCTCCCCGTCCCGCCCGGACATCGGGCCGGGAGCCTTCTACGACATGTCTGGATCGCATCCTGGGACCTGTCCGCACCGATCGTTCAACCGGTCCTCGAACACCCCGGCGGGAACGTGGTCGTCGAGCCGGACAAGGCGGCGCTGTACTGCGTCAGTCAGGGGACCAGTGAGCAGAAGCTCGAAGGAAAGAGCTGGGCCGCGGCAGTTCTGCTGCGACCCGCTGCGATCACTCTGATGACAGGCAGATCGATGGCGGGTGCGACGGTTGCCGGACCGGTGTTGCCGATCGGCGAGCCTCTGCCCATCCCCGGCCGGGGCGATGTCGCAGGAGCAGTGCGGACGGCGATGCGCTCGCGTACGGGATCGGATCGGAGCGCCGACGAGGAGGTCCTGTCCGTATACCTCGAGTGGGCCACGGGGTGGGAGATCGATGACGAAGGCGAGTTGATCAACCGGGTCGTCGATGTGGTCGAAGACGATGGCGGGCCGCGCCGCGTCGCGGAACTCGCAGATGCGGTGAACATGTCCACGCGCGCCCTTCAACGGTTGTGCGTACATCGAACGGGACTGAGCCCCAAGTGGTTGATCCAACGTCGCCGGTTGCAAGACGCTGCGCTCGCCCTGCGTGAAGGCCACATGTCGGTAGCGGATGTGGCAGCGTCACTCGGATACTCCGACCAGGCGCACCTGGCCCGCGAGTTCAAGGCTGTTGTCGGTTGGACACCCAGCGACTACGTGCGGTCGGCCGCCCGGCGGGAATGAGGTCGCGGTGACCGTCAGCGCCGCCGTCCGATTCCCAGCAGGTCACGCACAATCGCCTCGGCGGATGCCACCGGTGCGATCAACCTCTCGGTGATGTCGACGATGTTCTCCACCCGTCCGACAACACGTTCGATCCGTTCGACCACTGCAACCATTTTCGTGACCGTGCTGTCCACCCGCGCGAGTGTCGCCGAGAAGTCGTCCATGGCTGCGCCGAAACTGCCGAGGGTCCTGTCGAATTCGCCCATCGCCCTGTCGAAGTCGGTGAGGGCCCCGCCGAGGTCGCCGATGATCGTGTCCAGTTGCCCGACAGTGACGTCTGCGTTCATCGCCGCTTGAGCCAGCTTCCGGAAACGCTGCCGTTCGTGGCCGTCTTCTCCACTGTCCGTTGTCACCACGCCCCAAGTATCTTCTCCGCGCCTCGACGGTGCGGGCAATTCGCAAAGCCGCCGTAGCTCGGACTGCCGCCCGCGTAGTTCTTTATGCTCTGTTCGGATGCGCCGGGTGAACGTCATGCCGGGTATTGGACGCGAGGAGGCGCCGTGATGGCCGACAGGTTTGACGTCATTGTGGTCGGGGGCGGGCTGGCCGGGCTGGTCGCAACCCATGAACTGGTGAAGGCCGGCAAGCGTGTGGCCGTGCTGGAACAGGAGAACGAACAGAACCTGGGTGGGCAGGCTTTCTGGTCTCTGGGTGGTCTGTTCTTCGTCGATTCCCCCGAGCAGCGCAGACTCGGTATCAAGGATTCGGTCGAACTGGCCCGGCAGGACTGGTTCGGTTCCGCCGGATTCGACCGTGACCGTGAGGACCACTGGCCGCGGCAATGGGCCGAGGCCTACGTGAACTTCGCCGCCGGCGAAAAGCGTTCGTATCTGCACGATCTGGGCCTGCGGGTGATGGCGACCGTCGGTTGGGCCGAGCGTGGCTCCGGTCTCGCTGCCGGCCACGGCAACTCTGTCCCGCGATTCCACATCACCTGGGGGACGGGCCCGGAGGTGGTCCGGGTGTTCCGCGAGCCGGTTCTCGACGGTGCCGCCAAGGGTCTGGTCACCATCAAGTACCGGCATCAGGTGGACGAGCTCATCGTGGAGAACGGCGCGGCAGTCGGCGTACGGGGATCTGTCCTGGTGCCCTCGACCCAGCGGCGAGGTGTGTCGTCGAGTCGTGAAATCGCCGCCGAGTTCGAACTCCGTGCCGAAGCTGTGGTCGTCACTTCAGGAGGCATCGGCGGCAACTTCGACCTCGTGAAGAAGAACTGGCCGGTGGACCGCCTCGGGCCTGCCCCAGCACACATGATCACCGGCGTACCCGCGCACGTGGACGGTCGAATGCTCGAGATCGCCCAGATCACCGGCGGCAACATCGTCAACAGTGACCGCATGTGGCACTACCCCGAGGGGATCAAGAATTGGGACCCGATCTGGCCCAACCACGCCATCCGGATCATCCCGGGCCCGTCGTCACTGTGGCTCGACGCCACGGGCAAACGGCTTCCGGTTCCGAACTTCCCCGGTTTCGACTCGTTGGGCACACTGGGAACGATCACTCGCGGCGGCCACGACTTCACCTGGTTCATCCTGACCCAGGCGATCATCGAAAAGGAGTTTGCCCTCTCGGGTTCGGAGCAGAACCCGGACTTCACCGGAAAAGACATCAAGCTTCTCCTTCAGCGCGTCCGCAAAGGCGCAACGGGTCCGGTCGAGGCCTTCAAGGAGCACGGCATCGACTTTGTCGTCCGCGACAACCTCCGCGATCTGGTGGCCGGGATGAACGAGATCACCACAGGTCCGCAGCTCGACTTCGCGAGCATCGAAGCCGAAGTGGTGGCCCGCGACCGCGAACTGGACAACAAATACACCAAGGACATGCAGATCATGGCGATCCGCAATGCCCGAAACTACCTCAGTGACAAGATCATCCGGGTGGCACGGCCTCACAAGTTGCAAGACCCGAAATACGGCCCGATGATTGCCGTCCGCCTGCACCTGGTGACCCGAAAGACGCTGGGTGGGCTGGAGACCGATCTCGATGCGAAGGTGATCCGGCCATCCGGTGAGCCGTTCGAAGGTCTGTATGCAGCCGGCGAGGTCGCGGGTTTCGGTGGCGGCGGGGTACACGGATACAACGCACTGGAGGGCACTTTCCTCGGTGGCTGCATATTCTCCGGCCGGGCGGCCGGACGTGCACTCGCCCGCGACCTCGGCTGAGGCCCCGCGACCTCGGCTGAGGCGGAGTACCGAGCGGCTCAGTCGCGGACGGGAGTGCTTGCCGCCAACGCTTCCTCGTGTGCCCGAGGCCGGGCCACCCTGGCACGGACATCGATCCGGTAAGAGATGATGGCCAGGGTGAACAGCCCGACAGACAGGTTCACCAGAGCGGCGAACCCTTCGGTCGCAAAATCGACCAACGCATTGAGCATCGTGAAGGTGAGTGCGCCGTACCGCAGGAAATGCAGCGGCCACATCTTGTCGGTTCTACGCAGCATCACCATCGCCGGGAGTGAAAAAGCAAGTGTGACAGTTGAACTCAGGAGAAGAATGGCGGTGGCCATGCTCATGCCCGCCAACTCGAACTTCACGTTGTCGTCGTCCAGGTAGATCCCGTTCGTCGCGATGCCGAGAAGCCCGAAGCCGAACGCCAGCGCCGCGGTCACGGTCATCAGCCAACCGACGATCGGCAGCCATCGCGGACTTCGGAACCACGATGGGATCAAGCGGGGAGCCCACTGCGACAGCGCGTACAACCGCGCAGATGCGATGCCTGATGTCAGCAGAAGGCTACGAACGTGTTCCGCCGCAACCTTGTCGTAGCCCATCTCCTCGGCTTCCTCGACCAGGCGCAGCGCGAGCTCCCGCCGGTGCGGGGCCAGACCTCGGGCAACCCCGTCGGCCGCGATGGAAGCTGCCGACGACACCTTCTCGTGAGCGCTCAGAGGTCGAACCTCTCGAAGGACCCGGCCGACGATCAGAACGAAAACGACCAGTACATACATGATCTCGGCGGAAGGCCCGTAGAAGTAGTCGTTGTCCTTGGTGACGAACTTGCCCACCTCGTCGAGGAACAGACCGAAGCCGATACCGCCGAGGACAACACAGAACAATCGGGCGCCGAACCCCAGCAGCCACCAACTGATCAGCAGCGACAGCATCATGAATGCTCCGCCGTAGAGCGCGTGGGCGATGTGTAGGTTTCCGCCGCCGACTTGCGGATAGTCGGTGATCCACAAGTAACCCCGGGTGACGAGAATGGTGGTGATCGCGATGATCATGAACGCCTCTGCCGAACTGAAACCCACGGCGTTCCGAGTGAAGAAGCCGAGGCGGGACGGTCGGTTGGATGAACGTGTCACGTCGCTCCTCGTGGTGAAACCGGGCAATCCGGCTGTGCGCAAGAATTGTACGGCGGCCGATTCTCGAACGATGGGGTTCGTATCGAACACCGCGTGAGGCGGCTCGATCGCCGTTACTCTCAGCAAATGAAACAACTCATCCGGTCTGTGACCGCAGTTCTGCTGGTGACGGCCGCATTGTTCGTCGGCACGGCGAGTGCTACGGCGACGCCCAGCAAAGACATTTCGGCGAAGACTCTCGCCGATTTCGAGATTCCCGCCGAATTGATCCCGTTCATCCCGGCCGGTGTCCACGTGGTGGCGCGTGAGATCACCATCGCTCCGGGCGGGACCACCGGGTGGCACTACCACGATGGACCGGTTGTCGGATTCGTCGGTGCGGGCACCCTGACCCATCCGGGTCCCGATTGTGTTCCCCAGATCTTCCGCACGGGCGATTTCATCAACGAACCGAGCGGGGTCGCCAACACCCACGTCGGACGCAACCTCGGCACTGTTCCCGTGGTCCTGTACGTCGCGTATCTGGAGCCCTTGGGTGCCCCGCTCTTCGAGGACGCGCCCGCCCCCGCGTGTGACGTCGCCGCCGGGTGACTCGCCTACGATCGCAGAGATGGACGTAGCCCAGAAAGTTGCCGTTGTCACCGGCGGTGGAGCCGGGATCGGCGCGGCCCTCAGTCGTGCTCTGGCAGAGGCCGGCAGCCGGGTTGTGATTGCAGACCTCAACGCGGGCAAGGCAGAGGCCGTTGCCGACGAGATCAACGCTTCGGTTGATGGTCGTGCTGTAGCGGAGGGCGGTGATGTCGCGGATGAAGGTGTGCTCCAGCGGATTGTCGACCGCGCCGAGAGCGAGTTCGGGCCGGTGGACATCTTCTTCGCGAACGCCGGGACCACCGCCGGACTGGGCCTGGACACTCCCGACGACCTGTGGAACATCGCCCTCGAGGTGAACGTCATGGCCCACGTCCGTGCCGCGCGGTTGCTCGTTCCGCGATGGATCGAGCGTGGCGGCGGATATTTCGTGTCGACGGCGTCTGCGGCAGGTCTGCTGACGCAGATCGGTTCGGCCACGTATTCGGTCTCCAAGCACGCTGCAGTGGGCTTTGCCGAGTGGCTCTCGGTCACCTACGGCGACCAGGGTGTGAAAGTGAGTTGCCTGTGCCCCATGGGAGTGGAGACCGAGTTGCTCCGCTCCGGGTTCGAGACCGACCAGCCGGGCGCTTCCGTTGCGGCCAGCGCGGTGACCGGCGCGGGTGCGGTACTACAACCGGCAGACGTCGCGGTCCAGGTTCTCGCCGCGGTCGAACAGGAAAAATTCCTGATTCTCCCGCATCCGGAAGTGCTGGACTTCTACCGTAACAAGGGGTCGGATTACGACCGTTGGATTTCCGGGATGCGTCGTTATCAGCGTCATCTGCTCGCGGATTCCTGACGATCCGAACCAGCCGGCGTTCGACTCGGGCGATCAAGTATGCCCGAGACATCTCACTCGATACAGGACTCATCACATGGATTTCGCTTACTCGGACCGATGCCTCGAATACCGAGATCGCCTGCTCGATTTCATGGCGGGGCATGTGTATCCGGCGGAGCAGATCTACGCCAGGCAAATGGCCGAATCCGGGAATCCGCATTTCGACCCGCCCATCATCGAAGAACTCAAGACCGAGGCGAAAGAGCGCGGGCTGTGGAATCTCTTCCATCCCGATCCCCGTTACGGCGCAGGTCTGACCAACTCGGAGTACGCGCCACTCGCCGAGATCATGGGTCGAAGTGCTGCACTGGCACCGGAGGCAACCAACTGTTCGGCTCCGGACACCGGGAACATGGAAGTGCTGTCGCTGTTCGGCAGTGACGAGCACAAAGAGCGCTGGCTGACGCCTCTCCTCGAGGGCACGATCCGGTCCGCGTTTGCGATGACCGAACCGGCGGTCGCCAGCTCCGACGCGACAAACATCCAGATGAGCATGATCCGGTCGGGGGACGAGTGGATCCTCAACGGCCGAAAGTGGTGGACGTCGAACGCATTACATCCCAACTGCAAAGTCCTGATCGTGATGGGGAAGACCGATCCCGACGCGGCCGCTCACGCGCAGCAATCGATGATGGTGGTCCCGATCGACGCTCCAGGTGTCAGCGTGATCCGCAACCTGCCGGTGTTCGGTTACCAGGACAGGGAGGGACACGCCGAGGTTCTCTTCGAAGACGTACGTGTGCCCGACAGCGATGTCCTGGCCGGGGCCGGGGCAGGTTTCATGATCGGGCAGGCCCGCCTCGGTCCGGGACGGATTCACCACTGCATGCGAGCTATCGGGATGGCCGAACGCGCCCTGGAGCTGATGTGTGAGCGCGCTTCCTCGCGCATCGCATTCGGTAAGCCGCTCGCCGCCCAGGCGAACATCCAGGATTGGATCGCCGAGGCGCGCATCGACATCGAGATGAATCGATTGCTCACCCTCAAAGCGGCGTGGTTGATGGACACGGTGGGGAACAAGCAAGCGCGCACCGAGATCGCTGCCATCAAGGTCGCCGCGCCCAACATGGCGCTCAAGATCGTCGACCGGGCGATACAGGTCCATGGAGGGGGAGGGGTGTCCGACGACTTCCCACTCGCCAGCATGTACGCGCACCTACGTGCTCTTCGTCTGGCCGACGGCCCGGACGAGGTGCACAAACGGACCATCGCACGCCAGGAACTCGGGCCTTACCGTAAGACGGAGGCAAAGGCATGAGTACGGCCGTCGGGATCGACACCGATCTCGTCACCGCGTGGATCGTCGGTCTCGACGTCGGAGCTGTTGCCCCGCTGTCCTTTTCCCGTATCGGCAATGGTCAATCCAATCTGACGTACCGAGTCGGGGACGCGGATGGCCGGAACTGGGTGCTGCGTCGCCCGCCGCTGGGCGCGTTGCTGGCATCGGCACATGACGTGTTGCGCGAACACCGGATCATGTCTGCACTGCAGGACACCGCGGTGCCGGTGCCGAAGATGATCGCCACCACCAGTGATCCGGCTGTCACAGACGCCCCGCTTGTGTTGATGAGTTATGTCGACGGGGTTGTTGTCGACGATGTGTCGGTGGCCTCGGAACTGTCGCCCGAACGGCGGCGAGCAATCGGACTGAGTCTGCCGCGGGCACTGGGCACCGTTCATTCGGTTGACCTCGACAAGGTCGGTCTCGATGACCTGGCGAGCAAGAAGCCGTATGCGGCGCGACAACTCAAACGCTGGACGGCGCAGTGGGAACACTCCAAGACCCAGGACATCGCGGAGATCACCGAGGTCGCCCAGGCGCTTGCCGCGCACGCTCCTGATCAGTCCGAGGTGACACTGGTGCACGGCGACTACTACATGAGCAACGTGATCACCGGAGCCGACAACGGTGAGGTGATCGGCATCGTGGACTGGGAGCTGTGCACGCTCGGTGAACCGCTCGCCGACCTCGGCAACCTGCTGGCGTTCTGGCCGGAAGCCGAAGACGGGGTAGCCGGGCCTTTCACCGCGCCGACACTTCCCGGGTTTCCGCGGCGGGCCGAGTTGATCGCCGGCTATGCGGAGGCGACGGGTCGGGACGTGACCGATGCCGGCTACTGGCACACCCTTGCCCTGTGGCGGTTGACCATCATCGCCGAGGGCGTTCGCCGACGATTGATCAACGATCCGCGCAATGCTTCGCGAGACGGCGGACCCACGAACCAGGTCATCGACGATCTTGTTGTCCGCACTGTGCAGGTGGGGCGCGAATCCGGAATCCTGTGATGGCAGAGACGAACCCGGCCACCGGCCGACAGGGAGGAAACCATGACGCAGACGCATGAGCTGGCGGGAAAGACCGTCGTCGTCACGGGGGCCACATCGGGGCTGGGCAAGGAAACAGCACGGCAGTTGTACGCGCGGGGCGCCGACGTCGTCCTGGTGGCCCGAGACGAGGTGAAGGCCGCAGAGGTGGCTGGCGAGCTCGGCTCAGGATCACCGGGTCAATCGCCGACCGGCAGTGTCAGTACAGCGCTGGCAGACTTGTCCGATCTGGCGGATGTGCGTGCGCTGGCGGCCGATCTGCAACAGCGATTCGAACGCATCGATGTGCTGATCAACAACGCCGGCATCGACATCGGTGAGCCACGTGAGTCCAAGGACGGGTTCGAACTCACCTTTGCGGTCAACTACCTCGCGCCCTTTGTACTCAGTACGTCGCTGGCGCCCGTCATGGCGGACTCAGCCGCTGACGGCGAACCGTCGCGGATAGTGAACATCAGTTCGTCGGGACACCGCGGCGGCCATATCGACATCGAGGATCTGCAGGAAAAGGGTCGCAAGTTCAGTGGTCAACGTGTGTACAACAACTCGAAGTTGGCGCTGACGCTGTTCACGGCCGAACTCGGGCGCCGCAACGACCCAGCTCGATTGGTGGCGAATTGTGCCGATCCGGGATTCGTCAAGGGCACAACTCTCGGGCGTGATCTGCCGTTCGGATATCAGGTGATCGGCGTGTTGCTCACGCCGTTCATGGCGACGGTCGACAAAGGTGCACGGTCAGCGGTGTGGGCGGCATCCGCACCCGAGGCCGGTGCCATCACCGGCCGCTACGTCAAAGGCGGAAAGCAGGTCGAGCCCAGCAAGGAGGCGCAGGACGCCGAGCTTGCGGCCCGGCTGTGGGACGCCACCAAAGGACTCATCTCCGGCACGCGGTGATCATGTCCGGTCTGCCGTGACGGGTCTCGGAATCGCAGCCATCTGCCCCTGCCCGATCCAGCCGGGCACACGCCGGCGGACGTCGGCGGGACCGACGATCTGGACCGCGCCGATGGAACAGGCCGCCTCCCAGGAGCGGTCACCCCGCCAGACGGCGGTGAGGTCACGGAGCTCGGCCACAACCGTGGCGGTGGTTTCGAAGCCGGGGTCGTAGTCGCAGACGTCCACCTGGCCTTGCGTCACGACCAGCCACCAGCGGTCGGCGCCGGCAGCCACGCCGCCGAGCCGGAAGGCTATCACCGTGCGGCTCGTCGGCCACACGTCTGTGGGTACTGTCCGGCGCATGTCCCACATCAGCAGGTGGGGGTCGAGGTCTTCGTCTCCGAGCTCGCCGATCCAGCGGATGCCCCAGGCGTTGAGGGCCTCCACCACCGACGACAGTTCCCTGCCGCTTGCAGTCATCGCGTAGCTCGTCCGCCCGCCGGCAACATGGCGTTCGACGACGCCCGCGTGCTCGAGAGTACGCAACCGCTTGGAGAGCAGCGCAGGCGACATCCGCGGTACACCGCGCCGTAATTCATTGAAATGTGTACTGCCGGCGAGTAATTCACGAACAACGAGTAGGGTCCATCGTTCGTCGAGTACTTCCATCGCCTTGGCGACAGGGCAGAACTGGCCGTATCCGGACATCAACCCTCCTCTGGATCACTCCAGCCAGTACACACCTCGTGCCGGACACTGACCAGTACAAACTCTGTACTGGACCGGTTCAGATCCAGCACTGGACTGTTGGTGGGCCACGGTCGGACTCTGAGATGAACCGATCACGCAAGAGATGAGGCCCATGCCATGACCACCGACACCACCAGAACCACGTCAGGTCCAACCACAAACGAGCTCAAGATACGGCACCGCGCGATGTGGGCGTCGGGTGACTATCCGGCGGTCGCCACTGAGGTGATCTCCGCTCTCGGTGAGATCCTGGTGGCCGAACTCGACCTGCAGCGCGGCGACCGCGTGCTCGACGTAGCGGCCGGCTCGGGCAACGCGTCCGTACCGGCAGCCCGAGCCGGAGCCGAGGTGATCGCGGCGGACCTTGCCCCCGAGCTGTTCGAAGCCGGTCGTGCGTTTGCTGCCGAGCAGGGCGTACAGCTGTCCTGGCAAGAGGCCGATGCCGAGGCTCTTCCCTTTGCCGACAACAGTTTTGACGTGGTGATGTCGTGCGTGGGAGTGATGTTCGCTCCTGATCACCAGCAATCTGCCGCTGAACTGATCCGTGTCTGCCGCCCGGGCGGGCGGGTGGGATTGATCAGCTGGACGCCCGGCGGGTTCGTCGGCCGGATGTTCGCGACCATGAAGCCGTACGCACCCGCGCCACAACCGGGGGCGCAGCCTCCTCCGCTGTGGGGCGACGAAACCCACGTCCGCGAACTGTTCGGTGACCATGCCGACGTCACTGCCGAGCGGCGGACACTCACCGTCGATCGCTTTCAGAGTCCGGAAGAGTTCCGCCGCTTCTTCAAGAAGACGTACGGGCCCACCATCGCGGTGTACAACGCGAATGCGGCGGACCCCGCGGCTGTCGCAGCGCTCGACGACGGTCTGGACGAACTCGCACGCGCTGCCATGACCCATGACGGCGTGATGGAGTGGGAATACCTTTTGGTCACCGCAACCGTGCGATGACAGGTGGTCACTCGCTCAGTTGGTCGACACTCTTGGTTGATCCCTCCGTGATGATGTCGAGTATCTGGCGATAGGCTGCGGAGTTCGAGCTCACGATCGAGCCGTGATCCTCGCCATCGATCAGAACCACACGGCCACTGCCGTTCTCGTTCTTCAGTGCAGTGACGTACCGCTGCGACAAGGCGGGAAGTACCACGGTGTCCCTGGTGCCGTGGACGGCGATCACCGGAGTTCCAGGATCGAGATTCTGGATCGGGTCCACCGACGCGTAACGCTCCGGTACCTGCCCCGGAGTCCCGCCGAGTGCCGCGACGATCCGGTCGTCGCCGTTGCGAACCGCCTGCACCATGTCCAGGGGACCGGCCAGCGAGACCACTCTGGTAGGTCGGAACTTCGGATTGCCACCCACCTCGGTGGGATCCAATTTGTGCCGTGTCCCACCCCAGACCGCCAGCTGGGCTCCGGCGCTGTGTCCGACCACCAGTGCGTCGGTGGTCTCCAATTGGGGGAATCTCTTGTCGATCGCGATGACATTGTCGAGGGCCTGCGAGACGTCCTCGAATGTGGTCGGCCAGCCCCCGCCTGAACCCAGCCGGCGATACTCGATGTTGTACACCGCCATTCCCCGTGCAGCGAGGTCACGGGCGAAGGGATCGAAGAGATCAGCACCCAGCTGGGACTGCCAGGCCCCACCGTGGATCAAGACGACCAGGCGTGTGGAATCCACCGCCTGCGGTCCCGCGGGCAGGTAGAGATCGCCCCAGTTCTGCTCCGGGTCCGTACCGTCCAGAGTCGGGTAGTCAATCCGGGTCACCGTGACCTCGTCCGAGACCGAGGGCCCGGCGCTCGCGACGGACGACTGGGCAGCCACTTCTCCGGCGTCGCCTCCGTCGTCGGAACAGCCGGCGATCAGGCCGGCCGTGGCGGCCAGTGAACCGAGCAGGGCAAGAATGCGTTGTCGTCGCATCGGGAGACCTTCCATGATGTTCGGGCAGTGGGGTGCAGTCAGCTGTCGGCGTCGACGGCAACCGGTGCCATCTTTCGCCATGGCGCCAACACCGCCGGATCCTGCAATTCCATCCACGCGATCACGTCTTGATAGGTGGCACAGATCGTTTCGGGTTTCACACATGCCTCGCGCATGAAGTCAGCTGTGGCGGGGTTGAACGCGTTCCCGCTCCAATCATTGAAGTGATTGGCGATGACCAATGGGGCCCGGTTGCCTTCATAGGCTCGCCGGAACATGTAGTCGTAGGATTCCTTGACGATACGGCGGATCTTCGGTGCGCTGGCGGGGCTGTCCTTGGCCTGGTTGAACGTGAACCAGTAGTTGTAATCGAGCGCGGTCTGCCTGTGATTCAGCGGTGGTGACCACGTGTACGGGATGGGGAACTCCCAGATGCTGCCGACCTTCGTCGGCCAGTAGATGCCCGGTTGCCGGGCCGCCTTCGACGAATCCCACGTCATGTCGTGCGCTCCCAATGCCGGGAACAGTTGCCCCATACCGCCTTCGAGGCAGGGCGTACGCCCGCCTTTGACGGCTTCGGGCCCGAAAGCGAGATCGGGTGCGTTCCGGATGTTGTTGAGTGACTTCCACTCGGTCATCAGCCGGAAGAACTGATCGAGTTCGTGGTTCCATTCGGCGGTGGTCCAGTCGCGCCCGGGGTTCTTTGTGCCGGCACAGAAATGGCCGACGTAGTGAGTGCCCATCTCGTGACCGGCGAACCACGTGCGATTGAGATAGTCGACCTGTTCGATGACTTCCTTCTCGGTGCCTCCGAAAGCCAATGAGGACTCTCCGGCCGCGTAACCGGGTCCGGTGTACTTCTTCTTGTTCTTGTCGGTGAGGAAGTACAAGCCGGTCATCAAAGCCGTGAAGCGTGCATCGACCTCGCTCGCGGTGTCCAGGAACAGATCCCAGTTTTCTGATACGCCGACACCGTCGAAGGAAAACAACACGAACTGGGGCGGTTTGGCGTTCGGCGAAAGTCGTTCCATCGCAACGTTGCTCTCCAGCCGAGCCGGAGCAGGCGGAGGCGTCGAGACGGGTTCAGAGGTGGTGTCGACTGGTCCCACTGCGACATTGTCGGGCCCGTCCGCATCACCGCCGGTTCCGCAGCCGGCCAGGATCACGGCGGCCACAGCCAGTGAGAGCGATCGACGGACGTGATGCTCTATGCGCCGCAACTGCAACGTATTCACCTTTCGCGCGGCCATCGGCCGCCCGAGCGCTGCCTTGACTCGCGCGGAGCTTAACAGTTCGGCAGGTTAACGGCCTGACGAATCGCCGTCGGCCGCAGCGTCGTCCGTACCCCGGAAACCATGGTCACGTGTGAGATCGACGTCGGTGGGTACATCGGATCCGTAAGATCGACAACCGGCTGAGATAGCGGCGCTGCTGCTTCGCGCGGGTCGAGTCCCGACCCGCAGGCCTGCCGAGAGCACTGGAGGGGTTCGTGGCTACAACGCATGAAACAACCGCGTCGACGGAAGATGTGTGGCGTGTACTCGCAGACGGCTGGTCGTATGCCAATTGGGTTGTCGGGTCGTCACGGATACGTGCGGTCGATGCGAACTGGCCGCAACCGGGAAGCAACATCGCGCATTCGGTAGGGCTGTGGCCCGTTCTGCTCAACGACCGGACGGAGTCGGTGGGTATGGAGGAAGGGCGCGAGCTGCGATTGATCGCGCGGGCTCTGCCCTTCGGCAAGGCCGAGATCATCCTGCGCCTGCACGAGATTCCGCAAGGGTGCCGCATCGAGATGATCGAGCACGCGGCCAACCCGCCGTTGTCACTGATGCCCGACCAGATCCAGCACTTGGCGGTTCATCCGAGGAACTCGGAGGCTCTGCGGCGTCTGGCGTTGCTCGCCGAGCGGTCCCGAACGGCGGAGTAGCAGAAAAAAGCTGCATCCAACGGTATGTCCGTTGGATGCAGCAAGGTCCGCCGGCGGTGTGACCGCCTACACGGAGTCAGTCGCGTGATCGGGTTCCATCGGTCTGGTCAAAGAACCGCCAGTCTCCGTCGACGTTGACCTCCATACGGAAACCGAGCTGTCCTGAGGGCACCTCGCGATTCTTGAACCACTCGTAGGCGTCTTCGGCGTTGTTGAATTCGACTTTGTCGACAACATCCTCGTCTGGATTGAGAACTCGATACTCCGCCATGTCTCCCTCTCGTCGCCGTGCTCGCCCGAGGCTGCTGCCCGGGCCGTCAGGCGAATACCCGCCAGTTCGCAGCGCTACACATCGCGGTGCGTGACGTTCGACTCCTCACGAGCGCGCAGCGGCGGCGGTACCGACCGCGGCGACCACCTCGGTCAGCCGACTCAGGTCGGGGATCACCGCATCGGCGATCGATGGGTCGTCGCTCTGGCCGAGTCTGTTCACCCACACCCTGGGGATGCCGAGGGCATGAGCCGGGATGATGTCGTGGAAGTAGCCCTGTGCGACGTGGACCCACTGACCGGGTTCGGGCCCGAAGGTTTGGGCGAACCGTTCGAAGTGCGGATGGGCCGGTTTGTACGAACCCACGTCCTCGGCGGTGATGACCGCATCGACAGGAATCCCGAGGCGGCGCTGCGCTGCGCCGATGATGTCGCGGTCGCAATTGGTCAGCAGGGCAATACGCCACCCCGATGCCCGCAGGCGGGCCAGCTCGGAAGCTGTGTCGTGAAAGGGCGGCCAGTAGGCGATACCCGCGGCCAGCACGTCGGCGTCGTCGGCCCTGAGGACAAGACCGGCTTCGTCGGCGGTGCGACGAAACGTCTCGGTCAACACCTCGCGGTAGCGCATCTCCGGGAACTGAGCCTGGACCTGTGGTTCGTGCCGGTTGAATGTGTCGAGGAGGTCCGCGCCGCGGCCCGGGAAGATCAACTCCATCCCGGTCGAGAGTCCGTGACGCCAGTCGATCAACGTGCCGTAACAGTCGAACGTTGCCCAGCGGATGTCAGTCATGTCCGGTAGCTCGATGGTGTGTTCGCGACGCCATGAGGGAATGTTATCCGCGCGTCGCTGCCGGGGTCGGGTGCAGCCGGACCAGTATCGGTGGAAGCTGTACGGCCACGGCGCAGATCAGGCTCGACCAGAAGAATTCGCGCATGCGCCCGCGATCAACATGCCCACCATCTCGGTGGCCTTGTCGGGTTGCGGAGGGTCACCGGTGATCATGTCACTCCAGATGAACGATTCACCCAGGCGGACGACTGCATACGCGAGACCGGAAGTGTCCGGGTACCGCGAGAGCTCGGGCATGGCGGCCAGTTTGCCGACAGTCCATTCGATCAACCTGCCCTGCACCACGCTGTACCGCGAGGTGAGGACCCGCAGCGCATATTCGGGGTCATCCGCGACGAACCGTTCGAGCGGTTGGTAATTGCGAACGGTCTCGGCGAGGAAACCGAAGTTGCTGACGAACTTGTCGGCATCGAGCGCTCCACCTCGCGCCTCGACCCGTTCGATGGCCTCGATGAGTATTCGCCACACGACTTCGCCGAGAACCACTTCCCGGCCCGCGAACCATCGGTAGATCGTCGCGCGGCCGATCTTCAGTTCGCGTGACAGCGCCTGTATGTCGACCCGCCTGCCGGCGAGGAACCAGTCGTGCGCGAGGTCGATCACGTCGTCACGGTGCACGCGAGGGTGTGACCGGCTGTTGACGGTCTGGTGAGACATAAGTAGATTTTGTCTCCGACCGGCCCTCCGGTCAATCAGCACACCGCTTCAGGAGCGCACATGGACTTGCAATGGTCGGCCGCCGATTCGGAGTTTCGAGACGAGGTGCGCGCTTTCCTCGACGAGAAGTTGACCCCGGACCTGCGCCGTGCCGGCCGTCTGATGACCAGCGTCTACTCCGACCACGAGGCGAGCATGGAGTGGCAGCGCATCTTGCACGAGCGAGGCTGGGCGGCGCCTGCGTGGCCGGTCGAGCACGGCGGTTGCGACTGGACCCTCACCCAGCACTACATCTTCAGTCGCGAGTCCATCATCGCCGGCGCACCGTCGTTGTCTCCCATGGGGATTCGGATGGTTGCCCATGCCATCATCGCCTTCGGCACCCAGGAACAGAAGGACTACTATCTACCCGGGATCCTCACCGGCGAGGTCTTTTTCTGCCAGGGATATTCCGAACCCGAGGCCGGTTCGGATCTTGCGTCCCTCTCGATGGCGGCGAAGGACGACGGCGATGACCTGGTCTGCACAGGCAGCAAGATCTGGACAACCCATGCCACCGAGGCGAACTGGATGTTCTGCCTCGTTCGCACATCCCGGCAGCAGAAGAAGCAGCAGGGCATCACCTTCGTGTTGATCGACATGAACTCGCCCGGCATCGAAGTACGACCGTTGGTGATGACATCGGGCGAGCAGGTCCAGAACCAGGTGTTCTTCGACAATGTGCGGGTGCCCAAGGCAAACGTGCTCGGAAAGATCGACGACGGCTGGACCGTGGCGAAGTATCTCCTCGTGTTCGAACGAGGTGGGGGCGCGGCCGCCCCGGCGTTGCAGGTGATGGCGGAGTCTCTGGCCACCTCGGCGGCGTCGCAGCCGGGGCCCGGTGGACGCCCGCTCATCGACGATCCCGGTTTCTCGGCCAAGCTGGCCGAAGCCCGCATTCGCACAAAGGTCCTCGAGATCCTGGAATACCGAACGCTGTCGGCGATGGCGTCGGGCAAAGATCCGGGTCCTGCCTCGTCAATGCTCAAAGTGCTTGCGACCGAACTCAGCCAGAAGCTCACCGAACTCACCCTGGAGGCCGCCGGTACACGCGGACGGGTCTACCAACCGCACGCGACCAAACCTGGTGGTCCGATCTCCGAGTTCACCGAGCCCGCGGACGGTTACGTCAGCGGTGAACCGTGGGAGGCAGTCGCGCCACTGCGTTACTTCAACGACCGGGCGGGCTCGATCTACGCCGGTAGCAACGAAATTCAGCGAAATATTCTCGCTAAAGCAGCATTGGGGCTCTGATGGACTTCAACTTGACCAAAGAGCAAGAACTGCTCCGCGATGGCCTCGCCAAGTTCTTGGCCAACCGTTATGACCTGGAGAAGAGTCGGGCGGCCGCCAAGACGGGGGCAGGATGGCAGCCGTCGATCTGGCGAGCTTTCGCTGACGAACTCGGAATCCTGGGTGCGACCCTTCCGGAGGAAGCCGGTGGAATCGGCGGTGGGCCGGTCGAATTGATGATCGTCACCGAAGCACTCGGCCAGGCTCTTGTTGTCGAGCCCTTCGTGGACACAGTTGTCTTCGGCGGCGTTTTGTTGCAACGGGCGGGCGGGGATCGCGCCACGGCCGTTCTGGAGAAACTGGTCGCGGGGGATGCGATCACGGCGTTCGCGGCCACCGAACCCACATCGGGTCCCGACTTCAATGATGTGTCGACGATCGCCCGTAGACACGGCGACGAGTGGGTGCTCGACGGCACGAAAGTGGTTGTCAGCAGTGCACCCCTCGCCGACCATCTGCTTGTCACCGCCCGGACTGCGGGCGGCCGGCGCGACACCTCGGGGATCTCGTTGTTCCTTGTTGATGTTGGTGCCGACAACCCTCCTGAAGGTTTGGCCGTCCACGCCTACCGCACCATCGATGACCGGCACGCGGCGGATCTCGTGTTCACCGGGGTACGCCTACCCGCCGATGCCGTCTTGGGTGGCGAAGGCGATGCATGGGCGTCGATCGACCGGGCCGTGGACGAGGCCACTGCGGCGGTGTCGTCCGAAGCTGTCGGGCTGATGCGAAAAGTGCTGGGGGACACCGTCGAATACGCCAAGCAGCGTCAGCAGTTCGGTCAGCCGATCGGCAGTTTTCAGGCGCTGCAGCATCGAATGGTCGACATGTACATGGAGCTCGAACAGTCGATTGCTGCGGTGTACCTCGCCATCCTGAACTTGGAGGCAGAGCCCACCGAACGCGCGCTGGCGGTGTCGGCGGCGAAGGCGACCATCGGTCGGGCGGCGCGATTCATCGGGCAGAACGCCGTTCAGCTGCACGGCGGGATGGGCATGACCGAGGAACTCGCGATCGGCCACTACTTCAAACGGCTCACGGCCATCGAGTACGAGTTCGGTTCTGCGGACATGCACATAGCGCGATACGCGGCGCTCACCAAGGCCTGACACCGCATCACTGTTCTCATCCGCACGGGGGCGCAACACCCGCCGGGCGGGCCGCGCAGGCTCGCCCGGCGGTGTCTTCGATACGGACTCGCTCGCCGAGAGCGCCGGCCAGTCAGGGAGCCAGGTTGTCTATTCGCTGCGCCAACATCACATCGAGGCTTGTGATTCCGCCCGCCGAATGCGTGCTGAGGGTAAAAGTCACTGTGCGCCAACGGATATCCATATCGGGATGATGGTTGGCCTCTTCTGCGGCCTCGGCCACCCGATTCACCAATGCGATCGCTGCCGGAAAGTCCGGACAATCGATCGTCTGAGTCAGCGAGTCGCCCCTACGTTGCCACTTGGGTAGATCGGCGAGTGCAGCGACGATGTCGGATTCGGTCAGCAGTGCGGTCATCGTCCCGATGTTTCCACCACCAGGCCTTCGCTTCAATCGTCGTCGGCGCACCGGTGGGTGCTTGCACCGGTCAGTGGCCGACAGCAGGCCGGACGTCAGGGGGAGTGGTCGAGCGATCACAGCACTGTGCGGCCGCCGTCACCGCGACCTGTTCGGGATGGTGGCCGTGATTGCGGATACCGATGGCCGCGACCACGCCGCCGACGATGAACAGGGCCGCGGTCACCGCCACGACACGATGGAATGAAGCGGTGTCCAGCGTGCCGCCCACGATGATTCCGGTGCAGGCAACAGCGATCAGGCCGGCGATCCGTGAGATCGCGTTGTTCAGCGCCGAGCCGATCCCGCTGTGTTGCCGATCGATCGATGCGAGGACGGCCGAGGTCAGCGGTGTGACGGTGATCGACAGGCCGAGCCCGAAGAGCACAAGCCCGGGGAACATCTGTGTCCAGAAGTCGAAGTCGTCGCCGGTGGTCAGCATGAGCAGGTAACCGCACCCGGCGATGATCGGCCCGGACGCCATGAATACGCGGGGGCCGTATCGTGCCGACAGCGCCCCCACCGGCCGAGCGATGAAAAACGAGAGCAGCGGGACCGGCAACGTCGCGAGCCCGGCCATCAAGGCCGAGAAACCCGCGACTTCTTGCAGGTACAGAGCCGTCACCAGTGTGCCCATCGACAATCCGGCGTAGATGAACGTCGTCGAGAGATTGCCGACACCGAAGTTCCTGACCGCGAACATCTTCGCGGGGATCATCGGATGGTCGGTATGCGTTTCGCGCCAGCCCAGCCCGGCCAGGCACAACAGTCCGAGTGCCAAGGCTGCAGCCACCGCGGGGTTGCTCAGACCGAGACGTTGCTGCTCGATGAGGGCGTAGACGGTTCCGGCGAGACCGCCGGCGGTCAGCACTGCGCCCGGTACGTCGATGCGTTCGCGCGGCGTGGTGCGGGCCGGTTCGACAAGCCGCATCGACAGCACCAGGGTGATTGCCACCGGCACCACGTTGACGGCAAAGATCCACCGCCAGTTCAACGTGTCGACGAGGACACCACCGAGTAGGGGACCGATCACGAAGGCCGTGCCCGTCCACGCGGTCCATGTACCGATCGCCTTGGGCTGCTCGTCCGGGGTGAAGGCCGAGTTGATCAACGCGAGGGAACTGGGCACCAGCAGGGCCGCGCCCACACCTTGCAGCCCGCGGGCGATGATCAGGACGAGGTCGGTCGGCGCAGCCGCGCACGCGATGGATGCCAGGCCGAAGATCACGAGCCCGATCCGGAGCATCGGCAGGCGCCCGAACGCATCAGAGATCGCGCCGGCCACAAGTATCAGTGCGCCCAGGGCGAGGAGGTATGAGTCGACCACCCACTGCTGTGTACTCAGCCCACCTCCCAGGTCGTCCGAGATGGCGGGAAGGGCGAGGTTCACCACAGATCCGTCGAGGAACGCGACAAAAGACGCGAGGATCGCGACAACCAGGACGGGACCGGGCGTGGGCGTGGAGGTAGGCGTGGCGGCGCTCACCTACATCGCCACCCTCGAGCCGGCGCGAAGCGGTGCAATGCCATGGTCGGACGGTAGCCGGTGTGCAACTGCTCTGTCAGGAAGCGGTCGCCACAGACGCGGTCCTCAGTGCACGGTTGTACACTGAATGCATGATCGATGTGGATGGCTCGCGGCAAGACGAGGTTCGCGCGCTGGCGGAACTGGCCTTCGAGGAGGTCGGGAAGGCGGTGACCGGCGTCGGTACTGTGCACCGGGCGATCTCTGACCGCGTGTTCTCGGGGGTGCAGCTCGGTGTCGGCCCCTGGGCGGCGCCGTCGCGGATCATTCACAACGCAATCGCCGATGGAACATATCGATCCATCGCCGTTGCCTGTGAGGTGGCAGCGCAGGTGGCATCACGGACCGTCGACGGACGTGGGCGGGTGCCGTCCGAGACCAAACGCGGTGCAATTGCGCTCGGGGCGTTGACCGGTTTGATCGGTGACGCGCTCGCCGAACAGGATTCGCCACTGGCCACGCCGATGTCACTCCGGGTCGACGGGCGAATTCAACACGCGGACAAGGAATCCCTGGCAAACGCCTACCCCCACGCGACGCCCAAACTGGTCTTCTTCACGCACGGATTGATGGAGACCGAAGTCGCCTGGGGTATCGGCGGCAGGCCGACGTATGGGGCCAGGTTGTCGGCCGAGCTCGGCTTCAGCGAACTGCAGGTGCGGTACAACACGGGGAGACACATCTCCGAGAACGGCCGTGATCTCGCCGAGCTCATCGAGGACGTGGTGAGGAACTGGCCTGTACCCGTGGAAGAGATCGCGCTGGTCGGGCACTCGATGGGTGGTCTCGTGGCACGTAGCGCCTGTCACGGGGCCTCGCTCGTGGGGGCTGGCTGGGCCGGAAAAGTACGCCACATCGTCTGTCTCGGATCTCCGCATCTGGGAGCCCCGTTGGCGAGGACCGTACACACCGCCACCGCGCTGTTGCAGCTACTGCCCGAGTCCCGTCCGATCGGCCGCCTGCTACACAGGCGCAGCGCCGGGATCCGGGACCTGTACGCCGGTTCGCTGGTGGACGAAGACTGGACGGGCCGAGATCTCGACGCCTTGCGCCAGGCCGCCATCGCGGAGGTTCCGTTGCTCGCCGATGCCGAACACAGTTTTGTCTCGGCCTCGATCACCCGAGACCCGGAACACCTGCTCGGCCGCTATCTCGGTGACGGTTTGGTGCTCCATGTCAGTGCCCGTGGCCGGGACAAGCTGCGCGACATCGGTTTTCGTGACGACGACGGGATGCATCTCGGGTCGGCCCACCACTTCACCCTGCTCAACAACGAAGCCGTCTACGAGTGGCTGGCGAAGCGGCTGCGGGAGAAGTCGACGCCGGCCGGCTGATCAGCCGGCAGAGGTCAGGGACGCATTGCGCTCCCGGAACCTCATCGGCGCGTCAGCAACCGTCCCGTGGCGCAAGGTGAGGACATCACGGTAGTAGTTCATCCGCAGCCTCCAGGGAGCCCGTGAACCCTGGTGCGGAAACGAGTCGACCGAACGCAGAACGTATCCGGCAGCGAAGTCGAGGAACGGTTCTTCCTGTACGGACGGGTCTTTCACCGGGACGCTCTCGCCGTATCCGTTGGCGTCCATGTGTTCGAGCAGGCGACACATGTACTCGCACACGAGATCTGCCTTCAAGGTCCACGATGCGTTCGTGTACCCGACCACGTAGAAGAAGTTGGGAATCCCGCTGAGCATCATGCCCTTGTAGGTCATCGTGTCGGTGAGGTCGACTTCCTCCCCGTCGACCACAAACGTGAGCCCGCCCAGGGCGAGCAGATTGAGGCCGGTGGCCGTGACGATGATGTCGGCGTCGAGATGGTCGCCGGATTCCAGTTCGATGCCGCTCTCGGTGAAGGTGGCGATCCGGTCGGTGGCCATGGACACCGACCCTTTTCTGATGGCGCGGAACAGGTCGCTGTCGGGCACGAGGCACAGGCGTTGATCCCAGGGGTTGTAGCGCGGCGCGAAGTGGGTGTCGATGTCGAAATCTGGCAGTTGCCGCTCTTGCCATGACCGGATCTGCTTCTTCATGAACTGTGGATAACGTTGACACAGTTGGTAAATGGCCGTGGAGACGGCAATGCCTTTGCCGCGCGCGGCGGCGTAAGCCCATTTCTCGGGAAGTAGTTTGCGCAGTCTGTTCGCAATGGCATCCTGCTTGGGAATAGAGATGACGTAGGAAGGCGAACGCTGGAGCATGGTGACGTGTGCGGCTTCGGGGGCCATCGACGGTGCCAACGTGACGGCGGTGGCCCCGCTGCCGATGATCACCACCCGCTTGTCGGTGTAGTCGAGGTCGGTCGGCCAATGCTGCGGGTGGACGATGGTCCCGGAGAACTGCTCGATCGCGGGGAAGTCGGGCGTGTAGCCCTCGTCGTAGCGGTAGTAGCCGCTACAGGACATCAGGAAGTTGGCGGAGATGGTCTCGGTCCGGGTCTCGGCGCCGACGTCGGTGCGCTCGATGTGAACCGTCCAGAGCTGTTCGCTGCTCGACCATTCCGCACGCACGGCCCGGCGGTTGAACCGGATCGTCTCATCGATCCCGTATTCGGCGGCTGTTGCCCGGACGTATTCCAGGATGGAGGGGCCGTCCGCGATCGCGTTGTCACCCACCCAGGGCCGAAACTTGTATCCGAGGGTGAACATGTCCGAATCGGACCGAATCCCTGGGTACTTGAACAGGTCCCATGTACCGCCGATGCGGGGCCGGCTCTCCAGGATCGCGATGCTCCGGTCGGGGAACTTCTCCCGCACGTGGCAGGCGGCGCCGACTCCCGAGAGTCCTGCTCCGATGATCAAGACATCGACGTGATCTGACTGGGTCATCGGTCCTCTTCGGTCGTGCCGGCGGCGATCGCGCAGGTCACCGTGTCTTTTGACGGGCGGCCGCGTTCTCGCTGTTTCCTTTACGAAGCAGTTTCCTCGTTCACAAAGCTGTGCAACTATGAGCGTCACGGTCAAAACGAGGACAGGCTCTCCATCACATGCAACGCACCACGCATCGTACGTACTACTTCTTCGCATTGGCCATGATCCTGCTGGTCGGTGTCGGGTCCACCCAGTGGGCCCAGGCCGGGCCCGCAGAAGCGGCCGGGCCGAACAGGGTGGAGGCGACCGCGGACGGTCTCGAGCTCGATGGATCGCCATGGTGGCCGAGCGGGTTCAACGCCTACCAGCTCGCTACTGACTGGTCGGTGAACCAGGGTTGCGGCGCGATGGTCGACCTCGACTCCTACTTCTCGTCGCTCGAGCCCAACTCCCTGACGCGCTTCAACGCTTTCCAGCGTCTGGCGGTCAACAAGTTCACGGGCGAGCTCGATTTCGGTCCGATGGACGCGGTGTTCGCCGCGGCCGAAGCTCATGACCAGATGGTCGTGCCGGTCTTCACCGGTGGCGACGGTGCCTGCGAAGACGAGCTGTTCAAGGGTCGGAGCTGGTACACGACCGGCTGGAAGACCTTGGTCCCGGCAGGGGCGCCCCTCCGATTCGACCAATGGGTGACCACAGCGGTCAACCGGTGGAAGTCGTCGCCTGCGCTGGCCGGTTGGGAATTGGTCGGCGAACCCGAGACGAGTTTGTGCGGCGATTCTGCGTGCAGTTGGCAGAACCGGACGTGCCCGGCCGACTCGGGGCAGATCCTGCGGAACTTCTTCGACCAAGCCGGAGCCAAGGTGCGGGCAGCGGATCCGTCCACCCCGATCTGGGCGGGGCTGCTCGGAGGCGGGCAATGTGGGTCGGCCGGCGGTGACTACCAGCTGCTCGGGGCTTCACCTCACGTCGACGTGCTCGAGTATCACGACTACGGCGCTGACGGCGTGCCGCTGCCCGGCGACGTATGGAATGGCCTCGCCACCCATATCGTGCAGGCCCAGGCGGTCGGGAAGCCACTGGTGGTCGCCGAGATCGGGCAGAACGCCGGGTCGTGCGGCACCCGTGAGGACCGGGTGGAGGACTTCGAGACCAAGATCGATGGCCAACGCGCCGCCGGCACTGCGGGCGCGCTGTTCTGGGCCTTCGTGCCGGATCCGCGCGAGCAACAGTGCACGTTCGACATCGGCCCGGACGATCCCGCTTTCGATCTCGTCGCCGAGCTCAACACTGTTGGACCCTGACGCGCGGCAGACCGCGCGGTCATCGGTGAACGCGATACCGTCCTGGCCATGATCGAGCGACTACAGGCCGAACGTGTCATCCCCGCGAACGTCGAAGACGTGTTCGCGGTGTTGACAGATCCGCAAGGTCACGTGGCAATCGACGCATCCGGGATGTTGATGAGTGCCACAGGCGACCGTGTCACTGCAATCGGGGACACGTTTGTCGTGCACATGGACCGCGAGGCCCTGGGGGACGTACCGATCGGGGAGTACGACGTCTCGGTTGTCATCGAGACGTTTGTGCCCGGTCGCGAGATCTCATGGACTGTCAAAGGCCGTTTACGGCCGCAGATCGGCCACGTCTACGGCTATGAGCTTCATCCCGACGGTGAGGCCGGTACGCGTGTGGTGTCGTTTTACGACTGGTCGAACATCCATCCGGAGTGGCGAGCCAAGGGGATCTTTCCGGTGATCTCTGCCACTGCGCTACGCAGCACCCTCGGCATCCTCGCCCGAACCGTACGCCGCGGATACCCGCTGGCCTCGCCGAATACGGGCTTGACGCGCTAGCCGTACGGCGGACTCCGCCAAGGCTCCCGTTCGGTCCGCGGTGTACTCCGCGCCCAGGGAATAGTTGATTGCCGCATGTAACTTATATAAGTTGTGTAGTGCAATCAATTATATGAGGGAGAAGTCGTCGTGCCGGTGTCATCAGGAACAGCGAGCGAATTGATCGAGGAGCTGTACCTGATGGGTCGCGCTTTTCGCGGAGCCGTCGTGACGACGGACGAAGGCCCGGCACTGCCAGGTGGTCTCGGTGTGCTCATGGCACTGGAGGCACGAGGGCAGTGCCGCCAGAACGAGTTGGCATCGGATCTGTGCATCAGTCAGTCCGCGTTGAGTCGGCACGTGGCCGAGTTGGTCGCCGAGGGATACGTCGCTCGCCGTCCGGACCCCGGTGACGGGCGGGCCACGCAGTTGCTGACGACAAGTGCAGGTCGCGAGCTCCTCGGGCGAACGAGGGCTGCGCGTGCCGAGTCGTTACAGACCGCACTCGACGACTGGGACGAGGCAGACGCGCAAGCGGCCGGCAGCGCCTTTCGAAAACTCAGAGGTTCATTGACCAGACACGCGCACCGGGCCGAACGGCCGGCGCAGAAAACGATCACAGGGAAAGACGGGAAGTAGATGTCAAGTTCAACCGAGGCGGTGGCGAAGCACGATCCATACGCGATGTCCCACCGCGAAATCCTCGAGGCGATGATCGGGCTGCTCGCAGCGTTGTTCACCGCTTTGCTGAGCACGACGATCGTGGCCACCGCCCTGCCGACGATCATCGGCGATCTGAAGGGGTCGCAGACGGCCTACGCATGGGTCATCACCACCGCCTTGCTCGCCAACGCGGCGTCGACGCCGATCTGGGGCAAGCTGGCCGACATCTTCAGCAAGAAGATGCTTGTCCAGAGCGCGATCATCATCTTCGTGGTCGGCTCGATCATCGCCGGCTTCGCGCACAATGTGCCGGTTCTCCTCGCTGCACGCGTTGTCCAGGGGATCGGAATGGGTGGTCTCACGGCGCTGGTCGTCGCGATCATCGGCAGCATCGTGTCTCCCCGTGAGCGGGGCCGGTACTCCGGATACATGGGCGCCACCATGGCCGTCTCGATGTCCGGCGGACCCATCCTGGGCGGCGTCATCGTCGACAGCCCACTCGGCTGGCGCTGGTGTTTCTTCGTCTGCGTGCCACTGGCAGTGATCGCCCTGTTCCTGCTGCAGAAGACCCTCCGCATCAAGACCGTGCGTGCCGAGAACATCTCCATCGACTGGCTGGGAGCCACCTTGCTCACCGCAGGCGTTTCCGTGCTGTTGATCTGGGTCTCCTTCGCGGGCAAAGCCGGATACTACGACTGGATCTCCCGGGAGTCTGCGATGTACGTCGGTGGCGGACTGCTTCTGCTGGTGGCCACCGTGCTGGTGGAATCACGAGTCAAGGCGCCGATCATCCCGCTCAAGATCGTGACCGAACGCACCACCGGACTCGCCATCATCGCGTCCATCGCAGTGGGACTGGGGATGTTCGGTTCGACTACGTTCCTGGGCCAGTACTTCCAGACCGCGCGCGGTTTCTCACCGACGATCGCCGGCATGCTCTCTATTCCGCTTGTGATCGGGATGCTGATCGCGTCGGTGGGATCGGGTCAACTGATCAGCCGGTTCGGCAAGTGGAAGGTGTTCATGGTGACCGGGTCGGTTCTGCTCATCGTCGGCTTCGCTCTGCTGGGGACGATCGACCACGCGACCAACCTCTGGTCGGTGAGTATCTTCACCCTGATCGTCGGGCTCGGCACAGGCATGCTGATGCAGAACCTCGTGTTGGTGGTCCAGAACACGGTCAGCGTTCACAACATCGGAGCTGCCTCGAGCAACGTGGCATTCTTCCGGACCTTCGGCGGCGCAATCGGCGTCTCGGTCCTCGGGTCGGTTCTTGCCACTCGCGTGGCGGACCTCTCGTCGGGCGGCCTTGCGCGGCTCGGGATCACAGGCGGCTCCTCCGGCGGCAGCCTCGACATCGACTCACTGCCGGGGCCGGTCGAATCGATCATTCGCGCCGCTTACGGCGACGCAACAGGGCGGATCTTCCTGATCGCAGCTGCGGCAGCGGTTGTTGCGCTGATTGCGGTGTCGCTCCTGCCCAACCGGCCACTGCGCCGGACGATCGATCTCGACTCGACACCCGACGGGACCGAATCCGAAACGTCCGGCGAGTCCAAGTCGGCCGATCGGGACGACAACACCCGGGCCACCGTCAAGGTCTGATACGCCGACCCGATCTGGGCCGAGGGACCCCGTGCACGATGCCATGCGCGGGGTTCCGCCGTCTGATGGTGTCGAGCGGGGGAGCCCTGGGTACCCGGAGCAAATGAGCGAGACACAACCACTCACCGTTGTGGTCACCGGAGCGACGGGAAATGTGGGCACGAGCGTCATCGAAGCCCTCGTTTCCCGGTCCGAGGTGAGATCCATCCGCGCCATCGCACGCCGTCCGACAGACCTCACGTACCCGAAAACAGAGTTCCTCGTTGGCGATACGGGACAGGACGATCTGCGGCCCCTCTTTCGTGGCGCAGACGTTGTCATCCATCTCGCGTGGATCTTTCAACCCACCCATGACCCCGTTTCGACATGGGAGAACAACGTCGGCGGCGCGATCCGGGTGTTCGAGGCCGCTGCGGCCGAGGATGTGCCGGCTGTTGTTTACTCATCCTCGGTCGCCGCTTACTCGCCTGGCCCGAAGGACACCCCCGTCGACGAGAGCTGGCCGACCAACGGCTGGCCGGGCGCGGCCTATCCGCGCGAGAAGGCGTATCTCGAGCGGTGGCTGGACGGCTACGAGCACAGCAACCCCGAGATGCGGGTCGTGAGGATGCGGCCTGGTTTCATCTTCAAACGGGAGGCATCCACGGCGCAACGGCGTCTCTTCGTCGGGCCGTTCCTTCCGCGGCAGCTGGTCCGCAGCGCCTTGATCCCTGTGGTTCCGAGGACGCCGGGGCTGTCGTTCCAGGCGTTACACAGCGCGGATGTGGGTGAGGCATTCGCCGAGGCGACCGTCCGGCCGGTCCGCGGGGCATTCAACCTCGCCACCGACGAGAAGGTGGACGCCAAGTACCTGGCCAAGATGCTCGGGGCGCGTTCGATCCCGGCGCCTGCCCCGTTGCTGCGTGCGGGGGTATGGGCAGCGTGGCACGCCCATGTCATCCCCGCCTCACCTGGCCTGTTCGACACCGTCTTACGACTGCCCCTGATGGACATCACGCGCGCTCGACGAGAGCTCGGCTGGTCCCCGCGGTACACCGCAAAGGACGCGCTGGAGGAGTTCATCGAAGGGGTCCGGGAGGGTTCGGGGATGGATACCGAACCGTTGGCACCGGACGGGCCTGCCCGGAGGATCGCAGAACTCTCGCAGGGTGTCGGCAGGCGCGATCGGTGACGGCGCAGTATGCGTTCGTGATCGGTGATCACAAGCGGAAGTGGACCCCCAGCGCGTAGATTGGGCCCCTGTCAGGGGGCATCATCGTGGTGATGGGTTGCGGCACGGTGCCGCGCGTACGGCCGAACGGTGTCGGCACGTGGATCGACGCCGACCCCTTCGCGGCCCCGGCTCTATCGCGACAGGAAATCCGTCAATGACTGCACTGAAATACCTGGATCTGCACGGCGACCATGTCGCATATCGGGACGAGGGGAGCGGTTCGGAGGTCCTCTTACTGATCCACGGGATGGCAGGGAGTTCGGAGACGTGGAATGCGGTACTTCCGTCCCTTGCGGCGAGACACCGGGTCATCGCACCGGATCTGCCCGGTCACGGTCAATCGTCGAAACCGCGCGGCGACTATTCACTGGGTGCGTTCGCCGCGTTCCTCCGTGACTTACTGCGGGAATTGGGGATCGACCGGGTGACGGTGGTCGGGCAATCGCTCGGTGGTGGGGTGGCCATGCAGTTCACCTACCAACATCCGGAGTATTGCGAGCGCCTAGTCTTGATCGGTAGCGGTGGGCTCGGACCCGATGTGAACTGGACCCTGCGGGTGCTCTCGGCTCCCGGGGCCGAGTTTGTGCTCCCGGTGATTGCGCCGCAACCAGTTCTCCGGGCAGGCAACAAGATTCGCTCGTGGTTCGCGTCCGCCGGCGTGCACTCGCCGCGCGCGGACGAGACGTGGCGCGCTTACAGCTCGCTCGGCGATCGCGAGACGCGGCAGGCGTTCCTGAGGACACTGCGGTCGGTGGTGGACTACCGCGGTCAGGCGGTGAGCGCTCTGAACCGGTTGTACCTGAACTCTGCCCTGCCCACGCTTCTCATCTGGGGCGATGCAGACAAGATCATCCCGGTGTCGCATGGCTACGCGGCCCACGAAGCGATTCCGGGCAGTCGACTCGAGGTTCTCAGCGGCGTCGGCCACTATCCTCACGCAGAAAGCCCCGATCAGGTCGTCGCCATAGTCGAAGACTTCCTCGCCGTGCCGGAGGCACGGACGCGCACGACGAGCTGATCACCAGCTCGGTTTGAGTCTGCCCGGTACTGCAATGGCGTCCAAGGCCCGCGTCAGTGCCTTGAAGTCCTTGTCCGGCAGCTCATCTCGCCATACTTGAACGCATCGCTCCGCGGATTCGCGGGCTGCGACCATGCACTCGCGACCGCGTTGGGTCAGTGTCACCAGTTGAGCGCGACGGTCGTTCGGGTCCGGGTGTTTGTCGAGATAACCACGCTCGACCAGATAGACGATCAGTTGGGCCGCGGCCTGCTTGGTGATCTGCAATGCCGTGGCCAGATCGGCTGCGGTGGAGGCATTCTCGGACAACTCCGCGAACACGAACCCATGAACTGGTCGCACATCGTGGTAGCCCCGCTCGGCCAGTCCGGCCGAGATGTCATCCACCAGTTGTGCGGACACTCGCAGGACGGCCGTCGCAGTTGCCCAGTCGGAATCGCTCACACTCGAAGTATGACCCAGTGCGTCGAGCATGGACAGACAAGAAGCTTGTCTATATGGTCAAGTGACTTGTCTATCAATTCTCAGGAGGAAAACATGCCGGTCATCCAACCCGACGACGCCGAGGTGTTCCCGGCACACGGGAGCACCTTTCACTCGTATGTCAGTTCGCGGCGAGGGAGCAAAGAGCTCTGCGCCTGGAGGGTGGCGGTTCCCGCAGGCCAGATCGGAGTGGCGCACAGACCAAGTCGGGAAGAGGTCCTTCTCGTGCTCGACGGAGAACTGACGGTCGGTTTGGACGGCGTGCAGGAGCCGGCCTGCGCCGGCACGGTCATCGTGGTTCCGGCCGGGGCCGAGGTGCGGATCGATGGTGGCGACATCGCATCGACAGCATGGGTGACCACCACGCCCGGTCTGCAGGCGACCACCGCCGACGGTGCGGTCATCACACCGCCCTGGGCTCAATGAGACGTCGAACTGTTCGGCGATCGTTGTGGCCCTGCGTCTCAGGCGTCCCGGTTGATGGTTCTGCGACGTGGACTCACGATCGCGGATAGTCTGTGGCGCAGTCGTCGGGCGATCGAGAGGCACTACCTGTCATGACGTTCGACGAACCATCACCAACCCCTTGGCACCTCACACGTCGACGGCTGCTGCAGGGAACCCTGGTGGGCGGTCTGGCAGCAGCCGTCGCGGGTGGCGCCGGGACAGCCTGGGCCGCCCCACGGTCGTCGGACTGGGCCGCGCTCGCGGCATCGATCAGTGGCCAGGTGATCCTGCCCGCGCAACGCACCGCGTTCACGCAGGCCAAACAGATCTTCAACACGCGTTACGACGGATCGACTCCGGTAGCCGTCGTGGCGCCGAAGACTGTCGCCGATGTTCAGCGGTGTATGGCTTTTGCCGTGAAGCACCGGCTGCGGGTGGCCACTCGCAGCGGCGGGCATTCCTACACCGGTGCCTCAGCAGCGAGTGGGTTGTTGGTGGTGGATCTGCGCAGACTCGACGGAGGAATCGGCTATGACGGTGGAAGTGGCCTGGCCACCGTCACGCCGGCCAGCACGCTGTATGCCGTGGCAGGCGGTCTTGCCCAGCAAGGCCGGTCGGTTCCCGTCGGGACATGCGCAACGGTCGGTGTCGCCGGCCTCACGCTCGGCGGAGGGCTCGGGGTCGACTCGCGGCTACACGGGCTCACCTGCGACTCCCTCGCCGCCGCGACGATGGTGTTGCCCAACGGGGAAGCTGTCACCGTTGCGCCAGGAGAACGGGACGACCTCTACTGGGCGCTGCGCGGCGGAGGTGGCGGGAACTTCGGGATCGTCACGTCGCTGACCTTCCGCACCACACCCTCGGTGGGCAAAGACGTTGTGACCATGAACTTTGCACCCGCGTCGGCGGCCACGGTGATATCGGGGTGGCGGCGGTGGCTTTCGGTCGCCGAACCATCGGCGTGGGCGAACGTGAACATCGGTTCGGACCGTCGGGGTGGCGTCACCTGTTCGGTGTTGCTCGTCTGCGCGACCGGCGCGGGCCGCCGCATCGCGGCCGACATCTCGGCGGCCGTCGGGGTGGCGCCGAGTGGAAGCGACTACTCGACGCTTGATCCGATGGCGACGTTCCTGCGGCTGTCAGGTGGCGCGACCGCGCCGCGACATGGATTTGTCGCCGGGTCCGACATCCTCGCGCAGATCACCGACCCCATCGCTGCAGCAATCGTCACCGCGGTGCGGAACCGTTCCAGGGCCGGCGGCGCCGGGCTGGTGATCATCGACCCGCTCGACGGTGCGATCAGCGGGGTCGCTCCCGGTGCCACAGCATTCCCGTGGCGCACACACGCGGCGAGCCTGCAGTGGTTCACCGACGTCGCCCCCGGTGCGTCGTATCTGTCGCCGACGTCGTGGGTGAAAAGCGCACACAGCACGATCGGCGCGGCGTCCGCGGGTACCTATGTCAACTACATCGAATCCGGGGTCGCGCCGTCTCGTTACTTCGGTGCCAATCTTCCGCGCCTGCGCTCCGTCCGTACCAAATACGACCCCGCGCGCACGATGTACTCGGGCCTCGACATCTGACGAGATGGGCAGAGTTCGCAATCGGACTCCGACCTACACCGCTGGTTAATGGTGTGACCGGGCTGAGCGGGAGTTGATACCGTCGAACCTGTGACTGCCCCATGCTGACCCGCCTTCTGCGTACCTACATGGGCGCCTACCGTCGCGAACTGAGTGCGGTGGTGATCCTCCAATTCGTGGCCACCGCGGCAATGCTCTACCTGCCGACTCTCAATGCCGACATCATCGACAACGGTGTGGCGCAAGGCGATACCGGCTACATCCTGCGGGTGGGGGCCGTGATGGTAGTCGTCTCGCTGATTCAAATCCTGGGATCGATCGTGTCGATGTACTTCGGTGCACGCGCGTCACTCGGTGCCGGCCGCGACATCCGCCACGACCTGCTGCACCGCGTAGACGGCTTCTCCGCGCGAGAGGTCGGCTCGTTCGGGGCGCCGTCGTTGATCACGCGGACGACCAACGATGTTCAGCAGGTCCAGATGCTCGGCGTGATGGCCTGCACCATCTTGGTCACCGCACCCATCATGTGTATCGGCGGCATCGTCCTCGGCATCGGGGTCGGGGGCCAACTCGCGTGGGTTCTCGTGGTTGCGGTCCCCATACTCGGCGTGACCATGGCGGTCATCATCTACCGGATGATGCCGGGCTTCCGCGCCATGCAGGAGCGCATCGACACGGTCAACCGCGTCCTGCGCGAGCAGATCACCGGGATCCGGGTGGTTCGCGCCTTCGTGCGGGAACCCCACGAACGCAAGCGATTCGCCGCCGCGAACGACGACCTGACCGATGCCGCACTGCGGGTCGGACGTCTGATGGCACTGATGTTCCCGTCGGTGATGCTGATCAGCAACGTCACCATCGTCTTCATCATCTGGTTCGGCGGCCACCTCATCGAAGACGGTGACGTCCAGATCGGCGCACTCACCGCGATGATCGCCTACGTGATGCAGATCCTGATGGCGGTCATGATGGCCTCCTTCCTCGCGATGATGGCGCCGCGGGCATCGGTGTGCGCCGAGCGCATCTACGAGGTTCTCGACACCGAGACATCGGTGGTCCCACCCACCGACCCGAAGCCGCTCCGTACCTCGGCGGGCATCGTGGAGGTGCGCTCCGCGTGCTTCCGGTATCCGGGGGCAGACGAATCGGTGTTGCGCGACATCAGCTTCCGAACCGCGCCGGGCACAACCACGGCTGTTGTCGGGTCGACCGGCTCGGGAAAGACCACTTTGGTGGCGCTGCTGCCCCGTCTCATCGACGTCACCGATGGCGCCGTGCTCATCGGGGGCACCGACATACGTGAGCTCGACCCCGCCGTCTTGCGCGAATCGATCGGCCTCGTTCCGCAGAAGCCCTATCTGTTCTCGGGAACCATCGCGTCGAACCTGCGATACGGCAAGAAGGACGCGACCGAAGCCGAGATGTGGGAGGCGTTGACCGTTGCGCAGGCCGCAGACTTCGTGCGAGACATGCCGGATCAGCTCGAGACGAAGGTTGCGCAGGGCGGGACAACGGTCTCCGGAGGGCAGCGTCAGCGGCTGGCCATCGCGCGCGCCCTCATCCGTAAGCCGAGCATCTATCTGTTCGACGACTCGTTCTCGGCGTTGGACCTGAGCACGGACGCACGCCTGAGGGCAGCGCTCAAACCTGCCACCGGCGACGCCTGTGTCATCATCGTGGCCCAGCGCATCACCACCATCGCCGACGCAGACCAGATTGTGGTACTCGACCGCGGAACCGTCGCCGGCATCGGTACACACGAGCAACTGCTCGCCGACTGCCCCACGTACATCGAGATCGCGGAATCCCAGCTCTCCGTGGAGGGACGGAGATGACCCGCCCCGGTGGCGGAGGCGGACCGTCGATGGGTGCGATGCCCGCTGAGAAGGCACGCGATTTCGGTCCCTCGGTGAAGCGGCTGATCGCAGTGCTGTCCGCCCATCGCATCGCGTTGTGGGCCGTGCTCTTCTGCGCCGTGGCGTCGGTGGTCCTCAACGCCGTGGGCCCGTTGTTGCTCGGCCATGCAACAGATCTGATCTTCTCCGGGGTGATCGCAGACCGCCTGCCCGCAGGCGAAACGAAGGCCGAGGCCGTGGAGACGCTACGACAAGACGGCGATGGGACATTCGCCGACATGGTCGCAGCGATGGACCTGACGCCGGGCGTCGGAATCGATTTCGACGCCGTCGGCCGGGTGCTGATCCTGGTTCTGGGGCTCTACGTGGGTTCCTCGTTGCTCAGCTGGCTGATGGGGCGTCTGCTCAACGTCGTCACCCAGCGCACCGTGCAGGGGATGCGCTCGGATGTCGAGAACAAGATCCACCGTCTGCCGCTGAGCTACTTCGACGGCAATCAGCGGGGTGACCTACTGAGCCGGGTGACCAACGACCTCGACAACGTCTCGCAGAGTCTCCAGCAGACAATCGCCCAGTTACTCAATTCGGTGTTGATGGTGCTCGCCATCCTCGTGATGATGCTGTGGATCTCACCGCTGCTGTCACTGATCGCCATCGTCACGATCCCCGCCGCGGTGATCGTGACAACCCTTGTGGCAAAGCGCTCCAAACCGCACTTCTTGGCGCAGTGGTCGAGCACCGGACGACTCAACGGTCAGGTCGAGGAAGCGTTCACCGGACACGAGGTGATCAAGGCCTTCGGCATGCAGGACGACGTCGAGGCAAGATTCGACGACCGGAACGAGAAGCTTTACGAGTCGAGTTGGCGGGCCCAGTTCATCTCCGGGATCATCATGCCGGCGATCATGTTCCTGGGAAATCTGAACTACGTGGCAGTCGCGGTGGTCGGTGGCCTGCGGGTGGCCTCGGGTTCGCTGAGCCTGGGTGATGTCCAGGCCTTCATCCAGTACTCGCGACAGTTCACCCAACCGCTGACCCAGATCGGGTCGATGTTCAATCTCATGCAGAGCGGTGTCGCGTCTGCCGAACGCATCTTCGACATCCTCGACGCGGACGAGCAGGTACCCGATCCCTCGGACCCGATCAGCCCCGGAACGAGCAAGGGCCGCATCACGTTCGACGACGTCTCTTTCCGCTACGCCCCGGATCGGCCGCTGATCGAGCAACTGTCGCTGGTGGCCGAGCCCGGGCACATGGTCGCGATCGTGGGGCCCACGGGAGCGGGCAAGACGACACTGGTGAATCTGATCATGCGGTTCTATGACGTCAATGCGGGGACGATCAGTCTCGACGGCGTGGACACATCATTGATGACCCGGGATGACCTTCGCGAGCGAACCGGGATGGTGCTGCAGGATTCCTGGCTGTTCGGTGGAACTATTCGCGACAACATCGCGTACGGCGATCCCGAAGCCGACGACGAGGCGATCATGGAGGCGGCGCGGGTCAGCCACGTCGACCATTTCGTGCGGGTCTTGCCGGACGGATACGACACGGTCATCGATGAGGAGGGTGGCGGTGTCAGCGCAGGCGAAAAGCAGCTGATCACCATTGCCCGGGCGTTCCTGGCAAGGCCGACCCTGCTCATCCTCGACGAGGCGACCAGTTCGGTGGACACCAGGACCGAATTGCTGATCCAGAAGGCGATGGCCGCGTTGCGCTCCGACCGCACCAGTTTCGTGATCGCCCACCGACTTTCCACGGTCCGCGATGCCGACACCATCCTGGTGATGGAACAGGGACAGATCGTCGAACAGGGTTCGCACGACGAACTCCTCGCGGCGCAGGGTGCGTATTACCGGCTGTACAACAGCCAGTTCGTCGGGCCCATGGATGCCGACGACTTGGACAGTCCGCAGATGTCCAAGAGCTGATCGACGAATCAAGCAGGGGGTTCGGTGTTCCGGCCTGTCCTGCGTGCGAGTGTCCGGAAAACGTCGGCCAGCGCACCCCTCGGTATCGCGCCGTCGGTGTCGTAGCGCCAAGCGGCGAGGGTGGGCAGTCTCAGTCGGGTCCCCTCCACGTCGAGCACATCGATCGGCTCGCCGACAAACGCTTTTGCCATTGCGCCCGTGGGAGATCCGACGAGCGAGAACGCCCTGCCGCCGGCCACCACATGCGCCAGACCCCCGAAGTTGTGGTCGGGCAGGATGATCCGCTTGTGAACTCCGTGACGGCGGAGTAGCTCATCGATCCCTCGGTAGATGGCCGGAGCTGCGTCGTGCTCGATCGACACAAACGCGAGGTGCGCCAGTTCGTCGAGTCGCACGCTCGATCGGCCGTCGAATCCGTTGCCGCGCCCCACCGCAACCTTCACCACGGCGGTGTGCAGACGCACCGTCTCGATCCCGCGCGCCACGATCGGTCCGTGTAGGAGCGCGGCGTCGAGGCGCCCGCCCTGCAACGACTGCAGCAGTGGTTCGGTGGCGCCGGGATGGAAGGTGACGACGAGTTCGGGGTGGCTACGGGCGAACTCATCGTGAACGCGGGTCCTCAGTTCGCTGGTGACGTCGGAGGCCACGCCGACATCGAGAGTGGGGGAGAGATCGGCGGTGGCGATTTCGATGAGCCGTGGGATGGCGTCGAATCGTTCGACCAGGTCGCGCGCCTGTGGCAACAGGGCGTGGCCCGCGGGAGTGAGATCGACACGATGGTGGGCGCGCACGAAAAGCGCTGTACCCAGACTGTTTTCCAGATACTTGATCCGTTGACTCAGTGGTGATGCCGCCATGTGCAGTCGCTGCGCGGCGCGCGCGAATGTGCCCTCCTCGGCAACGGCGACAAAGTAGCGCAGGTGCAACATGTCCACCCGGATCAGGCTAGTCGCGCATCGGACCGTTGCGGTCATCTCGGCCCACTGAACTTGGTCATGGTCCTCCGGTCACGCGCGTCATAGTCTCCCAGAAGACGACATCGAGCACGGCGCTGGGAGTACATGAATGGCTGTTCCACCGATCCGGATCGCAAACTTCTCGGGATACCTCGGAGATCGGTACACCGCGCTCGACGAAGTGATGCGCGGCGACCCGGTGGACGTCTTGATGGGTGACTATCTGGCTGAGATCACGCTCGCCGCACTGGCAGCGCGGTATGCGCGTGATGCGAGCAAAGGCTACGTCGAGTACTTTGTCGACCAGGTTCGGCCCCACCTGCCCGCGTTGGCCGACCGGGGCCTGCGGGTGGTCACCAACGCCGGTGGATTCAACCCGGCTGCCCTCGCCGCGGCGCTGCGTTCGGAGATCACCACCTTGGGCTTGTCGCTGAGGGTGGCACATGTCGAGGGGGACAACGTCTTCGCCGAACTCGACAACCTGCAGCGGGCCGGTCATCGTTTGGAGAACATGGACACCGGACGGGATCTGTCCGAGTGGGGTGTCACGCCGATTGCCGCCAACGCCTATCTGGGCGGCTGGGGTATCGCGGCAGCGCTGGATGCAGGGGCGGACATCGTGGTGTGCGGACGAGTCACCGATGCATCGTTGACCGTCGGCCCGGCGGCGTGGTGGCACGGCTGGGCAACCGACGATTGGGACCGCCTGGCCGGAGCGGTGATGGCAGGGCACATCATCGAGTGCGGCCCTCATGCGACAGGTGGCAATTTCTCCGGTTTCACAGCGCTGCGGCCGACGTTGACGCCGGGGTTCCCGATCGCGGAGATCGAGGCCGATGGCAGTTCGGTCATCACCAAGCACAGCACCGACGACGGTGTGGTGACAGCCGACACGGTCACCGCCCAGATCGTCTACGAGATACAGGGGCCGCAGTACCTCAACCCCGATGTGACCGTCGACCTGCACAACGTTCGGCTGCAGCCCGAAGGCACAGACCGGATCCGGGTCACCGGTGTCACGGGTTCGCCGCCCCCCGCCACCACCAAGGTCGCTGTTTTCGGGCTCGTCGGGTACAGCGTGGTCAACACGGTGTTCGTGACGGCACCGGATGTGGACGAGAAGGTGTCCCTGCTACGTAGCCAGATCGACCGGGACATGCCTGAGGGGGTGGAAGTTCATTGCACTCGGATCGGGACGGCGGCAACCGACCCGCACACGCAGTGGGACGCAACCATCGCGGTGCGGGTGATGGCGATGTCAGCCGACGCCGACGTGCTGGCATCGGCGGACATGGCACGTCGCCTTGGAGCCCTCTACCTGCAGGGCATCCCAGGTTTCTTTCATGACGGCGCCGCCGGTCTGCATTCCACACCCAAACCACGCGTGGACTACTGGCCTGCTCTGCTGCCGTTGGCCGCGATCGACCACCGCGCAGTGCTCGACGACGTAACCGTGGACATCGCCCCGTCCGCCGTCACCCAGACGACAGGCCAGCCCGAGCATCCCGAGCCGGCTGATCCGGAGTATGCGGGGGCCACGACCACGGTTGAGCTCGGGGTGGTTGCGCACGCACGCAGTGGGGACAAGGGCGGGAACAGCAACGTCGGGATCTGGACCCCCTACCCGAAGGTCTGGCCGTGGCTACGGCGGTTCCTCTCGACCGAGGAACTGCACCGGCTGATGCCCGAGACAAAGGATCTCGACATCGTCCGCCATGAATTCCCGGAACTGCGGGCGGTGCACTTTGTGGTGCGCGGCCTGCTGGGTACCGGCGGTTCGTCCAACGTACGGGTCGATCAGGTCGGCAAGGCTGTGGGTGAATACCTGCGCGCCAAACACGTGGTCATACCTGACGCCGTCCTCGATCAAGTCCGGAAGCAGTCATGACGCTCACCGGCAGACTCACACAGGCTGTCACCCAACCTGCTTCGAACGATGGGTTCGATGTCCATGCGGAGTTGTCCGACGTGCTCGCCGGTCTCGGGATGACCGCGGGTGACTCCGGTGGATCCACGTCCTTCAAAGGCGCCGACCCGGTGGTCCCCAGCACGCTCCGGCTCGGTGGTGCGTCGGCCATCGCGCTGGCCGCCAAGTCGATCGCCATCGCCAAACTCGGTCGATCACGCGGATTTCCAGGCCAAGACATCGCTGTCGACCTTCGCGTGACACCCCACCGGCTGTGCCCGTTCTACGACAGACGATGGGAGCTGCTCAACGGCTATCCGGCGACCGCGCCGTCGAATCCCTCGCAGGCCTTGGGATTTCGCTTCTACCGCACGGCCGACGATCGATGGATGATGCCGCTCAACCCATATCCGAAACTCAAGGTAGGTGCGCAGAAACTGCTGGGCGTGCCCGACGATCCCGACGCTGTCGCCCGCGCCGTCGCCGGTTGGAAAGGCGCCGAACTCGAACAGGCAGGCGCTGACGCCGGTGTGGTGATGCCCATGCTGCGGACCACCGAGGAATTGCTCGACGAGCCGCACTACCGCGACGTCCTGGCGGATATGCCCCTGGTCGAGATCACCAAGATCGGCGACAGCGCTCCGGAACCGCTGTCTTCCGCCCACTGGAGAGTCGGGTCTGACGATCAGCCTCTCTCCGGAGTCAGGGCTCTCGGTATGGGCCATGTCATCGCCGGCGCAGGCGTGGGGCGAACGCTGGCCCTGCACGGCGCGGACATCCTGAATCTGTGGCGACCGGACGAACTCGAACATGACGTCACCTACATCACGGCGAACCTGGGTTGCCGGTCGGCGACCATCGATCCATATCGGCCCGAGGGCGCCGCCAAGATTGGCGAACTCCTGAGCCATGCAGACGTCTTCTACGCCAATCGACGGCCCGGTTATCTGGACAGCATCGGCGTCAGTCCACGAGAGGCTGCGCGGCAAAGACCCGGAATCATCTATGCCACAGCCTCTCTCAACGGTGAATCAGGGCCGTGGGCCGACCGCGTGGGGTTCGATCAGACTGCAGGGTCCCTTGTGGGCATGATGATGCTGGAGGGTGGGGAAGGCCCGCCGCGGCTGCCGCCGATCTTGGTGGTCAACGACTACATAGTGTCCTGGCTGATGACCGCGGGCATCGTCGAGGCGTTGCATCGCCGGGCTGTTCACGGTGGCAGCTACAAGGTGCATGTGTCCCTGACGAGGGCCGCACTGTGGATCCTGTCCATGGGGGTGTTCGACAAGGCATACGCGACAACGGCGCCCGGATCCTGTAACGAACACATGTACCGAGATCCGGAGACTTTCACCGCGGACACCCCACTCGGCTTTTATCAGGGGGTGACCGAACAGGTCTCGATGTCGCACACCCCGGGCCGGTACAAAACTGTTCTGGTGCCCCGTGGGTCGAGTCGGCCTGAATGGCCTGCCCGGGCCTGAACGCACTTCCGGGCGGACCGGCCCGGTCGAGGATGTACTAGAGTCGCGGACGTGACCACTCGGGGGATGGTGACCGCAACTGTTGTCGCGGCGTGGATTTGCATGATGGTGGTAGGCGGATGCGCCAGGGGTGTTGATGGTCGACCGGTGCCGGTCACTGATCCCAGACCGGTCGGTTTCGTCGAGTTTGCCGACGCGGGGTTCAGCATCACCGCGCCTCCGGGCTGGACGGTCCGAGACGATTCCGACGAACTCATCTATGGCGATGTCGCGCTCACGAAGAACGGCGACGATGCGTCGATGGTTCTCATCGGAGTGTTGGACGGGTCCATCTTTGCGTCCGCCCGGGCCGACAATCGCGTTGCCGCACAAGAACTCGGTTCGGGTATGGGGGAGTTCTTCTTCCCGGATTCGGGTACCCGCGTGGACCGCGAGGGTGGAACTCTGAGCGGTGCCCAGACCACCGGGGCCTTCGAGTTCTACCGCGTCGAGTTCGATGACCGGTCTAGATCAGATGCCGAAGTGTTCTCAGCTGTCGTCGAGAAGGCGGGCGAGCGATGGTGGATGACCTGGTTGAGCAACAAGAATGGTGTGGACCTGGATGAGGCCTGTGAGCTGGCCGAATCCATCACCCCGATGTGATCACGTCACCTGGACTTCTGGCCTCGCGGACGGAATGGTGATCGTGGCCCGCGTATGCAGGGTGTTGCCGGGATCGGCGATCGATTCGGCCACCCGGAACGTGGCTTCCCAGCTCGACCTCGACAGTGTGTTCAGAACATATCCGCGTTGAGAGTTGCCGAACTTGACGTGCGGGGATGCCGCTTTGAGTTGGCGATCTCCCTCGTCGCTATCAGACCCGTCGGCTCCGGAGGCGATTGACGTGCCGGCGATCTCGACGCCCACCGCGGGCGCGGGCCTTGTATAGGTGGTCTTGAGTTCGGACACCACGGACCGATGGATGTCGCCGACGATCGACACGAGATTGTCGATGCCACGAGCTCTCACGCCGTCGAGGACGCGCTTGCGCGATGCCTCGTAACCGCTCCAGGCGTCCATGCTCACGGCACGGGATCCCCGCCGCGAGCGGGCGAGGTCTGCCATGGGTGTCTGGTGGGCCAGTACGTTCCATCGTGCTGTGCTGGAGCCGAGACCGTCGAGTATCCACCGCTCCTGGATATCGCCGGTGATGGTGCGAGCGGGATCTGCGGTCAGTCTGTTCAGCGGGCTATCGGTGTCCCCGTTGACCTGATCGCTTCGGTATTGGCGGGTGTCGAGCACGCTGAACTCGGCGAGGTTGCCGAACGTGAATCGGCGATAGACTCGGATGTCGCCGCGCGTGGGATGAATGGTCGCCCGGACGGGTGTGTTCTCCCACCACGCCTTGAGTGCGCCCGCCTGCCGTGTCAAGAACTCCGGCAGAGGTGCGCTGTCCTCCGAAATGCCTGCAGCCCAGTTGTTCTCGATCTCGTGGTCGTCGAACGTGACGATGAACGGCGAGGTGCGATGTGCCGCTTGCAGATGAGGGTCGAGCTTGTACAGGGCGTATCGATCGCGATAGTCATCGAGGCTGTGTGCCTCGGAGTGGCACGAGCTCGGCATGGCAGACGATCCGCGTCGCCCTCCGTCAGCCGGTATCGGCTTCTCGTAGATGTAGTCGCCGAGGTGGAAGACGACATCTGGTGCAGCCGAGGCCATGTCCCCGTAGGCGTTGAAGAATCCATCTGCCCAGGCCTGGCAGGATGCCCAGGCAAACGTCATGCCGGCCACATCGGCGCTCGCCGCCGGTGCGGTCCGTGTCCTTCCCACGTCAGAGATGTGGCCGCCGGACCGGAAACGGTAGTAGTACTCGGTGGATGGCTCGAGGCCACGGACATCCACGTGCACACTGTGTGCGTCGCGTGCGATTGCGTTCACGGTGCCGCGTCGAACCACGTTTGTGAACTTGTTGTCCAGGGCGATCTCCCAGTCGACCGGCACATCGGACTCGGACATCCCGCCCCGCGGGGCCAAGGGTTCTGGAGCCAACCGGGTCCACAGGATCACCGCGTCGGCGAGTGGATCGCCAGAAGCGACGCCGAGGGTGAACACGTGATCGCCGCGAGCAGCGGGCGAGGGGAATGCGGTGGGGGAACTGACCAAACCAGGAGTGAAGGCCAGGGCGCCGGCGACGCCTGCCCAGGTCAAGAACCTGCGACGGGTGGTCCCAGCCCGCAAAACCTTGTCCCGGTCGATCGACAGCTCGGGTGATGCCACAGGAGTACTCGACCAGGATCAGCTGTCTGGCCGAGGTCCCCGAGGTGACGCCGGCACGAAGGACACCTGACGTTGTGGTGGGGCGCTGGGAGTCTCATTGCCGGGTTCGTCTAAATGAAAGGCCTGCCGACGTTCTCAGGTGGCCGTTCAGGCTCTGGCCGTTCAGACTCCGGGTGACCAGCCGATCTTCGGGCCGAGGTGGGTGGCCATGTCGGTGATGATCTGCAGATAGTCGGTCTCGTCGAACGAGAAGGGCAACGCGAACGCCACCTCGCCGGCTCTCTGGAAGCCGGCGTGGGCGAACAACCGTTCCGCTATCTGGTCCGAGGTTCCGACTATGTCAGGGGCGAAGAGCATCCGGCGCGGGCCCTGAGGCGAGAGAGTCCGCTCGAATCGGGCATCGGCATAGTCGCGGTATTTGCGTCGTTGCTCCGGTGTCGCCGAATCGGTCGGGATGACAACCAATCCCTGTGACACCCGGGTTTTTTCGGGGTTCGGGTGATTCGCACGGTAGGCGTCGATGTGCTCGCCCTGTATCGAGGCGAAGTCGGTGGAGGATGTGGCCTCGGTGGTCACCACCGAGCTGGTCAGGTAATTCAATCCTTGCTGTCCGGCCCAGATCGCCGACGACATCATTCCGCCGTACCACAGGCGGTCGATCAGCCCGGGGGAGTGCGGCTGGACGATTCTCGAGTACTGCTCGATGCCAACTGTGCCCTCGAAGTCACTCACCGGTTTCCCGCGGATGTTGTCCATCAGCCGGATCACCCGGTCTTTGCTGAAGTTCTCCTGCGCATGGGTTTCGGGATAGAGCTTGTGTTTGAAGTCCTCGTACCGCATCGGGGTTCCGACCGAGACCCCGGGATTCAACCGACCCCTGGACAACAGATCCACCGTCGCCAGGTCTTCGGCGAGGCGCAAGGGGTTCTCGAGTCCGAGTGGGATCACCGCCGTACCGAGTTCGATCCGGCTCGTGCGTTGGCTTGCCGCAGCCAATACCGCGACAGGGGAGGAGATGCCGAACTGCAGGTGCCGGTGTCGAAGCCACACGCTGTCGAAGCCGAGTTCTTCTGCCAGTTCGATGGTTCGCAGCAATTCCTCGTGCCCGGTTCCGGGATCGGCCGGATCAAACCGCCCGATGGTCAGAAAACCCATCTTGTGGAGTGGTTCGCCCTCACGTGGCACTGTCTGCCACCTTCTGGCCGCCTCGGGTGATCGCCGGGGGCGCGATGCCATGCAGGATCAGGTCGGTGGTCTGATCGACCCACTCATCGTCGAGGTCGTCGCCTGGTCGCATGATCAACCGGATGATCGTTGTCCCGCCGACGACTTCGAGTAGCCGGTCGGGATCCGCTCCCGCTCGGACCTCACCTCGAGCCACAGCTTGCGCGAGACGCGTACGCATGGCGGAGAACACGCCGTCTTCGAACCGCCGCATGACGAGTTCGTTGAGTTGCGGGTCGGCCCCGATCTCGGCGAGAAGTCCTGGCAGAGCAGCCCGTGCAACCGGGTCGGTGAACATCCTCCGTGAACCGTCGATCATCGCCCGGATGTCCGTGGCGAGATCTCCGGATTCCGGGATGAGGGTTGTCCACGTCGCGGGGAACGCGGCCTCGTGGACCAGATGTGCCTTGCCCGACCATCGCCGGTACAGGGCGGTCTTGGTTGTACCGGCTTTCTCGGCGACCGCGGCAAGGGTGAGGGCGGGGTACCCGATGGTGACGAGCAGTTCTGCGGTGGCGGCCAGAATCGATTCGTCGATGCGGGGGTCACGTGGCCGTCCGGCGCCGGCGGTCTTGTCTTCCACTGTCTCGTCTGCTTTCATTACGCAACCGACCGTACCGTAATCTGCGTCACACTATTGGTGGGACGTACGAGTTTCCGGAGGGGCACCTTGGCCGCTGAACAACCACTTGCAGACATGAAACTCCAACGCTCGAGTCGTGATGTCACCACTCTTCCAGATCGGCTGGCGTCCTGGCTGTGCACCGTGGTTCCCGGTGGCGCGAACCCGCAGATCACGGTGGAGAGCGGGATCGATTCGAATGGGATGTCGTCGGAGACCATCGTGTTGAACGCGGTGTGGACCGACGGCGCCGAGCAGAAAAAGCAGCGGTGGGTGGCCCGGGTGACGCCGGCGGACGAAGACATCCCGGTGTTCCCCAGCTATCGCCTTGACCATCAGTTCGAGGTCATGCGTCTGGTGGGTGAATTGACGGACGTTCCCGTGCCCAGGGTGCATTGGATGGAGGCGACGGGGGACGTACTCGGAACGCCCTTCTTCCTGATGGATCACGTGGAAGGCGTGGTGCCCCCGGATGTGATGCCTTATACGTTCGGCGACAACTGGTTTCATGACGCCCCGGTCGAACGCCAACGGCACCTGCAGGATGCGACCGTCGCGGTTCTGGCGAAATTGCACTCCATTCCTCAGCCCGTGGAGACGTTCGCGTTCCTCGGCGACGGGTTGACGGGCGATACCGCGTTGCGGCGCAACGTCAACTGGTGCAAGTCCTGGTACGAGTTCGCTGTCCCGGGCATCGGGCGTTCGCCGTTGCTCGATCGTGCATTCGTCTGGCTCGAAGAGAATTGGCCGGCACAAGCGGACGCGGCCGAACCGGTGTTGTTGTGGGGCGACGCCCGGTTGGGAAACACGGTGTACCGAGACTTCGAGCCCGTGGCCGTACTGGATTGGGAGATGACAGCACTCGGTCCACGTGAGCTTGACCTGGCGTGGATGGTATTCGCGCACAGGGTGTTTCAGCACATAACAACGTCTCTCGGATTGCCGGGAATGCCGACGACGTTGCGCGAAGAAGATGTGTTGAGTACGTACACAGAGCTCACCGGCGTCGAGGTGGGTGACTTGACCTGGTTCTACACGTATTCGGCAGTCATCTGGGGATGTGTGTTCATGAGAACGGGAGCTCGGCAGGTTCACTTCGGGGAGATCGAGATGCCGGAAGAAGTCGACGGCCTGTTCCATCATCGACAACTGCTCGCCGACCTCATCGGCGACGAGACGGGGGATGCACTGTGATCGGGCCGTTGGACGAGTACCCCATCCATCAGGCGCCGCTGCCGATCGGGCTGGTGGACGCGAGTGATCGCAACTTCTACGACCGGTGCTATCTGAACGCGCACGACAGGACCGGCGACATCTTCGTGATCACCGGGGCCGGGTATTACCCCAACCTCGGCACCAAGGATGCCTTTGTCCTCGTGCGGCGCGGTGACGTACAGACCGCGGTTCACCTCGGTGATGCCATCGACTCCGACCGGCTCAACCAGCGCGTGGGTAATTATCGGATCGAGGTCGTGGAGCCACTGCGGAGATTGCGTCTGGTCTTGGAGGAGACCGAGGGCATCGCGATGGACATGACCTGGGAAGGGTCATTCGACGTTCTGCAGGAGCAGCCGCACATCATGCGCACCGGCAGTCGGATCACGTTGCAGGCTCAGCGTTTTGCGCAGGTCGGCACGTGGAGCGGAAGTCTGACCATCGACGGAGAGGACATTGCGGTGGGCCCGGAGAAATGGGTCGGGACCCGTGACCGCTCGTGGGGCATACGTCCGGTCGGAGAAGCCGAACCCGCCGGTAAACCGGCCGACCCGCCCTTCGATGGGATGTGGTGGCTGTACGTGCCGATGCGTTTCGACGACTTCGCCATCGTTCTCATCATCCAAGAGAACCCGGATGGTTACCGGATCCTCAACGACTGCACGCGGGTGTGGAAGGACGGCCGAGTCGAGCAACTGGGCTGGCCGCAGGTCGATATCCGGTACGAGTCGGGAACCCGAACTCCCACCGGCGCAACCATCCTGTGCACCACCCCTGATGGACAGCAGTTGCGGCTCGAGATCGAATCACGGCTGGCGGTACCGATCCACCTCGGCGGTGGATACGGCGGCGACCCGGACTGGACCCACGGGATGTGGAAAGGGGAGAAGTTCACCGAACGCCGCACCTACGATGTCACCGACGAAAGCGTCGCGGGACGAATCATGTTCGGGGTGATCGATCACGTGGGGCGGGCGGTGTGTCACGGCCCCGGAGCTGACGGCTCGGAGGGTTTTGGCCTGTTCGAGCACGGTGCTCTCGGGCGGCACGACCGATCGGGCTTTGCCGACTGGTTTTCCGTGGCCCCTTGACCCGTTGGCCCGACCCGTTAGCCGTGCTGGTTGTCGGGCCTCATCGGGAGGGTGGGCCGCCGTCGTTGATCCGCCGGCCGATGGCGGCGAGCTGTCGCAACTGGGTGCGGGTCAGCGGGTCGATGACCAGTCTGCGGACGTTCTCGGCGTAGCCCGGTGCTGTCTGCACCACTTTCTCCCACCCGGCGTCGGTGAGGACGGCATTGGTGAACCGACCGTCTTCTGGGCAGGCGGAGCGGTACACCCACTGGCGTTGTTCAAGCCGTTTGACGACGTGGGACAGGCGGGAAAGGGATCCGTTCGCCAACTCGGCCAGGGCGCTCATCCGGAGTGTTCGTTCGGGTGCTTCTGACAACGCAGCCAGGACCTCGTATTCGAAGTGGGTCAATTGGGCGTCGCGTAACAGCTGGGCGTCGAGTGCATGGGGGAGTCTGGACAGCAGAACCGCGACCTGCAGCCAGGCCTCCATCTCCTGCTCATCGAGCCATCGGGTCGGCGGTCGGCCAGTCATGGAAAGAGTGTAAACCCCGCTGCTTACTTGATGCTTCAGTTGACGCTTCAATTATCTCCCCTCTAGGGTTCACTTGAAACATCAAGTGATTTACGAGTCGATCGAGGGTGATATGAACTATTCCATCGTGCGGAGTGTCGGGATTCTGCTGGCGCGCATCGGTATTGGGTCGGTGTTCCTGGCGCACGGACTGCAGAAACTGAACACCTATGGGTATGCCGGTACCAAGGCCAGCTTCCAGGGTATGGATGTGCCCATGGCTTCGGTGTCCGCATTTGTGGTCACGTGGCTCGAGATCCTGGGCGGAATCGCCCTCATCGTCGGTGTACTCACCCCGATCGTCGGTGCCCTGTTCGCGCTCGACATGCTCGGCGCCTACTTCTTCGCGCACATCGACATGGGCCTCTGGGTGGCCGACGGCGGATATGAACTGGTGCTGTCGCTAGGAATGGGATCGCTGCTCCTGGCAATGGTCGGCGCGGGTCGTCTCAGCGTGGATGCCCTGCTGGCGCCGCGCGTTCGATGGCTGGCGGCAGGGTCGACACAGTCACGCACCCCCGTGGCCGCGTCGAACTGATCGCACACACACCCACACGAGTGGTGGGATGTCCGGTTTGCGTTTACGTTGCACGGGGTACTGACGGAGGATGCGTCGTGCCGGCTCAGGCCGCGCGTCCCCTCGTCGGGGCCAACAGTTAGGACCTTCCACGTAATGGCTGACCGCACATCTGAGCTCGGGGGCGATCGATCCGACGGTGACAGTGCGGACAGCGGGGCAGACCAGAGCACCCCGCTCCTGGCGCCGCCTCGTCTGCGCACCGAAGATGATCGAGCCGCGACAAGACTCGAGCTGTTCTTCGACCTTGCCTATGTTCTGGTCATTCACCAGCTCGCGCTGGCGCTGAAAGACGATCTCGGCTGGCACGGTGTGGCTGTCTTCGCCGGTCTGTTCGCGGTCACATGGTGGTCGTGGGTAACCACCACCTTGTATGCGAACAGATTCGACACGAACGACGTCCTCTACCGAGTGCTGAAACTGGCCGCCACGTTTGCGGTCGCGGTCATGGCGGCGAGTGCGTCCGCGGCCGTCGGCGGCGACGGAACAGTGGCCTTCGCGGTCGGGTACATCGCCACCCGCGTGATCCTCGCCGGCCTCTACCTGCGGGCATGGCGACACATCAGCGAAGTCCGCGTCACGATCAATCTGTACTTCGCCGCGACCGTGATCAGCGCGCTGATCTGGACGGTCTCGTTGCTGACCCCGTCGCCGATCACGTACTGGCTCTGGGCGCTGGGGATCGCTATCGAAGCGATGGCGCCGTTCGCAGCCACCCGGTGGGGTCCTGATGTCCCACTGCACCTCGAACATCTGCCGGAACGCTTCGGTCTGTTCGTGATCCTGGTTCTCGGTGAATCGATCTCGGCCATCGTGCTCGGAATGCACGAGACCCATTGGGCGTGGTCGTCGCTCAGTGTCGCTGCTCTCGGCTTCACCATCGCGGCTGCCGTGTGGTGGATGTACTTCGACATCGGTGGTGCAGAGGCGAAAACGCTGCTGCAGGACGATGAGAGTGCGGTCGGCAGCGGCCGCGCCGACGGGTACATCTACGGGCATCTGCCGCTCACCCTCGGTGCTGCTCTTCTCGGGGTCGGCATCGAACAGTACGTCTTGCACCCGGTAGGCGAACTGACTGCAACCGGGCGGTGGGTGCTGTGTGGTGGTCTGGCGCTGTTCATCAGCGGTGTCTGCTGCATCGTGGCCTGGAGTTCGAGCAACTGGAAAACCATCTTCCCGTGGCCGGCACTGGCCATCCCTGCCGTCATCATCGTCGGGTTCATCGACAATGCCCTTCCTTTCGCGTCGGCCATCGTCCTGGCCGTCGGCGCGATCGTCGCGGTGGTCACCGGGATCGTCCGGCGGCGCCGGAGCAACATGGACACAACCGAGACATGACGGCTGCGATGCCGCTTCTCCCATGAGGTTGTGCCGTTGTGAGTAGCCTTGTTCCGGTGGGGATTCTGACGCCGGTGGCGATTAAAATAGGTGCGGTCTCGTGGATGCCGAAATTGCTGCCGCAGATCGAGAAGTGGGACACCCGGTTACAACGGGTCAGCAATGGGCGACTCAGCGCACTGGACATCGCCGGTCTACCGAACATCACGTTGACCGTGCCGGGCCGCAAGTCGGGAGTCCCACGATCCACGCCGCTTCTGTGCGTGCCCCAGGACGGCGGCTGGCTGATCGCCGGCTCGTACTTCGGCGCCAAACGGATGCCGGTCTGGGTTCTGAACCTCCGTGCCTGTGAGAAGGCGGAGATCATCTACCGGCGCAAGACCATCGAGGTCTCGTGGCGTGAGGTGACCGGAGCCGAACGCGAGCAGGCCTGGCAGAGGATGCTCGCGGTGTGGCCGAACTTCGCCGTCTATGAGAAGCGCACGGAGCGGACGATTCCCGTCTTCTTTCTCTCGCCGATCGCCTCCGGGTCGTAGGGGCGGGGGCACAGGAAGTAGACCGGTGGACATCGACGAGGTCGCCGACGAGCTGTATGGGCTCGACCCGGCCGAGTTCGTGGAAGCGCGCAAAGCTCGTGTCACACAGGCGCGCAAAGAAGGTGATCGCGAACTCGCGACCGCGATAGGCAAGATGCGCAAGCCGACCCTGGTCGCGTGGGTGGTGAACAACTTCGCTCGAGAAGAACCCGAGCAAGTGGAAGAACTACTCGAACTGGGCGAGGCCCTCCGTGACGCACAACGTCACCTTTCCGGCGACGACCTACGCGCACTGACCACCCAACGACAGCGCGTGATCCGGGCGATGGCGCGCCGCGCGGGTGAGTTGGCGGCAACACGCGGGCAGCAGGTGAGCGAGACGGCGGCCCGTGAGGTCGGGCAGTCGCTGCACGCCGCTCTGGCCGACCCGGAGCTCGCCGATCTGGTACGGGCCGGACGCCTTGTCACCGCAGCGAGCTACAGCGGAATGGGTCCTGCGGGCATGACGGTTGTGGGCGGTAGATCGAAGCCGACGACGTCTGCGAAGAAGCCGGACACCACGAAGCAAAGAGCCGACGCACAAGCGGAAGTGGATGCAGCCGAACGTGCTGAGCTCGAGGCTCGAGAAGCCGTGGACACCGCCCAGGCCGACGCACAAGAAGCCGCCGCCCGGGTCGCCGAATTGGATTCGCGAATCGAAGACCTGCGAGACCAGCTGTCACAGGCGGAGCAGGAACGGCAGTTCGCGCACAAGTCCGAACGTACCGCTGCGTCGAATGTGACTGCGGCAGAACACAAGGCCGAACACGAACAAGCGCGACTGGAGGCCGCCCGCAAGAAACTCGCCGACATCTGATCGGCTGGTCAGCGCACCGACTTGCCGGTCGCTGGACGTGCATCTGAAGCCATCCGCTGAGCGATCAGCGACGACCCCAGGCCGTGGATGACCAGGCTGCCGATGATGGTGATGGTCATTGCATAGAGGGTCTCCGCGGCGAAGTCGTCGTCGAGAGCGTTGAACGCGAGAAGTCCGAACACGATCGACGCTGTCCCACGGGGGCCTATTGCGCCGACGAGCAACCGATCCGACCGCGGGAGGTCGGACCCGGTGAGTGCGATGTAGACGGGAACGATTCGTACAACGGTCAAGGCGAGCACCACGTACAGCACGATCAACCACTCGATCCCGAGCGACAGCAACAGCACCGACGTGCTCCCGAAGACAAACCACATCACCAGGCCGGCCAGAATGCCCACTTCGTCGAGCAGACCCAACTGTTCGTCGCCCAGTTCTTGGTGAGACCGGGCCGCCCGGTAGGCGATGCCGCTGATGAATGCGGCCACAAAACCGTTGCCGCCCAAAGTGACCGAGCACCCATAGGCGAGCAGTGGGATCATCACGATCCCTATCCTGAGTGACTGAGCTGTGGTGAGGTGGTGGCGCACAGCCGAATTGGTCAGCCACGCGCAGATCAGGCCTACGGCGGCACCCGCCAGGATGGCGAACGCTGCCGCAGGAAACGCCGACTCGAGCGCTTCGATGGGCGTTGCGGCGTGCTCGTGGTCGCCGGCGAGCGTGAGAGCGAAGACGAAGATCGGTGCGACGATGCCGTCGTTGTATCCGCTCTCCACATTGATCACGTGGCGAACGCGCGCCGGAAGGCGTTTGTCACGCAAGATCGAGGACGCCGGCGAGAAGTCTGTGGGTACCACCACGCACGCCACGATGAGTACCACGGCAACCGATAGGTCTGGCAGGAGTAGGACTCCGAGCACCGTGGCGAGAATGAGCGAGAGAGGTAGGGCAATACAGAGCAATCGCGCGGTGATGGCGCGCTCACCTCCGAAATAGCCACCTTTCACCTCGGAGGCATCGACGAACAGGAGCAGAGCGAGGATGAGTTCCACGGCTCGTTCGGCGATCACGGTGTTGAGTGTGTTGCCGATCTCGTTGCGAGTGCTGAAACCGATGGCGATGCCGGCGATGACCATCAGCAGGGGACCGGGTATTCGCCACCGTTCGAGCCGTCCGGCCAGAAGCGACCAGCCGATGATGACAACCATCGCGATGAGAATCGACGGCGTCATAAGGCGTTCCCATCAGGCTTCGGCACCTGAAAAGCGTAGATGCCTCAGCCCGGCGATGGGTGGGTCGCAAACTTATTGATGTGCGGGTGCAGCTTGCGGCAGGTGTGGCCGGAGCTCACGCATGATTGCCTGTCGCGACTTCGCGCCCACGATGCGTGCCCGCTCTTGGCCGCTGTGGAACAACACGAGCGTTGGCATGCTCATGACCCGGTAACGCGCTGTCGTGACGGGGTTTTCGTCGACATCTATCGCCACCACATCCACGACGTCTGCTTCGTCGACGGCGATCTGGTCGAGTACCGGCGCGATCATCCGGCAGGGTGGGCACCAGGGGGCGGTGAATTCGACGAGAACAGGGCGGTCACCACCCAGGACGTCGCTGTCGAATGAAGACTCCGATACGTGGACGAGGGGCATGATCAGTCCTCCAGAGGTTGCACGCGGTTGACGCAGGGCTGTGGTCACAGTCGGTTGACCTCGGCGACGAGGCGGTGGCGCGGATCGGCGTGGTCGCCACATTCGCATTGCAGGACTGCGGTGATCCGGCCACCGCAGCCGCTGTGCCGGTAGACGACGTCGGGGAGGGCGCCGGACCCGAGGTGACGCTCGCCCCAGTCGGACAGCGCGGACAGGACGGGCAGCAGATCGAGCCCGGCGTCCGTCAGCACGTACTCATCGCGAGACCGCCGCCGCGGTACCGAGTAGGGGCGGGTTGCGAGGATGCCGGCTTCGGTCAACCGGCGAAGTCGATCGGAGACCACCTGCCGGGGTGCGGTGGTGGCGCGCTGGATCTCGTCAAAACGTCGCAGCCCGAGCGATACCTCCCGGACGATCAGCAGAGCCCAGCGATCGCCCACCGTTCCGAGGACGGTTGCCACGCTGTCGGTCATGGTTCACAGTCTAGACTATGAACTCAGCTCTGGATGGACTTCCGGCCCTGACTGGGTCAGGGCCGGAAGTGGGGTATGAAAGCCGGTCAGTTGCCGGCGAGTTTCGCCGAGTTCTGCGTGCAGTACGCGGGAACGGCGATGTTGATCAGTGTTCGAGCCTTGTCTTCGCTGATACCGGCATCCTCGGCCACCTTCTTGGTGGTGTCGGCGATACTCGAACCATTGGACAGCTCCGTGCAGGCCATTTTGCCGGTCTCGATCTGCTTGGTGCGATCTCCGAACGTCACGTCCTGAGTCTTCAGAGCTTCGATGTAGCCGTCGTCCCGTAGATCCCCCGTGGCGTCCGAGACGTCGCCAGCCACTTGCTTCGCGCTGTCCGTAGCTCGATCGGTGGCTTCCTGCACATCGTCGCTGCTGCATGCGCCGGCGAACAACATGCAACCGATGAATGCCACCAGTGCCGCGAACTTCTTCATGTCTGCCTCATTTTTCCTTTGTGGGTGGTGCAAGAACGATAGAGGATCGGGGGGAGGGGCCATCCCCGAACGGCTCGCGGACGCACGCGTGGCCGCGCGATGGGAGACCCACCGCGCGGCACCCCACGTCACTTCTGTTGGTCGGCAACCTTGTTTGTCGCGTCCTTCGCGTGCTCCTGCACGCCTTGGGCCGCAGAGGTGCCCTCCTGCTTGACGGTGTCAGCAGCGTCGGTGGCTGTCTCCTTGACCGCAGCGGCCGCATCTTGCGCCGGACCCTGCAGATTCTGCGCGGTCTGCTTGGCCACCTCGGTGACCTCGTCTTTGAGGGGCTGAGCCTTCTCTTGGAGGGCCACTGCCGCCTGCTGCTCCTTCTCGCTGGCGGGAATGAGCGCAGACACCAGCAGGCCCGCTCCGAAGGCGATCAGGCCGGCGGCCAGCGGGTTGCCCTGGGTCTGGGCCTTCGCCGCTCCGGGTGCCGACTGCACGGCATCCTGCACGGTGCCGGACGCGGACTGAACCGCACCCGTGACCGAGGATGCTGCCGAACTGGTTGTCGCAGAGGCATTCTGGGCGGAGTCCTGTGCCGAACCCATGACGCGCTCACGAACGCCACTGAGCCGGCCGGTCACGCGACCGACCTTCCGCTTGGCCATGGTGGCCGGATTGGCCTCGTACGCAAGGGTATCCACGTCTGAGCTGAGCGCCGCGCGGGTGCGCTCGATCTCGGCACGAATCTGATCGGGGTCTGAGCTGCTGGTCATGATCTCTCCTGAGGATGGGGCGTCAGTGCGCCGGGAATGTTCTTGACTGTGTCGGTGGTTTGCGGGAGTCCTTTGGCCTTGCGCAGTGCTGTCCGACCGAGGACGGCCAGAACACCGGCGATGATGGCCCAGATCAACATGACGACAAGAGCCGACCATGCGTGCCCGATCGCGTTGCCGAGCCCCCACCACAGCGCGATGGACAGGAACAGGAGTACGAAGTAGCCGGCGACCGCAGCGCCTGCCAGCATTCCTGAGCCCTTGCCCACCCGGCTGGCGGTCTGTGTGGCTTCGGCTTTCGCGAGTGCGAGTTCCTGTCGGACGAGAATGGACAGGTCTTCGCTCACATTTGAGAGCAGCTCGCCAATCGACGGCGGGTTTGTCTCGGCTCCCTCTCCGGCGTGTGCGCCGTACGGGGCGCTCATGGGTTCACGCCCGGGGCCGGCGGCTGCTGGTAGCCGGGCTGCTGCTGGTATCCCGGCTGCGCCTGGTAGCCGGGTTGCGTCTGATACCCGGGTGCAACGGTGTACGGGGGAGGCTCGGGTACGTAACCGGGCTGCGCAGGCGGAGCCGCATGCTGTCCGCTGCCGTACCCGGCGACCGGGGGAGCTGCCTGGATCGGCGGGATGGGCGCGGTTTGCGTGTTGTCGGGGAGGTTCGCCGCACTGGCCGTTCCACCCGAACTGGAGCCGCTGTCACTGCTGTTGGCTGCGGTCAGTCCTCGGCCGAGCCTGCCGGCCACGAGGCCGGCACCTGCAGCCAGAGCCAAGAACATCCCGGGCTTGCGCCGGGCGAATCGGGTCACCTCGTCCAGGATCTGTCCGGGCTCCCGGTCGTCGAGCCACGATGCGACCGTCTGCACATGCTGGGCGGCCTGACGCGTGAGATCGGTTGCCATACCCTGATTCTCGGACTTGTCGGCCATCGATCCGAACTCGTCGGAGAGTGCCCGCAAACCACCGGCAACACGCTTCTGCTGCTCGGAGGCCTGTGTTGTCAGTTCGCCCTTGGTCTGGTGCAGCAGGTCTTTCGCCTGGGTCTTGGCCTCGCCGGCAACCTGCGACGCCTGATCGCCTGCAACCGATGCAACGTGCTTACCGGCATCTGTCGCGCCACTGGCAACATCGCCTGCTTGCTGCTTGGCGACGTCTGCGGTTGACGTCTCACCAGAAGTCGGCGATGGCCCAGAACTCGGCGTCATCTGATCGTGGATGGGAATACCACTTGAAGATGTCATTGTGTGTCTCGCGTTCTCTCTAGTAAGTAGATGCAGAGATAGGCCGGTCGGCTCCAACCTAAGGATCGATGTACCCAGATTTGCGAGCGTCAATCATCTGTCCGAAAGGCAACTTCTACGGAATCGCTCTGTTGCGCCATCTCTTCGAGATGAAACCGTGGCCGGGGTTCTGTCGTCTGAGATAGGTGTCCAGTGTCGACACCCAAGCCGAGCCGTGCTCAAATGCGAACAGGATCTAACGCTTTGACCATCCGTCACGATAGAAGGTGAATGAGGCTTCGCCGCGGGACCGAGCGTGGACAGCCTCGTCTGCCACAGCCATCTCGCAAACACCGTTGGGCTGTCGTTTTCCGCCTGTTGCGCTGGTGGTACACCCAGCCCTACGACTATGAATGGGCGCATACCTACGGAGAGTCACGCACATGGCTGTTGGTCACCCGGGTCTGCGCGATGATCTGCTGCCTCGTGTATGCGCTGTTCGGGGTACTCGTCATCTTGATCAACCCCTGCAGGTGCTTGTTGCCCAACGGTCTTGTGCTGGCTGCAGCGATGGGCTTCGCGGTCTGTTCGGCCGCCTGGTGGTTTCGTCCGTGGCCCCGCGAGAAGACCTCGGCATGGTTCGTCGCTTTCGTCGACGCGGCCATCACCACCTATCTGTTCGTCGGGGAGCCACTCGTGGCCCTTGCCCTGCTGAATCTGTTTGTTGTCCCGGGGATGTACGTGACCTTTGTTCACGGGCCCCGGTTGATGTGCGCCCAGCTGGCCTACCTGTTTGCTGTCATAGTTGCCACGTACACGTACTCGGTGATGTCGCCTGACACGTCCGTCCTGGTGGCCTCTGCGCTCGCACTCACCGCGATGTGCGCCGGACTCTCGACGAACATCCTCGCGCAGATCGCGCTCACATTCCTGCGTCGCGATGCGAAGGAATCGTTCACCGACGCACTCACCGGCGTGTTGAACAGACGTGGTCTGGCCGAGGCGTTGCAGCAGTCGCATGCTGTGTATCCGCCGTGGTCACCACTGACCGCGTTTGTCGTCGACATCGACAAGTTCAAATCGATCAACGACGCGCACGGCCACATCACCGGCGACGCTGTTCTGATCCGCACAGCGAACTGCCTTGCCGATTTGTGCCGGGGAGTCGACGCTCTCGCGAGGATCGGAGGCGACGAGTTCGCGATCTTCGCGCACCTCGACGCCAAGCAGGCCCAGGTTTTCGCCGAGCGGATCAGGCAGAGTCTGGCGGGGGGAGAAGGCACCGATTTTGTCTCCGTCAGCATCGGGACGGTCACGACGTTTGTTCCGTCGTGGCCCCCGCCGGACGGCGACATCGTCGATGTGATGGTCGGTAACGCCGACGCGGCGATGTACCGGGCCAAGAACGCAGGCGGCGATCGGATCGTCGGTACAAGCATGTGACTCGCTGGTGATCGCCCGGCGGGTAGGTCGCCCGGAATATGAAGAACCGGGAGTTGCCGGGCGTCAGTTGACCTACCCTCATTACCGACGAGTAACGCGCGCCGACAGCCGAGTGCGAACGATGAGCGTGGAGGTCGAGATCAGATGGCATACATGGTGAGCGGTGGAACCGGCTTCCTTGGTCGGAACGTATTGCCGAAACTTCTCGAACGAGATCCCGACGCTCAGGTCTATGTGCTGGTGCGCAAAGCGTCCGTCGAGCGGATGCAGCGGCTGGCAGCCACCTGGGTGGGCGGCGATCGGGTGGTTCCGATCGTCGGGGACCTCACCGCGCCGGGGCTGGGCCTCGAGAAGCCGCCGCCGGCAGCAGAACACGTCCTGCATCTCGGTGCGGTGTACGACATGACCGCAAGCGCTGAGGAGTCGAAGGCGGCCAACGTCGACGGCACCCGATCGATGATCGACCTGGCTCACGAACTCGACGCCACCTTCCACCACGTGTCCTCGGTGGCGGTGGCGGGCGACCATGCCGGCGTCTTCACCGAGGACGATTTTGATCTGGGGCAAGGCCTTCCGTCGCCGTACCACGAGACGAAGTTCATCGCCGAGCAGTTGGTTCGTCAGTCACCGGGACTGACGTGGCGGGTGTATCGGCCTGCAATCGTCGTCGGTAACTCGGAGACCGGCGAGATGGACAAGATCGACGGTCCGTACTACTTCTTCACCGCGCTGAGAATGCTCAGCCGACTGCCGTCGTTTCTGCCCACCGCGGTACCTGACATCGGCTCCACCAACATGGTGCCTGTCGACTACGTGGCCGCGGCGCTTGTCGAGCTCATGCTGCAGCCCGGCCTCGACGGGCGGGCCTTCCATCTGGTCAACCCGAAGCCCCAGTCGGTCCGCGAGGTCTACGGAGCACTGGCGCGCGCCGCAGGTGCGCCGATGGCGGTGAGTTCGGTACCGGCGCCGATCGCACGTCCGCTTCTCGGGCTCGGCGATCTACCGGGCGTGAAGATCGCGCGCGATCTGGTGCTCGACCAGATCGGGATACCGCCTGTGGTCATCGAACATCTCACTCTCCCCTCCCTGTTCGCGTCGGCGACCACACGAGCTGCTCTGGCCGACAGTGGTCTGACGGTACCGAAGTTCGGATCGTATGCCGACAAGCTCTGGCGGTACTGGTACGACCACCTCGATCCCGACCTGGCCCGAAGGCCCAGTCCCGCAGGCGAACTCGCAGACCGGGTTGTGGTGATCACGGGTGCATCGTCGGGAATCGGGCTGGCCTCCGCGCACAAGATCGCCCAACGTGGAGCGACGGTCCTGCTCATAGCTCGTGGCGCGGAGGACCTGCAGGCGGCAGTGGAACACATTCGGGCAGAAGGGGGTTCGGCGTTCGGCTATCCGTGTGACATCACCGATCACGAATCGGTGGAGACCATGGTCAAGACGGTCCTCGACGAACACGACCACGTCGACTACCTCGTCAACAATGCCGGTCGTTCCATCCGACGGAGTATCGCGCAGTCGACGGACCGGATGCATGATTTCGAACGAACCATGGCGGTCAACTACTTCGGGGCCGTCCGGTTGGTCCTCGCGCTGCTGCCATCGATGCGCGAGCGTCGTTTCGGGCACATAGTGAACATCTCGTCCATCGGGGTGCAGAGCAAGGTGCCGCGGTTCTCGGCCTACGTCGCGAGCAAAGCCGCGCTCGATGCGTTCAGCGACGTGATCGCGTCGGAAACCCTGGACGACGGGATCACGTTCACCTCGATCCGGATGCCGTTGGTGCGGACTCCGATGATCGCGCCCACGACGATCTATCAATCGCTTCCCGTGGCCTCACCCGACGACGCGGCGAAGATGGTGGTCCGCGCGCTCGAGAAACGCCCCGACAGGATCGATACCCCAGTCGGTACCGCTGCCGAGTTCACAGGGTTGTTCGCGCCTCGCTTCAAACACCTTTTGTTGCATCAGGCCTACCGCCTGTTTCCGGACTCCGCCGCAGCCAAGGGTGCACCGGCGGACGACGAAGCCACTTCGGCGGAGCCGTCGGCAGATCGTCAGACGCGGTCGAGCCTGCCGGTCACCCCGCCGATCCCCAAGTCCGCGAAGCGGATTGCCCGTCTCGTCCCGGGAATCTACTGGTAGCGGTCAGCCCTCCATCCCGGTCATCCGAATGGTGATGTTGATCCGACCCTGCGTCAGACCGCAATCGGCTGGTGCGGTTCCGGGGTATATCTTCGTGACCCCGTGGTAGGCCAGCCGTGAAGGCCCGCCGAAGACGAACAGATCGCCGGATTCGAGGTCGATATCGGTATATGGGCGGTTACGGCTTTCGGTGTTCCCGAATCGGAATCGGCATGTGTCACCGATCGAGAGGGAGACAACAGGCGCTCTGGAGAGCTCATCCTTGTCCTGGTGCATCCCCATGCGAGCAGAGTCGTCGTAGTAATTGACGAGGGCGACGTCCGGCTCATAGGCCTCCCCGGACGGCGTGTTCTCGGCAGCGTCTGCGACTGCCTTGCGGCCGAGTCGGGCCATCCAGTCCGGGAAGTCGAGCACTCGCGCACCGTTGACATCGGTGGCCGTCCGGCTGTACCGATACGGCTGCCAATGCCACCCGAGACACACCATCTGCACCGACATCTCACGACCACGCACCCGCGCCGCGCGGATGGGTACCGGTCCGGTCGCCCACTCGTTGAACTGCGCCACGAGCCACCGCTGCTGCTGCAGCGTCAACCAGGCCGGGATGTGGACCGCGCCGGGTGCGAGCTCCCGGCGAGGCCGGTGGGGGAATCCGTCATCGAGCAGGAGCTGATTCAATTGCTGGGCTCCTTTCATGTCATCGCCGACGCCGGCCGGCCGGTACACAACGGTTGTTCCGTCCCGGGGCGGATTTCCACGATGAGCAGTTGACCGAGGTTCGGTTCGAACTGTGAACGCGTGTTCAGTAGCGTATTGGCTACCGGCAATTGTGCCGACCGATGGTTGAGGAAGACGGGGAAGTCGTGCACGTCGAGGAGAAGTCTCCACGAGCGGTGACACCGCGGTGGAGTGTGCGCCGCGAGCTTGTTGTCACCGCCAGGCTCAACGCCGACAACGTCTGGGTCGCAAGCCTGCCGCCGGTGCTCTTCACGTTGACCGCCGCGCTGCGATTCGATCTCGATGCGATCGATCTGGCCGTCGCGATCGTCGCGAGTGTGCTGTGGTCGATGCTTTTCATCTATGTCTTCGACACCGCCAACCAAGCGGGCGGCTCCGAAGAAGACCATGCGAACAAGCCCTACCGCCCTATTCCGTCAGGCCTGGTCACGCCGGCCGGGATGTGGCGTAGGAACTACGTCGGCTCGGCCATCTTTGTCGGCCTGTCGGCGATGCTCGGTCTCACCACCTTTGTTGCCGCCATCGTCTGGATTGCGACGGTGCAGATCACGCACCGTTTCCTCAAGCCCCGCTTCTACATCTTGTGGAAACCGGTCACCACGTGGGTAGGTGTGATCGCTCAGCTCGGGGGTTCGTGGGCGATAGCGCATTCGCTGGACGCCACAGCCTGGTTCTGGATAGTCGCACTGGCCACGATGTTCATCATTCCTCTCTCGATCGAAGATGTCCGGGACATGGGCGGTGACCGGATCATCGGACGAGTGACCCAGCCGCTGCTCTTCGGCGCCACCGCTGTGCGCACCTGGTTCGTGGTGATGATGGTGATCTGGCCGGCGGTCAGTTATCTGGTGCTGTTCCGCACCAGCGGAGGATCCGACGTCGCAGTCGCGGTCGCCTCTGGGCTGATGGCGTTGTTGTGTTGGCCGACGGCCGTACTCACCGCGATTCGCAACACTCGGTCACGGAACCGTCTGGCCTACAAGTTGTACAGCCTCGTCCACGTGACGCTCACCTTGTGCGCTGTGATCGTACTGGCCTGAGCCCGCTTCGGCGGGATCGGCAAGAAGCCATGATGGTCGATTTACGGCACCGGTGGGATCGGTACTGGCATCATCAGACCTCGTGACGAAGACAGCATCACTCGTACGCATCGCAGTGGCATACTCCATCGCCATCCTGGTGGCCGTCCTCTGGTTGGGATGGGGCCCGAAGACGGCGTGGCTGTGGCTGGACACGTTGATCGCCGACGTTCTGGCGACCGTGGTGATCTTCGGGTTCAGCCGGTTCTATCGCAACTCCAGTTTTTACGACGCCTACTGGAGTGTGGTTCCGCCGCTTCTGATGATCTATTGGTGGGCCAGCGGCGACCTCGGCATCGATGAGGTGCATTGCTGGTTGATCGCGATCGTGGTGATGCTCTGGGCAGTACGGCTGACGGCGAACTGGATCCGCGGTTTTCCCGGCCTGCACCATGAGGACTGGCGGTACGGGATGTTGCGCGGTCAGGCCGGCCGATTCGAGTTCGTCACCGATCTTCTTGCCATCCACGTGATCCCCACCCTGCAGGTCTTCGCGGGAATGCTCCCGGTCTACATCGCCGTCACGCGTCCGGGTGACGACATCATCTGGCTCACCGCCATCGCTTTCGCCGTAGGACTGGCCGCGGTGGGGCTCGAGCTCGTCGCCGATGCTCAGCTACATCAATTCGTCCGGGACGGAAGACCGGGCGACGTGATGGACCGGGGTCTGTGGGGCTGGTCGAGACACCCGAACTACTTCGGGGAGTTCGGTTTCTGGTTTGCGTTGGCGCTGTTCGGGGTCGCTGTGTCGCCGTCCGATGCGTGGTGGTTGTTCCTGGGCGCAGCAGCGATGCTCGGGATGTTCCTGGGGGCCAGCATTCCGATGATGGAGAAGCGCAGCCTGGAACGCCGCGCGGGGTATCAGGACGTGATCGACCGCGTACCGAGATTTGTCCCATGGCGTCCGCGACGGGTGACCGTGTGACACGCAAGCGAGTTGTCGTGGCCGGCCTCGGCGACAGCGGGGTGCTGACAGCGATTCACCTGGCGGGACACGTCGATGTCGTGGGTATTTCGGTCAAACCTGGTCTGGTCAGCGGGCAGGAATTGGGGACGAGGCTGAGCCGACCGGACGACTGGTCTCGCGACTACTGGGTCTCCTTCGACCGCTTTCGGGGCCTCGATGGCGTTCGCACGGTCCACGGCACGATCACCGGCGTGGACCTGGTGGCACGAACCCTGTCCGTGAGGAGTGCGGACGCCTCGATGTCGATCGAATCCTATGACGCCCTGGTCATCTCGACAGGAGTCAGCAACGGATTCTGGCGCACACCCACGATGCAGTCGCCCGACGAGGTCAAAGCCGGTCTGCGGGATGCGCACGAAACGCTCGCTGCGGCACCATCTGTGATGGTGATCGGAGGCGGTGCGGCAGCTGTCAGCAGCGCGGCCAACGTGGCAGGCATGTGGCCGGAGAAGAAGGTCAGCCTGTGGTACCCCGGCGAGAGAGCTCTTCCGCAACACCACATCCGAACCTGGCGCCGTGTTCGAGGCCGTTTGATGGACCTCGGAGTTCAGCTCCACCCTGGCCATCGTGCCGCCTTGGACGAGGGGTTCGTCGGCGACGAGATCACGACAGGAGCCGTCAAGTGGACCACCGGGCAGGCTCCGGCGTCTGCCGACGCAGTGTTGTGGGCGGTCGGCCGCGTACATCCGAACACCGGCTGGCTGCCCGAAAGCGTGCTCGACGCAGGGGGATTCGTTCGCGTGAACGATCAGCTGCAAGTACCGGGGCACCCGGGTGTTTTCGCTCTGGGGGATGTGGCTGCGAGCGATCCCTTGCGTGGGTCGGCTCGGAACAGGGCCGACCGCCTCGTCGCTCGCAACGTTCGTGCCGAATTGGCCGGGCGTTCACTACGTGGTTACCGTCCGCGCAATCGGAGGTGGGGGTCGGTCCTCGGCGTCCAACCGGACGGGCTCGAGGTGTTCACACCCTCGGGCCGCCCGTTTCGCTTTCCGGCCTGGTCGATCGACCGGGTGCTGCAACCGTGGATTGTCAGGCGGGGAATCTACGGGGGAGTGAGGAATCGAGACCCGGAGAGCTCCGGAGTCAACTCATGAATGGCTATGTTGCATATAGCAAATCGGCCCGTCGCCGTGAGGCGACGGACCGATTCGGTCGAACAATTGCGCTGCGGGCACAGTGCCCGTTCAGCGACTGATCAGGGCAGGCCGTTCAAGAAGAACTGGAGGACGTCAACGGCCCAGGGGTTGGTGTTGAGGAATGTATCGATGGCAGCGTCGAGCGACGTGTAGGTACTCATAGGACACATCTAAGCAAGAGTCTCGAAGACGCGCGACCGCTGCCCCGTCGACACGCCGGTGGGTCGGCGCGGCGTTCGCATGTTTCCCGCGTGTCCCGGGCGAAAACCATTCACCGAGAACGCACCAGCTCCAAGATGGTGATCTCTGGCGCCGCGCCGACACGGGTCGGAGGACCCCACGCTCCGGCACCCCGTGTTGTGTACAACGTGGTCTCGCCCACTCGGTCCAGGCCTTCCACGGATGGCTGCTGCAGCGGCACGAGGTAGCGGATCGGCCACATCTGACCTCCGTGGGTGTGACCGGAGAGCTGGAGATCGACACCCATGTCGGATGCCTCGAACGCCTGGCGCGGTTCGTGGGCCAGGAGCAAACCGAAGCGTTCGCGGTCCAGGCCGTCGAGTGCTCGGCCGAGGTCGGGCTCGTAGGGCTTCGGAGACGAGTAATCGTGGATGCCGATGATGTCGATGCTTGCGCCCGCTCGTTCGACGAGGGCGTGCTCGTTGCGAAGCGTCCGGATGCCGAGCCTGTCCCACACGTCGAGCCACCGCCCCCCGTCGTCGGCATAGAACTCGTGGTTGCCGCTGACGCCGTACACCCCGAGAGGCGCCGACAGCCGTTCGAGTGGCTGTAGGTCGCCGGCCACCTTCTCGACCGTTCCGTCGACGAGATCGCCCGCGATGACAATGAGGTCTGGGCGTTCGGCATTCACTGTTTCCACCACGCGTGCGGTGAACTCGCCGCCGCGAGAGGGTCCCACGTGGAGATCGGAGATCAGAGCCACCCGCAATCCGTCGAACTCGTCGGGAAGCGCCGCGAGCGGCACGGTGACACGGACGACCTCAGGTCGTGCCGCTTCGACCAGTCCGTAGCTCGTCGTAGAAACGGCGGCCATCACCACCCCCACGGTGGCAATCCGGATCGCGCGACGACGGGACGAATCGAACGATTCGCTCCGCGAGCCCCGAAGGCGCCGAACCATCCGCGCGACAAGAGATACCACGGCGATGATCGCAAGTCCGAGTACGAGGTAGAAGACCGTTCCCAGCCACACCCATCCGGCGAACCCGGGGGTGCGAGCCCACGACGGGTCGAGCAGCTCGCCGCTGCCGACACCGATGATCGCCAGCACCCACAGCAGTCCGAGGAGGATGTCGACGATGATCGACCACGGGCGGGCAACGCCGGCGGCTCGGACAAGTCGCCGATGGAGCCAGTAGGACACCAGCGCGAGCAGTAGTGCGAAAACAAGAAACCGCGTCATGGATGCTCGGCGAGACAGTCAGAGCGGGAGGCGGTGAGAGGGGACGTCATTGTTCGAATTGTCGCAGACGGCTGACGCCGGCCGAGACGCCCGAGGCGGTCAGCCCCGTCCGGCTGCAGCCCGCAACGGGGTGGGCGGGGCGTTGTCCACGAGATCATGGGTGACCCGATAGGCGGCCCGCATCCGATCCATGTCCTCGTCGCGCGCGAGATAGGCACTGCGGGTCAGCCGCTCAGGGTCCCCGGCCACGGCCAGCCGGACACGCGCCGCGACAGCCAGGAGCGGACCGACGCGACCCACGACGTGCTTGAGTCGGCCGTCGGGAATGTGCAATTCGTCGGCCGCGTCGTCGCCGATGAACACTCTCTGCAGCGATCGCATCAGCGTGGAGGCGGCCGCGTGGCGGATCCGTTGCGGTCCTGGCAACGCATTGGCGAGTTCGGGGATCAGGTAGTCGTCGGTGAGTGCCACGACGAAGTCGCGGTCGTCTTCACCGGGACCGGGTGAGGTCAACCGGTACAGTTCCTCGATCCGGATCTGATCGGATTCGCTGACCGGGTTGAGCCGCTCGTCCATGCCGACGACATGGCCGACGTATCTCCACAGATGGTAGATGTCGGCGAGTTCGCGGTCGGTGAACCGAACGCCCAACTTGTGCATCGCATCGATGGCGATGTGGCCGAACTCGGCCAGCGTGAACGCCATGTAGGGCTGGGGGATCGGTACTCCCCATGCAGCCTCGTCCCACACCTCCAGGTGCCGAAGGGCGCGGCGCACATGCGCATGGATCATCCGAACCCGCACGGTGTACGCGAAGCCGTCACCGCCGCGACGCATTCCCCCCGGGGTGATGACATTGCGCAGCCACTCGCCGACCTCGACCGATCGAATGGCCGGCTGGGATACGTACCGGCCTGTCAGCGCCAGCGGCTTCCCGGCGATGGTGTTACCTGCACCTCGCACCAGAGATGCTGCCCCCAGCACGATTCCCAGTGCGGCGGTGTGGCGTATCAGTGCATCTGCGGCGCGGTCGAGCCGCTCATGGTCCACCCAGTCGGGTTCGGCGTCCAGAAATGTGAAGAGATCCTGCAAAGACCGCGGGGCGTTTGGCACCGCCTCAACACCGTCGGCGAGCGCAGTCCATACGGCTTCGGTTGCCGAGGAGGCCGACGACTCGGAGAAGTTGTCGTTCACGACGGCATCCGCCAGGTCGTCGCCCAGCCACATGGCCTCGAGCCATACCCGACCGGCGTCGCCGAATCGAGCGACTGCTGCATCGGTGTTCACCAGGTCATTCGGTGGCACGGTAGTCATGATCTCAGTCAAACACGAGGAATCCTCACTTACTATTCACTTTTGTGACCACCCAGAGGGCCCGGGCGACCCCACCACATCGACGCGTGACGCCGCGACAGAAACGCGGAGTCGAGATGCGTGAGGCGCTGCTGGAAGGAACCGTGGAGCTTCTCCGGCGCGAGCCCTCCCGCCGCCCGACAACCCAGCAACTGGCGCAGTTTGCACACGTCAGCATCGGTACGGTGTATCGCTACTTCGCGGATATGGACGCCATCATCGACGACCTGCGGACCACCGCGGTTCACGAGATCACCACCGAACTGGCAACCGGCGTCGGCAGCGCCATGGACAAGGATCCGATGGACGCGATGGTGATCGTGGTGGAAACCCTCACTTCTGCGTTCGAGAAACACGCCCCTGTCCTCCGCGCGTCATTTGCCTCGGATGAGGCGGAGTTCGGTGACGCCTGGCGCGAGGTCGAGGGCCCCTTGGTACCGCTGGCCCGCGTTCTCCCCGCCCGTCTGCGGCCCGACCTGGAGGGCGCGGCGCTCGACGACCTCGTCTTCCTCACGATGGGCGCGACCGCAAGCCTTTGTCTGCGCATTGCTCTACTACGACCTGAACATTCAGACCGATCGAATCTGATCTCGACCGGAGCGCGAATGTTGCTCGCCGCATTCGACCGCACCTGATGTGACGGAACGCCGTCGAACTGGGGACGAAATTTCTCGATTACAGCGCGGTTGTCCGATGGTCATGGAGCGGGCTGATGGCCTCGCAGCAACTGTTTTTCGGGAACTGACATCAACACGACGCCGAATGCCCCGAGCTCATCGTCGATCAGTCCACTAGTGTCGAATCAGACATTCGTTATTCCGGGAAAGGGAGTTCATGCCGCAAGGCTCTCTTCGTCACCGATTGGGTGTGGATCGCCCTTCGCCCCTCCTCAAACAACTTCCATTCGTTGCGCTCTTCTCGGTGGCGGTGGTCCTCAGCGGCACCATCCCGACGCTGGTCGTCAGCGATGCGCGGGTGCTGGTGAGCGCGGTGCTGGTCACCGTGATCGCAACCGTTCTCGCGGTTGCCTTCTCCCGTGACGAGTCGTTGTACAGGTACGGCTTCATCGTTCCCACACTCGATCTGTTCGCCTGTGGCGCGCTTCGTTTCGCGACGGGAGAGAGTAGGTCGATCTTTGCGTCTCTGGTGATACTGCCGGTGATCTGGTTCGCCAGTTCAGAGGGTCGTCGATTCATCTTCTATTCGTTCCTCGGCGTGTGTGCGGCCCTCCTCGTGCCATTCGCCCTGGGCACGAGTGTGTCCGACAATCCGAACGAGTTGTGGCGCGGATTGTTCAGTGCGTGCGCATTCACATTTGCAGCGACCGTGGTGAACGAATTGTCGCGGCTGTCGAGAAAGAAACTGTCTGTCATCCAACGGCGCGAGCGTGCGACGACCAGTGAACTCGACCAGGCTTCGCGGGTTCAGCGGGCATTGTTGCCGAAGAGTGGAACACCACTGCCGAGCTATCAGGTTGCGGGCGCGTGCATTCCGTCGACCGCGATCGGCGGCGACTTCTTCGACTGGTATCCCATTCGCGGGGGTCTGGGTTTCACTCTCGGAGACGTGATGGGCAAGGGTGTCGGTGCGGGCATCATTGCGGCGACAGCCCGGGCTGTGGTGCGAAGCGCCCGCAACGACGAGGACCCGGTCGTCGCCTTCACGCGGACCGCAGATTGCCTTGCAACCGATCTGGGTGACACCGAATCGTTCGCAACCCTCTTTCACGCCAGGATTCGCGCCGAAGACGGCCGAATGCTCTACGCCGATGCCGGGCATGGACTGACCTTGATCGCTCGCGCCGACGGATCGTGGGAGCGGCTCGGCTCCGAGGACCTACCGCTGGGACTCGGACTCGATGACGACTGGACGATGCAAGAACTGTTCCTCCAGCCGGGGGACATGGTGGTGTGCTTCAGTGACGGTGTCCTGGACCTGTACGACGGATCGATGGCCGCTGTCGACCACGTCGCAGCCATTGCCGTGGCGGCCTCGTCCGCCGGCGAGATCGTGGATGCGATCTCTGCCATGGCATCCCGGACGAACAATCCCGACGACGTGACCGTGGTGGCACTTGCCCGGCTTCCGGTGGCGACGGTCTGACACACCGCTACCCCCATCGCTGTCGAGACGGGCAGCGATCAGGGCATGCGTGCTCCCTGCACCGACGCGCTTGGCGACAGGGGAGTCACAGTCCGAGTGCCTGTTGGATCGTCGGCCAGGAGCGGTGTAGATCGTCGTTCCAATAGCCCCAGGAATGCAAGCCTTCTCGGTAGTCGAACGTGATGTCTACGCCCGCTGCCTTGGCCTTGGTCTCGAAGGTACGGGTGCAGGCCAACGCTGCGGCCTCGAGAGCTCCGCCGACGGGTGAGGCAAGCCCCGCCACGCCCATCGACCAGTCCGGCACGCCGCTTCCGACCGCGACGTACAACGGTTGGCCGCGCAGGGCACCGATATTCGCGCCTGGATCGTGGGCAAGCCACGCCTCGTTGTACGCCGGACCCCACATGTTGGCCGGATCCCCGCCGCGAGTCATCACGCTTGCGGTCGTGGCGTTCTGGGCGGTCTGGTCTCCGAGGTCGAGGCAGCCGCTGAAAAGCGCAGCGCCGCTGTAAAGGTCAGGGTTCCGCACGGCCAGCATCAATGCGCCGGTGGCACCCATCGACAACCCCTCGATGGCATTGCGGCCGTTGCCCTCGAACGTCGAGTCTATGAGCGGGGGGAGTTCGCGGGTGAGGAATGTTTCCCACTTGTTCCTGCCCAACGCGGGATCGTCCTGTTTCCAATCGGTGTAGTAACTGCCGGTGCCGCCGATGGGAAGCACGACGTTGACGTTCTTGTCTGCCATGAACTCGACGATGTCTGTGTACTGGGTCCATCCGCTCTGGCTGTACCCCGAGTAGACACCAGCGTCGATGCCGTCGAGCATGTAGAGCGCCGGGCGTGGGGTAGCGGCTCTCGGCCGCTCCGGCAACAGCACATCAACACGTACGGTCCGGCGCATCATCGGCGAGTAGACGGTGAGCTTTGCTCGCTGAGGCGTCACCATCACCAACGTCTCGATGCGCGCAGGCGCCGCAAGTCCGTCAGTCATCGGTGCCGCCATCGCCACAGGGGCTGCCGCAAGCTCACTTATGACACAGAAGATCACAATGGCCACGATGGCCGAAAAGCGCCGTCTCACTTACTGATTCCCCCGTGCCGTCGATACTGGGCTCCCGACCCCGCGACAGTAAACCACGTCCCCAGGTCGGCTGCCTGACGGTCGCGACAACCGTTCAACCGCACGGCGCGGCGACATGCGTCGGACAACGGATGTGTTCACATCAGCTGCATGGTGCAGACCGGTTGCCTACGCTGGTTGAGCACGCCACTTCGGCTATCTCGACTCCAAAGGTGACCAATGACGAATCGGCCAAACCCTCTGACGGTGTTTCTCGCCGACTCTCCTTCAGCTGAGGAGCCGGCGCGCGCTGTCGCTCGCATTGCGCTCGGATCGGCGTTGGTGTTCGCGGGTATCGGACACCTGACGTTTGCGCGGCAGGATTTTCAGGCGCAGGTCCCGGACTTCGTGCCATTCGGCCCGGACGTGACCGTTCTCGCTTCGGGTGTGGTCGAGATCGCGCTGGGAACTTCGACCGTCTTCCTCAAACGCCGCCGAGCCGCTGTCGGTCTGGTGCTGGCCGCGTTCTTCGTCGCGGTGTTTCCGGGCAACCTGGCGCAGCTGATCAACCATCGTGATGCGTTCGGGCTCAACACCGACCAGGCCCGTGCCACCCGACTGCTCTTCCAGCCGGTGTTGATCGCATGGGCGCTCTGGTCGACCGGGGCGTGGTCGGCGCTTCGCAGGCAGCGGGCGGGTCACCCCTCGTAGCTCGCCCACGTCCGACGGTGAACCCGTCGATCCGTCAGCGATCGCTGTCACCCGCCCGCTGAAGCCCGGTCATGGAGCTGACGGTGCCGACGACGCTCCACTCGTGGCCGAGGGTGTGGTCGTCGCCGATGGAGTGTCCAACGCAGGTGCCTCGATGTTCACCTGCGACTGTTCTGCATCGGGCGTGGTGGTTGCGGGGGTGTCGGTGGGCGTGGCGGTCCCAGTCGCCGCCGGCTCCGTTGCGGACGTCGGCCCGCTGGGCGCGGACTCGGTCGCCGGTGGGTCGGAGCTCGGGTCAACGCTTTCGGGCGCGGTTGCCGTCTCCGGGATGTCGGACGGAAGCACCGAAGGGGTTTGCGCCGCCAGCAATGCGGCGTCGGTGACCTTCGCCGATCCGTCGGGCACCGGTGATCCCGCGGCGGTGACCACCTGGGTCTTGGCGGTGACAGGCGGGGTGCTGCGTAGCGCCTCCGTCACTTCTTCTCGCCCATCGCGGAGTCCGCGGCCCCAGTTCTCCCAGGTGTGCCCGCCGTAATTGGGGAGGACGACCACGTTGGCCCCGCTTTGCCTGGCCTGCATCTGCATCAAGATGGTCGACACCGCCGACAACATCTCCAAGGCGATGGCGCTGATCTGATCCTGCGGCGCCAGATGGGCGAGTTCACCGGGTGTCAGCAAGCCGTTACCCGAGGAGATGATGAGGACCTGCCCGTTGTCCTTCAACTTGCTGACGTTCTTGGAGGGGTCGTTCTCGGCCCATTGCGCGCTACCGGGGGGACCCCACATGTTGAGGATTCCGTTTGTGTAGTTGGAGACCAACGTCTGAGACGCGAAGACGCCGAGAGCGCCCAGCGGGTTGTCGGTTTGGTAGTAACCGGACATCGCCTGCACGACTTTGAACTGCTCGGGGTGACGTTCAGCCAGGGTGACCGCCGGGCCTGCCGACATCGACAAGCCGATGATGGCGTTGTTGGACGGGCTCACGCCGAAGTTCTGTGCGAGATAAGCGGGCAATTCGTCGGTCAGGAACGTCTCCTGCTTGATGGTGCTGTTCTGGTCGCCCGCGCCGCCGTTCCAATCGGTGTAGAAGGAGGACGCGCCGCCCACGGGCATCACCAGCGTGGTGTCGGTGGTGTGGTCGTAGACGTCCGCGGCCCTCACATCGGTTGTCCACGCCGAACGATCCTCGCGGGCTCGCATGCCGTCGAGGAGATACACGCCTTGGTCACTGCCTTGCGACGCGCGGATCTGGACCGTGACCCACTTGTTCTGCGACGGGGACCAGACCGGGCAGTTCTGTACGAAGCTGCCGGATGAGTCCCACGAACAACCATCTCGCAGCACCTCCGGATGGCCGGTCAGCGCGGATGCGGACGTAAATGTGAACAGGAACGAACTCGCGGCCGTCAACCCGATACTGAGCACGGCCACAACAGCACTCATGACCAGGAGCCGAGGCTTGCGCCGACCACTGGACCTGCCGGGCTGCTTGTCGGTCGAGTCGATTCTCCAAGCTGGAACGAGGTTGCCGCTGGGGATTGCAGGTGAGGGCATGCGGGGACTGGCTCCTTGATCTCGGTCCCCGACGACTAAGGCACTGTAGGAGATGTCGTCGTCGGGCGGTGCCGCGTTACCCGTCGAACGAAAACTTCCTCTGGCGCCACCAGTGCCGTCGCTCGACACTGGAGATTGGCCCACTATAGGGCCCCGCAGGCGACACGGGTCGCCGATCTGCAAATTCCTGCGCTGGATTGTTCGATGGCGTGGATGAGACACCGCGAGGCTCGGTGCTGGCGGCGGCGTATCCATCGCTTCTGCAAACGGCTGCGTGCAATCGGGTGGCGTTGAACCGGCTGTTTTGTCGCTCGATTTGCAGCGGGAGTCAACCGGACTGCGGCTTTTCGTATTCACGCCGCGAATGCCCGACGAAGACATCTAGTCGGAAGGAACGCTCCCCGGACGCCGAGCCGGTAACCCCCGAAGCTCGAACCCCAGCTGCACGATCCGCCGCGCCCGCATTCCCCGCAATCGCCGAGGTATTGCGAATGCATATCAATGATCACGAAACTGGGTTCGTGGACGTGAATCACCCTTGCTGTCTCGATCGGCGAGACGAGTAACCCTGAGCGTTAGTGGCTCACAGGGACTCTCGTGGACTTGATCGACTGGTCGGTCGTCCGAGTGGTCCGCGAAGCCGTCCGCGTCGTTGTCTTGAACTCCGGCTCATCGCTCAATGTCTGCGGCAGAGTCACGAGCCGGACGAGCCTGTTCGCCGGCCAAGTCGCTTGCACAGCTCATTACCAGAACCATGTTTCCGAGTCCGTGAACACGCGCGAAGGGGTTCGGTAAATCACAGTTCGACCAGCATGGCCGAATTGGCGATCTGGTAACGGACTTTCTGTGTTTAAATTGCGCATCAGACGATTAGTGGGGAATTGCATTTGGTGAACGGCGAGACGGACTGAAAGCGGCCATTGCGGGCGAACCAGTCCTGACGTCGAACAACCGGGTTTTGGGGTATGCAGTGCCACGGAAGGGATCCGTGAG
>NZ_JAHVCV010000001.1:0-684319 GCF_051487485.1 Williamsia muralis | reverse complement strand
CGGAGGAACTGGCGACCCGGCGACCACCAAGGCCCGAATCCCGCCGACACCCTCCGACTTCGGCCACAACCTCCGGTTGCAACCGGAGGAAGTGAGTGAAACCGGAGGAACTGGCGAACCGGCGACCACCAAGACCCGGTCCCGCCGACACCCTCCGACTTCGACGGAGGAACTGGCGACCCGGCGACCACCAAGGCCCGAATCCCGCCGACACCCTCCGACTTCGGCCACAACCTCCGGTTGCAACCGGAGGAAGTGAGTGAAACCGGAGGAACTGGCGAACCGGCGACCACCAAGGCCCGGTTCCCCACCGACCCCCTCCGACTCCGGCCACACCCTCCGACTGCAACCGGAGGAAGTGACAGCAGCAGGAGGACCTGCGGCGTCGCGGGGCGGCTGTGTGCAACGGTATGAGGATGGGAACGGTCGGGTCCACGCCAGTTGTACTACGCCTCTGGCGCACAACGTGGTTGCGGGCCGCCGTCATCGGTCTGGGCTTCGGATTCGTCGCGGTGCTCGGCTGGTATTTCATCACTCCCGGGATCACGGAGTCGTCGACCAAGGTGCACCTCCCGTCCGGCCGCGACCTCGCCCTCCACGTGCCGGGGTGGGTCTGGCTGATCCCCGCTGCCTTCGCGATCTGCGCGGGGCTGCTCGGCTGGGCCACAGAGCATTTCACCGCGCGACTCGGTGCGGGCACCCGCAGCGAGGTGCGCAGCCTCATGATGGTGGCGGGTTGCACGCTCGGTGGCGCAGCCATCCTGGCGACGATACGGCTGGTCCCTCACAAGGCCGTACTCGTCTCGGGTGACGGTCAGCTGCCCGACATCGGCTTCGGGTGGGCGTATGCGTTCCCCGTGGCAGGGTTTGCCATCGGGGTGATGCTCGCGGGTGGCATCCGGCATCCCGACGAGGACGACGACGTGTGAAGACCGTTCAACCCGCAGGTACCGGCGTGGGTTCGAGTGAGTTGCCGGGCGGTATGTCCGCGCACTTGTCGGGCGCTTGCACGCCTCGGAACCGTTCCAGCAGGAACACCGCCGCATCGCGCTGGAACTTGACGTACGCCTCCCGGTGGTCGTCGCCGTCGTAGACCCGGTAGTCCACCGACACACCCCGCGCGCAGTATTCGTGAGCAAGGCCCCGCACGTCTGCGGTGACCATCACCTGGTCACCGGTGTCGTCGGCCTGTCCCACCGCGATGAACATCGGCGCCCGCGGCGTGCCCGAGCTGCCCATGATGTTGTCGTTGCTCGCCTCCACCATCGACGGGATCTGGAGCAGGGAGGTGTTCGGGGTCTTCACCATTGCGGCGTCGGTCAGGCCCGGGTAGTTGTGCGCGAAATCGGCGATGCACAAGTCCGACACCGTGTTGACCAGGCGAGCACCATATGGCGAGAGGAACGAGTCGGTGTCGAGGTCATAAGTGCGGCTGTACGCACCGACCAGAGCCGGGATGACCCCAGCCCAGTCGGCGCCCCCGCTGACGTAGGTGAGGTTGTGCGCCATGTTCACCGGCAGGCCACCCGCGGCGGCCGACACAATGTTCAGTTCCGGCGAGTAGGCCGGCGCCACCTCGGCTCCCCACTGGGTGGGCACCGACCCACCCGAGTAGCCGATGAGTCCGACCGGTGTATCCGGCGCGAGCCCGAAGACCGACTCGGTCGCCCGGATCCCGTCCAGAGCGTTGTATCCGGACTGCCTGCCGACAGTCCACCCCTCTTGCAGGCCTTCGTAATCCGGCACGCTGACGATGTGGCCGGTGGCAAGGTAGCCCGCGATCACGGTCTCGGCGACCTCGGAAAGCATGTTGGGTTCGTTGCCACGCAGCGTGTACGAGGGATCGCACTCATCACCGAGGGCGTCATAGGCGACGTGATAGGAGATGATCCGCGCATCGGGTTGGGCTTCGATCGGGCGGAACATGGTGGTCACGGCCGTGCTGGGTTCGCCGTACTGATCGGTGGAGCGGTACAGCGCCTGGGTTCCCGAAATCGGGGTCCGCACCTTGCCGACAGCGAGTTTGATCTCACGCGTGCGCAGAACCGTGCCGGGGCGCAGATCGTCCAACGACTTGGTCCAGCTGTAGAACGCGTCGTCGGACGGCGACGAATTACCACCGCCTCTGACCGAATCCGACACCACGACGCCGGCGAACAGCAGCACCATCACCCCGAGCACAAGGCTCACGGGGGATTGCCGACCGGGCTCCCCACGATCTGAATGCAATCGCATGTGGGGGACTCCTTTGCCGGCACGTGCATACGCCGGCTAAGAGTTAACCAGATCACCGCCCGTCACCTGGGAACAGCTCTCCGTTCCGCCGCGGGTGGACCGCAGGTCAGATCGGCATCAGGAAGTGCTTACGCGGCGACCGCAGGATGTGCTTGTCCTTCAGCTGCGCCAACGCTTTTCGCAGTTGCAACCGAGTGCTCGACGGATCGATCACGGCGTCGATGTAGCCCCGCTCGGCGGCGAGGTACGGGGTCGCCATCATGGTGTTGTAGAAGTCGACGAAGTCCTTCCGGATCTTCGAAGCCTCTTCCGGCGTCGCGTTCTCGGTCTGCCGCCGGGTCAGGATGGTGGCCGCGGACTCCGCACCCATCACCGCGATCTTGGCCGTCGGCCACGCGAAGTTGATGTCGGCGCCGAGCTGCTTGCAACCCATCACCGCGTAGGCGCCGCCATATGCCTTGCGCAGCACCACGGTGATCTTCGGGACGTCGGCCTCCACGTAAGCGAACAGGAACTTGCCCGATCGCCGGATGGTGCCCTTCTTCTCTTCCTCGACGCCCGGGAGGATGCCCGGGGTGTCGACCAGGAAGATCAGGGGGATGTTGTACGCGTTGCAGATTCGGACGAAACGAGTGGCTTTCTCCGACGAATCGGTGTCGAGCACACCGGCCATCACGCTCGGCTGATTGGCCACCACACCCACCGAGATACCGTCCACCCGCGCGTAACCCGTGATGATGTTGGGCGCGAACAATTCGGCGACCTCATGGAACGCACCATCGTCGAACACGCGCAGGATGATGTCGCGCATGTCGTAGCCGGTGTTGTCGTTGTTCGGCATGAACGTGTCGAGTGAGAGGTCACTTGCGGTGATCTCCGGTTCCAGCCCGGGATTGATCACCGGCGCCTTCTCATGGCACGAGGACGGCATGTACTCGAGATAGTCACGCACCCATTCGAATGCGCTCTTCTCGTCATCGGCCAGGTGATGGATGTTGCCCCATTTGGACTGGTTGTACGAGCCACCGAGCTCCTCGGCCGTGACGTCCTCACCGTTCACCTCACGGAGGATGTCCGGCCCGGTGACGAACATGTAGCTCTCGTCCTTCACGCCGACGAGGATGTCGGTGTTCGCGGGGGTGTACACCGCGCCACCCGCACACTTGCCGAGAATGATCGAGACCTGGGGCGCCAGCCCCGACAACAAGTCGTTGCGACGGCCCATCTCGGCGTACCAGGCCAGCGAGGTGACCGCGTCCTGGATACGGGCGCCTGCGGAGTCGTTGATGCCGACCATGGGGCAGCCGATCTTGCCTGCCCACTCCATGATGGCCGAGACCTTGCGGCCGAACATCTCACCGACCGTGCCGCCGAACACCGTCTGGTCGTGCGAGAACGCTGCGACCGGACGGCCGTTGACCAGGCCGTGCCCGGTCACCACGCCATCGCCGTAGCCGCTGTCCGCGGCGCCGGGCATCTTGGCGAGTCGGCCGAACTCGACAAAGGTGCCGGGGTCGAACAACATGTCCAGTCGTTCACGAGGCGACGCGATGCCTTTGGCAGCCCTCTTCGCGACCGCCCGCTCGCCGCCGGGTTCTTTTGCCGCCTCGAGCTTCTCGCGAAGTTCCTTGAGCTTGCCGGCGGTGGTGTCAGTCAATCTGGGTCACTTTCTTGCGAGCTCTTCCAACCGTGCGGTCAGATCGGCACCGATTTTTCCGATGTAGGGTTCGTCGATGATCGCCAGGTGATCGCCTCCGACGTGGATGATCTCGAGATCGTCGACCACCTCTCCCCATCTTCCGTCTTCATCGATCTTGGCCCACTGCGGTTCGAGTTCGATTGCGCCATCATGCATCTTGTCGGCCCGGTAGAGGACCACCTTGCCGTCGAAGCGCGTCGGTTCCACCGTCGACAACGCGCGGTTGTCGAGGAAGCTGGTGCGCTGATGTTCGATGATGCCACCAGGGATCTTGGCGTCACTCATCGCCAGCATCTCCATGATGATCTTGAACTGGCCGTCGTCGTCGGCCTCCACCAGGCGGTCCATCGGGATCGGCACATCGTCGAGACCGTAGGTGCGCTTGGCGAAGTCCAGGTACCGCTCGAGGCGGGCCCTCTTGGTCTCTGGGGTGTCCTCGACCGGTTCGGCCGGGCGCACCACATCGATCAGGCCGACAAACGAGACCTCTTCCCCGGCTTCGACGAGTACCTGCGCGCATCCGTATGCCAGGGCGCCGCCGAGAGACCAGCCGACCAGCACGTACGGGCCGGTGGGTTGGATCTCGCGCAGCTTCGGGTAGTACTGCCGGACCCGTTCTTCGATGGTCCCCTCGACGCGGTCGAATCCGATGACCGGGACGTCCTCGGGCAGTCGCTTGAGCAGTGGCTCGTACGCGGCGGTGGAGCCACCGGCCGGGTGGAACACCAGTACCGGTGTGCGGTCTGAGTTCTCGGGGGTCCGGAGGTAGCGGACGAAGCCGTCCACCAGCCCACCCTCGAGATGCTCGCGCACGTAGTTCGACATCGTCTCGATGTTGTCGGCATCGATGACGTCTTCGATGTCGAGCTCGCCGCCCGCACGTTCGGACAACCGGGCCGTCAACTTCTCTGCGGTCTCGTCGTCGAGCACCGGGAGGGGGTTGAAGATGCCGCCGGCCGACTTTCCGGTGACCACGGCCCACACGCCGAAGGTGAGACGCTCGGCGGCATCTCGCGGTGGGACGTCCGCACCGGCCGCGGCAGCGACCGCGGCCGCGTTCTGCAGGTTGGCCTTCGGCTTGTCGGCCTGGGCTTGTGCCGGTGCCGGCTGAGCCGGAGCGGGCGCCGAATCCGCGGCGGCGACAGCCTCTGCGGGTGCGGGTGTGTCGAGAGACGCTTCCGCTCGGGGCTCGACGGCCTGGGGCTCGTCGGTCTGGGGCTTGTCGGTTTTGGTTCCCTCGGAGTTGATCAGTTCGGCCAATGCGGCGGTGTCCAATTCACCCTTGCCCGCTGCATCGGCGGCCAGCGCCTCCACCTCGTCGCGGTGCTCCACGGCGTAGGTGACGAACTTGACCACATCTTGGAGGTTGGCGTCGCGCATCGCCTGCAGTTGCAGCTGCGGGATGTCGAACTCCCACTCCGCACGGTTCTTGATGCGCATGGCCATCAGCGAATCCAGGCCCAGCTCGATCAGCGGGATCTCACGAGGCAGATCTTCGGCCTCGTAACCCATCGACTCTGCGACGATCTGTGCCAGCCGGTCATCGATGGTCTCGCCGGAGGCCGGATCCCACCGGGCGCCGATCTCATCGCTGATCTCTGGTTCGGTCACCAGCGTGTTGTCGACGAACCCGGACTGTTCGGCCGTCACAGGAGTGGCGGGGGCCGTCTGAACGGCTGCGGGAGCCGCTCCGTCGGAGACCACCACGGCGTCGAGCAGCAGCCGGAACGAATTGCCTTCGGCAGCATGCACTTGCAGCGCACCGCCGCCCGGGTGAGGTGCCAAGGTGGTGGTCAGCGTCGAGGCGCCCACCGGCTCACCGTGCGGGAGCACCGCCGTCACCTGCACATCGGAGAGCACCTGCGACGCAGCAACTCTGACGAGCTCGGTGAGGTCGGATGCCGCCGAGGCAGCGACCTGCCAGACGTGGCGACCGTCGGGGAGGGCCACATGCGATCCCGGAATCCTGGAATCACCCGATCCGGCCGAGATGTTTGCGGTCAGCCAGTACGGCTTGCGTTCGAACCGGGTCCGCGGGATCTCGGCGAAATCGCCCTTGCCGAACAGCGATCCGACGTCGACGGCATGACCGTGAACGTAGAGCTTCATCAGCGCGTTGATCACGCCGTGACTCTCGTCTTCCTTGCGGCGCAACGTCTCGATCAGTTCGGCGTTGTGGATGCCGACCGAGAAGGTCACGGCGGCAACGGAAATCAGTACCGCGGGGTTCGGCGACAGTTCGAGGAACGTGGTGTGCCCGTTCTCGACGGCCTTGGCGACGGCCTGGGAGAACCACACGCTGTGCCGCAGGCCCTTGGTCCAGTACTCCACGGCGTGCACCGGCTCGCTGCCCGGCCGGTAGAAGGTCTCGCGGTCGACCGAGCTGTAGAAGCCGATCTTCGGCGATCGGGGCTCGATGCCGGTGAGCTCGTAGGCGAGTTCACCGAGCAACGGGTCGGTCTGAGACGTGTGGCTGGCACCCTTCGTGGCGAGTTTTCGCCCGAGTTTGCCCTCGCTCTCGGCCCGCGCCACGATGGCGTCGACCTGCGGTTCAGGACCGCCGATGACGGTGTGGGTGGGTGCTGCGTACACGCAGATCTCGAGATCGGGGTAGTCGGCGAGCACACCGGTGATGTCATCGGCGCTGTACTCCACCAGCGCCATCAGCCGGATGTCGTCGCCGGTCAGCTGCGCCTCGGCCTCGCCCATCAGTCGCGACCGCTGGCAGATGACCCGGACGGCGTCCTCGAGGGACAGACCACCCGTGATGTAGGCGCCTGCCGCCTCCCCCATCGAGTGTCCGACGACCACACCGGCATCCGCACCATGGTGGCGGAGCAACTCGGCCAGGCCGATCTGGATGGTGAAGATTCCAATCTGAGACGTCTCGATCTCGTAGGCCACCGAATCGTCCAGGAACTGCTCGACGATCGAATAGCCGAGCTCCTCGACGATCAGCTTGTCGACCTTGTCCACCGCCGCGGCGAACACCGGATTCTCGGTGTAGAGCTGCTTGCCCATCTTGCGGTGCTGCGAACCGAAACCCGACAGCAGCCACACCGGCGACGCCGAATCCGGTGAGTCACAGGTGAATACGAGCGGACTGTTCTTGTTGTCCGCGACCGCCCGCATGCCCTTGAGCGCATCCTCGTGGGTGCGGGCCATCACCACCGACCGGGTACGTCCGTGGTTTCGGTGTGCCAGGGCCCGCCCGATGTCGGCAAGCGGCGTGTTCTTAGCAGCGTCGGTCTCGAGCCAGTCTGCGAGGTCGGCGGCGGTCTTGCGACGGCGCGACGGGAGGAACCCCGAAACCACCAGCGGGACAACCGAACCCTCGGCTCGGCACGGCGCGAAGCCTTCTGCCGGGTCCTCCTCGGATTGCGGCTCTTCGGTTTTCGCCGGTGTGGCCGCGAGCTGGCCCAGCGCCGCGCGTTCGGCCTCGGTGAGGAACTCGTCGAGGTCATCGTCCTCGTCGAGGAAGTCGGCGACCGTAGCCTGGGCGGCAACCGGCTCGTCGATGACCTCGGTGGCGGGTTCCCTCAGGTCTTCTGGCGTGACCTCTCGGACCACCACGTGGGCGTTGGTGCCGCCGAACCCGAATCCCGAGACACCCGCGATGGCGCGGCCGGAGTACCTGGGCCAATCAGCGGGCTCGGTGACAACACTGAGCCGCAGCGCGTCGAACTGGATGTACGGGTTGGGGCCCGCGTAGTGCAGCGACGGCGGGAGCTTGTCCTCTTGAAGAGCAAGGATCAGCTTGATCAGGCCTGCGGCACCGGCACCGGCTTCGAGGTGGCCGAAGTTGGTCTTCGCCGAACCGAGCAGTGTCGGCTTGGCCGCATCGCGCCCCTTGCCGAGCACACGACCGAGCGCGTCTGCCTCGATGGGATCGCCCAGAATCGTTCCCGTGCCGTGCGCCTCGATGTAGTCGACGTCGCGCGGATTGATGGCGGCGTCAATGTAGGCGCTGCGCAGCACCTGAACCTGAGCTTCGGGATTGGGGGCGGGCAGACCGTTGGAGCGCCCGTCGGAGTTGACGGCCGATCCCGCGACCACCGCGAGCACGTTGTCACCGTCGCGGCGGGCATCGGAAAGTCGTTTCAGCACAACGAGTCCGCCGCCCTCGGCACGGATCATGCCGTCGGCATCGGACGAGAACGCCTTGATGTAACCGTCTTTGGACTGCACACCCACGGAGTCGAACCCCAGCGTCGCGGCCGGGGTGATCAGCATGTTGACGCCGCCCGCGAGAGCGACATCGGATTCGCCGCTGCGCAGGCTGCGCACTGCCTGGTGCACCGCGACCAGCGACGAGGAGCATGCGGTGTCGAGTGCGATGGACGGCCCGCGGAAGTCGAAATAGTACGAAACCCGTCCCGCCACAATGGAAGTGGAGGTGCCCGTCAGCGCATACGCGGCGGTTTCGCCGGCACCTTCGGGATCGGAGACCGCCAGCATCTGGTAGTCGTTGGTGGAACTGCCGATGAACACACCGACCTGGCCGCCCTTGAGGTCACTGGCCGGGATGTGCGCGTGTTCCAGTGCCTCCCAGGTCAATTCGAGTGCGAGGCGTTGCTGCGGGTCCACCATCTCGACCTCGCGCGGCGACATCTGGAAGAAGTCGGCGTCGAAGCCCTTGACGTCGTCGAGGTAGCCGCCCTTGAGGTTGGCCTCGTCGAGCACCTTGGCGATCCGCGGATCCGACTTGAACTCTGTCCAGCGATCCTCGGGCAGGTCACTGATGCCGTCGCCGCCGTTGATCAGCAGGTCCCAGGTGGATTCCGGGGTGTGGCCCGCTTTCGGGAAACGTGTTGCCACACCGACGATCGCGATGTCGTCGTTCGGGTCCCGCGTGCGGTTGTACAGATCGTCGTCGTCATCGTCCTCGCGGCCCGCATCCGGGTCGCCTTCGATGATGCGCTTGGCCAGCGACGCGATCGTCGGATGCTGGTATGCGACGGTGGCAGTGAGGATGATGCCGGTCTTGTCCTCGATGTCGCCCGACAACGCAACCGCGTCGCGCGAGGACAGGCCGAACTCTTCCATCGGCCGGTCGTCGGAGACCTGGTCGACCGGCAGTCCGGTCGTGTCGGAGACCCACTGTCGCAGCCACTCCCGAAGCTCCGAGACCGTCAGGTCACCGGCCTTCTCGTCGTTCTGCCGTTCTTCGCCCGAATCGGTCGACGAACCCACCGGCGACACATCCAACTTGCCGTCGCCACTACTGTCACCCGGACCAAAACTCGACCCCGGCAACTTGTCCTCGGAGTTCAGGGGCTCATTCGTCGAACTGTTCAGTTCAGGCATCGGGTAGTCCAGACTATTGATTCTCGTGTGGCGCATCGGGGAACGCCGTCTGCTGGTAACCACCGCGCAGAGTTCCGTCGATGTACGCCGCCTTACATGCCCGTCGGGCGATCTTGCCGCTGGAGGTACGTGGGATCGAGCCCGCCGGAACCATCAGCACATCGCGTGCCATCACGCCGTGTCGCTGGGCGATCGTCGCGCGCACGGTGTCGGCCACCTCTTGCGGGTCGACCTTCTTGCCCGGTCCACGCTCGGCGACGATCACCAGCTGCTCGGATGCGTCGTCCGCGTCGAACTTGAGTCCGCTGGCGGAGTTCTGGAACACCACCTCGGGCAGTTCGTTGGCAGGCACGGCGAACGCGGCAACGAAGCCGGGCCGCAGAGCCGGGCTGGCTTCCTGCGCCGAGAACTCGAGGTCCTGCGGGTAGTGGTTGCGGCCGTCGACGATCACCAGGTCCTTGACCCGTCCGGTAATGTACAGCTCGTCCTCGAACCACACGCCGTAGTCGCCGGTCTTCATCCACTTGGCGCCCTGGGGCGAACCGGTGCTGTGGCTGCCTTCGGGCAGTGGGGCCGCGAGGGCGTTGTTGAACGTCTCCTCGGTCTCCTCCGGACGACCCCAGTATCCGTGGCCGATGTTCATCCCGTGCAGCCAGATCTCACCCACATGGCCGTCGGCACGCTCGGTGCCGGTCTCGGAGTCGACGATGACGGCCCACTGGCTCACCGAGACCTGCCCACACGACACCTGGGCCACCGCGCCCGGCGCATCCTGGTCGACCAGCTTGAAGTGGCCCTCGTTGAGTGCGGCGCGATCGACGTAGATGACCTTCGCCTCGTTCTCGCGCTTGGTCGACGACACGAACAGCGTGGCCTCTGCCATACCGTACGAGGGCTTGATGGCGGTCTTCGGGAGTCCGTACGGACCGAAGGCCTCGTTGAACTTCTTCATCGAGCTGACCGTCACCGGCTCGCTGCCGTTGATCAGGCCGATGACGTTGCTCAGGTCCAACTTCTCACCGGGCTTCGGGACGCCACGCACAGCGGCGTGCTCGAATGCGAAGTTGGGGGCGGCGGCGAACGTGTCGGCACCATCGGCGATGGCGGCCAGCTCCTTGATCCACCGGCCGGGCCGCCGGACGAACGCCTGCGGACTCATGATGGTGATGTACTTGCCGCCCAGCGCGGGCAGGATGACCGTGAGCAGGCCCATGTCGTGGAACATCGGCAGCCACGTCACGCCGCGCGAGTTGTGGTCGAACTCGATCGCATCGATCATCTGCAGTGCATTGGCGGCCACCGACTCATAGGTGATGACCACGCCGGCGGGCACCCGGGTGGAACCCGAGGTGTACTGCAGATAGGCCGCATCGTGGAGGGCCGGTTTCGGCTTGACCCACGTGTCGCCGACCGAATCGGGGACCGCATCGACGGCGATGACGCGAGGGCGTTCCTTCGCAGGCAGCGGCTTGAAGAAGTCACGGACGGCCTCGGCCGATTTGGTTGCCGTGAGGATCACACTCGGCTTGCAGTCGGCGAGCACCGCGGTGAGCCGGTCGGTGTGACCAGGCTCGTCCGGCGAGAACAGCGGAACCGCGATGTTGCCCGCGAACAGCGACCCGAAGAAGCCGATCACGTACTCCAGCGACTGCGGGGCCAGGATTGCCACCCGGTCGCCCGGCTGCGTGACCTGCTGCAGCCGCGCGGCGATGGCACGAAGCCGCTTGCCGAACTCGGCCCAGGTCAGGTCGATCGGCTCGCCGTCGCGTTCGCGGCTGTAGTCCATGAAGCGGTACGCGAGGGTCTCGGCCTGCTCGATGACATTGCGTTCCACGTAGTCGACCAGCGTCACGTCGTCGTCGAAGAACAGATTTCCGTTCTCGTCCAAGAACTGGTCAAACTCGTTGTTCATTCGTACTCCTGATCGCGACCTCGACGCCCCAGACACAAATCTGGTCACCAGCCCTGCGTGACAGTGTGTCCGCGGGGTGATCCACCTTGTGTTCGGCTTGCGTCACCTGTGAACGGTCGAGCTCAGCGCGCGGCACCATGTGCTTCATCGATGCCACACGCCTCGTCTCCAACAGCGTTCCCTACTTTTCTTGTCAAGCCAAATAGGACTCGCGGTCGCCGCCGACCCGAGCCAAACCTTCCACATCTTACCGGCCAGTACCACTCGCCTTGGGTACGGGTCGTGAGACAACCTACGCTTTCGCGACCACGAATGTGGCTACTCGCCCTTGAGTATCGGAATGATCGGTGCGAAGGCATCCATCTGCGTCGGGAACACCCCGACATACGACATGGACGTTCGCCTGCGCACCTCGCGGATCTGGTCGGCGATCTGCTCGAACGACCCGAAAGCAAGGTACGGCGAGGCCAGGATGTCGTCGACCGACAACTTGACGTCCATGGCGATGTTCGGCGGATAGCCCTGGTCGAGTGCGGCCAGCGCCATCTCCGCGGTCGCCTCGCGATCATCGGTGATCACAATCGTGGCGATGGTCCAGTTGAGTTCGATCTCGTCGAACCTGTCGCCGGCCGCCTGACGGATGCGGTCCACACGTTCGATGGTCTTCTCCATCGTCATGTCGGACAGCCGCAGCCGGCCGTCGGGCGTGGTGCCCGTCGCGACCGAGATGATGTCGGCGTGCTTGGCGGCAAGCGCCAGCATCTTCGGCCCGCCGCCGCCGACCGCGATCGGAGGCCGGGGACCCTGCCGCGGACGGGGACTGCCGACCAGACCCTTGATGTTGTAGAACTCTCCGGAGAAGTTGACTTCTTCGCCGCGCAGGAGTCCGTCGAGGATGGTCAGCGACTCATCGAGCCTGCGAATCCGGACGCCGGGCGACTCGAACTCGATACCGGCCTTGTCGAACTCCTCTTTCATCCAGCCCGCGCCGATCCCCAGCTCCAGGCGACCCTTGGACAGCACGTCGATGGTGGTGGCCTCTTTGGCCAGCAGGGCCGGGTGCCGGTATCCGTTGGCCAGCACCGAGGTGGCAAGCCGGATCCGGTCGGTGGCCTGGCTGAGTGCACCGAGGGCCGCGAGCGGCCCCACCTGGTTGCCCAGATGGTCGGGCACGGCGAACGTGTCGAATCCGTACTCTTCGGCGGTCTGCGCGAGTTTGACGAACTTACGCGCCCCACCCTCGTCACGGTTGCCCTCGCCACCTGCTCCGAACCGGAACTTACGGGGGCCCGGTGCGGCCTCGGCTGAAGTCATCGCAAGTCTCCTGGTTGTCGAACATGCCCGGTGGTCGTCGCCCATGCCTTACGGGCCCGGCTCGGCAGTAGACGATACTTCCGCACCTGATCAGCGCAAAATGCGCTCGATCCGGTCCGGCGGGCTCATTCGTGCTTGGGGAAAGGCGCCTTGTCGATCACGTCACGTGCCCAGTCCGTCATCCACTCCGTGGCCGGCTCACCGTCGTCGCTCCAGTACCGAGTGGTGTTGTACATCGCGTGTACCGGGTTGTTGACGGCACCCATCAACTTGCTGATGCCCTCGATCGGGTTGGCGATGGTGGGTGCATCACAGATCAGATCGCCTGGCGCACAAAGGGAGTACGTGCGGTCGGTGAGCTCGCCGAACCCGCCCGGGCGTGGCCCGGTCAGGTCGATCCCGGGAATCGGGAGGATGTCGAGAGCAATTTCCGCACCGACGCCGGGAGGATTGGGACCTACCGTCTCCACCTGATTCGGCTGACGGCGACCGTCGGCGATCAAACCGACGCCCACCACGAGATCGGCAGCAACCGGCCCTCGACCGTTACCGATCTCACCCGCGATGTCACCTGCGATGACCGCTCCCTGCGAGAAGCCCATCAGGACGAAGCTCGTGAGCGGACACTTCTGGTTGACCTCGGTGATCTTGGCGCGGGCCTTGCTGGTGCCCTCTGTCCGTGAAGTGTTGTAGTCGATCTGTCGGTCGGTCAGCACGGTCGGATTCCGGAACTGGGCCACATACGGCACCGTGTAGACGTCGGCCCGCGAGCTGTCGAACTCCTCTGCGAGCGGCCCGGACACCTTGAGCATCAACGAGTTCGGGTTCGCTGTCGGATTGTAGGGGTCGTCGTTCGATGCCGACTCCCACGTACCGGGCACCACGATCACCTGGACGTCCGGGCAATCGGCGGGCTGCGCGGTGGGTCGAGGCGCAGCCGACGACGGCGGCGCCGGTGAGGGCCCACCCGGTTGGCCCGGGTCGGGCCGAAGCAGGTTGATGATCAGGATGATCACCAGGATCACCGCGATGACGCTGAGGATCCCCAGGCCGAGGACGACGAACAGCAACGTGCGTCCCCGACTTCGCTTCTTACGTGTCATGTCGGCCGCTTTGTGGTTGTCATGTCGGCGACCGTCAGCAGTATTCGGCTTCGGCGGCCTTGATCACCTTGTCGGCGTTGGCCTGCGCCTTGGCCTCGTCGGTGGTGCCCGAGCCCACGAGCGGTACCACGATCACCTTGATGTCGGCCGGGCTGGCGCCCTGCTCCTTGCCCTGGCAGACCGCGGAGGCAGCACTGAGCGCGATGGCGTTGTCGGGGTCGTTGGGGAACTCGACGCCCTGCTTCTTCAATTCCGCGAGGTAGTCCTCGGTCTTGTCGTTCTCGTCGACGCCTTCGGGCACATTCGCCGAAGGCGGACCCGTCTCGGGAAGACCCTCGGTGTCGTCGGGTTGCCCGTCGCTGCTTGCCTCGGTCGACGTGGCCGTCGAGGCGCCCGACGACGGCGCAGCGCTGCTGGTGGCGCTCGCCGTACTACTGGTGGTGCTCACCGAATCAGTCGGCGCCGACGCGGTCGAATCGTCGCCGCAACCGGTGGCGAGCGCTGCGGTGATGAGCAGCGCGGCACCCGCGGTCACAACCCGAATGATGTTGCCTGTCATGTCACTTCCTTGTGTCTTCTCGCCGGGCGACACGGCGGGGTCCGGTGAGCCGGCGGACCGAAAACGCTCCGCCAGGCCGACCCGGACACCCCGCGCTGCGCGCCGGAATTCGCGCTCTGCGCCCTGAATACCTCCGCAAGGCTACAGAAGGCACCTGAGGAATCACTTGGCGGTGACGACCCCGTTCACGACCTCGATGGCGCCGCGTTCGAAGTTCACCCGGTAACCGCCGGTGATGTTCATCTGGTCGCTGACCGGATAGCCGAACTTGCCGTTCTCGAATCCGGCCTTGCCCCACGCGTCATAGATGGGTCCGAGTGGGATGGCGAAAGCACCCTTGGCCGGCGTCCAGTAGATGTTGCCGCCGTCGAATGCGTTGAACCGTCCTCCGTCGCGCAACCCGATCTCGTTGGTCTTCGGGAATCCGAGCCAGCCGCCCTCGAAGTCGAGCGTGGCGTACTTGTCCATGATCTTGCCCTGGACCGAGTGGGCACCGTTTGCCGGAGTCCAGTAGTAGCCGCCGACCTGGAATGCCTGCACCCGACCCTTCTTGTTGGGTGTGTCGATCTCATCCCCGGTCGGGTACTTCAGCGGTCCACGTTCGTAACCGGCCTTGCCCCAGTCGGCCAGGATCGCGCCGCCGACGGCATGCGCGCCGGTCTTCGCGGTCCAGTAGATGTTGCCGTTCTGGAAGCGGTTGAAGCGTCCGATCCGGTCCGGTGTCGCGAGTTCATCGCTGGTCGGGAACCCCAGCCATCCGCCCGGGCCTCCGGCAGCCACGTACGCGCCGCCGATTCCTCCACCGACAACCTTGGCGCCGGTCTTCGCCGACCAGATGATCCGGCCGTTGCGGAAGTCCTGCGCGCGTCCACCCGGCACGTCGTATTCGGGGGTCAGGCACTCTTCGAGCGCCTTCTTGTTGGCCTTGTAGACGGGTGCGATCGCGCCACCGGTCGAGCACGCCGGCCTGTCGACCCCGAGGCCGAGTGCACCTGCGGCCTGCGGCCACGCCTGCTGCATCTCGAACTGCCAGTACGGCCACGTGTGGGTTCCGGACGCGCGGTAGACCGCCTGCGCCGGGACGCCGAGCTGGTTCAGCTTGCTGGCGAACTGCTGCGATGTGACACGGGACAGCACCTCGAGGCCCACGCCCGCGTAGTTCGTCGCGAGGTACGGGATGGTCGACGGGGTGTCGTACTGACCGACCATGCCGTTACCGGACGAGACGTACAGGCTCACGCCCTTGAGCTTGTCGGCCAGCAGGTACGGGTCGTGTTCTTTCCACGCCGGGTTGGTCGGCGGTCCGAACATCTTGCTCGAGTCGTATCCACCGGCGTCGTTCATCGCGAACTGCACCGCCTGCGGCATCCCGAAGGAGCTGAGCTGCAAGATGCCCGAGAACGATGCGGCGAACTTGAAGAAGCCCGGATTGCGGCCGGCGAGCATCATCGCGGCGCTGCCACCCATCGACAGCCCTTCGACCCCGCGCACGTCGGTGGAGCGCCACTGATTCTCGAGCAACGGTGGGAGTTCCTTCGTCAGGAACGTCTCCCACTGGTAGTTCTTGCCGTTGTCCGGCTCGGCCCAATCGGTGTAGAAGCTGGACTCGCCACCAACGGGCAGGACAACGTTGACGTTCTTGTCCTTGTAGAAGTCCTCGATGTTGGTGTTGATGACCCAGCCGTTCTGATCTTCCTGGGCCCGGAGTCCGTCGAGCATGTACATCTGCGGGAACTTGTTCGCCGGACGGTAGTTCCAGTCGCGGGCGAGCAGCAGCTGAACCTGGATGTTGGTGCCCATCGCGGGCGAGTACACCCACATCGCCACGCGGCGGTCGGAGTACCAGAAGGTGTTGGTGATCTTGACCCCTGGCACCGGCGCCGGCGCCTGGAGAGCGGGAGCCTGCACAGCAGGCGCCACCGGACTCTGCGGTGCTGGGGCGGCGACCGCAACGGTCGAGGACATACCCAGCACTGTGCACACGGATACCGCGCCGGCCATCAGTCCCAGTGCGCCGCGCACAAATCTCTGCCGCATGTACCTCTACTCCTCAAGTCACCGTCACCACTGTGGTCTTGCTCTGCTGCCCTTTGTCACCCGGACGAAGCCCGGATCAAGGCGGACCGGCAGACAAAAACAGAACGTCCTACGTGTTTCTTACACGTAGGACGTTCTGTTTTGAGGTTGCCACACCTGTGACAGGTGTGAATTTTGTGACTAGAGGGATGTCACCACGATTATCCGCGGAACCAGCCCTGCTGCAGTGCTCGCCACATCATGTCCTGCCAGTAGCCCCACTTGTGGGTGCCGGTGACCGGGTAGTCGGTGGTGAGGTTCACGCGGTTCACGAAGGCCTGGACCTCGAACGCGCGGGTCTGGGCGAGCGACAGCACCTCGAGCGGCACTCCCTGCACGATGCTGACCGCGTTCTCGTTCTGGTTGTAGCCGCCGGGGATGCCGCTACCCGACGCGACGCGGACCTTCAGACCGTGCATCTTGGTGATCTGCACAAACGGGTCGTTGTCGTACCAGCGCGTGCTCCACGGAGGGCCCCACATGCTGTCCGCGTTCCACGGTCCGCCGTTGGCATCGAGCAGCGCGACGCGGATGGCCGACTTCATGCCCGGTGCCGACAGGTTCAGGTAGCCCGACATCGAGAAGGCGTGCGAGTAGTTCTGCTTGTTGTTGGCGCCGATCACCAGGGCGGCATTGCCACCCATGGAGATGCCGGCGATGGCGTACTTGCCGCCGGGGCCGACGCGGAGGCCGCGTGCGTCCATGCCCTTGACCAGGGTGTTGGTGATGACGCAGTTCCACATGTACTTGTACGGCTGGCCGTTGAAGTTGCTCGGCGCATTCCAGTCGCTGTAGAAGCTGGCGGGTCCGCCGACGGGCATGACCACGTTGACGCCACTGTTGACCATGTTCTGCACATTGGTCTCGTGCTCCCAGCCGCTGACGTCATAGGTGGCGCGCAGGCCGTCGAGCAGCACAACCGTCTTGTAGTTGCCGGCCTTGGACCAGGACCGGACCTTCACGGACGGCATCCCGCAGCCGTCGACGTTCCATTGCTGGAATCCGTTACCGGTGCCCCAGGCGTTGGCTGTGCCGGTGCCGGCAACAACCCCGACTCCGGCAATGGTCGCCAGTGCGGCGAAAGCAGCGATGAGGCGTCTGCCCATCCCCACTCGCCTCGACGGTGTGCTTACGCGCATCGAATACAACTCTCTCTCTGTCCAGCAGCGGGGCCTTGTCTGGTTCCATCTCGAACCACGGCCACGAGGGTCTTGAATCGGCACCAAAATTTTCAGGTGCCACACAGCTTGGCGGTCATCTGGCGATGCCGTCCTGCAACCGAACGGAGCCTATTAGATGCATCCCCTGCTGACAAACCCTGTGACCGGATCCACTCCAGCCTGGGTTGGCCACTTGACCAGGCCAAATCCGTGCTCTCCCTAACTATCGGACATGCGAAACGCCGCGTTACACATTCGAGACCTTGGCTTTTGCGGTTTTGCGGGCTCGGTGAGTTCACCCGCCGTCCGACGTCGATTCTCAGGGAAATCTCAGAATAATGTGGGCGATTGCACAGCATGTGGGATTCCTACCGGGGGTAGAGCGGCGGCGGGATGGGTAATTTGCACCGCTGCAGTTCGTACTCGGGGATCCGATCGATCCGGTAAGAGGTGAAACCGGCCGCCTGACGCAGGTTGTGCTTGAAGCGGGCGAATGACCACGGCTGGGAGTACGAGGCGATGAGGTCCTGGGTGGGTTTGCACGTCAGCGCGACCTTCGCCTGTTGCACGTGGTCGGCATCAAGATTCGCCGGCAACACCGGATACCTCGACCACGCGCCGGACTCGGCGATCACCCATTCGTCCTCGAGGTCTTTGTCGTGTCCGATCCGACCATCCGGAAGCCGGTCCGTGTGCGCCGCGATCGGGTACGACAGGCCCATCGGGTCGGTCACCCGCACATCGAGCGGCGCGTTCATGCTCGTCATACCGAGGTTGAGGTAGAAGACCGTGAGCTGTTTGGGGACTCCGGGCGGTGGCGGGACGGGTAGCGGGTCGAAGTACCACTCGTCGTAGTTCGGCGACGCCAGCAACACCCCACCGGTGTCGCTGTGCTCGGCGATCTCTTCGACCATCGCGCGGATACGCGGGTAGTTGAGGTAGTCGGCAGCCGTGACGGGGTGCTCCACCCCGATGTTCTGTATGTAATAGCGCCGCTCGTCGACAATGCCCTGCCTGCCAATCTCGGTACCGTTCTTCATCCCGGCCACATGGGACGTGGAAGCCGCCCAGACCACCGTGGTGATCCACAGCCCGGCCATCACCACTGTGCCGACCCAACCGGCGAGGTGACCACGTCCGACCCCCGCGGGCAGCGCGATCGGGATCACCATCACCGGGAGCATCAACAAGAAGAGCGGGACCAGCAGCACTCGGGCGTGCATGAAGTCGCCGCCCTGACGTACCCAGTAGAAACTCTCGAGCAATCCGCAGACGAGGATGAGTGCCACCACCGCCGCGGGGCTCTGCAGTCGGCGACTCCAGGCGCCGGCACGATCGCGCCAGCCGGTCTGTGCCGGGTTCTTCGCCAGATCGACTTGGCCTGAACGTGATCCGGAGTCCGGCACCTGCACCCGCTGGGTCTGCAGGTACCAGGCGAGACCCGCCGCGACCACTGCGACCACCAGCGGAAGCAGAAGTACATAAGGACTGAACATGTTGCCCAGGTATTTGAGGCCCTGCTCGTACTTCGACCCCGAGGCGTCTTTGGCCACGGCAGTGTTCGGAACAAGAAGGCCGTAGTAGCCCATCCGGAAGATCTGGTAACCGACCGGAACCACCGCGGCTGCAGCGGCAAATGCGAAGCGCATCCGCCACGTCATCGGCGCACACACCACAAGCAGTAACGCGAGGCCGCCGACGAGGGCGAGTTCGGGACGGATCAGCGGGGCCAGGCCCGCGTTGAAACCGAGCAACAGGGTGGTGACCACCTGTTTGCGTCCCTGAAGGGTGCCGCGATCCGGGAGAGGCCGTTGACTCCAGGCGACCAGCTGGCACCACAGGACCGCTGCCCAGAAGATGCAAAGGGAGACCTCGAGACCGCTGGTGGCGAAGTCACGCGCAGGCGGGAGCGTGATGTAGACCAGCGCTCCAAGAGGCAGCAGCAACATCCAGCCGGGGTTGACCGGGCCGGATCCCTTGCGGATGCGATAGAGCCGACCGGTGCCGTACATGGCGATCGGGACGGCCGAGATGGAGAGGACCAGGGCTATCCACAACACGACGTACTCGGTCTGGGCGTCGGTGATCCAGCTCCAGAACCAGATCAGGTACGTCCACACCGTCGACGTGTTGGCCTCGACACGCTCCCCCTCGTTGAAGACGGGTCCGTTGCCGGCCAACAGGTTGCGGACGGTGCGCAAGACGATGAGACCGTCGTCGGCGATCCACCGGCGCTGCCATGCGCCGTAACCGAAGATCGCGCCGACCACGACAGCACTGATCCACAGTGAAACGGTGGCCGGATTGACGCTGCGGCCGAGCACGCGTGGTTCAGCTACCGGCCGATTCTCAACTGCCGGCCGGTGTTCCGCTGATGGCCGCCGTTCAGCTGATGGCATAGACCGCGACACCCACGCATACTATCCACGCGATTGCCAGCAGCTGGAGAACACGATCGCCGAGCGCAATTTCTTCGGGTTCGCCCGCTTGACCACCGTCGACGTCCACTGCGTATCGCAAGATGGCGATGGTGAAAGGCACCATGGACAGCGCGTACCAGACGTTGTCGTCGTGGCCGCCGTCCGTGTCGAAGGCCCACATGCCGTAGCAGAGCACCACCGCGGTTGCGGACAATGTCCAGACGAAGCGCAGGTAGGTGGTGGTGTAGTACTCGAGGCTCTTGCGGATCTTCGCGCCGGTCCGTTCGGCGAGCTGCAGTTCGGCGTACCGCTTACCGGCCGCCATGAACAGCGAACCGAAGGTCATCACCAGCAGGAACCACTTGGACAGACCGTTGGGTAGATCGGCGGCCACGCCACCCGCGACCGCACGGAGCAAGAAGCCCGACGAGACGATGCAGATGTCGATGACGGGTTCGTGTTTGAGGCCGAAGCAGTAGGCGAGCTGAATGGCCATGTAGATGCCGATGACCACCGCAAGCTGCCAGTTGGCCAGGAACGAGATCCCGATCGACGCGACACCGAGCACGACGGCGAGCACAAACGCCAGCTTGACCGGGACCACCCCGGCCGCGATGGGGCGGAAGCGCTTGGTGGGGTGATTGCGGTCGGCTTCGACGTCCAGGGCGTCGTTGACGAGGTAGATGCACGAGGCGACCAAGCAGAACGCGACGAACGCGATGGCCGTCCGCGCGAGGATGTCGGGTTCGTCGACCGCTCCGGCTGCCACCGGTGCAGCCAGGACCAGGACGTTCTTGACCCATTGCCGCGGGCGGACAGCCCTCACCAGACCGGTCGCCAGATTCTTCGGCGGGCCGCGCACCACGTCGTGCTCGATCGGCTCCTCGCTCACAACATTCCTCGGCTCTCTGTTCTCGTCAGTCTTTCACCGGCACCGACCGCGGCCGCGCAGGCGGCACCGATCAACGCACCCCCGATGACGTCGGTCGGGTAGTGCACGCCGAGCACCAACCGCGACAGCAGCATGGGCGGAACCAACGCAGCGGGGAGGGCGGCAGGAGGCAATCCGGCGGCGCGGCCGATGAGGATGGCCGCGGCGGTGGTCGATGTGGCGTGGCTGGATGGGAAGCTCAGCTTGCTGGGCGTCCCGACCCCGATCTTCACGTCGGCATGATCGGGGCGCTTGCGCCTGACGATGCGTTTGAGCACCACCGAGGCGGCATGGGCGCCGAAGGCTCCGACACCCGCGGCCACCCACAGGTTCCGACCACGGTCGTCGCCGCGGATCTGCGCGATGGCGGCACCTGTGCCCGCGACCGCAAGCCAGCCCAGTGAGTGTTCACCGAAATGCGACAGTGCCCGTGCCGAAGCCACGGCACCCGGCTTGTCCACGAACACATTCTGTACAGCCACAAGGACTTTGGTCTCGCCACTCATCGGCGCGAACGCCGCGGGATACGTATCAGTCGATTCCGAAGACACGTTCCCAGCTCTCTTTGCTGACCAGGTCGGCTTGGGCAGATCGGTACGTCTCCCGCATCTCGGGGAACCGGGCCTTCAGCTCGCGAACCAGGGCAGCTGATTCCTTTGCCAGCGCGACCATCTTGTCGCGGTCACGCTGCCGGTAGACCACTCCCCGACCGTCCGCGGTGGTGACCGTGACCCCGTCGACCCGGCCGAGACTGAACCAACGGGCCTGCAGCGGTGGATAGTTGGCCTGCGGCACCTCGTGATGGCGAGGATCGGCCGGACGCAGATTATTGACGATGCTCGCGCTCAGCGAACGGATCTTCGCCACCGGGTTGAGCGGGATGGTCATGCCGTACGCGGTGGCCTCACCGGTGGTCGGCGGTAGTTCGGTGGCCGAAGGCAGCACCACCGCATCGGGGTACTCCTTGCGCATCGCAGCGATCTTGGGCAGCGCCGTCGGCAACAGGTCCCGTACGTGTTCGGGGCCGGCAAGGAAGTCGCGGATCGCCTCGTTCTGGATGGCGACCGTCGAATACTCAAGGCAGAGCAGGTGTTTGGCGGTTGCCTTCGCCATCGACTTCAGGATCCCGGCGATGGACCCGTCGTGGTGGATGGCCGCGACGACCAGGCGGTTACGCAGATGGAAGTACGCCTGCCAGTCGATGGCGTCGTCTTTGTCGCTCCAGGCCATGTGCCAGATCGCGATGCCCGGGATGGTGGCGGTGGGATATCCCGCCTTGCCCGCGCGGAGGGCGAACTCCCAGTCGTCCCACTTGATGAACAGCGGCATGGGCAAGCCGACCTTCTCGGCGGCCTCCCGCGGGATCATGCACATCCACCAGCCGTTGCCGTCGACATCGATGCGACGGTGCAGGTTCTTGGAGCGGTCGCGGTCGCGCAGCGGGTATTGCGCGAAGTCGTGGTCGTAATCGACGTAGGGCGCGCTGGTCCACATGAAGGTGTCGTGGTTGATCACCTCACCCATGCAGTGCAGATGACTGCGGTCCTGCAGATTGAGCATCTGCCCACCGACGAGCATGGGCGACTTGGCGAATCGGGACATCGCCAGCGCACGCAGGATCGAGTCGGGCTCGATGCTGATGTCGTCGTCCATGTACAGGATGTACGGACTGTCGGTCAGCTTGAGGGCCTCGTACATGATGCGCGAGTAACCGCCCGAGCCGCCGAGATTGCCCTGCTTGAACATGTGCAGCCGGTCGCCCAATGCTGCTGCGGCCTCGGCGAATCCGGCCTCTTCGGTGACCAGTTTGGTTCCCTGGTCCGGCATCATCACCGCATCGATGACCTCGTCGACCAACGGATCGGAGGTCAGGGCCCGCAGGGCATTGACCGCATCGGTGGGGCGGTTGAAGGTGGGGATACCAACCGTGACGCGCTTGGTGTCCGGACCGACGGGAGGATCGATCGGTGCGTACCAGCCGGCCGATGTCACCTCGACGTCGGTGTCCGTGGTGACGTCGAACCAGATCCATCCGCCGTCTTCGAACGGCTCGAGTCCCACCTCGAACTCGATGGCGCCCTTGCCGTTCTCGTCGACGGGCACCAGATTGCCGTCGACCGCGATACGCGAACCGTCGACCTTGGAGCGATAGACGTCCACTCGACACTTGCCGACGAGCTCGATCCGCAGCACCACCGACTTCAGGACAGTCCACCGACGCCAGTACGAGGCGGCGAAGGCGTTGAAGTAGGTCTCGAAGCTCACCTCGGTCTCGGCCCCGAGCACCACCGATGTGCGGGTGGGAGCGTGTGCCCGACGGGCGTTGCTCGTGGCTTCCACCAGGTACAGCGAACGCACGTCGAGTGGCTCGCCCTGGCGCGGCAGGATGACGCGTTGCAGCAGGTTCTTGGCTGCGTCGTACGTCTGCGGATTCTGTGATTGCTCGGCTGCAGTGGTGACTGTCAAGAGTTACCCTTCTCCGGTGGGGTCGAGCCGGCCTTGGTGGAGCCCGGCTCCGCCTCTGGCTGCGTCTCCGCCAGCGGCGCACCGGTTTCGAGATGCGGCGCCAACGTGTTCTCGTACATCGTCAGCGCACTCGCGATGGCCATGTGCATGTCCAGGTACTGATAGGTGCCGAGCCGGCCGCCGAACAGCACCTTGCTCGACGCGGTCTCGCGTTTGGCCCGGGCCCGGTAGGCGTTCAGCTTCTCGCGGTCCTCGGGGGTGTTGATCGGATAGTAGGGCTCGTCGCCACTCTCGGCGAACCGGCTGAACTCCCGCATGATGACCGTCTTGTCGGCCGGGTACTCACGTTCGGGGTGGAAGTGGCGGAACTCGTGGATGCGCGTGTACGGCACGTCGGCGTCGTTGTAGTTCATCACCGGGGTGCCCTGGTAGTCGCCGGTCTCGAGGACCTCGGTCTCGAAATCGAGTGTGCGCCAGCCCAGCTCGCCGTCGACGAAGTCGAAGTAGCGGTCCAGCGGGCCGGTGTACACAACAGGCGCGTCGGGGCTCTGTGCCCGCAGCTCGTCGCGAACATCGAACCAGTCCGTGTTCAGCCGCACCTCGATGTTGTCGTCGGCAGCCATGTTCTCGAGCCACGCGGTGTATCCGTCGACCGGAAGTCCCTCGTAGGTGTCGTTGAAATAGCGGTTGTCGAAGGTGTACCGCACCGGCAAACGCGCGATGTTGGCCGCCGGCAGCTCGGTGGGGTCGGTCTGCCACTGCTTTGCCGTGTAGTGCTTGACGAAGGCCTCATAGAGCGGACGGCCGATGAGGCTGATGGCCTTCTCTTCGAGGTTTGCGGCCTTGTCGGTCTCGATCTCGCTGGACTGCTCGGCGATCAGGGCTCGCGCCTCGTCCGGCGTGAAGTACCGCCCGAAGAACTGCGACACCAGGCCGAGCCCCATCGGGAACTGGTAGGCCTGCCCCTGGTACATCGCGAAGACGCGGTGCTGGTACCCGGTGAAGTCGGTGAACTTGTTGACGTAGTCCCACACCTTCTTGTTCGAGGTGTGGAACAGGTGGGCACCGTATTTGTGGATTTCGATACCGGTGGTGGGCTCGGGCTCGGAGTACGCGTTGCCACCGATGTGCGAGCGGCGGTCGAGAACCAGGACGCGTTTGCCCAGCTGGGTCGCGGCACGCTCGGCGATGGTCAGTCCGTAGAAGCCCGATCCGACGATGATGAGGTCGTAGCCTGAGGTGGTATCGGAACTGGAGCTGTCGGGGGTCACGGGTGTTCAGCGTAACGGACCGGCCCCGCAGCTCCGACCCGCCACGGGCCATGCACGGACAACAAAGCGGGTGTTCTGGGGAACATTCCGGGGTCCACGGCACTCCTATCACCGACCAACATGCCGCGCGCCGCCCGCGCAGCGGCACCCACGACCGAGGAGAAGTACCGTGACCAGCCCAAACGACCCGCTCAGCGACATCTTTTCGCAGATCGCCGCCGACGACGCGGTTGACCCGGCGGTCTTCGACCAGAGTCTCGAAGCCGCCTTCGATTACGACGGTTCCGGTTTCGACGAACTGGTGCCCGACAACGACGACAGCTCCACCGAGGGTGATGTCGCTGTCGGTATCGATGGCGGGGATGTCGACTCCCAAGGAGATGTCTTCGAGACCGACGACGCCGACCTCGACGGCGATGCGACCGACTTCTCCCTCGGCCCCGACCTCACCGACGACTACTCCACGGGCGACGACCTCGCCCTGTGAACCCCATGTTGTGCCCTTCTGGCGACCAAAACCCCAGGTCGAGTCCGCCATAAGGGCACAACATCGGGGAGGGGGTGGGGCTAGCGCAGGTGGTCGATGAGGACGTCAGGGTTGCCCTGCGACCACACGGTGACGATGGTGAGGCGCTTGATCCGCCAGATGTCGCCGTCGCGGACAAGCTCGGCGTCGTATTTGTTGCCCATCATCACCTGGTCGGTGGTGTGCCGAGATGGCCCTTCACCCGGGCGGAAATGCTGGGCCATCGCGTAGCAGTTCAGGGCGGCACGGTCACCGTCGACGCGAACCCGGAAGTTCGACAGTGCGTGCATGGTGTCGAGAGGTCCCATCGACATCAGCAACATCCCGACCACCGACTCGCGACCCTCGATCGGCGGGAATCCACTGTCCTCGTCGCCGACCTGGCTGACGTCGAACAAGACGTCGTCGGTGAATGCCGACTCGAGCAGACCTCGATCGGCGGCGTCGAGGCCGAATGCGAAGCGATTGAGGGCATCCTCGGGCTCGGCGGTGGCAGGAATGGTGTCGATCGTGGCGGGGATTGCCTCAGGCATCTTGCAGAATCTCCAGCAGTTTGGCGCGAGCCCGGTTGATCCGGCTCTTCACAGTCTGCACGCCCACCCCCTGCTGGTCGGCTATTTCCTGATATGAGAGATCGCCGAACTCACGCAGCACGATCGCCTCACGGAACTCGAGCGGCAGCGCGGCCAACGCGGTGCGAACCCGGTCGACGTCGGTCACCTGGGCATCGATCCGGGGCGCAGCCGACTCGAACTCCGGCGGACCGTCTGCGGAGGTGTCGAGACGCTTGCGGATCACCGCGAGTGCGGCGTTCGCAGCGATCCGGTACATCCAGCTGGTGAACTTCGAATCGCCACGGAACTTGCCGATGTTCTGCCAGGCAGCGATCAGCGCGTCCTGCAGGGCGTCCTCGGCATCGTGACGGTTGGCGGTGATCCGTAGGCAGACGGCCCAGATCTGGTCGCGGTTGCGGGTAACGAGTTCGCCGAAAGCCGCCTGGTCGCCTTCTTGACTGCGTAGTACCAGGTCACGCTCGCTCATGTCGGTCACTTGATAAATGTCGCAGACACCCCGGGATACGGCAGAGTTATCGGCAGCGAAACCGATCCATCGACTGACCCTTGTACTCGATCGAATCTGGAGTGACCGTGAATGCAGGTGCCACCGCCCACGCGGCCGAAGCCCTGTCCGCTGCGACCGAGACGCTGCGCAAGTACGGACAGACAAAGGCCGCCGAGTTGGCGAAGGCCCGCTTCCACGCCGCGGACTCGGCAGCTGCGGTGGTGTTCGTCGGCGAGGTGAAGCGCGGCAAGAGCACCCTGGTGAACTCGCTCATCGGCCGGGCCGACCTCGCACCCGTCGGTGTCGACATCACCACCAGCGCCAGCGTGTGGTTCTCGCCACCCGACGACACGCTGGCGGCCGGCACCGCCCGCCTGGTCTTCGGCGATTCCGATCAGGTGATCCCGGTCGACCAGCTCCCGGAATGGGTGACGATGGGTGGCCGCCACGTGCTCGACCCCACGATCGAGGCGTTGCCCACCGAGGCCGTGGTTGCCGTCGACCCGTTGCACCTTCCCGGCCTCACCCTCGTCGACACACCCGGCGCCGGCGGCCTGGACCCACGCCACGCACGCCTGGCACTGACCGCCGCCCGCCGCGCCGGGGCAATTGTCATGGTGTGTGACAGCGCCGCTCCCCTGACGGCACCGGAGATCGAGTTCCTCAGGACCGCTACCGAGACTTCCGGGTCGGTGGTGGTGGCGATGACGAAGATCGACAAGAACCGCCGCAACTGGCGAACCATCGCCGAGGAGAACAGGACGATAGTCCGCAGCCGACTCGGTCGCGATGTCCAGGTGATCGGGGTGTCCGGGGTACGTGCGCTCGCGGCATTGACCGAACCTGCGGACACCCGCGAGGAGATCCTCACGGCCTCGGGCATACCTGCGCTGCGCGACGCCATCACCGACTTGCTGGACAACGCCGAGATCGCGCCACAACTCGACGGACTGCAGGTCTGCCTGAGCGGCATGCATCGGATGAAAACCCGCCTCGACACCGAGATCGCTGTGGTGCAAGGCAATTCGAGCGCACTCGACGACCTGAACGAGAAAAAGGCACAGCTCAAGGCTCTTCGCGAGCACGGCACCGAGTGGGACCAGCACCTCTCCCGCGACATCACCCTCGCCCGTCAGCGGGCGGTGGCCGTGCTCGACGCCGATTTCAACAAGATCAAGGAGGACTGGAGCGCGCGGATCAACGGCGAGGGGTGGCGCATCCTGCGCAAGCAACCACAGGTGTTCACCGCCGCCATCATGTCCGACGTCCAAGCCGCGTCGGCTCGGGCGTTCGACACCTTCGCGACATCGCTGCACCACATCGTCTCCCAGCTGTTCGGCAACGACGAGCACTGGGAAGACATCATGGACACCGTTGCGAGCACGCTGGTCGCCGAGGACATCAATTCCCCAGAGGTGCAACGGAAGTGGAAAGACGTCGTCGACCCCAGCGCCATGATGATGGGCTTCATGGGCGCCAACCTGCTGACCGGCGGAATGGTCGGCGGCGCGATCTTCGGCAGCCTCGCGATGGCGGCCGTGCTGCCGATCGGGCTCGTGGCCGGAGGCGTCTGGTTGTCGGTGAACCTGGGCTACCGCGCCATGCGCAACGGACGCCAGCACCTCATCACCTGGCTCCGCGAAACACTGTCGCTCGCCAACAAGTCGACCCTGCGTGTCATCGACCGAACCGTCGCCACCGCGCGCCCCGAGATCGTGGTGGCCTACCGCCGTCACCTGCGAGCCCAGACCGATGAGATCACCGAACAGATCAACGCCGGAGCCGAGGCGGCAAAGGAAGACAAGGCCACCCGCGACAAGAGGGTGCGCGGCCTGACCCGCCGACTCACCGAGATCGTCTCTCTCATCGAGCAATTGGATGCGGCCATCGCCGGGCTCAAAGCCGATGCCCGACGCAGCGATGTGGACCTGGGCGAGCATGTGGCTCTCGAGAAGGATCCGGTACTCGGCACAGAGCCGGCCTCCATCGGTGACACCCCGTGAGCCGGCCCCACGAAGGGCGGCGGACCCGTCCGCATGCTCTCCGTGATCAGCTGACCGCGGCACTGGCAGAGATCGCGCGTATCGACCGTCCCCTGGCTCGCAGCACCGCTCAGATCCGCGACACCCTCTGGGCGCCCCCGCGTGTGGTGGTCGTCGGACGGGTGAAGGCCGGCAAGTCCACACTCGTCAATGCCCTGATCGGCGACCTGGTGGCCGACACCGCGGCCACCGAGTGCACCAAGGTTGTTGCGGTGTACCAGGACGGGGCGCCGGCGCGCGCCGAGGCGGTGAAGATCGGCGGTGCTCGGCACCCCGTCCGGCTGGTCGACGGCAGACCCACCGAGTTGGGTTGTCCGACAGATCAGGTCGCCTATCTCGATCGCTTCCTGCCGAGCCGGCTGCTGCGCAGCATGGTACTGATCGACACCCCCGGACTGGCGACCATCACCACCGGTAACGAGCAGGCCACCCGCCGCGCACTGATCGACGGGTTCGGGCAGACCCGCGACGCGTCGGTGAACGCTGATGCGGCGATCTTTTTGTTCGATGCGACGCCGCGCGCCGACGAAGTGCAGTTCCTGCGCGAGTTGGGTTTCTCGGCGGTCAACACGATCGGGGCCCTGGCCAAGGCAGATACCCTGGGCGAGGGCGCATTCGGCGATGTCGATCCCATCGACGCGGCACGAGCACAGTCCGCCGTGATCGCCGAATCGATGTCGGCGAGCCTGCTGACGGTGCAGCCGGTCGCCGGGCTGTTGGCGCAGACGGCGCAGACCGGCCAGTTCACCGAATCCGACGCCGATGCACTGGCAGCTCTGGCCGGGCTCTCCGACACGGCACTCGAGCTCTGGCTGGAAGCAGAAACCCCGCCCATCGGCACCGACGCCGAGCGCGACCGACTGCTGGACCTGCTGGGCGAGTACGGTTTACGGCACGCCAGAAAGCTCGCGCCGCGCGGCGCCCACGCGGTCAACTCATGGCTGCAGCAGCGTTCGGGCGTCGATGAACTCCGGGCGAACATCGAACTCGATCTCACCCGGTCGGTACTCATCACGCGAGCTGTGCGGGCGTGCACCGAGATCGAGCATCTGGCATTGACGCATCCTGCAGGCGGGCAGATCCGGTCGTACCTGCGTCAGGTTCGTCAGACCCCCCAGGCACACACCATGGCCGAGTTCAAGGCGATGCACGCCCTGACCCGATCGGACCCCGAGTCGCCTTGGGTCGGCGAGTTACGGCAGATCCTGATCGGCTCGGGTATCGCGGGGCGGATCGGCCTGCCGCCCACTGCTGACCGCAATACCGTTGCTGCCGAGCTGGATCGACGCCTTCGCCAGGTTCATGAGGCCGGCCTCATGGGCGGGTCTGCGGCCGAGGAGCAGGCGGTGGCCGTGCTCTTGCGCACCTACTCGATGATGCGTCGCGCGATCTGACCGGACCCCCAGCCGGACTACTCGGCCCCGCGAGACGACGGAGCCAGCCACATCCCCACGATGGCATCGAGCAGATCGGCAGAGAAGTCGTCCCAGCCCAGCGACTCGTCGTCGGGTGCATCCACGAGACGCCGTTCACGCTCGGCCGTCATGTGCACCGACAACTGCCGTGCCATGTCGGCACGGAACCATCGGACCTCGGCAGGCAGCTCGGGCAGTCGATTGCCGATGCCGCGCAACGTCTCCTGAAGCGATGGCGAGGTGAGCGAATCGTTGTAGACGATGTCGCGCAATGTCGGATCGGTGAGCACTTGCGCACTGAACCGCGCGTACCAGGTGGGGCTTCCGAGGGAGGCGAGGTGGTCGATCGGCGGCTGGATCAGACAGGCGATCCAATCCCGGACATCGGGTGAGTCCCCTGCCTCGTTGAGTAACCGTGCGCGATGCTGTTCGATGCCGACCCCGTGTTTGTGCACGATGGCGCGAACGAGGTCGGTCTTGGTGCCGAAGTGATACCCCACCGCAGCGTTGTTTCCTTGGCCTGCGGCTTCACTCACCTGCCGGTTCGAGACCGCGAACACCCCATGCTCGGCGAAGAGCCGTTCCGCGGCGGAGAGGATCAGTTCGCGCGTCTCCGCTGCCCGGGCCGACTTGGTGCCGGTGTTGCCACTCGCCATTCGTTTCCTCGAGTCCTCGGGTGAAGGGCCGCCCGCGGTTCATCGATGACTGCATCGCGGCGTCTTCCACCATGTACGCAGCGACCAAGTAAGTCAAGTGATTGAAACTTTCATGCCTCGGCGAAATCTCGGACCCCGCCCGACGCCGCAGATCTGCCGCCGAGCGCGTCGGCACCGAAAGCAACTCCGCGACAGAACAACTGGGTTCTCACGCTGCTGGCAGCCACGAACATGGAGTGCTAAGAATGATGGCGCGACGTCGATGCCGAGGCCGCCGCCGCTGCCCGCTTTCGGCCGTATGTCGCGCGTCGCGCCAACGCACAGAACGCACCTGGAAGGAGTAGTACATGCCGCCGTCCACCGGAGTGGGCCAAGCACCACAGCCTGTTCCCGCGATCGCATCCAGTCGAACAAACTGCTCGCTCCGCACCGGCCTCACAACATGGCCGTCCTTACGTCCTCCGCTGGGTCCGGAACGCTGGGCGATCACCGTTTCCGTGGTGGCCAACGTGCTGTTCCTGGTTGTCCTGTGCCTGATGATCACCGACGTCCAGGCTCTGTCGGTGGCAGTGTTGTCCATCATCGCTCTGTCCGCGATGGGCTTGGCGCTTCGGACGATCAGAGTTCTGGACGGGTCGAACCGGCCGTGAGGCCTCGGGGTGCTGCGGTGTCCCCGTCAGCGCCCCGTCACACCGCCAGCGCGGCAAGCATCTCCCGGACCGCCCGCGGCCACCCGAAGTCTTCGGCGCGCCGCCGGGCGGCCTCGCGGCGGGGGACCTCGGGCCGGGACAACACATCGCCGATGCCATGGGCGAAACCCTCGGGCGAATTTTCTGCCACGAACCCGCACTCTCGATCCAGGACCTCGGCGAGCGCCGACGTGGCGGAGACGACTGCCGGTGTCCCTGAGGCAAGGGATTCGAGCGCCGACAATCCGAAGGTCTCGTGCGGTCCCGGGGCCAGGGCCACATCCGCGGACGCCAGCAGCCGGGCGAGGGCCAGCTGGTCGGTGATGAACCCTGCGAATTCGACGGGCAGACCGGCGGCGCGGCGCTCGAGCCGACCTCGCATCGGCCCGTCCCCCGCGATCACCAACCGGGCGTCGACTCCGTTGTCGCGCAACACAGCAAGCGCGTCGATGCTCCCGTCCACGTGCTTCTCGACCGACAATCGGCCGCAGTGGACCAACAGCGGCTGATCCGTCCTCGCCCACCGGGCACGAGTGCCGGCGTCGCGACGATCGGGATGAAAGGTCCGGAGATCCACGCCCAGCGGGACCCGCCTGACGTTGCTCGCGCCGATTCGGTCGAACTCTTCGCGGGCGAACTCGGTGGTGCACACCACCGTGTCGTACGACTGCGCGGTGCGGCGGTTGGCCACGTCGGCCAGCCGTCGCGCGGCCTGCGCAGGCATCACCTGACCGAGCATGCGGTCGAGGCGTTCGTGGGAGATCATCGTGCTCGCGACATCTCGGCGCCTAGCCCAATGCCCGAGGCCACGCAGCGTCAACCGGTCGGACACCTCGATGGCGTCGGGTCGCATGGCGGCGGCGACATCGACCACGGGCCGCATGCGCGCCACCCGATATCCTCCCGTGAACGCAACCCTGGGAGCGGGGACGGTGATCCGCACGACCCCGGACGCCAACATCTCCTCGGTGTGCAGCGGCCCCGGAACGATCAGCGTCACGTCGTGCCCCGCCGCGCAGTACCCGGCCCCGAGCTGATCGACCGCAGTCCGGAGGCCCCCGGACCGGGGGCCGTAGAAGTTCGCGACCTGCACCACTCGCATCCTCGGACTGTGTCGCGAGCAGAAGAGCTTGATGCATCTGCCGATCGAACGCGGACTCAACAGAACGTGAACTCTGATCACCTCGATACAACCCGTGGGACAGAAGCCGTCGCCGGACCGGCGGGTTTTGGCCCCCCGCAGGCCGGGTATTCCGCCGGGAGCCGCCCGACACCACATCGGCAGGAGATGCCCGAATCATGACCTCAACCATCGAAAACGGCCAGGACGCAATCGATTTCCTCGTCGCCCAGCACAGCCGGATCCGCCGCCTGTTCGAAACCATCGTCTCGGTGGACAGCGTGGCCGCTCGCGAAGAGGCCTTCGTCGAACTCCGCCGACTCCTGGCGGTGCACGAGACGGCCGAGGAGCAGATCGTCCATCCACGGGCTCGACGAGAGATCGAGGACGGCGATCGGATCGTCGGCGAACGGCTCGAAGAAGAGAATTCGGCCAAGAAGATGCTCGCCGACCTGGAAGACACCGACATGTCGTCCGACGAGTTCATCACCAAGATCGAGAGACTCCGACAGGCAGTGCTCGAGCACGCCGAGCGCGAGGAGGCCCACGAGTTCCCGGCGCTGGCAACCGAACTCAGTGACGATGAGCTGAAGAAGATGCGGGGCATGATCAAGAAGGCCGAGGCGATGGCCCCCACCCGACCGCATCCCGGTGTCGAATCGGCGACCGCCAACACTCTCGCAGGCCCCTTCGCCTCGATGCTCGACCGTGCGCGAGACGCCCTGAAGAACCACTTCTGATCGGAGCAGCACTGTGCTGAGCAAAGATGTAGCCCCGGGCATCCACATGTTGACCTACGCCTTCACGAATCTGTATCTCGTGGAGTACGACGATCGGGTGCTGATCGTGGACTCCGGGTTGCCCCGGGTGTGGCCGCACCTGATCTCAGCCCTCGACGAACTGGGCCGCAAGCCCGACTCGGTCGAAGGGATTGTGCTCACCCATGCGCACTTCGACCACGTGGGCACCGCACGGCGGGCGCAGAAAGAGTGGAATGTGCCGGTGTGGGTGCACACCGACGACGAACGGCTCGCTCGACATCCCTACCGCTACCAGCACGAGAAGTCGCGGCTGCTCTATCCACTTCGGTATCCGGCATCCATCCCCGCGCTCGGGCGGATGACCGTGGCCGGGGCACTGATGGTTCGCGGGGTACTCGATCCGAGTCCGATGACCACCGACCAGGTGCTACCCGGGGCGCCGGTGGTCATCCCGACGCCGGGCCACACCGTCGGTCACATCGCTCTGCACTTCCCCGACCGCGACGCCCTGATCGCCGGCGACGCACTGGTCACACTCGATCCGTACACCGCCCAGACCGGACCACAGATCGTTGCCGGTGCCGCGACAGCAGACAGTGGTCGCGCCCTGGACTCGGTCAAAAGACTAGCCGATACGCACGCATCGGTGGTGCTGCCAGGACACGGCGAACCCTGGAACGACGGCATCGAGGCGGCCGCTGACTTCGCCCTGTCGCGCGGCCCGCACTGAGTTCTCCCGGCTCCACCCACCGGGCTGCAAAATTCTTCTGAGATTTTTCTCCGATCAGCCGGAACATTTACGCCACCGGGTTTCTCCTATTCACAACACAGCAAAGCCACCACGGCCTGCACCCGCCCCGCATACAAGGAGAACCCGATGTCCGACAACAGCATCCCCGAAATCGCCGAAGACGCCACCGTCCTGGAGGTCTTCGACATCGACGGCGACGGAGTCGTCGAGTCAGCCCTGATCGATGTGGACGCCGACGGTTCCGGCGACGCACTCATCCAGGACTACGACCAGAACGGCGAGCCAGAGACCATCGCCTTCGACACCGACGGCGACGAGCACCACGAGACGGCTGTCTCCGACACCGACGAGGACGGCGAGGTCGACACGGTCTTCGTCGACGAGGACGTCGACGGTGTCCACGACGTGGCCTTTGTCGACGAGAACCAGGACGGTGAGGTCGACGCCGCGTACACCCACGACATCACCACCGACGAGTGGACCGAGGTGGACCCCGCCACCGTCGAAACGCCGGACACCAGCGCTCTTTAGATCCGCGAACGATCACAGGAGCTGTGAACCATGTCTGATTCGGTCCACCCCGAGCCGTCCCCGCAGGATCCCCCGGCCGAGCACGGTGGCAACTCCGACGTCGTCGAGCCGCCCTACGTCGACGAACCGCCTTATGTCGTCGAAACAGCGGACTTCGACGGGAACGGTTACTCCGAGTCCGCGCTGCTCGACACCGACGGCGACAACGTCGGCGACACGATCGTCCAGGACTTCACCGAAGACGGGGAAGCCGAGACCATCGCCTACGACACCGACGGTGACGGGTTCAGCGAGACCAGCCTGTCCGACCTCGACCAGGACGGGACGGCGGACACCGTCTTCGCCGACCTGGACCAAGACGGTGTGCACGACCTGTCGGTCACCGACTCCGATCAAAACGGTATCCCCGACGGGTTCACGGTTCTCTGACGAGCGCCCAACGCCCGCCTCACCACGGACCGCATTCGTCGGTCATTCGACAGCAGGACAATCGGCCGCCGTCAGCCCGTGATCAACTAGGTTGATGGTGGCCGAGTCCGCTGTCCCAAACGTCATTTCCCACACCGAATCCTGAAACCGGAAGGACCCATCACCGATGTCGAACCAATGGTGGCTGGCAATCGACTTCGGCACGTCCAACACCGCGGCGGCCGCCTACGAGCCCGGGCACGGCACGCCGCAGGTGGTGCCGCTCTCGCACAACAGCGACATCATGTCGTCGTCGGTCTACGCGGACTCCTACCGCAACATCGTGGTCGGCGAGGCCGCGGTCAATCAGGCCGGCAACAACCCGGCGGCGTTCATCACCCATCCCAAGCGGCACATCAACGCCGGAACCGTTCCGGTCGGCAATCTTGACCTGCCGTTGGAGAATCTCATTGCGGCCGTGCTCAATTCGGCTCTGACACGCGCGTCGGAGAGGCGCGGTGGCACCAGGCCGACGCGATTGATCCTCACCCACCCCGTGGCGTGGTCGCCCGAGGAGATCGACATCCTCACCCGCGCTGCCGAATTGATCGGCTTCGATCGATCCGCGGTCACCCTGATCTCCGAGCCGCGCGCAGCCATCGCCCACTACACCAGCGCGATCGGCGACGCCGCGAACGCGGGCTCGACCACGGTTGTGGTCGTCGACTACGGCGGCGGGACATGCGATGTGGCGGTGGTCAAGCTCGGGGCGGGAGCCGCGGGCGGCGCCGGGCCCATCGACCTCGTTGCCCACGACGGCAACAACGGTCTGGGTGGCAAGAACCTCGACGCGATGATCCGGCGTTGGGTGGACAAGCAACTCACCTCACGGAACCCCGAACTGCTGGAGTACCTGCGCACGGGTGCCAATCTGTCCACCAAGCGAGCGGTCGACGACAACATCCGGCGGGCCAAGGAATTGCTCTCGGAGTCACCTCGGGCCGTCATCAACATCAGCGCCGGTGGCCACGATGCCACCCTCGAACTCACCAGGGGTGAGTTCGAACAGCTCATCTCACAGAACGTCGATGCCGTGGTGGAGTTGACCTCCCGCACGCTGGCCCGCGCCGGAGCCGGCCGCGACGTCCGGATCTATCTCACCGGCGGATCATCCCGGGTGCCGCTGGTGCACCAACGAATCGGCGAGCTCGGCACCGTCGCCACACTCGACAACCCGAAGACCGTCGTGGCCCTCGGTGCCCTGGAATCAGTTGTCGGACAACAAGAGGGATCGGCTTCAGCTTTGCCCGGCGCACCGATACCGCCCATTGTCCCGGTGCCCCTGTCGAAAACACCCGAGCCTCCCCGGCCGGCCCAGTCCACCCCATCGGCCCCGGAGTTCCCACCCACCCAACAGGCACCGATTCCTACGGGAATCGAACCGCCGCCGTCGTGGGGCGCTCCGGCCGGGCAGTCCGGTGGTTACGCCCAGAACCCCTACGACGGTGCAGGAGCCGGCCCCTACGCGGCCGGGCAGGCCGGTACCTACGGCCAAGAAGCCGCCTACGGACAGGCCCCGTTCGGCCAGGGGTCGCCGTACGGTCCTGCCGTCCAGCATAACTCGGGTCCGTTGTACGGTTCCGGTGGTCAGCCCCCGTACGGCGGGGCTACGCCGGCCACTCCACCGAATCCCAACCGCAACCGGAACATCGCCATCGCCGCCATCGCAGCCGTGGTTGTTGTCCTGGTGGTGGTCATCCTCGGTGTGGCCCTGGCGAGTTCCGGAGGCGACGACGACCCGAAAGCACAACCGGGCCAGTCCTCCACAACCTCGACGACAACAACCACAACAACCACGCGACGCACACAGCCGACCACCGAGACCTCCACCGCCGCAACGTCACTCGACACGGACGATCAGGCGCTGGCCGATGCGAACACCGATCTCGTCGACATCACCACATGTGGTGAGAAGTCGCGACCGGACTACGCGTTGGCCGCGATCGTCTGCGAACCGGCGCCCGCGGTCGTGGCCGACGGAACCGGGGCGGTGCGCGCCGAGAGCATCGTCATCATCGAGTCGTCGGACTCGAACATCAAGGCAATAGCCGACAAGGAGTACGCCGAAGGCAACTCGTCGGAGTTGTTCTCCCGGCCTTTTGATGGCGGCACCACGTATGCGTACTTCGCCGCGATGGACAACGGCGGCACCGGGTACTTCGTGTACTCCGAGGCCAACTCGACGGTGACCTGGTGGGTAACCACCAGTCCTGATCAGGCGGCCTTCACAGCGTGGCTGCAGTCGGCCGGCATCTGTCTCTGCTGAGTCGGCTCTCCGGTACCGAGTCCAACAAAGGCAGTCCAACAAAAAGCAATCCGCCCGTCGGCACATGCCGGCGGGCGGACTGCTTGGTCGAAAAGAAAAATGTGGGGGTTCAGTCGACTTCCTGGAACAGCGAATCGCCGTCGTCGGGAAATGCCTGACCCTGTCCCTGCACTCGCGAACTACCGTCGTGGACGATCAGACCGTCGTCGGTCTCCAGTTCCTGCACTCCGTCGGCGAGGACGTTGTCGTCGGGTCCCTGATCATCGATCACCTCGTCGACCAGCTTCTCGGTCAGTTCGTCGTCGGGAGCGGCGGCGACAGGTACCTCGGGTTGTTCCTCGGGCTGCACGTCCGGGACTTCTTCGGCGATGCGCTCGTCGAGGGACTCGCCTTCGCGTTCCTCACTGTGCGTGGTGCCGAACTTGTCGGCTTCCGCCCAATGCTCCGGGGGATCGACGACATCGTCGTCACCATGGTTCTTGAGGTCGTCGGAGTCAAGGCTCTCGCTTGGGCTCAGGGTGTCGCCAGGACCGTCTTCAATACTCATGGACACCGAATGCCCGTTTGCGCGGCTGCCGAAACGCGGTGCCGCGGGCGAACACCTACTTGCGAGAGGCCTGGCCGGTGGCGGGATCGACTTCGAGGATGCCACCGGCGAACTTGCTCTGGAAGACCTGGGTGACCGGCCCGAGCAGGGTGCTCAACGAGTCCTCGAGCGGTAGCCCGAGCACGCTCTCGCCGCCCTGTAGTGCAAAGTTCAGCAGGGCCAGGCCGCCGAGAGCATGTGCACCGGTGTCGGGACCGAAGAACACCGAGCCGTTCTGGAACTGCTGAACCGCTCCGGTTCCCGACGTGGTCGGCAGAATCGGCCCGAGCGCTTCCCCGAGCACACCTGAGCTGCCGCCCAGTTCGGTGAACTTGCCACCGATGGCTGCCTCGGCGAGTGCCAGCAGTTCGCTGACGAGATCTCCGGTTCCCGTCCCGGTACCCGGCGTTGCCGGCAGTTCTCCGGTGGGCACCGGGGTTCCGCCCGGCGCCGGGATGGCCGGCACACCACCTGTGGGCGTGGAACCGACGCCGGAGGGAGGGGCGACGATCGCGGGCGGAGTGGTCTGACCCTGGACTGAGAAGAACGACGAACGTAGCTGCAGCTTGGTGCGCACCTCCTGCGCCGGGACATCGACAGTGCCGCCGGTACCGCTGATCCGAACCGTCGCCGCGCGGCCGTTCTCCGCGCCCATGCCGTAGGCCTCGATCACCTCGAAACCGGTGAGCGACCCGACTCCGAAGGTGGAGGCGATGCTGTCCGAGCTCACCGTGGCGGTCCAGTCGCGGTAGGGCGAGATGGTGTCACCTTCGTCGAGCACCGCCGGGAAGTCCCGACCGTCGGTGGCACCACCTGTTGAGGAGGAGAACTCGGTGAAGGCCGGCTTCCCGTCCTTCATGAGGACCACACCGGCGGTGGCGTCGACAGCGGCGTTCGTTCGTGGGTCTTCGGCACCGAAACCGCCGTAGACCTGCGAGTTCTGGGTGTCGTCGATGGGCTTGCTGATGTCCATGGACGCAAGTGCGTAGGTACGGGCGGCCACCGCCTGGGCCTTGAGCGCCTCGGCGCCGCCCTCATCCGCCCAGCTGACGATGATCTCCTTGGGGACGACACCCTTCACGTAGTCGTCCAGCGGCACGACGTTGATCACGCGGTCCCCGTCGAATCCGAGTGAGCCCCGGAAGGTTTCGTTCGAACCACACATCTTCAGCAGTTCGGGCACCGGACGGCCTGGACCCGCGGTTATGGGCGACACCAGCGATCGAGGCAGCTCGACCGTCTGAACCACACCGCCACCGCATCCATCAGTGATGGTGGCGGTGGACCCGGACAAACTGACTGCTTGTCCGGGCGCCACCGCCACCTCACCGACCTTCAGGCCGGCATCCGCGAAGACATTGACCGACGACTCGCCTGTGAGAATTACCGAGACGTCGACGTTGTCCACCTTCCCCGCGGAGGTGCCGCCGTAGTAGTGACTCAGGATCTGAGTCGAGGACCAACCTTGCTTGGCGTAGCCGAACGCACCCCACTGACCCATTCCGCGTCCGTGGCCGTTGCCGTGTCCGATCAGCGTCACCTCGCCACCGACGGTGAGATCGACATTCGATTTCACCGTCTGCGGCACTGCCCACATGGTCACGCCGGCGGCGAGCAACAGTGACACCCCGGCCGCAGCCGTCCGCCGCAGACCGGTGCCGAACACATCGCGGCCCCCGATGGGGCGGGTTGTGTACAGCCCTGGAATGCGCGGCATAGATGTCCTCTCGTCACTCGCCCACGGTCGCGGTCCAACGCACGCGACAGCCGCGAGCATGTGACTAGTGGGACTGTTGTGACAGTAGTGAAGAAACAGCGGCCACAAAAGGCACATCGAGTAACAACAGCATCACGAGTTTCACGCCACGCCGAGAGTGGTCGTGGACTTCGGTGTCCGTAGAAGACACGATTTGGCCGTCTGGCAAGTCGATGGGGAAGTCGACGTCGCCCACGAGACGCCAGTTTGGCGTGCGTGGCGGCGCCGGTGAAAAGACTGTCGATCAGTTACGACAATCAAGGGAGAACCACGTGCGCTACCGCCGACCGAAGCCGTCGATCGTCCTGGGGACGGTGGCCGCCGTCGTTGTGGCCAGCCCGGTTGCAGTCCTGGTCGGGGGAAGCGCGCCGAACTTCGCCGTCGACCCGACCGAGCCGCCCGCCATCACCGCGACCACGATCAACCAGATCAACCTCAACGAGGTTCCGACGATCGTGCTGAACCTGGTCAAGTCCGGGCTCGCCGACGCCGGGGTGACCTTGCCCCCGATCGATGTCTCGGGCATCAAACTGCCCGACATCCCGCTGCAGATCCCACCCGGCCTTCTGCCGACCGACCTGCTCCCCTCGACCACCGCACCGGGAACCATCACCACCTCCCCCTCGGCGCCATCGTCGACAGATGCGTCCAGCAGTGCCCCAGCCCCGGCCCCGGCGACCGGGGACGACGTCCCCGAGGGCGCGATCGTGAAAGAGGTGGGTCAAGAGGACCCGTTCTCCATGGTCGGCCTGACCTGGCAGGGCGTCGCCAACACCACCGCGTACGTGCGCGCCAAACAGATCGACGGCAGCTGGGGGCCCTGGGTCTCGGCCGATCGGGTCGACGGCGTGAGTGCAAAAGACCCGAACAAGCAAGGCACCGAACCGGTATGGGTCGGCAAGACCAACCTGGTACAGATCGCGGTCACCGACGACGGCGTTGCTGCCCCCGGCACCGGCACCGGGCCGGCCGCAGGGTCGGCGACGAGTTCGCCGGGTGGATCAGCGCCGGCCACCACAACCGATCCCGCCGGGAGCGCGCCGACCACAACCTCCACGACGTTCACCACTCCCCCGGTTCCCAAACGCACCGACACCTCGATCCCCACTTCGACGGCGATGCCGGGTGAGGTGGTGCCCCAGGCATTCACGCCCAAACAGGAACCGCTTCTCACCACCACCGGTGCACCCGGACAAAATGCTCTGCAGCAAGCGATCTCGACCATCAGCGCCGCACTGATCACACCCGGCACCGGTGCGGTCCTGGGATCGCAGCCCTTGGCGGCTGATCCCGCCGCACCCGCAGCGGCGCCCGCTCCGCCCGTTGTGGCGGCGCCGTCGGCCACCCCCCAGGTGATCACCCGAGCGCAATGGGGCGCCGACGAATCCATCCGGTGCTCCGAGCCGACGTACGACGACACCCTCAAAGAGACTGTTGTGCACCACACTGCGGGGACGAACGACTACACCCGCGAGCAGTCCGCCGAGATCGTGCGCGGTATCTACGCCTACCACGCGCAGACGCTGGGCTGGTGCGACATCGGCTACAACGTGCTGGTCGACAAGTACGGTCAGATCTTCGAAGGCACCGCGGGCGGGTTGGACAAGAACGTCCAGGGCACCCACACCGGCGGCTTCAACAAGGACACGATGGGCCTGTCGCTGATGGGAAATCTCAACGAGATGGCTCCCTCACCCGAGATGCTGGCTGCTGCAGGGTCTTTCCTGGGCTGGCGTCTACGACTGGCGGGCCTGGATCCCCGCGGCACGGGCTCGGTGGTGTCGCAGGGCTTCGACGGAGCCTTGTTCGCGGCCGGTGAGACGGCGACGCTGCCGATCATCAGCGGGCACCGCGACTTCTACTCCACCGAATGCCCGGGCAACCTCGCATATGAGGCGCTGCCGCAGATCCGCGAGATCGCCGCTTCCGGTGCGGCCGTCGTGGCGCCTCCGGCCGCTCCCGCTCCGGTGGACGCGGCGCCGGTGGAGAGTCCGGTGTCGGGTACCGAGAATCCTCAGGTGCTGTCCACCACCGATACCGGCGCCATCGCCCAGCAGTGGATGGCGACCGGCGGTCCCACCGGTGATCTCGGCAACGCCGTGACCACCGAGCAGACCACCCCGGACGGCAGCGCAAAATTCGTGGACTTCGAGAACGGCAAGATCTACTGGTCGGAGTCCACCGGCGCGCAGATCATCAAGGGCGCCATCGCAAAAGCGTGGGCCACCATGGGCTTCGAAAGCAGCCCGCTGGGCCTGCCCACCTCATCGGAGGCGACGGGACCCGACGGCGTCACGCAGAGTTTCCAGGGCGGGACGTTGGTGTGGAACCTGGTCACCGGCATCGTGCGGGTGCTGCGCACCTACATCGACACGTTCAACGACACCTACGACGCGCAGCGCGAGGCGGCCGCGGTACCGACCGCACCGCCGGCAGGCTGACACCCGACGCACGGTTCCGGCTGTCGCGCAACGGTTCACACCAGTGCGCGACGCTCGGGGCCGCGCGCGGTCGGGTTCGCCGCTAGAACCAGCGGGCCAGTACCTGGCCCACCCCGCCGGAGTTGTTGTCGGGCGCGATCTCGTCTGCCGCGGCGATGGCGGCGGGATGGCCACCGGCCATCGCAAAACCTCGGGTGACCCAACGCAACATCTCGACATCGTTGGGCATGTCGCCGAACGCGATCGACGCTCCGGTCGGTAGGTCCTTCAGCTCGGCCAGCGTGCGCAACCCGCTGGCCTTGCTGACGCCGGGTGCCGAGAGTTCGATGAGCCCGTTGTCGGTGGAGAACGTGACGTCGGCGAGGTCGCCCACCACCGCCTCCAGACGCCGCGCCATCTCGTCGCTGCTGAGTTCGGGACGCCGGACCAACATCTTCACCGCGTTCTCCGACAGCACGTCCGCTTCACTCATCTCGATGTGGTCGGGGTTGAGCCACGCGTGCTGATAACCAGCGGTCGCGACAAACGGGGGCGTCGCCGCATCGTGTGCACTCTTGCCCACCCGCTCGACCGCCAGACCGCACCCCGGGATCTGCTCGTAGGCGAGCGCGGCGAGCTGCTCGAGCACCGGAGCTCCGAGCGTCGCCGAATGCAGCACCTGGTCGGTGGCGACGTCATAGACGATCGCCCCGTTTGCGCACACGGCAAGCGGCTCGACCTCGAGTTGGTCGGTGATCTCGGCTATCCACCGCGGCGGACGGCCGGTCGCGATGACAAACGTCGCACCCGCCGCCGTCGCCTTGGTGATCATCGTTCGCACGAGCTCGGGAACGGTGTTCTGGTTGTCGATGAGGGTTCCATCGACGTCGCTGGCGATCAGCGTGGGAGGCCCGGCGAACTCTGACGGCGATTCATCCAATTGGGGCATTTCATCCATTTTGCCGCTTGTCGCGCCGGGCGGCCGAATCGGCTGCGTCCAGTGCGTCCGCCTCGGCCATCGTGGGCGCGCCGCCGCCGAGCCGGGCCGGCACCCAATACGCACCCGCGGGGTGTTCGCCGTAGCGTTCCTGGACGTCCGCGAGCATGCCTTGCATCGTCGACCGCAGATGGTCGGCCAGTCGACGGGCCTCGATCGCATCCCCTCCACCCGGCGCGATCGGGTCACCGAACTGCACGATGATCGGTGTGCGGCTACGACCGAGATTCCTCGGTCCACCCTTGGTGGCGATCCGCTGAGCGCCCCAGACGATGACAGGCACGATCGGCACCTCGGCATCCATCGCCATCCGCGCGACGCCCGACTTGAAGGTCTTGATCTCGAAACTCCGACTGATCGTGGCCTCCGGATACACACCCACCACCTCACCATCGCGCAGGGCCTGCACTGCGAGTTCGTACGCCTGCGCGCCAGCGGACCGGTCCACCGGCACCGTCCTGGTGTGTTTGATGAGGAACCGCATGATCGCGATCTGCTGCATCTCCGACTTGATCATGAAACGCACGCGGCGGCCCCGGTGGTGGACGCCAGTGCTGCGGGCAGAAAGTCCACGTAAGCGGTGTGGTTGATCGCGAGAACCACTCCGCCGGCGGCGGGCAACCTGTCGAGATCAAGAAACGTGAGCTTCAGGCCCTGCACCTTTACCAGGGTCTTCGCGGTGATCTCGAGCGCCCGGAATACCGGTTCCATGGGCTCAGGGTAACGGCCCTAAGGTGGCGCGACCTCTGCACGCGGGTGTGAGCGAGCTGCCGGACGGGTATGCGGCCGGCACGGAGAGTGATTCACGCACCACAGGGAGAGCCATGTCAGCAACGGTCGGCGATGTCGTCCTGAAACGTCTACGGCAGTGGAACATCGGGCAGGTCTTCGGCTATCCGGGCGACGGCATCAACGGGTTGCTGGCCGCCTGGGGTCGGGCCGACAATTCTCCCCAGTTCGTCCAGTCCCGCCACGAGGAGATGTCGGCTTTTCAGGCGGTCGGTTATGCGAAGTTCTCCGGACAGATCGGATTGTGCACGGCCACAAGTGGTCCCGGCGGTATACACCTGCTCAATGGACTCTACGACGCGAAGCTCGACCACGTGCCGGTACTGGCACTGGTCGGGCAGACCGAACGCAGCGCCATGGGCGGGTCATACCAGCAGGAGATCGACATGCTCTCGCTGTTCAAGGACGTCTGCAGTGATTACGTCCAGATGTGCACCGTGCCAGAGCAGATACCCAATCTCATCGACCGCGCGATCCGGATCGCCCTGTCCGAGCGGGCACCCACGGCGCTGATATTCCCGTCGGATGTGTTCGAACTCGAACACACGCCGCCACAGCACGAGTTCAAGCACGTGCCGTCGAGCCTGGGGCTCTCACCCGGCGCGCCCGCCGCCGATCCGGCCGCGGTGCAGCAGGCCGCGGACCTCCTCAACGCCGGCGAGCGTGTTGCCATCCTGATCGGTCAGGGCGCGCGCGACTGCGTCGGGGAACTCACCGAGGTGGCCGACCTCCTGGGCGCGGGATGCGCGAAGGCACTGCTCGGGAAAGATGTTCTGCCGGATGATCTTCCGTGGGTCACCGGATCGGTCGGACTGCTGGGCACCACAGCCAGCTACCAGATGATGAACGACTGCGACACGCTGCTGACGGTGGGGTCGAACTTTCCCTACAGCCAGTTCCTGCCCGAACTCGACCAGGCCAGGGCCGTTCAGATCGACCGATCCGGAAAGTGGATCGGAATGCGCTACCCCTACGAATTGAACATTGTCGGTGACGCGAAGACCACGCTGCGACAACTCATTCCGTTGCTCCATCGCAAGGAAGACCGCAGCTGGCGGGAGACCATCGAGTCGAACGTCGACCAGTGGTGGACGATGGCCGAGAGCCAGGCCACCACCGACGCCGAACCGACCAATCCGATCAGGATGTTCCACGAGCTGTCGGAGCGGATGCCGGACAACGCCATCATCACCGCCGACTCAGGAAGCGCCGCCAATTGGTATGCGCGCCACCTCAAGTTCCGCGGTTCGGTACGCGGCTCACTGTCGGGGACACTGGCAACGATGGGGCCTGCGGTGCCGTACGTCATCGGGGCGAAATGGGCCCATCCCGACCGGCCCGGAATCGCATTCGAAGGCGATGGCGCGATGCAGATGAACGGTCTCGCCGAGATGCTCACCATCGCCCGGTACTGGAAGCAGTGGGCCGACCCACGGTTGATCGTGGTGGTGCTGCACAACAACGACCTCAACCAGGTCACGTGGGAACAACGCGCGATGGAGGGAACCCCCAAGTTCGTCGAGTCGCAGTCGCTGCCCGACATGGACTATGCCGAATTCGCCCGCGGCATCGGGCTTCTCGGTATCAATGTCGACACCACCGAGGAGATCGGGCCTGCCTGGGACGCCGCCCTCGCGGCCGACCGACCGGCACTGCTCGACGTCCGATGCGACCCGAACGTCCCACCCATACCGCCGCCCGCAACGCTCGAGCAGGCAAAGTCACTGGGCAGCGCGCTCATCAAGGGTGACCAGGACGCGTGGCAGGTGGTGAAGAACACCGCAAAACAGAAGCTGGCGCAGGTCAGGCCGTCCGACGACACATGAGAGCGATCGGGGGTGTGAACGCTTCAGGCGCCGGTCTCATCATGCGGCGCGGCAACAGGTTTGGATTCCGGCGAAGATCGCTGCCGGAAGTACACCGACAGACCCACAATTGCCGCCACGGCGATGAACTCGCTCTGCCAGTTCTGCATCGACTCGAACCAGAACTGCGAGGTGGCCAGATACTCCCACACCGAGACGGCGGGCTGCCCGTGCTGTTCGAGCTCTGAACTGTGTGCGCGGGCACCGCCGAGGGCGTGCAGAGCAAGTGAAGCGAAGAAAAGCACAAAGAACACGATGGCCAGGGAGTTCTGGCACAGCGACAACGTCCAACCACCGCGACGGACCGGCCATGGCGCCCGGAGGCCGTCGGCCGCGTCACGCGGATCGGCATCCTGCGGCGCCGACCCATCGGTGGGCTTCGATTCGGACGAACCCTTTTGGTACAGAAATGCTGTGAGCACCACGTACATGCCCATCTGCAGGAACTCAGACTCCCAGTTCTCGAATGTGGCCTCGACGAAATCTCCGGTGGTGAGGTACTCGAGCGTGCCTTCTCGTCAGCTCCGCACCCAACGATTGCGCTCGTTGTCGAACACGACCAGTCCGAGTTCGGCGAAGCCATCCAGCCAACCGTTCATCGGCCACCATCCCCAGCGGCGGTGGAAGATGTCGGCGTTGAGCAAGATGTCGTCGAGGTGCTCCACCGGCGGGTTCGAGACGGGGTGGAACTGGTGATAGGCATGGGCACCACCTACCCAGGCGATCTCGAATCGCTGGGATGCCGCCATCTGGGCGAAGTCGGTGTCCTCCCCGCCGTAACCGGTGTACCCGTCAAAGAAGCCGCCGATCCGTGTCCAGTTGGCTGCGGTGACAGCAAAGGACAACGACCAGAACAGATTCATGTCGGTGCCGAGCTCCACGGACCCGGCTGGTGGGTTCGGCCGCGCGCGGTGGGGCGCCGTCAGCGACGCGAGGTCACCCCCGCCACGTGCCACTTCGGAAGCCCGGTCGTCGAGATACGTGACCGGCCCACAGAACAGCAGGCGTTCTCCAGCCCGGCGCTGGACGGCGGCCTTGTATCGGGACACGAGATCGGGCGCGGGGATGCAGTCGACATCGAGGAAGACCAGCAGGTCGGCGCCGCGGTCACGGGCGATCGCCGCGGCAGTGTTGCGCGCGAGCGCGAGCGGCAGCCTGCCGTCGACGCGTGCGACGTGTGCGACCACTGCCTCACCCAGGTCGACCTTTTCAGCGATGTCGGGATCGTCCATGGCGACCACCACGTGAAGGTCGGGTCGCTCGGAAGTGGCCGCGAGAGCGCATAATTGGGCCCGTAGATGCCGGTGCCGGCCACTCACGATCGTGAGCACGGCGACGGTCATGTCCATCTCAGGGCGACGTCCTCGATCACATCTGCGGCGCGCCCAGCGGCACCTTCTGTCTCCCACCGGGACCAGCGGTGCGAGGGTGTCTGCGCCGCAGCCGCGCACAACGCCGGCCATGCCGAGGTCTCTGGCCACGCCGATGCCACCGTGGCCAACTGCAGCACCCGCTGCATCTCGGCGACGGCCCGCTGTTCTCCGAAGGGCCGGTCTTCGGCGATGACGATGGCCGGCCTGGCAGCGACCGCCAGGTCGGCGACGGTGTTCTGGCCGGAGTTGCCCACTATTACCCCGGCGTTGCACATGGCGGGCCAAGGATCGGCCAGCCAACTGTCGGGTCCGCCGGCGAAACGCCACGCCATGTCCGGATACGCAGACCGGCAGGCATCGACTGCTTGAGCCGAGATGCGGGTTCCGCCGGACCCGGTCATCACGAGGACATCAGACCGTTCGGCGTCCTCAGGACACCGGGCGCGGCCGGCGAACCTGCTGATGCCGCCGGTGAAGGTGGTCTTGTGCAGGTGCGGTCGCAACCAGTCCGGCGCATGGACCGCTTCCGGCCACGGCGCGATGATCGCATCAGCCATCCCATAGGCCAGCTGGTGTGGCGAATCGTCGCGAGCGCCGGGCATCGCCACCACGATCACCGGAACACCGAGCAGCCGGGCGAACACCGCGACCTCTACCGACACGTCCACGACGAGTGCAGCCGGGTCTGTCTCCTCCACCCAGGCGGCCAGCTGAGCCATCCGGCCTCGCATCCCCGGATCTCGGATCGGCGCCCAGTGCACCATTCCGGATGCGGTCACATCGCGACGCTCCCCGAGGTCGTCGCGGTCCAACTCGACAACGTGCTGGAACACACCGGGTTCGATTGGAGCCGACGACAAAGCGGTGACGGGTGTTCGCATCGCCCGGGCGATAGACGCTGCCCGATTGCGGTGGCCGTGGCCCTGGTGGTGGACGTAGTAGCCGATCATGCGGCCAGATGGGTGTGACCGGCCAGCCGTCGGTACAGCGACATGTACTGATCCACCATGGCGCCCTCGGCACAGTGACTCTCGGCTCGGGCGCGCACGACCTGTCGATCCAAAGTCATCGCCTGGCGTGCCGCGACTGCCAGCGAGTCGACGTCATAGGAGTCCGCCAGCACCCCGCCGTCATCGCCGACGATCTCCGGGATGCCCCCGCGCCGAAAGCTCGCGACCGGGGTCCCGCACGCGAGCGACTCCGCCACCACCAGGCCGTAGGGCTCGTCCCACAGGGGTGTCACCAGGGTGGCGGCCGATGAGCCGACCACCGTCGCCAATGCGCTCTGGTCGAGGTGGCCGACGTACCGGATGCGATCGGTGAGCAACGGGCTGATCTCACGGTCGAAGTACTCCCGGTCGCTGATGGGCCCGGCCAGCCGGAGTCCGAGACCGGCCCGGTCGGCGGCGAGGGCAGCGAGGTGTGCGCCCTTCTCCGGTACGAACCTGCCGATCCACACGAGGTCGTCGCCGCCGGTACCCGCAGGCCAGAGACTCAGATCAACCCCGTTGCTGATTACCTCGATGTCCTGCGCAACGTGGCCCCACGACCGGGCGGTGTGCTCGCTGACCGCGGCGAACCGGGTGTTCTCGGTGTTCACCTCGATCGCGGATTCCAGCCACGGCGTCGGCGGGGTGTGCAGGGTTGTCAGGACCGGCGCTGTCGCGGTGCGGGCCAATGCGATGGGCAGATAGTGGAGGCTGTGGTTGTGGATGACGTCGAACTCGGCATCGCGGCCCAGGCGCATCATCAGTTCCAGATAGGCGTGATGTGCAGCCATGAAGCCTGGCTCCGGCATCGACGTGTCGCGTTGTGCCGCCGGGCTCGGGTCGAACTCGCTCACATCGAGCAGCGAGTGGTCGATGCCCAGATCCGATCCCGCAGCTGCGAACAGCGCCACATGGTGACCGCGACTCGACAGGGCCCTGGCCAGGTGCCACACGTGGGCTTCGAGCCCGCCCGCAAATGGTTCTGCGATCGGATAGCGATGCGATGCGATCAGTGCGATGGACAGCGATTCTTCGTTCATCGCCGGTGCCGTCTCGGTAGTGCACCTTCTGAACACAGTGTTCGGACAGCGGTCATTGACGCTCCATGCTCCTGACTCTTGGCGATGGCCCGCGGTCGGACCTCGATCGTGCCGCGCCTTCTCTAGGTCTGATCGACCCGTCGCCGCACAGCCACACAACGTGATACCCCGACCAACACGACACGAAACGCCGCCGTCCGCTGCGGGTTGCGAACATGGGTTCGGCGAATGCGGCAACCAATTGGTTGCCGTGTGGTCAAGCTGTGCAAATATGGACTAGTCGGTTCAGCTAGAAGCCGGGGGTGCGTGCTGTCTGGACTTCCTGGATCGCGCGCACGGTAGAAGACACCATTGAGCAAGGGGAATCGATGGAATCGATCGACGGGCAAGCGCAAGTCGCCCGCGAAGGTCACGAGTTGCCGGGCACCGGACTGACCATCGCCGCAGACCGAAAAGGCGGACTGGTGGTGTTGACCGTGCGCGGAAGTATCGACATCCTCACCGTTCCGCAGCTGGCAGACGCCGTTCGCGAGGCGATCAGTGGTGTGCCGGCCGGACTCATCATCGACATCACCGAAGTCGATTTCCTGTCGTCGGCGGGCATGGCCGCCCTGGTCACCGCCCACGAGAACATCGCGCCGACGGGCAAATTCGGCGTTGTTGCCGATGGCCCGGCCACCGAGCGGCCCATGCGTCTGGTCGGTTTGGACGAGACGATTCTCATGTATGCGACCGTCGAGGCCGCAGCTGCGGACTTCGCCGCAGAGAGCAACGATCCTTATACCGCTTAAAAGCGGTGCTGCTTGGGTAACAGTGAGCTGTGGGTGCCGATCAAGTCATGACGAACTCGCCGACCGAGGGCGTACGGCTCATGTATACCGATGTGGCCGCCGAACCGGCGGCCGCGACCTCGCTACGCCAGTTGCTCGCTGAATGGCTTGCCGAGCATGTACCCGATGTCGGCGACCTCTCCGACTCGATCACGTTGGCGGTTTACGAAGCGCTCGCCAATGCCGTCGAGCACGCCTACTCCGGGCGTGAGCCGGGCACGATGAGTCTGCGTGCCACCTACCATCCGCATGATCAGCAGTTGAACGTCACCGTTCAGGACCACGGGAACTGGCGCGAACCGGACCCGACAACTCACCGACTGCGCGGTCGCGGCATTCCTCTGATGCAAGCGCTGGCCGACCATCCGCGCATCAACCCCAGTCCTCAGGGCACCACGGTGAACCTGGAATGGAATCTCGGCGCCGAGCGCGACAAGTAGGTCAGACGCCGCCGTCGCGCTTGGCCGCCCGGGCGGCCAGGTCCTCGGCATCCATCCGGTTGGCCTCTTCCAGTGTGGGCGCCGAACCCCCCAGTCGAGCGGGCACCCAGAACTCCCCTTGCGGATGGGGCCCGTAATTCTGCTGCAAGGTCAGCAGTTCCTCACTCATCGTCTTGTGCAGACGCTCGGTCAGTGAGGCCGGATCACCATCCGGCGCGATCAGTTCTCCGACACCTATCGAGATGGGGATGTTCGTCCGGCCCAGCCGCTTGGGATGGCCCTTGGTCCAGACCCGCTGAGCGCCCCAGATGACGGTCGGCAGGATCGGCACACCCGCTTCGAGCGCCATCCGCGCAGCACCGGACTTGAAGTCCTTGATCTCGAAACTCCGGCTGATCGTCGCTTCGGGGTAGACACCGACGAGCTCTCCTCGTTGCAGGTATTCCACCGCGGCGCGGTAGCTGTCCGCGCCGGCCGAGCGGTCCACCGGGATGTGTTTGAGGCTGCGCATGATCGGCCCGCTGATGCGGTGGTCGAAGACCTCCTTTTTGGCCATGAACCGTACTTTGCGTTTACCCTGCAGAAACGCAGGCAAGCCGGCGTAGGTGAAGTCGAGGTAGCCGGTGTGGTTGATAGCAACCACCGCGCCGCCCGTCTTCGGTACGTTCTCGACCCCGGTCACGGTGAACTTCAGGCCCTCGGCGGCCCAGAGTGATCTGGCGATGGCGATGACTGTGTCGTAGACCGGTTCCATGCGGCGAGCATAGCGTTGGCCAAAGAGGGGCCACCCGGAACTGGTCGATACTCTGGTTCTCATTGCGACGAACCAGAAGTTGAAGCAATAACCACGATTTTGGAGGCAGCACGTGCAGGTCACGAGCATTGGGCACGCCGGATTCCACATCCAGACTGATGCCGGGTCGATCTTGTGTGACCCATGGGTGAACCCCGCGTACTTCGCCTCATGGGTGCCGTTCCCCGACAACAGTGAGCTGGATTGGAAGGCGCTGGGTAACTGCGACTACCTGTACGTCAGCCACCTCCATCGGGACCACTTCGACGAGCAGAACCTGCGCGACAACGTCAGCAAAGACGCGACCGTGCTGCTTCCGGACTACCCGGTGCCGGACCTGCGCCGCGAACTGGAGAAGCTCGGGTTCACGAAGTTCGTGGAGACCGAGGACTCGGTGAAGACCACCGTGACGAACGACAAGGGCAGTCTCGACGTGATGATCGTCGCACTGCGGGCGCCGGCTGACGGTCCCATCGGCGACAGCGGGCTCGTGGTCAGCGATGGTGAGACCACCGTCTTCAACATGAACGATGCACGGCCTGTGGATCTCGACGTAATCGCTGAACAGTTCGGTCACATCGACCTGCACCTGCTTCAGTACTCGGGCGCGATCTGGTACCCGATGGTGTACGACATCCCGAAACGCTCAAAGGCCAATTTCGCTGCCCAGAAGCGCCAGCGCGGTATGGACAGGGCCCGGTCGTACATCGAGCAGGTCGGTGCCACCTGGGTTGTCCCGTCGGCAGGGCCGCCCATGTTCCTCGATGAAGAGCTGCGCTACCTCAACGACATCGAGAACGACCCCACGAGCATCTTCCCGGACCAGGAGACCTTTCTGGACCAGATGAAGGAGAAGGGCACCGACGACGGGGAGAAGCACCGTGGCCTGATGATGGTGTCGGGCTCCACCGTCGACATCACCGGCTCACAGCTCAACGAGTTGTCGCATCCGTACCCGCCGGAGCAGGTCTTCGGTCCCAACAAGGCCGCGTACCTCGATCGGATGGCCGAGAAGTTCGCTCCGGTGATCGCTGCGCAGAAGGCCACGTGGGCCCCTGCCGGCGGCGACCCCTTGCTGCCCGCCCTCAAGGAGCTCTTCGAGCCGATCATGGCCCAGAGCGACCTGATCTGCGACGGCATCGGATACCCGGTCGGATTGGTGATGGGCGAGGAGACCGTTGTCCTCGACTTCCCCAACCGCACGGTTCGGGAACCGAAAGAAAAAGAAGGCAAATACCGGTACGGATTCCGGATTGCGCCTGAATTGGTCAGAACGGTCCTGCGTGACAACGAACCCGACTGGGTCAACACAATTTTCCTCTCGACGCGTTTCACCACCTGGCGCATCGGTGGATACAACGAATTCCTGTACACGTTTTTCAAGTGTCTGACCGATGAGCGAATTGCCTACGCTGACGGGTGGTTCGCCGAGGCACACGACGACTCGTCTTCCATCGAGAAGGACGGCTGGAAGTTGCAGCGCCGCTGCCCGCACCTCAAAGCCGATCTGACGAAATTCGGTGTCATCGAGGGCGACAAGTTGACCTGCAATCTCCACGGCTGGTCATGGGACCTGCCCAGCGGACGGTGCCTCACGAGCAAAGGGCATGAATTGCGAAGCGCTCGAATCGAGTCCTGAAGCCGCTCGTTTCGAGACCGGTTGACCTCAAAGTAGTACGGGGGTTATATTTTCCCGGCGTTTGAGGTGACGATTCCCTTCGGCGTGGGAGACTCAAAAAGCGAGTCTCCCCTCAAACTTTCTTGATTTTCTTCGCAGCCATTCCGTTCCGCCGGTTCAATTGATGCCGGCGGAACGGTGTTTCGCGGGAGCAGTTTGAACTGCGGACACCGCGGGTATCAGAGCGCTGTGTCCTCACTGTGGATGAAGAGCGTTCATGTCGACCCGCCTGTCCGGAGTATCGCCGACTCGCGCTTCGACTACGTCGTTGTCGGCGGTGGCATCACCGGCGTGACCACTGCCCTGCTCCTGGGTCGATCCGGTGCCGACGTCGCCCTGGTCGAAGCCCGGCTTGTCGGCGCTGTGGCCACGGGCAACACCACCGCGAAAGTCAGTGTGCTCCAAGGCACCCGACTGTCCTCCATTTCGAGCAAGCACTCGACCGCAGCGTTGCGCGGTTATGCCGACGCCAACCTCGAGGCGCAGCAATGGCTGCTGGCGTTCTGTCGGCAGCACGAGGTGCCGTTCGAGATCGAGACGGCGTACACCTACGCGCAGTCGGACAAGGGCCTCGACAGCATCCGCAAGGAGTTCCAAGCCGGCCAGAAAGCGGGCCTCGACGTCCGCTGGGTCGACGATCCCGGGACACCGTTTCCATCGGTGGCGGCAGTGGCCCTCGACGACCAGGCCCAGTTCCACCCGCTCGACGCCCTCGAAGCCCTCGTTGCCGAAGCCCAGCGGCACGGCGTGCAGGTCTACGAGAACACCAGGGTCGTATCTGCGCACAGCAAAGACGGCGACCAGATACTTCGCACGGACCAGGTGGACCCCGTCACCGGAGACGACGTCACCGTTCGTGGCAGGAAGATCGTATTGGCCACCGGTACACCGATTCTCGACCGCGGCGGCTTTTTTGCCCGCGTCCATCCCGAGCGCTCGTACGCTGCCGCCTTTTCGGTCTCAGAGCCGATCATGGCAGGCATGTACCTTGCCGCCGACCAGCCGTCGAGGTCGGTCCGGTGGGTTCCGGGACCCAACGGCGAGCCGCTGCTTCTCACCGGCGGAAGCGGCCATCCCGTGGGGCGGGCCAAATCGGAGCAGGAACACGTCGACGAGCTGATCGACTGGACCACAACGTATTTCCCGACAGCTCAGCTGACCCACCAGTGGTCGGCGCAGGACTACATCACGATCGATGAGCTGCCTTACGTGGGACCGATCCTTCCCGGGCACGACAGCATCTACGTGGCCACCGGATTTGCCAAGTGGGGCATGACAAATGGGGTTGCTGCCGCGTTGGCGCTTGCCGGCCGGCTCCTCGGCGGTGGTCCGGCGTGGGCGGAGTACCTGGACTCGTCCCGCCCCGCGCAGGTTGTGGGCGTCCCGTCTGCCGCGGTGATCAACGCCGAGGTCGGGCTGCACATGGCCAGGGGGTGGGCGGGGGCCGCGATCAAGCCCGGCTCCTCAACCGACACCGATGAGACTGTTCCTGAGGGCGGTGGGGTGCTGCGTCGCAACGGTGCCCGGCCGGTGGGGGTGTGCACCGTGGAAGGACTGACGCACAAGGTGTCGGCGGTGTGCCCTCACCTTGCGGGTGTACTCAACTGGAATGACGCCGAGAAGTCGTGGGACTGCCCGCTGCACGGATCGCGTTTTGCGGCCGACGGAGCGGTCCTCGAGGGGCCGGCCACCCGGCCGCTCACCAAGCTCGACTGAAGCCGAGCTGAAGTGATTGTCGCCGTCGGCCGGCGACAATGATCTGCTACTTCACCAGTTCGATGGCTACCAGACGGCCACCATCGTTGTCTGCCTCGCCCTCATGGACGGTCACCGACTCGGTCAGCGTTTGCAGCACGTGCCATCCAAAACCGGTCTGGGGCAGGGAGTTCGAACTCGGGAGCCACGACTGGACCACGCCGTTGAAGTGGTGCTCCGATGTGGTGAAGGCGACCGTCAATTCGGCACCCGGTCCGGCATGCCCGATGATCGTCATGGCGGCCTCGTCTACAGCCAGTTTGATGTCGGCAACCTCGTCCAGGGAGAAATCGGCCAGCACCGCCAAGGTCTCGGCGATGGCCCTGACCATCGCAACTTGCGACTTGTCGGCGGGCACCCGGATATTCACCGGAGCCACTGCCGTTTCGTCGATACGCATGACGTCACCCACTACCACTTCGATCCCCCTTTACCGGGCAGGTTACCCCGGCCAACGGTGTTGATCACGATCGACATTTGCACTACTCCTACTACGGTCTCACCCCGTATACCCCGACGATGGCTGCCCTAAGCACTCTCGCGAAACAAATAGTCAGGGTGCCCGCGACGCCTCAACGATCGCACATCCCACACGGTCGGCCCGGCGCCGCGTCACCTCGTGAAGCCGGACGCCATCACCGTTGGGACTCCGCAACATCATCGGGGGTCGACACGACTCCACTCCATGGAGGTGGCATCACGAGCAGCCTCCAGCGATGGGAAGCACTCGACCAGATCACCAAGGAGCTCCAACGGTCTGCTGACCGATCGTTCACAGGCAACACCGAACCAACGATCCTCAGCCGCGGCGGTTTCCGCCATGTCGATGAGCAACTCGAGGCAAGGCACGGGAGCGAACCCGACACCCATCAGGTCCACGACGAGCGCACAGGATTTCGGCATCAGATGCTCCAGGTAGTCGCGCAGGAGTAACACCGTGTCCAGATCCATCTCGCCGTCCACCCGGACCACCAGGGGATGCGCACGCGTACACGAGAACGTGATCTTCCTGGGGCACAGGGAACGCAGATCAGCCGCCGCCGGAAGGTCTTTGAAGTCGGGGTAGAAGTAGGTCTCCGATGCTGACATGAAAGTCTCCAGCCGCCAGAAGATGACTGTCCCGAGCCGAGATCGCCGAAGCGAACTGGTCAGGAACTCGGCTGTCTGCCCAACCTGATCAACAATCTACAATTCGATGTTTAGTTCAGGAAGGAATTCGGGCCGCCCAGTGCCCCGTCTTCGTCTGAACCGAGCTCGTCTCGCAACTTGGCGAGGGTGCTGGAGAGGATGCGCGACACGTGCATCTGCGAGATCCCCAATTGTTTTGCGATCTCCGTCTGGGTCTGGGATCCGAAGAACCGCAGTACAAGAATTCGCCGCTCCCGCTCGGAGAGCTTGGCGAGAGCCGGCCGGATCGCGACGTAGCTTTCGACGTGCTCGTACTCGGGATCCTCGGAGCCCAGCGTTTCCAGCAACGGTGCGCCGAGTTCGTCATCGGCCGCACCGGAATCGGTGGACAGTGCCTGATACGCCCCACGGGCCAACAGTCCTTCGGTCACCTCCGCGACACTGAGGTCGAGCTCAGCGGCGATCTCGCTGGGCGACGGTGCCCGCCCGAGGCGCTGGGACAGGTTTTCCGAGGCGTCGCTGATCGACTTGTGCAGTTCCTTCAGCCGACGTGGGACACGGGTGGCCCACGCCGCATCCCGGAAATGTCGGCGCACTTCGCCCATGATCGTGGGCACGGCAAAAGACACGAACTCCGAACCGTGTTGAGGGTCGAACCGATCCACTGCATTGACGAGGCCCAGGCGGGCAACCTGGACGAGGTCGTCGTGATTCTCGCCGCGGCCACTGAAGCGGCGGGCGATGTTCTCTGCGAGCGGGAGGCAGCGGGTGATGACCTGGTCGCGAAGACGGTCAGCAGCGGGAGTGCCCTTTTCTTTCTCCCGTAGCCGCGCGATCAATTCCACGACGTCGGCATAGTCGTCTGAGACCCGCGCCTTCGGTTGAGTTCGCTCCAACACGGTCCCATCTACGCTTGCTGATTCAACTCGTCTGGGTTACCCCGTCGAGTTCGTCTTCAATCAACCTGTCATGCGGCCCTGTTCTCGAGCAGCGCTTGGGTTCACCACGGCACTCCATGGGTATCCGACCCGCGTGCCCGAGGAACGAAACGGGCGGACCCAACCAGGAGGACTCATGAGAGCAGTGACGTGGCAGGGCAAGCGGGACGTGCGTGTCGAAACGGTACCGGACCCGAAGATCCAGGAGCCGACCGATGCCATCATCGAGCTGACGACCACGAACATCTGCGGCTCGGACCTCCACCTCTACGAAGTGCTGGGCCCCTTCATGAGCCCCGGCGACATCCTCGGCCACGAGCCCATGGGACGTGTGGTCGAGGTGGGTGCCGAAGTGAAGAATCTGGCCGTGGGCGACCGGGTGGTGATCCCCTTCCAGATCTGCTGCGGTAGTTGTTTCATGTGCGACAACGGTCTGCACAGTCAGTGCGAGACCAGCCAGGTGACCTCTGAGGGCCGTGGCGCAGCGCTGTTCGGATACTCGCAGCTGTACGGCCAGGTGCCGGGCGGCCAGGCTGAGTACCTGCGGGTTCCGCTCGCCGACGCCACCCATATCAAGGTGCCCGAGGGCCCGGCGGACTCGCGATTCGTGTACCTCTCGGACGTGCTTCCCACCGCATGGCAAGCGGTCGAGTACGCGAACGTGCCCGACGGTGGAACGGTCACGGTCTTGGGATTGGGGCCGATCGGCGACATGTGTGCACGCATCGCGGCTCATCGCGGCTACGACGTGGTTGCGGTAGACCTCGTGCCCGAGCGTCTCGACCGGGCCAAGGCGCGGGGCATCGACACCATCGACATGAGGTCGGACAAGAACATCGGCGAGATCGTGCGCGACCGCACCTCGGGACGCGGAACCGACGCGGTGATCGACGCGGTCGGCATGGAGGCACACGGCGCTCCCGGGGCCAAGCTCGTCCAGACCGCGGCCGGCTTCCTGCCGGACGCCGTTGCCCAGCCTGTGTTCAAGACGGCCGGCGTCGACCGACTCGCTGCGGTGAACACGGCCATCGACGCGGTCAGGCGCGGCGGGACGGTGTCACTGATCGGTGTCTACGGCGGCGAGATGGACCCGCTGCCGCTGGGCACCATGTTCGACAAGCAGATCAATCTCCGCATGGGTCAGGCGAACGTGAAGCGCTGGGAGAAGGACCTCATGCCGCTGCTCACCGACGACGACCCGTTGGGCGTGGACACCTTCGCCACTCACGAGCTGAGCCTCGAGGAGGCACCCCACGCCTACGAGATCTTTCAGAAGAAGCAGGACGGTGCGGTCAAGATCCTGCTTCGTCCCTGACCCCCGAGGGCCTCACGGCCACCCAGGAGAAGACTGCTCGAGAACCCTCACCGGTTCTTGGCAGTCTTCTTTCTGTTCGCCTTCTTGATTGCGGAGACGAGTTCCTTCTTCTTCATGGAAGAGCGGCCTTTGATGTCGAGTCGCTTCGCCACCTTGACCAGGTGATCCTTGCTGGCGTTGGCGTCCACACCCTCGGCAGACTTTCCTGAGGGATTGGGGCCACCACTCTTTGCGCGGCTGTCAGAGGGGCCCTTCTTCTTCTTGGGTTCCCAACGGTCGCCGACCTTTTCGAAGCTGTGCTTGAGGGCGGAGAATGCCGTGCGGTGCGCACGTTTCTCGTCGCCGTATTCGTCCATCGCCGAGTCGTAGGTCTTGGTGAACGTGCGTTGTGCCTTCTTGCCCGATTTGATCAACGTACTGGGCAGCTCACTCTTCTTCGGCGCACCCGATTTTTTGGTCTTCGGCATGTGCTTCCTCCTTCTCGAGATGTTCGATCGGTCCTGGAGGTTACCCGTCAGCAGGACCGTCAAACTCGAGGTTTCACCCGGTCACAGCCGGGTAAGCAGCGGTGGAACAGAAAGGTGCAGACCATGAGCGAACATCCAGCCGAGAACATCGAGTACCCGGGACGCACCGGGGACATGAGCGAGCAACCGCACGACGAAATGCGGTCGTACCAGGGCCGCGGACTCCTGGAGGGCAAGAAGGCTCTCATCACCGGCGGCGATTCCGGCATCGGACGGGCAGTCGCCGTGGCCTATGCCAAAGAGGGCGCAGACGTCGCCATCGCGTATCTCGACGAGTCCGACGATGCCGCACATACCAAGGGTCTCGTCGAAGCAGAAGGACGCCGATGCACCACGTACGCAGGTGATCTGGCCGATCCCACGCACTGCCGTCAGATCGTCGGCCGAACGGTCGAGGACTTGGGCGGCCTCGACATCCTCGTGAACAACGTTGCCTACCAACACGTTGTGGAGGACTTCTCTGAGATCACCCCCGAGCAGTGGAAGCGAACGTTCGACGTGAACATCCACAGCTTCTACCACGTGACCCACGCCGCCCTCGAGCACCTCGGTGAGGGTTCGGCAATCATCAACACCGGCTCCATCAACGGGTTGCGCGGCAACAAGTCACTGATCGACTATTCGGCCACCAAGGGCGCTGTCATCGCGCTCACGTACTCGCTTGCGCAAAGTCTTGTCGACCGCGGGATCCGGGTGAACTGTGTTGCGCCGGGACCTGTCTGGACACCGCTGATCCCCGCGACGATGCCCGCCGACAAAGTCGCGGACTTCGGCAAGCAGGTCCCCATGGGCCGCGCCGCACAGCCGGACGAGATCGCGCCGTCGTATGTTTTCTTTGCATCGCAGACCATGTCTTCGTACTACAGCGGCGAGGTGCTGGCCCCGATCGGCGGCGAGACTCTGCCCGGCTGAGATCGGCGGGGCGACAACCCAGATGGCCGAAGGGACCTTCGGGCCGGGCAGGACAACCGTTTACGGGTTCTTGGCCGCCGTGATCGCCTCGCGGATCGCCTCCGCGCATTCGGCTCCCGCAGGTTCGGGGCCGAGACCGATGTAGAAGGTGCCGGCTTGGCCGTGCTCTCCCGGAAAGCCGCCCAGTGTGATCCCCGAGTCCTCCACCGCCGCAAAGGTGTCTTCGAGCGCGCTGCCCACCCGAGCCGACGCCTGGGACATCGGGACCGACAGCACGGCCGTGCCCCGCTTCTCACCCGCTGTCACCACGATCAGATGCGTGGAGTGGATGACGACAAGCACCTCGTGCGCCGCATCCGGATCGGTCCAGTTGGCCTTGCGGCGGAACACCTTTCCGAGAAGCGAATTGGAGGGCAGGTTCTGGCTGGAGGTGAGCCAGGCCGGCATGTCATCGCTGAGAACCAACTGGTGGCTTTGTGCATGTTCTGACAGGGCTGCCGTCATCTCCATGGACAGTTCGTCGAAGCGGACCATTCGGGTGGACCGCTTGTACATCGTGGTGCTCATGCTGGTGCCTTCTCTGCTCCGGGCTCGGCCTGTGCGCTGGCTTCCACCGCGCCCGACCACGCCACTGTGACCGCGCCGACGACGGCGAAGATGAAGCCGAGAACAGCCAACCATGTCCGGCCCGGAAGTGCGTTGTCGCCCAGCCAGATGATGCCGACCAGACCGGGCACCACCGTCTCGCCCACCACCAGTGCGGCCGTCGCCCCGTTGACCGAACCGAGCTGCAGCGCGACCGTGTGCAGGTAGTAGCCACCGATTCCGGCAACCGCGAGCGCGTAGGCGGCGGGGTCGGTGAGGATGTCGACCACGTCGAAGTCGGAGATGCCGTGCAGGATGCGCACTGCGATGGCCACGGCACCGAACATCGCGCCGGCACACAGCCCGGCGGCAATCGCCGCCCGGGACCCCAGCCACCTGATCAAACCGATCGAACCGGCGAACAACACCAAAGTGACGGCGAGCAGGCCCCAGTGGAACCAGGCGGCGTCGTGCCCGTGGCCTTCGGAGTCCGCCGAGATACCCAGCGCGAACAACGCCACGATCACGACGGCGATCGCCAGCCAGTCCCTCTTGTGGAGGTTGATACCGAGCACGAAGATGCCGAGGATCGCTGTCACCACCAAGTTGGCACTGACGATCGTCTGTGACAGGAAGAGCGGGATGAGACGGGCCGACACCGCGCTGCAGCCGAACCCGACGACATCGAGAACGGTTCCGACGATGAACGCGGTAGTCAACACCGCGGCCATCGTCGACCGCATGGTAGGTGCGCCTTTGTCGGTCTCGAAACCGCTCTCGCCGCGCGCGGCCGCCGCCTGCTTCGCCGAGCGCGCGCCGTAAGCCTGCATCACGGAGGACACCCCGTATGCGATGCACGCGAACAACGCCGCGAGAATCCCGATGATCATGAGGGAATTATGTCGGGGCTCGACCGCTTCCGCGCATGAACGCGCCAGCAGGGCGGAATAGTTCGGCACCGCTGCCGGTTACAGATACCGACGGTGTTCGTATCACTGCCCCGGGTACCACCCCAAAGTTGCTGCGAGCAACCACTTGCCGAGAGGCGCACTGGCGAACATCGTCCCGTCTGAAACGAAGGCCGCGACACCCATGGGTGTCGCGGCCTTCGTGCGCGGCGCTCGGTGCTCGGCGTGCAGCCTCGTCGACGCGTAAACCCACGTCGCTGACGTGGTCGCCAACCGAATCAGCACCTTGTGGCCTGCAATGTGGCGGAATCGGTTGCGTTGCGGTGAAGTCTTCGTCACCGACGACCAGGCAAGTAGCATGAATCACAGGCGCGTAGCTCGTGCGCCATCTCGCCATCTGTCTGAGAATGCGCAGTCACTTTCAGCGAGTGCATCACTCGCTCGGCGATTTCCACTCCGGCGATCTCCATTCGGCCACTGACTTCAGACAGAGAGACACTCTCATGCGCAGCACGTTCCGCGACCAGTTACGCGACCTCAACACGACGCTCAGCACGATGGCCACCTTCGCAGGCAATGCCGTCGAGCGAGCCAGTCATGCCGTTCTGTGCGCAGACCTCGCAGCGGCGGAGGAAGTCGTCAGTTCGCACGACGATCTACGGGCGCTGTCGGCGACGGCTGAGTCGCAGGCTTTCCTGCTCCTGGCCCGGCAGGCTCCCGTGGCCTGTGACCTACGGACGGTGGTCGCCGCGACGCACATCATCGCCGATATAGACCGCATGGGTGGTCTCGCCGTCCACATCGCCGAAGCAGCGAGAAGGCGTCATCCCGCGAGCGTTGTCCCGGACGAAGTGGCCCCCTACTTCTCGGAGATGGCACAGGTCGCCGTGACGATGTCGCACACGGTCGGCGATGTGCTGCTCACTCACGACCCGGCCGACGCGCGCCGTCTCCACGACGATGACGACATCATGGACGACCTGCACCACCGATTGACAGACACTCTCGACGACAGCTCGTGGCCGCACGGGGTCGCGGCAGCGATAGACGTAACTCTCCTTGGTCGTTTTTACGAAAGATTCGCCGATCACGCTGTGCTGATCGGCCGTCGTATCGTCTTCCAGGTCACCGGCGAACTACCTCAGCCGGCGTCCTGATTTTCTTCGGAACGATTGCTGATGATCTGCCGGGCTATCTCGGCAACTCGAACATTCGATTCCTGCGACAGCTTGGTCAATTGTTTGAACGCCTGGGTGGCGTCGATGGAGAATCGCTCCATGATCATGCCTTTGGCCTGGCCGATGATGTCTCGCGATGCCAGGGCGCTCTCGAACTGCTGCTGTCGTAATGCAGCGTCGAAAATCAACGCCGCGTGCGCTGCCAGTGCGTAGCCCGCTTCGACCGCATCGTCGGTGATGGCATGGGCGCGGTCCGAATAGAGGTTGAGTGCGCCCATTCCCTCGGCGTGGGTGAACAATTCATACGACACAGATGACCTGACCGGCGACTGGTCTCGTGCTGCCTCCACCAATCGCGGCCAACGTTTCTCCGACAGCAGGTCATCCACCCTTACTGTGCGATGTTCCCATGCCGCGTCCAGGCACGGGCCTTGCCCGGCTTGCTGTTGCAGTTGGTCGAATTGCTCGGCCACTTGATGGGTGGGAGCCATCGTGTCGAGGACGTTCTCGCCCCTGGTCAGGGTGATGCCGGCGAAGGCGATGCCTTCGATGACGTCGACCGCATTCGCGGTGATCTCGGTGAGAACCGCTTCAGGCCCCTCGGGCGCCTTGGCGTGTGCGGTGCGGGCGAGGTCGGCAAGCACGGTGTGCAACTGAGCGTTGGACTCATTCGGCATCGATTAGGGACTCCAATGTCGACATCGGTGCGCGCCATCCCATCACAGGGAATGTGGTTGGCACCGACAATACGAATACAGCAGGCGCCGCTACCTTCTGAGCTCGAACACCCGGCGCGCGACGTTCCGTTTCGGGAGACGTCGCGCGTTACGACATTACTTCATCGTCGCCGGTAGAACTGTCATGAGTGGCCGTCGAACCGACTTCCTCGCGGTCCAACTTCTGCCTATTCTGCGGACTTGCTGTGCCCGATGATTTCCCGAGCGATCTCGGTCAGCGACTTGTTGCGTGTCTGAGACAGCAGTTGCAGATACGCGGTTGCCACGGTCGCATCGAATTCTTCGCGTTGCATGATCATCCCGGTGGCCTGACCGATGATGTCGCGGCTCGGCAGATCAATTTCGAAGAGGTTTCCCCGGTGCGAGGCCGCCCAGATCATGGCCGTATGCGATGCGAATACATAGCCCAGCTCCCTTGATCTCGAAGTCATCGCTTCAGGCTTGTCGGAATAGAGATTGAGGGCACCGACATGGTCACGTGTGGTGAAAAGCTGGTATGAGCCGATTGACGAAATAGGGGTTTGTTCGAGCGCATCGCGCTGAAAATCGGGCCACCGGTTGTCGAGCCGTAAGTCATCGATGAAGAAGGTCTCGTGCTGTACCGCAGCCATGAGGCAAGGGCCTTCTTGATACTTCTGCTGAATCCGGTCGAGAGCGCGCGGGTGGGCATGAGTGGCGGCCGGAGTCGAAACCGCGCCGTTCTGCCGGGACACCACCGTTATGCCTGCGTAGTCGATATTGGGGATGTGCTGGACTGCGCTATGGACAAGCTCATCAAGGGCACCATCGGTGATTCCGACCAGCTGCTGCCGCACACTTTGCGTGATCTCGGCGACGCGCTTGTACACCTCGGTTTCGGGAACAGCCACTCGATGACCTCTCTCGGATTTCCACCGAGCAGACCGCACGACTTGCTTTCGACGCTACGCGCTGAGGCTGATTCAAGTAAGGGGCTCACCAAGGTTCAGCGGGACGAGAGGTCTTACTTCACCTCGTGGTCGTGCGACTCGACCAGTTGTCTGGCGACCTTCGACCGGCACGTTCGAGTCCTGCGAGAGTTTGGTCATCAGGTTGAAAGCCTGGGCTGCATTGACCCTGAATCGCTCCATGATCATGCCCTTGGCCTGCCCGATGATGTCGCGGGACGCGAGCGCGCTCTCGAATTGATCTCGACGTTGAGCCGCGTCGAAGCTGAGCGCCGCGTGGGCCGCCAGCGCATATCCGACCTCAACCGCATCACTGGTGAAGGCATGCGGCTGATCTGCATACAGATTGAGCGCACCCATGCCATCGGCCTGGGTGAAGAGTTCGAACGACACCGAAGACCGCACCGGCGACTCTTCGCCGACGGTCTTGGCCAGCTTCGGCCAGCGTGGGTCGTTCAGCATGTCGTCGACTAGAACGGTGCGATGCTGCCACGCGGAATCGAGGCATGGGCCCTGTCCGGTTTGCGCTTGGAGGTAGTCGAATTGCTTCGCCACCTCGTCGGTGGGCGCAACGGTCCGGTCGATCTTGCGTCGCTTGACCAATGTGATGCCTGCGGAGACAACACCTTCGACCACTTCGACAGACCGGTTCGTGATCTCCTGTAACACCGCATCGGGCCCCAAGGCGGATTTGCCGTGCATCTCGCGGGCGAGATCGGCAAGCACCACGTGCATGCGTTCGGCTTCAGCTTGACTTCGTGTCGACAACGCCATCTCCTAGCCACTCGTGCGGGACGCTGACCGAATTGGCAAGCCACGCGACAACGCAGTGAGAGAAACACTTACGTGTCACTGCCGACTGACGCTACTACTGCGTGCGGCCAGGTGCACCGCCTATGGCCAGTGACGCGGGCGGTCAGCGAGCCGGCGCGAGGATCTCCGAACCCACAAAAGGCACCAGCGCTTCCGGCACCCGCACGCTGCCGTCGGGCTGCTGGTGATTCTCCAGGATCGCCACGATCCAGCGGGTGGTGGCCAGGGTGCCGTTGAGGGTCGCGGCCACCTGCGGCTTGCCGTTGTCCCCGCGGTAACGCACCTGGAGCCTTCTGGCCTGGTACGTCGTGCAGTTGGATGTCGAGGTGAGTTCGCGGTAGGTGTTCTGCGTCGGAACCCATGCCTCACAGTCGAACTTGCGCGCTGCCGATGAACCGAGGTCGCCGCCGGCAACGTCGATGACGCGGTACGGCACATCGATCGCCGCCAGCATGTCCTTCTGCCAGCCGAGGAGCTTCTCGTGTTCGGTCTCGGCGTCTTCGGGCTTGCAGTAGATGAAGGCCTCGACCTTGTCGAACTGATGCACCCGGATGATGCCGCGGGTGTCCTTGCCGTAGCTGCCCGCCTCACGACGGAAACAACTGGACCAACCCGCGTACCGCTTGGGTCCGGCGGACAGGTCGAGGATCTCACCCATGTGGTAGCCGGCCAGCGGAACCTCGGAAGTGCCGACGAGATACAGGTCATCTTCAGCAAGGTGGTAGACCTCGGCCGAGTGGGCACCGAGGAATCCGGTGCCGTCCATCACCTCGGGCCGAACCAGCACCGGAGGGATCATCACGGTGAAGCCGTTGGCCGTCGCCTTCTGTGCTGCGAGCTGCAACAGGCCCAACTGCAGCATGGCTCCCGGCCCGGTCAGGAAGTAGAAGCGTGAGCCCGAAACCTTCGCGCCGCGCTCCATGTCGAGCAGACCGAGGCTCTCACCGAGTTCCAGGTGGTCCTTGGGGTCCTCGATCGGGGTGGGCTCGCCCACGGTCTCCACGAGGACGAAGTCCTCTTCGCCACCGGCAGGTGCCTCCGGCGCGACGATGTTGTTGATGGCGCGGTGAGCGGCAGCCATCTTCTCGTCGGCCGCAGACTCGCGGGCGTGAGCGGCTTTGACCTGGTCGGCGAGGTGCTTACCCCGAGCGAGCAGTTCCTGCTTCTCCTCGGCGGGCGCCTTCCCGATGAGCTTGCCTAGGTCCTTCTGTTCCGAGCGCAGCTGATCGGCCTCGGCGATGGCGGCCCGACGCTCGGAGTCGGCGGCGAGCAGCACATCCACGAGGCCGGGATCCTCACCGCGGGTGCGTTGAGATGCCCGGACGAGGTCGGGGTTGTCGCGCAAAATCTTCAGGTCGATCACTCTGGAAACCCTACTGGTCGAGCAGCCCCAGGTAATCTTCGCGCCCGAACATGGAAGCGGCATCACGTGCGGTGGGATGCCCTGTGTCCGGATCGGCGCCCGCGGCGATGAGCGCTCGCACCACGTCGTCATGCGATTTGAAGACAGCGCCGGCGAGCGGCGTCTGCCCCTTGTCGTTGACCCGATTGACGTCGGCGCCCGATTCGATCAGCCCGGACACCACGTCGTGGTGCCCGTGGTAGGCCGCCAGCATCAGCAGGGTGTCGTCCGCGCCGTTTGTCAGATTGACCGGCACACCGGCTTTCACATAGTGGACTACGGCCGTGTCACCGGACCGTGCCATGTCGAACAGCCGTCCGGCCAGCTCGGCCACGTCCTCGCTCGGCGTCACGGCGTCGGATTCATCGCCTCGCGCGTCTGATTCCATCCTCCGACGATAACGCGGCCATGCACCCGAGGGTTTCGTCTCGCGGCTCAAGCCGCTCAGTACATAACGCGGACCATGCGCACGAGGGTTTCGTCTCGCGGCTCGAGCCGCTCAGTGCATGATGGACACCGATGGTTGACAGAGACGGCCGACGGGATCGACTGGGTCACGTGCTTCGACACCCGGTCAGGGTGCTGCTTGCCGCCATCCTCGTGGGTGCGGTGATCTGCGCGGGCGTGGTGGCTGTGCTGGGTGGATTCGACGATGCCGGCAAGGTCGACGGAGAAGAGATCGGCGACGCCAAGACGTCGGCGCGGTCGAGCCCGTTCTCGGAGTCGGTTGCCGGCGACTGCCTGACCTGGCCGGTGGACCTACCGGCCAAACAGTCCAAGGTCGACTGCACCGCCGAGCACATGTTCGAGGTCGCCGGATCCGTGGACACCGCGGCTTACCCGGGTGTCCAGTTCGGTGAGGACGCGCCGTGGCCCACCGCAGAGCAGTTCACCGCAATCCGCGACGAACACTGCCCGGTGGTGGTGAACAACTACCTCGGCGGGCAGCTCGACCCGGCCGGGCGGTTCTCGGTCGGGCTGATGTACCCCTCCCAACTGCAGTGGGCAGACGGAGAGCGCAGTTTGCGTTGTGGGCTGCAGTTGTCGGGCACCACCGGCACGTTGAAGCCGTTCGCCGGTCTGGTGCGCGACCAGGACCAGTCACAGCAGTGGCCCGAGGGCACCTGCATCGGGATCGACCCGGCCACCCGCAAGCCCACCGACCCGGTGGATTGCGCTGAGCCCCACGCCTTTCAGGTCACCTCTGTGGTCGACCTCTCGGCGAGGTTCGACCCCACGGGGGCGGGCGCGCCGTATCCCCCTGTGGTCGAACAGGACAACTACCTCAAGACCACCTGCCCCGACGTCACCAGTCAGTTCCTCGGCGGCCCCGACAAGCTGACACAGACCACCCTCAACTTGCAGTGGTCCACTCTCGCCGAGCCGAGCTGGCTGGCCGGTAGCCGAAAAGTGGTGTGCTACATCGGCTTACCTGACCAGGGCGGATTCGCCACGCTGGTCGGCGACGCCGCCGCCGGAAACCTGCTCATCAACGGCAAGGTACCCACCCCACCACCCGTCGAGCCCCCTGGACGCCTCATCCCATCACCGGTACCACTGCCGCCCGGTATCGAACCCAATCCGATCGAAACCCCGGCGCCGGCCGGCGGCGGTGGTGGCTGATAGATGCCGGTTGTCATGTCGGACAATGCGTTCGACGAATTGGTCTCCGATGCGCTCGACACCATCCCCGAGGAACTCGCCGCTGCGATGAACAACGTAGTGGTCCTGGTCGAACCGCACCATCCCGAGGAACCCGACCTTCTCGGGCTGTACTACGGAATCGCACTGACTGAACGCGACAGCCACTACGGCGGCACCCTTCCGGACACCATCACCATCTACCGCGAGCCCATCCTCGACATGTGCGACAGCGAGGACGAGGTGATCTCAGAGGTCGCGATCACGGTGGTCCACGAGATCGCACATCACTTCGGGATCTCCGACGACTGGCTCCACGCCAACGGGTGGGGTTGAGACCGGAGCGCAACCACCCCGACCAGCCAAACCGCCACGGCTAGCCCATCGGGTCGCGGGCGAGTTCTGGTTCGTCGTCACGCCGGAACGGCGGCAGTTCACTACCCCACCGCAGGCATGTCCACCCGTCGGCGGTCCGGGTCAGTTCGATCGATCCTGTGTTACCCAGGTGGTGGGCGAGCGCGAACTCGGTCGGCATGTTCACCAGGCGGGCTGCGACGAGCCGGATGGCTGCGCCGTGACTCACCAGATGCACATCGGGACCGGAGTCGTCGGCCTGCAGGTACCGATCGGCGATGTCCTCGATGACGGGCAGAAATCGTTCGTAGACGTCGTTCAGTGACTCACCGCCGGGCAACCGGGCACTGAGGTCACCGGCGAACCAGCTGCGGACCGTGGTGGAGAACACCTTGTGTGCGTCTTCGGACGTCTGGTCTTCGAGATCGCCGACCTGCACCTCGTGTAAGCCGTCGAGTACCTGGTTCTCCACTTCCCACACCGAACCGATCAGGTCGGCCGTCTGGCGAGCTCGAAGTGCCCGCGACGAGAACAGCACCGGGTTCGCGACGTCAGGTCGTTCGAGCGCATACCTGGCGGCCTGGCGTGCGCCGAAGTCGGTGAGAGCCGCGCCTGGCAATGCGGTGTCGAGTCGTTGGAGCACATTCGAGGTGGTCTCGCCGTGCCGCACGAGATGCAAGGAGCTCATCGGTCCAGACCCTGCCTGATGGATTTGAGCCACTGATCGCTCTGTTCATGGCTGGGGGGCGGGGTGCCGTTGGCCCGGGCAGACGGCCACGAGCCGAGAAAGTGCATCGCCGTGGCCCGTCGGTGGAGTGCACCGAGCGCTTCGGCGATGGGCGGATCGTCGAGATGGCCCACCACATCGAGATTGAAGAAGAAGCCGCCGGGCTCCCGCCTGGGTCGCGACTCGATACGCGTCAGGTCGATGCCGCGCGTCGCGAACTCGTACATGGCAGCCATCAGCGAACCCGGGACGTTGGGCAGGTCCAGGGTCACCGACGTGCGGTCGCGGCCGGTGCGGGCGGGGACCGGACCGGGCCGGCCCACCAGCACGAAACGGGTGTTGGCCTCGTCCGAATCGGCGACGCCCGTCGCCAGCGTGTGCAGGCCGTAGAGCCGGACCGACAGCGGCGTGGTGATCGCGGCATCGGCCCGTCCTTCCACCACGTCCTGTGCGGCCGCCGAATTGGACCCGCTGGTGACGAGTCGCGCCCCCGGGTAGTCGCGCTCGAGCGTCTCGCGAACCTGCGCCGAGGCCACCGGGTAGGCGGCGATCGTCGTGATGTCCGAGGAGTCCATCGGACCACGGGTGGCCAAGGTGAAGGCGATGTCCAGGACGGTTTCGGCAAAGATCTGCACCCGGGAGCCCTTGATCAGCGCGTCCAGGGTCGCCGGAACGGACCCTTCCACCGAGCTCTCGATCGGGACGCATCCGTAGGCGACCTCACCTTGACGGACGAGATCGATCACTCGGCCCGGGCTCGTGGCGCTGACTCGTTCGACATCGCCGTCATCCCCGAACGACGGATTCTCGGTGAGCAGTTGCTCCAGAGCCATCTCGGTGAACGTTCCGGAGGGTCCGAAGTAGGCGATCGCAGGCACGATTTGAAGATTACGGCAGTGAACGGGAGTCGCCGGAAAGCTTGCGGGACGAGACAACCCGTGATTAGGTTAGGGTTACCTACACCGAGCAGACAGGGTGACACCCTTCCGCCGACCATCGAGGACAGCAGATGTCGAAAATCGCCACCGCACGACCATCAGACGCCGAGCTGATCCGTACCGCCTGCATGCGCGTCACCGAAGCAATGCTCGCGATCGAGGGCAGCGAACCCTCGCCGGTGACGATGGTGCACCTGTACGACTCGCAGGCGTTTGTCCTCGTACCCTCCGACTCCGCCGCGTGCGCTCTGGCCTGGCAGGCCGGTTCAGCGGGACTGCCTGCGATGGTCGAGGTGACCGACCTCGCCCCCATCGAGCTACGGGAACAGGTCCGTTCCTTGATCTGGCTCAACGGGGCACTGCACTCGGTGCCCTCGGATCTCGAACGGGACCTGGCCTGTGAGATTGCCACCGACCACCCGTCGGCGGGCCTGCTCGACATCGGTCACGGCTACTCGCTGCTCCGCCTGAACCTCTCGTCCGCGGTTCTTGCCAATTCATCGGGAGCCGCCTCGGTGTCCACGCCTGAGTTGGCCGCAGCCGCACCGGACCCCTTCTGGGAGCTAGAGGCCGATTGGGTCGCCCACCTCGACGAGGATCACGCCGATCTGGTCGCCGCGCTGAGCGGCCGGTTGCCGGCAGAACTGCGCGAAGGCCAGGTGCGTCCGTTGGGTATCGACCGCTTCGGCGTCCGGCTCCGTATCGAGGGACCTGAGAGCGATTCCGATGTTCGACTGTCGTTCCCACGGCCGGTTCACGACGTCTTCGAGTTGTCGCGTGCCCTGCGCGCACTGGCCGGCTGCCCCTACATCAACAGCCTGCCCGGCCAGAGCTGACGCCGCTGCGCAGAAAGCGCCAGTAATCTCGACCGGGTGAACCTGCGCCCGTGGCTACAGCCGACACGACCGGCGCAGCCGGAGGTGATCACCGATCCCCGTCAGAGACGCGCGATCGGTATCGAGATCACGATCGTCCTCGTCCTCACCTTCGGGTTGTCGGGAGCAAAATCTCTGGTCTCGATCATCGAGACCGCCATGTCCGAGCGCGGGGTGGGCGGCAGTGCCGTCGCACTGAACAACAGCGCATCCGATCTCGGTCTCATCGACTTCTTCTACCAACTGCTCGATGCCTGCAAACTGTTCGGTATCGCCGCACTGGCGGTGTATCTGATCTGGCGTGCCGGGGTTCCCTTGGCACGCATCGGTTTTCCGCGCATCAAGGCGCGGTTCGATCTGCCACTGGGGATCGGGCTGGCCGCACTGATCGGGATACCCGGCCTGGGTCTCTACGTTGTCGCAAGGGCTTTGGACCTCAACGTCCAGGTTCTCCCGTCGAATCTCGACGAGACATTCTGGAGATTGCCGATGTTGGTGTTCGCGGCGATCGGCAACGCGGCCGCCGAAGAGTTCCTCGTGGTGGCCTACATCATCACCCGGCTGCGACAACTCGGATGGAGCGAGAACCGCAGCCTTCTTTTCTCTGCCGTGCTGCGCGGTAGCTATCACCTCTACCAAGGTGTCGGCGGTGGAGTCGGCAACGTCGTCATGGGCCTCGTCTACGGCCGCATATTCCAGCGGACCAATCGAGTGTGGCCGCTGGTCATCGGGCATGCGCTCATCGATACCGTCGCCTTTGTCGGGTACGCGCTGTTGAAGGACCACCTCGGGTGGCTGGAAGCGAATTGAGTCGCGTTCTGCTCTGCGTTCTTCAGTAGAGTCTGTGCAATGACTGACCAGGACGAGCCGTTCATCCGCCGCCCAGGCGGCGCGGGACGTCCCCGTCAGGGACAACCGCCTCAGCCCGGTGGGCCTACGCGGCGGATGGTCCCGGGCCCCGGTGATGGCCAACCCAGCGGAAGGCCTGGGCCGGTTCCCGGGCGCCCACCACAGCAGGACCCATTCCGCGGACGTGTCCCAGGGCAGGGTCCGCCGCGTCAGGCCCCACCTCCCGCCGGACCACCGCGGTCGCCTCAGGGTCCACCACCCCAACGCCCGCAGGACAACTATCAGCCCGCCCGCGCGTGGTCGGAGTCCGGCGCCCCCGAGACCCGAACGTCACGACCTGCTCAGGGACCACCCCCGGTGGTCGCCTACAACCGGCCACGGCAACCTCCGCGCGATCCGGGGCATCGTCGTCCCGACCGTGCGGTCCCGCCACCACCGCCCCGCCGCCGCAGACGGCTGCCGATCGTGCGCACCGCCCTGGTCCTGCTGCTGGTGATGGTGCTGGGCACCGTCGGCCTGCTCGTCTACTTCGACACCAAACTCAATCGCGTCGACGCCCTGTCCAACTACGAGGGTCGGGTCGCGAGCAGCGCCGGCACCAACTGGCTGCTGGTCGGCTCTGATTCCCGCGCCGACCTCAGTGAGGCCGAGCGTCAGGCCCTCTCGACAGGTGACAGCGAGGGCTCTCGCACAGACACGATCATGCTGGTCCATTTCGGCTCCGGCGGTAAGCCGATGATCGTCTCCATCCCCCGTGACCTCTATGTCGACATCCCCGGTCAGGGTTCACACAAGGTGAACGCTGCCTTCAACCTGGGCGGCCCGAAGTTGTTGGTACAGACCATCGAGACCAACACAGGTCTGCGGATCGACCACTATGCGGAGATCGGCTTCGGCGGATTCGACAAGATGGTGGACGCAGTTGGCGGTATCGAGATGTGTCTCGACGCCCCGATCAACGACCCGCTCGCCGGTATCGATCTCAAGGCCGGTTGCCAGACACTCAACGGCCGCGAGGCCCTGGGGTTCGTCCGCACCCGCGCATTCGCGAACGCCGACCTCGAGCGTGTGGTGAACCAGCGAAAGTTCATGGCAGCGCTGATGAAAAAGGCAACCAGCGCCTCGACGATCCTGAACCCATTCCGCTTTTGGCCCTTGGTGAACGGGACCGTGAGCTCACTGACGGTCGACAACGGCGACCACATATGGCATCTCGCACGGCTCGCGTGGGCGCTGCGCAGCGACCCGGTCACGGTGACCACTCCCAACGGTGGGTCGGTCTTCACCGATGACGGTGACTCACTTGCCTGGGGCGACAACACCACGGCGTTCTTCGCGGCCATCGCAGACGGCAAAGAGGTTCCGCCCGAACTGATCCAGACAGGCTGATCCTCGACATGGATCAATCCGATTATCGAAAGGGCGTTTCTGCCATGACATCGACATCAGATGGGTCCGCCGCCACAGGACGTCCGAGCCGTATGTCGCATGACCGGGTCAGGGAGTTGATCGGTGAGCCCGCCGGCCTGGCGGTGACAAAAGTGCAGCGCACCATCGACCCCAACTTCCGCCGGTTCATCGCGCGTTCGCCGTTCCTGTGCATGGCCACCTCCAACAGCGACGGATCCGCCGACTGCTCTCCACGCGGCGACCAGCCAGGATTTGTGAAGGTTCTCGACGACACCACCATCGCCATCCCCGACCGCATCGGCAACAAGCGGATCGATTCGTTCGAGAACATCTTGTCGCGCCCCGGCATCGGTCTCATCTTTCTTGTGCCCGGACATCGCGAGACCCTGCGTATCAACGGGAATGGCTACCTGACCGAGGATCCCGACGTCCTGCCTCAACTCGCGGCCAGAGACAAAACCCCCGAACTCGCTCTCATCGTCGAGGTCGACGAGGCATATCTGCACTGTGGCAGGGCCATTCTGCGATCCAAGTTGTGGGACCCCGCGAGTCTTGCGTCACCGGGAGAGGTACCGACCACCGGCGAGATCATGGCCGCTCAGTTGCATCGCGATGAGGCCACCGCGCACCGCATCGACGAGGACATCGAGGTCGCCTACCAGACCCTGTACTGACGTCCCGGGATCGTCGCCGATGAGTTCGGACGAGTTGCAGTGTCTACCCTTCGTCGGCCAGATCACTTCATCGGGAGTACACCATGGGCAAGATATACCTGGAATTGTTCGCAACCCTCGACCTCGTCGGGCAGGCCCCCGGCGGACCCGACGAGGACCCGATCGGGTTCCCGTTCGGTGGCTGGCAGGCGCCACTGTTCGACGAGGTCGCAGGGGGACAGGTCGGCGCTGCTTACGAGGGCACCGACGCCCTTCTTCTCGGCCGACGGACCTACGACATCTTCGCTGCACATTGGCCTCATCAGGAGGAAGGCCCCGACAACGAGATCGCCACGTTGTTCAACCGCATCCCCAAGTACGTCGCCTCACGCGGCAAGCCGGACCTCTCGTGGGCAGGCTCTTCTCAACTCGGGCCGAATCTGTCCGATGCGGTGAACGAGATCCGTGAGCGGCACGAGAACATCAAGGTCGTCGGAAGCCTGAACCTGGTACAGACCCTGTTGCGCGACAGACTCTTCGACCGGATCGATCTGTGGCTGCACCCCATCATGCTCGGAGTCGGGAAGAAGATCTTCGACGGCGGTGCCGTTCCCACCAATCTCACCCTCGTCGAACCACCGGCAGCGGGGCCTCGCGGCACCGTCTATCTGCGCTATGAACTCGCCGATGGAACTCCCGGAACCGGTGACATGGCCGCGGATCGCAGTGCCTGACAATGGGTTTGACACGCACCCTGAGAGACATTTCGCTGCTGCAGTGGTCATTCACCGGCGGTCACCGAGTCGAGCACGCTGAAGTTCCCCCGGATGACCCGCTCGGGATCGCGCTGCGTCTTCAGTAGCCTGAGGCGCTCGATCGATGCGGCCGGAAGAGCGTCGGTCAGGTCTTCGGACGGGTTGAGAAATGTGACCGGTTTGCGTCCGCTGATGGGCAGCGAGTTCGCCACAGCCGCTTGCTTGTTCGCTATGGATTCCGAGACCTCAGCGGTTGCGGGAACGCCGAACATGTAGACGGCGTACGGCTCCACCAGTGGTCCGTGCGGACTGTCGCTCGGTTGTGCCAACGCTCCCCCGAGATGCCGGACCTGCACGCTCATGAGTGGAGCAATCGGTTCAGCGAGCAGGGCATCGAGCGCGTTGTCGTCGAGCGCCATGAGGAGTTCGGCACGTGACCGTCCGGGACCCGGATCGGTCGGTTCCGCCGTGATCGACCCCAGGTTTGCCGCGCTCATCACTGCGCGGGTGTCCGACAGAGGTGCCGGCAGATCATCCGTCTGGCTCATCAGACTGCGCGCGGTGGCCTCGTCACCCAAGAAGGTGGAATCAATCGCGATCAACGGGTCCGCACCGGGAAAGCTCAGCAGCTCCAGCCACAGACTCAGCGCATCCGGCGCCTTCTCTGTCATCTCGCGGTAGACCTCGGCGACCTGGCGGGCGTGGGTCGCAGGCCAGAGTTGGCGTCCGCCGAATACCCGTGGCGCGGGATGCAGTTGCAGCTCCAGGGCCGTGACGATCGCGAGATCGCCTCCACCCCCCCGCAGCGCCCAGAACAGGTCAGGGTCTGCGGACGGCGTGACACGGCGCGCGTTGCCGTCGGCCTCCACCACGTCGAAGGCGCGCACGCTGTCGGCCATCCAGCCGAACGACCGACCGAACCAGCTCAGTCCGCCTCCGAGCGCCGCGCCCGTCACGGTCACCACGGGTGAACTACCGGGCAGAGCGGTGAGGCCGTGCGCCGCGGCCGCTCGTTGCAGGTCGCCTGAGCGCACACCGGCACCGATTCGGGCAATCATGGTGGTCGGGTCGATGTCGATCGAGTTCAGATGGCCGGTTCGGAGCAGGATGGATCCCGCTGTGCGGCCGGTCGCGCCGTGACCGCTCGGCTGGGTGGCGATCGACAGCTTCCTCGAACTCGCAAGTCGCACAAGGGCAACGACATCAGCGGCATCCGCCGCTTCGACAACGGCGGAGACGTCCTGGTCGACGGCCAGGTTCCATGGGCGTCGAACGTCATCGAATCCGGAATCGGTGGGGACCCAGACACGCCCACGGATGTTTGATCGCAACTCTTCGGTGATCGGTGAGGGAAGTATGGTCACGGTGGCTCCTTCAGCGAGGTGATCCTGGCGGTACCGAGCAGGCATCAGCACCTGTCTCACCTCCCAGTCGAGCGAGCCGAACAAAACGTGACACGCAGCCGGCAAAAGGAGCCCCGTGGTGCCTGATCAGTCTCAGCACACCCTCGATGCCGTGGCCGAGCAGTTCGTCGTCCATCGGCCCAAGCTGTATGCCATCGCCTACCGGACACTGGGTTCGCCCTGGAGCGCCGACGACGCGGTGCAGGAAGCCTGGCTGCGGCTGCAGCGCAGCGACGTGACTGCCATCGACAATCTCGGGGCCTGGCTCACGACCGTCATCTCCCGGGTGTGCATCGACATGATCCGGCAGCGGGTGGCGTGGCGCGAAGACCTCGACAATGAACACGCCTGGGACAACGAGACCTCCGACCACGCGCCGGTCACCGGTGATCCTGCGGGCAGCGCAATGCGGTCCGAGGAGCTAGCGGTGGCCATGCAGGCGGTTCTCGACACACTCGGCCCACTCGAGCGGCTCGCGCTGGTACTCCACGACGTTTTCGCGCTGACCTACGACGACATCGCGCCCATCGTCGAACGCACCCCCACCAATGCCCGCCAACTCGCGTCGCGCGCACGAGCCCGCCTCAGAGCGCTGGATCTCGACAGTCTGCGCGACCGCCAGGAAACAGCCATCGACGCGTTCCTCTCGGCCGCACGCAGCGGAGAGTTCGGAGACCTCCTGCAACTGCTCGACCCGGACATCGAACTCCGAAGCGACGATGCCGCCGTCGACCTCGCTGCCGACGGCGCAGAGTTCGGTGCCCCGCTGCTCACCAAGAGCGTTCGCGGTGGGGACGCCGTGGCACGAGTGTTCGCCGGCCGTGCCGAACTGACCAGATTGGTCTACGTCGACGGCGTTCCGGCTGCGGCCTACGTGGCAGACGGCGTCGTCCAGGCGGTGTACCTCATCACATTCCACTCGGACCGCATCGCCCGACTGGACGTCCTCGCACGTGCCGGCCGTCTGGCCGACCTGCAGGTCAGTCTCTGACTTAGGCAATATCGCCTGTTTCGCAGCTGCCGGGCTGATGCCGCGGCTGCGGCCGACACGCGCACATATCGTCGGCGTATCGATTTCCTCATACGCTCTGGCAACACCCGCCTGTCTTGACTGTGGGCATGCCCTACAGCAAATCAGTAGAACAAGCGGTCCGCCGGCCGACGCCGGTGGGTTCGTCTACGAAGGCTGCGCCGTGCGTCGAAATCACGGTGTACGGCTGTGAGCACGACGAAGCACGCCTCTTCGAAGAGATGGCGCTCGAGCTGGGTGTGGCCATGACCGTCACGGCAGCAACGGTTTCCACCTCCAACGCAGCACTGGCAGAGGGGACTCGCTGCATCAGCATCGGGCACAAGACACCGGTGTCGAACCCCACCTTGGTGACACTCAGCCAGGCCGGTGTGGAGTACATCTCCACCCGGAGCATCGGTTACAACCATCTGGACGTCGAATACGCTCGGCGACTAGGCATCTCGGTCGGTAATGTCAGCTACTCCCCCGACAGCGTCGCGGACTACGCCGTGATGCTGATGTTGATGTCCGTGCGGGATGCGAAGTCGGTCATCAGACGCACAGACGTCAGCGACTACCGATTGAGTGAGGTTCGCGGTCGAGAACTGCGCGACATGACCGTGGGGGTGATCGGCACCGGCCGCATCGGCAGCGCCGTCATGAATCGACTGCGAGGCTTCGGTAGCCGCATCCTGGCCTACGACACCCGGCCCACGGTTGGCTTCGATTACGTCGACCTCGACGAACTGGTGCAGCAGAGCGACATCATCACCCTGCACACACCGCTCGACGCGGGAACACACCACCTCCTCGATCGCGAACGAATCGGCCGGATGAAGCGCGGCGCGTACATCGTGAACACCGGCCGCGGTTCGCTCATCGACACCGAGGCGCTCGTTGGTGCGCTGGAGAGGGGCGACCTCGGTGGCGCGGCCCTCGATGTGGTGGAGGGTGAGGAGGGGATCTTCTACGCGGACTGCAGAACTCGATCGCTCGGGCGCACCATGCTATCGCGTCTGCAGAGGATGCCGAACGTGATAGTCAGCCCGCACACCGCCTACTACACCGACCACGCGCTGCGCGACACGGTCGAGAACTCCATCGTCAACTGCTTGAGATTCGAGAGGGAACATCGTGCCTAGGTTGCGGATCGGAATCATCTTCGGCGGATGTTCCGAGGAACACCCCGTCTCCGTCAAGTCCGCGCAGGAGGTGGCCAAGCACATGGACCTGGCAAATTATGAGCCCTTCTACATCGGCATCACCAGAAGTGGCGCCTGGCGACTGTGCGATAGCCCTGAGCATGCTTGGGAGACCCGCGATTCCCGACCGGCGCTGCTGTCGCCCGACCGAGGCGTCCACGGGTTGCTGGTCCTGAACAACGGACGCTACGAGATCGTGGGTCTGGATTTGGTGCTTCCCGTTCTGCACGGCACGCTCGGCGAGGACGGGGCCATCCAAGGACTGCTCGAACTATCCGGTATTCCCTACCTTGGCTGCGACATCCAGAGCTCAGCCCTCTGTATGGACAAATCACTCGCGTACACGGTCGCGAGAAGCGCGGGAATCGCCACGCCGAACTTCTGGGTTGTCGGTGCGGGGGAAGACGTCGACGCCGATCAACTCCCCTACCCTGTCTTCGTCAAACCGGCGCGCTCCGGGTCGTCGTTCGGCGTCACCAAAGTGCGACGTCCAGCCGAACTCGCCGATGCCATTGACGCTGCACGCCAATATGATTCGAAGACTCTCATCGAGGAGGCAGTTCTCGGCAGCGAGGTCGGCTGCGCCATGCTGGGTACCGGCGCCGACGTGATCGTCGGTGAGGTCGACCAGATCACGTTGTCGGACGGCTTCTTTCGAATACACCAAGAGGCGAATCCGGAAAGTAGGTCGGAAAACTCGACGGTCACCGTTCCCGCGAACATATCCGCCGAGTCGCGAGCACGTGTGCAAGAGACAGCGAAGTCCATCTACTGCGCCTTGGGCTGCCGGGGGCTGTCCCGCGTCGACATGTTCCTCACCGATGGTGGTCAGGTGATCCTCAACGAGGTCAACACCCTGCCCGGCCTGACCTCATACAGCCGCTACCCGAGAATGATGGCCGCTGCCGGCATGCCGTTGTCCGACGTGATCGACCACATGGTCTCCACAACGATGGCCGGTGCGCTCTCATGAACGCCGATTTCGTCTACGTCGATGAGTTCGTGTCCGGCATACGTTGGGACGCCAAATACGCAACGTGGGACAACTTCACCGGCAAGCCCGTGGACGGGTACCTCGCCAATCGGATAGTCGGCACGCGAGCCCTGTGCTCGGCCCTCGAGCAGGTGAGGGACAAGGCCGCATCCCTCGGGTTCGGCCTGCTGCTCTGGGACGGCTACCGCCCTCAGTGCGCCGTCGACTGCTTCGTCCGCTGGGCACAGCAGCCGGATGACGCGGAGACGAAATCGCGGTACCACCCCAACATCAGCAGAACCGAGATGTTCGAAAACGGTTATGTGGCCTACAAATCGGGCCACAGCCGCGGTAGCACCACCGACCTGACGCTGTACCACCTGGACACCGGCGAACTGGCTGCCATGGGTGGCGGGCATGACCTGATGGATCCCATCTCGCATCATGGCGCGCCCGGGACCACAGCCGCCGCGGCCAGGAATCGCGAGTGTTTGCGCGCCCTCATGGAGGCGTGCGACTTCGCCTCGTACGACAGTGAGTGGTGGCATTACACACTGAGGGACGAGCCCTACCCCGACACCTACTTCGACTTCCCCATCACGTGACGAACGGCTCGGTGCCCAGACCGCATGTTGTTGTGGCCGGCGGACATTCAGCCGGTCACATCGAGCCGATGTTGAACTTCGCCGACGCGCTCCGCCGCCTGGAACCCACTGCCGACATCACGTCGCTCGGTACAACTCGCGGACTCGACACAACCCTGATCCCGTCACGCGGATACCCGCTAGAACTCATCCCGCCGGTTCCGCTACCCCGCCGAGTGAACCGCGCGCTGCTGAACCTGCCGGCAAGGCTGTGCGCGTCGGTACGGTCTACGGGAGCGGTCCTCGACAGGGTCCACGCGGAGGTTCTTGTGGGTTTCGGCGGATACGTCTCCGCCCCGGCATACCTGGCCGCACGCATGCGTGGTCTCGCGATCGTTGTGCACGAGGCGAACGCCCAGCCCGGCACGGCCAACCGGTTGGGCGCCCGCCTCACGACACATGTGTTCACCGCCGCGCCCGGTGTTCGCCTACCACACGCCAAGGTCATCGGAATACCGCTGCGTCCGGCCATATCTCAACTCGATCGTCTCAGTCTGCGCGACACGGCCCGTCGCCGATTCGGCCTGCGAACCGACCTGCCGGTCCTGATGGTGACCGGCGGATCCCAAGGTGCCGACACCATCAATGCGGCGATCTCCGGTGCGGCCCCCTCACTCCGGGCACACGGTGTGCAGGTACTGCACATCACAGGACCTCAGCGTCGGGTCGATATTCCCGGTGGCGACTCCGAGGGCGCACCCTATGTCGTTGTTCCGTATGTCGATGACATGCAATATGCCTATGCTGCGGCTGATTTCGTGATCTGCCGTTCAGGCGCCATGACATGCGCAGAGTTGGGCGCCGTCGGCCTACCAGCAGCGTACGGACCGCTGCCGTTGCGCGGGGGCGAGCAGCGGTTGAACGCAGCGCCGGTTGTGTCGGCCGGCGGCGCGATAGAGGTCAAAGACGCGCGCCTCGACGCGACCTGGATCGAGACCACGTTGATCCCGGTGCTCACGAATCCCGTCCGACTCAAGGCGATGTCGGACCAGGCATCGGCATCAGGCGTACCAGATGCCGACGTGGTGCTCGCCCGCCATGTGCTGCATATCGTCGCCGACCGACGCACCTCGACGATGTGAAAGGAGCACCTCACTTGGTGACGCGCTCACCTGCCGCGGGCAATCGGACAATGACGCGCAGGCCTCCGGCCGGCCGCGGCGTCAGGGTCAGCGTTCCGTCGTGTGCATGGGCGATGCTCTTGACGATGGCCAGACCGAGGCCGACCCCCGCGTGGCCGTCCCGAACACGGGCGGTGCCCCGCTGGAATGGCTCGGTGATCGTGGAAACCGCTTGGGCGGTGAGCTTGTCGCCGGTGTTGTCCACCGTGAGCACAACCGCGTCGGGCCCGACACTCGTGCTGACCCACACCGTGCCCGCATCGGACAGGTTGTGAACGATCGCGTTGTGAACCAGGTTGGTCACCATCTGGAGCAGAAGTGCGTGTGAACCGGTGGTGGTAGCGATGTCGCCGACGGTCTCGATGGTCAGTCCACGTTCTTCTGCAAGGGGGAGAAGGGTTTCGACGGCTTCCTCGGCGATGAGGGACAAGTCGACGTGGTCCCGGCTGAACACGCGCTGGTCGGCACGGCTGAGCAGAAGAAGCGCTTCGGTGAGATCTATCGCCCTCGAGTTGACAAAATAGAGGCGGTCGATCAGTTCTGCGGTGTCACGGTTCGGGTCGCTGCGTGCCACATCGAGAAGGGTCTGTGTGATCGCCAGCGGAGTGCGCAGCTCATGAGAAGCGTTGGCGGCGAACCGTTGCTGTTCCGCGACGTGTGCTTCGAGTCGGGCGAGCATTGCGTCGAAGCTGTCGGCGAGTTCGCGGAACTCATCGTTGCGGCCCTCGAGGGCAACCCGGTGGGACAGTGACCCACCCGCGGTCAGTCGGGTGGCGGTGGTGATCCGCGTCAGCGGTGCCAACATGTGTCCGGCGAGGATCCAGCCTCCCACGAGGCCGAACACGAGCAGGAACGCCATCGCGGCGGCCGCCTTGGGTATGAAAGCGTCCTCCAGGTCGGAGCGGTCGGGGCCGGACCCCGGCATCCTCGGCATGCCGCCCGGATTCACATCGGTCACCTCCGGTACGTAGCGCAGCAGGAACACCCGCACTGCACCGAGCAGCAGAACTCCCGCCAGCATGAGGAACCCGGCATAGCTGAGAGTGAGTTTGAGTCGGACACTCAACCCGGGCTTCCTATCCACGTCCTTCTCCTACGTCGTCCGTGCCGGCCGCCGTGTCTATCCGATATCCGACTCCTGGCACGGTGGCGACGAGCCAGGGTTCACCAAGCCGCTTCCGTAGTCCCGAGACCGTGATCCGCACGGCATTGGTGAAGGGGTCGGCATTCTCGTCCCATGCCCGCTCCAGAAGTTCTTCGGCGCTGACCACACCTCCTTCAGCGGTCACGAGCACTTCGAGCACAGCAAATTGCTTGCGGGTCAACGCCACATATCGGCCGTCGCGGTAGACCTCACGGCGGAATGCGTCCACGCGCAACCCGGCGATCTCCCGTACGGGTGGCCTGTTACGTGTCCTCCTGCGGTCGAGCGCTCGGAGCCGGAGCACGAGCTCCTTCAATTCGAACGGCTTGGTGAGGTAGTCGTCGGCGCCCAGTTCGAACCCGGTTGTCTTGTCGTCGAGCCGGTCAGCCGCCGTCAGCATCAAGATCGGCATCCCGCTGCCGGAAGCGACGATGCTCTCGGCGATCTCATCGCCGGACGGCCCGGGGATGTCGCGGTCGAGCACAGCGATGTCATAGGAGTTGATGCTCAACAACTCGAGAGCGGTGTCGCCATCGCCGGCAGTATCGGCGGCAATCGCCTCCAGGCGCAGCCCATCCCGGATGGCCTCTGCCATCAACGGTTCGTCCTCGACCACCAAAACACGCATCCGTTGATGCTACGAGCCGGCGCATATCGTGGGCATACCGAAAAGTACATACACGCTGGCAACACGGCAGTTTCTTCACTGGGAGCATGACCCGCACCGCACCGGCACTTACCAGCGCGACGACCGGCCACCGCGTCCTGTCCGAGGATGACGGAGTCCTGCCCCCAGGCACCTCCGTGTTCGACGACCACCTCCCGGGTGTGGCCAACGTCCACCGCGCACTCCTCCTTGCTGTTCGCAGAGCGGCCGTCGACGCGGCAGCCGAGGGCATCGACTTCCGGGTCAACAGCGGTTGGCGTTCTCCGGCCTATCAGGCGCAGCTCCTTCGGGACGCGGTCTCGAAGTCCGGCTCGCGCGCGAAGGCAGCACGGTGGGTCGCCACGCCGGAGAGGTCGGCGCATGTCTCCGGAGACGCCATCGACATCGGACCCCCGCGCGGGCCGCGGCGTGGCTGTCCACACACGGTGCACGGTATGGATTGTGCCAAATCTATCGGAACGAGCCGTGGCACTTCGAATTGCGCCTCGACGCAATTGAGAACGGCTCCCCCGCAATGTATCCGGACCCCACGTACGACCCGCGGTTGAACGCTTGACATCCCTAATACGGACACGTCGGTTTGATCTGAAATTACGTGGGTACTAGAGGACTGACCGGTTGCTCCGAATGCGGTGGGCGAATACAAAGACGCCGTTGCCGCCCGCTTTGAGTCGGTGAACAAATGCATTCTGTCTATGTTTTCCGGTCGTTTCACCGAAATAATCTTGAGGAGAAATCGTGTACTTGCACACACAGCAGTTGATCAATGAAATCGCCATCGACGAGCCCGATCCCGCAGCCGCGAACGCGCTGCAAGAGGGTCTGGGTGGTCAGTTCGGCGAGATGCGCACGATGATGCAGTACCTCTTCCAGTCCATGAACTTCCGCGGCGATGCGTCGTCCAAGGCGTACAAAGACCTGCTCCAAGGTGTGGGGACCGAGGAGATCAGCCACGTAGAGCTGATCGGAACCACCATTTCTCGTCTTCTGGACGGTTCGCCCGAGTACAACGGCAAGAAGACCGACCCCGTCGACAAGCCCGGCGCCAAGGGCGCGACGCCGCTGAAGATCGCTCTCGACACCAGCAATATCCACCATTACCTGGTGGGCGCACAGGGTGCGCTTCCGGTGGACGCCGCAGGCAACCCGTGGTTGGGGTCGTACGTCTACAACAGCGGAAACCTGGTCCTCGACCTGCTGTACAACCTGATGTTGGAGTCGACCGGTCGACTGCAGAAATGCCGGATCTACGAGATGACCGACAACAAAGCGGCGCGTTCGACGATTTCTTATCTGATCGTGCGCGATCAGGCCCACGAGAACGCTTTCGCCAAGGCGCTGGAAAGTCTCGGCGTGAACTGGGGCAAGGTGCTGCCGATCCCCAAGACGAACGCGGAATCGTTCCCGGAGGTCAAGAAGCTCCTCGACAAGGGTTTGCAGAGCATCCAGTACACCTTCAGCGCTGACGACCAGAGCGAAGCCGCCAAGCTCTACCGCGGCGCGTCGCCGTCGAACGACGGAACCGAACTGTCGACAGCCGTGATGCCCGAGGGCTTCCCCATGACCATCGCGCCGGAACGCAAGGAAGAGTTTGCACCCGGCCTCGACAAAGAACTGCTGGCGCTGATCCAGGCCACAGCCGAAGTCGAGATCGCTGCGGCGGACTCCCCCAAAATCAAGTAACCAGCACGACAAGACAGAGGCGACGCGGTGTTCACCGCGTCGCCTTTTGTCGTTGGGGGTGGGGTACTGGTCGACGCTCGGTCTGCAGACCGCGCGGAAGCGAGTTTCGCGAGCGGGCCTCGAGCTTCGCTCGCGGTACTGGCAGAAGCTCGGCCTGCAGACCGAGCGCACACGAGTTTCGCTACCGAGCCGCGAGCTCCGCTCGCGATACCGGCCAACGCTCGGTCTGCAGATAACGCATCGCCAAGTTTCCCGAGCTGGCCGCCGAGAGCGCTCGCCGTACCGGCAGAAGCTCGGCCTGCAGACGACGCGAGAGCGAGTTTCGCGAGCGGGCCGCCGAGAGCGCTCGCGGTACTGGCAGAAGCTCGGCCTACAGACCGAGCGCACACGAGTTTCATGACCGGGCCATCGAGCTCCGCTCGCGATACCGGCAGAATCTCGGCCTACAGACCGAGCATCGGCCGGTTTCCTGAGCTTCTTTGAAGGCGCGCCCGCGGTGGCGACACAAGCCCCGCCTACGAACAAAACAGTCACAAATTGCCAAACCAGCAAAATTACTTGCCGAATCCCCAAACCCTGAGTCACCCTGAAACCGTGCCCGTTGATAGGCGATGAGCACCTCAAGGAGGATTCATGAACTCGACTGACAACTTCTACGACGTGGTCGTCATCGGCGGCGGACCGGCTGGGCTGGGCGCAGCGACGACGCTGGCGCGGTCCCTTCGCACGGTCCTGGTCATCGACGGCGGCGAACCGCGCAACGCCAAGGCCGACGGGGCACACAATCTGCTCGGCAACGAGGGCATCTCACCACTCGAGCTGCTGGCCAAGGGACGAGGCGAAGCTGAGCACTACGGTGCGCAGATCAAGAGCGGCAGCGTGGCGGCGGTCCGACGTGACTCCGACGGTTTCGAGGTCGACTTCACCGACGGCCACACCGTCAACTGCCGCCGGCTCCTTCTGGCCACGGGCCTCATCGACGAACTCCCCGACATTCCCGGCGTGGCCGAGCTGTGGGGATCGAGTGTGCTGCACTGCCCGTACTGCCACGGCTGGGAAGTGCGCGGACGCAAGCTCGGGGTGCTCGGCACCGGAGCCATGAGCGTGCACCAGACGATGTTGTTCCGACAGCTCAGCGACAACGTCACCTTGTTCTTGCACGAGATGCCCGAGCCGAGCGAGAGCGAATGGTTGCAGCTCGCGGCCCTGAATGTGTCTGTGGTGCAGGGGAAAGTCACGCAGCTTGTCATCGAAGAAGGCACGTTGCGCGGAGTGGAGGTCGCCGGCGGACGACGTTTTGATGTCGAGGCCGTCACGGTCATGCCGCGGATGGTCGCACGAGCCGACGTCTACGAGCTGCTCGGCGGCAAGCTGTCCGACCACATGTCCGGTGGCCTCTACGTGGCGACCGACGAGATGGGTCGCACCGACATCGAAGGTGTCTGGGCTGCAGGCAATGTCACCGACCTCTCGGCAACGGTTGGGTCGTCGGCCGCCGGTGGGATGAAGGCCGCGGCCGCCATCAACTTCGACCTCATCTCCAGCGATGCGCAGGCAGCGGTCAAGGCCAGGGCGGCGTCGTTCTCACGGGAGATCGAGGCAGCGGTGACCACCAGGATCCTCGGCGATCGGCGCCACGGTGTGCACTGAACCCCACGGTGGGCGTCGTGCATACTCGCGAGGTGGCAGGCATTGAGAAGAGCACCAGCTCCACACCGGTGAGCGACATCGGCCCGCTGGCGGACCCAGTCGGCGAATCACTGCGACATCGTCACGCCCATCTCGCCCGCAGGTTCGGCCGGGCCAGCGCATACCTTTCTGGCGTCGCCACCTTTGCGGCCGTGGACAGCGAGCAAGACCCGCGCAGATGGGACGATCTCGCACAGCTACTCGGCCCAGGTGAGCTCGCCGACATGTTCAGTTCCACCGCCGCGCCGCCTAAAGATTGGGAGCCGGTGTTCGATCTCGACGGCTTCCAGATGATCTACGCGAAAGACGAGCCTAGAGCGCGCACAAGCGTCGACGTGGTCGAGTTGGGTTCGAAGGACGTGCCCGACATGCTCGACCTCGTCGCGCTGACCCGCCCGGGTCCTTTCTTCTCGCAGACCCCAGACATGGGCACCTACATCGGAATTCGTGAGAACGGCGCTTTGGTGGCAATGGCCGGCGAACGGCTGCGGCCACCGGGTTGGACTGAGATCAGTGCAGTCTGCACCGCCCCCGGGGCTCAAGGACGCGGCTACGCTTCTCAGCTCGTCACCGCGCTTGTCGCCGGCATCATGGCTCGCGGTGATCGGCCGTTCCTGCATGTGATCAAATCGAATACCGCTGCGGTCTCACTCTATGAACGACTCGGTTTCCGCATACGTGAACAGGTCACATTCCGGGGCTATCGGATACCGCCCGCACCGCACCCTCACGAGCAGTGACTCTCGGCAGTCCACCCGTTGCAAAGCGGATCAGAACTCAGGCCGAGGCTCGCAGTTGAATGTGCCCGATCACGGTCACCAGGACGGACAACCCCGCGGCGACAGCCAGCGCGACACCCACGGCGCTCACCGCCAGTAGCAGCGCGCCGATCAGAGCCCCGACGAAAATCGTTGCGATGGCACCAAATCGGCGGTTCCACAGAGCGGTTCGACCACCGCGAGTCCACGTCTCGGCGGCCAGCGATGTCAGGGTGGAGGTCACCACCACCGTTGTCATGTCGGCGATGGCAACCTTGCGGGCCACGCACGCCTGGATGCCCATTGCGGCGGCCGTTGCCGCGGCAACGCAGATCTGAGCCGACACAGAGTGTTCGGTGTCGGTGAGGGCGGCAGCTGTCGCCGCGGCGGCGAGAATCACCGAACCTGCGGCAAGACAACCTGTCACGGCCGTTGTCCAGCCCTTCGGTCTGCGTCGCAACACCATTCCCGCGGCGAAGGCCCCGATCACGAAGGTGCCGAGGGCGATGGCGGGTCCGAGGATGGGGAGGTCGTCGGCGCCGGCGACACCCATTCCGAGGATGACGATGTTTCCCGTCATGTTACCCACGAACACACGGTCCAGCCCCAGGTAGCCGACCGCGTCGACCACTCCCGTGACAAACGTCAGTACCAACATCAGGACCAGGCCCCGCCTTTCGACGCGATCGCGAAGTGCCGGTTCTTTCGGGGATGTCATCGGGTGCTCCAACTGGTAGGGGCGGGCGGAGTTCGGTAGCGGGCGGTGGCTCAACCGGCGGCGAAACCCATTCGCTCACTGTGGACGTCGAATGCCGGGTCGTACGACATCGTAGGTCGCCTGACAGCCGAGTCGGCGATGACACCTTGCCGTCGCCAGTGCTCCTTGCGGATCGCGATGCTGGTGCCCGGCTGGGTCTCGTAGGAGATCAGCGAGGCCACGGAGTCGATCATCCGCTGTGCACCCACGAGGTCGCCCGACTCGATACGCCTGACTGCCTGCGCCAGCGCCTCGGGACGCGAGATCCCGGCAGCAGCCCACTGGGCTCCGGCCAGGAAGTCGTCGACCACGCCGATGCCACCGTTACCGGAGACGACCACGGTGCCCACGTCTTCCCGAAGCCTGCGTATTCTCGAGAATGTCGGCGGCGCTTCGGCTTTGACCGCCATCAACGACGATCCCAGACCTGCGAGTGAACCGACGAGGTCGTCGATGTCGATGCGAACACCCGTGGCCGACGGTAGATCTTGCAGCATCACCGGCAGATTGCTGAGGCCGTGGGTATCAACAATCGAACGTCTGACGACATCGGCGTCGCGTGATCGAACGGGGATCATCACTCCTGCCAGCGACGTCCCGAACGTTGTCACAAACGCTGTCACCTCGTCCGCCGCGACCGCCGGATCCAGCGACATGACCGTAGCGATGACGGGAGCGCCTTCCGATGCGCTGATCACGACGTCGAGCACCGTCATCTTCTCGTCGAGCGAGAGCGAGGCCGGTTCGGCGATGACCCCCAGCACGATCGATCCCGTACATCCTCGTCCGAGCATCTCGCGGGTCAGCGCCCGGAGGGACTGCTCGCAGATGCGTTCGCCAGCTGGTTCGAAGGGCGTGGGTACCATTGCCCACACCGCACCGGCCGAGTCAGTAGCATTCATCTGGATCCAATCTTCGAGACGTCTGCGGAAGGAAATCGATGGCACAGAACGGCGGCGGTGAGCCTGCCGGAGCCACCTCGCCGCTGGTCCAGCAGCTCGTGGACACGATCGCGGAGCGAATCAGCCGCGGCGAGTACAACTTCGGGACCTGGATTCGCCAGGAGTCGCTTGCCAGAGAACTCGGCGTGAGCCGGATGCCGATCCGCGAAGCGCTCGGCCAACTGCAGGCCTTGGGCGTCGTCGAGATCGTCCCCAACCGCGGAGCCCGGCCCCGTCAGCCGTCGTTGCGCGAGTTGACCGAGGTCTTCGAGGTCCGGGCGTTGCTCGAGGGGCACGCCGCCCACGAGGCAGCCCGGTTGATCACCCACTCTCAACTGCAGGTTCTCTACACGGCCGTCGATGATTTCCGTGCCGTCGTGCAGGCTGCTCTCGACGGGGAGGCCACCCCGGCAGAGCTCCGCAAGCGCTGGGTCAAGGCCAACTCCACCTTTCACGACACGATCCTGGACGCGGGCGGGAACACTCAGCTCACCGCGACGGTGTCGTCGCTGCATCACCGGATCCCCCGCAATCTCACATGGACGGCTCTGGATGCCGACCCACGCTTGCTGGCCGAGAACGCCGACGCGCACGCACGCATCGTCGAGGCCATCGACCGTCGCGACGGCGACGCTGCCCGGGACCTGATGATCGAACACTCCCGCCGGGCTCGCGAACTCATCACCAGCCGATCACAAGAGACCTTCACACCCTGACCGTCACAGATCCCACCGTCCGCGCCGATCATCGCCCGACTGCATAACCCTGTGCCCCACGGGGATTGGCAGCCGACCCGAGGACCCCGGAGGACGGGTCGCGGGTGACCACACTCAGCCGGCCCAGTGCCCAATCACCGGCGCGGGTGATGTGGTGCCCACGAGCGACGAGTTCTCCGATCACTTTCTCCCCCAGCCGATCCTCGACCACTGCCCCTCCCGGCTCCCAGGTACGTGGCCAGAACGAGCCCGGCATCGACGTGGTGTGCAGTGTCGGGGCATCGATCGCCTGCTGAGGTGTGTAGCCGCCGATGAGCGTTCGCAGGAGGTAACTGAGTTGCCATTGGTCTTGCTGGTCGCCACCGGGCGTGCCCAGCGCCGCAACCGCCCATCCATCGCGCATCACCATCGTGGGGGTCAGCGTGGTCCGCGGCCTCTTCCCTGGGCGAAGGGCAGATGGGCTGGCGGGGTCGAGCCACGTCATCTGAAGTCGTGTTCCCAGAGCAAAACCCAACGACGGAATGGTCGGCGACGACTGAAGCCACCCGCCCGAGGGAGTCGCAGAGATCGCGTTGCCCCACCGGTCGATGACATCGATGTGGCAGGTGTCGCCGCGCGTCTCGCCGGTGATGGTGACGGTCGGTTCGCCGGTCGCGCCGCCCGACGCCTGGCCGGCCGCTTCCACCAGCGGGGGCACGTAGGGATCGATGCCGCACACCCCGGGCCGGAACTCGGTGGACGCATGCCACGCAATCTCTTTGCGGCGGACGGCGGCGTACTCCCGTGACAGCAACACCGCGAGCTGCGACCTGTCGAGGCCGTCGCCGTAGTACGCCTCTCGATCGGCCATGGCCAGCTTGAGCGCCTCGAGGACATTGTGTGCACCGACCGCGGTCGACGGATCGACATCCTCCTCGGGCAGTTCGTCGAGGATGGCCAGCGCCTGCAGCAACACCGGCCCCTGCCCCCAGGCATCGGACTTCAGGATGGTCGATCCACGGAAGTCGAAGGCCACCGGACGCTCCCAGCAGGCGCTGAACTCCGCCATGTCCGCGAGCGCCAGTACCCCTCGATGGTCCCGTCCGGATGAATGCCGATGCGGTTGTCGCACAAACGCATCGATCTCAGCCGCTATCGACCCCGCCCCCCACTCCGTGCGCGCGGCATCTATCCGCTCCGATCGCGAACGTCGGTCCCGGCCGGCGGCGATCAGCCGTCGAAGAGTCGCCGCATACGCCGGATTCTTGAACAATTGGTCGGCGAGTGGCACGCGACCGTCGGGCATCCACAGCGCTGCCGATGTCGGCCAGTGTTCGAAGAAGAGGTCGGCGACGGTGCCGATCACCGCGCACGCTCGTCCTGACAGGCAGTGGCCGTTGTCGGCATAGCCGATCGCATAGTCGAGGATGTCGCTCAGCTCCCAGGTGCCATGGTCGCGGAGGAGCAACAACCACGCATCCACTGCACCCGGCACCGCGGCGGCGAGTGCACCAGACGCCGGCACCATGTCCAGACCGAGTCGACGCATGTGAGCGATGGAGGCCGCGGCCGGCGCCGGGCCCTGGCCCATCAGCACCTGCGGCGCTCGGCCCACCGGGGAGACGATGCCGACCATGTCGCCACCCGGGCCGTTCAGATGCGGTTCGACAACGTGCAACACAAACGCGGCAGCCGCGGCTGCGTCGAAGGCGTTGCCACCGCGTTCCAGCACCGACTGTGCCGCACCCGACGCCAGCCAGTGCGTCGAAGCCGACATCCCGAAGGTTCCCTTGAGGTCTGGGCGGGTGAGGAACTCACTCGGGGGCGTGAAGGGCATCGTCAACCTCGCTGGCACTTGTTATTGGATCCTATCTACCCGAATAGTAGCCATACTCGGCCGTCACCGTGCTCGCTACGTAGGCAACTTCCGACATCCATCCGGCAATCGCACACCGCGAATCAAGCGCTGTAACGTCGATGAAACATCATCTACCTGCGTAGATACCCGGCTCACCTATTGACGGGCTGTTCGCGAAGTGGCAAGGTCGCCGTTGCATCCTGTTTCAATTTCTTGGATCCAACTACGAACTGCGTTCAGATCAGCAACACTGGATACAGCACTTCACCACCCGCTAGGAGCAACTCACATGGCCGACACCCCGACCCGTCCCGGCACCGCCATTCCCCCGACGCCCGGTGACACCCTCATCTTCGAAAACGATCGAGTGCGCGTGTGGTCGATGACGCTCGAACCCGGGGGGATGTTCGATTTTCATCAGCACCACCATGATCACGTCGTCATCTGGCCTGCAGCGGGCAACGCCCAGGGGCAGGAACTGGGTGACGACGAATGGGGCATCACGCAGCACGCGGAGCCCGGCTTTGTCCTCTACAAGACCGTGGGATCGGCGAAGCCGCTCAATCCTCACCGCATCCGCAATCTGGGTGACGAGACCGTCACCCACTACGTCGTAGAACTGCTCGAGACCTCGCCCAGCGGGGTCGAATTACCTTGGCAGCACAACGATCGCGGGTCGTTCACCACACCCGCCGATCGCTGAGTCCTACACCATCTGAACATCGGCGCCCAGCGGCGCCACCGCAAGACACCACCACGGGGCGGCGATGCCCGACCGCGATTCCGTGCGCCCTGATTCCCCCACAGACAGACCCCTCACCAGGAGAAGAAGAGATGGCCGTCCCCAACGACGAGCTCACGAGCCCGGTAGAAACACATCAACTCAAGAAGAACACCATCGGCGTAGCCGGCATGGTGTTCATGGTCGTCGCCGCGACCGCCCCCCTGACCGCAATGGCGTCGAACCTCTCGATCGGCCTGGCCTTCGGAGTCGGTGAAGGACTTGTCGGACTGCTTGTCCTGGTCGGCATCCTGCTCGCCATCTTCACGGCCGGTTACGTGGTGCTCAGTCGGCGGGTCATCAACGCCGGCGCCTACTACGCGTTCATCGGCTACGGTCTCGGCAAGGCGTCCGGGGCCGGTTCGGCATTCGTGGCGACGGTCGCCTACAACCTCGCTGCCGCTGGAATGATCGCAGCCACAGGCTATTTCGCCGACATCGCAGTGGGAACGATGACCGACATCGACCTGCCATGGTACGTCTACGGCGCAATCGCACTGGTGATCACCGCAGTCCTCGGACTGGTGGGTGTGGAGATCACAAAACAGGTGACCTCATTGGTCTCCATCGCCCAGTTCGGCATCATCATCTGGCTGGGCATTGCAATCCTCGTCCAGCGCCCAGAGGGTTTCTCCCTCAACGTGTTCGCCCCGGACCGGATGTTCGAAGGCAACCTCGCGCTGTCGCTGGTGTTCTGCGTGCTGTCATTTGCAGGCTTCGAGGCCACCGCAATCTACGGCGAGGAGGCTCGCGCACCTCGACGCAGCATCAAGGTCGCGACGTACTGCGCTCTGGCGCTTCTTGTTCTGGTCTTCATGGGTTCGACGTGGTCGATCGTGGCAGCATTTCCTGACGTCCAGACCGTGGCCGCCGAGGATCCGGGAAGCCTGATCTTCGCCACCGCAAGCGAATACCTCGGCGGATGGTCCGATGAGATGCTCAGCCTGCTCGTCGCTTTCAGCTTCCTGGCCGCAGCGGTTGCTTTCCACAACATGGCCGCGCGCTACATGTTCGCGCTCGGCAGGTCGCGGCTGTTGCCGGAGCGATGCGCTGACGTCCATCCCCGTTTCGGCACGCCACAGGTGTCGTGTGCCGTTCAGATCGCCATCTCCCTGATCGTTCTCGTACCGTTTGTCATCGCCAAGTCCGACCCCATCATCAATCTCTTCCCGGCGGTCTCCGGCATCACGTCACTGTCGATCATCGGCCTGATGATCGGTTGTTCCCTCAGTGTTGTCGTCGCCTCGATGCGTGGTCGGCTCGACGGAGAGACCGCATGGTCGTCGAAGATTGCACCTGCCATCTCCGGCCTGTTGCTCACCGCCATCGGGGTCATCGTCGTGATCAACTACCAGGACGTCACCGGCAGCGATTCCTGGATCGTCGCCGCCATGCCGGCGATCCCCATCATCGGCGCGATCTACGGGGCCGTCATCTACCGGCGCCGTGGCCATGGCCACGACCTGGAGGAGCACCTCACCGACTGAGATCAGCCACCGCAGAAGGGGGTGCCTCCGCTCGGAGGCACCCCCTTTGTGTGGCTTGACCAACCCGGATCACGGCTCGATCATCGGCCTTCGACCAATGCCGCCACCCTCCCGGACAACTCGTCGCCGTACTCGAACGCGGTGGCGTGCCGCGCCTTCGGGATCTCCCAGAACGCGGACCCAGGAATGTGATCGGCCAGCTCCCGACCTGCGGCGATCGGGATCACCGGGTCGTCGGCGCCGTGCACGACCAGAGTGGGCACACCGATCCGGTGAAGCTGCTGCCTAGAGTCGTGATCCTTCAATGCGTTCATCCGCCGGGCGTGCTGCTCAGCTGTCCGGTCCACCAAGGCCGCCCGGATACGGTCCACAAGCGATGGATCGGCCGCTCGTGCGTCTGGGCTGACCGCGGCGTCGAGCATGGTCTGGGCCCTCGCGGCGGCCGACATCTCCTTCGACTTCTCCGCGAATCCGGCCAGCCATGAGTACGCACCGGTGGTCGACACCAACGACAGTGTTCTGACCCGCTCCGGATGCCGGATCGCCAGCAACTGGGCGACCACGCCACCGTACGAGGTTCCGAGGACGTGCACTTTCGACCATTGCAGTGCCTCGATCACCTCGGCGGCGTCGTCTGCCATGGCGTCCATCGTGTAGTGCTCATCTGGGCTGACCTGGTCGCCGGTGTCGCGCTGATCGTAGGCGACTGCCTGCAGGCCGGCCGGGAGCCGTGTCATCAGGTCGGCGAACTGCGTCCGATCACTCTCGGCTCCATGGATCAGCAACAGTGTTGCGCCAGAACCATTTACGATGCATGGCACCGATCTGCCGTCTCGGAGCGTGACCACGATGTCTGACATGTCGATCTTCTTTCTCGATGGGAGGAAAACATCGTCGCAATCGAGTGCGAGAACACGCACACAATGCTAGATTGGATCCTATTGTAGCCGAATTGCATACGATCGGATGCGGGCTCAGATCTGAAGGAGGCGACCATGGCTGTATTGGTTTCGGGAGCGAGCGTCGCCGGTCTCTCGGTTGCATTCTGGCTCGAGAAGGCCGGTCACGACGTCACAGTGGTCGAGCGTGCACCGGCACTGCGGGTTGCCGGGTCACCGATCGACATCCGTGGCGACGCACTCGCTGTCGCTGACGCGATGGGAATCCTCGGCGACATCCGCGACAGCAGAGTTCCGACGTCCGGCCGTGAGGCCTTCACCACCTGGGTCGACGACCAGGGCCACCCGATTGCCGTGCTCCCCAACGAGTTCGCCACCGACTCGGCCGACGACGTCGAGATCGCCAGAGACAGCTTGATCGGCATCCTGCACGGCGCCATCGGCCCGAATGTCGAGTTCGTCTACGACGACTCGATCGCGGACGTGACCGACACCGGTGCTGCCGTCGACGTGGCGCTGGCATCCGGCCGCACAGGCGCCTTCGACTTCGTCATCGGTGCCGACGGTATCCATTCGACGGTCCGAGAAGCCGTGTTCGGACCCGAGACCACCTTCCGCCGGCACCTCGACACCTATACCGCTTTTGTCGACCTTCCCCTGGGTTCGGGAACCCCGGGCGAGAGCGTCACCTACAACACCCCCGGCCGCATGTTCTGCATCACCGACTTCGGCTCGCGCACAATCGGGTTCATGGCGGTTCGCACCCCCGAGGTCGACTACGACAACCGTGACCTCGGCGACCAGAAGCGGGTGCTGATCGACCTGATGAAGGGCGAGCAGGGTTGGGAGTCCCCGTTTTTGCTGCAGGCTGTCGCCGAGGCCGACAGGCTGTACTTCGATTCGGTCAGCCAGGTGCACATGCCTCGGTGGTCGAGCGGGCGGGTGGTCCTGATCGGCGATGCCGCACACGCTGCATCACTCTTTTCCGGACGAGGCACCTCACTGGCGATGATCGGTGCTCACACCCTGGTGTCGGAGATGACAAAGGCCGGCGCCGCCCACGACATCGCGTTCACCCGCTACGAGCAGTTGCTGCGCCCGCGGGTGGCCACCGCGCAAGAAGGCGTTCACGAAGCCCGCGACTTCATGGTTCCGGCCACCGAGTCCGAACTGCGGGCACGCAATCAGCGGTTCGCGATCAACGCCGCGCGCTGACCGGCTCCCGGGTGTCCCACCGGCGGTTCTGCACACGGTCGCCGGTGGACGTGTTCTGCGTCGTGAACTGGCGGCGATAGCTGGTCGGGCTGGTCGCCAGAATGGCGACGAAGTTCTGCCGGAAAGTGACGGTGCTGCCGAACCCGCACGCGTCGGCGATCTGATCCATCCCCCAGTCGGTGCTCTCGAGGAGTGCCCGGGCAGCGCCGATGCGTTGTCGCAGAACCCATCTGGCAGGACTCGATCCGGTGTCTTGGGTGAACTTCCGGATGAAACTGCGCCGGCTCATCCTGGCGTGTGCAGCCAGGCGATCCACACCGAGCGGTTCATCGAGGTGCTCGAGTGCCCAATGCTGGACTTCCGCGATGGCGCCGTTGATCCGGGGAAGCGCCTCAGGCCGATCGATGTACTGGGCCTGTCCACCCTCCCGGTGCGGAGCCACGACCAGACTTCGCGCCACGCGGGCGGCGACTGCCGCGCCGATGTGGTTGCGGATGAGGTGTAGGCACGCGTCTATTGCGGCTGCGGTGCCCGCTGAGGTCAGCACATCGCCGTGGTCGACATAGAGGACCGAATCGTCCAGCACGATGTCCGGATGCCGGAGCGAGAGTTGCGGCATCGCCTCCCAATGGGTCACGGCGCTGCGCCCGTGCAGGATCCCGGTATCGGCAACGGCGAAAGCACCGAGACACAACCCGACGATGATGGCGCCCGCATCATGGGTACGAATCAGACTCTGTTTCAGGGAATCACCGATCACCGGCGCGTCAACGGGCCAGGACGGCACAACGATGATGTCGGCCCCGTCGGCGAGTTCCGGTCCGCCGACCGGATCGACCGTGTATCCCTCGAGCGTTCTGATACTCCCCGGCGAATCGGACCACAGAAACGTCTCCCATGCAGCGTCGATGCCCAGCCGAGCCACTTCGCCGAACACCATCTGAGGAGTGGCCAGATGAAACGACGTGATTCCGTCGAAGACGTAGATGCCGATGCGCATCAGATTGGCACGATCTCATCGAAAGAGTGCATATGGGCCACTGTCGCAGTGTACGTCCGTTCCGAAGAATGGCGAATACAAGCACGCACCTGACCAGAAGGAGTCATCCATGTCGTCCCCTCGACGCGCACTCATCGTCATCGACGTCCAGCAGGAATACTTCGACGGCCCGCTGGAGATCCAGTACCCACCTCGTGAGGACTCGCTGGCCAACGTCGTACGGGCCATCGAAGTCGCCACAACGCAGTCGATTCCCGTCGTGGTCGTTCAGCATCTCCTTCCGGCAGGTGCACCCGTGTTCGCCTCCGGCTCGCCGAGCAGTGAATTGCACCCCGCGGTCGCCGAACTGGTCCAACCCGAGTGGAAGCGTGTCGAGAAGGTGTACGGGAGCGTCTTCGCCGGCACCGATGCAGCAGAGTGGTTGCGCGACAACGGTATCGACACCATCTCCATCGTCGGTTTCATGACCAACAACTGCGACATCGCAACCGCCGCCCACGCCGAGTCGCTCGGGTTCACAACCGAGGTGCTCTCCGACGCCACCGGAGCCATAGCGTTGTCGAACGAGGCCGGCAGGGTATCTGCCCAGCAGCTACACGAGACGATCATGGTTCTGCTGAACTCCAACTTCGCGGCCGTGGCGACAACCGAGCAGTGGGCTGCGGCAGTCGACAAGGGCGAACCGCTTGCGGCGAGCAACCTGGTGGCCTCCGCACTCGACGGGAGAGGTGCCACCGTCTAGCGAAGATGGGTGGGGCTCAGCCGTGACTGTGCAACGGCAGCCCCGCCAACGCCATGTGCGCCTCACCCAGCGCTTCGGACTGGGTAGGGTGCGCATGGACCAGCGCGGCGACGTCATCCGGGTAGGCGCCCCACCCCACGGTCAGTTGTGCCTCGCCGATCAGTTCGCCGACGCGTTCACCCACCATGTGGATGCCGACCACCGGTCCCGAATCCTTCTGCGCACGAATCACTTTGATTCCGCCACCGGTTCCGAGTATCTGACTCTTCCCGTTTCCGGCCAGATCGTAGACCACCGTTGACACCTCACCGTACTTCTCACGCGCCTGCGCCTCGGTGAGCCCGACAGATGCGACTTCCGGATTGCAGTACGCGACTCGCGGAATGGAGGAGTCCTCGACGAGAACCCGATCGCGTCCGGCGATCACCTCGGCCACGTGGATGCCATGCGCAAAACCGCGATGGGCGAGTTGTGGCCCCGCGACGATGTCGCCCACCGCGTATACCCCGTCCTGAGATGTACCCAGCGCACCGTCCACGCGCACGAATCCCCGCTCGTCGAGCTCGATGCCGCCTTCTGCAAAGCCATTTCCAGACGTCCGCGGACCACGACCCACCGATACGAGCACAACGTCCGCCTCGAGAAGGTCGCCGCCTGCCAGTGCCACGGTCACCCCGTCGGTCTGTTGCGTGACAGCCTCGCACCGCGCATCCGTCCTGACGGTCACGCCGCGCTTCTTGAGAGCCCTGGTGAGTTGTTTGGACGACCACTCGTCCTCGGTGGCGATCAATCGTGGCAGCGCTTCGACGATGGTGACCTGGGCACCCAAAGATGTCCAGACGCTTGCGAACTCGACGCCGATCACCCCGCCGCCGAGAACCACCACCCGCTCGGGAAGCGTGGGCAGTTCAAGGGCGTCATCACTCGTCAGGACGCGACCACCGCGGTCGACACCCGGCAGCGTCCGGGCTGCCGAACCCGTCGCGAGCACCAGTGATCGTCCGGTGAACGTGGTTCCCCCGACTTCGACGCTGCGTCCCCCGACATAGCGGCCGGTGCCGTTCACGATGTCGACCCGGTGGGCTTTCACCAGTCCTTGCAGGCCTCGGTACAAGCGGTCGACCACCGAGTTCTTGTACGCATGGATTCCCGCCACGTCGACCTTGGTGAGCTCGGCGCCGATCCCGACCTTGGATGCGTGGGCAACCGTGTCGGCGACCTCGGCTGCGTGGAGCAACGCCTTGGTGGGGATACAGCCGCGATGCAAGCAGGTCCCTCCCACCTTGTCTTCCTCGATGAGGGTGACGGTCTTGCCGAGTTGGGCGGCGCGGAAGGCCGCAGCGTACCCACCCGACCCGCCTCCCAAGATCAGGACGTCAGGGATGTCGGCCATGGCTTTTCCTCCGGGTGCGCTCAGCTCAGCGCGATCAGGGTGACGGGATCGGACAGGATGTCGGCAATGGTTGCGAGAAAACGAGATCCCTGCTCGCCGTCGACCAGCCGGTGGTCGAACGAGAGACTGAGCGTGGTCACCGATCTCAGGGCGATCTCGCCTCGGTGTTCCCACGGCTGTCGGCGAATTGCGCCGAAGCACAGGATGGCCGCCTCGCCGGGGTTGAGGATCGGCGTTCCCGAATCCACCCCGAATACACCGACATTGGTGATCGTGATGGTGCCCGCGGACAGGTCTTGTGGTCCGGTGCGCCCTTCCTTCGCCGTTGTCGTCAATGTGGTGAGCGCTTCGGCGAGGTCACGCAGGCTCAACGTGTGGGCGTTCTTGATGTTGGGCACCATGAGGCCGCGTGGGGTGGCCGCTGCGATTCCCAGGTTGACGTAGCGCTTGGTGACGATCTCCTGGTTCGCCTCGTCCCACGCAGAGTTGAGGGACGGATTGGACCGCAGTGCCACGAGCAGCGCCTTGGCCACCAACGCCAGCGGCGTGATGCGTACCGACCGGAAGTGCTTGGACTCCCTGAGTTGTGCGAGCAGGTCGACGGCCGGGGTGACGTCCACGGTGATGAACTCGGTGACATGCGGTGCGGTGAAGGCGCTGCGGACCATGGCGTCGGCGGTGTGTTTGCGGACCCCTTTGATCGGGGTGCGTTCTTCGTCGAGCACCGCCGCTCCGGGTCGGGCGGAGCCACCCGAAGCTGCGGCGGGCTCGGGATCGGCAGCCGACCGAGCCAGGTACTGCTCGAGGTCGTCGCGGGTGACCTGCCCCCGACCGCCGGTGGCGGGCACGTCGGCCAGATCGACACCGTTCTGCTTGGCTGCGAACCGGACCGGCGGCGCGGCCAGCGGGCGCTCCTGTTCTGTCACAACAGGATCTACCGCCGATACGGTGGCGTTCGTCCGCCGTCGACGCCGTCCCGTGCTCTCCTCGGCGACGCCGTACCCGACAAGAACCGGGGTGCGTTCCTTGCTCGCGGGCCGTGACTCCGACAGGACAGAGTTTGATGGGCCCGGGTCCTGCGGGGCAGTCGGCGTGTGGTCCTGAGTGGAGGCGCCCTCGACGGCGATGTCGATGAACGGCCGGCCCACCTCGATGGTGGCGCCCTCGTCTGCGTACAGCGCCACAACAGTTCCCGCGTAGGGAGAGGGCAGTTCGACCGAGGCCTTGGCCGTCTCCACCTCGGCGATGTTCTGATTGAGTTCGACGGTGTCGCCGACCGCGACGAGCCAGGTGAGCAGTTCGGCCTCGGTGAGCCCCTCGCCGAGGTCGGGGAGCAAGAAGGTCTGGGTTGTCGACATGAGCTGGCTCCTACGATGCGAACGTGCGGTCGACGGCGTCGAGAATGCGGTCGACGTCGGGAAGGAAATGTTCTTCGAGTTTGGCCGGCGGGTACGGCAGGGTGAACCCGCCCACGCGGGCGATCGGGGCCTCGAGATGGAAGAAGCAGCGCTCGCCGATGCGCGCCGCGAGTTCCGCGCCGATACCCAGGAACACCGGGGCCTCATGGGTGATCACCAGGCGGCCGGTGCGGCGAACCGAGTCCGCAACGGTGTCGACGTCGAGCGGGGAGATCGAGCGTAGATCGATCACCTCGATCGAACGGCCCTCTCCTGCTGCGATCTTCGCCGCCTGCATCGCGGTGGTGACGAGGGGACCGTAGGCGACCAGGGTGACATCCGAGCCGGGCGTGACGACGCGGGCCTTGTGCAGCGGGTAGGCATCCCCGGCCTCGGCGAGCGGCCCCTTCTCCCAATAACGGCGTTTGGGTTCGAAGTACAGCACCGGGTCGTCGGACTCGATTGCCTGCTGGATCATCTGGTGGGCGTCCGCGGAGGTACCGCAGGTGACCACACGCAGACCAGCGGTCGCGGCGAAGTAGCCCTCAGGCGACTCCGAGTGGTGTTCGATCGCACCGATCCCGCCGCCGTAGGGAACCCGGATCGTGATGGGCATCTTCACGTTGCCGCCGGTGCGGTAGTGCAACTTTGCGACCTGCGAGACGATCTGGTCGAACGCCGGATAGATGAATCCGTCGAACTGGATCTCACACACGGGCCGGTAGCCGCGCATCGCCAGACCCACTGCCGTGCCGATGATCCCGGATTCGGCCAAGGGCGTGTCGATGACCCGCTGCGGTCCGAAGTCCTTCTGCAGACCATCGGTCACCCGGAAGACACCTCCGAGCTTGCCGATGTCCTCGCCGAGGAGCACCACCTTCGGATCCTTCTCCATCGCTTTGCGCAGGCCGGAGTTGATGGCCTTGCCGATCGGCATGACCGAGGGGGTGATGGCCGGGGCGCTCATCGGGCGTCTCCTTCGAATCCTTCGAGGTACGAGGCGAACTCGCGTCGTTCCTCATCGATCAGGGGGTGTTGTTCGGCATAGACCTCGTCGAACATCGACAGCGGCGTCGGTTCCACGGTCTCGAGGCAGCCACGTCGCAGTTCGGCTGCGGTTGTGTCCGATTGGTACCGGATCCGTTCGAGGACTTCGTCGGTGAGGACGCCTGCCGCGTCTAGCAGCGCTCGAACCCGGTCGAGAGGGTCCTTGGCGCGCCATTCGTCGTCCAGCGCCGCGGGTCGATATCGCGTCGGGTCGTCGGACGTGGTGTGCGGTCCCATCCGATAGGTCACCGCCTCGATCAGTGTCGGGCCACTGCCTTCTCGGGCCCGCGCCAACGCCGCGCGGGTGACCGCGATGACGGCGAGTACGTCGTTGCCGTCCACCCGCACACTCGGAACCCCGAAACCCCGGCCACGTTCGGCGATGGTCACACGCGACTGCAACGAGACCGGCTCGGAGATCGCCCACTGGTTGTTCTGGCAGAAGAAGACAACGGGCGCATGGAAACTCGCGGCGAAACCGAAGGCTTCGGAGATGTCGCCCTGGCTGGTGGCCCCGTCACCGAAGTAGGTGATCGCGGCGCCGTCCACGCCGTCGAACTGCATACCGAGTGCGTATCCCGTGGCGTGCAACGCCTGTGCGCCCACGATGATCGCCGGCGTGGTCATCCGGTACTCATAAGGGTTCCAGCCCGAATGGGTGGATCCTCGCCAGAACCGGAGCATGTGCGCCGGATCCACGTCACGGCAGTAGGCGACCGCGTGCTCGCGGTAACTGGCGAAGACGAAGTCCTGGGGATCGAGCGCCCGCGCCGAGCCGACCTGCGCGGCCTCCTGCCCGAGCAGGGGCGCCCACAGACCGAGCTCGCCCTGGCGCTGCAGAGCGGTTGCTTCGGCGTCGATGCGCCGCACCACCACCAGGTCCTCGTAGAGACGCAGCAACGTGTCCACGTCGATGTCGGAGACGAGGTCGGAGTACTCGGGGTGCTCGAGTCGCTCGCCCGTCGGGCTGATCAGTTGGACCAGATCGTCGTTGTCGATCACCGGGGCCTCCACTCGCGATGGTTGACGTGGACATTCGCCCACGGTTCATTCGGTGCACGTCAGGCAACCAGTGAGCGCCACACTGCACAAGAGCTGCGGACTAACTTGCGCATTTTGACCAACATCGCAGCGATGAGACGTGCGACACTGTGCGACATGACGAAGTTCGACCGCTCCGACGCCCGCCTTCTGCTCGCCCTCTGCGAGACCCCGCGCGCCACCGGGGTGCAGCTGGCGGCCGCCCTCCAGATGGCCAGGAACACCGTCCAATCCCGGTTGGCCCGATGGGAAGAGCGACGTGTTCTGGCGCCGATGGACCGACTCATCTCCACCAGAGACCTCGGATACACGCTGCGCGCCTACATCAGCGCGGTCGTCGACCAACACCGACTCGAACCGATCATCGCCCTCTTCGGCGACATCCCGGAGGTGATCGAGGTGATCGGGATCTCCGGGGACGCAGACCTTCTCATCGCGGTCGCTGCGCTGGACGCCGACGACCTCTACCGCGTGGCCGGGCTGATCCTGGCGGTACCCGGTGTCGAACGGACCACCATGTCGGTGGCCATGCGCGATGCGATCCCTTACCGGACCCGCCCCCTACTGGAGCGGCTCGCATACGGTCGGTGAGGCCAGACCACGTGGTCGCAGAGGCCGCAATTTGAGCAACGTGACAGCCGGCACACGCGCCAGAATGTGCACATTGCGCAAATATCTAGTTCACTGTTGACCACTTCGCCGCTCCGGGACAACATTCGTGCAGCTGGATGCACACTCAACCCTCGACCACCTACCCGGAGGTTTCCATGTCCGTCACCGCCACCCCTCTGTCCGCAGAGTCGGCCACAAGCCACGTGTTCGGTCGATCAGACTTCCCCATCGACGAGCCCGCGCACGAGCAGGTGGTGTTCTGTCAGGACAGCGCAAGCGGTCTCCAAGCCATCATCGCCCTGCACTCCACCTCGCTGGGACCCGCCCTCGGCGGCACCCGGTTTCATCCCTACGTTGACGAAAGTGCTGCGCTCACAGATGTTTTGCGGCTATCGCGCGGGATGACCTACAAGGCCGCAGCAGCCGGACTCGACCTCGGCGGAGGCAAGGCCGTCATCCTCGGTGATCCGCGGGCCATCAAGACACCGGAATTGTTGCGCGCCTACGGCCGATTCGTCGAAAGACTCGACGGTCTGTATGTCACGGCCGGCGATGTGGGCACCAACAGCGACGATCTCGACATCATCGGCGAATCGACCGCACACGTCGTCGGCCGCAACACGGATGCCGGCGGATCGGGTGACAGCGGGCCCAACACCGCCCTCGGGGTGTTCCAGGCCATGCGCGCAGCGGCAGTGCAGGTTTGGGGGGAACGTGAACTCGTCGGACGCACGGTGGGCGTGGAGGGTGCGGGAAAGGTGGGCTTCGAACTGGTGTCGCTCCTGACCGATGCCGGCGCCGAGGTGCTGGTCTCCGACGTCTATCAGCCCTCACTAGACCGCCTGCTGGATGCTTTCCCCCGCACGAAGGTGTCGGCCGACGTCCGCGCCGAGCGCCTCGACGTCTATGCCCCGTGTGCGCTCGGTGGCACGTTGGACACAGCCACCAGTGAGACGCTGAACACATCAATCGTCTGCGGCGCCGCCAACAACCAGTTGCTCACCCCTGAGGCCGAGAGGACACTCGTCAACCGCGGAATCGTGTGGGTACCGGACTATGTGGCCAACTCCGGTGGGCTCATCCAGGTCGAGGGCGAGCTCCGCGGGCGCACCCGCGAAGAGGTACGCAACCGCGTCGAATCCGTCTTCGACACAATGACATTCATTCTCCAGACCGCGGCCCGCGAGAACATCGCGGCCGGTGTCGCCGCCGACCGGATCGCGCGTCGCCGGCTCGACGATGCAGCGTGAGGCACCGGCAGCGCGCACCCACCGATCGCACACATAGAGCCCTGAAGTTGTTGTCAGCCAAGGTAAACCTTCCCTGAGACAAGTTCGGCAATGCCACCCTTAGTAAGGATGAGCTTGGATGACAACGGCTTTCACCTGGCCCTAACCTGGTCGTCATGAGCACAATCCGAACCCGCTTCCATGAGCTCCTGCACGACCAGATTCGTCAAGAATTCTCTGCGTCACAGCAGTACATCGCCATTGCGACCTACTACGACAACGAAGACCTGCCGCAGTTGGCCAAGCACTTCTACGCCCAGGCCGTCGAAGAGCGCAACCACGCGATGATGATCGTGCAGTACTTCCTCGACCGCGACATGGTGGTGCACACCCCGGGCATCGATCAGCCGGAGAACTCGTTCGCCGACTACCGCGCCCCGATCAAGGTGGCACTCTCGCAAGAGCAGCGTGTCACCGACCAGATCGTCGAACTGGCCAAGACGGCCCGCGACGAAGGTGACTACCTGGGCGAGCAGTTCATGCAGTGGTTCCTCAAGGAGCAGATCGAAGAGGTCGCGGTGATGCGCACCCTGCAGACCGTCGCCGATCGGTGCGAAGGCAATCTCTTCGACCTCGAGAACTTCGTCGCCCGAGAGGTCGGCACCGCGGCCAAGACGGATGCCACTGCACCCGGTGTCGCCGGCGGCAGCCTGTAGAAACCGCTCGACAGCACGTCAACACGCACAAAGGGCGCGGCCGGATCTCTCCGGCCGCGCCCTTTGTTGTCGTGTTGTTTCGGGCGAACTGCCCGTCACCTCAGCGCAGGGTGACCTGGCGGGCCCGGATACCGTCGCGTGAGCGCCGCTCGTCGCTGGTCAGCTCGGCGTCCGAGGCCAGCGCCTCGTTGAGCCGGTTGTTGAACATCTCCACGCCCGCAGTCCACTCGGTGGGGTGCAACTCGCGGTCCAGGTCGAACACCGGAACCAGCAGCCCGTGTGTACGGAATGAGCCCGCGAAGCGTGATCCCTCGCCGAGTGTCAGGCCACCCGATGCATGCACGCGCGCCAGCGCCGCCATCACGTCGTCTTCGGGTTCGGGTCGAATCCACCGCAGGTGTGCACGCTCACCGGCGTCGACCCACCACGGCGCTCCGACGAAGTCCCCGGCCAACCGGGCCGTCGGCATGATGGCCGCGTTGGCCTGCTCGATCATCGCGGTGATCTGGGGGGCGGGGCTGTCCTGACCCTCGATCCACCAGTTGAAGTCGTTGTGCACGGTGATGTCGAGCGCAGCGGTGGGATCGAGCACGTCCTCGAGTGCGCCGGCCTCGGCGGTGTCGACCTCCGAAAGACTTTCTCCCGCAGCACTTTCGGTTGCCCACCGAATCGCGGCAGCCAATGCGGCGCCGGGCTCTTCGTGCTCGGGCTGGGTCTGTAGCGCAACCAGACCCACAGCTGCGCCGGACTCCTCACGCACCAGTGCCGGTCCGGCACCGGGCAGAACCGTCACCAGTCGCACGGGGTTGGTGCCCGGGGTGGTCAGCGGCAACTCGGCGGTGGCCGAGGCGACAAACGCCCTCAAGGCCACCAGGTCACATTCGGCGGCGATCCCGGCGAACGGCCGGAAGAGCGGCGCCGCTGCCTGTGCCTGCCGTTCCTTGCGTGCCGCCACCCGTTCGGCGCGATTGCTTCCGGGTCGGGGTCCGCTGCCACGTTTACTCTTCTTAGCCACGTGAGAAGAACTTACGCAGCGAGCCAGCCCCGCACCCGGTCGGGGTAGTTGGTGGCGATCCAGCCGACGCCGAGATCGGCACAGAATGTCGCATCCCGCCGCTCGTCGACCGTCCAGCAGTAGGTGGCCCGACCAGCGGCAGCAGCGCGATCCACCGCATCGGGGTGCTCCCGAAGGCTGAAGATCGACGGTCCGATGGCCGTGGCGCCGACGGCGGTGGCGGCGCTGCCCCCGAGAAACCGGGCGGTGTCGCCGAGTAGCACGGTGGGCAGCATCGGCGCGTTGCGTCGGATGCGCCACACACCGGCGGTGGAGAACGAGATCACCACGGCGCGGCTGTGATCCGCCGACGCCGGCGTCGCGACGCCGAACCGCTGCAGCTCCGCGAGGAGTAACTGTTCCACCAGACCACCGAAGCGCACCGGGTGTTTGGTCTCGATGAACAGGCGGACCGGGCGTTTCCAGTCCAGCGTCAGCTCCATCAGTTCGCGGAGCGTGAGGACCTTCGAGGTGAGACCGGACGTGTGCCAACTCGCGAAGTCGAACTCCCGGAGCTGAGCGAGGGTGAGTTCACTGACCGCACCGCTGCCGTCGGAAGTGCGGTCGATGGTGCGGTCGTGGACACACACCAGTTCGTGATCCGCGGTGAGCCGGACGTCGCACTCGAGTCCGTCGGCGCCCTGCTCGAGGGCGAGCTCGTACGCCATCAGTGTGTGTTCGGGTTTGTGACCCGATGCCCCCCGGTGAGCCACCACCGCAGGCGTTTCCGTGCGCAGCACCCGATGGGTGTCGGTCATACCGCGACCAGCCATCGGGTGGGGGTCGCCGTCTCGGCCTCCCGGTCGAGCAGCCGCGTGATCGTCCACCACACCGCAACCGCGAACCCGGCGCTGGCCAGGTCGGACACGATGACAAGGAGCACCGCATTCGACTGCCACAGCAGGGACTCGGCGAATATTCGCAGCACGATGCACCCGACCACCAGCAAGTTCACCAGCACCCAGCCGGCCCACAACCACCACAATCGCTTGCGGATGTGGTCGCGCGGCAGGTCGTCGCGGAGTTCGAGTACCTCGCGCATGAAGGCCACAGGACGGAAGACGTTGATCAACGGGACCCAGCACCCGATGAAGATCTCCCGGCGGGTTCGCGGGTCGTATTGACCGTGCTCGCCGTATGACCTCCGGCGCTCCTCGATCAACCATCCGGCGGCGCCGGCCAGGCACGCGAGCATCATCGCCACCGACGCCAGACCGGTGATCCACACCGCGGCCTCGGCCGCGACCTGCATACCGCGGCTGACCGGTTCTTCCAGGTTGACCACGAGCAATGCGTAGATCCACGCCTCGGCGGCGGCCGCCGCGACGAGTACGCCCGCTGTGATCAGCAACAGCTGCGGAAGCCTTGTTGTCGCCTGTTCGATCAGGTTCTGCTCACGCGTCTCGGGTTCGGTTGCCGGGCTGTCCTGCAGCCCCCACTGCGGGACGCTTCGGTAGCGAGGCGTGGGTGTTTCGTGCCGCTCGATCCGGGCCCGCGGACGCGGCCGGGCCTCCGGCGGACGCAGCGCCACCCAGCGCACCATCCGCCGTGCTGTCGGCGACATCTGACGCGGCGCACCGCCGGACACCGATTGATGACGCTGACTGCGCGGCGGTACGTACATGTTGTTCGGCCGCGGCTGTGGGCCGGGCGGAGGGGGTGCGGGAACATTTCCCGGGGCAGGCACAGGCCGATGCTGTGGCGGCGGACGGAACACCACGGCGCGGCCGTAGGCGTCGAGCGGGGTCAGCGGACCCGAACATCGTGGGCAGCGTGGCCGACGGGGATCGTGCGGTCCAGCGATCCGGCAGTGCGGGCAGTAGTCCCGGACCGGGCCAGAAGGCGGAACTGTCACTGCCCGGTCTCCGAGGACGCCGCTCCCCCGGATCCACCTGCGCCTGTCTCCAGGGGCCTGCCGGCCTGCGCCCACGCCAGGATTCCGCCCCCGACGTTCGCGCCCTCGTACCCGCGCTGCGAGAGGTACCCGAGCACGCGGGCCGAGCGGCCACCCGAGTGACAGATGACAAACAGCTCGGCGTCGGGGTCGATTTCGTCGACCCGAGCGGGCACTTCGGCGAGAGGGATGTGGAGGGCTCCGGGAACGTGCCCGTTAGCCCACTCGTCGTCTTCTCGAACGTCCAGCAGGATCCTGTTCGTCTCTGCCGTGAAATCGACCGGTAGGTCGGTGACGGGCACCGACGGAACATCCGACATAGTCACCCGTCCATGGTGGCACGCTGTCTCGGCGTGCGCCGCCACCCCGCAGTTTTCAACAGGTTATCCACAGGCCCCCGCATTCAACTCAGCGTCGCTCAAATATCGAGATAATTAACAATCCGAAAGATAATCCTTCGAGCAGCAACTTGTTTTGTGACGAGGTTCACTAACAATTCACTCAAAACGCCGAGTTCTCCACAGTTTCCACAGCCTCATCCACAGGTTGAGTGTTTGCTGGCAGGCTCTGAACCAGCGCGTTAGGCGACGCCTGTGGATAACTTCACGTCAACCGGAGACGACAACTCACAGGGTCCGATTTGCGGCCGACACCCCTTCGGTGCATCGCCGGCTCGGTCAGTACACCGACCACTCCGACTGCGAGTACTCGAGGATCCGCGGCTGCATCAGGGTGGACGAGGGCATCTCCAAGGGCGGACGGTCGGGCGGGAAGGTACGGGCAGCGTCCAGTTCGTCTGCCGACAGGAAGCGGCGGTCCACCGCAGGGTCCACCGTCACTGCCGGTGCTACGTCACCCGCTGCCCCCAGAAAGAAACCCCAGTCGCCGAACGAGGGCACGTCGACGTGATAGGCCGCGGTTGTCACCCCTGCCTCGGCGATGCTCTGGCCGATGCACCAGAACGAGCGGGGCGCGAAGTAGGGAGAGCCCGCCTGCACGACCATTCGGGCACCGGGCGCCAGGTGCCCGCGGATCAGGCCGTAGAACTCCACCGAGTACAGCTTGGCGGTTGCCGTCTCGTCAGGGTCCGGCATGTCGACGATGACGGCCTCGAACAGCCCCGGGTCCTCACGCAACCAGTTGAACGCGTCGGCCGTCACCACCGAGACCCGGTCGTCGGCGAAGGCGTTGCCGTTGAGCTCCGTGAGTCTCGGATCTGTGCGCGCCAAATCGACCATCCGAGGGTCGAGTTCGACGAGATGCACCGACTGCACATCGCGGTACTTCAGCACCTCGCGTAGTGCCAGACCGTCGCCACCGCCCAGGATCAGGACGTTGTCCCGCTTCTGCGCCAGCGCCGGGTGCACCAGCGCCTCGTGGTATCGGTACTCGTCCACGCTGGAGAACTGCAGATCGCCGTTGAGGAACAGCCGGGTGTCCTCGCCGTCCGGGAGGCCGCGATTGGTGATCACGATGTCCTGGATCGGGGTTCGGTCGGCCAGCACGATCGGGTCGCGATACAGCGCCTGCCGTGCGTTGACCTCGAAGGTGTCGGCATAGAACATCGCAGCCACCAACACCGCGACCACACCGACCGATCCGGCGCCCAATGCCAGCATGCGGGCACGACCGAGGTCCCGGCGGAACACGATGAGCACAAGAGCGGCTCCGGCAACGGCGTTGATCATGCCGACCACGAGCGCGCCGCGGATCTGGCCGAGCAGTGGTAGCAACAGGAATGGGAACGCCAGGCCACCGAGCAACGCGCCCACGTAGTCGGCCGCGAACAGATCGGCCACCGCAGACCCTGCCGACTGCTTCCTGATGTGCTGGAGCAACACCATCAGCAGGGGTATCTCGGCGCCGATCAGCATTCCGAGCACAAAGGCAACCACCACGAGCGACTGTGTGTACAGCGACAGATAAGCGAACGCCCCGTACAGCGCCAGCACCGAGAGACCGCCGAGCAAAGCCAGCACCAATTCGATGACCGCGAAGCTGACGGCGGCCCGGTTCTGCAGAGGTTTGGCGGCCAGTGAGCCGATGCCCATCGCAAACACCATCACCGACAACACGATTGCGGCCTGCGTGGCCGTGTTGCCGATCAGGTACGACCCCAGCGTGACGAGCGCGAGCTCGTAGACCAGTCCGCAGGCGGCGCAGATGAACACCACCGCCAGCAGTGCTGACCGTGCTGCCCGGCGTAGCGGCGGCGGCGCGGTGGTGTCGGGTGGGGCGGTGGACGTGGCCAATGGAGCGGACTACAGCAGTGACGCGGCGATGATCAGTCCGGCACCCACGTGCACCGTTGCCGAGACCCACACGGCGGGGTGCGGTCGATCATCCAACAACACCTGGCCCAGGTCTCCGGGCGAGAGCGCGTCGACGAGGATGAAGGTCAACGCCATCACGAAGATCCCGATCACCGTGTAGATGAGGGTGTAGAGCAGGCCCTCACCGAGGTCGCCTTCGCTGGCGGTGATCGCCGCGACGATGATGATCGCCACCGCCAGGGTGTTGCTCGCCACCAGGATGCACGCGTTCCGGTTGCGGTCCACCCAGACCTGTTGTCGCAGTTTGCCCGGCGTCACCAGGTCGACGGCGACGAACCCGAGGATCATCAGCAACACGCCTACGCAGCTGTACGCCGCAGCCGATACGACGTTGTCGCGCAAGATCTCCCACTCCACTTTGTCTCCCACCTGTTGTTTTCTGCGCTACTTGCCGGAACCGCCGCCGCCACCCCGATAGTCGGAGCCGCCACCGGAAAAATTGGGACGTGAGACCCAGAACCCACCGATGAACCCGCCGTAATGGCGGTACCCGGATTCGTAGTCGTCGCTGAGCATCACGCGGGTGTTGTTGTCTTCGTAGGGAAAGAGGCCCACGAGGTAGTCGGGATACTGCATGAACAAACCACTCGTGGGCACCCCGGCGACGGTCTGGGTCGCCTGACGCTGATCGGCCGGCCTCTGGGCACCGCGGATCTGGCCGGCGACTTGCTCGGGAGTGCCGTCGGCGATGTACGCATCCACCGATCCTTCGTCCAGGTTCGGCGCCCGTTCATAGTTCTGCTGGATGTAGCTGCGCGCGCTGGTGGATGCCACCCCACCGGACACGCATGAAAAGGCAAGCAGCGCAACGGCCACCAGGACGATGGCGGCGATGATGCCGTTGCGGATGCGGTTGAGGGGCTTGCGGTTGTAGCCGCCGGCATCGTGGTTGTAGGTCATCAACGCACCTGCACGAGACTCGAGGTGATCACCACGTCACCCGTCTGGGGATAGGCGTGCCAGGTGTCCCAGCGGATCCGGTCGCCGAGGTCGGCGGCGATGATCGCGGTGAAGGCATCGGGGCTGCCGGGGTAATGCCCGATCAGCGCATGCGGTCCTGTCGCGCGATCCGAGATCTGGGCGCCGAGCACGGAGAGGGACCGTGCGCTGTGGCGTTCGGTTCGCGCCCGGAACGAGACGGTGGGCGTCTGCAACGTCGACGGGAGTTTTCGGTGCTGCCCGGGGAGGCACGCCAGGGTTTCGACGGTCTCTCCGAGGGCGGTCACCGCGCTGACCTGGTGGCTTGCGCCCAACAACCGCAATGTGAGGTCTGCGTTGTCGAACTGGCAGCGAACGGTGGACAGAGCGGGCAGCAACGGCTCATCGAAGGACAAGGCCAGCTGGTCGGCGCTGGTGTCCGAGTACGGCACCGCGAGAATCGCCTGCATGCTCAGCTCGGACCGGTGTCTGCGGTAAAGATGCGGTACTCGGCGCGAGCCAGGACCTGTCCCCGCGCGCATTCCCACCCCGAACCGAAGTCCTCGAAGGACAACCGGGCGTCGCCGGCCGAATAGTCGTGATACGACATGTTTCCGGTGGCCAGGCCGGTGGTTCCAGCGCTGGTGAACCTTGCCGACCCGGTCTCGTCCGACGAGTACCGGCGGCCGTCTACCTCGATCGACTCGGGCCCGGGGGAAACGGCGACACCCTCGAGTTCCTCCCACAGCACCACCTCGAGATCGGGGTCCTCCTCCACCGACACCCACGCCTTGCGGCCGGTCCCGGTGTCGAGGAAGTTCTCGGTCCACGAGAAGCCACTCTGCGAGAGGGTCAGGGTGCCCCGGACCGCGAACATCTCCCCGCGGATCTCCACCATGTCGCCGGGCTTGAGCGCCCGAGGATCTCCACGGACGGCATCGTCGTCGGCACTCGAGAACGGATCCCGCGGAGCGTACGCACGGTCACGAACCGCCTTGGTCTCGGCTGCCTGGCGCTCGCGACGTTTCGCGATTGTGTTGAACAGCATGATCACCGCGATGATGGCCAGTATCGCGACGATGATGATCAGCAGCGACTCCATGCGATGAACCTATCCAATTCGGACAGGTCCCGTGCCGCCAGGACCACCCGAGCGACGCCTAGAGGCCGATCCGCATCCAGTGCGCTCGACGTTCGGCGGCCGCCATCACACCGGTGACCACGCCATCGAAGGTCTCGGCAGCCATCGCCGCCATCCGACCTTCGCTGCGCGACACACCCCCGGTCAGCCGCGTCAGCAGCGGTTTAGGTGAGGCGATGATCTCGAGTTCGGCGTCAGGGAAGCGTTCGGCCAGTACCGACCGCAACACTCCGATTCCGTCGACGAGGCCCACGTCGGCAGCGGCGCGGCCCACCCAGACGTCGCCGCTGAACAGCTCGGCGTCGGACCCGACGAGTTTGGCGCCACGGCGCTGACGCACCCAGGTGATGAATGCGGCGTGCAGGTCGTTCTGGAGACCGTGGAGCCAGGCGACGTCTTCGGGCTTCTCCGCCGAGAACGGATCAAGACGCGACTTGTTCTCGCCTGCGGTGTAGACCCGCCGTTCCACTCCCACCCTGCCCAGCAACTCCGGAGCGCCGAAACCCGACGACACCACACCGATCGAACCGACGATCGACGTGTGCGCGGCGTAGATCTCGTCGGCCGCACAGGCGATCCAGTAGCCGCCGGATGCTGCCGCGTCCTCACAGAACGCGATCACCCGAATGCCCTTCTCTGAGGACAACTGGCGGATGCGTTCAGCGATGTACTCCGACTGTGCGGGCGAACCACCTGGGGAATTGATGACCAGAACGACTGCTTTGAGCCGCTCGGTCTCGAACGCGCGCCTGAGTTTCGGTTCCAGGTTGTCGGCGGTCAAGCCACCACGTGCCATCCCGACCGAGCCGATCGGACCCTCCAGGCGCACCACTGCAACCTTGTCGGCGTGTGCCTTGGCCATCTTCTTGGCGAGCTGCTTGATCGGACCCATCCCTCAACAATATGCGCGTGTACGCCGGTGGCAGCCGAACATCGACTCAGCCGGAACGACAAAGGCGCGCGACCGGTGCCGGACACACGGCGGTCGATGTCAGACTGTCGTCATGGGACACCGCTTCGGAGTGAGTGATCGATGACGATCCGCTGGCTCAGCGCCTTTCTCGACTTTCCTGCCGACAGCTTCAGCAACGAGGTGACGTTCTGGCGAGCTATCGCCGGGAGTACGGTGTCGCCCGCCCGAGGACCGGACCGCCAGTTCGCATCTCTGGAGCCTTTCAACGGCGACCCGCACCTGCGTGTTCAGCGGGTGAAGGACGGGCCCGGCGGTGTCCATCTCGATCTGCACGTCGACGACATCAAGCCGGCCACCGCCCACGCCAAGTCGCTCGGCGCCCACATCGTCTCTGCAGCAAGCGACTTGGTGGTGTTGACCTCGCCAGCCGGATTCGGGTTCTGCCTGGTTCCGTGGAACGGCGAACACGAACGTTCCCGGCCCATCCGGTGGCCCGGCGACACCATCAGCATCATCGATCAGCTCTGCATCGACATCCCGGCGAAACTGTATGACGCCGAGTGCGACTTCTGGGCCACGCTCACCGGCTGGCCGTGGCGTCAGGGCGTGATGCCCGAATTCCGTAATCTGCGACGTCCGAAGGAGATGCCGCTACGGGTGCTGCTCCAACGGATCGGCTCATCCACGATCGGTGGTCATCTCGACCTCGCCAGCACCCACCCCGACGAGGAGGTCGCCCGACACGAGGGGTGGGGCGCCAAAGTGGAGCAGCACCACCGGTTCTGGACCGTGATGTCGGACCCGATCGGTCGCCGCTACTGCATCACCCATCGCAACCCGCGGTCAGGCGACCTGACACACTAGCCGCCGGTCGGTCCAGACGGCCACGAAGGAGACGCGCACCGTGGAGCAACCTGGGTACGACGCAGTGGCGGACCTGTATGCCGCAACGTTTCCTCATCCCTTCCTGACTCCCTTCGAAGAGCACGCCGTCGCGGCGTTCGCCGACACGGTCCGAGACCGTCACGCCGATGGACCGGTTGTTGATGTCGGGTGCGGGCTGGGACAGGTCACCGCATTTCTGGCCGAACGGGGTCTGGTGTCGATCGGCATCGACCCCAGCGAGCAGATGCTCGCATGGGCGACGCGCGAGTTCCCACATCTCGATTTCGTCCGAGGTGATGCCACGCTTGATCAACTCGATGGCGACCTGCCGATCGCTGCCATCCTGGCGCGTTTCAGCCTGATCCACATACCGCCCGAGGACATCCCGGATGTACTGCGCTGCTGGGCCTCTCGGACCTCTGCGGGCGCGCCGATCCTGCTGGCGTGCCAGATCAGTTCGCACGCCGGACAAGTCGAGCAGTTCGACCACAAAGTGGCGCCCGCCTGGCGATGGCACCCCGATCGATTGGCAGCGGCCTTGTCCGACGCCGGATTCGACGAGGTGTGGCGGGCGGTGAGCCAACCCGACGATCAACACCGATTCGCTGACGTCCACATGCTCGCCACACGGCGATGAGACCACGACGTGGCCCCGGGTCACGTTGTGCGGCGCCGCCGCTCTGCATCTGCCGCAAGACGTCGCGTTTGCTGGGCCGCTGCGGCCTTGTCGAGGCCGTTACCGCGCTCACGTAGGTTGCCGGTGACCTTTTCACGGTGCTCCACCGGCTTGTTGTCGTCGTACTTGAACTTCGCCTCGACCCGCAGAACAGCCAGCCGAATACCGCGGATACCGGGCAACATTCGGCCGTAGGGGGCCTCACCAGGAGTGACGGGTGCGTGCTCGACTTCCGGCTGGAAGTCGTCGAGTTGGGCGGTGAGTATGCGCGCCTTGTCTTCTGGGTCGTCCGTGATCGTCGGCCGGCACACGAACTGCACGGCGGTGTAATAGCTCGTTGGCACGCCATGCTCCACCGGCTGATCCGCAGCGGCGCGCCAGTTGGACGGGATGTAGGCGTAGTCCCCCACCACCGCCAGCCTCACCTCGGCGGCGGCCTGCAGATGCTGCCACACCGGGTTCGGTCGGGCCAGGTGGATGAGCAATTCGTCGCGGCCCGCGGCCGTGAAGTGCGTGGGAACCAGAATCGGCGCCTGCGCGGGATCGAGATTGTTGACCGCAAGAATCCCGAACCGATCGGTTGAAGCGATCCACTGCTGCCATTCGTCAGGATCGGCTGCGGCATCCCAAGGATGAATGAGCATGTCAGCAAACCACTTTCACGTTGTGATCGAGAGAGTTCTGGACGCCACCCGTACATGGGGCCCCAGGAGTTCAAGCTGGGTGATCAGCTCGTCGGTCGCGGCCTGGAGTTGCTCGTCGGCCATGGGATCGAGTGCGTCGAGAATGAACAGAGCCTCGGACGTGCCGTCGGTGAGTTGCGTGCGTTGAGCTTGTCGCCAGTTCCATCTACGGCAGGTGACTCCGGCGCCGTCACACCACACCACTTCTCCGGCAGCCGGATGATCGATGACCGTCTCACCACCGGCCACAGTGTCGAACGATTCCTCACCGGTGGCCCGTAGCAGTCGTGGTGAGCCGCGATATCCGGCCAGATCTTCTCCGCCGAGGGGGATCTGATGGAGTACCGAGATCGCGTTGTACAGGTCCGTCAGCCGATTGACCCTGGGCAGCCCGGTCTCGGCCCGCCGCAAGAGGGCTTCGACACTGTTGCGTGTGCGCTGTGGTTTGGCTCCGAACGCCCGATACGCCTCGCGCCATGCCGCCACGTGTGGGAGATGCTCAACGGGTTGCGCGGCAAGCAGTGTCCGAGCGGCTGCTTCTGCTCTGCGCAGCAGGGCGTCGCCCACTTCATCGCTCGGAGCCGGCGCGAGTCCATCGACGGCAAGCAGCACTGCTCGGTAGTCCGGCCGGAGGTCGAACACTGCGGGATCGACCTCTGCTCCGGCCAGCAGCGGGACAGCCTCATCGAACTCGGTCATCGATCCTTCTCCGTTCTCAGCTGGACACCGACACCCGGTTCGTACACCGCCAGTACGAATCTTGTTGCCTCGGTGCCAGGGTTGACATAGGAGTGTCCGACGTCGCCGGTGAACGTCACCGCATCCCCTACCTCGAGAGTGACTGCGTCATCTCCGATTTCGACAAGGAGTTCGCCTTCACGAACGTGGATGATCTCGGTGGTCCCGGCCGTATGCGGTTCACTGTCGTGGCGTTCGCCCGGAGAAAGCAGCCAGTCCCACAACTCCATGACGTCGGGCGCGCCGGTCCCGGCCACCAGCAGACCGCGGCCACCGAACTGCCCACTCCACAGCTCGGCACCCTCGCCGTCACGAATTACCCTGATCGCCTTGGCGTTCGGGGGTTCGACCAGTGCGGGCAACCCTACCCCCAGCGCGTCGCTGAGCTTGAGGAGTGACCCCACACTCGGATTGGCGTCACCTTGCTCGACACTGACGAGTAAGCGTCTGCTCACGCCGGCTGCCGCTGCCAGCTGATCGAGAGTCCACTGGCGAGAAAGGCGCTCCTGCCTGACTCGCGCGCCGATCGCCGCAGACAGTGTCGACACAGCCACATCCATGCAGTGCACTATATCGCACGGACAGTGCATCCGACGTACTCGCGCTTTTCGGCGCCACCGAGCCTTTTAGTCTTGCCGGATGGCCTTCGAATTGATCGGCGGAATCGAGAAGCGGGCGATAGTCCTGGTCCCGTACAACGATGCCTGGCCCCAGACCTTCGAACGAGAGCGCCGTCGTATTGCGGCCGCGCTCGGTGACGGGGCCCTTCGTATCGATCACATCGGATCGACTTCGATTCCAGGTCTGGTCGCAAAGCCCGTCATCGACATCGATCTGAGCGTCGCCGACCCTGATGACGAGGCGAGCTACCTGCCGGCCCTCGAATCAGCCGGCTATCGTCTTCGCGTGCGTGAGCCCGGGCATCGAATGGTGCGCACGGCAAACCTCGACGTTCACGTTCACATCTGTCGCAGTGGAAGCGATTGGGAACGTCGGCACCTCCTGTTCCGAGATTGGTTGCGCCACGACCCGCGCGACCGCAAAGCCTATGGCGAACTCAAACAGTCCCTGGCTCAGCGCGATTGGCAGGACATGAACGCCTACGCCTCGGCCAAGGGACCCCTCATCGAAGAGATCACCGCGCGGGCCGAGAAGTGGGCCGCGCAGGGCGCATGGCGTGGGCTGGAGAAATCGTGACCATCGCCGACTACCAGGTCACTGACGCCGACCGTCGCCCGTTGCCGCGGTCATACCGAACCGAGCCTCGCCATCTTGGCTATCGGGACGGCGATCTCACGAAACCTTTTGCACACTACCTGGACTCGACGATGAAACCACTTTCGTCGCACGTCGACAAAGCACTGAGAACCGGCCCGGAACCCACGGCCGGAGGCTACGAGGTGGAAGATGTCGCTGAGCATCTGTCGGCGAGGGGATACACACCGGTGGAAACCGGATGGACCCGAACTTCGGCGGGAACTCTTGTGGTGTCGTGCCTGACCGACATGCCCGATGTCACGGCCGACATGTGGGATTGGTGGTTCGGGTGGCATGGCTCTGACAGCGCTCGTTACAAGTTGTGGCACCCTCGCGCCCATGTCTTCGCGGCGTGGGGAGATGATCGCACTTCCCAGCGGCACCTGACGGACACGGAGCGCTACATCGGGAACGTGTCATACGTCGACGAGTACATCGGATCCACCTTGTCGCACTTCGCAATCAGGTTCGTCGAACCAGGCTCGCTGGGTTTTGCCCCCAGCGCAGGTACCACCCACATCTGCGCCCGCATCGGTACAAGCGACTTCCCGGTGGTCGCTGGGTGACTTGTTCACCAGGTCCGCCCCACCGATCGCGGTAGTGAGATGAGGTCCCGATTCTTTCTCGGACGCGCCGAAATCCTGGATGTACCAGCGAGTTCCACATCGCGACCCATGAGCGCCCGATTGCTCACCAATCCGGTGGGTCACCGAGCACTTGCGCCTGTGGTCGCCATGGTCGGACGTAGACGCACCGGCGCACAGCTCGCTCGAAATCTCCTCCGCCACTGCGCCGAAGAGATGAACCACTTGGCTGCGTTCTTACCCAGACTCTTCGCCGAATTCCGCGATGGTTCTTGATCATCGCTCAGGTCCACTAACCCGGCGTCTCGGCGCTTCTGCTCTGGGCGGCCTTCAATCGGGCCTTCTTCTGGCGGTTCCCACACGTGTTCATGTCACACCATCTGCGAGTTCGACTTTGACTGGTGTCGAAGAAGGCCGCCTGACAGGTTTGCGAGGCGCACAAGGCCAACCTCCCGTCGCGTTCGCCTGCGATGATGCTGATCGCGTCGGCGGCGATCACGCCCAGGGCATCTTCGACACGGGAGGGCGAACTGAGTCGCCAGAGGCGATTGCCGTCGGGCGTCAGGATCGCCGCAGCTCTGCCATCGATGCTGCAGTCGTTGATGATCCGGACGGCGGATTTCGGGAGGTCACTCCACACCGCTGCAGCCGTCGCGACGGCGTGAATGGCTTCCCGCAGTTCCCGAGCACGCTCGAGCTGCGCCGCGGTGCATGACTCCACATTCAGACCGTTGATCTGTAACCAGTCGACCAGCCGGTGAGGCGTCGGTATGCGTTCGACGGCTTCACCATGTCGCTCCGACAACGTTCCGGTGAAGCTGGTTGCCAGCACACTCCCGAGGCGGAAGTCAGGAAAACCCACGGACATGGAACCACCTTAGCCGGTTGCGGATGGCGAGCCTCGACTGTTAGAACTGTCTTAGGTGGTTCCAGAACCGTCTTAGACGGTTCCCAACAATTGGAGAACTGATGCACACCGACGAGGTACACGACTTCTGGGCCCATGCACCTGGCTCGGAGCTCGAGGATCTCCGCACCCGCATATCTGCCACGCGGCTCCCAGAAGCCGAGACGGTTCACTCCCCCGCGCCGGATCCCCGCCGATGGGATCAAGGTGTGCCCCTCGCCGACCTCACCGAGGTCCTGAATTACTGGCGCACACAGTACAACTGGCGGTCGTTCGAAACCCGGCTCAACCAGATCGGCCAGTTCCGCACGACGATTGACGGTCTGGGAATTCACTTTCTGCACCGCAGGTCTGCCCGCACCGACGCCACTCCGCTCATCGTGACCCACGGTTGGCCGGGCAGCATTGCTGAGTTCATCGGCGTGGTGGACGAGCTTGCGGATCCGAAAGATGCCGACGCTCCCGCATTTCACGTCGTGGTGCCTTCGCTGCCGGGCTTCGGCTACAGCGACAGGCCCACCGCCACCGGGTGGGGAACCGAAAAGATTGCGGCCGCTTGGGTGGAACTGATGGGTCGGCTCGGTTACGGCAAGTTCCTGGCGCACGGCGGCGACTGGGGAGGTGTGATCACGACCATCCTCGGCGGTCGGTTCCCCGAACAGGTTCTCGGCATCCACACGACGCTCGCGCAAGCGCCGCCCGGACTGACAACCGATGGGCTGACAACGGCCGAACGGTCATGGGCCGAGGAGACCCAGAACTTCTGGGCCCACCGCACGGCGTATGCCAAACAGCAGGCCACCCGCCCGCAATCCATCGGCTATTCGCTCGTCGACTCGCCGGCCGGCCTGCTCGCCTGGATTCTCGACAAGTTCGCCGAATGGACTGACACCGAAGACAGCCCGTTCGAAAGAGTGTCCATCGACAGCGTTCTCGACAACGTCACCCTGTACTGGCTGACTCGCACCGGCGCTTCTGCGGCCCGCATCTACTACGAAAGCCACAACTCTCTGGATCCCGAACTCCGAGTGGACGTTCCCGCAGCGATCACCACGTACCCGGGTGATATCGAAAAGTACCCGCGCGCTTGGGCTCAGGAGCGGTTCCGGCAGATCGTCCGATGGCGTACACCCGAAATCGGCGGGCACTTCCCATCGTTGAAAGTTCCTGACTACTACATCGAAGACTTACAGCAAGGGCTCGCGGCGGTGTTGGCCGCGAACAGGTGAATCGATCCGCAAATTGTTCAGCGGGCCCAGCGTGTGACGGCACAGGGCTGACCAGCGTCGCGGCCGAACATCAGGCCGGTACCTGACGTAGCAGTTGCATGCGACTGGCCAGCCGAAACGCGTCGGGGCGTCGAGTGGCACCTTCGAGGAAGGTCACGAGTTCGTGGGTGGATACGAACTGGACGCACACATCGGCATCCACAAGCACATCAACCAGATTGATAAAACGTTGCTGAGCCTCGAGATCGGAGTCTCGAAGCAAGGGGACGTCGGTGATCGTCCAGGTGGTGAATGCTCGCGCCCATTCCAGGTACTCGATTGTCGATGTCGGGGAATCGCAGATCTGGCTGAAAGAAACCCACAGGTGAGCGGGGCGTGTCGCAAGCACCGGGAAGTGGCGGCCGCGAACTTCCGCCGTTGTGGCCTCGCTGCGTGGTGGAAGCGCCACTGGCGTTCGTGTAGTCCAGGTGCCGGCCGCGAAGCCGACTGCGTGATCAACCCGGAGCGACCGATAGTCGGTAGGGCCCTCTAGATGGAAGAGCTCCATATTCGTCTCGATCAGTTCGATGCCGGGCTCAAAAGTGTGATGCCACACCGGGTTCGGCAACAAGTCCTTTGGTGCATAGTTGGAGGTTGCGAGCACAGTGATTCCACGGCGGAACGCGTTCTCGAGCAACCGTGTCAGCAAACGTGCGTCGCCGGAATCGTGGACGTGCAGCTCATCGAAGAACAGCAACCTGCCCGCGCCGGTCACATCGTCAATTGCCCGGTCCACAGCTTCCCGCTCGGTGCGGTGATCGTGGATGTTGCGATGGAGCTCGTCGAAGAAGCGGTGGAAGTGAATGCGGGTCTTCTGGGTCGTAGGCACTGCTGCGTAGAGCGCGTCGGTCAGCCACGACTTACCCCTGCCGGCGTCGCCATAGATGTACAGGCCACGAGGCGTTGGTTGGCGTCTCTGCTTCTGGTCGGCTGTTGCTGCAACACAAGCGAGTCGGTCGAGCAGTCGCCGCTGGCCGGCGTCCAGAGTGAACCCGGCCCGCGTCGCCGATGCATCAACCGCCGCAACGAGCTGCTGCTCTGAACGCACGTTGGAAGTGTCCCATGTCGGCGCCGCATGCCACAGTGGTGGAGTGGCTCAGGAACAACACCGCCGATGGAACCACAACATCCACTACTACGACATCGCAGTGGCCGCGGCGCCGATGGCCAGAACGGCTCTCGATGTCGGAACCGGCGACGGACTCCTCGCCGCCCGCCTCGCCGAGAACGTCGATGAGGTCACCGGTATCGATTCTGACAGTGAGACGCTGGCCAACACACAGAAGAACACCCCAGCCGATGTCACGTGGATCGCTGGAGACGTACTGACGTATCCACTCCCCGAAGCGCACTACGACCTCGTCACCGCAGTGGCAACCGTCCATCACTTCCCCGACCTGGCGGCAGGACTCGAACGGCTCGCGCGTCTCACAGCTCCAGGCGGCACCCTGGTAGTCATTGGCTGCGCACGCAGTTCGACCGCGCAGGACCACGCCTTGGAACTAGTGGGCGCAGTACAACACCAAGTGCTGTCTCGCAGGCGCGGCTACTGGCAACACAACGCTCCGGTGCGGATGGACTTCCCGCACACCTATACACAGGTCAAAGACATCGCCACACACGCTTTACCAGGCCTGAGCTGGCGCCGCTTACCCCTGTGGCGCTACGCGATCACTTGGCGAAAGCCGAAGCTGGACCTATGAGCAGTACGCCGACAAGCTTGGACAACGACTTTCCCGTGCCGCGCTGTCTCGATCCTCACAGGCGAGTTCGGACACGCACGGTCGGCAAGGGTATGCGCACGCTTGTGCGCGGCTGCTCTTAAAATGAGGTGCCCGAGGCTGCGACGTGCCTCACCGTCCGAGGAAGTGGCACATGAGCTTTGATCGCCTGGAAGAGATCGTCAACGAAGCCCGTGGTCACGGGTGGTTCGTCGAGGGATCCGCGAACGCCGAGCAGCTTGCCTTCCTCAAGACTCTGGCCGCCGGCGAAGGCATGCGCCGAATCGGCGAAATCGGTTTCAACGCGGGGTTCTCGAGCTACGCGTTCCTCAGCGCGAGCCCCCTCGTTCATGTCACGTCGTTCGATCTGGCCGAACATGAGTACGTGTCAATGGCCAAGGAACACATCGACGAGGAGTTCCCGGAGCGCCACACGCTCATCGCCGGCGATTCGCGCCAGACCATTCCGCTGTTCGCCGACTCGGAGACCAACGGCACCTTCGATTTGATCTTCATCGACGGTGGGCACACGTACGAGGTTGCCTCCGCCGACATCTCCAACATGAAGCGCCTGGCCCACGAGGGCACCGTGCTCATCTTCGACGATCTGCTCCCGCACAAGCCGTGGGGCGAGGGGCCCATCCGTGCGTGGCGCGACGCGATCGAAGCCGGAACCGTGCTGCAAACAGGCTTGTTCCAGGATGGTGTCGAGGTCGAGGCGATACGCCCGGACGCAGCTCGAGGCTGGGCAGTCGGGCGATACGCCTGAAGGCCGGGACAGCGCTGTAGACCATTGACGACGAAGAGCCCGACTCTGCGGGTAGCTGCGGCGCAACCGGTCACCAAGACCGGCGACCTCCGCGCGAACGCCCTAGCTCACGCAGACGCCGTCCGGCTTTGCCGCGCACGACTTGTCGTGTTCCCGGAGATGTCTCTGACCGGGTACAGCCTGGAAGCGCAGGCCGTCGACGTCGATGACCCGGCGTTGGATCCACTGGTGGACGCATGCAAGGAGACGGGCTCGATCGCGCTGGCGGGCGCGGCTGTTCCTCACTTGTCCGGACGGGCCATCGGAGTCTTGGCGGTGGCGGGAACCGGCGTCGACGTCGTTTACCGCAAAGTGCACCTCGGAGGCCCCGAGATCGGTGTGTACGTACCGGGAACGACGGTGGCTGTGGTGGAGGTGTCGGGATGGCGTGTCGGCATCGGGATTTGCAAAGACACCCGCATCGACGATCACACCAGCGCCACCCTCGCCTCGGCGATCGATTTGTACGCTGCCGGTCTCGTTCACAGACCACACGAAGTGGTTGAGTTCGGTGTCCGCGCGCGCCGTATCTGCGCCCTGGGCTCGGTTCCAGTGGTGTTCGCGGGTTTCGCAGGTCCGACTGGCGGCGGATACACACAGACTTGCGGAGGGTCTGCCATCTGGGATGCCAACGGCCACTGCGTGATACAGGCTGGCGATCAACCCGGAGCACATGTGAGCACCGAACTCGCTGCGTAAATCAGGGATGCATTCCGACATCGAGCTCACACCCGATCAGTCTGAGAGGTCCCCACATCTCATCCCCAAAGTCATCACTATGTCGGACGCGGGGGAGGCTGGTCGCGGTCACACTATTGGGATGCTCACCAACAAGATGACTATGAACCTCGTAGCCGATGCGGCACTCATGATCGTGGGGCTTGTACTTTTGCTCTTCTTTCGCGACAGCGAGTTCTGGTGGTTCCGTGGCCAGCCGCTGGGTATCGTCCTGCTGATCTTGGGCGTCATCGGTATCGCCACGGCCGTCTGGGAAGCAAAGAAACCTCAGCGTCGTTGACCTGCAGCCTCACGATGCGCGATGGTCACTGCCAAGGCCTCGTAGATGAATCCGCATGTCCTCCAGCGCTCAAATCGAAAGGCGAGGTTCCGTGTACATCTGCGGAGGCCCGTCTCCGAACGACAATCCGGTGAAGTCATCGCTGACGAATTGGCCGGCCACAAACCGCAGGACGGTTCCGTCGGGATCAGGCACATCCAACGCGACGCCGAACGGCCCGCGGTCTTGCACCCCTCCGTGTTCAATTGCATCTTGGTCGCATCGGGCAGCGAACTCATGAACCGCATCGGCAGACTCCAGCTCGAACGCGACGACATCAAATCCGTCCATACGAGGCTTGCCTTCGCAGTGCTCGCGTTCGCGCAGCCCGACAACAACACCCGACTCAGGGTCCGCCAAAGCCACGCCGCGGACGACGCCCTGCTCCTCGAACTCGTGAGCCAACCTCAAATCGAGTAGATCCCGGTACCACCTGGCACTCTTCTCGAGATCGGTGACAGGCAGCTTGATCTGTCGGATTCGGCTCACTCTCATCGATCTCCCCTCATTCACTGGCAGCTGGATCGTCGATGACCTGTGAAGAACCTGATGTTGCGTCGTCACTGCTGCAACCCGACAATCGATGCCTCTGTGCCACAGCAGCTTTGCTCCGCAGCACTGTTCAGGGAGCAATCTGTGGCTAGGGCAGGCACACGCTACCGAAACAGTTCTGCTCTGGCGGATTGGGCGGTGGGGTGGTCGTGTCGATCACGAGAGGGATCAACTGGGCAGTTGGCGGAACAATTTCGTTCGTCACGGGATGCACGATGTTCAGCGGAGGTTCTGTGCCCCAGTATGTGTACCTGGTCACTCCGGTCGAATCGAGACCTTCGCACAACCAAGCGACGTGATAGCTGCCGTCTGGTAGTTCGAACTCGCGAACCACAGACTGCTGCTTGAGCACAGCAATGGCCGCATCCGACTGCACAGCACCGCTTGTTGCGCTGGAGCCAGGCTCGGGCAAGTGCGGATCCTCGTGAACCCCGTAGTTACATCCAACCCCATCTCCAGCAGGGTGGGAGTTCGTGAAAGTCATGGTTACTTTGTTGCCATCCGCAACGGCAGTCACAGTGACGTCATTCGGATTGTTGGCACCCCATGCAACTCCGGATGTGGCCCCGACCGCCACTGTTGCCAATACGCTAGCGCCGGCTAGCACCCCCACAGATATCTTTCGCATAGCTTCTAACCTCGCTCAACTCCCCGACGAACGTGCCCTCGAGTGTGGCGCATCCAGCCACGAAAGGGGTCGGTTTGCACCAATTGAGCTACCACTAACACTCGGACGATAGCGAGCCACTCGCCCGTTCAGAGCGCGACGAGATAGGCGATGACGATGAAAATCGGTACGGCGAAAAGGATTACCAACACTGCGACCACGATGACGAGTGCGACGAGTGCGCCGGTTCCCGCGACCCTACGGCGATTCTCGGAGGAAGGTGGTTTCTCACTCAACTGAACAGTCCCATGGCGCGACACCTGGCTCGATTGTCCGTGCTATCACTTCCCCTTTCATCGTATCGCGGAGACGGGGGCTTGCGGCAAGACCCCGTTTGTCGTGCACAATCGCCCGGCAACCGACACGCGGAGGGGTTCTCGATGGCAGATATGGCGGACACGCCGGAACGTTTTGTGGTGCACGAGTCCGGGGCCTACTTTCACGGCACCAAAGCCGACCTACGGGTTGGGGATCACCTCGTGCCCGGTCATCGCTCCAATTACCGCGACGACCACATCTCGAACTATGTCTACATGACGAAGGTGTTGGACGGCGCGGTGCTGGCAGCGGAGATGGCCGTGGGCGATGGGCCCTGTCGCGTCTACATCGTGGAGCCCGGCGACGACGTCGAGGACGACCCCAACGTCACCGACAAGAAGTTCCCCGGAAATCCAACTCACTCCTATCGGAGCGCCCAGCCGGTCAAGATCATCGGCGAGATGACCGACTGGGTAGGACATTCCCCTGAGTACCTTGGTCAATTTCGCGCCGGCCTGGACGCACTGCGACGCCGCGGAGATGCAGTCCTCTACGACTAGCGGCCGCAACCTCGGTTCAGCCGGGGACGAGCACGTTCACAGTTCCTTGGAAGATCGCCATGAGCGTCAACGGCTTTCCCGTCCCGTACGTCGCGGCGAGCAGGTATCCCATCGCGCACTCCCCCGGTGATGGTTTGGAGTCGGAGCCGCTTCGCCAGAGAGCGGCTACTCGTTGGTGTTCCGCAGCAAGTTTGCCGACCTCGGTGGATTCGGCGCTCCGGTGCCCGCGTATCAGGCAGTGACTTCTTCGGGTCGCCGGCGCAAATACCCAATGCCCGGTAGGGCCGGAGATCTCGATCCGATGCGCTCGACGCCAGGACCCCCTGGACACCAGCAGTTCATACCGAACCTCGTCAAGGGTCAGGTTGTTGCGGCCAGCGTCGCCGTCGATGGAGAAGTTGATCGACGCGGTGGGAATCGACTCGCCACTGACCACAACCCGGCCGTCGTCACCACGATCCAACAAGACCAGACCGTGGTGAGAGTCCACCAATTCCTGAGTAGGCATAGCCCATGCTATGCCGAATGATGTTGGTTCAGCGCGACTTAACTCCACCGTCGCGTCTTCAGGAGTTCAATCGTTCGAACGACGCGAGAACCAACCGAACCCGGTAAAGGCTCCCAACGGGAGCTTCGTCGACAGTCCTCTCAATGACCGACTGTCGCCGCGCCGATGCCGCGATAGTTTGTTGCCCGGAGGAGGAGATACGAACATGGGGCTCATCAGGTCGTACACCCGGTTCAGCGATGCTGAGCTGCACGAGATCTACCTTCAAGATTCGACCGAAGACGTCGTCGGGTTCGTCAATGATCTCCGCGACGCTGACCCGACCATCACGGTGGACATCGACAAGGCTTTCGAGGCTCTGGGTCTCATGTTCAACCGCTCGGGACTACCAGTGAATCCTGTTGTAGGTGAGGGTTCCATGCCCGGCGAGATCAACTTCAGCGAGGGCATCCCCAACTACATGAGTCCCTCGTATGTAGGGGCTACGCGAGACATCCTCGCTCACATGACATTCGACACCTTGCTCGAGTCCACAACGATTGCCGACCTCACCGATCAGCGCGTGCGGCCATTCTTGAACTGGCGCAACGAGAACATCGAGTACTTGAGATCAAAATTCACGATCATGTCCGATTTCATCATCCGCGCGGCCGCCCTAAACAACCACGTGGTCCTGGAACTCGTCTAGCCCTACGGCAGACATCGCGGGCTGATACGACAACGAGCGGGGATTCTTCAACCGGCTGGTCGACTTCAGTGCCCGGGTGAGCGCCGGCACAACCGCAGGCTGACGGAATCAGTTGCGCCGCGCCACAAACGAATCCTCATCTTCACCGAAACGGGGAGTGAAGAGCTGGTGAAGTCGACGTTGATGACTCCCGGGGCCAAATCGACGAACCTAGGGTCAGGTTCATGAAAAGAACCATGACAAAAGCTTCGTTGGCGGCTCTCACCGTCGCTGCGGCCGGTGTGCTCAGCGTGCTGGGAGCTCCTGCTGCGTCGGCCAATTCATTCTCCACCAGCACGCAGGGTGGAACCGCCAGTTACAACGACGGTGACGATCAGTTCTGCGCGTTCGCCTGGAATACCGAAGGTGTCAGGACTGTACGGGTGACGCTGACCGCGGTCAGCCGCTCGGGCCCCGGACACGACTTCACCGAGCGAAACACCTACGCCGGCGGCGGCGCGGGCAACACCTGCCGCAGCCTGGCCACCGCGTACGAGGACACCCAGTACAAGGCCGTGATCCGTGGTTACTGGGGCGAGAAGGGCACCACCGAGACCAAAACGGTCTACTTCTACAGCTGAAGCTGGGCGTACGTCGACGCCACAGTGTTTCTTGAAGATCCGCCGGGGCCGCCATTCGCAACACTGATGCGTTTGGCGGCTTCGTCGTGCGGCCGCTCGCCACGCACGAGCTCTATAACTCCTTGCCCATCGGCATTTGCGCGAACTACTGTGCTCAGTCGTGGACAGAACCAACCATGCCTGAACTGGTAATCAGGCGATCCGAAGAGCGGGATACGGACCGGCTGGTCGAGGTGTGGCGTGCCGCAGTAGAGGCGACCCACCACTTCCTCTCACCTTCCGACGTTGACGGATACGCGCAGCGTCTCGCATCGGAGTTCTTCCCGATGGTCGAACTCGTGGTCGCCGAATTGGGAGGCCGCGTAGTCGGTTTCAGCGGCACTACCGACGGTCGGCTCGAGATGTTGTTCGTCGATCCCACAACACACGGCCGTGGAGTGGGTACAGCCCTGCTGGATCGAGCCCTTCAGGCGCAGGGCACCATCGATGTCGATGTGAATGAACAGAACTCGGACGCAGTCGCCTTCTACAAACGACGCGGATTCGAGCAGACCGGGCGCTCGCCGCTGGATTCGGACGGTCGGCCGTTCCCCCTCCTGCACTTGCGGCGAAACATCGGGAAGGTCACCCGATGACACATGGAGGACAGAAGACCTAAGCGCGTGCGTCTGCCACGCCGATCTCAGCGGCCTCTTTTTGCGTCGTACAGCGCGGCATCCGCCTGCTCGAGGAGGTCGGAAATGGTTGTGGCAGCGGCATCCTCGGTGGCGAAACCGACACTTGCCTCGGGAACCGCAGACCGGAGTCGCTCGACCACGTCTGATGCAGATGTCTGTCCGGTACCAGCGATGAGAAGGGCGAACTCGTCGCCGCCGAGGCGCGCGAGAACGGCGCCTTTCGGGACCACCGAGCTCCACCGCTGGGCATATTCGATGAGTCGTTGATCGCCCACCTGGTGGCCCAGGGAGTCGTTCACGTTCTTGAAGTCGTCGATGTCGAATACCGCGACCGTGATGGTGGCGTGGGCTGACCGTGCGCGCGCGAGTTGTTCGGTGGTCGCGATCTCCCACCCGGCCCTGTTCAGCACACCCGTCAGTGGATCGGTGCACGCGATGGTGACGAGTGACCGTGTCACCAGCCCGAAGGACTCTGCCGCTCCGACAATCGCGATGGCGAAGACGGCGTAGGTGATGCCGAGCTTGTGCGCCGGCCCGATCGCCAGGGCCACGCACGTCGCGGCGGTGAGGAAGATGACCATCATCCACGCGCGCTTGGTCGGATAGAACGCTCGGATGTACATCGCCAGGAACATCACCGCGATCAGGCAGGGGAAGTCGTAGATGATCGAATTGTGGAATGCGATGACCACCGGCGTCGCTACCATCGCCGCAACAAGCGCGGGAGCGAGCCTTGCGTGAGCGAACGCCACGTAGATCAGTGCGCCAACTCCCAAGACAACAGCGATCATGCCGCCGGTGGGGTTCGCGAGCTCGTCACTCCTCGGTGAGATCCGATTCAGAAACACCCCGACGAAGTACAAGAACGTCGTGGCGGCCAGGTAGATGCGGAGCACCCGGACCTTCTGTTCGCGCAACATCTGGCCGGCTGATCCGGACACGAGAGCGAAACGGTTCACGGTGACCCCCAGCCTGTTCGGTTCGTTCCCGCCAGGACGACGTTATCGCGGAAGCGAGTTCGGTGCCCGGGGCACGGGGCACGGGGGCTGCCAGGTCACGGCGGTCAGGTGCAGACCGGGTATCCGCGACAGCTCGGTCAGCGAGCGAACCCCGACTCAGACGGTAATCGTGTGATGTCGACCCAGCGGCAACATCAGCGGCTTCCCCGATGTGGGATCGGTGATGACCTGACTCTCCAGACCGAACACCGCGCGAACGGTGTCCTCGGTGAGAACCTCTGCGGGTTTCCCAGCAGCATGAAGTGTTCCGTCGGCCAGCGCGATCAGGTGGTCGGAGTACCGGGCCGCCATGTTCAGGTCGTGCAAGACCATGACGATGGTGGTGCCGCGTTGCTGATTGAGGTCGGTCAGGAGATCGAGGACTTCGATCTGGTGGCTGACATCGAGAAACGTCGTGGGCTCATCGAGGAGCAATAGATCGGTGTGCTGGGCCAGGGCCATTGCGATCCATACTCTTTGGCGTTGTCCACCGGAGAGTTCGTCGACCGGCCGATCGGCGAGAGCGGCTGTCTCGGTGGCATCGAGAGCCTCTGCAACCGCCGAATCGTCCTCTTTGCTCCACCTCGCGAACATGCCCTGATGTGGATGGCGACCACGTCCCACCAGGTCCGCAACCGTGATGCCCTCGGGCGCGATCGGCGATTGCGGCAACAGCCCGAGCGTGCGGGCCAACTGCTTGGCAGGAGTCCGATGTACCTCTTTGCCGTCGAGCACCACGCGGCCGGTGCGGGGCGCCAGCAACCGCGACATCGACCGCAACAGGGTTGATTTGCCGCAGGCATTCGCCCCGACGATCACCGTGACCTGCCCCGGAGGGATGGCCAGGTCGAGCCTTTCGATCACGTTCCGGTCGCCGTACCCGAGTGTCAGATTCTCGATGGTCAGCGAGTGTGTGGTGGTCACAGTGAGCCGCCTCCGCGGTTGGTGCGGATGATGAGGTAGATGAGATAAGGGGCGCCCATCACGCCGGTGATGACGCCCACCGGGTATCGCGTATCGAGCGCGAACTGACCGACAAAATCCGCCAACAGCACAAGCAATGAACCGACGAGCGCGGACGGGATGAGCAGCGACCCGTTCGGACCCACCAGCCTCGCGGCGATCGGACCCGAGAGGAAAGCGACAAATGCGATCGGGCCCGCCGCTGCCGTGGCGAACGCGATGAGCCCCACCGCGGAGACGATGACGATGAGTCGCGTGCGGTTGACCCGCACCCCGAGTGCTGACGCTGCGTCATCGCCGAGCTGGGTCATCGCGAGATTACGAGTCTGACTCAGCAGGATCGGGGTGAGCACCACCAGGGCGACGAGGACCGGAATCGTCTCGGTCCACGACGTTCCGTTCAGACTCCCGGTCAGCCAACGCGTTGCCTCCTGCAGATCCCACTCGGCAGCCTGGTCCAGGAGGTAGTCGGTGATGCTCAGCAGCATTGCGGCAAAACCGATTCCGATGAGGATCAGCCGGGTGCCCACCACGCCGCTCTTGAACGACAGGACGTAGATGAGCACCGCGACCGCGAGGCTGGAGACGATCGCAAAGATCGAGACCTGGGTGGCCCCGAGGGACAGGGTCACGATTGCGAAGGTGGCCGCGGCGCTTGCACCGGCGCTGATACCGATGATGTCCGGACTGGCCAGCGGGTTGCGCAACATGGTCTGAAAGGCGATGCCGGAGAAGCCGAAACACAGACCCGCGGCGACCGCGAGCACAGCGCGAGGCAGACGCAGTCTGCCCACAGTGAATGTCGCGCCCTGCACCTGTTCGCCAAGAATGACTTTCAGGACGTCGCCCGGTGGGTAGTAAGTGTGCCCCACCATCAGGCTGACCGCGAATCCGATCACGATCAGCACGGCGAGCACAGCGATCACGGCTTGACGCCGACGCCCACGACTTTGCCGGCTCTCGGCGATCGACTCTGCTGTCACAACAGGCACACTCACAACGTGCCCACCTTCTGGCGTCGCACGATGTAGATGAAGAACGGTGCACCGATCAGGGACGTCAGAATCGCCACGTCGATTTCGGCGGGGCGGGCGATGATTCGGCCGAGCACATCGGCGCCGGTCAGCAGCGCAGCGCCGGTGATCGCCGAGAACGGGAGCAGCCACCGGTGGTCCACACCGACGATCAGTCGGCACGCGTGGGGCACCAGCAGTCCGACAAACGCGATCGGACCGGTCACGGCAGTCGAAGCGCCACAAAGGATCACCGCACCAAGTGCCGCACCACCGCGGACCAGGGCAACACGCTCACCGAGCCCGGCGGCCAGATCGTCTCCCAACGCCAATGAGTTGAGACCACGCGCGGACAGCAAGCAGATCAAGAAGCCGACGGCGAGGAACGGCAGCACACGTTCGATGCTGTCGAATGTGCCGCCGCCGACACCGCCCACCCGCCACGACTGCACCACATCGGCAGTGTCGTTGCGGCCCAGCACAAGCGCGGTGACCAGGGAAAGCAAAGCCGCAGATGTCGCGGCGCCCGCCAACGCGAGCTTGAGCGGCGTGGTCCCGCCGCGCCCGAGTGATCCCACGGTGTAGACGAAGATCGCAGCGAGAGCAGCACCGACGATGGCCACCCAGATGAAGCTGGTCGACGACGTGAGCCCGAAGTAGGAAAGACCGATGACCACGGCGAGCGAGGCCCCCATGTTGACGCCCAGGATGCCCGGATCTGCGATCGGGTTTCTGGTCACGCCCTGCATGACCGCGCCCGAGACACCGAGGGCGCCACCGACGATCATCGCCAACAGCGTTCTCGGAATGCGTTTTTCGACAGCAGCCTGCTCGATGCTCCCGTCAGTGCCGTCGAGCGCGCCCATCACATCAGCCCAGCCGACGAACCGCGAACCCACCTTGACCGACAGGATGGCCAACATCACGAGCACTGCGACCGCGATCAGCAGCCACAGTGCTCGCACCCTTCTCGGGCGCCGCACTGCGGCGGCGCCCGAGAGGGCTGGGGAGGGTTCAGCCTTGCGGAGTCCGCTCGGTGTCGCCTGCTTGTCCGTCGTCACGACTTGTGAGTCACTGAACCTTGTCTGAAGCCTGCGCGAGCATCGACAGGTAATCGTCGAGGACCCATGAGATCGACAGCGGCGTCGGGTTGGCGGCAGTGCCCAGAGGGTCGCTGCTCGGCAGGGTGACGATCGCGTCGGAGGCGACAGCCGGCATCTTCGACAGCAGTGGGTCGGCCTTGAGCGCGTTGACGAGGTCGGCGCCGCCGTAGGTGACGATGACGTCCACGTCGTTCAGCGCGTCCACCTGTTCGGCGCTCTGCGACAGCGAGAACTTCTCGGTGCCGGCCGACGCGGTCGCGATGCTCGGCGGGGTCGCCATTCCGAGGTCTTCGAAGAACGCGGCGCGGGTGTCATGCGTTGTGTAAAAGCTGACCTCGCTGAGGTCGGTGGTGTCGACGTGGGTGAGGAACATGACGTTCTTGCCCGCGATCTGGGGATGCTCGGCAGCTGCGTCGGCGATCTCCTTCTCGAGCTGGGAGACGAGTTCTTTGCCCTCGTTCTCCTTGCCGATCGCCTTGCTGTTCAACTCGATGGTCTCGCGCCACGGTGTGCCCCAGGCGGTCACCGGGTACGCGACCACGGGAGCGATCTCGCTGAGGGTGTTGTAATCCTCCTGCGTCAGGCCCGAGTAGCCGGCGAGGATGACGTCGGGCTGCGTGTTCGCGACAGCTTCGAAGTCGACACCGTCGGTCTCGTCGAACAGCACCGGCGTGGGTGCCTTCAGTTCTTGGAGCTTTTCCTCCACCCACGGGAGCACGCCATCGCCGTCGTCGTCACCGAAGTTGGCCGCCGCCATACCGACCGGCACCACTCCGAGCGCCAAGGGCACCTCGTGGTTGGCCCAGTTCACCGTCGCGACGCGTTCGGGCTTCTCGTCGATCGTCGTGGTCCCGAGTGCGTGTTGGATGGTGATCGGCGACCAGTCGCCGTCCCCCGACCCGTTGTCGTCGGACGACGACGAGCACGCTGCGAGCCCGGTGGCCAAAAGCGCGGCCGCAGTCAATGCGACCAATCGTGATGCGCGAGGCATGGTTCCCTTTCGATCGTGATACCCATTCCACCGACCGCGGCGGCGCCGAGGATCGGTCACCGAACGTCCGCGCGTGTTCATGTGTAGACAGCAGCGGGACCTGATCGGAGAACGGATTAGGTTTGCCTAAGTAACGTTAGGGTCCGCTGTGCTGGTTTGCAATCGAGCAAATGTGACACCGTTTGTCGTGAAACGGACATGCAGGGTCGGTCGAGTGGCTCATTTGCCAGAGTTCGGCAATGATCGCCCGCCCGCGCGGCGGATCACGCCATCAACACCTCAACCAACTCGGATTGATCCTGGCAGTGTTCGTTCCCGCTGCCTCACCACTGTCAGCACCCGGACGTCCGAACCGCCGCGCCCGTCACTGTCCGACGCCCGGAGCCAGGTTTGTTCTTCCGTGCCACCCAACACCGGATCGGCCCGCTGGCGACCGCCGATCTGCCCAGCCGTGCGTGCGCACCCTTGGCCGTCCAACACGGTGACTATGGCCTGTTCAAACTCAACGACACCGTCGCAGTGTTGTAGGGGTTCTTGGCCACCTCGAGGTTGATCGACACCAAGCCGGGCGCCAGGGCTTGGTTGAGGTCGTTACGGAGCGCTCGACTTCGGTCTTAACCGGTTGACGCAGCGTCCGCGAAGGCGCACACCGCTGTTACCCGTCCCGGCGTTCGGTATTCGACCCAGGCGGTGTCTCCCGGATGGGAGGATGAAGATCATGCGAATCACCAGGCATTTTCTTGCGGTCATCGCAACGTTGCTAGTCGCTTCGTGCTCGTCGGACGACGGGGCGACTTCCAGTTCGCCGACATCCGGTTCGCCGACATCAACGATCGCCGGGCGTGGGGCGACCATCGGCCAGGTCGGAAAGCCCGTTGAACGCACTGACGGCGCATACAAACTCACACTCGTAAGCGTCGTCGATCCGGGCGATTGCGACACAAACGGCACAGCCGGCTCACCCAGCGACACCGGCGACCGACTACTCGTCGCAACGTTCGTTTTCGAGACGTCGGACATTCCGCTCGATAACGCGTACCTGGCGACCACGGACTTCTATAGCGTCACGGAACAAACCGTCCGGGCGACGCCTAATATCGAGGGGCGATATCAATGTGAGGGCGGTTTCGAAGGGCAGACGGCAACGAACGACCCCTTACCGAACGCAAACATTCTCCGCACCGAAACCTTCCGAGTGCCGATCAAAGCCCAACTGCTTGGATACCGCGATCCCGACACACGGCAGGCGTTCGAGTGGGATATAACAGGGGTTCCCGCGGCCTCGACCCAGGAACCGGCGGTTCCGCCACCGCCCGAGACAGTCCAACCGACCATCGCTACGCAATCACCAGAAAACCCGGACCCAGCGCCAGATCCGGTGGTGATTCCTCCCGCCACGACCGTCGCACCGGACCCCGACAGTTGCATCGAGGGGACAACCCGGTACAGCGAAAACAGCGGGATCACCTACACCTGCAGGGACGGATCATGGCACGAAGGCCCGTATAACTAGTTACAACACTCGTGGGAGGAGCAGCGATAGCTGCCAGGCTCTGACTGCGGTCCACCCAAGCTTCCGGGGTGCACGTGTACCTCACGGTAATTGGTGAATCACTACGGTGGCGGCATGCGTAAGGTGGCAAATTTCGAGAACTATCCGTGGAAGGAACGGAGCGGCACGTCCAGTCATTCTGCCTTGCGCTCGTGCAGGATTCGATTGTCCACATCAGGGCGCAGCTTCCGATGATCGAAGATCTTCGGGACACTGAGCTTCCCAGAGCTGCACGAGCATTCCTACCGCGACTGGGATCCAGACAAGCAGCACGTCGGACTGCTCCAGATCGATTCATGAATAGCGATCTACGGGGTCAACGGGTTCGTCGGGTTCGTCGGGATCCCCCCAAATCGTCATGCCAGGGTACAAGCGCGTCAGGTCGTCAGCCACCATTACAGCGGCGGCAACCTCAGCCACAGTTTCATTCTCTATGAGAACGGGCGGTACACCGATCCAAACATGTTGTCCACGTTGCTCGCTGATGCGAGAAGCCGGATTCGATCATGCGCCGCGGGACCCAGAGGATCAGCAGCACGGCCGCCCAGCAGCCTTCGCTCTGACGGATCGATAGACAAACGTGCGGCTGGGACCGCACACGGTTGCCAGCGCCACCTTCTCAGTCGTTCGCGTTGAGGTGTCGTAGCCCATACTCTAAGTCGAGTCTACTTGACACAACCTCCCCGCGGCCCGGACCTGTTGTCTAGCCGCCATTTTGGAGAGATTTAACCGCCCTCCTGTCGTCAATCGAAGGACCGTGATTCGGTGTCCGGTTTGCCGGTCACGGTCTCGCCTGGGTGGAGTTGCCGTTGTAGAGCGGTGAGGGTTGGTTGCTCTAGCGGGGCGGTGTAGAGCTCGAGTGCCCAGTCGTGGTGCGCGGTGCTCCATGTTTGAAGGGCCGTGGTTCTGAAGTTCAGGTGCCAGGTCGCTGGGACGCGGCGGCGGCGGGCGAGGCGACCGGCAATCGGGCCATCGCTGATTTCAGCGTCGAAGGAACCGTCGTCATCGTGTTGGTGCAGGTGTACGACGGTGAGATTCGCGGTGATTGTCACTGCCAGCGGGCTGGCGGTGACGTGCTGGGCGAACCAAGTTTGGTGATCGTCCTTTTGACGGCCCTGGCTGGGGACGAAGGAAGATTTGAAGTCATCCGCGCCGGGCTGTTGGCGTGGCGGGCGTATGGGCCCGTCCCATTCGAATGTGTTGGGGCTGATGGGTATCCCGGCGGTGAACTCGATGAATCGCACGGCGATGTCGAATCCGTCGTTGCGTTGCTGCAGGATTGCGCCGGTCTGCTGATCGATCACCAGCTGCAAAGGGTGGGGTTTGTGTGTTGGCGGTTTGAGTTCGACCTGCCAGCATGGGCGGCCCAGGTATTCGACGTCTTCGATGGGTCCGCTGGGGGTGGTGAAGTCGTTACCGACCCAGCGTGATGCGGGCTGGGTGACCAGTAGTTCACGTCCTGGGCCGACGTACCCCATCTCTCGGCCGGGGGCTTGCACTGGCAGCTGTTCATGGTGGGCGAAGCGCCACACGGTTTGCCCGTTGAAGATGACCAGGGGTTGGCCCGTCATCGACTCAACCCGAACCTTCGGTTCGTCGCGCCACACTTGGAGATCGTCGACGCCGGCAACGTATAGCGGGATCACTTCACCGCTCACGGCCATCAAGCGCCCTGTATCTATGGGCCCGACCCGGGAGATGATGCCCTGTATCGGTACCTGCGGGCCGTCCACGACCTTCTTGAGAACCTCGATCCACACCGCCACAGATCAACAGTGTCAGACCCGCTGTGCCCGATGTCGGATAATCGTGACCAACGCCGCGACGACCACCTTGCTCCTGCGTCTATTGACCTGGCCGGTTGTGACTACTACTAGCAACCATCGGCGCGGTGGATGGCCACGCTGATCACCGCCGAACCCAGGACGGCGAAGGTGACCGCGACCGCGAACGGAACGGCGGTGAGGAAAAGTCCGAACCCGGGCATGCACAGGTCGACCTCACACTGAAAGTTGTCACCATATTCGTGGATTTGGGATACCGAAAAGACGAGAGCGATCACCCACATGACGGCAAACGGGACAGTCGCGGCCACACTGCGGCCGCAGATGCGCAGCCCGACCGTGCTCAGCAGCAGGATCCCTGCGACCATGGCCGCCATAGAGTGGAAGTCCGCAACAAGACGGGCTTCACCCGTAATTGTCCGCGGCTCAGAACCAAAGTAGTAACCAACCAGCAGCCACGGAACCGTAATGGTCGCGACGACGTGGGCCACCTGCCACACCCGGCGCGGCCTCGTCCCCGAGTGCTCACGGTGGCGGTCCTCCATAGGCGCATCCTGCCACGACGCTGCCCCAGCGAATCGATGGAACGGGTATCGCCGTCGAGAGTTACAGCGCAGGGACGCCTGCGTCGGGGTCGGCAGTGACAATGTCTAAGTCCTGTTGTGCAAGTAGCCGATTGATCGTGTGGGCGCTTGCTCCGACGCCAGCCCAATGCTGGTCGACGTCCGACGCAATGCACCAGGCGTGATCGGCCGGCCACACGAATGCTGCCGGGTTGTATCCGGTTTCGCGGACACCCCACTGCCCGAAGTCAGCCAGAGGGCCGTGGAATAGGTAGTAGGTCCGGTTGGGAATGTGCACCCGGGCGCTCTGCCGCATGAGGTCGGAGGTATCTGGCCACCCGTTCCAGATCGCGAAGTAGCAGTCGTCTGGGGTGCTGGTAGCAGGATGCAAGAGTTCGCAGAGTCTTCCGACTTTGACCTGGTCGTTTGAGGGCCCATCAGGTTGGTCGTCGGTGTCATCGTCGTCGCCAATCGAATCAGGCATGAAGCGCAAGCGAGCATACGCATCGAAACCTGCCGGCCCGAACACAGCGAGGTCGTACTACTCGAGGAGGGAGTTGACGATCCAGGCAGCCGGGCCTGGGGTCGCGCACGGGTTCAGTACCACAGATCCATGACACCACATCGGCCGGCGACCGCCCTCGGCAGCACGTTGTCGGGCCCCTTTGACATAGTCAAAGTTTCGTCGAGATCAAGTTCGCCACAGCGTGTTTCGAAAAACCGTCCAATACGATTAGCTCGTTGTGTCGAGGTCAAGTAGTAGTAGTTCTTGGCGCAATTGGCCTGGCTCGCGCTCGTGCGGTCGGTAGGTGTGAAGTTGCAACGGGGGCTGGGCGAGTTCGTAAAACCATTCGGTGCCCGCGATGGGCTGGAGGCCCGTCCATTGCCGGCTGGGGTCGGGGTTGTCGATGTTCATTGAGGGTCGGTGATCGAGGATGATCGAGACCAGTTGCATTCGTGTCACGGTCGCTGCGGTCACTGGGCGAGGTGGCCGGCCTCGGCGGTCCGGGTCTTCGTGGCCGGCCCGGCCAGTGATGTGCAGAGCACCAGACAGGGTGATGTTCTCGGGCACCGAACCATAGACGCGACAGTCGATCTGCACCTCACCAGCGGTTGCAATCGCCGGCAGTATCGGCTGCTTCTGGCCGAGTATTGGGTTGGTTGTTTGGTCATGTCGGGCCTGCAGCGCGCCGTCGAGGCGCCAGTCTGGGCGCAGACCGGCCCACAGGTCAGCAGAACTTGAGTTCCAGGAGAGGTGCCAATGTCCGTGCTCGCCGAGCTGAGGCGTCGGCTGTTGACGCTTGTAGTTGAAGATCGCGGGGAGAATCATCAACCGCCAGTATGCGTCATAGTGCAACGGCCCGACCAGCCGGTTTCGACGTCACACCCAGTAGCTTCCCGGCCCAGTGTCGGACGAGCTTGCGCCATCGTTGTCTACGCGAAATAAGTTGTGGCGCAGCAAGACACGTATCGTGAGACATGCCCATCTTCCAAACGCGAGGACAACGATGACTACCGACGTACGTGACCGCGTCACCAAGTTTGTTCAACGCCGCCTGGTGAACCCGCTGGCAACACGATTGCCGAGCCACACGCTCCTGGAGACAACCGGACGCAAGTCGGGTCAACCCCGCCGCACGCCCTTGGACGGCAGCCGCGTCGGCAACCAATTCTGGTTCGTCTCCGAATTCGGCGAAAACGCGCAGTACGTCAAGAACATCAAGGCGAACCCCGCCGTCAGGGTGCGACTCCGAGGGCGATGGCACAACGGCACAGCTCACCTCATGCCCGACGATGATCCCCGCGCCCGGTTGCGCCAGTTGCCGAGAGCCAACAGCTTCGCGGTTCGTACGTTCGGGACCAGCCTGCTCACGATCTGCGTCGACCTGACCAATTGACGCAACCCTCAGCGTGCCGCCTGCCGCGGACTATTCGCCACTCCCCCGCCGACTCCCGCGCTATGACTGCCGCTGGGTTCGCCCTCCCAACGGGATTCAGCCAAAACGTAAGCGCTCCAGCAACACAGCTCAATGAGAGCGCGTGGCTGAAGCCCTTGACGGCTCACTTGCATTTTGCAAGTATGGTTCTTATGAGCCTCTTCATCACCTGCCCCGTCGAGAACGTCGAGCGCACGACCGCCTTCTACACAGCCCTCGGATGGACCCTCAATACTGAGATGTCCGACCACAACGTGTCGTGCTTCGCGATTGCTCCCGAGCAGTACGTCATGCTCGGCAGCCGCGAGATGTACGCCGGCGTAGGCGGCGTCGAGGAGCTGGTCGGCGGACCCCAGACCCCCTCGAAGGTCACGGTTTCGTTCGACCTCGACAGTCGCCAGGCGGTGGACGATCTCGTGGAGCGCGCCGCCGCGGCCGGCGGGCGGATCGGTGACACCGACGACTACCCCTTCATGTATCAGCGCCAGTTCGACGATCTCGACGGCTACCACTACTCGCCGTTCTGGATGAAGCCGGACGCCGATTCGGCCACGTGAGCGACCTCGCCGCTGCCCTCGACATCGTCGGAGCACGGTGGGCCCTGCTCATCGTGGAGCGGCTGCTGGACGGGCCACAGCGGTACGGCGATCTGCAGCGCGACCTCGGCGTCCCGACGAACATGCTCGCGACCCGCCTACGTGAACTCGAAGCGGCCGGCGTACTGACCCGTCTGCCCCTCCGGCACAACACCCGGGCCTATGCGCTGACCGATCGCGGACTTGCGTTGCGCGAAGCGATTGATGCGCTAGGGCGCTGGGGCAAGAAGGAAGCGTAAACGGTTTCGCGGCAACGTGATCCACGCCGCGACCCCCGCCGCACCCGTCCGATCGTCGACTGACGTACCCATAAAATTAGGGTTTTGTCAGTTAGCCCGAAATCGCCCCGGGCTCATCCCAGTGACCCGCCGAAAGGCCGTGCCGAATGCACTCGCCGACCGGTAACCGACGCAATAGGCGACCTCGTCGATCGCCTCGCCTCGGGCCAGTAGCTCGATGGCGTGCTGGGCTCGCGCCGTCGCGATCCATCGACTGAACCCCACACCGGTTTCGGCGTGGAAGACCCTGGTGATGGTGCGGGTGCTGACACCGAGTCGAACAGCCCACTGCGCCAGCGTGGTCGAGTCGCTGGGGTCCGCCCGAATCGCCGCGACGATCGGCGACAGCAGCGCCGCCGTCGGCACTCGCAGCGACACCTCGTGCCTCGCCGGAGCCAGCACGTCGAGCACCATTGCCTCTGTCGCCGTCCGCGAGGCGGGGTCGAGCCCGTCGACCGTCAGCCGATCGAGCAGCAACAACAGCAACGTGGACATCTCCACCGCCACCGGCTCGGACGAGATCGACGGAGCTGCACGGAAACTGAACTGCGCCGCGCGCAAGGTGATGCCCTCCGGTGTCCATCCCGAATGTCGTACGCCCGCCGGCACCCACAGACCCACAGACGGCGTGATCGCCCAGATCCGCGGCCCGATGGTGGCCGTCGACGCTCCCCGCTCCGTCCAGAGCAACTCGTGCGTGGGATGGGAGTGCTCCTCCCAGAAGGTGTTACGCGCCATCACCTCGTAGTTGCCTGCGATCACAAACGGGACGTCGATGGCACCAGCCTCGTAAACCGGGAGCATTCGTTTGTCGACCGTTTCCGCAACCGGGACGTCGGTATTCCGACGTCCCTTCGCCGTACCGGGCGGCAGATCCTGGATGGTCATGGCAGCCGGGCCAGGTGTAGGTCTGCGCGAAGTAGACCGCAAGTGCGGCGTGAGGCGTTCATGAGTTACAGAACTCGATCAGCTGATCGCGCTCGCGGTCGACTGCGCGGCGATCCGCTGCGGACACCTTCAGCAGGTACTCGACCTCCACCGTGATTCGCTTGCCGTCCTTGCGGGGACTCCAGGTACCCGCCACTCGACCGTCGACGAGAACAAACCCGGGGGAACGGCCGTTGGGGGTCGTCGTCTTCTTGAACACCTCGTCGTCAATCACTCGTCGCCGATCGGCGCCTTGGGCCAGCACGATGTTGTCGAAGGGCGCAACCAGACGGACGGGGGCGTCGACCCCCTCGTCGGCCGGCGCCAGTCCTTCGATGTCGAAGAGTTCCTCGCCGTCGGGCCCCTGCAGCTTCGCGAGCTCCCAGTCCGCTTCCATCGCCTCGACGATCGGGCGCAGACCGGTTATCCCCGACCAGGTCTGGATGCCGTTGATCGATGCCGGGCCGAACCCGCGCAGGTAGAGCCGGACCAGATCGGCGATGGCCTCGTCACCGGTCACGGCAGGGTCGCCGGCCCCGCACCAGTCGTCGAACAGTTGATAGGTCGTGGTCGCAGAACCTCGCCACGTGCCCCGCGGGGGCACCTGAACCAACGACTCCAGGCAGCGCACCACTGTCACCAGCGACGACGCGTCTGCTGCCGGCCAGCGCTCCGACAACGCCGCCTTGAGATCCTTGACGGTCATCTGGTTGCCGCGCAACAACTCTCGCCCGTAGTCCACCACCTCAGTGGGATCGGCATCACCGATCAGCTTGTAGTGGTTCGACCGCAACACCTTGTCCATCAGAGGCTGGGTGAGCGGGCGGATCCATCGCGCATCCTCGCTGTCGATGAGGAAGACGGTGCTGCGCAGCAGAGCAATTCGCACCACCTCGCGTTCATCGATCAGCTGATCGAGATCAGCCGGGTCGAAGTCGGCAATTCGAGACCACAGCCCATAAAACGCGGATTTCGGATCTTGCGACTGCAGTCCGACGCAGCGGTCGAGCACCTCGAGGACGTCTTCGTCCACTCTTTCGAGCAGATGCTGGCGCTGCAGGAGGGTGCGGTTCCATTGCCGCATCGACAAGGTTGTGCTCATGATTCGCGTCTGCCCGACGACGCCCGCGCCTTCGCCAATTCGCCGAACGTGGCCGCGCGTGCATCCGATCGGGCGCCCGTATCGCCGATCTGCTTGTCCACCAGGATGACCTGACCGATGAACGGCTCCACGATGCCCACCATGCGAATCGGAGCGGCGATGATCAGCTGGAACCCGAACTGTTCGAATGCGCGGAGTGACTGCGAACTGAACGTCTCGTCGGACTTGCTGAACGCCTCGTCGAGCATGAGTGGCGCAAATCCCGGGCGATGGTCCTCGCCGTGGCTCAGCGAAAAGCTCAGGGCCGCAGCCAGGCAGAACGCCACCAGCTTCTCCTGCTCGCCGCCGGAGTTCGATGCGGTGTTGCGGTAGGTGTGCACAGGCGGATCGTCCGGCGCGGCATCGAAACTCAGCTCTTTGCCATAGAAAGTGTAGCTGTTGCGGACGTCGAGCACGTTGTCACACCAGCGGCGGTTCTCCGCGTCGGTGCCGGTGAGCCGGGCCACGAGTCCGCGGATCCGATAGAACTGCCGCGCCAAGACCGCGCCGTCACCCGATTTGGCCGCAGGCGCGTCGCGGATCATCGCGTCGACGATCTTGCCGAACTCCCGCGACTCGTCAGTGGGATTGTGCAGCTGCGCGATCTGCAGGTAGGTGCCCTCGTTGAAGTCGACCCTGCGCAGGCCGATGTTGACCTCGGCGATGCCCTGTGTGATGCGCTTGTTGGTGTCGCCGATCTCCTTGTACAAGTTGGAGACCGAGTGACTGATGTCGGTGGTGATGAGCTGCCGGAAGCGTTGCTGTGTCGACGCCAGACCGTGCTCGACCAGGCTCTGATGAATCGAGACAAGATCGGACGCGTACTCCACCGTTGCGCTCAAGTTCGACGCGGCCTCGGGCCATTCCCGCAGGAAGGCGTCGGCGGCGCGGACAATACGGTTCTCGGCGCCGTCACGTTCGGCATTCGCCTTACCCACAACGGCTTCGAGCGTATTGCGAAGATCAGACCGCACCTCGCCGTAGTTGTCCAGGGTCAGTGTCTTGCCGCCGTCGGCGAGCGTCTCGGCGAGTACCTCGGCGAGATACTCGCGGTCGGAATCGTCGAGTTTGGTGCCCTCGTTCTTGACCTGCTCGAACTCGGCGAACCATCGATCCCAGTCCGAGCCGATGTGTCCTAGTTGATCGCCCAGCGCACCCACCCGAGCGACGGCCTCTCGCCAGTCGGCCCGGGCGATCTCCACCTGCTCCTCGAGTTCGGCGAGATCCACCCGGTTTTCACGAACGCGGTCGATGCGGGCGTTGAGTTCGTCGGCATCGCGTCGCGACGACCACCAGTTCAACTCCGCCCACGACGCATAACCGGTCAGAGCATCGGCGTTCTTCGCGCGTTCGCGGTTCTGCTCCAACAGGTCCCGCTTGTCCTGAGCCGCCTGCCGCGCCTGCTGATACCGGAGTTCGAGGTCGGCCTTGAGCTCTTCGAGAGCCGTGCGCTTGCCGTCGGTGTTGGAGCCGAGGATCCACTGTGTGCGGTCGGAAACCGAACGCCGGTCGTCCTTGCGGAAACGGTCGCGGCCGGACTTCACCAGTCCCTGCGGAGTGACCGCGAGTGTGTGCTCGTCGAGCTGCGAGGGCAGATCAACGCAGATGTGTTCGGCGCTGTGGGCGACCACTGTGGCCAGCCACGCTCCGGCCGGGTGCTTCCGGTCGACGATCAGTTTCTCGGCGAGCGAACCGCGAACCGGATCGGCAGCAACCGCTGAATCCTCCTGATAAACACGGTATTCGAGCACCCCGCCGATATTGGTCCGGTTGACGAACTCACCGATGGTGGTGCGGTGCCGAGCCGGCACCAGCATGCTCATGCCCAGTCCGCGCAGCACTCGTTCGGCGGCCCCGGCCCAGTGGTCCTTGGCGGCGGGATCGACGTCGATGAGTTCGGCTGCGAACGGCAATTCGGCGGGCGCGACCCCGGTGGCCTGCGCGATGCCGTCGCGTTGTGCCAGTACTTCGCGTGGCAGCAGCGACCGCCGGGTGTTCAAGCTCGCCAGCTCGTCCACAACCGCCTCGAACTCGCGCCTGGCATCGGTCTCGGCCGCGAAGAAGCTGTGTGCCGTGGTGGCCAATCTGTCGGCGGCTTCTCTTGCAGCCCTGGCGATCTCCGGGGCACGCATCCGCAGGGCGGAGAACTCGTCCTGGGTTTCGGGGGTCTGCTCCCCCAGTCCGCCCACCAACGTCGCATACCGTTCGTAGGCGCGGTTCCGGGCCGTCACCTGCGCCTCGAAGGATTTGAGCTCCGATTCCAGAGTGGTCAGTTCGCCCTTCTCGGCGGTCAATTGGTCGCGCAGCGAGCTGTGGCGCTCCTCGCGTTCGTCCGCGAGGTTCTCCCAATTGGCCACCTCGTTGTCCAACCGCATCCGGTCGGCGTCGATCTGATCCAGACGCTGCTGCAGGAGCGTCAGCCGATGCTCGCGCATGAACGCCCTCATCGGAGGACCCAGCAGCGTGCCCGCGCGTGAGGTGGATTCTTCAGCGCTGCAGTATGTTTCCCACGCCGCTGGGATCGGCCGGAGGACCTGTTCCTGTGCGTTGGCGCGGGCTGCGGCCTGATACGCCTCGTCGAGTTGAGTGAAGTTCTCCACCAGCCGTTCGGCTTTGGCGTAAGTGTCGGGCCGGTCGAGCATGTACGTCCGGATGAACAGGTTGAGGTCACCGACGTTCTTCATGGCCTTCGCCTTGCCCATCAGAGACAGGGCTGCCGACGACTGGCCGATTCCCACACGTCGCCTCAGCGCCTCCTGGTAGGCGCTCTGCACATCGAAACACTCCACGGTCGGATTGGCCGACCGGTACCGGCGGATGTCGAATCCGTTCTGCGCCCAGCTGTTCAGGCCGAGCAAGTCGAAATGACCGTCATGCAGCTGGTACCACGACCGCAGTGAACTGCCGTCGGTGCCCGACCCCGGGAACCACTTGATCGCCACCGCGGTGGTGGCAGACCCGGCGCCGTTGTCGTAGGTCGCCGCGATCGCCGACCAGGTGGCGCCATCGGCCCGCAGGTACTGCACCTGCGATTGATTGAACCGGTCGTCGTTCTCCGCCCACGCGCCGCGCACGTAGTCGGCCATCGACCGGGCCGCCTTCTTCGCGCCCTTCGCGGACAGATCGGCCGACGCGTTGAACACCTGATCGTAGGTGGGCAGCAGCACCACCGAATGGCCGTCCATCATCGATGACTTGCCCGACCCGGACGGCCCGGTGAGCATCACGCCCCGCTCGTCGATCGGATAGTCCTTGTACCCGTCGAACGTTCCCCAATTGACCAATTGCAGTCTGGTCAAGCGGAATTGGCCGATGTTGAGGGTGCGCTTGCCCGCGGGGGCGGCCATTGGCGATGGCGTATCACGGTCAACCGGTCGAGATCCGCCGGCTGTGTCCACTTCCAGGATCTCGGTCATGACGTGCGCTCCTGGTCATCGAGTTCGGTGAGGTCGGTGCCCTCTTCGGTGTGCTCACCGGCGAGCCTGCGGTAGGCCTCTGTGTAGGCGGCCACCTGTTCGGGCCCGAGGAGCGAAGCGATCACGCCGTGCACCACAAACCGGTCCGTTCCCGGCAACGCTCGAATGATCTTTCGTGATTCGAGCTGATTGATGGCCGCATCGATCCGCTTGATGAAGCCCGCCTCGTCGGTGTCGGACACCGGCTTGTAGGTGAGCATGTGGTCGATGATCTCGCCCCGTTCGGTGACCACCGATTCATCGGCACTGGTCAAGTACTTCTGTCGCAGGAACAGCGCAAGGACCGAGGCAGCCAGGGTGAGTGTCTGCGCGCGCAAGATGTTCCGCTGCCGCGGGTCGTTCTCCGACACCTGGCGGGTGAACGCGTACTTGTGCTCGCGGTTGATCTCCAGCTGGAGATTCAGCTCCGACAGGCGAGACCGAATGATCTCCTCGTGCACCTCGATGGTCTTCCAGTTACGAGACCGCGCCGATACGTGTGCGGCGGCCACCAACTCCTGCAGCGCGTAACAAACCGGCGCAGGCAGAGCCGAGGTATCACCGTCGAACCGGGCATCGATCCGCGCCTCACTGATCGTCCCGACCGGCTCGGATCCGTCGAATGCGAAGTGTGACAGGTCGACCGACGGTTCAGTGATCGCTTCGGGTGAGTCGACGAAAAGATCGTCGCCTTCCTGGACCACCACATCATCTTCTGGTGTGCTCACCGGGTCGCACCTCGGACAGGCTCGGCTGGTTCATCGAGCAAGTGCATCACCTCGTGTGGCTGAGCGGTTATCGGATCGGGCAGCATGTGTGTGAATCGAACTGCGGGCAAACGGATCTCGCGCATCCCGCGAGCGGTGTGAGCGAGCACGGTGACCTCGTCCCGGCCGTGTTCTGCCGCGCCATGGCGCTGCGCCAGCGACCAGATGCCGATCACATCACCGGTACGGGCTTTGGGCAGCAACGCCAGCACATCGTCGATCTCGGCGGGACCGTCGACCACGGCCTCGTTCACCGCGTCGGTCAGTGCATGCCAATCGATCGATTCGGCGCCCACCAGGTCGGCCGGGTCGATGTTGATCTCACCCACGGTGTCGGCAACCGCCCCAGGCGAATCCACGATCCCGTCGTGAAAGATCAACGCGCCCACCGAATTGGACACCGCGGCGCTCATCGGTACCGCGATGCCCAGGTCCTTACCCGGACCGGCGTGCACGAACGCAGCGGCCGCGGCACGCTGCGCATCGGCGATCTGGCTGCGCAGAGCGCGATAGTGCAGGAAGTCGCCGTCTTTCACGAAGGTGTTGATGCGCCGGTAGACCTGACCACGCACCTCGTCCACCGATTGCACCTCATCCCACATCCGGTCGATGAAACCGGTGAGTGTGTCGAGGATGTCGTGCGGAAGATTTGGGATGCCGTCGGCAATCTGCCGGATGCTCGACTCGAGATCGTCGCGCAACCGGTGATCCGCGATCAGCGTGTAGAAGGTGTCGAAGGCTTTGCCCTCGTCGGAGTCCGCCAGCGCGTCATGGCCATCGAACATCCGGTTGAGCACATCGGCGTGCGAACCGTGCTCGGCATCGAGGCCACTGGTGAGCAGGGCGCGGGAGTTCTCGCGCATCTTCTCGCCGTATCCGATGATGTCGGCGGGCATCCGCTCGGCCAGCGACGTCACCATCCGGATGTCGTCGAGCACCCGCCTTGAATCCACCGCTGGGATGGCGCCCGCTGCGAGTTCTTCCCGCCGCCTGGTGAGCTCCGCGATCTTCTGATCGATGTCGCGGATGTGCTCGCCGGGATCCGGGTTGATCGACACAGCGATGTTCGACAGCCGCGACATCACCAGTTCGAGGACGGTCTCGGTGGCCACCGTGCGGTTCCGGCGTACTGCCTGAACCTGCGCGATGGCCTGGGTTGCACCGCGGGTGAGCTGGTAGCGCTCTCGCTGGGAGTCGGCGTGCAGGGTGCGGGCGAGATAACCGGCCCGCACCCAGCGGTCCAACAGGTCATCGGCCGTGGGCAGTTCCCAGCCTCGCTCGGTCCAGTGCGCGGCCAAGTCCGCCAGGTCACGATCGATACCCGCCGCGAGATGGTCGCCGTCCACCTGCCCGTCGGCCAGACGCGCAGCCATGATCGCGAGATAGGGCACTGCGTTCCGGGACCTCAGCAGTCGCAGGGTGACATCGCTGTCCGCGTTGTCCCCGTAGGCGGCGTAGAGCTGCGCCGCTGTCGGGCGTGCCATCGGACCACCTCACTTATTCCTGCCATGGCGAGCTCACCCACCGACCTGCTGCCCGCAGCTCGGCGCTCATGACGGGCGGCACGGCCCGTCTGGTTGCCCGCAGCGATGATAGTTGGCCGACGGCGCACTGTCGGTCCGCGGTCGTGCCTACCCGGTGTCGATCAGCGGTAGATCTCGGCGTAGATGGCTTCGATCTCTCCCGCGTCCGGAACTCGCGGGTTGTTGGCGGGCGACCCCGACTCCAGAGCCTGCTCGGCCATCAGTGCGGACAGTCCGAACCAGCGGTCGCGGTCGATGCCACATTCGCCCGGAGTGGGAACCGCGAGGTCGCGACACAGATCGACGATGGCATCGACCAGGCGTTCGGCGGCCAACTCGTCCGAGGTGCCCGAATCTGCGCACCCGAACGCGCGAGCGCAATCGGCGTATCGCGAGATCGCAGCCGACAGGGAGAACCGGGTGACCGCGGGGAACAGCATGGCATTCGATAGTCCGTGCGCGAGATGGAAGTGCGCCCCGATGGGTCGGCTCATCCCGTGGACCAGGGCCACGCTCGAGTTCGAGAACGCGATCCCCGCCTGCGTGGAGGCCAGCATCATCGCTTCCCGGGCCTCGCGATCGGAGCCGTCGGTGTAGGCCCTGCGCAGGTTCCGGCCGATGGTCGCGATCGCCGAAAGACTGAATCCGTCGGAAAACGGGCTGTTCTTCCGGCTGACGTAGGCCTCGACCGCATGAGTGAGCGCATCGATACCCGTGTCGGCGGTGAGACGCGGCGGCATAGTCATGGTGAGCTCAAAGTCGACGATCGCGGCCACCGGCAGGAACGCCCGGCCGATGCACAACATCTTCTCGTCGCTGTCACTGTCGGTGATGATCGTGAACTGGGTGGCCTCCGAACCACTGCCTGCCGTGGTCGGCACGGCGACAACCGGGAGGCCGGCGCGGTCGTTTCGCACGGGCGCCTTGTAGTCACGCATCGTGCCGCCTTCGACGGCGAGCAAAGCGAGAGCTTTTGCGGTGTCCATCGGACTGCCCCCGCCGAATCCGACCAGGAGGTCGGCACCGTGGTCGCGCACTGCGCGGAGCCCAGCGTCGAGCGAGGCCGTCGTGGGGTCTGGCACGGTTCCGTCGAAGTACACCGCATCGAGGCCGGCCTCGATCAGTGCGCTGATCAGCTGATCAACCCGCCCGCCGCCTGCAAGGTAGCCATCGGTGATCACCATCGGCCGCCGCGATCCCAATCCGGTCACCACGTCGACCAGCTGATCGAGTGCGCCCGCCCCGATTCGCATCTCGCGCGGTAGACCGATTGTGCTGACCAATGGCTGAATCCTTTCGGCACGGGGTGTTTCAGTCACCCACTGTGGAATGCGGACGTCGGCGACCGCTTTGTACGACCACCCTATTGCGGCGACGCCCATCCCGACCTGCAGATCGCCGACAGCGGCCCGTCGGACCTGGTCAAACGACCCACATCGGCCTGTAGCGGTCCAACCGCGCGCTCGATGCCGGTCCCGATCCACCGCAGCTTGAGTACTGCGCCCATACGTGTTTAGCTGTGCACCACCGGGGTATGTGATCGTTATCACTGACGACCCGCGGGACCACGAGTTGACGAGGGGAGATCGGGTGGCAGCCTCGACCGACAGCGGCAGCGGCGTACCGGTTTTCGATCGCCGGCCCCGGTCATGGCCAGGCGCCGAGCCCATCAATGTCGGAGCACGATGCATCACCACCGGCATCAGCGTGCTCGCTCTGTTCCTTCTTTTGCTCGCCCTGATTTTTGTCGCGTAACCGCCACTTCAGCCGACTATGGTCGACCGCAAATGCGGCACCCCGGCACCTGTGAAACCCCCCAGCACAACCCCCGCAAACCTCAACCGGGCTTGAGGCGCATTGCTCACGTCCTATTGCACAACCCAATCTCCTGAGCAAGGGTGGAAGTTGCACTCGAGGGATAGATCCCAGAGGACATCAATAAGGGGGCACGCGTGTCCCCACATAGTGAGAGGAACAATGTGTCTGAATACACCTTGCCGGATCTGGACTACGACTACGCAGCTCTCGAGCCGCATATCTCCGGCAGGATCATGGAGCTGCACCACAGCAAGCATCACGCCACCTATGTGAAGGGCGTGAACACCGCATTGGAGAAGTTGGCGGCTGCGCGCGAAGACGGCACCATCGCCGACAAGGTCTTCCAGCTGTCGGCCAACCTGGCCTTCCACCTCGGCGGCCACACGAACCACTCGATCTTCTGGAAGAACCTGTCGCCCAACGGTGGCGACAAGCCCGAAGGCGAACTGGCCGCGGCAATCGATGACCAGTTCGGCGGGTTCGACAAGTTCCAGGCGCACTTCACCGCTGCGGCAACCACTTTGCAGGGCAGCGGCTGGGCGATCCTCGGATACGACACCATCGAGGGCAAGCTCGTCATCCAGCAGCTCACCGACCAGCACGGCAACACCTCGGTGGGCCTGATCCCCGTGGTCATGCTCGACATGTGGGAGCACGCCTTCTACCTCGACTACCAGAACGTCAAGCCTGACTACGTCAAGGCATGGTGGAACGTCGTCAACTGGGCAGACGCCGCGGAGCGTTTTGCCAAGGCACAGGCACAGGGCTCCGGCCTGATCGTGCCCGCATAAGCACTTTCGTACAGCCCTTTTCGCAGGCGGCGGTCACCCCACTCGGGTGGCCGCCGTCGGCGTCTTCGGCCTTAGAGGGAAACTTCCTGTTAACCGCCGCGATTAGCACTCGAGTCGGGTTGTGTGCCAATCGTTTACCGGGCATGCTGCGAATAGAGTTCGACACTTGGTCAAAGGCGACCTGAGCAGAGGAACTTCCGGCAACAGGAGGTAACCATGAGCGAGGACGCCACCGGCCATGAAATGTCGCGGTCCGGGTCGATACCCATCGGACTGACCCCGTTCCACCGCCACGGGGAGCTACGCGGAATCCTGATCTCGGGCCGCTGGCCCGACACCACCCTGGAGTGGACACAGACCCTCGTCGCATCGGTGCGCATCGCCTGCCGTCCGGGATTTCTCCGCACCACCACCGTGTTCAGCGTCATCGAGGACAAACCAGAGGTGTGCGACCCCGACACCGTCGGGTTGATGCTCGCCGTCGGCAGCGTGATCGACAACAACTTCACCGAGGCCGGCCCGTTCCACACGCCGCCGCCCGCGTTGTTCATGCTGCATCCCCCGTCCGAGACTCGACCGTCCCTGCCGGAATGTTCGGACGTTGCCTCGGGGTGCGTGCTGCTGCCAGGACTCCCCGAACTCGGCCTCGAACACCGCGCGGGCTGGGCCGAGGCCGAAGCCGACGGCACCGTGGTGACCCTGCGCAACCAGGTAGGTCTGGATCTAGGAACCGACCCTGATACCGCTGTCCTGGCGATGCTCCTCGCTGCTTGAGGGGTTGTGTGCTGGTCGGGAAACCGGCCGATGCTCGGTCTACAGGGCGAGCAAATCCGAGTTTCCTGAGCGGTAGACCTGGCCCGCTCACGAAACCGGCCGACGCTCGCACTACAGACCGAGCAAACGCGAGTTGCGCGAGCGGTGAACCCCGCCCGCTCGGGAAACCGGGAGCCGCTCGGTCTGCGGAGCGAGCGACGCCAAGTTGCACGAGCAGTAGACCTGGCCCGCCCACGAAACCGGCCGACGCTCGGACTACGGGGCGAGCAAACGCAAGTTGCGCGAGCCGGCGGCTGGGCCCGCTCGGGAAACCGGGCGGCGCTCGGTCTGCAGAGCGAGCAAACGCGAGTTGCGCGAGCCGGCGGCCGGGCCCGCTCGGGAATCTGGCAGCCGCTCGGACTACAGACCGAGCAAATCCCAGCCACCCGAGCGGCCAAACCAGCCCCCGCCCACCTATGTCCGCACGTCACAGCCTCGCGGCGAACCTTCCGCGAATCACCGGGTAAGGGAACCCTAATGTTCGGGTACCCAAACTTTTGAAAAAGGGCTCCCTACCTGCATAAATGCGGCCATTCGATCAGTTGCAAACCGTCGTGAGCGGCGCTTACGTTGGTCTGGTGATATCCGCACTCCTGGTCAGCTTCGGCGTGATCTTCGTGGCCGAACTCGGCGACAAGTCCCAGCTGATGGCGATGACGTACGCCATCCGTTACCGCTGGTGGGTTGTCCTGCTCGGCATCACGGTGGCTACCACCGCCGTGCATGCGGTCTCTGTTCTCTTCGGACACGTACTCGGTCTCTCGATCCCCACCGACCTGATGACAATCGTCGGCGGACTGGCGATGTTGCTGTTCGGCTTCTGGACCCTGCGCGGCGACAGCCTCGACACCGACGAGTCCGACAAGGCCGACCGGGTGAAGAAGTCGGTGCTGTTCGCGGTGATCGGATCGTTCTTCCTCGCCGAACTCGGCGACAAGACCATGCTCGCCACCATCACCCTGGCCACCGACCACAACTGGGTGGGTGTCTGGATCGGATCGACCGTTGGCATGGTCGCCGCCGACGCCCTGGCCATCGCCGTCGGCGCGGTCCTCGGCCGCAAGCTCCCCGAGAAGGCAATCGCATACGGCGCGGCTGCACTCTTCTTCGTCTTCGCCGCGTGGCTCACCACCGACGGCCTGGTGACCGCCAACAACTTCATCGTCACGATGGCCACCATTACCGCCGTCGCCATGATCGTCAGCGCCGGCACCTGGTATGTCCACAGTCACCGCGAGCAGAACCGGGCGGCCGAACGCGAACGACTCCTCGCCGAGCCCGAACCGGAAGCCGGCCTTCCCGGTGAGCACCCCGTCGGCCTCGTAGCCGAGCGACCTGTCGCCACAGCCACTGACTAGGGTGATCCCAGCGGGCTGAACAACCCCCGCGGACACTTTTTAGAAGGGACGGCATCAGTGGAGATCTCAGGATCAGCGGTATTGGTCACCGGAGGAGCATCGGGACTGGGCGCGGCAACAGCAAAGCGCTTCGCCGATGCCGGGGCGGTTGTGTTCGGGCTCGACCTGCAGCCTTCGATCGACAAGGCGACCGCGGTGGACGGCGTCACCCTCCTGGCGGCTGACGTGACCAGCGAAGCCGATGTCGAGGCAGCGCTCGACACCATCGCCGAATCCGGCGCCCCGCTCCGCGTCGCTGTGAACTGTGCCGGTGTCGGCTGGGCCAGCCGCATCCTGACGAAGAAGGGCCCCCACGAGCTCGACCTGTTCAAGAAGGTCATCGAGATCAACCTGGTCGGCACCTTCAACGTGATGCGTTTGGCCGCCAACCGGATGCAGAGCCAGGAAGTGGTGGACGAGAACGACCAGCGCGGCGTCATCATCAACACCGCGTCGGTCGCGGCATTCGAGGGACAGATCGGGCAGATCGCCTACACCGCATCCAAGGGCGGCGTGCACGCCATGACGATCACCGCTGCCCGCGACCTCGCGCAGGTGGGCGTGCGGGTCAACACGATTGCCCCGGGCACCATCAACACCCCGATGCTCGACGGCATCACCCCGGAGTTCAAGAAGACGCTCGAAGCCGGTATCCCATTCCCCAAGCGCCTCGGCGATCCGAGCGACTACGCCAAGCTGGCCGCGTTCATCGTCGACCACGACTACCTCAACGGTGAGACGATCCGCATGGACGGCGCGCTGCGGATGGCTCCGCGCTGACCGCAAACGTCACCACCAACTGAACACTCGGACCGGACCGGCCTTCAGCCGGTCCGGTTCTGTTTTTGCCGCGACGACACCGAGTTCTGCCGCGACGGACCGGAGCTGCGCGACAGTTCCCGGGATATCCGGAGAAGCGGTGCGGCGTCGCTGTCGAGGTCGTCGCCGGCGCCCGCGAGCACCTGCCGAACCGCCCCGGCTGAACCGCCGAGGTCGACGTAGGTTTGCACCGCGTCACGCAGCGCGGTGGCCTGGGCTGCCGATTCGAGCTCGTCGAAGTCGTCGGGCAGATAAGGGCTGAGCTGCAGGAGCGCGTCACGGATCTCGACCACCCGCCGCTGGAAGAGCCAGATGATCGAACCGTCGAATGCACCCTGCGGCGGCGACGGCAACACCACCCCCGGTAGTGCCGAGGTGGTTAGAGCCCATAGCGGCTCGAGTTCCCGGTACTGACTGCGGTGCCGGCGATCGTGGAGGAACGACATCACTCGCGCGCGCACCAGCGGGTAGCAAATGCCGGCGAGGAACAGCACCGCCCCCAGGCCAGCCAGTACGGCGGCGACGTTCAGCAGCACATCCAGGTGGGCCACATGCAGTCCGGCGGTGACGACATAAAGCGTCTGTATCAGCGCCGCGACCCCTAGCAACCCCAGCCCCGTCGACAGAATGATCAGGGAATGGCGGAGATATCCCTCGGCATGACGTACGTATCGCCCGATCGACACCACGCAGGCCGCCATCCCATACGCCACGTAGCAATCGGCGATCACGAAGAACAGCGCGTATCCGACATGGTGCACAGTCCAGTCGGACATGTGCTCGGTACGGACCGGCACGGGCGTGGCCAGCATCGCCACGTTGAGGCCGATCAGGGTGACCACCAGCGGGATTGCTTCCACGCCGGCACGCCGCTGCCGCTGTTCCTCGGTTGTCCCGTACAGAAAGACGACGACCAACGCGGCGACACCGATCGCGAGTAGGCAATAGATCGACAACCGGTCCGCGCCTGGGAAGAAGTCGTCGTTGAGCCACCGCCGTACGCGGGGGTTACTGACCACAAAGGCGAGAGTTGTCGCCGAGATGGCGACGGTCATCGCGACCGGCTGCAGACCGGCGGCTTCCCTGCGGAGGCGGTCGATACGCCAGCACAGTGCGAGGGCGAACAACGCCAACGCGATGGCGTTGACTACCCCTACAACCATCCGTTGTGCCCCCCGAGGATGCTTTGGATTCCCCGTAATCCATCATGGCCGGCCGTCTTTCCGACGCCCTGGGTGGCTTTTGCCGCCCATTCTCCTATCAGTGTTGCCAAAAACTCCGCTTCCCATTCACGTTCATCCGAATAGCACGTCCGACTCAGTGCATCGTCGGTGTTCTCGCCACCTGCCGGACTACTGATGAGCCGGTTCTCGACCTGGTCGATCAACTGGTGACCTGCGATGAGGTGGCCGAACTCGTGGATGATGATCTGATCGCGGTGGAGCTTGGTGGTGGCAGCCTGACAGAAGAAATAGTCCGCGTCGGCCGCCACCAACCAGACTCCATTCGGCATTCCGGCCGGCATCGGGTGCGCAACGATCTTGATCGGCCGACCACGCCGCGCGCCGTACAGATCGCAGAGTTGTTCAGCGTCGAGAGGCAGATCCAGGTCGAGACCGCCGAGTTCGCGGCGGCACAATGCCCGTAGTTCGCGCTCGGATCGCATGCTCCATCTTAAGACGGAGCCCCCGCGATCAGTCTGCGGCTTCGTGCCTTTCGACCACTCGAAGTCCTGAATGGCCATGCCCCAATTCGGGTTCGGCCGACTTGAGCAGGTCGGGCGGGTCGGCGGGCAGACCCTGCTGAACTCGGAGGACCTTGATGAGTTCGTTGACCACGGTGACCGAGTCACTCGACAGGCCGGCCAGCCGGAACGCGGCGAGCTGGACATTGCTGTCGGCCTGAAGCCGCATCAGGTCGATCTGGTCGCGGGTGCGCTGGGCGGCCCGATCTTCCAGGAAGTAGTGGACGTCGACGCCGAATGCCGCCGAGATGCCCTCGACTGTGCGGAACGACGGCGACTTGGCCTTACCCGACCGGAGCTGGCTCAAATAGGACTCACCGAGACGAAAGCCCAGTTCAGTGGAGCGATTGGCGATGGCTTTGGCGCTATAAGCACGACCGTTGGGGCCCGGGACCGTTCGGAACAGCTCTTCCAGACGTCGCGCGAACAGACCGGGATCGAATGCGTTCTCGGTGTCTGCTTGGTCCATGTTGTCGGTCATGCCACGCTCCACGCGCATTCTCCGTGTGCCTCCCAGTGAGGGCCGATCACCGAACGGAGACCAGCCAGAAGTATGAAATTCACTACTCCGCACGCCGTGTTTGCCATATGGTAGCTTACAGCCTTGAGGCAGCCAAACAGCTTCACGCTGCGCGGAGTCGGTCTTCGGTACTTCACTTTCGGACTCGTTCGACGCTGATCGAGCCCACCTGAATAAACCGTGAAGATGCCGAAAATTCAATAGCCCGCCCCTGGTGATTTCCGGACTGGAGGAGTCGATGCCGAAGCATCGCGTGATGCGCCCGACCACGGTGTGGTTCTCGGTGCTCGTCGCGTCGCTGGGGTTGGTGGTCGGCGGCATTCTCCTCGCCCTGACCTCGCCGTCCGCAGCTGCTGATCCCGAAGTCCCGCCCGAGGTCACTGTGACGTCCCGGCCCGGCTCCGACACGACTCCACCGGTGAACTCCGGAAACGGCAACGCCGACCACACTCCGGGAGTGAAGAGCACCGAGACATCCCGGGTGCCGGCTCGATCCGCCACCGGCCCTACACCTGACCTCGGTCAAGGCGACGGCAACAGTGGTAACGGCAACAACGGGAACGGGAACGGCAACACCGGTGCCCCCGGGAACAACGGCAACAACGGTACCGACGACGGTCTCCCCACGGCCCCGACCGCCGAACTACCCGGAATCGAATTGCCGGCCATCACGATTCCGAATCTTCCGATCCCGGGCCTGCCGATCCCCGGTATGCCGGCACCGGACGCATCAACCTCCCCGGTGCCTGGCTCCCCGACACCTGGCTCTCCGACACCTGGCTCTCCGGCGCCGAGTACCGGGACGCCCGAACTGACCCCAGGTGACTCCGAATCGGCTGTCCCACAGGGCGACCCGCTGTCCGACCCGAGCAACCCGCCCGCTGCCACACCAACCGCGTCGTCCTGCCTGATGGGCGCCGGGACCGGTGGCGGCTGCGCGGGCGCCGAGGTGGCTCGCGATCTGTCGCCTGCCGGACTGCTCGTCTTGGGTTCGGTCGCCTTGTTCGGTAGCGGCGCATTCCTCGAGTCGCTGCGCAACGGCCGCGGCTGACTTCTCACTTCTTCAGCGGGCGGCGGGATCAATCCGGGGCGTAGGCACCTCATCGTGCCCGGGCGCGGCATCAGGGACGGGCACGCCAGCAGGCACGGGTAGATCCGAACCCAGCGGTACCTGTTGAGCTGCGGTGGTTGTCATCCACTCGCGCAACGCCTTTGTCGCGCGCACATCGTCCTCGTTGTACTCGAGCAATCTCACCCGCTGGCTCTGATCCACCTCTTCGCCGTCGCGGCCCACTGCCCGCCGATACCACTGCATCGACGCCTCACCACCGGCTTCGTCGTCGCGCCAGTGGAAGCCCGCGTGAGGCGCCACCTTCTTGAGTCCTTTGCCCTCGGGGCTGAGGAAGTTCCCGCTGACGGCCTCGTAGATGTCGACCCAGTGCGGTGAGTTGATGAACTCCTGCACGGTTTCACGACTCGGCACACCGGGCGATCCCGCGAACCTGTCAGCCGACCCGAGGAGCCAACGATTCTCGGCCTGCTGCGAATAACAGTAGGCCGCAAAGGTTTTGCCCTCACTCAGGGATTTGTCGCGTTCGTCGATCAGCCACTGCCAGAACTCGGCGAACGAGCGGGCCTCGTCCTGGGTGGGCAGCGGTTGCCAGGTGACGAACGGGCGGTATCTGACCTCTCGGGCGGGATCGGTGTTGTCGGTGAGCAACGTGCCCCAGAGGTAGGCGCCGTCGTCCTGGTAGCTCTCCATGTCGACGTCGACCTCCACGTCGGCCCGCGCCACCTGCACCTCCGGCATTCGCCGGATCAGCGTCACCTGTGCCAGCCAGGCACGCGCCAACAGGACCGAATCAGCGAGGCTGTTGCCCGGCCATCCGTCGGGCACGGGACCGTCATAAGCGGCCAGTTCGTCCACCGTGCGCACGCCCACCGTCGCGAGCAGTTGGGTCAGATTGCCGTTGACCACCAGGCTCACGTCGCGTGCCTCGTGCAGTTCCGGCCCACACATGGACCACCACGCGCAGTTGCGGCACTCCCCGATCCGCGACGGCGCCGTTGATATCCGGCCCGCGGCGATGCCGGCCCGACGCTCCAGAAGCGCGTCGTACCGGACCAGCGTGTCGGTGAGGTCGAGGACCACCATGCAATCGGTGTCGAGGCCGATCACCGCGCCGACCGGTTTGCCCGACCCCGGGTCGACTCCTGCGACCCCGAGCGCCTCGAGCATCCGGTACAGCTGCGCCAGCCGAACGGTGTCCCGCGAGTTGCCGCGAACCTTGCGCGTCTCGTCGAGCATCGGCTGCCAACTCCACACCGGGCTGGTCACCGCGCCCGATCCGGGGTCGGAGGCCTTGTGATTCACCACGATGACGGGCACGTAACCCGACGTCCGTTGCGGATTGTCCATTCGGATCAGCAGTTCCGCCCACCCGCGGCGGCCGCCGGCCACGTCGTCGGGCAGGGACGCGCCCCAGATCCATCGGGCACCCGAGGCGATGGCCGCCATGGTTCGCTCGGCCCGCTGTCGACTGCCGCCGCCGCTGCCCACGTCGGCCCAGCCGCTGAGTTCGATCGAATGGACCGCATGGAGCATGTCGCGCACACGTTCACGGTGCTCGGTCGCCGCTTCTTTGCGCAGCGTCACCGCGGGGTCTTCGGCGACCTTCTCTGAGCCGGGGAATCGGGAATCGAGGGCAAGCCGATGTTCGCAGCCGCTCAGATCCCTGGGACTGAGCAGCGGCGGTCTTGTCGGGCCGGATGGCACCGATGAACGAGTTGCCATCCACACCATCCTCTCCTCACCGATCTGGGGCACCTGCCGTACCCCCGCTATGTAATGCTTGTACCGCAACTGCAGGACAATTTCGTCAACCGCCGACGGCGATGCTCGACCAAGCTAACGAGAGGTCCCCAACGCATGGGTTTGTTCAGTTCCGGACGCAAGAGCCGGGCACAGCGCAAAGCTGAGGCCAAGGCCCTCAAGGCGAAGGCCAAGCTCGAAGCCCGCCTCGAAGACAAGTCCGGGCGCAAGTTCGCCAAGGAAGAGCTCAAGCAGCAGCGCAAGCTCGCCAAGAAAGCGCGCAAGGCGCAGGCCAAGTCTGACAAGAGAGCACTGAAGATCGCCGACAAGACGAACTCGGCGAGCGTCAAGATCGCGCAGGCCAACGCCAAGGCGGTCGCCGATGGCAAGGTTCTCTCGCCCGCTCGGGTGAAGCGATATCTGCAGGTCGCCAAGGTGCTGTCGCCGATCCTGGTGCCCATCGCCTACCGCGCCAGCACTGCCGCCCGCGAGCAGATCAGCCGGATCCAGGCCGATCGCGCAGGTGTCCCTGTTGCCGAGCTGAACAAGTACAGCGGCCACGGCGCCGCTCTGTCGGCCCGCATCGCCGGTGCCAACTCCTCGTTGCAGACCCTCACCGCCAAGCATCCGTCGGACGCCGAGACCAAGACCTTCGCGTCCACGATGAACCAGCGTCTGTCGGACCTGTCCACCGCCGTTTCGGCAGCCGAACACATGCCCGCCGCACGGCGCCGCAGTGCGCACGCCGCCATCAGCCGTGAGCTGGCCGCCATCGACGCCGACCTGCTGGCCCGCCTCGGAGTGCGTCCCTGACCGCTCTGGCCATCCTCCTGACCGCCCCGGCGCTGGCAATTGCTGCCCACGGGGCGGCTTCAGGCGTTTTTCCTGACTCCGCGGGAATGTTGCTGCTCCTGCTGGTCGGAGTCGTCGCGGCCACCCTGTGTCGTCGACTGAACTCCCCGCTCGCTCTGCTCGCGGTTCTGACCGGCGCCCAGATCGCCGGGCACATGCTCCTCTCGGCCACCGCAGACCCGATGGCCCATGCGCACGGGTCGCAGACGCTGATGTTGGTGACCCACCTGATCGCGATTCCGGTGTGCGCGCTACTCATCGCCGGCGGCACCTCGCTGTACGGGGTGATCACGTCGGTCCTGGCTGTCGTGCGCCGTCTCCTGGGCGACCCGGTTGCCGAACTCGGGAGTTCGAATCTTCCTCCCTCACCACATCTACGACCTCTGGTCGGGGTGTTCGCTCCTGGCGGGACAGGGGTTCGGGGTCCACCGGCGAATTGATCTTCGCCCACACCCTTCATCCGCCCGAGCCCGTAGATCGACACGGTCACCCGGGTGGGTTTCACCCATCTCCGTTAGGAAACATCCATGTCTTTGTTCAAGCGACGCTTCCGTCTTCTCGGTGCGTCACTCGCCGCCGTCACGATGGTCGGTGGCCTGAGTCTGCTGGGCGCCGGTTCGGCCTCGGCTCACGTCACTGCGGCCGGTGACGGTCTCACCCAGGGTGGCTACGGCGTCATCACCTTCCGGGTCCCCAACGAGTCGGACACCGCCAGCACGGTCGCGCTGACCGTCGCCCTTCCCAACCTGACCTCCGCCCGCACCGAGCCGTTGCCCGGTTGGACCGCCGAGGTGAAGAAGGACCCGGCGACCGAAGCGGCCACTGAGGTGACGTGGAAGGTCGCCGACGGCAACCCCGGAATCCGCCCCGGCGAGTTCCTCCAGTTCCGGGTGTCCGGTGGGCCCCTGCCGGAGCAGGCGACGGTCACGATGCCCGCAACGCAGACGTACTCCGACGGCGAGGTGGTCCGCTGGGACCAGCCGGCCGTCGAGGGTCAGCCCGAGCCCGACAAGCCCGCGCCCACGGTGACGCTCGGCGCCGCAACCGCCGACGGTCACGCCGATACGGCGACTCACGAGGAAGACACCCAGACCGCCTCGGAGAACTCGGCGTCCTCGGACACCGACAGCACCGACGACACCGCGCGCTGGCTGGCCGGTGCCGGAATCTTGCTGGGCGCGTTGGGTATCGGTGTCGCAATCGGCGCCCTGGCGCGTAAACGCCAATGAGACGAGATTCCATGCGGCGTCTGACCTTCTCCATCGTCGCGCTGATGATGACCGTTCTGGCGGCTGTGGTCTGGGCACCGACGGCGTCGGCTCATTCGGCGCTGATCGGATCTGATCCGGCCGATGGCGCGCCGCTGGCGGCCGGTCCGGCGGCGGTCACACTCACCTTCAACGAGCCGGTGCAAAAGAATTACGCCGTGCTGAAGGTGGTCGGGCCGGACGAGCATTACTGGCAGGACGGCGAACCGACGGTCACCGGCCGTACGGTCACCGTCCCGGTGCGCGAGTTGGGGCCGACCGGCACGTACCTGATCAACTACCGGATCACGTCGGCCGACGGCCATCCGGTGGAAGGTCAGCTCGATTTCGAGCTCACCGTCGCTGGCTCGGGAACTCCGGGCCCTGCGGTGGACGCCGACGATTCCTCGTCATCGGGAATCCCGGTGTGGCCGTTCATCGTGGGCGGTGTCGTGGTGTTCGGTGCCGGCCTGGCGTTTGCATTGCGTCCCCAGCGGAAGAAGTAGCGAACAGTGACGACCGCGGGCGCGGTGCGGCGCGAGTGGTTGCTCGTCTCCGTGCCCGCGGTCTGGCTGGGCTTGTTGCTGGCCTGGGCGCTCGCGCGTCCCGCCGGTCCTGAAGCCGAATCAATTGCTGGGGCCGTCGCCCTACTCGCCGGGATGACCGTGCTCGGGCTCTCCACCGTCAAGCTCCTCGGCGGCGAAGGGCTCACCCAACCGGTGCTGCGTCTGGCATCGGTGCTCGCTGCGGTGTGGGCGGTGTCGCTACTGGTCGGTGCCTGGCTGGGTGCCGCCGAACGGACGGGGCTCGCACCGCACGAGGTGGGCATCAACGACTTCTTCCGGGTCAGCGGCACCACCGCCGGTCTGATCGCAGCGATGTGCGCGCTGGCGGTCACCTTGTTCTGCGCGGTCTGGATCCGGTATCCGAGTCTGATCGCGCCCGAAGCCGTCGGCGCCCTCGCCGCGTTGGGTCTGTTGATCGGACCAGTCACCGGGCACTTGGGACAGCTGACCGGTGGAGCATTGCTCATCGCCGTGCATGTACTCGCGGCGAGCTGGTGGTGCGGTTCTCTCGCGGCTCTTGCCCTCACCGTCCGCGGCCGAAAGGGCTGGGCAACCGTGCTGCCCGTTTTCTCGCGCTACGCGCAGTGGCTGGTGCTGGCACTGATTGTCAGCGGTGTGGTCGCTGCCGTGCTGGAGTTGGATTCGATCAGCGAGGTCTGGTCCACGGGTTACGGCCGGATCCTGCTTGCGAAGTCGGTGGGCATGGTGGCGTTGCTTGCGGTGGCTGCCGATCAACGGCGGCGGTGGCTGCCTGCGGCCAACAACCATCGCAGTTCCGAACAGGCGTCGCTGCGGCGCGCGATCGTCGAGGTGCTGCTGATGGCGGTTGTCATCGGACTGGCCGCCGGGCTCGGGACCACCGCACCCAGCTGAGCCGAACCCGCCGGAACCGGGCATGATTGACGACGGCGCAGCCACGTACACGTGACGTCGCCCCGCGTCTTCGTGCCGGCCTGGGTCAGAACCTCCGGGCCGAATCGAGACACGGTGATCAGTCCGCCCGTCTTCGAAGGAGCTGAGCCGTATGGCCGACCCGGACTCCCAGCCCGACTCCGATCAGTCGGGCGAGCGCCCCGTCCCGCCGGCCAAGAAGTCGGCTGCGAAAAAGGCTCCGGAGAAAAAGGCCGCCGCCAAGAAGACCGCCGCCAAGAAGGCGGCGAAAAAAGCCGCCCCCAAGAAGGACGTTGCGAAGAAGACTGCTGCCAAGAAGGCCCCCGCGAAAAAGGCTGCGCCCGGCAACACTCCACCCAAGAAGGCGTCTGCGCCGAGTAGGTCTGACGCCGGCACACCCAATCACGCCAACGCCGAACACGTCGTATCGAAGAAGGCACCCGCCAAAAAGCCTCCGGTCAGCAAGGGTCCTGGCAAGCCTGGCAACACGGCTCCACCCAAATCGACCCCGGCACAGTCGGCGGCTCCCCCGTCTCCCAAGACTGCTCCCGCCCCGGCTGCGGCACCGGAACCCAGACACCCGGAACCTTCGGCGCCCACTCCGGACGAGGATCAGCAGGCCCGGTTCACAGCTCTCAAACGCACGGAACCCCTGCCTCTGCCTGAGCCGTCGACAACAGGCCCGGTGCTCAAAATCGGCAGCGCCGTGGTTTTCTTGGCGCTCATCTTCCTGGCGATCCGGCGGCTACGTCGATAGCCCGAGAGACGAAAGCTGTTGTGGTGATGCCGATTCGAGTTGCCCGACCACACTCGCCGCTATCTTGGCGCCGATGACCTCGGCCTGAGCGATCCGTTCACGCCGAACGTCCGGGTCGTCGGAATCTGCGTCGTAGAGGTAGTCGATCGACGACGCCTCTATGCGCGAGTAGTCCGCGATCCCATGGATCAACTGCAGCGTCATCGCCTCTTTGTATCCGTGTCGCTGATGCGTCCCTTCATCTATTCCGCCGATCGCCACAAGATGGAGGCCCTTGATGGCGCTCGGGGCGTCGGCGACTCGATCGTCATAGGCGAAGCCGCGTGTGAAGACTCGGTCGATCCAGCCCTTGGCGAGCGCCGGCAGCGACCACCAATAGACCGGGAAAACCAACACCACCGCCGCGGCAGATCGCAACATCTGCTGCTGCTCCGCGACGTCCGCGGGGACCCCGGCGAGACCTCGGAAGTGTGCGAGATCGTCACTGTTGAAGGCGGGGTCGAATCCCGACGCCGCCAGGTCGTATGTTGTGGCAGTGAGGTTTTCGCCGGCGATGCTCTCTTGCATCGCTCGGGCCACATTCCAGGTGACCGATTGGGTGTCGGGGTGGACAACCACCAGGATGACATCGGACTGCTGATCTGCGTTGCTCATACCGGCGACGGTAAACTATGACATCAGTGTCAAGGTCAAGGTTCACATCCGAGAAGAGGCATCGATGCACATCAGCGACTTGAGTGACATCACGGGCGCTAGCTCCCGCATGCTCAGGCACTACGAAAAAGCCGGTTTGCTGACGCCGACGCGTGATCCGAACGGTTACCGGCGGTACCGGAAAGAAGACGTGCAGACCGTCGAAGACATCCGATGCCTCTTGGCGTCAGGACTGTCGTTGTCGGAGTCCGCTTTCATCCTTCGCGTCGCGTGCGCCGACCCCGACGAGGCGACCGACGAGGAACGCCGTGAAGCCCTACGACAACTCGACGAGCGCGAACATCAGCTGGCCGACGCGATGCGTCGTCTCCGGGCACAGAGAGCCGGGATCGCCGAGCTGCGAACGCATGTGCGCGATGCCATGAAAGCTTCGAACTCGCCGGATCAGCTCTCTGGATTGTCCAGCGCACGAAGATAACGCTTCGTCACCAGGCGTTGACCGAGCCTCCCGACGGGTCCGCCCGCCCGGGCAAGGACCGAGTGTGGGCGTGAGAAGGCCGCGACCACCAGCACCACACTGTCGTCGGCTCGGTGCTCGACGCAGAACAGCTCCTCACCTGCTTCTGGGTGACCGGGCAGGGTGCCGTAGGCGAAACCGCAGCGATCGGGCTCGTCGAGCACGTACACAACTCGCACCGGCGCCTTCAGTCTGGCCGCACCCACTCCGAGCCCGACCAGTCCGATGGTCCCTTCGCTGACTTTCGCGTCCGGACTGGTCACCGTCAGGCCGGCGCCGAGTTGCACCTGCCACCTCAGAACAGCATCGCCGAGTTCGCGGAACACTGCAGCGCCCGATCCCACGGTTCTTTCTCGTCGAAGGTGGTGGTAACCGGACGGCATACCGGTCTTGGTCGCACCGACCTCCGGGTAGGTGAACTCCGCCGCCCGCAAACGTCCCGCGGTGTCCGAATCCATAGGCCGGACAGATGGTTTGCTCATCTGTGGAGCCTATCCGCCGGAATTTGGCTGTGGAGACTGCATCTCGACTTTGTCGATGCTGCCCACACCGCGAGACGAGGTGTCACGCGGCACGTCGACGAACCCAGACGGCCGCGAAATGAAGTGCGATACCCACCGCAAGAAGGAGCCCGCCATACATCCAGACCTCACCGCTCTGCTGGGTCAGCAGCAGCACGCACGACGCGACACCCAGGATCGGAATGACCGTCGGTACCCGAAAGTGCTTGTGGTCGACAGGATCCCGACGAAGCACCAGCACAGCGATGTTTGTGGAGATGAAGACGAACAACAGCAGCAGCACCACCGTCTCGGCCAATGTCGACAGGTCGCCGGTGAGTGTGAGCAGCATCGCCACCAACGTCGTCGCCACGATCGCCGCCCACGGGGTGCGCCGGTTGGGCAGCACCTTCGCCAGTGCGCTCGGAAGAAGTCTGTGTTCGGCCATACCGAAGGTGAGGCGGCTGGCCATGATCATCGTGAGCAGTGCGCCGTTGGCCACGGCCACCAGTGCGATCAAGCTGAAGACCCAGTCGGGGATGCCGACACCGGACTCCCCGACAACGGCCAGCAGCGGTCCCGACGACTCGGACAACACGCTCGCGGGCAGGGCGATCGAGCTGGCGAGTCCAACCAGCACGTAGACGAGCCCGGCTGTTGCCAACGACCCGAAGAGGGCCGAGGGGTACACGCGACTGGGATTGCGGATCTCTTCGGCGACATTGGCCGAGGTCTCGAATCCGACAAAGGAGTAGTAGGCGATGATGGCACCGCTGAGGATGGCCATCGCGGGGGTTGAGCCGTCCGGGAACTCGGTCACCCGGGACACATCGCCTCGACCTTCACCGAGCATCACCCCGACCACTGCGATGACGATGACCAGTCCGCTGACCTCGATGATCGTCATGACCACGTTGCTCTTCACCGACTCGCTGATGCCCCGTGCGTTCAGGCAGGCAACCAGCGCCAGGAACACCAGCGCAGCTGGGACGGTCGGCACATCGATGAAGGTCTTGAGGTATTCACCGGAGAAGGCCAGTGCCAGTCCGGCTGCGCTCGTGACCCCTGCCGCCAGCATGCAGAAACCCACGAGGAACGAGACGATCGGCTGCTTGAAGGCCCGCTCGGCGAAGATCGCTGCGCCGCCGGCCTGCGGATATTTGGTGACCAACTCGGCATAAGAACCGGCGGTGAGCAGGGCCAGCAGAAGCGCGACGATCAGCGGCGCCCACAGTGCGCCACCCACCTCCTCGGACAGCACTCCCATCAGGGCGTAGATACCGGCTCCGAGCACGTCACCCAAGATGAACAAGAACAGCAGCGGTCCGGTGATCTTCCGCTTCAGTTTGGATGCGGGCTCATCGCCTGTTGCCTGTGTTCCGGTTTCGGCATCAGCCGTCATTCGCATCTCCTGGTGCACCCGAGAATGTGCCGGCCGACGTTGCTCGAGGGCCAGCTGTTTCTACAACGTTTGTTCCAGGTAGGCATAGCCTGCGAGCGACGATCGAAAACCTTCGGCAAACCACAGAGGTGCCGGCAAGCGTTCCCGCCAGGATCGTCAGCGTTTGTGCACGGTCACGCCGAGCCGACGATGAAGTCACGCAATGTCATCGGCGGCCGGCCCGTGATGGTCTCCACAGTGTCGGTCACCGTTGCCAGTTCACCCGCGGCAATCGCGGTGTAGGTGGACACCCAGGCGTCCAACTGCCAGTCCGGCGCCCCATACGATTTCCGCGACTCGTAGGCTTCGTCGATTGTCTCGTTGTGGAATGTGACTGTGCGACCGCTGGTTTCGGTGATGATCCGCGCCACGTCGTCGAAGGTGAGTGATTCGCGGCCGGTGAGGTCGTACGTCTCACCCAGGTGTGACGCCGGATCGGAGAGAACCGCGGTCGCCACTCGCGCGACGTCGGCACGCGCCACCGCACCCACCGCGCCGTCGCCGGCCGGGCCACGGATCACGCCGTCGGCGCCGGCGAGGCTCGGCAGGAAATCGATGTAGAAGCTGTCACGCAAGAACGTGAACTGCACACCCGACGCACGGATGTGCTCCTCCGTTGCCCAATGATCGCGCGCGAGAGTGAAAGTCGCATCGGGTGCCGCATTCAGGAATGACGTGTAGACGATGTGTTGCACACCGGCCCGGACAGCCGCATCGACGAACGTGCGGTGTTGGTCCAACCGGTCTGCGCTCTCCGAGGCCGACACCATGAACAAGGTGTCGACGTCCGCGAGTGCGGCGACCGCGGCGTCGTGGTCGCCGTAGCTCGTCTCCGCGACCGCTGCCCCGGGCAACACTGGCGCCCGGCCGCGCGAACGGACCACCAACCGCAGAGCTGTCCCGGCCTCCGACAGGGCACGCGCGACCAATCCGCCGACGTTGCCGGTGGCCCCCGCGACCGCGATGGATGGATGTTGGGTCACTGGATTCTCCCGTCGTGGTGGACTCGCTGCACCGAGCACGTGCTGTTGCTGCGGCACGTTGTCCTCGATGATGGCACTGCGAACGCCTCCGAACGATGGGACCCCGCAGCATGACCACAGCACAAGCCACCGCGACAGCCAGCGTCTTCATCTGGCTGGGAATGGTCCTGGCCATCTCCTTCCTGGAGGCCCCGCTGAAGTTCCGCGCTCCCGGGGTGGATCTGAAGACGGGACTGGGCATCGGGCGGCTGGTGTTCCGGGCGCTGAACACCGTCGAGGCGATCCTTGCGGTTGTGTTGGCGATCGCGATGGTGATCGGCGACGTCCCGTACCGAGTGCTGATCCCATGCCTGTGTGCGATCGCCATCCTCGCGTTTCAGGTCATTGTGGTCCGGCCGCCGCTCACCCGTCGGTCGGATCGGGTGATCGCCGGCGAGCAGGCGCCGCGGTCGCACGCACATCACGTGTACATCGGCGCCGAAGTGCTCAAAGTGGCCGCGCTCGTCGCTGCCGGGATCCTTCTGCTGTCCCAGAGTTGGTATGTGACGGGATAGTTTTGACACCGACCGCCGGAAGGGAGGAATCGTGGAAGAGAACGTGATCGAGTCGCTGATCCGGTGGACCGATTCAGGTGCCGTCTGGCGCGTGACGTCCCGGACCGCCTCTGCCGTGACCATCTCGATGTGCACCTGCGACGGTGGCGAGGAAGTGCAGCGCCTGCGATCGGACGATCCCGCGGTCCTCGCCTGGCTGGGCGGCAGGACGAGCAACGAGGTGGACGATGCCTGAGCGTCGCGACCGCGACCCCGACGGCCGCGCACGGCAGGCCCGGCCGCGGGACGAGCTGGGCAGGCCCCTGCCGTACGGCGCCGAGGGTGTCGAACCGGTCTCCGAAGATCCGTTGCCACCCGACGAAACCATCGCGCTGGCACGCCAACTCATCGACGCGGGACGACCGTTCGCAGCACACGAGGTGTTCGAGGTCCGCTGGAAGACGTGTCCGCCCGACGAACGGGAACTGTGGCAGGGGCTGGCCCAGATCTGTGTCGGCCTGACGCATCATCTGCGCGGGAATCCCAGGGGCGCCGAACGTCTCGTCGAACGCGGGGCCGGTCGGCTTCTGCGCTACAGCCTGGTCGACGCGACGCCGTACGGCCTCGATCTGGACGCCGTCATCGCGTGCGCGGAGCAACAGGTTCAGGACACACGATGAGTGATGCCGGCCGCGCGGAATCCGCGGCCGGCACCGTCGGTCAACGACCGGGCAAGAACTTCAGCGACTTCACGAACGCCGGAACGGTCCGCAAGAAGAGGCCCTGCGGCACGCCCTTGATGCCACCCAGACCGATCACCCGCTGCTCCGCAATCGTCTGGGGCTCGGTGTATTTGAGAAGCCCTTCGGCGCCGTGACGGCGGCCGACGCCCGACTTGCCCATACCGCCCATCGGAGCCGCAGTGGAACCCCACGCCGCTGCGTAGCCCTCGTTCAGGTTGACCGTGCCGGCGCGCAGCTCTGCGGCGATCTTGCGGCCTTCATCCGATGATCCGGCGAAAACGCTTGCGTTGAGCCCATATTCGGTGTTGTTGGCCTCTTTGATGGCCTCGTCCACGGAGTCCACCGGATAGATGGCGACAACCGGCCCGAAGGTCTCACCGGCAAACGATTCCATCCCGTCGGCAACCCCGGACAGAACGGTCGGCTCGAAGAAGAAGGGTCCGAGTTCGGGACGGCGGTGTCCGCCGGCGAGGATCACGGCGCCCTTGGACTTGGCGTCCTCGACGTGCCGTTCGGCGGTGTCGACCTGGTCCGCCGAGGCCAACGACCCCATCTCCGTGGAGAAGTCGTAGGACTTGCCCACCTTCATCGCCGACACCCGCTGCGCGAACTTGGCGGAGAACTCATCGGCGATCGGCTTCTCGACGTAGATGCGCTCAATCGAGATGCAGAGCTGTCCCGAGTTCGAGAAGCAGGCGCGCACTGCACCTTCGACAGCGTTGTCGATGTCGGCGGTCTTGGTGATGATCATCGGGTTCTTGCCACCGAGTTCGGCCGAGAACCCGATGAGGCGACGGCCGGCCTGCTCGGCGAGCTGCGCGCCGGTTTCGGAAGACCCCGTGAACATGAGGTAGTCGGCCTGAGCCAAGATCTCTTGTCCCACAACAGAGCCCGGTCCGGGCACCACGGCGAACAGATCCTTCGGCAGGCCTGCCTGGTAGAGCAGCTCGACCACGGCGAGGGCGCAGTACGGCGTCTGGCTGTCGGGCTTGAGCACCACCGCATTACCGGCCATCAGGGCGGCGACCCCATCGGAGGCAGCCAGGGTCATCGGGTAGTTCCACGGCGAGATCACACCGACGACACCCTTGGGCTGATACCGAACGCGGGTGTCGGTGGCCAGGGGCAGCATCCCCTTGACCTTGCTCGCCGCAAGCAACCGCGGGCCGGTCTTGGCGTAGTGCCGGGCGGTCATCGCCACGTCCAGCACTTCCTCCTGGGCGTAGGCGCGCGCTTTACCGGTCTCGGCCTGCGCCATGTCCGCCAGCGCATCCTTGTTCTTGAGCACCAGGGCCGCGAAGTCGATCAGGATCTTGGCACGGTCACGCGGCCAGAGTTTGGCCCACTCGACCTGTGCGACGCGCGCCCGCTCGAACGCTGCCCGCACGTCGTCGGCGGTGCCGACCGGAATGGTGGTCATCTCCTCGCCCGTGAACGCCTCGAGAACCGGGCGCGTGGAACGGGCGTCCGGGTCGTCGATGGCGATGAGCCCCCGCAAACGGTCGAACGTGGCTGTATCTGGCTTGCCCATGATCATGTCTCCTATTCGGCCGCGACGAGCACGATGCCGTCGTCGTCGCTGTATGCCAGGTCGCCGGGATTGAAGGTGAGGCCGCCCAGTTCAACAGGGACGTCACGCTCGCCGGCTCCGGTCTTGGTGGACTTGCGCGGGTTGGTCCCGAGAGCCTTGATACCGATGTCGATGCCGGCGAGCAGCTTCGAGTCGCGGACCGCACCGTTCACGATGATCCCGCTCCAGCCGTTGGATCGGCCGAGTTCGGCGATCACGTCGCCGACAAGGGCGGTGTGCACCGACCCGGCACCGTCGACGACGAGCACTCCGCCGTCACCGGGTTCGCCGAGCACCTGCTTCAGCAGGGCATTGTCCTGGAGGCACCGAACCGTGGTGACCCGGCCGACGAACTCCCGGCGCTTTCCGAACTGCGTGAACTGGAGGTCGCAGCTGCGTACCTCCTGGCCGATCTCGTCCACGAGGTCGGCAGTGGCAACGAAGGTGATCTCACTCATGCACCTCAGCCTAACGACTCGTACCTACCGACCGGTAACCACCGCTGACCGGCGCCGCATCCGAGTCGGTCGACCACGGTCGTAGATGTCAGTCCGGGAGCACACCGTCGTCTGGTCCGCCGACCACGGCCTCGGTACCGCCGATGTCCACGACGTCGCCCGTGACCAATTGTCGACCGCGCCGCGTCTCGGTCTCACCGTTGACACTGACCAATCCGTCCGCGATGACTTCTTTTGCCTCGGCCCCGGATTCGATGAGATTTGCCAGCTTCAGGAATTGGCCCAGTCGGATGGAATTGTCTCGGATCGGAACTGTTTCTCGGCTCACCGTTCAATCCTCCCATCTGAGAGATAACGTTACTGCGGACCAGCTGCGGAAAGGCAACACCTGTGAGCGTCGATTCACCCGAAACCACGGTCGACTCAATCGAGGTGAGCAGCGAGGCAACTCCTGCGCCCCGTCGGCCGACTCGCCTGGTCCCACCCGCGGGATGGTTCAAGAACGCGCCCCGGTACGTCAGTTGGGTTGCGGGCGTCCTTGCCGCCATCTCGCTGCTCAGCAGCATCTCCCTGCAGTTCCGCCGCCTCACCGAGGTGCCTCGCGACTACGTCGACAACTATCTGATCTCCGCACCCGACACCAGCTTCGCCTGGGCGTTCGTCTTGGCACTGCTCGCTTTTGCACTCGCGTCCCGCAAGCGGATCGCGTGGTGGATCACGGTGGCGTACGTCGCCGTCTATGCCATCGGAAATGCGCTCTACCTATTCGAGCCGTTGTCTTCGGAAAACGGCGTGAACACCGTGGTGCGGATCAATATCTGCATCGGCGTCGTCCTGCACGTGTTCGCCCTGATGTATTTGATCGCGAGTTATCGGCAGTTCTATACCCGTGTGCGCCGTGGCGCTCTCTGGCGCGCTGCCGGAGTGCTGGTCGCCGGCCTGGTCGTCGGTTCCCTCATCGGTTGGGCCCTCGTCGAGATATTCCCCCACACCCTCACAGCCTCCCAGCGACTGCCCTACGCGATCAACCATGTGGTGACGTTCGGGTCCGTCGACCTGTCGACCGACTTCGACGAGCACCATTCCTATGCACCCGTCGAGACGTTCCTGGGTCTGCTCGGCGCGCTGGCGCTCATCGCCGCGGCGTTGATCCTGTTCCGTTCGCAGCGGTCGAACAACTCGATGACCGCGACCGACGAGAGGTTGCTGCGGCTGCTCATCGATGGGTTCAGCGGCGACGACTCACTTGCGTATTTCTCCACCCGCCACGACAAGGCGGTTGTCTTCGCTCCCAACGGCATGGCTGCGATCACCTACCGGGTGGAGGTCGGCACCGCGATGGCCGGCGGAGACCCCGTGGGCGACAAGCGCTATTGGCCCGACGCGATCGCAGAATTCCTCAAGATCTGTGACCGGTACGGCTGGCATCCGGGCGCGATCGGCGTGAGTGCCACCGGCGCGGAGGCGTGGGACGCTGCCGGATTCACCACACTCAACATCGGCGACGAGGCCATCGTCCACACCCGCGGCTACAACCTCAACGGACCGGAGATGAAGGCCGTCCGGCAGTCGGTGGCCCGCACCAAGCGCGCCGGCATCACCGTGCGCATCGCCCGCCACGAGGATCTGTCCCCCGAACAGATGGCCGCGGTCATCGCGCGCGCCGACGAATGGCGCGACACCGACGAAGAACGCGGCTTCTCGATGGCTCTGGGGCGTCTCGGTGACCCCGCGGACGGCCGGTCCATTCTCGTGGAAGCAGTGCGCGACGCGGGCACCGCGAACGAGAAGGTCGTCGGCATGCTCTCGTTTGTCCCCTGGGGGCAGACCGGAGCATCGCTCGATGTGATGCGCCGCGACCGGGACTCGATCAACGGACTGGTCGAGACGATGGTGACCGAGTTCGCCGAGAACGCCGAGGCCTTCGGAATCCTCGACATCTCGATGAACTTCGCCGCCTTCCGGGTGGTGTTCGAAGAAGGCGGCCAGATCGGCGCCGGCCCGATCATGCGGGCGATGTACGGAGCCCTCACCTTCGCGTCGAAGTTCGTGCAGATGGAATCGCTGTACAAGTCGAACGCCAAGTACCACCCCGAGTGGGTTCCCCGATTCCTGTGTTTCGAGGACGGTCGCACGATCCCGCGAGTCGGCCTGGCCGCGGTGGTCAACGAAGGATTCGTGAAGCTGCCGAAGTTCGGGCAGGGCAACGACTTCACCGGGGATGCCTCCTCGGTGCCGCCCGGTGTCGACATCGACGCGATCGCCGCGGAGATCGCCAGCGAGGAGAAAGCCGAGCATCGCGGACCGCGGCGTCCCGAGCAGGTCCGCGTCCGACTGGCCAAACTGGAGCAGCTGACCGCGGCCGGCGTCGACCCCTATCCGCCCGCCTATCCGCCCACCCACACCATCGCGCAGGCCGTGAGCGCGCCTGAAGGGACCACCGCCCGGGTGGCTGGCCGCGTCATCCGCATGCGCGACTTCGGCAAGGTCGTGTTTTGCGATGTGCGCGACTGGAGCGGGGACGTGCAGGTACTCGTGGATGCGAGCGCCCTGAAGCCGGAAACCCTCGACCTGGCAAGCACAGTCGATCTCGGCGACCTCATCGAGGTCAGCGGAGTGGTCGGGCGCAGCCGCAAGGGCGAGTTGTCGCTGCTGGCCAAGGACTGGCGGATGCTCGGTAAGTGCCTGCATCCGTTGCCGGACAAATGGAGTGGGCTCACCGACCCCGAGGCGCGAGTGCGTCAGCGGTACGTGGACCTGACCATCAATCCCCGAGCACGTGAACTCATGAGAGTGCACAGCGCCATCGTGAAGTCGATGCGCGACTACCTCTCCGGCCGCGACTACCTCGAGGTGGAGACGCCGATCCTGCAGCAGATCCACGGCGGCGCGAACGCCGCGCCGTTCCGCACGCACATCAATGCCTACGACCTCGATCTGTATCTGCGAATCGCTCCCGAGCTGTACCTCAAACGGCTGTGCGTCGGCGGCATGGAGCGCGTGTTCGAGATGGGCCGCAACTTCCGCAACGAAGGTGTGGACTTCAAGCACAACCCGGAGTTCACCAGCCTGGAAGCGTATGAGGCGCACAGCGATTACGACCGCATGCTGCACCTCACCCGCGAGATGATCCAGAACGCCGCGGTTGCCGCGCACGGCGAGCAGGTGGTCTACATCGAGGGCAAGGACGGGGAGATCGAAAAGGTCGACATCTCCGGTGAGTGGCCGGTGAAGACACTGCACGGCGCGGTGTCGGAGGCAATCGGCGAAGAGGTCACCCCGTACTCGGAGGTGGAGTACCTCAAGGAACTGTGCGACAAGCACGAGATCCCCTACCGCAACGACTGGGATGCCGGTCAGGTCGCGTTGGAGATGTACGGGCACCTGGTGGAAGACCAGACCACGTTCCCGACGTTCTACAAGGACTTCCCGACGTCGGTGTCACCGCTGACGCGCCAGCACCGCACCATCCCCGGTGTCACCGAACGCTGGGACCTGGTCGCGTGGGGTGTCGAATTGGGTACGGCCTACACCGAATTGACCGACCCGGTGGAGCAGCGCCGGCGGCTCACCGAACAGTCGTTGCTCGCGGCGGGCGGCGACCCCGAGGCGATGGAACTCGACGAGGACTTCCTGCAGGCCCTCGAACACGGCATGTTCCCCACGGGAGGGCTCGGCATCGGAGTGGATCGCATTGTCATGTTGCTCACCGGACAGTCGATCCGGGAGACGCTCGCGTTCCCGCTCGCGAAACCGAAGTGACCGCTCTGAAGGTTGACGCTTGAACTGGTACATGACCCACGTGGTCGAGACAGGCCGGTCTGCGGCCGTGTTCGCCCTGGTCGGATTCATCGTGACCTACGGCATCACGCGTTGGATCACTCGATCCATTCGCGCTCGAAACGAGAACACGCCGGACGATGCAGAAGCCGCGTCGGGCGGACCGGTCAACGACATCTACATCGGTGGAGTACACATCCACCACCAGGTGTGGGGGATCTTGCTGATCCTCACCGCCGGGCTGCTCGAGTTCCGGTTCCAGCCCGACCCGCCGTGGCGCGAGGTGCTGGCCGCGGCGTTCGGGATCGGCGCCGCCCTCGCGCTCGACGAGTTCGCGCTGTGGCTGCATCTGGAAGACGTGTACTGGTCCGAAGAGGGCCGCAAGTCGATCGACGCGGTGATGATCGCGACGGTATTCGGTGTGGCGATGCTGGTCGGCACCACTCCCCTCGGCGGGGTCGATGAGGGCAATCCGTCCAGCACCAGCGTGGCCATCACAGCGGTGATCGTGCTCGTGCATGTCGCCTACTCGGTGATCTGTCTGCTCAAGGGCAAGCTCGCGACAGGGCTGATCGGGTTGCCGGTGCCACTCCTCGGGTTGATCGGCGCGCTACGGCTGGCTCATCCGACCTCGTATTGGGCGCGCAGGTTCTACTCTGGACGCAAGCTCGAGCGCGCCGAGCGCCGGTTCGAGCTGTACGTCGGTCGTCGTGACCGGATGCGTGATCTCGTCGGCGGTCGCGAACAACGAACGCCCTGACCGCTGCACCCATCTCCTCCGGCGCTCAGAGAACGAGATGACCCATGTGTCGCTGGCTCGGCTACTACGGGAATCCGATCAACCCCAAAGAACTTCTCTACGACCCCGAACACTCCCTGATCCAGCAGAGTCGCCTCGCTGCGCCCGATGTTCCCACCGCAAACGCCGACGGTCATGGACTGGGCTGGTACAGCGAGGCTGGCCGACCCACGCTGTTCCGGAGCGCCGCCCCCGCCTGGGGAGACGAGAACCTTCGCGAGCTGTCGGCGACTGTGCGATCGTCGTTGTTCGTCGCACATGTGCGGGCGGCCACCGGTACCCCAGTGCAGCAAACGAATTGCCATCCATTCCGGTATGGACGGTGGATGTTCGTGCACAACGGCTTCATCGCCGACTTCCAACGCCTCCGACGCGACCTCATGCTCGCCGTGCGGCCGGACCTGTTCGAGAGCATCGGAGGATCGACGGATTCGGAGGTGATGTTCTACCTCGCGCTGACCTTCGGGCTGGAGGACGATCCACTCGGCGGTCTGGAGCGGATGGCCGGTCACATCGAAGCGCTGGCTGAATCGCAGGGCATCGCCGAGCCCGTTCAGATGACGATCGGGCTCACCGACGGTGAACGCCTGTACGCCGCTCGCTATGCAAGCGGCCCAGTGGTCAACACGTTGTACGTCAGCGACGACGTCGAGTCGCTTCGCAAGCTGTATCCCGAGAACGAACGTCTGGCCCACTTCTCGGAGGAAGCTCGCGTGGTGGTGTCCGAACCGCTGAGCGCGCTCCCCGGGCTGTGGCATGAGGTGCCGCCTTCCAGTGCACTCATCGTGCAGAAGGGCCCGGACGAACAGCGACCTTTTCGACCGCAACCACCCACCTGACCACCTGCCGCCGGCCCTGCCGAGTGGTGAGCCCGGCATAGAATGGCTCGATGCAGCTGCAGCCGCCCGGCGCGTTCTTCACCATCTGCGGCCTGCGAACCCATGTGGTCGTCGAGGGCCAGGGTCCACCACTGCTTCTCCTGGCCGCGCTCGGCGGCAACTGGTTCGACTTCGATCACCTGGCAGAACTGCTCCGCGACCGATGGACGGTGATCCGATACGACCGCCCCGGCTACGGGTTGTCCGATCCACTCCCTCCCGGGCAGATCCCGTCGATCGACGACGAGAACCGACGGATAGACGAGGTGCTCAACGCGGTCGGGGTCACCGAACCCGTTGTGGTCGCAGGGCATTCGCTGGCGTCGCTTTACGCGGAGGCATTCGCCCGCGGCCGTCCGGAGCGGGTGGCCGCAGTCATCATGCTCGACGGGTCGTACGTGATGCTGCCACTGCAGTTGGTGCCGCCAGGCATCAGCAACCGCTTGGCGCACCTGGCCGCACACCTCATCAAGGCTCTGGGGCTCCCCCGGTCGGCCGGCATCCGCGGCCATGCGATCGCAACGTCGCCTGGGCCGCCGGGCGGGTACACAGCTGAGCAGCGCCACTGGATCGGGGAGGTGCTGGGCGGACATCGATATCCACGAGCACTTCTCGTCGAGCAGGCCGCGTTCGGGGTTCTCAACTCAGTACTGGTGGCTATGCGACGGACGAGACCCCTCACGGCGCCGACTCTGGTTGTCTCCGCCCTGCCCGGGCGGCGCACACCGGTGCGACTGTTCTGGAACTGGAAGCAGGCCCGGTACGCCCGATTCCTCGGCGCCGACTACACGCCCGTCAGTCCCGCGCGCCACTTCTTCATGGTCCAGCAGCCCGATGTCGCTGCCGGGCTGATCCAGGATTTTGCCGCGCGAGCGATCGCCGACACGTAGTCCCCAGCCGGAGCGATCAGAGGTTGAAGTTCCGCAGGTCGGCGACCGTCACCAGTCGTTCGCCCTCTTCGGGCAGCATCCGAGCGAGTCGTCGATGCGCGATCAACCCATCCGAACCGAAAATGTGCGGGTGTCGACCGAGTAGAGGGGTGCGGCGGCTGTTGTGCGACTTCGCCAGTTTCACGACTGATCACGTCCTGTTTAGTGCAGCGGATAACTTTCTGGGTACCGCGATCGTCCAGAGTCGAAACTTTTGGACGTCTGTACCTGCGCGTTATGTCGTGATGGCCCACCGCGTCGTTACCTCTGCACAGGCCTCACCAGGGGTGTTGTTGCCACAATGTGGTGAATGTCACGCTACGCCCGGAGTTGTCCTGATTCGGTTTGCCACGCGGGCGAGTCACATCTTCCCCAGGGGTAACAGGGCGGGCGGAGGTGTTGCGCCAAACCCTCCGACTCCGGTCAGATGCTCCGGTTGCAACCGGAGGAAGTCGCCGAAACCGGAGGAAGTACGCCGGCCCCGCCAGACCCTCCGACTGCAACCGGAGGAAGTGGTCGAAGCCGGAGGAAGTACGCCAGCGCCACCAAACCGTCCGACACCAGTCAGACCCTCCGGCTGCAACCGGAGGACGTGGTCGAAACCGGAGGAAGTACGCCGGACCCGCCAAACCCTCCGACTCCAGCCAGTAGCTCCGGTTGCGACGGGAGGGAATGCGGTGGCCCACCAGACCCTCCGACTCAAGTCAGACGCTCCGGTTGCAAACGGGAGGAAGTAGGTCGAGCCGGCCAGACCCTCCGACTCCAGTCAGGTGCTCCGGTTGCAACCGGAGGAACTCACCGAAACCGGAGGAACTACGCCGGACCCGCCACACCCTCCGACTCCAGCTAGACGCACCGGTTGCAACCGGAGGAAGTAGGTCGAGCCGGCCAGACCCTCCGACTCCAGTCAGGTGCTCCGGTTGCAACCGGAGGAGGAAGTATGCCGAACCCCCAGGTCAGGCCAGGCCGGCCAGGTAGTTCTGGGCCCACTGCAGTGCGGTGACGCCTGGTTGCACCTGGAAGTTGCCGTAGTTGGTGTGTGAGCCCGATTCGATGAAGCGGTTGAACGCGATGATCTGCGAACGGGCTTTCTCGTTGCTGAGTTCGTTCAGTACGGCGCCGGGTCCGCCGCGGGTGACCAGCTCGTTGAAGATCGCAGCGGCCTCAACCTGGTACTGGGCGAACATGTCGGGGTTCGGGTTGCTGGTCTCGGCCAGGTACCCGACCACGCGGGAGACGTAGTAGTCCCGCGGAATGTTGCAGTACTGGTCGCCCGGGTCGCAGATGGTGAAGGTGCGGTTCTTCACCCATCCGAACCCGCCCTGGCGTGGTCCGCCGTTGCCCTCGCCCGACAGCGGCGGTCCGATGAGCGCATCCTGCTTCGAGCGGCGCGGGTCGGAGATCAGCACAGCGCCGGCGAACTTGGCGGGCGCGATGGCTCCCCGGCCGGTCCCGATGTCGGCGGCGAGGTCGCCGGCTGCGTCAGCACCCTGGCTGTATCCGATCAACGCGACCTTCGTACCCGGGCACCGTTTGGTCATGGTGATGGCAAGGCCTTCGGCGTTGGCCACAGCCTGAGCCTTCGACTCGCCGTAGACGGCGCCGCCGTTCTCCCATGGGAAGGCCGTGGCGTTGTACCCGACCAGCTGGGTCTGGGTCTCGCCGCCGAGGCCGGTCGTGGGGTAGGCGAGCATTCCGCGGATCTGGGCATCGGCCGACTTCTCCCAGGTTCCGGGAATGGCCAACACGTAGAGCTCTGGACATCCCGGGGGATCAGCCGATGCGGTGGGTGCCGACAGTGCACTCAATGCCCCGACCGTCACCACACCTGCTGCCAGCACACTCGTCAGCGCGCGTGTGCGGCGTCCACGCTGTCGCCGCCATCCCAGAACAGTGCCCACCCGCATGAACTTTTCCTCCCGAGCAAAACTGCTGATCACAGCTCGATACCAATCAGAACACAGGTGTGTTCCGATTCATCTTGACAGGTCGGGAGCGATCCCGCACCTTCAGCGCTGCGGTGCCTGGGTGGGAACGATGGGTGCGGGGAGCAGGGTGGCGCCGGTGAGGAACTTGTCCGCAGCGGCAGCCGCAGACCGTCCTTCGGCGATCGCCCAGACGATCAACGACTGCCCGCGACCGGCATCACCGGCCACGAACACGCCGGGGACCGTCGACTGAAAGTTGTCGTCGCGCTTGACGTTTCCGCGTTCGTTGTACTCCACGCCGAGCTTGTCGAGGAAGTCCTCGCGCTCGGGTCCGACGAAGCCCATGGCCAGCAGAACGAGGTCGGCCTCGAGCTCGAAGTCACTGCCTTCGACCTTCTCGAAACGGCCGGCGTTCATCACGACTTCGTGCGCACGCAAACCGGTGACCTTGCCGTCTTCACCGATGAACTGCTCAGTGTTCACCGAGAATACGCGTTCACCGCCCTCTTCATGGGCCGACGACACCCGGTACATCAGGGGGTACGTGGGCCACGGGGTGGAGTCGGCGCGCTCGTCCGGCGGGCGCGGCATGATCTCGAACTGGTGGACGATCTCGGCACCCTGACGCAGCGATGTACCGAGGCAGTCCGCGCCGGTGTCACCACCACCGATGATGATCACCTTCTTGCCCTTGGCGTTGATCGGCGGCATGCCGTCACCGTCGACGACGTCGTCGCCCTCTTGAACCCGGTTGGCCCACGGCAGGAACTCCATCGCCTGATGGATGCCATCGAGTTCACGGCCCGGGATCGGCAGGTCGCGGCCCTTGGTGGAGCCGTTGCACAGCACCACCGCATCGAAGTCGGCCTGGAGCTGTTCGACGGTCACGTCGACACCGACGTTGACACCCGCACGGAACTGGGTTCCCTCAGCTGCCATCTGGTCCAGACGGCGGTCGATGTGGTGCTTCTCCATCTTGAACTCGGGGATGCCGTAGCGGAGCAGACCACCGATCCGATCGGCCCGCTCGAACACGGTGACATCGTGGCCGGCGCGCGTGAGCTGCTGCGCCGCAGCGAGTCCCGCAGGTCCTGACCCGACGACCGCAACCGACTTGCCGGTCTTCTCGGTCGGCAGCACCGGCGTGACCCAGCCTTCATCGAAGGCGTTGTCGATGATCTCGACCTCGACCTGCTTGATGGTGACGGCAGGCTGGTTGATGCCCAGCACGCACGACGCCTCACAGGGGGCCGGGCACAACCGACCGGTGAACTCCGGGAAGTTGTTGGTGGCGTGCAGACGGTCTATGCCGTCGGCCCAACGGTCCTTGTACACGAGGTCGTTCCACTCAGGAATCAGGTTCCCGAGAGGACAACCGTTGTGACAGAACGGGATCCCGCAGTCCATGCATCGGCTGGCCTGGACGCGAAGCTTGTCGCGATCGAAGTCCTCGTAGACCTCTTTCCAGTCCATGAGCCGTAGCGGAACCGGCCGCCGTTGCGGCAGTTCACGTTCGGGGTGCTTGAGAAAGCCCTTCTGGTCAGCCACGTGCGGCCTCCATCACTGCTTCGTCCACGTTGCGCCCGTCCTTCTCGGCTGAGGCGATAGCGAGCAGCACTCGCTTGTAATCGCGCGGCATCACCTTCACGAATCGGCCGACGTTGCTCTCCCAGTCTTCGAGGATACGAGCGGCCACCGGCGAACCGGTTTCGTTGCGGTGCTTGTTCACGATGCCTTCCAGGAACTCGAGGTCTTCGTCCTCGAGCGGCTCCGGTTGCACCAGTTCGGTGTTGAGATTGCTCTCCAGTACGCCGTCGGGGTCGTAGACGTACGCGATACCACCGGACATACCGGCGGCGAAGTTGCGGCCGGTCGGTCCGAGCACGATCACGCGCCCGCCTGTCATGTACTCGCAGCCGTGGTCGCCCACGCCTTCGACAACAGCGGTGACGCCCGAGTTGCGGACGCAGAAACGCTCGCCCACCACGCCTCGGAGCAGGATCTCACCGGAGGTGGCACCGAAGCCGATGACGTTGCCGGCGATGATGTTCTCTTCGGCGACAAAGCCTTCCGGTGCGTTGTCCGCCGGGGCGATCACGATCCGGCCACCCGAGAGGCCCTTGCCCACGAAGTCGTTGGCGTCGCCCTTGAGTCGCAGCGTCACACCCTTGGGCACAAACGCACCGAAGCTGTTTCCGGCGGAGCCGTGGAAATCGATGATGACCGTGCCGTCGGGCAAGCCGTTGGCACCGTACGCCTTGGTGATCTCGTGCCCCAGCATGGTGCCCACGGTGCGGTTCACGTTGGCGATCTCAGAGGTGAACGACACGCGCTCACCCGAATCGATCGCCGCCCGAGCCTGGGTGATCAGCTGTTGATCGAGCGCCTTGTCCAGCGAATGGTCCTGGCTGCCAGAGCAATACAGGTCCTGGTTCATGAACGGCGAATCGGTCTGGGTGAGGATCGCCGACAGGTCGAGCTTTCCTGCCTTGGCCGACTTCCAGTGCTGCAGCGCCTTGGTGGTGTCGAGCATCTGCACCTGGCCAACGGCTTCCTGCAGGGTGCGGAAGCCGAGGCGGGCCAGCAGTTCGCGCACTTCTTCGGCGATGTACATGAAGAAGTTCTCGACGAACTCGGGCTTGCCGGTGAAACGCTCACGCAGCACGGGGTTCTGGGTCGCGACGCCCACCGGGCAGGTGTCGAGATGGCAGACGCGCATCATGATGCAACCCGAGACCACCAGCGGTGCAGTCGCGAATCCGAACTCCTCGCCACCGAGCAGGGCGGCCACGACCACATCGCGACCGGTCTTGAGCTGGCCGTCGACCTGGACCACGATGCGGTCGCGAAGGCCGTTGAGCAGCAACGTCTGCTGGGTCTCGGCCAGACCGAGTTCCCAGGGACCACCGGCGTGCTTGACCGAGGTGAGCGGCGTCGCGCCGGTACCACCGTCGTGACCGGAGATCAGCACCACGTCCGCGTGCGCCTTCGAGACGCCCGCCGCGACGGTGCCGACACCCACTTCCGACACAAGTTTCACGTGAATCCTTGCCGACGGATTCGCGTTCTTCAGGTCGTGGATCAGCTGGGCGAGATCCTCGATCGAATAGATGTCGTGGTGGGGCGGCGGCGAGATGAGGCCGACGCCGGGTGTGGAGCCTCGCACCTCGGCGACCCACGGGTACACCTTGTGCGGCGGTAGCTGTCCACCCTCACCGGGCTTGGCGCCCTGCGCCATCTTGATCTGGATGTCGGTGCAGTTGGTGAGGTAGTGCGCGGTCACGCCGAAACGGCCCGAGGCCACCTGCTTGATGGCACTACGACGCCAGTCGCCGTTCTCGTCGGGTTCGAAACGGCTCGGATTCTCGCCGCCCTCACCGGAGTTCGAGCGCCCGCCGAGTCGGTTCATCGCGATCGCGAGGGTCTCATGGGCCTCGGCCGAGATGGAGCCGAAGCTCATCGCGCCGGTCGAGAACCGCTTGACGATCTCGCTGGCCGGCTCGACCTTGTCGATGGGGATCGGGTCGCGGTCGTCGAAGTTGAACTCGAACAACCCACGCAGCGACGCCATCTTCTTCGACTGGTCGTCGATCAGCTTGGTGTATTCCTTGAACACCGAGTACTGCCCGGTGCGGGTGGAATGCTGCAGCTTGAACACGGTGTCGGGGTTGAACAGGTGGTACTCGCCCTCGCGACGCCACTGGTATTCGCCGCCGACCTCGAGCTCGCGGTGTGCGCGCTCCTCGGGCCGGTGGTTGAACGCCAGTTGATGGCGTGCGCTGACGTCGGCAGCGATGTCGTCGAGGCCGATACCACCGAGGTGCGACCGCAACCCGGTGAAGTACTCGTCGACGGTGTCCTGATTGATGCCGATGACCTGGAAGAGCTGCGCACCGGTGTAGGACGCCAGTGTCGAGATGCCCATCTTCGACATCACCTTGAGAACGCCCTTGCCGGCGGCCTTGATGTAGTTCTTGCGCGCCGTCTCGTAGTCGAGGTCGCCCAGGGCGCCACGCACCGACATGTCCTCGATGGTCTCGAAGGCCATGTAGGGGTTGATCGCCGCGGCACCGAAGCCCACGAGCGCGGCCATGTGGTGCACCTCTCGGGCGTCACCGGCCTCCACCAGCAGGCCGACCTGGGTGCGGGTCTTCTCCCGCACCAGGTGGTGATGCACCGCGGAGACCAGCAGCAGCGACGGGATGGGCGCCAGGGTCTCGTCCGACTCGCGGTCGGACAGGACAACCAGTCGGACGCCGTCCGCGATGGCCTCGGACACCTGGGTACGCACGTTGTCGAGCGCCTTGCGCAGGCCGTCGCCGCCCTCGGCGACCGGGTAGAGACCGCGGATCTGCACGCTGCGGTAGTCGGCGTACTGCTCGTTGTCACCGAGGTGCACGAGCTTGGCGAGGTCGTCGTTGTCCAGGATCGGCTGGGGCAGCACGATCTGGCGGCACGACTCGGGCCCGGGATTCAGCAGGTCGGCCTCACGGCCGATGCTCACGCCGATGCTGGTGACCACCTCTTCACGGATGGCGTCCAGCGGCGGGTTGGTGACCTGCGCGAACATCTGTTGGAAGTAGTCGAACAGCATGCGCGGGCGCTGCGAGAGAACAGCGAGCGGGGTGTCGGTTCCCATCGAGCCGATGGGCTCGGCACCGGTGGTGGCCATCGGCGAGACCAGCAGGTCGACTTCTTCGGTGGTGTATCCGAAGACCTGCTGGCGCAGCCGAACCCGGTCGTGTGGCATGTGGGTGTGCGGCCGTCCGGGCAGCTTGTCGAGGTGCAGCATGCCCTCGTCCAGCCACTGCTGGTACGGGTGTTCGCCGGCGAGCTCGTCCTTGATCTCCGCGTCGTCGACGATGCGGCCGGCTGCGGTGTCCACCAAGAACATCCGGCCCGGCTGCAGACGCAGCTTCTGCACAACGTCGGAGTGGTCGATGTCTAGGACACCCACCTCCGACGCCATCACGACGAGTCCGTCCTTGGTGACCCAGATACGGCTGGGGCGCAGACCGTTACGGTCGAGCACCGCGCCGATCACGGTGCCGTCGGTGAAGCACACCGACGCCGGTCCATCCCAGGCCTCCATCAACGTGGAGTGGTACTCGTAGAACGCTCGGTGCTCGGGTTTCATCGACTCGTGGCGTTCCCACGCCTCGGGGATCATCATCAGGACCGAGTGCGGAAGGCTGCGGCCACCGAGGTGCAGGAGCTCGAGCACCTCGTCGAAACGTGCGGTGTCCGAGGCGCCTTGGGTGACAACCGGGAAGATCTTCTCCGCGGTGCCCTCGCCGAACACGCTGGTGTCGATGAGCGCCTCGCGGGCCCGCATCCAGTTCTCGTTGCCGGTTGCGGTGTTGATCTCGCCGTTGTGGGCGACGCGTCGGAACGGATGCGCCAGCGGCCAGCTCGGGAAGGTGTTGGTGGAGAAGCGTGAGTGCACCAGTCCGAGCGCGCTCTCGACCCGGTCGTCCTGCAGGTCGACGTAGAAGCCGCGCAGCTGCGGGGTGGTGAGCATGCCCTTGTAGACAAAGGTGCGGCCGGAAAGGCTGGGGAAGTACACGGTTTCGCGACCCGGACCATCCTGGCCCGCGCCCTTGTTGCCCAGCTCGGTCTCCACCCGTTTGCGCACCACGTAGGAACGCCGTTCGAGGTCTTCGCCGCTGCTGTCGCCGGCGATGAAGATCTGCCGGAACGTCGGCATCGCGTCACGGGCCAGGGCACCGAGCGAGCTCTCGTCGGTGGGCACGTCACGCCAGCCGAGAACCGTGAGACCTTCGGCCTCCACGATCTTCTCGACACCGTCCACAGCGGTCTTGGCGTCGCCGGAACCCTGCGGGAGGAATGCGATACCGGTGGCGTAGGAGCCTTCCGGTGGCAACTCGAAATCGACCACGGCACGGAAGAACTTGTCCGGTACCTGGATCATGATTCCGGCGCCGTCACCGGTGTTCGGCTCGGCTCCTGCTGCACCTCGGTGTTCGAGGTTCACCAGGGCCGCGATGGCCTTGTCGACGATGTCGCGACTGCGTCGTCCATGCATGTCGACAACAAAGGCAACGCCGCAGGAGTCGTGCTCGTTCTGCGGGTCATAGAGCCCTATCGGGCCGGGAGCGTGCTTCATACTTTTCGCCCTTAACATCGCGTTCGCCGTGCGAGCGCACCGTTTCAGCTGTAGGTTACGGCGCACGGGTTGTGGCAGCCCTTGTCAGGACCACCGCACCGCTCTCACCTGCGCATACAGCGCTGCTGAGCAGCATTTCCGTGCACCGAGGCCAGCGCCATTGCTGACCGCGGATCATGTTTGCCCACCGCATGGAGGATCACTCCTGCTTCAGGCATCAGATCATTTTCTCACGCCACCCGCGCCGTATTGAAATCGCGAGTGTGCCACGACTTCGAGATGACCGTCAAACCATCTCTGAACAGCCATTACAACCATCCGCGTCGTTGGGCTATCTGAGCGGCTTCGGCCCGCGTACCCGCTCCTGTCTTGCCGATTGCACTCGAAAGGTAGTTGCGGACCGTGCCCGGGGACAGATGTACCTGGGAGGCGATGACCGCGACCGTCGCTCCGCCCAGTGCACTGCGGAGTACGTCCTGCTCGCGCTCGGTGAGTGGGTTCTGTCCGGTGGTGAGGCTCTCGGTGGCCAGGGTGGGGTCGATCACGCGGAGGCCGGCGTGAACCTTCCGCACCGCATCGGCGAGTTCGGCCGCCGGTGTGTCCTTCACGACAAATCCCGAGGCTCCCGCTTCGATCGCCCGGCGCAGGTATCCGGGTCGGCCGAAGGTGGTGACGATCAGACTGCGCACGTGCGGGAGTTCGCGGCGCAACGCTTCGGCCGCCTCGATGCCATCGGCGCCGGGCATCTCGATGTCGAGCAGGCAGACATCGACCTCGGCAGCGCGCGCATGTTCCACAACCTCGTCACCCCTCCCCACCTGAGCGACCACCCGCAGGTCGGATTCGAGGTCGAGCAGGGCCGCCAGGGCACCCCTCACGAGCGCTTGATCGTCTGCGAGGAGTAGCCGGATCTCGGTCATGGGACCAACACTCGCAGTTCGGTGCCGTGGTCGCCGCCGAGGGTCAGGGTGCCGCCCGCGGCCTGGACTCGTTCACGTAGCCCGCGGAGCCCGTTGCCCGACACCGAGCCGTCGAGCCCGACCCCGTCGTCGACGATGTCGATCGCGTTGGGCTGCAAGCGCACCCGGCAGGTCGTCGCTCCGGAATGACGTACGACGTTGGTGATCGCCTCACGCAGTACCCACGCGAACAGCACCCGATTCTCCGGTGCGGCGACGGTGGCGTCAGCAGGTAGATCGGCAGCGATCCGGGTAGCGGTGAGGGCCGTGTCGGCGGCCAGCAGTTCTGTCGCCAGATCTGGCGACCGCAGGCCCCCCACGGTGGTCCGGACCTCGGCGAGCGCTTCGCGCGAAATACGTTGCAGGTCAGTAAGTTCGGCTCTTGCCGCCACCGGATCGACATCCATCAACCGGCCCGCGAGCTCGGACTTCACCGTCATCACCGTCAGCGAATGCCCGAGGATGTCATGGACGTCTCGAGCCACACGCTCTCGCTCGGCCACGATGGCCAATTGCTCGTCGAGGCTGCGCTTCGCCGCTTCGGACTCCTCACGCAGCTCTTCGCGGGCGCGCAAGATCCTCACCGCGAGCACGGTCGGGCCGACGACCAACAGCATCACCACGATGCCCGTGTCGAGCTCCCAGCCGTCGACGATCTCCGGCATCACCACCGCCGAACCGGTGAGGAGCACAAAGATGGCCACCGCCACCGGTATTGCGAAAGACAGTGCGGCGACGGCCATCAGATAGGGGGCGAGCGCGAACACCTCTTGGTCGAGGGTGACCGTTGTCGCCGCGGCCAACACGGCGAGCGCGACGAACGCCGCCGGTGCTGCCCGTCTCCGGTCCGAATGGCGCGACGCCCCGAACAGCACGTAGACGCATGTGAGGAGATACCCGACCGCGAACCCGCCGAGCAGGACCAGGGTGTAGATCCGCTCGGCCGTGCTCATCGTGTTCGAGTTACTCACGGTCAGAACCGGATAGGCGAGAAAGAGCAACCACACAGCGGCGAAGGCCCAGCGCAGATCACGCCATGCGGTGAGCCGGTTGGAGATGGCGGACAACTCGCTCCCGTTCTACTCGATGTGTCTACTCACCGGGCTCGCGAGCCCACTTCGGGACGATGAACACCCCACGTGCCTCGGCGGTGACACCGTCCTGGTCGGACAGGGTGCCCACGACGTAGGTCTTGATTCCCTCGATCCGGTCGATCCAGGCGTCGGCACGCACCGGACCCAGCGGGGTCGCCCGCAGGTACTTCACCTCGATGGTGCCGGTGAACTTCGTCCGCTTGCCGTGGCTCGAGGTCTCTCCCAATATGTGGTCGAGAACCATGGCGCACACGCCGCCATGGACCATTCCCGGCGGACCCTCGTATGCGGCGCCGAGGTGGAACTCAGACCAGGCCTCGCCCTCCCGGTCGTGGTGGATCTTCAAGGGCGGGGCCACGGCATTGCGGACTCCGACGACGGCGTTGCCCCACGGCATCGACATTCCCGAGGGCGTTACCCGGACGCCGTAGGCACCGTCGATCTGCTGGGTCCTCAGCTGGGCGGTGGCCTGCTCGATCTGTGACTGAACCGTGCGTATGGTCTCCTCGTCGACCGTCGTACGGATCGTCGCGTCCACGAGGTCTCGTACCGCCACCGCGAGCGGCTCGAAGACCCCGCGCAACCGCGCGATCTCCTCGTCGCTCAAATCTTCCTGCAGAAATTGCACCATCGGAGAACTAGAACACGTTTCCGTTTTCGCTGTCCAGCATCGATCGGCGCCGCCTACGGGCTACACGCCGGCGTCTGTCTCGTACTTCGTCAGGCCGGGAGCGCCGGCAAGCAGTGGGCCCAGCTCGGTGATGGCACCCGGACCTGCCCGGAACTCGCGGTAGGCAGCGTCGTGCTTCTCCGATTCCCAACGCTCCACGATCATCCAGTGATTTGGATCAGCGCTGTCGACCAGCACCTCGACGCCCTCGCACCCGTCGAACGCACGCGTGTCGGCGAGAACCTTTGTCATCAGCGCCTTGGCGTCTGACAGGGCTTCGGGCTTGAAGGTCACTTCGAGCAGGGCGGTCAACGACATCGCGGTCTCCGATTCTGTGCATTGATGGTGTCCTGATCAAACTACTCACCGGCGGGCAGTGCTCCGCCGGTAACAGCGAACTGCGGCGAACCCGAAGACAGCTGCCCAGACCGCGACATTCAGCACACTGACCCACAGCGAGATGTGCTCGCCGTAGACGGTGTCACCGCCGGTCATCGGGTATCCCGCCAGCGTGCTCACGCCGAACATCGGGGTGAACATCGAGAACGTCAGCATCGCGCCCTTGAGCGGCACAAATAGGTTGCCGGCGAAGGCCAGCAGGGTCAGCACACCGCCGAGCACCTGAGTCGCCCCGTCCGATCGAAGGGCACTGCCCACTGCCAGGCCGAATGCCGCGAACACGGCGGAGCCCAGCCAGCCGAGCACCACACACAACACCCACTGGCCTGCCGGTGCGCTGGCTCCGGTGGCGAGGCCAACCGCAGAGAGCAAGACCAAGGGCATCGCCGCGACCGCCAGAGCCACCGCGACTTTCGACATCACGTATCCCAGGGGTGTCAGGGGCGTCATACGCAGCGTCCTCGTCCACCCGGCTTGCTGCTCGGAGGCCACCGAGGCCGCGGTGGTGGTTGTCGCGAGGATCGCTCCATAGATTCCCATGTGCACCATGACGTAGGCCGCGGTGTCGGCACTGCCGATCCGGCCGCTGCCGTAGTCGGTGGTGGCCCCGAAGATCACGTACATGAGCGTCGGGATGGCCAGGGTGAAGATTATTGCCCGCCGGTTGCGCAGCACCCGCCGCAGGTCGAGGCGTATGTACGTGGTCGAAAAGCCCCGGAGGGGCGACGCGGTGTGAGTGTCGGTCAGGGTGGTCACAGGGTGATCCTTTCGGGCGTCCGGCCGTGGTCCGAGGTGAGTGCGACAAAAGCGTCTTCGAGGTTGCGGGAGCCGATTTCGACATCGCGCGCACCTGTCTGCGTGAGAAGGAAGCGAGCCAGGTCATCTGACTCGTCGGTGTGGATAGTCGTCCGTCCGCCCCGCTCGCTGACCTCGGCGAGACCTCCGAACGCGGCCTGTGTCCGGGCGACGTCGCTCGGCGACATCAAGGCCGAGACGCTGCGCCCACTGGCCTGCGCGCGAATACTCGCAACCGAACCGTCCGCGACGATGCGCCCGTTGGCCACCATCACGATGCGGTCGGCGAAAGCATCCGCTTCCTCGAGGTAGTGCGTGGCGAACACCACCGTGCGGCCCCGGCGGGCATCAGCACGCATCGTCGCCCAGAAGGACCGTCGAGACTCTACGTCCATGCCTGCCGTCGGTTCGTCCAGCACGATGAGGTCCGGGTCGGGCAACAGGGCCAGCGCGAACTTGAGTCGTTGCTGTTCGCCACCAGAGCATTTCGAGACCTTGCGGTCCGCGATCCCGGTCAGCTGCGCGCGCTCGATGACCTTTGCGGCAGCCGCAGCGTCGCCGAACGTTCCTGCGACGATGCGGACGGTCTCGGCGACGGTGAAGTCGGGAAGCAACCCGCCTGTCTGCAGCACCGCAGCAATCCGTCCGTCGCCGGCGGCCGTCACCGGGTTCTGGCCGAAGATGCTGACCGTTCCCGAGTCGGGTGTCGAGAGTCCCAGCATCATGTCGATGGTTGTGGTCTTACCTGCGCCGTTGGGCCCTAGAAACGCGACCATCTCGCCGGCCGCGATACGCAGATCGATGCCGTCCACGGCGCGCACAGGCCCGCCCGCCGAGTCGAATGTCTTTGTCAATCCGCTCAGTTCGAGCGCCGTTGTGTTCATGGTTTACAGCCTGCGGGCCACCGCGGTCCGTCACCCACGGCTAATGTCACGAGATCGGCATGACAGATGTCATCTGGGCAGGAGGTCGATCCCGTTGTCCGACACGGTCGTCCGAATCGGGCCGGCGCTGGCCGTCGCTGTGGTGCTGCTGGCCGCCGTGGCGGTCGCGGTCACCTATCTGGGCCGCACCGGACACGAACGCGCCGTGGCCTGGTCGTCGGTGCGTGCGGCCGTTCAGCTCGGTCTGCTGGCGGTGGTGCTGGGACTACTTGTCCGCCACATCTGGTTGTCCGCAGGGTTCGTGGTGCTGATGGCTCTGGTGGCCGCCTGGACGGCGGCGGGCCGGGTGATCGGCCGTCGTCCGACGGTGTCCGAGACCGCTCGGTTACTGCTGCCGGTCGCCGCACCATCAGTTGTGGTGGTGAGCGCACTGATCGTCGTGGGCGTGTTACCCGCAACCGGTCTCGCGCTGATACCCAGCGCCGGAATCATGATCGGCGGCGCGATGAACACCACCTCGTTGACTGGTCGCCGCGCCCTCGACGAACTGACGTCGCGACGCGGTGAGGTGGAGGCCGCGATGTCGCTCGGGCTGTCGACTCATCAGGCGCGGATGGAGATCTGCCGCACCGCCGCGTCTACGGCCCTGGTCCCCGCCCTCGACCAGACCCGGACGGTCGGGCTGGTCACCATTCCCGGTGCGTTCGTGGGAATGGTGCTGGGCGGCGCGTCCACCACCGATGCCGCTGTCATGCAGCTCTTCGTGCTCATCTCAATCCTGGCGGTGAGTTCGTGCGCGATGGTGGCGACCACCGATCTGGTCGCGCGGGGTGTGCTCGTGGCACGACGGTGAGCGAATGAGTCTCGTCGAGTCGGGTCACGCCCGGTGCACGAGTTCGTCTGCGCGTTGAGCAGCTCGTCGGCCGATTTCGGTCAGCCAGTACGACGGGGCCTTCATCGCTTGCGTTGTGGAACCTGCCATCTCCGTCAGCGAATAGGTCGGCACGTCGATGCCCGCGTCGACCTGGCCGGCAACCACCACCACCGAGACGTGGGTTCCAGCGGCGAGGGAGACGATGTGCCCAACGATCTTGCCGGTGAGCGATGTGTGGTCGAACCTGCCCTCGCCGGTGATGATCAGATCCGCTTTCGGCGCGGCCGACGTGAGACCAGTCAGGCCGCACACCCGCGCTGCACCTGGGGTGATCCGCGCTCGCCACGCCGCCGCCAGGCCGAATGCGACGCCCCCCGCCGCGCCCATTCCGGGCATCGTCGGATCGGCGGCGAGACCGGCGTCGCCCAGCAGATCCACCCATCGACGCAGTCCCCGATCCAGCTTTTCAACGATCCGTGCATCGCCGCCTTTCTGTGGCCCGAACACGCTCGCCGCTCCCGCCGGACCGAGCAGCACTGCGGAGGTGTCGACAAGCAGCTCGACGTCGGCGGGTGGACTGAGTAACGAAGACGTGTCGACACGTGCCGCGACGAGGAGACCTGCCCCGCCTTCGGGAACCGGCCTGCCTGCCCGGTCGAAGACCTCGAGGCCGAGCGCACGTAGAGCACCCAATCCTCCGTCCGTCGAGGCGGAACCGCCCAGCGCCACAGTCAGTCTCGAACAGTCGGCGCGCCGGATCACCTCGCCGAGTCCGCGAGACGTCGCGCCGAGTGGGTCAAGCCGATCGAGGTAGGCGATTCCCGACGACTCGGCGAGCTCAACCACAGCGCGACCGTCAGGCATGTTCAGCCAGCGGGCTGACACCGGACGCCCGTGGGGACCGGTTGCGGTGTCGTGGGCACACCACGTGGCATCTCCGACCGCTTGAGCAATTACCGCAAGCGTTCCCTCACCGCCGTCAGCCTGTGGCATGAGGACGAGTTCGTCACCCGGGCGTGCCCGGGCCCAACCTCTGCTCAAGGCCTGCGCAACGTCCACCGCGCCGAGCGATCCCTTGAACGAGTCGGGCGCGACCAGAACTCTCATCCGGCCAGCGGTGGCAAGACGAGATCGCGGTATCGCTGTTTCATCTCCTCGATCACCTGGTGGCCGTCGGTTGACCACACTTTCTCGTTGAATATCTCCACTTCGACATCGCCCTGGTAGCCGGCCGCTCGCACCCACGTTCCGATGGTGTCGAAATCGATGACTCCGTCGCCCATCATTCCGCGCGAGAGCAAGGGGTCGGCTTCCATCGGCACCAACCAGTCACACACCTGGTAGGAGCTGATCCTGCCCTGGACCCCGGCCTCGCGAATCTTGTTGTACAGCTCCGGATCCCACCATACGTGGAAGGTGTCCACGACAACTCCCACGGCTTCGACGGGGTGCGGTGATGCCATCGACAACGCCTGTCCCAGGGTGGAGATCACCGCTCGATCGGCAGCAAACATGGGATGCAACGGCTCGAGCGCGATGCGGACACCACGGTCGATCGCGTACGGAACCAGCTGCGCAAGACGGTCTTCCACCCGCGCGCGTGCCCCGATGAGATCGCGGTCCGGCAGACCGCCCATCACCATCACCAGCTCGGGAGCCCCGAGTTCGGCAGCCTCATCGAGTGCGCGACGATTGTCGTCGAGACCGTCATCGAGCACGCCGGTCATGAATCCGCCCCGACACAGACTCGACACCCGAAGGCCCGCGTCCGCAATCTGCTTCGCCGAAGAGGCGACGCCGGCCTCCTGTACCCGATCTCGCCACAGACCGACTGCGCCGAGGCCTGCACTGGCCGCCCCGTCCACAGCTTCTGCCAAGGTCCACGAGTTGACGGTCTTGGTGTTCAAAGACAGTGTCGCGTAGGGATTGTCGAGGTCGTAGCGAGACGTCTGTACAGCGGTCGTCGTCACGATCGGACTCCGTTCAGTTCGAGGTACAGACCCATCCGATGAATTGCCAGCTCCGGGTCGGTGAGCAACCCCGCCTTGTCGGCCAGGACGAACAAGGTCGTCAGATGCTCCACGCTTCTCCCGGAGGCCAGCCCGCCCACCATGGAGAACCCGGACTGTCTCCCCCGCAACCAGGACAGGAACGCGATTCCGGTCTTGTAGTAGTAGGTAGGCGAAGTGAAGATGTGGCGACCGAGGTCCTCGGTGGACCGCAAGATCTGTTCTGCGCGTCGGACATTCCCGCGGTCGAGCTCCTGCAGAGCGGTGGATGCCGCCGGATAGATACCCGCGAAGATGCCGAGCAGAGCGTCGGAGTGACCATGTTCATCACCGATGATCAACCGCGGGTAGTTGAAGTCGTCGCCGGTGTACATCCGCACGTTCGGCGGTAGCGCGCGCCGAAGCGCTATCTCGTGCTGCGCATCGAGCAAGGAGACCTTGACGCCGTCGACCTTCGTGCTGTTGGCCTCGATGAGCCCACGGAACACGGCCGTCGCCTCCTCCACGTCGTCACTGCCCCAATAGCCCTGCAACGCAGGGTCGAACATGGTGCCGAGCCAGTGCAGTATCACCGGACAATCCACCTCGGACAGCAGCGTGGTGTACACGGATACGTAGTCGTCGGGCGATTGCGCCACCCGAGCCAGTGCCCGCGACGCCATGATGATGATCGTGGCGCCCGACTCACCGACCACGGCGATCTGTTCGCGATAGGCGTCCAGGACTGCGGTGAGACCGGCGGCTCCCGATGGCAGCGCGTCGAGGTCGAGCTGGTCGGTGCCCGCACCGCATGCGAGCATGCCCCCGGCGGCGGTCGCCTCGGCACCCGATCGTCTGATCAACTCGGCAGTCGCCGACCAGTCGAGGCCCATGCCCCGCTGCGCCGTGTCCATTGCATCAGCGACCCCGAGCCCGTACGACCACAACTCGTGTCGATAGGAAAGCGTGGCCTCCCAGTCGATGTCAGCGGGTGCACCGGGTGTGTTGTCTGCCGTCACGCGAGGAATCACATGGGCTGCGGCGTACACCTTGCGAGAGATGATGGGCGATGACGGCTTCGTCCATTCCCCGGGTTCGGCGAGCACATGATTGCCCCTGCCCGGCAGAGCAATGGACAGGTGCGCATCGGTGACGGTCACAGCGTGATCTCCGGCACGGCGAGACGGCGGCCCTCGGCCGAGCTCCGCAGGCCGAGTTCGGCCAGTTGCACACCGCGGGCTGCCGACAACAGTCCGTACCGATGCGGACGCTCGGCGATGACGTCTCGTAAGAACTCTTCCCATTGCAGCTTGAACCCGTTGTCGAGGTCGGCATTGGCGGGCACGTCGAGCCATTGGTCCCGGAAGGGTTCGGTCACCGGCAGGTCGGGGTTCCAGACGGGTTTGGGTGTGTGGGATCGGTGTTGGGCGACACAGTTTCGCAATCCCGCAACAGCCGAACCATGCGTGCCGTCCACCTGGAATTCGACCAGCTCATCGCGATGAACCCGCACTGTCCACGACGAGTTGATCTGTGCCACAACGCCGTTCTCCATCTCGAAGATCCCGTATGCGGCGTCGTCGGCGGTGGCCGGGTACTCGTTGCCGTCTTCGTCCCATCGAACGGGGACGTGGGTGACAGCTTTGGCTGTGACGGACTCGACTTTGCCGAGGATGTTCTCGAGGACGTAGTTCCAGTGACAAAACATGTCAACGACGATGCCGCCACCGTCTTCGGCACGGTAGTTCCAGCTGGGACGCTGCGCCGGTTGGCTGTCGCCCTCGAACACCCAATAGCCGAACTCAGCACGGAGGGAGAGGATGCGGCCGAAGAACCCCTCGTCGACGAGGCGGCGCAGCTTGACCAGTCCCGGCAGATACAGCTTGTCGTGAACAACACCGGCCGTGACCCCGGCATTCTGCGCGATGCGGGCGAGTTCGACAGCATGGGTGAGGGTCTCGGCGGTAGGTTTTTCGGTATAGATGTGTTTGCCGGCCTTCATTGCTGCCGACAAGGCCTCGGCACGCCGCGACGTCACCTGGGCATCGAAGTAGATGTCGGTCCGCGGGTCATGGATCACCGCCGCTGCGTCGGTGCTGTACTCGGCGATGCCATGCAGAGCGCACAGTTCCTGAAGTTTTGACTCGTTGCGCCCGATGAGGATCGGTTCGAGCTGGACGCGAGTGCCGTCGGCCAGGAGCAGCCCGCCGGCGTCACGAATGGGAAGTATCGATCGCATGAGGTGCTGGCGGTAACCCATGCGGCCGGTGACGCCGTTCATGGCGATACGCAGGGTACGAGTGGAGGTGGACATGAGAATGCCTTTTCTTTGAACAGCCGATGCTCGATCGAGGGCCGGGCTCGGGGCGCGGCAGAGCTGAAAGGGATGGATGGGAGCACATGGGCGGCAAAGGTCACCCGCGTGGATTTCACAACTCAGCTTCGGAATGCGCTTTCCAAGCTATGCTGCTCTCATCGATTGGTCAATAGGCACATCGAACCGATGTACAGCCGGAAGGTCGTTGACATGGCGGCGGTGAGACTGCAAGACGTGGCGGCAGCCGCGGGCGTCTCGCAGGCGACCGCTTCGCGTGTTCTCAACGGGTCATCGCGCGTGCCGGGTGTGGGTGTGGCTGACCGCGTTCGCGCCGCGGCCGCCGAGTTGGGCTACGTGCCAAACGCGCAGGCCCAGGCATTGGCGCGGTCATCGACCGGACTGATCGGCCTGGTGGTGCACGATGTGGCCGACCCGTATTTCTCCTCCATCGTCCGCGGCGTTCAGGCTCAGGCCCGGGCAGCGGGAAAATTGGTTTTGCTCGCCAGCACCGAACGCGATTTCGATGTCGAGCGTCAGTCGGTCAGCACTTTCATCTCCCACCGGGCAGACGCCATCATCTTGGCCGGGTCCCGCCAGAGCGGAGACCTCGACCGCGACCTCGAGCAGGAGTTCGCGGTCTATCGCGAGAACGGCGGCAAGGTGGTTGTCATCGGCCAGCCCCTGTCGTTCGGAGCCGCCGTCGAGCCGGAGAACTGGTCGGCGTCAGGGCAATTGGCCGAGGCCCTCTACCAGCATGGACACCGCACATTCGCGATCATCGGCGGGCCGGGCAACATCCGCACGTCTGTCGACCGCCGGAACGGATTTGTGGACACCCTGAGCAGGCACGGACTCAGCCCCATCATCGAGGTTTCCGGGGACTTCTCGCGGGACGGGGGATACAGCGCGGCACGACGACTCGCCGCGGCGCTGGAGTTGGGTACGCAGAGCTTTCGCGTTCCGCCGCCCTGCGTTTTCGCGGTCACCGACGTGATGGCAATCGGTGCCATCGCAGCATGGCGCGAGCTGGGACTCCGTGTGCCGGAAGACATCTGCGTCGCCGGTTTCGACGACATCCCCACCCTGCGCGATCACGTCCCCAGCCTGTCCACGGTCGCCCTGTCGCTGGTCGACATCGGCCGGCGTGCGGTAGATCTCGCGCTCGATGATGCCGCCACCGTGCAATGCGCACACGAATTCGTTCCAGGCAACGTGATCTTGCGCCACAGCAGCGCGTTGATCAGCTGATTCAAGGTCAGCTATTGACAGTGTGGTCGCCATCACATTACGTTGACCCAAGCTTCGGAAAGCGCATTCCCGCAGACACCGGTCTGCATCACTACTAGCTTTAGGACTCCTCATGGCGGTAACAACGTCGGTCGAGGTCCGTTCCGCTGCGTTGCCGGCGTCACCCCCTACGCCGACGCGTCACCGACGGTTTCCCTCGTTCCGAAATACTTGGTCCGGCCTATGGCGGCCACTTGCCCTGGTTGCGGTGCTCGTCGCCGCATGGTGGGCGGTGACCAAGTTCGAACTGGTTGCGCCGTACATCCTCCCGTCGCCGGGCGACACCTGGCAGACGATGGTGGACAACGCTTCGTACCTCACCACCCACACCTGGGTCACCACCTACGAAACCGTCGCCGGCTTCCTCATCGCCGCCGTGATCGGCGAAGCAGTCGCGGTGATGATGCTCTACTCTCCGAGCGTCGAGAAGACGATGTACCCTCTGATCCTCTTCGCACAGGTCATCCCGAAGATCGCGATCGCACCGTTGTTCGTGGTGTGGCTCGGTTTCGGACCCAGCCCCAAAATCCTTGTCGCCGTACTCATGGCGTTCTTCCCCATCGTGATCTCCGGAATGGCCGGCCTACGATCGGTGGATCCGGAGATCGTCGAGCTCACCTCCACGATGGGTGCCGGACGCTGGAAGACCTTCGCCAAGGTGCGCTTTCCTGCCTCACTCCCGCAGCTCCTGTCGGGGCTGAAGATCGCTGCGACACTCGCGGTGACCGGTGCGGTGGTCGGCGAGTTCGTCGGCGCCAATGAAGGCCTGGGCTACGTGATCCTGCAGGCCAACGGAAACATCGACACCGCAATGCTGTTCGCGGCGCTGATCATCATGTCGCTGCTCGGCATCATCCTTTTCATGATCATCGAACTCGCCGAGAAGCTGCTCATCCCATGGCATGCATCCCGCCGGTCCACCGCCTCTGTCGGCGCAGCGGCCGTCTGAACACCCGAACCTCACTCAACGGAGAATGACGATGAAACTCAAAACCCTTGTGATCGCTGCCATTGCGACAACACTTGCGCTCGCCGGTTGCGGTGGTGGAGCAGCCGAGAAGAAGCCCGGAGAAGACGGTCAGGCCACGGCTACATCGCTGATGCTCAACTGGTATCCCTACGGTGAGCACGCACCGTTCTACTACGGAGTACAGGAAGGCATCTTCGCCAAGCACGGAATCGACCTCACGATCAAGGCCGGGCAGGGGTCGACCAAGACTGCACAGGCCGCAGGCTCGAACCAGACAGACTTCGGCTGGGCCGACACTCCCGCCGTCGTGAGCAACATCGGCAAAGGCGTCAAGATCAAGAGCGTCGGGGTGTTCCTGCAGACGACGCCATCCGCTGTACAGGTCTACGCCGACTCCGGCATCACGAAACCCGCTGATCTCGCAGGCAAGACGATTGCCGTGTCGGCAGGCGATGCCCCGACCACGACATTCCCGATCTACCTGGAGAAGGCGGGTGTGCCCGCCGACCAGGTGAACCAGCAAAGCCTCGACGCTGCCGGCAAGGTTGCGGCCATGCTGTCGGGAAAGGTGGATGGGCTCATCGGATTCGCGCATGACCAGGGCCCCACCATCGCGAACAAGAGCGGGCGCGACATGCGCTACCTCCGATACTCCGATGTGGGACTGAACTTCTACAGCAACGGCTTGATCGCCAACACCGGAACGATCGAGGGTTCACCCGAACTGGTGCAGGCGATGGTCGACGCCACCAGCGAAGCCTTCACCGCCGCCGCGGCCAATCCCGAGGCAGCAGTAGCCGCGATGGAGGGCAAGGATCCCCAGATGCCGCCGAAGGAAGTTCTGCTGCAGCAGTGGACCGAGACCATTCCGCTGCTCTCGACCGCCAACACCAAGGGTGAGGCACCCGGAGTCAACACCGATGAAGATTGGGCCGCGACGATTGCGGTACTCAGCGAATCGGGCCTACTCGAGAACGCCGGAGATCCCTCCCAGTACTGGGATTCGGCTTTCACCCCCACCGATACCAAGTGAGTGAGCGACGATGAATGCAACCACTATCGAGCCCACGAACACCGTCACGGATGCGGCGGTGTCCGTCGAGAACCTGAGCGTGCACTTCTCCTCGAAACGCGGTGACGTCACCGCACTCGACAACGTGCAATTGCACGTGCGAGAAGGCGAGTTCGTCTCGATCGCTGGACCGTCCGGGTGTGGAAAGTCGACCCTGCTGAAGGTGGTTGCGGGACTCACCAACGCATCTCACGGCAGTGTGCGGCTGCGCGGTAGCGAGGTCAAAGGCCCGCAGCGAGGCATCGGCTATGTCTTCCAGCGGGCGGCCCTTCTCGAGTGGCGGACCGTTCGCAAGAACATCTTGATCCAGGCAGAGATGCGCGGCATGAACAAGCGGGCTGCCGCGGCGAAGGCCGATCAGCTCATCGAGATGACCGGACTCACCGGTTTCGAGGGCGCGCTCCCCCATGAGTTGTCCGGTGGGATGCAGCAACGTGTCTCCCTGTGCCGGGCGCTGTTGCACGAGCCCGAGGTGCTGCTGATGGACGAACCCTTCGGTGCGTTGGATGCGCTCACTCGGGAGCGCATGAACGTCGAACTCCATCGGATCTGGCGGGAGACCGGCACCACCGTGATGCTCGTGACCCACTCGGTCGCCGAAGCCGTGTATCTCGCCAATCGAGTGGTGGTGATGAGTCCGCGGCCCGGTCGGATCGTTGAGATCCTCGACGTCGACCTTCCGGCGGAGCGCGACTACAGCGCGACCATGGAGCGACCCGAGTTCATCGCGGTGGCCAACCGGGTGCGTGACCTCCTCGGAGCAACGACCAGCGCCGATTGACCGGAGGCGGGCAGCGCACGCGCTGCCCGCCACTCCATTCGGACGGGTCGCTTCGCTGGTCCGGTCAGTCCTCGCGGTACTCGTCTTCCAGCGGTGCGGTCACCACTTGTTCCTGTTCCTGGACATCGGCCGGATCCGCGTCGAGCGGGCCACTGCCACCGGCATCTTCGGCAACGTCGGCCTGCTCCGGATCAACGTCCTGCTGCTGTTCGAGGACATCTTCGACGGGCTGGATTTCGCTTGGCTCTCCGATCTCGGTCATGGAATTCCCCTACCCAGTGAATGGTCCGGAAAAACGCTCGGCCGTAAATTTCCCGAACTGCCCGACAGAGGCGCGGACGAAGCGGCGCTTCACCGCCGATCGGCCGCCCATTCGGTCACGTAGTCGCGGAATCGTCTGGCAACCGGAGTCATCGCGCGGTCGCGATGCCAGATCAGCCCGACGTCGCGCGAACTGCGGTCACCGGTCAGCGGGAGCAGGGTGAGGCCGGTGGGCAGCTGCGGGTTGTCCTCGACCGGTATCACCGCAACCCCGAGGCCCGCGGCCACAAAGCCTGCGACCGTCCCCAGCTCGGTGGCCTCGAAGGTGATCTGCGGACGGAAGTCCGCCTCAGCACACAGTTCCTCCAGGATGCGTCGCATACCGAACGTCGGACCCATCGCGACAAACGACTCGTCGCGCGCCTCGGTCATGGCGATCTCGTCGCGGACCGCAAACGGATGGTCGGCCGGTACCGCAAGCGCCAGGCGCTGACGCATGATCGGTGCCCACCCCACATCGTTGCTCCGTGGTCGCGGCGACACGATGGCGAGGTCGGCCGGCCCCGCGACCACCCGGTCGAGGATGGATTCAGCTGCACCCTGGGTGAGGGTGAAGGCGACCCGCGACGACATCTGGCGCCGGAACTCCCCGATCAGGGTCGGCACCAGCCAGACCCCGAAAGAGTGCAGGAAGCCCAGGTCGATGGACCCTTCGACCGGGCCGGCTCGGTCGGCGATCTCGTGGCGAGCGGCGTCCATCTCGGCGACGGCCCGGCGCAGATGCCCGAGGTAGATCTGCCCGTAGGCGTTGAGCCGGAGACGCTTGGCGTGCCGGTCGAACAAGTCCACCCCGAGCTCTCGTTCGAGCCTGCCGAGCATCCGCGACAACGTGGGTTGCGTCAGATGCAGCTTGCGAGCCGCCGCGGACGTGTTCTCGAGTTCCGCGAGGGTGATGAACCAGGCGTCAGCCATGCGAGCCTCCTTATGCGTTAGGTGCATTACAACGCACCAAATGATTCATTTCCACTCGCGACCTACTGGTGGAAACCTGGGTTCGGTGACCCGCTCGCCGATCAGCCCTCCCCGCCCGATCCCGCCCCGCGCCGGATATCGGACCGGCCAGCGCGGATACCGCAGGACTGCCTTCGCGCTGTTCACCGCGGGGATGGCGACGTTCATGACGCTGTACTACGTGCAGGGTCTGCTGCCGATGTTCTCGGACCACTACGGGGTGTCGCCGGCCGTCTCGGCACTGGCCGTCTCCGTCACCACGGGTCTTCTGGCCGTGGCGATCGTGCCCGCCAGCGTGCTGTCGGAGCGTTTCGGCAGAGTGCGGGTGATGACCGTGTCGGCGGTCTCGGCCGCTGCGCTGGGCGTGGTGCTGCCGTGGAGCCCGACGTTTGAACTGCTGCTGGCGGGACGCGCCGTCCAGGGAATCCTCTGCGCAGGAGTTCCCGCTGTGGCTATGGCCTACCTCGCCGAGGAGATCGACGCCCGATCGCTGGGCACGGCGATGGGGATCTACGTCTCCGGCACCACGATCGGAGGCCTGACCGGACGCCTGATCCCCACCCTCGTGGTCGACTTCACGGCGTGGCAGTGGGCGCTGGAGGTTGCTTCCGCCGTTGCACTTGTGTTCGCAGCGACCTTCTCGCGCTTGGTGCCGCCGTCCAAACAGTATCGACCACAACCGATCTCGCCGAAGCGGACAATACAGAACCTCGCCATCCACCTGCGCGACGTCCCGCTCCTGTGTTTGTTCGGGCTCGCGTTTGTGCTGATGGGCGGGTTCGTCACGGTGTACAACTTTCTCGGTTACCGCCTGCTCGCAGACCCGTTCGATCTACCGGCACTTCTGGCCGGACTGGTGTTCCTGCTCTATCTCGCCGGAACCGCCTCCTCAGCGGTGGCGGGCAGGTTGTCGGATTCGTGGGGACGGGAACGCGTGCTGGTAACCGCGATGTGCGTGATGGTGGCCGGGTTGGCGCTCAGCGTTCCTGATTGGCTGCCAACGGTTCTGGCGGGCATCTTCCTCTTCACCGCCGGGTTCTTCGCGGCTCATTCGGTGGCCAGCGGGTGGGTCAGTGCCCGGGCCACTGATCACCGAGCCGAGGCCTCTTCGCTCTATCTACTCGGTTACTACCTCGGGAGCTCGATCGTCGGGGCTTGTGGTGGCCTCGCGTTCGCAATGGGAGGCTGGATCGCCCTGGCCGGCTACGTGGCAGCGTTTCTGATCGCCGGGGCCGTGCTCACCGCCGTCCTGCTGCGGTCGATCACCAGGCCGGCGGTCACCGGCGAAATCGCCTGAGCTCATCGAGAGCTGACCTAGACTCGGGGAAACCATCGGAAAGTCGTCGCCCTAGGAGCTCACCCACATGCCCGATGAGAGCAGCGCGGTTGTATTCGTTCTATTCGGTGCCACAGGCGATCTCGCCAAACGCATGGTGTTGCCGTCCTTCTACGAGCTGGCCCGCGAAGGGTTGCTCCCCGACACGTGGGCGCTGATCGGCAACGGGCGTGGCCATCGCTCCGACGACGAGTTCCGCGACCACGTGCGGCAGTCGGTCACAGAGTTCGATGCAGCACCCGACGAGACCCGGTGGGCCGATTTCGCGAAGAACGTCCGATTCGCCGGAGGCGGTTTCTCCGTGGACGACCCGGGCGATCTGCCGAGCGTGATCGACGACCTGCGCGGACAACTCGGTGGCGAGATCCAATTGGTCCACTACATCGCGCTGCCGCCCACGACCTTCTCCGACTACACGGCCGCCCTCGGAGCACACGGTCTCGCCGACGGCGCACGCGTGGTGTACGAAAAGCCTTTCGGCACTTCACCGGACGACTTCCGGAAGCTCGATGTGGCCGTGCACGACGTGTTCGACGAGAAGCAGGTCTACCGGATCGACCACTTCCTGGGTAAGGAGAGCACCCAGAACCTGCATGTACTCCGGTTCGCCAACGGCATGGTGGCCGGCGTGTGGAACCGGGAGCATGTCGAGCAGGTACAGATCGATGTCCCCGAGACGTTGGACATCGATGACCGCGCGGTCTTCTACGACGCCACCGGGGCGTTTCTCGACATGGTGGTGACGCACCTGTTCCAGGTGGCCGCGGAAGTGGCGATGGAGCCGCCGCTGAGCCTCGACGCCGACGATCTGCAGGGCGCGCGCGAGTCGGTGATCGCCGCCTTCCGCCCGCTTGATCCGGCCGAGGTGGTCTACGGCCAATACGAAGGTTTCCGGGACACCGAAGGAATTGCCGACGACTCCCAGACAGAGACATTCGTGGCGGCACGCATGTGGGTCGACACCGATCGCTGGCGGGACGTGCCGTTCGTGATGCGCACGGGCAAGATGCTCAACCGCAGTGCCCAGCGGGTGAGCCTCGTGTTCCGTCGCCCTGACGGGCCGATCAAACACCTCCCACCGGAGGGCACCGTACTGACCTTCGACCTCAAGGGCGACGGGTCGATCGACATGGCGATGACCGTGAAGGAACCGGGCTCGGGCACGTCCCTGTCCGTCGGACACATGTCGCTCCCCCTCGACAGCGTCGCCGATGGCCTCGCCCCGTACTCACGGTTGATCCTCGACGTCTTGCGCGGTGATCGTTCCCTGTTCACCAGGCCGGACGGTCTGGCACACGTCTGGGAGGTCGCGGCCCCTGTTCTCGACAACCCTCCTGTGCCACAGCCTTATTCACCGGGGTCGGCAGGTCCGAGTGCTGCCGATCAACTCGTCGGACCCTGCGGGTGGATCTTCGACTGACGCGTGATGCCCCCACCAGTTCACGGCGGGACCGGGCACGTGGTTCCGTAGACGGCATTTGCACTATGCCAACGGAATTCGACGGCAGAAGGCCCACTGTTGACGCGCCTTGATCGGTGGGGTTACATCCGACTATGACCTACGACACACTGATCCGCCGCGGTCGGTGGTTCGACGGCACCGGCGCCCCTTCGTCCATCGCCGATATCGGCATCCGTGACGGCCGGATCGTCGCGGTCAGCGCGCAGCCGCTGGATCCGGCCGGCTGCCCCACCGTGATCGACGCGACCGGCCGATGGGTGCTGCCCGGCATGGTCGACATCCACACCCACTACGACGTCGAGGTTCTCGGTGGGCCGGCGTTGAGCGAGTCGCTGCGGCACGGCGTGACCACCGTTCTGCTGGGTTCGTGTTCACTGTCGACGATCCACATCGGAGCCGAGGTGGCCGGCGATCTCTTCGGCCGCGTCGAGGCGATCCCGCGGCGACATGTGATCGCCAACGTCGACAGCCGCAAGAACTGGCGCAGCGCCGCCGAGTACGTCGACGCGCTCGAATCGCTTCCGCTGGGGCCCAACCTCGCCGCGTTCATCGGACACTCCGACATGCGGGCGGCAACGATGGGCCTCGACCGGGCGACCCGCAAAGAGGTGACCCCCGAACCCGAAGAGCTCCTCCGGATGGAGAGGATGCTCAACGAGGCACTGGACGCCGGCTTTGTCGGAATGTCCTCGCAGCAGCTGCTTTTCGACAAGCTGGACGGAGAGGTGTGCCGTTCTCGCACGCTGCCTTCCACCTACGCCAAGGCGCCGGAACTCCGTCGGCTGGGTGCCATCCTGCGCACCCGCAGTCGGGTTCTGCAGACCGGGCCCGACATCTCGCGGCCATGGAACGTGCTCTCCCAGGCGTTCGGTTCCCTGGGCCTGGGTCGACGCCGCCAGCTCAAGACCAGTCTGCTCTCGGCGGCGGACATCAAGGCTCGCCCCGAGGTCATCCACGCGATGGGGCCGATCGCACGGTTCATCAACAAACTCGGCGGGAACTTCCGCTGGCAACACCTCCCGGTCCCCTTCGAGGTCTATGCGGACGGTATCGACCTGGCGGTGTTCGAAGAGTTCGGCTCGGGTGCGGCAGCTCTGCATCTGCAGACCGAGGTCGACCGCAACAAGCTCATGCAAGAGGAGGACTACCGGCGCGCGTTCCGCAAGGACTACGGACGCAAGTACGGCCCCCGGGTGTGGCATCGAGACTTCTTCGACGCCGAGATCGTCGAATGCCCCGACACCTCGGTGGTCGGCAAATCGTTCGGCCAGGTCGGTGTCGACCGCGGTGGACTGCACCCCGTCGACGCGTTCCTCGATCTTGTCGTCGAGCATGGCAATCAACTGCGCTGGCGCACAACCATTTCGAATCATCGCCCCGAGCTCCTCAAGACACTCGCGGTGGAACCGGGTGTTCAGCTGGGTTTCTCCGATGCCGGCGCCCACCTGCGCAACATGGCGTTCTACAACTTCGGGCTCCGGCTGCTGCGGCACGTTCATTCAGCGGCAGAGGCCGGTACGCCGTTCATGACGATCGAACACGCGGTGCACCGGCTCACCGGTGAGCTCGCCGACTGGTACGACATCGATGCCGGGCACCTGCGCATCGGCGACCGGGCAGACCTCCTCGTTCTCGACCCCGACCACCTCGACGAGCAAGTCGATGCCTACAGCGAATCAAGGCTCGAGCAGTTCGGCGGCCTGTCACGAATGGTCAACCGCAATGACGAGACCGTGTCCGCCGTGATGGTCAACGGCGAGCTGGTGTTCGAGAACGGTTCACCCACAGCAGTTCTCGGTATCAAACGGGTTGGGCGCTTTCTACGTACCCGAACCGGTGACAGCCCGACACCGTCGCTCCGCGATCGATCCGCCCATCCAACACCTCAAGGGGTATGAGTGACGAGCACCAATGAATCCGTAGTTCTCGGCCTGTGGGCCGCTCTGAGCCGACGCGACTGGGAGGCAATCAAGGGTTTTGTGTCCGACGACTGCATATACGTCGACATGCCGGTGGGGCCTGCAGCTGCCGCCCGAGGGCCCGAGGACATCGTCAAGCGCCTGAAGATCGGCTTGGAGAGCCTGGCCGACTACGTCAATCATGACGGCCTACTGGTGGAGAACGGCCAGGACGTGATGTACGAGCACACCGAGACCTGGACCTGGCCCACCGGCGAAACCGCGACCCTGGCTTTTGTCACCGTGCACAAGGTTGTCGATGGACGCATCACCCTGTGGAAGGACTACTGGGACTTCGGTGGCCTGGCGAGTCACGCGCCACCGAACTGGTTGGAGAACTTCAGTTCCGCCGACATGTCGTGGATGTACGACGCGACCGGCGTCATCTGAGTCGGCCTGAGCGGCAGACGCCCGGCCTCGAAGTGACCGTGGCGGGCGCCGATGTGGCACCGCGTTCGGCGGTGGATAAATCGGACAACCTGTCTAATTATCCTTAATCCCAAATGTTTTAGTGTTGATGATCACGGGCACACGTTCGATAGAGCTGCATTTGCGACTGCAAATCGCCGTTCAATCCGAGTACTACTAGGAGACACCGTGACCATTACCAGCAACCAAGTGAGCAAACTTTCCAGCGGCGGCGGAAACGTCGTGTCCGCGAGCGGCGGCAAGATCGGCAGTATCGGCCAGATCTACCTCGACAACCAGACCGACGAGCCCACGTGGGTGACCGTCAAGACGGGCCTGTTCGGCACATCCGAGTCGTTTGCGCCTCTCGCTGATGCCACCGTGCAGGGCAACGACATCGCCATCAACTACGACAAGGACAAGATCAAGGACGCCCCGAGGGTCGATCCCGACGGCAACCTGTCGCCGGCCGAAGAGGACCGGCTCTACGAGTACTACGGTCTGGCAGGAACCGGCGGCGTCGATGCGGGCCCCGTCGGCACCGCGGGCAAGACGCATGATTCCGGCAAAGGAGTTGTCGGACATGATACTTCGGGTCCCACCACGGACGATGCGATGACCGTCTCCGAAGAGAAGGTGCGTGTCGGGACAACCCAGCGGGAGACCGGCCGTGCGCGACTGCGCAAGTACGTCGTCACCGAGAACGTCACCAAGACGGTGCCGGTCAGCCACGAAGAGGTACGCCTCGAGCGCGAGCCGATCACCGACGCCAACCGCGGCGCCGCCCATGATGGCCCCGCCATCAGCGAGGAAGAGCACGAGGTGGTCCTCCACAGCGAAGAGCCCGTGGTGGAGAAAGACGTCGAGGCTGTCGAACGTGTCCGGCTGAACACCGAGACGGTGTCCGACGAGGCCACGGTCACCGACGAGGTTCGCAAAGAGCGCGTCGAGGTCGACGAAGACGGCAAGAAGCGCTAGCGGTCCGGCTCCCGCCGCCATTTCCTGGACGGGAATGGCGGCGCACAGCCGTGTCACGGCCGTTCGTTCCGAGCGGCCTTCTGGACAATCGCGGTGATGCGCTTGGATTTGGTCTCCGGGCGTTTGGCGAACGCGATCTGCGAGAGCCCGAACTTACGAGCACTGGGCGGGAACGCATCCCAGTTCCGGCGCGCAACCGGATCGGCATCGAGAGCTGTTGCCAATTCCGGTGATTCGACCAACGCTTCGGCATCGTCGAGCAGATTCCACAGCCCGCGGGTTTTGGCGTCGTCGATGACCGCTTGCCCCGGAGGTCGCATCCGACCCTGAGCGATCAGGTCGGTGACCCGCGCCTTGTTCGACGCCGCCCACGCACTGTCGCGTCCCCTGCGCGTGAACCACATGCCCCGGCGGTGGTCGTCGATCGTCCGGGTGTGGCCGTCGATCCATCCCCAGCAGAGCGCTTCGCGAACGGCTTCGTCGTAGTCGAGTGGCTGCTGCCCGGATCCCTTGCGCCAGAACACAAGCCACACACCCGACGACGTTGCGTGGTGGTCTGCCAGCCACCTGCCCCATTCGGCCAGATCCGCCGGATGCAACTGCGGTGCCTGGATGTCTGCCATGTCGGTAGCGTAGCGCCGGGTCCATCTGGGGGCCGCCGAAACGCCAGACACCCGCCCCGGTCATCTCTTTCAGTGGCGGCCGTCAGAGATGTCCGGAGCGGGCGGGGTGACCCTGGTCGGGTCAGCCGACCTCTGCGCCGCGCAGGGGTGGAGCGGCGTCGAGATCGGAGTTCTCGTCAGCGGTGAATGCTCGTGAACGCGAGAGGAATCGGACACCCTCGGGCGCTTCGAGGCTGAACCCGGCACCACGTCCGGGGACGACGTCGAGGATCAGCTGCGTGTGCTTCCACAGTTCGAACTGATCGCCGTTGATCCATACCCGCACCGCCGGTAGGGGTTCGGGCAGGTCGAGCGTTCCGACCAGCACGTCACGGCTCCCGACGCGGAACTCTCCTGCGGGGTAACACATCGGGGCCGATCCATCGCAGCATCCACCGGACTGGTGGATCATGAGGCCGCCGTGGAGCTCCGACAGCTTGGTCAGGAGCTCCACGGCGGAGTCAGTTGCGACGACCCGTTCCGGTGCAGTCATCACACACTCACTTCCTGATGAAATCTCTTGTCACGCTTGAGGAAAAGCTTCGATCAGAAGAAGCCCTTGGCCTCTTGAGCGTAACCCACCAACAGGTTCTTGGTCTGCTGGTAGTGCTCGAGCATCATCAGGTGGTTCTCGCGTCCGATGCCGGACTGCTTGTAGCCGCCGAAGGCCGCGTGAGCCGGGTAGTCGTGGTAGGTGTTGGTCCACACCCGGCCGGCCTGGATCTCGCGGCCTGCGCGGTAGGCGGTGGCACCGTCGCGGGTCCACACCCCGGCACCGAGTCCGTACAGGGTGTCGTTCGCGATCTGCATGGCGTCGGCATAGTCGGAGAACTTGGTGACAGCCAGGACCGGGCCGAAGATCTCCTCCTGGAAGATGCGCATCCGGTTCGTGCCGGCGAAGATGGTGGGCTTGATGTAGTAGCCGCCGGCCAGATCGCCGTCCAATTCGAGCGGCTCGCCGCCGGTGAGAACCTTGGCTCCCTCCTCCTTGCCGATCGACAGGTACGACGTGATCTTCTCGAACTGGTCGTTGGACGCCTGGGCGCCCATCATGCTGTCGGTGTCGAGCGGGTTGCCCTGCTTGATCTTCTTGGTGCGCTCCACCGCGAGATCGATGAAGTCGTCGTAGATCGAGTCCTGGATCAGGGCACGGCTGGGGCACGTGCACACCTCACCCTGGTTCAGGGCGAACATCGTGAAGCCTTCGAGCGCGCGGTCGCGGAAGCCGTCGTCCTGGGCCATCACGTCGGCGAAGAAGATGTTCGGGCTCTTGCCACCGAGTTCGAGGGTCACCGGGATGATGTTCTCCGACGCGTACTGCATGATCAGTCGACCCGTGGTGGTCTCGCCGGTGAATGCGATCTTGCGGATCCGGTTGCTCGAGGCCAGCGGCTTGCCCGCTTCGACACCGAATCCGTTGACGATGTTCAGCACGCCGGCCGGGAGCAGGTCGGCGATCAGGCTCATCAAGTAGAGGATCGAAGCCGGTGTCTGCTCGGCGGGTTTGAGCACCACCGCATTTCCGGCGGCCAGCGCGGGAGCGAGCTTCCAGACGGCCATCAGGATCGGGAAGTTCCACGGAATGATCTGGCCGACAACGCCGAGTGGCTCATGGAAGTGGTAGGCCACCGTGTCTTCGTCGATCTCGGAGATCGATCCCTGCTGGGCGCGAAGCGCTCCGGCGAAGTAGCGGATGTGGTCGATCGCCAGCGGGATGTCAGCGGCCAAGGTCTCGCGAACGGCCTTACCGTTGTCCCACGACTCGGCGACGGCCAGCTTCTCGAGATTCTCTTCCATCCGGTCTGCGATCCGCAGCAGCGTCAGCGACCGCTCGGCAACCGAGGTACGACCCCAATTCGGGGCGGCCTTGTGGGCTGCGTCGAGGGCCAGATCGATGTCCTCGGACGTGGACCGGGCGACCTCGCAGAACGTCTTGCCGTTGACGGGCGACGGGTTCTCGAAGTACTGACCCTTGACCGGTGCTGTCCATTGGCCACCGATCCAGTTCTCGTAGCGCGACTCAAAACTCATCACTGCGTCGGATGTTCCGGGATTGGCGTAAACGGTCATGATGCTCCTCTGTTACCTGTGGTGGCCCTCGTGACCCGCCCCCGCAGGGCGGCCACGTGTGACGTAAGGCACACACTATGACCGGTGCCGTTGCATCAGAGTTGCAACGAGAAATCAGCCCTTCCACCAGCGAGGATCGACTCTTCGACATCCCGCCTTACACATGTATTGACACGTGTAAGGTGCGAAAGACGGTCGCCGTCGCGACCCGCACCCTGTCCACAAGCTGACTCCACCCGTAGTCGAGGAGCACGATGCTCGAACAATCCAGGTCAGGACGCCGATCGCTGGCCGGTAGACCAAGTGAGACCGCCGACCGGCTCGTGGACGCCGCCGTCGAGGCGCTTCGGGAGGTCGGCTACGACCACCTCGCGATGCGCGACGTATGCCGCCGGGCCGGTGTCACCCACGCAACCGCCTACGGCTATTTCGCCTCAAAGCCGCATCTGGTGTCGGAGGCGTTCCATCGCAGACTCCAGCGGTGGTGCGCCGAGCCACTCGTCGGGGCCGACGCGACGTCCCGGCTCGAGCGAACCTTCACCGGCCTCGCGACCTTTCTGTCCGCCGAGCCCGCGTTGAGCGTCGCCGCGATGGCCGCCATGCTCAGCGACGACCCCGATGTGAACCGATTACGTACCAGCGCAGGAGAGTTGATCGCCGAGCGCCTCGCCCACGCTCTCGGCGACATGCACACGCCTGCCAGACTCGACGCGCTGAACATCGCCGTGGCGGGCGCGATGATGCATTCGGGTATGGGCTACATCTCCTACGAGACGATGGCGCAGCGGCTGATCCGGGCTTCGGAGTTCGTTCTGTCCGGGGCCGACAATGGCTGAGCGCACCGCGCCGCACATCGACGGCGCCGACCTGAACTTCTACATCAGCACCGCGTACCTCCCGATCGCCGAGACCTTCGCCATCGCGAAGGCTGCCGACCGGTTGGGGTTCGACGGCCTCGGCATTCCCGACCACGTCGTGGACTTCGCCGAACTGACAACCCCGTACCCGTACACGCGTGATGGCAAGACCCGTTGGGAGCCGTTCACCGATTGGCCCGATCCGTGGGTGCTCATCGGCGGTCTTGCTCAGTGCACCAGCACACTTCGCTTTGTCACGACCGTCTACATCCCAGCACTGCGCGACCCCTTCACAGCCGCCAAGGCCATCGGAACAGCGTCGACACTCAGCGGCGGGCGCCTCGAACTCGGGATCGGAGTCGGATGGAGCAAGGACGAGTTCGACTTGCTCGGTGCACGATTCGCCGGCCGGGGTAAGCGAACCGACGAGATGGTCAGCCTGATGCGAGATCTGTGGACTCCCGGATGGACCACATTCGACGGCGACGACTACACGACCCCGCGGGTCGAGATGTCACCGACGCCCCCGCACATACCTGTCTTCGTCGGTGGCCTCACCGACCGCGCCCTCAAGCGTGCGGCGCACTACGACGGGTGGGTCGGCGACCTCATCACCACTGCCGCAGCGGCCGACGTGGCCGAGCGGTTGCATTCCCTGCGTAGCGATGTGGGCCGGGCGGAGACGGCGTTCACCATCATCGCCCCGCTGATCGATGCGATCACTCCGGACGACTATCGCCAGGCGGCGCACTCCGGCATCACCCACGTGCTGACGATGCCCTGGATGTTCTACAGCGGACCCGACGCCACCACCGAACAGAAGGTCGAGGACATGGCGAGGTTCCGCACCGATGTCCTAGATCCGCTCCGAGGCACCTGACGCCAGACCGTTTTCGGCTCTGCCGGGCACACCGCGCGCTAACCTGCGGGAGTGATCCGGCACCCCGTACGCACAGAGTGCTGGGGCTTTGCCATCGGGTCGGCAGCCTTCGCCGTGGGCTCGGCGCCGGGGTTCACAGCCGCTGCCGGTTCCACCGCCTCCAACATCGCCTTTTTCGCCGGCTCGTGGTTCTTCACCGCCGCAGCATTGCTTCAATTCCGGCTGTCCGGGCACCTGGGGGCCGCTCCCGCCATCACGGGATCACTCAAGGTGGGACGCGAAGTCCATGTCTCCGAATGGCTGTCGGGTCTCATCCAATTCTTCGGCACCATCGCCTTCAACATCAGTACCGGTGCCGCGCTCATCGTGCACTCAATCGTGGATCAGGATCGATACAGCTGGCGCCCCGACGTGTACGGGTCCATCGCGTTCCTGGTGAGTTCTGCGCTCGCGGTCTTCGCCACCGACCTGTACCGACGACGTGACGAACCCGATGCGCCCGCATGGCCCGCGACCGTCCTCAATACCGTGGGCTCCGTCGCGTTCGGCTTCTCTGCGGTGGGCGCCTACGTGAACAGTGCGGGCTCCCCGATCGCCCCACTCCTTGATCAGGGCGGCACCTTCATCGGCGCCCTCTGTTTCCTGGCGGCCTCCCTTCTGAGTCTCCCCCGCCAGAAAGCGCCTGCGGGACAGGCGGTCGCAGGTTAGCGTCGTAACCGATGAGCGAACTGGATCCCCACAGCAGTCTGCCGCCGTTGTCGTCGGTGCTCGAGTCGGTCGCCGCATCCCTCGGTGCAGCCGACTTCGACAACCGGCTGCGTCTTGTCCCGGCCCACTCGGCAACAGTCCTGCTCATCGACGGTCTGGGTGCGGAACTGGTGGCCGCCCATCCGGTTGATGCTCCGAATCTCAATGCTGCAAGCCTGGACCATTCGACGGTGGTCGCCGCCGGCTTCCCGGCCACCACGTCGGTGAGCCTGACGAGCTTGAGTACCGGGCGCACGGTGGGGCAACACGGGATGGTCGGCTACACGTTCAGGGCCGGTGCCGATGGGCTGGTCCCCCAGTCGCCGATCCTGAACACCCTGCGCTGGTGCGTTCACGGAGATCACGACCACGACCTGATGCATGTGGCGATACCCGAGGACATTCAGTCGGGGACAACTATTTTCGAGCGCTGCCGCGCGCAAGGCTTCGCCACCCGCCAGATCGTCCCCGGGCACCACATCGGGTCGGGTCTCTCGCGCGCAGCGTTCCGCGGGGCCGGACAGGTGATCGCCGCCGAGAAGCTCGACGAACTGCGCGTGGCGATCCTCGCCGAGATGACCGGGCGCGAACCGACACTGGCCTATGCCTATTACGGAGGCCTCGACCTCGCCGGACATCTCGAGGGGCCGGGGTCGGAGTCCTGGCGCGAACAGTTGCGCTTCATCGACGACATGGTCGGCGCCCTGGCCGATGAGCTACCGGCGGGCAGGCAGATCATCGTGACAGGTGACCACGGGATGGTCGACACGTCGACGGGTCGATTCGACATCGACACCCACCACGAACTGACGATCGGTACCACTGCTGTCGCTGGTGAGGCACGGGTACGGCACATCTACACCGAATCGGGAGCAGCGCCCGATGTCCGGAGCGTCTGGCAGGAAACGCTGGGCGACCGCGCCACCGTCGTCACCCGGGAAGAGGCGATCGATGCCGGCTGGTTCGGGCCGGCAGTGACCGAGCGGCACAAGGTGAGGATCGGCGACGTGATCGCGGCGGCCCGCGGAGTCACCGCGATGGTGCGCTCCGTCGTCGAACCACTCGAGTCCCAGCTCGTCGGGCAGCACGGGGCCTGGGACTCGGCAGAGCAGTTGGTCCCGGCCATCGTTCTGCGGGGCACTCGCTGACCCGTTCGTGTTCAAGCGAGTTGTGTCGGAACGAGTTCGCCGTAACGTTGGTTCGGTGAAGGCAACACGGACCACTCGACGTGCCGGCACCGGCCCCATGGTGATCGACGTATCGTGCTGACACTCCGGCCGGCAGTTGCGTTGGTGGGCGCGGCCCACGTGATCCCGGCCCTCGCGGTCACCGCGCTGACCGCGGCTGTCGCCTTCGCCGCCGACGTCGAGGCCCGGTTGATCTTCATGTTGATGGTTGCTGTCTTCAGCGGTCAGCTGATCGTCGGCTGGACCAACGATCTCATCGACCGGGACCGCGACCGGCAGGTCGGCCGCACCGACAAACCGCTGGCCGCCGGCCACCTCAGCTCCAGGACGGTGACCGTTTCGGTTGTCATCACTGCGGTGGTGTGTGTGGTCGCCTCGCTGGCGTGCGGAGTGGCACCGGGACTGGTTCACCTGATTCTGGGCGTCGGGTCTGCGTTGGCCTACAACTCAGTACTCAAGTCGACGGTGTTCTCCTGGGCTCCCTACTTCGTCGCGTTCGGTTCACTACCGGTGGTCGTGATGCTGACCGCCGAGCCGAGTCATCTGCCGCCACTGTGGATGGTCGCGGTCAGTGGACTGCTCGGCGTGGGGGCACACCTGCTCAATGTGGTGCCCGACCTCGGAGACGACGCCGCCACCGGCATCGAAGGACTGCCGCACCTGCTGGGCGCTCGAAGAATCCCCTATGTGGCAGCAGGACTGCTCGTGGGCGCCACGGCGATCGCGGTGATCGCCAACGCCCACATGCCATGGCTGTGGGCCGGACTCGGCGCGGTGGTTGTCATCGCGCTGGCGACGATGCGCGCTCCTGGTAGGACCCCGTTCTACGGTGCGATTGTCATCGCCGCGGTCGATGTCACCATGCTTGTGCTGATCGCGCGATGACACCCGAATCGCCGGCACGTCGCGCCTGATCTATCCGTCTGCACCCTTGCCCGCCAATACAGTCCGCAGGCGGTTGGTGTCTTCGGCGGTCCATCCTTCCGGCGACAGGATGGCGCTCCACGCATCGGCGATGTCGACGACGTACCTGTGGCCATGCCCGTCCGGGACACCTGTGGACACCGCCATGTCGGCAGCGACTTGTAGGAACGTCACGAACGGGAACCAGGTCGTGCTGTCCAACACGTCGTACCCGCGCTCCTCCTTCAGCCAATCCGGCTTCTGCAGGATCAGTTCAGGAGACCACCACACGATCGGGTCCGATGGGTGCTGCAGATAGATCATCCGGGGCCGGTCCCACACGGTGCCAGGGTGCGCGAGGTCTTCGGGAGCCCGCGCCCCGAACCGGACCGTCTCGCCTTCCTCGTATACCGGTAGCCATTCAGGAGAGCCCGGATCTCGGTTGGTCGTCACATCGGTCCATATCTCGTTCGCATTCGGCGGGCCCGTGAACAGCACGCCGTCGGTTCGTGCCGCGATGTCGTCGACGCTCCCGAATGCACTTTCTCCTCCGAATGATCCGAGGCTCTCGCCCATCACGACCAGCTTCGGGCGCGAGTCCGGTGGCAGCTTCTCCCAGATGTCGTACACAGCGTCGAACTGCGCCTCGCCGGCTTGCCCCGCACGTTCGCGGTCGACCAGAAAAGACAGCCAGCTGGGTAGGTACGAGTACTGCAGACCGACGATTGCGGTGTCGCCGTTGTACATGTATTCGAGTGTGGAGGCGAGACTTTCGTTGATCCACCCGGTTCCGGTGGTGGTGGCCACGCCGATCACCGCTCGGTCGAATCCACCCGTACGTAGGAGCTCTTCCGCTGCGAGCTGAGCGTTCTCACGAATCGTGTCGCCCCCGCTGGCGAGCCCCGCATACGTTCGAATGGCCTCGATCGCGGGACGGCCGTTGTTGAACGCCGACAGCTCCTCGACGGTTGGTCCTCGGGAGACGAACACTCGACCTTGGCGCCCCAACGAGTCCCACGACACCAATGAACCTGGCCCCCCTGACCGCAACGACGATGTGGGCGGCTCATCCCCTGCCTTTGTCTCCTCGTTGACAGCCGCAAACGAATCGTTGAGAGCCCCCATGATCGCTCGAACAGCCACGCCGTTGATCAGCGCGAACACCAGTGCCACCGTCAGCACCCCGATCACCGCAGCAGATATCCGCCGGGGGACCACTCGGCTCACCTTGCGCTCCACCCATCTGACTGCCCGCAGCAGGATTCGCGACAACGCCACCAACCCGACAAAGACCAGTATCGCCACCACCGCCATGACGAGATAGCCCGATCGCGGGAATGGTGCCGCACTCATGATCGCTCTCAACTCGGATTGCCAATTCGCGAACCAGATCAAAATCACTCCGGTGCCGACGATTCCGACAATCCATGCGATTCGACGTACTGCGACCTTCGCCCGCGGCGACGCTTCACGCTGCACCAGATGACGGACCAGTTTGGATCCGAGAAACCCGAATGCGTAACCTATTGCGGCCGAGCCTCCGGTCACCAATCCCTGAAAGAACGGTGCGCGTGGCAGAAGCGTTGGCGTCAATGACAGCCACACGAAGATCACAGCCACCACCAGCCCCCCGAACGCATAGCGATCCGGCAGGCAACGACGATAAAGCGGCGATCGGGTTGGACCAACGTCGCTCCCGAGTTCACCGTCGATCACATCGGTCGGCACCCGCTGAGTGTACCGCCGCAGGGCCTTTCGCGGTCGGGTTTGAGGGTCGATCTCGCTGCGCTGCTCGTGACCTACCCGTAGACGCACGTACCGCACCGCGACAAACTTCCGAATCAGACTCTTACACAGTGCCTTCGCGGATCCAGCTGAATCAGACGACGAATCTTTGTTTCCTGCTGCAAGATTGTCCACGCGGATGGAGCGGCACCGCTAACCCGTCAGTTGCCATGCAATCGCGGCACCGAGCGCCCCGGTGCCGTTCACGGCCCAGTGCAACGCAATCGGTACCAGTAGACTGTCACTGCGTCGCCTGAGCCAGATGAACACCAGCCCAGCACACATCGTGACGACAACCGCACCCGCGATGCCCACCAACTGTGCCATCAGTCCCGAACCCACGAGGTCTGTCAGACCCTCATTGCTTGCAGCCAGCCCGGTGGATGTTGCCATGTGCCACAGGCCGAACAGACTGGCGCCGATGACATATCCCGCGCGCGGGGACACAGCACGCTGCAGTGACGCATCGAGGGCGCCGCGGAAGAGCAACTCCTCCGGGATGACGGTCTGGAGCGGGATCACCAGCAGGGCGCCCCACACGGCGACCGCGACGGAGTCGTATCGATCGGACAGGTAGAAGCTTCTGGTGAGCGGGATGATGGCGCCGCCGATGGCAATCACCGCGACAGCCAACAGGATGGGCAACGCGTACCTGGCACCGCGCTTGAATTGGTCACGGGCAAGGCCCATTTCGCGCCAGGTGAACCCACGCCACCGCATGCACGCGATCACGGCGATCGAACCGAGCGGAACCACCAGGTACGCAGCATTGTCGACGGTGAAGTGCGCCAACACATTGATGATCGCGAGTGCCCCGACCACCATCGCCACGTCGCGCATCATCGCACTCTATCGCTCGACGGATCCAATCGATCAGGACTCCCGTCAACCCTTTGTCGCACAGCTTTTTTCGGAGTCTATGGTGAGCCCTCCCAACTCATCTGCTGATGGGTCGGCGCAACTGGTGAACTGAACTCACGCGGAAACCGGTCATGCAAGGCCATGATCTGTCGTTCCAATTCCGCTATCTCCTGGTGGACGGCAAGCGCGCGCGTTCTGTGCGATTCGCGACTGGCAGCCCACTCGAGCCGCCTGATCCATCCCTCGAGTTCTTCGGCGAGGTATCGTGCCTGCGCGCCATCAGCGTCTTCGCTGTACGTCGGTCGCGCGTCCAGCTCCGCCGGTGACAAGAAGTAGGCCCGCGGCTGTAGGCGTCGCTGCGACATCGGCGGGATGCAGCGGCGCAGCACGGCTCGGTCGAGATCAGAAGTGGACTTCTCCAAAGACGTCATCAGGCACTCCCTCTCGAGCGGAGTCTAAGTATGGTGAAGGTGTCGCCGAGTTCCCCTCACCTTTTCGGAATGATTCTGCTCGACAGAGGGTTTACGCCCATGCGACGTCTGGCATCCGCCTGATCCTCCGGCCGCGACGATAAGTCACCGACTGTCTCGCCAGCCGACGAGAACGGCATGTACCGCTTCTGCGCCGCGGAGCTCGTCCGGTGGCGCGGGGAACTCTCGCGGGTACAGCAAGAACGGTTCGCTCTGAGGGCCGCCCATCCCGCCGTGGGACCCCACCTGCTCCTCGAAGGCTGCAACCTCGTCGGTTTCCGGCCAGTACCTGCCCCCGACCATGATGTCGGCCACGTTGTCGAAAGCGGTTGTTCTACGGATCTTGTCGAGCGCGCCGTCACCGAAGACAGTCAGTGGATCGGTACCTTCGACGGCCCCCGTGCCGACGTCGACCGACCCATCGGCGCCGAGGACCACCGCCTCCGTCGGCGAACGTGCAACAAGTAGAAATCCGACTCCGGGGTGCGCGCGCAACGACGCGATGAATCCCGGGTAGGTGTCGTCGATGACGTCAACGGTCGCGCGGCCCGGAATCTCCGGGAAGCTGATCAAACCGAGATTCCCCGAACCGAGTACCACCGGAAGGCCTTCATCCGCTGCCTTCTGTTGTTCGGGTTCTTTCGGCGGCCGAACACTGGCTACGGCGTAGTCGGCGCCTTCGCCGGACGACCGCGATTCGCCACTGCTCACGAATGTCGCCGCTCCGCACAGACGCAAGACAACCTGCTCCAGTGTCTCGCCATAGCGTTGAAGGAATGTCGCGCCCTGGCTTTGTCCGTGATCGGACAAGATGACCACCCGGTATCTCCGGTCGGCCTGCGCAATGACAGCAAGGAGCATCTCGATCACGCCGTCGATCTTGGTGAGAACCGCCAGGGTTTCGGGTCGTGAGATACCCGAATGGTGCGAGACCTCGTCGTAGCCGATCAAGTCGACATAGATGATGTTTCGGCCACGGATGAGGTCGCCGACGACGGCCGCTGTTGTCACATCGGCTGCCAGGACGTTGGCAAAAGCGCGCACAAACGGATAGCTGCCGCCACGGCGGACACGCGGTCGAATATCGGCTCTACGCTGAGCCCAGGCCTGGCGATACTCCCGCTGAAGTTCGGCCACCATCCCGAGTAGCGTCCGTAGCGCGCTGGACGGATCGCCGAAGTATGACGAATACCCTGCGTCGCCCCCGAGGCGAGCGCCTTTGAGCCGACTGACGACCAGAACGTTGTCGTCTGCTCCACCGGTGAACAAGTTGCCGCGACTGGCACCACCGTCTGACAGAAGTCCGGGTATCCCCGACCGCTCGATTTCTCGTTCCTCGTTGTCACGCGGATTGCTGAAGACGGCGATCTTTCGATCGGTCTTGTCGTACCAGCGAAACGCCGGCACATTGTGGTTCGAACCATGGAGGATGCCGAGTTGACTTGCGCCTGTCTGGCTACTCCAGTCGGTGTGCCAGCGCATCAATGTGTGAGTGTCGCGAACCATCGTGGCGAGCCCAGGCGTGACACCGTCTGCAATGGCCCTCTGGAGAACGCCGTGCCCGAGGCCGTCGATCTGAATACACAACAGACCGGGCTCGGTGTCGACCGGCGTGTGATTACGCCGAAGTCGTTGTCGCCGAACCTGCATCAGGCTGTAGGCCCTGTTCGACCGTGAAGCGATCGCGCCGCCGACGAAGGATGTGACCAGGGACAGTAGAGCGGCTGCCATGACGGCGTCCCAGATGTTCTCGACCGAGGCCAAGGCAACGATGTTGAGGGTCAGCACCATGATGGCGCCGCTCACCGCGAAGACAACAAGAAATAGAACTGCGGGTCCTATCCACGACATCAGTCGGATGATCACCGGCCACAGGATTGCGTTCAGCACACCAAAAACCAGTCCTACTGCCAACGCAGACGGCAACTTTGCCAACACCGGGCCACCGGCGTCCACCGAACTCAGTGAAATACCGTCGAACACCGTATCCAGCACGAGGATCGCGATCGCCGACGACAGCCACAACACAAGGAACTCGACGAGAAGACCGATCGTCGTGGCTGCGGTGCGCATGGCATTCCCTTCGGCCTGATATCTGGGATCGTAGTGTGCGTGGCCGAGATACAGAGCGAAACGAATGGCGAGAAGGCACGTGGTCCGGTCCTACAGTGGCTCGGGCACGCGAGCATCTTTCTCGAAGATCGTGGCACCACAGTGCTGACCGATCCACTGCTCACCGCTCGTGTTGCGCATCTGAGGCGCCGGCGCGGACCAGTTCCTGTTCTGTCGGCAGTTCACGATCCGGATGTTGTCTTGTTGTCTCATCTGCACGCGGACCACACGCATTTGCCGTCGCTGCGCCTGCTCTCGGACCGCGTTCCGATCGTGGTGCCCGCCGGTGCCCCCGACGCGCTACCGAAACTCCGTGAGGTCGGAGCGCAACTGATCGAGGTGGGGCCGGGCGACCAGGTGACGATAGGCGGGTTGTCCGTGCTGGCCGTGCCGGCAGACCACGATGGTCGGAGGTGGCGCCGCGGGCCGCAGAAGGTCCCCGCGCTGGGCTACGTGATCGACGGCGACAAACGCACCTACTTCGCCGGCGACACAGACCTCTACGGAGACATGGCCGCATGGATATCGGATGTCGACCTGGCTTTGCTCCCCGTCGCCGGGTGGGGGCCCACATTGGGTGCGGGACACATGGATCCGGCCAGGGCCGCGCTCGCGGCAGAGGCAGTGTCGGCCCGCCGCGCGGTGCCGATCCATTTCGGGACGCTGTGGCCGATCGGTATGGGCAGGGTTCGGTCGTCGTTGTTCCATGGCCCAGGCGCCGAATTCGTGCGATTGGCCGAGATTGCCGGACTGAATGCAACAGAAATGCTCCCTGGCAGCACAATTCGCATATAGGCCGGCGGCCGTGAATACTGTTCTCACCCCCGTGCGTTGCGCCCTGTTCAGCAGGTGTACGAGGACTAGTTAGTACGAACCACTAATTGAAATACCCGTTGCTGGTTTCGAATTGGACACGATGTCCCCAAATCGAGGGCCGGATTTGTCGCGTTGACCTAGCGGTATGGGTGTCCGACTCGCTAGGCTCAGCACGCGTGTTGCTTACCCGCGTCACGCGACATTGGGAGCTGTCATGAAGCCGTCGATCGAGCCGCCACCGACAGGACACCAGTTCCTGCGGGGCGCGATCTCTCGACTTCGTGTGAACAGATTGAGCGAAGCAGCGCACGAACAGATCGACGAGATCTCCGAAGTCCGGATCCACGACCTCATCGAGGCTGTTCTCCTCGTCACCGCCGATCTCGACCTTGGGGCCACTCTTCGGTCCATCGTGAGGTCGGCCATGAAACTGGCCGACGCACACTACGGCGCGTTGGGTGTGTGGGGTGCGGGCGAGAGCTTCGACGGGTTCATCCACGAGGGCATCGACGAAAAGCGAGTGGCAGAGATCGGCGCGCTGCCGACGGGCCGTGGGGTGCTGGGAAAGGTCGCCGGAGCAGATGTGTTGCGACTCCACGACTTGTCTCGACACCCCGACTCGTGTGGCTTTCCAGCGCACCATCCACCGATGTCCACGTTCCTCGGAACCCAGATCCGAGTTGGTGACGATGTGTTCGGAACGCTCTACCTGACCGAGAAGCGTGGCGGACGAGACTTCACCGAGGACGACGAGGCAATCATTCGTACACTCGCTGCGGCCGCAGCCATCGCGATAGACCACGCACGCGCGCACGAGGAGGCCCGATCTCGGTTGGCCTGGATCGAGTCGATCCGCGACATTCGCGCGGAGCTGATGGCCGGCACCGAGATGACCAGTGTTCTTTCGATGATCGCGCGCGGATTGTTCAGCCTCACCGATGCCGACGCAGTCCTCATCGCTCAGCCCATGGACGCAGAAGACCCCCGCGACACGATCGGCGAGCTGATCATCACGGCGACCGAGGGCAACGCCAGGTCGGGCTTGCTGGGTAGAGCCATCGACGTTCGTCACGTCGCTCCCGGCCTCGGTTACGCCACCCTGAAGCCCGCCCTCCGCGACAACCTGGGGATTCCCGCCCTGGCCGGCGAGTCCGGCGTGGACGGCCCGGCGATGGTTGTACCCCTCGACACGGGTGAGTCCATCTACGGAATCTTCTTGGTGGCCCGAGGGCATGGGAAGCGCCCGTTCACACATGAGATGTTGAACTTGTCCTCGGAGTTCGCAGTGCAGGTTGCGCTGGGGATGTCGATGGCCGCCGCAGTTCAACGGAGCCGAACACTCGAGGTGCTTGCCGACCGCGAACGTATCGCGCGCGTCCTCCATGACCACGTCATCCAAAGGATCTTCGCGGCCGGGATGAACTTGCAAGGCACGTTGCAGCGCACTCATTCACCGCCTGTTCAGCGCCGCCTGACCGAAACCGTCAACGATCTGCAGGACATCATCCAGGAGATCCGAACCACCATCTTCGACCTCCAGCCCGACGGTCGAGAGTCGACGCGGTTACGTCAGCGGATACACGAAGTAATTGATCAGCAGACCCGCGATTTTTCCGGGAGGACGTTCGTCCGGATGTCGGGACCTCTGTCCGTGGTCGCCCCTGGCCTTGCCGAACACGCGGTGGCCGTCGTGCGGGAAGGCGTGACCAATGCAGTGCACTACGCCGAGCCGGAGACGATAACCGTGATCGTCTCTGTCGAGGACGACCTCGTGATCGAGATAGTCGACGACGGTGTGGGAGTCGGCGACGACGTCACTCCCAGCGGCTTGACCAACCTGCGTAACAGAGCGCGAGAACTCGGGGGTGATCTGACCTTCACCACGACCTCGAACGGATCGGGCGTTGCACTGAAGTGGTGGGCCCCACTCGATCAATGAACAATCCGGATCATCGCTCGCGATCTCTTCGATCGGCTGCGAGCTTGGCCGCATAGATTCCGGCTTGGGTCCGACGCTCCATTCCCAATTTCGAAAGGATCCTGGAGACATAGTTCTTCACCGTCTTCTCGGCGAGATGCATTCGCTCTGCAATCTGACGATTGGTCAAACCCTCGCCCAGCAAGGTGAGTAGCGTCCGCTCTTGTTCGGTCAGTCCATCGAGCCGTCCCGCGGCATTGTGGCCGGTTCGCACGCGGTCCATCAAGGCTGCCGCCGCCCTGTTGTCCAAGAGCGATTTGCCTGCTCCCACGTCACGAATTGCTTTCGTCAAGTCCATTCCGGTGATGTCCTTGACCACATACCCGCTTGCGCCGGCCATGATCGCGTCCACCATCGCCTGGTCATCTGTGTACGAGGTGAGCATGAGGCACCGCAGGCCATCAAGTCTGGCAAGCAGCTCCCTGCACAGATCGATGCCGCTACCGTCAGGCATCCGGACGTCGAGTACGGCGACATCTGGTTTGAGCGCTGGTACGCGGGCTCGAGCCTGAGCGCATGTGCCAACATCTCCGATGACGGACAGTTCCGCGTCGGAGTTGATGAGCTCGATGAGTCCACGACGAACAACTTCGTGGTCATCTGCCAAGAACACTGAGATGATGGCTGTACTCCTAGCGAGTCCGAGCCGCCGCTGCCTGTCTAGTGTAAGCCAGGCCCTCGATCCCAGACGGGTAAACAAGATTGCGCTGCTGTCCACAGTTGATCCAGGCCGAGAATGCGACGTTGACGTGGATCGATCTGCACCCCTCGAGCGTTTCGAGTTCCATCAGGATCCCCCGGCAATGGTCGGTGAAGATTCAAGCGCTTCCAATACTCCCGCGAGTGAACAATTCCGGCTAGGGCCAAAGGTCCCTCGACGGGCCGTGGTGGACTGAACAACGCTCAGCAGAAACTATTCGCGGAACGCCGCCGGAGGGCCATTCGTCCCGGACTGATGTGACTTTGTGCCCTGGTACCGACCGGCGGACAAGTGGTGGACTGATGGTACCGGTCGGAAACACCGGTCGGCCCGAGAGTTCAGAGAAGCGGGGACGCGATATGTGGGATTCTTTCTGGGACTTCATGTGGTACACCATCATCATCTTCGCGTTCGTCGCCTACTTGATGATTCTGTTTCATGTCGTGGGCGATCTTTTCCGCGACGATTCGATATCGGGCTGGACAAAGACGGCGTGGATACTGTTCTTGGTTTTCATCCCGTACATTGCCCTGTTCGTCTACCTCATCGCTCGCGGCAAAGGCATGGCACAACGATCGGTGGCTGCGCAGGAAGCGGCGCGCGAACAAGCAGACCAGTACATCCGAAAGGCTGCGGGGACATCGGCAGCGGATCAAATCTCCACTGCCAAGGGCCTACTCGACGAAGGCGTCATCGACCGTGCCGAGTTCGAGCAGCTCAAGAGTGCTGCGATGAGCGCATAGAGCACGATCGCACGAACACACTGCCAAGTGGTCGGAAACGCGCCTCGGTATGCCGAGGCCGCGTTCCCGACCGCGCCATCACCATCGGGGAGGTGAATGGATTGCCATGCCGACAACTCAGAGCATCATTCGCGTACACAGAAGCCGAACCGAGGTGCCGTCCCTCAATCGGCCAATTATCCACCGCCCCAGGCTGTTGAAGGTACTGAACGGCGCGGTGTCCAACGCGCAGCAGCGGACCACCCTGGTCACAGGGCCTGCCGGATCGGGAAAGACGACGCTGCTCGCCGACTGGGTTTCCCAGCGTCAGACAAGTGCAATACCCGTGGCCTGGCTGACGATAGACGACGCCGACAACAACGTCGAAGCGTTCTGCGCATCTCTCCGGCAAGCTGTCGGGCTAGCTGTCGATTCATCGGTCTCCGAAGCCGGCCTGCGCGTTCTGAACGCGGAAGACTCGGAATATCAGGACCTCAGCGTCCGGTTGAGTGACGTGCTCGACGCCAGCACCGACGGTTTGTGCCTGGTCGTCGACGATGCCCACCTGTTACGGGAGTCGGCGTCTTTGAAGCTGCTGGCACGCGTGATGCGTTGGGCGCCCGACAATGTCCACATAATAATCGCCGGCCGGTTCGAGCCATCGCTGATGCTCTACCGGGCACGCCTGTCGTCGTCGCTGGCAGAAATCGACGGGCGCGCACTGGCGTTCCGCGAGGAAGAGGCCGCCGAGCTGTTCGAACAGCAGGGCGCCGAACTTCCGACCGCGGGGCTTCACACGCTCATGATGTGGACGGAAGGGTGGGCAGCCGGTCTGCAGTTGGCGGCACTGGGATCATCCGGTGCTTCGTTCGCTTTCGAGGCGCCTGTGGACTTCGTCGGTGACGGTAAGCACCTGACCGACTATGTGGTAGGTGAGTTCCTGGCGGTTCTGACCGAACCCGTCAGGCAACTGTTGGTGATGACCTCCATCTTCGAAACGTTTTCGGCGGAGTTGGCGGTGGAGCTCTCACAGAACCCAAGGGCTCAGCACATACTTGATCAGTTGGCCCACAACGGATTCCTGCTCGAGCGATCGCACCGTCGCCTGGTGGTGACTTACCGCCTGCACCCTCTGGTTCGTCGGCAACTGCGGGCCGAGGTCAAACTCCTCGACCCTCAGGTTCGGAAACGGGTCGAAACAGACTCGGTGGCATGGCATCTCGAGATGGGTCAGCCGATCGAGGCGTTCAGGTGCGCGATCGAGACCGGTAACGGGCCGTTGTTGCTCGACGTTGTCGAACGATGCGGCATCGAAGTGCTGATATCGGCCGGAGACGAACTGCTGCAGATGCTCGATCGAGCTCCGGTGTCGACGCAGAAGACCAATGTGATGAGCCTGATGGCGGCCTCGGCCCACATCGGGAACGGGGATCTCGCCGCTGCTTCGGCAATGTTGACCATGACCGATACCAGAGCCTGCTCGGAACACACTGCCACCGAGGCGATCCTGCACGAGACGCTGCGTATGCAGGTCGCTCTGTGTGGCGATCCTGTGAAGCCGGCCGATGTCGAGGTCGAGCTGGCTCACCTCGTAGGACTCGTCGACCAGACGGGCTCAGAGATAACCCCCGACGGGCAAGCGTACGGGTTACTTCATGCGGCCGTCGCCGAAATGCTCTTCGATCGGCTCGACTCGGCCGAGCGCAAGGTGATCGGCGCGCTGGGCCGCGCGCAGGTTTCGGGATCCAGTGCGGCTCTGATGCACAGTTACGGAGCGCAGTCGGTGCTGTTGTTGATGCAAGGCAGGCTTTCTACGGCGCTTCTGGCCGCCGAGAACTGCATCGAGGTGGCCGGCCGCCTCGATGCGGTGCAATCCGTCACCGCGGGCCTCGCCATCCTTGTCAGCGACTACGTTAGACATCAGCGAGTTGAGGCCATCCCGGTACGTCCGACCCAGGAAGGCCCCGATCTCGCCGGTAGTGCTTTCCACGTCATCTCCGAGGCAGCGCTTCGGACGGAAGCTCTGCTCATGACTTCTCGACCCGATTCTGTATCCCGCGGGCGTCTGACCCCAAATCATCCGCCCGAGCACGACTGCCTGCCGAAGAGTCTGCACGCCTTGTTCGCAGCCGAATCACAACAACTCCTGTTGGTGGGCGGCAACTATTCACAGGCGCATCAGTACGCAACCTACGTCCGTGCGCTGTTGCCGGGGAGTGCCGAAGGTGCGGTCCTCACCGCGATGCATCGACACAGCGTCGGTCGGACGGGTCCAGCCGAGGCGGCGCTGGCCCCGGCCATCGACGGGTTGCCCTCGGCGCACCCCGTCACAACCGTCTGGACACACCTGATGCACGCCGTGCTCATAGAATCGGTGGATCCGAACCGGACGTTTTATGCACTGTCTGCCGCACTCGAAGCAGCAGAGAAGGAGCAGATCTCACGACCGTTCTGGTTCCTTCGCTCGCCCGTCAGGTCTCTCCTTGTCCGCCATCGCGGCCGGTTCGGTGCTTCGGAGGCCTACGCGGTCCATCTGCGGTCACTCATAGACGAGGCGTCTGCACCGAGCGTCTGTCTGAGTCCACGCGAGCTGGACGTATTGCGCGAGTTGGCATCTTCGCGGCCGGCAAGCGTCATCGCGGCTGATCTGTCGATATCGGTGAACACCACCAAGACTCATCTGCGTGGCATCTACCGGAAGCTCGGCGTATCCAACAAGTGGGACGCGCTGACAGTTGCGCAGAACTCGGGATTGATCTAGATCCCGTTCGGGGCCCTGCTCTCGAAACTGGAGAGCCGCGTGTTCACCCCAAAATGATGATGTGGACCCGTCGAGGTGTGAACACACTGAGATGAGGCCGCAGTACGCGGGAGCCGGGTATGACGTCGAGTCGTGTGTTGACACCTGAGGTGCTCGCGATCCGGGCGGTGGCGACAAGGCGTATGGACCTACGCCATTCAACGTAGAAGGACGATCGCGATGACTCTGTCGACCGACCACGCGACTTCGGCGGACGCGGTGACGTCCGAGCTCCCCAAGCCGGGACGCGAAGCTCGTCTCCTTGTCCCGCGTCGGGAGCTGGGGACCTGGAACCCCAAGGAACGGGGTCACGATCCGCTGCAGACGATCCTGTCGCAGAGTCAGCTACGTGCACCCGACCTGTTACCGATTCGTCATGGGCGGATGGGACTCTCGCCATGGACGTACTACCGAGGCGCTGCAGCAGTGATGGCGGCCGATCTCGCATCCACTCCTCACACGGGGATCATGGTCCAGATGTGCGGGGATGCGCACGTCCTGAACTTCGGGATGTGGGTGTCTCCCGAGCGGAGTCTGGTCTTTGATCTGCGAGATTTCGACGAGACCCTTCCCGGCCCATTCGAATGGGACCTGAAACGGTTCCTCGCCAGTCTCGTCATTCTCGCACGAGACAACGATGTCCCGGAAACGTTGGCTCACAAGGCAGTTCGCGCCGGGTACCGTAACTATCGTAAACATGTCCGCAGATACGCCGAGCTTCCGCACATCGACGTCTGGTACAGCAGGATCGACGTAGACGACCTCTTGCACTACGCGAGAAAGGACACCGAGGCGGATCTGGACGCGGTGATCAAGAACAAGGCAAAGAACCGCACCAGCCGCGGGGTGTCCAAGAAGCTGATAGACGATGTCGACGGGCGTCGGATGATCACCGAGGACCCGCCCTACCGGACCCACCGGCTGAAAGGAGATGCCGAAGAGATCCTTCGTGAGGTGCTGAGCCGCTACCACGAATCGGTGCCAGACCATCTCAAAATGCTGCTGTCACATTACGATGCGGTCGACGCTGTTCGACAGGTCGTCGGTGTCGGGAGCGTTGGTATGCGTGTGTTCCTCACCTTGCTCGAAGAGCGGCGGACACGGGACCCTCTGTTCCTTCAACTCAAACAGGCCGGCCCATCGGTGTACGAACAGTTCTTGGGTCGTAGCCGGTACGAGAACCACGGGGCGCGAGTTGTTTATGGACAGCACCTGATCCAGAGTGCCACCGACATCTTTGTCGGATGGACTTCGTTCTGGGACATGGACTTCTACGTACGCCAGTTCCGAGACGGCAAGGTCATTCCCAAGGGCACCGGTGTGGCGCCGCAGTTGCCGCAGTTCGCCGCAGCCTGTGGTCATGCTCTGGCCCGCGCGCATTCGCGAAGCGGTGACGCGTCCGCCATCGCAGACTACCTCGGTGGCAGCGACACAGTCGAAGATGCGTTGGTCACGTTCGCGGCGTCCTATGCGGATCAGAACTCGGCCGATCACGCTCAGATGGCCCGCGCCATCGAGAACGGCGACATCCTCTCCGAACGGGGGTGGTCGGATGTGCCGTGACCCATGCACCCGTCGGCCGAGAGGCAGCGTAGGATCCACGCGGCCGTGAGCTGAGGATGCCGCAAGACTCGTAAATTGCTGGAACCCCAGGGAACCACCGGCCCGATGACTTTGCCGACGTTGTGTCAGCATTTCGGTGCGGGCCGGAGATCACTCGTTTCGGGTGAGTCGACATCTTCTCGCGCATGCCACAGTGACACATCTGCATCACAGGCGTCAGCCCGGCTCCGGGCGAGCGGAAGGGGTATCGATGTCTGTGTCCGCTCGACCGAGTGGTCCCCATTCAGAGGTGGCGGGTAGTTCAGCACTGGTTCTCGCGGTTTTGGCCGCCGGACAATTCTTGATGACGCTGGACAGTTCGGTGATGAACGTGTCCATGGCGACGGTGGCCAACGATCTGAACACCACCATCACCGGTATCCAGACCGCAATCACGTTGTACACCTTGGTGATGGCAACTCTGATGATCTCCGGTGGCAAGGTCGGAACCATCATCGGGCGTCGAAGAGCCTTTGCGATCGGCCTGGTGATCTACGGTGCCGGTTCCATGACCACGGCTCTGGCACCCAACCTGCCTGTCCTGCTGATCGGTTGGTCATTACTCGAAGGGGTGGGTGCCGCATTGATCATGCCGGCGATCGTGGCTCTGGTTGCCGCCAACTTCGTTGCCGCAAAGCGTTCTGCGGCATACGGTCTGGTCGCGGCGTCGGGCGCGATGGCCGTTGCAGCGGGCCCGCTGATCGGCGGCGCGGTGACAACATACGCATCATGGCGCTACGTCTTCGCCGGCGAGGTTGTCCTGGTGATCCTGATCCTTCTCGTACTGAGGCGAATCAAGGAGGTTCCGCCTGCGAAAGTCAGCCTCGACCTGGTCGGGTCGGCCCTGTCGGTGGCAAGTCTGGGGATGATCGTGTTCGGGGTGCTGCGTTCGAGCCAATGGGGATGGGTGATGGCCAAACCCGGCACCACACAGGTGTTGGGACTGTCGCCGGTGATCTGGCTACTGGTCGCCGGACTCGCCCTGTTGTACGTCTTTCTCCGGTGGCAGAGTCATCTTGCAGACACCGGGGGCGAGCCCCTCATCGACCCTCAACTTCTGCGCAATCGTCAACTCGCGGGCGGGTTGATGATGTTCTTTGCTCAGTTCACCGTGCAGGCAGGTGTCTTCTTCGCGGTGCCGCTTTTCCTCTCTGTGGTGCTCGAACTCAGCGCCCTCGACACCGGCATACGCCTGATCCCGCTGTCCATCGCGCTGCTCGTGGCCGCAGCGGGGATACCGAAGTTCCGCCCACAAGCCGACCCGCGCAGGGTGGTTCGACTCGGCCTCGGTTCCATGATCGTCGGAATCCTCATCCTGGTCGGCGGCTTGGACCCCGCTGCCAACGCGGGAATCGTCGCGATTCCCATGCTGCTGATGGGATTGGGACTGGGCGCTCTGGCTTCGCAACTGGGCGCAGTGACGGTGTCGGCGGTACCCGATTCGCAGAGTGCCGAGGTGGGTGGGTTGCAGAACACCGCCACCAACCTGGGGGCATCACTGGGCACCGCGTTGATCGGATCGGTGTTGATCGCCACACTGACCACGTCGATCATCACCGGGGTACAGGACAATCCGGATGTCCCGGCACCGGTCAAAGAGCAGGCCACATCCGAACTCGTCACCGGTGTTCCCTTTGTCTCGGACACTCAACTCGAGGCTTCCCTCGAAGATTCAGCGGTGCCGGACACACAGAAGCAAGCCGTCGTGGATCTCAACTCCGAGTCCCGGCTCAGAGCGTTGCGGGTTGCGTTCTCACTGGCCGCGCTGCTGGCGATCGTCGCGTTGTTCTTCACCGGCGGGATCCCCCGTCAACCGATAGGCGCATCAGCTGCCGCCACTGCGCCGGGTCCCCGCCCTGCACCTTCGTGATACTGCCTGACCCAGGCCCTGACTTCGCAGCTGTCCTAAAGCTCATCGGAGGGCCGGTTCGACGTCCGGTCAGGCAGACCAGCCCATCGGACTGGCCTCGTCGGCCTGCTCCAGCCGTTCCGTCACGGGGAAGTCGAACGCGGTGGGCAGCGCGGAGACGACACGCTTACCCGGCTCGTTGACGCGCTGCCCCAGCTGCTCCCGCGCGCGGCGTTCGACCAAGAGCGGTATGAAGTCTCGGACGTGAGCGTCGTCGAAGCGCGCGTATATCGACTCGACGAGGCATTCCACATCGGCCACCGGGATCTCGGGATGACAAAGAGCCAGACGTTCGGCGATCTTGGCGATCTGTCGGTGTTCGCTGTCAGGCTTCTCGACCATGTGCTGATTTCCCTGCTGGCTCCGAGGGCCCCGGGTCGGGATTCGATGTAGCTGAATCGACTGTGCTCGATGGACCCGCCGCGGATTCTGCCGGAGAGGGGTTCTGTACAACTGCCGGCCGCGCAACGAGTTCCACGATGACCATGGCGATCACCGCGATGAGAACGGTCGCCATCACCACCAGACCGGACGGGTAGTCCCAGAACACCAGGACAGCGATAGCCACAGCAACGATGCTGAGCCGCAACGGCATCCGATACTTCGCCGCAAAGGTTTCGACCGGGTGAGGCGTACGTGTACCTCTGCCGCGCAGGGAGTCCACCGCTTTCGAGTATGCACCGCGGACGGCGGTTGCAGAACGTGAGGACCCGCTCAGGTACCCGACCAGCGCGACCACGATCCCAACAACCGCCAGGGCACGGAGCATGCTGCGCAGTGGCACCAAGACAGCATCGATCAACGCCTCGGCGGCTCCAGGCGAAAGCACGTCGGCAGGAACCGCGTCGAGGTACAACGACCGGCCGATGCTCAGCCCGATGGCCAGCACCACCATGGCCAGCGCGATCGAGACACCGACCAAGGACACCGCACGTCGCCGAGATCCCTTGGGCGCAGCCCAGACCGCAGCCACCGCCACGAGCAAGGTCAGCCAGGGAAGGATCGTGGACGCCTTGTCGAGCGCAGAGACTGCGTTCTGCGCCTTGACGAGATCCGGCGACCGGAAGATCACAAACGATTTGTCGACGTTCGGAATATTGTCCGCGAACGCAAACCCACGATCCTTGAGGCGGTCTCGCACGTTTGCGACTATCGGCTCGAGGGCGATGCTCACGGTGCCCGAGTCGTCCACGACGATCGCGGCCCGCTCCTCACCGGTCAACAGTTTCACCAGGGCCTCGTGTGCCTGCTTGTTGGCCTGTATCCAGAGTTCCTCGAATTGGTCTGAGGCCAAGAGCGATCTCACGGTTTGGTCGATGAACGATTCGGCCTGTTCGGTCAGGACCGGAGCGAGCCCGACCACCGCCGGAGGGACGTTCGGCGCATTCTGCGTGAGTGCAACAAGCGCCTCTCGCGTGACCTCTGCGATGTTTCCGCGCTCCATGATCGCCGCGGTGATCTGGGTTGCGAGTTCGTTCTGAAGTGTGGTGTTGCCCGCGAGCGGGGACACTGTTTCGACGTATCGGTCGGTGTCCAAAACCTCGCTGCGCGCAAAGCGGGCGAGCACTCCCGAGATGGCCAGTGCCGCAACGATGATGAGCAGCAGAATGGTCGCCGTCCACCGCAATGTCCGGCGGTTGTTCGATCGATCGGTGCCCGCACCCCGCTGTCCGTCGAATTGGTCGCGCCGGCCGTCCGCAACCTGTCGGCGTAAACGTTCGAGCTCGGCTCGCTCGGCACGATCGAGCGGTTGATCGGCCTTGATAGCCATCATGTTTGCCCCACATCGTCGAGGAAGGTGTCCGACTGCAAACGACCAGCGCGCCCTTGTAACTCTTCGTCCTGCCACCCGGATCTGCATCATCCCTTTGGGATGAATCGGGCCCTACAACCACGGCGCCGGCGGACATACATTGCGGTGCGACGCAATGTGGTTGCGAACGTATATCTGGTGTTCACCCTTTCAGACACCCAGCAGGGATCACGCCGTCGACGTGCTCCCACGACGCCAAGCCAATTGGCTCAGACGAACCCAGTCCATCGGCGGCTCAGCAGCGCGGACCGCGGGGAGGTTCCGGGGCAATCTCACGCGAAGTGCCCCAGGTTCGATCGTGCACCGGACGGGACTGGTGAGCATCAACGTCTCGCCGTCCACACCCACCGGGACATCGGCGGTGTTCGCCTCGATGACGACCTCGGTCGCTGTGTGTTGGGTCAGACCCCGCACCTTTGCGCGGCGCAGCAACCCGACCGCCTGTCGAGTGTTGGCGACTGACAACGTCACCACGCCCAGGACGCCTCGGTCGAGCCGCGCCCGCCGGCTCAAGCCCGCCAGATCCCCGGTGCCGTAGGGGTTGTTGCTCACCAACACTGCTTGGGGTCCGGTCACCGTCAGGTTCCCGAATCGAGCGGTCAACCGTGACCCCGTGTGTTCTGCAAGAAGGTCTGGGATGGACGAGAGCACCGTGCCGGCCTTGTCGTTCCTATACGCCGGGCTACGTACGATCTCGGCGTAGACACCGAACGATGCGTTGTTCACAAACGGCCTGCCGTTGATACGCCCAAGATCGACCGGCACGTCGACGCCGTCGCGCAGGGCATCCAGGGAACGGCTCGGATCGGCGCGATCGAGTCCGAGGTCCATGGCGAAGTGGTTACGAGTCCCCGCGCTGATCACCACAAACGGCACGTTGTGCTCGGCGGCCACAGCGGCGACGAGAGCCTGGGTACCGTCGCCACCGGCCACTCCGAGCAGATCGGCGCCACGGTCGATCGCGTCCTGCGCCAAGGCGGTGACATCCACCATGGCCGGCCCCCCGAGCAGAGCAACCTCGGCACCGAGTTCCTCGGCCTGACGTTGCAGGTTGAACTTCGCCACTTTCCCACCGCCGGAATGGGGGTTCATGATGACAAAGGGCTTCTCGGCCTTGGGGGCTGACGTCTTACGTGTCGAATCCGACGACGGTTTGTGCAGCGCCGCGCGGGCGCAGAAGACGGTCAGCAGAGCCATCACGCAGGCCGACATCACCGCTGCCAGCAACTCGGCGCGGACGAACACGATCAGCACGGCGAGAGGAGCGATCACTGCGATTGCGGTGGAGATCCACCGTAGGAATCCCCGACTGGACAGGACCCAGTACAACGCTGCTGTTGTCACGACGACTGCGGCAACACTGACCAGCAGAACACCGATTGTGCTTGTCAGCCCGGCCCACAACAGTGGAACCGCTGCGGTCAGGAATGCGAACAAGAACGCGGCGCGGGCCCACCACCGGCTTCCGCTGGTCTCGGACGTCATGACATCGTGCCGCTTGTTGTTCATGGTCGCTCCGTGAAGTCACTGATATGGCCGGTTCGGTCGGCGAATGCCTGCACCGCGTTGTCGAGTGTCGGATAGAAATGCGTTGTGTCGAACCGGTCGCTCAGGCCGTACCTGATGAGACGGTCTTTGATGGGTCCCTTCATCTCGGCGAAGACCAACCGGATGTTGTTCGTCTCCAGGTAGGTGTCGAGGTCGACCAGCTCGTCGACAGCCGTGGTGTCGAGGCCGGTGATCGGTTCTGCCGCAATCACAACCCACTCGACAGGTTCCGCTGCCTGCGCCACGAGGGTGCGCACGTACTGGTCGAAGATCTCACCATTGGCAAAGAAGAGCGGGGCATCGAACCGCACCAGGATCAGTCCCGGAATACGCTGACCGTCAGGATGACGTTGCACGTCATGGAAGCCAGGGCGATCAGCTGTCTGCACCAGTTCGGTGCGATAGGGCTGCCACGCTCGCGCCACCACAGCCACGAAGGACAAGCCGATGGCCACCAGAATCCCCTGCAGCACTCCGACGAGTGCGACCCCTAGGAAGGCGGCCGCGGCGAGGCTGAACTCGACCGAGCTCATGCGCCACATACGCACCATGCCACCCACGTCGATCAACGCGGTGGCCGCCACGATGACAACGGCGCCGAGGGCCGCGTCGGGTAGATAGCTAGTCACATCGGGCGCCAGCAGGATGAAGGCCAGCACCGCCGCCGCACCCACCACACATGCCAACTGGGTTTTGGCGCCGCTCTGTTCGGCCACCGGCGTCCGAGAACCGCTGGCCGACACCGGGAATCCACCCAGGAAGCCGCCGGCGATGTTGGCCGCACCGACGGCTTTCATCTCGGTGCTGCCGTTCACGTCTTCACCCCGCCGCGCTGCGAACGTGCGCGACAGCACACCCGTGTCCGCGAATGCGATCAGAGCGATGCCGGCAGCGGGACCGACAAGGTGACCCACGTCGGCCCAACTGACCCCGTCGAAAGACGGGAGAGGAAGACCTTGCGGTAGTGCGCCGACCATCTCGATTTCGTCCTGCAACCCGAGGACCGCGGACACCACGATCGCCCCGACGACCGCCACGAGGACTCCTGGAATCACCGGTAGCCAGACACGGAAGGCAAGGATGACCGCCAGCGAACACAACCCCACTGCGGCGGCAACGGGGTCGACGTCGCCCGAGAACACCGCGCGAACTATTTCTCTGATCTCGGTCAGCACACCGTCTGCGTCGACGTCGAATCCGAGCAACTTGGGCAGCTGCCCCACGATGACGATGAGCGCGATGGCGTTCAGGTAACCGAGCCTGATGGGTTTCGACAGCAATTCGGTGACAAATCCGAGCCGGAGATAGCCGCCGACCAGCAGGATCACGCCGACCAGGACGCCCAGGATGCCGGCAAGGGCCAGCGCTTCTTCGGGGTCGTCGGTGACGGTGAGGGGAATGATCGCCGCGGCGATGAGCGGGGCCAGGGATGAATCCGGGCCGAGCACAAGGATTTTCGACGGTCCGACCAGCGCGTACACGAGAAGCGGCACAATCGTTGCGTACAAGCCTGCATAGGCAGGCAGGCCAGCCGCCTCCGCGTAACCCATTCCCGCCGGGATGAGCAGGGCGGTCAGGACGAGCCCCGAGGTCACGTCCGCTCGCAACCAGCCGCGGCGATATCCTCGGAGAGTCACCACCCCGGGGAGTTGCACTAGGCCGGCCATCCACGACATGATGCGTGCTCAGCGAACGCTACGGGGATTGACCGCTGCGGCAACGGTTATGGTGGGTGACAGGTCCGAGTGCCGGCGGCGGCGGATCAATTTCTCGGCCTCCACGACCACCGGGATGATCAACGCCCAGCCGAGGCAGGCCAACCACTGTCCGCCCGTCAACGGTGTCGTCATGAGCAAGTCCTGCAGGAATCCGAGCTCGACGGCGCATACCGTGACGATGACGGGTACCGACAGGATCTTCAGCGCACCCAGTATCGGTGGCACAAACCCTGATTCGGGGTCACGGCGCATGGTGAGCCCGGCCAGAACGGAACCGAGCGAAAGCACCACAAACGCCGTGGTCATCGGCACGCTCGCCTCTGAGGTGCTCATGTCTCCGGGCGCCAACAGCATCGCGGCCAGGGTGACGGCGAACTGCAGAACTCCGTAGAACAACCACTGCACCAATGCTTTTCGGTTCGAAATCGGTAGCCGCGGATCTCGTGGACGCCTGCTCATCAGATCGGGAGAGGGTGGGTCGAGCATGATGACCGCAACCGGGAACAGCGTGATGAAGAAATGCTGGAACAACACCATGAGGGGAGTGAGCGCGACCCCGTCGTTGATGTCGAACACACTCGCAGCCAGGAACAACAGGACGAGCGAAAAGAGTTTCGCCATCTGGTAGCGGATGTACGAGACGATCTTCTCGTAGATGTCCCGGCCCAATCGGATGGCGGTGATCAAGGTCCCGAAGTTGTCGTCGGTGAGCACCATCTTGCCGGCCTGTTTGGTGACCTCACTGCCGGAGCCCATGGCGACCCCGATGTCGGCCTTCTTCAGTGCGGCAGCATCATTGACCGCATCTCCGGTCATGGCCACCACGGCGCCGCGTTGCTGCATCACGCTTGCCAGACGCAGCTTGTCCTGGGGTGTGACCCTGCCGAAAACGTGCAGACGCGGAAGAGAATCGCCCAGTGTTTCATCGTCCATGGCCTGCAACTCGGCCCCGCTGACAGCCCCTGGGCCGAGACCGAGTTCGGCGCCGATCGCGGACGCGGTGATCGTGTGGTCTCCGGTGATCATCCTGACCTCGATGCCGGCCGCGTGAGCAGTACGCACCGCCTCGACGGCAGCCGGGCGCAACGGGTCGATGATGCCTACCATTCCGACGAAGGTCAGGTTTTTCACAAAGGACATCGGATCGGACCGGACCTCGTCCCTTCGCCCTTCGAGCCGACGTGCGGCGAAGGCCAGTACCCGAAGTCCCTTCTCGGACAACTCACGATTCACCCTGAAAAGCTCCTCGCGGACCGAGGCGATCGGGACCTCCCGGCCGTCGGCACCGACGGCGCTGCCACATCGCGCCAGCACCACATCGGGCCCACCCTTCACCAGTCCGACGAACCGCGTGGTGCCGTCGACCGGCAGGTCATGGAAGGTCGCCATGAATTTGTACGACGAGTCGAAAGGCACTTCGGCTACACGCGGATAGGCCATTCGCGTGCGAGGGGCGTCGACTCCCATCTTGGCGGCGAGCACGATCAGCGCGGCCTCGGTCGGGTCGCCCACCACCTCTCCCCCATCGGAGACGGTGGCATCACTGTCGAGGCACATCCCGTATGCAAGCAAGGTGAAATCGGACGGAGCCTCGCCTGCTGTCTGAGTTATTCTCCCGGTCTTGCTGTACCCCTCGCCTTCCACCGTGTACCAACGGCCGTGGAAATAGAGCGTTCTGACCGTCATTTGATTCATGGTCAACGTACCGGTCTTGTCCGAGTTGATCGCGCTGGTTGCCCCGAGGGTCTCGACGTCGGTCAGATTCTTGACAACGGCGTTCACGGCGGCCAGCTGTCGGGCACCGAAGGCAAGCATCGCTTGGACAAACGTGGGAAGGCCGGTGGGTATAGCCGACACACCCATGGAGATGCCGAGCAACAGGACCGTTGTCAGACTCTGGCCGCGGGCCACTCCGATGATCACGATCAGCGCGACTGCCGACCAGGCGATGATTCCGAGCACCTTGGTGAGGGTGTTCAGTTCCCGCTGAAGCGGTGACCGTCCGGGGCTGACGGCCGACAGCATCGAAGCGATCTGTCCTATCTCGGTGTTCATGCCCGTTTCGGTGACGATCATGGTTGCGGTGCCGCGCGTCACCGACGTGTTCTGGAAAACCATGTTGGTCCGGTCGCCCAATGGGACGTCAAACGCATCGAGGGACAGAGCGTTCTTCGGTACGGGTGCACTCTCCCCCGTGAGAGCCGCTTCCTGCGTTTCCAGCGTGGCTGTGGTCAGGAGCCGGCCGTCGGCCGGCACGATGTCCCCGGCCTCGAGTTGAACGATGTCTCCTGGGACCAGCTCCGTAGCGTCGAGGTTGCACAGAGTCTGGTCGCGGATCACCCGGGCCTGTGGCGTATGCATCTTCGCAAGTGCATCGATACTGTTGCGGGCCTTCAATTCCTGACGCGTCCCCAGTACCACGTTGAGCCCGACGAGCACGGCCACCACGATCGCGGTCGGGACTTCCCCGATCACGATGCTGACCACCGCCACCGCTATCAGCATCAGATTCATGAGGTCTTTGAATTGCGTCAGAGCTATCGCCCAGGGAGACAGAGCGGGCGCGGACGCTATCTCGTTGGCACCGAACTCAGATCGACGTTCATCGGCCTCACCCGATGTGAGACCCTCCAGGCGGTTCGACTCGGCGGCCGCGACAACGGCGTCGGCCTCCTGCGCGTACCAACCGACTTCTGTTCCAGCGGATTTCATGAAAACCATGTGCCGATGCGCCTTCCGGGTCAGTCCTTCAGTACGGTGTCGGGATCCAGTGCAACGGTTGCGTCGGCGCCGTATAACCATGAGGTCGTTGCCGTTCCGGCAAAGTGACGTCCGGGCGTTCTATGTGTTCGTACGGAACTTGGCTCAGCAGATGGGTGATGATGTTCAACCGTCCGCGCTTCTTGTCGTCGTTGTTGGCCACAAACCAGGGCGCCCAGCCGGTATCGGTCAGATGAAACATCTCGTCGCGGGCGCGGGCGTAGTCGTACCAGCGACTGTACGAGGCCAGATCGAGGTCCGACAGCTTCCAGATCTTGCGTGGATCGTCAATCCTGCTGCGTAAACGAGCCGTTTGTTCAGCCTCATCCACTTCCAGCCAGTACTTGATGAGGATGACGCCCGACTCCACGATGGCGTGCTCGACCATCGGGATGATCTGCAGGAAATGCTTGGCTTCCTCCTCTGTGCAGAAGCCCATCACCCTTTCGACGCCGGCCCGGTTGTACCAACTGCGGTCGAAGATGACGACCTCTCCGGCAGCGGGTAGGTGAGGCAGATACCGCTGGACGTACATCTGCGACCTTTCACGCTCGGTCGGAGCTGTCAGTGCCACCACCCGGAAGACGCGCGGGCTGACCCGTTCGGTTATCGCTTTGATGACACCACCTTTTCCGGCGGTATCCCGGCCTTCGAACACGATGCACACTCTCGAGCCGGTTACCTTCACCCATTCTTGAAGTTGTACGAGTTCCCCGTGAAGCGGCCGGATCAGTTGACGGTATTCCTTGTTCTTCATCGCCTTCGGGACGTCTGCGGCAGCACCGGTCGACGCGGTGAGCGCCGACCGGGACTGTCGCTTCGTCTTCTTGCTCACGGTGCCACCTGCAGTCTGACGTCGCTTACAGGCGATCCATGCGGTCGGGGCTCCACGTGGTCACGGCCCAGATGATTACGACGTCGAGTGCGATCAACACAATCGACCACACCGGGTAGTAGGGCAACCACAGAAAGTTCACGATGATGGACACAGACGCGATGACAATCGCACCCACTCGCGCCCACAAGGCACCGGTGTACATGCCGCACCCGATCGCTGCGCCGACCAGGCCGAGTATCAAAACGATCCAACCCCAGGTGGTCAGGTCGAACTTGTACACGTAGTCGATGCCGGCCACGAAGATCTCGTCGTTCGCCAGTGCTGAGATGCCCTGGAAGATACCCAGAACCGACACAACCAAGAGAAGGGTCGCGGCGGCGAAGTTGGTTCCGGCTGCAAATCCCTGTCTCGCCGGGTGGCGATCGTATTCAGTAGCAGTAGTCCGCTCGGCCGAAGTCATCATTTCCTCCATCGAAGTGGGAACCTGTCAATGCAAGTCTGCGCGGACCTATCCTCGCGTTCTTCACCCATTCAGGATGAAAATGCGGCGATGGCTGGCTTCGAAAACTATTCCAGCGCAGTGATATAGGACCAGGCCAGTATTCGCACTTGTCATCGACCGTGCTCACGGCAGCGAGAAAGAACGTGGCGTCGTGCGCGTCGAGGACGGAATCACGCCGTGAGCACCCCGCCGCAACAGTCCTCAGGTGGAGAGGATTTTTGCTTTTTCGGCCGCGAACTCGGTGTCGGTCAAGATGCCCTGCGCCTTCAGGTCGGCCAGTTCTTTCAGCGCGTTGATACGGTCCGTGCTTGTGGGGGTTCCCGAGGCCGCGGTCGGCGCCTGGGGTGCCTGGGGGGGCTCGGCGTATTGCGGAGGTTGCTGCTGCATCCCCTGCCCGCTCCAGCGACGCCCCTGGCGCCGCGACACCCGATTCGATACCGAGGTCGCCGTGCCCGCGATGACCGCGGTGCGTGCGACTCCTCGTAGCAGTCCTGGCATGGTTGTGCTCCTTGGTCAGGCGTCGAGCGCGTCGAGGGAGGCCAAGATGGCCTGTGTCGGAATGCGGCCACTGGCCACCAGTTGAGCTCCGTTACGACGCAGCGCGGCCGCAAACGGTGCTGCCCAGCGGTTCTCGTACACCAACACCGCTGCAGACGAGCCGGCCTCCATCGCCGCGGCGGCCTCATCGAGGTCAGAGTGCTCCAGCAAGCCGGTCCTGGCTTCGGCGAACAGGGTGATGTCGAGTTCTCCGTCGAGGCCGACTTCGTCGATCGACAACCCGGCCACAGACCCATCAAGGTCTTTCCGGACGAAGGTCAGATCAAGAACTCTGATTATCTGGCGTTCGATCAAGTCGAGAAGTAAGGGGAAAGCAGAGCCGTCCGGTGGTCTGTCGGCAGGGAATTCGACGACGAGGTAATCGATCGGGCCCACGTCTTCACCGTCGTTCTCGGTCATCAGCGCTCTTTCGTTGTCGTGAATGGGCTCGTCAGGTTCTATCGAGGCCGCACAGCCGATGTTGTCAGCCTCGCGATGTCCGTTCTTCACCCGTTTTGGATGACTCTCCCTGCATTCGTAAGTCGAACGGCGTCCGGCCGATGGTGGTTGATGGCGAGACGGTGGCCACCGAATGATCGAGGCGCGAAGCATACGATTGCACCATCGCGAGTCTTATGAGGGAGCACTACCGATGCCAGCCATACGAGCAGCCGACCCCGATCCGAGCGACTTCACCTTCGCCCCCTTGACCCCGGCGGCATTTCTGACGCGTGCTGCGCAGGCCTTCGCGGACCGCACCGCGATCGTCGACGGCGATCTCACCTTCACCTACGCCGACTACCACCGACGCGCCCTTGCCCTCACCGGGATGCTCGAGGAACTGGGGATCGGTGAGGGCGACAGGGTGGCGGCACTGTGTGCCAACAGCCACGTGATGCTCGAATTGCACAGTGCCATCCCTCTGCACGGTTCGGTTCTGGTTCCCCTCAACATTCGGCTTTCTGCGCCCGAGATCGAGTACATCCTCGACCACAGTGGAGCGAAGGTCCTTGTGGCGACAGCCGAGTTCGCCGACGTCGCAGCGAAAGTCGCCGCCGCGGTTGGTATTCGGGCGATCGTGTCGGGAGGACCCGACGACGAGTACGAACAGTTGCTCTCCCAGTCTCCCGGCGCGGTACAGCGCGAACCCAGTGAACGCGGTCTGCTGGCCATCAATTACACCTCTGGAACAACCGGGCGGCCCAAAGGCGTTATGTACCACCACCGGGGTGCCTACCTGCAGGCCGTTTCGATGGCCTACCAATCCCGTCTCGACCCGGGGTCGAACTACCTGTGGACCCTCCCGATGTTCCATTGCGACGGTTGGTGTTTCACCTGGGCCGTCACCGCGGCAGGCGGTACCCATGTCTGTCTGCGGGCGATCGACACGGCCGAGATCTGGCGCCTGGTCCGCGACACCGGCATCACCCACTTCTGCGCTGCGCCGACGGTCTTGACGATGATCGCCGAGGATGGTTCTGCCTCACCGCTCGACAGCCCGATCCAGGTGTCCACCGGCGGCGCCCCGCCGTCGCCCGCCCTGCTCGCCCGGATGGCCGCGCTCAACATCGAAGTGACCCACCTGTACGGGATGACCGAGACCTTCGGCCCCATTGTCGTCAATCAATGGCAGCCCGAGTGGGACGCAGCCACACCCGATGAGGTGGCCGAGAGGAAGGCGCGTCAGGGCATCGGGAACATCACCGCCGGTCCTGTGCGAGTCGTTTCACCCGTCGGCGACGACGTGCCCGCTGACGCCCAGACGCTCGGGGAGCTGGTGGTCCGCGGCAACAACGTGATGTTGGGCTACTACCGCGACCCCGACGCCACCCGCGCCGCGACCATCGACGGGTGGCTGCGCACCGGCGACCTGGCAGTGATGCATCCCGATGGCTATGTGGAACTCAAAGACCGCAGCAAGGACGTCATCATCTCCGGCGGCGAGAACATCGCCTCGGTCGAGGTCGAACGGGTCCTCGACGCGCATCCGGATGTCGTGGAGTCCGCCGTCGTCGGCCGTCCCGACGAACGCTGGGGTGAAGTGCCGGTCGCCTATGTCACCGTCCGGACAGGCCGTGACCTCACCGCAGCCGACCTGATCGAGTTCGTCCGAACCAGACTCGCCCGGTTCAAGGTCCCCAAAGAGATCGTGTTCAGTGACCTGCCGAAGACCTCGACCGGGAAGATACAGAAGAACGTGCTGCGGCTTGGCCACGGAAGGTGAAATCCGTTCGTTGACGTTCCCTGGAGGCCCGTTCCTCAGGCAGACTCAGGGCATGGAGACCATCGACTACGCACCAGGACGACAGGCAGACCTTTTCGGCGACCCAGCACATCCCACCGTGTTGCTCTGGCACGGGATGCAGACCGATGCACGGGCAGCTGTTCGCCCGCTCGCCGAACGCATCGCTACACACGGGGTGAACGTGATTGCTCCGGACTGGGATTCGCACGCCGCCGACGGCGGTCGAGCAGATCTCCTCCGATCAGCGCAGGTTGCCATGGACCGGACCGAGTCGTCGAACGGAATTGTCATCGTCGGGTGGTCACTCGGCGGCATCGCGGCGGCCGGACTCGCCATCGACGCCGACGCACTCGGAGTCCGTATCCGTCACGCCGTGTGCCTCGCCGGCGCGTTCACGGCGACCAATCCGCTCACAGGTGAGAAGCTCCCCGAGCAACTGACGTCGACCGGTCAACGACCGCCGTTCACGTTGCTGCACGGACGATCCGACGACGTCGTACCGATCAGCTCCAGCCAAGGTTTCGCCGCCACCCTTCAGCGCAGTGACTGGCCGGTCGAACTCGTCGAGCTCGACGTCGATCACGGTTCGATCGCCGGAGCGGCCTACGACGCCGCCTCCGACCACTACGTGCCCTCGGATGCCCCCGACACCGCGGCCGTCACCGCCGACGTGGCGTCCCGGGTTGCGGGCGCCTGCGGCGTCACTTCCTGAGGTCGTCAGTCGACTAATGTGAAATTGTTGTTGTCCCAGTTGATGTCCCATGAAGTGGTCGCCGCGAAGATTCGCTGCGGCCACGAGAAATCATAGAAGTAGCAATCGCCGTAGTTCAACGTCTTGGTCTCACCTGGCGCGATCGTTCCCACCCATTGAGGAGCGACTGGCGCCGGCGTCGTGGGTACAACAACGACGTTGTAGGCCGCCGCGGTCCCAATGTTCGTCACGTTCACAGGGCACCCGAAACCGGTGCCCCAAGTCAGCGCCACATCTGTGTACCCCGGTGCTGCCGTAGCGGGCGCCGCGGCAACCCACCCTCCGGCCAAGGCCACTACACACGCCAGTGAACCAATTAGTCTTCTCATTCAACCCACCCCATTTCTCGATTCCGGATTCTTTGTAAGAAAGATAGTCCGCTATGAATGGATTTATCGACAAACAACAAGCGCATCAAAACCCGATAGATTTTTATAGCGTCAGTAAATAAATCGGTGCAACACGGATCGCACCCAACTGAATGTGCAGGTGACAACCCGCCGCCGAACGGCGTGTTCAAGCTCCTGACGACCCGCCCGGACTCATCTGTTCCGGGGACGCGCGTGGCCAGTGCCTCGGGATATGAATGAGGGTCGCAATTTCTGCGATTCACCGAGTGGGGGGTTCGCGTGCCATATCTCAGTCTGATCGTGCTCGTGGTGATGATCGCCGCACTGGTAGACATCATCGGCAGCGACGCTGCCGGAATCCGGGGACTACCGCGCTGGGGGTGGCTTCTCCTGGTGATCATCTTGCCGTTGGTCGGATCGATCGTGTGGTTCTTCGCTGGTCGTCCGGTCTCTGGCGTCTCGGGCCGGGTCAGCGGTTCAGGTCGCGCCTCGGCACTCGGCTACCCCGAATACGACGTTCCGGGACGATTCGAACCGCAAGATCCCGAGGCAGATGCGGAGTTCTTGCGTCGATGCCGCGAGCGCGCGGAACAGCAACGACGTCAAGGTGAACTCGACCGCCGTCGACGTGAGCGCGAGGCCGACTGACTCCCTCGTTCGTTCCCCGACCGCAGCGTCCGTCCACGCTGGACTATCTGCGCGACACGGGTCTGGACACATGTCTGGATTTGCAGGTACCGTGACGCCCCATGGGACGCGTGGACGGAAAAGTTGCAATCATCAGCGGCGGTGCTCGAGGAATGGGCGCATCGCATGCGCGGTTACTTGTCGCCGAGGGCGCCAAGGTCGTGATCGGCGACATCTTGGATGACGAGGGCACAGCGCTTGCCGATGAGCTCGGTGACGCCGCACGCTACGTGCACCTCGACGTGGCTCAGGCCGACCAGTGGCAAGAAGCTGTGGGTGTTGCCGTCGGCGAGTTCGGCAAACTCAACGTTCTGGTGAACAACGCCGGCATCGCCAACGGCAGTTCCATCCAGGCGTTCAAGCACGACAAGTGGCAGAAGATCATCGACGTCAACCTCACGGGCACGTTCTACGGTATCCAGGCCTCGACGGATCCGATGATCGCGGCCGGCGGCGGTTCCATCATCAACGTGTCGTCGATCGAAGGACTGCGCGGAGCACCCTGGGCGCACGGCTATGTCGCCACGAAATGGGCCGTCCGCGGACTTGCGAAGTCGGTGGCCCTCGAACTCGCCCCCCACAACATCCGGGTCAATTCTCTGCATCCGGGCTTGATCCGCACACCCATGACCGAGAAGTTCCCTGACGATCTGGTGACGATCCCCCTCGGCCGCCCGGGTAACTCCAGCGAGGTCTCCACGTTTGTGTTGTTCCTGGCAAGTGACGAGTCGTCGTATGCGACGGGTACCGAGTTCGTGGTGGACGGCGGGTTGGTCACCGACGTGCCGCACAAATCCATGTAGCGCACACACTTGGCAGCACTCGCACGCTGATCGCAACTCGCACAACACTTCACGAGGAGGCACCCATGGCGATTCGCGTCGCTCATATCGGAACCGGGAACGTGGGGAGTTTGGCTTTGACCCAACTCATCACGAGTGCGGACTACGAACTGACCGCTGTCGGCGTCTCCACAGAGTCCAAGATCGGCCGCGATGCGGGCGAACTCGCGGGACTGGACGTCGTCACCGGGATCACCGCGGTCGGCGACATCGACGCGGTGCTCGCGACCGAACCCGACTGCGTCGTCTACTGCGCGATGGGAGACACCCGTACCGGTGATGCGCTCAGGGACTGCCAGAAGATCCTGGAAGCCGGCGTGAACGTTGTCGGGTCGTCTCCCGTGATCCTGCAGTACCCATGGCAACTGCTGCCCGACAAGAACATAGCCAGGGTCGAGGCGTCGGCGAAGCAGGGTGATGCCAGTATTTTCATCACCGGCGTCGACCCCGGTTTCGCCAACGACCTCATCCCGCTCGCGCTGGCCGGGACGTGCCAGCGCATCGAGCAGGTACGCGTCATGGAGATCGCCGACTACGCCACCTATGACGGCGCCATCGTGATGTTCGACGTGATGGGTTTCGGCAAACCGCTCGACGAACTCCCACTCCTCTTCCAGCCCGGCATCCTCGGATTCACATGGGGCACAACGATCCGTCAGCTCGCTGCCGGTCTCAGCATCGAGGTGGACGAGATCACCGAGACCTTCGAGCTCGAACCCGCGCCGGATTCGTTTGACGTCGCTGTCGGACGAATCGAGAAGGGCACCGTCGCGGCCATGCGTTTCGAGATCCATGGGAAGGTCAACGGTCACTCGGCCATCGTCGTCGAACACGTCACCCGACTTCGCGACGACCTCCGGCCCGATTGGGCCCGCCCCGCCCAGAAAGGCGGTTCGTACCGCGTGGAGATCACCGGCGAACCCAGCTACACCGTCGACATCTGCCCCACCAGCGAGAAGGGCGACCACAACCATGCCGCGATCGTCGCCGCGGCAGGCCGTATCGTCAACGCGATCCCTGAAGTCATCGCAGCGACGCCGGGCATCCACACCACGCTTGATCTGCCACTGGTGACCGGCCGCGGGTTGTACGCCCACGCCTGACGCCCGCGCAGACCGGAACCTGACCGGGCTCAGCGCACCAATTTGATTGCAGCCGGCGTGAATTCGCGGCTCGGGTGCGCCTTGTCGTGCTCCACGGTATGGCCTCCACCGCGGAGTTTGGCCTGGTACATCGCAGTGTCTGCATCACTGATGATGTCCTGGGCAGTGCGCTTTTCGCCGTCGCGGATCCGGACGATGCCCACACTTGTGCGCATCCGGAACTCCTCCCCGTTGATCTCGATCGGATCGAGGAGCAGCAGATGGATGTCGTCGGAGATGTCTTCCATGTCCTCTTCGTCGACTCCGATCAGCACAGCGACGAACTCGTCGCCGCCGACACGCCCCACAAAATGCGGTGCGGGCAACGCCGCACGCAGCCGCCTGCTCACCGCGATGAGGGCGCGGTCACCGGCGCGATGTCCATGAGAGTCGTTGACGTTCTTCAGTTTATCCAGATCGATGTACATCACCACGTCGATGTCGCCCGAGTCTTCCTGTGCCGCTCGGCCCTCGAGCATTGTGGTGAGACGACGCAGTACATACGAACGGTTGGGGAGGTCGGTCATCATGTCGTGGTCGGCTGCGTACTCGAGTCGTGCCGCCTGCGCCCGACTCTCGGTGACGTCGGTGAACGAGATCACCACCGACGAGTGGTCGGGGTCGTTGGGGCTCAGGACAAAACCATTGCACGACAACCACACTCTGCTGCCGTCGAGGCGGTCGAAACCGACGATCGCGTCGATGACCGGCTTGTGGGTGGCTGTCACGATCTGCGACGGCCAGTTCTGCGGTGGGATGGGCGTGCCATCGAGGTCGACGATGGTGATGCGCTCGGCGGTGGAGCCTGCGGCCCTGCGTTGTTCGCTCTCGAACACTCGCCGCGCAGCCGGGTTCGCAGACTCGATCACCCCGTCCTGGGAGATGAGCAGCACGCCCTCTTGAAGTGAATTGACGACCGAGGTGAACTTGGTCTCGGCTTCGATTTGGGCGGTGTTGTCCGAACAGACAACTACATATCCGCCGTCCATTTCCGAGACAGCCAGACGCATCATCCTGGGAGTGCCGTCTTTTGCGTAGTGCACAACGCTTTCGGCGGGTTTGCCGGCACGGCGACGAAGATTCACCGGCGCCCCCAAGACCTCGGCGACCGGGCAGCCGATCGCGTCCACCGCGGTGGAGCCGTAGATGGACTGTGCGGCAGGATTCCAGCTGACAACTTTTCCTGCGGCATCGGTGGCGATGATCGCGTCACTGACGGTGGCCACCAGCGCGACTTGATGGCGGATCGCCTGCTCCGCGGCCTTCGTGGCCGTCAGGTCCCGAAAGATGACCTGGTAGGCAAGCGCACCTCGCCACTTGGTGAGGACAGACACGATCTCCATGTCGATGACCGAGCCATCGAATCGCACCATTCGGACCTCGACCGCCTCGGTGAAGTCACCGTCCGTCGTGAGTGAGACCAACTTCGTGGTGATTTCGCGGATCGAGTCCGGATGCATGACGTCGGTTATCGGCCGGCCGACCAAATCGTCGAGCGAAGTCGCGCCGATCTCCACGATGGCCGCGCGGTTGACATAAACGATGACGCCGCCGGAGTGCACGGCAATCGGGTGGGGGTTGTGCTCGACGAGACTTTGATAGTGCTCGTGCTCGCGCAACGCAAGCTGCTCAGACGCGTCCTCGATGGCCTTTCCGGTGACCACGTCTCTGTTGTTGTCGCTCATCGCACGGCTGTCCCCCTCTTCATCAAGTACAGCATGGGACCACTGAGACCGTGCTGTGAAAACCCACCAACCTGGACGAGCTTGTTTTGGAGCTGTCGCCGTGGTGACCGTTTCAAGAAATACCCGGCTCGATCCCAACGGAATTGCAGACCTGTCGAAACATTTCCGTTCTGGCGTCTTTTCAAGGAAATAGCCGACCGTCTAAAAACAAAGTCGGGGATTGGCAGACCGCTACCGGACGCCGCACGAGATTGTCGAGACGTCGGTGCACCACGCACAATGAGGCTTGGAATGATGGGGTTCCGTAGGGTTTCGAGAGATGTCACCCGCGGGAGGCGGCGACATGGGGGGCCGATGACTGTTTCAGCCGGCACGTGGTTGTTGGTCGCGACCTTTCGCGGTTCCATCGCGGGCGTGGTGGCCAAAGGCGACAATCCTGCGGCACCGCCTGGTGCCGATGGGTTCCAACAGCTCAAGCGAGTCGACCTTCCGCTGCCCGTCATCTCGAAACTCGTCAAGCCGGTCGTCGAGGTCGCTGTGGCGTCGCAGGCCCCCATTCGCAGAGAGCTGCTCCTACGAGGGGACCGACTGCACGCGTACGCCGAACCGGTGACCTCCGGCACCGGGAATGTTCACGCTGTCTGGATATGGGTCGGAGGTACCGCCGAGCCGGCATATCCACATGTCAGGACCGGCGCCTGGGAATGGGACCTGGAGGGCCTGACCGTGATCTACGGCCCTGGCATACCCGACATCTACGGGCGCGATTGGGCGATCGGGAAGCCGTATCCACTACACAACACGGTCGACACATTCTCGGAGGCGGACATGGTGGCGGCTGCCGCGGTGCTTGCGAGTCGCGCGGACGGCACCCGCTACCCGATGACCGTCCGGATCGATCGCCCATCAGGTGGCCCGAACGACGGTTCAGACCCCAGGTCGCTACGGGCGGCCACCGAGGTGATCAAGACAGATACCGGGTGCTTCTGGCGCGGGGTGACCTGGGACGTGACCCCCTTCGACCCGCCTCGCCAGAACCCCCTCCACGCCGCCAACAACCTACTGGCACAAGAAGTGGACGGGTGGACCGCGATCGTCTACTGGAAGGTGGATCGGTCACAAACGCATGGTGACCGATTCCCCATCATGGTGGCCCGCTGGCAGGGCCAGAAGGTGCTCGATGGCATCCATGTGGACCCAGATACCGGGCGCGCCCGTGTTCATCCCGACGATCACGGACTCCCGCACCGTTGGGCAGAAACACTCGAACGCGGGCCTGAACTCACGGCAACGCTGCGGCTGTGGGGCGACGACGCGCGCTGGCACACTTTGGATCTCGCCTGCCAGCGAGTCAAGGGCACCGAGCCGCCGGCCGCCACGGTTCGCATCACCAGACGCGCGGAGCGACATGAAGATTGACGGCCCCAGAGCGCACCCGTAACCTGACTAGCGCTCTCGTGGTCGGTTACCCGTAAGAAGGTGCGCCGCTGCGAGATACACCGGGCCGGTGACCTGCTCGGTGGTGCGTACCAGTCGTGTCCCCACGGCGTGCAAGCAATTTCGTGCACGGCCATGATCGGGCACAAGCCGCACCACTCGCCGGAAAGGTCGTACCGATCATGGATCGAGGAGCCGACAGCACAGGACCTCGACGCGATACTGTTGTCCAGCAAGAGCTTCCACGCAGCGCTCGACCATACAGTGGAATCGCGTTGCAACTCTATGATCTGTTTGTCCTTCGCTTCACCTCCCCGTACGCATGGGGCTGCCACCGCAAGACGATCTCCGCCCTCTACGCCGAACATTGCACCACCGTGCACGCGGAGGTGGGTGTCGGATCCGGATACTTTCTCTCCCAGCTCGGAAAGACCTGGGACAAGCTGGCGCTCGTCGACCCCAACGACGCAACACTCGCATATGCCGGAGCGCGCCTCGGCCAAGGACGCCTCACCGGAGAGCAACCCCGGATCGCCGGATACGTCGCCGACATCCTCGTCTCAGACCAGCTGCCTCCCAGCCGCTACAAATCCGTCGCCGCCAATTACCTCCTCCACTGCCTTCCGGGACCGATGGCGGCCAAGGAACCAGCGGTGGCCAACCTGGCCCGCCTCACCGACGCAGACGGAACACTGTTCGGCGCCACCGTCATCGGTGCGACGCAGCACAATCGCCTCGGTCGCATCCTGATGTGGGCATGCAATCGAACCGGTGCGTTCGGCAACACCACCGATACCGAAGAGATGTTGCGCGATCTACTCGAGCGGCACTTCTCGGTGGTCACGGTGTGGCGCGAGAACACCGTCGCCCTCTTTGTCGCGTCGTCACCCCGATACTCCGAATGACTTCCAGGCAACCCACTCCACTCGGCGGCTGAATCGTTCTCCACGTAAAGCGGCTCAACCGCCAATACCTCAGCGTTCTCGGATGGGGTCGCATACCTCGGCCGCATTGGAGAAGCAGACTCGTCCGCAACAGCAAACACGTCCGTCCCGAGCGACGTTTCTACGGCCACCCATTGATCGTGACATCAATGGGCACACCATTCACGTCAGCCAATGCGCGCGTAGACACTTGTGGACTCTGTCTCCATCAACACAATTAATAGACACGTGTCCACAGCGGACGAACAATTGCATTCATGCCCAAAAGGCAATGAGTCGAAGAGCGCAAGCTGTTGTCAATTGGCCAGTTCGATGAGCACAATCACGCCTATGACCAGGCCCAATAGTGCAGTGAGGGCAAGGACCACCATCAGATCGCCCCCGATCAAGGTCTGTTTCGCGGACGGAATCCGATCTACATCGACGACTGACGCATCCTGCGGCATCGATGAATCATCCTTGATTTCCATTGATTCGTTGTAATCGTTCACGAAATACCGACCAACCCTGATTTGTGCACTTCAAAACCCCCCATGTGGCTTATCTTGCCACGCCGGACTTCTATGCGCGAGGGCGATAAGACCTACACGGTGAACTTCAATCCTCAATGATGCAGCGACTAGAAATCGTTGCCGACGGTGCCCCCGATCCGCCTGGGCGCCTATCGCAACAACGGCGAGGGCTCGAAGAACAGTGCGCCTGAGCTTCGCCCCCAGCGGTCACAACACTTCGGCCGAGCGGTCAACGGTAGCCAGAACAGCCTCACAGGCGCAGCCATTCATCCGTTCGTACGACGAATCACATCGTCCGGGGAAACGTTTCGCAGACGGATTGTCTTTTTAGCCCGCGTACCGACACCAACTTGGTTATCTTTAGCCGCATGGCGAAAAAGACCGTCGTTGAATACGTCGACGACTTGGATGGCAAGCCGGTTCACATTGATCAGTTGCACACGATCGAGTGGTCGTGGCTGGGGGTCGACTACGTAATCGACACCAGTGCAACAAATTTGGAGAAAATCGAGAACGGCAGAGTCCCGGTCTCGACTTTGCTGAGCAAGTCGGCCCGCGTAGGTGGTCGTCGACGGTCGACCGCACCCAAACACCACACCACCGGCCGCGAGGGGCCTGTGGTCGGCGCCGACGAACGGACATCGATTCGGCAATGGGCCCGGGAACAGGGCTATGACATCGGCGACCGCGGACGCATCAGCCAGCAGATCATCGCCGCTTACCGGGAGCAGTCGAACGGGCGTTGAATGAAGACCGGTGGCACCAACTTCGTCCCCGCGAGTAGCCGTCGGGGGCTATTTACCCTCGGCGGCCGCGTAGGGGGATGAAGTTGGCGCGACGGTCAGATACCAAAACGCCGATCGAGCAGCCTGACCCTGCCGCGGACGAGGGCTTCGTCGCGATGCCCGGGGGATAGCGTCTGCGCCCAGCGACGCCAGGCCGCCAGATCTTCTCGCCCGTGCACCGAACCGGTCCACACGCGGAGCAATTCGGGGTCGCTTGCCGCGAGGACCGTCGAACGCATGTCTTCCTTCAGCTCCTCGAAGACATCGGCTATCCCAGGGGCCAGTGACGCGGCGAGCAACCCGCCGCGACCGAACTTCTCGATGGCGCCGGCAACATCACCTCCGCGCAGCAACCGCCGCACCTGCTCGATGTCCGACTCGACGGGCACCGTGAGGCGGTACGGTCGCGACGCCACCAGGTCTGCACCCAGGTCGCGCCGGAGCCGGGAGATCTCGGCACGTACGGTCACCGGGTCGATCCCATCCTCGGCGAGCATGGTGGCGATCTCCTCGGTACCGAGACCATCCGGATATTCACCCAGCAGAACCAGGATCTCCGCATGCCGGCGGGACAGTCTGAGCGCAGGCGCCGAACCGGTTCGCCAGAAGTACCGATCACCGTCCAGCACAAGCAGTTCCGGTCCAGTCGCCGGCGCCACCGCAGGTGCATTCCCGGTCAGGGTGCGCACCCGCAGCTCGCTTTCCACAGCCGCGACAACCGATTTCACCATCGACAGCGCAAAGGGTGCGGCCACCCGCTCGCCGCCAGTCACATCGATCACGCCGATCACGGCGCCCGTCACCGGATCGTGCACCGGTGCCGCCACGCAATTCCATTCCTGGACAGGTACCGAAAAATGCTCGGCCCCGAAGATCTGCACACCGTGGTCGACCTCGAGAGCCAGGCCGGGGGCATTGGTGCCGGCAACGCGCTCCGCCCACACCGCTCCTTCGACAAAATTGATGCCGCCGGCCTGGTCTCGGGCTTTGTGGTCACCCTCTACCCACAACAGCCGACCCACGTCATCGGTGAGAGCTACCACCACACCTGAGTCGGACACCTCGTCGAGCATCAGCGAGCGGACCAGAGGGTAGGCGGCTGCCATCGGGTGTCCGGCGCGGTATTCGAGGAAGTCGTTCCACGACATCCCTCCCGCGTCGATCATCCCCGACGGGTTGACGCCGCCCTTGACCGAGCGCAGCCACGAGTCCCGGACCACCGACCGCACCGAGGTGGGGCCGGTGGCCGGGGCAAGTGTGCCCGTCTGCACAAAGAGTTCGTGGGCGCGGCGTACCTGTTCGAGCCGGGCAGCCGGGTCTTCGCCGGGGGTCAGCGCAGTCCAGAAGTCGCGGGCCGGTGACGTTGTCTCACTCATCGCGTCCCTCCGCTCTGTTCTCGGCGTCTGTCACGGCACGGCCGTGAGCCTGCCCTCAATTGTGCACTACCTCACACCCGAGCAGGTGCGACCCGAGGATCCGGAGCCTGACGCCGGACAGCGCGGTCACGCCGCGGCCACCACGCCCGGTCACCGAGAAGTACCAAGATGGACGGCAACAGGAGCAGGCGCACGATGGTCGCGTCGATCAGGATCGCCGCTGCCAGTCCCACCCCCATCTGCTTCATCTCCACCATGCTCTGCGCCGCGAACAACGCGAACACCGAGACCATCACCAGCGCCGCGCTCGTGACGACCCCGGCGGTCTGGGTGACGCCGGCTCGCACCGCAGCCGTGGGCGTCAGTCCCATGTCGATACCTTCACGGATCCGGCTCAGGACGAACACGTGGTAGTCCATCGACAACCCGACGAGCACGGCCAGCATGAACAGCGGTATCCACTCCACCACGGTCCCGTTCGAATTGAAGTCGAGAAGGCTCTCGGCCCACGAATGCTGGAACACCAGCGCCAGCACCCCGAACGCGGCACCCACCGACATCAGGTTGAGCAGGGTGGACACCACTGCGATCACCAGGCTGCGGAACGTGACGATCAACATCAGCATCGTGAGGGTCAGGATCACCGCGATGACCACCGGCAGGCCGTCGGACTGATTCTTCGCCGAGTCGTACTGTTCGGCGAGGTCGCCACCGACGGCAAATCGGGCGCCGTCCACCGGGTCGATCTGATCGGGCACCACGCTTGTCCGAAGTGCCACCAGGGCATCGTCACCCTTGGCGTCGTTCGGCGGATAGGTGCTGGCCAGTTCGAGCACGCTGGTGCTGCCGGACGGCGAGATCACAGGCTCTCCGGTGACCGTCCACTCGCCCGAGCTCTCGGCCTGTTTGCCGATGTTCTCCAGTGCCACAGCAACTTCGGCAGGATCGCCGCCCTGTACAACAACCTTGGCCGATGGGCCCTCGGACGGGAACTGCTCGTTCATCGTCTGCGCGACCTGCACCGGAGGTAGATCCTGTGGCAGCGTGTCGAGGTTGCCGCTGCGCATCGTCATCGACAACGCAGGTACGGCCAGGGCGAGCATCACGATCAGCCCCGCCAGCAGCGCGGTGATGGGCCTCCGGATGACGGGTCCGATGATCCGCGAGCTGATCCCGCCCTGACCGATCCGGTTGTTGACGCGCCAGAGCAGCGGCACGCGGGGGCGATCCACCCATTTGCCGAGCTTGGCCAGCAACGCCGGCAACACGGTGAGTGAACCGATCACGGCCACCGACACCACGATGATCGCCGACGTGGCGAGGGAGTTGAACGTCGCACTGCCCAGCGCATAAACACCGGCCAGTGAGGCGATCACCGCGACACCGGACACGATGATCGAGTGACCGGAGGTGGCTGCCGCTATCTCCACCGCGTCGATCGTGCTGCGACCCTTGCGCCGCTCTTCGCGTTCGCGTTTGAGGTAGAAGAGCGAATAGTCCACTCCGACAGCCATTCCGATGAGCATCACCATCGACGACGCAGTCGATTCAGAGGGAACGAGATAGGAGATGGGAGCGTAGACGCCGATGGTGGCGACCACCGAGGTGATCGCCAGCAACACCGGGATGCCGGCAGCTATCAGGGCGCCGAAGGCAACAAGCATGATGCCGAACGTGATGGGGATGCTGATGATCTCGGCCGAGACCAGGTCGTCGGCCACCCGCTCGTTGATCGACTCGTCGAGCGAGACATCGCCGGTCTGACCGAACGTCAGTTCCGGGTGATTCGAATCGATCGCCGCGACGGCGGCATTGATATCGGTGATCGACGCGTCCTCGTCGCCCGGTGGCGCACGGAGCGAGATCGCCGTCAACAGCGTCGTGCCATCGGGGCTCCACACCGGCGCCACGATCTCTTGCACCTGATCCGAGCCGGCCAGTGCCTCGCGCAGCTCGTTTGCGGCGAGCACCGCCGCGTCGCGGTCGCCGGTGATGACGACGTACTCGGTGTCCGGTGCGGCGAGACCGGCTTCGTGGATCATCTGGTCGGCAGTCCCCGACTGACCGACCCGGTAATCGGCGTCGTCGGTCGTCTGGGTGGGGATCAACGCGCTCAATCCCACGGCCAGCACCACAAGCGCAAGCCAGAGTCCTATTGCGCGCCAAGGGTTGTGCGCACTCCACCGCGCCACTGCCTGTGGCCCTCGGGTCATCTTTCCCATGTCAGCTCCTGATGCGTGAGGCGGTGCGCCTCGACGGGTGGCCCGGCGAACACCGGGCACCACCTGAGACTGCTCGGTTCCCGGAGCCCGGTCAGGAGCGTCAATCCCCCAGGTGAGGGCGGAATATCCCACCCCTGGGGTAGGCCCAGGTCTACTGTCATCTACTGCCCGCTTCGGTCACGATGGAGACCTGAAGAGTGGAAGGAACGCTGTGAGATCCGACGAAGAACCGACGCCGGTTGTTCGGTGGCTGAGGGCGGCCATGTATGCCGTTGTCACCACCCTGCTCGCGCCGGTCGCGCTGGTGCTGTTTGTCGTCCAGGTGGTCGCGATTCCGCTGGTGCTGGTTTCCGTCGGCGCCCTGGTGTTGTGGATCAAGGTGCCGATCACGGGCGCGTTCTGCGACCTTCATCGTCGGATGGCGGCAGGCGTTCTCGACCGGCCGTGGCACCCGGGTGATTACCGACCCACGAACAATCGAGGGATCTTTCATCTGTTGTCCGTGTGGAGTACCGATTCCCTGCGCTGGCGCGACCTCGGCTGGCTGGTGATCGCGTCGACCGTCGGATTTGTCATCTCCCTGGTGGGAGTGATCTTCGCGGTGACACTCATCCTCCTGCCCTTCGTGGAGCCATTGATGAAAACCCGTGCCGTGATGGATCTGTGGGCGCTGAACCGCAGCCGTAACGAAGTCCTCGAGGCACGCGTACACGAGGTGACCGAGTCACGCGCTGCGACAGTTGATTCCGCGGCAGCCGAACTGCGCCGGGTGGAGCGGGACCTCCACGACGGGGCTCAGGCGCGGCTGGCCGCCCTCGGTATGACGATCGGTCTGGCCGAGAGTCAGATCGCCACCGACCCGGAGGCGGCCCGTCAACTGATGGCCGAAGCGCGGGCGTCGGCCACCTCGGCCCTCGGCGATCTGCGATCAGTGGTCCGCGGCATCCATCCCCCGGTGCTGGCCGATCGCGGCGTCGGACCGGCAGTCGAAGCGCTGGCTCTCGACATGCCCCTGCCCATCACACTCAATCTCGGTGTGCGCGAGCGTCTTCCCATCGCCACCGAGAACGCCGTGTATTTCGCGGTTGCCGAGGCACTGGCCAACATCGGAAAACACGCCCGCGCACGGAACGCGTGGATCGCCATGGGTATCTTCGACGGTGTGCTGCGCGTAGAGGTCGGCGACGACGGGGTGGGCGGCGCTGCACCCTCGGGTTCGGGACTGCACGGTGTCACCCAGCGATTGACCGCCCTCGACGGCAAGCTCTTTGTGCACAGTCCGATCGGTGGCCCGACCATCGTGTCGATGGAGGTTCCATGCGCGTCGTGATCGGCGAAGATCACGCCCTCCTGCGCGACGGGCTCACGCGCATCCTCCAGGCCCACAGCATGGACGTGGTGGCGGCCGTCGACAACGCCACCGAGCTCGACGTCGCACTCGCCGACGACTCCATCGACGTTGCGGTGCTGGACGTTCGGATGCCACCCACCTTCACGGACGAAGGTCTGCGCGCGGCCATCAAGATCCGGACCTCCCGCCCCGGCTTCCCGGTGCTGGTGCTCTCTCAATACGTCGAGCAGCTCTACGCGAGAGAGCTGCTGGAGAGCGGCGAAGGCGCGGTCGGCTATCTCCTCAAAGACCGGGTGGCCAACGTCGCCGGGTTCATCGACGCCGTACGGCAGGTTGCCGCGGGCGGCACCGTCCTCGATCCGGAGGTGGTGTCGCAGCTGCTCACCGGGCAGCGCGCCGACGGACCGCTGGAACGTCTGACTGCACGGGAACGTGAAGTGCTGGCGCTGATGGCCGAGGGCCGCTCGAACGCAGCCATCGCCGAGGCCATGTTCGTCTCGGAGAAAGCGGTCAGCAAGCACTCGAACAGCATCTTCACCAAACTCGATCTGCCGGTGTCGGCCGACGACAATCGGCGGGTCCTGGCGGTGCTCGCCTATCTCGGGGTCTGACCTCAGCCGCGGATCACGTTGTAGAAAAAGGTGCTGCCGGCCAGCAGAATGCCCGAGACAGCGGCCGGCCAGAACCAGTTGTTGAGCAGGTCGGACCGAAACGCCACCACAACCCAACCGATGATCAACAACGCCGTGGTGAGGGTGGTGACGATCCGGACCAGCAGGATGATGATCATCCCGAGCGACCACACGAGCTCTCGAAGCCCAGATCTCATCAGACTCCTCAGATGCCAAAGTCCCGTCAGCTTTTCAGAAGAACGCAGACGGTAGCTGCGTTCATCCATGCGGAGTCGGTCACATTTGGCAGACTGAACTGATGAAGACCATTCTGAATGTCATCTGGCTCGTGCTCTGTGGATTCTGGATGGCGTTGGGCTACGTCGCCGCCGGCATCATCTGCTGCATCCTGATCATCACCATCCCGTTCGGGATCGCATCGTTTCGGATCGCCGCGTACGCCCTCTGGCCGTTCGGCCGAACCGTGGTTCGCAAACCCACAGCCGGGGTCGGCTCGGCCATCGGCAACGTGATCTGGCTGATCTTCGCCGGCATCTGGCTCGCCATCGGTCACATCGTCACGGGAATCGCTTTGTGCCTCACCATCATCGGCATCCCGCTCGGCATCGCGAGCTTCAAGATGGTCCCGGTGTCGCTGCTTCCGCTGGGCGCGGAGATCATCGATTCGGACGAGGTCGGCGTCATCACCGCTCCCCCGCCCCGCCAGCGCACGTACTGATCGCGCGCCCGGCCGACCTCAGGCTCGAGACAGCGCCAGCACCGGAATCTTGCGGCTGGTCTTCTTCTCGTAGTCCGCGAAGCCCGGCATCAGACCGGCCTGCTCGGCGTAGATCCGGTCGCGGTCGGCGCCGGTGACCTCGGAGACGGTCACCGGGACGGTGTCATCGCCGATCTCCACCTCGGTTGCCGGGTCGGCGAGCAGATTCCGGTACCACTGAGGGTCCTCGTCGGCGCCCGCAGCGCTCGCAAAGAGGTACGAGACCCCATCCTTGGGCAGGTAGACCAGCGGGGTCACGTACTGCTTGCCGCTCTTGATCCCCTTGTGATGCAGCAACAGAAGTGGCGCACCCTCGAAATTGCCACCTACCTTGCCGTGATTGGCGCGGAACTCTTTGATGATCTCGTCGTTGAAGCCCATGGCCAAAAGTGTAGGCGCTCATCACCCGACATCGTCGAGATCGAGACCCATCGGAGTGACCGAGGGAATGTCGCCGCTCGCGACCACCGTCTTCGTCAACGTCATCAACGCCGAGGTGAGTTCGTCGACCTCGGCCTCGGACAGGGCGTTGTACGCAGGTGCGGCCAGCCGGTCGGTGGTGGTCTCGATGTCACCCTTGAGCGCTCTCCCGGACGGCGTGATCGCCCCTGAGTGGTCGAGCAGTCCGCGCACGGCCAAACGTTCTGTGAGTGCGGACCATTCGTCGGGTGTGTACTTGCGGCTGGTCTCGAGAACCGACCTCGGGATGGCAGCGGCACTCGAATGCAGCACCCCGGCCTCACGACCGGTGACACCGGCGGTTGTCAGAGCGGCCACGTGGCCGTCGCCCCGATGTTCGCGCAGCAGAGTCGCGGCATGCCACAGGGCCCCGTACCGATCTTCCGGCCACGGCAACGCGGCGTTTGCCGCAAACAGCGCCCGGCCACCCAGGTCCGCGTTCTGCGCAGCCGGCCTCAGCAGCGCCACCACCCGGTCGACCACCTCGTCGTTCCCCGCCGAACCGAGCATCCGCTGCAGGGTGGCAACCGCGGCCTCTCGGCGCACATCGATCGCCGTCTCCGGCGGCGCGAACCGCCAGGCGTCCGGGATGGCGCGGGCGACATGGTCGGGCGCGAAGTTGTAGAACAGCGCGGTCACAATCTCGGGGCCCACCTCGCCCAAGGGCGCCGCACGACCCGCGAAGTACCCCATCCAGAAGCCGCGATATCCGGCCGCTGCCAGTGCCTCTCGCGTCTCGTCCGAGAAGTAGGTGACGGCGTGGATCGGTTCGAGCAGTCGCCACAGTCGACGAGCTGTGGACAATTCGATGGCCATGGGCTCGACAATGCCATTGCGCGCGCAGATCAGCCATGGTTCTGCGACGCCCGACCCAATGGATCCGCGACCGACAGGCGTTGCCGACTACAGGGCGTCGGCGAGTGATCCGGCGCCGAGACACCGGTAGGCGCTGCGGTACTTGGTGCGCAGACGCGCCTGGGTGTCATCAGGCAGGCGGTTCAGCCGAACAGGATCGGTGTTGTCGGCGAGGTCGGCGAGTTTGACGGCCAGAGCGATGTGGTTTGTTCGGATACGTGCGTAATACTTTTGCGGCGCAACATCTTCGGTTCGGGTCAGCAGCGTCACCGCATCCACCACGGTTCCCGGGATGCCCTCTGCCAACAGATCCGAGGCGGTGATGTCGGAGTCCTCGATCACGTCGTGCAGCAACGCGGTTGCGCTGTATTCGGCCGACTGGGGCGTGACGCGCGTCGCGACCGAACGGGGATGCACGATGTAGTCGCCACCCACCTTGTCGACCTGTCCGTGATGGGCACGGTCCGCGATGGCTCCGGCCGCCGCGATCAGATCTTCGCCACTACGAGCATTCGCCATGATCCGCCTTTCCCCGATGTTCCGACTGTAAGGGAGGGCCGGATACCGTGACAGGCGATCAGTCGTCGAGGCGCCGGTAGCGCCACGGGTACGCAAACCAGAAGAATGCGAAGGTGAGCAGGGCGACGAGGCCCGCAACCCACCCCACCGTTTTGCTCACCACCAACTCGAACACCAACGTCATGACGCCGGTCAGCGCCACTCCGAGCAAGACGAGGCCACCGAGGGCAAATCGCTGGGCCGAGTTCACCAGCTCGTCGAGACGGTGCCGCCGGAACAGCAGGCGATGCATGGCCACCGGTGAGAGCAACAGCACCGTCGCGCCGACCGAAGCGGTCACCGTCACGAGATACACGTTCTGGAACAGACCATCCTGCTCGTAGAAGCGGTCCTGGAAAGGGACCGTCAGCAAGAAACCGGTCAACAGCTGAACCCCGGTCTGCACCACCCGAAGCTCCTGCAGCAGGCTCGCCCAGTTGCGGTCGAGACGCTGGGTGGGAGTCTCATTGCGCTCCCTGCGATGCCAGTCGTCGTCGATCGTCTCGTCACTCATTTACCAATGGTCGACTCCTTCGTTCGCACTGGCAAGTGCCGTCCCAGACGCGATGGATATGGTCAGCCGAGAGGTTTCACCGTGGCGAAGGAGCAGGCGATGGCGATGGATCAGTCCGGGACAGCAACACCCGCTTGGTTCACTGCCGCCATCGACCAGGCGCCCGACCATCGCGACGTCGAAGTCGAAGGTGCGTCTGTACATCTACGTTGCTGGGGCGAGCCCGGCACGCCCGGTGTGGTGCTGGTGCACGGTGGTTCCGCGCACTCGGGATGGTGGGACCATGTCGCGCCACTTCTGGCCGTCTCACATCGAGTGGTCGCCCTGGACATGACCGGTCACGGCGACAGCGATGCGCGCCCCGACTATCCGCTCGAGACGTGGGCCGCAGAGGTACTGGCCGCCGCCGAAACGGGCGAGATCGCAGGAAAGCCGTACGTGGTGGGGCACAGCATGGGCGGCTGGGTGACATCGGCAGTCGGCGCTCTGCATGGCGACTCCGTGGCGGGCATCGTGGTGATCGACTCGCCCCTGCTCGACGAACCGCCCGAAGAGGTGATCATCCGGCAGCTGAGCCGCAAGTCGCGGGCGTACCCGTCCAAGCCCGAGATCGTGGCCCGCTTCCGCACCGAACCGGCACAAGAGTTGTTGTTGCCCTACGTCGCCGAGCACGTCGCCGGTGAATCGGTGCGCGACACCGAGGCCGGCTGGATGTGGAAGTTCGATCCCGACATGTTCCGCAAACGGCATGAAGGCGGCCAGCGGGTCAAGGTACGGGATTTCTTGGCCCAGGTGAGCACGCGGGCGACCTACATCCGCTGCCAGAACGGCATCGTGCCTCCGCAGGCCGCGCAGGAGATCGCAGGCCTGTTCGTCCCGCGGGCCACCGTCGTCGAATTGGCCGAGGCCGGGCACCACCCGATGATGGATCAGCCTCTGCCACTGGTAGCCACACTGAGAACTGTTCTCGCGCACTGGGATTCAGCTCAGTGACATCGGATGCCGCAACGTCGGCGATGGCGGTGCTCCACCACTGATGCCAACAGAGGATGTCGGCGCGCCGCGATACCGCACCTTGCTGCTGACCCTGGGTCTGCTGACCACCATCACCGCGATCGTCAGCAGCCTTGGGGCCCCGCTGATCCCGGCCATCGCCGACGAACACAACGTGACGCTCACCGAAGCGCAGTGGGCCTTGACCGCCACCCTGCTCACCGCGGCGGTTGCGACACCGATCATCGGAAGGCTCGGAGCCGGACAGATGCGTCGGCCGACGATCATCACCGGTCTGGTCATCGTCACCCTGGGTTCGATGTTGGCCGCACTCCCGTGGGGTTTCGCTCCGCTGTTGATCGGCCGGGCGATGCAGGGCGTCGGACTCGCGCTGGTCCCCCTGGCGATGGCCGTTGCTCGCGACGTCATCCGGCCACCGAGGATCTCGGCCGTCATCGCGATGTTGTCGGTGACAGCTGTTGCCGGTACCGGCCTCGGATACCCGCTGACGGCTGTGGTGGCCCAGACCTGGGGATTGGCTGCCGCCTACTGGATGGGCGCCGTACTCAGTGCCTGCACGCTGCTGATGGCGCTCAGTTTTGTTCCGCGTGCCCAGTCGGTGGTCCGCGCACCTGTGGACTGGGCAGGCGCGGTGATGCTGTCCGCCGGTACGGGGTCCACGCTCTTGGCGGTCAGCCGCGGCGAGACATGGGGCTGGACGTCGCTTCGCACCGTTGCCCTTGCGCTGGTGGGTCTCACGTTTCTTGTCGTGTGGGGGCGATGGAGCCTGCGACGCGATCACCCGCTGGTCGATCTCCGCTTGGCCACCCGCTCGGGTATCGCTGCACCGAACCTGGTGGCCTTCGGCGGCGGCATCGGTATGTACACGTTGCTGACGTTGACCATCGTGCTGGTCCAGAGCTCGGATCCTGGTTGGGGGCTTGATCATTCGGTCACCGTCGCCGGGCTGATGCTGGTGCCCTACTCGCTGACGAGTGTTGTCGGCAGCAGACTCGCGCTGGCGGCCGGCGCCAAGAATGGCCCCGACGTCCTGCTGCCTCTGGGCTCGGTTGTGTTCATGGGTTCCACTCTCGGTCTGGCCTTTCTGCACAGCAATGTGTACTGGGCTCTGGGCTGGATGGCCGTCGGTGGACTGGGCAGCGGTTTCACGTTCTCGTCGCTGGCCGTGCTCATCGTCCCGCACGTTCCGCAGGAGGAGACCGGTAGTGCGATGGCCTTCAACATGGTGCTGCGTTATCTCGGTTTCTCGGTGGGTAGCGCGGTCAGCGTCACGTTGATGGCCGTCTACGGCGGCGGGCAACAGGGGTTCGTCTGGACGCTTGTAACCATGGCGGCAGTGTTCGGGGTTGTCGCGGTGGGTGCGTGGTTGCTGACGACGCGGCAGAGGCCACCCGCTGTTCCGGCATGAACCGGTCGACGCCCAAAAGAAAAGGCCGGGAACTCTCGGTTCCCGGCCTGATCTCATTCTGTGGGCGAAGGGGGACTTGAACCCCCACGTCCCGAAGGACACTGGCACCTGAAGCCAGCGCGTCTGCCATTCCGCCACTCGCCCGTGGCTGCTCGTCGGTCTTCAAACGAACTGGAAAACGGTAACATGGGCCGGCCCTGCGTCAGAAATCGGCAGCTCCGGACCGCGAGGGTGACGGGTCGAACACACGGCGCGTCAGAGGCACGTGCGATCAGATGAGTTGTACGTCACTTCTCGCACAGCTTTCCCGTGGGCCCCATTCGGGCCGATCAGCCCACGTATTCGGCCGAAACGGACACCAGGCATCTGCTGGGACATCTGTGGCAGACGGTGCAGAAGTTCCGCCTGGAGTGTCCAACGCGGGGTATGAGTCGCTATCATCAAACAGCACGATTGGCACGCCGACACGCTGAGAACTCGAAGGGAGGTCGTCGGTAGTGGGGATTCTGCAAAGAATCGAACGCAAACTCGAAGGTGCGGTAGATGACGGCTTCGCCCGGGTCTTCGGCGGCAAGGTCGCCCCGCAAGAGGTCGAGAACGCTCTGCAACGCGAAGCCGAAGACAACCTGGAAGACCTCGGCGACGGCGGAAAGCTCGCCCCGAACGCCTACAACTTGGTGGTCAGCTCCACCGATCACCGCGAGATGGTTGCCGAGTACGAGCTCAACCGGAAGACCTTCTCCAAGCATCTCGAGAATTTCATCCGTGACAACGGATGGCAGACATACGGTGACGTGGTGGTCGAGTTCTCCCACTCACCCACCCTGCACACCGGGCAGTTCCGGGCGCGGGGCACGGTCAATCCGGACGTGCGGCCGATGCCTGTGCAACAAGCAGGCCATCGTCCTCCAGATCAATCAGGGCCGCCGTTGCCCCATCCGCCGCCCGCGGCGCCAAACCGAAACCCACAAGTAGGAGCCACTCCCATGACGCAGAACTCCGGATACGACCCCCGCGGAGGTTACGAACAGGGCTCCTACCCACCGCAGGCCGCCTACAGCCAGCAGCCCTACGAGCAGGGCCAGGACAGCTCCGGCGACGGCGCGCAGGCATACAGCCAGCAGGGTGGCTACGACCAGCAGGGCTACAACCAGGCCGGCTACGACCAGCAGGGTTACGACCAGCGTGGCTATGACCAACGCGGTTACGACCAGCACGGTGGTTACGACCAGCAAGGGTATGACCAGGGCGCCTACCAGCAAGGCGGCCAGGACCAGCAGGGTTACAACCAGGGTGGGTACGCCCAGCCGCCGGCCAACCCGGAGCAGGGCTACGATCCGCGCAACTACCAGCAGGGCTACGACCAGGGCGGCTACCAGCAGCCCGGGTACGACCAGCAGGGTTACGACCAGGGCGGCTACCAGCAGCCGGGATACAGCCAGAACGAGTACGACCAGCAGGGCGCTTACAACCAGCAGGCCGGTTACGCGCAACAGGGCTACCCGCAACAGGGCGGGTACGACCAGCAGGGTGGCTACGACCAGCAGGCCGGTTACGCCCAGGCTCCCGGCTACGGCGCCCCCGCCGCGTACGCACCGACGGCGATCACCCTGCTGCTCGAAGACGGCAGCAACCGCACGTTCCAGCTGCGCAACGGCTCGAATGTCATCGGCCGTGGCCAGGACGCGCAATTCCGCCTGCCCGACACCGGTGTTTCCCGTCGCCACGTCGAGATCCGCTGGGACGGCTCGAGCGCCCTCCTCAACGACCTCAACTCCACAAATGGCACCACGGTCAACGATGTCCAGGTCAGCAGCTGGGAACTCGCGGACGGTGACCGGATCCGCGTGGGGCATTCGGACATCACCGTCCGTTTCCAGTGACGCCCGCACAAACCGTCACTACCCAGTAGCGCGCTCCCTCGATCCGCGTGGCTCACAGCTGCTCGATGCACAAGTGAGACATCCGAATGCGTGATGGAGCGGCACTGGGCCATAAGATGCACTGGACGTTGATGGCTGGCCCAGGAGGTGGAAAAGCGTGCAGGGCATAGTGCTGCAACTGACGCGTGTCGGCTTCTTGCTGCTGCTGTGGCTCCTGGTGTGGGCAGTACTGCGAGTCATCCGCACCGATGTGTACGCCGCCACCGGCCAACGACCCATGACGCGCTACGAACGCCGCAACCGCGGCGGCTCCCCCGCCAAGGTCAAAGGCGGGGCCAGATACCTCGTGGTCACCCATGGGGCCTTGGCCAACACGAGGATCACTCTCGGCACGCAACCGGTGTTGCTGGGCCGCGCCGACGACTCGACCCTGGTGCTCACCGACGAGTACGCCTCCGAGCGCCACGCCCGGCTGATCCGCCGGGGAGACGACTGGTATGTCGAAGACCTCGGCTCCACCAACGGCACCTACCTCGACCGTGCGAAGGTCACCACCGCTGTGCGCGTGCCGCTCGCAACTCCGGTCAGGGTGGGCAAAACCGTGATTGAGTTGCGCCCGTGACCCTGGTGTTGCGCTATATCGCGCGTAGCGACCGCGGCTTGGTCCGTGCGAACAACGAAGACTCCGTGTACGCCGGTGCCCGACTGCTGGCCCTTGCCGACGGCATGGGCGGCCACGCGGCCGGAGAGGTGGCCAGCCAGCTGGTCATCCAGGCACTACGTCCCCTCGACGACGACGAGCCCGGCGGCGACCTCCTCGCGAAACTCGAAGAGGCCACCCGCCACGGCAACGAAGCGATCGCCGACCAGGTTGCCGAGGCCCCCGAGCTCGACGGCATGGGCACCACCCTCACCGCCATCCTCTTCGCGGGCTCGCGCCTGGGTCTGTGCCACATCGGCGATTCCCGCGGCTACCTGCTGCGCGACGGCCAGCTCACCCAGATCACCCGCGACGACACCTTCGTTCAGACCCTTGTCGAAGAAGGCCGGATCACCGCCGAAGAAGCACACACACATCCGCAGCGGTCGTTGATCATGCGTGCGCTCACCGGCACCGAGGTCGAGCCCACGCTGACCGTGCGCGAAGCCCGCGCCGGCGACCGCTACCTCCTGTGCAGCGACGGCCTGTCCGACGTGGTCAGCGAAGAGACCATCGCCGACACCATGACGTCGGTGGAGAACTACCGCGACTGCGCCGACCGGCTCATCGAGCTCGCCCTGCGTGGCGGTGGGCCCGACAACGTCACCGTCGTCGTCGCCGATGTTGTCGATGTGGATTACGGCGACAGCCAGCCGATCGTCGGCGGAGCGGCCGGAGGCGACGACCAGGAGTACGTCCCCGATCCGCGTACCTCGGCCGGACGTGCTGCGGCGCTACGCCCGCCTGCACAGTCGCCCCGGCGGCCGACCATCGGAACCCCCGAACCCGAACCGCCGCAAGCACACCCGCGGCGCAAATGGATTCTCGGCGGCATCGCTCTTGCCGTGATCGCCGTACTCATCGCCGGTGTCTTCGTGGGCCGGGCGATCGTCCGGTCGAACTACTACGTCAGCGCCGACAACGGCGAGGTGGTGCTCTACCGCGGACTGCAGGGGTCGTTCCTGGGCCTGAGCCTGCACGAGCTGAGCAAGATCACCTGCACCGGAGCCATGGACACCGACAGGCCGACGGTCACCATCGCCGACTACAACAACCGTCCCGAGAACTGTGTACCGCTGAAGGTGTCCGACCTCACCGGCACGGCGCCCGCCTCTCTCGAAGGCCGCGACCCGGTGCCTCTCGACGACGCCGAGGAACAGGTCCGCAACCTGATGGACAACCTCGTGCCGCTGTGTCCCGAAGAGGAGTCCGCCTCGGCCGAGGGCGTCACCCCGGGCCCCGTCCAGCCCCCCGTGCCGGGCACCGAGACCCCTGTACCGCCGCCGGCCACACCGGGACAGCCCGCTCCGGTGCTCCCGCAGTCGGGCAGTGCCAGCACGCAGCCGCCGTTGACGTCCACCACCACGCCGTCCGTCACGGCCCCGGAAAACTGTCGGGGGCGCTGATGTCACAGGCCGCCGTCACACAGACACCGGCTTCCGGGCCGATCCGCAACTACACAGGCCGCAACTCCGAACTGGTGTTGCTCGGCCTGTCGACGATCATCGTCTTCACCGCGCTCATCCTGGTCGAGGCTGCGCAGTCGCAGAGCATCACCTGGGAACTGGCCAAGTACATGGCCGCCTACGTCCTGCTCTACGGGTTCGCCCACCTGGTGGTCCGACGATTCGCGCCCTACGCCGATCCGCTGATCCTGCCGCTGGTGGCCACCATCAACGGTCTCGGGCTCGTCCTGATCCATCGCCTCGACCTCGGGACCGGTCAGAACGGTGAGACCGCCAACCCCATCGACCGCACCAACGACGCCGACCAGCAGGTGCTGTGGGCCGTCCTCGGCATCATCGCGTTCGCGGCCATCCTGATCCTGATCCGCGACCACCGGACGCTGTCGCGATACAGCTACCTGCTGGGCTTGAGCGGTCTGATCTTCTTGGCGATCCCGGCGATCCTGCCGTCGTCGATGTCGGAGATCAACGGTTCCAAGATCTGGATCCGCACCCCGCTGTTCAACATCCAGCCAGGCGAGTTCTCGAAGATCCTGATCATCATCTTCACCGCGTCGTTGCTGGTGTCCAAGCGTGATCTGTTCACCACCGCGGGTAAGCACTTCCTCGGTATGGACCTGCCCCGCGCCCGTGACCTCGGCCCGCTGCTCGCCGCATGGATCATCTCCATCGGCGTCCTGGCCTTCGAGGCCGACCTCGGCACCTCACTCCTGATCTTCTCGACCATGCTGGTGATGCTGTACGTGGCAACCGAGCGGGTGAGCTGGCTGATCATCGGCGTCAGCCTGTTCGCCATGGGCGCACTGGTTGCCTACCAGCTGTTCTCGCATCTGCAGGTGCGTGTCGCGGTGTGGCAGGACCCGTTCAGCGACTTCTACGGCCAGGGCTACCAAGTGGGCCAGAGTCTGTTCGGTCTGGCCACCGGTGGCCTGTTCGGCACCGGTCTGGGTTCGGGCCGGCCCAACATCGTGCCCTTCGCCAACACCGACTTCATCATCGCCACCATCGGTGAAGAGCTCGGCCTCGTGGGGCTCGCGGCAATCCTGCTGCTGTATCTGGTGTTGATCGTCCGCGGTCTGCGCACCGGCATCGCCGTTCGTGACAGCTTCGGCAAGCTCCTCGCCACCGGGTTGTCATTCACGATCGCGGTGCAGATCTTCGTGGTGGTCGGCGGCGTGACCAAACTGATCCCGCTGACCGGCCTGACCACACCGTTCATGTCCTACGGCGGCTCGTCGCTGCTGGCGAACTACATCCTGGTCGCGTTGCTCATCCGCGTGTCCAACGCCGCACGGGAGCCCGACCCGACCAAGAAGAAGTCGACGCCCATCGCCGAGGCGCCCACCGAGATGGTCAGGCGCTCATGAACATTCCCATCCGCCGCGTGGTCATCGCGGTCATGGTGATCATCCTCGTGCTGCTCGCCAACGCCACCTACGTGCAGGTGTTCAAGGCCGACAACCTGCGGGCCGACCCACGCAATCAGCGGGTGCTCCTCGATGAGTACTCGCGTCAGCGCGGCCAGATCACCGCCGGCCAGGACGTGATCGCGCAGTCGGTGCCCACCGACGACCGGCTCAAGTACCTGCGCACCTACCCGGGGCCGTGGGCGCCTGCCTTTGCACCGGTCACCGGTTACTACTCGTTCCAGTACGCGAGTTCGGGCCTCGAGCAAGCCGAGGATTCCATCCTCAACGGCAACGACGACCGGCTGTTCGGACAGCGCTTCGCCGACATGTTCTCCGGTCGTGATCCACGCGGGGGCAACGTGATCACCACCATCGACCCGCGGGCGCAGCAGATCGCCTTCGACGAGATGAACAAGGGCTGCAACGGTGGCTGCCGCGGGGCCGTGGTGGCCCTGGCACCGAACACCGGCGCGATCCTGGCGATGGTGTCCACACCGAGTTACGACCCCAATCTGCTGGCCAGCCACGACTCCACCGTCCGTGAAGACGCCTGGGCCGCCTGGAATCCCACCGAGGATTCGACCGGGTTCCAGCCGATGCTCAACCGAGCCCTCAACGAGACCTACCCACCTGGTTCGACCTTCAAGGTGATCACCGCTGCCACAGCGCTCGAGCAGGGTATCGGTCAGGACGAACGCCTCACGGCGGCAAGCAGTTACACGCTGCCGCAGACCGAGACCGGGCTGACCAACTACGGCGGGCAGACCTGTCCCGACTCCAGCGGTGGCCAGGTGACGATGCATCAGGCTCTCGAATACTCGTGCAACACAGCGTTTGTGCAACTGTCCACCGAGAAGTTGCAGAACCCGATCGAAGCGGTCAAGAACCAGGCCAACGCTTTCGGTGTCGACACCGAACTACCCGACACCCCGCTGCCCGTCTCCGAATCGTCGATGGGCCCGATCCCTGACCTCGCCGCACTCGGCCAGAGCTCCATCGGCCAACGTGACGTGCGGTTCACCCCGCTGCAGAACGCAATGATCGCCGCGACCGTTGCCAACGGTGGGGTTCGCATGCAGCCGTACCTCGTGGACAAGTTGCAGGGTCCGGACCTCGATACCCTGCACACCACCCGGCCCAATTCGCTCAACGAGCCGATCAGCGCTCAGACCGCCGCGACCCTGACCGAGATGATGATCGACTCCGAACGCAATACCCGCGGTTCCGGCGGGCCGGTGTCGATCGCATCGAAAACCGGCACCGCCGAACACTCCAACACCCAAGGCACCGATGAGACCCCCTACGCCTGGTACATCGCGTTCGGTCCGTCGAGTAATGCCAAGGTGGCGGTGGCGGTGATCGTCGAGAACGGCGACGGCGGACTACAGGCAACGGGCGGCTCGTCAGCCGCCCCTATTGGGCGTGCCGTGATCAACGCGCTCGCAGGTGAGAGGTGACCGGGTGAGTTTGCAGGGTGGCACGACCATCGCAGGCCGGTATCGGCTGATGCGGTTGATCGCGACCGGAGGCATGGGCCAGGTGTGGGAAACCATGGACACCAGGCTCGATCGGCGCGTGGCCGTCAAGGTCCTCAAGGCCGAGTTCTCCGACGACCCCGAGTTCCTCGAGCGGTTCCGCACCGAGGCCCGGACCACCGCACAGCTCAACCATCCCGGGATCGCCAACGTCTTCGACTATGGCGAGGCGCAGGATCCGGGGGCGGGTTCGGTGGCCTATCTGGTGATGGAGCTGGTCAACGGGGAACCGCTCAACGCGGTGCTGTCGCGCGTCGGCCGGCTGTCACTGAACAACTCTCTCGACATGCTCGAGCAGACCGGCCGGGCGCTCAAGGCCGCTCACGACGCGGGTCTCGTGCACCGCGACGTCAAGCCCGGCAACATCCTCATCACGCCCACCGGCCGGGTGAAGATCACCGACTTCGGTATCGCCAAGGCGGTGGATGCGGCGCCGGTCACCCAGACCGGAATGGTCATGGGCACAGCGCAATACATCTCCCCTGAGCAGGCGCTCGGCGAAGACGCAACCGCCGCGTCCGACGTGTACTCACTCGGCATCGTCGGCTACGAGGCGATCGCAGGCCGTCGTCCGTTCCTCGGTGACGGCGCGATCACCGTGGCGATGAAGCACATCCGCGAGGAGGCACCACCGCTTCCGACCGACCTCCCGGTCAACGTCCGGGAACTGATCGAGATCACCATCGCGAAAGACCCCAAACAGCGGTATGCCGATGGCGGCGAGTTCGCCGATGCGGTTGCTGCGGTGCGCGCGGGCCGGCGGGCTCCGTTGCCGGGCACCGCCGCCGCAGCGGGGGCACGGCCGGCGACAGCGATGATGGCCCCGATGACCGGTGCAACCCGTCCCACGCCGCCGCCACAGCATCGTGCCGCCGCCGTAGCCCCGGTGCCCGTGGATCGCCAGGACGGATGGTCCACCGGACAGAAGGCGCTCGCCGCAGCGGCCGTACTCCTGTTGCTCGGTGCACTGGTGCTGGTCGGCTTCCTGATCCTCAACTCCGATGACGCGACCGGCGACGCCCCGACGAGGTCGACCACCCCGACCACGACGACAACAACGCGGACCACCACGCCCCCGCCGACGACCACCGAAGAAACAACCACCGAAGAAACAACGACCACAACGACGCGCACGACCACGACAACCACTGAAGAAACAACGACGACCACCGAGTCGACGACCGGTGGATTCACCTTGCCGAGCATTCAGATCCCCGGTCTTCCGGCCCGGGAGAGCGATGACCAGCTCGGCCAGGGCGACGAAGAGACCAGTTCGAGTGCGCAGCCCGAACCACAGGATGGTGGTTGATGGCCGACCCCCGGCAGATCTCTGATCGATACGAACTGGGCGAGACCCTCGGTTTCGGCGGCATGTCCGAGGTCCATCTCGCGCGTGACCTGCTCCTGCACCGCGATGTGGCCATCAAGGTGTTGCGTGCCGATCTGGCCCGAGACCCTACGTTCTACCTGCGCTTCCGGCGTGAGGCGCAGAATGCGGCAGCCCTCAATCACCCGACGATCGTCCAGGTCTTCGACACCGGCGAGGCGACCACGCCGGAGGGTCCGCTGCCGTACATCGTGATGGAGTTCGTCGACGGCGAGACCCTGCGCGACGTCCTGCGCGCCGAGGGTTACATCAAGCCTCGGCAGGCCATGACGTGGATCGCTGACGTGGCCGCGGCACTGCACTTCTCACACCAGAACGGCATCGTTCACCGGGACGTGAAGCCGGCGAATGTGATGATCGACAAGTCCGGCGCGGTGAAGGTGATGGACTTCGGCATCGCCCGCGTACTGGCCGACACCGGCAACTCCGTGACCCAGACCGCGGCCGTCATCGGCACCGCTCAGTACCTTTCACCCGAACAGGCCCGCGGCGAGAGCGTCGATGCCCGCAGCGACGTCTACTCGCTGGGCTGTGTGCTGTTCGAACTGCTGACCGGAGAACCGCCGTTCACCGGCGACTCACCGGTGGCCGTCGCCTATCAACATGTGCGTGAAGATCCCCCGACCCCGTCGTCGGTACGCGAGGGGGTGCCGCACGAGCTGGACTCCGTGGTTCTCAAGGCCATGAGCAAGAACCCGGCCAACCGCTACCAATCAGCGTCCGAGATGCGGTCGGATCTGATGAAGGTGCTTGCCGGCGGTAAGCCCAGCGCCCCGATCGTGATGTCCGACGAGGACCGCACCGCGCTGATCGACACCGGTCCGCGAGCGCGTGTCTCCCGGGTCGGGCCGACCGGCACCAGCCACCGACGCGATGATGACGACGACGACTCCGACTCGCGACGCAAGGCCCTCAAGTTCGCCGGATTCGGCGTGCTCGCGGCGTTGGTGATCGCTGCCGTGACCCTGTTGCTGCTGCGTCCTTGGGCGTCGGATGTGACGCCGCAGGTGTCGATCCCACGGGTCACCGACATGTCCGCAGTCGACGCAAAGGCCGAACTCGAGCGGATGGGCTTCCGCGTGAATCAGCGGGACGAGCCGAGCCCGACCATTCCGGTAGGTGCACCCACCCGGACGACCCCCGGCGAAGGCGTGAAGGTCGACAAGGGAGCCACCGTCACCCTGTATGTCTCCACCGGCCCACTGCGACAACAGATTCCGGATCTTCGTGGTCGGACGCTGGCGGAAGCGACCGCAGAGCTGGGCAATCTGGGATTCACCAACACCCGGTCGATCGAGGTGTCCTCCACCGCCGACCTCAAGGACAAAGTGGTTGCCACCGCACCTGCCGCGCGCAGCACTCAGGCGGTCACCGAGCTGATCACCATCCAGGTCGGCACCGGACCACGCAAGGTCACCGTCCCCGACCTCACCGGTCAGCGCGAAGCGCAGGCGCGGACAAATCTCGACCAGCTCAACCTCGACATAGCCGTGGTCGCCACCGACTCGGAGTTGCCGTCGGGCACCGTGATCAGTTCATCGCCGAATGCCGGCGAGGTGGTCGACGAGCGAAGTGTTGTTCAGGTGACGATCAGCCGCGGCAACATGTTCGTCGTACCCGATCTGCGCGGCCGGACGGCGGCGCAGGCCCAGACGATCCTGACGTCGGCGGGGTGGGAACGAACCACCCTCACCACCGTGCAGCGCAACGTGCCGCTCGGCAGCCCCGACGACGAGAAGGTCCTCGAGCAGGCTCCCGTGGCCGGCAGTCTCCTCCGCAAGGATGGAGCGGTGTCGATCACCGTCGGACGGGCGAGCCTGCTTCCCTGACCACGGGAAGAGCGCGGTCACCCCGTCCATCCGGCAACGGGGATCGGGCAGGGTGGTCGTCAGCCGAGCGCTGCGGCCACCTGCGCTTCGAGTGTGCTGACCTGTCCGTCGGGGACGGTCATGCCGCACACGGTCAGCCAGTTCGCCAGCATCCGGTGCCCGCCCTGGGTCAGCACGCTCTCGGGGTGGAACTGCACACCGTGGATGGGGAGTTCGCGGTGCTTCATGGCCATCACGATGCCGCTCTCGGTGTGCGCGGTCACCTGGATCTCGGCCGGGATCGTCTCAGGTAGCACGGTGAGGGAGTGGTACCTGGTGGCCGTGAACGGATTGGGCAGGCCCGCCAGAACGCCATCTGCGTCGTCGTCGTGCGTGACCAACGACGTCTTGCCGTGCAGCAGTTCTGGCGCGCGGTCCACGGTGGCTCCGAAGGCCGCGCCGATCGCCTGATGGCCCAGACACACGCCGAGCAGAGGGGTGCCCTGGTCGGCCGCAGCCTTCACGAGAGGCATGGTCGCGCCGGCACGCTGAGGGGTGCCAGGGCCCGGCGACAGCAGGACACCATCGAAATCCTTGATCGCACCGTCGGGGTCGGCGAGCCGCGCATCGTCGTTGCGCCACACCTGCGCATGCACACCCAGCTGGCCCAGATACTGGACCAGGTTGTAGACAAAGCTGTCGTAGTTGTCCACCACGAGTATTCGCGCGGGCTGTGGCTCATTCACAGTGGTCAACAATACCTGGGTGCACGCGAGGGCCTCCCATCGTCGATCCCAGGTGGGCTAGGTTATAGGGAGACGTTTTTGCCCGCGAACCGAGGAAACCATGCCCAAGTCGAAGGTCCGCAAGAAGACCGATTACACGATCAACCCCGCCAGCCGTACTCCGGTCAAGGTGAAGACCGGGCCGTCGAGCCCGGTGTACGTATCCACCATGCTCGGCCTGATGGTGCTGGGACTGCTGTGGCTGATCGTCTTCTATCTGGTTGCCACTCCTGAGTCGCTCGGCGCCGACGGCAAGATCCTCAACTGGATGTACGAGCTGGGACCCTGGAACTTCCTGATCGGTTTCGGTTTCATGGTGGCCGGACTCCTGATGACCATGAAATGGCGCTGACCAGCCGTTATGGTTCATCCACAGTCTTGAACAACATGTGTGTAATTCATCCCCACTGTGGATAAGGCCTGTGGATAACTCGGCACAGCCTTCTCTCGCCTGGTCCACGCCGGCTGCGATGGGCGCGGTCATGGTGGTCGGCGGCATACTCCTCGGCGGCGCAGCCGCGTTCTCTGCTCCAGACCCGGCCGGACTGGTGCTGATGTCGATCGCGGCATTGTTGTTGGTGGTGCTCGGCGCGATCGCGCTGCTGGTGCGGCCCAGGCTCGCCGTCATCGACGGACACCTGATCCAGATCCGCACCGTGACCGGGGCGCGCAGATACCCATTTGAAGCGGTGCGCCGCGCCCAGGTGCTCACCTACTCGCGCTACGGCCGCCAAGTGCCGCATCTCGAGTTCGACCTCGACGACACCGCGGCCCGCGAAGGGGAAAGACTCGTGATTCTCGGTCGGTGGGACCTCGGGACCAATCCCCTGGACGTGGCAGATGCTCTACGCGCAGCCGGATTGCCCGTGGAGACCAGAAAGTAGCTGCTCGACGCGTTCGATCAGCAGATCAGACCGTGAGTGTTGCCGCGCGCACCACGCCGATCAGCAACGCCAGCACGATCAGCCCGGCGATCGAAGCCCAACCGACTGCGGCGACATTGCGGGCGGTACGCGACCCGGCCGGCAGAAGGCCGGGGCCATAGAGCACCCCTGCGGCCGCGGCGGCACCGAAGACCAGTCCTCCGAGGTGCGCCCACAACGAGATGTTGGGGATGGTCAGCGAAAGAACGATGTTCAGCCCGATCACCCCGAGTACAAACCCCGCCGGGACCTTGGCCCGTAGCACCACCACCAGGGTGGCGCCCATCAGACCGAAGATGGCTCCCGAAGCTCCGGCGTTGATGGCGTTCGGGTTCTCGAACAGCATCACCATGGCGCTGCCACCGAGCAGCGACGCCAGATAGATGCCTACGAATCGTGCTGTGCCCAAGGTGATCTCGACATCTCGACCCAGGATGTACAGCGAGAACATGTTGACCGCGACATGGATCAACGAGAAGTGCAGGAAGCCCGCGGTGAGCAGGCGCCAGTACTCGCCGTCGGCGAGGAAGGGCCCGAAGAGCGCGCCCTCGTAGAAGATCCGCGAGCCCCGGACTTCGGTGAAGCTGCCGGCCTGCGCCACGGTGGCCGCGAACACGGCGACGTTCACGGCGAGCAGGACGTAGGTGGCCCACGGGGTCGTCGACCCGATGCCCCGAGGACCGACGACGGTTGCCCGAGGGGTGGCACGTCCCGATGCCCGGACGCAGTCGACACAGTGCTGGCCGACTGCGGCCGGGGTGAGACATTGTGGACATGCCGGACGGCCGCACCGGCTGCAGGCCAGACCCGTCGGCCGGTCAGGATGCCGGACGCACACCTGGGTGGGTGGCGACGGCGGGTTCTGGAATGTCACACAGACCTCATCTGAGCAGAGCTCGGCACGACCAAAGGGCGGTCTATCAGGACTCGATGGTGACCTTTTCGATGATCACGTCGTCCAGTGGCCGGTCACGACGGTCGGTCGGAACGGCCTCGATCGCCTTGACGACCTTCTGGGACTCCTCGTCCTCGACCACACCGAAGATGGTGTGCTTGCGGTTCAGGTGGGGCGTCGGGCCGACGGTGATGAAGAACTGCGACCCATTGGTTCCGGGTCCGGCGTTCGCCATGGCCAGCAGGTACGGCTGGTTGAAGGTCAACTCCGGGTGGAACTCGTCCTCGAACTGGTAGCCGGGTCCGCCCATGCCGGTCCCGGTGGGATCACCGCCCTGGAGCATGAAGCCCGAGATGATGCGGTGGAACACCGCGCCGTCGTAGAACGGCCCGGCGTCTCCGCCGGAAGCGTTGGGCTTGGAGTACTCCTTCGACCCGTCGGCGAGGCCGGTGAAGTTGGCGACGGTCTTGGGCGCGTGGTTACCGAACAGGGCGATTCTGATGTCACCGTGATTGGTGTGCAGGGTCGCGGTTGCGGTTTTCAATGCTGTGGTCACGGCCTCCATGGTGCCACTGAACGCCGTCGGCGCAGACGTCAGCCAACAGGCAGGTCAGGTTTTGCCGTCGCCACCGCGGGTATTACCCACCTCACGGGAGCCGCGGCCGGCGGTCGCGGCCCCACCACCGTCGAAATCCTCGCTGGTGACGAGTCGAAACGGAAGTGAGACACGATGACCGACGCTAAGAAGGACGTTTCCGGCGCTACCCCAGGTGTCGACGAGGCACCGCAGGAGCCGAGCACAACCCTTGACGGAACCACCGCTCCCGACGCGGCCGAACTCCCGAAAGACGGCAGCGACCTGCCCGACAACTGGGACAACAGCTCGGGATACGCGGGTGCATCGGCCGAACAACTCGAGGACCGATGACCCGCAGTTCCGGGCCGGCCCACAACGATCCCAACCCGGATCCCGCCAACACACCAGGCCTCGAGCCCGGCGGCGGAGTCTCGCCGGGGTCCACCCCGCCCGACGCTCCACAGACCTCTGGCTTGTCGGACTCCGAGCCAAGGACGCGAAACCACTTCCCGCCCACGGGAATTGCGTTGATCATCGGAGTGGTGATCCTGGTTCTCCTGTTCGCGGCCGGCGCGGTCGCGATCATCGCCCAGATGGGCTAGCCACTCGCACCGCCAACGCCCGCAAGTCGACCGTGAGGACGGCGTCATGTGGGCGGCGTTCTGGCGCCGACACCGGTGTTGAGGCGGTCAAGGAGCCAACGCATCGTGGGTGCGGCGGGTAGGTTTGACATGAGGCGATGGGAGCGCAGGATGAACGGCACCTCTGACAGAGGATCGCCGGCCGAGGGTGAAGACGCAGGTCCTGATCAAGCCAAAGCCGGATCCACCACCAACGCGGCTGGCCCGTCGGTGTTCACCGGCATCAGCCAGCTCTGTGAGACCGTCGTGCGGCTCTCCGGGGTCGACGGCGCTGCGATAGCTCTACTCACCCGATCGAGCCGCGTCCGAGACCTCGTCTACGCCACCGATGGAACCGCTCAGCAGATCGACGAGCTGCAGTTCACCCTTGGTGAGGGGCCGTGCCTCGATGCCTATCATGATCACAGCAATCAGCTCTTGCCCGATCTGAGCGATCCTTCCGCGAACGAGCGGTGGCCGGTGTTCGTCGGCGAAGCCCGTGATCTGGGGATTCGGTCGGTTTTCGCATTTCCTGTAGTGGAGAGCGGCAATCCTCTCGGGGTGCTGGAGCTGTACAGGCGCACTGCAGGAGCTCTCGCGGTCGATGAGCTCAATGCCGCCCTCACGATTGCGGCCACCGCTGCGTTCACCGTTCGGCAGAACTGGGACGCGTACCTGGCCAGGAGTGATGCTTTTGAGGGCGCTGACGCCGCGGCGGAGAATCTCAGCGAGGCGCAGGTCGATGCGCCGGGTGCGTTCTCGCGGTCGCAGGTGTATCTGGCGTCCGGCATGGCGGCCGTGCAGCTCGGTGTGCCGGCCGGTGAGGCACTCGACCGCCTGCGGGCATATTCGTACCAGCACGGGAGGTCCATCAAAGACGTGTCCGACGACGTGGTGGCCCGCCGACTGAACCTACGTGACGAAGCCGAGCTGGAGGACACATGAACTCAATGATTCGCTGGGCCGACCGATGAGCGACGTGCTGAACCGGGTCGCGATCGCCGATGTGACCGGAACACTGACAACCGACTTCGATCTGCCGACCTTGCTGCAGACCGTCGTGACCCACGCACGCGAAGGCTTCGACGCGTACTCCGCTGTCATCGTCTTGCGCGACGACCGCCAATCCACCGCAGGCGACGACCTGCACATAGTCGCCGAGTCATGCCAAGCCGGCGTCGGTGCGGACACCGAGCTCAACACAACCGGGCCCGCACTCAACAGTGCCCACGACGGCGCGGTCACCTTGGTCACCGACCTCTCCACCACTGACGACACCCGATGGCCAAGCTATCGCCAACGCGCGCTGTCGACGGGGCTACGCGGGGTTCGCGCCTACCCGATCAAGGCGCTGTCGCTCCCGGTCGGCTCGCTTGTCATCCATACCGAGCAACCCTGGGACGGATCCGGCCAACCCAGTGAGTTCGGGCAGATCCTGGCCAACCTGGTGGCCATCGCGCTGAGCACCGGGGCTTCGACCGTTCGTCACTCGGGGGTGTCGAAATCGGTGGACACGGTGCTCGAGGGAACCAGCGTGGTCGCGACCGCCATCGGCATCATCGCCGAGTACCGCGGCATCGAGATCGTCGAGGCCAGGCACTTCCTGACCCGGCTCGCGCGCGCACATGGTGTCACCGTGACGACGCATGCCCGCGCAGTTGTGGCAGCGCAGAACAGCTCGCCGACCGACCCCGGGGCGACGGGCGTATTCACCCCTCCCACCGATCCTGCGGCCCCTCGCCGGATCGACACATGACCACGACAACTCGATCGGCATCTTTGTCCATGTGAGCCCGGTGGCGGCTGAGGGAGAAAGGCGACAGCGATGAGAGAGCACCACAGCGATCTGCGGGCGGTGACCGAAGAACTTGCCGGCCACATCCGCACGCGCCTTCCCGAGAGCATCGCATCGGTCCTCGAAGGCCTCACCCACAGCGCGGTCGAGCATGTTCCCGGCGCCGATCACGCCGGGATCACCGTCATCACCAAACGCAAGAAGATCACCTCCACTGCCGCGACCTCACGCGCTGCGCGACGGCTCGACCACTTGCAGGGTGAGCTCGGTGAAGGGCCCTGTGTTGATGCGGCAGCACATCAGCACACCATTCGCGTCGACGATCTCTGCGACGAAAAGCGTTGGCCAGCTTTCTCGTCCGCCGCACAGGCGGCGACACCGATCCGGTCGGCGCTGTCTTTCCGGCTGTACTCCGACCGTGAGGCCAACGGTGCACTGAACCTTTACGCGGACAACGCATTTGCCTTTACCGATGGTGCCGAAGAGGTCGGCCTGATGCATGCCACCCACGCCGCTGTCGCGCTCTACGCCGCCCGTCGTCACGACGAGTTCGAGAGTGCGCTGGCATCACGCGACATCATCGGCCAGGCCAAGGGCATGATCATGGAGCGGTACGACCTCGACGCCGTGCAGGCATTCGATCTGCTCAAAAAGCTGTCGCAGGAATCGAATACGCGTCTGGTGGACGTATGCCGGCAGCTGGTTCGCCGGGAACACCCTGCTGTCGATCCGCCGAGGACCCCGCGGGCCGAGCACCGATGAGTTTCGTCTGTCTGCGCCCACTAGGGTGGACAACAGTCCGCATTGGTTTCACCGAGGAGGTTTCATGAGCAAACTCGAATCCGAATTGAAAGCGGTCCGTCAACGTGCCGCCGCCCGCAGCGCCGGGCAGCGGGTGAAGCTCGGTGGTCGACAGACCGTGGCCGGGTTGTCGAACCTCACCCGTGGGTCTGCCGGATTGAGCGTCGCCGGCGCGCGCAAGTCGCTGCTCGGTGCCTCCGCCGCCACCCGAGGAGCAGGCAATGTTGCACTCGCCGGCGCCAAGAAGGTCGCGGCCCAGGCGCGTTCGAAGGAGTCCGAGCTCGCCGCCGAGGCTCGCGAACTCACCGCTGCGTACCGCGACCGGGCCGCCGACGTGCTCCCCGTGACGATCAGCAATCCCACCGTTGTCGATGCCCTCGAACGCGCCGGACTCGTCGAGGCGCTCCCGACCCAGCTGGTGACCACAAAAGCTCCTTCTCGTCGTCGACTGAGGATCGCTTTGATCGTGGTCGGGCTGGTGGGTGCAGGTGCGGCCGCATTCGCGATCAGTCGTCGTACGCGTCCGCAACCGCCATCGGTGGCCGCTGCTCCCCCGCGTCTGGCCGACGTGCCGGTTGTCGAGACCGAAGCCGAGTCCGTCGACCCCGCCGGTCAGTCCACGAACGGGCAATCCGCCAATTGAGGTTGGTGCAGCAGCCGAGGTCGCTGCGGCAGGTACGGTGTGACGGATGAGTGTTGAGAACGGCGAGGGCAACCGACGCCGCCATGGCGAGCCCATCCCGGCATGGCAACCGCGCACCGGACCTGCCGAAGGCCCACCGCCGGGTTACCGGCCCGGTCCCCCTCAGGCTCCGGCCCCGCAAGGTGGTCGTCCGCCCGAGCCGGCTCGTGGTTACGCACCACGCCCTGGTCCCAGTGGGCCCCCGCCCTTCAATCCCGGCCCGGCCGACCGCCCACGAGAAGATCCTCGGCGACGTCAACCGCCTCCCTCCTCTCCGGCACCACTGAGCGGTCCCGCAGCTGGTCTCGGTGCCTCCCCCGCGCCGTTGAGCAGTGCCTATTCGCAGACGTCTGATCCGGCAGAAACCCGTTATGACGGTCCGCAGGGCGACCACCCAGCAGATCAGGAGTCCGGAGCCGAGATGAGCCCTGCGCCCGCGTCGCGATCCAACAAGACGAATGTCACCGCCATCGTCGCCTTGATCTTGTCGGTGCTGGGAGTCACCTCGTTGATCGGGATCATCTGCGGTCACGTTGCGCGCTCACAGATCCGGCGGACCGGCGAGCAGGGTATGCCCTTCGCGGTCGCCGCCCTGTGGGTCGGGTATCTCTATCTGGCAGCGGGCATCTTGGTGCTCGCCGGCTATCTGTACATCGTCGGCCAAGGCAACTGAGCGCTTCAACCACAGGGCACGGACCGCCGGCGCGTGATCGAATTGCCGCATGGACGATGACAAGACCCGCGACATCCGTATCGGCAACGATGAGCGGGGTCGCGCCCTCGACGCACTCGGTGAGCATTTCACCAGTGGTCGACTCGACCACACCGAGTACGAGGAACGCGTTCAGTTGGCCGCGGCCGCGCACACCCGTTCAGAACTCGACGAGCTCTTCGGTGATCTACCCGAGCCCACTCCGTTCGGCTCAGGATCGTCGGCACCTGCGTTCGCACGTGATGCCTCCGCTGCCCAGGCACCTCGCAATCGGGTCCAGAACGGACCTGGCAGGAAGCTGATACAAACCCTGAACCTGTTTGCCGGCGGCGGTACTTTGCTGCTCTTTCTCCTGCTGCAGGTGGTGTTCGACGTCCCCAACGCCTGGCTGGTGTTCATCGTCTTCCCGCTTGTCCTCGGCGGTATCCGCATCTGGTCCGGCCAAGCAGGCGGTGACGACGTGGATTACGACGACGACGGACACCTCGATCAGGCCGAAGTCCGGCGCCGACGTGAGATCGAGTCACGCCGACGCCGGGACTTCGGCTACTGAACGACGCTCACGCGGTCGAAGCGCTGCGAGATCAGAGCTGCGGGATCACCGTCTCGGCGATGAACTCGACGTGCTCGAGGTCGGACATGTCGAGCACCTGCAAGTAGATCCTCGTGGCGCCGATGGCCGCGTAGGTGCCGATCTTGTCCACGATCTCGTCCGGTGATCCCGCCAGGCCATCTCGGCGCAGATCATCGAGCCCGCGTCCGATGTTGTCGGCTCGGCGGGCCAGCTCGGCATCGGAACGCCCGGCGCACACCACCAGCGCCGCTGAGTACGTCAGGTCGTCGGCCGGGCGGCCCCGGTCGGTACAGGCGGCCCGGACCCGTCCGAACGCCGCCTCGACGTCCTCCACGGGCGCAAAGGGCACGTTGAACTCGGCAGCGTACTGCGCGGCCAGGGCCGCTGAACGCTTCTTCCCGGCGCCGCCGATGACGATGGGCGGTGCGGGCGACTGGACGGGCTTGGGCAATGCCGGGGAGTCGGTGACGGTGTAGTGATCGCCCGAATACGAGAACTTCTCCCCGATCGGCGTAGTCCACAATCCGGAGATGACGGCGAGCTGCTCGGTGAGTCGGTCGAACCGTTCACGAAGATCCGGGAACGGGATCGCATAGGCCTCGTGTTCGGCGGCATACCAACCAGCGCCGAGCCCGAAGTCCACCCGACCGCCCGACATCTGATCCACCTGGGCGACGGTCACCGCGAGCGGGCCCGGATGGCGAAAGGTGGCCGAGGACACCAGGGTGCCCAACCGAATGGTGCTGGTCTCGCGGGCGAGGCCGGCCAGCGTGGTCCATGCATCGGTGGGGCCGGGCAAGCCCTCGACATTCATGGCCAGGTAGTGGTCGGAACGGAAGAACGCCCCGAATCCGCCCGCCTCTGCGGTTCTCGCGACCGCGAGCTGGTCGTCGTAGGTGGCGCCTTGCTGGGGTTCTACAAATATTCGCAAATCCATACAGCCACTCTTACGGGCTTTGATCGCGTTCGCCACCTCGGGGGCCTGACGGCCGAATCAGGGTGGTGCAGTTCGTTCTTTGTGGAGCCTAGGAGATTCGAACTCCTGACATCTGCCTTGCAAAGGCAGCGCTCTACCAACTGAGCTAAGGCCCCGTTTGCCGGATCAACCGGCTGTCAGATCTCTCTGACCTTCGGGTAGACCATGCCACACCTCGATGTTGCGCCGAGATTCCGTGAGCAGGCCCGCGACGACGAGTGCGACTGCGGCGATCGCTAGTGCAACTGCCTTCATCCGCTCATCCCCTTGGGTGGTGGTCCCTTGGTTCGGTTCGTCGTCACAGTGGGCCTAGGAGGACTTGAACCTCCGACCTCTTCGTTATCAGCGAAGCGCTCTAACCGCCTGAGCTATAGGCCCGTGAACCGAAGTCAGAGATTACCCGACTGCGTGCCTCCGCGACAAAACGGCTGGTCAAAAGCCCCTCAGTCGCGGTCGGCGAGCGTTACCTCCACACCACCCACGAGGTCGGACGACAGGTTGTAGATGAATGATCCGACGGTGGCCAGAGCGGTGAACAGCACGACGTTGACCGCACCGATCAGAGCCGCGATACCGAACACCCCTCCGGCGCTGATCTCGAACGAGGATTCCGCCGTGGTGTCACTGGACACCAGCGTGCCGAAGGAGTTGTTCAGCTGATCCCAGACGCCCATGCCGTCGAGGATGAGATACAGCACACCCACCGCGATCATCCAGATGAAGAACGAGGCGACCGAGAGCACCGCCGACACCTTGAACGCCGACCAGGGGTCGATCCGGCGGATCTGAACGGCAGCGCGCAACGGACCCATGGCACTCGGCGACGGCATCGCCTCGAACGACCTATTGGCCGGCTGCGAGGCCTCCGGATGATGGATGGCATCGAGGTCGGGCAGATCTTCCTGCGGAAGGTCCCGCCGGTCGATGTTGCGGGTCGGGCCATCGATCGGCTTCGACAGCGGAGACCGACTGGTCGCGTCGGTCTCCGAGCCCGGCAGCTTGGGTGCTGCGGTGCCAGTGATCACCGGGCGTTTGGTGGTCTGCGCCGAGGCACCCGGACCGGGCTGACGACCCGGAGGCGGGCCGGCAGGGCCCCGGCCCGACCCCTGCTGAGGTGGCTGCTGGGGTTGCTGCTTGATCTGCGGCTGTGGGCCGGTTGCCGATGCCGACGGCTGCCCGGGGCCGGTGGGCTGCCCCTGACCGCCTTGCGAGCCGGCACGCTGCCACGGAGGCACGCCACCAGGGCCGGTCCCGTTGCCGGGAGGCCGACCCTGGGCCGGTGCCTGACCCTGACCAGCGTCCGGCCGCGGCGCCTGATCCTGCACTGACACCGAAGGACGTGCGCCGTTGGCCGAGGAGTTCGCCGCGGCGGAGGCCGCCTTGTCCTGCTCACCACCGCTGCCCGACGATCCCTGCGGACCTTTCGGCGGCCCACTGGTGCCGTTCGGTTCGCCCGCGACCTTGGGTTCGTTGGGCTCGTCAGTTGTGCTCATGCGTTCCTTTGCGTTCGCCTCAGCTACTTCTTGCCGGCCGGCCCGTTCTGCGTGTCAGCCGGTTCGTCCGGCTCGTCGGCATTGCGGGCAATAGCCAAGAGCGTAGTTCCTTCGCCCAGGTTCATCAGGCGGACGCCCTTGGTTTGGCGTCCGGCCTTGCGAACCTGCCGCGCACCGGTGCGGATGACGCCGCCCCCGGAGGTGATCGCGTAGAGCTCACTGTCGTCGTCGACGATCACTGCGCCGACCAACGCGCCGCGGCGTTTGTCGTATTGAATCGTCAGGACGCCCTTGCCGCCGCGACCCTGCACGGGGTAATCGCTCATCGCGGTGCGCTTGGCGTAGCCACCCGATGTCGCGACCAGCAGGTAGGTGTCCTCGCGGACCACGTTCAACGACAACAACTGGTCGTCGTCGTTGAACCGCATGCCCTGGACACCCGAGGTCTGCCTTCCCATCGGACGCAGGACGTCGTCGGTGGCCGAGAAGCGGATCGACTGTCCCTTCGTCGACACGAGCAAGAGGTCGTCGTCGGCGCTGCACAACTGTGCGCCCACCAATTCGTCCTCACCGCGCAGGTTGATCGCGAAGATGCCGCCGGAGCGGTTGGAGTCGAAGTCCACCAGACGGGACTTCTTCACCAGACCGTTGAGGGTTGCGAGCACCAGATAGGGCGCATCCTCGTAACTCTTGATCTGGATGACCTGGGCGATGCGCTCCTCGGGCTGGAATGCCAGCAGGTTGGCGACGTGCTGGCCACGGGCGGTGCGGTTGGCCTCCGGCAGTTCGTACGCCTTCGCCCGGTAGACCCGGCCCTTGGTGGTGAAGAACAGGATCCAGTCGTGTGTGGAGCACACGAAGAAGTGCCGGACGATGTCGTCCTGCTTGAGACCGGCGCCCTGCACACCTTTACCGCCGCGCTTCTGGCTGCGGTAGAGATCGGTCTTCGTCCGCTTGGCATAGCCGGTTTCGGTGATGGTGACCACCACGTCTTCGCGGGCTATGAGGTCTTCGTCGGACACATCCCCGTCTGCGGCAATGATTTTCGTGCGTCGCTCGTCGGCGAACTTCTCGACGATCTCGGCCAGTTCGTCGCGCACGATGGCGCGCTGACGCTCCGGCTTGGCGAGGATGTCCTTGTAGTCGGCGATCTCGATCTCGATCTCCGCCAACTCGTCGACGATCTTCTGCCGTTCCAGAGCAGCGAGCCTGCGCAGCTGCATCGCCAAGATGGCGTCGGCCTGGATCTCGTCGACGTCGAGCAGCTCGATCAAACCGGTGCGCGCCAGGTCGACGGTCTGCGACCGCCGGATCAGCGCGATGACCTCATCAAGTGCGTCAAGGGCTTTGACCAGACCACGCAGGATGTGGGCCCGCTCCTCGGCTTTACGCAGCCGGTAGCGGGTGCGCCGGATGATGACGTCGATCTGATGCTCGACATACAGGCGGATCATCTTGTCCAGGCGCAACGTTCGCGGAACACCGTCCACGATCGAGAGCATGTTCACGCCGAAACTGGTCTGCAGCTGGCTGTGCTTGTAGAGGTTGTTCAGCACCACCTTGGCCACGGCGTCGCGGCGCAGCGTGACCACGATCTGCATGCCGACACGGTCCGACGACTCGTCATCGATCCTGCTGATGCCCTTGAGTTTTCCCTCGTTCACCTGTTCGGCGATCGACAGGATCATGTTGTCGGGGTTCACCTGGTACGGCAGCTCGGTGATGACGAGGGTGGTGGCACCCTTGTTCTCCTCGATCCGCACCACGCCTCGCATACGGATGCTGCCCCGGCCGGTGGTGTACGCGTCGCGGATGCCCTGGCCGCCGACAATCAGTCCAGCGGTTGGGAAGTCGGGCCCCTTGATGCGTTCCATGCAGGCTTCGAGGGTGCTCTCCTCGTCGGCCTCGTAGTTGTCGAGTGCCCAGAAGATGGCGTCGGCCACCTCACCGAGGTTGTGCGGCGGGATGTTGGTGGCCATACCCACCGCGATACCGCTCGACCCGTTGATGAGGAGGTTCGGCACCCGTGAGGGCAGGACCGTCGGTTCCTGGGTCTTGCCGTCGTAGTTGGGTGTGAAATCGACTGTCTCCTCGCCGATGTCACGCAACATCTCCATGGCGAGCGGCGTCAGGCGGGCCTCGGTGTACCGCATCGCGGCCGCGCCGTCGTTGCCGCGGGAACCGAAGTTGCCCTGGCCGTCGACCAGCGGATACCGCATCGACCACGGCTGTGCCAACCGCACCAGCGCGTCGTAAATCGCGGTGTCGCCGTGCGGGTGGTAGTTACCCATGGTCTCGGCGACCGGCTTGGCCGACTTGACGTAACTGCGGTCGGGCCGGAACCCGGCGTCGTTCATCGCATAGAGCAGTCGGCGGTGCACCGGCTTGAGTCCGTCGCGGACCTCGGGCAGCGCGCGGCCGACGATGACGCTCATCGCGTAATCGATGTAGCTGCGCTGCATCTCCTGCTGGATGTCTACCGGCTCGACGCGGTCTCCGGCGCCACTGTCCGGTGGCAAGGTGTCGGTCATCAGTTCACTTTCGTCGTGTCAGGTCGAAGCAGATGGAAGTGGAGTCCGTCAGACATCCAGGAAGCGAACGTCTTTGGCGTTGCGGGCGATGAAGCTGCGCCGGGCCACCACGTCCTCCCCCATCAGCACACTGAACAGTTCGTCGGCGGCGGCGGCGTCATCGAGCGTCACCTGACGCAGAACACGCACCGAGGGGTCCATCGTGGTCTCCCACAACTCCTTGGCATTCATCTCGCCGAGACCCTTGTACCGCTGGATGCCGTCGTCCTTGTTGATCTTCTTGCCGGCCTGGGCGCCGGCCTCGAGGAGACCATCGCGCTCACGATCGGAGTACGCGAACTCCGGCGGTGCACCCTTCTGCCACTTGAGTTTGTACAGCGGCGGCTGCGCCAGATAGACGTGACCGTGCTCCACCAGTGGTCGCATGAAACGGAACAGCAACGTCATCAACAGGGTCGAGATGTGTTGTCCGTCAACGTCGGCGTCGGCCATCAGCACGATCTTGTGGTAGCGCAACTTGCTGATGTCGAACTCGTCGTGGATACCGGTGCCGAAGGCGGTGATGATCGACTGCACCTCGGTGTTCTTGAGAACACGGTCGATGCGCGCCTTTTCGACGTTGATGATCTTTCCGCGGATCGGCAGGATCGCCTGGTACATCGAGTCGCGCCCCGACTTGGCGCTGCCGCCGGCCGAGTCGCCCTCCACGATGTAGACCTCGCATTTGCTCGGGTCCTTGCTGCGGCAGTCCGCGAGCTTGCCCGGCAACCCACCGATGTCGTTGGCGCTCTTGCGGCGCACCAACTCTCGTGCCTTGCGGGCGGCCAGCCGGGCGTTCGCCGACTCCACTGCCTTGCGGATGATGATCTTCGCCTCGGCAGGGTTCGACTCGAACCAGTGCGCCAGGTTCTCGTTGCTCACCTTCTGCACAAAGCTCTTGACCTCGGTGTTGCCGAGCTTGGTCTTGGTCTGACCCTCGAACTGCGGGTCGGCGACCTTCACCGAGATGACAGCGGCCAGGCCCTCACGGATGTCTTCACCGGTGAGCTTGTCGCCCTTGTCTTTCACGAGCTTCTTCTCGGTGGCGTACTTGTTGACGGTCGCCGTCAGCGCGGAACGGAAACCCTCCTCGTGGGTGCCGCCCTCATGCGTGTTGATCGTGTTGGCAAACGTGTGCACCGACTCGGCGTATCCGCTGTTCCACTGCATGGCCACCTCGAGCTCGTGGCCGGTGCCCTTGGCCGTGAAGCTGACCACGGAGTTGTGGATGGCGGTCTTGCGGTTGTTCAGGTGACGGACGAAGTCCTCGAGACCACCCGGGTAGTGGTAGATCCGGGTACGGCTTTTCTTCTTGGAGGTCTCCGGCTTGCCGTCGGCGTCGACGACTGCTTCCTCGGCGAGCTCGGTGTTGTCGGCTTCCTCGGCGAGCTCGTCCTCGGACTTGGGGGCCTCGGCCACCTCGACGTCTTCGGCGTCGCCGACCTCGATGGTCGCCGGCCGCTCATCGGTCAGGGTGATGGTCAGGCCCTTGTTGAGGAAGGCCATCTCCTGCAGGCGACGCGCGATGGTGTCGAAGTTGTAGGTGGTGGTCTCGAAGATCTTGTCGTCGGCCCAGTAACGAACCGTGGTACCCGTCTTGCGGGAGGCCTTGCCCTTTTCCAGCGGGCTCGGAACAGCGTGGTTGTACGTCTGGGTCCAGACGAAACCGTCGCGTTCGATCTCCAACTCGACCTTGGTCGACAGTGCGTTGACCACCGAGATACCGACGCCGTGCAGACCACCGGACACCGCATAGGAGTCGGAGTCGAACTTTCCGCCCGCGTGCAGCTGGGTCATGACGACCTCGACCGTGGGGACACCGGTCTTGTGCATCGACACCGGGATACCGCGACCGTCATCGACCACCTGCACTGCGCCGTCGGCACGCAGGGTGACGTCGACACGGGTGGCGTGGCCGGCCATCGCCTCGTCGACAGAGTTGTCGACGACTTCCCAGATCAGGTGGTGCAGACCGCGCTCACCGGTAGAGCCGATGTACATGCCGGGACGCTTACGAACCGCCTCGAGACCCTCGAGAATGCTGATCGAGTCGGCACCGTATTCGCTGTTCCCCTTCTTCTTCGCCGGGGCCTTCTTGTTCGCCTCCGGGTTTGCCGGATCTTCCGGATTCTGGGGTTCGGTGCTGTCGGCCACGAGTGCGTCCGCTCCTTACATCGCCATTGAGTCACACCACGCGGTACGCACCCGGCAGCCATCGCTGTTCTGCTCCCGGGGTTCCCATGCGGCGGTCTACCCCGGTTCGGGGCAACTCTCTACATACTACTGGGTAAGGCGACAAGGAATGGCCCTGCAACACCCCTGACTTGTCCGCAGACGGATTTTCTCGGATGAGACCTAGTCCGACCGACACAGCGGGTACGTCGTCCACGTTCTGACGGGATTCGTGGCCGGTTCGCCGAATCCGTGTCTAGCCGTAGGTGTCGCGGGGTCCCCGACCACGGACATGACGTTCGCCTTTGCGCCAGGACGGGCTCTGCGGACCGGTGATCCGCAGGCTCGTGACCACCCCGTGGCCGGCCGAGGCCGCGATCTTGGCAAGGATCTGGCTCTGGATGAGCCGTAGTTGGGTGGCCCAGGCAGTCGACTCCGCCGTAACGTGTAAAACCTTGTCTCGCAACGCTTTGGGCTGCGCGTGCGCCGCGATCTCGGCGCCGACGATCCGGTCCCACGCACCGAAGACGGTTCCCTCACTGAGCTTGGCGTTCCAGCCGCGACGGCCGGCGAGACCTCCGGCGACACGACCGAGAGGTTGCGGGTCGTAGGGGTCGGGGTGGGCACCGGTCCACGATCTACGGGTGGTTTTGCGCGGTGCGGCCGTCCGTCTGCCAGGAGACGCGCGGCCCTGACCGACGGATTTACCGGCCGCGCGAGCAGCGGCCCGGGCGTCTTCGAGAGCTTTGCGAGCCATGTCGTAGCCGCTGCCCTCGGACCTGCCGCCACCTCCGCCGCCACCGGACTCGCCGCTCGTGCCCGGCTCTTGTCCCTTGCTGGGTTCCTCGGTCATCACCCGACCACCAATTCCGACGTCCGAACGCCTGCCGACTCGATGATATTCACCGCGACGGTCCTGCCGCCGATCTGAGAGGGGATGTCGTCGGCGACCGCTGCGGTGATGAGCACCTGTTCGGCTCCGGCCGCGACGTCGGCGAGCTTCTCGCGGCGCTTGGCATCGAGTTCGGCGAACACGTCGTCGAGCATCAGTACTGGTTCGACGCCGTCGGCACGCACCAATTCGACAGAGCCAAGCCGCAGTGACAGGGCCATGGACCATGACTCGCCGTGACTGGCGAACCCTTTCGCCGGCTCGGTGCCGAGCAGGAGCTCGACGTCGTCTCTGTGCGGCCCGACCAGGGTCACACCACGGTCTATCTCTTTTTGACGCAGTGCCGCGAGGTCGCTGAGCAGTGCCGCTTCGATGTAGTCCACATCGGCCTTCTCCCCGTCCGGCGGGATCACATCGATCGACGCCGACGACCGGTAGCGCATGTTCGCCGGCCGAGAATGGGGCGCGATTGTTGAATACGCCTGTGCCACATGGGGTTCCAGTTGGTTCACCAAATCGATCCGCGCGGCGCTCACCTGGGCGCCGTAGGCGGCGAGCTGGGCGTCCCACACGTCCAGGGTGCTGATCACCGACTCGGCGTCATTGCCACCCCTGCGCAGGGCGGCCGCCGCCGTCTTGAGCAGAGCGGCCCGCTGACGCAATACCCGGTCGTAGTCGGACTTGGCGGCGGCCCACCGAGGACCCCGCATGGCCACCAGTTCGTCGACGAACCGACGTCGCTCCCCCGGATCGCCGCGCACCAGCGACAGGTCCTCGGGGGCGAACATCACCGCGCGCAGGATCCCCAGCACATCGCGTGGCCTTCGGCACGGCGCACCGTTGATGGCGGCCTTGTTGCTGCGAGCTCCGCCGATCACCAGGTCCACCGTCAATTCACGGCCGTCGTTCTCCACCGTCGCGGTGACCCGGGCCTGGTCTGCCCCGGTGCGGATCAGGGGCTGATCAGTACTCACCCGATGCGAACGCAAGCCGGCAACATAGTAAAGCGCCTCGAGCAGGTTGGTCTTGCCGAATCCGTTTCGCCCCACGAAAAGTGTTGTGCCCGGGCTGAGTTCGATGGAGACCTCATCCCAGGAACGGAAGTCGCGCAGCGACAGATTGCGGACGTACACCTGCTCAGATCAACTCCCGGTCAGTCGCCCGACGACTTCGGAACCACCGAGTGTCCGCCGAACTGGTTGCGCAGGGCTGACACCGCTTTGAGGGCGGGTGAGCCGCCTTCTTGGCGTGAGGCGAAGCGTGCAAAGAGCGCCGCGGAGATGACATTGGCGGGTACCGAATGCCTGATGGCTTCTTCCACCGTCCACCGACCCTCGCCGGAATCGGTGGTGTAATCGGAGATCTCGGCGAGGCCGGGATCTTCCTGCAGTGCCTTGACCAGCAGCTCGAGAAGCCAGGACCGGACGACCGTGCCGTTGGTCCAGGCCCGCAGGGTGCCGGTGACGTCTTCGATGAGCGGTTCGGCGTCGAGGATTTCGTAGCCCTCGCCGTAGGCGTGCATCAGTCCGTATTCGATGCCGTTGTGCACCATCTTGGCGTAGTGGCCGGCTCCGACCTGTCCGGCGTGGACAAATCCGTCGGCCCGCTCACCGGGGGGCCGCAGCGCGTCGAAGATCGGCATTGCTCGTTCGACGTCTTCTTTCGCACCGCCGCACATCAGGCCATAACCGTTCTCCAAGCCCCAGATACCGCCGGACACTCCGCAATCGACGTAACGGATTCCCTTGGTGCTCAACAGTTCTGCGTTGATGGCGTCGTCGGTGTACTTGGAGTTGCCGCCATCGATGACAAGATCGCCTGGCGAGAGGATGTCCGAGAGCGTCCGGACGGTGGAACGCGTGGGTTCACCCGAGGGCACCATCACCCAGATGATCCTCGGGGCGTCGAGCGCGGAAGCCAATTCGGCAAGCGATGCGACATCGGTGACCTCGGGACGTGGGTCGTATCCGATGACCTCGATTCCGGCGTTCTTGACCCGGGTTCGCATGAACCCGCCCATCTTTCCCAATCCCACCAAACCCAGCTGCATGGTCTCACCAGTCCTTTGCCAGTCACGGTCCTCGCGGTCAGATGGCCGCGAATCGATTCGAGTCGGATCAACGCTCGGGCAACCAGCGTCAGTCGCTGGTCACCGCACTCATTCTCGGTCAGTGTGGCTCGGCGCGCTGACCTTTCCCACCGACCTGGTCATCTGGCGCGGTGTCGTCGACAGATCAGCCCGGAAGCCGAACCGGCATCAGCAGGTAGGTGTACTCGCTGTTGGGTGCGGCGTATGCGCCGTTCTCGTCGGTCACCGGCTCGGTCTCGGCACCCGGCCGCAACACTGCCGGCCTCGACGGTGTGGTGAACCCGAAGTCGACGGTGGACGAATGCAGCGACGTGAGTCCGTCGAGCAGGTAACCCGGGTTGAACGCGATGGTCAGGGGGTCGCCGTAGAACTTCACATCCAGCTGTTCCTCGGCGCGACCTGCGTCATCGCCACCGGCGGTGAGCAGCACGGTGTCCTCACCGAACTCGAGCCGCACCTGCGCACCGCGCTCGGCGACCAGGGCCACACGCTTGATGGCCTCGGTCAGCGGTGCGATCTCGATGTTGGCCACCGACGTGTGGGTGGGGGGCAGCAGCTGACGGAACTTCGGGAACTCCGCATCCAGCAGTCGGGTGGTGGTGCGACGGCCCGATCCGAGGATGCCCAGCAGCCCATCGGCGCCGATGCTGCCACCTGATCCGAAGGCCAGACCGACGGCCGAGGTCCCATCGGATCCGGCCGTGCGAGCCGCTTCGGCAAGTGTCTTCGCCGGGACAAGAACAGCGGAGGTGGTACCCGCGACTTCCGGCTTCCAGGTGAGTTCACGAACTGCCAACCGGAAACGGTCGGTCGCGGCGAGCACCACGGTCTCGTTGTCGATCTCCAGGCGGATACCGGTGAGCATCGGCAAGGTGTCGTCGCGGCCGGCAGCCACCGCGACCTGGGTGATCGCCTCGGCGAAGACATCGGCCGGGATCGAGCCGGTGTTGTCGGGCACCTCGGGAAGCTGCGGATAGTCCTCCACCGGCATCGTCGGCAACGAGAACTTCGCGCTCCCGCAGACGATCGCGACGCGGGTTCCGTCGAGTTGCACGTCGACGGGCTTGGCTGGGAGAGCGCGCGTGATGTCGGCCAGCAACTTGCCCGACACCAGGACCTGTCCTTCGTCGGCGACCTCGGCCGAGACGTTCACCTGTGCCGAGACCTCGAAGTCGAAACCCGAGACGGACAGTCCGGTCTCGGTCACGGTCAGCAAGACACCGCCGAGGACCGGAACCGGTGGTCGGCTGGGCAGGCTGCGTGCAACCCACGCGACCGAATCTGCGAACTCGTCGCGAGTCACCCGAAACTTCATCGTCTTCAGTTTCCTTCTGGTTGATCGTTCCACTGCGCAAGAGGTCGCCGGCGGGCGGTGAACTCCTCCGAGCGCAGGCGTCAGGGTCTCCACTCTAAAGCGGATGACAAGTATTCGGTGGCGATGGGGTGCGCTCGCGACGACGTCCCGGATGTCTTGTGAGACCTGTGGAGGAGGGTTGTGCACACACCTTCTTTTAAAGAGTGTTGTTAAGAGAGAAATTCTTCTTAGTAATAGGTCCTGTGAAATCTGTGGATGACAGGTCTTGTTGGCTGGTGGCCGGTCTGCGGGCCTGGGGGCGAAACGTTGGCCGATGTCGCGTGAAGTTGAAGTACATGTGAACACAACCCGGCTCCGCGGGAACGGTCCACTGTCTATCCACAGATTTTGGTAGTTATCCACGGGCTTGTACACAGGCAGATCGGGTCGCGCAGATCACCAGGGAATGGGATGACAAGTCTGAAAAGTCTGCGGGAGTGGTCGAGACTTGTCGTTTTCGGCGAAGCACGCCGGGTGGGATGTGGTCTCCGGAGGCGTGCTTTCGGAGGCCGGGGCGCCGGCATGGACGTGGGTGTAAGCGACGCATTGTGATCATCGAGGGTGAGACAGGACGCAGAGATCAGCGAGGAAGCAGCACCGGGCCACGCAGAGGCGTTCTGGGCGTGCGGGAGAAGAACGGCGCCCGGGAAAACAAGGGCGCCCGGGCGAAGATCAGAAGGGGTGAGACGACAGGTGTCAGCGGCGTGAGCGCTGTTTGATCCTGGCGGTGAGTTCCTGGACCTGGTCGTACACGCGCCGACGCTCGGTCATCTCTTTGCGAATCTTCTTGTCCGCGTACATCACAGTGGTGTGATCACGGTCGAATGTCTCCCCGATCTTGGGCAGTGACAGGTCGGTGAGTTCGCGACACAGATACATTGCGATCTGCCGTGCCTGGGCAATCGAGCGGGTCTTGCCGGGCCCACGCAGCTCTTCGATGCTGATGTCGAAGTACTCGGCATTGACCGCAAGGATGGTCGCCGCGGTGATCTCCAGACTGGCCGAATCGGGTAACAGCGCTTGCAGCACCACATCGGCCAGGGCCGTGTCGAGCTCGGAGTGGTTGAGCGACGCGAAAGCGGTCACGCGGATCAGCGCACCTTCGAGTTCGCGGATGTTCCGTTCGATCTTCGACGCGATGAGCTCGAGGACGTCGTCGGGCACGCGGATGTCGTCCATCTGCGCTTTCTTGCGCAAGATGGCGATGCGGGTTTCCAGCTCGGGCGGCTGGACGTCGGTGATGAGACCCCATTCGAAACGGGTTCGCAGCCGATCTTCAAGTGTCGCAAGCTGTTTCGGAGGCCGATCGGACGACACCACGATCTGCTTGTTCGCGTTGTGCAGGGTGTTGAAGGTGTGGAAGAACTCTTCCTGGATGCCTTCTTTGCCCTCGAGGAACTGGATGTCGTCGACGAGTAACACGTCCATGTCCCGGTAGCGGCGCTTGAACGCCACTCGCCTGTCATCACGAAGCGAGTTGATGAAGTCGTTGGTGAACTCTTCGGTCGACACGTACTTCACCCGCATGCCGGGGAACAACCGCTGCGCGTAGTGGCCTGCAGCGTGGAGCAGGTGAGTTTTTCCGAGGCCGGATTCTCCCCAGATGAACAGAGGGTTGTAGGCGCGGGCAGGTGCCTCGGAGATGGCGACGGCCGCGGCGTGCGCAAAGCGGTTCGAGGCACCGATGACAAACGTCTCGAAGGTGTACTTCGAGTTCAGACTGGAGTCGCCGCTGGAGTTGCCCGACGTGCTGCTGCGCGACGAGTCGACGTGGCGCCTGGAACCGGAGTCGGTGTTGAAGTAACTCGGCCAGTCTCCACCGGCGCCGCCGCTGATGTCGCGGTCGCGGTCGGCGAAGGTCTCCGGCGGCGGCGAAGCCATCGAATGGACGTTGCGGGACTCGCCCTCGAGCCGTGGTCCGGCGTCGATGCGGGAGTCCCCGTTCATCCGGGGGCCACCCCCGATGTCGTCGATGCGGTGGGGCCGGCCGTTTGCCGCGACCGACTCGGGCGCGGTGGGAGGTTCGGGCTCGTAGGCGTCGGCTGCGATCGGATCGATGCGCACCGCGAGATCCACCGAATGACCGAGGTGGCGACTGAGGGCCGACACGATCGGTTCCCGCAATCCGCGTTCGATCTGTTCCTGGACCCGCGGGGTGGGAACGGTGAGGAGCGCGAAGCCTTCGGCGAGTGTCAGCGGCCGGACGAGCGAGAGCCACGCCTTCTGCTGTTTGGAGAGGGGATAGCTACCGGGAGACGTGTCGTCATTGAGTTCGGTGACCACGTTGCGCCAGATCACACTGAACGAATCGTGATCCGAATCGGCTGGCATGGTCATCCCTCTTTGTGGTTCGTCACCAATTGTCCACACCGTTATCCACAGGTGTGGAGGAACAGCGAGACTGGCAGCGAACCCAGAAAGGGTTGTCGCGATTCCGCCCCGGGTGGATAGCTTGGGTGAAGTTAACAGAGATTGGCCGGGGCTCACAACTGATCACCACATGTTGCAGGTAAAGGCAAGAATCCGGCCGATCAAGGCGTGTCGTCCGCCGATACCGCAGGTCGCAGCGCGCTTCGTGGTACGGAGGCGGTTTGACCGGCCGTTGGCGAGTCAGTAGTCTCGAACGGTCGCCGAACGTCGATTCCGGCTGAGGTGAACCACTCGCGAGTGGTTCGGGAGCCGAAGCATCGGGGTAGCGACCAGACCACCTATTAACAAGCTGGGCTCAATCATGGACGCGAGCCCGTCACACGAGGAGTTTCACCGTGGCCAAGGGCAAGCGGACCTTTCAGCCGAACAACCGTCGTCGTGCACGCGTGCACGGATTCCGGCTGCGTATGCGTACCCGTGCGGGTCGCGCGATCGTCAACACCCGTCGTCGCAAGGGACGCTCGAGCCTGACGGCCTGAGCCGACACGGTACCGCAGCCCGCGCAGCCGGCCGCAACACACGTGTTGGCCCCACCTAACCGGATCACCCGGCGATCGGACTTCACCCGCACTCTCAAAAATGGGGTGCGGGTTGGTCGGCGTGATGTGGTGGCGCACGTGCTGGTACCCGAGTCCCCAAACTTCGTCACCCACGGTGGTCCACGGATCGGTCTGATCGTCGGCAAGTCGGTGGGCAATTCCGTGGTTCGTCACGCGGTTGCCCGACGGCTTCGTGCGGCTGCACGTCCCCTGGTGGACCGGTGCGACCCGAGCACGCTGGTGGTCGTGCGTGCGCTACCCGGTAGCGCCACGTGCCCCGAACCGGAACTGGAACGACAGCTCACGGCGGCCGTCGCCAAAGCCGAGCGTCGTCTCGAATCGACCGTGTGATGTCTCAGTCGGTGTCGTCCGATCAGGAAGTCCGCTCAGGTGTGAGCGTGCGGACCTGGCCGCGGCGCGCCGTCATCTTCTTGATCGAGCTGTATCGCACGTGGATCTCCCCCATGCGGATGCCGACGTGCCGGTTCGAGCCCTCCTGCAGTACGTATGCGGTCGAGGCGCTCACCGAATACGGAGTGCTGTACGGCGGCTGGTTGTCGGTGGTCCGGCTGCTCAAGTGCGGTCCCTGGCACAAGCCGGGTTACGACCCCATTCCCGAGCGGCGTGGCCACACATCGTCGCCGACGGAACCCAAGCCTGATGAACCCTCGGCCTGTGAGCCGGAATCTGCTGTAACAGTGAGGAACTGACGACGTGCTCGATTTCATCTATTGGCCGGTCTCGGCGATCATGTGGGTGTGGCACTGGCTGTTCAGCCATGTTCTCCCCGACTCCCCCGGGGGCTCCGGCATCGCCTGGGCCCTGTCGGTGGTCTTCCTTGTATTCACCTTGCGCGCGATCCTCTACAAGCCGTTCGTGAAGCAGATCCGCACCACGCGGAAGATGCAAGAGATCCAGCCGCAGATGCAGGCGATCCGCAAGAAGTACGGCAAAGACCGGGTCAAGATGACCGAGGAGATGCAGAAGCTGCAGAAGGAGCACGGGTTCAATCCCCTGCTCGGATGTCTGCCGATGCTGGCACAGATCCCGGTGTTCATCGGTCTGTTCCACGTGCTGCGCTCGTTCAACCGGATGGGCACCGGCTTCGGCCAGCTGGGCATGACGGCCGAGGAAACCCGGTCATACGGCAACTACATCTTCAACCCCGAGCTGGTTCAGAACTTCCTCGACGCGCGGTTGTTCGGTGTGCCGCTCTCGTCGTACATCATTCAGCCCACCTCGGAGTGGGTGGCGTTCAGCGCTGACGGGTCCATCGACTTCACGCGGATGAACATCATCATCCTGGTGATCCCTCTGGTGATCATCTCCTCCATCGCGACGCACATGAACTCCCGTGCGTCCGTTGCCCGGCAGAGTGCGGCGGCAATGGAGAATCCGCAGACGCGCATCATGAACAACCTCGCGCTGTACGTCTTCCCTCTGGGCATCCTGGTGTCGGGCGCGTTCTTCCCGGTCGCCATCCTTCTTTACTGGGTGTCGAACAACTTGTGGACCTACGTTCAGCAGCACATCGTGTTCGGCAACATCGAGAAGGAAGAGGAAGCCGAGAAGGCTGCCAAACTCGAGAAGCGGTCGAACAACGCCCCCAAGCCCGGTGCGAAGCCGGCAGTATCGTCCAAGCCGAAGCCGGGAGCGAAACCGGCAGGCAAGTCGAAGACCGACGCCGCAGGCGATAAGGGCGCAGCCGTGAACATGTCGAAGGACGCGTCGACCGACGATGAGGTGGACCTGTCGAAGACCTCGTCCAACGGTGCGACCGCTTCGGGTACGGACAAGACCAAGAGCGGTTCACCCAAGGGCGGTACTCCGAAGGCCGGCGGCTCCCCTGGATCAAACGGTGCAAAGAAGCCCGCGTCCGGACGGCCGGCCTCCGGGCCAGGCGGTCAACGCGGTGGCAACCAACAACGTCGTAAAAAGAGGCGCTGACCCATGAGCGGTCGGTTCCCGAAAGAGTGCAAAGCGAGGGTAGTTCGATGAGTGCAGAGACGAAGGACGTTGCTGTCGACGATCTGGTCGATCAGCCGGCGTCCAAGGACCATGTGTCCGAGGAGCCCGTGTCGGACGAGGCGGTGTCCGATGAAGACTCCACCAGAGATCCAGACATGACCGACGAGGAGCGTTTGGTCGAAGAGGGCGAGATCGCGGGCGACTACCTCGAGCAGTTGCTTGATGTCCTGGACTTCGATGGCGACATCGATCTGGACGTAGACGGTGACCGTGCTGTGGTGAGCATCGACGGCGGTGCGGATCTGGTGAAGCTCGTCGGAAAGAACGGCGAAATCCTGGACGCGTTGCAGGAGTTGACCCGCCTGGCGGTGCAGCGCACCACGGGCGACCGTAGCCGTCTCATGCTTGATGTCGCACGGTGGCGTGCTGATCGTCGGGAGCGTCTGGCCCGGCTCGGTACTGAAGTCGCTGAACGAGTGCTGGAGAGTGGCGAACGCGAGACGCTCGATCCGATGTCACCGTTCGAGCGCAAGATCGTTCACGACGCGGTCGCCGCTGTCAGTGGCGTCTACTCCGAGAGCGAAGGGGCCGAACCCAATCGTCGGGTTGTTGTCCTGAAGTCCTGATCGAAACCTAGAAAGTGGGCCCCCGGCGGATTCGCCGGGGGCCCACTGCTTTCTCGGGTCCGAATTACACCGATGTTGTTTTGTCGGTATGTGGGTGGCGCGAGAGGATGTGTGAGGAAGTTGTTTCACGTGAAACGGAGGCGCGGGTGACCGCAGAATTTTCTGCTGAGAACGGCGAGCAATTACAGCGAGCCGCAGCAACGGTGTTCGGCGACCAACTGGGTAAGGCAGAGGCCTACTGGGACATGCTGGCGAACGCCGGGGTTGAGCGTGGACTGATCGGGCCTCGCGAAGTCGACCGTCTCTGGGCACGCCACATTCTGAACTGTGCTGTGGTTGCGCAGCTGGTCGCCGATGGGGAGACGGTGGTTGACATCGGCAGTGGCGCGGGTCTACCCGGCATCGCTATTGCCATCGCCAAGCCGTCGCTGCGAGTGTCTCTTGTCGAACCGCTGCTGCGCCGATCGACTTTCCTCGACGAGGTTGTCGAGGCGCTGGAACTGGACGTGCAGGTTGTGCGCGGACGGGCCGAGGAGAAGTCGGTACGCAAAGTGGTGGGTGATTCCGACGTGGCGACATCGCGCGCCGTGGCCCCGCTGGATCGTCTCGGGAAGTGGTGCACTCCCCTACTTCGTCCGGGTGGCCGGCTCTTGGCCGTGAAGGGATCTTCTGCCGCCGACGAAATTGCTACCCACCAAGGCACCCTGAACCGCATTGGTCTTGCCAGGCTTCGGGTCGAAGTGTGCGGGACCGGACTACTTCCCACCCCGACGACGGTAGTGTCTGGCGCGCGGGTTGGTGGTCGTCGGTGACAGAGCGCAGAATGTTCAGCAGGCGTAGCCGAAGGAGCCCAAGCGTGTCCAACGAATCGCACGTTTCACGTGAAACAGTTTCACGTGAAACCAGCGCGTACGAGACCACATCCACTTTCCGCAAGGAGTCCCCGCTGGACACCCCGATTGCGGCTGCTGCTGAACGAGCCAGCCGCGTATTGACCCCGGGAGGCTCGGGTGCACTCCCCCGGCCCAAGCACACCCGGATCATCACGATCGCCAATCAAAAGGGTGGAGTGGGCAAGACGACCACCGCCGTGAACATGGCGGCGGCACTGGCGGTGCATCAGCTTCGCGTCCTCGTGATCGACCTCGATCCTCAGGGCAACGCCAGTACAGCCCTCGGTGTCGACCACCGGTCGGGGATCCCGTCCGTGTACGAACTCCTCATCGGTGAAGTGAGTTTTGCCGACACGATCGTCCAGAGCTCCTCGAACGAGCGGCTGTTCTGTGTGCCGGCGACACTGGATCTGGCCGGCGCAGAGATCGAACTGGTGTCGATGGTCGCGCGCGAGAACCGGCTGCGGAACGCACTCGATCAAGAAACGCTCGACCGGTACGACTTCGATTTTGTCCTGATCGATTGCCCGCCATCACTGGGACTGCTGACCATCAACGCGATGGTCGCAGCGCGGGAGGTGATGATCCCGATTCAGTGTGAGTACTACGCCCTCGAGGGTGTAAGCCAGTTGTTGTCGAATATCAACCTCGTTCAGGCGCACCTCAATCCGAACCTCCACGTGTCCACTGTGGTGCTGACGATGTACGACGGCCGCACGAAGTTGGCCGACCAGGTCGCCGAAAGCGTGCGTGAGCACTTCGGTGACCGTGTGCTCAACACGGTCATTCCACGCAGCGTCAAGGTCTCTGAAGCGCCGGGCTACGGCACCACGATCATCGAGTACGACCCGGGTTCACGTGGAGCCATGAGTTATTTGGATGCGGGCCGCGAGTTGGCGTTGCGGTCGGATCGAGAAGAGGAGAACCGGTAGTGACCGAGTCAGAGCAGGCTGTCGGCCCTTCGAAAACTCCGGGCAAGACCGCGGGCGGCAAGCCAAAGGCACCACAGCGCAAGGGCGGCCTCGGTCGAGGACTGGCGGCACTCATCCCCACCGGGCCCACCGAGGGCCCGCGTATGGGATCCGCGGCGTCTGATGCCGTGTTCGGCCCGGCGAAGGAATCCACCACCTCGTCGGAAACAGCCACCTCTCCGGTGCCCACTCCCCCGACCGTGACGGATCCACGTGGTGTGGACGACACGGTGGGTGCGATCTACCGCGAGATCCCACCGGCTCTGATTCAGCCGAACCCGCAGCAGCCGCGTACGGCGTTCGACGAAGAAGCGCTCGCCGAACTGGTGCACTCAATCCGCGAGTTCGGATTGATGCAGCCCATCGTGGTACGTCGTCTGGCGGAACCAGATGCCGGTGCCGAGTACCAACTCGTCATGGGCGAGCGCCGCTGGCGAGCGAGTCAGGAAGCCGGACTCGAGACGATTCCGGCGATCGTTCGCGAGACTGCCGACGGCGACATGTTGCGCGACGCGCTCCTGGAGAACATCCACCGGGTGCAGCTCAACCCGTTGGAAGAAGCGGCCGCGTATCAGCAGCTGCTCGAGGAGTTCGGGGTTACACACGAGGAGCTGGCAACTCGACTCGGTCGTTCGCGGCCTGTGGTCACGAACATGATCCGTCTGCTGCGGCTGCCGATTCCCGTGCAACGACGTGTCGCAGCCGGCGTTCTGTCGGCCGGACACGCTCGTGCGCTACTCGCCCTCGAAGCGGATTCAGCCGCACAGGAAGCACTCGCCGCACGAATCGTGGCCGAAGGTATGTCGGTGCGAGCCACCGAGGAAGCGGTGCATCTTGCCAACCGAGGCGATGGACCCGCTGCCCCGGCTCAGCAAAAACGCAAACCGATGCAGATGCCCGGGCTCCAAGACGTCGCCGAGCGGCTGTCCGACAAGTTGGATACGCGGGTGACGGTCGCTATGGGTAAGCGTAAAGGCAAGATCACTGTCGAATTCGGGTCCGTCGGCGACCTCGAACGGCTCGTGGAGATCATCGCGCAATGATGAGTTTTGAGCCGCGAATTTCCGAGTACCCCAGTGTCGGGATGAAACGTCACTGTGACGTAGCCCCGTCTCCGGGTGCTCGGAAACCGTGGAACACGCTGTTGCACATGGTCTTTCCGAATTTGGGCGGCTCATCTCTACCGATCACGGATCATCACTTAAACTGGAAAGCGTTCAGGGCAGAATTCGTTCCAATCAGGTGTGTTCAGGAGGCGGCGGGGCCGTGTCGGTAACGATAACGCCGCTCACCATGGACGGGTTCGAGTCACTCTCCACCCACACTCGTCGGTGTGTGTTCTGGGAGATGGACCCAGAGCTCATTCCCGCGAATCCCGGCGGCGGAGAGTTCGACAGCGAGTTCGACAAAGAAGCTTGGGTGTCGATGATGCTCCTCGAGTGGGGCACGTGCGGACAACTCGCGATCAACACCCATACCGGCAAAGTGGTCGGGGCGGCGTTCTACGGTCCCCCACGCAGCGTGCCGCGCTCGTTGATGTTCCCCACGTCCCCGGTGTCGGCTGACGCAGTGATCCTGACGTCGCTCTGGGTCGACCCGGGCTTTGACGGCGCGGCCGACGAATTGGCCACCGCCGTCGTCGTCGATCTCACCCGTCGTGGTGTCCGGGCAATCGAGTCATTCGGGATTGTCCGGTCGGCGCACACCACTTCGGTGGAGGAACCCGATCAGGAATCGATCTGTCCGCATTGCATGATCGATGCGCACTTCCTGAAGGGCGCAGGTTTCGATGTGGTGTCGGCTCACCACCGGTACCCACGACTGCGTCTGGAACTCGACGACGATCTCGGCTGGAAGGCCGGCGTGGAGAGTGCGCTCGAGAAACTTGTGGTGATGGCGGCCATCGACGTTGCGGGACGCGAACGGACAGCAGTGCCAGTCGGCCAGAAGACCGGACTGCGACGGCGGATCGCCGAGCAGTAGCGGCGAACTCTTCCGTTCAATCGTCAGGCGCGGTCACCAGGGAACGGTCAGCGGGCCAGTTCTTCTGAGGCGAGCAACTCGGCGAAGGTGTACGTGCCGGTCGGCTGATCATCGCGGCCCAGAAGGTATAACCGCTTCACGGCGACCAAGATGGCCTCGGCGATGGTGTCGCGCACTGCGGGGTCACTCAGCTCGGTCGCATCATGAAGGTTGCTGATGTAGCCGACGTCGAGCTGCACGGCAGGCATGCGTGTGCGTCGCATGATGTCCCACGTGCGCTCGTGCCACCGGCAGTCGCGCAGATGGGTACGGGCGACGATCTCACGCTGGATGAACCCGGCGAGCGATCGGCCGATGGTGGACGAAGAGCCATGTGGCGTACCGAAATAGAACGTCGCGACGCCACTGGCGCGGTCGTTCGGATAGTGGGCGCAGCGCAGCGCGAGAAGTAGATCGGCACCGATTGCGTTGGCGGTTTCGGCGCGCTCTTCGTCGGAGGGGTCCTCCCCCTGGGCGCGCGAGAAGAAGGTCTCCATGCCAGCGGCGATCATTCTGCCCTCGAGTCTGCGGGCAAGGTCCCACAGGATCTCTTCTTCGATCTTTGCCGTGGCCGGGTCGGTGCCTGGGTGCGATCCGCCGGAGCCCGGGTCGATGACGATCCGCTTGCCGGACAGCTGGGGGCCGAGCCGGCGGACGTGTTCTTCTTCGCGGATCGCATGCGGTGATCCACCGGTGACACGTGTACCCAGTAGCTCGAGCGAACGAAGGGTCGCCGGCCCGCAGATGCCGTCTGAACTGAGTCCGAACTCGGACTGGTAGCTGCACAGTGCGTTGTAGGTGTCCGCACCGAAGAACCCGTCGACCAAGCCGGTGTAATAGCCGAGGTTCTGCAGACGCGCCTGCAACGTGGCGACGTCGTCGCCGTGCATGGGAGCCGAGAGTTGGTACGAGAGCACTCGCGCACCCAGGCGGTAGGACGCCTCGCGGAGCGCACGGAACGTCGCGGGCCCGACAACACCGTCGACGATCAGGCCGCGTTGCTGCTGGAACGCCCGGACCGCGTGGTCGGTTGCGAGGTCGAAAACGGCTTCCGGTTGCGCCCAGCCGTTCGGATCGACCAGCCGGCCGGCCGGTGAAGGTGCGTCGTTCAGCAGACCCTGTCCGGTGAGAATGCCACGAATTTCGGCCACAGCCGAGCCGTGATCTCCCAACCGGAACAACGGCGTCACGAGGCCTTCCCTTCTGGCGTCAACTCGGGCGTCGGCGGCACAGGGGTACCGCGCTCGGCGTGGTTTTCGGAGCGCAGGGCTCCGAGTCAGCTACGAGTGTCTCAGCAATCCGCCGTCAGAGCCAATACGGTCACGTACCAATTTGATGACCGTAATCATCTCAGTACTGGTACGTGACCGCTGGCGAGGGGACTGCTGAACAGGGCCGACTACTTGCCGAGAACCCCATCGAGTTCGCGGAGAAGTGCCGCTTTGCCCTTTGCCCCGACGATGGTCTTGGTGGGCTTGCCATCTTCGAAAAGGATCATCGTGGGGATCGACATGATCTGGAAATCCCTTGCGACATTGGGGTTCTGGTCAACGTCGAGCTTGGCGACGGTGAGCTTGTCGGAGTTCTCCCCGGCGATCTCCTCGAGCACCGGAGCGACCATCTTGCACGGTCCGCACCAGGTGGCCCAGAAGTCGACCAGCACCGGCTTGCCGGCACCGAGCACTTCCTCCTTGAATGTGGCATCTGTCACGGCAACGGTGTTTGCACCCATTTTGATCTCCTTTGGTTCGTCTGTGGGGGGCCGGTTCGGTCGAACCGGTCGGTTCGAGCGGTCAGCCCTGAACGCCGGCTGCTTCGGGGACCTCGAGCGGACTGATGTCGTTCTGGTCCGCGAGCCACCGCTCGGCGTCGATGGCGGCGGCACAGCCCGAGCCGGCGGCCGTGATGGCCTGCCGGTAGGTGTGGTCCACCAGGTCGCCGGCGGCGAATACGCCGGGCAGTGAGGTGTACGTGGTGCGGCCCTGCACCCGCACGTAGCCGTCCGGATCGAGGTCGACCTGGTCCTTGACCAGCGCGCTGCGTGGGTCGTGGCCGATGGCCACGAACATGCCGGTGGAATCGATCTGCGAAGTGGCACCGGTGACGGTGTCCACCAGCTCCAGGCCGGTCACCGACGTCTCGCCGAGAACACGGCCGATGGTCGCGTTGGTCACGAAGCGGATCTTCTCGTTGGCGCGGGCACGCTCGAGCATGATCCGTGAGGCACGGAACTCCTCGCGGCGATGGATGACGGTGACACTGCGTGCGAACTTGGTGAGGAAGGTCGCCTCCTCCATGGCGGAGTCACCGCCGCCGATGACGGCAATGTCCTGGTCACGGAAGAAGAAGCCGTCACAGGTGGCACACGCCGACACTCCTCGGCCGAGCAGATCCTGCTCGCCGGGAATGTCGAGGTAGCGGGCTGCGGCGCCCATGGCGAGGATGACGGCTTTTGCCCGGTGGGTCTCGCCGCCGGCGTCGACCTCTTTGATCTCGCCGGTGAGGCGGACCGCGTCGACGTCTTCCATGCGCAGGTCCGCACCGAAGCGGATGGCCTGCTCACGCATCTCGTCCATGAGTTCGGGACCCTGGATCCCCTTCTGGAATCCCGGGAAGTTCTCCACCTCGGTGGTGGTCATCAACGCACCACCGAACTGGGTGCCCTCGAAGACCACCGGGGAGAGTTCGGCACGTGCGGCATACACGGCTGCTGTGTATCCGGCCGGTCCTGATCCGATGATGATCACGTCGTGGACGGTCTCGGTACCTGCTGAGGTCATCGGTGCTCTACTTCCTTACGGTGGTTCAACCTGGGCTCGTGGCCTGTCGGGGCGAGGCGGTGGGCTCCGCTGTCAGCGAAGCCTTGACGTTTTCTTCACCCGCGATGGACAACACCAGCCTAAAGGGATCTGTTCCCGGAACAGGTGCGCAGACCCTGTGAGAGCTCACAGAAACGTTCGGCACGATGGATCCGTGCTCCTGCGACCCTCGCGACTCTCCACGTGGCCTCCTCTGGCCTGGGCGGCGACTCTGACGATTGCCATGGGCGCCGTTTACCTACTGGCCGTCCGTACCCAGTGGGGTCAATATCTGGACCAGCAGGCCTACCTGACGCTCCGCGGCACCGGGGCGAGTGCTGACCTGCCCCACGTGGTCGGTCTGGGGTCCATCACCGACTACCGACTGTGGATGGTTGCGGCGGTCCTGATCATCGGTCTGGGCATTGTCGCGGGGCGGCGCTGGAGTCTGTTGCCTCTGCTGCTGTTGCCGATCGCCGGGATCCTGGTGGCTCAGTTCCTGCGGGACGAGCTGCTGCTACGCCCAGACTTCGTCGGAGATGGCTGGCTGTCGAACACCTTTCCGAGTGGGCACGCCGCTGCAGCTGCCGGATGTGTGGCGGCCATCGTACGAGCGGCTCCGAGACGGGTGGCCCCGGTGTTGGCCATCCTCGGAGTCGGCTGGTTGACGCTTGTCGGTCAGGACTTGATGGTCTGGGGATGGCACCGGCCCAGCGACCTGATCGGGTCGATTCTGGTGGCGACGGCCCTGGTGCATCTGGTGCCGCCGACCCGGCGACACACCTACGACCTCGGCCCGCGCCCAGTGTCAGGCGTACGGGCAGGAGTCTGGACGGCAGCCGCAGCAGCGACGGGACCGGTGGTGTGGTCGGTGGGAACGGGCCATCTGGCGGTGCTGCCGGTGGGACTCATCGCGGCAGCTGCCGTGGCGTCACTTGTTGCCGATGGTGGTGCGGCTGAGCGTCGCCGGATTGGCCGTGTCGCAGTCGGCTCCGACCACCAGCGCATCGAACCGTCCCGCCGTGCCCGTGCTGAGCAATATCACCACCGCAGGGCCGCCACCGGCCTGAATTGAACTCGTACCCAACACAGCAGTGGCCGGCTGAATTTCGTTGGCAGCCAGACAACGGTCGCGGCGGGCGAGGTCGCCGAACGCGGTGTCGGAGGACTGGCCGAGCGCGCTGAGCAGGGTGGCATCCGAAGGCACGGCGATGGAAGTGGGAGTGGGAACGTTTTGTTCGGCGATTGCGGGTTCGGAGCGGCCGCTGAAGGCAAAGGTGGTCGCGACCGCGATCGCAGCCACGGCTGCAGCTGCGGCAACAGCAGAGAGCAGAACGGCACCACGATGACGGCGCAGCGGGGTGACAGCCTCCGCAGGTGCATCGTGATGGTCAGCGGCCATCATGTGTAGCGCCTGGTCGAGCTTGTGCTGGGCGTAGGCGGGCAACGGCTCCTCGACGAGCGGCGCAGAAGCCAATTCGCCGGTGGTGGCGTCCAGCGCTTTCCAGATGGTCAACGAGTCCGGGTCGTCGAACACCTTTGCGCGCAGGGCATCGGCCACCTCGTCGGGATAGACGCCGGCGTGGAGGTCGGCGATCATGTCCAGCGGGTACGGCGGTTCTGGCAGCTCGCGGTCAGTGTGGTGCCGATTGCCGATACCGAACATCGTTCGAACCCCAGTTTCCCTCGTTTTCTTGATGTGAAAGCTAGGACGCCAGTTTCTTCGCAACGGTTCCCTCGACACACTGTCTTTTTTTACCGACTTTCGTGGACCACACCCGCCTCGACCGCCGCGGCCCGATAGGCCTCCGCAAGGGTGTCGACGGTGTGGTGTGCGTTGAGACCACTCGGGTTGGGAACAACCCACACCACCGTGTCGCCGATCGTACGGTCCTGACGTCCGGCAGTTGCCTTCCGGTCCCCAAAAGCCGTGCGGTAGGCCGTGATTCCCGCGACTGCGATGACCTTTGGGTGCACGCGGGTGACCGTCTCGATCAGCTTGCGGCCGCCCTCGATCAGTTCTTCGGTGGTCAGTTCGTCGGCCCGTGCAGACGCCCTCGGGACGACGTTGGTGATACCGATCCCTCGGTCGAGCAACAGGGCCCGATCGTCATCGCTCATGCCTGCCGACGCATCGATCAATCGATCGACGATCCCAGCCCGCCACAGAGCCGGATAGAAGCGATTGCCGCGCCGGGCGAAGTGTGCGCCGGTCGCCGCCGTCCAGAGTCCGGGATTGATCCCGACGAACAACAATTTGCAGTCGGGCCCGATGAGATCGGGGACGACGGCATCGCGATACGACTCGAGTTCGGCGCGTGTGAAGCCCATCGGACCAGTAGACCGCACGGTCACGGGCGGATGCCACGGACAGCCCGGATCAGCTCTGCGACGCCTGAAACGCGGCTTGAAGACGTGGCTTTGATAGTGGCCTGAAGAGTGACGGGTGGCGACTATCCCTGGGCCTCGTCGGCAGTGTCACGCAGGTGTCCCAGCAGTACCGCCAACTTGGCGCGGCCGCGTGCGCAGCGACTCTTGATGGTCCCGGAGGGAACCCCGAGGAGTTCGGCCGCCTCCGCCACCGAATACCCCTCGACATCGATGGCAACGATCGCCGCACGCTGCTCGGGGGGCAGAGAGTCGAGCGCACGGCCGATCGACATGGACAGGTCGACGGTGCCGGTGCGGTCATGGGGATCGGCGAGTTGTGCGATGTCGAACTCGGGCAGAGGAACGGTCTGCCGAGACTTGTTGCGGCGGATACGATCCAGGCATGCGTTGACGACAATACGATGCAGCCACGATGTGACCTTGGCGTCGGCGCGGAACCGATGGGCCATGCGGTGGGCGTTGAGGAGGGCTTCCTGCAGTGCGTCGGCGGCGTCTTCGTCGGAATGAGAGGTGCGGCGCGCAACGGCCCACAGGTAGCTCTGATGACGGGTGATCAGAACCGCAAACGCATCCCTGTCCCCCTGCACATGCGCTGCAAGCAATTCCCCATCGGTCCGCACGTCACCGCCGGCCCTCCCCCATTTGGCCATGGGAGTGAGACTAATGGACCCCAATGTCGCGTGCGAGACCAGATGCAAGTGCATCTGTTTGTATGACAACCCGTCAAAAAGGGCCGTGACCGGCGCCGATGGCCCACCGTACCGACGAGCGGACGGGGTCCACCGGGGAGAGCATTAGACTTGACCGATCGGCGGGGAATTCTCGGCTGTGCTCCCCGGAAGGATCGCCACATCACTCTGTCGTCTGCGCCACATGAGATCTACCTCGTTCCTCCCGAGCTCGACAAACCGGAGGCCGTCCTTCGTGAGTCACCGGCTTCGGTCGCGCGGCTCCGGGAGCGGCCCGACGTCGTCGGGTTCGAGGGTCGATACGCGCTGACCATCACCTCGACCACACCTCACCAGGCGATGGTCGAGGATCTGCTGTTCATCCGGGACGTCCTCGACGACGCGGAGATCGAATACCTGCTCGTGCGCGGGAACGACGAACGCCCGGTGATCGCGGTGGCATGGACCAACCGCAAAGCGATGACACGAGCTCTTGCGGACGCCTGCGAACGCGAACCGTTCTACTCGAAAACCGTTGACGCAGAACGCGGTAAGGCGGTCTTCGTCGGCGACGGACGCCTGTCAGCGTCGTCCAAGGCGCGAATCTTCCGGCTGTACCGGCCACGGGTGGAACCGGGCAGCGGCCTGCACTACGGCGCATCCACCGCTGTCCAGGTGGAGCTGTGGTCGTTCACGCCGTCGGAAATCATTCTCCCGATCGAGAATTCACTCACCCGGCGCACGATCCGCAAAGAAGAGGCCGTTCGCGGCACGGTGGAGAAGTTCGGCAAGACGTGGCCGACCATCGAGAACATGTTTGCCGGCCATGCCTCCGACATCAACTTCGACATCGACATCGTCTTCTCCTGGGTCGACGGTTCGTCGGCCGAGTTCCAGGCCCAGCGCGCCAAGCGGATGCAGAATTACGTTGTCGGAGAAGGGGATGCGTCAGCCGCGCGGTACCGACAGATCGACGAGCTGAAGTATGCGCTGCGGTCGGTGTACATGTACGCACCCTGGGTACGCCGCATCTTCGTGGCCACCGATTCCGAGCGGCCGTCCTGGCTGGCCGACGACCCGCGGGTCACCTTCGTGCCGAGCGAGGAGTTCTTCGCCGACAAATCGGTTCTGCCGACACACAATTCGCAGGCCGTGGAATGTCAGCTGCACCGTATCCCGGGGTTGTCCGAACACTTCCTGTACTCGAACGACGACATGTTCTTCGGTCGGCCGGTCAGCCCTGAGGCCTTCTTCTCCTCCGGCGGCGTGAGCATGTTCATCGAGGCCACCACACGCATCGGTCTCGGATACAGCGACCAGGACCGCAGCGGGTTCGAGAACGCGGCGAGGGTGAATCGTCGGCTGTTGCAGGATCGGTTCGGGCTCATGACAACTCGGCATCTCGAACATGCCGCCACCCCGCTACGCAAGAGTGTGCTCGAAGAGATGGAGAGGGAGTTCCCCGCTGAGTTCGCCGCCACCGCGGCGAGTGCGTTCCGGTCGAGCAGCAACATCTCGGTGACCAACTCGCTCTACCACTACTACGCGTTGATGACCGGGCGCGCGGTGGTGCAGAAGGACGCGAAGGTGCGCTACATCGACACCACCGAGTACGCCGGGCTCAAGGACATGGAAAAGATGCTGCCCAAGCGGGCGGTGGACTTCTTCTGCCTCAACGACGGCAGCGTTCCGGAGGTCGACCTCGAACTGCGGACGCAGACGGTCACGAGCTTCCTCGACCGCTACTTCCCCATCGTCGCCCCGTGGGAGACTGCCGCGACGACATCGTCTTTCGCGTAGGCGCCCACACGTCCTGTTCAGACGCGACTGACCGAATCGGCTCTGCGGCCGTCGGCGATGACGATGCCTGCCTCGGACAGTCGGCGCGCGGTCTCGGCCGGCGAAACATACTCTCCGACAGTCTCATACGTACCGATCGGCACCGCTGAGTGGACGATGGTGGTGTCGTAGACATGCACCAGGTTGTAGCCCTGGCCTCCGTCGCGGCCGCGCATGGCACCGGCAGGGACATTGAGATCTTGGTTGTAGCAGGTGGCTGCGGCCACCGACACCGGGATGCCCGCGAAGGTGGCGGTGGTGGAGTAGTGCAGGTGCCCGGCGATGATGGACCGTACATCGCTGCCGCGCAACACATCTGCGAGACGATCCTGGTCGTGTAGTTCCACCAGGACAGCCAGGTCGAGCACACAGGGTACCGGTGGGTGGTGCATTGCGAGGATGGTCCCGAAGTCGGCGGGGGTGGCGAGAACCCCTGCCAGCCAATTGAGTTGCTCATCGGCGATCTCGCCATGGTGGAGTCCGGGAACCGTGGTGTCGAGCGTGACGATCCGCAGACCATCGACGTCGTACACGGCGTCGACCGCTGTGGTCGAGGGTTCCTGGTCGAGTAGCTTCACCCGGAAATTCGCGCGGTCGTCGTGATTGCCCATCGCCCAGATCAACCGGGCTCCGAGGTCGTCGGCGACAGGCTGGACCATCGTCCGGAGGGTGTCGTAGGCGCGCGGGTCACCCTTGTCGGCGAGGTCGCCGGTGAACACCAGCGCATCGATCCTCGAACCGGAACCGGTGAGTTCGGTGAGTATCTGACGAAGGCGTGAGGTGCTGTCCACTCCCCCGTAGAGATCGCCGTCCCCGTCGATGAGGTGGGTGTCGCTGACGTGCACGATGCAGTGGTTGGGCCGGGGATACTCGGCCGTCCGAGCCATCATCGGTCTCTCGCTTCCGATCGGATTGGCGCTGGAGGAGACTGCTGGCGTGGAGTGATGCGGTGATCAGGTGACCGCCGCGGTGTCCACAGTAGCCAAACAGTCTGAAACTGCCAGCCGGGGCCCGTGCCGTCGCGGCAGGGTGAACAGCTGCGGTCGTGCGGATGTCGCGGCACCCGGGCGGGTCTGGCACGCTGGGAGCCGCCTGAGAGGTGGAGAACTGTGAAGATCGTTCGCCGGCTGCGTCGCGCCGCCCGCATCATCCTCATCGACGAGGAGGGCCGCACGCTGCTGTTCCGCGGTGTGGATCCACAGAACCCGTCGGCCGGGCCGTGGTGGTTCACCCCCGGCGGCGGCCGAGAAGGCGACGAGAGCGATGAACAGGCGGCGCGCCGTGAGGTGTACGAGGAGACCGGCCTGCAGGTCATCGAGATGTCGGCGCCCGTCTATGCCCGCGAGTTCGACATCGTCTTCGGGGGCGAGCCGATCCATCAGGTGGAGACCTACTTCGTGGCGCACGTGGGAGCGTTCGAGCCCCACTCGGCGGGCTGGACGGAATTGGAGCGCAGCTCGATACTCGGCCATCGGTGGTGGAAGCCCGAAGAGATCGAGGCGAGTGACGAGATGATCTACCCGGCCAATCTTGCGGATCTGGTCCGACGGCATCTGGACAGCCCCACCGATTGACGAACGGCCCGTCAGGACCAGATACCGGAACTGCCGCGCCGGTGCGAGCTCAGCAGATGGGTGTCGACGAGGCCGATGGCCTCCATCAGGGCGAACATCGTGGTGGGCCCGACAAACCGGAAGCCACGTGCGCGCAGGGCCTTCGACATCGCGATGGATTCAGCCGACGTGGTCGGCACGTCGGCCATCTCTTCGGGCTCGGGCGTGCGATCGGGTTTGAACGACCACAGGAAGTCGACCAGGCCACCGTCGGCGCGCAATTGCTGTGTGGCACGGGCGTTTCCGATGGCGGCCTCGATCTTGCCGCGATGGCGGATGATGCGTGCGTCGGCCAGCATCGCCTCGATTTCGCGGTCGCCGAACGCGGCGACGATATCCACGTCGAAGTCGCGGAAGACCTCGCGGAAGGCGGGTCGCTTGCGCAGGATGGTCGCCCATGACAGGCCGGCCTGAAAACCTTCCAGCACAAGTCTTTCGAAGTGGGCGTTCTCGCCGGAGACCGGCATGCCCCACTCGTTGTCGTAGTAGTCGCGCATCAGGCCGGTCTGTGCGGCCCACAGCGGACGGATCAGCCCGTCCTCACATCGCACTGCACCCGCGGGCAGTCCGTCGGTTGTCACCGCTTCGTCGGCCTAGGAACCGGTGAGCGTGACTTGGGCGACCGACCCCTGGTAGCGGCCGCTGTCGTTGCGGGGCAACGATGTCAGCCACACCATCACGTACCGCGAGGGGCCGGCACCGGTGATCGGGATGGTGGTGGTTTCGTTGTCCAGGGTCGCGGCGCCGACCTGTGTGGTGGCCTCGAACGGGGCGCGTGGGTCGTCGGCGGTGCGGATCTGGACCTGGAGGCCCGGCGTGGTGGTCCGGACGACGGCCTCGGTCAGCGTGGCGTCGCGGTCCAGTGTGAACATCAGTCCCAGACCGGGTTTGAGGTTTCCGAACCGCGGTCCGCCGCGGTACTCGTCGGTCTGCCATGCCGGGGCCTGGCCCGAGATGACGTTGTTCAGGTTCGTCCGGCTGTCCGGCTCCTGGTCGGAATAGTCGAGCATCGTCACGCCGGTCAATGCGAGCGGCGCCGACCCGACCGCAGGCGCGGGTGCACCGGGAGACGGAGCGCCGGCCGAGGAGGAGAAGATCTTGTCGATGTCGGGGGTGTCGTTGCCGCCACCCACCGAGTTCGAGATCCAGACCACCATCGCGATGATGAGGAACAACGTGAGCAGCACAGCCCCGGCGATCAGCGCCATCACGCGCACCGACCGTGGCTTCTTACCGTCACTCCCGGTGCCGAGCATGCGCGGCGTCGCGCGCGACGACGAACCGGGTCCGTCGTCGTCGCGGACCTGCGCGATGAGATCGGTCTTCTGATCCAGCACGGTTGCCTGGTCGAGAACGTGCTGAACCGTTGCCGCGGTGCGTATTCCGCTGTTCCCCTCGAGGGCCCGGGCGGCGACCGCCGAGATCTCGAACGGGACGTCGGGACGCTCGGCGCGTGGCTCGCGGGGCAGGTCGCCGGGTCCGGGTGATGCCGGGTGCAGTCCCCCGACGGGCTCGTTCGACGCGCGGTTGGTAGCCAGTTCCCTACCGGTGTCGGCGTCGAGTGGCCAACGGGCGAGCAACAGTGCGTAGAGGACGGCACCGAGACCACGGACGTCGGTGGACTTGTCGGAGTCGGCCAGCGTGCCGGGGAACGCGACGAATGCGTTGCCGTCCTGGCTGATCCGGATGCGTTCGGGATGGTCGATGGACAGCGCGCCGCCGTTGCGGTGCGCTGATTCGGCCGCAGCTGCGAGCGCCCGGACGGCGCGGGCAGCACCGACCGGAGACGGACTGGTCTTGGCGACGTCAGCCAGCGACGAGCTCGGAACCCACTCGGCGACAACGATTCCGCCGGACGATCCGCGCACCACGTCGAGTACTCGAGCGATCCCGGGCGAGTTGATGCGCCCCAGCCGCAGGGTGCGTGAGAGCACCGCCTGCGGACCCTCGTCGCGCGGATCGATACGCACGCCCGGGTCGGGTGGTGGTGCGACCTGCAGAGCGTCGACAAACGTCAGGGCGACGTCGCGGTCCAGGTTGATGTCGCGGGCCTGCCAGAACTGGAGTCCGCGTGCGCCACCGTGGTGCTGCAGCAGACGGTAGCGGCCGCCGGCGACGGCAGCGCCTGGGACCAGCCGCGGTCCGCGTCGTGCCCGTAGGCCCGGCAGTGGCGCCTCGGGAGGACGTGGGGGTCCGTCGCCCGGCGCCGCGGGTGGGCGAGGTCCGGGGGGACCTGATGCGGGACGGTCGCCCGGCGGTTGCGCGGGAGCCGGCTGACGGGCGCCGGCCTGACTGGGCATCGCCTTGGTGGCGGGACCGTCTTCTGGCGAGACGGCGGTGGAACCGGCAGCAGGCGTGGGCGGCCCGGCCGGTTTGCTGTCGGGCTCTGGTTTGTTCAAGGCACCTGCTCCTCTCCTCCGATAGCGAAGATCTTGGGGTTGGCGGACGCCCATTCCGGCGGCACCACCACTGGTGACCGAATACGCCTGCCAACTCGATGTTCCCCGGTCGAAGCGCTGAATGACCTCGACCTGACCAGAATACGGAACCGATTCGTCCCCAGAGATCCGCGGGAATTGAACGGTCATGGTGGCAGCGCCGTCGGTGGCGGGTTCGGCGGTTGGGGCGACAGCCGGGATGAACCGGCCGATGACCCGCCGGACCGCGACCACCACCGCGAGCACGTCGGGAACACGTAGCAGGGTCAGGACCGTGTAGGTGAGGCCGATGGAGACCACCGCGACGAGCAAGAGATAGGCGAGGGAGCCGACCTTGCCGTGGTCGGTGCTGAGCGTGTGGAGCCCGGACACCTCGGCCAGCGCCCACACCAGCGCGCTGCACGCCACCGACACCACGATGGTCCAGATGACCGTGCGGCCGACGTTGGTCATGCGGGCGCCACCGAGCCTGCTGCGCAGCAGATAGTGACCGACCACCGCACCGACGAGGTAGCCGAGACCGTTGGACAGCGCCAGCCACCGGACGATCGCGTCGGGGTCGTCGAACAGGACCGGGCCGAGATAGGACGCCGCCACCTTCACCGCGGTGATCCCGATGACCATGTACGTCGGGGTCCAGGCGTCCTCGCGGGCATAGAACACGCGGAGCTGCACCAGTGTCATCGCGTACGGGATCATCGTGAACGCGCCCCACGAGAGCACGCTGCCGAGCTGTGAGGCGGTGTCGGCGTCGAACTTGCCGAAGTTGAACACGGCCACACCGATGGCCGGCCCGAAGAACGTCATGAACGCGATGACGGGCACCAGCGAGACCATCGTCAACCGGGTGGCCAGCGAGAGATCGTCGACCACCGAGTGGGTGTCGTCGGCGGCGGCATTGCGGGAGAGGCGGGGCATGATCGCGGTCAGGATGGTCACGCCGAGAACGCCGTAGGGCAACTGCAGGAGCTGCCAGTGTGTCGCGTATACGCTGACGCCGTATTCGGTTGCGCTCGAGGCGATGCGATAGGTGACGATCAGACCGACCTGCAGGACTGCGACGTACAGAACGATGGCGAGTGCCATGTTGCCGAACTTGCGCAACCTGTCGTCCAGACCCCACTGCAGTTTCAGCTTCACCCCGCTGCGCCGGATGGCGGGGAGCAGTACCGCGGTCTGGGCGATCACACCGAGGGTGGTGCCGACGCCCAGGATCAGGAGTTTGGTGTCGCCCATGCTGACCGGGTTCAGCGAGATGTCACCCGGGGCGACCGCATAGGCGATCAGGGTGACTATCTGTACGACGTTGTTGAGCACGGGTGCCCAGGCGCCGGGCTTGAAGAAACCCTTCATGTTCAGGATGGCGATGAACAGCGCCGACAACCCATAGAACAGAACGGCGGGCATCAGCAGGAACGCAAGTGCGGTGGCGAGGTCGCGGTTGACCTTGCCGTCACCGAGGTTGAGCATCGTGAGCGCGGGAGCAGCGATCAGGGCCGCGAGGGTGGCCACCCCCAGCACGGTCACCGCGAGGGTGAAGATGCGGTTGATGAATCCCACTCCCCCGTCCGCGTCTTCGGATTCGGCGCGTACCAGGACCGGGATCACGATGGCGGTGAGGACGGCACCGAGGACCACCTCGGCGACCATGTTGGGCAGTACGTAGGCGGCCTGGAACGAGGAAGCGACCGCGGCGCCGAGCAGAGCCAGCACCAGGACCGTGCGTACGAATCCGGTGATGCGCGAGACCAGGGTGGCCAGCGCGATGGATCCGCTGGTGCGCAGGACGCTGTCGTCGGACGGCTGTTCGCGGACGCGGGCACCGGGGTCGATCGCCGTGGACGTCGTCATCTTGCCGGACGCAGCCGAGGCCAGCTCACCGGCTGTCGGGCGTGGCCCGGGTGCGTTGTCGCGTGGTGGGCCGGGCGGGACCCCCACAGACCGTGGCGGGGGCCGTCGGCGCGGAGGTGGCGGCTGCATTCCACCGTTGGTCATGACTTGTCGCCGCCGGTGTCGTGGTCGGGGTGATGTCGGCCGAGGTGATGCTCGCGCTCGGGTGAACTGTGCAACGCGCGGCTCTCCGCCATCAGGCGATCGCGTTCGTCGGGTTCGGGCCGGTCGAGGTCGGCCGGGTCGGGTTCCCCACGGAATCGATGCCACAACCGTCTGCCCGACAAGAACACCAGGAGTGCGCCGGCACAGATTGTGATGATGAAGAGCGGTTTACCATATGCATTGGAATGTACTGACAGGTTGATCGAGTCGCCCAACGGGACTCCGCCTGTGGTCACCAGGCCGATTTCCACCGTCATCGAACGGGAACGGTCAGCGCGGGTCGGGACCTGGATCTGACGGGTGCCCCGGGGCGGGATCTCCAACACACCCATGTCCCCGACGGTCATGCCGCTCGGTGCCGAGACGTTCAATCGCGTTCGCATCGCCACGGGCAGATCGTTGCGGATCACCAGGAGCAACGGGCTGCGTTCGGACGCGAGGGTGAACCGGCCACCGGGATCGAGGATGCCCACACCGTTGCGGATGTTCGACAGCGTGGTCGCGACCGCGGACGTGCGCATCGACGCCGACCGCGCTGCCGCCTGCTGATCCTGCGGCGCCACGGACGCCATCGCCCGCAGCATGTCCTCACGCAGCGGTGCCAGGTAGGCGCCCGGGGTGATCGGCACGTCCGCACGGCGCGTCATCGAGTCCTGTAGGTCGCGCGTCTGCTGCAGGTCTGCGCGTACCGCGGCGATGACCCGGGGATCGGGACCGTTGACGGTGGTCTCGGGTGGGGCGACCAGCTCTGCACCCGCGGGCGCGGAGCTGGTGGCGGTGAGATCAGTCGCGATCCCCGCCAGCGACCGGGGAATCGCGAGGTCCGAACCGAGCAGCAGCGACATCGCCGACAACACGGCCCGGGTGTCGTCTTCGGACGCAGACCACGTGGGTGGGGGCATCAGCACCGCGCCGCGCCCGATGCGTTCGGCGATCGGGTCGGCCACGGCCTGCGCGTCCGGAGATTGCGTGCCCGGGTCGGCGGTCCTGGGGTCGTCGGCGAGGGTGGAAGGTGCGAGCGCAGAGAACATCATCGCCGCGACCGCGTTCTGGCGGCGGACTTCTTCGGTGCCGGCCAGCCAGCCTGCCCGCTGGGCCGTCGGGGTGACCTGCGCCGACCGCGGACCCGGACCGAGTGCCGACAGACCGCTTGCCACCGCCGGGTCGTAGGTCTGCACGGCGAGGTCCTCGCCCAGGGGGTATTCGCCGTTCGTCGAGGTGGGGGTGAGGTTTCTTACGCTCGACGCCGCGACGACGGTGCCCACCGCGCCCTTGTCGCGGATCAGCCCTGCGCCCGCGGTGTCCAGTACCCCCGAGGCAGGGATCGCCAGGCCACGCACACTCTTCACGTTGAGGATGCGGTCGACGATGTCGGCGGGTGCGCGTAACGCGGTATCGGACAGGTCGGAATCGGCGACCTGGGTCAGCGCGGTGGTGTCGACGTGCGCGAATGAGGTGGCCACCACGCACATACCGGCCGCCAGCGCCTGCAGCCGAGCGAGCCAGGCTGCCGCGGCCTCGGATCCGGTGCCTTCCCGAGCCGGACCGGTCGGATCGGCCGGGTCGGTGGTGACCAGATAATTACCGGTCATCGCCTGCACACTGATCAGCAGATCGGGGTCCACCGCCAGACACAGACTGCGCGCCAGCGGCGACTCCAGGTCTTGCGTCCGGGTCTGCTCCATGGTCGCCACGAGTCGATCGAGCCGTCCGCCGGCGGCCAGTGACTGCTCGAGGCCGTTGTCCATCAACCGGACGGTCTCGTCGCCTCCCCCGGTGACGCCGGGCGCGAGCGACGCCGGTGCGGCGATCGGCCAGAGCATGGTCATGCCGACTGGTTGTGAGATGTCCGGGGCCACTGAACCGTCGGCTCCGATGGGCGCGGCGACAGGGTCGCCCGGGGCGTCGTCGTCGGCCTGGGATTGAGCCCGTAGCGGGTTCGGCGGCAGGCCGACCACGGGCAGGAGTACGCGCGCATCGTCGAGCCGCGCCGGGTTGCCGAAGTCGGGTGTGCCGTTGACGTTGACCAGCACCGGATAGATACCCGGCTTGTCGATCTGGAAGCTGGACGCACCAGAAGCGTTGACAGACAGATCAATTCGTAACGAGAAGGGAATCGACCGCCCGGGTCCGAGCTGCTGACTGACGTCGGAGAAGTCGCCGACGGTTTCGAAACTGTTCGCGTCGGCGGACAGGGAGTCGCCGAGACCGGCGCTGGTGGTGATGGCGTCCCCGCGCTGCAGGCGCATGGCGATGTTGCGGACCGGCCGGTCCCCGACGTTGGACAGCGTCCCGCTGGCGGTGACGACGCCGGGACTGGAGGTGGTGACTGTGGAGGGATCGATCGACTCGAGCGAGATCCGCAGGAACTCCCCGGTCTGCGAGGTGTCGTCGGTCAGCGAGGTGTCGTCGTCGGGTGCGGCCACCGCAGACACCGCGAGCGGTCCGAACACCAGGGCGAGAACGCTGACCAGGATCGTCAACGCCCGCATCGATCGGCCGTTCACGTCGCGACGTGCGGGCCGGATTCCGGCGGTGGTGCATGGGCGGCCGGTCCCCCGCTGTTGCCGGCCCCGCGGTTCTCGATTGTGGTCTCGGTGCCGCCACCGCCGCCCCGACGACCCCGGCGACGTCTACGGCGAGGCTTCGCCGGTGCGGGCGGAGGCTCATTGCGCTTCTGGTTCCGCGCGGCCGCCGCCTTCTCGTAGGCGTTCGGTTCGGTGCGCTGCCCCTTGGCCTCTGACTCGGCCATCCGGTCGGGGTCGGCGACGAGCTCGGCGATGACGTCCTCGGCAACGCGCGCCAATCGTCGCTCGTCCGAATAGGTCAGTCGGCGAGGCAGCTCGGCGAGTGGAACCCAGGCGACCTCGGCCACCTCGTAGTCGGCGTCGGAGAGTTCGCCACCGGTGAAGCGCATCAGGTAATGGTGCACCGTCTTGTGGATCCGTTTGCCCTCACTGACAAACCAGTAGTCGATCTTTCCAAGGGGGGCCACCACGTTGCCCTCGATGCCCGTCTCCTCGGCGACCTCACGGATCGCCGTCTGCTCGGCGGTCTCCCCCGTCTCGATGTGACCTTTCGGCAGCGACCACATCATCCGGCCGCGGCGATCGACCCTGCCGATGAGGGCGGCGCACCGCTGCTCGTGCGGGCCGTCGAGACCCGACACCATCAGCCCGCCGGCCGAGGTCTCCCGCACAGTGCGAAGTCGTTGTTTGGCCAGGTTCGCGGGCACCTTGGCAGGGGCTTTGACCTTGCCCACATCCGACGGCTTGACCTGCGCGGTCCGACCTTCGACAACATGGGTTCCGGCGACTCCGGTGGATTCACTACGGGCGGCCTCGACGCTGTGGTCGGCGGGGCGTGACGGCTTTCGGCGACGTCCGCGGCGCGATCGCCGCGATCCGGTGGACGACGCGGTGGCGTCGACTGCCGGGTCGTCGCTGCGTTGCGGTTCCGGACCTGGCTGGGGACTCGGCTGAGGACGGGGCTCCGCTCCACTGTGATGAGAGCTGTCGATCCGGGTGGCTGTCGATCCGCCGCGCCGATTGCCGCGCCTGCGCCGCGGACGTCGAGGGACGTCCCTATTCGGCTCGGTGGGTTCGGCTGACACTCACACGATGCTAGTCGCCGTTAACCCACCGTTTCTGCCAGCGGGGCCGATGGCGGCGCCCTGAGCCCACCGCGGTTTGGTCATGCCGCGCGATCGGGGTTCGGATCGTCGCCGGTCGGTCGGTAGTCTGGCCAGTCGTGACAACTCCCCCTTCTTCCACCGGCACCTCGGCCGCCGATGAGCGACGCACCAGGTTGCTCGCAGCCGCTGCGGTGTCGTTGCGGGGACTCTCGGACACCCTCGATCCCCTCGGCGCTCGATTTGCCGCAGCGGGACACGAGCTGTTCCTCGTGGGCGGCTCGGTGCGTGACGCGGTGCTGGGCCGACTCAGCACCGGCGACCTGGACTTCACCACCGATGCACGTCCCGAGCAGGTGCAGGAGTTGCTGCGCGGGTGGGCCGAGGCGATTTGGGACACCGGGATCGAGTTCGGCACCATCAGCGCGGTCCGGTCGGGAATCCAGATCGAGATCACCACGTTCCGGGCCGATTCCTATGACCGGGTGAGCCGCAATCCCCAGGTGCGGTTCGGTGATCGACTCGAAGACGATCTGGTGCGCCGCGACTTCTCCATGAATGCGATGGCCGTGAAGATCGGTGCCGACGGCAGCCAGGAGTTCATCGACCCGCTCGGCGGGATGGACGCGTTGCTGGCCGGGGTCATCGACACGCCCGCCGCGCCCGAGGATTCGTTCAACGACGATCCGCTCCGCATGTTGCGTGGTGTGCGGTTCGTCTCGCAGCTCGGGTTCTCGCTGTCGCCGCGGGTGTTCGCGGCCACGGTGGAGATGGCCGGCCAGATCGAACGGATCACTGTCGAGCGGATTGCGGCCGAACTCGACAAGCTGATCCTCGGCGAGCATGCGGTCGAGGGTGTCGAGACGTTGTGTGAGACCGGTTTGGCGGAGCTGATCATCCCTGAGATCCCGGGGATGAAGCTCGCCATCGATGAGCACCACCAGCACAAGGATGTCTACACCCACTCCCTCACCGTGCTCGCCCAGGCGATGGACCTCGAGGACGGCGATCCCGATCTTGTCTTGCGGTGGGCGGCGATTCTGCACGACATCGGCAAGCCGGCAACCAGGCGTCACGAACCGAACGGTGGGGTGAGTTTTCATCACCACGAGGTGGTCGGCGCCAAGATGGTCCGAAAGCGCTTGCGCGCCCTGAAGTATCCGAAGGCGGTCATCGAGGACGTCGCGAACCTGGTGTTCCTGCATCTGAGGTTCCACGGCTACGGCGACAATCAATGGACCGATTCAGCGGTACGCCGCTATGTGACCGATGCCGGTCCCCTGCTGCCGAGGCTGCACAAACTGGTGCGGGCCGACTGCACCACTCGCAACAAGCGCCGGGCGCGCAAGTTGCAGCAGAACTACGACAACCTCGAGCAGCGCATCGCCAGGATCGCCGAACAGGAAGACCTGGCGAAGGTCCGGCCCGACCTCGACGGCAACACGATCATGGAGTTGCTCGATCTGCCCCCGGGCCCGATGGTCGGCAAGGCCTGGCGGTATCTCAAGGAACTGCGGCTCGATCGCGGACCCATGTCGCGCGAGGAAGCCGAAGAGGCGTTGCGGCAATGGTGGGCCGCCGAGCAGCAGGGCTGAGCCGGCTGTTCCCTGGCTAGCCGAGTGACACCATCTCGCTGATGTCGTCGTTCGGGAACGGACCGTCGACCACAGCGGTCACCGTTGCCTTGTTCAGGGTGATCGCGCCCCGGTGGTTGTCGAGGAATGCGGTGTCCGCGGCGTCACGGCCGGTGGAGATGCGGACCAATGTCTGGCGAGGCGCCAGGCAGGTGGCGTCGACAACTCGCCACCGGCCATCGACGAATGCCTCGGCGACGGCGTGGAAGTCCATCGGATCGCAACCAGGCGCGTACACGGCGACAAGTCGAGCCGGGACGTTCACCGCCCGCAGGATCGCGACCACCAGGTGTGCGTAGTCGCGGCAGACGCCGGCGCCGGCCAGCAGGGTATCGGCGGCACCGTCGATGGGGTCGCTGGAACCCGGGACGTAGTCCAGATGGGTACCCACCCACGACGCGACCTTGTCGAGCAGCTCAGCGGGGTCGGTCAGATCGCCGAATTGCTTTGCGGCGAAACCGAAGAACTTGTCGGCCTCGGCGTATCGGCTCGGCCGCAGGTACACCGACAGGTCGTGGTCGGACACCGGTGCCGGTTCGGCGGAACCGAGGACGGTGGCGGTGTACTCCACCTGCAGGTTGCCCACCCCGGCGTGCAGCATGTGGATGCGGCTTCCGTGCGCACCGCTGATCTCCTTGGCGAACAGGGGTTTTCCGTCCAGTACAAAGGACAGCGACTCGGTGACCTCTGCCCCGGGATGCGGGGCCACGGTGATCTGGAACTCCAGATCGGTCTCGCCGGTGATGTCGACGTCGAGATGGGCGGATACATCACGTTTGAGCACAGGAACTCCTCGGCAGGACGGGACTCGGCACGACGGACTCGACGGAAGGGAAAGAGTCCCGTGCGGCTTACATGGGTGCCCGACGACGACGGCGGCTATGCCAGGAACGTTACCGCACCCGGCCGTACCTCGATGGTTGCCGGCAACCGCCCGATCCGGTCGCCATCGGCATAGATCGGCGCGGTGGGTACGCAGTCCAGGACAATGCGGGAACCACGGAACTGCTCCACCTCTTTGTGCTCGATGTGCTTGCCGCTGTACATGGTCGGGAACAATCCGAACATCTTCAGACGGGGTCCGTGAGAGATCAGGGTGAGGTCGAGTAGGCCGTCGTCGATGACCGCCGACGGCGTGATCTTCATCCCGCCGCCGTACGAGGGGGTGTTGCCCACTGCCGCCAGGATGAGGTCGCGTTCGAATGTGTTGTCGTCCACGGTGATCCGATAGTGGAACGGCTTCATCCGCGCCAGTTCGGCGACCGCCGCCAGTGGATAGCGTAATTGCCCCTTGGGCCACGACATGTTGTTCGCACGCTCGGTGACCAGTGCGTCGAGTCCGGTGGCCGCGACCGTTCCGAAAACGGCACTGGGGCCCTCGGCCGGCGTGATGACCGCGATGTCGAACGGACGCCGACGCCCGGCGGCGATGATGGCAGCGGCAGCAGCAGGGTCGTCGGTGGGGATCCCCAGAGCGCGTGCGTGGTCATTGCCGGTCCCGGCCGGGATGAGACCCAGCGGGACACCGGTGTCGCCGACGGCCTCCAGGGCCAGGCGCACGCTGCCGTCGCCGCCGACCACCACCAGGGCGTCGATGTCGGATTCGGCCGCCGCGCGCGCGAGTTCACGGGCGTCGTCGGGGTCGCGGCCGACCAGCTCGGTCACCTCCACGCCGCGGTCACGCAGCGCGGCGAGCGCGGTGGCTGCGGCGCGCACGCCGAGGCCATGGCGGGCAGCGGGATTGATCAGAGCGGACACCCTGGCGATCGCAGTGGTCATGGGATGAGTTTGCCCGGGTTGAGGATGCCGGTGGGGTCGAGCGCGGATTTCACCGCGCGCAGCACCCGCACTCCCACGTCGCCGACCTCGTCGGCCAGCCACGGCCGGTGGTCGGCGCCGACGGCGTGATGGTGAGTGATGGTCGCACCGGAGTCGATCATCGCTTGTGATGCAGCGGTTTTCGCATGCATCCACTGTCCGATGGGATCATCGGTGGCCCGGTAGACCACCGTGAAGTACAACGAAGCCCCCGTGGGGTAGGTGTGGGAGATGTGGCAGAGGACTAGGGCGGGTGAGCCGGATTCCTCGATGGCGGTGGTCAGGGCTGTGGTCACGGCAGCCTTCGTATCGGCCAGCTCGGCCCACGTGGTTGCCGTCTCGAGGGTTTCGCAACCGACGCCGATCGCGAGCAGCGCATCACGCAGGTACGGGGCGTTGAACCTGCCGTGCGCCCAGGCGTGTGCGGGTTCGGCGCCCATCGATGTACCGCCGGCGGCCGTGAACAGGGCGGCGGTGAGGTCGCGGCGCGCGGCGGCGACATCGTCTGTGCCCTCGAAGGTTGTGATCGCCAGGCAGCCGCCGGACCGGGCGTCGCGCTGATCACTCGCGCCGATCTCGGCTGGACTGGCCAGGTTCACCCCGGTCTCCGCCTCATCCGACAACCGCATCACCGTAGGACCTCCGCCCTGCTGTGCCACGGAACGCAAAGCGTTTGCGCCGGAAGCAAAGTCGGGGAAGTGCCATGCCTCGCCGATGGTCACCGGCGGAATCCGGCGAACCCGGACGGTGACCTGTGTGATGATCCCGAAAGTGCCTTCCGAACCGAGGAACAGTTGCCGAAGATCAGGGCCCGCAGCGGTTTTCGGCGCACCGCCCAGGTCGAGGGTGCCGGCGGGCGTGACCACCCGCAGGCCGGTCACCATGTCGTCGAAGCGCCCGTACCCGGCTGATGCCTGCCCCGACGATCGGGTGGCCGCGAACCCGCCGATGGTGGCGAACTGGAAACTCTGCGGAAAGTGCCCGAGTGTGAAGCCGTGCTCGGCGAGAAGTTGTTCGGCGGCCGGACCGGTCACCCCTGCGCCAAGGGTGGCCTGCCCGGACACGGTGTCGATCGTGATCAAGTCGTCGAAACGGCGCAGGTCGACCGACAGGGTCGCACGGTGTTCGCCGCTCTCGGGATCGAGGCCGCCGACCACGCTGGTGCCGCCGCCGAAGGGCACCACGGCCACCTCGGAGAGCGCGCACCACTGCAGCAGGGCGTGTACCTCGTCGTCGGACGCGGGGATCGCCACACCGTCCGGTGCGGCCTGCTCTATCTGCTTGCGGCGCAACAGGTCCAGGGTCGATTTACCGCCGGAGCGGATCAGCCGATCACCGTCGGCGGTCGAGACTGCGTCGACGATCGCGCGCAATGCATCGAGGTCGGTGTCGGTCAGGCGGGTGGGGGACAGGCGCACCTGGTCGGCGGTCGGTGCGTCGATCGGTTCGCCGGAGATGCCCAAGATGCCGACAAGAAGGTTCTTGATGTCGGCGGAGAGGTGGGTGGCCGCCGATTCCGCTCCCCACGCATCCCACTTCATCGGGGGAAGCGGTAGTGCGTGTTGTGGGTAATTCACCGTCATGCGTTACAGTTTTACACAATATGTCAATCCGTCACGCCAAGATCGCCGCAGTGGGCGATCGCTCCGTCGCCGACCGCGTTCTCGACGCGGCGCGGACATGTCTTGTGCGCGCAGAAGGCGGCAAGATCACCCTGGCCGAGGTTGCACGACTGGCCGGAGTGAGTCGGCCGACCGTGTACCGGCGCTGGCCCGACGTGCAGTCGGTGACCGCCGACCTCGTCACGAGGGAGATGAGCCGGGTCATCGCCGGCGAGCCGCCACAAGGCACATCGCTGGGGGACAAGGTCGAGAGGATTGTTGCCGTCGCCGACGCCATCCGGCACAACGACCTGTTTGCGGCATTGTGGAGTGAGCCGTCGGCAGCGCTGGCGCCGTACGTGTTCGTCAGATTCGGGCGGAGCCAGCAAGCGGTGCTTGCACTCTTGAACCGCACGATCGCAGACGGTCAGCGCCGCGGCGACATCCGCGACGGCGATCCCGACCAGCTTGCCACCATGGTCCTGCTGATCTGCCAGTCCACGATCCAATCCCACGCGATCGTCGAACCCATTCTCGGTGAGCGATGGTCGCCAGAACTGCGGCACGCACTCATGTCCTATCTGAGGAGTGAGCCATGACCGGCCGACCCCTGTCTTTCTCCGGCGCGTCGTTGAACGCCGACCGCCGCACCAGCGAACTCGCACAACTCGCTTCGCGTACCGATCCGATCGACGTACTGGTCATCGGTGGGGGTGTCACCGGTGCCGGTGCCGCACTCGATGCAGCAGCCCGCGGGCTGTCGGTGGTGTTGGTGGAGGCGCATGACCTGGCCTTCGGAACCAGCCGGTGGAGCAGCAAACTCGTCCATGGCGGTCTGCGGTACCTCGCGACCGGCAACGTCTCGATCGCACGCGAGTCCGCGCTCGAACGTCATCGGGTGATGACGGTGATCGCACCGCATCTCGTCCGGCCGGTCGGCCAGCTGTTGCCTGTCTACTCCGACACCTCGTTGGTCGCCACGGTCGCGGCCCGTGCAGGCATGCTTGCCGGAGATGTGCTGCGGCACAACGCCAAGACCCCTGCCACCGTATTGCCGCGTTCACGCCGTATCTCGGCGCAGCGGGCCGGAGAACTGTGTCCGGGAATCCGGACCGATGGGTTGCGGTCGGCGGTCCTGGGACACGACGGGCAGCTCATCGACGATGCCCGTCTGGTGGTCGCACTCGCGCGAACCGCGGCGGGCCTCGGCGCCCACATCTGCACCTATACCCGTGCGTCCGACGCCACCGGGCACGGCGCCGTGCTCACCGACACCCGAACGGGCCACAGCTTCCCGATCGCAGCCCGGTCGGTGATCAACGCAACCGGGGTGTGGTCCGGCCAGGTCGACGATTCGATACGCCTACGACCAAGTCGCGGAACGCATCTCGTGGTCGACGCCGCTGCTGTGGGCAATCCGACCGCAGCACTCACCGTTCCGATGGCCGGCAGCATCAGCCGGTTCGTCTTCGCGCTGCCGCAGCAGCTGGGCCGGGTGTACATCGGGCTCACCGACGAGGACGCACCTGGCGACATCCCGGACGAGCCCACCCCGTCCAAGAACGAGATCGATCTGCTACTCAACACGATCAACCAGGCACTCAGCCGGGAACTCACCCGGTCAGACATTCGCGGCACCTACTCGGGACTGCGACCGCTGATCGACGACGGCGGCGCGGGGGAGCGGGCCACCGCCGACCTGTCGCGCAATCATCTGGTGCGGGTCAGTCCCACAGGTGTGATCACGGTGGTCGGCGGGAAGCTGACGACCTACCGCCAGATGGCCCAGGACGCCGTCGACGAAGCCGTGCAGCGCGGCGGCATCCGCGCGGCATCGTGCGAGACCGAGTCGCTGGCACTGGTGGGCGCTGTCGGTCGGGCCGGCGACAGCACGTTGCCCGAGTCGCTGGTGGCACGGTTCGGTGCCGAGGCAGAGCGTGTCATCGAGACGGCCACGGTGAGCAATCCGGCCGGCCGAATAGCCGAGGACATCGATGTCACCCGGGCCGAGGTGCAGTACGCGCTGACCGCCGAAGGCGCGCTGACCGTTGACGACATCCTGGCCAGACGCACCCGAATTGCGTTGGTGCCCAGCGATGCCGACGCGGCACGCCCGGCAGTCACCGAGATCGTCAAGGCGACCGTGTCTGCAAGCGCTTGACCCTATCCTGGTGCGATGAGCGAAGTCACCGAGGACGACCTGTCCGACATCCTGGCGGCAACCCGGAGTTTTGTGCGTGAGCAGGTGGTTCCGCGCGAGCAGGAGATCGCCGACGGCGATGCGATTCCCGCCGATCTGCTGCAGGCGGCCAAGGACATGGGCCTCTTCGGGTTCGCGATCCCGCAGCAGTGGGGTGGACTCGGCCTGGACCTCGAACAGGATGTCCGACTGGCACAGGAGTTGGGCTACACGAGTCTGGCCTTCCGGTCGAGCCTGGGCACCAACAACGGCATCGCCGGTCAGGTGCTGGTGGAGTTCGGAACCGATGAACAGAAAGAAGCCTGGCTGAGCCGGATCGCGTCTGGTGAGGTGGTGGCTTCCTTTGCGCTCACCGAGGACGGGGCCGGTTCAAATCCGGCCGGACTACGCACGAAAGCCGTTGCCGACGGCGATGATTGGGTGATCAGCGGCGAGAAGCGCTACATCACCAACGCGCCGTGGGCCGATCTGTTCGTGGTGTTCGCGCGCTACCGGCCTGCCGATGAGACCGGCCCGGGCATCGCAGTCTTCCTGGTGCCTGCCGATACCCCCGGAGTGAGTGTGGGCCCGAAGGATTCGAAGATGGGCCAACAGGGGTCGGTAACCGCCCAGGTCTTCTTCGACGACGTCCGGGTGCCCGGCGCGTCACTTGTCGGCGGTGATCCAGGGGTGGGATACCGGGCGGCCATGACCATTCTCGCCCGTGGCCGCATCCACATCGCCGCAGTCGCAGTCGGTCAGGCACAACGTGCATTGGACGAGTCGGTACAGTACGCCGCGCTGACCACGCAGGGAGGCACGACGATCGGCGACTTCCAGTTGGTGCAGGCAATGCTCGCCGACCAGCAAACCGGTGTGATGGCCGGTCGGGCGCTGGTGGCCGAAGCGGCGCGCAAATGGGTCAGCGGCGAGGACCGGCGAATCGCTCCATCGGTGGCAAAACTGTATTGCACCGAGATGCTCGGCAAGGTCGCGGACCTCGCGGTTCAGGTCCACGGGGGCAGCGGGTACATCAGAGGTGTTGTGGTGGAACGCATTTACCGCGACGCACGGCTCCTGCGCCTGTACGAGGGCACGAGTGAGATACAACGACTGATCATCGGCTCAGGCCTGGTGCGAGCGGAAAAGAAGAGGACTCGGTAAGAGGACTCAGTAACCCATCCCGCGTAGTTCGTTCGCCAGCTGGTCCAGGTGCGACCGCTGCACGTCGAGGTGCGGGCTGATCCGCAACACCGACTGCTCGGCACTGAGCGGCGCACGCCAGCTGTCGGCGCAGGTGACCAGGATGCCGATGGACCGCAACTTGTCTCGTGCCGCCAGGACGTCCGACGGGCCCCAGCCCGGGGGAGGGGCGAGGGTGACGATCGCCGAGGGTTCGTTGATCGGTTCGATCACCTCCCAGCTGCCGATGCCGTGCAACCGTTCCCTGGTGAACTGCCCGATGGCCGCCAGTTCGCGGCTGACCCGTTCGGGGCCGAAGCTCTGCAGCTCCTGGATCGCCACCCCCAGACCGAGACGTCCTGCGACAAAGGCTTCGGAACTCTCGATCTCCGCAGGGCGGACCGAGTCTCCGCGCACGGCGAGGAAACCGACGCCGCGCGGACCGGCCAGCCACTTGCGGCTCGTTCCATAGACCACGTCTGCACCGGAGGCGCAGTTCCTCTGACCGAACGACTGGGCGACATCGACCACCACCGGTACCCCGGCGGTACGCGCCAGCTCGACGATCTTCTCGACCGGCTGCACCACTCCACTGTGAGATCCGATGTGGCACACATGGATGAAGTCGGGCTGCTCGAACTGCAGCATGTTCTCGAGCGCATCGGTGTCGACGTGTCCGTAGACGTCGGCGGACGGGATGGTGTGCACGGCGTATCCGCGGCGCTCGAACTCGTCGAGGTTGGGCCCGAACTCGTTCTTGGCCACCCACACCGACGCCGAGATGGGCAGGTTCCAGAAGGTCAGCAGCGCACGGAGTGCGGCCTTCGCCGACTCGCGGAACGCGAGCTCATGCGCCTGGCGCCCGACGAGCGTGGCGATGTCACGCCGGCACCGGTCCAGCGACTCGGTGATCTGTTCCTGGGCCACGTAGGCGCCGCGCTCGGCTTCCCGCCACAGGTGGGCCGTGATGCTTTCGATGACCTGATTCGAAGCGCGCGATGCCGCGGCCGAATCGAGGTGGATGCTGACGGGCTCTGTTCGGGCCCGATGCCACAGGTCACCGAGCTCGCTGACGTACATCCGAAGGTCCTCCTCGCAGGTCATGCTGGGTGGCGCCGGGCACTGGGGTCGCTCTTACGCTACCGCGAAGGGGCGCGGCGGAACCCGTCACCCACCAGCGCCGTCCAAGTACTCATGGAACCGACGATCGAGTATGTCTTCGGGGCCGGTGACGGGCGCACCAGCACCTGGACCTCGTCGGCAGATCTGACCCTCGGAGGAGGTGCCCCGGATGCGGTCCGGCTCGACTTCGACGGCGACGGACTGTCCGACGACGCATTGTGGGATCGCGATCATGATGGCCGGGCCGACTGCAGCGCGCTCGACCTCGATGACGACGGCGCCGTCGACGCCTGGTTCACCGACGATGGTTCAGGGGTGTGGGGGAAGCGGTCCGAAAGCCCTGGCGGCACCGGACCGGTCGAGCAGCCTGATCCGGCCCCCTCGCCCGCGCCGCCCGACCCGGGAGAGCCGCCGACGCCGTCGGGCGAGCGAACCTTCGACAGCAACGCCGATGGACAGAACGACATCGCGGTGTCGCGCACCGGTGGGCGGCTCTACATCGACACCGACGGCGACGGGAAGTTCGATCAGATTCTGATCGACTCCGATCTGGATGGTGTCGCCGATTCGCGAGCGCATCCCGGGCCGGACGGTTTGACGTTCGACCGTTATGGGTAGGTCCGCTAACAGTCCGCTGCTGGTCGACTTCATCGGAGAATTGGCGGATAGTTCCCAACAGATGGCTGCTCGAATCGAGGCGACGAGTCTCAGGGCGGTTGCCGCCCCTGTCAGCAGCCACCCTGAGAGCCACCCCTCGCTCCACTTGAATGACCGTTACGATCAGAAATGGAAGTAAGGCTCAGTCAACCATGAGGGCAGATGCAGTGCAAGACTTCGAAGCGGCCCAGGAAGACGATGAGCCTGTGGTGTTGTGCGGGTCCACCGCCCGCACTCACCGAGAGTGCTTCGACCGGGCGGGCCGGCTGGCATCAGCGCTGGTCGACTGCGGGGTCGAGTTCGGTGAGAGAGTCGGACTCCTCGCCTTCAACAGCGTCGACTTCCTCGAGATCTCCATTGCCATCGCCTCTGCGGGGGGCAACCCGGTACCCATCAATTGGCACTGGACCGCACCAGAGATCACCTACCTCCTCGACGACTGCGAGCTGCGGATCCTCTTCTGCGACACGATGCATCTACACACCGCCCGTCAGGCCGTTGCCGCGGCCCGCTCGACTGTGCAGATCGTCGAGGTCACCGACGGCGGGGTGAACCGCCGCAACTCGCATGAAGCACTCATCGCGAGTCGGTCAGACGGGCTCGAGTACCGGGAGGAGGCCATGGCGGCCTCTCTTGGCCTGATCTACACCTCGGGTACCACGGGTAGGCCCAAAGGTGTTGTGCGCGAGCACATGAGCGCGGATCAGCTCTTCACCGTGGCCGGCGCCACGGCCGAACGTATGGGACTTCGACAAGGCGGCGAGCTGCTCGTCGCCGGACCGCTGTATCACGCGAGTCCCAATGCCTTTGCTCTCCTCGGCATGCGGATCGGCTCGAACGTCACCCTCATGCCGAGATGGGATGCCGAAGAGTTCCTCGAGTTGATCCACACCAGGCGCATCGAGCAGGCCAAGGTTGTCCCCACGATGCTCTCCCGGTTGCTGTCGTTGCCACCGGAGGTCCGGACCGCCTACGACGTGTCGTCCCTGACGCATCTTGTCCATTCGGCAGCGCCGTGTCCACCGGCCATCAAGCGTGCCGCCATCGAGTGGTTCGGGGACGCGGTCAAGGAGTTCTTCGGCTGCACCGAAGGCGGGATCATCACCTGGATCGACGCGCAGGAGTGGTCGGAGCGGCCAGGATCGGTCGGCCGTCCGGTCAACGGCTCTTCGGTGAGGATCGTCGATGACGCGGGCCGGCCGGTGCCGGCCGGAACCACGGGACGTGTGCAGATCCAGCCGCCGCAGGGCTGGCCGGCCTTCACCTACCTGCGCAGCCCCACGCCGGCCCGGTTCCCTCTGGACGTGGGCGATGTCGGCTACGTCGACGACGACGGATACCTGTACCTGACGGGCCGCAGCACCGAGGTGATCATCTCCGGCGGGGTCAACATCTATCCCGCCGAGATCGAGGCGGCGGCGATGGAACTTGCGTACGTCGAAGACGCTGCCGCCGTCGGCCGACCACACGAGGGTGACCTGGGGGAGCAGGTGGCCCTGTACGTGGTGGCCAGGCCCGGCTACGACGTCCAGCCGGCCCAGTTGCTCGACGCGCTCAGTGAGCGCCTGGCGTCATACAAGCTGCCACGGATCATCGAGGTGCTCGACCATCTCCCGCGCGACGACGACGGCAAGGTCTACAAGTTCAAGATGTGAGGCTGTGTTTCGCGTCGTTTCAGGCGGCGGGATTGTGTCGGCGCAATCGCCGGTCCTCGAGGGCTCGCGCGGTGCGATAGGTGCGGCCGGCACGCCACACCTGGAACGCGGCCTCGAGACTGAGAAGCAGCGACCCGGCAACGCAGAAGCCGAGCGCCAGCAGTCCGAGTGTGACGCTGACCGGGCTTGTCTCGGCTATGGGGATGTCCGCGATCCAGATGAGCGCGGTTCCGACGAACTTCCACGCCGCCCAACCCACACCGAAGAGACCGCCAAGGCCCACGAGGTAACGCAGCGGGCCGAGCTCGGAGCGCACCACGGTCCAGCCGAGAAAGCCCGCCGGAAGACCGATCCAGATGGCGAACACCGCCTCGTACAGAACAACGTTGAAGTGGTCACCGTATTCGGTGAGGAAGTTGGCCGACGGCGGGAAATCCGCGTGCACGAGGGTCATGTTGATCACCGCGACAGACGCTGCGGCACCGAGCACCAGGATCATCACCCGTTGGTGCAGTTCGGGATCGGTCCACTCGTCGCCGTCGGGATCCATGCTGTTTCTCCGGATCGCGATCAACGCACCGACCAGAGCACAACCGGCAAGCACCGCTGATGTTGCGCCCCACATGCGCTCGGCAGTGGTCATCAGATGTCGCACCCCGTCTTCGGGTACGAGCGCTAGGTAGTTCTCTCCGGTGAGGCAGTAAAACGTGATGCACACACCGAAGACGATTGTCGTGGCACGGCGATACCAACCGCCTCGGAGGGCGATCAGGATTCCCAGGGCCACCCCTGTCCAAGCCAGGGCCCCGAGAAGGGTGTTCATGCCACGATGCCAACAGCTCCGAATGCAGCGGTCAGGGCGCGATTGGTCCGGGGCTCGTTGCCACGGCCTTCGGCGAGCGTGCCCACTGTGGTGGCAAAGGCCTCGGCCTTGGCCTCTCGGCGTGAGTTCTGATCGCAACCGTCGTGGCCTGCCAGCAGGTGCCAGGCCTCATGCGCGGCGATGTGGATGCGATGGGCAGTGGAGACGTTGCCCGGGATGACGATGATCGCGGTGCCGTTTGCGGTACGCAACGCCGCCCCCGTCAGTTCGCCTGAGGTCAGGCTGTCCGAGGTGATGCAGCGAACCGCGCAATCGAGTTGGCGGGTGAGGCGGTGTTCGAAGTCTTCCCAGGACCAATCACCTTCGGGGGTGATCGCGGCGGCCAGGCGAAACATCTTCTGTCGGGTCATCATTGTCCGACGCTCTTCTCAGCTTCCAGTACCCGGCTCACCTCGCGGAGCAACGTTGCCAGTTCGGCTCGCCCGGTCGACGACAGCTGGTCGGCGCGAAGTCCGGCCACCTGTAGTCCCGTTTCTTCGATCGCCGCCTGCACCTCTTCGCCTAGAGTGCGGGGGTTGCTCGAAAAGTGGTCTTTGGAGACCCCGAAGAAGGAGCAGATGGCGTCGCGAACGGCGCCGTCGACCTTCATCACGCGACCCTTGCGGATCCGCCACACGAACTGCCGGTCGATGTTGCGACCGGTTTCTGCCGTGACCCAATCAGCGATCTCGGCGTTCGCGGTACGAGACCCACCCGGCCACCGAATGGCACAGAGTTTATTGAGCTCGATTGCGAACTCCGACACCTCATCACGATTGCGCATGCGGTAATAATGCCAGGTCCAATACCATTTTGTCGCCACAGTCTGCAGTCGAGGTCGAGCATGGAAAAAGTCATGATGTCCGTTCGGGCCCCCGTTCCCGACGACAAATGGTGCTCTGAGCTGCAGAAACGTGTCGTGGAATTGACCGCGAAAGCGGATTTTGCGGGGGTCAGCATCAATGTCCGGGATTCGCCTGTGACCGACTCAATCATGACTCTGAGCACGCTTGAACCTCCGATAGTGGCCGTCATCAGCGTGTGGACACAGCAAAACTACGGTCCAGGCGTCTCGGAATTGATCAACACTCTCGAACGCGATTACCGAAACCCCGATTACGGAAACATCGCCGCCTATCTCGTCACCGAATCGATTCCACTACCGGTGCCTGTTGTCGAATCGGGCACCAGAACACCCGGGTTGGCGAACATGGCGTTTCTGCGCCGACCAGAACACATCGACGAGCAGACGTGGCTGCGACGGTGGCATCTCGACCACACCAACGTGGCGATCGAGACCCAGTCGACGTTCGGCTACGTGCAGAACGCGGTGGTCAGGCCGCTCACGGCCGCGTCGCCACCACTCACCGCCATCGTCGAAGAACTGTTCCCGATCGAGGCGGTCCACGATGTGCACGCCTTCTTCGGTGCCGCCGACGACAACGACCTGGCGGACAGGATGGGCCGGATGCTCGCGAGCACCGGCGCCTTCGGTGCCGACCAGAACATCGACACCGTGCCCACGAGCCGCTACGTCTATTCGACCCCGTTCCGCGACTGAGCGTCAGGGCCTGGGCGGGCCGGCCTCAATCCGTTCGAGTTGGTAGGCGAGGGGGTCGGCAGAGGCGGATTCCCAATCGGAGTCGAGCCACCAGGTGATGCCCGCAGCGGCAAGCTCCGCGGCCTGTTCTCGTTCGGCCGCCGGGTCGGACAGGTCGGCAGTGCCTTCGTAGACGATGTCGTAGTTTCCCGTGAAACCAAGTTCGGCCCGTAAGTCGCGGATCTCCCTGGCCACCCCCGCCCAGTGCTCCGCCGAAACCGGTACTGCGCCATGGATTCCGGGGTCACGAGGGAAGTTCGGTAGGAGCCCGTCGCACCGAGCCGCCCGGGCCATCGACTTACGGGCGCCTTGCAGACCGACACACCAGGTGGTGATCCGCGGCTGCTGGACCGGCGGCAGTGGCAGCTCGAAGTCCGTCGGCTGCACCTGATAGTGCTTGCCGTCGTAGGCGAACGGCTGCCCGGTCCAGAGACCGAAGAGCACGTCGAGTCCCTCGTCGAACAGCTCGGCGCGGGTTTTACGGCCCTGGTCGCGCTCGAAGGCCAGCCACCCGGGGTGCAACGCGCCCATGCCGACGCCGAGGATCACCCGACCGTTGCTCAGCCGGTCGAGCGTGGTGGTCGTGGACGCCAGATCCCACGGCTTGCGGCGGGGGAGTGGGGTGAGCATCGTGCCCAGGCGGATGCGCTCGGTGCGCATCGCCGCGGCGGTCAGCGAGATCCAGGGGTCGTTGCCCCACAGTGCCTCCCAGCCGAAGACGGCGTCCCAACCGGCCGCTTCTGCCGCGACCGCCAGATCGGCGAACTCCAGGCCTGCGCCCTTCGGGAACACGATTCCGTACTGCACGCGGCCTCCTGGTCAGATGGTGATCTTCTCCGGTGATGACCGATTGTTGACCACACGTACGACAAAAATCGCCACCACGTAGACCACGGAGCCCGCGATGATCAGATCGGGCGACTTGCCGTTGTCCGCGATCGTCAAGGCCGCCACGAACACGGCACCGACAAATGCGAAATTGAAGAGCGCGTCCTGGAACGAGAACGCCTGCCCGCGACGGGCGTCGTCGACGTCCATCTGCATTGCGGCATCGGCGCACAGCTTGCACACCTGGCCGATCAGTCCGAGCACCACGGCGGCAACACAGATGACGATTCCGTTGAACGTGCACAGAGCGATCTGGGCAAGGGCTCCGACCGCCAGCGCCGACACCACCGCCCGTGTCCTGCCGATGCGGGCGACGAGGAATGGTGTGATCACCGCAGCCAGGAACATCCCGACCGCGATCATCCCGGCCACCAGGCCGAAGCCGGTGAGCCCGCCACCGAGCGACGAATGTTTGGTCAGCACCAGCAGCACCAAGGTGTTGACCCCGAAGACCAGCCGGTGGGCGCCGACCGCCGAGAGGGCCGCGGCCACCGACGGCACCTTCCAGACGGCCCGGGCGCCATGGCCCAGACCCACCGCGACCGCACGCATCGCGGAACCGCCGGGATTTCGTGCCCGCGATCCGCCGACGACGTCGGGATGGTCGGGTCCAAGCTGGAGCGGTTCGAAGCGGTGGGCGATGAAGGCGGCGATCAGAGCGACCACCACCGCGCCCATCGTGGTCGCGGCGCTGCCGGTGTTGTCGGAACCGAAGATCTCGCGCAGGACGAGAGCCCCGCCGGCTCCGGCGGCCAGAGCGCCGGCGCCGATGGTCGTGAAGAAGGAGTTCATTCCGACGAGGTGCTCGCGGGCGGCCACGTGTGGCAGTCCGGCAGAGAGCCCGGATGCCACGAAACGACTTGCGCCGGTCACCGCCAGGGCGGCGATGAGGACGCCGGTGTCGCCGGTTCCGGTGGCGATCACGATCGCCACCAGGCTCACCAGTACCGCGCGCAGGACGTTGGCCCACACGAGCACGGTGCGCCGATCCCAATGGTCGAGGAGGGCGCCGGCGAACGGGCCGATCACCGAATAGGGGAGAAGAAGCACGGCCATCCCGGCGGCGACGGCCATCGGGTCGGCGTGCCGTTCGGGATTGAACAGGATCGCGCCGCCCAGGGCGGCCTGGAAGAGCCCGTCGGTGAACTGGCTGCCCAGACGGACTGCGAGCAGCCGCGAAAGGCCCGGTGAACAACGAAAAGACCTGATGAAGTCCCGCAGAGGTAACCGGTGGTCACCGATGGGGGAGGGCGGCACGGTTGCCGCCGTGGTGGGTTCGACGTTCACCATGTCCAGCGTACAAACACCTCGCCGGTGGCGTGCGATGATGAACGCGTGTCACCGAGTACCGCACAGGTGTCTGCCGGCAGTCTGCTGACGGCCTCAGCCGATCTCGCCGAGCCCACGTTTCGCCGCACGGTCATCTACGTCATCGAACACAATGACGCAGGCACGCTCGGGGTGGTCCTGAACCGGATGAGTCAGACTGCGGTGCACAATCTTCTGCCGGCATGGACCGACACGGCGGCCCGGCCGAAGGCCATCTTCGTCGGCGGGCCGGTCAAGCAGGACTCCGCTCTGTGTCTCGGCGTCGTCAAGCCGGGTATGCCCATCGACCACCTCCCCGCCCTTCGCCCCGTCGAAGGCCGCGTGGTGCTGGTTGACCTCGATGCCGACGCCGATGATCTCGGGTCGGTGCTGACCGGTGTCCGGATCTTCGCCGGCTACGCGGGTTGGGGAATCGGCCAACTGGGTGACGAACTCCGCCAGGGCAGCTGGATCGTCGCGCCATCGCTGCCCGACGATGTCCTGGTGCCCGCGGACGTCGATCTCTGGGCGCAGGTGCTGCGACGTCAACCGTGGCCGCTGCCGCTGTTGTCCACTCACCCGATCGAACTCGAACGAAACTGACAACCCGTCCTGGCCGGGTCACCGAACTGTTACGGTTCGATTCGGAATCGGTGACGGTGAGAGACCAGCGTCGCCGGGTGTGGGGAGTTGGAGGGGTCCAATGTCAGGGTGGGTTCGTAGAAACGGCTTCGGCAAGGTCGCGGTGATGGCCGGTGTCACGACGGTGACGCTGATCGCCGGGCTGATCAATCCCGTTGCGGCGCAGGCGGATCCGACCGCCGGCGCGAATGGACAGCAGTGGACTGCCGGACACGATCAGGGCCTGCGTTACCCGGACGTCAACGTCCAGTGGGACGTGCCGATCACGATGAGCGACGGCACGGTTCTCAAGGCCAACGTCTACCGTCCGGCGGATGCCGGCCGTAATCCCGTCGCCACCAAGACGCCCGTGATCGTGAACATGACCCCGTACACCAAGCTGGTGTCGGCGGTGGCCGACGCGGCGTTGTCGAACCCGGTGCTCGGACCGCTGGCCGACCAGCTCGCTGGGATGATCAATCTGTCGGGTACGCCGATCGATGGCATCAACGACCTCGCGGGCACAATCCGCGGTGGCTTCGCCCGTACTTTCTCCGTCGACCAGAAACTGGTCCGCAGCGGTTACACCCAGGTGGTGGTCGATGTGCGCGGAACCGGCTTCTCCCAGGGTGTCTGGGACGTCTTCCGCGAGCGCGAGCAGAAGGACACCGTCGAGGTGATCAACTGGGCGGCGGCGCAGGGCTGGTCGGACGGCAACGTCGGGATGAGCGGTGTCTCCTATTCGGGGATCAACCAGATCCAGGCCGCCAACAAGAACCCGGAGCCGCTCAAGGCGATCTTCCCGGTGGAGCCGGGCGGCGACCTCATCCGCGACATCGTCGCCCCGGGCGGCGCCCTCGGCGTCGGCTTCCTGCCGGCATGGCTGGCGCTGGTCAACGGGTTGAAGTTCGTCCCCGACGTCCAGTCGATGCTCAACGGCACCTTCGACTGGAAGTGGTTGTCGGACAGGCTCACCGATCCGGCGGTGTTCGCGCCGCAGCTGTTCGACGCGCTCTTGTCGCCGACCATCGAGTCGATCCCGCCGCGCACGATGAACCTGCTCGACAGCGCGTCCGCCGAGCGCGTGGGCTGGCGTGACCTTGCCGAGAACATCCACGTACCCACGATGCTCTACGGCGGCTGGTTCGACCTGTTCACCAACAGCGAGTGGCGGATGATCAACAAGATCCCCCTCTCCGGTGGTGAGAAGCAGCTGATCATGGGCCCCACCTACCACATCACCGGTGGCTCTGGCTTCGGCGATCCCGGCAGCCCGCCGCGGCTCGACGTGCTCCAGAAGGCCTGGTTCGACAAGTGGTTGAAGGGCATCGACAACGGGATCGAGAACTACGGGCCCGCCACGCTGTACCAGCTGGGCAACGGCTGGACGACGGCGTCGGACTTCCCGCGCCCCGGGATGAACTACCAGCGGATGTACCTGTCCGACCGCTCGAGCGGGACCGCGCCGCACGCCGTCCGCGACGGTTCGCTGTCGACTGAGCCCTCGCCCAGTCGGGGCCGGATGACCGTTGCCCCCGGCCTGGCCACCCTGTGTTCTCGCGATGCGGCCCAGCAGACCGCAGGGCTGGTGGGGATCTTCCCGTTCTGTGCCGACGACGCGCGGATCTCGGAGTCCACGGCGCTGGCGTTCACCAGCGCGCCGGTGCAGGTGCCGACCACCATCAGCGGGCCTGTGAACCTGCACCTCAACACGGTGATGGACGCAACCGATGGGTACTGGACGGCAACGCTCAACGATGTCGCGCCCGACGGTACGTCGACCGTCCTCACGTCGGGCCAGGTGATGGCGTCACTGCGTGCCCTCGACGCGGACAAGACGGGTTACGCACCCAACGGCGACGTGGTGGATCCGGTCAACACGCTGACGCTGGAAACCAGGCAACCGGTGCAGCCGGGCAAGGCGGTTCAGCTCGACGTCGGTCTGCTCGCGACGGACGCGTTGATCAAACCGGGCCACCGGCTACGGGTGGACGTGTTCGCGATGAACTTCCCGAAGGGGCTGCCGCTTCGGCCGCTGCTGAACGAGTCTGAGCTCAAACCGGAACACATCCAGCTCGATCCGAATGCCCCGAGCTTCCTGAGCATCCCGGTGTCGATTCCGGCGCCCTGACCTGGGCGCGCGTAGTTGCGCTGACTGCCGGCCGGTGGCTAGTTGGTGCACACCTTCTGCAGTGAGCAGCTGGCGCAGCCACCGCTCTGGCCACAGTCCGATGAGGGCTCTTCGACGGTGGTCGCCGCGCGGATGCCGAACGACCCGATGACGCCGGCGATGACAACTCCGACCACGATCGCGGCGAACGCGAGGATGACACCGGCTCCGCCGCCGAGCGCAAACGCGAGGATGGCGCCCATCGCGAGGATGGCTCCGGCGCAGATCAATCCCGGGCCGGCCACGCGGTTGGCGACGACAAACGCGTCGTCATTGCGCATGGTCTCTGCCGATCGGACACCGAACCACCGGTTGCGAGGCAGCTTGCGAGTGGTGCCGAGGGCACCCACCGTGAGGAAGGTCAGCGCCAGCACCAGCGTGATAGCGGCGAGGATGAAGGCGGCGATGGACACCCCACCACCATACGATTGCTGTGCAAATCGCCCGTCGGAAGGCCTGCGTACGGCGGCTGCGAGCAACGCTTTACGCTGGTCAAGTGACTGGTTCGACGACCTCTGGCCCTGACGACACCCTGCAGCACCGCTATACCGCGGACCTGGCCGGGCAGATCGAGGAGCGCTGGCAGCGGAATTGGGCCGAAGGCCGTACCTTCGAGGCCCCCAATCCGACCGGTGAACTGGCCGGTGACCTCTCGTCGTTCAGCGGACCGGACGCCAAGCTGTTCGTCCAGGACATGTTCCCGTACCCGTCGGGTTCGGGGCTCCACGTCGGCCACCCGCTGGGCTTCATCGCCACCGATGTGTACGCGCGCTATCACCGGATGAACGGCTATAACGTCCTGCACACGATGGGCTTCGACTCCTTCGGGTTGCCCGCAGAGCAGTACGCCGTGCAGACCGGCACGCATCCGCGCACCACCACCGAGGCCAACATCGAGCGGTACCTCGAACAGATCCGCCGGCTGGGCCTCGGTCACGACGAGCGGCGCCGCGTGGCCACCACCGACGTCGAGTTCTATCACTGGACGCAGTGGATCTTCTTGCAGATCTACGACGCCTGGTACGACGCAGAGCAGGGTAAGGCGCGGCGTATCCCCGAACTGATCGCCGAGCTGGAATCGGGCGCCCGCACCCTCGCGGACGGCCGCACCTGGTCGGAGCTGGACCAGGCCGCCCGCAACGACGTGATCGACGAGTACCGACTGGTCTACCAGAGCGATTCACTCGTCAACTGGTGTCCAGGGCTGGGAACCGTGCTGGCCAACGAAGAGGTCACCGCGGACGGTCGCAGCGACCGCGGCAATTTCCCGGTCTTCCGTAAACGCCTGCGCCAGTGGATGATGCGCATCACCGCCTACAGTGACCGGCTCCTCGACGACCTCGACCTGCTGGACTGGCCCGAGAAGGTCAAGACCATGCAGCGCAACTGGATCGGCCGTTCGCGCGGTGCCCAGGTGTCGTTCGGCGTGCCCGGCACCGATCACGAGATCGAGGTGTTCACCACCCGGCCCGACACGCTTTTCGGCGCCACGTACATGGTGCTCGCGCCTGAACACAAGCTGGTCGACGAGCTCACGACTGCAGCCTGGCCTGCAGACGTCAACTCCCTGTGGACCTTTGGCGCGCCGACTCCCGCAGCCGCGATCGCGAAGTACCGGGAGACCATCGCGGCAAAATCCGACCTGGAGCGCCAGGAGAACAAAGAGAAGACCGGTGTTTTCACCGGCAGTTACGCGACGAATCCGGTCAACGGACAACAGATCCCGATCTTCATCGCCGACTACGTGCTCATCGGTTACGGCACCGGCGCCATCATGGCGGTGCCGGCCCACGACCCCCGCGACCACGAGTTCGCGACGTCGTTCGGTCTCCCGATCATCGAGGTGATCGGTTCGGAACAAGGTGTGGTCGAGCAGGCGTACACGGGCGACGGAACGCTGGTGAACTCCGGATTCCTCGATGGGATGACAGTGGATGACGCCAAGGCGGCGATCATCGAGCGGCTCGAGTCCGATGGTGCCGGCAGCGGGACGATCCAGTACAAACTGCGCGATTGGCTATTCGCCCGGCAGCGCTACTGGGGCGAGCCATTCCCCATCGTCTACGACGAGAACGGCGCGCCACATTCGATCCCGGACTCGATGTTGCCGGTCGAGCTGCCCGACGTGATCGATTATGCGCCTGTGTCTTTCGACCCCGACGACGCTGACAGTGAGCCGTCGCCGCCGCTGGCCAAGGCCACCGATTGGGTGCATGTCGAACTCGATCTCGGGGACGGTCTCAAGCACTACACCCGCGACACAAACGTGATGCCGCAGTGGGCGGGCAGCTCCTGGTATCAGCTGCGCTACATCGATCCGGAGAACTCGGAAGAGTTGTGCGCCAAGGAGAACGAGGCCTATTGGATGGGCCCGCGTCCCGAGTTGCACGGACCGCAGGACCCCGGTGGCCTCGACCTGTACGTCGGCGGTGTGGAGCACGCCGTGCTGCACCTGCTGTACTCGCGCTTCTGGCACAAGGTGCTGTTCGACCTCGGGCACGTCACCTCGGCAGAACCGTACCGCCGTCTCTACAACCAGGGAATGATCCAGGCGTACGCGTTCACCGATTCGCGCGGCATCTACGTCCCGGCCGAAGAGGTCACCGAAGAAGGTGGCAAGTTCTTCTACCAGGGTCAGGAAGTCAATCGCGAGTACGGAAAAATGGGCAAGTCGCTCAAGAATTCCGTTGCGCCCGATGACATCTGCCGCGAGTATGGCGCCGACACCCTGCGCGTTTACGAGATGTCGATGGGTCCGCTCGACACCTCCCGCGCCTGGGCGACCAAAGACGTGGTGGGCGCCCAACGATTCCTCCAGAGGGCGTGGCGCCTGGTTGTCGACGAGGCGACCGGCGACATGCGGGTCACCGAAGAACCGCTGGCTGACCAGACCAATCGTCTGCTCAACAAGACCATCGAGGGCGTGCGCGAGGACTACGCGAACCTGCGCGACAACACCGCCGTGGCCAAGCTGATCGAGCTCACCAATCACCTCACCAAGCAGTATCCGAAAGGTGCTCCGCGAGAAGCGGTATCACCGTTGGTGCTGATGCTCGCACCGGTCGCGCCGCACATCGCCGAAGAGCTGTGGGGCAGGCTGGGCGGCAAAGGAACGCTGGCGCACGGGCCGTTCCCGACCCCGGATCCGCAGTGGCTGGTCGAAGACACCATCGAGATCCCGATCCAGGTCAAGGGCAAGGTCCGCAGCCGGATGACGGTGGCCGCCGACGCAGACGAGGCCACTCTGCGGGCAACGGCGTTGGCGGATGAGAAGATCGCGCCGCTGCTCGACGGCGAACCGCGCAAGGTGATCGTGGTGCCCGGCCGAATGGTCAACATCATCCCGTGAGCTGACGAGGACCCGGCGACGAGCCCGCCTCTGTCAGGCGGGCTTGTCCAGTTGGGCCCTCAACGCCGAATCGGTGTGCCGCACAGCCTGTCCCACGACAGGCTCGATCACCGCGCCCAGTGCGCGACCGGCGATGCCTCCGGGGAGGTCGTACGACATCTCGACGTTGACGTCGGTGCCGGTCGCGGTGTCCTCGAAGCGCCACACCGTGGCGGCGGAGAAGCCTTTGACCGATTCGAGGCGGACCATCTCGTTCTCGACGAACTCGGTGACCTCGAGGGTGGCCTTGAGAGCCTTCGGGCCGACGTTCATCACCACGTCGAACGTGGCTCCGAGCCCATAGATGGTCTCCGACACCGGTTCGAACTTCTTGACACCGAACATCCAATCCGGGACGTTCCGGTGGTCGTTGACATAGGCGAAGGCTCGTTCTCGCGTCGCCTTCACCTCTGAACTGTGTCGGACAACTCCCATGAACAATCCCCACCAATCGTCTGCGATTCGCGGACCCACCACCGGGCCACGGCTTTCTGCACCTTATCGCGACCGCTTCCCGGGGCGACGAGTCGAGGCTTCATGCCGATCGCTTGAGTCGCAGGCGGCTGTAGATGAATACCAATAGCAGCAGCGCGATGACCCCGAGCACGCCGTAACTCAGGCCGAGAGTCGCGACATCGTGTTTCCACATCGGTTCGTCCTCGGTGGCGGCACCAGGGGTGGTCCACTGGACCTCCACGGTGGACGCCGCGGCGGCATAACCCCACCGGGCGGGGACAAGCCAGGCAAGTTGCTCGAGGCCCGTCCGATCGTGGAGGGCGAAGAGCCCGCCGCAGAAGACCAGCTGCACCATCACCACCACCACAAGCGGCGGCATCGTCTGTTCCGGGGTGCGGACCGTCGCCGAGATGGCCAGGCCGATGAGCGCGCCGATGCAGGTGAGAAGTGCAAGGTCGATGCCGAGTTCGATTGCGCCGGGCAGGTATACACCCTTGCCCGGAGTGCCCCGACCGGCATAGGTGATCACCAGCATGATGACCGTCTGTGCGATGGCGGCGAGGGCGAACACGATCACCTTGGCGGTGAGGTACGCACCTGGCCGCAGGCCGACGGCACGTTCTCGCTCAAAGATTGACCGCTCGCCGACGAGGTCGCGCACCGTGAGCGCGGAGCCCATGAACGTCGCCCCGATCGAGAGGACCACCAGGATCTGCAGTGTCTCGGTGGTGCCGGGGGCGTTCAAACCGAAACCGGCCGACCCCGGGATCACCAGGGTGAGTGCCCCCAAGACAACGGGAAGCAAGATCAGGAACATCAGATAGCCTCGGTCGGCGAAGATCAGGCGTATCTGACGACGGGCGATCGTACTGACCTGCCGCAACGCGCTGGTCTGGCGGGGTCGTGGCCGCGGCGTCGATGGCGGTGGGGTTTGCGGTGGCCGGCGGCGCGGCGCCGTCGACCGGTAGCGGGTCGCGGCTTCATCGGGTCGGGCCGCGACGTAGGCGAAGATCTCCGCCCAATCACCCGTGCCCATCGCGGCATTCACCGACTCCGGCGGACCACAGAATGCGGTCTTACCACCGGGGGCCAGCAGCAGCACCTGATCGCAGATCGATAGGTGCGCCACGGAGTGGGTGACCACGATGACAACCCGGCCTGCGTCGGCGAGTCTGCGCAGGGTCTGCATCACCTGGCGGTCCAGCGCCGGGTCGAGTCCGGACGTCGGTTCGTCGAGGATGAGAAGCGCCGGGCCCGTCAGCAGTTCCATCGCCACCGATGCCCGTTTGCGTTGTCCCCCTGACAGTTTGTCGATGCGAGTGCCGGTGTGCTCGGTCAGCTGCAGCTCGGCCAGCACTCCGTCGATCACGGCGTCGCGGTCGGCACCGGACATGTCAGGCGGCAGTCGCAGCCGTGCGGCGTAGCGCAGCGCCTGGCGCAGGGTGAGCCGCCCGTGGAGTACGTCGTCCTGCGGGACCATACCGATGCGCGTTCGCAGCGCCTCGTACTCCTCATGAACGCTTCGACCTTCGAAGGTGACCTGGCCGGCGGTGGGATGTCCAGCGCCGGAAACTATTCGGGAGACGGTGGACTTTCCGGCGCCCGACGGCCCGATGATTGCAGTGAGAGTACCTGGCGCAGCGCTGAACTCGATATCGCTGACGAGTTGCTTCCGGTCGACGGTGAGGCTGACCGAGCTGACATGCACACCACCGGCGACCACCGACTGGTCCTGTCCCCGGACGAGTTTGCCGTCCGCGACCACGAAGTCGCTGTTGCCGATGGTCACCACGTCGCCGTCGGTCAGCTGGTGTCGCATCACGCGGCGACCGTTGACGTAGGTGCCGTTGACACTGCGTAGGTCTTCGATCAGCAGACCCTGCGGCCCGCTGATCATCTGGGCGTGACGACGCGAGGCGAGCACGTCGCTGACCACGATGTCGTTGTCGGGTGTACGCCCGATCCGGACCGTGGAACCACGGGCGATGTCCATGGCCTCGCGCTGTGGTGGCGGCGACTGGTTCTGGGCAATGGCCTGCAGGTGAGGCATGTTCGCGGGCGCAATGCTCTCGACCACCCGGATCTGGAGGAGCGGGCCGTTGTGGGGGTCTCCGAGCCGAATCTGCTGACCCCGGCCGACCGGCACCGATTGCACACGCCGGCCGTTGAGGTAGAGGCCGTTGGTGCTGCCCTCGTCGGTGACCACCCAGCCGCCCTGCCAGCTGACCATCGCGTGGCGCCGCGAGATGAGTGGGTGGTCGACGGTGATGTCGCACTCGGGTACCCGGCCGATGGCCAGCTGCGGGGCCGGTCGTACCGAGCGGGGCACACCGTCGACCCACACCTGCAGCTCGGTCCGTGTGGGCGCGGTCATCTCACCACTCGTCACTGTTGTGGGCTGGCGATGGTGAACGGCTTCTGCCAATCAGAGGTGATGATGTCCACCTTTCCGTCATCGACGGTGATGGTCGCCTGGACGAGGTTGTACGGCGCCTCGGCGGCGATCCACAGGGTGATCGGCAGGGTGGGTTGTGTCTTGTCGATCTCGGGGAGGATCGGCTTGAGCTCGGCGCTGGCGATGGTGCCCTCGACCTTGATCGCCTTGACGCCGTTGATCTCCTCGGTGCCGGCAGAGACCGGATCCTGCACCTTGGCGATCACATTCGCCAACCCGAGGTCTTTGTCGAGGATCACTGCGGGGTCGTAGATCCGGTTCGCCGGCCCCATGTTGGTGTACTCGGTTCCGCCGTCACCCTTGGTGTAGAGGTTGCCCTCGGAGACGATGAACTCCGACTGTGACAAGTTGTTGTTGATCCGGAACTGGCCGTCACCCTGCGCTGCGACAGCGGGACGGTTGGTCACGTCGCCGGTCAGATTCTGGATCGGCAGACTGTCGATCGAATCGCTGACATCCAGCACGATGTGTACCGAGTTCATCATTCGTGTCGTCTGAGAACTCTGCTCGACGACCGCGGTCGGATCGGACACCGCCACCGACGGCGGGGCTTCTCGTGAACTCTCCAGAACGGGCGGAATCGACTGTGTAGTAGTGGGATCGGAGTTCGATCCACCACCGCATGCGGTGAGCAACACGGCGGAGAGCGACAGGGCGGCGGCGGCCGCGACAAGGGTGGTTCGCGAACGGACGGTCCGCGCTGGGCTGGGTTGATTCGGCATGGTGACGGACGCTAGTGGACTGCCGACGACCCCGGGAGTCGGTCATTTGAATTCACGTCGATGGGCGGCTCGGGAACATTCCGGCATGGCCCTGCCTCCTATCCCCAACTGAGGCAGAGGCCGTCCCCAGCAGACGGTGTGACACACGAAGGACAGCGCATGACTGACACCCATGTCGGGGATGAGGCCACCGACCTCGACCAGCCGGCGGAGGATCATGATCTCGGCAGGATGCCCGGTCCCGACGGCGGACCCCGGCTCGCGAACGTCTGGGTCTATCGAGGGCGCGCCTACGACCTGACCGACTGGATCTCCAAGCATCCCGGTGGCGAGTTCTTCATCGGACGTACCAAGAACCGCGACATCACCTCCATCATCGGTTCGTACCACCGTGATCCGGAGAAGATCGAGCGGATGCTCCAGAAGTACGCGCTGGATCGTGACGCCGTCGTCGAGGACATTCACCCGAAGGCCAATGCCCCTGACTTCCTTTTCAAAGAGAACTTCGACAGCTGGCGCGACACCCCGCACTTTCGCTTCGACGACAAGAACGATCTCCTCCACAGGATCAAGGCCAGGCTCAAGGAACCCGAGCTGGCCGCCCGCCTGAAGCGCATGGACACGGTGTTCAACGTCGTGGTGATCGGCCTCGTGATCGCCTACTTCGCAGTACAGGCACTCCGGCTGTTCGACACCAGCTGGATGCCGTTGCCCGCCTTTGTGGTTGCCATGGTAATGCTGCGCTGCGGCATCGCCGGCTACGGACACTATGCGATCCACCGCCCCCAAAAGGGTCTGACGAAGGCATTTGTCAGCGCGTTCGACGTCAACTATGTTGCGTTGTCGTTTGTCACCGCGGATGGCCATGCCCTGCTTCATCATCCGCATACGCAGAGCGAAGTGGACATCAAGAAGAACGTCTTCACCTTCATGATGGATCTGCCCAGGTGGTTCCGGGTGCCCATCCACACCGTCCACAAATTCGGCCACACCGCGACGGGCATGGTGGTTCGGTTGCTGGAGATCTGCAAACTCACCCGGCAGGTCGGCATCGCCGACATGTACGGGTCGTGGAAGGGCGGCCTGCCCCACTTCATCGGCGCCTTCGGTGTCAGAGCTCTGTTGATCTCCGAGCTGGTGGTCTTCATCGCGATGGGTGATGTGTGGGCCTGGGTCCTGCAGTTTGTCGCCACCCTCTGGTTCAGCACGTTCCTCATCGTCGCCAGCCATGACTTCGACACCGACGCACACGAACATCCCGACATCGACACCGACGACTGGGCGGTGGATCAGCTCGAGAAGGCCTACGACCTGAAGATCGTCGGCAACCGTTACATCGACTGCTTCTTGTCTGCCGGCCTGAGTTCGCATCGGGTGCACCACGTACTTCCGTTCCAGCGCAGCGGTTTCGCCAACATTGCCACCGAGGACGTGGTGCGCGAGGAGTCGGCGGCGTTCGGGGTCGAGTGGCTGCCCGCGAAGAGTTTCGTCACCGATCGACTGCCCAAACAGTGCCGTGTCTACCTGGGATCGCGGTCGCGGCCGGCCCAAGAACACGGCTGGGGATTCTTCCGCGAACACTTCTCGCCCGCGGCGCTCAAGACCTGCGCCGACTACACCATCAAGGGATTCACCGGCCTCGGAACCGTCTGAATCTCAGCCCACGCTTGCTCTCCAATGTCATTGCACCTGAAAGGAACTCTCATGACCGTCATCCCCGACCACCCGCTCACCGGACCACACTCCACCTACGTGGGCCGTCGCCCGGTGGCACGGCCGACACTTCCTCCCGCTCCGCCGACGACGGTTGCGGTGATCGAAGGTATCGCCACCGGTGCACCCGACCAAGTCTTCACCCAGGACGAGGCTGCCGATGAGGTCGCCGCACTGTTCGACGATCCGAAGCAGCGCGAGCGCATCCGGCGGGTGTACAACAAGACGCGAATCAACGAGCGGCACCTGGCAATCAACCCAACCGATCCCGAGTTCAGGGCCTTCAGCCAGAAACGGGCCACCCTCCGTGAGCGCATGAATCTGTACCTCGAACACGCCGCTCCGTTGGCTGTCGACGTCGCGCGGCGCGCGCTCGGCGCCGTTCCCGGTGAGGTCGAGGTCGGCCTCCTGGTATTCGTCACGAGCACCGGATTCATCGCTCCCGGAGTGGATGTCGCCGTGATCAAGGAACTGGGCCTGCCCCGCACGACCAACCGTGTGGTGGTCAACTTCATGGGCTGCGCCGCAGCGATGAACGGCATCCGGATGGCGACTGACTTCGTGCGAGCCAACCCTGACAAGAAGGCCCTCGTCATCTGCCTGGAGATCTCGTCGGTCAACGCCGTGTTCGCAGACGACATCAACGAGGTGATCACCCACAGTCTGTTCGGCGATGGCTGCGGCGCGGTGGTCGTGGGTGCCAGCGAGGTCCGCCACCCGATCCCGGCCGGAAACATCGTCATCCGCGATACGTTCAGCCACCTGCTGGACGGCGCCGAGGACGGAATCGTGCTGGGCGTCAACCACAACGGGATCACCTGCGAACTGGCCGAGGATCTTCCGGGTTACATCTATCGGGGTGTCGATCCGGTGATCAGCGGGATTCTCAGGTCCCACGGACTCGGTAAGTCCGACATCGACCTGTGGGCCATCCACCCCGGTGGACCGAAGATCATCGATGAATCAGCGCGTTCCCTCGGCATCGACCCGGCTCGTGCCGAAGCGAGCTGGGACATCCTGGCGCGCTACGGAAACATGCTCAGCGTCTCGCTCGTCTTCGTACTCGAGCAGATGGCCAAGCGCACCTCCGACGACAACAACAAGGTCAGTACGGGCGTCGCATTCTCCTTTGCCCCCGGCGTCACGCTCGAAGGGCTCCTCTTCGACATCGTCCGGAAGTAGCGGGCAATCACCATGCAACTCATCCGCTTTCTCGTGTCGGTGTCGTGGAAGGGCATCGCGGTCGCCGTGGTCGCCGGTCTGATAGGCGGCGCAGCCAACGCATACCTGGTCACCCAGATCAACAGCATCATCTCGCCGGACAAGCATCCCGGCCACACCGTCGAGCTGTTCCTGCTCACTGCCGCCGTCGTCCTGGTCACCGGTCTGCTTTCCCAAGTCTTGCTGATCCATCTGGCCCAGAACGCGATCTACCGTTTGCGGGCCAAACTCAGCACCGGAGTGGTGTCGGCGCCGCTCGAGCACCTCGAACGTCTCGGTATGCACCGGTTGATGGCAACACTCACCGAGGACGTACGTGCGCTGTCGCAGGCGGTCTCGGCAATCCCGAGTATCTGCATCGACGCTGCAACCATCGTGGGTTGTCTGGTGTACCTGTCGGTGGTCTCGGGAGTCATCTTCGCCATCACCGTCGGCTCCACCCTTGCCGCCATCGCCTGCGTGGAAACCGTGCTCAAGCGGGTTCGCAAGATCTATCGGCATGCCCGCGAGAACGAGGACGACCTCCTCAGGTCATTCCAGTCGGTGACGCTCGGCATCAAAGAGCTGAAACTGCACCGGGGCCGGCGACGCGACTTCATGGACCGTCACCTCCTCGGTACCGCGGAAGCGTTGCGGGCCAAGAACGTCGAAGCCGGCACCAAGTTCTCTGTGGCCCAGGGCTTCGGGCAGCTGTGTCAGCTCGGCACCATGGCATTCATCCTGTTCGGATTGGCGGTGATCCTCGAACTGCCGCGTGAGGTGATGGTCGGGTATGTCCTCATCACCACGTTCCTCGCCATGCCGATGCAGAACATCATGCATCTGATCCCCGACTTGTTGCGCGGCGATGTGGCCCTGAAGAAGATCCAGGAGATGGACCTGTCGATGTCGTCGATGCACGACGAGTCGAGTCTTCCGTTCACCGACCGGCCGCTGGCCAGGCATGCCCGGCTCGAGCTGTCGGGTATCGGCTACACCTATCGCGGGGAACAGATGGCCGGTCCGCCGCCACCGCCCGGCGCACCCCATCCGGCCGGCCCCCCGGCGGCGGGATTCCATCTCGGACCCGTCGATCTGGTGCTCGACCCCGGCCAGGTCACCTTCATCGTGGGCGGCAACGGCAGTGGGAAATCAACGCTCGCGAAACTGATCACGGGACTCTATGCCCCGCACTCCGGCAGGCTGACGCTCAACGGTGAGCTGATCACCCACGGCAACGTCGAGTGGTTCCGGCAGAACGCATCAGCGGTCTTCACCGACTTCCACCTCTTCGAGGACTACCTCGGGTTCCGGCGGCCCGGCATCGACGACGAGGTGCGGCGCTACCTCGAACAGATGCAGATCTCGCACAAGGTGTCGGTCCGGGACGGCCGGTTGTCCACGCTCGCGTTGTCGCAGGGACAACGTAAACGGCTCACGTTGGTGACCGCGCTGCTCGAGGACCGGCCGATATACGTCTTCGACGAATGGGCCGCTGATCAGGAACCGCAGTTTCGAGAGGTGTTCTACCGCAACATCCTCGCCGACCTCAAGAGGGCTGGGAAGACGGTTGTTGTGATCACCCACGACGACCGCTACTTCGACGTCGCGGATCAATTGGTCAAGCTCGACTTCGGCCGGCTGGAGCAGGGCCGGCCGTTGTCACACGGAGCGATCCTGAGCGAAGCCGCAGGTTGACCCGCCTCGGCCGATACACTCACTTCGAGCCGAGGCCGATCCGTCGGCATCGTGAGGCGGTGTATCGAGGGCGGGAGGCCACGGGTGGCGTCAAAGGTGGACAACGTATCGGCGGACCGTCGGAAGACGGTCAGACGAGGTACGTGGTGGCGTGGTCTGCTGATCGTGCTGGGCATCGTGGTGGTTTACGTGGCGGTTCTCGTCGGTTACGCGTCCGGTGACGACGACGCCGGCGAGGATGGCCGGGTGGCCGCCGACAACAGTGTGCTGGTCTACCTCGACATCGATGCCGTCAACGGGAGTGATTTCTCCATGGCGGCGAATGTATCGGTGTATCCGGGCAAAGACCTGGTGGGCGACAACGGTTATCTGAAGAACGAACTGGTGGTGGACGTTTCACCGATCGCCGCCGATGGGCGGCTGGTGTTCAACAGTGGGACCAGGGTGGGTCCGCTCCCGGTCAAGCTCTATGCGAACGGCGACATCCGTGAGTGGCCTTTCGACGAGTACCGGTCCGACAACGTGGTGGTGCGCGCCTTCAGCCAGGCGTCGTCGCCGGAGGCCGGCACTGTCTCGTTCCCGCTGCCCACGGATGTGGTGGTCACCGACTCTCTGACAGGTTGGGACGTGACGTCCGACGATCAGGATGCCGGTGGGGGACAAGCGTTCACGATCTACGCGGATCGGACGGCCGGATCGCTGGTCTTCGATCTCGCGCTCTGTGCGGTACTGATCGTCCTTCCCGTGTGCGCCCTGTTCGTGTCGATCCAGACCGTGCGGCGGCGCAAGGCCTTTCAGCCGCCCATGGTCACGTGGTTCGCGGTGATGCTCTTCGCGGTGCTCCCTCTGCGAAACATCTTCCCCGGGTCGCCACCGTTCGGTTCCTGGGTGGACTACTCGGTGGTTCTCTGGGTGGTCGCCGGGCTGGTGAGCGCGATGTCGCTGTACGTGATCGCCTGGTGGCGCCAGGCGCCCTGACCACCCGCTACGCCAGTCGCGCTCGGGCGACACCGCGGTCCACCCACGTCTGGAGTTGCTTTCTGGTCTCGACGCCGTCCGTGGCCACACGGATCCACCCGGCAAGCTCCTTCCCGCGCATCACCATCGGCGACACGTGGGCGCGGCCGAGCAGAGTCGTGGATTCGGCTGGGTCGACCCGGACCATCAGCCCACCCTGCCCGCTGACCGCCACGGCCATGTGACCGTCGATCAGGAACGCCAGACCACCGAACATCCGCTTTTCCGAGACGCCCGCCTCGGGACCCATGAGTTCTCGGACGCGGTCCGCCAGGTGCGTGTCATAGGCCACGGATCAAGTGTGCGACAACCGACTTCATTTTGTGGGGTCGTGGCCCCAATTCATCAGCGAGTAACGCCAGGCGGTGTCGGAGACGTCACCGGAGGGTCGCTGAGCCAGATGTCGATGGACGTAGCCGACAACCTTGCGCATGTGTGCGGCATCGTCATCGGTCAGGTCGCTCTTGGTGGCACGCAGGATCTCCACGATTCGCCGGCCTGACTTGTGGCCGGTCGATTCCCCGCCCGAGCTCTTGTCTCCCACGTCTTTCGACTCGGGGGTGTCGAGGAAGGCCTCGAGTTCGCCGGCCGTCATGTTGACTGCCTCTTTCCAGTCATCCCATACCTCGGCCACGGCGTCGTTCGTCTGCGTACTCATCGGGCGGTCCTTCCCTCGGACATCGAGATCGATACTGAGCTCTACCTCGATGCGGTGGTGTCGAAACCTGGTACAGCTACCCGTGACAGAAGTCCGCCCACCCGTTCCCGCGTACTCGCCTCGCCAGAGGCGGCGCAGCGATGTGAGAACAGGTGGGCGGAGATGCCGATCAGGCTGCGACGGTTGCCCTTTGATCGGCGGCGGGCTCGAGCGCCTGGGCGATGATGTCGGCGACGTCGGTCATCGGCAGCACGGTCAATGCCTCCAACACCTCGGCAGGCACGTCATCCAGATCGGGCTCGTTGCGTTGTGGGATGAAGACCGTGGTCATTCCCGACCGCGCGGCGGCCAGCAGCTTTTGCTTCACGCCACCGATGGGCAGCACCCGTCCGTTGAGGGTGACCTCGCCGGTCATCGCGACGTCGGCCCGCACCTTGCGTCCGGTTGCCATCGACACCAGCGCGGTCACCATCGTGACACCCGCGGACGGACCGTCCTTGGGAGTTGCGCCGGCCGGGACGTGCACGTGGATGCTGCGTTCCAGCGACTTGGGGTCGATGCCGAAATCGGCTGCGTGGGAACGCACGTAGCTCAGCGCGATCTGTGCAGACTCCTTCATCACGTCACCGAGTTGGCCGGTGAGGACCAGTCCTTCGCCATCGGTGGACCCGGCTTCGATGTAGAGCACATCGCCGCCCAGTCCGGTGACCGCCAGCCCGGTTGCCACACCCGGCACGGCCGTGCGCTCTTCGGCATCAGGCGTGAAGCGGGGGCGGCCCAGGTACCCGACCAGGTCGGGCTCGTCGACGCGCACCTTGGCGGAACCGTCTGCGCTTTCGGTGCCGGCCAATGCCGTGGTCACCTTGCGCAGCAGTTTGGCCAGGAGCCGTTCGAACTGTCGCACACCGGGTTCCCGGGTGTAGTCGGCTGCGATCTTGCGTAGCGCCGCGTCTGTCACCTCCACCTCGTCGTCGGTGATGGCCGCCCGTTCCTGCTGTCGCGGGAGTAGGTAGTTGCGTGCGATGGCAACCTTGTCGTCTTCGGTGTAGCCGTCGATGGTCACCAGTTCCATGCGGTCGAGCAGTGCCGACGGGATCTGCTCGATCACGTTGGCGGTGGCCAGGAACACCACATCCGACAGGTCGAGGTCCAGGTCCAGGTAGTGGTCGCGGAAGGTGTGGTTCTGCGCCGGGTCGAGCACCTCGAGCAGTGCGGCACTGGGGTCGCCGCGGTAGTCGGCGCCGACCTTGTCGATCTCGTCCAGCAGCACAACGGGATTCATCGATCCCGCTTCGCCGATGGCGCGCACGATACGTCCGGGCAGAGCGCCGACGTAGGTACGCCGGTGTCCACGTATCTCGGCCTCGTCGCGGACGCCACCGAGGGCGACGCGGACGAACTTTCGGCCGAGGGCGCGGGCAACACTCTCACCCAGCGATGTCTTGCCGACTCCGGGAGGTCCGGCCAGCACCATCACCGCACCCGATCCGCGACCGCCGACGACCTGCAGGCCGCGTTCGGCGCGGCGAGCACGGACCGCCAAGTACTCGACGATGCGGTCCTTCACGTCGTCCAAACCGTGGTGATCGGCGTCGAGGATGGCGCGGGCGCCCTTGATGTCGGTGGGGTCGGTGGTGGTCACATTCCACGGGAGTTCCAGCACCGTATCCAACCAGGTTCGGATCCAGCCTGTTTCGGGGCTCTGGTCGCTGGCGCGCTCCAGCTTGCCGACCTCACGCATCGCGGCTTCGCGCACGTTGTCGGGCAGCTCCGCCGCCTCGACGCGGGCACGGTAGTCGTCGCTGCCGTCGGGTTCGTCCTCGCCCAGCTCCTTACGGATCGCGGCCAGTTGCTGACGCAGCAAGAACTCCTTCTGGGTCTTCTCCATGCCGTCGCGGACCTCGCCGGCGATCTTGTCGTTCACCTCGACTTCGGCCAGGTGGTCGCGGGTCCAGGTGATCAGTGTGGTCAGACGTTCTGCCACGTCGGGAGTTTCGAGCATCTGCCGCTTCTGAACGTCGGTGAGGTACGACGCGTAACCGGCGGTGTCGGCGAGTGCCGACGGGTCGCTCAATTTGTTGACCGAGTCGATGACCTGCCAGGCCTCGCGGCGTTGCAGCATGGCCAGCACGAGCTTCTTGTACTCGGCGGCCAGTTCGCGCACCTCGTCGGTGACCGCGGGTTCGGAGACCGGCTCCACCTCGACCCACAGTGCGGCCCCGGGGCCGGTGGTTCCGGACCCGATGTGGGCGCGTGATTCGCCCTTGAGGACCGCCGCCGATTCGCCACCGGCGAGGCGGCCGAGCTGCACGATGGAAGCGACTACGCCGTAGGCGGGATAACGGTCGTCCAATCGAGGGGCGACCAAAAGTTTGCCCGCCTCCGAGGCCTTCGCGGCGTCGACGGCGGCACGTGCGGCATCGTCCAGTTCGACCGGGACCACCATGCCGGGGAGCAAGACGGGGTCGGTCAGGAACAACACCGGCATGCGATTCAGTTCGCTCATGTTTCCTCCAAAGTTAAGTACTTCGGGCTCAACTTTCCGGTGGTGGTCTTTGTTCCCCCAGGTAGTCGGTGTTCTTCGAGAGCGAAATCGCGATGGCGTTCAGCTGCTCCCGGTTATCAACGCTTCCCGGCGCGAAGGGCTCCGATGGCAGCTTTCAGTCCGCGGCGTGGACTCGCCGCTTCCATGATCGCCGTGCGCGTGTCGACGACTCCGAAGCGGTGCTCGCTGCTGGTCTCCGGGGCGTCATCGGACGACCGAGACAGGAAGCTGTCGGGTAGGGCGAGTTTGTGGATGGTGCGCAAGGCCAGCCAGTACTGTCGCGGCAACGACCCCGTCGTATACGGGAGATCGAACTTGTCGCAGAGGGCCTCGACGCGTTCGGCTATCTCCGGGTAGCGATTGCTCGGCAGATCCGGGAACAGATGGTGCTCGATCTGATAGCAGAGGTTCCCACTCATCAGCGCCATCAACGGCCCGGCTTTGAAGTTGGCGCTGCCGAGCATCTGTCGCAGGTACCACTGCTGCCGTGTCTCCGACTCGTACTCGGCCATCGTGAACTTTTCTGCGCCGTCAGGGAAGTGACCGCAGAAGATGACGGCGTACGCCCAGAGGTTGCGGATCAGATTCGCCGACGCGTTGGCCGTGAGCGTGGTCTTCCACGCCCGTCCGGTCAGGGCAGGAAAGAGGACAAAGTCCTTGCCCATCTGCTTGCCGATCTTTCGCCAGAAGGTGCGACTGGCTTCAGACTTGCCGATTCGGGTGATGTCGGTGCCCGGATGGCGCTCGACGTCCATTCGCTTCTGGGCGTCCAGGTCGTGGCGCGCGATGCCCCATTCGAAAGTGGTCGCAAGGACCACGTTGGCCAGCGGCTGAATCAGATTGACCGGGCGCCAGGCGACGTCGCGGGTCATCCGGAGGATGCCGAAGCCGATGTCGTCATCCATGCCGACGATGTTGGTGTAGAGGTGATGCGAGTAGTTATGGGCCCGCTTCCACTGCGACGACGGGCCGACCTGGTCCCATTCCCATGAGTTGGAGTGGATCTCGGGGTCGTTCATCCAGTCCCACTGTCCGTGGCTGATGTTGTGACCGAGTTCCATGTTCTCGAGGACCTTCGAGCAGGCCAGCATCGACGTCCCCAGCACCCACGCGGGCTTCCGCCGAGATCCCATGAGGACCACACGGGCGCCTATCTCGAGCCCACGTTGCAGGGCGATGACGCGATGTATGTACCGCCAATCGCGCTCACCGCGTTGATCTTCGATGTCGCGTCGGATGGTGTCGAGCTCATTGCTGAGCGAGTCGAGGTCGACGTCGGTGAGATGGGCGTATCGAGCTATGTCGGTGATGGCCACGGGGTGCGCTCCGCTCCGGCGAGTCTCTGTCGGTAAGTCTCGTCGGTGGTGTTCGGACGAGGTCAGGCCCTCGGCGATCGAGGGTAGAGCACGTACAACACTTGAATATCCGGGCAGCGAACTTGTGTGGCGATCCCGCGGGCCGTGGGCGGCGGAACCGGCCCCGGGCCGGCTGGTTTTCTCAGCACTGTTCACGTAACCCGTAAATCAGGTACCTGTCAATCAGAGGCCGCGGCTGTTCGCTGCACGCTGAAACTCGACCACTGCACCGACGTGTATCCGACTGCGAGTCAGATGTCGGGTCGGAGAATGTCCACGGCGTCGTCGAGGACTGCTCGCGCGGCGTCGGCCATTGAGATGTTGTCCCTCTCGGCGCGCTGCGACAGGTGAGTGCTCGCCGCCTGCATCGTTGCTCCTCGGGCCAGCAATACGCCGAGAGCCTGGTCGATGGCCGAACGATCTTCGAGGTCCCGCTGCATGTCGACACCGGGATCATCGTCGGATGGCACTGCGGCCGGCAGCTGGGTGTCCACGCCGATCATCGCCGGATCCGAGTTCATCGCAAAGCTGATGTCGGCAACAAGGTCGACGAATGCGCCGGGCGTCCCGGCCAGCAAGACCAGACGAGATTCGGTGTCGGGCCAGGATTGCCGGCGCAGCGGGATGGATACGGACGTGACTGCCACCACGCCCTGACGGACCGGGACGGCGACCGAGAACGGGCGATGGTCCACCATCACCGTCAACGCAACCGAGACCAGTGAGTCGATGGACTCGGTCAGGGCTTCAACCAGCTCGGCCACGCGCTCGTGTAGATCGGCCGAGGGGTCGTCCAGCCCGGCGGTCAGTGACGCGAGCGCAGCAATCAGCTGAGAATTCGACTTCATGTGTATCCGCGGCGGACCCGACCGCCAGTTGAGTATTTCCTGCACACCGCCAGGGAGGAATGTGATGCCCGCGCCTCCAGCGGGTCGGGACCCGCTCCTGCTGACGTCTGGCGGTTCCGACCCTACGCGTCACACATCCGGCGCGGAACCCCAACTCGTTCATGGCGTGGCCCCGGATATCGGGTCGGTTCTATAGGCCGGAGCGCCGGGCCTGAGCTCGTCGTTTGGCATCGTCAAAGATCGCCTGGGCGACATCGGCCAGCTTCTTGTGGTCCTTCTGGCTCATCTCCCGCAACCTCGCGAACGCCTCGGCGCTGGTGCACCCGCTGCGGCTGACCACGATGCCGATGGCGTGGTCGATGACCTTCCGATTGGTCAGGGCCTTCTGCAGTTGCTCGGAGAGTTGCAGCGCATTCGACAACGCTTGCGCGTTCTGCACGGACACTGCGGCTGGGACAGCGAACAATTCACCGAGGGTGACGGCGCGGTCGTCGAACGCATTCTTCGCACGGGCATACACATTCATCGCGCCGAGCACACCGATGTCGGTCTTGAGTGGGAGCGATAGGACACTGTGCACACCGAGCCGGCCGACGCGGGGCCCGAAACGCGGCCACTGCGCATCCCCACCGAGCGAGCCTGAACGTACGGTCCGCGCGCGCTCGGCAGCAGTGATGCAGGGGCCCTCGCCGAGCGAGTACTGGATGCGGTCCACCGCGACCACAAAATCGTCGCTCGCGACAACCGTGTTCGGGCGATCGCCGTCGAGCAGCGTCAAGCCGGCCCCGTCAGCGCCGGGAATGGCATGTACCGCGAATTCGGCTATGTGCGTGAGGGTTTGAGGAAGCGACAGCGAACTCATCGCCAGCTGCGACAGCGAACTCAGACTGTTGCGGAGATCGTCGACGTCGTCGCCGAAGAGCTCGCCCTCGGTCATGTGCGTCCTCACCTCGGTCATGGACGCATGCATCCTCCGAACAAAGAATGAGACCAGCTTATCGGGCATTGCCAGGCGGGGTCGGCAACGTCACGGTTGCAGGCCTGACCACCCCACCCGCTTGACCACCCCACCCGCCCGCTCGAATTCGCGCCGCTTGCCTACGCACGCGCCAGTTGCAACGAGCGCGTATGCCGGTAGGCGGCGCGAACTCTAGGTATCCGGCTGTCCACCAGGGGTTGTCGGAGTCGGTGTGAGGAGATTCCGGATGCTGGAACCAAGGTACCGTCGAAAGACTCTTTCTGGTTCACGCCAGTCGAGATGATGATTGACCTCGAGGGCAACGATGCCGTGAAACGCTCCCCACCATCCGAGAAAGTCGTCGAGGAGATCGCCGTCGGCCTCCAGCTCGACCAGGGAGCATCCACGGGCCTCGGCGTAGTGGATAGCGATCGGTCGCAGAACATCGGTTTGCGCGGGCACTGTCGGACCATCGGGGGGAGCGGCGTACCCGCGGATCTGGTCGAAGAAGATGAGATTGAACTGGCGAGGATGCTCGATCGCCCAGGCCCGGTAGGCAACTGGCCCCGTTTCCAGGCGCTGCTCGAGCGCCGATCCGGCCGACTCGGCCAATGCAGCAGTGATGTTGGCCTCGAGCGACTTATAGCTCTGGACGATCAACTCGGTCAGCAACTCGGACAGGCTCGGGAAGTAGGTGTAGAGCGCGGGTGCGCTCATTCCGACCTCGCGAGCGATCCCGCGGAGCGTGACCGCGCTCAGCCCACCGTCCTCGAGTCGCCGCCGCGCTTCAGCGACGATGTCCTGCTTGAGTTCTCGACGCTGCCTATCGCGTCGGCTTTCCTTTGCCACAGGAAACACGCTACTCTTAACACCGTTAAGATGTCGAGCAGCGTTAAGGAAAGAGTCATTGTGAATCGCACTGTGGGAGTGACGCTCGATTGCGTCGACGTGAAGACTGCGGCCTTGTTCTGGAAAGCCGCTCTCGAATACGACGAACCCACCCCTTGGACAGACGGTGCGCAGTTCCATGCGCTCGTGTCGCCGAACGGAGGCCTGCATCACCTCACGCTGCAACGCGTGGCGGAAGCGAAAGCAGGCAAAAACCGGGTCCACCTGGACATTTTCGTGGATGATCTCGACTCGGAAGTTGCCCGACTGGTTGGCCTCGGTGCGAGAACACTGGAGGAACACGACGACGAAGGCGGGTACCGAACCGTGATTCTGACCGACCCGTTGGGCAACGAATTCTGTCTCGTCCAGCGCTGAGTAGTTCAGGGCAGCACGATGACCTTCCCTGCGATCCGTCCGCCGACTGCTTCCTTGTGGAGGTCGGGCAGTTCGGTGAGGGGTATCCGCCGCGTGACCTCGATGGTGAGTGCGCCGGCGTCGACCAGGGACACGATCTCGATGAGACGCGAGCGGTTCGGTTGGACAAACACGGTGGCGGCCCGCACATTTCGGGAGCTGTCGTCGGGAGTCGCCATGAAAGCGGTGGTGCTGACAACCACGCCACCATCCCGAACGGCCTTGACGAGGGTGGCGAACTGCTCCGGTTCGATGGGGGCGAGGTTGAGCAGTACGTCGACTTGCCCGTCGAGGGCATCGAGTAGTGCGGTGGTCGTGTGATCGATGATGTGGTCGGCGCCCGCGGCGCGGACAGCGTCGATACTGCGTGGACTGGCAGTTGCGATGACGTGCACGCCGGCGCGTTTCGCCAGTTGAACGGCGTACTTACCGACCACGCCTCCGGCCCCAACGATCAGCACGCGCTGTCCGCTGGCTAGCTGTCCGTCGTCGAACAGCGCCTGCCATGCAGTCAGCGCGACAGACGGTAGGGCCGCGGCGTCGTCCAACGGGACGGTGGTGGGGGCGTGCACCAGTGCCTGGGCTGGGGCGGTGACGTACTCGGCTGCGCCACCGTCGTGTTCCATCGGCAGAAACCCGATGACATTGTCGCCGACTGCGAGGTCGTCCACTCCCTCGCCCAGCGCATCCACCGTGCCCGAAACGTCATATCCGGGTATGTGCGGCAACACAATTGGGATGGGCAGGAATCCAGCCCGCATACCGTTGTCCGCTGCGTTGTACGCCGACGCTGCCACACGCACGCGGACCTGTCCCGCGGCCGGCGTCGGCTGCTCGACCTCTCCGTAGTGGAGGACTTCGGGACCGCCGACTTCGTGGAACCGTACTGCCTTCATGGTGACTCCTTCGTTTAGATGCTTCGAATGTGAAGCACTTAGCCAAACGTAGCAGTGCTTTGAAATCGAAGCAACAGGTAAGCTGTCGACGTGACCGAACGCAGAGAACAACAAGGTCTGAGCGCCGTCGAGCTCGGCGCGTACCTCGCGCTGATCGAGACGAGCAGCCTGGTGCGGCATGCAGTGGAGCAGCAGTTGCAGGAGGCGGGCGGCCTCAGCTACGTGCAGTTTCAGTTACTCGCATCGCTTGGCGACGCACCTACGGGCAGTCGCCGGATGACGGAATTGGCCGACGGCGTGGTGTACAGCAGGAGCGGGCTGACCTACCAAGTGGGGCTTCTCGAGCGCGCCGGACTGGTGACGCGTAGCCCCTCTGAGGAAGATGAACGCGGGATCACCGTCACCGTGACCGAGGCCGGCCGCCGAGTACTCGCGGCCGTGTTCCCAGGACACATCGGGATTGTCCGGCAATTACTCTTCGACGCTCTTGATCAGGACGACATCGACTACCTCGCCCGCGTACTCGCCAAAGCCCGTGACCACATGCGAACCATCCCCCCTCGCTCGGCCAAACCCCGCCGCGCGGGCAAGCGTCGGGCAGAGTGAAGCGCGAACCACGCAGGGTCTCTTCACAATGCGAGTTCGCCGGGTAAAACGCTTTGATCGACGAACAGTTTCTCGGGGTCAGGTTGAGGGTAAACCTGGATGTGCTTGCAGCCCACCGTTCGTAGGGTGATTTTCATGCGAACACACACGTCGACGGCACAGACCGACGTCGCCTCGGTAGCCTTCGGCATCGCTGCTGCCGCCGGTCTACTGCACGCGGTGGCGAGTCTGTACTGGGCCGCCGGCGGCCGTTGGCAACTCGAGTCAGTAGGAGAGTGGGCTGTTGAGCTCGCGCGCGAGAACCCGGTCAAAGTCGGTCTGGCCCTGGCTCTCATCGCGCTGGCAAAAGCGGTCGCCGCTGTCGTGCCGATGGTCAATGAGCGGCGAAAGAGCCGGGTCTATCGACCGATTCGATGGTGTGGGTGGTCAGGCGGTGTCGTTCTGGTGGTGTGGGGAGGGGTCTCGTCGTTGTCGGCGTGCGCGGTGCTCGCCGGCCTCGTCTCGCCCAGCAACGGATACAACCGGACCACCATGATCGGACACGCCTTCATATGGGATCCGCTGTTTGTGGTGTGGGGTGCCGCGCTACTGACGGGGCTGTGGCTCACCAGGCCCGCACGCGCTCTGATGAGCTCGGCCGTTTAGCGCAACGAAACCGCGGAAGTCAGCACACGATGTCGGGTCGTTTGTCAGCGATAATCATTCGCGATGAGCGCGATGTTCAGCGACGATGAAACTAGTGGAACCTGATGAAGTACCCGACGATTGGCGCCCAACGGTCGCGGACGGCCCAATCAACCTTGTCGTGGATGGAGAACTGTTCCAGGTAACGATCGCGTCAGACGGTGGTAGCCGATACACCTGGATAAGCGGTCCCAATCCTGGTTATGGGTTCCAGTCCGGCGCACCGAGTGTTGCATGGAGGACCGGCAATCGGCTTCCAACGGCACCGCTCCCGATCCCGTTACCGACCGTTCGCTATCACCGCACGTGTATCAGCGGGTTTCTCGCGGAGATAGATCCTGAGACCGGCTACATGTCCGAGGCGCCTTTTGATGATCCGTGACGAAATCTGTTGCGGCGAAGCTCATCGCGGGCGACTCGGTCGCCGTCAGGATTGACCGCCCACGTGGCTAGCGTGCACGTGATGGCGGCGAAGGGCGAAACCGCACGGCTTCCGGACAGCCGAGCGCGGTGAGGTGTCGGCTTTGGATGGGAGGTGAAACAGAATGTGCCGCGATTGTCTACGCCGGGGAGCTTGATTGTGTCGATTGCAGCTGCTCAGGCCGGCGGTGCGGATTCCGTGTTGCGATACTGGGTTGGTGATGACTCGCGATGAGATGATCGACACGTATGTGGCGTACTTGGACGCGTGTAATCGCCGGGCGTGGAACGAGCTTGGCGCATTCGTCGCGGATTCTGTAATGGTCAACGGTGAAGAGTTGACGCGACGTGAGTACGTAGCGCAGGTCACGGCAACCATCGAGGTCTTTCCGGACTATCGGTGGGAGCTCCGTCGTGCCATCGTCGAGGGTGAGTGGCTTGCTGTTCATCTACTCGATACGGGCACCCGAGCCAAGCCATTCCTCAATGCGCCCGGGGATGGCGCCCGCGTCGCCACCGATGAACTCGACATGTATCGCGTGGTCGAAGGTCTGATCTGCGAAGTCGTGGGGACGGTCGACAATGCTCGACTCGCGCACGTCTCCTGATCAGAACCCCCACAGTCGTCATCGCACTACCAAACCCTGTCACCCGAAAATTGAGGTCAGGGCGGGCGCTACGTCGTGATGGTCTCGGATCACTCGGCATCGTCCGCGGCCGACGATCCCCAAATCACGTCCGAGGTCCAGATCGTGTTCGCCTGAGGTGTCGAGCAGTACGTCGAGCCGCGACAACCGTGCTGCGACACCACGGGGATCTGGCCCGGCGTTGTGTACGCAGTCGCTGAGCAGCAGCACCCTTGCATCAGCCGGTGGCACGCCGGCAAGTTCACGCGCCGCGACCTCCAGTGCGAACGCGACGTTGGTCAGTCCTTGCGCCGGCAGGGTCAGCAGCTGGTCGAGCACGGTCTCGGGACCCACTCGTTCCCCCAGCCGAACCAGAATCGCGGCATCAGACCAAAAGGCCACCACTGCAACGTCATCGCGCGCCAGTTCACTAACCATTGCGCCGACGGTGGCCGCCGCGGTCCTCACTTGCTCACCCTTGGTCGAGCCGGAGATATCGACGACAAGGACGATGGACCGTCGGTTACGGACCCGCTCCCGGACGAGAATGTCGTCGTCGGTCGGCAACGGGTTACCGGCAATCGCTTCCAGGGTTGCGTCGAGATCGAGTTCGTCGGTCCCACCGCGCCAGCGCATGGTGGTGAGGGTGCCTGCACTGGCGCGCCGCGCACGGCGTTGCCGCAGTGGTTGCGTCAGTGCGAGTTTGCGCGCGATCTGCCGTGCGCGTCGGCGCACGGCCTCGTCGACGACGAGGGTGGCGTCCGCAGTCGTGAGGTCACCGTCGTCGTCCGTTTCACCCGGTGCCGACGACCCCGGCAATTGCATCGGCTTTCCCGAGGGACCTCCCTTGGGGATCAGCGTGAATCCGCCACGACCAGCGGCCGCAGGCTTGAGCAGTTCTGGTTCTTCGTCGAGTTGCTTCGGGTTGCGTCGCAACGGCTTCATGTGAGCGCGGTCGTGTCCGGCACCTTTTCTCGGTCTCGACAAAGGGCTGTCGGCCGGTACTGCTCTTCAACCGGGTTCGGCAGCGGCCGGCGAAAGGATGAAGTGGTCCTGCCAGATTTGGTGCAGTACCGCTTCGGGTGTCTCGAATACCGTGTCGTCGAGATGGATTCGACCGGACAGCGCCACCATCATGGCGTCGAGCACCACGCTCGTGTAGTCAGTGGGTAATCCGCGCGGTGGCTTCACCGAATCAGCGGCAGGCAGCTCCACGCCTCGCATCTGAGCGAGCTGCGCCACCATCAGCGCGACGTCGATGGCACCCCGGACGCTACTTCCCTGACGGATGGCGTCGCGCTCTCGCGTCGCCCTGGTCACCGCGACGGCATCGGCTACGACGCGGGACGATTCGACTTCAGTTCGACGGGTGACGATTTCCCGTTCTGCCTCCGCATCCTGGTAGGTGATCACGAGTCGGCACATCCGGTCGTGGACGGACGTCGACAGCCTCGTGGTGCCGATGTTGTCGTAAGGATTCATCGACGCGACAATGCGGAACGTCGGAAGCGCTGTGACGCTACCGACCCGCGGCACGGTGATCACCCGCTCCGCCATCGCGGTGAGGAGCGTGTTCAACGTGTCCTCCGGCGCCCGATTGAACTCCTCGATGTAGAGAAAGCCGCCGGAGCGCATCGCCTCTATCAACGGGCCCTCGACAAAGTTGTCCGCCGTGTAGTCCTCCTTGAGCACCCGGGCCGGATTGTGGTGACCCACAAGTCGGCTCGGGGTCAGGTCCGCATTGCCCTCGACGAACACCAACGGGATGCCCCATTCCGACGTGATTGCACGCAGGAGGGTCGACTTGGATGTACCGGGTGGGCCCTCGAGCATCAGGTCACGCCCGGCGGCTACCGCGGCGAGCAGGAGGTCGGTCTCCCGCTCACGTCCAACCACCTTGTGCGCGATATGCGACCGCACCTGCGACAGTGACGCCGCTTGGACCACCGAGCAGTTGTTCTGCACGCCCTAAAGTCTCCCGCCTGCGTCGACAACATGAGTGGTTCCGGTTACGTATCGGCCGTCATCGGACACCAGATAGAGGATCGCGTTGGAGATGTCGATCGGTTCGACCATCGAGACCGGAAGCCGGTTCATCTGGGAAGCAGCCTCTTCGAAGTCGGCACGGGTCGGATTCTCGAGATCGGGCCGGAACAACCTATAGGTCGGCTCGTTGAGGATCATCGGCGTGGCGACAGTCGTCGGATGAATGCTATTCACCCGAATACTCTGCGGCCCGAGCTCTTTGGCCAGCACACTCATGAGCCCGACAAGTCCGGACTTGGCCGCCGAGTAGTGGGCGATGTTCTCGTTGACGATGACCGACGCCAGTGAACTGGTGATGACGATGGAACCGCCGCGACCCCCGGCAACGATGTGGGGGGCGGCCGCACGAATTGTCTTCCACACTCCGGTGAGGTTGATGTCGATCATGGTCTGCCACATCTCTTCATCCATCTCGAGCGCGGGCGCCATACTGTTGATCCCCGCGTTCGCGATCACGATGTCGAGGCGACCAAGGGCCGCCACCCCGTCGTCGGCAGCCTTTTTCAGGGCCGCGAGGTCGCGGACATCGACCTCCGACGCGACGATCCTGCGATCGAGCGCCTCGACGTCCTTGACCGTCTGCTCCAGATCCGCAGCGGAGGCGGTGTCGTAGGGGACTGTGGCGACCTGTTTGGCGGTGTCCACCGCGATGATGTCCGCGCCCTCCTGCGCAAGGCGGACTGCGTGACTGCGCCCTTGACCTCGCGCGGCGCCGGTGATGAAGGCGACCTTGCCCTCGAGTTTGCCCATGTCGACCACTCCCGTTCCATTGTGACCCAGCTCTCACATCGAGGTTATGTCACCTAGTGCCAGAACGCCAGCATCGACTTCCGCCGGACGTGCACAGCGACGGACGGAGGTGAGACGATAGTCAGATGGCAGACGGGGAGGTCCGCGCCGCGGTGACCGACACAGTTGATCGAGGCGGCCGTCCTGCCGCGACCAGCGCGCACGAGCTGGCAGCTGCGGCCCAGAAGTTATTCATAGCGCAAGGCTTCGAGCAGACCAGCGTGGAGGACATTGCGACGGCAGTAGGGGTCAGTCGCCGCACGTTCTTTCGCTACTTCGCGACGAAGGCCGATGTGCTGTGGGTCGAGTCTGACACCGAGTTCGCCCGCCTCACGGCGTTTCTGGCTGCTGATGACGGTACAGCCGCACCGCGCGACGTCGTAGAGGCCGCGATAGTCTCTGCCCTCGCCTTTCGGCCAGAGGACGAGGAATGGGCGCGCCACCGTGCCCAGTTGGTCTTGACGGTGCCCGCGGTGCAGTCCCATGTTTCGGTGTTGTACCGACAGTGGCGCGAGGCGGTTTCCGATTTCATCCGCTGTCGCGGAATTTGGCGCAGCGACGAACTATTCGCAGTCGCCTTCGCGCACTCCACCACGGCCGCCATCATGACCGGCCATGAGTACTGGGTGTCGCATCCGGAAACGACGCTGCCGCAATGTCTTCGATCGTCAATCCGGCTTCTCGTACCCAGCGGCCCGCCGGCTTCCTGAGAAGATTGCCGCGGCGACGCGATCTCTACCTAACGACCGCGCAATACCTGCTGATCAGTAGCGACGGTAGCCGCCGGGTCACCGACCGCGTCGAGAGACGGGCGTAACGCGAGCGACCGGAGACGGCCAGTTAACCAAACTCGTCGACGCTCGGTCTACAGCGCGAGCATCTCCCGGTTAGCTGAGCGACCGCAATTGCCGACCCACGAGACTCGGCGCCGCTCGGTCTGCAGAGCGCGCAACTGCCAGTACAGCGAGCGACCGAGATAGCCAACCCAACAAACTCGCCCACGCTTGAAACTTCGCGTGTGAGTCCGAACTGGATCGAAGCTGATTCTCGTAAGACCACCGCCTGGCATTTTCCGACGTCCTCAACTTCACACCCTTCTCCCTCGTTTCCCTTTTATGCCTGCTCAACTGGCGTACGGTCAGCTGGACCGACGGCCGAGGGATCCGGTTTCTGCACGCGCGAGTCCGCAGCGAACGCCCACCTGCTCAGGGGATCGAACTGTGCGAATGAGGAGACCGAGATGTCAATCAGAAGCCGTCAGAGACATGCGACGTGTCTGATCGCCGCCGTCAGTGTTGTGGCGCTCGTCGGCTCAGCGTGCGCCGAGTCAACCGGGTCATCCGACTCAACCGAATCGGCCTCGCCGCGCAGCGGGGAGTCGCTGCGCATCGTGCTGGGTTCGAGTCCGCAGGCGTCGCAGATCCCGTTGGTCTACGGCGTGGGCCACAACGCAAGTGACCTCGGGTTGGACATCAGCGTCGAGCAGAACGTCACGATATTGGATACCCACACCGACGCGGTGAAGACCATGCTCGACGGCGATGCCCAGGTCATGGCTACGTCGTTCTCCGCGATCCTCGATGTGCGGGAGCAAGGCGAGGACATGAAGATGTTCTGCCCGTACGTCAGCATGGACGACTTCGTCCTGGCCGGCGCCAACGGTGTGAACACCGCCGGTCAGCTGTTCGAACCGTCGACCCGGGTCGGCATCGACAGCCCGGGTGGCGCTGGAGCCATCGTCCTCAATGCGATGTTGAGTGGCGTCGGCGAGCCCCGCGACGTCCACGAGATCCCCAACCAACAGATCATCGAAAGCTCAAGCGCGCGAACGGAAGCGTGGGTCGCGGGCGAGCTCGATGCAACGGTGATCCACGATACCCAGTACGACAGCGCCCAATCGACGGTGAACCAGCCAGTGCTGATCGCCACGCTCTACAACAACGCGCCCGGCTTCATCAAGGTGGCTCAGGCCGCCCGGGCGGATTGGCTTGTACAGAATCGCGAACTCGCCGCCACCTACTGCGCCACCACACTGCGCGCGATGAAGACGCTGAAAAGCGACTTCGCCTTGTTCCAGGCCGCGGTCGGCGAGTACGTCGAAACACCTCCCTCAGAAGAATCTCTCCGAGAGCTATTCGACCTCATTCAGAGGTACCCGTTCTGGACGGATGCCGGCGGGCTCACGGACGACAGCGTGAAGTTCATGATCGACATCGCGAGCGAGTCGGGCGTGGTGACCCAACAGATGAATGCTGCCGACATCGTCGACCGTGAGACGCTGCGCCGGGCCGTCGAACTCGCGAACATGCCGACCGGATAGTCACTGCCTGGGCCAACTGTCTCCCAGGCTGAAGAGTCGAAACAGCGTAGCCGCCGATCACGCCGATCCGCCCTCAAGACCAGCTGATCTCGCCGTCCCGGTCAACGAATCGACCCGATCCATGGCCGGGCCCCTCGGTGGCGAGACTGACGATCGCGTCGGTGCCTTCGGTGACGGTCTGATGACCGGAGTGGCCGTTGAAATCCGTTGCGGTGTAACCGGGGTCGGCAGCGTTGATGCGGATACCGACAAGCGCTTTTGCGTACTGGGTGGTGAGCATGGTCAGCGCGGCCTTCGAGGCCGTGTAGATCGGGGCCACCACGTGGGACTCCGGACGGCTCGGATCATGCGTCGCGGCAAGCGATCCCATCCCACTGCTCACATTGATGACCACAGGATCATCAGACCGCTTCAGGAGGGGAAGGAAGGCTGTGGTGGTCCGGACGACACCGGCGACGTTCACATCGAGAACGCCGAGTACATCAGAACCGGTCAAGTCACTCGGGTCGCCCATCGGACCCGCGACGCCGGCGTTGTTGATGAGGACGTCGATCGACCCCTCGTGTTGTGCGACATTGTCTGCAGCTGCGGCCACCGATAGTTCATCGGTGACATCTATCTGGACGAAACGGGCTCCGAGCGCTTCAGCAGCCGCAGCACCTGCACGGCTGTCGCGGGCTCCGATCAAAACGGTGTGGCCCTGTTCGATGAGGCGTCGAGCGGTCTCGTGTCCCAAGCCCTTGTTGGCTCCGGTGATGAATGTGATTGTCATGCATTCATCCTGTGCCCGGCTGAGACAGCTCACCAGAGACGGTTTGACGGTAGGACAACGAGTACCACCTTCGACTCGTGCCGGCGGTGCACAATCGAGGACGTGAACACTCACCCGACCGATCTCGGCGTCACTTTGCGCGCCTGGCGCGACCGGATGTCACCGTCCGCGGCCGGGCTACCGGAACGGCATGCCCGCCGTGCCAAAGGGCTACGGCGGGAGGAACTCGCCGACCTGGCTGGCGTGTCCGTCGACTACATCGTGCGCCTCGAGCAGGGCCGGGCGACAACACCGTCTGCGCAAGTAGTCGCATCGCTTGGTCGAGCCCTGCAGTTGACGGATACAGAGCGAGACCATCTGTACAGATTGGCCGGGCATGTCCCTCCCGGCTCCGACGAGATCTCCGACCACATCCCGCCCGGCGTTCACCGCGTCCTGAACCGGCTCGGGGACACGGCGGTCGCGGTCTTTGCCGCGGATTGGCAACTGATCTGGTGGAACAGGGGCTGGGCGGCTCTCGTCGGCGATCCATCGTCAACTCCTCCGGCGCTCCGCAACTTCGCCCGCGACACCTTCCTCGCCGACGCCAACCCGGCGCTGGCGCAATGGCCCGTGACAATACTCGCCGGCGACACCGCGGAAGAGGCCATCGTGTCCGACTTACGCCGAGCCACCGGCCGCTTCCCGAACAACAGCCGACTGATCAAGCTGATCGACTCGCTCACTGCGGGTAGTGCGCGGTTCGCCGACCTCTGGGCCTCCGGCAAGGTTGGCGCACATCGGGAGTCACACAAGATCATCGAACATCCCCAGGTTGGGGCCATCACGGTGGACTGCGACGTCCTCACCGACGGTGATGCAGAGTTGAAGATCGTGATCCTCACCGCTGCAACGGATACCGAAGACGAAACCAAACTTCGGCTGGCGATGCTGTCGGGTGTCTCAGAAGTCGCTCATCGTTGATCCGCCGCGTGACCAATTAGAGGCAGCCGAGGAATAACTCCTGACTCCGTCTGCAAGATTGGCTGACTCCGACCGCACGTTTGCGGGTCGGGCGCCGTGATGGTTCGCCATTGCGCAGCGTCGCTGAACGCGGAACATGTTGTCCTGCAGCGAAACTCTGCCCCATGGTCAAGCGAGTTCAAAGGACAACGTTCTGCCCTCTATCCGTCGGTTGACATCCTCGACACCGCGCTGGGAAGATCTGTGAGGTAAGTCACTTCGATGGCGGAGTTCCTCAGAGTGCGACTCCGAGAGTTCTTGGATTTGCAGCAGCAGACCACGCCGGAGTTGGGAGCACCGTATGAACGGCGTATTCGATCTGGGAGGGACCGATGGTCTCGGTCCGGTCAATCGTCCGGACAGTGAACCGGTCTTCAGGGCCGAGTGGGAAAAGACGGTGTTCGCCATGTACCCGGCCTGCGTCGGCGCCGGGTACTTCGGTATCGACCAGTTTCGACACGGCACCGAGAAGATGGACCCGGCGACGTACCTCAGCTCGCCCTATTACCAACACTGGCTTTACTCCATCGAGGCCCACGTCATCGCGATAGGCGCTATCGAGCCGGACGAACTAGCTCGCCGCACCCGCCACTATCTCGACAACCCCGACGCCCCACTGCCTGAACACAGCCAACGCCAAGAGCTGGTCGACTTCGTTGATATCGCGGTATCCGCGGGCGCTTCCGCTGCTCGAAGAACCAAGAAGGAGCCTCGATTCACCGTCGGTGACAAGGTGCGCACGGCGCACGTCAGCCCGCTCGGACACACCCGGTTGGCGCGGTACATCCGAGGTAAACAGGCTGTGGTTGTCGCTCACCGCGGGTCGTTCATCTACCCCGATTCCGCAGGCAATGGGCTCGGCGATTCACCGGAGCACGTCTACACCATCAAGTTCACCAGTCATGAGTTGTGGGGCGAAGCTTTCGGCGATCCGAATGCGTCGGTGTGCTTCGACGTATGGGACCCGTATGTCGAATTGGTCGATGAAGAGAACGGAGCGACCGCATGAGTGCAGGTGCCTCAGGTCAGGAAGAAACGGCCGCCCGCGTCAAGGCCCTGGAGTCGATGCTCATCGAAAAGGGGGTGTTGACGAGCTCGATGGTCGACCGAATCGTCGACATCTATGAGAATCAGGTCGGGCCGCAGCTGGGAGCGAAGGTCGTCGCGAAAGCGTGGGTTGACAACGACTTTCGGCTGAGACTCCTCGACAACGCTGGCGAAGCCTGCAGAGAACTGGGCATTGGCGGCCTGCAAGGTGAAGACATGGTGGTCCTGGAGGACACCGACGAGGTGCACCATGCCATCGTGTGCACATTGTGCTCGTGCTACCCGTGGCCGGTGCTCGGGTTGCCACCCAACTGGTACAAAGACCCGCAGTATCGGGCCCGCATCGTGCGTGAGCCGCGCAAGGTCCTGGCCGACGACTTCGGATTCGCCATCGCCGACTCCGTCGAGATCCGTATCTGGGACTCGAGTTCGGAGATGCGTTACTGGGTGCTGCCGCAGCGACCCGCCGGTACCGACGGCTGGAGTGAAGAACAACTCGCTGCGCTGGTCACACGGGATTCGATGATCGGCGTCGGCCCGGTCACGGCCGCATCATGAACGACGTACCCACCACCGCACCAGATGCGGACCGCAGAGCGGTGGATGATCTGGTCCGCAGCCTACCCGGCGGGCGGCCCGGAGAAATGTCATTCGATCACCCCTGGGAGATCAGAGCTTTCGCGCTGGCGGTGGCGGCGCACACCGCAGGCGAGTTTGATTGGCAACTGTTCCAGGGCGCGCTCATCTACGCCATCAAGGACTGGGAGTCAACACGCTCCGTCACGTCCGATGAGTCGTGGTCGTACTACGAACACTGGGTGAGCGCACTGGAGGCAGTCATGGCCAGTAGTGGAGCCATCGACCGTGCCGCGCTGACGAATCGGACGGCAGAGGTTCTGGCTGCACCGCCGAACCGCAACCACCACAAAGCCATACTCGAACCAGTCGCGATTGATGACGCGATCAGTGCAGCGCCGAGCTGACTGTACCCGCAGGTCCACCGGCCCCTACTCGTCCCCGACCCACATCACGAACCCAAAACCTCCCTGACCCTGCTCAGCTGCTCCACGAACCGCTGCCGGTAGACCGCGGTGAACCGATGTAGGGGCTGATCGAGGATCGCGCGGGCTGTCTGATCTGAAACCTCGAGCAGCTCAGCTACTTCCGCTGCCGCAACCGACGGATCTGCGCTGTGCTGCACGATGTCGATGAGCTCGGAAGCATTGTCCATTGCCGCGAGATAGCCCACGAAACGGTCCCGGTCAGCCTGCAGCTGCCCGTGCGATTGCTCGGCGTAATCGGGTTCCATCACGGGCTCCGAGGGAAGGAAGCGCCGAGGGTCCACCGCGATGTTGAACTCGATCTGAGTGATCTCCATGAGGTGCGCGTCGCCGTCCGCGTGCTCGTAGACGCGCAGGCATGCTCCGGTGCGCTCATCAAGGGTGGCCTGCAATGGATTGGTCTTGCCGCGCGGTGGGTCGAGAAGGAATTCCCAGGCCGGACGGCCCGCCACCGTGGTCGAAACAGGATCGGCAGCGGGGGAGTGGTAGTTGCGCGGGTCGGCGAAGAGCCAATCGCCGGGATCTCCCAATAAGCGATACGGATGTACGTGCCGCCACTTGGCCGCAGCCGACAATGCCGAGCCGCCTGAAACAGGTTCGAGGCGGCCGCGACCACCCCGTATCCAGCACCGTGCTCCCTGCTGGATGTGTACTTCCCCGTGGTCGTCGCTGACGTGCCAGCGGTCGCCGGGCATGATCGTGAAACTGGCGGTGGCGGCGGTCACCTCACCGTCGACGGTGGTCACTGAGCGCAATTCGCCTACGGCACTGGTGAACCCGACGTCGGCGTACTTGGTCCGCAACTCATCCCACAGGCCGGCCCGGCGCCCACCAGGCTCGCCTGATCCCACGACTGTGGTGTGCATGAATACATATTGCCGAAAACAGCCGTGCTCACGTGGCGAGTTGGCCGATGGCGGAGACTACTGGACCGGACCGGGCCCCATCAGGCAGGCGGGGACGCCCGCTGCAACTCGATGAGCCCGGCGCGGGCCATCCTCGCGACGTCAGAACGGAACTGCGACAACTGCATTGCCGCCACCGCCTCGGCACCACGTTCGGAGACACCCAGCAGTTCGATGATCGCGGCTCGTGCGGCGAACCCGCTGTCGGCGCCGGCGATGGCCTCGAGGACGTCCCGTGGCCGATCCAGAGCTGCCACCGTCGCCGCCATCACCTCGAGGGTCTGCTCGTGTCGTTCGCGTGTGTCCCCGGGCCGGCCGCCCCGGCGTCCGCGGTCGCGGGACTCGGCCTCGACGACGGGTCCGGTCCAGACGAAGAGGTCAGCGGGCAGGTCGTCGTGCTCGCTGACGTTGTACACCTCGAACAGGTTGCCGCGTTCGGGATTGCCGACTCCCACGATGGTGCCGGTGATGTCGTCGAAGGTGATCTCAATCGAGTCGTCAGACCTCGACAGCAGAGTGGTTCTCCACGCAGTCCGGCCAGCTCTGTCGATGCGCACCGGAGGTGCGGCCACGCGCATGTTCTGACTCATCCGTCGCAGCAACGAGTCCCCGCCCAGCAGATCAACAGGGCTGAAGTGCGCTCCCAGGTTGACGACGCGGATGTCACCGCCGAGGCGCCGCATCTCGTCGTCGATGCGGACCAAGGGCTTCTCGCCTGCGTCCTGGATGTAGACGACATCGCCCTCGCGTTCGATCCGCCATTGATCATGAGGTCCGTGCCAGAAGTCGAACACGTGCCCGGGCGTCTCGTTGCCTTCTCTGGCGCGTGTCCGCATCGACCCGGACACGTACACGGTCTCGGCGGCCGCATTGCGACCGGCCAACTCCACCCACGACGGTGTGCTCATGCCTGCGACGGTAGTCAGTACGTCCGCCGTAGGTCAGACCGGTGGCGCGAACCCGCGTTCTGCCAGTGCATCCAGCACACGCTCAGAGCCACGGAACGGGTCACCGTCTCGCGGCCAGTGGATGATCACGTCGGTGAAGCCGAGTTCCCCGGCGCGGCCGACCATGTCATCAAACGTCGCCAGACTGGTCAGCGAGAACTGCGGCGATGCGTCGAGGTTCAGGTAGCGATCGAAGCCATCAGGGGAGCGACCGGCATCGTCCAACGCCTCGTCGAGGTGGTCGCACCCACGCTTGACTCCGTCGAACCACTCATCGAGCGTCTCGGCCTTCTGCCCGGTTGTCATCCAGGCATCACCGTGGCGGACGGCGAAGCGGATCGAACGGGGCCCGTTGCCGGCCAGGATGAACGGGACGCGGTGCCGGACCGAGCCGCCGACCAGACGCATGTCGCGAGCCTGGTAGTAGTCGCCGTCGGCCGAGACATGGTCGTCGGTGAGCAATCGGTCGAGCAAGAGGGTGAACTCTTGGAAGCGGTCGACCTTCTGGCGCGGTGTCATCGCCGGGGCGCCCTGCAGTCCGTCGTCAGGTGTACCTCCGGCGCCCAGCCCCAGCAACACGCGGTCGCCGGCGATGTCGAGCAAGGTCTCGACCTCACGCGAAAAAGACACGGGGTGACGGAAATTGGGCGACACCACAAACGAGCCGATCTTGATCGTGGAGGTCACCATGGCGAGAGCGGTCATCGTCGGAACACTGGAGAACCAACGAGCGTCGGGCAGTCCGCCCCACACCAGGTGGTCGAACACCCAGGCGTGGTCGAAGCCGATCTCTTCGGCTCGTTCCCATTTGGGCCGCGCGTCGTGCCACGAATGATCGGGCAGGATGGAGATTCCGTATCGCATGGGGTCACTGTAGCCGCGGGGGACGACACCACCGTGAAACCCAGTGCATCAACGGCATATTGAGAGTTATCCACAAATCGTGGGGTTATCCACAGATGAGTGTGGAGAAATCGCGCCTTCGAAAGTGGCTGGGGGAGCGAAGAATCAAGCTCAAAGCCAGTCGGTGTTCATTCAGGTGAATCAAGTTGCTAAACAACTGTTCTCACAACGGCCATAGAACGCACGAGAGTCCCGCCGCACGTGGCGACGAGACTCTCGGCTTGCAAAGAGGTTTAGCGGTTGTGCCTGGGAACGTGGCTTCCGTTGTCGCCGGGACCGTTCCCTGTCTGACGGGGGTCCAAATTGTGGCCCGGACCGTTTCCGGTGTGGCGGGGATCGAGGCCGTTGCCGGGGCCGTTTCCGGCCTGGCGGGGATCCATGCGGTTGCCGTTGTCGTGGCGGTTGTCATCGCGGCCGTTCCGGCCGACGTCGGGATCGAGCTTGTCGGCGCGCTGGAACTCGGCGTCGAGTTCTTGGCGCTTGCTGGCAGCCGTGCCCTGATGGGTGCTCGCTTCTGCGGCGAGGCGCTTGGCCTCAGCGGCCTTGGCGTCGGCCTCTGCCTGAGCCCGTCGGGCGTTGGCTGCGTGCTCTTCGGCGATGGCCTCACGCTTACGGACGCCGGCGACGCGCTCGGACGCCTGCTCCCGGATCTCTCCGGCTTGCACCCGACGGCTTTCCTTGCGCTTGCGTGCCAAGAACAGTGCGAGCGCTATGAGAGCCAGCACCACCACTACGGCTATGACGATCCAGACGACGGTATCCACGTTGACTCCTGACGAGACGATTTCCTCCCGGACTACCCAGGGATTTGTGGTCTCAAACACAAGAGTCCGCCGGTCAAGCTACGGCAAGCGGTCGATTTGTGATCTCGATACCGGAATGAGATCTGTGCAACCTCACCGGTCTGCAGGTCACAGGGTCGGGGTACAGCGAACAGCCTTGTCGGCGGCGATGTCTAGAGTGCGGCTATGAGCGACGACGACGGCTACCCGGATGGCTGCCCCACCCTGTCCCGCGACGGCCAGGTGATCGGCTTCTGCCCGTCGCCGAACGGCACCCATCTGCTGGTGTGGTGGCGTGCGGACAGCGAGATCATCGGTGGGTACGAAACCTACGAGGCAGGCGTCACCGCGGCACTACGCGCAATCGCCGCAGATGGTCTCGACCCGGACCCCGATGACGTGCGCGTGGAGGCCGCCAAACTGGAGGCCGATTTTGTGGGAACCGACTGGATGGGCCTCGGCTTCTGAAGTCGGGGCGTCAGCGAATCGACTCATAGAGCACGGGCCACGAGTCGTGCACGTCGTCGCGCCAGTAGTCCCAGGAGTGCGTTCCCTTGTCCTTGAAGTTGTAGGTGGCCGGGATTCCGAGCGCGTCGAGTCGGCTACGCAAGTTCTGGGTGCACTGATTCGTCGCAGCTTCGATCACCCCGCCGGCAGTCAATTGCGCCACCAGCTGGCTGGTCTCACCGTCGACGTTGGGGGCATCGAGGTTGTCGTGCTCACCGGGCAGTCCTGAGCCGGTGGAGATGTAGAGCGCGGTCCCACGCAGCCCCGCAGCGTGGACATAAGGATCGTTCGCCTGCCAGGCGGGGTCGTCCGGCTCACCCCACATGTTGACCGGGTTGCCGCCGAAGTTCGACACCGTGATGTAGACGTACGCGCGTCCGAGTGGATCGCTGGTCTGGGCGCAGCCGCTGAACGAGGCCACGCCTTCATAGAGGTCGGGTTTCTGGATGGACAGGGCCAGCACGGAGGTGGCGGACATCGAGACACCCACGATTGCGTTCTTGCCTGTGGTGTTCAGGGCCGAGTCGACGATGGGTGGGAGTTCCTCGGTGAGGAAGGTGGTCCACTTGTTGCGCCCGAGTTCGGGATCGTCGCGCTGCCAATCGGTGTAGTAGCTCGAGTCTCCGCCGAGGGTGGCGACCACGTTGACGTCTTTCGTCTTGTAGAACGACGCTGCATCGCCCCAACTGAGCAGGCCGTTCTCCTCGCCGGCTCCGCCGACCCCGTCGAGGACGTACACGGTCGGTCGCGGCTCGTCGCCGGGCGCGATCAGCAGCTTGAGGCCGACGTTCTTGTCCATCGCGGCTGAATACACCTCGGCGGTGGCCTCGCGTCCTTCCCCGCGCACGAGACTCACGAGATAGGAGCCGTCGGGCGCCGCGATCGCGCGGTCGAGGATGGGGTCGGCGGAGGACGTGGCTGCAGGCGCCATCGCCACCGCGAGTCCCGCGACTGCCACGGCGACGAGCAGACGGGAGTTCCGGCGGAACTGTGTGACGGGGTTTCTCATGGTGTCCCTAGTGACGTCGTGAGCATGAACATGTGGTGGGTCGAAGAGAGAGATTCAGCAGGGTGCGGGCATCGTGTCGGCATGGTCGGGGTCGAGAGCGGTGTGGATCAGCCACAAGGAGCGCGGGTGGGTGGTCAGCCCCATGTGGTCGACGGCCAATCCGGGGCACCCGTCCTGAACCCACACGTTGCGCACCGTGGCGTCGGGGCCGGCAGTCAGGAACGTCGACTCCGGCGGGGTGACGACCCTGTCGCCGCGCGTTGCCACGGCCACGTAATCCACCCCGGGCACGGTGTCGCCGCCGGCGTTCAGGTGCGTGAGGAAAGTAGACCCGGCCATCTGCTGGGCGTACGCGGGACCGACGGCCGCGGCGAGCACCTCGTCGGCGGGTAGTCCGGCAGCGTCGGTGTGCCTGTATATCTCGGAGTTGGAACCAAGGGGCAGGCCTGTGTTCGATTCGAAGGTCGATCCGTGGTTCGTGCCGCCGACGCTCACCACCGTGTGAATGGTGTTGCGCTCCACGAACTTGAGGTAATGGCGTGCAGTGAGTGCGCCCATCGAATGGGCGACCACGTCGACCTTGTCGGCAGCCGTCGCCGAACGCACCTTGCTGATGAACGCGGCGAGCACGTCCGCAGACTCCTCGATATCGCTTCCACCGGCGAGGTCGAGCAGGTTCTCATCGCTACCGGGCTGATGACGTCCGTAGTCGAGCGCGAACACGCAGAAGCCGGAGTCGGAGAGCCGCTTCGACAACGTCCGCCAGGTGGCGGCCATCCCTGACCCGTTGCCGTGGACCAGCACCACGGGTCGTTGATGTTCGGGTGCCGGTGTGCACGAGGTGAACTGGTTGACGCCAGGGAGAGCGGATTCATCGGCGGGCGCGGCGTACGCCGGGACAGGTACCGAAAACGCCAACATGAGTACCGGAACAGCTGCGGCCAGCGCGGCACCCAGACGTAGGTGACCCATTCGATACCCCTTGGCTTCCACCCGACCATCACGTCCGCATCCGCGCGATATACGAGAGGCTTACCACACCCTGCGGCCCGCGGCGCGGTGAAGACGTTGGTTCGCTGGGGGTTGAGGAGAAAGTGATCGTCAAGGGCACATCCCTGGGCAGATGGATAGTTTCTCTCACGATCTTTGTGACGGGTTGACAAGGCGCCGAATGAGATTCGTCCCGGTGCCGCGAGGCCATGATCTCGAGCCGTCGCGCGTTCCGCTGTGAGTACCCGTGTGGTCTGAGAGACTCGATCGCGTCGGAGGGTCTGTGCGGGCACCGCGTACGAAGAACCAGGAACGGGGGCCATCGTGACGGCTCAGGGCACCGATGCAATCCGAGAGCTGAACGCGGCGATGGCAGATCGGGTCCACGAACCTGGGACGGCCGGTTATCGCGACGCTCTGGGGCGGATCTTCTTTCCCGATGCAGCCCGACGTCATCCGCTGTGCGTGGTGCAGCCGACCTCCGTGGGCGAGGTGGCCGAGGCCGTCGCCATTGCCGAACGGTCAGGGAACACGGTCACTGTGCGAGGAGGCGGACTGAGTTCGAACTGCGTTGCCGATCAGTCGATCATGATCGATCTGTCGGCTCATATGAACGGTGCGCAAGCAGAGGGTGAGACGGTCACCGTCGGTGGGGGAGCGAGCGTGGGCACCATGCTCGATGCGCTCGCCCCGGGCCGCATCGTTCCGGTCGGAATCTCACAGCACGCCGGGTTCGGGTTGGTCACTCGCGGTGGGGTCGGCTACTACACCCGCAGCCTCGGGTTGACCCTTGACCATCTCGCCGCAGTGGAGTTGGTCCTGCCCTCCGGCGAGGTCGTGCAGTTGTCTGCCGGTAGTACCGGCCGCGACGCAGACCTGTGGTGGGCGGTTCGGGGGTGCGCGCCTCCTTTCGGCGTGGTCACCTCGGCCACCTTGAACACCCGTCGCGCGGGCCCGATGTGGGTGCACCGGAGTGTGGTGGGTCTCGACGCGCTCGCCACATACTTCCGCGTCGCACCAGAGGTGCCGCGGCACACGATGATGGGTGCGGTGCTGGGCTACACCGACCTGACGCCGGGAGAACCGATGATGCTGCTGTTCACCACGTGCGCGAGTGATGACGCCGCCGACATCGATGAATCGCGCAGGGCGGCAACGGCTGTCATGGATGCGTCGAAACAGGTGCACTACCGTTCAGAGATGTCGGGCCGCTACCTCTCGGGCCTGCCCGAATACACCCCGCCTGGTGCGGGCGGTGCAGAACCGTCGCCGCTCCTGCTGCCCGAACCCACCGACGCCAGGGGCTCGTTCTTCGGGAAGGCCGTATTCACCGGCCCCTCGCTCGATGCGTCGGTCGCGGACGCGCTCGCCACCCAGATCGCTGCCGCACCTACGCCCGCCTGCCGCATCGATTTCCAGCAGACCGGTGGCGCCCTGGCCGATGTGGGTGACACCGATACGGCGTTCTGGGGACGGTCAGCCGAATGGAACATCCCGCTCAACGCGATCTGGTCAGATCCGTCTGACGAACAACCATGTCTGTCCTGGGCGAGTGACACGCTGGCCGCCTTGTCCGGGCACACCACCGGTGTCTACAGCGTGGAAGTCCGTCCCGGTTTCGCCGAGACGGAAGCGGAGACCGACGCCGCGTTCGGGGGCAACCTCGAGCGACTACGTGGGCTGCGAGACCAGATCGACCCCACCGGAGTCTTCGGCACCTACCCGCTGTGATCGCCGTCGACCCCGCTGTGATGGCCATCGACCCCGCTGTGATGGCCATCGACCCCGCTGTGATGGCCATCGACCCCGCTGTGATGGCCATCGACGAGGTGCGGCGTCGGCCCGTCATGTCCGCTTGCCATACTTGTCGAGCCACATCGGCATCCGAAGGGAGCTCACAATCAACAGGTTTCTGGCGCCCGCGCTGATCTTTTTTGGCGTCGCGGCCGTGACCGCTGCCATTGCCGTCCCGGTCTGGTTGGTCCCCCAGCTCAAGGTGGTGCCGCTTGATCTCGACATCACCACCGTGGCGGTGTCGCAACCGGCCGGAATCACCGACGACGACGAGCTGCCGGCACGGGTATTCGACCGCTGCTCGGTGTCCGGTCCGCGCGCCGAGGTGTTCGACGCGCACCTCACGCAGCAGCGCCGCACCGTGGTCATCGAACCGTCCGACAGCGACCAGGTGACCGTGCAGTCCGGCCAGACCGTGCGGATCGACCGCATCCGCGACGGTGACGAGATCGTGGAGCCGAGTGTTGCCGCTGTCGACAGCGCGCGCACGTGCTCCGACGGTGTGCTCACCGGCAACATCGACGTCGTCTCACTCAGCCGCGAGACGAGCAAGCCGAACGGCGAGATCCACCGCCTGCACACGGTGCAGGCGCCGGCCGGAGTCCGAACCATCGAGGACGAGAGCAACTTCGTGGACGCGCCGCGAGAGGGCTTCCAGTACAAGTTCGGCTTTGATGTCGAGAAGTCGGAGTACCCGTACTACGACGTCAACACCCGCCAGGACGTCCCGGCCAAGTTCGTCGGTGAGACGAAGATCAACGGACTCACCGCGTACGAGTTCGTGAGCGAGGTGCCCGAGATCGATCAGGTGCAGCTCGAGACCCCCAGCGGCGAACCCGCACCGGGCACGTCACTCGAGATGCCCGCGAGCTGGTGGGGCATCGAAGGTGTGCCTGCCGACGAGAAGATCGTGATGGACCGCTTCGCGACCGCCACACGGCATGTGTGGGTGGAACCGAAGACCGGAACCGTCTTGCGTGGACTCGAAGAGCAGCACCAGTACTTCAAGTCGCCGGGTTGGGAAGATCCGGGTCTTGCCCAGCCCATCCGCGACTTCCGGATGGACGTGTTCAAGGCGACGATGGCCTGGGATTCGGCGACCGAAGACCGGCAGTCGGACAAAGCCTCCGGCTATGTCGATCAGCTCCGGTGGGGTGGTGTCATCATCCCGGCGATCGTGGGAACGATCGGTGGCATCTCGCTGATCGCGGGCATCGTGCTGCTGCTCCGCCGTCGTTCTGACAGGCCCACGGGTCGTCAGGACCTCGCCGGCTGAGCAAGGGTTTCAACACGAATCAGGGCGACGCGCATAGTGCGCGTCGCCCTGATGTGTCATGTGCCGGTGATCAGACCGCGGTCACCGGCGCGGTGATCACGCGCTGGCGTTCTCCCGCCGCGGCAACTTCCAGCCCGGACGCACGAAGTGACACGTGTACCCATTCGGAATGCGCTGCAGGTAGTCCTGGTGCTCGGGCTCGGCCTCCCAGAACGGACCCGCTGGAACCACCTCGGTGACGACCTTGCCTGGCCACAGGCCCGACGCGTCGACATCGGCGATGGTGTCGAGAGCGACGCGCTTCTGCTCGTCGTCGGTGTAGAAGATCGCCGAGCGGTAGCTCATCCCGATGTCGTTGCCCTGCCGGTTCTTGGTCGACGGGTCGTGGATCTGGAAAAAGAACTCGAGCAGATCCCGGTAACTCGTCTGTTCGGGGTCGAACTCGATCTCGATGGCCTCGGCGTGGGTGCCGTGGTTGCGGTACGTCGCGTTGGGGACGTCGCCGCCGGTGTAGCCCACGCGAGTGGAGATGACGCCCGGCTGCCTACGAACCAGTTCCTGGACGCCCCAGAAACATCCGCCCGCCAGTATCGCCTTTTCGGTCATCGTGTGGCCTCCTTGCTGTTGAACAGATGTAGGTACTCGCCGTAGCCGGCGCTTTCCATCTCGGCGACCGGGATGAAGCGCAGTGCGGCCGAGTTGATGCAGTAACGCAGACCACCTTCGTCGATCGGTCCGTCGTTGAAGACGTGCCCCAGGTGGCTGTCGCCATGGGTGGACCGGACTTCGGTGCGCACCATGCCATGGGTGCTGTCGGTCTTCTCGACCACGTTTGCCGGTTCGATCGGTGTGGTGAAGCTGGGCCATCCGCAGCCGCTGTCGAACTTCTTCGTCGACGTGAACAGGGGCTCGCCGGACACGATGTCGACGTACAGTCCGGCCTCGTGGTTGTCCCAGAATTCGTTGCGGAAGGCCGGCTCGGTGGCTGACTTCTGGGTGACGGCGAACTGCGCCGGGTTCAACCGGGCGACGGCGTCGGGGTCTTTGCGATATTCATGCGACACGTTGTCCTCCTTGGGGGATTCGTCTCCGCTGGCTGCGGGACGGAGGTGTCACTCGGGTATGACAACACCAAGTGTGTCCCGGGTGTTCCTCCGACGCCAGTGGCGAACCGGCGGTCTTCGGTTGTTACCTAGGCTAGCGATTGCGTACCCCTGAGTGCTCGTGTGCATGTGACCGGTGTGGACTGAGGGCATCGCGGTGACGGCGGGTCCCTCGGTGGATCGCAGATGAGCGAGTACAGCGAAGGAGGAACGGTGCGCGCCTGGGTGGTCTGGTCGGTGGGACTGCTGGCGTACGTCGTCGCCGTTCTGGACCGGACAACTCTGGGTGTTTCCGGCCTCGACGCCGCCGACCGGTTCTCGGCGAGCCCTAGCGTGCTCTCCACCTTCGTGGTGTTGCAGGTGATCGTCTACGCGAGCATGCAGATCCCGGCCGGTCTGCTGCTCGATCGGTACGGCAGCCGGGCGCTGATCGTGACGGGTGCGCTGATCATGGCCGTCGGCCAGATGACGCTGGCCCTCACCGAGGCCCTTCCCGCAGCCATCATCGCCCGCGCCTTGGTCGGGGCGGGCGACGCCTTCACCTTCATCTCGGTTCTGCGGCTGGTGCCGCGGTGGTTCACGCCCAAGCGGGTACCGCTGGTGACACAATTGACCGGCATCCTCGGCCAACTCGGACAGGTGCTGTCGGCGGTCCCGTTCCTTGCCCTGCTGAACGGGCCGGGCTGGACGGCCGCGTACTCCTCGGCTGTCGCGCTCGGCCTTCTCACCGCCGTGCTGGCCCTGGCTTTTGTGCGCGACGCGCCCCCCGGCACCGACACCACCACCGAGTCGGTATCGGTGAGGGAGACACTGCGCAGCATCAAGACGGTCTGGTCGCGCCCGGGAACCAGGCTCGGGTTCTTCAGCCATATGGGCACCCAGTTCTCCATCACCGTCTTCGCGTTGATGTGGGGTATCCCGTATCTGACAACGGGACAAAACCTCTCGGCGGGTGCAGCGGGCGCACTGCTCAGCGCTTCGGTGGTGTCGATCATCGGTGCCGGCATCATCATCGGCCTGCTCACCGGTCGATTCCCGGCTCGACGCTCCTGGCTTGTGCTGGGAATCATGGGTAGCAATGCGGCCATCTGGACTGTGGTGCTGGCATTGCCGGCACCCGCACCCACGTGGCTCTTGGTGATTCTCGTGGTGGTCATCTCGGTGGGCGGGCCGGGATCGGTGGTCGGTTTCGACTTCGCGCGTACCTTCAATCCCAGTAAGAGCCTCGGGACCGCACAGGGCATGGTCAACATGGGTGGCTTCCTGGTGTCGCTGATCGTGATGCAGGTGATGGGCATCATCATCGGGGCGATGGGCGGCTACTCGTTCGACTCGTTCCGGGTGGCGTGGACGGTGCAATACGCCGTCTGGCTGATCGCCACCGTCGGTATCTTGAGCACTCGACGAAAGGCCGTTCGCGAGATGGAACGCGAAAAACGCGCGCAGCTAGAGGAGATTTAGTCGGCGGTTTCGGCCAGTGCGCAACGATCTGCGTGCGCCCATCTACGTTGGGGTCACGACACCGACCGAACATGCTCACTTGGTGAGTCAACGAGAAGGGCCGATGATGACCCGAAACAACCGCCCAGGCGGCCTGCACAGCGTGCCTACCAACGTGCACCGGCAGGGCGTTGCGGCTGTCATCGATGCGCTGCCGATCGGTGCAATTGTTCTGTCACAGGACGGGCTCCTACAACTCGCCAATGACGTGGCAAGCAGCTTGTTCGAGCTCGATGAACGCCAGGTCGACGATATGTCCTTTCCGGCCGGGTTCGGGATATCGTTCCACGACTCCCAGGGGGAACTCGTTGAGTCGCAGACCCTTTCAAACAGCCGAGCCGATCATGACGAGAAAATAGACACTGCAACAGTTTCTTTCGACACCCTCGACGGTCAGAAGGTGTGGCTCGAATTGTCCCGAGCTGACCTACGGATCGACGATCCCGAATACTCGGTGTTGTTGTCTTTCCGCGACATCACGGAACTTCATCTCTCGCGGAAACGTCTGTTCGCCGGTGACGTGAACGATCAGCTGACAGGACTTCCCAGGTTGCCCGCCGTCCTCGAGCACCTCGCCTCGCTGCTCCAGCGTCCGGCCGACGATATCGGCCGCAGCAACGTTGTGATGGTCATCAATTTCGACAAGCTGAGAGAGCTAAACGCCTCGTTGGGCCACCTCCGCGGCGACGAGGCCCTCGCCGAGACCGCTCAACGCCTACGCGACTGCCTTCCCCGCCCCCATCTGCTGGGCAGGGTCGTTGGGGCGGAGTTCATCGCAGTCCTCCAAGGGGTGGATCAGGACTTCGTAGACGACATCTCCGATTCCATCCACCTGGCGTTGACCGAACCGGTGGTCGTCGAGAAGACTGCCGTCCGATTGCGAGCCAGTGTGGGACTCACCCACATATCACCACACGACGAACGCAGCCCAGAGGAAATCGTCAGCTCCGCTGACACCGCAATGTACGTCGCCCGCAACAAGGGTGGCGGCCACACCGTTGACTTCGGCTCCCTGCAAATACGAGACGTCCTAGAGGACTGATCCTTCCACCGTGGAGCTCGGCGGCGGAGGTTACGTCAGTGACCGGCTGTTCGATAAGTCGGTGGAAAGCGGAACCCCATCGCCGCAACCAGGGCGGTGACGCAGACAATCCCGATGTACGGCACCTGTGCCGAGTCTCCAGCAGCCAGAACAAGGGCGACGATGAAGAGCAGCAGCCCGACCACCGCACTGACGTAGGCACTGAACACCACTCGAAACCGTATGACGTCCGGCGCCCTCCGCTCATTGCCACCGGATGCTCTGAGGAATAGCGCGCCAGTGCCAACGATGATCAGCGCCACGATCGCCCCAGCCGGCACCGCCATCATTGCCCCGACGACGGCGCCCACGATCGTCGTCGAAGTGACTGCGCCAACGTAGCCACCGGCGACGGTTGCCAAACAGAGGGAAGAGAGCCACACCGTGCGAAGCCAGTTGGCGGACAGTTGCTGCTTGTCGGTGAGGCCTGAGGCGGGGTGAGTCTCCGACGCCACGTCGGGTGTGTGCCGGGTGCGCCACGCCCTTCTGGTCGTCCATGCGGCCCCTAGCACCGTGAGCACCCATACGGTCAGCAGAAGCCAATCCCACGGGGATCCGTCAGACGCTGCAGTTGCGATGAAAGCTGGACCACCCAAAGCGACCATGACGACGAGGAACATCGTGGTCAGCAATCGATCGCTGGTCACATCCCCCTGGCTCCCCATTCTGCGATCGTTGCACATGTAACAGAGTCTTTGTCTGGCTCATTGCTGCGGCTGTGGTCACCGCCATCCAGAACGTCCGGCCGATGTCTCGCGAGCAGTCAGATGATCAGCCAAGCAGCAATATGCGTTCGTAGTCGAAGTCCGACGTCTCAGCGAAGCACATCAGCCAGAACCGGCTCGCTCAACCCGTACACGCGTGCCGCGGTTCCTGCGAAGATCGCCCGCCGGTCGGACTCGGAACACTGAGCTGTCAAACGTTGATACGCGTTGCACACATGTGCGAAGGGGCCGGATCCGTCAGTGGGGAGGTTGCTTTCGAACATGGTTCGGTCCGCCCCGAAAAGTTCGACCGTTCTCTCCACGTATGGCCGCCACTCCTTGGCAAGGGTTGCGGAACTCGCGGGCGGATCAGCACAGAACGTTGCGGACCCAGACATGAAGGAGCCGAGCCCGCCCATCTTGACGGTGACGTTGTCGCACAACGCGATCGCCGTCATGTCCGAATCCCATCGGGGACGCTCCTCCTCCATTCGACCGGCGTGACGACCGACGCCCAGTGGGTGGCCCAAATGATTCAAGACGATCGATGTCTCCGGGAAGTCGTGAGCCAAATCAAGCACGTCTGACAATTGAGGGGCCAGTACAAACGCGTCGAAGGTCAGGCCGAGTGGCGCAAGATGAGCAAATCCTCGCCGGAATGCGGGATGTGAGTACAACCCCGGACCATGCTCGAAGACGCCCGCCAGGATCGACGGGTCTTCATCCCAGAGTGCCTCCTGGCGAACGCCTTTGAACCTCCTGGGCGCCGCATTCACGTGCGCCTCCAACGTGGCCGACGTTGTGGGGGATCTGAGGTCGATGGTGCCGACGATGCCCTCCGCCACCCGAATGCCGCGATACTTTCCACTGGCTCCCATGGCGCCCTGGCCATTGTGGAACTCGGTTTGTCCGACAACTCGAAGGTGATCGGGGCCGTCCGCGCGGTACATCGATTGCGACTCCACCACAACGGATGCCACTACATTGTGGCCCTCGGATACACGGTCGACGTAGTCCTCGATCAAGAAGCGTGGTCGACGCATGACCCGTTCGACGAGCGCACTGGGGTGGTCATAGAGGTGGTGATGTGCATCGATGATCGGAATATGGGGATCGACCGGAGCTTCTGTCTTCACGGGCAAGAGGCCTCTCGAACGGTCGGCAACCGGACGCCGTGACTACTTGTCTTCATCGTCCCAGTTTCGTGGGGCGACGTACCCGGTCTGACCGGCTTCCGTGCCCAACGCGAGGATCGGACCATCCATATCCTCCTGCCAGACAAGCGATTCCATGCCGATGTGCAGAGGGTGATCCTGCACGGTGTATGCGCTCACGCCGGTCTCGCTCGGGTAGTGCGCGTGTTCGCGCCAAGACGGTGCCGAGAGCAGGAGGTCGCCCGGCTCCCAGTCGATTCGCCGGCCGTCGACGACGGAATATCCCGTGCCCCTGAAGTGATAGTTGATGGCCACCGAACTGTGTCTGTGCCCCCGGCCCTCGGCACGAGGCGTATGCCCAGGGGGGATCTGGGACAGCGTGACAAAGAAGCTGCTCGTCGCTCCTTGTTTCCGCTGCGTGGACGGGTTGTACAGAGCCATGATCGTCCGCTCGCCGTCCCCGGGTCGCTTCGACATGAGTTCGGACATCGCCTGGTGAGGCCAGTGCAGCGGGCGATCGGGAACAGGCTCGATATCAACGAGGAACTCGTACCCTCTCAGCCGGGCTCCCTCAGGAGACACGACGTGATCCGGGGCAACAACGCTGTTGGTCGTGGCAGGTTCCTCCATATCTACTGGGCCATCAACAGGTTTGGTTGGACGCCACTCGTCGGCCACCGGTTCGGCGTAGAGCGTGCCGAGCTGAGCGAGTAGTGGAGAGTTCGAGTAGGCCAGTCGAACCCATGTGTCTTCACCAGAGTTGAAGAACTGGTACGGCTTCATCGACGGAATGGTGCAGACATCATTAACGGCCATGTCGAAATCGGCCTGGTCAGCGTTGACTCGCCCACCGCCGCGGATACAAATATGGACCTGAGTGCAATTGCGCCGGAGGCGCTGCGTGGACTCGCCGGGGAGCAGAACTTCCACAGTGACGTCGATGCCCGGTGCAAACCCGCGACAGGTCGACTCTGGGTGGATCAGCAGGGTGGCCCGCCGACCGTCGGACGGCCGTGGGCCTGCCTCCAGCCGAGAGACTATCAACTCTATGTCTTTGCGCGACACCTTGATCGGGGCCCAGGGAGTGGGGACTGCCTCGCCCGGCGCGCTGGCATCGGACAGATGAACGCCCGAGTCCAAGGTAGTGTCGCGGTTGTTAGATGCTGTAACCGTCATTGGCCGGCCTCCGTGGTGGTGAACGTCACTTTTGTTGTCTCCCTGGACGTTAGGCGCAAGCCAGGCATATCGCTAAGACGTATTGGTGCATCGACACATAAGTTGGGCCTTATCTCGTGAGTGAGCTGCCATACGCTTAATTTGATTGCTGCATGCGGATATTCGTATTGGGCCGGTTGCCCATGGTGCCGATAGCGTGACCTGCACCACATGTGCGAGCGAACAGGCTCAGCGCCGTTGGTTCCAAACGTCCAGCAGTCGACATCGAGGTACAAACATGCAGCCAACCGTTCCGGTGCACCCGGATAAGTCCACCGTCCAGATAGCAGCCCGCTCCGACGACGCGGCCCCGGAGAGGAAGAGGTCGTTGGTCGGCGTGTCTCTGGGGAACGCGCTTGAGGGCTACGACTGGGCGGTCTATGCGGTATTCGCACCGTTCTTCGCCACTCAGGTGTTCAACCCGGCCGACCCGACGTCTGCATTGCTCTCTACGTTCGTGGTGTTCGGCGCGGGGTTTCTGGTGCGCCCTTTCGGAGGCGTGTTGTTCGGCTGGTGGGCCGACAAGTACGGCAGGCGGTCGTCCCTGCTGGCGGCAATCGGGTTCGCGACAGTCGGCATGCTCTTGATCGCTTCGGTGCCGACATACGACGTCGCGGGAATCGGTGCCGGGGCGGTGCTGCTCGTCGCACGACTTCTTCAAGGACTCGCTCATACCGGCGAAGTTGCCTCGGCCTACACGTACGTCGCTGAAGTCGCACCCGCCCGGCGGCGCGGCCTATGGTCGTCTGCCATCTACGTGTCACTCACCGGAGCAATCATCGCTGCGACTTTGATTGCCGCGCTGCTCAACTCCACTCTTCCCTCCGACGCGATGACGTCGTGGGGTTGGCGGGTCCCATTTGTCATCGGGTTCACCTTGGGAGTCGTCACGCTCATACTGCGTCGTCGTATGCCGGAGTCACACGCGTTCGCTGAGATGGTCGAAAATTCGCCCGCCGTGAAGCCGAGCGTATTGAGGAGTCTTTGGAGGCACCGTTCATCCGGAATCCGCGTATTCCTGATCATGGCGTCGTTGTCAGCGCTCTATTACGCGTGGGGGGTTGCAGGTACAACGTGGGCAATAAAGGCCCTGGGCATCGACGCGACGCAGGCGCTCTGGGCCGGCGTCGCGGCGCTGACAGTGAGCATGATTGCGTTCCCCTTCGCCGGCGCGCTGTCCGACCGAATCGGCAGGCGGGGTAACTTCTTCGTCTTCGGTATCGGCGTCGGCGTGCTGGCGTACCCGATGGACTTTCTGGCCCATCAGGGTGCTGTCGGGTTCGCGACGGCTATGACGGTCATGCTCTTGCTCTTCACGCTGGCCGGGTCGATCTTGCCCGCGGTCCTCTCTGAGCTGTTTCCCACCGATGTGCGCGCGACAGGTATTGCGATCCCCTACGCGCTGTCCGCTGTTGTCTTCGCCGGCACAACACCCTATCTGCAACAATGGCTCGCCGAGCACAACCATCCCGAGGTGTTCCCGGTCTACTTGTCGATTGCTGCAGTCGTCGGTGCCGTCGTCATGTACTTCACCCCTGAAACCAAGGGCACATCAATCATGGCGACTGAAGAATCCCGATCATGAAATCACAGAATGCGAAGGTCAGAGTTGATCAAGAGCCGTTCGATGTCACCGATACTGTTGCTGCACAGACCGATTCACCAACTGTCGCCGAATACCCGCTATGTCGGCCTGCGCATTCAGCCCGATTGCTGCGACCACTTGGTCGCGGCGGGTGTAGGTGAACAGGTGCCCACCACCACGAGTCGCCGTTCGCGCGACGGCTGCGCCGCTCACGTCGTCGTCGCCGACAAGCTGCACACGGGAGTCGAATTGGTCAGACCAGACGTAAGGAACAACCGAGGCGACCGAGATCGGCTCTCCGGCAACGATGTTGTTCGCGACCACCACCGCTTGCTCGCGGGCGCTGGTCCAGTTCTCGAGACGCATGTACCGGCCATAGCGCGGGTTGAGCCAACCTGCGACATCGCCAACGGCGTACATCTTCTTGTGACCGACAATCCGCATGGCATGGTCGCAAACCACACCACGAGACGAGGGGAACTCGGTTCCGATCAGTTCCGGGTATCGAGGTCGGGCACCCACTCCCGCCACAACCAGGTCGGTGGTGAGTTCCCGGTCATCTGACAGGCGAAGCCGGACCGAGCCGTCGACCGGAAGTACTTCTGCAACTGTAGTTTGAACGCACACGTCGACGCCGTGTCTGCGGTGGAGATCAGCAACCAGTTGCGCAGGCCCGGCCGGCAGCGCCCGCGAGGCAAGGTGGGTAGAGCCCTCGATCACCGTGACGCTCATTCCGAGCGCACGCGCTGTGGAGGCTACTTCCAGTCCGATGAAGCCGCCACCGATGACAGCCACCGTGTGGGCACGGCTCAACGCCTGCTTGAGCCGGTTCGCCTCGTCGAACGTACGGAGATAGTGCGGGTGCACTGCGTCGAGCGCGTCGAGCCTCCGCGCATCAGAACCGGTGGCTATGACGATATGGGTGGCAGTGAGCGCCCGGCCGTCTGACAGTAGAGCGATGCCGGCTCGCAAATCGATGCTTGCCACTTCGACACCCAGCATGAGGTCCACGTCTAGGTCCGAATCCAGTAGTGACGTAGGGACGTCACCGGTTCTGAGCGCTTCCTTGGACAGCGGCGGTTTGTCGTACGGATCTCGATCTTCGCGGTCCAGCAACAGTATTCGACCACTGAACTCACGGGCTCTGAGCGCCTGTGCGACTCTGACCCCGGCCACGGACGCGCCGACTATGAGAACGTCGGCGTCATGTTCGGTATCAGGTGGGCCAGAGCGATGCTGTTCAGTGTTCATGGATACGAAGCGCTCTGGCCGGGCAGTCGGCGACAGCTTCCCGCACCTCGTCCAGGTCTGCGGCGGTCGGTCGCCCGGGTAGAACGGTAGCGATGTTGTTGTTGTCGAGATCGAATACCTCAGGGGCTGCGACGAGGCAGTTTCCGTACCCGTTGCAGGCTGCTGTGTCGATGTCTATTCGGACAGTCATGGTGTCTCCTTCGTGAAGCGGATCGGGAGGTGGGTAGGGCCGTAGTGCGTGCCGGCCTCCAGAGAACTGAATGTGGCTTCGCCGTCGAGCACGAATGCAGGGTGAGTGCAGAGCTGCTCGAGGACGATGCGAAGCTCGAGGCGAGCGAGTGACGCACCGACGCACTGGTGAATGCCCCATCCGAAGGCCAGATGGCCACGCGTCGATCGGTTTACGTCGAAAGCGTCTGGATTCTCGAAATGCCGCGGGTCTCGATTGGCGGCTGCATTGAGTAGGAGGACCCACTCTCCGCGTGGAATCGTTGTGCCCGCGATATCGGCGTCGCGGGTTGTACGACGAGCGAATGCTTGCGCAGGAGTGCGCAAGCGCAACATCTCCTCGACGTACCCGGGTGCGAGCGAGGTATCCGCGCGGAGCCGACTCTGTTCGCCTTGGTGTGTCGCCAGGAGGTACAACAGTGAGCCCACCGAGTTCATGGTTGTTTCATGGCCGGCGACGGCCAGAGACAGCAGGACTGACACGACTTCGTCCTCGCGAATCGCACGGTCGTCAATCTGCGCTCGCAGCAGCCAGCTGAGGTAATCGTCCGGACGGGTCCGCTGATGTCGACGGATCTCATTCGTCAGCACCTCGGTGAGCGCCGCGCGCCCCCGTAGCTGCCCTTCGGCTGTCCCGTCGGCCCACAACGCCACAGTGAGTTCTCTGAAAGTTGCAACGGTCGAGGCCGAGAAGCCGACGATCTCGGTCAGGACGGTGAGCGGCAATGGCAGAGCCAACTCGGTCACAGCATCGCCACCGCCCCGCTCGACGAACGTGCTGACGAGCTCGCTGATCGTCTGCTGTAGAAAGGGTTCCAGTTCTCGAACGCGGCGAGGGGAGACAGCCTGCACCAGGAGATCGCGGTACGGGCCGTGAGCAGGGGGATCGAAATCGATGGGAATGGTGCCCATTGCATCCACGTACGGAATGCGGTGCCCGTGCGCCGAGGAGAATGTTTCATGGTCGCGTAGAGCACTTTTGACGTCGGCATGGTGACTGACGGTCCAGAAGCCGCCATGTGCACCCGAATGGACCACCGACTCTCGTTCGAGTAGGTCAGCGTAGGCAGTCCACAGTCTGTGCTCATCCCAGTCCCGCCGCAAGTGATCGAAATCGGTTGTGCCATTGCCGGTTGTCTGCTCGCGGTGTGCTACCGGGCACACTTTCGGCGGCGGTGCGTCACTCATCAATCCTCGTTTTCGGTGGTTGTTCAATGCTCGGGGTCATCGGTCTCGAAGCAGGCGACGAAGGATCTTGCCGGAAGCGGATTTTGGAATTTGATCGAGGAATACGACCTCACGCACCTTCTTGTACGGAGAGACTCGCGACGCGACGTAATCGATGATGTGGGGTGCGTCCACGGTGGAGCCGGATCGGCGAACGACGTAGGCGCGAGGGGCCTCGTCGCCACCCTCGCCGAGGGGCACACCGACCACAGCTGCGTCGGCGACATCAGGGTGATCTAGGAGAAGGCCTTCCAGCTCTGCCGGTGCCACCTGGTAGCCCTTGTACTTGATGAGTTCTTTGAGCCGGTCCACCACCGTGACGGTCCCTGCCGCGTCGACGGTCGCCAGATCGCCGGTGTGCAGGAAACCGTCGGCATCGATCGCGTCGGCGGTCGCTTCGGCATTTCCGAGGTATCCAGCCATGACGTTCGGTCCAGCACAGCACAGTTCTCCAGGGGCACTGGTTCCGCTGTGGGGCATGGAGATCGCCTCGCCACCCACTGGGTCGACGATCTTGCAGGTCATATTGGGAACGGTGAAACCGACCGAATTTGGTGCCACCGACGGCCCGGACAGCGGTGCAACATGGCTGACCGGACTCATCTCGCTCATCCCGTACGCCTGGCGCACCTGGCACGAGAGTCGGTCGGCGACGGCCTGTGCCAGCCCCGCATCCAAGGGCGCGGCTCCGGAGACGAGAAGTGTCAGCGCAGAGAGGTCGTAGCGCTCTACTGCGGCCGACTTCACCAAGGTCACGACCACCGGTGGGGCGACGAATAGGTGTGTTGCGCGTTCTCGCTCCATCGTGGAGAGCAGATCCTCGACCTCGAACCGGGGGACGATGACAATTTTGGCGCGGCGCCTGAGCGCGAGGTGAAGAACTACCGTCATGCCGTAGACATGTGAAAACGGCAACAACGCGACCACGGAGGCTTGCTCGTCAATGCCCAGTAGGCCATCGAGCTGGCATACATTCGCCACCAGATTTCGGTGGGTGAGCATGACGCCCTTTGCTGCGCCAGTGGTCCCGGATGAGTAGGGGAGAACAGCCAATTGTGTTGTCGGATCCACGATCGGACGCGCGGGCTCTTCTGCAGGCGTCGCGGACTCCGCTGATGCGACCACATCTGGCAGCAGCCGGACGTCTGACTCCGGCATGCCCGACTCGGAGGCCGCAGAGTGAGCGACGCCTTCACACGATTCCGCGACGACGAAAAGTGTTGCCCGCGAATCACGCAGCTGTTTGACGACCTCGCCTACGGTCGCCAACACATTGATCGTGGTGACCGCGGCTCCGATGCTGAGTGCGGCGAGAAATGCTGTCACCCAATCAGATGAGTTGGGTCCCATCAAAGCGACTACATCACCGGTGTCAACGTCTCGTGACAATCGAGCACCGGTCTGTCCGATCGCGGACTCCAGTTCGCCATACGTCAGCGCTGGGCCGGATCGGTCGACGACTGCTATCCGGCCGCGGTCTTCATCCGTCAGCTCACCGAGGAGGAACTCGGTCAACGAGAGGTCGGGTATGACGACATCGGCGTGCGGACTGCCAAAGACGGCCGGCCCCTGCGTGTTTTCGGGAATTGTCTCGACTTCTGTCATGGTCATCTTTCACGTGAGCGTGCAGGAGTGTGTTCTGTGGTGTCCTGCGTCACGGTAGGTTCCCTCATCGGAATAATGCCAAGATGACTATTGCGATCACGCAATCAGTTTTCCGTTATGTAGTCCGGCCGCCCTCATAAGTCATCTGTGATGCGCCTATCGACAAACTCGATGTTGTCTTATTTCAGCGACGCTCTAACGTGATCAGTGTCACTTATCCAGTGCCGCATAGATTCCGAATGATCTGGAAGGTCGCTATGAAGCTTCAGCCCCCCGACACCTCCGAACTGCACTTCGGCTACTTCTTTCCGTCTGGCAAGACGAACTTTCTGTACTCGGACGAGGCGGCGCGCACGCGACCGGACATGAACAAGAAGAACCTCCTGGCGTTGGCTCAGGCTGCGGAGGGCGTCGGCTTCGATTCATTGTTCATCGCGGACAATTGGTCCGGGCACCAGCGGGCCGCCGAGGCCGGTGGCCATCAGGCGCCGGCATATCACGCACCGCTGCTGGCCATGGCATTGTTCGCTGCCACCGAGCACATCGGCGTGGTCTCCACGTTCCACACCACGCATCACAAGCCGGCGCATGTCGCACGGATGGGCGCCACCCTGGACGCGTTCAGCGACGGACGATGGGGCTGGAACGTGGTCACCGGGTTCAGCGCCGCAGAGGCAGCCTTGTTCGGTGAAGACTTCATCGAACACGACGAGCGTTACCGTATGGCCGGGGAGTTCGTCGAGGTGGTGACCTCGCTCTGGAGCGAGCACGAACCGATCGATTTCCAGGGCGAGTATTACAAGGCGACCGGACGAATCAAGCTGCCGCGACCGGCGCAGAAGCCACGCCCACTTCTGGTCAGCGCGGGTGCGTCCCCTGCCGGCACAGCCTTCGCGTCGCAGTACTGCGATCAGTTGGTTGCCATGGGCAACACACCCGAATTGGTTGCGCAGATCGGGGAGCGACTGACCGGGCTCAGTGCAGACACACAACGGTCGGTCGGATTGTGCCCGTTCTCGATGGCGCTCATCCGCGACGGCAACGGTGAAGCGGAAGAAGTGTTCGAGGGACTGCTCAAGAGTCTCAACGTGGAGGCGACGGCCGAGATCGCGGCGGATGTCCTCGGCTCCATCGAATCCTCGCGGGCAATGTACGAGAAGATGGGCCCCGAAGAGGCCACCAAAGCGTTTGGTGGCGCGGGTTCGATGCTCAAGTTCGTCGGAACTCCAGAAACTGTTGCCGAGCAACTCATCTCGCTCAAGTCGACCACGGGAGCGACCAACCTCCTGATCAACTTTCCACTATGGAGCCCCGACGAGCTCAAATCGTTCAGCCCGGTACTCGACATCCTGAGGGAAGCGGGGATCTGGTCACCGCCGGAAGAGCGGAACCACTCCTGGTGACTCAGCGATCGGTTTCAGGCGCGACTGGTTCATTCCCGAGCGTGAGTCGAATGGCATCCAGAGCGGCTTGTTGCAGCGCAGAGAAGTGCTTGTCGCGGCGGTGGACCAAGACGATCCGCTCTTCCAAATCGAAGTCCGGAACCTGCAACGCGCGTAGCAGGTGATCGCCCGCACCGACCGTGTACGGCGGCGCAATCAAAGCCCAGTCATTCGCGATCGCAGCACTTTTCATCGCCTCGGCGTGGCCGAGCCGGATGACAAAATGCGGCTCTCGATGACCGGCGGCTCGCAACTGGGCAACCAGGTTTCGCTGGTATACGACGTCTTTCGGTGCACCGACAAGCGGCAGACTCAACGCCTCGTCGACGGTCAAGATCGTGCCCGGTGGGACCAGTTGCTCGGTTGCGAACACTGAAAGCGAATACGTAGCAAGTATTTCCGACTGTGTTGACTCCGACAGCTCACGCTCATCCCAGTTGAGGACGGCGAAGTCGAACTCGCCCGTCTCCACTCCGTGCACCACTTCTTCGGGGCGCGAGATCGACACGGTGATCTCCGCGAGCGGTCGTTGCTTACCGAGCCTGGCGACAATCGGGGGAAGCAGGTAGGTGCCCACGGCCATACTGGACGCAACAAGTACGCGCCCCGTTTCACCGGACGCGAGATCGCCCACATCTCTGCGCACCTGAGCCGCACTGGCCAGGACCTCTTTGGCCCACTGGTTGGTTCTTTCGCCGGCTTCGGTCAACACCAGCCTGTTTCCGCGACGCACGAACAGCTTGGCACCGACCCAGGACTCGAGGGCGCGCAGCTGGGCCGACACCGCAGGTTGGGCGATCATCAATATCTCTGCCGCGCGGGTGACGCTTCGTTCGTCGACAACGAGACGGAATATCTCCAGTCGCCTCATCGATAGTTGGCTGTCCACGTACCTCACCTCATAAGCAATTGGGTATGGCTGCATGCAGATCTTGCTAATTGATTTATACCGGTGCCTGGATCACTGTAAGTCAAGTCACATGAATCGCCAATCCCGCCCTAGTGGGCGGTCAACGTACAAGAGGTGCGCAATGCCAACACCCACCGACGCCGCGGACCGCAGCACAGTGGGCTCTATCTCGATTCTCACCGACGACGAGGTCACAGCAGCCGTGGACCAACACGCAGCGATCGCCTCAATTCGCGAGGTTCTGCTGTCGGCGCACCGCGGAACGGCCCATGGGATTGCCAAGACGATGTCTCAGTGGGACAGGTCGAGCACGGCCCACTCACTCGGCGCAGTCGACATGCAGCAGCGCGTCGTCGCGTTCAAGAACTGGGTCAACACCCCGCGAGGTGCATCCGCGCTCTTGTCTCTGTTCGATTCCACCGATGGTCGTCCGCTCGCGGTGATGAGCGCCGGGGCGCTGGGCATGCTGCGCACTGCGGGAACTGCTGCAGCAGCGACTGACATCTTGGCTGCCCCCGATGCTGCTGTCATGGCCGTCCTGGGAAGCGGCCGTCAAGCACTTCAACAGGTGCGCGCGGTACTCGGCGTTCGGCGACTTGAAGTGGTCCGCGTATGGAGCCCTTCAGTACACAGCCGAGAAGCGTTCGCACAACAGGTCAATGACGTACTCGGCGTTGCGGTCGAGGTAGCCGACAACGCCGAACAAGCGGTGCGTGGGGCGTCGATCATCACCACGGTGACCCGATCAAACGAACCCTTCGTGGACGGTGCGTGGCTTGAAGACGGCGCTCACCTCAACGCAATCGGCGCGATCCTCCCCACCGCTGCTGAACTTCTCCCGACCGTGCTCCCACTGAGTGGTCTCACCGTTGTTGACGACCTGGAGAACGCGCGTCGTGCGTCACGAGAACTGCGCGAGTACTTCGGGACTGACCTCACAGGCGTGATGACGTTGGGCGAAGCCATCGATCGTGGCGTCACACGTCCCCCCGATACTCGGCTGACCGTCTTCAAGGGCGTCGGCTCCGGGCTCACCGACTTGGCAATCGCGTGTCTTGTCTGGCGGACGGTCATCGCCTCACGCGCGGAGGCACTCTCATGAAGTACCGCGCCAACCCTGCCCGCTTGACCGGTTCCATTGCGCCACTGATCACCCCGTTCACCGACGAGGGAGCACTCGACGCCCCAAGCCTGCAGAGGCTCGTGGACTGGCAGATCAACGCAGGCAGCCACGGACTATCCATCGGTGGCTCCACCGGCGAGCCGAGCTCGCAGACGGTGGATGAACGGATCCACGCCATCGAGGTGGTGGCCGACGCCATCGACGATCGGGTGCCGTTCATCGCCGGCACCGGATCGGCCAAGCTTGATGAGACGCTGGCACTGACAGCTGCCGCACACCGCGCGGGCGCTGACGCGGCACTCGTGATCACACCGTATTACGCACGGCCGACCCAACAGGCGCTCTACGAGTGGTATTCGCGAATCGCAAACGAGTTCCCCGACCTACCGATCATCTTGTACAACGTTCCGTCGCGCACTGCCGTGGAGCTCTCACCGCATACAGTTGCTCGTCTGCACAGGGACGTCGCCAACATCGTCGGCATCAAGGAAACCACCAAAGACTTCGAACACTTCTCACGCGTGATCGACGCCGCGGACGACGGTCTACTCGTCTGGTCGGGCATCGAATTGCTCTGTCTGCCTTTGTTGGCACTCGGAGGGATCGGCTACATCAGCGCCACCGCGAACATAGCGCCGAGGGCGTCCGCGCGGATGTACGAGTGTTGGATGGCCGGCGACCATGACGAGGCGCGACGTATCCACTACGCACTCCATCCGTTGGTGGACTTGCTCTTCGTGGAGACCAACCCGACCACCGCGAAGTGGGTTCTCGAGAGAGAGGGCCGGATCAGCTCAGCACATGTTCGGCCACCTCTTGTTGAGACAACAACTGAGGGTGTCAGCAAGATCAGCCAATTACTCACTGGCGCAGACGCTCTGATGACGCTTGAAAGGGAGATCACATGAGACTGGGCACCATTGCCCGCGACGGGCGCCAGGTCACGGTCGCGAGCATTGACGGGATCGTCATACACGATATCTCCCGGCTGGCCGGGCCTGGCGGATTGGCGGGCCTGCTCAGCTTGCTCGACTCGGCCGAGATCGCCGGCCTCGACCTCGGGGAGTATCTCACCATCGACCTGACTGGCTCTCAATGGCTCCCCCCGATTCCCCGTCCGGACCGGATCCTCTGTGTCGGACTGAATTACGCGACACACGCTGCCGAGGTGCTCTCCGAGGTCACCGAACATCCGACACTGTTCACCCGATTCCCGTCGACCTTTGTAGGTCACAATCAGCCGTTGATCCGTCCGCACGTGTCCGACACGCTCGACTGGGAAGGCGAGATCGCGGTGATCATCGGTACCGGTGGGCGCCACATCCGCGCTGACAAGGCAATCGATCACGTCGCCGGGTATGCACCGATGGGCGAGAACAGCGTTCGGGAATGGCAATTGCACACGAAACAAGCCACCGCAGGCAAGAACTTCGACGCAACGGGGTCGTGGGGACCGTGGATAGTCACGCGCGACGAGGTGCCAGATCCGGCCGCTCTGGAAGTCATCACCGAACTCAATGGTGAGCAGATGCAGCATGGCCGACTGTCCGACCTCATCTTCGACGTGGGCGCCATCATCGAATACGTGAGCGCTTTCACCGAATTGCTGCCGGGCGACGTGATTGCGACGGGTACTCCCTCGGGTATCGGCCACAGGCACGAACCGCCGCGATATCTCGCTGCGGGCGACAAGCTCTCCATCCGCATTCCGGGACTGGTCGAACTGAACAACGAGGTTTCCGACGAAGACAAGGTGTTGCAATGACAATCGACATCCGGCAACGGGGAGACCTCGCCGCATCCTTGCGTGACGTCATGGCAGACGTGTGCACCCCGGTTGCGATAGTTACGTCCTGCGTGGACCACACTCCGTTCGGTTCCACGGTCAGCGCCTTTTGTTCTCTGTCGATGGAGCCCCCGATGGTGATGGTGGCCCTCAACCGCGGATCCGACACCCTTCGTGCCTTGAAAGTTTCGGGGCGATTCGGCGTCAACGTACTCGGAAGTAGAAATGCTGATCTGGCAATGCAATTCGCGAGGAAGGGCCCAGGCAAATTCGACGGCGTCAGGTGGACGCCGACTCACGGCGTACCGCGCATCGACACCAGTCCTGGGTGGATAGCGTGCGATGTCGCCGGACTCGCCGATGGAGGCGACCACCTCATCATTTCAGGCAACGTCGTCGGCGCAGACCTCCAACACTCCGAACCCCTCACCTACCACCAACGCCGGTTCGGCACGCATGTGCCATTCCCGACAGGGTCGTGAGGACTCGAACGGGCGCCGAGACGGGGTAGGACATCGCCGGTGCCTGTTCGCCCATGCGGTGCACGAAGTGTGTCGCCTCACAAGAAAGTCAAACAGATGAGCATGGAACGATTACTAGTATCGGAATTCGAAGGACGATATGTCGAAAAGGGTGACGACGGTTATGAAGCTGCCCGGATGGCGAGAGTGTTCAGTACTCGCCGCCCTGACCGTTACCCGGCCGCAATTTTGTTTCCTCGTTCAGAAGACGACGTCATCTCAGGACTTCGCCTTGCGAAGAACCGCGGTTGGCAGGTCGGGGTCAGGGCGGGCGCACACAGCTTCCCGGTTTGGGGTGTGCGAGATGACGCGCTCTTGATCGACTTCGCAGACTTCAAGGAGATCGGTTACGACGCCGAGACTCAGGTTGCCTCTGTGACACCTTCCGTGCAGGGCGGCGCCGAGCTCAACGAATACCTTAAGCCGCACGGGAGAATGTTTGCAGGTGGGCGCTGCCCTACAGTCGGGGTTGCGGGTTTCCTGTTGCAAGGCGGAATCGGGTGGAACTTCAGGGGCTGGGGGTGGGCTGTCGAACGACTTGTCGCTGTCGACGTGGTGACCGCTGACGGCGAACTCGTACGCGCCGATGAGTTGCAGAATTCGGACCTGTTCTGGGCGGCCCGTGGATGCGGACCAGGTTTTCCGGGAATCATCACTCGCCTTCACATTCACACACGCGCAATTCCGCACGCCCTCATGTACACCCGCCAGTTCTATCCAGTCGAGCACTATGCGGAGATACTGGAGTGGCTGAGCGCTGCGCAGAAGAACATGCACAAAGATATTGACGTGCTGGCAATGTCGATACAGCCGGAGTTCGAGCTACCAGGCCACTCCGGGGGTTTTGTTTTCGGAGTTTCAGGGGTGGCCTTTTCCGACACCGGCGGAGGAGGGGGCTAAAATGCTGGAGCCTTTCGCGGACAACCCGCTGGTCGAGAAAGCTCTGTTGGTGGAACCGCCCACGTTGACCACCCTCGATGCAGAATATGCCTTCGTTGATTCTGTTCATCCGCCGAATCGGCGCTACCGAGTGGAGTCGGCGTGGGTAGACGGAGATTATGCCGAGATAGCACGGGCCTCGCAGACGCTCGTTCGAGAACGCCCGGTAGGCGAAGCTGGGTACACCTTTTTTCAATATGCTTTGTCGCACGAGGGGCCCGACATGGCACAGTCTCTCAAGACCGACCTGATGGTCGGCGCTTACATCATCTACAACAACGCTGCTGACGACGATTTCTATCGGCAATGGACACTCGATGCGATGGCTCCCCTCGAGCCCTTCACTGTCGGCCAATATTGGGGCGATAGCGATCAAGAACATAGGGCTGTTCGGTGTCTCACCGACTCGGCGTGGGACCGGTTACAAACGGTCCGGCGAGTGTGGGACTCAACGGACTTGTTCGTCGACTACTTGGCGGGTCCGGGCGGCTTCCAGAACGTCAACGGCTGGGGCAGCTCATGATAGGGCCTTCAAGCACTGAGGGCTGCAGCGCGAGCGTCTGTCGGCCAGGAGAACAGCGGTGGACTTGAGCAATAAAGTCGTCGTGATAATCGGCGGTGGCAACGGCATCGGAGCCGCCGGAGCGGTACAGCTGGCGGCGCAAGGCTGCAAAGTCGTCATTGGTGATATTTCTGAGAGTTCTGCATTGCAGTGCGCAGAGATGATCCGAAGGCGTGGGGGTCAAGCAGTCGGAATCAAATGCGACGCATCATCAGAAGACGATCTGGGCGCGGCACACAGGGCAGCGCTCGAGTCCTTTGGGACGGTCGACATGGTGTGGTGTCATGCCGGCCGCCCGATGGCCGGCATTCTGGAACACATCCCGACCAGTCAATGGTTGTCTCTCCTCGAATTCAATTGTCTGTCACCGGTGAGGGCATTCGCCGAGTTTGCGCCGGCAATGATCGCGAGATCAGCGGGACACCTGGTCGTCACCTCGTCGAGCCTCGGCTTGTTTCCTGAACAAGTTCCCATGGCAGCCCCCTACGTGATGAGCAAGGCCGCGCTCGTGGGCTATTCACGAGCGCTACGCGAGTACCTTCGTCCGGCTGGTGTCGGTGTCACGCTGTTATGCCCCGATGCGACGGCGACCTCTCACGCGTCGAACATCTCTCTCATCGGGATGGACACTGACACAAAAGCCCTGGACATTGACACATCCACGATGGACTCACCTGAGTCGGTCGCAGCGGCACTTGTGGATGGTCTTGAGCGCGACTTGTTTCTCGTGTCGTCGACGCTGGAGGTGGAAGCACGTCTGCACGCGGACGTGGACCACCTCACAGGTCGGCAAACGGCCGACGAGACCGGTGGCTCCTCGATAGTCGTCACCGCAGAGCTTGTCGTAGACGGCGACAAACACGACCAGCTCGTCCAGGCGCTTCGCGAACTCACGGAGCAAACAGTCCGAGAAGAAGGCAACGTCCGATATAAGTGGACGTGCGGCCTCGATAGCCCGGGCGTGTTCACCCTGTTCGAAGAGTGGCGCTCAGCCGAAGCAGCCGCCGCTCACGGGGAATCCGCGCACGGAAGAGCATTCCTGGAATTTCTTCGAGGCGTGGGTAAGAGTTCGATTACCGCGACGCGCCTTGATGTACGAAGCTCGGAGCCAATGGCGCCGCCGCGCTGATGTCAAGACTCGGCGCCGGCCGTCCGGATCGTCGACCACGCCGATAGGTCGAACGTTCATTACCTGAGGGCTCGACGCCTTTTCCGAAGTATCACCGGGATAGCCGCGTTCTCAATGGGTTTCGGTACCAGGGCCGAAGGTCTGCCCACCGGTGTGCAGGTCGCGGCCACCCGTCACAAACCGACAGTCTGTCCTCCATCGATGACAAGGGCGTGGCCGGTGGTGAACGCGCCCAGATCCGAGCTCAGCCACAACACTGCGGAGGCGACTTCCTCCGGACGGCCCATCCGTCCCACCGGTTCCTGCGCGATCACGCGTGCGCGGCCTTCGGGAGTGCCGCCGGAGAAGCGGTCCATCATGGGCGTCTCGATGATGCCGGGACAGATCGCGTTAATGCGGATCCCTTGGGCCGCGTAGTCCAGCGCTGCCGACTTCGTCATCCCGATCACCCCGTGTTTGACAGCGGTGTAAGCACTTTGGCCGCGGATGCCGATGACGCCGGCGCCTGAGGACGTGTTGACGATCGACCCGCCGCCATTGGAAAGCAGGTGCGGTATCTGGTGTTTCATGCAGAGGAACACGCTCTTGAGGTTGGTCGCGACAAGGCGGTCCCAGTCGTGTTCGGGGATGTCGACCAGTGGCGCCACCGGCTGTTCGACCCCGGCGTTGTTGAACGCGATGTCCAGACGCCCGAACGAGTCGATCGTCTTGGCGAGTGCGGATTCGATCCCGTCGCCGTTGGTGACGTCACAACCCGTACCCAGCGCTCGGACGCCGTGCTGCTCGATCAACTCGACGGTACGGGCGAGCTCGTCCAGATTGATGTCGGTTACTGCCACGTCGGCACCCGCTGCAGCGAACGCGATTGCGGTGGCGCGGCCTATTCCGCCGGCTGCACCGGTGACGAAAGCGACCTTTCCGGCAAATTCATCGTGAGTCATGGATTTCCAATCGATGTGGGTGGATCAGAGCGTGAGAAGAACTTTGGTGGCGCGGCGTTCGTCCATTGCCCGGTAGGCGTCAGCGGCTTGTTCGAGCGGCAGGGTGAGGTCGAAGACCCTGCCGGGGTCGATGGTTCGATTCCAGATGAGATCGATCAGTTCGGGGAGGAAGCGTCGCACCGGTGCAGGGCCGCCGTGAAGGTGGACGCCCGAGAAGAACAGTTCGAGTCCGGGTAGATCGACGTCGTGGGAGACGCCGACGTAACCGACGTGTCCGCCGGGCCGGGTCGAGCGGATGGCCTGCATCATCGACTCCTGGGTGCCGACGGCCTCGATGACAGAATGTGCTCCGAGCCCACCGGTGAGTTCCTTGATCTTGGCGACACCGTCGTCGCCGCGTTCCTCGACGATGTCGGTGGCGCCGAACTCCCGCGCCAGGGCCTGGCGGTCGGTGTGACGGCTCATGGCGATGATGCGTTCTGCACCAAGTTGTTTCGCGGCCAGGACACCGAGGAGCCCCACCGCACCGTCGCCGACCACGGCAACGGTCTTGCCAGGGCCAGCCTCGGCCGCGACGGCGGCGAACCATCCGGTGCCGAGCACGTCGGAGGCGGCCAGGAGTGACGGGATGAGGTCGGGGCCGGGCTGCCCGGGAGTTGCCACCAATGTGCCGTCCGCCAGGGGGATACGGGCGTACTCGGCCTGGGTGCCGATCTCACCCATGATCTGGGCGTGTACGCACCTCGATTGGTAGCCGGCCTGGCAGATCTCGCAGGTGTTGTCCGAGGCGAAGAACGACCCGACGACGAAGTCGCCCACATCGACGGTCGTGACGGCATCCCCGATGGCGGTGACGGTACCGACGTACTCGTGACCCATGGGTATCTGGTCGGCGGGGTCATCGCCGCGGTATGGCCACAGGTCTGAACCACAGACGCATGATGCGGCGAGGCGGATGATCGCATCCGTCGGCTCGACGATGACAGGGTCGGGGCGGTCGACGATCTGGACGTCGCGGGGCGAGGCGAGAATGACTCCACGCACTGGTGTCTCCTTCGGTGAAGCGGGTATGTGTCCACCACATAACCGTGGATACGTGCGGCGGGGGAGTCACTGACAAGAGGTGTACTGACAGGGAACCCCTGGACGACGCGGCCGCGCCTACCCTGAGTTTCATGAACAACCGGGACGAGGTACGTGAGTTCCTGATGTCGCGACGGGCGAAGGTGACACCAGAGGAGGCAGGGTTGCCTACCGGGCAGAACCGCCGGGTGGCGGGCCTTCGCCGCAGTGAGGTGGCCATGTTGGCCGGGGTGAGTGTGGAGTATTACGCCCGCCTCGAGCGTGGAACCATCGCGGGGGCCTCGGCATCTGTGCTCGACGCCATCGCCCGGGCGCTGCTCCTCGACGACACCGAACGAGCGCATTTGTTCGACCTGGCCCGAGCTGCTGACGGTATCCCGACTTCAGGCCGCCCCCGCCGGCGTGGCAGCAAGCCTGCGATGCCGCGGTTGAGCTTGCAGTGGGCGCTCGATTCGATCACCGAGGGAGTGGCGTTCGTCCGCAATCAGCATCAAGACCTGGTGGCCACCAACGAACTCGGGCGCGCCTTCTACTCGCCGCTGATCGGTGACGGCGGGCGCACCCCGAACCTGGCCCGGTTCCAGTTCCTCGACCCGGCCGCACACGACTTCTATCCTGACTGGGAGTTGTTCGCTCAGATGTGTGTCTCCATCATGCGTGCCGAAGCCGGACGCGACCCGTACGACAAGGGTTTGCAGGATCTGGTCGGCGAATTATCCACCCGCAGTGATGTTTTCCGGACGCTGTGGGGCGCCCACGATGTGCGAACACACGGGTCGGGCACCAAACGATTCAACCACCCGGTGGTCGGAGACATCAGCCTGGCGTACGAAGAACTGGTCATCACCGCCGATCCGGGTTCGGTGTTGATGGTGTACACGGCTGAACCCGGTTCGCCCAGTGCGGAGCGGCTTCGGCTACTCGGATCGTGGGCTGCCGAGCACAATCAGGCCAAGTCGTCGCAGACGTAAAAACATTGTCGATCAATTGATTCGGGAGTTCACATGCAGATAGTCCGCAGTTCGGTTTCGACCACCAAGGGGCCCAACGACTGGTTCACCGGCGATGTCTACATCGATGCCGTGGCCGCTGCGCCGGCACCATCGCGGGTGTCGGCCAACCTGGTGCATTTCATGCCTGGGGCGCGAACACATTGGCACCGTCACCCTTTGAGTCAGACCGTGTTCGTCACCGAGGGAATCGGGCTGTGCCAGCGCCGAGGTGGACCAGTCGAGATCATCAGACCAGGTGACCGGGTCCTCTTCGAGGCCGATGAAGAGCATTGGCACGGTGCCGCGCCGACCCGCCTGATGGTCCACCTCGCCATCAACGAGAGCAGCGAAGAGTACGACGCCGTCCAGTGGCTCGCACCCGTCACAGACGAGGAATACAACCAGGAACCGGCCACCGGGGACCTGCCTGGCTCACGCTGACGAATGTCTCGCAAAGGGCCTGGTCAGTTGAAGGTGCAACCGGTGACGGGCTTGTTCGCAAACCGATCCATCAGGTAGTCGACGGCGCCACCCGTTCCGAGACCGTCGATGAGGTCGGGCCCGAAGTGGTTGGGCAACACCAACCCCGGGGTGATGGGCGGCAGCTGGTTGGTGCGGAACGTGACGTCGGCGCCCTTCTCGCACCACTCGCCTGCGAGCTGCCGCGCCTGCTCGTACGGGATGGTGTCGTCATTGATGCCGCTGGTCACGAACACCGGACTCGCCGGTGTCAGCGTGCCGATACGTTGTTGCTCGAAGATGGGCGCTGCTTCGGGAATGGTGTCGAGGTTCTCGAGTAGAGACTTACCGTCCTTGGTGAGCGAGCTGGTGTGCAAGAACGGTTGCTGGAAGATCACATCACCGATGCACTCGGTTCCCAGCCGATCCAGCATCGCTTGTCCTGCAGGAGTTGTGCGCTCGGCGAGAGGCTCCTTGAGTGCGGGATGACGCGCGACGAAGCCATTGATTGCGTAGCCGATGACTCCGCCGATCAGATTGCCGTCGACCTTCGCCAGAACGTCGAGGAGATCCGCAGGGGGCGCGCCTGACCAGGTGCCCTTGAGGTTGAGCTCAGGGGCGTCGGTCGGCTGCAGTTCGGCCGCGGCCGCTGATGCCCCACCACCTTGGGAGTAGCCCCAGAAAGCTATCGGCGTGCGAGAGCCGGTACCGCTGAGTGTGTTTGCCGCTCGAGCTGCATCGATCATCGCGTGGGCTTCCTCGATGCGGTTGACGTACGTGTGGATGCCCGGAGTGCCCAGCCCCACGTAGTCGGTGACGAACACCCTTGCGCCCAGGGCGTTCCAGCGTGCCGCTGACAACGCTTCTTGATTCGCGGACAAGGAAAGAGGGTCGGTTTGTGCAATCAACCCGGTGGCGAATGCTCGCGACGGTGCGCATTGATCGCCTTGACCCATGGTGCCCGGGCCGATGATGACGGTCGGCCGCTCTCCCTCGCCTTGCCACGGCTGGGTCGAGTCGATGAAGGTGCCGCTGACCGGCGTCGGCTCACCGTTCTCCAGGCGCGAGGTGTAGAGGACGCGGCTTGCTGAACCCGGCCACGGGCCGTTCACACTCGGGATCGACACCAGCAGGGGCATCGATTCGGTTCGGATCACCGAACCCGGAGTGGTCGGGTACTCGGCGGGCGTGCTGTAGAAGTCCGAGGACGGGGTAGCCGACGCCGACGGAGCAGCGCCCACGGCGGCAGCCGTCACCACCGAGACACTCAGCGCCAGTAGCGCGAAGCGAACTCGCCTGGTGGCCCCGCTGCGCGTGAAAAGAGTGTGTAGCAACGTGATTCCTGACTATGAAAGGGATTCGCCGACCGCTGGTGATCGTGGACTCAGATGACCGTACCGACATCGGTGGTGACGAGATGATCGAGTGCCCGTTCGGCTACGGCCGCGATGGTCATCGACGGGTTGCAGGCCGCCGAGTTGCCGGGCATCAGCGCGCCGTCGAGAACGTAGAGACCGCGTTGCCCGTGCACGCGACCCTCGAGGTCGCACACCGAGCCCATGCTGGCTCCACCGAGCGGATGCCAGGTGGAAGGGAAGAACTCGTTGGTGTCGGTGAGGATGCCGCCCGGTCCCGCGATCTTGCGCACAGTGGGGCCGATATGGCGGTTCTGGATCTCTGCGTCACTGTCGGTGGGCCACCGCAGGATCGCGTCGTCACGGTCGGAGTCGTAGTGGAAGCGGCCGCGTCCGGTGCTCACCCCGTAACCCACCATCATCGTGCTGCGGGCATCGAAGGACAGCGGCGGCACCGACGCCTGGATCACGGTGTGCGCGGCGTCCGGGTCGGACCAGTTCTTGCTGCCGTAGATGACCGGCCCACCCTGCGGCGCACCGAACTCGGTCTCCAAATTGGTCCACACGTAGATGCGGTCGGCGTTGCTGCCCCAGTTGCCGCCGAGGTCGTCGGGCATGTCGGGTATCTGTCCCTTTGCCGCGGCGCGCATCAGCAACTTGGAGGTGTTCATACTGCCGGCAGCCATCACGAGTGCGTTGGTGGTCAAGATCTTGTTCTCGAGAACGTTTCCGGCTGAATCGATCCGGTCGACATAGACGCGCCAACGGCCTTCGGGTGTCCGCTCGACATCGGTGACGTGGTGCTGCGTGTGCACGGCCACCCGCCCGGTCGCTTCGGCCGCAGCGATATAGGTGACGTCGACCGAGTGTTTTCCGCCGTTGTTCACACCGAGTGCGCCATCGCCGTTGGTGTACGAGGGTTTCATCTTCCCGCGCAACTCGTCGAGGGCGAAGTTCCAGTCGATCGGCATCGGGATCTTCGACACCGGCAGGCCCGCTTCGCGAACGCTTTGGGCGAACACCCGCGCGGCCCGGTAGTTCGGGGTGCCGATCAGCTCGTCAGGTGCTTCCGCGAGCCGGAGCATCCTGGCGACACGCGGGTAGTGGACCCGATTCATGGTCGCCCAGTCGAGCTCCTGGGGGAAGTGTGTGTTGAACACCGATTCGTCGGGTTGCAGCGTCATGCCCTGATAGACCAGTGACCCGCCGCCGACCCCGGCCGCACACAGCGCGGTCATGTTCTCGCCGGGGACCGCCTCGAGCAGTCCGACGTAGGGCTCGAACACGGCGGGCTTGCCGAATAGTTGGGGGGCAGACCGGTACCACAGGATGCGCTTGTCGGGCGTGGTGGCTCTGGGGAATGTCTCCGAGTTCGGACCTGTCGCCCAGCGCCTTCCGCGTTCGAGCACCGTCACCGGCACACCCGCTTCGGCCAGGCGCAGTGCGGCGACACCGCCACCGAATCCCGAGCCGATGACGATCGCCCGATGGTCTTCACGGACCACCGGGGTGCGCTTTCGCGGCGTGGGATTTCCGTGGGCGATGGCCGGACTCGCGATGGCGGCACCGACCACGGCAGCACCGGTCAGAAACGAACGGCGGTCGAACGCGGACATAGATCCCCCGAATCACGAGCTGGACAAACCCCGAATGCCCTGGCCGACGCATGTGGTGACCGTTCTGCAGGCGTGGTCAAAACTAGACAGTCACTGGCCAATGTGTCAAGAATTACACTCGGGCCATCAAGTGGGCTCCAACGCAGGACGAAGCCACAGGGTGAGGAACTGGCGTAGATCATCGTCGGAGTGGACGGCGTCGCTGTCGAACAGCACCACCGACAAGCCGAGGCGCAGGGCGATCTCGACGATGTTGTCGAGGTTTTCCGCGACGTGGGGATCTCGCGCTGCCAGTGGCGAGAGAAACTCGCGGGCAACCGGTTTCGCTCGCGACATCATGCCGGTGTCGAACACAGGGTTGCCCTGCTGTGCTCGTAGCAGCAGAGCGAGTACAGGGTCAGCGCGTACCGCAGATCGTCCGGCCACGATGAGTTCGACAACGTATGCGATCGAGGTGTCGATGGTGTCCACCCGGGCGTGGATGTCTCCCATCACGTGGACGGTGAGGTCGGCGATTGCCGACGACACCAGTTCCTCGCGGGACCCGAAGATGGAGTAGACCGTCTGGCGTGACACCCCTGCGGCGTGTGCTGCAGCAGCGATGTTGACGCCGTCGAACCCCTGCTCGGCGATGAGCGCACGAGTGGCTTCGAGGATCTTGTGCCGCGACCGCATGCCCGACATTATCGCCCCACGCTGCACAAATCTGTCGGACCCGGCTCCCGGAATCGAAACAGGCTCAGAAGCAAACGGATACGCGGCTAGTCTGGGCGACAACACCGATGTCAGGGCTGCAAGGAGGCTTCAATCGTGTTCACCGAGCTGTTCCCCATCCTGTCCAGCCGAGATCTCGATCGCCTCGTCGCGTTCTATCAACAGGCATGCGATGCCCAACTCGTCTACCGGTTTCCGGAAGAAGGGCCCGCGGGCTATGCGAGTCTGCAGATCGGGAAATCGTCGTTCGGAATCGGATCAGATCCATCGGCGCCGGAGACACCCAGTCGGGGAGCGCTGTGGCTGTACGCAGAGAGCTGTGAAGACGGATTCGACGCGCTGGTGTCTGCAGGTGCCGCGGTTGTCAGTCCGCCCACCGATATGCCCTGGGGCGAGCGGGTCGCGGACGTCACCGACCCCGACGGCAACCTGATCCATGTGGGCCAGCGACCCGAACCCGCCGAGGACCCGGAACCCACTGAGCTACAAGGTCATCCGACCTGATCAGTGGGCTCCGGGTGCGCTCAGATGACTGGTGACACCGGACCGCCGGTGAGCACGCGGTATGCGTAGGTGCTTGCGATGAGCGTGGCCGGGATGGTCACCAGCAGGCCGACCAAGCACAGGATCGCGCCGAGGACGTTGAGCCCGAAACAGGCCAGCGCCAACAGGAGCAGTGACCCGATGTTCTTCGACGTCAGGTCAAAGCTCGACTTGATCGCGGTGAAGGCGTCCTGATTGCGATCGATCGCGAAAGTCAGTGCGTACCAAGTCAAATAGAGGACGATCAGGCCGGGGATGATCAACAGGATGAATCCGACGACGGTCGCTACGCCCACCAGAACCGCGATGATGAAGACCGCGCTGAGATTGCGGAAGTTGAAGAACGCGCCGATCGACGGCCGGTTACCGTCCAGCTCGGCCAGAGCGCCGTTGGTGAACGCGGCACGGAACAGCGTGCTGACGATGAACGACAGCACGGTCCCGATCACGCTGAGGGCGGCCCCGCCCCCGGACAACTCATTCTGGAAATCGAAGCCGGTGAATGCGAACTGGACAAACCAGCTGGCCACCAGGGACAACAGACAGATGGCGATCCAGGCACCGGCATTTGCCTTGTATTTGGACCATCCGTAGCTCAGAGCTGAGCCGACCGATAGCTGCGGTGGACCGAAGCCGGCAGTCCCGGGGTAGCCACCCTGAGTGGAGTATTGATCCACCGGAGGTGGTGGTGGCGGGAAGCCGCCTTGAGGCGAAAAGCCCTGGCCTGGTGGCGGATAGTTCTGGCCGCCGGGTGGGGGATACTGCCCGGCGGGTGGCTCTGGCTGTCCCGAACCCTTCCCGAGGGGGACATGGGGTTCGTTCTCGCGCGGTGGGTACTCGGTCATGGCCTGCTCCTACGTCGGTGCGGCTGGTCGATTTTGCACACTGTTCTGACCAAAGCCCGTATGTAGGTGCGGTGTCAAGTAATACGCGTGGTGTTAGCCGAGCTGTGCCTCAATCGTTCCCGCAGCGACAGCGGCGACCAGTTCACCGTGGTCGCGTTCGGTCTGATCGGCGTAGTTCACCGCGAATGCCGCGATGTCCTTGTCGATCACCTTGCCACCGCCGAAGTAGCCGGCCAGCAGGCGCGGGTCGACCGACCGCGAGTGAGCTCGCGCCAGCAGTCCGCCCGCCAAACGCCCGTAGTCGTCGAGCAGACTGCCCTTGAGGGTGGTGGGGTCGATGTCGCCTTTGAGGTTTCGGAACTGTCGGACGATGAACGGGATCCCACCGATTGTCGTCCAGCCGAGCAGGATATCGGTCTCGGCCTGAACCATCCGTGCGCCGTTGACTATGCGCCGGCCCTCGTGCCGGGGAGTGTCGGCTGCAACGTAGGCGGCCAACGCCGATGGCTTTGCCTGTTTCACCTGCATCACAAGGTCTTCCGAGCGATTACCGTGCAGCAAGGCCACGTAGTTCCGAAGGCCCACGCTGCCGGTGCCGACTATTCGGAAAGCCACATCGGACACCGCGAATCGAGCGATCAGGTTCCGTCGCGACTCCCGCAGCGTGTCGACGTAGTCCGTCAGGCCGTCGATGACCGCATCGGCGGTGGCGGTGTCCACCCGGGTGAGGTTCGGCGGATCGGCGACGAACCGGTGCCGCTGGATACCGGTGGCAGGGTCATCGACCTGTTGCGTCCACTTGGCCACCACCTTCTCGCTCGTGTTCTTCATCGCCTTGTCTGCGGCAGCCTCGAAGCTGTCCAGCAGAGAGTCGGCTTTGACCTGATCCAGAACCGAGACGTCAGGGATCACTGACCACGACCGCAGAAAAGGCGCGTCGGCGAGCTTCTTCATCGTTTTGCGATACGACTTCACGGCGTCCTCCGCGGCTTCGCGACAGCCGGATTCCGAGACCCCGCCCTGCCGGCCCGCGAGCACCAAACTCGCCGAAAGGCGCTTGAGGTCCCACTCCCATGGGCCCGGGATGGTCTCGTCGAAGTCGTTGATATCCATCACGATCTTGCCGTCGGGGGTTCCGTACAACCCGAAATTGGCGGCATGCGCATCGCCGCACAACTGCACGGCCAGCCCGCTGTCGGGTGTTCCGGCCAGGTCGGCCGCCATCAAACCGGCTGCACCGCGGAAGAAGGAGAACGGGGACGCGGTCATCCTCCCGATGCGCAGCGGAATGAGCTCGGGCATCCGGCCTTCGTTGCTCGCAGCGATGTACTCGAGCACGCTGGGTCGATCCGTGGCTGCGGCGCGGTGGGCGTGTGCACCGGGTGCAAGGTTGTCGCGCAATCGACGTCCCTGCTCGAGGACATCGTCTGCGCGCACGAACCGGCGCAGGTCGATCGTCTGTTTGGCCATGCCGGCGCCCTCCGTCGAATCAGTCGGTCACTCGCGGCGAGGTGAATCGGGCGAGGATGGCGTGCGCCGCACGGGATGCGAGGTCGCGGTTGTAACTCTGGACCACGTCGAAGGTGCGATCGAGGTCGGGGACCTGTTCGTGCCGGTCACGCGCGGACAGCAGTGCCGAGGCGTGCGGACCGAGAACCACCACCGTCCACTCGTTGACGAGGTCATCATCCGGGTCGAGCGGGGCGTGCTGGACGTTTCCGTCGAGCATCTGCGGTAGGCCGACGCCGTACACGCCGGCGAAACCGGCTTTGTCGGCCAGGGAACGCCAACGCCGTGCCGTCGCCGGTGTGAACTGCCGAGCCTCCTGAAAGGTGCCCAGCACCAGGGTGCCCGGCCCAGCGGCCGCAGCCTGCGTCTCCAGGGCCTTGCTCATCTCGATCAGCAGGCGTTTGTCGCCGGGGCGGGGAACATGACTCGCACTGACGATGGCGTACGGGGTGGTCGCGGAATCGTCGTGGGCGGAGCCGGTCGCGGTGTCACGCGGCGGAAGTGCAGCCACCGGCTCGTCGGCGAAAAGCGCCGGGCTGTGCGCGGTCGGGAACAGGGCGCCCATGCCGTGGGTGGCGCCGACCGTCTGCGCCGCCACCCGCAGCGCCTCGCTGTCGACACCTTCGGCGATGACCAGAGCACCGGTCCGTTCCGCATGGGCGGCCAGTGCGTGGGCCAGCCCGGCGATCTCCGGATCTTGGGTACGGGCCAGCAACTCCGCAGGGGTGAAGATCACGTCGGGTTCGATCAACCACAGCAGAGTCAACGCGCGATCATCGAGCCCCAATCGGTCCACGCAGATCAGACGACCCGCGGCACGGGCCGCGGCGACCTCGTCCAGGACCGCGCGGGGCCTGCGGAAGGTCTCGCCGGGGTCTACGGAAAGAAGCAGGTGGTGCTCGGGCCGCGCCGCGAACGTGAGGTGAACGGGCGACAGCAGATCAACGGTCGCAAAGATGGGCACGGTGGTCTTGGCCGGGTCCGCGTTGAAGAATGAAAGCTTGCGACCGTCGACGACGTCGGTCTGCTGCATCATCCGCGCAGCACGGCGCAGAGACTTCGGGGTGTTCAGTGCGGTGTCACCGCGTCCACGGACCTGTAGTTCCACAGCGAACAGCGCGTCGTCGGCGAGTCGACGAATGGGTGCGTAGTGCGGTACGAGTTCGAGTTGCTCGAAGATCTCGTCCGACTCAGAGGTCGAGGTCACCGGTTGCCACTGTTGAGCACTTGCGTTCGATCATCAACCAAGCCAACCACACGATAGGCCCAGGTGTACGCACACCCGTTACCGAACCGTTATGAAAAGGTCGCAGTTCGGTCTCGGTGTCACGGTCGGGTTTGAGATCTGGGTCAGCAGGGCAAACTGCGGTCATGACTTTCACCGCGCCTGGCCTCTCTGATGACGCCACAAAGAAACTGGTCACTGTCCTGCAGGAACGTCTCAGCGCGTTCAACGACCTCCATCTGACTCTGAAGCACATCCACTGGAACGTCGTCGGTGCGAACTTCATCGGCGTTCACGAAATGATCGACCCCCAGGTCGAACTCGCCCGCGGCTACGCCGACACGCTCGCCGAGCGCATCGCGACCCTGGGTGGCTCACCTAAAGGCACCGCCAAGGCGATCGAAGAGGATCGGTCCTGGAACGACTACTCGGTCGGCCGCGACACGGTGCAGGCCCACCTCGGCGCCCTCGACCTCGTCTACGTCGGCGTGATCACCTCGCAGCGTGAGGCCATTGCCGTCGCAGGCGAGATCGATCCGGTCACCGAGGACATCCTGATCGGCCAGACCGCTGAACTCGAGAAGTTTCAGTGGTTCGTCCGTGCGCACCTCGAGAATTCCTCGGGAGAGCTGGCCAATGCCGGCGCAAGCACTGAACAGGGCGCCGCCGACCAGAGCCGCTGACCCTCTCACCATCGAAGTCATCTCGAGGTGCTCACCCATTGCGGGTGAGCACCTCTTGGCTTTGGTGGGTGTTTGAACCTTTTCGGGACTCAGCTGGACATCACGGGTAACGTCCTCGAACTAGAACATGTTCTAGTCGATGAGGAGATGCACATGCCGAGTGTCGAGGAAATCAAAAAGGTCGTCGAGTCCTACGTGGACCTGGTGGCGAACGGTAAGCCAGAGCAGGTCGCCGATCTGTACGCAGAGGGCGCGACCGTCGAAGACCCGATCGGCGCCGACGTGCGCAGCACGCGCGAATCGATCGTGGAGTTCTACGGTGTGATCGCTGCGATGGACAAGACCACCGCTGAGCTGCATTGGTCGAAGATCGCCGGCGACACGGCAGTCTTCGAGTTCACCCTCATCACCGAGGCCGGCGGTTCCGCCTTCAAGATCACGCCCGTGGACATCATGGTCTTCGATGACAACTGCAAGATCACCAGCATGCGTGCGGTGTGGAGCCAGGAAGACCTCCAGCAGGTCTAGTCAGTGCCCTACCGCAAACTGACGGTCGACGGGTTCACGTGGAACCTCGTGGACGACGGACACGGTCCGGCCGTGCTGTTGCTCCACGGGTTTCCTGGTCTCGCATTCAGCTGGCGTCACCAGGTCGAGCCCCTGGTGGCTGCCGGCTTCCGCGTCATCGCGCCGGACATGCCCGGATACGGGGCCACCGATTCGCCCGGCGACGTTGCCGAGTACACGTTTGTAGCAGTCGCCAATCGTGTGGTCGCGTTGCTCGACTCGCTTGAGGTTCAACAGGCAATCGTTGTGGGCCACGACTTCGGTGCCCCGACCGCATGGACCATTGCCCTCGAGCATCGCGACCGGGTGGCCGGGCTGGTGCTGCTCGCCATGCCCTATGCCCCCGACCGGCTGCCGATCAGGCCGTCGGACGCCTATTCGGTTCTGGCACAGCAACATTTTTTCCATTTCGAGTACTTCATGCAGCCAGACCTCGCCGAGGCCGAACTGAACGCGGAACCGCGCGAGTTCCTCACGCGGCTGTTCCACGCCTTGTCGGGGGACTTTCGCTACCTCGACATCTGGCAGCATCCGAGCCACCGCGACGGCCGCCGACTGGGGTACCTCGATGTACTGCCCGCAGCACCGCAACTGCCGTGGTCGTGGTTGTCGGAAGGGGACCTCGACGAATACGAGACAGCCTTCCGCAGAACCGGATTCACCGGCGGTCTGAACTGGTACCGCGCCGCGGACCTCAACTGGGAGAGCGCCGTCGACGGTCGTGTGATCGACGTCCCGGCCTGTTTTCTCGCCGGTGGCGAGGACCCGGTGATCACGATGGCGGGCCGCAAAGCCATCGGGCGGATGCGCGAGACGATGCCAAGGCTTCAGACCGTCCGCACCTTCGACGGGGCCGGACACTTCATCCAGATGGAGCGGCCCGATGAGGTGACCGCGGCGTTGATCGGCTTCGCGAGGTCGGTGCAGGACGGCGTTCCGGCTGTGGGCTGCACCTGAGTGAGTTCTCGAGGTGCTGTGTGAACCAATCCGCCGCATCGTCGGCGACGAACTTCCCATGTACACACTCCAGAAGGCGGCGGACATGGCAAGCAGCGTGCGAACAGTCGGTGACGAGGCGCGTTTCTCAGGTGACTCGATGAGGCGTCGGGCCAATGCGGAGACAGGCGTCAGGAGTATCGAGTTGGTCGGCGACGACGGCACGGTGACCACGCTTCTCCAGCGCGCCGACGGGACCATCGAGATCCACACTGCGGCGATGTCGTCGGCCGGGCGCGCGGTTCGGGTGCCGCCGACGGGTTCTGCTGTCGCATACGCCACCAACTCCTGATACCCGACAGGCGGAGATGGTGGCGGTCGACGTCACCCGGAGTCGAGACTCCGTAGGAGTTTCATGAACCGCAACATCATGCCGTTCAACGTCTCCGGGTCGAGATGTTCTGTGAGTAGGGCATCCAACTCTGCGTACGAGGAGTAGCCCACGGCCAGTAGTCTTTTGCCTTCCTCGGTCACGAAGAGTGTTGCTGTGCGGCCTCTTCCGCCACTCGTCGTCCTCTCCACGGCGCCGATCGCCTCCAGCTTGTTCAACGTCGCCTGCATGCTCTGTGGGGTCACAGACGCGCGGCGTGCGAGCTCGCTGTAGGAGATCCCTGGCCTTCGTGACAGGTGGCCCAGAGCCGACAAGTGGCGAATGGCAATACCTTCGGTCGCCAAGCGGGACTCCACCCGCGCGCGCATCCGGTTGCCCAGGGCAATCAGGACGAAGGCTGCACTCGAGGGCGCGATGCCATCCTCGGTGCTCGTCGGAGCCACCTCGGCACCGCGATCGTCCTCCGGCACGTTGACTTCCTCACTCGTCGATTCCGGCCAACAGTAGACCACCGTGGGAGGTGGGTGCGGCCGAGAATGAGGCGCTGCCCCGTTGGTTTGACATACGCGCAGCCTCAGTTACAGTCTGACTGAAACTACCGCAACGAGTGGGCGTGAAGCGAGATCTTCGCCCTGTGGCGGCCGAGGCAAGGGGTGAGCGTGGACGTACTCCGTGACGTCGTGATCTGGATTCATCTGATCGGGTTCGCCGTGACCTTCGGGGGCTGGGCGGCGGAGGCGCTGGCACGCCGTTTCAGGACCACCGCCGCGATGGACTGCGGCTTGCTGGTCTCGTTGATCAGCGGGGTCGTGCTGGCTGCACCCTGGCCTGCCGGTGTGGAGACCAATTGGCCGAAGGTGGGCCTCAAACTCGCCATCCTCATCGTCCTGGGTGGAGTTCTCGGTGCGGGGAACGCGAAGCAGCGACGTACGGGCAGTCCCGTCCCGCGCCCGCTCTTTTGTGCCGTCGGGGTGTTGTCCCTCCTGGCTGCCGGGATCGGAGTCATCTGGTGAGCTTTCGCCACTACCTGCGTCAAGCGCCGAAGGTTTCAGCCCGAGAGGCAATCGAACTCGCACAGGGTGGCGCCTTGGTTGTGGATGTCCGACGGCACTTCGAGTGGAACAGGACCCACATCCCGGGTGCGGTCCACATCCCTCTCGAAGACCTGGAGCGCCGCTCCGATGAGCTGCCGGACGACCGATTGCTACTGACCTTCTGCACAGGCGGGCTGCGGTCCTCCGCCGCTGCAAACCTCCTGAACGACTGGGGATGGGAAGCCCGGAACATCAGCAGGGGATTGATTGATTGGCGAGCTGCCGGAGGGCCGCTGATCGGTGGGCCTGCGGCCGAATGATGTCCCGCGTCGACTGCCGTGAACCGTGGGCAGTGACGAGTTCACTCCTCGTCAAGCAGTTGAAGTCGCAGCGCTCCGAGGGCGATGCGCACCTGCTCCACGTCCGCGCCATCGGCAATCGCCGCGAGCGCCGCGCGCCAGGTGGCTGCGAGTAGTCGTCCGAGCACCGGGGTTGTCGGAACCGCGCGCAGACTGAGCATCTCGGCAAGTCTGTCGTGCTCGGTTCCCGCGGGCGGATCTCCGAGAATGTGAAGAAAGTCTTCCCGCACGGCAAAGTCCAGTCCGACGAGCAGTGCCGACATCGCAGCGCCTGCGCGGTCGGATCCCTCGACGGCCAGTGCTCCCTCTATGCGGTCGAGCAGGCGACGTTCCACGTCGTCCCGGACGAACGTGTACAGACCGAGTTTGCTGCCGAAGTGGTGGTAGAGGGCGCCGGTGGTCACCTGTGCTGCCGACGACAGTTCCGCGACGCCGACCTCATCGAAGGGGCGTGCCCCGAACATCTTGACCGCAGCCAGAACGAGCCTTCCTTTCGGAGAGGTCGATATCGGAATCCACTCACGCATACCTACATAATGCAGTTACGCTCACCGTAATCACGTTACGACACGTCACAACACGGAGGAATTGCCATGAAGCTCGAGTTCTTGTTCATCCCCACCTCGGATCTGCAGGCGTCGGTTGCCCTTTATCGCGACACACTCGGATTCACCGAGTTGTGGCGCGAAGGGGACGCGACCGCTGCCCTGTCCCTGCCGGGCAGCGAGGTGCAGGTCATGCTGGACGCCAACGATCCGACAGCCCCGGCGGGGCCATTGTTCGTGGTCGAGAGCGTCGAAGACTTCCATGCGTCGCGTCCGAGCACGCTTGCGGTCATCGATGAGCCGGACGAGATTCCCGGCGGCTTCCTCGCGACCTACCGCGATCCGGGCGGCGCGACGATCTACGTGATGGATCAATCGACGGATCAAACCGGGGAGTGATCCCGCAGGTCGGCGCCTGTTTTACCGGCAGTTCCGATCATGTGTGATCTAAATCTCGCATCGAACCGAAGTTTGCGGTATCAAGAATCGAGGCCCGACGCAGAAACCGTCGGACAACCGGGGATTCTTCTTACGTCGATCGGGGAGGTGTGTTTGCGATGTCGCTGAAACCACAGCAGCAGCAAATGGTGGAGTTCGAGTCGCACTGGTACCAGTTCGGCGGTGGCCCGTCCGATCAGATCCGTGAGCGGTTCGGCATGCCCGTCCGTGACTTCTTCGCCGAATTGAACAACATCGTCGACGAAGAACCGCCGTCGTCACTCAATCCGCACGATGTCGAACGGATGCGCGGAGTGATCCGACGCCGGCTCTGGCTCGCCAGCTGACCGAATCGGTTACTTCTTCTTGGTCCCTGGGAGGATTCCCGCGTCGATCACCGATTTGACGAATGGCTTTGTTGCCGTGAGCAATTGCTCGGTGTCGCCGTCGGTACACCACGCAGCGGCAGCTGCATCGTCGGTGAGTTCCTCGATGTGGTTGTAGAGGTCGGCGCCGGCTGCAGTGAGGATCTCGCCCGACTCCGCCTGATCGATCAACCCGCGCGCCCGCAGATTGTCCGCGGCCGCACTCCAGTCGTCCTCGGACCAGCCGCGGGTCACCATCACCAGCTTCTTACCGAGCAGGCGGCGCCGCACTGTGGGGTCGGGATGCTGTGCCTCGTGAAGCACCAGCGCTTCGAGCCGGTCGAGGCCTGCGGTGACCAATGCGGCGATGTGGGCGTCACCGCGCCACTCGCGAACGGTTGCGATCGAATGCCACAGCCGAACGTGCGGTTGCGTCGGCGGCTGCGAGTTGGCCCATGCCGCGGCGAGCGTGCGCCCGCCCATGGGCAGGTCTGCAGCCTTCTGGGCGTAGCGATCCGCCAACTCGTCGAGCACGGGATTCCCGACTTGGTCACCGAGCGCCCGGCCCAGCGTCTCGTCGAGCATTTGATAACGGCGGTCGTTCACCACGTCGAGGCCCACGGCCTTGGCGGCATCCCATCCGGGACCGACCACCGTGGGGCTGAAGTTGAAGAACGCCGCAGCGACAACCGAGGCGTCACATGGTCCCAACGGAGCGCCCCGAGCGCCCACATACCAGCCATGGAAGTCCAGTCCGGTGTCGGCGCAAGCGGCTTTGATGTCGGGGCTGAAGTAGGCGACGACGTGAAACGGTTCGAGGGTCTCGTACGCCGCCCGGGCAAGTGCCCGATCAGATTCTGAGTACTTCAACGTCATGTTTTCCCCAACTGCCGATTGAGCGGTGTGCCCGATGACCCTCACCCTACGGTTCGAGAATCCGGCCGCGGGCCGTTGACACCGATCCCGGCTGCATCGTCGAGGTCAGCGACGGCCCGTCGGTTTGAGCACCACCTCATGGGGATGGGCGTCGGCCGGCGTGTGGATGGCTGCCACCACCGCGGACGCCACCGTGTTGGGCAACAAGAACTGCGCGGCGTCGTACTCTCCGCCCTCCATCGCCACCAACTCCTGCTGCATGTCGGTGTCGATGCGCCCGGGGAAGATCGACGTGACCCGCAGCGATGGTTCTTCAGCCCGAACAACATCGGCCAGTGCGCGCAGGCCGAACTTGCTCGCGGCATAGACACCCCACCCCGGATTGGCGTGCCTGCCGGCACCCGAGTTGATGAACACCACGTGCCCCCTCGCGGCACGGAGTGCGGGCAGCAGGAGCCGGGTCAGCTCGGCGGCGGCGATCAGGTTGACCTCGAGCACCCGTCGCCATTCGTCGGCCGGGGTGTCTTCGATCGAACCCCAGCTGATCACGCCGGCGTTGTGCACCAGGACGTCGAGTTCGCTGATCGCCTCGGTGGCGGCCGCGAGTTCGTCGGGGTCGGTGAGTTCGACAGGCCAGGTGGTAGCCCCGTCGAGTTGCAATGCGATGTTGTCCAATTCGGTCGACGGGCGACCGCCGAGCAACAGGTCGTGGGTGGGCGCGAGCAGTCGGGCGATGGAAGCGCCCAGGCCGCGGCTGGCCCCGGTGATCAACGCGGTTGGCATGGTCGCCACCCTAGTCAGCACCCTGGGTTGTCAGAGGGTCCGGACGACGAGATGGGCACGATTGCGCCCGTGGGGCCAGAATGTGACCGTGGGATACGTCGGCTTCACCAACACGCAACTGTCGGCGCGCGCCGCCTATCTGCTGCGTGGCAATGATCTGGGCACCATGACCAGCGCGGCTCCGCGTCTGTACCCGCACATGTGGAGCTGGGATGCGGCGTTTGTCACGGTCGGCCTCGCGCCGCTGAGTGTGGAACGAGCGGTGGTCGAGATGGACACCCTGCTCTCGGCGCAGTGGGGCAACGGGATGATCCCGCACATCGTCTTCGCGAACGGTCGCGACGGGTACTTTCCGGGTCCGGCGCGATGGGAGTGTTCACAGCTCGCGTTCAACGCACCGCGGGCTCCGCACACCTCTGGCATCACCCAGCCGCCCGTCCACGCCATTGCGGTGCAACGCATCCTCGACCATTCCCGCCGTCAGGGCCGCACCACACGCTCGGTCGCCGAGGAGTTCCTCGATCGGAGATGGGGCGATCTCGTCCGGTGGCACCGGTGGCTCGCACATGCCCGGGATCCCCAGGGTCGCGGTCGCATCACGCTCTACCACGGCTGGGAATCGGGGATGGACAACTCGCCCCGCTGGGATGCCGCCTACGAGAACGTGAAGCCGGGAGCCGATCTGCCGCCGTACACCCGTGCCGACCTCTCCCATGGCGCCGACGCCTCGATGCGCCCATCCGACGTCGAGTACGACCGCTATCTGTGGCTGGTCCACGAGATGAAGATGGCGAATTACGACGATGCGGTGCTGCCCGAGGTCATGAGTTTCGCCATCGAAGACGTCTTCGTCAGCGCGATCTTCGCGGTGGCGTGTGACGTGCTCGCGACGATCGGCGAGGACTATTCGAAACCTCGCTCGGATGTCCGTGACCTGCGGGCCTGGGCGGATCGATACCGTGCCGGCGTCGCGGCGGCGACCGCGGAACGCAACGGGGCCGCTCGCGACTTCGATCTGCGTGCGGGCCGCTGGATCAACACCGAGACCATCGCGATGTTCGCACCGCTGTTGTGTGGTGGCCTGCCGCGCGAGCGTGAGCGTGCACTGCTGAAGCTCTTCGAAGGTCCTCGCTTCTGCGGTCACCCCGACCTCAAGTACGCGGTGCCGCCGTCGACCTCACCGATCTCGGCGGACTTCAAATCAAGGGAGTACTGGCGCGGGCCGGTATGGCCGGTGATGACCTGGCTGTTCTCGTGGGCATTCGCCCGTCGCGGATGGACGGAACGCTCGGCGCGGCTGCGTGAAGAAGGGCTGAGGCAGGCGCAAGACGGGTCGTTCGCCGAATATTACGAACCGTTCACCGGGGAGCCGCTGGGTAGCATGCAGCAATCCTGGACCGCTGCAGCCGTTTTGGACTGGCTGGACTAGCTGAACTGATTGGATCAGTACATGCATGAGCCCCCGGCCGGAGCCGAGTCGATCTCACTGACGTTGCCGACCGTTGATCTGCAGGCGTTCGCCTGGGGACCGGCAGACGGAACACTGGCCCTGTGCCTCCACGGTTTCCCTGACACCGCGTACACATGGCGGCACCTCGGACCGCGACTGGCCGAGCAGGGCTACCGGGTGATCGCTCCGTTCGGCAGGGGATACGCGCCTTCCGGACTCGCCCGCGACGGCGATTACCACGTGGGCGCACTGATGTACGACGCCGTGGAGATCCACCGATGCCTGGACGCCGATGATCAGGCCGTGGTGGTCGGGCACGACTGGGGCGCACTCACCTCGAATGGGCTGGCGGCGTTTGAAGGCTCACCGTTCCGCACCGTGGTGTCGATGGCGGTACCTCCGATCGGGGCATTCACCCAGGTGCGTTCCGACCCCGCGGCGATGGCGAAATTGTATGCACGGCAAGCATTTCTGAGCTGGTACACCATGTTCGTCCAATTGCCGCGCCTGTCGGAGCGGACATTGGACAAGCTCATCCCGCTGCTCTGGCGGAGATGGTCACCGGGATTCGACGCCACCGAAGACCTGCGGTACGTCTTCGACTCGTTGCCCAGCGCAGCGCATCGCACCGCGGTCTTGGCGTACTACCGGGCGACGCTGAGACCCACCCGGCCCGCCGAGCGCTACCGGTCGATGCAGAGGGCGATGACGGCCGAAGCCCGCACACCCACCCTCTACCTGCACGGTGCAGACGACGGATGTATGCAGGCCGGCTTCGCCGAACGGGCGGGTGCGGTGTTGCCTGCCGGCAGCGACGTCCGCGTTGTCGAGGCCGCCGGGCATTTCCTGCATCTGGAACAGCCCGAGGTGGTCGGTGACCTGATCGTCGAGTTCCTGGCCTGACGCGTTGACTGTAAAAACAGTCCGTTCGGCATTGTTCCGGCGGTGACCCGGATCTAAACTGCTCGGTGATGAGCACCTCAACCCGGAGGACGCGCGCAGAGAGTCGCGTGGACAAGTTCGGCGAACGGCAGCGAGAGCTTGCCCGGTCGGCGCTGGCGACTCTGGCTGAGCGGGGCTACGCGAACACAAGTCTGCGCGATATCGCCAGCAACTCCGATTTCACCCACGGGGTGCTCCACTACTACTTCGCCGACAAGAACGAACTCATCATCTTCGGCGTACGCGAGTACAAGGCCGAATGTGTCACCCGGTACGACGCCGCGATCGACAGCTCGGAAAGCGTCGAAGACCTCGCCGAACGGTTCTCAGCCGCCATGGCCGCGAGCCTGACGGACGAGGCCGCGATGCATCGGCTCTGGTACGACATGCGTGCTCAGAGCTACTTCGACGATGTCTTCCGGCCGGCCGTCGGTGAGATCGAACAGGGTCTGGAAGCGATGATCTGGCGGATGGTCACGCGCCATTCCGAGTTCACGGGTAAGCCCCCGGTGTTGAGTCCGCCGGTGGCCTACGCGATCTTCGACGGCCTGTTCCAGCAAGCACTGTTCCGGTGGTTCGCCGGTCACCAGGGTTCGGCAGACGCCCTGGCCGCGCAGGTCTCCGCCATCATCGTCGCGATGACAGCCAAGCCCTGACCTCACCTGACCTGCGAATTCGCTCCACTTACGCGCGTCTGCGCCCGTTGCACCGGGAGCAGACGTCGGTAAGCGGAGCGAATCCGGCAGGTGGGGTCAGACGCCGATCTGACCGCCCGACTTCCACACCGAGACCACCGACGGACGTGGCTGCGAATCGCCACCCTCGGGCCAGTTCGAGTAAGGCTTGTCGGCCGAGTACTCGTCTTCTTCACCGGGGTGCTGGACGCACACGATGATCCGGTCTGTGTCGATGATCGGACCGCAGGTCTCGGCACCTCTCGGCACGGTGAGGAACTGCTTCGTCTCGCCGCGGTTGTCGCCCTCGAGTGCAACGGCGAACAGACCGTCGTTGTTCTTCAGCGCGTTGCCGTCGGTGGAGATCCACAGGTTCCCGTGCGGATCGAAGGCCACGTTGTCCGGGCACGAGATGGGGCTGACCTTGGTCTTGTCGAATCCGCCGTAGTAGGTGTCGGCGGCGGCCGGGTCGCCGCACACCAGCAACAGGTCCCAGGTGAATTCGGTACCGGCATGGTCATCGGTGAACTCGATGACCTGCCCGTTCTTGTTCTCGTTCCGGGGATTGGCCTCGTCGACGCCGGCCTTGCCCGCCGTACCGCGCTTGTCGTTGTTGGTCAGCGCGCAGTAGACCTTGCCGGTCTTGGGGTGTGGCTCGATGTCTTCGGGACGGTCCATCTTGGTGGCCCCGACCTTGTCGGCCGCCAGCCGGGTGAACACTGCCACCTCCTGGGCCGTCATGCCCTCGACCTTGGACTCGGCGCCGTCGTCGGTGACAGTGAGCAGCGGGAACCACTTGCCCGTTCCGGCAAACGATCCCGAGGAAGGGAGCTTGCCGCTGCCGTCGATCTGATCGGGCTGGTTACCGGTCAATTGGGCCACGTACAGCGTGCCGTTCGACAGGATGGTCATGTTGTGCTGCATGGCCGCCGCACCCACGCCTGGCTGAATCTTCTTGCTGGACACGAACTTGTAGATGTACTCGAAGCGCTCGTCGTCACCGGTGTAGGCGACCACGGTGCCGTCGTCGGTGACAAAGATGTTGGCGCCCTCGTGCTTGAGGCGACCCATCGAGGAATGCTTGACGGGAGTGGACTTGGGGTCGTGTGGATTGACCTCCACGACGTAGCCGAATCGGTTGGCCTCGTTGGGTTCCTTGGCCAGATCGAACCGGGTCTCGTACTTGCCCCACTGATGGAAGTCGTCTTCATCGTCGAAGCTGTACCGCTCGAGGCGGTCTTTCGCCGTGGAGTCGGTGACGGTGGAGGCGCCGGTGAAGTAACCGTTGAAGTTCTCTTCGCCGGAGATCATGGTTCCCCATGGTGTGAGACCACCGGAGCAGTTGCCGATGGTGCCGAGCACCGTGGTTCCCTGGGGATCGGCGTTGGTCTTCACGAACTCGCTGCCTGCCGCCGGGCCGGTCAGGGTGAACGGACTCATCGCCGTGAGGCGTCGATTCCGTTCGCCGACAACGGGAGTCAACTTGCCTGACCCGTCTTCGCTCTTCACCTCGACAACCGTGATGCCGTGTGCAGCCATGGCGATCCGCGCCTGCTGCTCGGTCGGTTCCTTCGGTTTGTAACCCTTGAACATGAACTCTTCGGTGGTGTACTCCTGGTTGACCACCAGGTAGTAGTGCCCCGCCTGTCCCTCGATGGGGATCAGTCCGGCGAAGTCGTTGTTGAACCCGAACTGCTTTTCCTGCGCCTCAGGGGTCTGGTTGTCAAAATCGAAGGCGGGTGCCCCGGGCACCACCGGGTCGCCCCACATGATCACCACGGCCTGTTCATAGCCATCGGGGATGATCAGTGCGTCCTCGGTGTTCGGTGCGACCGGGACGAAGTTCATCCCGTTGCCGTCGCCGGTGCCGGTGACCTCCACCGCACTCGACGGTTGCGCCGTCGACTTGCTGTCATCACCGCATGCTGCGAGGGCCGAGGTGGCTCCCACAGCGACCACTGCGGCGGCCGAACCACGCAGTACCGAGCGGCGTGAGACCGCGTTGCGGGCGATGTCCCGGAAGTACTCGTTGTCGCTGGTGTTGGGAGGTTCATGCCAGCATGCGTCGCCACATTTGTAGTGGCACGTCACGCGGGAGCGCTTCGAGGCGCCTGCGTGTTTATCAAAAATGGCAAGTGGAACTCTCACCGTGGTGACTCCCTGTGCTGACGAAAGTGATGGGCTGACGAGGTCGCGGGCTTCGACCAACTTGTCGAACGGTAGGCATCGCAGTGAAACCGGCGGGAACCTGAACATGAATCAGCGGTAAAGACTCGCGGTTACGCGATTAAGGTTGGTGTTTGTGAGGGCGGATGGTTACGACGCGGTGGTGGTCGGATCAGGACCGAACGGTTTGTCGGCAGCGGTCACACTCGCCAAGGCCGGCCGCAAGGTTCTGGTGCTCGAATCTCATCCGACGATCGGTGGTGGAACCCGGACCAGCGAGCTGACCGAACCCGGCTTTTGGCACGACATGTGCTCGGTGGTGCACCCGACCGGATTGGCCTCGCCGGCATTCAATTCGATGGATCTCGGACGGTACGGGCTGGAATGGCTCGACCCCGAGGTACAGCTGTCGCAGGTGTTCGGGGACGGCACCGCGCTGCCGCTGTTCCGGGATCTCGCGCGCACCAAGGAGACGCTCGGCCGTGACGCTGCCGCTTGGGGCGCGACCCTCGGATTTGCCGCCAAACATTCGCAGGACCTGATCAGCGACTTCTTCGGGCCGTTCCGGATCCCGCGCCACCTGCTGGTGGCGGCCAGGTTCGGACCGCAGGCGCTGCTGAGTGCAGACGCGTTCAACAAGATCATGTTCCGCGATCCACGTACCCGTACGTTGTTCGCGGCCATCGCAACTCACGTGGTGCGGCCCACAAGCGGGGTGGCCACGGCGTCGTTCGGGTTGATCCTCGGGATGCTCGCGCACGCGGGCGGATGGCCGATCGCGCGAGGCGGGAGTCAGTCGATCGCCGATGCCCTCGCCGGCGCGCTCAGAGCTCACGGTGGCGAGATCCGAACCGACCACCCGGTGCGGAGTTTCGACGACATGCCCGACACCCGCCTGAAGTTCTTCGACATCGACCCGACCCAGTTCAGCAGGATCATGGGCGACCGTCTGCCGACTCGTTACCGCAGCCGCCTGGCCAAATACCGTTATGGCCCAGGGTCGTTCAAGATCGACTACGCATTGAGTGAACCGATCCCCTGGAACGACCCCTACACCGCGAAGTCGGCGACCTTTCACATCGCCTCGGACGACCAGCAGATCAGGCAGAACGAAGAGGACGTGAAGGCAGGACGCCATCCAGAGCGTCCCAATCTCATCGGCGGAACGCCGAGCGTGATCGACCCGTCACGTGCTCCGGACGGCAAACACGTCGCCTGGGCGTATTGCCATGTGCCCCATGACTCTGACGTCGACATGACCGAAGCGGTCGAAGCGCAGATCGAGCGCTGCGCCCCAGGGTTCAAGGACGTGATCATCGCCAGGCACAGCATGACGGCCAAGCAGCTCTCGGTGTACAACCCGAACTACGTAGGCGGCGACATCAATTCGGGTGTGTCCGATTTGCGGCAATTGTTCACTCGGCCCGTGGTTGCGCGCGTGCCGTACGCAACACCCGTGGACGGTGTCTACCTGTGTGCGTCATCGACTCCGCCCGGCGGCGGCGTCCACGGTATGTGTGGCATGCATGCCGCGCAGGCCGCGATTCGTCGGCACGGTTGATGCACACTGGAACTCATGAGCACACCAATTCAGATCGCAGTCCAGTTACAGCCACAGCACGCGGCCGACTACAACAACATCCGTGACGCGGTTCGCCGCGCCGAAGACGCCGGAGTTGATGTCGCGTTCAACTGGGACCACTTCTACCCGCTCTACGGTGAGCCGGACGGCGCGCACTTCGAATGCTGGACGATGCTCGCGGCGTGGGCCGAGCAGACCTCACGCATCCAGCTGGGCGCTCTGGTCACCTGCAACAGCTACCGCAACCCGGATCTGCTGGCCGACATGTCCCGCACCGTCGACCACATCTCGGGTGGCCGGCTGATCCTCGGCATCGGCTCGGGCTGGTTCGAACGCGACTACACCGAATACGGGTACGACTTCGGGACCAAGGGAAGCCGACTGGACGCCCTCGGCGAGGCACTGCCCCGGATCAAGAACCGGTTCGCGAAGCTCAACCCGGCGCCCGTTCGCGAGATCCCCATCCTGATCGGTGGCGGCGGCGAGAAGAAGACGCTCAAGTTCGTCGCCCAGCACGCTCACTACTGGCATTCCTTCGTCGACCTGGAGACCTACCGGCACAAGTCGCAGGTACTGGCCGATCACTGCGCAACAGTCGGTCGCGACCCCGGCGAGATCGCCCACTCGGCGGAGCTGTCGCAGGCAGGCGGCCTCGACGAAGCCGTGAAACTCGCCGACAGCCTCGCCGACGAGGGCGTTTCCCTGTTCACAGTCGGTGTCAACGGCCCCGACTACGACATCTCGCTGGCGACCGAACTGTGCAAGTGGCGTGACCGCCGGAACGGATAGGTAGGCGCGCACCTCCCCACATGCGCGATAATGGCCTCGATCGCGCGCCGATCACGAGATCGCGACATGCGACGAATCAGAAGGCCGCAGGTGGGGAGGTGACTGCGCGATGACGTATTGGTCCTCGACGCAAGCCCGCCTGATGGCCGAGCCCGAGTTCATCTCGACCATCGGCAGGCTCATCCAATCGGTGGCGCCTCTCGGTGCCACCGGAGCCAAAGCCACCTTCAGTTTTGCCGGTACCGCCACCCGCTATGCGCTGACCTACTTCGGGCCGGTGCCGCCGACGCCCATCCCGATGCCGCCGGCTGCGCTCGAAGTGGCCAGAGACCTGAGGGTGGGGCGGTATCAATCCGGGGCCGATGCGTGTCTGCTGCTCGAGATCGTGCTGGGGCCCGGCGCCCCGGTTGTCCGGTTCGACCACGGTGAGCACGGGCCGATCGATCCGGCACTGATCTTCGACGCCGAGGCCTACCGCGACGATCTGCTGAGGTATCCGCGGGACGCCCCGCAGTGGTTGGTCGACTACGTCGGGGGCGTTCCCCTTGCGCACCTGCTGTCGGGCTCGTACTTCCCGTTCCCATCCGCAGGGTCGGTGCCCGCCCGCGCCACCGATGCCGCTGCAGCCGTGACCATCACGCTGGACTTCATCCGCAACCACCGGATCGACCACGCGGGGCACAATTTGTACTCCCTGGCAGCGCAACGGATTCAGGCGGGCTGGCGGGTTTTCACACAAACACCAGCCGACCCGGCGCGATCAGGCGGCCGCATGCGTTTGGTGTTTCTTGTAGCCGACGACGCGGTGGTCGAGATCCCCTCGCCGGCAATGACTCCCGAGTCCAACGAGATGGCGTTCACCCAGCGTGCGTTCGAACGGGCACATGCCCGTTCGCAGGTGCCGTCTACTCCCACCCCCGTGCAGCACGGCGGAGGAGTGGGCGTGGCGATTCGTGGCCCCCAGGAGTCGACACAGGATGTTCCCGGCGCACGTGAGGCGCAGACCGCACGCGACAACATCTGGCGGGGCGTCGGACGAATGTATGAGCAGGTGCTCGCACCGCTACCCGACAACGAGGTGTTGTGGCCGGGCGGTACGAGGGGCTTTCGGGTGGTGGCGCGCGAACGGACCACCGTGGTGGCCACCGATGGTCTGTCGGCGCCGAGTCTTGTCGGTGCGCTGAACGGTTCGATGGTCGGTGTGGGCGCCGAGTTCTTCGTCGAGTCCATCGACCCCGAGCTGCGTGCCGACGAAAGTGCGCGCGAGCATTGGCTTTTCACGATCATCGCCGCGGTCGCGGCCCATGCTGCCTCCGGCGGACAAGATTTCGTGCGCACCATCACCGCTTCCGTCGACCCGGTGTATGTCGAGCTCGCCGGCGTGCGGGCGCCCCGGGAGTGGGCGGTCGGCAGCACCGTGGGTGTACTGCTGAGCAACAAGGGCTGGGGCGCCCCGAGTGGTTTCGACACCCCGCTCGGCCGAGTGGCTCTGGTCTCGGTGACGCTGTTACGAGCGAGCGAGGCAGTCACCACCTCCGCGTGGCCGACGGCCGCAGGTGAGATCTTCCGTCAGCTCTCGGCCCGGCGGATCGGCCACTACTTCGATCCGCACCGGGAAGCCATCTACTGACCCGCCGTACGGCCTCTACCGCCGTCGACGGGTTCGTCGCTAACGGGTGGGAACCACCACGGCCCGACCCCGGACCTTGCCGGCGTGGAGTTGTTCGTAGGCCGTCGGCGCATCGTCCATCGAGAACTCGGACACCGTCACGCTGATCGCACCGCGTCTGGCGAGTTCGATGACCTCCATCAGTTCGCTCCGCGATCCCCAGTTGACCACGCGCACAGACACATCGAACGGCAGGGTGAGGTACCCGGCTCCCACGGTGCCTGTGCCGACACCGATCAGGACGATCTCGCCGGCCGCGGCCACCAACGATTGCGCGAGATCGGCTGTGCTCTGTGCACCGACGAAGTCGAAGACCGCATCGACGCCGCGACCACCGGTGAGCTCCCTGATACGTTCTCCCGCATCGGAATCGGAGATGAAGGAGTGGTGCGCACCCAGTTCGAGTGCTTGATCGACCCGCGATCGATCGAGATCAACAGCGATGACAGTTGCCTGAGTCAGCGCACGGAGCAACTGAACACCTACGTGACCCAGACCGCCGACCCCGATCACCAGTGCGGTGGTGCCGGGCGACAGACGCGACAGTGAGGGCTTGATGGCGTGATACGGTGTGAGCCCGGCGTCGGTCAGTGAGACGCTCGCGACCGGGTCGAGATCACCCAACGGCACGAGATGCCGTGGACTGTCGACGATCATGTACTCGGCCATGGTGCCCGGCCGGTGGATTCCGGGTGCACTGATCCCGTGAACACAGTTGTTCTCACTGCCCTGCGCGCAGGAATGGCACATCCCGCAGCCCCATGGTCCGTACACCAGCACCGCTTGGCCGACCTCGATGCCGGTGGTGCCCGGACCGAGTTCCTCGACGACGCCCGCGCCCTCGTGCCCGAGGGTCAACGGCAGTGGCGCGAACACATACTGGTCGGCGGGCGTCGACATGATGAACTCATCGGAGTGGCAGGCGCCCGATGCGGTCATCTTCAGCAGCACCTCGCCGGGCCCGGGCACCGGTTTGTCGACCGTGACGACCTCCGGACGTGCCCCGAATTCTCGGTACTGCAGCGCTTTCATGGTCGCGGACACGGTCAGTCGACGTCCTCGCCGATCCACTGCGAGAGCAGATGATGAATGTGACGGATCTTCACCTCTTGGTACCGGGCCAGTGGCAGGTACTTCGACTGTGCCGACTTCAGACCCTTGTGCACCTTGGGCATGTTGTACGCGTCCTGGTCGAACACCCGCGCAGAGCTACCCAGAACGGTGGCCTCGATCCACGACTGATCAGGTTCGAGCCATTGGGTTTTCGCCGGTTTGGGCCGCTCGCCTTTGAAGGGGCCGAGCAGGTAGACGTCCATGATCGACGTCTCGTGGTCGTCGCCGTTGGGCCGGAACCGGTAGACGATGCGCTGGTAGGCGCCCCACGGGTGAAAGTTGGGGAACACGGTGTAGTAGATGCTGTCGAGCGACTCGGCATCGGACATGTTGTCTGCCTTGACATCTCCGATGATGTCACGCAGGCCCTCGCGGGCCAGCATCCCGGACATCTCGCGGGCGGTGACGCCGTCGGGCAGCGTCACCATCGGGTCCTCGTCGATGCGGGCGTCGACCATCGAGTCGAACATCTCCTGTTCGGACGGGACGAACTTGATGTGCGGGCTGGGCACACCGTTCGCGGTGATGCCGCGGTTGAAGTTGCCCCAGCTGTCGTACTGACTGTTCGAGTCGCCGGTGCCCACCACTCGCTGCGGATGGGTGGTGATGACGTGGAATGCCTCGGAGAAGGCCTCCTGCGCGATCTTCCAGTTGGCCTGGATGACCTGGGCGACATGGGCCTGGATGTAGCGGTCCTCCAAAGGCCAAGCCTCGAAGTGCTTTCCGAGGTCACCGAGGAAACTCGCGAGCGATTCTGAGGCCGGGTCCATGTTGATGAAGACGAAACCACCCCAGGTGTCGACCTTGACCTGCGGCAGATCCATCTTGCCCTGGTCGACCTGAGGGAAGTCCCAGGCACAGGTCATGGATTTGAGTGATCCATCGAAGTTCCAGGCGAATCCATGGAAAGGACAACGGATCTCGTTACCTGCAGGCCCGTCCTCTTCGCGCAGCGTGCGGCCACGGTGCAGGCACGAGTTGTAGAACGCGCGGATGCCCATGTCCTTGCCCCGCACGATCAGGATCGACTTCTCGCAGATCTCGTAGACGAGGGTGTCACCCGGTTCGGGGATCTCCTCCTCGCGGCATGCCATCTGCCAGACCTTGTACCACATGCGGTCGCGCTCGAGCTCGTGGTACTTGCGGCTGATGTAGCGGGAGACCGGCACGAAGTTCTGGTCTTCGTACTTCTCGTGCGACTCCTCGCGCAGGATGTCGGGTACCGGATGGGTGTCGGTGTCGAGCAGCCGCTGGTACGCGGTTCCGTTCTCGATGAAACCGTCGTCGGCTGCCGACTGTCCGGTGGGGCGCGCTTCGGTGGTCACAGTTTGCCTCCTTGTTCCAGGCTGACGGCGAGAGCATCCTGTGCTGCTTTGTCGGCCTGCATCTTCTCGAGCAATTTCGCGGCGCCCATGAAGCGGCGGTTCTGGGTGATCGGCACCGGCTCGCGCGGTCCGAGACCCACCCACCGGGCCAGTTCGGGATCCACGGCCTTCACCTCGCCGTGCAGGTACCGCCCCTCGGGGTCGAAAGTGCCGGTCTTGCCGTCTTTGGTGGTGACCCGGACGTTGAAATCGTCATCGAATTCGTAGATCGCCCGGCTCATCGGATGCTTGATCTGGCGCATCGCGTGCTCCCTCTTCTGAGACTCGCTGCCTTACTTGGTACCGAATGCACTAACTGTAGCAGCGAAGAGTGATCGCGAGCACAAATTTCTTTAGGTTGTCACCAAAAAGTAGGTCAGCGGCGACGACTCACCCATTCGAGTGCGCCCGACACCAGGGCTCGGTAGTTCGCGTCGCGCAACGTGGGCGCCTTGTCGCCGGGTTGCAGGTAGACCAGCCGGCTTCGGCCATTGGTCTTCGTCCACCCGACCAGGGAGGAACCCTCGCGATGTCGCCAGCCCTCCCGGTCGTCGCGGCGGCCCGCCATGGCCAGCGACGTCGACCAGTGGACGGCGTCGGTCATCTCGGCATCCGTCCGCAATAGTGGCTCGACGTCGTCTTCGAAGACCTCGCACAGGTACGTCTCGTCGGTAAGCCCGAACTCTGCGGGCACCTGCGAGACCACCGGATGAGCCGCGTCGACCACCGAGATCGTCTCTGGCACTGCGTGTCGATAGCCCGAATCCGGGCAGGTCACGCCACGGACCACACCTGGCTGGTAGAGGTAGCGACCCCCGACGAACTCCGCCCAGTCATCCCAGCGCGCCCAGGATGCGAGTGCGTGGTGGAGCACCACGTACCCGTGGCCCGTGTGGGGTGCCGATCGGACGGCCTCGCGGATCGATTCCGGGGGATCAGTCGGCTCCGGAAGGGTCCCGGGCATGTCGTAGTGGAGTGATGCGTCGAACTCGGCGAGTTCCGCGGGGGAGATGTCTGCGTCCGGATGCTCACGCCACGTGATGTCCGCAGGCAGGGAGTCGAGGAACTCGGCGAAGGCCTCCCGGTCGAAGGAATGCCCACCCGTGACAGCCAGAACTCGCATCGAAACGCTCCACTTCGTCGAACTCAACTGGTATTGCTGTCAAGTTACTCGACGGAGTGGCGTGGAGGGGCGGGTCAGCGACCTTCGATCATCCTCGAGCAGACCTCGGTGGTCGCAGTGCGCAGCCGGGGGACGGGGATGTCGGCGAGCGGCCCACCCTCGATACGGAGCGGCTGTATGGCGATGGTCATCGCGATCATCGTGCGCACCCGAAGCGAGCGAGCGGCGTGCTGTGCCGCGGCAGCGCGCTTGTTGGGAGGCACATCGGTGACCGGGAAATAGTCGAATGCGCGGCGGATGTGCCGTTCCTCGTACTCCTTGGTGAGCAGACGTGTTCCGGGAGTCGCGCCGCCCGCCATCTGCAGAAACAGCATGCGTGCCGAGTTCGGGTGCTCCGCGGTCCAGTCCCACACGGCCGAGACGACCTCTTTGAAAGAGTCGGCATCTGCCGAGACGTCATCGGGTCGGGCCGAGTACGCCGCCTTGGAGCTGGCGTCCATCGCGTATCCAAGAGCGCTCTCGAAGAGCTCTTCTTTGCTGGCGAAGTGGTAGTAGACGGCGGTGGGGACCATGCCGGCTTCCTCGGCGATCTCCTGGATGGAGGCCTCGGCGAAACCCTTCTTGGAAAACACTCTGACCGCTGCTTTCACGATCAGGTGGCGCCGGGACGGCCGGTGCGCCGAGCCCTTTGCCGGCGCGGCCTTCTTCACGGGTTCGTCGGGGTCGGAGTCGTCTGCCGGTTCGGGTGTCGGCGACCCGAGGCCACCGCCCGGTTGGTCATCCGCCGCAGGCAGCGAGTCCCAGCCCAGCCAGTTCTCGTCGGTGTCCAGCGTCCGGCTGTCGGTGGTGCGTTCACCGTTCGATGCCGGTGTGGTTGTTTTCCGCCGTGCCACAGTCGTTCCTCCTCGCCCCGGATGACTGCATTGCCCCTTGAGTTACCACATCAGGATGTCACAGCCTCGAGAACTTGTTCCGCCTGTCATCATCTAGTGCATGACAAGCAAGGGTGGGGAGCCAAGGAGGTCCGGCGCTGGTACGTCTGCTGCCGCGACCCCGGTGGGCAAGGGGACCAAAAGAGCAGCACACAGGCCCTCGCGGCGCGAAGTGGTGGTCGAAGCTGCGATGCACCTGTACTCCGTCAGATCGATCGAAGACGTCACCGTCGCCGACATCGCTGCCGAGGCCCATATGACCTCGGCCGCGGTCTACTACCACTACCCGTCCAAAGACGAGGTGTTGCTCGGTGGCCTGCGCCTTTTCGCAGAGCAACTGCTCGATGAGCTGCGGGGCAAAGTGGCCGAGGATCCCGACGCACCGCTCGGCGACATCATCGTGCGTTTGCTGGAATGGACCGACAGCCAGCGGTCGGCGTCGCTGGTCTACTTCGTTCGGTCGCCCGGTTGGAGTCTGTCGATCGAGGCCCTCCGCCGAGAGGTGCGCCTGGAGATGCTCGCGGTGTTCTCAGCCGAGCTGCGAACGCGCAATCGCATTGCGTCGAAGGCGAAGCAGGCTGCCGCCGCAACCGCGCTGTCGAGTCTGCTGGAGGTCTCAGCCGGGTCATGGCTCACCGAAGACGCTGTGCTGGCCAACCTCGGCCGCCGAAAATTCTCCGACGAGGTCCGAGAGTTGGCGGCGGACATCTGCAGTGTGTGATTCACATCGCTGGTCTCGGACTGCACTTCTGAGACTCACTCAGGCCATCTAGCTGGCAATTCGAAAACGTATCTTTAGACCGACGACAGTTTGTGGTTGACTGGCAGAGTGCTCAGTCAGCCGCGTGCCCGCTCCATAGACCTCGACAATCCGTTCGCCCCCCTGGACGGCTTGTGCGAGCTCGTATTGGTGCGTCACGGTGAGCAGCAGCTCACCAAGGAGTTGAGCGCCGGGGAGACCGTGGACCCGCCGCTGTCGGAGACCGGTGAACGCCAGGTCCAGGCAGTTGCCGACCGCCTGGCAGCCACCCGGGTCGACGCCGTGTACAGCTCGCCGTTGCAACGGGCGTTGCGTACCGGTACTGAGATCGGTGCCCGGCACGGTCTGACCCCCGAGGTGCGCGACACCCTCACCGAGTTCGAGCCGTGGCAGAATTTCCCTGCAGACCAGTCGCCGTTCGAGGTGCTGCCTCACGACGAGATCTCGACCATCTTCCGCGAACACATCCGCACCAGGCGGTACGAGGCGTTTCCGTACGCCGAGGACGGGGCCGCATTCCGGGCACGTGTGCTCGGCGAGCTGTCGCGCATCATCGACGCGCATCTCGGTCAGCGGGTGGTCGTCACCGCTCACGGCGGCGTCATCAACGCCGCGCTCGCCGACGCACTGGGCAGTGGATTCGACATGCCGGTGCGGGTGCACCACACATCCATCTCGGTTCTGCGGGGGGCGGACACGCGCCGCGCGGTGCAGTCGATCAACGACTTCTCCCACGTGCTGTCTTTCCAGACACACGTGGGCGCAATGAATCTCTGACCTTCCAGGGGGCCACCCGCCTCCGCCCCATCACAAGGAGTACCAATGGATCTCAATCTCAAGGGCAAGCGCGCAATCGTCAGTGGTGCGAGCCGCGGCATCGGCCTGGCCATCACCCGGACCCTGTTGAACGAGGGCGCCTCCGTCGGAATCTGTGCGCGCGGTCAGGAACACCTCGATGAGGTCGCCGCCGAATTGTCCGAGTACGGAACGGTTTTCCACAAGGCGGTCGACGTCGGCGACAGCGAGTCGGTCAAGTCGTTTGTCGATGCATCCGCAGAAGCGCTCGGCGGCATCGACATCGTGATCGTCAACGCCTCTGCCGCCACCGGCAAAGGCCCGCAGGCGTGGGTGAACAGCTTCAACGTGGACCTGATGAGCCTGGTCAACTTCATCGAATCGACCTCCGGTCATCTCGAGGACAGCGAGGCGGCCGCCGTGGTCGCCATCGCGACCACCTCGGCGCTCGAGGCCGGCCCGATCACCACGGCCAACAGTTACGGCGCACTGAAGGCGGCCGCGTTGCAGCATGCTTCAGCACAGGCAAAAGCGCTCGGACCCAAGGGTATCCGCGTCAACTCGGTGTCGCCGGGACCGATCTTCTTCGAAGGTGGCGCGTGGGACACCATCAAGACCAGCCGCCCGGCGCTCTATGAGGGTGCGCTCGAGGCGGCAGCGATGGGCAAACTGGGTTCGGCCGAGGACGTGGCGAACGCCGTTGTGTTCCTGGCATCTCCCGCTGCCGGTCACATCACCGGAACCAACCTGGTCGTCGACGGCGGATTCACGAACCGCTTCGACTTCTGATCGATCGACATCTCGGCGAGTGGACAACGACATGACCAGTAGCGACAACAATGATCAGCCGGCCGACGTGGTCATCCTCGGCGGCGGATCCGGCGGCTATGCGTGCGCCCTGCGGGCGGCGCAGCTGGGCATGTCGGTGGTCCTCGTCGAAGCCGGAAAGCTCGGCGGCACATGCCTTCACAACGGGTGCATCCCCACCAAGGCGTTGCTGCACGCGGCCGAGGTGGCCGACTCGGTGCGCGAAGCCCACGGCTTCGGCATCAAGGCCACCCTCGACGGCATCGACATGAGTGCCGTCAACAGCTACAAGAACGACGTCATCGCCGGTCTCTATCGTGGACTCCAGGGCTTGGTGGCCTCGCGTGGTATCGAGGTTGTCGCCGGCTACGGCCGAGTGGTCGCCGACCGTACGGTCGAAGTCGAACTCGCTGCGGGTGGGCGTGCCCGATACCGCGGAGAGGCGCTGGTGCTCGCGACAGGTTCGCAGGCCAGGAGCCTCCCCGGACTCGAGCTCGGAGGGCCAGTGATGACCAGCGACAGGGCTCTGGAGCTCGACACCGTTCCCGATCGGGTGGTGGTTCTCGGTGGTGGTGTCATCGGATGCGAGTTCGCCAGTGTCTGGGCATCTCTGGGCACCGAGGTGACCATCGTGGAAGCTGCTCCGCGCCTGCTGCCCACTGAAGACGAGTGGAGCTCCAAGCAGGTCGAGCGCGCCTTTCGCAAACGAGGCATCAAGAGCCTGACGGGTACCGCTTTAGCATCCGTGACCACGGACGCCGACGGCGGCGTCGACGTCGAGTTGGCCGACGGCAGGCACGTCAGCGCAGATCTGCTGCTGGTGTCGGTGGGACGGGGTCCGCGAACTGCCGGGCTGGGGTTCGAAGAGGCCGGCGTCGAAGTCGACCGCGGGTGGGTGATCACCGACGAGTTGTTGCAGACCGGCGCGCCAGGTGTGTTCGCGGTGGGGGACATCGTGCCCGGGCCGCAGTTGGCGCACCGTGGTTTTGCCCAGGGCATCCTGGTGGCCGAGCAACTCGCCGGACTGGACGCGATGCCCATCGCGGACAAGAGTATTCCGAGGGTGACGTACTCGAATCCGGAAGTGGCATCGGTGGGCCTGACGGAGTCGGAGGCAGCCGACATGTACGGCGAGATCTCCACGGCCGTCTACGATCTCGGTGGCAACGGCAAGAGTCGAATACTGCGGACGACAGGCGGGATCAAGCTAGTGCGCGCCGGCGAGAACGGACCCGTTGTCGGTATCCACATGGTTGGTGCCCGCGTCGGGGAGCTCATCGGTGAAGCGCAACTCATCTACAACTGGGAAGCGACTGCCGGCGATGTCGCCCAGCTGATCCACGCTCATCCCACACAGGCCGAAGCGCTCGGTGAGGCCCATCTCGCGTTGGCGGGCAAGGCACTGCACGCACACGGCTGAACGCGCTCCCGGTTCACGCGGAAAGAGGAACACATGTCCGGACCCTCGGGCCGTATCGACGCGGTACTGGTGTGTGGCGGCCAATGGCACGACTTCAACTACGCTCGGCTGCAACTTCTTTCGGCCTTGGCGGACTACGAGCACGTGCGTACCCGCGTCTTCGAGAACTACGACTGTCTCGAAGCGATCGACTCGGCGGACATGCTGATCACCTATACGTGCAATGTGGTTCCCGACGCCGGCCAGCAACAAGCACTGATCGACTTCGTCGGAGGCGGCGGTAGATGGCTCGCCCTGCACGGGACCAACTCGGCGATCGAGCCGACGGCGCCGGGAAGCCCGAGTAAGTACGTGACCCCCAGGTCGATGGGTGAACTGCCAGCTGTCATCGGAAGCCAGTTCCTGGGACATCCGCCGATAGCGCCGTACCTCGTCGAGATCACCGATCCGGACCATCCGTTCGTCGCCGACGTTGAACCGTTCGAGGTGACCGACGAGTTGTACATCAGCGAACTGCATCCGCCCATCCAGGTGCTCGCGCACACCCGGTTCGTCGGTGCGTCAACGGGTTTCGAGGAGGGGCACACCAATGTGGACGAGCCCCGTCCCGTCTTGTACCTCAAGGACCACGGCGAGGGAACGGTCTGCTACTTCACCCTCGGTCACTGCCGGGGGCGGTTCGACGTGCAGGACCTGGGCATCGACGACCTCGGCAAGGTGGACCGGGGCAGCTGGGTGGTTCCGCAATTCGACACCATCCTGGCGCGGTGCCTCGAATGGGCCATCACCGGACTGATCAGCCCGGAGCCCGTCTAGCCTGCGAAAGCTCTTCTCAGCGCATCACATTGCGATCCGAAGTAGGTTCTGGACACCTCTGCCCGCCGCGCCACCAGATCGAACCCGTGAAAGGCGCCCGGTACGGTGACGAACTCACACGGTACGCCGGCCTCTTCGAGACGCTCGGCGTACCTCTTGTCCTCGTCGAAGAACAGATCGAGTGTGCCGACCCCGATCCATGCCGGCGCGACGCCGCTGAGGTTTTCGCGACGCGCAGGGACCGCCGTCAAGGGATCGGCGTCGCCGAGGTAGCTCTGCCAGCCGAAACGATTGCTCTGTGCGTCCCACAGCCGATGATGTCGATCAGGTGTCTTCGAGCGGTCGTCGAGCATCGGATACGACAGGAGCTGCAGCACCGGATTTATCCCGCCGCGGTCGGCAGCACGCAACGCCAGTGCCGCCGCCAGCCCGCCCCCTGCGCTGGCACCACCGATTGCGATGTTGGCAGGGTCGATGTCCGGCTGAGTGGCCATCCATTGCAGCGTGGCGTCGCAGTCGTCGAGTGCGGCGGGGTAAGGGTTGTCCGGGGCCAGCCGGTAGTCCACGGAAACCACTGTCGCGGAGAGCTTCTCGGCGAAGGCGCGGCAGAGGGCGTCATCTTGCGCGGCCGCACCGATGACGTATCCGCCACCGTGTATCCACAGGAGTGCAGGCGATGGCGCGGTGGTGCCCGGATGCCTGAACACCCGTGCAGAGGCGCCTGTCTCGAGCTGGTGAACTTCCACGTCTTCGCCGGAGGGAAGGATGGTTCTCAATTTCCGCATGACCGGCAGGGTCCGACGGCTGACCAGTCGAGGTGGCAACAGCATCGATGCCAAGCGCAGATCGGGATGGAACTCGGCGCGGTCTCGGATGCGGCTGATCATCGGTGGCCGACAGGCGCCGTGGGTGTGTCCATGATGAGCAATCGTAGGTGACGCCGCAGAGGTGGCGCGGGTCTATCGGACAGTGGACCCAGGTGCCGGAGAAATCCGGTGAAATCAGTAGGACGCGGTGCCGCCGTCGACGCTGAGCAGCGCTCCGGTGATTCCGGCGCCCGCGTCCGAGGCAAGCAGCATCGCCATTGCGGCAACTTCTTCAACTGTGTTGGGCCGCTTGATCGCCGACTCCTCGGCGAACAGTGCAACCATCTCCTCGAACGACATACCCATCGCCTCGGCGGTGGCGGGGCCGTTGTCCTTGATGATGTCGGTGATCACCAGGCCCGGGCAGATCGCGTTCACGGTGATGCCTTCGGTGCCCACCTCCCGCGCGATCGACTTGGTCATCCCGTTGATCGCGTGCTTGGCGGCGACGTAGGCGGTGAACACGGGCTTGCCCTGCTTGCCCTCCACCGACGAGATGTTGATGATGCGTCCGTACTTGTTGGGGAGCATGTGCTGCAGCGCGCGGCGGGTGGCCCAGAAGTTGGCGTTGAGGTTCCAGTTCATCACCAGGTTCCACTCGTCATCGGTGAGCTTGGCGGTGGGCTGAAGGTCTTTGGCGCCACCGGCATTGTTGACCAGCACGTCGATGCGTCCGAACGTGGCGACTGTCTGCTCGATGAAGTCCTCGACGTCCGCCTGTACGGTCACGTCGCCCGGGAAGAATGCGGCTCGCTCGCCGACTCCGAGATCGGCCAGTGCCTTCTCGCCCTTCTCGGCCGACCGTCCGTTGAGCGCCACCTTGGCGCCCTCGGCGAGAGCCGCCTCGGCGATCCCTCGTCCAATGCCCTGGGTACCGCCGGTGATGGCGACGACCTTGTCTTGCAGCTTCATCAAATCTCCCTTGAACCAACGGTCGGTTGAGTGCAGACAAGTTACTTGTATTCGTCTACAGTCTCAGTACAGTGTTACATGTCACACACAGTACTGCACCCAAAATATAGAAACTATCCCAGAGTCGAGATGAGATGACCGAAGAACGTTGGCTGGTCGATACCGATCCCAGCAACCGCCTGCCCGTGTACACCCGGCTGAATGCCAGCGACGTGCTGTCCGATCCGATCACCCCGCTGGGCGCCGATCTCGGATGGATCCAGAACATCTTGCCCGGTTGGAACTTCGGTTACGCCAGCTTGGGCAGCTATTCGCTGGCCGAGAAGCCAGATGTCGCCGCATCATCGGGCATCTTCTACGGCCACCTGTACATCAACCTCTCGATGTCGCGGCTCGTCGGGATCCGCGGTGGACTGCCGGTGGAGTTGGTAGACCAGCTCTGGTACGGCGGCGATCCCGACATCCCCGCTTACGTGGGCCATCCGGACGACGAGAACGCAGACGCCAGCCGCCGGCTGGCCGACCGCAACGCATGGGCGCTCTCTACAGAAACCTTCCCGGAGTTGGAGGAAGATCGCACGCTCGCGGACCGACTGCGCACCGAGCGGCCCGACCTCGCGTCGTTGACCCCCGCGGCCCTCGTCGCGCGCGCACGTTCGGTGATGCCGCTGGAGCGGGTCGCCTGGCGTGGCGAGGTGGTGGCCACCAACTGCGCCGCTGTCGGCCCCGCCGTGCTCGGCCAACTGCTGGGTGCCGATCATCAGGACCTCATCGTCACGCTTGTCGGTTCGGCCGGCGACGTCGATTCGGCCCTGCCGTCGTATGCGTTGTGGGAGCTCGGTCGCCTTGTCCGCGCCGACGAGCAGCTGATGGCGGCTTTCGACGGTGGCGTCGCCGGGGTGGGTGCGCGGATCGCCGGAATCGATCCCAAGTTCGACGCGTCGCTCGAGCAGTTCCTCCTCGACTTCGGATACCGAGGGCCGAACGAGTGGGACCTCGGTTCGGTGTCCTGGGAGACCAAGCCCGACCTGGTGTTCTCGCTGATCGATCGGCTCCGGCTGCAAGACGATTCGGCATCACCCGCTGCCCGGTTGTCAGAACACGCGTCCGCCACCGACGACGCGCTGGCGCGTGCCCGGGCCATCGTGGGTGACGACGCCGAGGCACTCGCGACCCTCGACGCCGCGGTCGCATCGGCCCGGCGGTTCGCAGCCTGGCGTGAACGGGCAAAGACCAACTGCATCAAGGTGTTGCACGAGGCACGTGTCCCGCTGGTCGAGTTGGGCCGACGGCTGCACGCGCAGGGTCATCTCGAGTCACCCGACCACGTCTTCATGGCAATCGACGACGAGCTCGACGCCCTGGCCAGCGCCCCCGAGTCGATGACACGAACACTGGCCGGCAGGCACCGGCAATGGCGCGAGCTGTTCGGACTGGAACTGCCGACGTTCCTCGACACCCGCGAGCCGATGCCCCCGCTGTCGGGTCTCAAGCGCAAGGGCGAATCGGCCGTCGAGGGTGTGAAAGTCGGTGACGTGCTGCAGGGTTCGGGTGCTTCACCGGGTATCACCACCGGGCGCACCCGCGTCATCACCTCGATGGATGCGCTCGACACGTTCGAGGTCGGCGAGATCCTCGTCGCACCGCAAACCGATCCGTCGTGGACTCCGCTGTTCATGGTGTCCGCCGGCGCGATCACCGACGTCGGTGCCATGGGTTCGCACGCGATGATCGTCAGCCGCGAGCTCGGAATCGCTTGCACAGCGGGCGTTCCCGCTGCGACCCGACGGATCCCGGACGGCGCGCTCGTCGAGGTCGATGGCTCCAAGGGCACGGTAACAATTCTGGAGCTGCCGTGAGCAGCGGTGTCATCACCACCACGCGCGCGGTCTTCCTGAAGGAGCGACCGGCAGACGGGGAGCCCCTTCCAGAGCACTTCGAAGTTCGTGAGACGGCCGTACCTGAGATCTCGGGCGATCAGGTGCTGGTGCAGAACCTGTTCATGAGTGTCGACCCGTCGATGCGGGGGCGTCTGGGCACTTCGGAGATGCACTACACCACCAACTTCCAGGTCGACGCCCCGCTGGACGGCTCGGCGCTGGGCGTGGTGGTTGCCGGGAACAGCCTGATCCCGAACGGGTCGTACGTGCGCCACCGGTTGGGCTGGCGCGAACACGCCGTGGTCGACGGTTCCGCCGCGGCGGTCATCGACCCCCGGGGGCTCGAACTGCACCACTGGCTCGGGGTGCTGGGGCAAACAGGTTTCACCGCTTACGCAGGTCTGGTCCGCGCGGGCGAGTTACGTCCGGGCGACGACGTCTTCGTCTCGGCTGCCGCCGGTGCGGTCGGCAGCACAGCTGGGCAGTTCGCCCGATTGATGGGTGCGCGCACAGTGATCGGCAGCGCGGGAGGCCCGGCGAAGGCGGGGAAGCTCATAGAGGATCTCGGCTTCGACGCGGGCATCGACTATCGCAGCGAGCCGATCGGATCCGCCCTGCGGACCGCCGCTCCGGACGGCATCGACCTTTACTTCGACAACGTCGGCGGCGACCATCTTGTCGCCGCGCTGTCGTCTCTGAAGGTCGGAGGCCGAGTTGCGCTGTGCGGGATGATCTCCAACGGTGGGCCTGACCGTCCGGCAATCGACGTGTTGATGAACGCGATCCTGAAGCGAATCACGCTGCGTGGCTTCATCGTCCGTGACCACGAAGATCTGAGGGCCGAGTTCGAAGATCGGGTTGTCGGCTGGCTTGCGGCGGGCGAACTGGTCGCCGAATCCACCATCTACGACGGTCTGGACAACGCCGTGGACGCTTTCCTGTCGATGCTCGGCGGCGGGAACGTCGGCAAGATGTTGGTCAGCCTCGGCTGAGTTCGCCGGCGTCGGCCATGTCGAGGACAAACCGGTAACGCACATCGTTGCGAGACAACCGGTCCAACGCCTCGTTCACCTGGCGCGAGGGCAGCACTTCGACATCTGCGGTGATGTTGTGCTCACCGCAGAAGTCGAGCAGATCCTGCGTGTGTCTGCGGCCGCCGCTGCCCGCAGAGGAGAGGCTCTTGCGGCCGATCAGTAGGTCGACGGTGTCGACCGTCATCGGCCCGAGATGCCCCACCACGCAGAGGGTTCCGTCCAGAGCGAGGCAGCGGAGATATGGGGCAGGGTCATGCTCCACCGGGACGCAGTCGATGATGAGGTCGAGCTTTCCGGTCATCTCCGCCATCGAGGCGGAATCGGTCGAGATCACCACGCGGTGGGCCCCGAGCCGAGAGGCGTCCTCGGCCTTTCCGGTCGACGTGGTGAACACCGTGACCTCGGCGCCGAGCGCATTCGCCAACTTGACGGCCAAGTGGCCGAGGCCGCCGGCTCCCACCACACCGACCGACATGCCCGGACCGACAGAGTTGCTGCGCAACGGCTCCCACACCGTGATTCCCGCGCACATCAGAGGCGCCACTGCTGCGGGGTCGAGGACCGAGGGGCGGTGGTAGACAAAACGGTCGCGCACAACGTACTCGGTGGAGTACGCACCCAAGGTTGTCGAACCGTCACGTCGGTCGGTGCCGCCATAGGTCAACGTCGGATAGTTTCGGCAGAAGTTCTCCTGACCCACCCCGCACATGTCGCAGTCTCCGCACGAGTCGACGATGTTGCCCACCGCCACCTCGTCGCCCACTCCGAATGCGGTGACCGCCCCTCCTAGCGCGGTAACCGTCCCGACGAACTCGTGACCGGGGACCATCGGCGGCGAGTCCGGGCCGGGCGCGAAACTGCGAACTGCGTGCAGATCGGTATGACAGACCCCGCAGAACGTGACCTGCACGGCGACATCGTCATCCCGGAGCTCGCGCCTTTCGAACTGGAAGGGTTCGAGACCTGACGTTCTGGTGCTCGCTTGATAGCCCGTGACAGTTCGCATGTGTCCTCATCTCAATAACCAACCAACCAGTTGGATTCGACAGTAGGTGGTCGCCGGCGTTGTGGCAACCAACGAGTTGGTTTTGGGTAGAGTGGGCGTTCATGGGCGACTCATCAGAGACCAGGAGGCGAATACTGGCCGCGGCCACCGCGGAGTTCGCGGCCTACGGGATCGCCGGCGCTCGGGTCGACCGAATCGCTGCCACCACGCCGATCAACAAGTCGCAGATCTACAGCTACTTCGGCAGCAAGGACAAGTTGTTCAACGCCGTCTTTTCAGCGCGTGTTGATGCCGATGTGGACACCGTGCCGTTTGATGCGGACGATCTCCCCGGCTACGCCGTGCGTCTCTACGACATGTATCTCGACGACCCGTGTCTTGTTCGGTTGTTGTCATGGGCGAGGTTGGAGCGCACGCCCACAGGCGCCCTCTTCGCGCACCTACCGAACCGCGATGCCGATGTGCTCCAAGCGATTTCGAACGGTCAGGCGCGCGGGATCCTCGTCGACGATGTAGATACGGAAGACGTGTGGTCCATGTTGATCGCGTTGGCGAGCACCTGGGCCCAGAATGCAATCGTCTACACGGCGACCGGTGACGACAGCCCGGAGGATCACAACCGACGACGGGCGGCCCTACGCGTGGCGGTCGGCCGCGCTTTCTGCCGCGACCGGTGAATGTGGGGCGTCAGACCAGGCCAACACCAGGCTCGCACCTACGATGCCGAGCAACGTGCCGATGATGAAGCCGCCGAAGTTGGCTGCCGGGAGTGCAACCAGCGCGATGATCATGGCGCTGATGCCGGCGGGCAATTTCGTCGAGGGTCGCAACAAAGATGTGGCGCCGCAGAGCAACATCAGTGCACCGAGCAGTAGCGTCGACACCCCGGAGATGGTGCTGATGGTGACGAGAACATCGCCGACGTGAAACGTTGTGTAGGCGGGCAGCAGCAAGCACATACCCGACACGATGATCAGGACGGCGCCCCAGAACGGCCGTTGTATCCGCCAGATCCGGAATCGCGCGCGTCGGGTCTGAGTACCTTCCGCAGTCAGCACGTCGTGGATCCCTTTTCCACGTCGATGGTGAAGTTCTTCATCGACACTGCGCTTGCGTTCAGCGAGATGACGTCGATGCGTGCCTGCGTCATCGTGGCGTTCGTCGCGGTTTTCCCAGCCGTCAGAACCCCCTCGGCCTGACCCGTGGCCGAGACGTCGAGTCCGAGTTGCGCCGGCCCGGTCTTGATCGACCCTCCCAAGGACGAGGCATCGACCACAAGGTTGTCCACCGTGGTGTTGTTGCCCGGAACACGGATGTACATCGTCACATCGCCGATGAACGGGAGCCCGTGAGCGACAGTCGAGAGACAGACGTCGGTCAGTTGAGCGGATTCCAGACTGATGGCCGCGCTCGGCAGGTTGCCCTTGGTGGTGGTCTCAACCTCCCGGGCGAACACCGTGACATTCTGTGCGGTGCCAGAAGAGATCGTCGCCAGCGACGACTGGCCAGAGATCGACAGGTTCATGGGTAGATCGCCGTGGGCGATACCCCCGCCGATGAGCGCGGCGCCGACAATGCCGACGGATGTGTACGTGGCGAAGCGGCGTTTCCGAATGGATCCCATGTGCGAGCCCTAAAGGTGGTGGGTGAGAGACAGACGTGGCGTCAGATCACCGGGCACATGGGCAGAACCCGGCTGATCACGCTCGCTGTACCCATCGTCGCGCACGGGCAAACCGTTTCGGACCCCAGGGAGTCGGCCGTCACACGATGTTGATGGTGTTCAAAACGGTCGAGGCGTAGTCGGAGTCGCCGTCGACGGACACGTGATCACGCCATGAAGTGCGAGTTGTGCCCCACATCACAAAAGACGTTGCAGTGGACGCGATCACGGTGTCTGCGTCGATGATTCCGGCCTCGACAGTGAGGAGCTCGGAGCCGGGTCGCAGGGTCCACTCGCCGCCACCGGGTCCTGAAAGCCGCACGCCCAACGAGCGGTCGAGCACCGAACTGACCGGCTTGCACATCTGCGGCAGTCCGTCCCACATCCAGCCGATCGCAGCGCTCAGCACCTCGTTGTCGGGTTCGGCGACCGGGCGGGTGACCGGGCCCTCGGGTGCCAGTAGATCCACATACATATGGCACCACATGTCGAACGCAAAGGCGTCCGAAAGTTGGTGGCTCTGATACGTTCCCAGGTCTGACATGGTCATCGGGGTTCTTGCCACACCGTCTTGTTGCATCATTTCCAGCACACCCATGGCGCCGTCGGCGCTGTTCAGGAACTCGTCGGCGACCTGGGTGCTGGTCCAGTCGCGGCGCTGCGCCACGAGCAGTTCCTGCATCTCCTCGGCAGTGGCGGGAGTCGGTGCTCCGGGATCCTCGGCCGGGGGATCGACCATCACCTTGAAGTTCGAACCTGTGTGTGCCACCAGGTCTTTCACCGACCAACCGGCACAGCGGCTTGGTGCTTCCCACTCGTCGGCCGTGAGGCTGCGGACAACGTCTGCGTACCTCTCGGCGAGTTTCTTGCTCGCGACCAACCCAGCTGTGCTCATAGGGGACTCCCTCGGCGAACGTTGCGCACACTGTGATGCGCGTCTCAATATCGACAGTCAACCAACAAACAGGTGGCGTTGTCAAGTAACTCAGAAGGGTGGAGGAGCGAGCTCGTCCGACTCCTGACTTCGTCGGCGGTTTCGTTCCCTTTCCTGTTGACGGCGTGCATGTTTGGCAGCAGTACGCGTCTTCTGTCGGGTGTCTGAGATTGGTGGCGAATGTGACGATGGGTGCCTGCGGGGGACCGGGCCGGCGTCCCAGACGAGACGCGCGAGTACCGGGAACAGGTCTTCGCCGGTCCAGGCTGGGCCGCGATAGGTCCGCCCTTCCGGCGTGATGAAGACGAGCCGGGTGCGACCGTTGCGCGTGTCCGGGTACTGGTCATCGAGCCAGTCGGAATAGGTCTTGAGCAGATGGTGGAAGCGGCAGAGAACCTTCATGTGGCCCGGGTGGGTATGTCCTCCGGCGGCCGGGTCGTTGTGGTTGTACTCGTGGGTGTGGTCGAGGTCGGCGCCCCAGGCTTTGCGGTCGCAGCCAGGCCACGTGCAGTAGCAGTCGCGGATGCGAATGTAGCTGTCCGCGACTGCGGATGGCCTGTACGGGTCGCCTGGTTGTACGGCAGGCAGTGGAACGGCCTGCACAAAAGGCGGTTCGACGGCGTCCCGCGTACCTCCGACGCCGACGCTCGGAATGCTCTGTGGTGCCCGGCGATACAACGTTCGCTGCGTGAGATCACCGTCGGATGTTGTGTGTTCTTCGGGCACCTGCTCGGGATCTTCGCGGTCGCGAACGGAACTGGGGGCTTCTGCGGACCGGGGGTCGTCCAGATGCGACGTGGGGGCGGTGTCTGCGACAGACTCGTCCCGTTGCACCTCCCGGTAGTCGTTTCCCATGGGACGGGCGACGACTTCCGGCCTGGTGGCGATGTCGCGGACGTGGTCAGCGCTGATCACCCCATGCCCGTCGAGGTATCCGGGACTGTCTGCGCTGCCGTCGACGGTGGCTCGATCAGCGATCACGTGGAGGATGATCTTCACGTCGATGCCCGACACCACTGCCTCGTGGGTTGGGACCGTGCGAATGTCGGCTGCGCAGGGGTGCTTCGGGTCGTTGGGGCACTGGCAATAAAACTCGCGAGCCATCACCACTGCGAACAGAGCGTCGGCCATCCGGTCGGACTTGCGCCGCGGATCGGCCTTGCAGACCGACATCGCCAGCTTCTCGAGGCGCGCCATGATCATGGCGGTCTCTTCGGCACTCGCGACCGCATCGATGGCGGACATTCCGTGCTCGATGTTGTTCGACCACACGCCGCGCTTGTTCTTCGCGTCTTCCCTATCGTGACGGACGAGGTCAGGGTCGCGGCGAAATATCGTGGAGTCGACCATGTCTCGCATGCGGTTCTTCGACCACGATCCGTTTCGTTGCAGGTGGCCTGCTATCTCGTGGTCGATGTCGGCCATGAACGCTGACCCGTCGATCAGGTCGGTCCTCGAGACGATCGTCGCGATGTGATGAGCTGCAACCCGTCCCTGCCGCAGTTGTTCGTTGACGGCCGGTAGCCGGTCTCGCAGAGCCAGTGCTCGCGACAGGTGGTGCTCGGCACCCTGCTGAGTGATCTGCTGCGCAGCTGCCAACCGAGCAGCGCAGACGGCGAACGGGTCGAGCGCCCTCAGCGCAACCGCGGTGTCCTCATGTGGCTCGACCAGTTGCCGGTGCAGCTGTGCGGCAGCGTCGTAACGCGCCCATTCCAGGTAGGCCTGGCCTGCAACCGCTGCCTCTGCATTGCGCAGCAACTCGTTGGGCCGCAACACCGCCGCCGCCCCGATTCCGGTCGCCCGTTCCTGCTCTGATCTTGTTCCCCCGAACATGTGTTCGAGTATATCGGAGGGGTCTGACAAACGTGCGGTCTCGCCGCACATGTGTGGAACTGAGGATCGGGTGGACACAGGTTTGTCTGGACATGACTTCGGCGTCGGCTCGACGCAGTATCACCGAACCCCGGTGTTCAGCTCCGATCGATCCGGAAGACGGGGATAAGCCTGTGCCACACCGGCGAACTCGCTCAGCGGTGCCTGATGGGAAACCGGGAGTGCGGGCGGGCCCCGGGAGCGATCTGCAGGTAGCAGCGCAGGATCGACGCGCGTTCACCGATGGGAATCTCGACGAGGTGCACCGGGCGCTGATTGAGCTCGGCATCGCCGCCGGCTTCGCGCACGTTGTGCACCCAGTTCGCGTCGTCTCCGAGCGTCGAGACCAGGTAGCGCGAGCCATCGTGTTCAGCGATCACCACCGGCAGCGATACCGGCCTGCCGGAGCGTCTGCCGCGCACCGTCAGCGTGGCACCGCCGCTCCGTTTGAATAGGCCGCGGGAATACAGCCGTGACGACAGCGAATTGATGAAACGGGCCAGGCTGTGGGGCCTACCGTCGCGGTACATCCATCTCTTCGGGGCATACCACCACGGACCGCCGGCGGTCGATGATTTTGCTGGGTTCGTGTCGTTACGCTGACACATCGCCACCCAGCGTGCCTCAACGCAGGTGCGCGGTCTCATTCACGGACTGGATGACAAACCTGCCCGACCGCATCACCGCGACGCGGGTCATCGAGGTGTAGCCGGGGTTGAAGAAGAACGGTGAGGGGGCCTGCAGGATGTCGGTCAGCAGAGTGTTGATCACACCGCCGTGGGACACGATGACGGTCAACTGGCCGGGTGCCCGCTCGGCTGCTTCGGCCACCGCCGCTCGCATGCGGGCCGCTGTCGCGACCTTGTCGTAGTCGGGGATGAACTCGTCGTATCGGCCCTCCGCGAAGGCCTTTCCCCGTGGCGTGGCCGCGATGGCCTCGGGTGTGGCGTAGGTGGTGCGATCGCTGTCCCATTCGCGAAGCCGCTTGTCCACGTGCACTTCCAGTGCGTGCGGCTGCGCTGCCAGCAGCGCGGTTTCGTGTGCTCGGGCGTAGTGGCTGGAGACGAACTGGGCCACCGGCTCCGCCCTGAGCCATTCGGCGAGACGACGGGCCTGAGCGACACCCTCGGCGCCCAGTGAAGGGTCGGCCACAGCGGGGCCTCCAGGTAGTCCATGGCGGACCAGGATGATCTGACTGGCTGTGGCGATGGTGTCGGGGGCGGTGGTGTCCGCGGTGGCGGTGACCGCGTTGTCGACCTGTGTCATGGGTTCACCGTGCCACGCAAGTGAGCGGTGTCGTTGATGGCATCAACAACGGTGACACCGGAATCGAGTCGGCGCAGCCGGGCCACGGAGGTGTAGGCGGGGTTGTGCCAGAACGTCTTGGGCATCTCGAGTACGTCCGCGATGGCTGCGTTGAGGATGCCGCCGTGGGCGACCACCACAACCCGTCCCGATCCGTAACGCTCGATCACCTGCTCCATCGCACTCCTGGCGCGGGCACGGAACTTCGGTAGATCAAGTTGCGGCACATAGTCTTCGAACCGCCCGGCCGCCACGGCGAGTAGTCGAGGATCGTCCGGTTCCATGTCTTCCAAAGCGACATAGTCTTCGGGGCTGATGTCGTCGTCCCATTCGCGAAGATCTTCGAGGACAAGGTCCACCTCGCGGCCCAACCCCGCTGCGATGGTGTCAGCGGTTTCACGCGCGCGGGCCAGGGGACTGGAGACGACCGCATCGACCGTCTCGTGTCGCAACCACTCGGCGAGTTTGCCCGCGTCGGCGATCCCCTCGGGCGCCAGGACGGGATCACGAACCCCCGACACGGGTTGGCCATGCCGGACGAACAGGATCTCGATCATCGGTGCCTTTCGAAGAGCATCAGGTCATACGGACGAACGGGTGATTCAGCCCGCTATCGTGCGGCCGGTGGCCCAATAGGGGGCGCGTAGGGCCTTCTTGTCGAGTTTGCCCATCGCGTTGCGGGCCAGTTCGTCGACGACCACGTATTGCTTGGGGCACTTGTACGAGGCCATCGACTCCTTGGCGAACGAGGCGAGCGCGTCGACGTCCAGCGAAGTGCCCTGTGCGGGAACAACAAGCGCGAGAAGCGCTTCGCCGAGATCACCATCCGGTACGCCGATCACGGCGACCTCGGCGACATCCGGATGGGTCAGCAGCACGCGCTCACTCTCGGCCGGGTAGAGGTTCACCCCGCCGGACACCACCATGTCGGCCACCCGGTCGGTGATGAAGACGTACCCCTCGTCGTCCACGTAGCCGACGTCCCCAAGAGTCGCGACCCCGGGCAAAATGTAAGCGGCAGCCGTCTTTTCGGGATCAGCGTGGTAGACCACACCGCGTTCGGGTGGGGTGCGAAATCCCAGTACGCCGACGGAGCCGCGCTCGAGTTCGGTGCCCTCGTCGCCCACGACCACAGCTTCGAACGGCGGTACTGCCCGGCCGACGGAGCGTGGATGCTCCAGCCATTCTGCCGAGTCGATCTTGCACACGGTTCCGATCTCGCTGCCGCCGTACGACTCGATGAGTACCGGTCCGAACCAGTCGATCATCGCGCGCTTCACGTCCGGTGGGCAGGCCGAGCCGGTATGCGCCACGTATTCCAGGCTCGACACGTCGTACCGGGCTCTCACGGCATCGGGCAAGGCCAGCAGGCGTTGGAAGTGTGTGGGCACCATCAACGTGGAGGTCACCCGATGCGTCTCGATCAGTTCGAGGGTCCGCTCCGGATCGAAACGGCCGAGGATCACCACCGGCTGGCCGGAGAGCAGATGGCGAATCGACGTCAGCGGTCCGTTGTGTTGCAGGGGCCCGACCACCAGGTGGGTGCCCGCCGGGTACCCCGATCGGCCTGCGACTGCCGTCGCGAAATCCGCGGCGTTGGCGGCGGGCGTCGGCAGCCAGTGCACCTCAGTTCCGCGAGCGCGCCCGGTTGTGCCCGATGTGTAGACCAGCGGGGGCCGGGCGGGTCGCTGATCGGGAGCCGCTGTGGCGGCCGAGGTGGTGGGAGAGTCCAGAAAGTCGGCCCAGGTGACAGCACCGTCGGCGGCGGGAGCGTGGTGTGCGATCACGGCCCGTAAGTTCGCCTTGCCGGCGGCTTCTGTCGCCGATTGGAGGCCAAGGGGTCCGGTGACCACCGCCACGGATCCGGAGTCGATCAACTGGTCGGCCATCTCGCCTGCTTTGAGCTGCCGGGATACCGCAACCGGCCCCACGCCGCGGCCGATGGCTGCAGCGTGCGCGAGCAGGGTTTCCACGTTGTTCTCGCCGATCACTGCGATGCGCTCGTCAGGATCGCCGGCCACACCGATGAGCCGCTCGCCGAGGGAGTCCAGAACGCCCAGGACCTCGTGCCAGGTCATGACCGTGCGGTCGTCCACCAGGGCTGTGCCGGTGGGATCGGTCATCGCCCGATCGCGGATTCGGTCGAGCATCGACTCAGTCCTTCCAATACGTCCGTGTAGGCGCCCATCGTGCGATTTACTGGATACCAAGTCAAGTAAGACGCTGGGCCGCGGATCTGCTGTAGTAACTTTATAGTGATTCTACTTACATTCGGCTACAGTAGTGGTCGATACTGCAGAAGAAGTAAACAAAGTCGCCCCCGGCGTCCATGACTGCAAGGTTCGAAACGAGAGAAGAGGTGCTCGTGGTGACTTCGACCGCGACCAACGCAACCCGCGAGGCCATCGAGCCCGTCGGATCCAATGACCCCACTCCGAGCAAAGAAGTGCTGCTCGACCTCCATCGCCGCATGGTTCGGATCCGGCAGTTCGAGACGGAGGCGGGCCGCCTCATGGAGGGCGGCAAGCTGCCCGGCTTCTTGCATCTGTATGTCGGACAGGAAGCGGTGGCCGCCGGCGCCATGAGCAATCTGCGCGACACCGATCAGATCTCGTCGACGCACCGCGGGCACGGTCACGCCGTGGCCAAGGGTGCGCAGTTCCGGCAGATGTTCGCCGAACTGTTCGGCCGGGTCGACGGCTATTGCAAGGGCCGTGGCGGCTCGATGCACATCAACGACCTCTCGATCGGCATGCTCGGCGCCAACGGCATTGTCGGAGGCGGCATCCCGATCGCCGTCGGAGCTGCGTTCGCGGCCAAGTACCGCGGCGAGGACACCGTTGCCATCCCGTTCTTCGGCGACGGCGCAAGCAACATCGGCGCCTTCCACGAAGCGGCGAACATGGCCGGGATCCTCAACCTGCCGGTGGTGTTCGTCTGCGAGAACAACGGCTACGCCGAGTTCACCGCACTGCGCGACCACATGAAGCTGGAGAACGTCGCCGACCGCGCGCCTGCCTACGGCTTCCCCAGCGAGATCTGCGACGGCATGGATGCCATCGCCGTGCGTGCCGCGGTGGGGCGCGCTGTTGAACGTGCTCGTGATGGTGGCGGTCCGACGCTGGTGGAGGCCAAGACGTATCGGTACTACGACCACCAGGGTGTGAAGGGTCTGCGCAAGACCTACCGAACCGTCGAAGAGGTCGAGGCCTGGAAAGAGCGCGACGCCATCAAGCTGCTCGAGGCCCGCGCGGTCTCCGAAGGTGTGGTGACCGAGGCCGAGTTCGCGCAGATCTGGGCCGAGGTCGACGCCGACATCACCGAATCCGTGAAGTTCGCCGAGAACAGCCCATTCCCGGACCTGGCCGACTTCGCCCTGAACGTCTACAGCGACTGAACCCGAGAAGGCTGAACACATGTCTACTGCAACAGAATTGACGACGACCGAGACCGCTCCGGCCGCGCGTCAGACAACCTACGTCAAGGCGTACAACGAGGCCATCGCGCAGATCATGCGCGAAGACGAGGACGTTTTTGTCATCGGCGAGGACGTCGCGGCATATGGCGGCGTCTTCCACATGTACGACGGTTTGCTCGCCGAGTTCGGTGATCGTCGGATGGTCGACACCCCCATCGCCGAGATGGGCCTCATCGGGCTCGGCGTCGGCGCCGCTGCACGGGGTTTGCGTCCGATCGTCGACATCATGTTCATGGACTTCCTGGCGGTTGCGCTCGACCAGGTGGTGAACCAGGCGGCCAAGATGAAGTTCATGTACGGCGGGGAGGTCAAGGTCCCCATGGTGATCGCGGTGGCCTACGGCGCCGGCGTCAGCGCGGGCGCGCAACACTCGCAGAGCCTGGAGAGCTGGCTGGCGCACACCCCGGGTCTGAAGGTGGTCATGCCATCAAACGCGTATGACGCCAAGGGCCTCATGGTGTCTGCGGTGCGCGACGACAACCCCGTTGTCTTCATGCTGAACAAAGTGCTACTCGGCGCGCGCGGAGAGGTACCCGAGGAGATCTACGAGGTGCCGCTGGGCCAGGCAGCGATCCCGCGGGAAGGCGATGACGTCACCATCGTCGCGTTCGGCCGAATGGTTGTCGAAGCGCTCAAGGCGGCCGACATCCTCGAGCAGTCCGGCGTCTCCGTGGAGGTGGTCGACCCCCGATCGGTCCAGCCGCTCGACACCGCCACCATCGTGAAGTCCGCATCCAAGACGAACCGCATCCTGGTGGTCCACGAGGCGGTGACCTTCGGTGGGATCGGCGCGGAAGTGGCCGCCCAGATCCAGGAAGAGGCATTCGACTACCTCGACGCCCCGGTCCTGCGGATCGGAGCACCGTTCACGCCGGTGCCGTTCAGCACTCCGCTCGAAAAGGCTTATGTCCCAGACGCGGACCGCATCGTCGCAGGAGCGCGCCGACTGCTCGAAAGGAACTGATCGTGGCTCAGCAGATCGTGCTGCCGAAGTTGGGGCTCACGATGCAGGAGGGCGTCATCGGTGAGTGGCTGGCCGGTGAAGGCCAGCACATCGCGGTGGGCGACCTGCTGCTGCGGCTAGAGACCGACAAGGTCGAGGTGGACGTGGAGGCCGAAGCCGAGGGCATTCTCGCCACCGGCGCATCGGCCGGCGACGTACTGCCGGTCGGGGCGGTGATCGGCTGGCTGTTGGGCGAGGGCGAGTCGGCCCCCGACGGAACGGCTGCAGTGGTCGAGCAGGAACCCGTCGCCGAGACGCACACCGCTCCCGCCACAGTGGTCGTGGGCGGCCCCGATGACGGCGGACGGATCAAGTCCTCTCCGAATGCGCGGCGGGTCGCGGTTGCTGCGAACGTGGACCTCTCGACCATCCGTGGCACGGGGCCCGGCGGCCGGATCGTGTCCGAGGACGTCGAGGAACATCTCGCCGCAGCTCCAGTCCAGGCGCCCGAACCGACCTCAGCGACTCCGGCGACAGGCAAGCTCGCCCAGACCGTCGGCGCAGCAAGCCAATTCGTCGGACCACTTGTTCGTCGTCGCGCGGACGAACTGGGCGTCGATCTCGCGGAGGTCGCGGGAACGGGTATCGGAGGCCGCATCACCAAGGCAGATGTCGAGGCGGCTGCGGGCACGGTGGCAGCTCCGGCTTCCATCGTCGGATCGCCCACAACGGGTCCCCAAGCGGGTGAGGTCATCCCGCTGACAGGCATGCGAGGTGCCATCGCGCGCAACATGATCGACAGTCTGCAGACGATGGCGCAGTTGACTCATGGCTACGAGGTGGACGTCACCGCCTTGGTGGCCGTCCGCGAGCAACTCAAGGCCGAGGCAGCACAATCCGGTTCAAAGGTGCCCAGTCTCAACGACTTCGTTGTCAAGGCAGCGGCCCTCGCGCTGCGTGAGCACCCGCTGCTCAACGCGGGCATCGCCGACGACAAGATCACGCTGTTCGAAGAGATCAACGTCGGTGTGGCGGTTGCGGTAGACGGTGGTCTGATCGTGCCCGTGGTGCGCGACGCAGACAGTCTGTCGGTGGCCGAGGTCGCCGACCGCATTCGGACTCTTGCGTCAGGGGCGCGGACCGGCAAACTGGGCCTGTCGGACATGGAGGGCGCAACGTTCTCGGTGAGCACGCTCGGCGCGTACGGTGTCGACTTCTTCACCCCCGTCATCAACCCGGGCAACGTCGCGATCCTGGGCGTCGGCCGAGTGAAAGACGGCTTCCGTTGGGAGGGTGAGACTCCCGTCCGCACGCAGGTGTTGACGTTGAGCCTGACCTTTGACCACCGTGCAGTCGACGGGGCACCGGCCGCCGAATACCTCAAGACGCTGAGTGCCATCTTGGGTCGTCCGCTCTCACTGCTGGCCGGGCGCTAGTCAGGGCTCTGGCATGGAAGGAAGCGTTGTAGACGAGACGTTGTTCGCCCAAGTGGACCCGCCTGTGCTGTCCGGGTCAGGTTGCGCGGGGTGCGGCGTGGTGGTGTTCCCGGCCGCGACCCGTTGTCCCGCGTGTGCGAGTGCAGCGATGGAGCAACGGTCACTCCCGACACGCGGGAGGGTGTGGACCTGGACGACGCAGTCATTCGCGCCGAAACCGCCCTACGAGGTACCCGATTCGGGTTTCGAGCCGTTTGTGGTCGGTTACATCGATCTGGGTTCGGTACTGGTGGAATCGAGGATTCTCGGACCGGTGGTCATCGGTGACGAGGTGGAACTACGTCTTCTGCCATTGGCCGGGGGCGACATCTCCTTTGCGTTCGAGAAGGTCGCCGAATGAGCGCCGGGGACGTCTACATCGTGGGTGCAGGCATGCACGCCTTCGGTCGGCACCCCGGGGTGACCGGTATGGACATGGGTGAGCACGCATTGCGGGCTGCTCTCGTCGATGCAGGACTCGTATGGTCCGACATCGATGCCGCCGTCGGTGGGAGCAATGTGTCCGGCAAGCCGGATTCGCTTGTATCGCGGCTCGGTTTGACCGGCATACCGTTCACCACCGTCAAGAACGGCTGTGCAACAGGCGGAGTGGCTTTGTCGACCGCGGCCGACATGCTCACGGCCGGACGCGCGAATGTGGTTGCGGTCGTGGGGTTCGACAAACACGAGCGGGGTGCGTTCGGCTCGGATCCCGCCGCGTACGGTCTCGGTCAGTGGTACGCTCGGACCGGGATGATGGTCACCACCCAGTACTTCGCGATGAAAACCCAGCGGTATCTGCATCAACACGGCATCGACAGGACAGCGCTGGCGGCAGTCGCGGAACGTGCTTTCGCGAATGGTGCGGCGCATCCGATGGCGTGGCGTCGCACACCGCTCACCACACACCAGGTGCTCGACGCCGCGACGGTCAACGATCCGCTGACCCAGTACATGTTCTGCTCGCCCGGCGAAGGTGGTGTGGCATTGGTCCTCGCTCGCGGCGACCGTGCTCATGACATGTGCGACAAACCGATTCGGCTCGCGGCGGTCGAGGTCCGAACCCGGCGCTTCGGGTCCTTCGAGGTGTTCTCACCCTGGCTGCACACCGATCCGGTGAACAGCCCCAGCATCGACGCCGCCGCGGCCGCGTTCGATGCCGCAGGCGTGCGCCCGGCTGATGTCGGCGTTGCGCAGTTGCAGGACACCGACAGCGGCTCAGAATTGATCCACATGGCCGAGACCGGACTGTGCCAGCACGGCGAGCAAGCAGAACTGCTCGACTCGGGTGCCACCCGTCATGACGGAGGGCTGCCCATCAACACCGACGGCGGCTGTCTGGCCGGCGGCGAGCCCATCGGTGCGTCCGGGTTACGCCAGGTACACGAGGTGGTCCGCCAGTTGCAGGGGCGCGCCGAAGGCCACCAGGTGCCAGATCAGCCGGAGATCGGTTTCACCCACGTTTACGGTGCCCCGGGCCTGTCGGCATGCACGGTCTTGACCGTCTGAGCACGAAAGGACCATCGTGACCGAAACTCTCGATACCGTGCCGGCTCTCGCCGACTTCCAGGAGGAGGTGCGCCGCTGGCTGGCGTCCATCGTGGACCCGCGGCCGGCGCCGAGTCCGACGGACAAGCCCGACCTCGCGGTGTTCCGTAACCTGTCCGACGAAGACGAACTCGATTTGCTCGATGCCGTCCGGGCGTATCGCCGACAGCGTTTCGATGCCGGCTACGGTGCCGTCACGCTCGCCGCGGAACACGGAGGCCGTGGACTGCCTGCCTCTTTCGCATCGGCGATCGCCCAGGCCGAGCGTGAGTTCGACGTCCCACCGTCCACTGAGTTGATCAGCGTCACCACCGGACTTGTCGGCCCCGCCGTTGCCATGTTCGGCACCGCCGAGCAACGGGCAAAGTACGCGAACCCGTTGCTGCGTACCGATCTTCTGGCGTGCCAACTGTTCAGTGAGCCCGGTGCCGGTTCGGATCTGGCCGCTCTGAGTTGTCGAGGTGTTCGGGAGGGCGACGATTGGATCTTCAACGGCCAGAAGGTGTGGTCGTCGGGTGCCAGATTCGCCGATCTGGGCATGCTGCTGGCGAGAACCGACCCCGATGCACCAAAACACAAGGGAATCACCGCGTTCCTGATCCCTCTTGACGCGGAGGGCGTCGACATCCGGCCGATTCGGCAGATGAGTGGTGGCGCCTCGTTCAACGAGGTGTTCCTGCAGAACGTTCGGGTGTCGGACAGCATGCGACTCGGTGCGGTCGGGCAGGGCTGGAAGGTCGCCAGTGCCACATTGGCATTCGAACGTACGGCGTCCGGATCGGTCACCCGGAAGAAGGGCGGTTCGGTCGCCGAACTCGTCGCTTTGGCCCGGTCATCGGGTCTTGTGGACGATCCCCTGGTACGTCAAGATCTGGCGGACGCCTACATACGATCGGAACTGCGTGCCGCGACCGCCGACCGGGTCGCTCGTGCCGCTGCAGCCGGACGCTCGCCCGGCCCGGCTGCGTCGGTGGGCAAACTGATGGCTTCCGATGTGCTCGGACGTATCGGTGAGATTGCTGCAGACCTGCTGGGAAACAACATCACTGCGGCCGTGAACCCTGACCAATTCGCATGGACGGAGCATCTCCTGGGCAGTCCGGGCTACCGGTTGGCGGGTGGCACCGACCAGATCCAGCGCAACATCATCGGCGAGCGGGTGCTCGGCCTTCCGCCTGAGCCGCGTGAGGACCGCGACAAGCCGTGGTCGCAACGCGACAAGCGCTGACCGGCCGCCGCGAGGGCAGTCACGACCGTTCCTGGCCCGGACGAGGTATGTCGGCCTCCCAGCGTGCGCGCCGTTCGTCATCTGTCTGTTCCCACCACGGCGTACCGCGTTCGCCGAGAGCAACTTTCGTGGCCTGAACACCCGCTCGTGACTCCGGGGCGCCGCCGGTGCGCTTCACCTCGCGACGCCAGGCCATCAGTATCGAGCGCAACTCGGCACTTCGATCCTCAGGAATCGCGGGATCAGTGGCTCGCCAGCGGCGGCCGCCCACCACGATGTAGCGACCGTCATCGGTGTGTTCGACTTCCTTGGCCATGCAATCAGGCTGCCACAAGCGGTCACGATTGAGCGTGGGCGAACGTGCCGATGAGTTCATCGGCCACCCAGTGGGCCACGCCGACCGGGTACGGAGCGGGCAGACCCAGCACGATGTGACCGAACCCGGCATCGACCACTTGGCCGATCGCGTCCCGGGTGCGCTCCGCCTCTTCATAGGAGACCGGCACATGGATCGACCGAGTGATCGAAGCGGGATCTCGACCGATCTCAGCGCAGTAGCGGTCGAGCAATGCACTGCGCGCGATGACATCGTCGATGTCACCCCCGGGAATGTTCCAGATGTCTGCGTGCTCGGCTACGATGCGCAGCACTGCGGCCGAACGCCCGGCGATCAATAGCGGGATGTTGACGCTGAACAGGTTTCGGATTCTGAAACGCCCCGGTCAGTTGTACGTACTCGCCGTCGAAGTCGAACGGTGTGGCCTCGGTCCACAGGCGTTTGATCACGACGCAGGCCTCGGCGAGACTGCCCACCGCATGAGCGACATCATGGAACGGCAAGCCGTGCGCGGGGTATTCGCGTCGAGCTTCTGGAGGGTTCGGCCGCGAGCCCGCTCCGATCCCGAAGTCCAACCGACCGTCGGAGATGATGTCGACGGTGGTGGCGATCTTCGCGAGCATCGCCGGCGGTCGAAAGCGGTTGCTGGTGACCAGGAGGCCGATGCGTAGGCGCTCGGTCTCTGCGGCGAGGGCCGAGAGCAGCGTCCAGCCTTCGAAGATGGGCCCGTTGGGGTCGCCGCCGATCGGCATGAGGTGGTCGAACAGCCAGGCATGTTCGATCTCGGGGATCGCGTCCGCCTCGAGCCACACGTTTAGTACGTCGCGGTATTCGACTTGTTGTTGGGCGGTGAGGATTCCGAAACTGGGGGTGGCCATGAGTATGTGTCCTCGAATGGTGGGGTGGCGAGCATTCGGCGATAGATGTCAGCGACGTCGCAATGACGGGTCGAGGAGGGAAGGAGGGGTGTCCACTTTCTCGTCCGGGGCTAGATCTGTTCCGGGGGAGACGATCTCGTCGATCGCATCGAGGGTGTCTGACGAAAGCGCCGTGTCGGCGGCCGCAGTCTGGGAATGCAGATGTTGCAGGGTGCGGGGGCCGATGATGGCACTGGTCACGCCGGGATGAGCGGTGACGAAGCCGAGCGCGAGTTGGATCATGGTCAGGCCCGCCTGGTCGGCGACAGCCGCCAACTGCTCCACCGCTTCCATCTTGGCGCGGTTCACCGGGATCGTGGTGTCGAACCGGGCCGGCATCAGACCAGAACGGCTGGTTGCGATCTCACGACCTTCGCGGATCGCGCCAGACAGCCAACCCGACGCCAGTGGGCTCCACGCCAGAACGCCCAGTCCGTACTCTTGGGCCACCGGCAGCACGTGGGTCTCGATGCCCCGTTGCAGGATCGAGTAGCTGGGCTGTTCGGTCACGTACCGGCTGAGGTGGCGTTCACTGGCTGCCCACTGCGCCTGGACGATGCGATAAGCGGGGAAGGTTGACGATCCGAAATAGCGGATCTTGCCCGCCCGCTGGAGGTCGGTGAGGGCCGACAGCGTCTCTTCGTCGCTGGTGGTCGGGTCCCACCGGTGGATCTGATAAAGATCGACGTGGTCTACCCCGAGCCGGCGGAGGCTGTTGTCGAGCTCCATGGTGAGCCAACGGCGGGAACTGCCTTGATGATTCAGTTCTTCGCCCATCGGCATGTTTGCCTTCGTCGCCAGGATGAGGTCGTCGCGGCGACCGGAGATCGCGCGGCCGACCATCTCTTCGGACTCTCCCTGGCCGTACATGTCGGCTGTGTCGATGACATTGATCCCAGCGTCGAGAGCGGCATCGACGATGGCGATCGCTTCCTCCTGGGTGGTGCGACCGATGGCGCCGAAGTTCATCGCTCCGAGCGCCAATGTGCTGACCTGGACGCCGGTACGACCCAGGGTGCGGTACTTCATGGTGTCTCCTCTGAAGGTGTGACGCGAGAGCTTGTGCGGCTCTGGCATACTGAACAAAGCGGAACAACGTTCCGGAAACGACGATACGGAACAATGTTCCGTTTGCCAAGTGGGAGGGCCGAGAGCTCTGTGGTGAACAAACAGACGTCTGCGGCACAGGACGGTCCGGGAGGAACGAAGAGCGAGGGCTCGCCACCTCGGAAACGGTCAGATGCGCGACGGAACGAGAAGACATTGCTCGACGCGGCCGCTGCGGCCTTTGTCAGCACCGGCGTCGACGCGCCGGTGCGCGACATCGCCGCCAGGGCGGGGGTTGGCGTCGGCACGATCTATCGTCACTTTCCCACCCGAGCGGACCTCATCGTTGCCGTCTACCGGCACCAGGTCGAGGAGTGCGGGCAGGCCGGCCCTGTACTCCTGGAATCAGGCGTTGCCCCGCACGCGGCGTTGACTCAATGGATCAACCTGTTCGTCGACTTCCTGGTGACAAAGCACGGTCTTGCCGAGGCGCTGCAATCGGACGACGCAGGGTTCCAGACCTTGCACAGCTACTTTCTCGAGCGGCTCGTGCCCGTGTGTGCGTCTTTGCTCGAAGCCGGCGCGGCAGCCGGCGAAACCCGTTCAGACGTAGCCGCATTGGAGCTGATGAGGGGCGTCGGCAACTTGTGCATCGGATCGGGTGACGACTCGAGCTACGACGCACGACGGATGGTCGGGCTGCTCATGGACGGGTTGCGCGTTCGCTGACGCAGGCATCGGCTGCCGACCACCCACCACTACAGTCAAAAGATGCCCACAGCCAAGCGCCTCATGCAGGTCGCCGACAGCATCGACATCGCTGCAGACCCCGGCCGTCTGTACGAGATGGTCAGTGACCCGACCCGAATGGGTGAATGGAGCCCGGAGAACGTCGGTGCAACAGTGGTGAACCCAGCGTCCGACGGTGCAGCGTTTGTCGGGATGGAGTTTCACGGGCGGAACAGACGCGGGAGCGTCAACTGGGTCACGCGTTGCACGGTCACCGCCGCCGAGCCCGGTGCGCATTTCGCATTCCGCGTTGATGCGATCGGCCCGAAGGCGCCGCGTCTCAAGACCCCGATTGCCACCTGGGAGTACAGGTTCGACACCGTGGGGGGCGGTCGCACTCGCGTCACCGAAACGTGGTCCGACGACAGGATCAAGTGGCCCGATGCGGTAGCGGCCGTCTTTGACCGGGTCGCCACGCGAGGCACGACGTTCTCACAGTTCCAACGCCGAAACATCGCGAAAACGCTTGAAGCACTGCGCACAGCTGTGGAAAGTCGGTAGCGCGAACGTTCGGTGATGTAAGACTGTGCCGATGACCTGGCACCGCGTATCTCCGATCGCCCGCATCACCGGCCATGTCGCCTGGTGGGTGTTCGTGGTGGTGACGTTGTTTGCAGGCGGCGTCACCTGGACGGGGGCAACTGAGTACCTCGGCCCGACTTTCGACACGGGGTGGTCGGGAAATCAGCAGGCCTACAGCGAGATCAAAGCTCCCGTGGCCATCGCCAACTTCACCGGCGCGTCGTCTTCGAACACGACCCGTGGACCCAACTCGAGGTGCTGTCGCTGATTGCGTTCGCAGTGGTGATCATCGCGGCTGTGATCGAGGCGATCACATCGCGTCAGCTGGTGCCGGGGATCGTGACGGTTGCGGCGCCGTGCGTTGCCTTCGGGTTGCTGCTGTTGGCAACTCCCGGCGTCCTCGACAGTGTTCGGTTCGGGACGATGCAGACGTTGGGCGTGGTGCTGGTCGCGGTTGCGGTGCGGGAGGTGTGGGCTCGCGGGTTTGCCCCGCGTCCGGGGAGCGGTGCTTCAGACAAGCCGTGACAAACGGCGATGCCGGCCCCGTGAACGGGACCGGCATCGGCGTGATCTGTTCTGTCAGTTGATCAAACGATCACTTCAGGTCGAAGCGATCATTGTTCATGACCTTCACCCATGCGGCGACGAAGTCGTTGACGAACTTGTCCTTGGCGTCGTCCTGCGCGTAGACCTCCACGAGCGCACGCAGCTGGGAGTGCGATCCGAACACCAGATCGACATCCGTCGCGGTCCACTTGGGAGCACCCGTCGACCGATCGGTGCCCTGGTAGATGCCGGCATCGGAGTCGGATGCCTTCCACTCGGTGCCGATGTCGAGCAGGTTGACGAAGAAGTCGTTCGTCAGTGTGCCCGGGCGGTCGGTGAAGACGCCGTGCTTGGTGCCGCCATGGTTTGCACCCAAGGCGCGCAGACCACCGACAAGAGCGGTGAGCTCCGGTGCGGTCACGTCCAGCATGTAGGCGCGATCGAGCAGCAGCACCTCCGCCGGTGTCTTCTCTCCGGTGCGAACGAAGTTGCGGAATCCGTCGGCCCGCAGTTCGAGCACCTTGAACGACTCCGCGTCGGTCTCCTCCTGCGAGGCATCGGTGCGGCCGGGGGTGAACGGCACCGTGACGCCGTGGCCGGCATCCTGGGCAGCCTTTTCCACGGCAGCGGATCCGGCGAGCACGATCAGGTCGGCCAGTGAGATCTTCTTGCCACCCGAGCCGTTGAAGTCCTGCTGGATCTGCTCGAGAACGGTGAGCACCTTTGCCAACTCGGCAGGTTCGTTGGCCTCCCAGTTCTTCTGTGGCTCAAGGCGGATACGTGCACCGTTCGCACCACCGCGCATGTCGGTGCTGCGGTAGCTGCTGGCTGACGACCATGCGGTGTTGACCAGCTGGGCAACGGACAGACCGGACTCGAGCACCTTGCTCTTGAGCGAGGCGATGTCCTGGTCATCAACCAGTTCGTGGTCGACTGCCGGAACCGGGTCCTGCCACAGCTGTGCCTCGGGGACCCAGGGGCCCAGGAAGCGGGTGACGGGTCCCATGTCGCGATGCAGGAGCTTGTACCAAGCCTTTGCAAAGGCCTCGGCGAGCTGCTCGGGATGGTCCAGCCAACGGCGGGTGATCTCGCCGTAGATGGGGTCCTCACGCAGGGCGACGTCGGTGACCAGCATGGTGGGGGCGCGGCCCGGTCCATCGAACGGGTCGGGGATGGTGCCCGCTCCGGCACCGTCCTTGGCAACGAACTGCCATGCGCCGGCGGGGCTCTTGGTCAGTTCCCACTCGAAGCCGTAGAGGTTCTGCAGGAATCCATTGCCCCACTGGGTGGGGGTGGAGGTCCACACGACCTCGAGGCCGCTGGTGACGGTGTCCTCGGCCTTGCCCTTGCCGTAGCCGTTCTTCCAGCCCAGACCCTGCTGCTCCTTCGGCGCGCCTTCGGGCTCGGGACCGATCTTGTCGGCGTTGTGGGCGCCGTGGGTCTTGCCGAAGCTGTGTCCACCGATGATCAGCGCAGCGGTTTCCTCGTCGTTCATGGCCATGCGGCCGAACGTCTCGCGGATGTCCTTGGCTGCCGCGATGGGGTCGGGCTTGCCTTCTGGCCCTTCGGGATTGACGTAGATCAGGCCCATGGTGGTGGCGCCGAGCTGCTCGTTCAGCTCACGTTCGCCCTCGTAACGCTTGTCGGTGCCCAGCCATTCGTCCTCAGGACCCCAGAACACCTCTTCGGGCTCCCAGATGTCTGCCCGGCCGAACGCGAAACCGAAGGTCTGGAAACCCATCGACTCGAGTGCGCAGTTGCCGGCGAAGACCAGGAGATCGGCCCACGAGATCTTGCTGCCGTACTTCTGCTTGACCGGCCACAGCAGGCGGCGGGCCTTGTCGAGGTTGGCGTTGTCGGGCCAGCTGTTGAGCGGGGCGAAACGCTGTGCGCCCTGACCGCCGCCACCGCGGCCGTCGAACACGCGGTAGGTGCCTGCCGAGTGCCAGCTCATGCGGATGAACAGGCCGCCGTAGTGGCCGTAGTCGGCCGGCCACCAGTCTTGCGAGGTGGTCATCAGGTCGATGACGTCGGCCTTGAGTGCCTCCACGTCGAGCTTGGCGAACTCCGATGCGTAGTCGAAGTCCTCGCCCAGCGGGTTCGACTTCGAGGTGTGTGCGTGCAGGATCGACAGGTCGATCTGTTCCGGCCACCAGTCCTTGTTGGTGAGCGGGGCATGCCCCTTGGGCTTCGGCGACGGGATCGCCGGGTTCTCGCTCTCACTGGCGGTAGCGGTTCCGGCGTCTGAATGGGGCGGGCGACTATCGGAGGTCACTGCGTTCCTTTCGCGGTTAGGTTGATCGGGCTGTGATCACGGGCTGTGATCAAACTCTGGTCGCGTCGGCACAATCGGGGCACAGACCCCAATAAGTGACCTCGGCTTCGTCGAGCAGGAATCCGTGCGAGTCCGAAGCGCTGAGACACGGCGCTTCTCCGACCGCGCAGTCGGCATCGGCGATCACGCCGCACGCGCGGCACACCACGTGGTGGTGGTTGTCGCCGACTCGGGATTCGTACCGTGCGACGTGGCCGGCCGGTTGTATCCGGCGCACGAGCCGTGCAGCTGTCAGCGCGCCCAGCACGTCATAGACGGCTTGGCGCGAGACGGAGGGCAGCACTGCGCGCACGAGACCGAAAACGGTGTCGGTGTCGGCGTGCGGATGACTGTCCACGGCTTCCAGAACGGCCACCCTGGGTTGGGTGACGCGGAGGTCTGCGGCGCGTAGCCGTTCCGCGTTGTCCGGTGTGGTGGCCATGGTGACCACGATAAGCAAAGTGTCGGCCCGATGGGAAGGTTTTTCTGGAATCAGTCAAAAAAAGATTTTCCGCGGAGGGGTCAGGCGTCGGGGGTCAGGCGTCGAGGGCGTCCAGTGCCGCGACAACAGAAGCCATGACAGCCCGCCAGTGGGTGCGCTGTAGTTCTCGCTCGCCTGCATCGAGCAGGCGGTCCTGGTGGAAGCGGATCATCGTCTTGCCGGGTCCGCCGGCCCTCACCGCGAGCTGCACGGTGCTGTCGTGTTCCCAGTGGGGTGGCTGCCACGTCAGTCGGATCCGGTCATGCCGGTGGAATGTCCTTGTCTCGCCGACGATTCCGTCTCGGGTCTGGTATGCCCGACCCTTCTCGTCCAACACCGACACGCCGTGCCCGAGCCACAGTGCCGTCCCCTCGGCCGAGGTGAGGAAGTCCCAGACCACATCGAGCGGACATTCCACCGTCTTCGAGACGCCGATCTGCCACCCAGCGTCCTTGGTGTGACCGGTCTCGCGCGAGCTCATCGCATGACGGCGGCGATCGCGGACAGTTCGACGAGTGCGCCGGGGACCGCCATTGATGAGACCATCGCAGCTGCGATCAACGGCGGATCGCCTGTCGGGTCGAGAGCTTGTGCTGCAACGGCATAACCAGCGGTGAGGTCGATGCCGTCGACGGCGAACAGCGTCATGCTCACCACATCCGACATCGTCGCCCCGGCGGCGGCCAACGCGGTCTGCACGTTCTTCATGACCTGTGCGGTCTGGGCTCCGACGTCGTCGCCACCGACGATCGCCCCGGTGGCATCGACCGCGTTCTGGCCGCCGATGTAGATGGTGGTGGCGCCAGGCGGGACAACGGCAACGTGACTGAACGCCGGGCTGCGTACCAGCCCTTCGGGTCTGAGCAATGTGATTGTGTCCATGAAGGCGAAGCTAGACCAATACCCTGCCAAGAACTGTCAGGGTTTGGCATCATCATCAACGTAATGTCCACACCGACCGGTCGTCGCCTGCAGATGCTGGCGATCTTGCAGTCGAACCCGGGTATCAGCGCGGGTCGGTTGGCCGAACGCCTCGATGTCACGGAGCGCACGGCGCGACGCGATGTGGAACACCTCCGAGATCTGGGCTATCGGATCGACGCCGAACCCGGCCGTTTCGGGGGGTACACGCTCGCCGCCGGATCGGTGACTCCACCTCTTGTCCTCGACGCCGACGAGGCTCTCGCGGTCGCGCTCGGGTTGCACGGGTCGGTGGGGGTCGGCGGATTGGCTCCCGCCGCGGTCACGGCACTCGCCAAGTTGACCGAGACCATCCCGTCGCGACTGCGCGGGCGGTTCGAGGCGGTGGCGGCGGCCGAGGCGCTCGAAGGCGGCGAGATGGTGTCTGCGGATGCGGGTGTGCTTGTCACCTTGGCGCTTGCGTGTCGATCAGGGGAGGCCGTCCGCTTCCGGCATCGTCGACGCACAGATCACCGTGGTGAGCCGCGCGATGTCCAGCCCCTCAACCTTGTTCGGGCGAGTGGGCGGTGGTATCTGGTGGGCAACCAGCGTGGATCGCAGCAGTGGCTGACCTACGCCCTCGACCGGATCAGCGATGTGAGGCCGCTGGGCACGAAGTTCGGAACCCCGCCCGCACCCCCCGATGCCGCGGCCTTCGTGGCAGACGCCTTCGCTCACGGCTGGCGCCACCACATCCGGGTGCGCCTGTACATGTCGGGCGACGAAGCAAGACAAATAGTCCGGCCGGTGGTCGGCTCGGTCACCGACGACGGCGACGATTGCGTACTGACGCTTGGTGCCGACGACCTGGACTGGGCTGCGCGCTGGCTGGTCTACCAGAACTTCGACTTCGACGTACTGGAGCCGCCGGCACTGAACGACAGGCTGCATGCGCTGGGGACCTGGATCGCACACCGGTACGGCGAGTCGTCAGGCCTCGAGTCGGGAACGGACAGCAGCGAGTCGCTGACGTAGCTCAGCCTCGTCGATCACGCCACGGTCCAGGAGCAAGTGTGCAAGCGAGATCAACTGGCTCTCGGGGTAGGGCACATCCGCATAGATCGTCGATGACAAGCGGTCTTCGTCATCCCTACGGTCGGTGACACTCGGCGCTTGTGCAGACGCGGCTCGATCGAGCGCGTCACAGACGCCATCAAGACTGGTCTTCCACGGCGGTACCGGATTCTCGACGCCGTACTTCTGCGCCATCGCCGGCCACACCTGCCCCCGTTCGACGATCTCGGCGAGAGGTGCGTAGTCGCTCGTGTGGCCGGAAGTGTTGTCACCCATGTCAATTGTCCTGTGCCGGGTGGATCGCGGGCCGTGTTTCGGTGATGACGTTGGTGGTCACGCCGGGTTTCGGTAGCGCCACCCCGATGAGGCTGTCGCGGGTGATGATCTCGGCCAGCTCGTCTTCGATCCAACCCTCGGTGCCGGGCGGTTGCATGGGCATCACCATGAATCGGTGCTTCTGATTCGAATCTTGCACCCGCACAGCAACATCGTCGGGTAGGTAGAGGCCGAACTCGGCGAGTACCTGACGGGGCCACCGAACCATGCGGCGCCGGTAATTGGGGGTGCGGTACCACTCGGGCGAGTTACCGAGGATGGGTCGCGGATAGCAGGAGCACAGCGCGCAGACGATGACGTTGTGAACGGTGGGGGTGTCTTCCAGAATTGAGAAGGCGGTGAAGTCGCTCGGGGTTCCGAAGCCGGTGGGTTCGAGCCAGTCGACGCCGACCTCCTTGCTTGCCGTCATCGGTTCACTCAGGGCGAGCTGTTTGAACTCGGGATCGAGCCAGGCGCGAGCAACGAGGCGCGCCGCGGGCGTCGGACCGATCTGTTCGGCGAACTCGGTGAAGAGACGGTGCTCTTCTGCGGTGAACAACCCTTTCTCGATACAGAGTTCGCGGAACGCGATCTCGAGCACCTCGAAATCGGTCACCTCGTCGACCATCGGTGCGACAGTCCGGTCGTGGTCGTGGTCGTGGTCGTGGTCGTGGTTGTGCTCGGTCATTCCCCCTGTCCTTCCCCTACGCCGATGCAAGCCACCGTTGCGGTATCTCGGTGCGCAGGATGTCATCTGGTGTGCCGGTATAGCCCTCCCACAGCTCCGCCATCTCGAAGCCGACGACGTAGAACCACTCCGGTTTCGCGTCCTCGCGACCCCATGTCTCGTCTTCGGGTGCGGGACTCTCGTAGGCGACGGATTCGATCCGCCCATGGGCTCCGCGCACATACTCGGGTGTGCGGGTGTAGAGCAGCACCGGGAGTTCGCGGACGAGGACACGATCGCCAACTGCGAACGCGGGCTCGCCGGCCTGCCCCGCGTAGATCTGCGGATCCCCGACTCCCACCGCGTGCCGATGATGGGTGTTGCGTGTGACGCTCGACCCGTCGCCCTCGTAGCGCGGTGTGGCCTCCAGTCTGTTGCCGGACAGCCCGTTCGGGTAGCGGTTCTGGACTTCCAACATTCGCTCGGCGAGTTCTCCGAGGCCTATGTGGTGCTTCTCCACGAGTATCCGCGCAACGGCGTAAAGCCAACGGCCGTAATACGGTATCCCGAGGTACACCGCCCGGCCGACGTCGACGTTGCCGATACGCCGGCGTTCTTCGGACAGCCAGATTCCCCGCCACGCGAGAACCTCGCACATCACGTATGTCATGTGCTCCCAGTACTCGTACGCCTTGTTCTCGTACTTCAACGGCGCATCGGGTTCGCCGCCGACATCGTGAACGGGCTTCATGTACGCGACAAACCGTTTGTGGTCGAGAAGGTCGGGTGTCGGTGCGTCGGGAAGTTCGGGATAGGACGACTGAAGACGGGCAATCAGGTCGAGTTGCTCGGCGCGTTCTTGTGAGGTGCTCATACGCCCTCCTCAGGAGTCGCACCTTCGGCGTGTTTGAGCAGTGAATGTACTCCGCGTTCTTATCGGGCGAACCGGAATTCGGAAAGTTCGGTGGGAACGGCCTCGAGGATCAGATGACGCGCAATCCCAACGGCGCCGCCGGAACACGTAATTCGTTGTCCTTTAACGTGTATCACCGATCCAGAATGACCTCCTGTGCCAGCCGTGAGAGCTTTTCGGGATTACGCACGATGTAGAGCCCCGTGATCTTGCCTTCGTCGAACCTGAACGACACTGCATTGTCGATCTGTCCGTCGATGCTGACGATGAGAGCGGTGGAGCCGTTGATCAGGACTCGCTCGGTGGACACCGATCCCTCGATTCGTGGCAGGCCGCCGGCGAGGAGTCGTGCCACGCGGTCGGACCCGACGATGGGGCGCACAACGGCCTTCTTGACTCCGCCTCCGTCGCCGAGGAGCACCACATCAGGTGCGAGCAGGTCGACCAGCTCTTGCAGATCACCCGTTTCGACGGCGTGCTGAAAAGCTTGCAGGGCAACCCGCGATTCGTCCGGACTCACAGTGCCTCGCGGTCGGCGAGCGGCAACATGAGCGCGGGCTCGGTGAGCAATCTGTCTGACGGCGGCGGAGGTCTTGTCGACGGCGATCGCGATCTCGTCATACGGAAGGTCGAAAACCTCCCGCAGTACGAACACCGCCCTCTCGGTGGGTGCAAGAGTCTCCATCACGAGCAGCATCGCCATCGACACGCTCTCGGCCAGCTCGACGTCATCCGCCACATCGGGTGCTGTCAGCAATGGTTCCGGCAGCCATGGGCCGACATAGGACTCACGTTGACGTCCCAGCGTCCGCAACCGTGACAGTGCCTGGTGGGTGGCGATTGTGACCAGATACGCGCGCTCGTTACGCACGTCGTCGAGGTCGACGCCCGCCCAGCGCATCCAGGTCTCTTGCAACGCATCCTCGGCGTCGGCAGCAGAACCGAGGATCTCGTAGGCAATCGTGAACAGCAGATTGCGATGAGCGAGGAACGCGTCGGTCGCGGCATCAGAATGTCCGCCGGGGGTGTGGGCTGCGGTCAGGGGTTCGTCGGTCATCGGTGCCTTCCTCGCGTTGGTCGCTTGTTCCCATGAGACGCCCGTGTCGGCGAATGTGTGACACCTGGCTGGGGTGTCACAACCGGAGGCTCGCCGACATCTCGTGGTTGTCGCATACCGCGACAGACACCATCTCAAGTGAGGACATGATCAATGGTTGCCCGATTCGACATGCTCGACAATGACGTCGCCGCGAAGTTCAGCAAGCGGTTCCTCAACGCAGGCCTGGTGATCGACGATTCGCCACTGCCGAGATCGACCCAGGAACTGGTCAAGATTCGCGCCAGTCAAATCAACGGGTGTGGATTCTGCACGGACATGCACACCAAGGAGGCGGCTGCGGCCGGGGAAACATCGACGCGGCTCAATTTGATTGCCGTGTGGCGTGAGGCAACCGTGTTCACAGACGCCGAGCGTGCTGCGTTGGCCCTCACCGAAGAAGCCACCCGACTCGCCGATCATCACCGTGGCGTCCCCGATGAAACCTGGGCGGAGGTTCGCAAACACCATGACGACGATCAGGTCGGCGCCCTGATTTGTCTCATCGCGTTGATCAACGCAGCCAATCGGATCAACGTGATCGTGCGAACGCCGGCAGGCGCCTATGAGCCAGGCATGTTCGCCCAGATGGCGAACTGATCGGTGGGGGTGCGGCCGGGCGACGCACTCAGCGGCAGCAGGAGGGGTCGAGAACCTGCCGCAGGGCCTGCAACGCGGCGGTGTGGGCGCGGTAGTAGACGTTCATGCCGCGGCGTTCCGGCCGTACCATCCCCGCCTTCTTGAGCTGTCCGAGATGGTGACTGACCGTCGGTTCGGACAACTTCAACGCAGCGGCGAGGTCGCAGGTGCACACCTCACCCGCCTCGGCCGTGAGAAGAATCGACATGAGCTTGATTCGCACCGGGTCGGCAAGTGCCTTGAGCCGCAACGCAACTTCCAGTGCTGCCGCATCATCCATGGGTGACGCCGAGACCGGCGCGCAACAGATGGGTGCCGTCATGTCGATCACAGGAAGAGTCTTGGGCATGCCTGAACTCTACCGACTTCCTTGACATATGTCGAAAAGGTGGCCAGTGTGGTGTTGCAAGTAGTTCGACGTATGTCTCACAGGTGGAGGTCAAACCATGTCCCGTATGCAGCTGGCACTCAATGTTGACGATCTGGATAAGGCGGTCGCGTTCTACTCGAAGTTGTTCGACGTCCCGCCGGCCAAACTCAAGCCCGGATATGCAAACTTCGCGGTGACGGAACCGCCACTGAAGTTGGTCCTGCTGGAGAACCCGGGCAAGGGTGGAACGATCAACCACCTGGGGGTCGAGGTGGAGTCGAGCGAGAAGGTTCACGGCGAGATCGCCAGACTCAGCGGCGAGGGCCTCTTCACCGAAGAAGAGATCAACTCGACGTGCTGCTTTGCCACCCAAGACAAGGTGTGGGTGACCGGCCCAGCGGGTGAGAAGTGGGAGGTGTACACCGTCCTTGCGGATTCAGACACGTTCGGCACCAGTCCGAAGGTGCTGTCGGACAACAGTGTTGAGGAGGGTTCGACCGATTCGGTTTGTTGCGGTTCGGGTGTGGGGGACGACCTCAGCAAGTCCTGCTGCTAGTTGGTTCGCTATTGGTACGCCACGCTCGGGGTTTTGGCTGTTGCTCGGTCTGTAGTGCGAGCTTTTGCGAGTTTTGAGAGCTGGCCACCAACCCCGCTCGGTGTCCTCGCTGTTGCTCGGTCTGTAGCGCGAGCTGTTGCGGGTTTCGCGAGCTCCCCGGAAACCCTGCTCGCTGTCCCCGCCGTTGCTCACCCCGCAGACCGAGCGTGTGGGAGTTTCGTGAGTCGGCCCGCGATCCGGCTCGGGTTCTGGTTGTTACGCGCCGCAGCCCGAGCGTGTGCGAGTTTCGTGAACTGGCCCGCGATCCGGCTCGGTGTTCTGGCCGTTGCTCGGTCTGTAGTGCGAGCGTTTGCGAGGTTTGCGCGCGGACCACCAACCCGGCTCGGGGTTCTGGCTGTTGTTCGGTCTGTAGTGCGAGCGTTTGCGAGGTTTGCGCGCTGACCACCAACCCGGCTCGGGGTTCTGGCTGTTGTTCGGTCTGTAGCGCGAGCGTTTGCGAGTTTCGTGACCTGGCCCGCTACCCGGCTCGGGATCCTGGCGGTTGCTCGGTCTGTAGACCGAGCTTCTCCGGGTTTCGTGAGCTGCCCACCGAGTCCGCTCGAACAGCTCAGGTCAACCGGGCGATGAGGTCGGTGACCCGGTTTGCGATGTCGTCGCGAATCACACGCATCCGGTCGATGCCCTCGATCCCCCTCAACGATGGTTCATCGGTGTCCCACACCTCGAGTGTGGCTCCGTCGGGAGGACTCACCTGCGCGGCCGACCCGACGACCACGGTCACGTCAACGGCGCGCATCAAGTCGTCGGTGAGTTGGCGGGGACGGTGATCGGAGACATCCACCCCGACCTCGGCGAGAGTCTGGGCGGACAGCTCGTTCACCCGGCCATCAACCTTCGCTTCGGTGCCCGCTGAGCCTGCGGACAGGGTGGCGCCGGCGATCTTCTGGGCCAGGCCCTGCGCCATCACCGACTTGCCCCTGTTGCTCACGCATACGAACAGCACGCTGGGAACCCCTTTGGCCGTGGGCTTTTCGTCAGACATTGCGCGTCACACCCTCTGACCGGGAGGACGGTTGCGGGGTGAAGCGTCGACGCAGAGCGAGCGATACGTACACCAATGCGACGAGGACCGGCACCTCGATCAAGGGCCCGACAACACCGGCCAGCGCTTGCCCCGACGTGGCTCCGTAGGTGGCGATGGCGACAGCGATGGCGAGTTCGAAGTTGTTGCCCGCGGCGGTGAATGCGAGTGTGGTGGTGCGTGCGTAGCCCAACCCCATCGCTGCCCCGAACGCGTATCCGCCACCCCACATGACCGCGAAGTACACCAGCAGCGGGAGCGCGATCCGGACCACGTCGAGAGGCTGCGACGTGATCTGATCACCCTGCAACGCAAAGAGAATGACGATCGTGAACAACAGCCCGTACAGCGCCCAAGGGCCGATTCGCGGTAGGAAAGTCGTCTCGTACCAATCGCGGCCTTTGCGCTTCTCGCCGAAATAACGGGATAGGAAACCGGCGATCAGCGGAATCCCCAAGAAGATCAGCACGGATTGCGCGATCTGCCAGGGCGACGCCTCGATGGTGGTCTGCTCCAGGCCCAGCCACCCCGGGAGTACCGAGAGGTAGAACCAACCGAGCACGGCGAACATGACCACTTGGAACACCGAGTTGATCGCGACAAGCACGGCGGCAGCTTCGCGATCACCGCACGCGAGGTCGTTCCAGATGATCACCATCGCGATGCACCGTGCCAGCCCGACGATGATGAGGCCGGTCCGGTATTCGGGCAGATCTGGCAGGAACAGCCACGCCAGGGCGAACATCAGCGCGGGGCCGATCAGCCAGTTCAACACCAACGAGGCGACCAGCAGCCGTTTGTCGCCGGTCACGGAGTCGAGACGGTCGTAGCGGACCTTGGCGAGCACCGGGTACATCATGATCAGCAACCCGATCGCAATGGGCAGCGAGACGCCGTCGACCGAAATGGCGGAAAGGGTGTTGTTCAGTCCGGGGATCAGGCGGCCGAGCGCCAGGCCGACCACCATCGCGACGCCGATCCACACCGGCAGAAAGCGGTCGAGCGTGGACAGCTTCGCGACAACTGCCGGCCTGTCGGCCGCGTCCGTCGCCGTGCTCATGAGGTCACCAAAACTTCGTCGACGGTGTGCGAGAGACCGGAGATGTCGAGTGTTGCCGAAAGCTGCTGCAACGCAGCGGGTATCACCCGGTAGTAGACCCAGGTTCCGCGGCGCTCGCAGTCCAGCAGGCCCGCCTGCCGAAGCACTTTCAGATGATGCGAGATCGTCGGCTGGGACAGGTCGAACGAATCCGATATGTCGCAGACGCATGCTTCGCCGCCGAGGTGACTGGCAACCAGGCTCAAGAGCCGTAGTCGTACCGGGTCTCCCAGCGCCTTGAACATGCGAGCCAGTTGGACGGTGCGGTCCAGGCTGAGCGGCTCGTGTACCAAGGGCGAGCAACAGGCTTCATCGCCGGACGGGTTCGGACTTTGATTCGACACCGGTCTATATTGACAGCTGTCGATGCAGTGCGCCAAATGAACAATGCATCAATGAACCCTGGGCGAACGCCTCGGCCGCGCAACTCCTTGTGGTCAACCGCTCACCAGGCCAGGGCTGTGGCCAGTCGCTCGCGATGCATCGCACTACCGCCGAGCAGTTGGGCGTCGGCGCGCGCTCGCCGAAAATAGAGATGGCAGTCATGTTCCCACGTGAAGCCGATGCCGCCGTGTAGTTGCACGGCTTCGGCACTCACCGTTCGGTAGGCGTCTGAACACCACGCCCTTGCGACGGCCCCGGCCTCTGTCCGGTCATCGGACTCGACTGCACGACTCACCGCCGAGCGACTCGACTCGACGAGGACAAGCAGATCCGCCAGGGTGTGTTTGACGGCCTGGAAGCTGCCGATCACCCGACCGAACTGCCGGCGCTCTTTCACATAGTCGACCGTGTGATCGAGGCTGGCCTGAGAACCGCCGAGTTGCTCGGCTGCCAACACAATGCATGCTGTATCGAGGGCCGGAAGCACTGCAGCAGAAGCATTCCCACCGGTGGTTAGCCGGATCGCCGGGACGGCGGTGAGCTGGACTGAGGCCTGAGCGCGCGTGAGGTCCAGGGTTTCGACAGGTCGGACGCCCACGCCGGCTGTGGATGCCGCGACGACAAAGATGTCGGGACCGTCTTCGGTGTTCGCGGCTACGACAATCCATGTCGCTCCAGCGGCGCCGAGTGCGGCCGGGGCGTGGCCGTCGATCACCCAGCCGCCGTCGGCTTCGGTTGCAGCGAAGGGCAACTCGTCAGCTGACCACCACCCCCGTCGGTTGAGACCTGCGAATGCCGCAGGCGCTCCCTCGGCGATCTCCGTCAGGACGTCGTCGGGAGGCGTGGGTGTGCCCAGTAGCACCTGGCCGGCGATGACGGTGGAGAGAAAGGGGACCGGCAGCAGTGCGGCTCCGAGCTCTTCGGCCACCACCGCCAGTTCGGGGAGACCGCCGAGACCGCCCAGGTCTTCGGGCAAGCCCAGTGCGCCGACGCCGATCTGTTCGGCCAGCACCGACCACGCTCTGGCATCCCAGCCAGGGCCGTCGGCGTCCAGCCGACGGCACAGCGCCGGCCCGCCGAGGTCGGCAGCGGCATCCCGGACTGCAGTACGCAGGTCATCGAGTTCGGTACTCACCGACCCTCACCTGCTTTCGAGTGCTGCGTGCGCAGCAGCCAGCCGGGCCACCGGGACACGACGCGGCGAACACGAAACATAGTGTAATCCAACAGAATCGAGGAAGGCGATCGACGCGGGATCGCCGCCGTGTTCACCACACACGCCGAGCTTCACCTCGGGCCGTGCCTGCTGCGCACTGCGGACGGCCATCGAGATCAATGCCCCGACACCATCGGTGTCCAGTACGGCGAAAGGACTGTCGTCGAGCAACCCGTGTTCGAGATAGTGGGTGAGCATGGTCTTCTCGACGTCGTCCCGGGAGAACCCATAGGTCAGCTGCGTCAGGTCGTTGGTACCGAACGAGAGGAACTGCGCGTCTTCGGCCAACGATTCGGCCAGCAAGGCGGCGCGGGGTGTCTCGACCATGCTGCCCACGAGATACGGAATCGTCACGCCGGTGTCCTGCTCAACATCCGCCGCGGCCGAATGCACCTGCTCGATTGCCTTGGACAGCTCGCCGGGCAGTGACACCAGCGGGATCATCACCTCGAGTTGTGGTTGCAGCCCTTCGCCGTTCACGGTCACCCATGCCCGGAACAGCGCCTCGGCCTGCGCCGGATAGAGCTTCTGTTGCACCATCGCGAACCGCACACCCCGCAATCCGAGCATCGGATTCGATTCATGGGTGTCGGCGGCGCGCTGGGCTTGCGCCTCGTCGCGGTACTCGCCGTCGGCAGGCAGGAACTCGTGGAGTGGGGCGTCGAGAAGTCGAACCGTGATCGGCCGGTTCCCGACCACTCGCAGCAGGTCGGTGAAGTCGCTCTGCTGGGCGGTGGTGAGAGCGGCGATCGCCTCGTTCTCTTCAACCTCCGACTCTGCGAGCACAAGGCGCTGCACGAGAGGAAGTTGATCGCCGAGGAACTGATGTTCCGTGCGGCAGAGGCCGATTCCCTCGGCACCGAGTCGGAACGCCGTTGCGGCGTCCTCGGCGTTGTCTGCATTGGTCCGCACCCTCAGGCGCCGGATCTCGTCGGCCCATCCGAGCAGTACCTCGAGTTCGTCCGATGGCTCGGCGGGGCGGATCGTCACGGTGCCGCAGTAGACGTCGCCGGTGCGTCCATTGACCGACACGGTGTCGCCTTCACGGAGCGTCACCTCACCGGCGGTTACCGTGCCGGCGTTCGCGTCGATGCGCAGCGTCGTCGCTCCGCAGACAGCCGGGCGTCCGGCCCCCCGTGCGACGACCGCGGCATGCGATGCCAGCCCCCCGTTCGATGTGACCACCGCGGTGGCCGCGAGCAGGGCCGGGACGTCGGCCGGGCTCGTCTCGGACGCCACGAGGATGACGTTCTTGCCCTGGCCTGCAAGCTGTATCGCGCGGTCGCTCGACAGGGCGATCTCACCGATTGCAGCGCCGGGGGAGGCCGGAAGCCCGCGTGCGAGCAACTGCTCAGACCCGGTCAGCTTGAGCTGGGCGTGCAGGAGGTCTTGCATCAGGTCTGGTTCGAGCATACGAACGGCTTCGCTGCGGTTGATGGAGCCTGCGGTCGCGAGATCCACCGCGAGGTGTGTGATCGCACGCGGCCCGGGGTGTTCGACCGCCTGGGCACTCAGCAACGCCAGCTGTCGGTCTCGCACCTCGAACTCGACCTCTGCGACGCCACGCAGGTGCGGCTCGAGGGTTGCGAAGATCTGGTCCAGGATCTGGACACCGCCAGGTGTCTGGTCGAGGGGGTCACCGGGACCCGGATTCGGGTCGGCCCGGCGAACGCCGAGATGAAAGACGCCGTGGGGTGCGAAACGGCCGGTCTCGAGGTCGCGGCTGATGGCCGATCCGTAGCCGGATTCGTTCCACGAGCCCAGACGCAGCGCACGGACATGCAGGGCGATCCCGAGATCGTCGGGGAGCGACAGCGCTCTACGCGCCCGCTGGCCTCGAGGTGACGCCCACCGCGCCAGCATCGCCTTGGCCGCCAGGCCGAGTTGTTCAGCCGGGTCGGCGGGAAAGGGTGCGCCTGTCGATTCTTCGATCAGCTCGAGGAGCGCGGGCACCTGGGCCCTGCTGTCGGGATGGTCGTCCGCGAGGTCGTCGAGGTCGTCGACATCCACGTCGAGCGCGTTCTCGGCGACGAACCGCAGATTCGCGGCCCAGGAGTCGTAGATGTCGCGTTCGCGTCCGATCACTTCCACCAGAGCGTCGATGTTCCGGCTGGACAAGCCGATGACCGAGATGGCGGGCGGTAGAGCCGACACGGGGGCGGGCGCGCTGCAGCGTAGATGCATGAGCATGGGTCGCCGCTCTGTCCGCACAGCCGGCCAGATGCCCCGAACCGCGAGCTTTTCGAGCAGATCGATCGCCGTGGTGGCGGTCTCGTGATCCTGCAGGCCGGACCCGGCGCCGATCGGCACCGTCAATCCTGGGACCACGGGCAGGCCGAGGGCGACGAGGTTGTCCATCTCGACGCCGTGCACCCCGAGCACGTCTGCGCCGAGTCCGCGGGCACGTCCCTGGCCGTACGGGACGGCGGCGCGGGTCGTTGCCGGGAACGTGTTCTCCGACAACGTCATCGGGATGAACCCGAAACGAGCTCCTCCTCGAGTGCCTCGTCCTCGGCGCGGGTGACACCGAGCATCATCAGAACGTGCTGGTGCAGCCACATCCAGACGGTGTGGTAACCGTCGGTGAGGGGTGAGGTGAGGGATGCGGTGTCGCCGTCGTCGAAGCGTTCGAGCGCGACTCCGAGACGGTCGCGGTAGTCGGTGAGTTCTGGGGCCTGTTTGCCTGCCCGCCGCAGCATCTTCGAGACCGCCGAGTGGATGTCGTCGAGACGATCCCGGATGGAGGCGTCGTACTGGGCGTCCGAGTGGTCGTTGGCCGAGCCGTCCGGTCGGCACTGCCACGCGGTGCACAGTTCACGCAGCTGCCGGTTGACGGGAAGAAAGGCGTGGAGGAAGTCCCGCACGGCCTGCTCCTGCGCGCTGCCCTCCGGCAGACGGACCAGGCGGCCTGCCTCAGCGATACCCGCGGGGGTCGGCATCACCATCGGACCCTTGGCGATGGCATGCCCGGCGTCGACGACTATCTGCAGCTCAGGGGCGATCGGCCCACGGGACATGCCCTTCACAACAAGATTGACCAGCTCGGCTGACGCGGTGGCCGGTGCAGAGTTGTTGATCGCGAGGTCGTTCATGGTGCTCCTCGAACGGGTCCCGGCTGCGGGACGGCGGATGGCGAGAGTGGTCGGTGCCCCGCGCTCGGAGACTGTGACCGTGCTCATAACGTACCCAAATAGTAGTGGAAGTCAAGAAAGAACGCACAAACTATGTACAGACTTGAAACCGAAGAGTTACTTGACACCGAATCCGCAAAGTAGTTTACGCTTGCTGTGATGGTCGCCACTCGGTGTTCATCGCACGACGAAGTGGAGGCGCCCCGAATGGACGATCGCACCGAGCTCTATATCGACGGCACGTGGGTGCCGTCGGACGGTGGAGGCACGATCGATGTCTTCGAGGCGGCCACCGGCGGCCTGCTGGCCCGCGTACCTGCAGGCACAGAAGCCGATGTCGACGCTGCGGTGGCAGCGGCCAAAAGGGCGTTCCCGTCGTGGTCGCAATCGCCGGTGGCCGACCGCGTTGCGCTGCTCCGACGCTTCGCCGACGAACTCCAGCAGCGCGAGGACGAGTTGGCCGAGACGATGGCGCGAGAGGTCGGAACCCCCATCGCACGGTCACGGAGCGTGCAGGTGGGCCTGGGCGTGACGATCTTCCGCTCGATGGCCGACGTCCTCGAGACACTTCCGATGGAAGAACGGCGCGGAACGTCGTTGATCCTCAAGGTTCCCGCAGGTGTGGTCGGTGCGATCACTCCGTGGAACTACCCCCTGTACCAACTGGCGGCAAAAGTCGCCCCGGCGATCGCGGCAGGATGCACCACCGTGGTCAAGCCCAGCAGCGTTGCTCCGCTTGCTGCCTTTGTGGTCGCCGACATCGCCGACGCCATCGGATTGCCGCGCGGCGTGCTCAACGTGGTGTCGGGTTCCGGCGGCCGCGTGGGCGAACGACTCGCCGGGCACCCGGACGTGGATCTGGTGAGTCTCACCGGGTCGACATCTGCAGGAGCTCGAGTCGGCCAATTGGCTGCAGCCGGAATCAAGAAAGTGACTCTCGAGTTGGGAGGGAAATCGGCGTTCATCGTGGCCCCGGATGCGGACATGGACGCGGCGCTGAACGCCGCTGTTCGTAGCTGTTACGTCAACAACGGCCAGACCTGTACGGCCACCACCCGGTTGCTCGTCCCGGCCGACCGACTCGACGAGGTGGAGCGGCGACTGGTGGAATTGGTCGGCTCTCAGACGATCGGCGACCCCCTCGACGAAACGGTGGATGTGGGACCGATGGCCTCGCAGGACCAGCAGCAGTCGGTGCTCAAACATCTCGCGGACGTGCCGGCGGACGCGAAGTTCCTGGTGGGCGGTCCGGGCGACGTGGACGGGCTCGATGAACGACTGCGGTCGGGCTACTTCGTGCGTCCGACCGTGGTCAGTCGCGTGGACAACAACACCGCCATCGCCAGGGACGAAGTGTTCGGCCCGGTGCTCGCCGTCCTCACCTATCGGGACATCGACGACGCCGTCGCGATCACCAACGACTCGGAGTACGGGTTGTCCGGTGCGGTGTTCGCAGCCGATGACGACCAGGCCATCGCGATCGCCCGGCGCCTGCGCACAGGGCAGGTCTCGATCAACGGCGGGCGGTTCAACGCCATGGCCCCGTTCGGCGGCATGAAGAAATCGGGCATTGGACGTGAACTCGGCCCCGATGGGCTCGATGAGTACTTCGAGAAGATCTCGCTACAGCTGCGCAGCTGACCCGCTCCCCGCACCGACCTGATGCACTGACTGAACCAGGACAAGGAACCAACCATGACCGATACCGCACATGTGGAGATCACCCGCTTGATGGCAAGGTTCGCGCGGGGTATCGACCTGCGGGACTGGGATCTGTACCGCTCTGTGTTCACCGATGAGATCGACATCGACTACACGAGTTATCGCGCCGGGAACGAAGGCCGGTTTCGCGCCGAGGACTGGGTGCAACGCGGACGAATGCTGTTCCCGGGTCTGGCCGCATCCCAGCACTTCCTGTCGAACCTCGACATCGACATCGACGGCGAGGAGGGCACCGTGACCTCCTACGTACGGGCTGAGCACGTACTGCCCAACACCGCCGGCGACGCGATGTTCACGATCGGTGGCTACTACACCGACGGGGTGGTGCGGGTTGGCGGAGAGTGGAAGATCCGGAGCAAAAAGCTCACGGTGCTGTGGAACTCGGGGAATCCGCAGGTTCTCGCACTCGCCCGCGACCGGGCCGCCGAACTGCTGGCGGCCGCCTGATCACATCTGGCGAACGGGGTCTGTGCCGTCCCAGTCAACGGCGGCACCGGCGACCGTCCGATACAGGCGCAGGATGGACGGTCTGGGTTCGTAGATCTCCACCAGGTGGCCCAGTTGCGGACGGGCGTCGTGAAAGGCGAAGTCATTGCCGTTCGGGGTGGTTGCAGAAAGCAGTGCCGGCCAACCTGATTCGGCATACACACGCTGTTGCTCGGCGAACGACTCCACCATGACCGCCACGTGATGCACTCCGTCCCGGATGGAGGTGGTGGCCGCGAACGCTGCGGGCTCTGCGGTGTGGGTCTGCACCAGTTCGATCTGCAATCGACCCCATTGGCCGTAGGCGGACGAGTGGTCGAAAGCGCCCGGCTCGCCATCGGGGCCCAGTGCGCCGGTGATGCGGTTGCGCCGAACGAAAAATGGCCCGGCGCCGAGTCGTGATGCGAACTCCTCGGCTGCGCCGGCGACATCGTCGACCATGTAGGCGATTTGTACGACGGTGCCCAGTTCGACGGTGCCCAATTCGACGTCGATCACAGAAGGCCACTCTCCTCTACCACTCGGTAACTTCTATCTGACTGTAGATACCTGTTGTCGTAACGGTGCCGGGTTGCCGACGGTGACGCGGCACACCTGTCGCGGTGTGCATGAATCTCCCGGTCAGAGCGGAGAATAACAAATTCAGCAAACGCTGGACATATCCATGTACATACTTCACTATGATTCAGGTAACACAAGTGATGTTCAAGTAACTCTCCTCACGTAGGTAGGCCAACATGACAGACGCGCTCAGCATCAGCGGCCTCTCGAAGACCTTCGGCGGCCAACGGGCCCTCGATGGTGTCGATCTCTCGCTCGCCCCCGGGGAGATCCGTGGACTGGTGGGGCAGAACGGGTGCGGTAAGTCGACACTGATCAAAGTTCTTGCCGGATACCATGATCCGGACCACGGTGCGAAGATCACCGTGGCGGGAAATGAGCTGAACCTCGGAGTCCCCGGAGGTGGGGAGGCGGCCGGGCTGCGTTTTGTCCACCAAGAACTGGGCCTCGTCGAGAGTCTGGATGTCGTCGACAACCTTGCGCTGGGCCACGGTTACAAGCGAACTGCGGTCGGTACCATCGACAACCGCGCAGAACGGGCCCAGGCCAAGGAAGCGCTCGCCGAACTCGGTTTCGACCTGAACCTCAAGAAGCTCGCCGGTGCACTCACCATGAGCGAGCGGACCATGCTGGCCGTCGCACGCGCGGTCCAGGGCCGCAGCGGTGACACCCACATTCTCGTGCTCGACGAACCGACCGCCAATCTGCCTGCGGCCGAGGCGGTTCGCTTGTTCGAGCTGGTTCGCAAGATCCGGGACCGCGGGGTGGCCGTACTGTTCGTCTCGCACCACCTCGGAGAGGTGTTCTCGCTGTGCGACAGCGTGACCGTGATGCGCGACGGCAGAGTCGTGACCACGCGACCCCTCGAGGGACTCGATGAACCCGGTCTGGTGGAACTGATGATCGGCCGCCGAGTCGAGGAGTTCCTCGCCGAGCCCGAAGAGACAACACATGCCGGAGCGCCGGCGCTCGAGGTCGATGCACTCACCTGTGGTGCCGCCCGTGAGCTCAGCTTTGCGATCCATCCCGGAGAGGTCCTCGGAATCGCCGGGATCACCGGATCGGGCCGCGAACACATCGTCCCGGCGCTGTTCGGCGGCGAGAGCCGCGCAGGCGTGGTGACGATCGATGGCAAGGTCATCGAGCAGGGCCGCCCCGATCTCGCGATGGCGGCGGGGATGGGTTGTGTTCCCGCAGAACGTCTCAGCAACGCCGCGTTCGCGACCGCATCGCTGCGCGAGAACGTGTCCGTTGCCGGCCCGTGGGCGTACACCAGCGGTGGCTGGCTCCGTGCGGGACGTGAGAAGTCCGATGTGGCAACGTGGCTCGAGCGTCTCGGGGTGCGTCCGACCGGTGACACCGAGCGGGCCCTCGGCACCCTCAGCGGTGGCAACCAGCAGAAGGTCATGCTGGCACGCTGGCTGCGGCGCAATCCGCGGGTACTCCTACTCGACGAGCCCACCCAAGGGGTCGACATCGGCGCCAAAGCCGACATCCACGCGCTGATCGACGACGCCGCGGAGAAGGGTGCCGCCGTCCTGGTGGTCTCCACCGACCACGGTGAACTGACGAGGCTGTGCGACCGCGTGATCGTCCTGTCTGCCGGACGAGTCGTGGACGATCTGCGCCGGCCCCGCATCGACCCCGATCGACTGACCGCCTCCACTCTCAAGAAGCCCGCACTCGCCGAGTCCTGAGCCCTCCGCGGCCGCCGTCTCGCGGCATCGCAGCGGACCCGATGCCCGATCCGCCGCAGCGACACCTCCTCTACCTCCGGGCACCACTTCGGTGAAAGGAACACCATGACAACACAATCCCCTGAAGAGACGGCGACATCACCGAAGGGTCCACCGCCCACGGGCGGTCATCAAGCGGGGCGCGGCAGGCGCAAGATCAACCTGGGTCTCGACCGGTTCAGCGGAATCTATGTGTGGGTTGCCATCATCGTGCTGTTCGCGATCTGGATCCCCGACACGTTCATGACCGAGGGCAACTTCCGGATCATCGCCGGCGACCAGGCGATCACCGCGATGTTGGCGATCGGATTGATCGTTCCCCTGGCGGCGGGAGTGTTCGACCTCTCGATCGCCGGCGTGATGGGCTTCTCGGTGGCGATGGTCTCGTACCAGCTGTCCAAGGGGATCAGTGCACCGATCGCGATCATCACCACGTTGCTCTGCGGGGCCCTGATCGGTGCGGTCAACGGGTTCGTCGTGGTCAAACTCAACGTCGACTCCTTCATCGCGACCCTTGGTATGTCGAGCATCCTTCTGGCAGGCACATATTGGGTCACCGACGGAAAGCAGATCACCGAGGGCTTCACCGACGGCTTCCTCGATCTGGGCAGCAAGCCCTTCCTCGGACTGCCCCTTCCGTTCTTCTACATGATCGCCGTCGCCGCAGTGATGTACGTGATCTTGGAAAAGACTCCCCTCGGCCGGTACCTGTACGCCACCGGAGGCAATCGCCAGGCGGCCAGGCTCGCCGGACTGCGGGTGGAACGAATCATGTTCGGCGCGTTGGTCACCTCGGCGACCGTCGCGGCCCTCACCGGCGTCATCCTGGCCGCCAAACTGGGGACCGCCGCGCCTGACATCGGACCCTCGTACCTGTTGCCGGCGTTCTCCGCGGTGTTCCTCGGTTCCACACAGATCCGGGCCGGAAGGGTCAACGTGCTCGGCACGCTGATCGCCATCTACCTCCTGGCGACGGGCGTCAAGGGGTTGCAGCTCGCAGGCGCGCCCAGCTACGTCAACGACCTCTTCAACGGGCTCGCCCTCATCGTCGCCGTCGCCCTCGCGGCCCGCACCGCCCGTCGCGCCTGACGGCCCGGTCTCGAAACGTCTTCTCCACCCGGCCTATCGGCCACCCCTCGAAAGGAATCCATGTGAAAACGACAACCTGGACAAAGGCGTTCGTTGCCGTTGTCTCCGCGAGTCTGTTCGCCACCGCGTGTAGCAGCGGCGACGACGGCGGCTCCAGCCAGCCGGCAGACATCGCCGCCGCGCAGGCGGTGACCGATCAGTACGAGGCCGCGCCCGCCAACCTCGTTCTCGACACCCCGCTGAGCAAAGCCCCCGAAGCGGGCAAGTACGTCATCAGCATCGAGACCCCGCAACCGATCTCGAGTGCCAAGGACGACGCCATCCAGCAGGCTGCCGATCTGCTCGGCTGGCGGTACCAGCGGATCATCATGGGGACCGACGCAGAAGCCGCACCCAAGGCGATGGATCAGGCCATTGCGCTGAAGCCGGATGCCATCCATTTCTCGGGCACCCCGGTGTCGATGCTGAGCAAGCAGATCGAGTCCGCGAAAGCGGCCGGGATCACCGTGATCGCCGACAGTGTCGGTGACGAGCCGATCCCCGGCGTGATCTCCACATCCCTGGATGGGACTGCGCAGGTGCAGGAGTGGGGAAAGATGGTGGCCAGTCAGGTTGTCGTCGACAGTGAGGGCGATGCGAACGTCGCGGTCTTCACGATCACCGACTACCCGATCCTCAACGTCTTCACCGACGCCTTCACCGCGCAGATGAAGGCGCAGTGCCCGGGCTGCAAGGTGGAGATGGTCAATCAGCAGGTCACCGACCTCGGTACCAAGACCCCGCAGAGCGTGGTCAGCACGCTTCAGAGAGACCCGAACATCAACTACGCGGTCTTCTCGTTCGGTGACCTCGTGCTCGGTGTGGACGCGGCACTGCGAGGTGCCGGCCTGCAAGACCAGGTGACCTTTGCCGGTCAGACCCCCACACCGGACAACCTGAAGTCGCTGGAAGACGGTGACAACAGCGTGTGGGTCGGTTTCCCTGTGCAGATCCTTGGGTGGCGCGTGCTGGACATGCTGGCCCGCTCGTTCAACGGTGACGACCTGGGGCCTGCGGACGATGCATTCCTGCCGACCCAGCTCCTCAACAAGGACAACATCGGATCGGCGGTGATCGACGACAAGACCGGCTTCTATGTCGGAGTCGCCGACTACCAGGACCAGTTCAAGGCCCTCTGGAAGAAGTGATCTCTGTGTAGGTGAGGAACTGCCCGGGGCGAGCACCATGCCCCGGGCACTTCCGCGCCATCGGTGAGACGCCCCGAACGATCGGAACCCGTATGAAACAGCCTCCACAGCAACGAATCCTGTCGTTGTCGCACCTCTCGGCGATCCAGGTGCCGCCGCCCCAGTTCATCGAGAACGCCGCCGCGGCGGGATTCAACGCAGTCGGACTCCGGGTGGCACAGACACCACGAGACCGCGGGTTCCAGTTGCTGGAGGGTTCGGGTCTTCTGCGCGACACAAGGCAGGCGTTGCACGACAACGGGATGCGCGTTCTCGACGCCGAGGTGATCAAACTGCATCCGGGCAGCTCGCGCGAGGACTGGATGCATGTGCTCGAGGCCGGACAGGCGCTGTCGGCGTCGTACCTGCTCGTGACCGTTCTCGACGACGACTACCAGCGCGCGACCACGCTGTTCGGTGAACTCGCGGCTGCCGCAGCCGATCACGGTCTGCGGTGCTGCCTCGAACCGATGATCTTCAGTGCCGTCCGCGACATGGATGCCGCGGCTCGCTTCTTGGCCGACGCGGGTGACGGCGGCTCGGGCATCCTGCTCGACGCGTTGCACGTCGCCCGGGCCGGCACGCCGATCGACGACATCGCAAGGCAGTCGCCGGACCTGTTCCCCTATTGCCAATTGTGCGACGCACTTTCGGCCGAACCGGCCACGGATGAGAACGCAGCGATCACCGAAGCGCGCCAGCACCGACTGGCGCCCGGTCAGGGTGTGCTGCCGTTGGCCGATCTGGTCCGCGCATTGCCGCCGACGGCCGCGATCAGTGTCGAGGCACCGTCTGACCGCGGCTCCGCCGATCCCCGTGGGTGGGCGGCCGAGCTGGGTGCCGCTGCTCGTGAACTCTTCGAGTACCTGGACCGAGACCTGGACCGCGACCGAAGGGCAGCTGCGGGTCACTGACCCGAACCGACCGCGGACCGATCAGGCCAACAAATCCAACAAGCCCATCCGCACATCTGGGCGACAAAGACACACAACAGGACGAAAGTGGAAGTCATGACACATCAGGCCCGCCCGTTTCGATTCGCTGCGCAGGTCTACCGCGCGAACACCGGCAAGGAGTGGCGCGATGTGGCCCACAAGGTCGAAGACATGGGCTATTCGGCGCTACACGTCTCAGATCACTACATCGGACCAGGCGCTGCCCTGGACCCCACCGGCCATCGGCCGGTGACGATGGCCCCGATCACGAGTATGGCCGTGGCGGCCGAGGTGACCGAAACCCTGAAGGTGGGGTGCCGAATGTTCTGCACCAGCTATCACGAACCGGTTGTGCTCGCCAAAGAGGCTGCAACGCTTGCGATGTTTGCGCCCGACCGGATCGAGATCGGGTTGGGAGCGGGATGGCTCGGGGCCGAGTACGAAGCCATGGGTATCGATTTCCCTTCGGCGGGGTCCCGGGTGGACCGTCTCGAGGAGACGATCGAACTCATCACCCAGCAGTTCCGTGGCGAACAGATCGACGTGGACGGCAAGATCGTCAAGGCTGCGGGGTTCGCTCCGCTGCCCGTACCCGAGACCGCCCCGCCGATCATGGTCGGAGGCGGCGCTCGCCGGGTGCTGACGCTCGCCGGTAGAACCGCCGACATCGTCAGCATCAACTTCAACAACCGTTCGGGTGTCCTGGGTTCGGACAGTGTGCTCACCTCCACCGTCGACGAGACCCACAAGAAGATGGGCTGGGTTCGGGACGGCGCCGGCGACCGGTTCGCAGACATCGAGATCGAGACCGGCGCGTATTTCGTGGCGATCGAGGGCAAGACCGACGTCACCGAAGAGTCCCTGATCGACCGCACCGGCTTCAGCCGAACCGAGCTCCGGGCATTTCCGCACACTCTCGTCGGGTCCATCGATGACATCTGCGAGCAGCTCGAACAGCGTCGCGAGGAGTTCGGATTCTCCTACTTTACGATCGGTGATAGGGCCTACGAACAGTTTGCGCCCGTGGTCGAGCGCATGAGCGGGAAGTGAAGAGCATGGTTACCGACGGACAGAACAAGTACGTACACATGGTGGCGCCGCAGACAGCAGAAACCGCGCTGGAGGCAGACCCGGTCCCTGCGCCGAACGGCGTGGTCGTGGACATCGGCTATTGCGGCATCTGCGCCACCGATACCCACGGCTACGCATCCGCCGGCTTGCCGCCTGCCGTCTTCGGACACGAATGGATGGGAACGATCAGCGCGGTCGGTGACGAGGTCACCGGACTCTCGGTCGGACAACGTGTGGTCGCCGGTGTCGGTCCGGCATGTGGCCGTTGCGCTCAATGTCGCGCCGGGCATGCCGCTCACTGCGACCTCGCGTTCGCCGAAGCCAACGGGATCACCGATGACGCCCCCGTGCACGGCGGGTTCGCGACCAAGATCAAAGTGTCTGCGCGCAGGGCCATTCCGATCCCAGACACGATCTCGGACGAGGAAGCGGCCCTGATGGAGCCGGCCACCGTCACCTTCCACGCGGTCAAGCGCGCCGGCATCCGTCTCGGTGCCGCAGTGGTTGTGCAGGGAGCGGGACCGATCGGTCTGCTCACCGCCCAGCATGCGAGGGTCGCGGGTGCCGGCAGAATCATCGTGAGCGAGCCTTCGCCCGCTCGACGCTCGGCAGCCGTCGATCTGGGGTTCACCGAGGTGGTCGAGCCGGGCGACCTGAAGGCACTGCTCGCCGAGGCCACCGATGGACTGGGCGCGGATGTGCTCTTCGAATGCACAGGCGTGGCCGAATTGCTCCAGCCCTCGGCCGAACTGGTCCGTCGAGGCGGAACCCTCGCATTGCTGGGCTACCCGGGTACCAATTCGTCGGTGAGCTACGGAGACTGGCAGAGCCGGGAGCTGACGGTGATCGGTTCCCTGGCGTATTCGCACGAGGACTTCCTCGGCGCCATGACACTCATCGCCGCCGGCCGGGTGGATGTGCGGTCCCTGCACACGGGAACCATCGGCCTCGATGAGCTGGTACCCATGTTCGCAGAACTGGATTCGGGAAAGAGCCGGCACGCAAAGGTTCTGGTGGACCCCCGCCGCTGACGATGTGACCTCATCAAGCCTGCGGGGGCCCAGCCGATGTCTTCAGACCGGGGCGGGCACGGGAACGGTCTGGCCGCTCCCGCAGGTGGCACCGCCGTCGACCGGGATCGCGGTTCCCGTCACGAACGACGCCAGCGGTGAGGCGAGGAAGGCGATCACCTCGGCGACCTCGCGCGCGGTACCCCAACGGTGCAGCGGCACCATGGCTTTGAGCGACTCGTACCGCTCCGGCGTGTTCTCTTCGATGCGTTTGGTCATGCCCGTGCTGATGGGCCCCGGGCAGACGCAATTGATCCGGATCGAGTCGTTGGCCAGGTCCAGTGCCAATGACTTGGCGAGATTGACGACACCGGCCTTGGCCGCGGCATAGGGCCATCGGTTGGGCTCTCCGCCCATGGCGGTGGCGGACGAGGTGATCACCACGGAACCGCCGCCTGCCTGGCGGAAGAACGGGATCGATTCGCGGATACCGAGGGCCACCGCACGGAGATTGACGTCGATCGACCGGTCGAAGACATCCATGTCGAGAGTTTCGATCGAACCTGACGCGGGGACTCCGGCATTCAGGATCAGCGCATCGAGAGTCCCGAATGACTCGACGGCCACCGACATCGCGTCCCGGTTGTCGACGCTCAGCGTGACGTCGCCGACGAAGGGCATCGCGTGGTCGTCGCCGCTCAGCCAATCCAGGCTGTCGGCGGTCCGATCGAATGCGACAACGCGACCCCCGCGTTCGAGGATCAGCTCGGCGGCGGCCCGGCCGATCCCGGAGGCAGCGCCTGTCACGACTGCGACGAGTCCGGTTGCGGTCGAACCATTCTCGGCCTGGGTCATGACGGCATCTCGATGATGGCACGTCCCACGATCTCGCCGCGCGCGAGAGCCTTGTATGCCTCGTCCGCCTGGTCGAGCGTGTACCGGCGGGTGATGACGCGCTCGGGCTCGACGATGCCGCCCGAAACCAACCGAAGCAGGGCCGGCATGTCCCGCCGTGCCTTGGCTCCATACGAACCGTGGATCTCCAGCTTGCGGCGAACCAGCCGGGCGAGGTCGATCTCTCCTGAGGAGCCGGCGGGGGCGATGCCGACCACCACGGCGCGACCACCGTCGTCGAGGATCTCCATCGCCGTGGCGAAGGTGTGTTTGTTGCCCAACGCCTCGAAGGCCACGTCCACACCGTGGCCGTCGGTCAGTGCCCGAACCTCGGCGACCACGTCGGTGGTGCTGGAATTGATGGTATGGGTGGCACCGAGTGCGGCAACGGCTTTGAGCTTCTCATCGTTGACGTCGATGGCGATGATCTGCGCCACTCCGGCGGCCGCCGCGAACTGTACGATCGACGACCCCACGCCTCCGGCAGCGATCACTGCGATGCGGTCACCGAGTTCCAGCTCTGCGTTGTTGACCGCGCCCAGCGCGGTGAACGAGCTGCATCCCAGAATCGACACCTCGCCGAGGCCCACACCATCGGGAACCTTGAAGGCGTCAGAAGCCGGGACCACGCAGAACTCGGCCAGCCCGCCCATCGAGTACATCGCAAGGGACGTACCGTCCTCGCGCGCCAGCCTGGTCTCGCCGTCGTAGAGAGTGCCGTTCAGTCGGTTGTGCGCAAAGAACTTCTCGCACAGGTCTTCCAGTCCGCGCACGCAGTGACGACAGTCGCCACAGGGCATGATGAAGCTGCAGACAACCCGGTCGCCGACGGCGACGTTGTCCACGCCATCGCCGATCTGCTCCACCACGCCGGAGACCTCGTGTCCGAGTACGGCGGGCGACGGGAACTTCACCTCTGACTTGAGCACGTGCAGGTCGGTGTGGCACACGCCGCAGGCGGTGACCTTGAGGAGGATCTCGCCACGGCGTGGCTCGGGTCGGGGGATGTCTTCGATCGCGAGGTCGGGGCCGTCGCCTGCCCACACCGCTGCCTTCACTTACACACTCTCCTTCGCGAATTCTGCTGCTGCCGACTCTTCTTCGGCGGTCTCGAGCAAGGTGGCCAGCCGGGCGGGTGCCTGTGCCCAGTCTCGGGCGGACCGCATCTCGTCCCAGAAATTGATCTCGACGATGAACTGTTCGGCGCCGGCAGCGACTGCCGTCCGGATGTCGCGGCGGACGCCGTCGACACCCTGGCCACCGGAACCGACCGCATCAGTTGGCCGCTGCAGGTACGAGCGCAAGAACAGGCGTACGGGGGCGAGCTGATCCGGCCGGACCTCGCGCATGGTCTGCAGTTGATCGAGCAACGCCTCTGAGGTCCCGCTGCTGGGGTTCCAGATGTCGAACAGTGCTGCGGTACGGGCCAATCCGGCGGCCGAACGCAGCCCGGACAACAGCGGCGGGTGTGGCTGCTGCACCGGCTTGGGCCGAACCACCGACCTGGGGATTATGAAGAAGTCGCCCGAGAACTCGACCGGGTCGGGGCCCCAGCATGCCTGGACCGCCGCGACCAACTCGCTCATCCGTCGTCCGCGGGTGCGCGGATCCACATCCATCTGTCCGTGCTCTTCGTCCGACCAGCCCGCGCCGAGCCCGGCGACCAATCGGCCGCCCGACAGCACATCGAGCGTCGAAAGACGCTGAGCCAGTTCGATGGGGCGGTGATACCCGGCCACCAGGATGCTGCTGCCGATCATCGCCTTCTGTGTGCACGCGGCAACAAACGCCATGAGTTCGGTGGCGCCGAGCACCGAGCGGTAGGCCGGGTGCACGGTGGTGGTGTGCCGGCCGCCGTAGATCGATTCGTTCTGCTCTGGGTAGAAGAGGTGCTCCTGAACCCAAAGGCTGCTGAAACCCAGTTCCTCTGCGGCGACGGCGAAGTCGCGTACCGCCGTCGCATCGACGTGTTCTCCGAGCTGGGGGAGGGTGAGACCGACCTTCAGGGTCACAGTACGGTCACTGTCCCGGTGTTGCCGTCCACCTCGATCATCGCGCCGTCTGGGATGCGTGCGGTCGCGTCCTGGACCGAGACCGCACAGGGAATGCCCAGTTCGCGACAGACGATCGAGGAGTGGGTGATGGTTGCCCCGACGTTCACCACCACGCCACCGGCGAAGACGAACAACGGGGTCCAGGCCGGGTCCGTCTGCGGTGCGACGATGATGTCGCCCTCGGCGAGATCGCCTGCGTCATAAGGATCGTGAAGCACCCGGGCGCGGCCACGGCTCACGCCCGGAGCACCACCCACGCCGCTCAGAGTGTCACCCGGCAGGGCGGGTTCCGATTTGTGTTCGGTCCGGCGCGGCCACTGTGACAGGGGGACCGGCTCGAAGAGGAAGAACGGCGGTTCCAGGTCGAACAGCTGGAGGTATTGCTCGCGGCGCTCGGCGATGGTGGCCGAGAACGACTCGGGGTCGGCAGCGAAGTCGTCGAGCTCGGTGTCGAGCAGCATGGTGATGTCGTGGTGGTCGTTCATCACTCCGCGCGCGACCATGCGGTGCCCCAATTCATAGAGGGCCGCCCTCATCTCGCCCATCACCTTGACGCACGAAGTCTTGGTTCGTTCGCGCCATGGCATGAACTTGGTGATCGATTTGGCTGCGTCGAGGAAGCTCTGGCGGGTGTCTGCATCGGGCATCTTGTCGGCGAGTTCGGCGGTGAGTGCGATGCGCTTGGCCTGGTTGCGCTCGAGGATCAGCTGCGGATCGGCATCGTCGGGACTCAGGCGCATGCCGTTGATCGCCATCAGTGCGAGAACGGGTTTGGTCTCCCAGCTGTCCGAACGGATGTCCCATTCGTTGGGTGCCCGGGAGCCGTACTTGTACAGGAAGTCGTCGAAGTCGATGCGGAACTGTTTGGCTTCGGGGGAATCACTGGCGTCGACCGCGTCGAGCACGGTGGCGAGACCACCGTCGAAGATGGCGGTCAGTTCGTTGGAGGCAGCGACCAGGCGGCCCATCTTCCACATCGCGAAAGACGGAGCAGCGGAGTCGACACCGCCCAATCCGCTCAGCAGGTCGCCGAGTTTGTCGCTCTCACCGATGGACTCGAGCAGAGCGCCTGCCACTGCCGGCCCCATCGTGGACAGTGTGGTGGTGACCGGGTGGTAGGCGTAGCAGAAGACCAGGTCGGGAACGAATGATCGTGCGTGGTCGACCAATTCCTGATCGCTCAGGGCGCTGAGGTCAGGACGCTGCTCGCGCGCGAGGTCGGCGCGGCGCTTGGTCTCTTCGGCCTCGGGATATGTGTCGGTGGTCAATGCCCACGCGGTCTTCTCGGCCAGTCCCGCGGTCAGTTCAGCGTTCTCGTGGCCCGGTTTCGGCTCGTACTCCGGCAGGTCGGGATGATCGCCCACCCAGAGGCGGTTCCACACCGGGACAGTCAGGCCCGGTAGGCGAGCGCCGTTGAGTTCGGTCATCGAGAAGTTGGTGTAGTGGTAGCCGCCGAAGTTGCCGATGATCTCGGGCATCGTCTCGTCGATCTCGGAGGCCAGGTGGGTTCCGAGGTGCTCGACGTAGCCTTCGCGCCACCCGATGTTGAGACCCTTGTTCCACACGAGTGTCACGTTCAGCGGACTCGACGGGTCGGGCAGGACCTCTCCCGCGTTGGCCCGCGTGTAGACGGGGTAGCGCTCACTGAACTCCCAATCGGTGATCCAGTGGTCGGCGCGTGGCGCGTTGGTCATCGAGTCCTCCTGAAGGCGGCTGACGGACTGTATTTCAAGTCACACTATAGAAACATCGCCCAAATAGAAACATGTACAGAGATATTGCGCAGCAAGTTGAGCAACATTCTCAGCCGACTGCCGATTCTGACTAACTTGACTGTCCATCTAGTAAGTGATGGTAAAACGTGAGAGACTCAGCTCACACACCTCGCCACACCGCGCCTGCCCGCGCGGTGTACTTCGCCGTTCCCGGCATCGTCCCGACAGAGAGGAACGCCCATGTTCACAAAGGTCCTGGTCGCCAACCGTGGCGAGATCGCGGTCCGCGCATTTCGTGCCGCCGTTGAACTGGGTGCGTCCACGGTTGCCGTCTACCCGTACGAAGACCGCAACTCGGCCCATCGCGCCAAAGGTTTCGAGGCGTATCAGATCGGTGAACCCGGCCATCCCGTTCGCGCCTACCTCTCTGTCGACGAGATCATCTCGGCCGCACAACGCGCCGGTGCCGACGCGATCTACCCCGGGTACGGGTTCCTCTCCGAGAATCCGGACCTCGCCGCTGCTTGTGCAGCTGCGGGGATCACCTTCGTCGGGCCGTCCGCCGACATACTCCGGCTGACCGGAGACAAGTCGCACGCTGTTGCCGCCGCCCGAGCCGCCGGGCTGCCCGTGCTGGCCTCTTGTGCGCCATCCGACGATGTCGACGAGCTGGTCGCCGCAGCGGAGGGAATGCGTTTCCCCGTGTTCGTCAAGGCGGTCGCCGGCGGCGGTGGCCGAGGCATGCGACGTGTCGCCAACCCGGAGTCACTCCGGTCTTCCATCGAAGCAGCGTCGAGAGAGGCGCACACGGCGTTCGGTGACGGAACCGTTTTTCTCGAACAGGCGGTGGTCAACCCCCGGCACATCGAGGTCCAGATCCTGGGTGACAGCAGCGGCGAGGTCATCCACCTCTTCGAGCGGGACTGCTCGTTGCAGCGGCGACACCAGAAGGTTGTCGAGGTGGCTCCCGCGCCAGGCCTCGATCCCGAACTGCGCGAACGCATCTGCGCCGACGCGGTGAAGTTCGCTCGGCACATCGGATACACCTGTGCCGGCACCGTGGAGTTCCTCCTGGACCCGTACGGCAATCACGTCTTCATCGAGATGAACCCTCGGATCCAGGTGGAACACACCGTGACCGAAGAGATCACCGACGTCGATCTGGTTGCGGCGCAATTGCGTATCGCGTCGGGTGAGTTGCTGGCAGACCTGGGCCTGACGCAGGACTCCATCGAGATCCGCGGCGCCGCGATGCAGTGCCGGATCACCACCGAAGATCCCACCGACGGGTTTCGCCCCGACACCGGCCGGGTCACGGCCTATCGCACACCTGGCGGCTCCGGTGTCCGATTGGACGGCAGTGTCGGACTCGGGTCGGAGATCGGGTCGCATTTCGACTCGATGCTGGTCAAACTCACCTGCCGAGGACGCGACTTCGCCACCGCGGCGGCCCGCGCCCGACGGGCGATCGCCGAGTTCCGTGTACGTGGCGTCGCGACCAACATCCCTTTCCTGCAGGCAGTCCTGGACAATCCAGACTTCCTGGCCTGGAGAGTCGACACCTCTTTCATCGAGAATCATCCAGAACTGCTGACCCAGAACGTCTCCGCGGACCGGGGCACTCGCATCCTCCGCTACCTCGCAGACGTCACCGTCAACCGGCCACACGGCGAGCGCCCGTCCACCGTCTATGCCGTGGACAAGCTGCCGGCGGTGGACGTCGGCAACCCACCTCCGGCCGGGTCTCGGGATCGGCTGCTGCGCCTCGGACCGACGGGGTTCGCTGCAGACCTCCGTAGCTCAACGGCCCTGGCCGTCACGGACACCACGTTCCGGGATGCCCATCAGTCTTTGCTGGCAACGCGCGTACGAACCCGTGATCTCGTCACCGTTGCGCCCTACGTTGCTCGGATGACCCCCCAGCTGCTGTCGGTGGAGGCGTGGGGAGGGGCGACATACGATGTGGCGCTGCGGTTTCTGCACGAGGACCCGTGGGAGCGATTGTCCGCGCTACGTGAGGCGATGCCGAACATCTGCATACAGATGCTGCTGCGAGGCCGGAACACGGTGGGATACACGCCGTACCCCGACGAGGTGACCCATGCGTTCGTTCGTGAAGCGGCAGACACAGGTGTCGACATCTTCAGGATCTTCGATGCGCTCAACAATGTCGACCAGATGCGGCCGGCCATCGATGCGGTTCGCGACACGGGCACAGCTGTTGCCGAAGTGGCGATGTCGTACACCGGCGATCTGACCGATCCAGATGAGGATCTGTACACGCTCGACTACTACCTGCGACTCGCCGAACAACTGGTGGAGGCCGGCGCGCACATTCTCGTGATCAAGGACATGGCCGGTCTGCTGCGCCCCCCGGCCGCCGCAACCCTTGTCACAGCGCTGCGTTCACGTTTTGATCTACCGGTTCATCTTCACACCCATGACACCCCGGGCGGTCAGTTGGCCACGTACCTTGCGGCGTGGGGCGCCGGTGTCGACGCCGTCGACGGTGCCAGTGCCGCACTGGCCGGCACCACCAGTCAGCCGGCGCTGTCGGCGATCGTGGCCGCGACCGAGCACACTGCACGTGACACCGGACTCGATCTCAGCGCCGTGTGCGACCTCGAACCATATTGGGCCGCAATCCGTTCGAACTACGCGCCATTCGAGTCAGGACTGCCCGCGCCCACCGGGCGTGTGTACACCCACGAGATCCCGGGCGGTCAGCTGTCCAATCTGCGCCAGCAGGCCGCGGCGCTCGGCTTGGCCGATCGGTTCGAGGACATCGAGTCGGCCTATGCCGGTGCCGACCGGATTCTGGGCCGATTGGTCAAGGTGACCCCGTCGTCGAAGGTGGTCGGCGACCTGGCGTTGGCGCTTGTCGGCGCCGATGCGACAGCGGACGACTTCGCAGCCGAACCGTCCTCCTACGACATCCCGTCGTCGGTCATCGACTTCCTCCGCGGCGACCTCGGCGATCCCGCCGGTGGCTGGCCCGAGCCGTTGCGGTCTCGGGCGCTGGCCGGTCGGGCCGAGCCCCGCGCGATCGTCCCCCTGACCGACGCAGACAACACCGCGCTCGGCGCAGACTCATGCAAGCGGCGAGAAGCCCTGAACCGGTTGCTTTTCCCGGGCCCGACCGCGGAGTTCGAGGCGCATCGGGACAGCTACGGCGACACCTCACAATTGTCGACGAACCAGTACTTCTACGGCCTGCGGCAAGGCGAGGAGCACCGGGTGCAACTCGAACCCGGCGTGGAGTTGCTGATCGGTCTGGAAGCCATCTCCGAACCCGACGCCCACGGCATGCGCAACGTGCTGTGCATACTCAACGGTCAGCTCCGGCCGGTACAGGTGCGTGACCGCAGCGTCGAGACGACCACTCGCGAAGCCGAAAAGGCCGATCGCACCGATCCGGGACAGGTGCCGGCGCCCTTCACCGGTGTTGTCACGTTGTCGGTCAAAGAGGGCGATTCCATCGAGCAGGGTGAATTGGTGGGAAGCATCGAGGCGATGAAGATGGAGGCCGCGATCACCGCGCCCCGCTCCGGCACCGTCAGCCGAGTGCCCATCAGTGGTGCAGCACAAGTCGATGGTGGGGACCTGCTCCTGGTGATCGCCTGACGAAGGACCGCAAAAGGTCTGTGCGGGAGTGTAACTCGTGACAGCGGAGTGCCGGCCTTGTGGAGTAGCGGCGGCGGCGAATGCGGCTCACGTCAATCGAACATGCGTTCGACAATGCGGTATTTGAACGGTAGGCTCTGAGAAAGTAGTTCATCGGGGCTGGGGGGCTTCATGAGTGGTTCGGTGACGGTAGATCCGCCGTCGGTTCCGTTGTTGGTGGCCAAGTATCGGCAGTTGCTGGACGTAGTTGAGGAGATCGCGGCGGCGTCCTCAACGGATGTGGATGATGTGCACGTCTCTGATCTGGCGCGGATGAACGAGAAGATTGTTCGCGCACTGACGTTTCAGGGTTTGAAGCGATTGCAGGACGTGAATGACCGTGGGTTGTTTCGTAAGGCCGGTCATCCCACGTTGCACCGGTTCGTGATGAGTGAGTTGCGGGTTACCCGCGGTGACGCCTCATCACGAATGAAAGCGCTTGAAGCGGCTGGTCAGATGTTGTCGATGCAGGGCGAGAAGCTACCGCCCAAATGTCCCGCCGCCGCAGAAGCATTGGCTGCCGGTGCAATCGGCTTGGCGCATATGGACGTGATGCTCAAGGTGCGTGACCGGATCCCGCACAAGTCGGCGCCGGAGGTGTATGACGTGGTCGATGCGTGGCTGACTGACCACGCCCGCACCGTGAACCCCACTGAACTCGAGGTCTGTGGCCGAGAAGTCCTTGCCCGCGTCGATCCGGATGGCACTCTCACCGACGATACGGACCGTAAACGTAACCGCGGCCTCTCTGATGGTGATCAAGGGTTGGACATGATGGCCAAGATCACCGGCAATCTCGACCCACAGACGTTGGCGTTGTTTCGGACGGTGATGGACGTGTGGGCCGCACCGGGTATGAACAATCCGGATGACCCGAACTCGCCGACTGGTGCCGTGGACGACCCGAGTATGGATCCAGCGGTAGTGGAGGCCGCAGCGGGGCGCGATACCCGTTCACGCGCTCAACGTCAGCACGATGCTTTCAAGGCAATCCTGAAAACCATTCTCGAGTACAAACTGTTGGGTGCCTCCCATCGTGGGTTGCCGGTGCAGGTCATCATCACGATGACCAAACAGCAGCTTGATGAGGCTGCCGGTATTGCCCACACCGCCTCCGGTGTCGACTTGCCGGTGAAAGATGCCCTGGAGTTGGCGGCGCATTCGGATTGGTCGTTGGCAGTGTTCGCGAACCATTCCGCGGACGTCCTCTACCTCGCCCGGGCCAAACGCGTCGCGCAACAGGGTCAGCGGATGGCGTTGTTCGCCAAAGACCGAGGATGCACCAGTCCGGGCTGTCGTAACCCCATCTCGTGGACGGAAATCCATCACACCACTGCATGGGCCGACGGCGGCTTGACTGACATCGATGTGCTCGCGCCGGCGTGCATTCCGCATCACGCGATGATCGGGCCAGGCGAGGATCAATGGCAGACAGTCATGCTCACCGACGGGCCCGACGCCGGCCGTGTTGCCTGGATCCCGCCGAGATACATCGACCCCGAACAACAACCACGAGTCAACCGCGCCCACCACGTCGATGCCACCGTCGAAGCCACCTGGCAACGCGTGATCAACGAACGGCGGGTCGCACTCGATGAACGCGAGAAATCGACGGGATCACGACAACTCGACGCTCCACCGCCAGCGGTAAGCGATCACGCAGACCGCGAGGATTCGTCCGAGCACCTTGAGTAAGAGTTATCAACCGGCGAGTACGCAAGCTACCCGCGGGTGGCTCGTCCTCGTATAGGTGGGTCGTCTGACTCAGGACACCAGCGCGGCGGCAACTGTCTCGGCGTGCACGGCGGTGTTGCCGAACAACAATTCGCTCGTCTTGGCCCGGCGGAAGTACCTGTGCAACGGATGTTCCCAGGTGAATCCGATGCCGCCGTGGATCTGCACGGACTCCTCAGCTGCGAAAGTCGCTGCCCTGGAGGCGAGTACTCGGGCCGTCGCAGCAGCGACGAACAACTCGCCGTTGCTGCGGGAATCGGCGTCGGCCGCGTCGAGAACGGCTGCCTCGGCAAGTTCGATCGCCACCAGCATGTCGGTGAGTCGATGTTTGATCGACTGGAACGACCCGATGGCGCGTCCGAACTGTTGCCGGGTCTTGGCGTAATCGACAGACATCTCCAGGCAGGCGCGTGCAGCCCCCACCTGTTCGGCGGCGAGCGCGGTGATGGCGATGGCCTGCGCCTTGTCGAGACCCGCTACGAAGTCGTTGCCGCCGGCACGCTGTGCTGACGCCCCGGTGAACTCGATCCGCGCGAGTGGCCTGGTGAAATCGAGGGATTCACGTGCGGTGCGGATTACGCCGTTCGCATCACCGTCGATGATCGCCAACTCCAGACCAGAGGGTCCCTCGGCGACGACAACGAGCAGATCAGCATCGGCTCCGGCGACCACGGCCTCCTGAGCGCCGTCGAGAACGATTGTGTTGTCGGCACCCTCGGACGCCCTGATCGACGTGGACGCAAACGGGTATCCGGTCACGAGTGCGGCGGTCACGCTGCCATCCGCGATGGTCGGAAGATGTTGCGTCCTGGCTGCATCCGACCCTGCGTGCAGCAGCGTGAAACCTGCCAGGATGACCGAGGAGAAATACGGAGCGGCACCGAGCGACCGGCCCAGCTCGGCCATCACCACAGCGGTGTCCTTCAGGGTGAACCCAGCTCCGCCGTAGTTCTCCGGGAACGGAACCTCGGTCAGGCCCATCTCCAGCAGCGAGTCCCAGACGTTTTCGCCGGCCGCGGTACGGGCCAGCGACGACCGGAGACTTGATTCGAGATCGCGCTGTTCGAGAGTCAACTCGAGAGGCATTGCCGATCTCCTAACGTGGTTCGCGGGGCAGTCCGAGCCCGCGTTCGCCGATGATGTTCCGCTGGATCTCGTCGGAGCCGCCCGCAATGCGATAGCCGGGTGCGCCCAGGAGGTGTTCGGTCCAGACGAAGGTGTTCGATTCTCCGGTGTCCGCGAGGATCTTCGGGCCGAGGAACGATGCGGCGGCGTCACCGATCCGCTTGAGGTTCTGGGTCCAGACGAGTTTGCCGATCGAACCCTCCACTCCCGGAACGGCCCCCGATTGCTCACGTTCGGCGTAACGAGCCACCATCAGTGCCGAGGCGCGCTCGTAGATCGCAGCGTCTGCCAATTGCTGGCGTACCAGGGGGTCGTCGGTGATGCCCAGACTCTTGGCCAGACGCACCAGATCGGCGCTGTTGCCGCCGGCGCTGACGATACCCGCGCTCGAATTGCGTTCGAAGCCAAGCGTGGTGAGCGCGACCTTCCAGCCGTCACCTTCGGCACCGATGCGCAGCGAGTCAGGGATTTCGACGTCGGTGAGGAAGACCTCGTTGAAGGTTGATCCACCGGAGCTCTGTCGAATGGGTCGTACATCGACGCCGGGTGCATCCATCGGCACCATGAACGCCGTCATGCCACGGTGTTTGGCCACGGTGGTGTCGGTGCGGGCGATGAGCAGGCCCCACTCGGAGAATTGCGCTCCCGAGCTCCACACCTTCTGCCCATTGATCCGCCAACCATCGCCGGTGGCAACAGCTTTGGTGGACAACCCAGCCAGATCGGAACCGGCACCGGGCTCGGAGAAGAGTTGGCAGCACAGTTCGTCGGTGCGAAGAAATGGCCTGACGAACCGTTGTCGCTGCTCCTCGGTGCCGAGCGCATGAAGTGTGGGCGCCACCAATTCGACGGTGACGAGCACGGTCTCGTGACGGTCCGGCGTGGTGTACTGCCGCTCGAGGCCGACGTACACGCGTTCGTGGCTGGCAGTCAGTCCTGCGCCACCCCATTCCGAGCCCCAGGTGATGGCACCGAAGCCGGCATCGACCCTTTTCCGTTGCCAGTCCCGGGCAGCGTCGATCAGGGCGCGTTCCTCGTCGTGGGTGTGGTTGTGGAAAATTGCGTAGTTCGGGTCTGCGGCCACCGCCGGGCCCGTCTCCCGCCGGTCGAGGTGCTCGTCGAGCCACGCAACGCACTTGTCGGAGAACGCGTCGACGTCGATCACTTGTGCGTCGACCGATCCGCTCGATCCCGGAATCGGCGTCATGACTTCTTTCCTTTCGACATCTCCGCGATCCGCGCCTCGACTGCCTTCTTGGAGTCGGGATGCTCGGACAGCCGCACCGTGAAGGTCTGTTCGAGTTCGTAACCGCGTTTGAGATCGACGTCTTCGCACCCGTTCAAAGACTGCTTTGCCAGAGTCAGTGCGTATCGGCTCTTGGCGGCGATGACGCGCGCCCGCGACATCGCGACCTCGATGAGCTCGTCATGCGGTACCACGTCGATGGGCGCCCCCCAGCTGCGCAACGTCTCCGCATCGACGGGCTCCGCGGTGAAGAACATCCGTCGCATCGCCTGCTGCGGAAGCATTCTGGCGGTGAACCGGCCTCCACCGAGCACGCCGACACCCATCTCCGGAAGACCGAAGGTCGCCCGGTCGGAGGCGACCACGATGTCGCTGAGCGAGGCCAACGCAAGACCACTGCCGAGAGCGGGACCGTTGATGGCAGCGACGACGGGTAACGTGCAGTCGTACAGCCCGAACAGTGCCCGTCTCACGCTGCGCATCTCGACGTCGCCGCTGACCGCATCCATCACCCGGAAGTTGCCGAGATCATTACCCGCGCAGAAGATCCTGCCGCGGCCGGTGAGGACGATGACGCGGATGTCCTGGTTGTCGGACAACATGTCGAAGACTCGTGCGATCTCGTTGTACATCTGGGTGTCGATCGCATTCACCTTGCCGCGGGCCAGTTCGACGAGTGCGATACCCGGTTCCGGCTCGGTGACGACGAGGTGTTCGATCCCAGGCGTCTGAACGGTCATTCGGCCCCTATTTCTCGTGTGTTGCGGCGAACTTCATCGCCGTCATCTGGGGTGGAAGCGCATCCCGATCACGGGTCCAGTCGCGCAGCGCAAACTTCTGCACCTTGCCACTGGCCGTCTTCGGCAGCGAATCGACCACGAAGACGCTCTCCGGGATCTTCTGCACCGCGATCTCTCGTTCGAGAAGAAATCGGTGCACCTCGGGCAGTGTGAGATCGCACTTATCTCGGGTCACCACAAACGCGCACCCGCGCTCACCGGTCCGGGCGTCCGGCCCGGCGACAACGGCCACCTCGACAACAGCCGGATGCTCGCTGAGTTGGTTCTCGACGTCGTGTGCGCTGATTTTTTCGCCCGAGCGATTGATGACATCTTTGATACGTCCGACGATGTGGATGCCGCCGCTGCTGTCGAAACGACCCAGGTCACCGGTACGGAAGAAGCCGTCGTCGGTGAAGGCGGTCTCGTTCAGGCGCTCATCGAGGTATCCGAGAAAGGTGTCCGGCCCGCGCCAGAGTATTTCGCCCACCGCCCCTGTGGCAACGGGCGTGCCATCGTCGTCGGCGACGATCACCTCCGTGGGCGAGATCGGCCGTCCGTCGGTCTTGGTGCGCAGGTAGATGGGGTCCCACCGGTCGGATGCCGTGACAGACGGGCCCTCGGTGGCGCCGTACATCCTCGTGACCGTACCCAGCCGCGCGGTTGCGGTCGCGGTCAGTGAGTCGGGGATATCGGCTCCACCACAGGCGATGTAGCGGATGGAAGGGGTATCGAGTTCCGCCGCGGTGGCTGCGTCGAGCAGTCCCCGGAGGAAGGGCGTCGAGAAGATCATGAAGCTGGCGTGCGCGGACCGGATGAGATCCAAGGCGGCTTCGGCGTCCCAGACATCCTGCAGCACAACGGCTGCGCCCAGTAGGCACGGAAGCGTCAGCGCGCAGTTCACCCCGGTCACATGGGTGACCGGTGATGGGTTGAAGATGACGTCGCGCTCGTTCAATCCGAACCAGGCGATCATCGACCGGTTCTCGTAGACAAGCGTGTTGTGGCTGTGCAGAACGCCTTTGGGGTCGGCGGTGGTACCAGAGGTGTACAGCAACAGGCAGATACTGTCGGGGTCGGCCGGTGGCAGATTACGTACAGCCGAAATGGCCTGCGGTGTTGCAGATTCCGTCAATTCGTCGAACGTGGCGCCGACCGTTGCGTTGACGGGGCTGCCTTCGATGGAGACGACGAGCTGCAGATCCGGAAGGTCGGTCACCAGATCCCGGTACATTGCCCCGAAATCGAACCCACGGTGCGTTCCCGGGATGAGCACCACCTTTGCGCGAGCCTGTCCGAGGATGAAGCGGAGTTCCCGGGCTCGGTAGATGGGCACGATCGGGTTGGCGATCGCGCCGAGCTTCATGATGGCCTGGAACGCGATGACTGCCTCGGCGCAATTGGGCAGCTGGAACGCCACGACGTCGCCGGATCGCACACCGCGACCCCGCAGTGCTGCCGCGAGCCGTGCCGACGCGTCGTCGAGTTCACCGAAGGTGATGCGACGCGCACCGTCGATCACCGCAACAGCGTCTGGATATCGAGCGGAGGCTCGGTCGAGGAAGTGGGCAACGGGCTGATCGCGCCAGTGCCCGGCATTCCTATGGGCCTGCGTCAGAGCAGCATTCGGTGGCCGTGTGGGATACATGCCCACCTCCTCGCCCCAGTGAGTACTTTTCTGACACGGACTACAGTATCTAATCCCGCTAACTATGTACAGACTTGGCGCACATCACACTGTCCGTAGGTATGGTTAGCACTGCGAGACGAACTTGGAGGCGGGGGAGAAACACATGACCATCGAGGAAAACGTTCCGCGGGCGCGCGCGCCGAAGATCTCCGCGCGAGTGGCCAACGTGATCGCGGATCAGATCCTCGGAGGCGGGATCGTCGTCGGACAGCGGCTGCCCACCGAGAAAGAAATGGTCGCCGAGCACGGGGTGGCGCGTACGACCGTCCGCGAGGCGCTGCGTCTTCTCGAAAGCCGCGACCTCGTGACGATCAAGTCCGGCATCGGTGGCGGCCCGGTGGCAAAGCGGCCCGAGCTCGAGTCGCTCGGAAACACGATGAAGCTGTTCCTGCAGATCAACGGCGCCAACATCAGCGACGTCATCGACGTGCGGCTGATGATGGAGCCCATCGTCGCCCGTCAAGCCGCGGCGAACGTCACCGACGATCAGCTCGAGACCATGCAACTGGCGCTCGACCGCATGCGCGAGGACCCCGGTGACTACGCCAACTTCCAGGAGAACAACGCCGTCTTCCAGCGAGGGGTGTACGAAGCCGCCGGGAATCCAGCGCTGCGCATCGTGATGGAAACACTGTGGCTGCTGGTGCGCGACGCCGAACCCAGCGAGCACCCGATGGCGACCCGGCTTGCTGCGGTCGAGATGCAGCAGGACGTTCTCGACGCCATGCGCGAGCGCGACCAGGACGCGTCCGCCACCGCGATGAGCGCGTTCGTGGAAGAGACGGCCAAGTACTACCGGCGCCGATTGAACGAGATCATCTCGCGGCCGGTGCACTGGCAGATGTAGAGCCGCTCTTCCCTCGACCGTGGGCTGTTTCCGGCGCCGGAAGATCGCGGGAACTTTTGTGCATCGCGACGTCTCCTATCTCTGACTGCTTCACCGAGACAGAGAACACCACGACCCACAGCACCGAGTCACAGGAGACATCATGGCCACCGAGTACTACGACACCAACGCAGACGGCATCATCGACACCGCTCTCACCGACACCGACGGTGACGGCATCGCCAATTACGAGGAGTACGACACCGACGGTGACGGATTCGCCGACGAGATGCACGAGGACGCGAACAACGACGGCTACATCGACACCGTGCACGTCGACACCGACGGCGACGGCTATTACGACACCACGGTGGTCGGCTGATCCACAGACATCCCCGATGCAACCGACGAAGACCCACCGAGTATTCGGTGGGTCTTTCGTCGTTTCGCCCTGACAGCCGCGCGGTTCAGGACTTCGTGAACGTTCCCAGACCGTTGTCGTCGAAGTACTCGAGTACCACCGTGCTGCCGTTGAACGTTGCCTGCGACACCGTGCCCGGGTTCGGCATCTCGCCGGTGGGGATGAACGTCCAGGTGTCTCCGCTCCACGGCGTCAACGTGTACTGCACCCGATCCGGTCCGATGGTCAGTTGCAGGTTGCCGTCGGGCATCGGTGCCACGGTCGCCTCGCCCCAATACGGGTTGGCGTATGTGCCGGCGTACCGCGGCAGCGGTCCGGGCGGGGCCGCGTCGGCGGGTCGTTGCTTGCCCGCGAGTTCACCCTCGGCCGGCTCGGCGGTGAGTTGTGCATAACCCGCGACCCAATCCCGGGTGATCTTCCCGTATTGGACGAGGTCGACGAACTCGGCGGTCAACGCCTCGACTGCACCGATCGGTCCGGCGTTGCTCAGGGCCACGATGCCCACGTTCAGGGACGGGATCACCACGTAGTTGGTCGCCGCCCCCATGTTGAACGCACCGGAGTGGCTGTTGATCACGCGTCCGGACGATGTGGTGCTGACGTTCACCCCGTATCCGGACGTGCCCGATCGGAACGACGTGTCCTGGCCGGGGCCGTGTGCGAACTCGCTGGTGAATGCCGCGACCAGCGGCTCCTTCTCGACCAAAGGCTGCCCGTTGTGTTCCCCACCGGCGAGAACCAGGTTCATCCACTTTGCGAGATCGTTGGCCGTCGACGAGACGCCGCCGGCGGGGGTCTGGGCGTCGGGGTCACGCTGGAACTTGGGCTGGTACTTGTCGCCGACCAGCGTGTGGGGGATGGCGCGATCGGTGTGCGCCATGTAGTCGGCGAAGCGGGAACTGGTGTTGGTCATACCCAACGGCCCGTAGAGCGAGTTCTGGCTCAGGGTCGCCCAGTCGGTTCCGGCTGCGACGGAGACGGATTCGGCGGCCGCGGTGATGCCGAAGTTGGTGTACGCGTCGTGGACCCGAAAGTTGGCCGCCTCGATCGGCTCTTGTGCCAGCTTGCTCAGGATCTCCTGCTGCCCGTAGCCGAGGTCTTCGAGGACGTCTCCCGCGTGAAGCGGCAGCCCCGACCGGTGGGTGTACATGTCGGCGATGGTCACGTGGTCACTGATCCAGGGATCGCTCATCGTGAACGACGGCAGGTTCTGACGGACGGGGGTTTCCCATTCCACAACGCCCTTGCCGACCTGCTCGGCGATGACGGTCGCCCCGACCGATTTGGACAGCGAGGCGATCTGAAAAACGGTGTCGGCGTCCACTTTGCTGTCCTTGCCGACCTCTTTGACCCCGAAACCTTCGGCGAAGGCCACCTCCCCGCCCCGGACAACTGCCACCGCGAGGCCGGGGATCTTCGTCTTCGACATGATGCCCTCGGCGAGCTCGGGCACCCGGTCGATGGCGTCATCGATCTGCTGCTCGCTCACCGCCACAGCCGAATTGGCAGGCGGTGGACCCGAGAAGTCGCCTTCCGGACTCGACGATTCGCTGTCGTCCCCGCAGGCGGAGATCATGAGGACTGTCGAGAGTGCCGTGACGGCGAGCTGCAACCGGCGAGAGGTGGCCCATCTGGTCATAGTCGACATCTTTGGCCATGAAGGCCCGTTGTGCACCGGGAATGCCAAGAGCCGCACACCTTCTACAAGGTGTGCGGCTCTCGGGTGGAGCTTGTCAGATCAGATCAGGCGTCGGCACCGATGATGAAGGCTTCGAGCTGCTTGCGCGCGACGTCGTCGGCGAGCTGCTCGGGCGGGCTCTTCATGAGGTAGGCCGAGGCCGGGAGGATGGGTCCTCCGATGCCGCGGTCCTTGGCGATCTTCGCTGCACGGACGGCGTCGATGATGATGCCGGCCGAGTTGGGGGAGTCCCAGACCTCGAGCTTGTACTCGAGGCTCAGCGGCACGTCGCCGAAGGCGCGGCCTTCGAGGCGGACGTAGGCCCACTTGCGGTCATCCAGCCACGCAACGTGGTCGGACGGTCCGATGTGAACGTTCTTGTCATCGATCTTGCCCGCCAGCGAACCGGTGAGGTTCGAGGTGACGGCCTGGGTCTTCGAGACCTTCTTGGACTCGAGACGCTCACGCTCGAGCATGTTCTTGAAGTCCATGTTGCCGCCGACATTCAGCTGGTACGTGCGGTCCAGCGTGACACCGCGGTCCTCGAACAGCTTCGCCATCACGCGGTGGGTGATGGTGGCACCGACCTGGCTCTTGATGTCGTCGCCCACGATCGGCACACCGGCATCTTCGAACTTCTTGGCCCACACGGGGTCGCTGGCGATGAAGACCGGGAGGGCGTTGACAAACGCGACGTTCGCGTCGATGGCGCACTGTGCGTAGAACTTGTCGGCCTGCTCGGAACCGACGGGCAGGTACGACACGAGCACGTCGACCTTGGCGTCCTTCAGGGTCTGGACGACATCGCCGCCCTCGCCGTCGGCCTCGGTGATGGTCTCGCGGTAGTACTTGCCGAGCCCGTCGAGGGTGTGGCCCCGCTGCACGGTGACGCCGGTGGGCGGCACGTCGGCGATCTTGATGGTGTTGTTCTCACTGGAGAAGATGGCATCCGAGAGGTCGAAGCCGACCTTCTTGGCGTCCACGTCGAATGCGGCGACGAACTCGACGTCGCGGACGTGGTACTTGCCGAACTTCACGTGCATGAGGCCCGGAACGGAAGCGTTCTCGTCGGCATCTTTGTAGTACTGCACGCCCTGGACCAGGGATGAGGCGCAGTTACCCACGCCAACAATTGCCACGCGTACTGTGTTGTCACCCATGGTCGGGTTCCCCTTCTTTGTGTGGTGTAACCGAAGTTGTTTCGGGTTCTGTCGTAACCGCCTCGGTCGGCAACGGTCCGGGATTCCTCGACGTCTTGGTCGACTCCCCGGCCCATTCCGAACTCTCGGCGGCGATGAGTTCGTTGAGCCAGCGAACTTCACGCTCACTGGATTCGAGACTCAGCTGATGGAGTTGCTTGGTGTAGCGATCCACTGTGCGGTTCGAACGTCCGACGGCCTCTCGGAGACCTTCGCGCCGCTCTTCCACCTGCCGGCGACGACCCTCGAGGATGCGCATGCGCGCCTCCGCGGGAGTCCGGCTGAAGAATGCGAGATGCACCCCGAAGCCGTCGTCGGTGTAGTTCTGCGGTCCGGTGTCGGCGACCAGTTCGGCGAACCGTTCGCGTCCCTTCGGGGTGAGCGCATAAACGCGGCGAGCGCGTCGTTTGAGCGTTCCCGGAGGGCCCGAATCCTCAGCGATCAAACCGTCGGCCTGCATGCGGCGCAGTGACGGGTACAGCGATCCATACGAAAACGCGCGGAACGCCCCGAGCAGTCCGGTGAGCCGTTTACGCAGCTCATAGCCATGCATCGGGGATTCGAGGAGCAAACCGAGTACCGCGAGTTCGAGCATCTCCGATCGCACCTCCGTTCAACGTGTTGCAGAAACCTGTACCGCAGATGCTACACACATATGTATCGCGCCGATATAACCGGGATGGAAACTGCGTCTGAACTGGGCTTATCCGCAACATGCACGCGTCGAGAACGGTCGGTGCCGCAAAAATTGGGCCGTCAGCAGCGACGATCGGAGCCCTTTTGCGGTCCTGGCAGCGCCGAACCGCCAAATCTTCCGAGTCGGCGGCACGTACTCTTGATTCGTGCGATTGCAGCGACAGGTGGTGGACTACGCGTTACAGCGCAAGTCCCGGCTGGCCGAGGTCTACTCCGGACGTACCGGGGTTGCCGAGGTGTGCGATGCCAGCCCCTACCTGCTGCGTGCAGCGAAGTTTCACGGCCGTCCCAGTTCGGTGCGATGCCCGATCTGCCGGAAAGAACAGGTCACCATCGTGTCCTGGGTTTTCGGCGACAAGCTCGGGCAGGTGTCGGGGTCGGCGCGAACCACCGAGGAGATCCTCCGCCTGGCCGTGAGCCAGGAGGAGTTCTCGGTGCATGTGGTCGAGGTGTGCCGGACCTGCAGCTGGAACCACCTGGTCCAGTCGTACGTGTCCGGCTTGCCTCCGCGTCCACGGGTACGGCGAACCCGGCGGGTAGCGGGGGGTCGAATGGCGAACAGTTCAGCCGATGCAGCCACTGACGTGGGTGCCGGCGGTGGCCCAGAGGGAATGGGCTCAAAAGGGATCGGCACTGAAGGTATGGAGAAGTACTTGTGAGCAATGGCCCTGACGGACCCAACCGGTCCGGTTGGACCTCGGAGCATGGCGGCAGCGGCCGCGCTCCCTCCAGCAGCAACCCGGTCGAGAAGAAGCGACGGTGGCAGAAGGCAGTCGCCTGGATCGTCGGTCTCGGCGGCGCGTTGCTCCCCGCTTTCGCGCTGGTGATGGCAGCGGTGTTCCTGGTGACCTACGCCGGCGCCGAGGTGCCCGCACCCGGCGACATCAAGCAGAGTCAGATCGCCACGGTGGTCGACACCCGCGGCGGCGAACTCGCGCGAATCGTGCCGCCGGAGGGCAACCGCACCGATGTGCCGATCACCGAGATCCCGCAGGTGCTGCAGCAGGCCGTGATCGCAGCCGAGGACCGCGAGTTCGCGAGCAACTCGGGCTTCTCGATCCGCGGTTACTCTCGCGCGGCGTGGGGCAAGGTGACCGGTCGCGAGGACGCGGGTGGTGGCTCGACCATCACCCAGCAGTACGTGAAGAACGTACTGACCGGCGACGAAGCCAGCTACCAGCGCAAGTTCCGTGAACTTGCGATCTCCACGAAGATGTCCAGCGAGTGGACCAAGGAAGAGATCCTCGCGGCGTACCTCAACACCATCTACTTCGGTCGCGGCGCCTACGGTGTCTCGGCAGCGGCCAAGGCGTACTTCAACAAGAACCTCGCCGACATCACGCTGTCGGAGGCGGCTGTGCTCGCGTCGTCGATCCGCTCTCCCTCCTATTACGACCCTGCAACCAACCTCCAGGCTGCCGAAGGGCGCTGGGAGTACGTGCTCGACGGCATGGTCACGATCGGCGCGATCAACAGGGAAGAGGCCGACGCGCAGGAGTACCCGAAGGTCGTCGATACCCAGGCCGTTGCCGGCGACCCGGCGAGCGACGGACCCAACGGGCTGATCAAGCAGCAGGTACTGGCCGAGCTCGGCACACTCAACATCTCCGAGGAGGAGATCCGGACCGGCGGTCTTCGCATCACCACCACCATCGATCCCCAGGTTCAGCGGGCGAACTTCACCGCGGCGAACGACCTCCGAGAGGGTGAGCCGCCCGAGCTGCGGACGTCTGTGGTGTCGATCGATCCACGGACCGGTGCGGTCCGGGGCTACTTCGGTGGCAACGACGGCAACGGATTCGACTACGCGCAGGCCAATCTGCAGACGGGCTCGTCGTTCAAGGTGTTCGCTCTGGTGGCAGCACTCGAGCAGGGCATCCCGCTGTCGAAGACCTACAGCTCGGCGCCATTTGAGGGACCCGGCGGCCTCACCGTCACCAACTCGGACGGCGAATCCTGCGGGTCGTGCAACCTGGCGACGGCCATGAAGATGTCGCTGAACACCGTCTACTACCGCCTGATGATGGACCTCAACGGTGGACCCACCGCGGTCGCGGATGCGGCTCACCGCGCGGGCATCCCCGAGGTGGCGGCCGACGGCGCCAAGACACTGCAGAACCCCGACGGCGGAGTCGAGGGTGGTGTTGTGCTCGGGCAGTACGCATCTCGCGTCATCGACATGGCGTCGTCGTACGCGACCCTCGCGGCGTCGGGCATGTACCACGCCCCGCACTTCGTCCAGAAGGTCGAGAACTCGCAGGGCCAAGTGCTCTACGAGCGCACCGACAATGCGGGTGAACGTCGGCTGCCGGCCGAGGTGGCCGACAACACCACGGCTGCGCTGGAACCGATCGCCTCGTACTCGAACGGCAACGCTCTCGACGGGGGTGAGCGGCCCTCTGCCGCCAAGACAGGCACCACCCAGCTCGGCGACACCGGGCTGAACAAGGACGCCTGGATGGTGGGGTACACGCCGCAGCTGTCGACGGCAGTGTGGGTTGGTACCGACAAGGGCACCGCGCTCAAGAACTACACCGGCGCAACGATCTACGGGTCAGGCCTGCCGGCGCAGATCTGGCGAACAGCGATGAACCGGGCTCTCGACGGCCAGCCGATCGAGGAGTTCCCGGAGCCGGGCGAGATCGGCGGAGTCGCAGGCGTTCCCTATGAGCCGCCGCCGCAGACCTACACCCCCACGCGCACGGTGCCGACCACCACGACGCCGCCGACCACCACCACTCGGCCGGGCGTGACGATCGGCCCCGGCGTGGTGATCCCACTTCCGGGTGGCGGTCCCGACCCTGACACCGAGACGGAGACAGAGCCGGTACTCCCACCCGAAGAGGGTGGACCGTCCACAGGTACCCGCTGAGCGAGCGGGGTGATGACCGACGGGGGAGCGACCGAACCGACGTCGCACGACGTGCGCGACGATGACGGTTCGGCAGCGACGGAACACTTGAACGTCTTCGAGTCGCCTGCGTTGCCGGCGGCCGATCGTCGGGAGGCGACGACACGCGTCTTGCCGAGCCGTACCGATCCGATCGCTTCTCCGGGCAGCATGGTGATCGGTGGCCCGGTCGGTCTGCACGCGGTGGTCGGGCGCAGTCCCGGCTGGACGCCGATCCGGGTGATGCTCCTGATCGCGCTCGTGTTCATGGCGTTGGGCTGGTACGCGAAAGCCGGCTGCCTGCAACAGGCTCCGGACAAGACGACCGGCGAACAGACACTCGATTGGTCGGACCACCGCCAGTACACCGCGATGTGTTACGCCGACACCATCCCGCTCTACAGCGCCGAACGACTCAACGAAGGCGCACTCCCGTACAAGACGTTCTGGTACGAGGACAACGGCGCCGGAGGACAGAAGCAGCGGTTCATGGAGTACCCGGTACTGACCGGGATGTTCATGTACGGCGCAGCTCAGGCCACCGAGGCCTGGCAATGGGCACACGACAATTGGGGCTTACCCAGCGCGCTGGACGTGGTGGTCTTCTTCAACCTCGTGGCGCTGGGACTGGCATTGTGCTGGCTGGTGACCATCTGGGCCACCGCGCTCACCGCAGGGCGCAGGGTGTGGGCCGTGACGCTCGCAGCTGTCTCTCCTCTGGTCGTGGTCCACATCTTCACCAACTTCGATGCCATCGCCACTGCGGCGCTCGCCCTGGCGATGTTGGCGTGGGCCCGACGAAATCCGTGGATGACGGGGGTGTTCCTCGGAATCGGCATCGCGGCCAAGCTCTACCCCGGGTTGCTGTTGGTCCCGTTGCTGGTGCTCTGTCTCCGTGCGGGTAAGGTCCGCGACTTCGCCGTCACCGCTCTGATGACCGCCGCGACCTGGTTGATCATCAACCTGCCGATCATGGTCCTGCACTTTCGCGGCTGGACCGAGTTCTTCCGCCACAACTCTTCTCGGGGTACCGATCCCGACACGATCTACAACGTGGTGTCGGCTGTCACCGACTACCAGTGGGGCAACCAACCGGGGCAGCCGCCGTCTCTGCTGAACGCGGTGAGCATGGCGTTGTTCGTGGTGGTCTGTATCGGCATCGCGTTCATCGGCTTCCACGCACCGCTTCGGCCGCGGTTGGCCCAGTTGGCCTTTCTGACCGTCGCCGGGTTCCTGTTGGTCAACAAGGTGTGGAGTCCGCAATACTCGCTGTGGCTGGTGCCTCTCGCGGTTCTGGCCCTGCCGCACACGCGAATCCTGTTGACGTGGATGCTGATCGACGCACTCGTCTGGGTGCCGCGAATGATGTGGTACCTGTTCCAGGAAACGGACGACGGCTTGCCCGAGCAGTGGTTCCTGTCCGCTGTTGTGGTCCGGGACTTCGCGGTGCTGGCACTGTGCGCGTTGGTGATCTGGCAGATCTATCACCCGACCGACGATCTGGTTCGGCGTGGCACCGGATGGCAGAGCCTGGCCGTGGACGACCCCGGCGGTGGGGTGCTCGACAGGGCTCCGGACCGGCTGCCGTGGCCGAGGCGGATCAAGGTGAGAACCCGTCCGGCGCCAGATGATCCGACCACCGACTCGATGGCGGTCTCCTCGCGCACGTGACCTGTCGCACCTGAACGGGTAGTGACGAGGCGGTCCCTCAGGCCGGTCTCATCGTTCCAGTCTCTTGGAGAGGGCTTCTCGCACGGCGGGCCAGTCGTCGTCCGTCATCGCGTATTGCGCTGTGGTGCGCCATGTTCCATCGGGAAGTGGACGGTGCTTGCGCAGCAGACCCTCGAACGTGGCACCGAGTTTGGCGATGCCGGCCCGTGATTGCGCGTTGCGTTCATCGGTATGCCACACCACTCTGACGGCTGACAGGTCCTCGAAGGCGCGGCGCAGCAGCAGCAGCTTGGCCTCCGGGTTCACCGCGGTGCCGTGTACGGCTGCCGAGTACCAGGTGTGGCCGATGGCCAGCGCGCGGTAGTCGGGAGTGATGTCGTAGTAGCTCGTGGAGCCGACCACGCGACCACTGTCTTGTTCGACCACCGCGAAGGCGACACGGTCCGGGGTGTCGAGGGCGGTCTGGATGTAACGCTCGGCGGAGGCAACGTCGCCGGGCACCGTTGTCCATCGGAATGCCTCAGGTCGGTCCACCGCGGCAGCGAGGGCGGGCGCATCGTCGGGTACCAACTCGCGCAACAGGATTCGGGCGCCGGAGAGCGTGGGGGCGGTGTACCAGGTCATGCGGGTACGGTAGCGGCCGTCGAGGCCGGGGGCGAGACCTTTTTCGGTGGGACTCGCAGGGGCCGGCCGACGAAGTGGTAGATCAGGATCGCCAGGCAGAACACGTGGGACCACACTCCGAACTGGACGCCGGCATCAACCCACCACACCGTCGGCTCGCCGCGGGTGAGGTACCCGAACATCCGGAAGATGGTGAGGTCGAGGGCGAGGTCGCCGACCAAATACAGGGCGACCAGACGCCAATCGACCTTGAGCAGCACGAAGAACGGGAGTATCCACAGCGTGTACTGCGGCGAATGTACCTTGTGGAACAGCATGAACCCGGCCAGCATCGCGGCGCTCACCCCGATCCACGGAAAGACGTTGCCGCGCTGCCAATGTCTGAGCCCCAGCCACACGGCCACACCCAGCGCGACGATGATCAGCAGTGGTGAGGCCACCCCGACGACCGAGTTGTACAGGCTCGGATGGTCGTCGGGACCCGAGCCGGTGAGATGCCGCACGCCCCAATACCAGATGGAGTTGGTGTCGATCGCGGCCTTGCGTTTGCCTTGGAACGACAGGGACGCCTGCCAGCCCTTGAACCCGGCGATCATGAACGGCAGTTGCACGGCGATCACGGTGATGACCGCGACCGCGACGACGCCGGCGGCACCGGTCCAATCCAGGGACCGGCGGGTCAGCCGGGTGCGCAGCGACGCAGACCCACTCGCCTCGGAGTCGGGCGCCATCGCGCGGGTCAGCACAAAGATGGCCAACGGCAGCACGAACAAGCCGGGGTAGATCTTGAGACAGAAGCCGATCGAGAGGATGAAGGACGCCCAGAGCGCGCTGGTCCGCAACGACAACCACGGCTTGCCGGTCCGCGGATTGATCCGTGCGCCGAGGATCATCACCGCGATGGCGCCCACCGACGTCGCGACCACTGGCAGTTCCCAATTGTGGAACGCGTAGAGGATCAGCGGGGGAGTGGCCGCCCAGAGCATCACGTACCAGCGGGCCAGCAGGGCGAGCAGGATGACGATCAGGATCCCGAAGGGTACGAGCAGGATCGCGGACTGGGTCAGGAACTCGGTGTCGGTGTGGGCGCCGCTGGCGCCGAAGTACATGAGCAGTCCCGACAGCACCGGATACTCGACCACGCCTCCGAAGAGCACCCCGTTGTCGGTGATGCCGCCGTGGATGTACGGGAACACGTGATTGTTGATGTCACGTCCGATCCACAGGAACTGCAGGTCGGAATAGCAGGGCATGATGATCTCGCTCGAACCGACCGGCCAGAGCGCACTGCGGCCGGACTCGTCGAACGGAGGGCCGCCGCAGGTGGCCTTGCCCAGGTAACCGAGCCACATGAACAGCGAGCTGACCAACAGTGCGAGCGTCAGGATGAGCAGCAGTTCGCCGCGCCCGGCGCTGATCCGGGCTCGCCAGCCCGGTCGCGATGTCGTCGTCAATTCCCAGGTAGGTGCAGGGGACGGCGAAGGCATGGCCTACAGGGTAGGGGGTGCGGATGGGCCGAGGCGCGCCCGGTCCGTGAGCCCGTGGTCGGTGCCGGTCAGGATTTCGCTGGTCAAGCAGTGTTGAGGTAGTCTGGGCCGGTTGCCGACGCAGGCGACCCTCCTGCCACGGATCGTCCGTGGCCGACCTAGTCCATAGGAGGTGATGAGGTCTTATGCGTCACTACGAATTGATGGTCATTCTTGACCCCAACCTGGATGAGCGAACTGTAGCTCCATCGTTGGATACTTTCCTCAATGTGATTCGCCAGGATGGCGGAAATGTTGCGGGCGTCGATGTCTGGGGCAAGCGCCGTCTTGCCTACGAAATCCTCAAGCACACTGAGGGGATCTATGCAGTCGTCGATCTCAATGCCGAGCCCAAGACGGTCACCGAGCTCGATCGCCAGCTGAAGCTGAACGAGTCCGTGCTGCGCACCAAGGTGATGCGCGTGGACGAGCGTGCCAAGGTGCGCCGCGCCAAGGTTGCTGCGAAGCACGCTGCCAAGGCTGCGGCCAAGCCGGCCAAGTAGCTCGTGATGTTCGAGTGGTCCGATCGGGCTCGCTCGAACGTCCAATGCGTGTCGGTGCCGAGCTCTAGGCTCGGTGCACATCGACCCACACCACTGCGCAACCGCAACTGAACTCGGGAGATACACATGGCAGGCGATACCGTCATCACCGTTGTCGGAAACCTGACGGCAGATCCGGAACTCCGGTTCACGCCGTCCGGTGCAGCCGTCGCGAACTTCACCGTGGCGTCCACGCCACGCACGTTCGATCGGCAGTCCAACGAATGGAAAGACGGCGAAGCGCTGTTCATGCGGTGCAACATCTGGCGCGATGCCGCCGAGAATGTTGCCGAATCTCTCACCAAGGGTTCACGAGTGATCGTGTCCGGCCGGCTCAAGCAGCGGTCGTACGAAACCCGCGAGGGTGAGAAGCGCACCGTGGTGGAGCTCGAGGTCGACGAGATCGGTCCCTCGCTCCGCTACGCCACCGCAAAGGTCAATCGGGCCTCGCGCGGCGGCGGTGGCGGAGGCGGCGGCAACTTCGGTTCCGGCGGAAGCGGCGGTGGAAACCGCGGCGCTGCTGCGAACTCGGGTGCGGCCGCACAGAACGACGATCCGTGGGGCAGCGCGCCTGCCAGCGGCTCGTTCGGTGGCGGGGACGACGAACCACCGTTCTGACGAACATCTGAGTCTGCACAGGTAGCTGTGCACCTCAACACTTTTGGAGTGACAACACATGGCTGGAAAAGCTAAAGGCGGACGGAAGGTCCGTGGCGCAGAAAAGATCGTCAAGGCCAAGGCCTGCACTTTCTGCAAAGAGAAGAACCTGCTGATCGATTACAAGGACACCGCGCTTCTGCGTCGTTTCTTGTCTGACCGTGGCAAGATCCGCTCGCGTCGGGTCACCGGTAACTGCGTCCAGCATCAGCGGGACGTGGCCATCGCGGTGAAGAACTCGCGCGAAGTTGCCTTGCTGCCCTTCACCTCCACCTCTCGATAAGCGGAAAGGACCAAGAACATGAAACTGATCCTCACCGCAGAGGTAGAGAAGTTGGGTGTCCCCGGCGACACCGTCGAGGTCAAAGACGGCTACGGCCGTAACTTCCTGCTGCCTCGTGGGCTGGCCATCGTCGCCACCCGCGGAGCAGAGAAGCAGGTCGAAGGCATCCGTCGTGCACAGGACGCTCGCGCAGTGCGCGGTCTCGAGCACGCCAACGAGCTCAAGCAGGCCATCGAAGGGCTCGCCGAGGTCACGTTGGGTGTCAAGACCCACGACTCGGGCAAGCTGTTCGGTTCGGTCTCGGCCGCTGACGTGGTCAGTGCCATCAAGAGTGCCGGCGGACCTGCTGTCGACAAGCGCAACATCGAACTGCCCAAGGGCCACATCAAGGCCACCGGTACCTACCCGGTCTTGGTGAACCTGCACAGCGACGTTGTTGCACAGTTCAACCTCACCGTGACTGCCGGCAAGTAGTCACCAGGTTCTACACACAACAAACCCCCGACCACATGTGGCCGGGGGTTTGTTGTATCTGCGATCGATCAGACGGTGCAGAGCGGACGGATCTCGTTCGAACCGCCGGTGGTCGGAGAGGTGAGGAGCAGGCAGGCGTTGTAGCCGCGGTCTTCGGCGACCTTGCGGATCTGCTTCCACTGGTCGGTGCTCACGGCCGGCTCACGCGACAACACGAATGCTGATGTGCGCTCGGGGCTTCCGACAAATGCCCAGGAGTAGTCATCGGCGATGTAGGTGACCACATAGTTGGTGGGCCCATCCTTGGACTCCTGCGTCGGAACGCCCGGGAAGCTGACGTGAAGCTGGGCGCCGGTCACCTTGTCGTTGACCCGAGCGTTGCCGACGATCCGGTTCTCCTGGTTGGTCCAGGTGGTGCAGGTGTTCTCCACCCGGATGTTCGTCGGGTCGATCAATTGGTAGTTCGCCATCGTGTCGCGCGCACAGATGAGGTTGAACGGCTGCGGGATGGCGGCGATCTGATTCCAGTCACCGAGATAACGCTGGGTGTCCAGCTTGGCCACCGGCTTCAGTGGCTGGGGTAGCGAGCTGGTGTCCGCCGAAGCGGGAGCCGCACAGGCAAGAGCGAAAGCGATTGCAAGACCGCCGATCACGATGCGACTGAGTCGGCGAGGTGAAAACGCCATGGTGTCATCTCCTACTTCTGTTGTTGTAATTCCGGTTGTGGACGCGCTTTTTGGTCCACGGTGCCTGGCCACCAGATGCGGGGCCCGATCACGCTGAAGAGCGCGGGAATCACCACGGTCCGAACCAGGAACGTGTCGAGAAGGATTCCGAGTCCGACGATGATGCCCAGCTGGGTCAGTGTGATGAGCGGGAGGATGCCGAGCACGCAGAAGACTGCGGCCAATACGATTCCCGCACTGGTGATCACGGCACCGGTAGAGGCCACTGCGCGCACGATGGCGTCTCGCGTGCCGTGGCCAGGTGTCTCTTCCCTCGCGCGGATCACCAAGAACATCGTGTAGTCGATTCCCAGGGCAACCAGGAAGAGGAAGGAGTAGAGCGGGACGTTGTTGTCCAGGGCCGGGAAACCGAAGATGTGTTCGCTGATGAGGCTGCCGATTCCGATGGCGGCGACGGTGCTCAGCACTGTTGTCGCGACCAGCACCACCGGTGCCACCAGAGCGCGCAGGAACACGATCAGGATGACGAACACCGCGGCGAGGATCAGCGGGATGATCAGGAGTCGATCACGTTCGGACGCGTTTGCGACGTCGAGGGCTTCGGCATCGGATCCGCCGACGAGTGCCTGCGCATCGGGAACGTCACCCGTGACGTCGCGTATTTGATCGATGATGTCGAAAGCCCGCTCGGACGCCGGGTCGGCGTCGATGACCACGGACCACTTGGTGAGGCCGTCGTCGGACCGGCCCGTCTCGGTCGCCGAGATCACTCCGTCGGTGCTGTCCAGGACGGACTGGATCTCTTCGGCCGCAGCGGTGTTCGCGATGACGATCGTGGGGTCGGACTGCCCGGCGGGGAAGTGTTCGGCGAGGGTGTCGAAACCTTCGACGGAGTCGGCGCTCACGCGGAACTGCTCGGTCTGTGAGAGGCCGATGTTTGCGCCGAGCAGGCCCAACGAGCATGCGATCAATGCCGTGAGGGCGACGGCGAGAACGCGAACCGGGTGCCGGGAGACGGCGTTTGCGATCTTGAACCAGTTACCGCCCTCGGTCGGCACCGGATCGCCCACCTTGGGGATGAACGGCCAGAAGAGGCGAGTTCCGAACAGCGCCAACAGGGGTGGCAACACCAGCAGGGCGAAGATCACTGCGACAACAAGTCCCGCAGCCGCCAGTGCGCCGAGACTGCGGGTACTTGGTAGTGCGGCGAGCAGGAGTGTGAGCAGTGCCAGTACCACTGTCGCGTTCGAAGCGAGGATGGCCGGGCCAGCATGACGGACCGCGTGCTGCAACGCAATCCGGTGGTCCTGCTCTTTGCGCAGCTCTTCCCGATATCGCGAGATCAGCAGCAGGGCGTAGTTGGTGCCCGCGCCGAACACCAGCACGCTGGTGATGCCCGAGGTGGATCCGTCAAACGAGAGGCCGGTCAGCTCGGCCAGCCCGGTGCCGACCGAACTCGCCAGCCGATCGGCAAACCCGATGACCAGCAAGGGAACCAGCCACAGAACCGGCGAGCGATACGTGACGATCAGTAGAAGGGCAACAACGAGTGCCGTCACTGCCAACAGTGTGACGTTGGCACCGGAAAACGAGTTTGCGGTGTCGGCGCCGAACGCCGGGCCACCGGTCACGTAGGTGGTCAAGCCGCTCGGTAGGCCGTCGTCGGCGGCGTCTCGCAACTCGTCGACGAGGTCGGTGAGCTTGAAGCCGTTGAGCTCGGCGCTGACAGGCACAACGGAAATGGCTGCGATTCCATCTGGAGAGACAACAACGCCCGGACCGGCCGATGCATCGGTGGGCACCGAGCGGTCGACGGCGAGCATGCGCTGTTGTGCTTGCTCGACGGCGGCCTTGTCGTCGCCGGACAGCGGAGCGCCGTCGCTGCGAACCGTGACGAGTACGGCTGCCGATACGTCCGAATCGGGGAAGCTGTCGAGCAATTCGTTGACCTGTGCCGAATCAGCCGATGGTGGAAGCGAATCCGGCGCTTGATCTCCCGAGTCGTTCTCGCCGATGAGTCCCATGGCGGCGCCGGAGATCAGGATGACCGCCAGAGCGATCCACCACGATCTACGGCCGCTCACTGCGGCAGCAAAGCGATCCCACCAGGTGGGTGAATGAGTCGACGTCTTTGGGGTCGCCATGTCCCAACAATCTCACATTTTAAAATATTGAGCAACTAAACTATCTCCAGGCCTTATAGTCCTGGCAGGAGGTACCCATGCCCGACAATCAACCGGCGCAGGACAACCGCGCAGCGCTCGAGTCCCAGATCTCATCGGATGTCCGGGCGCTCAACGCCGAGTCCGACCAGATCTCGCGTGTGTTCGCGACCCTGAATGACCTCAGTGCAAACGACTTTCGAGCCCTGCTGCACGTGATGGTCGCTGACGCGGCGGGCGCGCCGTTGACGTCGGGTGGTCTCGGTAAGCGTTTGCAGGTGTCGGGCGGGGCTGTGACGCATCTCGTGGAACGCATGATCGGTTCGGGGCACATCCGGCGGGAGGCCGACGAACGCGACCGCCGAAAGGTGATCCTGCGCTACGACGAGCACGGGATGGCCGTGGCGAGGGCGTTCTTCGCGCCGCTGGGCAAGCACACCCATGACGCGATGGTGGATCTTCCCGACGAAGATCTTGCTGCCGCCCATCGGGTGTTCACGGCGTTGATCTCCGCAATGCACACGTACGAAGACGAACTCGGCAATCCCGGTGGGGCGACGCCCGGGCGGTGACTCGTGGGCTCGGTGTGTGTTCCCCAGACCCTCCGACTCCGGCGACTTCCTCCGGTTGCAGTCGGAGGATGTGACCACTGTCGGAGGGTTTGTCGCCCAAGGCGATTGGGTCAGCGCTGATCGGGAGGAAGGAACTCGGGGGACCGGTTCGCGTCGTGGTACTGGTCGCCCGCGGGCGTCACGAACTTGTACCAGGACTGGGTCAACGTGAACGCTCTCGGACCGGCCACACACGTCACGCCGACGGGGCTCACCGCGCAGCTCGATCCGTCGACGGTGATCGACTCACCGATCTGAAGCAGGGGTGGTTGGAACCAGCCCCGCGGACGCACCGTGTACGAAGTGTTCGGAGGGACCCAGTAGGGGCCCGTCTGGCCCGCAGAGATGGCCGCACCGACGATTCCCGGAGGCGCGGTGGACGGGTGGCCGGTGCACGCCGTGTAGGCGTAGCCGGGGCCCAGGGCGCAGACCCGGCCGCTGGAAGTGACGAAGAACGTCTTGCCGTTGTCGGCGAAGTCGGGGGATCGGTAGCCGTAGGGGTCCACGGGCACGTAGCCGGCGAGATCGGGGACCTGCGTGTACGTGGGACCCGGTACCGCCGAGGCCGGGGAACCTGCCGACAGCAGTCCGACAGTGGCCGCAACAGCGGCAATCACCCCGATGATCTTCCTCATGAACGCCTCCCCAGATCATTCGTTCGTGCCCGATCATTGCACCACTGTTGGCCCGCTCGTGTGACCGGTTCGGTGAGCACAGATCTATGCACGTCACGGTCACTTTAGGGCAAGTGATGGAAGTTCGTGCGTTTGTAGTACAACTCGATTTGTCAAACCGAACACGCCCGAAACCGCACTTGCAGAGACACGCCGTGTGAATGGGTATCCACAGTAAGAAAAAGTGAGTGACCATGGCTGAGCTGCGATGATGCTTCTATTCACCTCACTTATCCACAGGTAGCCAACAGGGCGCTAACAACTATCCGCACACCGTCCACAGTTGGTGCACAGGATGGTCCACAGCTCCGTTTGGCCGGATCGGCCTGAGCCCTTAGTGTCTGGCGGGTGCGCATGCAGATCGGCGGCGATCTGAGGCGATTGGGTTGTCAGACCCTCTTGAAATAGTGGTCCAGACAACCTGAAGCGAAAGGGGTGGCACGTTGGCCGTAGTTGACGATCGTGGGCATACAACTCCGCGTGAACAGGTGCCCCCGAGCGAAGACTTCGGCCGCCAGCCCCCGCAGGACATGGCCGCCGAGCAATCTGTTCTGGGCGGCATGATGCTGTCCAAGGACGCCATCGCCGACGTGCTTGAGAAGCTCCGCCCGGGCGACTTCTATCGGCCCGCGCACCAGGCGGTCTACGACGCCATTCTCGACCTGTACGGCAAGGGGGAACCTGCCGATGCTGTGACCGTTGCCGGGCAGCTCGACCGCGCGGGCGAGCTTCGACGTATCGGAGGGGCGCCGTACCTCCATACGCTGATCTCGACGGTGCCGACCGCGGCCAATGCCGGCTTCTACGCGGAGATCGTCGCCGAGAAAGCGATTCTTCGTCGCCTGGTGGAAGCCGGCACCCGCATCGTCCAATACGGCTACGCCGGGGCCGACGGCCAGGATGTCGCCGAGGTCGTCGACCGCGCGCAGGCCGAGGTGTACGAGGTCACCGAGCGTCGTACCGCCGAAGACTATGTGGCGCTTGAAGAACTGCTTCAGCCAACAATGGACGAGATCGACTCCATCGCGTCGCGTGGTGGTCTATCCCTCGGTGTGCCAACGGGTTTCCACGATCTTGATGAAGTGACCAACGGTTTGCACCCGGGTCAGATGATCATTGTTGCGGCGAGGCCTGGTGTGGGTAAAGCGCTCGCACTGAGTACGCCTCTGCCGACGCCGTCGGGTTGGACAACGATGGGGCAAGTCAAGGTCGGTGACCACCTGATCGGCGCCGATGGCAAACCAACCCGAGTTGTTGCGGCGACCGAGGTGATGCAGGATCGGCCTTGCTACGAAGTCGAGTTCTCGGATGGGTCTGTGCTGATCGCTGATGAGCAGCACCAGTGGTTGACGGACACCCGTGCTTCGCGCCGCTCTCCCCGCTTTCCTGCGGAGGTACGCACCACGGGACAGATCTTCTCGACGCTTCGCACCAATACCGCGGACCAACGAGCGAACCACTCCGTTACGAACGCGCGGGCGGTTCAGCTTCCGAAACAGGATCTCCTGGTTCAGCCGTACACGTTGGGCGCTTGGCTTGGCGACGGGTCATCCGATGGTGCGGTCCTGACGTCAGCAGATCCCGAAATCCCGATGAGAATCGAAGGCGAGGGCTACGTCTGCCGGAGGAGTGCAAACGTCAAGCTCCGATACGGAATCAGCTTGCCTGGCGATGAACCGTTTGCGAAGAAGTCCTGTGTCGTGTGCGGCAAGGAGTTCTCTCCGGCGTTCGCCCACGTCCGTACATGTGGTCAGTCATGTGGCGGCAAGTCGCGGTTCATGTCTGCGGCAGTTGCTCCGAACCCGTGCAAGTGGTGTGGTCGAGAGTTCACCGGCAAGTACGCCTGCCAGGAATGCCTGTACTCGGTCGGTAGCGTTCAGGGTCGGTTGCGCATGCTCGGGGTGTTGGGCAACAAGCACATTCCGACTCAGTACCTGCGCGCATCTGAGGAGCAGCGGCGGGCATTGCTCGCTGGGCTTCTCGACACCGATGGCACTGTGACAGCGGGCGGCTCGGTTCAGTTCACTGGGACAAGCCCGACGCTGGTGGCCAATGTGCGCGAGCTCATCGTGAGTCTCGGGTACCGCTGCGGCACATCGACGAAGCGGGTCGATGGTCATACCGAAGCCTCATCGACCGCGTACTCGCTGACATTCGCGACCGACGATGAGGTCTTCGGTCTTGCTCGAAAGGCTTTGCTGCACAAAGAACGTCGCCGCGCCAAGAACTTGTCACGCTCGTCTTCTCGGTTCATCGTGGATGTGCGGCCCATCGACAGCGTTCCCGTGCGGTGCGTGCAGGTCGACAACAACGACCACATGTACCTCGCCGGTGAGGCCATGATCCCAACTCACAACTCGACACTCGCGATGGACTTCCTGCGGTCTTGCTCCATCAAGCACCAAATGACCAGTGCCATGTTCTCTTTGGAAATGAGCAAAACCGAGATCGTGATGCGGTTGCTCTCCGCCGAGGCGAAGATCAAACTCGGCGACATGCGCTCGGGCCGGATGAGCGATGATGACTGGACCCGATTGGCTCGTCGAATGGGTGAAATTTCCGAGGCGCCTTTGTTCATCGACGACTCGCCCAACCTCACGATGATGGAAATCCGTGCAAAGGCAAGGCGTTTGAAGCAGCGTCATGATCTCAAGCTCGTGGTCATCGACTACATGCAGCTGATGTCGTCCGGCAAGAAGGTCGAGTCGCGCCAGCAGGAAGTCTCCGAGTTCTCGCGAAGCATCAAGCTGCTCGCCAAGGAGCTCGAGGTTCCAGTGGTCGCCATCAGTCAGCTGAACCGTGGTCCCGAGCAACGTACCGACAAGCGCCCGCAGGTCTCCGACCTCCGTGAGTCCGGTTCGCTGGAGCAGGACGCCGACATGGTGATCCTGCTACATCGCCCCGACGCGTTCGAACGCGATGACCCCCGTGCCGGCGAAGCCGACATCATCTTGGGTAAGCACCGTAACGGCCCCACGTCGACGATTACCGTTGCGCACCAACTGCATTTGAGCCGGTTCGTGGATATGGCGCGCGGCTGACCGGTTGGTATCGTGGCAGTGCGCCTGGGCCAGCGATGCTGGGGTTCGAATGCTTGGGGCGAGTCCGCACTCAGTCCAAACTCATCTACGTTTCCTGTCCGAGAACGAACGGTTGTACGGCATCGCGTCGATTGGATTGCCCGCGTAGATGTCGGCCTCTTCGGGCGTGATCAACGCTCGTTGGGTGCCGCAAATCTCACCGAGTTCAGGTCGCAGAAGTATGGCCGCGTTGTCGGTTCAGATGACGCCATGGAATGCGGGGCTATCGGCCAGCGGGTGATGCAGTGCTTTTGTCGTCGACCTGGGTGCGTTGCGCAATGATCTTGTGTATGTAGCCAACTGATGCTGTGTCCATTGCGCTGCCGTGCTCAGTCAATAGTGGCATGACGACGTTGACGATCAGGTCAAGGGCGTCGTCGTCATCCGCACAAGCGGGAATGAGTCGGACGCCATCGGCCACGTGGGCTGCTTTAATATCGCAGATCAGGCCGGCGAGACCGCCTGGCGTGCCGATGTAGTTCAGGCGGCCGGTGAGTGTGTGGGCGACCGGTGCGGCTTGTGTGCGGGCGGTGTCGGCGTTGGTGGCGACGTGAAAACGTAGCTCGGCGAGAACGCACGGGCGTGGGAACCCTGGTTGGCGGTGATCGAGAAGCGCGCGGCGAGAGAGTTTTTGCGCATCCTGCAGGTCGGCAGGAGCGGTGATGATCGGGTTCGTCGGCATTGGGAGTGTGAGTCCTACGACTCCGAGTGCCTCATGGACGAAAGTGACGATGGGCGCGAGTTGACGGGCCATGTGCACTCCTTCGATGGTAGGGAATGTCTGCGTCGGGACAGATGGGTGGCTCGCTGGGCGTGTTCACGGCCAACGAATGAAATCAACAGGAGGACGGTGTCAGTGTTGTCCCGCAGGCGGCACAACGTTGGACGTCGGGATCCAGATTGGTCAAACGCCGTTGAGGTAATGCGCTGCGCTGGAGGTGCTCTCGGTACCGGAGAAGCGGTCGTTGCGACGCACCGTGTCCGCGGTCGAGGCGCGCCGTCGGGTGGCTATTGCGCATTGCTGTCACGGCCTCGTTGGCAGGTGACCTACACCTGACCCTATGACGCGAGCTTTCGGAACGCGCTGCGATGGAACACGATCGGTTCGACACCGACATCCGTGTTGCCGCTGTGGACGGCGTTTATCCGCATCACCACGATGGTGTGGTCTCCGGCGAGAATTTCTTGGTGCACCGTCACGTCCATCCAAATTCCGCACCCGGTGACGAACAGAGCCCCGCCGTCGTGGGTTTGGGTTTCGATACCGGCGAAGCGGTCGCCGTTCTTGGCAGCGAGGACCCGAGCGGCCGTGTCGTGATCGGCGCTGAGGACACTGACACCCAGGCGCGGTAGAGCAGCGAGCTTCGGCCAGGTGGTGGAGGTGTTCTGTACGCAGAATGACACCAGCGGCGGATTCAGGGACACAGGGACAAATGTGCTCGCTGCCATCCCGATCCGTTCAGTACCGGTGTCTGCACAGATGGCGATGACTCCGGCGGGAATGTGCGCGAAGGCGCGTCGTAGGGCGGTACCGTCCAGCGGTTCGATACTCATGCTGCGTCCGTTCGTCGAGTCGACCGCAGGGTAGGAGCCCAGCGTTTGGTGTACTCGTCGATCCGGGTGTCGGTGGTGTAGCTCGAATCGATCAGGTAAAGGCCGGGGGACGGACAGGTGGCACCGAGTTCGACGAGCACCGGTTTGAGTAGTAGATCGGGGGCCATCGCGTGGGCCGGCCCGGCGCCAAGCATCAGGGGCACCGCGGTGACGTCACGCAGCCCGTCACCGGTCGCGAACTGGTCGAGGAATAGTTTGAGGATGCCCGTATAGGTGGCTTTGAAGGTGGGACTCGCGATTACAACCAGGTCCGACGCGGACACAGTCTGCACCGCGGCCTTCACCTGGGCATCACCCCACCCGAGCAGGCCCGGTCCGAGGTCGACGACGTCGATGAGGTGGTCGGGTTCGGTGTTGGTGAGCGCCTTCGCCAGCTGACGTGCGGCGTCGAGGGTGCGTGAACCGGATTTCGGATTGCCTGCAACAACGGTGATTGTCATGGAATTACCTTTCTCGTGAGAAGACGTGAGTGGGTCATGTCGCCGACCGTGACGTGGTCCGGCGCCGAACGGCGCCCGATAGCGCCACGGCGACGATCAGAGCGCCTCCGTAGAACAGCTGTTGGACAAAACTCGCAGCACCGAGCATCTGCAGACCGACGACGCCGGCGACGAGGAAGTAGACCGCGATGAGCGTGCCGAAGGCATTGAAGCGGCCTGGGATGATTGCCGTGGCACCCAGGAACGCGGCTGCGAACGACGGCAGCATGAACGACTGCCCCGACGATGGGTCGGCCCCACCGAGCATGCCGGCGTAGACGACTCCGGCCAGCGAAGCGACCAGCGACGACATGACGAGTGAGCCGCCCCGGATGCGGTCGACGTGCAGTCCACTCAGACGAGCCACTTCAGCGCCACGGCCGACGAACAGCAGCCGTCGGCCCACCGGCGTGTAACCGAACACCAAAGCGATGACCACGACCAAAAACAGTGCGTAATAGAACTGCAGAGACACACCGAAGAGTCGGGTGCCGACGGTGGCGTCGACGAGGGCGGAGTCGATACCAGTGACGGATGTGGAGCTCGACATCCACTGCACCACAACGAGGACAACCGTTCCGCTGCCGAGGGTGGCGATGAAGGAGTCGATACGCAGTTGCACCACCAGGACTCCGTTTACCACGCCGACTATCAGGGCGGCGAGGATCGCCACCACGATGGCCGACGGTAATGACCAACCGTGCTGCACGTTGAGCACTGCAATGGTCATCGCGGACAACGACATTGTCGACACCGCGGACAGGTCGAACTCACCGGCGGTGAGGGGGATGATCAGGCCGAGCGCCAGGATGAGCAGCACTGCTTGCGATCCGAGAATGTTCTGCAGGTTGCTTGTGGTCGGATAGACCTGCGGCCGTAGCACACTGAATACGACGACCACGACGATGAGCGCGAGCACCAGCGCGTACTTTTCGAGGGCAGGCCCGCCGCTGACGCGACGGCGTCGCCGGGTTGGCTCAGTGGCGGGAATGTCGTTGGTGGACTTGGTATCAACGGTGAGGGACATCAGACGGACACTTCCTCTGGGGTCACGCCGAGAACGCTGTCGGATATATGGCGTTTGTCCAGCAGTTCGCCAGTCAGTTCAGTAGCGATCCGACCGCGTGACATCACGATCACGCGGTCACACAGCACGGACAGTTGTTCGTAGTCCGAACTCGCCACGACAATCCCCGCGCCGCTGCGGGCGGTGTCGCGGAGTATGTCGAAGATGCGAGCGCGCGCTCCGACGTCAACACCCTGGGTGGGTTCGGCGAGCAACACCAACTTGGGATCGGTCTGCAACCATTTACCGATCAGTGCCTTCTGCTGGTTGCCGCCCGACAACGACCCGTACACGGCACGAGGATCACGGGGTCGTACATCGCATTGCTCGGCGATTCGTCCGGCGATCGCATCAACCGCCTTCGGTCGCAGGATCCTGCCGAGCACCGGAAGGGTGACGTTCTCTGCGACGGTGAGTTCCGGTGCACTGCCGTCGATCTTGCGATTGGGCGGTACGTACACGATCGAGGCCGCGAGCGCGCCGATCGGAGTCACCGAGCTCAGTGCCAAGGTGCGCTCACCGATGGTCAGGATTCCTTCCCGGGCGGGGTCGGCGCCGTAGAGGGCGGGCAGGACATCGTCATAACCCGATCCTGCAATGCCGGTGATGCCAACGATCTCGCCCGGAAGGATGTCGACGTCGAGGCTGTCGATCGTGGCGGTACCCAATCCTCGCACCGCCGCCAGCGGTGGATCGTCCCGCGCCGCGGCGGGAGCCGGGGCGCGCCGTTCGGCTGCCGCAAGTGTGCGACCGACGATCAGATCGATCAGTGAAGACGAGGTCAGTTTGGCCGTGTGATGAGTGCCTTGGGACACGCCGTCTCGGAGCACGGTGACCCGGTCGGTGTGTGCGAGAACCTCGTCGAGATCATGTGAGACGAACAAGACGGCGGCCCTGCTGTCGGCAACGATCTCCCTGACCACCGAAAACAGCAGGTCTGTGCCCTCGCGAGGAAGGAAGACGGTCGGTTCGTCCAACACGAGCAGGGTGCGTCGGTCGCCGAGGTCATCGACGGCACGCAGGATCGCCAGCAGGGCGCGGTCGGTGGCACCCAGTGACGACACCGGCGCGGTCGGATCAATACGTAATCCGTATCTGGCAAACAACTCTCGCGCGACCTTCTTCTCGCGGCGCCAAGAGATCCACGGTCTTGACCCGGCGATGGTCGAACCGACACGTAGGTTCTCGACCACCGAGAGGTCCGGGACGAGCGCGAGATCTTGGTGCACAAAACTGATGCCGATATCGCGGAATCCCCCGGACGCGATCGGGAGCGCGACATCTCGCCCGCGAACCTGCAGGGCTGCACCGGGATCCGGTGCGTGAAATCCTGCGAGCACCTTGATGAGGGTGGATTTACCGGACCCGTTCTCCCCGAGCAGACCGTGAACCTCACCGGCGTGGACGGTGAGACCGACGTTCTTGAGGACCGTGTTCTCACCGAACGTCTTCGACAGGCCAACGATATTGACGATGGGGTCAGGACTGGGCACTGGTGCCCCACAGGGTCTCGTAACCGGTGACATAGGCGGTTCCGTAACCTTTGTCAGGTTGCGGCGGGGTGCCGGTTTCGCCGATGTTGTCTTTGGTGATCAGTTTGAGCGGTGTCTGTTCGGCGCCGTCGGCAACCGGAGGCAACCCGAGCAGAAGCCGGCCGGCCTGATCCATCGTTGCCCAGGCCAACCAAGGGATGGATTCGCCCACGTTCATGGTCACGATGCCGTCGTCCTGCTGAATCTTCAGCACCGCCGGGGTGCCGTTGACCGACGAGATCTGGACCTGGCCGGCTTTGCCCGCTGCTTTGATACCAGCCTGGGCGTAGAGCGACATCGAATCGTAGATGGGAAGAACGAAATCGATCGACGGGTCCGCCGACAGTGCGGTCTGGATCTCCGGCTGAATCTTGGTGGCCCATTCGGCGACCGGGACGTTGACGACCTTGTAATCGCAGTTTGGACAGTATTTGTCGATCTCATCCTTCATCGCTGCCACCTCCGCCTTGGCGGGCGGGACTTCATCGGAGGTGATGATGAGGGCATTGCCCTCGCCGCCGGTCTGATCGATCATCCAGTCGACGGTGAGCCGGTTGGCCTCGGCGAGGGGCGCATCGGTGTAGGCGTCGATGAGCCCTTCGAGACCGGCGGGGATGGTCTCACCCCGAAGGATCGTGTGTGTCAACAAAACCGGTATGCCTGCCGCGTCGGCCTTCTGCAGAGCAGGTTTGATGAGTGAACCGTCAATGCCCTGAGAGAGGACGATGAGGTCCACCTTCTGGTTCACAGCCTGTTCGACCCCGGTGCTCCACTGGGCCGGTTTGCCCTGATTGACGTATTCGATCCAGGTGGCTCCATACCTTTCGGCCACCTTCTTGGACTCCTCGTCCACCGCGACGTTGTAAGGGTTTTCGCTGTTGGTGGGAATCGCGAAAATCTTCTTGCCTGCGATGTCCTTCATCGGAAACGGGTCGGCCTGCAGCGTGAAACTGGGATCGCCGGTGAACTTCGCGAGCTGGGATTGGGCATAGGCGATGCCGGCAGACGCGTCGCCACCGGCGCCCCCGTTGGATCCGGAACTGCTACACGCCGAGAAGCCGAACACGGCGGCGAGACCGATCGCGGCGATCGAGACGCCACGAGATGACGATGGTGCCATGAAAACTCCTGATGAGTAAGGGAAGTCGATCAAAATTGAGTGCGACGGGGGCGGCGTTGCCGAGTCGGAGATGCAATCATGACTTCGAATGCATTGACCCGAATCTATCGGATCACGTATTTCAACAGGCAACCGTTTTGGTTCGGTCGTGTTAACTAAACGGCAGCGACGCTGCTCATGTACTCCTGGGCGCGAGACAGCGGCCAGACCTCAGCCATCTTTTGCTGCATGTCGAAGAGGTTGGACGCGTTGATATCCGGATCACGGTCCCCGACAGCATCTTCCACGACGATAGGGATGAATCCGTGCTGCATGGTGTCGAGGGTGGTCGCCCGGACGCAACCGCTGGTGGACAGTCCGGCGATGAGGACGGTGTCCACAGCGAGCGAGGTCAGGTACGAGCTCAGCGATGTGCCGAAGTAGGCACTCGCGTACTGTTTCGTCACCAATAGTTCGCCCTTGCCTGGCGTGAGCCCGTCGATCAGTTCACCGAACGGACTTCCCTCACAGAACGCCACGAGTGTGCCCGACTTCCGGAAGAACACCCCAGCGTCCGCACCGTCGGCGCGTAGCCGCACCTCGGTGAACACAATCGGAATACCGGCTGCGCGGGCCGAACCCACAAGGGTTTTCATGGCTTCGACGTTTTCTTCCACTCCCGCGTACAGAGGACAGTCGGGATCGACATAGGCTCGGGCGGGATCGACGACGAGCAGGGCGGGGCGTGTACCTGGTTCGAGCTCCTGTCCGAATCCCGCGCGTGCATAGTCGGCGGCCTGGGCGGTTCGACTGGTAGGGGGTGGGGAAGAGATCATGCGGATTCCTTTATCGTCGTGACGGATTCGGGCGGTGTCCCCCGCGATGGGGCGAGAACCTGCCGCCGTGGAAAGGCAAGACAGACGACCACCCCGACAACGGCGATCAACGTCAGCACCACTCCAGCGACACGGAGATCGTCGACATAGTCGACGAGTTCGTTATGCGACGCGGCTGCCCCGATGCCGGTCGGCACTATCGCCAGCACGAGGGCCGTGCTCAGCAGGTTTCCGACGTTCTGCATCGTCGATCTCATCCCGTTGGCGATTCCGCGGCGCTCGACCGGGACGGTCAACATCAACGCACTGGTGCTAGGGGTCATGAACATTCCGATGCCGCATCCGACGACAAACAGGAATGCCGAGCTGACTAGCAGGTGGACGCCGTTCACGGACAGCGTCAGTGTCATGCCCAATAAGCCGACGACGTTGAGCGCCATGCCGATTGCGGTGAGTGTGCGCGGCGCTGTGCGAGTGACCAGTGCGCCGGCGACCACCGCCGCGACGATGGTGCCCACCGCGACCGGAGTGACCAAAAGGCCCGCGACGAACGGCGACGTGCCGTCGACTGCCTGCTCGAACAGCGAGATGATCAGTGGTACTGCATAGGTGGCGGCACCGGTCAGCATGCAGGCGACGAGAACCAGTGCTATCCCGCGGGTGCGGAAGAGCTGCGCATCGATCAGTGGGTGAGCTCGACGGACCTGTACCAACACGAAGACGAACGCCGTCGCGATGGCCACGCCACCGCAGAGCCACGGCAGCCAGGATGACGTGGTCAGCCCAGGGGTAAGTGCGAGGACGACGACGGTGAGGAGAACGGTCGACAGCATTGCTCCGGTCAGATCGAAGGGCTCGCGGTCGGCGGTACTGGTCGACGTCCGGGGAATGACTGCAAACGATGCCGCCGTGGCGATCAGGCCAATCACCAACACCACTACGAACAAACCGCGCCACCCGATGAGAGCGGTCGCTGCACCGCCGATCACGGGTCCGATCACCTGGGCCACAGCGGCGACGGTTGCATTCCAGCCCAGGGCGCGACCGAGCACGTGCCGGGGGAAAGTGTCGGTGAGCAACGCCGTGTTGTTGGTGACTACCGAGGCCGCCCCGACACCCTGCAGAACTCGTGCGGCGATCAACCATCCGGGCGACGGCGAGACGATGCAAAGGCCGCTGGCAACGGTGAACACCACTAGGCCGGCCAGGTACAGGGGACGACGACCGACGATGTCCGCGAGTCTGCCGAAGACCAGGATCAGTGCCGTTGTCACCACCATGTAGCCCACCAGGATCCATGTCGACTGGGCCGGCGACGCATCGAGTTCGGCCGCCAGGGTCGGCAGGGCGACGGTCAGTCCGCTCATGCTGACAAAGACTGCTATCACGCCGATACTGGTAACGGCGAAGACCCGCCACGGGTGCGGCTGGCGTGGGGCGACAACGCGATCGTTCGTTCCACGGGCCCGAGGTCGGCTACCCACGAGGCCGGTCATCCATGCGCACGGCGATGGTGGTGGCCGGTGACGTGCTGAAGTGCCCGGGCGAGGCCGATGACCATCGCATCCGACCACGGGCGACCGACGATCTGAACCCCCACGGGCATGCCGTCGACAAACCCTGCCGGGGTCATCACGGCCGGGAGTCCGAGATGGTCGAACAGCGCAGTGTTGCGGCCGACAACAGACTGCATGGGGTGCCGAACCCCGTTGACCTCGAGTGTGACGTCGGACAACCGTGGGGCGGTGGCGCCGACGCCAGGGGTCACGAGAATGTCGACTTCGGCGTCGTCGAACGCACGCAGTGTTGCGCGTAGGGCGCCCGCCCGACGTCGCAGAGCGCGGAGGTAGTCCACTGCCGACGGCACGGTGCCGCGAGCGATACGAATCTGGGTTCCGATGTCGAAGCGGTCGAAATGACCCATCGCGCCCTCCTGATTAGAGGCCAGTTCGGTGGTCAGCAGAATAGTGAAATCGTCGTGGAGCAGGGAAGCGTCAGGGATCTCGACCGGCACGGTCTGTGCCCCGTGTCGCCGTAGAACGCCCAGCGACTCTTGCCACGCCGCGATGACCGCGTCATCGCACATGTCGGTGAACCAGGCGGTAGGGATGCCGATACGGAGTCCATCGAGTCGAACGGCGCCCGACCCGTTTGCGCCGAGCCGGTCACGTACCTCCTCGGCGCGCACCGATGGCGCTGCCCCGGAATCGGCGGCGTCAGGGCCGAGTAGTACCCCGAAGACGGCGCTCAGGTCGGCGGCTGATCGAGCCATCGGCCCGACGTGGTCGAGGGTCCACGACAACGAAGCCACTCCCGTACGCGGGATCAAACCATAGGTGGGTTTGATTCCGGTGAGGTTGCAGAGCGCGCTGGGGACCCTAATAGATCCGCCGGTGTCGGTACCGAGCGCCAGGGGTATCAACTCCGAGGCCAGTGCACCCGCCGATCCCGTAGATGACCCTCCCGTCCAGCACTGTGGGTCCCACGGGTTGGTGGCCACTCCATAGCGCGCGTTGTGCGGTGCGCCGCAGGCGAACTCGGTGGTCGCGGTGATGATCGCAGGGATGGCGCCTGCCGCGCGCAACCGGGCGATGACAGTGGCGTCACGGGCAGGCACGCGGCCGCCCGTCAGATGCGATCCAGCGGTGACCGGTGTACCTGAGACGTCGATGATGTCCTTGACGCCGAAGAAGATGCCTTCGAGGGGCCGCGGTGTGCCGTTGTCCCACCGGCGGTCGGCCTCGGCCGCCGCCGCGGACGCGGTCTCCACCACGGCGAGAATCGAACCGCCGGCCAGCTCAGGGTCGGACCATCGCGTCCGCAGCGCTGTGAGCACATCGGTCGGGGTCGTGATTCCCGATCGGTAGGCGGCGAGCAGGTCCAGTACGCCGAGTCCGTGTAATGCATGGTCGGTGTCCGGCACATAGTCGGGGGCCGAAAAGTGTTGATGTGGAACCGATGTTGATGTCAACTCCAGAGCAAAGTCGGCCGGCTCGGTGCCGAGGGTGTTGGGTGAGGCCGGTAGGGGCAATGATCGCGAGGAAGCGATGGGCTCGCTCATGTCGATACCGGCCTGGGGGAGCAGGTCACCGAGGGTGTGTGCGGCGGGTGCGGTGAGGTCGGGATAGTCGGTGCTCGTCACCCGGCGGCCTCCACCGCGGTCGGCGCAGCCGCGACTGTGGCCGACCGGGACAGGGCGGACGGCCGAGATAGAGGGGCCGGCCGCACCGTGCCGTCAGCGAGTCGTGCAAGTAGTTCGAGCACGTCGGGACGGCGGTCACGACGAAGTGGGAATGCTGCGCGCACCGACGCGACTAGGTCGAGGTCAAGTGAAAAGCGAAGGGTGGCACCGTTTTGGTGCGCCGGTGCCTGGGCGACAATCGTCCCGTCCGGTGCGATAAGGCAGGACAGTCCGAAGTAGTCGACGGTCACGTCGTTGAGCGTCTCGGGGCCGGCGCGGTTCGCTGCGATGATCCACATCTGCGACTCGAGGGCACGAGTCTGCAGTTCGGCGAGAAACAGGTTCTCCCGGGTGCCGAGTGATGAGACGATCGCCAGCATGACCTCGGCGCCGAGACCGCGTGCCACGCCCCAGTTCTCGGGGAACGTGCGGTCGTAGCAGATCACGCAACCAAATCGGGTTCCGAGGAGATCGGCGGTGGCCGGAGAAGCACCGGGGGCGAAGTGGTATTTCTCGTCGATGTCTATGCCGCTGACCTTGTTCGCGGGCAACGACAACTTTCGGTACGCCGGGACGTGCCCGCCGTTTGGGGTGTCCCACCAAACGATCTCGCCGGTCGGGTCGATGAGAACCACGGAGTTGTGCGTGATGTCATCGACGGTGCGCTCGTAGGTGCCGAAGGCGATTGCGCAGCCGAGTTCGGCCGCGATCTCGCCAAGCACCTCGGTTGCCGGGCCAGGCAGGGTCTGAGCCCAGGCGGTGCGGTCGACGTCGTGGCTGGTGCAGAAGTACGGCGTGGTGATCAATTCGGGCAATACCACCAGATCTGGTGTCGCGCCGTGTTTATCGGGCGCCCCGGCCTCGCGTACGCGAGCGCCGAGCCTGGTCAAGTTGGCCGGGATGTCTTCGGTGAGTTCACCGATTTGAACGATCGCAACGTCGAGTGTGCGCGAGTACAAGGAGGGCTCCGTCGGGCTGGTGGTGGGTGGACGGGCGAATCGCCCACCCACCATCGGATTCAGGCTGCAGCGGTGGTGATGGATTCACGGCTCTTCATGAGCGGCTGAATGCGGGTTCCGAAGTTCTCGATCCCCTCGACGAAGTCGTCGAACGTGAGCATGATGCCCTTGATCCCCTGAAGTTCGGCGACCTCGTCGAGCATCTTTGCGATCGACTCGTAGGACCCGACGAGCGTTCCCATGTTGAAGTTCACCGCGCCCTCGGGAAGTGAGATGGTCTTGGCGGTCGAGGAGTCGTCGGCGGATGCGTCGGTCGCCGACTGATCGGCCATGTACCCGAGTGCGGCAAGGTCGGCGTTGTCGTGGTAGTCCTTCCACTTCGCCTGTGCCGCTTCATCGGTCTCGTCGGCGATGATCATGAACAGAGCCATGGCGCCCACATCGCGACCGGTGGTCGCGGCGGCCTCGACAAGAGTGGAGGTGGCTTCGGACATGGCGGTCGGAGTATTTATCCCGGTGCCCATGATGAAGTTGAAGTCGGCCATCTCGGAAGCGAACTTCATGCCGGTCTTGGACTGACCGGCGGCCACGATGGGAACCGCACCCCCGGTGGGTCGCGGCGACAGCACGCAGTTGTCCATCGTGTAGTGCTTGCCCTTGAAGTCGGACACGCCGTCGGCCCACAACTCGCGCATGATCTGCACGTACTCGGTGGCCTGTTCGTAGCGGTAACCGAAGTATTCCTCGCCCGGCCACATTCCCATCTGGGTGTACTCGTTCGGTGCCCATCCCGTGACGATGTTGACCCCGAACCGGCCGGGTGCGATCGAGTCGATCGTCGATGCCATGCGGGCGACCATGGCCGGCGGAAGGGTGAGGATCGGAGTCGAGGCGAAAAGTTTAATTCTGTCTGTGGCCGCGGCGAGTCCAGCCATGAGGGTGAACGACTCGAGGTTGTGATCCCAGAACTCGGTTTCGCCGCCGAACCCCTTCAGCTTGATCATCGAGAGGGCGAAATCGAGTCCGTGGTGTTCGGCCTTTTGCACGATGGTCTTGTTGAGCTCGAACGATGGCATGTACTGCGGTGCGCTCTTGGAGATGAGCCAACCGTTGTTGCCGATGGGGATGAAGACGCCGATATCCATGTCACTCCTGAAAATGCTGTGGGGATGGGTGTTCACAAGCTGGTTGGCGCGCCGTCGAGTCAGCCATGACTTCGAATGTATGCAGGGCTTTTTGCGGTCCCGTGGCTGCAAGGTAACGAAGGTGTTGCTTGGTCAGTGATCCCGGGCACAGGGCCCGGCGCTGCCCCGGCGAACCCACTCGACACCGAACTCGCGATGGACCGGAGTGCCCGCGGCGCCGTTGATACGAGCCAGTAGCAGTTCGGCCGCGGCAAGTGCCATGTCTTCGAGAGGCTGGCGGACCGTGGTGAGATCGAGGATTGACCACCCCGAGATGTCGAGGTCGTTGTAGCCCACGACCGACACGTCGTCAGGGACGCGGAGGCCGAGACGCTTGGTCGCGTCGAGGGTGCCGAACGCGACGTAGTCGGTGACGCAGAAGATCGCGGTCGGCCGGTCGGCGCGGCCGCATAATTGCAGTCCGCCGGTGAGTCCAGTCGTCGCATCGACGGCGCCCCGATGAACCAGACTCTCGTCGAGAGGAAAGCCATGCTGCGCCAGACCATCTCGGAACCCAGACTCGCGGAGCTTGACGCTTGCGTTCGCCACCGGTCCCGAGATCAGGCCGATCCGACGATGCCCCAGCTCGATGAGATGGTCGGCGACAAGTCGTCCGCCGCCGACGTTGTCCGAGGTGACACGATCCACCCGGCCTGCCTGGGCGCCATCGACGTCGCGACTGAGAATCACCAGCGGGATCTTCGAGTCGATCATCTCCGACACGATAGGAGAGTCGAGCCGCGCAGAGACGAACACGACGCCGTCCACGAGACCTCCGCGTAGCGCCAAGATGTCCTTCTCGAGCGTCCCCTCGGTGCGGTCACTCATCAGTAGTACGCGGTAGTCGTCGCGGGCGAAGCGGTCCTGCAGTGTATTCACCAGCGTGGGGTAGGACGGATTACGCAGGTCCCCGCTCACCACGGCAATCGACATCGAGCGGCGCGTGATGAGACTGCGGGCCGTCACATGCGGGACGTAACCCATGTCCTTGGCGAGCGCCTGGATCTCGTCCCGGGTCTGCTGAATTACACGCGGATCGCCGCGAAGCGCCCGCGAGACCGTCGACTGCGACACCCCCGCACGCCGTGCGACGTCGTAGCTCGTGACCGGCTTGTTCCGCACAGTCCGATTGTATGGACAAGCAAGCGCGGACCCTTGGTCGAGACCGCGCGTGTGCAGGGCCGCAACCTCCAGCTGCGATCCAGTGGGGGTGGTCACTGTCGCATACTCGTTGACCTTCGGAGGCCTACTGCTGACCGCCGGGTCGGTCGCCGACAGATTCGGCCGCCGACGGGTTCTGCTGATCGGGCTCGCGTTTTCGGCACGTTGAGCCTGCTGGGTCCTGGCCGTGACCACGACGGGCGAACTCCTTGCACTACGTGCGGCCCCTGGTCTTGCTGCCGCCGCCATGGCCCCGATCACGAACTCGCTGGTCTTCCGACTCCCTGACGACAAGACGCTGCGCATGCGCGCCATGACCGATCGCTTGCCTCATCGGCGCCTGCCGTCTCGCTGGATCCCTGGCCGGTCTGTCGTGGGGCGTCGAACACGGATATCTCGCCATCGCCGTCTGCATGGTTGTGATGACGATCGGGCTGCGCACCGTCATGACGATCTGCGCAGTCGCGCTTGTCGAGGCGATGCCTGCCAATCGCACCTCGATAGGCACAGCTCTCAACGACACCGCGCAAGAGGTCGGCACCAGTGTCGGTACCGCACTGGTCGGAACTCTCATCGCAGTCCTGGGCACCACCCAACTGCCCGTCGGCACCTGGAGCAGCAGCCTCGTGCACTCGTTCTTCGACGGCGAGCAAATCACCTATGGAGTCCTAGCTGTCGTCGTCGGGCTGATAGCCGCGGGCGGCGCGCTCATGCTCACCAACTCACGCACCACCGACGACGCCGATCGGTAACATCAGCACTGATCCTCGGTCACTGCGAAAGCCCTTGAGAGCAGGCCGAGTTCACACTGCAATCGCGAGAGCATGTGTCCGAATTGCTTAGAGAAAGCAGTGTCCGCAATCTCCTGATTTATCAGACCGCAATTTCCGCTTGAATTGGGTATAGCTTCACCGCGCGGTGAAGAGGGAATCGGCGACGTCTTTTCGTAGGAGTCACACGCCATGCGACGCTGAAGTACCCCGAGAACTAGATCCGACGAGTGTCGAACTGGCTACTCGATGACGATGTCGAGGCTGTCGGAAACAGGCACGGACTGACATGCAAGCCGCACGCCTTTGCCTATTTCGTAGTCGTCGAGCGTGTCGTTGACACGCATCTCGACTTCGCCGGCTTTGAGGGTGAAAGCGCATGCGCCGCAGTTCCCTTCGCGGCAGACGAACGGCGCGTCGATACCGTTGTCGAGCATCGCGTCGAGGAGAACGGTGTCGGGCGGGCAGCGGAAGGTGTAGTCCTCCCCTTCGACCTCTGCGGTGACAAGCGTACCCACGTCCGTTGCGGACGGAGAATCGGCGACCGAGGTATGAAACGGGTTGGCCTGGATGGAGGTGAAGACCTCTCGATGAATGGCATCGGGGGAGAGCCCCGCGGCGACGAGGGCGTCATGCGCGAGGTCCATGAATACTGCAGGGCCGCACAGGTATGCATCCGAATCGGGCGATGGCGTCACCAGGTTGCGCAGCCCGGTGACGGTCGGCAAACCGTGGTCGGACTCGAACCAGTGGATCACCTCGAGGCGCGTTGGATATCGCTGGAGTAGGTCGGCCAGGGTGCTCGCGAACATCACCGATTCGGTCGACCTGTTCGCGTAGACCAGCACGACCCGCTCCTGGTGGACTTCCAGCGCGGTTTTGAGGATGGACAGCACCGGGGTGATGCCACTGCCGGCCGCGACAAGAACGAGTGGCTTGTCCCACCGTGACGGCACAAAAGAGCCCGCAGGCCTCAGCGCCGACAGGGTCATTCCGACGGTGGCGTTGTCGCAGAGCCAATTGGACGCGTAACCGCCCAGGGTGCGTTTGACCGAGATTGCCGGCCGATCGTCGCAGTCTGGGCTGCTCGACAGCGAGTAACAACGTGCCACGGACCGGTCTTCTTCATGCGGGATCTCGAGGGTGACGAATTGTCCGGGCCGGTAGTCGAACGGCGCCAGACGGTCGGTCTCGGGAGTGGAAAAGACGAGGGTGACGGCGTCGGATGTTTCCTCGATGACGTGCTCGACCTGCAGCCGAAGGGTCCGTGCACTGGTGGCCGCGCCGGCCGAATCGATCGTCAAGAGTCATCCTTTCGTGCACTGTCTGCACTCGGCCGACACTGGCAGGCCTGCTCCGGTGGGATGAAGTGCGTTGATATGTGTGAACAAACCGTACCATTGACAAATGGCACAGTTTCCGATGATGCTGTCGTTATGACAATGAGAGGCGCGGTCGTGCCACTGCGGGGATCCCTGCGGTCCCGGTGTGCTGCGCGGGTGACGGCAGCGACGCTGCGTCCGGTCGCGTCGCGGCTTCCGTACGACAAGGGTGGCGTGCAGGTCGCGCGTGTTCTCGTCGAGGTCGCAATGCGTTTGTGCGGCAGCCGCTTGCGCGGAACCAGGGTCACGGCGGTCAGCGACGACGGTGTCGTCGGTGAGTGGGTAGACGCCACGAAACCGGGGTTCCCGGACCAGAATGTCGCGGGCGGGGCCGCCGGGGTGGTGCTGTATCTGCACGGCAGCGCCTATGCGATCTGTTCGGCGCGCACGCACCGTGGCCTGGCATCGCGGCTTTCCCGTGAAGCGGGTCTGCCGGTGTTCGTGGTGGAGTATCGACTCGCACCCGAGCATCCGTTCCCGTCTGCCGCCGACGACATCGAGCGGGCGTATCGATGGCTGCTCGAGCGTGGCTATGACCCCGGCAACATCGTCGTCGCGGGAGACTCCGCGGGCGGGCACCTCGCGCTGGACCTGGTCATCGACAATGCCCGCCGCTCAATACCTCAGCCTGCTGCGGTGGTGCTGTTTTCCCCCTTGATCGACCTGACGTTCGATTTGGCCGAGGGCCGCGAGCGCGTGCGGCGCGATCCGATGATCTCCGCTGCCGGCGCGCGGGCCCTCACCACGCTCTACACAACCGGGCAGGAACCGGATATCCCGCGCCTGCGACTGGCGGTGGAGGCCGGAACGGTGCTGCCGCCCTTCCTGGTTCAGGCGGGCGGCGCCGAGATGCTGGTCGCCGACGCCGAATACCTGCGTGACCTCGTCGAAGCCAACGCGGGTACATGCACGCTCGAGATCTGGCCCGACCAGATGCACGTCTTCCAAGCGCTTGATCGCGTGTCTCCGGAAGCGGCGCCCGCGTTGCGGCGGGCAGCACAGTTCCTCCGCTCCGAACTCGGTCTCACCGCAGCCCCTTTCGGCCACTCAGCCCTCTAACAGAAATCGAGAAGTCATGTTCGGATTCCGATCGACCCCGCCACCGTCATACGGCGCCGATGCCGTGGTGACCGGCGCGGGAAGCGGTATCGGCCGCGCCTTTGCCATCGAGCTCGCCCGGCGCGGAGGCCGCGTTGTGTGCGCCGACATCTCACTCGAACGGGCGGAGGAAACCGTTCGGCTTCTTGCAGGCCGTGGCTACGCAGTGCAGTGCGACGTCGCCGATCGCTCGCAGGTGGAAGATCTCGCCTTGTTCGCCGAACTCGAATTCGGTGGTGTCCCAACGGTGGTGATCAACAACGCCGGCGTCGGCATCGGCGGGCAACCGGTGGGCAGCATCGGTTTCGACAACTGGAACTGGGCCTTGGGCATCAATCTGTGGGGCGTCATCCACGGGTGTGAAACGTTCGTTCCACAGCTGCTCGCAGCCGGGCGCGGGGGCGTCATCAACGTTGCCTCTGCCGCGGGGTTCGCCGCCGCGCCGACCATGGCCCCCTATAGCGTCGGCAAGGCCGGTGTCATGTCACTCTCGGAAACCTTGGCGGCGGAGTTGTCGGGAACCGGTGTGCGCGTGAGCGTACTGTGCCCGACGTTCGTCAAGACCAACGTCGCCGTGGACGGCCGTATCACCGCGAAGTCGTCCCAACTCGCGCAGAACCTGATGCGGTGGACCGGCTTCTCGCCCGAGCGCGTCGCCGTCGGCACGCTGGATGCCTTCGACAAAGGCCGCCTCTACGTCGTTCCGCAGCTTGATGCCAAAGCAATCTGGCTGGCCAAGCGACTCACCCCAGCTCTCTATGCCCGCGGTGCCGGGCTGCTCAATCGACTGATGCCGGACGAGCCCGCGCCGCACAGCCAGCTCCAATCCGCTTCAACGACAGGAAAGTGACGATGACTCAGAACTTCGATTTCGATGCCATGCTGGACAAGATCAAAGACCGTCAATGGGCCCTCGCCGACATCGACTGGGACGCACCGGGTGCGGAGCTGATCAGCCCCGAACTGCACGCCAAACTCAAGCCGTTCATGTCGGATCTGATGTGGATCGAGAACGTCGGTGCCCGCGGCTTCGCCGCCATGGCCCGCAAGGCCCCGACCGAGACCCTCCGAGACATCTACCGCCACTTCCACGCTGAGGAACAGAAGCACGCCAACGCCGAACTGGCGCTGATGCGCCGGTGGGGGATGCTCGAGAACGACGAGATCCCTCAGCCCAACGTCAACGTCAAACTCATCATCGACTGGCTGGACAAGTACTCCGACCAGACCCCACTGGCCGTGCTCGGCACAGTGATTCCGATGCTCGAGGTAGCCCTCGACGGTGCGCTGGTGAAGTTCATCGTCGATGAGATCGACGACCCGGTGTGCCAAGAGGTGTTCAAACGCATCAACGCCGACGAGTCACGGCATCTCGCAGTCGATTTCGAGGTCATCGAGCTGCTCGGACATGCGAAGATGCGCAAGATCATCGTGGAAACCGTCGGCGCCTGGATGCACCCGTCGCTGATCATCGGCACCCTGCGTTACATCCCGTTGCTGAACAAGATGCGCGACAACATCGTTGCGATGGGTGTTGACGAGGAGCGTCTCTACACCGCCATGAAGCGATTCAAGAAGGTCGGTGAGCGCACGCCGTTCCCGAAACGCTTGCCCATGTACCGCTTCATCGCCTGGCACGGATCGGTGGTGATCAATCGCGACCACCCGTACCATTACTTGGCCGATTCGATGGTCACTCTGACCGCCAAGTACCCCAAACGTCTGCTCCGCAGCCAGCCCACCTGGTCGAAGGAACTGACCTACGAGCCTGTCGCATGAGCGGCCGTGAGGTGTTGTCCGTTGCCGTCATCGGCGGCGGTTTCGCCGGCGTCGGCGCGGCGATCCGGCTCAAGCAACGCGGCATCGGCGACATCGCCATCTTCGAGCGGGGCACCCGTCCCGGGGGGACGTGGCGTGACAACACGTATCCCGGTGCAGCGTGCGACATTCCGTCGCGGCTGTACTCCTACAGTTTCGCGCCGAACCCGGACTGGTCGCACACCTACTCCGGCAGCGAGGAAATACTCGCTTACGTCGATTCGATGATCGACAAGTTCGAGCTGGGCCAGTATTTCCGGTTCGAACACAACGTGGCCGATCTGACCTGGCACGAGGACTCGTCGCTGTGGGAGGTCACCATCGACGACCGCGAGCCGGTCTTCGCTCGCGCCGTTGTCATGGCATCGGGCCCCCTTGCCAACGTGAGCCTCCCGAAGATCCGCGGCATCGAATCCTACGAGGGCGAGAAGATCCACAGCGCCCGCTGGAACCATGACTACGATTTCGCGGGCAAAAAGGTTGCCGTCGTGGGCACCGGGGCGAGCGGGGTGCAGATCGTGCCGGAACTGGTCCGTGTGGCGGACTCGGTGAAGGTCTTCCAGCGCACACCCGGCTGGGTTCTTCCGCGCACCAACCTGAGCACACGGCCGGTGACCCGCGAGGTGTATCGACGCCTGCCGTTCACGCAGTCGCTGGCTCGCAAAGCCTGGTTCTGGGGCCACGAATCCGTCGCCTTGGGTGTGGTGTGGAAGTCGCCGCTGACCCGCGTGGTCGAAGGGGTGTCCAAGCTGCACCTGCGCGCTCAGGTGCGCGACCCGTGGATGCGCCGTCAGCTCACACCCGAGTTCCGGGCCGGATGCAAGCGGTTGCTGATGACCAGTCAGTACTACCCGGCTCTGCAGAAGGACAACTGCACTCTGGTGACATGGCCGATAGCCAGTATGTCCCCGAAGGGGATTCGCACGGTCGAGGGAATCGAGCACCAGTTCGACGCCATCGTCTTCGCAACGGGGTTCGACGTCTCCAAGGCGGGCACACCGATTCCGATCACCGGCCGCGGCGGCCGAGTCCTCGCCGAGGAGTGGAGCAAAGGCGCGTACGCCTACAAGTCCGTTGCCGTCTCGGGATACCCGAACATGTACTTCACCTTCGGTCCGAATTCCGGCCCAGGCCACAGCTCAGCGCTGGTGTACATGGAAGCGCAGATCGACTACATCGTCGACGCCATCGCCACCGCGGTGAACCAGGACTTCGTCCTCGACGTCCGCGCGGATGTGCAGGCGGAGTACAACGAGGATCTGCAGCGACGGTTGACCAAGACCACGTGGAACTCGGGCTGCTCGAGCTGGTACCTCACCGAAGACGGCTTCAACGCCACCATGTACCCCGGCTTCGCGACGCAGTACGTCAAACAGCTCGACACGGTTGTCTTGCCGGACTACTCGATCACGGCCGCGAACACCGCCGGCGTGGATGACGCTGTTCTGGCTGGGACTCCGTGATCTTCACAGCCAACTAGGGGACCCAAGCCCCACCGCTGCAGGGATACACGAGGGGAGTGATGCGGAGAACCGCATCACTCCCCTCGCTCGTATGTCCGCCGGGAGCTAACGCGCAAGCTGTGCCGTCAGGACGGGACCACGGAGCGGGAACTGCCCGAGACCAGCAACGCCTGGTCGTCAGCGAGAAGCCGCAGAGTGAATCGCGCACCGAATCGATGTCTGAGCTCGTCGATGATCGCCCGACCCGACACAATGCCGTCGGCGTGGGGCACGATGACTTCGTCGATCCAGCCGAGCCCGGATGTGGAGTCAAGACTGCCCGCCTCGGCCGGATCGTCGAGCAGCGCGAGCGGTTCGATATCTGCGCCGATGACGCACGCACCTGCACTGGCGCCGATGTAGGGCAGGCCGGCCTCGACGCGTTCGGTGAGGACATCGGCGAAACCCGTGCGCCGCAACACCTCGAGCAAGTGGAAGACGTTGCCGCCGGAGACGAAGACGGCATCAACCGCGTCCAAGGACTTTGCGAGGTCGATTGCCGTCATGGCTTCGATGTCGAGTTCGACTGTAGGCCAGCCCTGTTCGTGGAGAGTTGTGCGATCGAAGTCCACCCAGGCTCGGTCGTCATAGATCGACGATGCGGTCGGAATGAAACCGATGGTTGCGCCAGGGCGGGTTCGGGGCGTCAGGAAGCCCGGTACCGCCGACAACCATCGGCTCACCAACAGGAGTTCAGCCACAGCACCAGCCTGCCACGTTGCGTATTGGGACCGGCAACTATTGCGGTGGGCACAACAGCAGTATTTCGCGTCAGAGCGGGGTGAGGCCGATCATCCGGCGGTCGGAGGAGAGAATCCACCCATTGTCGTACGGTGTCACCGCACGGCCCGAACGGAACGTCTCGGGATCTGCGTCGATGGCCACAAATGGCGCTGTCCACACCATCTCGCCGGTACCGATGTCGACTGCCATCAGCGCCTCGGACCCGGCGACCAAGCCGGACCCGGTGAGCAGCCCGCCGCCGGCCGAGAGGGGGGTGAAAGAACCGTCCCCATCGGTGCGCCACATCTGCTTTCCTGTTCGCAGGTCGACGCCCATCGCGCTAGAACGCGTCGGATCGCTCAGGTAGGCCATGTTCCCGACAATGGCCGAAATGGTTCCTGACCGCCCAGCGACGAGATCCGGGTTTTTCCAGAGAAGTTCACCGGTGGTGCGGTCGTACGCAGAATCGCCGAGAAGGACGGGGTCCTCTGCGTCGGCGTGCTCGAATACCGGATGCTGCACTTCCGGACTCTGCGATGTCGCGAGCACCTTCCCGTCCGGGGCCCGAAGAATTTGCTCTGACTCGGTGTCGCCGGACCCACAGCCGCTGTTCGATTGCACCACAACACCTCCGGACTCGAGGGTGGCGCTGGAGACGCAGCTCTCGCCGCTGCCCCACAACAAGTTGCCGGAATGGGCGTCGAATTGGGCCATAGAGACGCCCATCCGGACGAGCCCGACCCCGTCGGCCACGGTCAGTACGCCCGACTGGTACATGTCCCATCCGCCGCTGACGTCAAAGCTCTGCGTCCAGTTGGCAGAAACGTCGTCGAAGCTGCCCGAATGGACCCGTACCCCGCCGTCTTCGGGGCTCCCTTCGATGATGAACAAAGCGTCGGCGGTGGTCGTGATGCCAAAAACGGACTCCTCGACGGGATGCCTTTCGGACGCACCCGACTTCAGGTCGTATGTGACGATCGCGTGCCCATCGGTTTGTGCGTAGCAGTAGATCTTCCCCTCGATCGGCTGCGCGCTGCATTGCTCGAGATCCGCGGCGGGCGCTCGCCAGCGGACAGAACCGTTTTCGGGGTCGACACCGATCAATGCGGCCTCGTCGAGGACGTACCTATCGGTCGGGATACCGACAAGTGTCACGAGAGTGTCTGCTGCCAGGATGAATCCGGGGGTGCCCGACATATACGACGATCCCCCACGGGGATCAGAGAAGTCGGCGAAAGGACGGCCCAGGTACTCCGCGGCATCGAGCGACCAAGCGAGCCCCGGCGTGTGTTCGTTTGTCCCGGTGATCTTCTTGACCGACGTCGGACCCTGGTCGGCCACCACGACCGCCGCTGCAGTGACCGTCACGACGGCGGCTGCCGCAGCTGCGATAAGCGCCCGCGTACTCCTGTTGGGCACAGCTACAGCTCCAATCCGTCTGTGAGTGCAATCGATTCGAGCTCCTCCAACGAAAGTGGCGTTGTGGGTACCACGGCGCTGGAACTGACGGAGATCTGAGTTCCACCGGGACGCGTCACGATGACGGAGTTGGTAATCTCCCTCTGCGAGTTGTCGGGACTGTACGTTGCTGAGAATGAACCGGAGGACTGTTGCGTCTGCACGACGGTCCCGTCAGGAAGCGTCCGCATCTCCCGCTGGTCACTCGACCCGGGGACCGGGCGTTCTGCGGTAGGAAGTGGCTGACCTCCGGTGATCGATATCTTGAGTCCTGCACCGTCCTTCACGCCCGGATTGTCTGAGCACAGAACATCATTCCCGGACCCGCCCGGTTGCAATGGATTCAAGCGCGGCCCACCGAGGTCGAGGGTGGCAAGCACAGAATCCAGCCTCTGCGCCTGCTGGCGGTCAATACGTGGGGCGTTCAGGTCACTGTTCGAGCCAAAAGAGTGGCGACAATCTTGTGGCGGCGGGGGTGTGCCCGGCGGTGCGGGGGTGCTGACGCGAAGTCGAGGGTCGGTGACGATTCGCACCAGGTCATCGATCGTCAGGGGAACCTTGCCGGTCTGCTCGAATTGTCCGTCGCCCGAATTGTCGTATGAGGTTGCGTGAATCCATGATTGGTCGGACACGTACGCGTGTGCGGACCTTGTCAACGTTCGGACCTTGTCCACTTCGCGCCACGTGTCTTGTACATCGACCACGATGCCCTCAGCCGTGGTGCGACGCTCATCGAGATAGCCCGCCACACATGCGGGAATAGGGTCGGAGTTCTTCTGGACCTGTAGGAAGACGCTGCCTTTGGCGTCACCGTTGACCATCGCGGCAGTAGCGTAGGTATAACCTTTCGGCTCTGGTTGCGCGTCGCCGAAGTCAGAGATCGGCTGGAACACAAGTGACCGCTCCGGGCTTGCGAACTCGATCTCGGCACTTGGGGGCAGCGACTCGACCGCAGCGTTCGACATCGCGGTCGCCTTCGGGCCGTTGAACCAGGGGAATTTGGGGTTGTCGTAGCTGTCTTCGGCGATCGAGAAGCTCGAAGTGTACTCAGCCTCGCCTGGTATTTCGACCGTCTCGCACCCCGGAATCGGTGCGGTCGGGTCCACAGGTTCTTCAACGATGTCGACGTCCACAGGCGCAGCCGGATCGGGCTCCGTCGTCGATGTTGTTGGAAGCGTAGTCAGTTCCGGATCCGGCGATGGCCTCAGCAGACCGGCCACCGCGATCACCAGCGCTACGACGGACACCATGGTCAGCGCGTAGGTCCATGCCTGCTTCGCGCGTGACGATTCCTGCTCGTTCATCCACTTCCTCCCCGTTGCGGACGCTACGGCAGCGATGGCGATAAGGCCAGCGCTGGCCACCTCGGCCGGTGGCTACAGCGCCGTAACGGGCCCTACTACCTAGATGCGAGGCTCACCCGCGGCGCTCGAGAGCACGATCCCGAGCGAGCAGGAAGAAGGGGATCGCGGTTGCGATACCCACACCGAAGGTGAGCACAAAGGACGCGACCCACCATCGGATGATGTTGAGTTTCTTCGCTTCCGAGAATGCCCAGATATGGAATCCGATGACCACGTACATGAGGTCGACCATCGCGAAGCGGCCCGGCGTTGTCTTGTGGATGTCTCCGATGAAGAAGTCCAGCACCGACTTCGGGCCGTTCTCGCGGACGTAGGGAATTGCGATGGCGTTCTGGGTCACCAAGGCCGCCACGAACGTGACCATGAGTGACCGGCGCCGCCATATGTCATTGGTGGTGGGTGATTTCGACATTTTGCTCCTCTGTCCTGAGTTTCAGCTGCACAAGTCTCATCTGCAATATTCACGTCGGGGCCTAGCTGACTCTCGTCAGTCACTTCACTTTGCGTCGACCACTTCCTCACTGTCGGCGGCACTTCGGGCCAGTGCAACTGCGGCGGCGACTGTGGCGACGAGCGCGATGGCCAGGATCGCGGCCACTGCCTTGTCGGCATGCAGGTACTCGCCGAGCACAACGAAGCCAAGCAGCGACGCGACCATCGGTTCCATCACCGTGGTTGCCGGAAGCGAGGCCTGCAATGCGCCGACCTGAAAAGCGGACTGCTGCAGCGAGATAGCGATCACCGCCACAACGATCAGCGCGTAGGGTTCCACTGACGTGAGCAGCGCACCGGGGCCGCGCCCGACGAGGTGGACAACCCCTTTGGTCAACACTGCTGCAACGCCGAAGAGTGCGCCTCCGGCGAGTCCGAGAAGTAGCGCACGCCGCGACCTGGACCCGGTCCGCGACAGCAGCACACACGCTGCGACAAACGGTAAACCGATGGCGCAGATGATGATCCAGTGCTGCGTCTCGGCGCGTTCGACACCGGGCCGCGGGTCGCCCACCACTACGAGTACGGCGACAGACAGGGTCAACGCCGCCGCCCACGCCCAATCCAGTGGTCGGACGGTACGTCCGGAGAACTTCGCGCCCAGCGGTAGGGCGAACAGCAACGACAACACAAGAAGGGGCTGCACGAGCAGAAGTGATCCGAGCCCCAGCGCAACCGCCTGAAGGCCGTAACCACCGAATCCCACCAATGTGCCCAACCACCATTCCGGTCTGCGGACGAGTGTGGTGATCGGCCCGAGTGCGCCCACGTCGTCATCGCTGATCACCGACGCCGACCGCTGTCGGATCACCGTGCCCACCGCGATACACAGAGCGGCGCCGATCGCGCACAGAACCGCCAGGAACGAGTTACTCACTCACAGAACGTACCGTGAGCGCATCACGTCCAGCAGTAGTTGTCTCGCAGCACAGGAGATGACACCTGATGTCGGATGATCCGATCTGCACCCGCGTGAACGGCGGCGAAACAGCGCGTGTACCAACGGCTGTAGATGTGTTCGCCTCAGGAGACGCGCTCTGCGGCGAGGCGCTCGATCCGAGGCACCGCGATCGCCATGATGCTCAGGTAGGCCGGCGCCCACACCGGCACAGCCATGCTGAGCACGCAGCCGCCCCGTGTCGGGATCACCTCGTGCCGAGTGGCGGGCACACCCGCCACTCGCCAGGCCCATACCCGGCCGTCGATGAACTCGTTGATCTCGAACGGCAGCGGCACGCCGACCGGCGTCCACACCTTGCCGTGGGCTCCCAGCTTCAGCGGCCCCGGCTCATCGAGTTCAGCGCCAGCAACTGTCGGGCCCCACTTCGGCCATGACGTCAGATCCACCAGGACGTCCCACACCGCATCCGACGGCAACGACATTGAGAGTTCCACAGTCGGCATTCGATGTCGGAAACCCAGGCGCATGGGTAGGGCGTAGCCAGAACGCCTCGGATTCAAACCGGTCTCGCCGGTGCTGCTGGACCGAGCCGGATGGAGCGGTCAGGGAATCGGTGTGGGCGCGAGGCTGTTGCCGGGGGGAATGCCGGCGCAGTTGCTACGGGTGGGGATACCCGCAAAACGCTCGGTCAGGTACTCGAAGCCTTGTGCTTCGAACGGTGGGAACGATTCCTGATGCGTGAGACCGTTGTACTGCGCGTAGGTGACATCGACTCCGCGGCCGCAGTATGCGTGGGCCAGACCGACCACGTCGTCGGTGACCATGATGGTGTCGCCGATGGGGTCGGCATGCCCGACAGCCAGGAACAACGGCGCCTTCGGGGTTCCCTGGCTACCCATGATGTTGTCGTCGATCGCGCCGACGACCTGCGGCACCTGCAACAGCGAGGTGTACGGGGCCTTCACCATCTGCGCGTCCGTCAGGCCGGGATAGTCACCGGCAAAAGTGGCGATGCACTCCGAGCTCACTGTTTGCATCAGCTGCTGGCCGTAGTCGGAGATGAACTTGCTGGTGTCGAGGTTGTAGGCGCGCTGGTAGGCGACGATCAGCGCCGGGATCACGCCCGCCCACTTGGTGCCGCCGCTGATGTAGGGAAGGTTGTGGGCGAGGTCGACAGGCAATCCTCCTGCCGCAACGCCGATGATGTTCAGTTCGGGCGCATACTTCGGCGCCACTTCGGCACCCCACTGGGTGGGTACCGAACCGCCTGAGTACCCGAGCAGGCCGACCGGGGTGGAGACCGGCAACTTCAAGAACGCCTCAGCAGCCCGGACACCATCGAGCGCGGCATAGCCGGACTGGCGTTCGATGGTCCACTCCAGCTCTTCACCCTCGTAGTCGGGCGCCACCACGGTGTATCCGGCGGCCAGGTAGCCGGCGATCACCGCTTGCTCGGCCTCGGCGATGGGACTGGATGACCCGCCGCTGAGTGTGTACGACGGATCGCACTGAGACCCGAGCGCGTCGTAGGCCATGTGGTACGAGATGAGTTTGGTAGGTCCGGGGACCAGCGGTCGCAGGACTGTTGCGACGGTGACCGCGCCTCTGCCTTGTTGATCGGTTGTGCGGTAGAGAACCTGGTCACCAGTGATCGGGGTGTCGAGCGTCGGGGTCCGGAAAGTCATCGGCCGGCTCCTCAGTACCGTGCCCGGCGTGATGTCGGTGAGCGACCCGTCGTAACTGTAGAAGGGGTCGGCCGACGGAAGCGGTGACCCGGGCCCCGGATCTGCCTGCGCGGCAGGGACACCCGCCAGGGCCAACGATCCGACGAGGAGACCTACTGCGGCGATGACACGGAGGGCGAGAGTCCGACCACTAAATGACATGGCGATATTAGAACACCGGTGTCGCGACCGCGGTGACAGTTCGACGACTGTTCACGAAACCTGATGCACCGCAACAAAACAACGATCATTCATTTCAGTTTTGGGAAAAGTCATTCGCTAGCGGATCCTGCGGTTACTGCGAGTGCAGGTAAGCGATGATGGCGTGAACCAGCCCGTCGCGGGCGTCGTCGAGGTCACCGTACGTTCCCAGGGTTCGCTCCGAGGTGATGCCGCGCATGGCTGCCGGGATCAGTGCCGCCATCTGCCGGATTCGCACCGGATGCACACCCAGGTCGGCGAATGCACGCTCACACGCATTGTCCCAGCGTGGTTTCCACGAAGCGAGCTCGGCTGCGGTGAGCGGGAAGTCGCGCTCTAGCTCCGTGCGTTCGCGAGGCAGCGCAGCACGCAGAGTCTCGATCGCCAGCGATTCGGGCGATCGCAGCCCGACGTACATCGCCTCGATGAGCCCGGTCACCCGTTCTTCGAGGGTGCCACCCGGCTTGACGTTCGCGGGCAGATCGCCACGTTGCTCGGCGGTGTAGCGGAGTACGGCGGCCCACAATCCGTCGATGTCGCCGAACTGGTACTTCACCACGCCCCAGGTGGCGCCGATGTCCCGGGCGATCCGGTTCCCGGACACGGCGCCGGGGTCGCCCGTTGCCAACGCGGTGATCGCGGACTTGATCATGCTCTCGCGGGTGGCGATTCCTCGCTTGTTCGCCCGCCTGCTCGGCGCCGCCACTTCGGTCATGACAGCTGATGGTAGTCGGTGTCGGCCGCGACGCCTACTTTCAAAGAACCCTCTTTACAAGTTTCACAGATGGTTCTACGGTTGTGGTCAGCGCGGCCGCCGCAGGGTGCGTGGTCCATTCGAGTGGCTGCTCGGCGTCTACTGCGGCACAACGTAATTCGGAGAACGTGGAGGTTCGGAGTGGCCAAACCCACACTGTCCATGAAGCCCACCGGCTGGTTTCAGGTGGCATGGTCGGCCGAGGTCACCGTGCGCGAAGTCCACCGGATGACGTATTTCGGTCGCGAGATGGTGGCATGGCGAACCACGTCGGGCCAGGTGGCGGTCTTCGACGCGTACTGCGAACATCTCGGCGCGCACCTCGGCTACGGCGGACATGTGGAGGGCGAGAACCTGGTCTGTCCGTTCCACGGATGGGAATGGAACTCCGAAGGCCGGAATGTCTGCATTCCCTATGAGAACCATCCGAACAAGGGCCGTCGGATCCGCAGTTACCCCGTCGTAGAGCGAAACGAATCCATCTGGATCTGGCACGACGTGGAGGGCCGAGCTCCCTACTTCGATGTTCCGGATGTGTTCGCCGATTTCGACGACGGCAAGAGCGCGGACGACTATTACCCATCGTTCCCCGTCGGCGTGCTCTACCGCGAACGTCTCGAACTGCATCCGCAATACATCATGGAAAACGGCGTGGACTTCGCCCACTTCAAGTTCGTGCACAAGACGCCGTTCATCCCCGAGTTCACCCGGCAGGACTTCGACGAGCCGGTCTCGTACGTCGACTTCACGGTGGCCTTCGACGATGCGGTGTCCGAAGACGATGTCAGCAGCGGGGTGGAGGCCATCAACGGTGGACTCGGCGTGGCGGTCACCAAAAGCTGGGGCATGGTCGACAACCGCACTCTGTCCGCGGTGACCCCCGTCGACGACAACACGTCCGATGTCCGGTTCACGGTGTGGATCGGGCGCAAGCCCGGTGACCAGTCCGCAGAGATGAACGACTACGCGAAGACGATGGCGAACTACATCATCGAACAGTTCGCGGCCGACATCAACATCTGGGCGCACCAGCGGTACTCCGACCCACCGGCGCTCTCGCGCAAGGAGTTCGAGGGCTTTCGAGCCCTGCGCGCCTGGGCCGCGCAGTTCTATCCAGATGAGCAAGACCGCGCCCACGCTCGCACGTCGACAGTCGAGGCCACGTCGTGATCGGTGGTCGAACCGCGGGTCCGATGATCCGTACACAAGCCGAGATCAACAGGGAGACAACACATGAGTGCTGCTGAGAAGATTCGCGTATTCCAGGTGGCCACAGGAAATGTGGGAACCGAGATGATCAAGCGCATCGCAAGTCATCCCGACCTCGAGCTGATCGGCTTGCACTGCTACACCCCGGAGAAGGTGGCCCGGGACGCGGGTGAGATCGCGGGACTGGCAGCAAACGGAGTCATCGCCACCGGATCAGTGGACGACATCATCGCTGCGAAGCCGGATGTGTTGACCTTTCACGGGGTGTTCCCGGACGAAGAACTGTACGAGCGTGTGCTCGAAGCCGGCATCAACATCGTCACCACGGCCGATTGGATCACGGGGCACCACAGAAACCAGAACCACCCGCACCCGTCCGGCAAGAAAACCACCGAAGTCCTCGAAGCCGCTTGTAAGCGTGGAGGTTCCACCTTCTATGGCACCGGTATGAACCCGGGACTGTGCCAGATACTCGGAGTTGTCCACTCCGCCGATGTGGCAGACATCGAGAACGTGACCGTCATCGAATCCGTGGATGTGTCGTGCCACCACTCGGTGGAGACGTGGAAGGAGGTCGGGTATGGACGTCCCATCGACGACCCGTCGATCCCCGGATCACTGGAGAAGTACACGAGAGTGTTCTCCGACAGCGTCTACATGATGGCCGACTGTTTTGATCTGAAGCTGGACGAGGTCAAGTTCTCCTACGAGCTGGGTGCGTGCACCAAAGACGTGGACCTCGGGTGGTACCAGATGCCGAAGGGTTCGCTGGGCGCGAATTACATCAAGTACCAGGGCATGGTGGACGGTGTGCCGCGGGTCGAGTCACACCTGGAATGGCAGATGACGCCGCACACCGCGCCCAGCTGGGATATCAAGGGTTGCTACATCACCCATATCCAGGGCGACCCGAACATCTACAGCAAGCACATGATCTTCCCGAAACCCGGAGTGCGGCTTGACAATCCCGAAGATTTCGCCTCCATCGGCATGACCGTCACCGGTTTGCCCGCGCTGAACTCGATCCGCTCGGTGGTCAACGCGCGACCAGGAATCATCACAAGCGCAGACATGCCCTTGCGGGGCATGGCGGGCCGTTTCAAGCTCTGAGCCCCCAGCCGATCAGGACGCGTCTTGCAGGCCGGAGGCGCGGCGGATGTCGACGACCGGAGCAGGTGCTTCGGTGAGCAGGCGCTCGTCGGCGAACAGTTCGAGGACCTGACGCGCTGGACGGACCGGCGCGAAGACCCTGAAACTGTCGGGCCGGTGAGCGTATGCCTCGAGCACCACGTCGACGGCGGCAGAAGAGAAGAAGTTCACCTGAGACAGGTCGAGTACCACCTCTGAGTAGTTGCTGATCGCTGCATTGATCACCGCCAGCAGCTGCGGAGATGTGACCATGTCTGCATTGCCGCTCACCCGGACGACTGCGTGTGCGTCGGTGAAGGATTCGACACTGATCTCGAACGGCCATTCGTGGTCGGAGAACTCGGTTGCCAGGAAATCTGTGCTCATTGTTCTGCCTTTCTCGTTCGATACGGGAATCCACGCAAACTCGGGCGTCAGGTTGGTGGGTCTGTTTGAACAGTAGAAAGTTGCACTCACCCAAGCAATACTCACCGAGCTTTGGCGCGCAATCGTGACGAACGGTAACGGAAAGGTAACGGCGGGCGAGGTGCGCCCCGGATGTGCAACCACGGCGCCGGCGCGCACCTCTGCCGGTGTCAATCGATCACGGCGCGATGAATCCGCCACCGCCAGGAAGGGAGGGCTGGCCCGCATTCGGGTATGCGGACGATCCCTTCAACGAAACCGTGAAGGCGACGGGCCCCGATCCGGTGTTCACCGTCTGGTGGGTGGGGGCGGGATCGAGGAAGTAGCGGCAGGGTTTGACCGTGCTGCTCCCGCGAATGCCGGTGGAGAGATTGATGTAGTTGATCTGCACAAGTGCGCCTGCTGCAGTGGTCGAACATGTCACCGGGCTCGCGGGAGCGGAGAACGTGGTGAGTCCGGGAGCTTGCGCACTGGCCTGGACTGATGCCAGGAGAGGGCCGCCGGTGAGGAGGCCACTGATCTGTAGCCCGATTGCCGGAATCTGGTAGACGGTGACCGGCGCTGCGGTCAGCGTCGGTCCGACTGGAGCGGCACTGGCGGCCGGTGCGGTCGCCACCGAGATGGCAAGCGCTGTCATCGCGGCCCCTGCTGCTGCCACGCACCTTTTCACAAATCGCATTCCTGACCTCCACGCTGTTCGGGATTCTCGAACGTATTTTGATTTCGTCGAACAATCGCAAAGCAGAATTGCGATGCGATCGTATTGTCGATATCGAAGAATCCCGGCCGCCGTGTTACCTACCGAACAAAGGTGGTCCAAGTGAATGACGTTCGTTCGATGGAGTCGTCTGTTCGATCAAACCGTTTGGGCGAGATTTCCGGATCGGGCTAATCGCGAAATGCCTCGACCACGTCCGCAACCCGTTGCAGTTGACCGAGGTCTGAACTGGTCGGGATGAGGTGGATTTCGTCGGTTCCGATGGCAGCGAACTTCGCCAGTACCTCGGCCAGCTGATTCTCGTCGCCCGCCCAGCCGGTGGTGGGAGCGATGGCGTCGACGAAGTCGGCAGGAATCCAGTTCATGTACCGACGTAGGTGATGGTGGATCTGCGCGCGGGCGGGTTCGGGATCGCCGAGTGCGAACCAGAAGGACGTCGCCAGATGCGGTGGCTTCTTACCCGCCTCCGCCCACGAGGTGGTCGCGACGTCGAACAGCTCTTTCTGCTTGTCGACGTCCAGGTCAAGCGTGGTCCCGGCCAACCCCTCAGCCCAATGTGCCGCAGAGCGAACCGTTTTCGGGCCGATGGTTCCCACCATCAGCCGAGGCCCGCCCTCCTGCTCGGGTGGGGGACCAACGGGGAGCACCGAATCGGTGATCCGTTCGCCGGCCCACACCCGTTTCATGATCGCGACGCGGTCGGCCATGCCGCGGATGGTCTGAGTCTTCGGGTCGGCGCCGACTGCTCGATAGTCCTCGTGCCGTCCGCCCACCCCGAGCCCGACCGTCAACCGCCCGCCGGAGAGCATGTCGCCCGTCGCGAGCGCCTTCGCCAGCATGACCGGGTCGTGGAGCTGGGGCACGATCACCGTGGTGACCAGCTGCACCCGATCGGTCCAGGCGGCAACTGCACCCAGCATCGTGAGACTGTCCGGGTTGTCGAAGGCCATACGCTCGCCCCAGCAGATGGACGAAAAAGGCCCATCGTCAACGGCTTTCGCCCATTGTTTGAGAACAGTTGCATCGAGATCCGGTTCCATCACCGGCAACGTCATTCCGACCTGCACGAACCTGATCCTCCATCATCGTCCAGGGTGGGGTGCCGGTTTCGCCGAACTTCAGATCAGGCCCTGCGCGAGCATCGCGTCGGCAACGTGGGTGAATGCGCTGATGTTTGCTCCCGCGGTGTAGTTGCCGGGAAAGCCGTAGGCCTCTGCGGTGTGCAGGCACCGATCGTGGATCGAACGCATGATCTCGGCGAGCCGTTCCTCGGTGTGGTCGAACGACCACGAATCCCGGGACGCGTTCTGCTGCATCTCCAGAGCGCTCGTCGCCACGCCGCCGGCATTGGCTGCCTTGCCCGGAGCGAATCGAACACCGGCGTCAGAGAACAGCTTGATGGCCTCAGGTGTGGTGGGCATGTTCGCGCCCTCGGCCACGATGCGGCAGTCGTTGGCGATGAGCGCTTTCGCGTCATCGGCGTCGAGTTCGTTCTGCGTGGCACACGGCAGTGCGATGTCGACCGGAACATGCCAGATACTCCCGGCCGTGCCGAGCTGGGCACCCCGGCCTCGTGCCTGCACGTAATCTGCGATCCGCCCACGCTGATTGATCTTGACGTCTTTGAGAAGCTCCAGGTCGAGGCCGTTGTCGTCCACCACGTATCCGCTCGAGTCAGAGCAGGCCACCGCGATCCCGCCGAGTTGCTGGATCTTCTCGATGGCGTAGATGGCAACGTTGCCCGAGCCTGACACTGCGACACGTTTGCCGTCGAAGGAGTCGCCCATGGCTGCGAGCATCTCGCTCACGAAGTACACCGTGCCGTATCCGGTGGCTTCGGTGCGGACCTGCGAACCACCCCACGACAAGCCCTTCCCGGTCAGAACTCCGGACTCGTAGCGGTTGGTGATGCGTTTGTACTGGCCGAACAGGTATCCGATCTCTCGTCCACCGACACCGATATCACCGGCGGGGACATCGGTGTGCTCGCCGATATGCCGGTAGAGCTCGGTCATGAACGACTGACAGAACCTCATCACCTCGTTGTCGGAGCGGCCCTTCGGGTCGAAATCCGCCCCGCCTTTGCCGCCACCGATCGGCAAGCCGGTGAGGGCATTCTTGAATATCTGCTCGAAGCCGAGGAACTTGACGATGCCGAGATACACGCTGGGGTGAAAGCGCAGACCGCCCTTGTAGGGGCCGAGTGCAGAGTTGAACTCCACCCGGAACCCGCGGTTGACCTGCACGCCGCCGGCGTCGTCGGTCCACGGCACTCGGAAGATGATCTGCCGTTCGGGTTCGCAGAGGCGACGGATGATCGCAGCGTCCGTGTAGTGAGGGTGTTTGGCCACCACCGGACCGAGACTGTCGAAGACCTCGCGTACGGCTTGGTGGAACTCACCTTCGGCGGGGTTGCGGGCGACGATGTCCTCGTAGAGGTCATGTAGCTTCTCATCGATCACTTGGAACAGTGCTCCCTCTGCGGTCTTGTCGAGGTGTCGGACGTGCCGTGTTGCCCGATCAGCCTATCGATCGACAGAAATTGCCTTTCGCCGGAGATGTCCATCGCTCAGTGTCTATTCACGCTGCGGCCATCGTGAAAGAGTTGCGCCGATCATGTGACCGAGGGGGCGAGCGTGCCGTTGTACTACCCGTACTGGTGGGGGATGTATTGGTGGGGGCCGTACATGCCCTACGTGACACTCATCGTGCTGATGTTGATGATCGCCTCTCTTGTCGACATCGTCGGCGGGGAAGGTGAGCCGAAAGGCATGCCGCGGTGGGGCTGGCTGCTGTTGGTGATCATCCTCCCGTTTGTCGGACCGGTGGTGTGGTTTCTCAGCGGTCGCCCTCGTGTCCGCAATCGTCGCCGGCCCGCCGACCGTGGCGCCGGGTCACTGTTTCCCGAATATGACCGCAAAGGCCGGTTCGTCCCGCAAGACCCCGTCGCGGACGCGGAGTTCTTGCAGCGCTGCCGCGAACGAGCTGAACAGCAGCGGCGTGACGCCGATCTCGAATGGCGGCGGCGCCGGCGCGAGGAACGCTGACAGCCCGTCCGGTCACGCGAAACCCACTCGGACCTGCGAACCGACGACGTACCGTTGGCAGAGTCGTCGAAAAAGGGGCCCGATATGCGCTCACTGGTCAAGACATCCGCCGCCGCAGGTCTGGCAGCAGGCATCGGCGCGCTGGCGTCGCAAGACGTGAACACCCGCTGGTACCGCAAGCTGTCGAAGCCGCCGTTCCAGCCACCGTCCGTCGCGTTCCCGATCGTGTGGACCGCGCTCTACAGCGATGTCGCCATCAGCTCAGCAGTGGTGGTCGACCGGCTGCATGAGCAGGGTCGGCACATCGACGCGGCCGCGTTCGAACGCGCGCTGTACCTGAATCTTGTCCTCAACGGATCCTGGACCTGGGTCTTCTTCAAAGCGCATCGTCTCGATGCCGCGACCGCGACCGCAGGTGTGCTCACGCTGAGTTGTGTCGATCTGGTTCGGCGCGCGCAACCAGGGTCACCGATGGCTTCGGCGGCGCTGGTTCCGTACGCCGCGTGGTGCGCTTTCGCGACGGTTCTGTCGGCCGCGATCTGGCGTCGTAATCGCTGACCGCAGAATGTGCAGGCTTTGTGTTTCCTTACAGACGTTGCAACACCTGTAAGGAAACACAAATCCTGCGTTTGGGCGCCGGTATTGTTGTGCCGGTGTCCGAGGGCGACGACGACCTGACGGCCCGGCCCATGGAGTACCCCGGCCGAGCTGTCGCGGGCACCGGCGTGCTCGTACGCGGCGAGTACCGCCAGCTTGCAACGGTGGAGGACATCGAGCGCGAACTGCACAGGGCGGCGAAACCTGCACTGTCGCAACGCCGACCGGTGGTCGCGGTGGGATCAAATGCCTGTGCGGCGGTGATGAGGCGAAAGCTCTCGAAGGTCGATGGATGTGTTCCCTTCCTCCGTGGCACCGTCAGCGACATCTCGGTCGGTCACAGTGCGCACCGCAGCGTCGCCGGATTCATCCCCGCGGCCCCGTTCCGTCGCCCCGGCCCGCCGATCCCGGTGGTGATGACAATGCTGACGCCGGAACAGCTGAGCGCCGTCGACCGCACCGAGCCCAACTACCGCCGCGTCGAGATCGAGTGCGACACCGCCGGGCTCGGAGTCGGTACGGCGGAGGTGTACGTCTCGCTGTGGGGTGTGATCGCACCACCGGGCGAGGAACCGTTCGGTCTGACCTCACAACAGCTGTTACACAACGAATTACGAGCCCGCTGCCCACGATTCGGCGTCACCGAGCCTCCTTGCGCCACCGTCGCCTTGTCGAGGGTGCTGGCGGAGGAAGGCTGGGTGGCCGACAGCAACCTATGAGACGAGCCGAAAGTCAGTATTCGATCGCCTCGACGAGAGGCGACGGCTGGTCCATCAGCGCCCAGAACCTGTCTCTGATCGCAACCGTCATCGGACCGGGCTCACCATCGCCCAGTGCCTCGCCGTCGAGTGAAGTGATCGGGGTGATCCCACCGGCGGTGGTCACTGCGATCAGTTCGTCGGCCTCGTACAGCTCGCGGCTTGTGATGTCGCGCAGGGTGAACTCAATCCCCATGTCGGCCGCAAGCTCCATGACCGTGAGCCGGGTGATGCCGGGCAACGCATTCCGTGACGGGGACGACAACTTGCCATCCTTGACCATCACCACGTTGAATCCTGGACCTTCGGCGACGCAGTTGTCCGAGTCGAGCAGGATGGCGGTTCGGGCGCCGCGGTCCTTTGCCTCGAAGCTTGCGGCGGTCAGGTCGCCCCACTGGTAGTTCTTCACCGTGGGATCCACCGTGTTGCGTCCGGCGCGGCGCACGTGGCGGGGCACGATTGCCGACGTGCCGAAGATCTGCTCCTCGGGCGGAAATGCCCACAGGTATGGAATTGCGTAGATGTAGATCTGAGACGTCAACTTGCTCAGGTCTTTTTCGCCCTTCCGTGCCCCGTAGCCGCGAGTGATCGTGATGTTGACGAAGGACTCGCGTAGTTGCGACAGACTGACGCATCGCTTGGTGATGTCTTCGACCTCTGCCTTCGACAGCGGCGACTGCAAACGAAGCTTTCTCGCGCCGTCGAAGACCCGGTCGATGTGATCCTTCAGTCGGAAGATGTTGCCATGCCACACATGTGCCACGGTGTACGTCAAGTCTGAGTGGCCGAAACCGGTGTCGAACAATGAGATCCGAGCTTCGGCTGCCGGAACGTACTCGCCTTCGATCCATGCTGCGCCGCCGGCGAACGGGCTCGATTCGTCGAGTTCGTAGTCGCTGTACTGGATCACCGAGCCCGGAGGTGTTGGTTCCCGGATCGCGCCTGGCGCGACGCTCACGAGGTTGCTGGCGGAGTAGTCGATGTCTTTGCTGATGGTCATGTTCGAAGTCCTTTCGATGGTTCGATTGGGAGGGAGGTCTGCTTCAGTCGTGCGTGGCTGCGAAGTCTTTGCCGGCGTCACCACGTTGAAGGCGTGGTCGCAGTGCAGCCACCCACCAAAGGGCGCCGACTGCAACCACTCCCAGGAACACCCAGCCGTTGCCTGCGAATTGCGGGAGCACGAGGAGGGCGATCTCGACAGCACAGAAGACGATGAGCCCGACGATGTAGATGGGCATGCGGGCGCGTCCGAGATCGAAAGTCCCCGGCTCGGCAGCAGGGATGGTGCCCCGCCGGGCTCCGACGATCAGGCCTGCGGTCTGGAGGATGTAGACGGAGAAGAATGCGAGGGTCGCGATCCCGAGAATGTAGGTGAAGGCCTGCTCGTTGACCAGTGCCGACATCAACAGTCCCGCTGACAGGAGTCCCAGCGCGACAACGGCATACATCGGTGTCTGCCGGGTGGGGGACACCCGGCGCAGGATTCCCGAGAACGGAAGCATGTTGTCACGGGCCATCGAATAGGTCAGGCGGGTGGCGACCAACATGTTGGCGAGCAGGCACGCAAGAATGTTGGTGAGCGCGATGGCGATGATGATTTTGGTGGCCACCGAGCCCACCTGCTGGTTGAGGATCTCCTCGATCGGGGACACCGTCGCCGCTTCCAGGGCGTCGGTGTCGCGGATCGCGAGAACGTAGACGATGTACATCGCCAGTTCGATGACAACAGAGGTGGCGAGAGCGTAGAACATCGTGCGTGGCACCACATGTCGAGCCGATTTGGTCTCCTCGGCCACGTCGGCTCCCGCTTCCACGCCGAGCAGGCCGAAGAACGGTCCGAGGGCCGCCGCAAGCCACGCGGCCACATACGTGTCGTGATCGCCCTGGGTTCCGCCGGTGAAGAGAACCGAGATCGGCTGGTGGTCGTCGTGGATCAGCAGCGCGATGACGGCGATGACGATGGTGGCACCGACGGTGATGAGCAGTTCCAGGCTGACGCCGATGTTGTTGACCGTGGTAGCAAAGCGGACACCGTAGATGTTGATGAGAACGCAGACCGCCACCACGGCGATGGTCATCAAGATCTGCTCGGTCTGAGTCATGGTCCAGCCGACGACCCCGCCGAAGTAGCCGGTGAAGACGTATCCGACACCGGTCATTCCGCTGATCCAGCCGATGAGGGCGACATAGCCGGTGAACCAGCCGAGATCGGAACCGTTGATCCGACTGGTCCACTGATAGGCATAACCGGCCAGGGGGATTTTGGCGGCGAGATCAGCGGCTATCAGAGCCCAGATCGCGAACACTGCGGCGGCGAGCACAAGAGTCCAGACGAACGGTGCCCCTGCGGTGAAGTAGCCGGTACCGAAACCGGAGAACACCGCGGTCGTCGCGCTGATGGTTGCGAAGCCGATGGCGAACGACGCGAGCTTTCCGACCGAGCGATCGAGCTTCTGCGTGTACCCGAACTCGGCGAGTTTCGCGTCTTCGGAATTGCCGGCGGCGGCCGGTGCTGCAGCGCGACCGGCGGGAGGCCTGTGCGCGGTGGTGTCTGTCATGGTGGGCTCCAGGTGAGGCATTCGAACGATGCGTGGCTACGACTACGGAGCCGACTGCGGTTAGACAACCCCGTTGCGGGTGGGGCCGGAAGTTCCGAATATCAATCGGGTGATAACCCTGGGTTATCGGACCGCCCGCGATAACCCGAGCGGAATGGTTCAGAGGTCGAGCACCTCTCCGAAGTTCCATTCGGCCTGAACATGGCTCACCATCGCCTCGGCCTCCCGGCTCAGGTGCCGGGGGTTCCACGCCAGCGCTGTGTAGCTGGGCGGGCGGTTCGCAATCGGGACGTAGACGATGCCGGGTCGCTCGTACAGTCGGGCACATGCCGAGGTGGTGAAACTGATCCCGAGACCACGGGAGATCATCGTCGTCTCCGTTTCGTACGTGGCCGCGACCGCCGCGATCGTCGGTTCACGTCCTGCGCGAGCATCCATGCCCAGCCAATAGTCGCGCCAGGTGCCCGCGCTCATCGGGGCACAGACGATCGGATCGTCGAGCAATTGCTCGATGACGACCTCATCTGCGCCGGCGAGACGATGGTCGCGGGGCAGGCAGGCCACCCAGTTCTCGGAGTCGAGGATCAGCATGCGGTGCTCGTCGAGATCAACCGGGGGCCGGATCAGCGCGACTTCGCTCGTGCCGTCGGCGAGGCCGGCGGTCGGGTCGGCGAAGTCGTACTCCGCGGTCTCCACCGTGACGTCGGGGTGCGCGGCCTCGAAGTGACGAACAACCTTGAACAGCAGGTCCGCCCCGGTGCCGATGAGATAGCCGATCCGCAGTGTGCCGTCCAGAGTCCGCGACCGGGTGACAAGGTCATCGATCGCGAGGTCGACGCCGTGCAACGCCTCCCGTACGCGCGGTAGCCACTCGCGTCCGGTGTCGGTGAGCGACACCTCTCGGGTGTTACGGGTGAACAGTCGGACGTCGAACTGCAACTCGAGTTGTTTGATCGCCGTCGACAACGCGGGCTGGGAGATGAACAGCTTCTCGGCGGCCCTGCGGTAGTTCAGCTCGTCGCCCAGTACGGCGAAGTAGCGGAGTTGGCGAAGTGTGACCTCGGTGCTCGTCGTCGTCCTCCTTCACTCCGAAAACCAGGCGACACAAGAGATAACGACTGGTCATCGATAATTACGCAGCCTAACGGACCAGCGGTCGGAAGGCCGGTCAAGTGCAGAACGACCTCAGCGAACAATCTCGAACACCGCGGCCAACCCCTGCCCGCCGCCGATGCACATGGTCTCCAGCCCGTATCGCGCATCTGTGCGGCGCATCTCCCGGGCGAGGGAGGCGAGCATTCGCCCGCCCGTCGCGCCGACCGGGTGACCGAGCGAGATCCCCGAACCGTGAACGTTGGTGCGGTCGAGGTCACCGGCACCGAACTCCCACTCCCGCATCACGGCGAGGGCCTGGGCCGCGAATGCCTCGTTGAGTTCGATGAGATCGATGTCCGACAACGTCAATCCGACCTTGGCCAGCGCCTTCTCCGTTGCCGGGACAGGACCGATGCCCATCACCTCCGGCGCCACGCCGGCGATCCCCCACGACACCAGCCGAACCAGCGGATCGAGGCCGAGTTCAGCCGCCTTTTCGGCAGTGGTCACCACGCAGAGCGACGCCGCATCGTTCTGGCCGCTGGCGTTGCCTGCGGTGACGGTGGCATCGGAGTCGTCAGCAGCCATGATTGGACGCAGTGCACCGAGCTTCTCCAGAGTCACGTCGGCACGTGGATGTTCGTCGGTGTCGATCACCTTCTCGCCGCCGCGAACCGAGACACCGACCGGGATGATCTCCTCGGCCAGGACGCCGTCCTGCTGTGCGGCAACCGCGCGTGCATGAGAGGTCACCGCAAGCTGGTCTTGTTCGATGCGGCTGATGCCATACCGGCGGCGCAGATTCTCGGCAGTTTCGATCATGCCGCCGGGCACCGGGTGGTGCCTGCCACCTGCCGTGGACCGGGCGCGGACGAGGCTGTCGTGCATCTGGACGCCAGTTCGCGCGGCGCCCCAGCGCATGTCGACCGAGTAGAACGACGCGTTGCTCATCGATTCGGTGCCACCGGCGACCACGAGTTCGTTGTCGCCGTTGCCCACCTGGAAAGCAGCCTGGATGACGGCCTGCAGACCTGATCCGCACCGGCGGTCGACGTGCATTCCCGGCACGGTCACCGGCAGGCCGGCGTCGAGGGCCACCACGCGGCCGATTGCAGGGGCTTCACTGTTGCCGTTGCAGTGGCCCAGGATCACGTCTTCGATCAGGTCGGGTGCGATCCCGGTGCGATGGATCAGGCCGGTCATGGCGGCAACACCGAGATCGACGGCGCTCAGCGACTTGAACATTCCGCCATACCGACCGATCGGGGTCCGAATCGGCTCACAGATCACCACATCGCGCACATCGGCTCCTCTCAGCGGATCCATCATGCACGTCGAAGACCGAGAACATGGTGGGTCGGTGCATATGGACCTTCGGGCCGATGCCGGGCAGGGTGTTCCCATGACCATTTGCCTGCAACCCGTGGACCGCCTGCGGTGACCGACGTGCCGACCTCGCCCCTGAAGGGGCTGCGGATCGTGGAGGTGTCGAGCTTCGTCGCCGCCCCTCTCGCGGGGATGACACTGGAAGCACTTGGCGCCGAGGTCATCCGAGTCGATCCGATCGGCGGAGCCGCGGACTATCACCGTTGGCCGGTCACCGATGAAGGTGAATCCATCTATTGGGCGAATCTGAACAAGGGCAAACGGTCGGTCGCGGCCGACTTCCGCGACCCCGAGGCGATCGCACTGATCCGAGATCTCATCACCGAAGCCGGTGTGCTCGTGACGAATGCGGCCGGACGAGATTGGCTGGACTACGACTCCCTCGCCGCGATCCGTCCTGATCTCATCCACGTTCAGATCCTCGGCCGCGCCGACGGTTCCGGTGCCCTCGACTACACGGTCAACGCGGCCACGGGGTTTCCGCTTGTCACCGGCCCAACGACCACTGCGGGTCCGGTGAACCATGTGTTGCCGGCATGGGATGTGGCGTGCGGTCTGTACGCGGCGCTGTCGGTGGCCGCGGCGGTGATCCGTCGATCGGAGACCGGCGCCGGTGCACGGGTGGTGCTGCCGCTGGAGGATGTCGCGCTGGCCACCACCGGGCATCTCGGATACCTGGCCGAGGCGCAGCTCGGCGGCGATGATCGACCGCGGGTGGGTAACGGAATCTACGGCACGTATGGTTGCGACTTCCCGACAGCCGATGGTGAGCGGCTCATGGTGGTTGCGATCACGCCCCGGCATTTCCGCGACCTCGCCGAGGTCACCGGAACGACTGAGGCGGTCAGAGCGGTGGAAACCGCACTGCGGGTGGACTTCACGAAGGACGGTGACCGCTACCGACACCGCCGGGTACTCGACGGTTTGTTCGGGGTGTGGTTCGCCGAACGCACTGTGGACGAGGTGGAGGCAGCCCTCGCGACGACGTCGGTGGTGTATGAACGCTACCGCACCTTCGCGCAGGTTGCCTACGACCCAAAGGTTCTGGAAAACCCCATGTTCGGCCGGGTCGAGCAACCGCGCATCGGCAGCTACCTGGCACCGACCACGCCGATGACGTTCGAGGGCGCCCATCCACCCGTCCGTCCCGCACCGGCCAACGGCGACGACACGGCACACGTGCTGGCGACATACCTGAACCTCACCGACGCGCAGATCGCCGACCTCCACAACCGCGGCGTGGTGCGCGTAGCCACTCGACCAACCACGAAGGACACCGAGTGACCCGACTCGCGCAAACCCCAGGCCTCACCGACGTGCAGAGGGAGATCCTTTCCACGGTGCGCGATTTCGTGGAAAAGGACGTGATCCCGAACGCCCAGGAACTCGAACACTCCGACACCTACCCTCAAGCTCTGGTCGACACGATGAGCGATATGGGACTGTTCGGGTTGATGATCCCCGCGGAGTACGGGGGACTCGGTGAGTCGTTGCTGACCTACGCCCTGTGTGTCGAGGAGTTGGCGCGCGGGTGGATGAGTGTGTCGGGTGTGCTCAACACCCACTTCATCGTGGCGTACATGATCCGACAGCACGGCACTGCTGAACAGAAGTCGCACTATCTGCCGCGGATGGCGACAGGGCAAGTGCGCGGTGCCTTTTCGATGTCAGAGCCCGAGCTGGGATCGGACGTGGCCGCAATCCGTACCCGCGCCACACGCGACGGCGACGACTACCTCGTCAACGGCCAGAAGATGTGGCTCACCAACGGTGGAAGTTCCACTCTCGTCGCGGTTCTCGTGCGCACCGACGAAGGGTCGGCGAAGCCGCACGAGAACCTCACCACGTTCCTGGTCGAAAAGCCGGTTGGGTTCGGTGAGGTGGCGCCTGGGCTCACGATCCCCGGCAAGATCGAGAAGATGGGCTACCGGGGCATCGACACCACCGAGCTCTTCTTCGACGACTACCGGATCTCGTCGGACATGGTCCTCGGTGGCAGCCCCGGCCAGGGATTCCGGCACATGATGGACGGCATCGAGGTCGGCCGCGTCAACGTCTCGGCCCGCGCATGCGGTGTTGCACTACGCGCCTTTGAACTCGCCGCGCGATATGCACAGCAACGCAGCACGTTCGGCAAACCCATCGCGCAACATCAAGCCATCGCGTTCTCGCTGGCGGAGATGGCGACCAAGGTCGAGGCGGCGCACCTGATGATGATCAACGCTGCGCGGCTGAAGGACTCGGGAGAACGCAACGACGTTGCCGCCGGTATGGCCAAATACCTGACGAGTGAGTACTGCTCCGAGGTGACCCAGGCCAGTTTCCGTATCCACGGCGGATACGGCTACTCGAAGGAGTACGAGATCGAGCGTCTGATGCGTGAGGCGCCGTTCCTGCTCATCGGTGAAGGCACCAGCGAGATCCAGAAGACCATCATCAGCAAGGGTGTGATGCGCACATACGCCCTGTAGAAAACCTATCGGGCACGAAACCGGCTCAACGGTGGGCAGATTGGCGTCGAGCCAAGCGTCTGCGGGCGAGTTCCCGGTACGTCCGCTGGAACAACGACGACGGTGCCTGCTCGGGATCCATCAGCTCGTTCTCGGCGAGGGGGTTCTCCTCGCCGTCGATGGCCTCCCGGTCGAACTCCACCAGCGTCTTGCCTTCTCCGCGAAGCGCATCGACGGTGGCCACCAGTGAATTGTGTTTCGTGAGCGCGTCCATGAAGCCCTCGGTTCCGACGTCGAGGTGCTCGCCGAGGAGGCGATCGCGAACGTGCCGAATGCTTGCCCGGTGCTCATCGGCGGTGGCATCGTCGTCGCGGATCTCGACGGCGAGGTCGCATTCGCTGTCGAAACCGAGCGAGCGGTTGTTGAGGTTGGACGAGCCGACCCGCAAAACACTGTCGTCCATGATGAGAATTTTGGCGTGCACGTAGATTGGCTCACCCCCTGTCGTCACGGGATGGAATGCACGGAAACGGTTGTGCACGTCCGCCTTCCACAGGAGCTTGAGCAGTCGGTGGCGGGCACCGTCCATGGTCTGCTGTCCGAGCCAGCCTTCGGCGTTGCGTGGCAGAACCACCATGATCTCGGGGCCGTCGGGCTCGCCGAGACGCTTGGCCATTGCTTCGGCGATGGTCCGTGACGCCAGATACTGGCTCTCGATGTAGAGATAACGCCGCGCACTCGCGATGGCTGCCAGGTACAGCGCCTCGATCTCCCGCACCTCGTCGCGGCCCGGAATCTCCGGCAGGGTGCGTGCGACGGCCACGTCCACCGACTCCAGCGTGGGGACCAGTCCCTTGGGCCACTGGTCACCCTCGGAATCAGCGGCTATCTGCTCGAGCGTTGTGCCGGTCGCGGCCTTCCACCGGTCGCGGGCCATCTCGCCGATCGCTCGCGCGGCGTCCCCGTCGACGGCCGTGGTCGCGTCATGCCATGGGCCGTAGGACTTTCCGCTGGGTTTGGTGCGGAAGTCGTTGCTGTCCTTGTGGTCTGAGGTGTCCCACCGGTCGACCGTCATGTCGATGCCGCCGCAGAACGCGAGCTGGTCGTCGATCACCAAGATCTTCTGGTGATGTGCGGCGCCCACGGGGTGCGCGCCGTCGAGTTCGAAGTGCAGGCTTTCGTCGGTCAGCCAGTTCTCGACGAAGATCGGGGCCATTCCCCGGGTCATGGCGGTCAGAGCGCCGAGATTCCACTTCAGCAGGTGGATGTCGAGGCCGGGCCGGTGTTTCGGCAACCACTTGAGGAAATCGCCGAGACGATTGGGGCCTTCCAGGGTCTGGCCGCCCGGCTCGAGCTTGATGCGGGTGTCGAAGTCCCAGCCGATCAGAATGATCCGATGGCGTGCCTCGAGCATGGCCGACTTGGCGTAGAAGAAGTAGTCGGCGGCATCGATGATGCAGGCGAGGCGGTCGGCTCGAGCGATCTGCCAGCAGGTGTCGCCGGGAACCAGCACTCGGCTGTCTTCGGTCACTGATGTCCTCGACTTCTTCGATGAATAGCGATGCTAAAAGTACATGGTCCGGTTGGACTCATCCATTCGGCGGCGCTGACCAGCGAAGCGAGGGTGCTCAGTCGGTGACGGGAGCGGGTCGCGTCCCGCGAAGATGCCTGCTGACGTCGCCGACCAAATCGATGGTGACCACCCGTTCGGTGAACTGCCAGCCGTCGGCGGTTCTCGTGAAACGATCCCGGTACCGCCCGGCGATGATCGGCTGCAGCGACAACCCGGACACCGCCTGAAGGACCGTGAAGTACGACCGCACGGACGCTGACGTGCCGTCGGTCTCGAGGTGGATGTTCGTCGTCACGTGCTTGGTGCGGGGAGTGCCGTCGTCGTAGGTGATCACGGACTTCTCGAACATCTCCGCGATGGCATCGGCGCCGGTCAACGACCCTTCTGCGCTGCCGAACGACGCATCCGCGAGCAGCTCACCGACACCGGAGAAGTCACCTGCATCGACCAGTTCGGCGTACGACGCGATCAGGTTGGTGATCGCACGTTCGTCGTTTTCGGCCACGGCAGGACAGTAGGCGATCCATACAGGCTTTGTGTACGAATACCGGTGTTGCAGTGCCTGCGGACGAACACAAACCCTGCACGGATCGGTGTTCGGTTGGCATCGGAACCCAGGCGCTCAGCAGTTAGAGTCGCTGGTGTGACCTCCACTTACACCGCACCTGTTGTCGCTGCCGGACTCATCGGTGGCTTCGCCGCCGCCAGGTACTCGGGACGCCGTGAACTCGGCGGAGTCGTTCTGGCCGCGGCCGGCGCCTGGAGCACCGCCCAGTGGTGGCAGACCAAGGGACCTGCTGTGGCGGCCCCGCTGCTCGGTGGCTACCTGTTCGCATTCGGGGCCTCGCATCCTCTCGCCAAGAAGATCGGCGCGTGGCCGTCGGTGCTCACCGTCACCGCGGCAACCTCCGCAGCCGCGTACGCCCTCGGCGACCGCTAGTCCGGTCGCGAGCGTGATGACCCGCTGATGTCCGGTATCGCGCTCACCCTCGCGGTCATCGCCGTCCTGCTTGTCGTGGTGGCGGTGCTGGCCCTGCGCGTGCGCACCCGGCCGACGCTGACGACGCCGGCCGAACGCGTCGTTCACGCAACACTTCACACGGCTTCACTCGCGGCTGTCCCGCTACGCCGCGGCCTGGGGGCCGACTCGGCGGCCGAAGCAGCACCGCATCTGCGGGAGCTGACGTCTGCTGATGCGCTCGGTCTTGCTGACGCGGACGGAACGCTCCTGGCCTGGACGGGGCCACACGAAGCGCTGATCGACGCCTTTGCCCAGGCCGCGGTGCGCGCCGCCGACGAGGGTCGCCGCATCCTCATCAAAGCTCCCGACCTCGACGAGCCCGGTGTGCGCGCGCTCATCGTGCAGCCACTGCTGCTCGAGGATTCCGCATCGGTGGGGGTGATGGGGGTGGTGACGCGCATCCAGCCGGGGCCGGGCATGTTGTCGGCGATCACGGAGGTTGCCCGATATGCGGGGAGCCAGATCGAACTGGCCGAACTCGATGCCTCTCGGGCTCGGCTCGACCGCGCCGAGGTGCGGGCCCTGCGTGCGCAGATCAGTCCGCACTTCATCTACAACGCACTGAACACGGTCGCGTCCTTCGTGCGCACCGACCCCGACCAGGCGCGCGAGCTGATCCTCGAGTTCGCGGACTTCACCCGGTACTCCTTCCGGTCGGCAGGTGAATACACGGTGCTCGCCGACGAACTCCGGAACATCGATCGCTACCTCACCCTGGAGCGGGCCCGTTTCGGCAGTGCCCTGCAAGTCCGCCTCCAGGTGGCCCCAGAGGTGCTCAACGTGGTGCTGCCGTTCCTTGCCCTGCAGCCACTGGTCGAAAACGCTGTGCGGCACGGTATCTCGAGCAAGCCCGACGGTGGCACGGTGATCATCGTCGCCGCAGACGAAGGCACTGACTGTGTGATCAGTGTGGAGGACAACGGGGTGGGAATGGACCCGGATCTGCTGCGATCGGGTGATCTCGACGCCATCGTGTCCGGTGCCACCGCGACTGCGACCGAGTCCGCACACGTGGGTCTCGCCAACGTCGACGACAGGCTGCGGGCAGCATTCGGCAACGACTACGGTCTGGTGGTCGAGACCGCGCCGGGAGCGGGAACCAAGGTGAGCATGCGGGTGCCGAAATTCCGCCCGGGCATCTCCGCGTGAGAAGAGCCGCGAGGACCGATGTGCGTGGCACCATGGATGCGTTGTGACGCAGACACCGAACACTTCAGGACGACCGGGCCGGCATGCGCTGACCGTGCTCGCCGTGGATGACGAATGGCCCGCGCTCGACGAGCTCAACTACCTCCTGGGTGCTCAGGAGGCCGTCGGAGAAGTGCTGACTGCAGGCGATGCCACCACTGCCCTGAGGTTGATCAAGGACCGTCCGGGATCGATCGACGCGGTGTTCCTCGACATCAACATGCCCGGACTCGACGGCCTGGAACTCGCGGGTGTGCTGGCCGCGTTTGCGCACCCGCCGGCCGTGGTGTTCGTGACCGCCCACGAGGATCGCGCCGTCCGGGCGTTCGACCTCGGGGCCGTCGACTATCTCCTCAAACCACTGCGAGCACAGCGTCTGGCGGAGTCCGTTCGCCGGGTGCTCGAGCACAGGGAGCAACGGGGAACATTGACCCCCGCGGGTTCCCGGCCGGACTCCGCGGCGGACGGCGACACCGATGAGGTGATCCCGGTCGAGATGGGTGGGACCACCACGCTGGTGCCCCGGTCGACGGTGAACTGGGTGGAGGCCGACGGCGATTACACCCGGTTGCACACCGCCACCGGTTCGCACCTGGTCCGCATCCCCATCTCCACGCTCGAGGATCGTTGGCGCGACGCCGGATTCCTGCGGGTTCATCGGTCCTACCTCGTGGCCTTGCCCCTGGTCACCGGCATCCGCACGGTGGGGTCGGGGACCGTGGTGTGCCTGCGTTCGGTCCGGGACGGGCGGCCGGTCGAACTCCCGGTCAGTCGTCGGCACACCCGTGAGCTGAAGGACCGCCTGGTGCGGATTCCCCGGCAGACCCGGAACGCGCCGTGACGTCGCCCGCCGACGGTCAGCCGCGGCCCCGTGAGCGGGTGGTGCTCGCCAAGCGGCGTGGGGCCCGCCGGGTCCGGTCCCGGGTGGAGGTGCAAGAGCAGACCGAGGTCGGTGACGCCCTCATCCGCGGGTTGATGCGGGCGCAGCTGGGGCTGGCTCTGCGGCTCGCCGGGTTCACCGTGGCCATGTTGTGTGCGATCCCGTTGCTGTGGGCGGTTTTTCCCGATCTGTCCGAGGTGACCGTATGGGGGATCCGGCTGCCCTGGGTGGTTCTGGGAGTGGGCGTCTATCCGGTGCTGCTCGGGGTCTCGTGGATGTACAACCGGCTTGCCGACCGCAACGAACAAGAGTTCGCCGACCTGGTCGACGATTGACCGTCCGCCATGGAAACCATCACCGGACAATCGGTACCGACTGCGACCTTGCTGGCGCTGATCGCCGCGGCGGTGGCGACCGTGGCGATCGGAACGTACGGAGTGCGGCTGGCGCGCACCACTTCTGACTTCCTGGTCGCCTCGCGCAGTGTCGGGCCGAACTGGAACGCCGCCGCGATCTCCGGCGAATACCTGTCGGCTGCATCATTTCTCGGCGTAGCGGGCCTGATCGCGAAGTATGGGACCGACGCACTGTGGTACCCGATCGGATTCACCGCCGGCTACGTCGGACTGCTGCTGTTCGTCGCGGCACCACTGCGGCGATCAGGGGCCTACACCGTTCCCGACTTCGCCGAATTCCGTCTCGGGTCAACACTGTTGCGCAAGCTCGCAACCGGCGTGGTCGTGTTGATCTGCATCCTCTACATGGTCCCTCAGCTCCAGGGCGCGGGACTGACCCTCAACATCCTGCTGGGTACGTCACCGTGGGTGGGGGCAGTGCTGGTCGGGGTCATCGTGATCGCCAACGTGATCGGCGGCGGCATGCGGTCGATCACGTTCGTCCAGGCTTTTCAGTACTGGCTCAAACTCACGGCCATCGCGGTGCCTGCGATCGTGCTGGCGATCCACTTCTACGGAGAAGACCAGGAATTGGGGTCGGCCGCCCCTCCCACCGTCGCCGAACAGACCACCGTCGACGTCACCACTGACGTGGTGGTGCAGGTCAACAGCGACCTCTGGGTCACCGCGGACGGCACGGTCGACGGTGGGGAGGTGAGCGGCCCGATCAGGCTGACCGCGGGCGACCATGACGTCAGTGCGGGTACGTCTTTGGTGCTGGCGCCGGGCGCGGCCGTACCGGTGGTGTCGGGTGCGCCGGCCACCCACGATCAATGGGCCACTCCCGGATGGGGATTCGGTGGCGACCACCCGATGTACCAGGTGTATTCACTGATCATCGGCATCTTCCTCGGCACCATGGGATTGCCGCATGTCCTGGTCCGCTTCTACACAAACCCCGATGGGCGGGCCGCCCGCGCAACCTCGTTGGCGGTGGTGGGTCTGCTGGCGGTGTTCTATCTGTTCCCCACCCTGCTCGGCGCATTCGCACGACTGTGGGTGCCGCAACTGCTGATCACCGGTGCATCCGACGCCGCGGTACTGCTCCTTCCTGGATCGGTGGTGTCCGGGCTGGGCGGACAACTCCTGGCCGCGCTGGTGGCCGCGGGAGCGATCGCGGCGTTCTTGTCCACCTCGTCGGGGCTGCTGGTGAGTGTGGCCGGCGTGCTGAGTACCGATGTCTTGCGTGGTCGGGTGCGGGACTTCCGGATCGCCTCGCTGCTCGCCGGACTGGTGCCGTTGTTCCTCGCGGTGGCCGTGACGTCGATCGACCTGTCGCGCACGGTGGGCCTGGTGTTCGCGGTGGCCGCGTCGACCCTCTGTCCGCTGCTGGTCCTCGGTATCTGGTGGCGCGGACTGACGGCGGCAGGCGCCGCAGCGGGGCTGATCGTCGGCGGGGTGGTCGCCGGGGGCGCGGCCCTGGCCACGTCGATCACCGGCATCGCCGACGTCCTGCAGGAAGGCTGGATCGCCACGATCATCGGCTATCCCGCAGCAGTGAGTGTGCCCCTCGCGTTCGCTTCGATGGTGCTGGTCAGCAAGCTCACCCCGCATCAGATCCCAGCCGATGTCGGCCGGCTGCTCACCAGGCTCCATGCGCCCGAACGTCTTGGTGTCGGCAAGGACCGAGAGGCGAATCTGCGGCCGGAGTAGGTGCCGTTCGTCGCGCTCAACCGACCGTTCATCGCACAGTTCGACAGCTCGCCGTGTGACTGCGACCACAGTCTTCTGCTGTGACCGGCATCTCACTAACGTCCCATACGAGCTTTTCCCATCACCCCAGGAGTCGTCATGACCACATCCGACCTGACCCCGGAGGCGTCGCCACAGCGACCCGCACCGGACGCGCAGGCATTCATCGACATGCAGGCAAGCCCTGAGTTCCAGGACCTTCGCCGCCGCCTACGCGTCTTCGTCTTCCCGCTGACGGCCTTCTTCCTCGCCTGGTACATGCTCTATGTCCTGCTCGCTACCTACGCCAGTGACTTCATGGCCACCAAGGTCTGGGGAAACATCAACCTGGGCATCATCCTCGGCCTGGGTCAGTTCGTGTCGACGTTTGTGATCACCGCCGTCTACGTCCGTTTCGCCAACCGTGACCTCGATCCCCGCGCTGCCGCGATCCGCGACGAGCTGGAAGGACCGCTCAAATGACCTCGCTCGCTGCAGGCGCCGCCTCTGTCGGCAACCCCGCGCTCAACATCGCCATCTTCGTGGCGTTTGTTGTCATCACCATGACGATCGTGATCCGCGCCAGCAAGACCACCAAGAAGGCTTCTGACTTCTACACCGGTGGCGGTCAGTTCTCCGGGCCGCAGAACGGCTTCGCGATCGCCGGTGACTATCTGTCGGCCGCGTCATTCCTCGGAATCGCCGGTGCCATCGCGGTTTACGGCTACGACGGCTTCCTCTACTCGGTGGGCTTCCTCGTCGCGTGGCTGGTCGCTCTACTTCTTGTTGCCGAATTGCTGCGCAACACAGGTCGTTTCACGATGGCCGACGTGTTGAGTTTCCGGCTTCAGGAGCGCCCGGTGCGGATGGCTGCCGCACTGTCGACGCTGACGGTCTCGCTGTTCTACCTGCTCGCCCAGATGGCCGGCGCCGGTGGACTTGTGGCGCTGCTGCTCAACATCGACGGCAAGTTCGGTCAGGGTGTCGTCGTCGCGGTCGTCGGTGTGCTGATGATCGCGTACGTCCTCATCGGCGGTATGAAAGGCACCACCTACGTCCAGATGGTCAAGGCGGTGCTGCTGATCGCCGGCGCCGGCGTGATGTTCGTCCTGGTGCTCTTCGCTGTGAAGGGCAACTTCTCGCAGTTGATCGCCGATGCCCAAGCCACCGTGAGTGGTTCGGCGAGTGAAGCCGTCGCCGGTCGTGACATCGCTGCACCGGGCGCCAAGTATGGCATCAGCGACATGTCCAAGCTCGACTTCATCTCACTGGGCATCGCTTTGGTCCTCGGCACCGCAGGCCTGCCCCACGTGCTGATGCGCTTCTACACCGTGCCCACCGCCAAGGAAGCCCGTCGCTCGGTCACCTGGGCGATCGCTCTGATCGGCGCGTTCTACCTGTTCACCCTGGTGCTGGGATACGGAGCCGCCAAGTCGGTGGGACCGGACAAGATCCTCGCGGCACCGGGTAAAGAGAACTCGGCGGCACCGTTGCTGGCGTTCGAACTCGGCGGAACCATCTTCCTCGCGGTGATCTCGGCGGTCGCCTTCGCGACAATCCTCGCCGTGGTTGCCGGCCTGGCGATCACCGCGTCGGCATCGTTTGCCCACGACATCTACGCCAGTGTCATCAAGCGCGGCAACGCCACCGAAGAACAGCAGGTCCGGGTCTCGCGGATCACGGTGGTCGTGATCGGTGTCATCTCGATCGTCCTCGGCATCGCGGCCATGGGACAGAACATCGCCTTCCTGGTGGCACTTGCCTTCGCCGTCGCAGCCTCGGCAAACCTGCCGACGTTGCTGTTCTCGCTGTTCTGGAAGCGGTTCAACACCACCGGCGCACTGTTCAGCATCTACGGCGGCCTGATCACCTGCATCGGGCTGATCGTGATCTCGCCTGCGGTGTCGGGCAAGCCGACCTCGATGTTCCCCGACGCCAACTTCGACCTCTTCCCGATGTCGAACCCGGGCATCGTGTCGATCCCGGCCGGCTTCCTGCTCGCGGTGATCGGTACCTACATCGGTGGCCGTCGCAAGGAGAACGCCGCCAAGCAGGCCGAGATGGAAGTTCGATCGCTGACCGGAGTGGGCGTCGAGAAGGCAGTGTCTCACTGAGTCTTCTGCTCGCTCCGCTCGCTTTGTCGGACGTGGCCATCAGGCGGTAGTTCTTCCTTTCTCCTCACATCGCTGCGCTCGCTCGTCGGCAGTCCAGAACGACCGCGGCCACATCCTCCGAAAGACTCGGCCCCACCAATTCAAATGGTGGGGCCGAGTTGGTTTGTCCGCAGGCTCGGGTTGCAGTCGGAGGGTGTGTGGTCGTGCGGGTAGTTCCTCCGACTTGGGTCAGATCCTCCGGTTGCAGTCGGAGGAAGTCGCCGAAACCGGAGGGTGTGGGCCGTGCGGGCCGAAGGCTGGGGTTGCAGTCGGAGGTTCTGTGGCCGTGCGGCTAGTTCCTCCGATTGCAGTCAGTTCCTCCGGTTGCAATCGGAGGAAGTCGCCGAAACCGGAGGGTGTGCACGCACGCCCCGGAAGGTCAGACGAGCAGTCGCCACAAACCGATCAGACCGACCAGGACGATGACGCCCCGCAACGCCGACGGTGACAACTTCCGGCCGTACTTGGCGCCGATCACTCCGCCGAGGAGCGAGCCGATGGCGATGAGACCGGCAGCGGCCCAGTCGATTCGGTCGAACGCAACGATGGTGTAGGTGACCGCGGCGACCACATTGACGATGAGGGAGAGCAGGTTCTTGGCGGCATTGAGGCGTTGCAGGTTGTCGGCGACGAGCACGCCCATCGCGCCCATCAGCAAAATGCCCTGTGCTGCAGTGAAATAACCGCCGTAGATACCGACGAGCAATGTCGCCCCGGTGACCAGGGCCAGACGCGTGGGACTGAGCACGGTGTCGTTGTTGTCGTCGACGGGTGCCGAGGCCATCCGAGAGGCTGTCCAACGCTGGATCCTGGGCTGAAAGATCACCAGTGCCAGTGCGAGGACGAGGAGCACCGGGACAATCGTCTCGAACGCCTTTTCCGGTAGGTGCAGCAGCAACCAGCTGCCGATGAGTGCTCCGACGAACGAGGCGGGGATCTGCCACCGCAGCCGCGGCCACTGTCCGCGCAGTTCACGCCGGTAGCCCCACGTACCCGATACGCCGCCGGCCACCAACCCGATGGCGTTGGTCATCGTTGCGGTCACCGGAGCGAATCCGAACGCAATCAGTGTGGGGAACGTGATGAGTGTTCCGCTGCCGACCACCGCGTTGATCGCACCGGCGCCCACGCCGGCGAGCAGGATCGCGACCACTTCCCAGACAGACATTGCTTCACCGTGCCACGGACGTCGAAGCAGGTTGGTAGCGGCCTGACGTAGCGGAGGCCGGCGTGTGATGACGCAGACGGGCGGTCCCCGGCCACACCCGTGCCTGAACTAACGTGGGCCAGAAGGTTGTGATCGTTGGGGTCGAGAGGGTGATGGATGTGGCGTGGCTGATCGTCGTCGCCGCGGTGGTCGTCGCCGTGCTGATGCTGCTCGGGGGCCTGTGGTTCGCCTACGACTCCAACAAGCGGGTGCGACGGTTCGCCCGCTCCACCGACCTGGTCCCGGGCAAGCCCGGGCGGGCGCCCGCTGAATGGACCACCGCCACCGATCCAGAGGCTGTCCTGCACCGGCGTATCCGCTACGCGATGGGTCTGGTGTACGAGAACCCTTCGCTGCGCAGCGACGACGAACTGCTGGCCGCACGAGGCCGCCTCGACGATGCGGTGTTCGAGCTCGATGACCGGCTCATCGCTGCCGCGGCGTCGCCAGACAAGAGCGGCGACACGTTGCGCGACATCGGGTGGTCGGTGCGTTGGCTCGAGCTGCTTCCCGGCGAGATCTTCTACGCGTCGAAGACGAAGGCGCTCGCCGATATCGATGCGGCGATCGCCAACCTTCGCCGTCCGGTCGAACCCCCGCCCGAGGAACCGGAAAATCCCGACGATCCGGACAACGACCGAATTCTCTAGCGATCATCCACGAGCGACGCCACGGCCTCTGCGATCGACAGGCAGGACGTCAGGCCGGGTGATTCGATGCCGAACAGATTCACCAGTCCGGGCGTCCCGTGTGCGGCAGGGCCTTGGATGAGGAAGTCGCTGTCCCCGTCTCCCGGGCCCGACAACTTGGGCCGGATTCCGCAGTACGCGGGTACCAGTGAGTTGTCCGGCAGGCCGGGCCAATAACGCCGGATCGCGGCGTAGAACTGATCTGCTCTGGCGGCATCGACGTGGTAGTCGATGTGGTCGGTCCACTGGACGTCCGGGCCGAACCGAGCCTGGCCGGCGAGATCCAGCGTGAGGTGCACGCCGAGACCGCCGCCGACGGGTACGGGATAGACCAACTGCGAAAACGGAACTCGGCCGCTCTCGAGAACAAAGTAGCTACCCTTTGCCAGAAATCGCCTCGGGATGGTCTCTGGTGGTACACCTTCGATGCCTCGTGCGACCTCCCAGGCGCTGAGCCCGGCGGCGTTCACCACGGTTCTGCAGCTGATCGCCGTGACGTCGGCCTCGATGACGAGCTGCCCGCGCCGGATGTGCCCGCCCGTGATCCTGGTGCGCAGAGCGGTTGTCGCACCGGCGTCTTCGGCATCGCGATGCAGGGCCCTCATCAGTCCGTGGATGTCGATGATGCCCGTCGACGGTGAGTGAAGTGCGCCTGCACAGTCGAGTCCGTGTTCGATCGAGGCCAGGTCGTCCCGGTTCAGTAGCCGAAGGTCGTCGACCCCGTTCGCGGCGGCGGCCGCCGCGATCACGTCGAGGCGGTCGAGCTGGTCAGAATCGGTGGCCACGATGAGCTTGCCGATCCGCCGATGATCGATGCCCCGGTCGTCGCAGTAGCGGTACAACATCTGCCGTCCGGCCACACAGTGCCGGGCCTTCGCGCTGCCCCGCGGGTAATAGATGCCGGCGTGGATCACCTCGGAATTGCGCGAACTCGTCTGCGTGCCGATCGCATCCGCCTCGTCGACCACCACCACGTCCCGCCCGCCCACGGCCAGGCGCCTTGCGACGGCCAAGCCGATCACGCCGGCCCCGATGACCAGGCAATCGACGGTCACGGGCATGGTGCCAGTCTGACGCATTCCTACCGTGCCGGCGGGACTCTTCGCCAGGTCCGCGGTCACGTCGCTCTGGTATCTCCGTACCGTATGGTGATACGGTACGAACATGAGTGAAACGAGACCGAGTCGCAGTCGCCGAGCGGGCGGCTCGAAGCGCACGGCCGTGCTCGACCAGGTGATCGCGACACTCGCGGACCGCGGGTACGGCGGCACCCGCTACACCGACGTCGCTGCCGCGTCGGGTGTGGCAGTGAGCACGCTGCAGGGCTATTTTGGCTCCCGCGAGGACATGCTGATCGAGGCGTTCGATCGCGCCACTTCCATTGCAGTGGACGCAATGAACGAGTTCGCAGCACAATTCGAAGATCCGTGGGAGCAGCTCGTTGCGATGGTCGACCGCGGGCTCGCCACGGACGTTGCCACCTGGCGAATGCTGATGGAGTTCTGGACCGCCGCCGCGCACGATGTCGAGCTGCAGCAACATGCGGCCACGCTCGCAGAGCAGTACCGCAAGCCCTTTGCCGATGCTGTCCGGCGCGGCATCGATGCCGGTGATTTCCGCCCGCGCTTCGGCTCGGACGCCATCATCGAGGTTGTCGTGGCGAACATCGTCGGTCTGTTGTATCCGGTTGTGCTCGAACATCTGTCACCAAGGAATGTCGACTACCGCGAGGTGGTTCTCGCTCAACTCGCCTTCGCCCTCAACACATCAGAGCACAACCCGACCGACGTCTGACGGACGTCTCGAGAAGAAACGAGTGAAGTCATGTCCCACACCATCGTCAACCCCGAGGGGTTACATGACCCGATTCCGTTCGGGTACAGCCACACTGCGAGCGTTCCGTCCGGCGCAGAGTTGGTGTTCGTCGCGGGCCAATACGGATCGGGCCTGGACGGCATGGTCACCTCGCCAGACTTCGCCGGACAGGTGCAGCAGGCGTTCAACAACCTCGGGGTCGCCCTCGCCGCCCACGGGCTCGACCTCGGCGACGTTGTCCAACTCAGGACCTATGTGGTGGATCCTGACTTCGAGAAACTCGGTGTGATCGGCCAGGCAGTGCAGGGCAGTGGCGTCGCACCGCCCACGCAAACGGTCATCGGAGTTGCGGGACTTGCAATGCCGGACATCCTGTTCGAGGTCGAGGCGGTAGCCGCCCGGCCCTTGGCTGATAAGACCTAGCCGAGGCTTCCGCGCGAAAGTGTCGACACCGCCTCGCCTTTGCGATCGCGGGCCACGGACTTCACGATCTCCCCGGTGCGAACGGCGATGTTCGACAGCAGTGACGACGAGATGCCGTGCGTGTGCTCGGTTCCGCCCTGCAAGAAGATTCCCCCGGGCATGGGCGAGGTGGTGATCAGGCGGTAATCGCGGGCGACCTGAGGGCCGGCAGCGTCGTACGCCACGCTGTCCGTCAGATCTCCCAAGATCTCCTTGAGGTCGAGCGGATCGAAACCGGTGGCGCACACCACCGCATCGCAGACGATGTCCTCGGTGAGGCCTGTCGGCTCGTGACGAACGGTCACCGTCACGCCGGTGCTCGATTCGACCACCTGGGTCACCTCGGAGGCGCCGTGGACGAACAGACGGCGTTGGCCGCGCACCCGTTCGTCGTATTCGCGGGCGTACAACTCCTCGATGAGCGGGAGGTCCACCGCAGAGTAGTTGGTGCTGCGGTGATAGTTCTGCAGCCGACGCCGGAACTCGGGAGCTGACGAGTGGAAGTCGTTGACCGCGTTGGGATCGAAGATCCGGTTCGCGTACGGACTGTCGTCGGCGGGCGTGTATCCGTACTTGGCGAACACCGCGTGTACTTCCGCACCGGGATAGTTGGTGTGCAGGTACTCGGCGACCTCGGCTGCGCTTTGGCCGGCGCCGATCACCAGGAAACTGTCGGCGGTGGGCTCGGGCAACTCGGCGAGGTGCGGGAGCAGTTGGTGGTTGTGGAACACCCGCTGCGACGCCGTGATCCCGAGGGGGAGCCTGGCCACCAAACCGGCTGCGACGACGATGTTCCGGGCCCTGATGATGCCGGCGTGCCGCCCTTCCACGTGGATCTCGAAGCACTCTCCGGAGTTCTCGATGAGCACAGCGCGGGTGCCGTACGAGACGTCGGCATCGACTTTGCGAGCCGCCCATTCGAGGTAGTCGTGGAACTCGTGACGGGTGGGGAAGAAGGTCTGGAAGTTGACGAACTCCGTGAGCCTGTTCACCTCTGCGAGATAGTTCAGGAAGGTGTACTCGCTGCGAACGTTGCGCTGTGTCGCCAGGTCTTTGAGGAACGACACCTGCATCGTCGTGCGGGGCAACAGCATTCCAGGGTGCCAGCCGAACTGCTCCTTGCCCTCCACGAATCGGGCGGTGATCCGCTTCTCTGGGTCCAGTCCGGAGTTCAGTTCCTCCACTGCGATGGCGAGTGCGAGGTTCGACGGACCGAAACCGATTCCGAGGACGTCGACGACCTCCGTGTTGTGGTCATTCATTGCTCCGCGTCCCTTCCGTGTCCTTGGATCGTCCATGCCGCCCACATCCGGGCGAAAAGTCCTTCAGATGCCAGCAGTTGAGCCGGCGTTCCCTGTTCGATGACCGTGCCGCGATCGAGCACGACCACCTCGTCGCATTGCATCGCCTGACTGAGCCGGTGCGCCACCACCAACGTTGTTCGTCCGGCCGTGGCAGCAGCGGCCGAGCGCTCCAGATCTCGCGTGCCGAGACTGCCCGCCTCGGCGGTGGCCTCGTCGAGTACGGCGATCGGCGGGTCCACCAGGACCAGGCGGGCGAGTGCTATCTGCTGAGCCTGCGCATCGGTGAGCTGATGGCCGCCCTCGCCCACAACGGTTTCCAGACCATCGGGCAGATCGCGAACCCACTCAAGTGCCCCGATGGTGTCGAGCGCAGCAGTGACCTCGTCCGTGCCGGCCGACGGCCTGGCCAGACGGAGATCGTCGATCAGTGGTCCGGCGAACACATGGACCTCTTGACTGACCGTGGCCACGTGTTCCCGTACGACGTCGGCAGGCAACGTATCCAACGGGACGCCGCCGATCATCACCGATCCCGATGTCGGGGTGAGGTTTCCGGCGACCATGGCCGCCAGCGTCGACTTGCCGGCGCCGCTCGCTCCGATCAACGCCACTCGGGTGCCCGCCTTGATGCGTAGATCGATCCCGCGAAGAACGGGGCGGCGTGCGTCGTAGCCGAAATGAACGGCGCGCAATTCGACGGCGCCTCCCCGAGGCGTCGTCCCGCCGATCAGAGTGTTGTCGGTCTGGGTGCCGGAATCGACGTCGGTCGAGATTGCCACGCCGATCAGCCGCGACAGGCCGGCCGCTGCGAGCTGGAGGTCGGCGAAGCTGTACAGGATCATGCCGATGGGATTGAAGAGGCGGTGGAACAGCAGCGCGGCGGCGGTCGTCGCGCCCACCGACACGGCACCATCCTCGACGAGCATGAAGCCCACCACCAGAACCGCTGCCAGACCGACGAACTCGGCCCGGTTGACCCGGCCGACCATCCGGGTGAACACCGTGAACGCGGCGATGGAGATGTCGCGGGCCGCAGCGGACTTCGTCTCGACGATGCTCGCCTGCGATGCCTCGAGTCCGTACGCGTGCACGGTGCGAAGGCCGGTGAAACTTTCCACCATGGCCTGGGAGCGCTCGCCGACTGCACGCCGTTCGGCCGCGTAGCGCGGGGACGACCGAGGCAGGTACCAGTGCAGAGCCAGCCCGTAGAGCGGCAATGCGACAGCACCCGCGAGACCGAGGCGCCAATCGAGACCCACCATCGTGGCGATACTCACCACGGTGAGGATGGTCGCGATCACCACGGTGGGCAGCACGGTGATCACGGCTTTGCTCACGGCCGCAACGTCGTTGGTGACGCGCGACAGCAGGTCGCCCCGCCCGGTGTCCTCGATCACCCGGGTGGGCATGCGGAGCGCCCGCCGGATCACGCTCTCACGGAGGTCGGCAAGCAACCCGGCCCCCAGAGATGCCACGGAGTAGACCGAGAGTCCCGCAGCCACTCCGCCGACCAGCGCGGCGGCAGCGGCGACTGCGGCGATGGACACCAGGACGGAGCTACCGGAACCGGCGACCACACGATCGACCAGCACTCCCAGCGCCAACGCCGGAGTCACGGATGCGATTGCGGCAAGGGCGGATACGGCGATGACACGGGCGACCGCCGCGCGGTGGTGGGCCAGGGCAGCGGCGAGCCACGACCTGGTCTCTCGCCCCGAAGCGACCGGGAGGACCCGAGTGTCCTCGTGCAACTGAGGAGTCATCGCAGGACCGCCTCGCGGTACCGGTTGTCCATGGCGGTCAAATCGGCATGCGCGCCGTCGCGTTCGGCCCGGCCTCCGTCGACCAGCACAACACGGTCCATCACCGACAGCAGGGTTGGGCTGCTGGTGATCACCACAGTGGTGCGGTCGGCTCGTCGCTGGTGCCGGAGACGATGGACATGATGCGCCACAGTGCGTTCGGTGACGGCGTCGATCGAAGTGGTCGGGTCGTGCAAGACCAGGACCGCGGGGTCGGCGAGCAGTGCGCGGACAAGTGCCAGTCGCTGTCGCTGCCCTCCCGACAACGAGTAGCCACGGTCCGCGACCACGTGATCGAGGCCGTTTGTGTGGGCCGCGACGACGTCTTCACCCGCCACCGTCCGCAACACCTCGCCGACCGCGGTGGGGTCGAGGTTGTCGTCGCCGGCACGGAGATTGTCCATGACGGATCCCGTGAAGAGGTCAGTCGCGTGCGGAGCGACCAGTATTGGCCGAGGCCGTTCGGATGTGTCAGTGCATTCGGCGGGCACATCCGACACCCAGACGCCCCCGGCCGACGGTGTGGCAACGCCGGACATCAGGGCGAGAATCGCCTGGGCGTCGTGGGCACTGGTGGCGACGATGCCCACGCATTCACCGGGTTTCACGATGAGGTCGAGGCAGCGCAAGCTGCCGTACTCGACGCCTCTAAACTCGATGCCGTGGGGTCCAGGCCCGAGCGGCATGGTCGTCCGCGACTTCACCACGTCGGCGTCTGAGATGAGCGCAAGTCGTTCGGCCGATGCGCGGGCGGTCGACACCTTTCCTGGCAACATCGAGAGCACGGCGAGGGGCTCGAGGAAGAACTGCGCGATCCCCAGCACGGTGACGAGCTCGCCGACGCTGATCCGGCCACTGAGCGCGAACCATCCGGCAGCGGTGGCGACGCCCACGGCGAGGATCGCGCTGATTCCCGCGGCCGCCCCCATGAACATGCCCTGCCCACGCGCCGCGCGGCGCATGGCGACCAGAGCATCCTGGCTCGACTTCTGGTAGCGCGCCGCGGCCGCTTCCTCTGCGCCGATACCGCGTAGCGGTCTCAGGCCGGCGATGAGGTCTGCCGCTGATCCCGACGTCTCGGCCACGCCCTGTTGCTGAGTGATCATCTGCCGGGTCAAACCCGGTGCGGTGAGCTGCAATTCGAGCAACAGCACCGGCACGCCGACGAACACGGCCAGTCCGAGTGGGATGTCGATGACCAGCAGAGCACCGCCGCACACCGCGACGGCGGCCAGGGCACCCGCCGCCTGCGGCAGATACCGGAGCAGTGCCCCGGTTTCGTCGGCATCGGTGCCCGCCACCGCCATCAGTTCACCGCTACGCAGGTCGGTGTCCAGCATTGCGCGGTCGAGCACGCGGCGCGTGGCCTGGACACGCAGCCGATGTGCCTGATCGAGGGCGGCACGCATCGCGAGCCGTGCGCCCAGTCGATAGCAGATCGTCAGGGCCACGAACACCGCGGCGAGCCAGGTGATTCCGGCGGCGAGGGAACCAAGATCGCCGTTGGTCACCGCCCGGTCGATGATCACACCGATCAGAACGGGGACCGCAACCTCACAGGCCTGATGGAGGCACAGCAGAAGTGCTGCGCCGGACAGCAGTGGGACATTACTTCGCACACTGTCGCGGAGAATGGTTGCACCGGAACGGGTGTGCCGAGGCCTCATGTCAGTGTTCTCCGCCGACGAGTGTCACGTCGGACCGGCGGGCGAGATGGCGTGCGATGGAAGGGCCGGTGAGACGAAGCGCGGCGGGGCTGCACATCTGCCAATGGGTGAACGGGATGGCAAGCGTGGAGATCTCGCCTTTCACATGCGACAGCCACGAGTCGGCAGCAGCCGTGGACCCCGGTGAATCACCGTCGGCGGTGACGAAGAGCAGGTCTCCGGTGTAGATGCCCGGTGAATGCTCCCGCAGCAGTGTGCTGTTGTGCTCGGCGAAGTCGACCAAACGCTGAACCTGATGACGCTCGACCCCGTGTGGCAGATCCTCGATCACGGCGAGCACGTCGGTGAGGGAATCCGCGGACATCGCTCCCAGTTGCTCCAGTACGGCACCGTCGAAACCCAGTCCCGCCAGCAGATCTCCCGCGTGAACGGACTCGCCGCCTGCGGATACCGGTGGTGTTGCGAAGCTGTCGAGCATCACCAAGCCGGCCACTTGGCCACCCTGTTCTTCGATCAGCACAGCCATCGCATGCGCGAGGACGCCGCCGAGCGACCAGCCGAGCAGATGGTAGGGGCCGTCGGGTTGTATGCGGCGAATCTCCGCGACGTAGCGTGCGGCCGTCGCCTCTATGGACCGTGGTGGCTCGCTGTCGTCGGTCCCGGGTACCTGGATGCCGTAGATCGGCCGATCCTCTGGCAGTTGCTGCACCAGAGGTCGATAACACCAGGACAATCCGATGATCGGGTGTATGCAGAAGAGCGGTGCTGCCGAGCCGGTGCGGCGGATCGGCAGCACCACGTCGAGGGCGGCGTCGTCCTGAACGGGATCGGTCATATCGATCCGTCGGGCCAACGCCATCGGGGTGGGGTCGGCGAACAACCACTGCAGCTGGACTCGTCTGCCGAGTTGCTCGCCGATCGAGCCGACCATGGCGATGGCCGACAGGGAGTTGCCGCCGAGTGCAAAGAAGTCGTCGTGCACGCCGACTTGCTGTCGTTCGAGTGATCGAGCGAAGGCAGCCGCGACGACGACTTCGGTATGTGTGCTCGGAGCTCGGTACGGAGTCCGCGAATCGAAAGCTGCCGCGGGCAGGCGTGGTTCGTCGAGTTTGCCGGTCGGCGTGACCGGGATGCTTTCCACCGCAACGATTGCGGCAGGCACCATGTGCCGGGGAAGGAACTCGCTGACGAACACCAGGAGGTGCTCGGTGTCCGGTGGGTTGGCGTGTGTCGCCGGCACCACATACGAAACCAGGGCCGGCTCGCCGGTGGGGGTGGCGGTGCCGACAGTGACGGCTTGCCCGACCGCCGGATGTTTCAGCAGAACTGCGTTGATCTCGTCGAGTTCGATGCGGTGTCCGCGGATCTTGACCTGGCTGTCGGTGCGACCGTGATAGCGCAGTTCCAGATCTGCAGTCCAGGCGACCACATCGCCGGTGCGGTACATCCGATCGCCCGGCGCGCCGGATGGATTGGCGACAAACCGTTTTGCTGTCAGGCCGAATCTGCGGTGGTAGCCGCGAGCCAGGCCGGGTCCGGCGAGATAGAGCTCGCCCGGCACCCCAACCGGTACCGGATTCAGGCGGTCGTCGAGCACAAGCAGCGTAAATCCGTGCACTGCAGCGCCGATGGTGACCGGTTCGCCTGGCCGCAGATTGCCGACGGTGGCGATGTCGGTGGCTTCGGTCGGTCCGTATCCGTTGCGCATGTGCCGGCCGGCAGCCCACCGGTCGACAAGCGCTGCGGACACTGCCTCACCGCCGACCCCCAGCACCCTGACATCGGGGAGGTCGTCGTAAGCGAGCGCGGCAAGCATGGTGGGTGTCATCAGGGCGTGGGTCACTCGCTCTGACCGGATGAAGTCACCGAGCGAAGCCGGTGACAGGTGCGGGGGTGAGATGACGAGGGTGGCGCCTGCGGAGAGTGCGGCGATTTGTTCGCCGATGGCCATGTCGAAGCTGGGTGAGGTGTTGTGGAGGAATTTCGAGTGGGGTTCGACGAGGTAGTTGTGTTTTCTTTCGGCGGCGAGGTTGGCCAGTCCGCGGTGGGTGATGACAACACCTTTGGGCGTTCCTGTGGAGCCGGAGGTGTAGATCATGTACGCCGGATGGTCCAGCGAGACCTGGGGTTTCGGCTCGAATGGAACCACATGCCCGGGGGCGGTGAGCTGTTCGTCGATCACCAGCCACTGGACAGTGTCGGGAAGCTGCGAGCGCAAGTTGCTGGTGGTGATGCCCAACCGAGCGCCCGAGTCGGTGAGCATGTGTGCGATGCGGTCGGCCGGGTAATGCGGATCCACCGGGACAAACGCCGCGCCGGTCTTGGCAACCGCCCACATACTGCGCACCGAGTCGGCAGACCGGGGCAGAGCGATGGCGACAAAACGCTCTGGTGCGGCGCCATGTTCCCGCAGGACTCGGGCGTAGCTGTCGGCCCAGGCGTCGGCCTCTCGATAAGTGTGCGCACGGCCATCCCAGATGAACGCGGCTTCGTCGGGGCGTTGCCGCACGGCCGATCCGATCAATTCGGCCATCGACGCTGCCGGAACAGATGCCGGCCCGCGTACGGGCACCAGCTTCGCGTTCTCCTCGGCGGTCAACAGCGGCAGGTCAGCCAGGGGTGCGGCAGCCTCGACGGCGACCGCATCAAGAATCCGAACCAGACGGTCGGCGAGGTCTTGTGCCGAGCGGCGATCGAAGATGTCGGTTGCGTAGCGCAGCGACCCGCGCAGGCAGTCGTCACCGGGGGCCGGCTCGGTGATGGAGAACGCGAGTTCGAACTGGGCGATACCTGGGTCGAGGGGGACGGGAGTCACAGTGAGGCCCGGGAGCTCGAAGCTGCCCGGTAGCCCGGGTTCGAAGTTCAGAACCACTTGGAACAACGGCGAATACGCTTGGGTACGCGGCGGTTGCAGGATGTCGACAAGACGCTCGAATGCGACATCACCATGGGCGTACGCCCCGAGATCAACGGCTCGGGTCTGGGTGAGAAGGTCGGTGAAACCGGCATTGAGGTCCACCCGTGTCCGCAGGACAAGCGTGTTCACGAACATGCCGATGACGTCGTCGAGTTGTTCTTCGCCGCGCCCTGCGATCGGCGTGCCGATCGCGATGTCCCCGGTACCGGACAGCCTTGCGAGGAGCGTGGCCAGTGCGGCGTGAACAACCATGAACATGGATGCACCACGCTGTCGCGCGAGTTCACGCAGCGCGGCGCCGGTCGAGCTGCTGATCTCGAAATCGAGGGACGCGCCGCGGTGTGAGGCGACGGCGGGCCGTGGGCGGTCGGTGGGCAGATCGAGCACCGCGGGCAGGCCGTCGAGTGTTTGTCGCCAGTATCGGACCTGCTGTGCTGCAACAGAATCGGTATCGCTCTCCGAGCCGAGGACACGATGTTGCCACAGCGTGAAATCCACATACTGGACGGGCAACTCGGGCCAGCTGGGCGTAAGCCCCTCTGTGCGTGCGTTGTAGGCGAGCATCACGTCGCGAGCGAGTGGTCCCATGGAGACCCCGTCGGCGAGGATGTGATGGATCACCAGTACCAGCGTGTGGTCGTCGGCGGCGCTGCGAAATAATCGGCTTCGAATCGCGACCCCCGCCGCGACATCGAAACCGTCGCCGGCGAGCGCCAGCACGGCCGCGGCGATGTGGTCGGCCTCGATCGGTCGCGGGGTCAGATCGAGCGACACCGCAGTCGGTGGCAGAACCACCTGCCTGGGTCCGCCGTCGTCATTCGGGAACGTGGTGCGCAGCGACTCGTGGCGGCGGATCACGTCATCGACGGCTGCGAAGAGGGCACTCGTATCGAGTTCTCCGGTGAGTCGGATGGCCAGCGGCAGATTGTATGTGGCAGCGGCAGTGTCGAACTGGTTGAGGATCCACATGCGCTGCTGCGCCGGGGACAACGGCAACCGGGTGGGACGATCACTCCGCCGCAGAGGCGGACGCGCTGCCTGTCCGGTGGTTCCCGCCGCCGCCGCGGCGATGCCGGACACAGTCGGGCTCTCGAACACCGTGCGAACGGTCAACCCGCAGCCCAACTCTGCGTTGATGCGGGAGACCACCCCCATCGCAGACAGTGAGTTGCCGTGAAGGTCGAAGAAGCTGTCGTCAGCCCCCACGTCTTCCTGGTCGATATTGAGCACCTCGGCAAACACCGCTGCGACAACACGTTCGGCGTCGGAACCCGGCGCGCGGTAGGCGCTACGACGGGTGAGTTCGGGTACAGGTAATGCCCGTTCGTCCAGCTTGCCGGTAGGCGTAAGCGGTAGCGCGTCGATCAGCACGACTGCCGCCGGTTGCATGTGGCGGGGGAGCCTGCGCGCGGCGAACTCACGGAGGCGGTCTGCCGAGTGCGGCGCACCCACCACATACGACACCAAAGCCGGATGGCCGCCGGCGAGTTGGCGCACCGCTGTCCGTACGTGCCGGACATCCGGAGAGGACCGGAGCACCGCGTCGATCTCGCCCAGTTCTATTCGATGCCCACGAATCTTCACCTGGCTGTCGGCACGTCCGTGATAGCGGAGCTGGTGGTCGGCAGCCCAGCTGACGACGTCCCCGGTCCGGTACATGCGATCGCCGGGGCTACCGAATGGGTTGGCTACGAACCGTTCTGCGGTCAACGCATGTCGACGGTGGTATCCACGGCCGAGGCCGGGTCCGGCGAGATACAGCTCGCCGGGTACACCGGCAGGCACAGGCTGCAGGCGGGCGTTCAGTACCAACAGCTCAAAACCGTGCACGGCAGTACCGATCGACACCGGTTTGCCTGCCCGCAGGATGGAGACGGTGGCGATGTCGGTGGCCTCGGTCGGTCCGTATCCATTGCGCATCTGCCGTCCGACGGCCCAACGGTCCACCAGGTCGCCGGTGACCGCCTCGCCGCCGACGCCGAGCACCTCGAGCGTGACCAGCGCGTCCGGATCGAGCGCCGACAGCATGGTCGGGGTGATCAACGCGTGGGAGACCCGTTTGCCGACAATCCAATCGGTGAGCTCCGATGGGCTCAGGTCCGGGGGTGAGATGACAAGGGTGGCGCCTGCGGAGAGTGCGGCGATTTGTTCGCCGATGGCCATGTCGAAGCTGGGTGAGGTGTTGTGGAGGAACCTCGAGTGCGGTTCGACGAGGTAGTTGTGTTTTCTTTCGGCGGCGAGGTTGGCCAGTCCCCGGTGGGTGATGACAACACCTTTGGGCGTTCCTGTGGAGCCAGAGGTGTAGATCATGTACGCCGGATGGTCCAGCGAGACTTCGACTTCCGTCGCGCCGGTCGTCGACGCGGTTACCTCGCTGTCGATCCCCAGTTCGTCGATCACCAGCCACTGCACGGTGTCGGGAAGCTGCGGCCTCACGTCGCTGGTGGTGATGCCCAGCCGGGCCCCCGAGTCGGTGAGCATGTGTGCGATGCGGTCGGCCGGATAGTGCGGATCCACCGGGACAAACGCCGCTCCGGTCTTGGCAACCGCCCACACGCTGCGTACGGAGTCCAGTGACCGGGGCAGGGCGATGGCAACAAATTGCTCGGTGGATGCGCCGGCATCGCGGAGCTCTCGGGCCAGCTGATCGGACCAGGCGTCCACTTGGCGGTACGTATGCGTCGTGTGCATCTCCAAGGCGACGGCATCCGGGTCGGCCCGCACTGCGGCCCTTGTCATTTCGTTCAGCGTTGCCCGGGGCACAGCCGCCGGGCCACGAGATGGCACAAGCGTGCGGCGATCGTCGGCTGTCAAGACATCGAAGCCGCCGACCGCGGCGTCGGGTGGGGCTGTGGCCATCGCCTGCAGGAGTGTGACGAACCGGTGGTGGTGCGCGCGCAGCTCATCGCTCTCGTAAGCGTGCCGGTTGGCCTCGAAGTCGACGCGGGTGTTGCCGTCGGCACTCGGGTAGAGATTCACCGACAGGTCGTGGACCGGCCCGGTCGACAGGATCTGGAACCGCCCGGTGACCGGCCCCAGACGGATGTCCGACGGGAAGTTCATGATGTTGATGACCGGCCCGTAGAAGCCGCGCGAGTCCTCGCCTGCACCGAGATCGCGTCGCAGATCCTCGGCCCGGTAGCGCTGATGGCGCAAGGCCCCGGTGAGTTCGAGCTGGATGTGCGAGACGAGGTCGCCGACTGTCGTTGTCGGCGTGATCGACGCGCGGATGGGCACGATGTTGGACACCATCCCGCCCGACTTGCGAAGCACCGCGTTGGTCCGGCCCGACACCGGAAGGCTCAGGACCACGTCCGTCGAACCGGTGATCCGGGCGATGTAGACGGCGAGGGTTGCGATCAAGAGCGGGGTCTCGAAGGTCTTCAATCTCGTTGAAGCGGCCTCGAGTTGCCGGGTCACCTCGGTCGAGAGGAGCTCGCCGACTCGCCGTGGCGTGACGTCGGGCGCGGATTCGGACGGCGACAACGACTGCGGCTCGGGGAGATTGGCGGCCTTGGCCAGCCAGTAGTCGCGGTCGCGCTGGAAACGGCTGGACGACCGGTAGTCGTTCTCGGTGGTGATCAGCGCCTGCAGCGGAGGGACGGCCTGGGTGTCGGCCTCGCGTCCGGCCAGCTTTGCGGTGTACATCTCGGCGGCACGATTGATGAACAGGATGGCGCCGTAGCCATCGATGACGATGTGGTGGATGCAGGAGTACCAGAGGTAGTGCTCGTCGCCGACGCGGAGCACCGCACCCTTGATCAGCCGGTCGGAGAGCAGATCGATCGGCGCCGAGTAGTTCGCGTGAATCCATTCCTGCGCGGCCAGTTCGGGGTCGTCTTCGCCGCGCAGGTCGATGCGTTCGAATCGATCCGAGAGGGTCTGGTCGACCACCTGGAACGGCTCACCGTCGATTTCGACGAGGCGGAGCATCCCGCAGTCGATCTCGTGCATGCAGGCGCGGACCACGTCATCGAGCAGGTCAATGTCGAGTGGGCCGTGGATCTCCGCATAGTTCGCGATGACGATGGGCGTCTGGGGCGTCAGGTGCTGGGCGAACCAGATACCGCGTTGGGCCGCGGTCAGCGGAAACGGTGCCGATCCGGCAGCCTGAGTTGTCGGGGTAGGCGCCGAGGGGGTGGGGTTCCCGGTCAAGGTATGTGCGGAATCCACCTGAGGATCTCTTCTGTCCGGAGCGCGCTGACCCACTCGGCGAGGCCCCGTTGCATCGCTGGGTGAGTTTAGGGAATGCTGCACTAACTTCAATGGTGAATGTAGGTTTGCATAACCTATCTCTGTCGGTCAAGCTGAACGCACATTTGTGGTGCACTCGCGGGCGCCACGTACTTCCGACGACTGAAGAGGCCAGTTTCATGCGAGTAGCGACCTTCGGCTATCAGACCTGGGGACACAAGACTCTCGAAGCACTCATCGAGTCGGATCACGAGGTGGTTCTGGCCGTCAGCCACCCGCCGAGTGAGCACTCGTACGAGTCCATCTGGTCGGACTCGGTCGAGGAACTGGCACGGGCCAACAACATCCCCGTCCACCTCGCGCAACGACCCGACAGCGAACTGATCGAGCAGGTCAAGCACGCCGAGCCCGACATCATCGTCGCGAACAACTGGCGCACCTGGCTACCACGTGAACTCTTCGATCTACCGCCGCACGGCACCCTGAACCTGCACGACTCGTTGCTCCCCAAGTTCACCGGTTTCTCGCCGGTCATCTGGGCGCTGATCAGCGGGGAGAAGGAGGTGGGCCTGACCGCCCACCGCATGGACGACGACCTCGACACCGGCGATGTCGTGGTGCAACGGGCCGTACCGATCGGGCCTCGTGACACGGCCACCGATCTCGTGCGCGCAACCATCGACATCATCCCAGAGGTCCTGATCGAGGCCCTCGACCTCATCGAGTCTGGCAAAGCCGTCTGGAAGCCGCAGAATCTCGCCGACCGCACCTTCTTCCACAAGCGCGCGGACATCGACAGTCAGATCAACTGGAACTGGCCCGCCGAGGACATCGATCGGCTCGTCCGCGCCCAATCGGATCCCTACCCCAACGCCTTCACCCACTTCCGTGGCGAGCGCATCCGGATCACCAAGGCCTCCGTCTCCGAAGGCATCTACGGCGGCACCCCCGGCCGGGTGTTCATCCACGAGGGAGACGGCATGGTGATTGTGGCCGGAGCCGACGCATACCGCGGAAAGAACCACGGACTGGTCGTGGAACGACTGCGGACCGAAGACGGTGTGGAGCATGCGGGTAAAGACTTCTTCCCACGCGGTGGCGGCTATCTGACGTGACGCCGCGCGCGGCCTGAGTCAGGCCCGGTCATGACCCGAACCGCATAACATGATTCGAGTTGTGAACAAGCGGGTATCGCTGCGCCGTCTTGCAGCGAAAGGAGTTGACACCGAATGACTGCACCCGGCCGGCCCCATGTGTTGATCGTGGGTGGAGGATTCGGAGGTCTCTACGCGGCGAAGCGCCTCAAGCGCGCCGATGTCGCGGTGACCGTTGTCGAGCGCGGCACCAGTCACGTGTTCCAGCCGCTGCTGTACCAGTGCGCAACCGGCCTGTTGTCGGAAGGATCCATCGCAAGTCCTCTGCGGCACCTGCTGCGCAATCAGGACAACGCGCACGTTGCGCTCGGTGAGGCGAACGCCATCGACACCGAGGCGCGAGTGCTCACAGCGAGCCGCTTCGACGGATCGACTTTCGAGCTGAAATACGACTACCTCGTGGTGGCTGCAGGAATGCAGCAGGCGTACCACGGTCACGAGGAGTACATCCAGTGGGCGCCGGGCATGAAGACCCTCGACGATGCACTGACCATCCGTCGAAAGCTGGTGGCCGCCTTCGAGATGGCCGAATCGCTGCCCACACCGGAAGAACGCCAGCCCTGGCTGACCTTCGCTGTCGCGGGCGGTGGGCCCACCGGTGTCGAGCTCGCCGGACAGATCCGCGAATTGGCCACGCGCGCACTGACACACGAGTTCCGGTCGATCGACCCGGGTGAGGCGCGGGTGCTGCTCCTGCACGGTGGCCAGCGTGTTCTGGAGTCGTTCGACAGCAAGCTGAGCGACAGCGCGCTGCGCACACTCGACAAGGTGGGGGTCGAGACCCACCTCGGTGTGCACGTCACCGACGTGACCGCCACGGACGTGGAGATCACCACGAAGGCCGAACCGAAGACCAAGACCCGGTTCGACACCCGGACGGTGTTGTGGACGGCAGGCGTGGAAGCGGTTCCTTTCGCACGGACGCTGGCCACCGCCTTGGGTGCCGAGCAAGACCGGTCCGGGCGCATCGCGGTCGAGGCCGACCTGTCCGTTCCGGGGCATCCGAATGTGTTTGTTGTCGGAGACATGATGTCGCGCAACAAACTTCCCGGTGTCGCCGAGGTCGCGATGCAGGGTGGGCGGCACGCCGGCGCGGTCATCGCCGCTGCGGTGGAAGGCAAGACCGACAAGAGGCGGCCGTTCAAGTATCGAGACCTGGGCAACGCGGCGTACATCGCCCGGCATCACGCGTTGGTCCAAGCCGGACCCCTGCACATGTCGGGTATGGCGGGATGGCTGTCGTGGGGCGTCATCCACATCGCGTTCCTCTCCGGCGCGCGCAATCGCACCGGCACTCTGCTGAACTGGGCAGCCACACTGGCGACCGGATCGAGGCGTGAACGCGCGATCACCTACGGCGACCCGGAGACGGCCCGCAAACCGTATACATGACGAGCCGGTCGGTTTCGCGCCATGAGTGAGACAGAGGTGACCGTGCTGACCGCGGCAGACACGGTGGCGCCGATCGACTTCTACAGAGATCCGCCGGACGGTGTGCGCGTCAATATGGTGAACACGCTGGACAACGAGGCGGCATTCGACGGCCGCGTCGCCGCGATCTCCGACCCGACCGACCACCAATTGCTCCTGGATCTGCGCGCGTTCGCCGATGTGTTGCTCGTCGGAGCGGGAACGGTCCGTGCGGAGGCGTATGGGCGAGTGATCCTGACGGAGAGGCAGATACGGCTCCGCCAGGCCACGCTGGGTCTCACCGGCCCGCCACCGGTTGCGGTGGTCACCACCCGAGGGGGACTGCCGAAGGAATCCAGGCTGTTCGGTGTCGAGCCTAGACCGTTGATCATCACAACCGCAGTGGCCGCCGAGGCGGTCGATCCTGATGACGCTCACGAGACGATCGTCGCCGGCCACGACCGTGTCGATCTACCACAGGCAATAGATGCTCTGCGGGGGCGTGGATTTCAGCGGATTCTGTGTGAAGGTGGGCCGTCGTTGCTGCAGGCCCTGGCAGAGCACGACCTCATCGACGAGATGTGTGTGACCGTGTCGCCTATGATTGCCGGCGGACAGGGCGGATCGGCCCAGTCGAAGACCACTTTGGGTGGACCTCGACGGATGAAACTGGCACACGTGCTCTCGCACAACGATTTTCTCTATCTGCGGTACACCCGCTGATTCCTCAAAGCCATGTGGCGGGGGGAGATCAGTAGGGCGGGTACTGGGTCGACCGCAACTGCGCGGCCAGATGTGCCGCGTTCCTCGCCACGGCGGCAGTGGTGGTGGCCACGGGCTCAGGTGTCTCGTCGAGCTCGTTGTAGTCCGTTCCCTGCATCGCCTCACCGTTCCAATAGGTTCCGCCCTGAGCCGGAATCGTGAAACCGATGTCGTTCAGCCCCTGGAAGAGATCTGCTGTGATCTTGTGTGCGCCGTCCTCGTTGCCGACCACCGCCGTCACCGCGACCTTGCCCACCATTGCAGGCCGTCCCTGATCGTCGGTTTCCGACAACTCTGCGTCCAGGCGCTCGAGAACACGTTGGGCGACACTCGACATGTGGCCGACCCAGGTCGGAGTGGCCACCACGAGGATGTCGGCTTTCCGGATCGCTTCTCGGATGACCGGCCACTCGTCGCCGTCGCCCATGTCGCCTTCCACCCCGGGCCTCACGTCGTGGTCGACCACGCGGATCTTCGAGCCGGACACCCCATGGGTTCCGAGCTCGGCGAGCACCTGTCCGGCAAGCAAGTCGGTACTCGATGGCGCAGGTGACGGCTTGAGGCTGCAGATCAGGGCAAGGGCACTGAGTTCAGACATGGCCGTGGGATAGCCATCGACGCCGCACCTAAAACATGGAGGCCGCGACCGTGCGGTTACGCGCCAGACGACTTGGCCCGGTCGACGAGTATGCGCACCGACGCAGCAACTGTCGCGGCCAGGACGTCGGGCGGGTCGCCCTCGAAGACGCGCTTGGTGGCGTCCACCGAGCCGTGATCGAAGACGCCGAACCAGACCGTCCCGGGTTCTTTGTCCTCTTGCGGTTCGGGTCCTGCCTCGCCGGTGACGGCAACCGCGAGGTTGGCGCCCATCAACTCGGCTGTGCTGCGTGCCATCGCCAGAGCCGCCTCTTCGCTGACAACCGGACCCTCGGGCACCTTCAGCAGCGAGTACTTGACCTCCTTCTGATAGGCGATCACGCCCCCGCAGTACCAGTCGCCCGACGACGTCGCCCGGCCGAGTTGCGAAGCGAGGTTACCGGCGGTGAGGGATTCTGCAGTCGCGATGTTCAGGTGGTGCTCGCCCGCCAGCTTCGCCAGTTCCTCACACAGGTCCTGCACCTCGTCCTCGGTGGGCACTCGGTCGTCGGGATCGGCAATCATGTTGTCCTCACGTTCTTTTCGGGCGCGCTGCATCGCTGCTGCAAACATCGTGCAACAGTTGCCATTCGGTTCGCAGGACCGGTGTACCCCGGCTACGGTGAAGTTATGTATTCCCTCGCAGACACAGTCCGAAACGAGTTGAACGTCCGCGCCGACATCGATGTCGACGCGGAGGTCGAGAACCGGGTGCAGTTCCTGGTCGACTACGCGCAAAACGCCGGAGCAAACGGTTTCGTCCTGGGTATCAGTGGTGGGCAGGACAGTTCGCTGGCCGGACGTCTGTGCCAGCTGGCTGTCGACCGGATCAATCAGTCGGGAGGATCGGCCGAGTTCGTGGCGGTCTTGCTCCCGTACGGCGTACAGGCCGATCAGGCCGATGTCGACACCGCCATCGACTACATCAAGCCGAGCCGCACGATCAGCGTGAACATCAAGGACACCGCCGATGCCGCAGCCAAGGCCACGGCCGCTGCGCTGGGCATCGACGAACTCACCGACCTGGTCCGAGGCAACGTCAAGGCACGTGAGCGGATGATCGTGCAGTACGCCGTGGCCGGCCAGTTGAACCTCATCGTCGTGGGCACCGACCACGCGGCCGAGGCGGTGACCGGATTCTTCACCAAGTACGGCGACGGCGGCGCAGACGTGGTTCCCCTCTCGGGGTTGACGAAGGGGCAGGGCGCGCGACTCCTGGAGCATCTGGGGGCGCCCGACAGTCTGTGGACCAAGGTGCCGACCGCCGATCTGGAAGACGATCGGCCCGCCATCCCGGACGAGGAGGCCCTGGGTGTCACCTACCGCGAGATCGATGCGTACCTGACCGGAGAGGCGGTCTCCGACGAGGCCGCCAAGACCATCGAGCAGGCCTTCGTGAAGACCAGGCACAAGCGCACCGTTCCGGTTGCCCCCACCGACCTGTGGTGGCGGGACCCGACGGGCTGACCGTCGTCGACCGGGAGGTGGTGTGCGAGTGCACAACTCGTCGAAAAAAGTACTTGGCACTCACCGCTGATGAGTGCTAAAAATGTAGTGCACAGTGATTGGCTGCCCGCCAGGGTGGCGGGCCGAAGTGTCGAGCAGGAGGTGGGTTGCTGTGCTTCGGTTTGATCCTTTCAGTGATGTGGACACGTTGGCGCGGGGACTGTTGACCGGCCAGGCGGTGGGGTCATCTCGAACGCCGAGGTTCATGCCGATGGACCTCTACAAGGTCGAGGACCATTACGTTCTCACCGCCGACCTGCCGGGCGTGGACCCGGGCTCGGTGGACGTAAGCGTGGACAATGGCACGCTGACCCTCACCGCCCATCGGACGGCCCGGTCGGAAGACTCCGTCCAGTGGATGTCGAGTGAGCGGTTCTACGGAACGTATCGGCGCCAGCTGACGCTGGGCGACGGAATCGACGCGGCGGGCATCACGGCGAGCTATGAGAACGGTGTGTTGTCGGTGACCATCCCGGTTGCCGAGAAGGCCAAGCCTCGCCGCATCTCGATCAACCATACGGATTCGCAGAAGTCGATCGAGACGAGTTCGTCCTGAGAACCACTGACTGACATCACAATTGGTCAACCGCGAAAGAGGGGTGATGCTGTGGAGTTGGATGAAACCGTGATCTGGCCCGAGCCCAGTCCGTTGAACGACTGGTGGGCGAATGTCATGACAACCTCGAAATAACGCAAACACGCTTGTGCCCCTGACCTTTTGGCCGGGGGCACAGGTGTGAGAACTCAACAGAGCAAATATCAATCGGCGATGACGGGCAAGCTCAGGGTCAGCAGCATCAGGACAAACAGGAACCATCCGGCGCCCTGCCATACCGGCCAGCCGCCACCGCGTTTCCACACGCGGTACGTCTGAAAGAACGCCCCCAGTCCGCCCAACAGCAATATCGCCGGGACTCCGATCGCCCAGACCGAACTGCTGGGGTCGATCACAAGGTAGATGATCAGCCAGCCGAATGCCGCGGCGATCACCGCCAGGTCGTAGAGCACAGCCGCCCGGTAGGCCGTCGGGTCATTCCAGCGTTTCTCGACGTCGTCGGTCATGGTCGACCCCCGATGCTGAGAGTTCAGCGGTTCTTTCGCGGGTACTTTGCGCGATAGCGCACTCGGTCGCGGCGAGCCTTGAGCTCTGAGACGTGGTTGTCCTTGAGGCTGTCGGTCGCGCGGTAGGCGAAGAAGCCCCACGCGAACAGCAGCACTGCTCCCAGGCCGAGGATGACCGCTGCGATCATGTGACCGCCGGCAAGTGTCAGGATCGCCATCGCCACGCAGGCGGCACCGCCTGCGATGGCCACGAAGCCCGACCAGCCGACTGGTAGGGAGAGCTTGTTGCGGGTTTCGTCTTTTGTGCGCTGATCCATGTCGTCCTCCTGGTTGACATCAGTCCTTCGGGAGGTGAATACCCCTGCGAGCGCTCCCCGAAACCATCAGCTGCCGGCCGTTTGCCGCGATCGACGCGGAGGTACTTTCCCACTGCGGCGTAGGTCGAGTCGGATGCCGGCGTCGGGTGGGATCGGTCGGGGGACCTGAGGAGGTGTGTGGTGGCCAGTACGGGTTTGGATGTTCCCACGTTCGGTGTCGAAGAGGAGTTGCTGCTCGTCGAGGAAGCGACAGGTGAACCGTTCATGGAAAGCGCCGCGGTTGCCCACGTCGCGAAAACGCTGGGACTCGACCTGGATCTCGAACTCACGCCGTGCCAGATCGAAACCGCCACGCCGATACTCGACTCCATGTCCGACCTCAGGCAGCACCTCGTGGAGAGCCGGAGCAAAGCCGGTGCCGCGGCTCGGGAGATGGGCGGCCGAGTGCTAGCGGCGGGCGTGCCGCCGATCGTCGGAGAACGTCAGCCGGTATCGAAAACCGACCGCTACCAGCGCATCGCACAAAACTTCGGCCTCATCGCTGCCGAGCAAGGCGTGTGCGGGTGCCATGTACACGTGGCGGTGCCGGACCGCGCACGTGCAATCGAGGTGAGCAACTCGTTGCGCCCGTGGTTGCCCGTTTTGGTTGCGCTGACAGCCAATTCGGCCATCCACCGATCATCGGACAGTGGGTACAGCAGCTGGCGGACCATGCTCTGGTCGCGATGGCCGAGCGCAGGGGCTCCTCCTCATCTCGAATCGGAGGACGAGTACGACGCCGCCATAGCGCGGCTCCTCGAGGTGGGCGCTGCGCTCGACGAGGGGATGATCTACTGGGATGTGCGGCCTTCCAGCAACTTTCCGACCGTCGAGGTCCGCGTCAGTGATGTTCCCGCGACAGTGGACGAGACAGTTCTGTACGCAACCCTGGTGCGTGCGCTGGTGATGACGGCCCTCGCTGATGGTCCACCCGCCGCCGCGAGGGCGATCAGTTCCGACGACATTCGCGTAGCAAAATGGCGCGCAGCACGCGACGGTCTGACCGGCGAGTGTCCAGATCTGCTCTCCGGGAGTATGGTTTCGACGCGCGTCGCCGTGGGCAGGATGCTCGCCCACATCGGCCCCGCCCTCGACGCCCTGGGTGAGCGCGCGGCCGTGGATGACGCGCTGAACACTCTCTTCCGCCGTGGGAACGGCGCGATGCAGCAGCGCCAAGTATTCCAGCGGTGCGGCGCTCTGGCGGTTGTCGAGCATGTCGCGGCGCGCACCCTGGACGCAGACACCTTGCGGTGATTCAGCCGATCTCTGGACAGGAGGATGTGATGAACCAATCTCGCGCACCACTGGTCGAGGCACTGGCGGATTATCACAACGCCGGCCGATACGGCTTCACCCCACCGGGACACCGGCAGGGAGCAGCCATCGACGAACGCACGAAGTCGGTCATCGGGGCGGACGCATTCCGCGCGGATGTCCTGGCCTCGGGCGGACTCGATGATCGTTCGTCCAGCAACGGCTACCTGCGGGACGCGGAGTCGTTGATGGCAGAGGCTGTCGGCGCCGACGATGCATTCTTCTCCACCTGTGGGAGTTCCCTGTCGGTCAAAGCGGCGATGATGGCCGTCACGGCGGCGCCAGGGGAGAGCTCCTGGTCACCCGCGATGCTCACAAGTCGATTGTCGCCGGGCTCATCTTCTCGGGTCTGCAGCCACGGTGGATTCGTCCGAGGTGGGACGAAGAACTGCACATCACGCATCCGCCGTCGCCTGCGGCGGTCCGCGAGGCGTGGCAACGTCACCCCGATGCCGCCGGAGCGTTGATCGTGTCCCCGACGCCATACGGCACCTGTGCGGACATCGCCGGGATAGCGGAGGTGTGTCACGAGTACGGCAAGCCGCTGATCATCGACGAAGCGTGGGGCGCGCACCTGCCCTTCCACGCGGAACTGCCGACTTGGGCGATGGACGCCGGTGCCGACATCTGTGTGGTCAGCGTGCACAAGATGGGGGCTGGATTCGAGCAGGGATCGGTGTTCCACGTGCAGGGCGACCTGGTGGACCGGGCCCAGCTCTCGGCATGCGCCGACCTGCTGATGACAACAAGTCCGAACGTCCTGATCTACGCGGCCCTCGACGGGTGGCGGCGGCACATGGTGGCCTCGGGTGAACGGATGCTCGACAGCGCGTTGCATCTGGTGAGGGGCGTTCGCAAGCAAATCCAGGAGATCGACGGTCTGTCCGTGATGCACGAGCGGCTGGTGGCGGAGGAGGCTTCACACGATCTTGATGAACTGCAGGTGCTCATCGACGTCGACGATCTGGGTATCAGCGGATATCAGAGCGCGGACTGGCTACGCGAGCACTGCCGAATTGATGTGGGCCTCAGTGACCACCGGCGCATACTGGCCACGTTCTCCATGGCGGACACCGAACAGACCGCCGGCAGGCTGCTCTCCGCGCTTCGTCAGCTGAGCGAAGCCGCACCATCGATGCCGCAGCCGCACAACGTGTTTCAGGCGGATCCGCCGCAGCTGGAACTGGAAACCGTGATGTTGCCACGCGATGCCTTCTTCGGCGACGTGGTATCCATACCGGCCGACGAGGCAGTCGGACGCATTGCGGCGGAGCAGATCACGCCCTACCCGCCGGGCATACCGGTGGTGGTGCCCGGCGAGCGGATCAACGCTGAGGTGGTCGAGTACCTGCAAACCGGCAAGGCCGCAGGCATGAATCTTCCCGACGCCATCGACAAATCCCTGGAGACCATGAGGGTGGTGCGTTGATCATCCGGCGCGGAAGGTCGCCCGATACTGGCTTGGCGTGGTGTTCATCAACCGGGTGAAGTGATGTCGAAATGTCACAACGGACGCGAATCCCACCAGCGCGGCAACGCGTTCCACGGGTTCGGATGATGTTTCCAGCAGTTCCAGGCTCACATCGATCCGGCGGGCGATCAGCCACTTGATCGGTGTGGTGCCGGTTGTCTTGGTGAACTGGCGCAGATAGCTGCGCCTCGACATATTGCACTGGGCGGCAAGGTCGTCCAGGCTCAGCGGGCGGTCGATGTGTGCGAGCGCCCAGGCCATGCTGTCGGCGATGGCGGTATCCTCCTGGACTGCGGGGAGCGGGTTCTCGATGAATTGGGCCTGTCCGCCCGAACGATGCGGCGCGATCACGAGGCTTCGCGCCACTTCGTTCGCCACGGAGGGACCGTGGTCATTGCGCACGATGTGCAGGCACAGATCAAGCCCGGCCGAGCAACCTGCGCTGGTGAGCACGTCGCCTTCGTCGATGTAGAGGGGTAGGCGGTCCACCTCGATGTCCGGATGGCGCTGCTGGAGCTGCTCTGCGTAACGCCAGTGGGTGGTCGCCCGCCGCCCGTCCAGCACCCCGGCGGCGGCCAGCACGAAAGCGCCCGAACAGATGGAGACCAGACGTGCCCCCCGCCCCGCGGCTTCCCGGACTGCGGAGATGACATCGGGAGAGATGGGGGCGTGTATGTCGCGGATGCTGGGGATGATCACCGTGTGTGCTGCGGCGAGTTCTTCGAGTCCGAATGCTGCTTTCAGGGTCGCCCCGCCCACAACTCTCACCGGATCGGCTGTCTCCGTGCACAGTTGCACCGAGTACCAGGGTCGCACCATGCCCGGCCAGAATGACTCGGACAGCTCGGACAGGCCGAATATCTCGGCGGCGATACCCATTTCGAAAGCGGTCATCCCGTCATAGGCGAGGATGGCCACGGTGCGTGCTGACTCCGGACGGGATCGCTGCGAAGACATGGCACTATCTTAACGAAGATCGGCATCAGTGCCACTTCTTGTTGTCGGCCATGTCCGCCACCCTTGGTACATGGACAAAAAGAACGTGACTGTGATGCAACGATTTTGGCGAGCACTCAGAGAGTTCGCGGCAGGGGTGGACGCGGCCAACGCGTTGGCCCACAACAAGACCCCGTCCGAGGAGTCGGTGGCCAGGGTTCGGCAACGCGAGTTCTGGAAGTCGAGGTCGGTGACATGTTCGCTTGCCGGGGCATCGGCAAAGGCTGACCGGAAGGCAAGTGATGAGTGAGTTCAGCCCTTGGGGTGAGGCCGGATCGGTATGCAGGTAGTCAGTGAATCGGCGCGTCGGCGTGACTGATCTGGTTGCCTCCGGCGCGTTTTGCCTCGTACATTGCGGTGTCGGCTGCTGCGATCAGACCGCTGATGAGCTCGCGGGTGTTACCGGTGACCTCGACGAGGCCGATACTCGAGACGCCGAGGCTGGCTGTCACATTCCACGACATCGTGGCGATAGCTGTGCGGAGGCGTTCGGCGGTGTCGTCAGCTTTGCCGGCTGGCGTGATCTCGGCTACCAGGAACTCTTCGCCGCCGATGCGGCCCACGACCGCGTCCTCGGGACTGGCTCTACGCAAGCTGTCGGCGACGGCGATCAGGGTCATGTCGCCGACGGCGTGGCCGTAGGCGTCGTTGACCGCCTTGAAGGCGTCCAGGTCGATCATCACGACGGTGATGGTTCTCTCGGGATCACCGGCAGCGCCGGTGATGAGATCGGACGCGGCACGAAGAAAACCGCGACGGTTGCGCAGGCCGGTCAGAGCGTCGGTGGACGACTTGAGTGCGTCGACAGACAGCCAGTGAACGAGTACCTGACCACAGAATGGCACCGCAAGGATGCCGCCGCCCATCACCAGTAGCTTCGACAGCGCCATGGCAGGATCGCCGGCGACCGCGATCCGGACAGCGCAGATGATGGCGGTCACCAGCGAGATGGCCAGCGTGAGCGACAGGTAGCGAGCACAGTGGAAGAAGCCGATATAGCCCGCAAGACCGATGAACGCCGTGCATCCGAGCATGCCTGCACGCGGATCGGAGTCAGCCAGACAGGCCGCCGCGATGAAAAGCGTTCCTGCGACCGATACGAGCTGTGACTGCCTGCGCGTCGGCCAACGCCACGCGTAGCCGGCGGCGATCGCGGATAGACCGACCATCACGGCGATGGACACGATTTTTTGGGACGTGTTCTGTGGACCCGAGGGACTCAACATCATCAAGAATGTCGCCACCGCCAGCATGGACAAGATCGCCGCAAGGACGTATCTGGTCGCCGACGTCAGGCTGCGGGCGGCCAAATAGTCAGAGAGCCAGTCAAAGTGGTCTGGCTGCCGCCACCACAGGAGGAGTTGGCGCACTTGACAACCCCCCGTATCGGGACGGTTCGGATGGCCGAATTCAGCCTTGATGCTACCCGTGCACGCCTGAATAGATGAGGCCTTCAGTGAACCCAGCTAACCGGACAGCGCATCGGCACCGGGGTCCCGAAAGCGACCGCCGAGGTGAGATCAGGTTGGAACGAGGTGGCCGCGTGGGACGCGCTCAGTTGTCGTTCTTCTTCTCGCCGTTGCCGTTACCGTTGCCCTCTTCCTTCTCTTTCTCCTTTTCTTTTTCTTTCTGCTTCTCGTCGCCGGTGATCGGTGGCGCCGGAGGAACGGTGGGAGGCGGCGCGATGGGTTGAGGCGTGTTCGTGGTGGTGGGCTCTGTTGCCGTGGTCACCGGTGCCGGCGCGAGTTGCGGAGCGCTCGAGGTCGAGACGCTGGTGGTGCCCGGTGTGGTCGCCGGGGCATCGGAGGAATCGGACCCGAGTGACACCGCGAGGACCCCGGCCACCACCGCGACAATCGCAGCGACGATCGCTGCTACCACCAGCGGTCGACGCCGAGACCGCGACGCGGGTGCTGGTGCCGCTTGTGCCACGTAGGCAGCAGATGGCGGGATGGGCGAGGTGAACGCCCGGGTCGCCGGCGGAACGGCCGCGGGCACCGGTGGCGCAGTGGGGGGATGCATCGGTCCAACCAGCAAGGCTCGCCGCATGCTCTCGGCATCGGGGAAGCGTGCAACAGGGTCCGGTGCCATCGCACGTTCGATCGTTCCGACGAGCATCGGATCGGCAGAGGGCAACAGCGCGCGAAGCGGAGTCGCGTCGTGCTGCAAGATGGCCCGCGCCACCGACAAGATGTTGTCGCCGGCGAACGGACGGAACCCGGCAACCATCTCGTAGCCCATGACGCCGACTGCGTACAGATCGTCGGTGACACCTGCCGGTTTGCCCTCGATCCGATCAGGACTCAGATAGGCCACGGTTCCCAGCACTTCGCCGGTTGCGGTCTGGTTCGACTCAGCGGTCTTTGCGATGCCGAAGTCGGTGACCTTCACGGCGCCCGCCGTACTGAACAGCACGTTTCCCGGCTTGATGTCGCGGTGCAGGACTCCGGCGGCGTGCGCGGCACCGAGGGCGGACAGCACGTCGGCGAGCACCACTCGGACCCGGTCCGGGGTCACGGGAGCCTCGGCGATCTCGTCGGCGAGCGTGCGACCCGGTAGTCGCTCCATGACGATGAACGGGCGGCCACCGTCCTCGCCGCTGTCGTACACGGCCACCACATTCGGATGGTTGATGGTGGCAGCAGTACGCGCTTCACTCTCGAATCGCAGCCGGATATCGGCGGCTGCGGCCAGATCCGAGCGCAGCACTTTCACCGCCACCGGACGTCCGAGTCGCAGATCCCACCCGTCGTACACGTCACCCATGCCGCCGTGGCCGAGCAGACCGCGCAGTTCATAGCGGTCGGCGAGCGTTTCGGGAGCGGGCATTCCCTTACGCTAGCGCCCTTTGTTTCGGGTTTCGCGATCGCTAGTGGTTTCATCTGCCAGTTGATCTGTCGAGACCCGCTTCGAGTGGCGAGGCCCCGTGCCCTGTGGGAGCGTGAACGCTCCTGAGGACGGGACGGAAAACAGTGTCAGAGCAGATCGTCGACAAGGCCGCCGCGGGGCGTGGTGCCCGGCAGTACCACATCGGGATAGCGCCCGGTGAGGTCGGAAGCGTGGCGCTGCTGCCGGGGGATCCATTTCGCGTGCCGTTTGTGGCGGAGTTCCTGACCGACGTCACCGAGGTCGCGCACAACCGCGAACATCGGACCATGACGGGCATGTATCGCGGGAAGATGATCACCGCGACGTCGACCGGAATGGGTTGTCCCTCCACGGCGATTGCGGTGGAAGAACTGGCCCGCGTGGGTGTCACATCCATGATTCGCGTGGGCAGCTCGGCCGCACTGCAGCCGGGTATCGAGCCGGGTGACCTTCTTGTGAGCGAAGGTTCGCTCCGTAATGACGGAACCACTGCCGCCTACGTGCACCCGGGGTTTCCGGCGGTGCCCGACATCGGGATCGCCGGCGAACTGCGTCGCACCGCCGAGTCGATGAGGCAGCAGCGGGGCGGATTCGGCGTCTATTCGGGTATCAACGCCACCGACGACGCCTTCTACGCCGAGGGGCCAGAGTGGATAGCGCAGCTGACCGCGATGGGGATTCTCAACGTGGAGATGGAGAGCTCCGCGCTGTTTGTGGTGGCAAAACTGCGCGGTCTGCGTGCGGGGATGATCTGCGCCTGCTCGAGCAACCTTCTCGAGGGCGTGAGTGTGTATGACAAGAAGGACTCGGCACTCAAGGACGGTTGGATGCGCAGCATCGAGGCGGCGCTCGATACCGCTGTGGCCCTTGACTTGTGACTAGCTGTCCAGAACTTCCTCGACCCGGTCTCCGAGGCCGTTCACGCCGTCGAGGTTGATCCCGAAGTCGCGTTGCAGCACCTCGATCACCTCATCGGCCGATTCGAGACGGGTACGGGTCGACGAGCCATCGCGTCCGTGTACCGCCAAGTTGCGGCCACGCAGATTCCACCGTGCGTCGTCGGTGACCCGAGCCGCGCTCAAACCGACCACAAAGACCGACTCCGGATGTGTCGAGACGTACCAGCTCCCGACTTCCAGATCGATCTGCGGCTGCGGGTCCTCGGTGAACCGGTACAGCGGCTGCCATTCGTCACGGATCAGCGCTTCGAGCACCAACTCCTGATCGCGGCGTCGGATCCGGTAGGGCTCGTGACGCGTCGACTGCACTTCGTCGGTGACCATCTGGATGGGCGATGACAACGTCTGGCCCCCGAAGCCGACGTCGACGAGGTACTTGCCGGCAGTGCCCGGAATGGTGACTGCACACACCTGGTGAGTTCGCGCCGGTAAGTGGTCGTCGGCCTGCATCCACACCACGCGACCGGTAAGAGCCTGAACTTCAAAGCCCAACTCGGACAGCACGTATCGCATCAGACCGTTGTGTTCGTAGCAGTATCCCCCGCGCCCTCGGTGTACCAACTTGTCGGTCAACGCCGCGGCGCTGAGGTCGGCGACGGGCACGCCGAGCAGGGGATCGATGTTCTCGAACGGGATGGTCCGGGTGTGCGCTGCCACCAGCGCGTGCAGTGTTTCGATCGTCGGTGTCGACGGCCCGGTGTGATGGATGCGCCGAAAGTAGGCGTCGATGTCGATGCCGGATGAGTTCGTGACCGCGGGTGCCGGAAGTGTGCTCATGACAAGGATGGTCCAACTTCAAGTACGGGTGAAGTCAAGGGTCTCGATTTTCCACTGAAAACTGTCGGATAGCGGCCTTCCGAGGGCAATATGCCCTCGGTGTCCTCGTATACGGCAGATTTGAGGGAGCAACAGAACAAAACTCTTGCTGAGACAAACCCGTGGCAACCGGCTGTTCGTGTCGTAAGGTCACCGGCGGTCGAACCCGGCCGGCACCGTCATGTCTGGAGTGAGTCACGTGAAAGTCTCTGTAGTCGTCGGAAACCCCAAACCGCAGTCGCGGACCCGCACTGTGGCGGAGGCGCTGGTGCCGGCGCTGCTGACTCCGGGCAGCTACGACCTCGAGGTGGTCGAACTCGCCGACTACGCATCTGAATTGTTCGAGTGGTCGTCGGAGCGACTGAAGGCGGTGACCACCGCTGTCGCCGACAGCGACCTGGTGATCTTTGCGACGCCAACTTACAAGGCGTCCTATACGGGTCTGCTCAAAGCGTTCCTCGACCGCTACGGAACCGACGGGCTGCAGGGTATGGTTGCGATCCCCTTCTTCACCGGCGGCGATCTCACGCATTCGCTCGCTCCCCAAACCACACTGTTGCCACTGCTCGCCGAACTCGGCGCGGTGGTGCCGGGCCGCGGGCTGTATTTCGTGATCGACGACCTGCCCCGACTCGACGAGTTCATCGGCGAAGCTGCTGCTCGGTACGCGAAGGTGTTTGCGTCCCTGACCGCGGTCGCAGATGCGGTCGTGGAGGTTGAATCTGCTGACGTGTCAGGGGAGTAGCGCATCGGGGTGCGTAAGTTGTTGTTACGGTGCAAAGATGTCGGTGACCGCGCACTGGTCTGCGCTGCTCGAGACGATCCATAAGACGCCCTCCAGGACCTTGACCTTCCGTCCTGCTGCGGCGGCGAGTGAAATTGAGCGAGCTGAGGCGTCGACAGGGGCGACGTGGCCCGGTGAGTTGCGGGAGTTCTACTCGCTCCAGGCCGGGCGGGACGCAGATGACCTGGGGGAGCTGTTGCCTCAATCGGAGCTTTTCGGTCTCGAGCGGTTGCTCTACGAGCACAGCATGATGGTTGAGCTCGGCCAGCAGATGATCGCGCACGATCCCGAGTACTACTCGCTTGAGGGCGCCACAGGCCCCGCAGGAGCTGAGGCTGGGGTGTTCCTGCCGGCCTACATTCCGATCAGCGGAGCTGATGGTTGGCTGTTCTACTGCGATACGCGGGCGGGGGACAACTACGGGTGTATTCGGCAGTGGGACAAATACGAGGCCGACACCGCGGGACCTAGTTGGCACTCGCTGACCGACATGCTTACCGCACTACGCATCAGCATCACCGAAAACTCTCAGCTCAACGAGTTTTCTGGATCCGCCGGTTGGTGGCCGCATAATTACGATGGCCAGCTGACGTGGAGCCCGGGCGGACCGGGCGATGCCTAGGATCTAGGGGCCCCAAAGCGGAACCGGAGAACTTCATTACGGTCCTCAGCGGCGACGAGGCTCACGAGTGCGCAGCGGATCTGAAGTTGACTCAACCGCTGCCCCAGCACGAGCGTTCATCCGCGCGTGATCGAGTGTTGACTTCATGCTCACTTGAAGTCTTAGCGTCGTGTCATGACTCAACAATCAGACCCCGTCGTGGCGCCAGAGACTGCTGATCTCAATGCAATCCGAAGAATCATCACCGATGTTCAAGAGGGGTTCAACAACAACGACCCTGTTCAGATGAACTCGCACCTTGCCGAAGACGCGGTCGTCGTGAACGCCCGTGGGGCAGTTCTCGAAGGTCGCCGGGCAATCGAGGAGTCCACGAAAGATGGCCTGGCGTCGGGCTTTCTGAGAGACGCGACCGCCTACTACGAATTGGTCGATGTCACGCTGCTGGCCCAAGACGTCATCGTTGCTCGCAAGAATGCGTGGTCCACCTCGGAGGACGCGCTCGACGGCAGTGCCCCGGAGATGAACGCGTTGTATGTCTTTGTCCGTCGCGAGGGTCGTTGGGCGATCTGGCGTCGGCAGAACACACTCGTCGTATGAATCGATCGACGAGCTAGAGGGCCCGCGGTCCGGTCACAGCAACACACCGCCGGACACTTCGATGCGTTCACCTGTCGCCCAACGGAACTCACGGGATACCAGGGCTGAGATCGCGTCTGCGATATCATCTGGGTTGCCCACTCGCCCGAGCGCGGTTTGTCCGGACAATCCCGCGCGCATCGCTTCGTCGTCGCGCATGGCTCCGCCGTTGAAGTCGGTTGCGGTGGGGCCGGGTGCGATCGAGTTGATCCGGATGCTCCGAGGGCCGAGTTCGGCAGCGAGGCTGCGGGTAAGTGCTTCGAGGGCCTTCTTCGAGGCCGCGTAGACAGAGGTTGCCGGGCTGACGTGTCGGCTGAGCGAACTCGATACGTTCACGATGCTTGCTCCTTCCGACAGGTGGGGCAGGAAAGCCTGGAGGACGAAGAGCGGACCGCGGACGTTGACGGCGAAGGTGGCGTCGAAGTCTTCGGCCGTGATGGCGCCAAGCGGCGCGAACAGGCCCACCCCCGCGTTGTTGACCAGCACGTCGATGGTGCTGGCGTTCCACTCCCGCTCGATGTCGGTGATTACAGCGACACGTGCCGCCTCGATGGAGGCGAGGTCCGCGACATCCACCTGGACTGCGATGGCTTCGCCGCCCAACTCGACGATCTCATCCACGACCTCGCTCCCACCGCCCCGCGAAGCCGCGACAACCCTGATCTTGTTCCTGGCCAGAGCGAGCGCGGTCGCGCGTCCGAGTCCGCGGTTGGCGCCGGTCACGAGGGCAATACGGGGCATGTTGCCTCCAGTCAGATAAGTAAATGAATACTTACTTGTAAAGTAGCTCGTACTGTAGTGCCCGTCAATACGAAGCAGGGAGAGAACCATGGCCCGCGACGCCGAAGCCACCAGAGAGCGGATCCTCTCTGCGGCAACCGACGAGTTCTCCGCGCACGGATTTGCGGGTGGCCGAGTGGATCGGATCGCTGCTAAAGCGCATTGCAACGTTCGGATGATCTACGCGTACTACGGCGGAAAAAGCGGCTTGTTCGACGCGACCCTGGCGGCGGCGCTACGTCGGATGGCCGAGAACGTCCCGCCGCGCCCTGAAGACCTTGCCGGTTGGGCCGGTGATGTATTCGACCATCATCAGCGTTTCCCCGAAGTACTTCGGCTGAGCATGTGGGCTCAGCTCGAGCGGCCAGAAGCAACTGCTGAGCCCAGCCAGATTTATCGGGACAAGGCTCTCGCCGTCGCGACGGATGCGGCTCAACCACTGTCGGCTGTCGACGTCCTGGTCTTCATCTACGCCATCGCGCAAGCCTGGCAGCTGTCGCCCAAAGGGCTTACCGGACTTGACGAATACTCAACCGACGGTGATGGGGTTGCTGCACACCGGCAATCGGTGGTCACCGCAGTCGAGCGAATGTTGCAGGCCCGATCCTGAGTCGGAGACGTCCCAGATGCCGCACGCCGACCTGCTGCTGAACCCAGGCGCCTAATTGATGTTGTACGTGACAGTGTTGTTCGCTGGTGCGGGGTCGCCTGTGGTGGACAGCGCGGCCGGCGGCCATGTTGCCGAGATACCGCGTCGGCCCACCTGCCAGCAGCGCGACCAGGCTGCTGGCGTGTCCTGAATTCTGCGGCGCCCGCGCAGGTGTATCACGCCCATGTTTGGGCGGGGGCGTGGTGCACTTCCGTGGGCGCGGGTTCTACGCGCCTGATGCGATCGACCGCGCCTGACGGATCCGATCAGGAACCCGACCTTTGCGCGAGGCTGGCCTCCAGCATCTCGAGGAGTGATTGCAAAGCGTCAGGGTCACCATCGATCTTGACGAGACCGTTTTCGATGGCCTCGGTCACGGTCATTCGATTGCCGGCGATGGCAGCCATTGTCGGGGGCTCCGTCCAAATGACCGCGTCTGCAGGCGTTTCGGGCGACCCCGCTTGGACTCGGGAAGACCCGTCTTGAAGTTGTAGTGTCGCAACGCTATTACCGACGTTGAACTCGTATCTCGCAGTCACTCCTCGAAGTGATTCCTTGTCGAGCATGCGCGCGAGGAACAGCAGTGACCACTCCGCGTGAAAACTCTCATCAGACTTTGGATCTTCGCTGGTGTGATGTCGAGCCCCCCACAATGCCAGCGGCACCATCGCGTCAGCGAGGTCTTGGCCTGGGTCGGTCAGTTCATAGACGGTCGAAGCGGCAGGCGGGCTCAGGTACCGCCGCCGGACAATCCCGTCGGCCTCGAGTTGTTTGAGCCGCGACGCCAACAAGCTGGTGCCGATGCCGGTCAGCGCGTCCGAGAGGTCGGAGTACCGCTTCGGCCCCGACATCAGCTCGCGCACGATCAGCAACGTCCACCGCTCGCCGACCACATCGAGCGCACGGGAAAGCCCGCAGAACTGGTCGTAGCTACGTCGCACCATGCCCACCACCGTACCTCAGGGTAGTGATAACAAAAGTGGAGACTTCGATTTGTTACTTGTGTACTTCTAAAACTTATGTAAGAGTCGAATCAGCACGGCGGCCCGCGAGGCATCGCCCACCAACGGCGCCCCCTCGGGCTGCACGCATATCCAGGACCACTGACACTGTGAGGCGATTGACCATGGCTGACAAGATGCTGTCCCGCTTCCACCGAGGCCAGCTCGTGGCCCACACGACAACCCGTCAGGGCGGGCCGATTGTTCTCGGCTGCAACGGTTCCGAAGCATCGATTCGAGCAATTGCAGCAGCAGGCCGGTTGACGAATGGGCCCGCGGACGTGATTCTCGTGTGCGCGATCAGAGCGCCCTCCCCACCTCCGCGCCCGACCCGATTGCACGACGCTTTGAAGGCCGAGGCATACCTGCTCACCGACCGGGCAACAGTCGATGAGGTCCTCCGCAGAAGTACGGAGGTGGCAGTTGTAGCCGGTCTGCGACCCCTGGCCGCGCTCTACCTCCCCGGCGATCCCGTCCGCGTGCTGCTCAGCACCGCCGAGCGGTATCAAAGTCCGACCATCATCGCCGGTATGAACGGGCAGAGTCCGAGTCGCTTGGTACGTCGCCTGGCTCGACGACTACCCAGCGACGTTGCACTCATCGCCACTGACGGAACTACACATGTGCGAAACCGGCCGGCGTCAACCACACAATTGCTCAACCAGACGAAAGCATGGCGTGCAGTGCACAGGCCTGCGAACGCGTGAAAACACAAACAAGCCTCGTCAAAAACCGGCACCAGCAGGAGGAATCATGCACGCGCCATGGATGATGAAAGCCCTTGCCGCCGGACGGATCATTCTCGGCGTGACGTCTCTGGTCGCGCCACGAGCGTTCGCCACCGCCGTAGGAGTTGTAAGCCCCACCGACGAACTGTCATACATGACGCGCGTGTATGGCGCCCGAGCAGTTGCAATGGGAACCGGCTACCTCACCGCCACTCCACACGAGCAGGCGCGGTGGGCCAAGCTATCGCTTGCCATCGACATCTCCGACACCACCGCGGGAATCCGTCAGGCGTTCGAACAACCGAGTTCGCGCCGACCTGTTGCTCTCATGATCGCTCTCACCGCGACCTACGCCGCCGTAGGCCTGGCCGCAGCACGTGCCTAATGTGTGTCTACGTCTGCCCCGGCGGACCGCAGTCTGTCGCCGACGTAACCAATTGGCCCGCAGACTGTTTGATTCCCCGTGGTGACGGAGACCTACCGAGCCGGCTCGTAGCGGGCGGAATGCTGGAGACACTCAGCGACAGCGGAATCATCAGTGCTCGAACGGTGCTCGTCAGGGAGTCGCTCAGCCGGCCACCGCCATCGCGCTTCGTTTGCCGGTTTGCGCAGAGGATGCGTCTCGTTCGTAACTCTGGAGAGGCAATGCTGCATAATTCTCGCAGCCACGTCATCAGGGGAACACATGAGAACAGCAGGTATCGCCGCGCTCACCGTTGCGGCATGCATGCTCGCCGCCTGCACCACCAGCAACACTGACACGGGATCTTCCAGCACCTCCGAATTGCGTCCGGTCATCACATCATCGAACGCTGGTCCACCGGTTGTGATGGACCCTGCGGCACCCGACGACACCGTCCCGCAACTGCCGATCACCCTCACCGTCGACGGCCAAACCTTCACCGTGACCGAACGCGACGGTGGGCACGACTACACCTGGGACAACGGGCCCAACCCTGGCTACGGGTTCTCGGAAAGCGCGCCCATGACCGCGCAAGTCCCAGCAGACCAAGCAACCAAACGTCGACCACCACCGCAACGGGACACACTCGGTCACTACCGCAGCTCGATCCGAGACTTTCTCAGCTCGATCGACCCCAATACCGGATACCTGGAGGACTAAAGCGCGCCGAGACCGGCGCGGCTCACTCACTTCGATGCTCCTCCGGCCCAACTGACAGTTGACGCGCCCAAATGCGCCCGAGGTGGGACCATCACTGGTGTGACCGAACTGATCGAGGCCCGCGGCAGCAAAGAGAAGCGGGACCTCGCCCCCCACGTCGTTGTACTGTTCGGCGCCACAGGTGACCTCGCCCGGCGAAAGCTGTTGCCGGGGCTGTTCCACCTGTTCCTGTCGAAGCTTGCACCCGAGTTGCGAATCGTCGGTACATCGCTCGACGACTTCGACACCGAGGGGTTCCGCGAGGTCGCGATCAAGGCCTGCAGTGAGTTCTCCAGCAGGATGTTCACGCCTGAGGCTGCCGCCGAGTTCGCCCAGCACCTGACCTACGTGCCGCAGGGCGACGGGGCTGAGGCGCTCGCGGCCGGCGTCCGCGTGCAACTCGATGCGCTCGGCAGCGAAGCGCGCATGTTGCACTACCTCAGTGTTCCGCCGAAGGCGGCGATGGCAGTGCTGGAGATGCTGCACGCGGCCGATCTCGTCAAGCGGTCCCGCGTCATCATGGAAAAGCCCTTCGGTACCGACCACGAGAGTGCAGTGGCTCTCAACGCCTCAATCCACCGATGGTTCAAGGAAGAGCAGGTCTTTCGGATCGACCACTTCCTCGGCAAGGAGTCCGCGCAGAACATCTTGGCCTTCCGGTTCGCCAACGGTTTGTTCGAACCGATCTGGAACCGCAACTTCATCGACTACATCCAGATCGATGTGCCAGAGAAGCTGTCACTGGAGGGTCGCTCCCACTTCTACGAGTCGACAGGCGCGTTTCGGGACATGGTTGTGACACACCTTTTTCAGATCCTGGCGTTCGTTGCGATGGAACCACCCACGGCTCTGGCACCGGGACCGATCGGCGAAGAGAAGAACAAGGTCTTCCGATCCATGCGACCGCTCGATCCACGCAACGTGGTGCGCGGCCAGTATGCCGGATACCGCGACGAGCCCGGCGTGGCGCCGGAATCCGAGACCGAGACGTTTGTGGCGCTGAAGGCCGAGATCGACAACTGGCGCTGGGCCGGCGTGCCGTTCTACCTACGCACGGGCAAGAGCCTCGGCGAAGGCCAGCGCATCATCTCCATTGCCTTCCACGAGCCACCCAAGAGCATGTTTCCGCCGGGGTCCGGTGTGGGACAGCAAGGTCCGGACCACCTCACGTTTGATCTGGCCGACGCGTTCAAGGTGTCGCTGTCGTTCTACGGCAAGCGACCAGGGCCGGGTATGAAACTCGACAAGCTCAGTCTGCAGTTCGCCATGCAGGAAACCGACCAGGTGGGGCTTGTGCTCGAGGCGTACGAGCGATTGATCCTCGACGCGATGAAAGGCGATCGGACGCTCTACACAACCGCTGAAGGCATCGAACGTCTGTGGGAGGTATCGGCGCCGTTGCTCGAGAATCCGCCGCCGGTGCGCAGTTACGACCAGGGATCCTGGGGGCCGAACGCGATCCATCAACTCATCGCGCCCCACGCATGGCGCCTGCCGTTCGAGAGGATCTGGCGAAACAAGAAGGAAAGCTAAGACCCCTCGCGCGCATACTCTTTCATGAGCCGGCGTTCGTCATCGACCTTGGGATAACCGAAGAACACAACCAGGGCGCCGCCGAGCACAACCGCGATCGCCGCGGCGTAGGCGAGGTGGTCGCCGTGAACAAACGCATCCCGGGCGCCGGAAATGATCTCTTTGCCGTACTCGGGGTAACGCTCGGCCAGCACCTCGGCACTCGAAAATGATTTGGTCAGTGCAGCTTCGGTCTCGTCGGTGACCTTGGATGCATCGGGTGAATCCGAGATCGACTTGGAGAAGTCGCGTGCGTATCCGGCAGTCAGGATTGCACCCAGGATGGACTGCATGATGGCCCCACCGAGATCGCGCTGCAGGTCGGACATGCTGGACGCCATACCTGCGCGCGAGCGTGGCACTGATCCGGTCAGAGACCGCGATGCCGGCGTGCCGGCGAAACCGACACCGATGCCGACCAACCCGTACGCGGCCGCGATCTGCCAGTAGTGCGCATCCTCGGTCCACATCGTCAACGCCGCAACAAGACCGGCGAGGATGAACGCGAATCCGACCAGCAGGGTGATGCGTGAACCACGCGCCTCGACCATCCGGGCGGACAACGGCGCGAAGAGCACCATTCCGATCGCGGCGGGAACGATGGTGGTGCCGGCCTCCAACGTCGAGTACTCCAGCACGTTCTGCAGATACTGCTGGCCGATGAACATGACGCCCATCAGCGTGCCGAACACGACCACACCACCGAACGCCGCGACCCAGAAGGTCCGGCGGCTGGCGATCGCGAGGTCGAACAACGGTGTGGCGGCATGACGTTGCCGCACGAAGAATGCGATACCGGCGGCGAGGGAGATCGCGGCCAGCACACCCACAGCCGTTCCGGCGCCCGACATCGGGATGAAGTTGAGGGCCAAGATCATTGCGCCCACGAAGACGATGGAGAGCACGCCTCCGAGGTTGTCCACCGACTCGGACGCATCGCCGGAATCGGATGGCACGAGGAAAATCGCGGCCACCAGAGCCACCACGGCCAATGGGAGGGTCACCAGGAACACCGAGTGCCAGCTGAACACCTCGAGTAGCGCACCTGAAACGATCGGCCCCAGTGAGGAGATGGCGCCACCCAGCGCCGACCATGCGGCGATGGCACGCGTGCGACTCGGACCCGACCAGAGGGCGGTGATGACCGCCAGCGTCGTCGGAAAAGCCAGTCCGGCAGCGATTCCGCCCACCAGACGCGCAGCGAACAGTACCTCGATCGAGGGCGCGAAGCCGGCCACCAGCGAGGCAGGGATCGACAACAACATGCCGAAGACGAGCATCCGTTTGCGGCCGTGCCGGTCGCCGAGTGCGCCAAAGTACAGCACGGAGGCGGCCAATCCCAGCGAATATCCCACTGCCACAAGGTTCAGCCCGGTGGCACCCGCGTCGAAGGCTTTACCGATGTCGGGGAGTGCGACGTTGGCGACCGCAAGGTTGATGTTGGCCACCCCGGCGACGAGTATCAGGGTGCCCAGCACAACCTTGGCGCGTGGTGGCGCTTCCGATGTCACTGTGGCCGTCAAGGGTGGCTCCCTCCGTCGGTGCCGGGGCACCTGACAAGCAGTCTGACTCGATGATCGAACGAACATCCACGTGAAAACAACAGAGTGCGCAAAGAGTATCCCGCGACTGAGCCCGTAGCTCAGTGTTTGATCGTCGAACTGTTCCGCAGTCCTCGGGCTGTGTTCATCGAAGTAACCGAGGCAAACGGCCTGCGATCACAAGCCCAGCGTCGACCGGATGATCGCGGCCAACTCCAGCGGGGCATCACTCTGCACCGAGTGTCCCGCTCCGGGTACCGAGATGACCTCGGTGCCCGGCCGTCGACGGACGATCTCGGCAACATCGTCGTCTGTGACAAAAGCCGACGCACCGCCGCGGACCAGTGTGAAGGGAATGGCGCTGGCGGACAGAGCATCCCAGAGTGGACCGGGTTCGATGCTCTCGCGCATCTTGTCGTAGCGCCACTGCACGCGGCCGTCGTCGAGTTCGCGGGTGTTGTGGATGACCCCGCGACGGATCGACGACGTGCTGCGTCCGGGTGCGGCTGCGGCGGTGAGCTCGATCAATTCGTCGCGGCTACCGTAGGTGTCGGGCCCACTGACCAGCGCGACCGTGCCTCGATCGGCTCCGCTCAGTTGCTCGACCCGTTTTGGCGATTCGGGGCTCACGTCGACGATCAGGGCCCGTCGGATGAGGCTGGGCTCGAGTGCGGTGATGGCGATGGTGGTGAGCCCGCCTAACGACATACCGACAACCAAGTCGGCGTCGGGGGCGAGGTCACGGATGACCGGAGCGACGGCGACGGCATTCGGTTGCGGACGGTAATCGTGGTCTTCTCGCCAGCCGGAGTGGCCGTGCCCCGGCAGATCGACGGCGAGCGCCGGCAGGCCCAAGGCCAGGATCACGCTGTCCCAGGTGTGGGCATTCTGCCCGCCACCATGGAGGAAAACGATGCGGGGGGACTCGGCGGTCCACTGCAGGCTGCTGACCACGTTGCCGTCCACATCGGTATCGATGCGGGTCACCGCGGGGATGCGAGCGAGGTCGATGTCCAGTTCGGCAGCGTTCTCGGTCAGGAGGTCGAACTCCGAAGCCATGGTGCCCCTTCCACATCGATGGTGATGTGAAGGCTACGGGCCCGAGACATCGTGCCGCCACCGTTCCGGGCAGCCACAAGAGTCCAAACCTGTTCAGTCGGTCCGGTTCTTCAGCCGGCTCAGCCAGTCGGCCGGGACGCGATCACTCGGACCCGGCGTCGGCTGATCGACGGGGTGTGCGTGCGGCGGAGCGAGTTCGGGGCCGCGGTAGTAGTCATTGGTGGCGTAATTCCAGAACCAATCCTCACCGGGTTCGAACGACTGGATGACAGCATGACCCGTGTCGGCGGCATGGTGTGAGGCATGCCGGGACAGCGAATCATCGCAGCAGCCAACGTGACCGCAGGTTGCGCACCGGCGTAGATGGAACCACCAGCTACCCGTCTGGTCGCATTCGACGCAACCGGAACCGCTGGGTGGCACCGACGGGTTGATGTCTGGAGTTGTCATACCGGGCCTCTCGCTCATCGATCGTTACTTGACCACAAGATCAGTGTTCGATCGTTTGCGCATCTTGTCCACTGTGGATTCCGACCTATGCGGATCGAGTCCACCGCGCAGCCCGCCAGACCGCCTCAGCCGACATTGCGCCCCTTGCTGCCTCGATCGAGCAGGTCGAGTTCGAGCTCGTTGCGGGCCCGGCTCATCCCAGATCCGGCGTCGAAAGATGCCCGCGGCGACGTGCGATTTTGATACGTCGCAATCAATCCGGCAACCACGGCCGGCCCCAAGATCACCAAGATGTCCATGGCAGCAACTATCCGTTCGAATACATCGCGCCAACAGTGTCTGAATTGACAGTATTGGCAAATATCCTGCCAAGCGATCGCTCGACAGTGTTTGTGCAGGCCAGGACAGTGTCGGCGGTTCCGATGGCGCGGGGCAACCGATTTTCCGCGCATGAGCCGCTCGGAGTCGACCGTTCGTCGGACAGGCGGCTAAGTGCCCGGTCGGCTCAGCGGGGACGGCGTGGACGGTTCAGCAGCGCCGTACATCAGCTCGAGTTCGCCGAGATACGCACACGTGCCGATCAGTGGTCGCGCAGTGGCCATGTCGAGTGGGAGATCTACGGTGTCCGCGCGCAGAGCCGACACGGCATCCGCGGCGATCCCGACTCGGACGTCCGTGTGCGTGGTGTGGCCGGTCCGGATCTCGTCGGTGTGGCGCCTGACCACCGCCCCAAGTCGCGGGAGGCCGCCAGGGTGGGGCGGCAGCGGGAGATCTGCGATCGAGTCGGCCACCACGCGGAGGCGGGTGGCGTGCCCGAAAGCTCGGAGCATGGGCGTTCGCTCGTCGGTGGGACCGCCACTTTCTGAAAGATATTGGCGTGCTGCGTCATCGGCGGTGCGATAAGCGATGACACTCAGGTTGCGGTGTTTGTCGACGTCGGCGTTCACCGAGGGTTCGGTGCCGCGGAGTACCCGGCCCACCACGACATCGAGGTACTGCAAATACTGTCCAGTTGCGCCGTCGATGGCAGCACGTGCTGTCGCTGCGACACCTCGGGGCCAGAGAAGAAACGAGACCACCACTGCCACTGCACATCCGATGGCAACGTCCTCCACGCGGATCAGGCCCACGTGCCAACCGCTGGGTTTGAGAATGTTGAACATGGTGATCACCAGCACCGTGAACGCGGCTTGGCCGGCCGCAAAGGAGAAGACCTTGGGAATGTAGGCGGCACCGAAAGCTGCAAAGGGAAGCAGAATCCACAACAGGGTGGCGTTGGTACCCAACACGACGACGATGGCCCCGCCGATGACAAACCCCGCGGTGGTTCCCGCAACTGCCCGTACAACTTTCGAGCCTGTCGTGAGGGCACTGCTGCGCAGAACCGACATCGCGCCCAGCACCACCCAGAACCCGTGCTGCACCGGCACCATCTGAATGAGGGCCACTGCTGCAGCGAGGCCCACACCGGTGCGAAGGGCGTTGCGGGCGATCACCGACCGGGCGATGACAACCGGGGACGCGGCTTTTCGGGTGGCCTCGAGTTCGGACAGTACGAGATCGGCTGCGCCGGTCGGTGGCAACTGCCTGCCCAGCACCTTGGCGATCATCGGCCGCGCATCGGCAGCAGACGACCACGCGATCGTCCGCCCGACGAGAGCCACTGTTGTGCCGACGGTGTGAACCGTGAGCAGTCGTGCGCCAGTTGCCTCCGCCTCGGACTCGCTCGGCTCGGCCACGATCTGTTCGACGTTGTGACCGAACCGGTTTCGCAACACCGAGGTCAGGTCCGTTGCCGTGGAGACGAGTTGTTGCCGGTACACGTCATCGTCTCCTGATGACCTGCCTTCGCCGAGCACATGGACGCAATGACGAAGGACCGCCGAGGCAGGGTCTCGGACATCTTCGGGTAAGCGGGTCTGGCCGTGCGTGGTCTGAGCGGCAAGCCATTCGAGGTCGTCCACCACGCGCGCCAGAGCTCGACTGCCGGCCGTGAGCCCGGTGGGTCGGCTGTCGGTACCCAGGTACGCCTGACGCAGGTTGTTCATCGCGTCCATGACTCGCGCGGTGGACGCGGTGTCGTTGTGGCTCATGGCGATGTGTTCGGCAAGAACCTCGCAGACTTCCCGGGCCCGGCGGCGCAGCGCATCGTGATGATCCGGGGGCAGGAGGTACAGCGCGGCCGGGATACAAAACACCAGGGCCAGAGTCCAACCCAGTAGTCGGTCAGAGATCGGGCCGACATCGGGAACTGCCACCGGCAGGACAAATGCGAGGAGGGCGGCACGCTGGCCCGCGGCAAAGCTGGAACTGAGAATGGCCAGGTAGGACACCACCACCCCGACCACCAGCATCGAGACCACGCCGACCCAAGCAGGCGTCGCCAGAATCGTTCCGACGGTGATGAATACGTATCCGACCGCGGCGAGGCCGGCGAAGCTGACGGCACGTCGAGTGCGGTTGCCCGGGAAGTCGACCAGCACCAGTAGTGCAATGGTGCCGAAGATGGCGAACAACGGAGTCTGGGGGCCGCCGACATGGACGGCGATCGCAGCCACGATCGGGACGATGATCGCGGTGCGCACCGCCCTCCGCAACGCATCGAAACCGTGGTCGCGCGAACGCGCGGCGGCAGGCAGCGAGCGCAGTCGACGCGGGACGGGCAAGCCCATGGCGTGATGGTAACGGCAGGAGTCCGATCGCACGGGGCAACGGCGGCCGACGTCGAGATCGATGTCGTGCGACGCCGCGATCGCCTAACGTGGGTTGGGCGAGAGATCAGAACCCCTCGCCGAGCAGAACGAGAATGGAGATTCGCATGAGCGACAACGTCTACCGCGTCACCGAGATCGTCGGGTCGTCGACAACGAGTACCGACGATGCGATCAAGACCGCGATAGCCCGGGCCAACAAGTCGCTGCGCAACGTGGATTGGTTCGAGGTGATCGAGACCCGAGGACACGTGGAGAACGGAGAGCTCGCGCACTTTCAGGTCACCCTGAAGGTCGGGTTCAAACTGGAGGACTGAGGAGGTCCGTCGTCAGTCGAGGTCGTCGAGTATGCCGATGAACTCGGTGGCGTACTCGACGTGGGTGAGCAGGCGTTCGTAGCGGTTTCGGGCGTCAGCTCTCACCTCGTCGATGACGCTGCGGGCAGCGGGATCTGGCCCCTCGGAACCGTGCAGTGCATCCACGGCCCGTAAGAACATGCGCATCTCGTCGAGGCTGTAGCCCAGTGGTTTCATCCGCCGGATGATCAGCAGACGTCGCACATCGTCTTCGGTGTAGAGCCGGAAATTGCCTTCGGTGCGGGCTGTCGGCGCCACCAGATCGATGTCTTCGTAGTGACGAAGCGTCCGGACCGACAGCCCGAGCCGGTCGGCAACCTCACCCACCTTCATGCGGTCGCCGGCCATCAGCCCGGTGCGCCGAGTCGGCCCGACAACCGTTCGAGGCGCTCGAGCCCGGCGCCCTCCAGCCCGACAATCGTGGCCTGCTTGCCACGCGCGCGGTACTTGCCGAGTACGGCATCGAGACTGGCGACCGTCGACGCATCCCAGACGTCGGCATCGGTCAGGTCGATGATGACCCTCTCGGGATCGCCCGCATAGTCGAATTGATAGACGAGGTCGTTGCTCGACGCGAAGAACAACTGTCCGGTGACCCGGTAGCGACGCACCTCGGCGGAATCTGCACTCGTGGGGTCGTTTTCGGTGACCGGCGTGACCGTGGTGAGATGTGCGACCCGGCGGGCGAACAGCACCATCGCGGTGAGGACGCCGAGAACAACGCCGACCGCGAGATTGCTGGTGAGAACCGTTGCGACAACGGTGACCAGCATGACAAGAGTTTCCGGGAACGGCATCACCCGCAGGGTTCGGGGATGGACGCTGTGCCAGTCGAATGTACCGACCGACACCATGATCATCACGGCGACCAGGGCGGCCATCGGGATGACACCGACGATGTCGCCGAGAACCACAACAAGGATCAACAGGAAGAATCCGGCGAGGAACGTCGACAGTCTGGTGCGGGCGCCCGATTGCTTGACGTTGATCATCGTCTGACCGATCATCGCGCAGCCACCCATGCCGCCGAAGAATCCGGTGACGACGTTGGCCACTCCTTGGCCCCACCCTTCGCGGGTCTTGTCGGAATGTGTGTCGGTGATGTCGTCGACCAGCTTGGCTGTCATGAGCGACTCCATCAGGCCCACGAGGGCCATCGCCAGTGCGTAGGGCGCGATGACCGACAGGGTGTGCATCGTGAACGGCACGTCGGGGATCAGCAGTGACGGTAGCGAATCGGGCAATGCGCCTTCGTCTTCCACCGAGGGGACATCCCAGCCGAACGCGGTGACCACCACCGTCAAACCCACGATCGCCACAAGTGGCGAGGGGATGGCAGTGGTGATCCGGGGCAACAGCACGATGATCGCCAAACCCGTTGCCACCAGGGGATAGACGAGCCAGGGGATATCGTCGCCGATGAGATGCGGCAGTTGCGCTCCGAAGATGAGAATGGCCAACGCGTTGACGAACCCGGTCATCACGCTGCGGGGGATGAAGCGCATCAACTTGGCGATACCGATCACGCTGAGCGCGATCTGGAAGATGCCGGCGAGGATGACCGTGGCGATGAGGTAGTCGAGTCCGTAGTCGTCGACGACCGGCGCCACGACAAGCGCAACAGCGCCGGTGGCCGCGGAGATCATCGCGGGCCGGCCTCCGACCACGGCGATGGTGACGGCCATGGTGAACGACGCGAACAGCCCTACACGCGGGTCGACCCCGGCGATGATCGAGAACGAGATGGCCTCGGGGATGAGCGCGAGCGCAACCACCAGACCTGCCAGGACCTCCCGCCGGAGATCGCGTGGTGAACGCACGAGCGCGCGCACCGTCGCCGGCGGGTTCTGAGAATGGGTGACGGAGTTCGTGCTGGGCACGCGCGTCCTTTCGAGCTGATGTGGGGCAGTCGGTGTGGTGGCCGGCAGACGTGGCCGGGACGCCCGCAAACCTACCGTAACGAGAGGTTTGGCCCAAGTCGTGCCGTCGCGCCCGCAGTCACAGGGCCAGGTGCACGGGCCGGCCGCGGACAACGGTCGCGGCGACTCCGAGTGCGCGCAGACGGGCGCCCATCTGTGTCGAGGAGCCTGATGCGATCGGATTGTCGTCGAGCAGCACCACATCGCCCCGACTGCCCACCGCCACCGTGGTCTGCCCATCCGTACTGGCCGAAAGGGCTTGCGCCGGGGTGAGCGCCTCATCGGGATTCCACGGCGCGATTGTCGCGTCGGCGCCCCGATCGACGGCTGCCGCCATCGCGATTCTCGGATCGAGCGGGGCAACCGGCGCATCGGAGCCGAGCGCGAGTGTGACACCGCCCCGCAGCATCGAACGAAGGGCGAAACAACGGTCGGTGCGGTCGGACCAGCATTGCCGGGCCACCTCCCGGTCGTCGAGCAGATGGGCCGGCTGCACACTCGCCCGCACGCCCAGGGCCCGCATCCGATGGATGTCGCCGTGGCGGATGAGCTGCACGTGTTCGATGCCGCCGCGCGCGCCGGTTGCCTCGAATGCGCTCAGTGCCTGGTCCACCGCAGCATCACCGATGGCGTGCAATGCGATGTCCATACCGCCGCGGTGTCCACGGGAGAGCAAATCTACGAGAGACTGATGGTCGTAGGCCTGGTGGCCGAGTGTGTGGTGTTCGGTGTCGGTATAGGGCTCGCAGCAGAACGCGGTGCGGGTGTTGAGCGACCCGTCCGAGAAGATCTTCAACGGACCCATGGTCAGCAGTCCGCGTCCGTCGGCGAGTTCGCTGCCCGTTCGCAGACCTGCCGCCAGGACCTCGTCGAGTCTGTCGGGGTACGTGACCGGCCGGATGCGGATCTGGTCGATTCCGCGGGCAAATCGCTCCGGCCACTCCAGGTAGCCCGCAGCCATCTCGAAGTCGACGACCCCGACAACACCTTTGCTCGCTGCGTCCGAGATGGTCGCGCGCAGCAGGTCGTCGATGTTCTCTGATGCGGCGGTCAGGGCGCTGACCTGATGTTGCAGGTCGAACCACTCGGACTCGAGAAGTGGCCCGTCGCGATGTGGAACCCCCAGAAGGGCAAGAGCTTTGGTGTTCAGCCAGCCGGTGTGGCCGTCGCCGCTGGCCAAGATGACCGGGTGGGATCCGCTGACGGTGTCGAGCATGGCAGCGGTTGGCTGTTCGGGCCAGGTGGCCGTTCGGAATCCGTAGCCGACGATCGCGCCGGACCGCCAGGGGTGGGGCAGTGACGCCACGTGGTCGGCGACGATACGCAGCACGTCGCCAGGACCTGAAGTGCCGGATACGTCCAGTTTGGAACGGCTTTGGGCCCACCAGGTCAGGTGAGCGTGCTGGTCCCAGAGTCCGGGGATGGCCCAGCGGCCGTCTGCGTCGATCACCGTCTCCACGCCGGTTGGGCGAAGCCCGGCAGCGATCTCGGTCACCATTCCGTCGTCGATCCGGATGTCGACGGGAAGATCTGTGGGGGCTGATCGGCCGACCGGAACCAATCGCGCACCGCGGATCAGAGTGGATGAGACGGTCATGGCGCCCAGCTTCTCACGGCAGATGTGCGGTCGAGATACTTGGACTTCCTATAAAGTTTGTTCCCATGAGCACAATGTTTCGTGCCAGTACCGTCGACGGCATCCTGCGGCGGAGCGCGGCCAAGTTCCCTGATCGCATCGCACTCCGGTTCGCCGATCGCTCGTGGTCCTATCGCGACCTTGATGCCGCTGTCAGCAGGGCCGCGGGGCACCTCAGGTCGATCGGCCTGAGCGGAGGTGACCGGGTCGCGGCGTACGGCACCAACTCCGACGCCTACCTCATCGGGTTCTTGGCCTGTGCCCGCGCCGGACTGGTCCATGTACCTGTCAACTACGCGCTGAAGGGTGGCGAGCTCGAATACCTCGTCGGCCAGTCGGGAAGTCGGGCGGTGCTGGTGGACCCGGCTCTCCGGCCCGGCCTCACGCCCGTCGCCGAATCGCTGGGAGTCGAGCACATCATCGCGCTGCGTGACGACACGGATTCGCTACTGGAGCGCTGCAGTTCGGGAGACATCCCGGACATCGACGACCCGGTTGACGAGACCAGCCTCGTGCAGTTGCTCTACACCTCGGGGACCACGTCGAAACCCAAGGGCGCGATGATGACCCACGGCGCCATGGTCGACGAATACGTGTCTTCGGTGATTGCGCTCGCTTTCACCGAGTCGGACAATCCGCTCATCTGCATGCCGCTGTACCACTCGGCGGGCATGCACGTGTTCATGCTTCCGTACCTGTCGGTGGGCGCCACGATCAGCCTCATGGAGACACCGGACATCCCGGAGATCCTGCGGCGCATCGAAGCCGAGAAGATCGGGTCGCTGTTCCTGGCGCCGACCGTGTGGGTTCCGCTCGCCGGTCATCCCGATCTCGACACCCGCGATCTCTCGACCCTGCGTAAGGCCCAGTACGGTGCCTCCATCATGCCGGTCACCGTGCTGAACCGGCTACGCGAACGCTACCCCGACATCGCCTTCTACAACTGCTTCGGTCAGTCCGAAATCGGCCCGCTGGCAACGGTTCTGCAACCCGAGGAGCACGCAGACCGGCCGGCATCGTGTGGCCGAGCTGTGTTCTTCGTCGAGACGCGAGTGGTGGACACCGACGGCAACGACGTCGCCGACGGCACCCCCGGCGAGGTGCTGTACCGCTCTCCGCAACTGTGCCAAGGCTATTGGGACAATCCCGCGGCCACCGAGGAGGCGTTCCGGGATGGCTGGTTCCATTCCGGTGACCTGGTCACCCGTGATGCGCAGGGCTACATCACGGTGGTCGACCGGATCAAAGACGTCATCAACACCGGTGGGATCCTGGTGGTATCCCGTGAGGTCGAAGATGCGGTGTACACCCATCCCGGTGTCGCGGAGGTCGCAGTGATCGGTACCCCGGACGAGAAGTGGATCGAGGCGATCACCGCGGTGGTGGTGCTGCGTCCGGACGCAGGCGACGTGTCGCCCGACGACCTGATCGCGCACGTCAAAGAGCAGATCGCCCCCTTCAAAGTGCCGAAACGTGTTGTGTTCGTGGATGAACTGCCGCGGAACCAGAGTGGGAAGCTGCTCAAGCGAGAACTGCGCAGCGGACTGCAGGACTAGACTGCAACCCATGGCCAGAACAGTTGCGACCACCACAGACGTCGAACGCGAAGCGTTGCTGGACTTTGTCCGGCCGCGCCACCACATGCTGCTCAGTACGGTCCGATCCGATGGCAGTCCGCAGCTGTCGCCGGTCACCGGAGGAGTGGACGAGGAAGGCCGCATCGTCATCTCGACATACCCCGGCCGCGCCAAAACGGCCAATGCCCGCCGTAACAGTTCGGTGAGCGTGTGCGTGGTGTCCGACGAGTGGAACGGCGCCTGGGTTCAGATCGACGGAACCGCCGAGGTGCTCGACATGCCGGAGGCCGAAGATGCGCTTGTCGACTACTTTCGCAGCATCTCGGGTGAGCACCCCGACTGGGACGATTACCGCAAGGCGATGCGTGTGCAAGGCAAGTCGCTGATCCGCATCAGCCCGTCGCGCTGGAGTCCCATTGCCACCGGCGGATTTCCGGAAGACGTGGCTGCCCGCCTCGACGCACAGGACTGACACCGAAGGGGATTTCCCCCCGCACCGTCTTGTGCACCGCGCAACGGGTCGAACCGGTGCGCGGCGATCGAAACGCTGCGACAGCAACGACGACGCGCAGTCTGCTCATTGGGCAGGTGGTCGCACCCCGACGTAGACACCCTGCGGCCGGAACCGCAGTCTCGGCTCCTCGTACTCCTCGATGGCGTGGGCAACCCATCCTGCAATTCGCGCGATCGCGAAGATCGTCTCTGCCGCGTCGGGCGCCATGTCGAAGCGGACCGCGATCGCGGCCAGTGCCATATCCGAATTGAGAAACGCGGCATCGGTCTGGCCGGCCATGCCGCGCAACTCTTCGATGGTTCGGATGACTTTCCGGTTGCCGCCGGTGGTGGTGGCCATCAACTCGAACAGGGCCTCCGCGCGCGGATCGTGGTCCCGGTACACCACGTGGCCGAATCCAGGCGTGGCCTGGTCTAGCCCCGACCACAGCGCCAACGCACCCGAAGGATTGTCCAGAGCATCGGCCAGGAATCGTGACGCCCTGGTGGCGGCACCGCCGTGCAACGGCCCGTCGAGCGCACCGAGCCCCGCGGTGACCACGGAATAGATGCTGCCGCGCGCGCTCGCGGCCACCCTGGCCGCGACCGTGCTCGCAGTCAGGTCGTGGTCGGCCAGCAAGACGAGCGCGGCGTTCAGCAAGCGGACACGGCCGCGATTGGCCGGGATCGAGGTGAGCCGGGGCCACAGCCTCGCCGCGAGTGATGGCCCGTTTGCGTCCTGACCCGAGGCGACAGGTAGACAATCGACCACCGTGTCGAGGATGCCGGCGGCCTTGCGGGTCACCACATCGTGGGTGAGCTGGTGGCGGAGGTCGTCCCGGGAACCGAGTACGTCGATGGCCATTCTGACCATGTCGACACGGCGGCCGGCGGGGTTGCTGAGGGCTCTCAATTGTTTGATCACGCCGCGGGGCAGCATGTTTCGACCCCATTCGGGCTCGCTCTGCCACAGCAACGCAGCAACTGCCTCGAAGTCCACCGAGGTGGAGAGCCGGGCGGCATCCTGTCCGCGGTAGTAGAGGTGATCGTCGTCGAGCAGTGTGATCTGGGTTCGGATGCGTTCGACGACCCCGGCCGGAGGTCGGCCGGCGGAACGCCGGGTCAATGCGTCCACCTCGTCGACGGCGAACACGCTGCCCCGGACCCCGTCGACGGCAGCGCTGGTCAACAGCCCTCGGCTCACGTAGGCGTACACGGTTTGTGTTTTGACGCCGAGTACCCGGGCGACTTGCGCGGTGGTGAGGTAGTCGCGTCCATCGTGTCGCAGCGGTGTGGGCCGCCTCCGACGGTGATGGGGCACGTGGTCGGTCGATCGAACTGCCATCGTCGAGGTCCCTTCACATTGATTCGATCAACATTGACACATGGCAACTGTCGGTCGAATGTGATTGCCAGACAACCACACTTATGGATCGGAGATTCACATGTCGGTGATGGTCGCCCCGCCGGGGTTGAGCAACGTGGTGGTCGCGGATACCGCGATCGGTGATGTTCGTGGTGACGAGGGCTTCTATCAGTATCGCCAGTACTCGGCCATCGACCTGGCCAGGACGAAGACGTTTGAAGAAGTGTGGTTCCTGTTCGTCTACGGTCGCCTTCCTGACCCCGACGAGTTGGACACGTTTGTCGCCACGACGCGGGCCCTTCGCGCGATCCCAGCGGAACTGTCGTCGCTGTTACGCACGATCGCCCTGGCCGGCAACGAGCGGCAGATGCTCGCGCGACTACGTACCGTGTTGTCGGCGGCCGCGGCAACCACATCGGTTGTACCGCTGTGGGATGCGGGTCCAGATCAAAGGATTGCCGACGCGCTGGCCGCCACGGCGATGACGCCGACCATTCTCGCCGCCTTGCACAGGATTCGATCGGGTGAGGATCCGCTGCCACCGCGCGACGACCTGTCGACCGCAGAGAACTGGTTGTACGGATTGACCGGCAAGGAACCGGAGCCAGAGCGCGCACGAGCGATCGAGCAGTACCTGATCGCCACCGTCGATCACGGATTCAATGCATCGACGTTCACCGCCCGGGTGATCGCGTCGACCGGCGCCGATGTCTTCAGCGCGGTGTGTGGGGCGCTCGGCGCATTCTCCGGACCCCTGCACGGCGGCGCGCCGGATCGGGCACTCGATGCGCTCGACGAGATCGCCGAGACAGGCGATGCGACCGCCTGGGCCAAAGCCCAGCTGGCGGGGCGTAGCCGCATCATGGGTTTCGGTCACGCGGTCTACCGCACCAATGACCCTAGGTCGGACTTGTTGCGCGACATCGCATCCCGACTCGGCGGCCCACTGGCCGAGTTCGCGATCGATGTGGAGAAGGATGTGGTCGCGGTGTTGGCCGAGGCTTACCCGGATCGTCCTTTGTACGCGAACGTCGAGTTCTACGCCGGGGTTGTCATGGACAGTTGCGGAGTGCCCCGACAGATGTTCACCCCCACGTTCGCGGTGAGCCGGATGGTGGGGTGGTGCGCCAATATCCTCGAGCAGGCCGAGGACCGCAAGATCATTCGGCCGAGCGCCCGATACGTTGGCCCACCGGTTATTCGGTGAGCGCAGTGGACCCGGTGAGGTGATCTCACCGGGTCCAAGTGTCGGGTGACGTCGTTGTGATCAGCGCACCAACGGCATGATCGAGCGAACCGTTGCGCTGCGCAGCCACAGCCCGGCCCACACTGCGATGCCGACCACGACAGGCAGGAAAATGCCTACACTGAGCGACTTTTCGTCAATCATGTGAGATGTGGTCGCGCCGCCGAAGTACCCGGTCAGAAGTACCGCACCGAGAATCGCGGTCCGCGGGTAGAGGTACAACGCAAGGCACCCCAGCATCACCACGCCCATGGCAACGATGTCGCCGTCGGTGAAGCCGAGCTCGTACGACGCCTTCGTCACCTCTTCCGGCAAGGCCAGGTGCGAGATCGCGTCGACGAGCAGCAAGATGCTGACGAGTCCGGTCACCACTCGGCCGGCGATCTGAGACCTCCGGCTGATGGGGCCCGTGGTCTGGGCGGAGGTGGCTGGGTTGTCGGCGATGGCGGTCATGATGCGCTCCTGGGGTCGTGGCGGTTTTTCGGTCTTGTGAAGTGAGACCGTGCCGGAACGCAGAAGTAATCGGCGGGAGCAGCGCCAGTTGCTGTCGCATGTAGGCGGAGGCGAGAGGTCGTCCCGCTGAAAATGACTTAGCTTTCAGCTCTCGGAGCAGCACAATGGCCGGATGCAATCAGTAGCGTCGGAGCGCGAGTGCCCAACTCGGTTTCATGTCACGTCCGCGAAGAATCGTGCGTCCATCTCTCGGAGCGGGTTGGACTGGCGCCTCATGGGTGCCGCACCAGGAATCGCCGGTTCGGATCGGCCGGAGCAAGAAGGGTGCTTCCTCGCTGCCAATGAGTACGAGTGTGACTGGTTCGTTCGAATGAACAACACCGGTGGGCCTGTTGACGTGTGGGAAGTGAGCGGCGTGGACGCCGATACTTTGGTCGAGTCACCTCAGGGGTACTACTTCTTCCCCGGTGTGGTCGGCCGCGATCGGGTTCGGCTGGTCCAACGGGACATCCCGCCTGTCAACCGACGATGAACTCCTACCTGACCTGGGTCGGACACTCAGCCGGTGAAGGGTGGGACGAACTCGCATCCCACTGCCTGCGGGTGTGCCGGGTCCAGTGCGTTCAGGACGAACTGCGCCGCACGGCGAGATCCCGCGATGCCGGTGTGCTCGGAGTAGTCCAGTGAACATCCATCTTGCACAACGATGTTCGTGGCGTTCTCAGCTCGCAGCTCGCCGCTTGTGTACGGAACAACGAGTTCGTCGAAGCGGGTCATGATGTTGGTGTAGGTGATGTCGGGGTCATAGAGGCCATCACGCTGCAGCTTCTTGAGCATGTCCGAACCCTTGGTCATCTGCAGGCACGCCGCGCAGATGGCCCCGATGGTCTGCTGCTGAACCTGGTCTATCCCAAGCGCTTTGGAGTAGGCAGCGATCTCGCCGGCCGCGGCGACGTTGGTGCCGTTCCACAACGGCGCCAGGGAGATGTACTTGTCGACCTTGTCGGCTCCACCCAGGAACTTGATCCAGTAGGTGGGCATCAACGTGCCCTGCGAATGCCCCACGATGTCGACCTTGGCCGCGCCGGTCGATGCGCGCACCCTGTCGACAAATGCGGCCAATTCGGCCGCACTCTTGTCGATGGATGCGAAGCCGCCGAGTGCGCTGATCGGCCACGGCGCCCACGGGATGGCGCCATAGGTCAACGCGAAGACGCAGTAGCCGTTGTTCGCCAGGAGCGGCGCGTAGGTACCCCAGTTGGTCTGGGCACCCCCGCCCGTACCGTGCACAAGAACGACGGGCCGCGGATGCTCGGGAGTCGGCTTGCAATTCCAGTCGTTGGACCCGGGCAAGGAGCCGCCGGGCCGAGTGAGCTCGCTGGGGATACCGGCAAAGAAGTTGTAGTCGACGGGCAATGGATCCTTCGCCGCCACCGGACCGGTCCCGAACACCGTCCCCAGGGTCAACACGAGAGCAGCGATCACCCCGGCGATCTTCGCTCGTTGCATTCTGCTCCCACTGCCCATCGCAACTGGTTAGCTACGCTTCGAGGATAACCGGCAGCTCAGGCGGGGAGTCGGGATCGGTGAATCTCGCAGGAGTTCCCGACGGGTGGGACGATCACTGGTTGTCGTAGGCGGCGCGAGCGGCATAGACCACGTCCATGTTCGACTGCACAAGCTCGATCAGACCGTGCAGCCGTTCGGCGATCTCCCGGCCCATCGGCGTCAGCTCGTATTCGACCTTGGGCGGGATCGCCTCGAGCACCGTGCGAGTGAGCATTCCGTCGCGCTCGAGGTTTTGCAGTGTCTGCGACAGCATCCGTTCACTGACTCCGTCGACTCGTCGGCGGAGTGCGCTGAATCGATAGCTGCCCTCGGCGAGCGCCGCAAGAACCAGCAACCCCCAACGACTGGTGACGTCCTGGAGTGTCTCGCGGGATGAACAGTCGCGCGCGAAGACGTCTGCTTCGAGGGAGTTGTCCACCTGGTCGGCCATTGCTCCACGATAACCCAGCTGTGACCAGGATGGTTACTCATTGGCTTGCGCTTACTAAAAGTAAGTGCATACTGAAACGGTAGCGCCGAGAACGGCGCTTGGAGACGGAGGATTTGAAATGCCAACAGCGGTCACCGGTGCCACCGGCCAACTGGGAACACTTGTCATCGACAGCCTTCTCGATCGAGGTGTGCCATCGACCGAGATCGTCGCAGTGGTCCGAGACGCCTCGAAGGCGACAGCCCTGCAGGACAAGGGCGTCGACGTTCGATCTGCCGACTACAACGATCCGGCGGCGCTACGCGCGGCGCTGGCGGGAGTGGACAAACTGCTTCTCGTGTCGGGCTCGGAGGTCGGCCGACGGGTTGCTCAGCACAAGAACGTGATCGACGCGGCCGAACAATCAGGTGTCCAGCTGATCGCGTACACGAGTCTGCTGAACGCTGACCGGAGCAACATCTCCCTCGCCCCTGAGCACCAGGCCACCGAGGCCCACCTCGCCGAGTCGTCGGTGCCCAGCGTGCTGCTGCGGAACGGTTGGTACTGGGAGAACTATGCGGCAGCCATCCCCCAGGCGGTCGAGACGGGGAAACTGTACGGCGCCGCGGGCGAAGGTCGCCTCGCCGCCGCGACCCGGGGCGACTTCGCCGCCGCCGCTGCTGCAGTCCTGACGCTCGACGATCAGGGCGGCAAGATCTACGAACTCGGTGGTGGCGAACGCCTCACCTATGCCGAGTTCGCCAAGGCCATCAGTGAGATCTCAGGCGCGGAAGTGACCTACCAGGACCTCCCGCAGACCGACTACGCCGCTGCACTGGAGCAGGCCGGCCTGCCGGATCCGGTCGCTGCCATGCTCGCCGACGCGGACGCCGGTATCTCGCGCGGCGAGCTGGACACGGCAAGTGGCGATCTGCAGGCACTCATCGGACGGGAGTCGACCCCGGTCTCCGAGGTCATCAGGTCGGTTCTCAACTGAGCTCCACCACAGAGTCGCTCAGCGGATGATCCGGGCGTAGAGGTCGGCCAGCTCGTCCACTGCCTGCGCCACATCCATCGCCGCCGAACCCGATCGGCGTAGAGCCGCCGTGAGGGCAGTGGTGTCCAATTCGGACAACACGTCGATCGGCGGTGGATGTGGCAGTCCGGGCATCTGGCGCCCGTCACCGTAGAAATCGATATCGGCCGGCGGTGCAGGGGCTTCGTCAGGCTCATCCGAATCGGCTGATGGTGCGTCCCGCAGGTGGGCCAGCAAGACGCCGAGTTCAACCCCCATCACGGTGAGCAGGGTGCTGGGCTCTTTGTCGATCGCCGCCGCGATCTCGAAACACACCGACAACACGTGGATACAGCGGTCACTGTCGTCGGGGCAGGTGCAGTCGACTCGCAGATCAGACGCCTCGGTCGGGGTCACCAGCGAACCGAGCAACTGCGGCTGCTTGCCGCGTGTCAGGGCGACGAGATCGTCCGTCTTGCCCTCATGCCGCAGCATGGAGACGACAATCGCCGGATCCGCTGCGAGTGTGTTGATCTCCACCTCGAAGGGGTCGAGCTGGCTACCCTGCACCAGGGCGCTGACCCGACCCGACCGCATCACCAGGTCGATGACGTTGCGGTCCCGAAAGTAGCTGCGCGCCTTGACGATCTTTCGCTGTTCGGCAGTCGGCTCGACGGCCAGCAGGAAAGCCTTGGACCACGGCGTGAGGCCGTAACCGCGTTCAGGCGCCTTCTTCTTGCGGCTCATTCGCTCACCGCCTCGTCGTGCAGGCGCATCAGCTCATAGAGCTCATCGTCGCCGGTGTCGGCGAGCCAGTTCTCGCCGGTGGCCACGGTCAGCTCCGACAGCTCACGTTTGTCGGAGATGAGCTGGTCGATGCGCTCCTCCAAGGTTCCGACGCAGACGAACTTGCGTACCTCCACACGGCGCTCCTGGCCGATTCGGTACACCCGATCGGTGGCTTGATTCTCGACGGCAGGATTCCACCAGCGATCAAAGTGCACAACATGATTGGCGGCGGTGAGATTGAGTCCGGTGCCCCCGGCCTTGAGCGATGCGATCATCACAGGTGGCCCGTCTGCCTCGCCGAACTCGGCCACCAGTTTGTCGCGGGCCGGGCGGCTGAGGCCTCCGTGCAGGAACGACAGGGGATGTCCCAGGCGGTCGGACAACCATGGTTCGAGCATGGTGCCGAATGCGGTGAATTGGGTGAAGACCAGGGCCCGCTCGCCGTCGGCGACGATGTTCTCGAGCATGTCCGCCAGCAATTCGACCTTGCCCGAGCGGTGTTCGTTCCGGCGGAGGATGGGGGAGCCGTCGCCGAGGTAGTGCGCGGGATGGTTGCAGATCTGTTTCAGCCGGGTCAGCGCTGCGAACACCGTTCGGCGTCGCTCACTCCCGGGCTGCCCGCTCTCGCCCTTTCCGAGTGCATCCATCAGGTCGTCGATGACGGCGCGGTAGAGCCCGGCCTGCTCGACGGTGAGGTTCGCCCGAACGGTCAGTTCCGTCTTCTCCGGTAGATCGGAGATCACGCTCGGATCGGTTTTGACCCGTCGCAAGATGAACGGCGAGGTGACCGCTGACAGTCGGCGTACCGCATCGCGATCGCGTTCGCGCTCAATGGGTTCGGCGTAGCGGTTCTTGAACACCGACGCGGTGCCCAGCAGTCCGGGATTGACCAGGTCGATGACCGAACGAAGATCTTCGAGCCGGTTCTCCACCGGGGTGCCCGTGAGGGCGACACGGTGACGAGCCGACATCGCCCGCACCGCTTTGGACTGTGCGGTGTTCACGTTCTTGATGTGCTGGGCTTCGTCCACCACGAGGCGGTCCCACTTCACCGCGCCCAGCAGCGCGCGGTCGCGAGAAGCGATCGCAAACGTCGTGATGACAACATCCACCTTCGCCGCGGCCGGTTCGAAGTGCCCCTTGGTAAGGCGTCCTGGTCCGTGATGGACCAGCACCGTGAGGTGGGGGGCGAACTTGGTGATCTCACGTTCCCAGTTACCGACGACCGACATCGGGCACACCAAAAGCGTTGTGCGCGAACCGACATCATCTGGAGTCTTCTCGCCGCAGATCAGGGCGAGCACCTGAATGGTTTTACCCAGTCCCATGTCGTCGGCGAGCACCGCGCCGATGCCGAGCGAACTCAGATGCCTCAGCCACTCCATCCCACGGTGTTGGTAGGGCCTGAGTTCGGCACGCAACGATGCGGGAGCCTCGAGCGGCGGTGGTGCCAATTGTCCACCGCGCTTGATGTCGTCGAGCCATGACAGACCTTCCACCCGCCCGACCGGTAGTGGCAGCCGGTCATCTCCGTCGGTGACGAGGTTGAAGAGTTCACCCATGTCGGCCGGCTGCCCGGACTCGGCCAGTGCCCGCTGGGTCTGGATGAACGCAGCCGACCTCGACAAGGCCGCGTTGTCGGCGCGCACCCACTTGCCGCGGATCCTGACCAGATCACCCTTTTGGCGTGCCAGTGCCTCGAGTTCGGAGGCGTCGAGAATGTCGTCGCCCAAGGCCAATTGCCATTGGAAGTCCCGGATCTCACCGAGCCCCACCATGACAGCGCGAGAACGCGGCCCACCCTCGGGCTTGCCCCGCAGCGTCAGGGTCGGCCTCACATGGGCGATGGACCGGGGGAGCAGTACCTCGAACCCGGCGTCCGCCAACGCGGCGACTCCGCCGTCGAGCAGAGCCAGCACCGTGTCGGTGGAGAGCAGGAAATCCAGGGAGTGGTGGTCGTGGTGGGCGGCCTTGAGGTCGGGAAAGGCGCGTACGGCTCCGGCGACCTCGGTGGTGATCTCATCGATCTGGTGCGGATCCAGCCGGCGCAGCTCCACGGGTTGATCCGGGCGGTCCATGGTTCGACGACACACCTGCAGGCGCCACCGGGTCACCTGGTCGGAGTCGTCGTTGTCGTCTTCTTCGGGCTCGCACAGCCGGAGCACCAGCGCGGATTCGCCCTGCCGGAGGCCATCGGCCCAGCTGGCCCACGCAGCCGCCGCGGACGCGGCCCGTTCCGCCGACATCTCCGGTGAATCGATATCCGGCAGCAGGGCCCGGACTAGGCTCGACCGCACTGAGTTGGGAGCGATGTCGGAGCAGCGGATGCGACACAGGTGGTCGGTCATCTCGCCGCAGAAGTCCATGATGGCGGTGGAATCGCCGTTCTCCAGGATCACCGGGGGCGCGGACGCGATGGCCGTGGAGAGCCAGGCCCGCCAGCCCGCCGTGGTGAGCGGAGCCCAGCGCACCGCCCACTCGCCGGCGACCCGATTCACCGCCGGAGCAACAGCCCCGGCGCTGACGAAACGCTCGGTGGATTCCAAAAGGAAACGGTAATAACGTAATTCACCACCGACGGCAGGGTCATCGTTTACTGACCGCAGCAGGTCGCAGGAGGCGGCCGGGCCCAGTGTCAGCGATGAGACGTCGCGACGGGTGGGCCCGGGGCCGGTAACGGTGATGGTGCGCCGCAGTGACCGTCCCGACACCGCCGTGGCGACCGGATCCGGTAGCCCGTCGGGCACGTGACCGGTGCAGGGTTGGCCGTCTGCGTCGGTGAACCACAGCGACAACCCCACCCCTGAGCGCCACAAAGCGTGCGCCGCCGCTGTCGCAACCACGTCAACATGGTGGCACGCCGGTGCGACAGCGGACGCCGAGCGGGCCGCTGATCACTTCCAGCGTGCGAGTACCTCGCCTGCGCGTTCGGCCAAAACCATCTGCAGGATCGGACCGAAGCTGACCCGGGCGACACCGAGCGCAGCCAGGGCGGCCTTGTCGTCGTTGGCGGGGTGACCGATCGCATTGACGGGGAGGGGTAGCTCAGCGGTGAGGCGCTTGTGGACGTCGTCGGAGTGGAAGCCGACGGGGTAGAGCACGTCGGCGCCGGCGGCGGCCGCCAGTTTCAGACGGTCGATGGCGCGGTCGACGCGGTCGTTTTCATCGCCGACCTGTTTGACGAAGAGGTCGGTGCGGGCGTTGATCACCACGTGGGTGTCGGTGGCGTCCGATGCCGCGCGCAGTGCTCCGACGAAGTCGGCGTGCTCCTGTGCCTCACGCAGACGGCCACCTTCGCTGTGCACGGTGTCCTCGATGTTCAGACCGACGGCGCCGACGCTGAGCAGGCCATCGATCAGGCGCTTGGGGTCTTCGCCGTAGCCGGACTCGATGTCGACCGAGATCGGTACGTCGACAGCCTCGGTGATCTGCTTGATGCGGGTGATCAACTCGTCGAAGGTGATGCCCTCGTTGTCGGCCTTGCCGATCGAATCCGATACCGGGTGACTGCCCACGGTCAGGGCCGTGAAACCGGCGGACACGGCGAGATTCGCCGACCACGCATCCCACACCGTCGGGAGGATCACCGGGTTTCCTGGCTGGTGGAGTTCGAGCAGAGTGGTTGCCTTGCTTGCGAGATCAGTCATGGTTCCTACAACTACGCCCGTCCGAGCGGCCATTCCATTGATTCCCACATGCTGGACGCCAGCGCCGGCGCCGTCCATTTCGATGTGGTCTGCATCTCACCGAGCAATCTCGCGGCGCCTCGATGCCGAATTGACAGAGTGACATTTTCGCAGCCTGTTCACCTATTGATTCGTACCGCCCACTAACTGCTTGGGAGACGCCGCATGCACTTCATCCGGAGGTGGTGGCGGCAGCCGTTCGATTATCAGTGGACGCTGAACTACCACCGCTCGCGCGGATCCCTGGTCGTCAACCGCCAAGCCGTCGGGATGTGGTCGTTCTTCTACGGGGTGGCCGCGCTGCTGTCGCTGGGGTCGCCGGCCGGTCCACGCGAGACCATCGCCGCGCAAGGTGCGGTCGCGGTTGCTGCGGTGAGCAGTATGGTCGTCGGCCTGGCTTGGCTTCGAGGCCCGTGGCCGTCCAGGCGAGGTGCGCAACTGTTCCTGGTCTACTCCGACCTGGGTGTTGCGGTGGTGCTGTTCACGTTCGCCGACCCGTTCATCGCGATGATCGGCTGCGTGTTGTTCGCGGTGACAGCCGCCCACATCAGCGCATTCCACAGCCCACGATGGCTGGCCGCGCACCTGGTGTTCGGCACGTCGACCACGGTCGCGTTGTACCTCAAGGTGCTGGTCACTCCCGGGCAAGATCTGTTCATCGCATCCGCTCTGCTCGCTGTCCTGCTGTCGGTGCTGTTGTCGGCGCCGATCATGATGCAGTCCGGCCTGTTGAACCTCGGCCACGACGCCAGCGATGCGTTTCGCGATCACCTCACGCAGCTCCGCAACCGACGCGGCCTGGAAGTGGATTTCCCCCAGCTGCGCTTCGAAGGTCCCCGGACCTTGCTGGCCGTGCTGATGCTGGACATCGACGAGTTCAAGACGGTGAACGATCAGCACGGGCATCACGCGGGCGACACCGTCCTCGCACTCGCGGCCTCCAGACTTTCCGCGACGGCAGGTCCGGCAGCGCTGGTGGCCAGGGTTGGTGGCGAGGAATTCGCGGTCGCCGTCACGGGCTCGGTCGGGCAGCTGGTCGACCTCGCCGAACGGCTCCGGCTCGTACTGCGCAATCCGCATGACGCCTACCCGATCACGGTGAGCGTCGGGGTTGCCGTGGCGGCGCACTGCATGACCAAGTCCGGACGCCTTCGACCGACAATCGCTCTTTTGAGTGCACTTGCTCCGTCGGCTGACGCCGCGATGTACCAGTCGAAGAAACGCGGAGGAGATGCGGTGACCTTGGCGCCACCCGCCCTTGAGCACGATCTGCCGCCGAAGAACACCGGGGTCGACCGATGAGTTGAGGGCAGACCGGTGGTCGGTATTGGCAAGGCGATGACCATCGGCGGTGACCGCCGCGAGGAGGATCGACATGCTCGACATCAACAACGCGTTCAGTGGGTTCGCGGTCAAGGACATCGAGGAGGCTCGGAGTTTCTACGCCGACACACTCGGCATCGAGGTCGAGGACGGTCCGATGGGGTTGCTCAACCTGCACCTGACCGCCAGCACCAACGTGCTGGTGTATCCCAAGCCCGACCACGAACCGGCAGTGTTCACCATTCTCAACTTCGAGGTCCCCGACATCGACGCGGCGGTGACCGCGCTGACCGAACGAGGGGTCGAGTTCAACCGCTACGACGACTTCGACCAAGACGAGCGGGGGATCTTTCGTGGATCTCGAAACGACCAGGGACCGGACATCGCATGGTTCCGGGACCCCTCAGGGAATGTGTTGTCGATCATCGGGGTGTGACGGCCGGCGGTGAGGCTGTCGCGGCGGGCACCCTCATCACTGGTGAGGCCCGTGAGTCAAACAGATGAACATTCCGTGATAGGCGACGCGAGTTTGCGATAAGCGGCAGAATGTACACCGTGACTTTTCTTGAGCGGCCGAGTCGCCAATCGCAGGTCAGGCCAGTGCTGGTCCGTCCTGATGCGCGGCGGACGGTTCGTCGCGAGATGACCGGGGTGCTCTGGGACCCCACCGACGGGGGCCACCGACCCCCGCGGCCCTCTGCCGCGCGCCCGACCCGCCACGACGTGCCCCGCGAGACACCGCGCATCTCCATCACGGGCAGCGACCTGACGATGTTGCTGTCTATGTCGGGGGTGCTGGGCGGAGTGCTCGGGGTGGTCGGGCTGATCGAACTCAACTCCTGAGCGCATCACCTGGGCGGTTGTCGCCCCCGGTATGACGTCGCGGCGTCCGGATCATCCGCGTGCTCAGTGGTCTTCCAGGTCGAGGGTGCGCAGGTTCATTCGACGGGCGACCACATCGTCCGCGACGTCGTTGAGTGGACGGTTGTGGCGGAACGAGAATGCGCGCAACCTGTCGAGCGCCTCGTCGGCGGACACGGCCAGTTGGGCGGCGACCATCCCGGATGCGAGATAGACATCGGACCGGGAGAACCTGTCCGTGGTGTGGTCTTGTGTGTGACTCATGTCGGCCGCCGCCGTGGCAACACGGTCGTCGTAGTCGCCCTGGGTGGCGAGGTACTCGTGCCAGTTGCGGGTGACCGTGTACCCCGCTGTGGATGCTGCGGCCGTCGCGGCCGCGTACTACTGGGGACTCAGTTCGCCGGCGGTCCGCCGGTACAGCTCGAGGACGGCCAGAGGCGTGCCGCCGGCAGCGACCGGAAAGGCGAACAGTGCCCGTGCGCCGAGTCCGATGGCCTCCCCGACAAACGTCGGCCACCTGTCGACTGTGTGACTGTCCAGGTCTGCGAGCAGCCGGGTGTCGTGATTTTCGTAGGCCTCCAGGCAGGGGCCCTCTCCGAGCGTGAACTGCAGGTCGTCCAGTTGTTGAGCCAGCGAATCCGTGGCGTAGACCAGGTCGCGCACCCGGTTCGAGTTGGTCAACAGAGTCAGTGCGGCACCATCGACACCGGCTGCATCCAGGACCCCCTCGCAGAGCGGAGCCAGGCCCGTGGAGACCGAACCGCATCTCGCAAAACTGTTGTCGCCGCGATCGTCGCGAGCTTGCCAACTGCCCATGGGTCTCCCTTCCCTGCACGACTGGGCGCCGGTGGGTGCCGTTCGAGACCACTCCCGGATCGCGTCGGACCCGTGTCGTCTCGTGTGAAAAGCCAACCCTGGACGAATAGCCGTGAGTGCTGTCAGTCAAACATTGCGGAAAACTGTTGCGGCCCTACATATTTTGAACGGGGAATCGCCCAGTCTCAGCCAGACTGTGCTGTCACCCGCTTGATTCGGTCGTCGCCGTCTCGCGCATCGCCGCGACCGTCGGTGTTGTTGGTGAGCAACCAGAGCGACCCGTCGCGCGCAACGGTGACATCTCGCACCCGTCCGAACTCGCCGACGAAGAGGTCGCGCCCGGTCTCGGGGGCGGCTACCGGAACGGCGCGAATGCGCTCACCGCGCAGGTTGGCGATGTAGATGGTGTTCTCGGCGATGGTCATCCCGCTCGGGCTGGCGTCGTCGGGATTCCACTGCTGAACAGGATCGATGTACATGCTGTCGAACTGTTCGCTCTTGCCCTCCACGCGGGGCCAACCGTAGTTGCCGCCCTTTCTGATGACGTTGAGCTCGTCCCAGGTGTCCTGGCCGTACTCGGACGAGAACATCGTGCCGTCGGCTGCCCAGGCGATGCCCTGGACATTGCGATGTCCGAGCGACCACATCGGGCTGCCGGCTGTCGGATTGTCAGCGGGCACGTCTCCATCCGGGGTGACCCGCAGGATCTTGCCGGAGAGACTGCTGGGATCTTGCGCTTTCGGCCGGTCCTGCGCGTCGCCGGTGGAGATGTAGAGCATTCCGTCCGGACCGAATGCGATACGGCCGCCGTTGTGGGTTCGTCCGCCCGGGATGCCGGCAAGAACGGATTCGACGGGGCCGAGTCCGAGATTCCCGGTTGATCCGGTCAGCCGATATCTCACGACGCGGTTGTCGCCGTCGTCGCTGGTGAAGTAGACGTACAGGAACTCCTCCCGCACGGCGAGACCGAGCAACCCGCCCTCGCCTGCGGGTGCGACATCGACCACCGCGCCCACCACCCGGGTACGGTCGCCGACGACTTCGAGGATGTTGCCGGAGTCGCGTTCGCTGATGAGCGGTGCATCGTCGACGAAGACGATGGACCATGGCGCGTCGAGCCCGGTGACGACATCGGCGGGTTTATCCGCAGGAGCGATGGTCGCCGATGGCTGACTCGAATCGGCCGACGACCCGGTGGACTCGGAAGACTCAGTGGAATCGGCCGACGAGCCGGGTCCGTCGGCGTTGTCCGAGGCGCCACATCCGGAGACGAGCACGGCGCCCGCGAGTACCAACGCGGCGAGTCTGTGTGTCATGAGCGCTTCCGGTCGGTGGAGTAGGCCGGTCGAACGCGCCGTTGCCGGCGGCGGGCGTTTCGGTCCGCTGGTCCCGTGAAAACTGGCCCTGGGAAAAACGGTACCCGGACGCCGCGCCGCCGACCTGTCCGCGCAGGTCAGTCGGCCAGCTTGAAACCGACCTTCACCGTCACCTGGAAATGGGCGATCTCGCCGTTCTCCACATGGCCACGGGTTTCGACCACCTGGAACCAGTCGATGTTCTTCAGGGTTTCAGCGGCGCGGGACAGCGCGGTCTTGATCGCGTCATCAGAGCTGGTCGTCGAGGAACCGACGATCTCGGTGACCCGATACACGTTGTCGCTCATACTTCTCGATTCTGTTGTAGGGCGGATCCGGCTGTGGCTCAGCCTCGACACCGGGAGATGCCGACTGTTTCAGCCTCGCCATACCGATGAGACAGCGCAACCATTACGGCGCGGGAGATTCCATCACCGTGCCGCAAACTCTCTCCGCCGGTCGCCGGAGCCGTGCCAGTCCAGCGCTACAACTAGTAGTCGGCACCGGGCCGGACCACCGCGAGCATGTCGTCGCCTGCCGCGAAACGTCGTAGGTTCTCGGCCAGCCACGGCGCCATCGTGCGGGTCAGACCCGCGGACGGATTGGCCACGTGCGGGGTGATGATCACATTCGGCAGATCCCACAGCGGGTCGTCGGCGGCAGGCGGCTCCGGATCGGTCACGTCGAGCGCGGCGCCTGCGATCTCCCCGGCCATCAAGGCGTCCCGGAGTGCGACTTCGTCGACGAGTGGACCGCGCGCCACATTGATCAACCAGGCATGCCGGGGGAGCGCAGCAAGGGTGCGGGCGTTGATGAGATGCCGGGTCTCGTCGGTTGCAGGAGCCGCGAGGACCACGTGGTCGACCAGGCCCCAGACTTCGTCGATCTTGCTCGCCGGCAACGTCGCCGACGCGCCCTCGACGGGCCGGCCAGATCTGTTGACCGCGATCACCTGGGCTCCGCAGGCGTTCAACCGGGGGATCAGTGACCGGGCGATGCCACCGGCACCGATGATCCCGACCGTGGAACCGTGTAGCGACCGCACAGCCGGGTCGATGGCCTTCTCATCCCAGTGCCGCAGGACCGCGACGTTGATCTGGCGAAGGCCGGCCAGCAAGAGCGCGAGGGCGTGCTCTGCGACGTTCTCGGCGTAGAACCCCGACGCATTGGTCCAGATCCGCCGATCGTCGAGCAACCCCGCGCGCAGGAACGACTCGATGCCTGCCAGCCGTAGCTGCACCCATTCGATGGTGTCGGGCAGTGGATCAGGGAAGCCGTCGACGTTGCCGATCCACACGAGGGCCCGCGCCTCGGCGAGGTCGGCGAGTGTGCCACCGGCGGACGCGATGGCTTCGGCGAGGTGGGGATCGGAGTGGGGCAGCAGAGCCACCGGGATGGGGGCGGTCATCCGGCCACCTGGCCCGTCGGCCCGCCGTCGCGCAGTGCCCTAGCAGCGGTGGTGGCGAGTTGGTCGGCGATCTCGTTGTAGTGGTCGCCGGCGTGACCCTTGACCCACCGCCACTCCACATCATGGCGAGCGCACTGGGCGATCAGTTCACGCCAGAGCTCGCTGTTCTTGACCGGCTTCTTGTCCTTGGTGAGCCAGCCGTTGTTCTGCCAGCCGGTCGCCCACTTCATGATCCCGTTGCGCACGTAGGTGCTGTCGGTATAGAGGATGACCTTCGATGGCTTCTTGAGCGCCTCGAGCCCCTTGATGGCCCCGGTCAATTCCATCTTGTTGTTCGTGGTCGCAGGATCGGCGCCCGACAACTGTTTCTCGTGGTTCTTGTACCGCAGCACCGCGCCCCACCCGCCCGGCCCGGGATTACCGAGGCATGCTCCGTCGGTCGAGATCTCGATCGGAGTCGCCATGTCGATGTCGTCGGCCATGGCGAAGAGGCTACCGTCGCGTCGAGACCGAATGCAGCAGCCCGACTGCCGCACACCCGAGCCGGTGACCGCAGGCTCAGATTCCCGGGAGGTATCACGTGCCCACCTTCGACCTTCGTGACCTGGACGCCCCCGTGATCGGCGCTCCGATGGCCGGTGGGCCCAGCACGCCGGCGCTTGCGGCTGCGGTGACAAATGCCGGCGGTGTGGGCTTTCTGGCCGGAGCCCTCTTGAACGGCGAGAAGCTGGCAGCGGACATCGAGAAGGCGAGGTCTCTGACGTCGGGCCCGTTGGGGGTCAATCTCTTTGTCCCGCAACCAAATGCCGGTGACCCGGCGCAGATCGAGGCTTACGCAGCAGAACTCGCGCCATTGGCAGACATGTTCGGTGCTTCGCTCGGTGAGCCGCGATACGACGACGACGCCTGGACGGAGAAGTTCGAGGTGTTGCTCGACCTCAAGCCTGACGCAGTGTCCTTCACGTTCGGGTGCGCCACGGCCGACGAGATCCGGCGACTGACCGATGCAGGCATCTTCACGCTCGGCACCGTGACTACGGCGACCGAGGCGGACATCGCACTCGGCCGTGGAGTCGACGCGCTGGTGGCCCAGGGCCCAGGCGCCGGTGGGCATCGCGGGACCTTTGACCCCACCGCCGAACCCGCGCCGGGCAGCCTCGACGAGCTCCTCGCCGACGTGGTCGGGCGGGGAGTCGACGTGGTCGCGACCGGAGGCATCACGACGCCGGAGGAAGTGCGCCGGGTACTCGCCCTCGGCGCACGGGCGGTCCAGGTGGGTACGGCGTTCCTGCTCGCCGGCGAGGCGGGGACCAATGCCGTGCACCGCGCCGCCCTGGTGGATCCCGAGTTCACGACGACGGGAGTCACGCGAGCGTTCTCGGGACGCTACGCGAGGGGTCTTCACAACCGGTTCATGCAAGAACACGACGCTTCCGCGCCGTTCGCGTACCCGCAGATTCACCATCTGACCGGGCCTCTGCGGAAGGCTGCGGTCGCTGCGGGTGATCCGCACGCCACCAATCTCTGGGCCGGTACGGACTTTCGCAACGCCACCTCCGGTACGGCTGAATCCATCGTGGCCAGGCTCGTCTCGGCTCTCTGAGGTTGTCTCGGACCGTTCGCCGATCGGCCCGGATGTCTTCGAGTTCTGACTTCGAGACCCAATGGATCTTGACACCCGGCGTTGTAACGTACAAAGTCAGGTGAACGCGTGGTTACAGATGGCGGAGCCTGTGGCCCACTTCGGCGTTCAGTGTACGGCTGTGCACTGAACTGAATCCTAACAGCCTCCGCATTTTCCCAGGCACTGGTCATCTTGCCCCCTTGTGGGTGCACGTGCGTTTACTGTATTTTTACTGAGAATCTTCAGCTGAGTGGATTCGGCCCAGTGTGGTGTGAGGTGGCGGGGAGTCGATGTTGACACAAGGTGAGCACGTGCTGGCGGCGTCCGAAGGTGGCGGAGCGGCACTGGATCAGGTCTTCATCGTGAGCGCGGCTGCCGGGGTGGTCTCGGTGATGCTGCTCTGGGTTGGCTACCTCCACCGAACCCGGAAGATCACCTGGCTTGCATCGGTAGCCGAGTGGGCCGGTCGCCGCCTGAACCGCCCGCCATGGGCTGCGCTACCCATATTCCTGTTCACCAGCACCATCATCTGCGCCCTGTTCGGGTTCATCTGGGACGTCAGTCTGCATATCGGCAAGGGTCGCGACGAGGGTCCGCTGGCAAACCCGGCTCACTACTTCATCCTGGTCGGTCTGTTCCTGCTCTTCATCGCGGGGATGTTGGCCGTCTTCTTGCCGTACGACAAGCCAGGTCCGGCGGCCATTCGCATCACGCGCACCTGGTACGCACCGGTCGGCGGGGTACTGATGGCCGGCTGCGGCTTCTACGCCCTGGTCGGTTTCCCCCTCGACGACATCTGGCACCGCATGTTCGGCCAGGACGTCACCCTGTGGGGCCCCACCCACCTGATGTTGATCGGCGGCGCGGGGTTGTCGCTGATTGCGGTGGTGCTGCTCGACCGTGAGGGCCGCGCCGCGATGGGCGAGAACGCGCCGGCCGACGGATGGGGCAACTGGCTCACCCGGTGTATGGCGTTCGGCGGACTAGTCATCGGCCTGTCGGTCTTCCAGATCGAATACGACTTCGGTGTCGAGCAGTTCCGGCTTGTCCTGCAACCCATGATGATCGCCGGTGCGGCAGCTTTTGCCCTGGTCGCGGTACGTATGACCCTGGGGCCCGGATCCGCAATCGCCGCAGCGCTATTCGCAATCGCCATCAGGGGGATCGTCGCGCTGGTCGTCGGTCCGGCACTCGGAGCGCCGATCAGCTTCTTCGCGCTGTATCTCGGCCCGGCCGTGGTGGTCGAATTGCTGGCCCTGACCCCGTTGATACGACGGCCGGTGTTGTTCGGAGCTGTCTCCGGCCTCGGTGTCGCCACCATCGGTTTGTGGATCGAGTCGTGGTGGATCGATGCGGTGTACCACTACCCGTGGCCGACCGGGATGTGGGCAGAAGCCCTGGCGATGGCGATCCCGGTCAGCATCGCCACCGGTGTGTGCGGCGCTCTGCTGGCCGTCATCTTGCGAGGTGAGCCGCTGCCGCGTCCTCGCCTGAGCGCTGTGGCAGTGGTGCTCACGGTCCTGATCGTCGGAGGGGCCGTTGCCAACGGGTTGCGCACCGAGGTGCCGGAGAATGCCCGCGCCACAATCACACTCACCGATGTGCCGAGCACGGACGGTCGCATGGTGACGGCCGAGGTGACAATCGACCCGCCGGGGCTGGTCAGTGACGACCCCGAATGGGTGTCGATCCTCTCGTGGCAAGGCGGCATCGAGAACGACCGTGGTCTGTTCATCGATCCGCTCGAACGCGTCGGTGCCGGTATCTACCGCTCCACGGAGCCGGTGCCGGTGTCGGGGACGTGGAAAACGCTTCTGCGCGTGCAGGATGGCACGACGATGACCGCCGTGCCGATCTTCTTGCCCGCCGACCCGGGCATCGGGGCCCCTGAGGTGGCTGCGGAATCGACGATGACACGTGAGTTCATGCCCGAGATCAAGATCTTGCAGCGAGAGCGCAGCTTCGACTACCCGAGCTGGCTGTTCACGGTCGCCGGCCTGGTGGTGTTGGCGTGCTCGTTGATCTTGATCGCAGCGCTGGCGTGGGGCGCGGGCCGGATCAACAACAAGCAGCAGGAAACCGGGGCCCGGACGGACACGCGACCGACAGTGCAACCGCAGACCTGATGGGCGACAACAACGTCCAGTATCTGGCCGGCCACTCGCTGCTGTTGGCCGCGCCTGCGTTCTTCCCGGCGCTCATCCTGGTGATCGTCATCGTTGTCATCGCCGTCAGGGATCGACGGCGCGGCGACGATGATGGGCCCGGTCTCGATGGCGACATCGAGCACGACACCGTCGAGCACAACACCATCGAGCAGGACGGGGACGGATACGTTCGCGGCGACGGAAACGCCGGAGACACACGCGGATGATCGTTGCGCATGGCCTGGGCGGATCCGAGGACCTGCCCATCCCGTACACGTCTGTGCTCATCGGCGGGGCATGGGCTCTGACGTTCTCGTTCGCAGTGGTTGTTTTCGCATGGCGTACACCGAGGTTCGGTCCGGACAAACCAGGGCGGCCGGCACCGCAGTGGGTTGAACGCTTCGTCGATTCTCGGGTGACGCGCACCGTGGCGTCGGTGATGGCTCTGGTGTTCGCGGTGTGGGTGATGATGGCCGGGGTCTTCGGTCCGGATTCGGACGACAACCCTTTCGCAGGAAGCTTTTACGTTCTTCTCTGGGTGGGGCTCGTTGTTCTGTCCGTGCTGATCGGCCCGGTGTGGCGGGTCATCTCCCCGGTCCGCACCGTCTATCGACTCGGTAGCCGAGTTGTCGGCCGATCGCGATCCAACCGCACGCGCGTCTACCCCACGACGTGGGGTTACTGGCCCGCAGCCATCGGTTTGTTTGCTTTCGTCTGGCTCGAACTCGCCTCACCTGAGCCGGATTCGGTCCCGGCCATCCGGATCTGGCTGCTCTGCTACGTGGTGATCATGGTCGTAGGCGCTGCTGTCTGGGGGGACCGCTGGCTCACCAGATCCGACCCGTTCGACGTCTACAGCGTTGTCGCTTCCCGTCTTTCGGTGTTCGGTCGGGACCGGGCCACCGGGCGCATCGTCGTCGGGAACCCGATGAACCACCTGACAACGCTTCCGATTCTGCCCGGCACGGTGGTACTGCTGTCGGTGCTGCTCGGCTCCACCGCTTTCGACAGCTTCTCCGACTTCCCTCAGTGGAAGGACTACGTGGAGTCGATCGGCGGCGGCGAGGTGGGTTCGTCGGCGGCGCACACCCTTGCCCTTGTCGTTTTCATCGCGGTGGTGTTCGGAACCTTCACGCTCGCCACCCGGGCGACCGGTGGCGTGAGTCCGGCGCAGCGACAAGCACTTCCGGGCCAACTGGCACACACGCTGATCCCCATCGTGATCGGGTACGTGCTGGCCCACTATCTGCAATACCTGGTGGAGAAGGGGCAGGAGACGTTCCTGGCTCTCGGTGATCCGCTCGGCCGAGGGTGGAATGTGCTGTGGCTGCAGGACGCCCACCCCGGTTATGTACTCTCACAACATCCGACGGTGGCGGCCACGCTCAAGGTCGGGTTTGTCCTCGGCGGTCACATCGCCGCAGTCATAGCCGCGCACGATGCGTCGTTGCGACTTCTTCCGCCACGTCACCAGCGCACCGGGCAGTTGGCGCTGCTGCTGACGATGGTTGCCTACACCTTCCTCGGTCTGTACCTGCTGTTCGGCGGTTGACCGCCCGGTCAGGCGTAGCCACGAAGATGATCGATCACCATTTCTGGCACCAGATCATCGTCGGCCCCGTTGGACCGCTCCGGAAAGTCGAAGACGGCCAGCATCATCTGCATGGGATAGGTCGGGGGATTGACGCATCGCCGTACAAACGTGCCGTCGACGTAGAACTCGACTGCATCGGTGGTCCACTCGACCGCGTAGTCATGGAAGTCGCCCACATCGATGGGCAGCACCGTTGTCGTGAAATCATCGACCACCGACGGATCGCGAAACGGATGCAGACCGGTACCCACCGCGGCAGAGGGCGACGAGGTGATGGTGTCACCGAAGATCTCGGCCACACAGATCTCCGCGCTGCGCTCGGGAACGTCTTCGAGGCCCACCATCCACCAGGCGAACATGGATCTGGGTGAGACGGTGGCACGCATCCGGATCTCCAGGTAGCCGCCCGTCGGCGTCCAGCCGCGAAACTCCGGTTGGTGCTCTCGCACCACGGCGCCGTGGAAAGGCGGTTGCTGTCCCAGGGTGCTGCCGACAGCTCCGGATCCGTTCCCCGACTGGATACCCGACACCCGTATCGGGGGGTGCTCGCCTGCCAGCCACAGCGGCTGCTCCGGTGGGATGGACAGATGTAGACAGGATTCGGAGATCTTGTAGGTGGCCGCGGTGTGCGCCCGCGAACTCCAGGCGGGCAAGTAGTGCGGGGACCACACGCCCGGGTCCAACTCGTGGTTGTCGAACCCTTCGGAGAAGGTCAGGCGTCGGCCGCCGATGTCGGTGACCACGTCAGTTACTGCCCGTCCGTGGAACCCTCGGTTCCACCCAGAGCATGACCGCGGTTGATCTCATGCCCGTGCTCGCCGGCCTCGTAGACCGCGCCTTGTCTGCGGAGCTCATCGGTCTCACCGATGGGCTCTTCGTCTTCGAATGGAAAGGTCATCGATCCTCGCTGGTGATGGTCACGTGCTGATCCCACCGTACGTCGCCACCTGCTGGTGCCGACCGAAAAGCATTCGAAGAACCGAGTCAGGCGAGGACCACTGTTCCGTCGGCCTCGACGTGCCAGCCGGGGTTGTGCGCGATCTCCCAGATGAGGCCGTTGGGATCACGGACCTGTGCGTGGAAGATGCCACCGAAAGCGCCCGGTTGTGGTGGTTTGAGTACGGACGCGCCTGCCGCGACCATGGCGTCGGCGACCGCCCGGACAGCGTCCTGACTGCCGACGTTGTGAGCCACTGTTGCGCCGGATATGGATGGGGCAGCCGTCACGCCGATGTCCTCGGCGAACTTGCCGGCGTCGAAGAACCCGAGGACAACGCCAGGAGCGATTTGGAAGAAGATGATCTCGTTCTCCACGTCCATCAGCGGCTTCCATGCGAGGCCGTTCACATAGAACTGCCGCGCGGCGTCGAGGTCGGCGGTGGCGAAGGTCAGGAAGTGGATCTGCTGTTCGAGTTGCACCCTTTCCACGCTAGGTCAGGACGACCACGGTCTCGTGAACGTTTCGGACATCGGCGCAGGCGATGTCAGCGGGAAGGGATCAAGTGCGGGATCACGCGGACGTAGACGACCATGCCGACCACCTCGACCAGGGTCTGCGTCACCACCACGGCCGCTGCCAGTTCGTAGCCCGCCGGTAGGGCGAGGGCCAGCGGGAGCACCACCAGTGAGTTGCGGGTGGCGCCGCTGAAGACCAGCGCGCGGCGACCGGGGTTGTCGAACGCGAACCTCGAGGCCACCCAACGACCCACATAAGCCATCACGACCAGGAAGAGAACGTAGAACGGCACAACCGCGACGACGTCGCCGAGGCTGCCGGACACCTTCGGTATCTGCGACGCGACAACCACGAGCAGCACGATGACCATCAGCGGCACCATGGCGGCCGTTGCACCCGAACTCACTCGACGCGCGAGCGGCAAACGTACCGCCAGCGTCTGGGTGGCCCACGCGAGCAGCAGTGGTACCACGATGAGGATCACAAAAGCCTCGACGAGAGGTCGTATCGCGATGATCTGGGCGAGGTCCGACCCGAGGAACACGGCGAGGTAGACCGGCAACAACAACATCTGCGCCAAGAGCAGTAGAGGGGTCGCAGCCAGCAACCGATGTGCGCTGCCACCTGCGAGCCCGGAGAAGACGATCACGTAATCGATACAGGGACTGAGCAGCACGAGCAGCACCCCGAACCGGACTGCCTGGTCGTCCGGCAAGAACACGAACATCGCCGCAACCACCAACGGGACGATGACGAAGTTCAGTAGTCCGACAGCGACAAGGAACCGGCGGTCTCGCAGTGACCGGGCGAGGTCACGGGTGGGGATCTGCAGAAACGTCACGTAGAGGAGCGCGCCGAGAGCCGGGTTGATGGCCCAGTCCAGCGACTCGCCGGCGCTCGGTGCGACGAGGCCGAGGACGCTGCCGGCACCGATGGCCGCTACGTAGACGATCACTTGCCGGCGGTCGAGGACTTCGATCAACGTCGACAGTCGATGACGCACTGCCCCTCGCTTTCTGGTCCGCATGATCTTCTCAGACGGCTGGTCCGGTCCTTTCTCGGATGCGAAGTTCGGTCGCAGGATCGATAATTGGTCAATGACCACTCTGAGCAACATCCCTCCGGACGAGGTGGAGCGGATGCTCGACTTCGCCCGGCAGTGGTACCCGTACGGCGGAGGGTCGGCCGACGACATCCTGGTGGAGTTCGGGCTCGGGGAGCGGGACTACTTCGAACGCCTCACCGATGTGCTCGACACTGGTCAGGCCAGTGGCCACGACCAGTCTGTCGTCGCCGCGATCCGTCAGGTGTGCACCCGCCGCCTCGCATGACTCCTCGGGTGTGAACTGGGCTTCCCATCTGGGTCGGACAGGAACTATAGAGCGGCTACAATTTTGCGCCATGACCTCCGGGCAGTGGGAGCAGGACTCGAACGAGGCGCAGGCAACGTATTTCGCCGCCCAGCTCGAGTTGTGGGCAACGCAGATCGAAGACGAGCTGACCTACAACAAGGTGTCGGCGGAGACACACTCGCGCAAACGGTTCGAGCTGTACGAGGTCCGCCGTCAGATCGATGCACTTCGCCGACGATTTCCCTCAGCCTTCGGTGCCTGAGCGTTCAATCTTGCTCGTATGACGCCGCTTTCGCTGGGCGACAACAACTGGTTCAGAATTGCCGGAGGTTCAGGGCGGCGGACCAATTTGTCCACATAGCAGGTGAGAGGGCGCCTGCTCACGTACGATTGCGCCGCCAGGAACTAGAACGACGCGCTTCGCGCTCACGTCGAGGTGTGTACCGCGGATGCGGTGTGCGATTGGATCCAGTTCGGACGGCGACCGTGCGTCACCCGACCCCCGGAAGGGGAGTTCCATGGATCTCAACACCATCACCGAAATCGTTCGACAACCATCTGCTCGTCCCGGCGCAGACTGGCGTGAGGGCGACGCGTGGCTCGCAGGTGGCACTTGGTTGTTCTCAGATGAACAGCCGGACCTGCGCCGGCTTGTGGATGTCACGTCCCTGGGATGGTCGAACCTGGAGGCCTCCGAGGCCGGATTGCAGATCGGCGCGACATGCACCATCCGGGATCTGTACGCGTATGTGGCACCTGCCGATTGGGTTGCAGCGTCGTTGTTCACCACGAGTTGCGAGGCATTCCTGGCCTCGTTCAAGGTCTGGAACTCAGCCACGGTCGGGGGCAACATCGCGATGTCGCTCCCGGCGGGACCGATGATCACCCTGACGGTTGCCCTCGAGGCCCGCTACACCGTCTGGTCGCCCGATGGAACCGAGCGAATAGTCGACGCGACCGACTTCGTGACCGGCAACCACGCAAACGTGCTCGCTCCCGGTGAATTGTTGCGTCGCATCGATATTCCCGCACATGCTTTGCGTAAGCGTCATACCCACCGACGCTTCACCCTCACCCACATGGGCCGCTCGACCATTTTCATGATCGCCACGCAGAGCCCCGGGACGTCGGATCTGTTGCTGACGATCACCGCAGGAACCACTCATCCGGTGCAGTTGCATTTCCCGACGGTTCCAGATGCGGACACCATGGCCGCTGCGATAGACGCCATTGCCGACGATGTCTGGTTCGACGATCCCAATGGCACACCCGCTCATCGGCGGCACCTCGCAGAGCATTTCGCCGAAGAGATCCGTATCGACCTGGCAGGTGAAACGCTGTGAGCTACACCGTGAATGGCAATTCGTTCGAGCAAGAGCCGGCAGCCGGTCAGTGTCTGCGTACCTTCATGCGATCGCTGGGCCACTTCGGTGTCAAGAAGGGCTGTGATGCCGGCGATTGCGGAGCATGCACGGTCTGGCTGGACGGCCGACCCGTCCACAGCTGCATTACCCCGGCGTTTCGTGCCGACGGGCACGAGGTGACAACGATCGAGGGCCTCGGAACTCCCGACAAACTGCATCCGATGCAGGAGAACTTCCGTGCCGCACCAGGATTCCAATGTGGTTTCTGCACGGCCGGCATGATCATGACGGCGGCGTCGCTCACCGACGAGCAGAAGGCGAACCTGCCACGTGCATTGAAGGGAAACCTGTGCCGCTGCACCGGTTATCGCGCAATCGAAGATGCGGTCAACGGCGTTGCCGAGATCGAAGAAGCGAAGCCCGGAGCGGCGGTGGGTATCAGCGTCGGTGCGCCGGCGGCGCGTGAGGTGGTGACAGGGCACGCCGAGTACACGATGGATGTGGCGATGGCCGGAATGCTGCACATCAAGGTGCTGCACTCACCGCACGCTCACGCGCGTATCGTCTCGATCGACAAATCGGCGGCGCTCGCGGTTCCCGGGGTTCATCGCGTGTACTCGTGGGAAGACGTGCCGCGCAAACTGTTCACCACTGCCATCCATACCGACCACCTGGTCGACCCCGACGACACCTACATTCTCGACAATGTTGTCCGGTTCGTCGGTCAGCGGGTGGTCGCGGTGCTGGCCGACAGCATCGCGGCGGCAGAAGAGGGCTGTCGCGCGGTGGTGGTCGACTATGAGATCTTGCCGGCGGTGTTCGATCCCGAAGAAGCGATGGCCGAGGGAGCACCGGCGCTGCACGGGTCAGATGACCCGTTCGTTCAAGACCCGGAACACAATGTGCTGCTCGAGATCCACGGTCATGTCGGCGATGTCGACAAGGGGTTCGCCGAGGCAGACGTCATTCATGAGGGCACCTACTTCTCCCCGAGAGTCCAGCACGCGCATCTGGAGACTCACGGGTCGATCGCGTGGATGGAGGAGGGCAGACTGAATGTGCGAACGAGTTCACAATCGCCGTCGATCGCGAAGGTCAAGCTTGCTCACCTGTTCGACCTGCGTCCAGATCAGCTACGCGTGTTCTGTAAGAGGGTCGGAGGTGGATTCGGTGGCAAACAGGAAGTGATCGCCGAAGACCTTGTGTCACTGGCCTCCCTGGATACCGGTCGGCCGGTCAGTTTCGAATACACGCGCACCGAAGAGTTCACCACTGCATCGCCGAGGCACCCGATGAGGTTGACGGTCAAGCTGGGCGCGACGGCGGACGGAAAGCTCACCGCCTTCGAGGTGCGCAACATCTCCAATACCGGCGCCTACGGCAATCACGGCGGCGAGACACTGTTCGCCGGCAGCGCAGCGGTCGCGATCTACCGGTGCGCCAACAAGAAATACGACGCGTACTCGGTTTACACGAACACCGTTCCCAGTGGGGCGCTGCGCGGGTACGGCATGACCCAGCCGGCATTCGCCGTCGAATCGGCCATGAGCGAACTGGCGGTCGCGTTGGACATGGATCCGCTGGAGCTGCGCCGCCGCAACATCGTCAAACCCGGCGACGCGCTGATCGGGTTGGAAGACGGTCCAGACGATGTGGAGTTCACCGAAGACGGCCTCGGACAATGCATCGATCTGGTCGACGCGGCGCTGGCCCGCCATCGCGGCACCGCACCTCCGGGGGATGATTGGCTCATCGGTACCGGCACCGCAAGCTCGGTACACGAGACAGCGCCGCCAACCGAGCACATATCGGACGCCTGGGCGACCTTGGGTGACGATGGAATGTACGAGATTGCTGTCGGCACAGTCGAATTCGGCGAAGGAACGTCCACTGCTCATGTGCAAATCGCCGCAACTCAGCTCGGTACCACTCCCTCTCGTGTGCGTCTGGTCCAGTCCGACACCGACCGCACAGGCTTCGACACCGGGGCGTTCGCCAGCGCCGGGCTGTTCGTCGCCGGAAACGCGGTCTTGAAGGCGTCCACCGCTCTGCGCGACAGAATCCTCGGGTTCGCTGCAGCACATACGCAAACGTCGCTGTCGGAATGTTCGATGGATGATGACGGAGTCCTGTGCGGGAAGACCCGAATGACTCTTGCTGCGTTGATCGAGGCGGGACGGCAGCGCGGAATCCGGTTCACCGAAGCACGCAAAGCCTACGGATCGCCGCGCAGCGTCACCTCCAACACCCACGGGTTCCGGATCGCGGTTCACCGCATCACCGGTGAGATTCGCATCCTCTACAGCGTCCACGCGGCCGACCCCGGCGTGGTGATCAACCCCGCACAGGTGCGCGGTCAGGTCGAAGGTGGTGTCGCGCAGGGGATCGGGTTCGTGTTGACCGAGAATCATCACGTGGACGACACCGGCACCATGATCAATCCGAACCTGCGGAACTACCGCATTCCCACCTACGCCGACATCCCGCGCACCGAGCTGCTGTTGGTGGACTCGTCGGACTCGGTCGGTCCGCTGCGCTCCAAAGGCATGGCCGAATGCTGTATCAACCCCGTTGCCCCGGCGTTGGCCAACGCGCTGTACGACGCGACCGGTGTGCGCTTCCGGGAGTTGCCCCTGACCCCTGAACGCATTTTCAGCCGGATCGGCGACCGGCAGCCGGCCACAACCGCCTGACTCAAAGCGCAACCGATCAAGAGGAGATGGCGATGACCGCCGAAACAAAGACGACGAGCAACGCTGCGACGGTGATCATCGGACAGAAGGTACGTCCCGGAGCCGAACGGCCGTTCGCCGTCTGGCAGGACGACATGAACGCCGCGGCGGCCCGATATCCGGGGTTCATCGCCGCCGAGACGGCTCAACCGACAGACGTGCAGCCAGACTGGGTGGTGGTGTACCGCTTCGATTCGGTTGCGCACGTACAGGCTTGGATCAACAGCGCCACCCGGCAAGAACACCTCGACAAGGGCCGGGAGTACTTCGACGGCCCCGCAACGCAACAGGTCATCACCGGTGGCGCGGCCCCGGTGGATCCGCTTGTCACCGTGGTGGTGACACACCGCGTATCGCCGGAACACATCGACGACTTCCTCGAATGGCAGGGCCGCATGCGCGAGGCCGAGACCGGGTTCAAGGGGTTTCGCGGTACCGAACTGTTCCGGCCCATCGAGGGCCTGCAGAACGAGTGGACGGCGTTGTACCGCTTCGACAGTGCCGACGACCTCGACGCGTGGCTCACCTCGAAAGAGCGTCAGGTCCTGCTGGACGAGGGCAAGAAGTTCAACGAGTTCGAGTTGCGCACCATCGACAACTCATTCGGTAGCTGGTTCGCGTTCGACCAAGATGGTCACCGTGCGCCGATACCGTCGGACACGAAGATGTCCACTGCCGTCTGGGTAGGCCTCTACCCCACCGTGGTGCTGCTGTCACTTGCCCTCTCGCCCTTGGGGATGCCGCTGTGGCTGGGGCTTTTGATCGGCAACCTGCTGTCGAGCTTTGTGATGACGTTCTTCACGATGCCGTACTACGTCAACAAGATCCTCGGTCACTGGTTGTACCCGATACCGAACACGCCGAAGAAGCAGACCAATCTGCGCGGGTTCGCCGTGATCGCCGGCGTGATGGCGCTGTGGACTTTGGTGTTCTACCTCGTCACAGTGGTGTTCTGGACGCTGCCATGACGATGGCCGATCAGAACGCCGATCAGAACTGGGTACGTTCTAGCCAGGTGTCCCACACCTGACGGTCGCCGAGGATCTCGATGTCCGCTTCCTCCGCCGTCTTCCGGCGGCTGATCGCCAGCAGTAGGTTCGTTGCCTGCCCTCGCACTGCTGTGTCTGCTTTCGCATGGCGGTGGTCCCACACCACCGTTCCTTCGTCGCCGCGGATGAACCACTCACCGGCCGAGCCGAGATCGGCCTCGGCAGCGTGCAGGTGCAACGTGGCCCCGTCGTTCAGGGGAGCCGTCGGGTCTGCCGGTCGCGCCGCGATCAGAGCCAGCCACTCGGAAATCCCGTCGGCAGCGACATCGGGTCGTTCATGGTACGGAATACCGAGTGCCAGTTCGGCATCGGCGCGGTGCACCGTGGATTCGTGGAGTCGTCGTCGGATCCACCACGACGCGGGCTGTGGCCCGGTGAATGTCCACACGGGGGTGTCGGGGCCGGTTTCGGCGACCGCGTCGACGAGTGCTCGAACGCCTTCGTGGAACCACTCGATGGCACCGTCGAGATCCCCCGGTGGCTTGCCGTTCGGCACCTGGCGCGGGTCGGCCGGGCTGTCACGTTTTTCGCCCACGATCTGCGCCGCCCAGCGATCTCCACGTCCGACGTGCCGGAACAACTGCTTGATCGTCCACCCGGGGCAGGTGGGCACGGGCTGCGTGAAGTCGGCGTCCCGGATCGCCTCGCCGAGGAGCCGGTTCTGTTCTACAAGTGCATCGGTGTAGTCCACGATCGGACAGTACCGCGTTGTGGTGGTGCCAGAGGGCTTCTCATGGCGACGTTGTTGCACTCGTGGTGGCAGGGGCATCTACATACGGGGTCTTCGTCCAGTCTCCGGTTGTGCGACTGATGGTCCAGGCTCCTGATGACCCGGTTATGCGCAGCTCGTCCGAACCGGTGACCCACTGCAGGGTGTCATCGGCCGCGGCAGAGGTGCGGTATGCCTCCACCCCAGATGCGTCGCGGATCAACACAACCGGACCGGTAGCCGTTTGCATGAGCTGCGCCGAGTAGTTACCGGAGGTGGAGTCGGAGGCCTGCGAAAGGGGCTGCTCAGCTGGTGTCGTGGGCACGGTCGTGGTTGTTGTCGGAGCAGCGCTCGTCGTGCTCGTCGACGTTCCCGATGGTGACGTGGTGGACGGCGGGGTGGTCGTGGTGGTGCTTTCGGCCGGCGCCGCTGTGGTGCTGGTGGTGCTCGGCGGTGGCGTTGTCGTGGTGGGCGCCACCCGGAGTGCGGATGGCCCTGCCGCCGCACAAGCCACCGTTGTAGAACTGGATGTCACGGTCAACTGATACGACACGAACCCGGTGGACTGTGAGGCATCGATTGCCTGGGAACGGATTTCGACGGTGGCGGCGGTCCCCGTGAGTATTCCAGCGGTGAGATTGTTGTAGGCGATGGTGGAACTCACGGGTTGTCCGACCGGCGTGCCCGTGGCACTGACACTGGTGGTGTAGGCGATGTTGCCTGTGGTGGGATTTCGGACGATGAGCCTGTAGGTGTATCCGGTCGCCACGTGAGGCCAGGACACGGTGGCGGTTTTCGGCACAGCGTTGGTCACGCAGTTGATCGATGCCGGCGGGGGAACGTAGCTGCCGGTGCCCGAGGTCGCGATCAACCGGCACGTCAGATTCTCGCGGTTGATGCTGAGCGAATCCTGGTACACGCGTTCACCACGCCAGTCCGGAGAGACGGCGCCACCGGGAAGCATGGTGTGAATCTCGGCGTCATAGTCCCACTGCACGGCGCGATCGGGAAAGCCCGTTGCCCCGAACGTTGCCGACACCGTAGAGCCGGCGACGCTCCCGGCGGGAGGAACCACGTCGATGGTGCGCCAGACGTTGCCTTGGAGGTCTCGCAGGATGATGCGGTACTGGTACGGGGGGCCGATGTGCTTCCAGTTGAGCGTGACCACGCGCGCATTTGTGGGGCCGCTGGTGGCGCAGGTGGTGTAGCTGAGTCCGACGACGTGGGTGTTGATGCGTGGCACGAAGTCGGCCCTGGACGCGAACGATCCGGTGGTTGCGGTGGCCGAACTGGTGTACACCGCTGCGGTCCCGTGAACGTGTCCGATGCCGATCATCGCAGTGACGGTCATCGCGATGAGGACGAGCGAGGGCGCCACGCCTGCTGCATGTTTGGGCTTACCTGTGTCGTCCTTCTCAAGTGACCGGCGGCGGCCGGTGGGAAAGATCGTGATCCAGACCAGGGCGGCAACGATCAGCGCGCCGACGGCCATGGCAGCGGAGGTGTTCAGCCAGGCGATGGCATAGCCGAGGCCGTCGACATGAAAGGCCACCCGCTTGGCGGAGGTGATCACGTAGGGCTGAGCGTCGGGTATTCCGTTGGCGTCACCTTTGAGCGTGACTGCCGCGGCATCCCCTGACACCGAGTCGACCGACACGACACGGTGGGTGATCCGGATGCCTTGCTGATTGTCCACACTGATGACGTCGCCGGGTTTGATGTCGTTGGCAGGCAGGTCTTTCGCGATGGCGAGCGCGCCGGTGGGGATGGTCGGTTCCATCGACCCGGAGCGCACTATCAACGGAGTGATGCCGAATAGGAGGGCTGCGGCTGCGACGAGGATGCACACCAGCCCGATCACCGCGCCAAGGGTCAGTGCAATCTCGCGCGCAATGCGCGCTCGGTTGGTTCGCGCGGGCTCGATGCCAGTGATCTCGCTCATGAAGTGGTCGCTGAGAACGTCAGGATGATTGCAGAAACTGTCCGGCTCTGCTCGCTCAGTGGAGTATTCGCTGCGAGTGAAACAACGATACAGAGGTCTTGCACACTGCCGGTTGCGGTTGCTGCGGCAAGCGGCCGCGGCGCCGTGATGACCGGCACCGACGTGGTCGCACTGAGCGTCGCTGAACCGAGTTGAGTACCGCCACAACTGCCGGTGGCGAGACCGCCTGACGTTGTGTTTGTGGGGGAGGCGCTGCCGGTCACGGTCATGCGGAGATGGTTGGCGAGCGTGGGGCTCCCCGCTGGGGTGGTCGCTGCCATGGTGTAGGTGACGGGAATTGTGGACAGCGTGTTCTGTACCTGCAGAGTTGCTGCCCTGCTCTCACCCGGGAGCATGTTGGTCATGGTGAAAGGCGTTGTTGTAGCGCTGAACACGTACGTCTTCGACCCGTTGACCCGCAGATCCACCACGCCCGTGCGGAAGTCTCCCGACGTGGTCACCGCGGAGTTGCTCCAGAGGGCAAGCGTGCCAACGGCTCCCAGGCCCAGGACAATGCCGAGGGCCAGGATGGCGCGTACCCGAGTGCCGAGGGGCCCAACGAACTTCTTCCAGAGCCGGGTCGAGGCCGAGTCAGTGGACAGCATTATGAGTCTCCTCCGCCCCCATCTCCATCTCCGCCTTCTCGCGTCGAGTTCGTCGCCCATCCCGAATGCTGCCGACGGTCAAGAGGCCCGCGTAGGAGAACAGTCCGATCACCAGTCCGCCGATTATCCAAGCGCGTTGCTGGCCGGTGAGCCAGGTGTTCACATAACCGAGGTAGGGGACGCTGTACCATACTTCGCCCCGAACTTGTTCGGCGATAACAGGTTTCGAATCCGGTGCGTCGTTGGCGTCACCCTGCGTGGTGTACGAACGTTGGCCCATCGCGTTCTGTGAGGTGGCAACGATCCTGTGCGTGACCACCGCCGACTTGCCGGTTTCTAACTGGTAAGTGATTGGAAGCCCGATGCGCAGCTCCTCTTTTTCAACGGGTTTCACCACGATCAGGCTCCCCGGTGGATACGTTGGCCGCATCGAACCGGTCAGCACTGTGAATCGCTCTGCGCCGGCGACCGCAGGGATGAGAATTGTCACGACCAGCACCGCGAGCATGGCAAGCAGCAAGGCCCAACTCGCCGTCGTTCGAATCCACCACCAGGGCCCGGTGTGCTCGTCAGCCGAGGCGGAGTCGATGTCGTTCATGGCTGTTGATCCGCCCGGAAAGTCAGTGTCACTTTGGTTGTCTTGTTCTGCCCTGCATTGGCGTCAACCGTGGCGCGCAGGCACCACACTTCCGAGGTGTTGACGGTCACGGGCCGGGCAACGGTAGGAGCAGGAAAACTCGTCCACGGCCCGGCCACCACGCCTGTGGGAGCGCCCGTAGGAGGGCATCCGGCGGTGCTGCCGACAATCGACGCCGAAAACCCCAGCGGCAGATCGGTAGACGTCGCTGTCATCGACTGGAGTCGATAACTCACCTTCAGCTTCGCGGTACCCACGACCGAGACGGTCAATGGCTTTTGAACCACCGAATTCTGCAAGAGCGCAGTGCCGCCGAAGTCGCTCCAGAGATAGCTACCCGACCCGCCGGCCAGGATTTTCAGCTCGCCTGAAGTGACGGTGGCGCCCGCCGTTTGCTCCTGATCGCGCCACGTCGCCCCGGTTTGTTGCGCTGACAACAGGACCAGCGCAACAACCGTCACGGCACCTCCCGCGGTCAACCACCGGAGTCTGTTCACGGGCTATGGAGTGACGATGGGATTGGTGTTTTGCTGCAGAGTCAGTGTGGTCGCTGCCAGGTTGATGGTTTGAGTCTGCGCCGTCGTACCGGTGGTCAGTGGGTCGAATGTCATTGTCACAGTGACCACGATGGGCTGAGTGGCCACCGAGGGAGAAATCTGTACTCCCGTCGTACCGCTGGGTAGCGCCGTGCCATTTGCTGTCGCGCTCACCGTCGGATTCAATGCCGCACGCAGGTCTGCGTCTCCGGTCACCGCGCCGATGTTGGCGGTCAGCGTCGCCGTCAGATTGTTGCCGGTGGCAGTGATCGAGGTGGCGCAGTTGTAGGACACCTGATCGCCCGGCACGATACGGAATGCGGTGATGTCCGCGATGACGGTGCCCCCGTGGTTCACGTCAGTCCAGGTTCCGCCGCCTGTGCAGTCGCTGAGCGAGAGGGTGCCCGAGCTGATGTCTGCTCCGGGGGCAGTACTGCTGTCGTTCCAGTAGGCCAAACTCCCGGCACCGCCGAGTAGAAGGATTGCTCCCGCGCCGGCGGCCGCTGCTGCTTTGGTCTGCTTCTTCATTGCGCTTCTTCCTGTGGTGGACCCGACTGGACCCGCTGAAATGGAACGGTGGACACGGTTCGACCCGAACTCGACATGAACCCAAGGTCAGACGAAATTGATCTCGTCCACAGCGCCGACCGGCCCGAAACGGATATCCAGAAACAGGAACATCACCCAGCGCTCACCCAGTATGTCGCATTTGTGCGTATTTTGTTACAGATCTCTTTCTGCAGCGCAAAAGACCAGGTCACACCGTCAACAAGTTAGCGTAGGAAATAGATATCGCAAAGTTTCCCCCGGGAAGCGCAACCATGCAGCGCCGACTGTTGGAATTGAACGGGGTATTCGCATTCTTCACGGTCGTTATATGGCCTTACTATCCTCGTTTTATGGATAGTGGCGATGTCGACAGTGGGTCCGACGGGAGGTTTGATGTGGTACAGGGACAGTCGGATTTCCGCACCGCTGACGTCGATGAGGCGCGTGAGGCTCTGGGGCGAACCTACCTGGCGACGGAGCTCGTGCTCCTCCAGGGACACGCGCTCGACGCTCGGCTACAGGCCCTTGAGTTGCCGACCCTCACGTTGGGCCGCCTCGGCTTCGGGGGCGCGGTGAGGACCCGGGCAACGGATATCAGCGATTACTACATCAATATCGTGTCGACCGGTTACGCGGTAAACACCTGGGACGGGGTCGACCGGCCAGTTGTCACGGGGCCCGGCTCGGCTGCGGTGTTCGCTCCTGGAACGTCGGGTGGCATCGCATGGTCCGACGGCTGCAGCCAGCTCTGCCTCAAGGTTCGGCCCCCGAGTCTCCGTAGGGAGTTGGAGATGATGCTTGATCGACCGGTCGGCTCGAACCCGGTGTTCCCGACGGGGTTGAACATGGCCACACCAACTGCATCGACCTGGGTGACCCTGGTCAAGATGCTTGCACAAGACGGAGTGCGGCCAGACGGGATCTTCGGCAACCGCCTTGCGGTCGCAAACGTGCAGCAGCTCCTGATCCAGGGTCTGCTTCTCACCCAGCCACATACATTCGCCGACGAAGTGACGGGTCGGATCGCGAGCAGTGCGGGCGGGAAAGCGGTAAAGCAGGCGGTCGACCTCATGCACGCTCAGCCGGAACGTGCGTGGACCACTGCCGAGCTCGCCGGTGAGGTCGGTGTCAGCGGGAGAGCGCTGCAACAGGCATTTGCCGACGCCGGCGAACTTTCTCCCATGACCTATCTCCGACAACTGCGGCTGCATCGCGTTCGTGCTGAACTGAGCGACGAAAGTTCCTCGTGTACAAGTGTGGCTTCGGTGGCCCGCAAATGGGGTTTTGTCCATCTGGGACGCTTCGCACAGCATTACCGCGAACTCTTCGGTGAGCCGCCTTCGGTCACGATGCGATCAGCAACCACCAGGGGACGTTCCGGGTGATTACGTTGGGCCGCCGTGTCGGCGAATGCGGTCTGCCTTGAATCAACCGGACGTACACGTACACCGACGCCGCCAGGGAGAATGCTGGGTATCCTAGCGGCAGGGCGCATTAAAAATCGTTTTTTCAGATAAATATCGTTGATGTGTGAAACGGGATCAGCGGCCGCCGAGCATCGCCGTACCGAAAGCGGCTGTTGGCAGTGTGCCTAACCAGACGGTGGTCGAGAGCTCGGCGCGGGTTCGAGCGTTGCGCTCGTCTGAACCAGTGCGCTGGCCGCACGACCGCATCGTCGATCAATGGACGACGAGCACCGAGCAATCCGCGTGGTGGATGAGACTCTGGCTGACCGAACCCAGCACGGCACCGGCGAGTTTGCCGTGTCCTCGGCTGCCGACGACCACTAGTTGTGCGGATCGGGAGAGTTCTTTGAGCCCCTTGGCCGGCCCGGTGTCGGTGTAGACCTTGTTGACGTGGGCACCGGGGAAGCGCGCGCGCAACGGTGCGACCAATTCGTCCAACTTCTGTTCCTGGTTGGATTGCAAAAGGTGCAGGAGGTTCCAGTCGACCGGCCCTTCGCCGTAGCCGAGCCCGACCGCGGCGCCCGTCTCCCACATGTGTGCAACCGTCACCGGTGCGCGCAGCGTGTCGGCGAGTTCGAACGCCGATTCCAGCGCGCGCGTCGAGTTCTCCGACTCATCCACTCCGACAACAACGGGCAGCGTCTCGTCGGTGTCGGGGCAGGCGGTCCTGCGCCACACCAGGACCGGGCAGCGCGAGTTGTTGACGATCCGGATCACATGGCCGCCCAGGATGAGATCGCTTGCCGCGCTGGTCCAGTGAGAACCGATGACCACCAACCTCGCTGTGGCCGACACCTTTTCGAACGCAGGGCCGACGGCCTCGTTCACGATGTGCCGTTCGATGGTCAGATCAGGATGCACCGCCCGGATGGCGGATTCCGCCTCGTCGATCTTCTTGCGGCCCTCCTCGGCGAGTTCGGTGGCCAACGCCTCGGGCGTGAACACCATCGCGTTGGCGAAATACCAGTCGATCCGAGGTATGGCGTGGAAGAGGGACAAGGGTGAATGGCTTGCTGCGGCAAAGTCCGCCGCCCATCGGGCGGCGCCGAGTGCGGCCTCGGAACCATCGATCCCCACGACGATGGCCGGTGCGTTGCTGGCGTCGGTGTTCATTTCACATCCTCGGTCCGTGAACCGGATGATCGAGGCCAGCGGATCGCTGGAAACAGTGCCCGGCTCGCTTCGAACCCTATGTCGGCGCTGTCGGCGACATCAACGGATTCGGGTCCGCGACGCGGTCACCTACTGACCGTCGGACGTGCCCTCGCTGCCACCGAGCGCGTGGTCGCGTTCTTCTCCGGTGCCTTCTTCGCCCGCCTCGTAGGTCTTCTTCTGCTCGGCCGTCTCGTCGGTCTCGCCGACAGGCTCTTCGTTTTCATGCGGAAAGGTCATGCGGTCCTCCTGATCGGTGACACCTGGTCCTGTTGTGACCACCGTACGGGGCCGCCGATCGCGCCGATCAGTCGTCCGTGGTGATCAACCGAGAGCCCCACGGCGTGCGTGGGGCTCTCGATGACCGTCGCGTTTTGCTCGTGCGCTACTCGCGGGCGGCCTCGACGCCATCGGCCTTGACGTCATCGGTCTTGATCTCGTCCCTCCCGTTCGGGAGGAAGTGATAGCCGAGGCAGACGATCGCGAAAAAGAGGTAGCCAAGAGCTATCTCCGGGGCCGCTGCCCATTCGACCTCGGGAGCGTGGATGAGACCGATGAATGTCAGCACCGCACCTGCCACAGAGGCGAGTGCTGCGTAGAGGAACTTCTTGTCGATGATGAATGTGACCATGGTGCCGAGAACCAGGCCCACCAGTACGGCGCCCTCCCCGAGCGCTTTGAGTCCCTCATAGACCACACCGGCGCCGTCGAGCGAGTCGTAACCGACCTCACCGGCGGTGGTGCCTGCGGCGCTGAGTGCATTGTCGATGAGCCCTGTCGCCCATTGCGCGAGGTTGGGGATGATCGCGATGACCACCGCCACTGCGTGGATGCGGGGGACGGCCTGAAAAGCCTGCGCCCCGATGAGCAATCCGATGTACAGGAGGATGGGGACGATCGCTGGGACGGGTAGTAGGGAGTCGAGCACACCGAAAAGACCGAGGAAGCAGAGCAATCCGATCGCGACGCCGCTGGCGAGTGAGTAACTCGTGCGACCGCCGGCGTCTTTCCAGCCGGGATGGCCGATGTACACCGCGGGTGGGAAGGGTGAGCCGAAGGCCGAACCGATGACCGCGCCTGCGCCATCGGCGAGGAGCACACTGCGCAGGTTGTAACTGTCTCCGGCCGCTGCCGCGCTCTCGACGTTGCTCATCGCCTCGGTGAAGTTGTACACGCCGAGCGGGATCGCGGTACCGAGCAGTGGGGCAAGATCCTTCAAACCGTCGAACAGCATGTCGAATCGCTGGTCGGGAACGCCGACGGCGATGTCGCTCACGGCGTCGGACACCGCCGGCGCGTCCATGAATCCGCCGGCCCATCCGATGGCGGTTCCCACCAGGAGAGCGGCCAGCCCGACCGGGATGTTGCCGGGCAGACGAACATTGGTGAAGAAGCCGATCAGGATGATCGCGAGCACCGGGAGACCGATCCATGCCGCCTCCCACATCTGGGCTGCCGGGCGCATGGAGATGAACGTGATCGAGATGCCGGCCAGTGTGCCGAGCATGGCCGCTCGCGGAGTGATCTTGCGGATGTATGGCCCGACGAATGCACCGATCATCACGATCACACCGATCATGAACGCCCACGCCAGACCCGCCTGCCATGCCGCCATCGCGTCGTTGGTGTTGAGGTAGACGGGCAACATCACGACGAATACGACGATGAACATGTGTGGCACGCTCGGCCCGTACGGCAGGGCGGTGACGTCGGTGCGATTCTCCTTGGCGGCCAGCCGGCGTGCCAGGAATGTGTAGTAGAGATTCCCCAGGATCAGGGCAACGCCAAGCGCGGGAAGGACTGTGCCGAGAACATCGCCGGCAGGCACGCTGACGACACCGATCATCAGCCCCGTCAAAGTCAGGACGTTGACCAGGATGTTGAATCCCAACCCGAAGAAGGCATTGGTGTCGCCGCGGGTCCACCAGGCGACGGTCACCTTGTGGTCGGTGGGGGAGGGAGGAGTAGCCGCCGATTCGTTGACTTCTGTACTCATTGTCGTGCTTCCTGTCAGCTGTGTTGCGAAGGATCGGGGATGAGAGACAGGGCGGCGATGGCCGCCGTGGAATCGGCAACCCAGCCGAAAATTCCACCTTGCGCGCTGATCATTTCCAGGCCGACGCGCTGGAACTCGGGAAAATACGAACCGACACAATCGGATACGACAAGGCATTCGTACCCGCGGTCGTTCGCCTCCCTGGTTGTGGTGTGAACACACACCTCGGTGGTGACCCCGGTGACCAGCAGTTGGGTGATGCCCGCATCGGTGAGGATCTGCTGCAGATCGGTCGCGTAGAACGCGCCTTTCCCGGGTTTGTCGATCACGACTTCGCCTGCGACCGGAGCCAGCTCGTCGACGATGTCGTGGCCGTACTCGCCCTGGATCAGGATCCGGCCGTACCGACCAGGGTCGCCTATCCGCTTCGAAGCCGCCCCCCGGCGGAGTTTGCTTGGAGGGCAATCGGATAGGTCGGGCTTGTGGCCCTCGCGGGTGTGAATGATCATGATGCCGGCAGACCGGGCAGCATCGATCAAAGCCGCGAGTGGTGGAACCACGTCGAGGAGCAGGCCCACTTCATTTCCGAGGCTCTCACCGAAGCCGCCCGGCAAGAGGAAGTCTCGTTGCATGTCGATGACGAGTAGGGCTGTCCGGCCCGGTACAAGAGGAAACGGAGCCGGCACCGCGGTGTCGACGGTGACCACGGTCATGGGTTCTCCTCGAGGGATACGGCTGGGGTGGTGATGGTTTGGTGCAACTGGGCGAGTGACGAGATGTCTCGTGGCTCATCGAGGAAACGTGCTGCGAGGTCGAGCACCGTGTCGTCGGACAAGGCCGGTCCGAGGATCGTCACGCTGAGCGGACGACCATCGCCGGTGTGACCTACAGGGACTGCTACGCCGGTGAGATCGAGCAGATTGCCGAAGTGTGTGTAGTGCCCCAACATAGTGTTGCAGTCGATGGGTCGCTCCAGCACTTGCGCGACTGTGAAGGTGGTTCCGATGGTGGGGACAACCAGCACGTCCATCTGACGCCACAGACGCCCGACCTCTGCGCGCAACTCCTGCAGCTTCTGTTGTGCGGCGAACGCGTCGACCGCGGTGTATCGCTCGCCGCTCCGCAGGATGTCGCGCACCACGGGATGGATCGAGTCTGGTTGTGCAGCAAGGAAATCGGCGAACTCGACCAGTCGTTCGGCCACCCATGGCCCGGAATAGAGCAGGGCGCCGGCCTCGAGGAACGGGGACAGCGGGGCGTCCACCACCGTCGATCCACGCGAAAGCCGTTCGCGGAAGGCAAGATGGGCGATCTCCATATCCGAGTCGCCGAAGAAGTCGAGTTCCTGCGGTGACGGCAGGCCGACACGGGTCGGCGCACCGCTGTGTCTCTGGCCTCGTGCGCGCGACCATGAGTCGTTCTCGTCCTCGGCTGCCATCACGTCGAACGCGCGGTCGGCGTCGTTGATCGATCCGGCCATGATCGTGATGCAGTCCAACGACTTACATGCCGGCACCAGACCCACCGCACTGATGACGCCCCGCGATGGCTTGAACCCGACGACGCCGTTGAGCGCGGCGGGAACCCGGCCCGATCCCGCGGTGTCGGTTGCGACGGCGAAAGGAACCTGGCCGAGGGCAACGGCCAACGCCGAGCCCGAACTGGACCCTCCGGAGATCATCTCGTTGCCATAGACGCTGCGCGGCACGGTGAGTGGCGTTCGCGTGCCGTTGAGTCCGGTGGCGAACTGATCGAGATTGGTCTTACCGACATACAGAGCGCCCGCGTCGAGCAGGCGCTGGACCACCGCCGCGGTGACCTCTGGCACGTACGCGAAGTCGGGGCACGACAGGGTGGTCGGGACATCGGCGACATCGATGCTGTCCTTGACCCCGAATGGCACCCCGTACAGCGGAAGGGTGCGCGCCCCGGGCCGTCTCTCGATGGCTTCGGCGGCGGCGATCAATTGTTCACGCGGCACCGTGGAGATCCAGGTGCCGTCGTCACCACGTGCGGCGATGGCGTCTGCGACACGAGCTGCGGTGGTGGCCGGGGTACCGGTGCCGGTGGCGTGCGATTGGAGTATCTCGGCGATCGAGGGCCCGAGCGTCGGGCCGCGTACCGGTTTCCGGAAAGTCATAATGTCGATTGTCGACAGAATCGTGGCGACGGCGGAACGGTTGTGTGTCGATCGTGTTAGTTGTTGCTCTCAAGCCCCAGATAGGCGAGTTGTCCGTGGTTCTTGGCCGCTTCCACGGCAACTCGTGCATCGTTGGTCTCCAGTGCCTCGAGAATCCGCTCGTGCCGACGGATTCCGTCACTGGGGTCGTGGACCCGCGCCTCCGAGCGCAGATTGATGGCCATCGGCAGCTGTAACTTCAGCAGCACTGGTTCCATGGCGATGTCGAGCTGCCGGTTGCCGGCCAATCCGACCACTGCGGCGTGAAAGCGACGATGGGCATCGTCCTTCTCGAGGTCGTCGTCGCGTTTGCCGGCCTCTCGCATGTCGTCGAGCGCAGCCCGCACCGGGCTCAGGGCAGTGGTCACATCGGCAAGCGGTAGAGCCTTTTCGATGGCGTGCCGTTCGAGTACGTGCCGTAGCTCGAAGAGCTGCAAGATGTCCTGTGGCGACCACTCGGTCACCCTTGATCCGCGCCGCGGGAGATGCTCGACCAGCCCCTGCTGCCCGAGAAGTCGCAACGCCTCGCGCAGTGGGGCCCGGCTGATGCCCAACCCCGCACACAACTGTTCTTCGACGATCTTGTCGCCCGGTTGCAGTGCGCCGCTGAGTATCGCGTCACGAACCCGCCTCGCGGCCACGTCGACCAGACTCACCGGTAAGCCGTCGCCTCCCACGGCTCGTTTCGGTGCTCCCACAGGTGAACCCATCCCCTCCGTCGTCGGCGTCTTCACCATTCTGTCGACAATCCTAGAGCGCGCCGACGGATGCGGGCGTTGCCGGCCGGAGCCGGCGCGCGGCAAGTGGTCGATCGAAAGTGTTACCTCGGAGGTCATCGCTTCAACACACCGCGGCGCAGCAGCATGGTCATCACAACACCAACGCAAGACGAAGGAGATGCGATGACCGAGATGACTGCCCTGGTCGACGACTACCTGAGCGCCTGGAACGAAACCGATCCAGGCGCACGGCGGGCGATCGTCGACAAGGTGTGGGTCCCCGAGGGTGTCTACACCGATCCGCTCGCGTCGGTGACGGGCACAGAAGCGATCGATCAGGTGCTTGCCGGGGCCCAGCAACAATTCGCGGGGATGCAGTTCGTTCGGGGTGACGTGTTCGAGACCCACCACAACATCGCCCGCTTCACCTGGGAACTGGTGCCGCAGAGCGGAGGAGAGGCAGTGGTGATCGGCTTCGATGTGGTCGTGGTGAACGACGAGAAGGTCACCAGCGTCTACGGGTTCATCGACAAGATGCCGGGCCAGCCCGCTATGTGATGGTGAGGCCGCCGTCGACCACGATGGTCTGCCCGGTGACATACCCGCCGGCCGGTGAGGCGAGCCAGACCGCGGTGGCCGCGAGTTCTTCTGGGTCGCCACTGCGGGGCAGTACCTGCCGTGCAGCCATCTGCTGCAGATAGCCGTCGGGGTACTGGGCGGTCATCTCGGACTCGAAGAATCCAGGGGCGATCGCGTTCACCCGGATGCCTTTTCGCGATCCCCACTGCTGCGCGAGATCGCGCGTGAGTCCCGAGATGGCGGCCTTGCTCGCGGAGTAGGCGGCCTGCGGAAGGCCTGCGGTGGTGATGCCGAGGACGCTCGAGATGTTGACGATCGAGCTTCCCGGCTTCATCACCCGGCCGCAGGCCTGTGCGGCCCAGTAGGAACCGTTGAGATTGATGTCGATGACCGACCGGAATTGCTCGGGAGTCTCGCGGGTGGCCGGCACGGCCGTTCCCACGCCGGCGTTGTTGATCAGGACATCCACCTGGCCGAACTCGGTGATCGCAGCCTCGACCATCGCGGTGGCCTGCTCGACCTGCGTGATGTCGGTGACCACCGACAGGGAGGTGCCTCCCACGGACTCGACCAGCGCAGCGGTCTTCTCGAGCTTGTCGGCGCGGCGGGCGGCGAGCACCACACGGGCTCCGGCCTCGGCGAACCCTTTGGCGAAGGCAACCCCCAAGCCGGACGAGGCGCCGGTGACGATCACCACCCGGTCATCGAGCCGGAAGCGGTCGAGCACGGTCATGAGAACTCCTCTTCGATCGTCGAACACCCACCCACGGGCAGCAGTCGACCATGCGCTCGGTGCACAACCCGCAGTCCATAATGCTGACAGATCAAACCGGGAGATCAGTACATGACCGAAGAACAGCGTTACCTTTTCGGTGACCTGCTGCGGCAGTGGCGCACCACCCGCAAGGTACCGCAACTGGAACTCGCGTCAGCGGCCGACGTCTCCGCGAGGCATCTGAGTTTCCTGGAAACCGGCAGATCGGTGCCGAGCCGCGCCATGGTGCTCAGACTGGCCGAGCATCTCGATGTGCCGCTGCGTGAGCGCAACCAGATGTTGCTCGCCGCCGGATATGCCCCGTCCTATGGTGAGACGCCGCTCGACGGTTCCCGAATGACCATGGTGCGGAGTGCTTTACGTCAGGTGCTGGCCGCGACCGAACCGTACCCGGCCTTGGCGGTGGACCGGCACTGGAATCTCGTGGACGCCAACGCGGCGGTTGCCGCCTTCACCGACGGTGCTCCCGACGACCTGCTGGATCCGCCGTTCAACGTGCTCGAGTTCAGCCTCGACCCGCGGGGGCTGGGGTCCAGGATCATCAACCATCGGCAGTGGCGCAGGCACTTGTTCGAACGACTCGACCGGCAGATCAGGGTGACCGGCGACCCCGAACTGAAAGCGCTGCTGGCGCGCCTCCAGCGGTACCCAGTCCCCGACGCCGACGAGGATGCCGACGCAGATGCCACACTCTCCGGCGATGTTGCGATCTACCTGAGGCTGCGTAGCGACCAGGGTGAGCTGTCGTTCTTCAGCACGGTCACCACGTTCGGTACCCCGCTGGACGTGACGGTCGACGAACTCAGCGTCGAGAGCTTCTACCCGGCCGACGACAAGACGGCGGAGTTCCTGCGACTTCGCTGATCGGTGACGCGGGGAATGCTCGGCTGCGGAAAGCGTTGGCATCGAGGGAGAGAAAGAGGCAAACCATGTCGAGAACGCAATTGATCCCCGGCCCAGACCATCCGATCACGGTGGAACCGAGCACCCACTCGGTGACCGTGACCGCAGGCGGCACACTCGTCGCCGACACCGACAAGACGCTCACCCTGCGTGAGGCGTCCTACCCGCCGGTGGCGTACGTGCCGCTGGCTGCGGTCGATCCAAAAGTGCTGCAACGCAGCAGCACCGAGAGCTACTGTCCGTTCAAGGGCAGTGCCTCCTACTTCGATGTCGTCACCGACGAAGGCGTCATCAAAGATGCGGCCTGGACGTACGAGGAGCCCTACGACGCGGTCGCGCCGATCGCTGGGCACCTCGCCTTCTACCCCGACAGGGTCGACATCGCCGTGAACCCTGCGAGCTGAGTCCTTCAGAACCCGCCTGCCACCCGCACCACGGCACGGCCTGAGAACTCTCCCGCGCGAACCTGATCGATAACGCCGACCACGTCTTTGACGTCGACCTCCGAGACGATGTGCGTGAGGTGCCTGGGGGCGAGCGATCCGGCGAGTGCACCCCAGATGGTTCGTCGAGGCTCGATCGGCATCTGCACCGAGTCCATGCCGAGCAGGGCGACACCGCGCAGGATGAACGGCAGCACGGTGGTGGCCAACGCAGGTCCGCCGGTCAGGCCGCTGGCCGCCACGGCGCCGCCGTATTTGATGCCGCTCAGCACATCGGCGAGCGTCTTGCCGCCGACACAGTCGACGGCGCCGGCCCACTGGGCCTTGCCGAGCGGGCGTGGTTTGGCATCGGGGTCCAGTGGCAGTCGGCCGATGACGTCGGTGGCACCGAGTTGTCGTAGCCGATCGCCGGCGTCCGCCTTGCCCGTGGACGCGACCACCTCGAAGCCCTGACCCGCCAGGATGTCGACGCTGACCGAACCGACGCCGCCTGTCGCGCCGGTCACCAGTATCGGGCCGTCGGCGGGGGAGATCCCGCGATCGAGCAGTGCTTGCACGCTCATCGCCGCGGTGAACCCGGCGGTCCCGATCGCGGCACCGTCGCGCGGCGAGAGTTCCCCGAGGGCAACCACCCAGTCGGCCGGAACGCGTGCGTACTCGGCGTAGCCGCCGTGGCGGCCGGTGCCGATCTCGTAGCCGTGGGCGAGAACCAGATCGCCGACCGCGAAGTCGGGTGACTTCGACTCCACGACCTCGCCGGTGAGGTCGATGCCGGGAACGATCGGATAATCGCGTACCACACCGCCTTTCGGCGTCAGAGCGAGTGTGTCCTTGTAGTTGACACTGGAGTACAACACCCGGATGGTGACGTCGCCGGTGGCCGCGGTCGGAGTGCCGCCCTCAGGCAGGAACGATTCGTCCACGGTCTCGATCGCGGTCTCGATACCGTCGTCGGTCTGTCGCGCCACCAGGGCTGAGAACTGATCCATGAGGCGACGTTAACGCCACCGATGCCACGTGCGGGCGACGGGGGAGCCCGAACGTATGAACTCATGCCGCAGGGCGGTACCCCTGTCGGCGGCACCGGGAGGGCTGGCACCATCGATTGCGGATCATCAGCGGAGGAAAGGTGAGAGATGTCTACGCCCGTCACTCTTGTTCCATCGTCGGACTCGGCCGACGCTCGCCGCATCAGCGCGTTGCTGATCAACGGTGAACGCACGGTCAGGGTTGCGACCACGGCAAACGTTCCCTTGGCGGGTGATGCGACGCCGTGGCTGGCTCCCGCAACCCTGATCGGGATGCGGAACAAACGCGACGTGGTGGTGTACGGCGACGTCAGCGAGACAGCGGTGCAGGGCAGCGTGAAGGCCCAAGACACCCTCGGTTCGTGGTTTCCGGACATCTTGGACGAGGTGACCATCATGGCCCCCATGTCGGTCGACACCACCAGGCCCTCCGGCCGGCGCGGGGTGGGTGCCTTCTTCTCTGGTGGCGTGGATTCGTACTACACCACGCTCAAACACCTCGACGAGATCACGCATCTCATCTTCATCCACGGTTTCGACATCGATCTGGCCAACAACGATCTCGCCGAACGCACCCTCGACGCTCTACGGAAATCGGCGTCCGAGCTGGGTAAGGAACTCATCGAGGTCAAGACCGATCTGCGTAGCCGATTGGACCGGAACCGGCTCAACTGGGGATTGCAGGGCCACGGTGCGTTGCTGGCGCATGTCGGGATCGCGTTGTCGACCGTTGTCGAAAAGATCTACGTCCCTTCGAGTTACACCGCCGACCAGTTGCACCCATGGGGTACCCATCCCGACCTGGATGGGCATTGGTCCAGCGACGCAGTCGAGTTCGTCCACGACGGTGTCGAGGCGAGTCGGGCGGCGAAGATGGAGAAGTTCATCGAGGAAGACGCCGCGATGAACAACCTGCGAGTGTGCTGGTGGAATCAGGGCAACGCCTACAACTGCGGCGAATGCGAGAAGTGCCTGCGCACCATGATCAACCTCTACATCGCCGGTGGTCTCGAGCGGTGCGCCACGTTGCCGGACAAGATCTCGGTCGAGGCGGTCGACCGGTTGCACTTCAATCGCGATGCGAAACTCTTTGTGGCAGAGAATCTTGCGGAACTGAGGGCGGGAGACATCGACGACCCGGAGCTCGAAGCGGCGCTACAGCGGGTTCTCGACAGGTCGAGGTCCAAGGACTTCTCGACGATGGCGAAGTTCGTGGCCATCGGGGTGAAGAACATCCTCACGCCACAAGGTGTGCGATTCCTGATCGGTCTCTACCGGCCGGCGCTGAACAAAGACCTGGTGGCCTGAGCACAGCAACAACGACGTCGGCCGCGACCCAAGAACTCTGGGGCGCGGCCGACGGACTGTTGTGGGACTAGACGCCCAGCGAAGGAGCGAGCGTTCCGTACCAGGATTCCTTGAGGCGGTCTTCCCAGTGGGTCCACCAGTGCACACCCTCCGGCGTGATGTGGACCTGCGGGTTGACGCCGGCGACACGAAGGCTGGCGATGTATAGCTGGCTGCTGATCGACGCCGCGGTCTCAAGCGGCACCATCTGGGAGAACTTGATCGGGTCGAACGACGGGCTCGCCGGGTTGAAGATCGGGTTCGTTCGCGGCGAACCCGCACCCGAGGACACGTACACACGCTTGCCGCGCAGGTTTCCGGTGTGCAGCGAGGGATCGTTCGCCGTCCAGGCTCCGGCCGGCCACAGGCCCCACATGTTCACCGGGTTGCCGCCCATTTCGAGCACGGATGCGGCGATGCCTTGCGCAAACCCCGGGGTGCTGACCGTGGGGTAGCCGCTGTACGACGCGACGCCCTGGTAGAAGTTGGGGTGCTTGGAGGCGAGGTTCAATGCGGAGGTGCCGCTCATCGAGAGCCCGGCAATGGCGTTGCGCCGGTTGTCGCTGTTGAAGGCCGACTTCAGGTAGGCAGGAAGCTCCCGGGTGAGGAACGTTTCCCACTTCTGCCGGCCCAGGGTCGGGTCGTCGCGCTGCCAGTCGGTGTAGAAACTGCCGCCGCCGCCGAAGGGGATCGCCACGTTCACGTTCTTGCCGGCGAAGAACTGCTGCACATCGGTCTCGATGAGCCAGCCGCTGTTGTTGTTGGGTGCACGCAGGCCGTCGAGCAGGTAGAGGGTGGCGTGGCTGCCACCACCTGACGCGGGGAGGACGCGAACGGGAATGTTCTTGTTCATCGCGGCGGAGTAGACGTAGACCGTCTGGGGGGCTGCCGACGCAGTGCCGGGTGCCGCGGCCACCGAGACCGCCACTCCGGCCACAAGGGCAAGGGCTCCGGCGACGAACTTCCGCCAGGCGTGCTTTGCGCGCATCAGTTTCCTTTTGTACGTGGTGCCAGTGAATGGCCCGATCCGGACCGGTGCTTGCCCCGGTGCCGCATGCGGCACCGCGGGAAAGATAACAGCAAAATAACAGGGCCTTCTGCCGCATGCACGCCCGGCAACGTCGCTGATGGCGGCGGAAATCGTGAGCTTTGCGAGCGACCCCGCGTCACCTGCATCGCTGTCGATATCTAACCTGCCGCAAACCCGATGATGTGCCCTTATGGCGAAGATATCCCCAGGTGGGGTCGCCAGAAGGGCACATCATCGGGATCAGGTGGGGTCAGGTGGGGTCAGGCGTCGGCATAGACCGTCCCGCCGCGCAGCATCAAGGTGAGGCCGACGGTCAGTCCGGTGCCGACAAGGATGACGATGGCGACGGTGTTGAGCCCGGTCACGGTGGGCGCGACGCTACCGGCGACCGCCGACGACGCCAGGATGGTCGTGGCGATCGACGTTCCGACTCCCTGCCCGGCAGTGCGCACAACGGTGTTCAGACCGGTTGCCTCGCTGGTGTTCTCGACGGGAACCTCTTCCACGATCAGGTTCGGCAGGGCCGTGTAGGCAAACGACGTCGCGATGGACACGGTGACCACCATGACAAACATTCCGACCTTGGAATCGTGGAACATCATCAGCATCACGCCCGACACCCCGTACACCAGGCCGCCGATCAGGAGTGACACCCGCGATCCCATCGTGCGTGTGATCCGGCCGCTCAACGGTGTGAAGGCGAACCCGAGCAGTGCTGCGACGAAAGCCAGCAGTCCGGCGTCGGTCGGGGTCATGCCCAGGCCGAAGGGCGCGCTCGTGGGCGTCTGCAGCACCAGGGGGACGATCATGTTGCTGATACCGAAAGGACCGGCGGCCAGCGTCAGCGTCGCGAGCATCGTCAACGCGACCTTGCGATGGGCGAGCAGTCGCACGTTTGCGATCGGATCGGTGACCCGCAATTCCCACAGCACCCAGAGCGCCAGTACCACCGCACCACCGATGAGCAGGCCGAGCGTCTTTGCGTCGCTCCACCCCCAGGCACCGGACTTGTTGATGGCGAGCAAGATTGCCGCGATTGCCGGGGCGAAGGCGATGGTGCCGAGGAAGTCCACCTTCTGGCTTGTGCCCACCGGTCGACGCCAGGGCAGCACGAAGAGGACAAGCAGCAAGGTGAATGTGGCGTAGACCGCCGCGACGATGAAGATCATGTGCCAGCTGGCGTGATCGATCATCAAACCGGCAACGTAGGCGGACGCGGCACCGGCGGCCACCGCCGTTCCGGAGATCAGGGCCACAGCGACAGGGACCTTCACATTGGGCAGGTGTTCGCGGGCCAGTCCGATGCACAGTGGCAGGATCGCGCCGGCGACGCCCTGGATCGCACGACCGATGATGATGGCACTGATGCTGTCGCCGAGGGCGCTGATCAGTGACCCGATGGTGGCGGCGGCGAGGATGAACACCAGAACTCTCTCGCGTCCGTACATGTCGCCGAGCCGACCGCAGACGGCCGCAGAGGCCGCGGCGACCAGCAGGAAGGCCGTCACCGCCCAACCGACCGTCGCGGCGTCGCTGTTGAAGTCGGCGATGATGGTCGGGATCGCCGCGAACACCATCGAGGTCTCGAAAGCGCTGATGATCTCGACCAGGACCAGGATGCCGATGATCACCCCGGTGGAGCGTCGACGGTTGAATCGTCCGCGTTCGGGCAACGGCTTTGCCGGTGCCGTCGGGTCGGGGATCGTTGTCATGGATGTCCTCCAGGTAGACGTGGTGATGTGTGACGAACGCGGCTGTCGTCGACTGCGGCGTATCGGTCTGTGGCGCAGTACATGTGGATTCGATCGGGCGAAGACGGGCTGCCTTCGCCGCGGTGAGCCAAAAGCTACAGTGACCTAGCGCACACCAACCGCTCAGTCCCACTGGCCGGAATCGGATGTTGCTCGGCGCCACGAGTCGTCGCCGCGCCGGCTCGGAGAAGACAGGCGAGTCGCTGAGCCGGGCGATGTGTGATGCGGGACGGCCGATGAGGCAGGCAGGTCTCGCTCAGCGGGACGCTTCTGATCCCGGTGGGTGGGCGCTGTCACAGTGCCTGCATGAAAAGAGGCGCACGAATGAGCGAAAACCTTGCCGCACTGCATCGTCGGAAGTCGGTGCCCACTCGATGGTCGGCGATTGCTGCCACGGCCGTGGTCACCCTGGCGATGGTCTCCTGCTCATCCGGCTCGGACGAGAACGCGGACGGCGACAAGGCGCCCGTGAAAGCAGGCCGAGTGCTGTCCGAGGCCGTGGTCGACGGACCGGTTGCTCTCCGAGATGCGGCCCAGACCAGACTGATCACGTACTCGTCGGAGGACGCGAACGGGAACGCCATCGTGGTATCCGGAACGGTTGCGGTACCGCGACTTCCCGCCCCCAACGGTGGCTACCCGGTGATCAGCTGGGCGCACGGAACCACGGGTGTGGCAGATGCGTGCGCACCGTCCGCGGCTTTCGAAGGTGGCCCCACCCAGGCGTATCTGACCGAAGTCGATGCCGCACTAAATGATTGGCTGAGCAAGGGCTTTGCCGTGGTTCGCACCGACTACGAAGGTCTGGGCACCCCGGGGATCCATCCTTATGTCAACGCCGACTCGGAGGTGAACGCGCTCACCGACATCGTGCGTGCAGCACGTGAACTCGACCAGTCGATCGGCGACGATTGGTACGCGGTCGGCCACAGTCAAGGAGGCCAGGCCGCACTGTTCGTCGCCGAAGACGCCCCCGAACGCGCACCGGAGCTCAATCTTCGAGCTGCAGCGGCCATTGCGCCCGGGAGTGGGCTCGATCGACTACCGGCGTACTTCAAATCGGGCGTGCCCGGAATCGCTGCGGCACAATCGTTTCTCCCGCTGATACTGCTCGGTGCCCAAGCGGCTGACCCCTCGATTCGTCCCGAGGACCTGCTCACCGATCAGGCTCGTCCGCTCCTCGACTCCGCCAGGACCGGCTGCCTGGATGACATCCGCCGTGTGCCACCGGTGGTGGACGGCCAGGTGTTCCGGGCCGATGCCGACCTCGGCCCGTTGACGGACTACATGACGAAGCAGGAGCCCGCAGCGGTGAAAGTGGTTGTGCCGACGATGATCGCTCAGAGCAGCACCGACGCCGTGGTGCCGAAATCCGGCACCGATGTGCTGGTCGACGCCCTGTGCGCCGGCGGCAACCAGATCGACTATCGACTGTACGAGGGCGCCGACCACCGTCAGACCATCGGTGCCTCGCTGCGCGACATCCAGTCGTTCGTGTCGGCGGTGCAAGCCGGGGCCCCGACAGCAGACGGGTGTTGAGCGAGATCCCCGGCTTCTCAGCGGGCGACGGGACTGCGAAGACGCCGATCACTCATACGGTTGAGGGTGCGGTGGCCAGGGCGGGCTTCTCCAGCTCGGCCACCCCGTAGGCGGCGTACGTCTCGTACTCTCCACGGCCGGAGAAGTACGGCGTCAGCCGGCTTGCGAGCTCCTCGGCCGAGAACGCGGAACCGGCTGCGTCGAAACGATTCTCGACCTCCGGGGCGTGCATCAGCGCCACCATCTTGCCGTATACGACAAACACCTGACCGTTGATCTCGTCGGACGCGGGGGATGCGAGATAGCGAACCAGGGTGGCCACCCGCTCGGGCGAAAGCGGATCGCTCTCGGAGGCACCGTTGTTCGCCCCGAAGGCGTCCGCGGTCATCGCGGTACGTGCCCGCGGGCAGATGGCGTTGGCGCGCACACCGTAGCGGGATAATCCCTGTGCGGTCGAGAGTGTCAGCGCGGTGATCCCCGCCTTTGCCGCCGAGTAGTTCGGCTGGCCGGCCGAGCCGAACAGAAAGGCCTCTGACGACGTGTTGATGACACGCCCGAACACCGGTTGACCGGCGCTCTTGCTCGCTTCGCGCCAATGGACGGCGGCGGCGCGCGAGGTGGCGGCGTGGCCTTTGAGATGCACACGGATGACGTCGTCCCAATCGGATTCGGTCAGGTTGAAGATCATCTTGTCCCGCAGGATCCCGGCGTTGTTGACCAGGATGTCGAATGACCCGAATCGGGTGACCGCCTCCTGGACGAGGCGCTCGCCCATCGACCAGTCCGAGACGTCGCCGGTGAGCGCGACGGCCCGCCCGCCGGCGGCAGTGATCTCGTCGACCACGAGGTGCGCGTTGTCGCCCATGTCGTTGACGACCACGGCGGCGCCCGCCTCGGCCAGCGCGAGAGCTTCCGCGCGTCCGAGACCAGCGCCCGCGCCCGTGACGACGGCGACGCGGCCGGCCAGATCGAGAGTGTCCACCATGTTGAGCTCCTCAGTTTGTTGGCTACTGCATGGAAACTAGTATTCATTCTAGTTTCGACGCAAGTAGCCGACCTGCGATCTCAGTCCCGGACTCCCTCGGCCAGCAACGCGCGAGCGTCCGGGCGACCGTCGAGCAGGCGCCCGGTCCGGTACGTCACCTTCCACGTGCCGTCGATCTTCTGCAGTTCCCAGCGGGTCGCGGTCACCCGCAGGACCGTGAAGTGGTCGCCATCGCGAATGATCAACTGCGACTTACAGGTTGCGACCGCTGTGTTGCCGTTGACGATGATGTGACCGGGCTCCAGAACGTGCCCGCAGCCGCCGTCGATCCACGCCTGGTGCGCCTGCGACCTCACCATCGCCGTGATCGCGGCATGTCCTCGCATGATGCCGGTGTCCACGTCGTAGACGCCGTCTTCGGTCCAGAGGTGGGCCACGGCTTCGGCCGAGCCGCTGTCGACTGCCGGGCCGTAGGCCGTCATCAACTCGGTGATGGCCAGTTTGTCCTCGAGCAGGGTGATGCGCTCGATGAGCGATTCGACGAGAACTGCCACGTCAGGGGTGTTATCGGTCATGATCAGCCTTCTTTTCTGTAGGGCGGAGAGAGTGGGAGTTCGCAGCGTTGCCGAGAGCGGCTGCCGCGACTCACTTCCCAGTCACCGGGACTGCTGCTAGTATTACAAGAATTCATTTCAGTTTTGTCCTGGATCTCAGATTCGACCAGGTTATGGAGGCTCGATGACGGTCATTGATTCCGGTGCTGCACACCCCCGCCCTGCCGGAAAGCGGGATCTTCCGCCCTCGATGCTCGAACGTATGACGCTCATCCTCGACTCGTTCGGCGGCCCGGCGTCGTGGCTCACCCTCGAAGAGGTGGCCGGACGCACGCAGCTCCCCCGATCGACGGTGCACCGCATCCTCGACCAACTGGTGCGGTTGAACTGGGTGGAACACGCCTCGTTCGGATACCGACTCGGCCGGCGGTCGATGGGTCTCGGCGGAGGAGACGGTGGCCACGCACAGGTCCGTGCGGCGGCCGCGCCCCTCTTGCACGACCTGCACATGCAAACCGGGATGGTCGTCCATCTGTCGGTCCTCGACGGCGGCGAGAGCATCTACCTGGACAAGGTCGGTGGACGATTTGCCGCGTCGCTGCCGTCGCGAGTCGGCGGACGCGGACCGGCGTATTCCACCGCGGGCGGCAAGTCGATGCTCGCCTGGCTCGACCCCGAGCGCGTCGACGCGATCTATCAGCACAGGCTGAATCGGTGCACCGACCGCACGATCGCCGATCTCCCGACACTTCACCAAGAACTCAACCGCATCCGTCAGCGCAGCGGACTGGCATTCGAGCGCGGCGAGTCCGTACGCGGCGCCGCATGCGTCGGGGTCGCGGTCCGCGGCTACGACGGTCCGGTTGCGGCGATCTCTCTGTGCGGCGACGCACGGACCGCTCAGCTCAAACGGGTTGCTCCTCTGGTGGTTCGGGCGGCTCGGGAAGTCACGCGCACCCTGTATCCCGAGGCCGGTACAACCCGCCGGGGACGCAAGACCCCTCCGCTGCCGGACAACACGTGGTCGGCAGAGGCGTTGGACCGACTGCTCGCCGTGCAGTCGGGGCAGTGGCTGTAGACGGATCGACACGCGCGGGAAATCAGCTGCGCTTCAGGCGCGCAACAGATTCGAAGTGGTGTCGAGACCGAATCCGCCGCGGAAGAAGATCATCGGACGCTCATCGGTGACCGACTCCAACTCGAGGACTCGGCCGATCACCACGTCGTGATCGCCTGCGGTGTGCACGTCGTGGATCTCGGCGTGTGCCCGCATCAACACATCTGGGAGGGATGGCGTCGCCCACTTGCTCAGCTCCCAGTCGAGCCCGTCGTATTTGCGACCTCTGCTGGACCCGAATCGGGAGCACAGGTCGGTCTGGTTCTCATGGAGCACATTGATGCTGAAACGGCCGGTGTTCCGGATGCGGGGCCACGATCGCCCGCGGTGGTCCGCGCAGAACAGGATCAAGGGAGGATCAAGCGACACCGAGGCGAAGGACTGGCAGGCGAACCCAATGGGTCCTTCGTCATCCATGCCCGCGACCACGGTGACCCCACTGGCGAAATGGCCCAGTGCCTTTCGCATGTCGGTTTGCGACATCGTTTCGATCGACATCCGATCACCTCCGGTTCCCTTGTGTGGTCGAGTGATGGAGGCGACGCTATGGCGCCCGGTCTCGGCAGCCGTGCGTGGTCTCGCTCAGTGGAAGCGCCAGATTCCGGTTGGCCTTGGCGTGCTGGGCATCTCGCTCAACGAGACCTGGGCTGTGGATGAGGCACCGGGCTGGCAACGTTCGGCCCATGACAACAGACGTGAGCTACGAGCGCAGTCTGCGGGAGTTGAACACCGATCTCGGGGTGCTGCGCTTCCACGAGGCCGGCGTGGGCCCACCGCTGCTGTTGCTTCACGGTTCGGGGCCGGGCGTGACCGGATGGCGGAACTATCGGGGAGTACTCCCCGACCTGGCCGAGCACTTCCGTTGTCTGGTACTGGAGTTCCCCGGATTCGGCGTCAGTGATCCCGGCGACGGCCACCCGATGTCGATGGCGCAGTCCGCCGTCGAACTGTTTCTCGACGGTCTCGAGATCGAATCTGCACACATGATCGGGAACTCGATGGGCGGGATCGTCGCCACCAAGGTTGCGATCGATGCGCCGAGCCGGGTCGGCAAGCTGGTAACCATCGGTGGAATGGGCAAGGCGACCTTCTCTCCGGGGCCCAGCGAGGGCATCAAGCTCCTGATGGAGTTCACCGACAACCCCACCCGCGAAGGGCTGGTCCGCTGGCTCCGATCGATGGTCTACGACCCGGCCGTGATCACCCCCGAACTCATCGACGAGCGCTGGGAGCTTGCGACCGAGCCCACAACCCTGGAGATCGCCCGGCGGATGTACAGCAGCACGGCCTTTGCCGCCACCATGGTCGCGGCCGCGCGCTCGGACGCACCGCCGTACTGGTCGCAGCTCGGCAAGGTCAGAGCCCCCACGCTTTTGACCTGGGGACGCGACGACAGGGTGAGCCCGGTCGACATGGCAATGCTGCCGATGCGAGACATCCCGAACAGCGAGTTGCACGTATTCCCCAAGTGCGGGCACTGGACGATGATCGAGGCCCGAGATGCCTGGGTCTCTGCGGTGCTTGCCTTTCTCACCCGCAAGGACAGGACGTAGACATGGCCGACAACAATCGCTTCGGCACCCAACAGTTCGAGACAATCGTCGACTTCCTGGTCGTGGGAAGCGGCGGCGGTGGCATGGCCGCAGGAATCACCGCTGCGCACAGCGGACTCGAGACACTCATCATCGACAAGGGCGCCACTTACGGTGGGTCCACCGCCATCTCCGGCGGCGGCATCTGGATTCCCAACGCGCCGACACTCCGGGCGAAAGGTGTGGTCGACAAACGCAGTTCGGTTCGCCGCTACCTCGACGTCATCACCGACGGCAAGGTACCTGCGGATCGTCTCGACGCTTTTGTCGACAACGGGCCCGCGCTGATGGAACTGCTCGACAAGAGCCCACACATGAAGCTCTACTGGGTCAAGGGGTACTCGGACTATCACCCGGAGTTCGAAGGGGGCAGCGCGCTGGGCCGCACCATCGAGTGCAAGCCCTTCGACACCCGCGCACTGAAGGAAGACGAGAAGTTCCAGCGGCCGAACAGTATGAAAGGCCCGCTGGGACTGTGGGTCACCTCGAAGGACTACCACGACCTCGCCATGGTCAAGAGAACGTGGAAGGGGCGTAAGGCCTCCCTGGTCGCAGCGTGGCGGGTGTCCTCCAACGTGATCAGGCGCCGACACATGGCGACCGGCGGGCGTGCCCTGGTCGCACGGATGCGCATGGTCCTCAAGGACGCAGGCGTCCCCCTGTGGCTGAAGACGTCGATGACCGAACTGATCACCGACGACCGCGGAACGGTCATCGGCGTCGTCGCCGAGCGTGATGGCACAACCATTCGTATCGGTGCGCGCCGGGGCGTGCTGCTGGCCACCGGCGGATTCGACCACAACATGGAGATGCGGGCGAAGTACCTGCCCCAACACGGGGTTGTGGACGTCAGTTCGGGCGCCAGAGAGAACGTCGGCGACGGCATCGTCGCCGGCCAGCGTCTCGGGGCAGCAGTGGATCTGATGGACGACGCGTGGTGGATGCCTTCGGTGCTACATCCCATGGGCGCGGTCATCCCGCTGGTGTCGGAGCGTTGTATTCCGCCGTCCGTGATCGTGAACAGTGCAGGCCGAAGGTTCACCAACGAATCGGCTCCCTACGTGAACTTCGTGCACGAGCAACTCGAGGGTGGGCACGTACCGGCTTGGTTCATCATGGACACCAAGGCCAAGAACCGATACCCGTTCGCGCAGGTGCTACCGAATGTCGCCTTCCCACAGGGGTTTTATGACTCGGGCGTGGTACACAAGGCCGACACGCTGCGTGATCTCGCCAAAGAGATCGGTGTCCCGGCCGATGCGCTGGTGCAGACCATCAGCCGTTTCAACGGCTTCGCGCGCTCAGGTGTGGACGAGGACTTCGGTCGCGGCGAGAGCGCATACGACCGCTACTACGGCGATCCGACGATGAAGAACCCCAACCTCGACGAGATCGTCAAGGGGCCCTTCTACGCAATCCGTTGTGAAGCAGGCGACCTGGGCACCAAGGGCGGGTTGGTGTGTGACGCGAACAGCCGAGTGCTGCGCGAGGATGGAACGGTCATCGACGGCCTGTACGCCACCGGCAACACATCCGCGTCGGTGATGGGCAACGAGTATGCCGGCGCAGGAGCGACGATCGGACCGTCGATGGTGTTCGGCTACATCGCGGCCCGGCATGTGTCGGCTACCGAACGGGACGCAACGCTCGATTCGGCCTCCGCCTGATGCTGATCGATGACGAACGCTCGTCGGCCGCCGACCTCCTGTGGTACGCCGAGGCACACCGCTCCCCGATCGAACCTCTGAGCACGACGTTCGAGCAGATCGACGTGGTCGACGCGTACGAGATTGCGCTGATCAACATCCGTAGGCGCCTCGCGGCCGGCGAGAACGTGTACGGCCACAAGGTCGGCCTGTCTTCCGAGGTGATGCAGGCGATGATGGGTGTCGACGAACCCGACTACGGACATCTCCTGTCGTCGATGGTGTACTCCGAGGAATCCCCGATCGACACTGCCCAATTCTGTTACCCCCGTGTCGAAGTCGAGATCGGATACGTGTTGGGCAAAACGCTTCCTGGGCAGGGGTGCACCGAGGATGATGTGCTCGACGCGACCGAGTACATCGCCGCGAGCATCGAGCTCATCGATTCACGGATTCGGGACTGGAGGATCGGCCTCGCCGACACCATCGCCGACAACGCATCGTCGGCCGGGGTCATCCTCGGTGCTGGGCGGGTCCGTCCATCGGACATCGACATCGGAGGAATCCGCGCCGTGCTCTACGAGGACAACGTGGAGATCGCGCGCGGCGAGGCGAGCGCAGTTCTCGGGAATCCGACGAAGGCCGTCGCCTGGCTGGCTCGCAAGGTTGCGGACTTCGGTGTGCGACTCGAGGCCGGCCACGTGATCCTGCCGGGTTCCTGCACTCGTGCCATCGACGTACGTGCCGGCTCGACCTATCGGGCTGAGTTCAGTGGTATCGGCTCTGTAACAGCGCAATTCAAGTGAGGACGAACCCATGACCAAGGCGAAGGCCGCCATCGTCGGATCCGGCAACATCGGCACCGACCTGATGTACAAACTGCTGCGCTCGAACATCATCGAGCCTCGGTGGATGATCGGCGTCGACCCCCAGAGCGAGGGACTTCGGCGCGCGGGCGACGCCGGCATGGTGACCAGTTCGGAAGGCGTCGATTGGCTTCTCTCGCAAGATGAGAAGCCCGACCTCGTCTTCGAGGCGACCTCGGCCTATGTTCACCGTGCGAACGCACCCCGGTACGCCGAACTCGGTATCACCGCCGTCGATCTGACGCCCGCGGCGCTCGGCCCGGCGGTGATCCCGTCGGTGAACATGGGCGAGCACCTCGACGCACCCAACGTCAACCTCATCACCTGTGGCGGCCAGGCCACGATCCCCATGGTGCACGCGGTGTCTCGTGTCGCCGAGGTCGCCTACGCCGAGATCGTCGCGAGTGTCGCGTCACCGTCGGCGGGACCGGGAACGCGAGGCAACATCGACGAGTTCACCATCACCACCAGTCGCGGAATCGAGACCATAGGTGGGGCAAAGCGGGGCAAGGCGATCATCATCTTGAACCCCGCCGAACCGCCGATGTTCATGCGGGACACTGTATTCTGCTCGATTTCCGCCGACGCCGACCGTGATGCCATCGCAGCGTCCATCTACGAGATGGCGGGCTCGGTGCAGCAGTACGTACCCGGTTACCGCCTGCGGGCCGAGCCACAGTTCGACGAACCCAGCACAACGAGCGGTGGACTGGCGCGGGTCGAGATCTTCCTCGAGGTGGAAGGCGCGGGCGACTATCTGCCGCCCTACTCGGGCAACCTCGACATCATGACAGCCGCCGCCACCAAGGTCGGCGAGAGCTTCGCTTCGAACCTCCTCGCCGACGCCGTCTGAACCGCCCGAACTGATCTTCGTAAGGAACACTCATGCCCTACAGTCCTGATCTCGACATCCGGATCACCGACTCGTCGTTGCGCGACGGCTCCCACGCAAAGCGCCACCAATTCACCGTCAAGCACGTCACAGCGGTCGTTGCCGCCCTCGATGGTGCGGGTGTGCCGGTGATCGAGGTGACCCATGGTGATGGTCTGGGTGGGTCGTCGTTCAATTACGGGTTCTCGAAGACTCCTGAGCAGCAGTTGATCCGGGCGGCGGTCGAGACGGCGACGACGGCGAGGATCGCGTTTTTGATGTTGCCTGGTTTGGGGATCAAGGACGATATTCGGGCGGCGCAGGACAATGGTGCGCAGATCTGTCGTATCGCGACGCATTGCACCGAGGCTGATGTGTCGATTCAGCATTTCGGGTTGGCGCGTGAGTTGGGGCTCGAGACCGTGGGGTTCTTGATGATGTCGCACAGTCAGCCTCCCGA